>NZ_JACEZU010000010.1 GCF_014042355.1 Rugamonas apoptosis
GTTCATCCGCATTCATCGTTGAAGTTGAAATCGCCTCGCATGTTCAGGAGGGAGCTGGCGCGCCGGGCTCAGGAAAACGGCGCTAACTAAGCGATAGGCTGTGTCCGGCTATACGGGGGCAAGATCATAGAATCACCGGACTAGCATTTCTCGCACAGTTGAGCTGCCGCCTAAACATGCAAAAAAGCGCATTGCTGTACTTGATGCCCTTTTTCTTGCTTACCCATGGAAATTCCTTCGGCTGTTGCTCAAGTACCCACTGCCAGAGATTATCCAAGGTGCGGGCGCCCTTGATAGAGCTTATGTCCTTTTGCCTCGTCACACCGAGCGCTTGAGCCACTTGTTTCCGAGTAAGTAGTTGGGTGTCACTCACATCCGGACAGCATGGATGGCGATAAAAATGCAAAGTTATCCCAGGGTTCAATGCCTTTTGCTCAAGTTGGGCTTCAATGTACATAGCCAAGTCCCGAGCACCTTGAGTCATGCTACGCAATCGAACTATGGCCTTCTTCGAGATAGGGATCATCAATTGAGGCACCCATTTGATATCACCTCCATAGCCTTTGCCGGCGAAATACCGATATCCGTACTGCTGATCCCCGGCCGAGTCTAGGCCCTCAACTTCTAAATCTACAGGGAGGTCGTGCACCTCCTGACCACGCGATGGAGCGCAAAGAAGCATCGCGGCAACCGAGGTTGCGTAAATATCTTTCTGATGCGCTGGATTGAGCGGATCAAGATCGAGGGAAAAAATTTCCGCTATTGCGTCAAGCGCCAAGACATCCGGCATTTTCGTATTTCGCCTTAGCTCGGCATCCTCGCCTATTCGCTGACCGTGCTGAGTATGCGACCCTATAGGATTTTTCCAATCTGATAGGTCCGCAGCAACCAACGATTTCGCGCTCATGATGCGCGCAATGTTTCCTACGCCTCTTACCGCCTCGTAAGCTGTCTGCATGCTGCCGAAATACTCTCGTGCTATCTGCGCAGCACGGTCAAGAACGACATAATCGATTTCGGCCGGATCAGCGCTCCCCCTAACTTCAAGGAGCGCACGTTCGACTAGTCTTAACGCTGATAGCAGGAGTATTCCTTTACCTCTCGATTCTGGATTGAGACCTGCGGCATATCGCGTAATCGCTTTCGCAAACTCAATAAAATCCCGGTCCATATAATTTTGTTCGACACGGATTTTACTGCCGCCAATCCGCTTACCGAGTTTCGAAAAACAGCCCGTACCTGGCCACTGTACATCGGACCATAAAAACTCTGGGCCGAAAACTGTGATATCTTCCCGAGCAAAGCGAATAAACTCCACCATATTCTCTGCCGCAATCCGATTCGATCGAGCAGCAGAAATTGGAATATTTGCCGTCGATCCTGGCGCATCCCGAGCGTTACCAGTCATAGCAGCTTCCTCATTTGATGGGTAGGTCGCAGTTTAGTTCGTGTCGACGTGGTGCGCGACCTTATGTCCGATTCTGCTGCCGCGGCGAGTTCGCCGCGGCGTACCTCGCAACGCTGGATAACATTGATGACCGCGATAATGGTATGGTCCTCTATCCCCACCATTACTGGATTTCCCAATACAGTCAGGCGGTCCTGGCGCTCGCGTAGCAGTTCCAATAAAAATGCCTCATGGGGCCCATCCAACCAAGGCTGAAAATGCTGACATGTATAACAAGGCCGTGGTAATCGCTGCAGCCCGCACTCCGTTTCGGATCCGCACGTGGCAGCTCCATCACCTTTAAAAAGCACACGGCTTACTGCTGGGTCGTCGCCTCTGAATGCGTCAGCTTCCCGATCAACTACTTTACCCAAGAAAAGTCTTGCTAGGCCGGCCATCGATGTCGCCATGGCCAAATTAATGGATGCGGCGTGCTCAGGCAGAATTTTCGTGTATATATCAACACATGCCGTGGTGGAATGGTCGAGCAACTCTGCAATCACAAAAGTGCCGAAGCCTGCGCGGGCAGCATCAGTCCCCTTTGTGTAGCGGAGGCGCTTAGGTGATACATGCAACAGGCCCCCGCTTCGGTTTGTCGCTCCGGATAGTCTGGCATTTTCTTGGATAGTCAGTCCCATTCCCGTCGCGGTCTGGTGCCAAGCGTCAGTCTTGGACAGGTCGTGCAACGCAAGTGATATTCCCGGTTGCGGATATTCTGTCGAAATATTTATCAGTGCTTCGATTGTAGTTTTTATAGAAGACCAACTAGGGAATAACGGCAGCTCTCGATGCAGCTCTGCGAGCTCGTTTTTTCCCAAGGTAATACCGAAGTCAACCAAAATAGTCTCAAACCGACTGATTATGTCCGCACGTTGACGTATTACTGCTGCCCAGATGGGCTGTATCACAGCAACGGCTTTAAAAGAGTTTCTAAAAGACGCTCCTCGCTGCTTACTACGAGGTACATGAATCAAGAATAACGGCCGTTTGGTCTCTGCAATACCTGTCAAAGCATCTTCGTAGCAAGTATCGTCCAGGTCTTGTAGCTTAAGCGCTGCAAGCTGGATACTGCGCCGGCCAGTAAATGCAGCGAGGAGGAAAAATGTAAATTTATGATGTGTGATTTCGCCTCTCTCATAAGCAGCCATCACCGAATTTTTTAGTTCTGCCAACTCTGCTGGTTCTAGCGGACCCTCATCAGGATCAAGGCGCTTTACGGCATCACCGACCATCGGTTTTTTTAACTTCCAGCTTTCAAGTAAATCTACAACCTCCATCGATATTCCTGGATGGGACAGCTTTTTCCACGTGAGCAGAAACGGCCGGAGTAGAATCACGGCCCTATCATCTCCAAACGTTTGAAATGCGCTGCTACGGTAACTAATCAAGTTCGCGCTAGTGATTTCTTTAAGTGAGCCTCCAATAGCAGCAAAACTCACAAAGTGTCGAAATCGTGCCTCATGTTGACTTGCAGTAGCGGACGCGGTGCGTTCGGCGTAATGCGCCAATGTTGAGATGCATCCGTGGGAAATGGTCGCGCCCAGCGTGTTCCGCAGTTCTCGCGTGCTCAGCGATTTGCCTTTTTTTAAAGGCCACCTATCGGAATCGAAGTCAAAATCGTAGCCGCCGTGAGACCGGCGCATCTTATTCTCTACTGTGCTCATTCGGTGTCCTGATTGTGTAGAACTTGGCTGCCCCCCCCCCCCGGTTTACGATGTCTATTTATCTGTTGTCGCTTTGCGGGGGACGTGCATCGCAACCTCGTCATTCTTTTGAAGAGAAAGTCCTGCTAACATTGCTTTGCGCTCCAAAAAGCGAGCGTTGTACGTCTTGGCGCTACTCGAGCCCTGATTCCATCCCATCCAATAAGAGCGAATATTCTCCTGTTCCTGTTCTGACTCTGGGTCTACTTTTTGGTCCATCCACTCGCTGTAGCGATCATTCCAGGCATGTCGTAAATCATGTCCCGAAAATTGTGAGTCAGCAGGCATTGCGCGCGTAATTACGCTGATGACATTGTTGTACGACGCCTCACTCATCGGGTAACCTTGTGTTGGGCCAGACTTGTGAGTTACAAACAGATATGGAAATCTTCGCGCATTGGGAATCTTACGCCGCACGTCGACAATATACTTTCGAATCATTTCTGTTAACCGAGCGCCAAGTGCCAATCGTCGGGATAGCGTCTTCACAAGAGGCTGTTCCGTCCGAGGATCATCCTCCTGATCCGCTCGCCGAACGATCAGAATTTCACCTCGCCGGAAATCGATGTCTTCGATCCGGATATTTAGCAATTCGCCACGCCGTATTCCCAAGGAAACTAACATTTCGATAAGCAGCTGGTTCCTGTACTGTACACCCTGATCACGAAAAGGGTTGGCGATTGCGTTTGGCATCATCAACTCAACCAAGGAGGTTACACCTTCCTTTTTAAGGCCCCGCTTGCGGCTAATAAATGTATTCCGACCAGAATTCCTCGGACGCAAAGCCAATAAGATGTTCTTCACTGCCTCTACCTTAGTAGATGTGGCTACATCAAAAGACTTACCAAGCAAGAGTCGGGAAAGCCAAGTTAAGTAGTCGGCGATGTTAGTAAGTCGAATGTACTGGTACGGAGTCGTTACCGTTTGCGGGGTTCGATTAGGCCCATTGTTGCCCTTGCGAATTGGCAGATCTAGTGAACTAGAGACATGTTCGTTGAAGTTGCGTTGACAGAAATCCCTCAGGCGTGCGCACTCATGAGGCTCGAGGAACATACTTTGGAGTATTCGCTCCTCCATACTGAAACCATTTTCATTACAAAAATCAAGAAGAACCTTCAAGGTCTGGCAAGCCTTGACCATTGCACTCAAACTCAACGATGCATTTCGAACCTGCGTTGTCACATACAACGAAACGTAGTAGTTGGGTAAACCAGTGGCTCGGTCTACGAGCGCACAATATCGCTCACCGTCCGGCATGATCCACTTCCTCGCAACGAGTGCTGTCATGGGGTGACCTTAGCTTATGGACAGAAATGAGTACTAGAGGTTAAGCAGCCGGCGCTGCGGCATAGTGACAGATAGAATGCGCCGCGTTGGCCACTTAGTCAAAGCAAATCAATGGCCTGCAATTTATATTGCTATTTGATGTCTCACCTGTGAGTACTCGTACCAGCCGTGGGCCGGCACCACGGCGCGGCCCGTCTGCAACAGCCGGCGCCAGTAATTGCCGTGGATTTTCTCCAGCCGCGCCTGGTAGGCGACGGGCAGCTTGCCCACCGCCCAGGATGGACGGTAGCCCCAGTACACGTCCTCGGCCAGCGGCACGCCGCCGTGCCGGTGCAGGATCAGCCGTGCCGTGCCCGGGCTGGCGTTGTGGCTGGGTTCGGCCTGGCCACGGTAGGCCGCGTCGGCCCAGCCGAAGGCGGCCACGTAGCGCCGCGCAATATCGTTCTGATCGAATCGTCCGCACATGATGGCTCCGACCTACGTAGTCGATGACTGCATTATTCTAATGCCGAAACAATCATGGCGCAGTCGGCGCCCCCGGCGCCCCGGCGCCCGGCGCGGCGCAACGCGGCGCCGGCACGACTACCGCCTCGCTAGCCGCCAGTCCGATTTGCTCAATATTTCAGCACAATGCATGCACACGACGGGATTGCGGTGTACACTATGGTTTCTTGCCGAAGGGAAATATCATGAGTATCGCCGCCCTCAGCGCCGGCCTGTCCGGTCTGAACACCAGCCAGCGCGCGTTGGACAGCACCGCGCACAACGTCGCCAACGCCAGCACCCAGGGCTTCAAGCCCCAGCAGGTGCAGTTCCAGGAAGCCAGCCCGGCCGGCAGCGGCGTGACGCTGTCGCAACAGGCGCGCGCCCAGGCAGCAGCCACACCGGCGGCCACCTCCGGCGCGCTGCAGGGCGACAGCGGCACCGACCTGGCCAAGGAAACGACGGATGCGCTGGTCTACAAGGCCCAGTTCGACCTGTCGGCCAAGGTCATCAAGACCACTGACCAGACGCTGGGTTCGCTCATCAATATCAAGGCCTGAAATTAAGGCCTGGAATTAAGGCCAGACAACGGGCAATCCTCCTTGCAAGCACGCTTGCGCGCAAAGCAAGCTTTCAGAAAAAACATTGACAGCGATGCCCCCGCAGGGGCACACTGCGCCGGACTGGCGTGGCGCAGCGCCGTTCCCAGGCCCGGCGTCGCACGGCGTTCGCCTGCCCCCGGCCGGGCACTCTAACCTCCACCACGACCAGGGCCAGCACGCGCCCGGCGCCCGCGCGCGAATGGCAGCCGCATCCGCGATACGCGCAATATGCAATATTCGCAGTAGTCGCAATATTTGCAATTCGCGCGATATGCGCGATATGCGCCAGACCCGCAATACCGCAAGCCAACCGCCGGCTACGCCAACGAAAGGACGCCTTTGATACGCGACCAGGAAACGCTACCACCGTTGCTCGACAATGTGATCAGGGCCGACCATGCGTGACGCCGACACCGATCCCGTGCTGGACGCCCTGCCCGCGCGCCTGTCCGACATCGTGCGCGCTGGCGCCGTGCGCGCCCCGCATGATCACGCGCTGCACGACGGCCAGCGTCACTGGACCTACGCCGAACTGGCGCAAGCCGTGGACGACACGGCCGCCCTGCTGCGCAAACTGAAGGTGCGCGGCGGCGACCGCGTGATGGTGGTGGCGGAGAACTGCGTGGCGCAAGTGGTGCTGACCTTCGCCTGCGCCGCCGTCGATGCCTGGGTGGTGCATGTGAATAGCCGCCTGTCGGCGCGCGAGGTGGACCAGATCCGCGACCACAGCGGCGCGCGCCGCGTGTTCTACACTTCGTCCTGCTCGCCGGAAGCGGCGGCCCACGGCCAGCGCCACGGCGCGCGCCCGGCCGACACGCGGTTCGGCCCGTGGATGGTGGGCCAACTCAATGCGGCCTGCGTACCGGAACCCGTGCGCGCGGACGGCGCCGCGCAGACGGCGGCCCTCCTCTACACCACCGGCACCACGGGCCAGCCCAAGGGCGTGATGCTGAGCCACCGCAGCCTGCTGTTCATCGCCGCCGTGTCCAGCCGCTTGCGCGGCCTGCAGGCGAGCGACCGGGCCTGGGGCGTGCTGCCCATCTCGCACGTGTACGGCCTGGCCTCCGTGATGCTGGGTACCTTGTACGCGGGCGCCTGCCTGTACCTGTGCCCGCGCTTCCAGCCCGCGCTGCTGCTGCAAGCGCTGGAACGCGACCGCCTCACCATCCTGCAGGGCGTGCCCGGCATGTATGCGCGGCTGCTGGAATCGCTGCCCACCCGTGGCCAGCGCCTGCCCACGCAACTGCGCTTCATCTACGCGGGCGGCTCGCCGCTCACGCCCAGCTTGAAAGCGGAGGTGGAACAGTTGTTCGGCCTGCCCCTGCACAACGGCTACGGCTTGACGGAATCGGCCCCCACCATCAGCCAGACGCGCCTGGACCAGCCGCGCGCCGACACCTCGGTGGGCATGGCGATACCGGGCGTGGAGACGCGCATCGTCGATAACGACGGCGTCGACGTGGCGCCCGGCGCACCGGGCGAACTGTGGGTGCGCGGCCCCAATGTGATGCTGGGTTACTATCGCGAGCCGGGCCTGAGCGCGGCCGCCATGCGCCCCGGCGGCTGGCTCAACACGGGCGACATCGCCCGCAGCGAGGCCGACGGCGCCCTGTTCATCGCCGGCCGCACCAAGGAAGTAATCATCCGTTCCGGCTTCAACGTCTATCCGCTGGAAGTGGAGACGGTGCTCAACGCGCATCCGGGCGTGACCCAGTCCGCCGTGGTGGGCCGCGACGCGGCCGACGGCAACGAGGAAGTGGTAGCCTACGTGGAACTGGACCCGCGCCACAGCGTGACGCTGGACGAACTGCACCGCTATCTGGCGGAAGCGCTGGCACCCTACAAGCGCCCGGCCGAAATCATCGCCATGGCGGCGCTGCCGGCGGCGGCCAGCGGCAAGATCCTGAAAAACCAGCTGCGCCAGATGGCACAAGGCGCGGCGGCATACAACAAGCAAGGGAGAGATTGATCAAATGCGAACGACATTCAAGCGCGCCACGCAGGCGGCACTGGTGATGACCGCTTGCGCCACCGGCGCGGCGCGGGCCGAGGAATTCCTGGTCGGGGTGGAACTGCCGCTGACGGGCAGCCTGGCCCGGGTGGGCAACGGCATGCAGGAAGGCGTGGCCGTGGCGGCCGAGGTGTTCAACAAGAGCAACGGCAAGCACAAGATCAAGCTGGCCACGGTGGACGATGAATCGGCCCCGGCCAAGGCCATCGCGGCAGTGGAAAAGCTGGCCAGCCAGGGCGTGGTGGCCATCACCGGCGGCTACGGCTCGAACAATATCTCGCCCGCTTCGGACGCGGCCAACAAGCTCAATCTGGTCTACATGACTTCCGGCGGCGTGGACGACAGCCTGGTCAACAGCGGCCGCAAGACCTTCTTCCGCATCAATAACACGGCCGGCTATGAGCGCGCCGTATTGGGCTTGCTGAACGACGTGGGCGCCAAGTCCGTCTCCATCATCTATTCGACCAAGGAGGCGACCTCCGACCTGAGCGCCGCCGTCACCAAGGCGCTCGGTGCGCGCGGCGTCAAGGTCAACGGCCATTCCTTCGATCCGGCCATCACCGACTTCAAACCCATCGTCAACAAGATCAAGCTGCAGGACAAGCCAGACGTGATCCTGATGGTCGGCTACGAAAACGATTACGTGGGCATTCTGCGCGCCGCGCGCGTGCTCAAGCCCGGCGTCAAGGCCATGGTGGGCGTGTGGTCGCTGGCCACGCCCAAAATGGCGAGCGAGTTCCCGGACCTGATGCCCAATGTGTACGGCACAGCCCTGCTGCCCTTCCCCGCCACCTTCGAGACGGCCGACGGCAAGGCCTTCGCCGACGGCTATCGGCAGTTGTACAAGAAGGAACCGGACTACCTGGGCCAGTTCGGCTATGTGCAGGCCACGCTGCTGTTCGAAGCCATCGCGCGCGCCGCCGACAAGGGCACAGTGAAGAAAGGCGGCGTCGCAGAGGAATTGCGCAAGACCGACCGCGACACCCTGATCGGCCGCGTGCAGTTCAGCGCCAACGGCGACAACCCCAACTTCGTGCACCGCATGGGCCAGCACCAGGACAAGAAGATCGTCATCGTGTGGCCGAAGGAACACGCCACCGGCAAACCAGTCTACCCCGGCCTGCCGTGGTAACACCGGCATGACGGAACTGCTGCTCCAGGCCCTGTATTCCGGCCTGCTGCAAGGCTGCTCGTACGCGCTGATCGCACTGGGCCTGGCGCTGGTGTTCGGCGCCATGAATGTGATCAACCTGGCGCACGGCGAACTGGTGCTGCTGGCGGCTTACGTGGCCTACACGCTGGAGTCGGGCTTCGGGCTGGGGCCGGTGGCCGCCATTCCCGCCGCGCTGGCCGTCACCTGCGTGGCCTCGGCCGGCGTGTACGGTGTGGTGCGCCGCATCCGCCAGGACCGCGAAATCAATTCCCTGATCCTCACCTTCGGCATTGGGGTAATCCTCACCAATCTGATGCTGCTGGTATGGAAGGCCGACGTGCGCTCCACCAGTTCCAGCTGGCTGCAGGACGCGGTGGTACTGGGTCCGTTCTACAGCATGCGCAGCGAACTGCTGTTCGCCGTGCTGGCCGTGGTGCTGCTGGCGGCGCTGTGGTGGTGGCTGGCGCGCAGCTGGCATGGCCGCGCGCTGCGGGCCGTGGCCAGTAACCGCGACGCGGCCGCGCTGATGGGCATCCAGCCGGGGCGCGTGGAACTGCTGTCGTTTCTCGTGTCCGGCGCGCTGGCCGCCTTCGCCGGCGTGGCCCTGTACAGCTACGGCGTGATCCAGCCGGCCTACGGCGGCGCGCTCACCATCAAGGCGTTCGTGATCACCGTGCTGGCCGGCGTGGGCTCCATTCCGGGCGTGCTGCTGGGCGCCCTGCTGCTGGGCGTGTGCGAAGCGCTGACCGTCACCCTGGCCAGCTCCGCATTGCAGGAACTGGCCGGCATGGCGCTGTTCCTGCTGGTGCTGTTCGTGCTCCCCAACGGTTTGCTGGGCACGGCCCGGAGGCGCGGATGACAGACCCAAAGACACCGCACACATCGCACACGCCCCGCGCCTCTGATGTGTCCCGCGCATCTCACACATCGCATGGACCTCACCCATCCCGCACCCCGCTGCGGGCACTAATGTGGACGTGCTGCCTGGCGGTGTGCTACCTGCTGGTGCCGCTGCTGCTGGGCGACTATCGCTATGTCATGAGTTTGGTGGTGGCGGCGCTGGTGATCGCCTGCATGGCCCTGTCATGGGCCTTGCTGGGCAACCTGGGCGGGATGGTCAGCTTCGGCCACAGCGCGTTTTTTGGCGTGGGCGCCTACGTCTCGGCCCTGCTGACCACCAAAGCGGGCTTGCCGGTGCCGCTGGGGATGGCGCTGGGCGGCGCCGGCGCCGTGCTGGCCGCCATCGTCATGCTGCCCGTGCTGCGCCTGCGCGGCCCCTACTTCGCGCTGGCCATCCTCGCCTGCGCCCACATCCTGCGCATCGTGGCCACGGAATGGCGCGGCGTGACCGGGGGCGCGGCCGGCATCGCCAACATTCCCGTGCTGCCTGCGATGTTCGGCCTGGCGGCCGGTTCCAAAACGGTGGCCTACCTGCTCATGCTCACCATCGTGCTGCTGTTCGCGTGGATTTACCAGCGCATCCGCGCCAGCCACTACGGCCTGGCCCTGCGCGCCATGCACGACAGCGAGGACGCCACCCGCGTGGCAGGCGTCAACAGCACCCTGCTCAAGGGTGCCATGCTGCTGCTGTCGGCCTTCATGGCGGGCGTGGCGGGCGCGTTCAACGCTCACTACATCAACTTCCTCGAACCGGATTACGCCTTCAACAGCGTGTGGATCACGGTGCCGATCGTGGCCGCCATCTTCGGCGGCTACCGCACCATCGCCGGCCCTGTGATCGGCGCGCTGGTGGTGTTCCTGCTGGACCAGTTGCTGTTCAAGGCCCTGATGCCGACCGGCCACCAGCTGGTGCTGGGCGCGCTGCTGGTGGCCATGATGGTGGTCAGCCCAACGGGCCTGCTGCCGCTGCTGCGCCACCGGGGAGCGCGCCATGCTTGAACTGGATAAGCTGAGCGTGCGCTTTGGCGGCCTGGCGGCCGTCGATGGCGTGTCGCTGCGGGTGGACAGCCACGAGGTGCTGGGCCTGGTGGGGCCCAACGGCGCTGGCAAGACCACGCTGTTCAACGCCATTTCCGGCCTGGTGCGCCCGGCCGGCGGCGCCATCCGCTTCAACGGCGCCAACATCGTCCGCACGGCGTTGTTCCGCCGCGCACGGCTGGGCATAGGCCGCACTTTCCAGATTCCGCAACCGATGCACGAACTGACGGTGCGTGAAAACCTGATCGTCGCGCAGCGCTTCGGCACCGGCCGCGTGGACGAACAACGCATCGATGAAATCCTCGACTTCACCAGCCTGGCCGCCAAGGCCGGCAGCGATGCCGCCACCGGCCTGGCGCTGACGGAGCTGAAGGCGCTGGAAGTGGCCAAGGCGCTGGCCACCAATCCGCGCCTGCTGCTGCTGGACGAAGTGCTGGCCGGGCTGGAGACGGTGGGCAAGCGCCGCTTCATGGCCATGCTGCGCGACCTGCATGCGCGCTTTGGCGTGGCCATGATCATCATCGAGCACGACATCGAAACCATCAGCACCCTGTGCCAGCGGGTGGCCGTGCTCGATTTCGGCCGCCTGATCGCGGACGGCACGCCGGACGCCGTGTTCCGCGATCCGGCCGTGATGCGCAGCTATACGGGCACGTCTTCGGCAACGTCCACGGGAGTGCCCCATGCTTGAACTGAAGGACGTGCGGGCTGGCTACGGCGCCATCAACGTGCTGTGGGACGTGTCGCTGACGGCCGCCGCCGGCCAGCTGACAGCCATCATCGGCCCCAATGGCGCCGGCAAGACCACACTGCTGCGCGCCATCATGGGCCTGCTGCCCTTGGGGGCGGGCCAGGTGGTGCTGGACGGCCTGGCGCTGCACGGTGCGCCGGCCTGGCGCATGGCTGAACTGGGCGTGGCCATGGTGCCCGAGGGGCGCATGGTATTCCGCGACATGAGCGTGGAGGAAAACCTGGTCCTGGGCGCCTTCCTGCCGGCACACCGGCCGCACGTGAAGACGCGGCTGGAACAGGCTTACGCCACCTTCCCGCGCCTGCGCGAGCGGCGCAAACAGGCGGCCGGCGCGCTGTCGGGCGGCGAGGCGCAGATGCTGGCCCTGGCGCGCGGCCTGATGTCCGAACCGCGTTTGCTGATCGTGGACGAACCGTCGCTGGGGCTCGCGCCGCTGGTGGTCAACGAATTGTTCGATATCCTGGCCGGCCTGAAAGCGGCCGGCCGCACCATCGTCCTGGTCGAGCAGAACACGGAACGGGCGCTGGCCATCGCCGACCATGTGTACCTGATGCAGAGCGGGAAAGTGGCCCTGTCGCAGCCGGCCCGCGAAGTGGACCTGGCGCGCCTGCACGACCTGTATTTCGCCCGCTAGCCTGTTAGCCCGCTAGCCTGCCGGCCTGCTAGCCCGTTCGTCCACGGCCCAGTCGCGCGCCGCCCCGGTGCTGGCTGTGGCACACTGAACTTTTTGCACGCATGGGCCCGGGCATGGACCACGGTGAGGACAATCCGCAACCGCCGCGCCGCCGCAAGGAGGACGCGGAGGAAGCCATGCCGCGCTATCTCGATCCCGGCGACACCGTATTCACCCTGTGGGGCCGGGTGCTGCGGGCCCGCTACCGCCACCTGGCCGCCGCCGTCACCCGCCACATCATCCAGCGTCCGCTGCACATCGGCATATCGGCCCGCATCTTCCACCCGGAGCCGGGCGCGCGCGGGCTGCGCAGCAAGAAGCTGCAATACCTGGAGGAGTCGATCGCGCAGTGGGTGATGTCGCGCGACGTACTGGTGTTCATGATCCCTACCGTGAACACGGACGGCCTGCTCCACCCCAGTAACATCCGCCTGCGCGACTACGCGCGCCACCTGGACGGACTGGTGCTGCAAGGCGGCGCCGACGTCTCGCCCCAAAGCTACTCAGAATCACCGACCCGGCCCGAATGGAGCGGCGACCGCGCGCGCGACATGTACGAGCTGGAACTGCTGCATGAATTCGTGGAGGCGGGCAAGCCGGTGCTGGGCGTGTGCCGCGGCTGCCAGTTGATCAATGTGGCCTTCGGCGGCACGCTGTACCAGGACATCGCCTCCGACGTGCCCACCGCGCAGCCGCACGTGCATGACGATTACGACCGCCACCGCCACGCCGTCACGTTCCCGCGCGGCTCATCGCTGGCCAAGCTGTTCCAGGACCAGGCGCCGGGCGTGGTCAACTCCATCCACCATCAGGCCGTCAAGACGCTGGGACGCGACATGATGATCGAAGCGCTGTCCGTGCCGGACCAGATGGTGGAGGCGATCCGCTATCGCAAGGCGCCGTTCGTGATGGGCTTGCAGTGGCATCCGGAATTCCACCGCGCGGGCGGCGTCGAGCTGCTCGACTGCACGCCCATCCTCGACAACTTCCTGCGGGTGGCGCGCGAGACGCGATTCTGAACGGCGAGCGCCCGTAATTAGTTGATTACTCAAGTATCTGCGCGGCGCCGGCGCTGCCGCACCGCAGCTTGTCACCAGCCGCCATGCGGTATAGCATGCGTTGAACCGGCCCCGCAGCTTTAAAAAATGAAGGGAGTGCCCACCATGTCTGCGCTGCGTTACGCCATGCTGATCACCACCTGCCTGTGGCCGGCGTTCGCCCTTGCGCAAGCGGCCGCGCCGCTCATCGTCGGCTACAGCCTGCGCCCGCCCTACACCATCGCCGCGCCGGATGGCTCGCTCAGCGGCCTGCTCGGCACGCCGGCCACGCAAGCGTTCCGGGCCGCCGGCATCGCCGCCGAATGGCGCGCCATGCCGCCCAACCGGCAACTGGCCATGGTGAAAAACGCGGCCACGCCCAGTTGCGCCGTGGGCTGGGCCGTCACACCGGAACGCGCGCACTTCGCCAAATTCACCCGTCCCATCTACCGCGATCACGGCTGGGTGGCGCTGGCCAATGTGAAATTCGCCGCGTACGGCGACACCACGCTGCTGGCGGCCTTGCAGCGCAAGGACACCCGTGTCCTGGTCAAGGATAACTACTCCTACGGCGCGCAGATCGACCAGATGCTGGCCGAGCTGCACCCCATCACCGCCGTCACCACCACCACCGTGATGAAGATGGCGCATTCCGTCAGCAGTGGCATGGTGGACCTGATGTTCGCGCCTGAGGAGGAAGCGCGCTACGTGCTGGAACACGCCGGCGAACAAAGCGCCAACCTGCGCCTGCTGCGCTTCAGCGATATCCGCAGCGATAACACGCGCCACATCATGTGCGGCCTGGCCGTGCCGGACGAGATCATCGAACGCCTGAACCGGGTCATCAGCTTCAGGTAGGGTCGTTCCGGAAGCGGGCGATGGCTTCCTCCACCATGCCTTCGGCGCTGCCGCGCGCCAGGAACTGGGCGCGCAGGTGCTGCGCGTCGCCACCCTCGCGCACCACCTGCTCCAGGTGCGCCAGCGCGGCGATGCCGCCCAGCGCCGCGCTATGCGGCGCCATGGCCGCCAGTGTGGCCAGGATGTCGTCGCGCAGCGGCAGGTTGTCGTAGCTGCGCGGGTGCACCAGCGTGCCGTCCAGCCCGAAGCGGCAAGCCTGGAAACGGTTGTAGTTGTAGACCAGGTAGTCGTCCTCGCACGGCATCTCGTGCCGGTGTTCCAGCAGGTAGCTGCACAAGGCCTGCAGGTAGGCGGCCAGCGCGGCGGCCCGTTGCACCGTCAGCGGCGTGTCGCACACGCGCAGTTCGATGGTGCCGTATTCCGGCTTGGGCCGGATATCCCAGTAAAAGTCCTTCATGCTCTTGATCACGCCCGTATGTTCCATCTTGGCGAAGTAATCGTCGGCGAACTGGCTCCAGCGCAGCATGAACGGCGCCCGCCCGCTCATGGGGAAGGCGAACACGGAATTGAGGCGGGCCGAATGGAACAGCGTGTCGTTGCCCTGCACGAACGGCGACGAGGCCGACAAGGCGATGAAGTGCGGCACGTAGCGGCCCAGCGCGTGCAGCAGGTACAGCGCGTCGTCGCCGTTGGCGCAGCCGATGTGCACGTGCTGGCCGAACACGGTGAACTGCTTGGCCAGGTAGCCATACAGGGCCGACACCTGCTGGAAGCGGGGCTTGGCGAAGATGCGCCGCTCCGACCAGGTCTGGAACGGATGGGTGCCGCCGCCGCAGATGCCGATGTTGAGCATCTCGCCGGCCTGCACCAGCTTGTCGCGCACCTGCTCCAGCTGCGCCAGCAGTTCCGTATGGTTGGTGTGCACGTCCGAGTTAATCTCGATCATGCTCTCCGTGATTTCAGGCGTCACATTGCCGGGGAAGGGTTTACGGGCCAGCAGGTGCAGCAAGTCCGGGCTCGACGAAGACAGGTCGAAGTCGGACAGGCTGACCAGTTGCAGCTCCAGTTCCACGCCCATGGTCAGGGGCACGGAGTTCTTGAACGGTTCCAATGCCATGTCAGGCCTCCGGTCGTTGGGTTTCGTTGGCCCACACCAGCGCACACTGGGTGAGAATGGGGCCCACCAGTTCCAGCAGCAGGATCATGGCGGCCAGCGCCGCCAGCTCGTCCACCAGCACCACACCCATGTCGCGGGTCTGCTCTAGCAGCAGCGTGATGAACACCGACATGGGCGACAGCGCGATCCCCGTCAACAGCCCCTTGCGCCAGGACGCGCCGCCCGGATGCGAGAACAGCGCCACGGCCAGCATCTTGACGATGAAGCGCGCGCCCACCAGCACCGCGCCCAGCGCGGCGCCCTCCACCACCCGCTCCCACGGCAGCACGGTGACGGCGAACACGAACAGCAGCACCGTCAGCAGTTCGCCGATGCTGCCAAAGTTACGCTCGGTGCGCGCGAAGGCCACGCGCCGGTGGCGCGCCACCAGGCCGAACGCCAGCGCCGCCAGCACGGGCGACAGGTTGGCCGCGTGGGTCAACGCCACCAGCAGCACCACGCCCAGCGCGAAGCCTACGGTGCCGTCCTGCGACAAGGTGCCCAGGCGGCGCAGCAGGGCCGGCGCACCATAGCCGAACAGCGCGCCCAGCGCGGCCGACGCCGCCAGCTCGATCAAGCTGTGCGAAACGGCCTGCCACAGGTTGCCGGAAGTCTGGAACACCCAGACCCCTACGATCACCTTGAATACGAACACGGACAGCACGCAGTTGATGGCCACCAGGTGCAGCACCCGTTCCGTCACCTGGCCGGAGCTGTTCTGCTCATTGACCACCCGCAGCACGCCGGCCGGCGAGGTGGACATGGCCAGCGACGCCAGCAACAGCGACGTCAAGGGCGGCATGCCGGTGAGCTGGGAAATGCCGTACACGGCGCCAAACGTGGCGGCCGCCTCGGCCAGCCCGCTGACGGCGATCCAGGGATTGATGCGCAACCAGTGCAGGTTGATGCGGTAGCCGAATTCGAACAGGATCAAGCCGAAACCGAGATTGGCCAATAGTGTGACGGTGCTGGAGGCGCCGCTGGCCAGCGCATCCGGCCATACCTGGGCCAGGCCGAAGCCCACCAGTCCATACATGCTGATACGGGGCACGCGGACCCAGCGGTGCGCGCACTCCCCAGCCAGCCACGCCAGCGCGATGGCGAGCGGCCAGCCCAATTCCGTTAACACGAGGTCAAGATGCGGCATGCGCCTCCCTACTGTTGTGGACTTGGCGCCATATTGCCCATCCTTGCCCGCGCTCACTGTGCGGTACTAAACATAAGGAGCGTGGCGGGGGGCGCAGTCCAGTCATGGCAGGGCGGCGCGCATCCGCCACGAGCGCACGCGCCGGGAGGCGCGGCGCGTACGGGTACTTGAGGCTTACAACTTGATTTCCGTTCCCAGCCGTTGCAGGAACTGGCCCAGCCAGGCCGGATGGGCGGGCCAGGCCGGTGCCGTGACGAACTGGCCATCCGTGACGGCCTGGTCGACCGGGATATCGGCATATTCGGCGCCGGCCTGGCGCACTTCCGGCGCGCAGGCCGGATAGGCCGAGATACGCTTGCCGCGGATGACGTCGGCCGCCGTCAGCAACTGGGCGCCGTGGCAGACGGCGGCGATCGGTTTGCCGGCCGCCGCCATCTGCTGCACGATCTCGATCACGCGCGGGTTCAGGCGCAGGTACTCGGGCGCGCGGCCGCCGGCGATCATCAGGGCGTCGTACTTGGCCGCGTCCACGCTGTCGAAAGCGGCGTTGAGGGTGAAGCGGTGGCCCGGCTTTTCCGTGTAGGTCTGGTCGCCTTCAAAGTCGTGGATGGCGGTCTTGATGGTGTCGCCCGCTTGCTTGCCGGGACAGACGGCATGCACCACATGGCCCACCATCTGCAGTGCCTGGAACGGCACCATGGTCTCGTAGTCTTCCGCGAAATCGCCGGTCAGGAACAGTATCTTCTTAGCTGCCACGGTATATCCTTTCGAAAAGGGTTGAGGGCCGGGGCGGCCTGGAAAGTTATCCAAACCACCACGGCCCTCAAAGTGTAACCCGATTCGAATCGCGGCGCCGCGCGCCTCTTACTTCTGCAGCACCTGGCGGATGGTGGCGGCCAGGTCCTCGGCCACGAACTTGGCCACGTAGGCGTCCGCGCCCACGCCCTTGACGTGGTCCTCGTTGGTCTTGCCCGACAGCGAGGAGTGGATCACCACCGGAATCTTGGAGAAACGGGCATCCTGCTTGATCAAACGGGTCAGCGTGAAGCCGTCCATCTCCGGCATTTCCAGGTCGGTCAGCACCAGCGCCACGCGCTGGTCGACGGCCACCCCTTCGGCCTTGGCGCCGTCGGCGATATGCTGCAGCCGGTCCCACGCTTCCTTGCCAGTCTTGGTCATGATGAAGTGCACACCCATGGCCGTCAGGCCCTTCTCGATCAGGCTGCGCGCCACCACCGAGTCGTCGGCCGCCAGGATGATCTGGCCCGGCTTGAGCAGCAGTTGCGGGCCGATGGTTTCCGGGTCCACGTCCTTGCCTTCGGGCGGCACCAGCTCGCGCAGGATGGTTTCCACGTCCAGCACCTGGGCCAGGCGGGTGTTCTGCACGTCGCCGTCAACGCGGGCGATACTGGTCACGCGGCCGCCGGCCGTGCCTTCGGCCGTCAGCACCTGGCTCCAGTCCAGGCGCACGATCTCGTCCACCGACTCCACCGCGAAGGCTTGGGTGGTGCGGGCGAATTCCGTCACCAGCATGATGTTCAGGCCCGTCTTGGGAATCACGCCGACGATGGACGGCAGGTCCAGCACGGTGATGATCTGGCCGCGCAGGTTGACTACGCCCAGCATGTGCGGCGAGGAGCCGGCCACGGCCGTCACTTCCGGCATGGCGACGATTTCACGGATCTTGAAGACGTTGATACCAAACAGCTCGGAATGGTCGCCGTTCGCGTCGCCACCGAGGCGGAACAGCAGCAGTTCGAATTTATTGGAGTTGGTCAGGTTACTGCGTTCGTCAACTTCCTGTTGAACTGATTTCATTTCTCATCTCCGTGTTCGGTCATAGTGGCGCCCCGGCTGCGGCCGGTCGCTGGCCCATAGGTAAAGTCCTGCCCACGCAATCGTAACATTGCGCTGCCAGTATAGCGAATAAGCATGTAAATACGACAGCTTTGGGCCGCCGCGAGGTCATTCTGGCGCATGTTATACAACGTTCGCGCCGATGGCGATGTACTGCTTGCAGAAAGATTGACGCCGATGCCAGATCGGTCCGACATGGAACAAGATGGACGTAAAAAAAGGAAGCCAGCGGGCTTCCTTTTTTTTGAATCTGGAGCGGGAGAAGAGTCTCGAACTCTCGACCTCAACCTTGGCAAGGTTGCGCTCTACCAACTGAGCTACTCCCGCGGAGAGCCCGTATTATGACAGAAAGATTTCCGCTTGGCCAGTATCCGGGCCAACTTTCTTAAAAAACATGATTGCCATCCATCCCCTATAATTTGCCAGCTCAACACAGAATGGAACAGGGAACGGGAATGGATGCGATCGAAGTGGTGCTGGCCATGTTGCTGGCCGTGGTGGCCAGCGCCTTCATCGTGCGCGTGCTGCCGCGCGCGCCGCTGCCGCTGGTGCAGATCGGGCTGGGCGCGCTGATCGCGGCCAAATCGAGTCACGGCGTGGACCTGGAACCGGAACTGTTCTTCCTCACCTTTTTGCCGCCGCTGCTGTTCCTCGATGGCTGGCGCATCCCCAAGAGCGGCCTGCTGCGCGACAAGGGCACCATATTGGAACTGGCACTGGGCCTGGTGGTGTTCACCGTGCTGGGCGCCGGTTTCCTGATCCACTGGCTGATCCCGGCCATGCCGCTGCCGGTGGCGTTCGCGCTGGCGGCCATCGTCTCGCCCACCGACCCGGTGGCCGTGTCGGCCATCGCCGCCCGCGCGCCCATCCCCAAACGATTGATGCATATCCTGGAAGGCGAATCGCTGCTCAACGACGCCAGTGGCCTGGTGTGTTTCCGCTTCGCCGTGGCCGCCGCGCTGACCGGCCATTTCTCGCTCGGCTCGGCCGCCCTCACCTTCCTGTGGCTGGCATGTGGTGGGCTGGCGGCAGGGATCGCCATCACCCTGCTGGTGACGGGCGCCCTGCGCTGGCTCACGGCGCGCTTTGGCGAACCGTCAGGTTCGCCCATCCTGGTCAACCTGCTGCTGCCGTTCGGCGCCTACCTGGGCGCCGAACACCTGCACGCTTCCGGCATCCTGGCCGCCGTGGCGGCCGGCGTCACCATGAGTTATGTGGAGCTGAGCGGCCACGCGCTGGCGGCCACCCGTATCCACCGGGCCGCCGTGTGGGACACGGTGCAGTTCGCGCTGAACGGCATCATGTTCGTGCTGCTGGGCGAACAACTGCCCGACATCTTCCATGGCGCCCGCGAATCCATCGCCCAAAGCGGCCACGCCAATCCGTGGTGGCTGGCCGCGTACGCGCTGGCCATCAGCGCCGGCCTGCTGGTGCTGCGCTTTGGGTGGGTGTGGGCTTCGCTGCGGCTCAGCATCTTCAAGCATCACATGCGCGGCCAGCCCCGCGCCAAGATCAAGCCGCGCCTGTTGCTGGCCACCTCGCTGGCCGGGGTGCGCGGCACCATCACCCTGGCCGGCGTATTGACGCTGCCGCTGGTGATGCCCGACGGCTCGCCCTTCCCTGCGCGCGACCTGACCATATTCCTGGCCAGCGCCGTGATCCTGATCTCGCTGCTGGCGGCCAGCATCGTCCTGCCGCATCTGCTGCAGGACGTGCACTTCCCGGACGAACCGGCCGAACAGCGGGCCGAGGACCGGGCCCGGCGCGACGCAGCGACGGCCGCCATCATCGCCGTCGAAACGGCCCAGGTGGAACTGATGCCGCGCAGCGAAGACGCGCAAGCCTGGCCGCAGGCGGCGGCGCGCGTGATCGCACTGTACCGGCACCGGCTGCACGAGGCCGACAGCGACGGCGAGAGCGACGGCGGCAGCCGCGCCGCGATGCGCGAATTGGCCAACGCGGAACGGGCGCTGCGCCTGGCCGCGCTGGCGGCCGAGCGCGACGCCATTTTCCGCCTGGCGCGCCACGACCTGCTGCCGGACGACGTGACCCGCAAGCTGGTGCGCGAAATCGACCTGGTCGAGGCGCGCTACAATTAACGTTTTCAGAACCACACCAAGCACACCATCATGATGACCATCTTCGCCGCACCCGTATTCGACGCCACCGTCATTTTCGAGGACAAGGAATTATTCAAGGGCCAGGGCGCCGCCAAGGGCTGGGCCGAAAAACTGGCGCGCGAGCTGGAAACGGAAATCACCGTGCAGAAAATCGGCACCGGCTGGGCCCTGTGCGGCACCGTGGACGGCGAGGCGTGCCAGTGGGGCATTCACGGCCAGCGGCTCAAGCGCATCAACTAATGGTTCAACCCGAAAGCCCGCCTTGCGTTCGGACTTTCGAGTCAACGTTGTTTTAGCGTTCGATTAAGATTAACTTAACAATAGCGTTTGCTTTTCAGGTATTTTATGGATCGGCGCCGCCACGAGCCGCGCCATTCAACCTAACCTGAAGGGGACGTCCACATGCACCAGCATCCACGCTTCAAGCAACGCCTGACCCAAGCCGCGCTCGCGCTGAGCCTCGCCGCCTCGATCGCGCCCGGCATCGCCCTGGCCCACGACGCCGCCACCGCCGCGCCCCAGTACGCCTCCATCATCGCCAGCCCGCTGCGCACGGCCGACGACATCAAAGGCGACGCCAAGCGCCATCCGGCCGTGTTCCTGGCCTTCACCGGCGTGCAGCCCGGCATGAAAGTGCTGGACGTGGCCGCCGGCGGCGGCGCCACCTCGCAGTTGCTGGCGCTGGCCGTGGGCAGCGGCGGCGAAGTATGGGCCCAATCCCAGAAAGCCTCGCCGGCCATGGAAAAGCGCCTGGCCGAGCATCCGCAAGCCAACCTGCACCCCGTGCTGCAAAGCTTCGACAACCCGGTGCCGGCCGGCGCGCCGGCGCTGGACCTGGTCACGCTGATCATGAATTACCATGACATCGTCAACCTGCCCACCGACCGCGCGGCCATGAACAAGCACATTTACGACGCGCTCAAGCCGGGCGGCCACTTCATCGTGATCGATAACGCGGCCAAGGCAGGCAGCGGCCTGAGCGCCACCAACACCCTGCACCGCATCGACGAGGCGACGCTGGTGGAGGAAGTGACCAAGGCCGGTTTCGCCGTCGAAGCCAGCAGCGACTACCTGCGCGCGCCGTCCGACCCGCGCGAACAGCCGTTCTTCAAGATGGAAGGTAAGCCGGACGACAAGTTCGCCATCCGCTTCGTGAAGAAATAAGCGTCCGCCCGCCCCTGCCGTCAGCGCACGAAGGTCAGCGTGTGCGCGGCGGGGCCAGGCAGCAGCGGCGTCTGGCGGCCCGCCACCCAATCCTCCCGGCCGTCGAGGAAGTATGGCGACAGCGGATGGCCGCTCTGCCCGCCCGGCATATTGAAGATGCCCTGCTCCTCCTTACCTGGCGTCACCGTCAAGCGTTCCGACTGGCCGAACGTGGGCCCCGCCACGCGCGGCATGTGGCTGTCGCCAGGCAGCATCTCGGCCGGCACCTTGAGCCAGCGGCCCAGCAGCGGCACGGCGCTGGAGAATGGATGGGCGCTGGCGGCCGTGTTGCGCTGGCCCCAGGTGGCCGCCGCCAATGGCTGGCCATCCTTGGTCAGGTCGGCGATCACGCGGTCGATGGCCGCCAGTTGCAGCTCCTGCCAGTTGGCGTACGACGCCGGCAGCCAGGCGGCCGGTTTGGCGTCCACCAGGCGCGCCAGCGGCACCGGCCAGCGCTGCGTGACGCCGGCCATCGTTGATTTGGGATCGAGCTTGGCCAGTTCGTCGTTGGCGTGCTCGAACACGATGTCGTACAGCGCGTGCATGTAGCCGCGCGCGATGCGGTAGCCGGTCGAATCGACGCTGGCATGGCCGGTCCAGCTATCCTTCAACAGCCGCAGCGCTTCGGCGCGCTGCGCGTGACCCGCCACGGCCTTGCCATTGTCGGCCGTCAGCACCTTGAGCGCCCGTTCGCGCCAGCCTTCCATGAACACGGCACGGTCGTCCAGCCCCACCGCGTACACTTGCGGCACACTCGTCTTGCCACCCAGCGCGCGCAAATCGTCGCGCACCTGATGCGTGCGCGCGCCCAGGTCGAAGCCGCCGTCACCGATCAGCGCCGCACCGGGGCCAGCCAACTGGCGGCTGTTGGCGGTGGCCAGCTGGCCGCCGGCCGGATTGAACACGCGCGGGTAGTCGGCCGGCGCCAGCCAGCCTTGCCACACGCCAGCCGCGTCGCCCGCCGCCAGCGGATAGGTGGCCGCATCGCCCGTGGCGGCGCGGCGCGGCAGCGGGCCGGCGATGGTCCAGCCGATGTTGCCACGATCGTCGCCGGCCACGAAATTCTGGGCCGGGATGCCCAGCGTGGGCGCGATCATCAGCGCCTGCTCCACCGAGTTGGCCGATTCCAGCCGCAAGGCGTTGAAGTTGACGGCGGCCGCCGTGTGGGCCGTCCAGTGCACGGCGTACTGGCGGCCGGCCACTTCGCGGATCGGCCCCAGCGACGTTTCGCGCACCAGCAGCTTGTCGGCCGGCGCCCCCTTGACGAGGATGATTTCCTCATGCGGGGCCGGCGTCTCCCAGCCGGTTTGGGTGCGCACTTGGCCGGGGTGGGCGCCGTCTGAATCGAGTGCGATCAGGTCCAGGTAATCGCCGTAGCTGTTGGTGAAGCCCCAGGCCACGCGGCCATTGCTGCCCACCACCACGGCCGGCGTGCCGGGCAGGGTCACGCCCACCACGCGGCGCTGGCCACCGCCCGCGTCCGGGAATTGCAAGGCCGCCCGGTACCAGGTATTGGGCAGTTGGATCCCCAGGTGCATATCGTCCGACACGATGGCGCCGCCGTCGGCGCTGCGGCTGCCCGCCACGGCCCAGTTGTTACTGCCCACCATATCGAGGAAGGCGATGGACGCGGTTTGCGGTGCGCCTTGCGCGCGCGGCCTGCCCCACCACGCGGGTGGCGCGGCCGGAATCGGCGCTTCGGCGTCGGCCAGCTGGTCGGCGTCCAGCGGCGCATCCCACTGGCTGGCCGTGGGCGCCAGGAACGCGCGCTGGGCCTCATCCGTATTCGCCATCAGCCAGCCGCGCGCCAGTTCGCGCGGTTCCTGGCCGCCCTGCAAATCGAAATACATGGCCCAGATCACCAGTAGCGTGTCCTCGGCCGACCATGGGCGCGGCGCCATGCCGATCAGCGCATATTCGAACGGCCGCGCGCTCAGCGCCTGCAAGCCCGCGTTGACGCCGCCCACGTAACGATCCAGCAGCGCACGCTGGCCGGCCGGCATGTCCCGCAGCGCCAGCGTGGCGCGGGCGCGGAAACGGTGCAGCCGGTGCACGCGGTCCACGCCCAGCGCGCGGGCGCCGAACAGTTCGGACAGTTCACCGGCCGCCACCCGGCGCAGCAAATCCATCTGGAAGTAGCGGTCCTGGGCATGCACGTAGCCGGTGGCATAGGCCACGTCGAGCCGGTCGGCGCCGCTGATGAGCGGCACGCCGTGCGCGTCGCGCGCCACACTCACCTGCGCGTGCAAGGCCGGCACCTGTAGTTCGCCATCCAGTTGCGCCATGCTGGCGCGCAGGTACAGCCAGCCGCCCAACGCGCTCGCCGCCACCAGTCCCGCCGCGCCCAGCGCGATCCGCCCCGTCCACACCCTCGTTCTGCTCTTGCGCATGCATTTCCCTCTCGTCAGCGGCTGGCGCCGGCGGCAACCAGCGGGCAAGTGTGCCAGAAAACGGCGCGCCGGGATAGCGCGCGCCGGCCCCACAAAATTGCGCGCGGCACGGCCCGCATCTGCTACATTAGGCACACGATCGACTCGCTTGCAAGCTACCAGCCGCCATGCTCACCGCCCCCATTCCCGACAACGAAACGCAACGCCTGGCCGCGTTGCGCGCGCTGCTGATCCTGGACACGCCGCCCGAGGAACGTTTCGACAAGGTGGTCGCCTTCGCCCAGGCGGAATTCGACGTACCGGTGGCGCTGATCTCGCTGGTGGACAGCGAACGCCAGTGGTTCAAGGCCAACGCCGGCCTGCCCATGTGCCAGACCGCGCGCGGCATCTCCTTCTGCGGCCACGCCATCCTGCAACCCGACATCCTGGTGGTGCCCGATGCGCTGGCCGACGCCCGCTTCGCCGACAATCCGATGGTGACGGGTGAGCCCCATGTGCGCTCTTACGCCGGCGCGCCGCTGATCGCGCCGTCCGGCCTCGCGCTGGGCACCTTGTGCCTGATCGACTACCGCCCGCGCCAGTTCGACGCGGTGGAACTGACCATCCTGGCCACCCTGCGCGACCTGGTGGTGCAGGAACTGTATCCGCCCGCGGAGGCGCCCCATGTCTGACCGCGCCGCGAGAACCCTGCTGCTGGTGGAACCGGAAACGCTGCTGCGCCGTACCGTCTCGCTCACGGCGCGCACGCTGGGGCTGGGCAATGTGCACGAGGCGGCCAGCCTGGCCGAAGCGCGCCGCCTGCTGCGGGACCAGGCCTTCGACGGCGCCATGATCGCCATCGACTGCGAAACGTGCGCCAGCACGCCCTACGACCTGGGCCTGCTGGACCTGGTGCGGCTTGGCCATTCAGCCAGCGCGCCCACCATTCCGATCGCCGTGCTGGCCGACAGCGCCACCGCGCCCATGCTGCACGAGCTGCGCGAGCGCGACGTCAAGCGCGTCATCCTCAAGCCGTTCCGGGCCCGGGTGCTGCTCGACGCGTTCGCGGAATTCGACGGGTCCGGCGCCTGAGCGCGGACGGCGCAGCCCGCCGTCCCCGTCCTACTGGAACGCCACCTCCGTGAAGCTGCGCAGTTTGCGGCTGTGCAGCTTGTCCACGCCCAGCGCGCGCAGCATCTCCATGGCGCGGATGCCGATGCGCAGGTGCTGGTCGACCCGCTCGCGGTAGAAGTGATTGGCCATGCCGGGCAGTTTGATCTCGCCGTGCATGGGCTTATCGCTCACGCACAGCAAGGTGCCGTACGGGACGCGGAAGCGGAAACCGTTAGCGGCGATGGTGGCGCTTTCCATGTCCAGCGCCACGGCGCGGCTCTGGCTGAAACGGCGCTCCGGCGTGCGCTGCGGCAGCAGCTCCCAGTTGCGGTTGTCGGTGCTGGCCACGGTCCCCGTGCGCATCACGCGCTTGAGGTCATGGCCCGTCAGCTGCGTCACCTCGGCCACGGCCGCCTCGATCGCCACCTGCACCTCGGCCAGCGGCGGGATCGGCACCCACAGCGGCAAGTCCTCATCCAGCACATGGTCCTCGCGCACGTAGCCGTGGGCCAGCACGTAGTCGCCCAGTTGCTGGGTGTTGCGCAAGCCGGCGCAGTGGCCCAGCATCAGCCACGCGTGCGGCCGCAGCACGGCCACGTGGTCGGTAATGGTCTTGGCGTTGGCCGGCCCCACGCCGATGTTGACCATGCTGATGCCGCTGCCATCGGCCCGGATCAAGTGATAACCGGGCATCTGCGGCAGCCGTGGCAACGGCGCGCCGTGTGCGTCGCCCGGTTCGGCCGCCGTGCCGGCGCGGCGCGTGACCAGGTTGCCCGGCTCGATGAAGGCGATGTAGTCGTCCTGCCCGTCCTTGAGCGGTTCGCTCATCAGGGACAGGCCCAGCTTCACGAATTCGTCGATGTAGAACTGGTAGTTGGTGAACAGGACGAACTTCTGGAAGTGCTCCGGCGACGTGCCCGTGTAGTGGCGCAGCCGCTGCAACGAGTAATCGACACGCGGCGCCGTGAACAGGGCCAGCGGCTCGGGCTTGCCGGGCGGCGTTTCGTGGGTGCCGTTGGCAATGCCGTCGTCCATCGCGCCCAGGTCCGGCAAGTCGAACACGTCGCGCATCAGCAAACGCCGCTCGGCGCTCAGGCTGCCCTCGATGTGTTCATGCTCGGCGAACGAGAAATGGATGGGGATGGGCTGGGTGCTGATACCCACCTGCAGATGCACGGACTGGCGGCTGCCGTGGTTCTTCAGCAGCAGGCGGAATTGCTGCTGGTAGTAATTCGCGTACAGGTCGGGGCGGGTGAGCGTGGTCTCGTAGGTGCCAGGGCCGGCCACGAAACCGAACGACAGGCGCGAGTCGGCGCGCGCCACGGTGTCCGTGTGCACGCGCACGAAGGGGTAGCAGGCGCGCACCCGCTCGCCCACATCCTCGCCGGCCACGAAGCGCCGCATGGCTTCGCGCAAGTGGCCGATGCTGCCATCGTAAATGGTTTTGACCTGCTCCCAGGCGGCCTCCGGATCGTCGAACAACATGGGGGCGATGAACGGGCGGTGATGCATGGCGGCTCCTTCGACGGCGATAACGTGGGGCAATTAACGCCAGTGTATGCGAACCGCAGGATCAGTGCCAACATTCATGCAATTCGGTGTCAGGTCTGTCAATTGGACACGGCCTCAGCCACAAGTTCTTCTACGGCTGAGCTCGTGTCCGATTGACAGACCTGACACCGGTTTTCGACACCGGTTTTCCGCTATTTGCCCATCACGTATTGGCCCGGCGCATCGCACAGGGCCTTGCCCATCTTGGGTGGCGCCACTTGCTCGGCGGCGGAATGGCGCGCCAGCCAGGCGTGCCAGTGCGGCCACCATGAGCCTTCCGTCACTTCCGCCGTCTGCTGCCATTCCTCGGGACTCATGAAGTGCGAGCCGGGCGGACGGTGCGGCATCGATTTGAAGCTGCGGTTGGCGTGCCCCGGTTCGCAGACGATGCCGGCGTTGTGGCCACCCGAGGCCAGCACGAAGTCGACCGGTGCGTCGGCCATCAGGTGGATCTTGTACACGGACTTCCACGGCGAGACGTGGTCGCGCCCCGTGCCCACCACGTACATGGGCGCCTTGATGTCCGATACGACGGCGGCCTTGCCGTCCACGCAGAAGCGGCCTTCGGCCAGGTCGTTATCGAGGAACAGGTGCTTGAGGTATTCGCTGTGCATGCGGTAGGGCATGCGGGTGGTGTCGGCGTTCCACGCCATCAGGTCGTTCGGGATATTGCGCTGTCCCATCAGGTATTCGCGCATGATGCGCGACCAGATCATGTCGCGCGAATTGAGCAGGCGGAACGAGCCGGCCATCTGCGAGCCATCCAGGTAGCCGTGCTGCCACATCATGGCGTCCAGGAAGGCCAGTTCGCTGTGGTCGATAAACAGTCCCAGCTCGCCCGGGTCGCTGAAGTCGGTCTGCGCGGCCAGCAGCGACACGCTTTTCAGCTTGCCCGCGTGGCCATGCCGGCCCGACCCGTACACGGCCGCCGCGATGGCCAGCAGCGTGCCGCCCAGGCAGTAACCGACGGCGTGGATGGGATGGCCCGTCAGGCGGTCCACTTCTCGCACGGTGTCGAACACCCCGTGCCGCAGGTAGTCGTCCATGCCCAGGTCGCGGTCGGCCGCCACCGGATTGCGCCACGAGGCCAGGAATACGGTATGGCCCTGCTCCACCAGGTAGCGCACCATGGAGTTGTGCGGCGACAGGTCGAGGATGTAGTACTTCATGATCCACGACGGGATGATCAAAATCGGTTCGCGGTACACCTTGGCCGTCTGCGGCTTGTATTGGATCAGCTCCACCAGCTCGTTGCGGTACACCACCTTGCCCGGTGTGACGGCCACGTTGCGGCCCACCTCGTAGGCGCTGGCCTCGTCCTTGGGCGCCTGGCCGCGGCCGCCCAGGTCTTGCAGCCAGTTGCTCCAGCCCTTCAACACGCTCTGGCCCTGCGTCTCATACGCCTTGTGCAGCACTTCCGGATTGGTCCAGAAGTAGTTGGACGGCGAAGCCACGTCCAGCAGTTGGCGGGCCGTGAAGCTCACCACGTCCGCATGGTGGGCCGACACGCCGCGCACGCCGGTGGTGGCTTCGCGCCAGAATTGTTCGGTTTGCAGGAAGGCGTGCGAAAATGCGTTGAACGGCCAGGCCGACCACTCCGGCGCCGAAAAACGGTTCTCGCCTTCGCGCCGCTCGGGGGCGATGGGCGCCCGGTCGGCCCCCAGTTTGATGGCCAGGTCGAGCAATTCCATCTGTTTGCCGGGCGACGCGGCCAGGTGCATCAGCCAGTCCTGGAACGCCAGCGACATGGCGATGGGCGATACGCCGCCTGTGATCTTGGCCACCGCGCTTTGCATGCGCAAGTCGAGCGGGTTGGTGGAGACGCCATGCTCGTCGATGTAGCAGGCCGGATGCTCTTCGGCCTTGGCGGCCGTCTGGGGTTCGGACTGGGTGGTCACGTCGTTCAGGTTCACGTTTGCTCCTTCTCGAATTAATTTTCATTATTGCAATTAGCGAACGTTAATGTATTTGATCTAGATCAAATACAGCTACATGATACGTCCCCTACACTGCGCTGCATCAATACCAACCTTTTCGGTATCCATGAAGAATAAAAATACTCAGCACTTCAGGTGCTGCCAGGCGGTCATCGCCTGTTTGATCGGTGCCATGTGCAACCGCAGCATAGCATCCGAAACGCTGGCCCAGGCATGGGCCAGCGCGCAGCAAGTCGACCACACGGTCGCCGCCGCGTCCGCGCGCGAGTCGGCCGCCCGCGACGGCCTGGCCGCCGCCGAGGCACGCCGCCTGCCCAACGTGAGCCTGACGGCCGGCTACACCCGGCTGCAGTCGGAACCCACCGCCGCCATCACCATTCCCGCCCTGCACCTGAACGGTTTGCCGTTCGCGCAGGATGAAGCCTACTCCGCCGCCGTCAGTTTCAGCGCACCGTTGTTCACGGCCGGCCGCATCAGCCACGGCATCGCCGCCGCCGGCGCCGTGACGGACGCGGCCCGCGCCGCCAGTGCGCTCAGCAAGCAGGAACTGAAGCTGGCCGTGGCCGAAGCCTACGTCACCGTGCTGCGTGCCCAGCGCCTGAATGGCGTGGCCGCGACCCATGTGACAGCCATCGCCCGTCACGCGGACGACGTGGAACAGCTGTACAAGCAAGGCTACGCCGCCAAACACGACGTGCTGGCCTCGCAAGTGGCGCTGGCCGACGCGCGCCAGCAGGCGCTGCAGGCGGCCAACGGTGTGGCGCTGGCCAGCGCGGCCTACAACCGCTTGCTGGGCCGCGCCCAGGATGCGCCGGCCGACCTGGCGGAATTGAACGATGGCGAGGAACCGTCGGCCAGCCAGTTGGCCGGGCTGATCGCGGCCGGCCGTGCCCAGCGCAACGAGTTGAGTCAATTGGGGGCGCAGGAAACGGCCTTGCGCCGCCAGTCCGACAGCGTGGCCGCCCAGCGCGCGCCGCAAGTGGGCTTGAACGGGGGCTGGGGCAAGCTGCAGAACCGCTACCTGGTCGAGGACAAGGGTTGGTGGATAGGCGTGGCGCTCAAGTGGGAGCTGTTCGACGGCGGCCAGATCAAGCGCGAATCGTCCCAGCTGGCGTCCAACGCCCGCGCCGTGGCCGAGCTGCGCGCCGATGCGGCCGACAAGATCGAGCTGCAGGTGCGCCAGGCCTGGCTGCGCTGGCAGGAGGCGGCGGCCCGCATCGACGTGGCGCGCGCCGCGCTGGCCCAGGCCGACGAGACGCTGGACCTGTCGCGCGAACGCTATCGCGCCGGCTTGGCGCCCAACAGCGAAGTGCTGGACGCGGAAACCCGCCGCGCCGGCGCCTACGCCAACCGCGACAACGCCTGGTACGACCGCGCGCTGGCCCGCCTGCGCCTGCAATACGCCAGCGGCAGCCTGTGAGCGCCGCCCTTCCCCATACTCCGAAAGCCATTCCATGACTGACAAACGCAAATACCTGGGCCCCGCCGTGATCACGCTGGTGCTGTGCGCCGTGGGCGGCGGCCTGGTCTACTACCTGCTGCACGCGCGCGGCCTGCCCGAAGGCCTGATCGCCGCCAGCGGCCGCATCGAGGGCGACCGCATCGTCGCCGCCAGCAAATTCCCCGGCCGCATCAACGCCATGCTGGTGCATGAAGGCGACAGCGTGAAAGCGGGCGCCGGTGTGGCCCAGCTGGACGACCAGCAGATCGCCACCCGTCTGGAGCAGGCGCGCCAGGCTTACAACGCCGTGCAGGCGCAGGTGCAGGCGGCCGAAGCCGGCCTGGCCATCGCCCGGCGCGAAGTGCCGCTGTCCCAGGCCAGCGCCAACGCCGGCGTGAACCAGGCCGAAGCCGTGCTGGCCAAGGCGCAGGCGGTGGAAGCGCAGGCATCGCGCGACGCCCAGCGTCACCGCGAACTGTTTGAACACGGCAGTATCGAGCGCCACCGTGCCGAGCAGGCCGACCTGGCCTGGCGCGTATCGCAGGCCGACGTGAGCGCCGCGCGCGAGACGCTGGTGCGTGCGCGCCAGGGCGCGAGCGAAGCGGCGCTGGGCGGCGACAAGGTCAAGGCCCGCCAGCAGGAACTGGAAGCGCTCAAGGCGCAACTGGCCCGCGCGGCCGGCGCCGTGGCCGAGGCGCAGTCCGTCAGCGGCGACCAGTTGGTGGTGGCGCCCGCCGCCGGCGTGGTGGTGAGCCGTCTGCGCGAACCCGGTGAAGTGATCCAGGCCGGCAGCGCCATCGCGGAGCTGGCCGACCTGGACGCGCTGCACCTGAAGGTCTACGTGCCGGAAGCGCAGATCGGCAAGGTCAAGCTGGGCCAGCCCGTGCGCCTGTACGTCGATTCGCAGCCGGGCAAGCCGTATGAGGCGAAGGTCAGCTACATCGCCTCGCGCGCTGAATTCACGCCCAAGGAAGTGCAGACGGCCGACGAACGCGTCAAGCTGGTGTACGCCGTCAAGCTGGCCATCCAGTCCAATCCGGAGCACCGCCTCACGCCCGGCCTGCCGGCCGACGCCGTGATCCGCTGGGACGAACACGTGGCATGGAAGAAGCCAACGTGGTAAGCGCGCCTTCCCTGCTGGTTGAAGCGCGCGGCCTGGGCAAGCGTTACGGCGCCGTGTGCGCCGTGGACGCGGTGGAACTGGAAGTGCGGCCCGGCGAGATCTATGGCCTGATCGGCCCGGACGGCGCCGGCAAGAGCAGCCTGCTCAAGGCGGTGGCCGGCATTTTGCGCTTCGACAGCGGCACGCTGGACGTGTTCGGCGTGCGCCTGGACAGCGAACGGGCCTGCGAACGCATCAAGGACCGCATCGGCCTGATGCCACAGGGCCTGGGCCAGAACCTGTATGGCGATTTGTCGGTCGAGGAGAACATCGACTACTTCGGCGGCCTGCGCCTGCTGGGCGGCGACGAGCTGGCCAAGCGCAAGGACAGCCTGCTGCGCAGCACGCGGCTGGAAGCGTTCCGCGACCGGCCCATGAAGAACCTGTCGGGCGGCATGAAGCAGAAACTGGGCCTCGTGTGCACCCTGATCCACCAGCCGCAACTGGTGATCCTGGACGAACCCACCACCGGCGTGGATCCCGTGTCGCGCCGCGAGTTCTGGGCCATCCTGGACCGGCTGCTGGCCGAACACGGCACCACGGCGCTGGTATCGACGGCCTATATGGACGAGGCCAGCCGCTTCCATCGCGTCTCCATGATGCACGAAGGCCGCATGCTGGCCAGCGGCACGCCGGAACGCATGCGGGCCTTGAGCGCCGGGCGCATCGTGCGCAGCGGCGCCGATACCCGCCAGGCTGAGGCGCTGGAACGGCTGCAGCGCAGCTATCCGCAAGCCGAGGCGCTGGGCCGCGAACTGCGCGTGTTCGTGGATGGCGATGACGCCGGCGCCGCGCTGGCACAGGTGGAGCAGACGCTGGACGGCTTGCCGCATGACGCCTGCGAAGTGCAGGAACCGGAACTGGAAGACGTGTTCATCGCACTGCTGCGCCAACGGGGTGCGCAGGCGACGGCCAAGGCGGCCACGCCTATGGCAGGCAGCCACGCGAGCGCGCCCGCCAAGCCGGCCGGCGCCGTGCCCACACTGGCACCCTCACCCTCACCTGCGCCTGCGCCCTTGCCCGCGTCCGTGCCTGCGCACTCGTCCGTGCCCGCATCTGCGCCCGCGCCTGTGCGCTCGCCTGCGTCCGCGTCCGCGAGCGCGCCCGATGTCGTCCCCGCCATCGAAGCGGACCAATTAACCCGTACCTTCGGCGCCTTCAAGGCCGCCGACGCCGTCAGCTTCCGCGTGCCGCAGGGCGAAATCTTCGGCCTGCTGGGCGCCAACGGCGCCGGCAAAAGCACCGTCATCAAGATGCTGACGGGTATCCTGCGTCCCAGCGACGGGCGTGGCCGCGTGGCCGGCGCCGACATGCGCGACGCCGGCCGCCAGATCCGCGAACGTATCGGCTACATGTCGCAAGCGTTCTCGCTGTACCTGGACTTGACGGTGATGGAGAACATCCGCCTGTACGCCGGCATCTACGCCGTGCCGCCGCACCTGGAAGTGGAACGCATCACCTGGGTGCTGGACATGGCCGGCCTGCACCCGTTCGCCGGCGCGCTGGCGGCCAGCCTGCCCATGGGCCTGCGCCAGCGCCTGGCGCTGGGATGCGCCCTGCTGCACCGGCCGCAAGTGCTGTTCCTGGACGAACCCACGTCCGGTGTGGACCCGGTGGGCCGGCGCGCTTTCTGGGACATCCTGTTCCGCCTGTCGCGCGAGGACAAGGTGACCATCCTCGTCACCACCCACTACATGTCCGAGGCCGAGCACTGCGACCATATCGCCCTGATGTATGCGGGCCGCGTGGTGGCCGACGCCTCCCCCGAACAACTCAAGGCCGGCGTGGAACGCGACGGCGGCAAGCTGTACGAACTGGCCACCAGCGCGCCGCAGCCACTGCTCGACATGCTGCGCGCCGAAGGTCTGGGCCAGGCCGCCCTGTTCGGCTCGCGCATCCACCTGCTGCTGCCGGACCCGCAAACGGAACTGGCGCGGCTCGACGCCCTGCTGGCCACCCACGGCATGAAAGTGGACGCCATCACCCCGCGCCGCCTGTCGATGGAAGACGTGTTCGTCCACCTCGTCACAAAACTGGAAGCGGCCGACCAGGCCCGCAACGCCGCCAGGACCGCCAACGCGGCGGGCGCGCCGGCCGCAGCGGCAAGACCCGGAGTACCAGCATGAACCTGCACCGCATCGCCGTCGTCGCCTACAAGGAGTGGCGCGAAATCGTGCGCGACCGCCTGTTCTTCGCGCTGGCCTTCATCGTGCCCTCGCTGCTGATGCTGTTATTCGGCTACGGCCTGTCGCTGGACGTGGAGAACATCCCGCTGGCGGTGGTCGATTACGACCAGAGCGTGCAGTCGCGCGACTACGCGCACCGCTTCACCGACTCGCGCTATTTCGAGTTCTACGGCTACGGCCAGCACGAGGAAGCGCTGCGCAAGCTGGTGGTCAACAACACCCTGCGCGCCGTGGTCGTGATCCCGCCGCAGTTCGGCGCGCGCCTGGCCAGCGGCCACCCTGCCGAAGCGCAGACCTGGATCGACGGCACCTTCCCGTTCCGCGCCCTGACGGCCAAAGGCTACGTGACCGCCATCAACGCGGCCGCCACGCTGGACCACATGGCCACCTGGCTCGGTAACGCCAACGGCGTGCCGGCGGCCAGCGTACGCGCCCTGCTGCAGCCGGTGCGGCTGGAAACGCGCTACCTGTACAACCAGGAAGTGAAAAGTATCTGGTCGATCGCGCCCAAGCTGATCATGGTGATCCTGATGCTGTCGCCGCCGTTCCTGACGGCGCTGGGCGTGGTGCGGGAAAAGGAATCGGGCGCCATCTACAACGTGTACGCCTCCACCCTGTCGCGCGGCGAATACCTGGTCGGCAAACTGACGCCCTATGTCGGCATCTCCATCATCAACGCCATGCTGTTGACGGCCATGGCGCTGCTGCTGTTCGGCGCGCCGTTCAAGGGCAATCCGCTGCTGTTCATGCTGGCCACGGTTCTGTATGTGATCTGCACCACCGGCATCGGCCTGCTGGTGTCGGTGCTCGTCAACACGCAAGTGGCAGCCATGGTGGGCACGGCCATCGTGACGGTGGTGCCGGCCGTGCTGTACTCGGGCATGATCATCCCCATTCCTTCGCTGTCGGCGGAAGCGGCGTTGATCGCCCACCTGCTGCCGGGCATGTACTACGCCGACATCGCCACCGGCAGCTTCCTCAAGGGCGCCGGCCTGGCCGCGCTGTGGCAGGACTTGCTGATCCTGGCCCTGTACGCGGCCGCGCTGTTCACGGCCGGTTTCCTCGGCTTCCACAAGCGCCCCGCCAATTGAATGAACAAGACTATGCGACTCTGGCCTGATACCGCAAATGCCACCTGGTGGCGACGCCTGCGCGTGATGACGTGGAAGGAACTGGTGCAGCTGATGCGTGACCCGCTGCTGCTGCTGTTCGTCGTCTACGCCTTCTCGGCCGACATCTACAACGCCGCCGCCGGCGTCACCCTGCAACTCAATAACGCGGCGCTGGCCGTGCTGGACATGGACCGCAGCGCCGCCTCGCGCGAGCTGGCCGGCCGCTTCCTGGCGCCCGAATTCCGCCAGATCGGCAGCGCCGGCCACGCCAGCACCGGGCAAGCCCTGCTCGACAAAGGCCAGGCCATGGCCCTGCTGGACGTGCCGCCCGGCTTTGGCGCGTCGCTGGCGCGGGGCGAACCGGCATCCGTGCAGATGCAAATCGACGCCTCCAACTCCGTGCAAGGCTTCCTCACGTCGGTGGACGCGGCCCAGATCGTGGCCCGCTTCGGGCTGGAGACGGCCGCCGCACGCCTCGGCCTGAATCCGAACGGCGCCACGCTGGACGGCCCGCTGATCGACAACCGGGTGCGGGTCTGGTTCAACCCCAATCAGAACGACGCCTGGTTCATGGGCATCTCCGAACTGCTCAACGTGATCACGCTGTTCTCCATGCTGCTGCCGGCGGCCGCCATGGTGCGCGAAAAAGAACGGGGCACCATCGAACAATTGCTGGTGTCGCCGTTGGGCCCCTTGCAGATCATGCTGCCCAAGATCCTGGCCATGGTGGCCGTGATCCTGTGCGGCACGGCGCTGGGCCTGTTCGGCCTGTTGATCCCCGTGTTCGGCGTGCCCGTGCAAGGCAGCCTGCTGCTGTTCCTGGCCGTGTGCACGGCCTACATCTGCACCCTGGCCGGCATCGGCATCCTGATCGCCACCGTGACCCGCAACATGGCGCAGGCGGGCATGATGGTGATCCTGATCCTGGCGCCGATGATGTTCCTGTCCGGCGCCTGGACTCCACCGGAAGCCATGCCCACCGTGATGCGGGCGCTGATGTACATCTCGCCGCTGTACTATTTCATCAACGCCAGCTACGGCATCCTGCTGAAAGGCGCCGGGCTGCTCAGCCTGTGGCCCATGATCGCCGGCATACTGGCGCTGGGCCTGGCCGTGGGCGTGGCGTGCACGCTGCGCTTTACCCGCCAGTTTGGCTAGGCCCATTCCCTCCACCACCAACCAATCAACCCATCGACCGAGGCATCATGAACCCAAACGCCAACCCAAGCGTCACCTCCCCCTTCTCGCTGGCCGGCAAGCGTGGCCTGATCGTCGGCCTGGCCAATGAGCACAGCATCGCGGCCGGTTGCGCGCGCGCCGCGCATGCGCTGGGCGCGAACCTCGTGCTGTCCTGCCTGAACGAAAAGGCCGTCAGCTACGCCTCGCCCGTGGCGACAGCACTCAATGCCCCCCTGCTGGCGTGCGACGTGGAGCAGGACGGCGCACTGGAAAGCCTGGTGCAGCAAGCCGTAGCCCAATTGGGCGGCCTCGATTTCGTGATCCACTCCATCGCCTGGGCGCCGCTGGCGGACTTGCGCGGGCGCGTGGCCGACAGTTCGGCGGACGGCTTCCTGCGCGCCATGAATATCTCCTGCCACTCGTTCGCCCGCCTCGCGCGCCTGTGCGAACCGCACATGGCGGCCGGCAGCAGCTTGATCACCATGAGCTACCTGGGCGCCGACGAAGCCGTGCCCCATTACGGCGTGATGGGGCCCGTCAAAGCCGCGCTGGAATCGCTGGTGCGCTACCTGGCGGCCGAACTGGGACCACAGGGCTTGCGGGTACACGCCGTCTCGCCCGGCCCCATACCCACCCGCGCCGCCTCCGGGCTGGAAGACTTCGATGGCCTGATGGCGCGCGCCGTTGAACGCTCGCCATTGCGCCGCCTCGTCACGCTGGACGAAGTGGGCCAGTTGGCCGCCTTCCTGGCCGGCGGCGCCGCCTCCGGCATGACGGGCCAGACTATTTACGTGGATGGCGGTTATCATATCGTCAACTGAACCGCGTCGCACACCTCCCCATAACGCACAACGAGCCACCGCCATGAACGACCATATCCACGACGACCTGCCCGACATCATCGAGAACGTTACCTACGCCGAACTGCAGGTAGGCCAGAGCGCGCGCCAGACCCGCACCCTGACGGCCGACGACATCGCCGCCTTCGCCGCCGTGTCGGGCGACGTCAACCCGGCCCACCTGGACACCGACTACGCCGACGCCACCCTGTTCCATGGCGTGATCGCGCACGGCATGTGGGGCGCGGCCCTGATCTCCAAGCTGCTGGGCACCACCCTGCCCGGCCCGGGCACCATCTACCTGGAACAATCGCTGCGCTTCCTGAAGCCGGTGCGCATCGGCGACACGCTGCGCATCACGGCCACCGTGCTGACCAAGGAAGACGCCAACCACCACGTCACCCTCAACTGCGAAGTCAAGAACCAGACCGGCGCGCTGGTGCTGGCCGGCGTGGCCACCGTGATCGCCCCAGTTGAAAAAGTGCGCCGCCCGCGCACCCAGTTGCCGCTGCTGCGCCTGGTGGACCCAACCGAACGCTTCGGCGTGCTGCTGGCCAGCGCGGCCGCGCTGGAACCGGTGCGCTGCGCCGTGATCCACCCGTGCGACACCGAATCGCTCAAGGGCGCGCTGGACGCCGCCGCCCGCAAGCTGATCGTGCCCGTGCTGATCGCCCCGCTGGCCCGCCTGCGCGCCGTAGCCGAGGAAGCGCACATATCGCTGGACGGTGTCGAGATCATCGACGTGGCGCATAGCCACGCGGCGGCCGAGAAAGCGGCCGCCATGGGCGCCGCCGGCGAAGTCGAAATGCTGATGAAGGGCAGCCTGCACACGGACGAAATGATGCTGGCCGTGCTGGCGCAACCGGCGCTGCGCACCAAACGCCGCTTCTCGCACGTGTTCCGGCTGGAAGTGCCAATGTACGACAAGGTGTTGCTGATCTCCGACGCCGCCCTCAACATCCAGCCCACGCTGATGGAAAAGGCCGACATCGTGCAGAACGCCATCGACCTGGCGCACGCGCTGGGCACGCCCGAACCGAAAGTGGCCATTTTGTCGGCGGTGGAAACCGTGACCCCGAAAATCGCCTCCACGCTGGACGCCGCCGCCCTGTGCAAGATGGCCGAACGGCGCCAGATTACGGGCGGCGTGCTCGATGGCCCGCTGGCCTTCGACAACGCCATCTCGCCGCAAGCGGCCCGCATCAAGGGCATCGATTCGCCTGTGGCCGGCCACGCCGACATCCTGATCGCACCCGACCTGGAAGCGGGCAACATGCTGGCCAAGCAGCTCGAATACCTGGCCGGCGCCGCCACCTGCGGCGTGGTGCTGGGCGCGGCGCTGCCGATCGCCCTCACCAGCCGCGCCGACGCGGCCGACGCCCGCGTGGCCTCGGCCGCGCTGGCGCTGCTGCTGGCCCACCGCTACCGCAAGGAACGCCCATGAACAACGGACAGCAAGCCATCATCGCCGTCAACGTCGGCTCCTCCTCGATCAAGTTCGCGCTCTATCCGTTCCGCGCCGGCGTGACCGGCGGCGCCCTGCTGACGGGCACCATCACCGGCCTGGAACCGGACGGCCAACCGTGCGTGGACTTCAGCACCGACGACGGCTTCAAGCTGAACGAAGCGCTGGCGCCCGGCGCCGGCGACAACTTCGAACGCGCGCTGGACGCCATGCGCGCCCTGCTGGCACGCTATGCCGCCCCGGCCAAGCTGATGGCCGTGGCGCACCGCATCGTCCACGGCGGCGCGCGCTACGCCGACTCCGTCATCATCGACGACGACGCCATGGCCTACCTGCGCACGCTCGAGCCGCTGGCCCCCCTGCACCAGCCGCACAACCTGGAAGGGGTGGAACTGTTCATGCGCGCCTTCCCCGAGCTGCCGCAAGTGGGCTGCTTCGACACCTCCTTCCACACCACCATGGACCCGCTGGAGCAGCGCTTCGCCCTGCCGCACACCATGCACCGCGACGGCATCCGCCGCTACGGCTTCCACGGCCTGTCCTACCGCTACCTGGCGGCGCGGCTGGCCGAACGCAGCGGCCGTAGTGGCCGCAAGGTGCTGATGGCCCACCTGGGCAACGGCGCCAGCGTGTGCGCCATGCGCAGCGGCGTCAGCGTGGCCACCAGCATGGGCTTCTCCGCGCTGGATGGGCTGATGATGGGCAGCCGCTGCGGCGCGCTCGATCCCGGCGTGCTGCTGCACCTGATGCGCCAGGGCTGGGACACGGACCGCATCGAAAAGCTGCTGTACCGGCAGTCCGGCCTGTTGGGCGTATCGGGCCTGTCGGCCGACATGCGCACGCTGCGCGCCAGCGCGCAGCCCGAAGCCCGTATCGCCATCGACCTGTTCACGCACCGGCTGGTGCGCGAATGCGGCGCGCTGACGGCCTGCCTGGGCGGTCTGGATCTGCTGGCCTTCACGGGCGGCATCGGCGAACACGACGCCGCGCTGAGGCTGGCCGCGTGCGAACAGCTGCTGTACCTGGGCGTGCGCATCGACACAGCCCGCAACAAGGCGGCCGACGGCAGCCAGATCATGGCGATCCACGCCGACGACAGCAACGTGGAAATCTGGGTCGTGCCCACCGACGAGGGACGCGTGGCGGCCAGCGACGCGGCGGCGTTGTTGGCGTAGGCCGCGCAGGCCCAGGCATAGGCTGCGCGGTCAACCTTTGATGGAAAATGTGATCGGCATGGCGGCGCATATGCAAATATGAAATTATTCGTTCTCTCGGCGGGAACGTCTCGCTAATCTCTTTTTGGATTGCAAATCAGCGGCAAGGCGAGGAAACCCATGCGGGCTTTCCTCAGCGTTGCGCATTACGGAGAAACCATGAAGCTTGAAACCATCGCAGTACACGGCGGCTATTCCCCTGATCCGACCACCAAGGCGGCCGCCGTCCCGATTTACCAGACTGTCTCGTACGCGTTCGATGACACGCAGCACGGCGCGGACCTGTTCGATCTCAAGGTACAGGGAAATATCTACACGCGCATCATGAATCCCACCCAGGACGTGCTGGAGAAGCGCATGGCCGCGCTGGAAGGCGGCGTTGGCGCACTGGCGCTGGCCTCCGGCCAGGCGGCGATCACCTATGCGATCATGACCATCGCCGAAGCGGGCGACAATATCGTGTCCGCGTCCACGCTCTACGGCGGCACCTACAACCTCTTCGCGCATACGTTGCCGCAGTTCGGCATCGAAACCCGTTTTGCCGACTACCGCGACCCGGAATCGTTCGCGCGCCTGATCGATGAAAAGACCAAGGCCGTATTTGTGGAATCGATCGGCAACCCGCTGGGAAACATCACCGATTTCGAAAAAGTGGCCGCCATCGCGCACAGCCACGGCGTTCCGCTGATTGTGGACAACACCGTCGCCACGCCTTACCTGTTGCGTCCCTTCGAGCATGGCGCGGACATCGTCGTGCACTCGCTGACCAAGTACCTGGGCGGGCACGGCACCTCGCTCGGCGGGGCCATCGTCGATTCCGGCAAATTCCCGTGGGCCGAGCACAAGCAACGGTTCAAGCGCCTCAATGAGCCGGACGTGTCCTACCATGGTGTGGTGTACACCGAGGCGCTGGGCGCGGCCGCCTATATCGGCCGCGCACGCGTCGTCCCGCTGCGCAATACCGGCGCCGCGATCTCGCCATTCAACGCTTTCCAGATCCTGCAGGGCATCGAGACGCTCGCCTTGCGCATGGATCGCATCACCGAGAATACTCTGAAGGTGGCGCAGTTCCTGCAACGGCACAAGAAGGTGAAGTGGGTAAACTACGCGGGTCTTCCGGAACACCGGGATCATGCGCTGGCAGTCAAATATCTCGGCGGCCGGCCGTCGGGCGTGCTGACCTTTGGCGTCGAGGGCGGACGCGACGGCGGAGCGCGCTTCCAGGATGGCTTGAAGCTGTTCACCCGGTTGGTAAACATTGGCGACGCCAAGTCGCTGGCCTGCCATCCGGCATCCACCACGCACCGGCAACTGAACGGCGAGGAATTGGCCAAGGCCGGCGTCACCGAGGACACGGTGCGACTTTCCATCGGCATCGAGCACATCGACGACCTGTTGGCGGATCTCGATCAGGCATTGGCTGAAGTTTGATTTTCGGACGCAGGAAGCTGATGTTGATGATTGATCAGCGACCCTGCCGCCAGGCCGATGCCGAACGCGGCGTACACCAGCGCGAGCGACCTGCGCGACAAGCGTTCCTCGTAGCCCGGCCGCAACCGTTCCGGCGTCATCTGGTAATCCACAAAACACGCAACCGCGGTGGCGGCCGCCGACGCCACCAGCGTCGTCCTGGCCGAATGCCGCACCAGCATCTTGCCGGCGGCCTGTTCGAATAGCGTGGCCCAAAACATCGAACTGGCGTGGTGTATGCCATACCCCAGTACCGTATATTTCCAGGTTGGACCATTTTGCCGGAAGGCTTGATCACCCCACAACCAATGGCTGATCGCGTTGGCGGCCGCAAACATATGGCCGCTCTCCTTTTTGGCGCACAGCGCCAGCGCCGCCGCCGACGCCACACTGGCCATCGCCCCCGGTACGACAGCCTTGCCTACCGCCGTTTTCCAATTGTCCATAACGCTTTTCCCGTCTCGTGTGAGGCCGATATCCCATCTCAGGGACCCGGACTTTGGCCACGATACCGACAAATCAACGTGGACGGCGCCGCTTACGGGCGTGGACGTCGTGGTCATTGCGGGCGGCTATTTGCACGAGCGCCGCAGGCAGATTGGCAAATTTTCTTCTTGCCTGGTTTTCAACTAGGACATTTTGTCTCGATGTATGGATGTTGCTTTTTAGTAGTATGTCTAAGGACGTGCGGCGACACTTTACTTGCTTGGCAGTCGCTGACGTTTTCTCCTGGTTGGAACAAGAAATATAGCTGTTGAAGCAGCGTCTTGAGGTAGCGTTCCTCACCATGAATAGTGTCAAAATATTAAGCAATCGCCTGGAAATACTCAAAATGATGGAATTAATCCCGCTGTTCTTAGTTGCGTTCAAGGTTCTCGTGCTCGGCACGGGCATGTACTACGCCATCAAGTGGCATTACGATCAAGGCAAGAAGGAGAAGAACAAGCAGAAGGAGATGCGCGCGGTGCTACGCACGAGCGGCAAGGTGGCCGTCGTCTTCGTGCTAACGCTCGTGGGGCTGGGGTTCGCCACCTTCCTCCTTGGCAGCACGCTCGGTTTGGACTTGACCTTCCCGTGATGGCAAAGAATAGTCGGCCGATGGCCAATGATGCGGCAGCAATTCCACGCTGCGACTATTGAACGTCACGGCGTCAGGTCGGACAAAGCATAGGGCACAAAGAGCACTTGGTTGGCCGCCGGCGGAGCAAAAGGCAAGGACAAGCGCGGCAGATTCATCACCCCAGTGACGACACGGATGCCTTCTATGTCATCGAATAAGCGCACCATGACCAAGTTCAATCAAGGGCTGCTGCTCACGGCGGCGATGCTTTATGTGCTAACTGCAGGCAACATTGCGCTCGCCGCGAATGCCGCCCTCACCGGCCAGCAAGTAGAGTGCCCCCCGTCAATCAAAGGAACTTCCGTTCAGTTGACCGAGGCACCGCCAGGCTCGAAACTGTTCGTGCCAGATGCGCTCTACCTGTACTCCGCCGCGCCGATCGACGGCCCGCCGGAGAGGTTGGGCGACTTGGCCGAATTCACCGAGCATCGGCAAGGCGCCGACCAAGTCCATCACGCTGTCGAAACAAATCGATGACGGCATTTCGCGTTGCGACTTTTATTTCCACAAAGAAAAAAGCCGAGCAAAATGAGATCAAAAATACACTGCAAATAACATCATATTGACAACAAAAATAAGCCGTGTGAATTACCTGGTGACTGTCGGTTTCCGCCCTAAACAGTCATTGATTACTCAAATTTAAAATACTAAAACATCGGTTAAATCCAATGCTTCGACTATATTTCTGTAAAAGCGAGCATTAATTTAGGTAATTGCAAAATGTTGCTGATTGCACGAATAGAAATGAATCTAAGGTATTTTATCGGTGTCGTTCATGGACATCCATAGACAGAAGTGTTTTTAAAAATATTATCGCTCCAGAAAATTATGTCAGGTGAGTTTGACTAGCTTCAGGAGCGTTTGTTTCCTTGGATGACGTTAAGTTATAAGTTAAACTAAGCTACCGGCCTTAAAATCGATACATTTGAGGCTTTTTCCCATGCATCCAATTTCGCATATAACTGCGTTTTAGAGAACTTCAACAAGTCGAACCCCATAGTAAGCAAGTTCTCAACACAGTCGGAATCTGGAAGCCCCCTGCTATCAGCTTTCAAGCCATGCTTACTAATTAATCGAAGAAGTTCGGCTGAATCATGTCCGTGAACAATTTCAGTGACAGCATGCTTTTCGCCAAAAATCACTAAAAGCTTTTCCAAAATTTCTTCTTTAGATGCAATTTTTTTTGATTTATTATTCGAATAATCCCGAGCGGCTTGGACCATTTTTTCATGCCCAAGATACTTCCAAGTCTTATCACAAATAAATTTATCAAGTTTAAGGATTGGACCATCAACGCGTTCAGGCTTAAAAACCAACCCAAGAGAAAATCTCTTATTGGCAAGTTTTAAACATCCAAAATTATAAAGATTATCTAAAATTAAATCCTTAATGGTTTTTTTGTGTACTTTCTCAAAATCACGCACCTTCACCTCATCACTTATAACAGCCAAGAAATCCAAGAGGCAGCCTTGCTCTAGCATCATCATCTCGGCGTCATGGCAATCTGTGACAAATATACTATCAATGAAATTTGGGTCAAATTTTGGATTATTACTTAATCTCAAAAAATCAGAGTCTCTAATTCCAATCTTTCTAGAAAACCCTTTTTCAGTTAGTTGCTGATAGACAGTGCGCATCTTATATTTTCCAAATGATGGCCTAATTTTTACAGCGTCTTCAACTACCAAACGCTTATATAGTTTTATATCTTTTTTTCCTTCAACTAAAAGATAAATTCCTTTATAAGACGAATCCATTAAAATCGAATTAACGATACGTTCGGGCGTAAGATGTTCTTCCATTACTCCAGCCCTTGTAATTCAACTTTCAAATCCCAATTCTCGTCAATGATATCGGGCGAATGTGTCGCAATAATGATCGAGACGTTATTCATTGAAGTAACGTCTTTCAAGTCTTTTATGAATTTGTTTTGCCACGAAATATGGAGAGATAATTCTGGCTCATCAATTAATATCATATCTCCAGAATTTGATTTAAAAATGAGTTCATAGAAAAGGATTAACTCATTCTGCTCTCCTGACGAAAGCTTCTTCGGTGATATGCTTGAATACCCGCCCTGTTCGTCCCTCTTAAATCTTGACCTAAAAACAAAACCTTGCTTCCGATTCACCTCCAGATTTTTATGTTTGAAGCGCTTATTGACAATCTCCATGAACAAATTAATTCTCTTCGCAAGATCTTCGTAAGGAGCAAGTTTTTGATCACTATCTTCCACATATAATTTTAATGGATAAATCAAATCTGACTGCTGTGAAGAATTGGGATAGTCATTAATTTGCAAGCCAAAATCATCGGTGTTTGTAGTTTCAATTAGACCTGCCGAGGCAAACAATTGCCTCTTAGAATTCAATTTCTGTAGCCTATTATTAAGCTCGCTTAGGTCAATTGCATTATCAGGCCTTTTATCTCTCAAACTTTGGACAAGACGGCTTGGATAAGTACTATCTAAAGCGACGGCGATATCTGATGCTGCCGCCTCTGCTGTTGCAATCAATTTTATTAATTCATCTGCACATTTCTGGACGGTACTAACATAAGATTCTCCGCCCCTTTCTTTAGCTGTAATGATTCGTTGAGTTTCAATAAGACGTACATCCAATTTATGATTTGCAAACCATATTGGTAAAGCATCGGCTTCCGACTGCTGACGATTTAGAAATACCTCGTACCTATCATCGAACATCCATTGCATCATCTCAAAATCGCGCCTACTTAGATCACCACGAAACATAAAGTGTTCCATAGCCCGTCGCTTTGCCCAAGACAACTCTTCAAGCGTTTGATGCGATTCTTTTTTTTCTAAGTTCGTGAGTGGTATCCGCGCATACGCAGGGGGCTTTACTGGCTTCGACTTAGACTTTGAGTCTTTCTTGGGTCTTTCTTCTCTTTCGGCAAGCTGTCGAGCCTCTTCATTCAGGAATTTACGCTCAACATGTAACGCCAACGGCGAACTTTTTGAACCGCCGTGCTTGGTAATTTCCCAACATTCGTCTGTCGAAAATGTAAAAGTAAACTTATCAAATTCTAGCTCTCGAAAAAAACTGTAGCTTTTCCCGAAAAAGGCATTTGTTGCCTCAAGCATTACTGTTTTCCCAAGGCCATTTTCACCAATGACAATGGTGATATCTGTTTCCCTATTTAACGGGATAATATGATTAAACGCACCAAAAAGTTTGTCGACTGCAATTTGCGTTATGCGCATATTTTTTCTCATCAATGTTTTCTAAAAAATAAATGTAAATCGCTATACGATGTGGCTCGACCATATATGTAAAGGCGATGACGGACTCCCTCATATCCTTTTCCAGAAGGATATTTCCGAGAAAGCTGAAATCCAAGTTTGGTTCATTTCTAAAAATGCCCGCAACTGGCCGCATTTAGATCGGTCTAGTTTTCAAGCTCGAATTTATTCCACATCAACTCTATCTTCGCCGCAAAGTCAGACTGTCTATCGTTGTACGCTCCGATTGTTTCATAACTATTCGGCTTTACGCTCGCTAGCGCAGTCAACCAAGTCGCAAAGTATTCTTTCAACGCCGTTTCAGCTGGAGCTTTTCCATTCACCTCTGCAAGCGCTGCTGCGTACAGCTTCTTTCCTTCCACACGCGCTTCCGCAATGCAATCTCCAAACTCATATTGTTCGTTGACCAAGCGACCGGAACGCCAAGCATTTATAGCTCGTCTCGCACCAGTGCCACAAATCGTAAGGTTATAGTCTGTAAATTCCCTGAACTCTTGCTCAGCACTTATCTTCTCTGCGCCCTGTGCCCAGTTTGGAAATAAAATTGCAGCGCAAGCACCGAAAATTACGGCAAAAAGGCATTTTCTTAAACGTCTCATGGATTCGTTGTCAGTTATATTCAAAGGCGGCTACTGGCCGTTTTCGGCTGAATTTATTAACTACGGTCGTGTAATAAAGTAATTTGAGTGTGAAAACACGTGTCCGGCTCGCGTTGTTTTCATATAGCGCCACGTTTCATCGTCTGCGGCAAGAAGCGCATAAAGCTGCATGCCAAGTACCTGTGCTGGCCGTGAGCCTGGAAAGCGTTCATTGAACTGGCGGAAAAACGTATGCCTAGGGCCCAAATTATTTAGTAATTCGTTAATTATAATCTGTGAATCCACGTGCGGTCGGGCCGCCTGTTTTGCACTAGCAATACGTGTCAGCAGCTCTGTTCGTGTCATATCAAAGAGCTCATTTCCTTGCTCTGCGAAGGTGAAATACTCACGCCAATATTCATTAAGATTCTCTCGTCGAAGTTCAGGTCCGACCACCGAATCTCCATCTAGGCTCTGTATCACTTATATTCCTATTCTTTTTAGAGGGAAAGAGTTAGCTCTACTTTTCGAAAGGCTGCTGCTGGCCGAACCCGGCCAGCTGCGTTTAGCATAGCAGCTTGCTCATCTGCACGAATTCTCACGCCAAGCTGAGGAGCTCCAAGGCGGACTTGGATTTTCACAAAACTGGTTCATCGGTAGCCGCCCAGTGAAACACAGCACGTTTGGCACCGATGACAATGAAACTGTTCGTTGAGCTTGAATATAGATAATGAACGAACGCCTCCGCAGGTATATCTTTAGGGATGCTCCTACTAATCGGAAGCTGCTCGTCTGGCAACGGCCCTTCAGCAGTAATCCACAAGGGCGAATTCCTATTTTCTCGTGTATCGCAAAGTGCAGGTTCGACCCAACAAAAACACAATCCAGAAAATTCTAGTGTTCCCCTTTGGATTGAAAACTGTTCTTCGGCCGCGTTTGGTGAGCATTGTATATCGAATATTAGAACAGCAGTTGCGCGCACAACATCGAATGAAATTGACAGAAGTTCTGAGTCATGAAAAGTCGCACCCTTGTATGTCGTATCGAGCAAATCATCCAACGTTAGCATTTACATCTACCTTAAACAGACAGCTATTGGCCGGTTACAGCCTATCCGAAAACCTCAGTGTGCCAATACATCCGCGGGGATGCAAACCACACTTCATTACTGGCATTTTTAAACTGGGCAAGCTGCTTCATGGGTATCTGGTATCGAGAAAACAGCGCCAGTAAGTCTCTTAGAGACGCTTGGCTCAGTTTCAGTGATTTCACCACAAGTGTATCGTGCTCCCACCGCACGACACCTGGAATTTGCATGGCCCACTCAAACAAATGGCGCTCATCGAGCTGAGAGCCGAAGGTGACGCCAGAACAATCAAGTCGAACTATCAATTCCGTACCTTATTTTTCGGATGGCGGCCTCTAGCCGGTCGCCGCCAGAACGTTTAAAAAAAACATTAACCCAAACCAAATGATGTGTTTAGAGAATCGAGGTCCCAGCGGCAATTCCGGTCGTTTCGATAAAGCAACACTTCGCCCGCATCAATCAAGTGCTCAAGACGCTGCCGAATTAGGCGAATAGCGAGATGTAGCGCCTGCATGGAGCTTCCACCCACAATATCTGGATATCGTCCATCAACGCCTATCAGAGCCGCTGGACATGCCCAAGCACCGACCTGCTCATAAGGCTTTCCAACATTTGCCTGAATCAGTATTTCGTCACCATCTTCTCGTAACCAAATAATTTCTTCGGTGGCGATGATGGTAGGGTTCTCAATTTTCAACTTTCTCGCCCTCACGAAAATAGTGCTGACAGGCTGCTCCTGGCCGAAAACAGCCGGCACCAAAATCACCGCCCACCACCACAAGTCAACGCATGATTCCCCTTCCGCTCCCGAATCACCTCCTGGCGCTGCGCTTCAGTCAATAGCACCGGCGCGCCACTGCCATGCGAAATGGCCAAGTGTTTGGTCTGTTCCGCGAACTCGATCTGCTGGCGGTCGCGCCGGCACACTTCCTCGTCGGTCATCGGTTTGTTGGAACGGTTGGCGCTGGGATTAAACGGCGCTTGCTCCGCCTTTGCCGCTTCTTGCCTTGCAGCGGCGCGGCGCTCGATGTCGGCTTGCCGCGCCCGGTTTTGACGCGAAACTCTCTCGCGCTCGCGCCAGTCGTCGTTTGAAGCTGCCGGCGCCGCTTCCGCACGCGCGACCGAGAGTAACTTGGCGTCGGCGCCATCCTGCGGGTGATCAGAATATTGGACGTGCCCGTTGGCATCGGTCCACTTGTACACTTGCGCCTGCCCCGGTAGGACGATCAACGCAAGCACAAAAGGTAAGAATGTTTTCATTGTGCAACTATATGCGAGCTCCCTGCCGCGAAGGCTCACACATTGTCACAAGGCATTCCACAATGCCTGAAACTGGCCACTTGCCAGCGAGCCGCCTCAACGGCGCCCGAGCCCCGGAATCATGCGCGCCAACACGCCATCCTTGAACACGTATTGATGCACCAACCCAGCCACCGCATGCAAGCCCGCCAGCACCATCAACAGGTTGGCGGCCAACTCATGGTATCCCTCGACCGTGTGGCGCAGTTCCTTGTTGCCGGGATCGAAGGCGGCCACTTTTACCAGGTTGAACAGGTTGTCTCCCCGCACCCAGACGTTGGCCACGCCTAACACCACCACCGCCACCAAGCACGCGTACAAGGCGATGTGCATGACCTTGGCCAGGATTTGCATCGCGTTGCTGCCCACGCCCGGCAAGTGTTCGCCGGCCGTGGCACGCCACCAGATGCGCACCAGCAGCACCAACCCCAGCAACGCGCCCAGGCTGATGTGCGTGCTGCGGGCGAACACCCGTGCCGTGCCGCGCGGGAACCAGTCTATCGTTTCGCCCAGCGCCCACAATGCAATGACGAGGCCCGCTGTCAGCCAGTGCAGGCGTATGGTCCGGGCGTCGTATTGCCGGACGGTGGCATGAACAGTTTTCATCGCAAACCTCTTTTCATTGAAATTCGATAAGAGCCTCAACGCACCGACGTACGATGGACATCCGCAGGTGAACGCCGAAAAAAGCACGCCCGCACTGAACATGATGTCACATTTTCCCTCTTGGCAACAGCGTGCCAGATCACGCGGAAACGTACTGGCCAGCGCCCCCGATCGCAGCCCGCCTCATGCCGTTATCCCATCACGCCGCGAATGCAGCCGCATGCCTCCCCTCTCGCCTCATGCCGGCTGATGCCCGCCTCATGCCAGCCTCAAGCCCGCCCCACACGCGGCCCCGCGCCCGAGATCAACGTGAAACTGGCCACCAGTTCCTCCAGCTTGCGCGCCTGCTGCTGCATGCTGGCCGCCGACATCGCCGCCTCCTCCACCAGCGCCGCGTCCTTGCGCGTCACGCTGTCCATTTCGGCGATGGCGCCGCGCACCTGTTCGATGCCTTCGCTCTGCTCGCCACTGGCGCGGTTGATCGCGCCCATGATGCCGGTGGCCTGATCCACCGCCGCCACGATCTCGCTCATGGTGCGTCCGGCCTGGTCGACCAGCGAAGCGCCCGCCTCCACCTGCGCCACCGCGTCACCGATCAGCGTGGCGATTTCATGCGCGGCGCCGGCCGAGCGTTGCGCCAGGCTGCGCACTTCCGACGCCACCACCGCGAAACCGCGCCCTTGCTCGCCGGCGCGGGCCGCTTCCACCGCCGCGTTCAAGGCCAGAATATTGGTCTGGAAGGCGATGCTGTCGATCACGCCGATGATGTCGGCGATGCGGCGCGAGCTGTCGCGGATCGAGCCCATGGTCTGCACCACCTGCCCCACCGCCTGCCCGCCACGGGCGGCGATGCCCGAGCTTTCCACCGCCAGCCGCGCCGCGTGCTGGGCCTCGGCCGCGTTGTGCTGCACGGCGCTGGTGAGTTGGGCGATGGACGCCGCCGTCTGCTGCAAGGAACTGGCCTGCGCCACCGTGCGCTGCGACAGGTCGGCGTTACCCGCCGCCATCGTATGCGCGCCCCGGTTGACGATGCCCGTCACTTCCTTGATCTGTCCCACCAGCAGCTTGAGGTTGACCTGCAGCACCCGCAGCGATTGCCGTACCTGGCTCACTTCGGCCGCGCCGTGCGCGTCGAGCCGGCCGCTCAGGTCGCCCGTGCTCATGCGTTCCAGATCGCGTCGCATGCCGGCCAGCGGCTCCACGGCGCGCCGGTAGGTGAGCCAGCCGCCCACCATGGTCAAGGTGGCGCCGGCCGCCGCGCTGGCGTCGGCCACGGCCGGGCCGCCGGTGGCGGTCAGCACGAACAGTGCGACCAGCACCAAACTGGCGCCCAGCATGCCGTGCCGGATCGACAGCCCGCCCATCCAGTCGCGCAGGCCATGGCGGGCGCGCTTGACGACGGCGCCTTCGCGCACGGCCAGCTTGCCGTCGCTGGCGGCCAGCGCCCGGTAAGCCGCGTCCGCCGCCGCCACAGCCGCGCGCTCGGGCCGGATGCGGATCGACGTGTAGCCCACCACTTGGCCCCGTTCGTACAGGGGCGCGGCGCTCACGTCCACCCAGTAAAAGTCGCCATTCTTGCAGCGGTTCTTCACCAGGCCACTCCACGCCTTGCCGCTTTGCAGCGTGCGCCAGAAGTCCTCGAAGGCGGCGGCCGGCATGTCCGGGTGACGCACGATGTTTTGCGGTGCTCCCATCAATTCCTGCTCGGAATAGCCGCTGATCTTGATGAAGTCCTGGTTGACATAGGTAATATTGCCCCGCAGATCGGTCTTGGAGACAACGGTTTCATGTGGCTGCAAGATGTATTCGGTGTCGGTCACGGTCGGGCGGTTGCGCATCGCGTTCATTTCCAGATGGTTGATGGATCGGCCACAGGAGGCCGGGCGTATAGAGGCGCCAGTCTAATGAGGCTGTGTACAAAAAAATATGATCCTTATCAAAGATTTACAATCAATCATTAAATGTTGTAATTTGTTAAATCAAGAAAAGCACGTCCGGCAACCCGCTTTCCCTATGGTGCGGACGATGCTTGCCGTACAATGACAGCCCTTCCGCCCCGTCTGTAAGCGGAGGGCAACACATACCGAAAAGCACCGCATGAACGATTTGACCCCACAGCCCCTCGCGCAATTGCATCCCGACATCCTGTACGGTCCCCGTCAGAACGAGTTGCTGCGCGAGGAAATCCTGGCCGACCTGCTCGAAGCGAGCGCGGCCCGCACGCCCGGCCAGCCGGCCCTGGTCTGCGGCGGCCGCAGCGTCAGCTATGGCGAGCTGGACGCCCAGGCCGACCTGGTGGCGGCCCGCCTGATCGCGGCCGGTGTGGGGCCAGGCAATATCGTGGGCTTGTGGCTGCCACGCGGCATCGAGCTGCTGGTGCTGCAGGCCGGCATCGCCAAGGCCGGCGCCGCCTGGCTGCCGGTGGATGAGGACACTCCCGTCGAACGCCTGCAAGTGTGCCTGGACGACGCCAATGCGGCCGGCGTGCTCACCAGCGCCAGCTTCGCGCCCCGGCTGGCCCAGCTGGGCCGCCCCGTGTGGACAGCCGAAGCCGTGCTGGCCCCGCCAGCGCAAGGCGAAGTACTGGCCCGGCGCGGCGCCGTTTCGCCCGATGCACCGGCCTACGTGATCTACACTTCTGGCTCCACCGGCAAGCCAAAAGGCATCCTGATCACCCAGCGCAGCATCTGCCACTTCCTGCGCAGCGAGAACGCGGTGCTGGGCGTGCGCGCCGACGACACCGCGTACCAGGGTTTCTCGGTGGCGTTCGACATGTCGTTCGAGGAAATCTGGATCGCCTACCTGGTGGGCGCCACGCTGTTCCTCGGCCCGCGCGAAGTGAGCGCCGACCCGGACGCCCTGCCCCAACTGCTGGCCGACAACGGCGTCACCGTGCTGCACGCCGTGCCCACGCTGCTGGCCCTGTTCAACCAGGAAGTGCCCACGCTGCGCATCATCAACCTGGGCGGCGAGATGTGCCCGGAATCGCTGGTCACGCGCTGGTCGCGCGCGGGACGCCAGATGTTCAACACCTACGGCCCCACGGAAGCCACCGTGTCGGCCAGCCTGGCGTCGCTGGCACCGGGCCGCCCCGTCACCATCGGCACCCCGCTGCCCAACTATGGCCTGCTGGTCATCGACGCCGAAGCGGCCCAGACGGCCGCCCCACTGCGCCTGCTGCCGCGTGGCGAGACGGGTGAACTGTGCATCATCGGCCCCGGTCTGGCCGCCGGCTACCTGGGCCGCCCCGACCTGACGGACGAAAAATTCCTCCCCAACCCGTGGAGCGCGGGCGAGCACGACGCGCGCCTGTACCGCACGGGCGACCTGGCCCGCATCGCCGACGACGGCGAAGTGCTGTGCCTGGGCCGGGCCGACGATCAAGTCAAGATCCGCGGCTTCCGCGTTGAACTGGGCGAGATCGAAGCGCTGCTGGCGCAACAACCGGGCGTGGGCACGGCCGCCGTCCTGCTGCGCAAGGATGACGGCATCGACCAGCTGGTGGCCTACCTGGTGCCGGAAGCCGGCGCCGCGCTGGAAGGCCGCGCGCTGCGCCAGGCGCTGGCTGCCGTGCTGCCGCCCTACATGGTGCCGGGCCGCTACGAACTGCTGCCGGCCATGCCACGCCTGACTTCCGGCAAGATCGACCGCAAGGCGCTCAAGGCCACGCCACTGAGCGCGCCGGCCGCCGGCGACAGCGCCGATTCCGACCTGCCCGAAACGCCGGCCGAAGCGGCCCTGTTCGCGGCGCTGGCCACGCTGTTCCCCGGTCAGCCGATATTGCGCCAGGCCGACTTCTTCTCCGACCTCGGCGGCCACTCCTTCTTCGCCGCGCGCCTGGCCTCGGCCCTGCGCGCCGATCCCCGCTTCGCCCATGTGACCGTGCGCGACATCTACCAGCAGCGCCAGGTCGGCAAGATCGCCGCCGTGCTGGCCGACGCGCCTGCCGCCGTCGCGGCCGAAGCGCCATGGACGCCGCCGTCCGCCCTCAAGCGCTGGACGTGCGGCCTGGCCCAGGCGGCCGCCATGCCGGGACTGGTGGGGCTGCGCATGGCCCAGTGGCTGGCGCCCTTCTTCACCTACCACTTCTTCACGGGCGACCCCGGTGACTCGGTGGCGCGCGCCATCGCCGCCTCTGCCGGCGTGTTCCTGCTGGCCACCGTGATGGAATTCGCCATCGCCATCGCCGGCAAATGGCTGATCGCTGGCCGCCTCAAGGCCGGCGACTATCCGCTGTGGGGCCTCACTTACTATCGCTGGTGGCTGGCCGACCGGCTGGTGGAAGCGGCGCCGGCCTACCTGCTGAGCGGCTCCTCGCTCAACGCGTGGTGGCTGCGGGCGCTCGGTGCGCGCATCGGCAAGGATGTCATCGTCGGTTCGTTCACGCTGCGCGCCGCTGATCTGCTCTCGATCGGCGACGGGGTCAGCATCGGTAACGCCGTCAACCTGGAAAACGCGCGGGTGGAACGTGGCCGCCTGCGGCTGGGCCAGATCCGCCTCGACGACGACGCCTGCGTCGGCTCCTTCGCGATCCTGGAAGGGAACACCCGCGTCGGCGTGGCCGGCCACCTGGAAGGCCAGTCGGCGCTGGGCGACGGCATGAGCGTGCCGGCTGGCCGCGTGTGGAGCGGCTCGCCCGCGCGCGACACCGGCGCGCACGACGCCGCCCGTCTGCCGCCGCGCCCCGCCGTGAGCACCGCGCGCCAGCTGGGCGAAGGCGTGTTCTTTGTATTCGGGATCCTGCTCATCGTCACGCTGTTCTTCATGCCCGTGTTCCCCAGCTTCGTGCTGATCGACTGGTTCGACGAGGCGGGCTGGCTGCCATGGGTGCAGGGCGACGACGTGCGTATCCAGCTGCTGCGCTACTTCCTGCTGGCCTTCCCCGCCAGCACGGTGCTGATCGTGCTGACGGCGTTGCTGTCGGCCGGCATCCGCTGGAGCGTGCTGCCGCGCCTCACGCCGGGCCGCTTCGCCATCCACGGCAACACCTACTGCGCCAAGTGGCTGGTGAGCCAGATCCAGGAATCGAGCCTGAACGTGCTGCACGGGATCTACGCCACCATCTACGCGCCGTTCTGGTATCGCCTGCTGGGCGCCAAGGTCGGGCGCGACGCGGAAATCTCCACCGCGCTGGGCGTGGTGCCAGACATGCTGACCCTGGGCGACGAAACCTTCATCGCCGACGCCGTGATGCTGGGCGACGAGGAGATCGATGGCGGCTGGATGACCATGCAGCCCACCGTCATCTCGCACCGCAGCTTCGTCGGCAATGGCGCCTACATCCCGGACGGCACCGTGCTGCCCGAGCATGTGTTGATCGGTGTGCATTCGCGCGCGCCGGACAACGAACAGATGAACAGCGGCGACACCTGGCTCGGTTCCCCGCCCATCAACCTGCCCGCGCGCGAAACCACCAGCGGCTATCCCGAGTGGCTCACCTTCCACCCCTCGCCGCTGCGCCGGCTGGGACGCGGCCTGATCGAAGCGTTCCGCATCGTCGCCCCGCACGCGCTGGTGATCGCCGTCGGCTATACGCTGGTGCTGTCCGTGATGCCGGTGGCCGGCGCCGGGCGCTGGGCCGAAGTGACGTGGGACTTGACCCTGGCGGGACTGGCCTACGGCATCGGCAACTACTTCTTCGTGGTCGGTTTCAAATGGATGCTGCTGGGCCGCTACCGCAAACAGTCGGAACCCATGTGGACCCCGTTCGTGTGGCTGTCCGAAGGCGTGACCAATATGTATGAAGGCATCGCCGTGCCCAACTTCATGCGCTACCTGCGCGGCACGCCGTGGCTGCCGCTGGCGTTCAACCTGCTGGGCAGCCGCATCGGCCGCGGCGTCTACCTGGACACCACGGACATCACGGAATTCGACTGTGTGCGCATCGGTGAATACAGCGAGCTCAATGCGCTGTCCTGCCCGCAGACCCATTTGTTCGAGGACCGTGTGATGAAGATCGACCACGTCGACATCGGCGCCCGCGTCTACGTCGGCCCGCGCAGCGCGGTGCTGTACAGCGCCAAGGTGGCGGACAATGCCCACCTCGGCCCGCTCACGCTGGTGATGAAGGGTGAACACATCCCGGCAGGCAGCCGCTGGGTGGGATGCCCGGCCGCGCCCGCGCGCACCTGAGCGGCTGTGCGGCTGTGCGGCTGTGCGGCCAAGTGCTTGAGCGGCTAAGCAGCGCGCAACGAGCAGTGGCGGAACACTAGCGGAGGAGGCACCATGCAGGCCCGAAGTGACAGCTTTCCCGTGCATCCCTGGCCCGGCCCCCTGCCCGTGCTTACCGACGGGTGTTGCGTGATCGCTATCGCCACCAACGGCTGTACGCGCCCCGAAGCGCGCCAACTGGCCCGGCAAGCACTGCGGCAAGTGCTGGCGGGTCTGCTGGCCGTCGATGCCAGCCGCATCAGCCTGCCCGCCACGCCTGGTCAACCGCAGTCCATCGTGCTGGACGCCAGGGCGGCCGACACTGAGCACGCGGACCTCGGCCACGCGGCCACACTCTACTGTTCGATCAGCCACGAAACAGGATGGTCGCTGGTGGCCATCAGCCTCAATGACCCGGTCGGCATCGACGTGATGGCGCCCCAGGACATAGATGACTGGGCCGTGCTGGCGCGCGACTATCTGGGCCCGCAAGTGGCACAGGCGCTGGCCGCCTGCCCGCCCGCCGCGCGCGCCCGCGCACTGGCGCAGGCGTGGACAGCGCGCGAAGCAAGCCTGAAATGCCGGGGACAGCAACTGACGGAATGGGTGAACGCGCAAACGCTGGCTTGCCGCGACATACCACTGGCCGTGCCTGCAGGGTTGGCAGGATCGCTGGCCATGCCGGAAAACGGCTCAGTGTCCGATTGACAACGCTGCGTGGAAGTCGCCTAATAGCGCGATGAACGCTCCAGCCGCTTCGCCGTCCCGGGCAGCCAAACGCCGCGCCTTGCGCGCATGGGGGCGTGCGTGCACTTGCGCGTGCGCGCTGGCGGCCAGCGGCCCGCACACTGTCGCGGCGGCACCACTCACGCCGGGCGCCGGCGCCCCCCCGATCGCCGTCACTATCTACGGCGACGACGATTACCCGCCCTACTCCTACCTGGAAAACGGCGAAATGAAGGGCATCTACACCACCATCATCCGCGCCGCGCTCAAGAAAATGCCCGGCTACCAGGTCGAACTGCAACCGGTGCCGTGGAAGCGGGGCCTGGTCAAGCTGAAGACGGGGGAAAGCTTCGCGCTCTACCCACCCTACCTGCGCGAGGCCGAGCGGCCCTACATGGCGTACTCGGAGCCCATCATGGCCGAACAACTGGTGGTGTACTGCAACCGGCCCGCCATCGCCCAGCGCACGCTGAAGAACTGGCCGGCCGATTACTACGGCCTGCGCATCGGCTTCAACGCCGGCTTCCTCAGCGGCGGCAAGGCCTTCGACGACGCCGCGCGGGCCGGCCGGCTGAGCGCACTGCCAGCCCGAAATAGCCGCCTGAACCTGCTCAAGCTGCTCAAAGGCCGCATCGACTGCTACCTGAACGACCGTCTGTCCATCGTGTGGGAACTGGGCAAGCTACGCCACGAAAAACTGATCGAGGCGGGCGCGCTGGACGTGGAGGAAACGACGGCCCTGAGCGCCGAACAGGGCCATCTGGGCTACACCATGCGCGACGATGGCCGCTTCCCGTACAAGCAGGACTTCATCCGCCAGTTCAACGCCATCATCCGCGACATGAAACATGATGGGGAAATCCGCAACACGGTCGAGCGTTTTCTGCGCGAGCCGGGCTAGCCCGGCCAAAAAGCCATTGAGCCACGGCCCGCGTTCGGGTACAGTATGCGCGCGCAGTGTGCGCCAACCTCCCACATCATGACGACTATCGCAGTTATCGGCGGCGGCATCACCGGCGTCACCACGGCCTACGCGCTGGCCAGGCGCGGCTTCCAGGTCACCGTGTTCGAACGCCATCGCTACGCGGCCATGGAAACCTCGTACGCCAACGGCGGCCAGCTGTCGGCCTGCCACGCCGAGGTGTGGAACCACTGGGGCACCATCGCCAAAGCCCTGAAATGGATGCTGCGCGACGACGCGCCGCTGCTCCTCAATCCCAAACCGAGCTGGCACAAACTGTCGTGGTTCGGCCAGTTCGTGGCCGCCATGCCCCGCTATGAGAGCAACACCGTCGCCATCGCGCAACTGGCCATCGCCGCCCGGCGCCACCTGTTCTCCTGGGCCGAGGAGGAAGGCATCGCCTTCGACCACCGGCGCGAAGGCATCCTGCACATCTACCGCGACCGTGCCGGTTTCGAACACGCGGCCGGCGTCTCGCGCCTGCTGGCTCGGGGCGGGCTGGAACGGCGCGCCGTCACGCCGGAGGAAATGCGCGCCATCGAACCGACGCTGGCCGGCGACTACTACGGCGGTTACTTCACCGAGAGCGACAGCACCGGCGATATCCACCTGTTCACCACCGGACTGGCGCAAGCGGCCGCGCGGCTGGGGGTGGAATTCCGTTACCAGCAGGATGTGCGCGCCGTGGCGGCTGACGGCGCCACCGCCATCGTCACCGTGCAGCAGGATGGCGAAGGCCACACCAGCAGCTACGATGGCGTGGTGATCTGCGCCGGCACGGCCAGCCGCGCGCTGGCGGCCATGCTGGGCGACCGGGTCAACGTGTATCCCGTCAAAGGCTATTCGATCACGGTGCAGCTGGACGACGCGGCCAGCCGGGCCGCCGCGCCCACCGTCAGCCTGCTCGACGACGCCACCAAGCTGGTCTCCAGCCGCTTCGGCGAAGACCGCCTGCGGGTGGCCGGCACGGCCGAATTCAATGGCTTTAACCGCGATATCCGCGCCGACCGCATCCGGCCGCTGGTGGAATGGGTACAGCAATGCTTCCCCGGCGTGAGCACGCGCGACGTGACGCCGTGGGCCGGCCTGCGCCCCATGATGCCGGACCTGATGCCGCGCGTGGGCCGGGGCAAGTCGCCCTGCGTGTTCTACAACACGGGCCACGGCCACCTGGGCTGGACGCTGTCGGCCGCCACGGCCGACATGGTGGCCGAGGTGGCGCAACAGGCACTGCGACCGGCCACGACCCGCGCCCCCGCACCACAACCACAGGCGGCCTGAAAACAGACGGTGCGGGACGTCATGCGGGACGTAACACAATTCGCTCAAAAAATTGTGTTACGTCCCGAATTGTCTTACGTATTGAATTTCCGGAATTCTCAGGTGGACGGGTCCGCCGCCGACCCGCAACGCCGCACCAGTTGCTCGAATTCGGCCAGCGGCAAGGGCCGGCCGAACAGATAGCCCTGGTAGTGCAGGCAGCCGGCCGCTTCCAGCCGCTGGCGCTGCACCTGCGTCTCCACCCCTTCCGCGATCACGTCCAGGTTCAGGCTGGTCGCCATCCCCGTGATGGTGCTGACGATGGCCTGGTCGCTGCCATCGGTGGCCAGGTCGCGCACGAACGATTGGTCGATCTTGAGCTGGTCCAGCGGCAGCCGCTTCAGGTATTGCAGCGACGAGTAGCCGGTGCCGAAATCGTCGAGCGAGAACTTGATGCCCAGCGCCTTCAATTCCTTCATGGTGGCGATGGTTTCCTCGATATTGTCGACCAGGATGCTCTCCGTCAGTTCCAGCTTGAGCACACCCGGCGGCAGATGGTAGCGTTGCAGCGCATGCCGCACATGCTCGACAAATTGATGCTGGCGGAACTGGCGCGCGCTCACGTTAATGGCTAAGACCAGCTCGCACATGGCGGGATCGCGCCGCCACGCGTGCAACTGGGCGCAAGCCTGCTCCAGCACCCAGTCGCCGATCGGCAGGATCAGGCCCGTTTCCTCGGCCAGCGGAATGAACTGGGCCGGCGACACGAAACCGCCATCGGCCTGCTCCCACCGGATCAGCGCCTCGGCGCCCAGCGCGCGGCCCTGCCGGTCCACCTGCACCTGGTAGTACAGGCGGAACTGGTCCTGCTCCAGCGCCAGGCACATCTGCTCCTCCAGCTGGGCGCGCGCCGTGATGTTATCCTGCATCTGCTGGTCGAAAAAGCGCATCGCGTTGCGGCCCGCCTTCTTGGCCTGGTACATGGCGATGTCGGCCTGCACCAGCACTTCATCCGGCATTTGCCGCTGGTCCGCGAACAGGGTGATGCCGATGCTGGGCGTGCTGCGGCAGTTGTGATGAGCCAGCTGGTACGGCAGATTCAGGCTGGCCAGGATCTTGTGCGCCACCATCTCGGCCTTGGTGGCCGCGCCCATCGGGTCGATGTCCAGTCCCTCGATCAGCACCACGAATTCGTCGCCGCCCAGGCGCGCCACCGTGTCGCCCTCGCGCAGGCACGCCTGCAGCCGTTCGGCCACCTGCTGCAGCAGCATGTCGCCCACGTTGTGGCCCAGCGTGTCGTTGAGGGTCTTGAAGTTATCGAGGTCGATGAACATCAGCGCGTTGATGCTGTGGCTGCGCGACAGCACATGCAAGGCTTGCTTGAGGCGCTCCAGCAGCAGGCGCCGGTTGGGCAGGCGCGTGAGCGGATCGTAGAAGGCGAGGTTCTTGATCTCGTCGGTGGCGGCCTTGCTGAGCGTGATGTCGCTCAGCGAGGCCACATAATGGGTGGCCAGTTGGTCGGCGTCGCGCACGGCCGTCACGGTCAGCCGCTCCGGATACACTTCGCCGTTCTTGCGGCGGTTCCATATCTCGCCATCCCAGCGGCCGCGCACACGCAAGCTTTGCCACATGGTCTTGTAGAACTCGGGGCCATGGCGGCCCGAGCTGAGCACGGCGGGAGTCTTGCCCGTCACCTCGTCCTGCGCGTAGCCGGTGATGGCCGTGAAGGCCTGGTTGACGCGCAGGATCACGCCATCGGCGTTCGTCACCAGCATGCCTTCCGTGGTTTCAAACGCGATGGTGGCGATGCGCAGCGCTTCCTCGTTGCGGCGCGCGTCCGTGATGTCGGCCACGGTGACGATGGCGCCAGGCCAGCCCTGCCCCACAGGCACGGCGTGCAGACGGAACCAACTGTCCGGCCGCGGCAGGTCGCAGCGGTACGCCAGGCTATAGCTGTCGCGCCGGCCCGCCAACACATCGCGGACGCCGTCATGGACGCCCTGCGCGCCAGCGCCGGCGCCGCCGTCCAGCTCCGCGAGGAACTGGACCAGGAAATCGCTGCCCACGGCGGCGCAGGCGGCGCCGGCAGCGCCGTCCGCCGCCACGTGGCGGCGCCAGGCCGCGTTGATGGCCACCACCATGCCACTGCTATCGAGCACGGCCACGCGCTCATCGAGCGCGTCCAGCACGGCCCAGGCGAAGCCGGGCCGGCCATCCGGTTGGTCGTGGGGAGCGCCACCGGGCAAGGCGCCGCCGGCCTGCAACAAGTCGCAATTGTGCGCATACGGCCCGAAATCGGGGTCGCATGGGTTATCGGCCATACTGTTGCGGCGCTGCAGCGCGCCATGGCCGGGCGAGGCATCCGCCAGCGGCGACAAGTCCGGTGGCAGCGGTGGTGTGGTCATGATGACAGCGATGAGGGTAGACTGGGGAAGATGAACAGTGTATTGACTCTAATCAAAAAATAACTTGATCTAGATCAAAACGGCCAAAATATTGCCATAAACAAATATTAACATGAGGAAAAAATCACACTTGCACGCCGTCTCTTGTAAAATCCGCCGCCACCCCTATCTGGTGCCCATCTCTCACGGAGGTTTTAACCATGACTGCACTTAAATTCGTCCGCACCACCCTGATCGCGTCCGCGCTGGCGCTGAGCGCCCCCGTGTTCGCGGCCGATCCCACCATGCACGAAGTGTATCTTGCCGCCGAGGCGGGTAAATACACGGAAGCGCAGGCCATGATGGACCAGGTGCTGCGCGATCACCCCAACAGCGGCAAAGCCCACTTCGTGGAAGCGGAACTGCTGGCCAAGCAAGGCAAGATGAGCCAGGCCCAGGCTGAACTGAGCAAGGCCGAACAACTGGCCCCCGGCCTGCCGTTCGCCAAACCAGGCACGGTGGAAAAACTGCGCCTGGTGCTGTCCCAGCCCACTCCCGCCCAGCGCGGCGCGGCCGCCACGGCCGCTGCGGCGCGCCCCAACTATGGCCAGCAGCAACCAGCGCCCCGCCCCGCCGATAGCGGCCTGCCTTGGGGCATGCTGCTGATCCTGGGCGCCGGCCTGGTGGGCTTCATCGTACTGGCCAGCCGCTTCATGTCGCGCCGCCAGGCCCAGGCACAAGGCCCGGCCGGCATGGCGCCTTATGCGCCCGGCGCGCCGCAGGGGTACAACCCCGGCTACGGCCAGCCGCAGGGCTGGGGCCAGCAAGGCGCCAATATGGGCCAGCCACAAGGTCCCGGCATGGGTTCGCGCATCATGGGCGGCCTGGCCACAGGTGCGGCGGTTGGCGCCGGCGTGGTGGCGGGCGAAGCGCTGATGCGCCACTTCACCGAGGGTGACAACGCCAACCGCGAACGCGGCCACGGCGACACCCGCAACGACATCGTCTACGATGACCCGGCCCAGCGCAACCAGGCCGGTAACGACATGGGCGGTAACGACTTCGGCGTCAGCGACAGCGGTTCGTGGGACGACAACAGCGGCGGCGGCGGTGGTGGCGGCAGCGACGACTGGTAATCCCCTCCCCGCCCCAACCGGCGGCCGCGCATAAAATCGGGACGTAACACGCTGCGCTCGCGTAATGTGTTACGTCCCGAATTGTTTATGGCAGGCCGATGACGGTGCCTTCCTTCGGATAGCTGATGGCGTAGCCGGCGCTGATCTTCAGCGTTTCATGCGGCGCCAGTTGCTGGTCCCAACCAACCACACCCTGGCGCTGCTCCCATCCCGTCACGGTGGGCTGCGGCGCGAACGTGGTACGCACCTTGATTTCGTCGGAGGTGCTGACGGGCGACGCTTCCAGCACCAGCAATCGCACCGGTGCGGTGTGGGCGCTGGTGATGGTGTACACGTCCGTCACCTCGCGTTCGCCGTGCTGGGATAACAGCCCGCCCGTGCCGGACTGCTGGCTGGCCCGGTCCACCGCCACCCGGATCAACTCGTCGCGCCCGAACGGCAGCACCAGCCGCTCCGACGCCTGCGGGTTCCAGTGCGTGGCGCCGACATAGCCGCCATCGCGGAACAACTGCACATTCCCCGCGAGCCACACGCCGGCCGGGCGCGCCGCTTCGGCCGTCACCACGGCGGCCTTGTCCTGGCGCGGCACCACGCGGATGCGCTGGGTAACCGCCACCGGCTGGCTCGATAGCGCCACCGTCACTTCGCGTCCATCAGCCGGCAAGGTGACGCGATTGGGCACGCTGAATTCCGTGTCGAACATGCCCTGCTCCTCGATCACGGGCGCGATGTAGTAGTCCGATGCCGCCGCACTTCTGGTCATCATGGCGATCGGCGCCGGGGCGGGCGCGGCCATCGGCGCATAGCCTGACGCCTCGGCCATCTTGTTCAGGGCCGCCGGCTTGTAATAGGACAGCAGGCGCGGTTGCGGGTCCGGCGCGTCCGGCGAGCGGCGTGGCTGGCCCGTCGACAGTTTCAGCGTAACGCCATTCCAATCCTCGCCCGTCTTTTGCGACACGCTGGCCAGCCGTTCCAGCTCCACCCGCGAGGCGGCCGCGTCCAGGCTGGCGCGGTAGGCCGGTTTCCAGCCCGCGCCGTTGACCTGGTAGGACAGCCGTACCGTACCCGCCTGGCGCACGGCCAGTTGCACGCTGATGCTGCGTTGTTCGCGCCCGCCGCCCCGTACCTTATCCAGCTCCCCCTGCAGCACGGCGATCTTGCGGTCAATCTCGCGCACCTGCACCTGGGTGCGCTGGATCTGGCTGAAGGCGTCATGCGCGCCGCGGCGGATGGTATCGAGCATGGCGCCCATGGCCTTGCCGTCGGCGGCCACCGGCGCGCGGTCGGCCGGCCCGGCGCCGTTCAAGTGTTCCAGGTAGTTCTGCACCAGCGCGGCCGACTTGGCGTCCACGTTGAGCACGTCCTTGCTGTCCTGCAGCGTCTGGATGCGCGCTTCCAGCTCAGCCTGGCGGACGTTGGCCGCCTCCTCTTTGCCCACGTCGCGCGTGACGATCTGGCCCACCTGGATACCAGCCGAAGCTTGCACCCGCAGCGTGCGCAAATCGAAACCGGCCGGCAGGCCGCTGACGTCGAGGTGCGTCGTGCCGGGCTGCACCTGGCCGCTGCGCTCCACCATGGCGCTGCCAGGGTACAAGGTCACGGTGGTGATGGGCGCGTCCACGTCGGCCCAAGCCGGTGCGGCGACGTTGAAACAGAGGGATAGCAAAGCGGCGATACGGGTCGGTGTCATGTCGGGGAGGCTGGATAAATGGTTGGGCAATACTGCTGGCCTTTTGGTGAAATGTCAATTTTGCCTTTGATGGCACGAAATAATAAAATCGGTCGCTTGACCTAATTTTGGAAATGGCCCACCATGGTCTTTTGGAGCCGGGGATCAGGCCATGCTCGTTCAAGCACTGCGCAGCGAGGTGCCCGCCCCATGCGGAACTGGACGGACTACGGCAAGCCACAACCATAAAAAAACGGAGACCCCAACCATGACCAACCCCGGCAACGCGCCGCCCAAGCGCAAACGCAGCGACATCTTCAGCGCTGACGAAATCGCCGCCCTCACGGCCCGTTCCGACCTGATGGGCTGGCGCGCCGTGTTGTTCACCTGGGGCGTGATCGCGCTGTGCTTCGTGGCGCTGGCGCGCTGGCCCCATCCGCTCACCTGGCTGCTGGTGATCCTGGTGCTGGGCGGACGCCAGCTGAGCCTGGCGATCCTGATGCACGATGCCTCCCACAGCACGCTGTTCAAGAGCCGCCGCCTGAACGAACTGGTGGGCGACTACGCCTGCGGCAGCGCCATCGGCGTGGACTTGCGGCGCTACCGGCGCCACCACCTGCAGCACCATGTCAAGACCGGCACGCCCGAGGACACCGACCGCAGCCTGGCCGCGCCCTTCCCCACCACGCCCGCCTCGCTGGCGCGCAAGCTGCTGCGCGACATGGCCGGCATCTCCGGCCTCAAGCGCGAATTGGGCCTGCTGCTGATGAACGCGGGCGTGCTGCGCTGGACCGTGGCCAGCGACGTGGAACGCCTGCCGCAGGCGGGCCGCACGTGGCGCAAGCGCTTGGGCGATCTGGTCCGCAACAGCTGGAAATACTGGCTGTTCCAGGCCCTGCTGCTGGGCGTGCTGGCCGCCAGCGGCCACGCCTGGCTCTACCTGGCCTGGCTGGCCGCCTACTTCACCACCTACAGCCTGTACATGCGCATCCGCTCCATGGCCGAACATGGCTGCACCGAGCAGAGCACGGACATGCTGCGCAACACCCGCACCACGCGCGCCGGCCTGCTGGCCCGCGCCACGGTGGCGCCGCTGCGGGTGAACTTCCACATCGAACATCACTTGATGCCGGCCGTGCCCTACTTCCGCCTGCAAGCGACGCACCGATTGTTGCGCGCCCGCGGCCTGTGCGCCGAACCGCCCGGCTACCTGGACGTGCTGGCCCTGATGTGCAAGGCCGCTGCCTGAATTTCTCCAACCTCCCCGCCATCAACATGGCACGAAAGGACCGCTATGACCTATGAAACCTTGACCGTACACCTGGAAGACCACATCGCCGTCGTCAGGCTGAACCGCGCCGACAAGGCCAACGCCATGAACCTGGCCATGTGGCACGAACTGCGCAAGGCATTCCAGTGGGTGGACGCCACGCCCGAGGCGCGCGTGGCCATCCTGGAAGCGGACGGCAAGCTGTTTACGGCCGGTATCGACCTGCAAATGATGATGGGCCTGGGCGGCCAGATCCGTAACGATTGTGATGGCCGCACCCGCGAAGCGCTGCGCCAGGTCATCCTCGACCTGCAGGACACCCTGACCAGCCTGGAACGCTGCCGCAAGCCCGTGCTGGCGGCCATCCATGGCGCCTGCGTAGGCGGCGGTATCGACCTGATCACCTGCGCCGACATGCGCTACTGCTCGGCCGACGCCTATTTCACCATCAAGGAGATCGACATCGGCATGACGGCCGACGTGGGCACGCTGCAGCGCCTGCCGCGCCTGATCGGCGAAGGCATCACGCGCGAACTGGCCTACACGGCGCGCAAGGTGGACGCAGCCGAGGCGCGCGAGATCCGCCTCGTCAACCGCGTGTTCGAATCGAAGGAAGCGCTGCACGCGGGCGTGCGCGAGATCGCCGCCGTGATCGCCAGCAAGTCGCCGCTGTCGGTGCGCGGCTGCAAGGAGATGATCAGCTACGCGCGCGACCACAGCGTGGCCGACGGCCTCAATTACGTGGCCACCTGGAACGCGGCCATGCTGATGTCCAATGATTTGCAGGAAGCGATGATGGCTGGCATGGCCAAGCGCGAAGCGAGCTTCAAGGACTAAGCCAGCATTGCAACGCCGGCGCTGAATGTGAAAGTGGCCGCGCAAGGCGGCCACGGTGCGATCTGGGTGGCGCGATGGTGGCCACGGTCGGGCGGGTCGCGCGTTGGCGGCCACGGTTGCGCATGGGCCGCGCGTTGGCGGCCTCGGCGTTGCTATCGGGACGGACGCGCCGTCAGGCCGCGATGGCTTGGGCCGCCACCTGGCCGTAGGCGCGATTAACTTCGGCCAGCGAGAAGGCGGACGGACTGTCAGTGAGCGCCGCCTGCCGATCGCTGCTGCGATAAGTGAGGGGCGCGACATAGCGCATGCGCTCATCGTCGCTGATCTTGCCGTCGTGATTGGTATCGGCCGCCATGTCGTCGCCGGTTTCTGCCAGCACTGGCGCGGGCGCCGGCTTGGCCGGCTTGGCCGCCTCGCTGTCATTGGCGGCCGGCGTGGACTGCGGGTCCGCCACCGGACGCACCTGGCCCGCCAGGCGCGCTTGCAGAATCTGGGTTTCAGGCCGGCTGGCCAGGCGTTGCAGGGCCGCGTCGAATTGCTCCCGGGCCTGGCGTGCGGCATCATCGGCAGTTTTGCGCGCCACATCGGTGCCCGTCTGCGAGGCGGCCGCATATTGCACCGGCACGACATTCGCCCCGTCCTGGGCCGGAATGGCCGGATGGGCGTGCGCCGCCGCCGTATGGCGGGACGCAATCTGATCCGTGGTAGGGGTACGCTCGGGGTATGTGCCAGTCGCGGTTACGGTGGCCGCGAAGGACGGTCCGTTCATCTGCATAGTCGGCTCCGGAAAAAGAGGCAAAACGCGCTGCGCGGCACGCTGATCGCGCCCGCGCCAGCTAGTGACCAATAAGAACACTAACTCACACACATTGTAACAGCGTTTTACCTCATATTTCCCAAAATCCAGACAAGTAGCACGAAGTTGCTTGCATGAACGCCACACTTATTTGCCGCACGGAAACTAACTAGCAACCGCCTTAACTATCGAACTACTAGCTGCCAGCTGCTAGCTGCTCAAGGCTTGCAGCAGTTTCTGCCCATCCGGGCAACCCCAGCCCGTGCAGGCATCCCAGCCGCTGGCCGCTTGCTGGTCACCATTGTTGCCCACCGTAATGTCGCGGGTGACGCCCTGACTGCGCAGCGATCCATACAACAGCGGGTTGATGAAGCCCACCGGGTGCCCCAGTTGCTGGTTGACCAGCGCCAGCAAGCCGGCCCACAGTGGCGATACGGCGCTGGTGCCGCCAAACACCAGCTCGCGCCCATCCACCCGCACCCGGTAACCGGTGGCCGGGTCGGCGTCACCAGCCACGTCCGGCACGCCGCGCATGGTCACCTCCTCGCCCAGCACGGTCTGGTAATCGGGACGGGGGAAGAACGCGCTGAAGCCGCCGCCGGTGGCGCTGTTAGGACCTTCGTTCCACACGGTTTCCGTGGTCGCGCCGTCGGGCGTCACGTCCAGGCGGGTGCCGCCGCAGGCCAGCGCGTGGGGCGCCGAGGCGGGAAAGTCCACATGCTGGCGGCCATCCGTCTCGCCGTCCGCGGAGCCGTTGTCGCCGGCCGCGCACAACACCGTCACGCCCATGGCAGCCGCTTCCGCGAACGCTTGTTCAAAGGCCGTCATGGCTTGCCCGGTCCAGCGCGACTCCGGCGCGCCCCAGCTGATCGACAGCACGGACGGCCGGTTCACCTTGTCGTGCACGGCCGCCGTGATGGCGTCCAAAAAGCCCCGCTCCGAGTTGGGCGCGAAATAGACGGCGATCACGGCTTTGGGCGCGATGGCGCCCGCCACTTCGATGTCGAGCATCACTTCGCCATCGGCGCCGTCGGCCGTGGTGGGACGGTTCTTGGCGTGGTCGACGGAAATGACCTTGACCACCGGCAGCGGCAAGCCCAGCTCCTGGAAATACGTCTTCAAATCGCGCGGCCGGCTGCCGCCGCCCAGCTCGATGATGCCGATGCATTGGCCCGTGCCATCCAGCCCCGGCGGGAAGTTATACAGCCTGGCCAGCTGGGGCGGCGTGAACGCGGTGCCGACGGCGGCGGCCTGCGCCATACCGTCCGGCACCATGCGCTGCAGCTTGGGCGTGGCCACGGGACGGTCGTCCAGCCCGAACACGCCCTCCACCACCCCGGCCAGCTCGGGCGGCACATGCAATTCGCCTTCGCGGCCCCGGTAGGTGCCGTCCGGGAATTCGTAGTCTTGCAATTGGACGCCGAACGCATGCTCCATGGCCGCGGCCTTGCCCGACAACACCACGCGGCGCTGCCCGGCATCGCTTTGGATCACGGCCATGCCGTGCTGGCGTGCGAACGTTTCCACGGTCACTACGTCACTATGGCTGGCGCCGTGCCGCTGGCTGTAGGCTTCGCGACTCAGGTAGCGCCGGCTGGTGGGCGCCTGGTCGGCGGCCAGCGCCTGGAGGTCGGGCGTCTGGCGATCCGGCGCCGCCCGCAGGCGCACGGTGATTTCGATGATCTGCTCGGGATCAACCGGCCCCAGTGCCACGGCGCCTGCCAGCGCCGTCTGCGTGCTGCCCGGAATGACATGGGTATGTGCGGTGGTAACCATCGAATTTCTCCTGTGCAGGGTCTCGTCACGCCGCCGCGGGCGGCGCCTCCATTGACGATACCGGCCGCGCCGAAGCGGCCATTGATACAGCGCAGAAGTACGCCGGGCGGGCGGCGCGGACTTGCGTCAAAAGCGCAACACAAAATGATCACAAACACAACATATGTTTGTTTATGGAAACTTTAGCCGTGAAATGGTCTATACTGGTTTGGCAGTCACCACGCCGCCTGGCGCGGGCCGCCGGCGATCGTCGCGATCGCGCCGAACCAAGAAAGTGAGCGCCACATTGACCACCGACCATGTGCTGATGCAGTCTGAACAAGCAGCCGTGCAAGCCCTGATGCAATTGCTGCCCGTGTGGTATGACGAAGCGGGCCTGCCCGGCATGCTGCGTGCGCTGGAAGCGGCGCTGTCCGAGTGCCTGGCCATTCGCGACGAGTTCGCCCAAGACAGCGACCCGCTGCGGCGCGCCGAACGGGGCGCCGTCAGCCAGCACCTGAATTTCCTGCACACCTTGTGCGTCAACTGAGCGCGCCGCGGTCGCGCGCCCTCGCAGCGCGGGACTTAGTGCGGCCGTAACGAAGCCATCGCCGCGCGCATAAAATCGCGCATCGCCGCAGTGACAAAGCCGGCATTGGTCAGTCCCGGTTCATTGGTGAGCGCGTCGCGGATTTTCTGCTGGGTTGACGGATTGTCGCCAGCGAAGGAGCGGAACAGCTCGAACCAGTGACGCGCCAGTACCTGCACTTCCGGGGCGTTCGGTGCGCAGCCCTTGTCCATCGCGCTCTGCACTTGGGCGATCAGCGATGGCCATTCCGAGGCGCGCTTGCCAATGTTGGCGCGTAGAAAAGTGAACTCCTCGTCCGACAGATACTTGCGGTAGATGGACAGCTTATGCTGGCCGGAGGCCGCAATGACGAACTGCATCAGCGCGGGCGTGATGCCGGTCTTGTTCTGCATTACCGGTTCCTGCTCGTGCATTGTGTTCAGTTTGGCGAACAGCACAGGGTTGGCGGCGGTATCGCGCACCACCATCGTCATCCACTGGTTTGCGAGTGCCTGTGCCTGCGGATGGTCCGGCCCGGCACCAGAGTCCATCAGCGCGCGCACCGACTCCACCAATGCGGCCCATTCCGCATTCACAGCGGCGGTGGCGTTATAGAGGGGCAATTGCTTGAGTTCGTCTTTCGAGAAATATTTATCGTACATCGTCATGAGCTCCAAAGTAGTTAGCCAATCGGCCAGCTCAGGCTCCTGCCCCTGTGTCAATTGCTGATGCAAATCGGACAGGCGCGCGCGCAAGGTGTTCGCCTGGTCGATTTGCCGCGTCAGCATGGCAATTTGCTGGGCAACGACGGTGGCGAGGGGCAGGTCAGGTCTGGCCAGGTAAGCCCCGATTTCGGCTAGCGACATGCCGAACTTGCGCAAGGCCTGGATGTGATGCAGCCGGGCGATATCGGTTCGGTTGTAGAGCCGGTAGCCGGCATCGGAGCGCGCAGAAGGCGTGAGCAGGCCAATGGCGTCATAGTGGTGTAGCGCGCGCACCGTCAAGCCTGTGTGCTTGGCAAGTTCACCAATTTTCAACAGCATCGGGATGCTCCTTTCTTCGTGCGTGCAGCTAGGTTGGAGCCTGACGTTGGGTGAGGGTCAAGAGGGAAATTCCAATAAATCTCCGTTTTGTCACTACTGGCGTTATGGCCGAGCCGCGCGGAGCTGGAGCGCACAGTGAGATATCACGGCATCAAGGTTGATTGTGCGTTGGGAATGGCCGGACCGACGCATGCTTAATTGGTGTAGGTGGTATAGGTGGTATATGGCGCGTCAGCCGTCGCCTGCTGATTCAACCGGTCGACGCAACACTATTTACTGCTTAGGCAGGAGGAGTGTTGCAATGAAACGCAAACCACAAATCTGTTAGCGGCAGCGGTGATGTCTACGTCACCGCTTGTGGCGGCATTGGAAAACAACCGATGTGCACAGCATAAGCGCGCCGAGGCTAAATAACTTCAATTTCATACTTGGTATCTCTATATCCGTGACAACCATCTGACTATTTTTTGAAATGGTCTGCTCCTCGCCGTGACACGACAAGACTGCTATCGCACAGCAGACACTTTCGCCCGCAGATTATTTCCAAGCTTCGCACCGAACCAAACAAGCACTGCAAAGGCGGCCAACAAGGGAAGCGCCAGTAAAGCAAATCCGTATGTGGCCATCACTACCGGCGACCATAATATCAGTGTGCCGATAAAAGTACCAATGCCGATAGTTCTATGCCACGGTCGTCCGATAAAGATCCCTTCCAACATCCCTGTTGACAGTCCAATCATGACGACAACGAGCCACTGAACTGAACCAGAAAAATCCTCAAAGGCAGTGTGTACGATAAAGGCGACGAGAGGATTTACCACAGCACTGAACACGCCTATTATCACTGTCTTGGGTATATTCATTGCTTTCGAACAGTCAGAATTATTAGGAAAGTTATAGGGCGGCTTCTGGCCGCTCTCAGCCAAGCCTGTCCAGATAGCATTTTCCCTATCTGGAAGATCCCCCATTGTCACCTTGGATGGATTTAAGCTAGTCATTGAAACGCATAAATGCCGTTGCGCGGAGTTGATTCCCCCTCCAGCGGCAGGGCAAGCCTAAAGTGCAGAGGGAAAAGGTCCTGTATCGCGAGAGATAGTTGCGCAGCCGCCTCCGCAGCGCTTTGCTTCGCGCCGCCATAGCCTGGCCAAGGTATGAAAACATAATCGCTATTTGTAAAAATAGCGCCGTGCACAGTCTCAAACTCTCCAACCGTATTTACGCTGATAAAACCGTGGAGCAGGTTTCCTGTTGGCGTCAGAAATTGCGCACGTATAGAAAGTGAATATGAATCCAAAGGTATCAAACTCGCCTTTGACGGTCGAACCCACGTCTCGTCACGGCCAGGATGACCTTCCTCGTCCGTGGCAAACTCCCAAATCGGAAATGCTTCGAGGTCTGCCCGCGTTAATGAAGCGATAGGCTTCCGAGTTAGAAAGGTAGTCATATTCGTCTATTCTTGTTTAATTATGCCGCCTTTTCCGGGCAACCCAACGTCAGCTAATGTCGTTAGCCGCGCCAGTCATGGCAAAGGTTTTCCAGCGATAAGAATACGCAGTCGCTCAGCGAAAAAACCCGCTCGCTGCGCTCCATAAATAGCTTTGCCAATAGCCTCGTAATGAGTGGAATCATCTTTTTCAATGGAAATAGTTGCATCTGGTTCTTGGTCTCTAATTTTTACCAGAGCTTCCGCAACCTCATTTGTTGATCGCAGTGTCACCCCATCCAAAAGCACACTGTCATCATCGGAAATTCGCAAAACGATTATCTCACTCAAAATCGTTGCTCCAAATTTTAGTAGTTTTATCAGCGAACGGCGGGTCTTGGCGAACACGGCCAAAGATAGTCAAAATCGCATCTTGCTTGTATAAAAATTTCACGGTTTGTCATGACACTGCAGAAGTCGCCCCTTATAGAGGACGCTTCTTGCTGCGCTACTCAGGCTTGTGGGCTACGCCCGAGCCGGTTCGCCGCTGATTGCTTGCGCCCAGTCGCCGCTTCCAGACTGCCGGCACGGCCCAGCCCAAAGGCAGGCATGTTGACATATACACTCTCGTAGGCCCCGGCAGCTACGGCGAAGGTTTCGTGCCAGATGCCGACTGTTCCATCAGTACCGACGGACTGATTGAACGCTTTCCACGCCGGCAGATGAGCCGCCTCCTTGCTGGTGGCATAGGCCATCAATTGGTCCATTGAGCGCCAGTACTGAACCATGATGAGCGTCCTTGAAAACCACATCTCCGCATGCAGCAAGCCCAATTCGGGCTGGCGCCGCAGCTCGCTAATCATCCCGGGCATCGCGGCGGCAACTGGCCACCACTTGTGCACCTTCCATGGCTGATTAAGACGCATGCCGATGAGGAAAACGACAAAGTCGCCGTCGATTGTTGCGGTGAGTCGTTCACGGTGAATCATGCTGCTCCTTACAAACGAGTTTAATGGTCCGCTGCTGCCCGGTTACGGTCCGCCTGCTGAACCATTTCTTTGATCTTCGTCGCTTTTTCAAAATGGTCCAGTTCATGCTCGCGTATCCACCATTCCGCGGCTTCCATCAGCAACTCAGGATTGTCATTTTTGTTAGCGAAAAAGGCGTAAAAAGACAGTCCGACACCTGGCCCCTTTTTGGCTATTTTCTCGTCGCAAACCGCAATCACCTTCTTCCTTAATGCATCTCTCATTTCCTCAACACCTACACGCATTACTCCAAGCTGGATGTACTCACCGAACGCCCGAAAGTGGCCGCGATACCGTTAATTGCTATGCCAACCACATCAGCTCAAGGCTGAACGCCGCCGTCGGCAGGATAGCAGCTTGCCAGATTGTAAAGTACACACTTTGTCACACCCAGACGATATCCATGGGCATTCCCGCTATTCGCGCAAAATCCACCTGAGCTCAGTGCGAGGCCGCGCCGGCCAGCTCCGGATGCTCACGCAAGATGCGACGGCGCTGCTGTTCGATGCGGCGTATCTTCTCCTCCACCTTGGCGATCTGTTCGGCCGGCACGCCGGCTGCGCGGCCCCGCTCCATGTCCGCCTGCAAGCGCGGCAGCTCGGCCGCCGCCGCTCCCGCGAACGCGCCCAGCACGCGCAATTGCTGCCCCTGCTGGTACTGTTGATAGGCTTGGGGATCGGCCAGTTCCGCCGCCGTGGGTGGCGTGCGGGCTTCGTCGCGCTGTATAGGGGGCGTGCGCGCGTCGCCATGTTCGCGCGCATCGGCCATGCTGAGCCACGCGGAACCGCTGCTGTCGACGGGCGTCAATGGCACCCGCTGCAACTGCGCATCGTGCTCCGGCACGGCTTCGAACCATTGCCGGCCGCCCGTGCCCGCGTCCGCGCCACCCGCGCGCGCGGGGGCGGCGCCGATGCCACCCACCATGCCGGCCTGCCGGGCGATGGACGGCCAGGCCACCCAGCCCGCCACTGCGGCGGCCACCACGGTCGCCACGATCACCGCGCGCCTCATGACCGCGACTCCAGCACACGCAGCGGCTGATCCAATATGCTGCGGTTGATGTCGATGCGGGCCGCGCCCAGCAGGCGCTGGCGCAGCGCGGCCAGCTGGGCCGCCGCCTTCTCACGCGCCACCGCGTTGCCGGCCACATAGCGCACCGTTTCGGACGCGGGGTCCTGATAACCCTCCACGCGCTGATCGACCAGCACGATCTCCCACACCGCCTTGTCGTTCGGCCCCACCGGGCTGCGGATCGGGCGCGAAGGCTGGCCCTCGGCCTGCGAGAACGCCAGCTGCGCCAGCCAGTCCGGCGCGCCGCTGTGCTGCAGCCATCCCAGTTCGCCGCCGGTCTGGCTATCCGGCGCGGACGAATAGCGGCGTGCCAGCGCGCCAAAATCGGCGCCGCCGCTCAACTGTCCGGCCACCGTCTGTGCCGTGCGCTCATCCAGCAGACGGATATGGCGCGCCTTCACTTTCTCGATGCGGCGGAATTCCTCGCGATGATGGCGGTAATACTGCTCGATCTCGCCCGCGCTCACCTGGGCCGACAATTGTTTGACGACGGGACTGGCCGCGTCGATATCGTTGCCGATGCCGTGCAACTGCTGCAAGGCCTGCACCGTGTCCTGCTCGTCCAGCACGCGCCGCAGGTCGGCCATGGCGGCGGCGCCAAAGCGCTGCGCGCTCCAGTGCTGCACATACAACGCCGCCAGCGCCAGCATGGCCTGCTGTTGCAGGTGGGAGGACTGGCGCCCGAACAGCGCCACCCTGCCCTGCACGTTCTGGCGCCGGTACACGTCGGCCAGGGTGATGGTGCCGGCAGGCCCTTGCGGCAGCTGGTAACGCAGCACGATCACGTCCTGCGCGCGCGCCAGCTGCCCGGCATCGAGCGTGTACTCCAGTCGCAACTGGCCGGGGCGCCCGAACACGACGTCCAGCATGGCCGGCGTGATGGCCGGTTGCGCCGTCACCAATCCGGCCAGGCTGGCGCCCGGCAGGCGCTGCATGGCCTGCTCCAGCTCCTTGCCGTACAGGCCACGCAAGGTGGCGACCAACTGGTCGTCCACCATCACGTTATGCGCGAACGCCACGCGCTGGCTGGCGAACAGCGTCGCCTCGCCATAGGTCGCGCGCGCCGATCCGGCCAACAGGCGGTTGACGACGGCCTGCTCCAGCACTGCACTGCGGCTGGCCTTGGCGTCGCCCTGGCGCGCCGTGCGCCACAACGCGTCCACGCTGAACGCGAGCAGCGGCGCTCCATCTATCCGCGCGGCCAGCACGGGGTCATTGAGGCGGTAGGCCACGGCCGCCTGCGCGCTGCATGGCACCAGTACGGGCGCGAACGACAACGCGGCTGTGAGTGTGGCCGTCAGCGCACGACGGCGCCAGCCTGTAGTCCGGATCATCATGGCGCTTAGTTCGCCAAACGCTCGGCGGCGCGGTTCAGAACATGCACCACCATCGCGATCGAGTGCGGAATCATCTGCTGGCCCACGCGGCGGCGGTCATTCTGGTCGGTGGACGACAGCACGATGCCGCCATTGGCGTACGAGTAGGTGCCGCCCTGGGTCAGCAACGGACGGATATCGACGGCCGCTGGCGCCACCGGCGTAAAGTCGGCCATCGCCGCCGCCACCAGCGCCGGATCGTTCAGGTGCTCGCTGTCGTAGTAGTCCTGCACCCACTGCTCCCACGACGAGTGGTTGTTGGCCGAGGTGGTCCAGGTGTGGTGCGGCTGCAGCAGGTCGGTGGTGTGCAGCGTGAAGCCCAGGCTTTGCGCCGTCGGCTGTGCCAGGAATTGCTGGAACCAGTACTGGCCCAGATTGTCGATCGGCTGGAACGGCATGGTTTCGAAATCGGCGTACTGGCTGTTGCTGGACACGCCGCCAAAGCGGTAGTGCGCTTCCGTCAGACCATAGCTGTTGTACTTGGTGCCGTCGCCGAACCAGCCGCCGTTGCCGCCGGCGCCGTCATCGAGGTAGTCGCCATACAGCCAGCTGGCGGCCATGTTGTCGATATCGCCGGCCACCGTCAGCTTGGCGTAGTTGTAGCCGCCGAACGGATTGCCATGCACGTCCTTGCCGGAAGTGTGGTTCTGGAAGTGCCAGTACGAGGTGTACTTGACGATGCCCGAGCCCAGGCCCCACACGGGCGCCATCTGGCAATTGCCGGTGGTGGCGCCGCAGATGTAGGTGTCGGCAAAGTCGTCCACATCGTAGGCGCCCTGGCCCAGCGCCTGCGCGAACTGGTCGACGCTGTAGCCGGCCCGGGTCACGCCCGCCACCAGCTTGTTGTAGTTGGTGCTGCCCGGATTGTTCTTCATGAAGGTCACCGCGTCCAGTACGATGCGGCGGTGGGTTTCTTGCTGCCATGCGTGCGCGGGTGCGCTCACGAGCGTTGCCATAGTTGCCAGAGCCAGGCTAGTGGCCATCAGTCCAGTCTTTTTCATTATTTCCCCATTTAACAAATCGCACGGGTGTGCGTTTTTTGTTAAAACAGTTTAACAATGGAATATGACAATATTGCGATTTCAGTATTAGAATTGTTGCTCGATTGAAACAAGGTGAAGCTTTCCATGTCACGGAATTGTCATTTCCATCCTGTACGCTGCAGCAGCGCGCGCTCAACGTCGCGGCATCTTCTCCACTCCTTCCAACCACGAACACACACATGAAAAATCGGTCCACTCCCCTGCCCCTGCTGCGTACCCTGGTGCTGGCCTGCTGCCTGACCGGCGCCGGCGCGCACGCGGCCACGCCCGCCGCGCCGCCTGTCGCCGCGTCCGCGCAACCCAAGCTGGTGGTGGTGCTGGTGGTGGATGGCCTGCCCAACGAGCAGGTGCAGCGCTACCGCGAGCAATTTGGCCAGGGCGGCCTGCGCCGCCTCATGGACCAGGGCGCCTACTACAGCAACGCCCACCAGGCCCACGGCGTGACGGTGACGGCTGTCGGCCACAGCGCCGTGCTGACCGGCGCCTATCCCTACCAGCATGGCATCATCGGCAACAACTGGATCGATCCCGTCACCAAGCAATCCATCTACTGCACGGAAGACCACGACTACCACTACATCGGCGCCCCCACCAAGGCCGACGACGGCACTTCCCCCGCACGCCTGCATGTAAGCACGGTGGGCGACGAACTGCGCTACGCTACCGGCAACCGCGCCAAGGTGGTGGCCGTGTCGGGCAAGGACCGGGGCGCGATCCTGCTGGCTGGTAAAACGGGCACCGCCTACATGTACATGGAAAGCACGGGCGACTTCGCCAGCAGCACCTATTACATGCGGAACCACCCGGCCTGGGTCCAACGCTACGACGCCGGCAAGCCGCAGAACCGCTACTACGGCAAATCGTGGACCCCGCTGCTGGCCGACGCGGCCTACGCGGGCGACGCCGCCGACAGCCTGACGCCGTCCAAGCCGGGCGTGCGCAACACCTTCCCCTTCGCCTACTACAGCGAGAGCGGCGAACTGGATGGGAACTACTACAAGCGATTGAAGAGCGGCCCCTTCCTCGACGAGCTGACGCTGGACTTCGCGCGCGCCGCCATCGAAGGCGAACAGCTGGGCGCCAACCCGGCCGGTGTACCGGATCTGCTGGCCGTGAGCCTGTCGGCACACGACTATGTGAACCACGCGTTCGGCCCCGAAAGCAAGATGTCGCACGACCACCTGCAGCGTCTGGACCGCATGCTGGCCGGCTTCTTCGGCTATCTGGACCAGCGTATCGGCCTCGATAACGTGCTGGTGGTGCTCACGGCCGACCATGGCTTTGCCAACGTGCCCGAATTCGCCCAGGGCCAGCACCTGGACGCCCAGCGCCTGGACGGCGACAAGCTGATCGCCGCACTGAACCAGCACCTGGAGTCGAAATACGGCCAGGCCAAGCTGGTGAACGCCTGGTCGCTGCCCAATGTGCACCTGGACTATATGCTGATCGACAAGAGCGGTTTGCGCCGCGAAGACGTGGAGAATACAGCCGCCCGCTACCTCGAACAGCAGGCAGGCGTGGCCGACGTCTACACCCGCACCCAGTTCGAACATGGCGCCGTGGCCGGCACCCGCATCGCCACCTTGATGCGCCGCGCCTGGAACCGCGAAGCGTCGGGCGACCTGATGGTGGTCACCAGGCCGTACTGGTATTTCGGCACCGGCACCACCGGCACCTCGCACGGCTCGCCATACGCCTACGACACCAACGTGCCGCTGATGATCATGGGTAAGCGCTGGATCAAGCCCGGCTACTATGGCCAGTATGCGGAAGTGGTGGACCTGGCGCCCACCCTGGCCAACCTGCTGCACGTGCGTCCGCCAGCGGCCGCCGAAGGCCGCGTGTTGACGGAAACGCTGCGCTAACACCAAGAAAAATCGGGGACGTAACACCATATTCCCAGCGGGGAAAACCGTGTTACGTCCCGGGTTCTGTCAATCCGTCACCTCGAACGCGGCCGGGTCGAGCGCGGCCAGCGGGCGGGCGCCGCCCAGCGCCGGTCGGCCGGCCTGGTGCTCCAGCCGCTCGCGCAGCTTGGCCAGGTAGTCGGCGCGGCAGCGGCGCAAGGCGAAATCGCGGAAGTTGTCGTGCTCCAGGTCATGCCAGGCTTGCTCGCGCGCGGCGTCCGAATGGACTTTCGCCTGCAATACCATGGCCGGCGTGATGACGGTGGCGCCCGGCGTCATCGGCGTGTAGCCATAGCGCCGCATGTATTCACCCGTCACCGTCTCGATCACGCCGATCTCCTCCTGCGACAACTGCTGCTTGAACTTGTCCGCATGGGCCGGTATCGGCGCGTAGCAGTTCGACGACCACAGCGCCGACAACTGCGATATCTGGCGCGCTTCCTGCGAATGCGCCACATCCAGCATGCCCGGCTGGTAGTCGATCTCCATGAAGCGGCACAGCGCCTGCAGCGTGGCCTGCTGTTGCGACAGGAAGTCCTCGTAGCGGATGGTCAGCACGCGCTGCGGGAAGCGCTGCATCACGGCATCGGCGGCGCGGTGCGCGGCCAGCCAGGTGCGGGCGTTAAGCAAGGTGTCGAAGTCGTGGATGATGGCGCGGTTCATCGACGCCACCTGCGCGCGCGGGTCGCGCACCACGTTCACGAACAGCATGTCGGGCAACAGCGCCATCAGCTCGGCGGCGTAGTGCACGCTGTCGAGCGATTTATCCATCACCACGCTGGCGCCTTGCGCCTCGCCCGAGCGCAGCAGCAGTTCCCACACCACGCGGTGCACGCTGCGCGGCTGGTGGCGCAAAGTCTCGAAGATTTCCACCGGATCGAACACCAGTTGCGGCCATTTGACCATGCTCACCGCCTGCAAGCCCACCACATCGACCACCAGCCGGAAATAGGCCCGGTCGTCGGCCAGGTCGCCATACAGCGGCAGCATCGGCATGAAATCGACGATGTGCAAGGGATACGGTGAATAGAACTGCGGCGACATGTTCAGGCGCAGACGCAGCGCGTGGCTGCCGCAACGGCGCAGCGGGATCATCATGACGGGACGCGGACGCTTGCCTGGCTGGACTGCTTGTGATTCGGGACTCATTGCGCTCTCCATACGGACTGACGGTGTGTCGGAAAAATCGGTACTAGCCGGCCTGGCAGGCCATGCCTTCCAGCTCGAAGTGCTGGCGGAATTCGTCGATGAAATGGTCCAGCCGCGCGCCCGGCAGGCGGTTGATGCCGGCCGCCGCCATGCGCCCGCCGCCCGTCTCGAAGCGGCGGCACAGGTCGCAGGCGCTGTACGCGCCCGGCATGCCCGAACGCACGCTGACCATGTAGCTGCCATCGGCACGCTCGCCCAGGATGGCGAACGAGGCGCCCGGATGCTGCACCGCCAGCCGGTTGGCCAGCACCCCACTGATGCGGCGTGCCCAGGGCGCGTCCGGCAACAGGTAGACGGCGCCGCCGTTGCGCTCCCAGTGCGGCCGCAGCGCCTGCAGGCGCGCGCAGTCGTCATGGTAGCCGGCACACAGCAGGCGGTATTCCTCGCTGTCGGCGATGAACTGGAGCGGGTCGGCATACGGCGCCAGCGCGCGGTACAGGGCGGCCGGCGCCACATGCAGGTCGGCCACGCAGTCGCCGTAGGCGTTGTAATTGATGACCTGGCCCAGTTGCGCCAGCGCGGCCGCGTCCCGCTCGCGCACGCCGGCGCCGCGCGCCAAGGTACTGGCCACGCCCATCAGGTTGTCGCCAAAGGCGCCCACCACGGCCCAGCGCCGGTAACGCCCGCCCAAGCGGCGGTCGACCAGGATGCTGGTGCACACATCGGGCGTCGGGTCCCAGTGCAGGCGCAGGCCGGGATGGGGAAAAGCGTCGTCGGCCGCGTGGTGGTCGTAGTAGTCGACGGTGGCGCCGCCGTCCAGCACGCGCCTCAGCTCGGGCGTGTTGGCGTCCAGCGAAATATCGAGCACCACCACATGGCGGGCGCCGGCGGGCACCTGGCGCAGCAGCGCGATGTCGCGCTTGACGCCGGTCACCAGCACGGCGTCGTCGGCCGGGCGCACCAGCCGCAACTGGTGCAGCGCGCAGATGCCATCGGCGTCGCCGTTGAAAACGTCATAGCGCGCGGCGGGAGTGAGGGTCGCGTGCATGGCGTCAGATGTAGCGTTTGGCCAGGTGTTCAAACAGCAGTTCGCAGGCGTGCGCCAGCGGCATGCCGCCCGTGTCGATGGTCAGGGCCGGATGCTCGGGCGCCTCGTACGGCGCCGAGATGCCGGTGAATTCCGGTATCAGCCCGGCCCTGGCCTTGCGGTACAGGCCCTTGGGATCGCGCTCCTCGCACACGCCGCACGGGGTGCTGATGTGGGTTTCGATGAAATCGTCGGCGCCGATGATGCCGCGCGCCAGTTCGCGGTCGCGCCGCAGCGGCGAGATGAAGGCGGCGATCACGATCAGGCCCGCGTCGTTCATCAGCCGCGCCACTTCAGCGCTGCGGCGGATGTTCTCCTGCCGGTCCTCCGGCGTGAAGCCCAGGTCCCGGTTCAGGCCATGGCGCAGGTTGTCACCGTCGAGCACATAGGCCGGGCGGCCCGCCTCCACCAGCATCTTCTCCAGCGCGCAGGCCAGCGTCGATTTGCCGGCCCCGCTCAATCCCGTCAGCCACACGGTGGCCGCGCGCCGGCCCACGCCGCCCATGCGCGCCTGGGCCGTGACCTGGCCCGCATGCCAGTAGATATGGGGCGTCTGGCCGGGGGCCGGTTCGGGCTTGCGCAGCAGCGCATCCAGCTTCTCCAACTTGCTCATCGCGTTCTCCTGGCCGGCCCCGTGGCCGGCATGATTGCCTTGCCTGGACCGCCATGGTCCGGATCAGAACTGCTCCCACTCGGCGTCGGCCGGCGCGGCGGCGCCATGGGCACGGCGCGCACCGCTGGCGGCCAGCGCCTTCCTGGCCGGCGCGGGTTTGGATGGCGCCACCCTGGCCGGCGCCGCCCGTTGCGGCAGCACTTGCAACGCCGGCGCCGGCGGCAACAGCGGCCGTCCCGACTCGGCCTCCAGCCGGAAGATACCCACCACCTCGGTCAGGCTGTTGGCCTGGTCGCGCATGGCCTGGGCGGCGGCGGCCGCCTCCTCCACCAGCGCCGCGTTCTGCTGGGTCACTGAATCCATCTGCATCACGGCCTGGTTGATCTGTTCGATGCCGCTGGACTGTTCCTGGCTGGCGGCCATGATCTCGGACATGATCTCCGTCACGCGCCGCACGCTGTCGACCACCTCGTGCATGGTCGATCCGGCCTGCTCCACCAGCCGGTTGCCCGCCTCCACCTTGTTGACCGAGTCGCCCACCAGCTCCTTGATCTCCTTGGCGGCGGCAGCCGAGCGCTGGGCCAGGTTGCGCACTTCCGTGGCCACCACGGCGAAGCCGCGGCCCTGTTCCCCGGCGCGTGCCGCCTCCACGGCCGCGTTCAAGGCCAGGATATTGGTCTGGAACGCGATGCCGTCAATGACGGCGATGATGTCGCCGATCTTGTGCGCCGACAGGTCGATGGCGGCCATGGTGTCGACCACCTGGGCCACCACGGCGCCGCCACGCACGGCCACGTCGGAGGCTGACACGGCCAGCCCGTTGGCGGCGCGCGCATGGTCGCTGTTGATGCGCACGGTGCTGGTCAGTTCCTCCATCGAGGACGCCGTCTCCTCCAGCGTGCCGGCCTGCTGCTCGGTGCGCGAGGACAGGTCCAGGTTGCCCGACGCGATCTGCCCGGCCGCCGTGGCGATGGTCTCTGTGCTGCTGTGCACCTGGGTGACGATCAGCGCCAGGCTGTCGCGCATGGATTTCATGGCGTGCAGCAGGCTGTCGGTGTCGCCGTCACGCGTCTCGATGGTGATGGCCAGGTTGCCGGCCGCGATCTGGCCGGCGATGGCGGCCGCTTCGGCCGGTTCGCAGCCCAGCTGGCGCACCACGCCACGGGTGATCAACAGGGCCGCCGCCGCGCTGGCCAGCAGCGCCAGCGCGCCGATCACCAGCATCTGCGTGCGGGCCGCCGTGTAGGCGCCGGCCGCTTCGGCGGTGGCCAGGTCGTTCTGCTTCTCCTCCACGGCGATCAAGCGGCGCAGCAGTTCCCACCAGGCTTTCTGCACGGGCCGGAACTGGTAGCGCAGCAGCTGGAAGGCCTCATCCTGCTTCTGTTCCAGCGCCAACGCGGCCGCCTTGTCGATGAAGGGCAAGGCCAACTGGCCCTGCTTGCGGATCTGCTCGAGCAAGTCCTTTTCCTCGGCCGAAGTGCCGGGCATGGCGAACATCTGGCCCAGCTTGTCCTGCGCCGCCGCGTACTTCTTGCCTTGCGCGGCGAGGCGGTCCACCTCGATCTGGATTTCCTTGGCTTCCTTCAGCAGGATCAGGTTGCGCAAGGCCAGCGCGCGCTCCGTCACCGTCAAGTCCATGGCCGCGGCGAGCTTGGTTTCCACGTCGTTGACCTTGGTGATATCGTCCAGCCGCTGCTGGATCTGGCCCATGCTCGACAAGCCCAGCGCGATCACCACCAGCAGCAGCAGCGACACCACCCCGAAGCCCAGGCCAAGCCGCTTGGCGACCCCCATGTTACGCATCTTCATGCTCACCTCCTGAACACTGCGATCCACGTCCCGGCAGCTATGCGGCCAGCGCATATGAGACGACATGCAACGATCTTAGACGATTCCGTACGGCAAAATTGTCTCGAAAAATCACCCACGAGCACGCCAGCAACGGCATCACGACAGGCATTGACCTTGATCGAATTTATGCTTGTTCCCGCGCAGCAATAGCTCACATACGGGCGTTCCGCTTGCGACCGATCAAGTGCCTTGCCGGATGCAAGGCCACGAGGGGAAATAAATATTTTGCGTTAGAGAAATTTTGTAGCATGAAGATCAACGCGGACGCCCGGCCCAGCTTGCCAGCCCCCCACGCCACCCGCGATTGGCCAGGCACGGCTTGACTTGGATCACATTCATTTGCCGTGCAGGGGCCTATAGTCCTTGTGTACTCAAGTATTGTTGCGAAGGAAAACGCATGTACACCAATCAGCCGCCCCGGGAAAACGTGGTCCGCATCATCCAGCAGGAACATACCAACCTGACCGCCGTGATCCACTGCATGCAGCAGTTCGTGCGCACCCTGGGCCAGGGCAACGCGCAACACGACTTGAAGATCATGCGCGCCATGCTGCTGTATGTGATCGACTATCCGGAGCGGGTGCACCACCCCAAGGAAGAGGAGCACCTGTTCGCGCGCCTGCGCCAGCGCACCCACGACGTCGACAGCACGCTGCTTGAACTCACGCGCCAGCACCTGCGCGGCACCGCGCTCACGCGCGAGCTGGAACATGCGCTGACGCGCTACGAATTCCAGGGCGCCCCCGCGCTGCCGGCGCTGCAGCTGCTGGTGGAGGAATACGGCAAATTCTTCTTCGATCATATGAAGCTGGAAGAGGACGTGGTGATGCCGGCCGCGCTGCACCACCTGACGGAATCGGACTGGATCGTGATCGACCTGGCGTTTTCCGCCAACGGCGACCCGCTCACGGGCGCGCCGATCCAGAACAACTTCTCCCGCCTGTACCAATTGATCGTGCAGGCCCAGCCCGGCCAGGGCTGAGCACCGGCGGAAGCGGAAGCGAAAGCGGCACTGGAACCGGCACCGGCTGGCGTCAATTGTCAAGCGTCACATGCGCGCGCGCGACTATTTCGCTTGCGCTGTCGCGTCACGCGTACACCGCATTGCATGACGAAACGTAAGCCCCTACAATCAGTGGCGGCCCCGCAGGGTCCGCGCGCGCCGCCGGCACGCCGTCCCATACAAGGAATCGCACGACAATGCCCACCCTGGTTCGCGCCGCCGTATTGACCAACTACCTGGAAGTGGCCCAGCATCTGGGCCTGAACCCGCAGACCGAACTGGCCAAGGTCGGGTTGAACCGCAAGATGCTGCAAGACCCCGAGCAGCCCATCCCCATCAGCAGCGCCGTGCAATTGCTGGAAAATTCCGCCGCCAGCAGCGGTTGCCAGACCCTGGGCCTGCGCATGGCTGAATCGCGCCAATTCTCCGACCTGGGCGCCGTCAGCCTGCTGCTCACGCACCAGCCCACGCTGCGCGACGCGCTGCACGTGCTGGTGCAGTACCGCCACCTGCTGAACCGGTCCTTGGCCTTGTATGTGGAGGAGGCGGGCGACCTGGTGATCATCCGCGAGGAAGTGGTCAACGATGAACCGGTGCCATGCCGCCAGTCCAACGAACTGGCCATCGGTGTAATGGCGCGCTTGTGCGCCACGCTGCTGGGCCAGCACTGGCGGCCCGTCAGCGTCAACTTCACGCACGACGCGCCGGAAGACCTGCGCCTGCACCGCCGCCTGTTCGCCTGCCAGGTGCAGTTCGGCGCCGAATTCAACGGCATCGCCTGCCCCGCCGCCAACTTCGACGCGCCCAATCCGAACGCTGATCCGGCCATGGCGCGCTACGCGCAGCGCTTTGTCGACACGCTGCAGGACCAGGGCGAACCGTCCATCTCGCACGAGGTGCGCAAGGCGATTTATTTGCTGCTGCCCATGGGGCGGGCGACGATAGAACAGATTTCGCAGGCGCTGGGCATGAACGTGCGCACGCTGCAGCGCCGGCTGGGCGAATGCGACGCCAATTTCAGCGACTTGATCAACGAAGTGCGGCGCGAACTGGTGCAGCGCTACATGAACAACCCCAGCTACTCGCTGGCCCGCATCGGCGACCTGCTGGGCTACTCGCTGCCCAGCAGCTTCACGCGCTGGTTCGCCAGCCAGTTCGGCGTAACCCCCGCCGCCTGGCGCGGCCAGCACGGCAAGCCCTACCAGCAGCCCGTCTGATGCAATTAGGGACGTAACACGATCCTCACAGCGTGAGCGTGTTACGTCCCCAATTATGCCGGCCTCGTTTTTTTCAGGTGGCCCAGCGCATCAACACCATCACCAGCGCGGCCAGGAACACGGTCTCGCCCACCATCAAGGCGATCGGCTTGATGCCGACGGCGGCCAGTTCCTTCAATTGCGTCTTCATGCCCAGCGCGCTGATGGCGATCACCAGCGCCCAGCGCGACATCTCATTGCCCGCATGCTGCACGGCGGCCGGCACCCAGCCCGTGCTGTTGATGCAGGCCAGTACGAAGAAGCCCACCGCGAAACTGGGTAGCAGCGGCGGACGCACGCTGCCGGCCTGCGCGCCCTGGGCCCGGGTGATGAGGGCCGCGCACAGGATCACGGGCAGCAGCATGGCGACCCGCATCAGCTTGACGACGGTGGCCGCGTCGCCCGTCTCGCGCGACATGCTGTAGCCGGCGCCCACCACTTGCGCCACGTCGTGGATGGTCCCACCCAGGAACACGCCGGCCTGCAACGGCGACAGCGCGAAGAAACTGGCGATCATCGGGTAAGCGATCATGGCCGTCGTCGACAGCGCCGACACGCAGATGACCGTGAACAGCGTGGCCTTCTCCTTCTGTTCGTGGGCCGGCAGCGCGGCCGCCAGCGCCAGCGCGGCGGAGGCGCCGCAGATGGCCGTGGCGCCGCCCGTCAGCATGCCAAACAACTGGTTGAAGCCGAGCAGCCTGGCCACCAGCACCGACACCAGGATCGTCACCGTCACGACGACCACCACCAGCACCACCGGCTTCCAGCCCAGCGCCGCGATCTGCGCCAGCGTGAGCCGCAATCCCAGCAGCGCCACGCCCAGCCGCAAAATGGTACGGGCCGTGTATTCGATGCCCGGCTTGCACTGCCCTTCGCCGGACAGGAAGTTGAGCGCCATGCCCAACAGCAGCGCGAACAGCATCACGGGCGCGCCGTAATGCTCGGACAGGAAGCTGGCCGCGGCCGCCACCATGGCGCTGACGATGAAGCCGGGTGCCAGCACGCGCACACGCGCGTTCAGGCCCGAAAAGAAGGTGGGATTCATGCGGTTTCCTCATCGGGCAGCGTCAGGTAGACGCCATCCGTCTCAATGGTGATGGGATAAACGGCCACCTTCATCTGCGGCACATTGGCCAGGCAGCCGGTGCCCAGGTGGAAGCGCAGGCCGTGCGCCGGGCATTGCAGGTACAGGCCATCGAGCTTGCCGCCAGCCAGCGAGGCGCCCTGGTGCGGGCAGCCATCCTCGATGGCGTGATAGGCCCCGTCCACATGGAACAGCGCCAGGCAATGGCCGCCGATGCGCAGCACGGCCCGCCCGCCGTCCGGCGGCAGTTGGGCCGCCGTCAGCGCCAGCCGCCGGCTCATGGCGTCACCGCGTCGGCCTGTTCCAGCGCGGCCAGCATGGCCGCCAGCAGCACTTCGGGCGGCTGGGCGCCACTGGCCACCAGCTTGCCGTTGACGACGTAGTACGGCACGCCACCGCCGCCGTGGCCCACGCCCTCGGCCTGGAACGGCACGGCCGCGCCCAGCATCAGCGGCGCGATGTCGGCGCGCTCCATGCCGCAGGCCAGACCGTGCGTCAGCAATACGGCCGGGTCGCCCACGTCCTCGCCGCGCTGGAAATAGCCAGTGAACAGGCGCTCCAGCAGCGCGTCGCGCTGGGCCGCGCTGCCATTGTTGGCCGCGTGTTGCAGCAGACGGTGCGCGTCGGCCGTGTTGGGCATGTTGCGGATGCGTTGGTAGTCGATCTGGATGCCGGCGGCGGCCGCCGCCTCGCTGACCTGGGCCTGGCGCCGGCGCACGGCCGTGTCGCCGCCCAGGCGCTGGCGGTAGAACTCCATGAAGGGCCAGCCAGCGGCGGGCACATTGGGCAGCAACTGCACGCCGCGCCAGTGCACATGCAGCGCCACCTCGGGCGCGCACGCGCGCAGGCGCGCGATGGCGGCCTGCAGGTTACGCATGCCGATCAGGCACCAGGGGCAGATCACGTCGAAGCCCACTTCAATGTGCAGCACGCGCTTCATGCCGGCACCTCCACGGCGGGTGCACGGGCCGCCACCGCGGCAGCGGCAGCGGCGGCGCAACTGGCGTCGTGCGCATAGTGGCGGCGCGCGTACCAGAACACGCCGGCCGCAGCGATGCTCACCAACGGCACCAGCTGGAACGCCGTGGCCAGGCCCAGGCGGTCTGCCAGCACGCCCGTCAGGAACGGGCCTGGCGCGAGGCCCAGCAGGTTATTGGCCAAGGTCAGCGTGGCGAAGGCCGTGCCGTGGATCGAGCGGTGCGTGAGGTTGGCCACCATGGCGCCAGCCGGCCCCGTGGTGCCGGCGGCCAGGAACATGCCGGCGCCGATCAGGGCCAATTGCAGTGCGCCCGGCGCCATGGCGAAGGCCGCCGACAACAGCACGCAGCTGCCCAGGCAGTAGGCGATGGCCAGCGTGATCTTGCGCGGTGGCGAATGGCGGCACAAACGGTCGCTCAACATGCCGCACAGGACCATGCCGGCGCCGCTGGCCAGCACCACCGCCGCCGCACCGGCGCCGGCGCGGTCGGCGCCCATGGCGTAATAGCGGTTCATGAAGCTGGGCATCCAGACGATGAAGGTGCCGCCCACGAACAACTGCAAGCCGCTGCCCACATAGGCGGCGCGCACGGAACGGCTGCCAAACAGGCTGCCCAGCGGCAGGCGGACCGGTTTGCCGTCCGCCCCGCCCTGCCCGCGCGCGGCACCTTGCGCGCCCTGTGGCGCAATACGGCCTTCCTTGACGATGATGGGGTACAGCACGGCCAGCGCCAGCCCGAACAAGGCCATGCCGGCGAAGGCCCAGCGCCAGCCGATATGGGCCGCGATGCCGCCGCCGAGCGCCATGCCCAGCACGGAACCAAACATGCCGCCCGCCATGAAGGCGCCCGTCAGCGTGGCCCGCATATGCTTGGGGAACACGGACAGCACCACGGCGATACCCACGCTGCCGTAGGCCGCCTCGCCCACGCCCACCAGGAAGCGGGCGGCGAACATCTGGTTGTAGTCCTGCGCCAGGCCGCAGCCCAGCGTGGCCAGGCTCCACAGCACGGCCATCAGGGCCAGGCTGCGTACCCGCCCCCAGCGGTCGGCCAGCAGCGACAGGGGGAAGGTGAGCAAGCCCACCATCAAGGCCACGATGCCGCTCAAGAGTCCGAGGCGAGCGTCGCTCAGTTGCCATTCCACTTTCAACAGGGGGAATACGGCGTTGAGCACCTGGCGCGACATGTAGTCGGAGATCAGCAAGCCAAAGCTCAGCGCGAATACGATCCACGCGTAATAGCGCGGAACGTTGGGGTTGTCGTCGGCCAGGCCGTCGTCGGAGGGAGTGTGATATGCCATGATCTGCCTTCAATCCGTTTCACGAGATGAAAAAAAAGCCGGCACTGGCATTATGCTCCAGCGCCGGCCCCGGTTGCGGGATCAGGTCCGCAACGGCACGTTTTTCTGGCCGGGCCGGCGGTTGGGCGCCATGCCGTTCATGCGCAGCGTCTCCTCGGCATCCTTGTACTGCACGCCGATCTTGTAGATGGCGCGCGCCTCCTTGCCATTGGCCACCTCGCGCCCCAGTTCGCGCGCCACGCGCACGCACTGCTCGATCTGCTGCACGGAAGTCATGCGCTGGCCGTGCTGGTCGATCAGCGTGTCTTCGATGCCGCAACGGGGATGGAAGCCCATCGCCATCGACATCATGTTAAACGGCAGCACGTTCTTGAGCAGCGATTCGGCCGTGATGCAAGCGCCTTCCGGTGCGCGGCGGATGAAGTCCATGAAGTTGAACGGATTGGGGCCGTCGAAGCCGCCGCCGATACCGATCCAGGTCAGGTTCAGCGGGCCGTGGTAGACGCCGCGGCGCACCAGGCGGTCCAGCGTTTCCAGCGCATGCATGCCGGTCAGCTGGAAGTGCGGTTGAATGTTGGCCGCCTGCAGGCGGCGCAGGTGTTCCTCCACCCACGCCGGGCCGGCCGGCACCGTCATTTCGCTGTAGGCCGCGTGCATCATGGGCGAAGCCAGCGAAGTGCCAGCCAGGTACTCGGGATAGAGCAGCTCCATGATGTTCATCTGGGTGGTGTTGATGGCCACCGTCACCTGGTCCGGCTTGGGGTCCAGGTCGGCCAGCATGTGGCGGGTGTCGTCGCTCAGCCATTTGGCGGCCTGGCCGTCGTCTTCCGGCGCGAACGAGATCGAGCCGCCCACCTGGATGATCATGTCCGGCACGCGGGCGCGCACGCCGGCGATCAGCTCATTGAACTTGGACAGGCGCTTGGAGCCCTTGCCATCGAGTTCGCGCACATGCAGGTGCAGCACGGTGGCGCCGGCGTTGTAGCAGTCCACCGCCTTCTGGATCTGTTCCTCCATCGTCACCGGAACGTCTTCCGGAAAATCCTCCGGCGCCCACTCCGGGCCGTACGGGGCCACGGTGATGACTACTTTGTCCTGGTTCTCGGGGTGCAGGGAATCGTCGAGAAATTGCATGCTTGTCTCCTGTTGAATTGGTGCGGTATTTTTTTGTCAATTGGTGTTCAGACCGGTACGTCGCCGATGATGCCGGCCCGCTCCATCTTGCGGTGGCAGGGCGGATAGTCCATCACGGCGTAGTGCTGGGTCGAGCGGTTATCCCAGATGGCCACGCTGTTCGGTTTCCAGCGCCAGCGCACCTGGAACTCCGGCACGTAGGCCTGGCTGATCAGGTAGCTGAGCAGGTTGCCGGCGCCTGGATTGGCGTCCTGGCCAAAGCGCACCCGGCCCGGCGTGTGGTAGTTGGTGATGTGGGTGGTGAAGGCGTTCACGAACAGGATCTTCTCGCCCGTCTCGGGATGGATCCGCACCACGGGATGTTCGGCGTCCGGAAATTGGGCCTTGAGGGCCAGCCGGCGCTCGATCGGCATGGCCGCGCCGAAGCTGGCTTCAATGCTGTGGCGGGCGCGCAGGCCTTCAATGCGCTGCTTGACGTCGTCAGGCAAACGCTCGTAGGCCAGCGCCATGTTGGCCCACATGGTGTCGCCCCCCACGGGCGGGCATTCGACGCAGCGCAGCACGGCCCCGAACTGGGGCGCGGCGCGCCAGGTGGTGTCGGCGTGCCAGGCGTTCTCGTAGCGGTCGTTGGGCTGGTCCGGGTTCTTGTAGATGCGCACCAGACCGGGGTTTTCCGGATCGCTGCCGGCCACCGGATGGTCTTCCAGCTCGCCGAAGCGGCGCGCGAAGGCCACGTGTTCGGCACGGCTGAAATCCTGGTCGCGCAGGAACAGCACGCGGTGCTTGAGCAGCAGCGCCCGCAGTTCGGCGAACAGGCCGTCGTCATGGATGGCCTGTTCCAGCTTCACGTCCAGCAGCTCGGCGCCGATGGCGCAAGTCAGTTGTTCCACTCGCATGGCGTTCTCCTCAGATCACGAAAATGGATGAACCGGTGGTCTTGCGTGATTCCAGGTCGCGGTGCGCCTGGACCGCGTCGGCCAGCGGGTAGTACTGGTTGATCTCGATCTTGATGCGGCCAGCGCCCACGTGGTCGAACAGTTCGCCCGCCAGGTCGGCTTTCTCGGCTGGATCGGCAATGTAGTCGGCCAGCGCGGGACGGGTCAGGAACAGCGAGCCTTTCATGGCCAGCAGCACCGGATCGAACGGTGGAATCGGGCCGGAAGCCGTGCCCACGCACACCATCAGGCCGCGCTTGCGCAGCGAATCGAGCGAGGACATGAAGGTGTTCTTACCCACACTGTCGAACACCACGTCCACGCCACGCCCGCCGGTGATCTCGCGCACCCGCTTGGCCACGTCCTCGGTGCTGTAGTTGATCACATGGTCGCAGCCATGCGCCATCGCCATCTCGGCCTTGGCGGCAGTCGATACGGTGCCGATCACGGTCAGGCCCAGCAGCTTGGCCCATTGCGACACGATCAGGCCCACGCCACCGGCGGCGGCGTGCAGCAGCACCGTGTCGCCGGCGCGGAAGTCGTGGATGCGGCGCATCAGGTAAGCCGAGGTCAGGCCGCGCATGGTCATGGCGGCCGCCGTCTCGAAGGCGATGGTTTCGGGCAGCTTGATCAGCGGCGCGGCCGAAATCACGCGCTCGGTGCTGTAGGCGCCCAGGGTGTTGAGGAAGCCGGTGTAGGTCACGCGGTCGCCCAGCGCCAGACCCGTCACGCCCTCGCCCAGCGCCACCACCACACCAGCCGCCTCCACGCCGATACCGTTCGGCAGCGGGACCGGATAGGTGCCATTGCGGAAGTAGGTGTCGGCGTAGTTCAGGCCCACGGCCACATGGCGCACGCGCACTTCACCGGGACCCGGCTGGCCCACTTCCACCTCTTCCAGGTACAGTACTTCCGGCCCGCCGGTCGCATTGAAACGCACTGCCTTTGCCATGCTTGTTCTCCTCAGATTTGTTGGTACGCCGGCAGCGCATGCCGGCCTGTCCTGCCTTGCTTAGAGACTGTTTCAAAATGAGCGCGGCGACGAAGACAGTGCGCTTGCACGGCGAGGAGCCGCAACGACGCTGCGATCTTTTTGAAACGGTCTCTTACTGTGAATTCAGTATAGACGGGGCTCATTGCCCCAACCATGCATCCCGCGACAGTGACTTTTCATTTCGCGACAGTGGCGGCCAAAACCTGCACTTGTGCGATCAGCGCTTCGGCCCGCGGCCATGGCCCATAGCCGGCGGCCGGGTTCAGGTGGCCCACGGCGCCCAGTTCCACCACCTGGCTGCCCCAATCAACGGCCATGCGGTGCACCGCCTCCAGGCTGGCCAGGTGGTCGTTGCTGCTGGCGGCCACGATGCTGGGGAACGGCAGCCGGGTGCGCGGCAGCGGCGACCAGCCGTGTTCGCGCAGCGTGTCCGGTTGCGGGTAATTGGCCGGCCAGCTGGCCTCCAGGTCCGGCGGCGTGACCAGCAGCGCGCCCAGGATGGGGCGGTTGTGGCGCGCCGCCCAGTGGGCCACCATCAACACGCCGGCGCTGTGGGCCACCAGGATCACCGGGCCGTCGATGGCGGCCAGGGCACGCTCGATGGCTTCCACCCGGGCCGCGCAGCTGAGGCCATTTTCCGTCAACGGCGGCACCGAGCGCGCACCCGGCGTGCCCGCCTGGAGCAGGGTTTGCCAGTGTTCCGGCACGTGGTCGCGCAGGCCGGGGACGATCAGCAAGGTTGGTTTGGTTGTCATATCGGTTCTCTCGTCGGCGGTGGTGTCAGTGCTGGCCCGGCAGGCGGTAGTCGCGGAACATCTCGCGCAGCTTCATCTTCTGCAGTTTGCCGGTGGCCGTATGCGGCAACTCCTCCACGAACACCACGTCGTCCGGCCGCCACCACTTGGCGACCCGGCTTTCCAGGTGGGCCAGCAGTTCATCGCGCGTCACTTCACGGCCGGCCTTGCGCACGGCCACCAGCAGCGGACGTTCCTGCCACGTCGGATGGGCGATGCCGATCACGGCCGCCTCGGCCACGTCCGGATGGTCCATGGCCGCGTTTTCCAGGTCGATCGACGAGATCCACTCGCCGCCGGACTTGATCACGTCCTTGGCGCGGTCGGTGATGAGCATGTAGCCGTCCGCGTCGATGGTGGCCACGTCGCCCGTGTCAAAGTAGCCGTCCGCGTCCAGCACCTGGCCGCCTTCGCCGCCGAAGTAGCCGCTGGCGATCCAGGGGCCGCGCACTTTCAGGTGGCCGAACGCCACGCCGTCATGGGGCAGCGCCTTGCCGTCGTCGTCCGTAATCTTCAGCGTCACGCCGAACACCGCCCTGCCCTGCTTCATCTGCAGCTTGTGGCGCTCGGCGGCTGGCAGCGACGCGTGCTTGGGCAGCAGTTTGCACACCGTGCCCAGTGGCGACATCTCCGTCATGCCCCAGGCGTGGATCACGGTGGCGCCGAAACCTTGTTCGAAGCGCTCGATCATGGACAGCGGCGCGGCCGCGCCGCCGATCACGCAGCGCGTCATGCACAGTTCCGCGCGCGGGTCCAGCTGCTGCGTCTCCACATGGCGGAACAGCATCAGCCACACGGTGGGCACGCCCAGCGACAGCGTCACGCGCTCCTCGCGCATCAGCTCATAGATGCTCTTGCCGTCCATCTGTGGGCCGGGCAGCACCAGCTTGGCGCCGCACAGCGCGCCCGCGTACGGCATACCCCATGCGTTCACGTGGAACATGGGCACCACCACCAGCGCCGAATCGGCGGCCGACACGGCCAGGCCGTCCGTGCTGCACACTGCCATCGCGTGCAGCACCGTCGAGCGGTGCGAGTACAGCACGCCCTTGGGGTGGCCCGTGGTGCCGGAGGTGTAGCACAGGGTGGCGGCGCTGTTCTCGTCGAATTCAGGCCAAGCGTATTGTTCGCTCTCCGGCGCGATCAGGTCCTCGTAGCACAGCAGATTGGGGATGCTCGCGGCCGGCATGTGGGCACGGTCCGTCATGGCGATGAAACCCTTCACGCCCGTCATGGCGGGCGCCAGCTGTTCGATCAGGGCGGCGAAACCGATGTCGAAGAACAGGTACTGGTCCTGCGCATGGTTGACGATGTAGGTGATCTGCTCGGCGAACAGGCGTGGATTGATGGTATGCAGCACGGCGCCCATGCCGGACACGGCGTAGTACAACTCCATGTGGCGGTAGCCGTTCCAGGCCAGCGTGGCCACCCGTTCCCCGGGCTGCACGCCCAGGCGGGTCAGCGCGTTGGCCATCTGGCGCGAACGCCGGGCCACCGAGCCGTAAGTGCTGCGCTGCAGCGGCCCCTCACTGGAGCGCGAGACGATCTCCCGTTCTGGGTGGTTGAGGCAGGCGTGTTCGATCAGCGAAGACACCAGCAACGATTGATGTTGCATCAGGCCTAGCATTGCAGACTCCTTCTGTTTTATTTGACTGAATTTTTTGGCGACGACTTGGGCACGGGCTTGGACGGCAGCAGGCATAGTCGCACGGTGGCGGCGAACCAGCGCCCGCCCATGCGCCCGCGCAGGCCGCGCCGGTTCATGGCGGCGGCGATGGCGCCGAACGAGGCGCCGGCCGCCCGCAACCGACGCAGCTCGGCCACCAGGGCCGGCTCCGGCGGCTGCCAGGCGCCACAAGTACTTGGGGTATCAGGCGGCATTACGCCTTGCGCAGCAGGAAGTGCGACAGCGCGGGCACCAGCACCAGCGCGCCGATCATGTTCAGCGTGAACATGAAGGTGAGCAGGATGCCCATGTCAGCCTGGAACTTGATCGGCGACCAGGCCCAGCACACCACGCCGGCGGCCAGGGTCACGCCCACCAGCGCCACCACCTTGCCCGTGAACTGCAGCGCGTGGCGATAGGCTTCCGCCAGCGACTGGCCCTGGCGCTGCTGCACCAGTTGCACCGACACCAGATACAGCGCGTAGTCGACGCCGATGCCGACACCGAGCGCGATCACCGGCAGCGTGGCCACTTTCACACCCATGCCCAGCATGACCATCAACGCCTCGCACAGGATGGAGGTGAGTACCAGCGGCAGCACGGCCACCAGCACGGCGCGCCAGCTGCGGAAGGTGACGAAGCACAGCACGATCACGGCCGCGTACACATACAGCAGCATCTTGTGGTTGGCCTCGCGCACCACGATGTTGGTGGCGGCCTCGATACCGGCGCTGCCGGCCGCCAGCAGGAACTGGCGTTCCGGCGCGTTGTGGGCTTTCGCGAACGCGTCGGCCGCCTGCACCACGCGCTCCAGCGTTTCGGCCTTGTGGTCGGCCAGGTAGGCGATCACCGGCATCAGCGAACAGCCGCGGTCGAACAGGTCGGGGTTGTTGACGGACGCCTGCTGGGCGCCGTAATTGAGCACGTCCTGGTTGCGCGACAGCGTCAGCCATTTCGGGCTGCCCTCGGAAGTGCCGGCCGTGACCTGGCGCACGGCGTCGGCCAGCGACACCGTGGTCTGCACGCCCGGCACCTGCTGCAGGGCCCACGCCAGGCGGTCCGCCTCGACCAGGGTTTCGTATTTCAGGCAGCCTTCGGGCGGAGTCTTGATCATCACCGCGAACTGGTCGGACGAGAGCGAGTAATTGGCCGTGATGTAGGCGTTGTCGCGGTTATAGCGCGATTCGGCGCGCAGTTCCGGCGCGCCAGGATCGAGGTCGCCGATCTTCAGGTTGGTGCTGACGATGAAGCCGCCGACGGCCAGCGCCAAGGCCACGGCCACGGTGGCCCCGGCCCAGCGGGGTTCCGTGAAGCGGTCCAGCATCAGCCACAGCTTGCCCAGGCCGTGGCCCGTTTCCTCGTCATGCTCCTCGCGGATGCAGCGTTTGGCGGCGGCGGCGGAAACTCCCACATAGGACAGCAGCACCGGCAGCAGCAGCAAATTGGTGAAGATCAGCACGGCCACGCCGATCGAAGCCGTCATGGCCAGGTCGCGGATCACGGGTATGTCGATCGTCATCAGCACGGCGAAACCGACGGCGTCGGCCAGCAGCGCCGTCAGGCCGGCCAGGAACAGGCGGCGGAAGGTGTAGCGGGCCGCCACCAGCAAGTGGGTGCCACGGCCCACGTCCTGCATGATGCCGTTCATCTTCTGGGCGCCGTGCGAGACGCCGATGGCGAACACCAGGAATGGCACCAGGATGGAGAACGGGTCCAGTTCGAAGCCGAAGGCCGCCACCAGCCCCAGTTGCCACAGCACGGCCACCAGCGAGCAGGCAACCACCAGCACGGTGGAGCGCACGCAGCGGGTGTAGGCGAAGATGACGGCGGTGGCCACCAGCGCGGCCACGCCGAAGTACATGATGACCTTGGCCATGCCAGCCAACAGTTCGGCGATCAGCTCCGCGAAGCCGATCACGTGGATCCGCACGGGATAGGCGCCGCCTTGGCGCGCCTGCACCGTCTTGTCGATGGCGTGCGCCAGTGCCGAATAGTCGATCGCCTTGCCGGTGGCCGGATCCTTGTCCAGCAGCGGCACGAAGATCATGGTGGACTTGAAGTTATTGCCCACCAGGCTGCCCACGATGCCGGAACGGGCGATGTTGATCTTGAGCTGTTCCACGCTGCGCGGCGAGCCATCATACCCGTCCGGCATCACGGGGCCGCCCTGGAAGCCCTCCTCCGTCACCTCGTTCCAGCGCACGGACGGGGTCCACATGGACTTCATCCAGGCCCTGTCCACGCCAGGCGTGAGGAACAGTTCATCGTTGACCTGCTTGAGCGCCTCCAGGTAGCGCGGATCGAAGATGTCGCCCTGCGGGTTCTCCACCACCACCCGCAGCGAATTACCGAGGCCGCGCAAGGCGTCCTTGTTGTGCAGATAGTTCTGGATGTAGGGCTGGCCCTGCGGCAGCATCTTCTCGAAGCTGGCGTTCAGGTGCAGCCGGGTGGCCGCCAGCGCGCCCAGCACCAGCGTGACGACCGCGCACAGCACGATCATCCACAGCCGGTTGTTGAACACCAGCCGTTCCAGCAGGTTGCCGGAGCGCTGGTCGAAATGCGCCAGATCGCGTACCACCGGCATGGCGTCGATCCCGTCGGTTGACATATCCATTGTCTCGTTCCTCGTTGAATTGGTCGGCCAGGTAATCCCGGCTCTGATCTGCTTGTTGTTTTGGTGGTGAATACGGTACGTCTATTTGGCCGCCGCCGTCGCGGCCAGCGCCTGCAGCCGCGCGCCGCGCGCGCCCGCGATCAGCAACTGGCCCGGCGCGGCCACCAGCACGGCCGACGCCGGCCCCGGCTTGACCTGGGGCTGGGCGTGGAAGGTGGCGCCGCCATCTGCGCTGCGCAGCAACTGGCCGGACTGGCTCACCAGCAGCAGCGCGCCGTCACCCAGCGCCAGGCCGGCCGTCAAGCCGGTCTGGGTGCCGGTGTCGGCGCGCGCCCAGTGCTGGCCGCCGTCGGCGCTATGCAGGGCCGTGCCGCGCAGGCCGAACACCAGCAGGCTGTCGCCGGTGCCGGTCACGCCGAAAAAGCTGCCTTGATAAGGCGATGGCACGGCCTCGAAGCGTTCGCCGTTGGTACTGCGCTTGAGGATCAGGCCCTGCTCGCCCACGATATACAGTGTGCCGCCCACTTCGCGGATCGCGTTCAGGTGCAGCGCCTTGGGGTTGTCCAGATGGCTTTCCCAGTGCTGCCACGTTTTGCCGCCATCGTCGCTGCGCAAGGCCAGGCCGAACGCGCCCACCGCCATGCCATGGCCATGCGCGTCGAACCAGACGTCCAGCAAGGGCTTGTCGCCCACGTCGGCGTCCTTGCGGCCGTCGAACTGGCGCACCCACGTGGCGCCGGCGTCGGCGCTGTGCAGCACCACGCCGTCATGGCCCACGGCCCAGCCATCACGGGCCGTCGGGAACACCAGCGCCACCAGGTCGGTCGATACCGGCACGGCGGCCTGATGCCAGTGGCCGCCCTGGTCATCCGAAAACAGCACGTGGCCGCGCTGGCCGACGGCCACGATGCGGGTGCCGGCATGGGCCAGGCCGTTGAGCAGCGCGCGCGGCGCCAGCGTGCTGGCGACGGCCGGCGTGTCGAGCGGATCGGCGAACGGGGCCGCCTGGGCCGGGGACGCCGTCAGCAGCGTGAGGGTGACCCCCGCCAGTACGCCGGCGGCGGCGCGAGAAAATCGGTTCATATGAAACTCTCAAAAAAAGACTGCCAGCCCACTACGGCGAAGGGAGTCGCGCGCCGGCAGTCAAACGAGAAATCGTTACAGGCAAGGTCGCGGGTGGCCGCGCACGCGGCGCAGCCACCCGGATGGTCAGCGCACGCCGGCGCCGGCCAGCGCTTCAGGCGACCACTGGGTCGGCTTGAGCGCGTCGATGTACTTCAGGCCACCGTAAGGTCCGGACATGCCGGTCAGGTTGTAGGCGCCGCTCACGAAGTCGTAGATCACATGGTTGCCCGTGTACGTCGCTTGCGCGTCGTAGGCGTAGATCAGGTGATCGAACGAGGAGCGGTACAACTGGCCGCGCGCATCGTACTGGTCCGAAGCCAGCGCCACCCAGCTGTCCTCGTCGATGTAGAAAGTCCGCTTGCCGTAGATGTGGCGCTTGCCCTGCTTGAGCGAAGCTTCCACCACCCACACGCGGTGCAGCTCCCAGCGCACGAAATCCGGATTCAGGTGATTGGGCTTGGTGACGTCGGCCGCCACCTTGGCGGCGAACAGCTTGTACTCGCCGTAAGGGACGATCATCTCCTTCTTGCCGATCAGCTTGAAGTCGAAACGGTCCAACGCGCCGTTGAAGACCCAGGCGTCGTCGTAGGTCGAGGCGCCGGCCGAACCGGGGTTGGGCGTGTCGTAAGCCACGTCCGGGGCCAGCTTGACGCGGCGCTGGCCTGGCAGGTACTGCCATACCTTGCGCGGCTGGGCCACCGGGTTGACGGCGTCGAACGCCATCAAGCCTTCACCGGCGCGCCGGGCCGGCGCCAGGTAGGTCAGCTTGGTGCGGAAGAACACGTCGGTCTGCTTGGCCACTTCCGTGTTCTTGGGGTCCGACAGGGGAAATTCCTCGTAGATCTCGCCGGCCGTGGCCAGGCTGGGCACGCCCGAGGCGTCCACGTTCCACGATTCATACTTGGTGGTCAGCGCGTGGCCCTGGTAGCGCAGCAGGTGGTTCCACATCACTTCGTAGCCGCTCTTGGGGATGGGGAAAGGCACGCCGGCCAGCGCGTTTTCCACGCCCACGCCGCCGTCGACGGCCTTGGCGCTGGTGGCGTTCTTGGCCGTGTTGTCCAGCAGCGCCTTGGGCAAGGTGACGGGACGGTGGGTCGGATAAACGTCCACCCGGAAGGTCGGGAAGCGCTTGAGCAGCTCGCGGGTGCCGGCCGTCAGCTTGTCTTCCTGGCCGGCCAGGTTCTTGCCGGTGATGACCAGGCGCGGTTTGTCGGCGGCGTAGGGGTCGGGACGCACGCCGCTGCCCTTGACGAAACCGGCCGGCGCGGCCGTCAAACCGCCCGTGTATTCAGGGATGGTGCCGTCCTTGTTGGCGGCTTTCTCGGCGCCCACGGCCGTCAGGGTGGTGCCCAGCTGCTTGGCTTCGTCCGGCGATACGCTGGCCTGCGCGGCCGCTGCCGCCGCCAGCGCGGCGGCCATGATGGTGAGTTTGAACATGTTGTTGTCTCCTGTCTGTGATCAGAACGTGGTCTTGAAGGTGGCGGCGAGGAAGCCGCGGTCCTTCAGCAGCGAGGTGACGCCGCCGAACGAAGTGACGGCGCCGCTGGCCGGGTCGGTGACCAGGGGCCCGAAGAAATTGACGTACTTGATGTCGAAGCGGTATTTCTGGCGCACGTCGAACGCCACGCCGAGCGCGTAGTTGCCGGCGCCCTTGTTGCCGCCTGCCTGCACGCCGGAGTTGCCCTTCAAGCCCACCGAGTAGCTGAGCGGAGCGGACATGTCCACGCCCGGCAGCACCTGGAACCAGGTCGGGGTCAAAGTCAGGGCCAGGCCGAAGTAGTCGTGGCTGACCTTGTCCACGCCTTTGTAGTCGTCGCGGCCGCGGTAGAACTGGGCGCCCTGGGTAACGCTGGCCACGCGGTTCCACACCAGTTCCGTGGCCCAGGTGGCGGAATCGGACAACGGCGTCTTGGCCACCGTACCGAGGAAATTCAGCACGCCGTGGATGGTGTTGCCGCGCGCGCCGCTCACTTCACCCTGCTGCGGCAGGTCGGCCGCCTTCACCACCAGCGTGGGATTGACCTTGGCGTTGAGCGCGGCCACGATGGCCGGGCTGGTCCCCACCGGCATCAGGAGCGCCGGGGTGCTGTAGATCGGCATATCGCGGCGGTAGGACAAGTCGGCGCCCACGGCGATGCCGGCCACGCTCTTGGACAGCGAGAAGCCCAGCACGTCGATGTGGTTGGCGTATTCGAACTGGTACTGGCTGGTGGCGCCCAGGGTGCTCGGGTAGAACAGGCAGTTGTTGCCCACCACGGCAGCGCCCGGAATGGCGGCCTTGCAGACGGCGGCGCCGTTGGCACCGAACAGCGCGGCCGGCAGGCCGGCCAGGCGTACGTTCGCTTGCGGCAGCAGGTCCGACGTGCGGCGCAGGTAGACGCCGGCCGTGCCGTCCAGCCAATCGGGGCTCCAGCGCGCGGCCACGCCAAAGTCGCCCGTGTTCGGCGCCTTGCTGTCGGCGCGGCGGATGGCCGGCGCGCCCAGTGGGCCCAGGTAGAACGATTCAGCGCCCTGGAAGGCGTAGTCGTAGAAGCCCAGGAAGGAACCCGATTCAGGCAGGCGGGCCGGCTTCCAGTTGAAGAAGTACTGGGCCGCGATGCCCAGTTCCGGCGTGAGCGAGGACTGGACCGAGAGGGCCTGGCGCGGCAGGAACAGTTCCTTGGCGTCCGTGCCGGGCACGGAATAACCTTTCAGCAGGTCGATCGGCGACTGGCCGTAGTTGACGCCATGGATGGGCGACAGCAGGCTCTCGCCCCAGTACAGCGTGTGCTGGCCCAGCTTGACGTTGACCGGCTTGTCGGCCACTTCGAAGTTGGAGAACACGAAGGCGTCCAGGATCTCGCCCGAGCCGCGGTGATAGCGCTTGGCGTAGTCCGACATGCCCAGCGCCGCCTTGCCGTTTTCACGGTGGTTGGAGCTGGCCACGTTGGTGTTGTCCAGGTGGTCGTAAGCCCGGTCGTACCAGGCGGCGGCCGACACCCGCATACCCATCTTCTGCTGGAATACGATATCCAGTTCCGACAGCCAGTCGATGCGCTGGGAGACGTTGCCCTTGTTGAAGTTGCGGTCACCATCGTCGTAGTTGGCCGACTTGAGCAAGGCCGCTTCCTGGCCGTTCACGCGCTGGCCATAATTGAGCTTGATGGTGTTGTCGAAGCGGATGGCGACGTCGGGGTTGCCCGTCTCCAGTTCGGCCGCGTGGGCCACGCCGATCGCGCACAAGGCCGCTGCCAGTGCTTTCAGTGCCAGGGGATGGGTGGATTGTGCTGGTTTCATGCTGCGCCTGCTCCTCTATTTGTTGTAATGAACGCTGCTGGTACGGTGCTGCTTGCTTGCCGCGCGGGCGGCAACTCCGTGGCTGAAGGCGGGTGCGTCATCTGGTGAGGGGGCATGGGCATGATGCTGTCTCCTCATCGTCTGGGCCCCGCTGTCCTGGCCGGGCTATGTTGTCCGGTCCGGGTCAGCGATGAGTCATCATAGGATTCAAAGCGAAAATTCCCGTTTCCATTTCACGACGTGCGCTTCGCATTTCGTGACAATGCGTGTGTATGTGGCGCGTGGTGCACAACGGCCGGCGGCGGCAAGCGGCAAGCGGCGAGCGGCGGGCGGTGGGCGGCGGGCGAATGGCGGGCGGCGGCTGGCCTGCCCGGCAGCGTCCCCCCCTCTTACGCTGAAACCAGCCGCTGGGCGCGCGCGGCCCGCCGCATGGCCGGCGCGTCCGCGTCCGCCACCGTGGCCTCGCCGGCCTTGAGGCGGAAGATGCGCACCGAATCGTTCACGTTATCGGCCTGCTCGCACAGCGCGCCGGCGGCCGCCAACTGCTGCTCCACCAGGGCCGCGTTCTGCTGCGTCATGGCGTCGATATGGCCGACGGCCGCATGCACTTCGGCCATGCTGGCCTGCTGCAGCTGGGCCGCGTCGCTGATGCCGTCCAGGACCGAGGCCAGTTCCGTCACCGAGCGCACCGCGTCGCGCATGCGGGCGCGCGCCTCGTCCGTGCGGCCCGCCCCCTGGCGCACGTGACCGGCCGATTCGGCCACCAGTTGCTTGATCTCCTGGGTGGCGGCCGAAGTGCGCTGGGCCAGCGTGCGCACTTCAGTGGCCACCACGGCGAAGCCGCGACCGGCCGGGCCGGCGCGGGCCGCTTCCACCGCCGCGTTCAAGGCCAGCAGGTTGGTCTGGAACGCCACCGACTCGATCAGGTGAATGATTTCGCCGATGTGGCTGGAGGAGGCCGAAATATCCGTCATGGCGTGGGCCGCAGCGTCCACCGCCTCGTCGCTGCGGCGCGCCACGGCACCCGTCTGCCCGGCCAGGCCGGTGGCATCGCTGACGGCCTGCGCGCCCTGCCGCGCCTTGTCGTTGATGGCCGCCAGCGCGGCGGCCATCTGTTCCAGGCTGCCCGCCTGGGCTTCCGTGCGGGCCGACAGGTCCGCGTTGCCGGCCGCGATGTCGTGCGCGCTCCTGCGCAGGTGATCGACCTCGTCGCGCACGTCGCGCACCACGGCGCGCAGGTTGACCGACATTTGCAGCAAGGCCCGTTGCAACTGGCCCACCGTGCCGCTGGCGCCCGTGCTGACCGGGTGTGCCAGGTCGCCTGCGGCCAGCTGGTTGGCGTCGCGCAGCACGTCGCGCAGCGGCGCCACGTTCAGATGCCACATGCGTGCCGTGACCGCCACCGCCACCAGCGCGCCGCCGGCCAATTGCAACCACAGGGGCAAGCCGCTGCGCGCCAGGGCCAGCAGGCCGGTCGCCGCCAGCAATTGCAGCGCCAGCATGCGGCCCCGCGTGGAGGGCGTGAGCCGGCGCCGCAGCGCGTTCCACAGGCCGGCGCGCAGCACGCGGCCATGGCGCAGCGTGATGGTGGGATGGCCGCTGGCCGCGTCGGCCCGCATCTCCGCATACAGTTGTTCGGCCATGGCCACGGACGCCGGGTCGGGCGCCGTGCGCACCGACAGGTAGCCGGTGACGCGGCCGCCGTCCATCATGGGCGCGGCGTGCGCCAGCACCCAATAATGGTCGCCGTTCTTGCGGCGGTTCTTGACCAGGCCACTCCAGGCGCGGCCCTCGTTGAGCGTATCCCACAGGTCGCGGAAGCCCTCGGCCGGCATGTCCGGGTGGCGCACGATGTTGTGGGGCTGTCCCATCAACTCCTCGCGCGTGAAGCCGCTGATCTCGACGAAGGTGGGGTTGCAATACACGATACGGCCTTTTGTATCGGTCACGGACACGATGGTCTGGTCGGCGGGAAAGGTGTAAGCGCGCTGGCTTACCGGTAGATTGGTGCGCATGATCGTCCTGATGGTGATCGGGCCGGAGCGCGGCAGTGGCGGCGCTCGGTGTGCGCGGCTGCGCGACGGTGGCAGCACGGGCGATGAATGGCGGCGGCGCGGCCTGGCCCAAACCGGCCGCAGCGCCGGCCACGTGGCTATTTGCTTTGAGATGTTATTTTCCACGCAGCAAATGCAGTGTCCGCCCGCTGGTGGCGCACTGTCAACGGCCACTGTGGCGTAGCGGTCACCGTGTCAGCAAGTGACAAATGGCTGTCATGGGAAGCGAATTAACCATACTCTAAGTATTGGTATTCCCGCCTGCAGGCATCATCTGCTGCCATCGCCTTGCGCCAGGCCTGCCCCGTCTCCACCAACTCTTGCCGTAGACGCTATAATGGAAAGTTGAACCCAGCCCGGTGGCCAGCTTGTGCCCAGCGCCGCGCCGTTCCGCTGTTCGCGCCGTTCCCGTTTGCCGTTCTCGCCGCGCGTTTTTAACACTGCTCCGTTTTTTGGTCCGCCACGTGAATCCACATCTCGACAAACTGCAATCCTACCCGTTCGAAAAACTGCGCCAGCTGTTCGGCCAGGTCCAGCCCAATACCCAGCACACGCCCATCAGCCTGGGCATGGGCGAACCCAAGCACCCCACGCCGCCGTTCATCCAGCAAGCCCTGATCGACAACATCGCCGGCCTGGCCAACTACCCCACCACCATCGGTTCGGAAGCGCTGCGCGGCGCCATCGCCAGCTGGCTGGAACGGCGCTACGGCATCCCGGCGCTGGACCGCGCCACCCAGGTGCTGCCCGTGAACGGCTCGCGCGAGGCGCTGTTCGCGCTGGCCCAGACCGTGATCGACCCGGCCGCCGACTCGCTGGTGGTGTGCCCCAATCCGTTCTACCAGATCTATGAAGGCGCGGCCTACCTGGCCGGCGCCACGCCCTACTTCGTCAATTCCGACCCGGCCCGCAACTTCGGCTGCGATTACGACAGCGTGCCGGCCGAAGTGTGGCAACGGGTGCGCCTGCTGTACGTCTGCTCGCCCGGCAACCCGACCGGCGCCATGCTCACGCTGACGGACTGGGAACACCTGTTCGCCCTGTCCGAGCGCTACGACTTCATCATCGCCGCCGACGAGTGCTATTCCGAGATTTACCAGGGCGACGAACCGCCGCTGGGCGCCCTGCAGGCGGCCCACACGCTGGGCCTGTCCACCGTGGAGCGCCCGTACGCGCGCCTGGTGGTGTTCTCCAGCCTGTCCAAGCGTTCCAACGTGCCGGGCATGCGTTCCGGCTTCGTGGCCGGCGACGCTGAAGTGCTGAAAAAATTCCTGTTGTACCGCACCTATCACGGCAGCGCCATGAGCGCCACCGTGCAGGCTGCGTCGGTCGCGGCCTGGAACGACGAAACCCACGTCGAACAGAACCGCGCCCAATACCGCGCCAAATTCGACGCCATCACCCCGCTGCTGCGCGAAGTGATGGACGTCGAACTGCCCGACGCCGGCTTCTACCTGTGGGCCGACGTCAGCCGCACCGGCCTGTCGGACACCGAATTCGCGCAGCGCCTGTACGCCGAATATAATGTCACGGTACTGCCGGGCAGCTTCCTCGCGCGCGAGGCGCACGGCCTCAATCCGGGCCGCAACCGCATCCGCATGGCGCTCGTGTCCAGCACCGAGGAAGGCCTGGAAGCGGCCCGGCGCATCGTCCAATTCTGCAAAACCCTGAATCCATAAAGCGAGTCACATCATGAGCCAACAACTCCAGAACATCATCGACCAGGCATGGGAAGACCGCGCCAACATCAACCCATCCAACGGTAGCGCCGAACTGCGCGACGCCGTGGGCCACGTGATCGCGGGCCTGGACGCGGGCACCATCCGCGTGGCCGAGAAGACCGGCGCCGACTGGATCGTCAACCAGTGGGTCAAGAAGGCCGTGCTGCTGTCGTTCCGCCTGGAGAACAACGTGGCCATGCCGTCCGACGGCACCATGCAGTTCTACGACAAGGTGCCCACCAAGTTCGCCAACTACACGGCCGACGATTTCGCCAAGGGCGGTTTCCGCGTGGTGCCGCCAGCCGTGGCGCGCCGCGGTTCGTTCATCGCCAAGAACGTGGTGCTGATGCCGTCCTACGTCAACATCGGCGCCTACGTCGATGAAGGCGCCATGGTCGACACCTGGGCCACCGTGGGCTCCTGCGCCCAGATCGGCAAGAACGTCCACCTGTCGGGTGGCGTGGGCATCGGCGGCGTGCTGGAACCGATGCAAGCCAACCCCACCATCATCGAGGACAACTGCTTCATCGGCGCCCGTTCCGAGATCGTGGAAGGCGTGATCGTGGAAGAGAACTCGGTGATCTCGATGGGCGTCTACATCGGCCAGTCGACCAAGATCTACGACCGCGCCACGGGCGAAGTGAGCTACGGCCGCGTGCCGGCCGGCTCGGTGGTGGTATCGGGCAACCTGCCTTCGGACGACGGCAAGTACTCGCTGTACTGCGCCGTGATCGTCAAGCGCGTGGACGCCAAGACCCGCGCCAAGACCGGCATCAACGAACTGCTGCGCGGTATCTAAGTCACCCTGAGTTCCGCACCTGCCCGCGCGCGCTGTCGCCCACAGTGACGCGCGCGCGGCGCCCGACCGCACCACACGAGGAGAACGCCATGGCCATGGAGCGTCTGTTCCAGCTGATGAAGGAAAAAAACGCGTCGGACATGTTCTTCGCGGTCAATTCCCCGGTCCACATCAAGATCAACGGCAACCTGATCCCCATCAACCAGCAGAAGCTGGAGCCGGACAACATCACGGCGCTGCTGGCGGAAGTGTGCAGCCCGGCCCAGATGGCGGAACTGGAACAGGACAATGAGCTCAACATGGGCATCTCCGTGCCCAACCTGGGACGTTTCCGGCTGTCGGCGTTCCGCCAGCGCGGCAGCATTTCAGCCGTGTTCCGCTTCGTGCCGGCCACCATCCCCGTGCTGGGCGAACTGGCGCTGCCGCCCGTGCTGTCGGACCTGATCATGGAAAAGCGCGGCCTGCTGCTGCTGGTCGGCTCCACCGGATCGGGCAAGTCCACCACCATCGCCTCCATGCTGGACCACCGCAACGAACTGCGGCCGGGCCACATCCTGACGCTGGAAGACCCGATCGAGTACCTGTTCAAGAATAAGAAATCCATCGTCAACCAGCGCGAGATCGGCAGCGACGCCAAGGACTTCGCCACGGCGCTGCGCAATTCGCTGCGCCAGGCGCCCGACGCCATCCTGATCGGCGAGATCCGCGACAAGGAAACCATGGCCGCCGCGCTGGCCTACGCCCAGTCCGGCCACCTGGTGCTGGCCACCCTGCACGCCAACAACAGCTACAACGCCCTGAACCGCATCATCTCGTTCTACCCGATCGAGAACCGCCCCGCCCTGCTGCAGGATCTGTCCTCCACCGTCAAGGCCATCGTCTCGCAGCGCCTGGTGCGCTCGATCAACGGCGGCATGCGCACGGCCGCCGTGGAAGTGATGCTCAACACCCGCCACATCGCGGACCTGATCGAAAAAGGCGAAATCGGCCAGATCAAGGAAGCGATGGACAACAGCATGTCGCCCGGCTCGCAATCGTTCGAGCACGCGCTGCTCAAGCTGGTGCAGGATGGCGCCATCAGCCAGGAGGAGGCATTGGCCAACGCTGATTCGGCCACCAACCTGCTTTGGCTGCTCAATAATGGCCCTGACAGCAAACTGGCCCAGGCGGCCAGCGAACCGGAAGCGCCCGCCAAGCCAGCCTCCGACACCTCGTTCACGGAATTCACCCTCAACACCTGAGGCGCCGGGCGGCCCCTTAATCCAGATTATTTCACCTCGCGCGCCAGCTTGAGCATCTGGTAGCTGAGCGCCAAGCCGCGCCGGCGCGCCTCCGTTTGGTTGATGCGGAACGCCAGCCCGGTCGGCTCGATCACCAGCCCGATCACGGCGCCATTGCGGAACGCTTCCGCGCTGTCTCCCACCACCAGCACCGGATCATCGCCCAGCGCCTCCTGCCAGCGCCGCAGCTGGCCGCGCTCACTGCCGCCCAACACCAGCAACTGGCACTGCGACGCCCGCTGCGGTTCGCCCAGCGCCTGCAGCCGGGCCGGGATGGCGCCGCCGGCCCGCTGCACCATGGCCCGCAACGCTTCCTGCAGCGCCGCATCGCCCGCCACGCAGTAGGTGAATTCGCGCATTGGCGGTGGCGGCCACTGGGTCAGCTGGGCGAAACGGTAGATGAAGGCGGCCTTCAATTCCGCCTCGTCCTGCCCGGCCCGCGCGGCCGTGGGCGCCAGCGCCAGTGTTGTCGCCAGCACGGTAGCCAGCGCGCGCTTCATGATCCGAAGCGCCGTGTCAGCGAGAAGCGCAACACTCGCCCCTCCTGCCGCAGCGGTATGGTCGACCCGGTCGGCATATCGTAGTAGCGCACGTTGCCTATGTTGTACAAGCCCAGCGACACGTCCGTACCCAGGCTGGGCCGCCACAGCAGCGTGGCGTTCAGCAGCGCGTAGCCGGGCAAATCCTGCGCGTACGCGCTGCGCCGGCTCACGCTGAGCGCCTGCCACGACAACTGCAGCGCGTCGCCCCGCAGCGGCTGGGAGTACAGCAGCTTGACCAGCGTGCGCGGCGAATTGTCCAATCGCTGGCCCGCGCTGTCGCGGGTGTCCTGCAGCGAGACGGTCGCGCGCAGGCGCTGCCCGCCATCCCAGCGCCGCTCCAGCCCCAGCTCCGCGCCCCGATTGCGGATCGGGGCACTGTTTTCGTACACGGCGATGTCCTGGTTGGTGCTGATCAGGTCACGCAACTGCGAGCCATACAACGACACCTGATATTGCAGCCGGGGGGTGAGCCGGTGGTCCCACGCCAGCTCCAGCGTGCGCACCCGCTCCGGGGTAGGCACCGGCGCGTCGAGCGGCACGTTGACCTGGTATTCGTACAGGTTGGCCTCGCGGAACGCGCTGCCGTACATCAGCTTGAGCGTGGCGTCCGGCACGCCGCTCCAGAGCCACGCCAGGCGCGGATTGGTGCTGCCGCCGCCCACCTTGGCCTGGTCGCGGCGCAGTCCCAGGATCAGGCGGTGCGCCTTGCCCAGCCGCCAGGCGTCCTGCACGAACAGGCCATGGCGGCGGTTGCGGCCCGAGAAAATGGCGTCCGGTTCCTCGCCCACCGTGCCCGTGTTTATCTCCTGGCGCAGGTCGCTCTGGTATTCGGCGCCAGCCATCAGATCGTGGTCGCGCCAGCGGTGCGTGCTCACGCGCAGGTCCACATTGATCCAACGCCCCGTCGCCACCTTGTCGAACTCGCGCTCCGCGCCATCCTCGCGCAGGTAGGGAAGCGTGTTGCGGTACTGGCTGTGCTTGAGCGCGACGACGCCGTACAGATTCCAGTCCTCGGCCACCGTGCGCTCCCACGCCAGCGATGCAAACGCGGCGTCGAACACATTGCGTTGCCGGGCCAGCCGGCTGGCGTCGGCCAGCGAGAGAGGGTAGGGAAAATCACGTTCGCGCTGGGCCACGCCGGCACGCATGGTCCAGTCGCCCGCGCTGGCCATGCCCAGCAGCCGCTGGCCCCGGTCCCAGCTGCGCCGCAACAGCGCGTCGCGCAAGGCGGGCGCAATGTCGAACGGGGCCGCGATCCGGTCCTGCTCGAACGCGCTCGCGGCCAGCCAGCCTTCCCACTGGCCGGGCACGCGCTGGCCCCAGCTGGCGCGCACTTCGCGCCGCCGGTCGCTGTCAACCGCGGCCCGCAGCTGCACGCCGCGCAGTTTATCGGCGCCCTTGGTGATGACGTTGACCACGCCGAGGAAGGCGTTATTGCCGTACAGGGCGGAGCCGGGGCCGGGCGCGTATTCGACCCGGTCGATCACGTCCACGTCCACGAAAAATTCCGCACCCAGCGAACCGGCGTCGTAGATGTTTTCATTCACCCGCATGCCGTCGACCAGGAACAGCAGCCGCGCGTTGAAGTCGCCCGGTCGCCCCAGTCCGCGCGCGCCCACGAAGGTGAAGTTGCCGTCGCCCGTCACGTACAGGCCCGGCATGCTGCGCAGGATGTCGGCCATGTTGCGCAGGCCGTGGCGGGCGATGTCGGCGTCCGTCAGCACGTAGGTGACGGAGGGCGCGTCCGCCGCGCTTTGCGCATAGCGCGACGAGGTTGATTCCTCGACGCCGCGCGGCACGTCGTTCAGGGTCTGGCGCAGCAATTCCTCCAGCGCGGCGTCGCCAGCCGGCTGCCCCTGGCGCTGCTCCTGCTGCTCCTGCTGCTCCTGCTGCGCCGCTTGCGCCAGCGCCGGACCAGCCGGCCAACTGGCCGCCACGGCCAGCGCCAGCAACGCCTTAGTGCAGATCCGTGGCCGCATCGCCCGCCCTCCGGTAAGTGTTCTTGCCGGCCCGCTTGGCGGCGTACATGGCCTGGTCCGAGGCGTTGAGCAGGTCTGCGGACTCGCGCGCGTCGAGCGGACTGAAAGCCAGGCCGACGGTGGCGCCGATCGGCATCACCTTGCCATCGATCAGCAACGGCGCCCGCACAGCTTCGACCAGGCGCAGCGCCAGTTGCTCGGCCGCGTGCTCGTCCGGCAGGGCCGGCAGGATCAGCGCGAATTCGTCGCCGCCCAGCCGGCACAGCACATCGTCGGCCCGTACCACGTCGGCCATGCGGCGCGCCACTTCGCGCAGCACGGCATCGCCCGCGTCGTGGCCATACAGGTCATTGACGGTCTTGAAGTTGTCCAGGTCGATGAACATGAGCGCCATCAGCTCGCCGCGCTCGTCGTTGAGCGCCAGGCAGCGCTGCAATTCGCCCTGGAAGAACAGGCGGTTGGGCAGTTCCGTCAAGCTGTCGTGGTGCGCCATCTGGTGCAACTGCTGGCCCGCCACCTGTTCCTGCGCCAGCTTGTGGCGCAAGTCCTCCTGCGAAATCTGTATGCGCCGCAGCATGTCGTTGAAGCGCTCCGTCAGGCGCCCCACCTCGTCGGAACGGCGCACGGCGGCGCGCCGGCTGTAGTCATGGTCGTGGGCCACGCGTTCGGCCAGGTCCGACAACTCCACCAGCGGCGCCAGCGCACGCCGCTGCACCGCGCCCAGCCCGCGGGCGGCGATGCCGATGGCGGCGGCGATCAGGAGCGCGGCCACGCCCGTCAACAGCAGCACGGCGCGATGCAGGCTTTGCAGGCTTTCGCGCAGCAGCAACGCGCCCACCATCTCGCCCTTGAGCCGCACCGGCGCCCAGACTTCCAGCGTACTGGCGCTGGCCGCGCCGCGCGCGTCGAGCTTGGCCAGCCCGGCCGGTACCCGTGCCGCCCCCTCCGCCGGCTGGCCGTCGGCCCGCCATTGCACGAACACGCCGCCACGTTCATCCAATACCTGCACCAGCAGCAGGTCGCTGCGGCGCGAGAAGGCGGCCAGCTCGTTGCGGGCCGCGTCGGCGTCGGCGAACACCAACATGGGCGCCACGCTGTTGGCCAGCAGCTGGGCACTCAACTGCGCGCCTTGCATCTGGCGCGCGCGCGCCACCCACCAGGTGGCCGTGGCCAGCAGGACGAACGTGAGCAGCATGGTCACGCTCAGCACCAGCAAATTCATCCTGGTCAGGCGGCGCACCAGCGAACTGCGGGGCGCCGGCGCGGTGGGAGAGGTGTCGGTCATGTCGGCGTGGACGATGCGGGCGCGATGGATGTAGGCCCATCGTCCCGCCGTGCTCGTTTCCAAGAGGAATTAGTCTGCCTGAAATTGTAAGCGTAAAGCCCGCCCCGGTGGCGCAAATGCGCGGGCACCGTGGCGGGGCCGCCACCACCGCCGCGCCCGTCGCAGCACCCCCTGCCGGGCCGCCGGGCATGGTATCCTAACGGGTTGCACGGCGGCCGCATGGCCCGCCCCCATCCCGGGTTTGCTCCCAGCGCCGCGCCTCCGCCGCGACCAAAAACGTAAGTGACTGATTTATAATGACAATTACCCTCTACGGCATCCCCAACTGCGACACCGTCAAGAAAGCCCGCGTGTGGCTGGGCGAGCAGCGCCACGATTTCGCCTTCCACGACTTCAAGAAGCAGGGCCTGACGGCCGACGTCGTGGCCGGCTGGCTGCGCCACGTCCCGCGCGACGTGCTGGTCAACCGCAAGGGCACCACCTGGCGCGCCCTGTCGGACGAGCGGAAAGCGGCCGTGGTGGACGACGCCAGCGCCATCGCGCTGGTGCTGGAGTTCCCGTCCATCGTCAAGCGCCCCGTGCTGGACCGCGATGGCCAGGTGGCCATCGGCTTCTCGGCCGCGCAATACGCACAGATTTTCAATTCTTAATACGAACACCCCCATGATGACTTCCAAGACCCTGGCGCTGACGGAAAAACTGATCGCCCTCTCCTCTGTTACCCCTGACGACAAGGGCTGCCAGCGGCACCTGATCGACCTGCTGTCGCCACTGGGCTTCGCCTGCGAAGTGATCGAATCGAACGGCGTGACCAACCTGTGGGCCCGCCGTGGCACCACGGCGCCGCTGCTGGTGTTCGCCGGCCACACGGACGTGGTGCCCACCGGTCCCGTCGAACAGTGGCGCTCGGAACCGTTCAACCCCACCCACCGCGACGGCAAGCTGTATGGCCGTGGCGCGGCCGACATGAAAACGTCGATCGCCGGCATGGTGGTGGCGTGCGAGGAGTTCATCGCCGCCCATCCCGACCACAAGGGCTCGATCGGCTTTTTGATCACCAGCGACGAGGAAGGCCCGGCCATCGACGGCACCGTCGTCGTGTGCAACCTGCTGCGCGAACGGGGCGAACAGCTCGACTACTGCATCGTGGGCGAACCCACCTCCGACGAGACGCTGGGCGACATGATCAAGAACGGCCGCCGCGGCTCGCTGTCGGCCAAGCTGACCATCAAGGGCGTGCAAGGCCACATCGCCTACCCGCAACTGGCGCGCAACCCCATCCACCTGGCCGCGCCCGCGCTGGCCGAACTGGTGGCCGAGCGCTGGGACGAGGGCAATGAATACTACCTGCCCACGTCGTGGCAGATGTCCAACATCAACGCCGGCACGGGCGCCAACAACGTGATCCCGGGCGAGATGGTGGTCGACTTCAACTTCCGCTTCTCCACCGCCAGCACCCACGAATCGCTCAAGCAGCGCGTGCACGCCATCCTCGACAAGCACAATCTGCACTACGACATCAAATGGACGCTGGGCGGCCTGCCCTTCCTGACCCCGCGCGGCACGCTGAGTGACGCGCTGTCGGCCGCCATCCGCGCCGAGACGGGCGTGGAGACGGAACTGTCGACCACCGGCGGTACGTCGGACGGCCGCTTTATCGCGCAGATCTGCCCCCAGGTGATAGAATTCGGCCCTCCCAACGCCAGCATCCACAAGATCGACGAGCACATCGAACTGCGCTTTGTCGATCCGCTGAAGAATATCTACCGCCGCACGCTGGAAAACCTGCTGCGCTGATGCCTGGCCCGGGGCGCCCCACGGCGCCCGGCCCCGCCCGATAAAGACCGTTTACCGAGATAGCCATGACCACGACTCCCTTCACCACGCCGCGCGACCTGCTGCGCTACGCCGTCACCCGCTTCAACACCGCCCAGCTGTTCTTCGGCCATGGCAGCGCCGAGGCGCTCGACGAGGCGGCCTACCTGATCCTGCACACGCTCAAGCTCCCGCTCGACAAGCTCGATCCCTTCCTGGACGCACGCCTGCTGCCCGAGGAAGTGGCGGCCGTGCTGGCCGTGATCGAACGGCGCGCGGTGGACCGCGTGCCGGCCGCCTACATCACCAACGAAGCGTGGCTGGGCACCTACAATTTCTATGTCGACGAGCGCACCATCGTGCCGCGCTCCTTCATCGCCGAACTGATTCCCGACTACTTCGCGCCGTGGGTCAATGAGCCGGATAATATCGCCAACGTGCTGGAACTGTGCACGGGTTCCGGCTGCCTGGCCATCATGCTGGCCGACGCCTTCCCGGACGCGCAAGTGGACGCGGTCGACATTTCGGCCGACGCGCTGGAAGTGGCGCGCCGCAACGTGGCCACCTACAAGCTGGAAGACCGCGTCAACCTGATCCAGTCCGACCTGTACACCAACGTGCCGGCCAAGAAGTATGACCTGATCATCACCAACCCGCCGTACGTAAACTCCGGCTCGATGGCCAAGCTGCCCAAGGAATACCTGGCCGAACCGCAGATCGCCCTCGACGGCGGCAGCGACGGCATGGACCTGGTGCGCAAGATCGTGGCCGGCGCGGCCGAACGCCTGACGGAGGACGGCATCCTGATCGTCGAAATCGGCAACGAGCGCGAATTCGCGGAAGCGGCCTTCGGCCACCTGGGCCTGACCTGGCTCACCACCAGCGCCGGCGACGACATGGTGTTCCTGCTCACCGCCGACCAGCTCAAACTGTAAAGAACCACCAGATGATCCGCTTTATCAATGTAAGCCTGATGCGCGGCGTGAAGCCGCTGCTGGAAAACGTCGACCTCACCCTCAACCCCGGCGACAAGATCGGCCTGATCGGCGCCAACGGCGCGGGCAAATCGAGCCTGTTCGCCATGCTGCGCAATGAGCTGCACCCCGACCAGGGCGAAATCGACTTCCCCGCCAAGTGGCGCATGGCCTACGTGGCCCAGGAAACCCCGCCGCTGGAACGGGCCGCGCTCGACTACGCGATCGACGGCGACGTCACGCTGCGCAAGCTGGAAGCGGAACTGGCACGGCTGGAAGCGGAGCCGGAGTCGCACGACAACGGCATCGCCATCGGTGAAATCTACAGCGCGCTGGCCGACGCCGACGCCTACACCGTGCAGTCGCGCGGCGAACAGCTGCTGCTGGGCCTCGGCTTCTCGCTGGACCAGATGCAGCAGCCGGTGGCCAGCTTCTCGGGCGGCTGGCGTATGCGCCTGAACCTGGCGCAGGCGCTGATGTGCCCATCCGACCTGCTGCTGCTCGATGAACCGACCAACCACCTGGATTTGGACGCCATCATATGGCTGGAGGACTGGCTCAAGCGCTACCCCGGCACCCTGATCATCATCTCCCACGACCGCGACTTCCTCGATGAAGTGGTGAACGTGGTGGTGCACATCGACGAGCGCAAGTTGAAGCGCTACTCGGGCAACTACTCGGCCTTCGAACGCCAGCGGGCCGCGCAGATGGCGCTGGCCGCCGGCGCGATGGAAAAGCAGCAGCGCAAGCGCGCCCACCTCGAATCGTTCATCGAACGCTTCAAGGCCAAGGCATCCAAGGCCCGCCAGGCGCAAAGCCGCATGAAGGCGTTGGCCAAGATGGAGGAACTGGCGCCGCTGCGCGCGGCGGCCGAATTCTCGTTCGAATTCCGCGAACCGCTCAACGCCCCCAACCCGCTGCTGGTGATGGAGGACGTCAACGCCGGCTACCGCATCGAGGACGACAAGACGGGCGACGTGAGCACCAAGAGCATCGTCCACGGCATCAACTTCTCGCTGCAGATCGGCCAGCGCATCGGCCTGCTGGGTGTGAACGGCGCCGGCAAATCGACGCTGATCAAGACCATCGCCGGCGACCTGTCGCCGCTGACGGGCGAAGCCACGGTCGGCAAGGGCCTGACCATCGGCTACTTCGCCCAGCACCAGGTGGAAATGCTGCGCCACGACGAATCGCCGCTGTGGCACCTTGCCAAGATCGCACCCACCACGCGCGAGCAGGAGCTGCGCAACTTCCTGGGCGGCTTCAACTTCCCCGGCACCATGGTGACCAGCTCCATCGCCCCGTTCTCGGGCGGCGAGAAGGCCCGTCTGGCGCTGGCCATGATCGTGTGGCAGCGCCCCAACCTGCTGCTGCTCGATGAACCGACCAACCACCTGGACCTGGAAACGCGCGAAGCGCTGACGGAAGCGCTGGCCCAGTTCGAAGGCACGCTGGTGGTGGTATCGCACGATCGCCACCTGCTGCGCGCCACCACCGACCAGTTCATCATCGTGGCCGACGGCAAGCTGCAACCGTTCGACGGCGACCTGGACGACTACAAGGATTGGCTGTTCCAGACCAAGCTGGGTAAAGGCACCGACGTGCTGCCGGCCGCCGGCAAGGCCAACAAGACCGACTTCCCTGTCGCCTCGCCCGTGGCGCCGCCGTCCGCTCCCGCGCCTGACCGCAAGGACCAGAAGCGCCAGGCGGCCGAAGACCGCCAGCGCCTGGCCGCGCTGCGCAAGCCGCTGGAACAGAAGATCAAGCGCCTGGACGACCAGATCGCCAAGCGCAGCACGCAGAAAGCGGAAGTGGATGGCCTCCTGGCCGATCCCGCCATCTACGAGGCGGCCAACAAGGCCAGGTTGAAGCAGGCGCTGGCCGACCAGTCCTTCTTCACCAAGGACCTGGGCCAGCTGGAAGGCGAATGGCTGGAATTGCAGGAACAGCTGGAGGCGCTGGCCTAAACCAGCCCCTCACCGGTGGCGCCGGCGGTACGCCGGCCGCTCACGCGGCCTGGCGGGCGCCCACCGGCACTTTGCGGATCGACATCAAGCGGTCGATGTCGACCACGATCAAACGCCGCCCGTCCACTTCCCCCAGTCCCAGCAGGTAATCGACGCTCTGGCCGTCCCCGGCGTCGGGAATGGGCTGGATCTGTTCCGCGCTCAGGCTGACGATGTCCGTCACGCCGTCCACCACCATCCCCATCACGCAGCTCGACAGCTTGAGGATGACCACGTCCGTCATCGGATCGTGCCGCTCGGGCCGTGGGCCGAAGGCGATGCGCATGTCGACGATGGGCATGATCACCCCGCGCGACACGGCCACCCCGCTGACGATCTCGCCGTCCGTGGCGAAGCGTTCCAGCGCTTTCAACGGGCGCAGCTCCTGCACCTTGCGAAAGTCGAGCGCGTATTCCAGGCCGCCCAGCTGGAAACTCAGATACTGCTGGACGCTCGCCTCCACCGGCGCCATTCCCGGCTCCGTTCCCGGCACGGCTGTCGGCGCGGTCCCCGGCAACGGCGGCGTGGCGCTGGCGTATTGCGTTTTCTCGATTGGCATGGTGTTCCTTTCGAAGGCATGTGCCATCCTAACCGCCGCCCCTGGAGCAGATGTTGAGCCGGCTCAATAATCGCCAGCGACTTCCAGTTTGCTACAATGACTGTCCATCCCCTACCCGCTCCGCCGGCCGCCATGCCCCCATCCGCGCCATGAACAGGCAGCCATCCATCACCATCGATCCGCAACAAGTGGAGTTGATCGCCATCCGCGCCCAGGGGCCGGGCGGGCAGAACGTGAACAAGGTGTCGAGCGCGGTGCACCTGCGTTTCGATATCGCCGCATCGTCGCTGCCGGCGCACATCAAGGAACGGCTGCTGGCCTTGCGCGACCAGCGCATCACGCGCGAAGGCGTGGTGGTGATCAAGGCCCAGCAATCGCGCAGCCAGGAGGCCAATCGGGAAGACGCTCTGCGCCGCCTGCAGGAAATGGTGGACAGCGTGGCCGTGCTGCCGCCGCCACGGCGCCCCACCCGCCCCACCCTGGGCAGCCAGCGCCGGCGCCTCGACAGCAAGAGCCTGGCGGGCGCGCGCAAGCAGGCGCGCGGCAAGGTTACCTTTTAGGGCAAGCGCCGGCGCGGCGCTACTCGTCCAGCGCCCAGTCGATGGTGCCACCGCTGCCCGAGAAGATCACGGGCAGGCGGCTGCCGGCCGCCCGTAACATGCTCTTGATGGCCTTGGGCGCGCTGTCATACAACGGCCCCAGGTCGGGATTGAACACCATGGAACGCACCAGCACCTCGCCATCGACCAGCCGCACGATGCAGCGGGTGCCGCGCATCACCAGCCGCTTCTGCCGCTCCACCACCGCCATCTGCTCACGCGCCTGCTCCTGGCGCACCTGCTCGGCCTTGATCGCCAGCGACAACTTGGCCACCGCCTTGAGCGTGGGCCCCACAGTACCGGCCATCTTGTGGAACAACTGCTCCTGTTCCGGCGTGAGCACCACCTCGCGCTTGCGCACGCGGGTGGCCAGGGTCAGGTAATTGCGCACCTCCGGCTGGCCCGTCAGGCCATCCATCTCGCTCTTGCGTTGCCCGGCCTCGCGCTCGTGGCGGGCCAGTTGCGCGCCCAGTTCGGCCAGTTTGACATCGTACTTGGCCGTGTCGGGCACCAGCGCGAAGAGCAGCATTTCCGACTGCTTGCGGGGACCGGCGCTGGCGATCTCGATCTTGCGGCCCGCCACCGCGCAGCCAATGGCCAGCTTGATCACCACTTCATCGGCGATAATCTCGCAGTTGACGGCCTCGCCCACCAGCACCCGGGTGCCGGAAATGACGCAGTTCTCGGCCCGCGCCAGCGTGATCTCGCCCTGCTTGGTCTGCAGCACGGCGCCTGAGGCCACGCCCTTCATGCGGATGTCGCCGTTGGCGTTGATGGCGCTGCCGCCCACCAGGTTACGCTGCAGGACGATGGTGCCGCCGCGCGAGCTGATCTTGCCGAACACGTCGCCGTGGATGGTGATGCTGCCACCTTCCACCACGCGCTGTTCCTGCACTTCGCCAAATTCCTCGTATTCGCCGCGCAGTTGCAGATTGCCCGTGGTGCGCGCGCTCACGCCCTCGCGGCTGACGATCTTGGGGCCGATCGAGATGCGCTTGCTGGACGGGTCCACGTTCAGGAAACCATCTACCGCCGCCACCAGGTATTCACCGTCGGGCTGGTGCTCGATCACGGTACCGGTGCCGGCCACGGTGCTCAATTCGATGTCACGCGGCGGCGCCGGTTCGATCACGATGCCCGACAGTTCGTAGCCGCGCGTGCCGGGCGCGCGCGGCTCCTTGCGCAGCAGCTTGACGTGCGCCTTGACTTGCGGGAAGCGGTTCTGGAAGGTGTGCCAGTCCAGCCGGCCGTCGGCCATCTCGCGCGGCGCGTTGCTGCGGTGGATGTCGCGCGACACTTCGACGAACGCGGCGTCCACGCCCGGCGTGGGCGCCAGCCGGCGCGCCGCCACGATGCGGACAGCCTTGCCCGAGGCGATCGCCGCCTTGACGGCCGGCGCGTCGATGCCGAAGCGGATCCCCTTGACCCACATGTCGGCCACGAACTCGTCGAAACTGAGGTGGGCCGGTTGGGGCGGCGCATCGGGTACATCCAGGAACACGGGCTCGAAATAGTATTCGGCCTCGCCGTGCACGATGCGCACCGCCTTGTACAACTCGCGGCGCGCCGACAGGAAGGGCTGGACGTCGTCGGCGAAGCGGATCAGCGCATGGTTCTGCAGCCCGGCGGGCAAGGCGGGGCCACAGTTGTACAGCACGCGGATGAAGACGGAATAATCAAGCCCGGCGAAGCAGGCACTGGACAGGAACACCTGGTTGACGGCCGCCTGGCAGGCCACGGCCGGCGCGTCGGACTGGAAGTACACACCGTCGGGCCGCCTGACGACGGCCAAGGGCAGCTCGTCGTCAGTAAGTGGATAATCGGCCAGGGCGTCGTCAGACACGGTCTTCCTCGATCGGGGGTGGTGGCAAGGCGCCGGAAGCGGCCGCGCGGGGACGGCTCAGCGCTTGCAGCGTACCATGAGAGCGGGTACGCCGTCACCTGCGGCCAGCCCTACCCCTGCCCTAAGTCGCCGTACCGTGAGTGGACAAGTGCCAGTCCAGTGAACCGCTGGCGCGCGCGAACAGTTCCTCGCCGCCGCTCGGCGTGCCGCGCAGGCGCAGCTTGATGTCCTTGGCCGCCAGGTGGTACAGCGCGCCGCTGTCGGCCTGGAACGGCATGGTGCGCACCAGCGTGTCGCCGGCCACCATGTGCAGGCCACAGCGCGCCAGGCCGGCCGCCTCGGCCCGCAGCGCCGCCACCCGCGCGGCGCGCTCGACCAGCAGCTTGTGCTGGGTCTGGCCGGCCTGCAGGTCCTGGGTCAGCTTGCCCAGCGCCTGCACCTCGGCCGCCACGGCGCCGGCGATCTTGCGCAGGTGCTGGCCCTGCTCGGGTGTCAGCGTCAGTTCCTGGGTGCGCAGCTTGGCCGCCAGCGCCAGATAGCGCCGCACGTCCGGCTGCTGGGAAATGGTGTCGATCTCCGCCTGCAGCGTCACGTTAGCGGTGGCGAAGGCGGCGCTGCGGGTGCGCAGGTCGGCCAGTTCCTGGTCGAAGTGGCTGACGTCGCGCACCAGCACATAGATCACCATCTCGGTACGCTTGCGCGGGCCGCAGCTTTCGATTTCGACGTTGCGGCCGGCGATGGCGCAGCCTTCGGCTACGCCGATACGCACTTCGTCGGCCACGATCTCGCAGTTGGAGGCCTCGCCCACTTCCACGCTGGTGCCGGCCAGCACGCAGTTCTCGGCCCGCCCCACCACCAGCTTGCCGCCATGCGTCTGCAGCACGGCGCCCGAAGCCACACCCTTGACGTGGATGTCGCCGGCCGCGTTGTGGATATTGCCGCCCACCAGGTTGCGGTCCAGGATCACCTGTCCGCCCTTGGAGTGGATATTGCCGTACACATCGCCATGCACCGTGATGTCGCTGCCGTGCACCTCGCGCATTTCCTGCACGTCGCCGAATTCCTCATAGCCGCCGGCCAGCTCCAGGTTGCCCGTGGTGCGCCCGCTCACGCCTTCCTTGCTGACGATCTTGTCGGTGATGGCGATCCGGTGCGACTTGGCATCGACGCTGAGAAAACCTTCCTTGGTCGAGATCAGGTATTCGCCGTCGTCCTGCTGTTCCACGGCCGTGCCATCGCCGGCCAGGTGGCGCAGCTCCAGGTCCTTGGGCGCGTCCGGCGCGCTGGGCATGCCGGCCAGGTCGTAGCCGGGCAAGCCCGGCACGCACGGCAGCTTTTTCAGCAGCCGCATGTTCTGCTTGATCTGCGGGAAGCGGTTCTGGAAACTGAGCAGGTCGACCCGCCCGTCCGCGCGCTCGCGCGGAGCGTCGCTGCGGTGGATATCCTGCGATACCTCGACCACCACCGCATCCTGGCCGGCGGCCGGTTCCAGCTCGCGCGCCACGGTGATGCGTTCGCTCTTGCCGCTGCTGATGGCGTGGGCCACGGCCGCCACGTCGATCCCGAAGCGCACCCCCTTGAGCCACAGGTCAGCCACGAATTCGTCCACGTCCAGTTTGGTCTGGCGCTCCGGCAGCACAGTGCCGTCGGGCAGTTCCTCGGCGTCCAGATAAATGGGCGCGAAGAAGTACTCGGCGTAGCCATGCCCCATCTTGACTGTCTTGTACAGCGCCTGGCGGGCCGGCATGAACGGTGCCACCCCGTTGGCCACCCGCAGCAGCGGCGGCTGGCCGGGCAACGGTGGCGGCAGCGCCGGCCCCACGTCGTACAGGGCCTTGATCAGGGCGCCGTAATCGAGGCCGGTGAGCAGGCAATGCGACAGGAACAGCTGGTTGACGGCCGCCACCCGCAGCGGGGCCGGCACGGCCAGGTCGACGTACACGCCATCGGTACGCTGGATCAGGCCGGCGGGCAGCGCGCCCGCCGGCGCGGTCGCGGCCGACGGCGGCGCTGCCTGGGTAACTTCTGAGACCACGGTTTTCCTCCAGCCTGACAGCTCGATTGAAAAATGGGAATAGGCGCAAGGACGCTAACGCCATTGCACCTAAAAAATTAATATTACACCCAAGTCAAGCTAATGCTGAAAAATTTGCGGCATGAAACAGTAAAACCCGCGTCACGTTTGTGCAAGATCAACGGTGCGGCGGGTGAGCGTAGATGTCCTGTCCCACTTCATTGATCTGGCGCCGCAGGTCGCGCCGTTCGTCGGGCGTCAACCGGCCGGCGCGGCGCTCGGCGTTATGGCCATTGTCCTGCAGGGCGCGGCGCGGTTCCTCGGCGCGTCCTTCGAACGAGCGCGGGTCGGGTTGGCGGGGCTCGGCCTGGCGCGGGTCGGCCTGGCGCGGGTCGGCCTGATACTGCTGCATGCGCTCGGCACGCAGCATTTCGCGCATGGGCTGGACGGGGCGGGCCTCGTCACGACGGCCGCCGTCGGGCGGGGCGGCCATGGCGCCCGAGGCGCCCAGCAGGCCGCAACAGATAGCCAGGGTGCCGGCTGTGTATCGAACGCAAAAACTTGCGCTTGCTGCCGCGTAACGTGTTTTGTGATCGATGTGCATGCTATTCCTCATCCCTGATACTGGCCCTGGCGGACACGTGGTACGCATCCATGACCGCAGTGTATGATGCTTTATCAGACGCGGTAAGACCAAATGGGTAAAGTTTGTAACAGTTTGTAATGCCCTGCTGCAAACATTTTCGTCCGTCAAATATGACGTTACCATAGCAACATAAATATGACAAATTTGGCAGGATCATGACTACTAACGCAACGGAATCGAACAACACCCCGGCCAACCAGCATGGCCACCAGGCCAAGATCATGGTAGTGGACGACGACGTCCGCCTGCGCGACCTGCTGCGCCGCTACCTGACCGAGCAGGGTTTCAATGTCTTCACGGCCGAGAACGCGACCGCCATGAACAAGCTGTGGCTGCGCGAGCGCTACGACCTGCTGGTGCTGGACCTGATGCTGCCGGGCGAGGATGGGCTGTCGATCTGCCGCCGCCTGCGCGGCGCCGGCGACCAGACCCCCATCATCATGCTGACCGCCAAGGGCGAGGATGTGGACCGCATCGTCGGCCTGGAAATGGGCGCCGACGATTACCTGCCCAAGCCCTTCAATCCGCGCGAACTGGTGGCCCGCATCGGCGCCGTGCTGCGCCGCAAGGGCCCGGACGAGATTCCCGGCGCGCCGTCCGAAACGCCGCAAACCTTCGAGTTCGGCCAGTTCGTGCTGGACCTGGGCACCCGCACGCTGAAGAAGAATGGCGAAACGGTGCCGCTGACGACGGGCGAATTCTCCGTGCTCAAGGTGTTCGCGCGCCACGCGCGCCAGCCGCTGTCGCGCGAAAAGCTGATGGAACTGGCGCGCGGCCGCGAGTACGAAGTGTTCGACCGCAGCCTGGACGTGCAGATCTCGCGCCTGCGCAAGCTGATTGAGCCCGACCCATCGAGCCCGCTATACATCCAGACCGTGTGGGGCCTCGGTTACGTGTTCATTCCGGAGGGCCAGCCCCGCTGATCGGGGCAAGTGCGCATGAAGCTTTCCGCCACGCTCCCGCTCCGCTACCTGTTCAATTTCAGCTGGCTCAAAAGTGGCCTGTTCTGGCGCACCTTCGTGCTGCTGGGGACCTTGACGAGTATCAGCATGACGGCCTGGGTCGGCATGATCAGCATCGTCCAGCACGAGCCGCAAGTGCAGCAGATCTCGTCGCAGGTGATCTCGGTGGTCACCATCACCCACGCCGCCCTCACCCACTCGGCGCCCGAACTGCGGCGCGAGCTGCTGTTCGACCTGGTGTCGAACGAAGGCATTCGCGTGTTCCCGCTGGAGGATGACGACAAGGTGGCGCCGCCGCCCGACAACGCGCTGATGCCCGACATCGCCGCGCTGGTGCGGGCCAAGCTGGGCGCCGACACCCGCTTCTCGTCCGAGGTGAACGGCGTGGCCGGCTTCTGGATCAGCTTCAAGATCGACGACGACCAGTACTGGCTGATGCTGGAGCGTAACCGCATCCGCGGCCTGACGGGCATCCAGTGGCTGGGCTGGGCCAGCGTGGTGTCCATCCTGTCGCTGCTGGGCGCGGCCCTCATTTCCAGCCTGATCAACCGTCCGCTGGCGCGCCTGACGGCGGCCACCCGCGCCTTCGCCCAGGGCAAGCGCCCGGAGCCGCTGCCGGAACAAGGGCCGCGCGAAATCCGCGAGGCCAACCGCAGCTTCAACCAGATGGTGGACGAATTGCAGCAGGTCGAATCGGACCGCGCCGTGATCCTGGCCGGCATCTCGCACGATCTGCGCACACCGCTGGCGCGCATGCAGCTGGAAGTGGAGATGGCCAACCTGTCGGCCGAGGCGCGCGACGGCATCCAGTCCGACATCGGCCAGATGGACGCCATCATCGGCCAGTTCCTCGACTACGCCAAGCCGACCGAGGCATCCAGCTTCATCAACGTCGACGTCAGCGCGCTGCTGCACGATACGGTGCGCGAAGCGGAGCGCCTGCCCGACGTGCGCATGCACGCCGAGATCGCGGAACGGGCCCACGTGATGGGCAACGCCACCGACCTGCGGCGCGTGATCAACAACCTGATCGAGAACGCGCGCCGCTACGGCAAGACGGCCGGCACCGACGTCACCGAGATCGACGTGCGCTGCACCATCAAGGGCATGCACCTGGCCAAGCGCGTGGTGATCGACGTGGCCGACCATGGTTGCGGCGTGCCGGACGACCAGATCGAGAACCTGCTCAAGCCCTTCACCCGGCTCGACGCCGCGCGCGGCCAGGCCAACGGCGCCGGCCTGGGGCTGGCCATCGTGGAACGGGTGCTGCAGCGCCACGGCGCCGAACTGCATGTGCGCAACCGCGATGGCGGCGGCCTGCAGTTCCAGATCGTCATGCGCGCGCTGGGCTGACCATTCATGCCGGGTTTGACAGGATTGACGGGTTTGATGCTGTCGCGGGCGGTGGCGCCCATCGCCTGCCTGCTCAGCCTCGGCCTGGCGCCATCCGTGGCCGGCGCCAGGCCAGCCACGCCCGCTGAATCGGCCACACCGGCCAAATCACCCAACTCGGCAATAGTGACCACACCGGCCACGGCGGTCGCGCGGCCGCCCGATACCCGTCCGGTCAGCGCGGCCGAGCAGCGCTCGTTCGACCAGTTCCAGCGCCAGTACGACCCGGCGCCCGGCGCGGGCAAGGCCCGGTTGATGGCCGAACGGCCGGCCGGTAAAGGCCCGTGGCAACTGAGCGCCACCATGGAAACGCCACCCCGGCTGGCCATGCCGGGCGTGTGTCAGCTTGAACGCAGCGTGTTCCGCCATGTGCCGCAAGCGCCGGACGGCCAGCCCTGGCGCGCCGACGGCATGGCCCTGCCCTACGTATGGCTGGCCGTGGCCGGCCCGTGCGTGGCGCCGGCCCGCCCGGTGCGGCTGCTGCAAGCGTTGCCGCCGGAAGTGGTGCTGCAACTGTTGAAGGAAAACGCGGCCCTGCTGAACCGGGCCCGCCTGCTATTCGCCGGCAATACCCAGTGCGCGCGGCTGCGCGCCCTGCCGTTCGCGCTCGACGCGCTGGGCCGGGGGCCGCGCGCGAACGGCGCGCCCACCATCTACACGCTGCTGTTTCGCGGCGAGCGGGGCGAACTGGCCCAGGTGGACGCCCGCTACAGCCGCGCCGAACTGACGGCCTGGAACGTGAGCTGCCCGGCGCCATAGTGTCAGACTGCCAGGCTGCCGCCCCATCGGCACGCCAGCGCACCAGCGCACCAGCGGCTATCCGCGCACGGCGGTCCCCTCCAGCATCCGCGTCAACAGCAGCTCCGCAGAGCCGTAGCCGTACAGCGAATCGACCTCCATCCCCTGCGTGTCGTAGGGTACGGCTTCCTCGCGTTCGGAACGGCTGGGATCCTGGTCGGAATAGGTCACCCGCCACGCGCGCCGCAGCGCGTCGGCCCGGCGCAGGTAGGCCGGCATCGGCCACAGTGCCGGATTGAAGTCGACCGTTTGCCCCAGCACCGGCCAGCGTCCGCTGGCCAGCGCCATGTCGCCCATGCGCAGCACACGCAAGGCGTCCTCGGGCCGCAGGTGGCTCAGCGCTTCCAACGGCGGCAAATGCGTATGGCGCGGGCCGAACAGGTAGGCCAGCATGATGCGGCTCGACGGCGCCAGGCGCGCCACCAGCCCACTACCGTAGCCGCCCTCCAGCAGCGGCACCGCGAACCAGCTTCCTTCGTGATATGGCTGCTTCATTGCATCCTCGTCAATCAAAACCGCAGTGTAGCCATGGCGCGACGAAGGCGGCGCACGCCATCGGACGGGAAAACATGCGCTTATGTTACACTGCTGCCTCGCTAGGGGTCCTGGAACGTTGTTCCGGGTGAGAGATACCCTCCGTACCTGATCTGGATAATGCCAGCGAAGGAAAGCGCAAAGTGCTTCCCCTCCTTTGACAGCTCCCCCGCTGGTTCCAGCCCAACACGCACGAACAACCAGCGCCGCGGCCATGCCGCGCACCAGAGAGCATCGAAGAGCACACCATGTCCACGCCCAATTTCACCCTGTCCGCCCTGACCCTGGCGGTCCTGCAAACGTTGTCCGGCGCCGCCCTGGCCGAGGCCGAGCAAGCCATCCCCGAAGTGATCGTCAGCGGCGCCCGCGTGGCGCCCGGCCACGCCTCCGTGGCCGGCTTCAGCGACATGCCGCTGATGCAGACGCCCGCCTCCGTCACCGTGCTGACCTCGCAGCAAATGGTCGACCGCGACATCCGCAGCACCACCGACGCGGCCCGCTACGACGCCGGCCTGAGCGACGCCTACAACGCCGTCGGCTATTCCGAGCAGTTCTCCATCCGCGGCTTCAAGCTCGATAACGCCACCAGCTACCGCAAGGACGGCATGGCCATTTCCGGCGACACCCAGATCCCGCTGGAGAACAAGGAACGGCTGGAAGTGCTCAAGGGCCTGTCCGGCCTGCAGGGCGGCGCCTCGGCGCCGGGCGGCATGATCAACTACGTCACCAAGCGCCCCACCAACGCCACGCTGCGCTCGTTCATCCTGGAAGAGCGCGAGCGCGGCACCGTGTACGGCGCCGTGGACCTGGGCGGCCGCTTCGAGGACAACCGCTTCGGCTACCGCTTCAACGCCGCCGCCGAACGCCTGCGCTCCTACATCAAGGGCGCGGACGGCAACCGCAAATTCATCTCCGGCGCCATCGACTGGCAGCTTTCGCCGCAAGCCCTGCTGCGCCTGGACGCCGACTACCAGACCAAGTCCCAGGTATCCGCTCCCGGCTTCCAGTTGCTCGACAACGTCACGCTGCCCAGCATCGCGGCCGACAACATGCTCAACAACCAGCCCTGGAGCCGTCCGGTGGAAACCACCAGCAGCAACCTGGGCCTGAGCTTCGAATACCAGCTGGCGCAGGACTGGCACGCCACCGTGCGCGCCAACCAGCACCAGTTCAAGCGTGACGACTACACCGCCTTCCCGTACGGCTGCTCGGCCCAGCAACTGTACCCCGGCTTCTGCGGCAACGGCGACTACGACGTGTACGACTACATCAGCCTGGGCGAGAAGAAGTCGCCGCTGAACGTGCAAGCCCTGCTGCAAGGCAGCCTGGCCACCGGCGCCGTGCGCCACGCGCTGACCGTGGGCACCACCTGGTTCCGCAACAGCGAGAAATGGGGCGACTACGTGTACGACTACGCCGGCGTGAGCAACATCTACCATCCGGTGGTGGTGCCGCCCGTGGACCGCAGCAGCGGCCCCGTGTCCGAGCGCCGCCGCAGCAGCGAAAGCGCCGTGCTGGCCCAGGACATCGCCAGCCTGACCGACACCCTGGCCCTGCACGCGGGCGCCCGCTACGCAAAACTCAAGCGCGACGAAGTGGTCGACACGACGCTGCCGGCCGTGCACACCGCGCACGGCTTCTGGCTGCCCAACGTGGCGCTGGTCTACAGCCCCGCCGCCACCCTGTCCATGTATGGTTCCTACGCCCAGGGTCTGCAATACGGCAGCGTGGCGCCGATCGGCACCGATAACGCCCAGCAGGCGCTGGACGCCGGCAAGTCCAAGCAGTTCGAAGCTGGCGTGAAAGCGGCGCTGGCGCCGGACCTGAGCATGACGGCGGCCCTGTTCCAGATCCGCCAGGGCCTGGAATACATCGACGCTTCCAACACCTGGGTGCGCAACGGCCAGGACCAGCACCGCGGCATCGAGTTCACGCTGGACGGCAAGTTAAGCAAGCAACTGGCCATGGGCGTCACGGCCACGGCCCTGCACACGCTGGCCAGCGGCACCGGCCGCGCCGACATGGACGGCAAGCGCGTCACCAACGTGCCGGCCTTCAAATCCAGCGTCTATGCCGACTACGCCGTGCCGCAGGTGCGCGGCCTGAACCTGAACGCCAACTGGCAATACGCGGGCAAGAAAGCCTTCGATCCGGCCAACGCGGTGATGGTGCCGGCCTATCACGTGGTCAATGTGGGCGCCGCCTACGCCACCCGCGTGGCTGGCACGGCCACCACCTTGCGCGCCCATATCGACAACGCGTTCGACCGCTTTTACTGGCGCGATGTGACCCCGGACCTGGGCGGCTACCTGTTCCCCGGCGCCAAACGCACCTTCCGCGTGTCGGCCCAGTTCGACCTGTAATGCAGCAAGCCGCCGCGCCGCAGGGTGCGGCGGCGTTCAAAGAATCAGAAGATGTACTGCAGGCGCATGGTGAAGCTTTTCGCCGCGCGCCCGCTGTTGCGGCCGATCAGATAGGCCGCCTCGTATTTGAGTTCCTGCTTGCCGATGTCGCGGCCGCCGAAAATGGCCGGTCCGGCGCGATGCGACTGCTGGTTCAACGGCAGCCAGTCATCCCACTTCCCCACTTCACCGAACACCTGCAGGCCCGGCTGGAACCAGCTCTTCCAGCGGTGCTTCACTTGCAATTGGTACGTCATCTCCGTCGGCCCGCCGGCCTCGGTGCGGTAGTCGCGCTGGAAGAACAGGTTGGCGTTGAACTGGGTACGGCCGATTTCCGTCTGCAACGCGGGGCCGATCTCCAGCGCGTAGCCGTCGCTGCGCTCACGCGGGCGCTCGATCTTGGTGTGGATGGCCAGGTCGAACGGGTACTGCCCTTGGGTCAACAAATAGTCGTTTTGCCACGCCAGCTCGGAGTACACGGCGCCGCCGCCGTTGAATTTGACCCAGCTGCCATACAACTCCGTGTACCAGCGCGACGTGACGCCGTAGCCGATGCCGATCTCCGGCGCGGCCACCGTGCGGCCGTGGTAATGGGCGTTCCAGTATTTGTAATCGACGGAGGCCTGACCTTCCACATCGTAGGCCGTGACCATGTAGTAGCCGGTATCGGCCAGGGCCAGGCCGGGCAGCAGGGAGGCGAGCGCGATGAGTTTTTTCATGGCCGGTTTGGCGTGGCGAGTGGCGGAAAGCTCAATTTAGCGCGCCGCGAACCCGATTGCAACGAAAAACCGGGCCGCTGTCTCCGCTATCTGACATCAGCCAGCCAACAAACCATCCACCTGCGTCAGGCGCTGGTCCAGGCTGCCGCGCACCATCGTGTAGGGAATCGCGCGGCGCGCCAACTCTTCCAGCAGCAAGTCCTGCACGATGCGGCTGACCTGCTCGCATTCACGGTGCAAGCCATCGGCCTCCCACGGAATATCGGGCGCCATCACCAGCGTGCGGTGGTAGCCGTGCTGCACCACCAGTCGCTCCAGCTGGGCGTCGATGCCCCCGAAATAGTGGCGGCTGTAGACGGCCGTCATCAAGGGCGTGGTGTCGCAGAACAGCCAGCCGCGCGCCTGGGCAGCGGCCGCGTCCTCGCGTTCCAGCTGGGTGCGGGCGATGGGAAACTGGTCCTGCGCCACCGGCACCCGGCCCTCCGTATCGACAAACTCGCGCAGGTATTCCGGCACCCACAGCGTTTGGTGGCGCTGCGCCAGCGCGGCGGCCAGCGTGGACTTGCCGGACGACGCCGTACCCAGGATGGCGACGCGCAGCGGCCCGGCCGGAGCGCTCACTTGAACACCACGCCGTCTGGTGCTGGCTTGCCATCGGCGCCGCCCTGGCCGCCATCATCCTCGACCACCCGGTCCCAGGCCCGCAGGCCGGCCACCGCCATCGCCACGAAGGCGCCATACAGCACGGCCGTCAGCAGCAGGTGCTTGTGGACGTAGAGCGCCACATATAGCACATCGACGATGATCCAGACGTGCCAGTTCTCCACTTTTTTACGCGACAGCAGCAGCTGGCCCACCAGGCTGCCGGCCGTCAGGAAGCCATCCGCGCGCGGCACGTCGGTATCCGTATAGGTGCGCAGGAACCAGGCCAGCAGCACGAAGCCCAGCAGCCAGCCAGCCGCGCAAACCGCGCGTCCGCGCGCACCCAGGCGGGTGACGGGCAGCCGCGCGTGGCGCTCGTCGCCATGCAGCCATTGATACCAGCCCCATACGGAAACGGCGATGAACACCAGTTGCAACCCCATGTCGCCATACAGGCTGGAGCCGAAGAACACCATGCCGTAGGTGGCCGAGGAAATGATGGAAAACAGCCAGGCCCAGTGGGTCTGGCGGATATTGAGCCACACGGTGATCACCGACAGGATGAAGGAAATCAGCTCCAGCGGCGTGGTGACAAAGCCCAGCAGGACCAGGATATCGTTCATCGGGAGGAAAGGCGGGAGGCGAAAAAGGACGGCAAATTATAGACCATCGCGCGCGACAGCGCGGCGGCGGGGCCGGCATCGCGCCGGCCCCGCCGCCATTTGTTACTGTTTGGGATACTTGATGCGCATTTCCTGCAGCAGGTTGTCGGCGTGATCGACTTCCTTCATCACCCACAGCATATAGCGGATATCCATGTGGATGGCGCGCGTGATGTCGCGGTCGAAGTACCAGTCCTTGGTGATCGATTCGTAGGTCGAATCGAAGTTCAGGCCGATCAACTCACCGTGGCGGTTCATCACGGCCGAGCCGGAATTGCCGCCCGTCGTATCGGCGCTGGTCAGGAAGTCGACCGGCACCGTGCCCAGCACGGGATCCTTGAACTGGCCGTAGCGCTTGGCCTTGACCGCTTCCAGCAGCTTGGCCGGTGCGTTGAACGGCTCCTTGCCCGTGTGCTTCTCGACGATACCTTCGATGGTGGTGAACGGACCCTTGGTCAGGCCGTCGCGCGGCGAGTACGGCGACACCGTGCCATAGGTCACGCGCAAGGTCGAATTGGCGTCCGGGTAGACCGGCTTGCCCTGCGACTGCTTCCACGCGATCACGGCCTGCATGTACTGGGGGATCACCCGTTCCAGGTTGCCATCCACTTCCTTGCGGCGGTTCTCCAGCGCCATCGCAACGTCATTGAGCTTGACGGCCAGCTTGAGGAAGGCGTCGTCCGAGGCGGCGATGGCCGCCGCGTCCTTGCCCAGCCAGCCCAGGCGGGTGGCCGTGTCGCCCAGTTGCGACTGCTGGTACAGCGCCGGCACCGCGTCCACGGCCGGCAGCAGCGCGTCCACGCCCTGCGCATGCATGGCGGCCGGCAGGCGCGCGTAACGCCGCAGCGCGGCCACGTAACGGGCCTGGTCGACGGCGCCCACGTACGATTGTTCCAGCCGCGTCAGGCGCGCCTTGATGAAGGCCAGGTCGCGCTGCTGGTAGCCCGATTCGCGCTCGGCGTCCGGCTTACGGCCTTCCAGCGCCAGCCGGTACAGCGTGCGCCCGCTTTTCAGCAGGTCGCTGTTGGTGGCCACGGCCAGGCCGAATTCCTCGTTGCTGAGCGCGATATCGGCGCCGATGGCCGCATCCAGCTCGGCCAGCAGCGTCTTCGACACCTTGGGCTGGGCCACGTACCAGGCGCGGAACTGGGCATCCTGTACGTCCTTGATGGCGGCGATGTCCTTGCGGGCGAAGCCGTCCAGCAAGCCCTGGGTCTTCTTCATCACGTTGTTGAGGCCCTTGGCGACGCTGGCGTAGCGCACCGCGTCGGCCGCGCTTCCCTTGGTCGCGGCCGCGATCACGTCCAGGTCGGCCTGGATCTCGGCCACCTTGGCCGGATAGGCCACGTCGCGCGCGTCGCGGATCTCGGACGGCAGCTTGTAGCGGCTGGTGCGGCCCGGATAACCAGCCAGCAGGATAGGATCGCCGTTCTTCAAGCCCTCGGCCGACACCACCAGAAAGTCCTTCGAGTGGTAGGGCACATTGTCCGGCGACGGATCGGCCGGCCGGCCGTCCTTGCCCACGTAGGCGCGCAGGAAGGAATAGTCGCCGTCATGGCGCGGCCATTCGTAGTTGTCGATATCGCCACCGAAATTGCCGATCATGTCGGCCGGCGCGTACACCAGGCGCACGTCGCGGATCATCATCTGGCGGATGCGGTAGTACTCCAGCCCCCGATGGAAAGCGGGCACCGAGCAGCGGTACATCTTGTCCGTTTCGCATTCGGCGATCAGGGTCTTGATGGCCGCTTCCACGGCTTCATGGCGCTGGCGGCCGCTCATGGCCGGCTTCACGGCGCCCAGCACGCGCGCGCTCACGTTCTCCACCTTGTCGGTCACGTACACCAGCGTGTTCGGGCCGCCCGGCAGTTCCTCGGCGCGCGTCTTGGCCAGGAAGCCGTTGGCGATGTAGTTATGCTCGGGCGTGGCATTACGCTGGATCGCGCCATACGCGCAGTGGTGGTTGGTGACCACCAGCCCGGCGTCGGACACGAACGAGGCCGAGCAGCCGCCCAGCGACACGATGGCGCTCATCGGATGGCGCGACAGATCGGCCAGCTTCTCGGCCGGGATCTCGATCCCGATCCGCTTCAATTCGGATTTCAATTGCGGCAGCTGGTGCGGTTGCCATTGTCCTTCGTCGGCGTGGACCGTACCCGCGCATAGCAGGATGGCCGGAAATGCTAATTTTTTGAACAAGATTTGCCCCTGAAAGTAAATTCAGCGGGAGTATATGCTCATGCACTGGCCAAGGCAAAGTCTATTGTCAGCGCGCAGCCGCGGCCCGGCACGTAGGGTTCCAGCTGGAACCGCCCGCCCAGCGCAGCCACCCGCTCGGCGATGCCGATCAGGCCGAACGAGCCGTTCTTGTTGCGCTGCGCCGGCGCGATGCCGACGCCGTTGTCGGTCACCCGCAGTTCCAGCAAGCCACCGTGCGCGCGCAGGCGCACCTCGACGTCGCTGGCCTGGGCGTGGCGCTGCACGTTGAGCAGCGACTCCTGCAGGCTGCGGAACAGCACCATGCCGACATCGGCCTCGATGGCGGCCAGCACCGCCTCGTCGGGCAGCAGCAGCCGGCACGGCACGCCACTGCGCTTGCGCCATTCGCCCACCTGCCACTCGAACGCGGCCTGCAAGCCCAGGTCCAGCACGGCCGGCCGCAGCTCGTTCATGATGCCGCGCACGCTGCGGATGGTGGCGTCCACATTGTCCAGCACCAAGTCGACGCGCCGCGACAGCCGAGGATGGCGCCCCCCCGCGCGGGCGCGCAGCGCGGCGATATCGAGCCGCAGCGCCAGCAGGTTCTGTCCCAGCTCATCGTGGATCTCGCGCGCGATGCGCTTGCGCTCATTCTCCTTGACGGTGACCACATGGTCGGCCAGTTTGCGCAATTGTTCGCGCGACTGGAGCAGGGCCGCCTCGGCCCGCTCGCGCTCGGCCGCCTCCTGCTGCAGCCGCAGGTTGGCCGTCGTCAGGGCGGCCGTGCGTTCCACCACGCGCTGGTCTAGCTCGTGCGACAGGTTGATCAGCGCCTGCTCGGCGCGCTTGCGCTCCGTGATATCGGAAAACACGCCGATGAAATAATCGACGCGGCCATCGTCGGCGCGCACCACCGTCAGCGACATGGAGGTCAGCAGCCGCGTGCCGTCGCGCTTGACGTTGTACACCTCGCCCTGCCACGTGCCCGTTTGCAGCAACTGCCGCATCGCTTGCGCATGGTAGCCGAGCGGATGGGCGTCCGGCAGGCGGAGAAAGGCTGGGTCGCGCCCCAGCGCCTCCTCGGCCAGGTAGCCGGTCAGCTTGGTGAAGGCGGGATTGACGGCCACAATGCGGCGCCGCGCATCGCACACCAGCACCCCCTCCTCGATACTGTCCAACACCACAAAGGCGCGCCGCCGCGCCGCATCGCGCGCATGCTGGTCGCCCATGTCGGTGACGATCATGCGGCATTTCAGCTTGGCCTCATCGAGGTTCGCTTCCAGGCGCGCGACCCGTTCGGCGCTCCCGAACAGGGGCACTTCCAGCACGCTGCGCGCGCCGCAGGCGAACAACTCGGCCAGGAAGCGGCGCAGCGTCGGCTGTCCCTCCGGCGCCACGAATTGTTCCAGCGCGCGCCCCATCAGCTGTTCCCGCGCCCGCCCCAGCAGGACCCCGGCGGCCAGGTTGGCGCGGCTGATGACGCCGTCGCGATCGACCGACAGGTAGGCCGCCGGCGCTTGGTCGTACAGCATCGCATATTGGTTCAGGTCCGCCTCGGCGGCGTCGCGCTGCCGCCACAGCGCCGTCAGCGCCTCGTGCTGGAGTTCCAGCTCGATCTGGCTCACCTGCAGTTCGTGCAACTGGCGCAGCGCCTCGTGCTGGCCGCCGTCGTCCGCGGCGGCGCCGCTGCGCGCCGCCTGCCACTCCGCATTGCGCCGCAGTGTGTGCAGGTCCAGCGCGGCGTCGGCCGGCGTCTTCATGCGATGTCCGCCCCGCCCTGCATGGCGCGCAGGCGCGCCTCCAGCTGCTTGGCTTCCGTGATGTTGATGAAGGTGACCACCACGCCGTCGATCACGTTGTCCACGGTGCGGTAAGGCATGATGCGCACCGTGTACCAGCGCCCGCCGCTGGTGGGCACCTGGCGCTCGCTGAACACCAGCGTGCGCAACACTTCCCGCGCGTCCTGCTGCAAGTCGGGGTAGTCCAGGTCGTTGACGATATCGCCCAGCGGCCGGTTCAGGTCCGACGGGATCAGCTTGTAGATCTGGGTGGCCTGGTTGGTGAAGCGCCGGATGCACAGCTCATTGTCGAGAAAGATGGTGGCGATGTCGGTGCTGTTGAGCAGGTTCTTCATGTCGCCGTTGACCATCGACAGGTCGTCCACCTTCGACTGCAGCTCGGCGTTGACGGTATAGAGCTCCTCGTTGAGCGATTGCATCTCCTCCTTCGAGGTGGTGAGCTCCTCGTTGGTCGACTGCAGCTCCTCGTTGGTCGATTGCAGCTCCTCGTTGGCGGACTTGAGCTCCTCGCGCGAGGTCTGCATCTCGTCGCGCACGGTCTGGATATCTTGCCGGGCCTGCATCAGCAGCTGCTCCAGTTCCTGCACCCGCGGATTGGACGAGCGGCTGCGGCGGCGCGGCGGCGCCAGCGCCGCCGTGGCGAACGTCACCAGGATCATGCCGGCCATGGGAGCGCCGTCCGGCAGCGCCTCGGCCGTCAAGTCCACCCCCAGCGGCGGCGTGTCGCGTTCCTTGAGCACCAGGCCGCGCACGGCGATGATGCCGCCACCGCGCGCGGCGCGCGCGATCAGGTCGGCCAGCTCGAAGCGCAGCCCCTCGCGCGCCATGGCATGGATGTTCCAGTTGGCCTTGCCTGCGGCCGGCTCCAGGAAGGCGCCCGTGCGGCCGTGGATATACAGGATGTCGCCCTGCGGATTGAGCAGCGCCGCCGCCGGCGTATGCTTGCGGAGCAGATGCTGCTCCACCTGGTGTTGTAGGTTGCCGCTCATGGATGGGGTGCGCGTCTCGCTCGCGGGTGGTGGGGCCAGGTTGCTGGCCCGGGTGGGGAAATAGTGTGTCACGCGCTGATCGGCGCCATCGAGCCGGCGGTAGATCCGGCCCGAGCCCGGCACCGGCGCGAACAGGTCGGTGAAACGGCCGGGCGTGTCGGCGCTGCCCAGGATCAGCAGGCCATCGCGCTTGAGCGCGTAGTGGAACAGCGGGATCAGCTGTTCCTGCAGCTTGACGTCGAAATAGATCAGCAGGTTGCGGCAGCACAGGATATCGAGCTTGCTGAACGGCGGATCGGAAATGATGTTCTGCTGGGCGAAGATGATGGCGTTGCGCAGTTCCTTGCGGATGCGGTAGCCCTGCTCGTCGGCCACGAAGTGGCGCTGCAGCCGCTGCGGCGACACGTCGGCCTCGATGCCGCGCCCGAAGTGGCCCAGGCGCCCGCGGCCGATGGCGTCCGGATCGAGGTCGGTGGCGAAGATCTGCAGCGTGTAGCAGGCCGTGGGCGCCAGCCGCTCCAGCACTTCGGAAAACACGATGGCCAGCGAGTACGCCTCCTCGCCCGTGGAGCAGGCCGGCACCCAGGCTTTCAGCGCCAGCCCCTTGGGATGGGCCGCCAGCAGCTCCGGCAGCGCCGTCTGCGCCAGGTAGTCCCACACCTTGGGATCGCGGAAGAACTGGGTCACCCCGATCAGCAGTTCCTTGAACAGCAGTTCCACCTCCTGCGGATTGTCCCGCAGGCAGTCCACGTAGAGATCCATGGTGGCGCACTGGCGCAGCTTCATGCGCCGTTCGATGCGGCGCAGCATGGTGTTGAGCTTGTACTGGGAAAAATCGGCCCCGACCTGCTGCTGCAACAGCTGGTACAGCTCCCCCATCACGTCGCGCTGGCCGTGGCCGTCGGCGTCGAGCGCGAATGCGGGACGGCGCCAGTGGCCCAGGATCAGGGCCGGCATGTCGCCCGGCGGCGCCACGATATCGGCCGCGCCGGCGTCGATGGCGCTCTGCGGCATGGGGTCGAATTTGGCCGAGGCGGGGGTCTGCGCCAGCGTCATCCCGCCCTGCACCTTGATCGCCTGCAGCCCGCGGGTGCCGTCGCCGCCCATGCCCGACAGGACGATGCCGATGGCGCGCTCGCCACAGGCGTCGGCCAGGGCCGCGAAGAACGAGTCGATCGGCAGGCGCAGGCCGCGCGGTGCGGCCGGCGGCCGCAGCGTCAGCGCGTCGCCGGCGATGCCCAGGTCGTGGTTGGGCGGGATCACATAGACATGATCGGCTTCGACCGGCATCCGGTCGGTGATCTCGCGCACCGGCATCGGCGTCACGCGCTGCAGCAGCTCGGGCAGTATGCCCTTGTGCTGCGGGTCCAGATGCTGGATGACGACGTAGGCCAGGCCGCTGTGGGACGGCACGCTGGCCAGGAACTCGCAGATCGGTTCCAACCCGCCGGCCGAGGCGCCGATCGCCACCACCGGCACGGCCTCATCCGCCGGGGCGGGGCCAGATGAGGCGGGAGAGAGCGCGGGGGCGTGCTTGGTCATCGTGGCATGCGGTGGGCTGGAAGCGGAGCGCCGGACAGCGGACGCCGGGCGAGCGTTGCGTTTCTAATCATCTTTCCAGCTGATTATACAAAGCCCCACCGCAAACGCCAAGCTTGCCGTGTCCCTCCTGTGTCATTCCCGCTGGCGCCAGCCGCCCCCCAGCGACTGGATCAAGGCGATGGCCGTGGCCTGGCGGTCCGCCTGGGCCTGCACCAGCGCGCGGCGCGCGGCCAGCGCCGTGTTCTGGGCCGTCACTACCTCCGTGAAAGCCACCTGGCCGGCCCGGTAGCGGTTCAGCATCTGCGCCTCCACCTGGTCGGCCGCCTCGGAGGCCGTACGGCGCAATTCCTGCTGTTGCGCCAGCGCGGCGCTGGCGGCCAGCTGGTTCTCCACGTCGGCGAAGGCGGCCAGCACGGTCTGCCGGTAATGGGCGATGGCCGCGTCGCGCCCCGCCTCGGCGCCGCTCACGCGGGCCGCCGTGGCGCCCGCATTGAACAGGTTTTCCGCCGCCGACAGGCCCAGCGACCACAAACTGTTGGTGGCGCTGAACAGGCCCGCCGCCTGGCCCGCGCCCACGCCGTATGACGCCGTCAGGTTCACACTGGGGAAATAGGCGGCGCGCGCGATGCCGATCTGCGCGTTGGCCGCCGCCACCCGGCGCTCGGCGGCGGCAATGTCGGGCCGGCGCTGCAGCAGCGTCGATGGCAGGCCGGCAGGAATCTCCGGCACGGTCGTGTTCCAGGGCGCCGGCGCCAGCGTGAACGCGCCGGCCGGTTTGCCCAGCAGGACGGCGATCGCATGTTCGAGCTGGGCGCGCTGGCGCACCGCGTTGGACTGGTCGATACGGGCGCTGGCCAACTGGGTCTGGGCCTGCAGCACGTCGGACTTGGCGGCCAACCCGGCATTGAAACGGTTGGTGGTGATGGTCAGCAGGCGCTGGTCGCCGTCCACCGTGGCCGCCAGCAGCGTCAGCTGGGCGTCCGCCTGGCGCAGCGCGAAGTAGTTGGCCGCCAGCTCGCCCTGGGCCGACAAACGGGCCGCCGCCAGGTCGGCCGCGCTGGCCTGGGCGCTGGCGCCAGCGCTATCGGTCCCGGCGCGCAGCTTGCCCCACACGTCCGGCTCCCAGCTGCCGCCGATGTTCATGCGGTATTGGCCGGCGGCCTTGGTATTGCCGCCACCGCCGGAGCGGCCGGCGCTGCCCGTCAAATCCACCACTGGGAACAGCGCGGCGCGCTGCTCGCTCACCAGCGCGCGCGCCTGCGCGTAGGCGGCCGCGGCGGCGGCCACGTTCTGGTTCGACACCTCGACGGCGGCGGCCAGTTCGTTGAGCACGGGGTCGCCGAACAGCGTCCACCACGGGCCCCGTTCCAGCGTGTCGGCCGGCGCGGCCGGCTGCCAGCCTTGCGCCTCCTTGTAGGCGTCCGGCTGCGCCACGGCCGGCACCTGGTAGGTGGGAGCGACGGCGCAGCCGCTGGCGACGCTGGCGGCGAGCGCCATGGCGGCCAGGCGCGAGGATGGGAGAGGAATCAGCTTCGGTTTCATGGTGGGGTCGGCGACGCAGTTGCCTGCTCGCCGTGCAGACGGCTTAAATGTTGTTCGGATGGGCTGCGGCGGCGCAGCTTGTCGAGCAGGATGTAGACCACGGGCGTGGTCAGCAGGGTCATGAGCTGGCTGGCGACCAGGCCGCCGATGATGGCGATGCCCAGTGGCTGGCGCAGTTCCGAGCCTTCGCCAAAGCCGATCGCCAGCGGCAGCGCGCCCAGCGCGGCGGCCAGCGTCGTCATCAGGATGGGACGGAAGCGCAGCAGACAGGCCTCGCGCACGGCCTGCGCCGCGTTCAGTCCCCTGCCCCGCTCCGCTTCCAGCGCGAAGTCGATGATCAGGATGGCGTTCTTCTTGACGATGCCGATCAGGAGGAACACCCCGATCAGGGCGATGATGGAAAACTCCATCTTGAACATCAACAGCGCCAGCACGGCGCCCACCCCAGCCGACGGCAGCGTGGACAGCACCGTCACCGGATGCACGAGGCTCTCGTACAGGATGCCCAGCACGATGTAGATCACGACGATGGCGGCCAGGATCAGCAACGGCTGCTGACGGTTGCTCTCGTCCGCGCTGCGGGCCGTGCCCTGGAAGCTGCCGCGCACATTGGACGGCATGGCGATGTCGGCCTCCGCATGTTTAACGGCTTGCTGCGCGTCGCCCAGGCTGTAGCCCTCGGCCAGGTTGAACGAGATGGTGGTGGCCAGTTCGCCATCCTGGTGCTCGACGGAGGTGGGCGCGGAGCGCTCGGTGAAGCGTGCCAGCGCCGGCAGCGGCACCATCACGTTGGCTGCCGTGTTGAGGGCCGCGCCGGTGGCCGCGTCGCGCGCGGCGCCGTTGTTGGTGGCGCCGGCGCTGGCCGCGGCGGCAGTGGTTCCCGTGGTGGGTTTGCCGGGCACGTACACGTCGCGCAGCGCCTCCGGGCTCTGGGCGTAGCGCGGCGCCACCTCCATGATTACATGGTACTGGTTAAGTTCATCGTAAATGGTGGACACCTGGCGCTGGCCGAAGCCGTTGTAGAGCGCATTGTCCACGTCGCGCACCGTCATGCCCATCCTGGCGGCGCTGTCCTTGTCGATTTCAACGAGGGTTTCCACGCCGTTGTCCGCCTGGTCCGTGTCCACGTCGATCAGCGCCTTCTGGGCCTTCATGCCGTCGGCCAGCCGCGCGGCCCACACTTTCAACGCGCCCCGGTCGTCGCTCTTGAGCGTGTACTGGTAAGTGGAATTGGACTGCCGCCCGCCCATGCGCAAATCCTGCACGGGATTCAGGAACAGCGACACACCGCTGATGCGGGCCAGCTGAGGACGCAGGCGCGCCATCACCGCCTGCCCCGCCTCATGCCGCTGCGACGGCGGCTTGAGCGTGATGAACATGAAACCGCCGCCGGCCCGCGAACCGCCCGTGAAGCCCACCACCGTCTCCACGGCCGGATCGCGCTTGATGACGTTGACCAGCTGGCGCAGCTTTTGCTGCATGGCCTGGAACGAGATGCTCTGGTCGGCCCGGATACCGCCGCTGATCTGGCCCGAGTCCTGCTGCGGGAAAAAGCCCTTGGGCGCGGCCCGGAACAGGTAGACGTTCAATCCGATCACGAACACCAGGATCAGCATCACCAGCCACAAACTCGATAGCGCCCAGTCCAGCGAATACGCGTACATGCGGTGCATCCAGTCGTAGCCCCGCTCCGCCCAGCGGGCCAACCGCCCGGGCGGGCGCTGGTGGCCGCCCGGCTTGAGCAGCCAGGCGCACATCATGGGCGTGGTGGTGAGTGATATCACCAGCGATATCAGCACCGCCACCGACAGCGTGACGGCGAATTCACGGAACAGCCGCCCCACCTGTCCGCCCATGAACAGCAGCGGAATGAACACGGCCACCAGCGACAGGCTGATGGACAGCACCGTAAAGCCCACCTCGCGCGCGCCCAGCAGCGCGGCGTGGAAGCGGTCCATGCCCTGCTCGATGTGGCGCGCCGTGTTCTCCAGCACCACGATCGCGTCGTCCACCACGAAGCCGGTGGCCACCGTGAGCGCCATCAGGCTCAGGTTATTGAGACTGAAACCCATCAGATACATCACGCCAAAAGTACCCAGCAGCGACACCACCGTGGCCACGGCCGGCACGATGGTGGCGCGCACGCTGCGCAGGAAGGCGCTCACCACCAGCACCACCAGCACGATGGAGATCAGCAGCGTGATCTCGATTTCCTTGAGCGAGGCGCGGATCGAATTGGTGCGGTCCGACGCCACTTGCAGCTTCACGTCCTGCGGCAATTGCGCCTGCAGTTGCGGCAGCAGCGCGCGCACGCTGTCCACCGTCTCGATCACGTTGGCGCCCGGCTGGCGCGTGATCAGCACGATCACGGCCGGCTCGCCGTTGAACAGGCCCAGGGTGTTGTTGTTCTCGGTGCCGTCGATCACCTCGGCCACGTCCTGCAGGCGGATGGCCGCGCCGTTGCGCCAGGCCACCACCAGCGTGCGGTAGTCGGCCGCGCTGCGCCCACCGCGCGCACCGTTGGGCGCGGAATAGAGCTGCAAGTGGCGCCCGTCCCCTTCGATGGCGCCCTTGGGACGGTTGGCGTTGGTGGCCTGGATGGCGGCCCGCACATCCTCGGTCGATACGCCGTAGCGGTTGAGGGCATACGGCAGCAACTCCACCCGCACGGCCGGCAGCGAGCCGCCGCCGATCTCCACGTCGCCCACGCCCTGCACCTGCGCCAGCTTTTGCTGCACCAGGTTGGACACGGCTTCGTAGATCTGGCCCGGGGTGCGGGTGGGCGACGTCAGCGCCAGGATCAGCACCGGCGCGTCCGACGGGTTGGACTTGCGGTAGGTGGGATTGCTGCGCAGCGTGGCCGGCAAATCCACGCGCGAGGCGTTGATGGCCGCCTGCACTTCGCGCGCGGCCGAATCGATCTTGCGGTTCAAATCGAACTGCAGGCTGACCCGCGTTTGCCCGGCGCCGGAACTGGAGGTGACTTCGTTCACGCCCGCGATCACGCCCAGCCGCCGTTCCAGCGGCGTGGCCACGTTGCTGGCCATGGTTTCCGGACTGGCGCCCGGCAGCGAGGCCGTGACGGTGATGGCCGGGAAATCCACCTGCGGCAGCGGCGACACGGGCAGCACGAAGAACGCGGCGATGCCGGCCAGCGCGATGCCGATGGTCAGCAGCACCGTGCCGATGGGCCGGCGCACGAACGGTGCCGACAGGTTCACGGCGCCACCCCGTCCACGTCATTCAACTTCGCCGGACCGCCAGCGCGCGCGCCGCGCCCGCCCCAACGCCGCGCCAGCGCGTCGAAGCCCAGGTAGATCACGGGCGTGGTGAACAACGTCAGCATCTGGCTCACGATCAGGCCACCGAAGATGGACAGGCCCAGCGGCCGGCGCAACTCGGCGCCATCGCCCCAGCCCAGCATCAACGGCACGGCCGCGAACAGCGCCGCCAGCGTCGTCATCAAAATGGGACGGAAGCGCAGCAGCGCCGCCTGGTGAATCGCTTCGCGCGCCGATTTGCCTTCCTCACGCTCGGCCTCGATGGCGAAGTCGATCATCATGATCGCGTTCTTCTTCACGATACCAATCAACAGGATGATGCCGATGATGCCGATCACACCCAGATCCTGGCCGCTGACGCCCAGCGCCAGCAAGGCGCCCACCCCGGCCGAGGGCAAGGTGGACAGGATGGTGAGCGGATGGATATAGCTTTCGTATAGCACGCCCAGCACGATGTAGACGCAGATCACGGCCGCCAAAATCAGCCACAACTGGTTGGACAGCGAATTCTGGTAGGCCCCCGCCGCGCCCAGGAAGGTGAGCGACACGGATGGCGGCAGCTTGATTTCCCCGGCCGCCTCGCGCACGGCGTCCACCGCATCGCCCAGCGCCACGCCGCCGGCCGTGTCGAAGCCCAGCGTGGTGGCCGGATACTGGGCCACGTGCGTGATCTGCAGCGGCGCCGGACGTTCGAGGATGGTGGCCACGGCCGACAGCGGCGTGGTCTTGCCGGAACTGGTGCGCAATTGCAGCTCGCCCAGCGTGGCGGGCGTGGTCAAGGCGTCCGGCCGCGCCTCCAGGATCACCCGGTACTGGTCGGTCTGGGCGAAGATGGTCGAGACGATGCGCTGGCCAAAAGCGCTGTACAAGGCATCGTCGATGGCGGCGGCCGTGATACCCAGCCGCGCGGCGCTGTCACGGTCGATGCTGATGTAGGCCGCGCTGCCGGTGGCGCCCGCGTCCGACACCACGTTGCGCAGGCGCGCCTTGGTGCGCATCTGCTGCGCAAGCCTGGCGGCCCAGCCGTTGACGGTGGCGTAATCCGCCCCCTCCAGCGACACCCGGTACTGGGTCGGCCCCGTTTCGGCGTCGATGGTCAGGTCCTGGGTCGGTTGCAGATACAGGGTCACGCCGGCCACTTCGCTGGCGCGCTGGCGCAGGCGCGCCATGGTGGCGTCCTGGCTGGCGCTGCGCTCGCGCTTCAGGTTGATCAGCATGCGGCCCGTATGCAGCATGGTGTTGTTGGCCGCGTCCACGCCCACCAGGGAACTGAGCGACTCCACGTCCGGGTCGGCCAGCAACGCGCGCGCCGTGGCCCGCTGGAGTTCGGCCATGCGGGCATAGGACACCGATTGCGCCGTTTCGACCCGGGCCTGTAGCTGGCCCGTATCCTGGGTCGGGAACAGCCCCTTGGGGATGAAGATGTACATCGCCACCGTCAGCAGCAACGTGGCCAGCGCCACCAGCAGCGTCATGCCCTGGCGTTCCAGCACCCATAGCAAGGCGCGGTCGTACCGCCGGATCACGGCGTCGAAGAATGCCTGGGTGTGGCGCGCCAGCGCGCCCGGATGCTCGTCCGCGTGGCTGCGCAGCCAGCGGCCCGACATCATCGGCACCAGCGTCAGCGACACCACGGCCGAAATCAGGATGGTGATGGCCAGCGTGACGGCGAACTCGCGGAACAGCCGCCCCACCACGTCGCCCATGAACAGCAGCGGAATCAGCACGGCGATCAGCGACACCGTCAGCGAGATGATGGTGAAGCCGATCTGGGTGGCGCCCTTGAGCGCGGCCGCCATCGGCGTCTCGCCCTGCTCGATGTAGCGGGCGATGTTCTCGATCATGACGATGGCGTCGTCCACCACGAAGCCGGTGGCGATGGTGAGCGCCATCAGGGACAGGTTGTTCAGGCTGTAACCGAGCAGATACATGACGCCGAAAGTGCCCACCAGCGAAATGGGCACGGCCAGGCTGGCGATCACGGTGGCCCGCACGCTGTGCAGGAAGCCGAAGATGACCAGCACCACCAGTACCACGGCCAGCAGCAGTTCCATCTCCACGTGCTCCACCGAGGCGCGGATGCCGGTGGTGCGGTCGCTCAGCACATCCACCCGCAGCGCGCCGGGCAGGCCGGCCGTCAGTTCCGGCAGGCGGCTCTTGATGGCGTCCACGGTGGCGATCACGTTGGCGCCGGGCTGGCGTTGCACATTGAGGATGATGGCCGGTTTCATGCCGGACCACGCGCCCAGCTTGACGTTCTCCGCGCTGTCGACCACTTGCGCCACGTCCTCCAGCCGCACGGGCGCGCCGTTGCGATAGGCCACGATCAGCTTGCGGTAGTCGTCGGCCGTCAGCAGCTGGTCGTTGGCGTTGATGGTGAAGGAGCGGGTCGGGCCGTCGAAGCTGCCCTTGGCGCTGTTGGCGTTGGCGGCGGCGATGGCGGTGCGCAGCGTGTCCAGCCCCAGGCCGGCCGATGCAAGGGCCTGGGTGTCGGCCTGGATGCGCACGGCGGGCCGCTGGCCGCCGCTCAGCGTGACCAGCCCCACCCCGCTGACCTGGCTGATCTTCAGCGCCAGCCGGGTGTTGACGATATTCTGCACCTGCGTCAGCGGCATGGTGTCGGAAGTGATGGCCAGCGTCAGCACGGGCGCGTCGGCCGGGTTGACCTTGGCGTACACGGGCGGCGCCGGCAAGTCGGTCGGCAGCAGCGAGGCGCCGGCGTTGATGGCGGCCTGCACTTCCTGCTCGGCCACGTCCAGCGTCTGGCCCAGCGAGAATTGCAGTGTGATGAGGGACACCCCGGCCGCGCTGGTGGAACTCATGCGCTGCAAGCCCGCCATCTGGCCGAACTGGCGCTCCAGCGGCGCCGTCACGGTCTGGCCCATCACTTCGGGGCTGCCGCCCGGGTACAGGGTTTGCACCTGGATGGTGGGGAAATCCACCTGCGGCAGCGCCGCCAGCGGCAGGAACTTGAAGCCCACCAGGCCCGCCAGCACGATGGCCAGCATCAGCAGCGACGTCGCCACCGGACGCTGGATGAAGGGCGCGGACGGGCTCATGGCGATCTCTCCGTGGGTGCCGCGACCAGCTTATTGCGCGCCCCCATCATTGTCCGCTCCCGCGCGGCGGGCGTTGGCCGCCCGACCAGCCGCTGGCGGCGGCGCTGGCGGCAGCGCCCGCTCCCGCGCTTGCACCCGCGCCTGCGTCTGCGCCTGCGCCCGCGCCGCCGCGACGCCCGCCATGCCGGCCACCCGCTCCACCGGCACCCGGTTTATCGCCGGCCAGCACCACACGGGCGCCATCCTTGAGCCGGTCAGCCCCTTCCGTGATGACCTGCTCACCAGCCTGCAAACCTGTCTGCATCTGCACCTTGTCCGCCATCGCCTGCCCGCGCGTGACGGGCCGCAGCGACACGGTGCGGTCGGCGTTCAGCACGTACACGAAATCGCCGCTGGCGCCATGGCGCAGTGCCGTCACCGGCACCATCACGGCATCCTTGATGGTGCGCAGCTCCAGCCGGAGGTTGACGAACTGGCTGGGGAACAGCGTGCTCTTGTCGTTGACGAAGCGCGCCTTGGCTTTGACGGTGCCGGTCTGGGTGTCGACCTGATTGTCGAGCGCCGCGAATTTGCCCTGCGCCAGCGCCGTGCTGCGGGTGCGGTCGAACGCGGTGGCCGGCAGCGCCGCGCCCTCGCCCACGCGCGCCAGCACGTCCGGCGCCTGATCCTGCGGAATGGTGAAGGTGACGTCGATCGGTGACAGTTGGGTGATGACAGCGATACCCGCCGCGTCGCCGGAGTTGACCAGGTTGCCCACATCTACGCCACGCAAACCCACCCGGCCGCTGATGGGCGCCACCACCTTGGTATAGCCCAGGTTCAAGCGCGCCAGCCCTTCGGCCGCGCGGTCCGTCATCACCGTGCCTTGCAATTGCTTGACCAGCGCCGCCTGCGTGTCGACATCCTGGCGCGCGATCGAATCCTGTCCCAGCAACGTGCGATAGCGTTCCAGCGTCAGCTTCGCATTCTCAAGCTGGGCCTCATCGCGCTGGCGCTGGCCGCTCGCCTGCAGCAGCGCCATCTCGAACTGGCGCGGGTCAATCTCGGCCAGCACCTGGCCAGCCTTGACCATCTGGCCTTCCTTGAACAGCACCTGGCGCAGGATGCCCGACACCTGCACCCGCACCGTGGTGGTGGCGGCCGACGTCACCGTGCCCAGCGCATCGAGCGATACCGGCACATCGGCCTTTTCAGCCGTCGCCACGCCGACCGTGGTGGCCGGCCCGCCGCGCCGCCCGCCGGCACCGCCCGCGCCACCGGGGCCGCCGGGGCCACCCGGCCCGCCTGCTCCACCAGGACCACCTGCCATGCCCGGCGTGCCAGCCGCGCCGCCGGTGCCGGCCGCTGGATGGGTCAGGTACCACGCCAGTCCGCCCAGCGCTGCCATCACGGCGATGGCGATCACACTGCCAGCCAGCCGCGCACGGCCACGACGCCGGCGTGGGTTTGCGTTAGTTTCCGGGGTAGCTTGCGTGGTCATCGCCTGTCCTTGTCATGGCCGCACGGCGGCGGCATCGTCCTGTCTGAAGCTTGTCATTCTACGGTCGTGCACCGCCATTCTGTGGCCAAGTTACAAACTCGCTACAAATCCGCCCTATTGAATACCGCTTTACAAAACTTTACCTGCCCGACATCGCAGCGTTACGGACCCCAACCATACTGGTTCCCGTAGTCTCCTCAACCCAACCAAGGAACCGAACATGAGCATCTTCAACCGCAACACCATCGCCGCCGTCCTGCTGGGCGGCGCCCTGGCCGCCGGCGCCGGCGCCTATGCCGTGGACCGCCACATGAACAGCGCCAGCCCGCACAGCGCCGTCGACGCCACCGCCCACGTCGACCGCATGCTGAAACACCTGTACGTGGAAGTCGACGCCACCGACGCCCAGAAGTCCCAGATCGAGCCGCTGGTGCGCCAGGCCATGCAGGACCTGCAGCCCATGCACGAACAACTGCACAAGGCCCACGCGGCCGCGCTGCAGATGCTGACCGCCCCCACCATCGACCGGGCCGCGCTGGAAACGGCGCGCGCCCAGAACCTGCAACTGGCCGACCAGGCGTCGAAGCGGCTGGTGCAGCTGATCGCGGACGTGGGCGACCAGCTCACTCCGGCCCAGCGCCAGAAGCTGGCCGAGCACCTGTCGCACATGCATGAACGCGGCCACGGCATGCACCACGGTTAAGAGGCCGTTTCAAAAAGCCCGTGGCGTCGTTGTGGCGCCTCGCCGTGCAGGTGCACTGTCTTCGTCGCCACGCCTCACCACGGTCATTTTGAACCAGCCTCTAAGCCGTCCACGCAAACCAGCACGCGCCGGCGGCCGCTTGTGAAGGCGGCCGCCGGTCCGTAGAATCCAGCACATGACCGACCATATCCTGCTCGTTGAAGACGATCCCCGCCTGGCCGAGATGCTCACAGAGTATCTCGGCCAGGCCGGCTTTCGCGTGCGCGCCGCCGCCACCGGCGCGGACGCGCTGGCGCAACTGGCCGCCGCCCCGGCCGACGCCGTGGTGCTGGACCTGATGCTGCCCGACATGGACGGCCTGGACGTGTGCCGCCAGTTGCGCACCCATTCCGACATTCCCGTGCTGATGCTGACGGCGCGCGGCGACGCCGTGGACCGCATCGTCGGCCTGGAGATCGGCGCCGACGATTACCTTCCCAAGCCGTTCGAGCCGCGCGAACTGCTGGCGCGCCTGCGCGCCATCCTGCGCCGGCGCGTGGACGGCAGGCGCGATGGCCCGCCCGCCCTGCGCTTTGGCCGGCTGGAGATCGACCCGGCCAGCCACCGCGCCAGCATCGACGGCGCGCCCTGCGACCTGACGGCCTACCAGTTCGACCTGCTGCTGGCACTGGCCCAGCATGCGGGCCGCGTGCTGTCGCGCGACGCGCTGATGGAACTGCTCAAGGGTGAACAGATCGAAGCGTTCGACCGTTCCATCGACGTGCACATGTCGCGCATCCGCGCCGCCGTCGAGGATGATCCCAGGAAGCCGCGCCGCATCATCACCGTGCGCGGCGCCGGCTACCTGTTCGCCAAGGCGCAAGACTGATGTCGCGCCTCTACTTCCGCTTCTACATCGCCCTGCTGGCCAGCCTGATGCTGTTCGCGCTGGCCGTCTCCATGCTGTGGCACCGCGACGGCGGCCCCATGGAACGGTCGGACGCCACGCTGGCGCGGCTGGTGCAGAACACGCTGGCGCCGGCCGGCGCGCCGCCAGACCAGCAGCAGGCCGCGCTGGAACGCATGGCCAGCGGCATCCACGCCCGCATGACGCTGTACACGGCCGACTGGGCGCCACTGGCCACCGTCGGTCCGCCCCTGCCCAAGCCGGAATGGCGGTTGCGTACCATGACGGCGCCACCGCGCGCGTCCTGGGTGCGCCTGCCGGACGGACGCCAACTGCTGTCGAGCCAGCCGCTCGGCTTCGCCAGCGCGCGCCAGGTGCTGCACGCCATGCTGCTGCTGTTGGTGCTGGGGGTGGCGGTGGCCGCCTACCCCATCGTGCGCCACTTGACGCGGCGGCTGGAACGGTTGCAAACAGGGGTGGAATCGCTGGGCGCGGGCGACCTGTCGGCCCGGGTGAAGGTGGAAGGCAAGGATGAAGTGGCGCAACTGGCGCGCAGTTTCAACCGCGCCGCCGACCAGATCGAACAACTGGTGGGCGCCCACAAGACGCTGCTGGCCAACGCCTCGCACGAACTGCGCACGCCGCTGGCGCGCATCCGGCTGGCGCTGGAACTGGTGAAAGAAACCGTGGACGCCAGGCGCCGCGCGGGGCTGGAACAGGACATCGCGGAACTCGATCAGCTGCTGGACGAGATCCTGCTGGCCAGCCGGCTGGGCGCCATCGACGACGCCATGGCGGCGGAGGAAGTGGACCTGTTGGCGCTGGCGGCGGAGGAATGCGCGCACTACGACGACGCCGTATTGAACGGCGCCAGCGCCATCGTGCGGGGCGACCCGCGCCTGCTGCGCCGCCTGCTGCGCAACCTGTTGGAGAACGCGCACCGGCACGGCGTACCGCCGGCCCACGTGCAGATCGAGCGCTATGACGGGGCCGACGCGCCCGTCGTCACCCTGAGCGTATGGGATAGTGGCCCCGGCATCCCGGTGGCCGAATTCGAGCGCGTGTTCGAACCGTTCTACCGCCGCGCCGGCACCCAGGAAAACAGCGGCGCCGGCCTGGGATTGGCGCTGGTGCGCCAGATCGCCCGCCGCCACGGCGGCGACGCGCGCTGCGCCACCATGCCCGATGGCCGCAGCCGCTTCGCCATCACCCTGCCGCTGGTGTAATACGACGGGGCAGCGCGATCACGGCGATTCGCACAGGCAGTGCGTGATGGCCATGAACGGCTTGTGGCCGGCGCTCACTTCATTGAGCCAGCCCAATTCATGGGCCACATCAGCCGCCGCGCCCGGCGGCAAGCCGGTCGTGGTCAGGCCCAGCTTCACCTGCGCGCCCACGGCCTGCGCCACGGAGCCGCCAAACAGTTCGATCAATTTGTCGAACTTGCTCGTTTCGCGCTCGATATAGGTGACGCGGTAATCGTCGCCCAGCTTGGCGCGGCGGGCCGCCGACTTGATGGCGTCGCCATAGCTGCCCAGCGTGTCGACCAGGCCCCGCTCCTTGGCCTGCTGGCCGGTCCACACGCGGCCCTGGGCCACGACGTCGATCTTCTCGGGCGTGGTCTTGCGCGCCTGCGCGGCGCGGGTGGTGAATTCACCATAGATGTGGTTGATGCTGCTCTGGATCACCTGGCCGAAGCGCGGGTCCAGCGGACGCAGTGGATTGCCCGCGTCGCCCAGCCAGGTGGTGGGCGCGCCGGCCGTGTGGATGCCCAGCTTGTCGATCACTTTTTCCGCCGTCGGCAGGATGGCGAACACGCCGATCGACCCCGTGATGGTGCTGGGGTCGGCGATCACTTCATCGGACGACATGGAAATCCAGTAGCCGCCCGAGGCGGCCACGTTGCCCATCGAAACCACCACCGGCTTGCCCGCCTCGCGCGTCAGTTGCAGCTCGCGGCGGATCAATTCCGAGGCGAACGCGCTGCCGCCGGGCGAATCGACGCGCAGCACCACGGCCTTGATCTTGTCGTCCTCGCGCGCCATGCGAATCAGCTTGGAGGTGGAATCGCCGCCGATGGAGCCGGGACCGGCCGTGCCATCACTGATCTCGCCGGCCGCGATCACCACGCCGACGGCGTCACCGGTCAGCTTGGGATGCAAACGGGCCAGGTAATCGTCGAACGCGATCTGGCGGAAGCTTTTGCCGTCGGCCGCGCCCCGCTGCGTCATCATCTGGCGCACCTGGTCGCGCGTTTTCAGGCCGTCCACCCACTTGGCCGCCAGCGACAGCTTGGCCAGGTCGCCCTGCACGGCCGCCGCCTGGGCCGGCAGGTCGTTGATGGTCTTCATCACCGCACCCTGGGGCAGCTTGCGGGCTTTTTCCACCTCGCCGGTGTAGGCGCTCCACAGGCCATTGTTCAGGTAGGCGTCGGCTTCGGCGGCGGCCGGCGACGGGCCGTTGGCGATGAACGGTTCGCCGAAACTCTTGTACGTCCCTACCCGCAGCAGGTTGACCGTCACGCCCAGCTTGTCGAGCGCGTCACGGTAGTAATTGCGGTAGCGGCCAAAGCCTTCCAGCATCACCATGCCCATCGGGTGCAGATACACTTCGCTGGCATGCGCGGCCAACAGGTACTGACTCTGGTCGTAACTGGCGCCCCACGCCACCACCGGCTTGCCGCTGGCCTTGAAGCGCTCCAGGCCGGCCGCCACTTCGCGCAGCATGGCCTGGCCGCCGCCTTGCAGCTCGTCGGCCAGCAGCACGGCCGCGCCGATGTTGGGGTCCTTGGCGGCCGCGTCCAGCACGGCCAGCACATCGCGCAGTTGCACCATCTTGCGCGCCTCGCCGCCGCGCACGCTGGTCAGCAGCGCCTCGCGCGCGCCGCCGCTGTTTTGTTCCACCAGCGTGCCCTTGAAGTCCAGCACCAGCGTCGTCCTGGGCGACAGCGGCTTGATGCCGCCGCCGAACAAGCCATAGACGACGGCGATCAGCAAGCCCAGGAACAGCAGATTCAATACCGTGCGGCGGCCGGCGTCCAGCAGGCGCCAACAAAATGCGACACCGCGGCGCACTGAGGAAAGAGGTGAAAACGACATGGGTACTCCCGGCGATGTAAAACGTGACAATGTAATCCAAAAGGCAAGGCCATGGGTAGCGCTGCGCGCGAACCCCGCCTCGTTCCGCAATATACACCCGGCGCGCCTGGCCTGGCCGGGCGCCGGCATGCCCAAGATGGGTGCCAGCGCGCGCTTTTCCAGTATCATGGCGTGCCATGGATACGGAAAAACTCCTGCTGCTGCTCAAACGCGAAATGCCCTACGGTAAATACAAGGGCCGGCTGCTGGCCGACCTGCCCGGCCACTATCTGGGCTGGATGGCGCGCGCCGGCTTTCCGGCCGGCGAACTGGGCGGCTTGCTGGCCCTGATGTACGAACTCGACCACAACGCCCTGCGCCACCTGCTCGATCCGCTGCGCCCCCGGCGTTGAGCGATTGGCAAGGCAATGTTGCCAAAATAATACAAACCACTTTTTTCAGCTTGCCTGATGAACAGGCCTTCAGCATCATCGTTGATGCGGGCGCACCAGTCACCCAGGTCCGGCCCGCGCACCGTGGCGCAACCCCAACTATCCGTCAAGATCGCGCCACCCGATGCCCGATATCGCAATTGTCAGACCACCCTGACTCAGCGTGTGACAATGTGCGTATATTTGCAATGATATAAAGACTATATTACTGGGGAAGTACACCACAATGAGCGGCCCTGCCGCCATGCAGTGTTGTGCCTGTAGCGCCCGGCATGCTGTCGGTGGCCAACGACCGCCAATCCGGGCTCTTAGCTGTCTTGGAGGAAGTCGTCATGCATATCCATCATCACCACTGCACCTGTTTCATCATCCCGTCGGACATGCTGCGCAAGCTGGCCGACGCCGCCAGCGGCGCCGAGCGCCAATGGCTGCTGGACCAGGCTGAACAGTCCGCCTATCTGCGCGGCCAGCGCTCCGTCACGCCGGCCCTGATGGGCATCAGCGCCGGCGAAAAGCGCCGCACCATTTTCGACGCCAAACATGGCACCACCCTGCCCGGCAAGCTGGTGCGGGGCGAGACCGACCACGCCAGCCGCGACCTGGCCGTCAACCAGGCGTATGACGGCGCCGGCGCCACCTACGATTTCTACATGAGTGTCCTGAAGCGCAACTCGATCGACGGCAAAGGCTTGCGCCTCGATTCGACCGTGCACTACAACAAGAAATTCAACAACGCCTTCTGGAACGGCCAGCAAATGGTATATGGCGATGGCGACGGCAAGCTGTTCCTCGGCTTCACGGGCGCCATCGACGTGATCGCCCACGAACTGACGCACGGCGTCACCCAGTACACGGTGCCGGGTGGCCTGGTCTACCGTGACCAGAGCGGCGCGCTGAACGAATCCATTTCCGACGTATTCGGCAGCATCGTCAAGCAGTGGACACTCAAGCAGAGCGTGGACCAGGCCGACTGGCTGATCGGCGCCGGCATCATGGCCCCGGCCGTGGGCAAGGCGCTGCGTTCGATGGCCGAGCCGGGCAACCGGGCCCTGACCTGGTCCGGCGACGACCAGCCCGGCAACATGTCCGGCTACCAGCCCGAAGCCGATGTGCACACCAGTTCCGGCATCCCCAACCATGCGTTCTACATCGCCGCCACCATCCTTAAGGGCAACGCCTGGGACAAGGCGGGACCGATCTGGTACCGGGCGCTGCCCCTGCTTACCTCCAACGCCACCTTCGCAGACGCGGCCCAGGCCACCTGCCAGGCCGCCGGCATGCTGTTTGGCGCCAATTCGGCCGAGCAGCAAGCCGTCCAGACCGCCTGGAAGGAGGTTGGGGTGATTTGAACGGGAGAGCCATGCGCCTCGTGTTGAAAAGTACGGGAGGTTTCACCGGGCCGGCCGGCGCGCAGACGCGCACGGTCGACACGGCGGCGGCGGGCGCCGCTGACGGCGCGCGCCTGTGCCAACTGCTGCGCGACAGCGACTTTTTCGCCCTGCCCGCCCAGTTGCAGTCGTCCGCGCCCCAGTCGTGGGACTTCCTGTACACCTTGATGGCGCAGGCCGATGATGGCCAGTGCCACACGGTAAGCTACCACCTTGATGCGGCGCCGCCGGCGCTGCGCGAACTCACGGCCGCCCTGGACGCGCGGGCGCCGGACTGACGCACGTTGGAGACGGCATGAACGAGCCCGGAGACCGGCCCCGCATCCTCATCGTCGATGATGAGGCGGCCCACATGCAGGCCCTGTGCAGCACCTTGCGCGACCACGGCTACGACACCCGCGGCTACGACACCGGCCAGGCCGCGCTCGACGCGCTGCGTCCCGGCGCCTACGATCTGCTGCTGGCCGACCTGATGATGCCGGGCATGGACGGCATCATGCTGGTGCAGGCCGCGCGCGCCATCGACCCCGACCTGGCCAGCATCATCATGACCGGCGAAGGCTCGATCGCCTCGGCGGTGCGGGCCATGAAGGTGGGCGCGCTGGACTACATCATCAAGCCGTTCAAGGTATCGACCATCCTGCCGGTGCTGGCGCGGGCGCTGGAGACGCGCATGCTGCGCCTGGAGAACGCCAAGCTCGAGAGCCAGCTGCGGGCCCACGCGGCCGAGATGGACGCGCTCAACCAGGACCTGGAAGTGGCGCGCCAGCAGGCCGAGCGGGCCAACCAGGAAAAGTCCACCTTCCTGTCGCACATGAGCCACGAATTGCGCACCCCGCTCAACGCCATCCTCGGCTTCGCCCAGATCCTCACGTCCGACAAGCTGCCTTCCACGCCCGATGAAAAGCAGGCGTTCGCGCGCCACATCCTGCAGGCGGGGCGCCACCTGCTGACCCTGATCAACGAAGTGCTGGACCTGGCCAAGATCGAATCGGGCGCCATGACGCTGTCGCTGGAACCGGTGGCGCTGGCGCGCGTGTTCCAGGAATGCCAGGCCATGATCCAGCCGCTGGCCACCCGGCGCGGCATCGAGCTGCGCTTCCCGGCGCGCGCCCCGGCCCACGTACTGGCCGACCGCACCCGCCTCAAGCAGGTGCTGATCAACCTGCTTTCGAACGCCGTCAAATACAACCGCGAACGGGGCACGGTGGCGCTCGACTGCGTGGCGGCCCAGCCGGGCCGGGTGCGCATCGCCGTGCGCGACACCGGCGCCGGCCTCACGGCGGCCCAGCTGGCACTGATCTTCCAGCCCTTCAACCGCCTGGGCCAGGAGGGTTCGGCCGAGGAAGGCACGGGCATCGGCCTGGCCCTCACCAAGCGCCTGATGGAAGCCATGCGCGGCCAGATCGGCGTGGCCAGCATGGTGGGCGTGGGCAGCACCTTCTGGATCGAGCTGCCGGCCACCGACGCCGGCGTGGCCGTGTCGCCGGAGCTGGTGGCGTTCACGCCGGTGGCGCCGCTGCCGGCGCCGGCGCCTGGCGCGGACGTCAGCGCGGACGTCCGCGCGGCCGGCAGTGTGACCGCAAGCGTGGCCGCAAGTGTCGCCGCCGCGCTGCCAGTCACGCCGGACGGCGGCCACACCCTGCTGTACGTGGAGGACAATCCGGCCAACCTGCAACTGATCGCCGACCTGCTGCGCTTGCGGCGCGGGGTGGCGCTGCTGTCGGCCACGGACGGCGAACAGGGCCTGGCGCTGGCCCGCCAGCACCGCCCGCACCTGATCCTGATGGATATCCACTTGAACGGCATGGACGGGCTGGAAACGCGGCGCCGCCTGCTGGCCGACCCGGCCACGGCCCACATCCCCGTGATCGCCATCAGCGCCAGCGCCATGCCCGAGCAGGTGCGCCACAACATGGCGGCCGGCTTTTTCCGCTATCTGACCAAACCTATCGACGTCGCCGCCTTCACCGAAGCCGTGGACAGCGCGCTGCGGCTGCCGTCACCCACCAAAGAGGAACAAGATGACACAGCCATCGGGGCCACGCTTGACCGCTAAAGGCGCCATCGCGGCGCTGGCAGGACTGCTGATCCTGATCGCGCTGGCCTTGCTGGCCGGCCGCTACGGCTGGCTGGACCTGGGCGCCTCGACCCGCCCCGTGGCGGCGCTGGAACAGGTGACCATCGCCACCAACAGCGCCTACGCCGGCACTTGCCCGGTGGCGGCCGCGCGCGAGAATGGCTATTTCGCCGACCAGGGGCTGCTGGTCACGCTGCAGGCCCGCTCCAGCGGCAAGGCGGCGATGGAAGCGGTGATGCAGGGCCAGGCCAACCTGGGCACGGTGGCCGACATTCCCATCATGTTCGCCGGCATCAACAACGACCCGGTGACCGTGATCGCCACCATCTTCCGCACCGAGCGCGACCACGGCGTGGTGGCGCGGCGCGACCGCGGCATCGCCACCCCGGCCGACTTCAAGGGCAAGCGCATCGGCGTCACCCTCAACACGTCGGCCCATTTCGCGCTCGACGCCATGCTCAACCGCCACGGCCTGGCGCCGGCCGACGTCACCATGATCAACTACCGGCCCGAGGATTTGTACGACGCCATGGCGCGCGGCGAGATCGACGCGGCCGCCACCTGGGAACCGTTCATGGACGCCCTGCTGACCCAGCTGGGCGAGAACGGCCGCGCCTTCTACGGCAAGGACATTTACGAAAGCCTGTACAACATCGCCGCCCTGCGCGACTACGTGCGCCAGCAGCCGCACACGGTGGAGAAAGTGCTGCGCGCGCTCGACCGCGGCGCGCGCTACTGCAGCAGCCACCCGGAGGCCGCGCGCGCCCTCATGAGCAGCAGTTCCCAGAGCGACGACCGCCAGTTGCGCGCCTCGTGGCCGGCCTACCGCTTCGGCGTCGTACTGGACCAGGGCCTGATCCTGGCGCTCGAGGATGAGGCGCGCTGGGCCATGAAGAACAAGCTGACGGCGCGCACCGATTTACCCAATTACCTGAGCTATATCTACCTCGATGGCCTGGAGGCGGTGTCGCCGGCCGCCGTCACCATCATCCATTGACGAGGGCACGGTGAAAATCTCAACCCGCCTCAAACTGGCCGGCGCGCTGGCCCTGCTGCTGGTGTCGATCATGCTGGCCGTGCTGCTGTCGACGGCCGTGCAGACGCGGCGCGAACTGGCCAAGAACGAAGCGGCCGGCAACCTGCTGCAAGGGGTGACAGCGCTGCGCTACCTGATGATGGAATACGCGCTGCGCCACGAGGAACGCACCCGCATCCAGTGGCAATGGCGCAGCGCCTCGCTAACCCAGTTGCTGGCGGCCATGCCCCCCACCGGCGACAGCCAGGAGGACGAACTGCTGACCGACCTGCGCAGCAACCAGAGCAGCGTCGAGCAACTGTTCACGCTGCTGGTGGCCAACCAGCGCCAGCTGGAGGAGCAGCAGGACCGGCGCGCCATCCACGAAGTACTGGCGACCCGGCTGTCGGGCCAGATCACCAACAAGACCCAGGCCATGATCTCGTCCGCGCTGGTGCTGTCGCAGCGCAGCCGGGCCGGCGTGGTGCAGGCCCAGCAGCGCGCCAACGGCGCCGCCCTCGGTTCCGGCGCGCTGGTGCTGGCCTTTGTCGGCATGACCTTCCTGATGGTGCGCCGGCGCGTGATCGCCCCCCTGTTGACGTTGCGCGAGGGCACGGCCATCGTCGGCGCCGGCAACCTCGATTTCGCGCTCAAGATGGAGCGCGGCGACGAGATCGGCGAACTGGCCAACGCCTTCGACAACATGACCGACAAGCTCAAATGGACCACCGTCTCGCGCGATGAGCTGGGCCGCAGCAACGATGCGCTGCAAACGGAAGTGGTGGTGCGCCAGCAGGCCGAGCACAAGGTGCAGGCCCAGCTGGGCCGGCTCAACCTGCTGCACCAGATCACCCGCTCGATCGGCGAGCGGCTCGATTTGCGCAGTATCTTCCAGGTGGTGATCCGCAGCCTGGAGGACCAGTTGCCCGTCGACTTCAGCTGCATCTGCCTGTACGACCAGGAACAGAACATGCTCGAAGTGAGCAGCGTGGGCTTGCGCAGCGCGGCCCTGGCGATGGAATTCTCGATGACCGAGCACAGCCGCGTGCCGATCGACCGCAACGGCCTGTCGCGCTGCGTGGCCGGGCTGCTGGTGTACGAGCCCGACGTCCAGGCCGTCGACTTTCCGTTCCCCCAGCGGCTGGCGCGTGGCGGGCTGCGGGCGCTGGTGATGGCGCCGCTGCTGGCCGAGAGCACCGTGTTCGGGGTGCTGGTGGCGGCGCGCCACGAGGCCAACAGTTTTTCCAGCGGCGAATGCGAATTCCTGCGCCAGTTGAGCGAACACGTGGCGCTGGCCGCTAACCAGGCCCAGCTCTACAGCGCCCTGCAGCGGGCCTACGACGATATCCGCCAGACCCAGCAGACAGTGATGCAGCAGGAACGGCTGCGCGCCCTGGGCCAGATGGCCAGCGGTATCGCGCACGACATCAACAACGCCATTTCGCCCGTGGCCCTGTACACGGAATCGCTGCTGGAGACGGAACCGGACCTGAGCCCGCGCACGCGCGAGAACCTGGAAGTGATCAAACGCGCCATCGACGACGTAGCGGCCACGGTGGCGCGCATGCGCGAGTTCTACCGCCAGCGCGAGCCGCAACTGACTTTGACGCCGGTGGATGCCAACCTGCTGCTGCAGCAAGTGATGGATTTGACGCGCGCACGCTGGAGCGACATGCCGCTGCAACGGGGCATCGTGATCCGCATGGTGACGGAACTGGCGCCGGACCTGCCGCCCGTGCACGGCATCGAAGGCGAGATCCGCGAAGCGCTCACCAACCTGATCTTCAACGCGGTGGACGCCATGCCCGACGGCGGCACGCTCACGCTGCGCACCCGCCTGCGCCGCAGCCAGCCAGAGGGCGTGCACGCCACGGCGCCGCAGCAAGTGCTGATCGAGATTGCCGACAGCGGCGTGGGCATGGACGAAGCCACCCGGCGCCGCTGCCTGGAACCGTTCTTCACCACCAAGGGCGAACGGGGCACGGGGCTGGGACTGGCCATGGTGTACGGCATGACGGAACGGCATGGCGCCAGCATCGAGATCGACACCCGGCCCAACGTGGGCACCACCATGCGGCTGCGCTTCCCGGTGCAGGCCAACGCCAGCGCGGCGGTGCCGCTGCAGCACGGCGCACCGCCGTCGGCGCGCCGCATCCTGGTGGTGGACGACGATCCGATGGTGCTCAAGTCGTTGCGCGACATCCTGGAAATCGATGGCCACACGGTCACTGCGGCCGACGGCGGCCAGGCCGGCATCGACACCTTCGCCGCCGCCGTGCATGGCCCGGCGCCGTTCGAGCTGGTCATCTCTGACCTGGGCATGCCCTATATCGACGGGCGCAAGGTGTCGGCCGCCATCAAGGAACTGTCGCCCACCACCCCCATCATCCTGCTGACGGGCTGGGGCCAGCGCCTGCTGACGGACGGCGACAACCCCAATCACACGGACTGCGTGCTGAGCAAGCCGCCCAAGCTGCGCGAACTGCGCGCCGCCCTCACCCAGCTGCTGGGCAACGACACGGCGCCCGAGGCAACGGAACTGCTGGGCGAAAAATAAGGTTCTTCACGGATCACCTCCCGGTCATCCGTGACGAACCATGTTTTATGCCGCCATCAGGGCGGGAAACTGCCCCTGGTCGACCAGTTTCTGCAATTCCTGGGCGCCGCCCACCAGCACGCCGCGCACGAACACCATGGGCATGGTGGGCCAGCCGGTCCACATCTTGAGCGCGTTGCGGCGCCGCCATTGCGACAGGTAGCTGCCGTATTCCAGGTAATGGTAAGGCTGGCCCAGGCCGTCGAGGATCTTGCGCGCCTTGCGCGGGAACGGGTTCTGGGCCATGCCCACCACCACCACGGCATGGGCCGCGATGGCCGCCTGCACTTCGCGCACCACGTCGGCGTGGCTATCGGTGATGGCGGCGCGGATGGCGGGATGAATGTGCGCTTCGTCCAGGATGCTGCGGGTCATGGTCACTCCTTGTTAGTCGACAGTAGCGTGAGCGTAGCCTGATCCGGCGCGCCGGCAAAGTACTTTTGCAAACATTGGGAAAAAACCGGCAGCTCAGGAGCGGCTTGGGCGAACAAGGTCAAACTGGAATGGAATTTCATGTCGTCCGGCGCGCCGAAGATGGCGTGCGGATCATGGCCGGGCAAACTGGCCAGCAGTGCGCAACATGCCCGCAGCCGCTCGCCCAGCACGGGATCGGCCAGATAGGCGCGCGCCTCGCCCAGTCCGGACAGCGCGTAATAGCGGGCCGTCTCGCTGCGCCCCAGGCCGTCCAGTTGCGGAAAGATGAACCACATCCAGTGGCTGCGCTTGCGCCCTTGCTCCAGTTCGCGCAGCACGGTGTCGTACACGGGTGCCTGCGCCGTCTTGAACCGTTCCAGAGCGTATGGCTGTGACATGGCGATCAGTGGATCAACTTGAGCACGAGGTCGATCTTGGTATCGAGATCGGCGGCGACATGGTCGATCTTGCCGTTGAGGTCGGTGACAGCATGGTCGATCTTCCCGTCAAGATCAGTAGCGACCTTGTCGGTCCTGGCCTCCAGCCTTGCCTCCATCCGCTCGCCAGTCGCTGAGCCGCCGGCAACTTGGTTCATTACCTCAAGCAACATTTCAGCATGCACACCTGCGGCTTGCGGCGTCACCCCCGCGTCGATCAGGCGCTTGGCATACTTGTGGCTGTCGAAGATGGCGGCATTCATGGCGCGCTCCTATGCGATTTGATTATCGCATAGTCACATGGCCCCGAATCCCATCCGTTGATCCGGGACAGCCGCCGCCACGCCGCCGCTACGCCAAACTCAAGATCAATGCACGCGGGCGCACGGCGGCGTCAGACGCCAGCCAGTCCTATGATGGAGCCCCGCCCGGCCAACGCGCCATGTTTGGCAGGGGCCTGGAGCTTATGCCGATGCAATGGTGTTGGCGGCACGGTCAGGCTCGCGCCTTCGGCGTGGACGGTAAACACGCTGACCGTGCGAACGAGATTTCCCGCCTGGTCGCGTAGCGATGCGGCCGCTGCCGCGGCCTCCTCCACCAGCGATGCATTCTGCTGGGTCACATTATCCATTTCGATGATCGCACGATTGACCTGCTCGATGCCAGCGGCCTGTTCCTGGCTCGCTCCCATGATTTCTGCAATCATGTCGGTCACCCGATTGACGCTGCCGACCACCTCGGCCATGGTCGCCCCCGCATCGCTGGCGAGTCTGGCGCCCGTGTCGACGCGCTCCACCGAGTTATCGATCAAGGCCTTGATCTCCCTGGCCGCACTGGCGCTGCGCTGGGCCAGGTTGCGCACCTCCGACGCGACCACGGCAAATCCGCGGCCCTGTTCGCCCGCCCGCGCGGCTTCGACCGCCGCGTTCAAGGCCAGGATGTTGGTCTGGAAAGCGATACCGTCAATGACACTGATGATGTCGACGATCTGGCGGGACGCCTCGCTGATCGAGTCCATCGTGTCAACCACGCGGGCCACGACGATCCCGCCTTTGCTGGCGATATCGGATGCCGTGAGGGCCAGGGCGTTGGCCTGCCGCGCATTGTCGGCGTTGAGGCGGACGGTGGACGTCAGCTCCTCCATTGACGACGCGGTCTCCTCCAGCGCGCCGGCCTGCTGCTCGGTTCGATTCGACAAATCGCTGTTTCCAGAGGAAATCTCCTCGGCCGCCGTCGAAACCGCTTCAGAGTCCCGGCGAACGGACGACACCACATCGGACAACGAGAGCTGCATGCGCCGCAATGCCGCCAACACGCTGCTGCTATCGTTCGACCGCACTTGCAGCTCAGCGGTCAGGTCGCCGCTGGCCACTTTGCTGACGGCGTCACACAAGACTAGCGGATCGGCGCCCAGCGATTTCAGCAGGCTTTTCGAAATCAGCGCACCGGCGACGACAGCCAGGGTGGTGGCCAGGACACTGGCCAGGATAAGCATGTTTTTGCCGGTCGAAAAGTTATCCTCCGCGTCCCGTATCATACTGGCGGAGCGCTCCGACGTCAGCCGCGCATATTCGTTCGACGCGGCCACCAGCGATGCCAGCAATGGCCGGCACTCCTCGTTCATCTTGGTGACCGCCTCCTCTTTCTTGTCATGCAGCGCGAGATCGACGATGGCGAGCGCGACGGGTGAATATTTTCTTTCGACCTCGTTAATCTGGTCGATCAGACCCCGCACCTCACCCGGCACGGATTTATCCTTGGCGAGCTCATTGAGTTGATGCAGGTTGGAGACGACATCGGCCTGCGCCTGATTGACGATCTTTATTTCCGCATCCCTGTCCCTTTGGTTGGTGACCAGGACCAGGTTCCGCGCCGCGATGGCGCGCAGGTCCACCGCCTCGCGCATCACATGGGCCGCTTCGGAACGTGCGCGCACGCCATTGACGTAGTTATCGAATCTCTCATACAGGTTGAAAAAGATAACGATGGACATGACGGCAATCCCCACCAGCAGCGCCGCCATACCGCCAAAGGCGATGGTGAGTTGAGCTCGCATAGATAATTTTTTCATGACTTACCTTCGTAAACAATGCCAAAGAAATGGACGCGCGACATCGATGAATAAGCGATGCGGACCGGCGATGAACAATCGTTCGCTTCAGGACGAAGCGATGCTAGGAAAGAGTCGGAAACGTCGTCAAGTCGCCTGATTCATCTCTTCAGCTTAAAGAGATGCGCACCAAACGATGGCCACTTTTCCAGAGCACAGGGGGCGGGTGCTCAGATATCACAAAATAAATTATCTAGTTATTTTGATTTATTTGTTGAATTTAGTTTCTCACGAAAAATCACATGAATCAACATTCCTGACGTTCAGTTGTTTGCACGCAACTCTCGATGGGCGGCATGGCGGCATAGCGCCCGAGGGTACAGGCTCACACGGCCATGGTGGCGATCCCATGTCCACAGGCGGGATGATGCCGACAGGCTAGTAGATGGCGAAACTATTGCAATAAATACAATTCAAAATTTGCATTCCCCGGCCCAGGCGAATCATTTTATTTGTTGAATTTGATACCTTGAAAGACTGGCAGGCCCGCCCATGATCGCGGCCGGCGCCTGAAGCCCGCTAGGCCAGATCCACGGTGAGACGCCGGTCCTCGCGCAGCATCGCCTCGAACTCCGCCGCCGGCACGGCCGGGCTGAACAGGAAACCTTGCAGTTGATGGCATCCCAGCCCGCGCAGGAAGGCCATCTGCTCCGGCGTTTCCACCCCTTCGGCCACGATCTCCTGGCGCAATTGGCGCGCCATGGTGACGATGGCGCGCGCGATGGCGCAATCGTTCTCCTCGTCCGGCAGGCCGATCACGAACGAGCGGTCGATCTTGAGTGTGCTGATGGGGAATTTCTTCAAGTAGGCCAAGCTGGAATAACCGGTGCCGAAATCGTCCAGCGCCAGCGCCATGCCCATCGCCACCAATTTATTCATGATGGCGATCACGTTCTCGGTGCCGCGCACCAGCAGGCTTTCCGTAATCTCCAGCATCAACTGTTCCGGCAACACGGCGCGCCGTTCCAGCAGCTCGGCCAGCCGTTCCGGCAACTGGCTGTCGAACTGGCGCCCCGACAAGTTGACGGCGATAGTCGGCGCCTGCACACCCGCCTCACGCCACGCATGCAGTTGACGGCAGGCTTCCTCCAGTACCCAGTTGCCCAGCTCCAGGATCAGCCCCGTCTCCTCGGCCACCGGAATGAACACACCTGGCGACACCATGCCGCGCGCCGGATGATGCCAGCGCAGCAGCGCCTCCGCGCCCATGATGCGCCCCGTGCGCAGGCTGACCTTGGGCTGGTAATACAGCTGCAGCTCGCCGTTGACGAGCGCATGCCGCAGTTCGCTCTCCAGCCGCAAATGTTCCTTGGCGCGCTGGTTCATTTCCTCGCTGTAGAACAGGAAGCCCGATTCCACGGCCTGCCCCGCCTTGCTGGTGGCCACGTCGGCGCAGCGCATCAGGGCCGGGGTCTCCGTGCCATCCTCCGGATAGATGGTGATGCCGACGTGCGCCCCCACCTGCAAACGGTGGCTATCGATCACGATCGGCGCTTCCAGCGATGCCATCAGCTTCTGCGCCACGATGGCCGCGTGTTCGCGCTTTTCGATGTGCAGCAGGGCCACGGCGAACCGGTTGCCATCGAGCTTGGCCAGCACGTCCGCCTCGCGCAGCGACAGGCGGAACAGCCGCCCGATCTCGCACAGCAGTTCGTTGCCGATCTCATGGCCCAGCGTGTCGCTGATGGCGCCGATCCGGCTGACCTCGATCACCAGCAGTGCGCCGTGCTCGCGGCTGCGGCGCGCCTCCGTCAGGGCCTGGCCCATCAGCTGGCTCAGCAGGCACAGGTTGGGCAGGCCCGTCAGCGCGTCGTAGTTCGCCATGCGCTGCATGCGCGCCTCGGCGTCCTTGTGCACGCTGATGTCGGAGAACAGTGAGAACGTGTGGCTGATCCGGCCGTGCTGGTCGCGCACCACGCTGATGGTGACCGATTGCGGGAACAGTTCGCCATTCTTGCGCCGCCCCATGATCTCCCCCCGCCACGGCCCCTGCCCCTGCATGGCGGCCCTGACCTTGACGCGGAACTCGGCGTCGTGGATGCCCGAGCGCAGCAAGTCCGGCGTCTGGCCGATGGCCTCGGCCGGGGTGTAGCCCGTGATGCGGGTGAAGGCATTGTTGATCGAGACGATGCGCTCGTTGGCATCCGTGATCAGCACGCCCTGGTCGCTGTCCTCGATGATGCGCGCGTGCAGGTGCACTTTGTCCGCTTCCGACAGCGGGTCGTCGAGCAGGTTGAACATGACCAGCATGCCCACCACCTCGGCGCGGTCGTTCTGCAGTTCCGCATTGGCCAGCCGCAGCCACGCCGCCTCGCCCGACTTCCGGCAGCGCCGCACATCGGTGTAACCCTTGGGATGGCGCGGCGCCAGCTCGGCCACGGTCTGGTCCTCGTCGTCCGGCGCGTACAGGAACAGCACGTGCTGGCCCACGGCTTCCTGCGCCGTGTAGCCGAACAGGTGGGCCGCGCCGCTGTTCCAGCCCTTCACATAGCCGGACAGGTCCAGTTCCAGTACGGCGTCCGGCTGCGCCTCGGCCGCGTCCACGCCATGGGTGACCAGTTGTTCCAGCGCCGCCTCCAGGCTGGCCAGGGTGTCGGCCAAAGCGCCGCCCTGCAGGGCCCGAGCTTGCCGGCTCAGCGCCAGACAGCGGGCGATGGCGGCGTCATGCATGACCCATGTCCGCCGCGCTGGCCGCCACGCTCTGCATCCACAGGTGCGCGTCGGCGACGATCTGGTTGAACTCGGCGCCCGACAATGCCAGCCGCGCCAACTGGGCGGCCACAGCCGCGAACTCGCGCCGCTCGGCCTGCTCCAGCAAGCGCAGCAACTCGCCCATCTCGCCCTCGTGGCGCAGCAGCGCGTGCTGCACGGCTTCGGCGATCGTCAGCGGTTGCAGTACGTCCGCCAGCGGCAGCCCGAACAGCACGCCCAGCAGCGAGAACATGCCGGCCATGAACGCCTGTTCCTGGTGCGCCTTGTCCATGCCCGTCGCCAGCGCCAGCGATTCCATGGCCCGCGCCCGCACGGCCACCCGGCCCAGCAGCATTGGCGAGCGCAAGTCGCCGTCGCGGGTGCAGAACAGCATCAAGTTGAGCCAGCGCCGCAGCTGGGCCCGGCCCAGGATCAGGATGGCCTGGGAAAAACTGGTCACCCGCCGGCCCGAACCGACGCCCAGCGAATTAACCAGCCGCAGCAACTGATACGACAGGGTGGGATCGCGCCGCAGCACGGATTCGATTTCGTGGGTGTCGGCGTCGGCCGACACCAGTTGCACCAGTTGCAGTGCCAGCGCGCGCGACATGGCTTGCTGGCCCACGGGTTGGGGCGGCGGCGCCAGGAACCAGTCGCCCTCGACCCAGTGCACGGACGGCGCCAGCGCCGGCGGGAACGCGGTATCGGCCCGCTGTAATTGCTCCCCTTCCAGCGGCTGCCAACCCTGCGCTTTGAGCGCCTCGGCCAGTACCTCGGACAGATTGGCACGGTAGTAACAGCCGCCATGGCGCGCCAGTTCCGCCAAGGCCTCCTGCGGCAGCGCGGACGGTGCAAGGGCGGGATCGGCTTCGAACAGCAGACCGGCGGGACGCCCGTTTCGGTCGGCCAGCAATTGCGGGTATAGGGGCGTGGTGGCGGGCGACACAGTCATAAATTGTTCCAAATTAGTGCCTACATGGTCACACCATCATCCCGAAATTATTGGTTCGGGTCAACTGCGCGGCAACTGCAGCGGGAATTCCGCCACCTGGGGCATGCCATCTGTGGCAAACCGGCCATTTCCCGGCAGATGGCCCACCAGCCGCTCGAACACGCCGGGTTGCGCCATGCGCTCGCGCCACCAGCGCAGCGCGGCGCCCGTTTCGCCCGTACGCCAGGCCAGGTAAAAGATCTCGTCCGGCTTCGGCTCCTCGACCCGCTTCGCCACCAGCAGGCCGGCCGCGATGGCGGCGCGGGCGCAGAGTTCGGGCAGGAAGCCGAAGCCCAGGCCGGCCAATTGGTAGTCCAGCTTGGCGCGCATGGTGGGCACGGTCAGCGTGTCCTGTCCCAGCGCCAGACCGACCGTACGGGGCGCCAGCCGGCGCGCGGAATCGGCCACGCTGACGGCGCGGTAGGGTTGCAGCGCGGTGCGGTCCAGCGGCTCCGGCGCCGCCGCCAGCGGATGGCTCGGCGCCACCACGAACACGAACGACAGCTTGCCCATGGGCTCGGCCACGTAACCGCCGCCGGACGGCCCCTCGCCGGCCGCCCCCACCAGCACGTCCATCCGGCGGTCGAGCAAGCCTTCCCACGCGCCCGACAGGGCTTCCTGCACCAGGCGCAAGCGGGTCTGGCCGGTCACGGCGTAGAACGCGGCCATGTCGGGCAGGAACACGGCCGGCGCGAACATGGAATCGCTGCCCACGACCAGTTCCGTCTCCCAGCCCGACGCCACCCGGCGCACGCGCTGCTCCAGGTCGTGCGCCGCGTACAGCAGGTAGCGCCCTTCCTTGAGCAATTCCTGGCCGGCCGCCGTCAAGTGCACGCGCGGGCCCTGGCGCTCGAAGATTTGCACACCCAATTCGTCCTCCAGCTTGCCCACGGTGTAGGAAATGGTGGACGGTACCTTGTGCAATTCCTTGCCGGCGGCCGAGAACGAGCCGCGCCGGTCGATGGCGTCCACGATTTGCAAGGCTTCCAGGCTGAGTCTGAGCATTCGAATTTTTCGATAATAGAATGGAAAATTTTCCGTTTTTTATTCCCGCCGGAGCGGGATATACTGCTCTTTATCGGCAGTGAACACGAACCGATGTTCGAAATTATTGCATAAACTTTCAAAAGATTGGAGTCCACCATGCTACAAGTACGCAAAAGTGCAGAACGCGGCGACGCCCGCCACGGCTGGCTGCAATCGCAGCACAGCTTTTCGTTCGCGGATTACTACGATCCCGAGCACATGGGCTTTGGCCCGCTGCGCGTGATCAACGAAGACCGCGTGGCGCCCGGCCAGGGCTTCGGCACCCACGGCCACCGCGACATGGAAATCGTGTCCTACGTGCTCGATGGCGCGCTGGAACACAAGGACAGCATGGGCACCGGCTCCGTGCTGCACTATGGCGACGTGCAACGGATGAGCGCCGGCAGCGGCGTGCGGCACAGCGAATTCAACCACTCGCCCACGGAAGGCGTGCATTTCCTGCAGATCTGGATTCAGCCCGGCGAGACCGGTATCGCCCCCAGCTACGAGGAAAAGCACTTCGCGCCGGACAGCAAACGGGGCCAGCTGCGCCTGATCGCCTCCGGCGACGGCCGCGACGGCTCGGTGCTGATCCACCAGGATGCGGCCCTGTACGCCACCATCCTGGGCGCCGGCGAGCGCGTGAGCCATGCGCTGGCGCCCAAGCGGCTCGGCTATGTGCACGTGATCCGGGGCACGGTCACCGTCAACGGCGTGGCGCTGGCCGGCGGCGACGCGCTCAAGCTCAGCGATGAGCCACTGGTGACGCTGGAGCAGGCCGAGGATGCGGAAGTATTGTTGTTCGATCTGCCATACTAAACAGGCAAGGGGGCAGGCACGATCAAGTCGAGAATGTCCTCAAATTAATTTTTGCCCGAGTTTTGGTATGATGTCAGGGCGCGCCGGGTGTGGTAATCAGCCCGGCGCGCCCTTTTTTACCTTTTTTGAAGAGCACAGCCATGTCGCAGAGCGCAGAAACACCCGTCAACGTTGAATTGGATTACACCACTTCCTGCGCGCTGCCCACCCCATGGGCCCAGTTTACGTTGCACGCTTTCGTCGAGCATGCGACGGGCAAGGAACACCTGGCCATGACCTTGGGCGACATCGGCGACGGCGCGCCGGTGCTGGCGCGCGTGCACTCCGAATGCCTGACGGGCGACGTGCTGTTCTCCCAGCGTTGCGACTGCGGCGCCCAGCTGGAAGGCGCGCTCAAGAAGATCGCCGCCGAAGGCCGCGGCATTCTGCTCTACCTGCGCCAGGAAGGCCGCGGCATCGGCCTGATCAACAAGATCCGCGCCTACCGCCTGCAGGAAGGCGGTGCCGACACGGTGCAGGCCAACGAACAACTGGGCTTCAAGGCCGACGCCCGCAACTACGCGCTGGTCAAGCCCATGTTCGAGAAATTCGGCGTCACCAAGCTGCGCCTGATGACCAACAATCCGCGCAAGATCGACGCCCTGACCAAGCTCGGCATCGAAGTGGCGGAACGGGTGCCGCTGCTGGTCAACCGCAACGCCTTCAACCAGCACTACCTGAACACCAAGGCCGCCAAGCTGGGCCACATGATGACGCCCACCACGCCGCCAGCGGCCGAGGACGGCGAACTCTGAACCGCCCGCGCCCGCAACACACCGGCGCGCGCCCCAAGTCCCGGGACCGCATGAAATTTTTTGACATCGCCCTGCTCTCCACCTTGACTTGGGCCAGCGCCAGCGCCCTGGCCGCACCGGGCGCCGGCGCCGGTATCGGCGTTGGCGTTGGCGTAGCCCAGGCGGCCGCCCCGCTCACGGCGCCGGCCGCCAGCCGCAACGCCGCCAAGCCCGACAGCACGGCCCTGCCGCCGCCCTCCAGCGCGGCCCAGAAACTGTACGCCTCCGCCAAGAACGACATCCTGCAAGTGCGCTCGCTGCTGCGCAGTGGCCGTACCCAAGCCTCGGTCGGCTCCGGCTTCCTGATCGGCACCGGCGACCTGGTCGTCACCAACTACCACGTGGTATCGCAGTTCGCGCTCGACCCCGACACCTACGTGGGCGAATGGGTGGACACCAGCGGCCAGCGCGGCAACGTGGAACTGCTGGCCGTGGACGTGCTGCACGACCTGGCCGTGCTGCGCGTAAACCGCAACGGCACCGGCTTCTTCAAGCTACCCGAACACCTGGCCGCGCTGAACCAGGGCCAGTATCTGTATTCGCTGGGCAATCCGCTCGACCTCGGCTTCGCCATTTCGGAAGGCGCCTACAACGGCGTGATCGCGCGCAGCTTCTACGACCAGCTCATGTTCACCGGCCCCATCAACGCCGGCATGAGCGGCGGCCCCAGCGTGACGGCCGATGGCGCCGTGGCCGGCGTCAACGTCTCTAAGCGGCTCGATGGGGAACTGGTCAGCTTCCTGGTGCCGGCCCGCTACGCGCAAGCCTTGCTCAAGCAGGTCGCCCAGCAACAGCAGGCGCCCAAGGATTTCACGGCCATCGTGGCCGCGCAACTGCTGGCCCACCAGCGCGCCATGGTCGACAGCCTGCTGGCCACGCCGCTGACCTTGAAGAACATGGGCCCCTACCGGGTGCCCGTGCGCGAATCGGAACAGATGCGCTGCTGGGGCCGCTCCACCGTCAAGGCCGACAAGCCGTTCACCGTGGACAACGCCAACTGCGCCATGGAATCGGCCATCTTCGTCAGCGGTTCGCTGCAGACGGGCCAGGTCAGCATCCGCCACCAATACCTGCGCAGCACGGGCCTGGGGCCGCTGCGCTTTTCGCAACTGGCCAGCGATTCGTTCAAGAACGAGCGCTTCGGCTCCACGCGCGACAGCCGGCTGAGCGGTCCCAGTTGCACGGAACAATTCGTCAAGAACGGCACCTTGCCCATGCGCGCCGTGCTGTGCGTGCGCGCCTACCGCAAGTTCGACGGCCTGTACGATTTCGCCCTGCTCACCTCCAGCACCGACCAGCCGCAGATGAATCTGCAAAGCCGGCTCGACGCGCGCGGCGTCTCCTACGATAACGGCTTGCGCGTCACGCGCGCCTTCCTGGAAGCGCTGGCCAATGGAGGCCGGCCATGAAAGCGCCCTACTTCATCGAACTGCTGGGCCGTGGCGGCGACGTGCTGCAACGCCAGCGCTTCGACAGCCTGCCCATCCGCCTGGGCCGCGGCTACGACAACGACGTGATCCTGGACGACGCCCATGCCGGCGCCCACCACGCCGTGATTGAAGCGGACGACAGCGGCGCGCCCATACTGCGCGACCTTGGCAGCCGCAACGGCACCATCGGCAACGGCAAGCGGCTAAGCAGCGTGGCGCTCGACGGCGATGCCGTGGTGCGCCTGGGCCACACGCGCGTACGCCTGCGCGGGGCCGACTTCGCCGTCGCGCCCGAACTGGCCGACACCACCATGCACAGCTGGGAAGGCGCGGCGCCCGCGCTGGTGGGCTTGCTGCTGATCGGCCTGTTCTCGGGACTGGAAAACTGGCTGGCCGATATCGACGCCTTCCAGCCCATCCGCTACCTGCTGGTGGTGGCTTCCGGCCTGGGCGTGGGGCTGGCGTGGAGCGGCGGCTGGGCATTGGCCAACCGCCTGTTCGGCACCCACGCGCGGCTGGGCCGGCACCTGTTCATCCTGGGGATGGGCTTGTTCGCCGCCGGCGCCTGGCGCGTGCTGAGCGACGTGCTGGCGTTCGCCTGGTCGGCCGAATGGCTGACGCGCTACGGCAACGTGGCCACCATCGCGCTCGTGTGCGGCATGCTGTTCTTCCACCTGTGGACCATCAAGCCGCACTACCCGCGCCGCTTCGCCGTCAGTTGCGGCGTGCTGCTGCTGGCCGGCGCCGGCCTGAACCTGATGACCAACGTGCAAAGTACGGGCCGCGCCGCCGATGAACTCTATATGTCGGTGCTGCTGCCGCCCGCGCTACGCCAGAGTCCCGACCACAGCGTGGCCGACTTCATGGCCGGCGCCACCAGGCTCAAGGCCGACGTCGATGCCGCCCGCGTCCGCACCGATAAGGAAGACGACGAAGACGAGGGCGAGGACGGCGACGGCGGCGGCGAGTAATCCCGCCCCACCGCCGGCCTCACGACCAGGCCGGCCCTTTCAGCTCCACGGTGTTGCCCTCGGGGTCGTTCAGGTAGATCGATGGTCCCTCGCCTTCCGCGCCATAACGCGATGCCACCGGTCCCGCCGCCACGCCGGCGGCGGCCAGCTCGCCCAGGATCGCCGCCTCGTCGAACGGCTCCACCCGGAAGCAGACGTGATCGAGATTGCGGCCCTCCGCGCCGGGCGCCGCGCCACCCATGCGGCCCAGCTTGCCATCGACGGGCACCAGGTCGAGCAGGCAGCGCCCGGCCCGCAACTGGATCAAGCCGATCTCCTCCTGCCGCCGCTCGACCTTGCAGCCCAGTACCTTGCAGTAGAAATGCTCCATCGCCGCCGCATCCACGACGCGCAGCACGATGTGGTCGATTTCACGGATATGTATCATGCGCCCCCTCCCTGGAAGACAGAAGTCGGCCGGATCAGATCCGGCCACGCTTGAATTCAGCCAGGAAGCGCCGCGCTTCGTCCGCCGACATGACCTGCACCGCATCGCCATGCCAGGCGTAGAGATAGGGCGTGCCGCCCAGCCGGTCCGTCAGCTTGGCCGACAGCAGGAAGCGGGTGCCGAGCGGATAGAGGCTGGTGTCGCACAGGCGGCGCGAGCATTGCACCAGCAGCTCCGGCGAAAACGCCTGCCCCGGCACCGGGCGGATCTGCACCCGCCCCGCGCGCAGCACCGATTCAACGGCCACCTGCCGGTATGCATAAATATCGCGCGCCATAGCCGCTCTCCCTGGTTACGTTCAGGGCGTCATGGTAGCAGAACGGGCGCGGCCGGCAAGGGGCCGGCCGCGCTCCGCAATCAACGGCCGCCGGCCGCTTATTTGCTGTAGTAGCCCACGCCCAGCAGGACGTTATCGACGCGCTGGATCAGCGAATGCTTCTGCTCCACCGCGTTGGTGGCGGGATTGCGCCACACGAAGTCCACCGTGCCCGAACCCTTGCCCTTGGCCAGTTTGATCATGTCTTCCACCATCGGCTTGCCGGCCGCATCGCGCAGGCCGCGCACGTCCATGCCCGACAGCTGTGGCGAGTCGCCCGAGGCGCGATAACGGCCATCGTCGATGCCGATGGCGAACACGTACAAATCGTTATGCAGGAAGCCGCCCTGCGGGTTGTTGAAGGCCGTGTAGGCCGCCTTGTCGCCCGATTTCTTCAGGTAGGCGACGGCCTTGTCGAGCAATTCCTGCGCCTCCTCCACCGAGCCGCGCGGCGTGTAATAGCCCACGCACAGGATGTACTTGTCGACCTTGCGGTATTGACTGACCTTGTTCTCGATATGGTTGCTGACCCGGTTCAGCCAGCGGTATTCCACCGCGCCCGTATCGTTGACCCGGGCTTGCTCCAGCAGGTCGCGGATCAAAGGCTTGCCGGCCGCGTCGCGCAAGTCGATCTCGTTCTTGCCCACCAGGCCTACCTGCGAACCGCCGTTGGCCACCATGAAGCCATCGAGGTCGACGGCATACACGTAGTACGGCCCTTTCACGAAGGGACCGGCCGGTTCATTGAATTTCGCGAACGCCTTTTCCGGGCCGTTCTTTTGCAGATAGTCGACCGCGCTGTCGAGCAGTTCCGTGGCGCGCTTGGCTTGCGCGCGTTCGATACTGCCGTAGTGACTGGTCGCGGGAGCATCGCCCGCGTGCGCGGCGGGCATGGCGAACAATGCCGACGCGGCGGCGAGAGTGAAGACGCTGATGTAATGTCGTTTCATGAGTGCGTTCCAGTTCAAGTAGTGACAGCCAACATGCCCATACGCGCAGCGTGTGGCACCAGCATGAAGAACAACGACAACGTGCGCCGCGACGAGGACCGGCGGCGCACATGCCGAAGACCATACCGCCAATGTGGGAAGCAATTTGCAGGCCATTGGGCCCGCGTGCCGGCCGCGAAATGGGGCTGAATTGATTTGACGATGGTTAGCCGCCGGCGGAGCCAGCGCACGCGCAGGGGCGCTGCGTGACCGGCGGGCACATGGCGCCAGGCGGCGCCGTCAGCACCGGGAAAAAACCAGGCGGCGCCCGGGCGCCACCGTCCCATTCTGCAACAGCGGTGTGGTGGATTGGAGCAAAGGCGGCGCACACCGCAAGTAAGTCCTTCATCTGGACAGACGAGACTAACCTTTGATCAGTCGATCTGGCACGGGCGGCAAGCGCCGTACGCTCACGCCTGGGGCGGCGCACGCGCCGGGCGCGCGGCGCTTCACTGCGGAGCTTGCTGCCGGCTTGCGGCCAACCTACACTTGATAGAGCGCCATGCGATTTACGTGGGACGAAAACAAGCGGAAGAGCAATCTTCGTAAGCATGGCTTGGATTTTGCCGATTGTGCCATGGTATTTTCCGGAGAAACATTCACCGTCGAAGACCGGCGTTACCGCTATGATGAACGGCGCTTTATCACTATCGGCGAATTGCAAGGAAAACCCGTTTCCATCATTCATACCGAACACCATCATGAAATCCGCATCATCTCATTCCGTAACGCAAGCAGTGCCGAAATCAACACCTTCTACGCCACATGCGGACGCCAACTGGATTAATGTCTTGAGCGTGGATTTCGGCACACCGACGGAGGATCACCCTGAACTGGATCTTGCTCTTGCTGGGCCGGCTCTCCATCGCATCGGCCTGAAACCGGTCCCACCCGGGCCGGAAGGCGGGAAGATGGTACAGGACTGGTATCAGAGCAAAACCCCGCACATCCGCGTCGATCCGACCATCCTGGGTGGGGCGCCCCACTTCACCGGCACGCTGGTGCCGCTGAAATCCTTATTCGACTGCCTGCTGGCCGGGGGCGCGGTGGATGACTTTCTGCGCGACCACCCCACCGTCACGCGCGACGTGGCCCAGGCCGTGCTGACTTCGCAACTAACCTTGTTCTACGAACGGATCAGCAAGGCGACCGCTTCCGCCGCGATGCCTTCCTCGCGTCCCAGGTAACCGAGCTTCTCGTTGGTCTTGGCCTTGATGTTGACCTGGCCCACGGTCACGCCCAGGTCCTCGGCCACGTTGGCGCACATGGCGGCGATGTGCGGCGCCATCTTGGGCCGCTGGGCGATGATGGTGGCATCCAGATTGCCGATCACATAGCCGGTGGCCTGTACCCGCCTGCACGCTTCGCGCAGCAGCGTGCGCGAGTCGGCACCCTTGAATTGCGGGTCCGTGTCGGGAAAGTGCTTGCCGATGTCGCCCAGCGCCGCCGCGCCCAGGATGGCGTCCGTGATCGCATGCAGCAGCACGTCCGCATCCGAATGGCCCAGCAAGCCCACATGGTGCGGAATGGTGACGCCGCCGATGATGAGCTTGCGGCCTTCCACCAGCGCGTGGCAGTCGTAGCCCTGGCCGATACGGAATGGGAGTGCGGGAGTGGGATTCATGGCGTTCAATTCGTTGTGGGTTGGGCCAGGTACATTTCGGCGATGCGGACGTCGGCCGGCAGCGTGACTTTCAAGTTGCGCGGATCGCCCGGCACCAGCCGTGGCGACAGGCCCAGCGCTTCGACGGCGCTGGCATCGTCCGTGATGGCGTTGGCGTCGGTGGCCGCGTCCAGCGCACGGCGCAGCAGCGCGTAGCTGAACATCTGCGGCGTTTGCGCCAGCCACAGCCCGTCGCGCGGAACGGTGGCGACTTTTCCATCGGCGGTGCGCTTGACCGTGTCCACCACGGGCAGCGCCAGCAGGCCGCCGGCCGGGTCGCCGGCCACGCCGTCGATCAGGCGCGCGATCAGTTCCGGCGTCAGGCCGGGCCGGGCCGCGTCATGCACGAGGATGCTGTCGCCGTCGCGCACCTGCGTGCGCAGCGCGTGCAAGGCGTTCTGGACCGACTCCATGCGGGTGGCGCCGCCGCAGCGCAGCACCGTCACGCCGGCCATGCCGGGCGGCACCACGGCGTCGATCTGGCCATCAGCCGGGCTGACGACGATGTAGGTATGAGCGATGCGGTCGCTGGCCAAAAAGGCTTCCAGCGCGTGGCGCAGCATGGGCTTGCCGCCCACGGTCAGGTATTGCTTGGGGCCGTCGGCCGCCATGCGGGCGCCCACGCCCGCCGCAGGTATCAGGGCGTAGTGGCGCGGCGCGCCAGCGGTGTCCAGGATCATTAGTGCTTGTCGTCGATCAGAAAGGATGGCCGCCGCTCAGTACGTTCCGTATTTCGCCGCCGCAGGTTTCGCTCAGGTGCGCGTACTCTTCGGGCGAATCGATACCGGCTTGCACCGCGTCGACCTTGCGCATTTCAGCCTTGATGAAATCCATCCAGCCATTATCCACTTCGTGCGTCAGCGCCGACATGGCCGTACCCGATGGCGCATACAGGGGTTTGTCCTGGAAGCGCTTGGCCAGCGCCTCGCGCACCGTCTTTTCCACCTTGGGCAAATGCTCCATGTAGGCGTTCATGTGGCGCAGCTCATGTTTGAGGATTTCCTTGTAGGCGCAGGAGCCGGCCGGGAATTCGCGCGCCACGTAGATCACCACGGGCACATAGTACAGCTTTACTTCGATGCGGGGCGCGATGCATTCATAGCCGCTGTCGCTATCCTGCAGCAGCGTGCCCGTGTAACCCATCTTGACGCGCGAATCGGTCTGGGTCAGCCCCGCCACCTTGACGGCGCCGGCCGCCAGACCGTGCATCGACGTCAACGCCCGGTAGGACAGATGGGTATCGACCGTATAGCCGCTTTGCTGGGCCGACAGCACGGTGACCGTCTTGCTCAGGGAATCTTCGCAACGCATCTGGAACGGCGTGCGCTCGGCGTGCGCGGTGGCCGCCGCCAGCAGGCATGCAAGCGCTAACAGGAACCGAAATGGTCGCAGTGACAACATGGCTCAGTCCAGCTTCCAGGCACCGGAACGGAGCTTATCGAGCCAGAACACACCAATCACCGTCTTGACGTCGGTGATCTTGCCGCTGCGGACCCAGTCCAGCAGCTCATCAATGGTGGCGGTGAACGTTTCCAGGAATTCGCCCTCGTCCAGCTTGGCCGCGCCCGCCTTCAGGCCGCGCGCCAGGTACAGGTCCAGGTGCTCGTCCGAATAGGCGATGGCATTATGGATCACACTGACAAATTGCCAATCCTTGGCCGTATAACCGGTTTCCTCTTCCAGCTCGCGCTTGGCGCAAGCCAGCGGGTCCTCGCCCGGATCGATCTTACCAGCGGGAAATTCGATGAACACCTGGTCCAGCGGATAGCGGAATTGACGTTCCATCAACACGCTGCCGTCATCGAGCACGGGCAGGATCACCACCGCGCCAGGATGACGGATATATTCGCGGGCCGTGTGCTGGCCGTCGGGCAGCGCCACCTGGTCCTTCTGGACCTTGAGGAACTTGCCGTCGTAGACCAATTCGCCGCCGACGCGGATTTCTTTCAGGTGCTTGTCCATGCGTACTCCGTGTTGCCGTACGGCTAGTATATCAGGAGTGGTGCTTGCGCAGGTAGCGCACGACAAATCCGGGGAAGGCAAGGACGATAAAGAGACAGGCCGTGATGGCGTAGAACTCCCACGTCTGGGGGAAAGGGGTGCCGATGCGGGCTTCCAGCGCGAAACCGGCAGCCCCCACGGCGAAATACAGCACCGCCATTTCCACCAGCCGCAGCCAGAACGGCTTGCGCCGCACGGCCCGCGGGTCGCCGGGATGCCGCTTGAGCGGTACCACGGCGAAAACCTTGTCATTAAAGAAAGGCAGGTTGGCGGCCAGGATCGTCAGCGCGATCACCAGCCAGCTGGCGGAAGATACTTCCATCAGGTATTGAGCGTCTTGGTCATGGCGCTCAGGCACGATGCCAGCAGCGGGCCAGGCAGCATGCCCACCACCACCAGCGCCAGGCCGTTCAGGCTCAGCACCAGGTTCATGTCGCCGGGGATGGACAGCGGGGTGCTGTCGGTCGGCTCATCGAACCACATCATCTTCACCACGCGCAGGTAGTAGAACGCGCCGATCAGCGAGAACATGACGGCCAGCACGGTCAGCCAGATCTGGCCCGTACCCAGTACGGCGGTCAGCACCGAGAACTTGGCGGCGAAGCCCAGCATCGGCGGCACACCGGCCAGCGAGAACATCATGATCGACATCAGCACGGCGTACCAGCCGTTGCGCTTGCTCAGACCCTTGAAGTCGGCCAGTTCTTCCGCTTCGAAGCCGGCGCGGGCCAGCACCATGATCATGCCGAAGCTGCCGGCCGTGGTCATCACGTAGGTAATGGCGTAGAACATGGCGGCGCTGTAGGCGGCCGGCGCACCGGTGCGGTCGGTCGCGCCGACCACGCCAGCCAGCAGGCCCAGCAGAACGAAGCCCATCTGTGCGATGGTCGAATAGGCCAGCATGCGCTTGATGTTGGTCTGGGCGATGGCGGTCAGGTTACCGATGGCCAGCGACAGCACGGCCAGCACCATCAGCATCTGTTGCCAGTCCACGGCCATCGGCAGCAGACCTTCCACCAGCAGGCGGATGCAGACGGCGAAGGTGGCCAGCTTGGGCGCGCCGCCCAGCAGCAACGTCACGGCGGTAGGCGAACCTTGGTAGACGTCCGGCACCCACATGTGGAATGGCACGGCGCCCAGTTTGAACGCCAGGCCGGCCACCAGGAACACCAGGCCGAACACGAGGATGGTAGGCTTGATGGTGCCGGAAGCGGCGGCCAGCGCCACTTTGGACAGGTCCAGGGTGCCGGTGGCGCCGTAGATCATCGACATGCCGTACAGCAGGAAGCCGGACGCCATGGCGCCCAGGATGAAGTACTTCATGGCCGCTTCGGTGGCCTGGGCGTTGTCGCGGCGCAGGGCCACCAGCGCGTACAGGGCCAGCGACATCAGTTCAATGCCCAGGTAGATGGACAGCAGGCTGTTACCGGAGATCATGACCATCTGGCCCAGCAGCGAGAACAGCGCGAGCACATAGAACTCGCCGCCCAGGTTGCCGCCCAGCATGCCGCGATCGGTCGCGTACTGGCGGGCATAGATCAGGGTCATGCCGACCGAGACGTAGGTAAACAGCTTGAGCAGGTTGGACATCGGGTCCGACACGAACATGTTATTGAACGTGTAGACGGTGGTGCCAGCCGCATAGTCGGCGTAGCTGAAGTAGCCGCAAACGAGCAGCGTCAGCAGCGACAGTACGTACGTGATCGAACGCTTGCCCTCGGACAGGAACATATCGATCAGCAGGATCGCCGACGCGGCGACCAGCAGAAAGACTTCTGCGTAGAGCGGGATCATGTTGGTGGTATTCATGTAGGCGTTTCCGTTTTCTTCTTAAGGCAGCTTGCTGTGCGCTACGTGCGCGAGCAGGTCCGCGACCGAGGTTTGCATCGTGTCGGTGAACGGCGCGGGGTACAGGCCCATGGCCAGCACGGCCGCGGCCAGCAGGCCCAGCATCACGAACTCGCGGGCACCGATGTCGGTCAGCTCGGCCACGTGGTGGTTGGCCACCTTGCCGAAGATGACGCGCTTGGCCATCCACAGCGAGTAGGCGGCGCCGAAGATCAGCGCGGTGGCGGCGATCAGGCCGATCCAGAAGTTGGCCTTGACGGCGCCCAGGATCACCATGAACTCACCGACGAAACCGGAGGTCGCTGGCAGGCCGCAGTTGGCCATCGAGAAGAACACGAACAGCGCGGCGAACTTCGGCATCTTGTTGACGACACCACCGTAGTCGGCGATCTGGCGCGAGTGGGCGCGGTCGTACAGTACGCCGATGCACAGGAACATGGCGCCGGAGATGAAGCCGTGCGAGATCATTTGCACGATACCGCCCTGCACTGCCATGTCGTTAAACAGGAAGAAACCCAGGGTGACGAAGCCCATGTGGGCGATCGACGAGTAAGCGACCAGCTTTTTCATGTCCTTCTGCACCAGTGCCACCAGGCCGATGTAGACCACGGCGATCAGCGACAGGGTGATGATGAAGTTGGCCATGTAGTGCGAGGCGTCCGGCGTGATCGGCAGCGAGAACCGCACGAAACCGTAAGCGCCCAGCTTCAGCATGATGGCGGCCAGCACGGCCGAACCGCCGGTCGGCGCTTCCACGTGGACGTCGGGCAGCCAGGTGTGGACCGGGAACATCGGTACCTTGACGGCGAACGCCATCAGGAAGGCGATGAAGATGAAGATCTGCTCGCGCATGGTGAGCGGCGTACGGTGCCAGGTCAGGATGTCGAACGAGCCACCGGAAACCTTGTACAGGTAGATGATGGCGATCAGCGTCAGCAGCGAGCCGAAGAAGGTGTACAGGAAGAACTTGAACGAGGCGTACACGCGGTTCTCACCGCCCCAGATACCGATGATGATGTACATCGGGATCAGGGTCGCTTCGAAGAAGAAGTAGAACAGCAGGCCGTCGAGCGCGCAGAACACGCCGATCATCAGGCCCGACAGGATCAGGAACGCGCCCATGTACTGGGCCACGCGTTTCTGGATCACTTGCCAGGCCGAGATCACGACGATCACGGTGATGAAGGCCGTCAGCGGAATGAACCACAGCGACAGGCCATCGATGCCCAGCGAGTACAGGATGTTGAAGCGCTCGATCCACGGCGACTTCTCGACGAACTGCATGCCGTGGGCCGCGTTATCGAAGTTGGAGATCAGCGGCAGCGTGAGCGCGAAGCTGACGATGGAGCCGATCAGCGAGCCGACGCGCACCATGCCGGCGTTGCTGTCGCGGCCGAATGCCAGCACCAGCAAGCCGAAGGCGATCGGCACCCAGATCGCCAGGCTCAGGAACGGAGGTAATGTAGAAATTGACTGCATCATGGTTATCTTTATCTCTATGCGTATCAGCTAATTAAGCGTGCCAAAACGGCAGGAAGTAGACCAGGAACCCCAGAATGCCGAGGATCATGACGAACGCGTAGTGGTAGATATAGCCGGTCTGAGCCAGACGGGTCAGCGACGAGAACCACTCCACAACCTTGGCGCTGCCGTTCACGACGAGGCCGTCGATCAGCGTGCGGTCGCCCACATTCCACAGGCCGTTGCCCAGCAGGCGTGCGCCGCCGGCGAACACGGTCTCGTTGAACTTGTCCATGTAGTACTTGTTGTCCAGCAGCGTGTGGACGAAGCGGAACTTGTCGTAGAACCAGGCCGGCACGCGCGGGTTGATCATGTAGCAGTAGTAGGCGGCGGCGACACCGGCGGTGGCCAGGGCCAGCGGCAGCGAGGTCAGCGCATGCAGCGCCATGGCCACGGGGCCGTGGAATTCCTCGCCCAGTTTTTCCATCGCGTGGTGGTTCTCGCCGACGAAGATCACGCCGTTGAAGAACTTACCGAACAGCATAGGACCGATGGTCAGGTAGCCGATGATGACCGATGGGATGGCCAGCATCACCAGCGGGAACCACACGACGAATGGCGACTCATGCGGTTTCTGGCCCGGGGCCAGGCCGTGGTGGCCGTGTGCATCCTCTTCTTCGTGGTGCGCGTCCGAATCGTGTTCGGCGTGCGCATCGTGCGCATCATGGGCGGCGGCGGCCGGCGCGTGGTGGTCATGGCCGTGGGCCTTGCCGAAACGCTCTTCGCCGTGGAACACCAGGAAGTACATGCGGAACGAGTAGAACGCGGTCACGAACACGCCAGCCAGCACGGCGAAGTTGGCGAAGCCGGCGCCGGCGATGTGGGTTTCGGCCACGGCTTCGATGATCGAATCCTTGGAGTAGAAACCGGAGAAGAACGGCGTGCCGATCAGGGCCAGCGAGCCCAGCAGCGACGTGATCCAGGTCACGGGCATGTATTTACGCAGGCCGCCCATGTTGCGGATGTCCTGGTCGTGGTGCATGCCGATGATGACGGAGCCGGCGCCCAGGAACAGCAGCGCTTTGAAGAAGGCGTGGGTCATCAGGTGGAACACGGCGATCGAGTAAGCCGAGGAACCCAGGGCCACGGTCATGTAACCGAGTTGCGACAGGGTCGAGTAGGCGACCACGCGCTTGATGTCGTTCTGGATGATGCCCAGGAAGCCCATGAACAGGGCCGTGATGGAGCCGATCACGAGCACGAACGACAGCGCCGTTTCCGACAGTTCGAACAGCGGCGACATGCGGGTCACCATGAAGATACCGGCCGTCACCATGGTGGCGGCGTGGATCAGTGCCGAGATCGGGGTCGGGCCTTCCATCGAGTCGGGCAGCCACACGTGCAGCGGGAACTGGGCCGATTTACCCATCGCGCCGATGAACAGGCAGATGCAGGCCACGGTCAGCAGCATCCAGTCCGTGCCCGGCAGGGTCAGGGCCGCCAGCGCTTCACGCTTGGCGAACACTTCCTGGTAGTTCATCGAGCCGGCGTAGGCCAGCAGCAGGCCGATACCGAGGATGAAGCCGAAGTCGCCCACGCGGTTGACCAGGAACGCCTTCATGTTGGCCACGATCGCCGTCGGGCGCGTGTACCAGAAGCCGATCAGCAGGTAGGACACCAGGCCCACCGCTTCCCAGCCGAAGAACAGCTGCAGGAAGTTGTTGGCCATGACCAGCATCAGCATCGAGAAGGTAAACAGCGAGATGTAGGAGAAGAAGCGGTTGTAGCCTTCGTCTTCCGCCATGTAGCCGATCGTGTAGACGTGCACCATCAACGAGACAAACGTCACCACGCACATCATCATCGCCGACAGCGCGTCGATCTGGAAGCCCACTTCGAGCTTCAGACCGGCCACCGTCATCCAGTTGTAGACGGTGCCGTTATAACCGGCGCCGCCGATGACGTCTGACAGCGTCATCGCCGACAGAATGAATGCAATCAGCACGCCAAGAATCGTCACAGTATGCGACGTCTTGCGACCGACCAGATTCCCGAAGAATCGGGTTCCGAACAAGCCCGCAATCGCAGCGCCAGCCAGCGGCGCCAGAGGTACGGCAAGAAGGAGGTTAGGGTTTAGAGTTTGCCCCGCCATGATGAACCTTAATCGTTATTATTCGAGGTTGAAACTTAGCCTTTGAGGCTATCCAGGTCTTCTACGTTGATGGTGTCCAGATTACGGAACATCACCACCAGGATCGCGAGGCCGATCGCCGATTCAGCGGCGGCCACGGTCAGGATGAAGAACACAAAGATTTGCCCGGCCGCGTCGCCCAGGTAATGCGAGAACGCGATGAAGTTCATGTTCACCGCCAGCAGCATCAGTTCGATGGCCATCAGCAGGATGATGATGTTCTTCCGGTTCAGGAAAATACCCACGATCGAGATCGCGAACAGGATCGCGCCAAGAACGAGGTAGTGAGCGAGCGATAAAGTCATGGAGCCTCCTTGTTTGCTGCGCCGGCCTGTTCGCGGTTGGACACGGCGGCGATCTTGACGATGCGCAGGCGGTCGTTACGCTTGACGCGCACCGCGTCAGCCGGGTCGAAATACTTGGTGTCCTTGCGCTTGCGCAGCGTCAGGGCCACGGCGGCGATGATGGCCAGCAGCAGCACGGCGGCGGCGATCTCGAACGCATAGATGTATTTGGTGTAGATCAGCAGGCCCAGTTCCTTGGTGCCGCCGATGTTGCCGGCGTTGGCCGGGCCTTGCGCCTCGAACGACAGGAAATTGCGCCACAGCACGGCGGCCATCTCCAGCACGATCACGACGCCGATGAAGCTGGCCAGCGGCAGGTAGCCCCAGAAGCCTTCGCGCATCTTGTCCGTGTTGATGTCCAACATCATCACGACGAACAGGAACAGCACCATGACGGCGCCCACGTACACGAGCACCAGCACGATGGCGAGGAACTCGGCTTTGAGCAGCAGCCAGATGGCGGCGGCCGAGAAGAACGACAGCACCAGGAACAGTGCGGCGTGGACCGGATTGCGGGCCGTGATAACGCGGGTCGCGGCCAATATCATGATGGCCGAGAACACGTAGAACAAAGCAGTTTTAAATTCCATAACTAACCCAAGAGACGTACAGTTTATTGAACGGCGGATCTCGCCAGCTACGCCGCCCCACCCCGCCCCGCCTGAGCGGAGCGGGCAAGGCGCCGGCGATTAGCGGTAAGGAGCGTCCGCCGCGCGCGCCGCGGCGATCTGCTCTTCATAGCGATCGCCAACGGCCAGCAGCATCTCTTTCGTGTAGTACAGATCGCCGCGTTTCTCGCCGTGGTATTCCAGTACGTGCGTCTCGACGATCGAGTCGACCGGGCAGGATTCCTCGCAGAAGCCGCAGAAGATGCACTTGGTCAGGTCGATGTCGTAACGCGTGGTGCGGCGCGAGCCGTCCTCGCGCTGTTCCGATTCGATCGAGATGGCCATCGCCGGGCATACCGCTTCGCACAGTTTGCAGGCGATGCAGCGTTCCTCGCCGTTCGGATAACGGCGCAGCGCGTGCAGGCCGCGGAAGCGCGGCGACATCGGCGTCTTCTCTTCCGGGTACTGGATGGTGATCTTGCGCGAGAACATGTACTTGCCCGTCAGCGCCATCCCTTTGATCAGTTCGGTCAGCATGAAGCTGCCGAAGAAGTCCTTGATACGTTCCATTGTTCTCTTCCTTACTTCCAGATATTCCAGGATGTCTGCATCCAGCCTGCGACCAAGACCAGCCAAACCAGGGTCAATGGGATAAATACTTTCCAGCCCAGACGCATGATCTGGTCATAGCGGTAACGCGGGAACGTGCCGCGCACCCAGATGAACAGGGAAACGATGCAGAACGTCTTGGCGAACAGCCAGAAGAAGCCACCGAAGCCGCCCCAGAATTCCAGGAACTTGAACGGCGCGGACCAGCCGCCCAGGAACATGATGGACGCCAGCGTGCCGATCAGGATCATGTTGGCGTATTCGGCCAGCATGAACATGGCGTAGGCCATGCCCGAGTATTCGACCATGTGGCCGGCCACGATTTCCGATTCACCCTCGACCACGTCGAACGGGTGGCGGTTGGCCTCGGCCAGGCCGGAGGTCAGGTAGACCACGAACAGCGGCAGCAGCGGCAGCCAGTTCCACGACAGGAAGTTGAGGCCCTGCTCGACGAAATAGCCTTTTTGCTGGCCACCGACGATGTCGATGAAGTTCAGCGAACCGGACACCATCAGCACCACGACCAGCACGAAGCCCATCGGGATTTCGTAGGAGATCATCTGGGCCGAGGCGCGCATGGCGCCCATGAACGAGTACTTCGAGTTCGACGACCAGCCGGCGATGATGATGCCGTACACTTCCATCGACGTGATGGCCATCAGCAGCAGCAAGCCCGCGTTGACGTTGGCCAGCACGGCTTCCGGACCGAAGGGCACCACTGACCAGCAAGCCAGCGCCGGCATGATGGTCATGATGGGGCCGAGCACGAACAGGCCTGGGTTGGCCTTGGTCGGCGTGATGATCTCTTTGAACAGCAGCTTGAGCGCGTCGGCGATCGGCTGCAGCAGGCCCATCGGACCGACGCGGTTCGGACCGACGCGGATCTGGATCCAGCCGATGAACTTGCGCTCCCACAGGGTCAGGTAAGCAACCAGACCCATCAGTGGCATCAGCACGACGACGATCTTGATCATGGCCCACACCAGGGGCCAGACGGGCGCCAGCACGCTGGCGGCGCCGGCGTTGTTAATGGCGGTGACGAATTCAGGCAGAGCCATTATTTCCCCTCTCCTGCTTTTTCAACTGTGATGGAACCGAACATGCTGCCCAGGGCGGCGGTCGACGCGTGAGCGGCGGCCACGCGCACGGCGTTGGCAGGCAGGCCGGCGTCGACGGCGGCCACCAGGATGGCGCTGCCGGAACCTTGGCTGACTTTGACCTTGTCACCGGCCACCACACCCAGCTGCTGCGCCAGAGCGGTCGACAGGTGCGCTTTCGGCGCGGCGGCGTCGGCCGTTTTCTGCAGCGACTCGGCGCGGCGCACGATGGCGTCGGCGAAGTAGATCGGCACGTCGGTGACGCGCTCAGGGGCCGCAGTGGCACCGGACGCGGCACCGAAAGCGGCGGCCACGGGAGTGGCCTTGGCGGCGTTGTTCAGGCGGGCCGACACGTCGGTCACACCGGCGCCCAGCACTTCGTCGCGGATCGCTTCCGAGGTCTCGTAGTCGAAACCGGACAGACCCAGCACGTTACCGAGCACGCGCAGCACTTTCCAGGCTGGACGGGTGTCGCCCAGTGGCTTGACGGTGCCGTTGAAGCTTTGCGCGCGGCCTTCGCAGTTGACGAAGGTGCCCGAGGTTTCGCTGAATGGCGACACCGGCAGCAGCACGTCGGCGTAATCCATGCCGTGCTTGTAGGCCGACAGCACCACCACCATGTCGGCGCGCTTGAGCGCTTCGGTCGCTTGTTGCGGGTTGACGGCGTCCAGTTGCGGTTCCACGTTGAGCAGCACGTAAGCCTGTTTCGGCGTGCTGAACACAGGGGCGTTGCCGCTGTTGGCGTTGGCGATGTAAGCGCCCACGGTGTTGGCCGCTTCCGTCAGGACGCCCAGCTTGGCGCCCGTCTGTTCCGCGATCCATTGCGCGGCGGCGTGCAGCGCGGCCGCTTGCGGGTGTTGTACGGCGGCGTTACCGAGCAGCACAGCCTTGTTGTCGCCCGACAGCAGGCTGGCGGCGATGGCGGCGGCGGCGTCCGACACGGTCACGGCCTCGAAGCCGGCCGGCGCGGCCACTTCCTTGGCCTTGGCCACGGCCACCACCACTTGCGACAGTGCGGCCAGCCAGTCGGACGGCGCGGCGATCATCTTGTTGGCGATGGTGATCAGCTGGTCGTCGTCGGCGGCATGCAGGATGGACAGCTTGGCGCCGCCCTTCACTGCCGTGCGCAGGCGGGTGGCCAGCAGCGGGTGATCCTTGCGCAGGAACGAGCCGATCACGAAGGCGCGGTTCAGTTGCGCGAAGTCGGCGATCGTCATGCCCAGCCATGGCTTGACGTCGGCCGCCAGCGAGAAGTCGCTGTGGCGCAGACGGGTATCCACGCTGTCCGAGCCCATGGCGCGGGTCAGCTTTTGCAGCAGGTGCAGTTCTTCCAGCGTCGAGTGCGCCGTGGCCAGCGTGGCCAGCGCGTTGGCGCCGTGTTCATGCTTGATGTTCTTCAGGCCGTGCGCCACGTATTCCAGCGCCGTCTGCCAGTCCACTTCCTTCCATTCGCCGCCCTGCTTGAGCATGGGCGCGGTCAGGCGGTCGGCGGCTTCCAGGCCTTCGTACGAGAAGCGGTCCTTGTCGGAAATCCAGCACTCGTTGATGGCTTCGTTTTCCAGCGGCAGCACGCGTTTGACCTTGCCCTGCTTGACCTGAACGATCAGGTTGGCGCCGAGGCCATCGTGCGGGCTGACGGACTTGCGGCGCGACAGTTCCCAGCTGCGGGCGCTGTAGCGGAACGGTTTCGACGTCAGCGCGCCAACCGGGCACAGGTCGATCATGTTGCCCGACATTTCGGAGGTGATGGTCTGGCCGACGAAGGCCGTGATTTCCGAGTGTTCGCCGCGGCCGATCATGCCCAGCTCCATCACGCCGGCCACTTCCTGGCCAAAACGTACGCAGCGGGTGCACTGGATGCAGCGCGACATTTCCTGCATGGAGACCAGCGGGCCGCCATCCTTGGGCGTCACCACGCGTTTTTCTTCCTCGTAGCGGGACTCGCCCTTGCCGTAACCGACGGCCAAGTCCTGCAGCTGGCATTCGCCGCCCTGATCGCAGATCGGGCAGTCCAGCGGGTGGTTAATCAGCAGGAATTCCATCACGGACTTCTGTGCCTGCACGGCCTTGTCGGACGCGGAGCGCACGATCATGCCGGCCGACACGGGCGTGGCGCAAGCGGGCAAAGGCTTGGGCGCCTTTTCCACTTCCACCAGGCACATGCGGCAGTTCGCAGCGATCGACAATTTCTTGTGATAGCAGAAGTGCGGAATATAGGTTCCCAGTTTGTTGGCGGCGTCCATCACCATGCTACCAGCAGGGACTTCGACTTTTTTGCCGTCTATTTCGATTTCAACCATGGTGATCGTTACCTGACGCAGCTTAGATGTAAGCGGGCACTAAGCAATGCTTGTGCTCGACGTGATATTCAAATTCTTCGCGGAACTGTTTGACGAAAGCCCGCACCGGCATCGCCGCCGCATCGCCCAGCGCGCAAATGGTGCGGCCCTGGATGTTGTCGGCGATCGAGTTCAGCATATCCAGGTCCGACGCGCGGCCCTGGCCATGCTCGATACGATGCACCATGCGGTACATCCAGCCCGTGCCTTCGCGGCAAGGGGTACATTGGCCGCACGACTCTTCAAAGTAGAAGTAGGACAGGCGTTCCAGCGCCTTGACCATGCAGCGCGTCTCATCCATCACGATCACGGCGCCCGAGCCCAGCATGGAGCCAGCCTTGGCGATCGAATCGTAGTCCAGGTCGGTGTCCATCATGATCTCGCCGCGGATCACCGGAGCGGACGAACCGCCGGGGATGACGGCCTTGATCTTCTTGCCGCCGCGCATGCCGCCAGCCAGTTCCAGCAGCTTGGCGAACGGCGTGCCCAGCGGTACCTCGTAGTTACCCGGCAGGTTCACGTCGCCCGAGATCGAGAAGATCTTGGAGCCGCCGTTGTTCGGCTTGCCCATGCCCAGGTACTTCTCCGGACCCATGTTCAGGATGAAGGGCACGGCCGCGAAGGTTTCCGTGTTGTTGATGGTGGTCGGCTTGCCGTACAGGCCGAACGACGCGGGGAAAGGCGGCTTGAAGCGCGGCTGGCCTTTTTTGCCTTCCAGCGATTCCAGCAGTGCCGTTTCTTCGCCGCAGATGTAGGCGCCGTAGCCGTGGTGCGCGTGCAGCTGGAAGCTGAACTCGCTGCCCATGATCTTGTCGCCCAGGAAGCCGGCGGCGCGCGCCTCGTCCAGCGCTTCTTCAAAGCGCAAGTATTCCTGGAAGATTTCGCCGTGGATGTAGTTGTAACCGACGGTGATGCCCATGGCGTAAGCGCCGATGGCCATGCCTTCGATCAGCGCATGGGGGTTGTAGCGAATGATGTCGCGGTCCTTGAACGTGCCTGGCTCGCCTTCGTCCGTGTTGCAGACCAGGTATTTCTGGCCCGGGAACTGGCGTGGCATGAAGCTCCACTTCAGGCCGGTAGGGAAACCGGCGCCGCCGCGGCCGCGCAGCGAGGACGCTTTCAGGTCGGCGATGATCTGTTCCGGCGTCAGCTTCTCTTCCAGGATGCGGCGCAGCGCGCTGTAGCCGCCGCGCTTGACGTAGTCTTCCAGATGCCAGTTCTGGCCATCCAGGCCGGCCAGGATGACCGGATCGATGTGTCGGTTGTGGAGTGACGTCATTTCTTGAGTTCCTCGACCAGGGCGTCGATCTTGTCGTTCGACATGAAGCTGCACATGCGGTGGTTGTTCACCAGCAGCACCGGTGCGTCGCCGCAGGCGCCCATGCACTCGCCTTCCATCAGCGTGAACTCGCCGTCGGCGGTCGTGTCGCGGTAGTCGATGCCCAGCTTTTCCTTCAGGTGGTGGGCTGCGCGCTCACCGCCCGACAGGGCGCACGGCAGGTTGGTGCACACGGTGATCTTGTGCTTGCCGACCGGCTTCAGGTTGTACATATTGTAGAAAGTGGCCACTTCCTGCACGGCGATGGCCGGCATGCGGATGTAGTCCGCCAGTTCCTGCATCACTTCGGGCGAGATCCAGCCCAGCTCGACCTGGGCGTGGGCCAGCGAGGCCATCACGGCCGACTGACGCTGGTCTTCCGGATACTTGGCCAGTTCGCGGTCGATTTTTTTGTAGCACTGCTCTGATAACAACATACTTTTGCCTTTCGGACTGTCTTGTCGCTTAGCGGTCGATTTCGCCGAAAACGATATCCTGGGTACCAATGATGGTCACGGCGTCGGCGATCATGTGGCCGCGCGCCATTTCGTCCAGCGCTTGCAAGTGGGCATAGCCCGGTGCGCGGATCTTCATGCGGTACGGCTTGTTGGCGCCGTCCGACAGCAGGTAGATGCCGAACTCGCCTTTCGGGTGCTCGACGGCGCTGTACGCCTCGCCTGGCGGCACATGGAAACCTTCCGTGAACAGCTTGAAATGGTGGATCAACGACTCCATGTTGGTTTTCATGTCGACGCGCGACGGCGGCGCCACCTTGCGGTTGCCCGACATGACAGGACCTGGATTGTTGCGCAGCCATTCCACGCACTGCTTCATGATGCGGTTCGACTGGCGCATCTCTTCGATACGGACCAGGTAACGGTCATAGCAGTCGCCGTTGGTGCCGACCGGAATGTCGAAGTCCATCAAGTCGTACACTTCGTACGGCTGGTGCTTGCGCAGATCCCACTCGATGCCCGAACCGCGCAGCATGGCGCCGGTGAAGCCCATGGCCAGCGCGTCTTCCGGCTTGACCACGCCGATGCCGACGGTACGCTGTTTCCAGATCCGGTTGTCGGTCAGCAGGGTTTCGTATTCGTCCACATAGGTGGGGAAACGACGGGTGAAGTCCTCGATGAAGTCGAGCAGCGAACCCTGGCGGTTTTCGTTCAGGGCGGCGATCTTCTTGTCGCTGCGGATGATCGATTTCTGGTGCTGCGGCATGGCGTCCGGCAGGTCGCGGTAGACGCCGCCCGGACGGTAGTAAGCCGCGTGCATACGGGCGCCGGACACGGCTTCGTAGCAGTCCATCAAGTCTTCACGGTCGCGGAACGCGTACAGGAACGGGCCCATGGCGCCCACGTCGAGCGCGTGCGCGCCCAGCCACAGCAGGTGGTTCAGCAGACGGGTGATCTCGTCGAACAGGACGCGGATGTACTGTGCGCGCAGCGGGACTTCAACGCCCAGCAGCTTCTCGATCGCCATCACGTAGGCGTGCTCGTTGCACATCATCGACACGTAGTCGAGGCGGTCCATATAAGGCACGGACTGCAAATACGTCTTCTGCTCGGCCAGCTTCTCGGTGCCGCGGTGCAGCAGGCCGATATGCGGGTCGGCGCGCTGGATCACTTCGCCGTCCAGCTCCAGCACCAGGCGCAGCACGCCGTGCGCGGCCGGGTGTTGCGGACCAAAGTTCAGGGTGTAGTTTTTAATTTCGGCCATTATTTCGTCCCGTAATTTTCTTCGCGGATCACGCGCGGTACATTTTCACGCGGCTCGATCGTCACAGGCTGGTAGATCACACGCTTCTGTTCCGGGTCGTAACGCATCTCGACATAGCCCGACACCGGGAAGTCCTTGCGGAACGGGTGGCCGATGAAGCCGTAGTCGGTCAGGATGCGGCGCAGGTCGTTGTGACCTTCGAACAGGATGCCCATCACGTCGAACGCTTCGCGCTCGTACCAGTTGGCGGTACGCCACAGACCCGTCACGGACGGCAGCAGCGGCATGTCGTCGTCGGACGCGAACACGCGCACGCGCACGCGCCAGTTGTGCTTGACGGACAGCAGGTGCACCACGACGGCGAAACGCAGGCCATCCCAGGCGCCTTCGCCATAATTGAGGTAGTCGACGCCGCACAGGTCGATCAGCTGATCGAAGCCCAGCGCCTGGTCGTCGCGCAGCGTCTGCATCACGCCGAAGTAGTCGGCGGCCTTGACCACCAGGGTGATCTCGCCCAGCGCCACGGTGGTGCTGACGCGATCGCCCAGGGCGGAGCCGAGGGCGTTTTGCAGTGTTTCCAAATGTGTAGTCATAGTTGATGCGCCCCGTTAGCGTGCGATCGTATTGGTGCGCTTGATCTTGTTTTGCAGCTGCATGATGCCGTACAGCAGAGCCTCAGCCGTCGGCGGGCAGCCCGGCACGTAGACGTCGACCGGCACGATGCGGTCGCAGCCGCGCACCACGGAGTAGGAATAGTGATAGTAGCCGCCGCCATTGGCGCAGGAACCCATCGAGATCACCCAACGCGGTTCCGGCATCTGGTCGTAGACCTTGCGCAGCGCGGGCGCCATCTTGTTGCACAGGGTACCGGCCACGATCATCACGTCGGACTGGCGTGGCGAGGGACGGAACACGACGCCGAAGCGGTCCATGTCGTAACGGGCCGCGCCCACGTGCATCATCTCAACCGCGCAGCAGGCCAGACCGAACGTCATCGGGAACATCGAACCCGTACGCGCCCAGTTGATCAGCTTGTCGGCCGAGGTGGTGATAAAACCTTCGTTTAATACGCCTTCAATAGCCATGGCTTATTCCCAATCAAGGGCACCTTTCTTCCAGATATACCAAAAACCGACCACGAATTCGGCGATGAACACCATCATCGTCACGAAGCCGGCCCAGCCCAGTTCGCGCATGGAGACGCCCCACGGGAAGAAGAATGCCGTTTCCAGATCGAACAAAATAAAGAGGATCGCGACCAGGTAGTACCGGACGTCGAATTTCATGCGCGCGTCTTCGAAAGCTTCGAAACCGCATTCATAGGGGGAGAGTTTTGCAGAGTCAGGCTTGTTGGGCCCGAGCAGGTGACCCAGGATCTGGGGCAGGATACCAACGCCGAGACCGACGAGGATGAACAACAGGACGGGGAAGTAATTTTCGAGGTTCACGATTGATAAGCTTGATGTTGAACGATCGGTTGAAGGACACACTGCGGTGTTGCGGTATTGCGTTGCAGTGATCTTAACGTCCGACCCAAATCAACAGCTTAGACCAGGATCGAACGACACATCCTCGTAAAAAAGCCAGCTTAGGTACTCCCTTGCTGGCCTCTAATTTCTGGTGCCGACGACGAGACTCGAACTCGTACAGCTTGCGCCACTACCCCCTCAAGATAGCGTGTCTACCAATTTCACCACGTCGGCATTCATTAAGGCCGCTATTCTACTGTGTTTTGCGCACTTTGTTAATGAGAATTGCACCAAAACAAGGAAGAAAAACGATAAATCTTTACTGATTCTTACTTTGGATTGTTTTGACAGCTTTCACTGCCAAAACAATAGGCAAGCCAGCTATTTTATAACCAATAGCTGACTTGCGGCTTACTTGGGAATCGATGCGGCAGGAGCTGGAGCGGCCGGTGCCGGCGCGGCTGGCGCCGTGGCGGCAGGGGCAGCCGCGGCAGGCGCCGTGGTCGCAGGAATGGCGCCAGCGCCACCAGCTGGCGCGGCTGGCGCAGGAGCGGCCACCTTGTCCATCACGCCGCCACTGACGCCCGTGCTGCTGTGGGTTTGCAGGAACGACAGGCCCAGCGTGGCGCTGAAGAACAGCACGGCGGCCACGGCGGTCGACTTGGACATGAAGTTGGACGAGCCGGAGGCACCGAACAGGCTGCCCGAGGCGCCGGAACCGAAGGCGGCACCCATGTCGGCACCCTTACCATGCTGCATCAGCACCAGGCCGATGATGGCCAGCGCCGACAAAACTTGCACCACAACGATCAGATTGTACAAAGTGTTCATGTTATTTCATTCTCACATTAAATAAGTTTCAAGCACTACCCTGCCCCGCCACGCGCTCAGTGCGCGTGGATGATGGCCAGGAAATCGGCTGCCTTCAATGCCGCGCCGCCGATCAGGCCACCATCGATATCGGGCATGGACAGCAATTCTTTCGCGTTGTCCGGCTTCATGCTGCCACCGTACAGGATGTGCACGCCGGCCGCCGCCGACGCATCTTTTTCCGCCAACTGGGCACGCAACACCTGGTGCACGTCCTGCGCCATTTGCGGCGTGGCCGTCTTGCCGGTGCCGATTGCCCACACTGGCTCGTAGGCGACGACGATCCTGGCCACATCGCCAGCGGCGATGACTTCCAGCACGGCGCCCAGTTGCTCACGCACGACGGCATCGGTCTGGCCCGCTTCGCGCTCGGCCAGCGTTTCGCCCACGCACACCACCGGCGTCAGCCCGGCGGCCAGCGCGGCCACGGTCTTCTTCGCCACCAGTTCGCTGCTTTCATGATGATAAGCACGGCGTTCCGAGTGGCCGATCAGCACATAGCGGCAGGCGAAATCCGCCAGCATGGCGGCCGACACTTCGCCCGTGTAGGCACCCGAGGCGTGGGCCGACAGGTCTTGCGCGCCCCAGGCGATGGCGGTGCCCTGCAGCGCCGATTGGCACTGGGCCAGGTACGGCGCCGGCACACAGACGGCGCATGCCGCGCCCGAGGAGGTCAAGCCTGCGGCGATGCCGGACAACAATTCCGCATTGCCGGCAAGGCTGCCGTTCATTTTCCAATTACCGATGACGAGTTTGCGTCGCATAGTGGCCTAATTTTCAATAACCCGCTATTTTAACGCGCGGGCGGAAGCCCGGTCAAACCAGCGGCAGGCGCCGGCGGACCAAAGTTGGCAAAAATGACACAAATTTCCATCATCGCCGCCAAAAAATGGTTCAAATTATCTGCAACATGATTTTTCCCACATGGGTGCTGCGCTCCATCAGCGCGTGGGCCGCGGCGGCCTGCTCCAGCGGGAACACTTCGTAAATGACGGGCTTGATCTTGCCCGCCTCGAACATCGGCCACACGCGCTGCTTCAACTGGGCCGCGATGGCGGCCTTGAAGGCGACGGAACGGGGCCGCAAGGTGGAGCCGGTAATGGTCAGGCGGCGGCGCAGCACCTGGCCCAGGTCCACCGTGGCCTTGGCGCCGCCCAGCAGCGCGATCAGGGAAATGCGGCCATCGTCAGCCAGGCAGGCGATTTCGCGCGGCAAATAGTCGCCGCCCACCATGTCCAGGATCACGTCCACGCCGCGCTCGTTGGTGAGCGACTTGGCCAGCGCCGCGAAATCCTCGGTCTGGTAATTGATGCCCCGTTCCGCCCCCAGCCGCTCGCAGGCACGGGCCTTGTCGTCGCTGCCGGCGGTGGCGAACACCCGGTGGCCCATGGCGGCGGCCAATTGGATCGCCGTCACGCCGATGCCGGAGGTGCCGCCCTGCACCAGCAGCGTTTCGCCGCCGCGCAGATGGGCGCGGTCGAACACATTGCTCCACACGGTGAAATAGTTTTCCGGCAGCGAAGCCGCTTCCAGCGCCGACAGGCCACGCGGCACGGGCAGGCATTGCGGCACCGGCGCCACGCAGTATTCGGCGTAACCGCCGCCCTGCACCAGCGCGCACACCAGGTCGCCTTTCTTGAAGTCGCTGCCCGTCAGGTCGCCATCCACGATTTCGCCGGCCACTTCCAGGCCGGGCAGATCGGACGCGCCCGGCGGCGGCGCGTAGCTGCCCAGGCGCTGGAACACGTCCGGCCGGTTGATGCCGGCCGCATGCACCTTGATCAGCACTTCACCCGCCTTGACGGCCGGCACCGGACGTTCGCACAGCTTCAGCACATCAGCCGGCCCCGGCTTGGTGATCTCGATCGCGCGCATGACGCTTCCCTCGTGATTGGAAAGGGACGATTGTACTTCAGGGCGGCGCCACGCGCAGGCCGCCCGCGCCCCCGCGACAGTCGACAGCGTCAGCCGCCACCGGTGCGCGACTGGCGCGGCAAGGGCGTGTTCGGCTTCCAGGCGGCCGACAGCGCCTGCCCTTCCTCGATCTGCTCCTGCGTCATGCTGCGCAGCACGGCCGCGCGCTGCTCGGCAGCGTTCATGGAACCGCCGGCGGCAGCCAGGTTCCACAGCATGTAGGCGAGCACGTTATCCTGCGGCATGCCGCCGATGTGATAGCGGTACATCAGGCCCAGCACCTGCTGCGCCTCCGCATGGCCTTGCTCGGCCGCCTTGCGGAACCAGACGATGGCTTGCTTGTGGTCCTGGATCACGGCGTTGCCCGTGTAGTACATGGCGCCCACCACATACTGCGCGTCCGCCTTGCCCTGCAGCGCCGCCTTGCGGTGCCATTCCAGCGCCTGCTTGTAATCCTGCGGCACGCCGCGGCCCATGTAGTACATCAAGCCCAGCAGATGCTCGGCGTCGGCATTGCCGGCCCTGGCCAGCGGCGCGATCTCGCGGTAGGCGAGCGCGTAATTCTTGCTGTTGTAGGCCATGGCGCCGTCGGCGAAGCCGGCGTAAGCGGCCTGTTGCATGGCCAGCAGCAGGCACAGCGCGAATACGGTTTTTTTCATGGCGCGTTTGTATGCGTGAGGGTGACGGTTCATCATTGCGTCGTCCGCCTTATTTCCAGCTGACCTTGCCCAGGCCATCCACGCTCACGTTCCGGTTGGCTGGCTTGCCATATACGGTGACGGAACCCAGGCCACTCAGGTTGAGCGTGGCGTCGTGGCGGGCCGTGACCGTGGCGTTGCCCAGGCCGCTCAATTGCACATCCACCGCGTCGGCCTGGAACTGCTGCGCGTTCAAGCCGCCCAGTCCGCCGAGCGACGCACGCAGCAGCTTGCTGCGCCCACCCAGCGTGATATAGCCAGCGCCATGCAGGTCCAGCTCCACCAGCTCGTTCTCGCTGACCCACAGGTGCATGCTGCCCACGCCCCCCAGGTTGGCCTTGAGCTTCTTGTAATCGCCCGCCACTTTCATGGAACCGGCCCCATCCAGGGTCAACTCCAGTTCATCGCCCATGAAGCCGTTCACTTCCGTGCTGCCCACGCCTTCCGACACCACTTGCCGCAGCGCCGGCAACACCAGCTCCACCCGCGCGCCCGAGCGGTTCAGTTTGACGCCATGTCCTTCCGTGTCCAGGTGCAAGGTGTCGCCCGTCTGGGAGGCCGTGATCTTGGCCATGGTACGCCGGTCGGCCACGATGGTCAGGGACGGTTGCGCGCCTTGGGTCAGTTTCAGGTCGAGCACACCGTCGAGCAGCACCCGCACCACGCGCCCGTCGATGGGACGCGATTCGGTGACGTAATCGTCGGCGGCCTGGGCCCGGCCCACCAGCGTACAGAAGGCAGCCAGCAGCAGGCTGAAAGGGAGCAGTTTTTTCATTTGCAGGGTTTCCTCGGGTTTCCTCGCGGGCGCACCGGTCGTGGATGCGGATCGTCGCCAATGTAACAGAGGCCACGACGGGGCGCGGCGAATTGCGACGAACTGCATATTTCACGTCACAGATTGCGCTTTTGCCACGCCACGCCGCTGTCGGAAAAACTGACGGTGCAGCGTCCGCCAACGGCCCGCCCCGCCCCCGGCCACGGCCTGCGCCACGGCCCGCCCCAGCCCGCCACGGGCAAGGCCGGGTTCGGCACTGGCCGGCGCCGTGACCGGCCTGGCCAAGAGCAAGGACATCAAGATCTATCCGGTGCTGTTCGGCAGTTGCTCGCCCATCACGCCCGGCTTCCTGCAGGCGGCGTCTGAAACGGGTGGCCAGGTGTTCTTCCTGTTCGGCGAGGAGGCCGGCGCCGTCACCCAGCTGGCCGACCTGGTGGGCCGCAACAACGCGGTGCAGATCCTGTCCGTGCAGGACCAGTTCCCCATCCATAAAACCCGCAGCGTGCCCGTCGATATCAGCCTGACGCGTTCGCCTTCGCCACGCCAGGCCAGACCGATAGCGGCGTGTTCACGCTGGCGGGCGAATGGTGGGATGGCGATCCGCTGGCGGGCGGCAGGCTGATCCAGGCTGCCGATCCGGTGGCGGCACCATTCGCGCCGCAAGTGCCGGGCGCAACGGTACTGCCCGTGCCGGCCACGGCCCTGTTGTTGGCGACGGGCCTGGGTCTAATGGGAGGCTGGGGAGGCTGGGGAGGCTGGGGAGGCTGGGGAGGCCGGGGACGCCGGGGACGCTGGCAATGGATGCGCCAGCGCGGCCGCCAGCAGCGCTAGCAGGTCGGCGCTTGCCCGTGGCGCCGGGGCGGCCGGCCGGATGTCGAGATAGAAGCCGGGGCCGGTACGCCCCAGCAAATCAAGCTTCTTGCCGTGCCGCTCGGTGGGCTGCACTTGCAGCACCGTGAGCCGGGTCCGCCCCGCATCCTGCGCCTGCAGGTGAACGATGAACTGGCAGGAGAACGGCGCGCCGCCCGCGTCCCAGTAGTAATCGGCATCGGGCACGATCAGCACGTCGTGGCGGCGCGCGTCGATGGGCAGTTGCAGCCAGCGCGCCAGCGCGGGTGTGGGCGACAGGGCCAGATCCGTATCCGGTGGGAACAATGGTGCGCCGAACGGCAGCGTCATATGATAACGGCGATGGGCTTCGCCACCGGGCGCCAGATGCTGCATGGCGCGTAGTATCAGTTGCTGGACCTGGGCCGGCGCCTGCCCGATGACGATAGCATCCGGCTCGGCACCCCACGCTGGTGGCGGCAGCGCAGCCAACGGAACGGCGCAGACCAGAGCCAGCAGCAGCGCAGACCACCTGGCCACCGCGCCTGCGATTGCTTGCTTCATTATTTGAACCATCCGTCGCATATCCCCTCCCGCCTACCATGCTACCAAGCGGCGCGTGTCACGTCGTTGATATGGCGCCGAACCAGTGGGACGCAATGCGCAAAGAACCGGGCTCAGGTCATGAAACTTCGCATCTTGCGAGATGTCATGACCTGCCCGCCCCGGTTTGATGACCTGCCCCTGGTCTTAGCTGTCGAGCGGAGTGAAGGCCGCGCCGGGCAGCACGATGGTGGCGCGGAAGCCGCCCTCGGGATGATTGTCGAGCCGTAGCTCGCCGCCATGGGCTTGCACGATGCCGCGCGCGATGCCCAGCCCCAGCCCCATGCCGCTGCTGTTCTGCTCGCGGCCATGGTCGAGCCGGACATACGGCTCGGCCAGGCCATCGAGCGCCTCGGGCGGCACGCCCGGCCCGTGGTCGCGGATCACGATGGCGATGTTGGCGCCGCGCGGCTCCACCGCCAGCTCCACCTGCTTGCCGTAATGCAGGGCGTTGTTGAGCAGGTTGCCGATGGCGCGCTTGAGCGCCAGCGGCTTGGCAGCCACGCTCAGGCCCGAGGCCGTAAACAGGACCTGATGGCCGGCCAGGCGGGCATCGCGCACCATGCGGCCCAGCAAGGCGTCGAGCCGGATCTCGGTGGGATTTTCATGGATGTCGCTATCTTTGACGGTCTGCAGGGCGCCCTTGACCATCATCTCCAGCTCATCGAGGTCTTCATGGAACTCGTCGCGCAACTGCTCATCGTCCAGCAATTCCGTGCGCAGTTTCAAGCGCATGATGGGGGTGCGCAAATCGTGCGAAATGGAGACGAACAGCCGTTCCCGGTCCGCGATATAGCGATTGATGCGCTCACGCATGGCGCTGAACGCGCGCACCGTGTTGACGAATTCCCGGCTGCCCGTTTCCGGCAAGGCAGGCATGCGCTCGCCGTTACCAAAAGCGGTGGCCGCTTCCGACAGGGCCGCCAACGGCCGCGTGGTCCAGCGCACCACCAGGATACACAACAGCAGCACGGCCGCCAGCGACAACGCCTGCAGCAGCACGCGGTCGCGCGTGAGCGGGTTGCCGCTGTCGAGGAAGTAAGGATTGGGCATCAGCGTGGCCAGGTACAGCCAGTTGCCCGGCCCCATCTCCGCCTGGATCAGCAGGATGGGCGCCGGCGCCGGCTTGGTCAGCACCACGTTCTGCACCCAGCCTTCCGGCATGTCGTTGAGCGTGGTGCCGTCGTCGCTGACGGGCAGATGGTCGGGCCAGCCGAAATCGATGCGCAGCTTGCTCAGGTTGGGCACATCCTCCTTGAGCGTGGTGCGCACCTGGGCGATGGCCACGTCCGCCAGCGGCTGTTCGCCGATGCCGGGGATTTCCACCGGCGCCCGGTTGACGTTGACGAGGAAGCGGGTGCCGCCCATCTCGCGGAATTGCTGGATGATCAGGGGCCGGTAATTGGCCGGCAGGCTGAGGAAGAAGCGGATCACCTTGGACGCGCTGTGGGCCAGATGCTGGGTGGCCGTGCGCACTTCCACCTCCGCTTCCGCCTGGCGCTGGGTGGCCCACAACCAGTTGCCCGCCAATTGGGTCAGCAGCACGCCGGCCACCATCACCACCACCAGCCGCCCCAGCAGCGACGACGGCAGGATGCGCGCCAGCCAGCGCCCTGGGCGCAGCCTGGCAGTCATGTCAACATGGCCATGGCTAGGCATGGCGACGAAGACAGTGCGCGTGCACGGCAAGGCGCCATAACGACGCCATGGGCTGGTTGCAGTGACTTCTTAGACATTGCTGACCGTAACATCGGCTGAAAATACATAACCGGCGCCGCGCACGGTCTTGATCAGCAACGGCTGGCGGCCGGCATCGTTCAGGCGCAGGCGCAGGCGGCTGATCTGCACGTCCAGGAAGCGGTCCATGGGGCCGGCGTCACGGCCCCGGGTTTCCTCGCACAGCACGTTGCGGTCCAGGATGTCGCCCGCGTGTTCCACGAAATACTTGAGCAGCTGGAAATCCAGTCCCGTCAGCGGCACATGTTCGCCGCTGGGGCCGGTGACGGTACGTTCCACCGTGTCCAGCGTGTAGCCGACGAAGCGGTAGAAGCGGGGCGCGGCCACGTTGTCCATGCCGGTGCGGCGGTGGATGGCCTTGATGCGCGCCAGCAGCTCGCGCGGGCTGTAGGGCTTGGAGATGTAATCGTCCGCGCCCAGTTCCAGCCCCACCACGCGGTCGGTTTCGTCGGAGCTGGCGGTGAGCATGATGATGGGCACGTTGGAGCGGCGCCGCACCATCTTGCACAGGGCGAAGCCGTCCGTGTCGGGCAGCATCACGTCCAGGATCACCAGCGACAACTCGTCGGCGTAGCGGTTGAACTCGGCCGTAAAGGTTTCGCCGTTGTGGGCCAGGCCCACCTCGTACTGGTTCTTTTCCAGGTAGGTCTTGAGCAGAGTGCGGGTTTTCTGGTCGTCGTCGACTATCAATATCTTACGCATGGTGTTGCCTAGTGTGTCTTGGTGTAGGTACGCGCGATGGTGGCCAGGCGGCGCTGGGTGTCGGCCACGGTCACGCCATCGTCGAGGAAATAACGGTGCAATTCGGCCACCATCGCGTCACGCACGATCTCGTCGGTGGCCATGCGGTGCACCAGGCTGGGAATCTGGGCGCCGGGGCCGCTGGAAAACAGTTTGTAGGAAGCGCGCGCGCAACTGTCCATTTTGGCCAGCGCCGGGTTGCGCAGCACGGGAATGGAACCCTTGACCTGATTGTAGTCGTTCTGCAGCGCCGGCGTCATGATCACGGCGGCCAGCTTTTCCTGGGCCGGCCGGTGCGATTCGCGCGTGGCCAGCATGCTCAGGGTGTCGATGTTGTACAGGTGGTAGTTGGCGGTGCCGGGCACGACCGCGCAGCCGAAACCCTCATCCACCGTTAAACCGCGCATCACCAGCTCGCCCTTGGCCCAGTCGCCCATCACCAGCATGGCCGCGTTGCCGTCGGCCAGTTGGCGGGTGGTGTCGTCCCAGGTACGTTCGGGCACGGGCTGGTCCATCCATTTCTTCAAGTGACGCAAGCGCGTCAGCGCACTGGCCAGTTTCGGGTCGGCATAGGCGGACGCTTCGCGGCGCTGGAGCAAGGCGCGGTAGAATTCGGCGCCCTCGGACAACACCAGCGTCTCGAACAGGGTGGCCACCTGCCACGGTTCGCTGCTCTGGGCCAGCGGCACCACCCCACCCTGCTGCAACACCGTGGCCGCGTGCTCGAACTCGGCCCAGGTGGTGGGCGGGTTCAGCTTGAACTGGCTGAACAGCTTGCGGTTGTAGAACAGGGTGTTGATGCGGTGGATGCCCAGCGGCGCGGCGTAGACGTGGCCGTCGGACTGGATGGCGGCCGCCACGGTGGGCTGCAGCAGCTTGTCCCATTTACCGGCGGCGGCCACCGTATCCAGCTCCAGCAGCAGGCCGAGCCGGGCCCAGTCGCGGATCACGATGCCGTTCACCTGCGCCACTTCCGGCGCATCCTTGGCCAGCATGCGGCTGCGCAGCACGATGCCGGCACCCACGCCCGAGCCATTGGGGATCATGCCGTCGCGCCAGCCGATGCCCTCATCGTTGAGACGGGTCGCCACCAGGTCGATGGCCTTGCGTTCGCTGGCCGACTTCCACCAATGCAGCACTTGCAGGCCATCCGCCTGCGCGGCGCCCCATGCCGCCAGGCACACCAGCGGCAGCAGCCTGCGCAGCGTTTTCACCATGTCTCCTCACTCCAGCGACGATCCACCTCGTCGGATGAACCTGTTCTTTTATATCGCGGCGATATATCCGCCATCTTGCCGCTGAGACTATACCTTAAGTCTTGCAACAAACGTTGGTTACCAACTTCAGCTTTTTGCAATAAAGCGTATGGAATTGTTGCGTTTTGTTGCAGCCGCGCGTGCACCGCGCCCGGCCCCGCCAGGCCCGCCATGACAGCCAAAACGGCCGTTTCGCGTTGCCGTCCATTGTAAGGAAATGTAAGCGCCTGGCGGCGCCGAAAAACACTCTATTTCAATCAAATCAACCACTTAACGATATTTCAGATAGAGAAAAGTGCCTGGGTAGCATCACAAAAGGGCCGATGTTACTGTGCATCTGCCGTAGCAAAAAACTACAACATCCACCGCAACAGCAACACAGTGTGGCAGATACGCCGGCATGGAACGAGAGATAACGCGGCAGATATGCCGACGTGTCCAGGTCCGCACTGACAACCAAGAGGAGACTGTCGTAATGAAACATACCGTCCTGAAAACCCTCCCGGCCATGATGGCCCTGGCCATGGCCAGCGGCGTCGCGCACGCCGACGCCTTCAACGACACCGAGGGCTTCCACGGTTACCTCCGCGCCGGTTCCGGCGCCAGCTCGACCCACGGCCCACAAAGCTGCTTCAGCCTGGGTGGCCCTACCCAGAGCTATCGCCTGGGTAACGAGTGCGACAGCTACACCGAATTCGGCTACACCCACGAACTGGCCAAGTCGGAAAACGGCGCCACCTTCGTCGGCACCCTGTGGGCCAACGCCTACAAGAACGGCTCCGACTTCGGCAACGCCCCGCTGAACGTGGCCAAGGCCTACGTGGAAGCGCGCAACCTGCCGTTCATGAACGGCGGCACGGTCTGGGTCGGCAAGCGTTACTACTACCGTCCTGACATCCACATGCTGGATATGCAGTTCATCAACATGAACGGTACCGGCGGCGGTCTGGACAAGATCAACCTGGGCCCAGGCAAGATCAGCTACGCCGTGTTCAAGGATAACGACCAGAACCAATACGATCCGAGCGTCTCGGCCGTCGTCAATACCTCGGCCGCCGTCCGCCAGAACCTGGTGTACGAAGGCTTGCCTGTCAACGCCGGCGGCACGCTGGACGCGGCCTTCACCATCGTCACGGCCCAAGGCAAGGGCACGCAGGACCACAACGGCTGGAACGCTTCGCTGTTCCACAAGCAAGCCGGCACCTTCGGCGGCGGCAACACGTTCGGCGTGCAATACGGCGTGGGCCCAGGCACCGGCATCGGCGGCCCATGCTGCGCCCGTATCGGCTCCTCGGGCAGCACCACGCTCGGCTCCGACGTGACCCGTGTGCGTGTGTTCAACGACCTGTGGATCCAGCCAACCAAGCAGTTCAGCGCCGAAATGGTGGCCCTGTGGCAGAAGGACAAGTCCGACGCCAACGGCAGCACCACCTGGACCACGGCCGGTATCCGTCCCGTGTACGCCTTCGCGCAAAACTTCAAGCTGCAAGCCGAACTGGGCGTAACGGGCCTGAAGTCGGGCACCACCGGCGACACGGCGCACCTGACCAAGCTGACCATCGCCCCGACCATCACGGTGGGCGAAGGCTTCTGGCAGCGTCCTGAACTGCGCGCCTACTTCACCTACGGTAAGTGGAACAAGGAAGCGACGGCCCTGGTCAACGCGGCCAACAATTCCGGCCCCGTGTACGGCAACGGCACCAGCGGTTCCTCGATCGGCCTGCAGATGGAAGCCTGGTGGTAATCGGCCCGGCATCCTGCCAGCCTGATACCCCGTTGCAGCAATAACGTCAGCCGCGCGTCCGGCCCCCACAACCGCTTTCAGGGTGCCGGCGCGTTTTCGTGATAAATTAATAAAGTTACATCAATCCACATAACGGAGACATATAACATGACCCTCAAACCCCTCGTTCAAGCCGCTCTGCTGCTGTCCGCCGTCGCCGCCTCCGCCGCCATGGCCGCTCCCCAGGTCGAAGTGCTGCACTACTGGACTTCCGGTGGCGAAGCCAAATCGATCGCCGAACTGAAGAAAATGATGGAAGCCAAAGGCGTGGCCTGGAAAGACTTCGCCGTGGCCGGTGGCGCTGGCGAAAACGCCACCACCGCCCTGAAGGCACGCGTGATCGCCGGCAGCGCGCCGACCGCCGCCCAGATCAAGGGCCCATCGATCCAGGAATGGGGCCAGGAAGGCGTGCTGGCCAACATCGACGCGGCCGCCACCGAAGGCAAGTGGGAAAGCCTGCTGCCCTCCGTGGTCACCAAAGTGATGAAGTACCAGGGGCATTATGTCGCCGTGCCGGTCAACGTGCACCGCGTGAACTGGCTGTGGGTCAACCCGGCCGTGCTGGCCAAGGCCGGCGCCAAGGCCCCGACCAACTTTGACGAGTTCTTCGCCGCCGCCGACAAGATCAAGGCCGCCGGCATGGTGGCCGTGGCCCACGGTGGCCAGCCATGGCAGGACGCCACCGTGTTCGAATCGGTGGTGCTGGGTGTGGGCGGCGCCGCGTTCTACGACAAGGCACTGGTGAAACTGGATCAGGCTTCCCTGACCAGCCCAACCATGGTCAAGTCGTTTGAAACGCTGGGCAAGATCAAGACCTACATCGACAAGGACGCCGCTGGCCGCGACTGGAACCTGGCTACCGCCATGGTCATCAACGGCAAGGCCGGCATGCAGTTCATGGGCGACTGGGCCAAGGGCGAATTCACGGCCGCCGGCAAGGTACCGGGCAAGGACTTCCTGTGCCTGCCAGCGCCTGGCACCGAGAAATCGTACACCTTCAACATCGACTCGCTGGCCATGTTCAAGGTCAAGAGCGCCGAAGAACAGAAGGCCCAGCTGACCCTGGCCAGCGCCGTGATGAGCCCCGAGTTCCAGGAAGTGTTCAACCTGAACAAGGGTTCGATCCCGGTCCGCGCCGGCGTTTCGCGCGCCAAGTTCGACGCCTGCGCCACCCGTTCCATGGACGACATGGCCGCCAGCAGCAAGGCCGGTTCGCTTGAGCCGTCCATGGCCCACGGCATGGCGATCGACTCGGCCAAGGCCGGCGCCATCCAGGACGTGATCGCCAAGTTCATGAACTCGTCGATGACGCCACAGGCCGCCGTGCAAGCGCTGGCCAAGGCCGCCAAGACCAAGTAAGGCGGCAATTTACGCTGCCAACCAGGCAGCAACCAGGCCCGCAACTTGGGCTGTAACTGAAGCTGTAATGCTGTAACGCTGTCGCGCGGACCGCCGTCCGCGCGCAGAGGCCGCGGCCCACCGCGCTCCCGCCCCTCCGGGAGCGCGGGCCGGCCGCCCCCCTCGCCCTGGAGAACCCCATGTCTGCTACAACCGCAACCCCGGCCAGCCCGGCCGCCGCCACCGCGGCCCGCGCCCCGGTCCGCGCCAGCCGCTTCGCCGGCCTGGCCGACACCTGGCTACCACGCCTGGTGCTGTCGCCCACCATCATCGCCTCGCTCGTGTTCGTGTATGGCTTCATCGGCCTGACGGCCTGGCTGTCGCTGACCGACTCGCGCATGATGCCCAATTACGAGTATGCCGGCTTCGGCCAGTATGCCAACCTGTTCGAGATCGACCGCTGGTGGACCGCCGCCGCCAATCTCGGCATCTTCGGCGGCCTGTTCATCCTGGTCTGCCTGGCCATCGGCCTGACCATGGCCATCTTGCTGGACCAGCGCATCCGCCATGAAGGCGCGCTGCGCGCCATCTACCTGTACCCGATGGCGCTGTCGTTCATCGTCACCGGCGCGGCCTGGAAGTGGATCCTCAATCCCGGCCTGGGCCTGGAGAAGATGGTGCACGACTGGGGCTACACCAGCTTCAGCTTCGACTGGCTGGTCAATTCCGACATGGCTATCTACACCGTGGTGATCGCCGGCGTGTGGCAATCGTCCGGTTTCGTCATGGCCCTGTTCCTGGCAGGTTTGCGCGGCGTCGACGACGCCATCATCAAGGCCGCCATGGTCGATGGCGCCAGCCTGCCCACGATTTACCGGCGTATTGTCATCCCCTCCTTGCGTCCGGTCTTTTTCAGCGTGCTGCTGGTGCTGGCGCACATCGCCATCAAGAGCTTCGACCTGGTGATGGCACTCACCGCCGGCGGCCCCGGCACCTCCTCAGACGTGCCGGCCATCTTCATGTACCAGTTCTCGTTCACCCGCGGCCAGCTGGGTCTGGGCGCGGCGTCGGCCATGATGATGCTGGCCACGGTGCTGGCCGTGCTGGTGCCGCTGATGTACATGGAAACCAAAGGAGCGCGCAATGGACGCTAATCTGAACACCGACGGCGGCCGCGTGACGGTCGGCCGCGTCGCCATCTACACCCTGCTGGTGCTGGTGGCCCTGTATTACCTGGCGCCGCTGTACGTGATGCTGACCACGTCGTTCAAGACGCTGGACCAGATCCGCTCGGGCAACCTGCTGGACTTCCCCCTGCAGCCGACCACGGCGGCCTGGGGCAAGGCCTGGGACAGCGCCTGCACCGGCGTGCGCTGCGGCGGCTTGCAGCCGTACTTCTGGAACTCGGTGCGGATGGTGATTCCGGCCGTGCTGATCTCCAGCCTGATCGGCTCGCTGAACGGCTACGTGCTGGCCCACTGGCGCTTCCGTGGTTCGAACGTGGTGTTTACGGCCCTGATGGTGGGCTGCTTCATCCCGTTCCAGGTGGTGATCCTGCCGATGGCGCGCCTGCTGGGCATGGCCGAACTGGCCAACACCACCAGCGGCCTGGTCCTCGTGCACATCATCTACGGCATCGCCTTCACCACCCTGTTCTTCCGCAACTATTACGTGTCGGTGCCCGATGAACTGGTGAACGCGGCCCGCATCGACGGCGCCGGTTTCTTCACCATCTACCGCCGCATCATCTTCCCGCTGTCGCTGCCCATCTTCATGGTCTGCTTCATCTGGCAGTTCACGCAGATCTGGAACGACTTCCTGTTCGGCGTGGTGTTCGGCGGTTCGGACGCGCAACCGGTGACGGTGGCGTTGAACAACCTGGTCAACACCTCGACCGGCGTGACCGAGTACAACGTCAACATGGCCGCCGCCATCATCGCCGCGCTGCCTACCCTGGTGCTGTACATGGTGGCGGGCAAGTACTTCGTGCGCGGCCTGACGGCTGGCGCGGTCAAGGGCTAATAAACATATTCGGCGCCGGCATCGTGGCCGGCGCCTTCTGGAGACATCAGCATGGCTAGCTTATCTATTCGTAATGTGCGCAAGGTTTATCCGAACGGCGCAGAAATCCTCAAGGGCATCGATCTGGAGATCGAGGACGGCCAGTTCCTGATCCTGGTGGGCGGCTCCGGCTGCGGCAAATCCACCCTGCTCAACATGATCGCCGGACTGGAAACCATCTCGCAGGGCGAGATCCGCATCGGCGACCGCGTGGTCAACAACATCCCGCCCAAGTCGCGCGACATCGCCATGGTGTTCCAGTCGTACGCGCTGTACCCCACCATGACAGTGCGCGAGAACATCTCGTTCGGCCTCGGTATCCGCAAGGTGCCCAAGGACGAACAGGAGAAGATCGTCAACCGCGTGGCCGACACGCTGCAGATGGCCCACCTGCTGGACCGCAAGCCGGCCATGCTGTCGGGCGGCCAGCGCCAGCGCGTGGCCATGGGCCGCGCCATCGCCCGCGATCCGTCGCTGTTCCTGTTCGATGAACCGCTGTCGAACCTGGACGCCAAGCTGCGCGTGGAAATGCGGGCCGAGATCAAGCTGCTGCACCAGCGCCTCGGTTCGACCATCGTCTACGTGACCCACGACCAGATCGAAGCCATGACGCTGGGCGACCGCATCGCCGTCATGCGCGACGGCGTGGTGCAGCAGTTCGGCAGCCCGCAGGACATCTACGACCGTCCCGATAACCTGTACGTGGCCGGCTTCATCGGCTCGCCGTCGATGAACTTCCTGCGCGGGAAACTGGTGCAGGACGGCGCCAACATCTCGTTCGCGCTGGAGCACGCGGGCCAGACCACGCTGCTGCCGGTGCCGGGCACGGTGCTGCCCAAGCACGCCGGCCGCGAGATCATTCTCGGCATCCGCCCCGAGCACGTGACGGACGCCGTCAGCGCCCGCCGCGCCACCAGCGCCGACCCCTACCATCCAACGGAAGTGGAATGCCTGGTCGAGATGACGGAACCGACCGGCCCGGACACGCTGGTGTTCGCCTGGTTCAACGGCATCCGCGCCACCTGCCGCACCCACCCGCGCGCGGAGGCGACGGCCGGCCTGCACACCAAGCTGGCGTTCGACCTGTCGAAGGCCGTGTTCTTCGACCCGACCTCGGAACAGCGCATCGACCTGGGCCAGTAAGCGCCCCAACCCGGCTGCCGCCTTCTTGCGGCAGCCGTCCCCTCCCTTCCCCGTTGGTTCCTGGCCGCGCGTGCGCGCCAAGCAGTCGCTACACCCAAACACATTACAGACGCGGGCCACGACCGGCGTCATGGAGACTGAACATGAAGCTGAACGATATCAAAATCGGCTACCGCCTGATGCTGGGCTTCGGCCTGATGCTGGTGCTGATGGCCGGCATGACCACCGTCGCCGCGCTGGCCTCGCGCCAGGCCGGCGCCAGCCTGACCCGCTCGGTCGACGACAGCAACGCCAAATCCGCGCTGGTGGCCGCCATGCGCCAGAACCTGTTCCGCCAGGGCCTGGCGGCCCGCAACATCGGCGCCACGGCCGACCTCAATCAAATGCAAAAGGAGATGGCCAACATCGGCATCGAACAGCAGCGCTACCGCGACAACGAAGCGAAGCTGACCACGCAGGGCCTGAACCCGGCCGAGCAGGCCATCGTGGCCGAAATGCACGGCTACGAACAAACCAGCCTGCCCTTCTTCAAGGAGGCGCAGGAATACGTGGCCGGCTTCAACGCGGGCCAGGCGCTCAAGGTGCTGACCACACAAGTGGCGCCGTTGCAGGACAAATGGCTGGCCGGCCTGGACCGGATGGCGGCCCTGCAGAACCAGGAGATCGGCACCGGCATCAACCGCTTCAAGGACGACAGCGCGCGCGCCACCGTCATCATGGCCGTGATTTGCGCCGTCGCCATGACGCTGGCCGTGGTGGTCGCGCTGCGCCTGAGCCGCAGCATCACCCGCCCCTTGCAGCACGCACTGGACTTGGCCACCCGCGTGGCCGGCGGCGACCTGACCCAGCCCGTGAGCGTGGGTGCGCAGGACGAGACAGGCCAGTTGCTGCGCGCACTGGCCAGCATGAACGACAGCCTGGCCGCCACCGTGGGCGCCGTGCGCACCAGCACCGAATCGATCACGGTGGCCTCGCGCGAGATCGCCAGCGGCAACGCCGACCTGTCCTCGCGCACGGAAGCCCAGGCCAGCGCCCTGGAACAGACGGCCAGCTCGATGGAAGAACTGACCGGCACCGTGCGCCAGAACGCCCAGCACGCACAGCAGGCCAACCAGTTGGCCGTATCGGCATCGGCCGTGGCGGCGCAAGGCGGCCAGATCGTGGCCGACGTGGTGCAGACCATGGCCACCATCAAGACCAGCTCCTACCAGATCGTCGACATCATCGGCGTGATCGATTCGATCGCGTTCCAGACCAACATCCTCGCGCTGAATGCGGCCGTGGAAGCGGCCCGCGCCGGCGAACAGGGGCGCGGCTTCGCCGTGGTGGCGTCGGAAGTGCGCAACCTGGCCCAGCGCAGCGCCGGCGCGGCCAAGGAGATCAAATCGTTGATCAGCAATTCCGTGGAACAGGTGGACGCGGGCGGCAAACTGGTTGACTCGGCCGGCCAGACCATGGAGCGCATCGTCACGGCCGTGCAGCAGGTGGCCGACTTCATGCACGACATCACGGCCGCCAGCCAGGAGCAAAGCGTGGGCATTGAGGAAGTCAACCGCGCCGTCGGCCAGATGGACGCCATGACCCAGCAGAACGCGGCCCTGGTTGAACAAGCCGCGGCCGCAGCCGAGAGCATGCAGGAACAGGCCAACAACCTGGCGAAGGCGGTCGGCATCTTCAAACTGGGTGCGCGGGACACGCAAGACCCGTCGGCGCGCACCGCCCTGCCCCCGGAGCGCAGCCCGCAATTCCGCCTCGGCTCCGCGCGCGCGGCAACGCCGGCCTGACGCGCGCACGACTGAACGACCAATTTCACCGATTCGCTCACACTATTCATACCATGACGATGACACCCAACTTCCGCTCCCGCGCCACGCTGATCGAACATATCCAGCACACCATGCGCTTCTACGAGCCGCGCTGCGTGGATGGCAGCGGCGGCTTCTATCACTACTTCAAGGATGACGGCACGGTGTACAACGCGCACAGCCGCCACCTGGTCAGCAGCACGCGCTTCGTGTTCAATTATGCGATGGCGTTCCGGCACTTCCAGCAGCCGGTCTACCTGGAGCGGGTACGCCACGGCCTGGCCTTCCTGCGCGGCGCCCACCGCAACGCGGCGACGGGCGGCTATGCGTGGGAACTGGACTGGCGCGACGGCGCGGCCACCGTCACGGACGGCACCAACCATTGCTACGGCCTGGCCTTCGTGTTGCTGGCCTACTCGCAGGCGCTGATGGCCGGCGTGACGGAGGCGCGCGGCTGGATCGCTGAAACGTATACGCTGATGGAAGAACGGTTCTGGCAAGCGGAGCACGGCCTGTATGCCGACGAAGCGAGCGCGGACTGGTCGCAACTGGCGCCGTATCGCGGCCAGAACGCCAACATGCACAGCTGCGAAGCGCTGCTGGCCGCGTTCGAGGCGACGGGCGAACTGCGCTACCTGCACCGGGCCGAGACGCTGGCCCACAACATCACCGTGCGCCAGGCAGCGCTGGCCGATAATTTGATCTGGGAGCATTACCACCAGGATTGGTCGGTGGACGGCGACTACAACCGCCACGACAAGACCAACATCTTCCGCCCCTGGGGCTACCAGCCCGGCCACCTGACGGAATGGGCCAAGCTGCTGCTGATCCTGGAGCGCCATGCCGTGCGTCTGGCCGGCCCGTCCGAGTGGATGCTGCCGCGCGCCCGTGCCCTGTTCGACCAGGCGTTGGAAAAAGCGTGGGACGGCGAGCATGGCGGCATCTACTACGGTTTCGCACCGGACGACAGCATCTGCGACAGCGACAAATACTTCTGGGTGCAGGCCGAAAGCCTGGCCGCCGCCGCGCTGCTGGCCGCGCGCACAGGCGACCCCACATATTGGGACTGGTATGAACGCCTGTGGCAATACAGCTGGGCGCACATGATCGATCACCAGCACGGCGCCTGGTATCGCCTGCTCAGCGCGGATAACCGCAAACTGAGCGACGAGAAAAGCCCGGCTGGGAAAACGGATTACCACACCATGGGCGCCTGCTACGAAGTGCTCAACGTGCTGGCCGGCTAAGCGCCAGCCACCCCGTCCATCCGGCGAAAAGGATGGCGCCCACCGCCGGCGCCATCCTCAACCACCTCAGGCCGCGCGGCGGCGACGGGCCACCACGCCCACCAGCGCCAGCCCACCCAGCAGCATGCCGTAGGTTTCCGGTTCCGGCACCGCCGTGGTGATGTTCAGGCTACCCGAATAACTGGCCGAAGCGCCGGTGTATCCTTTCACGGTCAACACCAGCGGGCCACTGAAGCCCGTGTCGAACAAATGGGCGCCGCTGATGAAAAAGCCGTCGGCAGTGTCCAGCTTTTTACCGTTCAAACTCACGCTGGTGAAATGGATGTGCTGCGACTCGTTGCCGTAGAAGTTCACCACCCCGCCATTGGCCATGAAATTGCCGTTCAACGTAGGCGAGAACGTGTAGGTGTCGCTGAAATAGTTGCCATCGATGGGCTCCGGCAAGCTCAGATTGAAACTGCCCGTCCATTCGTTCGGGTGGTGCGGCGATTGCAGCAGCGATACCGTGTAGTCATGGGCCACGGCGGAGCCGGTGGCGGCGCCTGCCAGCAGCAACGCGAGTAAAGTCGATTTCATGGGATTTCCCTTCAGTTGTGGAGTTGGCGATGCCGGCGTTTGGCCGGACCGGATCTGCGTCGCGGGCCTGCGATGGGCCCGCCGATCATGAAGAATAGTAATTTGTTATCATTTCCCACAAAATAGTCTGTTTGGACTGAATTGCGCCCAGGCACTTGTGGCGCCGCGCACGCTGGGTTGTAATAACGACATGAACCATTCCTTCCTCTTGATCGATGACCACGCGCTGTTCCGGGCCGGCTTGCGCATGACGCTGGAGAGCGCCCACCCCGGCGTGCCGCTGCGCGAAGCGGCCACGCTCGATGAAGCCGTCCATACCCAGCGCGACGCGCCCGCCCCCACCGTGGTGCTGCTGGACCTGCAACTGCCCGGCCTGAATGGCATGGACGGTATGGCCCTGATCCAGCACAAGTGGCCCGAGTGCGCCATTGTCGTGCTGTCGGCCGACGACAGCCCCGACACGGCGCGCCGCGCGCTCGAACACGGCGCGTTGCGCCATCTCTCCAAGGGCGAACCGGCCGCCGTCATCCTCGACGGCATCGCGGCCGTGATGCGGGCCGAGCCGGGCGCGCTGCCATCCTCCACCACGCGCGCCACCGCGCCGCGCCTGACGCCGCGCCAGTGTGAAGTGCTCGACCTGCTGTGCCAGGGCATGTCCAACAAACTGATCGGCCGGCGCCTGAACCTGTCGGAGAACACCGTGCGCGGCCACGTGCAGGCGCTGCTGGCCTTGCTGCAAGTGGTGAGCCGGGCCGAAGCGGCCTACGCGGCCCGCAGCCGGGGGCTGGTTGGCTAGGCCAGGCGCCGCGCGCCGCGCCGAGGGCCTGGTCCGGGCGGAACAGGTGCGCCTGTTGCTGGGCAATATGGGCAGTTCGCTGCTGCCCACCATCGTGGTGGCGTCGCTGCTGCTGTACGCGCTGGCCACCCCGGCCAACACGCGCGGCCTGCCACTGTGGTGCGCCGCCGTGATCGGCTCCAAATGCTTCGCCTGCTGGGACGCGCGCCGCATCCTGCGCGGCCGCATCGGGCCATGGCGCGCCTACCGGCTGGAACGCTGGCTGATCCTGCTGAACGCCATCGACGGCGCAGCCTGGGGCGCGCTGGCCTGGACCGGCTTCGATCCTGGCTCCACGGCCAACAGCATCCTGGTGGTGGCGGTGTTGTCCGGCATCGTCGGCAATGCCATGTCGATGTTGTCGCCCGTGCTGCCGGTGTTCGCCATTTTCTGCGTGTTCGAACTGGGCGCCCTGTCGCTCAAGGCGTGGTCGCTGGACGAGCTGCAATTCCGGACCCTGAGCCTGGCCGTGGTGGTGTATTTTTTCAGCCTGCTCAGCCAGGGCCGCAACAGCGCCCGCGCCGCGCGCGCCGCCATCCAGCTGAAGTTCGACAATATCGGCCTGATCCGGCAACTCCGCATTGAAAGCGACAAGACGCGGCACGCGCTGCATGCGGCCGAACAGGCCAACCTGGCCAAGTCGCGCTTCCTGGCCGCCGCCAGCCACGACTTGCGACAGCCGATCCACGCGCAAGGCCTGTTCCTGGAAGTGCTGGCCCGCTCGCCCCTCAACGACAGCCAGCGCACGGTGCTGGCCAGTGCCCGTGCCGCGTCCGAAGCGTCGGCCGGCATGCTGCATACGCTGCTCGACTTTTCGCGCATCGAAGCTGGCGTGATCGAAGCGCAGCTCGAAGGGTTCGCGCTGCAACCGCTGCTGGCCAAACTGGAAAGCGAACTGGCGCCGCAAGCCAATGCCAAGGGCCTGGTGTACCGCACCCGCGACAGCGGCCTGGCGCTGCGTTCGGACCGGGGCTTGCTGGAACTGATCGTGCGCAACCTGGTGACGAACGCCGTGCGCTATACGGAGCGCGGCGGCGTGCTGGTGGCGTGCCGCAAGCGCGCAGGCCACGCGGTGCTGGAAGTATGGGACAGCGGCATCGGCATCGCCCCCGAACAGCAGGAGGAAATATTCCGCGAATTCCATCAGTTGGGCAATCCGGAACGGGACCGGCAAAAGGGTCTGGGCCTGGGCCTGTCGATCGCGCGCGGCCTGGCCCAGTTGCTCGGCCACGAGCTGACGGTGGCGTCGCGGCCGGGACGGGGCAGCGTGTTCCGGCTGGCCGTGCCGCTGGCCGCCATGCCGGCACTGTCCGGTGCGCCGCTGGCGGCGCCGGCACTGGACGCCCCCGCGCGGCGTGCCTTGCCGTTGCGGGTGCTGGTGATCGACGACGATGCCATCGTACGGATCAGCATGCAGGAATTGCTGGCCGGCTGGGGCTGCGACTGCCAGGTGGCCGACGGCATCGAACCGGCGCTGGCGCTGGCGGCGACGTGGCTGCCGGACATGATCATCAGCGATTACCGGCTGCGCGAGCAGCGCACGGGCGCGGAAGCCATCGCCATGCTGCGGGCCCAGGCCGGACATGCTATCCCGGCCTTGCTGATCACGGGCGACACGGCCCCCGCCCGCCTGCGCGAAGCGCGCGCCAGCGGCGTGCCGCTGCTGCACAAGCCCACGTCGCCCGAGCAGTTGTACCGCAGCATGGAACAAGTCCGGGGACGCGGCCACCACGCCAATACGGACTCAGCCAATGAACTGCACTGTCACTGAATTCGTTACTGCTGACAGCCGGGCGCAAAGGATGGATCACGGCGACGCGAAAAATAGTTGATTACTCAACAATCACCGATGAATTGATGCAAAATTGCCGCACCCGATGGCAAACCGACCATATTTATTTTGATGGTGCTACACTGGTTGACGTCTTTTCATTCATTGAGAGGCTCCCCCATGAACCAGATGTCGAGGCGTCAGTTCCTGAAGGTGACTGGCGCGACCCTGGCCGGATCGAGCATCGCGCTGCTGGGCTTCGCCCCGGCCACGGCGCTGGCCGAAGCCCGGCAATACAAGCTGGCCCGCAGTACCGAGACCCGCAACACCTGTCCCTATTGCTCGGTCGGCTGCGGCATCCTGATGTATGGACTGGGGGACGGCGCCAAGAACGCCACCGCCCGCATCATCCACATCGAGGGCGACGCCGACCACCCGGTCAACCGCGGTACGCTGTGCCCGAAAGGGGCCAGCCTGATCGACTTCATCCACAGCCCCAACCGGCTGCAGGTACCCGAATACCGCGCGCCCGGCGCCGCCGAGTGGAGCCCGGTCTCGTGGGACGACGCACTCACCCGCATCGCCAAGCTGATGAAGGCCGACCGCGACGCCAACTTCATCGAGAAAAGCGCGGACGGCAAGACCGTCAACCGCTGGCTGTCCACCGGCATGCTGTGCGCCTCGGCCTCCACCAACGAGGTCGGCTACCTGACGCACAAGGCCATGCGCAGCACCGGCATGCTGGCCTTCGATAATCAGGCGCGTGTATGACATGGTCCGACGGTGGCAGGTCTTGCCCCGACGTTTGGCCGTGGCGCGATGACGAATCACTGGGTCGACATCAAGAACGCCGATGTGATCCTGGTCATGGGCGGCAATGCCGCCGAAGCCCACCCGTGCGGCTTCAAATGGGTGACGGAAGCGAAGGCGCACCGTGGCGCCAAGCTGATCGTGGTCGACCCGCGCTTCACCCGCACCGCTTCGGTGGCCGATCATTACGTGGCCACCCGTACCGGATCGGATATCGTGTTCCTGGGCGCGATCATCAACTACCTGCTCACCAACGACAAGATCCAGCACGAGTACGTGCGCAACTACACCGACCTGCCGTTCATCGTGCGCGAGGACTTCGCGCTCAACGACGGCCTCTATTCGGGCTACGACGACAAGGCTGGCAAGTACGCCGACAAGACCAGCTGGAACTATGAACTGGGCGCGGACGGCTACGCCAAGATCGCCCCCACGCTCGAGCATCCGCGCTGCGTCTACCAGCTGCTCAAGCAGCACTATGCGCGCTACACGCCGGCCATGGTGCAGACCGCGTGCGGCGTGGCGCCGGAGCAGTTCAAGCTGGTGGCCGAGACGCTCGCTTCGACGGCCGTGCCGGGCCGCGCCGCCACCATCCTGTACGCGCTGGGCTGGACCCAGCATTCGACCGGCGCGCAGACGCTGCGCTGCGGCGCCATGGTGCAGCTGTTGTTGGGGAACATAGGCGTCGCCGGTGGCGGCATGAACGCGCTGCGCGGCCACTCCAACATCCAGGGTTTGACGGACCTGGGACTGATGTCCAACCTGCTGCCCGGCTACTTGACGCTGCCCGGCGAGGCGGAGCAGGATTTCGACGCCTTCATCGCCGAGCGCGCGCTCAAGCCGCTGCGCCCCAACCAGCTTAGCTACTGGAGCAATTACCGGAAATTCCACGTCAGCCTGATGAAAGCGTGGTGGGGCGATGCGGCCACGGAGGACAACCGGTTCGCGTTTGATTACCTGCCCAAACTCGACAAGCCCTACGACATGATGCAGGCGTTCGAACTCATGCATCAGGGGAAAATGAACGGCTATCTGTGCCAGGGCTTCAACATCCTGGCCTCGGCGCCAGACAAGCAGAAGATCACGGAAGCGCTGTCCAGGCTCAAGTTCCTGGTGGTGATGGATCCGCTGGCCGTGGAGACGGCCGAATTCTGGCGTCCATTCGGCAAATTCCACGAAGTCGATCCCGCCAAGATCCAGACCGAGGTGTTCCGCCTGCCCACCACCTGCTTCGCCGAGGAGCGCGGTTCGCTGGTCAGTTCCTCGCGCGTGCTGCAATGGCACTGGCAAGGCGCGGAAGGGCCGGGCCAGACCCGCAGCGACCTGGAGATCATGTCCGGCATCTTCCTGCGCATGAAGCAGATGTACCAGGCCGACGGCGGCAAGTATCCCGACCCCATCGTCAACCTGAGCTGGCCATACGCACAACCATACAGCCCCACGCCGGAGGAACTGGCGATGGAATACAACGGCAAGGCGCTCAAGGAGCTGACCGATCCCAAGGACGCGGCCAAGGTGCTGGTGAAGAAAGGCGAACAGCTGGCCGGCTTCGCCCAGTTGCGCGACGACGGTTCCACCGCCTGCGGCTGCTGGATCTTCGCCGGCGCGTGGACAGCGGCCGGCAACCAGATGGGGCGGCGCGACAACGCCGATCCATCGGGCATCGGCCAGACCCTGAACTGGGCCTGGGCCTGGCCGGCCAATCGCCGCGTGCTCTACAACCGCGCCTCGTGCGACCCGAAAGGCAAGCCGTTCGACCCCACCCGCAAGCTGGTGGGCTGGAACGGGACCAATTGGGCCGGCGCGGACGTGCCGGACTTCAAACTGGACGAGCCGCCCGAGAACGGCATGGGCCCGTTCATCATGCTGCAGGAAGGCGTGGCCCGCTTCTTCTGCCGCGCCGGCATGAACGAGGGGCCCTTCCCCGAGCACTACGAGCCGTTCGAAACACCGGTCGGCCACAATCCGCTGCACCCGTCCAACGTGCGCGCCACCAGCAATCCGGCCGCCCGCGTGTTCCCGTCCGACCGCGCCAAATTCGGCACGGCGGCCGAGTTCCCGCACGTGGCCACCAGCTACCGGCTCACCGAGCATTTCCATTACTGGACCAAGCATGCGCGGCTCAACGCCATCATCCAGCCGGAGCAATTCGTGGAGATCGGCGAGGACCTGGCGGCCGAAATCGGCGTGGCCAACGGCGGCACCGTCAAGGTCAGCTCCAAGCGCGGCCACATCGTGGCCAAGGCGGTGGTCACCAAGCGCATCAAGGCGCTCACCATCAATGGCAAGAAGACCCACACGGTGGGCCTGCCGATCCACTTCGGCTTCAAGGGCGTGACCAAGCCGGGCTATCTGATCAACACGCTCACGCCCACCGTCGGCGACGGCAATTCCCAGACCCCGGAATACAAGTCCTTCCTGGTCAAGGTGGAAAAAGCGTGAGCGCCCGAGGAGAATGAGATGGCACTGCAATCATTGGATATCAAGCGCGTGTCCGCCACCACCACGCAGCCGCCCAGCGCGCGCGAACCGGCGCTGGGCACCGTGGCCAAGCTGATCGACGTATCGAAGTGCATCGGCTGCAAGGCTTGCCAGACCGCCTGCATGGAGTGGAACGACCTGCGCGACGACGTGGGCGAGAACGCGGGCGTGTACGACAACCCGAACGACCTGACGCCGCAATCGTGGACGGTGATGCGCTTTTCCGAGCACGAGTCGGGCGACGGCAAGCTGGAATGGCTAATCCGCAAGGACGGCTGCATGCACTGCGAAGATCCCGGCTGCCTGAAGGCCTGTCCGGCGCCGGGCGCCATCGTGCAGTACACCAACGGCATCGTCGACTTCCACCAGGAGAACTGCATCGGCTGCGGCTACTGCGTGGCTGGCTGTCCGTTCGACGTGCCGCGCATTTCGAAGAAGGACAGCCGGGCCTACAAATGCACACTGTGCTCGGACCGGGTGGCCGTGGGCCAGGAACCGGCCTGCGTCAAGACCTGCCCCACCGGCGCCATCGTGTTCGGCACCAAGGAGGACATGCGGCAGCACGCCGACGAGCGCATCGCCGACCTCAAGTCGCGCGGCTACGCGCAGGCGGGCCTGTACGACCCGGCCGGCGTGGGCGGCACGCACGTGATGTATGTGCTGCACCATGCCGACCAGCCAGGCTTGTACCACGGCTTGCCGGCCGCCCCCAGCATCAGTCCCATGGTGGGATTGTGGAAGGGCATGACCAAGCCGCTGGCCCTGGCCGGCCTCGCCGTCACGGCGCTGGCGGGCTGGTTCCACTACGTGCGGGTGGGCCCCAATGAAGTGAGCAGGGACGAAGAAGCCGAGGCAGCCGAAGACGCCAACCGCATCCGGGAGAGCCAAAATGAATCGCGATAAGGATGGCAATCCGCTCATCGAGCGCTACACGGCCAATGAACGCGCCGGCCACTGGGTCACCGCCATCTGCTTCGTGCTGCTGATGGTGTCTGGCCTGTCCATGTTCCACCCGGCCACCGCATGGATGACGGTGTTCCTCGGCGGCGGGCAATGGACGCGCATCCTGCACCCGTTCATCGGGTTGGTGATGGTGGTCTCCTTCACCGGCATGGTGGCCCGGTTCTGGCGCCACAACCGCTTCGAGCCGGGCGACCGCGAATGGCTGGACCAGACCGGTGATGTGATCCACAAGCGCGAACATCTGGTGCCCAAGGCGGGCCGTTACAACGGCGGGCAAAAACTGCTGTTCTTTCTGCTGGTGGGCTGCATGGCGGCGCTGCTGCTGACCGGCCTGGTAATCTGGCGCGCCTACTTCTCGGCGCTGTTCCCCATCGGTCTGATACGCTTCGCCGCCCTGCTCCACGCGTTCTGCGCGCTGCTCATCATGGTGGCCATCATCATTCACGTGTACGCGGGCTTGTGGGTCAAGGGCTCGCTGGGCGCCATGGTGCGCGGTACGGTGACGTACGGGTGGGCGCGCAAGCACCACGGACGCTGGTTCGAGGAAGCCGTGCGCAAGTCGCGCGACTAGCGGCATGGATTCCATCGCCTGTCGAGCCTCGCCCGTTTTGGATTAGAATAAGCCGCAAGGCCGGCCGCCGGTGGCGGGCCGGATCGGCATTCTGGGACGGGGGACTTACTTGGTACAACGCCTGCTTGCACCCGGCGAGATCGAAGCGCTCGATCACACCGCCATTCCGCGCCTGCTGCTGCCGCAGCCGCGCGGCCTGTTCCGCGCCCGCGCCGCACGCCTGCGCCGGCTGGCCAATAACGACATCAAGGGCATTCCCGTTGGCGCCACCTTGCGCGGCTACCTGCTGCTGATGGCCGCGCTGGTCGATGCGCAGGCGGCCGTCACGCTGGCCCTGCCGTCCGATACCAGCGCACTGGCGGCGGCCATCAACCTGCCCGGCCACGCCGCCATCGCCCAGGCGCTCAGTCACAACATGCCGCCGCTGCCCGTCAGCGGCGCCCGCCCGCGCGCGTGGCGCGGCGTGTTTGACAACCTGCTGGCGCAAATGGGCACGCTGGCCAACAGCCAGCCGCAACTTTCGTCGGTGCTGGACGAACTGCGTGCGCTCTCGGACGCCGAACTGGACGGCTGCGCCGACGCCGTGCTGGCGCAGTTCGGTGACGGCATCAACCCGCTCCATGCGCCGTTCGTGGCAGCCGCGCTGCAGGTGGTGTGGACATTGCAGGCCAGCCTGCTCGACGCGCGCCACGTGCAGCCGCTGGTCACGGGCGCCCTGTGCCCCGTGTGTGGCTCGCATCCGGTGGCCAGCGTGATCCGCATCGGCGGACAATCGCAGGGTTACCGCTATCTGCACTGCGGCATCTGCGCCAGTGAATGGCATATGGTGCGCGTCAAATGTTCCAGCTGCGAGCAGAACGCGCACGTGGCCTACCAAAGCCTGGAGGACGCGGACGGCGGTACCGCGCCGCCGTCCGACGCCATCAACAAAGCCAACGACCCATCGCGCGTGGCGCGCGCGGAAACCTGCGACGACTGCCACAGTTACCGCAAAATATTCAACCAGGAGCATGACTATGAGGTCGAACCGCTGGCCGATGACCTGGCCAGCCTGATGCTCGACGTGCTGGTGGGCGAAGCTGGTTATGCGCGCGCCAGCGGCAATCCCTTGCTGTGGTTCAGCGCGCCATGAGCGGCGCACCGCCAGGGGCAACCGAGGGCGCGGCGGCGGACACCGGCGCGGCCGGCGCGCGCAGCGTGCATCTGCCGGCCGTGCATCTGATCCTGGCCGATCCATCATGCCAGCCGCTGCTGGCCGAATACGGCCGCGTGCAGACTCTGGCCGCGGCGCGCGCGCTGCTGGCCGAGCTGCGCGGCGACATGCTGCGCGTGGCCAATGCCGGCGGCGCAGCGTCATCCCCGGCCGGCCAGATCGCCATCCCCGCCATCACCGCCCTGCTGGCGCAGCGGCTGGCGCAGGCCAACCGCTCACCGCTGCGCCCCCTGTTCAATTTGAGCGGCACCGTACTGCATACCAACCTGGGCCGCGCGCTGCTGCCCGACAGCGCCGTGCAAGCCGTGGCCGAAGCGCTGCGCTGGCCCATGAACCTGGAATGGGACATCGACATGGGCAGGCGCGGCGACCGCGACGACCTGGTGGAAGCGCTGCTGCGCGAGCTGACCGGCGCCGAAGCCGTCACCATCGTCAACAACAACGCCGCCGCCGTGCTGCTGATGCTCGACACGCTGGCCCATGGCCGCGAAGCCATCGTCTCGCGCGGCGAGCTGGTGGAGATCGGCGGCGCGTTCCGCATCCCGGACATCATGCAGCGCGCCGGCGCCACGCTGCGCGAAGTGGGCAGCACCAACCGCACGCACCCGCACGATTACGCCAACGCCGCCAATGCGCAGACGGCGCTGCTGCTCAAGGTCCATTGCAGCAATTACGTCATCACCGGCTTCACGAAAAGCGTGGCGGTGGCCGAGCTGGCGCCGCTGGCACGCGACCGGGGTATCCCGCTGGCTGTGGATCTGGGCAGCGGCACACTGGTGGACCTGGAACAATATGGCCTGCCACATGAAACGACGGTGCGCGAGACCGTCGCCGCCGGCGCCGACCTGGTGACCTTCAGCGGCGATAAGCTGCTGGGCGGGCCGCAATGCGGCATCATCGCCGGCCGCGCCGACCTGATCGCGCGCATCAAACGCAACCCGCTCAAGCGCGCGCTGCGGGTCGGCAAACTGACGCTGGCCGCGCTGGCGCCCGTACTGGCCCTGTACCGCGCCCCCGACCTGTTGCCCGTCCGCCTGACCACGCTGCGCCTGCTCACGCGCCCGGCCGCCGATATGCGCGCGCAGGCGCAAGCCATCCTGCCGCTGCTGCGGCGCGCGCTGGGCGCCGATTACGACGTGCGCGACGAAGCCATGACCAGCCAGATCGGCAGCGGCGCGCTGCCGGTGGACCTGCTGCCCAGCCACGGCCTGACGGTGCGCGCCGCTCCAGGCGCGCGCGTGCGCGACGCGCTGGGCATGCTGGAACGGCGGCTGCGCGCCCTGCCCATCCCCGTGGTCGGCCGCATCGCGCAGGACGCCCTGTGGCTGGACCTGCGCTGCCTGGACGAAGATCAGCAGCAGCGCTTCGTCGAACAACTCGAATCGCTGGCCGTATGATCGTCGGCACCGCGGGCCATATCGACCATGGCAAGACCACGCTCACGCGCGCCCTGACCGGCGTCGACACGGATCGCCTGAAGGAAGAAAAGGCCCGCGGCATTTCGATCGAACTCGGATACGCCTATTTGCCGCTCGACGATGGCCTGGTGCTGGGTGTGATCGACGTTCCCGGCCACGAGAAATTCATCCGCACCATGGCCGCCGGCGTGACCGGCATCGACTACGCGCTGCTGGCGGTGGCGGCCGACGACGGCATCATGCCGCAAACGCTGGAACACCTGTCCATCCTGCGCCTGCTGGGCGTGCGGCGCGGGGCCGTGGCCCTGACCAAGGCCGACCGCGCCGACCCGGCCCGGCTGGCGCAAGTGGAAGGCGAGGTTCGCGCCCTGCTGTCCGCCATGGGCTTCGACGACGCTCCCCTGTTCCGCACCAACGCCACGGCGGCCAACGACGCGGGCGTGGCGGCGCTGCTGGCGCATCTGAGCGCCACCGCCCGCCAGCTGCCCGCCCGCGACGAGCAAGGCCTGTTCCGGCTGGGCGTGGACCGCGTGTTCACGCTGGCCGGACAAGGCACCGTCGTCACCGGCACCGCGCTGGCGGGCGCCGTGCGGGTGGGCGACCTGCTGCGGCTGGCGCCCGGCGGCCGGCAAGTGCGGGTGCGCGGCATCCACGCGCAGAACCGCGCGGCCGAACGCGGCATGGCCGGCCAGCGGCTGGCGCTGAACCTGGGCGGCGCCGCGCGCGAGGATATCGACCGTGGCAGCTGGGTGGTGGCGCCCGCGCTGGCCGATTGCGGCGAACGGCTGGACGCCGAATTGTCGCTGCTGGCCGGCGCCGGTGCGCCGCTCGCATCGTGGTCGCCGTTGCACGTGCACCTGGGCGCCGCCCATCGCACGGCGCACGTGGTGCCGCTCGATGGCGACATACTGGCGCCCGGCCACACAGGCCGCGTACAACTGGTGCTCGATGCGCCCGTGCACGCGGCGCCCGGCGACCGCTTTATCATCCGCAACGCGCAGGCCAGCGCCACCATCGGCGGTGGCGTGGTGCTGGACCCGTTCGCGCCGGCCCGGAAACGGCGCAGCGCCGAACGGCTGGCGTGGTTGCAAGCCATGTCCGGCTATCTCGCCGACGGCGGCCTGGCCGCGCCGCTGGCCTGCAGCCCGCACGGCCTGCGTGCATCCACGCTGACACGCCTGACGCTGCTGCCGGCGGACCGTCTTACGTTGCCGCCGGACGCCATGCGCATCGCACTGGCGGGCGGCGACGCGCTGCTGATCGCGCGCGCCAGCGCGCAAGCGCTGCAGGAACGCGCCATCGCCGCGCTGGCCCAGTTCCACGCCCGCGCGCCCGACGAGGCGGGCCCGGAATGGTGGCGACTGAAACGCATGGTGGCGCCCGATGCGGAAGACAAGCTGTGGAGCGACCTGCTGGAACAACTGATTGCGGCGGGCCGCGTATGCCAGCGCGGCCGAAGCCTGCACCTGCCCGAGCATCGCCTCGAATTGAGCCCGCAGGAGCAGGCGCTGGCCGCACCCTTGCTGGCCTCATTGCTGGCCGGTAGCTACGATCCGCCATGGGTGCGAGACCTTGCGCGCAAGACGGGCATGGCGGAGGACGACGTGCGGCGCCTGCTGCGCAAGCTCAATCGCAGCGGCGACGTGGGTCAAGTGGTGCCGGACCTGTTCTACCATCCGGCACGGCTGGCCGAACTGGCGCGCATCGTCGCCACGCTGCCCGAAGCGCAAGCCGCCTCGTTCCGCGACGCCACGGCGCTGGGCCGCAAGCGCGCCATCCAGCTGCTGGAGTACTTTGACCGCGTCGGCTATACTCGGCGCGTAGGCAACATCCATCTGGTACGGCCCAACGCCGTATGGTCGTAGCGCCGTTTTGACGCACCACGAGGAAGGCATACTCATCCGGTGATGGGGCCGGGCTTCAAACCCGGTGGGGGGCGTCAGCCGCTCCCTCGTAAGTTCGACTCCTACTGCCTTCCGCCCATCCATTCGCGCTTGCCCTCAGCGGATAATGGCGCAAGAATCCGGGCCGCGAGCCCCTTGCTCGCAAAACCATAAGGAATAAAAAAACCGCCAGGCTCACGCACTGGCGGTTTTTTGCTTCAGACTAAGCCGAAAGATTACTGGGCTGCTGCGGCGCCTTCTTCAGCGGCCGCTTTCATCGACAGCTTCAGACGACCGCGGTCGTCCGTTTCCAGCACTTTCACGCGCACTGCCTGGCCTTCTTTCAGGTAGTCGGCCACGGCGTTCACACGCTCGTTGGCGATCTGCGAGATGTGCAGCAGGCCATCCTTGCCTGGCATGACTTGCACGATCGCGCCGAAGTCCAGCAGCTTCAACACCACGCCGTCGTAGGTCTTGCCCACTTCGACCGAGGCGGTCAGCTCTTCGATGCGGCGCTTGGCTTCCTGGCCGGCGGCAGCGTCCACGGAGGCGATGGTGACCACGCCTTCGTCGCTGATGTCGATCTGGGTGCCGGTCTCTTCGGTCAGCGCGCGGATCACGGCGCCGCCCTTGCCGATCACGTCACGGATCTTCTCTGGGTTGATCTTGATGGTGATCAGGCGCGGTGCGAAGTCCGACAGCTCGGTCTTCACGTGCGGCATGGCTTTCTGCATTTCGCCCAGGATGTGCTCGCGGCCTTCCTTGGCTTGCGCCAGCGCCACTTGCATGATTTCCTTGGTGATGCCCATGATCTTGATGTCCATCTGCAGCGCCGTGATACCGTTGCGGGTACCGGCTACCTTGAAGTCCATGTCGCCCAGGTGGTCTTCGTCACCCAGGATGTCCGACAGCACGGCGAAACGGCCGCCTTCCTTGATCAGGCCCATGGCGATACCGGCCACGTGCTCTTTCATCGGCACGCCGGCATCCATCAGCGCCAGGCAGCCGCCGCAGACGGAAGCCATCGACGAGGAACCGTTCGATTCCGTGATTTCCGACACCAGGCGCACGGAGTAGCTGAACTCGTCGGCCGATGGCAGCGCGGCGATCAGCGCGCGCTTGGCCAGGCGGCCGTGGCCGATTTCGCGGCGCTTGGGCGTGCCCACGCGGCCCGTTTCGCCGGTGGCGAACGGAGGCATGTTGTAGTGCAGCATGAACGAGTCGGTGAACTCGCCCATCAGCGCGTCGATCTTCTGGCTGTCGCGGGCCGTGCCCAGGGTGGCCACCACCAGCGCTTGGGTTTCGCCGCGGGTGAACAGGGCCGAACCGTGGGTGCGTGGCAGCACGGAGGTGCGGATCGCGATCGGACGCACGGTGCGGGTGTCGCGGCCGTCGATACGTGGCTCGCCTTCCAGGATCTGCGAACGCACGATCTTGGCTTCCATGTCGAACAGGATGTTGCCCACTTCGGCGGCGTCCGGTGCCTCGGCAGTCGCTTCGGCGGCCAGGTCGGCCATCACTTCACTGGTGGCGGCCTTCAGCTTGGCGGTACGCTCTTGCTTGTCCTTGGTCAGGTAAGCGTCGCGGATCTTCGCTTCGGCGAAGTGCGCCACGCGGGCGATCAGCGCTTCGTTCTTGGCCGGGGCGGTCCATTGCACTTCCGGCTTGCCGCCGTCGCGCACCAGCTCGTGGATCGCGTCGATCACGGCCTTCATCTGGTCGTGGCCATAAACCACGGCGCCCAGCATGATTTCTTCGGACAGCTGTTTGGCTTCCGATTCGACCATCAGCACGGCCGTTTCGGTACCGGCGACCACCAGGTCCATCTGCGACGTCTTCAGTTGCTCGACGGTCGGGTTCAGGATGTACTGGCCATTGGCGTAACCCACGCGGGCGGCGCCGATCGGGCCGTTGAATGGCACGCCGGACACGCACAGGGCGGCCGAGGCGCCGATCATGGCGGCGATGTCTGGATCGATTTCAGGGTTGACCGACAGCACGTGAATGATGATCTGCACTTCATTCAGGTAACCTTCAGGGAACAGCGGACGGATAGGACGGTCGATCAGACGCGAGGTCAGCGTTTCTTTTTCCGAAGGACGGCCTTCGCGCTTGAAGAAACCGCCGGGGATCTTGCCTGCGGCATAGGTCTTCTCGACGTAATCGACGGTCAGCGGGAAGAAGTCCTGACCGGGCTTGGCGTCCTTGCGTGCCACCACGGTGGCCAGGATCACGGTATCTTCGATCGATACCATGACCGCGCCCGATGCCTGGCGGGCGATTTCGCCGGTTTCCAGCGTGACTTGATGTTGGCCGTACTGGAAGGTTTTCGTAACTTTGTTAAACATGGGTATTCCCTTTCTATTTGCCGACAGATTTTCAGGGGCTGTCGTTCACCTCACCACAGGCGGCGTCTCCTTGTAAGATGGGCCGCCTTTACTGCTATCACTGCTATCACTGCGCTTTCACTGCGCGACTGCCGCATTGTGAAACGGCAGCGTGCGTATTCGGGAATGCCATGTTGCTGTGCCAAGAGACTGTTCCTCTTAGCAATTTGTTGCCGGGCCAAATGACAAAATGCCCGCGTCAGCGAACTGGCGCAGGCATTTCGGTTTAAACCGGGTGGCGCAAAAATTACTTACGCAGGCCGAGTTTAGCGATCAGATCGCGATAACGGGTTGCATCTTTGCCCTTCAGGTAGGACAGCAGGCTCTTACGACGGTTGACCATCATGATCAGGCCGCGGCGCGAGTGGTGATCCTTCGAGTGAGCTTTGAAGTGACCGTTCAGTTCGTTGATGCGTGCGGTCAGCAGCGCAACTTGAACTTCTGGGGAGCCGGTGTCGTTTTGACCACGGGCGTTGTCCGCGATGATGGCGGCTTTGTTGATGTTTTCTACGGTCATGATTTTACCTTTAACATGCGGTGCACGGAGTCTGAACCCTGCGCACCGTGAACTTCAAAAAAATTCCGGCCGAAAGACCAGACCCGCAAGTATATCGGAAAAACAGCGCGCATTGCCAGTGTTGGCTACAATTCTTACTGCCCTTCCTCATTACTTGACGGTGGCGCCATGAAAAATCTGGCTTTTTTGGCAATTTTAGCCGTCCTGGCGACCGCTTGCGCCGGCCGGGGTGGCTGGGGTGTGCCCTCGCTCACGCCGGGCACACCGGAAGCGACCGTGCGCGCCGCGCTGGGCACCCCTACCGCCACCTACCGCGACGGCGTCGATACCTTGCTCGAATATGCGTACGGACCGGCCGGCCAAACCACCTGGATGGCCCGCCTGGACCCACAAGGCCGGCTGGTGTCGTACCAGCAGGTGCTCACCAGCGCCAACTTCGCCACCGTGCGCATCGGCAAGGATGACCGCGACGCCATCCTGCACCGCTTCGGCCGCCCGGCCGAAGTACGGCGTTTCGCCTACAGCCCGTCTGACGTATGGATGTACCGCTACAAGGAACAGGATGTGTGGGATTCCGTGATGTACGTGGAGTTCGCCGCCAACGGCACCGTCGGCAGGATGGTCAACGGCCCCGATCCGGAACGGGAGGAGCGCCGGCGCCATTAACACCGGGCGATACAGGCCGATTCAGGCCGGCTCAGGCCGTGGGCAATATCCGCAGGCCGCCGACCAGACCTTCCGCGCTGCATTCCTCGACGGTCACTTGGGCCACCTGGGCGGACGGCGGCCCGCGCCTGGCCCACACGATGATGGTGTCCATCGCGGCCGGCTCGCCGTGGACGCAAGCTTCCACAGCCCCGTCGCGGCGGTTACGCACCCAGCCATCCAGGCCCAGCGTTTCGGCCTGCCGTGCGAACGCCGCGCGGTAACCGACGCCCTGCACCCGCCCTTCTATCACCAACCGTTTGGCCATCCGCCGCCTCGCCTTGTCGACCGGTGGGGCACGTCATGGCGCACCCCACCCCATGCTACCGCGTTCTGCTATCAGATCTGCGGGTTGACCCGTTCGATCTTCGAATGCAGCTTGTTGAGCGCCGACAGGTAAGCCTTGGCCGAGGCCACGATGATGTCGGGATCGGAGCCCACGCCATTGACGATGCGGCCTTCCTTGGACAAGCGCATGGTCACTTCGCCTTGCGACTGGGTGCCCGTGCTGATGGCGTTCACCGAGAACAGCACCAGTTCGGCGCCGCTGGCGGCCTGGCCTTCGATGGCGTTGACGGTGGCGTCCACCGGGCCATCGCCATGCCCTTCGCAGGTGTATTCCTGGCCGTCGATGGAGAACACCACCTTGGCCATCGGCGTCTCACCCGTTTCGGAACGCTGGGCCAGCGACACGAAGCGATAGTGCTCGCTTTCCTGCGCCTGCTGCTCGTCCGACACCAGGGCCATGATGTCCTCGTCGAAGATGTCGGCCTTGCGGTCGGCCAGTTCCTTGAAGCGGCCGAAGGCGGCGTTCACTTCCGCTTCCGAATCGAGTTCGATGCCCAGTTCCTGCAAGCGCTGCTTGAAGGCGTTACGGCCCGACAGCTTGCCCAGCACGATCTTGTTGGCGGTCCAGCCCACATCTTCGGCACGCATGATCTCGTAGGTTTCGCGCGCTTTCAGGATGCCATCCTGGTGGATGCCCGAAGCATGCGCGAAGGCGTTGGCGCCCACCACGGCCTTGTTGGGCTGCACGGCGAAGCCGGTGATCTGCGACACCATCTTGGAGGCCGCCACGATCTGGGTGGTGTCGATGCCCACTTCCAGGTTGTAATAAGCCTGGCGGGTGCGCAGCGCCATCACCACTTCCTCCAGCGCCGTGTTACCGGCCCGCTCACCGAGGCCGTTGATGGTGCACTCGATCTGGCGCGCGCCGCCTATCATCACGCCGGCCAGCGAGTTGGCCACGGCCAGCCCCAGGTCGTTGTGGCAATGCACCGACCAGATGGCCTTGTCGGAATTGGGAATGCGCTCGCGCAGGCGGCGGATGGTTTCACCGAACATTTCCGGCACGGCGTAGCCCACCGTGTCGGGGAAGTTGATGGTGGTGGCGCCTTCGGCGATCACGCCTTCCAGCACGCGGCACAGGAAGTCCTCGTCCGAACGGCTGCCGTCTTCCGGGCTGAATTCGATATCGTCCGTGAACTGGCGGGCGAAGCGCACCGCGTTCTTCGCCTGCGTGAGCACCTGCTCGGGCAGCATGCGCAGCTTCATTTCCATGTGCAGCGGCGACGTGGCGATGAAGGTGTGGATACGCTTGCGGGCGGCCGGCGCCAGCGCTTCGGCCGCGCGCGCGATGTCGCGGTCGTTGGCGCGCGACAGCGAGCAGATGGTCGATTCGCGCACCGTGCTGGCGATGGCCTTGATGGATTCGAAATCGCCCTGCGAGGCGGCGGCGAAGCCGGCCTCGATCACATCCACGCGCAGCCGTTCGAGCTGCTTGGCGATGCGGATCTTTTCATCCTTGGTCATCGAGGCGCCGGGCGATTGCTCGCCGTCGCGCAGGGTGGTATCAAAGATGATCAGGCGGTTGGACAGGTTACTCATGATGGCTCCGTGGCGTTACATAAAATATCTGTGGGCCGACCGCCCGCCGCAATCAGCGGCGTTCGCTCGGGTCGACCGGCTCATGGCCGGTCTGGATCAGGCTGACCGGCTTGCCCTTGGCCAGGCGCCAGGCCGACACCGCATAGCCCGACAGGCCGTAAGCGATGAAGATCGGGAACAGCACCTTGGGCGGGTCGATCGATACAAGGGCGAACATCAGCGCGATCAGGAACACGGCGATGAACGGCACCGACTTGCGGAAATTGACGTCTTTAAAACTGTAGAACGGCACGTTGGTGACCATGGTCAGGCCGGCGAACACGGCGATGCTCCACGATACCCAGCGCAGTTCGATGCCCGACACTTCCTGGTCCACCATCAGCAGGATGAAGCCGGCCACCAGCGCGGCGGCGGCCGGGCTGGGCAAGCCCTGGAAGAAGCGTTTGTCGACCACTTCGATGTTGGTATTGAAACGGGCCAGGCGCAGCGCGGCGCCGGCGCAATAGACGAAGGCGGCGATCCAGCCCAGCTTGCCCAAGCCGCGCAGCGACCATTCATACACCACCAGCGCCGGCGCGGCGCCGAACGACACCATGTCCGACAGGCTGTCGTACTGGGCGCCGAATTCGCTCTGGGTATTGGTCAAACGGGCGATGCGGCCGTCGAGGCCGTCCAGCACCATGGCGATGAAAATGGCCCAGGCCGAATGCTCGAAGCGCTGGTTCATGGCCATCACGATGGCGTAAAAGCCGCAGAACAGGGCGGCCGTGGTGAAAGCGTTGGGCAGCAGGTAGATCCCGCGCGGACGGGGCTTGACCACGCCCTCAGCCAGCGGCTGGCGCGCAAAGCGGCCCAAACGGGACAGCTTGGGCGCCTTGGCGGCCTGGTTGGTGCCGTTCTTGGCTCTGCGACGGGGGAAATTTGCCATATTGGTCCAATTCTAAGTACCGCGGATGATGCGCGCGTTATTCTTGTCAGCGTGTTGCGCCATCATTATAGTAGACCAGACAACAAAAGAGGCGGTTCAGGCATAACATCGCCCTCCGCCCGGCGTGCGGGCGGCTGGATGTGGCCCATTTGTGGCCAGGCGGCGCGAAAAACGACCGTCCCGGGCCAGTGCCGCGGTGGCGGACCGCCCGTCAGCCGACGGTGGCGGTCAAGCGCAAGGTGGCGGGCGCGCCATGGTCACGCCCCGCCCCATCGAGCTTGAACAAGCCCACCACCTGCGACAGCCGCCCCGCCTGGCTTTGCATGGCTTCCGAGGCAGCCGCCGCCTGCTCCACCAGCGCCGCGTTCTGCTGCGTCACCTGGTCCATCTGGCTGATGGCGATGCTGATCTGCTCGATGCCGCTGCTCTGTTCCTGACTGGCCAGGGTGATATCGCCGATGATATCGCTCACCTTGCGCACGCTGGTGACAATATCGCGCATGGTGCTGCCGGCCGCGCTCACGTACTGGCTGCCCGCCTCCACCCGCTCCACCGAGGCGCCGATCAGCGCCTTGATTTCCTTGGCGGCGCCGGCGGAACGGTGGGCCAGGTTGCGCACCTCGCTGGCAACGACGGCGAAGCCGCGCCCCTGCTCGCCGGCGCGCGCCGCCTCCACGGCCGCGTTCAAGGCCAGGATATTGGTCTGGAAGGCAATGCTGTCGATTACGCCCACGATGTCGACGATCTTGCGCGACGAGTCGGTGATTTCATCCATGGTCCCCACCACCTGGCCGATCACCTGGCCGCCCTTGGCCGCCACCGCCGATGCCGATTCGGCCAGCGCGTTGGCCTGCATGGCGTAATCCGTGTTTTGTTTGACGGTGGCCGTCAGCTGCTCCATCGAAGCCGCCGTCTCCTGCAGCGAACTGGCCTGCTGCTCGGTACGCGACGACAGGTCCTGGTTGCCTGCCGCGATCTCGCCAGTGGCCACGGCGATGGTGTCCGTGCCGGAGCGCACCTGGCCGACGATGCTGACCAGGCTGGCGTTCATCTTTTGCAGGGCCGCCATCAACCGTCCCGTCTCATCGTTGCCGCGCACGACGATGGTGCGGGTCAGGTCGCCGCCGGCGATGGCGCCGGCCAGTTCCACCGCCTCGTTCAGCGGCACCGTGATGGCCCGCACCAGCCAGTAGCCAATGGCGGCCGCCAGCAGCAAGCCGACCACCACACCGGCCAGGCACCAGTTGCGGATCCAGTGGTAGCGCTGGTCGGAGGTTTGATAGGTGTCGCGCGCCACGTCGAGTTGCAGGGCGATCAGTTCGTCGATCGCGCGGCGCAGCGGCACGAAGGTCTGCTCCATGCGGCCCTGCACCAGTTCCACGGCCTTGGCCTGATCGTCCGCACGCAGCGCCGCCACGACGGGCAGCAAGCCTTGCTGCAGAAAGACGGCGCGGGCGGCTGCGGCCTGCCCGGCCAGGCGCTCCTCGTCCGGCGTGAGCGTGGTGGCCATGTACTCGCCCCACACTTTGCCCACTTGCTGCACGTTCGATTCGATCTCGTCCACCAGACGTTTCACTTTTTCCGGTGGCGCCGTCAGCGCCTTGGCGGCGTTGGTCTGGTTGGCGCTGAGCAGCCGCACCACCTGGTCCAACTGCCCCAGGCAAACGAGCCGGTCGGCGTACATGGATTGCATGGAGTCATTTGCCAGATACAGCCCGACGATGCCAACCACGGCGCCAAACACCAATTCCAGCGACAAAAAAGAGATGACGATAACCAGACGGGTTTTAATGGTGAGATTCTTCAGCATGATGTTCTCCGTTGAGTCAGCGTTTCACCTGCGGAAAAACAGGCGCTCTAACACAGCATGCCTTTCCCTTCGGTCAAAAAACATGCTCTAAAACAAGATCAACGCAAGAAGTCATCAGCTGGCTCGCCAGGCCCGGTCACCGGCTTGGAAACTAGCGAAAACGTACCTTCCCTACAACGTGCATTTGCAAGGTCGTCTCGCCGGGTTCGAAGCTGGGTTCGGCCACTTCCGCGCTGTCGGCCATTTTCGCGGCCCGCATCAACATGGGCGCGGCCCGCTCGGGCTGGGCGTAGTTGCCGGAACCTTCAAAGTCGATGGTGTCGAGCACGGCGTCGCCGACCTTGCGGCCCATGGCGTTGGCGATCGAGACGATGCGCTCGTTCAGGTTCTGGTAGGTGGCGGCGATGCGCTGGTCGTCCAGCTTCTTGGTCGTTTCCGGCGTCAGGCCGAAGTTCAGGCTGTTCAAGGTCAGTATGCGCTGGGCGGCGGCCACCGTCTTGGGCAGCGTATCGAGGCTGGTGGTGGTCACCTGCAAATACTGGCCCACCCGCCAGGCGGTCGGCACGCGCGGGCGCGGCGCCGCACCGTTGGGCATGGGGCGGTCTTCCGGGTAGACGGGATAGGTGTAATAGCCCTGCGTCTTCAGGCTGGCGCGCGGGTCGTGCTGCCTGACGATGTCGATGCCCTGCTTCATTTTCAGGTTAACGCGCGACGCGGCGGCGGCCTTGTCCTTGTCCTGCTCCTCGACGGCCAGGGTGATGACGGCCAGGTCGTTGGCCTGTTTGACTTCGCCGTAAGCAGGCACGACGACGAGCGTGCCGGAGGTCGGCAATTGTTCCAGCGGTGCCGCCTGCGCGGCCAGGGCGACGGAAACGGCGGCGGCCGCCGCGAGTTGATGAATGACGGTCATGGCGAGCTCCAGGTTGAAATATCGACAAGCAGCACTGTACCGCATCGCGCCGCCACGACCGGTAACACATGGTGAGCGTTTGTAACAACCTTCAAGCATGGTCAACATGCCGCTTTCGCGCAGATGCTGAAATGGGTATTGCAGACCATCCCACGCCAGCGATGCTCAACCGCTAGATTCGCTCGGCGACTTCCGGCAAGCTTGCCCCGCGCTGTTTTTGTATCTACAATAATTATGCGTATAACCTTCGATAGAAGCAAACGCGACAAAACATTGATTGAGCGCGGCTTGGACTTTGCCGACGCCCAACATGTTTTCGCTGGCCTAACTTTTGAAATCGAGGACACACGCAAAGAGTACGGCGAACGACGCATTATTTGCTACGGCCTGTTGTCGGGCTGCATGGTGGTGATAGGCTACGCGCCGCGTCTCGCCGCACGCCACGTTTTCAGCATGAGGAAGGCCAATGAACGCGAAAAGAAACGCATCGGTCCACTCCTTGGGGTCGGATCTGACGAAGGTTGATGCCCATCGCATTCAGCCCGAAGAATACAGCGAACTACCGGAACTGACCGACGACATGCTGGCACGCGGCAAAGTGAAAAAGGGCGGACGCCCCCGGCTCGCCAATCCGCGCCAGCTGATTTCCATCCGCCTGCCTGCGGACGTGATCGCCCGCTGGAAAGCCACCGGCCCGGGCTGGCAGACACGCATGGCCGAACGCCTGAGCGACATTTGAGCACCAGGCTGCACGCAAAGGACGAAAAAAAACCGGGAACATGTCCCGGTTTTTCGTATTGCGAAGGTACTGCTTAGTTCTTCGACTGATCGACCATCTTGTTCTTGGCGATCCAAGGCATCATGGCGCGCAGTTTGGCGCCCACTTCTTCGATCTGGTGCTCGGCCGTCAGGCGGCGGCGCGAGATCAGGGTCGGGGCGCCGGCCTTGTTTTCCAGGATGAAGGACTTGGCGTATTCGCCGGTCTGGATGTCCTTCAGGCACTGGCGCATGGCGTTCTTGGTGTCTTCCGTCACCACTTTCGGGCCCGTCACGTACTCGCCGTATTCGGCGTTGTTCGAGATCGAGTAGTTCATGTTGGCGATACCGCCTTCATAGATCAGGTCAACGATCAGTTTCAGTTCGTGCAGGCACTCGAAGTAAGCCATCTCAGGCGCGTAGCCGCCTTCGACCAGGGTTTCGAAACCGGCTTTGATCAGTTCCACGGCACCGCCGCACAGCACGGCTTGTTCGCCGAACAGGTCGGTTTCGGTTTCTTCACGGAAGTTGGTTTCGATGATGCCGGCACGGCCACCGCCGTTGGCCGAAGCGTACGACAGGGCGATGTCGCGGGCGATGCCGGACTTGTCCTGGTACACGGCGACCAGGTGCGGCACGCCGCCCCCCTGGGTGTAGGTGGCGCGCACGGTGTGGCCTGGGGCCTTCGGTGCGACCATGATCACGTCCAGGTCGGCGCGTGGCACGACTTGGCCGTAGTGCACGTTGAAGCCGTGCGCGAAGGCCAGCACGGCGCCTTGCTTGGCGTTCGGTGCCACGTTTTCGTTGTAGACCTGGGCGATGTTCTCGTCCGGCAGCAGGATCATGATGACGTCGGCGGCTTTGACGGCGTCGTTCACTTCCGCCACTTTCAGACCGGCCTTCTCAACCTTGGACCACGAGGAACCACCCTTGCGCAGGCCCACGGTGACGTTGACGCCGGAGTCGCTCAGGTTTTGCGCGTGGGCGTGGCCCTGCGAGCCGTAGCCAATGATGGCCACGTTTTTGCCCTTGATCAGGGAGAGGTCAGCGTCTTTGTCGTAGAAAACTTTCATGATAATTCCTATATTTGGGGTATTGTTTGTTTGATGCCGTGCGTCGGGGACGTCCGGTTAAACCTTGAGGATGCGTTCGCCGCGTCCAATGCCGGAACCGCCGGTACGGACCGTCTCCAAAATGGAGGCGCGGTCGATCGAATCGATGAACGCGTCGAGCTTGCCCTTGTTGCCGGTCAGTTCGATGGTGTAGGTCTTTTCCGTCACGTCGATGATGCGGCCACGGAAGATGTCGGCGGTGCGCTTCATTTCTTCGCGCTCCTTGCCGACGGCGCGCACCTTGATGAGCATGAGCTCACGTTCGATGTGGGCGCCTTCGGTCAGATCAACCACCTTGACCACCTCGATCAGGCGGTTCAGGTGCTTGGTGATCTGCTCGATGATGTCATCCGAGCCGGTGGTGACGATGGTCATGCGCGACAGGGTCGCGTCTTCCGTCGGCGCCACGGTCAGCGTTTCGATGTTGTAGCCGCGGGCCGAGAACAGACCCACCACGCGCGACAGCGCGCCGGCTTCGTTTTCCAGCAATACAGAGATAATGTGTCGCATCTTATAAGTCCTCCGAACCCAACAGCATTTCGGAGAGCCCTTTGCCCGCCTTCACCATCGGCCATACGTTTTCAGATTGATCGGTGATGAAGTTCATGAACACCAGCCGGTCTTTCATGCCAAACGCGTCCTTGAGCGCGCCTTCCACATCGCCCGGTTTCTCGATGCGCATGCCAACGTGGCCATACGCCTCGGCCAGCTTCTCGAAGTTGGGCAGCGAATCCATGTAGGACTCGGAATAACGCGAACCGTAGTCGATCTGCTGCCACTGCCGCACCATGCCGAGGAAGCGGTTGTTGAGCATGATGATCTTCGGCGTCAGGTGGTACTGCTTGCAGGTCGCCAGCTCCTGGATGCACATCTGGATCGAACCTTCACCCGTGATGCAGGCGACGGTGGCGTCCGGATTGGCCATCTGCACGCCCATGGCGTACGGCAGGCCGACACCCATGGTGCCCAGGCCGCCCGAGTTGCACCAGCGCTTGGGCTTGTCGAACGGGTAGTACTGGGCCGCCCACATCTGGTGCTGGCCCACGTCGGAAGTGATGAAGGCATCGCCCTTGGTCACTTCCCACAGTTTTTCCACCACGGCCTGGGGTTTGATCACCAGGTCGGACGTGGTATAGGCCAGGCACTTGCGGCCGCGCCATTCGTTGATCTGCTTCCACCAGTCCTTGAGCGCGGGCGCGTTGGGCTTGGTTTCGGCCGCGTCGAGCTGGGCCAGGAATTCGACCAGCACGTCCTTGACGTTGCCGACGATGGGAATATCAACCTTGACGCGCTTGGAGATCGACGATGGATCGATGTCCACGTGGATGATCTTGCGCGGGTGGCTGGCGAAGTGTTTCGGGTTGCCGATCACGCGGTCGTCGAAGCGGGCGCCGATGGCGATCAGGACGTCGCAGTGCTGCATCGCCATGTTCGCTTCGTAGGTACCGTGCATGCCGGGCATGCCGACGAACTTTTCGTCGCTGGCGCGATAGGCGCCCAGGCCCATCAGCGTGTTGGTGACGGGGAAGCCCAGCTTGTCGACCAGCTTGTTCAGTTCCGGTGCCGCATTGGCCAGGATCACGCCGCCGCCCGTGTAGATCATGGGGCGCTCGGCTTGCAGCAGCAGCTGCACGGCCTTGCGGATCTGGCCCGCATGGCCTTTATCAACCGGTTTGTAGGACCGCATCTCGACCTCTTTCGGGTACGAGAACGTGGTCTTGTGCATCGAGATATCCTTCGGAATATCGACCAGCACAGGACCGGGCCGGCCGGTGCGGGCGATGAAGAAGGCTTTCTTGATGGTTTCCGCCAAGTCCTTGACGTCCTTGACGAGGAAATTGTGCTTGACGACGGGACGGGTGATACCGACCGTATCGCACTCCTGGAACGCATCCTGGCCGATCGCGTGGCTGGGCACCTGGCCCGAAATGACCACCATCGGGATCGAGTCCATATAGGCGGTCGACAGGCCCGTGACGGCGTTGGTCACACCGGGACCGGAAGTCACCAGGGCGACGCCGATTTTCTGCGAGCTGCGCGAATAGGCATCGGCGGCGTGGATCGCGGCCTGCTCATGGCGAACGAGGATGTGCTGGAATTTGTCTTGCTTGAAGATGGCGTCGTAAATGTACAGAACGGCACCGCCCGGGTAGCCAAAGACGTGCTCAACGCCCTCTTCGGCCAGGCAGCGCACGACGATTTCCGCGCCTGTGAGTTGGTTTCCTGCTGCTTCGGTATTCATAAAACATTCCTTTCAAGGTCCATTGGAGATTGATCGGATGCTCTGTCCTGTCGAAGTATGCGTACTGCCACAGCGTCGTCCAGCTGCCCTTTTCGATGCGCTCACGGTGCCTCTTCCGCTCACCGTAGGGAGCGTACAAGGCGTCGCTGGACGCAATTTCGTTAGGCTGGAGTATTCTGCAGCGGTTGTGCGTACCTCTCGCGCTTGTGGCGCGGGTTAGAGCAAACTGCCTACATATGAAAGCGCGTCCAATCGATTGCGGCGTTGTGTGCCAGCGGCGACCAGACCATAGAGCTTCGGGGTGTTCAAAGCTCCCATACGGTAACACCAGCACGGCCGTTTGAGCAAGCGAAATCATGCGCAAAGCGCCATTCTGGTGCGCCGGCATGCGAAAACCATGCAGAAATGGTCAATTTTTGCTAGCATGCGCTCAGTTTACGAAACGTTACAATACGTCACACGCACCACTCCCGGCCCTCGCGCCCCAGATGCCGGCATCCCCGGCCAAACGCTCCACGACGCATGGCAACAGACAAAGAATTATCCGACTTTCTAGAAAACGTCGAGCGGCGCGCCTTTAAACAAGCCGTCTATGCGGTACGCAAGGACGAATCGGCCCTGGATATCGTGCAGGACGCGATGATCAAGCTCGCCGAGAAATACGGCGACAAGCCGGCCGCCGAGCTGCCCATGCTGTTCCAGCGCATCCTGCAGACCACCATCCTCGATTATTTCCGCCGAGAAAAAGTCCGCAACACCTGGGTCAGCCTGTTCTCCGGCCTGGGCCCCTCGGGCGACGAGCATGAGGACTTTGATATACTGGAATCCTACGAAGCCGAACAGGGCACCGCGGCCGCCGAGTCCAGCGCCGACCAGGTCGAACGCCAGCAAATGCTGGCCTTGATTGAAAATGAGGTACAAAAACTGCCCGCGCGTCAACGGGAAGCCTTCCTCATGCGTTACTGGCAAGATATGGACGTGGCCGAAACGGCCGAAGCGATGGGTTGTTCCGAGGGGAGCGTCAAAACGCATTGCTCACGAGCAACCCACACACTCGCCGAGGCACTGCAGGCCAAGGGAATAAAACTATGAACACCGAAGACCTCAATTTCGCATACAAGGTGCGGCACAAGCTCAACGAGCGGCTCGACGAGTTGCCGGCATCGACCACCGACCGGCTGGCGCAAGCCCGCAAGGCGGCCCTGGCCCGCAAGAAGGCCGATGCCCCGTTGCGCGTGAAGCAGGCGGCGCTGGCCACGGCGACCGCCGGCGGCGCGCGCGGCCTGGGCGGCTACTTCGCCCAGCCGTTCTCGTGGCTGGGCCGGGCCAGCATGGTGATCCCCCTGCTGGTGCTGGTGACGGGCCTGATCGGCATCTACCAATACGAACAGCAGCAGCGCATCGCCGAACTGGCCGAGCTGGACGCGGCCGTGCTGTCGGATGAATTGCCCCTGTCGGCCTACCTGGACCACGGCTTTAACGCCTACCTCGCCCAAAGCGAGCAATAAGCATGACGGGTTTCAGCAGTCAGGCAAAACTGGGCATGGCGGTGGCGGCGGGCGTACTGGCGGCGCTAGCCGGCACGGTCTGGGTCGGCACACGCCCGCCACCGGCGGCGCCGGTGGCCAGCGCCCACACGGCTGCCGCAACCAGTGCCACCGCTACCGGCAAGCCCGGCGCTGGCGGCAAGCAGCATGGCGCCGCGCCCAAGGCACTGGACAAGCCCCTGTGGAAGGATCTGACTGACCTGCAACGACAAGCCCTGCTCCCCCTGCAAGTGGAATGGGACCAGATGGAAGGCTTGCGCAAGCAAAAATGGCTGAAGATCGCCAACCGCTATTCGTCCATGACGGAAGACGAGCAGGCCCGCGTGCGCGATCGCATGAATGAATGGGTGCGCATGACGCCGGAACAGCGGCGCCAGGTCCGTGAAAACTTCGCCCGCGCCCAGAAAATCGGCCCCGGCCATAAATCGGCCCAGTGGGAAGAATATCAACAGCTGCCGGACGAACAGAAGAAACAGCTGGCCGAGGCGGCCGCCCAGAAAAAGCAGGTGGCCAACCTGCCGACGCTGGAACAGAGCAAGATGAAGACGGTGGCGCCGATCAAGAAGAATGTGACGCCGCCGCCATCGATCGCGCCGATCACGGCCACACCAACCACGCCAGCGGTACCGGCGGCACCGGCCGCCGCGCCTGGCGCTACGGCGCCCGCCACCGGCGCGCCTGCCGCCGCCATGCCGGCCGTTTCCGCCCCGGCGGCTGCGGCTGCGCCCGCGGTAGCCCCATCGTCCAGCAGCACCACCCCGGCCGCCCCGCCGGCCAGCACACCCGCCCCAACGAATGTCAAATAGTCCCACCCCGGCTGCCAGCAGCCAGCCCGTGCCTACCGTGGCGCGCCGCCTGATCTCGATGGTATATGAAACCCTGCTCGGCCTGGCCGTGCTGTTCCTGCCGTTCCTCGTGTTCGAGATCGCCACCCAGGCCAGCCACGCCAAGGTGATCGAACACATGCGGCAGGCGCTGGCCTTCCTCGTGCTGGGCGCCTACTTCATCCATCAATGGAGCCGTGAAGGCCAGACCCTGGCCATGCGCACCTGGCGCATCAAGCTGGTGATGCCGGGCCGCGAGCACGTCCCGCTGCAAGCGGCCGCCGTGCGCTACCTGCTGGCCTGGCTGTGGATCGTGCCGGCCGCACTGCTGGACTACGCGCTGGGACTGGAACACTGGCAGGCGATCGCTGTACTGGGCGCCGGCATCCTGGCCTGGTCGGCCACGGCCTTGTTCGACAAGGACCGCCAGTTCCTGCACGACCGCCTGACGGGCACCCGCCTGGTGCAACTGCCCAAGCCCGAGAAAAAGAAAAAGGCCGCCTGAGGGCGACCTTACACCGCAACGAGCAAAAAACGGGGGTCAGTTCCGGCAACCTGCCAAATTGGTGGCACGGTGCCGGAACTGACCCCGCTTTTTTAGAACCGTTCGTACGGCTGCAGATAGCGCCATTCGCCCACCGGCAAGCCGGCCATGGCGATGCGGCCGATGCGGATGCGCTTGATCGCCACCACGCTCAATCCGACCTGCTTGCACATGTGCTCGATCTGGCCCGGCTGCACACCCTTGAGCGCGAAGCGCAAGCGCTTTTCGTTCTGCCAGCTGACCTTGATCGGCGGCAACGGCTTGCCGTTGAAGGTGAGGCCGTGGTTCAGCTTCGCCAGGCCATCTTCCGCAATCTGCCCCGCCACTTCCACGATCAGTTCCTGCTCCATGCGGGCCGCGTCGTCCACCAGCTTGCGGGCCACACGGAAGTCTTGCGTGAACACCAGCAAGCCGCTGGCCATGGTTTCCAGCGGATTGGTCAGCGTCAGTCCCGCCAGGTGGCGCTTGAGGAAACGCTGGCCGCGGGCATCGGCCGTCAGCGTGTCGGCACGCAGGCAGGTGAGCGCGGGCACGCCTTGCTGGCCCACGCCGGCGTTGATGCCGGCCGGCTTGTGCAGCAGCAGCGTGACCGGCACCAGTTCCAGCAGCGTCGCATCCGGTGAGATGACGACCGTCTGCTCCGGCGCCGCGCGCGCGCCCGGTTCCTCGACCACCTCGCCATCCACGCTGACCCAGCCGCCTTCGATGTATTGTTCGGCCTCGCGCCGCGAACAGGCGCGCATTTCGGCCACGCGCTTGGCGAGACGGATGGAGTTGTCTTTGCTGGTATCGGTCATTGCTTCAATCAAATCGGGGGAAATACCCATTGTACCCGCCAGCCCTGGCGGGTGGCGGGCAACAACGGCGGGCGGTGTGCGCTACCGGATCAGGCGTTGGCCCGGGCCACCTGTTCGGTGAAGAAGCGGCTGCCCATCTCTTCCAGTCCCAGCGTTTCCAGCACTTCCTGCAAGCGCTCGGTGGGACGGTTGCGCGGCAGGTTCTTGTAGGTGGCGATGATCAGTTCATTCTTCATCGAATGCTCCCAGCCCACCAGCTCCGTCACGTTGACGTGGTAGCCGTGCGCTTCCAGTTGCAGGCAGCGCAGCACGTTGGTGATCTGGCTGCCGAATTCACGGGTGTGAATCGGATGGCGCCAGATTTCCGTCAGCGCGCTCTTGGCCAGCGCCTTGCCCTTGTTCTTCTTCAGCACGGACGCCACTTCGGCCTGGCAGCACGGCACCAGCACCATATATTTGGCCTTCTTCTTCAGCGCGAAGTGGATCGCGTCATCGGTCGCCGTGTTGCAGGCGTGGAGCGCGGTGACGACGTCGATCTGTTCCGGCAGCAGCTTCGATTCAGTCGATTCGGCCACCGACAGCGGCAGGAAGGACATGCCGGGGAAGTTGAATTTCTTCGCCAGTTCCTGCGAACGGGCCACCAGCTCTTCGCGCGTTTCGATGCCGTAGATGTGCGAGTCGTCCTGCAAGCCCTTGAAGAACAGGTCGTACAGGATGAAGCCCAGGTAGGACTTACCGGCGCCATGATCGACCAGCGAAATGCCGGGACCGCCCTCGCCCCGCTCGGCCTGCAGTTCCTTGAGCAGCGGCTCGATGAACTGGTACAGGTGATAGACCTGCTTGAGCTTGCGCCGGCTGTCCTGGTTCAACTTGCCGTCGCGGGTGAGGATGTGTAGTTCCTGCAGCAGCGCGACGGACTGGCCGTCGCGGATTTCCGGCATGGTGGCGGTGCTGGTGGTGGCGGCCAGCGGCACGGACTTGGCCGCCCGGTTATCAGCGCGCTTCATCGATCCACGCCGATTGAATCGCTTCCAGGATCTTCTCGCCGCCACGGGTGTGGTCGTCGTCGAAGCCTTCCAGGTCCACTACCCAGTTATGCAAATCGACGAAGCGTATGGTGGCCGGGTCGATGTCCGGGTACTTGTCGTACAGCGCTTCCGCGATGGTGCTGATGTCAGTCCATTTCATATCGCCCCCGGTCTTAATGACCGCCCTCGCTGGCATGGTTGATGGTGTACTTGGGGATTTCGATAACCAGGTCTTCCTCGGCCACGATGGCCTGGCACGACAGGCGCGACGACGCTTCCAGGCCCCAGGCCTTGTCCAGCATGTCTTCTTCCGTCTCGGTCGCCTCGTTGAGCGAATCGAAGCCTTCACGCACCAGCACGTGGCAGGTGGTGCAGGCGCAGGATTTCTCGCAGGCGTGCTCGATGTGGATGTCATTTTCGAGCAGGATGTCGCACACGGACTTGCCGGCGGGCGCTTCGATCACGGCGCCGTCAGGGCACAGTTTGGCGTGTGGCAGGATGACGATTTGTGGCACTTGTTACCTCTATCTGTTCAATTCGGTCCGCCGGCCCGCATGGGCGGGCGGCGGAGTATGGTGATTACACTACCTGGTCCAGCGACTTGCCGGCCAGGGCGCTGCGCACGCTGCGGTCCATGCGGCGCGATGCGAATTCCTCGGTGCCGTTGGCCAGCGCCTCGACGGCCGCTTTCACGCCGCTGTGGTCCAGCGTACCGGCCGACGATTGCGCGATGGCGTCGCGCACTTGCTGCATCAGCGCGTCCACGGCGGCGCGTTCTGCGCCGTCCAGCAGGTTGCCGTCTTCGTCCAGCGCGGACTGGGTGGCCAGGAGGATGCGCTCGGCCTCCACCTGCTCCTCGCGCAAGGCGCGCGCCACCATGTCGACGTCGGCCGACGTGTAGGAATCCTGCAGCATGCGCGCCACGTCGTCGTCACCCAGGCCATAGGCCGGCTTGACGGTGATCGCCGCTTCCACACCCGAGCGCAGTTCGCGCGCCGACACCGACAGCAGACCATCGGCATCGACCTGGTAGGTGATGCGGATGCGCGCCGCGCCCGCCACCATGGGCGGAATGCCGCGCAGTTCGAAGCGGGCCAGCGAACGGCAGTCCGACACCAGTTCGCGCTCGCCCTGCAGCACGTGCACGGCCAGCGCCGTCTGGCCATCCTTGAAGGTGGTGAACTCCTGCGCGCGCGCGCATGGGATGGTGGAATTGCGGGGGATGATCTTCTCGACCAGGCCACCCATGGTTTCGATGCCGAGCGAGAGCGGAATCACGTCCAGCAGCAGCCAGTCGTCGCCAGGCGCGCGGTTACCCGCCAGCAGATTGGCCTGGATGGCCGCGCCCAGCGCCACCACCTTGTCCGGGTCGATATTGGCGTGCGGGATGGTGTGGAAGAATTCGCTCACAATGCGCTGCACGTGGGGCATGCGCGTGGCGCCGCCCACCATGACCACGCCGTCCACGTCGTCGGCGTCCACGCCGGCGTCGCGCAATGCCTTTTTGATCGCGTTCATGGTCTTGGCGACCAGGTGCCTGGTGATCTCGTGGAAAGTGGCTGCCGTGATGCGCAGGTGGACTTCCTCGCCCGAGCCCAGTATCGCGTCCACCGTCACTTCATCCTTGGTCGACAGCAGTTCCTTCGCTTCGCGCGCCTTGACCATCAACACGGCCGTGTCCTCGTCGGACAGGGGCGCCAGCTTTTCCTGCTCATGGATCCAGCAGAACAGGCGGTGGTCAAAATCGTCGCCGCCCAGGGCCGAATCGCCGCCAGTCGACAGCACTTCGAACACGCCCTTGGACAGCTTGAGAATCGAGATGTCGAAGGTGCCGCCGCCCAGGTCATACACGGCGTACAGGCCTTCGGAACCGTTATCGAGGCCGTAGGCGATGGCGGCCGCCGTCGGCTCGCTCAGCAGGCGCAGCACGTTCAGGCCGGCCAACTGGGCCGCGTCCTTGGTGGCCTGGCGCTGGGCATCGTCGAAGTAAGCGGGGACCGTGATCACGGCGCCCACCAGGTCGTCGCCCAGCGAATCTTCGGCGCGCTGGCGCAGCGTGGCCAGGATCTGGGCCGAGATCTCCACCGGACTCTTGATGCCGGCGATGGTCTTCAGCTGCACCATGCCGGGCGTGTCCTGGAAATCGTAAGGCAGGTTTTCCGCGTAGGCGATGTCCTGCAGCCCGCGGCCCATGAAACGCTTGACGGAGACGATGGTGTTCTTGGGATCGGTGGTCTGCGCGGCCTGCGCCTTGTAGCCGATGTTGGCATGGCCGTTGGGCAGGTAGCGCACCACGGACGGCAGCAGCGGGCGGCCGTCTTCATCGTTCAGCACTTCGGGAATGCTGTTGCGCACGGTGGCGACCAGCGAATTGGTGGTGCCCAGGTCGATACCCACCGCCAGCCGGTGCTGGTGCGGTGCGGTCGACATGCCAGGTTCAGAAATTTGCAGAAGTGCCATTTATGGTTTCATGCCTTGCGGCTCTGATTAAAAGTATGCGTTGAGATGGTCGCCAGGCACCGTCGTACGCCGGACGCCACCACGGGCCGCCGGCGCGGGGCCGGGCGCCGCCCTGCCCGCGCCTATGCGTCCTCTAACTGATGGAACGCCAGGTCGATCTCATGCTTCATCTTGTCGATGAACATCAGCGCGCGGATATCCTGCGCGGCGGCGTGGAAATCGTTGCCATCGAGGTGCACGGCGATGTCGAGCAAGCGGCCCTTGCGGTCGTTGCGCAATTCACGGTCCAGCGCCTCCAGCGCGCCCAGGTCCTTGCCGGCACGGGCTTCGCCCAGCGCCTCGCGCCATTCCATCTGCTGCATCAGGAAGGTCATCGGCATGGCCGTGTTGGACTCCGTCTGCAAATCCACGCCATTGAGCTCGCACAGGTACTGGGCGCGCTTCTGGGGATTCTTCAGGGTCTGGTAGGCTTCGTTGGCGCGGGTGGCCCACTGCATGGCGACGCGCTTCTCCGCATCGGTGGCATTGACGAAACGGTCGGGATGGACCTGGCCCTGGACGTCGCGGTAGGCGGCGTCCAGCACGCCCTGGTCGAGCGTGAATTGCTGCGGCAGGTGGAACAGTTCGAAATGGTTTTGCATGGCTGGGGTCTATCCGGGTCTATTCGTCGGCTGCCGTATCAATCGCAAGACCGCGGCGCAAGGAACGCGGGGCTCAGATGCGGAAGCTTTCGCCGCAGCCGCACGCGTCCTTCTCTTTCGGGTTGTTGAACTTGAAGCCTTCGTTCAAGCCCTCGCGCGCGAAATCGAGCTCCGTGCCGTCGATATACGGCAGGCTTTTCGGATCGACGAATACTTTTACGCCAAACGATTCGAACACATGATCCTCCTGCGCCGCCTCGTCCACGTATTCCAGCTTGTAGGCCAAACCCGAGCAGCCGGTGGTGCGCACGCCAAAGCGCAGGCCCACGCCCTTGCCGCGCCGTTCGATGTAACGGTTGATGTGCTTTGCCGCTTTTTCGGTCAGTGTGATTGCCATGCATTTCTCCTGCCGGCATCGACCTGTTCGTCAATGCCGGTGTCAAACAAGTTTAAGCCGCTGCGACCGGGTGCTTGGTCTGGTAATCGAGCACGGCGGCCTTGATGGCGTCTTCCGCCAGGATGGAGCAGTGAATCTTCACCGGCGGCAGCGCCAGTTCTTCCGCGATCTGGGTGTTCTTGATGGCCAGCGCCTGGTCCAGCGTCTTGCCCTTGACCCATTCGGTCACCAGCGAGCTCGACGCGATGGCCGAACCGCAGCCATAGGTCTTGAACTTGGCATCTTCGATCAGGCCATCGGCGCCGACCTTGATCTGCAGCTTCATCACGTCGCCGCAGGCCGGTGCGCCCACCATACCGGTGCCGACGGTTTCATCGCCTTTTTCGAACGCGCCCACGTTGCGGGGGTTTTCGTAGTGGTCCAACACTTTTTCCGAGTAAGCCATTTTGATGCTCCTAAATAGTCTGAATTCGTGCGCGCGGTGCGTTTAGTGCGCCGCCCATTGGATCGAATTGATGTCGATCCCCTCTTTGAACATATCCCACAGCGGCGACAGTTCGCGCAGCTTGCCGACCTTGGACTTCATCAGGTCGACGGCGAAGTCGATGTCGGCCTCGGTGGTGAAGCGGCCGATGGTGAAGCGGATCGAGCTGTGCGCCAGTTCGTCGCTGCGGCCCAGGGCGCGCAGCACGTAGGACGGTTCCAGGCTGGCCGAGGTGCAGGCCGAACCGGACGACACGGCCAGGTCCTTGACGGCCATGATCAGCGATTCGCCTTCCACGTAGTTGAAGCTCACGTTCAGGTTGTGCGGCACGCGGTGCGCCATGTCGCCGTTGACGTAAGTCTCTTCGATTTCCTGCAGGCCGGCGGCCAGGCGGTCGCGCAGCGCCTTGATGCGCACGATCTCCTCGTCCATCTCCAGCTTGGCCAGGCGGAATGCCTCGCCCATGCCCACGATCTGGTGGGTAGGCAGGGTGCCCGAACGCAGGCCGCGTTCATGGCCACCGCCGTGCATCTGCGCTTCCAGCCGCACGCGCGGCTTGCGGCACACGTACAGCGCGCCCACGCCTTTCGGGCCGTAGGTCTTGTGGGCCGTGAAGGTCATCAGGTCGACCTTGGTCTGTTGCAGGTCGATGACCACCTTGCCCGTCGCCTGGGCGGCGTCGCAGTGGAAGATGATGCCTTTCGAGCGGCACAGCGCGCCGATTTCGTCGATAGGCTGGACCACGCCGATCTCGTTATTGACCAGCATGACGGAGATCAGGATGGTGTCCGGGCGGATCGCCGCCGTCAGCTGTTCGATCGAGATCAGGCCGTTGTCCTGCGGGTCCAGGTAGGTCGCCTCGAAGCCCTGGCGTTCCAGTTCGCGCACCGTGTCCAGCACCGATTTGTGCTCGGTCTTGACGGTGATGATGTGCTTGCCCTTGGTCTTGTAGAACTGCGCCGCGCCTTTCAGGGCCAGGTTGTTGCTCTCGGTGGCGCCGGAGGTCCAGATGATTTCACGCGGGTCGGCATTGACCAGCGCCGCCACGTGGCCGCGCGCCTCTTCCACCGCCTTTTCCGCTGTCCAGCCGTACATGTGGCTGCGCGAGGCGGGATTGCCGAACTGCTCACGCAGGTAGGGAATCATCTGGTCGGCAACACGCGGATCGACCGGCGTGGTGGCCGAGTAGTCCATGTAGATCGGGAAGTGCGGGGCGGTATGGAACTGGACCTGCGCGACGTTTTTTTCAGGGGCATTCATCTAGTTACTCCAAAGCGTGACAACTTATTTTGAGGCTAACCGCGGCGCGGTCTTCAGCCCATCGCGGCGTGGTTGCGATGCAGCACCACCACATTCTGTTCGGCGTTCTTCAGTTTCTGCTGGTCGACCAAGTCCTGCAGCGATACGGAATCGAGGTAGTCGACCATCTTCTCGTTCAGCGTGGCCCACAGTTCGTGGGTCATGCAACGGGCGCCACTGGCCGCGTCGGCCCCATGGCAGTTTTCCTTGCCGCCGCACTGGGTGGCGTCCAAGGGCTCATCGACGGCGATGATGATGTCGGCCACCGTCACCTTGTCGGCCCGGCGCGCCAGGCTGTAGCCGCCGCCGGGGCCGCGGATGGACTCGACGATTTCATGCCGGCGCAGCTTGCCGAACAACTGCTCCAGGTAGGACAGCGAGATGGCCTGGCGCTGGCTGATGCCCGACAACGTGACGGGGCCTTTGCCCTGGCGCATGGCCAAATCAATCATCGCAGTCACGGCAAAACGGCCTTTTGTGGTCAGACGCATCACTACCTCGGTTCAACTCGGTTAGAATATCGCTACTCAACTAGCCAAAAAAAACCTGATTAGTTGATCGATTTAGTCAAGTATATCAAACTTTGCGTAAGTTTGTCAGGCGAGGCTTTGTCCTGCCGCCAGCAGCCGCATGGGGCCGAACAAGCCATGCATGGCCGTGTTGCCGATGAAACTCAGGTTGTAGGGATGCTCGCAACATACCTGTGGAAAACCTTTCATCACCGACAACTTATTCAACTGTTCAGCGATCTTTCCCCATAGCACCACTACCGGCGCCGGTTCGGCCAGCCGGGCCAGTTCCGCCATCACGGTTTCGAAGAACGGCAGCCATGCTTTGGCGTCGCGCGCCGGCGCCACATGGGGCCGGAACACCAGCGCCGCGTTGAGCAGCAGAAATCCTTGAGTAGTCAACTTTTCCTGCATCTGCGCCAGGGTCTGGATATGGCCGCCCTGGCGGGCCCGCTCGGCCACGGCCGCCAGCGCGGGACCGGCCGTGTTGTCGGGCGCCAGTTGGCCGTCGGCCACCAGCAGCATCTTCATGAAATTGCGCAGCGAAGTGGCCTTGTTGACGGGCTTGGACAAGCCGCCGCCCGCCTCGTCCGACCACAGGCTGCCGACCGCGCCGTCCATGAAGCACACCCCGGTCGCGCTCTCGGCGCGCGGATAGGGCCCCTCGCCCACCAACACATAGCGCACCTGGTCCAGCGGCAGCGCGAAGGCGGCGAACAGGCGCTGCTCCGTCGGCAGGTAATGATCCTGGGCCAGCGCCGGCAAATAGGCCGGATCGGCCGCCATCATCGCTTCCAGTCCTTTGCGCAGGATAGGCCGCCAGGACGCGTGGGCGCGCGCGAGCGCGTCGGCGATGGGTGCGGGGATGGTCATGGCGATGCAGGCGCAATGCGGGCGCGGGAGGGGAAAGGCGAAATTGTAACGCAGCGCGCGGACGACCGCTTGACGCTCACATTTTGCGCTCACGTCTTAAGCTCACCTCTTGCGCCCGCGTAGGTCACCACGCTTGCGCCCGCGGCGACAATATAGCAAGATTGTCATGTTGTTTACGCCAGTCGCACCGTCCATTCCACCGCAGAGGCAAACCGTGGCAAACCCTGACATTTCCAAGCTCAAGATCGAACGCGGCCCGCAGGCGCAGATAACGGGCGCACACCCCCGCCGGCGCTGGCTGCGCTGGGTGGTGGTGGCCGTGGTGGTAGTGGGCGCGGCGGCCGTCGTGTCGCGCCAACTGGGCGGCGCGGCCAACGTGGAGACGGTCACGGTGGCCCTGGCCTACCCGTCCCAGAACTACACCCTGCTCAACGCCACCGGCTACGTGGTGGCGCAGCGCAAGGCGGCCCTGTCTTCCAAGGCCACGGGACGGCTGGAATGGCTGGGCGTACTGGAAGGCAGCCATGTGAAAAAAGATGAAGTGGTGGCGCGGCTGGAAAACCGCGACGTCAGCGCCACGCTGGGCCAGGCCAAGGCCAACGTGCAGGTGGCCCAGGCCAACCTGGCCCAGGGCCAGGCCGAGTTGCAGGACGCGCAGGCCGCCTTCAAGCGCAGCGCCGAACTGCTGCAGCAGAAATTCATCGCCACCGCCACCTACGACGCGGCCCAGGCCCGCCTGAACAAGGCACGCGCCAACATCGCCGGCTACCAGGCCGCCATCGCCGCCGCCAAGGCCGGCGCGCAGTCGGCCCAGGTGGCGCTGGACCAGACCCAGATCCGCGCCCCGTTCGACGGCGTGATCCTGACCAAGAGCGCCAACGTGGGCGACAACATCACCCCGTTCTCGTCGGCCGCCGACAGCAAGGGCGCCGTGGTCACCATCGCCGACATGAGCACGCTGGAGGTGGAGGCCGACGTGTCCGAATCAAATATCAGCAAGATCCGGGTCGACCAGCCGGCCGAGATCCAGCTCGACGCCTTCCCCGAGCTGCGCCTGGAAGGCACCGTGTCGCGCATGGTGCCCACGCTGGACCGCAGCAAGGCCACGCTGCTGGTCAAGGTGCGCTTCGCCGCGCCCGACAGCCGGGTGCTGCCCGACATGAGCGCCAAGGTGGCCTTCCTGTCCAAGCCGGTGCCGGCCACCGAGCGCGCGCCCGTGGTGGCGGTGCAGCCGGGCGCCATCGCCACCCGCGACGGCAAAGCCGTGGCGTTCGTGGCCGACGCGGGCAAGGTGCATCAGGTGCCCGTGACGGCCGGCGCCAAGGTGGGCGAACTGGTGGCCGTGCAAGGCGTCAAGCCCGGCGACAAGCTGGTGCTCAACCCGGCCGCCAACCTGCGCGACGGCCAGGCCATCGCACTGGCGAAGAAGTAAGCCATGCCGCCTATCGTCCAGATCGAACACCTGGTCAAGTCCTACCGGCGCGGCGGCCAGGTGGTGCCGGTGCTGACCGACATCAGCCTGTCCATCCAGGCCGGCGACTTCACGGCCCTGATGGGTCCCTCCGGTTCCGGCAAGAGCACGCTGCTCAACCTGATCGCCGGCATCGATAAACCGGACAGCGGCCTGCTGCGGGTGGACGGCCTCGATATCGCCCGCATGAGCGAGAGCGCGCTGGCACGCTGGCGCGCCGCCCATGTCGGCTTCATCTTCCAGTTCTATAACCTGATGCCGGTGCTGACCGCGTTCGAGAACGTGGAACTGCCGCTGCTGCTCACGCCCCTGTCGCGGCGCGAGCGGCGCGAACGGGTGGAGCTGACGCTGGCCATGGTCAACCTGTCCGACCGCATGGACCACACGCCCAACGAACTGTCGGGGGGCCAGCAGCAGCGGGTGGCCATCGCCCGCGCCATCGTCACCGACCCGGCCCTGATCGTGGCCGACGAACCGACCGGTGACCTGGACCGGACGTCGGCCACCGAAGTACTGGCCCTGTTGCAGCGCCTGAACCGGGAACTGGGCAAGACCATCATCATGGTCACCCACGACGCCAACGCGGCCGCCGCCGCGCGCAGCATGGTGCACCTGGATAAAGGCGAGCTGCTGGCCGAAGGGGTGGCCTGACGCATGGTGGCCCCGCTCTACACGCTGCAGCTGATCGCCAAGAACGCCTTGCGCCACAAGCTGCGCACGGCACTCACGGTGCTGGGGCTGGTGGTGGCCACACTCTCGTTCGGGCTGCTGCAAACGGTGATCGACGCCTGGTATGCGGGCGCGGAAGGCGCGGCCAACACCACGCTCGTCACCCGCAACAAGACTTCGCTGGTATTCCCGCTGCCGCTGTCCTACCAGGCCCGTATCCGTGGTGTGGAAGGCGTCAAGGCCGTGGGCTACGCCAACTGGTTCGGCGGCGTGTACCAGGATCCAAAGAACTTCTTCGCGCAATTCGCCATCTCCGGCCAGAGCTACCTCGACATCTATCCCGACTACCTGCTGCCCGAGGAGCAGCGCGCCGCCTTCCTGCGCGACCGCAAGGGCGCCATCGTAGGCCGCAAGCTGGCCGACCAGTATGGCTTCAAGGTGGGCGACGTGATTCCCATCCGGGGCACCATCTATCCCGGCCAGTGGGAGTTCGTGGTGCGCGGCATCTACGACGGCCGCCAGAGCGGCACCAACACCTCCACCATGTTCTTCCACTGGGATTACATCAACGAGACGATCAAGAAAATATCGCCGCGCCGCGCCAACCAGATCGGCGTGTATGTGGTGCAGATCGGCCAGCCGGAAAACGCGGCCGCCATCTCGGCCGCCGTCGACAACCAGTTCCGCAACTCGCTGGCCGAGACGCTGACGGAGACGGAAAAGGCGTTCCAGCTAGGCTTCGTGTCCATGTCGGAAGCGATCGTGGTGGCGATCCGCGTCGTGTCCTACGTGGTGATCCTGATCATCATGGCCGTGATGGCCAACACCATGGCCATGAGCGCGCGCGAGCGGCTGGGCGAATACGCCACGCTCAAGGCGCTCGGCTTCGGCCCCGGCTTTTTGGCGCTGATGATCTTCGGCGAATCGCTGCTGCTGGCCCTGTGCGGCGCCGGGCTGGGTATCGCCCTGCTGTTCCCGGTGGCGGCCGGTTTCGCGGCCAAGATGGGCACCATGTTCCCCGTGTTCGACGTGTCGGCGCAAACCGTACTGCAACAGGTGCTGGCCGCGCTGGCGATCGGCGTGGTGGCGGGAATCGCCCCCACCATCCGCGCCAGCCGCGTCAACATCGTCGAAGGCTTGCGCAGCATCGGATGACGCCATGAAAATCCCGCTCTCCTACATCGCCCGCAACCTGTGGACCCGCCGCCTGACCACCGGCCTGACGGCGGCTGGCCTTGCGCTGGTGGTATTCGTGTTCGCCACCGTGCTGATGCTCGACGAAGGCTTGCGCAGTACGCTGGTGACCACCGGCGAGTACGACAACGTGGTGGTGATCCGGCGCGCGGCCGACACCGAGATCCAGAGCGGCATCGAGCGCACCCAGGCCAACATCACGGCCAGCCACCCTGCCATTGCACGGGGGCCGGACGGCCAGGCCATGCTGTCCAAGGAGACGGTGGTGCTCATCTCGCTCAACAAGCGCGACTCGGACAAGCCGTCCAACGTCATCATCCGCGGCGTGGACCCGCGCGGGCTGCAACTGCGGCCCCAGGTGCGGCTGACCAGCGGACGCATGTTCCATCCGGGCGCCTCCGAGATCATCGCCGGCGCCAGCATCGCGCGCCGCTTCGCCGGCGCCGGCATCGGCGAAAAGCTGCGCTTCGGCCAGCGCGAATGGACCGTGGTGGGCCTGTTCGACGCCGGCAACAGCGGCTTCGATTCCGAAATCTGGGGCGACGCCGACCAGCTGATGCAAGCGTTCCGCCGCAACGCCTATTCCGCCATGGTGCTGCGACTGGCCAACACCAACAACTTCGACGCGTTCAAGAGCGACATCGAAGGCGACCCGCGCCTGACGCTGGAGGCCAAGCGCGAACAGGTGTTCTACGCCGACCAGTCGAAGGCGCTGTCGAACTTCATCAGCATCCTCGGGTTGACGCTGTCGGTGATCTTCTCGATCGGGGCCATGATAGGCGCCACCATCACCATGTACGCGTCAGTGGCCAACCGGGTGGGCGAGATCGGCACCTTGCGCGCGCTGGGCTTCCAGCGCCGCAGCATCCTGGCCGCGTTCCTGACGGAAGCCATGCTGCTGGCCCTGCTGGGCGGTGCGGCCGGGCTGGCGTTGGCCTCGCTGATGCAGTTCCTGTCCTTCTCCACCACCAATTTCCAGTCCTTCTCGGAGCTGGCGTTCGGCTTCAAGCTCAGCGCCGCCATCGTCGTCAAGACGCTGGTGTTCGCCCTCATCATGGGCATGGTGGGCGGCTTCCTGCCCGCCGTGCGCGCCGCCCGCATGCGCATCGTGGAAGCCTTGCGAGCCGCCTGAACGGCCCCGCCGCTGCCGTTACGCCCCCTCTGCCCCTCCGCTGCGCCCTGACAGCCGCCCCCTGATCCCCGTTACTATATACAGACCTTGATCCTCAAGGTTTTGGCCAGCCAAGTTCGGCATGATTGTTGCCCCCAGTCGTCCATGATCCGGGGGGTGTTGTCACCGGACTTGGTGGGTGGCTGGTGATCGCTGATAGGG
>NZ_JACEZU010000011.1 GCF_014042355.1 Rugamonas apoptosis
CTTCTATAACCGCCAGCGGCGTCACTCGCGCCTTGGCTACGTATCACCAGCATCGTTTGCCGCTGATTTCAGCAAACAGGCGCTGGCGGCTTGAAACGGAAGTGTCCACTATTGACAGTACACCTCACCTGGAAAACCCGGGCGGCATGGTGACGTTTCAGGCTTCAGGCGAAATATTACGAAGTTGGAGATAGACGGCGGAGCTCGGATTACAACGCTCATGCTTGCCGAGATGATCCGGGTGAAGAATAACTTGGTTACGATCCTGGACGGAGGTTGGGGTACATACACAGTTCCAAATCTTCCGTTTAAGGTGGAGTGGCCGGTATTTGCAGTATTTCATACAACCGGCCTTAGAGCCCCTTCGGTTATTGGTTGCGTGATAAGAATCAAAGATCCATCTGGGCATATCGTGCTTCAGCATGACTTCCAATTTGAAAAGTTGGACGACGGAGTCGTTCGAGCTCTATATTCACAGGTTTTGTCGTTTGATGCTAACGTGCTTGGCGCTTGGAATTTGGAGGTCGTTAGTGGCGAGTACGTGCTCGCGACGATGCCGGTTCACGTCTTGCTTGCAGAGTCCATGGATTGAAAGTTCGAATTTGAAATGACGCTCAGGACCAGACGGGGCACTCATCGCTTCAGGAAGTGGCCTGCTAAGCGTAGCGCTTACTCGGCAGAGGTTTTAATGCGCTTTCCGACCATAACTATTGACAATCCCACAGGCTAAGCCATTCGGCTGGTGTGATGACCCTGACACCGCACACCTCTTTGAGTTCGTCCCTCTTGTCATTGATGCGACCATCCGTGGTGATGAAATAGCCGTGACGCGCACCAGCTTCGACAACATGGGTGGCATCTGCAAGGTACTTATCACGATTGCCGTTCCCTATGATGATTTCTTCGACCAACACTCTTTTTCTTTCCTCGTCCGTCGATGGATTTATGGGGAAGGTGAACAGCATGCCGCTTGCCTTGTCCCTCGCCGGTATTGGAGTACCAGGGGCGTCAACTTCGTCTTTGACTGACTTGGGCATGACGAACACCGCTTTACCAGCCTTGTGGAGCGCAGGATGCGGTTTCTATCGAGGTCGTTATCATGCGCAACGAACATGCAGTTATCGAGGTAGTGGACGGTATTCCGCATGTCACCGTGCTTCCCGCGTAGGTCGTGAACGTTCGGATTGCTGATCGGGTCCATTGCGGAGTCCTGGCGGGTTTAAAGGGGTGCTCAATTATGACGCAGATCTGGGCCCATATACGGCGACGGCACCAAGCGGAAAATATCTTGTGGGCATCGCTGGCGCTGCGGTGCTCGGTAGGTGTACGCTGCCTCATTAGATCGAAGGAGGGACTGTGGCGACCTACAAACAAATTCAAGATGATGTACGCGCAAGGAACGGGCGAGTAATCAAGACTTGCTGGATTGCGCATGTGAAGGAGCAGAACGGGATGCACATGCGAGCAGCCCCAAACCGACTCTCCCCGGATGCGAGGGCGCATCCTTGCCCTGCGGAAGTGAGGCCCATGATTGAGGCGTCTATGCGCCGATTGGGTGTGCTGCCTTCAAAATAGCGTACAGAGTAGCGCGACTGATACCGAATTCTGCTGCAAGAGCGGTCTTGTTTTCGCCTGCTCTAGCACGTTCACGCACTGCCGTGGCCTGTACTGGCGACAGCTTGGCACTTCGGCCCATATGCGTACCTGCTGCGCGTGCCTTGGCTTGGCCTTCTACCCTTCGTTCGTTAATCATCGCCAGCTCAAAGGCAGACACAGCACCCAGCATGGTTAGCAGCATCTTGTTCATGGCGTTGTCCTTGTCGCCAGTGAAGGTAAGCTGTTCCTTCTTGAAAGTGATGGCTACACCCTTGTCGGTCAACTGCTGCACCAGTGCCAGCAAATCGGAGGTGTTACGGGCCAGTCGGCTGATTTCGTGAACCACTACGGTGTCGCCGTCGCGGACGTGTGACAGCATCGCCTGCAGGGCTGGACGGTTGGTGTCGCCACCACTGCACTTGTCCGTGAATACCTTGTCCAGTTCGATACCGTCCAACTGACGCACAGTGTTCTGACCTACCGAGCTAACCCGCACATAACCGACCGTCTGACCCTTGCCCATAACTTGCCTCATGTGTGAATGTGTAAGAGAAGTATAAAGAGCTTATCGGAATATGTAAAGAAACTGCAAGATATATACTTTCTGGACACGGTATTATGCGGGTTTGCAGGGAGGCAGCCGAAGTGAATGGAAAGTATGCCTTGTTGGATGCTTGAACGATCTATCAGCACCGATCAGTTCGGGAATTTTTTACGATATGATGGTTGACAATTATATGATTGTCGCTGTAAGATATGATTGCAGTAGATGATATCATGGTTGAGTAAGTTTGATTCGTTAGTCTTGTTAGTCTTTTGTAGTGAGTTTGTTTTATTAGTGAGAGCCTATTCTTATTTATATGATGTTTATACACAGGAGAAAATTATGACTGCCAATAAACTACTTGATGATCGTAAGGCCAGCTTATGAGTTGGCAGAAATGCTAGCTGGATACCTTTTGTAATACTTCAAGGAGTTAAAGATGAATTTATCAAAAAATGAGGCCGTAATTCTTGGGTTACTGGTTGCAGGCGAGCGAGAAATGTACGGTTTGGAAATGGTTAAGAAATCGGATGGGAAATTAAAGCTGGGCACCATATATGTAACACTTAGCAGACTGGAGGATAAGGGATTCTTGAAATCTCGAAAAGAAATGAATGATTCAGTAGTGCCGAGAAGGCTCTATGAGATTACTGGAAGCGGCACGCGTGAAATTCGAGCGTGGACAGCAGCAATGTCTGAATACCAAAACCAACTTTGTGGAGTAGAAAATGACGCAAGGATCGCCCAAGGATGTTGAAGGAAAAAAAGAAATTAATACTGAGTCATTGGACGTTGAACACTATTTTCCAAAAGAAAGGAACGAAAAAGACTCTAGGACGGAAATTTTAAATAGGTATGAAAATTACGTCGTATGGAGCAGCGAAAATTCTAAGCGGGCTGCAAAGGTTTCTAATGAAGCAGCGAAACGTGCTGCGCTGGAATCAGAACTTATCCTACGAAGATATATAAGAAACGTCTTATTTGCACGTAAAAAAGGTGGGGAGGCACCTAAAATTGAGTCGGCTCCGGGCTATCAAATTTTCAAGATGCTCGAAATGGTTTGTAGTAAAAAGACGGTCGAACATGTGATTGAGCCTTTGCATGCGGAGTTCTTGCACGAATATTATCAAGCGTTAGAAGAAAAAAGAAAGTACAAGGCTGCAATTATTAATGTAAAAATGAAGATTTCGCTTGTTTACTGTGTTGTTAGTAGCAAATTCTTCGAAATTGTAGGAAAATGTATCCAAGCTGCTTTTAAAGCAAAGATCGGGAAGTAAAAATTATCTTTCCCGACTATTGTTCCAGTAACCATATTGGAAAACAGCTGATTATAATTAGCGTTATTACAGTCAACAGTCTTTAATTTGACGATATAGATTACTATGTGAAAGGGGCTACATTTTGAGCCCCTTTTGTACATTTGGATTTGGATTTGGATTTGGATTTGGATTTGGATTTGGATTTGGATTTGGATTTGGATTTGGATTTGGATTTGGATTTTTAGATTATGGCGATTTCTTTGTTTATCTCAAAGGCTTACAAGTTTAAATTAATCCCTGGCTCCTTCCAAATCGCCGTATCTATTTTTTCACAAGTCAGCCGTTGTTTGTTGCATATTCGTTTGGATTGCGTTACGCGTCCCGATCAACTTGCAGACGGCACATGGAGCTCAGAGCGAAGGTCACTTCCATCCTTCTGGGTGTTATTTGCTGGAAGTTGATCTCGAAGCCGGCTCGTGCCATCTTGTACGCGTTGTTCAGGTCTTCCAGTACTGAGATATGGCATAACAGGATGCCAAGCTTCACAGGCATGCCTTTCTGGACGCAAAGACAACTTTGAAAGTCAATCGCATGCACCAAAAATTCTTGACAAGTGGAAATTTTTAAGAAATAATGCGCACCTCGCTGACGTTCTCCGATGTTGGCAAGCCTACCTTCCTATAGATCCCCCTTTATGAGCCACTCCCTTTTCGAAGGGATATTTGCGCTTTCAATCGATCAATGCTCCTTCGCACTACCGATTCCGGTCGAGTACGTGTTTTATTCATTTCGAATATGGAGTCACTAATGCAAACGAATCAAAGTCATACTCAAATCCCCCATCAACCAATGCGATGCCTGAAGGTTGGTGACGTAGCTCAGAAATTAGGCATCGGCGTATCCACTGTTTGGCAAAAGCTTAAAGATGATCCAACTTTCCCTCGGAGCTTCCCGCTCTTTGGAAGTGGCAAGGCAACACGCTGGCGAGAAACTGACATTGATAATTTCATCATCTCGCGATTGCAGAGTGCAGCCTTATCTCGCTAAAGATCAAGGAAAGGAAATATCTTGCAAATATCAAAACGAGACAGAGATGCAGATAGGACGCTAGTTAAATGGGCAGTGGAAACGTTCATGGAGGAGTCTAACGGGCAAAAAATTCTGGCCGTGGTTCAAACTCTCAAACAGTGGCGAAAACGCGAAGATAATACGTTGCAGGCACTTACCGAATCCGAAGTCGTCAAGCTGATCCAAGTCGTCAAAAAAGAAATCAATCGAGCAATTTACGATACTGCATATAGGCGCTACAAGAAAATGGCACCACTGCTTTGCAGTCTTGAAGGCCAGGAAAAATACAAATTGCTTCATCTGAATTTGGCCATCGCACTACCTGGCTGGATGACTGAAAAAGAAGGAATGCAGATAGTGGAAGCCACTCTGGGAAATAAGGAATGGTGTAGGCCACGGAGCACGATAAAGAAGGCTTGGACCCCAGAAAAATGGTTCAAATATATGACGAAGGAGCATGGCACTCTTTTACTGGAAGTGTGCCATTTTCCATCTCGCTTGACCCCTTCCAGTTATATCTCACCTAAGTACCTCCAAAACCCCAATCCACAGTACATGCTAGAGCGCTTTAGCAACCCACCATCACGCGAGCAAAAGAGTAAATCGAAGCTTGCGTCTCCACCCACAATACCGGAATCAGCTTGTAGACGCGGTCAGTTGTCCTTGTCTTGATTCCGCACGCAAACATCTGCTGTTGTGCTACGAGTTTAATCCAAAGCAAAGCCGACTCGGCTTGCTTTGGATTTTTGTTGCCTTTTGCTTTGCAATTGCAAGCTCGGGAACGACTTTTCCTTGTTGTAGAGAGATGTTTATTGAGTAGGGCACAATGGCGGTGCTGTCGAAAAACGCCTTGCAAACCGAGTGGAATTTCGGCCTTACCAAACTACGTGAGGACACTTTGTTAGTATGCTACCGCGCCCATATTTATCACCCCCTTCAATCGCTCCGGATAATCAAGCTTTTGCTTTTTACATTCCTTCATGAACAACTGATATTGTTTAAAATTTGGCAAAAGAACAATCGCCTCCTCAATATCGAAATTGAAATCCTGAGGATGCCTCCATTCTCGCTCGTGTGTCCAATCAATGAAATTATCCGTCTTGCCCAACTCCAGGTTTACAATTCTCCAGTACTCTGATTCAGGAAGAATCTTTTTTGCTGCTGTCGTTGGTTCGTACACTACTGGGCGAGCCCCCTTTTCAAAGGCATATGGCTTTGGAAACATCACCCCAGCGCCGTTATAGCGGACCTTCGAATCAGGATTCTGTTTTTTGTACTTTTGTTCATATAGGATGTTTTGCGCAATACCAGTCAATGGTGCATCTTGAAAACAAACTGCTGGGGTTTTTCCCACAATGAATCCGCTAGTGGTTGTACTGGCAATGATCTTTCTATCATTCAGAATTTTAATCAAAAGAATTGCCAAGGAAAGCTTCTCATCTTTTACATTTTTGTTATTTTCGACCCTTGTCAAATGTACGACACATGTCGACAAGTCAGACCGTTCCGCGATTCTGTTCTTCCAAGTATCTTCTTTGATTCCCATCAGTGTATTCCTTTTAGTATGGGGATTCTGAGCGTGGCTGTTGATGTTGGGCAATGATAACTATAACTCAACCATTGCTCGGTGTCAGGAAAAATCCAAGCTGCAACCTCATGAAATTTGTGCGCTTGGGTTGAGCCTGCCTGCTTTCTAGCAATTTATGCAAAAAATATGAATGCAAATAAAAAACGGTGAGCATTTCTGCTCACCGTTTTTCTTTTTAGGGTTCCCCGAACTGCTAGAACTTGTTTAATTCGACTAGGCGCTGTTCAGTAAACTGAATGGTGCATTTCAAGTCTTGTTTGCATGTGGCTTCCTTTTTTCGAATCCAGGCAATTTCAGACTGTTTGAGTTCTGCTCGCCTTTCTGCGGGCAAGCCTTTGATGAGGCCTGCATAGACCCTATTCAATTCCGCATCTACGATATACAGACGCTTATGGTCAGGTTCAGCAGGATCGTCCATTGGTTGAGCATTTCGGGCTGAAAGAATGGCATCCTTCTCCTCGGCTTCGCTGTGGGGTGTTTCTTGAACTGAGGGACGTATCTCTGATATTGGTGCCGGAACTTCGCTGCTTCCTGCAATTTTGACGTCATGAGCATCGTAGCCGCCTGCTTTAACAATGATGGCGGGATTTAACTGGACTTTTTTGGTGTTGGCATCGAAGCCTGCGACGACCGCTTTAACTTTGATCACGCTGCACCCTGGCAGGCTTTCGATCACTTTGCTTTCATCTGGGGTGCGCGACGACAGCAGCACATTGGTATCCGGCTGCGCCATCTGCACCTGTGCTGGTGGCGTTACTCGGTTTGCTAGTTCGTCGCACTTCGTAGAAATATGAAAAGCGCCAGCACCAGCAGGCTTGATGTTATCAACCACCAGATCCCATATGATTACAGTGCCTTTCGCCTTAGTCATAGCATCTAGCACTGCTTTGCTTCGCGCCGCCTGTGGTGCTTCCGTGACTTTTTCAGTACCCGAAAGGCGCATGAAGGCGGCCATTTGATTGTCGGGCGGGGCTGCCCCTAGTTCAGTCAGTTTATTCGCTTCTGGGCCTGTTACGTCGGCTTGTACTAACTTAGCCAATGCTTCCGCACTGGCTCCAGCAGCCACAGTTGCTTGCGGAGCGCCAACGCCGACTGGCGCTTCCACGACAGGCTCGGATGCTTGGTCCTTGGTGCCAAGCATAGAAACTACGCCACCACTACCAATGACCACCAGAACAGCCACGATGGCTATAAGCCATCCCTTACCTCCACCCTTGTGCAAAGTTGCGGATACATCGGTTGTCGCACTTATAGATGGATTCGGCTTCGCACTGGTCAACACCAAAATGCCCCCGATGAACGCCAGTGCCATGAAGATTGCTACAAACGTGCCGCCCAACACTGCACCAAGTACAGCCGAAATTATGAGCCCCCATCCAGCCGGTTTCGCCTTCGAAAACGAAATGGCGGCAAATACGATCACCAAAAATGAAAAGATCACGCCCCCCCAGCCAAGCCCTACTACGGTGCTTGCACGCTCAGCTTGAAATGCCGATGCCACGCCACCGAAGACTAAAGTGACTAGCGCCGCTATGACGGCGAATATACCTGCGATGATGCCGATCACTCCACCCGTTTTGTTCATGTATGACCTCTGTTTCCTGTTGAAAAAATTAGTGTTAATTTCTTCAATTATACGCGGAACATCACCTAATTGAAATTTAGGTGACGTTTGTGCGGTTCTCACTTTGCCTGCCGTCTGGTGAAGTGGCCATTTTTCAGGCCACATCGTTATGACGACAACAAACGCGGTTCTTGGTGACAGGATTAAGCAAATTCGTAAGCAAAAAGGGGTTAGCCAGATCGAAGCAGCAGAAGCCGCTGGTATCGACCCAAAATCATTAAGCCGAATTGAATCGGGAGTCTTCAATCCCTCTGTCGAGACATTGCACGGGCTTGCCGTGGCGCTGGAAGTCGGAATGCAAGACTTCTTCATTACGGAAGAAGCCTGGGCGCGTCTACAGCGAGGTTATGCCCTGGAGTGCATCGCAAAGGCCACGGACATCGAAATCGTGCAGATGGCTGCGGCCCTGGAAGAAATACTGAAGCGTCGTCGATCCAAGAAGCCAAAGACGCAAAAAAATTAGCAAGGTGAACTCAGCCTCACTCTCCCACCCACTTTTACGGATACACATATAAAAATTGATATGAGCAAGCCAGAGTTGAAGACCAGTTTCGTCATCTCGCCATTTGGAGAGCCGTTTGACACATATTTTTCGCACATCATCAAGCCAGCACTGGAGGATTGCGGATTATTTGCGGTTCGCGGCGACAGTCTTTACCGACCAACCACTATTGTTGACGACATATGGCAAGGCATCCGCGACGCCGATCTCTTAGTTGCTGAGCTTACCGATCGGAATCCGAACGTGTTCTATGAACTAGGACTCGCGCACGCAATTTCTAAACCCGTGATCCTGATCTCAAAATCGATCGAAGACGTTCCTTTCGATCTTCGCTCGATTCGGGTTTTGCTCTATGACAAAGACCATCCTGATTGGGGGAACAAACTGCGGGCGGCCTTAACAAAGGCAATCCAAGAAGTGATGACGAATCCTCTGAGTGCAATTCCAACCACTTTTAAATCTCCAATCAAGACCAACGCACCAGAAGAGTCAGAGACGCTCCTTAGACTTGAGACACTGGAGTCGCTAGTTCACAGAATAGCTGACTCCGGTGGGGCGACATACAAGGACGGAGACGTGCTCAATGATGGCCAAGGCGTGAAGCCTTTCAGCCCCAAATTCAAGGCTGGCCAAGAGGTCTACCATCAAAGGTTCGGAACAGGCAAAATCTTGAGAATTGAAGGTGGAAAGAACCCTCGCGCGCAAGTGAACTTCGATCATGCGGGAATGAAAGTACTGGATATGGCCATTGCCAAGATGGAGGCCCTTTCCTAAGAAAGGCCTTTGGCGCTGCAAAGTAAGCCAGGTCACTTTGAATGCAGAATGCTTTGATGTTTGCAACAAACAACAAATGAAAGGACCTCCAGTCTTGTCTAGCAGCATCCCGTACGAATAGGGGTATTACAGGGGGTATTATGGAAAATCGAACTCCATTAATGATCATCAACCATATGATTTTAAAGAACAATTTCACTTAGATTCGGTAGACGCCGTCTCCACCACCGAACAAAATCAAAGGGCTCCAAGCTACGCTTGGGGCCCTTTGTTTTTGTTCGGAGTGTTCGACGAGCGGGAATCGAATCCGCGGACGGCGCAGCCGGACGCGGGGTGGAGCTGGGGTTTCGGGTCGCATGCGGCCCGCCAGCGGAACGACGCCCGCTTGCAAGCGGGCGGCTCTCCGATTCATCTGACTCCAAAATCGCCTTTGGCGATTTTGCGCCAGCGTCATCTATCCAGCAAAAATTCGCCAAGAAAGTTACTTTTCGAAAAATTCTGATTGAATTCTGATTTATCTACAGCCATCCGCAGTTTAGGTCAAAAAACCGGATCGGCCCCACCATGCAGGTCAGTACAGCCCGCACGCTCTCCAATCTAGCAATCTGATCCCCCCTTGCGACCCGTTCAACACCCGACGTCCTAGCACATCCGCATGTTGCCATATCGCTTCCTTTACCAATGAATTCTAAGGGTTGGGAAAAAATAAAAATAGAATCAGAGATGACCACTACTGATAGGAAAACGTGCAGCAACGGGTGCTGCCACTAGCCCCTGCTCATCTGGTAACGTGGTAATGTTGCCTAGGTGTTTCACCAGGTGAAATGCTGAACTTCCGCAATTTAGATGGCTTAGCCAATGAGAACGACTCGGTTATTTGAACGGGATTCTGCTGCAGAACCTCAGCTTCCAAGTTGAAACTATTGCTAAAAAGTACCAATATGTTGCTGGATGAAGTAAGATGGGGCGCTTAGCCATGTAGCGTGAATTTCAACAACGTCCGCCCTTGGCCCACGAACCTACCCCCCCCATGACTGCAACTGCCATCACTCAAGCTTCCACGCCATCGCATCTTCCTTTCCTCAAGTGGGCTGGTGGCAAACGCTGGCTGGCCGAGCATGTACTGAACCTTATTCCTGCGAACTTTTCGACGTACTACGAACCCTTCCTAGGTAGTGGAGCCATCTTTTTCTCCTTGCAGCCGAAGGCCGCAGTGTTGTCCGACTTGAACAGCGAGCTGATTAACGCCTACGTAAGCATTCGGGACGATGCTGAAAAAGTTAGCACCGTTTTGCGTCAACATCATCGGCAACATTCAAAAGATTACTACTACGAAGTCCGAGGCAAGGTCCTCCGAGCGCAGCACACCCGCGCCGCACAATTTATTTATTTGAACAGGACCTGCTGGAACGGACTCTACCGAGTTAATTTAACTGGCAATTTTAATGTTCCGATTGGGACAAAAACTAAAGTCATTTTAGATACGGACAATTTCCCAGCTACAGCTGAACTGTTAAGTCGTGCTGAACTATACTGCCGAGATTTTGAGGAAACTATTAATCTTGCAGGTCAGAACGATGTGATTTTCGCGGATCCTCCCTATACAATTCACCATAATCACAACGGCTTTATAAAATACAACGAAAATATTTTTTCGTGGCAAGACCAAATTCGCCTTCGTGATGCACTTGTAAGAGCGGCCGCACGCGGGGCGAAAATTATCATGACCAATGCCAACCATGAAAGTGTTAGATCGCTTTATGAAATAGGTTTTACGCTTAGCCCTGTATCGAGAATGAGTGTTATTGCTGGTTCTTCTTCAGCCAGAAAGGCTTACGAGGAACTCCTTATCGTCTCGGAATAAAAGCATGAATTTAACAAATTGTCTAAAGATGATATCTAATTTATTTAGGGCAATATTAAGACCGTTTCCACTAATAGGTGGTCTTGCAGATTGCAGCCGAAAAGATCACGCTTCCGCGATAAAGGATTTCTTTTTAACAATTACTTTCTCAACACTGACCTTCTGGGTCACTGTTGTCATCATGAGCGTGCTAGCACTTTACTCGACAGCAACCACGTCGGACATGATTCTGAAAACGGTATCGAACGGCGAACTTTTGACTTTTTCGGTATCGTTTGCTGGCCCCATTCTTCTCGCCGCGATGCAGGATCGAAATGGTAAAAGCCCATTCCCTGGGGCAATTTGGCACGTTTATGCACTATGGGCGTTCGCGATCATCGCGGCAGTAATCTTTGGCCTTTTGAAATTACAAGTGGTAGCCAACCTCAACATTGGCTTAAACATGGACAGAGTACGAAATTGGTCATACTTCGTTTTTGGCCTTGCACTAGTCTTACGCTATACAGCCATCGTGTACCAGAAGATGCTAGGCGCAGCGGATGCTTTAATGCCGAAGCAAGACAAAGAGTTCTCCGATGAGTGGGCTGCACACGCGAAGAAAAAAGGACAAGAATCGTGAAACAACAAAGCATATTGGTGGAAAATTTTGAGGAATCCATCCCTTGCCTCAAGTTGCGACAACCTATTGGTGATTTCTTTATTGCTACTATAGATTCAAAGATTCTGTGCCAAATCACGTACTCAGATGTGCGGCGAATGGCTGATGATCGGCAATTTGAACAATATTTAGGCATTCAACGCCCGCTATCCTTAACACGCGTTAAGGAAATTGGGCAGTATGTAAATACTGTGGATGCATGCTTCCCAACTGCAATTATCCTCGCTATTGACGGACGATACGTTGAGTATATTGAGGCCGAGAATAGGTTGATATTGCGCAATTTTACCGATAGTGAAGAAGAAAATATTGAACTAACACGCATTGCCCAAGTTCTTGATGGCCAACATCGTATCGCCGGCTTGCAAGAATTCACGGGTGAGCAATTTGATGTAAATGTCAGCATATTCGTTGACATGGATGTTGAAAGCCAGGCATACATCTTCTCAACTGTAAATTTAGCGCAGACCAAGGTCAATAAAAGCTTGGTATATGACCTCTTTGAATTATCAAAAGCTCGCAGCCCACAAAAAACATGCCATCAAATTGCAGTTGCGTTGAATGCGTATGAAGAAAGTCCATTTTATTCAAAAATAAAACGCCTGGGCACTGCGACGCAAGGGAAGTTTAAAGAAACCCTTACGCAGGCCACATTCGTAGAGGCTTTAATAGGGTATCTTACGGAGGACAAAGTAGCTGACCGAGATTTGTATCGTAGGCGTGGCACGCCAAAATTTGATGAATCGAAAGCCAATAAACTAATTTTCAGATCTTTTTTTATTAAAAACAAAGATCTAGAAATCACCGACATACTTGCGAACTATTTCGGGGCTGTAGCAGAACGTTGGCCAACGGCTTGGGTTAATGGTGGTGACGGTTTAATTTTGAATAAAACAAATGGATTCCGTGCCTTGATGAGATTCCTTAAGCCGTCTTATATAAGTTTGCGCTGGAAAAATGAAATTCCTTCGAAATCTGATTTTTTATCCATCTTTAAAAAAATAGATATCAACGATGAGGAATTTACTACTACGCGCTTTAATCCAGGAACTAGCGGCGAGTCGAATCTTTATAGAACATTCATGTCTCATTCCGGTTTTGAAGCTAACCACAAACTTTTATAGACCTCATGGATAACTATGACTAACTGTCCGGGCGAGCATTGCTCGGACAGTTATGGTACCCCGAAAAACCACCCCAGCTCTGGCATGATGTCAATGACCCGATTCTGACTTGATTCCGATGATCACACACAGCTTGTTTGCCGAGCAGGAGCGTGAAGCGAAGCTCAACGAGCTTGGCGATACGCTGCGGGTGTTGGAGCAGCATGTCGACTTTACTGCGCTGGCCGCAGCGGTCGATGCGGCCGCGCCACGCCCCGGGCGTGAGCGTGGTGGCCGCCCACCGTTCCCGACAGAACAGATGGTGCGCGTGTTGCTGATTCAGCAGCTCTTCGATTTAAGCGATGAGCAAATGGAATTCCAATTGCTCGACCGCCTCAGCTTTCAACGCTTTGTCGGGCTGCTGCGCCACAGCAGCCCGATTCCCGACCGGACCACGATCTGGACTTTTAAGGAGCGGTTGATTCAAGCTGGCGCCAGCGAAAGCATTTTTGACGCGGTCAACCGCCAGTGGTCGAAATACGGCTATATGGCGCGCGGCGGGCAGATGATCGACGCGAGCATCGTACAGACACCCAAGGAGTCGATCAGCAAGGGGGGGGAAGCCATCGTGAGCGAGAACGCGATGCCGGCCGACTTGCAGCCTGCGAAGCGGCGCCAGAAAGACATTGAGGCCCGCTCGGCCAAGAAACAAGGCAAGTCCTACTCCGGCTACAAGCTCTCGGCCAATGCCGACAAGCACCACAAGTTCATTCGCAAGATCAAGGTCAGCACCGCCAGCGAGCACGACACCCAGCACTTTGAGGCAGTGATTGATCCGGGCAACACCAGCCGCGAAATCTATGCTGACAAGGGCTATGTTGCCGGCGAGCGTGAAGCACGGCTCAAGGGCCGAGGCTGGCGCATGTATATCCAGCGCAAAGGCAGCAAGGACAAACCGCTGTCCGAGGCGCAGGAACGGCATAACAAGCGTATCGCCAAACCGCGTGCCCGTGTCGAGCACGTCTTCGCTGGCCTGGCGCAATTGGGCGGCAAGGTACTACGCACGATTGGCCTGGCGCACGCCACGTTGCACCTGAACTGGAAAACCGCTACCGACAACTTGCAGCGCTTTACCTACCTAAAGGAGGCCGGAATCGTGGCGTTTTGACGCCCGAGGTCCGCCCGAACCGCAGAAAATGGCCAGCGCGGGCCGTCGAACGGCCGTAAAGCTGGCACGCCCAAGAGCTGAAACACCGCTTACGCCGAGACTTTTTCAGCACGCGCTCTCGAATCTCCGGCTATTCGAGGTGCCCCTTAGATCAGCGTGCCACTTCTCTAACAATCCAGTACATAACTGCAAGTACTCTGTATGGCTGGCGATGTCGCAGGCCAAAAAATCGAGAAACTGACCAAGTACCGGGTCGTGTTCGTCAACCGGCTCGGCGCGCGACAGCACGACCTCGGTTTCCGGTATCGTGGTTTGGTAGCGGTCAGTCAGCGTGGATTCGACTTGGAGAATGGCAGCCATGGCGCATTCCGGTAAAATGGGTGGGGATGCCTCATGTGGTAATTCAATCACCTTGCTCCATCAATACAAGTGCATTGCCTGCAATGGTTGCCATCCTGTTCAAGAACTCGGATGGCGAATGATCGAAGTGCTGGCAACGGGCAGGAGAAATGCATGTATCACTATACCGATGGCGGCCTGCGCAACGTTTGGCTCAAGAACGGCTACACCGAGCACAACACGCCCTATGGACAAGGTGTTTCCTTCCACAACCTGGACGGCTTGGCGGCGGCGATCTGCCGCGCCTTGTGCGACAAGCCGGGAAAGCTGACTGGTACGGAATTCCGCTTCATCCGCACAACGCTGCTCTTATCTCAAAAATCGCTGGGCAAGCTGTTCGGCTACACCGAACAGGCCGTAGCCAAATGGGAAAAATATGGAAAAGTACCCAAGCTGGTGGACGCCGCGCTACGGCTGGTTTTCATCGAGCGACATGATGGAACCAGCAAGAGCGCGACGGCGGTTGGCTTGTTGACCGCCATAGACCGCATCGCGAAAGCCAGAATCATTGTCACGGAATCGAATTCCAAATGGACATCAACCATTGAGCTGGAAGCGGATGAGCGGGATCTGGCCTACGCATGAAACTCAATCTTCACGCGCCTGGAAACTGCGCGTCAAGCTAACCGACAAGGTACGTCCCAAGCCCGACCGACGAGCCGACACATACGCCCGTCCCTGACCGTCCGCAAAAAAACTCATACTGAATGCGTTACACTATCCCTCAATCGATATCGCACCAGGAGAGCACCATGAGCGAGCACGTCATCGACGTGATCCCCATCAGTGAAGCTCAGGTCAGGCTTACCGAACTCGCTGCGGACATAGTCAACCACGGCACGGAAAAGTTACTGACCAAGAACGGTAACGCCTACGTGGCGTTGGTTGATGCCCGCAAGCTCGACTACTACCATGCGCTTGAAGCCGAGCACGCGGGGTTGGTCCTTGTCCAAGGCGCCCTTGAGGGTCTGGAGGATCTGGCAGCTGGCCGTGTACTTGATGAAGCTGAGCTTGACCAGATCCTTTCGGTCCAGCCGCGCAAGATGGCCTAAGCCAGCGTGTCGCTACCGGCCAACGCGCGCTTCTACGACCTCGCCTAGAAACTGCGCGTCAAGCTAACCGACAAAGTCCGCCCCCGCCCCGCGAAGTACGACGTCGCATCCTTGTAGCTGGCCGATTGCGGATAGTAGCCGACGTACTGGCGGTCGCCCAGGTTCTCGATCCCCACACCCAGCTTGCCCCATTCAAAATCGTAGCTGCCCGCCAGGTCCGCCAGCGTATAGCCCTTGAAATGCTCCTCCAGGTTGCTGGTGCCGACCGTGCGGCCGATATTGATATCGCGGTCGAACAGCGTGGTCGCCTGCAGGCGCAGATTCGCCTTGGGCAAGAAGCGCCAGTTGGCGCCGGCCACCAGCTTGTCCGGGCCTTGCGAGCGCGCCCCCAGTGCCACGTCCATCGGTGCGCCAGCGGCGGTGGCGGTCTTGCCCATGGTGCGGGCGTACGAACCAAACGCCGACAACTGCTTCGACGTGCGCAGCTCGCCCGACACTTCCCAGCCGCGCACCGTGGTCGGCACGCGATCGAGCTGGCCGATGCCGGCGGCATTCACGCGCAGCACGCCACCCAGCTTGGAACGCGAATCGTAGACCGACGCGCTCAGGCTGCCCATGGCACCGCGCCAGTTCACGCCAATCTCATTGTTGCGGGTGACGATAGGTTCCATGTCGAACAGCGTCGCGACCGACTGGCCGGGCAGTTTCACGGCGCGCAGCACCAGGCCCACGTCCGGCAAGCCGAAGCCTTCCGCGCTGGAAACGAAGGCCGACCAGTTCGGACTGAAACGCCACACCGCGCCGATATTCTTCACGTTCTTGGTGAACGAACGCTGGCCGCCTTGCACCACGCGGCTGTTGTAGGCGGCCAGCGTGGTGTAGGTATCGACATCCAGTTTCGCATCTTCATGGCGGACGCCGCCGCGCACGGTCAGCGGCCCGATTTCATATTCGAGCTGCGTGAACGGGGCGATAGACGTGAAGTCCAGGGTCGGCACCCAGGTACGTCCCGTGCCGGCCAGCCACTGCTTGGTGCGATCGCGCAGGTAATCCAGGCCGGCCGTGAATTCCAGGCCCGTGACCAGGGTATCGGGCCGCACGTAGGTCAGCTTGGCGCCGTATTTGTCGGCCACCACTTCGGACTGGTCGTACAGGGTGTCTTTCGGCGCGATCGCGATGTCCTGGAATGTCGACGTGTTGGTGGCACCATACAAGGAGGCGAAGTCCTGCTTGAAAATCTGCGCGTTGAAGCTGCCGCCCAGCAAGTCGCTGTGCCGGTATTCGAGGCTGCTGGTTTCCACCTTGTTGCGCGGCGGCGCGCCCGGCGGCGTGCCCGCCGTGGAACTGGTGGGTATGCCTGCGGCAAAGTCGGCCTTGACCGGCGCATAGTCGCCATCGCCTTCCATGCGGAAACGGTTGATGGTCAGCTGCAGGCGCTGGTCGCCAAAATTCCGGCCGACCTTGAGGAACAGGTCGCTGCCCTGGGAATCCATGGTGTCGCCCTGCACCGTTTCGATGCCGAGCGCGCGGCCACTGCCGTCGTAGCCCAGGCCACGCTGCTGGATGCCGCCGAAAGCCAGCAAGTCGAAATCGCCCGCTTTGTGCTGCAAGGTGTAGCCGGTCTTCCAGTCCAGGCTGTCGCCGCGCAACTGGGAGGACATGCGCATGTTGACCGACTGGGTGGTGCCATCCGTTTTCGGCGACTTGGTGATGTAGTTGATAATGCCGCCAGTGGCGCCCATGCCCTGCATGGCCGAGGCGCCATTGATCACTTCCACCCGCTCGATGATGGCGGTATCGGCCACATAGCCTTCGCGCATGCCGCCGCGCAGTGGGTTGGTTTGCGGTACGCCGTCCAGCAGGATCAGCGCGTTGCGGCCGCGCAGCGATTCGCCGGTCGAGCTCATTTTCTGGCGGCTGGGCGCGTAGCCGGGGATGTAGGTGGCCAGCGCCGCCGACGGATCATCCGCCAGCAGGTATTGCGCTTCCAGTTCTTTTTGCGAAATCACGCTGATGGCGCCGGGTATCCTGTCCACGCTCTTGCTGTTACGGGTCGCCGTCACGACCACTTCCTTGATCGGCTCGTCGGCGCTTTGCGCCAGCGCCGCGCCACCGGACAAGGCGAGACAAGCCAGTGCCACGGCACGGGCCAGGGGATTCAGCGTGGTCATACAGTCACTCCTAAACAATAAGATACAAAATGGAACGCAAATGATAATCATTATCATTTATAATAACAAGCACTTTTCATTACTTCCAAGAAAATATGTTGACTGGTTTGCTGCGTGCGCGGCTGCGCACTATTCACCTGTATGTGTCCCTGCTCTTCGGCGCGATCTTCGTCACGGCCGGCCTGACCGGCGTGCTGATCGCCTGGACCGATGAACTTGATGGCGCGCTGAACCCTGGCCTGCTGCGCTCGCGCGGCGCGGCCGGCAACCATGACGTGGCGCCTACGCCGGCCCAGGCGCAGGCCGCCGTCGAACGCCTGATGGATGCGCCCGGCTACGGCAAGCCCACGATGCTCAAGCTGCCTTATGCGGCGGACGACGTCTACGTGGCCTGGTACCGCAAGCCCAACAAGGACAAGGGCAGCTTAGCCACCAGCACATCGCGCCAGGTCATGCTGGACCGCTACACGCTGGACATCCTGGGCGAACGCAACTACGGCGAATTCGGCCTGTCGCGCGAACTGTTGATGCCGTCCCTGTTCCACCTGCACCGCTACCTGTACGCGGGAGACGTCGGCAAGACCGTGACCGGCATCAGCGGCCTGCTGCTGACAATCACATCGCTGCTGGGCCTGGTGCTGTGGTGGCCGAAGCACACGCTGGCCAGCCTGCGCAAGGCCTTGAGCGTACGGGGCGCGCCCACTTCGCGCCAGTTCCACTTCAGCTTGCACCGCACGGCCGGTTTTTTCATGACGCCCGTACTGGCCGTGCTGGGCTTTACCGGCTTGGCAATGAACCTGCCCGATTGGGTGCGCCCGGCGGTGGCCGCGGTGGCGACGCTGGAACATGAAGGCAAGGCCGCCAATGGGCCGGCCGAGGGCCGCAAGACGATCAGCGTGGCAGAAGCAATGGACATCGCCCAGCAGCGCGTGCCGCAAGGCCGCCTGACACGCCTGTCGCTCGGCTCGGCCAAGGCACCCTACGAAATCCGCCTGCGCCAGCCGGACGAAATCCGCGAGGGCGACGGCAGCACCCGCGTCAGCGTGGACGCCTACAGTGGCGCGGTACTGCGGGTGCGCGACCCGCTGAAGGCCGCGTCCGGCGACACCTTCTTCAACTGGCAATTTCCGCTACATACCGGCGAAGCCTTCGGCTTGGTGGGGCGGTTGCTGGTGTCCTTCTGCGGACTGGCGCCGCTCGCCTTCATGATCACCGGTCTGGTGCTGTGGCTGGGGCGCCGCAAGCAACGCCCCAGCGGCGCCACCTTGAGAAACAATGCACCGCAGCCGACACCCAAGCGCATATAATCTTGCAACGTTGCACCAGTCATTTCCGCAACCTGTACCGTCTGGAAGAACCGCATGCATGCCACCGCCCGCGCCCTGCCCGCCCGCCGCCATTCACGTCTGCCTCTGGAGCTCCGTCCATGATTCACCCAAAATTATTCGAACGCGTGCTGGGCCTGGCCAACCTGGGGTTGGTGGTGCTCGATTCCAGCCAGAACATCGTGCTGTGGAACCAGTGGATGGCCAGTCACTCGGGCTGGTCCGCCAGCCGCGTGCAAGGCAATGAACTGTTCGACCTGATCCCGGAACTGCGCGGCCAGCGCCTGGAACAAGCCGTGCACACGGCCCTGGTCAACAACCTGCCCACCCAGTTGCCGCAGGCGCTGAACCGCACCCCGTTCGCGCTCTACCCCACCGGTACCTGGGGCGGCGAACGCATGGAACAAGGCGTGTCCGTCACGCCCTTCACGGAAGGCAAGGAGCGCTATTGCCTGATCGAAGTGAGCGACGTCAGCACCACCGTGGGCCGCGAGCGCCAGTTGCGCGGCCAGGCTGAAGCCTTGCGCGCCCAATCCTATGTGGACGGACTGACGGGCATCGCCAACCGCCGCCATTTCGACGTGGCGCTGGACCGCGAACTGCGGCGCGCCCACCGCAACGGTAATGAACTGTCGCTGCTGCTGATGGACATCGATTCCTTCAAGGCCTACAACGACCACTTTGGCCACCAGCAGGGCGACGCCTGCCTGAGCCTCGTGGCCGAAGCGTTCGCCGGCATGCTGCAGCGCCCGGCCGACCTGGCGGCCCGCTACGGCGGCGAGGAATTCGCGGCCGTGCTGCCGGACACGGGGCTGGTGCAAGCCCAGCAGCACGCGGAAGCCATCCGCGCTTGCATCGCCGCGCTGGCCATTACGCACGCGCCGGCAGCCGTGCGTAACCACGTGACCATGAGCATCGGCGTGGCCAGCTTCGACAAGACCCGCCTGGCCGACGCGGAAAGCCTGCTGGGCGCGGCTGACCGGGCGCTGTACGCGGCCAAGCACGCCGGCCGCGATTGTGTGGTGGTGGACAGCGTACAAGACGCGGCCGCCTGACGCGGCACGCAACCGCCTGCGGCGGCACAACAACCTGCCGCACGCAGCCGCCCCCACCACGCCAGTCCTGAGTCACTTGGGATATCAGGGTCAGGTGGAAATGAATGCCACCTCCGGTATCGCGCTCTCGTAGCGCGCGGTGGCGTCCTTGAGCGTCAACTGGCGCAGTTCGACCAACAATTCCAGTCCTTCCAGCCGGGCGTCCACGGCCTGCGCCTTGGCCAGCCGGGCGGCGATATCATGCGTCCGCAATAAATTGGTGGCGATGGCGGCCGCCAGCGAGCACAGGCTGGCCACCGCGCACAGGATGCGCCAGCTGGGACTGTTCTCACCGGCCGAGCCCAACGCTTGCGTCAGCCGCAAACCGCCCACGGCCGGCGCGGCCGTCAGCATGGCGGCCAGCGCGCTGGCGATGATGCCCGTGTTGGTGAGCCCGGCGCCGCGCGCGCTGGCCTTGTGATTGAACGCGGCGATCTGGGCCCGCTTCTCGTGCAACCGCTTGGCCAGCGCGTCCCAGCCATCCCGCTCCGTCGCCGTCGCCATGTGCCCTCCCGTCGCCGCCATGCGGCACTTGAGGATTAGACCGGCGAACCGGGTCGACGTTCCGCGCCGTGACGCTGGATGCGGCGTTATGCGGCCGCCTGCACAGCCAGCCGGTACACCGTCGTTTGCTGGTACAGCTGGCCCGGCCGCAGCACCACCGCGCGCGCGGCCGGGCTGTTGATCTGGTTGGGAAACGCTTGCGCCTCCAGGCAAAAGCCGTCGTGGATCGCATACGGCCGCCCCGCCCGGCCCGGCACGCCAGCCAGGAAATTACCGGTATAGAACTGCAAGCCCGCCTCGGTGGTGCTGACCGTCAATTCACGGCCCGACGCCGGGTCGCACACCCAGGCCACCTCGCGCAAATCACCCGCCGGCCCCAGGCAATAACAATGATCGAAGCCGCCACCTTGCGCCAGTTGCGGCTCAGGCCACCCCAGCCGCGCACCGATGGGCGCGGCCCGGCGGAAATCGAAGGCGCTGCCCGCCACCGGCGCCGGCTGGCCCAACGGTATGCGCTGGCCATCGACGGGCAGATAGCGGTCGGCGGCGATGCGCATCAAATGATCGCCGATGCCGGCCACGCCGCCATTCAAGTTGAAATAGCCGTGCGAGCTCAGGCTCACCGGCGTGGGTGCGTCGGTACTGGCCTGGTAATCGATGCGCAGACTGCCATCGTCGTCCAGCCGGTAGCGCACCCGCAGCTCCAGGTTGCCCGGATAGCCACCCTCGCCGTCCGGCGACACATGGCGCAGCAGCAAGCCGCCGTCCTCCGGCTCGGCCTGCCAACGGGCCAGATGCAGGCCGATCCGGCCGCCGTGCAAATGATGCTCTCCCTCGTTGCGCTCAAGCTGGTGGCGCACGCCGTCGAGCGTGAAGCCGGCGCCGGCGATCCGGTTGGCGCAGCGTCCGATCAAGGCGCCGAAATACGGTGCGTTGGCGGCGTAACCCTGCTCGTCGGGAAAGCCCAGCAACACGTCGGCGACCTTGTGGTAGCGGTCGGGCGCGCGCCAGGAACGCAGCGTGCCGCCGAGCGCACTGATGGTCACGCGCATGCCGGCCGCGTTGCGCAAGGTGTACAGGTGGGGAGAAGAAGTCATGGGCATGCGCTCAGGAAGGCGTGGTGACTAAAGCGACGGGCGCGACGGCGGCATCGATGGCGGGCGCTGCTGCGGCGGCAGCGACGGCGGCGGCAGATGCTGCTGCGGCATCGGCCGCAGCGCGCTCCTGGTACTCGCGCGGCGTGCAGCCCAGCTCACGCTTGAACACGGCGTGCAGATACTGCACCGTGGTGAAGCCGCAGCGGACGGCCACGTCGGCGATATTGCCCGGTTCGCGCGCCAGGATGGCCTTGGCCGCGTCGAGCTTGAAATGGAGGATCTCATCGTGCACGCTGCGTCCCAGCTCCTGGCGGAAACGTGCCTCCAGTGACGAGCGCGACACGCCCACGTAATCGGCCACCTGGTCAGTCTTGATGCCCTGACAGGCGTACTGGCGGATGAAATGGCGCGCCTGCATCACCTGCGGGTGGTGGCCAGGCTGGTGGCTGCTCGATGCCAGCACGTTCAGGCCGGCCGGCGGCACCAGGATGCGGGTACCGTCCAGCCGCGCGCCGTTCAGCATCTGGTGCAGCAGGTGGGCGGCGGTGCGGCCCATTTCGTGGGTGCCCTGGATCACCGAACTGAGCGGGATACGGGTGAGCATCCGGGCCAGCGGGTCGTTGTCGATGCCGATCAGGGCCACCTGCTCGGGCACGGCGATGCCGGCGCGCATGCACGCCTGCATCAGCTGGCGCGCCCGCGCGTCGCTGACGGCGATGATGCCGATCGGTTTGGGCAGGCTGTGCAGCCAGGCGATCTGCTGCTCGACCGCCTCGTCCCACGACGGCGCGCTGGTGCTCACGCCACGGTACACCAGCGGCGTGATGTGGTCGCGCCGCATCAGCGCGCAAAACGCTTGCTCGCGCTGCTGGGCCCAGCGGTTGACGTCCGCCTCCGGCAGGCTGAAGCAGGCGAAGCGGCTCAAGCCGGCCTCGATCAGGTGGTCGTAGGCCAGCTTGATCAGCTTGAAATTATCGGTCGCCACATACGGCACCCGCGCCGGATAGCCTGCCTCGTCCTGGTAGGAGCCGCCCACCGCCACCACCGGCAGCGTGCTGCGCGCCAGCGCCTCGCACACGGCCGGATCGTCGAAGTCGGCGATGATGCCGTCGCCGCGCCAGCGCTCGATACCAGGCAGGCGGCAGCGGAAATCCTCCTCCAGGTACAAGTCCCAGGACACCCGCGTGCTGTTCAGGTAAGCGCCGATGCCGGCGATAATCTCGCGGTCATAGATCTTGTTGCCGTTAAACAGCAAGGCGATCTTGTGCTCGGTCGGCAGCTTCATCTTCCTCTCCCGGTGACGCCTGGCGGCGGGTCAGCGGCGGGCCGTCCGCGTACTGACGTCGACCCATACCGCGAGCGTGAGAATACCGCCTTTGACGATCATCTGCCAGTAAGTGTCAACGTCGAGCATCGACATGCCGTTGTCGAGGCTGGCCATGACCAGCGCCCCGATCAGCGCGCCATACACGGTGCCGGCGCCGCCGCGCATCGAGGTGCCGCCGATGAAGCAGGCGGCGATCGCATCCAGTTCGCTGAACGTGCCGGCGGACGGCGAACCGGCCGCCAGCCGTCCCGTGTTGATCAGCCCGGCCAGTGCGCACATCAGGCCCATGATGCCGAAAATCCACAGCTTGACGGCGCGCACGTCGACACCGGACAAGCGGGTCGCCTCCATATTGCTGCCCACGGCGTAGATGCGGCGCCCGAACACGGTTTGCGTGGTCACATAGGTGAACAGGCCCAGCAGCGCCAGCAACAGCAGCACCGGCAGCGGTATCCCCTCGTAACGGTTAAGGGTGCGCACGAACACGAACAGCAATGCGCCCGCCAGCAACACGCGGGCCACGTCGCGCCACAGCGGCGTTTGCGCCAGCCCGTGCAGCGCGCGGCCGGCCCGCTGATGCCACGCCAGTACGGCGGCCAGCGCGAACAAGGCCCAACCCAGCAACACCCCCGGCAAGGCCGGCAGGTACGCCTGGCCCAGTTGCACCAGGCCGTTCGACACGGGCGCCACCGTGATGCCGCCCGTCACGCCCAACAGCACGCCACGGTAGACCAGCATGCCGCCCAGGCCGACGATGAACGAAGGGATGCCACGGTAGGCGCTCAGGTAGCCATTGAACAGCCCCAGCAGCAAGCCGCAGCCCAGCACCAGCGCCAGGTTCAGCGGCAGCGGCCAATGGCGGCCCACGTCGAGCACGGCGGCCACCCCGCCAAGCAGCCCCAGCAGGGAACCCACCGACAGGTCGATCTCGCCGGCGATAATCACCAGCACCATGCCGCAGGCCAGCACGCCAGTGACCGACATCTGCCGCAGCAGATTGGACAGATTGCGCGGCGAGACGAAGCCGCCCTCCGTCTGCCAGTAGAAAAAGCCCCAGATCACGGCGATCGCGATCCCCAGCGCCAGCATCTTGTACTGGCTGAATAACTGCTTGATATTGACATTGCTCATGCCGCCACTCCCCTTGCCTCGTCGCCCTGCGCCTGGTCCAGCGCGGCGGCCAGTACCATTTCCTGCGTCAAGTCCTGATTGATAAATTCGCCGCGCAAGCGGCCTTCGCCCATCACCAGCACGCGGTCCGACACGCCCAGCACCTCGGCCAGCTCGGACGACACCATGATGATCGCCACGCCCTGCGCGGCCAGTTCCAGCATCAGCTTGTAAATTTCGTATTTGGCCCCCACGTCCACCCCGCGCGTGGGCTCATCGAGGATCAGCACCCGTGGGCGGGTCAGCAGCATCTTGGCCAGCACCGCCTTTTGCTGGTTGCCGCCGGACAGGCTGGTGATCGGCAAGGCCGGACTGGCCGTCTTCAGCGCCAGCCGGGAAATCTGATCGCGCACGGCGCCGCCCTCGGCGTTGGCGTCGATCCGGCTGGCACGGGCGTAGCGTCCCAGCACCGCCAGCGTGATGTTCTGGCCCACTTCCAGGTCGGGCACGATGCCGTGCTGCTTGCGGTCCTCCGGCACCAGCGCCAGGCCGGCGCGGATCGCCTTCAGCGGCGTGCCGCAATCGATAGCCTGGCCGTCCAGCCACACCTGCGCCTCGCAGCGCCCCGGATAGGCGCCGAACAGCGCCGACACCAGCTCGGTGCGGCCGGCGCCGACCAGCCCGGCCACGCCCAGGATTTCGCCGCGGCGCAGCGTGAACGACACGTCATCGACGCGCTTGCGGCGCGGATTATCGACGTCGTAGCAAGTCACGTTGCGTGCCTCGAACACCGTTTCACCGGGCGTGTGGTGCGCCGGTGGATACATCTGGCTCATCTCGCGCCCCACCATCTGGGCGATGATGCGCTCCACGTTCATGTCGCGCATGGGCGTGGTGGCGATATGCTGGCCGTCGCGGATGACGACGATGGTGTCGCAGATGGCCGCCACCTCGTCGAGCTTGTGCGAGATGTAGATGCAGGTGACGCCCTTGGCCTTGAGCGCGGCGATGATATCGAGCAGCACGGCGATTTCCGCCGCCGTCAGCGACGACGATGGTTCGTCCAGGATCAGCAGGCTGGCGTTCTTGTTCAGGGCCTTGGCGATCTCCACCAATTGCTGGTGGCCACCGCCGTACTGCATCACCGGCAGCGCCACGTTGATGTCGGGGATGCGCAGTTCGCGCAGCAGCTCGTCGGCGCGGCGGTACATGGCCGGATAGTTCATCCGTCCGCCCGGCAGCGTCAGCTCGCGGCCCATGAAGATATTCTCGGCCACCGACAGCTGCGGCACCAGCATCAACTCCTGGTGGATGATGACGATGCCGGCCGCCTCGGTGTCGCGGATCGATTTGGCGCGCAGCGGCTGGCCGCGCCACAATATCTCGCCGTCCCAGCTGCCATACGGGTAGACGCCGGACAGCACTTTCATCAGGGTCGACTTGCCGGCGCCGTTCTCGCCGCACAAGCCGATGCACTCGCCGGGCTTGACCTTGATGTCTATGCCATTGAGCGCGCGGACACCGCCAAACTGCTTGACGATGCCCTTCATTTCAAGCAAATAATCGGACATGCTGACTCTCGTGGAATGCTTGGAATTCGTGGAATTCGAGGACGCGCGGACGTGAGCACGCGTGGGCGTGAGCACGCGCGGATGCGGGCACGCGGCGGCGGCGCACGCCACTGCTCACGCCCGCCCGCGCGGCGGCGCGGCGGCCATTGGCACGCCGGCGCCTCCCGCAACTTCGCTTATTGCGCGCTGATCTGGTCCTTGGTATAGAAACCGTCTTCCACCAGCAGGTTGATATTGGCCTTGGTCAGCGGGGTGGGCTTGAGCAGCACGGTGCTGACCTGCTTCAGGCCATTGTCGTAATGGGCGTTGTAGCCCGGCTTCTCGCTGCGCGCCAGTTGCACGGCCAGCTTGGCCGCTTCCGCCGCGATGGTCTTCAGTGGCTTGTAGACCGTCATCGCCTGGGTGCCGGCGATGACGCGCTTGACCGCCGCCAGGTCGGCGTCCTGGCCCGACACCGGCACCTTGCCGCTCAGTTTTTGCGCGGCCAACGCCTGGATCGCGCCGCCGGCCGTGCCGTCGTTGGAGGCGACGATGGCGTCGATCTTGTTGTCGTTGGCCGTCAGCGCGTTCTCGACGATGGACAACGCTTCCGACGCGCTCCAGTCCTTCACCCATTGCTGGCCGACGATCTTGATGTCGCCCTTGTCGATCAACGGTTTCAGCACCTTCATCTGGCCTTCCCGCAGCATCTTGGCGTTGTTGTCGGTCGGCGCTCCGCCCAACAGATAGTAATTACCCTTAGGCCGCACTTTGCTCACGCCCTCGGCCTGCATTTCGCCGACCTTCTCGTTGTCGAAGGAGATATAGGCGTCGATGTCGGCGTTGAGGATCAAGCGGTCATACGACAGCACCTTGATGCCGGCTTTCTTGGCTTCCTTGACGGTGTTGTTGAGCACCGTGGCATTGAACGGCACGATCACCAGCACGTCCACGCCGCGCGAGATCAGGTTCTCGATCTGCGCGATCTGGCGCTGTTCGCTGGCGTCGGCCGATTGCACGTACACCTTGGCGCCCAGCTTCTCGGCCGAGGCGATGAAGAAGTCGCGGTCGCGCGTCCAGCGCTCCACACGCAGGTCGTCGATCGAAAAGCCGATCTTCGGATGTTGGGCGTCGGCGCTGGCGCCACCGCTGGCGCAGGCCATCAGGATGGTCATGGCGGACATGATGGCGGTGCTGAGTATCTTCTTCATTGCAGGTCTCCTTTAGGTTTTTTTTGGAACTACGGATGCGACGGGTGAAGCAAGAAAATAGTGGCTGACGTCGGCGGTATCTAACGTCAGCGGTGGCTGACATCGGCGGTGGACGACATCAATGGTTATGCCGCGGCAGGGTCTGCCCCACCGCGCGGTACTGCAAGGCCAGCTCAAGGCAGGCCCCGCTGTCGAGCTGCCCCACCGTGGCGCGGTAGATCTCCTGCCACGGGGTCTGGCTGGCGGGCGGCGGCGGCGCCGGTTCGCTGCGGCGGCGGGCCAGTTCGGCCTCGTCGACCAGCATGTCGCAACGGCCCTGGTTCAGGTCGACCCGGATGCGGTCGCCCGTGCGCAGCAAGGCCAGGCCGCCGCCGGCCGCGCTCTCGGGCGAAGCGTTCAGGATCGACGGACTGTCCGAGGTGCCGGACTGGCGGCCATCGCCCAGGGTGGGCAAATTCATCACGCCGCGCCTGACCAGCGCATCCGGCGGCTGCATGTTGACCACCTCGGCCGAGCCGGGCCAGCCGAGCGGGCCGGCGCCGCGCATCACCAGCATGCAATGCTCATCGATGGCCAGCGCCGGATCGTTGATGCGGGCGTGGTAGTCGGCCGAGCCGTCGAACACCACGGCGCGCGCCTCGAATACCCCCTCGCTACCCGGTGTGCTCAGGTAACGGGCGCGGAACTCGCCGGAAATGACACTGGTCTTCATGATCGCGAAATCAAACAGATTGCCGCGCAGCGCCAGGAAACCGGCCCGTTGCCGCAGCGGCTCCGCGTACGGCCGCACCATCTCACGGTCGCCGCTGGCGCGGCCGGCCAGGTTGTCGGCCATGCTGGCGCCGGTGACCGTGGGGCGCGCGGCGCGCAATCGGCCCGCCTGCAACAGCTCCCACATCACGGCCGGCACGCCGCCGGCGCGGTGGAAGCGCTCGCCCAGGTATTTGCCGGCCGGCTGCATGTTCAGCAGCAGCGGCACGTCATAGCCATATTCCATCCAGTCGTCCGCATGCAGTTCCACGCCGGCGTGGCGCGCCATGGCCGTCAAATGGGGCTGCGCGTTGGTGGAGCCGCCGATGGCGGCGTTGACGACGATGGCGTCGAGGAAGGCGTCGCGCGTCAGGATCGCCGACGGACGCAGGTCGATGCGCGCCATCTCGACGATGCGCCGCCCCGTCTCGTAGGCGATCTGGCCCCGTTCGCGGTAAGGCGCGGGGATGGCCGCGCAACCGGTCAGCGACATGCCCAGCGCCTCGGCCAGCGCGTTCATCGTGGAGGCCGTGCCCATGGTGTTGCAGTGGCCGGCCGAGGGCGCCGACGCGGCCGCGATGTCGAGGAATTGTTCCCCATCGATGGCGCCGGCCGCCAACTGCCGCCGGCCCTTCCAGATGGCCGCGCCCGAGCCCACCAGTTCGCCGTCCAGCCAGCCGTCCAGCATCGGTCCGCCCGACAGCACGATGGCCGGCAGGTCAACCGTGGCGGCGGCCATCAACTGGGCCGGCGTGGTCTTGTCGCAACCGGTGGTCAGCACCACGGCGTCGATCGGATAGCCGTGCAGGATTTCCACCAGCCCCAGGTAGGCCAGGTTGCGGTCCAGCGCGGCCGTCGGCCGGCGGCAATTCTCGAAGATCGGATGCAACGGGAATTCCATCGGAATGCCGCCCGCGTCGCGGATGCCGTCGCGCACCCGCTTGGCCAGCTCCAGGTGGATGCGATTGCAGGGACTGAGGTCGCTGCCGCTCTGGGCGATGCCGATGATGGGCCGGCCCGAGCGCAGTTCCGCCGCCGTGACACCATAATTCATGAACCGTTCCAGATACAGCGCGGTCAGGTCGATATGGTCCGGATTGTCGAACCAGTCCTGCGAGCGGTAGCGCCGCGGGGCGGGGCTGTCGGCGCGCATGGCCTGGTCCTGGTTCGGGTCCTGCTTGTCGTCGCTACGCATGGCGTGGTCCTTGTGATCAGGCGCCATACCAGCCGGCATCGACAAAATAATTGCGGCCGGTGCAGCGGGCGGCATTGTCCGAGGCGAGGAACAGCGCCAGCGCCGCCACGTCCTCCGGCTCGACCCGCTGGGGCAGGCACTGGCCGGCCAGGATCAGTTGTTCGGCCTCCGGCGTGTGCCACAACTCGGTCTGGCGCGGGGTGCGCACGGCGCCCGGGATGATGCAATTGACGCGCACATTGTGTGGCCCCAGGTCGCGCGCCAGGCCGTGGGTCAGGCCCTCGATGCCGGCCTTGGCCGTCATGTACAGCGCCAGCCGCGCCTGCGCCAGGTGCCAGGAGATCGAGCCGAGATTGATGATCGCCCCGCCGCCCGCCTCACGCATGCCCGGCGCCACCGCCTGGGCGCAAAAGAACTGGTGGCGCAGGTTGACGGCCATGCGCTGGTCCCAGTAGGCCGGCGTGACGTCGCTGATCTGGTGGCGATCGTCGTTGGCGGCGTTGTTGATCAACACATCGATCGGGCCGATGGCGCTTTCGATGGCACCGAAGGTGCGGGACAGCTCGTCGAGGTCGGTCAGGTCGCAATGCATGAACTGCGGCGCGCAGGCCGCGTTGGCCAGGCGCGCGGCCAGCGCGCGCGCGGGGGCGTCGGCGATATCGAGGAACACCACCTGGGCGCCCTGCCCGGCGAACGCTTCGACGATGGCAGAACCGATGCCGGTGCCGCCACCGGTGATGACGACGCGCTTGCGCGCCAGGCTGGGGTAAGTTGCGTAAATCATTGCACTCTTTCGTGTCGGGTTACTGATCGGCTTACCGATCTGATTATTGGGAGGGGGAGACGGGCAAGCCGCGCCGCGCCAGGCTGGCGTACAGCGCGCGCACGCCCTCGGTCCACGGCGGAATGGCGTCGCTGCGTTGCACGTGGTTGACCAGCGCGCCCAGCGAGGCGGTGGCGATGGTGACCCGGTCGCCCAGGTGATGAGTGAAACCGCCGCCTTGGGCGTCGCGGTCCTGGATCGGCGAGAACATGGTGCCGAGGAACAGCATGAAGCCGTCCGGGTATTGATGGTGGCGGCCCAGCACCTGGTTCACCAGGTCCAGTGGATCGCGGCTGATCTCGCGCATGTGGCTGGCGCCGGCGAGGCGGAAATCATCGTCGGCCCCTTCGATGAGCAGGCTCACTTCGGCGGCCCGGATGGTGTCGAGCGTGAACTGCTCGTCGAACAGGCGGATGAAGGGACCGATGGCGCAGGAACCGTTATTGTCCTTGGCTTTGCCCAGCAACAGCGCGCTGCGGCCCTCGATGTCGCGCAGGTTGACGTCGTTGCCCAGCGTCGCGCCCAGCACGCGGCCATCGCCGCTCACCGCCAGCACGATCTCCGGTTCCGGGTTGTTCCACTGCGAATCCGGATGCAGGCCCACGTCCGCGCCGCAGCCCACCGCCGACATGGGCTGTGCCTTGGTGAACACCTCGGCGTCGGGGCCGATCCCCACTTCCATGTACTGCGACCAGGCGCCGCGCCGCTGCAGCTCACTTTTCAATCGCAGCGCCGCGTCCGAGCCCGGCCGCAGCGCCGACAGGTCGCTGCCCAAGGTCTGGCGCAGCGCGGCCCGCAACGCGGTGGCACGGGCCGGGTCGCCGCCGGCCTGCTCTTCGATCACCCGTTCCAGCAGGCTGACGGCGAAGGTGACGCCGCACGCCTTGACCGCCTGCAGGTCGCACGGCGCCAGCAAGCGCGGCACTCCTGCCGCGGGCGACGCCTGCAACGTGGCGTCGAGCAGCGCCAGTACCGGGCCGAGCGCTTCGCCAGGAGCGTGCCTGGCCAATGCCAGCGGATCCGGGCTGGCCAGCAGGTCGGCCATGGTGGGCGCCGCCGCCGTGATGTCGAACACCTCGCCGCCGCGCACCGCCACCACACAAGGCCCCTGCACGGCGCCACCACGCCAGACCCGGCCAACCAGGACGGCATCATGGGCATCGACAGGGAGCAAGGCGGTGGCGGCGAGTGTTTTCATAATCTTTCGCGGATGCGGATAAGGGGGAAAAGGCACCTGTTGGTGCAAGGAACTGGAGCGATTCTGCCCGCCAGCCACACCCGCCGCAATTATGAAATTCACCAATCCTGCTCATGATTATTGGGGGCGCGAAGCGCATGGCAAGGCATGCCCTGCCCCCGTCCCGGCGCCGCCGCGCGGCACGCCGGGGTGAGCCCAGCCGAGCGGCCGGGCCGATGTTGCATACCGTTACGCAGGATGCGGCGCGTGGGTGTCCGACACGTACAGGCCGTTGGCGGAGATGCGGTTGCGCCCGGCCGACTTGGCCACGTACAGGGCCTTGTCAGCCGCCTCCACCAGCAGCGTGGGCGGCGGTTGCTCCTGCTCAGCCAGGCCGGCTTCCGGCTCGGCCGCGCGGCAACTGGCCGACACCACGCCGATGCTCACCGTCACCAGCGGCCAGCCGGGCGTGCCGTGATGGGGAATGCCCAGGTCGGCCACCGCCAGCCGCATGCGCTGGGCCAGCAGTTCGGCGTCCGCCAGGCTGGTCTGCGGCAGCAGCGCGACGAATTCCTCGCCGCCATAGCGCGCCACCATGTCGCCAGCCCGGTGCGAGGCGCCAGCCAGCGCCCGGGCCACCGCGCGCAAACAACTGTCGCCGGCCACATGGCCATGGGTATCGTTGTAGGTCTTGAAGTAATCGACATCGATCATGAGCAGCGCCAGCGGCGCATGGCCGCGCAGGGCACGGCGCCATTCCTGCTGCAGCTCGGCGTCGAAGGCGCGCCGGTTGGTGATGCCCGTCAGGCCATCGGTGAGGTTGATGCGGCGCAGCCGTTCCATCATGTCCAGCAGGCTGCTGTACATCATGCCACTCTCGGCCAGCAACACCATGAGCACGAAACTGGCCGCCAGCAGGCCATAGAGCCGGCCCACATAAAAACCCACGTCGAAGCGCCCACCGTTGAGCATGGCCGACAACGCCACATCGACCACCCACACCCACATCACCACCATCAGCCATAAGTCCAGCAGCGAGCGCGCGCCGCAGCACCACAGCACCACCAGCGCCAGCAGGCTCAAACACCAGACCACGCCCACCACGGACAGCATGACGGGCGTGTAATGGTCGGCCACCATGAGCGGCGGCAGGATCGCATGGAAGCGCGTCACCACCAGCGCCAGCGCGGCCACGGTGGCCAGCACCAGCAGCGCGCCCAGCACGATCAGCAGGCTGGTGCAGCGGGTGGGCACCACTTCGTCCAGCGTGCTGCGCCGGAGCAGCGCATAGGCGATCACGAACAGGGGAAAGCCGCCGTGCCACAGCATGTACAGCCAGGCCGTCGTCTGGGGCCCGGCGCCCAGCATGCCGCCGGTATCGAACACGCCCGGGAAGGTCAGCAGGTGGATACTGGCGATCAAGGCCGTAAACAGGTAGCCGCACGCCAGCACGTAGAGCGAGCGGACGTGGAAGGAATGGAACTGGCCAAACAGCAGCGAGGCCGTGATGAGGTCGCAGATCACCAGCGCCGACTCATAGGCGGGAATGAAGGCCCATACGCGCGGCAACTGCATTTTCGCGAACGGCACCGCTGCCAGGAAGATCAGTACCGACAGGATCACCACCCCGTAGGCCAGGCGCCGCTGGTGCGGTCCGGCCGCGATCGTGGACAGGAAAACCTGTTGTTCTCGTTGTAGTCGGTCCGCCATGAGCCACCCCGCCTAGCCGTCGCGGCTGTCGCCAGCCTGAGCAACAAGTCGCCACTAGCAACTTGCATGCGACAAGTGTAACAAGGTCGATGGGGTTTGCGGCAAACCTTTTGCTGCGGGGCGGATCAAGCCGCCACAACGCACAACAAGTTCAGTTCTGGCGGCTGTGGAAAGCCTTGTTGGCGATCTTCCAGCCATCGGCTGTTTTCAGCAGCACAAAGTAGTCGGTGAAGGTCGCGGCGCCATGCGCCAGCGTGACGCGGGCACAGGCCGACAGGCCGGCCACGTCGATCCAGTCCACCGTGCGGCGGCGTAGCGCCTCGTCAGCCGCCGGCACGCCCTTGAAGCGTTCGCAATAGACGTCCAGCGGCCAGGACGTAAACACGCCCTCGCGCATAGCCTCGATGTGGGCGCTGGGCAGGAACGCTTGCCGCATGTGAGCGGCGTCGTCACGCGCATGGCCGAGGAAATACTGTTCAATAGGAGCCAGCACTTCGGCTTGTTCTGCGGTCAACGCGGCCATGGCGGCAGGTGGAATCAAAGTCATTGTTGCGGTTTTGACGCGCCCAACGGCGGCGGTGGCGAGATATCCCTCTCACCATCTTTGCTTTACATCAAGCCATCGCCTGATGTCGTCTGGCACATTTACCTTTCTGTTTTACAGGTGATGCGCATGAAGATGCTTTACCCGATTCTGTCTGACAAAAAACGCTTTCTTTGCTATCCGGAAAGCTATATGCGGTTACTTATACGGTGCATCGGGACCGGTCGCTATGGTCTGCCATTTCCCCTCTTGAGACCATGCCCATCGCCCAATAAGCACTATAAGCGTATAGAAATGAAATTTTCGCGCCGAACATACGCAAAAAAACCGTGCCGCGGTGCTTCATGTTAAATCAATTGAATATAGGAATTTTAAATAGTCATCAGGAAATAAACCAGCCAACACCAGGGAAGATGGGTTATTGAGAATACTCAATCAAGATGGCGGTACGATTACAAAAAACAAGCTCTGCGTCTCTATTCACATGATAGTATTTACAGCATAAGTTTAAGCTATTAATAATAAAAACAATCAACAAAATTAACGTAACTAAATAAAAATTATAAAATACATCAGACATGCGTTTGTTTAATGGAATAACAATTACCTATGATGAACATAGGCGAAGGCTGTCGCGCACATTGAAGCAGGCAATAAAGATGAAAGGAGGATATAGCCACCAGACTATCTAATAAAGATACTCGATAGCCAGTTTATCTCAAGAAACTTAAATGATGAAAATAATACTTTAATTCGTATTATTTTTTGCTAAATTGAATTGTCGAGCTCGATTTGCGGCGCATGCTTTCCGTATCGCAATTTAGCTTGGTTGTTGACCAGTAATATATTAAAAATAAGAGGGAACTAAAATGCACAAGATGATTTTCCAGAAAACGGCCGGCAGCCTGCTGCTTGCAGCCGGATTGATCGCCGCACCGTTGAGCGCCCACGCTTCCCTGACGTTCCAGGGCGTGACTTTCACCTTCACGCAATCAGCGGCCAACGTGCTGACGTTGGAAATCGACGCCGCCGGTCGTACGGGTGATTGGGCCACGGCAACGAATATCGGTTTGATCCAAGTGAAGGATATTGGCTCGTTCACCACCGCCGCCCTGTCGGGCGAAGCTGGACCACCAAACACCACAGCGGCCTCGCTGTGGACTTTCTCGCCGAATGAACTGAATGCCAACGGTTGCGATGGCGGCAGCAGCGGCGCGCAGCGCGCCTGCTTCTTCGCCCCCGATACGTCCAAACGGATCGGACTGGCCGACGACATGATCTTCCACTTCACCTACACCGGCGGCACGCAGAACTTCAGCGATCCGCATCTGAAGCTGGGCTTCTACAATGGCAATGGGGAAGACAAGGTCGGCAGCCTGCTGTCGATGAACATCCCGCTCAACCCAGTTCCGGAACCAGAAACCTGGGGCATGTTCATGATGGGCCTGGGCATCCTGGCCTTCCTGGCACGGCCGAGGAAAACTTGACAGGCGCGGCGGGCTGCCAGCCTGGCGACTTCCAACCCGTCCAGCAACCTACAGCCCGGGCCGACAACCCGGGCTTGCTTTTGCGCTCTTCCAACATGACGGCCGGCGTGGACGGTTGATTGGCGGCCCGGGCATGGACTGCATTAAAATGCTGTCCATCTTTGATTTCAACGCCGCCGCCATGCAGACTGTTCCCGCCTCCGATCCCGCCAGCCCGAAGAAACGGGGCCGTCCGCTCAAAGGGACGGGTGGCAACCTGCGGGCCGAGCTGATCGAAAAGTCGGCCCAGTTGTTCCGCGAACGCGGTTACGACAACACCACCGTGCGCGACATCGCCGCCGCCACCGGCATCCAGGCCGGCAGCTGGTTCTACCACTTCAAATCCAAGCAGGAAATCCTGGCCGCCATCATGGAACAGGGCGTGGCGCAATCGCTGGCCCAGATCGAGGCGATCGCGGCCCAGGAACTGCCGCCGCGCGCCATGCTGCGGCAACTGGTGGAAGTGCACCTGCACACGCTGCTGGCGCCGGACCACCATTTCATCCCCGTGCTGCTGTATGAGGCACGCTCGCTGGACGAGTCATCGCGCGCCCGCATCCTGGCGCTCACGGACCGTTACGAAGCCGTGTGGGATGACGCGATCGCGCGGCTGCACCAGTCGGGCGAATGGACATTGCCAACGCGCTTCGACCGCTTGTTCATGTTCGGCGCGCTGAACTGGACCGTGCAGTGGTACAAGGCCGATGGCGCGGCCGACATCGCGCAACTGGCCGACGCGGCCATCCAATTCATCCTGCGCACGCCGGAAAGTTAATCCTCGCGCAGCACCCTGGGCGTCTGCGCCAGGTGGAAGCCATCGAACGGCGTGTTGGGATTGCGCAGGGCCGGCATCGGCATGCCCGGCCGCACATTGGGGCGGCCGCCGTCCACCCGCAAGGTGGTGCCCGTGATGAACGCGGCCGCCTCCGACAGCAGGAACACGATGGCGGCCGAGATTTCCGCCTCCGTGCCGAAGCGCTTGAGCGGCACCGTCTGCGGGAAGGCCAGGATGGTCTGTTTCATCGAGGGCGGATAGGCGTCCATGCCGGATGAAGCCACGTAGCCGGGCGCCACCGCGTTCACCCGCACCCCGTATTGCGCCCATTCGAAGGCGGCCGTTTCCGTGAAATTGACCATGCCGGCCCGCGCCGCGCCGGAGTGGCCCATATTGGGCATGCCGCCCCACATGTCGGCCACGATGTTGACCACCGCCCCGCCGCGCGCCTGCATGGCCTGGTTCAGGCATTCGCGCGCCATCAGGAAGCCGCCCGTCAAATTGGTCTGCAGCACGGCTTCCCAGCCCTTGAGCGAAATATCCTTGAGCGGGGCCGGGAACTGGCCGCCGGCGTTGTTGACCAGGCCGTCGATGCGGCCATGGGCCGCCACGATGGCCGCCACCAGCGCCTGCACGGCCGCCTCGTCGCGGATGTTGCAGGGCCAGGCCTGCGCCACGCCGCCCACCGCCGCGATCTCCCCGCACACCCGCGCCAGCTTGTCCGGATCGCGCCCCACCAGCGCCACCGTGGCGCCCAGCGCCGCCAATTCGTGCGCCGTGCAGCGGCCGATGCCGCTGCCGCCGCCCGTCACGATGATGAGCTGATCCTTGAACAGGCCGGGCTGGAAGACGGAACGGTACATGGCGACTCCTGGAGGGTGGATCATGAATAATAAAGCAATTGATTGATTTAATGCAAGATGGCAACGCAAGCAACGGCGGTTTCAGGCAAAATGGCCACATTCTGACCAAAGGACGCATCACCATGATCTATGAAATCGCCGAGCTGTACATCAAACCCGAAGCCCACGCCGCGTTCCAGGCCGCCGTGGCCCAGGCCGTCCCCATCTTCCAGGCCGCCAAAGGCTGTGTGTCGATGCGGCTGGACCGCGACATCGAAGTGCCCGACACCTATCACCTGGTGGTGGGCTGGACCACGCTGGACAACCACACGGTCGATTTCCGCGGCAGCCAGGGTTTCCTGGACTGGCGCGGCCTGGTCGGCGGCCATTTCGCGCTGCCCCCCAAGGTCGAGCATTTCGAAACCGTCGTCGCGGGTTTCAGCAAGTAAGCCGACCTATAGCGCCGGATGGTGAAACACCTGGCGCAGGTAGGCCAGGAACGTCTCATCCTTGCACAAGGTCTTGCCAGGCGCATCGGATAACTTGGCCACCGACTGGCCATTGCAGGCCACCAGCTTCATGACGATGTTCAACGGCGTGAGTCCCACGTCGTTGGTCAAATGGGTGCCGATGCCAAAGCCCGTCATGATGCGGTCGGCGAAATGCCGGTACAGGCCCAGCGCCTTGTCCAGGTCCAGCGCGTCCGAGAACACGAGACGCTTGCTGTTGCTGTCGATGCGCAGCGCCCCATAGTGGGCCAGCGCCTTCTCGCCCCACACGACGGGGTCGCCCGAATCGTGGCGCAGGCCGTCGAACAACTTGGCGAAATACAGGTCGAAATCGTCCAGGAAGGCATCCATGCCCACCACGTCCGTCAGCGCGATGCCCAGGTCGCCCCGGTATTCCTGCACCCAATCCTCCAGCGCCGCCTTCTGGAAATCGCGCAGCCGCACGCCGAACGCCTGGAACGATTGCATGTATTCGCGGGCCATGGTGCCGATCGGCACCAGCCCGAATTTCCTGGCCTGGTAGACGTTGGAGGTGCCCTTGAAATACTGCGGCACTTCCGTGGCCAGCTTGAACACCACCTCGTCATGCCAGGCGGCCGAAAAACGGCGCCGCAGGCCGAAGTCGGAAAACTCGAACGGATGGCGCAGCGCCGGCTGCTGGCTGAACGCCTTGAGCCGCGCGATCTTGGCGGCCAGCCGCTGCCGGCCCTCCACCAGGGCGTCGTCGCGCTCGAAGCGGCGGAAATACAATTCGTTGACGATGTAGAGCACGAAGATCTCGAACGCCATCACGTGCACTTGCGGCCCGGCCGCGTGGATCAGCAGCCGGTCGCCCTCCGTGCTCACCTGAATGAATTTGCGCTGGAAGCGGAACACGGTGAGGAAGTCGACGAAGTCGCTTTTCATGTAGCGCAGCGTGCGCAGGAAATCGAGCTCGTCCGGCGCGAACGCCAGCGTGCACAGATGATCCAGTTCGCGCTCCACCTCTTCCTTCAATTCGGCCAGCGGGAACACGGGCGTATTGCGGCAGACGAATTCGTACTCGGTGTGGGAATTCGGATGGCCATGCAGCAGCGCCTGCCACATGGTGAATTTATACAGGTCGGTTTCCAGCAGACTGCGGACGATGGGCATCATCGGGTGTTTCCAAAAAGAAGATCTCCCTGCATCTTACGCCACGCAGGACGCCTGCCCCAGCGCCCCGCGTTAAACGGCAAGGCGGCGCATGCGATGGACAAGGCGGGTCCGCGCGGTTAGCATCGACGGATTCGTACACTCAACGTCGATAGCATCGACTTCCTGGATATGCGCGACCCTGGCCTCCCCTCGCTTGAACAACTGCGCGTTTTCATCGCCGTCATCGACCATGGCGGCTTCGCCCATGCGGCGCGGGCGCTGCACCGTACCCAGTCGGTGATCAGCTACACCATCGCCAACCTGGAGGAACAGTTGAACGTGGTGCTGCTCGACCGCAGCAAGCGCAAGCCGGTGCTGACGGAAGCGGGCAAGGCGCTGCTGGCCGACGCGCGCGCCGTCTCGTTCAAGGTCGACAGCATGCGCTCGCGCGCCAAGGCGTTGTCGTCCGGGCTGGAGGCGGAAGTGTCGCTGGCGGTGGAAGTGGTGTTCCCCACCTGCACGCTGGTGCAGATCTTGCACGCCTTCCAGCGTGAATTCCCGACCGTGGCGCTGCGGCTGCGCATGGAAGCGCTGGGCGCCATCGCGGAACTGGTGCTGAACGGCGAGTGCCACGTGGGCATCAGCGGCTGGATGCCCAACCTGCCCGACACCATCGAGCGCCAGCACCTGGGCCATGTGACCATGGTGCCGGTAGCCTCGCCGTTGCATCCGCTGGGCCAGCTCAAGGGCAAGATCAGCAGCGCCGAATTGCGCGAACACACGCAGCTGGTGGTGACGGACCGCAGCCAGCTCACCAAGGGCCAGGACTTCGGCGTGGTCGCGCTGCGCGACTGGCGCCTGGGCGACCTGGGCGCCAAGCACGCGCTGCTGCGCAGTGGCATAGGCTGGGGCAATCTGCCGGAACACCTGGTCCAGGACGAACTGGCGTCGGGGCAGCTGGTGCGGCTGGACGTGGCCGAAGGCGGCGCCCACCAGTTCCCCCTGTTCGTGATCCATCGCGGCGACCGCGAGCCGGGGCCGGCCGGCAAATGGCTGATGCGGCAATTCCTGGCGGCCCAGCCGTCCGACGCGCCCATCACCGACAGCGACTGGCGGCCCGGACCGGCGCCCACCTGAGCGGCCGCTAGCGCAGCCCGGCCGTGCGCATCCTGGCCCGCAGGCGCCGGATCTCGTCGGACAGGTCGACCACCAGCGCGGCCACGTCGTCGTTGGCGTCGAAATCGCACTCGACCTGGCGCAGCCGGCGCGCCCGCACCAGATCCACGCTGGTGAAGCGCCAGGCCGCGCTTTCCTCGGGCGCGCCTTCGAGCAGGATGCCGGTGCGCACCCGCTGCACCACCCAGTCCGGCTCCACGGCGCACGCCTGCGCCAGTTCGTCCAGCGTCAGCGCCACGTCATCGAGCAGCACGCCGCTGAGGTTGTTGTTCTGCCCCATCGCCTATCCTCCCCGTGGATTGAATGCCAGTTCGCGCGCCATCGCCTGGTACAGCTCGCGCGCTTTGGCGCTGTCGGCCGGCGGCAGCACCACTTCCAGCAGCAGATACAGGTCGCCGGCCGGATTGCCGGGAATGCCGCGCCCGCGCAGGCGCAGCTTGCGCCCCGCCTGCGAACCGGCCGGCACCGTCACCGTCACCTTGCCCGACGGCGTGGGCAGGTTGATCTCCGCCCCCAGCGCCGCCTCCCACGGCGCCACCGGCACCGTCTCGTACACGTCGCGCCCATCGACCCGGTAGCGCGCGTCGGGCGTGAACTGCAGCTCCAGGTACAGGTCGCCCGGCCCCGCCACGCCCGGCTGGCCCTGGCCGCTCAGCCGCAGTTGCTGGCCGGCCGTCACGCCCTTGGGTATGTTGACGCTCAGCGTGCGCTCGCGCGTGACGATGCGGTTGTGCGCGTCATGCTCCTGGACGGTCAGCGTGATGTGGCGGGTGGCGCCCTGATAGCTGTCGGCCAGGTCGATGGCGATGCTGGCGTGGCTATCCTCGCCCCGGGACGGCGCGGCACGCCGGCGGCCGCCCAGGTGGGCGAACAGGTCGGCGAAGAAGTCGCTCGTGCCCGCGCCCGCGCCGCCGTTGCCGAATCCGTTGCCGCTGAAATCGCCGGCGCCGTAGGTGCGGCTCCAGTCCGGCGGCGGCCGGAATTCCTGGCCGGCGCGGTAATGGTGGCCCTGGCCCAGCTCGTCGTAGGCGGCGCGTTTTTCCGTATCGCCCAACACGCCGTAGGCTTCGTTCAGTTCCTGGGTTTTCTTCTGCGCATCGGGCTCCTTGCTGACGTCGGGATGGTATTTGCGCACCAGCTTGCGGTACGCCTTCTTGATCTCATCCTCGGTGGCCGTCTTCTTCACGCCCAGCGTCTGATAGTAATCCTTGTATTCCACGGTTCACACTCCCGGTGGTTGGCAGCAGCACAGGCTAGCATACTCCAATCGCTGGCGATTTCGCTCGGCCGTATCAAGCCGCGATGCAGATCAATGCGGCGCAGGCAAGACCCTGGCTTTCCCAGTAAAATCGATGGTTTCCCCATTTTGGTGCATCCATGCCTTATTCCTTCACCCTGCCCAACATCCGCACCGAAGCGGCCGCCCTGTGGCGCCTGGCCTGGCCGGTCCTGGTGGGGCAGTTGGCCTCGGTGGGCATGGGCGTGGCCGACGTGGCCATGACGGGCCACGCCAGCGCCGACGAACTGGCCGCCGTGTCGCTGGGCGCCTCGGTCTGGTCGATCGTCATCGTCACCGTGATGGGCATCATGATGGCCATTAACAGCATCGTGGCCCACGACGTGGGTGGCGATGAACTGGGCAAGATTCCGCACGTGGTGCGCCAGTCCCTGTGGAAGGCGCTGGGCGTGGGCTTACTGGCGGCCGCACTGGCCAACCTGGCCACGCTGCTGTTCGACCACCTGTACCTGACGCCGCATGTGCAGGCGCAGGCGTCGCGCTTCGTGCATGTGATCAGCATCGGCCTGCCGGCGTTCGCCGCCTACCGCGCGCTGTACGGCTACAGCACCAGCATCAACAACACCAAGCCGGTGATGGTGATCGCCATCCTGGGCCTGTGCTTCAACGTGCTGGTCAACTGGCTGCTCATCTTCGGCAACCTGGGCTTCCCGGCGCTGGGCGGCGTGGGCTGCGCCGTGGCCACGGGCCTGTGCATGTGGCTGATGCTGGGCGCCATGCTGCTGTGGATGCGCTTCGCCCCCGCCTACCGCGCCACCTATCCGTTCACCCATTGGGAATGGCCGCACTGGCCGGAGATCCGCCACATGCTGCGTCTGGGCCTGCCGATCGGCATCACCCACTTCGCGGAAGTGAGCGTGTTCGGCTCGGTCAGCCTGCTGATCGCCCGCTACGGCGTGGTGCAGGTGTCGGCGCACCAGATCGCGCTCAATTTCGCCTCGCTGGTGTTCATGGTGCCGCTCAGCTTCGGCATCGGCCTGATCACGCGCGTCGGCCACGCCATGGGCGAAGGCAATCCCGAACGGGCCCGCTTCGTGGCGTGGGTCGGGGTGGCGATGTCGCTTTCGTTCGCCATCGTGTCGGCGCTGTTCATCACGGTATTCCGCCAGCAGATCGCGCAAGCCTACACCTCCGATCCGGAGGTGCAGCAACTGTGCGCCCACCTGCTGCTGTTCGCCGCCCTGTTCCAGTTGTCCGACGCCACCCAGGTGGCCACCTCGTGCGCCATCCGCGGCTACAAGGTGACCCGTTCCCCCATGCAGATACAACTGCTGTCATTCTGGGGCTTCGCGCTGCCGCTCGGCTATGTGCTGGGCATGGCGCCGGCCGGACTGCCATGGGTACCGGCCGCGCCGATGGCGGCCGACGGTTTCTGGATCGGGCTGGTGGTGGGGCTGACCATCGCGGCCGCGCTGCTGAGCTGGTCGCTGAACCGGCTGTCGCTGCAGCGCGCGCGCCAGGCGCTGCGCTAGCGGCGGGCTAGCTCCACTGCTTGCCGAGCGCATCCAGCCCGGCCTGCTGCAAATCGGCCGGCGTCATGGCGATGCGGAACTGGCAGGCAGCCTGGAATTGCAGGAACCACGGCTCGGCCAGGGCGGGAATCTGCGATTCGCGCTCGACCTGCACCACCAGCACGGCGCCCCGGTGTCCGTTCTGCTCCGTGAAATACACGGTTTCCGGCTTGCACTGCTCCAGTATCCGGCCGATGATGCGGCCGGCTGTGCCCTCGCGCACGGCCGTATTGAAGGGTTCCAGCGGCAATTCGACGTTCATCAGCATACGCATGATTGTTCTCCCTCGTGGTCTATCGGGGTACCAGGAGCGGCCCGCTGCGGGCGGCCGCGGATGTCGTGCTACAGGCCGTGGCGGGCGGCCGTGTTGAGAAAGCCGCGCCAGCGGCTGACCTTGCCATCATGGACCGTGAACACGTGCGCCCATTCCGTGGCGAACTCGCGCCCGGTCTCGACGGCCGTCGAACGCTCCCACCCCAGCACGGTGACATGCTCGCCCGCCTCGATGAACTCGCGCGGCTCGAAGGCGTGGATGGTATCCGTTTGCGGGATGGCGGCGAAAAAGGCCCCCACCTCCTCGCGGTTGCGGCGCTTGCCCGCGACGGGCATGCCCGGCGATGCCACATATTCCCAGTCCACCGTATCGGCCACCAGGGCCAGGATGGCGGGCACGTCGGCCCGTCCGAACGCGGCATAGATTTGTTGCACCACTTCGACGGCTTTGCCCATGACAATCTCCTTGCGCGGGGTGTGCTGCAATCCAGTCTAGCAGCAGCGCGCGCAAAAGCCAGCAGTCAGTACCAGCAGCCAGTACTGCTGGCTCGCTATCGCCGCCGTACTCTGGTATCGTCTTGCGCTAAGCAAATCACCATGAGACTCCCATGCGTTTTATCCTGTGCTTCCTCGCCGCCCTCGCAGCCGTGCCGGCCACCGCCGAACAGCTGACGCTGGACCGCATCCACGCCGATCCGGCGTTGAGCGGGCCTGGCGTGCGCAATTTGAAAGTGTCGCCCGACGGCGCCCGTGTCACCTTCCTGCGCGGCCGCGCCGACAACCAGTTCCAGCTCGACCTGTGGGAATACAACCTGAAGGACAAGAGCGCCCACCGGCTGGTCGACTCCCAGATCCTGGTGCCCGAGGAAAACCTGTCGGCCGCCGAGAAGGCCCGCCGCGAGCGCGAGCGCGTGGCCAGTCTGAAGGGCATCCTCAACTACAGCTGGTCGCCCGATGGCAAGCAGTTGCTGGTGCCCATCGCCGGCAACCTGTACCTGATCGACGTCAGCCAGCCTGACCAGGCACGCCTGGTCGCCTCGGGCAATGTGTTCGATCCCAAGATTTCGCCGCGCGGGCGCTATGTGTCCTTCGTGCGCGACCAGAATCTGTTCGTGATCGAGCTGGCCACCGGCAAGGAACGCCAACTGACCATCGATGGTGGTGGCACCCTCCACAACGGCGAGGCTGAATTCGTGGCGCAGGAAGAAATGGGCCAGACCACCGGCTACTACTGGGCGCCGGACGACAGCGCCATCGCCTACAAGCGCTACGACGAATCGCCCGTGCCCGTGGCGCGCCGCTTCGAAATCTTCGCCGACCGCACCGACGTGGTCGAGCAGCGCTACCCGGCCGCCGGCAATCCCAACGTGCTGGTGCAGCTGATGATCGTGTCGCCCGCCACGGGTGAGCAGCGCAAGGTGGAGCTGGGCGCCAATCCCGACATCTACCTGGTGCGCGCCGACTGGAGCGCAAGCGCCAAGACCTTGCTGTACCAGCGCCAGAGCCGCGACCAGAAGACGCTGGAACTGGTGTCGGTCGACGCGGCCACGCTGGACCAGCGCGTGCTGGTGACGGAAACCTCGGCCACCTGGGTCGGCATCCACGACGACCTGCGCTTCCTGGCCAACGACGCCGGCTTCATCTGGTCGTCCGAACGCAGCGGCCGCAATCACCTGTACCTGTACGACATGGCGGGCAAGCTGCTGCACCCGATTTCCAGCGGTGCCTGGGGCATCGACAACCTGCTGGCGGTGGACGAAAAAGCGGGCAAGGTCTACGTGTCGTCCAACCGCGACGCCGTGATCGACCGCCAGACCTACGCGCTGGCCCTGGACGGCAGCACGGCCGACCATCCGCAACGCATCACCCAGGCCGATGGCTGGCACGACGCCGCCTTCTCGCGCAACGGCGAAGTATTCGTCGACACCTGGTCGGACCCGGACACGCCGCCGCAAGTGAGCATCCGCCGTCCCGACGGCAGCATGCTGGCCTGGCTGGAACACAATGAGCTGAACGCCAGCCATCCGTACGCACGCTACAGAGGCGCCCACTTGCGCACGGAATACGGCACGCTCAAGGCCAAGGATGGCCAGACTCTGCACTATTCGCTGGTCAAGCCGGCCAACTTCAACCAGTTCAAGAAATACCCGGTCTACCTGTCCACCTACGGCGGCCCGCACGCCCAGCATGTGGCGCGCAAGTGGGGCAACCTGTTCGACCAGTACATGGCGCAGCAAGGCTTCGTCGTGTTCCGGCTCGATAACCGCGGCTCGTTCCGGCGCGAGCGCGCGTTCACGGACGCCATCTACCGCCAACTGGGCAAGGTCGAAGTGGAAGACCAGCTGACGGGCATCGCCTGGCTGGGCCAGCAAGGCTATGTGGACGCCAAGCGCATCGGCGTATTCGGCTGGAGCTACGGCGGCTTCATGACGCTGCGCCTGCTGGCGGCCGCGTCGGACAAGATCGCGCTGGGCGTGTCGGTGGCGCCGGTGACGGACTGGTCGCTGTACGACACCCACTACACGGAACAGTTCATGAGCACGCCCAAGGATAACGCCGACGGTTATCGCGACAGCGGCGTGTATGCGCATCTGGACGGCTTGAAATCGCCGCTGCTGCTGATGCACGGCATGGCCGACGACAATGTGCTGTTCACCAACACCACGCGCATGATCGACGCGCTGGTCAACCGCAATGTGCACTTCGAACTGATGACCTATCCGGGCGGCAAACACGGCATGTCCAGCCGCGCCCAGCAACGCCACGTGTATGGCAACATCGAAGCGTTCTTCAAGAAGCACCTGCTGAACGGCAAATAAGCCGTCCTGCGCCGCCCGGCCAACGCTGTTCAGGCCGGGTGGCTATCCCCTCCCCCGCCCCGCCCCCGTCTGAACGGGCTCTTCAGACATACAGTTTGATAGTCCACAAATGCCATTTCATCAATTCCATGAATAATGCGGACAGCGGGACGATTCCGTCCCGCCTCATTCATTGTCTGGAGGAATTATGGCTATCGACGTATATCTGCACATAGACGGCATCCGTGGCGAATCGGCGGACGACCGGCACAAGGACTGGATCGAATGCAAGTCGGTCAACTGGGGCGTGACCCAACCCAAGTCGGCCACCGCATCGACCGGCGGCGGCCACACGGCCGAGCGCTGCGAACACCAGGACATCGTGCTGTCCAAGCTGGCCGACCTGGCCTCGCCCGTGCTGCTGCAAACCTGCGCGTCCGGCAAGACCATCCCGAAAGCGAAATTCGAATTCATGCGCGCCGACGGCCAGGGCGAGCGCGTCAAGTATTACGAGATCGAACTGGAGAACGTGCTGATCGGTGCCGTCACCCCCAGCGTGCACGAAGGCGACATCCTGGGCGAGAGCGTGGCGCTCAAGTTCTCCAAGGTCAAGTGGCGCTACATGCAGCAAAAAATCACCGGCGGGGCCGGCGGCAATACGGCCGGTGGCTGGGACTTGTCCACCAACCGCATCGCCGCCTGAGCCACGGCCACCCCTGATGTGCGAACAGCCGCGAGCGCGGCTGTTTTTTATGCGGGGGCCAGCGTTATTGCCGGTTGCCGCGGTCCTTCATCATGTCGTCCGCAGCCTGGCGGGCATCACCCACACTCTTTTCCAGCTTGCCTTCAGCCTGTTTGTTCAAGCCTTTGACCTGCTGCTGAGTACTGCCGACCACCTTGCCGACTTCCTGCTGGATCTTGCCAGTGACTTCCTTGGCTTTCCCTTTGACCTGGTCCTTGTTCATCGTGCACTCCTTGGTTGTGGATAGGCGCTAAACACGTGCTCGTGTCTTAGAAGTCGTTCCAACAAGCCCATGGCGTCGTTGTGGCGCCTTGCCGTGCAGGCGCACTGTCTTCGGCGCCACGCCTGGCCATGGTTATTTTGAAACGACTTCTTAGCGGTCCCCATGCTATGCCCGCCATGCGGGCAACTCGGTGCGCTGGCGTACAGAAGCGGGCAATTCCTCAGGACGCCGGTTTGCGCCACACGCTGGCCAGCCACGGCTGCTGCTCGCGCGGCAGTCCGGGCGGGCGGTAGTAATGCTCGACAGGAAGGAAGCCAGCCGCCGTCAGGTGCCGTTCCCAGGTGGGGTAGTCGTAGTAGCTGCCGTAGCGGGGGCCGTTCCAGCCTTCCTCGTTGTGGCCGCGCGGGTTGGAACTGAACAGCACGCCGCCCGGTTTGAGCCCGTCGAACAAGGTCCGCAGCACGGATGCCAAGGCCGCACTGGGCACGTGGAACAAGGAGGCGTTGGCGTACACGCCATCGAAATAACTGGCCGGCAAATCGAGCGCAAGAAAATCCTGCTGCCACACGGTGCAGCCACTCCACGCGCGCGCCATCTCGGCGAAGCGGGGGCAACCATCGATACCGATGGCTTCATGGCCCAGCTCGGTAAAAGTCTTGAGGTCGCGGCCCGGTCCGCAGCCGAGATCGAGAATGCGTAACGGCGCGGTGGCGGCGATGGCGCGCAACAGGGCGCCGATGTTCTGGCTGACATCGTGATCGATGGTGCCGGCGAAGAATTGCTCGGCGGTGCTCTCGTAGTGCTGCAGCGTGCGCTGCGTGATCTGCTCCAGCTGCGCGCGTTGCCCTGCCTGATTCTCCATGCCGTCCCCGTAGGCGCGGGCGCCACACCGCGTGGCGCCCTGCCGTGCTACTTTACCAGACCCGGACTTACCAGACCCGGGCTTACCAGACCTGGGCTTACCAGACCCTTACCCGCTGTTCCGGCGCCAGGTACAGCGTCTGCCCCGGCTGCACGTTGAAGGCTTTGTACCACGCGTCCATATTGCGCACGGTGGCGGTGCGCCACTTGTCGGGCGCATGGCCGTCGGTCAGGATGGCGCGGCGCAAGGCCGGTTCGCGCTCCTTCTCGCGCCAGCTCATCGCGTAGCCGGTGAAGAATTGCTGCTCGGCGTCGGCCACGGGCGCCTTGCCCGCCATCGAGGCCAGGTAGGCGTCATGCGCCGCCGCCAGGCCGGCCAGGTCGGCCAGGTTTTCACTCAGCGTCTGCTGGCCGTTGATGGCCAGGTCGGGGAACGGTTTGTAGGCCGAGTACTGGGCCGCCAATGCCGCCGAGGCCGTCTTGAAGTGGGCGCCATCGGCCGCCGTCCACCAGTCGCGCAGCAAGCCCTTGGCATCGAATTGCGCGCCCTGGTCGTCGAAGCTGTGGCTGATCTCGTGGCCGATGGTGGCGCCAATGCCGCCGTAGTTCATGGCGTCGCTGGCGTTCGGGTCGAAGTATGGCGGTTGCAGGATGGCGGCCGGGAAGTTGATCGCGTTCTGCATCGGCATGTTGACCGCGTTCACCAACTGGGCCGGCATGCACCATTCGGCGCGGTCGACCGGCTGCTTGAGCTTGGCCAACTGGCGCTGCGTCTCCGCCAGTTCGGCGCGCTGCATATTGCCCAGCGCATCGCCGGGCGTCACTTGCAGGCTGTCGTAGCTGGCCCATTTTTCCGGATAGCCCACACCCACGTACAAGGTCTTGAGCTTGGCGTGCGCTTCCCGCTTGGTGGCGGGCGCCATCCAGTCCAGCTGGTCAATGCGGGCGTGGAAGGCGTCCACGATCTTGACCACCATCTGCTGCAGGCGTTGCTTGGATTCAGGCGGGAAATACCGCGCCACATAGACTTTACCCAGCGCATCGGGCATGGCCGCGTTGACGGCTGCCAGGCTGCGCTTCCAGCGGACGGACTGCTGCGGCGTGCCGTTCAGCGTGCGGCCGTAGAAATCGAAATGCTGCTCGGCCAGCGCCTTGGGCAAGGCGCTGTGCGCGTGGTTGATGCGGTGGAAGGCGAGGAAATCCTTCCACGTTTCCAACGGCATGCCCTGCACCAGCTTGGCCGTGCCGGTAATGGCGGTCGGATGCCAGACGATAAACTTCTGCTGGCCGCCCAGGCCCGCGCTCTGGAAATACGCCTTCCAGTCCAGACCCGGCGCCTTGCGCGCGAAGTCGGCCGCGCGCCACTGGTTGTTGGCTTTCAAGACGTCGGCCGAATCCTCGCGGTTGGCGTGCGACTGGGCGATCTTGCGCTCCAGGTCGAACACGCGGGCCGCGCGCGCGTCCGCATCGTCCATGCCGGCCAGGCGCAGGGTGGCGGCGATGTGGGCCAGGTATTTGCCGCGCAGCGCCGCCATCGACGGCGTGTCGTCCAGGTAGTAGGCGCGGTCGGGCATGCCCAGGCCGCCTTGCAGCAGGTATGGCGTGTAGTGGGTGGCGTCCGTCAAGCCCTGGGCCACCCACAGGCCGAACAGGTTCTCGGTGAAGAAGTTGGTGGCGTTGAGCGGATCGACGTCGGCCCGCAGCGTGGCGCCCAGCGCGCGGGTGAGCGCGGCCTTGTCCTTGATGGCGGCGATCTCCTTGAGCTGGGCTTGCAGCGGCGCCAGGCCGCGCGCTTCGATGCCGTCCTCATCCATGAAGGTGCGGTAGTAGGCCACGATCTTTTTCGCCTCGGCGCTGGCGGCCGGATCGGCGGCCAGGCCATCGATCAGCGTGACGATGCGCGCGTTGGTGTCCTCGACCAGCGCCGCACCCACGCCCCAGCTGCTGCGGTCGGCGGGAATCTCGACCGACTTGAGCCAGTCGCCGTTGACGTAATCGAAGAAGTCGTCGCCGGGCAGCGTGGCCACCGGGGCGGCGGCCGCGGCGGCGACCGGCGCAGTATCGTCCGGCGCGTCCGGCGCGGCGTGGGCGGGCGCCAGCGCGAAGGCGGCGCCGCACAGGGCCAGGCTGAGGGCGGTCTTGCGGGCGGCGAGGCGCAGCGGTCGGGAATGAGCTTGCATGGTTGTCCTTTTATGGTGGATCTGGATGTGGAGTCGGCGTGATGGGCCAGCGTCCACTGTAGCGCCAGCGCCATGCCAGCGCGCCCGGAATGCGACGAACTGCAGGATCGCCGGCATGGATGGTAAAAAAACACAGCCACACAGCATCAGCACAAAAGATACGCTAGAGCATCAAAATGTCTTTTTTGATCGGGGGAATCGCTATATAGTGCACTGGTAGCGCGAAACCAATGAGGAGAAGAAAATGAAGCTTGATGCCCTGTTCCAGAATCCGACTGCATTGCCCACCGCGCCCAAGGTCGTGGAAGAGCTGATCAGCAGTTTTGACAAAGCCAGCGTCTCGACCGAAGAGATCGCGAAAAAACTGTCCACGGATCCTGTGTTGAGCGCCAAGCTGCTGCGTCTGGCCAACTCGGCCTACTACCACGTGTCGCGCAGCATCGGCACGGTGGAGGACGCGGTGCTGATGCTGGGCTTTGTGACCGTGCGTACACTGGTCATCAGCTCCGGCCTGGTCAGCGGGTTCAAGACCGTGCCCGGCCTGGACCTCAAGCAATTCTGGCGTTACAGCCTGCACACGGCCGTGTCGGCCAAATGGATCGCCAAGCAGACCGGCGAAAACACCGACCTGGCCTTCACCATCGGCATGATGCACGCCATCGGCCAACTGGTGATCCACTCGGCCATGCCGGAACAGGCGCTGGCGCTGGACAAGGTGGCCGGCCCCATGGACGCGCGCCGCCTCGACGCGGAACAGGCCTCGCTGGGCTACACCTTCGCCGATGTGGGCGCGGAACTGGCGCGGCGCTGGAAATTCCCCAACACGTTCTCGGAAACCATCAGCGCCTTCCCCGACCCGCTCAACCACACGCCGCCCAACCGCCTGGCCGCCGTGGTGCACCTGGCCGCCTGGCGTGCCCGTGTCGACCAGAACAAGCTCAGCGATGACGAAATCGCCAGCTGCTATCCGACCGAGATGGCCGAGGCCCTGGGCCTGGACGACGGCGACCTGATCGACAAGATGCCGCCGCCCGACGAGCTGAGCGCCGGCCTGGAAGAACTGGTCAAGTAAGCAAAAAAGCAAGATCGCCAGCAGAATCACCCGCGGCCGCCGTCCATTTCTTGGGCAGGCGGCCGTTTTTCATGGTGCCCCGCCCCAGTTTTGAGAATATTTTCGATTTTTCGCAAAATATTTTCAAAAAACCCTAAAGTTATTTCCAGGGCTGACGTTACCCAAGACAAGCGGTAGTCTTTTTCCACTTTTCAGGGTACGCCATGACCTCCTCCGAAGTCCTCTCGATGTACGAAAATATTGCCGGACTGAGCAACCAGATGGTGGCCGCCGCCCGTACCAGCGACTGGGATAGCCTGAACCGCCTGGAAAGCCAGTGCGCCGTGGCCGCCCGCCCCGCCGCCAGCGACATGCCCGCCCTGAGCGGTGCACCGCGCCAGCGCAAGATCGACCTGCTCAAGCAAATCCTGGCCAACGACCGCGCCATCCGCGACGTGACGGAACCATGGATGAACCAGATGCCCGGCATGAGCGCCCCGCGCCAGTAAGCACGCCGACCGGCATTCTTGCCCAAATTGAAATAAAGCGCCTGCGGGCGCTTTTTTTATGCCGAAAACTGAAATCGGGGGTACGTCCCCAACTTCCGATTGCCGAATTGGGGACGTACCCCGATTTTGCAGGACGTAAAAAAAACCCGGCTGCGCGGTGGCGGCAAGCCGGGTTTTTCGGGAATTGGTGGAGAGCGAACACCAGGTATCTCCTGGCGTCGCCCCGCTTCCGGTTGCATCCGGAGTCCGCGCACACATTGCCGGGGCGCGGACCGCTTCCAAGCCAAGTCGTTTCATCAACGCTCATTCTGGGTGCGCGCCACACTATCGTTGGTGGCTGCGCCAGATCATGGCCTGTTTTTTTGTAGTATTTACACTACGGGATTAGTATAGCTCAGTTCTCCCAAGCATGTATACGGGGATCCGACTTTCGCTGTTAGGCTTGATCTAAAGCATCTTTTTCCGGCTGTGCGTCTTCCGGGACGGCTGCTTCCCCCTTCTTCCTGCGCCAGCCCTGCCAGATTTTCAGTGGTCCGCGTGCCTGGCCGCCCTGCTTGCGGCGGCGCAGCCAGTAATAGCCACCGCCCGCCAGCGCCAGCAGCACGGCGCCCCCGGCGGCGGCCAGGGTCGTCACGTCCGGCCCCGTTTCCACCGGTGCTTCCTTCTTGTACTTGAGCTTGGTCGACGCGGGACGGCTGGCGCCGGCCCTGGGCGGCACATGGGCGCGCAAGGGCTTGGTGTCGGACCCGAGCTGGCTGTCAGGCGCCGATTTGCCGTCGGGCGCCGATTTTCCATCCAGCGCGGTCTGCAATACTTTGACCTTGTTCTCCAGCGCCACCAGTTTTTCCGTCAGGGCGGTGCTGCGACGATCGAGCACTGCGCATTCCCTGGCGCTGACGCGGGCGGCCTGGGGCGCGCAGGCCGCCTCGGACCGCCCGTGCACCGCCGGCGGCACGGCGGGCGAACGGTGCCGGGCGTTGGACGATGCACTTGCGTCGCCGTGCGTGCCCGCCGCCGTGCCGCTCTCGGTCGCCTCGACCGCCTCGGCGGCACTGGCCGTGCGCGGCGGCCGGGCGGCAGCAGGAGCAGAACCAACAGCGGCAGCGGCGGACGGACGGGCGGCGCGCGGCCTGGCCGTCCGCAGCGCCGTTTCGGCCGCCGCCTCCAGTTCCGCGACCGTTGTGCCAGCCGGCGGCGTGGCGGCCACCACAGGCGCCGGCGGCGGCGCGGGATGCGGATCGGGCTGCAGCCACAGCGTGGCGGCGCGCACATCGGTGCGCCCCGGCACGCCCAGCTCCAGGAACAGGTGGACGTAATTGGCGTCGATCGCCTTGAGCGTGGTGATGTGCAGGAACTGGCGCTGGTCGCGCCGCACCACGGACAGGTGGACGGTGGCCAGCGCGGGATTCATGGTGATGCTGGCGCCCTGGTAGACATCCACCGGCGCCAGCCGCACCTGCAGGCCATGCAGCTCATCCGGCGTGAGCGACACCAGCTCGATATCGGCCGCCAGTTGCTGGCCGATGTAGGAGCGCACGCTCGCCTCGCCCAGTTCCGCCGCCTGGGCGTCCGGTGCCAGCGACGCCGCACAGGCGAGCGCGCACAAGGTGGATACGAGTCGGGATTTGCGCTGCATGTTCAAGTCGGTGATGGCCTATGCTGAAGTGTAATGACTATAACGGCTGAAATTCGCCGATTTGTAGCCCTGCATCAATTTTGCCATTCCGCGCTACACTTTTGTCATCCCATCCCAACGGAGCACAGACCATGAGCAGCCGAACCGAACGCGACAGCTTTGGCCCCATCGATGTGCCGGCCGAGCACTTGTGGGGCGCCCAGACCCAACGCTCGCTGGAGCATTTCCGCATTTCCAGCGAACGCATGCCGCCCGAACTGATCGCGGCGCTGGCCAGCGTCAAGCGCGCCGCCGCCCGCGTCAACGTGGCGCTGGGCCAGCTGGACCCGGCCATGGCCGACGCCATCGTGGCCGCCGCCGAGGAAGTACTGGCCGGCCGCCACGCCACGGAATTCCCGCTGGCCGTCTGGCAGACGGGCTCGGGCACCCAGACCAATATGAACATGAACGAAGTGCTGGCCAACCGCGGCTCGGAACTGATGGGCGGCACGCGGGGCGAACAGCGCCTGCTGCACCCGAACGACGACGTCAACCGTGGCCAGTCCTCGAACGATATCTTCCCCACCGCCATCCATGTGGCGGCGGCGCAAGCCCTGGTGCACGCCGTGCAGCCAGCCCTGCGCCAGTTGCGCGCCACGCTGCACGCCAAGGCGGGCGATTTCGACGGCATCGTCAAGATCGGCCGCACCCACTTGCAGGACGCCACCCCGCTCACGTTGGGCCAGGAGTTTTCCGGCTACGTGGCACAGCTCGACTTCGCGGAACAGGCCATCGCCGCCGCCCTGCCCGGCCTGCTGCAACTGGCGGCCGGCGGCACGGCCGTGGGCACCGGCTTGAACGCCCATCCCGAGTATGCCGTGCGCATCGCGGCCGAACTGGAACAGGCGCTGGGCCTGCCATTCCGCACGGCCGGCAACAAGTTCGCCGCGCTGGCCGGCCATGAGGCGCTGGTCTCGGCCCACGGCGCGCTCAAGACATTGGCCACGGCCTTGATGAAAATCGCCAACGACGTGCGCTGGATGGCGTCCGGCCCCCGTTCCGGCCTGGGCGAGCTCACCATTCCGGAAAACGAACCGGGCAGCTCCATCATGCCGGGCAAGGTCAATCCCACCCAATGCGAAGCGCTCACCATGCTGTGCTGCCAGGTGTTTGGCAACGACGTGGCGATCACGCTGGGCGGCGCGTCGGGCAATTTCGAACTGAATGTGTACAAGCCGTTAATCGCGCATAACTTCCTGCAAAGCGCACGATTGCTGGCCGACGGCATGGCCAGCTTCGAGCAGCACTGCGCGCGCGGCATCGCGCCGGACCGGGCCCGTATCGCGGAACTGATGGAACGCTCCCTGATGCTGGTGACGGCGCTGGCGCCCCACATCGGCTATGACCGCGCGGCCCAGATCGCCAAGCAAGCCCAGCACGAAGGAACCACGCTCAGGCAAGCGGCGCTGGCGCTGGGCTATGTGACGGCGCAGCAATTCGACCAGTGGATCGTGCCGCTGGACATGACGCACCCCGGCGCCACCGGATAATCACGCGCTAGAAACCGCGCACATAGCGCACGCCCAGCATCCAGTCGGGCTTGGCCGTGGCGTCATGACCGGGGTTGACGCGCAACATCATCGCGCCCGTCACCCGGCCCTGGCGGGCATCCGGCCCCACGCCCGTGCTGTAGGTCATTTCCAGGTCGCGTTCGGTGGCCGTTGGATGCAGGTTCAAGGGCTGGGTCACGTCGCCCAGCGCGCCCGTCAGCGGCGATTGCAGGGCCGGCCCGCCCAGCGCCATGGCGCCCGAGCGCACCTTGGCCGGCATCGAGAAGGTCAGGCCGAAGCGGTCATCCTTGCGCCACAATCGCTTGGCCGAATAGCCGAAGCTGTAGGCCACGGTGCGCACTTCCGACACTTGCGCCAGCAGGCTGTCGGTCGCGCCCAGCCCCGCCGTGCGGCCGGATGAGGCCATCGCAACCAGCGAACTGGAGGGCGAGAGCGCATAACCGACCGACAGCGAAGTGAAGGTGGTAGTGGGATTGGTGGTGAACGCCAGCGCCTGCACCAGCTGGCTGCCCAGCATGGAGCCGTTCTCGCGCAGCACACCGACGCTGACGATACCGACCGCCCGCCCCATCTTCTGCTCGAATTCGGCACTGCTGAGGAAACGCTTGCTGCGGTCGTTGATGGCCTGGCCGAACGGGTCCGTCAGCACGGTGCCCTGGCCCGACAATGCGCCGAAACGCAAGCGCCCGCCATCGCCGGCCACGATGCTGACGCCGGCATGGCTGGCGTCACGCACCATGCCGTAATACGGCGCGTTGAAGCGGTCGGCGGCGGCGATTTCCAGCGGCGTCAGGCCGGACGCTTCCAGCCCGAAAAAGCGTCCGCTCATGCCGCCCGCCCCTACCCCGACCACGGTGCCGCGCCCATCGCGCCGGGCGGCGGCCAGTGCGCTGCCATCGGCCAGGTAGCTCAGCGACAGGCCGCTACCCTGGCGCTCCAGCATGGCAGCCTGGCGGTCCATGGTGGCGAACCACTGCGCCGACGCTCCCCATAGGGGCGCGGGCGGCGCGGTGGCGCGACTGGTATCGGAGGGAGGAAGGCTGGACGATTCCGGTGGGGCGGCCCGTGCCGGCCCAGTGGCCAGCAACACGGCGGCGAACGAGACGGCAAACGCGAACGGTTTCATGATACTTCTCGCTGACGAGCACTGCGCGATGCAGTTAATTCAGCATAGCAATCAATTTTCCACGGGGCAATATAAAAACGACATCACGCTTGCGGTAAACTACGTCCCCGTCGATTTGACGCTACACTAGCCGGTGGCACAGCGCACCCGCTAGTCATCATGGTAACAGAGGATAAAAATGCAGAAGGTAAGTTTTGAATTGAACGGCGAATTTGTTGAGCTAAACCAGTTGTTAAAACTGGTGGGCCTGTGCGACAGCGGCGGTGCCGGCAAAATGATGGTGGCCAGCGGCGCCGTCAAGGTGGACGGCAAGCCGGAATCGCGCAAGACGGCCAAGATCCGCGCCGGCCAGCGTGTCAAAGTGGGCGATATTGAAATCAGCGTGCTCGCCGTTTGATGTCAACCTGGATTTTGCTCTTGCGTTCGAGCAATAACCTTCTAAGCTGAAAGCATGGCCGGACATCTTTGATCCGGCGCACGCCGCTGCCTGGCCCGCTTGTTATATTGGGCTGACCGCATCGCGGCCAGATCAACCGAGCACAAGGGGAACGCCATGGACGGCCCTGAGCACCACACACACACCCAGGAGAGGTTGATCGGCGACCTGCGGCAAGTGATCGAAAACGCCGAAGAACTACTGAAGAATACGGATCAGTACGACAGCGCCCTGTACCAGAGCGCCCGGGCCAGGCTGGCCCAGGCGCTGCACACGGCCACGGAAGAACTGGCCCGCTTCGAGGATGCCCAGTTGCTGCGCATGATAGCGGCCAGCAACGCGGCCAGTGCGGCCCAGGGCGACAACACTGGCGAGGCGCGGGTGCTGCGCGCTTTCAACCCACGCTGACCCGCGGCCCCCGTCTTTTTATATCAATCACTTACTTGCCGGCGCGCTTTTCTTCAATCACTTCATCGACTGAGAAGCGGCCTGGTCCGAACGCGGCCAGTACCAGCAGCAGCAAGCCCCAGTACAGATGGTCGTTGAGGGCGGCCGGGCAGTCGTAGCTGAACAGAACCGGGTAGGAAATAACGGCCATCACGTTGACGGCCAGCAAACCCAGCGCCGCCTGGCGCGTGAACAGGCCGGCGAACAGCAGCACCGGGAACAACAGTTCCCCCCCAGCCCCCATCCAGGCCGCCAGCTCCGGTGGCAGCACCGGCACCTTGTATTCGTCGTGGAACAAGGCCAGCGTGGTGGCCCAGTCACCCACCTTGATCATGCCGGCCTTGAAGAACTGGCTGCCCACGTAGAAGCGCAACGCCAGGTTCAGCAAGGAACCGCCCCACTCCGTCAGGTTGGCGTCGAAACGGGAGAATTGCTGGTGCAGCCCAAGTATCGTTTTCATCATGTTGTTCTCGTTCATTGATAAAGAGAGGGACAACCTCGCCAGTGGCGAGGCGGGTACTGCTGTTGCGCTTACTGCAAGTGTTACATTGAATGGACGTAAAAATCAACCTCCCGTATCGACGATCACATGCTGTTCCAGCCATAGGCCCAATTGGCCACCGATATCGAATGCCTCGTCCAGCCCGAACGCGGCATCGAGTGCCGCGCCGAACGTGGCGCCAGCCGCCAGTTGGGCCAGCGCGGCGTGCGCGGCCGGGCTGAGCGGCAACAGCCGGGTCTGCCACTGGGGCCGCAGCACGATGCCGTAACTGGCCTGTTCCATTTCATCCGGAAAATCCTGTCCCGCGCCGGGCTGATGCGCCAGCCACAACGGCACTACGGCCCACGGTGAGGCGTGCAGGCTGCAGGCCGGATGCAGCGTCATGGTGGACGTTTCCAGCCGCTCCGGCGACAGCGCCGCCAGTTGCGCGGCGGTGACAGCCTCGGCGGCCGGGGCGTAGTGGGCGCGGTGCATGGCCCACTCCAGCCGCGCCAGGTCCGGCAGATACGGCAACTGCGCCGCATGGGGGAAGCCAGCCAGGAAGGTGGCGAAGCGGGCGCCAAAGCGGTTCAGGTCGGCACTGCCGGACGGTTCGGCAAGACCATAGGCCCGGCTCAAGCCGCCGAAGAATTCCTCGCCGACCAGCATGCGGATCACCGGATAGGCGTTGGCCAGGGTCTTGTCCCAGGTCGCCGTCAGGTTGCCCCGGTACAGGCCGAAACGGCGGCCATCCTGCCCGGCCCGAAAACGGGCTTGCACGGTGGCCTCCTGGGCCGGGTCGAACAGCGCAGCGGCGAACTCGCCCTGGATCAGCGTGGACACGGAGGCCGCGGTGGACATGGCATCGCCCTCAGGCCCGGCCGCCGCCGTGGCGGCCACCGTCGGCCGGGCCGGCGGCGCGAACGCGGCCGAGCTGGCGGGCGCATCCGGCGCCAGCCGGTCGGCCAGCGCGCGGGCCTTGTCCGCCTCGCCCAGCAACACTTCCAGCGCAGGAAGATCGGTATCCCACTCGATCAGCGTGGCCACGCGGCCGAAGCGGCGCAGCGCCGCCTCATACAGCTGCCAGACCGGCTCGGCCACCGTGTCGCCATGGTGGTCGATCACGGCCAGCGGCGTGACCAAATGCCCGGCCAGGTGGATTTCGCCCACGGTACCGGGCGCGATGGCGGCCATGGCCTGCAACGCGTCCTCGCCGTGATTGCACTGATTGACGTATAGATTGTTGATATCGAGCAGCAGACCGCAGCCCGTGCGCGCCGCCAGCGCGGCCAGGAATTCCATCTCGCTCATGGCGTCGGCCTGGAAACGCACATAGGTCGACACGTTTTCCAGCAGGATCTGGCGTTGCAGCTTGTCCTGCACCCGCTGCACCCGCTGGCACAGCAAGTCCAGCGCGGCCTGGTCCAGCGTCACCGGCAACAGGTCGTTGAGCTGGCGGTCGGCCACGGCGCCCCAGCACAAGTGCTCGGACACCAGCGCCGGTTCCGTGCGCCGCACCAGGCTGGCCACGCGCTCCAGGTGATCGGTGGAAAAGCCGCGCGCCGAGCCCAGGCCCAGCCCCACGCCATGCAGGCTGAGCGGGTAATCGCGCCGCAATTGCGTCAGCACATGCCAGTCCCAGCCGGCCTGGTCGAGATAATTCTCCGTGTGCACTTCCAGCCAGCCGACGGCCGGCCGCTGTTCGAGAAACTGGCGGTAGTGCGGCGCCCGCAAGCCCACGCCCACGTCCAGCGCGACCGTGGCGGCGGGATGGTAACGGGGGGTGGACATGGGCGCTCCGCGACGGTCAGTGTGGATTACTTGGCAGGCGCGGCGGTCTTGCCGCCCATTTTTTCGCATGTGCCCTTGGCCACGTATTTCCACTCGGCGGCGCCGTTATCGACCTTGGACTGGCCGGCGCAGGAGTGGGCGCCATTGGCGGCGGCGCAATCGTTCTGGCCAGCCTTGGCGATGCCGAAGCACTTCTCTTTGTCGCCGGCGGCTGGCATAGCGGCGGCGCTGGCCGTGCTGGCGGCGGCGCACACGGTGGCGAGGGCGGCGGCGATCAGGGCTTGACGTTTGTTCATGGTAAATCTCCTTGTAGGAAAAAATATGGGGTAACAATCAATTGAGTGCGACGGCTATCGTCTGCATCTGGACGGTAGTCGCTCCACCGGGCGCGAACCTTACACGCTTTTTTTATTTTTTACTCAATTGGCGGGGAAAGAATAGCGCAATCCGATACGGAAGACGAAATAAAATCGTCAGCCAGGGTAACGCGGCGCTAGCAAGCAGTGTGGCGGCGGGAAAAACGGGGAGGAAATAGCGAAGGGGCCGCGCGCGGCCCCGCGACGCGCCCGCGGGCGCGCGATGACATGAGCGGCGACAACCGCTCAGGCGGTGGTGTTGATCGTGTTACCCAGGTGCGAAGGCAGATTCGGCGTGGAGGGCACGGGTGGAATCGCTTCGATCAGCGCAGCGGCGCTGGAGGCCTGGATGTCCTGGGCCTTTTTCAACACGGCAACGCCGACCGCCTGCTTGGTGCCGGTGTCCGCGATCGTAGTTGATGCTTGAGCAATACCTGTGACGTCCATGTGACTCTCCAATAAGGCGTATCACTCTCTTTTACGGACGCCGCCCACGGAACTTTAGCCCCACCGCACAAATATTTAGCTGCCCGGGGGCAGTCAGCAGCCCGTGTAGCGGCGCAGCCAGGCCAGTACGGTGGCCGGCTGATTCAGGTCCAGCCAGGCGAGGCCGGGGCGCAGGCCGTCCGGCGCCGGCACGTCGGCCGCCACCGCGATCACGTGGCCATCGTCCGGATACAGCGGGGCATTGCCGGACGAAGGCCGGTACACTTCCAGCTTGGCGATCGGGTAGGACTTGAACCCTTCCAGCAAAGTCAGGTCGGCCGGCGACAGCCGGGCCAGCTGATCTTCCAGCGCCGGCTCCGGCGCGCCGCGCAGTTCGCGCACGATGGCGTAGCGGTACGGCGAGGCCACCATCACTTCGGCCGCGCCGGCGCGGCGCAGGCGGGCGCTGTCCTTGTGGGGCGGTTCCAGCTCCAGGTCATGGTGGCTATGCTTGATGACGTTGACTTTCAGCCCGGCCTCGGCCAGTTGCGCCACCAGCCACTCCAGCAAGGTAGTCTTGCCACTGCCGGAACGCCCCACCACCCCCAGCACCTTGGGTGCCCGCGCCAGCCCCACCGAATCGCCCTGCATAGTCATCCGCCCCGCATTGTTGTCGTGCCGCCATTATACGCACGGCGGCCAACGACGACGGGCTCACACTTTCTTGCGGAACACCGCGTTGCGCTTGCGCCGGCCCACCAGGCAAATCATGCCCATGCCGGCCAGCAGCATGCCGTAGCCGGGCGCTTCCGGCACCGGCGACAGGGTTTGCGCCATGTAACTGGCACCGATGCGGGCCAGGTCTGCGTCCGTCACGCCGAATACGAAGAACTTGTTGTCGCCACTGTCGGTGCTGAAATCGTTGTCGTTGGCCACGTACAGGGTGTGGGTCAGCACGCCACCGCGCATGATGTCGGCGCCGAACGCCAGCCCTTCGATCTTGGCCGGGATCTGTTTGGCGCTGTAGCCGTTGGCCACCAGCACCGGCACCAGGTCCAGGAACAGTTGCTTGTTCAGCGCGGGCGTGCCGGCGTTGATGGCGGCCAGCCCGCTCACGTCCGTGGCGCCGGCCAGGTCCACCATGTACAACTGCTTGTTGACGGCCTTGCTGCCATCGCCCAAACCCTTGCCGTCGCGCTCGTCGACCAGGAACTGGTGGTCGTTCAGTGCCACGATCTCGCTCACGCCGGTGCCGGTACTGAGCTGGTAGGCGTATTCATGGGTGGCCTTGGTGGCGAGGTCGATGGTCACGATGCGCAGCGTGCCCTTGGCGTCCTGCGCCAGGTTGGCCTGCATGGCGCCCACCAGGGTCTTGCCGTCGGGCGTGATGGCCAGCCCTTCCATGCCCTTGTTGGCGATGCGGCCGCTGGCGTTGCCGGCGATCTCGGCGTCGCCGCTGGCCGACAGGTGGGACACGGCCAGCGTGCCCGGCAGCGCATAACTGTTGATGCGCTGGCCAGTGGCGCGGTCGAACTGGTAGACATAGGGGCCGTATTCGTCGGAGACGTACACGCTCTTGCCGTCGCGCGAAACGCGCACCGCTTCCGGGTCGAGGCGGCCATTGTTCGGGTTGGCGCTCGTCTGCGATGGATCGAAGTTGTCGGAACGGCCCGTGAAGTAGTAATGGCCGGCGCTGTTGAGCGTGGGTGCGCCGCCGCCCAGCGCGTAGCCGCCACCCGTACCCAGCGCGCCGCTGCCGTAGCTGAGCGAGGTGGAACTCGACAACAGCGTGGTGGCGCTCAGCGTGGGCGTGAGCGTGTAGGCCAGGCCGGGGCCGGCATTGGCCGTCAACGTCATGTTGATGGTCTGGAAGCGGTTGATATAGGAGGTGGTGTTGTCCACCAGCGGGTTGTAGACGCTGGCGTTGGGGCCACGGTCCGGCGTGGCGATGAAGGTATTGCCGCCGGCATAAGCCAGGCCGGAACCGAGGCCGCCCAGCAGATTGCCGGCCACGCCATTTTCCAGCGGCCCGGCCGTGGCTGACGACAGGTCCGAACCCAGCCCGCTCAGGCTGCCCACGGCGATCAACTCCACGGCATGGGCACGCGGCATGGAGAATGCAGCGGCGATCAGCAGCGGCATCAGCTTCAGGTGTTTCATGATATTTCCCGGCATAGTTAACTATGCGGTAAAAATATCATTACGGCATGACATAATGATGACATGATGACCACATCGTACGGCGCCAGGCGGCGCCAGCCCGCGTCAGTATGGCACGCGGTAGCGGTAGCCCTTGAAGGTGAACACAGCGGCCTTGGGTTGCAGTTTGTCGAGCACCAGGCCGGGCGCGACTTCCTCGCCCTCGTGGCGCAACACCTTGTCGATCAGCAGCAGACGGTCGGCCGGATTGTGAGAATAGATGTAGCCGCCGACGGTGATGGGTGGGATCGCGCGTTGTATGGGCTCGGGCAGATCGCGCAAGTTCTGGAGCGGCTCCTCCGGCGCCGGTGGCGCGGAAGCGGCGGCCACTGGTACGGATCGCCCCGGCTTGGCGGCCACCTCCGGTGCGGCGGCGCGCTGGTGCGGTAGCGCCTCCGGGGCTGGCGCTGGCATGGCAGCGGCCACGCGCACTGCTGCCGGGGAATGCGGCGCGGACTGCGGCGCGGCGACGGCGACGGCCGGGGTTGGAGCCGGGGCTAACCGCGCGGCGACGGTTTGGGCCGGCGTGGCGACAGGCTGGGCCTGAGTGGTCGGCGCGGCCGCCGCTGGCAACTGCGCCACAGGCGCAACAGCCGCAACCACCGCAGGCGTCCCCGGCGGCGCTGGCGCCACGCCTGGCGCGACCGGCGGTGCCGGACGCAACACCAGCGCCAGCAAGCCCGCCGTCGCCAATCCCAGGGCCCCCAGCGCCAGCGGCAGCGCCTTGTTGCGCAGCCCCGCCCCGGCGGCCGGCGCGGCGGCGATGGCGGGCGCATGGATGGTGGGCAAATCGCCCAACTGGCGTTCCGCCTGCGCCTTTTTCAGTGCTTCCAGGATGTAGGACATGTATGATCGGCTGGCCCGGCCGGCCCGATGAAAAGTGGTCGATCCCGCGATTGTACGGCCTGCGGCCCCGAATTTCATCCCGCCGCAAATATTACATCATATTGTGATATATTCACTTTCCCCATATCACTTTCGTTCCCCGGCCTCATGTCACCCCGTTCCCACGAACTCAGCAAGAGCGACTTCGAGACGCTCTCCAATTTCCGCTACCAGATGCGGCGCTTCGAACACTTTTCCGAATCGGCCGCGCGCGCGGCCGGCATCACCCCGCTGCAATACCTGCTGATGCTGCACGTGAAAGGCTTTCCCGGCCGCGAGTGGGCCAGCATCGGCGAGCTGGCTGAACGGTTGCAGTCGCAACAGCATGGCGTGGTGGCGCTGGTGTCGCGCTGCGAGGCGGCCGGACTGGTGGAGCGGCGCGTGAGCACGGTCGACAAGCGCCAGGTGGAAGTGCATCTGCTGCCCCATGGCGAGGCGCTGCTGGTCAAGCTGGCCGACCTGCACCGGGCCGAGCTGCAATCGCTGGAAGGCAAGTTTACGGTACCGGTGATCGACTGGGAAACGCCATGAGCCGGCGCGACTTCGCGGGCGACCTGCGCCTGATTTTCCGCAGCGCCATGCCGGCGCGCTTCAAAACGCGCCAGCCGTAAGCGGCGGTACGCGACTGGCGATCAGCGACCAGTGACCTGCGACCGACGGTCTACAGTCTATGCCCAATGGTCAGCGGGGTGGATTCAGGCGCGGTTCCCGCGCCCCGGCCAACTGGTGCAGGCGGATGAAGGTTTTCGGGCCGGCCACGCCGTCGGCCTTAAGATGCTGGGCCGCCTGGAACTCGCGCAGGCGGCGCATCAGGGCCGCGTCCAGCGCCTGGTTCTCGACCGGCTTTTTCAGCCCGTACAACTGGGACAGGTGTTTGGCCAGCCAGTCCACGTCCGGGCCATGGTCGCCGTCCGTTACCTCGTCGCGCCAGCTACGCGGGGCGCGCCAGAACGTGACGTAACTGCCATCGTAGCGGGCCGCCAGCGCAGCGAGACTGAGGTGCTGGGACTTGCCATCGACCGCGAGGGTGGCGCCGCTGGCATCCAGCGCCGTCAGCAAGACATAGCGCGGGCTGGCCGGATCATCATGCAGCGTGAGCACGGCGGGACGGTCGAGCTGGCGCAATTCCTCCACACCGCCGCGCGTTTGCAGGCAGCGCAAATTCAGCTTGGCCGCCACCTGGCAAGGTTCGCCAGGCGGCAGCGTCTGCCCCCACAATGCGGCCAACTGGCGCAGCAACGGCTCGGGCCGCGCACCACCATCGCTGGCCGGCGCGCTGGACGCGGCGGCGACGGTGACGGACGGGGCCCCGGTCGCAGACGCGGCGACGGTTGCGGATGGAACGACACCAGCGGTGACGGTTGCGGAGGAAGCAATGCCGGAGGCAACGGTGGCGGAGGGAACGACACCGGCCGGCGCCGCGCTGGCGACGACGGGCGCCCTGGCGGCACCGGCCACAGGCGCGGGAACCGTGCGGCTGATCGCCCCTGATACCTTTTTGGTATCACGCTCCGGCAACCACTGCCAGGCCGCCGCGCTGATGGCCACCCCGGCCAGCGCGCCCGCCGCCAGGCCGGCGCCCCACTGCGGCCAAGTCCGGCGCCCCGCGCCCGCCCCGTTGACCGGCGCGGCGAACACTTCGCCCGCCGCCCGCCGCAAGATGGCCGGCGTAACCTGGGGCTGGTTCTCCACGTACGCGCCCAGCAGGGCCCGGTCGCACAGCAGGTTGATGCGGCGCGGCACACCCTTGGCCAGCTTGTGCACCCGCCCCATCAGGCGGCGCGGGAATGGCGAACGGGCCGTCGCGCCGGCCACGGCCAGCCGGTGTTCGATATAGCTGCCTGTTTCCGCCTCCGTCAGCGGCCCCAGGTGGTAGCGCGCGATGACGCGCTGGGCCAGTTGTTCCAGCTCCGGGCGCGCCAGCATGGTGCGCAGTTCCGGCTGGCCGATCAGGATAATCTGCAACAGCTTGCGTTCGTTCGTTTCCAGGTTGGTCAGCAGGCGCAACTGCTCCAGCACGTCGGCCGACAGGTTCTGCGCCTCGTCGATCACCAGTACGTTGTTGTTGCCCTGGCCATGGCTGTCGAGCAGATAGCGGTTGACCGCGTCCACATACCCTTTGACGGTGACGGCGCCCGCGCCTGGTGGCGCCAGCGTGATGCCGAACTCGTCGCACACGGACAGCAGCAACTCCTCCACCGACAGCTTGGGATTGAAGATGTAGGCCAGCTTGCAGTTGGCGGGAATCTGCTCCATGAAGCAGCGGCAGACGGTGGTCTTGCCGGCGCCGATCTCCCCGGTCAGCAGCACGAAGCCGCCGCCGCTGCCCACGCCATACAGCAGGTGAGCCAGCGCCTCGCGGTGGCGCTCGCTCATGAACAGGTAACGCGGATCGGGCGCGATGGAGAACGGCGCTTGCTTCAGGCTGAAAAATTGCGTGTACATGAAACCCCTGGGTGGCGTTCAGCGCTGGCGCACGGCCTTGGGCTGGACCGGGGGCAGCGGCTGGAACTTGGCGCAGTATATCTTGGACTTGCGGTCGAAATAGACGATGCGGCTGGCCGGTTTGGCTTCGCGCACCGGGAATGCCGAACTGTCGATTTTCGCATACTGCATGCCCACTTGCGCGGCGATGGCCTGTTCCAGCTGTTCCGGGGTGGTTTCGGCCACGGCGCCCGCGAACACGAAGGTGCTGGTGTCGTCGCTGACCATCACTTCGGAAATTTCCACGCCCCACAAGGTGGCGCCGTCCGACTTGAACCAATAGGCGCCGCCGTCGTGCTTATAGGCGGGGCCGAAGGCGTTCAACAGGTAGTCGTAGAAATATTTGTTGTCGACGGCGTCGCGGCACAACAAGGCGTTGCCAACGATGGTGCCAAAGGTGGTGGGCACGGCCGCCTGGGCGCCGGTGCCGGCCAGCGCCAGCGCGAACAGCGGCATCAGCGGCAGCGCCAACAGTGACGCAAACAGCCGTGCACGGCAGCCCCGCCGCCGGCGCGCGGCGATGTTCAAGCCAGCCGGCATGCTATAGCTTCGACATCCAGGCCCGGTTGGCCATGATGCGTGCCTTGGCTGTGGCGGGGAGCGCCTCATAACAGCCGGGATATTGCTTCAATGCACTTTCGCGCACTTCCTTCTGCAGCCCATTGATCAGAAAAATATACAGTACCCCGCCATCATCGGTCTTCCTGGTTCCCATATATTTGATCATGCTAACTCCCTTCACCCGATCAGCGGCCCGTGCGGTGGCCGCCTCCTTGCTGGCATTATGACATTGCGCCTTGAATTCACATACTGTTTCACCATCGGTACAGGGTAGATATCGGCTCCCCAATGTATAAACTGTAGCGTATGACGCAGTGTTGATCGGGCGCAGGCATGGTCGATAGTTCAAACATTCAGGTTCGACAACGTCTATTATGAAAATCTAGTATCCAGTGCCAGGCCGGTATGCTCTAATGAAAAGTGACCTGACGACGTAGCACTTCGTGGAGAGGGTAATGAATCGCCACATCACAGCGGCTGTTTTGACGCTGTCCCTGCTTGGTTCGGCCACCGCCGTGGCAGGGGATGCTATCGTGCTCGACAACAATAGCGACGCCACGCCCCAGGCGCCGCGCGGCTTCATCGAACTCGAAGATCCCATGCACACGCTGCAACCCTATCTGGCCGACGACATGATGTTGCCGCGCCAGCAAGCCGCGTATTGGGTCCAGCCCCGGTTGACAGCGGCCAAGGTGCAGTCGAGCGCCGAGCGCCCATCCAATGGCAAGAAGGAAGCGCGCCTGGCCGCGCTCAAGACCAAGTACTCCGACCTGCCGGAACCGCCCATGGCCTCCATGTTGCTGATCGGCCTGATCCTGCTATTTCTCACCGTGCAAGAGGAAAAGGACGAGAAGTTCTCCGAGGAGTAAGGCCCGCGCCACCCTGTGCACCGCTCAGGCGCTCTTTTCCGCAGTTGATCCCGACAATACGTGCATCCGTCTTTTTCCGCTCGCGGCGCGCCGGCCGATGGCTTATCTTTTCGCCATCCCCACTGCCTCCGAGAACCACCATGAATGCACTGATCTACCGTAGCACCCTGGCCGCGGCGCTGACGCTGGCCAACGCGTCCTTGCCGGCCGCCGCCAGCCAGCCCGACAACACCGTCGGCACGGAAACCCGCGCCCTTACCCCGTTCAGTGCCATCGCCGTGGAAGGGCCGTGGCATGTGGTGGTCACGGCCCAGGGTGAGCGGCCGCTGGAACTGAGCGGCCCGCGCAAGGAAATGGCCAACGTCGAGACGGTCGTGACGGGCGATACCCTGATCGTGCGGCCGCTGCAACGCAAGGGCTGGCACTTCTCGTTCAGCTGGAGCAAACCGGCGCCACTGACGGTGCACATCACGGCGCCCCATCTGCTCAGCCTGAAGGCCAGCGGCAGCGGTGACGTGGAACTGGAACAATTTCATGGCCAGCAACTGGCGCTGTCCACGTCCGGCTCCGGTGACTTGCGCGCCAGCGGCGATGCGCGCGAACTGACCGTGCGTACCGGCGGCAGTGGCAACGTCAACCTGCGGGCCATGATGGCCGGCAAGCTCAATTTGCGCATGAGCGGCTCGGGCGATGTGTCGGCCGGCGGCGTCGAACAGGATCTGAACGCCGAGCTGAACGGCTCCGGCGACCTGGACCTGAACGATGTACGCGGCGGGCGCGTCAACGCCGCGCTGCACGGTTCCGGCACCATGCACGTGCGCGGCGGCAGCAGGGAATTGCGGGCCGAGCTGTTCGGATCGGGCGACCTGGAAGCGTGTGAACTGCAGGCGCAAGCCGTGACGGCCGTGCTGCGCGGTTCAGGGGACGCCTGTGTGGCCGGCGCCACCCGCCAGTTCGAGGCCGAAGTGCACGGCTCGGGCGACCTCACCGCCAGCGCCAATTGCGAGCAGGTCAAGCTGACCATGAACGGTTCTGGCCAGGTCACGCTGGCCGGCAAGACGGACAAGCTCCATGCCCAGTTGAGCGGCTCGGGCGACCTCAACGCCCGCCAACTGTCGGCCGGCCAGGCCGAGGTAGTGGTGCGCGGCCCCGGCACCGCCATGGTCAACGTCAAGACGGCCGACAAGGCGCGTTTGCTGACCTTCGACCGCAGTGGCACGTACGAACGGGCCCACTGAAAACCATGGGGGACGTCACACGCTCATCCTGTGTGACGTCCCCCATGGTGGTGCCCATCGCTTAGTCGAAGCAGAGGCGCTTCTTGGTGGCGGCGATCAGCTTGGCGTCGTACGGGTACAGGTTTTCGATGAACAGCAGTTCGCTTTCATCCGGTTCATCCAGGCACATGGCCAGCATCACCGGGCCATCCTCCATGCGGCCCAGGAAATGCTTGGGCCAGCGGTTCTTGCGGTGCGCCCGCAACACTTCCATGCCGAGCTTGGCCAGCGGCGCCTTCACGCCGGCCGCCAGCGCCTCGCGCTGCCATTCATCCCAATAGTCGTTCTGTGCTGCCTTGTTCATGCGTGTTTCCTGAAGCGAAAAACGCCAGTGTACTCCCCCTCCACGCCAAGCTACCACAACAAGACCAGGTGGCATTCAACCACGCAAAAAACCATACCATTTACGAAAACCATCAAAACCATACAAAACAATGACTTACACAAGCAATCAAGCCAAATAAAGGCAGTCCACTTCAAAAGTACTCAATACCAGTTAAATACCTGTTGACAAGCTGGTTTTGCAAACATATAGTGCCCACAACTCCCCGGTTCGCAGGCGGTATGCAAGCCCGGCCGGGATAGCACAACAGCGTGGGCAACCTCAAACGATTATGATCGAATACTTCATCGGTGTGGATGGCGGCGGCAGCGGCACCCGGGTGCGCCTGGCGAACCGCGCTGGACGCGAACTGGCCGAAGGCGCCAGCGGCCCGTCCGGCCTGCTGCACGGCATAGACCGCGCCTGGGCCGCCGTGGAGGACGCAGCCGCGCAGGCGTTTCGCGCCGCCGGCCTGGCCATCCCGGAAAAACAGCAGGTCGCCATCGGCCTGGGCCTGGCGGGCGTGCATAACAAGCAGTGGGCGGCCCAGTTCGTGGCCGCCAATCCCGGCTACGCCAAGGTAGCGCTGGAGACCGACGCCGGCACCACGCTGCTGGGCGCGCACCTGGGCGAACCGGGCGCCATCATCGCGCTCGGCACAGGCAGCGTGGGCGAAGTGATGCTGGCCGACGGCAGCCGCTACGAAGTGGGCGGCTGGGGCTTCCCGTCCGGCGACGAGGCGGGCGGCGCGTGGATCGGCTTGCGCGCCGTGAACCACATCCAGCAAGTGATCGACGGTCGCGCCACCGGCAGCCCGTTCGCCAGCGCCGTGATCGAGGCCTGCGGCGGCACGCGCGACGCGATCCAGGTGTGGCTGGCCGGCGCCACCCAGACCCAGTACGCGCAACTGGCGCGGCTGGTGCTGCACCACGCCGACACGGACGCCGGCGCCGATCCCACCGCGCGCGCCATCCTGCTCGAAGCGGGCCGCCAGGTGGCCCTGATCGCGCACGCGCTCGACGCCGGCGCCAGCCTGCCGGTCGCGCTGTGCGGCGGCCTGGCCGCGCCACTGCGCCCTTACCTGCCGCAGGCTTTATTGGCGCGGGTGGTGGCGCCGCAAGGCGATTCGGCCGCCGGCGCCCTGCGCCTGATCCAACAACATTGGAAGGAGTAGCCAGTGCTTGCACAGTTGAGCGATTTCAGGCCCGACGCCAACAGCGATACCCCGCTCTATATGCAGTTGGCCAACAAGCTGTCCGACGGTATCGCCAGCGGCGACTGGCGCGCCAACGAGGCGCTGCCGTCCGAGCGCGTGCTGTCGGACATGCTGACCATCTCGCGGGTGACGGCGCGCAAGGCGATCGACATGCTGTGCGAACGCGGCATGCTGACCCGCAAGCGCGGCTCGGGCACCTACATCACGCCCAAGCTGGAACAGCCGCTGTCGCGCCTGACGAGCTTTTCCGAAGAGCTGAGCCAGCGCGGCTTCACGGCCGGCTCGCGCTGGCTGCAGCGCGAGATCGGCGTGGCCTCGCCGCAGGAACTGCTGTCGCTGGGCCTGTCGCCCAACATGCCGGTGGCGCGCCTGAAACGCTTGCGCACGGCCGACGACGTGGTGATGGCGATCGAAACGACCACCATCCCGGCCGCCTACATGCCCAACCCGCACAGCGTGGCAGACTCGCTGTACGGCTACCTCGAGGCGAACGGCGCGGTGCCGATGCGTGCGTTGCAGCACATCCGCGCCGTCAACGCCAACGCCGAGCAGGCACGCCTGGCCAACATTCCCGCGGGTGCCGCCATGCTGCACATCACCCGCGTCAGTTATCTCGACAACGGCGCCGCGGTGGAACTGACCCACTCGTTCTGCCGTAGTGATTATTATGAATTCGTAGCGGAGTCACGCAGATGAGCGGTGCAATCAAAGGCAATATCCTGACCTCGGCGGGCTGGGTTCGCGGCGAGATCGCGTTCTCGGACCGTATCGGCGCCATCCACGGCGCCACCACCGATCCGGCCAACAACGATGACGCTTACATCATCCCCGGCTTTATCGACCTGCACGTGCATGGCGGCGCCGGCAAGGATGTGATGGAAGGCGGCGACGCCGTCCACGCCATCGCCGCCATCCACGCCAGGCACGGCACCACCAGCCTGCTGGCCACCACCATGACGGCGCCACCGGAAGACATCGACCTGGCGCTGAAAGCCATCGGCGAGGCGTGCGCCAACCGCCGCCCCGGCTGCGCGCGGGTGCTGGGCGCGCACCTGGAAGGCCCGTACATCAACTCCGGCAAGCTCGGTGCCCAGCCCAACTACGCGCGCGCCGCCAAGCTGGCCGACGTGCAGCGGCTGGCCGCCTTCGCCCCGCTCAAGCTGATCACCGTGGCGCCGGAAATCGCCGGCCACCTGCAACTGGTGCGCGAGCTGGCCGACGCCGGCATGCGGGTGCAGATCGGCCACACGCTCGGTTCCTACGAGGACGGCGTGGCGGCGCTGGAGCACGGCGCGGCCGGCTTCACCCACCTGTTCAACGCCATGAGCGGCCTGCATCACCGCGAGCCGGGCATGGTGGGCGCGGCCCTGGCCCATGCGCAATACGCGGAACTGATCCCGGACCTGCTGCACGTGCATCCGGGCGCCATCAAGGTGGCGCTGCGCGCCATCCCCCACCTGTACTGCGTGACCGATTCGACGGCCGCCACCGGCATGCCGGACGGCGAGTACATGCTGGGCCGGCACACGGTGCAAAAGTGCATGGGCGGCGTGCGCCTGCCTGACGGCACGCTGGCCGGCAGCACCCTCACCATGGACCAGGCGCTGCGCAACCTGGTGGGACTGGGGCTGGACCTGGCCGACGCCTCGGCCCGCGTCTCCACCTATGCGGCCGACTACCTGGGCTTGGAGGAACGGGGCCGGCTGGCGCCCGGCGCCTTCGCCGACATGGTGGTGCTGGACCGCGACCTGAATCTCAAAGCCGTTTATATCGAAGGAGAACTGTTGTGACCTCAATGATGCTCAAAGAAGCGCTGTCGGCCGCCGACTGCGTGGCCCTGCAACTGGCCAGCGACACCGACCGTTACGCGGAGCTGGGCCGCAAATTGAGGAGCACGTCCTTCTCGACCGCGCTGACCATCGCGCGCGGCAGCTCCGACCACGCCTGCTCGTACGCCGCCTACCTGATCATGGCGCGCCTGGGCCGGGTGGTGGCGTCGCTGCCGATGTCGCTCGTCACGCTCAACAAGTCGCCGCTGATCACGCGCGACACGCTGGCCATCTCCATCTCGCAGTCGGGCCAGAGCCCGGACGTGGTGGAACCGATCCGCTACTTCCGCGATGGCGGCGCCACCACCGTGGCGCTGGTAAACGACATCGACTCGCCGCTGGCCCACGCGGCCGAATGGGCCATGCCACTGCGCGCCGGTAAAGAGCAAAGCGTGGCCGCCACCAAGAGCTTCATCACCAGCCTGGTGGCCAGCGCCCGCATGGTGGCCCAGTGGCAGAACGATCCGGAGTTGCTGGCCGGCCTGGCGGCGCTGCCCGATTCGCTGCGCGACGCCACCCGCGAGGACTGGTCGCAGGCGATCGACATCCTGGCACCGGCCCGCAACATCATGGTGGTGGGACGCGGCATCAGCTTCCCGGTGGCGCTGGAAGCGGGCCTGAAGTTCAAGGAAACGTCGGCCCTGCAGGCGGAAGCGTTCAGCGGCGCCGAGATCAAGCACGGCCCGATGGCGCTGATCGAGGAAGGCTATCCGCTGCTGATCTTCGCCACCCGCGGCCCGACCCAGGCCAGCCTGTTGCAACTGGCGGCCGAGATGCGCGGCCGTGGCGCGCGCGTGATCCTGGCGGCGCCGGCCGACGTGGCCGGGCGTGACCTGACCCTGCCCACCGCCGCCACCCCGGACCTCGACCCCATCGTCGCGATCCAGGCCTTCTACGTGATGGCGGCCAAGCTGGCGGCGGCGCGCGGCATGGACCCGGACAGCCCGCGCCACCTGAGCAAGGTCACCAAGACCAACTAAGGCCAAGCACGGCCAACTCAGTCTACTCCGCCCACTCCGCCCGCCACCCTTCCGCGCCCACCATGAAGATCAAGTTACTGCTGACAGCATGGCTGGCGTTGGGCGGGTGCGCGGCAAGCGCGGCGCACGCAGCGCAGGTGGCGGGAGCACTCCCACCGCCGCAAAAAATCGAATTCTGGACCTTCAGCATGAAGCCCAGGTTCACGCCCTACTTCGAGGCGCTGGCGCGCCGCTACGAAGCCGACAATCCCGGCGTCAAGCTGGAATGGGTGGACTTCCCGTGGGACGTGATCCAGACCAAACTGGTCACGCGCATCGTGGCCGGCACGCCACCGGCGCTGGTCAACCTGAACGTGCCGTGGGCCGAGGAATTCGCGCGCGACGGCCTGCTGGCCCCCGTTGACGCACTGCTGGCCGACGCCCGCTCGCGCTACCTGCCCGCCGCCATGCAGGACCTGACCTTCGGCGGCAAGACCTATGGCTTCCCGCTGTACAGCAACGTGGCCGTCATCGCCTACAACCGGCAACTGTTCCAGGCGGCCGGCATCACGCAGCCGCCGCGCGACCTGGATCAACAACTGGACACCGCGCGCCGCGTGGCGGCCCGCACCGGCAAGGCCGGGTTGTGCCCCGCCCTGTCGAAGATCGACGGCCTGATGATGCAGCAGGGACTGGACGTGATCCGCGACGGCCGCGCCGTCTTCAATTCGCCGCGCCACGTGGCGCTGGTGCGCAAGCTGGCCGACACCTACCGCGCCGGCGGCCTGCTCAAGGACAGCCTGTTCGCCGAAGATAACTTCCCGGCCGCGATCGACGCCTACAAGGGCGGCCGCCTGGCCATGCTGCTGGCGCCGCCCACGGCGCTCAAGCGTATCGAGGCCGACGCCGCCGACATCTACGCCGTCACCGACGTGGCGCCCGCACCGCTGGGGCCAACGGGCATCGCCGACGGCGGCTGGCTGATCCACTTCGCCGTCCCCAACAACGTCGATCCCGCGCTGCTGCCGGCGGTGGGCAAGTTCGCCCGCTACCTTACCAACGACGAGAACGAACTGGCGTTCGCGCGCCAGGCCAGCGTCTACCCGGCCAGCGCGCGCGCCGCCAACGACGCCTTCTTCACCACCGTGCCGCCCGGCGCGGGCGCGTCGGAAAAAGCCGTCGCCGCCGGCGCCGTCTCCATGCCGCACGCGCACACGCTGTACGTGGCCGGCGTGACGGATTACGACGAACTGCGGCGCTACCTGGTCAAGGCGGTGGAAGCCGGCGTGACAGGCAAGCAGGACATCCAGCAGGCGCTGGACCAGGCGGTGGCGATCTGGAACCGCAAACTGGCCGCGCAGCGGAGGCACTGACATGACGCGACGCTCCCTCGCCGCCTGGCTGTTCCTGGCGCCCGCGCTGGCGCTGCTGGCCGTATTCTCGTTCTGGCCGGTGGCCTTCGGTTCCTGGCTGGCGTTCACCGACTACAGCCTGATCCGCCCCACCCACTGGGTCGGGCTGGACAATTTCCGCACCATCTTCGACAACGAGATGTTCGTCACCGGCTTGAAAAATTCGCTGCTGTTCCTGCTGATCGTGCCCTGCGTGCAGGTGGGCGCGCTGGGCCTGGCCGTGCTGGTCAACAACCGCCTGCCCGGCATCCGCTGGTTCCGCGCCGCCTTCTACGTGCCGGTGGTGACGACCGTGTCGGTGGTGGGCATCATGTGGGGCTTCATGTTCCACGAACAGGGCGCGCTCAATTACGTGCTGCTGGCCATGCACCTGGTGGGCGCGCCCGTCGGATGGCTGTCGAACGACACGCTGGCGCTGTTCTCCATCATGTTCGTCACGCTGTGGCGCGGACTGGGTTGGTACATGGTGATGTACCTGGCCGCGCTGCAGGCAGTGCCAGCCGACATGCAGGAAGCGGCCATCCTGGACGGCGCCACGCGCTGGCAGCGCTTCTGGAAAATCACCGTACCTATGCTGCGCCCCACCATCATGGTATGCACCATCCTGTCCGTGCTGGCCGCGCTCAAGGCTTACCAGGAAGTGGACGTGCTGACCCAGGGCGGCCCCATGAACTCCACCTTCACCGGGCTGTATTACGCCTACGACCAGGGCCTCAAGCACCTCAAGCTGCCGCGCGCGCTGGCCGCCAGCTTCGTCGTCTCGCTGTGCTGCGTGGGCATCGCCGTGCTGTGCCTGCGCTACATTAAGCCCCGGAGCAAGGTATGAAGATGCGTATGCAAACCATGCTCCACTACGCCCTGCTGTGCGCACTGGCCCTGCTGTGCATATTCCCGTTCTGGTGGACGCTGGTGACGGCCTTGTCCACCGAGGGCAACATCTTCGCGTTTCCGCCCACGTTCTGGCCGCGCGCGCCGTCGCTGGCCAATTTCGCCGAAGCGTTCCGCGCCATTCCCATGCTGGCCTTCTTCCGCAACTCTATCCTCATCGCCGCCTGCACCGTGTTCTGGAAGCTGACCTTGTGCTCGATGGCGGCCTACCCGCTGGCGCGCATGCGCTTCCGCGGCCGCCAGCTGGTGTTGGTGCTGATCCTGGCCACGCTGGTGCTGCCGTCGGAGGTGAACTTCCTGGTCAACTTCATCACCGTGACCAAATTGAGCCTGGTCGATACCTACACCGGCGTGATCCTGCCCAACATGGTGACGGCCGTCGCCATTCTGCTGCTCAAGCAGGCGTTCGAGGAAGTGCCGCAAGACCTGATCGACGCGGCCCGCGTGGACGGCGCCACGGAATGGACCATCTTCAGCCGCGTCATGCTGCCGCTGATCGCGCCGTGGCTGGCCACGGTGGGCATCCTGACGGTGGTGGAATCCTGGAACGAGTACATCTGGCCCTCGATCGTGATGAGCAAGCCGGATGATTTCCCCCTGTCGGTCGGCGTGCTGTATTTGCGCGGCACCTTCGGCAGCAGCACCCGCGTGATCGCGGCCGGGACCGTGCTGACCATCCTGCCCATGCTGGCAGCCTTCCTCTTTACCCAACGATTCTTCATGCGCGGCATGGACGGAGCAGTCAAATGAATATGACCTTGAACGAACTGAGAAAAACCGCCGGACAGCTGATCATGATCCGCTTCCCCGGCCCCGTGCTCGATGCCGCCACGGCCCGCTTTATCCAGGCCAACGGCATCCGCGCCGTGTGTCTGTTCCGGGGCAATATGACGGACTCCCAACAACTGGCCACGCTGACGGCCGAACTGCGCGCGCTGATGGGGCCGGAATCGCTGATCGCCATCGACCAGGAAGGCGGCGCCGTGGTCCGTTCGACCTGGGTGCCCGCACCGCCAGCGGCCATGGGCCTGGGCGCGGCCGACGACACCAGCCTGGCCGAGCGCACCGGTGCCGCCGTGGCGCGCGCCGTCAAGGCGCTGGGTTTCAACTGGAACTTCGCGCCCGTGCTGGACCTGAACAACAACCCGCACAACCCCGTCATCGCGGAGCGCTCGTTCGGCGCCGGACCGCAACGGGCGGCCGAACTGGGCATGGCCTGGATGGCCGGCAGCCACGGAGAAGGCGTGGCCTGCTGCGTCAAGCACTTCCCCGGCCACGGCGACACCCACGTCGATTCGCACCGCGACCTGCCCACCGTGGACAAACCGCTGTCACAGCTGGAGCAGTTCGAGTTCGCCCCGTTCCGGCTGGCGGCCGACCAGGCGCCGGCCATCATGACGGCCCACATCGTCTACCCGGCGCTCGATCCTGATTATCCGGCCACCATGTCGCGCCGCATCCTGCACCAGCTGCTGCGCGAGGAATGGAACTACCAGGGCGTGATCATCACGGACGGCATGGATATGCACGCCATCGCCGGCCGCTACGGCGTGGGCAAGGCCGCCGTGCGCGCGCTGGTGGCCGGCGCCGACATGGTGATGGCGCTGGGCACGCCGGAAACGCAGGAAGAGACGCTCAGCGCCATCGCCGACGCGCTGGCCTCGGGCGCCTTGTCGATGGAGGAAGTACAGGCCCGGCTGGCGCGCCTGGCCAAACTGGCGCTGAGCTATCCATGCCAGCCGCGCGCCTACCTGGAAGACGCGGCCGACCGCGCGGTCATGGCCGAAGGCTGGCGCCGCGCCCTGAGCGCGCGCGGCAATCCGCAGCGCCCGCCCGCCGGCAGCAAGGTGCGCCTGGTGATGCGCCAGGACGTGGTGAGCGACGGCGTGTCCGAAGCGGGCGTGCCGGCCGCCACGGTGGCCGCATCGCTGGGCAAGCTGTTCGACGTGGAGCTGGTCACGTTCGACGACGCCGAAACGTTCGACTGGGCCGCGCTGCCGCAGGACGGCCGCTACACCATGCTGGCCTCGACCTCGCGCCTGCGCTACGGCCCGCACGCGCGCGCCAGCTGGCGCCCCGACCTGCACCTGGCGCTGTGGAACCCGTACCAGGCACTCGACATCGCCGCGCCCGCGCTGATGACCTACGGCTTCGCCGCGCCGGCGCTGGAAGCGGTCAACGCGTGGCTGTCGGGCGCGCTCGAAGCGACCGGCCGCGTGCCGGTGCCCGGCTTCGCCTGAACGCGCCGCCATCACAACAACAAGCCTCAACAAGAGACAACAAGAGACAACCATGGCCCACACCCAACCTCACGTCCGCAATCCCAAGCTCTGGGTACCCAGCCTGTACCTGGCGCAGGGCTTGCCGTTCTTCGCCGTGGCCATCGTGGCCAACCAGATGTTCAAGAGCATGGGCGTGCCCAACGACGAGATCAATCACTGGACCGCGCTGATCGGCTTCGCCTGGGTGTTCAAGCCATTGTGGAGTCCCTTCCTGGAACTGGCCAGCAGCAAGAAGCTGGTGGTGGTGGGCTTCCAGCTGCTGGGCGGCCTGTGCCTGGGCGGGGTGGCGCTGGCGCTGCACGCGCCGTTCTGGTTCGCCGCCTGCATCGCCATGCTGGCCCTGGTGGCCATCGCCTCGGCCACCCACGACATCGCCTGCGACGGCCTGTACATCGCCAGCCTGACGGAAAAGGGCCAGGCCGCCTACGCGGGATGGACCGGCACCTTCTTCAACGCCGGCAAGTTCTTCACCACGGGCGCCCTGCTGCTGCTGGCCGGCCGCCTGGAAAAGAGCATCGGCGTGGTGCCGGCGTGGACCGCCTGTTTCGCCATCCTGGCGGCCATCATGGTGGCGCTGGCCCTGTATAACAGCTGGGTGCTGCCGCCGGCCAGGAACACGGCCGGCGCCGACACCAACGCGGCCGCCATCGCCCGCACGCTGTGGCAGGTGATCGTCGAATACTTCCGCAAGCCCGGCATCTGGGTGTCCATCCTGTTCATCATCCTGTTCCGCGCCGGCGAGGCGCAGGTGCAGTCGATCGGCCCCCTGTTCCTGCGCGAGGCGCGCAACCTGGGCGGGCTCGGCCTGAGCACGACGGAAGTGGGGGCCGTGTACGGCACGGTGGGCACGGTGGCCTTCATCGTCGGCAGCGTGGCCGGCGGCTACTTCACCTCGTGGCTCAGCCTCAAGCGCGCCATCCTGTGGCTGATCCTGGCGCTGAACCTGCCCAACCTGGCATTCTACTTCCTGGCCACCTGGCTGCCCACCGACCTGACCGTGATCGGCGCGGCGCTCAGCCTGGAGATGTTCGGCTATGGTTTCGGCTTCGTCGGCCTGATCCTGTACATGATGCAGGTGGTCGCGCCGGGCAAGTACCAGACCGCCCATTACGCCTTCTCGACCGGCATCATGCAGCTCGGCTTCGTGCTGTTCAAGCTGGTGAGCGGCGACATCCAGATCGCACTGGGCTACCAGCACTTCTTCGTGTGGGTCATGCTCAGCGCCCTCCCCGTGGCCGTGCTGTCGCAACTGATCCCCATGAGCGCCCGGCCACAGCCCGATGCGCATTCCGATGCGCAGCCGGACGGCCAGTCCGCGCGCGCGGCCACGGCGGAATAAGCCCATGGCCAGCGTCAGCCTGCAAGGCATCGCCAAGCGCTACGACCAGCACGCCGTGATCCACGGCGTGGACCTGGAGGTGGCCGACGGCGAATTCATGGTGTTCGTGGGGCCATCCGGCTGCGGCAAGTCCACCCTGCTGCGCATGATTGCCGGGCTGGAGGAGATCAGCGCGGGCCAGCTGAAAATCGGCGAGCGCGTAGCCAACGACGTGCCGCCGGCCCAGCGCAAGCTGGCCATGGTGTTCCAGTCCTACGCGCTGTATCCGCACATGACGGTGTATGAAAACATGGCGTTCGCGCTCAAGCTGGCCGGCCAGCCGGCGGCAACCGTGCGAACCGCCGTGGAACGGGCGGCCGACATCCTGCGCATCACGCCGCTGCTGCGACGCCGGCCCAAGGAGCTGTCGGGCGGCCAGCGCCAGCGGGTCGCGATCGGGCGCGCCATCGTGCGCACGCCGGAACTGTTTTTGTTCGACGAACCGCTATCCAACCTGGACGCCAGCCTGCGGGTGCAGATGCGGGTGGAACTGAGCCGCCTGCACCGGGAACTGGGCACCACCATGATCTACGTGACCCACGACCAGGTGGAGGCGATGACGCTGGGCCAGCGCATAGCCGTCTTCAACGGCGGGCGCATCGAACAGGTGGGCACGCCGCATGAACTGTATAACGCGCCCTGCAATCTGTTCGTGGCCGGCTTCCTCGGCACACCGAAGATGAACTTCATCCCGGGCGAAATCATCGCCGCCGGCGCGAACCATGCGAGCGTGCGGCTGCCCGATGGCGCCGTCGTCGAGGTGGCCGCCGATGGTGGCGCGCTGCGGCGCGGCGATGCCGTCACTGTGGGCGTGCGCGCCGAGCACCTGGCGCTGCGCGCGCCCGGCGCGGGCGCGGGTGCGGACACTAACGGCGCCACTGTGACGGTGGGCCATATCGAATACCTGGGCGACCAGTCCATCGTGTACGCCACGCTGGCCGGCGCGCCGGACATGATCGCGGTACGCCAGCCGGCCGAGGCGGCGCTGCCGCTGGCCGGCACCCGCGCCAGCATCGTGCTGCCGCCCGCGCGCTGCCTGCTGTTCGGCGCCGACGGACGTGCCTTGCCGCGCCTCGCAGCGGCCAGCGAGGGGCAAGCGGCACGCACGGATGAAATGGCGGCGGCCAGCCAATTTATGTAACAATACGCGCGTTTGACCAGACCGCCCTTCTCCCGCTCGTTCACGAGTGGCAGAATACGCGGTTTGTCCCACCCTTACCGTGACGGCGCGGCGCCAACCGCTGCACCTCCATTGTCTTTGATTGAAGGATTTACAATGTCCCAATTTCGTTTCGCCCGTATTAGCCTGATCCTGGCCGCTATCGGCCTGAACGCAGCGCCGGCCATGCTTGGCATGACGGCCGTCCACGCCGAAGAAAAGGCCGCACCCGCACCCGAAGCGCCGAAGGACACGGTACGTCCTGAAATCTTCAAGCTGATCGATCCGGCCCAGATCAAGGATCTGATGGCGGCAAAAAACTACACGGAAGTGATGAACCGCGTGGACCAGTCGGCGGCCATGCCCAACCTGACCCCATTCGAAGCGTTCGTGCTGAACCAGATGCGCGTGCAGGTCGGCTCCGCCACCAGCAACAACGCGCTGATGCTGCCGGCGCTGGAAGCGATGATCGAGTCGGGCCGCCTGGCGCCCAAGGACAAGATGAGCTTCCTCGAAGCCACCGGCAACACCTACTACACGGCCAAGGACTTCGACAAGGCCATCACCTGGTTCACCCGCTTCCAGACCGAATCGGGCGACCTGACCAAAGTGCGCCCGCAGCTGCTGCGCGCCTACTTCTTCAAGAACGACTACGCCACCGTCAAAACGGAAGTGCTGAAGGACGTGGCGGCCGCCGAGAAGGCCGGCATCGCGCCCACCTCCGACGAGCTGGCCCTGCTGGGCAACGTGGGCATCAAGAGCAAGGACAACGCGCTGTACCTGCAAGCGGTGGAATACCTGGTCAAATACTATCCGACCGAAGCCTACTGGTTCGATCTGCTCAACCGCACCCGCGGCAAGCCCAATTACAACCAGCGCTTCGACCTGGACGTGCTGCGCATGAAGCAGGTGGTGGTGCCGGGCCGCATGGAAGCGGACGACTACGCCGACCTGGCCGGACTGGCGCTGCTGGGCGGCTTCTACACGGAAGCGAAGAACGCGCTGGACAAGGGCTTCGCTGCCGGCCAGATGGGCACCGGCGCGGACGCGGCCAAGCACAAGAAGCTGCGCGACCAGGCCAACAAGGGCGCCGCCGACGATGCCAAGAACATCGGCAGCGGCGAAGCGTCGGCCGCCAAGTCCAAGGATGGCGTGGGCCTGGTCAACCTGGGTTATGCCTATGTCACCATGGGCCAGTTCGACCACGGCCTGGAGCTGATGAACAAGGGTATCGCCAAGGGCGTGCTGAAAAATCCGGACGACGCCAAGCTGCGCCTGGGCTACGCCTACGTGATGGCCGGCCGCAAGGATGAAGGCCTGAAGACGCTGGAAACCGTGACCGGCAACGACGGCCGCGGCGACCTGGCCCGCTACTGGACCATGTGGGCCAAGAACCCGTCCGCACCTGCGGCCGCGGCGGCAAAATAAAGCGTTCGGCCGGCCGTACACGGGCCATCGCCGACCAGCCAGACGGTGCAAGCCGTCTGGCTTTTTTTCGTCCTTGATTATTGTCGCTCCAGGCGCACGGCCAAACCGAACGCCCGCGCATAAGCCCCGCTCGGCGTGCGTGGCAAGCCGCTGCAAGTGGCTTCGGCGCCGCCGGCCGGCGCCGCGCACGGCGTATCGCGGTCCAGCGACCAGAAATGCAGGCCGGCCAGCTTCATGCGCTGCGCGCCCCGCGCCACCGTGCGCGCGTCGGCCAGGGTGAACACGTTTTCCCGCACGTCGTTCACGCCGATCATGGCCGTCAGTTCGATCTGCTCATACGGCACGCCATATTTGCGGTGCACATTGCGCGCCGCCTGGATGGCCGACAGTCCCATCTGGCAGCGCCCCGCGCGCACCACGCAGGCGGCCCGGCTGGCGGGACCATAATCCATCACCATCAGGTTCAGCGCATAGTCGCGCAAGCCACTGCGGCGCGCCGCCGCGAGCACGGCCACGCCGGTGTCGTTCAGGCTGCGCAGGCTGCCGTCCGAGGCGGCGTGGGTGGGTACCGTCAAACTGAACCGCAGCGCCGGACGGCGCACCTGCACCGAAGCGGCTGCGCCCAACAGCGCGTCGATCTGCTGCGCGCTCTGGCCGGCCTCGATGTCGAAATCAACGCCGGCCAGGTGTGGCGAGTCGTAGCGGGCGATGAAGCGTTCCATGCCTTCGGCGCTGGCGCAGGTGAACATGGCGCCCTGGCCGCCGGTGGAAATCAGGTAGGAGATACCGGCCCGGTCGAACGCGGCCACGTTGGCGTCGGCCACGTCCTGGCCGCGCTGCGCACCCCACTGCTCGTCGCCACATTCGCCGCTGGCGAAGGCCCAGGTCAGCGCCTGCCGCCCGAACGGGCTGGTGGCGCCGTTGATATAGGGCGTGCGCACGCCATCCGGTGCGGCCGTGATGGCGTTGGTGGCCGGGTCATTCCACATCGCCAGGTGTTTGTAAGGGCTGTAGACAAAGGGCGGCGCGGCCTGCGCCCATGGCGCGCCCGCTGCCAGCGCCGCCGTCGCCATGATGAGGGCCTCGGCCCGTGTTATGTGATGTGCCATCTCAAATCGCATTCATGAAAAAAGCCCGCTGCCGGCAAGTTGTGCTTGCGCGGCGCGGGCTGGGTGCCGCTACAGCCAGGCGTAGCCGCCTGGCATGTCAAGGTACGGATCAGTACTTGATGCGCACACCACCGTACACGGTCTTGCCGTTCTTGTACACGCCGGCGATCTGGGTAGTATCGGTCTTGTACACGGTCAGCAGCGGATCGTTCAGGTTCTGCGCTTCCAGCGTGAACATGACCGACTTGTTGAGCGTGTAGTTGAGCGCGATGTTCAGCGAGCCGTTGGCGCTCTGGAAGTAGTCGGCGCCGCCGCGGTTGCCCAGCTTGTAGGTGGAACGACGGCTGTAGCCGATACGGGCGCTGAAGCGGTCATCCTCGTAGAAGGCGCCGAGGTTGTAGGAGTTCTTCGACGTGCCGTATAGCGTGCAGTCCTCGCCCGCCTTCCCGTTGCAGGTACCTTCGGCCAGCTTGCCGGTCTGTTTGCCGTCGGCGTAGGTGTAGTTGGCGTTCACGCCGACGCCGCCCCAGATGTTCTGCTCATACGCCAGGTCCACGCCTTTCAGCTTGCCGTCGGTGTTGACCGGCGACGAGATGTCGTAGTTCGAGACCACGCCGCCATGGGAGGCGTCGGCGTACGGCAGGATGCTGTGGCCGTAGGCGATCACGCCATCGAGCTTGCTGGCGAAGATACCGGCCGACAGCAGGGCCTTGGGCGCGAAGTACCACTCGGCGCTGAAGTCGATGTTGTTGCTGCGGATAGGCTTCAGGTACGGGTTGCTGCCCACGCCGTTGTGCTCCGTGTCGCGCAGGTCGTTGCCGGCCAGCTGGCCGAAGTCGGGACGCGACATGCCGCGGTTCAGGGCGAAGCGGCCCACCAGGTTCTGCGCCAGGTCGGCACGCAGGTTCAGGCTAGGCAGCACGTCGTTGAAGCTCTGCTCGTACTCTGGCTTACCGCCCGGCAGGAAGGCGTGGATATCCATCTTGGTGCGCACGAAACGCACGCCCACGTTGCCGCTGATGGCGTCCGTCGGCTGCAGGTTGGCCATCACGTAGGCGGCCGTCGCATCTTCCTTGATGTTGAATTCCTGCTGCGTGGCGTGGGTGTTGAAGGTAGCGTACTTGGCGACCCACGAGGCGACGTAGTCATTGCTGATCTTGAACGGATTGAAGCCCGGCGTCGGATTGACAGGCAGGTTGCCGTACCAGTTGCTGCCGTAGTTGCCGATCGCGCTGTCAGGAATCTGCGCCTCGTCGGTGGCGCCGGCGCCCAGCACCATGTTCAGCTTGGTCAGGTCGCGCTCATGCTTGGCCATGCGCACGCCGAACTGGATCGAGGGCACCATATCCGAGGCCAGCTTGAATTCGCCGTCCACCTGGCCATAGTTTTCCTTGTCGGACGAGGAGCTGTAACCACCCCAGCCGCCGATGCCGCCGCCGGCGCGCACGAACTTGTCGCCGCCAGGCACGTTAAGCACAAAGATGCCGTCCGGGGTCAGCGAATAGCCGGCACCCTGGTTCCAGCCGCTCAGCACCTCGAAGCCGACGTCGGTGGTCTTGCCGCTGCCGCTGGTGTGACCCAGCTTGCCGTTCAGGGTCAGGTCCTTGTTGACCACCCATTTGCCGTCGAAGTTGAGGAACTTGGAATCGGTCTTGGCGTCCGGACGGGCCGCCACGTCTTCCACCACCGACCAGGCGCCGGCCGAATTGGCGCCGAAGGCGTCCTTACCGTAGAACACGGACGTGATGGTGTTGCCCACCACGGTCGCTGGCTGGGTGGGCTTGACGGCGTTGCCGTTCCAGCCCGGGCCATTGACGGCGTTGATGGTGTCGGCCATGTAGTTGGTGTTGTAGTTCTTCGCGTCCACGGTCGACATGAAGCCCGACAGGTCCAGCGTCACGTTGGCAGCCGGTTTCCATTGCGCTTCCAGGTAGCCGCCCTGGCGCTTGCGCTCCTGTTCGAACAGCACGGCGCCGCTCAACAGGCTGATGTTCTTGTTGGCCAGCGCCGGATCAGGGTAGTTGGCGCCCGTCTTGTCCCACCACACGCCTTCGGAACCCGCGCGCTGCAGCTTACGGGTTTGCGAGAACACCTGGCCCAGGATGCCGAACTTGTTGTCGTCGCTCTTCCAGTTGATCAGGGCCGAGATGGCGGGATCGGTGGACTTGGCGGCGGTCGAATAGGCCGCTTCCACGGAAGCGGAAGTGGTCAGCTTGTCGCGAAATTCCAGCGGCTTGCGGGTCTGGATATCGACCGTGCCGGCCGCGCCGCCTTCGAGCAAGTCGGCCTGCGCGGACTTGTGTACCACGATGCGGCCCACCAGGTCCGATGGCAGCAGGGTGTAGGACACGCTGCGGCCACCGTTGGCGATATTGGGGCCATACCAGTCGCCACTGGAGACAGTGTGGCCGTTGAGGGTGGTCAAGGTCATTTGCGACAGCATGCCGCGCATCTGCACGTGCTCGTTCTCGCCGAACGAACCTTCGGCCGAACCGGCGCTGGTGGTGGTCACACCGGCCACGCGCGACAGCGAGTCGGCCACGTTCTTGTCCGGCATTTTGCCGATATCCTCGGCCGTGATCACTTCCACCATCGATTCCGAATTCTTCTTCTGGTTCAGCGACTGCTGCAGCGAGGCGCGGATACCCGTCACCACCACCACTTCGCCTTGCTGCTTGACATCCTGCGCGCAGGCCGGCATGGCCACGCTCATGGCCAGCAGCGCCACGGCCGACGCGATCGGCGTCAAGTGGCTGGAGCCCTGCTTCAGAATCCGGTGCGTCATTGCGGTATTGCCCTTCATATAGTCCCCCTTGATTGCGGCCTGACAGCGCAAGCCTGTTAGCGTTCTTTTCCATCAGCACCCGCTGCGATCGCCACCGCGATCTTGGGCAAGAGCCTCTTTACAACCACTTACAAAACCAATTGAACGCCAATATACCGCAATCCAATACCAGAACACTACCAGTTTCACTGTTTTTTTCACCTGTTGTGGATGACACACAGACCACTTTATGTATTTTTTTACAATTTCCATGGGCGTGTCACTGGGGAGTAGCTAAATACCACGACCATACCAACGGCCCAGCCTTTTTGGTATGATCGGACCACACACAGACCAGCAAGGCCGCGCCCGGTGCGCAGCCCGCCACGGGAGATCCCATCGTATGACCACGCTAGCCCAGCTCATGCACAATTTGGGGCAGCACAGCAGCCAGCCCCTGTACCAGCAACTGCAGCGCGCTTTGCGCGAAGCGATCGACAAGCGCCTGTTCGGGCCAGACGAGGCGCTGCCGGCCGAACGCCAGCTGGCGGCCGACCTGGCTATCTCGCGCATCACGGTCCGCAAAGCCATCGACGGCCTGGTGGAGGAAGGGTTGCTGGTGCGCCGGCCCGGCTCGGGCAACTTCATCAATACCCGCATAGAAAAGAACTTCGCCAAGCTGACCTCGTTCTCGGAGGACATGCGGGCGCGCGGGCGCGCGCCGCGCAGCGTGTGGCTCAAACGATCGGAAGGGACGGTGACGCCGGAGGAAGCGTTGCGGCTGCGGCTCAGTCCGGGCGCCCCCGTGTACCGCTTCCACCGCATCCGTTATGCGGACGAGATACCGATGTGCCTGGAATACGCGACCATCGTCGCCACCGCCCTGCCCTCGCTGGAGGCGGTGCAGGTATCGATGTACGAGGCGCTGGAGCAGGCTGGCAACCGCCCGGTGCGGGCGCTACAACGGCTGAGCGCGCTGCTGCTCAACGCCGAGCAGGCCGAACTGCTGGAAGCGAAGCCGGGCGACGCCGGCCTGGCCGTCGAGCGGCTGGGCTTTTTACGTGACGGCCGGGCGGTGGAATTCTGCCGCTCCATCTTCCGCGGCGACCTGTACGACTTCGTGGCCGAACTCAACACGGCCTGACCACGCCGGCAAACGGCAGCGGGGACGTCACACAAATCGTGTCACGTCCCCGCGGTGCTTGAGCGCCGGTCTTGATTACGGCCTGGCTGGTGCCGCCGCTGCGGCGGCCTTGGCATCATCGCCGGCCGTCACAACGCTCAACTTGGCCGGATCGATGAATTTGCGGAACGCGGCGTTGACCTGCTCCACCGTGAGCGCCTTGAGCTTGTTCTCGAACGCCAGGCTCCACGCGTAGCTGCGGCCCAGGTACAGGTTGCGCGACCAGCCGGACGCCAGCACCTCATCCTTGGAGCGGTTCTGCACGCGCTGTTGCAGCATGCCTGACTTGGCGCCGGCCAGTTCGGCCGCCGTGAAGCCATCCTTGAGCGCCCGATTCAACTCGTCGCGGATGGCCGCTTCCAGCTTGACCAGGTTCTGCGGCGCGGCGATGGCGCCCATGCCGAAAGCGCCGGCCCGGTCGATCTCGCCGGCGCCGATGCCGGAGCCGCCGCCATACGACAAGCCATCCTTCTGGCGGATGCGGTCCATCAGGCGCGACTTCAAGGCGCCGCCACCGAAGATGTAGTTGGCCACTTCCAGCGCCGGATAATCGGCATCATCGACGTTCAGGTCCAGGTTCAGGCGCGCTTCGTAGCTGCCGTTTTCCTTGTCCGGCGTGTTGATGTGCCGGTGCAGCGCCGGCTTGTCGGCGTTGGTGCTGGTGATGCGCGCGTAGGCCACCTGGCTGTTCCAGCCGCCAAAGCTGTCGGCGATGCTCTTGCCGGCCGCGGCCGGATCAAAATCGCCCACGATGGCCAGCTCGCCATGCGAGGCGCCGTAATACTGGCGGTGGAAGGCCACCACGTCTTCCAGCTTGAGCGCGCGGATTTCGGCCAGTTGTTCATCCACCGTCTGCACGGCGCGCGGGTCACCCTTCGGATAGTGGTTGTAGTACTCGGCCATGGCCTGGTGCGCCAGCGATTGCGGTTCGTTGCGCGACGCTTCGATCGCCACGATCCACTGCTGGCGCATCTGCTCGAATTCAGCGGCCGGGAAACTGGCTTCCTTGAGCACATGGCTCACGAGACGCAGCGCCTGGTCCAGGTTGGGGCGGGTGGTGTCGAAGTGGTACAAGCTGCCCGAGATTTTCAGCTTGGCGAAGGCGTCGGCCAGCTCCGTGCGGCTGTACTGGCTGGTGCCGCGCATCAGCATGTCGTTGGCGGCCGTCATGATGGTGCTCTTGCCGAACAGGTTATGCTCGTCGCCCCAGTGCAGGTGCAGGTCCACGGAGACGGCCTCGCCCCGGTTCTTCTTGGGCAGCATGGCCACCTTCAGCCCGGCGATGGTCTCGATGGTGGTGCGGGCGTCGATGTTGGCCTGGCTGGGGTCGAATGCTTCCGAACTGAGCGTGGCGGCCTTGCCCTTGAAATCCTTCATCACTTCCTGCACGGTGGGCGCCGGTGGAATCTCGGCCCGCTGCGGCGCATCGTCCGGCAGGAATTCGCCGACCGTGCGGTTGTCGCGGCGCAGGTAGCGGGCGGCGGCCGCGCTCACCTGCTCCGGCGTGATGCTGTCGAGCTTGTCGCGGCCTTCAAACAGCAGGCGCCAGTCGCCCAGCGCGATTTCCTCGGACAAGGTTACGCCCACTTTCTGCGGATCGTTCAAGGCTTTCTCGATGCCGTTGGCGAAGTTGCGGCGGGTGCGCTCCATCTCCTCGGCCGTGGGCGGGGTCTTGGCGAAGCTTTCCACGGCGTTGATCAGGGCCTCGCGCACCGGTTCGATCGGCTGGCCAGCCTTGACGACGGCGCCGATCACTTCCAGCCCCGGCGCGTAGCCGGTCTGGCCAAAGCTGAACACTTCCGCGGCCAGGCCCGTTTCCACCAGCGCCTTGTGCAGGCGGCCGGTCGGAGTGTCGCCCAGGATTTCGGACATGAACGACAGCGGGTCGGCATCGGCTTGCAGCGCGGACGGAATCTTGTAGCCCAGCGCGACGACCTGCATGTCGCCCTTGCGCCGCACGGTGAAGCTGCGCTCGCCATCCTGGGTCGGTTCCACGGTCCAGAACGGCGGCAGCTTGCGCTTGGGCTTGGGAATGGCGCCGAACGATTTGCTGATCCAGGCCAGTGTCTGGCTGGGGTCGAACTTGCCGGCCACCAGCAGCACGGCGTTGTCCGGCTGATAGTAAGTGCGGTAGAACGCTTGCAGGTTCTCGATCCGCACATTTTCAATATCGCTGCGGTTGCCGATGGTGGAGCGGCCATAGCTGTGCCAGTCATAGGCGATGCTCTGCATGCGCTTGAGCAGCACCGAGAAAGGCTGGTTCTCGCCCGACTCGTATTCGTTGCGCACCACCGTCATTTCGGAATCGAGATCCTTGCGGGCGACGAAGGAATGGACCATGCGGTCCGCCTCCATGTCCAGCGCCCACTTCAGGTTATCGTTCCCGGCCTGGAACACTTCGTAGTAATTGGTGCGGTCGAACGAGGTGGTGCCGTTGAACTCCATGCCGCGGTCGGCGAATTGCTTGGGTATGCTGCGGTTCTTGGGCGAGCCCTTGAACATCATGTGTTCCAGCAGGTGGGCCATGCCCGTCTCGCCGTAGTTCTCGTGGCGCGAGCCGACCAGGTAGGTGACGTTGACGGTCACGGTGGGCTTGGAGGCGTCCGGGAACAGCAGCACCTTGAGGCCGTTGGGCAAGTGGTATTCCGTGATGCCTTCCACGGACGGCCCCTTGGTGACGCCGGCCGGCAAGGTCTGGGCCCACACGCCTTGCGGGGCCAAAAAGGACAGGCTGCACACCATCAGGCCGCAGACGGCGACGCGCTTCGCAGTTGGAGTCTTCATAAATTCTCTACGGAAATTCAGAAAGAGCCAGCATAACCGCAAGCACGGGGCTGTGGCTGTGCGAAAACGTAAAATATTGTTATCTGCCTGGCGCTGGCGGCAGGATGCAAGCCGCCCTGCCCGCGCCCACGGCCGGGATAGCCGGGATAGGCGGGCGCGGCTTTTTGCAACGACTGCTTAATGGCGCGCCTGCTTCTCGCGTTCCATCTGGCTGGCACTGATGCGCGACAGTTCGCCCATTTCCTGGGCCAGGAATTCGATCAGGTCATCGATGCTGACGATGCCGGACAGGCCGCCCAGGCTGTTGACGACGGGCAGCCGCCGTATGCCCTTGAAGCGCATGCGGTCGATCGTCTCGTAGACGTCGTCCTCCTCGTTGGCCGTCATCAGCTCGGCGCTCATGACGTCGCCCACCAGCAGGCTGGCCGGGTCCAGGCCGAGAGCGATGACGGAGACGACGATGTCGCGGTCGGTGAGGATGCCCACCGGCACCCGCTCACCGTTGGGCTGTTCGACCACGACCAGGTCGCCCACATGATGGTTACGCATCAACAGCGCCGCGTCCTGCACGGTGACGTCGCGCTTGCAATGCACAGTTTGTACGGTACAGATATCGCCGATACGCATGGCCGCTCCCTCCTCCGCAAAGAGGCCAGTGTAGCGCGATCAGGGACGGGTGGGCGTACGCTAGCGGGGCCGCAACAGCGGCCGGCCGATTACTTGGGCTTGGGCTCGGGCTCGGGCACCAGGCAGGCGTCCACCATTTGCAGGTCGTTGTCCTTGGCGAACGAAACGACGAAATGGTAGGCCAGCGGTTCCAGGTCGCGCAGGCGGTTGTTGACCACCACCGATTTGACGCCGTTGATCACGGTCGGGCAAACATAGGGGGAAAACTGCAGGTGGGAATGGCGCCCGCCGCCCGACCCTTCGGGACGGAAACAGGACATGACACCGCACAGGCGCTCGGCCCAGTCACTGGGTCGAAACTGTCTGCCATTGCTGGTGACGCCAAGGATAAAGAACTCGTCGTGCAGTTCTTTCTTGTTGTGAGCTGACTCGGCCATAGGCGGCTTGTTGGTAACAAGGATGCGTGGAAGATCCCGGCATGTGCGCCGGGCTGGCGGTACGATTCTGTAAGAACGTCAGGTATTATATCTTATAGAAGACCTATCCGCATAAACCCTTGATTTAAAACGAGCTTTTCTGGACGGGCGCCAGCAAAGTGCAAGCCCGCACCGGCGCGGTGCGGCCCTGCCCCAAGCAAGCTCCATTGTATGCCGGTTGTCTGGAATTGTAAGAGGCTGGTTCAAAATGGCCGTGGCGAGGCGTGGCGACGAAGACAGTGCGCCTGCACGGCGAGGCGCCACAACGATGCCACGGGCTTTTTGAAACAGCCTCAGCCGAGCCACACTGCGCCGGAAAGTAACAGCAGCAGCAGCATCCACAGCAGCAGCGCGCGCCACACCAGGCCCACCGTGCTTTGCAGCGCGCGTACGTTCGGCTCCTCGCCGGGCAGCACATCCGGCTCCACGTCGGTCGTGTCCACGGTCGACGCGTCGGCCAGCACCACCTTGGCCGCGTTTTCGGCCGGCGTGCCCAGGCGTACGCCCATGGCGCCGCCACCGGCCGACAGGATGATGCCGATCGCCTCATCCTGCCAGCGGTCGGCGAAATTGCGCCACGCGTAGATGGCATCCTCGAAGTTGCCGACCACAGCGAAGGCGACGGCCGTCAGGCGTACAGGAATCCAGTCGATCCAGTAGAAGGCGCGGGAGGCGAACTGGCCGAACGCTTCGTTGCGCATATGCTCCGGTTCGTTCCAGGCGCGCGACAGGTGTTCGGCCACGCGGTACATGACGGCACAGGCCGGGCCCAGCGGCATGAGGAACCAGAAGAACACCCCGAACACGTTGCGGTGGGTAGTGATCAGCGATTTCTCGACGGCGATGCGGGCGATCTCGGAAGTTTCCATACCCACCGTGTCGAGCTTGGTCCATTCAGCCAGCAAGGCGCGGGCCGCAGCCTCGTCGCCCGCGTTCAAGGCCAGTTGAATGGAGGTGAAATAGTGGCTGTAGTGGCGGAAGCCCAGCGTCAGGTAGACGATCAGGATGTTCCAGGCGAAGGCGGCCAACGTCAGGTTGTAGTGCATCAGCACCCAGTAGATCAGGGCCGTGGGCACCATCAGGATCGCCATCATCAGGAACCAGCCCATGCGGCCGTGGCGTGGGTGGCCAGCGTTGAACCAGGTTTCCATCCGCATCGCCAGACTCTTGATCTCGGCGTAGATCGGGTTATCCGCACGCAGCGGTTTCATCTGTTCGATCAGTAGCGCGCAGAGAATGGAAAGAAAAGTCATCAAACGTCCTTTTTGTCACAATGCCGTAATGCCCGCTACGATAACGCAGTGCAGTGCCGGAATCAAACTTATTGCAATATTGCTCGTCCGGGTCAGGCGCGCAGGAAGTGGAACAGGTTGCGCAACATGCCCGCCGTGGCGCCCCAGATGAAGAAGCGCTCGTACGGCATGGCGTAGAAAGTGCGCGCGCCGCCCGGCAGTTGCACGGACAGGCGCTGGTGGTGGCGGCCATCCATCAGGAATTGCAGCGGCACTTCGAAGATTTCATCCACTTCGGACGGATCGGCCGTCAGTTCGAACGGCGGCAGTACCAATCCCACCACGGGCGTGACGCGGTAACCGGTGCCCGTGAAATAGTCGGGCAAGGCGCCCAGCACGTCCACATGGCGCCGGTGCAGGCCGATCTCCTCCTCCGATTCGCGCAAGGCCGTGGCGATGGGGTCGGCGTCGTAATCCTCCGCGCGGCCACCGGGGAAGCTGATCTGGCCGGCGTGGTCGGTCAAATGGGCGGTGCGCTGGGTCAGCAGCAGGGTCAAGCCCTGCTCGCGCTGCACCAGCGGCACCAGCACCGAGGCGGGCGTGGGCCGGGGGCGCGGTACGATCGCCTCCTGCACCGTTTCCGGCGTCCACACGGGCGGGGCGGCGAAACGCTCACGCAGCCACTGGGGCGACAGGCGCTCGGACGCGACGGCCGGTTCGCCGGCCACGCTATCGATGGGCAGTTGCTGGGGGTCGAACGGAAGCTGGGCCAAAAATCTTACCTCCACATGCAAAAAAGGGGCACCAGCGGCGCCCCTTCCATCCAAACACAAACGCGATTAAGCGCTTGCTTTCGCCGCTGCTGGGCGACGGTTTGGCAGTTTTTCCTTGATACGTGCCGATTTACCGGAACGATCACGCAGGTAGTACAGTTTAGCGCGACGTACGTCACCGCGGCGTTTCACTTCGATCGAAGCGATCAGCGGCGAGTACAGCTGGAAGGTACGCTCGACGCCTTCGCCGGACGAGATTTTACGAACGATGAAGTTCGAGTTCAGGCCACGGTTGCGACGGGAAATCACGACGCCTTCGTATGCCTGGGCGCGCTTGCGGGTGCCTTCGACCACGTTAACGTTCACGACCACGGTGTCACCAGGGGCGAATTCAGGAATGCTCTTGCCCAGGCGAGCGATTTCTTCTTGCTCGAGTTGTTGAATCAGATCCATTTTATTACTCCATAAACCATCGTGCTGGCGCGCGATGAGTGCTGTTCAGACACTCGCCCAGTAGAGGATGGGGTTAAACACGCGGGCGACATGCCCGCTAGCTCCTACAAACTGCAGGTTTGCAAACCTGCCAAAAACTTTTCGTCCTGCTTGCTCAGCAATCCTGCCGCGCGAGCCCGGACCAGCAATTCGGGGCGCTTGCGCGCCGTCGCCTCCAGCATGCGCTGGCGGCGCCATTTGACGATCTCGGCGTGATTGCCACCCAACAGCACGGCGGGCACCGTCTCGCCTTCATACGTTTCCGGCCGCGTGTAATGCGGCGAATCGAGCAAGCCATTGACAAAGCTGTCCTCGACGGCCGACGCGTCCGTATTGAGCACGCCGGGCAACTGGCGCACCACGGCATCCATCAGGGCCATGGCCGGCAATTCGCCACCCGACAGCACGAAGTCGCCCAGGCTGATTTCCTCATCGACGCAACGGTCGATCAGGCGCTGGTCGACCGCCTCATAGCGGCCGCACAGGATCACCAGACCCGGTTCGGCTTTGAGCTGCATGACGCGCTCGTGCGTCAACTGCTTGCCCTGGGGCGACATGAACACCACCCGCGGCGCGGGCAGACCGGCCTCGGTCTGGCGCTGCTTGGCGGCATTGAGCGTCGCTTCCAGGGGCTTGGCCAGCATCACCATGCCGGGGCCGCCGCCATAGGGGCGGTCATCCACGGTGCGATGATTGTCGGTCGTGAAATCACGGGGATTCCACAACGTCAGGCCCCACTTCTGTTGTTCGAACGCGCGCCGGGTCACGCCCGACTGCGTCAGCGCGGCAAACATTTCGGGGAACAGGGTCACGACATCAAATTGCATGGCCCGTCCCTTCCGACTGTACCGTGTTGCGCGGGTGAGTCTTAATAGTCCAGGCCCCAGTCGACGGTGATGCGTTTGGCGGCCTTATCCACGGTGATCACAAACTGATCGACAAATGGAATCAGGCGCTCTTGCGCCGCTTCGCCTTCGGGAGCGCTGTCGGCGGCGGCCGGCGTGATGCGCAAGATCGACTGTGGACCATTGCTCATCATGTCGGTGACCTGCCCCAGGTGCTCACCCTGCAAGTTCACTACTTCCAGACCGATCAGATCGGCCCAGTAAAATTCGTCAGCCGACAGCGCCGGGAAACGACTGCGCGGCACCGAAACAGCGGCGCCCTTGAGCGCTTCTGCCACGTTGCGGTCGGTCACTCCCACCAGCTGGGCAACGACGTCGCCGCCATGCAGTTTGACCTGCTTGACGTCCACGTCATGCACATTCGGCTTGTCGAGCCACCAGGTTTTCACCGCCAGCAATGCATCCGCATCTTCCGAGAAAGGTCTTACCCTCACCCAGCCAGCAACGCCATACGCGCCGTAGACAAAGCCCACTTGCGTCAGATCGTCGGGGAGTTTCACCCCGGATGCACTCTTATCGGTCAAACCAGGAACCAGACTTAAGCTGCTTTTTTAGCGGCAGCGACCAGGCGAGCCACGGTCGGCGACAGTTGCGCGCCCACGGATTCCCAGTGCGCCAGACGGTCAGCGGTGATACGGAATGGCACTTCGCCACCGGATGCCATCGGGTTGTAGAAACCGATGCGTTCGATGAAACGGCCATCGCGACGATTGCGCGAATCGGTTGCAACGATGTTGAAGAACGGACGCTTCTTGGCGCCTCCACGAGCTAAACGAATAACGACCATAATATTTCCAAAAAGTGTGCTGAGACGGAAAAAGCCGCAAATTATAGCGCGCCTTGCCACGTAGCAGCAAGCATTAATGCACATAATTGGGCGGTTTGGGGTAATCGGCGATTATCCCCCGTTCCGGCGAAGTGGGCAAGTGCCCTCGATCTTAAAAAAGATCCGCCGGGGGCCGTATTATGACCGATACTGCGTGCATCCCCGCAATTTCTTGGCATCCCCATGACCAATTTGCATCAAACGCAACACCTTTCGCACAAGAATAAAACCATGGCCACGCTGCTGGCCTTCGTGCTGGGCGGCCTGGGCGGCCACCGGCTCTACCTGCGCGGCGCCCGCGACCGCTGGCTGTGGGTTCATCTGGCCAGCCTGCCGGCCGCCGCCCTGGTGGCCGCGGCCGTGCCCGGCGCCGACTGGTTCTACAAGATCTTGCCGATGGTGGTCTCGGCGCTGGTGGGTTTCCTGGAGGCGCTGGTGCTGGGCTTGATGCCGGACGAAAAATGGGACAGTCTCTACAACACCGGATCGGGCCGCGAATCGGCCTCCAACTGGCCGCTGGCCGTACTGCTGGTGGCTACCCTGATGGTGGGCGCCGGTATGCTTATCGCAACAATTTCCCGCCTGTTTGACTTGTTGTACACTGGTGGCGCGTATGGCTGATACACAACTTGAGGAGAACAATATGACGAGTCGCCCCCTGATCCTGGCCCTGACCCTGGCCGGCATGATGAGCAGCGCCTGGGCCCAGGCCCCCGTGAGCGCGAAAGAACAATACGCGATCGACAGCAAGCACGCCGCCACCCGCTATGCGGATGACAAGAAGCTGTGCGCCGACGAAACCGACTCCAGCGCCCGCATGCAGTGCATGCGCGACGCCAAGACCGAATACGACAAGAGCGTGGCGCAAGCCAAGGCCGCGATGAAAGCCTCGCCCGCCAAGGCCGGCGCCTGCATGGCCGATTGCGGCAAAGTGGTCAACGTGACCGTCACTGAGAAAGCCGGTGAAGGCAGCGCGCTGGGCCTGATCGCCGGCGGCGTGGCTGGCGCCCTGCTGGGCAATCAGGTCGGCAGCGGCCACGGCCGCGAACTGGCCACGGTGGCCGGCGCCGCCGGCGGCGCCTATGCCGGCAAGCAGATCGAACAGAAAGCCAAGTCGACCAAGGTCTGGACCGTGGAAGTGCAGTACAACAACGGCCAGCATGCGAGCTTCAACTTCGACCACGATCCCGGCCTGCTGGCTGGCGACCAGATCCGCAACGCCAACGGTACCGTGGTGCGCAACTAAGCACAGGCCAAGCTGCAAAAAAAATCGGGGACAGACCCCAATTTCCGCATGGCGGAAATTGGGGTCTGTCCCCGATTTTTTTTTGCGTGCTCACACGTAGCTGGTGGCCGACTCCAGCAAGGATGGCATACCGCATCGCTCGGGTTCTTGCGCGCAGCAAGGGAGTCCCTGTGCAGCGCACAGCCCGCGCCTGTCACATCGGCAACGGGACATGCCGGGCGCAAAAAACTGATCACTTCGGCAGCATTGTGAAAATACAACAAACTAATTTACATTTAGACTTTTTCGCTGAATTGCGAGCACATGCTCGGTTTTAGCACTTGATTCTGCAATACATTTAAGCGTAGTTCGAATTCCATGGAATAGCAGCCCAGACCAATAATCCCACCAAGGAGACACTGCATGCCTACCCGTATTCGCCACTCGCTACGCACCCTGCTACCTGTTATCGCCCTGCTCGCCCTGGGCGCCGAAGCTTCCGCCAGCACCCTGAACCAGAACGCCTCGTGGACCATCGACCGCGCCAACACCAGCACCAAGTACCGCGTCGTCGCCTACGGCGATTCCATCTACGCCGGCTATAACGGCTCCATCACCAGCGCCGCCAAATACTCGGCGCCGACGGTGGACGCGGAATACATGTCCGCACAATGGGGCGCCGACATCGAGAGCGTGCGCCGCACCAAGTCCGGCGCCGTCGCCTCGGACGTGTACAACAACAAGATCGTGGCCGAGCGTTCCTACATGCAGGCCAGCAATACGCGCGTGGTCACCTTCGAAATGTGCGGTAACGATGGCCTGCAGGCCCGTACCAGCTTCAAGGGCCAGAGCGGCACCTGCGACTACACGGTGCTGAACAACGCCGAGAACAGCTGCAAAACCTACGTGGCGGCAGCCATGGACTACATCAACGCCAACGCCTACCCCGGCGTGAAGCTGAAGGTGATCTCCAACCTGCACTACCCCGGCTACGCGGCCGACAACGTGCAAAGTTCCTGCACCGACGCCACCACCGGCGCCACCGTCAAGATGCAGGACCGCTTCCTCGTGTCGCTGGCACGCATGAACTACATGATGTGCGACACGGCGCGCCAGAAAGGCTTCACCTGCGCCGACAACTTCGCCCAGTACATGGGCGGCGACTACGACAGCAACGGCGACGGCCAGATCGACTCCGAGGCGCTGCGCTACGTGGCCGGTGAAAGCCAGGACAGCTATGTCACCCGCATCACCACCACGCTGCGCTCCACCCTGCGCGACGCCAACACGCACTTCGTCTCGTCCGGCAGCAGCTACGACTACATCCAGTCCGACGACACCCACCCGACCTACACCGGCAGCACCATCACCTCCGGCCTGTTCGGCGACACCACCGGCAGCGGCGCACCGCGCTACACCTCCTTCACCGCCGGCAAGAGCCCGATCTGGAACCAGTACGGCCATGAACGCATGGGCTGGGCCGTATCGACCTTTAATCCGGTATCGCCGTAAGCGCCGCGGGCGGTTCAACGTTGGCTACGCCACGTCAACCTCCCCTCGCCCCGGCCAGCGCCTATCGCAACGGCGCTGGCTGGCGCCGGGGACGCGCGCAAGGCGGCTTCGGCACCACGCAGTGGCTGGTGGTGGCCAGCCTCACCTTGCTGGGCGTGCTGTGGCTGTGGTCCGGTTCCCCCGCTGAACCGGGCGACGGCGCGGCGGCGGCAAGTACGCAAACGCCCGCCACAAACGGCAGGCCGGCCTGGCTGGCGGCCTTCCCCGGCATGTCGTCCGAGCCAGCGCCAGAACAGGCGCCAGCGCGCGCGCCCGAAGGCGACGCCGATCCCACGCGCGACCTGAAAAGCTACATCCCCCGGGGCGCGAACCCCACCATGCCGGAAGTGATCCAGCGCTTGCACGAGCGCGGCATCTTCAGCGGCCTCGGCGCGTTTTCGCCGCCCGGGACCCGCCCGCCGCTGGTCGGCCTGGCCGTGCCGGAAGACTTCGACCTGCCCAAAGGTTACGTGCGCCACCATCAGGTGACGGACGACGGCCAGACCATCGAAGCCATCCTCATGTTCGCGCCTGATTTCCAGCTGGTCGATGCCAGCAACCAGCCGGTCGCCATGCCCAAGGACCGCATCGTGCCGCCGGAACTGGCCCCGCCCGGCCTGCCCCACCGACGCATCACCATCCCCGCCCCACGAGAGCCGGCAAGACCCGGCCAATAGAGACATGACCCTGACCATTCCTGTAAAAATCCGCGTACTGGCAGCGTTGCTTGCCAGCGCGGTGATGTCCGCGCTGTATGCGCGCGGTGGCGCCGGCTGGCTGCTCGGCTTCGTGCTGCTGGTGCCGTGCCTGCGCGCGCTGGACGCCAGCCCTACGCTGACGGGTGCCCTGCTGCGCGGCTGGGCCATGTCGCTCGCCTACACGGCCGGCGCCTTCGCCTGGTTCGGCACCGCCTTCGGCCACTACACCCAGATTGGCGATGCGGCCGGCCTGGCCTTGCTGCTGCTGGCCGCCCCGCTATTCCAGCCGCAGTTCCTCAGCTTTGCGCTGGTGCGCCACGTCACACGCCAGCGGCACGGCGTCGTGCCTGGCGCGCTGGCCGGCGCGGCGGCCTGGGTGGCGACGGAATGGCTGCTGCCCAAATTCCTCGGCGATACGCTCGGCTACGGCCTCTATCCGTCCGTGCTGCTGCGCCAGGGCGCCGCCGTGGTAGGCACGGCGGGCCTGACACTGCTGCTGTTGCTGGCCAACGAAGGCGTGGCGGCGGCGCTGGCGCAACGCGCGGGAGGCTGGCGCGCCAGCCTGCGCCCGCTGGCGCTGGCCGCGCTGGCGCCGCTGCTGCTGGCGGGCTACGGCCAGTTCGCACTGTCGGCCAGTCCCGCGCCGGAAGGCAAGCCACTGCGCATGGGGCTGATCCAATCCAACATCATCGACTACGAACGCCAGCGCCAGGAAAAAGGCACGGCCGCTGTCGTGCGCGAAGTGCTCGACACCCATTTCGCGATGAGCTACGACGCCGTGGTGCGCCAGCATGCGGACGCGGTGTTGTGGTCGGAAACCGTCTACCCCACCACCTTCGGCCATCCCAAGAGCCCAGCGGGCGCCGAGCTGGATCGCGAAATCGTCGGCATCGTCAACGCGGCCGGGGTGCCGTTCGTGTTCGGCACGTATGACCGCGACAGCGCGGGCGAATACAACGCGGCCGCTTTCGTGCAGCCGGGCGCCGGCCTGCTCGGCTTCTATCGCAAGACGCGTTTGTTCCCGCTCACGGAATACGTGCCCGCCTGGCTGGACGGCCCGCTGCTGCGGCGCGCCCTGCCCTGGACCGGCAACTGGCAACCCGGTAACGGCGCCCGCGTGCTGCCGCTGCGGCTGGCCGATGGCCGCGAAATTCCCGTGCTGCCCATGATCTGCTTCGACGACATGGATGCCAGCCTGGCCATCGATGGCGTGCGGCTGGGTGCGCAAGCCATCCTCACCATGTCCAACGATTCCTGGTTCACGGCCGATCCGCTGGGCGCGCGCCTGCACCAGTCGGCGGCCGCGTTCCGCAGTATCGAGACGCGGCTGCCGCAATTTCGCGTCACCAGCAACGGCCACAGCGGCGTGATCGACGCCACCGGCACCGTGCTCGCGGGCACGCGCATGGGCGAACAGGCGCTGGTGATCGCGGCCCTGCCCGTGAACGCACCCGCGCCCACGCTGATGGTGCGCTGGGGCGACTGGGTCGGACGCGTCGCCGTGGCGGCGCTGCTGTTGCTGGCGGCCGTGTCAGCCTTCCCCGCCTGGCGCGCAAGCCATGCCACCGAAGCGGAAGGCGAACCGGCGGGCGATTCAGTGGCCTTCAACCTGGCCGCGGCCTTGCCGGCCAGGGTGGCCGTGCTGTCGCCCGCCGCGCGCGTGGTGACGGGACTGCTGCGCACCTTCTCGCGCGGCAGCCTGCTGTGGATGTGCCTCGCCCTGCTGTTCAACGAAGCGCTGCGCACCAACACGCTGGCGCAGATCCGATTGTTCTCGACGCTGTTCCTGCTGCCGGAAGCGGTTGCGTGGTGCGTGCTGGTATTCTGTTCGGCGCAAGCCATGGTTGTCGACGGCAAGCTGGCACTCACGCGCGGCGGGCGCCGGCGCGAACTGGCGCTGAGCGAGATCGCCGCCGTCCAGTTGTGGCGTTTGCCCATACCCGGTCCGGGCCTGTCGCTGCGGCTGCATACCGGCCGGCGCTGGCGCTACGGCCTGGCGCTGACCAATGCCGATGCCCGCGCCGCCGCGCGCGCCGCCACCGCCGGCCGCCCCGCGCAACAGAGCGTGCGCGCCGTGCTGCAGGTATATGCGCAATCCAACCTGGCGATCCGACGTTCGCGGCTCGACCACCCGCTGCCCAAGTACATCCTGCTGCCGCTGGCGCTGGCGCTGCCGGCGTTCCACCTGTATCAGCACATCGCTTACGGCAGCGCGTTCGGTGAGTACTACAGCTTCGGCTTGAAAGCCTATCTGAGCGCGTTCGCGCTGTGGTGGGCCGCGTGGTCGATCGGCGTGGTGTTGACGGAAGCGCTGCTGCGGGCGGCGATCAGCATCGCCACGCTGTTGACGGCGCTGCTGCGCCCCGCGCGCGCGATCGCCATCCGGCGCTGGCTGGAACGGGCCGGCCATGTCGCGCTCTACCTCGGCATGCCGGGCTGGCTGCTGCTGACCATCTACCGAGCATAGTCAAAAAATTGGGGACGTAACACACAGAATTGTCTTACGTCCCCAATTATGAAAAAACCTGCCGCGGACAATGTCGCGGCAGGTTTCAGTTCAATCCCAGCGTGTGGCGCTGCTTAGAACTGGTCTTCCGTCAGTGCCAGCACGCCGGCGCTGCCTTCGACGATGGCGCTGCGCAGGCCGGAGGATTGCGACAGGATGTGGTCGGCGAAGAAGCGCGCTGTGACGATCTTGGCCTGGTAGAAGCTGGCGTCGCCTTCCTTGGCGTCCAGTTTCTGCTTGGCGATCAGCGCGGCGCGCGCCATCTGCCAGCCTGCCACCACGATACCGGCCAGCTTCAGGTACAGCACGCTGCCCGCGAACACGCCTTTGATGTCGCTCTTCATGTTGTTGACCACGTACTCGACCACGGCTTCCAGGTCCTTGCTGCCAGCGGCCAGGTGCTTGGCGATGGCCTGGAATTCCGCGCCGCCTTGCTCCGCCAGTTGCGCTTCCGTGGCGCGGATCTGGGCGATGATGGCCTTGGCCACGGCGCCGCCGTCACGCACGGTCTTGCGGCCCACCAGGTCGTTGGCCTGGATCGCGGTGGTGCCTTCGTAGATGGTCAGGATCTTGACATCGCGGTAGTGCTGCGCGGCGCCCGTCTCTTCGATGAAGCCCATGCCGCCGTGCACTTGCACGCCGTCGCGGGTCACGTCCTGCGCCATTTCCGTCGACCAGCCCTTGATCAGCGGGACCAGGAATTCATAGGTGGCCAGGTTGGCGGCGCGCACGGCCGCATCCGGATGGTTGTGCGCGATATCGCTCAGGCCCGCGCCCACGTAGGCCAGCGCGCGCGCCGCCTCGATCTGCGAACGCATAGCCATCAGCATGCGGCGCACGTCCGGATGGTGGATGATGGAGACAGGACCGGCCGAACCGGCCAGGTCGCGCGACTGCACGCGGTCCTTGGCGAAGGCCACGGCGCGCTGGTACGAGCGCTCGGCCACGCCGATGCCCTGCAGGCCGACGCCGAAGCGGGCCGCGTTCATCATGATGAACATGTATTCCAGGCCGCGGTTCTCTTCACCGACCAGGGTGCCGATGGCGCCGCCGTTGTCGCCGAATTGCAGCACGGCCGTGGGGCTGGCCTTGATGCCCAGCTTGTGTTCGATCGAGACGCAGTGCGCGTCGTTGCGCGCGCCCAGCGAGCCGTCCGCGTTGACCAGGAACTTGGGCACGATGAACAGCGAGATACCTTTCACGCCCGGAGGCGCGTCCGGCGTGCGGGCCAGCACCAGGTGCACGATGTTCTCGGCCATGTCGTGTTCACCGTACGTGATGAAGATCTTGGTGCCGAACACTTTGTAGGTGCCGTCGCCCTGGGGCACGGCGCGGCTGCGCACGGCGGCCAGGTCGGAACCGGCTTGCGGCTCGGTCAGGTTCATGGTGCCGGTCCATTTGCCCGACACCAGGTTTTCCAGGTAGATGGCTTTCTGCTCGTCGCTGCCGGCCGTCAGCAGCGCTTCGATGGCGCCATCCGTCAGCAGCGGGCACAGGGCGAACGACACGTTCGACGAGTTCAGCATCTCGATGCAAGGGGTAGCCAGCAGCTTGGGCAAGCCCTGGCCGCCGAATTCCACCGGGTGCTGCACGCCCTGCCAGCCAGCTTCACCGAAGGCCTTGAAGGCTTCCTTGAAACCCTTGGTGGTGGTGACCTGGCCATCGTGCCAGTAGCTCGGCTCTTTGTCGCCGGGATTGTTCAGGGGGGCGACCACATTGGCGCAGAACTTCGCGTTCTCTTCCAGCACGGCTTCGGCCGTGTCCGGGGTGGCATCTTCATTGCCAGGCAGTGCGTTCACGGCGGCCAGGTCGGCCAGTTCGTTCATCACGAACAGCATGTCTTTTACGGGGGCTTGATACGGCATCTTCCATTCTCCAAGAAAAAGGCCACGGCGGCCCGGCGTGTGTGCCGGAGCCAGCGTGGCCTGGTGATCCAATCTAGGCGCTAAACGTATCAGCCCAGTTCTGCGACCAGTTGTGGTACCACTTCGAACAGGTCGCCAACGATGCCGTAATCAGCCACGGAGAAGATCGGTGCTTCTGGATCTTTGTTGATGGCGACGATGGTCTTCGAGTCCTTCATGCCAGCCAAGTGCTGGATGGCGCCCGAGATACCGACGGCGATGTACAGGGTCGGCGCGACGATCTTGCCGGTCTGGCCCACTTGCCAGTCGTTCGGCACGTAGCCAGCATCGACGGCGGCGCGCGAAGCACCCATGGCGGCGCCCAGCTTGTCGGCCAGCGGTTCCAGGATCTTGAACGCTTCGCCCGAGCCCATGCCGCGGCCACCGGAAACGATGACTTTGGCGGCGGTCAGTTCAGGACGATCCGACTTGGCCAGTTCGCGGCCCACGAAGGCCGACTTGCCCAGGTCGCCAACGGCGGCCACGGTGTCGATGGCGGCCGAACCGCCGGTGGCGGCAGCGGCGTCAAAGCCGGTGGTACGCACGGTGATGACTTTCACCTTGTCGCCCGACTGCACGGTGGCGATGGCGTTACCGGCGTAGATAGGACGCTCGAAGGTGTCTGGCGAGTCGACCTTGGTGATTTCCGAGATCTGGGCCACGTCCAGCTTGGCGGCCACGCGTGGGGCGATGTTCTTGCCGTAGGCGGTCGCTGGAGCCAGGATGTGGCTGTAGGCGCCGGCCAGGGCCAGTACTTGCTCGGCCACGTTTTCGGCCAGGCCGTCGGCGAAGTGTGGCGCGTCGGCCAGGATCACTTTCGATACGCCGGCGATCTGCGCGGCGGCGGCGGCCGCGGCGGCGGCGTTGGCGCCGGCGACCAGGACGTGCACGTCACCACCGCACTGGGCGGCTGCGGTGACGGTGTGGTGGGTGCTGCCTTTCAGGCTAGCGTTGTCGTGTTCAGCGATAACTAATGCGACCATGATTCTTCCTCAAAAATGTGAACGGCCAGGCCGCGCTTAGATAACTTTGGCTTCGGTGCGCAGTTTTGCGACCAGGGTGGCGACGTCCGGTACCTTGATGCCGGCCGAACGCTTGGCTGGCTCGGCCACTTTCAGGGTCTTCAGACGGGGTGCCACGTCCACGCCCAGGTCTTCCGGCTTGACGGTGTCCAGCGGCTTTTTCTTGGCCTTCATGATGTTCGGCAACGTCACGTAGCGCGGCTCGTTCAGGCGCAGGTCGGTGGTGACGATGGCTGGCAGGGTCAGCGACAGGGTTTCCAGGCCGCCGTCCACTTCACGGGTCACGATGGCTTTGCCGTCTTCCAGCACCACTTTCGAGGCGAAGGTCGCTTGTGGCCAGCCCAGCAGGGCTGCCAGCATCTGGCCGGTCTGGTTGGAGTCGTCGTCGATGGCTTGCTTGCCCAGGATGATCAGCTGTGGCTGTTCCTTGTCGGCCAGCGCCTTGAGCAGCTTGGCCACGCCCAGCGGCTCCAGTTCAACCGCCGTTTCCACCAGGATGCCACGGTCGGCGCCGATGGCCATACCGGTGCGCAGGGTTTCCTGGCACTGGGTCACGCCGCACGACACGGCCACCACTTCGGTGACTTTGCCCGCTTCCTTCAGGCGCACGGCCTCTTCGATCGCGATCTCATCGAATGGGTTCATCGACATTTTGACGTTGGCGATATCGACGCCGCTGCCGTCGGATTTGACGCGCACTTTGACGTTGTAGTCGACCACGCGTTTGACGGGTACCAAGACTTTCATAGCTGTGCCTTTGGGAAAAATAAAGAGTAACGGAACCTAAGTAGGGGAAGATTATAAGAGAAATTTTCCGCCTAAACTAAATTTAAGCACGATCGTGCGATTTTTTGCTAGTACAAAGCATCTAAAAAAGACATTTACTGCTAAAACATTTCCGAGGGAGTAAGCACCGGGTAAGGTTGGCTGGCCCGGTTGCATGGGAAACAACGAATTACTTACGACGCATCAGGAACACGAATTCCCGGCCATTCTGCACATGCGACAGCAAGGCATTGCCAGTCTGCTTGGCAAAAGCCTGGAAATCGCGCACGGAACCGGGGTCGGTGGCCATGATGCGCAACACTTCACCACTCTGGAGCTCGGCCAGTGCCTTCTTGGCCTTCAGGATCGGCAGCGGGCAATTGAGGCCCCGCGCGTCGAGCTCTTTGTGAAATTCCATGATCTCGTGTTCAAGTAGTGTGTCAGTCATTGCCATCCCGCTTCCAAATATTCCGCTGGTTTCAGACATACTACCCCAAAATAGTGCGTTTGACGCGCTGCACCAAAATAGTTCATATACCGTTGTATGCTCACAACGAGAAATTCAGCGTGGTAACGGCCCGCACCGGGGCGCGGGCCGCATAGACGCTTATTATGCCCGTTGTGCCACCCATGCTGCAACGCCCGCAAGCGCACCCGGCAGTGCCGCAGCATCCGTACCGCCCGCCTGCGCCATGTCGGGGCGTCCGCCGCCCTTGCCGCCCACCTGCTGGGCCACAAAGTTGACCAGCTCGCCCGCCTTGACCTTGCTGGTGGCGTCGGCCGTCACGCCGGCGATCAGGCTGACCTTGCCGTCGGCCACGCTGGCCAGCACGATGGCGGCCGTTTTCAGCTTGTCCTTGAGCTTGTCCATGGTTTCGCGCAGGCCGGCCACGTCGGCGCCGTCCAGGGTCGCGGCCAGCACCTTGATGCCGTTCACGTCCACCGCCTGGGTGGCCAGTTCGTCGCCCTGGCCGGCGGCCAGTTTCGATTTCAGGGCCGCCAGCTCCTTCTCCAGCGCCTTGGCGCCGTCCTGCATCTGCACGATGCGGGCCGTCAGTTCGTCCGGAGTCGCCTTCAGGGCGGCGGCCGCTTCCAGCAGACGGCGGTTCATCGCTTGCACCAGCGCCAGCGCGCCCTCGCCCGTCACCGCCTCGATACGGCGGATACCGGCCGCCACGCCACCTTCGGCCACGATCTTGAACAGGCCGATGTCACCGGTGCGGTGCACGTGCACGCCGCCGCACAGCTCTTTGGACGAGCCGATGTCCATCACCCGCACTTCGTCGCCGTACTTCTCGCCGAACAGCGCCATGGCGCCATGCTTGACGGCGTCGTCGAACGACATGTTGTGCGACTGGGTGGCCACGTTGGCCAGGATTTCGCGGTTGACGATGGTTTCCACTTGCGCGATCTGCTCGGCCGTCACGGGAGCGTTGTGGCTGAAGTCGAAGCGGGCCTTGTCAGGATCGACCAGCGAGCCTTTCTGCGCCACATGGGTACCCAGCACTTCGCGCAGGGCCTTGTGCATCAGGTGGGTGGCCGAGTGGTTGCGGATGGTGCGGCCGCGCGAATGCTGGTCCACTTCCGCGCCCACGGCGTCGCCCACTTTCAGCACGCCGGAAGCCAGCACGCCATGGTGGCCGAACACGTCAGCCTGGATCTTGAGGGTGTCTTCCACTTCGAACTTGCCGCCGGCGGCCTGGATCAGACCCTGGTCGCCCACCTGGCCGCCCGACTCAGCGTAGAACGGGGTGGTGTCGAGCACCACGATGCCCTGCTCGCCCGCCTTCAGTTCCGTCACCGCCGCGCCATTGGCGTACAGCGCGATCACTTTCGAATTGTGCTGCAACTGGTCGTAGCCGACGAACTTGTTCTTCTCGCCGCTGTATTCCACGTTGGCGGCCATCTTGAATTTACCGGCGGCGCGCGCGACCTTCTTCTGGTTTTCCATCGCCGCGTGGAAGCCCTCTTCGTCCAGCGTCACATTGCGTTCGCGGCAGATGTCGGCCGTCAGATCCAGCGGGAAGCCGTAGGTGTCGTACAGGGTGAAGGCGGTACCGCCGTCCAGGCGCGACGCGTCCTTGGCCAGCTGCGCTTCCAGGATCTTCATGCCGTGTTCCAGCGTTTCACCGAAGCGCTCTTCTTCCGCTTTCAGCGTCTGGGCCACACGGTCCATGGCTTCCGTCAGTTCCGGATAGGCCGCGCCCATCTCGATGTTGAGGTCGGCCACCAGCTTGTAGAAGAATGGCTTGGTCTGGCCCAGCTTGTGGCCGTGGCGCAGCGCGCGGCGGATGATGCGGCGCAGGACGTAGCCGTGGCCTTCCGAGCCAGGGATGATGCCGTCGACGATCAGGAACGCGGCGGCGCGGATGTGGTCCGCGATCACGCGCAGCGATTTCGATTCCAGGTCGGTGGCGCCGGTTTCGCGCGCGGCGGCCTTGATCAGGTTCTGGAACAGGTCGATTTCGTAGTTGCTGTGCACATGCTGCAGCACGGCGGCCAGGCGCTCCAGGCCCATGCCGGTGTCCACGCATGGCTTCGGCAGCTTGTTCATGTTGCCCGCTTCGTCGCGGTTGAACTGCATGAACACCAGGTTCCAGATTTCGATGAAGCGGTCGCCGTCTTCCTCAGGCGAACCGGGAGGACCACCCCAGATGTCCGCGCCGTGGTCGTAGAAGATTTCCGTGCAAGGACCGCAAGGGCCGATGTCGGCCATCTGCCAGAAGTTGTCCGACGCGTAGCGCGAACCCTTGTTGTCGCCGATGCGGATGATGCGCTCTTTCGGCACGCCGATCTCGTTGGCCCAGATGTCGTACGCCTCGTCATCCTCGAAGTAGACGGTGACGGTCAGCTTGTCGGCAGGCAGCTGATAAACCTTGGTCAGCAGTTCCCACGCGTAGTTGATGGCGTCGCGCTTGAAGTAGTCGCCGAAGCTGAAGTTGCCCAGCATTTCGAAGAAGGTGTGGTGGCGGGCCGTGTAGCCCACGTTTTCCAGGTCGTTGTGCTTGCCGCCGGCGCGCACGCAGCGCTGCACGGTGGTCGCGCGCGAGTAGGGGCGCGTGTCGAGGCCGAGGAACACGTCCTTGAATTGCACCATGCCGCTGTTGGTCAACAACATGGTCGGGTCGTTGCCAGGCACCAATGGACTGGAACGGACGATCGAATGACCCTTGGATTCAAAAAACTTGAGGAATTTGTCGCGGATTTCAGATGATTTCATGTCGGTTGGCAGTGGTGGCTGGCATGTGCAAAGGGTTGATTATACGTGAAGAAATGGCCGGCAAATACCTGCCGGTGTTGGCGATGGCCTCTAGGCGGGCTGGATAGCCCGCTCAGGCGAAGGCTGGCCCGATCAGGTCGATGCGGTCGGTGCAGAAGCCGTCCACGCCCCAGGCCAGGATTTCCCGCGCCCGTTCGGGGCTGTTGACGGTGTAGCAGAACAGCCCCAGCCCCGCCGCCTTGACGGCCAGCGCCAGCGCCGGCGTCAGGTGCTTGTGGTTGGTGTGGATGGCGACGGCGCCCAGCGCGGCGGCCTGGGCTTGCCAGTCGTCGGGCATGGAGTCGAACAGGCAGCCGCGCGGCAGGGCCGGCACGGCGTCGCGCGCGGCGGCCAGCGCCGCCATGCTAAATGAGGACAACAGCGGCAGCCCGGCCGGGTCGCCGGCCGCCAGCGCATCGGTGAACAGGTCGCGCGTGGCCTCGGCCACCCAGCGCCCGGTGGCCGCGTCAAAACCGGCCGCCGGTTTGATCTCGATGTTCATCCAGATGCGCTGCGCCTGGCAGTACTCGGCGAACTGGGTGAAAGTCGGCACCGGCTCGCCCCGGAATTCCGGTCCGAACCAGGCGCCCGCGTCCAGCCGCGCCAGGTCGGCCGCGTCGGTCGTGGGCACGCTGCCCAGGCCGGGTACGGTGCGGCCGAACTGTTCATCGTGCATCACCATGCCGACGCCGTCGCGCGCCAGCATGACGTCGAATTCCACGGCCCGGAAGCCGTAAGCCAGGCCGCAGCGCAAGGCGGCGATGGTGTTTTCCGGCGCCAGCGTGCCGCCGCCCCGGTGCGCAACGATTTTAGGATAAGGCCACATGGCAACCGCCTCGAAAAGATTGTTCTTTTCAACCTTACCATGCTTGCCTTGGGCACGGCGGAAAATGACCGTGCCGCTACCACGCCAAAGGATTTCCTTGTCAAAAATGCACCATATTGGTGCGCTTTTACGCCGCCAATATTAATGCAACTGGTGTTTCAGCTCCGACAATTCATGGTGCATGTGATTGACGGCGCTTTTCATTTGCTGCGTCAGGTCGGCGCCGCTGCTGCATACGCGCTTGGCGCGGTCGCCCAGTTGTTCCAGGTCGTCCACCATTTGACGGATGCGGCGCTCATCGTTGGACTGGATCACGTTCTTCGCCATGTCGGCCTGCTTGTCCAGGCGCTCAATGCAGTCGCGCAGTTCGCCCGGCACGTTGCGCTCGGCCGAGCACGCTTGTGACGCCTGGCCTATCGCATGTTCCACACTGCTGAACCGCCGTTGAATTTCATTCGCTTGCAGCATGATGGTTTCCTCCAAAGTAAGTCGCACGCACAATGCGCACGTCACCATTGGAGGCGCGAGCGGGTAGGCTGGTTCCATCATGGCGTTTGAGCCGGCACAAGCACGCCTATGGCGGCCTACGCTACAACGCAGGACTCGCATCAGCCGCCGCACGCGGGCAAGGTCAGCGCCTGCAACACCTCGCCCCGCTCCGACTGCACAAAGGCACTCACGCCCAGCTTGCCTGCGACGGCGCCTGACGGCAACGGCAGCGTGCGGGTGACGGTCGCCATGTTGACACCGGCTTTGTCACCTGACGACAAGGGCACAGGCGCCAGCCAGGTGCGCACCACGTGGTCGTGACGCAACAGGCGGCCGCTGTTTTCTCCGGCCGTTACCTTGCTGGCCAGCCCGCTTTCCACCAGCGCCACAAACAGCTTGCCAGCGTGGGCCGCGCTGGCGTTGACTTCCACCGGCAAGCCCGCCGCACTCGCCTGCCCCAGCGTGATGCGGATCTCGGCCTGCGCCGGCTGGGCGTTGATGCGCTTGACGGCGGCCGGTACACCGCCCGACCAGCGGTCCACGCCGCCGCGCAGTTCCTGCCCGGCCACAAACAGTTCCGGGGTATAGACGGTGCGCGAACCAGCTAGCTTCGTCAGCCAACGCTGGCGCTCGCTGTAGGCTGCTTGCGAGAACGGGTCTTTCCAGCCGATGTCGTTCCAGTAATCGACGTGCAACGCCAGCAGCACGGCCTGCGCCGGGGTGACGCCCGCCGCGCGCAAGCCGCTGATGTACTGGTCGGCCGGCGGGCAACTGCTGCAGCCTTCCGACGTGTACAACTCCAGCAGCGCGACCCGGTAGGCGGGGCTATGGGCACTGCAACTATTGGCGGCCAACACGGGCGCGACGTTCAGCGCTGCGGCGGCGCTCAGGCTCAGGATCAACTGTTTCATGGCGTCTCCAATTGGTACGATATGTCCTGTTGGTCGGGCGGCCGGGGCCAACCTGACAGTACCTTGCGAAAAATTATTACAAACGCAAAACATATCGAAAAACTAAGTTACCATGCTCAACCTCTTCCATCCACTCCTATCGCATGGACGACCTCGCATCGCGCGCTGCCCGCCACTGGCCTGGCTTGTTGCTGACAGCGCTGATCCACATCGCACTGCTGTACGCCATGTGGCGCCAACTGCCCGACCGGCCCGCAAGCCGGGTGGCCGATGGGCGCCCTGCCATCCAATGGCTGTTGCCGCTCGCGCCGCATGCGGCCCCCGCGCAACTCGTGCCGCAGCGCCCCGCGTCCCGCACCGCCGTCGCGGTGACGAGCACACCCGCACCCGCACAACCTGAGCGGCCCATCGCGACCGCATCGCCAACAACGCCAGTCCAGCCGCAGGCGATCACGCCGCCCGAACAGGCGCCGCCGGAGCCGGACTTCGGTCCGGCACGCCCCAGCGCGGCCGACATCATGCGCCGCGCGCGAAGCGACATCGCCGGCATCGACCAGCAGTTGCGCAAGGAGTTTCCATTACAGGGAAATGCGTCACCACCGGACGGCGTGCAGGCCCGGCTGGCACGCGGCATCAACGCCGCGCATGAGGCGGTCGGCCCCAAGTGGTATGAGGGTGCGAAGATAGTGGAGCTGAGCCAGCCCGACAGCAAGAAACGCGTCTACAAGATCATGACGGCGCTGGTCACGTATTGCTTCACCCAGTACGAAGACGGGCGCAAGGCTTATACCAGCTGCCCAGGCTAGCGTCACGTACGCGCCACGTCTGCACAATCCGGCGCTAGCGCCACGTTTGCTCAGCCCGCCGCCAGTGCCGTCGCGGTTGGCGCCAGCGGCGTCACCTGGCGCAGGCGCAGCGCGATCAGCAGCGCCACGCCGAGTGCAGCGCCCAGGACAGCCACCACGCCCGGCCAGCCGCCCCGCGCCCACACCACGCCGGTGGCGGAACCGATCACGCTGGAACCCATATAGTAGAAGAACAGGTACAGCGCGGAAGCGAGCGCCCGTGGCGCGGTGGCGCGCCGGCCCACCCAGCTGCTGGCCACGGAATGGGTGGCGAAAAAGCCGAATGAGAACAGCGCCACACCGGCCACGATCAGCGGCAGCGCTTGGGACAAGGTCAACAGCAAGCCGGCCAGCATCAGCGCCATCACGCGCCACAGTACGCCACGCCGCCCCAGCCGGTCGGCCAGTCGTCCCGCCCACACGGAACTGTAGATGCCCAGCAGGTACAGCAGGGAGATGAAACCCACCGTGGTCTGGCTGAGCCCATACGGCGCCGCCAGCAGCCGATAGGCGATGTAATTGTACAGGCTGACGAAGCTGCCCATCAGCAGGAAGGCCAGCGCGAACAGCAGCGGCAAGCCGGCATCCGTCAGGTGCAGGCGGCAGCCATCGCGCATGGCGCGCCAGCCGCTGCGCGCGGGGGCGAAGTGGCGCGAGGCGGGCAGGCTGCGCCAGAAATCCCAGGCCGCCGCCAGGCCGGCCACGCCCATCACGGCCAGCGCCACCCGCCACGAGAAATAATCACTCAGCAGCGACGTGAGTAAGCGCCCGCTCATGCCGCCGAACGCGCTGCCGCTGATGTACAGCCCCATGGACAGGCCCAGCGATGCCGGTTCGATTTCCTCGCCCAGGTAAGCCATGGCGACGGCCGGCATGCCGCCCAGCGCCAGCCCCAGCATGGCGCGCAGCACCAGCAGTTGCGGATAGTTCTGGGCCAGCGCGCACAGTACGGTGAGCGCGGCCGCCAGCGCCATGGCCGTCACCATCATCGGCTTGCGGCCCAGCCGCTCGGACAGGGCGCTGGAGGCCAGCAGCGAAAACGCCAGCGCGGCCGTCGACAACGACAGCGTCAGGCTGCTTTGCGCCGGAGTGAGCGCAAACTGGTGCGATAACACGGGCATCAACGGTTGTACGCAATACAACAGCGCGAAACTGGAAAAGCCGCCGAAGAACAGCGCCCGGTTGGTGCGCCGGAAGGCCGGCGTGCCGCCGGCGATGCGGGAAGAATCAGAGGCGGCTGCTGCTGGGGCGGAGGCGGAGGCGGACATGATGGCCTTGAGCTGGAACAATGCATCCATCTTAGGATTGCTCATTCATATAGTCCAATATATATTTAAGGCGTTACTAATATATAGAAACGATTACTGGAATGGAATTACGCCACCTGCGCTACTTCGTCGCCGTCGCCGAGGAACTCAGTTTCACGCGTGCGGCGCAGCGCCTGCACATCGGCCAGCCGCCGCTGAGCCAGCAGATCCAGGCGCTGGAAGCGCAAGTGGGCGCGCGCCTGCTGGAACGCAGCAAGCGCTGGGTACGCCTGACGGAAGCGGGCAAGCTGTTCCTCGACGATGCGCGCCGCGTGCTGGCCCTGTCCGAGCAAGCCGTGGAGACGGCGCGCCGGGCCCAGCGCGGCGAGGCGGGCGAACTGCGCATCGGCTTCACCTTCTCGACCCCGTTCACGCCGCTGTTCGCCACCGTCATCAACCGCTACCGGCAACGCTATCCGGGCGTCACGCTCACACTGCATGAAATGGCCACCCTGCCCCAGATCGAAGCGCTGCCGGCGCGCACGCTGGACCTGGGCTTCGTGCGCCCGCCCGAAGTGGCCGTGCTGGACGCGGTGCGCATGACCACCCTGCGCGAAGACCCGCTGCTGCTGGTGCTGCCAGTCGGCCATCCGCTGGCGCAGCGCGAGGTGGTGGCCGCGCGCGAGCTGCAAGGGCTGCCGTTCGTGATGTATCCGCCCACGGCGGGCACCGGCATCTATCACCAGATTTTGCGTCTGTGCCGGGCGGCCGGGTTCGAGCCGCAGGTGGCCATGGAGGCGGGCGAGGTGTCGTCCATTATCGGACTGGTGGCGGCCGGTTGCGGCATCTCCATCCTGCCCGGTTCCTTCAACAGCATCCAGCTGGAAGGCGTGTGCTACCGCGCGCTGGCCGAACCGGAGGCCACCACCACGCTGCTGCTGGCGCAGCGCAAGGATGAAACTTCACCACTGGTGGAAGCGTTTGTGGCGCTGGCGCTGGCGGCCGCGCAGGAGGAGCAGGGGCGCGCATAAAAAAGGCCAGCCGTCCCGCGTTGGCGGAAGGGCTGGCCGTGCGCTCGGGCACCCGCGCGATCGCACGATCAGGCGTAGTCGGCGTCCAGTTCGGAGCCGGCGTAGTTTTCCAGTTCCGAGAACAGCGTCTTCATGGCCGTGCGGCCACGGATGTGCTGCAGCACCGTGCAGCTGTTGCGGTAGCTCGCGATACGATCCAGCAGCACGGGATGGTGCTGCACCGGCACGGCGGCCACCAGCGCCGCCCAGCCTTCCTCAAAGTCCGGCTTGTTCTTGCGTACCGATTTGACGAAGCGTTCGAACTCCTTCTGCCCGGTGCGCGCCACCACCCTGCCCCCGCCTTCGACGGCGAAGATGATGGCCAGCGCGATCACGCCTTCCGCATTCAGGTCGGCGTCGCTGACGGGGCCTTCGCTGTTGTGGCGGCGCAGCCAGCCCGCCAGACGCACGATGGCTTGCGCCTCCTTGCGCTGCTTGAGCTGTTGGGCATAGCGCTCGTAGCCGGACCAGTTCTGGTTCGGGTCGGCCTGGCAGATATCGATGAACAGTTCACGCAAGCGCCGCTGGGCATACACCGGGTCCTGGTCGTACTCGCCCACCAGCGCGTCCTCGGGCAGCGCGGACAGTTCGCGGATCAGGCGGAAACCCGCCTGGAACGCGTGTTCGGCGCCATGCTCGACCAGGAAGTCCAGCGCGGCCTGGTCGCCCTCGTGCAGCAGCACGCTGTCCAGGCCCAGCGAAACGCCGCCCACCGTCAGCTGCAGCGCTTTCTGGATGCCGTCGGCCGTGCGGTCGTTGGTGAACTTCTCGGCCACCATGGCCGTGATGCCCGTCAGCTCGTCGGCCAGGTTGAGGGCGGCGTCCGGCCGGGGGTCGGTCGCCAGTTGCTTGATGGCGCGGGTCAGCCGCGGCAGGGTTTCTACAACAATTGCAGGCAGCATGTATCAGGCTTCCATCACGAGAAAATGCCGGTGCCGATGCTGCGGCGCGCGCCCGGCTTGGCCGCGCTGCGGCTGGACGGTACCTGCTTGCGCAAGCGGTACAGCAATTCCTTGGTGGAGCGCTGCAGGTGCGCCGGTTCCTCGTCCGGGTCGTCGCTGAATTCGGCATCGGCCAGGTCGGCGCTGTGGCGGAACTCCGGGAACAGTTCGAACAAGGCGCGGTCCCAGCCATCCTCCGACGCTTGCGCCAGCGCCACGGCCAGCGGCACCACGTCGTTGTCGGACGACGTCTGGCCCGTCAGGTAAGGGCCCTTGGCGATGATCTCGCCCGCCACTTCCAGGATTTCCTTGGGCGCCATCGAGAACAGGATGGCGAACACGGTCGAACCCCAGTCGGTGGCCGAGGCTTCCGCCAGCAAGGCGTTGCGGCGGTCTTCATCGTCATTGGCGAACACCACGCCGTGCACGTGCGCGAACAGCGATTCGGCGATGCGCTCGGGATCGTCCTCGATCAGGTCGTCCGGCCAGGTGGCGGCGAAGAAGGCCAGGCTGTCGGCCCAGGCCTTGGGCGGCACCAGCAAGGTGGCCAGCGACATCTTGCCGCCGTCAAAACCGGCCATGTGCAGCGCCGTCACTTGCGGCGGGATGCTCTCCAAGACTTCCACCACGGCCAGGTCGCCGTACTGGTCGGCCGCGTCGGCGAATGCTTGCTCGGCGTGGCCCAGCGAGCCGGCCAGCACCAGTTCCGTCACCTGTTTGCGCAGCGCGGGCAGATTGCTATTTTCCGACATGGTCATTCTCCTTCCTGATCGAACATTTGGGCGAAATCGTCGGTCGCCTGGTCTTCCTCATAGTCGTCGTCGCCATCGTCGTTGGCCGACAGCTGGTCCAGCGACTGGTCGTCGTCGTCCCACTTGCGCGGGTTCTTGTACAGGAAGGCCGTGATGATGGCCTGGCGCGCCAGGTCGGGGAAGCTCTCCTCCAGCGCCGCATACATCTTGGCCGGCTCCTCGCCCTGGCAGGAGGCCATGGCGAACACGCGCGACGGGTCGCCGAATTCATAATCTTCCGCCTCGGCCAGCAAGCCCTTGGGATCGGAAAACTCGATGTGATCGACCAGCGCGAAGGCCAGCATGTTCACGTCTTCGATGCCGCCGCCGCTGGCGTATTCCGACACCAGGGCGTTGACCATGTTCTTGTAGTTCTTGCGATCGGGCGGGTCGCCCAGAATGCCTTCGATCTGGCCGCCCAGTTCGCGCGACTGATAGGCAAATTCGGGGTGTACTTTTCTCATGGATTACTTTCGTTCTGTTTCCGTACTACTGATCTGGATGAAACGGCGCGCCGCGCGGGCCGCCCGGATGGCGTCAGGCCGCCGGCAGCGTGGTGCCGTGCAGGTTGAAGACCGAGCGCCACAGCTGGTAAGCCTCCGCTTCCGGGTCGATGATGATGCGGTGGTTCACGCTCTGGTTGTACTCTTCGCGCTTGGCCGGGTCGGCCAGGATTTCATACGCCTTGGTGATGCTCTTGAACCGCGCTTCCGCACCGGGCGCCTGGTTGCGGTCGGGGTGGAAACGCATCGCCAGCGAGCGGTAGACCTTCTTGATTTCATCGTCCGTGGCGTTGGGCGCGACACCGAGGACATTGTATAAATTTTCCATTAGGAAACTCTCCGGGCCGAATGCCATAACAATTAAAGACGAATTATCCTATAGATTGGCATGGCGCGCCGCAGCAATCCCGCTCCATGGGGAAGCGATACGGTAGAATGCCCGCTACTCGACACTTTGCAAAATACCTTTTCAGATGAGCAACGATAAAAACAGCACCGCGCCGGCACTGTCCTCCAACTTCCTGCGCGCCATCGTCGAATCCGACCTGGCGGCCGGCACCCACGTGCGCGAGGGCCTGCCGTCCGTGATCACCCGTTTCCCACCCGAGCCGAACGGCTACCTGCACGTGGGCCACGCCAAATCGATCTGCCTGAACTTCGGCCTGGCGCGCGACTACCAGGGCCGCTGCCATTTGCGCTTCGACGACACCAATCCCGAGAAGGAAGAACAGGAATACGTCGACACCATCATCGACAGCGTCAAGTGGCTGGGCTTTAACTGGGACCATGAAGGCCCCAACGGCACCGAGCACCACCTGCACTACGCCAGCGACTACTTCGAGCAACTGTACGCGATGGCCGAATACCTGATCACCTCCGGCCACGCCTACGTGGACAGCCAGAGCGCCGAGGACATGGCGGCCAACCGCGGCAACTTCAGCACGCCGGGCAAGAACTCGCCATTCCGCGACCGCCCGCGCGAGGAATCGCTGCAACTGTTCCGCGACATGAAGGCCGGTAAATTCCCGGACGGCGCCCACATCCTGCGCGCCAAGATCAGCGACGACGCCATGGCTTCGCCCAACATGAACATGCGCGATCCGGCCATTTACCGTATCCGCCACGCGCACCACGTGCGCACCGGCGACGCCTGGTGCATCTACCCGATGTACGACTACACGCACCCGATCTCGGACGCGCTGGAACAGATCACCCATTCCATCTGCACCCTGGAATTCCAGGACCACCGGCCATTCTACGACTGGCTGCTGGCCACGCTGGCGGAAGGCGGCTTCTTCCAACAGCCGGTGCCGCGCCAGTACGAATTCTCGCGCCTGAACCTGACCTACGTGATCACCAGCAAACGCAAGCTGCGCCAGCTGGTGGACGAAAAGATCGTGGACGGCTGGGACGACCCGCGCATGCCCACCATCGTCGGCCTGCGCCGCCGTGGCTACACGCCGGAAGCGATCCAGCTGTTCTGCGAACGCATCGGCGTGACCAAGTCCGACGGCTGGATCGACATGAGCACGCTGGAAGGCTGCCTGCGCGAAGACCTGGACCCCAAGGCGCCGCGCGCCACGGCCGTGCTGCGTCCGCTCAAGCTGATCATCGACAACTTCGAAGCCGGCACCAGCGTGGAATGCAGCTCGCCCGTGCACCCGCACCACCCGGAAATGGGCGTGCGCACCTTCCCCATCACGCGCGAACTGTGGATCGAGGAAGAAGACTTCATGGAAGTGCCGAGCAAGGGTTACTTCCGCTACTACCCGCCGATCGGCGACGCGCCCGGCAGCCGGGTACGCCTGCGCCACGGTTATGTGACGGAATGCACGGGCTACGACAAGGACGAGAACGGCAAAGTGATCGCCGTCCACGTCAACTACTTCCCGGACAGCAAATCGGGCACGCCCGGTTCCGACACCTACAAGGTCAAGGGCAACATCCACTGGGTGTCGGCCGCCACCGCGCTGGAAGCGGAAGTGCGCCTGTACGACCGCCTGTTCACCGACCCGCAGCCGGACGGCGGCGGCAAGGACTTCATGCAAGCGTTGAACCCGAACGCCAAGGAAGTGATCACGGCCTACCTGGAGCCGGGCATGACGGCGGCCCAGCCGGACCAGCGCTACCAGTTCGAGCGCCACGGTTACTTCGTGGCCGACCGGGTCGATTCCACGCCGGGCAAGCCAGTGTTCAACCGCATCGTCACGCTGAAAGACAGCTGGGTCGCCAAGTAAGCCGGCGCCCTGCCACAAAAACCGCCTTCGGGCGGTTTTTTTTTGCGCGCGCGGAAAAACGTTGCGCCGTTTTGTACCGGACAAATAGCGATCTAACAAATGACTTGACTGAGCAGAAAATCAGGTTTATAAATCAGGCAACATTTCCTCTCCGCCCACCGGGCCGCCATGCCATGCCCCGGGGCCAACTCCATCAACCAGCAATCGTCCGGCGCATAACCCAATGTCGACCGTCCCCGCCCGCAAGAACAGGCTCTCCAATACGGCTTCCGTGTGGTGGACAGGCGCCCTGCTGTCGCTGGGTGTGGGACTGGCCCTGTACTTCGTCACGGCGCTGTCCATCGAGCGTGATGCGCACCAACGCTTCCAGCACCAGGTCCGCAATGCCCAATTCGCCATCGCCGCCCGCGTGCGGGCCTACACCGACGTGCTGCGCGGCGCCGCCAGTTTCCTCCAGGCGGCCGACGGCGTCGACCGCGCCAGCTTCCACCGTTACGTCTAGGGCCTGAACCTGGCGCAGGAATTCGCCACCATCGACAACATCAATTTCGCCCGGTATGTGACCGATGGCCAGCGCCGCCGTTTCGAACGGACCGTGCGCGCCGGCGCCCGCCCGCGCGATGGCTATCCCGCCTTCGCCATCGTCCCGCCGGAACGCCGCGCCGACTACGCCGTCATCACGCTGATCGAGCCGGTCGAGCAGTTTGGGGACACGCTGGGACGCGACATCGCCGCGCGGCCAACCTTTGCGCTAGCGCTGGCGCAATCGCGCGACACGGGCGCGCCGGCCACCTCCGGCCAGTTGATCGACGTCCCCGGCCAACCGTCCCGCGCCACGCTGGCCATGCGCATGCCGATCTACCGCCGGGACCTGCCGCTCGACAGCGTGACCTTCCGCCGCGCCGCCTACCTGGGCTCGGTCGGCATCGGCTTCAGCGCGCGCCGCCTGGCGCAGGAGGCGCTCGACGAGATCGGCGGGCGCGACCTGCGCCTGGCGCTGTACGACAGCGGCGCGCTGGACGAGCCACACCCACGCGCGGTGCCGGACGCGCTGCTGTTTTCCAATATGGCGCCCGGCGCCAGCGACAGCGCGGCGCACGATACGTTCACCGCCACCCTGCCGCTGGAATGCGGCGGCCGCCTGTGGCAAGCGCGCTTCAGCGCGCCCATGGCGGCGTGGCGTTCGCCGCTGGACCGCTACCTGCCCTCGCTGGCGCTGGGCGCGGGCGGCCTGGTCACGCTGCTGCTGTACGTGCTGTTCCACACGCTGGCCACGTCGCGCCGGCAAGCCGTGCGCATGGCCAAGCGTATGACGCGCGAACTGCGCGACAGCCAGGCCCGCCTGCAACACTCGCACTACCAGTTGCGCCGCCTGGCCGCGCACGCCGACCGGATCAAGGAACAGGAGCGCAAGCGCATCGCGCGCGAGATCCACGACGACCTGGGCCAGAACCTGCTGGTGCTGCGCATCGAAGCGGACCTGCTGGCCGCGCGCACCCGCCAGCGCCACCCGCGCCTGCACGCGCGCGCCCGCACCACGCTGGGCCAGATCGACCGCACTATCCGCAGCGTGCGCCACATCATCAATGACTTGCGTCCGGCCGTGCTGGACCTGGGCTTGAGCGCGGCCGTCGAGTGGCAGGTCGATCAGTTCCGCCAGCATGCCGGCCTGGCCTGCGAGCTGGACGCGCAGGACGACATCGCGGTGGACGATCTGTGCGCCACCGCGTTCTTCCGCGTGCTACAAGAATCGCTGAGCAACGTGCTGCAGCACGCGCACGCCAGCGCCGTGCGGGTGACGCTGGGCCAGCGGGACGGCGTGTTGACCATGACCATCAGCGACAACGGCGTGGGGATCGCGCCCGGGGTGCGCTGCAAACCCGGCTCGTTCGGCCTGGTCGGCATCGAGGAGCGCATCAGCATCCTGGGCGGACGGTGCGCCATCCATGGCGGCGGCCCGGCCGCGGGCACCACGGTGATGGTGTCGGTGCCGGTGGATGGCGGCCCGTCGCGCGAGCACGCGCCGCCGCTGGTGGCATGAGATACGCTGGATCATTGAGAAATATCAACAACGTGATCTTTTCATTGGGCAACAATATTTCATTCCGGCGCGCTGCCAAATAGCCTGGCCGGGGCCCCCGACCGGGTAATCCGGCCGTCGACTTACTGTCATTTTGAAAGTCATTCTCATAGTGCAGATTACCGACAAATTTTCAAATTTCATGTTGAAATCACCGGCGCGACGCATATACTGGGAATGTTGATGTGCATCAACTTACTGCTACCTGATCCTCGTAGCAACACGGCCCGGCACCCCCATCATCGATGGCCGGCGCCAAGGCCACCGCCTGCGGCGGACCGCGCCACATAGTCAAACACTAGGTTTTCAACTCACTCAAGGCAAAGGGATTTCATCCATGATTTCACATGACAGCTTTCAAGCAATCGCCGACCTGGACCTGGAACCGATCAAGGTCAAACTGATGCACGAGGAGTCCGGCGAAGGGTGGTCGCTGGAGCAGGTCAACGCGGTCGAATTCGAATATCGCCGCTTCCTGTACCTGATGAAAACTTTCCCCCAGGAGCAGACGGCGCCACTGATGGATGTCGATATCTTCTGGCACTACCACATCCTGGACACGATGAAGTACGCGGCCGACTGCGAAGCCGTGTTCGGCTACTTCCTGCACCACTTCCCCTACATCGGCCTGCGCGGCGAGGACGATGAGCAGGTGCACCACCGCGTGGGCGAGCGCATGCGCGAGCTGTATGAGGAAACCTTCGGCGAAAGCTATGACCGCAGCGCGCGCCCAGCCTACTCCGGCGCGGCCGTGCAGGCTGGCGGCGCGGAAACGGCTTATTCGGGCGCGCACACCGTGGCCTATTCGGGCGCGGCCACCAAGCAGGGCAAGGAAACGGCATACTCGGGTGCGCAGACGGTGGCTTACTCGGGCGCGGCCACGAAAGAGGCCAGGCAAACGGCGTATTCTGGCGCGCAGACGGTCGCCTATTCGGGTGCGGCCACCAAGCAAGCCAAGGAAACGGCCTACTCGGGTGCGCAGACGGTGGCTTACTCGGGCGCGGCCACGAAAGAGGCCAAACCAACGGCGTATTCTGGCGCGCAGACGGTCGCCTATTCGGGTGCGGCCACCAAGCAAGCCAAGGAAACGGCCTACTCGGGCGCGCAGACGGTGGCTTACTCGGGCGCGGCCACGAAAGAGGCCAAACCAACGGCGTATGCGGGCGCGCAGACGGTGGCCTATTCCGGCGCGGCGATTTCTGATGCAAACGCCAACAAAATGGCCTATTCTGGACTACAGGCAGAGAAACAAACGGCCTACTCCGGCGCGGCGGTCGCGGCCAAGGCAGACAGCATGTACACGGTGCGGCCTCGCTTGAGCGCTTAAGCGACTGAGCGTGCGGATCTGCTGGCGACCGGGTCGCCAGCGCCCGCCGTCCGACAATGCCGGGGTCCGAAGGGGCCGCCGGCATTTTTTTCATCCCTTGGAGGTCATCATGACCGTCAACGCAGTCGCCACCAACAGCGCCACCGTCCAGGCGCCGCCCGCGCCGCAGCCCAAAGCGGCGCCCAAGACCACCGCCGAGCAGCCGGCCGCCCCACCACCGCCCCCACCACCGGCACCGGCCGTCAATACGCAAGGCCAGAAAATAGGCACCACCATCAGCACCACGGCGTGATGGCGGACGGCATGGCATGATGCTGGCCACCAGGCCGGGGAAGGATGACGCCGGACGAAGGGATGACGCCGACGACACGACATTGCGCCAGGTCGGCATGACGAAAAAAAACAACGCGGAGAAGACGGTACGCCGGACGGCGCCGTCATGCCGGGCCTGCTGGCCTGGCGAGCGGAACAACAACAACGGCGTCAGGCTGCGCTGACGCCGCGTGGGAGGCTTGCTTAGGCAGCCATCAGCTCGCGCAGTTCGCGGATGCTGAAATCGCTGATCTCGTGCATGCGGATCAGGATGGTCGCGCCGATCGGCAGCGTGTTATGGCGGATCTTGCTGATCACGGGCGGGGCGACTTCCAGCGCGCGCGACAGGGCAGCATCATTTTTCAGTTGCAGTTTCTCAATGATGGCGTCCAGCACACGGTTCGGGTTGTACGTAGGCGACGCGGTGATTTCTTTGATAGACATGATGTTCACTAGGTTTCCGGCCGTCTCTTGGTAAGAAAACGACACTCAAATAAAAAATATTTAGCTTCATTACCTCGATCGCAGCCCCGAACGCCAGTTTTCATACTGACATCCGGTGCGCGGACGGGATAATACACGCTTCCGTTAACGTAAGGCTAACTCATCAGACATTTCTGTGAGATTTAGAGAGATTTTACGCCTATTTCTTGTGGTAGGAACATTTTCCTTGCGAATTAAGTAAAAATCCCTAGCGTGTGCGGCGGAAACCTGCTGCGAGGAAACACCATTCGACGGCCAACAGCGTGGCCAGCTGGGCGATGGAGCCCGGGAGGAACAGGCCTTGGCCTGTGGAGAAGTCGCCACACCGGTGGTCGCCGTACCAACCCAACTGGCGGCGGATTTCGTCTGGCGTGGGAGGGGGGCGGCGGTCGAACTCGCGCAAATGCATATAGGCCCGGACCTGCTCCTTGGTCGGATGCAAAGTGGTATGCATGTCGCGCTCCTTCAAGTTCTCACCAGCTTGCGCCGCCGATATAGTCGTTAACGGCCGGCCAACCGATTTCTGCAGCCGCCACGACGATTTCGCTCACCATATCGTATCATGGCGCCGCCTGATTGATATACATCATGCAACTCATCTTACAAGTGTGTGGCAACAAACTTACATATAACTTTCAGCATGGCAGCGGCCCGCCGGCGGTGTTGCGCTAGAATAACGGCCCCGCCCGCCCCTCAACGCATAAGAACACCGCCATGACCTACGAAGAATTCCTCGACGAAATAACCACCCTGCTCACCGAGCTGTACGACATGGCCGACGAGGCCGCCATCAAGCTGGTGATGGAGGCCCAGGCCGCAGATTACTTCGTCACCCACGACGACCAGGCGGAACTGCGTACGGTCGAGCAGGCCAAAAAGGAAGCGGCCGCCCTGTACGACGCCAAACAGAACAAGCAGCGCACGCAGCAAAAACAACAACAGCGCGTGCATCAGCAGCGCGTGCAGAAAAAGCGCTGAACCGGCGCGGCGGCCATTGCCGCCCACGCGGCTGGCGGCAATGTCACCCTGCACAGCTACATTGGCAGCCGCAACCGCCGGCCAGCGCGTCGGCCACCGTCGGGTAGCGCAAGCGCACGCCCAGCTCCTGTTTCAGGCGCGCGTTACGCATGCGCCGCGATTCGGACATGAACGACAGCAGCGTCGGCGTGACCACCCGTTCCAGTTCCGCCCGCGGCAGCCGCGGCGCCCGCGCCAGCCCGTGCGCATCGGCCACCACATCGAAGTACTGCGCCATCTTCATGTCGCTGTCGTCGACCGCGTGGTAGACCCGGTTCGGCCGCCCCCGCAGCAGCGCGCGCGCCACGATGCGGGCCAGGTCGTCGGCGTGGATGTGGTTGGTGTACACATCGTCGGCCTCGACCAGGGCCGGCGTGCCTTCCCGCAGCCGCTTGAGCGGCAGCCGGTCGCCGGCGTAAATGCCGGGCACCCGCAGGATGGCGAGCGCCGTGCCGCGTCGCACGGCCCAGTCGCGCAAGACCTGCTCCGCGTCCACCCGCCGCTGGGCGCGTCCGTTGCGGGGCGCCACCGGCCGGCTCTCATCGATCACGGCGCCGCCGCAATCGCCATACACGCCGCTGGTACTGACATAAACCAGCCGCCCATGCTCGGGTAAAATGGCGGTCAGATTCCGGGTACGCAGATCGCGCGCGCCGTCGGACTGGGGCGGCGCCAGGTGCACCACGTATTGCGCCAGGCCCGCCAGGCGGCGCAGCGTGGCGGGCCGGTCCAGATCGGCCACCAGCGGCACGGCGCCCAGCGCGCGCAATGCCGCGCAACGGGCCGGCTGGCTGGTGACGGCGAACACGCGGAACTGGGTCCGCAACAACGGCAGCAAACGCATGCCGACATCGCCGCAGCCGATAATGAGCAGGCGCGGACGATCGAATTTTCGAATAACGGTATTTTTCATATGAAAGATTGTATGACGTTTCAAATCACTGTACAGCCCAGCGGCCATCAATTCACCTGTGAGGAAGACGAAACCGTCCTGACGGCGGCCATGCGCGCCGGCGTCGCCATTCCCTACGGCTGCAAGAACGGCGCCTGCAGTTCCTGCAAGGGCAAGGTCGTGTCGGGCAACGTGAGCCACAAGCACCACCAGCAAAAAGCGTTGACGCCGGAAGAGGAAAGCGCCGGCTGGTCGCTGTTCTGCTGCGCCACCGCCCACAGCGACCTGGTGATCGAGGCCCGTGAAGTGGAAGGCGGCAGCGACTATCCGGTCAAGAAGATGCCGTCGCGCGTGAGCACCATCGAAAAGGTGGCGCCGGACGTGGTGGTGCTGACGCTGCAATTGCCAGCCAACGAGAAACTCAAATACCGGGCCGGCCAGTATATCGAATTCATGCTGCGCGACGGTAAGCGCCGCAGCTACAGCATGGCCACGGCGCCGGACTCGGATCAGCCGTTGGCGCTGCACATCCGCCATATGCCGGGCGGCCTGTTCACGGAGCAGGTGTTCAGCACGCTCAAGGAACGCGACATCCTGCGCTTCGAAGGCCCGCTGGGCACCTTCTTCGTGCGCGACGACAGCGACAAGCCGATGGTGCTGCTCGCTTCGGGCACCGGCTTCGCGCCAATCAAGGCCATCGTCGACCACCTGGTGCTGCAAGGCTCGCCCCGCCCCATGACGCTGTACTGGGGTGGCCGCCGGCCTCAGGACCTGTACATGGACGCGCTGTGCCGCCAGTGGGCCACCGAGCTGCCCAACTTCCAGTACGTGCCAGTGGTATCGGACGCGCAGGCGGAAGACAACTGGCAAGGCCGCACCGGCTTCGTGCACCAGGCCGTGATGGCCGACCTGCCCGACCTGTCCGGCCACCAGGTGTATGCCTGCGGCGCACCCATCATGGTCGACACGGCACGCCAGGACTTCGTGGCCCAGTGCCAGCTGCCGGCCGAGGAGTTCTACGCGGACGCCTTCACCACCGAAGCCGACATCAACCAGCCGTGATGACGGCTATCCATCCGGCCCACTGACGATGCGCATGCGACTGCCTTTGCGCGGCTTCGTCCGCAGCCGCCCCCACCTGGTCGGCGCCGTCGCGCTGGGGGCGGTGGTGGCGCCCTTCCTGCCCGGCGCCTGGTCGTGGCTGACGCGCTTGCTGGTGGCGTGGAACGCCGGCACCTGGGGCTATCTGGTGACCATGGCCTGGATGATGATGCGGGCCGACCACCGCACGGTCAAACGCATCGCGGCGCGCCAGGACGAACGCTCGCCCGTGATCCTGTCCAGCCTGTGCGTGGCCGCGCTGGCCAGCCTGGCGGCCATCATGTCGCAGTTATCGGCGCTGAAGGACGTGGCCGGCGACGAGCGGGCCTGGCATTACGGATTGGCCGTGCTGACCCTGCTCGGCTCCTGGTTCCTGGTGGGCACCCTGTTCACCTTCCACTACGCCCACCTGTACTACACGGCGCCCGGCGGCACCGCGCCGCTGGTTTTCCCCGACGGCGAACAGCAACCCGATTACTGGGACTTCCTGTACTTCTCGTTCACCATCGCAGTGGCGGCGCAAACCTCGGACGTCACAGTACGGGCGCCGCGGCTGCGCAAGCTGGCGCTGGGCCAGTCGGTGCTCAGTTTCTTCTTCAACCTGGTCATATTGGGGCTGTCCATCAATATTGCAGCAGGCATTATCAATACCTGAGCATCTTGTAGGGCCATGATCTGAAGGGGCTTTTCGGGCGGCCGAAAAGGAGTAAGATAAAACCGTGTGCAAGGCGATGAGGCCACCAGGTTTGGGTGCACACCGGCCGCGCCATGGGTGTCGGCCTCGAAGCGGATGCTTTGACCCTGCCTTCTTGTATAACCGGGAGTAAGCATATGCAGATCAATATCAACACCGATAAAACTATCGAACGTCATGCAGGCCTGGACGAACATGTGCATTCTGTCGTCAACGCCGCCCTCAACCGGTTTGGCGAGCATATCAGCCGGGTCGAAGTCCACCTTAGCGACAACAACAGCCACAAATCGGCCGACGGCGATAATCGCTGCCTGATGGAAGCGCGCGTGACCGGCTACCAGCCGATCGCCGTGAGCGACCACGCGGCCACGCTGCACCAGGCCATCGGCGGTTCCGCCGACAAGCTCAAACGCGCCATCGACAGCGCGCTGGGCCGCCTGCACGACAGCAAACTGCGCACGCCCGCCCCGGACAGCGCCACCGAAGCGGCTGACTGATACGGCCTGGACGGCCCGCCGCCGCTGGTGGCGTGCGGCGTGCCGTCAGCGCTGCGCCAGCTGGCGCAGATAACGCAATCCCTGCAGCGACCGGCTGCCATACCACGACATCATCTCCCCATCCACCAGCAGCACTGGCTTGCCAATCTGGCGTTCCAGCGCATCGCAATGGGCTTCCGTGAAGCGATACGGTTCGCTCGACAGCAACACCCCATCAATGCCCGCCAGCAGCTCCGGCGTCCACGCGAAACGCGGATAACGCACTTCGCCCAGGTCCGGCACCTGCCAGCCGATCTCGGCCAGCATATTGGCGATATAGGTATCGCGCGACACGCTCATCCACGGGTCTTGCCAGATGCAGTACAACATGGTCTGCGGCCGTGTGGCCTGTGCATCCCCCTGCGCCGCACGCAGTTCCGCATACTCCTGCTCGAACGCGGCGCACCACGCCTCCGCCTGTGCCTCGGCGCAGAAGATGCCGCCCATCAGGCGCGCCAGCGCCACGTTGTCATAGGGTTTGTTGGGATGGGTGACGACGATGTGGGGCACGAATTCGGCCAGCGCATTGACGGTGGGCTTTTCATTTTCATCGATGTTGACCACCAGATGGGTGGGCGCCAGTTGACGGATCTTGTCCAGGTTGACGTCCTTGGTGCCGCCGATCTTGGGAATGGCCTGCACCGTCTCGGCCGGGTGGATGCAGAATCCCGTGCGGCCCACGATCCGGCCCGCCAGGCCCAGATCGCACAACAATTCCGTGATGGAAGGCACCAGCGATACGATGCGGGCCTGGGGCGCGGCCACATGCTGCTGGCCAAGGGCATCGATCAAGCTCATCAGATTTTTCCCGGTTGCGAACAATGGCGCTATTGAAACACGGGGCGGCACGCGGACGCCACATTTATCAAGCTGAGCCCGCTCACATGTCCTGGCAACTTTGTTTGCGCTATGATCATGCCCAGGCTTGCATGTTGGCAGCCGCGTTCCCCTGAAAGACGATCGTGAAACAAATCAGCACCTTTGGCGCCTCCGGCCACCAGCTCAGCGAATTGCAATTGTTTCGCGGTTCCGACGACGCGCCCGCCATCGCCCGGCGCCTGGCCGGCTGTGCCGTCATGCAGGTGGAAGCGGGCCAGCCCGTGGCCCATGGTCGCCAGGCCCGGCTCTACATCGTGCTGCGCGGCGCGCTGGCGGTGGCGGCCGACACCCGCACCGGCATGGCCGACGGCACCGTCAGCAAGGTGCTGCCGGGCGAAAGCGTGGGTGAACAGTCGGTGCTGGACGAGGAAGCCAACCTGGCGTCCATCTCGGCGCTGGAGCGAAGCGATTTGCTGGTGATCGAAGCCGATCTCGTGTGGCAGCTGATCGACGAATCAAACGCGCTGGCGCGCAACCTGCTGCGACTGCTGTCGTTCCGCATCCGCGCCGCCAACGCCCAGTTGCGCCGGCGCCAGAAGCTGGGCGAGTTCTACCGCCAGCTCTCCATGATCGATGGTCTCACGGGCCTGTACAACCGGGCCTGGCTGAACGATGTGCTGCCCACCATGGTGGCGAGCGCGCACGGCGCCGGCACGCCGCTGGCGCTGATCATGATCGACCTCGATCACTTCAAGAAGTTTAACGATAGCCATGGCCACTTGGCCGGCGACCAGGCGTTGCGCACAGCGGCCCAGGTGCTGAGCGGCGCGCTGCGCCCCACCGATTGCGCGGTGCGCTACGGCGGCGAGGAAATGATGGTGCTGCTGCCCGACACCAACGCCAAGGTGGCGGCGGCCGTGGCGGAGCGGCTGTGCGAACGGATGCGGCAAGCCATCGTGTTCGGCGACATGCGCTTGCCGCTGCCCCACATCACGGCCTCCATGGGCGTGGCCAGCCTGCAACCGCAGCAGGACGAGCACGCACTGATCGCGGTCGCCGACGCCGCCCTCTACCGCGCCAAGGAAGCGGGCCGCAACCGCGTGGCCCTGCAGGAACAGGCGGCCTGACGCTTCAGGTGCCGCCGCCGCCGGCCCGGGTGGCCACCACCGACGCATGCGCCGAGACGGACGCCGTCTGCGCCACCGCCACCGTTGCCTGCGTGGCGAGCGCGGGCGTGGATGGTGGGGATGCGGACGGTGTAGCGGCACTGGCCGCCTTGCGCTGCGCCGCCTCGAAATCCGCGTAACCTTTCTGCACCAGTTCGTACGTCTTGTCCACGTTGCCGGCGATATCGCCGTTCAAGACCTGCAAGCCGGTCAGGATGTCGCGTGCCTCCTTGAAGCCCTGCTCCATCCCACCCTTGATGGTGTCCATGAAATTGCTCAGCATCTGGTCCGGGTCTTCGCCCGCATGCTGCTGCTGGTAGGCGCCATAGAACGCGGTCGACAGCGACACGATGCGGCCCGCCGTCCCCTCCGGTGAGTTATCCTGCGACATGGCGTTCTGGATCGCGTTGTCGCCGAACTGGCCGCGCAAGGCTTCGTTAATTCCGGTCAGGGCCGACTTGAGCAGCAGCGCCAGCGGTTCGTCCTGGGCGCCGATCGACACCGTCAGCGAGGCCTGCACGATGGAAGCGTTCAACTGCGCCTTGGCCTGGGCGGCTGGCGCCGGTCCGGCCGCGGCCGTCTGCTGGCTGGCCGCCACGCCCACCGGGGCGGTCGGCGCGGCCACATTGGCGTTGACGGAAACGTGATTTGACATGATGGCGCTCCTTGCTCCAGCATACTGGACAATTCAACCAGGCACGTGGCCAGCGGCATACCGCCAGCCCCGGAGCAGGCCCATCTTGTGCGGCGCCGCTGGAGCGTGCGCAGACTTGAGCTGGCCTCCCACTTATACTATCGGCCCGCGGCCAGAAAACTGCAGTATTTTTTGACAATTCTATGACTTCCCACACTTTCCTCTGGCACGACTATGAAACCTTCGGCGCCCAGGCGCGCCGCGACCGTCCCGCCCAGTTCGCCGCCATCCGCACCGATGCCGACCTGAACGAGATCGGCGAGCCGATCATGCTGTACTGCAAGCCGGCCAACGACTTCCTGCCCGACCCGCAATCGTGCCTGATCACCGGCATCACGCCGCAACAGTGCCTGGAATGGGGCGTGCCGGAACACCAGTTCGCGGCCACCATCGAACAGGCGTTCTCCAAGCCGGGCACGGTGGGCGTGGGCTACAACACCATCCGTTTCGACGACGAGATCACCCGCTTCATGTTCTGGCGCAACCTGATCGACCCGTACGCGCGCGAGTGGCAGCACCAGTGCGGCCGCTGGGACTTGCTGGACGTGGTGCGCATGACCTATGCGCTGCGCCCGGAAGGCATCGCATGGCCGACGCGCGAGGACGGCAAGCCCAGTTTCCGTCTGGAACACCTGGCCGCTGCCAACGGCTTGCTGCACGAGTCCGCGCACGATGCGCTGTCGGACGTACGCGCCACCATCGCGCTGGCGCGCCTGATCAAGCAAAAACAGCCCAAACTGTTCGACTTCTGCTTCGCGCTGCACAAGAAGGACCGCGTGGCCGACGAGATCGGCATGCACCTGGCGCCCGCATTGCGCGCGCCGTTCCTGCATGTGTCGGGCATGTTCCCGGCCGAGCGCGGCTGCCTGGGCGTGGTGTGGCCGCTGGGCGTGCATCCGACCAACAAGAACGAAGTGATCGTGTGGGATTGCAGCCATGACCCGCGCGAGCTGGCCACGCTGGACGCGGACACGATACGGCTGCGCCTGTTCAGCAAGGCCGACGCGCTGCCGGAAGGCATGACACGGCTGCCCATCAAGAGCATCCACCTGAACAAATCGCCGATGTTGGTGTCCAACTTCAAGACGCTGTCGCCGGCCATGGCCACGCGCTGGGGGATCGATGTGGAACAGTGCCGCGCCAACGCGGCGCTGGCGGCGGCCATGCCCGACATGGCGGCCACCTGGGCCGAAGTATTCCACCGGCCCGGCGCACCGGCGCTGGATGTGGATGAGGATCTGTACAACGGCTTCGTGGGCACGGGCGACCGCCGCCTGCTCGAATCGCTGCGCAAGGAAAACCCCGCCAAACTGGCCACGCTGTCGCCCGTGTTCGACGATGCGCGGCTGGCCGAACTGCTGTTCCGCTACCGCGCCCGCAACTTCCCGGAGACGCTGTCGGCGGCAGAAATGGAGCACTGGGAACAGCACCGCGCGGCCCGCCTGTTCGACGGTGAAGCAGGCGCGCGCACGGTGGATCAGTTATTCAGCGAGATCGACCAGCTGCAGGAAACGGCCGACGAGCGCGGCGAGCAGATCCTGGGCGAATTGTATGACTACGCCGAGATGGTGGCGCCGGCGCGCTGCTGATGCCATGCCGGCCTGAGCGGCCGGGCCCGCGGCGCGCGTCCTGGCTGCCGCGGGGAAAGCGGTCCGGCCAGTCCGGCTGAACCGGCGCGCCGCGCCGGTGCCGCTTAGCCTGCGCGATACTGGTTGATGGCGTCGCGCGTGTCGAGCGCCACGCGGCGGGCGGCGGCGGCAAAATCCTCACCAGCCTGCTGCGGCGCGTAAATGATGGCGCGCGAGGAATTGATCATCATGCCGGCGCCGCTGGCCGTCTTGCCCGAACGCACGGTGGCCGCGATATCGCCGCCCTGGGCGCCGATGCCCGGCACCAGCAAGGGCATGTCGCCGACGATGGCGCGCACCTGCGCCAGCTCTTCCGGGAACGTGGCCCCCACCACCAGCGCGCACTGGCCATTGCTGTTCCACTTCTCCGCCACCAGCCGCGCCACGTGCTGGTACAAGGGCTTGCCGTCCACTTTCAGGAATTGCAGGTCCGAGCCGCCCGGATTGGACGTGCGGCACAGGATGATGACGCCGCGCTCGCTCCACTCCATGTAGGGCTCGACCGAGTCCGAACCCATGTAGGGATTGACGGTGACGGCGTCCGCGCCGTAGCGGTCGAATGCTTCGCGCGCGTACTGGCGCGCCGTGGCGCCGATGTCGCCGCGCTTGGCGTCCAGGATCAGCGGGATATGGGGATAGTTGGCGCGCGCGTAGGCGCAGATCTGTTCCAGCTGCTGCTCCGCGCCCAGCGCCGCGAAGTAGGCGATCTGCGGCTTGAACGAGCAGGCCAGGTCGGCGGTGGCGTCGATGATTTCGCGGCAGAACTGGTAAATACCGTCCGGCGCGGACTGGAACTGGGCCGGCAGCTTGGCCATGTCGGGGTCCAGGCCCACGCACAGCAGGGAGTCGTTGGCCGTCCAGGCGGCGGATAATTTATTGATGAAATTCACGACGGTGCCCTTTATTCGATTGCAAACCCTCAATTGTAACGCGGCCACCCGCGCGCCGCGCGAAAACGGTCGCCACGGTGGAGTAAAATCCGCTACACCCTCCCCTCTTGGGCGCCACAAGCGCCCGCAACCTTCAGCATGGAAGCGAACCCAATGAAACTGACAAACAAAGTCGCGATTGTGACCGGCGCCACCCAAGGCATAGGCCTGGCGTGCGCCCAACGCCTGGTGGCCGACGGCGCCAAGGTGATGCTGGTCGACATCAAGCCGGACGGCGCGCAAGCGGCCGCAGCGCTGGGCGCTCAGGCCCGCTTCTTCGCCGCCGACGTCAGCCAGAAGGCCGACGTGGACGCGCTGGTGGCCGCCACCCTGGCCGCGTTTGGCCAGATCGACATCCTGATCAACAACGCCGGCGTGACCCACGCCGCCGACTTCCTCAACCTGGCCGAGGAGGATTTCGACCGCGTGCTGCGCATCAACCTGAAATCCATGTTCCTGTGCGGCCAGGCCGTGGCGCGCGAAATGGTCAAGCGCAACAGCGGTTGCATCATCAATATGTCCAGCGTCAATTCCGAACTGGCCATCCCCAACCAGGTGCCGTATGTCGTCTCCAAGGGCGGCATCAACCAGCTGACCAAGGTGATGGCGCTCAACCTGGCCCCGCATGGCGTGCGCGTGAACGGCATCGGTCCCGGCACTATTTTGACGGAACTGGCCAAGAAAGCCGTGCTGGGCAGCCCGGAAGCGCGCCACACCATCCTGTCGCGCACCCCCATGGGCCGCTGCGGCGAGCCGGAGGAAGTGGCCTCGATCGCCGCCTTCCTGGCCAGCGATGACGCCAGCTATATGACGGGGCAGACCCTGTTCGTGGATGGCGGCCGCCTGGCGCTGAACTACACCGTTCCCGTCAAGGATTGAGTATTTCCGATGAGATATAACCCAAAAGCATGACAGGTATCTGAAACCACAATTAGACATATATAACGCAGCGCAGCATAATTACACCTGTCTCCACTATTCTCCTCCAAGAAAATAGTTTTAAGCCCGCTTTCATCAGCGGGCTTTTTTTTGCTTGTGACAAGCGCAATGTTGCGCCCTGTCATGCCCGCGTCACATTGCCCTCCTATACTGGCCACATCTGCAATACATGCCCCCGATACGCATGATTGCAGCCAGGTGCGCCGGACCGGTTCCGGCGCGCCACCTCGAATTACACCTCTCTTGGCCCACATGGGTTTTTTGAGCCCGCTTTGAACAGCGGGCTTTTTTTTCATGCGGGACGTGGTATTGTTCGCATCATTTTTTCCATACCCTGCCCATGCCCGCCCTGCTGCATCAGATATTCCTGACCGATGTCCACGCGCGTTTGCGCTACTGGAGCGCCATCGTGCTCTACCTGATGATCCTGGTGCTGGGCTCGATCCCGGGCGCCCGCAGCGATATCGGTGAAGTGGCGTCCGGCGTGGTGCTGCATTCCTGCGCCTACGCCGGCCTGACCTTCCTGCTATTTACGGGTGGCACGGGCGGCGCCGCCCTGCGGGCAGCCAAGGCCGTGCTCACCATCGCCCTGATGGGCGCGCTCGACGAATACGTGCAGAGCTTTTTCCCCTACCGTCACGGCGCCGTGTCGGACTGGCTGGTCGATTGCACGTCCGCCATGGTGACCGCCAGCCTGATGTGGCTGCTGTGGCGCTGCCGCAAGGCGCCACTGGCGCGCTGAGACGGGCGCGCGCGTCAGCGGTCTTCCACACCACCGCGCAAGGTGTCGGGCGCGCCGGGCACGCCGCCTGTATCGCGCGCCAGTTCCATGCCTATCTTGCGTAGCAGCGTACGCGCCTGCTGCCGGCTGCTGTGGCCGGCCTGTAATGACGTGGCACGCGCCACGTCACGGCGCATGTCCCGCAATTGCTCCGACTTGGCCAACCGCACCAGCCCATGCAAGGCGTGCGCGAACACATGCCGCTGACGAACATCCGCCGGATCGCTATATGTGGCGTCAATTAATTCCTCGATAATGTTATCTGTCGCGCGTGTCAACATTTGGCTGTCCTGTAAATGGCTACCCTTCAATTATTGCGCGTCTGCGGCGGCGTCCTTTGCGCTGAATCAAATCTTTCGCTAAAGGAATGAAAGTGATTGCCGGACAATTAATTTGCCGTAGATACAAGCTGGCAGCACTGGGGTTTGATACCGCTCAATACGCGCCATTGCGCACCGAACGAATACCGACGTGAGCACTCTTACCTTGGCGGCCCATCGCAATGGCGGGCTTGCCTTGCCACCCCGGCACCATCGGGCGCCGACACCCCACAAGGAGAAGAGCATGAACAACACTTTATCAATACGCTGGATGGGCGCATTGTGCGTACTGCTGGCCGCGTGCAGCACGGACAGCAATCGCATGAGCTCGACGGACAGCAGCAGCATGCAGGATCGCAGCACGAGCAGCAGTTATGACAACCCCAGCAGTACAAGCAGCACCAGCACGACGGGCAGCATGAACAACAGCAGCAACACGGCCGGCACCAGCAGCACCACCACCACCACGACGGTAGCGCAGACCTCCTACGGCGTGGTGCAAGCCATCGACCAGGTGATGCGCCAGGATGTGGGCGTAGGCGCCGTAGGCGCCGCGGCAGCAGGTGGCACTGTGGGCTCGCCAACGGACAAGGTGTATCGCGTCAAGCTGAAACTGGACGATGGCACCGAGCAGTCGATCGTGCTGGACACGATGCCCACTTACCGGGTAGGCGACCGGGTTCGCTACAGTAACGGCACCGTGCAGCGCTACTGATCGCGCCCGGTGCGGCCGTACGCGTTGCTGGCGCGGCGGGCATGACCGGTTCGAGCCTGACTGTCCGCTAGTACAGCTGCTCGATGGTGTAACCACGCTGTTTGAGCAATTGCGGCAGTCCGTTCTCGCCAGCCAGATGCAGCAGGCCCACGCCCACAAAGGCGACCTGGTCCTGCTGCAGGATGCGCTCGATGGCGCTGGCCATTTCGGGATTGCGCTTGCCCAGCAAGGTAGTCTGCATGAAGGTGGCGTTGACGGACGAACCGGCCGTAAAGGCGTGCAATGCGGCGTCGATGCGCGGCGAGTCGGCCGCGCGCCAGGCTTCGATCAGGTCGCGCGAACGCTTGAGCGCGTTGCCATCTTCCAGATCCGCCAGGTTTTCGCGCAAGTACTGTTCCTGCTGCGCGGCGTCGAGCGCGTCGAACATGGCCAGCTGGTAGTCGGCGCTTTCCAGTTCGCGCACCGTCTTGTCTTGCCGCTTGGCCGCCGCCAGCAACACGTACTCGGCGGCGCCGCTGCGCCGGTAGCCGTTGCGGTCCAGTTCCAGGCCTTGCAGCAGGTTGCCAATCAGCCAGGGCTTGTAGCGTTCGACGTCGCGCAGCGGAATGCCGGCGCGCGCCAGTGCCTGCACCAGCTGGCGCAAGGTGGCCGGCGACACGTGATGGACGATGCTGTCGCCGTCCCCATACATGCCGTGCTTGCCCAGGGCCGTCTGGAACGCGTCGTTGGAGCGGATGTCGAGTTCGACCACAACGCTGCTGGCATCGGCCAGCGCGCGCGCCGCTTCCGGCGCCATCAACGTATCGTCGCCCTGGCCGACATGGATGGTGCCGTACAGGTAACCGGTGCGCCCTTCATGGCTGACCCGGTATAGCGCGCCGTGGCGCGGTGACGCCGCCGCGGCCGCAATGGCGACGCCATCGGTCGGCAAGCTTTCGACCGCCCGCGCGGGACCCGCGCAGAACAGGATCAGTACGGCTGGCAGCACGTACGGCAGGATAGACAAACGCATGCGTTCCCCTTGCCGGACCGGGGACGATGCGGCGGCTGGACCATCAACATTGACGAGGAAGAAAGTGTGCCCAGAACGGGCATCACCGTTGCCTATGGTAAATCAGAGCCTGTTTACTGGCAGCATTTATTTGACGAGCTAATAGAAAAAAACGGGACTGTCCATGACGACGCAAGCCCGCCTGCTATTGGTAGCGGGCTACGATGCGTGCCACGTCCCCATCTTTGACGAGATGGGTGATGGCTTGATTGATGGCCGCCACGCCGACCTGCCCCTGTGGCGAGACGGCGCATTGCGTCATGTACGCTTTGACCAGCAGCGGTGGATAGACGGACAGCCGCTGGCTCGTCTTCTGGTGATAGTCCAGCGTGCTTTGCTGGGTAACGACGTGGTGCAATCGCCCCGCAGCCAGCTTGCGCAGATTGGCGGAACTGGATGGGCCATCCTCGCGCACGAAACCGGGGCCCAGCGCACGCTCCAGTTCCGGGTGGAAGTAACCAAGCACGGTGGCGATGGTTTGCCCCTTCAAGTCGGCCAGCGTGGCGGGACGGGGCACTGCGGTGTCCGTCACCACCACCTCGCGTAGCGGGAAGAACGGCTGGCTCCAGTGGAAATTACCCGGCAGCCAGGGCGGTATGTACATGCAGATCAGGTCGGCCTTGCCCTGTTCCAGCGCCAATCCGATGCGCTTGCGGGGCAGGCCCAGGAATACGGCTTGCCGGCCCAGGCGGGCAGCCAGCGCCACACCGATGTCGCGGTGCAAGCCATCGACCAACTGGTTGCCGTGGAACGCGGCCATCGGCATTTCCGTGCCCGTGTCCACCAGTACCACCAAGGATGGCGGCGCGTCCGCCTTGCCCGGCGCGGCCACAGCGCCAGTCGTAGCCGACGGCGACGCCGCCGACGCAGCAGCAGCAGCAGCAGCCAGCATAAAGCCCGTCAGCCAGATGTGCACCGGCCGGCCCGTCGCCCCAGTGCCCGCATCCGCGCCAGCCCTTCCTCCGCATCCTGTGTTGTGTTGTCCACCCATGCGTGAATTATATGCGTTGTTGCATGCCAGAATTTCAATCCCGGATCAAACCGGGGCACGCTCAGCAACAATCGGCGGGCGCCGGTAGAATGGCCGGCTACCGACTACCGGAGTCCGCCGTGACCACGACGCACGCCCCGCAACAAGACATCGCCCCCGCCATGGTGTGGCTGCTGGCCATCGCCACCGGCCTGATCGTGGCCAACCTGTATTACGCGCAAACCCTGGTCGGCCCCATCAGCCGCGACACCGGCCTGACGCCCGGCGCGGCCGGTCTGATCGTCACGCTGACCCAGATCGGCTATTGCCTGGGCCTGCTGTTCATCGTGCCGCTGGGCGACTTGCTGGAAAACCGGCGCCTGATCGTCACCGCCCTGTTCACCAGCGCGGCCGCCCTGCTGGCCGCGTCCGTGGCCGGCAGCGCCCCCGTGTTCCTCAGTGCCGCGCTGTGCATCGGCCTGGGGTCGGTGGCGGCCCAGGTGCTGGTGCCGTTCGCGGCCCACCTGGCGCTGCCCGAAACGCGCGGCCAGACGGTGGGCAAGGTCATGAGCGGCCTGTTGCTGGGCATCATGCTGGCCCGGCCCGTGGCCAGCCTGGTGGCCGGCGCGCTGGGCTGGCACGCCATCTTCATCATCTCGGCCGTGGGCACGGCCGCGCTGGCGCTGCTGCTGCGGCGGCGCCTGCCGGTGCGCCAGCCGGTGGCCACGCTGCGTTATCCGGCGCTGCTGGGCTCGATGTGGCATCTGCTGAAAACCACGCCCATCCTGCGCCGCCGCGCCGCCTACCAGGCTTGCATGTTCGGCGCCTTCAGCCTGTTCTGGACCACCGTGCCGCTGGTGCTGATGGGCCCCTGGTTCCACCTGGACCAGACCGGCGTGGCGCTGTTCGCGCTGGCCGGCGTGGCCGGCGCCATCGCCTCGCCCATCGGCGGCGGCCTGGCCGACCGCGGCCACAGCCGCCCCACCACGGCGCTGGCGCTGGGCCTGGGCGCGCTGGCGTTCGCGGCGCCGCTGCTGGTGCACGCGGGCCGCGTGGCCGAGCTGGCCTTGCTGGTGGCCGCCTCCATCGTGCTCGACATGGGCGTCGCGGCCAGCCTGGTGGTGGGCCAGCGCGCCATCTTCGCGCTCGGTGCGGATATCCGCAGCCGCTTGAACGGGCTGTACATGGCGCTGTTCTTCATGGGCGGCGCGGCCGGTTCGTCGTTGGGAGGATGGATGTTCGCCCACCATGGCTGGCAGGGCGTGCTGATGACGGGGCTGGCCTTTCCCGGCCTGGCGCTGTGCGTATTCGCGACGGAATACCTGGCGCCGAAAGCGCGGCAACAGCCGGCCTGAGCCTGAGCCTGAGCTTGAGCTTGAGCTTGAGCTTGAGCTTGAGCTTGAGCTTGAGCTTGAGCTTGAGCTTGAGCTTGAGCTTGAGCTGGTAGCGTGGTCCGGCGCCAGTGCGGGTCGGGGCAGGAAGCTAAAGTCAGGCCAGTGGCGTCAGGTCGGGCTCAGTGGGGGCAGGTCAGTCGGGCCGGGTCAGTGCGACCACAGCCGCACCTGGCCTTGCAGCGACACATTGCCGTTGATGTTCAGGCTGCCCAGGTTGCCCGTGACGGGCGCCAGCGGGTCGGTCTGCACGCTGAGCGACTCGAAGCCGAAATTGGAATAGCGTACGTAGCCGGGCAAGCCGATGGTGATGGTGTCGCCGCCGCCATCGCTGCGCTGCTGCACGCCCAGGCTGACGGCCCACATGTCGATGCTGCCGCGCAGGTTCTTGATCACCAGGTAGCGGTTCTGGCCGTCGCCATTGAAGCCCAGCGACAAGCGGCTGTCGGCCACCGCGCCCACCAGCGAGGGATCGTTGAGCACGATGTGGGCCGCGAAGCTGATGCCGTCACCGCCCGTCACGTTCGACATCTCGGCGTCTTCCAGCGGACGCAGGCCGCCGGCCAGGGCTTGGGTGCAGCCGGCCAGCGCCAGCAAGGTGAACCATAAACGTTTCATCGGTCAGCGCCTGAATTTGATGTCGAGATACTGGATCTGCATCGAGCCGATGCGCGAGGAACCCAGGTCCACCGTGGGCTGGTTGGGGCTGGTGAAGGAAATATTGTCGACTACCAGGCCGCCGGCCGGCGCCGTGCCGTTGCCATAGCGGCTGTCGGGCCAGTCGATGCCGATGTGCAGGCGCGGTCCCGTCTCATCCGTCAAGGCGTTGATCACGCCGGGCTGGGCCGCCACGGCCGCGATGGTCCACGGCGTGTTGTTGAAGGCGCCGTTGGCATCCACGCCGCCGATATGGATGCCGCTCAGCGTCATCTGCTCGGTGGCGTCGGTACGCCCGCGCGGGCGCAGGGCCAGCTGGCCCACGTCCATGCGCAGCGCCGCGCCGAAGGCGATGCCATCGTTCACTTGTGGCGTGGTGAACTGCAGGCCACCACCGTACATCACCATGTCCGTCACCACCACGCTGCCGGCGTTGCGGGCGATACCGTCGGCCGTCACACCCCAGTCATAGGCGAACTGCCAGCGCTGGTCGGCGTTGGCATTGATGGGGAAACGCAGGTCAATCACGTCAGCCAGGCCGGGCGCGCCATTGACGATGTCGAGCCGGTAAGGATCGGAATACGGCAGCGGATTGTCGCTGCGCGCGGCGCTGAATTTTTCCACCCACAGGCTGCGCCCGTCGGGCGACGTGTAGGTGACGCGGGCGTCGCCGCCCATCGAGAAACCGTTCAGGTCGAAGCTCACGCCATCGCCGCCGCGCACGGCGGACAGGGCGTTGTCGGTCAGCGGCTGCATGGCGCCGGCGTGTTGCCAGCACAGCAGGCCGAGCATGGGGAACAGGTAGCGGGCGGGCGTCATGTCAGCGCACCTTGGGCAGGTTGGGCGGCGTCACGCCGTTGGTGCTGATGGCTTGCAGCTTGTCGCGCCAGTTCAGCCAGATACCGGCCTGGGCCGCGTCGGGCAACTGGCTGGTGCCGGATGGGGCCTGGAATTGCACGCCCGTCTTCAATACGGAAATCCAGAAGTCGCGGCTGGGGCCGCTGGCGTCGCCGGCCGTCACGCCGCCCAGGTTGGCCAGCGACAAGCAAGGCGCGGTGCAGGCGCCGTCCCAGCGCTTGCCGGCGCCGGCCGTATCGGTATGGCTGTCGAGCGTGATGGCGCTGCCGTCGGCCGCCTGGCCCTGCACCAGCATGGAGCCGGACAAGGTGCTCAGCTTCAGGCCCACGTCGCCGCTGATGGCGTCGAAACCGAAGCGCATGCCGACCACTTCGCGCGCGGCGTTGTCGCCCGCGTTGCGATAGACGAATTCAAAATAGGGATTGCTGATGTGCACCAGGCGCTGGGCCTCGGTGCCGTCGCTGCGGCCGAACTGCAGCAGCGACATGTCGATGTCGGCGCCGGTGCCGTTGCGGGCCGCGTAGTTGTACTCGCCCAGGCGCAGGTTCTTGAAATTGGCGCTCAGGGTAATGTCCGCATCCAGCGCCACCTTGGTGAAATCGAAGCCGCCATAGCTGCTGTTGCTCATGGCCATCAGGCCCTGGGCGTGCGTGGCCGACAGCTCATCTTCGCTCAGCGGCCGCATCTGGGCCGTCGCCAGTTGCGCCGTCAGGCCGGCCGTCAGCAGCACAGCCGCGCGGCACAGGCGGGCGCGCAAGCCCGGCTGGAAGGGGGACGATTTCAGCATCGGTTCGATCGTACAGTGGAGGGACACGCCGTGTCCGGACTGGATGAACAGGATGCCGGCGCCTGGGCTCCGGCATCTTGCAATGTGACGGCCGCGGGCGCGGCCGTTGGATCAGCGGGCTGGAACGATTAGTGCGCCCAGATCCACACTTGGGTACCGCGCAGGTCGACCTGGTTCATGGCGACCGAACCGAACGAAGCGGCGTTGTTGCCCATCTTGATGGCGTCAACCGAGATGTTGAGCAGCTTGCCGGCGCCCACTTGCACGTCGGCTGGGATAGCGATCTGCACCACGTCGCCGCCCGATACTGGGTTGTAGAAGGTGCCTGGGTTGGTCACACCAGCGGCGCCGGCGGCGGCCAGGAACGAGTTTTTCGACAGGATGTCGATGCTGGCAGCGATCAGGCCCTTCACTTTGATGCCGTTGAAGCTCACGGAACCACCACCCATGCCGTTGGCGTCGAGTGCGTCGGTGTCGGTGTAGACGAACGAATCCATCTTGATGTTCAGGTTGGCGGCGATCGACACGCCATCTTGACCGCTAACAGCGCTCAGTTCGGTATCTTGGATCGGGGTCATGGCCGATGCGGACAGGGCCAGGGTTGCCAGAGCGGCTGCGACTGCGGTTTTAACGATTTGCATTTGGAAGTCTCCGATTGTAGTTTTGATTTGTGCTTATAGTTGTGGTGTTGCGGGCGGCGCCGTGGCGGCGCCGCCGTACTGCCTTGCCGTCAGACCGTGCCGGATCAAGCCGGTCCGGTCAGGGACGGATTAGTGTGCCCAGATCCACACTTGGGTACCGCGCAGGTCGACCTGGTTCATGGCGACCGAACCGAACGAAGCGGCGTTGTTGCCCATCTTGATGGCGTCAACCGAGATGTTGAGCAGCTTGCCAGCGCCCACTTGCACGTCGGCTGGGATAGCGATCTGCACCACGTCGCCGCCCGATACTGGGTTGTAGAAGGTGCCTGGGTTGGTCACACCAGCGGCGCCGGCGGCGGCCAGGAACGAGTTTTTCGACAGGATGTCGATGCTGGCAGCGATCAGGCCCTTCACTTTGATGCCGTTGAAGCTCACGGAACCACCACCCATGCCGTTGGCGTCGAGTGCGTCGGTGTCGGTGTAGACGAACGAATCCATCTTGATGTTCAGGTTGGCGGCGATCGACACGCCATCTTGACCGCTAACAGCGCTCAGTTCGGTATCTTGGATCGGGGTCATGGCCGATGCGGACAGGGCCAGGGTTGCCAGAGCGGCTGCGACTGCGGTTTTAACGATTTGCATTTGTGATCTCCGAAAAGTAGTTTTGGTTTTACTTATGATTTTGGTTTTGCCGGCGGCGCCGGGCGGGCGCCGCCGTACTGGGTATCCGTCAGACCGGCGTGGAGTAAGCCGCGCCGGTCAGTGGCGGATTAGTGTGCCCAGATCCACACTTGGGTACCGCGCAGGTCAACCTGGTTCATGGCGACCGAACCGAACGAAGCGGCGTTGTTGCCCATCTTGATGGCGTCAACCGAGATGTTCAGCAGTTTGCCGGCGGCCACTTGCACGTCGGCTGGGATGGCGATCTGCACCACGTCGCCGCCCGATGCTGGGTTGTAGAAGGTGCCAGGGTTGGTCACACCAGCGGCGCCAGCGGCTGCCAGGAAGGAGTTTTTCGACAGGATGTCGATGCTGGCGGCGATCAGGCCTTGGACCTTGATGCCGTTGAAGCTCACGGAACCGCCACCCATGCCGTTGGCGTCGAGCGCGTCGGTGTCGGTGTAGACGAAGGAATCCATCTTGATGTTCAGGTTGGCGGCGATCGACACGCCGTCTTGACCGCTGACGGTGCTCAGCTCGGTATCTTGGATCGGGGTCATGGCCGATGCGGACAGGGCCAGGGTTGCCAGAGCGGCTGCGACTGCGGTTTTGATGATCTGCATTTGGTGGTCTCCGAAAGTTTGATTTTAATTAAGAGGTATTTCTTTTTTTTTAAGGTTGCAGGTCCATGTTAGGCACTGCCGCCGGGTCCGTCCAGCTTGCTGCGCTGACTTTGCAGGCCAACAAAACGGCCTGGGAAGCCAGCGCAGAATGGGCTGGATTAGTGGGCCCAGATCCACACTTGGGTGCCGCGCAGGTCGACCTGGTTCATGGCGACCGAGCCGTAGGAAGCGGCGTTGTTGCCCATCTTGATGGCGTCAACCGAGATGTTCAGCAGTTTGCCGGCGGCCACTTGCACGTCGGCTGGGATGGCGATCTGCACCACGTCGCCGCCCGATGCTGGGTTGTAGAAGGTGCCTGGGTTGGTCACACCAGCGGCGCCAGCGGCTGCCAGGAAGGAGTTCTTCGACAGGATGTCGATGCTGGCGGCGATCAGGCCTTGGACCTTGATGCCGTTGAAGCTGACCGAACCGCCACCCATGCCGTTGGCGTCGAGCGCGTCGGTGTCGGTGTAGACGAAGGAATCCATCTTGATGTTCAGGTTGGCGGCGATCGACACGCCGTCTTGACCGCTAACAGCGCTCAGTTCGGTATCCTGGATGGGGGTCATGGCCGATGCGGACAGGGCCAGGGTTGCCAGGGCTGCTGCGACTGCGGTTTTGATCAATTGCATGTTGTTCTCCAAGATTAAGTTATTTAAAAATATTTAGTGTTCTTGTCATGACCACCAGGCCCATGACCCCGGATAAGGGATCACTGTGCGGAAATTGCCGCCTGTCTACCGCAATCTCCAACTGCGATGCAGCGGGCGGGATCGCCATGAACTCTTAATATTTAAATATTAATTAAATTTATGATATTGGCCGGTCTTGGCCCCGGTCTACTGTGTCGCACTGACTTGCAAAGCCAACCGCTTGACCTCGCGAGCCACCCAGAGGGGAGAGGGTGTTGTGGCGCTGTTGCTTCAGATAGCATAAGTATTCGCGCGCATGTTAGAAGTTACTTTCTAAAAAAACAGATGCCGATCCCGTCCAAAAATGCGTTAATAAGTTACAAAAATACAAAGAACAGTTGTTGCCTTAATAAAGCACGATCGTTCTAATCGAGATAACTTGGAGAAACGATGGAAGCAGTCATGGGACTCGGGGAAGCGCCTGCCCCCTCGCCGCGCACGCGGCTGATCTGGTTCGTTACCCGCTAGGGGCGTCCCATGTTGATGATTCTGTTGGGTGTGGTCGCCGCCCTGATCGGTGGCGCCGGTGCCATGTCGCGCCACGAACCGCTGGACCGTCCCAAAGGCCAGCTGGAAATGCCGCAAGCCCTGCTGGGCGGCGGCCATTACAACCAGAGCCTGGATGTGGAACCCTATTCCGAGCTCAAGTACCACAACATCGTGCACCAGGCATACGACTTCAGCTGCGGCTCGGCCGCACTGGTGACGCTGCTCACCTATCACCTGGGCTTGAACGTGACGGAACAGCAAGCCATGGAAGGCATGCTGGAAAAAGGCGAGAAGGAAAAGATCATCGAGCGGCGCGGCTTCTCGCTGCTCGACATGAAACGCTACGTGGCCTCGCTGGGCGCCTCCGGCGCCGGCTACCGGGCCGAGATCGCCGACCTGCTGACCCTGACGGAACCGGGGATCGTGCCGATCGACTTCGGCACCAAGCACTTCGTGGTGCTGCGCGGCATCCGCAAGGACGTGGTCTATATCGCCGACCCGTCGCGCGGCAACCTGGTGTTTTCGTTGGACGAGTTCGCCAAGCTGTGGGACAAGAACGCGCTGTTCATCATCAGCCCCGGCAAAGGCCACACGGCGGCCGGCAAGCTGGCCCTGACGGACAAGGAACTGGGCCTGCTCGACATGGACCAGGTCACCAACCGCGGGCGCCTCGACGCGCTCAACAACTCCGCCCACCTGCTGGAACGGGCCGTCAATTCGGGCGCCGCCGGCACCTGGATGCACCGCCAGTAACGGCATAGCAAGCCTGCTTATCTATCTGCCCCAACTTTCGCCAGAGGATTGTTCATGACTTCACGCATCACGCCATTCGCCCGTCCCGCCCTCGCCGGCGCCATCGCGTCCGCCCTGCTGCTGGCCATGCCAGCGCAGGCCCAGCAAACGCCGCCGGCCGACGCCGCCACCAAGCCGGCCGACGCGGCCGCCGTGCGTGAGGCGCTGGCCAAGAAAGAAGGCGAAGGCGACCAAAGCACGCTGCTGAAGGAAACCCTGACCTCGGTCGACAAGCAATACACCCTGATCCGCAAGAGCCAGTTCCAGTTCAGCTACGACCTCACCTACGCCTACATCGGCCAGGAAAAGATCGTCACCGACCTGGCCGGCGGCGGCGTGTCGCTGTTCAGCATCGAAAACACCAGCTCGCACACCATCACCAATACCTTCTCGGCCGACTACGGCTTGCGCGACAACTTGACGGGCAACGTCACGCTGCCGGTGCTGTCGCGTTATTCCGACAGCGGCTCGGCCAGCGGCGTGTCCAACTCGCTGGGCGACATTTCGCTGGGCGGGCGCTTCCAGCCGATCGAGGCCAAGCGCGACGCGCCCGGCGTGACCCTGACCGGCAGCGTGCGCCTGCCCACCGGCCGCAGCCCGTTCAAGATCATCGCCGGCAGCGGCCAGGCCACCGGCAGCGGCGTGACGGCCTTCTCGGCCGGCCTGAACCTGAACCGCATCGTCGACCCGGTCGCGCTGTTCGGTTCGCTCAACGCCACTGTCAGCCTGCCGGCCGCCCATTTGTATCAGGTCAACGGCACCCGCATCCTGACCAAGGTGCAACCGGGCGCCTCGGTGGGCTTCGGCATGGGCTTCGCGTACGCATTGTCGTACGACATATCCACCACCCTGTCGTTCCAGGAAGCGATCTCGGCCGGTTCCAAGCTGCACTTCGCCGACGGCCTGGTGGCCAAGACCACCATGCAGACCTCGGCCATCCTCAACATGGGCCTCGGTTACAAGGTCTCGCCCAAGACCACCGTCAACCTGTCGGTGGGCTTCGGCTTGACGGCCGACTCGCCCAACCTCACGGTGGGCATGAACTTGCCGCTGTCGTTCTAAATGGCAGCGCGTACCACGCTCCGGCCGTTGCGGCGGCTGGCCCTGGCCACCGCCGTGGCGGCGGCCTGCGCGCCGGCCGCGCACGCGGCGCTGACGGAGAACCTGACCACCAACGTCACGGCCATGGCGCTGGGCAACGCCGTCACGGCCGACCCGCCCGGCATCGGTTCGATCCACTTCAACCCGGCCGGACTGGCCCGGCTGGAAGGCGACAGCGAATCGATCCACAACTGGGTCGCCTCGATCCGCACCAGCGCCAGCTTCCACCAGCCGGCCGGCTTCGATGTCGGCGGCTGGACCGAGGATCCCTTGAACGGCAAGAGCACCGGCCCGGTGCGCCAGATGACCTATGTGCCCGGCTACGGCAAGCCCGGCTGGCGTCTGCCGGCCGTGGTGGTGCCCGGCGTGGGCATGGCCTGGAACAAGAAGGGCTCGCCGTGGACCTTCGCCACCGACAGCTATATGGCAGCCGCCATGAGCCTGGACCGCACCACCCAGAACGACGACCCCGGCCAATACCAGGGCCGCCAGTTCCAGCTGCAGCGCCTGGTCTACCTGTCGCCCTCGGTGGGCTACAAGTATTCCGACACGCTGCGCTTCGGCCTGGCCGTGCCGATCGCCCACGAGGCGCTCGTGATCGACACCAATATGCGCTTCCCCAATGAACTGCTGGGCGTGTTCGGCAAGCTGCAGCAGGGCTGGTGTCCCGAGAACGGCGGCAACATCATCGACACCTTCGGCTTCGGCGTGTGCGGCGGCGGCAAGGATGGCATGGTCAGCCCGTTCAAGAAGGCGGCCAACGCCCACATGGAACTGACGGCGCCGGTCGACCCCACACTCAACCTGGGTGTGCTGTGGGAACCCAAGCCGTGGTTCGCGCTGGGCGCCGTCTACCAGGGCGGTTCCAAGACCCACTACACGGGCACCTACCAGTTCTCGGCCGATCCCATGCTGCGCAATTTCGTGCAAGGCTTGAACTCGAGCCTGTTGGGGCCGATCGCCGGCGCCGTGCTCGGTTTCCCGTCGGCTATCCCGGCCATCCAGAAGGGTAATCTGTCGGCCACCATTCCCTTCCCCTACCATGTGCAGGTGGGCATCAAGCTGCGCCCGGTGCAAATGGTGCAGCTGAACGTGGACGCCAGCTATGCCAATTGGAACGAATGGAATGTGTTGACGTTCCAGTTCGACCAGAGCATCAAGCTGCTGGAAGTGGCGCGGCTGTACGGCATTCCCGATTCGAGCAAGCTGACCATGCCGCGCGATTACAAGAGCCTGGTCAATTTCGCGTACGGTTTGCAACTGTTCCCGACCAACCGGCTGACGCTGCGTTTCGGCTATGAACCACGCAAGTCGTCGATTCCATCGAACAAGATCGACTTGCTGGCGCCGCTGCCCAACACCAAGCTGCTGAGCGCGGGGCTGAACTTCAAGATCAACCCAAAGACCGACATCAGCGTGACGGGTTCCTACATGACGGGCAAGTTCAACAACCCGGCCAACTCGTCCTGCAATATGAACTGCAACACTTTCCTGAACATCATCTACAACCCGTACGCCGGGCTCGATGTGCAGGGTGACATCCACGTGCGCTACATGGGCGTGGAACTGAACCGGCGCTTCTAAGGCCGCGCAACACTGCTATTTTTTAGGAGACACCAGATGCCATTGACCAAAACCACCATCGCCGCCCTGATCCTGTGTGGCGCCAGCCTGGGCGCGCAAGCGGCCACCGCCGCGCCGGCTCCGGCCGCCGCCGCCGTGCCGGCCGCCGCCATCAGCCCGGCCAAGCAGGAATTGATCGACAAGATTTTGAAACTGTGGAATATCGACAGCATCGGCCAGTCCATGCTGCAAGCGCCCGTGGCCGACGCCGTGCAACAGGCGCGCGCCATGCTGCAAGGCCGTGCCTCGGTGGAGAAGCGCGACGCGGCCATGACCGACATCGTGGCCGAGGCCCGCAAGTTCATGGACGAAGCCACGCCCATCACGCGCGCCAGCGCCGACAAGCTGATCCCCACCACGGTGGCGCCCATCCTGGCCGAACGCTTCAACGAGGAAGAATTGCGGCAGCTGGTGACCATCCTCGAATCGCCCGTCAAGAAGAAATTCGAGGCGCTGGTGCCGGAAATGCAGCGCAAGCTGGGGGAAGGCGTGGCCACCGACAGCCGTCCCGTGATCGACGCCAAGATGAAAGGTTTGACGGAAAAGATCGGCATGCGCCTGCGTGCCGCCGTCACGCCCTGAGCCGCTGATGCCGCGCCCCCGCATCATCGTCTAGCTGTTTCCGGCCATGTTTTTTTCAGTGGTGACACACAGGAGGTTCAACTTGTCCACGTACACTGCCCCCCTCTCGGCCCGCGCGCCATCCACTTCACTGGAGGTGACGCCATGACCTACTCTTCCGCCCTGCACCTGGTGCGCGGGGTCAAGTCGCGCCTGGCCCAGTCCGGCGTCGAGGCGGACGCCCTGTTCGCCGAGGCCGGCCTGAACGAAGGCGACGGCCTCGCTTGCGACGCGCTGACCTTGTCCGACAAGCTTAGCCACCTGTGGGAATTGCTGGTGGAAAAATCCGGCGATCCCTTGCTGGGTTTGAAAGTATCGACCCCGCACCGGCTCGGCTGGCTGGGCGTGATGGGCCACATCATGCTCGTTTCGCCCACCGTGCAAAGCACCATCGAGCGCTGCCACGGCCACACCCGGGTCGGCCTGGTGCTGCCCGGCGCCCGCCGCGACGTGCCCCAGCAACGCTACGACTTCGTCTGGTGCGTGCTGCTGCGCACCTTGCGCTGCGCGGCCGGACGCGACGACGCCACCCCGGTGGTGGTGGAATACGCGTTCCCGCAGCCGGCCAACGCCCACGTCTATGAAGAGACATTCGGCTGCCCCGTCAAGTTCGGCATGCCGCACAACGTGATGGAATTTTCCGACGCCGACCTGGTGATGGCGCTGCCGCCCAACCCGCCGCTGCAGGATGGCGGCGGCCAGCGCGTGCTGGCCAGCCTGGCGCGCGCCGAGCCGCCCACCTTCTCGGCCAAGGTGCAAGGCTTGCTGGCCACGCTGCTGCCCAAGGGTCCGCCGCACCGCGACGACGTGGCGGCCCAGTTGATGATGAGCGAACGCACCTTGCAGCGCCGGCTGGCCGAGGAAGGCACCAGCTTCACGACGCTGGTGGACGACACCCGGCGCGAACTGGCGCGCCAGTCGCTGAGCGCGGGCGAACTGTCGCTCAAGATGTTGAGTTTCCAGCTGGGCTTTTCCGAGCCCAGCGCGTTCTACCGGGCTTGCAAGCGCTGGTTCGGCATGGCGCCGTCCGACATCGTGCACCTGGCCCACCAGCCGGGAACGCAGGTGCCGGCCATGTTGCCGCCGCTGCGCGAGACGGCCTGAAGGGAAGCGCGGGGCCGCGCCGCGGCATTTTGATCCACTCTAACCACGACGAAGGGGAGTACGCCATGGGATGGCTGTCCACCAATCACCACAAATCAATGTTCGGTCAGCTGCTGGTCAAAAAGAAGCTGATTACGCAGGAACAGCTGGACCGCGCTATCGAACACCAGCGCAAGACGGGCCAGCGCCTCGGTGACATTTTCGCCGAGTGGGACATCATCACCCATGAGCACATCAACGACATTCTGCGCACCCAGCGCAACCTGCGGATGGCGGCGGCCATCGCCACCTCGCTGCTGGCGCCGCTGGAAACCTACGCGGCCGAAGTGCTGCCCACGCTGGCCGTGACCACCCCCGTCACCCTGCGCAAGGAGCAATCGGGCCTGCAGATGCTGACCGAGGATGAGTTGAGCGACACGGCGGCACAGGGCTTGAGCGAAGACCTGGTGGCCCAGGTGAAGGGCTCGGTCAAGGCCAACGGACTGGAGATCCTGGGCGACATGGCCAAGATCGTCAATCCCGTGCTCGGTTTCCTGGAGTCGGACGTGACCATGAAAAACGTGCTGTACGATCCAACCAAGGCGGCCGCCACCATCAACAAGGATGGCTCGCTCACGCTCAGCCTGCCCACCTCGATCGGTGAGATGAACTTCAACAACATCCGCATCCGCGGCTCGGACGGCCCCAGCTTCGGCAGCATCGCCATCAAGGGCATCGACTTGACGGGCACCGTGATCTCGCTGTCGTTCCACCACTAAGCCAGCGCAAAAAAAAATCAGGGCCGGACAATGCGAATTGTCCGGCCCTGATGATGTTGGGGGCGCCCCTTTTCTCTTGAGCGCGCCCCCTTGCTTACTTGGCGGCGCGTGCCTTGCCGAACGCGTCACCGGCGCGCCAGGCAGGCATCTTGGGCGCGTTGGCCACCAGCCGGCCCAGGTTCAAGGTGAACTGGGCTTGCTGGGTCATGCCCGACAGATCCCAGCTGGGGTCGTATTCGTCCGTCACCTGATGGTAGCGCGCCTGGTAAGCCTCCACCTTGGCCGTGGAACCGGCCGGGTCGTGGATGAATTCGCGGCCCGACTCGATCGAGAACGCCGGCACGCCGGCCTTGGCGAAGTTGATGTGGTCGCTGCGGAAGTAACCGCCGATCAGGTCCGGTTCCGTCACGGCGATGTGCATGCCCATGCCCTTGGCGGCGGCCGCCGCCAGCTTGCCCAGTTCCGTGCGCTCGCTGCCCTGGGCGCCGATGTCGCGCGTCTGGCCGACGAAGTTCAGGCTATCCAGGTTCAGGTTGGCGGCCGTCCTGGCCAGTGGCCACAGCGGCGCTGCCGCATAGGCCGCGCTGCCCAGCAGGCCCTGCTCCTCGGCCGCCACCCACAGGAACATCTGGCTGCGCTTGGCCGGCGCCTGCACGGCCGCCTTGGCCATGGCCAGCAACGCGGCCGAACCGGAGGCGTTATCGACGGCGCCGTTGAAGATGGTATCGCCGCTGTCGCCGTGCTTGCCCAGGTGGTCCCAGTGGGCGCTGTAGATCACCACTTCGTCCTTGAGCCTGGGATCGGTGCCCGGCACCACGCCGGCGATGTTGAACTGTTCGACCTTGCGCACGGCCGCCTTCATTTCGCCATCCAGCGTGGCGTTCAGGGGCACCGGCTGGAAATCCTTGCGCTCGGCGGCGGCGCGCAGCTGGTCCAGATCCTGGCCGGCCGCCTTGAACAGGGCACGCGCGCTGGCGTCCGTCATCCAGCCTTGCAGCGCGTTGCCGGTGGTCTTGTCGGCCAGCTGGAAGCGCTCCACGCCGGCCCAGCTGTGCTGCACCACGCTCCAGCCGTAGGTGGCGCTGGCGTCCGTGTGGATCAGCAGTACCCCGGCCGCGCCGTGGCGCCTGGCTTCCTCGAACTTGTAGTTCCAGCGGCCGTAATAGGTCAGGCCCTTGCCGGCGAAGCGGTCCGGTTGTTCGGCCGTGGGCTGTGGGTCGTTCACCATCATCACCAGCAGCTTGCCTTTGACGTCCTGGCCCTTGTAGTCGTCCCAGTCCTCCTCCGGCGCCGTGGCGCCATAGCCGACGAACACCAGCGGCGCGTTGAACGCGTGCGTGTCCTGGGCGTCGCCTGGCGCCCACACCCAGTCCTGGCCGTAAGTGAACGCCAGTGGCTGGCCGCCGGCCGTCAGGTGCATCGAACTCTGGTCCGGCAGGCCCACCACGCCGGCGATCTTGACGGACTGGCGGTAGCTGGCGCCGTTGGCCGGCTTCAGGCCAGCCGCCAGGGCCTGGGTTTCCAGGTAGGTCACGGTGAGGTCGGCGCCGCGCTGGCCGGTGCCGCGGCCTTCGAGCACGTCATTGGAGAGGAACGCGAGGTGGGCGCGCAACGGGGCTTCCTGCACCCGCGGCGCGCTTGTGGCGCTGCCTGCGTGGGCGGGAAATGCCAGCGCCAGGCCGAGGGCCAGGGCGGTGGCGGCGAACGATGTTGTCATTTTCTGCATGAGATCCTGTGGGGGTATGAAAGGATAAGTGCGAACGATAAATGCGGTCTGGGTGTGCCGCGCGCACATTGTAAGGCAACTGGCCGCGCCCGTTATCGCGCGGCGCGATGCCGGTGCACGCGCCAGGCGCTAAAATTGCGGTATGACAGATTCCGCATCCTCTTATGTCGGCCGCTTCGCGCCCTCGCCCACCGGCCCGCTGCACCTCGGTTCACTGGTGGCCGCCATGGCCAGCTACCTGGACGCGCGCGCTCACGGCGGCCAGTGGCTGGTCCGCATCGAAGACGTGGACGGCGACCGCAACGTGGTCGGCGCCGACCACCACATCCTCGCCTCGCTGCAACGCTGCGGCATGCAATGGGACGGCGAAGTGACGTGGCAAAGCCAGCGCACGGCCCTCTATGAAGCGGCGTTGCGCCAGCTGGAGGCGGCCGGCGCCGTCTATCCCTGCGGCTGCTCGCGCAAGGAAATCGCGGATTCCCAACTGAGCCTGAGCGGCAAACAGGCGCAGGCCAATATCTATCCCGGCACCTGCCGCCACGGCCTCGCCGCCGGCAAGACGGCGCGCGCGCTGCGCCTCAAGGTGCCGCAATCTCCCCACTGCGTGATCGGCTTCCAGGACCGCTGGGCCGGTTACGTGAGCCAGGACCTGACGGATGAAGTGGGCGACTTCGTCATCAAGCGTGCCGACGGCTTCTGGGCTTACCAGCTGGCCGTCGTCGTGGATGACGGCGCGCAGCACATCACCGACATCGTGCGCGGCGCCGATCTGCTCGACTCCACACCGCGCCAGATCTATTTGCAACAGCTGCTGGGCCTGCCACAGCCGCGTTACCTGCACGTGCCCGTGGTCGTCAACGAGGTGGGAGAAAAACTGTCCAAGCAAACGGGCGCACAAGCGTTCGACACGGGCGCCGCGCCGGAACAACTGCTGCGCGAGGCGATGCTGCCGGCGGCCCGCTACCTTGGCCTTGACGTGCGGGCCGACTCGCTGGACGCGTTCTGGCGCGCCGCCGTGCCGGCCTGGCGCCAGTTGCGCCATCCTGCCTGACGCGGCGCGCGCGACCGGTTCGGGCGATTTCATCTACACTGCATTACCTCCCCGCATCCGAAAGCATGATGGAAGTCGAACTGAAACTGCTGCTCGATCCGGCCGACAACGGCAAACTGGTCCAGCATCCGCTGCTGGCCGCGCACGCGCGCGCGCGCCAGCGCAAGGCGCGCCTCACGGCCCGCTATTTCGACACGCCTGAACTGCACCTGCTGCGCCATGGCGCCGGCCTGCGCGTGCGCCAGGTGGACGGACAGTGGATACAGACCATGAAGGCAGGCGGCAGTGTGCAGGGTGGCCTGCACGCGCGGCTGGAATGGGAAGGCCCGGTGCCGGACGACCAGCCCAACCTGGGCAAGCTGCGCAAACTGCTCGGCGACGACCAGCACTGGCTGGCCGTGCTGGACGCGCCCAAGCTCAAGCAGCAACTGGCGCCCCTGTTCTCGGTCGAGGTGGCGCGCAGTACGTGGGAACTGGATTACGACGGCAGTGTGATCGAACTGGTGCTCGACGAGGGCCGTATCAATCGCCAAGGGCGGCACCTGCCCATCAACGAGATCGAACTGGAACTCAAGGCCGGCCATCCGGCCAGCCTGTTCGCATTCGCGCTGGCTTTGCTGGACAGCCTGCCGCTCCAGGTCAGCAACGTCAACAAGGCGGAACGTGGCTACGCGCTGTGCATGGACCAGCCGCTGGCCGCCGTCAAGGCCACGCCGTTCACGCTGGAGCGCGACGCCACCACCAACCAGGCGCTGCAAGCCGTGCTGGCCAACTGCCTGCGCCACATGCAGGATAACGAAGCGGCCGTGATCCACGGCCACGACAGCGAAAGCCTGCACCAGCTGCGCGTGGGCGCACGGCGGCTGCGCTCCGCCCTGCGGCTATTCGACGCCTGCGCGCCCTGCCCGGCCGCGCTGCTGGCCGACCTCGCGTGGCTGGGCACGGAGCTGGGCGCCGCCCGCGACTGGGACGTGCTGGCCACCGTCACGCTGCCCCGCGCCCAGGACGACGCGGTGGACCTGGCGCCCTTGCGCGAGCAGGTGATCGACGAAGCGCGCACCCACCGCCGCGCCGCCGCGCATGCCTTGCAATCGCCCCGCTACGCGCGCCTGATGCTGGGACTGAACCTGTGGCTGCAGCGTTTACAACTGGCCGCCGCCACCGCGCCCGCGCGCCACAACCCGCTGGCCGCTGGTGCCGCCACGTTCGCGCGCCGCACCTTGCGCAAGCTGCACCGTCAGCTGCTGCGCCGCGCCGCCATCGCGCGCAAGGCGATCCATGCGGATGGCATTGCCGGCGCCGGCTTGCCAGCGACGTCCAGCGCCGGTCCCCCCACGAATGGAACAGGCAGTAAAAGCGCGCGCGCCAACGACGCGCGTGATGCGGCCACCCGCGCCGTACACCGGCTGCGCATCGCCGGCAAGCGCTGCCGCTATGGTGTGGAATTTTTCGCGCCACTGCTGCGGCAAGGCGCCACGCGGCGCTATTTGGAACAGCTATCGGCCCTGCAGGAACAACTGGGACGCGACAACGACCTGGTGGTGGCCGACCGCTTGCTGCTGCAATGCCAGCAAGATGCCACCACGCCGCACGACACGCTGCCTTACGTGCGCGGCTACCTGCGCGCATTGCACGCGCAGGATGCTTCGGTTTTGCATGCGGCCTGTGGGGCCGTGCGCGACCACGCGCTGCCCAAGCTGTCCTAAGCTGTCCCAGGCCGCCCCAAACTGTCACTAGCCATCCGCCTCGACGATCCCGCTCCGTCCTACTCGGCCGCCGCCGCGCCGTCCGCGCGCGGCTTGCGCCGCCGGCCTGATTGCTTGTACGCGCCTTCCAGTTCGCGTTCCACCAGCTCCTGCCCGTGCTCGATCACGTAGTCCTGGAACGCCGCCGCCACTTTCGGGATCGGCTGGTCCGTCAAGTGCATCACATGCCAGTCCGCCTCCACCGGATGTTCCTGCATCGGCAAAATGGCCAGCAGGCCGGCCTCGAACTCCAGCCCGCAGGCGTGGACCGACAAAAAGCCTATCCCCAGCCCGGCCGACACCATGCGCTTGATCGCCTCGTTGCTCGACACTTCGGAACCGAAATTGAGCGGGTGGCCGGCCTCGCGGAATAAGCGCTCGATGGCCGTGCGCGTGCCTGAACCCCGTTCGCGCACCAGCAGGTTGGCCGCCATCACGTCGTTCAGGGTGAGCTTTTTTTTCTTCATCAGCTGGTGGCCGGGACTGGCCACGAAAGCCATCGGGTGGCGTGCGAAGCGGGCCGCGTTGGTGCGCAGTTCGCGCGGCGGCGTGCCCATGATGGCCAGGTCGATTTCATGCCGCGCCAGCATGTTGACGATCTCGGCCCGGTTACCCACCTGGAGCTTCAGCCGCACGTCGGGCCGCTCCATGGTGAAAGGCACCAAGAGCGGCGGCAGCAAGTGCTCGGCCGTCGTCACGGCGCCGATGCGCAGTGTACCGCTGGTCACGCCGCGCAGCGCCGCCAGTTCGTCGGCAGCCTGCTCCCACAGCCGCAGGATGCGTTCGGAGAACTCCAGCATCACCTCGCCGGCCGCCGTCAACTGGATGTTGCGGCCCACCTTGCGCGTCAACGCGATGCCGCAGATATCCTCCAGTGTGCGTAATTGCAACGAAATGGCGGGCTGCGTCACATGCAGCGCGTCGGCCGCGCGCGACACGCTTTCATGCCGCGCCACGAGGGTGAGCGCCTCCAACTGGCGAAAACTGGCGTGATGCATAAGCTTTTCCTTATCAATTATCGAAAATCTTTAATTTTTCTTTTGTTCATTCTACCTCTATATTGACACTCATCTAACGTTCTCTTCCAACCGCGACCTCACTAGAAAGTGCGATATGAGCATCGATGTCATCTTCCTCGGCCTGGACGGTGTGCTGTTCGACACCGAAGCCCTGCACCTTGCAGCCTGCAACGCCGCCTTCGCGGAGGCCGAGCTGTCGCTGCGCTGGACCCTGCCGGCCCTGCGCGCGGCCGCCGCCGCCCACGGCTACGCCAACGCCATCGCGGCCGCCCTGGCCAGCGCGCCGCTGGCGCGTGACAAGGCCGGCGCGGCCGCACTGCACGCCGAGAAGCACCGTCAATTCCAGCTGGCCGTGGCGGCCAACCCGCCCAAGGCATCGCCGGCCGCGCTGGCGCTGATCGAAGACGCGCTGGCCGCCGGCTGCAAGCTGGCCGTGCTGTCGGACCTGCCTTCGCCAGCCGCCGCCGCCCTGCTCGAACACTGCTTCGGCGCCGACGTCACCAGCCTGTTCGCGGTGGTGGCGGGCGGCGTCAGTTTCGACGAGCAGGCCGGCCCCGGCCCCTTCGGGCACGCGCTGCATGCGATGGGCATCGAGGCGGCGGCGGCCATCGCGATCGACGCGGTGGCACCGGCCCTGCGCGCGGCGGAACAGAGCGGCCTGTGGACCGTGTCCGTAGCGCCGTACGGCGCCGACGTGCTGCGCCCGCAGCAGTTCATCACCTTCGACGCGCTACGCGAACTGCGTACCAGCCCGTTCACAGCCAATCCGCAGGAAGCGGACAGCCTGGCAGCATAAAGTACGGATAACGGACGGCGGGCGCCGGACGCCCGCCGCCGGCAGGCGCGGGTCCAGCGACGCGGTCACACCTTTTCATCAACCACATGGGAGACGACAGCATGGAGACCATCGTTATCGTAGGAGGCGGCGCCGGCGGACTGGAATTGGCCACGCGCCTGGGCGACACCCTGGGCAAGAGCGGGCACGCGCGCGTGCTGCTGATCGACCGCACCCCGGGCCACTTCTGGAAGCCGCTGCTGCATACGGTCGCTTCGGGAAAATGCGACCCGCGCGTGACGCAGGTGGAATTCGCGGCCCAGGCGGCGGCCCACCATTTCGACTTCGTGCAGGGCGATGTGCTGGCCGTGGACCGCGCCAACCGCACCATTGAGCTGGCGCCGCGCTGCAGCGGCGGGCTGGAAGTGCAGCCGCGCCGCAGCCTGCCGTACGACAAGCTGGTACTGGCGCTCGGTTCCGTCACCAATTTCTTCAACGTGCCCGGCGCGGCCGACCATGTGCTCACATTGGAAAACGTGAACCAGGCCGAAGCCTTCCGCAAACGCTTCGTCGCCGCCTGCATCCAGGCCGGCGAACGCAAGGCCCGTGGCGACCACGTGCAGGGCCAGGTCCATGTGGTGATCGTGGGCGGCGGCGCCACCGGCGTGGAACTGGCGGCGGAGCTGAGCCACAGCGCCCGCGCGCTGGCCCAGTACAAGGTGCACGCGCTGGACCCATCGCGGGACGTGCGCATCAGCGTGATCGAACGGGGCAAGTTCCTGCTGCCGCATCTGCATCCGCGCCAGTCGGTGCGGGCCGCGCGCCACCTGGCTTCGCTGGGCATCGAGGTGCTGACGGAAACGGTCGTGGCCAGCGTCGCGCCGCACGCCGTGCATGACGCCACCGGCCACGCCCACCGCGCCGACCTGACCTTGTGGGCGGCCGGGGTGGAAGGCCCGGCCCTGTGCGGCACCCTGGGACTGCCCGTGAACCGCATCAACCAGATCGTGGTGGACGCCAAGCTGCGCGCGTCCGGCGACGCGGCCATCTACGCCCTGGGCGATTGCGCCAGCTACACCTGCCCCGTCAAGGGCGTGGTGCCGCCGCGGGCCCAGGTGGCGCACCAGCAGGCGGTGTTCCTGTCCGACCTGCTGGCGCGGCGCGATGTGGCCGAAGGCGCAGTGTTCCACTACCGCGACTACGGTTCGCTGGTGTCGCTCGGGCCCCTGGCCGCCGTGGGCGTACTGTCGGGCGCCGTGTCGGGTCGCCGCATCCAGGTCAGCGGCGCCACGGCGCGCCTGCTGTACCGGCTGCTGTACCAGAAGCACCTGCTGGCCCTGCATGGCATCAGCCGCATGGCCGTCCACACGCTGGTGGACTGGCTGCGCGCCAAGCTGGTGCCGCCCGTTAAACTGCACTAACCCTGCGGCGAACGGGGGGGCGCCGGCCGCCGGCGCCCCGCCTGCTCAGTCGCGCGCCTGGTCCGCCTTGCGCAGGCAGGCGATCAGCACCAGGTTGACGACGATACTGGCGCCCAAACCCACAATGCCTGCCACTGCCAGTAATTCGCTCATTGCGCCCCCCTGAACCTTTCCATTGCCAGCGCGGCCGCCAACAGTGGCGCGCCGCAGCCTTTACTGTAGCCGAATTTGCAATTTCCCGCTGAAGGCGGGACAATCCTTCATCGACACCGTCTATCCTGGAGCAACGCATGAGTTTGAGCGAAAACCTGACCCTGCTGGCCGACTACAACGCGGCCATGAACCAACGCATGTACGAGGCCGCGGCCCAACTGCCGGAGGAGGAATTGCTGGCCGACCGGCGCGCCTTTTTCGGCTCCATCCTCGGCACCCTGAACCACCTGGTGGTGGGCGACACCTTGTGGCTGCAGCGCTTCGCCAGCCACCCGGCCCACTTCGCGGCGCTGGCGCCCATTCGCGCCATGCCCGCCCCCACGGCCCTGACGCAAATGCAGTTCTATGAGCTGGGTCACTGGCACCCGCACCGCATGGAGCTGGACGCCATCATCAACGCCTGGGTGCGCGAAGTGCGCGAGGAACACCTGGGCCACGTGCTGGAGTACACCAACACCAAGGGCGTGCTGGCGCGCAAACGCATGTCCAGCCTGGTGCTACACTTCTTCAACCACCAGACCCACCACCGGGGCCAAGTCACCACCATGCTGTCCCAGGCTGGCATCGCGTTCGGCGTCACCGACCTGCTGGCCGGCATCCCCGACGAATAATCCCCCCACCACGCTGAACCAACCGCCATGCAGATCGCCGTCTACAGCACCCAGCCTTACGACCGCCGCTTCCTGGACGAAGCGCTGGCCCACCACGAGCTGCACGCCAGCGTCACGCTGCGCTATTTCGACGCGGCGCTGGCGGTCGACACGGTGCCGCTGGCGCAAGGCTGCCAGGCCGTGTGCGTGTTCGTCAACGATATCCTGGATGCGCCGGTGCTGGAAGCCCTGCACGCGCTGGGGGTGCGGGCCGTGCTGCTGCGCTGCGCCGGCTTCAACAACCTCGACCTGCACGCGGCCGAACGACTGGGCCTGTTCGCCGCCCGCGTGCCGGCCTACGCGCCCGAAGCCGTGGCCGAACACACGCTGGCGCTGGTGCAGACCCTGAACCGCCACACCCACCGCGCCTACAACCGGGTCCGCGAAGGTAATTTCGCGCTCGACGGCCTGCTGGGCACCACCTTGCACGGCAAGACGGTGGGCATCGTCGGCCTGGGCCAGATCGGCCTGGCCACGGCCCGCATCTTCCACGGCCTCGGTTGCCGCGTGCTGGGCTACGATCCGGCACCCGATCCCCATTTCGCCACGCTGGGCAAGGTGGTGGCGCTGCCGGCCCTGCTGGCCGCGTCCGACATCGTCACCCTGCATTGCCCGCTGCTCGACGCCACCCGCCACATGATCAACCACGCCAGCCTGGCGCGCATGAAGCCGGGCGCCATGCTGGTCAACACTTCGCGCGGTGGCTTGATCGAAACGGCGGCCGTGATCGATGCGCTCAAGTCGCGCCACCTGGGCGCGCTGGCGATCGACGTCTACGAACAGGAGAGCGCGCTGTTCTTCCGCGACCGCTCGGGCGACATCCTGGACGACGACGTGTTCCAGCTGCTGCTGACCTTCCCTAACGTGCTGGTGACGGGCCACCAGGGCTTCTTCACGGTCGAGGCCATGCGCGAGATCGCCGCCACCACCTGCCACAACCTCGATTGCTATTTGCGCGGCGCGCCATGCGCCAACCGCATCAGCTGCTGAGGTTCGGCTGCTGAGGTTCAGCTATTGAGGGGCAGGGTCAGCACGAAGCGCGTGCCCTGGTCCAGCGTGCTGTCCACTTCGATCCGCCCGCGCAGCAAGCCGTACACGATGTTGTAGACGATGTTGAGCCCCAGGCCGGAACCGCCCTTGCCCAGCTTGGTGGTGAAGAACGGGTCGTAGATGCGGCCCATGTGCTCGGGCGCGATGCCGCCGCCGTTGTCGCGCACCGTCACCTCGACCGAATCGGGCGCCAGCGCGCGGGCGCTGACGACGATCTCGCCGTCCGTGCGGCCTTCGAACGCGTGCGTCAAGGCGTTGTTGATCAGGTTGATGAGCACCTGCCCGAGCGGCCCTGGATAGCTGTTCATGGCGATCGCCGGCGCGATCTCCTGGCGCACCTTGACGCCCGTCTTCTTGAAGGTGGGCACCAGCACCAGCAGGATCTCGGCCGTCAGTTCATCGAGCAGGAACGGCCGGCACTGGGACGTGGTGCGGTCCACCGCCACCTGCTTGAAGCTCGACACCAGGTCCACCGCCCGGCGCAGGTTGCGCAGCACGATCTCGCCGCCCGCGTTGACGTCGTCGATGAAATGCTGCAGCGTGGAGCGCCTGATGCCTTCATCCACCCGCTTGCCAAAGATGCGGGTCTGGTCGACCAGGGTGCTGACGGCCAGCAGGCTGTTGCCGATCGGCGTATTGAGCTCGTGCGCCACGCCGGCCACCAGCGCGCCCAGCGCGGCCAGCTTCTCACTGCGCACCAGGTCATCCTGGGCCCGCTGCAGCGTGGCCAGCGACTCGGCCAGCTCGCGGTTCACTTCCCGCATCTGGGCCGTGCGCAGCTGCACCAGTTCCTCCAGCCGGTCGCGGTAATGCATCAGTTCCAGTTCACCCTTCTTGCGCTCGCTGATGTCGGTCGACACCCCGCCCACGGCCCAGGCGTTGCCGTCCGCGTCGAACAGGGGGAATTTCTCCGAGATGTAGGTGCGCGCCGTGCCGCTGGCGTCCGGCACATCCTCCTCGTAGGTGTGGGACTGGCCCGAGACGAGCACGCCATGGTCGGCGTCGCGGATCACCCGCACCACCTCCGGCGCGAACAGGTCGGCGTCCATATGCCCCACGGGGTCGGGCGCACCGGCCGGCAGGATGTCGCGAAAACGCTGGTTGACCATCAGGTAGCGACCATCGCGGTCCTTGATATAGATGATGGCCGAGGACTTGTCGACGATGTTGTTGAGCAGCGACTGGCTGACCCGCAGCGCATGCTCGCGCGCCGAGATGGTGGCCAGCATGGTGTTGAACGCCTCGGCCAGCCGCCCCATCTCGTCGTGCGCCTGGACCGGCGCCCGCAAGTCGTAGCGTTGCTCGCGCGTGACGCGGTCGGCCACCCGCGACAGCGCCAGCATGGGCTGGGTCACCAGCCGGCGCAGCGTGAGCGCGTACAGTCCCCCGCCCACCACCAGTGTCATCAGCACCACGGCCAGCACCAGGCCATACTGGCGCAAGCGCTCGGCCAGCGGCGGCAGCGCGTATTCCACCTGCAGGTAGCCCACCACCTCGTGCTCGAAACGCACCGGCGCCAGCATGGTGAGCAAGTCGCCGTGGAAGCGGTGGCCGCCGGCCAGCTGCTCGCCCGGCCAGTCGCACAGTGGCGTGCCGGCCCGCGCATAACGCGCGAACAGGCGCTGGCGCGGGTCGAACAGGCAGGCGCTGTCAATATCGCGGGTGCCGCGCAGCGCGGCCAGGGTGCGCTCGGCGGCGGCGCGGTCGCCGAAATTCAAGTCCACGTCCAGGTTGAGCGACACCAGGTCCATGCGGCTGGCCAGGTCCTGCACCAGGCGTGGACGCGCCACCAGCACGTCGTAGCTCACCAGTGCCAGCAAGGCCACCAGCATCGCCACCAGCGTCGTCAGCACCGACATCAGCAGCAGCTTGCGCGGCAGCGCCAGGTCGCGCAGCAAGGCGCGCCAGGCCGTCATTTCGAAGCTCCGCCCAGCACCCGCTCGGCCAGCGCCAGCACGCGCGGATTGAGGCTCATGCCGGACCGCTTGGCGGCCGCCAGGTTCACTTCAAAACGGATGGTGCCGTCCACCAGCATCAGGTTGATCATGCCGCCGTCGGCCAGGAAGGAGGTGGAGTCGCCGATGGTGAGAATGGCCTGGTCGCGCAGGCGCGCCAGCAGCGCGCCCTGGCGGGCCTTTTCCGAGGCGCCGATGTAGAGCGTGTGGCAGCCGTCGCCCTCCTCGTTGCGGGTAATGGTGCGCAGTTCCAGCGGATGGCTGCCGGCGGCCCGGCTTTGCAGGCGGCGGGCGATGTCGCCGGCGTCCTGCCCGATCACGCACACCACCAGCGGCGCGCGCGGATCGGCCAGCGTGGTGGCCGGCCAGCTGGCGTAACGGGTGAAATTGAGGATGTAGGCGGCCTTGACCTGCTGTTCCGGCAGGGCCGGCTCGTCGGCCGCCAGCGCGCACGGCAGCAACGACAGCAGCGACAGCAAAAAGCCGCCCCAGCCGAATCTGCCATACCAACGCCAACAACGCCACCAAGGGCCACGTCGTCCCATCGTCCCCGCCCCTCCTTCGCGCCCGCCCCGGATTGCTCTACGCCAAGTCGATTCTATCCCAATGGCTGTACGCCGCACGGCATTTTTTCCTGCCATGGGAGGCGATGCCGGCACCCCGCCGTTGCATATTGCTCACACTTGCGGGGCCGCTATTTCACAATCTCCACCACTGCCACCGGCGGATGGCCGCTGGCGCTTGTGGCGCCGTCCGAAATCGGGAATACTGGTCGGCAGGGAGCTCCCCCGCCGATCACGAAGGAATACCAGCTTGGCCACGCACCGCCCATCCCGCCCGCCCGCAGCAAGAGCGCCGCGCCCGCTCATCCGGCTGGCCGAGTTGACGCTGGTATCGCTGGTATCGCTGGTAGTGGCCGCCGCCGCGAGCCGGCCCGCCCTGGCCAGCGAAGAAGACACGGTGTTCGAACTGAGCCTGGACCAGCTGCGCAGCGTCAAGGTGCAGACGGCCACCAAGACCGCCACCCCGCTGTATGCGGCGCCCGCCGTCGTCACCCTGATCACGGCCGACGACCTGGCCCGCTACGGCTACCAGAGCGTGGCCGAAGCCCTGTCCCACGTGGCCGGCCTGGTCGAAGGCGACGATGGCCTGAACCATAACTTCGGTGTGCGCGGCATCAACACCGGGGCCCAGGCGGCCAGCCGCGGCATCAAGATCCTGCTCGACGGCCAGCCCATCGCGTTCCGCAGCAGCCAGCAGCAGTGGACGGGACTGGAATTCATCCCCATCAGCATGATCGAGCGTATCGAGATCGTGCGCGGCCCCGTGTCCGTGTTGTACGGCGCCGACGCGCTGCTGGGCGCCGTCAACGTCATCACGCGCAGCGGCGGCACCGAACAGCGCCTGGCCCTGAGCCACGAATGGGATAAGGATGGCCGTAACGTCACCATCGCCAGCGGCAGTGGCAATGTGCAGCACGGCCCCTGGTGGGGCGCCTGGGGTGCGCAGGGCGCGCGGCTGGACCGGGGCGGCCAGACCCTGCCCCGCATCTCGCCCGACTACGCGCGTTACGCGGCCGTGGCGACCAGCCCGCAGGACGACAGCGCGCCGCGCACGCTGTACCTGCGGGGCGGCTGGCAAGGCGAACGCGACGAACTGGGCGCCAGCCTGTACTGGCAGCGCCAGGACAGCGACAACGTTTACGCCAGCCTCAATCCCCTGCTGCGTCCCCCCACCCACGTGCAACTGCAACAGGGCTTTGTGCGCCTGAACTACACGGGCCGGCTGGACCAACGCAACACGTTGCGCGCTAGCGTCAGCTACGGCCAGGGCGAACCGGGCGACGGCGACCGGGTGCGCACCGGCGCCAGCGACTACTACCTGCTGCGCGACCTGGGCTACCATGCCGTGGATGCCAGCGCCGAGTGGCTGTGGCAGCCGGGCGACAACAACAGTTTGTTGCTGGGCGCGGACCTGCTGCACGACCGCGAGACACTGGTATCGTTCCAGCGCTACCGCATCGCCGACGCCAGCCTGTTCCAGCTCAGCGAACCGGGCCAGCGTACCTTGCGCAACAGCGGCCTGTACCTGCAGTGGCAGTTCCCGCTCTTGGCGTCATGGCAAGCGATCGCCGGCGCGCGCGCCGACCACCACTCCGTGTACGGCACCCAGACCTCGCTGCGGGCCGGCGTGGTGGGCAGCGTGCGAGACTGGGGCGTCAAACTGCTGGGCGGCACGGCGTTCCAGGCGCCGTCGCCGGAACTGTTGTACCGCACGGCCGTGCAGCCGGGCGACATCAGCGGCAATCCGGCGCTGGCGCCGCAGCAGGCGCGCACGCTGGAAGCGCAACTGAGCACCCCGGCCGCACCGCACTGGAACGGTACGCTGACGGCCTACCATACCCGGGTGCGCGACCTGGTGACGCTGGAACAGGCGTTCTTCAACCTGGTGGCCCGCAACAGCAGCGACAGTACCGTGAACGGGCTGGAACTGGAACTGCGCTACCAGCGCGAAGGCTTCAACGGCTACGCCAACGTCAGCCGCGCCAACAACCGCCGCAGCTTGAACCGCTACACGCTGGCGCCGCTGGCGCAGCGCCCCGGCGGCGCGCTGTTCCCCGCCAACAGCGCCAATTTCGGCGCCAGCGTTGGCCTGTTGGGGCAACGCCTGCTCGTCAGCCTGGACAACCGCTACGTGGGCGCGCGCCCGGCGGCCACCGCCAACGTGCTGCTGGCTAACCAGGATTACCAGTTATCCGGCTATGTGGACAGCACACTGACGGCGCGCTGGACCATCAACCAGCGCGCCCAACTGCGGCTGCAATTGCGCGATTTGTGGAACAGCCGCTATGTCGATCCCGGCGTGGGCGGCATCGATTACCCATCGGCGGGCCGGCGCCTGGGAGTGCAATATGAATACCGCTACTAAGGCGGCCGCGCGCCGCGCCGCCCGCTGCGCCCCCTCGGCCAGCCGGCGTACGGCCTGCCTGTCGCTGCTGGCCATGCTGGCCCTGGCCGCCTGCGGTGGCGGCGGCACGGGCGACGCCACCACCGCGCTGCCGGCCAATCCCATCCTGGCCATGGTCGATCCGGCCGCCATCAACATCGGCTGCGTGGGCTGGCGCACTTCCACCCGCGACGCCTTCCTGCTGGCGGCCAGGCAGATCAACGACGCCGGCGGGGTGCTGGGCAAGCGCCTGAACGCCATCGCGCTGGTGGCGCGCGACAACGCCGAAGCCCAGGACATGGGCCAGCAATTGCTGGATGCGGGCGTGACCATGCTCAACGTGTCCACCTCCACCCGCGTGCTCAACCTGCTGCCGCAGGCGAAACGCAAGGGCGTGCCCATTTTGACGGAATCGAGTTCCTCGCCCACCCTGAGCACCATCGCCGACGATGACCTGATCTTCCGGGTCGGCGTATCCGACGTGGACGCCACGCCCGTGCTGGCGCGCCTGGCCTACGACGCCGGCAAGCGCCGCGCCGTGGTGCTGGTGAACGCGGGCGACGCTTTCGGCGCCGGCCTGGCGAGCCTGTTCGCGCCCGCGTTCCAGGCGCTCGGTGGCCAGGTGGTACGCACCGTCGCCATCCCGTTCGGCCAGAAGAACGGTTTCGACAGCTACCTGAAACAGGTGTACGACGCCCAGCCGGACGTGATCCTGAACGGCATCCTGGCGGCCGACATTTCCGCCAACGTGCTCAACGAAGCGCTGCCCTACCAGAACCCGGCCCTGTGGCTGCTGCCCGGCACGGCGGCCGGCAACCAGACCTTCCTCGACAACCTGGCCGACCCGGCCCGGATCGTGGGCGGCGCGATCGGCGCGGCGGCCACCATCGGCGCCTACGACAACCCGTCCTACCAGAGCTTCCGTACCCGCTACCTGGCCCAGTACGGCGCCGAGCCGCAGGACTTCACGGCGCCCGTGTACGACATCGTGATGGTGATGGCGCTGGCGATCGAACGGGCCGGCCTCCTCAACCAGACGGCCAGCCCCACCGGCCCCATGGTGCGCGCCACCTTGCGCGACGTGATGAACGGGCCCGGCCAGACGGTGCGCCCGGAAGACATCGGCGCCGCGCTGGCCCTGGTGCGCCAGGGCCAGGACGTCAACTACAGCGGCGCCTACGCGGCCGTGGACTGGGACAGCCATGGCGACATCGTGGGCCAGGTGCCGTTCACCGTGTTCCGGCTCGACACGGCCGCCGGCACCTGGGATGCCAGCCGCCAGCTGACCGTCACCGTGCCCCGCTGACCTGCCGGCCCGCTGACCCGCCACGTGATGCACGACGTTGTATAGACAGTCATGTCATCGCACGGTTGTGCCCCTGTGGGGGGCCCGATATACTGCTCCGCAACCATCCATCCGACCATCCTACTGGGGCGCCCATGTCCGACGCTTACCGCGACTATGCCGATTTCTCCAAACTGAACCATGCAATGCGCGTGCCGCTCGCGGCCGAGATCCATTCGCGTCCCTTCCTCAAGCTGGACGCGCCGGAAACGCTGACCCATTTCGCCCTGTACGCGCCGCAGGAAGTGGCCGGCGCCAACCACCGCGCGGCCCAGCACGCGATCCTGCAGGAGCTGTGCCGCCACTTCGGCGTGGCCGTGCCGCACCAGCAGGCGCGCTACTTCTACCATGACTTCGGCCGCTTCCGCCTCAAGTGGGAGTGCCACACGGAGTTCGCCACCTACACCTTCGTCGAACAGGCGCAAGGCGAGGCGGACTGGCGCCACGCGTTCCGCCAGCCGCCGCTGCGCCACGTGCCGCAGGAATGGCTGGCCAGCCTGCACGGCAAGATCATCGTGGCGGCCCATGTGGCGCTGACCAACAGCGGCGCCGCCGAGCCGGCCGACGTGGCGGCCATGCGCGAACTATTCCAGGGCAACCTGGTGGGCAGCAGCGTGGAACATGGCGGCGAGATCTGGACCGACTTCCTGATCCAGCCAGATGGTTTCTCGCGCTTTGTAGTGCGCGACCTGGCCCTGCGCGAATCGCAGGCCGGCCGCCTGGTGGGCAAGCTGCTGGAAATCGAAACCTACCGCATGATGGCGCTGCTGGCCCTGCCCCAGGCGGAAGCGACCCAGCCGGCCTTGAACGCGGTGGAAAATGAACTGGCCGGGTTAACTGCCACCCTGGTGCAAAGCGACCATGACGTCTCGACCACCGCCGTGGCGCGCGACAGCAAGGAGGAACAGCAACTACTGCACAGCATCACCAGCCTGGCGGCACGGGTGGAGGAACTGTCGGTCAACAACAGCTACCGCTTCGGCGCCGCGCAAGCGTATTTCAGCCTGGTGCAGGCCCGCATCCAGGAACTGCGCGAAGTGCGCATCGAAGGCATGCCCACGCTGGAGGAATTCATGGGCCGGCGGCTGGCGCCGGCCATGCACACCTGCACCTCGGTGGCGCGGCGGCAGGAAGCGCTGGCCATCCGTATCGCGCGCAGCAACGACCTGCTGCGCACCCGGGTCGGCATCGAGCAGGAACGCCAGAACCGCAAGATCCTGCAATCGCTCGACACCCGCTCGGCCCAGCAACTGCGCTTGCAGCAAGCCGTGGAAGGCTTGTCGGTGGTGGCCATTTCCTACTATTCGCTGGGATTGGTGGGCTACGCGGGCAAGGCGTTGAAGGCGGCCAACCTGCCCGTCAACCCGGAATTGCTGACCGGGCTGATGGTGCCGCTGGTGATGGCCGGGGTCTGGCTGTTCCTGCGCAAACTGCACAAGCAACTGCACACGGCGGGGCCGGCGCGCCACTGAGCGGTGCCAGGAGACTAGGGCTGGCGCAGCGGCGTGGCCATGCCATCCTTGAGCTGGGTCAGGTAGACCCGGCTCCAGCCTTGGTGGTCGTGCGCGCTGAAGGCGACCGGGGTGTCGCCCAGCGTCATTTTCGTCTGCTCCAGTGCTTTCAACAAATGTTCACGGGTGGGCGTGTTGCCGCAACGGCGCAGCGCTTCCACCAGCAGCATCGCGTCCGCATAGCCTTCCAGTGAACCGTAGTTGCGCGCGGCCGGCACCACGTCGGCCTGGTACTGGCGCACCAGCGGATCGGTGGCGTCGGCCGGCGACGGCATCACCTGGCTCAGGATCACGCCCTCGCCATCCACGCCCGCATGCTTGATCAATTCGCTGGTGCCGGTGAACGACACGGCCATGAAATGCGACTTCAACCCGGCCGAGCGGGCGCGCCGCAACAGCATGGCCAGCGGCCGGTAGGTGCCGATGAAGATCACCGTGTCCGGCGGCTGGCGCAGCAGCTTGTCCAGGCCTCCACTGACGTCGATGGTATTGCGCTGGAAGCGTACTTCCTGCGCCAGTTTCAGGTTGCGCTTTTGCAGCGCGCGCAGCACGCCAGCCTTGCCGGCCTCGCCGAATTCGTCATCCTGCAGGAACAGCGCGATACGGGCGTCCGCATGCCCGGCCGTGGCCTGGGCCACCAGCGCTTCCGCCTCGTCGTAATAGGAAGCGCGCAGGTTGAACACCACCGGCTGCACGGGGTGGCGCAGGAACTCGGCGCCGGAGAACGGGAACAGATAGGGCACACCGCGCTGCGCGGCCAACGGTACGGCGGCGGTGGAGGTGGGCGTACCCACGTAGCCGAACAGCGCGAAGACCTTGTGCACGTCCAGCAGGGTACGGGTGGCGGCCACGGTCTGCTGGGGATCGTAGCCATCGTCCATGCTGACCAGGTTGATGCGGCGGCCATGCACGCCGCCAGCGGCGTTGACCTTGTCGAGATAAGCGTGGGCGCCGGCCCGCAGTTGCAAGCCCAGGCCGGCGGCCGGTCCGCTGAGGGCATTGGCCATGCCGATCTTGATCACGCCCGGTTCCACGCCGTTGTCGGCACGGCAAGCGGCGCACGCGGCGACCAACACCCCTGCCACCAACAGCCGCCATCGTCCCATCGCTCGCCTCGCACATCTCGTTATATCTTGAGAGTATCAACAAGGCAGCGGAGGTTGTCAAACGCCAAGTTTTCGGCGCGCGGCGGCGGTGGGTGGACCGCCGCCCGCCGTTGCATGGCCGAGACAGCCGGCGAGTTCAGGCGACGGTTCAGTTCAGCGGTTCAAGGTAGCGGTTCAGGGCAGCGAGCGTGTCCGCCCCGCCGCCCCCATGGCCAGCACCCGCTGCACCAGGCAAAAGATGAACAGCAGCGCGCCGATCACGATCCGGGTCCACCAGGAGCTGAGCGTGCCATCGAAGGCGATCAGGGTCTGGATCGTGCCCAGCACCAGCACCCCGGACAAGGCCCCCGCCACATAGCCATAGCCGCCCGTCAGCAAGGCGCCGCCAATGACGACGGCGGCGATCGCGTCCAGTTCCGTGCCCTGCGCGTGCAGGCCGTACCCGGACAGCATGTAAAACGCGAACAGCACCCCGGCCAGCGCCGCGCAGGCGCCGCTGCAGGCGTAGATCAGCACCTTGGTGCGCGCCACGGGCAATCCCATCATCCGTGCCGACTGCTCGTTGCCGCCGATCGCATACACGGTGCGGCCGAACGCCGTGAAGTGCGCCACGTAGATGGCCAGCGCCAGCACCAGCAGGGCCACCACCACGCCGGGCGAAACGTAGCCGCCCAGGAAACCAAGCTGGGTGCGCGACATCAGCACGAACAGCGGGTCGTCGATGGTGATCGAGTTAATGCTGATCAGGTAGCACAGGCCGCGCGCCAGGAACATGCCCGCCAGCGTGACGATGAAGGGCTGCAGCCGGAAGTAGTGGATCAAGGCGCCCATGGCGGCGCCCAGGCCCGCGCCCAGCGCCAGCACCAGCGCGATCACCAGCAGCGGGTGCACATGCCACTTGTGCAGCAGCGTGGCGGCCACCATGGTGCTCAGCGCCAGCACCGAACCGACCGACAGGTCGATCCCGCCGGACAGGATCACGAAGCTCATGCCGACCGCGATCACCAGCAGGAAGGCGTTGTCGATCAGCAGGTTGAGCATCACCTGCGGCGCCAGCAGGCCCGGATAGGCGACGCCGCCAGCGCCCAGCAGCACCAGCAACAGCAGCAACGTGACCAGGGAAGTGAAGTACGGCGACGCCAGCAAGGCGCGCCCACGTGGTGCAAGCGTCGTCATGCCGCATCTCCTTGCGCGCGGCGGGGGAACAGGCGCCGCCACATTTTTCCCGATTCCGGCGACTGCGACAGGCAGACCAGGAACACCACCACCGACTTGAGCACCATGTTCACTTCCGGCGGCCAGCCCAGCGAATAGATGGTGTAGGTCAGGGTCTGGATGATGAGCGCCCCGACCACGCCACCCAGCAAACTGAATTTGCCGCCCGCCAGCGAAGTGCCGCCCAGCGTGACGGCCAGGATCGCGTCCAGCTCCAGCAGCATGCCGGCGTTGTTGGCGTCCGCGCTCTTGATGTTGGAGCTGATCATCAGGCCGGCCAGGCCGGCGCAGGCGCCGCAGAACAGGTAGGCGAAGAAGACCAGCGTGGCCGTGCGCACCCCGGCCAGGCGCGCCGCCACCGGGTTGATGCCGACCGCCTCGATGAACAGGCCCAGCGCCGTCTTGCGCATCAACAGTGCCGTGACGGCGAAGACGGCCGCCACCAGGTATAGCGCGAACGGCAAGCCAAACAGGTAGCCGCTGCCGATGAAGAAGAACGGCTGGTAGTAGACGGTAACGATCTGCCCGTCGGTGAGCAGCTGGGCCAGGCCGCGCCCGGCCACCATCAGGATCAGCGTGGCGACGATCGGTTGCAGGCCCAGGCCCGCCACCAGCAAGCCATTCCACGCGCCGCACAGCAGCGCCGCGCCCATGGCCAGGCACAGCGCCCAGCCCATCGGCATATTGCTCACGTAGCGGGGCACGCCGTGGTCCATGGTCAGGGTGCCGCCGATCAGCATGGCGGCCACCGTGCCGCTGATGGCCACCACTGCGCCCACCGAGATGTCGATGCCGCGGGTGGCGATCACCAGCGTCATGCCCAGCGCCGCCAGCATCAGCGGCGCGGCGCGGTTGACGATGTCGATCACGCTACCATACAGGTGGCCGTCGCGCAGCGTGAGCCGGAAGAAGTCCGGCACCAGCAGCAAATCGAGCAGCAGCAACAGCGCCAGCGCCGCCACGGGCCGCGCCAGCGGGTGGCGCACAAATATCGCCACCAGCGACGACAGGGCCGATGTAACCGATTTGGCCGATGCGGCCGATGTTGCGGAGGTGGCCGCGAGCGGGCCACGCGCCGCCAGCAGGCTCGCGTCGGCCGCCGGCGGATTCAAGGTTTCATGCACTATGTTCTCCCGCCGCGATCACTTGCAGCACCGAGGTTTCGTCCAGCGCACCGCGCTGGTATTCGCCGCACGCCTTGCGGTCGCGCATGACGACCACCCGGTCGCTATAGCGCAGCACTTCCGGCAGTTCGGAGGAAATGAACAGGATCGCCATGCCCTTGCGGCACAGCGCGGCCACGTAGTCCATGATCTCCTGCTTGGCACGCACGTCGATGCCGCGCGTGGGTTCGTCCAGGATCAGCATCTTGGGCGCCGTGGCCAGCCAGCGTGCCAATAGCACCTTTTGCTGGTTGCCGCCGGAGAGCATGCCGATCGGCGTCTCGATGCTGGCCGTCTTCACGCCCAGCGCCTGCACGTATTCCCGGGCCATCGCCTGCTGGCGTTGCAATGGGATGGCGCGCAGCAGGCCGCCGCGTGCCTGCAGGGCCAGCACGATGTTCTCGCGCACGCTCAGTTCGAGAATGGCGCCTTCATGCTTGCGGTCTTCCGAACAGAAACCCACGCCGGCCGCGATGGCGTCGCGCGGTGACTGGAAGCCGCGCTCTGTGCCGTCGATGGCGATGGCGCCGCTGTCGGCACGGTCGGCGCCGAACAGCAGCCGCGCCGCCTCCGTGCGGCCGGAGCCGAGCAGGCCGCACAGGCCCAGCATCTCGCCCTGGCGCAGGTCGATGTCGAGCGGCGCCAGCGCGCCCTTGCGGCCCAGCCCGCGCGCCCGCAGGAACGGCGTGCCGCCGGTGTGGGCTGGCGCGCCGCCATTCGCGCCGGCGGCGTCCACAATATCGGCATCGGCGGCGTCCGCCGGCGCACCGATCATCTTGTTCACCAGCGCCAGCCGTGACAGCTCGGCGCAGGTGTACTCCCCTTCCCGTTCGCCGTTGCGCATGACGGTGATGCGGTCCGAGATCGCATAGGTCTGGTCCAGGAAGTGGGTCACGAACAGGATCGCCATGCCTTGCGCGCGCAGCTTGCGCAGCACGGCGAACAGCAGGTCGACTTCGTTTTCGTCCAGGCTGGAAGTGGGTTCGTCCAGGATCAGCACCCGCGCCGATACGCTGATGGCGCGCGAGATGGCCACCATCTGCTGGATCGCCAGCGGATAGCGCGCCAGCGGCGCCGTCACGTCCACCTCGATCTGCAATTGCTTGAGCAGGTCGGCCGCCTGGCGCCGCATGGCGCCCCAGTCGACCTGGCCCCACTTGCGCGGATAGCGGCCGATGAAGATATTCTCGGCCACCGACAGGTTGGGACACAGGTTCACTTCCTGGTACACGGTGCTGATGCCCAGCTGCTGGGCTTCCAGCGTGGAGGCCGGACGGATCGGCCGTCCATCGAGCAGGATCTGGCCCTGGTCGGGCGTGTAGACGCCGGTCAGCACTTTGATCAGGGTCGACTTGCCGGCACCGTTCTGCCCCATCAGCGTATGCACTTCGCCCGGATACAGGCGCAGCGCGACGTTGTTGAGGGCTTTCACGCCGGGGAAGGACTGGCAGATGCCGCGCAGCTCCAGCACCGGCGCAAGCGATACGCGCGCCGATGCTGGCGCCGGGGCGGCGCCAGTGTCACTGAGGGACAAGCTCATGGCGTGTCAGTACTTACGGTTCGGGAATTCCCTGGCCGCGATTTCAGCCGGGAACACCCCCTCCTGGGTGGTGATGCGTTTCGGGACCGGCTTGGCGGCCACCACGTCGGCCGCGATCTGCATCAGCTGTGGACCCAGCAAGGGGCTGCATTCCACCGTAACGTTCAGCTTGCCGGCGATCATCGCCTCGAACGCGCCTTTCACGCCGTCGATCGAAACAATGGTGATATCCACGCCCGGCTTCAGGCCCGCTTCCTCGATCGCCTGGATGGCACCGATGGCCATGTCGTCATTGTGCGCATACAGCACATTGATCTTCTTGCCTTCCGCCTTCAGGAACGCTTCCATCACTTCCTTGCCCTTGGCGCGGGTGAAGTCGCCCGTCTGCGAGCGGATCACCTTGAACTTGGGATTGGCGGCGATCACGTCCTCGAAGCCCTTCTTGCGGTCGATGGCCGGTGCGGAACCGACCGTACCTTGCAGCTCGACGATGTTGACGGTGCCGTCAGGCGCCGTGTTCTTCGCGTGCTCCAGCAGCCACTTGCCGGCGCGCCGGCCCTCTTCCACGAAGTCCGAACCGATGAAGGTGACGTACAGGCTGTCGTCCGTCACGCTGACGGCGCGGTCGGTCAGGATGACGGGAATCTTGGCCGCCTTGGCCTCACGCAGCACCGTGTCCCAGCCCGATTCCACCACCGGCGAGAAGGCGATCACGTCGACCTTTTGCGCGATGAAGGAGCGGATCGCCTTGACCTGGTTTTCCTGCTTTTGCTGGGCGTCCGCGAACTTGAGCGTCACGCCGGCCTTCTTGGCGGCGTCCTTGATCGAGACGGTATTGGCGGTGCGCCATTCGCTCTCGGCGCCCACTTGGGAAAAACCGATCACCAGCGGCTTGGCGGCGAACGCGGTCAACGGGGAAGCGGCGCAGGCGGCGAGGACGGCCGCGGCCAGGATGGTTCTGCGAGTGAAAGTCATACCTGTCTCCTTGAGGTTTTTTTACCATTCTTGGCGCCGCCAACGGGATCGTCGGGCATGCCGCCCGGCCTGTATCGGCCGTTACTGTTCAGAGATGGTAGGAGAAAGGCAAATATCGTACTAATGACATTTATTTCAAAATTGATATCGATTTCGGTATGAGTGGCTGGCGCGTATAATGCCCGCTTTGATTTTTCAACCGTCCGTTATGATCACCACCGCCCTGCCGCCGGACGCGCGGCCCGCCCTCGTCCTGCTCCACAGCTCCATGAGTTCCCGCGCCCAGTGGGCCGACCTGATGGCCCGCCAGGAAGCGGGCTTCCGCTGCATCGCCGTCGACCTGCTCGGCTATGGCAAGTCGCCATTTCCAGCCGTGGACGGGCCCTACACGCTGGGCCACGAGGTGGACGCCATCAATGCCGCCATCGCGGCCCACCTGGCGCCGGGCGAACCGTTCCATCTGGTGGGCCACTCCTACGGCGGCGCCACCGCCCTGCGCCTGGCGCGCCAGATGCCGCGACGGGTGCTGTCGCTGACTGTGTTCGAGCCGGTGGCCTTCCACCTGCTGCCGGCGGCCGATCCGGCGCGGCGCGAGATCGAGGCCGTGGTGGGCGCCATCGCGCGCGCCGCCAGCCCGCACGACGCCACCCGCGTGTTCATCGATTACTGGAACCGGGAAGGTGTGTTCGACTCGCTGCCGGAAACGCAGCAGCAGCGCTTCACGGCGCAAATCGCCAAGGTCAAGCTGGATTTCGAAGCCTTGCTGGGTGAACCGGCCACGCTGGCCGACCTGGCTGGCCTGACGATGCCGGCGCTGGTCATGTCCGGCGCCGCCAGCCCGGCCTCCACGCGCCGCCTGGCAGCCGAACTGGCGGCCGCCCTGCCCAACGCGGCGGCCATGCAGACCAAGGGCGGCCACATGGCGCCCATCACCCATGCGGCTGTCGTCAACGAGATGATCGCCGGTTTCCTGGCCGGCGCCGAGGTGGATGCCTGACCCAGACTCACAGATAGCCGCAGCGCGCCAGCATGGCGCCCGCCTGCGGCCAGGCCGCCGCCAGCCGCGTACCCAGCGCCCGCAGCGCGGCCGGCTGGAAGCCATACAGGCCGGCCAGCGCCAGCCAGTCCTCGTCGGACGCGCCGGCGCTGGACGTCACGCCATCATCCCGTGGCGCGATGGCGGGCACCAGCTCAAACGGCGCCTGCGACAGCCACTGCCCCACCTCCTCCACCACACTCACCGCATACGCACCGTGCGCACCGTGCCCACCGTGCGCGCCATTCGCCGCGCGCCACGCCCGCACCAGCGGATCGAACACGGCCCAGCGCGCGCAGCGCAGGCCGGACGCGGTGCGCAGTTCCGGCCCCAGTCCCCGCAGCAGGGGCGAGGCGGCGGCCGGCAGCGCGCGGCCCGTCGCCAGGCTGTCGAGCACCTCCACCAGCAAGGCGTTGCCCACGTAACGGGGACAGGCGTTGGCCAGCACGCGCGCCGCCCGCCTGGCCGTGTCGCCGCGCCCGTCGAAAGCCAGCGCACCGGCCAGGCTGTACCAGGCCAGCAAGGGCCGCACCACGGCCAGCAACACGGCCCGCCGCGCCAGCACGTCGCCCTCAATGCGATTGGCGATGGCGGGACTGAACTGGGCATATTCGGCATACACGGCGTCGATCAGGCGCGCGGCCAAGAGGGAACGGGCGGCCACACGTGCGCGCAACTGGCGCAGCAGGTGCACTTCGTCCGACTGGGGCGAGCCGGTGGCGGCCGACACGACAAAACACACGGTCGTGGTGCCGGCCGCGCAGCCGCCCGGCGGCGGCCCGCTGTCGGCGCCGCCGTCGCTGCCGCCGCAATCGCTGCCGTCGCCGCAACCGCCTTCATGGTCGTTCACGTTGCGCAGGCATAGGCCCAACTGGGCGCGCAGCACGTTCTCGTCACCGATCACGGTCGCTTCCACATCGGGCTGATGATTCACTTCCAGGAACACGTGCGCCATCTCGTGATACAGCAGCACGGGATTGGGCACGGTGATGTTGTCGCCGTTAATGTTGCGCGCCACGATACCCTTGCCGCAGCACTGGCTCACGTCATACACGATGCGGATCACCAGGTGGCCGGGACTGTGGTCGGTGTAGGCCTGCGCATTGCCGGTGATGTCGTTGCCCTTGTACGGATCGTTGCCGCCGTTGAGCGCTGTGACGATGATGGGCGCGCCGAAGTCCGTATTCACCAACGCGCTCAAACGGTCCGCCGTGGGCAACTGGCCGCTCACGTCGTCGTAGGTGAGCTGCTTCATGGTGGCGTCGCCCACCACGTCGAGCAGGCCCACGCCGCCGCTCTGGCCGGACACGATGTCGAAATTGTTGAAGGCGGTGGCCGTCTGGCCCGCCAGGTCGAGAAAGATGGTCACGCATGGCCTCCCGGGGGCGATCGGCCGCGCGCATGGCGGCCAGGTTGACTAGTTGGGGCCAGGCGGACGGTTGCCATCGCCCCCCACCTTGGGCAAGTCCGGCATCTTGGCCCGCTCCACTTTCGGGCATGGCTGGTAGGTACAGGCCGGCGGCGTTTGCTCCGGCGGGCAGCAGCGCTCGATCTCGGCCTGCAACGCGGCCAGCCGCGCGCGCTCGAGCGCCGCCGCCGGGTGCTCGGCCTCCTCCATGGCGCGGATCGCGTCCAGGTTGTCGGCCATGCGCTGTTGCAACTGGGTTTGGATGGTCATCTGGGTCAGCATGGCGCAGGTGTTGCGTGAGATATTCTCCAGCGTGCAGATCACCGTGTCGGTCTGCTGCGTAAGGTGGAACAGCAGCTTGACCGCTTCGATGTCGATCAGCGCGATGGTGGTCAGGCCCTGGACCGTGGCGTTGAAGCCGGCCTTGATGTCGGCATCGACCGTGTCGACGCTGCTCTTGACCTGGTTGGTGGCGTTGGTTTCAGCGATGCCGTCCGCATGCAGCGTGGACAGGTTGGTGTTGACCGCCTGGAGTTGGTGGAATACGTCGTCGATCGATGCCATGATGCTTACTCCTTCGTTCCGGTGGGACTGATGGTGGCCCGCGCAAGTTCACCCTGCGTGCGCAGGCGCTGGCGGTGTTCCTCGGGCGTCGCGTCGGGCGGCTTGGTGAATGGCGCGTCCGCGAACTGGATGTGCAGATCGACCTGCTCGATCCGCGTGATGGCTTCCTCCACGAACGCCATGCCCAGCCCCTTGCCCGGCACCCGGCGCCGTATTACGGACGGCACGGCCAGCTCCAGCTTGGCGCGGCTGTGCGGCGGCACCTCGACCTGGCTGGGCGTGCGCGGATGGTCGGAAATCATCTTGATGGTGTCGGGCAGCGCCGGCGTGCGCTCGGTCAGGTACAGCGTGAGCACACCGCTGGCGGCGTCGTACTCGTAGGCGCGCCGGCTGGTCCACACGTGCAGCGGCGTGCCGCCGGGGTTATCCACTTCCACCAGCAACTGGCGCGGTTCGCGGTCGCACGGCGCGGCCGCGCTCAGCGCTTCGGCGCTGCGGCGCTGCAGTTCGGCGCCCAGGATATTCAACGGTTGGATCGTCATCATGCACCTCGGTTCAAATGAAACCATGGCGCGCCAGCGCGCTGATGGCTTGCGGCCAGGCTAGCGCCAACCGCGCACCCAGCGCGCGCCGCGCGTCAGGACGGAAATCGAACAGGCCGGCCAGCGCGGCCAGCTCGCCATCCAGCAGTGCCTCGGCGGGCCGGGCCAGCTGGTCGAGCGGTGCGTCGGCCAGCCATTGCGCCACCTCGGCGCGCACGTCGCGCCGCGCGCCGGCCGCGCCCCAGGCCCGCGCCAGCGGATCGAGGATGGCCCAGCCGGCATTGGGCAGCACGGCCGCCTTGCGCACGTCGGCCGCGAAGCTATGCAGCAGCGGCGGCATCTTGTCCGGCAGCGGCTGGCCGGCGCGCAGCCCGGCCAGCACGCCGGCCACGGAGGTGCGGCCCAGGTAGCGCGGGCAAGCCCGCTCCAGGTCGCGCATGGCCTGATCGGCGCCGTTGCCATCGCCATCGAAGGCGAGGATGCCGGCCAGCGTATACCACGCCAGCAAGGGCCGCACGGCCACCAGCAACACGGCCTGGCGCGCGAGCGCGTCGTGCCCCAGGCGGCCGGCGATGGCGGGACTGAACTGGTAATACTCCGCGTAGATGCGCTCGATCAGCGTGGCGCCCAGGCCGGTGGTGCCGGCCACCAGCTCGCGCAACGCCCGCAACCGTTGCACTTCCTCCGACTCGGGCGAACCGGTGGTGGCCGAGACGATGAAGCAGCCGTTCACGGTGCCGCCGCAGGTGTCGCCCGCGCCGCAACCGCCGCCGTGGTTGTTCACATCGCGCAGGCACAGGCCTTCCTGGCTGCGCAGCACATTCTCGTCCGTCTCGGCCGGAATCTCGTCGTTGCTCTGGGTGGTGCCGGTGGCGGCCCGCAGCGCGTGCGACAGCTCGTGATACAGCAGCACCGGACCGGGAAAGGTGATCTGCTTGCCGTTCACGTCGAAGACGAAAAAGCCGGAGCCGAGGCACTGGCTGGCGTCGTACACGACGCGCACGATGGAAATGCCGCTGCTGCTGTCAATATAGGTTTCGCCGGCCACCGTCGTCAGGTCGATGCCGGTGATGGGATCGGTGCCGTCGTTAAGCGCGCTGATCACGATCGGCACGCCGAAGTCCGTGTTGACCAACTGGTTGATCCGGTCTGCCGTGGCAGGCGCGCCGGCCGTTTCCACATAAGTGACCTGGAACACGGTGCTGTCGGTGGGGACATTGACTTCACCAAGGCCGCTGTCGCTGCCGGTGGCCGTAAACAGGTCGCCGAAGGCCACATCGGACAATCCGCTGGTATCGATAAAGACAGTCATGGCCAGCCCTCCTGCATCGGTGCCGCCCACTCCGGACGGAGTGCCGCCGCAGCCACCATGGGAACATGCTAGGCCGCTGCCGAGCACCGCCTTTGATCTATCGCAGCCTTGCGCGTGGCGCTACACACCATCGCGTAATCCTTGTTACCGCTGGTCGGTTATGATGCGGCGCGCGTGTTGTGCCATGCCCACAATGCGCCCGCAACGTGCATACTGAGTTCGCGCTACGCACGCCCCGGCGTGGCTTGCGTGGCCATGCGGTTGGCTTGCCGCGAACAGACGTGCGCGCCGGACGCCCGGTGCATTCGTGTTGAAATCAGCTCACCCAAAACATAAACGTAAAAATGGAGACAACATGATGCGAAGGATCGTATTGCAAGCGGCAAGCCACGTGGCGCAATTGACGGTGGCGGCGGCCTGCCTGGCCGTGCCGCAGGTGCAAGCCGCCAACAACTATCCGGTGGTGATGGTGCACGGCTTCCTCGGCTTCGGCACGGATGAACTGCAAGGCACCGGCTTCCTGTACTGGGGCGGCACCAACGACATCGCCGGCCACCTGAGCGGCGCCAACCACCAGGTCTACGTGGCCGGCGTGGGACCGGTCAGCTCCAACTGGGACCGCGCGGTGGAGCTGTACTACCAGATCAAGGGCGGCTGCGCCGACTATGGCTTCAAGCACACGGCCGCCTACGCCGCGTTTGGCGCGATCCAGACGCCGGCCGGCAAATGCTGGGCCGCCGATCCGAACAACAATCCCAACCACTATCCGCTGGCCCTGTATCCAGCGTGGGACGCCAACCATCCGCTGCACCTGATTTCGCACAGCCAGGGTGGCCAGACCATCCGCACCATGATCCAGTTGATGGAGAACGGTTCGCCCAACGGCAATGAAGGCAGCGGTGAATTGTACGCGGGCGGCAAGGTGGGCTGGGTCAAGAGCGCCACCACCATCTCCACGCCCCACAACGGCACCACGCTGCGCGACGTGATCGTGGATTACGTGCCCAAGGTATCTGAACTGGCGGGCAAGATCGTCGAGGTGGCGGGACTGGGCGGCAGCACCAATCCGATCTACAAATTCCGCCTCGAACAGTTTGGCCTGGCGCAGGGCCCCAGCGAATCGATCAGCGACTTCCTCGCCCGCACCCAGGGCGCGTCGTTCTGGCAACTGGCCAATCACGATTCGGCCCAGTGGGACCTGGGGCCGGATGGCGCGCGCGAACTCAATAACTGGGTGAAGACGTCGCCCAACGTTTACTACTACTCGATCGGCAGCGACGCCACGGAGCAAGGCAGCTGGTGCTGCAACGGCACCGACCGCATCATCGCGCCGTTCCAGAGCAGCAGCTACCAGTATGCGCGCGACGACATGATCTTCTTCCTCAAAAACACGGCCGGCGAGTGGGTGGTGCCGTCCATCCTGCAGCGCGGCATGGGCTCGTACACGCAGACCGATCCGAGCCGCGTGCTGATCGACAGCAGCTGGTTCGCCAACGACGGCGTGGTCAACACGGTGAGCATGAAGGCGCCCGCCGGCCAGCCCGTGCGCAACTACAACGGCAGCTCGGTGCGCGGCAGCTGGAACTACCTGGGCTACTACAGCACCTACGACCACTTCGACGTGATCGGCTGGCTGCAGCCTACCTCCGGCGTCTACCCGATCTACGACAATATCGCCGGCATCATCTTCGGGCTGTAACCATGCGCCCCGGTCCAGGCTTACGCAACGCCTGCGCTGGGGCCGTCGTCGCGGCCGTGCTGCTGTATGCGGCATGGCCGGCGGCGGCACCCGAACGCACTGCCGTCGCGGATCACGATAACTACTTCGACTTCGTCAAGGCCACGCCATTCGCCGCGCCGGCCGCCGCTTCGGTGGCGGACGCGCGGCGCAACGAGGTCGCGCTTGCGACGACGGTGGATGTCCCTGCCCTGCCCACCGCGCTGGCGCAAATGGAGACGGAGGTGCACACGCTGCGGCGACAAGGCGCGGACGAGCAGACCGTGTATCGCCTGCGCGCGCGCCGCGTCAACGCGCAAGTGGCGGCGCAACTGGCCGAACAGGAACAGGCGGAAGCGGCATGGCAGCGCCGCGTGCAGGCATATCGCACCGAGCGTGCCCGCGTGGCCGAGCGCGGCGACGACACGCCTGATCAGCGCGCGGCGGCACTGGCGCAACTGCGCGCCGAACGTTTCGATCAGGAGGAACTGGCGCACCTGGAAGCGAGCGATACGCCCGGCGTGCCGGTGCTGAAGCAGGACTGAGGCGCGCCATGCGGGCGCCTCGCCCGCTCGGTGTATGCGCCCACGCTTCATGCGCTGGACGGGCTTCTAGCCTATGCGCCGGACGGATTCGCGCACGACCAGGCTGAGCGCCGGGATATCGACCGTGAATTTTTCGTGGTTGATCATCTTCAGCATGATCTGGCCGATACATGTGCCGACATCAAACAAGGGCTGACGCACCGTTGTCAGCGGCGGCGTGGTGCACATGGAGCTGTGCAAATCGTCGAAGCCGATGATCGAGACATCTTCCGGCACGCGGATGTTGCGCCGGTACAGCGCGAGACGGGCGCCATAGGCGGTCAAATCATTGCCGGCAAAAATGGCGCTGAAGCGTTGTCCCGTTTCAAGCAACTGGTTGACCGCCAACAGGCCACCCGATTCCAGGAAGTCGCCCGGTACGATCAATTTCGGATTCACTTCAATATTGTGGCGTGCCAGCGTATCGCGATAGCCGGCCAGACGTGCGCGCGCATCCTCCTGCTCCGGTGGCCCCTCGATGAAGGCGATGCGCCGGTGCCCCTGCTCGATCAGGTAATCGACGGCGTCGCAGGCGGCCTGGTAATTGTCCAGGCAAAAACCGAAGGCCTGCTTGCCTTCCAGTTTGCGGCCGAACGCCACGATGGGAACCCGATTTGAATATTGCAGAATTTGCGCGTCGCTCATATTACCAGTCAAAATGACCAGGCCGTCGACGCGGCGCGCGATCAACAATTCAACGCGCTCGGCTTCTTCACTGGCGTGCCAGTGGCCGGTCATGATGAGCGGGACATAGCCCGCATCCTTCATCGCTTCGTCGATGCCGGTCATCGCTTCGTTGAAGTAGCCGCTGACGAGGGACTGCGTCAGCACCCCGATGGTGCGTGAACTTCCCATCTTCAGGCTCTGGGCCAGGACATTCGGCTTGTAATTGAGCTGCTCGATCACCTTTTCGATGCTGGCGCGCTTTTCGTCCGAGATCTTGGCCGTGCCGTTCAAGAACCGGGAAACCGTCGCGGGCGACACCCCGGCCACACGCGCAACCTCATAGACGGTGGTCGATGTCGCATTGTTCGTATCTTTTTTCATGGGTCCTTATGTGCACGAAAGCTGGCGCGGCAAGACCGCGCCCTCCGACAGCATAGCATGAAACCGGTTTCTGAAATGGCTCGCCAACGCCCCTCAACCGAGGCCGAAACATGGCGGGCATCATCCATCGCCCGCCCGGGAGTGGCATCAACCACGCGGCTGGGGCCTTGCGCGCCAGCGGCCACGCGCGGCACGCCGCGGCGGCCCATCCCAGCAAAATTATCCGGACGACGATTTTTTTGTTTGACATCGGCGCTTTTTCAAATGTACCATGAAATCGATTTCACGATAAATGAAACCGATTTCAAATTGAAAGGATCGGTTCACAGTGAAACAAACAGCAAGATCAAATCCAATAAATCAATAAATCCATCTGGAGACAAGATGACTCATTCCGCACCGCCGCGCCGCCTCTATGCGGCCTCCCCGATTCAATTCGCCATCCTGACGCTGCTGGCCGGCATGAGCACGGCACAGGCCCAGGTCCAGGAACAGGCAGCGGCAGCCGCGCCGGCCGCCGCCCCCGCCCCGGCCGTAAAAGACGACAACGTGATTCAGGAAGTCTTCGTCACGGCGACCAAACGCGCCACCTCGTTGCAGCGCACCCCGGTGGCGATCACCGCCCTGAACGCCAACGCCCTGGCGGACAACCATGTCCAGACCATCCAGGACGTGGTGAATCTGGTCCCCGGCTTCCAGGCCACCACCGAAGGCGATCATGGCGTCATCACCATGACCCTGCGCGGTATTGGCAACGACAGCGCCAAGACTGAATACGCGGACCCGGAAGTGGCCTCCTTCATCGACGGCATCTACTCGCCGCGCCCGGAAGGCGCGACGTCGCTGCTGTTCGACCTCGACGCGATTGAAGTGCTGCGCGGCCCGCAAGGCACGCTATGGGGCCGCAACTCGTCGGTTGGCGCGGTCAATATGCAAACGGCCAAGCCAGTGCTGGGTGACAGCAGCGGCAATGTCGAAACCGGCGCCGGCAGCTACCACCGCCTGGGCGCGCGCGGCGCGGTGAACGTGCCGCTCGGCGACACGGCGGCGATGCGCATCGCCTTCGTCCACGAGCAGCACGACGGTTATGTCGATTTCCAGAAGCTGCCCGTCCCTTCCGTGGCCAGCCAGCAAGCCGCCTATCTGGCCAGCGGCGGCACGCTGGCCAGCTTCCAGCCGATCAATCCGAACCTGTTCGTCACGGGCGGTCCCAAGTATGGCGCCCAGGACCAGAGCGCGCTGCGCCTGAGCTTCCTGTGGCAGCCGACGCCGCAACTGAAATGGAATCTGGCCTACGAGAACTTCGCCGACCGCGGCACGCTCAGCATGAACCTGCTGCAAACCCAGCGTCCCGGCCAGGACAAGTGGTCGGCCCTGATCGATACCGCCCCCTCGCTCACGCGCGATACCGATTCGTTCCGCAGCCGCGTCGAATACAGCCTCAACGACGCGACCATGCTCACCTACATCGCCGGCTATTCGCGCTTCAGTGGCTCATCCACCTTCGACGCTGACGGCGGCGCCAACATCCCGACCAGCTTCGCCACCGGCGCCACCTTCCAGGCCAACAATACGGTGTCGTCCCACTACGCCAACTACAGCCATGAGCTGGAGCTGCAATCGGTGGGCAAGCGGGCTGTCGACTGGCAGCTCGGCCTGTACTATGGCGCGGAAAAGAACGACATGCGCTTCGATATTCCGATCTTTAACGGCACCCAGCAAGGCACGGTGGCCTGGCAAGGTTCGTTCATCCAGCCCAAGGAAACCGTGGCCTCGACCGCCGTGTTCGGCCAGTCGACCTGGAACGCCAGTGACAGCCTGCACCTGACCGGCGGCCTGCGCTACACGTCCGACAAGCGCACCAACGTCGGCGGCAACGGCTACACCTGGAATTACGACGCATCCGTGCCCCAGGTGCCCGTCAGCCCGAGTATCGATCCGACCAAGCCGGGCCAGGGCTACAGCCCGAGCGTGCCATCGAACGACGGCGAGTTCACCGGCCACAAGATGACCGGCCTGGCCCGTATCGGCTACGATATCGACCGCAACAACATGGTCTATGCGAGCGTCTCGACCGGCTACAAGTCGGGCGGGCTGCAGGACGGCGGCCTGCACTATGGCGCGGAAACCCTGACCAACTATGAAATCGGTTCCAAGAGCACGCTGATGGGCGGCGCGCTGAAGATCAACAATGCGCTGTACTACTCGAAATTCAAGGATTTCCAGTTCAGCTCGCCGGTGACCAAACCTGACGGCTCCCATGCTTTGGCCACCAGCAATGCCGAAGGCGCGACGGTCTATGGTTTCGAGTCGGAAATCGCCGCCAAGCTCACCAAGGACGACAAGCTCCAGGCGTCGCTGGCCTGGACCCACGCGGTGCTAGGTACGCTGCGCGGCGCCGGCTCCAACGACTACTCGCTGCCGGTGTGCTCGATCCCGGGCATCAGCACCTGCCTCGACGTGTCGGGCAATACGATGCCGCACTCGCCCAAATTCTCGCTGCAACTGATGTACCAGCATACGGTCCATCTGAACGACGACGCCACGTTGACGCCGCGCATCAGCACCCACTACGAAACCTCGTCCTGGCTCAGCGTATTCAATCTGGGCGATGGCGATAAACAACAGGCGTACACCCGCTCCGATCTGGGCCTGCGCTACAGCAAGAAGAACTGGTGGATCGACGCCTTCGTGCGCAATGCGGGCAACGGCAACGTCAAGACCAGCGCTTCCAACGGCGGCAACGTCTGGCTCGCGCAATACCTGCCTCCGCGCACTTTTGGCATCAACACCGGCTTCGACTTCTAAGCTAAAGAGAACCGCTGCGCCGGTACCGGTAGCGGTTCCGCCGCAGGACGCCGCGCGGCCACAAGCTGCGCGGCGGACCAGGACGCCTTATTTCCATCCCATTACATAGACTTAAACCATGAGTGAACGACATCCATTTCCCGCCGATTTCACCTGGGGCGTTGCCACCAGCGCCTTCCAGATCGAAGGCGCCTGGGACGAAGACGGCAAGGGGCCGTCGATCTGGGACACCTTCTGCCACCAGGGCGGCAATATCATCGATGGCAGCACCGGCGACGTGGCTTGCGATCACTATCACCGGTACCGCGAGGATGTCGACCTGATCTCCTCGCTCAACGTCGACGCCTACCGTTTTTCCATGGCATGGTCACGCGTGCAGCCCGACGGCAGGGGCGCCTGGAATGAAGCCGGTTTTGATTTCTACGACCGCCTGCTCGACGCCTTGAAGGAAAAAGGAATCGGCGCGCACTTGACGCTCTACCATTGGGATTTGCCCCAGGCATTGCAAGACCATGGCGGCTGGCTCAATCGCGATACCGCCTGTCGTTTCGCCGACTACGCGGCGGAAGTGGCGCGCCGCTTCGGCGACCGGGTCGACGCCATCGCCACCCATAACGAACCCTGGTGCAGCGCCAACCTGGGTTACGGCAATGCCCAATTCGCGCCCGGCGTCGCCGATGCGAAATCGGCGATCCAGGTATCGCATCACCTGCTGCTGTCCCACGGGCTGGCCATGCAGGCGATGCGCGCGACGGGTACCACGGCCAAACTCGGCATCGTCCTGAACCAATGGACCGCCGACCCCGCCACCACATCGGCAGCCGACCGCGCCATGGCCGACCTTGAGTATGCACGCTCGGTCCAGTGGTTCATGGACCCGATCTTCAAGGGGCGCTATCCGGAACTGGCCTTGCGCGCGCATGGCGCCAATGGACCGGAAGTCCGTGCGGGCGACTTCGAGATCATCGGCCAGCCGCTCGATTTCCTCGGCGTGAATTATTACTTCCGCGCGTACTGCAGCGCCGAAACGCCGCCGCGCACGCCCCAGGGCGGACAGGGTTTCACCGACATGGGCTGGGAAATCTACCCGCAAGGACTGACCGAACTGCTGCTGGCGCTCAAGCGCGAGTATGCATTGCCCCCCATCTACATCACGGAGAACGGCATGGCCAACGCGGACCGGCTGACCGATGGCCGGGTGCCGGACAGCGCCCGTATCGCCTATATCAGACTACACCTGGCCGCGCTGGCGGCGGCGATGGAGCAAGGGGTCGATGTGCGCGGCTATTTCCTGTGGAGCCTGCTGGACAATTTCGAATGGAATTCCGGCTACGCCAAGCGTTTTGGCATCGTCCACGTCGACTACGCGACGCAACAGCGCACGCCCAAGGACAGCGCCATCTGGTACCGCGACTTCATCACCGGCCAGCGGCAAGCGCTGGCCTGAACCTGGCAAACGACGCATCACAGCAATCGGGAGAACGCCATGCATCAGGATTCTTGCACCGAGGGGCCACGCTTGTTGGCCGACAGGGGCGACACCAAGGTAGGATCACACGCTATGACCAACGAAATGGACCACCATCATGCGCGCAGCTAACCGGACGATTTCCCCGCTGCTATGGGTACCCAGCGGCTACTTCACCATGGCATTGTGCTATGTGATGCTCACCAGCGTGACGGCGATCATGTTCAAGAACCTGGGCATGGGCAATGGCCAGGCTGCGCAGTACTCAAGCATGCTCATCCTCGCCTACACCATCAAGCCCCTGTTCGCGCCGTTCGTGGAGATGTACCGCACCAAGAAGTTTTTCGTGCTGTGCGCGCAAGCGGTCATCGGCCTGGGCTTCGCCGGCATCGCCCTGGCCATGGCGCTGCCCGGTTACATGGTCGTACTGCTGCCCATGTTCGGCCTGCTGTCCTTTATCGGCGCCACCCAGGATATCGCCTGCGATGGCGTCTACGTCACTTCGCTCGACCAGCGCAGCCAATCGCTGTATTGCGGCATCCAGAGCCTGAGCTGGAATATCGGGCCCATCGTCGCTTCCGGTGGCCTGGTCTACCTGAGCGGCAAGCTCCATACGCAATGGTTCCATCATGACGCCGGGACGCCGGGCCCGGAATGGATGGACGCCTGGCGCATCGTGTTCTTCATCGTCGCCGCCATCACGATCCTGATGGCGCTGTGGCATGCCCGCTTCATGCCCGACGGCGCCCGCGCCGCCAACACGCCGGCCAGCATCCGGGACGCGGGCGGCATCCTGGGCGACGCGCTGACCACCTTCTTCCAGAAACGCGGCGTGTGGCACATGATCGCATTCGCGTTTCTGTTCCGGCTCAGCATAGGATTTCTGGAAAAGATAGGGCCATTCTTCATGGTCGACCCGCGTGCCAGCGGCGGACTCGGACTGTCGAACGAATTGCTCGGCATTATCTACGGCACCTATGGCCTGGCCGCCGTCCTGCTCGGCTCCCTGCTCGGCGGCTTCTTCGTCGCGCGGCGGGGCCTGAAAGCGACACTGTTCCTGCTGTGCTGCGCGGTCAATATTCCGAACGTCACCTTCCTGATCATGAGCATCTACCAGCCCAGCAATCTGCTGGTGATCAGCCTCGGCGTGGTGGTTGAAAAATTCTTCTTCGGCTTCGGCGCGGTGGGCTTCATGATCTATCTGATGCAGCAACTGGCTCCCGGTAAATACGCCACCACCCACTACGCATTCGGCACCGGCCTGATGGGCCTGTGCGGCCTGGTCACCGGCGTGATCAGCGGCCACCTGCAGCAGCGGCTCGGCTACGTCAGCTACTTTGTCTTCGTGATGGTCGCGACCATTCCATCGTTCCTGGCATGCTGGTTCGCGCCCTTCTACCAGGAGGAAGGCGCGGCGCAGCAACCGCCGGAACAGACGCCACTGGCGGCGGCGTCGAATGAATAAAGCGCCCTTGCGGAAACCTGGCCTGCGCTCGACCGCCGCTGCGCTCCTGTTGTCGGCGCTGGCCGCCACCGCTGGCGCGTGTACCGCGCCCATAGCCACAACCACAGCCAGCATCAAGCTCAATCAACTCGGCTTCCTGCCGGCCTCGGACAAAGTGGCCGTGGTACCGGCGAGCCCGGCAATGGTTTTTTCGGTGGTGAACGCCACGAACGGCACCGTGGTCTGGCACGGCGTGCTGGGCACCCCTGCACACTGGGCACCGTCCGGCGAAATGGTCAGCCTGGCTGATTTCTCAGGCCTGACCGCGCCGGGCGACTACCAGATCAAGGTCGATGGCCTGGCCGCTTCCACGCGCTTTACCATCGGCACGGATGTTTACCGCGCGGTCAGCGCGGCCGCGCTCAAGGGCTTCTACTTCAACCGTGCCGGCACTGCCCTGCTGGCACAGCACGCCGGCGCGTACGCGCGCGCGGCCGGCCATCCGGATACGCAGGTACTGGTGCACCGGTCGGCAGCCTCCGCCGCGCGGCCCGAAGGCACTGTCATCGCCAGCCCCAAAGGCTGGTATGACGCGGGCGACTACAACAAATACATGGTCAACTCCGGCATCGCCACCTATACGCTGCTGGCCGCCTATGAGCATTTCCCAGCGTACTTCCAGGCGCAGCAAGTGAACATCCCCGAATCGGGCAACGGCATTCCGGACATATTGAACGAAGCCCTGTGGAATCTGGAGTGGATGCTGTCGATGCAAGACCCGAACGATGGCGGCGTTTATCACAAGCTGACCAACAAGACCTTCGATCCCATGGTGATGCCGGACCAGGCCACCAGCGCGCGCTACGTGGTCCAAAAGACGACGGCGGCGACGCTCGACTTTGCCGCCGTGATGGCCAGCGCCAGCCGCGTCCTGCGTCCGTACCAGGACAAGCTGCCGGGCTTGTCGGCGCGAATGCTCGCGGCCGCCAAGATGGCATGGGCCTGGGCACAGGCCCATCCGGACGAGGTTTACCGCCAGCCGGCCGATATCGTCACCGGTGAATACGGCGATGCCACACTGGACGACGAGTTCATGTGGGCGGCGGCGGAACTCTATATCAGCACGGCCGACGACAGCTTCTACCTTGCCATGAAGCCGGGCGGGGTATCCGCCACAGTGCCGGCATGGGACGACGTGGGCAGCCTCGCCTGGATCTCACTGGCGCATCACCGCTACCATCTGAGCCCCATCGCCGACCGGGCGCTCATCGCGAATCGCATCATGACGCTAGGCGACGCATTGCTGGCGGCCCGGAAGAACTCGGCCTACGCGGTCGCGATGCGGCAAGCCGATTTTGTCTGGGGCAGCAACGCCGTGGCGCTCAATCAAGCCATCATGCTGCTGCAGGCCTATCGCCTCGGTGGCCAGCGCGCCTACCTGGACGCGGCGCAGTCGGCGTTCGACTACGTGCTCGGTCGCAATGCGACTGGGTACTCCTTCGTCACCGGTTACGGCAGTCCATCGCCACAGCACCCGCACCACCGGCCCTCGCAAGCGGACCACGTTACCGCGCCGGTGCCGGGCTTCCTGGTCGGCGGCCCGCAACCGGGGCAACAGGACAAGCAGGAATGTGCGCAGGCCTACCCATCGAACCTGGCTGCGCGGTCCTATCTGGACCAGGTCTGTAGTTACGCAAGCAATGAAATTGCGATCAACTGGAATGCGCCACTGGTCTACGTTGCGGCAGCGCTGGCGTCTTGGCCGCAAGTGAGCGCTGATCCCGGCGGGTCGTTGGCGCGCTGAAATGATCCGCACCGTTTGACGCAGCCCACCCTGCGCGCGTGGGCGCTGGAGCGGCAGGCCACGGTCACATTGACGCGGCCGTGTCGCCCGGCGTGTGATGGCGCGCGCCACCGACGGCGTCACCTCCCCGCTTCCTCGTCCTCCGTCCGCTCGTAGCGCATCCACCAGGGCAGCCTGCGTTTGCGGCGCTTGACCGTGGTGGACTGTTCCTGTCCGGCCTTGAGCGCCGGCGGCGGCGCAACCGGCAAGGGAAAACCGACAAACACCATCACCAGCAAGACGGGCAGCAACAGGTAGAACAGGGGGCGTTTCCAGTTCAGTTTGTCTTTTGTCATGTTCCGCACGTGGGGATGGCTATGGGCCGATGCAAGGCGTGCGGCAAAAATACCACATGGGCGGACCGATTCCGCCCGCCATCGCGCCGATGTGCCACCAGGCCGCGTGATATCCTGTTCAAAATTCCACCAACCGACGCAATCCAATTTGATTATTCTCAATACTTGATTTGGCTGCTTGCCGTGCGGCGCCTTCAACGCCACCATGGTTGCGCAGACGGGTCGAGTTTCTTCGGCCGCAACGGGATGTCACATGAAAGCAGACTTGATTCCTCCGCAGGAGATTCCTGGCGAGAGCCCGCACTACATTCTCGCCGTGACGGAGATGGGCGACACGCGGGAAGTTCTGGCCAGTGCCGACATCTATGCCAGCAACGGCATGAAACTGCTGGCCAAGGGCGCCAGGGTCGACAGCCTGCAATACGCCCGCCTCACCCGCCATCGCCTGTCCGCGCCGCTCGACAACATGCTGACGACGGATCGTCCCGTCGACGGCAATTTCCTCGCGCTCGAAGTGGACCGCATCATCGCGCAGGATGCCATCTACCGCCGCATCGTCACCCGGGCCGGCGACCCGCGCATGCTCAAGCACAGCCTGGTCAGCCTCACGCTGCCGCCGCCGGTGCAATTGCGCCTGACCGTGATGAGCGAGCAGCGCAAGGAAATCTATCAACACTGCTTGCGCGTGGCCATCATCGCCTTTGCCGTGGCGCAGCGGCTGCGCCTGCCCGAGGAGGACTACGGCACCATCCTGCTCGCCGCCCTGTGCCACGACATGGGCGAAATGCATACCGATCCGGACATCCTGGACCTGACCCACAGCATCACGACCGAAGAGCGCCGCTTCGTCCATGTGCACCCCATCACCGGTTATGTACTGCTGCATGAAATGCCCGATTTTCCCGCCGCGGCGGCGCAAGCCATCCTGCAGCACCACGAGCGCATGGACGGTAGCGGCTATCCGCATGCCTTGTCCGGCAATAACATCGGCACGCTGGGCAAGTTGCTGGGCGTGGCGGACGTGACGGAGGCGGCCATCAAGCGTTTGGCCCTGCCCCGCGTCGAAATGCTATTCAGGATCAACCGCGCCCGTTTCGCGCCGGCCATGCTCGATGCGCTGCGCGACCTGTTGCATGTGACGGCAAGTGATGAGCACGGCTTGCCCAGCGAGGAGGACACGGCCGCGCAGCTGAACCATCTTGGCGAGCTGCTGCAAGCATGGTTCAGCCTGCGCGCCATGCTGGTGGGACAGAAAGCTCCCGCACCCGGCGACAAGGCACCGCTGGGTTTCCTGTTCGAGCGCATGGCACAGATACGCTCGGTCGTGCTGCAAGCCGGCATGGACCCGGACAACATGAGCAGCATGCTGGCGATGACGCAGGATGCGCCGGAATTGCGGGTGGAACTGCACGCCATGCTGGACGAGATGGACTGGCTATTGCGTGACCTGGCCAACGAAATCGACCGCCGCTCGCCCGAACTCACAGGACTGTCGCAGGGGGCGCTCAAGGATTTGCAATTGCAACTGCGGCATCCGGAGACTGCGGCGGCGCATTGACGCCGGACAGTTCTTCGCAGTCACCAATGGCTGAACCCGCCAGCCACCGCCGATAAAGATTGCTATATCAAGCACGCTTGCTCAATTGCGCTTGACGATTTAAGCATGCGTGCTTAATCCAACTCTGTCGCAACGGCGAACGGAGCTACCGTGAAGCAAAGCGAAATTGTGAAGTCGCTCGGCGTGCAAGGCGCGACTTTTGAGGAGAGAACGAATCACCTCAGCGTCTACTGCAATGGTGAAATGAGTCACTTGCCACGCCCTCCGGCAAAAGAACTGAAGAAGGGGTTGGTTGAAGGCGTCAAGAAGTAGCTCAAGTTGAAGTGAGGCGGTTCCGTACGGGCGCTCGGCGCGTTTAGTTTCGCTCCCCATCAACATCTCGGCCAAAGTATTGTTGCTGAACGAAATGCTTGCCCAAGGTGTCGGCCCATCAGAGCTGGCACGTCGGATGGGCACGATTCCGCAGAACGTGAACCGCCTCATTGATGTGCGCCATACGTCAAAGCTTGATAGCATCGAGCAGGCAGTCGCAGCGCTGGGAAAGCATCTTGAGCTGCGCCTCGCGTGAATAGGTGACCGAACCCAACGGGCGACGCGCAATTTTGTCATTGCGATCGGCAGCAAAGGGAAATATCGAATTTATCAAGTAATTTGTGAGAGGGCAAAGCGCCGCAGCAGTCAACAGGGTCAGTCCCGGCAATAGTCAACAGGGTCAGTCCCGGCAATCGGCCAAATTTGTCAGAGCAGTCAACGGGGTCAGCGGGGTCAGTCCCGGCAATCGGCCAAATTTGCCAGAGAGAATGATGCTTTTAGGAATTTTGCGCTGCGCGCGGCGCCTCCGGCGCGCCACCGCGTTGCGGTGGCAAAATGGCGATTCGGAGCGGCTCGCCCCTGCAGGGGCGATGCCTTCGAATCCCCCACGCAGGGCGCGCAGGCGCCCTGCTTCTCTCCGCCATGAAACAAATGCAAAAAGGCCACCCGAGGGTGGCCTTCTTTACATTTGTATTCCTGGCGGAGAGAGGGGGATTCGAACCCCCGATAGGCTATGAACCTATACACGCTTTCCAGGCGTGCGACTTCAACCACTCATCCATCTCTCCTGCTTCTCCCCATTCAGGGAGCGGCAGATTATAGCAAGGTTTTTGGAAACCACCAACATTATTTGCCGGCAACCCCTCCATCCGACGGACAACCAACATCACCCGGCTGCCCGCCTTCTTCCAACGTTTAGGACGCTTCCTTCAACTGCTCCAGAATCGCTGGATTTTCCAGCGTGGAGACGTCCTGGGTGATCGTCTCGCCCTTGGCCAGCACGCGCAGCAGACGACGCATGATCTTGCCCGAGCGCGTCTTCGGCAGGTTGTCGCCGAAGCGGATTTCTTTCGGCTTGGCGATCGGTCCAATCTCCTTGCCCACCCAGTTGCGCAACTCCAGCGCCAGCCGCTTGGCATCTTCGCCCGTCGGACGCGCCTGCTTCAGCACCACGAACGCGCAAATCGATTCGCCCGTCGTATCGTCCGGCTTGCCCACCACGGCCGCCTCGGCCACCAGTGGATTGGCCACCAGCGCCGATTCGATCTCCATCGTGCCCATGCGGTGACCCGATACGTTCAGCACGTCATCGATACGGCCGGTGATGGTGAAGTAGCCGGTTTCCTTGTTGCGGATCGCGCCGTCGCCCGCCAGGTACATCTTGCCGCCCAGTTCTTCCGGGAAGTAGCCGGACTTGAAGCGCTCCGGATTGCCCCAGATGGTGCGGATCATCGATGGCCATGGACGCTTGACGACCAAAATACCGCCCTGCCCGTTCGGCACGTCATGCCCCGCTTCGTCGACGATGGCGGCCATGATGCCCGGCAGCGGCAGCGTGCACGAACCCGGCACCATCGGCGTGGCGCCCGGCAGCGGGGTGATCATGTGACCGCCCGTTTCCGTCTGCCAGAAGGTATCGACGATCGGGCATTTTTCGCGGCCGACATTGTTGTAGTACCACATCCACGCTTCTGGATTAATGGGCTCGCCCACCGTGCCCAGCAAACGCAGCGTGGACAGGTCGAAGTTGTTCGGATGCACTTTCGGATCGACATCCGAGGCTTTGATCAGCGAACGGATCGCGGTCGGCGCCGTGTAGAAGATGCTGACCTTGTGCTTGGCGATGGTGTCCCAGAACCGGCCCGCGTTCGGGTAGGTCGGGATGCCTTCGAACACCACCTGGGTGGCGCCCACCGCCAGCGGGCCGTAGGCGATGTAGCTGTGGCCGGTCACCCAGCCGATGTCGGCCGTGCACCAGAACACGTCGTTCGGTTTGATGTCGAAGCTCCACTTCATCGTCAACGCGGCCCACAGGAGGTAGCCGCCGCTCGAGTGCTGCACGCCTTTCGGGGTGCCGGTCGAGCCGGACGTGTAGAGGATGAACAGCGGATGCTCGGCGCTCACCCATTCCGGTTCGCATTCGGCCGACTGCTGATCGACCAGGTCGCTCAGCCACATGTCGCGGCCGGCCACCATGGCGATGTTGCCGCCCGTGCGTTTGTAGACGATCACGTCCTTCACGGATTCGCAGCCGCCCAGCGCCAGCGCTTCGTCAACGATGGCTTTCAGTGGCAGTTGCTTGCCGCCGCGCAGTTGCTCGTCGCCCGTGATCACGGCCACGGCGCCGGCGTCGATGATGCGTTCCTGCAGCGATTTGGCGGAGAAGCCGCCGAACACCACCGAGTGGGTGGCGCCGATGCGGGCGCACGCTTGCATGGCGGCCACACCTTCCACCGACATCGACATGTAGATGATGACGCGGTCGCCCTTCTTGATGCCGCGCGATTTCAGGCCATTGGCGAATTTGCACACTTTTTCGTGCAGTTGGCGATAGCTGACGGGGGTGCTGGTGCCGTCGTCCGCTTCGAAGATGATGGCGGTCTTGTCGGCGTTGCCGTTCTGCAGGTTGCGGTCCAGGCAGTTGTACGACACGTTCAGGTGGCCGTCTTCGAACCATTTGTAGAACGGCGCGTCCGCTTCGTTCAGCACACTGGTGAACGGTTTTTGCCACGCCAGGTTTTCACGGGCCAGACGGGCCCAGAAACCTTCGTAGTCGGCGGCCGCTTCGGCGCACAGGGCGTCGTAGGCGGCCATGCCCGATACGGCGGCCTGCTCCGCGAACGCCGCTGGCGGTGCGAAGACGCGGGATTCTTGTGGACCCTGTTGTTGGGCGCTTTGTGCTTGGTTTGCGGTGCTGGTCATGCTGATCTCCAGTGTAGTAATCGTTTGATAACAACATTAAACTTGATCGCTTACTGAGTCCTTACAGACATTCGGCGGCAGTGGATTTGACGTCAGTACCCGTTGCAATCACGCCTGTTGTGCCATTTTACCAATCTTTTAATTCGGGCATTCCTGACGCATCAAGGCGCCGCGCGGATGCGATTGCCGATCAGCACGTGTAGAATGTCGGCAGTTCTCATCTGCCTGCCTGCTAGCATACCGGAGTCCTGCCCTGATGACTTGTCCGCTTTCCCCACAGCCCGCGCCGCGCTTGTGGCCGCTGTGCGCCACGCGGCCGTCGTGGGCGCCGCAACTGCCGCCATTGCCGCCGCCGGGCCGCTGCCCCGATTTCCGCATCACTCATCGTTCCTTTCGAATTTAACCACGCGAGATCACCATGACCATCATCAAGCAAGAAGACCTGATCGACTCCGTCGCCGCCGCGCTGCAGTACATCAGCTACTACCATCCAGCCGATTACATCCAGCACCTGGCGCGCGCCTACGAGGCCGAACAGAGCCCGGCCGCCAAGGACGCCATCGCACAGATCCTGACCAACTCGCGCATGTGCGCCGAAGGCAAGCGTCCGATCTGCCAGGATACCGGTATCGTCAACGTGTTCCTGAAGATCGGCATGGGTGTGCGCTTCGAGGGCTTCTCGGGCACCGTGACCGACGCCGTCAACGAAGGCGTGCGCCGGGCCTACAACTTCGATGACAACAAGCTGCGCGCTTCCATCGTGGCCGATCCGCTGTTCGACCGCAAGAACACCAAGGACAACACGCCAGCCGTGGTGCACATGGAACTGGTGGAAGGCAACACGGTCGACGTGAAAGTGGCGGCCAAGGGCGGCGGCTCGGAAAACAAGTCGAAGATGATCATGATGAATCCATCCGATTCGCTGCTGGACTGGGTGCTGAAAACCGTGCCGACCATGGGCGCCGGCTGGTGCCCTCCCGGCATGCTGGGCATCGGCGTCGGCGGCACCGCCGAGAAGGCCATGATGATGGCCAAGGAAGTGCTGATGGACGACATCGACATGTACGAACTCAAGCAGCGCGGCCCGCAGAACAAGCTGGAAGAACTGCGTATCGAGCTGTGCGACAAGATCAACGCGCTGGGCATCGGCGCCCAGGGCCTGGGCGGCCTGACCACGGTGCTGGACGTGAAGATCATGATGCACCCAACCCACGCGGCGTCCAAGCCGGTGGCCATGATCCCCAACTGCGCAGCCACCCGCCACGCCCACTTCGTGCTCGACGGTTCCGGCCCGTCCTACATCACGCCGCCGGCGCTGTCGACCTGGCCTGAAGTGCACTGGACCCCGGACACGGAAAAATCCAAGCGCGTCGATCTGGACACGCTGACCAAGGAAGAAGTGGCATCGTGGAAGCCGGGCCAGACCCTGCTGCTGAACGGCAAAATGCTGACCGGCCGCGATGCCGCGCACAAGCGCATCCAGGACATGCTGGCCAAGGGCGAACCGCTGCCGGTGGACTTCAAGAACCGCGTGATCTACTACGTCGGTCCGGTCGATCCAGTGCGCGACGAAGCCGTTGGTCCAGCCGGCCCAACCACGGCCACCCGCATGGACAAGTTCACCGACATGATGCTGGAGAAAACCGGCCTGATCGCCATGATCGGCAAGGCCGAGCGCGGCCCGGCCGCCATCGAGTCGATCCAGAAGCACAAGTCGGCTTACCTGATGGCCGTGGGCGGCGCCGCTTACCTGGTGTCCAAAGCCATCAAGAGCGCCAAGGTGCTGGGCTTTGCAGACATGGGCATGGAAGCGATCTACGAGTTCGAGGTGGTCGACATGCCCGTCACCGTGGCCGTCGACTCGGCCGGCACTTCGGTCCACAACACTGGTCCAAAGGAATGGCAAGCCAAGATTGAGCAGCTGAGCACCGTGGGCAAGATCCCCGTCACCGTCGCTTAAGCCGTACCCTTGCCGCCCCGCTGTCGTCAGGCCGCGGGGCGGTTGCCGTTTACCGAGACCACCATGCACCCTATCCCCGCTATCTCCACCGACCCGGACGCGCCCATCGGCGTATTCGATTCCGGCGTGGGCGGCCTGTCCGTACTGCGCCATATCCGCGCCCAGCTGCCGCATGAGCACCTGACCTATTTCGCCGATATCGGCTACGCACCCTACGGCGACAAGCCGGAAGCCGTGGTCACGGCGCGCGCGCTGGCGGTGGCGGACTTCCTCGTCACACAAGGCGTCAAGGGCTTGGTGGTGGCCTGCAACACGGCCACCGTGGCCGCCATCAAGGCCATCCGGGCGCGCTATCCGCTGCTGCCCGTGGTGGGCGTGGAGCCCGGCCTGAAGCCGGCCGTGGCGGCCAGCCACAATGGCAAGATCGGGGTGCTGGCCACGGACCGCACGCTGTCGGGCGAAAAGTTCCTGCAGTTGCGGGCCCAGATCAGCGGCGCCAGCGGGGCTGAATTCCTGCTGATGCCGTGCATCGGCCTGGCCGACCAGATCAACCTCGGCGAGCTCGACACGCCGGCCACGCAAGCGCTGCTGCAACGCTACGTGGCGCCACTGATCGCGCAAGGCGTCGATACGCTGGTGCTCGGTTGCACTCATTATGTGTTCGTGCAACCGGGCATCGAACACGTGGTGGAGCGCACCAGCGCCCATCCGGTCGCCATCATCGACACGGGCGACGCCGTGGCGCGCCAGATCGCGCGCCTGTTGCACGCGGCCGGGCTGGAGCGCATGCCGGCAGCGGACGCGAACGCGGGCGATTGCGCCGGCGCTGCACCGTCGCCAACGCCGTCACCAGCCAGACTGCTGGGCTACACGAGCGCCGGCGCGGACGAATTGGCGACCGCGTTCAGCAACCTGCTGGGCCTGGCCCCACCTGTGCAAAGCGTGACCATTTAGGTGCGCCGCGCGCGTGATCGGCGCGCCGCTGTGACAACCTGTGCATTTAGATTTGCACGTTTCAAAACTGGCTTGTATAATTCGGCACCTGTCTCGCAAACACCGAGACAAACGTAAGACCAGTGGTGGCTGTAGCTCAGTTGGTAGAGTCCAGGATTGTGATTCCTGTTGTCGTGGGTTCGAGCCCCATCAGCCACCCCACCGGATTCGTAGTACGCAAAAGGCCATAAGTTCATCCTTGTGGCTTTTTTGTTTTAGTAGAAACACCTGCCGTCGCGCCTGGCGCGATGGCCGTAGCAAGTCAGTGGTGGCTGTAGCTCAGTTGGTAGAGTCCAGGATTGTGATTCCTGTTGTCGTGGGTTCGAGCCCCATCAGCCACCCCAAGAATTCGCAGCAAACAAAAAGCCACAAGTTCGCACTTGTGGCTTTTTTGTTTTCCAGCCCGCCCCAGCCCGAAGGCGGGGCCGGGGCTATCCGGCGATCGGCGACGCTCAGGCTTTGGACTGGCGGCGGCGCATCAGCATCAGACCGGCCAGGCCCACGCCCATCATGGCCCAGCTCGATGGCTCAGGTACCGGCGAAGTAGGCAGCACGCCGGCGAAGGTGCGGTCATGCAGCTCGCCATCGCCCACGTAATTGGCGGCGTACAGGAAACCATTCATGGCCGAGCCGGCGCTGACCGTGGAGGTGCCCGCCAGCACGGTGCCATACCAGCCGCGGAAGTTCACGGCGGTGGTGTCGACGAAGTTCCAGACGATATGGTTGCCCATATGAGAGTTATCGTTGAAATTGCCATTGATGGTGAAGGCTTTCGCGCCATTACCACCCACCACGCCATCGTAGCGCACGTTGATGATGACGGTGCCGGCCGTGCCACTGAAGTTGATGTTGGCGGCCGAGCCCAGCTGGCTGGTGGTCAGGTTGAACACCGAGGTGGAGCTGGCGCTGCCGGTCAGGTTGAAGGTGAAATTATTCGGGTCGGCGGCGTTCAGCACGCCGTTGGCGTTGCTCATGCCGGCCAGTTGCCCTTCCAGCGCGTTCAGCGGGTTGGCGAAGTCGGCCATGGAGAAGGTCGGCACGCCGTGCTGGATGCTGCCGCCGCCATTCAGGTTGAAATGGCCGGCGTTGCTGTTGATGTAGTTCACCGCGCCACCATTGTTGACGTTGCCGCCGCCATTGGCCTGGATGTTGATGGCGTTCACCGCCACGTACGCGGATGGCGTATTGCTGGGGTTATTGTAGAAGGTGGCGCCCTTGACCAGGTTGTTGGCCACCAGCCGGCCCTCGACATCGCTGGCGGTGGAGAAATTGCCGGTCACTACGCCGTTGAACTGGGTCAGGATCTGGCTGGCCGTCAAGGTGTCGGCATGGGCGGAGACGGCGGCCAGGGTCGCCACGGTTCCAATCGCAAGGGTGTTCAGTATGCGCATAGCGGATGTCGAGAAAGTCGAAAGAGTGTCCAATAGGCTATTTTAAACTATAACCAATAAAAATTATCAAATCGCAACTTGAAATGTTTTTATTGCATGTTTGAAAGTCATTCACCAAGCACCAGAAAATGTCTGGCTTTATTGCACGACGGAACTGGTTTAACGCTACAATAAGGTGTCGCCGGGCCCGCCCATGCGGGCCTCTGAAGCAGCAGCAATCCGGGCCGAATCGCCGCCCTGCTCCCCAACAACACTGAACAGGAATGCCCCGCCGTCACCGGCTGGAGGCGCATGAGTATATGTCTGAAGAAATCTCCAACCAGGAAATCACCACCTATGGCAAGGACACGCCCGTGGGCCGTCCCGATATCGATGGCCGCGCCGCCGTGTTCGTGCCCACCGGCGCGTTTGACCTGGACAATACCACCACCATCCGCAAGGGCGCCGGCGTAGTAGGCTTCGGCAACCCGGATGGCTCGCTGACCGTCTATTTCGAAGCCAACCGCTTCGACGACAGCAGCCTGCACAAGTGGGAAAACAAGGCCCGCAAGGCGTACGACCGCATGGTGATGAACGCGCCCACCGTGTCCAAGGCCAAGATCGACGCCCGCATGCTGGAACAGATCGGCACCATCGATGGCATGGGCATCCACCTCAAGCATCCGGAACGGTTGCGGCACTGGCTGGAACTGTCCAATGCGCTCGATACGGCACCCGCTGACGCCGTGGTGCTGTGGCGCAATAAATAATCCCCATCCACGCGCCATCGTCCTACAAAACCGTGGACGATGGACCGATGGCATATCGTGGGTTCATGCACTAGACTGGGTGTATGAATATCTCGCACCACATGCCGTTCCACGTTCCCGAGGCCACATTGGCGCACGTGCGCCATGTCGCGTGGGGAACGTTCCTGCTGGGCTTGGTGGGTACATCGGCCTACCTGCTGTGTTCGGAATTGGCCATGCTCGATAACGGCACGCTGTACATGCTGCCCTAGCCTGCTTCCACGCAAAACCAAACAAGCCCGCTACGCCGGCATGGCGTAACGGGCTTGGCATTGTTATGCCGCGACGTCGAACGTGTCAGCGGTGGCGGTAAGCGCCTCGGCCGCCCCAGCGGTGGCCACAACACCAGTTGCCGAACACGAAGTCCAGTCCTATCGTCACGGGCGGATAGTAATAAGACGGCGCGGGCGCAGCGTACACGGGCGCGTAGACTGGCGCCGCATACACGGGCTGGGGCGCATACACGGGCTCGCTGCTGTATTGCACGCGCGACGCGCCGGCCGGCTCCACCGCCACCGTATGCCACTGGTACGGGTCCACCGGGGCGGCGCGGCCGCCATAATAGGTGGGCGCCGGCGGCGCCACCACGCAACCACCCAAGGTCGCCAACGCCAGCACTGCCAAGATCGTTTTCATCGCATTCTCCTCCTGTTCGTACTATAGGGAAAATTGACGCCCCGCGCTGCGGATTTACAGCTTGTTACACCCGTTGGGAGAGCGGAAACGCGGGCCGCCCATGAAAAAACCGGCGCGCGGCCGGTTTCTTGTGCGGGATGGCGGTTGCCGGATCAGTCCAGCTTCCAGGCGTAATCGACCTTGGTCCAGGTTTCCGCTGGCGCGCCATCCTTGGTGCCCGGCTTGAACTTGCAGGCGCTGATGGCCTTGATGGCCGCCTTGTCCAGGTTCTTGAAACCGCTCGTCTTTTCCACCTTGGAGTCAGCCACCGTACCGTCGGCCTTGACCAGGAACATCATCGATACCGTGCCCTGCTCCTCGTTCATCAGCGATGCCTTCGGATATTCAGCCTTGCAGTTCTTGGCATCAAAGGTGGCGGGCACTTCGCCCGCATACGCCACCGCCGTGCCCGACATGAGCACCGCCGCAAATACACTCAACCAACGCTTATTGATAGACATCTGTTTTCCCCAAGTGGCTAATTCTGGATCAAGTTACCGACGGCAAGTGCCGCGTGCGCGTTATTACAGTTTCCAGTCGTAATCGACCTTGGTCCAGGTCTGGGCCACGGCGCCATCCTTGGTACCCGGCTTGAACTTGCAGGCGCTGATGGCCTTGATGGCGGCCTTGTCCAGGTTCTTGTAGCCGCTCGATTTTTCAACCTTGGAATCGACGACGCTGCCATCCGCCGACACCAGGAAAGCCATCGACACATTGCCCTGCTCCTCATTCATCAGGGATGCCTTGGGATAGTCCGCGCGGCAGTTCTTGGCGTCGAACGTGGCGGGCACTTCGCCCGCGAAGGCGGCGCCGGTGCCGGACAGGAGGAGGGCTGCGATGATGCTGGTCGAAACTTTGTTCATATTCTCGTTATTCCCACTACGTTTATTATTGAAAACTAACAGAAGCGATTAAAACTCTTCCCACTCATCTTCAGCCTGGGCGGCGGCCATGGCTTTCTTCGGCTTGGCGACGGGTGCGGCGGCCAGCTTGCGCACCGGCGCGGCCGGACGGCTCACCGCGGCAGGCTTGACCACGGCCACCGGCGGCGTGTAGGCGACCGGGGCCACGCGCGTCTCACCTTCCACCAGCTTGAAGATGCTGACCACCCGCGCCAGTTCGCCAGCCTGGTCCTGCAGGCTCTGGGCGGCGGCGGCCGCTTCTTCCACCAGCGCCGCGTTCTGCTGGGTCATGCTGTCCATCTCGATGATGGAGTGGTTGACCTGCTCGATGCCGGCGCTCTGTTCCTGGCTGGCGTTGGCGATCTCGCTCATGATGTCGGTCACGCGGCGCACGGATGCCACCACTTCGTCCATCGTCACACCGGCCTGGCCCACCAGCTTGGTGCCGGCGCCCACTTTTTCCACCGAGTCATCGATCAGCGACTTGATTTCCTTGGCGGCGCCAGCGGAGCGCTGGGCCAGGTTGCGCACTTCCGACGCCACCACCGCGAAGCCGCGGCCCTGTTCGCCGGCGCGGGCCGCTTCCACGGCCGCGTTCAGCGCCAGGATGTTGGTCTGGAACGCGATACCGTCGATCACGCCGATGATGTCCACGATCTTCTTGGCCGAAGCGTCGATCGAGCTCATGGTGTCGACCACTTGCGACACCACGGCGCCGCCCTTCATGGCCACGTCGGAGGCGGTGGCGGCCAGCTGGTTCGCTTCACGGGCGTTGTCCGCGTTCTGCTTCACGGTCGCCGTCAGCTCTTCCATGGCGGTGGCCGTTTTTTCCAGCGAGCTCGCTTGCATTTCCGTACGCGACGACAGGTCGATATTGCCGGCCGCGATTTCGCGCGAAGCCGTGCCGATGGTTTCCGTGCCGTTGCGTACCTGGCCCACGATGTCGACCAGGCTGTCGCGCATTTCCTTCATCTCGGCCAGCAGGCTGTCCTGGTCGCGGCTGTCGGTGGCGATCATGACGGACAGGTCGCCCTTGGCGATGCTGCCGGCGATGCTGGCGGTGTAGTCGGGTTCGCCGCCCAGCTGCTTGAGCAGGCCGCGGGTGATGACGATGGCGGCCAGCACGCTGATGGCCACGGCCAGCGCGCCCAGCACGATCATGAAAGTACGGGCGCTGGCGAAGCCGGTGGCGGCATCCACTTGCACCTGGGTGTTCAGTTTGTCTTCGAGGGCGGTCAGCTGATCGAGGGCGGCCATCCACTTTTTCTGCACGGGACGGATTTCCTTCATCATGACCTTGGTCGCGTCTTCGGCCTTGTTGGCCAGCCACAGCTCGGAAGCCTTGGCGATGGCGGGCAAGGCGGCCGCTTCAAATTCCTTGATCTGGCCCAGCAGGGCCTTTTCTTCCGGGGTCGCTTCCAGCGCGAACTGGGCGCTCAGTTTCTTTTCCGCTTCGCCATATTTGGCGGCCTGGTCCTTGATGCGGTTCATTTCCGGCTCCAGGTCCGAGCCTTCGGGCATCAAGGTCAGGATGCGCAGCGCCGTGATGCGGTCGCTGACGTTGGTGCGCATCTCGATCACCAGTCGGGTAACGACGTTATTGACACCCACCACGTGGTCCAGGCGATCCTGGATCTGCGCCATGCGGGCGATGCCGACAGCGGTGACGGCCACCAGGAACAGCAACACCAAGGCGAACCCGAGACCCAGTCGCGTCCCAACTTTCATTTTTGCTAAATTCATTTCGTCTCTTCGTAAGTGACACTATTGATCAAGAATTTGCCCTGGAAACCAAGCTTCGTGTGCTTGGCGATCCACCGGGCCCGTGCTGTTAGGCGTGCGACAGTAGCAAACAATGACTGCGAATGCAAAATGCGCGACTCCACCAGCGGCGCGCATTTCCTGAGGTGCTATACACAAACGGAATTCGGTGGATTTGTGTGAATATTCAAGAATTATAGATGTGAAATTTGCCTCAAAGCAAGCAAAAACTGCCTCAATTTTACGCAAGAAAACTTTCTGCGTAGAAATTGAGTTGCCACCAACAATTACTTGGAAAAAGCGGGCTTAGGGCGTGGAATGGCGCAGCCGGGCGGCCGCTTCGAGCAGTAAACGTGGGTCGGCGGCGGCCAGTTTTTTGGAGTCCGACAGGGTTTGGCGGAACGCTTTGGCGCCAGGCAAACCCTGCATCAAACCGAGCATGTGGCGGGTGATGGCATTGAGCTTGAGGCCACGGCCGCCCTCCTGTTTGAGCTGGGCTGCGATGTAGGGCACCATGGCCGCCAGCACCTGTTCGCGCGTGGGGCGCTCGGCCGTGTCGCCATAATAGCGCTGGTCGAAACCGGCCATCATGAACGGGTTGTGGTAAGCCTCGCGGCCCAGCATCACCCCATCCACGTGCTGCAGGTGCTGGTCGATCTCGGCCTCGGTCTTGATGCCGCCGTTAATGAGGATTTCGAAGTCGGGAAAATCGCGCTTGAGGCGGTAGGCGAAATCATACTTGAGCGGGGGAATCTCGCGGTTTTCCTTGGGCGACAAGCCCTTCAGGATGGCATTGCGGGCATGCACGATGAAGGTGCGGCAGCCGGCGTCGGCCACCGTGCCCACGAAGTCGCGCACGAAGTCATAGCTTTCCGTCTGGTCGATGCCGATCCGGTGCTTGACGGTCACGTCGATGGTGACGGCGTCGCGCATGGCCTTGACGCAATCGGCCACCAGTTGCGGTTCGGCCATCAGGCAAGCGCCGAACGCGCCCTTCTGCACCCGTTCCGACGGGCAGCCGCAATTGAGGTTGATCTCATCGTAGCCCCAGTCCTGGCCCTTCTTCGCGCTCACGGCCAGGTCGGCCGGATCGCTGCCGCCCAGTTGCAGGGCGACCGGATGCTCTTCCTCGCTGAAGCGCAGGTGGCGCTCGACGTCGCCGTACACCAGCGCACCGGTGGTCACCATCTCCGTGTAGAGCCAGGTGTGGCGCGTGATCTGGCGGTGGAACACGCGGCAGTGGCGGTCGGTCCAGTCCATCATGGGGGCGACGGACAGGCGGCGGGAAGGCAGGATTTTGGTAGTCACGATATTACTCACACAACTTGCATAATAAACAGGGCTCAAAACGGCAAACCCGCTGCCCTGCATCACCGGTGAAAGTCATGCAGGCACAGCGGGCCTGGGCCGCGCGCCGGCTGGCGCGCGTGGTCATGCGGGGGCGATTACGCCTCGCGCGACGCTTTCTTACGCTCGTGCTCTTTCAGGAAGCGCTTGCGCAGACGGATCGATTTCGGGGTGATTTCCACCAGTTCGTCGTCGTCGATGAATTCCACTGCGTATTCCAGCGACATCTGGATCGGCGGCACCAGGCGCACCGCTTCGTCGGTACCGGACGAACGCACGTTGGTCAGCTGCTTGCCCTTGATCGGGTTGACCACCAGGTCGTTGTCACGCGAGTGGATACCGATGATCATGCCTTCGTACACGGGGTCGTTGTGGACCACGAACATACGGCCGCGATCCTGCAGTTTCCAGATCGCGTAGGCCACGGCGGCGCCGTCGTCCTGCGAGATCAGCACGCCGTTGCGACGGCCGCCCAGTTCACCCTTGGTGTTGTCCACTGGCGCGTACTCGTCGAAGATGTGCGACATCAGGCCGGTACCACGGGTCAGGGTCATGAACTCGGACTGGAAGCCGATCAGGCCACGGGCCGGGATGCGGTATTCCAGGCGCACGCGGCCCTTGGCATCCGATTCCATGTTCTGCAGGTCGCCACGACGACGGCCCAGTTCTTCCATCACGCCACCCTGGTTGGCTTCTTCCACATCCACGGTCAGCAGTTCGAACGGTTCCTGGCGCACGCCATCCACCATCTTGAACACCACGCGCGGACGCGACACGGCCAGCTCGAAACCTTCGCGGCGCATGTTTTCGATCAGAATGGTCAGGTGCAGCTCGCCGCGGCCCGACACTTCAAAGATGGTGTCGTCGTCGGTCGGTGCCACGCGCAGTGCCACGTTGGCTTTCAGTTCTTTTTCCAGACGGTCACGCAGCTGGCGGCTGGTGACGAACTTGCCTTCGCGGCCGGCCAGTGGCGAGTTGTTGACCATGAAGTTCATGGTCAGGGTAGGCTCGTCGACGGTCAGCATGGGCAACGCTTCCGGGGTGTCCGGTGCGCACACGGTCGAACCGATGCCGATTTCTTCGATACCGTTGATCAGGATGATGTCGCCGGCGACGGCTTCATCGACCAGCACGCGCTCCAGGCCCTTGAAGTTCAGCACCTGGTTGATGCGGCCCTTGATCGGGGTCGAGTCAGGACCATTCAGCACGATCACGTCCTGGCCGGTCTTGACGCGGCCGCGGTTGATACGGCCGATACCGATCTTGCCCACGTACGAGGAGTAGTCCAGCGAGGTGATTTGCATCTGCAGCGGGCCGTCCGGATTGTCGTCACGCACAGGCACGTGCTTGAGGATGGCGTCGAACAGCGGCTTCATGTCGCCTTCGCGCACGGTGTCGTCCAGCGAAGCGTAGCCGTTCAGGGCCGAAGCGTACACCACCGGGAAGTCCAGCTGCTCATCGGTCGCGCCCAGCTTGTCGAACAGTTCGAAGGTGGCGTTGATGGCCCAGTCAGGACGCGCGCCCGGACGGTCGATCTTGTTGACCACCACGATAGGCTTCAGGCCCAGCGCCAGCGCCTTGCGGGTCACGAAACGGGTCTGTGGCATCGGGCCTTCCTGCGCATCGACCAGCAGCAGCACGGAATCGACCATCGACAGCACGCGTTCCACTTCGCCGCCGAAGTCGGCGTGGCCGGGGGTGTCGACGATGTTGATGTGGGTGCCTTCGTACTCAACGGCGCAGTTCTTCGACAGAATCGTGATGCCGCGTTCTTTTTCGAGGTCGTTCGAATCCATGACGCGGGTTTCAACTTGCTGGTTGTCGCGGAAAGTACCGGACTGACGCAGCAGTTTGTCGACCAGGGTGGTTTTACCGTGGTCAACGTGGGCGATGATAGCGATGTTGCGAATTGCGCGTTTTGTAGTAGACATGATCGTTATATTTGCTGAAAAACTGCGGGGTGCGTACGGGGGTGTACGAGGCGTTACAGTGCTTGCCAAATTCTGGAACCGCGTAGTATAGCATGGTGCGCTGCAACTCCCCTTGAAATTCCTAATATTTTCAAGGAGTTGTCCAACCACACGGCGGTGTCAGGTCTGTCAATCGGACATTTCGCATGCGAAATGTCCGATTGACAGACCTGACACCGGTTTTAAGTGTGGGCGGTGGCGATCAGGCGCTCGGGCGCCAGGATGCTGTATTCGCCCAGCTGGGCCGTGCCCAGCAACTTGTCGTCCAGGTAGACCCGCACCCGGCCTTGCTGCTCCGGTACGGTGACGGGCTCCTTGCCCAGCGCCAGGCGCTGGCCTTGCAGGAAACGCTTGGCCAGCTCGGCGTTCAGGCGCACGGCCGGGAAGCTGGACAGCAGCGCATCGACCGGCGCCAGCAGGCCAAGCGGCTCAGGATGGGCCAGCAGCGCTTCCAGCGTGATCATGCCGTCGGCCGTCAGCGCGCCCACCTGGGTGCGGCGCAACGCGTTCAAGTGGGCGCCGCAACCGAGCGCTTCGCCGATGTCCTGGCCCAGCACGCGGATGTAGGTGCCCTTGCTGCAGGTGACGGCCAGCTTGAGGAACGGCGCCTCGTAACCGAGCAGCTCCAGCTTGTGGATGACGACGTTGCGCGCTTCGCGCTCCAGCGTGATGCCGGCGCGCGCGTATTCGTACAGCGGCTTGCCGTCGCGCTTCAAGGCCGAGTACATGGGCGGCACTTGCGCGATGGGGCCGCGGAAACGGGCCAGCACGGCTTCGATCTGGTCCAGCGTCACCTTCACGTCGCGCGTGTCGACCACTTCGCCTTCCGTGTCGCCGGTGTCCGTGGTCTGGCCCAGGTGCACCACGGTTTCGTAGGTCTTGTCCGCTTCCAGCAAATCTTGCGAGAACTTGGTCGCTTCGCCAAAGCACAGCGGCAGCAAGCCGGTGGCGAACGGATCGAGCGTGCCGGTGTGGCCGGCCTTCTTGGCGTTGAGCACGCGCTTGGCCTTGATCAGTGCGTCATTGCTGGAAAAGCCGACCGGCTTGTCGAGCAGCAGTACGCCGTCGACCAGGTCGCGGACTTTTTTCGGGTGGTTTTGCTTCATGGTGATGGTGGCGCCGCGGCACGCGCGGCGCCACGCCTGTCCTTATTCCGCGTCCGTATCAGCGTCGGTGCGCTGCTGGCTTTGCTCGTCGTCGAGCGAGCGGGTGGCGTTGGCCTGGTCGATCAACGCCGACAGTTCCATGCCGCGCGCGGTCGAGATGTCGTGCACGAAGTGCAGCTGCGGCAAGGTGTGGATGTGCAAGCGCTTGCCCAGCTGGTTGCGCATGTAGCCGGACGCCTTGTTCAAGCCTTCGATGGTGTTCTGCACGGCTTCCTTGCTGTCCTTCAGCATGGTGAAGAAGATCTTGGCGTGCGCGTAGTCGGGCGTGAGCTGCACTTCCGTCAGCGTGATCATGCCGACGCGGGGATCTTTCAATTCGAACGCGATGATTTCGGACAGGTCGCGCTGGATCTGGTCCGCCACGCGCTGGCCGCGCTGTGGAATGGTTTTGCTATGTTTTGCCATGATTCGGTACTGCCTTCCTAAAACGGCAAGTGGACGGAAGCGCTGCGCCTCCGTCCACTTGCCTGGTCTCGCCTGTACGTTGGGGATTACAGCGTACGTGCGATTTCCTGTACTTCAAACACTTCCAGCGAGTCGCCCACCTGGATGTCGTTGTAGTTCTTCAGCGACAGACCGCACTCGAGGCCGGCGCGCACTTCCTTGGCATCGTCCTTGAAGCGCTTGAGCGAGTCGATCTCGCCCGACCACACGACGATGTTGTTGCGCAGCAGGCGTACCGAGGAGGTGCGCTTGACCACGCCGTCGGTGACCAGACAGCCGGCGATGGCGCCCACTTTCGACACCAGGATAACCTGGCGGATCTCGACCTGGCCGATGACGGTTTCCCGCTTCTCCGGCGCCAGCATGCCCGACAGTGCCGACTTCACATCGTCGATCGCGTCGTAAATGATGTTGTAGTAACGGATGTCCACGCCGTTCGACTCGGCCAGCTTGCGCGCTTGTGCATCGGCACGGGCGTTGAAGCCGATGATGACCGCTTTCGAGGCCACCGCCAGGTTGACGTCCGATTCCGTGATGCCGCCGACCGCCGCGTGCACCACTTGCACCCGCACTTCCGAGGTCGACAGTTTCTGCAACGAGCTGACCAGTGCTTCCTGCGAACCTTGCACGTCGGTCTTGATGATCATCGGCAGGTTCTTCACTTCGCCTTCGGCCATCTGGTCGAACATGTTCTCCAGCTTGGCGGCCTGCTGCTTGGCCAGCTTCACGTCGCGGAACTTACCTTGACGGAACAGACCAATTTCACGCGCCTTGCGCTCGTCAGCCATGACCATGACTTCTTCACCAGCTTGCGGCACTTCCGTCAGACCCTGGATTTCGACCGGGATCGATGGACCGGCTTCCGTGATCGGCTTGCCGTTCTCGTCCAGCATGGCGCGCACGCGGCCATAGGAGGAGCCAGCCAGGATCACGTCGCCGCGCTTCAGGGTACCGGACTGCACCAGGATGGTGGCGACCGGGCCCTTGCCCTTGTCCAGGCGGCCTTCGACCACCAGGCCACGGGCCGGCGCATCGACCGGCGCCTTCAGTTCCAGCACTTCAGCTTGCAGCAGCACTTGCTCCAGCAGCGCGTCGATGCCCTGGCCGGTCTTGGCCGACACCGGCACGAATGGCGATTCGCCACCGTATTCTTCCGGCACCACTTGCTCGGCCACCAGTTCCTGGGTGACGCGGTCCACGTTGCCGCCCGGTTTGTCGATCTTGTTGATCGCCACCACCAGCGGCACGCCGGCCGCCTTGGCGTGGGCAATCGCTTCCTTGGTCTGCGGCATCACGCCGTCGTCCGCCGCCACCACCAGGATGACGATGTCGGTCGCCTTGGCGCCGCGGGCACGCATGGCCGTAAACGCTTCGTGGCCTGGCGTATCGAGGAAGGTGATGATGCCGCGCGGGGTTTCCACGTGGTAGGCACCGATGTGCTGCGTAATGCCGCCCGCTTCGCCGGACGCCACTTTGGCGCGGCGGATGTAGTCCAGCAGCGACGTCTTACCGTGGTCGACGTGGCCCATGACGGTCACGACCGGTGCGCGCGAGATGGCTTCGAAGTGGGCGTGTTCACCCTGGTCGGCCAGCAGCGCTTCCGGATCGTCCTGCTCGGCGGCAAAGGCTTTGTGGCCCATTTCCTCGACCAGAATCATGGCCGTTTCCTGGTCCAGCACCTGGTTGATGGTGCACATCTGGCCCAGCTTCATCAGCTGCTTGATGACCTCGGATGCCTTGACCGACATCTTGTGCGCCAGTTCGGCCACGGTGATGGTTTCAGGCACGTACACGTCCTTGACCACGGCTTCCGTCGGCGCCTGGAAGTTCGTTTCGCGATCTTCCGTGTGGCCGCCGCGGCGACCGCCGCTCTTGCCGCCGCTGCGCCATGCGTCGCGGCCACCGGTCGAGCCGGTATTGCCACGGCCCTTGGGTGCGCCCGGTGCGCCGCGCTTCTTGGCATCGTCCGACCAGGTCGACGAGACATTGGCCGACTTGATCGACTTCTTGTCGGCCGTGACCGGTTTCTTGTCGTCTTTCTTCTCGCCAGGCTTCTTGTCGGCAGGCTTGTGCAGCGTGCCTTCCGGTGCCTTGGCCTTGACCGGGGCCGGTGCCGGCTCCGGTGCCTTGATGGCGCGCCGTGGCGCGTTCATCATGGCCTTGATCTGTGCCACCTCATCGGCCACGGCCTTACGGGCGCGCTCGGTCGCTTCCGCTTTTTCAGCAGCTTCCTTGGCGGCGGCGGCGGCCTTCTTCTTGGCCTCCTCGGCGGCGGCGGCCTTCTTCTCTTCCGCGGCGGCGTCCACAGCAGCCGGTGCGGCGGCGGCGCCGGCGGCGGCGTCGGCAGCAGCCTTGGCGGCGGCTTTCTTCGCTTCCGCTTCCGCTTCCTTCTTCGCTTCCGCTTCGGCGGCGGCGGTCGCTTTCGCTTGCGCTTCCTTCTCCGCGTCCAGCTTGGCCAGCGCTTCCTGCTTCTCGCGCAGTTCCGCTTCCTGGCGTGCGATCAGCTCCGCCTGCTTGCGCATTTCCTCTTCACGGCGCGCCACTTCGGCGGCGTCGATCACGGGCGCGGCGGGTGCGGCGGCCGGAGCCGGCGCAATATCGTCGCGCTGCACGAAAGTGCGCACTTTCTTGACGGCGACCTGGATCGTGCGCGACTTGCCCGTGGCGTCGGCCTGCTTGATCTCGGTGGTTTCCTTGCGCGTCAGCGTGATCTTTTTCTTTTCGGTGTCAGCCGCCGCGCCGTGGGTACGGCGCAGGTGATCCAGCAACTTATCCTTATCATCTTTCGACAATGGATCTGACGTCGAACTTTTCTCGACGCCGGCAGAACGCAGCTGCGTCAGCAGCAAATCTGCAGGCATCTTCAGTTCGGTGGCAAATTGGGCTACGTTGTTACTCGCCATTCAGTCCTCTTTTCTATGTGTCGCGGAGATGATAAAGATACTCAAATTAAGCCTTTGCGGATTCGGCAAGACTCCATGCCTTGGCTTGCAAGCCTTTGGCACGATCGTCGTACTTCGAGTCAACCAACTTCATCTCTTCGTCGGTCACATCTTCAAATTCACTCTTAATCAGTTCTCGTGCACGGTCGGCGGACAGGGCCAGGATGGCGCCAAATTCGTCGTAGGCCAGTGCAGCAAATGCTTCTACGGTCTTGATACCAGCCAGACCCAGCTTGCCGGCGGTGATGCGGTCCATGCCTTCCAGACCAACCAGCGCCTCGTCCATGCCTTCCAGGCCTTCTTCCGAAGCGATCGCTTCGGTCACCAGCGCGTCGCGGGCGCGGGTCCGGAGTTCATTGACGGTATCTTCATCGAACGATTCGATTTCCAGCATTTCGGAGATCGGCACGTAAGCGATTTCTTCCAGGCTGGCAAAGCCCTCTTCCACCAGGATGTCGGCCACTTCCTGGTCGACGTCCAGTTTCTCCATGAACAGGGCGCGCACGGCGGCCGTTTCCTGGGCTGCCTTGTCGGCCGATTCCTCAGCCGTCATGATGTTGATCTTCCAGCCGGTCAGGTCGGAAGCCAGGCGCACGTTCTGGCCCGAGCGGCCGATAGCGATGGCCAGGTTTTCCTCGTCCACCACCACGTCCATGGCGTGTTTTTCCTCATCGACCATGATCGACGACACGTTGGCCGGGGCCAGCGCGCCGATCACGAACTGGGCCGGATCTTCCGACCACAGCACGATGTCCACGCGTTCGCCGCCGAGCTCGCCGGTCACGGCTTGCACGCGCGAACCGCGCATGCCCACGCAGGTGCCGATTGGATCGATACGCTTGTCGGCCGTGTAGACGGCGATCTTGGCGCGCACGCCGGCGTCGCGGGCGGCCGATTTAATTTCCAGCATGCCTTGCTCGATTTCCGGCACTTCCAGCTCGAACAGCTTCATGATGAATTCAGGCGCGGTGCGCGACAGGATCACCTGTGGGCCGCGCATATTGCGGTCGATGCGCAGAATGTAGGCACGCACGCGGTCGCCGATACGCAGGTTCTCTTTCGGGATCATCTGGTCGCGCGGCAGGCGCGCTTCGATCTTGCCCGATTCGACGATGGCGTCGCCGCGTTCCATGCGCTTGATGGTACCGGTCACGAGCGAGTCGCCGCGTTCCAGGAAGTCCACCAGGATCTGTTCACGTTCAGCATCGCGCACGCGCTGCAGCACCACTTGCTTGGTGTCCTGCGCGAAGCGGCGGCCGAATTCCACGGATTCGATCGGCTCTTCGATGTGGTCGTCCACTTCGATATCGGCGATCTGTTCCTTTGCTTCGAACAGCAGGATTTCCTGATCCGGCAGCTGGAGGCCAGCTTCGTCCGGCACCACATGCCAGCGGCGGAAGGACTCGAATTCACCCGACTCGCGGTCGATCGAAACGCGGATATCGACTTCACCTTCATAGCGTTTCTTCGTGGCTTGCGCCAACGCGAATTCCAGCGCGCCGAAGACCACATCCTTATCGACGTTTTTCTCACGCGCCAGCGCGTCTACCAATAACAAAACTTCGCGACTCATGCTTTGCGTCCCTTAAAAACCACCTGCGGCACCAAGTGTGCCTTATCCATATCGGCGAGCGTGAACTCCAACAGCGCCGGACCATCTTTACTTTCAAATTCCAACGACAATTTATCGTCCTGGGGCGCCTGCAGGATGCCCTGGAACGATTTCCGGTTGTTCGATTCCGGCATGGCGACGCGCAGCTTGACGATGGCTTCACAGCCGGCAAAGCGCACGAAATCCGCCATTTTCCGCAGCGGGCGATCGAGGCCCGGCGACGAGATTTCCAACCGTTCGTAGTTGACGTTCTCGACCGTCAATACGTGCGACAGCTGATGGCTCACCGTGGCACAATCTTCCACAGTGATCGGGCCTTTTTCGGCCACATCTTCCGCCGGGAAATCGATATACACACGCAACAGTCCGCGCTCGGCCCGTTCGACATCAACCAGCTCATAGCCCAGACCGGACACGGTCATTTCAATTAACTGCGGCAGCTGCAAGAAATTCTCCAGTTCAAAGTCCGTTTCCACTATGAAAAACGGACCACTCAAAACGGTTCACCAAAAAAAAAATGGGCATCTGCCCATCTTCTTGTCATTCCAACCAGATGAAGCACTCCGAGCAAGCAGACCTTGCGAAGAACTTCAATCAGGCTGTGAATTATAACCCGTTCTTCCTTGTGCCGCAATCCCGGACATACCCCAAAGACGGGCTTACAACAAGGAAAATCGTGCTACAAGGCCCAAAAAACAGGCCCAACAGCGGACGGCGGCCAGGCCGCCGTCGCATCAACCTTTACGGCGGCGCGGCATGCCGTGGTCGATGGCGCCACCACGCGGTGGCTGGCTGCGGCGCGGCGCACCGGCGTTACCGAAACCGAACGTCGTTTGCAGCGGATCAGGCTGGCGCGGACCGCGTTGCGGGCCCTTGGCGGCGCCAAAACCCTGCCCCTGGCCTTGACCGCCCTGACCACGGCCCTGGGACTTGCCGCGCCCCTGACCCTGCCCCTGACCCTGGCCTTCGAAGCCGCCGCCCAGTGGGCGGCCGCCAGCGTAAGCACCCAACGCGCCACCTTGCGGACGGCCACCGGGACGGCCGCTCTGGCCCATGCCCATGCCGCCCGGACGACCCTGGCCGCGGCCCTGGCCACGCGCCGGTTTCGGGAACGGCAGCGCATTGTCGTTGCTGACGTCGAGACGGTTGCCGTTCGGCTCGTCGCGTTCGCCGCGCTCGCGCTTGGCGCTGCCGCCGCGCGGCGCATCGCCCGCGCCCGCGTTGCCGCCGGCGCCCTTCTTCTCCACACCGTAGGCCGCCATCAGGTCGCGCACGGTGTTTTCTTCCATCTCCTCCCAGCGGCCGCGCTTCAGACTGCTTGGCAGGGTCATGGCGCCGTAGCGGGTACGGATCAGGCGCGACACGGTCAGGCCGATCGCTTCGAACATGCGGCGCACTTCGCGGTTACGGCCTTCGCCGATCACCACGCGGTACCACTTGTTGATGCCTTCGCCGCCGCCGTCGGCGATCTTGGTGAACTGCGCCAAACCGTCTTCCAGCTCAACGCCGGCCAGCAGCTTCTGGCGCATGCCCTCTTCCAGTTCGCCCAGCGTGCGCACCGCGTATTCGCGGTCGATGCCGTAGCGCGGGTGCATCAGCCGGTTGGCCAGGTCGCCCGAGGTGGTGAACAGCAGCAGACCTTCCGTGTTGAAGTCCAGACGGCCCACGGCCAGCCACTTGCCAGCCTTCATGGTGGGCAGGCGGTCGAACACGGATGGACGGCCGTCCGGATCGTCATGGCTGACGATCTCGCCGGCCGGCTTGTGGTACACCAGCACGCGCGGCGGCTTCTTGCTCACGCGGCGCTGGATCAGCTTGCCGTTGATACGTACCTGGTCGGTGCCCAGGATGCGCTGGCCGATGTGGGCCGGCTCGCCATTGACCGACACGCGGCCGGCGATGATCAATTCTTCCATGTCGCGGCGCGAACCGAGACCCGCTTCGGCCAGCACCTTGTGCAGCTTGGGCGCATCATCGTCCGAGGTCAGGTCGCGACGCACAGCCTTGACCGGGGCGCCACGGCCGGAGCCGCCTTCTTCCGTGTCGTAGGCATCCGAGGTCACGAAGGAGAATACGGCGTCGGCATCGTTACCCTTGGGCGCGCCGCCCTTGCCACCTTGGGCGCCGCGTTGCTGCTGCTTGCCGCCCTTGCCTTTCTTCTGGTTCTGCTGGCCTTTGCCATTGGCATTAGCGTTGCCATTGCCGCGCGCTTCGTTACGTTGACCGCGCTCCTGGCGCGGCTTGCCATCCTTGGGCCAGACGCTTTCGCCTTCGGCCGGCGCCTCACCTTCCACGGCGGCGACCGGCTCAGGACGCGGCATCGTGGCCTGGCGGGCGGCGCGCTGTTCGCGCATCTGGCGTGGGCCGCGCGGCGGACGCGGGCCGCGCTCGGCGCGCTGGCCGCCGGCCGCTTCGGCCGGGTTGGACGACGCTGCGGCGGCCGGAGCGGCTTCGGCGGCAGCCGGAGCGGGCGTGGCGGCCACAGGTTTAGGTGCGGATGCAGCAAGCACTGGCGCGGCGGCATGGGCCGACTCGGGCGCGGTGGCCGCAGTCTTCGCGGCCGGCTTGGCACGCGGTTTCTTCACGGGCGCCGCAGCCGGCGTGGCCGCTGGCTGGTCGGCCGTGGCGGCCGGGGCAGCGGCTTCGGCTGCCGCCTTCGGTTTGCGTTTCGGCTTGACCGGCTCGCCGGCGGCGGCATCGGCCGCCGCGTCGGCTTCGATCTGGGCTTTGGTGCGGCGTTTAGGCTTGGCGACCACTTCGGCGACGGGTGCGCCGCTGACTGACTCTGGAGAATTAGGATTGTTCATTATTCATTTCTTGGTTGTGCTCAGCGTCAACCGTTAAATCTGGCGCAGGGCCGTGGGTAATGGCCGGGAGCGGCGATATGTCGGCCGTTCCCGCGTCTTGGCCGGCATCCGGGCTTGCCGTGACATCCACGGCCATTTCCGCCTCACCATCCGTACCAACTGCTTGTTGCGCGGCATTATGTGCCGCAAAATTTTCCTGCAGGGCCGCTTCCAGCGCTTCCATATCGGGACCGCCGCCCTGCATTTCGCTGATTTGCTGCAACGGCGGCAGCTGGGACAGCGAATTCAAGCCCAAATCATCCAAAAACTGCTTGGTGGTGCCCAGCAAGGCCGGACGGCCCACCACATCACGGTAGCCGATGGCGTCAACCCAGCCCCGGTCTTCCAACATCTTGATCGTCTGCGAATTGACGGCCACACCGCGGATTTCCTCGATATCGCCGCGCGTCACCGGCTGGCGATAAGCAATGATGGCCAGCGTTTCCAGCGTCGCGCGCGAGTATTTGGACGGCTTTTCCGGATTCAGACGGTCCAGGTACAACTTCATTTCCGGCCGGCTCTGGAAGCGCCAGCCACTCGACAGGCTGACCACTTCAATCCCTTTGCCGGCCCAGTCCAGCCGCAATTCTTCCAGCAAGACCTTGATCGTATCGGCACCCACACCGGGGCCGCGCGGCCTGCCCTGCTCATCCACTTCGACATACAGCTTTTTCAAACTGTGGATGGACAAAGGCTCATGCGCGCACAACAGCGCGGTTTCGAGGACTTTTTTCGCCTCACCAGTATTCATAGCGATCTAGTGGTTGCATTCACATGCAAGAAAGAAATCAATAACAATCAGTGAGGCATATGGCCGGCATCCGGGATGCCGCCTGGCTGGAGTACTCGCTGAAGCTGGTTTTTCCGACGCTCGGGCCGATGCGCGCTGAGCGGGAGGGAGAGACAGACCACATATGGGGCCGCGATAACGACGCAGCGGCTACCCTTGATTTCAAGTGAAACGCAGTCCTGGCACGCCGTTTTCGGGCGAAAAGCGGTGCGCACTATCTGGAACGATCCATGCCGTTTCATCCAACAGTGCGAATTGTACCTGATAAAAGACTGAAAAGCGCATTTCGCTGACGGCGAAATGTAACATGGCTTACGCTTGAGCAAGTCTTTCCAACAAAATTGCCGACACGCCAACGAAGGCAGGGTATTCCGCCGTGATGACGAAGGTGGGCACTTTGGCCAGGTAAGCGGCGAAGCGGCCCTTCTGCTCGAAGCGGGCGCGGAAGCCGGAACGGTCGAAGCGCGCGCCCAGGCGGGGCACGATGCCGCCGCCAATATAAATACCGCCCTGCGCGCCCAGCGTGATGGCCACGTTGCTGGCCACCGTGCCCAGCATGCAGCAGAACGCCTCGATCACCTGGTCGCACAAGGGCGACTCACCGGCCAGCGCGCGGCGCGCGATTTCCGGCGCGCCGATCGCTTCGGCCGGCACGCCCGTATGGTCGGCCAGCGCGCGGTAGATCAGCTCGATCCCCACGCCCGACATCAGGCGCTCGGCCGACACGTGTTCGAATTCGCGCCACGCGAAGCGCAGGATGGCGACTTCCGTCTCGTTGAACGGCGAGAAGCTGACGTGGCCGCCCTCGCTGAGCAAGGCGGTCCAGCTATCGCCGGACGGAATCAGGCCCGATACGCCCAAGCCCGTACCGGCGCCGATCAAACCGATCGGCGTACCAGCCTGTGCCGCGCCACCGCCCACCTGGTGCTTCTGCAGGTCGGACAGCAGCGGCAGCGAACGGGCCAGGGCCGTGAAATCGTTGACCACCACCAACGTGTCGAAGCCGCACTCGGTGCGCAGCGCCTCGATGGAAAATTCCCAGTGGTGATTGGTCATGCGCACCAGATCGCCCGTGACCGGATTGGCGATGGCGATGGCGCCCTGCCGAACCGGCCCCAGATTGGCCTGCGCCACGGCCGGCAACGCCAGGTATGCCTGCAAGGCGGCGGCCAGCGTGGGGTAATCGGCGCACGGCAGCACATTGATCAGCTCAATCTTGCCCGGCACCGCTTCCAGCGCAAAACGGGCGTTGGTACCGCCCACATCCGCCAGCAGGCGCGGGCCGCCAGGGAAAGCGTTCGTTTGGGCGTGTGGTGCGTGCAAGGACTGGGCTGTCATGATGAACCAAAGGAAGTTGAGCCCTAAGCTTAATGGATTTCTTAGCCGATCCGCAAGTGTTCTTTGTAGTTTTAGTACACGCTCAGCGACATTTCCTACAAAAACTTACATTATGAAATATTGGAGTCGTAGTATGACTACCGTTTTCATGGATTTTCGCCAGCTTTTCCCTTGTTTTCATGCCGGTTGCGGCTCCTCAAACAGGAATCCGAGCGGTGCGAATACGCTCCAATATCAGAGCAGCAATGCAAGGGGATAAGGGGACGTTAACTGGCGACCCGACAGGATAAGGAATTCCAAACGCAGCTACGTCGCGCCGCCCAAGGGCAAGCGAACTTCGCCGGCCATTACCGGATCGTCACATTTGGATGCGGCGCGTCGTGCGTGATGGGCGCCATTACGTGCTCAAGCACGATCAACTGACCTTTATTGGCTCACGACCTCAGTAGCCTCCACTGCGGAAGCGGCCGGCGCCGGCGCGAACGCGGCGTTCCACGCCTCCAGCCCGCCATGCAGCGGCCGGGCGCGGTGGAAGCCGTGGGCCAGCAATTCCTTGGCCACCTGGGCGGCGGAAACGTCGTTGGGGCAGCTGCAATAGACGATGATGTGGCTATCCTTGTCCAGCGCCGCCAGTTCCGGGATGGGCTCGCCGCCCTTGAACAGCAGCGCGCCAGGCACGGCCGGCTCCAGCGATTGCGCCGTCGCGCTGCGGGCGTCCACCAGCACCGGTTCGTGCCCGTCGTCCAGCAGGCTTTTCAGTTCGTCGATGGTGATGCGGTCCATCTGCGTGGCTTGACGGAAACGCTTGCGCTCCACGTATTTGAACGTGACGAACAAACCCAGCAGCACGCCCAGCACGATCAGCGCCGTCGTGCCCATGGTGCTGAGAATGCCCAGCACCTGCGCCACGCTGGTGTGGAAATAGGCGCCGATGACGATGCCGGTGCCGCTCCACAGCAGGCCGCCGGCCATGCTGAAACCGAGGAAAGTGGCTTTGGCCGTGCCCATGGCGCCCGCCAGCGGCGAGGCGATGGTGTTGAAGCCGGGGATGAATTTGGACACCATCAGCGCCTTCGGGCCCCAGCGCTTGAAATTGTCTTCCGTCTGGCTCACGCAGTAGTCGGGCGACAGGGAAATGCGGCACAGCAGCTTGAGGATGCGCTTGCCGAAGTAACGCCCGGCGTGGAACCAGAACTGGTCGCTGATCACGCAGGCGATCAGGCTCACGGCCAGCACGCCCGGCCAGGCCAGGTCGCCATCCTTGGCCAGCGCGCCGGCCACAATCAGCACCGGATAGGCGGGAATGGGCAATCCGATCTGCTCGACCAGCACGACGGCGAAGACGATCAGGACGCCGTATTGTTGCAGCAGTGGGATGAGATTGGCCATCCCGCTATCTTAACGTAAAACGCGGCGGCTAGCCGGGCAGGCCGCGCGGGATAGCCGCCAGCAGGCTGCGCGTGTAAGGGTGGCTGGGATTGCGATACAACGCATCCGAATTGGCCAGTTCCACCACCCTGCCCTGTTGCATCACCATGACCTGGTCGGCCATGTATTTCACGACCGATAAGTCATGCGAAATGAACAAGTAGGACAGTCCGTACTCATCCTGCAAGTCCTGCAGCAGGTTGAGCACCTGGGCCTGCACCGACACATCCAACGCGGACACGGACTCGTCGCACACGAGAATTTCCGGCTTCATCGTCAGGCAGCGGGCGATGGCGATGCGCTGCCGCTGGCCGCCGGAAAACTCGTGCGGGTAGCGCTGCATGGCCTGCGCCGGCAAGCCCACCCGCTCCAGCAACTGGCAGGCGATGGCAGCACGCGCGCGGTCGTCGGCGCCGATGGCGTGGATGCGCATCGGCTCCAGCAATATCTGCCCCACCGTGAAGCGCGGATTGAGCGAGGCGTAAGGATTCTGGAAGATGATCTGGATGCGCCGCTTGTAAGGCAGGAATTCACGCGCGCTCATGGCCAGCAGGTCGCGCCCTTCGAAGATGGCGCTGCCGGCCGTCGCCTGGTGCAGGCGCAACAGCGTCAAGCCCACCGTGGTCTTGCCGGAACCCGATTCGCCCACCACACCCAGCGTCTTGCCGCGCGCCAGCGTGAACGATACATCCCGCACGGCCTGGAACTCGCGCTTGCCGAACCAGCCTTCGCGCAAATAAAAACTCTTGCCCAGATTGTTTACAGTCAGCACCGTTTCGTCGCCGGGGGCGACGCCGCGCTCGCGCCCGCGCGCAGGCACAGGCACGGGGACTGGCACAGGCACAGGTACGGATATGGGCTGGCCGGCCTCGGCCTTGCCCTCCAAATAATCGGCGATCACGGGCAAGCGCCACGGCCGCGCGGCCAGCGGCGGCCGGCAGTGCAGCAAGGCGCGCGTGTAGGCGTCCTGCGGATGATCGAACACCTGGCGCACCGGACCGGCCTCGCGCACTTCGCCGTGGCGCATGACGATCACGTGGTCCGCGATCTCGCCCACCAGCGCCAGGTCGTGCGTGATGAACAGCACCGACATCTTGTGCTTGCGGCGCAGGCTGGCCAGCAAGGCCATGATCTGCCTCTGGATCGTCACGTCCAGCGCGGTGGTGGGTTCGTCGGCGATCAAGAGCTTGGGCTCGCAGGCAATGGCCATGGCGATCATCACCCGCTGCTGCTGGCCACCCGATAATTGGCCGGGATAAGCATCAATCTTGCGGGCCGGGTCCGGGATGCCCACCTCGTCCAGCAGCGCCAGCGTGCGGGCGCGCGCCTGTCGCCGGTCCATGCTCATGTGCTGGCGCAGCACTTCACCGATCTGGAAGCCGACCGTGAACACGGGATTGAGCGAGGACATGGGTTCCTGGAAGATCATGGCCACGTCCTTGCCGCACAACGCGCGCCGCTCCTGCGCACTGAGCGCCAACAGCTCACGGCCATCGAAACGGATGCTGGACGCCGGCGCGATGGCGGCACTGTCCGGCGGCAGCAAGCCCATCACGGCCAGCGCGCTGACAGACTTGCCACTGCCCGACTCGCCCACCAGCGCCACGGTCGCATCGCGCGGCACGTCGAACGTGACGCCTTTGACGGCCTCCACGCTGCGCTGCTTGTCCACGCGGAAGCGCACGCGCAGGCCGCATACCTGCAGCAAGTGATCGCCGCTCATGCCGCGCTCCTTACCTTGGGATCGAGCGCGTCGCGCAGCGCGTCCGTCAGCAATGAGAACGCCGTCACCAGCAGCGCCATGGCGACGGCGGCGGCCGCCAGTTGCCACCACTTGCCCAGTATCAGTTCGTTCTGCGCCTCGTTCAGCATGCTGCCCCACGACACCACGCCGACCGGCACGCCAAAGCCCAGGAAACTCAAAATCACTTCCGCCTTGATGAAGCCCACCACCAGGATCGACAACTGCACCAACGCCACATGGCTGACGTTGGGGAAAATGTGGCCGAACATCTTGCGCCAGTGCGAGGCGCCGATGGCGTCCGCCGCCAGCACGTATTCGCGGCCCTTGTGCTTGATGTACTCGGCCCGGATCAAACGGTACGGGCCGGTCCAGCCCGTCAGGCCCAGGATCAGCACGATGGTCAGCACACCTTTTTGCTGCAGCACGGCGGCCACGGCCAGGATCATCAGGATCGAGGGGATGGAAGTGAAAATGCTGTAGAACCAGTTGAACAGGTCGTCCACCAGCCCGCCGAAATAACCGGACACGGCGCCAAACAGCGTGCCCAGCGCCACCGCCAGCGAGGCCGCCACCAGGCCGACGACGATAGAGGTTTCGCCGCCCTTGATGGTTTTCTTGAGCACATCATGGCCCCATTTGTCGGCCCCGAATGGCAGGCTGGACAGGCGCGGGCCGTGGCCGCGGGAGCTGGCGTTGGCCGGCAGCGTGGTGCGCAACTGCGCCAGGTCGGCCGCCAGCGGATCGGTCAGGCCATACATATCAAGCGCCCCCGTACCCTGCCCCTGAAGTTGGGCGCGCAATTCAGCCAGATCGGTGGCCAGCGGATCGAACGGATTGTCGGGCGGTGGCGCGGCGGCGGACGCGCCCGTGATGGCTACGGCGGCGGCTGCGTTCTGGCGCTGGTCCACCTGATCGAGCAGGAACGTCGGCGGCGCATAATTGACGGCCACCTCATCCTCCCAGTCGGCCACGATCAGGCCGCTGGCCGACAACAGCAGCAGCAACAGGAATGCCGCCACCACGGCCAGCGCGGCCATGGCCAGACGGTCGGCCCGCAGGCGGCGCCAGGCCAGCGCCCACAGGCCGGGAGAAACCAGCGCGTCATGCATGGTTGAACCTCATGACAGTTGCACGCGCGGATCAACGGCCTGGTACAACAGGTCGGTGAGCAGATTGGCCAGCATGGTGGCGGCCGCCACATAGATCGTGATGGCTTTGATGACGGGAAAATCGCTGCGCTCAACGGCCAGGATCACTTCCCGCCCGATGCCGGGAATGCCGAAAAAACGCTCCAGTAGAAACGCGCCGATCAGCAGCGCCGGCAGGTTGGACATCACGTAGGTAATGATGGGAATGGCGGCGTTACGCAGCACATGCACCCACATCACGCGCCGCTCGGACAAGCCCTTGGCGCGGGCCGTGCGCACATAGTCCTGCCCCACCTCGTCCAGCACAAAACTGCGGAACAGGCGCAAGGTGGGCGCCACCGACACGGCCAGCCCGATCAGGATGGGCAAAGGTGCATAGCGCAGCAGGTTGATCCAGACACTGTCGCCCCAGCCCTGCACCGGGAACAACCCCAACTGGTAGGCCAAGCCATACTGGAACACGATGATATACACCAGGATGCTGACCGACATGCCCACCGTGCACGCCACCATCACGGCGCGGTCCGTCAGCGAGCCGCGCACAAAGGCGATGGCCAGCGCCAGCGCGATACCGAGCGCCGTTTCCAGCACGGTCAGTGGCACCAGCACCGTCAGCGACGGCCCCAGCCGCGTCGTCACGATGCTGGACACAGCTTCCCCCGTCGCCCAGCTTTGGCCAAAATCAAACGTCACGATCTGCTTGATAAAGATCCACAACTGCACGTAATAAGGCTGATCCACACCCAACTGGTGGCGAATGTTGGCGATGCTCTGGGCATTGGCCATCTTGCCCGCCAGGATGTAGGCGGGGTCGCCGCCCACCCAGTTGAACAGGATGAACACCAGCAGCACCACTCCCAGCATGGTAGGCAGCATTTGCCACAGTCGACGGACGATATAAGCAAACATAATATTTTTCTTCTTCTATTAGCTGCGCTTATCTGGACGGCCCGGCCGAACGGTCCAGATCGATGTAGGGCCATTCCTGATGCAGGATGGGATGCTTCTTATATCCCAGCACGGCCGGTTGCGCCAGCATATTGCGGTAGCGCGCATAGCCCATCAGTGCCACGCCGTTCACTTCGATGCTGCGCGCCATCTGGTGGTACAGCGCATCGCGCTCCGGCCCGGCCGGCAAGGCGTGGCTGGCCGCGTACCAGGCATCGTACTGCGCGTCCTGGTAGCAGGCGGCGTTATTCTGGTGCACATTGGGGCCGTAGAACAACTGCATGAAGTTATCACCGTCGGGAAAATCCGCGATCCACTGGAAGTTGCGGGTTTGCAGCTTACACTGGGTTTCCGCCTGCATGATATCGCCCAGGATCAAACGGTCATTGTCCATGTGGATGGACAGCGCGTTGTAGGTCTTGCGCCACAGCTCAGCCAGCAGCACGCCGCTGGCCTCGTTGCGCGACGTGTAGCGCACCCGCAGCGGTTTGCCGTCGGGCAGCGTGCGCCAGCCGTCGGCACCTTTCTTGTAGCCGTAGCGGTCGAGCAGCTGGTTGGCCAGCACCGGATCGTATTGCAGCAGGCTGCGGTAACGCGGATCATGCCCCACCACGCCCGGCGGAATCGGATAGTGCACGGGCGTGGCCTGGCCGTTCCACACCAGGCGGATTTCCTCGTCCACATTGTGAGCCATGGCGATGGCGCGCCGCAGGGCGATTTTTTCCTTGCCCTGGCCGCCCAGCACGGGGTCCTGCATATTCCAGTAATAATAGGTGATCTCGGGGTCGATCAGGCGCGACAGTTGTATGCCCCTGGCCGCCAGTTCCGGCCGCAGCGCGCCATCCAGCAGGGCCTTGGGCGCCAGCGGGCCGTCCAGCCAGAACAGGTCGGCCGCGCCGCTGGTGAAAGACAGCCAGCGCGACTGGTCTTCCAGTTGCACCGTGATCTCAACGCGGCCGATCTGGGGCACCTTCTTGCCCCGCATCTGGCGCACGATGCGCTGGTCGTCAGGATCGTCGCCAGCCTGGAAGTTCCACACCATGGGCCGGTGGCCGGGATTCTCATCGAGCACGATGCGGCTGCCGCGCACCCACTGCCCCAGCTGATACACGCCTGTACCCACCGGATGGTCCGCCACCTCGCCCTTGGCGTCGCCGTAGCGCGCCACCACTTCGCGCGCCACCGCCGCCAACGGCACGTAGGCCAGGATCATGCCCAGGTTGAAATCCGTCTGCGTCAGGTGGATGCGCAAGGTGTAGCGGTCCAGCTGCTCCAGCCCCGCCACCGGACGGTCGTAATCGAACTTGCCGCTGCGCCCGGCGTCGGCCGCCAGCTGATCCAGTCCGACGATCTTGCCTTCGAGCAGCCAGCTGTGGGGCGATGCCAGCCGCGGATCGAACAGCCGCTTCCAGGCATATACATAATCGGCCACGGTCAGCTCGCGCCGCTTGCCGCCAAACGCGGGATCGGGCGTGAAATAGATGCCGTGCTGAAGGTGGATGGTGTAGGTCTTGCCGTCGGCCGCGATCTCGGGCAAGGCGGCGGCCGTCTGTGGCGCCAGCTTGACCGGCCGCGCCAGGTAATCGTAGGTGTACAGGGTCTCGAAGATGGCTTCGTTGACATGGCCCGTGTACAGGTCGCGCGCGATGGCCGGATCGAAACTGGTCTCAGCCGCCGGCAGGATGGTGTGCAGCACCTTGACCGGCTCGGCGGCGCCGGCCGGGGTGGCCGCCAGCAGTCCAGCCAGGCACGCCAGCACGGGCAGTTTCCTTTTCAATGGTGCCGGCATGCGGACGCTCGCGGTTGAGGGTTTCTGAAGAGCAAAGAACCGTAACAATAACCGAAATTCCCCCCTGCCAGGCATAGCTCCCTTGCATCAATTTGGTGCGCATTTCGCACCGTCAAGGTGCATCGATGCTGCATCGCACAACCGAAGATGGGACTTTGTTGCATTGCCGCGCAAGTCCTGCACAGCCTTTCCTGCCGCCTCTCCGACTTTCTGACAAAGCCACCTGCTGCGACGCAGCAAAGGAAAATTCCCCTATTTGCATAGTGCAAACAAAGTGTTGTATTAAAACATCAAAAACAACGATTTTGTTTGACAGGCAATAGCGCACGGTGTTCTTATTCGCCCCTTCTGAAAATACGTTAAGTGATTTTTGGAAAGAATTGGCGACTGATGCTTTCCTTCCCGCTACCCACGAGGTGGCAGGGAGGGCGTTTTGCCGCCGTCTAGATACTTTCTATGGAGTTATTGGTAATGATGATGGAAACGGTAATTTCCCGTTCCGTGCGCCTGATGTTTTCGGGCAGCGTGGCGGCAGTAAGCCTGGGCCTGCTGGCCCAGCCGGCATTCGCACAAGACGCCAACATCCAGCGCGTCGAAATCACGGGTTCGAGCATCAAGCGCGCCTCCGCGGAAACCGCGTCCCCGGTCCAGATGATCGGCCGCGAAGAGCTGATGAAATCGGGCAAGGCGACCGTCGCCGAGTTCCTGCAAACCCTGACCGTGGACGGCGCCGGTTCGCTGCCTACCGGCTTCGGCAGCGGCTTCGCCGCCGGCTCGACCGCCATTTCCCTTCGTGGCCTGGGCGCCACCTCCACCCTGGTACTGCTGAACGGCCGCCGCATGGCACCGTACGCCCGTGCCGATGACGGCCAGAAGAGCTTCACCGACCTGTCCACCATTCCGATGCAGATCGTGGAACGGATCGAAGTGCTGAAGGACGGCGCCTCGTCGACCTACGGCGCCGACGCCATCGCCGGCGTGGTCAACATCATCCTGCGCAAGGACTTCGAAGGCGTGCAGCTGAAGGCCGACACCGGCGCTTCGCGCTACAGCGACAACAAGCAGAACAACATCGCCCTGACCGTGGGCAAGGGCAACCTGGACGACGACAAGTACAACCTGGTGTTCAACGCCGAGTACAAGAAGTCCGACCTGCTGGCCGCCGCCGACCGCGCCGACCGCGGCTGGATCGGCCATGGCGACATCCGTCCATGGGGCTACACCCAGAACACCCAGTACATGGGCGGTTACATCACCCCGGGCAATTCGTCGTACACCCCGACCGGCGCCCTGCGCGACCCGAAAACGGGCAACTTCGTATCGCTGGGCGGCTGCGGCCAGTTCTCGCAGACCGTCAAGCAAGACCCGGCCGGCGGCTGCCTGTGGTCGCAAGACCAGTTCCGTTCGCTGCAACCGAACGTGGAAACGGTCAACCTGTACACCCGCGGCACGCTGCAACTGAACGCCGACCACCAGATCTACACGGAACTGGGCTACTCGCAGCGCAACAGCTCCTTCACGCTGGCGCCCGTCTCGGCCACGCCTAACGTGACCTTCCCCGGCACGGCGGCCAACCCGACCGGCATCATCCTGTACAGCAACGACGTGCAGATGGCCGCTTCGCACCCGCAGAACATCTTCGGCGTGAACACCCGCATGCGCTACGCCATGTTCGACGTGGGCCCAAGCAACCACATCGCCAACAACCAGTTCAACCGCATCGTCATCGGCGCCAAGGGCACCGTCGCCGGCTGGGATTACGACACCGGCCTGACCCACTCGGAATCGAAGCTGCACATCGAGTGGACCAACCAGCTGAACATGAAAGTGGTGAAGGCCGCCCTGGGCGACCCGACCAGCCAGTACTTCCCGTACTACATCGGCTCGCAGGCGTACAAAAACCCCGCGTCGCTGTACGCCGCCATGGTGACCAACGCCACCTCCGATTCGAGCACCAAGCTCGATATCGTCGACTTCAAGGCGTCGCGTGAACTGTTCGCGCTGCCAGGCGGCAATCTGGGCCTGGCCCTGGGCGCCGAGCACCGCCGTGAGCAGCTGGACAACCCATCGCTGAGCGGCACCGCCGACGGCTCGACCAACTCCAGCTACGTGGCCGCCAAGGGCGAAACCAAGGTATCGGCCATGTACGCCGAATTGCTGGCGCCTGTCGTGAAGACGGTGGAACTGTCGGCCGCCCTGCGTTACGACCACTACAGCCAGTTCAACTCCACCACGCCGAAACTGGGCCTGAAGTGGACTCCGGTCAAGAGCTTCGCACTGCGCGGCACCTACACCGAAGGCTTCCGCGCTCCTGGCGTGGCCGAAGCGAGCGCCGACAGCCAGTCGACCGGTTCCTCGTCGGTGGTCGATCCAGTGCGTTGCCCAGGCGGCAAACCAGCCGCTGGCGGCGCCACCACGCTGGACTGCAACATCCAGATCGGTGCCGTCAAGATCGGCAATCCTAACCTGGCACCTGAAAAATCCAAGGGCTACACTCTGGGTATGGTCTGGGATCCGCTGAACGACACCAATATGTCGCTGGACGCGTGGAAGATCCGCCGCACCAACGAGATCAACCCGCTGTCGTACGTGGAAGCGGCTTCGCTGCCATCGGCTGTACGCCTGGACAACAACCTGGTCGTCAACGGCGTCGTGGTCCCGAACTCGGGCACCCTGCTGATCTCCAACGCGCCTTACCAGAATTCCAGCTACACGGAAGTCAAGGGTATCGACCTGGACGTCAAACAGCGTTTGCGCCTGGGTAACTACGGCAAGGCCACCATCAACCTGGTATGGTCGCACGTAGCCTCGTGGGTACGCGCCGACAAGAGCCAGACCTTCCAGTTCGCCGGCACCCATGGCAACTGCGATACGTCGGACTGCGCCGGCACGCCGAAGGACAAGATCAACCTGATCACTTCGTGGGACAAGGGTGACTGGAACGTCAGCGGCACCATCAACTACCGTTCGGACCTGAAAAACATCCGTTACGAAGGCGCCAAGTGCGCCACCCTGATGGTTGACGGCAGCAACTCGCCGAACGGCGCTTGCCGCCTGCCTTCGTTCACCACGCTGGACATGTCGACCCGCTACAACTACAGCAAGCAGCTGCAATTGTTCGCGTCGATCAACAACGTGCTGGACAAGATCGCCCCGCTCGATCCGCTGACCTACGGCGGCATGAGCTTCAACCCGATGGACGCCTCCGGCGCCACCGGCCGCTACTTCAAAGTGGGCGCGCAGTACAAGTTCAACTGATCTGAACTGACGTGACCGGCCTGGCCGGTCCGATCCGAAGGGCGGTGAGCGATCACCGCCCTTTTTTCATGTGGCGCATCAGATCGCGCCCATACAAAACAGCGCCTGGATCGCTTGCTGGAACAAGTCGCCAAGCCATTCCGGGCAGCCCAAGGGGGCATCCGTTGTTTTAAAAAAAATATCGCGGATTTACCACACAATTGTCAAATCACCACCTTCATCCAATATAAGATTCGTTGATATTATCGATTATACGAATTTAATATTACATGAATGTTGTTTTCGCCGCACACTTGGAAATTCTAGATTGACACAAAATATCCCCGGGTGATTAGATCGCAAAGTTGAAAATATCCAATTTCAATTAAATATCGTCTCGGGGGCCGAACTGAACTAGCTCGGCATCCTCCATTCAAAACAGCACCAGCGTAGTTTTTTCCGGAGTTTTAGGCATGATGATAGAAACCATATTGAGCCGTTCAGTTCGCACCATGTTCGCCGGCGGCGTCGCAGTCGTCGGCTTGGGTATGTTGGCGCAACCTGCCATGGCGCAGGACAGCCAACCCGAAGGCAAAATGCAGCGTGTGGAAGTGACCGGGTCGTCGATCAAGCGCCTGGTCTCGGAAACGGCCAATCCGCTGTCGATACTGAAGGCGGAGGACTTCGTCAAACAGGGCCTGACCACGGCTGCCGAAGTGCTCGACCGCATCCCCTCGAATGGTTCGAGCATGGGCGCCGGCAACGCCGTCGGCGGTAACTCCAGCGGCCTGCCGACGGGCGGCCAGGCGGTGGCCGACCTGCGCGGCCTGGGTGGCGATAAAACCCTGGTGCTGCTGAACGGGCGCCGGTTGGCCAACCATCCCTATGATGGCGCCAGCGTCGACCTGAACATGATCCCGGTCACCGCGCTGGAGCGCGTCGAAGTGCTGCGTGACGGCGCCTCGGCCATCTACGGCACCGACGCCATCGGCGGCGTGATCAACTTCATCACCAAGCGCTCCATCAACGTCACCACCATCACGGCTGAAGCCGTGCGGCCACAACACGATGGCGGCGACGAAAAACGCGTCAACCTGTCGAGCGGCTTCGGCAACCTCAACAGCGACGGCTACAACCTGTTCGGCGTAGTCGACTATCACAAGCAGAACGTGCTCACCTCGCAGCAACGCGAATTTTCCAAGACCGGCGTGATTCCGTCGCGCGGCCTGAACCTGACCAGCGGCACCACCTATCCCGGTAACTATTTCGATCCCACCTCCGGCGCCACCGGCAACCCCGGCTTCGCCAAGGGCTGCGATCAGCCGCTGTCGGTACCACGCGCCTCGAACGGCACTTGCCGCGAAGACTACACGCGCATGATCGACGATCTGCCGTCGCAGGAAACCACGGCCTTCTTCGGCAAGGGTAGCTTCAAGCTGAGCGAAGACCACACCGCCTCGATCGAATACCTGCATTCGGAAAACAAGGTACGTTCGCGTACGGCGCCGCCGCCCCAGACCGACCTGAGCCTGCCCAATACCAGCCCGTACTACCCAGGCAACGCGGGCGGCGTGCCGGCCCAGCCAGGCCTGTCGGGCGATCCGCTGTCGGTCAACTGGCGTCCTACCGAAGCCGGTCAACGACAAATCGATTCCAAGGGCAAGGCTGACCGCCTGGTCGGCTCGCTCGAAGGCGTGCTGGCTGGCTGGGATTACAAAACCGGCCTGAGCTTCTCGCAGAGCAAGTCGTCGGAAAACTTCACCGGCGGCTACGTCAAGGATTCCTCGTTCGCCGCCGGCGTGGCCAACGGCATCCTCAACCCGTTCGGCCTGCAAAACGCGGCCGGCAAAGCCTATCTGGACTCGACCGCGCTGCGCGGTGTGGTGCAGGACGCCAAAGACACCACCACCGGCTTCGACATCAAGGCCAGCCGTGACCTGATGGAACTGGCCGGCGGCCAGATGGCGATCGCCATCGGCGGCGAGTTGCGCCGTGAAAAAGCCGACTTCAACGTCAACCGCGACATCGCCTCGCAAGCCTCGAGTTCCGGCCTGTCCGGTTCGCTGTCGAAAACCGGTTCGCGCAATATCGAAGCCGTGTTTGGTGAACTGAGCATTCCGCTGATCAAGGACCTCGATATCCAGTTCGCCACCCGCTTCGACAATTACAGCGACGTGGGCAACACCACCAACCCGAAACTGGGCGTCCGCTACCAGCCGGCCAAGCAAGTGGTACTGCGCGGTTCGGCCAGCACGGGCTTCCGCGCTCCGACCCTGTTCGAGAAAAACGCGCCGCCATCGAAGAACGACACCAACGACTCGTACAACGATCCTATCCTGTGCCCGGGCGGTGTGCCGCAACCAGGCGCCAATCCCTTGCGTGATTGCGACCTGCAACAGTTCAAGCTGCAAGGCGGCAATGCCAACCTGAAGCCGGAAAAATCCAAGACCTTCTCCTTCGGCGTGGTACTGGAGCCGACCAGCAACATGACCCTGGCTGTCGATTACTGGAACATCCACCTGCGCGACAAGATCGGCGCCTTGCCGGAACAGTCGATTTACGGTAACTACGATAAATACAAGGCCCTGTTCCTGCGCAATCCGGACGGCTCGCCGTACGCGATTTCCGACCTGAACGACAACCTGGGTGAAGTGAAGACGGACGGTGTGGACGTCAGCCTGAACCTGGCTTCCGGCACCTCCCCGTACGGCAGCCTGAGCTTTACTCTGGATGGCACCTACGTCCACAAGTATGACTACCAGAACGAACGTGATGGCGTGTTCAATCAGCGCGTGGGCATCTACAACGATGACAGCGTCGTGTTCCGCTGGAAACATAACGCCGCCCTGAACTGGCGCCTGGGCGCGTGGAGCGCCAGTCTGTCGCAGTCGTTCAAGTCGGGCTACACGGACCAGAACCAGGTTGCCGAGCAGTTCAAGCAGGATATCGGACACTACGCGCTGTATAACCTGTCCGGCACTTACACCGGCATCAAGGGTCTGACCCTGACGGCCGGCGTGAAGAACCTGTTCGACAAGGAGCCCCCTTTCAGTAACCAGGGCACCATGTTCCAGAAAGGCTACGACCCGCGCTATACCGACCCGATCGGCCGCGCGCTGTACCTGCGCGGCAGCTACAGCTTCTAACTGTGTCGTACGCCCCGCGCCCATGGCAAGGGGCGGTGCCGCGCTTCACTGGCGGCACAATATGACCATGCGGCCGATTTACCGGCCGCACAAACAACAGCCCGCCGGTTCGCACCGGCGGGCTGTTTTATTTGCCGCGCCAACGGCGGCGCCAATTCCTTTACCGGAAATCAGTCCCCGGCCTGGCTCCCACCTTAGTCGGCGGCCCGCTCCTCGGCCTGCATACGGCGCTGGCGCACCGCGTCGGCCAGGCTGTGCAGCACTTGCACGCTGCTGTCCCAGTCGATGCAGCCGTCCGTGACGGACTGGCCATACACCAGCTCCTTGCCCGCCACCAGATCCTGGCGGCCCGCCACCAGGTTCGATTCCACCATCACGCCGACGATACGGCTGTCGCCGCCGGCCACCTGGCTGGCGATGTCGGCGCACACGGGCACCTGGTTTTCCGGCTTCTTGGAACTGTTGGCGTGCGAGGCGTCGATCATCAGGCGCGCCGCCAGGCCCTGGGCCGCGATCGCCTTGCACGCTTCCTCCACGCTGGCCGCGTCATAGTTGGGCGCCTTGCCGCCGCGCAGGATGATGTGGCAATCCTCGTTGCCGTTGGTGGACACGATGGCCGAGTGGCCGCCCTTGGTCACGGACAGGAAGTGGTGCGGCTGGGAAGCGGCCTTGATCGCTTCCACGGCGATCTTGACGTTGCCATCCGTACCGTTCTTGAAGCCGACCGGGCACGACAGTCCAGACGCCAGCTCGCGGTGCACCTGCGACTCCGTGGTACGGGCGCCGATCGCCCCCCAGCTGATCAGGTCAGCGATGTATTGCGGGCTGATCACGTCCAGGTATTCGGTGCCGGCAGGCAAGCCCAGTTCGTTGATGTCGCGCAGCAGTTCGCGCGCCATGCGCAGGCCGTCGTTGATGCGGAAGCTGTTGTCCATGTAGGGATCGTTGATCAAGCCCTTCCAGCCCACCGTGGTGCGCGGTTTTTCGAAGTAGACGCGCATCACGATCTCCAGCTCGCCGGCCAGTTCCTGGCGCAGCTTGACCAGGCGCTGGGCGTATTCCATGGCCGCCTTGGGGTCGTGGATCGAGCAGGGGCCGATCACCACCATCAAACGGTCGTCCTGGCCGTGCAGGATGCGGTGCAGCGCCACGCGTGCCGAGGCCGCCGTCTGCTCGGCCGCTTCCGAGCAGGCAAATTCACGGATCAGGTGCGAGGGCGGCGTCAGTTCCTTCATTTCACGGATACGCAGGTCGTCGGTACGGGGCATGCTGTTACTCCTTAAGGGTTCGATGGTGAAGTCTGGAAAAATCAGGATAAAAAAAAACCGCCATCGCTGGCGGTTTTTTAGGATTCTGCTGGGTTACGTTTTGCTGCTACGTGTACCGGCCGCTACTCCACCGCCTTGGGGCTGGAATTGCTAAAGTAAAAATAGCCGGTAAAGAAAACAATCGAGCGCATAAACGAAATCCGTGGTGTTTGAACGACTATAACAACAATAGACTGAAATTGGCAAGGCTTTCGTTGGAATAAGCTTATATGCCGGCCAGCTTGTTGTTCTTCCCTTGATCCGGCGCCCCCTTACGCCGTCCCGCCCACAGTCACACCGTCCAGGCGTAACGTCGGCTGGCCCACGCCCACCGGCACGCTCTGGCCTTCCTTGCCGCACACGCCCACGCCCGGATCGAGGCGCATGTCGTTGCCGATCATGGACACGCGGTTAAGCACGTCCGGACCGTTGCCGATCAGCGTGGCGCCCTTGACCGGATACGTGATCTTGCCATCCTCGATCATATAAGCCTCGCTGGCCGAGAACACGAACTTGCCGTTGGTGATGTCGACCTGGCCGCCGCCGAAATTGACGGCGTACAAACCGTTCTTGACGGACGCCAGGATTTCGCCCGGATCCTTGTCGCCACCCAGCATATAGGTGTTGGTCATGCGCGGCATGGGCAGGTGGGCGAACGATTCGCGCCGCGCGTTGCCGGTCACGGGCATCTTCATCAGGCGCGCGTTCATGGTGTCCTGGATGTAGCCTTTCAGGATGCCATCCTCGATCAGGGTGGTGCACTGGGTTGGGTTGCCCTCGTCGTCCATGTTGAGCGAACCGCGGCGGTCGGCCAGGGTGCCGTCGTCCACCACCGTCACGCCCCTGGCCGCCACCCGCTCGCCGATGCGGCCGGAGAAGGTGGACGAACCCTTGCGGTTGAAATCGCCTTCCAGGCCGTGGCCGATGGCTTCATGCAACAGGATGCCGGGCCAGCCCGGTCCCAGCACCACGGTCATGGGGCCGGCCGGCGCCGGCCGCGCATCCAGGTTGACGATGGCCGAGTTGACGGCGTCGGCCGCGTACTGGTCCAGCAATTCGTCGCTGAAGTAGCCGTAGTCGTAGCGGCCACCGCCGCCGGACGAACCGACTTCGCGGCGGCCATTCTGCTCCACGATCACCGTCAGCGAGACCCGCACCAGCGGCCGGATATCGGCCGCCAGCACGCCGTCGCTGCGCACCACCAGCACCACGTCGTATTCGCCGGCCAGGCCCGCCATCACCTGCACCACGCGCGGGTCCTTGGCACGGGCCATTTTTTCGATCCGTTCCAGCAGCTTGACCTTGGCCGTCGCGTCGAGCGACACCAGCGGATCATGGGGCAGGTACAGCGAGCGGCCACCCTGCTGCGTCATCTGGCCAGCCACCTTGACCTTGCCGGCGCCGGCGCGGGCGATGGTGCGGGTGGCGGCGGCCGCTTCCAGCAGCGCGCTTTCGGAGATATCGTCCGAGTAGGCGAACGCCGTCTTGTCGCCGGACACGGCGCGCACGCCCACGCCCTGGTCGATCGAGAAGCTGCCCGTCTTGACGATGCCCTCTTCCAGGCTCCAGCCCTCGTTCTTGGTGAACTGGAAGTACAGGTCGGCGTAATCGACCTTGTGGGTAAACATGGAGCCGAGCGCCTTGAGCAGCTTGGCTTCGTCCAGCCCGAACGGCGTCAGCAGGATGTCGCGCGCCACGGCCAGGGTGGAAAGATTCGGTTCAAATGGGGTCATGATGTTGCCTCTGATTAGTTGCTGCCATTGTATCGGAAGGCGGCCTACATGGTGCGGTGTTTCAACGCCGGCAAGCTCTCGCGCACGCCGTCCATGAAACCGGGATCGACTTCACCGTGAATCACGCCCTCGCCTTCGGGCAGCACGGCCTTGATCTCGCCCCACGGGTCGATCAGCATGCTGTGGCCCCAGGTGCGGCGGCCATTCACGTGCAAGCCGCCTTGCGCCGCCGCCAGTACATAGCACTGGTTTTCGATGGCACGCGCGCGCAGCAGCACTTCCCAGTGGGCGCGGCCGGTGGTGTAGGTGAACGCGGCCGGCACCACGATCATGGCCACCGGGCCCATGGCACGGTACAGCTCGGGGAAGCGCAGGTCGTAGCACACGGACAAGCCGACCTTGCCGAACGGCACATCGACCGTGCCCACGGTGCGGCCCGGCACGATGGTGCGCGCCTCGTCATACGATTCCGTGCCCTTGCTGAAGCCGAACAGGTGGATCTTGTCGTAGCGGCCCACGTGCTCACCCTGGGGGTTGTAGATCAGCGTGGTGTTGATCACCTTGCCGGCCTGGTCCGACACCAGCGGCAAGGTACCGCCAATCAGCCACACGCCGTACTGGCGCGCCGTGGTGGCCATGAAGTCCTGGATCGGGCCGCTGCCGGGCCGCTCCGCGTGGTCCACCTTGTCGCTGTCGCTGTGGCCCATGATGGCCCAGTATTCGGGCAACAGCACCAGTTCGGCGCCCGTATCGGCGGCCTGGGCGATCAGGCGGCGCGCGGTGGCGATGTTGTGCGCCACATCGGGCGAGGAGATCATCTGGACGGCGGCGACGGTATGCATGGGGACACCTTGCGTTAGCGGGTTAATCAACGATGGTACTGGGCGGCTGTCGGGCCGTTATCAGTCCGTTATTGGGCGGGCGCGGCCGCGGCGGCCGGTTCCGGTTGCGCGCTGGCCAGCTTGGTCACGACGGGCGCCTTCCACGGCCCCGTCACCTGCATCTGGTAAGTGAGCGCCTTCATCACGGGCGCGCTCAGGAACAGCTGGGCCAGGAAACTGCCCAGCCCGATCACGGGATTGACGGCCAGCGCGTACACCAGCGGCGCCGTGCCCAGGTTCACTTGCGGAATCACCACCACATGCAGGTTGGTCGATTCGTTGGCGATGTCGGCCGTGCCATCCATCAGTACAGTAGCGGCCACACCGTGCATTTTCAAGTTCTCCGTCTTGACGATGCCGTGGTCGATGGCGGCGCTGGCCGTGATGCCGTCGAACGCCAGCCCTTCCGAGAACACGTCATGGAAATCGAGCTTGAGCAAACGCGGCAAGGCTTGCAGGCTCAGCACGCCCAGCAGCTTGGCCGCACCCGGGTCCTGCTTGAGGAACTGGCCTTTTTCCACATTCATCGTGAACTGGCCCGACAGGCTGGGTATGTCGAACGCATACGGCAAGCCTTTCCAGGCGATATCGCCGGCCAGCGTGCCCTTGCCGCCGCGCAGCGTGCCGGCGAAACCGAAGCGGTCCAGCAGCTTGCCCGCATCCATCAATTCCAGGCCGAAATTCAAGTTGGTGCTCTGCACGCCATCCTTGCTGGTCCAGCGCCCCGTGCCTTTCAATTCGCCATCGGGATTGGCCAGCGACAGCTTGCTCACGCGCCATTCGCGCGCCGCGCTCAGCATGACATTATTGGCCTGCAGTTCCAGCCGCCCCAGCGGCTTGTTGAACAGTTCGAAGCGCTCGGCCACGATGTCGAGCGCGGGGATGGTGGCCGCGCTATTCTTGCCTTCGAGCAGATCGCGCACGTCACCGGCGGCCGACTCGGGAATGATCAAGGTCGACAGCCGCGCCGTCACCTTGCCCAGGCCGCCCGGCGCCTCGGCCCACGTCAGGTAACCGTTGGCCTGGCTGGAATCGATATTGGCCTGCCACGCATTCTTCTGGTGGGACAAGCCCAGCAGCACGTTCTCCAGCTTGCGGTCGCCCACCAGCAACTCGCCGGCCCGCACCACGATGGCGTCCGGCTGGACGAACTGGGCTAGCTCCATGCCTTCATCGTCGGCGGCCGGCCGGGCCGGCGCGGCGCCACTGGCCATGGCGCTGGCCAGGTCCAGCCACGCGTCCACGTTCAGCGCCCGCATGTTGAGGTTGAAGGCCACGCCGCTGTCCGGCTCCGGCGCCGGCGCGTTCACGCCCACGCCGCCGCGCACCAGCCGCCACGGCCCCTTGCCCGTCTTCTGGCGCTGGTAGCGGGCCGCGATGGCGTTGCCGATGCCGATACGGATCTCGTCGCGCCACGCGCCCCCTTCCGGGTTGAGGTTGCCGCTCATCAGGAAATGCAGCGGCAACGCTTCCGGCGCGGCCTTTTTCAGCGGTGCCGGCAAGTCCAGCCCCGCCCCCACCAGGCTGGTGTCGACGGCGATCTGCAACTGGTGGTCGCGCACCGTGACCTGGCCGCCGAAACGGGTGGCACCCGAGAAATGGCTGCCCAGGCGCTGTATGGCGGGCGCCGGATAATTCCGGCGGAAACCGTCGGCCGTGACGGTGCCGGCCAGCTTGACGACGATGGCGTTGTCGCGCTGGGTGCCGCCGCCGATGGTGACGGGGCCGCCGAGGAAGGTACCAGCTAGCCCGTTCAAATTCACGCCCCGTTCGTTGAACTCGATCTTGCCCTGCGACGCCAGCACGGGCGGCAAGTCGTTGAACAACGTCACGTCATTACCCTGCAACTGCAGCACGCCCAGCACTTTCGCATCGATGATGTGATTGAGCGGCAAGTGCAGCTTGAGCGCCAGCTTGGTGTTGCCGCTGGCCTGGGTTTCGTCCGTGAAGTGGCTGATCCATTCCTGCACCGGGCTCACCGTCACGTACTTGAGGAATTCCTGCATCGGGCCGGTCGCGGTGCCGTCGATGTCGAGCATCATGTCGTGCACCGTCAGGTCGGGAATCACGGCCTTCACGTTGGACAGCGCGGCGCCGGCGGTGCGCGCCGTGTCGCCGCGAATTTCCATGCGTTGCCCCTCGAACACAAAGCTGCCCTTGATTTTTTCCGCCTGCGGCCACAGCGGCAGCTTGCCCTCGTCGCGCAGCGTCTCGCCCGGCGTGTAGTTCAGGCGCGCATTTTCCAGCCGGCCCGCCACCTTGAACTCGCCGCGCGCGCGCTCGGCCGCCGTGTCGGTGCGGAACGGGAAGTGGGCCAGGTCGCCGCGCAGGCGCAGCGTCACATCCTGGGCCATGCCATCCTCCAGCGCGCCCGTCAGCCAGGCCCGCAAGTCGTGCGGGGTCTGCAGCGGCAGATAGCGGTCTATCGTATGCAGCGCGAAGCCGTTCAGCTTGCCCGTGAAGTCCACCTGGCCCAGGCCCTTGCCGGCCAGCGGCAGCACATGGCTGCCCGCCAGCGATGCTGTCAGTCCCTGCTGGGCGAAGTCCAGGCTGTCCACCTGCACCCGCAACTGGTCGTCCTTTTCGAACGACCAGCGCGCCTGCATGGCGAGCCGCTCGAACGGCATCGACGGTTCCGTGAAATAGGCGGGCATTTGCAGCACCAGTTGCTGGGTATCCAGGCGCAGGCTGCCGCCGCGCTCGGTGGCGTCGATGCTGCCGCTCAGGTTGTCGAAGCCGGGTATGGCGGGCATGCCGGCGATGGCGGGGCTGTGGGCCGTCTTGGGCTGGGGCGGCTGGGCCGGCAGCGGGTTCAGGCCCAGCCCGGCCATGCGGCCCCGCACGCGGTAGGTTTGCAGGGCCGGGTACGCGCCCTGCCATTCGGCCGTCACGTCCAGCAAGCTGCCACGGGGCGCAAAGTCGGCCAGCATCTTGCGCTGGCGCGGCGTGAGCGGCAAGCGTCCGGCCAGGCTGGCCAGGGTCTGCAAGTCCAGCAGTGACGCGCGCAGTTCCGTCTTTTCCGGTTGCTTGCCGCTGGCGGCCAGGTGGTGTTCGAACAGCGAGGTGGGCGCCAGCGCCAGCCCGTCGCGCGTGGTCAGCGAAAAGTTGCTCAGCTCGACCGTGTGGCCCCGGGCCCCGAAAGTGGGCTTGCCTTCCTTGTCGCCGGCCGGATATTCCTCGCGCGCGGCCAGCCGGCCCTGCACTTGCAGCAAGTCCAGTGCCGGCACATCCTTGCCCAGCACGGCGGCCACGTTGGCCAGCCGCACATCGGCCATGAAGCCGGCCAGCTTGGCGTGATCGAGGTCGACCCAGGCCCGCAGCGAACCCTGGCCCGTTTCTACCTTGAACGGATAAGTGAGATAGGTGTTCCAGGCGGCCAGGTCGGCATCGCGCAGTTGCGCATACAACTGGCCGGTCCACAGGGCCACGTTCGACACGCGCGGCGCGAAGGCGGGATGGGTGAAGTCGGCCCGCACGTCCAGCGGCGCGCTGAGCGCGGCCGGCGGCGTCGCCTTCAGGCCGAACTGGTGGCGCCGCCACTGGTTGCGCAGCGCCAGCGTCAACTGCTCCAGCGCCAGCGGCGGCGCGGCCCGCAACTGGTCGGTCCACACGATGCGCCCTTCGCGCACCACGATCTCGCGCTGGCTCAGCAGCCAGTCGGCCGCCTTGCCGTCGCCGCTCTGGTTCAGGTTGATGCGCACCCCGGCCACCACCAGCGTACCGTCGGGCAGGCGCCGCACGTCCAGGTCGGGCCGGATCAGTTCCAGCGATTCGAACCGCACGTCGGCCGTCAGCACGCTCCACCACGACAGCGTGGCCGACACGCTGGGCAAGGCCAGCACTTGCCGGCCCTGGCCGTCGCGCAGCACCACGTCGCCCAGGAACAGGTTCGGATGCAGGCCATGCCACGAGGCGTACAGGCGGGCGATGGTGACGCGATTGCCCACGGCGCGGCTGGCCAGCCGTTCGATGTCGGGCTTGTAGTGGTCGATATTGGGCAGGATGGCGTAGCGCAGGACGAGGAACAGCACGCCGAACACGAAGTACAGCAAGGCCACCGACTTGATGGCGAAGCCGAGCACATGGTGGCTGGCCAGGTTGCAGACCCGATAGACGGCACGCAGCCGCTGCCAGCGCACGGCCAAGGGCACGTTGCCTGTCACGGTCTCCTCTGCTGTTTTTTTGTCGAGTAAGCTAATAAATCAGGCCCGGCGTAAAATACATCGCTACAATCGTCCAGCGCACTTGGGTCCGGGCGCGGTACGCCGGCCAAGCCATTTCGCCTGCGCAGCAATTTTACCGCAACCGCCGAATCGACCTCGCCCCGCTTACATCCGGTTACCGCCGCCACGCCAGACAACTTCGTTTATGAGCCCAACTTCCCTCACGTCCGCATCCCGCTTCTACCAACGCTGGCTGGCCGCCAGCCCCGAACGCCAGACCCAGGTCGATGAACTGGCGCAATTATCGCTCGCCCGGCTCGATTTTGCTGAATATTTAACAAAAGATCCTCTCCCCGGCCTGCCGCTGGCGCGCGCCATGCGCCGCCTGCGCAACCTGCTGGTGTGCGGCCTGATCCGGCGCGACCTGGACGGCGCGGCCGACTTGCATGAGGTGGTGACCACCATGACCCGCTTCGCCGACTTCGCGATCCAGTCCCACCTGGCCGAACTGGACAGCGAAATGCGGGCCGCGCACGGCGTGCCCACCGGCCACGACAGCGGCGAAGTCCAGCAGATGATGGTGCTGGCCATGGGCAAGCAGGGCGGCGGCGAACTGAACGTGTCGTCCGACATCGACCTGATCTTCGTCTACCCCGAGGATGGCGATACCGTGGCCAGCGAGCCGGGCCAGCGCAGCCTGTCCAACCACGAATACTTCATCCGCCTGGGCAAGAAGCTGATCGCCGCCCTGTCCGAGATCACCGAGGATGGCTATACCTTCCGGGTCGACATGGCGCTGCGCCCGAACGGCGCCTCCGGGCCGCTGGCGGCCAGCCTGGGCATGGTGGAGCAATACCTGATCGTGCAGGGCCGCGAGTGGGAACGCTACGCCTGGGTCAAAGCGCGCGCCGTCAGCGGCCGCGCCGAAGATATCGCGGCGCTGGACGCCATCGTGCGGCCATTCTGCTTCCGCCGTTACCTGGACTTCGGCGTGATCGAAGCGATCCGCACCATGCACGCCCAGATCCGCGCCGAGGTCAACCGCCAGGAACGGCTGCACCCGGACCGCAGCAATAATGTCAAGCTGGGCCGTGGCGGGATCCGCGAAATCGAATTCCTGGCCCAGGTGTTCCAGCTGATCCGGGGCGGACGCGACGCCGCCCTGCGCGACCGCTCCACCCGCGCCACGCTGCGCACGGTGGCCGAGAAAGGCTTGCTCACCCCCGCCATCGTGGACGAACTGCTGGCCAGCTACACCTTCCTGCGCAACCTGGAACACCGGCTGCAATACCTGGACGACGCCCAGACCCATACCCTGCCCGCCAACGAGGCCGACCGGCTGGTGGTGGCGCGCATGATGGGCCTGCCCGACACGGCCACCCTGCTGGCCCGGCTCGATGAATGCCGCGCCTTCGTGGCCGCCCAGTTCGACGCCATGTTCGCCGACAAGTCGGCCGGCGCCGAGGCCGACATCGATCCCCAGTCCAGCAACGAATGCGCGGACCCGGACAACCGCGAAGCGATCGAAGCGCGCTTCGCCGCGCTCGGCTTCGAGGATGCGCCCGGCGCCGCCAAGCGCCTGATCGCCACCTGGCAGGCGCCGCGGCTGCAATCGATGCCCGAAGCCAGCCGCAACCGGCTGGTGGCCCTGGTCAACACGGCCCTGCCCCTGATCGCCCGCTGCGCCGAGCAAGCGCGCGCCGGCAACCGCCACGACACGCTGGGCCGCCTGCTCGACTTCCTGGAAGCGATCGCGCGCCGCTCGGCCTATCTGTCGCTGCTGACGGAATACCCGCACACGCTGGAGCGGGTGATCCGCATGGTGCACGCCTCCGGCTGGGCCGCCACCTTCCTCAGCCAGCACCCCATCCTGCTGGACGAGCTGCTGGACGACCGCATCCGCAACGCCGTGTTCGACCCGCACGCGCTGGCGGCCGACCTGGCGCGCCAGCTGGGCGCGGCGGCCGGCGACACGGAACGCCAGATGGACATCCTGCGCGAAGTGCACCACGCCCAGCTGTTCCACCTGCTGGCCCAGGACCTGGCCGGCGACTTGACGGTGGAGAAACTGGCCGACCACCTGTCGGCGCTGGCCGACACCATCGTGGCCGCCACCGTGCAGGCCGTGTGGCAGACGGTGGCCACCCGCCACCGGGAAGTGCCGCGCTTCGCCGTGATCGCGTACGGCAAGCTGGGCGGCAAGGAACTCGGTTATGTGTCGGACCTGGACGTGATCTTCCTGTTCGACGACGACGACCAGGAAGCGCCGGCCCAGTACGCCAAGCTGGCGCAGCGTTTCATCACCTGGATGACGTCGCACACCTCGGCCGGCATCCTGTTCGACATCGACATCGCGCTGCGCCCGGACGGCGCCAGCGGCATGCTGGTGTCGAGCGTGGCCGCGTTCGAGCGCTACCAGGCCAGCTCGGCCTGGATCTGGGAACACCAGGCGCTGACGCGGGCCCGCTATTGCTCCGGCGACAGCGACATCGGCGCACGCTTCGAGCAGATCCGCGAGCAAGTGCTGCGCACCCGCCGGCCGCCCGGCGGCCCGCTCAAGGGCGAAGTGCTGGCCATGCGCCAGAAGATGGTGGACGCCAAGCCCAACCGCTCCGACCTGTTCGACCTGAAGCAGGATCCGGGCGGCATGATCGACATCGAATTCATCGTCCAGTTCCTGGTGTTGCAATACGCGGCCGACTATCCTGCGCTGACGGGCAACATCGGCAATATCGCCCTGCTCAAGCTGTGCGGCGACCTGGGCCTGATCGATGCCACCCTGGCCGGCCACGTGGCCGACGCCTACCGGGCGCTGCGCAAGCTGCAGCACCAGTTGCGGCTGCAGGGCCAAGACCTGGCGCGGGTGGACCCGGCCCTGGTGGCCAGCCACGCGGCCCAGGTGCGGGCCTTGTGGTCGGCGATCTTCAATGCCCACGATGAAGAAACAACAAACGTTGCAAAATAACAACGAAAGTTATCACTCTTTACAATTCAACCGGCATTTGGCGTTAGCATGGCGGGCACCATCACCGGCGGACCGGGCCTCGCAGCCGGCCCCGTTACTATATACAGACCTTGATCCTCAAGGTTTTGGCCAGCCAAGTTCGGCATGATTGTTGCCCCCAGTCGTCCATGATCCGGGGGGTGTTGTCACCGGACTTGGTGGGTGGCTGGTGATCGC
>NZ_JACEZU010000012.1 GCF_014042355.1 Rugamonas apoptosis
CGATCACCAGCCACCCACCAAGTCCGGTGACAACACCCCCCGGATCATGGACGACTGGGGGCAACAATCATGCCGAACTTGGCTGGCCAAAACCTTGAGGATCAAGGTCTGTATATAGTAACGGGGCGGCCGGCCCCGGGGCGGGCGGGCGCCACGCCGGACGCGGCAATTGATGCGACAATGACGCCTTCGCCACCCATCTCATCCCGCCATGCCCGCCATCCGCCCGCAAGCCCTGCTGTTCGACCTCGACGATACCTTGTGGCCGATCGGGCCCGTGATCGCCCAGGCCGAGCTGGACTTGCACGCCTGGCTGACCGAGCACGCGCCGCGCGTGGCCACCCGTTTTTCCATCGCCGAACTGCGCGAGCGCCGCCTGGCCCTGCTGGCGCGGCGCCCGGAATTGATCGTCGACCTGGCGCACCTGCGCCGCGTGGGGCTGGAGGAAGCGTTCGCGCTGGCCGGCGAGGATGGTCGCCATATCGATGAAGCGATCCGCATCTTCCTCGCCACCCGCAACGCCGTCACTCCCTACGACGACGTGCTGCCGGCGCTGGAACGGCTGCGCGCGCGCTGGCGGCTGGGCACCATCACCAACGGCAACGCGGATCTGGCGCAGATCGGCCTGGCCCACCATTTCGAAGCCACGCTGGCCGCGCCCCAGTTCGGCCGCGCCAAGCCCGACCCGTCCATCTTCCTGGCCGGCTGCGCCGCGCTGGGGGTGGCGCCCGAGGCGGCCGTCTACGTGGGCGACGACCTCAAACTGGACGTGATCGGCGCCCAGCGGGCCGGGATGCGGGCCGTCTGGCTTAACCGCAACGGCGGCCGCGCCCATGAGGAATTGGGCATCGTGCCGGACGCCATCTGTGCCACGCTGGACGAATTGGAAGCATGGCTGCATCAACTTGGCGTGGAATGATGGCGCAAGCGCGCCGCGAGCGTGCATAATAAGCGGGTGACCCAGTTTGTGGCCGGCCCGCGCCGGCCTAGAGAAATATGCAACTCGATACCCGTGCCCAAACCCTGCTCAAAGCCCTGATCGAGCGTTACATCGCCGACGGCCAGCCGGTCGGCTCGCGTGCGCTGTCCAAGATATCCGGCCTCGACCTGTCGCCGGCCACCATCCGCAACATCATGGCCGACCTGGAGGAACTGGGTTACGTGGCCAGCCCCCACACGTCGGCCGGACGGGTGCCCACCCCGCGCGGCTACCGCATCTTCGTCGACACGCTGCTGACGGTGCAGCAGTTCGACGAGCAGGCGGTGGAGGCGCGCATGCGGTTGCAGGCGCCCCAGCCCCAGAAGATGATCGCCAACGCGGCCCAGATGCTGTCGTCGCTGTCGCAGTTCGCCGGCGTGGTGCTCAGTCCGCGGCGCGAATCCGTGTTCCAGCAGATCGAATTCCTGCGGCTGTCGGAAAAACGTATTCTGCTGGTGATCGTCGGCCCCACGGGCGACGTGCAGAACCGGCTGCTGCTGACGGATGTGGATTACACCCCGGCCCAGCTGACCCAGTCGGCCAACTACATCAACCAGAACTACGGCGGGCTGGCGTTCGACGAAGTGCACCAGCGGCTGCAGGGCGAGCTGCGCCAGTTGCGTGACGACATGGGGCGCCTGATGCAGGCGGCCGTGGAGGCGGGCAGCGAGGCGATGGCCGACAGTTCGGACGACATGGTGATCGCCGGCGAGCGCAATTTGCTGTCGGTGAGCGATTTGTCATCGAACATGACGTCGCTGCGCCAGATGTTCGACATGTTCGAACAGAAGACGGGGCTGATGCAGTTGCTGGACGTATCGAGCAAGGCCAGCGGGGTGCAGATCTACATCGGCGGCGAATCGAACCTGGTGCCGATGGACGAGATGAGCGTGGTGACGGCGCCCTACACGGCCAACGGCAAGATCGTCGGCACGCTGGGCGTGATCGGTCCCACCCGCATGGCGTACGAGCGCGTGATTCCGATCGTGGACATCACGGCCAAGCTGCTGTCGAACGCGCTCAGCCACCACTAACAAAAAATTGGGGACGGACCCCAAAAATTGGGGGTCCGTCCCCAATTTTTTGTCAGTGCTTGTGCGGGCAGGCCGTCTTGATGCAGTTGCCGTAGATGGCCAGCGCGTGCTCGGCGATCTTGAAGCCGCGCTCCTCGGCGATCTTATGCTGGCGCTCTTCGATCTCGTCGTCGAAGAACTCTTCCACCCGGCCGCAGTCTAAACAGACGAGGTGGTCGTGGTGCGAACCTTCGTTCAGTTCGAAAATGGCCTTGCCCGTCTCGAAATGGTTGCGATTGAGTAAGCCGGCCTGCTCGAACTGGGTCAGCACGCGATAAACGGTGGCCAGGCCCACATCCATGTTGTCAGCCAGTAATATTTTATAAACGTCTTCCGCCGTCAGGTGGCGTACGGGGCTGCTTTGAAAAATATCCAGGATCTTAAGGCGGGGCAGGGTGGCTTTCAGGCCGCTGGCCTTGAGGTCGGTAGGATTGTTACTCATGTTTGTTACTCTAAGATGGGTCAGGTGCTTTATGATATAGCGTTTTGGCACTTCCGCTCAATTCAATTGAGGACACTTATGCGCGTCACCCAGGCTTTATCGCAGTCTTTGTTGCACCGAATTTCACGCCGCGCGCCCCTGCTGGCGGCCGCCGTTTGCGTCGCATTGGCCACGTCCGGCTGCGCCACCCGCAGCGCGCTGGGCGAAAAACTGAGCGATGCCAAGCACGAGAGCGCCCCCGTGGCGGCCGATGGCGCGCAAACGACCACCATCACCAAGTTCCAGAAGTTCATGTGGTTCTTCTCGCCCTACCGCCCTGATATTCAGCAAGGCAACTTTGTCTCGGAAGAAATGTTAGCTCAGTTGAAAGTTGGCATGACGCGCGATCAGGTCCGTTTCATCTTCGGCACCTCGCTGGCGTCCGACATCTTCCATGCCGACCGTTGGGATTACCCATTCCGCCTGGCCAAGGGCAGTGGCGAAATCACGACCAGCCGCGTGACCGTGTTCTTCAAGGATGGCAAGGTCGATCGCTTTGAAGGCGGCAATTTGCCGACCGAGAAGGAATACATCGCCCGTATCGCCGGCCCGGCGCCCGTCATCAAGCAGGATGCGCCAGCCGCCAAATAATAGAGAATTATTTTCATCGACAGAGCAAAGAGCATGAATCCATTGAATATTGCCATCGCCGGCGCCGGCGGCCGCATGGGCCACATCCTGATCGAAACCATTCTGCAAACGCCGGATGCCCGTCTGGCCGGCGCACTGGACCGCGATGGTTCGCCCACCCTGGGCGCTGACGCGGCCACCTTCCTGGGCCAGAAAAGTGGCGTGGCGATCGAAGCAGACCTGGCCAAGGGTTTGGCCGGCGCCCAGTTCCTGATTGATTTCACCCGTCCGGAAGGCACGCTGGCTCACCTGGCTTACTGCGCTGAACACGGCATCAAGATGATCATCGGCACCACCGGCTTCGATGAAGCGGGCAAGGCTGCCATCGCCGCCGCCGCCAAGAAGACCGCCATCGTGTTCGCGCCCAACATGAGCGTGGGCGTGAACGTCACGCTCAAGCTGCTGCAGCAGGCCGCCAAGGCGCTGTCCGTGGGCTACGACATCGAAGTGATCGAAGCGCACCACCGCCACAAGGTGGACGCGCCGTCCGGCACCGCCTTGAAAATGGGTGAAGTGATCGCCGATGCGCTGGGCCGCGACCTGAAGGAATGCGCCGTCTACGCGCGCGAAGGGGTGACGGGCGAGCGCGACCCGTCCTCGATCGGTTTCGCCACCATCCGCGGCGGCGACATCGTGGGCGACCACACCGTGCTGTTCGCCGGCACGGGTGAGCGCATCGAGATCAGCCACAAGTCCAGCAGCCGCGTCACCTACGCCCATGGCGCCCTGCGCGCGGCCCGCTTCCTGGCCGACAAGGCGACCGGCCTGTACGACATGAACGACGTGCTGTCGCTCAACGACTGACCGGGGAAGCGCCGCGCCGATGACGCCCAACCTCGACACCAGCTTCAACCTGGCGCGTTACTGGGAGCAGGGCGACGCCGTCAGCCACGCCGTGGCTTACCTGCTGCTGGCCATGTCCTTGGCCAGCTGGTTCTGCATCCTGGCCAAGGGGCTGGCGGCCTGGCGTATCCGCCGCGCCGCGCCGGCCGTGCAGGCGTTCTGGGACGCGCCCACCATGCATGATGGCGTGGCCGCGCTGACCCAGGCCGATCCCGAGCAGGTGTACGCGCCACTGGCGCAGTTGGGCGCGGCCCAGCTCAAGGTGGCCGGCCGGCCGTCGCTGGGCGGCGAGATGGGCCACGCGGAGCAGGTCACGCGTGTGCTGCGCGCGGCCGTGCAGCGCGTCACGGCCCGGCTGGAAGCGGGATTGACGCTGCTGGCCTCGATCGGTTCCACCGCGCCCTTCGTCGGTTTGCTGGGCACCGTGTGGGGCATCTACCATGCGCTGGCGGCCGTTTCCACGGCCGGCACGGTGCAGATTGACAAAGTGGCCGGTCCCGTGGGAGAGGCGCTGATCATGACGGCCATCGGCCTCACGGTGGCGATTCCCGCCGTGTTGGCGTATAACGGTTTCAACCGGGTCAACCGCCTCACGCTGGCCGAGCTGGACGCCTTCGCGTTCGACTTGCACGCCTACCTGACGACGGGCGAGCGGGCCCGCACCTGACGTCCTCAAGCCGGGAGTAGCGATGGCCTTTGGCTCATTCAACCACCACCGCCAGCAAGGTCCGATGGCCGACATCAACGTCACGCCCATGGTGGACGTGATGCTGGTGCTGCTGGTGATCTTCATCATCAGCGCGCCCATGTTCACGCACGCCGTCAAGCTCGACCTGCCCAAGGCGCAGGCGCAGGCCAATCCACAGCAGGCGGCCAGCGTGTCGCTGGCGATCGACGCCAAGGGACAGGTGTACTGGAACGATGAAGCCGTGGCGGCGACGGCGCTCGATGCGCGCCTGGCCGAGGCGAGCAAGCTGGATCCGCAGCCGGAGCTGCAACTGCGGGCCGACAAGAACACGCGTTACGAAGTGGTGGCCCAGGTGATGGCCGCCGCCCAGACGGCCGGCTTGAGCAAGCTCGGTTTCGTCACTGAACCACCGAAAGAGAAAAAATAATGGCTACCGCAGAAATCAATGGCGCCGCGATCGTCGACTTCACCACCTTCCATCAGGCGTGCCGGCAGGCGCTGGGCTTCCCCGACAGCTACACCCACACCATGGATGGCTGGGTCGATTGCCTGAGCTATTTGCGCGACGAGGATGGCATGACGCGCTTCCGCTTGAAACCCAACGAGCTGCTCGACATCGTGATCGTGGACGCCGAGGCGATGCGGGCCAAGGTGCCCGACATCCTGGAGGAAGTCACCTACTGCGTAGCCGGCATCAACGAACGCTATGAGGATTACGGCGAGAAGCCGGCGCTCCGGCTGGTGCTGCGCTGACGGACGGCTAACGGACAGGTGGGGCGAACCGGCTTGCGTATCCTGCATTATCATGTCATGACCAACTCGATGGAGGCGGTATGAAATTTCTTAACGTTCAGCCAATCAGCTATTTAAAGAAGAATACGAGCGATGTGGTGAGGCAGGTTCAAGAAACGCGTGACCCCGTGGCCATCACTGTCAATGGCAAAGTCCAGGCGATCGTGCAAGACCCGCTGAGCTATCAGAAAACCCAGGACCAGCTGACCATGCTACGCATTCTTGCCCACGGTAAGCGACAGATTGAAGATGGCAGGGTCACTGAGCACGATGACTTCTTTGCTCAGCTTGAGGCGGAAGACCAAGCGCTCTCTGCCAAATGAAGATCGTTTGGACGGAGGCGGCCAAACATGATTTGATGGATATTCGTGATTTCTTGAGGCATTCCGAGTCCCCTCGGTTTGCCATCAGAGTCACCAAAGAAATTCGCGATGAAGTGGCGACGCTTAAGGAGTGGCCGAAATATAAAGGCATTTTTGTGAAAGAACTGGAAGAACTCAATCTTTCTCAATATCGCCAACTGTTGGCTGGTCAGCATCGTATCATCTTCGAACGTGGCGGCGCTGACGTTTGCTACATACATCTTGTCTGCCATACGAGCCGCGACCTTGAGGCATTGTTGCGCCGTCGTTTGTTGTCCGTCTGATTGATCGCCCCCAGGTGACACGCGTGGCCACCAGAGGGCATCACTTCACATGCAGTCAGCGGGACGGTACGTCCTGGCCATGCTCCGCCGGCGCCAGCGTTAGCACTTCGTAGCCGCTGTCCGTCACCACCACCATGTGTTCCCACTGGGCCGACAGCGAACCGTCGCGCGTTTCCACGGTCCAGCCATCATCCAGTTCCACGGTCGAAGCGCGGCCGGCGTTGATCATCGGTTCGATGGTGAACAGCATGCCCGGCTTGAGCACCATGCCGGTGGCCGGCTTGCCGTAGTGGCGTACTTCCGGATCCTCGTGGTAGACCAGGCCGATGCCGTGGCCGCAGTAGTCGCGCACCACGCTGAAGCCGGCCTTCTCGGCCACGGTCTGGATCGCGTGCCCCACATCGCCCAGCGTGGCGCCGGGGCGCACGGCGCGGATGCCGGCCCACATTGCGCTGTAGGTCACGTCCACCAGCCGCTTGGCCGTCTTGGACGGGGTGCCCACGTAGTACATGCGGCTGGTGTCGCCATGCCAGCCGTCACGGATCACGGCCACGTCGATGTTGATGATGTCGCCATCCTTGAGCACTTCATCGGGCGCCGGGATGCCGTGGCATACCACCTGGTTGACGGAAGTGCACACGGTGGCGGGAAAACCGCTGTAGCCCACGTTGGCGGGAATGGCTTGCTGCACCTTGACGATGTACTCGTTGCACAGCCGGTCCAGTTCCGCCGTGCTGACGCCGGGCCGCACGTGTTCTGCGATCATGGTCAGCACGTCGGCCGCCAGTTGCGCCGCCACGCGCGCCTGCGCGATCTGCTCCGGGGTCTTGACCAGGATGGCCAGCGATTTACGCTTGTTCATGCGCGCCTCCCAGTACTTTCCTGGCGGCGGCCAGCGCGGCCGTGTGCAAGTCGTCCTGTTCATGCGGCAGCGTCACGCCGCCTTCCTGCGCGGCGCGCAGCAGCAGATGGCAGATGTCGCTGTAGCGCAGGTCGGGATTGGTTTCGGCCAGCAGGCCGATGCGCAGCCAGTGTTCGGCTTGCGCGTTGATGGAGCGGTTCAGCGCACCGCTGGCGATGCGCAGATTCTCATGCATCTGGCTGGAGATTTTAACGATGCCCATGGGGGAAGTGCCTTTATACGTTCTATATATGAAACGTATATTATCACAAGCGTGGCGCCGCCGCTGGCGCGCTCTCTCCTGACAGCAGTTCCTGTTCGCTGGCGATCAGCGCGGCCACCATGTCGGCCACCACCCGCACCCGCGGCGAGCGCCGCACGTCGGCATGCATGACCAGCCAGATCTGGCGCGGCGCGGGATGGGTGGGCGCGGGCAGCGGCACCAGGCCGGCGTCGACGCGGCCGATGAAGTGGGGCAGGGCGGCGATGCCCAGCCCGGCGCGCGCCGCCTGCCACAGCCCCGTCATGTCGTTGCTGCGCAGGATGAAGCGGCGGCCCGCCGCCACCCCTTCCAGCCATTGCTGGTGCGGCACCCGGCGCAGGCTGTCGTCGTAGCCGAGGAATTCCCACTGCTCCGGCGCCCGTTCCGCGTAATGGGGCGCGGCGTACAGGCCGTAGCCCAGTGTGCCCAGCGCGCGCGCCACCAGCCCCGGCGCGCTGGGGCGCGACAGGCGCACGGCCAGGTCGGCCTCGCCGCGCGCCAGGTTTACCTCGCGCGTCTCGCCCATCACTTCCAGGTCGATGCCGGGCCAGTCCTGGCGCCGCGCGGCCAGCCGGGGCACGAGGAAGTGAGCGCCCATGGCCGGCGGCACGGACAGCCGCACCGTGCCCTGCAGCGAAGAGACGCCCAGCGCCACGCGGGCGAAGGCCAGCGCCTCGTCTTCCAGCTTGCGGGCCTGGTGCGCCAGCGTTTCCCCTTCCGGCGTCAGGGCCCAGCCGCGCGGCAGGCGGTCGAACAGGCGCACGGCCAGGGTCTGTTCCAGTGCCTCCACCCGGCGCGCCACTGTGGAATGCTCCACCCCCAGCTTGCGGGCGGCGGCCGACAGGCTGCCCAGCCGCGCCAGTTCCAGAAAATGGCGCACGTCGTCCCATTGCAGATTGCTGGCTGATTGTTTTTGCACAGACATTGTGTGATTTTTGAGAATTGTTGTTGATTTATGCGCAGTGTAACCTGAGTCCGTCCCATCAACTTCAAGGAGAACTTCATGGACAAGGACATCAACAACAAGGCCGGCCAGATCGTGATCCACGCTTATGGCGACGCCAGCGTGCTGGAACACGGCAGCGTCATCCTGCCGCCGCCGGGCGGGGGCGAGATCCGGGTGCGCCACACGGCCATCGGCGTCAACTTCGTCGACATCTACCACCGCAGCGGCCTGTATCCGCTGCCCGCCTTGCCGGCGGTGCCTGGCGTGGAGGCGGCCGGCGTGGTGGAGGCGATCGGGCCCGGTGTGCAGGGACTGGCCGTGGGCCAGCGCATCGCCTACGCGGGGCCGCCGGCCGGCGCCTACAGCACGGCGCGCAACCTGCCGGCCGAGAAAGCCATCGCCCTGCCGGATGAGGTGGCGGACGACACGGTGGCCGCGTTGCTGCTGCGTGGGATCACGGCCCACATGCTGTTCCAGCACGTGCGGCCGCTGCGGGCGGGCGACACGGTGCTGGTGCAGGCGGCCGCCGGCGGCCTGGGGCTGGTGCTGGTGCAGTGGGCCAAGGCGCTGGGCGCGACCGTGATCGGCACCGTCAGCAGCGAGGCCAAGGCCGCGCTGGCACGCGAACATGGGCTGGATCACGCCATCAACTATCGTGAGCACGCCGTACCGGATGCCGTGCGCGCGCTGACGGCCGGGCGCGGCGTGGACTACGCCATCGACGGCATCGGCGGCCAGACGCTGGTGGACACGTTGCGCGCCGTGCGTGCGTTCGGCATGGTGGCCAGCGTGGGACAGGTGAGCGGCGAGGTGCCGCTCGACCTGTCCATGCTCGGCGGCGGCCATAACGTGGCGTTCGCGCGGCCCAGCATGTTCGGCATGGTGGCCGATGCGGGCCTGTACCGTGAAGCGGCGCAGGCCACGCTGGCGCGATTGAAGGGCGGCCTGCGGGCCACGGTAGCCCAGGTGCTGCCGCTGGCGCAAGCGGCCGAAGCCCATCGCCGGCTGGAGGATGGCGCCAACTCTGGCGCCATCCTGTTGCGGCCCTGAGGGACGGCGCTTCAGTTTAACTTCAGTCCAGCGTCAGGCCAGCCTCAGTCCAGTTGCGGCTGCGGCTCGGGGTGGGATGGCGCGGCCAACGGGGCGACGACCCCCAGCGCCGTTTCCACTTGCGTGATCAGCCACGGCTGGCCCGGCCCGCTGGTGGCCTGCTTTGCGATGCTGGCGCAGGCGCGCGCCACGTCGGGCGAGGCCAGCAGCTCGCGCAGGCCGTGGTGCAGGCGCCGGGCGCTCAGCCGCCGGGACAGGATCACGCGCGCCACGCCCAACTGGCGCGCCCGCGCCGCGTTGTCGAACTGGTCGAACGCGGACGGCACCACCAGTTGCGGCACGCCGGCGCGGAACGCTTCAGCCATGGTGCCAATGCCGCCATGGTGCACCAGCGCGGCCAGTCGCGGCAGCAGCGCGTTGAAGGGCGCCTCGGCCACCCACATCACGTGCGGCGGCAAGGAATCGGGTACCTGGGCCCGGTGCGGCGTGATGAACAGGCCGCGCCGTCCCAGCCGGCCCAAGGCGTCCAGCGCCATGCTGAAGTAGCCGGCCGCATGCTGGTGCCCCGTGCCCGGCGTGAAGCCGATGGGGGCGGGGCCAGCAGCCAGGAACTGTTCCAGCACCGGCGCCAGCGGCGACAGGGGCGGCAGGAGCGACGAGGGTGGCAAGGGCGACACGGGCGGCGTGGCGCCGTGGTCGGTGCGGGGGAAGTCGCCGCCGGTCAGGTGGGACGGCCAGTCCGTCTGCCGGGGTGCGAACCAGGATGGGAACAGGTTGATGGCGGCGTCTGGCGCGCGCACCATGTGCTCCAGGAAGCCCGTCACGGGCGGCAGGCCGCGCAGCGCGCGCCCGGCGTTCAGGCTGGGCAGTGTGGCCGGGTCGATCGACACCCGGTTCGCCACCTGCCACAGCAGCCGGCGCCAGAACAGCGGCGTCCAGCGGGGAATCGACATGGAACCGAGCATCTGCAAGTCCCGCAGGCTGCACAGGTTAGATGGCGCCAGATAGGCGCTGACCACGCGCAGCCCCGGCCGCGCCGCGCGGGCGATGGCGCCCAGCGGCGCCAGGATGGGGTGGCACAGCAGCACGCAATCGTCGTCCGGCGGCAGCGCCGCCACCATGTCGTGCAGCACCTGCAGGTGGGGCACGCCGGCCTGCCAGGCCACGCCAAAGCCTTTGCGCTCATCCCACAGGTCCGGGTTGTCCAGTGTCGCCTGGAACTGCGCCGCCTGGCCGAACATCTGGTAATCAAGCCCGCTGGCCAGCACGGTCTTTTCGTGGAAGGCCGGCACCAGCATGCGCACCCGGTGTCCCCGTGCGCGCAAGCCCTGCGCCAGCAGCACGAAGGGCCGGATGTCGCCGCCGGTGCCGGAGCTGGCGACGATGATGAGCGGGCCCGTGGCGGGGCGGTGTGTGGCGAGCGTCGGCGGCATGGGCTTCCTGGTCAGCGGACGGTTTTCGGGTCGAAATGGGGGTTCTGGATCAGGCCCAGCACGTTGCCGAACGGGGCGTTCAGTTCCGCCACCTTGATGCCGTCGCCCACGTCCTGCACGGCCGCGTGCACGGTGGCGCCCAGCGCGAGCAGGCGCGCCACGTCGGCCTCGATATCGTCCACACCCCAGTAAGCCTTGGCGCCCGTCTGGCCGGGCTGGCCGTCCGGCACCAGGCCCAGTTCAAAGCCGCCCACGGCGAAACCTACGTAGAACGGCTGGTCGAAATAGGGGGCCACGCCGAACGCCTGCGTGTACCAGTCCTTGCCCTGGGCCAGCTCCGGCGTGGGGTAGATCACGGTGCGTAATCCCTTGATCATGGTTGTCTCCCTGCTCATGTTAAAAAAACCATATCATGCCACGTTCGCCTCCGCCGTGGGCGCCGGCCGCGCCGGCACGCTCAGCCTGGCCGCTAACCAGTATAATGTTCGGTTCATATACACTTCTGGCCGCACACATCATGCAAGATAAATATAGTCCCGCCGACGTCGAAAAAGCCGCCCAATCCCACTGGAAGGCGATCGATGCCTACAAAGCCGTCGAAAACGACCCCCGTTTCCCCAAGGGTAAGTACTACGCTTGCTCGATGCTGCCTTACCCTTCGGGCAAGCTGCACATGGGTCACGTGCGCAACTATACGATCAATGATGTGATGTACCGCTACCTGCGCATGAACGGCTACAACGTGCTCATGCCCATGGGCTGGGACGCCTTCGGCATGCCCGCCGAGAACGCGGCCATGGCCAACAACGTGCCGCCGGCGCAATGGACCTACTCCAACATCGCCCACATGCGCGAGCAGATGGAGTCCATGGGCCTGGCCATCGACTGGTCGCGCGAAATGACGGCCTGCAAACCCGAGTACTACAAGTGGAACCAGTGGATGTTCCTCAAGATGCTGGAAAAAGGCATCATCTACAAGAAGACCGGCACCGTGAACTGGGACCCGATCGACCAGACCGTGCTGGCCAACGAACAGGTGGTCGATGGCCGCGGCTGGCGTTCCGGCGCGCTGATCGAAAAGCGCGAAATCCCCATGTATTACGCCCGCATCACGGATTACGCAGATGAGCTGCTGGACTACGTGGACACCAAGCTGCCCGGCTGGCCCGAGCGCGTGCGCACCATGCAGACCAACTGGATCGGCAAATCGACCGGCGTGCGCTTCGCCTTCCCGCACCAGATCAAGGACGCCGCCGGCGCCCTGATCGGCGATGGCAGGATGTACGTGTTCACCACCCGTCCCGACACGGTGATGGGCGTGACCTTCTGCGCCGTGGCCGCCGAGCACCCGCTGGCCGTGCACGCCGCGCAGAGCAACCCCGCGCTGGCCGCCTTCAACGCCGAATGCAAGCTCGGTTCCGTGATCGAGGCCGACATGGCCACCATGGAGAAGAAGGGCATGCCCACCGGCCTGTTCGTCACCCATCCGCTGACGGGCGCCCAGGTGGAAGTGTGGGTCGGTAACTACGTGCTGATGACCTACGGCGACGGCGCCGTGATGGGCGTGCCGGCCCACGACGAGCGCGATTTCGCGTTCGCCAAAAAATACGACCTGCCGATCAAGCAGGTGATCCGCGCCGAAGGCAAGGAATTCTCCACCGACGCCTGGCAGGAATGGTATGGCGACAAGGACATCTCCATCGTCTGCAACTCGGCCCAGTTCGATGGCCTGAACTACGCCGACGCCGTGGAAGCGGTGGCCGCCGCCATGGCCGATAAAGGCCTGGGCGAGAAGAAGATCACCTTCCGCCTGCGCGACTGGGGCGTGTCGCGCCAGCGCTACTGGGGCACGCCGATCCCGATGATCCACTGCGACGACTGCGGCTCGGTGCCGGTGCCGGAGCAAGACCTGCCCGTCGTGCTGCCGGAGGACTGCGTGCCGGACGGCAGCGGCAACCCGCTCAACAAGCATGAAGCCTTCCTCAAGTGCGACTGCCCCAAGTGCGGCAAGCCAGCCCGCCGCGAGACGGACACCATGGACACCTTCGTCGATTCGTCGTGGTACTACATGCGCTATACCTCGCCCGGTTCGAGCGAGTCCATGGTCGACGCGCGCAACGATTACTGGATGCCGATGGACCAGTACATCGGCGGCATCGAGCACGCCGTGATGCACTTGCTGTATGCCCGCTTCTGGACCAAGGTGATGCGCGACTTCGGCCTGGTCAAGTTCGACGAGCCGTTCGTCAACCTGCTGACCCAGGGCATGGTGCTGAACGAAACCTACTACCGCGAAGACGCGGCCGGCAAGAAGACCTGGTTCAACCCGGCCGACGTGGACCTGACGCTGGACGACAAGGGCCGCCCGCAAGGCGCCACCCTGACGGCCGACGGCCAGCCGGTGCACATCGGCGGCACGGAGAAAATGTCCAAGTCGAAGAACAACGGCATCGACCCGCAAGCCCAGATCGAGCAGTACGGCGCCGACACGGCCCGTTTGTTCACCATGTTCGCCTCGCCGCCGGAACAGACGCTGGAATGGTCGGGCAGCGGCGTGGAAGGCGCCAACCGCTTCCTGCGCCGCGTGTGGGCTTACGGCTACGCGCAAGCGGCCCGTATCGGTTCCGCGCTGGCCGCACCGGCCGCGCCGGTGGCCACCGAGCCGCAGAAAACCCTGCGCCGCGAACTGCACAAGATCCTGCAGCAGGCCGACTACGACTTGAAGCGCATCCAGTACAACACCGTGGTGTCGGCCTGCATGAAGATGCTCAACACGATGGAATCGGCCAAGCTGGATGACAGCGCCGAGTCGAACGCGCTGGTGGCGGAAGGCTTCTCCATCTTCCTGCGCCTGCTCAACCCGGTCGCGCCGCACATCACCCACGTGCTGTGGGAACAACTGGGCTACGGCAAAGTGTTCGGCGACCTGCTGAACGCCGCCTGGCCGCAGGTGGACCCGGCCGCGCTGGAACAGGCCGAGATCGAGATGATGATCCAGGTGAACGGCAAGCTGCGTGGCAGCGTCACCGTGGCCAAGACGGCCGACAAGGCGGCCATCGAAGCGGCCGCGCTGGCCAACGAGGCGGTGCAGAAGTTCATCGAAGGCACGCCGAAGAAGGTCATCGTGGTGCCGGGCAAGTTGATCAACATCGTGGTGTAAGCGATGACGGCCACCACTTCCGTGTTGTGGCGGCGCTGGGGCGCGCTGCTGGCGTTGTCCCTGTCGCTGACCGCCTGCGGCTTCCACCTGCGCGGGGAGGGTGGCCATTACACGCTGCCGTTCCCGTCGCTGTACGTGGGCTTGCCGGAGTCGTCGCCGCTGGCGATAGACCTCAAGCGCAACATCCGCGCCAATGGCGGCACCACCGTGGCGGCCAATGCCAAGGATGCGGACGGCGTGATCGAGGTGTTGAGCGATCCGGAAAAGACGCGCAGCAAAACGATCCTGTCGCTGAACAGCAATGGCCGGGTGCGCGAGTACCTGCTGGCCTACACCATCATGTTCCGGGTGCTGGACCGCCAGGGCAACGAGCTGCTGCCGTCCACCACCATTTCGCTGAACCGCCCCATCACCTTCAACGAAACCCAGTTGCTGGCCAAGGAGCGCGAGGAAGCGTTGCTGTACAAGGACATGCAGACCGACCTGGTGCAGCAGATGATGCGCCGCATCGCCGCCCTCAAGCCGGTGCAGATGTCGGTGGCGCCGGCCAGCCGGCAGTAAGCGGGGACAGTCATGCAATTGCGACCGGAAGCGCTGGACGGCCACCTGGGCAAGCAGCTGGCCCAGCTGTATGTCGTCACCAGCGACGAACACCTGCTGGCGCTGGAGGCGGCCGACAAGATCCGCCGCGCCGCGCGCGCGCAAGGCTATTCCGAGCGCGACGTGCTGACCGTGGAGCGCACCTTCAAGTGGGGCGAACTGCTGGCGGCCAACCAGGCCTTGTCGCTGTTCGGCGACAAGAAGCTGATCGAGCTGCGCATCCCCAGTGGCAAGCCGGGCAAGGATGGCGGCGCGGCCCTGCAAAGCTATGTGAAGGACCTGAGCCCGGACAACCTGACGCTGATCACCCTGCCCAAGCTGGACTGGCAGACGCAGAAGGCGGCCTGGGTGGCGAGCTTGCAGCAGGCCGCCGTCTATATCGACATTCCGCAGGTGGAGCGTAACCAGCTGCCCAACTGGATCGGCCAGCGGCTGGCCGCGCAAGGCCAGAGCGCCGACCGCCAGAGCATCGAGTTCATCGCCGACCGGGTGGAGGGCAATTTGCTGGCGGCGCACCAGGAGATCCAGAAACTGGGCCTGCTGCACGAGCCGGGCCGCTTGAGCTACGAGCAGGTGCACGACGCCGTGCTCAATGTGGCCCGTTACGACGTGTTCAAGCTGAGTGAAGCCATGCTGGCCGGCGATCCGGCCCGCCTGGTGCGCATGCTGGAAGGCTTGAAGGGCGAAGGCGAGGCGCTGCCGCTGGTATTGTGGGCCGTGTCCGAGGAAATCCGGACGCTGTTAAAATTGAAAGCGGGGATGGCGCAGGGCCGTCCCCTGGGCGCACTGCTCAAGGAATACCGCATCTGGGGTCCGCGCGAGCGCATGATGGACCCGGCCCTGCGGCGTATCTCGCTGCCCACGCTGGAGGCAGCCATGAAGGATGCGGCGCAGGTGGATAAAATGATCAAGGGCCTGCGGGCCAAGGCGTTCTCCGGCGACGCCTGGGACGCCATGCTGCAGCTGGCGCTGAAAGTCGCGCGCGGCTGATCGCGTGCCGTTGGCGCGCCGCCAGCGCGCCAAACCGACGAATTTGTGGCAGGACGAACGGGATAAATATGGACATCAAGCAATACATGGAACAAGTGGGCCAGCAGGCGCGCGCCGCGTCGCGCGCCATGGCCAGGGCCGACAGCGCCACCCGCAACCGCGCGTTGCTCCTGATCGCCGAGGCGATCGAGCGCGAAGCGCCGGCCCTGCGCGCCGCCAACCAGCTGGACCTGGATGCGGCCCGCGCCACCGGCCTGGCGCCGGCCATGGTGGACCGCCTGACCCTGTCGGAGGCGGCCATCGCCACCATGGTCGAAGGCTTGCGCCAGATCGTCGCGCTGCCTGACCCGATCGGCGAAATCTCCGGCATGAAGTTCCGCCCGTCCGGCATCCAGGTGGGCCAGATGCGCGTGCCGCTGGGCGTGATCGGCATCATCTACGAAGCCCGTCCCAACGTGACCGTGGACGCGGCCGGCCTGTGCATCAAGAGCGGCAACGCCACCATCCTGCGCGGCGGCTCGGAAGCGATCAACTGCAACCGCGCGCTGGCCAAGCTGGTCAAGGAAGGCTTGCTGGGCGCCGGCTTGCCGGAAAACGGCGTGCAAGTGGTCGACACCACCGACCGCGCCGCCGTGGGCGCCATGATCACCATGCCGCAATACGTGGACGTGATCGTGCCGCGCGGCGGCAAGGGCCTGATCGCGCGCCTGATGGAAGAAGCCACCGTACCGATGATCAAGCACCTGGACGGCATCTGCCACGTCTACATCGACGCCAAGGCCGACCTGCAAAAGGCGCTCGACATCGGCTTTAACGCCAAGTGCCACCGCTATGGCACCTGCAATACCATGGAAACGCTGCTGGTGGCGCGCGCCATCGCACCGCGCGTGCTGCCGGAGCTGGCCAAGCTGTACGCCACCAAGCAGGTCGAGCTGCGCTGCGATCCGGAAGCGCAGGCCATCCTGGCCGGCTACCCGCACCTGGTGGCCGCCACCGAAGAGGACTGGGCCACGGAATACCTGGCCGCCATCCTGGCCGTGAAGGTGGTGGACGGCATCGACCAGGCGATGGACCACATCAACCGTTATTCGTCCAAGCACACCGAGTCCATCGTCACCGAGGACTACACGGACGCCATGCGCTTCCTGCGCGAAGTCGATTCGGCGTCCGTGATGGTGAACGCCTCGACCCGTTTCGCGGACGGCTTCGAATACGGCCTGGGCGCGGAAATCGGCATCTCCAACGACAAGCTGCACGCGCGCGGCCCGGTCGGCCTGGAGGGCCTGACTTCGCTCAAATACGTGGTGTTCGGCCACGGCGAAGTGCGCAAGTAAGCAAGCAAATAAGTACAACCGACAGGAGTCCCATGCTCTGGATTAAAGCGCTGCACATCTTCTTCGTCATTTCCTGGTTCGCCGGGATCTTTTACCTGCCGCGCATCTTCGTCAACCTGGCGCAGGAATCGGAGACGGTGGCCACCGAGCGGATGTTGATGATGGCGCGCAAGCTGTTCCGCTTCATGACCATGCTGATGGTGCCGGCCATCGTGTTCGGCGCCATCCTGCTGTATTTGCAGTACAACGGCCCCGATGGTTTCGCCATTCCGGGCTGGATGCATGCCAAGCTGGGGCTGGTGGCGCTGGTGCTCGGTTATCACCACGCCTGCGGTTCGCTGTTGAAGAAGTTCGAGAACGGCGCCAACAAGCGCAGCCACGTATGGTTCCGCTACTTCAACGAGGTGCCGGTGCTGATGCTGCTGGCGATCGTGATGCTGGTGGTGGTCAAGCCATTTTAAAGTAGTTTTTGCAGTGAATTTTGTAGTCAATGTGGCATACGATATAAACGGTATGTTGATTTTTAACGGATAAAAGGTACACCTGATGACTTCTTATTTTTGCCCATGCCCGCGCGGCATGGAAGCGGCGCTGGCCGAAGAACTGGGCGAAATCGCCCAGCAAAGCCCCACCCTGAAAGTGCACAACCAGGTGCCCGGCGGCGTGCACTGCTCCGGCGACCTGTACGACGCCTACCGCGTCAACCTGCATTCGCGCATCGCCTCGCGGGTGCTGATGCGCATGGCCGTCATCGGCTACCAGAACGAGAATGACATCTACGACCTGGTGCTGGCCCAGCCCTGGGAAGACTGGTTCACCTACGACCATACGATCCGGGTCGACGTCACGGCCGTCAAGTCGCCGCTGAAAAGCCTGGAATTCACCACGCTCAAGATCAAGGACGCCATCTGCGACCGCTTCCGCGACCAGTTCAACAAGCGTCCCTCGGTCAACACCCGTGAACCGGACATGCGCATTGTCGGCTTCCTGGACGCGCGCCAGTTCACCATCTACCTCGACACCTCGGGCGAGGCGCTGTTCAAGCGCGGCTGGCGCGAGGAGACGGGCGACGCGCCGTTGCGCGAGAACCTGGCCGCCGGCCTGCTGCGCGTGTCGGGCTGGAAGCCGGGCGTGCCGTTGTTCGACCCCATGTGCGGCTCCGGCACCATCCTGTGCGAAGCGGCACAGATGGTGCAGGGCATTCCGCCGGGCGCGCGCCGCCGTTTCGCCTTCGAAGCGTTCAACGGTTTCGATCCGGCCCCGTGGCAAGCCATGAAGGCGGCCATCAAGCCCAATCCGCTGCCGGCCACGCCGACCATTTTCGGCAGCGACATTTCCGGCGACATGGTGGCCATGGCGCGCCACAACCTGCGTTGCGCCGGCGTGCTGTTCGAGGTGCCGCTCAAGCAGATCGAGGCCCAGGAAGTGAAGGCACCCACCGAGCAGCCGGGTATCCTGCTGACCAACCCGCCGTACGGCGAGCGGATCGGCGTGCGCGGCGACAGCACGCTGCCCGAGGATGAACTGGCCGTCAGCTTCTATTCGGCGCTGGGCACCACGCTCAAGCAGCGCTTCGCCGGCTGGACCGTGTTCCTGTTCACGGCCGATCTCAAGCTGCCGCGCATGCTGCGCCTGAAGGAGGCCCGCAAGACGCCGTTCTTCAACGGCGCGCTGGAATGCCGTCTGTTCCGCTTCGACATGGTGGCCGGCTACAACCGCCGCGAGGAAGCCAAGCCCAAGACCGAGTAAGGTCAGGAAGGCCATGGCGGGGCGCCAGCCCCGCCTTTCATTTGCGGCCAGTGCAATGCTGGCCGCATGGTTGTGCCGCGACAGCAACAGTCGCGTGGCGATGCCGCAATGCGGTGGCGCCTGTTCCCGCCCCCCCCCCGATAGCCCGCACATTGTTTTTTCGCTACACATGCGGCGCCCGCCCCACGTGCCAGCCCGCCGCGTCCATTTTTCGCTTGTCCGCCCGGCGATACTGCTGTTATAAGGGAAATGCTGACATGCGTATCACATCGCAAGCCGCCCCCATCCGTCGAACAGAGGGGAATTAGTGTGGTTACTCTTGCATTATGGTTGACGTCCCGTTATTAGCGGCGCATGCTACTACGCCAAACGGATCGATTAATATTTACGCTGGGAAACCAGTGCGGTTGAATAGAAATTATTATTGCCTATAAGTTATCTTTAGTGAACTTTGTGCTAATATGACTTTCAGCAATATGGATGACCACCCCACAAGGGCGGTCGCAGGTGACGCAAACAGCAGAACAAAAAACCGTGGCGGCGTGGTACCCGAGAACGCTGTCCCCATTCGACATCCATTGGCGGCAATGCTTGATACGATGCATCAATCAGACCAGGACATTCGCAATCGCTTGCTGATTGCCCGTCTGCCGGCCATGCCGCAGATACTCATCAAGTTGATCGAGCACTTGCAAGCCGACGACGCCGGCATGCCCGAGCTGGCCGCGCTGATCGCCAAGGATGCCGGCATGACGAGCAAGATACTGACCGTCGCCAACAGCTCGGCCTATCATCGCAACAACCGCGCCGTGGGCCTGGAGCAGTCGCTGGTGTCCTTGGGCACCGACATGATCAAGACGCTGGTGATCAGCGAATCCGTATTCCAGACCTTTAACAGCTTCCCCCATTCCGGCAGCACCGACCTGCGCAGCTTCTGGAAAAATTCGCTCACGACGGCCGTGCTGGCGCGCGACATCGCCCGTCAGATGGACTATCCCCATGTGGAGGAAGCCTACTTGGCCGGCCTGCTGCACAACGTGGGGCGTCTCGCCCTGCTGGCCACGGCGCCCAAGGAATACGCCTACAACTTCATGGCCCGCGACGACGAGGACCTGTGCGTGGTGGAGCAGCGCACGCTGCAGATCACCCACTCGGAAGCGGGCGCCTGGCTGATCGAACGCTGGCACCTCGATTCCTTCCTGGCCGACAGCGTGCTGTATCACCATGAACCGATCGCGCGGCTGGAATCGGCCCATCCCCTGATCCGCATCGTGCGCCTGGCCCACCTGCTGGGCTGCCATCCTGGCGACAACGCGCAGGCACTGGACGACGCGGCGCACTTATGCGGCCTCGATGGCGGCGCGCTGGAACAGGTGGCCCGCACGGCCGAGCGCCAGGTGGAAAAGTCGGCCGCCCATCTGGGTATCGACCTGGCCGGCGCCGACGACATCGCCACGCCGCCGGCCTACGCGCCGCCGCCGCCGGTGGACCCGGTGCAGCAGCGCCTGTCCGAGGAAGTGCGCAACATCATGCTGGTGTCCGAGATGGGCCAGACCTTCGCCCGCCAGCATGGCGAAACGGGCTTGCTCGACTCGATGACGCGCTCGGCCCGTATCTTGTTCGATTTCGACACCACTGTGGTGCTGCTGGAAAATCCCACCGGCCACGCGCTGGTGGGCGTGGCCGGCGGCGAGCAGCAACAGCGCCTGGCCGAATTTTCCATCGCGCTCGGCAAGCCGGGCATGGTGGCGCAGTCGGCCAACGACCGCAAGCTGGCCTATGTGAGCCGCGATGACGCGGGCCTGAGCCTGGCCGAGGAGCAGTTGTTCCGCATCCTCGGTACGGACAGCCTGGTGTGCCTGCCGCTGGTGGCCAACCAGCGCTGCCTGGGGGTGCTCATCGGCGGCGCGGCCGCCTGGCAGATGCCGCACTTCCAGAAGCGCGAGCGCTTCCTGCAATCGTTCGGCACCCAGGCCGCCGTCGCGCTGGAGACGGCCATGAGCGAACGTGGCCACGCCAAGCGCCAGATCGCCCACGTGGCCGAGGAATACCGCGAAGCGTCGCGCCGCGTGGTGCATGAAGTGAACAACCCGCTGTCCATCATCAAGAATTACCTGTCCGTGCTGGACAGCAAGCTGGCCCGGCGCGAACCCGTGGTGGGCGAGATGTCGATCCTGAACGAGGAGATCGACCGCGTGGGCCAGTTGATCAACGGCCTGGCCGATCTGCAGCCCACGGAAACGTCGCGCGTGACGGACGTGGGGCGCGTGGTGGACGACGTGTTGCGCCTGTTCCGCGCCACCGACTTCGTGCCGGCGTCCGTGCAGATTTTGGTGCGCATGCAGGAGCAGGCGGCCGAGATCGACGGCGACGCCGATATGCTCAAGCAAATCCTCGTCAACCTGGTCAAGAACGCCGTCGAAGCCCTGCCCAACGGCGGCAAGATCGAGATCGCCAACCGCGGTTATGTGAACCGCGAGCGCCGGCTGTACCTGGAACTGGTGGTGTCCGACAGCGGCCCTGGCCTGTCGCAGGAAGTGCTGGCCAACCTGTTCTCCGTGGTCCGCAGCAGCAAGGACGGCGCCAATCATGGCCTGGGCCTGTCCATCGTGCATGGCCTGGTCAAGAAGATGCAAGGCCAGATCACCTGCCGCTCCGGCAACACGGGTACCGCATTTGAAATTCTGCTGCCCGCCCGTGGCAGCACCAGCCAAGTCGCCGGCGTGAACACGCGCGCGATGGATTCCGTTTAAGGCCATGATGAACCTGCCCCCAGACAGCGCCGCCGCTGCCATCGATCCCAACCCGGCGACCGCCCAGATGGCCGTGGCCCTGGCCGGCGACAACTGGCCGCGCCTGCTGCTGGTCGACGATGAACCGCGATTGCTGTCGTCGCTGTACGAACTGCTGCGCGACCGCGACTACCATCTGGTGACGGCCACCTGCGGCAGCGAGGCGCTGGCCCAGCTCAACAAACTCAAGTTCGACCTGGTGCTGCTCGATTTGCGCCTGCCCGACATGAGCGGCCACGAGATCATGGACTTCATCAACGCCAAGGGCATCGATGGCGACGTGATCGTGATGAGCGGCGACGTGGGCATCGAGGCCGCCATCGGCGCCTTGAAGCGGGGCGCCTACGATTACCTGCGCAAGCCTTGCAGCCGCGAGGAATTGCTCAAGACGGTGGAGAACGCGCTGCAGCAGCGCAAGCTGGCGCTGGACAACGCGCGCATCGCCTCCAAGCTGGAAAACTCGGAGAAGATGTACCGCTACCTGGTCGACAGCTCGCCCGACATCATCTACACCCTGAACCACGAAGGCAAGTTCACCTTCGTCAACGACCGCGCCCAGCAGCTGCTGGGGTTCACGCGCGAAGAACTGATCGGCAAGCATTACTCGATCCTGGTGCACGACGAGGACCAGGAGCGGGCCCGCTACGTGTTCAATGAGCGCCGCGTTGACGAGCGGGCCTCGCGCAACGTCGAGCTGCGCCTCAAGTGCAACACGGGCAACGGTGTCGAGCGCACCTTCAACAATACCCTGATGACGATTTCGCTCAACGCGATCGGCATGCACGTGCCCGACCAGGACGTCAAGCAGCGCGAATTCTTCGGCACCTACGGCGTGGCGCGCGACATCACGGACCGCAAACGGGCCGAGGAAGTGATCTCCTACCAGGCCTACCACGACATCCTGACGGACCTGCCCAACCGCATGCTGTTCAAGGACCGCCTGGGCCTGGCCGTGATCCAGGCCAAGCGCAAGCTGACGGAACTGGCCGTGATGTTCGTCGACCTGGACCGCTTCAAGCTGGTCAACGACACGCTGGGCCACGTCAAGGGCGACGAATTGCTGCAGCAGGTGGCGCTGCGCCTGAAGGATTGCCTGCGCCGCGGCGACACGCTGGCGCGCCAGGGCGGCGACGAATTCACCATCGTGCTGCCGGAGCTGCGCGACCGCCAGGACGCCAAGGCCATCGCCGACAAATTCCTGGAATGCCTGCACAAGCCGTTCGAGCTCGATGGCCATGAGGTGCACATCTCGGCGTCGATCGGCATCGCCATCTACCCCAGCGATGGCGAAACCATCGACGAACTGCTGCGCCATGCGGACATCGCCATGTACCAGGTCAAGGCGCTGGGCAAGAATGGCCACAGCTTCTATCACGACTCCATGCTGGACGTGTCGCACCAGAAGATCGCGCTGGAGCAGAGCCTGCGCAAGGCACTGGAGCAGAACGAACTGGAAATGTACTACCAGCCGCAGGTGGACGTGGCCACCGGCCGCATCATCGGCGCCGAAGGCTTGATGCGCTGGAACCATCCGCAGCGCGGCCTGCTGTCGGCCGGCGAGTTCCTGCCGTTCGCCGAGGAGAATGGCCTGATGCTGCCGATCTCGGACTGGATGCTGGGCGCCCTGTGCCGCGACCTGCTGCTGTGGAACGCGGCCGGCGGCGACGCCATCCGCCTGTCGCTCAACCTGTCGCCGCAATACCTGGACCGGGGCGACTTCTTCGAGAAGATGCGCGGCGCGCTGACCCGCTACGGCATTTCGCCGGCCCAGATCGAAGTGGAGATCACGGAGAACATCTGCATCCGCAATCCGCAGTACGCGATCGAACAGTTGAACAAGCTGTGCCAGCTGGGCGTGTCCGTCGCCATCGACGATTTCGGCACCGGCTATTCCTCGCTGTCGTATCTGCACCGCTTCCCCATCCACACCATCAAGATCGACCAGTCGTTCGTCAAGGAGATCCACGACGAGCAGGGCCACTATCCCGTGATCCTGGCCATCATTTCGATCGCGCGCGGCCTGGGCCTGCACCTGGTGGCGGAAGGCGTGGAGACGGCCGTGCAGGCGCGCTACCTGGAAGCGAACGGCTGCACCACCATGCAGGGCTATCTGTATCACCGGCCCATCTCGCTGTCGCACTTCATCAGCGTGCTGCAGGAGCAGAACCGCTTGAGCGCGCCGGCCGGCGCCGCGCCGCTGATGCAGGCGCCGCCCATGATCGCGATCCAGGCCTGATTCCCGATGCAGAAATACCACCCGACCGAGGCCGACGCTTCAGCCGGCAGCACCTACACCGCCGAATACCTGCGGGTGCGGGGGCTGGCCGAGCGCGGCGTGGCCAACGCCCAGCACAGCCTGGGCTTCATGTATTTCAACGGCCAGGGTGTGGCGCAAAGCTATGAACAGGCCGTGGCCTGGTACCGCCAGGCCGCCAACGCGGGCCTGGAACATGCCCAGTACAACCTGGGCGTGATGTACCAGAAGGGCCAGGGCGTGGCGCAGGATTACCTGGAGGCGGCCCGTTGGTACCAGCTGGCGGCCGAACAGGGTTACGCGGCGGCCCAGTACAACCTGGGCTGGCTGTACGCCAAGGGACAGGGCATAGAGCAGGACAGCGCCAAGGCCATGCACTGGTTCAGCAAGGCCGCCGAACAGGGCGACGCCGGGGCCCAGAACAACCTGGGCATGATGTACGACACCGGCAAGGGCGTGCCGCAGGACTTCCGCCAAGCCATCCAGTGGTACCGCAAGGCGGCCGAGCAGGGCTACGCGCGCGCCCAGTTCAACCTGGGCCTGCGCTACGACAATGGCCAGGGCGTGCCGCAGGACGTGGGCCAGGCCATGGCATGGTTCCGCAAGGCGGCCGACCAGGGTTACGCGCCGGCCCAGTTCAATCTGGCGCTGCGCTTTGACAAGGGCGATGGCGTGGCCCAGGACAGCCAGAAGGCGATCCAGTGGTACCGCCGCGCGGCCGAGCAGGAGCACGCCAGTTCCCAGTTCAACCTGGGCCTGATCTACGATAATGGCCAGGGCGTGCCGCGCGACGAGCAAAAGGCGCTGGCCTGGTACCGCAAGGCGGCCGAGCAGGGCCACGCGGCGGCCCAGAACAACCTGGGCCTGCGCTATGACCATGGCCAGGGCGTGGCCCAGGATTACGAACAAGCCCATTTCTGGTATCGCAAGGCGGCCGAGCAGGGTTTTCCGGCCGCCCAGTACCACCTGGCCATGCTGTACGACTGCGGCCACGGCGTGCCGCAGGATGCGCAGGAAGCCATTTTCTGGTATCGCAAGGCGGCCGACCAGGGCCATTTGCGGGCCCAGTTCGACCTCGGCCTGCGCTACGAGAATGGGCAGGGCGTGCCGCAGGATTTACGCAAGGCGCTGTCCTGGTACCGGCGCGCCGCCGAACAGGATTACGCGGCCGCCCAGTACATGCTGGGCCGGCTGCACGACAGCGACGAGGGCCCCGCGCCCGACTGCGTGCAGGCCGGCGACTGGTACCGCAAGGCGGCCGGGCAGGGCCACACGCTGGCCCAGTTCACGCTGGCGCTGCGCTACGACACGGGCCATGGCCTGGCGCGCGACTACGCGCAAGCCCGGCACTGGTATCTGCAGGCGGCCCGCCAGGGCCATGCACGGGCCCAGCTCAACCTGGGCTTGATGCTGCTGGCCGGCCAGGGCGCACCCGCCGACGCGGGGCAAGCCTGGATCTGGCTGACCATGGCGGAACGGGCCGGTGCGCCGGCCGCCGCCAAATACCGGCAAATGGCCGCCGGCCGGCTCGACCCGGCCGCCCTGGCCCAGGCCCGGGAACAGCTGGAATTGTTGCCAGGCTGATCACAAGCCTGCGCCTTCCTTGCCGGTGGGGCGGGCCGGCGCTCAAGCGACCGGCATTTCCTGCCGTTAATAGCGCGACGACCACGAATCCTTGAACGGTCCGCGGCGCCATCGCGCGCCGTTGACCAGCGCCCATCCATGCAGATCAACAGCAATCTGTCGGCCCTGAACGCCCAACGCAGTTATGCGCGGGCGGAGACGGCGCTCGACACGACCTTGCAGCGGCTGTCCAGCGGCCAGCGCGTCAATTCGGCGCGCGACGACGCGGCCGGGCTGGCGATCGGCGCGCGCCTCACGGCCGGGGTGCGGGGACTGCAGCGGGCGGCCCAGAATGTCAGCGAAGGCATCTCCCTGCTGCAGGTGGCCGACGGCGCCATGGGCGAAATATTGACCAATTACCAGCGCATCCGTGAACTGGCCGTGCAGGCGGCCAACGACACCAACAGCGTCGCCGACCGTGGCGCCATCCAGCATGAGGCGGACGCGCTGGTGCAGGCCAGTATCGGCATCGCCAGCAGCGCCCAATACAACCACCTGAACCTGCTGGATGGCTCGTACCGGACCCAGTTGCAGGTCGGTGACCAGGCCGGCGCCGTGATCGACGTGGCGATTCCGGCCGTGTACCGCAGCAGTCCGAGCGGCTCGGTACAGGCGGATGTGCCGGAGCAGCAAGTCAATCTGAGTGGCCAGGTGACGGCGGCCCTGCACGCGGGCGATCTGACGCTCAATGGCGCAGCCGTCGGTGCCGCCGTGGCTGGCGCCGGGGCAGGCCAGGGCGCCGCCAGCGCCTGGGCGGCGGCGGCAGCCATCAATGGCGCCGGCGTGTTGGGTGTGACGGCCAGCGCCACCACCACCATCAGTGCCGACGTGGCCGGCAGCGGCAATATCGCGGCTGGCGGCCTGTCCATCAACGGCGTCGCGCTGGGGCCCATCGCGGGCGCCAGCGCCAGCGCGCTGGCCGCCAGCGCGGCGGCCGCCATCGCGGGTGCGGGCATCGCCGGTGTGACGGCCAGTGCCAGCGGCGGCACGTTGACGCTGGCGGCGGCCGACGGCAGCGACATCACCATCGCCGGCGGTGGTGTGCTGGGGCTGACGGCGGGCGTCCATAGCGGCACCGTCACCTTGCTCGATGCGCCTGGCGGCGGCGCGCATAATCTGCTGGTGGGCGGCGCCAATCCGGGCGCGGTGGGCTTGACGGCCGGGCCGCATGCGTCCACACCGACCGGCAACACGGTCACTGTGCTGCGCTCGGCCGGCGGCGGCGGCGACCCGCCGATCGACCTGAGCAGCTTCGCCGGCGCCACCGCCGCGCTCGATTTCATCGACACCAAGATCGACAGCGGTATCGCGCTGCGGGGGCAACTGGGCGCGCTGCAAAACCGCTTGCAGCTCGCCTACGATGGCGACGTGGGCACGGGGGCCAATCTGGCGGCCGCCCGTTCCCGCATTCTGGACACGGATTACGCCAGCGAAACGGCGCAACTGACCCGCAGCCGTATCCTGCAACAGGCGGCCGCCTCCATGGTGGCCCAGGCCAACGCCACGCCCCAGCAAGCGCTGTTGTTGCTGCGCTAGCGGCGCCCGCTGGCCAAGCCGGATGGCCGTCCCCCCCGATACGGTTCACCGCGTTAATATTTCCCACTGGAAAATTTTTCGTTATATAATAGATAAAATTAACTTTTTTTGGGGGGATTCCTATGAGTATGAAGACGACGGGCCTGCTGGCCTTGGCAGTACTGACGGCGTCGGCCCTGGCTGGCTGCGCGACGGAAAGCTCGCAAGCGGTGGCCGTGCCCACCGTGGCCAGCGCGGCGCGGCCTTACACGGGCGTGCGCGCGCTGGTGGCGGTCGGCAAGTTCGACAACCGTTCCAGTTTCATGCGCGGCATCTTCTCGGACGGCGTGGACCGTCTGGGCGGCCAGGCCAAGACCATCCTGATCGCCCACCTGCAACAGACCAACCGCTTCAATGTGCTCGACCGCGACAACCTGCAGGAAATGAAACAGGAAGCGGACTTCAAGAAGCAGAGCCAGGCCATCAAGGGCGCCGACTTCGTCGTCACCGGTGACGTGACGGAATTCGGCCGCAAGGAAGTGGGCGACCACCAGCTGTTCGGCATCATGGGCCGCGGCAAGACCCAGGTCGCTTACGCCAAAGTAACGCTCAACATCGTCAACATCGCCACCTCGGAAGTGGTGTACTCGACCCAGGGCGCCGGTGAATACAGCTTGTCGAACCGCGAAGTGCTCGGCTTTGGCGGCACCGCCAGCTACGACGCCACCCTGAACGGCAAGGTGCTGGATCTGGCCATGCGCGAAGCGGTGGACCACCTGGTGGCCGGCGTGGAAGCGGGCGCCATGTCCGTTCGCAAACAATAAGGCGGCCCCATGAAACGAATCACGATCACCGCGCTGGTGCTGGCCGCCAGCGCCACCTTGACCGGTTGCCACACGGCGCCCAAGACCCTGTACCAGTGGGAAGGCTACCAGCCCCAGGTTTACCAGCACTTCAAGGGCGGCAGCCCGGACCAGCAGATCGCCGTGCTGGAGAAGGATTTGCAGACCATTAACGCCAAGGGCAATGTGCCGCCACCAGGCTACCACGCCCACCTGGGCCTGTTGTATGCGCTGGCTGGCCGCCAGGACCAGGTGCTCATCGAGTTCGATACCGAGAAAAAGCTGTTCCCGGAATCGGCCGCGTATATGGACTTCCTGATGAAAACCGCCAAGAAGGATGGGAAATAAGATGCTGAAACGAGTGATGAAACTGGCCGCCTGCCTGGCGCCGGCCATGCTGGCCGTGGGCTGCGCGACCCACCAGGTCACGCCCTATGACTACACGGCGTTCAAGGCGGCCAAGCCCCGTTCCATCGTGGTGCTGCCGCCCCTGAACACGTCGCCGGAAGTGACGGCCAGCTACACGGTGCTGTCGCAAGTGACCTATCCGCTGGCCGAGGCAGGCTATTACGTGCTGCCGGTGGCGCTGGTGGAAGAGACCTTCAAGCAAAACGGCCTGAGCAGCGCGGAAGACGCCCATGCCGTCGATCCCCACAAGCTGCAAAGCATCTTCGGCGCCGACGCGGCACTGTATCTGACGGTGACCAATTTCGGCGCCAGCTACACGGTGCTCAACAGCGTGGTGACGGTGTCGGCCAAGGCCAGGCTGGTGGACTTGAAGACGGGAACGACGTTGTGGACGGGCGAGGCTTCGGCCAACAACGATTCCAATAACAACAACAACGGCGGCGGTGGCCTGGTCGGCGCACTGGTGGCGGCGGCCGTCAAGCAGATCATCAACAATACGACGGACACGTCCTACCCTGTGGCCGGTGTGGCCAGCCAGCGCCTGCTGGCGGCGGGCCAGGTCAACGGCATGCTGTACGGCCCCCGTTCGGCCAACTACAAGCAGTAAGTGGGGCGAGCCGGCGGGTGCGCCGGCATCGCAGGCGTGAGGGGCGGCGGATGCATCATCCGGCCGCCCTTTTTTCGCTGGGCGCGTGCTCCGGTGCCGCCGCTGGACGGGAGCGGCGCGGATGTGAACGCAACTTGCAGTGAATAATTTCCTTGGACCAGGTTGCTCTTTGGTATATTGGAAGCTCGCCCGCCATGGCCGGCCGCCGCGGCGGGCGCCGCCAGGCGGGGGACGGCATCGTTTTCCATCCAAGGCGCCATGCGATCACTCCACCTCTTCTCCGTGCTGCGTCCGCACCCCATGTACGGCAAGGGCATGGCCCGCATGGCCAAGGTGTTGCTGCTGCTGGCGCTGGTGCAATGGCTGGCCTGGCTGGCGCCCAGCCGGCCGGGCGCGCAACCGTTCCCCCACTACCTGCCCTTGCACATGCTGTTGGAGACGGCTTCCATCGTCGTCAGCATGATGGTGTTCGTGGTCGGCTGGAACGCGCGCGGCGCGGACCGTTCGGGCAACGTGGTGGGACTGGCCTGTTGTTTCCTGGCCGTGGGCGCCCTCGATTTCCTGCACATGGCGTCCTACGTCGGCATGCCGGCCTTGTTGACGCCCAACGACGCCCAGAAGCACCTCAATTTCTGGCTGGGCGCGCGCATCCTGGCCGCCGGCGGCTTGCTGGCGGTGGCGGCGCGCCGCTGGCGCCCGTTCCGGGCCGACGCCACCCGTCGCTGGCTGCTGGGCATCACGCTGGCCGGCGTGGCCGCGCTGGGCTGGCTGGTGTTGTGGCACCAGGACTGGCTGCCCGACACCTTCATCCCCGGCCTGGGCCTGACGGCGCTGAAAAAGAACACGGAATACCTGGTCATCGCCGTCAACCTGGCCACGGCCGGGCTGCTGCTGGCGCGCATGCGGCGGCCGCAGCCGTTCCGGGTGGTGCTGCTGTTCGGCGCCGTGGTGACCATGGCCATGGGCGAATTCTTCTTCACGCTGTACACCACCATGACGGGCGGCTACAACGTGCTGGGCCACCTGTACAAGACCATTTCCTACCTGTTCATCTACCGGGCCGTGGTGGTGGAGGCGATCGACATGCCCTACAACGCGCTGGCGCGGTTGCAGGAGCGGCTGACCTTTTCGCTGCAGGCATCCAACACCGGCCTGTGGGACTGGGACCTGGCCAGCGACGACCTCTACCTGTCGCCCGAGTGGAAGGCGCAGCTCGGCTATGGACCGGACGCGCTGAGCAACAGCCTGGCCACCTGGGACATGCTGCTGCATCCGCAGGACCGCGAGGCCGTCTGGCACGCCGTGCGCGACTACCTGGCCTCGGGCCGGCTGCAGTACGAGAACACCTTCCGCATGCGCCACGCGGACGGCGGCTACCGCTGGATCCTGGCGCGCGGCGAACGCCATGAGGACAGTGACGGCAACGCCCACCTGCTGGGCTCACATGTGGACATCACGGCCCAGAAGCAGATCGAACAGGCGCTGCGCAGCGAAAGCGAAAAGAATCTGGCCTTGCTGCGCAACGCCAGCGACGGCATCCACATCCTCGACGCGCATGGCGACGTGATCGAGGCCAGCGTGTCGTTCTGCGCCATGCTCGGCTACACGCGCGAGGAGGTCATCGGCATGAACGTGGCGTGCTGGGACGCCCACTACACCCGGGCCGAACTGGCCGCGCTGGTGGCGCGGCAGCTCGATGGCGGGGTGCGCAACCAGTTCGAGACGCGCCACCGGCGCAAGGATGGCAGCGTGGTCGAGGTCGAGATCAGCAACTGTCCGATGGCGCTCGATGGCCGGCCCGTGCTGTTCAATTCCTCGCGCGACATCACGGAACGCAAGCGCGCCGAGGCGCAGCTGCGCCTCACGGCCAGCGTGTTCGAGAACAGCCAGGAAGGCATCCTGATCACGGACGAAGCCAACAACATCGTCGACGTGAACGCCGCCTTCACCCGCATCACCGGTTATGGCCGCGACGAGGTGGTGGGCCGCAATCCGCGCATGTTGTCGTCCGGGCGCCATGAGAGCGGTTTCTACCAGCAGTTGTGGGGCCAGTTGCGGCGCGACGGCTACTGGCGCGGCGAGTTGTGGGACCGGCGCAAGTCGGGCGAGGTGTTTCCGGAGCTGGTGTCGATCGCCGCCGTGCGCGACGAACGGGGCCAGGTGCAGCGCTATGTGTCCGTGTTCTCCGACATCAGCCAGATCAAGGCGCACGAGGATGAACTGAACCGGGCGGCCCATTTCGATGGCTTGACCGGGGTGCCGAACCGGGTGCTGCTGGCCGACCGCATGCGGCAAGCCATCGCCCGCACGGCGCGCGAGCACACCATGATGGCGGTGTGCTATCTGGACCTGGACGGTTTCAAGCACATCAACGACAGCCTGGGGCACGACGTGGGCGACCAGGTGCTGATCGAGGCGGCGCGCCGCATCGGCGCGGCGATCCGGGCCGACGATACGGTGGCGCGGCTGGGCGGCGATGAATTCGTGGTGCTGCTGCTGGGATTGCACAAGGTCGATGAATGGGACGCGACGCTGGGCCGGCTGCTGGCCGCCATCGCCCAGCCGTTCGTGATCGGCGACAAGACCGTGACGCTGAGCGCCAGCGCCGGCGTGGCCGTCTATCCGCTCGACCAGGAAGACCCGGATACGCTGCTGCGGCACGCTGACCAGGCCATGTATCTGGCCAAGCAGGGCGGCAAGAACCGCTTCCACCTGTACGATCCGGCGCTGGACCGCCAGGCCCGCGACCAGCTTGAATTCCTCACCAGCATACGGCACGCGCTGGAGCAGGGCCAGTTCGAACTGTATTACCAGCCCAAGGTCAATCTGCGCACCCGCGCCGTGGTGGGGGCCGAGGCGCTGATCCGCTGGCACCACCCGCAACGGGGCCTGCTGGCGCCGGGCGCCTTCCTGGAGCAGGTGGCCAACACCGAGCTCGATATCCAGATCGGCGAGTGGGTGGCCGCCACCGCGCTGGCCCAGTTGCAGGCGTGGCACGAGCAGGGCTTGAAGCTCAGCGTGAGCATCAACATCTCCGGCTACCACCTGGAATCGCCCGCGTTCGTGGAGCGTTTGCGCAAGCTGATGGCGCCCTATCCGATGCTGCCGTTCGGCGCCTTGCAGATCGAAGTGCTGGAGACGGTGGCGCTGAACGATATCGCCCTTGTGCGCGACATCCTGGCGGCCTGCGGCCAACTGGGCGTGACGTTCGCGCTGGACGATTTCGGCACCGGCTATTCCTCGCTGTCTTACTTGAGCAGCCTGCCGTTCGACGAACTCAAGATCGACCAGTCATTCGTGCGCGACATGCTGGAGGATAAGGGCGACCTGGCCATCGTGCAGGGCGTGGTGGCGCTGGCGGCCGCGTTCGAACGCCAGATCGTGGCCGAGGGCATCGAGACTGCGGCCCAATATCAGGCCTTGCTGGATTTGGGCTGCGGGCATGGGCAGGGCTATGGCATCGCCCGCCCCATGCCGGCCGGCGCGCTGCCGGACTGGCGCGGCCAGTGGCTGGAGCGGGCCGTGGCCGCTTGAGCCCACGGGCGCGGCGGCAAGCGGGCCAGCGCGCACTCCGCGCGTGGCGCCAGCGCGCGCTCGCGTCCTACAACGGGCCACGCCGCGATCCGACAAGTGCGCCACCGGCTATGTCTATCATGGTTCCCGGCGGCGCGCGCAATGGCGCGGTAACGCCGCCGGGGGTCGCCAGGCGAGCGGGCCGGCGAGCGAGATCACGCCGTTGAGGAGTTCATCATGACATCCACGCAAAATACCACCACCACTTCGCGGCGCGGCCGCACCCAGGAACCGGACGACGCGATCGCCGTCCTCAAAGCCGACCATGCCAACGTCAAGGCCTTGTTCGAGCAATATGAACAACTGGGTGAACGGGCGCACGCCACCAAACTGAAACTGGCCACCCGGATCTGCCTGGAGCTGACCCGGCACGCCACCGCCGAGGAGGAGCTGTTCTATCCGGCCGTGCGCGACGCCATCCCCGACTGTGCCGATCAGGTCGATGAGGCGCTGGTGGAGCATGGCTCGGCCAAGGATCTGATCGCGCAAATCCTGGCGATGGAGGAGAGCGAGCAACTGTACGACGCGACCGTGAAAGTGCTGTCCGAACTGGTCGCGCACCATGTGGGCGAGGAGGAGGGCGAGATCTTCCCCAAGGTGCGGGACAGTGAACTTGACCTGGTGGCGCTGGGCGAGGCCATCACGCAGCGCAAGGCGCAAGTGTCGCTGCCGGGGTGACGGGAGCATGACGGGAGCATGACGGGAGCACGACCGGGCGCGGTTTGAAAAGTTGTCAACCAGATGCAAACCCGCGTAAAATGCGAAGCACGCGGGTGTAGTTCAATGGTAGAACGGCAGCTTCCCAAGCTTCATACGAGGGTTCGATTCCCTTCACCCGCTCCATAGGGAGAATCGACGGTTTTTGAACGGCAGTTTCCTCCCCAAAAATGAAGTTCCTCCCCAAAAGTCATTTTGTAGCGCCTACTATCTTGCCTCTGCGCAAATAATGACGCTGTGTCGTTTTCACGTTTCCGTGTCCCAGTAAGTCGCTGGCAGCCTGGTCGCCGCGCTGGTCGCTGGTGTCGTCTGCAGCCTTGGCGCGCAGATCGTAGAAGTGGAAGGCCATAATTGCGTCTGCCATTTCGGGGTGGACCGCCGCAGCTTTTTTTCTTGCTTCATCAAAATGATTCCGCAGCACGGCCGGTGTCAGGCGCTTGCCGTTGGTATTGGTTAGCAGGCCAGCAGTGACGATCTTGTGGGCGGCCTTGCGTTCGTGGATGCGCGCCATCAGTTCTGCCAGCTTGCCCGCGATAGTGATACGTAGTGGCTGTTTCGTTTTTGCCTGCGTTATGATTAGGTAGCCATCCATAATGTCGTGCTCTGACATACGCAACGCGTCTGCCGGTCGCTGGCCGGTAAGGTAGGCCAAGTCCATCGCTTCACGCAGCGACGCGCTACCCTGCGCATAGACCGCGTTATACATCGCATCCGTTACATAGAGCATGCGCTTGTCCAATGAATGCCCCTTGATGCCTTCACAAGGGTTTGGGAGGTCCGTGTAGCCCCATCCGCGTGCGTGATTCCACATCGTCGAAAATAGACGCTTACAGCGATTTGCAGTGGTGGGAATGGCTGCACGGTCATCGAGGAACATGCGTATGTTCATCGGCTTGACCTGATCCAGCGGGGCATCCTTGAATGTCTCGAGAAGGTGCCGGATATCGGACCTGTAAATCTTGGCTGTGTTCTTGGCCAACTTCGGGACGACTTCAGCTTGGTATCGTTTTTCCACATCGGAGAACGTGACGGCATGACATGGCGCTTCGATGACGACGAGCTCGGTGTACTTTCTCAGCGCAAGTATGAAGTCACTACCAAGCGGGAATTCTTTGCGCTTGCCGTCGATCGTGCTACGAAGGTAGTAGTAGACCTTCCCGCCCCACGCGCGTCTACGCATGTAAGGTGGCAGATTCAAATTAACGGTCGGCTTTCGTCCCATGTATCACCCTAGGCATTACCCATGTTTTTTCTTTTGGCGCTTCATTGCGCCCTTCAACAGCCGCGATGGTCACAACGGGCCTACCGATGGCGTTTATCCAGAACGGTAGTCTCATGCTTAGGAGGGCTTCAATCTGCTTGGACTTGGTCTTGCGTCCCGTCAGTTCAAATAAATTTTCGCTAGTCAAAAACATGCTGTTCCTTTTTCCTCGGGCATGTAGCGCCCGAGGAGGCCTTTATTCGTTGCTGCCTCGTTCCCCTATTCTTTGCCGGCCCCACGCTAAATCTCCGATCCGTAGATCATTTCGCATAGATCTAGCGTGAGTCCAACTGGTATGACATCCGCATTGAAATCATCCAATGACAGTACAGAGCCCCGCAGCACGCAGTTGCACGAAACATCTTGATCTTGGTTTGCCAAATGACCGCGACTACGGATTTCAAATGCTTGCGGGTTCGAGTAAGCATCGACTGCTGGCGATAGCACCAGCGTATAGCGTCTGCCACGCTCAGATCTGCAACTCATGACACGCCCGCGTATATTCACCAATACTGCCTTGCCAAAGCCCGCGAGTTCTCGAATGTCTTTCAAATTCATATCCATCATTGAATTCCCCTGTTGAGCCGTTTGTACATCACCCGCTATTGGACAACCTGGGTGATGAAATATCCTTCGTGACAGTGCAGGGAAGCAGTATCGCAAGCCTCTGCGTAACCTTCAAATCGTCCTGCTTCATGAGCCCAAGGAGTGAAACCTACGTCTCCCCCCTCAGGCATCAAGAACAGTGCGGATTCCTTGTCCTGCACGATAAATTTCACTTCGCGCTTACGGGAGCACATTTTTGCCACCAGGGGCAGAAGCCTTTGCCGCATCGAGTGGCTTCAACGAATGGATGATGGTCTTCTGCGTTTTGCCATTGGTGACGATTTCCATTTCAGCGGCGGCCATGAATGGGAAAGCGCCAGCCAGGTGTTTGTATTTCTGGTACTCCTCGGCTTTGCCCAGGCTGTACTCCGCACACGCCGTACCCATGGCGGTATCCTTGCTTGCGTCGAGTTCTGTCTCGACAAAAACTTTGGTGCTGTCGAACGTTTGCCCGTTGTCCATCGTTCCTTTGGAATACTTCATGCCGGTGACTTTGATAGTGGAGGTGAATTTCATTTCGTGTTTCCTGTTTTGATTGGCCTACGCAAAACCGTTTTCCCCATTGAGGCCGAAAGATGGGGCGGTGGTAATGAATTGCATGAATGAGGGGATGCGAATTGGCTCTTGCTTGTGCACGGGCGTAGGACCGGACGTGGCGTCACTGGTAAACGGTTTCATGCGCTTCGGCCAATAGTCGTCTTCCTCATTGCAGATCAGATCGAGGGCTTTTTTATCTCCCCAGAGTTCGCGGAAGACGCGGATGTACTTCCCAAACTGATGCTTGGTTACTTCGATGCACGCATCGACAGTGATCTGCGCCGCCTTGGCTTTCACAGCCATGCGTTGCGGCGTTTCGACCTGGATGAAATGCGAGAAGCAGGGATAGGCGGCGGCAAAAAAATCTGTAGGATTCAGGAGCACGTCAAATGGAATGACTGTGTTTGTGTTCTTGAACTCGACTTCGCAGCGGCACCAGGGACTAGCTTTGTCGCCTTCCTTCTTTCCTTTTTCGTAGAAGCGGCAGAACTTGCTGGAGGAGCGTAGTCCGATGGTGAGGGTTCGGCCTTTGCCGGTCGGACGATTCCAATTTCCTACGCGCTCAATATTGGGAGGACGACCGCCAGCCTTTTGCGTATAGCCGCCAAGGTCGTATTGGTCATAGGCCCAGTCCGCAGAGAGGTACGCGCCTGCGATATCGTCGTGAGCCAAGTCGATACGCGAGATTGAAGGGCGAAGCGCTACCTTCGTGAGAAAGTCAAACAACCGCTTTTCCCAACCGGCGATGGCGTTCAGGCATCCTTGGCCCGTCAGCGTCACCAGCATGGTTGCGCGCTGACCACCGAAGCACACAAAGCCCATGTGATCACCCAGCACCCACGAATCGCGATAGAAATTCATTCCGCGGTCGCGTTTATCTGTGATGCCGAAGCCGAAGATTTTCTCGAATTGGCGGCTGGCCTCTTCGATGATTTGATCGTCAGCAATGAGGGTCTGACGGGCCGTCTTAAAGAACGTGTCTTCAAGCACCGTGAAATTGATCCAGTCGATGATGCAGGCCTGCGTCGCTGACGGCTTGCGGACCATTACCGTTTTGACTTTTCCTGAATCAGTCATCACCAGGGATACTTCGCCTAGGTCGTCCTCGGAAACGCTTGCCCAAATATCGGTATCGCTGGCGCCAACCAAGTTTTCCCCCATGTTATTAATGGGGGCATCTGCCGGCGCCCGACCATGCGAATTTTGCGGCACTAACCCAGCTTCTTCGGCCTTAGCACCGATCCGTACCGGCAGCGCTGGCGCGCTGGCGGTACGGTCGGCGCTTTTGACCTCTCCGATGCGACCGTGTCTTTTATAAGAGCTAGAAAAAGAATGCATTTAGATCCGATTGGTGTGTATTGCACAATGATTGAGTGGAGATTATCACTATAATTTTGCATGGTCAACTATTTGGTGTGTGTTTAGCACGAAATGAGTACAATTGCCCCCAATCGAGACCCGAGGGAGCGTGATGGACGCGAGCAAGGCAAAATTAGCTGAAAGAATGAAACTGTTGATTGATTCACAAACTGACAAACGGGGAAAGTTTGCGCAGTTGGAGTCGTTGACAGGGATACCGGCAGAAGGTTGGAAAAGTTTCTACTATGCTCGCCAGCGCCCGAATCCTGACATGATCGAAGCCCTGGCCCAAACGTGGCCAGAATATGCCTTTTGGATGGTGACGGGAATTGACGACTTCTTCAGCGGACATACAAGTCCGCCAACCCCGGGCGGCTTGAAGTCGTCATTACGGGAACGGGACGCAGCTAAGGCTCTGTTCCGTAAAAAAATCGAATATACACGATGGCAGCAAAAGGGTTCTCCTGACGCTGAGATCGGCGGGAACTTATATCACTCTGCAGAAATTCAGAAACAGTTCGTCGCTGATATTCATGACCTGGAAAGCCTTCGGTCTTCGCAGGAAGAAGCACTACTGAGTATCGAAAAGAAGCGATGACCAAGCGAATTGATTCTCTGAATTAATGTGATAACTCACAAAAATTTAGTTGGTGGGGCATATTGTCGTTAGTTCGGCAGTCCCCGGCTGAACGCATTGTCGCTGGCCGGGGCGACCGGCCAAAACGCTCCTACATGCGTTCATGACACAGGGGGTGCCGTCCTTCGGCGGCATCCTGACATTCGTCAGGACTTAAGCCGCCCCCATTTACTATTTTCAATCCATGCAAAAATGAGAATTAGAAATGAATCTGTCGATTGGCCCGACACTTCGGGTCAGATGACGGAAGTGCTAGTCGAATGGCATTGGCGAACTCACGTCACGAGAGCTGAGTTCTAACAATCGTAACAAAATTCTCAAGCTCGGCAACCATTGGTTGGGGTGCGGGGGTTTGAAGGCAATGAACTCCCGTGGAGTATCGCAGGTAGTAGGGCGAATCATGCAAATGACTGAGGATTTCAACCCACGGGTAAGGTTGTGAAGGAATTTTCAAACCCTCCGCATTTGCGAGTGACCACAATGCATTCAAGTTATGCCGCAGGTTCTTTTTCATTAATCGACTATCATCGCCTGACCTCGACAAGTAAGCTTTAAGTGCACACTCAAGTACGTGTGCGCTAAGCATTGCCAAAGGCAAACTCGGTGGAAGTGATGCCGATGCAAGAATTTTCACTCCTAGCAGCATGTGGTGTGCGATACCAAGATATGTTTCTGGAGGCTTCGCTTCCGCAATCGATATTTGCGGAAGCGTGAGTGAAACTGAGTCAGTGATTGTGGGAGATGTCATGTTCTAATTCCAGTGGTGAAGTCGCAACTCTAACTAATACATTGAATCTGTAATCCGAAACTGGCCTCAGGGAACTTCGTTGCTTATGGTTGAATATGGTATAAACGATTTATACTATTACTCTTCGCTTCTTGATTGTAACCATCACGGCAGGTTTTTGAACCACCACTGGTGCTGTAGCAGGATCTATTCTTTTCGCATCTGGCTTGGCTTTTGATAATTTTTTGGCTGCCTTCTTTGCAAGATCTCTTGCGTTCAATTCAGCAATTCGAACATTTGCGTGCGCTTGATGAATTTCTGACACTTCCCCAGACTCAGAACCGTCTAGATTGAAGCGGCTACCACCAATGCTTAATGCCTTCAGATACGTCCCACTTCTTGTATGCTTCCCAAGCGCGTAAGCGACTAATGCTCGATCATGAACGACTGCCAGAATTTGCTCATAAATACCGATCGCCAAAGGCATTTTTTTCAGAAGGACAGGATATTTTTTCAGTAAATCCGCATAGGCCGCAGCAAGCATTTTGGTTTTCGATAATTCCATGACTCCCCTCTGAAAAGTTGCGCATATAGAATTATAAATCGGCTCCCCAAAATCGGTTTTATAGGTGGGAGTCATGGGGAAAAACTTAGGGTACAATGTCATTTTGGGGATTGGAAACCGGCTCGCAAGGCGCATAAATTCTGTATGATTGCCACAGCTTCCCAAGCTTCATACGAGGGTTCGATTCCCTTCACCCGCTCCAATCGATGTGACAACAACGAGTTGTTCCGGGTTCCATGTCCGCTTTCGCCACCGCGTCGGCCCCGCGCCCGATGCCATTGTTCCCATGACGACCGGGCCGCTGCTGGCCTCGCATGCCGCGTGGCGCTGCCTGTGGACCATGGCGCTGCTGATGGCCGTGATACTCCCCGCCCGCGCTGCCGACGACACCATCCTGGTGGTGGAAAGCTACAACGCCGAGATGCAATGGGACGCCAACTACAAGGAAGCGTTGCAGGAAGCGCTGGGCAAGAAGTACCGCCTCGAATATTTTCAGATGGACACCAAGCGCCTGCCGCGCGAGCAGCACGCGGCCATGGCCGACAAGGCCTGGGCCATGTACCAGGCGCTGCATCCGGCCTTGGTGATCCTGGGCGACGACGCGGCCCTCAAGCTGCTGGCGCAGCGCCTGGGCACCACCAGCACGCCCGTGGTCTACCTGGGCATCAACAATAATCCGCGCGAATACTTCGACGCCAAGGTCATCAAGAACATCACGGGCGTGCTGGAGCGGCCCATCCTCAAGCGCAACATCGCGCTGGTGTCCGAGCTGGTGCCCCACGTCAAACGGGCGCTGGTGCTGTTCGATACGGACATCACGTCCCAGGTGGTGCGGCAGGAAACGTTCGAAGGCAAGTCGCAGCAACTGATTGGGGGCACCCTCGTCGAACTGAAGCTGGTGGGCCAGTGGGAGCAGTGGCAGGCCGAAGTGTTGAAGGCGAAGGATCACTACGACGTCATCTTCCTCGGCCTGTACCAGGCGCTGCATGATGGGGCGGGCAAGAGCGTCAACACGACGGACCAGGTGGCGCGTTGGACGGCTGCCCACGCGCCCGTGCCCATCTTCGGCTTCTGGGACTGGGCCGTGGGCCCGGAGAAGACTGTCGGCGGACTGGTGCTGTATGGCCGCGACCAGGGCAAGGCGGCGGCCGAGATCGCGCTCAGGATTTTGGCCGGCACGCCGCCCGAACGCATCTACCCGGTCACGGCCGACCGCGGCAAATTCCTCTACAGCCGCAAGCAGTTGCAACGCTTCCACCTCACGCTGCCGGGCAAGATCGCGGCCGAAGCCAGCTTCACGGACTGACGGCATGAGGCATCCATGAGCAAGTGCGGTGGCAAGGATGGTTGCTGCGCCACCGTCGCCCCGGTGGCGCCGGCGGCCGCCACCGCCGCCAGCCCGGAGCGGGCCGTCTTCCTGATCCGGAACATGGATTGCCCCACCGAGGAAAAGCTGATCCGCGGCCGGCTGGAGCGGATGGCGGGAGTCGACACCCTGCAGTTCGATCTGATCCGGCGCGAGCTGACGGTGGGCCATCGCCTGCCCTCCATTGCGCCGCTGGTGGCGGCCCTGACGGCGCTCGACATGGCGCCGGCCGTCATCTCCAGTGCGCAGGACGTGGGCGGCGCGGCCTTGGCGGCGTCCCCGCCGCGCGCGGCCGGCCTGCCGCCATGGTTGTCGCTGGCCGCGTCCGGCCTGGCGGCGCTGGGCGCGGAAGCGATTGCGTGGAACACGGGCCGCGAGCATAGTGGGCCTGTGCTGGTGCTGGCGTTGACGGCCATCGCCTGCGGCGGCCTGGGCACGCTCAGGAAGGGCTGGATCGCGTTGCGCAACCTGTCGCTGAACATGAACTTCCTGATGTCGCTGGCGGTCCTGGGCGCGCTGGCCATCGGCCAATGGCCGGAAGCGGCCATGGTGATCTTCCTGTTCGCGCTGGCCGAACGGATCGAGGCGCGCTCGCTGGAACACGCCCGCCATGCAATCCGCGGCATGATGGCGCTGACGCCCGATACGGCCACCGTGCAGGCGCCGTCGGGCGACTGGCTGCGCGTGGCGGCGGCCCAGGTGCAACCGGGGGCGCTGGCGCGCGTGATGCCGGGCGAACGCATCGCGCTCGATGGCGTGGTGGCGGCCGGGGAGAGCACCGTCAACCAGGCACCCATCACGGGCGAGAGCATGCCGGTGGCCAAGCTGCCGGGCGATGCCGTGTTTGCGGGCACCATCAACCAGCAAGGCACGTTCGACTACACGGTGACGGCGCCGCAAAGCCAGTCCACGCTGTCGCGCATCGTCAGCAGCGTGCAGCAGGCGCAGGGCGAGCGCGCGCCGACCCAGCGCTTCGTCGACCGCTTTGCGGCGGTCTACATTCCCGTGGTGGTGGCGCTGGCCGTGCTGGTGGCCATCGTGCCGCCCCTGGTGGCGGGCGCCGATGCCTATGCGTGGTTGTACAAGGCGCTGGTGCTGCTGGTGATCGCCTGCCCCTGCGCGCTCGTCATCTCCACGCCGGTGACGGTGGTCAGCGGGCTGGCGGCGGCGGCGCGCCAGGGCATACTCGTCAAGGGTGGGATATACCTGGAGCTGGGACGCAAGCTGAGGGCCGTGGCGCTCGACAAGACCGGCACGCTCACGCAGGGCACGCCGCAAGTGACGGACGTGCTGGTGCTGTCCGGCGACGAGCGTACGTCCCGCTTGCGGTGCGCCGCCAGCCTGGCCGCGCTGTCCACCCATCCCGTGTCGCGCGCGCTGGCGCTGTACTGGCAGGGCGAGCGGGGTGACGCGGCGCTGGCGCCGGTGGCGCGTTTCGAGGCCTTGCCTGGCCGGGGTGTCCGCGGCGAGGTGGAGGGCGGCATGCTCTACCTGGGCAACGCGCGGCTGGTGCGGGAACTGGGGTTGCATGATGACGAACTGGCCGCGTCGCTGGCCCCGCTGGAGCGCGACGGCAAGAGTGTGGTGGTGCTGTGCTCGGCCACGGCGGCGCTGCTGGTGGTGGCCGTGGCCGACCAGGTACGCGGCACCAGCGAAGAGGCGGTGGCGCAGTTGCGCGCGCTGGGGGTGCGGGTGGTGATGCTGTCGGGCGATAACACCGATACGGCGCAGGCGGTCGGCGCCCGGCTGGGTATCGCAGATGTGCGCGGCGCCCTGCTGCCCGAGGACAAGCTGCGCATCATTGGGGCGCTGGCGGCCGAACATGGTGCGGTGGGCATGGTGGGCGATGGCGTGAACGATGCGCCGGCGCTGGCCAGGGCCACTGTCGGTTTCGCCATGGGCGCGGCCGGCACCGATACGGCGATGGAAACGGCCAACGTGGCGCTGATGGACGACGACCTGCGCAAGGTGGCGTATTTCATGCGCCTGAGCGCGCGCGCCCACGCGATCCTGGTGCAGAACATCGCGCTGGCGCTGGCGATCAAGGCCGTGTTCCTGGTGCTGGCGGTGGCCGGCTATTCGACCTTGTGGATGGCCGTGTTCGCGGACATGGGCGTGAGCCTGATGGTGGTCGTCAACGGCCTGCGGCTGCTGCGCGGACCGGCGCCGGCGTAGGGCGGGGCGACGGCCGGCTTTACCTGGCGGGGGTGACGGCGGCGTTGAACAGTTGCGCGAATTGCGCCAGGTCCGGCCCGGCCATGTCGGAGATGGCCGCATACTGCATGCCGCCCTGGGACCAGCGCAGCAGCTGATAGCCCTGGCGCGCGCTCGCTTGCTGGGCTGAGGCGTGAGCCGTCGCCGTGGGCCACACGTAAAGATTGAGCAGGTGCTTGCGGTGCCGGTAGGCCAGCGCCGCCACGGGCCGTTGGCCGATGTAGTCCAGCCGTCCGCCGATCAATGCGTATCCCTGGGGCGCCAGGTCGGTCACGGGCGGCGCGAAATCGAGCTTGCCCGCAAACCAGGGCTTGACGGTGTGCTGGTCGGTCGATGCCACGTCCGTCAGGTGGTCCGGCATCAGCGAGCGGAAATGGCTGGCCACCAGTTCCTGATCCAGCTGGTCGACAGGCGAGGGCTGCGCCAGATACAGCGCCAGCGTGACGGCGAAGGCGGCGGTACTCACGGCGGCGGCGCCCAGGTTGATCCAGGCCCAAGGCCAACGGGGGAAGATCGAGGCGCGGCGTGGACTGGATGGCTCCTTCCGCTGTCGCGGCGTCTGTGTCCGCTCCAGTTCCATCGCCAGCTCCTTCTCCTGCTCCTGCTGCAAGGCGGCCTTCAGGCGCAGCCGCAGTTGTGGCGGTGCCGTATGGCGCGTGGCTTGCTGCGCCACGGCGCCGCGCAGCTCCGTCAGTTGCGCCAGCGCCGCACGGCAGGCGGCGCAGCCGGCCAGGTGGCTTTCCAGTTGCAGGGCGCCGGGCGGGTCCAGCTCACCGTCCAGCCAGGCGTGCATCCAGTGCTGCGATTGCGTGCATTCCATCCTATTCTCCAGCCATGTCGCGTTGCAGGTACGACAGCAGCAGCTTGCGCGCGCGCGCCAGGCGCGACATCACCGTGCCGATGGGGATATCGGCCACTTCGGCGATCTGCTTGTAAGACAGCTCGTCCATCTCCTTCAGTACCAGTACTTCGCGGAACGCGGGTGGCAGCTGACTCAAAGCCTGGTTGACGCCGCGGTCCGCGTCGCGGCTGGCCATGATGGCGGCCGGGTCGCTGGACGCTTGCTGCGCCAGCAGTTCGTCGCCCTCCATGCCATGCAGCGCCTCGTCGAAGCTGACGTCGGCCTGCTGCGGCTTGCGGTCGCGCAGCGCCGTGTAGAAGGTGTTGCGCACGATGGTCAGCAGCCAGGCGCGCGCGTCGCCGCCCCGGTAGCTGTCGGCGAAACGGTAGGCGCGCAGGTAGGCGCTCTGTACCAGATCGTCCGCGTCGTGCGGGTCGCGCGTGAGCCAGCGCGCCAGGTTGTAGGCCGCATCCAGGTGCGGCATGGTCAGCTGTTCAAACCGTGCCGCCTTGTCGTCGTCGCCCAAATGCTTGTCCATCGTAGTCGTCCCGTGGATGAAGACTCGGTGTGGTGCGCTTTTATTCCCGCGGAAAAAATATATCCGCAAGCGGGAATAGGAACGGGGCGCGGCCGGTTTTATCTGGTGTGGCGCGCCGGTTTGAAGCTCCGATTATGACATGGAAGCGGGCGCCGATTTTCAATCAACCAGATGGAGGACAGCATGATCGATCGCAGGAGTTTCTTGAGACTGGGCGCGGTGGGTGGGGGCGCCGTGTTCATGTCCGGCCTGTATGGCAAGGCGTGGGCGCGGCAGGGTAGTGACGACTTCTATTTTGTCCAGCTGTCCGACGCGCATTGGGGCTATCGCGGGCCGGCCAACCCGGACGCGCAGAACACGTTGCGCCAGGCGGTGGCGGCGGTCAACGCGCTGCCGGAAAAGCCGGACTTCATCGTCTTCACGGGCGACCTGACGCACAGCACGGACGACCCGGCCGAGCGCCGCAAGCGCATGGCCGAATTCAGGCAGATCGTGGCCGGGCTGGAGGTGAAGCAGGTGCATTTCCTGCCCGGTGAGCACGATGCCTCGCTCGACCAGGGCGCGGCGTTCCAGGAGCTGTTCGGCTCCACCCACTACAGTTTCGACCACAAGGGTGTGCATTTCATCGCGCTCGATAACGTGTCCGACCCTGGCGCCCGCATCGGCGAGGCGCAGCTGGCCTGGCTCAAGACCGACCTGGCTACCCAGCGGCCAGATGCGCCCATCGTCGTGCTGACGCACCGGCCCCTGTTCGACCTGGAACCGAAGTGGGACTGGGCCACGCGCGACGGTGCGCAGGCCGTGGCCTTGCTGATGCCGTACGCGAACGTGACCGTGTTCTACGGCCATATCCACCAGGAGCACCACCGGATGACGGCGCATATCGCCCACCACGCGGCCAAGTCGCTGATCTTCCCGTTACCCGTACCCGGTTCGCAAGCCATGCGCACGCCGCTGCCGTGGGATCCGGCCGCGCCGGGCAAGGGCCTGGGCTGGCGCGAAGTGGACGCCGATCCGCGCCAGGCCAGCTACCAGATCACCGAACTGCCCGTCGCGAAAGGATAAATCATGCAAGCTTCAAAACGACGTTTCCTGCTCGGCATGCCGTTGGCCGCCTCGGCGCTGCTGCTGGGCGCTGCCCAGGGCAAGGCGCCCAAGGAGCGCGTCATCAAGGTCGAGGCGCGCAAGTTCCGCTTCGCCCCCAACGTGATCGAGGTGCGGCAGGGCGAGGCTGTGGTGCTGGAGTTGCGGGCGCTGGACTTCGCCCACGGCTTCAATATTCCCGAACTGCAGACCCGCATCGACCTGGTGCCGGGTAAGGTGGTGAAGCTGCGCTTGCAGCCTGCGCAGGCTGGCCGCTTCGGATTCTTGTGCGATAACTTCTGCGGCGCCGGCCACGAGGAGATGGCTGGCACGTTGGTGGTGACGGCATAGCGGCGCCGGCGAAGGGAGCGGCGCGCCGGGCACGGCTGCGGGGCTTGGTCGAGAGTGTGGCTGAGCAGGTGGCCGCGCAGGCACTGATATAATGGCGGGTTAATGCAGCCTGGCTGCCGGCCGCCGCGCCGTCTGTAGCGCCCTGTGCCCGCGTGCCGGGCTTCCCTTTTTTACCGATAGATTCCGCATCCCATGTCTTCTGATACGCCCAACAACGGCCCCGCACGGCCTATGCTGTACGACCCGACCGAACACCGCATCCGCAGCTTCGTCACCCGCGCCGGCCGCCTGTCGACCGCGCAGGCGCGCGCGCTGGAAGAGCAGGGACCGAAATTCCTGATCGAGTACAGCAAGGCGCCGCTGGACTACGAGCAGGCGTTCGGCCGCAAGGCGCCGGTGGTGCTGGAGATCGGCTTCGGCATGGGCGGCACCACGGCCCACATCGCGCAGGCGATGCCGGACAAGGACTTCATCGGCGTAGAAGTGCATACGCCCGGCGTGGGCAGCCTGCTCAAGCTGATCGACGAACAGGGCCTGACCAACCTGAAGGCGATCCAGCACGACGCGGTGGAAGTGCTGAACCAGATGATCCCGGACGGCTCGCTGCACGGCGTCCACATCTTCTTCCCCGACCCATGGCACAAGGCGCGCCACAATAAGCGCCGTTTGATCCAGGGGCCGTTCGTGAAGCTGCTGACGCAAAAGCTGGCCGTGGGCGGTTACCTGCACTGCGCCACCGACTGGGAAGACTACGCCGTGCAGATGCTGGAAGTGCTGGGCGCGGAAGAAGGCTTGCAGAACACGGCCGAAGGCTATGCCCCGCAGCCGGCCTACCGTCCGTTGACCAAGTTTGAAAACCGCGGCCTGAAGCTGGGCCACGGCGTGTGGGATCTGGTATTCACCAAGAAGTAATGTCAAACCGGGGTCAGGTCATGAGATCCCGCAACTTGCACGATTTCATGACCTGACCCCGGTTTCGGTTTCTCTCAGTCCAGCGGTTCGATATCGAGCACCAGCACATAGGCCAGGTGGCGTCCCTGCCACAGGCCGCCGCCGCGCACCTGCGCATCGCAGGTGGTCGGCTGGCCTTCAATCTCCTTGAACTTCAGGCGCTGGCGGAAGTGCAGCGCTTCCTTCGGCGCCAGGTAGCCGGCCATGCGGCCATCGACAAACACGGCTACCGCCGTATTCTCGTAGGCATTCTGATCGTCGGGCACCAGCGTCGCCACGCAGGCCCGGGCGGCCGCCTGTTCACCGTGCTCGCCCGCCAGTTCCTTCAACGTGCCCTGGTAGCGCGACTCATTCACCACCTCGACCTGGAAACGGCCCTGGTCGGACCAGTGCAGCGCGGGCGCCGTGGCCGGCAACTGCGGCACATATGGCCCAGCCGCGCGCGGCGGCAGGGCGGCCGGCTTGGCCGGATTGGTCTTGATGATGGCGTAGACCAGCAGCGCCGTGACGATGACGATCAGCAGGGGGAGGGCGTATTCCATGGCGAGCTTGTAGGTGCAAAGGACGTCATCTTAGCGGAATGGCTGGACTTCCACCCGGTTTTCCGTCCGCCCACACCGCCACGCGCCTCAAATTACTCGGCTAATATTGAATTTTCAATACCGGGATGGCCATCCATGAGAAGCGAGAACTGATGATCAAGCAAGTCGGCGACACCCCCATCCTGCCCGTGCCCGTGTGGCGGTGATGGAATTTGACGCGACCTTTGTCGTAAGTCCTTGCGGCAGGCTGCTGCAAGGTCAAAAATTGCTTAACCATATCCCCTCGCATCGTGCGCTATCCGGCGACGTTGGACAGCCCTGCGCCCCAGGAGTATATTGATCCCATGATTTATTACATTCGTACCGCCGAAGGTGAGCTTGTCCTGCTCACGCTTTATGCAAAATCGAAGACCGATAACATTACCGGTCAGAAGTTAAGGGAGATCCGGCGTGCACTCGAAGAGTAAGCCATTAAACCAGACGGAGCTGGCCGCCTTTGAAGCGACGCGCGACCTGGCGGCTGAGTTATTGCAGGCGGTGCATGAAATGAAGGCGGGACGGTTACACGTCGTTGTGTCGCCCGTCGTCGAGGCGCGCAAGAAGACCGGCCTGTCGCAGTCGCAGTTTGCTGCGCTGTTGGGAGTGTCCGTACGCACATTGCAGGGCTGGGAACAAGGCCGCAAGCAACCCAGCGGGGCCGCCCGCACGCTGCTGGCAATTGCCAGTACCAATCCCGAGGCCTTGTTGGCTGTTGCTGGAAAATAGCCTGGGCTTAGCGGCGCTGATGGATGCGCTTAATCCATCTCCGCGATCAGTGCCACCAGCTCGTCGCCATACGACGCGAGCTTCTTCTCGCCCACGCCCGACACGCCGCGCAGCTCGGCCAGCGAGGTGGGGCGGGCCTTGGCGATTTCGCGCAGCGTGGCGTCGACGAAGATGACGTAGGCCGGCACGTTGTGGGCGCGCGCCGTCTCCACCCGCCACCAGCGCAGCTTGTCGAAGATGGCCTGTTCGCGTGGCGACAGGTCGCTTTCCACATAACCCTTGGCGGCCGTGGTGGGCCGCTTCTGCTTGACCGGCTTCTGGTACTGGCGCAGCTGCACCTTCTGCCCGCCCTTGAGCACGGGGCGCGCGGCGTCCGTCAGCTTGAGCGAGCTGTATTGTTCGTGGTCCACCGTCACCAGGCCCAGCGCGATCACCTGGCGCAGGATGGCGCGCCATTCCTGTTCGCTGCGGTCGGCGCCAATGCCAAACACGGACAGCGAATCGTGGTGCCAGGTCTTGATGCGGTCCGTCTCGACGCCGCGCAGCACTTCGATCACATGGCCGGCCGCGAAGCGCTGGTCGACCCGGTACACGGCCGACAGCAGTTTTTGCACCGGCACCGTGCCGTCGAACGACACGGGCGGGATCAAGCAGGTGTCGCAATTGCCGCACGGGGCCGAGGATTCTCCGAAGTAGTCGAGCAGGCGCACGCGCCGGCAACTGAGCGTTTCGCACAGTCCCAGCATGGCGTCGAGCTTCATGCCCAGCACGCGCTTGAAGGTTTCGTCGGCTTCCGATTCGTCGATCATGCGCCGCTGCAGCACCACGTCCTGCAGGCCGTAAGCCATCCAGGCGCTGGCGGGCTGGCCGTCGCGGCCGGCGCGGCCCGTCTCCTGGTAGTAGCCCTCGATGCTCTTGGGCAGATCGAGGTGGCACACGAAACGCACGTCCGGTTTGTCGATGCCCATGCCGAAGGCGATGGTGGCCACCATCACGATATTTTCCTCGCGCAGGAAGCGGGCCTGGTTGGCGGCGCGCTTGGTGTGTTCCATGCCGGCGTGGTAGGCCATGGCCCGCACCCCGTTCTCGTTGAGGAATTCAGCCGTCTCCTCCACCTTCTTGCGCGACAGGCAGTAGACGATGCCGCTGTCGCCGCCATGCTCACCCGTGATGAAGTCCAGCAGCTGCTTGCGGCCGTTGGCCTTCTCGACGATCTGGTAGCGGATGTTGGGGCGGTCGAACGAGGACACGAACTGCATCGCGTCCTCCAGCTGCAGCCGGTGCACGATCTCGGCGCGGGTCTGCTGGTCGGCCGTGGCCGTGAGGGCGATGCGCGGCACGTTGGGGAACTGCTCGTGCAGCACCGACAGCTTGATGTACTCGGGCCGGAAGTCATGGCCCCATTGCGACACGCAGTGCGCCTCGTCGATCGCGAACAAGGCGATCTTCGAATCCTGGAACAGGTTCAGGCAGCGTTCCGTCATCAACCGCTCCGGCGCCACGTACACCAGGTCGATCTGGCCGGTGCGCACCAGGCGCTCGATGCGGCTCGCTTCCTCGTACGATTGGGTCGAATTCAGGAAGGCGGCGCGCACGCCCACCTCGGCCAGCGCGTCGACCTGGTCCTGCATCAGCGCGATCAGGGGCGAGATCACCACGCCCACGCCGTCGCGCACCAGTGCCGGGATCTGGTAGCACAACGACTTGCCGCCGCCGGTGGGCATCAGCACCAGCGCGTCGCCGCCCGTGCTCACATGCTCGACGATCTCGGCCTGCTGGCCACGGAAGGCCGGATAGCCAAAGACGGTCTGCAGCAGATGCAGGGCGCTGGTACTGGTGTCGCTCATGATACGGTTCTCGGTTTAGCTCAATCGACCCACTGCACCAGGCCGTAGTGGGCGGTGGCCAGCACCACCAGGCCGAACACGATGCGGTACCAGGCGAAGAAAGTGAAGGTGTGGGTGCTGATGTAGCGCAGCAGCCAGCGCACGCACAGGAAGGCCGACACGAAGGCGGCCAGCGAACCGACGGTGAACAGGGGCAGGTCGGCCGCGGACAGCAGCGCGCGTTCCTTGAACAGCGAATAGACGGTGGCGCCCAGCAGCGTTGGGATGGCGAGGAAGAACGAGAATTCCGTGGCCACCTGGCGCGACAGGCCGAACATCATGCTGCCCATGATGGTGGCGCCGGAGCGGCTGGTGCCGGGGATCAGGGCGAACGCCTGGGCGATACCGATCTTGATGGCGTCGACCGGCGTCATGTCGTCCACCGACGTGATGCGGGCCATGCCGGGGTTCTTCGCTTCGCTGCGCTCGACCAGCAGGATCACCAGGCCGCCGATGATGAAGGCCAGCGCCACCGGCACCGGCTTGAACAGCACGGCCTTGATGGCCTTGTTGAACGCCACGCCCAGTACGGCGGCAGGCAGGAAGGCGATGCAGACGTTGATGGCGAAGCGCTGCTGCTTGCCATCGGAGAACAGGCCGGAGAGCACGGCCGCGATGCGGACCCGGTATTCCCAGCACACGGCGAAGATGGCGCCAGCCTGGATCACAATCTCGAACACTTTCATCTTTTCTTCCATGCCGGCGAAGTTCAGCAGGCTGTCGGCCAGGATCAGGTGGCCGGTGGAGGAAATGGGCAGGAACTCGGTGAAACCTTCAACCAGGCCCATGACAAGGGCTTTAAGCGCGAGAATGATATCCATGAATAATCGTTCGATTTCGAATTAGTTTTACGGGGGAAACGGTGTCCGGCGCGGGCGCCAGCGCTGCGCGGGCTCGAAGCTTACCATGCCGGGGCGCCGCGATTCTGAATCGGGCGCAAATCGGGGGGAAAAGGAGGCCAATCGGGCGGCAAAACGGGGCGCCCCGTGGGGGGGCGAAGGGACGGGGTGGTCAGCGCACGGTACGCATGCCGGGATTGTGGGCGCGGGCGCCCGACATCAGCACTTCGAGTTGGCCGGATTTGAACAGTTGCTGGTGCTCGCCGCGGTCGTCGAGCCAGCGGCACAGCACGTCGTCATCGTCGCTCAGGCCGGTGCGGCCGGTCGTCGTTTTAATCACCAGCATCCTGCGATGCCAGCCGATCGGCCGCACCGTATCGCCCGCCTTCGCCCGTTCGCGTTCCATGGTGGCCTCCGTCGTGTGCTCGCCTCCATGATACGCCTGTCGTGGCGGGATGGGCGCCGGGCACAGCAACCGCCGTGGCGTGGCGGCAAAGTCCGGACCGACGTCCGGCTGAGGGCAGGCAGAGGTCAGGCTGGTGCGGTGGCCCGCTCCAGCGTCGCCAGCCACACCATGGCCTGTTCGCGCGTGGCGCCGCACATTTCCACTGATGGCTGCAAACCGCCGCAAACGGCCGGGCGCTCGGGGCGGCCAAAGATCAGGCAGCCATTGTCCTCGCCTAACTGGATGCAACGCACGCCGGCCGGCTTGCCGTTGGGCATGCCAGGGATGGGGCTGGTGATCGAGGGCGCGGTGCAGCAGGCGCCGCAGCCGGGGCGGCAGTCGGGAGTGGAGGAAGGCAGGTTCATGCGGTGATCCGGGGATGGTCCGGCGGTCTGCGCGGACTGGGGCGATATTTTACCCGGCTTTGGCGGGCTGCCCATATTCCTCCGGGCCAGCGGATGTCGCGCGCAGCCATCGTGCCACCGCATCGGCCACCCACGGCCCATCATCGAGCGGCAAGTCGTGGCCGGCATCTGGATGAACATGGTGCGGGGCCGACCATGCCCGCGCCAGCCGCTGCGAGCAGGAGGGCGACACCAACCGGTCGCCCGCACTCGACAGGATCAGCACGGGCACGTCCGGCCGCCGCGCCGGCGCCCGGTAGCGGGCCGCCGCCCACAACTGGCGTAGTGCGTTGGTGCGGCGCACCGGGTGGTCGTGCTGGTAGGCCAGCCAGCGTTGCAGCAAGCCGTCGTGCGCGTGGCCGTCGCGGCTGGTCAGGCGCAGGATCAGGCTTTCCTGGCGTGCCACGCCACCGCGCAGCAGCAGGCCGGCGATGGCCGGATAGTTGCGCCAGCGCAGGCGCTGGTGGAAGCGGCTGTAGGGCCGCATGCTGGTGTTGATCAGCACACACGCCTCGATCTCATCCGGATAACGGCTGGCCCATTCCACGGCCGCCATCCCGCCCAGCGACAAGGCCAGCAGGCGGTACGGCGGCGGCACGCCTTCGGCCCGCAACTGCGCCCGGCATGCGTCGACCATGGCGGCCACGGAAGTAGGGCTGGGTTCGGCATGCCGGCTGCCGTTGCCGGGCAGGTCGGGCGTGATGATGCCCGCGCCTGGCAATGCCTGCGCCAACTGGGCGGGGAAGGCGCCCCAGTGGCGTTGTTCGCGCATCAGGCCGCGCAGCAGGATCCAGCTGGCCATCAGTCGTACCAGCGCGCCAGCGCGCGTCGTTGCTGGGCCTTGCGGGCCAGTCCCTGGGGTTGCCAGTGGCCGTGGCTGGCGGCGGCCCGCATCAGGAAATCGAACCACACCAGGTGGCGCCGCAGCACCCGCTGCAGGCGGTGGGTGGCCGTGGGATTGAAGATGCCGAGCCGGTTGAACAACTGGCGCGGGTTCTTCTTGACCCAGGCCCACGATCCCATCTCCAGCGTCAGCGGCAGGAAGGTGCGTTCGCCCGCGTCCGCCGTGTTGAGGTAGAGGTAATCCCACAGGTCGCCATGGGTCAGGTATTGGCGGCTTTGCGGCTCGAACACGTAGTTGTGGTTGGGATAGCTCTGGCTGAACAGTTCTTCCAGCGCGCCGATGTCGGCCAGGTGAGGGATGGGCGTGGCCGTGTGCGCATGGGGGAACCAGATGCGGTCGCGCAGGCCGAAGCCGGAATGGCAGTCGAGCGCCATGCTGAACGGGCGCGACAGCAGTTCCCGTTGCACCAACTCGCACACGGCGCTGCTTTCCGGCTCCATGGGCGCCTCCGGCGCGCCGCGGTACCACGGCAGGTGCGGGCTGTAGCGTTGGCCGCCCAGCAGGAAGGGGACCTTTTCCAGCGCGTTCACGGGCGCGTTGCGCATCAGGTCCACGCCTTGCGGATTGCAGCGGGTGGCGCGCCACATGCCGCCCGGATTGACCAGTGGCATGAAGACGAGGCGCATGTGGGCCAGCTGGTGGTGCAGCGTGCGGTCCCAGCGCAGGCGGGTGAGCAGGCTTTCCAGAAAAGACAGCACGACCTGGGTGCCGATCCGTTCCAGCCCGTGGATGCCGCCGAAGAAGCCCAGCGCCGGCACGTCCGGCGCGGGATTGCCGATGGCCAGCGCGTAGACGGGGAACTGGCGGCCGTCGATCTCCACCGCGCACGGAGTCGACACCTCGAAGTGCGACCCGCCTTCATCGATCAGGCGCTTGAGGGCGATCAGTTCTGGCAGATTCTTCGCGATCATGGCGATGGGCGTCACTGGGTGGTCAGACAGTGTAACGCAGCCGGGAGGAGGGGGGGCAAGGGCCGGGAAATATAGGCGTTGCGTGCCCGGCGCCGGGAGCTGCCTGCGCCGGAAGCACAAGCCGCTCTTTACCTGCTTTTACCTGTCTTTACATTTGACGGGCTACGTCCCGTTTTTGCCTTGCCGATAACCTCAGTAGTAAATAACTCGGGAGGTGAACATGGTCACAGCAGTGGGATCGAGTACGGTCGCTGCCAGTAGCGGCAGCGGGTCGGCGGACAGCGGCAGCGCCATCGCGGCGCTGCAAAAGCAGTTGCAGACGGTGCAGAAGGAACTAACGGAAGCCAATAAGGATACTTCCGACGCCGGCAAGCAGAAAGCAAAACTGTTGCAGGCGCAGATGCAGGCGATCGAGGCGCAGATCGCCCAGTTGCAGGCGGCGGCCGCGCAGAAGGCGGCGCAGCAGGCCCAGGCCAGACAGGCGCAGTCGTCGTCCGACGGGGCCACGGCGACGGGCGGGCAGTCGCGCTATGCCACCATCGGCAGCGTGATCGATACGACCGCTTGACTGGCGCTTTCGGGGCTGTGCCCGACTTTGGTGTTCCTCGCCTTCATGGATGGAACCGCGCTCTCCGTCGCCTTGTGTGATGCCTGTCGAGGCTTCCCGTTACCCCGCCAGCGATCTGACCGGCACTGGCGCCAAAATGACAGGTGGGCGCTGGAACAGCCCCGGCTTGCCAGTGGTTTACTGCGCCATTAACATCGCGCTCGCGACGCTGGAGACGGTATATTGCCTGCGCAATGGCGCACTTCCGTTCTATCGCTTTTTGGTTCGCATCGATATTCCGGATGCTGTCTGGGCTGCCCGCACGATCCTGAATCCGCCGCCTGGCGGCTGGAATGTGCAGCAGATCTTGCGGAAATGGCCAAATATTCTGTCAATGACTGCGCCGGCAAGGTACCAAGCCCAAGTCCAGCGTGGCACTGAGCGGCGTTCGATCCCCGCCAGCCGCACCACTTTCCCCTCGCAACTCAACTACTTTGTGACCAAATCCATGACTTGGAGGTTTGGCAAAGTTAAGTATGTCACAAGTCTCCTTTACGTCGGGATCTCCGCCCGCCGCGCATTGAATCAGGCGTGAGTTCGCGGTTTTACCGAATATTGCAGGCAGTGGATAAGCGTGCGTTATCCGGATAGTCGTACAGGTCCGTAATCGACAAAATCCGGTTGTAGAAGTGTTTCTTAGCATGTCAACTTCACAGATTGCAACGACTGCCGAAGCCCTCGCGCATCGTCGGCATAACGCCGGAGGCGGTGCATACCACCTCCAAGGAAGAAAGCGACCAACTCGACTAACTCGAGGGCCCAGTCAAGAAATAGCATGCGTAAAAATCTGCCCGTAACCGATACGCAGTACCACATGGAGGACTGCAAGCCCATCGTGTCGAAGACCGACCTCAAGGGGAAGATCACCTATGTCAATCCCTATTTCATTGAAGTCAGCGGATTCAGCAAAGAGGAATTGATCGGTGCGCCGCATAACCTGGTGCGCCACCCGGATATGCCTCCTGAAGCGTTCGACGACTTGTGGAAGTCCATCAAGGCCGGTCAGCCATGGACTGGTACGGTGAAGAACCGGCGCAAGAATGGCGACTTCTACTGGGTCGTGGCCAACGTGACCCCGATCATGGAAAACGGCAGTGCGAGCGGCTACATGTCGGTTCGTACCAAGCCCACCCGCGCGCAGATCGAGGCGGCAGAGCGGACTTACCGCAGCATTTTTGCTGGCAATCCCGATCGTATGGTGATCCGTGAGGGGCAGGTGGTGCGTGGCGGTCTGACTGGCATTTTCTCGGCATTATATGATTTGCCGATTAGCGCGCTCATCACGTTAGGGATCCTCACGCTATGTGCCCTGTATCTCGGTATGGGCGTGCTCGGCTTCGCCACGGCGAGCGGCAGCACGGCGTGGGGATTTGTCGGCGTTGCCGCCCTCGGCGTGGCGAGTGCGTTGTTGATGGGGCACACTCTCCACACGTCTGTGGCGATACCCTTGCGCGGCGCGATCCGCGCCGCGCGCACGATTGCCGGCGGCGATCTGACCAGCACGATAGAGACGCAACACGGTGGCGACATGGGCCAATTGCTGCGTGCCTTGCAACAAATGAATGTGAATCTTTTGGCGATCATCGGCGACGTACGCACCAATGTCCATGCAGTCAACGTCGCCACCAGGGAAATTGCCGCAGGCAACACGGAGCTTTCTACGCGCACTGAATCGCAGGCCTCCTGTCTCGAAGAAACTGCGTCCAGCATGGAAGAATTTTCCGCGAGCGCAAAGCAGAATGCAGACCATGCGCAGCGCGCCGACGAACTTGTCTTGTCCGCCTCGACGGTTGCGCTCAAGGGGGGGCAAGCTGTTGCCAGCGTGGGAGCGACAATGAGCGATATCAGTGCCTCGGCGAAGAAGATCGCCGACATCATCAGCCTGATCGATAGTATCGCGTTCCAGACCAACATCCTGGCGCTGAATGCTGCTGTCGAGGCGGCACGGGCGGGCGAGCAGGGGCGTGGCTTTGCTGTGGTCGCCTCCGAAGTGCGGAGCCTGGCGCAGCGCTCCGCCGCCGCGGCCAAGGAAATCAAAGGACTCATCGATGACTCGGTTGCGAGAGTCGAACTGGGAAACCGCCTGGTCGGCGACGCCGAGCAAACCATGAAGGACATCGTGGAATCGGTGCGGCGCGTGGCCGGCATCATGCATGAAATCGCCTCTGCCAGTCGTGAGCAAAGCAGTGGCATTGACCAGGTCAACCGGGCAATCGGCAGTATGGGTGAAGTCACTCAACAAAATGCCGGATTGGTGGAACAGACGGTCGCGGTTTCTTCCTGCCTGGAAGACCAGGCAATGCAGTTGTCGCAGGCGGTGAGCGTGTTCAAACTCGATGACATGCGGTTGCATCATCAATTGAAAAAATCATCCCGGCAGCGTGACCATCTGGAGAACTTTCAAAGCGCCGGAGGCAACCACGAGTCCTTGCAAACTGATATTACCCGTCTCCGATCCGTTTGAGCCGTCCCGAGATCAGATCGTTGCATAGCCCTTCATTTCATAGCAATTGTCGGAAAGAAGTATGAATATCACGAATTTGAAAATCGGTACGCGCCTTATTGCCAACAATGTTGTGATGGGCCTCCTGCTAGTGGTCTGTATTGCCCTGGGCATCACCATGCTGGGCCGTGTCAACGGTGGTACGACGATCATCGTCACGGACTCTGTGCCCAAGGCGGCGCAAGCCACCCAGGCGATGGGGGATATCAATGACATCGCGATCGCATTGAGCAACATGCTGCTCAACGAGGACAGTGGGGAGCGGAAAGCGCAGCAAGCGAACATCGAGAAATCGCGAATAGGCTTGCAGGAAAAACTTGGCTATCTGAAGCGCACGGTCGATCTTCCGAAAGGCAAGAAACTACTTCAGAAATCGCTGGATGCTGATGCGCGTTACGCGATCACCGCCAATCAGCTGCTCACGCTACTTGCGACCGAGAGGCCGGAAGTGCAGAAGGCTTACCTGAACCAGATGTTTCGTCCGGCATTGGTCGCCTACAAGGCGGCGATCAACGACATGATCGCATTCGAAGTGGAGCGCATGAATGCGTATAGCGACCATGCCGCGACAACCTATGCGAACAGCCGCCTGATGATGCTTGGCCTGGGCGCGACAGCGTTGCTGTTTGCCGCTGGCATGGGCGTCTGGATCACACTCTCGATCACCCGTCCGCTGAACCGGGCGCTGACGCTGGCCAATACGGTTGCCGCGGGCGACCTGACCAGCCACATCGAAGCCCGGACCACCGAAGAAACCGGGCAGCTCCTGGCGGCGTTAAAGCATATGAACGATAGCCTGATGAAGATCGTCGCTGAAGTGCGCAACGGTACCGAGGCGATCGCCAGCGCCTCCAGCCAGATCGCGACCGGCAATCTCGATTTGTCGTCGCGCACGGAGCAGCAAGCCAGCTCGCTGGAAGAAACCAGTACCTCCATGGAAGAACTGACCTCTACCGTCCGGCAGAACGCTGACAACGCCCGCGAGGCCAATGCCCTGGCGCTGTTTGCCTCCCAAATGGCAGTCAAGGGGGGCGCCGTGGTGTTGGAGGTGGTTGAGACGATGAGTTCGATCAACGAGTCGTCCAGAAAGGTCGTGGATATCATCAGCGTGATCGACGGGATTGCGTTCCAGACCAATATCCTGGCGTTGAACGCCGCGGTGGAAGCGGCGCGCGCCGGAGAGGAAGGTCGCGGTTTCGCCGTGGTGGCAGCGGAAGTACGCATGCTGGCGCAACGCAGCGCGGCGGCGGCCAGGGAAATCAAAGTCCTCATCGACAATTCGGTGGGAAAAGTGGACGCGGGGAGCAAGCTGGTCGAACGAGCCGGCGCGACGATGGAAGATATCGTCGACAGCGTCAAGCGCGTAGGCGAGATCATGGGAAGGATCACTGCCGCCGCGCAGGAGCAGACGGCAGGAATAGAACAGGTCAATCAGGCCATCGGGCAGATGGACCAGGTCACGCAGCAGAATGCGGCGCTAGTGGAGGAAGCGGCGGCGGCGGCCCGCTCCATGCAAGCTCAGGTGGCGAATTTGGCGCATGTGGTCAGCGTGTTCAAGCTTGACGCGTCGGCCCCAGGCCACGCCATCGCGGCGTCATCATTGGCGCAACAACCCTTGATTTCATAAGGGAATTGTCGCCGCATATGATAGTATTTTCGTCGCAATCGCGCGGATCAGACTAATATAAAGAAGCAGGAAAATCACTGCTCACATCAGACGCGCTGCGAAGTGGGGGAGACAGTCCGGGCAATGAATTCGCATGCCACATTGTGTTGTTATTTTAATGTGCGGCGGGTCAAGGACGGTATTGCAATATGCTCGGAACACTAAACCCATAGTTGGTAGTTCATCATGTACTCGGGAGAGAGACTATGGCGCATTGCACTTTTCCTTCTGTGACTCCAGCCGACTCTGTGCTGTCAGCCTATGGTCTATGCCAAACGTCTGATGTTGAAGAGGCGCGCTCGGTTGGAGAGCACATTTTTTGTAAAAACACCATCTATTCGAGAGACCCCCAGTTCAATACGCGCGTCAATTACCGGCGCGCGGGCAATTTGGGTGTGGGACGTATGACCTATGGTGGCGAGACCATCATCGATCCGGATGTGATGGAGTCGTTTGCGCTGATCCAGATTCCGATCAGGGGGCGGGAGTTGATCGAGTGCGACGGCAATGCAATGTTGTTCGAATCGGAACAGGGCGCGGTGCTGAATGCGCATACACGCACCCGCATCCACCACATGCCGAACACCGAGAAAATCATCGTCCGGGTCGATAAGGACGTGATCAAACACCAGTGCCAGCAGCATCTGGGCCGCACCTTGCAAAAGGACGTCGAGTTCAAGATGGAAATGGCGCTGGATACCCCCGATGGCCGCAACTTTGTCCAGGCGCTGGCGTGGATGTGCGATGTCCTGTCCGGCTCGGACAAGCTGTCGCCGCTGTTGAGTAAACAATTGGAAACCACGTTCGTGGGCATGTTGTTGAATTGCCAGCAGAACAACTACAGCGCGGAATTGCATGAAGATAAAGGGCAGTCCATTGCGCCGTCCTTCATTAAGCGCATCGAGCATTACATCGAAGAGCATGCTCATGAGCCCATTTCGGTGGTTGACCTGGCGGAACATGCCGGCGTGAGCACGCGTTCCCTGTTCTCCGGTTTTCGCCGCTTCCGCAATATCTCGCCGATGCACTACCTGAAGGAAGTCCGCTTACGCCGGGTGCATGACGAACTCCTGCATACCCATTCTTCCAGCGCGACCGTGACCGCTGTCGCATTCCGCTGGGGCTTCAGTCATTTGGGGCATTTTACGACCGATTACAAGCGGCGCTTCGGCGAAACCCCGTCCGAAACACTGATGCGTTCTTGATATGCCATCTCCCGCCGGCGCATTACCTGTAGGAAGTTCGCTTGCATGACGAACTCCTATGGGACAAGCTTCCAGCGGGGCGGTGACTGCCGCCTTCCGCCGGGCTTCCGCCGCCCGGATCACCTCACGTCCCGCCACAAGCGCCGCTTCGGCGACATCCCACCGAAACACGGATGCGTTCCTGATCGCTGACTAGCCCTCATCGGCTATGCCGATCCATGCGACAAGCGCCTGCTTTTCTGCATTGGCGGGATAGTGGTTTCGCCTGCGGGAGCGTCAGCCGGCGCTGCGTGCCATAGCATTGAATCCAGGCGGGGCTGCCGCCGCACCGTACGCGGCGCACCCCGCGACCTGCCGCTGTGCGGCCAGGACTCGAACCTACTATCAGAGATCAAGGAGACCCGAATGACTGCTTCGAAGCAGATGAAAGCAATGCGCGTACATGACGCCAGTGGCCGTTTTCAGCTTGACACGGTACCGCTTCCGGAGCTGTTGCGCCCGACGGATGTGCTCGTCGAGGTCAAGGCGTCCGGCGTCGTGCCTAACCTGCGCAACGTGATCAGCCACTATGGCGAACGTTCTTACCTGACGCTGCCGGACTTGCCCGCGATTTTTGGTCTCGATACCGCCGGTGTCGTCGCCCAAGTCGGTACGGCCGTGACCGGCATCGCGCCGGGCGATCGTGTGTACATCAATCCGGGCCGCTCGTGCGGATCGTGCCATGCCTGCCGTAGCGGCGAGCCGACCAACTGTGTCGCGTACACCTTCCAGGGCTATTTCGGCTTCGGGCCGCGCTCGAAGCAGATCTACAAGCAATATCCGTACGGTGGCTTCGGCCAGTATGCGACCGCGCCGGCTGACGGTCTGGTCAAGCTGCCGGACGCGGTCAGCTTCGAGCAGGCTGCCCGCTTCGGCTATCTGGGGACGGCCTATTCAGGCTTGCGCAAGGCAGGTGTTGGCGCCGGCAAGACTGTCCTGATCAGTGGTGCCAGCGGCACGCTCGGCTTGTGCGCGGTGCAGATCGCGCGGGCGATGGGTGCGGTCAAGATTTTCTGCGTCGCGCGCGACCCTGCGTTGCTTGAGCGCGTGCGCGCGCTCGATCCGCAGCGGATTCGCACCTTCTCGTATGGTTCCGGTGATCTCGGCGCATGGGTACGGAGCGAGACGGACGGCGTCGGTGTCGATGCGGTGCTCGACGCGATCGGCCCGGGCGCGTCGCACCAGGTCACGCTCGACTGCCTGAGGTCGCTGGCCCGTGGCGGCCGCCTGGTCGAAGTGGGCGCGATGTCCGATCCGCTGCCGTTGAATCTGCACGAAATCATGTGCTCGCAGATCAGCCTGATGACATCCTTGTGGTTCACGGTAGGCGAGGGCCAGGATCTTGCCTATATGGCCGCGGCGGGCACGCTGGACTTGAGCGTGTTCGATCATCACCGCTATGCGCTGGAGCAGGCGAACGAGGCGCTCGCCGACGCCGAGCAGCGCAAGGGTGGTTTCGTCAACGTGGTCATCGTGCAATAAGCGCACGCTCCACCTACAACAAGGATGAGGAGTTTGAAATGGTCAGACGTATCGTAACGGGTGAGCGCAACGGCAAGTCGATGGTGGTATCCGATGGGCAAGTGGAGAATACGCACGACTACGCGTCGGTGCCCGGGTTCCGTACCACGCTGGCATGGGCCACCACCGAGGCCGCGCCCATGTTGCCCTTTGACGGGGGCGACCCGGTCGTCGGCATCCAATCGATGTTGCCCGCACCACATGGCACGCGCGTGATTGTCGTGCAGTTTCCACCCGACAGCGTGATGGCTGCGCCAGGCTTCGACGGCGCCGCGGCCGGCGCGGAATACGCCAAGTACCTGCCGGGTCTCGCCGAGACCTTCGATACCGACGGTTCCGGTTTTCACCGCACCGCGACGGTGGACTATGACGTGATCCTGTCTGGCGAGCTCTGGCTAGAGCTTGATGATGGCGAAGTCCGCCATTTGAAGGCCGGGGACATCGTGATCCAGAACGGCACGCGCCATGCATGGCGCAACCGGACAGAAACGCCGAGTGTGATGCTGTCCGTGTTAATTGGCGCCAAACCCTAACTGTTCGACGCAGGAGTCTTAATATGTCACATCATCACGCACATGCACGTCAGGGTGGATTCGATGAGTACGCCGCCGGGCAACTCGAGTGGAACGACGCGATGTTGCTCGGCCATGGGCCGACGGACGACGCGCATGAAGAATTTGTGCAAGTCGTCAAGGCCCTTGACGCATGTAATGTCGTCACCGCTCTTGGCTGCCTGCAGGCGGTCGAGGACCACCTGCTGTCGCATTTCGAGTCCGAGCGGGAATGGATGGTGCGGACCGCGTATCCGAATATGGATTGCCATCTCGACGAACATCAGAAGGTGCTCGACAGCGTGTCAGAGGTGAACCAGCTTGCGAAGGCCGGGCAGGTTGGTCTGCGCGACGTGCGGCGCCTTGCCGCCGCGCTCGCGGACTGGTTCCCCAAGCACGTCACTTACCTCGATTCCGCGCTGTCCACGTGGATCACCAAACGCAAGCATGGTGGCGCACCGGTGATTCTGCGGCGCGACATCAGTGCCGGTCCACAGCAAGCGTCGGTCTTCGCCTGATCGACGGCTGGCTGTAGCACAGCGAGATGATGACAGTGGTATCCTCAAGGAGGGGCGTATGCTGATGAAGGGTAAGGTAGGACTGGTGACGGGCGGCGGCTCCGGCATGGGACGGGCGGCTGCGTTGGCCCTCGCGGCCGAAGGCGCGACGGTGGTGCTTGCCGGCCGCACGGAAGACAAGCTTGCCATGGTGCGCGGCGAAATCATCAAGTCGGGCGGCAAGGCCGAGATCAAGGTGATGGATGCCGCGCGCCGCGAAGACAACGAAGCGCTGGTCCAGTGCATCGAGTCGCGTTTCGGCCGTCTCGATTTCGCGTTCAACAATGCGGGTGGTCACGCCGATTTCAAACCGCTCCATCAGACTTCCGTCGAGGAGTCCGAATGGATCATTGACCTCAACTTCAAGGGGGTCTATTACGGTGTGAAGTATCAGATCGAGGCGATGTTGCGTGCGGGGGGCGGTGCGATCGTGAACAACGCATCGATCTTTGGCTTGCGTGGCATGCATGGCATTGCCCACTATGTGGCGGCCAAGCATGCGGTGGTCGGTCTTACCAAGGCGGTCGCGCAAGAGTATGCGGGCCAGCACATCCGCATTAACGCGGTGTGCCCGGGCGCTACTGAAACGCCGAATTACATGCGCTCGACGGGCGGCGACGTCCATCTGCTCGACGACATGATTCCGATGGGCCGCATCGGCCAGCCGCGGGAAGTGGCTGAGGCCGTGCTGTACTTGCTGTCGGACAAATCGGCCTACGTGACGGGGACCACGCTGTCGGTCGATGGCGGCATGACGGCCTGACAGCGGTGGACGGAATCGCTTGTGCGCGTGGCAGCGCACAGTGCGCAACGCATGAAACTAAAGGGCCGGGTCCTGTGCAATACAGAACCCGGCCCTGATGCATTTCCGGGTGTGATTTCACTGTTCGACGTGACGCAACCCATCCCACAGCAGCACCGAAACATGGAGGCGTTTCTGATCGCGCCATCCTGTCATCGCCAGGCCCAACTATGCAAACGGCGCCAGCGTTTTTCTGCGTTGACGGGATAGTGGGTTCACCTACGGGAGCGCCAGCCGGGTTGGCGCTACGTAAGATGGAATCACTGCTTCGCATACGACGAAGCATTTTTCCCATACCGTAGCAGGAGACTTCCATGGCAGATAAACCCGTTGTCCGGCGCCGCGTCGTCAAGACCGGCATCAGCGAAGAGCGCACCAACAGCAGCAAAGTCCAGAGCCAGTATCAGCCGTACAAGGATGCGGCATGGGGCTTCATCAATCATTGGTACCCGGCCTTGTTCAGCAATGAGCTGCCGGAAGACCATGTCGAAGGCATCCAGATTTGCGGCATTCCCATCGTATTGCGCCGTGTGGATGGCAAGATTTACGCGCTGAAGGATCAATGCGTGCACCGCGGCGTTCGCCTGTCGGAAAAGCCGACGTGCTTCAACAAGGAAACGATCTCCTGCTGGTACCACGGGTTCACGTTCGATCTCGATTCCGGCGTGTTGTCCACCATCGTGGCCAATCCCGAAGACAAGCTGATCGGCACGACCGGCATCACCACCTATCCCGTGCGGGAAGTGGCCGGCATGATCTTCGTGTTCGTGCGTGAAGACGATTTCCCTGATACCGATGTGCCGCCCCTGTCGGACGACCTGCCGTTCCGCTTCCCGGAAAACAGCGAACGCTTCCCGCACCCACTGTGGCCAGCCGCGCCGAGCATCCTGGACGAAAACGCCGTGGCCCTGGGTATGCACCGCACCGGCTTCGGCAACTGGCGTATCGCCTGCGAGAACGGCTTCGACAATGCCCACATCCTGGTCCACAAGGACAACACGATCGTCCATGCCCTGGATTGGGTTCTGCCCTTGGGCATATTGCCGACCAGCGATGACTGCATCACCACGGTCGAGGACGACAAGGGGCCGAAGGGGCTGATGCAGTGGCTGTTTACCGAAAAGTGGGCGCCCGTGCTCGAGAACGACAAGCTGGGACTCAAGGTGGAAGGCCTCAAGGGCCGCTACTACCGCACCTCGGTGGTGTTGCCGGGCGTACTGATGGTCGAGAACTGGCCGGAAGAGCACGTGGTGCAGTACGAATGGTACGTGCCGATCACCGACGACACGCACGAATACTGGGAAGTGCTGGTGCGCGTCTGCCCGACCGAGGAAGACCGCAAGAAATACCAGTATCGTTTTGATCGCGTCTACAAGTCGCTCTGCCTCCACGGCTTCAACGACTGCGACCTGTATGCCCGTGAAGCGATGCAGAACTTCTATGCCGACGGCACCGGCTGGGATGACGAGCAGTTGGTGGCGACCGACGTCTCCCCCATCACCTGGCGCAAATTGGCGTCGCGCTGGAATCGCGGTATCGCCAAGCCTGGACGTGGCGTGGCCGGCGCGCTGAAGACGACCAGCCTGCGCTTCAAGGACACCGCCGACGGCATGCGCCCCGGCTACAAGGTCCCGAAGGTCCCGGACGAAGCGTAAGCCACGCACAGGGTCGCGTCATCGTGCGCGGCCCTGTTGCTCTGGTCTTTGCCTGTCTTCTTCCGTGGTTTGGAGTGAGCATGGAAAACGAATTGCACTATCTGGAAATGTCCGAGCTGTCGCAGCTGATCCGCCGCGGCAAGATCTCGCCCGTCGACGTCGCGCAGGCGCAACTGGCGCGCATCGAGAAGCTCGATGGCCAACTCAATAGCTATGCGTACGTCGCGGCGGAGCAGGCGTTGGCGCAGGCGCGCCAGGCCGAGGCCGAACTGGCGCGCGGCGAGTATCGTAGCCCCTTGCACGGCGTGCCGATTGCCGTCAAAGACCTGTTCTGGACGCGGGACATGCCGACAACGGCGGGCACGACGGTGTACCGCGACTTCCTGCCGCCGGAAGACGCGACAGTGGTGGCGCGCCTGAAGGACGCGGGCGCCGTGATACTCGGCAAGTTGCGCATGACCGAGGGCGCGTTCGCCATCCATCATCCCGACTTGCCGGCACCGAGCAATCCCTGGGGCGCGGCGCATTGGGCTGGCGCCTCGTCCAGCGGCAGCGGGGTGGCCACGGCGGCCGGCCTCTGCTATGCGGCGCTGGGTACCGACACGGGCGGCTCGATCCGTTTCCCTTGTGCGGCCAATGGCCTGACTGGCCTCAAACCGACCTGGGGCCGTGTGAGCCGGCATGGCGTGTTCGAGCTTGCGGCCAGCCTTGACCATGTTGGCCCCATGGCGCGCAGCGCCAAGGATGTGCTCTACCTGCTGTGCGCCATCGCCGGACATGATCCCAAGGACCCGACTTCGCTGCCCGGCGCATGCCTGGAAATTCCCGAGATCGCTGAGACGTTCAAGGGCCTGCGCGTCGGCGTGGACGAATCCTGGCTGAGCGATGGCGTTGATCCCGCCATCCAGCACGGCCTGCAACAGATCATGGCGCTCATTCGTGAAGACGGTGGCGTCCTGTACAGCGTGCGTATGCCCGATGCCCGTGCTGTCAGCACGAACTGGGAACAGCACTGCGGTGTGCAGACCGCGATTGCGCATGAAGCCACTTACCCGAGCCGCGCCGCCGAATACGGCCCGGCCTTGAGCCGCCTGATCGATGGCGGGCGCGCGCTGAGTGGCCTGGCATACCAGCGCATCATATTGGCCGCACAGCGCTACACCGGCGAAGTCGACGCCTTGCTCCATCAGGTCGACCTGGTGCTGGCGCCGGTGCAGCCCTATGCCGCGCCGACCTACGAGCAGCTGGCCGACCTCGCGCTCGATCCCGAGGCGAATCGCCGCCTGATTCAGTTCACCTCGCCGTTCAACGTGAGTGGCCATCCGTGTCTGAGCCTGCCGTACGGCTGCACGCAGCAAGGCTTGCCACTGGGCGTGCAATTTATCGGGAAAAAAGGCTCGGAAGCCGTCTTGTGCCGCGCCGGCATGGCCGTGCAGCGCGCGAGCGACTGGCACAAGCAGCATCCGCCCGGAATCTGACTTTCACCGGAATGAGAAATACCATGCGTAACGTCACACTTAACTATGCCGACGGCGTCAGCCGCAGTTTTGAAGTCGCCTCCGGCGAGCTCATCCTCGACGCCGCCATTGCCGCCGAGATGCCAGTGCTGTACCAATGCCAGTCGGGAAGCTGTTCCACCTGCACGGCCAAACTGTCGTCCGGCGACGCGCAAACCCGCGCCGGCGCCAGCTCAACCCTCCTGGCCAGCGAAGTGGCCGCCGGCACGCGCCTGTTGTGCGTGTGCGAAGCCAATTCGGACTGCAGCTTCGATGTCGCCTACACCAGCGAAGCCGGCGCCAACGTGGCGCACGAAGTCCATGCTTTCATCGACACGGTCGAGAAAATCGCCAGCAATGCCGTGCGTCTGACCGTGGAACTGGCTGAGGGCGAGTGGATGGAATTCCGTCCCGGCCAGTTCATGCAGATCGAAGTGCCCGGCCTGGGCGTGCTGCGCAGCTATTCGCCATCGAGCGTGGGCACTGACGTGCCGAAGATGACGTTCCTGATCCGTATCCTGCCCGACGGCGCGATGTCCAACTTCCTGTCGCAGGTGGCCGGGCCGGACCAGGTGCTCAAGCTGACAGGCCCGTACGGCTCGTTCTTCCTGCGCGAAGAGAAGAAGCGCGCGCCGCATATTTTCGTGGCCGGCGGCACCGGGCTCGCTCCCATCCTGTCGATGATCGACACCCTGCGTCAGACCGGCGGACGCAAGCCGCCGATGCTGCTCAGCTTCGGCTGCGCGACACCGGACGCGCTGTTCTGCCTGGAAGACCTCGAACTGCGCAAGCAATGGCTGCCGACGCTCGAAACGCGCATCTGCGTGGACCGCGATCCGCTCGATGGCATGCATCACGGTAATCCGGTGAGCGCGTTGCGGGAAGGCGATGTGACGCCCGACACCGTGGCTTATCTCTGCGGCCCGCAAGTCATGATCGATGCCGCTACCAGGCGTCTGATCGAGCTGGGAGCGGATCCGGCCAACATCCACAGCGAACAATTCACACCGAGCAATTAAGAGCACAAGGAATCCACCATGCTGCACGCTACCACCCCCGTCCCGTTTTCCGCGGAACAGCAAAAATGGTATGAGCAGGCCTGCGCGAAGATCGACCCCAAGCGCCTGCAACAACTGCTGTTCGATCTGACCGATATCCACAGCCCGACCGGTGCGACGCGTGCGGCCAGCGAATTCATGGTTGCCCACCTGGGCAAGGTCGGCTTCAAGGCCGACTACCAGCCGCTGACCGAGATCAGCGGCAACGTCAAGGCGCAGTACCAGGGCGCCGGTGGTGGGGCGTCGGTGATGCTGTACGCGCCGATCGACACGCACCTTGACTGCACGCCGGAAGAACGCGCTTTGCTGACTGGCCCGGCCACCGAGGCCGACATGCAGCCGCGTGCGCAACGGATCGACAACTGGGTGTTCGGCCTGGGCGCGTCCAATCCCAAGGGCATGATCGCCACACTGACCGAAGTCGCCACCGCCCTGATCGAAGCGCAGGTGCCGCTGCGCGGCGACCTGCTGATGGGCATGGCCGATGGCGGTATGCCGGTGGATATCGCGACGCGCCAGCATGCCGGCATGTCCGGCGGCGTGCTGCATTTGCTGAACCGCGGCATGTATCCCGACTTCGCCATCATCATGAAGCCGTGGAACTGGGTCTATCACGAAGAGCCCGGCATGGCCTGGTTCAAGCTGCGCGTGTACGGCACGCTGGGTTATGCGGGGGTGCCGCATGACATTCCCGGTTTCCGCAGTTCGGTCGGCGCCACCGCTACCGTCATTCCCGAGCTGGAAAAATGGATCCTCGACTATGCCGAGAACAACACCTCGGGCGTGATCAAGCCGCACGGCTGGATTGCCGGCGTGCGCGGCGGCGATCCCGAGCGTCCGGCCTTCCCATCCTTCCTGACCGAATTGTTCTTCGATGTGCGCGTCAATCCACGCACCTCGCCGGCCGACGTGAAGGCGCAGTTCGCGGCCTTCGTCGCCGACCTCATGGCGCGTCGCCCCGAACTGGACATGGACTGGGAGATGTACGGCTCTACGCCCGGCGGCACCACCGATCCGCAAAACTGGATCATCCAGTCCTGCAAACGCGGCTGGGAACACATCGAAGGCCGGCCACACGGCACACCTGACTGGCTGGCCGGCCAGACCGATGGTGCGGCCTTGCGCCGCTGGGGGGTGCCGACCGCGCGCATCGGCTGGCCGTGGCCGGCGCAAGGCGCGCCGCTGCCGGTCGCCGAAGGATTGGGCGGCATGGGGGCGACTTACATTCCCGAGCTCATCCCCTGCGCCCGGAAAGTCATGTATGCGCTCATCGATACCTTGACGCGCGAGCGTGGCGAAATGGGTTTGTAAACGCCGTACAAAAAAAAACAAAAGGAGACCAGCCATGAAAAAGAAACGCATCAAGCTCATTGTTCCCGTGCCGATGAGCGAACAAACCAAATCCATGTTCGCGTCCCAACTGCCGCCAGGCATGGTGCGTGACGACATCGAAGTGGAGTTCGTGGGCGCCGGTAGCGTGCTCACCTTGGCCGACAGTTACTACGACACGACCCTGATGGATGCCGCGGTGCTGGCCGCCGGCATGAAGGCCGAGGAAGAGGGTTTCGACGCGGTATGCATCAATACCGTCAGCGATTCCGGCCTCTACGGCTTGCGCTCGCGCCTGTCGATTCCCGTGATGGCGCCGGGCCAGAGTGCTTTCCACCTGGCTTGCACGCTAGGTCACAAGTTCTCCGTCCTGACCATGTGGCCGCAGTGGTTCGCGCTCTACCGCAAGACGGTCAAGGAATACAACCTCGAGTCCCGCCTGGCATCGATACGCGCCATCAATGTGCGTCCGGACACCGAGTCCTTATTGCAAGGCAAGGAGGAAGTCGTGTTCGGCAAGCTGCTGGAGCAGGCCAAACTGGCCATCGAGGAAGACGGCGCGGATGTGCTGGTGCTCGGTTCCACCACCATGCATCAGTCGCATGCCTATCTGGCGGCCAACTTGCCGGTGCCGGTCCTCAACCCCGGGGTGATCGCCTACAAGATGTGCGAAATGCTGCTCGACCTCGGCATCGCTCACAGCAAGACCGCCTTCCCCAGTCCGGAAGTGATCAAGGATCAGGCCTTCCGTATTTGATCCGGCATTTGACAAGGTAATCCCATGAAAACGTCTCAAGCGGCAGCTGCTACGCTGTCGACCGATCTCACCATTTATGAAGCGATGGCAGCCTTCCGTGACGGCACGCTGACCAGCACGGCCCTGGTCGAGGCTTGTTTGCGGCGCATCGAGGAAGGCAAGCATCTCAATGCCTTCGTGACAGTCGACGCGGCCGGCGCGCTCAAGGCGGCCGCGCAAGCCGACGGGGAGCGCGCGGCCGGCAGGCCGGGGAAGCCGCTGGCCGGCATTCCCATCGTCGTCAAGGACAATATCCACGCCGCCGGCTTGCCGTGCACGGCAGGTTCCCCGGCACTGGCCGATTTCGTGCCGGAACAGGATGCCCCGACCTTGCAGAAGCTGCGCGATGCCGGTGCCATCGTGCTGGGCAAGACCAACATGAACGAGTTGGCCTTTGGTGCGACTGGCTATAACCCTTCATTTAATACCGGCAGCATGGTCGGGGTCCGCAACGCCTATGACAGCGAACGCATCGCCGGCGGCTCCTCCTCGGGCAGCGCGGTGGCGATGGGCGCACGCATGGCGCTGGCGGCGCTCGGCACGGACACGGGCGGATCGATGCGCATTCCCTGTGCCTTGAACGGGTGCGCATCGCTGCGGCCCAGCAGCGGCCGGTACCAGCGACTGGGCACGATTCCCATTTCGACCAGCCGGGATACCGTCGGGCCGATGGCGCAATGCATGTCGGATGTGGCCCTGCTCGATGCGCTGATCACTGATGACTATGCCTTGCCGTCTGTCGCGCTGGCCGGTTTGCGGCTTGGCATCCCGGCGGAGTTCTGGACCAGGCTGGACGAGGAAACACGGGAATGCGCCGAGGCCGCGCTGGCCACGTTGCGCGAACACGGCGTGACGCTGATCCATATACCGGATGCGGGACTGTTCGATCTGAATCAACCCATTGGTTTCCCGGTCGTCATCCATGAGGCGCGCGTCGGCATGCAGGCCTATCTGCGCGAGCAGGGGCCGGGGATATCGATCGAAGCCATGGTCGAGAAGATCAATAGCCCGGATGTGAAAACCATTTATCAGCAATGGGTTCTTCCCGGAAAAACGCCTACGCCGCAAGGCATGGTCGAGGTCGCGCCCTTGTACGAGGCAGCCGAACAGCGCGGCAGGGACGCGCTGAAACAGCGCTATCAAACCCTGTATGAAAGCTTGTCGATCGACGCGTTGGCTTTTCCCACGACCACCATCGTGGCGCCGCTGGCACGTCCGGAGGTCAACGAGCCGGAAAATTTCGAAGGCCTGATCCGCAATACCGAACCTGCCGCCAGCGCAGGCCTGGCCTGCATTCAGCTGCCGGTCGGCTTGGGACGGCGCAGCGGCTTGCCGGTCGGGCTGGAACTGGATGCGCCGGCAGGAAGCGATCGCCGTCTGCTGGCGATCGGCATCGCCATCGAATCCGTGCTCGGCCGCATAGCCCCGGCCTGAAACCGCGCCGTCATGTACTGAGCGTGGACGCGCCACAACACGTCGGCGCGTCGCTGTGCGCACGCTTATCCCATTTGCGACGGCGCCGTCATGAATGTTGCAGGCCGGGGATAAGCCGGCAGTGCCGGGATAGCCGGGCATGACCTGGATCGAGAAAATCGTTTCGTAGCAGCCTTTTTTGCATGTCAACTTTGTGGACCACTTTATGAACCATCCCGCCAGTCTTCGCATAGAGAGCCCGAGCCGATCGAACGAGCAACGGCGCCTGAGCAGTCTTCTCGTGTCGGCGCTGCCGTGGACGATCATCGCCGGCCTGTTGTATGCCGGCTTGTTCGTCAAACCCAAGGCCGTCGGCGGCAGTGTCACCCCCCCGGTGCTGGAGCGCCGTGACCGTGTCTATGGCATCACGCACGGGGAAGGCGGTGCGCTGTTGGCCGCCGCATCCAACGGCAAGATTCTGGCCATCGACAAGGGCCGCAAGATCACGCGCCAGGCGACGCCGGTCGATCTGTCGTTGCAGGACATCGCCGCGTTCGACGCGATGCATGCCGTGGCAGTCGGCAATGACAACGTGATTCTGTACACCGGGGACGGCGGCAGGCACTGGGCCAAGGCCGACAACGTGCCGCGCTCGCAAGTCGCCAACAAGCTCAATCGCGTGCGCACCGGTGCCAACGGTATGGCGGTCGCCGTGGGCGAGATGGGTGCGCTGCTGCGCTCGCAAGACTACGGCAAGACCTGGCAGCGTCTGCGCGAGGAGGAAGACCTGGCGTGGAACGACGTCGCCATCCTCGACGGCGGCACGTTCGTGGTGGTGGGCGAGTTCGGCAAGATCCTGCGCAGCGAAGACGGCGGCAAGCGCTGGGAAAAGCAAGCCGCGCCGGTGGCAAGCTCGCTGATGGCGACCGCGTTCCGCGATGCATCCAATGGCGTTGCCGTCGGTCTCGATGGCATCGTGTTGACCACCAGTGATGGCGGGCGCCACTGGACCAGCGTCAAGCTGGCGGCGCATGACCACTTGCTGGATGTGCTGTGGAACGCCGACAAGCAAGAATGGTTCGCGGTCGGCGCGCTGGGCCGCTGGATCAGCGGCACGCAAGGCGCCGATGGCCCGCAATGGAACAGCGGCGTACTCGGCGAGCACACGCTGTCCTGGCATACCCGCGTCCTGGCGGCAGGGTCCGCTTACTGGCTGGCAGGCGCCGATGTCGGTGCCTGGGACGGCCGGCAATGGACCCCGCTTGACTCGCATTGAACCTCCCGCCCTATTTTTCGAGACTCCCATGATTGAACGCATCGCGCATTTTTGCATCAGCCGGCGCAAACCGGTGGTCAGCCTGCTGCTGGTCTGTACCCTTATCCTGAGTTGGTTCGCCCTGCATATCCAGGTGCGCACGGTATTCGAGGACATGCTGCCCTCGAAGCACGAGTACGTGAAGACACACGAGAAATTCAAGGACACCTTCGGCGGCTCGAACATGGTCACCATCATGCTCGAAGTCGATCAGGGCGACATTTTCCGGCAGCCTGTTCTTGAGAAGGTGCGCGACCTGACCCAGGGCATGCGCGAAGTGTCCGCGGTCAACCAGTTCCAGATCACTTCGCTGGCCTCCAAGAAGCTCAAGGAAGTGCATGCCTCGACCAGCGGCATCGAAAGTTCGCCCTTGATGTGGCCGGATGTGCCGGCGACGCCGGAAAAGATGGCGGAACTGAAATCGGCTGTGTTGCGCAATCCGCTGGTGTACGGCCCGTATGTCTCGAAGGATCTGCAGGCCACGCTGATCACGGTCGACTTCATCGACCAGAAAGTCGATTACGCCACGGTCTTCAAGGAGATCGATGCGCAGATCAAAAAGGTGGATGACGGTTCGGTGAAGATCCGCGTGGTCGGCGACCCGATCCTGTTCGGCTGGGTGAACCACTACCTGCCCGAGACCTTGCACCTGGTGTTCTACGCGCTCGGCGTCACGCTGGCGATGCTGTTCGTGCTATTGCGCACCTGGCGCGGCGTCGTGCTGCCCTTGCTGGCCGGCCTGGTCTCTGCGATCTGGGCGCTGGGCATTTGCCAGATCCTCGGCATTCATTTCGAACCGCTGGTGATCGTGGTGGCGATGCTCATCACCTCGCGCGCCGTGTCGCACTCGGTACAGATCGTCAATCGGTTCGATGACGAACTGGAGGCGCAGCCGCAGCTGGGCGATGCAGAACTGGCCGGTACCGCGGCCCGTGTCGCGCTGGCGGACCTGTTCCGTCCCGGCATGCTGGGCGTCATCGCCGACGCCGCGTGCATGGCAGTGGTGGCCATGAGCCCGATCCCGATGTTGCAAAAGCTCACGGTGCTGTCCGTTGTCTGGGTCTCCACGCTCACCGTCAGCGCCGTGATCCTCACGCCGGTGCTGCTGTCCTACATCCGCAAGCCGCGCGGGTTTGCGCATCCGCTCAATCTGCAGCCGGTGTTGCGCAAGGTGCTGGACTTCGCCGTTGGCATCACCTTGTCCCGTGCCCGCTATGCGGTGCTGGGCGTGAGCCTATTGGTGATCGTCGGCGCCGGCATCTATGCGCTCAACCTCAGGATCGGCGACGCCAACCCCGGTTCGCCGATCCTGTGGCCGCACGCGAAATACAACCTCGATTCCAAGGCCATCAATGCGCGCTTTGAAGGCGTCGATCGCCTGTTCGTGGTGATTGGTGACGACGACAAGCCGGGCGTGGTCAAGAGCAACGAAGTGCTGCAATCGATGGACCGTTTCCAGCGTTTCATGGAAGTGCAGCCTGAGATCGGCGGTTCGCTGTCGGTTGCGGACGTGATCCCGCAGCTCAACGCCACTTTGCACGAAGGCAATCCGCATTACCAGGAAATGTCGAACAACGCGGCCATCAACGGCAGCCTGATGGCGATGCTGGAATCGGTCTCCGAGCCGGGCGACATGGACCGTTTCGTCGACAAGCAGTCCGCCAATGGCTCGGTCACGCTGATGTTCCGCGACCGCCAGGGCGAAACCATCCGCACCGCGGTGGCACGGATCAAGGAGTTCATCGCGGCCAACCCGCTCAAGGAAGGCCATTGGCAACTGGCGGGAGGCGTGGTTGGCGTGATGGCGGCGATTAACGAAATCATCCTCTCCAGTCAGATCGAAGCCATCGCGCTGGCGCTGCTGGTGCTGGCGGTGCTGTGCACGATCGTTTATCGCTCGACGATCGCCGGGATGCTGTTCATGGTGCCGGTCATCATCTCCAACATGCTGACCTTCGCGTTCATGGTCTGGAAAGGGATCGGCATGAACATCAATACCGTGCCGGTGGCCGCGCTCGGTATCGGCCTGGGCGTCGATTACGCGTTCTACATCGCCGACCGTGTCAAGGAGGAGATTGCCATCGGGAGCACGCCCGAGCACGCCGTCAGTCAGGCGCTGCATTCGGCCGGCATGGGCGTCATCGTCACGGCCAGCGTACTGATCCTGAGTACCCTGTTGTGGTACGTCTCGTCGCTGCGCTTCCAGGCGGAGATGGGCCTCCTGATGGCCATCTGGCTCGCCGTGTCAGCCATGTCGGCGCTGTTCGTGATGCCTTCGCTGATCTATGTGTTCCGTCCCAAGTTCATCTTTGGTGCGCAAGGAGGTGAGGCCAAGGTACCGCTGCCACAAGTTGCTTGATCGCTGAACAAGACAAAAACGTAATGCCAATTCATTTGAGGGAGACATAATGAAACAACACACAACAAAATTTACGCGACGCAGCCGCCTGTGCCGCGCGCTGATCCCCACCGCCGTGATGGTGGCCGCCAGCCCGCTGGTGCTGGCCGACGACAACCGCGGTGAAGACCGCTTCTACGTCGACGGCTACCTGCGCGAGGAAGTGTCTGTCAATGCCAAGAACTGGCAGGACACGCCCGACTACAACGACAAGGGCAAGGTGTCCATGGCGCGGACGACCTTGCGCCTGAACCTGGACTTCAAGGCGAACGACGCCGTCACCCTGGTCGCCAAGGGCCGTGCCGCCAAAGAATTCAACACCCCGTTCCTGCGGCACCTGGAAAGTATGGGGGCCAACAGCTACCGGGACAAGAAGCTGACGGATCTGTACAACGATGTCGATCTGCGCGAGTGGTATGCCGATATCAAGGCCAGCGACCGTGTCAAATTCCGTATCGGTAAGCAGCAGATCGTCTGGGGCGAGACCGATTTCTTCGTCGCCAACGATCTCGCGCAAGGCTATGACAATGTCTGGCGCAGCTTCCTGGAGCCGGCCAACGAAGAGCTGCGCAAGGGCAACATTATTCTCAAAACCAATATCGATGTTCCTGAAGCGAACGGCGGCATTGAGGCCTTCATTCGTCCAGGCTGGGACCGCAAGCGCGATATTGGCACCGAGATCGATGTCTATGGCGGCCGTTGGTCCAGTCAGCCGTATGCCGGCGTGGATTTCCGGAACATCGACCCCTATGCCTGGCACAACGCGAAAGCCGACATCGACCGCAAGACCGGCGGTGTCCGCTGGAGCGGCATGGCAGGCGACACCAACTACTCGGTCTCGTGGATGCGCACCTTCTACAACTCGCCGATCATGAATCCATCGCCGACCACACCCGTTTTCTTGCTGGGTATCCCGGGCGTGGGCGCAGCGTCGGGCGTGACGCCGACCGGCGGCGCGACCACGGCGGGCAGCGCCGGCGAAATCATCTACCCGATCGTGAACGTGGTCGGTGCGACGGCCAGCCGCTACGCCGAGATGGCCGATGCTGTGTTCAGCGCCGAAGTCGCTTTCATCAAGGACGCGCCGTTCAACTTCGCCGCCGCGACGCCGTCGCCGATGACCCAGTACATCGCGCCGGGCTTCGATGGCTGGAAGACCAGGAACGTGGTCGCCGCCATGGCCCGCATGGACAAGAACTTCGCGTTTACGCAGAGCCTGCTGGGTACGGAAAAGCCGATGTTCTTCTCGGTGCAGCTGTTCGACAAGTGGATCCGCAATTTCGACGAAAACGAAAACCTGCTGTACAGCGTAGGCTGGGGCGGTCGTGCCAAGCGCCACAACACGCTGGTGACCACGATCTTCGATCTGAGCTATGACAACGGCCGTATCCATCCGCAGCTCGTGCTGGGTTCGGACGTGACCAATGGCGGCGGCTTCTACATTCCCTCCGTCACGACCCAGTTGAGCAAGAACGTGCGTTGGAAGGTCGAGTACGACGGTTTCTGGGATAACGGCTATGCCAGGACGGTCCATGGTGGCGTCCCGGGCAGTGACAGAACCACGCTGTTCGGCTACCTGCATCACCGCGACCAGATCTACACCAGCCTGACTTATCAGTTCTAACGCACTGCACCCGGAGAGCAATCATGAAAGCAACAATTCTGTACCGTCCCCTTGCGGCCGCGCTGATCGGCGCAGCCTGCCTGCCGGCATTGGCCGCCGATCTGGCCGAAGGCACCGTGATTTCCGCCGCCAACATCGATCAGGTCAAGAACGGCACCTTCGAAGGCCACACCATCGGCAGCATGCTGACCGAGAAAATGGAATGGCGCATCCGTAACAACGGCTGGAAGCTCACGCTGGCGCATTCGAAGAAAGTGGCGCTCGACCCGCGCTGGCTTGCGGCCAGCAAGGCCAATGAAGGCAAGACCAGGATCAATGACGCCACCTGCAAGGTCGATGGCTGGAAAGCGGGTGAACCGTTCCCCGAGATCGACATGAAAGATCCGGAAGCGGCGAAGAAGATCGTCTGGAACTTGCACTTGGGCTCCTTGCTCGGCGACGTGTCTTCCGTGCCGAACTTCACGCAGGTGCTGGTCGACGGCAAGAGCGGCATCCACGCCGAACTGGTGGCCGAATTCACCCGCTTCACCATGAAAGGCCGCCTGACCAGCAACGCGTCGGCGATCGGCGATGACGATGAAAGCGCCCGTCAGCTGCTGTTCTTCAAGGCACCCAGCGAGGTCAAGGGCATCGGCACCTATACCATGATGTACGACTCGAACAAGGTGCCGGACGTGTGGGCCTATGTTCCCGCGGTGCGCCGTACCCGCCGCCTGTCGGGCGGCGCATGGATGGATCCGATTGGTTCCTCCGACCAGCTGCAGGACGAGATCGACGGTTTCAATGCGCGCCCGTGCTGGTACCCGGGATACAAGCTGCTGGGCAAGCGCTGGGTGCTGGCTGCCGCCAACAGCCGTCTGGACAATTGGAATACGAAGGCGTCCGGGCAGGCGGAGAAGTATCCGACGCTGGAGCGTTCCGCGCCGTACTGGAACCTGAACGATGCATTCGAGCCGCGTGAGGTCTATATGGTCGAGGTGGCCACGCCGTCGCAGCACCCGTACAGCAAGAAGGTGCTCTATGTCGAGACCGCGTATCCGCGGGTTCACTACGTGGAGGCATACAACCGCAAGGGTGAGTTCTGGAAGTTCCTCGAACTGCATTCCTACGTCAACACCAGGGCCGGCGATATCCGCACCGTTTCCGCCAACGTGATCGATTTCCAGCGTAACCACGCGACGGTGTCGCTGATCGATGTGTCGACCTGGCGCACCAACTTCGATGCCAAGCCGAGCGATGTGTCCTTGACCAAGCTGGAATCGGCCGGACGCTGACGAGGGCTGGCGGGCCGCTCGCTCCGTAGGGACGGGCGGCCCCGATTTTCCAGTGACGCGGGAACATGTCCTGAAGTGACAGCGCGCCACCGACGGAGTGCGGTTCGCAACGTGCGTCACCCCCCCGCTTTCGTTGGGAGCAGTGGGGGCAACCCCACAGAATTTACAAAAGTATCGATATGCCAATTCGTCTTGAATGTCTCTCCCATACGCCGCTGCACGGCTATTTCGATCCGGCGCCGGAAGTGCTGATCGAGGTAGAGCGTGTGGCAGCTGCCGCACGCGAACGCGTGCTTGCCTACGACCCGGAACTGGTGGTCGTGTTTGCGCCGGATCACTACAACGGTTTCTTCTACGACATGATGCCGCCGTTCTGCATCGGTGCGGCGGCGAACTCGATCGGTGATTACAAGAGTCTCGCCGGACCGCTTCCGGTGCCGGGCGAATTGTCCAGGGAACTGGCGGCAAGTGTACTGGCGGCCGACATCGATGTGGCCTTGTCCTACCGGATGCTGGTCGATCATGGCTGCGCGCAGGCGCTGGAAGTGCTGACTGGCGGACTGGACCGGTTTCCGGTGATTCCCGTGTTCATCAATTCGGTGGCGCCGCCGATGGCGACGCTGCGCCGCTCGCGCCTGCTCGGCGAAGCCATCGGGCGCTTTCTGTCGCGCACGGGGAAACGGGTACTCGTGATCGGCTCCGGCGGCATTTCGCACGAGCCGCCCGTGCCGGAACTGGCCAGCGCGAGTGCGGAAGTGGCGGAGCGACTGATTGCCGGGCGCAATCTGACGCCCGAGGCGCGCAACGCGCGCCAGGAACGCACCATCGCCGCCGCCAAAGCGTTCACGGCGGGCACCGGCGACATGCATCCGCTGAACCCCGCATGGGATCGTGCGTTTATCGAGCGACTGGCAAGCGAGCTGCCGGCGGTCGATGGCATGACCAACGCGGCGATCACCCGCGACGGCGGCAGGTCGGCACATGAGATCCGCACTTGGGTCGCGGCGTTCGGCGCGCTGTCCGCCTACGGGCCATACCATGCGTCGCTGGATTTTTATCGACCGATTCCCGAATGGATCGCGGGTTTCGGGGCTATGCATGCCGCGCCCGTCGCGGCGGCATGAACAAACCAGGAAGGAATACTGATGTCTAAACAACTTGCACAAAGCCTTGCTTGCAGGCTGCGCAACGCGGAAAACACGCGCCAGCCGGTGGCGCCGGTGCGCGGGGAAATCGCGCCCGATGACATGGCGCTGGCCTATGCGGTCCAGCAACTGAACGTCGATGCACGCCGTGCACAAGGTGAGCGCATCGTCGGCCGCAAGATCGGGCTGACCTCGCTCGCGGTACAACAGCAACTGGGCGTTGATCAACCCGATTTCGGCGCGCTCTTTGCGAACATGGCCTATGGCGACGGCGAACCGATGTCGCTGTCGCGCCTGATCCAGCCCAAGGTCGAAGCCGAAATCGCCCTGGTACTCGAGCGCGACCTCACGCACGCGCAGCACACCTTCGCCGACATCCTCTGCGCGAGCGCGTATGCGCTGGCGGCGATCGAAGTGGTGGATAGTCGCATCCAGAACTGGGACATCCGTTATGTCGATACCGTCGCCGACAATGCGTCGAGTGCGCTGTTCGTGCTGGGCAGCCGCCCGGTGCGGCTTGCCGATCTCGACCTCGCCGCAGCGACGATGACGCTGTCCCGCGACGGCGAAGTGGTGTCACGTGGTAGTGGCGCGGCCTGCCTTGGCAATCCGCTCAACGCCGCCGTGTGGCTGGCTGACGTGATGGTGAAGATGGGCACGCCTTTGCGTGCGGGGGATGTGGTGCTCACTGGCGCGCTCGGCCCGATGGTGGCCGTCACGCGGCCAGGAACATACACGGCGCAGATCGACGGGCTGGGCAGCGTGCGCGCGACATTTACGGAATAAGGAATCATGATGAACAAGAAACTTAAAGCCGCGATCATTGGTAGTGGCAACATCGGCACGGATTTGATGATCAAGATCCTGCGCCATGGGAAGCATATTGAAATGGGCGCGATGGTCGGCATCGACCCGAATTCGGATGGCCTGGCGCGCGCATCGCGCATGGGCGTCGCAGTCACGCATGAAGGCGTGGAAGGTTTGACCCGTATGCCGAACTTTGCCGACATCGACATCGTCTTCGACGCGACGTCCGCCTCGGCGCACGTCAGGAACGATGCCTTCCTGCGCGGACTGAAGCCCGGTATCCGCATGGTGGATTTGACGCCAGCCGCCATTGGCCCGTATTGCATCCCCGTCGTGAACGGCGACGCGCACCTGCATGCGCCGAACGTGAACATGGTCACCTGCGGCGGCCAGGCGACGATCCCGATGGTCGCTGCCGTATCGCGCGTGGCCAAGGTCTACTATGGCGAAATCATCGCCTCGATTTCCAGCAAGTCCGCCGGCCCCGGCACGCGCGCCAACATCGACGAATTCACGGAAACGACATCCAAGGCCATCGAGCAAGTCGGCGGTGCGCAAAAGGGCAAGGCCATCATCATCCTGAACCCGGCCGAGCCGCCCCTGATCATGCGCGACACCGTGTATTGCATGACCGAACTGGACGCCGACCAGGAGGCCATCCGGCAATCGGTCAACGACATGGCCGACGCCGTACGGCAATACGTGCCCGGCTATCGCTTAAAGCAAGAAGTGCAGTTCGACCGTTACGAGAACGGCCTCAACTTGCCTGGTATCGGTAAGCAGTCCGGCCTGAAGGTCTCCGTCTTCCTCGAAGTCGAAGGCGCGGCCCATTACCTGCCGGCGTATGCCGGCAACCTCGACATCATGACCAGCGCGGCCTTGAAGACGGCGGAACGTCTGGCTGAGCGTCAACTTTCCGCGACAGCGGCTTAAGCGGAGGATTACCCATGTTCGACCAGACAAAAAAGATCTACGTCTCTGACGTTACCCTGCGCGACGGCATGCATGCCATCCGCCACCAGTACAGCCTGGAACAAGCAGTGCGGATCGCCAAGGCACTGGACGAAGCCAAAGTCGATTCCATCGAAGTCGCGCACGGCGATGGCTTGCAAGGTTCCAGCTTCAACTACGGTTTCGGCGCGCACACCGATCTGGAATGGATAGCGGCGGTCGCCGGCGTGCTGCAGCATGCGAAAGTGGCGACCTTGCTGTTACCCGGTATCGGCACCGTCCACGATCTGAAGAACGCCTACGATGCCGGAGCACGCATCGTGCGCGTCGCCACCCACTGCACAGAAGCGGACGTCTCGCGGCAGCACATCGAGTACGCGCGACACCTCGGCATGGACACGGTCGGCTTCCTGATGATGAGCCACATGACCACGCCGCAGAACTTGGCGCAAGAAGCGAAGAAGATGGAAAGCTATGGCGCGACCACGATCTACGTGGTGGACTCGGGGGGCGCGATGAACATGTACGACATCGCCGACCGCTTCAAGGCATTCAAGGACGTGCTGAAGCCGGAGACGCACACCGGCATGCACGCGCACCACAACCTGTCTCTCGGCGTGGCCAACTCCATCGTCGCGCTGGAACATGGTTGCGACCGCATCGATGCCAGCCTGGCCGGCATGGGGGCGGGCGCCGGCAATGCGCCATTGGAAGTGTTCATCGCTGCCGTCGATCGGATGGGCCTGAACCATGGCTGCGACGTGAAGAAACTGATCGATGCGGCCGAAGATATCGTGCGGCCGCTCCAGGAGCGCCCGGTGCGCGTGGACCGCGAAACACTCGCGCTCGGTTATGCCGGTGTCTACAGCAGCTTCCTGCGTCACTCGGAATCAGCGGCGCAGAAGTACGGCCTGCCGGCCTTCGATATCCTGGTCGAACTGGGCAAGCGCCGCATGGTCGGCGGCCAGGAGGACATGATTGTCGACGTGGCGCTGGATATGCGCAAGCAGCAGGCAGCCTGACTCAGGCGCAGTTCATCGAAACATAGCTACGCGAAGGAATAGCAAATGAGCGTCCCCTATACCGAAGCCGCATCCAGCCGGTTCGTCAACGTCCACGATGGCAAGGTGGAGTACAAGGTGCATTACAACGACGTCGGCCCGGCTTCGAACCAGGTCATCGTGATGTTGCACGGTTCGGGCCCGGGCGCGACCGGCTGGGCCAATTTCCACCGTAACGTCGAATTTTTCGCCGTCGCCGGCTATCGCGTGCTCCTGATCGACATGCCCGGATTCGGCAAGAGCGACGCGTTCCTCAATCCAGCCGGATCGCGCTCGGACTTCAACGGCCGCATCGTGAAGCTCGTGCTCGATCAGATCAACGTGGAACGTGCTCACCTGATCGGCAATTCGATGGGCGGGCACAGCAGCATGGCCTTCGCGCTTGCCTATCCTGAGCGCGTCGGCAAGCTCGTCCTGATGGGCGGAGGCACGGGCGGCCCGAGCCAGTTCGTACCGATGCCGACGGAAGGCATCAAGCTGCTCAACCACGTCTATCGGGAACCGACGCTCGAGAACGTCAAACGCATGATGAACGTTTTCGTGTTCGACGCCAGCGCACTGACCGATGATTTGCTGCAACTGCGCGTGGACAACATGCTCGCGCGCCGCGATCACCTCGACAACTGGGTGAAGAGCCTGGCGGCGAATCCGAAGCAGTTCAGCGACTACGGCCCGCGCCTCGGCGAGGTCAACGCGCCGGCCCTCATCATCTGGGGCCGCGATGACCGGTTTGTTCCTGTCGATATCGGTTTGCGCCTGCTGTGGGGTATGCCGAACGCCGAGATGCACATCTTCAACCGTTGCGGCCACTGGGCGCAGTGGGAGCATGCGGACAAATTCAACCGCATGGTGCTGGCGTTTCTGGCGCAATGACGTGGCAAGAAGAGCACTGCGGCCCCTTCCTTGCCACATGAAGAGATTTTCAAGAATTGACAGGAGTAGTGTATGAGCGAACAAGCATTAATCGGACGTTGGCAAATCGTCGCCTGGGAACAGGTCTACGACGATGGCCGCCGCACTTACCCGCTGGGGCAGCAAGTGGAAGGCTTCATTCAATATGATCCCGACGGCCGCATGATGTGCATGCTGTGCCGCGGCGACCGCCAGAACTTCAGCACCGGCGGGCAATGGAATGCCTCGCTGGAAGAAAAGGCCGCGGCCTACAGCTCCATGCTGGCCTATGCCGGGACCTATACCTTTGGCGGCGATACCGTTAGCCATCACGTCGAATTGAGCGCCTTCCCCAATTGGAAGGGAGGCGTCCAGAAGCGTCGCATCGAAACGATGGATGCCGGCCGGCTGGCGCTGGTGGCGCGTCTGGAAGAGGGGACCTCCGAAGCGCGCACGGCGCGGCTGATCTGGACGCGCGGCTGATGTTCTCGCTTCCTCTCCCAAGGCAGCAACACTTCATCATGGCATAAAGATTTGGAAAGCAAATATGAGTGCGAACGTTCCCGAGATTGGCAACAGTATCACCCTCGATGGGGTGACCATCAACTATCACGACCGCGGACAGGGCGACGCCATCCTGCTCATTCACGGCTCCGGCCCGGGCGTGACGGCGTGGGCAAATTGGCGCCTGGTCCTGCCGGAGCTTGCCACGACGCACCGCGTGGTCGCACCGGACATGGTCGGCTTCGGCTACACACAAACGCCGCCTGGGTATCAGACATCGCCGGATAACTGGGTAGCGCAAGTCATAGGCCTGATGGATGCGTTGGGGATCGCGCAATTTTCCATCATCGGCAATTCCTTTGGTGGCGCCATCGCGCTCAGGACGGCGAGCATGTATCCGGAGCGCGTCAAGAAGGTGGTGCTGATGGGCTCCGTTGGGACCCGTTTTCCCCTCAGCGAAGGGCTGGACAAGGTGTGGGGATATCAGCCTTCGCGTGAAGCCATGCGCGAACTGATCGGCATCTTCGCCTACGACCAGTCGATCGTCACGGATGACCTGGTCGAGCTGCGCTACCGCGCCAGCACGCGCGCCGACGCGCAAGAGCGTTTTGCCCGACTGTTTCCCGTGCCGCGCCAGAAGGGAATCGACATGCTTGCACTGAGCGATGCGCAATTGAACGCCATCCGCATGCCGGTCGCCCTCGTGCATGGCCGCGACGATCGCGTCATTCCGTTCCGGGTGTCGGAAATGCTCGCGGCAAAACTCCCCAATGCCACCTTGCACCCGATCGACCATTGCGGCCACTGGGTGCAGATCGAAAAGAAACATGAATTCCTCGGCATCGTCAGCCGCTTCATGGAGGAAAACACATGAGCGTCATATCCCTGGGTTACGTGGGCGTTAGTACCTGCCGCCTTGCCGACTGGGGCGACTTCGGCACGAAATTGCTCGGCCTGCAAATTTCCGACCAGTCGGCGCGGACCCTGTCCTTCCGCATGGACGACTTGAGCCAGCGCTTCCAATTCGAAGAGGGGCCGGACGGCATCATCCAGCATATAGGATGGGAAGTCGAGAGCGCCACGGCCCTGCAATCGATGGCGGCACGGTTGGAAGCTGCCGGCGTCCGGGTCCAGCGGGGCAGCACCGCGCTGGCCGAGCAGCGTCGGGTACGCGAACTCATCTGGATGCATGACCCGGCAGGAAACCGGGTCGAGCTCTACTGGGGGCCGGAAAAAGCCGATAGTCCGTTTGCGCCGGGGCGTAATATCGCTGGATTCCGCACCGGTCCGCTTGGCATCGGGCATGTGGTGTTGACCTGCGAAAGAATCGAGTCCGTCCTGCCGTTCTATACCGAGCTGCTCGGCTTTGGTGTGTCCGACTATGTGCTGGCCCCGTTCAAGGCCTATTTCCTGCACGTCAATCCGCGTCACCATAGCTTGGCCCTGATCGAAAACGGACAGCGCGGCTTCCATCACCTGATGATGGAGATGATGCAGTTTGACGATGTGGGGCATGCCCACGATCTGGCGCAACTGCGCAAGGCGGATATCGCGGTCACTCTGGGGCGGCATTCCAACGATCATATGACGTCCTTCTATGTAAGGACGCCGTCGGGATTCATGATCGAATATGGTTGGGGCGGTTTGGTCATCGACCCTGCCACTTGGCAGCCGGTAGAGTTGACCGATGGCCCAAGCATCTGGGGGCATAATCGGAGCTGGTTGAGCGAGCAAGCGAATGCTGTCTTGCGCGCCCAACTGCAAAACAATGCGGACCGAGGACTGCGCCATCCAGTAAAAGTTCTGCCTGGCAATCATATTTTAGTTAATGATTGCTAAACGGGTGCCTTTGATTTTAGAAGCGCGTCACCGCCAGCAGGCTGCTACCGGTCTTCTTGGACGCGGCCAGCAAGGTGGCCAGGTTCAGGCCCAGCGTTTCTTTAATTACCGGCACGTGGTCGAGCTTGGCCTTCTTCATTCTTGTGTACCTAAATAGAAAGCGAACCGGGCGTTGCCGCGCGGTTCGCTGGAGTTGACGCGGAATACCTGTTCGTTTGCGCGCCGAATTGCCCTCTGTTTGACCCTCCCTCCATTGTCTGGCGAACGCCGCGCCCCTGTCGTAAGACCCCTTAATTTCCAAATTGATAACCAGTCCCGGCTTGACGCTAACCGGCGGGGCGTCTATATTAATGACTTAAAAGTAAGTTATAAACTGGAACCCTATGCAAGCCCCACCCGAAGCCAAGCCCCGCTGGGAGCGGCGCAAAGATGCGCGGCCGCAGGAATTGCTGGCCGCCGCGCTGGGCCAGTTCGTCGAACGCGGCTTCGCGGCCACCCGGCTGGAGGACGTGGCGCGTCGCGCCGGCGTCTCCAAGGGCACGCTCTACCTGTATTTCGAGAACAAGGAAGAATTGTTCAAGGCTGTCGTGCGCGAGCATATCGTGCACGCCATCGGCGCGGCCGAACAGACCGTGGCCGAATTCGAAGGCCACAGCGGCGAGCTGCTGCGCGCCATCCTGATGCGCTGGTGGGACCAGATCGGCGCCACCGAGCTGGCCGGCATCACCAAGCTGATGATGGCCGAAGCCAATAATTTCCCCGACCTGGCCCAGTTCTACAACGTGGAAGTGATCGAGCGCGGCAACCGCCTCATTTCCAGCGTGCTGGTGCGGGGCATCGCGCGCGGTGACTTCCGCCCCCACGACACGGACGTGATGACGTCCGTGCTGACGGCCCCGGTGCTGATGCTGATGATGTGGACCCATTCCTTCCTGCCGTGCGACATGTCGGCGGTGGACCCGCAAGCCTATATGGAAGCGTTCATCGGCATGGCCCTGAACGGCTTGCTGCCACCGGACGCCCCCGCCGCGTGATGCCCGTGCGCCGCCATGGCGGGCCGATTTGGCCGCTTCAACCCCTTCAAACTGCAGACTGTCGCAATTTCCCGCGTCCCGTCAGGTTTCTCGTTAACATGTGCCTTCCTTGCCGGATCAACGATAAAATGACGGATTATTCTTTTTCCACCGAGTCATAAGATGAATATCGAACAAGCCCGCTTCAACATGATCGAACAGCAAATCCGCCCTTGGGATGTGCTCGATGCCGACGTCCTGGACCTGCTGGTGGTGGTCAAGCGCGAGAATTTCGTGCCTGTCGCCCACAAAAGCCTGGCCTTCGTGGACGCGGAAATCCCGCTGCCAGGTGGCCAGTGCATGTTCTCGCCCAAGCTGGAAGCGCGCCTGTTGCAGGAAGTTAAACTGAAAAAGCACGAGAATGTGCTGGAAATCGGCGCCGGCAGCGGCTACATGGCCGCCCTGCTGGCGTACAAGGGCCGTCATGTGACGACCGTGGAAATCCTGTCGGAACTGAAGGCGCTGGCCGAGAAGAACCTGGCTGACAACGGCGTGACCAATGCGACGGTCGAGCTGGGCGATGGCGCCAACGGCTGGTCGCAAGGTGCACCTTACGATGTGATCGTCGTCTCCGGCGCCCTGCCGACTTTGCCTGAAGCGTTCCTGCAACAGCTCAAGGTCGGTGGCCGCCTGGTGGCCATCATCGGTGAAGCGCCGCTGATGAAAGCGCAGCTGATCACCCGTACCGGTGAAGCTGGCTACGACACCCGGACTTTGTTTGAAACCAATGTGAAGCCGCTGAGCCAAGTCTCGGCGCCGTCGCATTTCACGTTCTGAGCGGGGCACCATGCAGCATCTGACTGCGCTGGAACTGGCGGACTGGCTGGCCGACGAGGCCCGCCCCAGCCCCTTCCTGCTGGACGTGCGGGAACCATGGGAATTCGAGACGTGCCACATCGCCGGCGCGACCCTGATGCCCATGCAGACCATTCCGGCCCGCATTGACGATCTCGATGAGGATGCTGCCATCGTGTGCATCTGCCACCACGGCGCGCGTAGCCTGCAGGTGGCCGCCTTCCTGGAGCGTCATGGCTTCGGCAAGGTGAGCAACCTGACCGGCGGCGTGCACGCCTGGGCGGTGCAGGTCGACCACGCGATGCCCAAGTATTAACAGTGCAGGATCAGGCCGCGGCGACGCGGCGCTGGGCTCGGCGGCAATGGATGGTGTCTTTTTGATATGATTAACTTTTTTTGATGACTCCCACGGAGAACGCAATGCAGAGACCCCTTATCGCCGTGCTGATCGCCAGCGCTTTCATGACGTTCAACGCACAGGCGGCCGATCTGGTCCAGGTGTACCAGCAGGCGCTGGCCAACGACGCGACCTTCGCCGGCGCCCGCGCCAGCCTGACGGCGGGGCAGGAACGCGTCACCCAGGGCCGGGCTGGCCTGCTGCCGTTCATCTCGGCCAGTGGGGCCAACAGCCGCAACTCGGGCGATCTCCAGGTCGATCCCGCGCCCAAGCGCGACAACGACTATCACGTCAACAATTACCAGGTCACGCTGACCCAGCCGCTGTTCAACTGGGCCAGCTGGCAGCAATACCAGCAGAGCAAACTGGTGCAGGCGGCCGCCGAGGCCAGCTACGCCCAGTCGCAGCAGGATCTGATCGTGCGCGTGGCGCAAGCGTATTTCGACGTGCTGACGGCGCAGGATTTCCTGACCTCGACCCAGGCCCAGAAAGTGGCCACCACCGAACAGCTGGCCTCGGCCAAGCGCAACTTCGAGGTGGGTACCCAGACCATCACCGACACCCACGAGGCGCAGGCGGCCTATGACCTGGTGGTGGCGCAGGAATTCGCCGCCATCAACGACCTGGAAAACAAGCGCACGGCGCTGCAAGTGATCGTCGGCCAGGCGCCGGCCGAACTGGCGCCGCTGCGCGCCGGCGTGACCATCGCCGCGCCGCAGCCGGCCGCCATGGAACCGTGGGTCAGCTCGGCCGAAGGCCAGAACTACGCCGTCGTGGGCGCCCAGCTGCAGCTGGAGATCGCCAAGCGCGACATCGAGCGCAACCGTTCCGGCCACTATCCGACCGTCAACCTGGTGGCCAGCAATGCGCACAGCAACCAGACCGCCAGCAGCGTGGCCAACAACAATTCCATCGGCGTGCAGTGGAACGTGCCCTTGTTCAGCGGCTTCGCCGTGACCAGCAAGGTGCGCGAATCGATCGCGCTGGAAGACAAGGCCCGCAACGACCTGGAGGCGACCAAGCGCGCCGCCGCGCAGGGCGCGCGCCAGGCGTATCTCGGCGTAAACAGCGGCCTGGCGCAAGTGAAGGCACTGGAAGCGGCGGAAGTGTCGAGCAAGTCCTCGCTCGATTCGAACAAGCTGGGCTACCAGGTCGGCGTGCGCATCAACATCGACGTGCTGAATGCGCAAAAGCTGCTGTACTCGACCCAGCAAAGCCTGTCCAAGGCCCGCTACGACACCATCATGGCCGGCCTGCGCCTGAAGGCGGCGGCCGGTTCGCTCAAGCCGGCGGACCTGGACACGGTCAACGCCCTGCTGGCCCATTAAAAGGCCCCACGATTTGGTCAGGCCTGGCTGAAACGTATCGGATGACCGCTCGCGCGGAAGTGTTCGATCATATAGTCAACGAACACGCGGACCTTGGCGGGAACCAGCTTGCGGCTTGAGTAATAGATCGACAGGGGTAAGGCGTTCGCGTGCCAGTCGGGCAGCACCCTTACCAATTCCCCGTTCTCCAGCAAGGGGAGCACGTGCGGCAAGGGCAGCATGGCGATGCCCATGCCGCAGGCCGCCGCGCGTGCGATCGCTTCCGGATCGTTGAACACGGCGACCGGGCGGATCGAGGCGACCAGTTCCTGGCCGCTACGATGTTTCAAGGTCCACGCCAGCAAGCGGCCCGAACCGAGCGAGCGGCGCAGCAAGCCCCGATGCCGGACCAACTCGCCTGGCATGGCCGGCGCCGGGTAACGCCGCAGATAGGCGGGCGCGGCGACCAGCACCACGCTCACCTGGGCAAGTTCGCGGGCAACCAGGCCCTCGGTCAGTTCGATGCCGCCGCCGATGCACACGTCGTATCCCTCCGCCACCAAATCCACCTGGCGGTTATCGAAGTGCAAGTCCAGCATGACGTCGGGATATTGCTCAATAAATCCATCCAATAACGGCACCAGATAATGGCGGCCGACCGTATGCGCCATCGAGACTTTCAAGGTGCCGGCCGGTTTGCCCGCGCCTTGACGCAATTCGGTCAGCGCATCGTCAATTTCGCTCCACGGCAGGCGTACCTGTCCGTACAAGCGCTCGCCATCGGTGGTCAGCGCCAGGCTGCGGGTACTGCGCTGGAACAGCCGCACGCCGAGCTGGCTTTCCAGGCGGGCCACGCTCTTGCTGACGGCGGCCGGCGTCAGCCCAAGGCGCCGGGCGGCCGCCGAGAAGCTGCCCTCGTCCGAGGACGCGATGAACGCATCCAGATAGCTGCTCAATTCGGTAGTCATGGCATGTATTTTATACCAGCGGTTGAAACTGTAAGCGCAGATTACCGGCTACCGGGAAGTAATTGGGACGCCCATACTGTGTTCATCAACCAACCCGAAAGGAAATCATCATGAATACCAATCTGAACGGTAAAGTCGCTTTCATCAATGGCGGTTCGCGCGGCATTGGCGCCGCCACCGCCCGCCGGCTGGCCCGTGACGGCGCCACTGTGGTCATCGGTTACGCCGCTTCGGCCAGCGCCGCCGAAGCACTGGCCGCCGAGATCACAACGGCCGGCGGCACGGCGGTGGCGGTCCGGGCCGACGCCAGCGATGCCACCGCGCTCACCGATGCCATCAACAACGCCGCGGCGCGTTTCGGCCGGCTGGATATCCTGGTGAACAGCGCCGGGGTGTTGCTGATGGGCCCGCTCGATCAGTTCTCGCTGGAGGATTTCGACAAAACCGTGGCGGTCAACGTGCGCGCCGTTTTTGTCGCCGCGAAGGCGGCCGCCGCGCACATGACGGAGGGCGGGCGCATCATCAACATCGGCAGTACCAATGCACAGCGCATGCCTTTCGCCGGTGGTGCGGCTTACGCGATGAGCAAGTCCGCGCTGAGTGGCCTGGTGAAAGGTCTGGCACGCGACCTGGGCGGCCGGAATATCACCGTCAACAACGTCGCGCCAGGTCCGATCGATACCGATATGAATCCCGCCCATAGCGACTTCGCGACTTCCCTGCACGGACTGATGGCGTTGCCGCGCCACGGACGCGCTGATGAAGTCGCCGCCATGGTCGCCTACCTGGCTGGCCCAGAGGCCGCTTTCGTCACCGGTGCGGACCTGCTGATCGATGGCGGCTTCGCGGCCTGATCCCAGCGCCGGCCATCACGGTCCGGGAGCGCCGCGCCAAGGCAAGGTGGGCTGGCGCTGGCTTAGAAGTCATTTCAAAAAGCCCATGGCGTCGTTGTGGCGCCTTGCCGTGCAAGCGCACTGTCTTCGGCGCCACGCCTAGCCATGGTCATCTTGAAACAACTTCTTACAGGCCGGCGCCGGCGCCGTCGAACTGGCGTTCGATCAGTTCGATCTTGTAGCCGTCCGGGTCGGTCACGAAGGCGATCACGGACGTGCCGCCTTTCACCGGACCCGGTTCGCGCGTGACATTGCCGCCGTTGGCCTTGACGGCCTCGCAAGCGCGCACGATATCTTCCGCCGAAATGGCCAGGTGACCGTAGGCCGTGCCCATCTCATAGCTGGTCACGCCGTAGTTGTAGGTCAGTTCCAGTTCCGCATGCTCGGGATTGGCGCCATAGCCGAGGAAGGCCAGCGTGTATTTGTATTCCGGGTTGTCGCTGGTGCGCAGCAGTTTCATGCCCAGCACCTTGGTGTAGAAATCGATCGAACGTTGCAGGTCGCCTACCCGCAGCATGGTGTGCAAAATACGCATGGTGGTCTTTCATGACGGTGGAGAGTAAGCCGCATTCTATGCGTTTTGGCGCAACCATGCCGGGCCGGGGCCTTATTGATCCAGCCGCACATCCAGCGTGATATTGGCGTTCAACAGGCGCGACAACGGACACTCCAGCTTGGCCTTGAGCGCCGCCCGTTCGAACGCGGCCTGGCTGGCGCCGGGAATGAAGGCGATCAAATTCAGGTGCACCGAGCCGATCTGGTAATCGTCGCCCGCTTTGCCCAGCGAGACGGTAGCGGTGGTGATCAGGCTGCGCGGCTTCATGCCGGCGGCGGCCAATTCGCCCGCCAGCGTCATGGTGAAGCAGGCCGCGTGGGCCGCGCCCAGCAACTCCTCCGGGTTGGTGCCGGCGTCGTGTTCGTAGCGGCTGTGGTAGCCGTAGGAGACGTTGTCGAGGATGCCGCTCTCGGTCGCCACCCTGCCGCTGCCGCCTTTCAGGTCGCCGCTCCAGACGGCCGTTCCAGTGCGTTTCATGATGTGCTCCTGTTGTGCTTGCGATGGGCCATCATGGCGCCGCCGCCCGCGCGCCTCCGTACGGGCACGCACATAAGGCGCGCTGGGAACACTGCCTCAGCGGGCCTTGGGCGTGATGCGCCACACGGTGTTGCCCACGTTGTCGGCCACCAGCAGTGCGCCGTCGCGGGCCACGGCCACGCCCACCGGACGGCCATGGGCCGTGCCGTTGCGATCGAGGAAACCGATCAGGAAATCGCGCGGCGGACCCGATGGCACACCGTTGGCGAACGGCACGAAGATCACCTTATATCCGCTGGGCGGGCGCCGGTTCCATGAGCCGTGCTGGCCGATAAAGGCGCCATCGCGGTAGCTGGGCGGAAACAGCTGGCCACGATAGAAGGCCAGCCCCAGCGACGCCGTGTGCGCGCCCAGCGCGTAGTCGGGCGCCACGGCGCGCTCCACCAGGTCGGGCCGCGTGGGCGTGACGCGCTGGTCCACGTGGGCGCCGAAATAGCTGTACGGCCAGCCGTAGAAGGCGCCGTCGCGCACGGACGTCAGGTAGTCCGGCACCAGGTCGTTGCCCAATTCATCGCGCTCGTTGACGGTGGTCCACAACTGGCCGCTGCGCGGTTCCCAATCCATGCCGACCGGGTTGCGCAATCCGGTCGCGTAGGGGCGCGCCTGGCCGCTGGCGAGATCGAACTGCCAGATGGCGGCGCGGCCCGTTTCCGCCTGTGGGCCATTGTCGCCCACGTTGCTGCTGGAGCCGACACTAATGTACAGGGTGCGGCCATCGGCAGTGGCCAGCAGGTTGCGGGCCCAGTGCTGGTTCTGCGGGCCGGCCGGCAAGTCCAGCACCTTGCTGCCGGGCGTGGTGATGCTGGTCTGGCCGTCCTGGTACTCGAAACGCAGCACGGCGTCGGTGTTGGCCACGTACAGCGCGTGGCCGGCCAGCGCCATGCCGAATGGCGATGCGAGCTGGTCGAGGAACACATTGCGCTCGATCGCCATACCGTCCGTCGCCACGCCGCGCAGCAGGGTGATGCGATCCGCCGAGGCGACGCCCGCACCGGCTTTCTTCATCATGTGGCGCGTGATCATGCCGCGTACGCCGTGGCCCGCGTTGGGGTGCCCGGGGGCGTTGGTTTCGGCCACCAGCACGTCGCCATTGGGCAACACGTACAGCCAGCGCGGGTGGTCCAGGTCGCGCGCATACGCTTGCACCTGAAAGCCGGCGGCGGGCACGGGCCGCTCGTCTTCACGCCAGCGCGCCACGGGGGCGACGGCGACTGTCGGAATAAGCGACCGTTCCGGCTCGGGCAGGGCAGGGTGGGGACCGAAGCCGGGCGGGTATTGGGGCTGGGCCGGTGCGGGGACGCAGGCCAACGCCAATAACAAGCCCGGGACTAATAACCATGGGACTAACGACCTTGGGACTGACAACCCTGGCACTAACGGCCGCGCCAACATGTGCGTGCGCATCATGGCCGCCGTCGGTCAGTCGCGCCGCACGTCCCGCTTGGGCGCGGCGCCGCCGGGGTGGGGGCGGGTGGGCTTGACTTGCTCCACGCCGCGCACGCCATGCAGGTCCGTGTCGACCAGCCCGCGTTCCAGATCGCTGCTCGCCTGTTCAATGATCTTGCGCGGAGGCGGCGGCGTTTCCGTCGTTTCGTCGCGTTCATGCGGCAAATGATCGCCGCCCTGGACAGTGCCGGGCTTGCTCGTGGTCGCCATGATGGTGCCTTTCAGATAAGGCTTGAAGTTTTCATCATAGCGCGCCCACTGCCCGATGGTCGCGCAATTGGGAGCGCTTGCCCGCCGGTGCGTAGCGCGGTGCCGCGATGCTGTCTTTTTGGGGTCAAACTCGGTTACCATTTCGCCATCTTTGAATTTACGACCATGCCGGTCCCCGTTAGTGAAGGATGCACCTTGAAACCTGAACTGCACGCCGCCCACGCCCATGGCCACACGGCGCCGTCCCGCTGCGCCAATTGCCAGGCCACCGTCAGCGGCAACTATTGTCATCAGTGCGGGCAGGAGACAGTGCTGCATCCACCCAGCACGCGCGAATTCCTGCACGAGTTCATCGGCCATTACGTGGCGCTGGAAGGCAAGCTGTGGGGCACGCTGGGACGGCTGCTGTTCCGGCCCGGCGCGCTGACCAATGAATATGTGCGGGGCCGGCGCGTGCGTTTCGTCCAACCATTGCGCCTGTACCTGACCTTGAGCGTGTTGTTCTTCGCGCTGATCAAGCTGGTCAATCCCATCAACCTCGCCAGTTCGGAAGCGGCGACGTCCGCGGCGGCCACCCCGGCCACGCACCATGTGGCGCAGGCCCAAGCCCAGGCCCACGCCGCGCCCGCCAAGCCGCAGCGGGGCGAGGTGGTGTTCTTCGACGACGATGGCGAAGGCGATCTGCTGGTCACGGGCCTGAAGGGTTTCTGGCCGGCCGGCGCGGACAAGCTCAAGCATCAGGAGCAATACCTGTCCGGCCTGACGGACGCGCAACGGGTGGATGTGTTCACGGCAGGTTTTTATCATTTTGCGCCATATGCCATGTTCCTGCTGTTGCCGTTATTCGCGCTGTATCTGAAATTGCTGTACCTGGGTTCAGGCCGGCGCTACGGCGAGCACTTGCTGTTCGCGCTGCATGTGAACGCCTTCGCCTTCTTCCTGTTCATGTGCCTGATGTTGCCCATGCCCGGCGTCGCCCAATTCGCGCTGTGGATCTGGCTGCTCGGCTACTTGCCCTGGGCCATGCGCCGCGTCTACCAGGGCGGCAAGTTCGCCACGACCTGGCGCTGGCTGGCGCTGATGGCGGCCTATTCCGTGACCATGGCCATCGGCTTCCTGTTCACCGTCGGCGCCGGCGTGTTGACTGCCGGCCATTGAGAGGCTGAGGCGGCTTCGCTTGCCAGCGCCCGGTCGCCGCACTATACTGTGCGCATATACAGTATTCGACGGTTGAGTCGTGCAGGCGTGCGGCCGGGTATCCGGCCAGCGCGTGGCGGCCGCGCGGTTTATGGCAGAAGCGGGCGTTATCGGTTACTCTGCTGCGTGTCGCTCCCCCTCACTACGCCGAGATCCCTATGCCTGACTTGCATGTCCCGTTCCACACCATCGCGCTCGCTGTCCGCCAGAACACGGACGGCATCGAGGAATCGGTGGGCCGCATCGTTTCCTTCCTGGAGCGCCGGGGCCACGCGGTCGTGTTCGAGGAGGAGACGGCATCCCATCTGGACCTGACGGGCGCCCGGGCCATGAACGCCGTCGACATCGGCGCCCACGCGGACCTGGCCATCGTGATGGGCGGCGACGGCACCATGCTGGGCATCGCGCGCCAGCTGGCGCCGTACGATGTGCCGCTGATCGGCATCAACCAGGGCCGGCTCGGCTTCATGACCGACATTCCGCTGGACGGCATGCTGGACGTGCTGGCCAAGATGCTCACCGGCAGCTTCCAGACCGAGCGCCGTTCGCTGCTGGAAGGCCAGGTGCTGCGCGATGGCGAGGTGATCCACGTGGGCATGGCCGTCAACGACGTGGTGGTGGCGCGCGGCGCCGGCGCCGGCATGGCCGAGCTGCGGGTGGATGTGGATGGCCACTTCATGTACAACCAGCGCTCGGACGGCCTGATCATCGCCACCCCCACCGGCTCCACGGCGTACGCGCTGTCGGCCGGCGGTCCGCTGCTGCACCCCAGCCTGGGCGGCATCGGCCTGGTGCCGATCGCGCCGCACGCGCTGTCGAACCGGCCCATCGTGCTGCCCGAATCGAGCCTGATCGAGATCGAGATCATGCGCGGGCGCGACATCAGCGTCAATTTCGACATGCAGACTTTCGCCAGCCTGGTGGCGCATGACCGCATCCTGATCAAGCGTTCACCCCACACGATCACCTTCCTGCACCCGGAAGGCTGGAGCTACTACAACACCCTGCGCGAAAAGCTGCACTGGAACGAATACCCGTCCGGCGAAGGCAAGCTCAGCTAACGCCGGCCCACCGACCCTCCCTCCAGCGACCACCACTCATCCACCATGCTGCGTACCCTGACCATTCGCGACTTCGTCATCGTCGACACGATAGAACTGGAATTTTCCGCCGGCTTTTCCGTCTTCACGGGCGAGACTGGCGCCGGCAAGTCCATCCTGATCGACGCGCTGACGCTGGCGCTGGGCGGGCGCGGCGACGCCAGCGTGGTGCGCGAAGGCGCGCCCAAGGCCGACATCACGGCCGACTTCGCCGTCACGCCGCAAGCGGCCGCCTGGCTGCAGGCGAATGAATACGCGGCCGACGAGGGCGGTGCCCTGTTGCGCCGGGTGATCGACAACGCCGGCCGCTCCAAGGCTTACATCAACGGCATCGCGGCCACGGCGGCCCAGTTGCGCGAACTGGGCGACCTGCTGGTGGACATCCACGGCCAGCACGCTCACCAATCGCTGCTCAAGGCCGACGCCCAGCGTGTGCTGCTGGACCACCAGGCCTTGCCATCATCGGCCGACGGCGGCGCGCGTGCCACGGCGGCCGACGATGGCAAGGCCGTGGCCGCCGCCTACAAGGCATGGCGCGCGCTGGCCCGCCAGCGCGAGGAATATGAAACCAACGCCGCCAATGTGCTGTATGAACGCGAGCGGCTGGAATGGCAAGTGGGCGAGCTGGACAAGCTGGCTGTGCGCCCCGGCGAGTGGACCGAGATCAGCAACGAGCACAGCCGCCTGTCGCACGCGGCCAGCCTGCTGGAAGGGGCGCAGGAAGCGCTGGCCGTCATTTCCGAAGCGGACGACCATCCCGTGCTGTCGCAACTGTCGGCCCTGAACCAGAAGCTGGGCAAGCTGGCCGGCATCGACACGGAATTGCAAACCATCGTCGATTTGATCGAACCGGCCCGCATCCAGTTGCAGGAAGCGGCTTACGCGCTCAACAGCTATCTGGACCGCGTCGAGCTGGACCCGGACCGTTTGCGCCAGGTCGATGCGCGGCTGGAGGCGATCCACTCCACGGCCCGCAAGTTCCGCGTCACGGAAGAACAACTGCCGGAGGAACACGCGGCGCTGGCGGCCAAGCTGCGCCAACTGGCCGACGCCACCGACCTGGACGGCTTGCGCCAGCAAGAGGAAAAACTCAAGGCAACCTACCTGGCCGTGGCCCAGCGCCTGTCGGCCACGCGCGCGCAGGCCGCGCGCCAGTTGGGCGAGGCCGTCACCCGCGCCATGCAGGACTTGAACATGACGGGCGGCTGCTTCGAAGTGGCGCTCAATGCCTGCGAGCCGGCCAGCCACGGCCTGGAGCAGGTGGAATTCCTGGTGGCCGGCCACGCCGGCGTGGCGCCACGGCCGCTAGCCAAGGTGGCGTCCGGTGGCGAGCTGGCCCGTATCGCGCTGGCCATTTCCGTTATCACCTCCAACGCCACCACCACGCCCACCCTGATCTTCGACGAAGTGGACAGCGGCATCGGTGGCGGCGTGGCGGAAGTGGTGGGGCGCTTGCTGCGCCGGCTGGGGCAGGAACGGCAAGTGCTGTGCGTGACCCACTTGCCGCAGGTGGCCAGCCAGGCCGGCCAGCATTTCCAGGTGGCCAAGAGCACGCTGGACAACGGCAAGACGGCCTCGCGCATCGACGTGCTGGACGCCAAGGCGCGGGTGGAGGAGGTGGCGCGCATGCTGGGCGGGCTGGAAATCACGGCCACCACGCGCAAGCACGCGCGCGAGCTGCTGGCGTCGTGACGGCGGGGGGAATATGCATCCCCCCGGGCTGGTCAACTTAACTATAATGGCAAGCTCCGCCCACCACCCCGCTCGCCATGACCTTTCTTCCAGAACCACCCCATACGCACGGCAAGCTGCCGCGCAGCGCCGTCGTCTTGGTCAACCTGGGCACACCCGATGCGGCCACCCGGCCCGCCGTGCGGCGCTACCTGAAGGAATTCCTGTCCGACCCGCGCGTGGTGGAAATTCCCCGTGCCGTGTGGTGGTGCATTTTGAATTTGATCATCCTGCCTTTCCGCTCGGGCAAATCGGCCGCCAAGTACGCGTCGATCTGGACCCGGGAAGGCTCGCCGCTGAAAGTGTATACCCAGCAACAGGCCCAATACCTGCAAGGCTTGCTGGGCGAGCGGGGCCACGATGTGAAAGTGGTCATGGCCATGCGCTACGGTTCTCCTTCCTTGCCCGAAGTGCTGGGCCAGTTGCAGGCTGACGGTTGCGAGCGCATCGCCGTGCTGCCTGCTTACCCGCAATATTCCGGCACCACCACCGGCTCCATTTATGACGCCGTGTTCGGCCACTACGCGCGGGTGCGCAACGTGCCCGAGCTGCGCTTCGTCAAGCATTACCATGACCACGAAGGCTATCTTGGCGCGTTGGAACAGTCCGTGCTCACCCACTGGGACGCCAATGGCCGCCCCGATAAACTGGTCATCAGCTTCCACGGCGTACCCAAGCGCACCTTGTTGCTGGGCGACCCTTACCACTGCGAATGCCTGAAGACGGCCCGGCTGCTGGCGGCCCGCCTCAAGCTGACGCCGGAGCAATATGTGGTCACCTTCCAGTCCCGTTTCGGCAAGGCCGAGTGGCTGCAACCGTACACGGCGCCCACCATTCAGCAACTGGCGCGTGACGGCGTGCGTCGGGTGGATGTGTTGTGCCCCGGCTTCACCAGTGATTGCCTGGAAACGCTGGAAGAGATTTCCATGGAAGTGAGGCACGACTTCGAAGCGGCCGGCGGCCGCGAATTCCACTACATCCCCTGCCTGAACGTGGCCCCCGGCTGGATCGCGGCGCTGGCCGATATTGCCGAACAGCATCTCGTCGGCTGGCCCACGCTGGCTACGCCGGCCCAGCGCGCGCTGCTGAAAAAAGAGGCGGAATCAAGCCGCGAGGCGGCCCTGCAACGGGGCGCCGCCGCATAAAAAGCGATATGGCGGTGCGGGGGCTGGAACTCCGCGCGCCGGCGCGGCATAATCAGCACTTGGCAGTGACGAGTGCCAGCCTGTTAAAATAGCCGGCCCAGGGGATCGGCCGTGTAACACAGCCAAGCGGTCGCCAGGATGATGTAGGCGAGGATGGATGCTGCGATCAGTGGCAACTTCATGATGAGGCACTCCCGGGAAAACGGCCTGCTGGGCCGTCTGTTTACATACTAGCCGGTTCTTAGCAAAAAGGAATCGTCGCGTATCGGAAGTTTTGTAACCGTTGTTACATGACACAGGCGGCGCCGGACGGATGACGGGAAAGCCCCTTGAAACGACAGGGGATAGCCCCATCTGCCTGCACAGTGCAGTAGTAAAAGCTTAGTCAAACACTATGAATGTAGGAGTCTTTTAGATGCAAGATCAGGAAAACCAAGCTGTACCTAATCCCGAGGCGGATCAGGCGTCGGCCCAAGCTTCGACTCCCGCTGAACCCACTCTGGAAGAGCAACTGGCCGCCACCGAGGCGCGTCTGGCTGAAATGCACGACGCCTTCATGCGCGCCAAGGCCGAAGGCGAGAACATCCGCCGCCGCGCCCAGGAAGACGTTGCCAAGGCGCATAAATTCGCCGTGGAAAGCTTCGCCGAGGCCATGGTGCCCGTCAAGGACAGCCTGGAAATGGCCCTGAAGGTGGAGTCGCCTTCGCTCGATTCCCTGAAAGAGGGCGTCGAAATGACGTTGAAACAACTGTCGTCCGCGTTCGAGAAGAACCGCCTGCTGGAAATCATGCCAGCCCAGGGCGAGAAGCTCGATCCGAACAAGCACCAGGCCGTGGCCGTGGTGCCGGCCGAGCAGGAAGCTAACACGGTCGTGTCCGTGCTGCAAAAAGGTTACATGATCGCCGACCGCCTGCTGCGTCCGGCCATCGTGACGGCGGCCCAGGCCAAGTAAGCGGGGGCTGCGGCGAAGCACGGAAATTTCGCGGTAAGCACTTGAAAACGTACAGCGTTTCCACACATTAGAACCATCTGAACTTTAGCAAATAAGGAAGAAAAATCATGGGTAGAATTATCGGTATCGATCTGGGAACCACAAATTCCTGCGTTTCCATCATGGAAAATGGTCAGCCAAAGGTAATCGAAAACGCCGAAGGCGCGCGCACGACGCCATCGATCATTGCTTACCAGGAAGATGGTGAAATCCTCGTTGGCGCACCGGCGAAACGCCAGGCCGTCACCAACCCCAAGAACACGCTGTTCGCCGTCAAGCGTCTGATCGGCCGCAAGTTCGAGGAAAAGGAAGTGCAGAAGGACATCGGCCTGATGCCTTACTCGATCATGAAAGCCGACAACGGCGACGCCTGGATCGGCGTGCGTGACAAGAAACTGGCGCCACCGCAAATTTCCGCCGAAGTGCTGCGCAAGATGAAGAAGACGGCCGAAGACTACCTGGGTGAAGAAGTCACCGAGGCCGTCATCACCGTGCCCGCTTACTTCAACGACTCGCAGCGCCAGGCCACCAAGGACGCCGGCCGTATCGCTGGCCTGGACGTCAAGCGCATCATCAACGAACCAACCGCCGCCGCACTGGCGTTCGGCCTGGACAAGACTGAAAAGGGCGACCGCAAGATCGCCGTGTATGACCTGGGTGGCGGTACGTTCGACGTGTCCATCATCGAAATCGCTGACGTCGATGGCGAGAAGCAGTTCGAAGTGCTGTCGACCAACGGCGACACCTTCCTGGGCGGCGAAGACTTCGACCAGCGCGTGATCGACTACATCATCGACGAATTCAAGAAGATCAACGGCCTGGACCTGAAAAAAGATCCGATCGCCCTGCAGCGCATCAAGGCTTCGGCCGAGCGCGCCAAGATCGAACTGTCGTCGTCGCAGCAGACCGAAATCAACGAGCCCTACATCGCCATGGCGAACGGCGCGCCGGTCCACCTGAACCTGAAGATGACCCGCGCCAAGCTGGAATCGCTGGTGGAAGAGCTGATCTCGGCCACCATCGAGCCATGCCGCATTGCCATCAAGGATGCTGGCGTGAAAGTGTCGGACATCGATGACATCATCCTGGTCGGCGGTATGACCCGCATGCCCAAGGTGCAGGAAAAGGTCAAGGAATTCTTCGGCAAGGATCCACGCAAGGACGTGAACCCGGACGAAGCCGTGGCCGTGGGCGCGGCCATCCAGGGTTCCGTGCTGTCGGGCGAGCGCAAGGACTTGCTGCTGCTGGACGTGACGCCTCTGTCGCTGGGTATCGAAACCCTGGGCGGCGTGATGACCAAGATGATCCACAAGAACACGACGATCCCGACCAAGTTCTCGCAAGTGTTCTCGACCGCCGACGACAACCAGCCCGCCGTGACCATCAAGGTCTACCAGGGCGAGCGTGAAATCGCGGCCGGCAACAAGGGCCTGGGCGAATTCAACCTGGAAGGCATCCCGCCAGCGGCACGCGGCACGCCACAGATTGAAGTGACCTTCGACATCGACGCCAACGGCATTCTGCACGTGGGCGCCAAGGACAAGGCCACCGGCAAGGAAAACAAGATCACCATCAAGGCCAACTCCGGCCTGACGGAAGCGGAAATCCAGAAAATGGTGAAAGACGCTGAAGTCAACGCGGAAGAGGACAAGAAGATCAAGGAACTGGCCGAGTCGCGCAACCAGGCCGACGCGCTGGTGCACTCGACCCGCAAGTCGCTGACCGAATACGGCGACAAGCTGGAAGCGGGCGAGAAGGAAAAGATCGAAGCGGCCATCACGGAACTGGAAGGTTCGATCAAGGCCGGCGACAAGGCTGAGATCGACGCCAAGGTGGCGGCACTGTCGACCGCGTCCCAGAAACTGGGCGAGAAGATGTATGCCGACATGCAAGCCCAGCAGGCTGCGGCCGGCGGCGAAGGCGCCCAGCAGCAGCACGCTGGCGCGCAAGAGCAGGCCAAGCCACAGGACGACGTGGTCGATGCCGACTTCAAGGAAGTCAAGGACAGCAAGTAATCCTGGCATCTGCGCGGCTGGGGTTTGAACCCCGGCCGCACGCTCCTGCCGAGCCGGGCGAGCCTGATGGTGGTCGCTCGGCTTTTTCGCATAATCAGTACATCAGTAAATACAGCAAGGTGCCGACAACATGGCAAAGCGTGATTTCTACGAGACACTGGGTGTCGCAAAAAATGCCACGGAAGACGAGATCAAGAAGTCTTACCGCAAACTGGCAATGAAATACCATCCGGACCGCAATCCGGATAGCAAAGAGTCGGAAGAGAAGTTCAAGGAAGTCAAAGAAGCGTACGAGATGCTGACCAACCCGGAGAAGCGCGAAGCGTACGACCGCTATGGTCACGCCGGCGTCGATCCCAACATGGGTGGCGGCGGTGGCTTCGGCGGCGGCGCGGGCGGCTTCGGCGACGCGTTCGGCGACATCTTCGGCGACATCTTCGGTGGCGGCGGCCGCGGCCGCAACGCCGGTCCGCAGGTGTACCGCGGCGCCGACTTGCGCTACAACCTGGAAATCACGCTGGAACAGGCCGCGCACGGCTTCGACACGACCATTCGCGTGCCGTCGTGGGACAAGTGCGATACCTGCCACGGTTCCGGCGCCAAGCCCGGCACCTCGCCATCGACCTGCTCCACCTGCGGCGGCCACGGCCAGGTCCGCATGCAGCAAGGCTTCTTCAGCATCCAGCAGACCTGCCCCAAGTGCCATGGCACGGGCAAGATCATCACCGACCCCTGCTCGCCTTGCGGCGGCGCGGGCCGTATCAAGCGCAACAAGACGCTGGAAGTGAAGATTCCGGTCGGTATCGACAACGGCATGCGTATCCGCTCGTCCGGCAACGGCGAACCGGGCACCAATGGCGGCCCGTCGGGCGACTTGTACGTGGAAATCCACATCAAGCCGCATGCCGTGTTCCAGCGCGAAGGCGACGACCTGCATTGCGAAATGCCGATTTCGTTCGCCAAGGCGGCCCTGGGCGGCGATATCGAAGTGCCCACGCTGTCGGGCAAGGTGTCGTTCACGATTCCTGAAGGCACCCAGTCGGGCAAGACCTTCCGCCTGAAAGGCAAGGGCATCAAGGGCGTGCGCTCCGGTTACGCGGGCGACCTGTTCTGCCACGTGGCGGTGGAAACCCCGGTCAAGCTGACGGAGAAGCAAAAGGACATGCTGCGCGACTTCGAGAAGCTCACCACCGAGGGCGGCGCCAAGCACAGCCCGCAGAGCAAGACCTGGAAAGACAAGGTCAAAGACTTCTTTGAGTAATTTCAGGTAGAATCCGCAGCACCCATCCAGGACGCTGCGGCGTCCGCTGACAAACCGCCGCCATGCCCTTCGGGACAGACCGGCGGTTTTATTATGTTGAGAGGACGAAATGAACGAGCAAGTGATCGGTAATTCCCCCCTGCAAGACCTGCTGAGCAACAACAAGCAGTGGGCCGAATCGGAGGTCAAGCGCGATCCCGAGTTTTTCAAGCGCCTGGCACAGCAGGCTTCGCCCGAATACCTGTGGATCGGCTGTTCCGACAGCCGGGTACCGGCCAATGAACTGCTGGGCCTGGCGCCGGGCGACGTGTTCGTGCACCGTAACATCGCCAACGTGGTGGTGCATTCGGACTTGAACTGCCTGTCCGTGATGCAATTCGCCATCGACGTGCTCAAGGTCAAGCACGTGATCATCGTGGGCCACTATGGCTGCAAGGGCGTGCACGCGGCCATGACGGGCACCCGCGTGGGCCTGGCCGACAACTGGCTGCGCCACGTGCAGGACGTGCACCAGAAGCATGAACGCTACCTGGGCACCGTGCTCAACACCAACGCCCGTTCGGAACGCCTGTGCGAACTGAACGTGGTGGAGCAGGTGATCAACGTGTGCCAGACCACCATCGTGCAGGATGCGTGGGACCGGGGCCAGGAACTGACCGTGCACGGTTGGGTCTACGGCCTTAAGGATGGTTTGCTGAACGACCTGGAAATGACCGTCACGTCCAGCGAGGACCTGGCGCCACGCCTGGCCAACCGCCTGCAAAAGTACGGCCAGCAGCCAGCCTGACGCGGCCGCCGGGACGAGCGGTACGGGGCAACCCGTCCGCTCGCCCCCATCCTCTCCTGCGCATGGTGTATTTCTTGCTTATACTGTATGTATGAAGCTTAACTTTTGCACGCCATGAATCCCCGGCTGCCACCAGACCCAGCCATGCGCAACCTCCGTATCGTCATCGTCAACACCGTCATCACGGCCGCCAACGCGGGCGATGTGGCTCAGCGCGCCCAAGCGGCGCGGGCCCAGGCCCTGCGCGCGGGCTTGCAGGAAGCCGGTTACGACATCGTCGCCTCGCTGCCGGCCGACATGTATCTGCCCGACCAGATCGCCCAGTTGCAGCCGGACATGATCATCATCGACGCCGAATCGGACGCCCGCGACGTGCTCGAACACATCGTCGTGGCCACCCGCGACGAGCGCCGGCCCATCGTGCTGTTCACGGAAAGCGAGGACGAAAAGTCCATGGAACAGGCCATGCGGGCCGGAGTGAGCGCTTACATCGTTGCCGGCCTCAAGGCTGACCGCATCAAGCCGGTGCTCAACGTGGCGCTGGCCCGCTTCAAGCAGGAGCAAAAGCTGCTCACCGAGTTGTCGGACACCAAGCACAAGCTGGCCGAGCGCAAGGTGATCGAGCGCGCCAAGGGCTTGCTGATGGCCCGCCACCGGCTCACGGAAGACCAGGCTTACCAAAAGCTGCGCAACATGGCCATGAACAAGAACCTCAAGCTGGCCGAAATCGCGCAGCGCATCCTCGATGTCGAGGACTTGCTGGGCTGAACGCCGTCCAATTTGGTGCGCGGCACAATAACAGTGCGTTTTTCCCCGTCTTGTAGCGGGAAAATCCCCTCAAATGCATGGCATGGTCCTTGCACTTCTATCCTGTAGCAACTCTGGCCAACGGCGGCCGGACCGCACGAGACAAGGGCGTCTCTTCCGCATGACACGGTGCATGCCGAGGGACGCCTTTTTATTTGCAGATGGAGAGATCTTGCGATGACACGCACTCAGCAGACTAGCGAGCCACAGGGAGCACGGCCATGAGCGCCGGACTGCGACCGGAGAAGCAGACCGTCAAGATCGGTTTCAATCCACTGACCGATTGCGCCACCGTGGTGATGGCGTCCGTGCTGGGCATGGACGAGAAATACGGCATCAAGATCGTGCTGCGCAAGGAAGCCTCCTGGGCCGGCGTGCGCGACAAGCTCGTCAGCGGCGAGCTGGATGCCGCCCATATGCTGTACGGCATGGTCTACGGCGCCCAGTTGGGCGTGGGCTGGCAGCAAAAGGACATGGCGATCCTGATGAACTTGAACCGCAACGGCCAGGCCATCACCCTGTCGCGCCGGCTGGCCGAGCAGGGCGCCGTGGACGGCCCCTCGCTGGCCGCCCTGATGCAGGGTGCGCCCCGTACCTACACCTTCGCCCAGACCTTTCCCACCGGCACCCATGCCATGTGGTTGTACTACTGGCTGGCCGCGAACGGTGTGGACCCGATCCGCGACGCGCGCGTGATCACGGTGCCGCCCACGCAGATGGTGGCCAACCTGAGCGCCGGCCACATGGACGGCTTTTGCGCCGGCGAACCGTGGGGCCACCGCGCCGTGGCCGACGGCGTGGGCGTGACGGCGGCCACCAGCCAGCAGATCTGGCCCGATCACCCGGAAAAGGTGCTCAGCACCACGGCCGCCTTCGTCAAGCACCATCCCAACACCTGCCGCGCGCTGGTGGCGGCCGTGCTGGACGCGGGCAAGTGGATCGAGGCGTCGCCCGCCAACAAGCTGGCTGCACTGGAAATCCTGGCCGGCCACAGCTACGTCAACACCACCCGCGACGTGATCGCGCCGCGCGCGCTGGGCCACTACGAAAACGGCCTGGGCGAGAGCTGGCAAGACCCGTATTGCCTGCAATTCCATGCCGGCGGCGCCGCCAACTTCCCCTATCTGTCGGACGGCATGTGGTTCATGACCCAGCTGCGGCGCTGGGGCCTGGTCACGCGCGACCCCGAATACCTGGCCGTGGCCAGCCATGTGCACCAGATTGGCCTGTACCGCCAGGCCGCCGAGATGAGCGGCACGCCCGTGCCCGACAGCATGTTGCGCAGTTCCAAATTGATGGACGGCGTGGTGTGGGATGGCCGCGACCCGCGCGCCTACGCCGCCGCATTTGCGATCCGCCACCGGGCCCAGGCCCCGGCGGTAGCAGCAACCTTTTAAGGAGAAACACCATGAACCAGCAAGGTAGTGTCACCCTGGTGGGCGCCGGTCCCGGCGACCCGGACCTGTTGACCATCAAGGCAGTGAAAGCCATTGCCGCCGCCGACGTGGTGCTGATCGACGACCTGGTGAATCCGGAAATCCTGGTGCACGCCCCGCGGGCGCGCGTGATCCAGGTGGGCAAGCGCGGCGGCTGCGAATCGACGCCGCAGGAATTCATCGAACGGCTGATGGTGGCCGAAGCCCGTGCCGGCCACCACGTGGTGCGCTTGAAGGGCGGCGACCCCTATCTGTTCGGCCGCGGCGGCGAGGAACGGGCCACGCTCAAGGCGCAAGGCATCGCCGTCGACGTGATCCCCGGCATCAGCAGCGGGCTGGCCGCGCCGGGCACGCTGGGCGTGCCGCTCACGCACCGGGCCTGGAGCCAGGGCGCCGTGTTCGTCACGGGCCACGGCAAGGATGCCGCTTCCGAACCGAACTGGGCCGCACTGGCCCAGAGCAAGCTGACGCTGGTGGTGTATATGGGCGTGGCGCGCTGCGAGGCGATCCAGGCTGGCCTGCTCGATGGCGGGGCAGCCCCGTCCACGCCGGTGGCCGTGGTGCAGTCGGCCACCCGCAGCGGCCAGCGCCAGTTGCTCACCACCTTGGGCGAGTTGCCGGCCGCGCTGCGCGCCAGCGGCCTGGGCAGCCCCAGCATCATCGTCATCGGCGACGTGGTCCGTTGCGCCGACGACTGGCAAGCGGCGCTCGCCCAGCCCGCCCTCGCCATTGCCAGCCGCTAAAATCGGGGACGTAACACGGTTTTCCCTCAGGCCAACGTAAAATCGGGGACGTAACACCATTTTCCCTTTGGGCATTGCCCTGTGGGTAAATGGTGTTACGTCCCCGATTATTTTGATGGGGCGGCATGCACCGTAAGCGTGCGTCGCTGCACCGCAACATCGCACCAAACCCGCCCCCATCTAGCCCTCAAGCAACGCTTTTCTCCCATTTTCCCGCCTTTTCCCCGCCGCGCCCCCTGCAATGCCCCTCCTGCACAGCTGGCACACCTCTTGCAATAGCTAAGGTAAGGGATCAAAGGCGATCCCCACCAAATTTCGCCGGTCTAACGATGGACCGGCAGGACAACGGCGTCCGCCCAACCTGATCTGAAGATCTGAGTGGGGCGGACGCCGTTTGCATTTTCTTAACGGGAAATAAAAATGACCAGCAAAGCGAACAGCATCAAGCTTTTCTCGATCTCCACCCCGCCAATGCGGGCCTTCCATCTGACCTGGATGGCGTTCTTCGTCTGCTTCTTCGCCTGGTTCGCCTGCGCGCCGCTGATGCCGGTAATTAAAGGCGAGTTCAACCTCAGCGTGGCGCAGATCGCCAACATCAACATCGCCGCCGTCGCCATCACCATCCTGGTGCGGCTGATCGTCGGCCCCCTGTGCGACCACTTCGGCCCACGCAAGACCTACACCGCCCTGTTGCTGCTGGGCGCCATCCCCGTGATCGGCGTGGCCTTCGCCCAGAGCTATGAAAGCTTCCTGATGTTCCGCCTCGGCATCGGCGCCGTGGGCGCCAGCTTCGTGATCACCCAGTACCACACCTCGGTCATGTTCGCGCCGAAAGTGGTGGGCACGGCCAACGCGGCCGCCGCCGGCTGGGGTAACGCCGGTGGTGGCGCGGCGCAGGCCGCCATGCCGCTGCTGATGGGCGCCATGGTCATGGCCGGTGTCAGCGAAACCATGGGCTGGCGCGCCGCCCTGATGGTGCCGGGCGTACTGATGATCATCATGGCCGGCGTCTACTACCGTTATACCCAGGACTGCCCGGAAGGCAACTACAGCGACATGCGCGCCGCCGGCATCCCTATCGAAGGCGGCAAGAAAGGTGGCTGGGACAGCTTCAAGCTGGCCGCCGTCAACCACCGGGTATGGCTGCTGTTCGTCACCTACGGCGCCTGCTTCGGCATCGAGATCTTCATCCACAACATCGCCGCCATCTACTACGTCGACCACTTCGGTTTCTCCGTCAAGTCGGCCGGCCTGGCCGCCGGCAGCTTCGGCCTGCTGGCCCTGTTCGCCCGTGCCCTGGGCGGCTGGGTGTCCGACAAGGCCGCCCTGCGCGGTGACCTGAACAGCCGCGTCACGCTGCTGTTCGTGATGATGATCGGCGAAGGCGCCGGCCTGCTGTGGTTCGCCAACGCCGATGGCGCCACCTACGCCGTGATCGCCATGTTGACCTTCGGCCTGTTCACCCACATGGCTTGCGGCGCCACCTACGCGCTGGTGCCCTTCGTCGACAAGCGCGCCCTGGGCGGCGTGGCCGGCATCATCGGCGCCGGCGGCAACGTGGGCGCGGTGGCCGCGGGCTTCCTGATGAAGGGCCTGGGCAACACGCAACAAACCCTGAGTGTGCTGGGCGTCGTGGTGGGCATCTCGGCGCTGTGCGCGCTGGCGGCCCGCTTCTCCAGCGAAACCATGGAATCGGCGGCTATGCCCTCCAAGATCGCAGCATAAAAGTAAACGAGCATAAGGAACCGCATCATGAAAATCATCGTCATCGGCCACGGCATGGTCGGCCAAAAATTCCTGGAAACGCTGGGTGACAGCAGCGATCTGCACGTGACCGTGCTGTCCGAAGAGCCACGTCCGGCCTACGACCGCGTTCACCTGTCCGAATATTTCTCGGGAACCACGGCCGAACAGCTGTCGCTGGTGCCGCCCGGATTTTTTGAGCGCGGCAACCTGCTGCTCAAGCTGAACACCCGCGCGGTCGCCATCGACCGCGCGGAGAAGACCGTCACCGTGCGCAGCGGCGAAGTGCTGTCGTACGACAAACTGGTGATGGCCACCGGCTCCTTCCCGTTCGTGCCGCAACTGCCGGGCAAGGACCGCAAGGATTGCTTCGTGTACCGCACCATCGAAGACCTGGAAGGCATGCTCGCCTGCGGCAAGCGTTCCAAGAGGGGCGTGGTGATTGGCGGCGGCCTGCTGGGCCTGGAATGCGCCAAGGCCCTGCGCGACATGAACCTGGAAACCCATGTGGTCGAATTCGCGCCGCGCCTGATGGCGGTGCAGGTGGACGACGCCGGCGCCCGCGTGCTGCGCCAGAAGATTGAAGACCTGGGCGTGACCGTCCACACGGGCAAGAACACCACCGCCATCGTCGATGGCGAAGAAGGCACCCACCGCATGGAATTCGCCGACGGCAGCCACCTGGACACGGACATGATCGTGTTCTCGGCCGGTATCCGTCCACGCGACCACCTGGCGCGCGAAAGCGGCCTGGCCATCGGCCCACGCGGCGGCATCTCGATCAACAACCAGTGCCTGACCTCGGACCCGGATATCTACGCCATCGGTGAATGCGCGCTGTGGAACGGCCAGGTGTTCGGCCTGGTGGCCCCCGGCTACGACATGGCCCGCATCGCCGCCAAGCATCTGCTGGGCGAGCATGAGGCGGAATTCACGGGCGCCGACATGAGCACCAAGCTCAAACTGATGGGCGTGGACGTGGCCAGTATCGGCGACCCGCACGGCAAGGAGGAAGGCAGCCGCTCCTACCAGTTCACCGACGAGCGCAAACAGATCTACAAGAAAATCGTCGTCTCCGACTGCGGCAAATACCTGCTGGGCGGCGTGATGGTGGGCGACGCCAGCGAATACGGCACCCTGCTGCAAATGATGCTCAATAAGATCGAGTTGCCCGAGTCGCCTGAATTCCTGATCCTGCCCCAGTCCGACGGCCAGGCCAAGCCCGGCCTGGGCGTGGACGCGCTGCCGGCCAGCGCCCAGATCTGCTCCTGCAACGCCGTCTCGAAAGGCGCGCTGTGCGACGCCGTGGGCGGCGGCGCCACCAGCATCGGCGACCTGAAGTCCTGCACCGGCGCCGGCACGGCTTGCGGCGGCTGCGTGCCGCTGGTGACCCAGATCATGAAGTCGGAAATGAAGAAGCTGGGCATGGCCGTCAACAACCATGTGTGCGAACACTTCCCATACTCGCGCCAGGAGCTGTTCCACCTGATCCGCGTCGGCAAGATCACCACCTTCGCCGACCTGCTCAAGCAGCACGGCAAGGGCCTGGGCTGCGACGTGTGCAAACCGCTGGCGGCCAGCATCCTGGCCTCGTGCTGGAACGACTTCGTGCTCAAGAAGGAGCACGCCAGCCTGCAGGACACCAACGATTACTTCCTCGGTAACATCCAGAAGGATGGCACCTACTCCGTCGTACCGCGCATGGCCGGCGGCGAAGTGACGGCCGATGGCCTGATCGCCGTGGGCACCGTGGCCAAGAAATACGGCCTGTACACCAAGATCACGGGCGGCCAGCGGGTCGACCTGTTCGGCGCCCGCGTCGAGCAGCTGCCGCTGATCTGGGAAGAACTGATCGCGGCCGGTTTCGAATCGGGCCACGCTTACGGCAAGTCGCTGCGCACCGTTAAATCGTGCGTGGGCTCGACCTGGTGCCGTTACGGGGTGGACGATTCCGTCGGCCTGGCGATCGAACTGGAAAACCGCTACAAGGGCCTGCGCACGCCGCACAAGATCAAGTTCGGCGTATCCGGCTGCACCCGCGAGTGCGCCGAAGCGCAGGGCAAGGACGTGGGCATCATCGCCACCGAGAAGGGCTGGAACCTGTACGTGTGCGGCAACGGCGGCATGAAGCCACGCCACGCCGAACTGATTGCCTCTGATTTGGACAAGGCCACGCTGGTGCGCTACATCGACCGCTTCCTGATGTTCTACATCCGCACGGCGGACCGCCTGCAGCGCACCAGCGTGTGGCGCGACAACCTGGAAGGCGGCCTCGATTACCTGAAGGACGTCGTCATCGGCGACAAGCTGGCCATCGCCGCCGAACTGGAAGCGGACATGCAGCACGTGGTCAACACCTACGCCTGCGAATGGAAGGCCGCCGTGGAAGATCCGGAAACCCGCAAGCGCTTCCGTCACTTCGTCAACAGCGACCAGACCGACCAGAACGTGTTGTTCATGGAGGAGCGCGGCCAGATCCGTCCCGCCACCCCGGAAGAGCGCCAGCGCGTGATTCCCATCGCAGTCAAAGCAGCCTAACCCGCCACAGCAAAGGAGAACACCATGCACCGCGATATTCAAACCGATAACTGGATTTCCGTTTGCGCGCTCGACGAGATCGTGCCCAACACCGGCGTTTGCGCCCTGCTCAACGACACCCAGATCGCCGTGTTCCATGTGGAAGACGGTGGCCCGCGCGTGTTCGCCATCGAGAACTACGATCCCAACTCGCAGGCCGCCGTGCTGTCGCGCGGGCTGGTGGGCAGCCTGGGCGAACGCATCGTGGTTGCCTCACCCATCTACAAGCAGCACTTCGACCTGCAGACGGGGGAGTGCCTGGAATCGCCCGAGCACTCGGTGGTCACCTATCCGGCCCGCGTCGAAGGTGGGAAGGTCTGGGTAGGTTTATGAAACCGGCGCTGGTTGTCATCGGCAACGGCATGGCGGGCATGCGCACCGTGGAGGAACTGCAGAAGCTGGCGCCCGACATGTACGACATCACCGTGTTCGGCGCCGAGCCGCACGGTAACTACAACCGCATCCTGCTGTCGCCCGTGCTGGCCGGCGAAAAGAATATCGACGACATCATGCTGCACACCCGCCAGTGGTATGTCGACCACGGCATCACGCTGCACGCGGGCGACCCAGTGGTGCACATCGACCGCCGCAAGCGCGTGGTGCGCGCCGCCTCGGGGCGGGAAGTGCGTTACGACCGGCTGCTGCTGGCCACCGGCTCCAAGCCGTTCATCATTCCGGTGCCGGGCCACGACCTGCCGGGCGTGATCGCGTTCCGCGACATCCAGGACGTGGAAACCATGCTGGAAGCGTCGCGCAACCATCGCCATGCGGTGGTGATCGGCGGCGGCCTGCTGGGCCTGGAGGCCGCCAACGGCCTGCTGCGCCAGGGCATGGAGGTGACGGTGGTGCACGTGACGGACGCGCTGATGAACCAGCAGCTCGACAAGCCGGCCGCCCAGTTGCTGCAAAAGGCGCTGGAAGTGAAGGGCTTGCGTTTCATGCTGAGCGCCCAGACCGAAGCCATCGTCGGCCCGGACCGGGTGACGGCCGTGCGCTTCAAGGACGGCACCGAGATCCCGGCCGACCTGGTGGTGATGACGGCCGGCGTGCGCCCCAACATCGAACTGGCCAAGGCTTCCGGCCTGCACTGCGAACGGGCCATCGTGGTGGACGACACGCTGCAGACCTACGATCCGCGCGTGTACGCCGTGGGCGAATGCGTGCAGCACCGCAGCGCCACCTTCGGCCTGGTGGCGCCGATCTGGGAACAGGCGAGCGTGTGCGGCGCCCATCTGGCCGGCGCCGGCCACCGCCGCTACGTGCAACAGACTTCGCCCACCCGCCTGAAAGTGACGGGCGTGGACCTGTACTCGGTGGGTGACTTCATCGGCGGCGAGGGCAGCGAAGACCTGGTGCTGCGCGACGCCAAACGGGGCGTCTACAAGCGCCTGGTGTTGAAGGACAACCGCATCGCCGGCGCCGTGCTGTACGGCGACGTGCAAGACGGGCCGTGGTACTTCGGCCTGATCCAGAAGGGTACCGACATCGGGCCTATCCGCCATCATCTGCTGTTCGGCGAAGCGCTGTGCGCCGCCGCCTGAACTGGCCTAGCCTGAACTGGAATTTATCGTGAACCTGTCACTCGATCCCCTCTCGGTCCGCACCACCTGCGCCTATTGCGGCGTGGGTTGCGGCGTCAAGGCCACGCCCAATGGCGATGGCGGCACTGATATCGCCGGCGATATCAACCATCCCGCCAACTTCGGCAAGCTGTGCGTCAAGGGCTCGGCCCTGGGCGAAACGCTGGGACTGGAAGGCCGTCTGCTGCATCCGCAAGTGCGCGAGGATGGCGCGCTGCGCCAGGTGTCGTGGGATGCGGCGCTGGACCGGGTGGCCGGGCAGTGGCAGGACATCATCGCCCAGCACGGGCCGGACGCGGTGGCGTTCTACGTGTCGGGCCAGTTGCTGACCGAGGACTACTACATCGCCAACAAGCTGATGAAGGGTTACGTGGGCAGCGCCAACATCGACACCAACTCGCGGTTGTGCATGTCGTCGGCTGTGGCCGGCCACAAGCGCGCCTTTGGCGAAGACCTGGTGCCGGTCAGCTATGAAGACCTGGAACTGGCCGACATGGTGGTGCTGGTGGGCTCCAATACGGCCTGGTGCCATCCCATCCTGTTCCAGCGTATCGCCCGCATCAAGGAAACCCGCCCGGACGTGAAGCTGGTGGTGATCGACCCGCGCCGCACCGCCACTTGCGAGCTGGCCGACCTGCACCTGTCCGTGAAACAGGGCACGGACGTATGGCTGTTCAACGGCCTGCTCAGCTACCTGGCCCGCAATGGCGCGGTGGACGCCGATTTCGTCGCGCGCCACACCAACGGCATGGCTGAAGCGGTGGCGGCGGCCGACGTCGATTGCGCCGATCCGGCCGCCGTGGCCCGCAAATGCCGTATCGAACTGCCGGTGCTGATGGAGTTCTACGAATCGTTCGCCGCCACCGCCAAGGTTGTGACGGCGTTCTCGATGGGTGTGAACCAATCCTCGGCCGGCACGGACAAGGTCAACAGCATCATCAACTGCCACCTGGCCACCGGCCGCATCGGCCAGCCCGGCATGGGGCCGTTCTCCATCACGGGCCAGCCCAACGCCATGGGCGGACGTGAAGTGGGCGGGCTGGCCAATATGCTGGCCGCCCACATGGACCTGGAACGGGGCGAACACCGCGAGCTGGTGCAAACCTTCTGGGAGTCGCCGCGCATGGCCGACAAGGCCGGCCTGAAGGCGGTGGACCTGTTCCGCGCCATCGAGGACGGCAAGGTCAAGGCGGTGTGGATCATCGCCACCAATCCGCTGGTCAGCCTGCCGGATGCCGACCAGGCCCGCCGCGCGCTGGAAAAGTGCGAACTGGTGGTGGCCACCGACATCATGCAGAACACCGACACCAACGCCTGCGCCCACGTGCTGCTGCCGGCGCTGGGCTGGGGCGAGAAGGATGGCACGGTCACCAATTCCGAGCGCCGCATCTCGCGCCAGCGCGCCTTCCTGCCGGCGCCCGGCGAAGCGCTGCCCGACTGGCAGATCCTGTGCCGCTTCGCCCAGCGCATGGGCTATACGGGTTTCGATTTCAACAGCGTGCACGAAATCTTCGACGAGCACGCGCGCCTGAGCGGCTACCGCAACGCGGCCGATGATGTGCCGCGCGCCTTCGATATCGGCGCGCTGGCCGGGCTGGGGCAGCAGGGCTACGACGCGCTGGAACCGGTGCAGTGGCCGGTGACGCGGCTAGCTTCCGGCGACCTGCTGGGCCAGGCCCGCTTGTTCGGCGATGGCCGTTTCGCCCACGCGGATGGCAAGGCGCGCTTCATCGCCGTTGCGCCGCGCCTGCCCGTCAATGCGATTTGCGAAGACTATCCGCTGGCGCTCAACACGGGCCGCGTGCGCGACCATTGGCATACCATGACCCGCACCGGCAAGGCGCCCAAGCTGGCCGACCACGTGGCCGAATCGTTCGTCGACATGCATCCGCAGGACGCGCTGCTGCACGGCGTGCGGGCCGGCGAACTGGCGCGCATCAGCACCGCCTGGGGCTCGATGGTGGCGCGCGTGCAGCACGGCGGCGGCATCGCGCGCGGCAGCGTGTTCATCCCCATCCACTGGAACGGCCAGACGGCGTCGGACGCGCGCGTGGGCGCGCTGGTGAATCCGGTGGTCGATCCCGTCTCGGGCGAACCGGAATTCAAGCACACGCCGGTGCGGGTGGAGCAGTTCCGCCTGAACTGGCACGGCTTTATCCTGAGCCGCCGTGAACTGAACCTCGACAGCGTGGCCCACTGGACCCGCATCCAGGGCCGCGATTTCGCCCGCTATGAACTGGCCGGACGCCAGAACATCGCCGATTTCGCCAGCTGGGCGCGCGACCTGCTGGGCGTGCAGGGCGAGCAGGCCGACTGGCTGGAATACGAAGACCGCAGCGCCGGCGTGTACCGCGCCGTGCACCTGGTGGACGACCAGATCGACCAATGCATCTTCCTGTCGCCGCGCCAGGACATGCCCTCGCGCGCGTGGCTGGCCGGGTTGTTCTCCAAGCCGGAGTTGAGCGAGATCGACCGCGTGGGCCTGCTGGTGGGCCAGCCGGTGGAGAAGGGCGCCGATACGGGGCCGACCGTGTGCTCCTGCTTCGGCGTGGGCCGCAACACCATCTGCGGCGCCATCGTGCAGCAGGACTTGCAGACGGTGGCGCAAGTGACGGCCTGCCTGAAAGCGGGCGGCAACTGCGGCTCCTGCGTGCCCGAGATCAAGAAGCTGCTGGTGGAAACGCGGGTGGCGGTGGCGGAGGAACGGGCGGCCTGACAAAGAAGACGCGACTCCATCGCGCATTTGAGGTCACAAATTGTGACCTCAAATGCGTATCCTGCAGATCAAGTCGAATTTGAGATGACCGGCATTATGGGCGTGCGTAGCCCGCTTCGCGTTGGCTGCGCACGGCGAGTACGAACACCGTGTCGATGGCTTCCACATATCGGTAGAGGGCCAGGTAGCCATGCCCCCGGCGGCCGATCACAAGTTCGCGCTTGCCATTGGAAGTCGGTCTGCCGATCAGTGGGTTGTGGGCCAGCACATCGATAGCATGAACGATTTCCATGATGCGGGCGGGGCCATCCACGACCTGATGCTGCGCCTGGTAGGCAAGGATGCGGTCGAAGTCCTCGGCAATTTCAGGTGCGAGTTCTACCTGTGCCATGTTCAGCCGGGCGGCTTCTTTGCAGTGGGCGGTGTTACCGGCTGGCCGGCAATGCGGTCTTCAAGATAGCGCCGCATGTCGGCCCACGGTATGGTCTGGCCGGAGGCGATGATGTTGGCAAAGCGCGCGTCGGCCTCGACGTCCATGCCGGCCCGCAGTTCCTCTTGTTCAGCTTTTTCCGTGATCGCCTCCAGTATCAGGCTGTGGGTGGTCTTGCCGGTGCGCTCGGCCGCGCTGGCGATCCGCGCCTTCAATTCCGCCGGCAAACGGATCGTGGTCGTGGTGGACATGGGAACCTCCGTAAGTACGACAAATGTAGCACAATCCCGAAATGAGGCTTTTTGAAATATGGTAAATTAGCTCATCGATCATCAGATCATGCCTGTCGAGAGCAAACATGCCTATCCGCGACAATTTCACTGATGCCGACATGGATCAGTGGCTCAACGATAAACGCGTCACCGAAATAGAATGCCTGGTGCCCGACCTGACGGGCGTGGCGCGCGGGAAGATCCTGCCGCGTGCCAAATTCACGCAGGAGCGCGGCATGCGCATTCCGGAGGCCGTGCTGGGCATGACGGTGACGGGCAACTACCCGACCGAGGACGCGGCCTACGACCGCGCCATCTCCAGCACCGACCGCGACATGATCCTGCGGGCCGACCCCACCACCATCACCACCGTGCCCTGGGCCACCGACCCCACGGCGCAAGTGATCCACGACTGCTATTTTTCCGACGGCACGCTGGTCGATTTCGCACCCCGTTCCGTGCTGCGCCGCGTGCTCAAGCTGTACGCGGACCGTGGCTGGAAACCGGTGGTGGCGCCGGAACTGGAGTTTTACCTGACCGAGCAGAATATCGATCCCGATCTGCCGCTCAAGGCCCCCATCGGCCGCAGCGGCCGCGCGGAAACGTCGCGCCAGGTGTACAGCATCGACGCCGTGAACGAATTCGATCCGCTGTTCGAGGATATCTACGATTACTGCGACATGATGAACCTGGACGTGGACACCCTGATCCACGAGACGGGCGCCGGCCAGATGGGCCTGAACTTCCAGCACGGCGACGCGCTGGCGCTGGCCGACAAGGTGTTCTACTTCAAGCGCACGCTGCGCGAGGCGGCCCTCAAGCACAAGATGTACGCCACCTTCATGGCCAAACCCATGGGCGGCGAGCCCGGTTCGGCCATGCATGTGCACCAGAGCGTGGCCGACGCGGCCACCTGCCGCAATATCTTCAGCGACGCGGACGGTGCGCCGTCGTCCCTGTTCCATCACTATATCGGCGGCCTGCAGCGCTATACGCCGGCCTGCATGGCCATCATGGCGCCGTATGTGAATTCCTACCGCCGCATCGTGCGCCACACGGCCGCGCCCATCAACGTCCAGTGGGGCATGGACAACCGCACCGTGGGCTTCCGGGTGCCCGTCTCCGGCGTGCAGGAGCGGCGTGTGGAAAACCGCATCATCGGCGCCGACGCCAATCCCTATCTGGCCATGGCCGTCACGCTGGCCTGCGGCTACCTGGGCATGGTCGAGCAGATCGAACCGACGCCGATGACGGTGGACAGCGCCTACAACCATCCGCTGGAGCTGCCCCAGGGCTTGCCGGAGGCGCTGCAACTGCTGCGCGCCCAGGAGCGTTTGCGCGACGTGCTGGGCGAGCGCTTCATCGACGTCTACGCGGCCATCAAGGAACTGGAGCACCGCGAATTCATGACCGTCATCAGCCCGTGGGAGCGCGAGCATTTGTTGCTGCATGTCTGACAGGCAGATTCCCCATCCCCGGCGCTCCATCTATAATCACGGGTTGTCCACAACGGCGGCCCGCGACCGGCCTGCCATACGCTGTCCTTCTTATAATTTTTATATTCCGACACTATGACATTAGACCGACCTGCCACCGGCACGAGTGCATCCGGCCAGCCTTTTCTGCTGATACGTAACCTGGTCAAGGAATTCGATGGCGTGAGGGCCGTCAACGATGTGTCGGTCGCGATCGACAAGGGCGAGATCTTCGCCCTGCTGGGCAGTTCCGGTTGCGGCAAATCGACCCTGCTGCGCATGCTGGCCGGCTTCGAGACGCCCACGGCGGGCCAGATCACGCTGGCCGGCAAGGACATCATCAACGTGCCGCCGTATGAGCGCCCCATCAACATGATGTTCCAGTCCTACGCGCTGTTCCCGCACCTGACCGTGTGGGACAACATTGCCTTCGGCCTGCGCCGTGATGGCCTGCCCAAGGATGAGGTGGCGCAGCGCGTCGATCAGATGCTGGACCTGGTGCAGTTGAAAGCCTACGGCAAGCGCAAGCCGCACCAGCTGTCCGGTGGACAGCAGCAGCGTGTGGCGCTGGCGCGCAGCCTGGCCAAGCGTCCGCAGTTGCTGCTGCTGGATGAACCGCTCGGCGCGCTGGACAAGAAGCTGCGCGAACGTACCCAGATGGAACTGGTCAACATCATCGAGCAGGTCGGCGTGACCTGCGTGATGGTCACCCACGACCAGGACGAGGCCATGAGCATGGCCACCCGCATCGCCGTGATGAGCGAAGGGCGCATTCTCCAGGTGGGCAAGCCGGGCGAAATCTACGAGACGCCCAACTGCCGCTTCGTGGCCGACTTCATCGGCAGCGTCAATCTGTTCGACGGCCGCGTGAAGGACGACCAGCCGGACCACGTCGTCATCGACTCGCCGGAATGCCGGCATTACGTCACCCACGGCATCACTGGAACGGACAACATGGCCGTGTCAGTGGCTGTGCGGCCGGAAAAAATCTGCCTGCAAGCCGAGGCGCCGACAGCGGAGCAGCGCGCCCACGCGGGCGAGCATGGCTACAACAGTGTGCAGGGCGTGGTCACGGCCATGGCCTATTTCGGCAACGAGACGCGCTACCATGTGAAACTCGAAAGCGGCATGGAATTGAAAGTCTCGCGCACCAATGCGGCCCGCCACGACGATACGGCTTTGCGCCGCGACCAGCGCGTGTATGCGTGGTGGGACGGCGCGGACGTCGTCGTGCTGACCAGCTGACGCGGAGCGGCCATGAAAACTCTGTTCGACAAGCTGCTGCATCTGTTCACGCTGCGCTGGATCACGGGCCGCCGGCTGGTGATCGCCGTGCCGTTCTTCTGGCTGGTGTGCGCCTTTCTGGTGCCGTTCCTGATCGTGATGCGCATCAGCTTCACGGAACCCGATGCGACCAATCCCTTCGGCACCTTGATGACGCTGGTGGATGGCGTCATCACCTTCAAGCTCAAGATCTCGAACTACCTGTTCATCGCGCAGGACGACTTGTACGGCTTGACGTATCTGAGCTCGATCAAGTTCGCCGCCATCACCACGGCCCTGTGCCTGCTGATCGGCTACCCGTTCGCCTACTTCATGGCGCGCGCCAAACCGACCGTGCGGCCGGTGCTGATGATGATGGTGATGCTGCCGTTCTGGACTTCCTTCCTGCTGCGCATCTACGCCTGGAAGGGCATCCTGGCCAACAACGGCATCCTCAATCACTTTCTGATCAGCGTGGGCGCCATCGCGGAACCGCTGCACCTGATGAACACCCAGTTCTCGCTCATTATCGGCATGGTGTACGCCTACCTGCCATTCATGATCCTGCCGCTGTACGCCAACCTGGTGAAGATGGATGTGCGCTTCCTGGAAGCGGCGGCCGACCTGGGCGCCACGCCCATGCAGACTTTCTGGCGCATCACGGTGCCGCTGTCGAAGTCGGGCATCATCGCCGGCTCCATGCTGGTGTTCATCCCGGCCGTGGGCGAATACGTGATTCCTGAGCTGCTGGGTGGTCCCGAAACGCTGATGATCGGCCACGTGCTGTGGGACGAATTCTTCACCAATAACGACTGGCCGATGGCGTCGTCCGTGACGGTGGTGGTGATCCTGCTGATCCTGGTGCCGATGGCGATCTTCAACAAATACAAGGCGGAACAACAGATGGCGGGGCGCGCATGAACGGACAGAATTTGATTCAACGCTGGTTCGGACGCGGCTGGCTGTCGCTGGGCTATGTGTTCCTGTATTTGCCCATCGTGGTGCTGGTGGTGTTCTCGTTTAACAGCTCGCGCCAGGACATGGTGTGGAGCGGTTTTTCGACCAAGTGGTATGGCGAATTGATGAACGACACGGAGATCATCTCCGGCTTCGGCCTGTCGCTCAAGATCGCCGTGCTGACGGCGTTCGCCTCCGTCATCCTGGGCACGTTTGCCGCGTTCGTGATGGACCGCTACCAGCGCTTCCATGGCCGTACCCTGTTCACGGGCATGGTCAGCGCGCCGCTGGTGATGCCGGAAGTGATTATCGGCCTGTCGCTGCTGCTGATGCTGGTGTCGGTGCAGAAGATGTTCGGCTTCCCGGAGCGGGGCCTGATGACGATCTGGCTGGGCCACACGCTGCTGGGCATGGCCTATGCGGCCGTGGTGGTGCAGTCGCGCTTGCAGGAGATGAGCAAGTCGCTGGAGGAAGCGGCCATGGACCTGGGCTGCAAGCCGCACCAAGTGTTTTTCCTCGTCACCTTGCCCAACATCACGCAGGCGCTGGGATCGGCGTGGCTGCTCACGTTCACCTTGTCGCTCGACGACGTGGTGCTGTCGGCCTTCCTGTCCGGCCCCGGTTCCTCGACCATGCCGATCGTGATCTTCTCGCGTGCCCGTCTGGGCCTCGATCCGCGCGTGAACGCCGTGGCGGCGCTGACCATTCTGGTGGTATCGGTGGCCGTGGTCGCATCCAGCCTCTGGATGGCCCGTATGGAACGCCAGCGCCAGAAGCAGGTGGCTGCCGCCGCCAAGGCTGAATAAAGAGCTGTTGGGAGCAGTGCCAACATTCGTACATCAGTCCGTGTACGGTCGTTGGCACTGTCCCCCGGGCGTTTAGATGCCGCCCATGCAGATGTACTTGATGACCAGGTAGTCCTCGATGCCGTATTTGGAGCCTTCGCGCCCCAGGCCGGATTGCTTGACCCCGCCGAATGGCGCGATCTCGTTCGAGATCAGTCCCGTGTTCACCCCCACCATGCCGCTCTCCAGCCCTTCGGCCACGCGCCAGATGCGGCCGATGTCGCGCGAGTAGAAGTAGGCGGCCAGGCCGAATTCGGTGTCGTTGGCCATGGCCAGCACTTCCTCGTCCGTCTTGAAGCGGAACAGCGGCGCCAGCGGGCCGAAAGTTTCTTCTTTCGCCACCAGCATGTCCGGCGTCACGTCCGCGATCACGGTGGGCTGGAAGAAGCTGTGGCCCAGCGCGTGGCGCTGGCCGCCGGCCAGCAACCGGCCGCCCTTGGACAGGGCGTCGGCCACATGTTCCTCGACCTTGACGACGGCTTTTTCCTCGATCATCGGCCCCTGCGTCACGCCCGCTTCCACGCCATTGCCCACCTTGAGCTTGGCGACAGCGGCCACCAGCTTGGCGGCGAACGCATCGTAGACCCCGTCCTGCACATACAGGCGGTTGGCGCACACGCAGGTCTGGCCCGCGTTGCGGTACTTGGAGGCGATGGCGCCTTCCACCGCCGCATCCAGGTCGGCGTCGTCGAACACGATGAAGGGTGCGTTACCGCCCAGTTCCAGCGACAGCTTCTTGATGGTGGGCGCGCATTGCTGCATCAGCAAACGGCCCACCTGCGTCGAGCCGGTAAAGCTCAATTTGCGCACCACGGGATTGCTGGTCATCTCGCCGCCGATGGCGCGCGAGTCGCCCGTCAGCACGCTGAACACGCCGGCCGGCAGGCCGGCCCGCTCGGCCAGCACGGCCAGCGCCAGCGCCGAGAACGGCGTTAGCTCGGCCGGCTTGACGATGATGGGGCAACCGGCCGCCAGCGCCGGCCCTACTTTGCGGGTGATCATGGCGGAGGGGAAGTTCCACGGCGTGATGGCGGCGCACACGCCGATCGGCTCCTTGGTGACGACGATGCGCCGGTCCGGCCATGGCGACTGCATGGTGTCGCCGCTGACACGCTTGCCTTCCTCGGCGAACCATTCGATGAACGAGGCTGCGTAGCCGATCTCGCCCTTGGCTTCGGCCAGCGGTTTGCCCTGTTCGGTGGTCATGATCAGGGCCAGGTCGTCGGCGTGTTCCAGCATCAGGTCATGCCACTTGCGCAGCACAGCGGCCCGTTCCTTGGCCGACTTCTTGCGCCAGGCGGGCCAGGCGCGGTTGGCCGCTTCGATGGCGCGTGCCGTTTCGGCCGCACCCATGTGGGGAATGGTGCCGACCTTCTGTCCGGTGGCCGGGTTGACGACGTTCACGGTGGCGCCGTTGTCCGCGTCGCACCATTCGCCGTTGATATAGCATTGCTGGCGCAGCAGCGCCGGGTCTTTCAAGGTAAGCATGGCAGCCTTTCAGTGTTGGGCGGCGCGCATGGCCGACTCCAGGATGTCGAGAGCCTCGTCAAACAGCGCGTCGCCGATGGTCAGTGGGAACAGGAAGCGCACCACGTTGCCGTACACGCCGCAGGTCAGCAGGATCAAGCCCCGCTGCAGCGCCAGTGACTGCACGCGCTTGGTGTAGTCCAGGTCGGGCGTGTCGCTGCCCGGCTGATTGAATTCTACCGCGACCATCGCACCGAGGCCGCGCACATCGGCGATCTGCGGCACGGCCGCGCGAAGCTCGCGCAGGCGGCCCTGCAGTTTTTCGCCCAGCGCGGCGGCGCGTTGGCACAGCTGTTCCTCCTCGATGATGCCCAGCACGGCGTGCGCCGCCGCAATGGCCAGCGGGTTGCCGGCGTAGGTGCCGCCCAGGCCACCAGGTGCCGGCGCATCCATGATCTCGGCCCGGCCCACCACGGCCGACAGCGGCATGCCGCCCGCCAGGCTCTTGGCGATGGTCATCAGGTCCGGCACCACGCCGCTGTGCTCCATGGCGAACATCTTGCCGGTACGGGCGAAGCCGGTCTGGATCTCGTCGGCGATCAGCAGGATGCCATGCTGGTCGCAGATGGCGCGCAGCGCGCGCAGGAATTCGGGCGGCGCCGTGTAGAAGCCGCCTTCGCCCTGCACCGGTTCAAGGATGATGGCGGCCACGCGGGCCGGATCGACGTCGGCTTTGAACAGGGTCGACAGCGCCTTGAGCGCGTCGTCCACGCTCACGCCGTGCAGCGGCACGGGGTAGGGCGCGTGGAAGATCTCGGCCGGGAAGGGGCCGAAACCGATTTTGTAGGGGGCCACTTTGCCCGTCAGGGCCATGCCCATCATGGTGCGGCCATGGAAACCGCCGGCGAAGGCGATAACGGCGCTGCGGCCGGTGGCGGCGCGGGCGATCTTGATGGCGTTTTCCACCGCCTCGGCGCCGCTGGAGAAGAAGGCTGTCTTCTTGGCGTGGCTGCCGGGCGTGATGGCGTTGATGCGCTCGGCCAGTTCCACGTAGCTGGCGTGCGGTACCACCTGGTAGCAGGTGTGGGTGAATTTGCCCATCTGTTGCTCGATGGCGGCCATGATCTTGGGATGGCGGTGGCCCGTATTGAGCACGGCGATGCCGGCTGCGAAATCGATGTAGCGGCGGCCTTCCACGTCCCAGATCTCGGCGTTAAGGGCGCGCTCGGCGTAGAACTGGCACATCACGCCCACGCCGCGCGGGGTGGCTGCTTCTTTTCGTTGCTGGAGTTCGGCATTGCTCATGGTCTGCTCACTGTCTCGTTATGGTGGTAGTGTTGGTCAAGCTGCAATGCCCGATACTACCTCCGGGATCGGAGCCTGGCCTAGTGCCACAATATTAAAAACGATGGAACCACTTTTGCAAAACCGCTGTCAACGCCGCACGCCGGACAGGATCACGGCCGCCAGCAGCCGGCCGTAATAGCTGATTTTCTCGGGCGTGCAGTAGGCGTAGCCGACCAGCAGGCCGCGCCGCACGGGCGGCGCCAGGTAGTAGTTCGACAGCGCCTTGACCTGGATGCCCGATTCGGCCGCCAGCTTTTCCAGCGCCACGTCGTCCACGTGGTCGGGCAGTTCCACCACCAGATGCAGGCCCGATTCCTCGCTCGAGATGCTGACCCCGTGCGCGTGCGTGCCCATCTGGTGCACCAGCGTGCGGCGCAGCATTTCACGGCGCGCGCCGTAGATCTGGCGGATCTTGCGGATGTGGGTGGTGAAGTGGCCCAGCGCGATGAAGTCGGCCAGCGCCGCCTGCACCATCAGCTGGCCGGGGCGCTGCAGGTCGTACAGCGCGCTCTTGAAGGCATCCACCAGTTGTGGCGGCGCCACCACATAGCCGATCTTGATGCCGGGGTAGAGCACCTTGGAGAAGGTGCCCATGTAGACCACCCGTTCGCCCGTGTCCAGCCCCTGCAGGGCCGCCAGTGGCCGGCCCGTGTAGCGGAATTCGCTGTCGTAGTCGTCCTCCAGGATCCAGGCGTTCTTGGTCAGCGCCACGTCCAGCAGTTCGCGCCGGCGCGCGAGGCTCATCACGGCGCCCGTTGGATACTGGTGCGACGGCGTCACGTAGATCAGGCGCGGGTTGGTGGCCAGATCGGCCGGCTCCAGCGCCATGCCGTCGCCGTCTACCGTGATCGGGTGCAGCAGCAGGTCATTGGCCTGGAACACGCGGCGCGCGCCCCAGTAGCACGGGTCTTCCACCCAGGCTGTATCGCCGGGATCGGCCAGTAATTGGGCGCACAGGTCCAGCGAGTGCTGGGTTCCGGCCGTGACCATCACCTGTTCCACCGACACCTTGACCGAGCGCGAAATGCGCAGGTATTCCGTGATGGCCTGGCGCAGCGGCAGGTAGCCGCCGGACTGGCCGTAGTCCAGCAGGTCGGCGCGCGCCTCGCGCCATACGCGGTTCTGCAGCCGCTGCCACAGCTTGAACGGGAACGAGGAAAAGTCCGCGTCGCCTGGTGCAAAAGGCTGGATCTCGTAGCGCGGCCCGGCCGCGAAGGCCGTCAGTTCCTGGCCCCGGCGCGACAGCGGCGCCACTTCCGCGCCGCCCGCGTCATCGCCATCCTGCGGTGGATGGAAGCCGCCGCGCATGCTGGCGCTGTGCGCCTGCAGGTCGGCCACGTAGGTGCCGCTGCCCAGTGCACTGATGACATAACCTTCCGCCGCCAGTTGTTCGAACGCGGCGATCACGGTGTTGCGCGCAATCCCCAGGTCGCGCGCCAGGTCGCGGCTGGACGGCAATTTGTTGCCGGCGCCCAGCAGCTGCTGGTGGATGGCGGCCTTGGCCGCCTCGTACAGGCGGCGCTGCTGCGGCAGGCGCGGATGGAACTCGGGCTGGGCCAGGGTGTGCGCCAGCAGATCGGATGCGGGTGACATAGTTTTTTAAAGTGGTTCCAACTGAATTCAACAAGTGGCACTCACAATGAGTCCAACTTCCGCCTATGATTAATCAAAATTCATGCAAACGGAAGCAAAAGCGAGAAATTTTCGCCAAGCGTCCAGTAGGCGTGGCGCAACAAGTACTATATGAACAAGTTGTTGCGACAGAGTGGTCCCAGTTCATTCGGGCATTCGGTGGCGGAAACGCCACCAATGTGAAGACAACCAACGAGACAAGACAATATGCATCGCCCCATCGTGATCGTACCCGCCTGTATCAACCAGATAGGCGTCCATCCCAACCACACGGCGCAACGCAAATACGTTGATGCCGTGGCCGCCGGTGCCGGCTGCCAGCCGCTGATCCTGCCCGCACTGGGCGAGGCCACCGACCTGCAAGCCGTGCTGGCGCTGGCCGACGGCATCATGCTGACCGGTTCCCCCTCCAATGTGCACGCCAGCCTGTATGGCCAGGAACTGCGTGACCCCAGCCTGCCGCTGGATCCATCGCGTGATGCCACCACGCTGCCGCTGATCCGCGCGGCACTGGCGCGCGGCCTGCCGCTGCTGGCCATCTGCCGCGGCTTCCAGGAAGTGAACGTGGCACTGGGCGGCACGCTGCACCAGGCCGTGCACGAAGTGGACGGCATGCGCGACCACCGCGAACCCAAGCACCTGTCGCTGGAAGAACAATACGCGCCATCGCACCGCGTGCGTCTGGAACAGGGCGGCCATCTGTCGCGCATCCTGGAAGGCGCCACCGAGATCGAGGTCAATTCGCTGCACGGCCAGGGCATCGCCACGCTGGCGCCCGGCCTGCAAGTGGAAGCGCGCGCCGAGGACGGCCTGGTGGAAGCCTACAGCGTGGCCGACGCCCCCGGTTTCTCGCTGGCGCTGCAATGGCACCCGGAGTGGCGCCTCGAGCACAACCCCGATTCCCAGAAAATGTTCCTGGCGTTTGGCCAGGCATGCCGTATCTATCAAAGCAAAGCAGGGAGAGGCGCATGAGGACCTACGAACTGTGGGCGCGGCGGGTTCCTTAGTGCCCCAGTCCACGCACGACCATAAGCGCGCGGAGGGCGGTACGGCGCCGCGCAAGATCAAGACTGACGAGAGATGCAAATGGCAATACGCGAGAACTTCACCTACACCGACATGGACCTGTGGCTCAACGAGAAACGGGTAACGGAAATTGAATGCCTGGTCCCCGATTTGACGGGCGTGGCCCGCGGCAAGATCCTGCCGCGCGGTAAATTCACCCAGGAGCGCGGCATGCGCATCCCCGAGGCCGTGCTGGGCATGACCGTGACGGGCAACTACCCGACCGAGGACACGGCCTACGACCGCGCCATCTCCAGCACCGATCGCGACATGATCCTGAAGGCGGACCCCACCACCATCACCATGGTGCCCTGGGCCACCGACCCCACGGCGCAGGTGATCCACGACTGTTATTTCGCCGATGGCCGCCTGGTCGACTTCGCGCCCCGTTCCGTGCTGCGCCGCGTGCTCAAGCTGTACGCCGACCGTGGCTGGAAGCCTGTGGTGGCGCCGGAACTGGAGTTCTACCTGACGGCCAAGAACAGCGATCCCGACCTGCCTTTGAAACCGCCCATCGGCCGCAGCGGCCGCGCTGAAACCACGCGCCAGGTCTACAGCATCGACGCGGTGAACGAGTTCGATCCCCTGTTCGAGGACATCTACGACTACTGCGACATGATGAACCTGGACGTGGACACGCTGATTCACGAGATCGGCGCGGGCCAGATGGAGATCAACTTCCTGCACGGCGACCCATTGGGCCTGGCCGACAAGGTGTTCTTCTTCAAGCGCACGCTGCGCGAGGCGGCCCTCAAGCACGACATGTACGCCACCTTCATGGCCAAGCCGATGGCGGGCGAACCCGGTTCGGCCATGCACGTGCACCAGAGCGTGGTCGACATCAAGACCGGCCAGAACATCTTCAGCGCGCCCGACGGTTCGGCCGCGCCCATCTTCAAGCACTACATCGGCGGCCTGCAGCGCTATATGCCGTCGGCGATGGCGATCGTGGCGCCGTATGTGAATTCCTACCGCCGCATCGTGCGCCACACGGCCGCGCCGATCAACATCCAGTGGGGCATGGACAACCGCACCGTGGGCTTCCGCATCCCCGAGTCGGGCGTGCAGGACCGCCGCGTGGAAAACCGCATCATCGGCGCCGACGCCAACCCTTACCTGGCGCTGGCCGTCACGCTAGCCTGCGGCTACCTGGGCATGGTCGATGCGCTGGAGCCGACTCCGATCACCGAGGGCAGCGCCTACGACCTGAAATTCGAGCTGCCGCAAGGCCTGCCCGAAGCGCTGCACGCGCTGCGCGCCGAGGACAAGCTGCGCACCGTGCTGGGCGACCGTTTCATCGACGTGTATGCGGCCATCAAGGACCTGGAACACCAGGAGTTCATGACCGTCATCAGCCCCTGGGAACGCGAGCACTTGCTGCTGCACGTGTAAGCGGTCGTTCGCAACAAAAATGATTAGCAGTACGCGGCCGTGCGGAACACGGCCGTACAACGACACTCTCATTCAAACGTACTTGAGATAGGGATCATCATGTCTTCAAATCCACTGGCGCCCAGCGCCGCACTGGTGGCATCGGTGAAATCGGCCGCCACCCGCAACGAACTGTTCGACACGGCGGCGATCCAGAAATTGGACTCGGCCCACTACCTGCACCCGTTCACCGACTTCAAGCAATTGAACGAGAACGGCGCCCGCGTGATGGTACGCGGCGAGGGCATCTACCTGTGGGACTCGCAGGGCAAGAAGGTCTTGGACGGCATGTCCGGCCTGTGGTGCGTCAATGTCGGCTACGGCCGCACCAGCATCTCGGAAGCCGTCTATCGCCAGATGGAGACGCTGCCGTTCTATAACAGCTTCTTCAACACCACCAACGTGCCGGCCGTGCAGCTGGCCACCAAGCTGGCCGAGATCGCGCCGCCCGGCTTCCAGCACGTGTTCTTCACGGGATCCGGCTCGGAAGGCAACGACACCAACTTGCGCATGGTGCGCCGCTACTGGGACCTGATGGGCTACCAGGAACGCCACACCATCATCAGCCGTCACAACGCCTACCACGGCAGCACCGTGGCCGGCGCCTCGCTGGGCGGCATGGATGGCATGCACGCCCAGGGCGGCCTGCCGATTCCCGGCATCGTCCACATCGGCCAGCCCAACTACCTGGAGGCAGGCCAAGGCATGACGGAGGACGAATTCGGCCTCAAGGCCGCCTCCTGGCTGGAGGACAAGATCCTGGAAGTGGGCGCCGACAAGGTGGCCGCCTTCATCGGCGAACCGGTGCAGGGCGCCGGCGGCGTGATCATCCCGCCCGCCACCTACTGGCCCGAGATTCAGCGCATCTGCGACAAGTACGGCATCCTGCTGATCGCCGATGAAGTGATCTGCGGCTTCGGCCGGCTGGGCAAGTGGTTCGCCTCCGAGCTGTTCGGCATCCGTCCCGACCTGATCACCTTCGCCAAGGGCGTCACCTCCGGCTACGTGCCGCTGGGCGGGGTGCTGGTGGGCGACCGCGTGGCCAAGGTGCTGATCGAGAAGGGCGGCGATTTCAACCACGGCTTCACCTACTCGGGCCACCCGGTGGCGTGCGCCGCCGCGCTGGAGAACATCCGCATCATCGAAGCGGAGCAGCTGGTGCAGCGCGTGGACGAGGACACCGGCCCTTATCTCAAGCAGCGTTTCGCCACGCTGGGCGACCATCCGCTGGTGGGCTACACCAGCAGCTGCGGCTTCGTGGCGGGCCTGAACCTGGTGCGCAGCAAGGGCGCCACCGTGCACGAGAACGTGGCGTTCGACGAAGCGCTCAGCGTGGGCATGGTGTGTCGCGGCTACATGTTCAACAACGGCATGATCATGCGCGCCGTGGGCGACCGCATGATCATCGCGCCACCGCTGGTGATGACACGCGCGCAGATCGACGAGATGGTGGCGCTGATCCGCCATTGCCTCGACCTGACGTACGAGGACATCAAGCAGCGCGGCTGGGTATAACAACTAATCGCACAAGAGCAGTCACACGAGACGCAGTCCAACTGTAAAAAGATCGGGAGAGAAGAATGATGATGCCAGCACCAGCCCAGCACCTGAAGCACTTGAAGCGCATGAAGCACAACCTCGCGCGCGGCCTGTCGTGTATGTTCGCCGCCACCGCGGTGGCGGCGGCCGTGGCCACGCCGGCCATGGCGCAGGAAGAGAAGGTCCTCAACATCTACAACTGGTCGGACTATATCGCCGACGACACCATCAAGAACTTCGAGAAGGAAACCGGCATCAAGGTCCGCTACGACCTGTTCGACAGTAACGAAGTGCTGCACGCCAAGCTCACGGCCGGCAAGACGGGCTACGACATCGTGGTGCCGTCCTCCAACTGGGCCCGCCTGCAGATCGACGGCGGCCTGCTCAAGGAACTGGACAAGAGCAAGCTGCCCAACCTGGCCAACATGGACCCGCAACTGCAATCGCTGATCGGCCGCAGCCTCGATCCGGGCAACAAGCACCTGGTGATCTGGCTGTGGGGTTACACCACGCTGGGCATCAATGTCGACAAGGTCAAGGCCACGCTGGGCAGCATGCCGATGCCGGAAAACGCGTGGGACCTGATCTTCGATCCGAAGTACGCCTCCAAGCTCAAGTCCTGCGGCATCTCGGTGCTCGATTCGCCCTCCGAAATCCTGCCGCCAGCCCTGCAATACCTGGGCAAGCCCGCCTTCTCCAAAAACAGTTCCGACTATCAGGACGCGGGCCGCCTGCTCAACTCCATCCGCCCCTACGTCACCCTGTTCAGCTCCTCGGGCTACGTCAACGACATGGCCAACGGCTCGCTGTGCCTGGCGCTGGGCTGGTCGGGCGACATCAACATCGCGCGCCAGCGCGCGATCGACGCCAAGAACGGCAATCACATCGAAGCCCTGATCCCGAAGACCACTGCCACCCTGCTGTTCGATACCATGGCCATCCCGGCCGACGCGCCGCACCCCAACAACGCGCTGATGTGGATGAACTACATCATGCGTCCTGAAGTCCATGCCAGCCTGACCAACAAAGTCTTCTACGCCAACCCGAACGCCGCCGCCATCAAATACGTCAAGAAGGACATCGCGGACAATAAGACGGTCTACCTGTCGGACGACGACAAGAAACGCATGACCGTCCCCGAGCCGTACAGCTCCGACATCCGACGCATCATGACCCGCGTCTACACCAAGTTCAAAACCGGACTGTAAGCAACACCGCGTCATTTGCACACCCGGCAGGGGCCGGGTGTGGCCGCCGCATGTCCGTTTCACATATTTTTGTATTGAGCCATCATGAATCCAGCACCATCCGCCAAGCCGGCGGTCGACGCCGGCCAGCCGTACCTGTTCATCCGCAACCTCGTCAAATCGTTCGACGGGGTGCGCGCCGTGGACGACATTTCCGTCACCATCAACAAGGGCGAGATTTTCGCCCTGCTGGGCAGCTCCGGCTGCGGCAAGTCCACCTTGCTGCGCATGCTGGCCGGTTTCGAAACGCCGACCGAAGGCCAGATCACACTGGCCGGGCAGGACATCGTCAGCGTGCCGCCGTACCAGCGTCCCATCAACATGATGTTCCAGTCGTATGCGCTGTTCCCGCACCTGACCGTGTGGGACAACATCGCCTTCGGCCTGCGCCGCGATGGCCTGCCGGCCGAGGAAGTGGCGACCCGCGTGGAACAGATGCTGGCCCTGGTCCAGCTCAAGGCCTACGGCCGCCGCAAGCCGCACCAGCTGTCGGGCGGCCAGCAGCAGCGTGTGGCGCTGGCGCGCAGCCTGGCCAAGCGTCCCCAGTTGCTGCTGCTGGACGAACCCTTGGGCGCGCTCGATAAAAAGCTGCGTGAACGCACCCAGATGGAACTGGTCAACATCATCGAGCAGGTCGGCGTGACCTGCGTGATGGTGACCCACGACCAGGACGAAGCCATGAGCATGGCCACCCGCATCGCCGTCATGAGCGAAGGCCGCATCCTCCAGGTGGGCAAACCGGGCGAAATCTATGAGACGCCCAACTGCCGTTTCGTGGCCGACTTCATCGGCAGCGTCAATCTGTTCAATGGCAACGTGGTGGTGGATGAGCCGGACCACGTGATCGTCGACTCGCCCGAAGGCCGGCACTACATCAACCACGGCATCACCGGCACCAAGGGCATGGATGTGTCGGTGGCCGTGCGGCCCGAGAAGATCTGCCTGCAAACGGAAGCGCCCACTGGCGAGCAGCGCGCGCACGCCGACGAGCATGGCTTCAACTGCGTGCAGGGAACGATTACGGCCATGGCCTACTTCGGCAACGACACCCATTACCACGTGAAGCTCGACAGCGGCATGCTGCTCAAAGTGTCGCGCACCAACGCGGCCCGCCACGACAGCGGCCGTTTGCAGCGCGAGCAGCGCGTGCACGCGTGGTGGGATGGCGCCGACATCGTGGCGCTGACCAGCTAAGGAGCGCCCATGAGAACCTCCACACTCACCCACGCGCTCACGCTGCGCTGGATCACGGGCCGCCGGCTGGTGATCGCCGTGCCGTTCGTCTGGCTGGCGTGCGCCTTCCTGGTGCCGTTTCTGATCGTGATGCGCATCAGCTTCACGGAACCGGACGCCGCCAACCCGTTCGGCACCCTGATGACGCTGATCGACGGCATCGTCACCTTCAAGCTCAAGGTGTCGAACTACCTGTTCATCGCGCAGGACGACTTGTACAGCTTGACGTATCTGAGCTCGATCAAGTTCGCCGCCATCACCACCGCCCTGTGCCTGCTGATCGGCTACCCGTTCGCCTACTTCATGGCGCGTGCCAAGCCGACCGTGCGGCCGGTGTTGATGATGATGGTGATGCTGCCGTTCTGGACTTCCTTCCTGCTGCGTATCTACGCCTGGAAGGGCATCCTGGCCAACAACGGCATCCTCAATCACTTTCTGATCAGCGTGGGCGCCATCACGGAACCGCTGCACCTGATGAACACCCAGTTCTCGCTCATTATCGGCATGGTGTACGCCTACCTGCCGTTCATGATCCTGCCGCTGTACGCCAACCTGGTGAAGATGGATGTGCGCTTCCTGGAAGCGGCGGCCGACCTGGGCGCCACGCCCATGCAGACTTTCTGGCGCATCACGGTGCCGCTGTCGAAGTCGGGCATCATCGCCGGCTCCATGCTGGTGTTCATCCCGGCCGTGGGCGAATACGTGATTCCTGAGCTGCTGGGCGGACCGGAAACGCTGATGATCGGCCACGTGCTGTGGGACGAATTCTTCACCAATAACGACTGGCCGATGGCGTCGTCCGTGACGGTGGTGGTGATCCTGCTGATCCTGGTGCCGATGGCGGTCTTCAACAAATACAAGGCGGAACAACAGATGGCGGGGCGCGCATGAACGGACAGAATTTGATTCAACGCTGGTTCGGACGCGGCTGGCTGTCGCTGGGCTATGTGTTCCTGTATTTGCCCATCGTGGTGCTGGTGGTGTTCTCATTTAACAGCTCGCGCCAGGACATGGTGTGGAGTGGTTTTTCGACCAAGTGGTATGGCGAATTGATGAACGACACGGAGATCATCTCCGGCTTCGGCCTGTCGCTCAAGATCGCCGTGCTGACGGCGTTCGCCTCCGTCATCCTGGGCACGTTTGCCGCGTTCGTGATGGACCGCTACCAGCGCTTCCATGGCCGTACCCTGTTCACGGGCATGGTCAGCGCGCCGCTGGTGATGCCGGAAGTGATTATCGGCCTGTCGCTGCTGCTGATGCTGGTGTCGGTGCAGAAGATGTTCGGCTTCCCGGAGCGGGGCCTGATGACGATCTGGCTGGGCCACACGCTGCTGGGCATGGCCTATGCGGCCGTGGTGGTGCAGTCGCGCTTGCAGGAGATGAGCAAGTCGCTGGAGGAGGCGGCCATGGATTTGGGCTGCAAGCCGCACCAGGTGTTTTTCCTCGTCACCTTGCCCAACATCACGCAGGCGCTGGGATCGGCGTGGCTGCTCACGTTCACCTTGTCGCTCGACGACGTGGTGCTGTCGGCCTTCCTGTCCGGCCCCGGTTCCTCGACCATGCCGATCGTGATCTTTTCGCGTGCCCGTCTGGGCCTCGATCCGCGCGTGAACGCCGTGGCGGCGCTGACCATCTTGGTGGTGTCGGTGGCCGTGGTCGCATCCAGCCTCTGGATGGCGCGCGCCGAACGCCTGCGCCAGAAACAGATTTCCGCTGCCTTCAAGGCAGATAACGAGTAGTCGCCTACAACAATCGATAACAAAGGGGAGTAGTCATGCACTTGATGAAAAAAATCGTCGTCGCCATCGCCGTCGCCTATCCGGCCATCGCCATGGCCGACAGCACCAAGGACTTGAAGGCGGAGCTGGAGGCGCTCAAGGCCCACGTGAAGCAGCTGGAGGCGATGATCGAGAAGGTGAGCACGCAGACGGTCCAGGCCAACACCCAGGCCAAGGAAGCGAGCGCGCAGGCGGCGCAGGCCAGCAGCAAGGCCGAGCAGGCCGCGGCCAGCGCCGGCAAGGCGGCCGAGAACACGGTCGATGTGGCCGAATTCAACCGCATCCGCATCAAGACGGAGGCCATGGAGGACGCCCAGGAAGCGAACGGCTTCAAGGCCGTCAAGATCTCGGGCTACGTCGATCCGACCTACCTGTACAACCGCAACGCCAAGACGTCGAGCTTCATGTTCTTTAACAATAACAGCTCGGTCAACGGTTCCGGCGAGAGCTTCGGCTACGACAACACCTTCTTCGGCAGCGGCATGCTGAACTTCGAGAAGGAACTGGAGGGCGGCACCAAGCTGAAACTGACCATGATGCCCAGCAAGAGCGCGGGCGCCGGCTACAACTTCGGCAGCCTGGTACACGAGGCCTCATTCATGGTACCGCTGGGCGACTTGAACACGCGCTTCATCGGCGGCCAGATTCCCGACTGGACCGGCTATGAAATGATCCCGTCCAACCTGAACAAGCTGATTACGCACAACCTGCTGTTCGACTTCTCGGCCGCCAACTTCTACACGGGCGCCGGCATGGAAGTGGTGCGCGGCCAGTGGGATTCCAAATTCATCGTCGGTAACCTCAACAGCGCCAAGATCGACGTGGCCCGCCGCAACACGCCCGGCCTGTTCTACCGCGTCGACTACGCCAAGGGCGAGTTCAATGGTTTCGGCTTCTCCGGCATCCACGCCGGCTTCGACGACCATACCCAGTTCGGCCGCCTGGACCTGATGGAAGTGGACGGCTACTTCACGCGCGGCGACTGGAACCTGCAGGGTCAGCTGGGCTACGGCCGCCAGAAGGCCACCGCCACCAACGGCTACACGGCCGATGCTATGCACTGGTGGGGCTTGTCCGGCCTGGTGTCGTACAAGATCACGCCGCGCCTGGAATCCATCGCCCGTTTCGACTACATCAACAACAAGCGTAACGGCGGCGGCGTGTTCGGTTCCACTTACGGCGGCACCTGCCTGGACGCCACCGGCGCCGACGCCAACTGCCCGGATGGCCGCAACGGTTTCGGCTCCAGCATGAGCTTCGACGGCAGCAACTGGGTGGTGGCCGATCCCACCCAGGGCACCAACCGCTCCGCCTTGTCGCTGGGGTTAAACTATGCACTGATGCCGGGCGTGAATTTGAAGGGCGAATACCGTTACGACCGTTCCACCGGCAACGTGTTCAAGACTGCGGATGACCAATACCGTCGCGACAACCATGTGATCGGCGTGTCAACGCTGATCAGCTTCTAAGTCAGGAGGAACACAGATGAGCAGCACACTTTGGCACGAGCGCGCCGCCGCGCTCAGCATCGATGGCCGCGCCTTCATCGGCGGCCAGCGCGTCTGGGCCAAATCGGAGCAGCGCTTCGACAACCTGTCGCCCGTGGACGGCCGCAACCTGGGCCAGGTGGCGCGCTGTGACGGCGCCGACGTGGACCTGGCCGTGGCGGCCGCGCGCGCCGCGTTCGAGGACCGCCGCTGGGCCGGCAAGTCGCCCGCCCAGCGCAAGCGGGTACTGATCCGCTTCGCCGACCTGGTGCAGCAGCATGGGTCCGAACTGGCCCTGCTCGAAACGCTGGACATGGGCAAACCCATCAAGTACAGCCAGAGCGTGGACGTGGGCGCCACGGCCAACACCCTGCGCTGGTACGGCGAGGCGATCGACAAGATATACGACGAGATCGCCCCCACGGCCGATTCCAGCCTGGCCCTGATCACGCGCGAGGCGGTCGGTGTGGTGGCGGCCATCGTGCCGTGGAATTACCCGATGATCATGGCGGCCTGGAAGATCGCACCGGCGCTGGCGGCAGGCAACAGCGTGGTGCTCAAGCCATCCGAGAAGTCGCCGCTGACGGCGCTGCGGCTGGCCGAACTGGCGCTGGAGGCGGGCATCCCGGCCGGCGTGTTCAACGTGCTGCCCGGTTACGGCCACGAGGCCGGCGCCGCGCTGGCGCTGCATATGGACGTGGATTGCATCGGCTTCACCGGCTCCACCAAAATCGGCAAGCAGATCATGCAGATGGCTGGCCAGTCCAACCTGAAGCGGGCCTGGACTGAACTGGGCGGCAAGTCGGCCAACATCGTGTGCGCTGATTGCCCGGACCTGGACGCTGCCGTGGCCTCGGCCATCGGCTCCATCTACTTCAACCAGGGCGAGAGCTGCAACGCGCCGTCGCGCCTGTTCGTGGAAGCGTCGATCCGCGACCGCTTCCTGGAAAAAGCGCTGGCCATGATGCCCGACTTCCAGCCGGGCGACCCGCTGGACGAAGCCACCGTGATGGGCGCCATTGTCGATGCCACCCAGCTCAAGACGGTGCTCGGTTACATCGACGCCGGCAAGGCGGACGGTGCCAAGTTGCTGGCGGGCGGTGCGCAGGCGCGCACGGCCAGCGGCGGCTTCTACGTGCAGCCCACGCTGTTCGACCAGGTGAACAGCGACATGAAGATCGCCCGCGAGGAGATCTTCGGCCCCGTGTTGTCGGTACTGAGCTTCACCGACATCCACGACGCCGTGCGCCAGGCCAACGCCACGCCTTACGGCTTGCAGGCGGCCGTGTGGACGGCCAACATGAGCAAGGCGATCCAGACGGCGCGCGCGCTGCGGGCCGGCACCGTGCACGTGAACCAGTATGACGGCGACGACATCACGGTGCCGTTCGGCGGCTACAAGCAGTCCGGCAACGGGCGCGACAAGTCGCTGCACGCGTTCGACAAGTACACGGAGCTCAAGACCACCTGGATCCAGATTGGTTGAGCGCATGGAGAACGTCGCCCTGCATGCAAAAAAACCGACGGCGCTGCTGCGGCGCGAGCAGGAACTGACCCAAGGTTCCTACTACGAGGCCAGCGTCCGGCGGCCGCCGCCGGAGGCGCCATTGGCGGGCCGCACCACGGCCGATGTGTGCGTGATCGGCGCCGGCCTGGCTGGCCTGTCGGCCGCGCTGGAGTTGCGCGCGCGCGGCCTGTCGGTGGTGGTGCTGGAAGCGCAAACGGTGGGCTGGGGCGCGTCCGGGCGCAACGGCGGCCAGGCGCTTGCGGGTTACGCCAGCGACGACGCGGTGGAACAGCAACTGGCGCCGGAGCAGGCGCGCCAGGCCTGGCAGGTGACGGTGGACGCGTTGACGCTGCTGCGCCGGCGCATCGCCGAGCACGACATCGATTGCGATTTCGTGGACGGCTATTTGAGCATGGCCGTCAACGCCCGCAAGGGGGAAGCGCTGCGCGCCTACACGGAACAGCTGGAACGGGACTACGGCTACACCATGCAGCCCATCGCGCCGCAAGACGTGTGCGCGTGGATAGACAGCGAACGCTTTCACTCCGGCGTGTATGACCCGCAATCGGGCCATCTGCATCCGCTCAAGTACTGCCTGGGCCTGGCCGGGGCGGTGCGCGCGGCGGGTGCGCGCATCTACGAACATTCGCCCGTGGTGCAGGTGCAGCGCGGCGTCAAGCCCGTGGTGCGCACGGCCAGCGGCGAAGTGGCGTGCGACTTCGTGGTCATGGCCGGCAACGTCTACCTGAACGAATACGGCAAGGCCGTAGCGCCAGACGTGGGGGCGCGCATCATGCCGGTGGGGACCTACATCATCGCCACCGCGCAGATGGAGGCGGAACGGGCCGAGGCGCTGATCCGCCAACGCGCCGCCGTGTGCGACACCAATTTCGTGCTCGATTACTTCCGCCTCACGGCCGACAACCGCCTGCTGTTCGGTGGCGGCGTGAGCTACAGCGGCGCCACCCCGGCCAACCTGCGCGAAGCGATGCGGCGCCGCATGCTGGCCGTGTTCCCGCAACTGGCCGACCTGAAGGTGCCCCATGCGTGGGGCGGCTTCGTTGACATCACCATGAACCGGGGCCCGGACTTCGGCCGGGTGGACGGCAACCTGTACTACCTGCAGGGCTTTTCCGGCCATGGCCTGGCGCTGACGGGCATGGCGGGCCTGCTGGCGGCCGAGGCCATCGCAGGCCAGGCGGGCCGCTTCGACCTGCTGTCCCAACTGCGCCACCGCGACTTCCCCGGCGGCGCGGCCATGCGCACGCCCGCGCTGGTGCTGGGCACCTTGTACCACCGCTTGCGCGACCTGCTGTAATCCATCCAACGACAGGAGAATGAGATGACCCAAGCCATGCGCGACTTTCTGCGCGATCGCAATATCCACGAGGTGGAATGCGTGATCGCCGACATGACCGGCATCGCCCGCGGGAAAATCCTGCCCAAGGACCTGTTCCTGAGCGAAGGCGAGATGCGGCTGCCGAAAAGCGTGCTGCTCAACACCGTCAATGGCGAACAGCCCAACAACATGCCCTACACTGGCGCCACCGACCCGGACATGATCTGCGTGCCGGACCTGGCCACGCTGCGCCAGGTGCCGTGGGCCGCCGAGAACGTGGCGCTGGTGATCCACGATTGCCAGAACTTCGACGGCACCCCGGTCGGCCTGTCGCCACGGGCCGTGCTGCGCAAGGTGCTGCAGTTGTACGCGGCACGCGGCTGGCAGCCGGTGGTGGCGCCGGAGATGGAGTTTTATCTCGTCGCCCGCAGCAGCAACCCGCACGAACCGCTGGTGCCGCCGCTGGGACGCAGCGGCAAGACGGAATCGGGCCGCCAGTCCTATTCCATCGACGCGGTGAATGACTTCGATCCGTTTTTCCTTGAGTTATCAAGTTTCTGCAAGCTGCACGGACTGGGCGTGGAAACCCTGATCCACGAGGCGGGCGCCGGCCAGATGGAAATCAACTTCACCCACGGCGACGCGCTGGAACTTGCCGACCGGGTGTTCCTGTTCAAGCGCGCCGTGCGCGAGACGGCGCTACGGCACGGCATCTTCGCCACCTTCATGGCCAAGCCGATGGAGACGGAGCCGGGCAGCGCCATGCACATCCACCAGAGCGTGCTCGATGTGGAGACGGGCAAGAACATCTTCAGCAACGACGACGGCGGCGCCAGCGCGCTGTTCTTCCACTATATCGCCGGGCTGGAAAAATACACGGCGCCGGCCACGCTGCTGCTGGCGCCGCACGTCAATTCCTACCGCCGCCTGTCGCGCTTCATGTCGGCGCCGACCAATGTGCGCTGGGGTTACGACAACCGTACCTGCGGCATCCGCGTGCCCAACTCCGCGCCCGTCAACCGGCGGCTGGAGAATCGCGTGCCGGGGGTGGACGTCAATCCCTACCTGGCCATGGCCGCTACGCTGGCCTGCGGCTACCTGGGCATGGTGGAGCAGCTGACGCCATCGGCGCCCACGGCCGACAGCGCCGAACACGTGCACGACGAACTGCCGCGCAATCTGGAAGACGCCATCGTGCGCCTGCGCGAGTGCAAGGCGCTGGGCGACGTGCTGGGCGAACTGTTCGTGCAGGCGTTCTGCGAAGTGAAGGAACTGGAATTTGCCACCTACAGCCGCGTGATCAGCTCCTGGGAGCGCGAACACCTGATGCTGCTGGTGTGAGGAGAACCCCATGCAGGACAACACCACCCGCCACGGCGTGAACTGGGCCAGGGCGCAAGCGCTGGCGGCGGCCGAACGGGCCGACTATATGGCCCGCAATCCCATCTCGCAGGCGCTGGCCGCGCGCGCGGGAGAGCACATGCTGTTCGGTGTGCCCATGCACTGGATGAATGACTGGTCCACACCGTTCGCGCTGACCGTGCGCGAAGCGAGCGGCGCCAGCTTCACCGACGCCGACGGCCACGCCTACACCGACTTCTGCCTGGGCGACACGGGCGCCATGTTCGGTCATGCGCCGCCGCCGGTGGCGCACGCCATCGCGCACCAGGCCGCCCGAGGTTACACGGCCATGCTGCCGTCCGAGGATGCGGCCCCGGTGGCCGAAGAACTGGCGCGCCGCTTCGGCCTGCCGTACTGGCAGTTCGCCCTGTCAGCGTCGGACGCCAACCGCTTCGTGCTGCGCTGGCTGCGCGCGGCCACGGGCCGCAGCAAGATCCTCGTGTTCAACGGCTGCTACCACGGCACGGTGGACGATGTGTTCGTGGACCTGGTGGACGGCGCACCCGTGCAGCGCGACAGCCTGCTGGGCCAGGTCTACCCGCTGACGCAGCAGACGGTGGTGGTCGAGTTCAACGACCTGGCCGCGCTGGAGGCGGCGCTGGCGTACGGCGACGTGGCCTGCGTGCTGGCTGAGCCGGTGATGACCAACATCGGCATGGTGCTGCCGCAGCCCGGCTACTGGGAAGAAGCGCAGCGCATCCTGCGCCGCCACGGCACGCTGCTGGTGATCGATGAAACCCACACCATCAGCAGTGGCCCTGGCGGCTACGCCCGCGCGCACGGCATGGCGCCCGATGCGCTGGTGGTCGGCAAGCCGATAGGCGGTGGCGTACCGTGCGCCGTGTATGGTTTCACGGCCGACGTGGCACGGCGGGTGGAGCAGGCCAAGCGCGACGCACCGCCCGGTCATTCAGGCGTGGGGACGACGCTGAGCGCCAATATGTTCGCTATGGCGGCCATGCGCGCCAACCTGGAACAGGTGATGACGGAGGAAGCGTATCAGGCCATGTTCGCGCTGGCGGACCAGCTGGCGGCCGGCCTGCGCGGCGCCATCGCGCGCCACGGACTGCCCTGGTGCGTGACGCAGGTGGGGGCGCGCACGGAATTCCAGTTCGCCCCGCAGGCACCGCGCAATGGCAGCGAGGCCGGGGCCATCCTCGACGGCGAGCTGGAACAGATCATTCACCTGTACTTGCTCAACCGGGGACTGCTGATCACGCCATTTCACAACATGCTGCTGGTCTGCCCGCAGACGACGGCACGGGATGTGGCGCGGCTGCTGGACGGTTTCGACCGCTGCCTGTCCGCGCTGGTGTAACGGCGCGCGCAGCGGCCGGGCTGGGACGCTGGCGGCTCATGCCACCTTCCAGTCCGGCAGCGGCAGCACGATCATCTGCCAGCCCAGCTGGCGGCGGATCTCGTCCATCGACGGCGGTGGATCGTTGGCCGCGCGGCGCTGTTCCATGTATTGCCGAACCTGTTCCTTGCTGGGTTGCTTGACCTTGTCCATGATGCTCTCCCGGCTTGCGCCATCCTGCCAACAGTAACGATAGAGAGGAACCAGGCTGGGCGGCAGAGTGAACCCACGCCCTGGTTTGATTGATTACCATCAAAGGGAGCAAGGTTCATGCCTGTGTTCGTGTGCCCTGTGGCGCAGGGGCGGGAGGGGGATGAAAAAAGATGTGTCCCGGGGAAGCGGGTTGGCACGATTTATTCCGGCTGTTGCAGGACGCAACAACGCGAACAGCGCCGGCGGGACGGCGGAACAGCGCTGTCATGGACAACGGGAAATTGGGACGGATTCCGGGCGTGGCACACGGGAAAACCGTGTCACGTGCCCGATATCGAGGACGATGCCGGACCTGTTCGCTTGTGCGACAAATGAACAGGTCCGCTGCGACATCAGAAGCAGTGTTCGATGGCCGGGAAGCTGCCATCCTTGACGGCCTGCACATAGGCGCTGACGGCCGCGTCGATGCTGGTCTGGCCGTCCATGAAATTCTTCACGAAGCGCGCCTTGCGCCCGGGAAACACGCCCAGCAGGTCGTGCATCACCAGCACCTGGCCGGCGCAATCGGGACCGGCGCCGATGCCGATGGTGGGCATGGCCAGCAAGTCCGTCACTTCCTTGCCCAGCTGGGTGGGGATGGCTTCCAGCACCACCATGGCCGCGCCGGCCGCCTGCAGCTTGAGCGCGTCGGCCTTGAGCAGGTCGGCGCTTTCGGTCGTCTTGCCCTGCACCTTGTAGCCGCCCAGTTGATGCACGGATTGCGGCGTCAGGCCCAAGTGGGCGCACACGGGCACGGCGCGGTCGGTCAGGAAGCGCACGGTGTCAGCCAGCCAGGCGCCGCCTTCGATCTTGACCATGTGGGCGCCAGCCTGCATCAGCTTGACGGCGTTGTTGAACGCCGACTCCGGCGTGGCGTAGCTGCCGAACGGCATATCGGCCAGCACCATGGCCGACTTGCTGCCGCGCGCCACGGCTGCCGTGTGGTACGCGATTTCGTCCACCGTGACGGGCAGGGTGGAGCTGTGGCCGTTGCAGACCATGCCCAGCGAATCACCGATCAGCAGCACTTCCACGCCGCAGCGGTCCATCAGCGCGGCGAAGCTGGCGTCGTAGCAGGTCAGCATGGTGATCTTCTCGCCGGCCGCGCGCAGCGCGTTGAGCGAGGGGATGGTGACGGCCTTGGTAGCGACCGGCTTGGACGGCGCGGGCGTGGCGGCAGGCTTTTGGCCCGTCGTCATTTCGGTTCCTTGCAAATATCCAGACATGGAGTTCCTCGAAAGTGAGAGTGACATCGGCGCTAGTGTAGACCTTTGCCGGTGAGCGCGCTGGGCGCGCGAAAATTTTAGGGGTGTCAGCCGCGGAACATGAAGTCGACCAGGTTCGACAGTGCCAGCAGGCCGACGGCCTGCACGATGACGGGTGTTTGCATCAGCCCCTCAGCTCAGAAGGCTGATGCCCTGATCAGCCACGGCCGCCGCGTAATCGCGCGCCGGGCCTCGGCCGGGAATGACCACCTCCGGCGCCAGCGCCAGCAGCGGCACCAGCACGAAGGCCCGTTCCGTCATGCGTGGGTGGGGCACGGTCAGCGTGGGGCTGGCGATCAATTGGTCGCCGTACAGCAGCAGGTCCAGGTCCAGTGTGCGCGGCGCGTTGCGGTAGGGGCGCTCGCGCCCGTGCGCCTGCTCGATGCCGTGCAGCGCTTGCAGCAACGCCTCCGCATCCAGCGTGGTGCTGACGCTGGCCACGGCGTTGACGTAGTCGTCGCCGCTGGAGTCGATGGGCGCGGTGCGGTACTGGCCCGACACGCCCAGCACAGTGCAGCCGGGCAGGCGGCGCAGGCGTTCGATGGCGTCGGCCACGTTGGCGCGCGCGTCGCCCAGGTTGGCGCCGATGCCGACAAAGGCGATGATATTCATGCGATGGTGCTCATACGGTCATGCTGTCGTTACCCGGTCATTACCCGTTCGGTGTTTGTGCGGTGCGCTGGCGCTTGGCGCGCCTTACTCGCCGCTGCTTTCCACGACACGGGCGCCGCCGTCCTCGCTGCCGCCTTCCTGGCCGCCGCGATTGCGCGGGCCACGGCGTGGCGGGCGTTTGCGTTTGGCGCCACCGGCGCCAGCGGCCGGGCCGCGGCCGGCGCTGGCCACCAGCTCCTCGCGCTCCGTCTCGTCGCCTTCATAGAACGCGGTCCACCACTGGCCGATGTCGCCTTCGATCTCGCCGGAGGCGCAGCGCAGCAGCAGGAAGTCGTAGCCGGCGCGGAAGCGCGGGTGTTCCAGCAGCTTGTACGGGGTCTTGCCGGTGCGGCGCTCGAAGCGCGGCTGCATGGCCCAGATATCGCGCATGTCGGAACCGATCTTGCGTTGCAGGGCCAGTTTTTCCGTTTGCGATTCGAGCACGTCGTCGGCCGCCAGGTGCAGCGCGGGGACGGACATTTCGCCGGCCGTGCGGTAAGCGGTCCACTTCTCCAGCACCTGGTGCCACAGCAGCGAGGCGAACAGGAAGCCGGGCGAGACGGTCTTGCCGGCGTGGATGCGGGCGTCGGTCGAATCGAGCGCCAGGGTCACGAACTTCACGCCCAGCGGCTGTTCCAGCACCACGTCCAGCAGCGGCAGCAGGCCGTGGTGCAGGCCTTCCTTGCGCAGTTGCTGCAGGCAGGCCAGGGCCTGGCCGCTCATGAGCAGCTTGAGCATCTCGTCGAACACACGGGGCGCCGGCACGTTGTCGATCAGCGGCGCCATGGCGCGGATCGGCGCGCCCGTCGCCGGTTCGATATGGAAGCGCAGCTTGGCCGCGAAGCGCACCACGCGCAGCATGCGCACCGGGTCTTCGCGGTAGCGCGCCTCGGGCTGGCCGATGATGCGCAGCGTCTTGGCGCGGATATCCTCGATGCCGCCATGGTAGTCCAGCACCTGCTCGGTGGCCGGGTTGTAGTACATGGCGTTGATGGTGAAGTCGCGCCGCACGGCATCCTCGGCCTGCGAGCCGAAGGTGTTATCGCGCAGCACGCGGCCATGTTCGTCCTTGGGTGCGGAGGCCGAGGCGGTGCCGCGGAAGGTGGTCACCTCCAGCAGGTCCTGGCCGAACATCACGTGCACGATCTGGAAGCGCTTGCCGATGATGAAGGCGCGCCGGAACAGCTTGCGCACCTGTTCGGGCGTGGCGTTGGTGGCGATGTCGAAGTCTTTCGGCTTCACGCCCAGCAGCAGGTCGCGCACGGCGCCACCCACCACGAACGCCTCGTAGCCCGCGTCCTGCAGCGTGCTGGTGACGCGGATGGCATTGGACGACAGCAGGCGCGGATCGATGCCATGCTCCTGCGCCCCCAGTACGACGGGCGTGTCGGCGTCGCGTTTTCCTTTAGTCTTGGTACCCAAAATTTTGCGGATGAATTTCTTAATCATTGAATAGGTCGAGTGATGGCCAGCCGTGGGCGGCGGCGTGCGTTTTCAGCGTCGCGTTGGGGTTGGTCGCGACGGGATGGGTGACGACGGACAAGAGCGGAATGTCGTTGTGCGAATCGCTGTAGAAATGACTGCGCTCGAAGCCTTCCAGCGTGTGGCCCAGCTTTTCCAGCCAGGCCCGCGTGTGCGTGACCTTGCCCGCGCCCTGGGTCGGGGTGCCCAGCAGCTTGCCCGTCAGGTTGCCGGCGGCGTCCGTCTCGGGCATGGCCGCGATCAGGTGCTCCACGCCCAGCGCGCGGGCGATGGGCGCCGTCACGTACTGGTTGGTGGCGGTGACGATGGCCGTCAGGTCGCCCGCGTCCTGGTGGCGGCGCAGCAGGGCCAGCGCCGAGGGGCGGATGGCCGGCTGGATCACTTCGGCCATGAACTGGCGGTGCATGGCGTCCAGTTGCGGACGCGGGAAGCGCGCCAGCGTGCCGAGCGCGAACTCCAGGTATTGCACCGGATCGAGCGTACCGGCCTGGTACTGGGCGAAAAATTCCTTGTTGCGGGCGTCGAATTCGGCCGCGTCCACGGCGCCGGTGCGCACCAGGAACTGGCCCCACTCGTAGTCGGAGTCCAGCGGCAGCAGGGTGTGGTCTAAGTCAAACAGGGCGAGATTCATTATTCTTTCGCTTCCGCCTGCAACCACTCGCGCAACAGCGGCAAGGTGATCGGGCGTTGGGTTTCAAGGGAATACTGGTCGAGCGAATCGAGCATGGTCGACAGCGAGCGCATGTCGCGCTGGAAGTGCGACAGCAGGTAGGGTAACACGCCCGGCGAGAGCGTCAAGCCGCGGGCGGCGGCGGCCGCGCTCAATGCCGCCACCTTCTCGTCGTCCGTCAGGCCGTGGATCTGGTAGATCAAGCCCCAGCCCATGCGGGTGCGCAAATCCTCGCGCACCGGCAGTACGGCCGGCGCCACCGCGCCGCTGCACACCATGAAGGCGTGGTTGGCGCGGATTTCGTTGAACAGGGCGAAGGCGTCGATCTGCGCCACCGGCGACAGCTTTTCGCAGTCGTCCAGCAGATACAGGTCCACCTCGGGCGAATAGACGAACTCCGATTCGATCGAGAATGGCGAGATATAGCGCGCCTTGTCGGTGCTGGCCAGGGCCTTGAGCAGATGGCTCTTGCCCACGCCGCACTCGCCCCACAGGTAGGCGAAGTGCTCGCGCGAGGTCCGGGCGGCGAACTGCGTCATCAGCTGCGCCGCCTCGGCGTTCTGTCCCACCTCGAACGACTCAAGGCTGTGCGCCTGTTCCGCGCCTAAATCGAGCACCAATTGCTTCATGGCTTACGCCCAGTTCCTGTCATTTGCGTCCACGTTGTCTGCATCACGTTACGCATTATAAAAGCTGCTGTCCAGGTAGTGGCGGCGCAAGTGCTTGAAGGCCACCATCAGCACGGCCGACGCGGGTAGCGCCAGCAGCACGCCGACGAAGCCGAACAGCTGGCCGAACGCCAGCAGGGCGAAGATCACGGCCAGCGGATTGAGGCCGATGCGCTCGCCCACCAGCCGCGGCGTGAGGAAGAAACCTTCCAGCACCTGGCCGCAGCCGTAGATGATGGCCACCGCCACCAGCCCGTTCCAGCCGGGAAATTGCAGCACGGCCGCGATCAGGGCCAGCATCAGGCCCAGGCCGAAGCCCAGGTAGGGGATGAACACCAGCAGGCCGGTGATGATGCCGACCGGCAGCGCCACGTCGAAGCCGGCGATGATCAAACCGCTCGAATAGTACACGGCCAGCACCAGCATCACCAGCAACTGGCCCCGCAGGTACTGGGCCAGCAGCTCGTCCACTTCGCCGGCCATGGCCAGCGTGCGCTCGATGTAGCGGCGCGGCACGGCGCCGGCCACGCGCGCCAGCAGCGCGTGCCAGTCCAGCAGCAGGTAGAACAGCAGCACGGGAATCAGGACCACGGTGGCGATCCAGCCCAGCACGGCCGTGCCGCCCACCTTGGCCGAGGCCAGCACGGCGGCCAGGATCTCGTCGCCGCCGCCGGCCAGTTGCTGGGAAATCAGCTTGCGGATGCCGGCCCCGTCGAGCTGGACCTTGACCCCCATCTCGCGCAGGCGCGGCGCCAGCACGTCGTTCAATTTGTCGAGGAAGGCGGGAATCTGGGCCTGCAGCAGGGGGATTTCCTTTTGCAGCACCGGCACCACGATCAGGATCAGGGCGCCGATGGCGGCGAAAAACAGCAGCAATACCACCACCACGGCCAGCGCGCGCGGCACGCCGAAGCGGCCCACGTGCAGCCGGTCCAGGTAATCGACGCCCGGATTGAGGGCGTAAGCGAGGATGGCGGCGGCGATGAAGGGCGTCAGCACCGGGCCCAGCGCCACCAGTAACAGCACGAATGCGAGCCAGACCGCGATCCAGAAAGCCGTTTGCTTTTGCTCTACCGAGAGGGGAAATGGCATGGATTCAGATGGTCTGCGCGAAAAAAGGGCTGTTGGACGGGGCATTTTGATAAAATAGCGGATTCACCGGATTTGCACGGGCTTCGATGACCTTTTTGCCATAATGTGGAAAAAGCGTGGCAAAAAACATGCAAATTTAGTCTCCGCCTTCTATTTTACCGCCTTCGCTGCGAAATACACCATGAGCCAAACTTCTAATGTTTCCCTGTCCTACCGTGACGCCGGCGTCGATATCGACGCGGGCGACGCCTTAGTCGAAGCGATCAAGCCCTTTGCCAAGCGCACCATGCGCGAAGGCGTGATGGGCGGCATTGGCGGCTTCGGCGCATTATTCGAGATCAGCAAGAAGTACAAGGAGCCAGTGCTGGTGTCCGGCACCGACGGCGTGGGCACCAAGCTCAAGCTGGCCTTTGAACTGAACCGCCACGACACGGTCGGCATCGACCTGGTGGCCATGAGCGTCAATGACATCCTGGTGCAGGGTGCCGAACCGCTGTTCTTCCTCGACTACTTCGCTTGCGGCAAGCTGGACGTGCCCACCGCCACCGACGTCATCAAAGGCGTGGCCAAGGGCTGCGAACTGTCCGGTTGCGCCCTGATCGGCGGCGAAACGGCGGAAATGCCCAGCATGTACCCGGCCGGTGAGTACGACCTGGCCGGTTTCGCCGTGGGCGCGGTGGAAAAGTCGAAAATCATCGACGGCACCAAGATCTGCCCCGGCGACGTGGTACTGGGCCTGGCTTCGTCGGGCGCCCACTCGAACGGCTATTCGCTGGTGCGCAAGATTATCGAAGTGGCAAAACCTGACCTGGAAGCGGACTTCCACGGCCGCAAGCTGGCCGACGTGCTGATGGAGCCAACCCGCATCTACGTCAAGCCGCTGCTGGCGCTGATGGACGCGATGGAAGTGAAGGGCATGGTGCACATCACCGGTGGCGGCCTGGTGGAAAACATCCCGCGCGTGCTGCAGGATGGCCTGGTGGCCGAGCTGGACGCGAAATCGTGGACCATGCCACCGCTGTTCCAGTGGCTGCAACAGCACGGCGGCGTGGCCGACGCGGAAATGCACCGCGTGTTCAACTGCGGTATCGGCATGGCCGTGATCGTGTCAAAAGAGAACGCGGACGCCGCCTTTGCCCAATTGCAGGCGGCTGGCGAGACCGTTTCGCGCATCGGCGTGATCCGCGCCCGCGTGGGCGACGAGCACCAGACCATCGTCGTGTAATCACGCCGCGCGCCAGTGTTGGCGCAAAATGCTAAAAAAGCGGACCGTGCCCTGGCATCGTCCGCTTTTTTCATGGGGTAACATGTCCGTTTCCGTCACCCTTTGCGCCGCCGGGCTTGCCGCGCCCAGCGGGTAACGGTAATGCCAGTTTTGCCAGCCCTGTATTCGATCAGATGCCCGGTTTTCGGTATGGCAAACCAGCGGATGCCAGGCCTGGTCGTTGGCGTGCCTAATGCCGGGTGCAAAACGATCAAGTCCAGGGCGGATTGAACGCGCTGCATGATAATCAGCGCTGTCCCCGGATCTTGCGTGTCGATGTGCTCAAGCGTTTGAGCCAGTAACTTTGCCGCTGCCAATGACCAGCGGACCATGTATCTAACCGGCTTTTTTCTTCTGCTGACCCGAATTCACAATACGCCACATATCAGCCATGACTTTTTTATTTGGGATCGTGCGGCCCGCCGCGATATCGGCATCGGCTTCGATGGTGGCTTGAACGCTTTCTTCCGTGTCATCGAAGCCATATCGCCAGACATCGGGCCAAATTTCCTCCGCACGCATTCCCGCCAACGCGGCCAGGCGTTCCAGCCGATCCCGATCGTCAGTCGACAAGGCCTCGAGAGCCTCAGACATCCGCTGTGCACGCGAATTCATGATCGTTTCTGCCTTCGGGCGGGGAAAACACCATGATAACGCAAGCCGAACGGTTGAGCGCTTGAGGCGGCGCAATGGCGGTTAGCCCCTGGACGGTTGCCATGATGTCGCACCGCATCTGGCCTCCTATTTCTTGAGGATTTTCTCCACCGACGCCGGCCGCAGCCGGAACGCGTCCGGCATGCCCGAGCCCAGCAGCGGGCGCAGGTAGAGCCGGAACGCGTCCGTCACATCGGTGCCGCTGGCGCTGATGAACTCGTCCTCCATTACCCGCGTCTTGCCGGCCACGGCGTCCAGCGGCAGCAATTCGTAATCGACGGAATAGAAGCCGGTGCGCTTGATGGCCACCGAACCGTCGCGGTCGCCCCACATGGCGAACTGGACCGCCTTCTCGCCCACTTCGCGCGCCTCGCGCTGGTCCACGTCCGACACGCAGCCGATGAAGGAGCGCTGCAGATAGCCAAACGTGTCGCCCCGCACCCGCTTGATGCCCAGCTTGGCCTTGATCTCCTCGCACAGCAGGTCGGCCAGCGCGCCCGTGCCCGACAACTGCACGTTGCCGTGCGCGTCGCGCTCGATATCCTTGGCCAGCAGCGCGGCGATCGGCTCGCCCGAGGCGTCATGGATGCCTTCGGACACGGCGATCACGCAGCGCCCATAGCGCGCGTAAGTGGCCTTGACGTCGGCCAGGAACTGTTCCAGCACAAAAGTGCGCTCGGGCAGGTAGATCAGGTGCGGGCCATCGTCGGGAAACTTCTTGCCCAGCGCCGAGGCGGCTGTGAGGAAGCCGGCATGGCGGCCCATCACCACACCCACGTACACGCCCGGCAGCGAAGCGTTGTCCAGGTTGGCGCCGGCGAAGGCCTGGGCCACGAAGCGGGCCGCCGACGGGAAGCCGGGCGTGTGGTCGTTGCCCACCAGGTCGTTGTCGATGGTCTTGGGGATGTGCACGCTGCGCAGCGGATAGCCGGCCAGCCGCGCCTGCTCGCTGACGATGCGCACCGTGTCGGACGAATCGTTGCCGCCGATGTAGAAGAAGTGTTCGATCTGGTGCGCCTTGAGCACCTGGAAAATCTCCTGGCAATAGGCCAGGTCCGGCTTGTCGCGGGTGGAACCGAGGGCCGACGAGGGCGTGGCGGCCACCAGTTCCAGGTTGTGGCTGGTTTCCTGGGTCAGGTCGACGAAATCCTCGTTGACGATGCCGCGCACCCCGTGCAGGGCGCCATACACGCGGGTGACGTTGTGGAAGCGGCGCGCTTCCAGCGCCACCCCCGCCAGCGACTGGTTGATGACGGCGGTGGGACCGCCTCCCTGTGCGACCAGAATTTTTCCCGACGACATGCGCAGCTCCTAGTGAGTGGATCAACGGCCAGCCGCTAGCTTACTCCGGAATGGCCGTTCACGGCCACCGGCTCAGTGCTGGCCGATATTGCGGTCCAGGAATTTCTCGACCCGGCCCCAGAAATCGATGCGGTTCTTGGGCAGGGTCCAGCCGTGGCCTTCCTCCGGGTATTCCACCCATTCCACCTGGCTGTTGCCGGCCTTGACGGCGTCATAGAACTTGGTGCCGTGGTACAGCGGCACGCGCATGTCGGCGCCGCCGTAGGCGAGCAGCAGCGGCTGCTTGATGCGGGCCGCCTGCTTGAGCGGCGAGGTGGCCTCCAGCTGGGCTGCGTCCTTGACCTGATCGCCCACCAGCTGCGGCATGCCGAACTGCTTGAAGGAGTCGGGCAAGTCGGACTGGAAGCGCCAGTTACCGTCGTACATGAGGTTGATGTCCGTCACCCCCACCCAGTCCACGCCGCACTTGAACAGTTCGGGATTGTTCACCAGCCCCATCAGCGTGGCGTAGCCGCCGTAGCTGGCGCCGGCGATGCAGATGCGGCCCGCGTCCGCATACCCGTGGTCGATGGCCCAGCGCGCGCCGTCGGCGATATCGTCCTGCATCTTCAAGCCCCATTGCTTCCAGCCGGCCCGGAAATGGCGGCTGCCGTAGCCGGTGCTGCCGCGGTATTCCGGTTCCAGCACCGCGTAGCCGCGCGAGGCGAGGAACTGCGATTCCGGGTTGAAGCCCCAGTGGTTGCCGCGCACGTAGGGGCCGCCATGCACCAGTACCACCAGGGGCAGCTTGCTGTGCTGGTCCTTGGGGAGGGTGAGCAGGGCGGGAATGTCGAGCCCATCACGCGCGGGGTAGTGCACCACGGTCTGCGGCCCCAGGTCGGCCGGCGTGATGTGGGCGAAGGTCTCGCCCACCAGCTGCAAGGCTTTGCTGTCGCGGTTGTACAGCAGGTAGGTGTGCGGCTGGCGGTCCGAATAGGCCTCCACCAGCACCCACGGCGTGGCGGGCCGCGCGGGCAGGCTCAGCACATTGATGGTGGCGCTCAGCTTGGCGTCCACCGCATCCTGCAGCGCCTGCATCTCCGGGTCCAGCCAGCGGGTGTCCCTGGCGTCGCCGTCGTAGCGTACGCCCAGCAGCTTGTGCTGGTCCTGGATCACATGGCCCTGGAAGTCATAGCCCTGCACCCGCAGCACCGCTTGTTCGCCCAGCTTGCCGGTGGCCGGGTCGAACAGGTACAGCGCCGACTTATCCTGGCCCGGGCCCCAGGCGCTCACGTACAGCTTGCCGTCCGGCGCGAAGCCCAGCGGGCTGAAACGCTGCCCTTTGCCCGTGTAGGGATTGAAGGCCGACAGCGCGCGCCACTGGTTGGTGGCCGGGTCCAGATACTGGATGGTGGACGTGCCTTTTTCCATGGTCACAGTGAGGCGTGGCTCGCCGTGCTGGTCCAGCAGCCAGTGCGTGTTGTCGGCGGGTGCGTCGATTGATTTCGCGCGTCCCGTTATCGTGTTGAGGCGTTGCAAATGGTAATCGCCCAGCTGTCCCGGCCCGGCGATGCTGGGATTGAGCACGTAGATGAACTCGGAATCCTGGGCGCCGTCCTGGTCCAGCAGATAGGTGTTCCACGGCAGCATGCGGTGCGCCATGCTGTCGCTGATGAAGGCGTTGCCGCGCGCGGCCAACTGGCGGTAGCGCTGGCCGTCGCGGTTGACCGCGTACAGGCCGGGCGCGAAGCGCCTGTCACCCGGACCCACGTTGCGGTCGCTGGCCGTGAACGCCAGGCGTTCGTCGTTGACCCACATGAACTGGCCAATGTCGGCGTCGGAAAAGCTGGCGGCGATCTGCGCCTCGTTGTTGCTCAGGTCAACCACGGCCAGCCGGTCGCGCTGGCCGGCGATGGCGACCTTGGCCGCCAGGAATTGACCGCTGGGCGAGAGCCTGGCGCCCGTGAAGGCGGGATTTTCAAAGAAACTTGCCAATGGGGGCAGTGGGGCGGCGGCGCTCGCCACGCGCGCCAGCATGGCGCAGCCCAGTGCCAGCGTGGCCAGTTTGAGGTGAGAAAGTCGCATAGTGTGGAAATTGTCCGGCAAGCTAATTTGTAATAATAACAATTTCCACAGAATAACATCAACTTGCCAAAACGGCTATGGTTCGGGCGCTCTAATATAGTCCACCATGGAGGCGATGCGGTGCGCGGGCGCCGGGGTGGCCAGGCTGACGACGGCCATGGTCAGCAGCCCGGCCGGCACGCCGAAGATGCCGGCCGAGATGGGCGCGATGTGCAGCCACTGGCCGGCCGCGCTGCCGCCCAGCACGGGGTTGGTGTGCACCATGTAGTAGACGCAGACGCAGAAACCGGTGGCCATGCCGGCCAGCGCGCCGTAGTGGTTGGCGCGCTTCCAGAACACCCCCAGCACCAGCGCCGGCACCAGGGTCGAGCCGGCCAGCGAGAACGCCGCGCCCACCAGCGACAGGATGTCGGCCGGCTTTTGCGAGGCGGCGTAGGCGGCGATGAAGGCCACGGCCAGCAGCAGCAGCTTGGAAATGGTGACCCGCTTCTGGGTCGAGGCGATCGGGTCGACCAGCTTGTAGTAGACGTCGTGCGACAGGGCGTTGGAGATGGCCAGCAGCAAGCCGTCGGCCGTGGACAGGGCGGCGGCCAGCCCGCCGGCCGCCACCAGCCCGGAAATCACATAGGGCAGGCCGGCGATCTCGGGCGTGGCCAGCACCAGCATGTCGCCATCGATGCCGATCTCGGCCAGTTGCACCACGCCGTCGTGGTTGATGTCGGTGATGCTGAGCAGCGGGTTGACCTTGTCCACATTGGCCCAGTACGACACCCAGTTGGGCAGGTGGGCGTAGTCGCTGCCCACCAGCGCGTGGTAGATGTCGTACTTGACCAGCACCGCCAGCGCTGGAATGGTGAGATAGATCAGCAGGATGAAGAACAGGGTCCAGAACACGGACACCCGCGTCTCGTCCACCGACGGCGTGGTGTAGGAGCGCATCAGGATGTGGGGCAGGCCGGCCGTGCCCACCATCAGGCAGAACACGAGCGCCAGGAAGTTGTTGCGCTTGATGTCGGACTGGGGTTGCGGGCCCGGATAGGGCTGGGCGTGGGGCATGATGGGCTCGGCACGCGCCAGGCATTGGTCGCGCGCATCGCTCCACTCGCGGTTGGCCTCGTCCACGTTCTTCGGATAGGCGATCAGGGCCCGCTCGGCGGCGCGGATCTCCAGCAGCGAAGCGTTGCGCTGCTTGATGCGGTCCAGGTGGCGCTGCGCTTCGATGCGGCCCACTTCCCACGACACGGGCAGTTGCCGCAAGCGTTCATCGTACTCGGCGGCGCGCTGGCGGAAGGTGGCGCGCACCTGGGCTTCCTTGGGGTCTTGCTGCAGCACGGCTTCGCGCGCGCTCAGGCGCGACAGCAGCTTGCCGTAGGCCAGTTGCGGCACCGGATTGTCGCTGTGCTTGACGGCCAGCCACATGGCGGGAATCAGGAACGCCACCACGATGATGATGTATTGCGCCACCTGGGTCCAGGTGATGGCGCGCATGCCGCCCAGGAACGAGCACACCAGGATGCTGGCCAGGCCCAGGAAGATACCGACCGAGAAATCGACCCCTGTGAAGCGCGACGCGATCAGGCCCACCGCGTAGATCTGCGCCACCACGTAGATGAAGGAGACGGCGATGGTGGCCGTCACGGCCAGCAGGCGCACGGCGCGGCCGCCGTCGCCGCCGTCGTAGCGGGCGGCCAGGAAGTCCGGGATGGTGTACTGGGCGAACTTGCGCAAATAGGGCGCGATCAGCAGCGCCACCAGTACGTAGCCGCCGGTCCAGCCCATGATGTAGGCCAGGCCGTCGAAGCCCCGGATATACAGGCCGCCGACCAGGCTGATGAAGCTGGCCGCCGAGATCCAGTCGGCCGCCGTGGCCATGCCGTTGAACAGGGCCGGCACGCGCCGCCCCGCCACATAATATTCGAGCACATTGGAAGTGCGGCTCAGCACGCCGATGGTGGCGTACAGCACGATGGTGCCGAACATGAACAGATAGCCTATCCACTGGCGCGGCATGCCTTCCTGCTCCAGCACGGCCAGCGCCACCAGGAAGCAGCCGAAGCCGGCTGTGAACCCCAGGTAGGTGCTGCGCAGGCGGCGGTACAGGGAACGGCTCATGCGCGCTCCTCGCCATGCTGGCGGCGCCATTGCCGGTCCAGCCGCCGCATGCGCCACGCGTAGGCGCCCAGGATGGCCAGGTAGACCAGGCAGCCGCCCTGGGCCGCCAGGTAAAACGACAGCGGCCAGCCGAACAGGTTCAGGCCCGACAGTTCACGGGCGAAGAAGGCGGCGCAAAACGTGGTCAGCAGCCACAGCAGCAACAACTGGCCGCTCAGGCGGCGCGTGCGTTGCCAGTGGGCGGAAGGCGGGGTCTGTTCATCCATAGTAAATCGTCTCGTCCATGGTGGCGGGCGCCGGTGGCGGCAGCAGCGGGAAGGTCAGGCGGAACAGGCTGCCGGGCAGCTTGGCCGACTGGCTGCGCGGGTTGGCGTAGATATCGACCTCGGCGCCGTGCTGCTGGGCCACTTCGCGCACGATGGCCAGCCCCAGGCCGCTGCCTTCCACATTGCTGCCCAGGATGCGGTAGAAGCGCTCGAACACGCGCTCGCGTTCGGCCGGCGCGATGCCCGGTCCCGTGTCCTCCACCTCCAGAAATGCGTGCTCGGCGGTGGCATGCACGCGCACGGTGACGCTGCCGCCGGCCGGCGTGTAGCGCAGCGCGTTGTCGATCAGGTTGGACAGCATTTCGCGCAACATGGTGGCGTCGCCGGCGATCTGCACCGGCTCCGGCGGCGGCTCCAGGCCCAGGTCGATCCGGTTGGTGAACGAGGCCGGTACCCAGTCCTGCACCACATGGCGCGCCAGTTCGCCCAGGTCCAGCGGCGCGAAGGCGACGCCGGCCTGCGGCTGGTTTTCCGTGCGGGCCAGGGCCAGCAACTGGTTCACCAGGCGGGTGGCGGCCTCCGAACTCTTGGCCAGTTGTTCCAGCGAACGGTGCACTTCATCATGGTCGGTCTGGCGCAGCGCCAGCTCGGATTGGGTGCGCATGCCGGCCAGCGGCGTTTTCATCTGGTGCGCGGCGTCGGCGATGAAGCGCTTTTGCATGGCGATCGATTGCGACAGCCGGCCCAGCATGTCGTTGAGCGAGTTGACCAGCGGCGAGATTTCCTCGGGCACCTGGCGCGCCTCGATGGGGCTGAGGTCGTCCGGATTGCGGGCCCGTATCCGCTCCTGTAACTGGGCCAGCGGCGACAGCCCGCGCGCCAGCGCGAACCAGACCAGGGCCAGCACGATGGGCAGGATGATGAACTGCGGCAGGATCACGCCCTTGATGATTTCATTGGCCAGCTTGGCGCGCTTTTCCAGCGTCTCGGCCACCTGCACCAGCGCCTGGTGGGTGTCGTCCGGGTCTTCATGGTCCAGCTTGACGTAGGAATAGGCCACCCGCACCTGGGTGCCGTGCATGGTATCGTTGCGGAAGTGGACCGTGCCGGCGCGGAAATAATCCTCCTCCTGGGGCGGCGGCAGGTCGCGGTCGCCGTCCACGTACACGCCACCGGGGCCCAGCACCTGGTAGTAGACGTTGTCCACGTCGTCGGCCCGCAGCATATCGCGCGCCGTGCCGGGCAGGCGCTTGATGACGGCGCCGTTGACGGCGTGCACCTGCTGGGCCAGCATGGTCACGCTGTCCTCCAGCGCATGGTCGAACGGTTGATTGGCGATCGATTTGGCCACCAGGTAAGTGATGGCGATGCTCATGGGCCACAGCAGCAGCAGCGGCGCCAGCATCCAGTCCAGGATTTCCCCGAACAGCGAATGCTGGATTTCCTCGTCGCGCTCGGCGGCCGGCGGCTGGTAGTCGTCGGTGGCCTGGACGGCCCCTGGCGCCTCGGCCGGACTCACTTGGCCTCGGGCTTGCCGGCCTCGGTGGCGGCCGGTTCAGTGTATTTTTCCAGGCAATAGCCGAGCCCGCGCACGGTGGCGATGCGGATGCCGCCCACTTCGATCTTCTTGCGCAGCCGGTGCACATACACTTCGATGGCGTTGTTGCTCACTTCCTCGCCCCATTCGCACAAGTGGTCCACCAGCTGTTCCTTGGACACCAGGCGGCCGGTACGGGCCAGCAGGATTTCCAGCAAGCCCAGCTCACGGGCCGACAATTCCAGCATCTGCTCGTTGATGTAGGCGCTGCGGCCCACCTGGTCGTAGCTGAGCGGGCCGTGGCGCACCACGGTGGCGCCGCCGCCGGCGCCGCGCCGGGTCAGGGCCCGCACCCGCGCTTCCAGTTCCGACAGCGCGAACGGCTTGGCCATGTAATCGTCGGCGCCCAGGTCGAGGCCGTTGACGCGTTGTTCGATCGAGTCGGCCGCCGTCAAAATCAGCACCGGCAGCAGCGAGGCGCGCGCGCGCAGCCGGCGCAGCACTTCCAGCCCGGACAGCTTGGGCAAGCCCAGGTCCAGGATCAGCAGATCGAATTCCTGGGTCGACAGGGCAGTGTCGGCATCCTGGCCGTTTTTCACACAATCGATGGCATAACCGGACTGGCGTAGCGAGCGGGTCAGTCCATCGGCCAGCACGCTATCGTCTTCGGCAAGTAAAATACGCATGAGTCACTCCGGCTGCAGAAGCCTGTATTGTGTGACATTTCCCCCGGCGAAGCGAGTTTTTGTGTCGGACGCCATCAAGATTTGATCAGTTTCAAACCTCCTGTAAAATCGCGCTTGCAATAAGCACTGTTTTTTTATACAGTATCGCTTGTACCGACACACCAACCCGCGCGTTCCCTTGCGCATCAGGCTGAAAGAACATTATGGACGACAAAAAAGGCGCAGTACCCGCATCTGAAAAAGCCAAGGCCCTGGCCGCCGCGCTGGCGCAGATCGAAAAGCAGTTCGGCAAGGGTTCCGTGATGCGCATGGACGCCAGCGCCCCCATCGAGGAAGTCCAGGTGGTGTCGACCGGCTCGCTGGGCCTGGATATCGCGCTGGGCGTGGGCGGCTTGCCGCGCGGCCGCGTGGTGGAAATCTACGGCCCTGAATCGTCGGGTAAGACGACGCTGACGCTGCAGACCATCGCCGAGATGCAAAAACTGGGCGGCACCTGCGCCTTCATCGACGCCGAGCACGCGCTGGACGTGGGCTACGCGCAGAAACTGGGCGTGAACCTGCACGAACTGCTGATCTCGCAACCGGACACGGGCGAACAGGCGCTGGAAATCTGCGACGCCCTGGTCCGTTCGGGCAGTGTGGACATGGTGGTGGTGGACTCGGTGGCGGCCCTGACCCCGCGCGCCGAGATCGAAGGCGACATGGGCGACTCCCTGCCCGGCCTGCAGGCGCGATTGATGTCGCAGGCGCTGCGCAAGCTGACCGGCTCCATCAACCGCACCAACACGCTGGTGATCTTCATCAACCAGATCCGCATGAAGATCGGCGTCATGTTCGGCAGCCCGGAAACCACCACGGGCGGCAACGCGCTCAAGTTCTACGCCTCCGTGCGCCTGGACATCCGCCGCACCGGCTCCATCAAGTCCGGCGACGAAGTGATCGGTAACGAAACCAAGGTCAAAGTGGTCAAGAACAAGATCGCGCCACCGTTCAAGGAAGCCCACTTCGACATCCTGTACGGCGCCGGCACCTCGCGCGAAGGCGAGATCCTGGACCTGGGCGCGGACGCGAAGATCGTCGAAAAATCCGGTTCCTGGTACAGCTACAACGGCGAACGCATCGGCCAGGGCAAGGACAACGCCCGCGCCTTCCTGCAGGAGCGTCCGCAACTGGCATGGGAAATCGAAAACAAGGTGCGCGAATCGCTGGGCGTGCGCGCGCTGCCGCCGCTGACCGAGGAACAGGGGGGGCCAGCGGCCGGCAAGCTCAAGGCCGTCGACAACAAGGCTGACGCGGCGTAACGAAGGCGTCGCTTCCCCGTCCGGCATGGCTGGCCGGCGGGAGCGATGACAGATGAGCGCAAGACCGAGCGACCACCGGACCGCAGCGCGGCCGGTGGTTTGTTCTTTGCGCGGATCGTGCGGGCCGTGCCGGGTCCGCGGAATTTGCCGAGAGTGCAGAGGGTCTTATGGCAGCACAACAACCCAGCCTGAAAGCGCGCGCCCTGCGCTACCTGTCCATGCGCGAGCACAGCCGTCTGGAACTGGGCCGCAAGCTGGCCCGCCACGCGGAGGAGGGCGAAGATGTGAACGCCCTGCTGGACTGGCTGGAACAAAATAAATGGCTGTCGCAGGAGCGCTTTTCCGAAGCCCTGATCCATCGCCGCGCGGCCCGCTACGGCAACAGCCGCATCGTGGCCGAACTGCAAAGTCATGGTGTGGCGGGGGAGGCCCTGCAGGAACTCAAGAGCACGCTGGCCGAGGATGAGACGGCCCGCGCCTGTGAAGTGTGGCGCCGCAAATTCGGCACCGTGGCCGCCGACCGCCTGGAACGCAACAAGCAGATGCGCTTCCTGCTGCAACGGGGTTTTTCCCAGCGCGCCGTGCTGGCCGCTTTGGGCGGCAGCGATCCCGACGACGAAATCTGAGCTATTCCTGTCTGCTGCATTCAACATTTCCCCCAAAAAAATTGCTGGACTGGCCACTCCCAGCGCGTCAAATCCTTACAATAAAGGCTACAAAGCCACCGTTTTACCCCCGTTTTTTGCCGCAAACCGCATGATTTAGCGCAACCGCGGGCATGGTGTGCTACACTTTTGTGGTTTTGCAGCACCGCGGGTGCGGTGGTTGTCCGTAGAAGCTGCGGCAACGTGCGTCAAGCACATGGCTGCTATTAATTTCCGCCGCGCAAGCGGCATCGGTATATGTCCCTGTCAACTCCCGTTTCCCGACGTGCGCTACGGCACACGCGCGCCATCGACGTCCAAGCGTTCAAACGCGACGACGGTCTGTGGGACCTTGACGCCCGTATCACCGATATCAAAGCCATGGACACCAAGCTGGCCTCCGGCCCGCGCCCTGGTGGCACCCATCTGCATGACCTCTCCCTGCGTCTGACCGTGGACCTGAAACTCAATGTCGTGGCGGTCGAAGCCGTCTCCGACGCTGTGCCCTATCCCGGTTACTGCGACACCAATGGCCATGCCTACCAGCAGCTGGTGGGCTTGAACCTGTTAAAAGGTTTCCGGCACGAACTCAAGCAACGCCTGGCCGGCATCGCCGGTTGCACCCATTTGACGGAACTGGCGCAGATCCTGCCCACGGCCGCCGTGCAAGCGTTCGCCAACGACGTGTGGTCGACCAATGATGCCGCCAGTCCCGACGCCGACCTGCCGCACCACAAACCGTTCCAACTGGATAATTGCCATGCCCTGCGTACCGATGGCGGGGCCGTGGCCGAGTTTTACCCGCGCTGGGTGGTCAAAGCAGCACCAGGATAGCGTGTAGCTTCACCTGCTTTTTCAAGAGTTATTTTCCGCAGTATCAACCGATCTCAACCGATCTTTACACATCAGCATCAGAAGGGAAGCCAGCATGAAAATCCATGAGTATCAAGGCAAAGAAATCCTCCGAAAATTCGGAGTGACGGTACCGCGCGGTATTCCGTGCATGTCCGTGGAAGAGGCAGTCAAAGCTGCTGAAACCCTGGGCGGCCCAGTCTGGGTGGTCAAGGCGCAGATCCACGCTGGTGGCCGCGGCAAAGGCGGCGGCGTGAAAGTGGCCAAGTCGCTGGAACAAGTCAAAGAATACTCCGAGCAAATCATGGGCATGCAACTGGTCACGCACCAGACCGGTCCTGAAGGCCAGAAAGTACGCCGCCTGCTGATCGAAGAAGGCGCCGACATCAAGAAAGAACTGTACGTGTCGCTGGTCACCGACCGCGTCACCCAGCGCGTCGTGCTGATGGCTTCGTCCGAAGGCGGCATGGACATCGAAGAAGTGGCTGAAAAGCACCCTGAGCTGATCCACTCGATCGCCATCGACCCATCCGTCGGCCTGACCGACGCCGATGCCGATGCCATCGCCACCAAGATCGGCGTGCCCGCCGCTTCGCTGCCGCAATCGCGCGCCAACCTGCAAGGCCTGTACAAAGCCTACTGGGAAACGGACGCTTCGCTGGCCGAAATCAACCCACTGATCCTGACCGGCGACGGCAAGGTCATCGCACTGGACGCCAAGTTCAACTTCGACGCCAACGCCCTGTTCCGTCAACCTGAAATCGTCGCCTACCGCGACCTGGACGAAGAAGATCCAGCTGAAGTGGAAGCGTCGAAATTCGACCTGGCCTACATTTCGCTCGACGGCAACATCGGCTGCCTGGTGAACGGCGCCGGCCTGGCCATGGCCACCATGGACACCATCAAGCTGTTCGGCGGCGAGCCGGCCAACTTCCTGGACGTGGGCGGCGGCGCGACGGCTGAGAAAGTGACCGAAGCGTTCAAGATCATGCTGAAGAACCCTGGCCTGAAAGCCATCCTGGTGAACATCTTCGGCGGCATCATGCGTTGCGACGTGATCGCCGAAGGCGTGATCGCGGCATCGAAAGCCGTTTCCCTGCAAGTGCCGCTGGTGGTGCGCATGAAGGGCACCAACGAAGATCTGGGCAAGAAGATGCTGGCCGAATCCGGTCTGCCCATCATCGCGGCCGACACCATGGAAGACGCAGCCAAGAGCGTTGTCGCCGCCGCTGCCGGTCAAGCTTAATTAAGGAATCAACATGTCCATCCTGATCAATAAAGACACCAAAGTTGTAACCCAAGGCATCACCGGCAAGACCGGCCAGTTCCACACCCGCGGCTGCCGCGACTACGCGAACGGCAAGAACTGCTTCGTCGCTGGCGTGAACCCGAAGAAAGCCGGCGAAGACTTCGAAGGCATCCCAATTTTCGCCAATGTCACGGAAGCGAAAAAAGAAACCGGCGCCAACGTGTCGGTGATCTACGTGCCGCCAGCCGGTGCCGCTGCCGCCATCTGGGAAGCCGTGGAAGCGGAAATGGACCTGGCCATCTGCATCACCGAAGGCATTCCTGTCCGTGACATGATGGCCCTGAAGGACCGCATGGCCAAAGCCGGCTCCAAGACCCTGCTGCTGGGTCCTAACTGCCCTGGCCTGATCACGCCTGACGAAATCAAGATCGGCATCATGCCTGGCCACATCCACAAGAAAGGCCGCATCGGCGTCGTGTCCCGTTCGGGCACCCTGACCTATGAAGCCGTGGGCCAGCTGACCGCCCTGGGTCTGGGCCAGTCGAGCGCCGTCGGTATCGGTGGCGACCCGATCAACGGTCTGAAGCACATCGACGTGATGAAGATGTTCAACGACGATCCTGACACCGACGCCGTCATCATGATCGGCGAAATCGGCGGTCCAGACGAAGCCAACGCGGCTTACTGGATCAAGGACAACATGAAGAAACCAGTGGTCGGCTTCATCGCCGGCGTGACGGCTCCTCCAGGCAAGCGCATGGGCCACGCCGGCGCGCTGATCTCGGGCGGCGCCGACACCGCGCAAGCCAAGCTGGAAATCATGGAAGCGTGCGGCATCAAAGTCACCAAGAACCCATCCGAAATGGCACGCCTGCTGAAGGCCATGCTGTAATTTGGCAATGAGTTGGTGAATAATGACGGGGAGCCTGGTGCTCCCCGTTTTTTTTGTGCCTGTCGCACAGCAACCGTATTGGCCGGAGACTAAGATTGGCGAAAATTATCATCTCGCGCGAAGGCGTGGTGGAACAGCAAGTGCAGCTCAGCAAGGAGCGCATGACGATAGGCCGTCACCGGCATAACGATATCGTGCTGTCCCATCCCTCCGTGAGCGGCGAGCATGCGGTGATCGTCACCATCCTGGATGACTCCTTCCTGGAAGATTTGCAAAGCACTAACGGTACCTTCGTCAACGGCCACCGCATCGGCAAGCATTTCCTGCAGCACCTGGACATGATCAAGATCGCCAAGTTCCAGGTCGAGTTCATCGCCGATGGCGTGCGCCCGCTGGCTGCCGCGGCGGCAGCCGAACCGCCGCTGGGCCAGATCGAAGTCATCAATGGCAACAACGCGGGCAAGCAGATGGCCCTGACCAAGCCGCTCACCACGCTGGGCCGCCCCGGTGTACAGGTGGTGGTGATCAATCGCGGTACGGATGGCTATACCATCGCCCACGCGGAAGGGGCGCAGCCGCCGCTGGTCAATGGCGCGGCCGTGGGCCAGCAACCGCTGCGGCTCAGGCATGGCGACGTGATCGACCTGAGCGGCACCCAGATGACGTTCCGCCTGACCAACCCTGTCAGCTGACAAAATTTGTCAGCCCAGCGCCGTTTTTGGCCCGGATGACAGATTTCGGCAAGCGAACTGACAAAAATAGTCACTCCCTTGGACAATAATTGGCGCTTAATCCCTGTTTTCGACGCAAAAAGGCCCGAAAAAGGGTTGGCACGGCCTTTGCTCATACTGAAGCGTGGCACCAAACTTTTTACCTCACTCGGGAGTAGCAAAATGAAATCGATGAAAATGATCAAGAAACAAGCACAAGCCGGCTTCACCCTGATCGAACTGATGATCGTGGTGGCAATTATCGGTATCCTGGCCGCCGTTGCTATTCCTGCCTACAGCGACTACACGATGAAGGCCAAGGTCAGCGAAGCGGCCTCCATCTCGGCGCCAGCCCGTCTGGCCATCGCCCAGGCGTTTAACGAAGGCAGCCTGGCCGCCACCAGCACCAACGCCACCCTGAACCTGCCGGCCAACACCACCATCACCAGCAAATACGTGAAGCAAGTGGACGCCGTCGGTACCAGCGCCACCACCGGCACCGTGACCGTGACGATGCAAAACACCAACGATGCGACCATCGACACCAAGACCGTCGTCTACCTGATCACCTGCACCGCCGGCGCGGCTTGCGTAACCACGGTTGACGCAGCGAGCTCGGTGCCAGCCAAGTTCATTCCTAAGGTCTGATAACCTCAGCTGAAGGATAGAAAAAAACCGGTGCAGCCGCGAGGCTGCACCGGTTTTTTGCATTCAAAGCCGGGCGCGCGACGGGCGCCGCGACCGCCGGCGTCACACGATCTTCTGGCGGTCCGCGATCAGCGCTTCGTAAGTGAGGTTTTGCAGCATGGTGTAGTGCACGGGATCGAGGTCGACGAACTGCACGCCGTAGGTGAACACTTCTTCCTTGCCGGCCACGGCCGGCTTGACCACGTTGATGTTGCGGATGGTGGCGTTGGGATCGATGCGCACCTGGCGGTTGCCGGGCTGGGCGATCAGGTAGAACGACAGGCCCACGGTCGGCAAATCCTCGGGCAGCGGCTTGGTCGATTCGATCAGCGCGCCCGACACGCTCAGGTTGACGAGGAACACGGAAGTGTGGCCGTCCGGCGTGGTGACCTGGGCCGGAATATCGACCTTGACCCGCATCGCCGTACGTAAGCTGGTGCCCTGGATGGTGGAGGGGAACGACAGGTGGGCGTAGTACAGCGGCCGCAGGAACACGCGCTGCACGGTGCAGGCGAACGAGCACACGTTCACGCCGGAAAACACGCGGATGGTCAGCTTGTCGCCATCGTTGAGGGCGATGGGCGCGCCGTTCTCCATCGGGATCTTGACGATCATGTACTCGTCCTTGACCCAGCCGATCAGCGTGGAGAAATGCTGGATCGGCTTGATGGTACGGTGGGTGATGAACTGTATCCTGCCACCGACCTGCAAATTCATCTGCTCGAATTCGTATTCCTGCGTCCTGGCTTCGCTCGGCGGTGCCGTGCTGCTCATTCTTGCGCCCTCTTTGCCTGCATGGATGTCCCGTCCCCTGTCCGCCGCCGGTACTTATTGTCCGCCGACAGGAAATATTGTCGGTTGTTATTGCTTATTTTTTTGATTATATACCGGACAACTTGCTCCAACAACAAGAGGGGCGGGGCGGCGCCAGCTGCTCACGCTCCAGCCGCCGGGCCGAACAGGCGGGTGAACGCGGCTGCATCCAGCGCCCGGCTGAAGAAATGGCCCTGTCCTTCGTCGCAGCCCTGCGCCGTCAGGAAGTCGTGCTGCTGCTGCGTTTCCACTCCTTCCGCGATCACTTGCTTGTGCAGGCTCTTGCCCATGTTGATCACCGCGCTGACGATGGTGGCATCATCCGCGCTGCTACTCATCTGGCTGACGAAGGACTGGTCGATCTTGAGCGTATGAATGGGAAACCGGGTGAGATAGCTCAGACTGGAATAGCCGGTACCGAAGTCGTCGATGGCCAGCTTCACGCCCAGCCGGGCGATCTCCTGCAGCAGATTGTCGCTCGACGTGCCATCGTGCATCAGCATGTTTTCCGTCAGTTCCAGCTCGAGACAGGCGGGCCACAACCCCGTCTCGGCCAGCGTCTGGCGCAGGTAGGCAAGGAAACCGGCGCTGCGAAATTCCAGGGGCGACGTGTTGACGGCCATTAACAGCGGCGGCAAGCCCTGGCGCCGCCAGGCCTGCGCCTGCTCGCAGGCCTGGCGAAGTACCCAGCGCCCCAAAGGCACGATCATGCCGCACTCCTCCGCGACGGCGACAAAATGATTGGGCAACAGCAGGCCAAGCTGCGGATGCTGCCAGCGCACCAGCGCTTCCACCCCCACCAGCTTGCCGCTGGCGAGGGCGATCTTGGGCTGGTAATGCAGCACGAATTCCTTCCGCACCAGCGCCAGTCGCAGCCCCGCCTCGGTTGACAGGCGCAGTTTGGCGCGCGCGTTCATGGCCGGTTCGTAGAAGGTGCAGTTATTGCGCCCCGTCTGCTTGGCGTGATACATGGCAAGGTCCGCGTTGCGCAGCAGCGTGTCGGCGTCCTGGCCGTCGGCCGGGTACAGGCTGATGCCCATGCTCAGACCAATATGCAATGCATGACGCTCGATCCGGTGCGGCAGCAGCATGGCCTGCAGGATTTTCTGCGCGATGGCGGCGGCATCCTCGGCGTGCTCGATTTCCGGCAACAGCAGTATGAATTCATCGCCACCCTGGCGGCTGACCGTGTCCGAGCTGCGTACGCAGTGCGCCAGGCAACGGGCCACTTCTTGCAGCAACAGGTCGCCCACGGCATGACCCAGGGAATCGTTAATGTGCTTGAAACGGTCCAGGTCGATGAACATGACAGCCAGTTGGCCATCCCGGCGACGCGCCAACTCGATCGCCTGCGCCAGCCGGTCACCCAACAACGCGCGATTGGGTAGTTTGGTCAGCACGTCGTGGTTGGCCAGATGGTCCAGCTCAAGCTTGGCTTGCTGGACCTGTTCCGCCAGCATGACGGCAGCCATCGATGCCACTACCAGGTGGGAGTTGGCTTGGCGCAGCATGGTGATGTGGCTGGCGGCGACACCGCGCATCCGGCGCCGCCACCCTCCGCCGCGCTCGCTCACGTTAGCTGCCAACTCGCGCGCCTGCACCAATTGCTCGCGCGCCAACAACACTTGTTCGCGCGCGCTGGGCAGGGCGCTATCTTGCCGCGTCAAGGCCGCGTGGCGCAGTTTGGCCGCCAGGCGCCGCTGCTCATGTTGCATGCCGCTGATCGTACGCTTTGCGCGCATGAACCCACTCCTCTCGCCTGACGACTGTCTAACGCTATCTTGCACAATGCCACGCTCGCGTGGTCGTCACCGTGCGTCATCGCACATTGCGGCTAGCCAAGGTGGCATCGCAGCGCGCCGAGCGCAAAGAGGACTGCGCGGATTTTCAGGAAAGCCAGACCGACTACTGGTGCCCCATAGATGAGGGGGGGCTCGATAGCTTTCATGAACGAATGCTCTAAATGCTATTTAAATTTATACGCTTACATGGATAACAATTTCAGGTAAGGTGAAGTGAGTATCAACTCTGCATACAGCACCCGCGCTGTCGTGCGCGATGGTAGACCAATCGTTGAGGTGCGTAGAGATTCATGGATTGGCCGTGAGGTCAGTGAGATATCATGCATAAAGAGACACGCGATGGGCCGGCACCCGCGCCCACTGCGGCGGTAGCGCCCGACGCGACGGTCCGTTCCGCCGCGGAGCCGGCTGGGTGGCAGACGTTCCGCCAACTGGAGGTGCGCCAGCTGCGCCGCACGATCAGCGATCTGCTGCAGCTGACGGAACGATATGACGCCCTGAAGGCGCGCCATGAAGCCTACCTCAAACTGGTGCCCCAGTTGCAGGCGGCCAACGAGCAACTGGTACTGGCGATCTTCGGTGCGCGCGACCTGCAGCAGGCGGCCGAAGCGGTGAACCGGCAGCAGATGGAATTCTTCGCCATGCTGGCGCATGAGTTGCGCAATCCCTTGCATCCGATCATCATGGCCAATCACCTGATCGGCGACATCGCCACGCGCCATCCCGACCTGACCGTCCTGCATGACATCATCGAACGCCAGGTGGCGCTGCTGGTGCGGCTGGTGGACGACTTAATGGATGCATCGCGCGCCAGCATGGACAAGATCACCATCACCCGCTGCCGCGTGCCGCTGATGGACGCGGTCCAGGGGGCGGTCGAGATCGGCCAGTCCCTGTTGACCGAGCGCGGCCAGCGATTGCAGCTCGATGGGCCTGCGGAACCGTTGTACGTGGAGGGCGATCTGGAACGGCTGACCCAGGCGCTGTCCAATCTGCTGCTCAACGCCAGTAAATTCACGCCGCAATACGGCCACATCGCCATCCGCGTCAGGGCCGAAGGCAACAATGCCATCGTCACCGTCAGCGATGACGGCGCCGGCATCGCGCCCGAGCTCCAGCCACTGATCTTCGATTTATTTACGCAGGGTCCGCGTCCGCTGCATCGGGCCGTCGGCGGCCTGGGCATCGGACTGTCGCTGGTGCGCCGGATCGCCGAGTTGCATGGCGGCTCGGTCAGGGTGTACAGCGAGGGCAGCGGCAAGGGCAGCGTATTCAGTGTCTACCTGCCGCTGGCCCCGTCACCGGCCGCCTTGGGAGGGGAGGTATATTGGCCGCCCCACCATGCGAAGGGATTGCGGCCGATGCAGCTCGTGCAAAATGCATGAGCTTGACCGGAGATTTAATTGCGCGTACGCTGCGGCAGCGGTTTGACAAAATATTATCTCATCCATAGCGCACAGTTGGCCGGTAGCGCCAGCGCGCACCGCCATGCCGGCGGTGCGTCGTCGTCAGGTGCGGTAACGGGCGAACGCGAGCGGCATGCGAAGCGCGGTATCGACGAACATAACGGGATGATGGCCTTGATCGAAAAGCGTTGGCACAGGATGATCCGGATCGCGGTGTCGCGCGATCCTGCGCGCGTGCCCGAGACCAGCGCAGTGCTGTGGCGCGGGCTGGCCGAGCATCTCACCGCCATCATCGGCGAGCGCGGTTTCGATGCGCTGTACGCCCGCAGCCTGCACCAGGTCAGCGCGACCTATCCTTGGCTGGCCGGGATCGATCCCGCCGAGGAGCATGTGACCTTCTCGCAGCTGCAGCACCGCTTGCAGCAACAATCCATGCCCGCCGCAGGAGAGGCCAGCAGTGCACTGCTGTGCACTTTCATCGACACCTTAACCTTACTCATCGGCGAACTCGTCACGTCCAGCATCCTGCGTGCGGCTTGGGGGGATGACACGGTAAACCCCGCTGTATCGGAGTCTCAAGCATGAAAAAAGTCGACATACGACGTCTGCCCACCGGCGTACCTGGCCTGGACGCCTTGCTGGGCGGCGGCATTCCGGAGTACTCGTTCAACCTGCTGGCGGGAACGCCAGGCAGCGGCAAGACGACGATGGCACACCAGATCATGTTCTCGCTGGCCAGCCCCGAGCGCCGTGCGCTGTTCTTTACCGTGCTGGGCGAACCGCCCCTGAAGATGCTGCGCTACCAGCAGCAGTTCCCGTTCTTTGATGCCGCCAAGATCAACCAGTCGATCAAGTTCGTCAACCTGGCCAGCGAGCTGCTGGACGGCGACTTTGACCGGGTGCTGGCGCGCATCATGGCGGAAGTGCAAGCCTTCAGTCCCAGCCTGGTGTTCGTCGATTCGTTCCGTTCCGTGGTGCAGTCGGGCGCGACCGATGGCCGGGCCGACGGCCTGCAACACTTCGTGCAGCAGCTGGGCATGCAGATGACCAGCTGGCTGGCCACCACCTTCCTGATCGGCGAGTACCTGGCGCCGGAGGCCGAGTCCAGCCCCGTGTTTACCGTGGCCGACGGCATCATGTGGCTGTCCCAGCAGGTGCACCGCGACGCCATGGTGCGCAAGATCCAGGTGGTGAAGATGCGCGGCCAGGCCCAGAGCCTGGGCGTGCATACCTTTCGCATCGGCGACAGCGGCATCGAGATCTTCTCGCGCGCCGTGGTCAAGGCCGGCGCGGACATCAGCATCGTCGGCGAAGCCCGCCTGTCGACCGGCGTGCCGGCGCTGGACGAGATGATGGGCGGCGGCCTGCCGGCCGGCTATTCGATGCTGGTGGTGGGGCCGTCCGGCTCCGGCAAGACCGTGATGGCGACCCAGTTCCTGGCCGAAGGCGCACGCCTAGGCGAACGGGGCGTGATCGCCGCCTTCGAGAAAAGCCCGAACCAGTTGTTGAGCCGCCAGCTCAGCGCGCTGGTCGCCAGCGGCATGGTGGGCGTGATCAACACCCGCACGCTTGATCTGTCGCTCGACGAAATCCTGAACGACCTGGTCTGCCTGATCGAGCGCACCAAGGCCACCCGCGTGGTGATCGATTCGCTGGCCGGTTTCGAGTTGACGCTGGCCTCGGTGTTCCGCGAAGACTTCCGTGAATCGCTGTACCGGCTGGTGGCTGTGCTGACGGGCATGGGCGTCACCGTGCTGATGACGGCCGAGCTGGAAGACCAGTATTCGGCGCTGCGTTTCAGCACTTACGGCAACGCCTTCCTGGCCGACGCCATCGTCATGCACCGCTATGTGGAACTGGCGGGGCAACTCAAGCGTGTCATGGCGGTGGTCAAGGTACGCGGCAGCGACCACAGCAAGGATATCCGCTTCTTCGACATCGGCGCCGACCAGATCACCATCGGCGCGACACTCAGCGATTACCAGGGAATACTGTCGGGCCAGCCGGAAGTGGGGAAGCAAGCAACGCGGAGCTGAACGGGAACGGCGCAACTGCGCGCCTCCCCACAACAGCCCATCGCCTGGCGGGGCCAGGCCGTTGACGTCGAACCTCGCGCCGGGAACGAGGGCGACGGACTGCTTGGTCGCGTTGGCAATAATTTATTGAAAATCAGTGACTTAGCTCGTTACGCTCCAGTCGCCCGACTTGCCGCCGTGCTTTTCCATCACGCGGATCTCGCCCATCACCATGCCCCGGTCGACGGCTTTGCACATGTCGTACACGGTCAGCAGGCCGACCTGCACGGCCGTCAGCGCCTCCATTTCCACGCCCGTCTTGCCGAAGGTTTCCACCTGGGCCCGGCAGTGCACGGTCGACGTGGCCTCGTCCGTCTCGAAATCCACCGCCACCCGGGTCAGGGCCAGCGGGTGGCACAGGGGCACCAGGTCGCTGGTGCGCTTGGCGCCCATGATGGCGGCGATGCGGGCAATGCCCAGCACGTCGCCCTTCTTGGCGCTGCCCGACACGATGATGGCCAGCGTCTCCGGCTTCATGCGGATGTGGCCGCTGGCCACGGCGATGCGGTGGGTTTCCTGCTTGTCGCCCACGTCGACCATGTGGGCCTGGCCGGTGGCGTCGAAGTGGGTCAGCCCGTCGGCGGGCGGCGTAGTTTTGCTGGTCGTCATGGATAGGATGCTTGGTTTGGTGGCCACGCGCGGCGCGGCCCGGATAGGGTGAATTGGTGGTTGGCCCGCTGCGTGCGCACGCCAAGTGCGGGTATGATAGCACCGTGAACGCAGATCGAATCTCCCCCCCATCCCAGGACCGTCGGGCGCGCCGCGCGCCGCGCTTGCGCATGCTGGCCGTCGCGCTGTTGTGTGTGCTGCCCTTGAGCATGGCGCAAACGGCTTTGCCACCGGCGAAAATCCCCAACCTGCCCAATCTGGGCGACACCGAGCGGGAAGACTTGTCGCCGCTGATGGAGCGCAAACTGGGTGAGGAAATCATGCGCGATATCCGGCGCGACCACGATTTCCTGGACGACGCGCCCATCCTCGAATACCTGAACAGTTTCGGCAATGCGCTGGTGGAAGCGCGTCCCGGCGCGCGCGGCGAAGCGAGCTTCGACTATTACTTCTTCGCCGTGCGCGATCCCCAGTTGAACGCGTTCGCGCTGCCGGGCGGTTTCATCGCCGTCCACTCGGCCCTGCTGCTGGCGGCCCAGAGCGAGGCGGAACTGGCCTCCGTGCTGAGCCACGAGATCGGCCACGTCGTGCAGCGCCACATCGCCCGCTCGCTGGGCCAGCAGCGCCAGGATGCGCTGATCCCGCTGGCCGCCATCATTCTGGCCGCGCTGGCGTCCAAGGCCGGTGGCGACGCGGCCATCGGCGTGTTCATGGGCGGACAGGGGCTGGCCATCCAGCGTCAACTCAATTTCAGCCGCGACGCCGAGCGCGAGGCGGACCGCATCGGCTTCCAGATCATGGGCGCGGCCGGTTTCGACACCAGCGGCATGGTGGCGTTCTTCCAGCGCCTGCAGGCGGCCACCCGCAACTACAGCGACGTGACGCCGGCCTACCTGCAAACCCACCCGCTCACCAGCGAGCGCATCGCCGATATCCAGGCCCGTATCCGCGAGCAGCCCTACAAGCAGCGGCTCGACAGCCTGGACTTCCAGCTGGTGCGGGCCCGCGCCCGCGTGCTGCAGGACGAGTCGGCCCAAGGGCTGGCCGCCGCCACCGACTACTTCGACACCCAGCTCCAGCAGGAGAACCGCCAGCAGGTGGCGGCGGCCAAGTATGGCCTGGCCTTCGTCGCCCTCAAGCGCGGGGATACGGCCACGGCCCAGCGCCTGCTGGACGAGGCCCGCGGCGCCATGCGCAAAGCGCCGCCGGCCGGTGTGTATGGCGCGCTGCCGTCGACGGCGCCGAACGTTATCTTTGTCAGCACGGCGCTGGAAATCAAGCTGGCGCAGGACAAGAACCCGGCCGTGATCGCCCAAGCGCTGGCCGAGGCGGACGCGGCGCACCAGCAGTTCCCGCTGTCGCGCGGCATCGCGCGCCAGTACGCGCAAGCCATGATCGCGGCGGGCAAGCTGGAGCCGGCCGCCGTCTACCTGCGCGATCAGGTCCAGCTCTACCGCGAAGAGCCGGCCTTGTACGATTTGCTGGCCAGCACCTACGCGAAGCAGGGCAAGCTGGCCTTGCAGCACATGGCGCTGGCCGAATCGTATGTGTTGCAGGGCGGGGTGCTGTCGGCGCTGGACCAGTTGGGTATCGCCCGCAAGGCGCCCGACGCCTCGTTCTACGAACAGGCCGTGATCGATGCGCGCGAACGCGAGCTGCAGGCGCGCCGGCGCGAGGAGCTGGGCGAGAAGGGCAAGAAGGAATCGAAGGCCGCGGTCCGTCAGGGCATAGGCACGGGTACGAAGCCGTAGCGCTGCGCCAGCGCCGCGCGCGCCACACGCTGCACAGGCAGCAGCTGGCCACGGTCGCGCAAGGCGGGCCCGGTGACGGTGCCGGCCGCGTCGGCGGGCTGCTCCAGCCAGGCCAGCAGCGCGTCGTCGTCGGTCGTGTGGTCTGGCCATTCCAGGCGGGACAGCACGTCGGCGCCGTCGCGGTCGTCGAGCTGGGCCAGCACGGCGCCGCTGCGCAGGATCAATTCCCCCTGTTCCGTCATCAGCGCTTCATCGAGCGGCCCCAGCGCTTCGCCCGTGTGCAAGCGCCAGCCCAGCGCCGGGTCGGTGCGCACGATGTAGGGCGTGGCCTCCACATTCAGGTAGACCCGCTGCGGGCCGTTCTGGAAATACCAGCAACCGCGTTCGTCGCTGCCGTAATTGCGGGCGATGAAGCCGATCAGGGCCACGTGGTGCAGCTTGTCGCCGGGCAGGTTCAAGTGCTGGGCGCGCTCGTCGCGCATGCGCCATTGGCCGCGCGCATCCAGCGCCAGCCAGCCGTAGCAGTGCGGCACGTTGGGCCACTTGGCCATCGCTTGTTTGACGATTTCGTCCATGTTTTCAATCAGTTGATAGCGTGCGCCGCGACTTCGGCGGGGCTGCCTTCGAGGAAGTGCAGCAGTCGTTGCGGCAGCCAGTCGAGCCGGCCCGGCATGCCGCCCACGGCGAAGCCCACATGGCCGCCATGTTCAGGATAGTCCAATTGCACGCAGGCGGCGGCCCGGCGCGGCAGATGCTGGCCCGGCAGGAAAGGATCGTTGAGCGCGTTCAGCACCAGCGTGGGCACGGTGATGTCGCCCAGCACATGCCGGGCGCTGGCCCGGTTCCAGTAATCGTCGGTGTCGCGGTAGCCGTGCAGGGGCGCCGTCACCACGTTGTCGAACGCGTACAGGTCGCGCGCGGCGCGCAGCGCGTCCAGGTCGAACAGGCCGGGGAACTGCTTGAGCTTGGCCTCGCACTTGGGCTTGAGCGTTTGCAGGAACATGCGGGTGTAGACCAGGTTGAAGCCGCGCGACAGGGCGATGCCGCCCTGGGCCAGGTCCAGCGGGGCCGACACGGAACAGGCCGCGTCCACGAAGTCGGCCTGGTGCTGCGCCTCGCCCAGCCAGCGCAGCAGGGCGTTGCCGCCCAGCGAGACGCCGGCCGCGTAGAACTTGCCGAGGCTGCGCCCGTGCAGCTTGCGCACGATCCAGTCGATCTCGGCCGCGTCGCCGGAATGGTAGAAGCGCGGCGCCCGGTTCGGTTCACCGGAGCAGCCGCGGAAATGGGGCACGGCGCCGGACCAGCCGCGCGCGGCCACGGCCGCCATCAGGGCGCGCGCGTAGTGGCTGTCGGAGGAACCTTCCAGCCCGTGGAACAGCACCACGAACGGCTGGCCCGGCTGGCCATCGACGAAATCGACGTCGATGAAGTCGCCGTCGGGCGTCTCCCACCGTTCGCGCCGGAACGCGACGGCCGGTTTAGGGATGCAGATGGCCGGATAAATGGTTTGCAGGTGGCCGCTGGGCAGCCACCGTGGGGCGGGGTAGCGCATGCGGCCTCAGTGCAGGACCAGGCCCGGCGCTTCGGCCGGCACCGCGCCCGGCGCCACCGACACGTGGTGCAGCACGATGCGCCAGCCGCGCGGCGTCTTCACGTAGACGTTGGTGGCCAGCAAGTGGGCCGGCTCGCCGGTGGCGGCCGTGGTGCCCTCGATCACCGTGTGAACCGAGCTCATCAGGTTATGGGTTTCATGCAGCTGGGACGGCCGGATGTGCAGGCCGCCATGTTCCAGCAGCGCGCTCCAGGCGGCGCGGATGGCCGCGTGGCCGATCAGGCGCGGTCCGCCCGGGTGGATGCAGACGATTTCCTCGTCATCCGCCCATAACGCCATCAGGGCGTCGAGATCGGCCCGGTTGAGCGCGTCGTAGAACGCCGCTTCCACTTCGGCGGCGCTGCCATTGAGCTGTTTGACACGTTTCATAGGGGCTCCTCCGGGACGGGCGGATGGTCGGGATCGGCGCTGGGCTCGGTGCTGCGATCAGTGATGCGAAACGACGGTGCCTGGTTTCAGGCGGTACGCCGTGCCGCAGTACGGGCACTTGGCTTCGCCATGCTTGAAATCGAGGAACACGCGCGGGTGGGACGACCACAGCGGCATGGCCGGATTGGGGCAGTGGGCGGGCAAGTCCTTGCCTTCGAGCTCGACTGCGTTAGCGGCGGCGGGTGTGGTAGCGTGGGTCATCTGCGGGTTCTCCGTGAGGCAAAGGGACATGACGGTCCCCGGCTGGAAACCGCCAAACAAAACACGATTTTAACGGATTCGCGCAACGGACAAAATTCATCGGTAAAATAGCGCCTTCATTATTCCCCTGCCGCCAGCGTGTGTTTCTGTTAAAGCAACGCCAGTGCCGCACTCCACATGACGCCACAAGCTGACCTGTCGACCGCCATCGCCCCGCCTGTCACGCCGCCGCCGGCCGTGCCCGCCGCGCGCGCGTGGGCGCCGATCCGGCGCTGTTGTGGCGAGAAAACCACATGACTGATTTGACCCGCGCCGCCACTCCCTACGTCGCCGAGCATGACGAGCCGTCCTGGCGCGAAGGCTTGAAGACGGGCATGCCGACCCTGTTCGGGATCGGCGCCTGGGGCCTGGTGGTGGGCATCGCCATGGTCAAGACCGGCTTGACGGTGCCGCAGGCGCTGGCCATGACGCTGGTGGTGTTCGCCGGTTCGGCCCAGTTGGCCTCGCTGCCGCTGATCGCCGCCCACGCCCCGATCTGGGTCATTTTCGCCACCGCGCTGGTGGTCAACCTGCGTTTCGTGATCTTTTCCGCCCTGCTGGCGCCCCATTTCGCCAATCTGCCGCTGCGCAAGCGCTTCCTGCTGGGCTACGTGGCCGGCGACATGACGGTGGCCCTGTTCCTGCAAAAGTACCCCAGCGAAGCGCCCCAGGTGGGCAAGCTGTCCTACCTGAAAGGCTTGCTGTACCCCAACTGGGCGGCCTGGCAAGTGGGCTCCATCGCCGGCATCTTCCTCGGCAGCGCCGTGCCGCCCGAATGGGGCCTGGGCTTCGCCGGCACGCTGGCCATCATCTGCATCACGGTGCCGCTGGTGGCTAGCCGCCCGGCCCTGTGCGGGGTGCTGGTGGCGGGTGTGGTGGCGGTGCTGGCGGCCGGATTGCCCTACAAGCTGGGCCTGCTGGCCGCCGTGCTGCTGGGCATGGCCGCCGCCATGCTGGTGGAAGAACTGACTGAGAAAAAGGAGTCATGATGGCCGACTGGGAAATCTGGGTCACGATCGCCGCGCTGGCCTTGGCCACGGCCTGCACCCGCAGCTCGTTCTGGCTGATCGGCCACCACATCACCATCCCGCGCCGGGTGCAGGACATGCTGCGCTACGCGCCGGCCTGCGCGCTGGCGGCCATCATCGCCCCCGATCTGTTGCTCAATAATGGCCAGTTGCAGCTGGAGCCGGCCAACCTGAAACTGGTGGCCGGCATCGCCGCCATCGTGTTTTACTTGCTGCGTCGCAACATGTTGCAAACCATCGTGTTCGGCATGGGCAGTTTCACGGCCCTGCGTTTGCTGCACGTGTTTTCATAAACGGCTAAGTGGGCGCGGCCTTGCGGTAAAATAGCGGTCTTTCTTTCAACTTTCCTCCTTGGGTAGCCATGCAAGCTGTTCTGAACTTTCTCCGCCTGCAAGACCTCGTCGCGCGCGATGCGCTGCGCGGCAAACGTGTCTTTATCCGTGCCGATCTGAACGTGCCGCAAGATGATGCGGGCCGCATCACGGAAGACACCCGCATCCGCGCCTCCGTGCCGGCCATCCGCGCCGCGCTCGACGCTGGCGCCAAGGTCATGGTCACGTCCCACCTGGGCCGTCCCACGGAAGGCGAGTTCAAGCCGGAAGACAGCCTGGCGCCGGTCGCCGTGCGCCTGGCCGAACTGCTGGGCCAGGGCGTGGAACTGAAACAGAACTGGGTCGACGGTGCCGGCCTGGACAACCTGCAAGACGGCCAGGTGGTACTGCTGGAAAACGTGCGCGTCAATCCAGGCGAGAAAAAGAACAACGACGCGCTGGCCCAGAAGATGGCCGCCCTGTGCGACGTCTACGTGAACGACGCGTTCGGCACCGCCCACCGCGCCGAAGCGTCCACCCACGGCATCGCCAAGTTCGCTCCTATCGCTTGCGCCGGCCCGCTGCTGGCCGCCGAGCTGGACGCGCTGGGCAAGGCCCTGGGCGCGCCGGCCCGTCCGCTGCTGGCCATCGTGGCTGGCTCGAAAGTATCGTCCAAGCTGTCCATCCTGAAAGCGCTGGCCGACAAGGTCGATAACCTGATCGTCGGCGGCGGCATCGCCAACACCTTCATGAAGGCCGTCGGCCTGAACGTGGGCAAGTCGCTGGTGGAAGCGGAACTGGTGGGCGAAGCCAAGGCCATCATCGACATGATGGCGGCCCGCGGCGCGCAAGTGCCGATTCCCGTCGATGTCGTGTGCGCCAAGGAATTCTCGCCGACGGCCGCCGCCACCATCAAGGACGTGGCCGATGTGGCCGACGACGACATGATCCTGGACATCGGCCCGAAAACGGCCGCCACCCTGGCCGCCCAGATCGGCGCGGCTGGCACCGTGGTGTGGAATGGCCCGGTCGGCGTGTTCGAGTTCGACCAGTTCGGCGAAGGCACCAAGACGCTGGCGCTGGCCATCGCCGGTTCCAAGGCGTTCTCCATCGCCGGCGGCGGCGACACGCTGGCGGCGATTGCAAAGTACGACATTACCGATAAAATTGGTTATATCTCCACCGGCGGCGGCGCTTTCCTGGAATTCCTGGAAGGTAAAACCCTGCCGGCCGTGCAGATCCTGGTCGAGCGTCAGGCCAAGTAAGCCAGTCCGCGATAGCAAGCAATAACAAGCAATAACAAGCAATAACAAGCAAGAGCAGCAAACCAGCAAGACGGCAGCATAGCAACACGGCAACACGCAGTACCACGGCGCGGCCCCACGGCCGCGCCGCCATTGCGCCGGTACTTTGATTCGGCCCCGGGCCCGCGCCCGGGGCCGTCCGCCTGACCTAACGCTCAAGGAAACCCATGTCCCGTGGTACCAAAATCGTCGCAACGATAGGCCCAGCCTCCACCGACTTCAACATCCTGGTCAAGATGATCCGTGCCGGGGTGGATGTCGTGCGCCTCAATTTTTCCCACGGCAAGGCGCAGGACCATATCGACCGCGCGCGGCTGGTGCGCGACGCGGCGGCCGAATGCGGCCGCGAAGTGGCGATCATGGCGGACATGCAAGGCCCCAAGATCCGGGTCGGCAAATTTGAGCACAACAAGATCGAGCTGGCCAACGGCGACCGGTTCATCCTGGACGCCAGGTGGGGCGAGAACGGCGAACTGGGCAACCAGGAACGGGTGGGCCTGGACTACAAGGCCCTGCCGCGCGATTTGCACCCGGGCGACGTGCTGCTGCTGAACGATGGCCTGATCGTGCTGGTGGTCGACAGGATCGCCGGCCACGAGATCCACACCACCGTCAAGATCGGCGGCGAGCTGTCCAACAACAAGGGCATCAACCGCCAGGGTGGCGGCTTGACGGCGCCGGCCCTGACGGCCAAGGACATGGAAGACATCAAGACGGCCATGAGCTTCCAGGCCGACTACCTGGCCATTTCGTTCCCGAAAAGCGCGACCGACATGGAAATGGCGCGCCAGCTGGCCAACATCGCCGGCGAGCCATACGGCCACAAGCCCATGATGATCGCCAAGATCGAACGGGCCGAAGCCATCCCCGTGCTGCAGGAAATCCTGACTGCGTCGGACGGCATCATGGTGGCCCGCGGCGACCTGGCCGTGGAAGTGGGCAACGCGGCCGTGCCGGCGCTGCAAAAGCGCATGATCCGCATGGCGCGCGAGTCCAACAAGCTGGCCATCACGGCCACGCAGATGATGGAATCGATGATCTTCAACGCCGTGCCCACCCGCGCTGAAGTGTCGGACGTGGCCAACGCCGTGCTGGACGGCACCGACGCCGTGATGGCCTCGGCCGAGACGGCGTCCGGCAAGTACCCGATCGAGACGGTAGAGATGATGGCCGCCATTTGCGAGCAGGCCGAGCAGTCCGAATACAACAAGCTGGACGCGGACTTCCTGGACGCCACCTTCACCCGCATCGACCAGTCGATCGCCTATGGCGCCCTGTTTACGGCCCACCACCTGCGGGTGAAGGCCATCGTGGCGTTGACGGAATCGGGCTCGACGGCGCTGTGGATGAGCCGCCACAGCATCGACACCCCGATCTACGCGCTCACGCCCAGCGTGACCACGCAGCGCAAGGCCGCGCTGTACCGCAATGTGCGCGCCTGCCACCTGGAGCCCAAGGGCGACAGCGGCGTCGTGCTCAAGCAGGCTGAAGATGTCATGCTGGCCAACGGCGTGGTCCAGAAGGGCGACCTGATGGTCGTCACCTGGGGCGAACCGATGGGCCAGGTGGGCGGCACCAATGCCTTGAAAATCGTCAAAGTCGGAGCAGTTGATTAACCAAAATTCAGGCCCACCGGCCGCCGCCCCGGGTCATCCGCCCGGCGTGCAGGACGGCTCGGTGGCCGACACAGTTTTTCTATAGTTGGAGTATTTACCATGTCTCTCGTATCCATGCGTCAATTGCTGGACCACGCCGCTGAAAACGGCTACGGTCTGCCCGCGTTCAACGTCAACAACCTGGAACAAGTGCAAGCCATCATGGCCGCCGCCGACGCCGTCGGCAGCCCCGTGATCATGCAAGCGTCGGCCGGCGCCCGCAAGTATGCCGGTGAAGCGTTCCTGCGCCACCTGATCGACGCCGCCGTCGAAGCCTACCCGCACATCCCCGTCGTCATGCACCAGGACCACGGCCAGTCGCCGGCCGTGTGCCAGGCCGCGATCCGCTCCGGCTTCACCTCGGTGATGATGGACGGTTCGCTGGAAGCGGACGGCAAGTCGGTCGCCTCCTATGAATACAACGTCGAAGTGTCGCGCGAAGTGGTCAAGTTCTCGCACGCCATCGGCGTCACGGTGGAAGCGGAACTGGGCGTGCTCGGTTCGCTCGAAACCATGAAGGGCGACAAGGAAGACGGCCACGGCGCCGACGGCACCATGACCCGCGAACAGCTGCTGACGGACGTGGCGCAAGCGGCCGACTTCGTGGCCCGCACCCAGTGCGACGCGCTGGCGATCGCCATCGGCACCTCGCACGGCGCCTACAAGTTCTCGCGCCAGCCCACCGGCGACATCCTGGCCATCGACCGCATCAAGGAAATCCACGCCCGCATCCCCAACACCCACCTGGTGATGCACGGTTCCTCGTCGGTGCCGCAAGACCTGCTGGCCATCATCCGCCAGTTCGGCGGCGACATGAAGGAAACCTACGGCGTGCCAGTCGAGGAAATCCAGGAAGGCATCCGTCACGGCGTGCGCAAGATCAACATCGACACCGACATCCGCCTGGCCATGACGGCCGCCGTGCGCAAGTTCATGTTCGAGAACCCATCCAAGTTCGACCCGCGCGACTTCCTCAAGCCAGCCCGTCAGGCGGCCATGGAGATCTGCAAGGCCCGTTTCCTGGCGTTCGGCTGCGAAGGCCAGGCCGCCAAGATCAAGCCGATCGCGCTGGAAAAAATGGCCGAGCGCTACGCCGCCGGCAGCCTGGCCCAGGTTGTGAAGTAAAATCCCATCCGGATCGGGCCGCAACGGCCCGGCCTTCCCAACCGGTGGCGGGCGCCCCCCGCCGCCGGTTCCGCTTACCAAGATATCGCCCGTTATGAACAGCCTCTACCAATCCTCCATCCAGTCCCTCCCTCTGTTGGGCCACGGCAAAGTCCGCGACAACTACGCCGTTGGCGATGACAAGATCCTGATCGTCACCACCGACCGCCTGTCGGCGTTCGACGTCGTGATGAACGAGCCCATCCCCGGCAAAGGCATGGTGCTGAACCAGATGAGCGACTTCTGGTTCGACAAGCTGGGCCACATCGTGCCCAACCACCTGACTGGCGTGGCGCCGGAATCGGTGGTGGCACCGTCGGAAGTGGAGCAGGTACGGGGCCGCGCCGTGGTGGCCAAGCGCCTGCAGCCCATCATGGTGGAAGCCGTGGTGCGCGGCTACATCATCGGTTCGGGCTGGAAGGATTACCAGGCCACGGGCAGCATTTGCGGCATCCAGCTGCCGGCCGGCCTGCGCCAGGCCGACAAGCTGCCTGAGCCCCTGTTCACCCCGGCCGCCAAGGCCGACCTGGGCGAGCATGACGAGAACATCAGCTTCGCCGAAATGGAAACCCGCATCGGCGCCGAGCTGGCCGAGAAGATCCGCAGCATCAGTATCGCCCTGTACACGGCCGCCGCCGAGTACGCGGCCACCCGCGGCATCATCATCGCCGACACCAAGTTTGAATTCGGCCTGGACAAGGATGGCGTGCTGCACCTGATGGACGAAGTGCTGACGGCCGATTCGTCGCGCTTCTGGCCGGCCGATTCCTACGCGCCCGACATGTCGCCACCATCGTTCGACAAGCAGTTCGTGCGCGACTACCTGGAGACGCTGACCGAGTGGAACAAGACCGCGCCTGCGCCCGCGCTGCCGGCCGACGTGATCAACAAGACCCAGGCCAAGTACCTGGAAGCCATCGAGCGCCTGACCGGCCAGCCGTTGAAGGTGTGATATGAGCGAGCAGAATCAAGCACTGGTGGGCGTGATCATGGGTTCGTCCTCCGACTGGGACGTGATGCAGCATGCCGTGGCCATCCTCAAGCAATTCGGCGTGCCGCATGAAGCGCAAGTGATTTCCGCGCACCGCATGCCGGACCAGATGTTCACCTACGCCGAGACGGCGCACGCGCGCGGCCTGCGCGCCATCATCGCCGGCGCCGGCGGCGCCGCCCACCTGCCTGGCATGGTGGCGGCCAAGACCATCGTGCCGGTGCTGGGCGTGCCGGTGCCGTCCAAGTATCTGCGCGGCGAGGATTCGCTGCTGTCCATCGTGCAGATGCCCAAGGGCGTGCCGGTGTCCACCTTCGCCATCGGCGAGGCGGGCGCCGCCAATGCGGCCCTGACGGCCGTGGCCATCCTGGCCGCCACCGACCCCGCGCTGGCTGACAAACTGGAAGCGTTCCGCGTCCAGCAGACGGCCGCCGCCCTAGCCATGACCTTGCCGTTAGCGTAATGAGTACAGTCGATTCTTCCCCCCTGTTGCCCGCGCCCGGCCATTGGCTGGGTGTGATGGGCGGCGGCCAGTTGGGCCGCATGTTCGCCCAGGCCGCCAACAGCCTGGGTTACCAGGTGGCCGTGCTGGAACCGGCGGCCGATTGCCCGGCTGGCCAGGTGGCCCAGCATCTGGTGCAGGCCGGCTATGCCGACGCGGCCGGCCTCGACGCGCTGGCCGCCCGCTGCCAGGCCGTCACCACCGAGTTCGAGAACGTGCCGGCCGACAGCCTGTCGCGCCTGGCCGAAAAAGTGTTTGTGGCGCCCAACGCGCAGGGCGTGTCGGTGGCCCAGGACCGCATCGCGGAAAAACGTTTCTTCGTCGCGTGCGCGCCCAAGTCGGGCGTGATGCCGGCGCCGCACAAGGTGATCGCCTCGTTCGAGGATGTGGACGCGATCGAGGATGCGCTGCTGCCCGGCATCCTGAAAACCGTGCGCATGGGTTACGACGGCAAGGGCCAGGTCCGCGTCAAGACCCGTGAGGACGTGCGCGCCGCGTTCGACGCCATGGGCCAGGTCACCTGCCTGCTGGAAAAGATGCTGCCGCTGGCCTACGAAGTGTCGGTGCTGACGGCGCGTGGCGCCGACGGCCAGTCCGTCGTGTATCCGATCGCCGAGAACGTGCACCGCGATGGCATCCTGTACACCACCACGGTGCCGGGACCGAACGTGTCGGCCGACTGCGCGCGCAAGGCGCAGGACGCGGCCCGTGCCATGGTGGCCGAGCTCGGTTACGTCGGCGTGCTGTGCATTGAGTTCTTCGTGCTCGACGACGGCACGCTGGTGGTCAACGAGATGGCGCCGCGCCCCCACAACAGCGGCCACTACACCATCGACGCCTGCGTCAGCAGCCAGTTCGAGCAGCAGGTGCGGGCCATGGCCGGCCTGCCGCTGGGCGAGGTGCGCCAGCATTCGCCGGCCGTGATGCTCAACATCCTGGGCGACCTGTGGTTCGAGGGCGATAGCGCCCAGCCGCGCGAACCGGCCTGGGACCGCGTGCTGGCGCTGCCCGGCGCCTGTTTGCACCTGTATGGCAAGGACGACCCGCGCCGTGGCCGCAAGATGGGCCATTTGACCCTGATCGGCGCCACGCTGGAGCAGGCGCAGCAACAACTGCACGCCGCTTGCGCCATCCTGGGCATCGCGCCGTGAGCGGGATGCAAGACTCGGGCGTGGCCGCCGACGCGGCCGCCATTAGCGCGGCCGCCACGCTGCTGGAGGCGGGCCGGCTGGTCGCGTTTCCCACCGAAACCGTGTACGGCCTGGGCGCCGACGCGGAAAACCCGCAAGCGGTGGCCGCCATTTACGCCGCCAAGGGCCGGCCCCAGGACCACCCGGTGATCGTGCACGTGGCGCCTGGCGCCGACCTCGATTACTGGACCAGCGACGTGCCGGAAGCGGCGCGCCAGCTGGCGGCCGCGTTCTGGCCCGGTCCGCTGACCCTGATCCTCAAGCGCGCCAGCCACATTCCCGACGCCGTCTCCGGCGGCCAGGACACGGTGGGCGTGCGCTGCCCGTCGCACCCGGTGGCGATCGCGCTGCTGCGCGCCTTCAAGGGCGGCAAGGGCGGGCTGGCCGCGCCGTCGGCCAACAAGTTCGGCAACGTCAGCCCCACCACGGCCCAGCACGTGCGCGACGAATTCGGCGCCGAGCCGTTGCTGGCGGCCGTGCTCGACGGCGGCCCCAGCGCAGTGGGCATCGAATCGACCATCGTCGACCTGTCGCGCCTGGCCACGCATGGCCCGGTGCTGCTGCGGCCTGGCCACATCAGCGCCCAGCAGATCGCCGACGTGATCGGCCAGATGCCGGGCCTGCCGGACCAGAGCGCGCCGCGCGCCTCCGGCACGCTGGAATCGCACTACGCGCCGCACACCCCGGTGGCCATGCTGGCGCCGGCGCAGTTGCCGGCCACGCTCGCCCGGCTGGAAGGGATGGGCCGCAAGGTGGCCCTGATCGTCTATTCGGCCACGGCCGGGGCCGGCCCCCGCGTGTGCTTGCCGGATGAGCCCGTTGGCTATGCCTATGGCTTGTACGCGGCGTTGCGTGAGTTGGACCAAAGTGGCGCCGATTTGATCCTGGTCGAAGCACCGCCACATGCGTTGCTTTGGTTGGGCGTAAATGATCGATTGCGGCGCGCAGCATTCGGATCTTCTGGTATTGTTGAGAGGTTCCTGCGCGCTTGATGACAAGCCCGTTGATTTTGTGATTTCGACATGAGCGGCCACGGCGCGCCTGACCAATTCAGGAGGCCGCCATGTGCACGTATCTGCCCATCTCCCATATCGCGCTCACTTGCGTGTCGCGTGCCGCTGTGGCGGCGCTGGCGTTGGCGGCCAGCTTGGCTGGCGCGGCCGACAACAGCCCGGGCATGGCGGCCCCGCCGTCTTCCGCATCCTCCGCATCCTCGGCATCCTCGGCATCCTCAGCATCCACAGCGGCGTCCGCGGCGTCCGCATTGCCGCCCGCGCCGCCTGCCGGGACGCTGCTCGACGGTCCCACCCTGGTCCCCATTCCACTCGGCGGCGGCGCCAGCGTGGAGACCCTGGAACCGGCCACCCTGGGCGCCGTCCTCAAGCGCGCCCAGGGCGGCGCGCTGATGGCCATCGCGGGCGAACCGCTGTGCAGCATCACCGTGTACCAGATGCGCTACACGACCGGCGGCGGCCGTGGCGAGGCGACCGACGCCGGCGGCGTGCTCATGCTGCCCGGTGGCGAGGATCAGCGCTGCATGGGGCCCCGTCCCGTGCTGCTGTACGCCCACGGCACCGTGCTCGACCGCAATTTCAGCATGGCTCGCCTGAACGGTGAGGCGCGGGTGGTGGCCGCCATGTTCGTGGCCCAGGGCTACATCGTGGTGGCGCCCGACTATGCCGGGTATGGCGTGTCGTCGCTACCGTACCACCCCTACCTGAACGCTGACCAGCAGGCCGGCGACATGATCGATGCGCTGCGTGCGGCGCGCACCGCCTTGCCCCGGCTGGGCGCGCGCACCTCGCAAAAACTGTTTGTGACCGGCTATTCGCAGGGCGGCTTCGTGGCCCTGGCCACCCAGCGCGCCATGCAGGACCGCTACCCCGACGAATTCCGGGTGACGGCCACGGCCGGCTTGTCCGGCCCCTACGCCTTGCTGCAAATGGCCGACGACATCTTCAGCGGCCGCCCCAACGTGGGCATCACGGCTTACTTACCACTGCTGACCACGGCCGGCCAGAAGTCCGGCGCCACGCTGTACACCTCGCCGGCTGAGCTGTACGAAGAACCGTATGCGGACGGCATCGAATCGGTGCTGCCGGCCACCCAGCGCATGGATGACCTGATCAAGCAAGGCAAGCTGCCGGCCGGCGCCCTGTTCGCGGGCGACCCGCCGCCGCAGGGCGAGGCCGCGCCTACCCATTTCGCCGACAGCAACCTGGTGCGCACCAGCTACCGCAAGGCGTACTTGCAGGATGTGGCGGCTCACCCGTGCGGCACCGACCTGGCCCAGCCGCTGGCCTGCCACAGCGCCAACCGCCTGCGCCAGTGGCTGCAAAAGAATGATTTGCGCAACTACCAGCCGCGCAGTCCGCTGCTGCTGTGCGGCGGCCAGCGCGACCCGGTGGTGCCGTTCGCCAACGCCAGCGCCGCCTACGATTATTTCGTCGCCCATGGTGTGGCGCCGCAGTTGCTGGACCTGGAGGCGGCCGGCCCCGACGCCTATCCGGACATCCACGCTGGATTCGCCCAGACGGTCGAGCGCATGCGCGCCGACGCGATCGCGCACGACCATGATCCGCGCAAGGCCGTGCTGGACAATTACCATGGCCGACTGGTGGCCCAATACTGCCTGATGGCGGCGCGGGAATTTTTCAGGATGTCAGCGCGTTAACTTTTCCTATCTGCTATCCTGAGTAGCTTGCCGGCCGACCATACGACCGCCCGGCCAATCCGACTCTTGCAAGGAAACGCCATGCGCCACCCGACCGTCCGTAGTTGTTTGCCCCGCGCTTGCGCACCGGCATTGATGCTGGCCTTGCTCACCGCCTGCGGCGGCGGCGGCGGCGGCAGTGGCCAGACCTCCGACGGCGGCGTGATCGTCACGCCGCCACCACCGACCACCTTGCGCGGCACCCTGATCGGCGGCGCGGCCCCGGTGCCGGTCGCCGTCAACGGCGCCAGCGTCACCACGCTGCAGCCGGCCGCCTTCACCCAGTTGCTGGAAGCGGCCCAGAAGGGCAGCAGCACCCTCACCGGCACGCCCACCTGCGCCGTCACCACCTTCACGCTGAAATACCACACGGTGGGCGGCGCCGGCGAGGACACGGACGCGGCCACCGCCATCATGGTGCCGTCCGGCACTGACAGCGCTTGCCAGGGCAACCGCCCGGTGCTGCTGTACGCGCACGGCACGTCCGTGCTCAAGCGCAATGACATGAGTGATTTGTCGGCCGCCGAACCACGGCTGGTGGCGGCCATGTACGCGGCCCAGGGGTACATCGTGGTGGCGCCCGATTACGCCGGTTATGCCGGCTCCTCGCTGTCCTACCACTCCTACCTGGATGCCAGCCAGCAGACGAGCGACATGGTCGATGGCCTGCGCGCCGCGCGCAAGGTGTTCGCCGTGATCGGCGCCCATCCGTCCAACAAGTTGTTGTTGACCGGTTATTCGCAGGGCGGCTACGTGGCGCTGGCCACCCAGCGCGCCATGCAGACCGGCTATCCCGGCGAGTTCACGGTGACGGCCGCCGCGCCCATGTCCGGCCCGTACGCGCTGACCCAGTTCGGCGACGCCATCTTCGGCGGCAAGCCCTCGCAGGGCTCGGCCGCCTTCCTGCCCATGCTGATCAACGCCGGCCAGCACGCCAACGCCGGCCTGTACGCGAGCACCAGCGACATCTACGAGGCGCCTTATGCGGCCGGCATCGCCGACCTGCTGCCTGGCACGGCCAGCCTGAGTGAGCTGGTGGCGGCGGGTGCGCTGCCGAACGATGTGCTGTTCGCCAAGGACTCCCTGCCGCAGGGCGACGGCTACGCCAGCTTCTTCGGCGCCGGCAACCTGGTCAAGACCAGCTATCGCGCCAGCTACCTGGCCGACATGAATAGCCACCCTTGCGGCGCGAACAGTGCCGACCCGCTCAACTGCATGCCCGTGCACACGCTGCGCAAGTGGCTGGTGAAAAATGATCTGCGTAGCTATGTGCCGGCCGTGCCCGTGCTGCTGTGCGGCGGCGCGCAAGATCCGGTGGTGCCGTTCCAGAACGCGAGTGCCACGGCCGACTATTTCACGGCCCACGGCATGACTTCATCCAGCCTGACCCTGCTGGACCTGGAGAGCGGCATCATCGTCGACAGTTACGGTTCCACCCGGCTCGCGTTCGAGGCCGCCAAGGGCTTGCTGCGCGCGGCGTCCGGCGACCAGGCCGTGCGCGACAGCTACCACGCGGGCCTGGTGGCGCCGTTCTGCATGCGCGCCACGCGCGATTTTTTCCAGAATAAGTAAAACAGGGGGGCAGTGCCAACCCTGATGCCACCGGCAGGAAGGCTCAGGCCAGGCTGTGGAACATCCCGCCGTGGAAAATCAGCGGCGGGCGCGGAATGAATTCGCAGTGTTCCACTTCGCCCACGAAAATCACGTGGTCGCCTTCCGGATAACGGCTGCGGTTGTGGCACTCAAACCACGCGCAGGCGCCCGTGAGGATCGGTTGTCCGGTGCGCGACAATTCATACGGCACCGTGTCCCATGGATAGTCGCCGCGGGTGGAAAACACTTTGGCCAGGTGGGCCTGGTCGGCCGCCAGCACGTTGATCACGTAATGGGAATTGCCGCTGAAGATGGGCATGCTGTTGGCGGCCGTGCCCAGGCTCCACAGCACCAGCGGTGGCGTCAGCGAGACGGAATTGAAGGAACTGGCCGTCAAGCCACGGAAGCTGCCATCGGCCAGCCGGGTCGTGATGACGGTGACGCCAGTGGCGAATTGGCCCAGCGCCTGGCGGAAGTGACCGGTGTCGAAGGTGGGCGCCGGGGCGCGCGGGGAACGAGTATTCATGGGAAGCCTGTGTCTTTCCGTCATTATGCCAAAGAATCACAGGGGCCTGTGCAATCAGGCCCTTTCCTGTAATAGGTGCGCGGCCCCGCCGTTTGCGTTACAGTTAGTCTCATCGAACAGCCGACGAGCAGGGGATGTCATGACGAGCAATACGGGGGCGGCGGCCGCGACGGAAACGGCGGTGCTGGGAGGAGGATGTTTCTGGTGCCTGGAAGCAGTGTACCAGGAGGTCGATGGCGTGCTGCACGTGGAGTCCGGCTACACGGGCGGCGCCCAGCCCGATCCCACCTACGAGCAAGTATGCGGCGGCGCCACGGGCCATGCGGAGGTGGTGAAACTGGAGTTCGACCCGGCCGTGATCGGTTACCGGGAGTTGCTGGAAATTTTCTTCACCATCCACGATCCCACCACGCCCAACCGCCAGGGCAACGACGTGGGCACCCAATACCGCTCCGTGATCTACTACCAGTCGCCCGAACAGGAGGCCACGGCGCGCCAGGTGATCGCGGCCATGGCCCATGTGTGGGACGCGCCCATCGTGACGGAATTGTCACCGGCCCAGCCTTACTTCAAGGCCGAGGACTATCACCAGGATTATTTCCGCCAGCACCCCTTGCAAGGCTATTGCGCCTTCGTGGTGGCGCCCAAGGTGGCCAAGTTCCGTAAAACCTTCGGCGAGCGCCGCAAATAATTCCTCTCACCGCGGAGCGCGCATGCAGGTAGTCATCGTCGACGATACCCACATCAACCTGGTGCTGATGTCGCGCCTGATCGACAAGCTCGATGGCGTCGATACCGTCACTTTCCAGTCGGCGCGCGAAGCGCTGGCCTGGTGCAACAGCCATCCCTACGACTTGCTGATCGTCGATTACATGATGCCGGACCTGAACGGCCTGGAACTGATCGCCGGCCTGGCCGCGCCCGCGGACCAACGCCCGCCCGTGCTGATGGTAACGGCCAGCGTGGACGTGGAGGTGCGGCACCGGGCGCTGGAAAATGGCGCCAGCGATTTCCTCATCAAGCCCATCGACAAAGTTGAATTCCTGGCCCGCACCCGCAACATGCTGGCGTTGCGGCGCGCCACCGTCAGCCTGCAGCACCGCGCCAGCTGGCTGGCCGAGGAAGTAAGCCAGGCCACGGCCGAACTGCGCGCGCGCGAGCAGGAAACCATCCTGCTGCTGTGCCGCGCGTCCGAATACCGCGACCCGGAAACGGGCGCCCACATCCAGCGCATGGCCCATTACTCCTGTCTGATCGCGGCCGAGCTGGGCTTGCCGCTGGAACAGCAGCAGGACATTTTGAACGCGGCCCCCATGCACGACGTGGGCAAGGTCGGCACGCCCGACCAGATCCTGCTCAAGCCGGGCCGGCTCACCCCGGAGGAAATGACCATCATGCGCCAGCACGCGGCCATCGGTTACCAGATCCTCAAGGATTGCCAGGCCCCCATGCTGCAATTGGCGGCCCAGATCGCCCTCAGCCACCACGAACGCTACGACGGCGGCGGCTACCCGCACGGCCTGGCCGGCGAAAACATTCCGCTGGTGGGCCGCATCGTGGCCGTGGCCGATGTGTTCGACGCGCTCACCAGCGTGCGCCCCTACAAGCAGGCATGGAGCATGGAGGCGGCGCGCCAGCATCTGCTCGACAACTGCGGCGGCCATTTCGATCCGCAATGCGTGCACGCGCTGTTGCGGCGCTGGCGCGAGGTGCAGGACATCCGCGCCCGCTACCAGGACGAGGGGAAGCCGGCCTGAGCCGGCGTCAACCATGCAATACGAACGCCTGGTCCAGCTGGTGCGGCGCGCGCTGAACGCGGCCGACGATGCGGAAATGCAGCAGCGCCTGGACGACCTGCGCGCCATCGGCGAAACCACGCTGGCCAACGGCTTGCTGGCGCTGATGGCCCAGGCCGAGCGGGCCGACCCCGGCATCGAACCGCGCCTGCGCGAACTGGAGGCGGAGAACGAACAACTGCGCCAGGCCAACGCCCTGCTGCGCAAGGAGAACCGCCAGCAGCGCGGCAACGTGGGCACCTGGCGCGACAAGCGCGCCGCGCGCCGCGCGCAAGCCATCGATGCGCAGCAGGAAGCGCAACAGGCCGGTGGCCAGCAGGCGTTGACGGAACAGATCCTGGACCAGTTGCCCATCCCCGTGTTCCTGAAGGACCGCGAAGGCCGCTTCCTGCGCTTCAACCGCCGCTTCGAGGAACTGACCCAGCGTTCGCGGGTGGAAATCGTGGGCCGCACCATCGACGATTTCGCTTCGCCGCGCTGGGCCGCGCTGACCCGCCAGGAAGACGCGTTGGCGTGGAGCAGCGGCCGCATGATTACCAGCGAACGCCGGCTGGCCGGCTTCGATCCGCCGGTCGACGTGCTGGTGAGCCGCAACGTGATCAGCAGCGGCGGCCACAGCTACATGCTGGGCTACTTCATCGACATCAGCGAACAGCGCGCCGCGCGCCAGGCCATGCAGCGGGCAGTGGAATCGGCCGAGGCGGCCAGCCGGGCCAAGAGCGAATTCCTGGCCAACATGAGCCATGAGATCCGCACCCCCATGAACGGCATCCTCGGCATGACGGAACTGCTGCTCGAGTCCGACCTCACGCCCGCGCAGCGGGCCGACCTGGCGCTGGTGCAGGGCTCGGCCCACGCGCTGCTGCACATCGTGGACGACATCCTGGATTTCTCCAAAATCGAGGCGGGCAAGCTCGACATCGAGGAAGTGCCGTTCGACGTGCGCCAGCTGGTGGCCGACACGGTGCGCGCCATGCGCTTGCGGGCGCGCCAGAAAGGGCTGGCGCTGGAGTGCGAACTGGCGCCGGAACTGCCGCGCATCGTCAAGGGCGATCCGGGCCGGCTGCGCCAGGTGCTGGTCAACCTGGTGGGCAACGCCATCAAGTTCACGGCCGCCGGCAGCGTGGTCGTGGCGCTGTCCGTGGTGCGCGAGCATGACGACCGCAGCGAGATCCGCTTCGCCGTGCGCGACACGGGCATCGGCGTGCCGCCGGAAAAACAGGCCATGATCTTCGACGCCTTCGCCCAGGTGGACGGCTCCACTTCGCGCCAATACGGTGGCACCGGCCTGGGGCTGGCCATCTGCCGCCGGCTGGTGATCCTGATGCAGGGCCAGCTGGACGTCGACAGCGTGCCGGGCGAGGGCAGCACCTTCAGTTTCACCGTGCCGCTCAAGCACACGGGCGTGGCGCTGGTGGCGCCCTTGCCGCCGCTGCGGCCGCAAGTGCCGCGCCCCGACCCGCTGGGCGCCGAACCCTTGCCGCCGCCCTTGGCCGGGTCGGAGCGCGACGGCTTGCGCGTGCTGCTGGCCGAGGACAATCCCGTCAACCAGCGGCTGGCCTTGCGGCTGCTGGAAAAGCTGGGCCACCGCGTGACCCTGGCCGACAACGGCCTGGCCGTGCTGGAACGCACGGCGCGCGAGCAGTACGACCTGATCCTGATGGACGTGCAGATGCCGGGCCTGGACGGGCTGGCCGCCACGCGCCAGTTGCGCCAGCGCGAGCTGGAGCGGGGCGGCCATGTGCCCATCATCGCCATGACGGCGCGCGCCATGGCGGGCGACCGCGAACGCTGCCTGGAAGCGGGCATGGACGATTACCTGGCCAAGCCGGTGGACAGCGCCGCGCTGGCCGACAAGCTGGCCCGCTACCGGCCGCAGCCGGTGCAACTGGTGCTGGACTGGCGCACGGCCTTGCTGCGCCTCGACGGCGACGCCGAGCTGTTGCGCGAACTGGCCACGTTGTTCCTCGACGATGGCCCCCAGTTGTGGCGCGAGTTGTCGGCGGCGCTGGCGGCCGGCGACATTGAGCGCAGCGCGCGCGCCGTGCACAGTTTGACAGGGGTGTTGGTCAATTTCGGCGCGGCACGGGCGCTGGCGGCGGCCGAGCAACTGTCGGCCAGCCTGCGGGCCGGCGGCGGCATGGCCCAGGCGCAGGCCGCCGCGGCCCGGCTGGAGCCAGCCCTGGCGCAAGTCTACGACGCGCTCAGGACGGTGACGGACGGCGGCGAACCGAGCGCTGGTTGAGCCGTGCCGGGCGCGGCATACATGTAGCGGCGCGACCATGGCAGGGCGCCGGCGGCGCGGCCCGCCTTGCCGCACACGATCTGGTACAGGCTGATCAGATCCTGTTCGAACGCATAGCTGCAACCGGCCAGGTAGACATGCCAGATCCGGAAGCGCTTGTCGCCGCCCAGCGCGCGCACCCGTTCCGCGCGCGCTTCGAAATTCTCGGTCCACAGCGCGCAAGTGCGGGCGTAGTGGCGGCGCAGGTTTTCCACGTCATACGCTTCCAGCTGGCCCTGCTGCATGGCTTTCAGCACCTGCCCCAGGTGCGCCAGTTCGCCGTGCGGGAACACGTATCTGTGGATGAATTCGCCGCCGCCATAGGGCGTTTCACCGTTGTCGGGATCGGTGCTGGTGATGCCATGGTTCATGGCCAGGCCATCGTCGGCCAGCAGCGCGCGGATGGCGGCGAAATAGGCGGGCAGGTGGCGCACCCCCACGTGTTCGAACATGCCGACGCTGGTGATCCGGTCGAACTCGCCGCGCACGTCGCGGTAATCCTGCAGCCGGATCTCGACCAGGTGCTCCAGCCCGGCCGCATGCACCCGCTCGCGTGCCAGCGCGCACTGGTTTTCCGACAGCGTGATGCCCACGCAGCGGGCGCCGTAGCGCTGGGCCGCGCGGATCACCAGCGCGCCCCAGCCGCAGCCGATGTCGAGCAGGCGCTGGCCGGGCTGCAGCGCGATCTTGGCCAGGATGTGGTCGATCTTCTTGAGCTGGGCCGTGGCCAGGTCTTCCTCGCCCGTTTCGAAATAGGCGCAGGAATAGACCATGTTCGGGTCCAGGAATTGCTGGTAGAAATCGTTGGAGACGTCGTAGTGGTAGCGGATCGCTTCGGCATCCTTGTTGCGGTCGTGGCGGATGCCGCGCACGATGCGGGCGAACTTGCCTTCCGCCTTGAGGGTGGTGCGGGCCAGCGCGTTGACGACGGCGATCATGTCGCGCGCCTTGCCCTTGACTTCGATCGCCCCTTCCACATAGGCCGTGCCCAGGTTGGACAGCGACGGCGTGAGCAGGTAGCGCGCGGCCGAGGGGCGCGGCACGCGTATCGTCACGCGCGGCGCGTCGGGCGAAAAATCGATGCGCTGCCCGTTCCACAATTCGATGCGCAAGGGCAGCGCGATTTGCTGGCGGATGCGGGCGATCCAGCTGCGCAGGCGGTTTTGCAGGAACACGGTAGCCTCCGGGTCAGGGACGGCAGGGCCGTTCCAGGTTCAGAAACGTCAGTCCAGCCATGCCGGTCCGTCACCAGCGCCACGCGCGTGCCCCCGCCCGGGCGGGGTCAGGGTTGCAGGCGCTGCTTCAGCCAGGTACCGTCAGGCTGGCGCACATACACGATGCGGTCGTGGAAGCGCGAGCGCCGGCCTTGCCAGAACTCGATGCGCTCGGGCACCAGACGGTAGCCGCCCCAGTAGTCGGGACGTTTGGGCTGCTCGCCTTGGGCCTGGGCCACGGCTTCATAGTTTTCCTCCATCTGCGCCCGGCTGCCGATGGGCGCGCTCTGCTTCGAGGCCAGCGCGGCCAACTGGCTCTTCACGGGCCGGCTGTAGAAGTACTTGTCGCTTTCCTCAGGCGAAGTTTTCTCCACCCGGCCTTCGATGCGCACCTGGCGCTCCACCTCGCTCCAGAAGAACAGCAGCGCCGCGTTGGGATTGACGGCCAACTGCTGGCCCTTCTGGCTGTCGTAATTCGTGTACCACGTGAAGCCACGTTCGTCGTACTGCTTGATCAACACGATACGCGACGTCGGTTTGCCTTCCGCATCCACCGTCGCCACGCTCATCGCGTTCGCTTCCGCCACCTGGGCGTTGAGCGCCTCGTCGAACCACTTCGAGAACTGGGCGATCGGGTTGGCCAGCACGTCCTCTTCGCTCAGGCTGGCCAGGCCGTAATCGAGCCGCAAATCGGCCAGCGTCTGCGCGCTGGTGGGCACGATGCCACGGCGGCGCTGCATGGCCTGGCCCAGCAACTCCATCTGTTCGTCCGTGAACAAACGCTTGGCCATGGGCGCGATCTGGGTTTCCTCGGTCAGCATGTGGGCCGCGTAGGCTTCGCTGAAGCGGTTCACATCGTCCACCGACAGGGGCGTACTGACACCATTGGCAATTTTATCAAGTTGTGATTTAAGTATAGTCCATTCCGCGTCCATACGCTCGTGATCCGCCAGGATACCGGGCACCACGGCCGCCAGCAGGGCGGCGTCGGCGCCGCGCGCGGTCGCTTGCAGCATGGGCATCAAGTCTTGCTCCTCATCGCCATGGTGCATGGGCGCGGCGGTATCGAAGTACTTCAGTACCGCTTCGGCTGCCTTCTGGGCGGCCGTGTCGGCGCCATGCTGGGGCAGGTGGCCCAGCAGGTTCTGCAGCGTTTGCAGTTGCTTGCGGATGCGATCGTGGCAGTGTTTGAGGACAGCGATCGGCTGGTTGAAATCGGGCGCGGTATCGATCAGGGAGTTGCTCATGGATGGTCTCGGAAAAAGCGCGTGGAAGGAGGGCGGCAGGAGTTGACTGGCTGCCAACTAAAGCATTCTAAAATAATTTTGCCAGCGCGTCCGTTAAAATGGCGGGATGAACAGTACCGATATCAATAGCATGCCAATTATTGGCGACGAGGTCGATTTCGAGCGCCGCTTTGGCGGCATCGCGCGGCTGTACGGGGCCGCCGCGCTGGAACGTTTCCGCAGTGCCCACATCTGCGTGATCGGCGTGGGCGGGGTGGGCTCGTGGGCGGTCGAAGCGCTGGCCCGCAGCGCCATCGGCCGGCTCACGCTGATCGACCTGGACAACGTGGCCGAGTCCAACATCAACCGCCAGATCCAGGCCTTGACGGGCACCGTCGGCCAGGCCAAGGTGACGGCGCTGGCCGAGCGCATCGCCCAGATCAATCCCTACTGCCAGGTGCGCCAGGTGGAGGATTTCATCACGCCGGACAACCTGGACCAGATGATAGGCGGCCAGGGCTACGACTATGTGCTCGATGCCATCGACAGCGCCAAGGCCAAGGCGGCCCTGCTGGCCTATTGCCGCGCGCATGGTATCCCGCTGATGATGATCGGCAGCGCCGGCGGCCAGACCGACCCGACCCAGATCCAGGTGCGCGACCTGGCCCGCACGGAACAGGAACCGCTGCTCAAGCGCGTGCGCAAGCTGATGCGCAACCAGTACGGCTTCCCGCGCGGCACCAAGAACAAGTTCAACGTGGACGCCGTATTCTCGATGGAACCGCTCAAGTTTCCCGAGTCGGGTGAGACGTGCGCCGTGGATGGCGACGACCGCGGCGGCGTGACGGGCTTGAACTGCGCCGGTTTCGGCTCGGCCATGGTGGTCACGGCCAGCTTTGGCATGGTGGCCGCCAGCCATATGTTGCGCAAGCTGGCCGACAGTGTGGCCGTGGCGCCGGAAGTGGCGACTGATTTGACGTCCGCGGCGGCGCCTGAGGTTGTGGGCGTGGCGGGGGGCGAGGTGGCCCCGGAAGCGGCGGGCCAGCCGGCCGCCACGCCGGACGTGCGCAGCACGCCCGCCACCGCAGCCTGACCGGCGCTTTCCGCGCCGGCCCGCGCGCTCAGTGCCGCCGGGCGCGCAGCACGCGGTACACGCCGTCCGGCGTTCCTGAACGCATCAGCGCCACCTGGGCGTGCTGCCATATCACCGGCGTGGTGATCAGCGCTTCCGGCGCGGGCGCGTGGCGCGTCAGCGTCACGTGCGGACGGAAGGGACCGTGGCTGTCGGCCGTGAACCCGGCCCGCGCCAGCGCGCCGGTCAATTGTTCCTGCAAGGCCAGCAGCGCCGGCGGCGGGGCGCGCATGCCGGCCCAGGCGATGCGCTGGCCGCTGAAGTAGCCCAGCATATCGAATTCCAGTCGCAGCGGCGGCACCGACAGTTCATCCAGGATCGCCATCAGCGGCGCCACGGCGGCGGCCGGCTGCCAGCCCAGGAAGGCCAGCGTCAGATGCAGATTGGCCGTCACCACGGGGCGGCCCCGCACCAGCGTCTGCCAGGGGGCGAGCGCATCCCGCTCGGCCGGCTCGGGCCAGAGCGCAAAAAACAACTTCTGTGGTCCGTGATCGTCGTGCATAAAAGGCAGGTTTTGCTATGATGATGCCGCTCCACCTTGGTGCCCCGGCAAGCCGGAGCGGCAAGCCGGGGCGGCCAAGTTCAACTCTGACCGAAAGAATACAACATGATGCGTCGTTTCATTACCCTCGCTTTCTGCGGCGCCAGCGTCGCCATGGCCGCCATGCCGGCCCAGGCCCAGGACCAGGCTGCCGGCATGCCTGCCGCCAGTGCACCGGCCGCCAGCGTGCCTGCCGCCGACACGCCGGCCACTGCGCCAGCCGCCGCCGTGGTGCCGGGATCGGCCAGCCCAGGCCCGTTGGCCGAACAGCTCATCGTCACCGACGCCAAGCTAGGCCACGGCAAGGAAGCCATGGCCGGCTCCACCGTCCGGGTCCATTACACGGGCTGGCTGTACCGTCCGCTGGCACGTAATTTCCGCGGCAAGAAGTTCGACTCCTCGCGCGACCCTGGCCGCGAACCGCTGGAATTCCCGCTGGGCGCAGGCAAGGTCATCAAGGGCTGGGACCAGGGCGTGCAAGGCATGAAAGTGGGCGGCAAGCGCACCCTGATCATCCCCGCCGACCTGGCTTACGGTTCGCGCGGCGCGCCCGGTGGCGACATCCCACCGAATTCCGCGCTGCTGTTCGAAGTCGAACTGATGGACGTGAAATAAGGCGGAGCCAGCACCAGCCGCTCCCGCATGCAATAAAAAGCGGTAGACTATTGATTCGAATTCCACCCGCGGAGAACAACAAATGAAGATCGCCAACGACGTCACCGAATTGATCGGCAACACCCCGCTGGTACGCCTGAACCGCCTGGGCGCCGGCGCCGGCGCGCAGATCCTGGCCAAGCTGGAATATGCCAACCCGGCCCACAGCGTGAAAGACCGCATCGGCCTGGCCATGATCGAGGCGGCCGAGACGGCTGGCCAGATCCGGCCCGACACCATCATCGTCGAACCGACCAGCGGCAATACCGGTATCGCGCTGGCCATGGTGTGCGCCGCGCGCGGCTATCGCTGCACGCTGGTCATGCCCGACACCATGAGCCGCGAGCGGCGCATGCTGTTGCGTGCCTACGGCGCCGAACTGGTGCTCACGCCGGGCGCCGAAGGCATGCTGGGCGCCATCCGCAAGGCCGAGGAAATGTGCGCGGCCGACCCGCGCTGCCTGATGCCGCAGCAATTTAACAACCCCGCCAATCCCGCCGTGCACCGCCGCACGACGGCCGAGGAAATCTGGCGCGATACGGAGGGCCGGATCGACATCCTGGTGGCTGGCGTGGGCACGGGCGGCACCATCACCGGCGTGGGCGAAGTGATCAAGGCCCGCAAGCCTGGCTTCCAGTGCATCGCCGTGGAGCCGGAAGCGTCGCCCATGCTGTCCAAGGGCACCAAGGGCCCGCACCCGATCCAGGGCATCGGCGCCGGCTTCGTGCCGGGCGTGTTGAACACCAAGGTCTATGACGAAGTGGTGTGCGTCAGCAATGACAACGCCTTCGCCACGGCGCGCGAGGCGGCACGGCAGGAAGGGTTGCTGGTGGGGATATCGTCCGGCGCGGCGCTGTGGGCGGCCATACAGGTGGCCCAGCGGCCGGAAAACGCGGGCAAGATGATCGTCACCATCGTGCCGTCGTTCGGCGAACGCTACCTGAGCACGCCGCTGTACGCCAACCTGGCGGACTGAGAACGGACGCGGCGCCGCACGGGCGCCGCTGCTTACAACAACGGCCGGCTTGCATGCCGGCCGTTGTATTTAATGCCGGTGATCGTGATCGTGGCCATGTTCATGGCCGTGCTCATGACCGTGTTCGTGATCGTGATCGTGTTTGTGGTCATGGTCGTGGTCATGGTCGTGGTCATGCGGATGATCGCCGGCATGGCTGTCCACTATGCCCTGATCGTGCAGGCTGCAGGCGTGGACGGTGGTGCCCTGTTCGATTTGCAGCGTGCAGTGGTGGATCGCATAGTCCTGCTTGAGCTGGTTGGTGATGGCGTCCATCGCCACGTCGCCCGGATAGCCGGCCGGCATCACCAGGTGGACCGTCAGGGCCGTCTCGGTAGTGCTCATGGCCCAGATGTGCAGGTCGTGGATACCGCTCACCCCGTCGCGCCCGCGCAGGAACTGCTCCACTTCGCCATGGTTCACGCCATCGGGCACGGCCGCCATCATCATGCGCAGCGACATCTTCAGCAGCGACCATGTGCTCCACGCGATGATGGCCACGATGGAAATACTGACCAGCGGATCGAGCCAGGTCCAGCCCGTGTACATCACGGCCAGGCCGGCCAGCAGCACGCCCAGCGAGATGGCCGCGTCGGCCGCCATGTGCAGGTAGGCGCCACGGATGTTGATGTCGTCCTTGCTGCCGGCCATGAACAGCCAAGCCGAGAAACCGTTGATGGCGATGCCCACCGCCGCCACCACCGACACCGTCAGGCCCGCCACTGGCGACGGATGCAGCAATTGCTGGATCGCCTCCCAGGCGATGGCGCCGCAGGCCAGCATCAGCAACATGGAATTGAACAGCGCCGCCAGCATGGAACTGCTGCGCATGCCGTAGGTATAGCGCCCGTCCGGCAAGCGCTTGGCCAGGATGGCCGCCACCCAGGCCAGCATCAGGCCCAGCACGTCCGACAGGTTGTGGCCGGCGTCGGCCATCAGCGCCGTGGAATTGGCGATGAAGCCGTAGATGAATTCGATCGCCGTGAACGCGCTGTTGAGCACGATGGCGATGGCGAACGCGCGGGCGTGGGTGGTCGGGTCGCCGTGGTGGTGATGGTGGCCGTGACCGTGGCCATGATCGTGGCCGCACGCCGCGCCTTTGGCGGCGGGCGCGTGGCCGTGCGGATGGTCGTGCTGAGCATGGTCATGCCCGTGGTGGTCGTGGTGGCGGCTCATGCTTCATTTCCCGAAGTAGGTTCGGCGATATGTTCCAGCATATCGCACAGGACGTCGCTGATGTGGCCATCGGCGGCGGTGTAGAACACTTGTTTGCCATGCCGTTCCGACTTGACGATGCGGGCCGCGCGCAGCAGGCGCAAGTGGTGGCTCACCAGCGAGCCGCTCAGGTGCAGCGAAGCGGCGATGGCGCTCACGGCCACCGGCGTGGTCAGGCAGGCCAGCACGATGCGCAAGCGGGTTGGATCGCCCAGCAAGTGGAACAGGTCGGCCAGTTGCGCGATGGCGGGATCGGATTCGGCGTAGGATTTCATGGCTAACATATGAATAGGTGTTCATATGTTAGCAGAAAACGACGTGTAGTGGCAGCCGCCATCAGGACGGCGGGGTACCGCGCCTTACTTTTGCATTTCCGCCTGCACCAGGTTGCGGGTCTTGGGGTCGAGCTTTTGGACGGCCTTGGCCAGTTTTTCGCCGTTCTGGATGGCCAGCAGTTGTTCGGCCGTCAGGCTCTTGGCTTGCAGCACGGGCGCCGGTGGCGGCACGGGTTTGAAGAACAGGGCCTGGCCACCCAGCACCAGCAAGGCGCTGAGCACGGACACGGCCGCCGCCGCGCCCAGCAAGCGCCATTCTCGCGGGGAGAAACCACCCTCCATGGGCGCGCCGGATGCGGGCACGGCTAAGGTAGGGGCTGAGGTTGAGCCTGATTGTGCAGGCGCAGCGGACGGTGTGCCCGCTGCTTCGGCCGCGCTACGGCCGGCAGCCGTCACCGCTGGCGCGACGGGCGCATTCGGCAAACCACCGGCCGCGCGCGCGTGCTGCGCCAGGTCGCGCGAGGCCGCCTCGATCAGCGCCACATGGCGTTCCACGGTCTCCTCCAGCACCGCTTCGTTCAGGGCCACCAGCGCGAAGATGGGATCGTCGATGTCGATCCGCACGCCGGTCTTGTCGAATACGAGGCTGCGCAGCTTGTGCTGGTCCATGGGCCTTACCACTGCACTTTGTCGAGTTGTTCAAACAGGTCGCGGAACACGACCTTGATGCGCTGCTTCTCCATCACGTTGAACTTGTCGCTTTCCTTGACTTCATTGGCCGTCAGGCGCGCCGTGTTCATCTTCTTGATGTCGGCGCCGAAGGTGTCGGCGTTGCGCTGGGTGAGCACCACCCGGCCCTTGACCCGCGCCGCGTTGTCGGCATAGGTCTGCGATTCCGTGAACTGCTTGCCGGACGCCGATTGCAGCAGGCCGAAGTGTTCGTTCTCCCACAGCACCAGCGGCACATTGGTCGACTTGGCGGTCGACACGAAACCCATGGCCGTGTCGTGCAGCGTGTCGCCGCCACCGACGATGGTGTGGATGTAGACCTTGCGGCCCGATTCCTCCAGCAGCGAGAAGCAATCGTTCTCGATCAGGTAGCCCATCAGCGGCGAGAAGGTGTTGGCGCCGTTGTCAACCACGCAGTTGCCATCCTCCTCCAGGATGTCGATCATCAGGGCGTCGAAACGCTTGGGGTCGATGTTGCGGCTATCCGTCATCACCGGCACATGCTTGACCTCCATCGCCTTGTAGCGCGAGAAGGTGGCGTTTTCCTGGTCGGTGTCGTAGCAGCGCAGCGGCGCTTCATCCTTGCCCGCGATCCATTGGGCCAGGATGGTCGACACCAGCGTCTTGCCGATGCCGCCCTTGCCCTGGAGAATGAAATGTACCGTGTTTTGCATCGAAATACTCCCTGAGTCTGTGATTCCGTCGGACGTGCGGGGGCCGAGGGCCCGCCGCACAGCGTCGAGGGTAATTGTTTTGGGAGCGGATGGCAACCGGCCGGGCCGGCGCGGCGGCAATTCAGTCGATAAAGCGCAGCAGGCCGCGCAGCGCGTGGATCACGGTCTGTTCGCGCACGGCCTGGCGGTCGCCGGGGAACACCAGGCGTTCCGTGTGCACCTGGTTGCCGTCGGACCAGCCGAAGCACACCGTGCCCACCGGCTTGCCCGGCACGGCCCCGGTGGGACCGGCGATGCCCGTCACGGACACGGCCACATGGGCGTTGCTGCCGGCCAGCGCGCCATTGGCCATGGCGGCCGCCACTTCCTCGCTCACGCTGCCCAGCTGCGCCATCAGCGCGGCCGACACGTCCAGCATTTCCGTCTTGGAAGCGTTGGAATAGGTGACGAAGCCGCAGTCGAACCAGCCGGTGGAACCGGCGATCTCCGTGATGGCCTGGGCGATGCCGCCCCCCGTGCACGATTCGGCCGTGGCCAGCAGCCAGCCTTTGCGCTGCAATGCCTGGCCTACATTGGTGGCCAGTTCGATGATGGTGGGGGTGGTCACGATATGCTCCTTCGCAGCAGAGTCTGTCGGATGGGCGACGGTCTCCTCGTCACAGCCTGAGTTCACTTTACCATGCCGCCAGGGCCGGTGCCAGTACCTGGCCGGGCGGCCGCCACCGTCTTTGCGGTCGTCCTGTTCAATCGGCAATATTACGAAAAAAGCTCCCCAAGCCCGATGAAAATGCGTACACTCGAAAACGCACTGCGCGCGTTCCACGCCCTTGGATCCGCGCCGCACGACTGTTCATTTGCAAGCCGCGCGCCGCGCGCGGACCTGGCCGACGGCGCCCACCGCAAGGGCAGCCGGCGCGCTTCCACCGCATTGATCTGACAGCTCAGCTATGACGTTGTTGAACGGTTTCGACACTGGAGCGACCCCGGGCGCGTGCGCCGGCGCGTCCGCGCGCGCGCGCCGGCGCCTGCTGCTGGCGGCGCTGGGCGTGGCCTGGCTGGTGCCGGCCGTGGCCCAGTCGCCGGCGGGCGCGCTGGAACGCCAGGTCAAGGCCGCCTACCTGTACAAATTCGCCGGCTTCGTCGAGTGGCCCGACGGCAGCTTCGCCCGGCCCGACAGCCCGCTGGTGATCGGGGTGGCCGGCGCCGACGCGCTGGCCGACCAGCTGGAACTGACGGTGGCCGGGCGCAACGCGGGCGGCCATCCGCTGCAAGTGAAGCGGGTGCGCAAGGGCGAACCGCTGGCTGGGGTCCACATCCTGTTCATGGGCGCCATGGACAAGGCCCAGGCGCAGGACTTGCTGGCCGCCAGCCAGAGCCAGTCGGTGCTGACCGTGTCCGACAGCGAGGAAGCCCACGCGCTGGGCAGCATCATCCATTTCGTGATCGCCGATGACAAGCTGCGCTTCGAAGTGGCGCTCAAGCAGGCGCTCGCCGCGCGCATCAAGATCAGCGCGCGCATGCTGTCGGCCGCCTACCGCGTGCAGGGGGCCATATGAAACCGGCCCGCAGCCTGCGCCGGAAACTGCTGGGAGTGGTGCTGCTGACCACGCTGGCGGCGCTGCTGGTGTCGGTGGGCACCATCATCGCGTACGACCTGCGGTCCTATCACCGCACCATCCTGGCCGACATGAGCACCCAGTCCGAACTGATCGGCCACATGACGTCGGCCGCGCTGGCCTTCGACGACCAGCGCCTGGCCACGGAAAACCTGGCCCTGTTGCGGCTGCGGCCCAAGATCAACGCGGGCGCCATCTACAACGCGCGCGGCCAGTTGTTCGCCAACTACGTGGCGCCGGGCCAGGAGGGCGACTTCCCGCGCCAGGCCGCCAACGAGGATAGCGCCCGCTTCGAGCAGGGCAAGCTGATCCTGTTCAAGCGCATCGTCGACAATGGCGAGCTGCTGGGCACCGTCTACCTGCGCGCCGACTACGAAATGGTGGGCCGCATCGTCGACTACCTGGTGATCGCGCTGGGCGTGACGGCGCTGGCCATGCTGATCGCCTGGCTGGTCATGGGACGCCTGAACCACGTGATCACCCAGCCCATCCTCGACATCGCCGGCATCGCGCGCGAGGTGGTGGAGACGGGCGACTATTCGCGCCGCGCGCGCAAGCTGTCGGATGACGAGGTGGCGCAACTGGTCGATTCCTTCAACCGCATGCTGAGCGAGATCGAGGCCCGCACCCAGGCGCTGGAATTGTCCAACCACGAGCTGGAACGCGAGGCCGGCCAGCGCAGTTTCGCGCAGCAGGAAGTGATGCGGCTGAACGAGGAGCTGGAGCAGCGCGTGCATGAGCGCACCTTGCAGCTGGAGGCGGCCAACGCCGAACTGGAACGGGCCATGGCGGAGGCGCGCGACGCCAACCAGGCCAAGACAGCCTTCCTGTCGTCCATGAGCCATGAGCTGCGCACGCCGCTCAACGCCATCCTCGGCTTCGCCCAGATCCTCACCTCCGACAAGCTGCCCTCGACCCTGCCGCAGAAAAAGGAGTTCGCCAGCCACATCCTCAAGTCCGGCCGCCACCTGCTGACCCTGATCAACGAGATCCTCGACCTGGCCAAGATCGAATCGGGCGCCGTGGCGTTGTCGCTGGAGCCGGTGGCGCTGGACGACATCCTGCAGGAATGCCATACCATGACGGAACCGCTGGCGACCCAGCGCAATATCCGGCTGCTGTTCCCGGCCCACTGCCATGCCACCGTGCAGGCCGACCGCACCCGCCTCAAGCAGGTCGCGCTCAACCTGCTGTCGAACGCCATCAAGTACAACCGCGACGGCGGCGCCGTGGTGGTCGATTGCAGCATGACGGCGGCCGACCGCTTGCGCGTGTCGGTGCAGGACACGGGCCTGGGCTTGCTGCCGGAGCAGCTGGCCCTGCTGTTCCAGCCGTTCAACCGGCTCGGCCAGGAGGCCGGCGCGGAGGAGGGCACCGGCATCGGCCTGGTGGTGACCAAGCGCCTCGTCGAACTGATGGGCGGCGCCATCGGCGTGTCCAGCAGCGCCGGCGTGGGCAGCACGTTCTGGATCGAGCTGCAAGCGACCGAACCGCTGCCGTCGCCGCTGGAGGACGAGGCGGCCCGCGCGCTGGCCGGCGTGCCGGCCGGCGCCGAGGCATTGGGCCAGGCCACGCTGCTGTACGTGGAGGACAATCCGGCCAACTTGAAACTGGTGGAGGAAATCCTGCGCTACCGGCCCGACCTGCGGCTGCTGTCGGCGCCGGACGGCCACCTGGGCCTGGAACTGGCGCGCGCCCACTTGCCGGACCTGATCCTGATGGACATCCACCTGCCCTGCGTGAGCGGCTTCGACGCGCTGCAGTTGCTGCGCGCCGACCCGGCCACGGCCCACATCCCGGTGATCGCGCTGACGGCCAACGCCATGCCGCGCGATGTGGAGAAGGGATTGGCGCTGGGCTTTTTCCGTTACCTCGTCAAACCCATCAACATCGATGAATTCACCGAGGCGATCAACGCCACGCTGGCCCACCTGGCCAGCCGGCGCGCCCTGGCCAAAGCGGCGGTGCGCACATGATCAGACCAGAAGATATCCTGCGGGCGAAAATCCTCATCGTGGACGACCAGCCGGTCAACATCCAGCTGCTCGAATTCCTGCTCTCGAGCAGCGGCTACCAGGCCGTCAGCGCCACCGGCGACCCCACCGTGGTGGCCGGCTGGCATGGGCAGCACCACTACGACCTGATCATCCTCGACCTGCACATGCCGCACATGAGCGGCTTCGACGTGATGGAGGCGCTCAAGCCGCTGGAGACGGAAGCCTACCTGCCGGTGCTGGTGGTGACGGCCGAGCCGGACAAGAAGCTGGCGGCGCTGGAGGCGGGCGCGCGCGACTTCGTCAGCAAGCCGTTCGACCCGGTGGAAGTGCTGACCCGCATCCGCAACATGCTGGAAGTGCGGCTGCTGCACCGCGAGGCGCGCGACTACAACGTCCGCCTGGAGCAGACCGTGCGCGAGCGCACCGCCGAGTTGCAGCGGTTCCGCAGCGCCATGGATGCCACCGCCGACGCCATCTTCCTGCTCGACGCCCACAGCCTGGATTTGTTGGACGTGAACGAGGGCGCCTGCCGCATGCTCGGCTACGAGCGGGCCGCGCTGCTAGCGCAAACGCCGCAGCGGCTGGCGCTGGGCGCGCCGGAGATGCTGCGCGAGCAGGCCGCGCTGCTGGCCGGCCGGCTCGACGAGCAGGCGGCGCTGGACTGCGCGGCCGCGCGGGCGCCGGAACTGGCCGAGATCGAACTGGCGCGCCAGGACCAGGCCAAGGTGCCGGTCGAGATCTACTGGCAGTTGCGGCCCGGCGCCGCGCCGGGCCAGCCGCCCGTGCTGCTGGGGGTGGCGCGCGACATCAGCGAACGCCGCCAGGCCCAGGAACGGCTGCGCCACATGGCCCGCTATGACAGCCTGACGGGCCTGCCCAACCGCAGCCTGTTCTTCCAGACCCTGGCCGAATCGATCGAGCTGGCGCAGGACAAGGAATGGCGCATCGTGGTGCTGTTCATCGCGCTGGACCGCTTCAAGAACATCAACGATTCGCTCGGTGCGGCATCGGGCGACGAACTGCTGCGCCAGTTCAGCAACCGGCTGGTGCAGTGCGTACGGATCCGCGACACCGTGGGCCGGCTGGGCGGCGACGAGTTCGGCCTGATCCTGACCATGACGCGCGACCAGCAGGATGCCGTGTATGTGGCCAACGAAGTGCGCGAAGCGTTGCGCGCGCCGTTCGACCTGGGCGGCCACCGGCCAACGCTGACGGCCAGCATCGGCATCGCCATGTACCCGGATGACGCCACCGACCCGGAAACCCTGGTCAACTACGCCGATACGGCCATGAGCCGGGCCAAGGAGGCGGGGCGCGACGGCTACCGCTTCTTCACGGCCGGCATGAACGTGCAGGTGCTGGCGCGGCTGGACCTGGAGATGGCGCTGCGGCGCGCGCTCGACAACGACGAGCTGGTGCTGTACTACCAGCCCAAGGTCAACCTGCACACGGGCGCCATCAGCGGCGCGGAAGCCTTGCTGCGCTGGCAGCGGCCCGGCTACGGCCTGGTGTTCCCGGCCGAATTCGTGCCGGTGCTGGAGGATACGGGGCTGATCGTGCGGGTGGGGGCGTGGATCATCGACACGGCCTGCCGCCAGATCGCGGCCTGGGCCCGGGCCGGGGTGGGCGCCGTGCACGTGGCCGTCAACGTGTCGAGCCGCCAGTTCGTCGAGGGCGACCTGGAACAGGAAGTGCGCACGGCGCTGGAGCGCTACAAGGTGCCGCCCGAACTGCTGGAACTGGAATTGACGGAGACGGCCCTGATGTCGAACGCCGAGCGCACCATCGTGGTGCTGGCCAGCCTCAAGGAACTGGGGGTGCAGGTGGCGATCGACGATTTCGGCACCGGCTATTCCAGCCTGGCCTATCTGCAGCGCTTCCCGATCGACAAGCTCAAGATCGACATCGCCTTCGTGCGCGACATCACCACCAATCCCAACGACGCGGCCATTGCGCTGGCCATCATCAGCATGGCGCACAGCCTCAAGCTGCGGGTGATCGCGGAAGGGGTGGAAACCCGGCCCCAACTGGAATACCTGCGCCGCAACCGCTGCGACGAGATGCAGGGCTTCTTCTTCAGCCGCCCGCTGCCGGCCGCCGAGATGGGCGCGCTGGTGGAGGCGGGCAAGGGCGTGCCACCGGAGGAGGGCGGGCGCGACACGCCGCCCCAGACCCTGCTGATCGTGGACGACGACGTCAACGTGCTGTCCTCGCTGCACCGGCTGTTCCGGCGCGACGGCTACCAGATTCTCACGGCCGAGTCGCCGGCCGAAGGGTTCCAGTTGCTGGCGCTGCACCCGGTGCAGGTGATCCTGTGCGACCAGCGCATGCCCATCATGAGCGGCACGGAATTTCTCAGCAAGGTCAAGGAGATGTACCCGGACACGATACGCATCATCCTGTCCGGCTACACGGGGCTGGAGGCGGTGCTCGATTCCATCAACCGGGGCGCCATCTACCGCTTCTACACCAAGCCGTGGGACGACACCCAGCTGCGCGACAATATCCGGCTGGCGTTCCACCACTACTGGCTGATGCACGGCAGCGGCCGCCGCGTGGGGCTGCCGGACGAGGATCACACTGCCCTGTGACGGCCGGCTCGTCGCTCAGCTGGTGAAGTGGTCGAAGCTGCTCAGTTTGAGGTCGAGCGCATGGCCGCCGGCATCGACCAGCCGCAGGCCGGGGGCAGCCTCGATCCGGCCGACCCGGGTCACGGGCGTGGCCACGCTGCCGGCCGCCGCCAGCACGGCGGCGCGGGCGCTGGCCGGGGCCGTGAAGCACAGTTCGTAATCGTCGCCGCCGGCGGCCGTGTAGGCGCGGCGCAGGGCCGTGTCGCGCGTGGCCAGCACGTCGCCGGCCGGCAGCGCGTCCACGTCCAGCGTGGCGCCCACCCGCGAGCGGGCCAGGATGTGGCCCAGGTCGCCCACCAGGCCGTCGGAAATGTCGATCGCCGCGTGCGCCAGGCGCTGGCGGGCCAGCAACATGCCCAGTTCCACCCGCGGCGTGGGCGCGTGCATGCGCACGGCGGCCGCGCGCAGGCTCGCCTCGTCCAGCGGCACTTCATTCAGGTAGCCGGCCAGCGCCAGGCGGGCGTCGCCCAGGGTGCCGGAGATCCAGATGTCGTCGCCCGGCTGGGCCGCGTCGCGCCGCAGCGCGTGGCCCGGCTGCAGTTCGCCGAACACGGTGATGCAGATGTTGCGCGGGCCCTTGGTGGTGTCACCGCCGATCAGTTCGCACGCGTGGGCGTCGGCCAGCGCGAACAGGCCGGACGAGAAGCCGTGCAGCCAGTCCCGTTCGGCCGCCGGCAGCGCCAGCGCCAAGGTGCAGGCCACGGGCCGCGCGCCCATGGCCGCCAGGTCCGACAGGTTGACGGCCAGGCTTTTGTGGCCTAATTGATACGGTTCGGCGCCGGCGAAGAAGTGGCGGCCCTCGACCAGCATGTCGGACGAGATGGCCATCTGCATGCCGGGCGTGGGCGTGAGCAGCGCGCAATCGTCGCCGATGCCCAGCGTGGCGCGGGCCGGACGGTCGCGGTTGAAATAGTGTTTGATCAGGTCGAATTCAGAGAGCATGGTGCTATTGTACCGAAGCGGAAAGGGCGGCGGCGCGGGGCGATTGATACAAATTGATATGCAATTTCCGTTGCCTGCGTGTCATTTATCTACAAAATGGTTATAACACTTGGTGAAAATACCTACTTAATTGAAAGAATGGGTCTGATAAAATCGGAAGCTTTCCGATCGAACATACAGGAAGGCAGCACAGCATGGATTCGTCATCTGATCAAAAAGAGGAACTTCGCCAACAACTGCGCCTTGCCGCACTTGAGTATCACGAGATACCACGCCCCGGCAAAATCAGCGTCACCCCCACCAAGCAACTGACCAACCAGCGCGACCTGGCGCTGGCGTATTCGCCCGGGGTGGCGGCGCCCTGCGAAGAGATCGTTGTCGATCCGGCCAACGCCTACAAGTACACGGCGCGCGGCAACCTGGTGGCCGTGATCACCAACGGCACCGCCGTGCTGGGCCTGGGCAACATCGGCCCGCTGGCCGCCAAGCCGGTGATGGAAGGCAAAGGCGTGCTGTTCAAGAAGTTCGCCGGCATCGACGTGTTCGATATCGAGATCAACGAATCCGACCCCGACAAGCTGTGCGACATCATCGCCTCGCTGGAGCCGACCTTCGGCGGCGTCAACCTGGAAGACATCAAGGCGCCCGAGTGCTTCTACATCGAACGCCAGCTGCGCGACCGCATGAAGATTCCCGTGTTCCACGATGACCAGCACGGTACCGCCATCATCGTCGGCGCGGCCATCCTCAACGGCATCAAGGTGGTGGGCAAGGACATCAAGGATTGCAAACTGGTGGTGTCGGGCGCCGGCGCGGCCGCGCTGGCCTGCCTGGACCTGATCGTGGATCTGGGTTTCCCACTGGAAAATATCTTCGTCACCGACCTGGCCGGCGTGGTCTACAAGGGCCGCACCGAGCTGATGGACCCGGACAAGGAACGTTTCGCGCGCGACACCACGGCCCGTACCCTGGCCGAAGTGATTCCTGGCGCCGACATCTTCCTCGGCGTGTCGGCCGGCGGCGTGCTGAAACAGGACATGGTGCGCCAGATGGCGGCCAAGCCTTTGATCCTGGCACTGGCCAACCCGTCGCCGGAAATCCTGCCGGAAGACGTCAAGGCAGTGCGTGACGACGCCGTGATCTGCACCGGCCGTTCGGACTATCCGAACCAGGTCAACAACGTGCTGTGCTTCCCCTACATCTTCCGTGGCGCGCTCGATTGCGGCGCCACCACCATCACCCGTGAGATGGAGATCGCCGTGGTGCACGCCATCGCCGAGCTGGCGCACGCCGAGCAGAGCGACATCGTGGCCACTACCTACGGCATCAGCAACCTGTCGTTCGGCCCCGAGTACCTGATCCCGATGCCGTTCGATCCGCGCCTGCTGATCCAGATCGCCCCGGCCGTGGCCAAGGCGGCCGAGCAGTCCGGCGTGGCCACCCGTCCGATCAAGGACTTGCAAGCCTACGCCGACAGCCTGCAGCAATTCGTGTACCGCAGCGGCACCTTCATGAAGCCGCTGTTCCAGGTCGCCAAGAACACCCACGCCGACCTCAAGCGCATCGTCTACGCCGAAGGTGAAGAGGAGCGCATCCTGCGCGCCGTGCAGGTGGTGGTCGACGAACGCCTGGCCCGTCCTATCCTGGTGGGCCGTCCGGCCGTGCTGGAAACGCGCATCCAGAAGTTCGGCCTGCGCCTCAAGCAGGGCGTGCACTTCGACGTGATCAACCCCGATTTCGATGCCCGCTACCGCGATTACTGGAAGGCGTATTACGAGCTGACGGCGCGCAAGGGCGTGACCGAGGAATACGCCAAGCTGGAAATGCGCCGCCGCCACACCCTGATCGGCGCCATGATGATCGCCAAGGGCGACGCCGACGGCATGATCTGCGGCACCTTCGGCACCACCGACCTGCACTTGAAGTACATCGACCAGGTGCTGGGCAAGCGGGCCGGCGCCAAGGTGTATGCGGCCATGAACGTGCTGATCCTGCCGGAACGCCAGCTGGTGATGGTCGACACCCACGTCAACGAGAACCCCACGGCTGCGCAACTGGCCGAGATCACCATCATGGCGGCCGACGAGATGGTGCGCTTCGGCCTGTCGCCACGGGCGGCGCTGCTGTCGCACTCGAACTTCGGCTCGTCCAACAGCGAGTCGGCGCAGAAGATGCGGGCCGCGCTGGCCATCATCAAGGAACAGGCGCCGGAACTGGAAGTGGATGGCGAGATGCACGGCGACACGGCGCTCGACTCCAAGCTGCGCGCCAAGATCATGCCCGGCTCCAACCTGGCGCATGACGCCAACCTGCTGGTCATGCCCAATATCGACGCCGCCAACATCGCCTACAACCTGGTCAAGACGGCGGCCGGCAACGGCATCGCCGTGGGCCCGATCCTGCTCGGTTGCGCCCGTCCGGTGCACATCCTCACGCCGTCGGCCACGGTGCGCCGTATCGTCAACATGACGGCCCTGTGCGTGGTGGACGCGGTGGCGGAACGCAAGAACTGATCCGGTCCCGACTGACACACCGGGGTCAGGTCATGCTGGATTGCATGACCTGACCCCGGTGTTGTTTTTTGCGCCATGATGATGGGGGCGGACTGGTTGTTGATGCAAATCAAACAATGGCTGCTGGGTTCTTAAAAATTGCCTTGTAACAATATGTAAGTGTTGTAATCGCCATAATTGGTGAGAAGTGCGTCACTAGCGCTCTGCTACAATACCGGGTTGTTCGAGGGCGCAACGCGTCCTCCCGCCATTCCCAGCATCGGATTCAACTATCATGCAAAAAATGAAGAAAGCGCTCATCACGGGCATCACCGGCCAGGACGGCGCCTATCTGGCAGAATTGTTGCTGGAGAAGGGCTATGAAGTCACGGGCACCTATCGCCGCACCAGTTCCGTCAATTTCTGGCGTATCGAGGAACTGGGCATCGCCGCCCACCCCAATCTCAAGCTGGTGGAGTACGACCTGACCGACCTCGGCTCCAGCATCCGCCTGATGCAGAACGCGGCGCCGGACGAGGTGTACAACCTGGCCGCGCAAAGCTTTGTCGGCGTGTCGTTCGAGCAGCCCGTGACGACGGCCGAGATCACCGGCATCGGCCCCGTCAACCTGCTGGAAGCGATCCGCATCGTCAACCCCAAGATCCGTTTCTACCAGGCGTCGACTTCGGAAATGTTCGGCAAGGTGCAAGCCATCCCGCAAAAGGAAGACACCCCGTTCTACCCGCGCAGCCCGTATGGCGTGGCCAAGCTGTATGCGCACTGGATGACGGTCAACTACCGCGAATCGTACGGCATCTTCGGCAGCTCGGGCATCCTGTTCAACCACGAGTCGCCGCTGCGCGGCCGTGAATTCGTCACCCGCAAGATCACCGACGCGGTGGCCAAGATCAAGCTGGGCAAGCTCGACGTGCTGGAACTGGGCAACCTGGACGCCAAGCGCGACTGGGGCTATGCCAAGGAATATGTGGAAGGCATGTGGCGCATCCTGCAGGCCGACCAGCCGGGCACCTATGTGCTGGCCACCAACCGTACCGAGACCGTGCGCGATTTCGTCACCATGGCGTTCAAGGCGATCGACGTGGCCATCGAATGGCAGGGCACGGCCGACCAGGAGACGGGCCACTGCAGCCGCACCGGCACGGTGCTGGTACGGGTCAGCCCGAAATTCTACCGTCCGGCCGAAGTGGAGCTGCTGATCGGCGACCCGGCCAAGGCCGTCACGGAACTGGGCTGGAAACCCCGGACCACGCTGGAACAGCTGTGCCAGATGATGGTCGAGGCCGACCTGCGCCGCAACGCGGCCGGCTTCTCGTTCTAAGCGCGCGCCATGGCGACCGCACCGCTGGCCCTGATGGCCCCCGCGCAGGAGGGCGCCGGCAAGCGCGCCCTGGTCACCGGCCTGGCCGGCTTCACGGGGCGCTACCTGGAGCGCGAGCTGCGCGCGGCCGGCTATGAAGTGCACGGCAGCACCACGCCCGGCCACCCGGCCGCCCCCGGTCTGTACCCGGTCGACCTGACCGACCGCGCCGCCGTGGCGGCCATGGTGCAGCAAGTGCGGCCCGATGTGGTGGCCCACCTGGCCGGCATCGCCTTCGTCGGCCATGCCGACGTCGAGCAGTTCTACCGCGTCAACGTGGTGGGCACACGCCACCTGCTGGAAGCGCTGGCGGGGCTGGAGCGCAAGCCGTCGGCCGTGCTGCTGGCGTCCAGCGCCAATATTTATGGCAACACCAGCGTGCCCGTCATCGGCGAGGACGTGGCGGCCGCGCCGGCCAACGATTACGCCGTCAGCAAGCTGGCGATGGAATACATGGCCCGCCTGTGGCAGGACAAGCTGCCCCTGATCGTCACCCGGCCGTTCAATTACACGGGTGTGGGCCAGCACGAGAACTTCCTGCTGCCCAAGATCGTCGGCCATTTCCGCCGCCGCGCCGCCGACATCGAGCTGGGCAACCTGCACGTGTGGCGCGATTTTTCCGACGTGCGCATGGTGGCGGCCAGCTACCGCGCGCTGCTGGCGGCCGCGCCGGCCGGCCAGACGTTCAATATCTGCTCCGGCCGCGCCCACTCGCTGGGCGAGGTGCTGGACATGATGGCCGGCATCGCCGGCTACCGCATCAACGTGCATGTCAACCCGGCCTTCGTGCGCGCCAACGAGGTGGAGCGCCTGACGGGCGACAACAGCCGCCTGGCCGCCGTGGTGGGCGCGCTGGCGCCGCCGCCGCTGGCCGACACGCTGCGCTGGATGTACGCGGGGTGAGTGCGCCGCGCATCGGCCTGTCCGCCACCTCAGTTGAACCTGCCCTGACGGACGGCCACCTGGATGGCATGGGCCGCTACACCCAGGCCCTGCTGGACGAACTGCCGGCCGCCGGCTGCGCCGTGCGGCCGCTGTCGTTCGCGCCGCCCGGCTTGCCCGAATCCCTGCGTGTGGGCCGCGCCTTGCCGCTGTCGTACGCGCTGGCCTCGGTCGGCGACCTGATCCTGCCGGCCAGCGCGCGGCTGGCCGTGCGCGATGCGGGCCATGATGGCCAGCCGCTGGACCTGTTCCATGCCACCGACCACCGCATCGTGCGCATGGATTGCCCGGTGGTGGCGACCTTGCACGACGCCCTGCCCATCGCTCATCCCGCATGGTGTGCGCCGCGCCGGCGCCGCCTGCAAAACTGGCTGCTGGTGAAGGCGGTGCGCAAGGCCGACCATGTGATCGCCCTGTCGCGGCACGCCGTGCCGGAACTGGTGCGCGCCTACGGCATCGCCGAGGGCCGCGTCAGCGTGGTGCAGCACGGTGTGGCGCCAGCCTGGTTCGAGGCGCCGCCGGCGGACGCGGTGGCGGCCACGCTGGAACGCCACAGCCTGCGGCCCGGCTACTTCCTGTGCGTGGCCACGCTGGAGCCGCGCAAGAACCTTGAACATTTGCTGCAAGCCTACCTGGCCCTGCCGCCCGTGGTGCGCGCGGCGCGCCAGCTGCTGATCGTGGGCCAGGCCGGCTGGGATAGCGCGCAGCTGGTGCGGCGCATCGCCGCGGCCCACCAGCAAGGCGAGCAGGTGCTGTGGCTGGCCAGCGTGGCGGAACAGCCTGAACTGCATCAGCTGTACGCCGGCGCCGGCGCCTTCGTGCTGCCGGCGCTGCATGCGCGCGCCGGCCTGGCCATGCTGGAAGCGCTGGCCGCCGGCCTGCCGGTACTGTGCGCGGCCGGCGGCGTGCTGGCCGAGCTGGCCGAGGGCGCCGCGCTGGAAGCGGACCCGCGGTCGCTGCCGGAATGGACGGCCGCCCTGCACAGCATCGTGCGCGACGAGGCGCTGCGGGCACGCTGCGTGGCGGCCGGCCAGCGCCGCGCGCTGCGGGCGACCCGGGCCGAGATGGCGCGCCGCACACTGGCCGTCTACCAATCCATCCTTACTCAGTGACGCGCGAGCGTCCCCTCCCCCATGCGCGTGCTTCATTTTTACAAGACCTATTACCCCGACAGCTGGGGCGGCATCGAACAGGTGATCCGCCAACTGTGCGTGGGCACCGGCAAGCTGGGCGTGCGCAACGAGGTGCTGACGCTCACGCGCCAGCCCGAGCCGGCCGAGCTGGCGCTGGAAGGCCACCTGGTGCACCGGGTGCCGCTCGATTTCGAGATCGCCTCCACCGGCTTCTCGCTGGCCGCCATCCGTCAGCTGGCGCGGCTGGCGCGCCAGGCCGACGTGATCCATTACCACTTCCCGTGGCCGTTCATGGACCTGGCCCACTTCCTGGCCCGGATCGACAAGCCCAGCGTGGTGACCTACCACTCGGACATCGTGCGCCAGAGGCATCTGCTGCGCCTGTACACCCCGCTCAAGCAGCGTTTCCTGCGCAGCGTGGACGCAATCGTGGCCACCTCGCCCAACTACCTGGCGTCCTCGCCCGTGCTGACCCGCTACCAGCACAAGACCCGCACCATCACCTATGGCCTGGACCAGGCCATCTATCCGGAACCGGCCCAGGCCACGCGCGACAAGTGGCGCGCCCTGTGCGGCGAGCGCTTCTTCCTGTTCGTGGGCGTGCTGCGCTACTACAAGGGCTTGCACATCCTGCTCGACGCCATGGCCAGCGTGGATTACCCGGTGGTGATCGTGGGCGCCGGCCCCATCGAGGAGGAACTCAAGGCCCACGCCGCCCGCCTGGGCCTGCACCACGTGCTGTTCGTGGGGGCGCTGGAGGAGGAGGACAAGGTGGCGCTGCTGCAGTTGTGCTACGCGATGGTGTTCCCGTCCCACTTGCGCTCGGAAGCGTTCGGCATCTCGCTGCTGGAGGGCGCCATGTACGGCAAACCCATGATTTCGAGCGAGATCGGCACCGGCACCACTTACATCAACATCGACCAGGACACGGGGCTGGTGGTGCCGCCCAACGATCCGGCCGCGTTCGGGGCCGCCATGCGCACCCTGTGGGAGCAGCCGGAACTGGCCGCCGCCATGGGCCGGCGCGCCGCCGCCCGCTACCACGCGCTGTTTACGGCCGAGCGCATGGCCGCCAGCTACGCGGCCTTGTACCGCGACGTGGTGGCGGCGCGCGCGCGCTGATTTTTCACCGCCGTTTGATCTGGCGCAAACCACGGCGCCGGGCGGACGCTACCATGGCGCTGGACTCTCTGCCCCCGTTGCCGGTCCGTAATACCGGTCGGGCCAGTGATTGACGGTTTCATGCGACGCAACGACGGCGCGGGTGGCGAGAGTTCACCACGGCGGCGCCGTTTCCGCCGGCGAGCGCGCCGCCGCTGATCGACAGCAATTCTTCCCCTCCGTACAATAGGATGGCCAGCGCCACGCCGCTGGTGCTGCAACGTGTTCCCGCCAGACCATTCGTGCGCCACGGAAATTTAATTTCCGCTACGCTTGATTATTTGCCATCACAAGGAGAACAACATGCCCCATCCATTCAAGAAGCTGTGCGTCCATGCCGCCATGATTGCCTTTGTCAGCGTGGGCATCGCCCAACCGGCCCAGGCCGCCCTCGTCGGCACCCAGCAAGTGGTGGCCGCCGCCAACGCCGAGCAGGCGCGCGCCAGCCTGGCCGCCACTCTCAATCGTGCCGACGTACAAGCCGAGTTGCAGCGTTACCACATCGACCCGGCCGAAGCCCAGGCCCGCATCGCCGCCTTGAGCGACGCTGAAGTGGCATCGGTGGCGCATCAGGTCGACAGCCTGCCGGCCGGCGGCGACGGCATCGTGGGGGCGCTGGTGTTCATCTTCGTGCTGTTGCTGGTGACCGACATCCTGGGCCTGACCAAGGTGTTCCCGTTCACCCGTCATCGTTGATGGCGGCACGGCGCGCGCGCCGGGGCCGGCTGTGGCCGGTCCTGCTGCTGGCGGCCCTGTCGCTGGCCGGCTGCGCCAGCCAGACGGCGGCGCTGCGTGCGGCCCCGCCGGCCGGTCTGGCGCCCCGGCTGGAACTGGCGGGCACGCCGTTTTTCGCCCAGGAACGTTACCAGTGCGGCCCGGCCGCGCTGGCCATGGCGCTGGGCGCGGCCGGCATCGCCGTCGCGCCCGAAGCGCTGGTGCCGCAAGTCTACCTGCCCGCACGCGAAGGCAGCCTGCAAGTGGAGATGCTGGCCGCCGCCCGCCGCCATGGTGCGCTGGGCGTGACCATCGCGCCGCGGCTGGACGCGCTGCTGGCCGAATTGCGCGCCGGCCATCCGGTGCTGGTGCTGCAGAACCTGAGCCTGCCCATCTTCCCCCGCTGGCATTACGCCGTCGTGACCGGCTACGACCTGGCGCAGGGCGACATCGTGCTCCATTCCGGTACCACGGAACACATGGTGATGGCCATGTCGACCTTCGAACATACCTGGGCCCGCAGCGGCTACTGGGCCATGGTGGCGCTGGCGCCAGGGCAGTTGCCTGAGACGAGTGAGCAGCACAGCGTGCTCGACGCGCTGGTGGCCTGGGAGCGCAACGGCCAGCCGGCCGCCGTGCGGCAAAGCTATGCGGCCGCCGACCGCCGCTGGCCCAACGTGCTGGGCTTGCAACTGGGGCTGGGCAACACGGCGTATGCGGCGGGCGACCGGGCCGGCGCAGCCGATGCCTTCCGCCGCGCCACGCTGGCCCATCCGGACAGCGCGCCGGCCTTCAACAACCTGGCCTTTGTGCTGAGCGAGCTGGGCGACTATGGCGCGGCCCGCGCGGCGGCCACCCGCGCGCTGGCGCTCGGCGGCCCGTGGCGCGCCGAGGCCCAGGCCACGCTGGAGACGATCGAACGGGCCGAGCGCGGGCGGCCGTAGCGGCTCAGGGGCACAACGCCATCCCCGGCTGATAGCCCAAGGTTTCCGCTTTCACCACCATGGTGGCGGTGGGCAGATTGACGCTGAAGCTGTACAGCGAGGTCAGCGACCGATAGGGGATGGGATCGCAGCTGCTCTCGTCCGTGCCGGTGGCGCACAGGCGCACCCGCACAAACCGCACGCAGTTGCCAGCGTTCTGGTCCGTTTCGCAATTGAGGCGGTTGCGCGCGGGGCACGCCGGCAGGTTGGCGGTCGGGATCGCCTGCAGGGTCTGGGCGCCGTTGGCGTCGCGCGCCAGCGAAAAATAGTCGATCCGGATGTGCTGGTCGGTCACGGGGGCACCCCAGGCCAGTGGGCCGGGCGTCGTGCGGAACACCGCGTTTTGCCGCAGCAAGTCCTTCGCCGCCTGATCGGCCACGTCGGTGTTGGCGGCCGCGGTCGCGGCGCGCCGGCTCACTTCGCGCAGGGTGTTCCACATGTAGATGGCGCGCGACAGGTCGATGGTGAAAAACAGCAGCATGAAGAACAGGATCGCCACCAGCGCGAATTCGACCGCCGCCACGCCCGTCTGGCGTGCTGTGCCGGGCTGGCGCCGGCGCGCCGGTGATGATTCAAATGCCCACATAGCGCATCGTCACGCCGGCGGTCAGCGACAAGCCATCATATCCGGTGACTTGCAGGGTGAGTTCCTGGAAAATGTCGTCAAATAAATACATGTGTACCAGCGCCACGACGTTGGCGGGCGGACCGCCACCGTCGCAATCGAGGTTATTATTGCAGCGGATGGCGACGGTTGGGGCAGACGGTCCAGGATTGAGATCGGCCAGTTCCATAGCCGCGATCGCTTTGGCGACCGCCACCTCGCTGTTGGCTCTGGGGGTGCTGCTCAGCGCGATCGGTGGCACGGACGCCATATAGCGCGCCGCGTCGCGCGCCGCTTGCTGGGCCGCGCCATAATGGAAGAACGCGCGTCCATACAGCAGCAGAAACGCCAGCAGCCCCACCATGTAAGGCAGGATAAGGGCGAACTCGATCGCGGCGATGCCCCGCTGGCGCGCCGCCGCCTGGTACTGGTATCGTGTGTTCATTTGCTGAGCTCCATTTGGCCCGCCAGTGATTGTTCCGGCACCACGCCGGCGAACTCGGCGCTGATACTGGTCGCCGTGGCCGGTACCGTCATGAAAAATTTCCCGATACCGAGCACGGTGGCCAAGGTGGGGGTGCCGGTGGCGACCGGACAGGATAACAAGGGGAGGTTCAATACCCGGCGCCCGCGCGAACCCGGCCTGTTGGCCGTTGACGGGGCCAGGAAATTCACGCCGTTGGCCGCCATAAAGGGCGGTTGCGTGGGATAGCTGATGGCGACCGGATTGCCGGGATAAAGTGTCGCCCAGGTAGCGCTGGCGAAGGTGGTATAGCCGGCCGTCGGTTCCGGCACGCCCGCCGTATAGGCGGCAAACGGCACCGCCTTGGCATAAGCCCATAACGGTCCGTAATTGGTGGCGGTGCCGGTGGCGGGCACGGGGTCGGCGACGGTCCACAGCTTGGTGCCGGCGGTCGTCGCCGAGGCGGCGCTCTGGCCTATGCGGGCGGTGCTCATCCATGGGATGGCCGCGAACTGGTAGGACTTGATATTGGCATCGGGCGGCGCTGAATTAGGGCTGCACAGGCCGCCCGGGTACTGGTCGAAACGGGAGTTGAGCTGCTGGAACAGCGAGGCCAGCGGAAAGGGACTTTGCACGGTGAGTTGCGCGCCGGTCACCCGCGTCATCGGCATGGCGCCGGTGCAGACGAAAGGGCCGACCACGGACGGGGCCACATTGGCCGCCGACCCCAGCGTGCCGAGCGCATCGATGGGGTCGACCACGAAATTGACCGGCGTCACGCCATTCGGATTGAGCTGCATCAGATCGTAGGCGACGCCACGGCGAAAACCGAATTCGACCAGTTCCACGTTGCCGCCACCGTTGTTGCGCGCGGCGGCCGGCGCGGCCGACAGCGCGCAAATGGCCAGCGGCGCCACGCGGATGGTCGAGCGTCCAGCGATTGCCCGTCCGTAGGTGGTGGCCGTCATACTGCCGGTCAGAAATTGCAAGAACACGGCGTTGACGGTGCCCATGGTGGAGGCGAATGCTGACGTGTCCACTTTGACGAACAACAAGCCGTCCGGCGCCGCCTGGGCGGACGCGGCGTCGAGCCATGCGCCGTCCGGGGCCGTGGCTGAGGCCGCGAATTTGATCGCCGTCTCCGACCAGTCCACGGCCGCGTTATTGTATCGATACCGCATGCTGGCCGCTTCCGTCGCCGCTTGCGCCAGCGCGGCGCTGACACCGGCCTGGGTGCCGTTGAGCGAACGGGCGGCGGCCAGGGCAACGCTCTCGGCCAGGGTCTGCAGTTCCTCGCGCCGGTTATAGATCTGGGCCAGATCCAGCGCCATGCCCATGAACCCCAGCACCACCATGGTCAGCAGCGCGAACATGATCAGGACGGCGCCGCGCTGGGGCGCCCGCCGGCCGTCCGGGCACGGCCGTGGCGGGCCGCCGCGGGCGCTGTGCCGGCTGTCATTGCTCCATGTCGCGACGTGTGCCATGGCTTGCCCTTGCTGTCCTCGTGAGGCGGGCGATTCCAGGTAGAAAATGCGCGCCCGCCGGTCGATTCTATCCGTGCGGAAATTGTGGCAATTGAGGGGGAACAAACGGAACGGGAAGCGGGGAGGGGGCAACGCCTGGCCGGAAAACAAAAAACCCGCGTAGCGGTCGGCTAAGCGGGTTTCGATACAGCGTAGTACTTGTTCCTGGTGCTCGGGCCGGAATCACACTCCCTATGAGAACAACGCCAAAAACGTCAAAAAGTCCATCACAGGTCCATCACATTGTAAATGTGTTCCACGGTTCGATTCACAATTGTGAATCGCAATTGGAAGCGTACCAAATAGGCAACATTTCAGACGATATCAGCTTCCTCGATGAGCCTCCCGGGCAACAGTAAAGAAGTCTCTTTCCCGCTGCGTAAATCTTAACAGCGCTCAAGCACTATCATCGCCCTTTACCATCTGACAATTACTAAATAGACTACACCTCTGGCAGGTCAGCCTTCGCCCCACGGCAGACATGAGAGACTCAGGGCCGACGTAGCCATCGGCCCATTTTATTGGGTACAGTTGCAACCGACGCGATACTTATCCAACGACATGCACCAATAACGCAGCTTTACAGCGTAGCAGGTTCTCAATTCCCCCGGTCAGATAGAATTGATTCAACCTTGCTACTTATTGAGCCAAAATCGTAACGAAGAAATCCCCTCTCATTTCCTTTAAACATCCACGCCGTTTCAAACGGAAGCGGCAGCGCCCTAATGGCCTCAATTTCTGAAAACGCCTTGCGCACTTGATCTTTCGAAGCAGGATCCGGCAAATTCTCAATGATCAAAAGTGCCCGCTTTTTTCTACCCTCAATCACCTCCGTATCAGGCAGTCCCTCAAATTGCTTAAGGGGCTCTCCTTTAAGTTTAACCACATTTTCCTTTGTATCACCTACTGAAACCCCATCGATTTTTCCAGAAAAAGGAGCATCAAATCGAAGTGATAATACATTTTTCGAGGCGTCAAGAAATATGTAAATACCATACTCAGTGAGGTGATAATTATAATACGTACCCCCAGGAGTCGCCTTTTCATACATCTGAGGCTCATAATTAATTTTGTAGTGTTCCTTAACTGTTAAAATCGAATCACCTTTTTTAATTGGGCAATTTCGAAAATAATCAACTTCCGCCGATGCGACAGGAGAAAAGCCCGCAGTCAAAAAAAGTATATATACAAAACATAAAATTCCATCGTTAAAAAAATCCTTAAAGCTCTTTATTTTATTCATAACATCCTTTCAAAGCACCTTCGTACTGCTTGCCCACACTAAACGAAAAAGGTCGCGCTACACTTTTAAAATGCCAACCATCAGCTCTGGCTGTTATCGCCCCAAAGCGGAATTCGCAATTCCGGCCTTGAAATGAAATTACATCACAAAAAATCATCTTCCAATATTTCAGACATAAGAATAGACCTTCACTTTGCCAGTATCACCATAGACCGCCACTATAAGCTAACCATATTTATAATACCTCTTCTATCAAGCCATATTTATTTTTGCAAAAAAATTATATAAATGAGATTTAATAAAATTTGAATTCCTATTTTTAAATATCTATCACTAAGATAAGCGTCTCGCTATGTTATGTTTAGATTTCCAACTACAGGAAAGTGTCGGCTGCGAAAAGTCAAGTGATTAGAGAGATTTTATTAAATGCGAACCCATGCCGCATCGTAGAGATCGGCTTTTAACCGTCCAAGCCATTCATTTTTGTAGTCTTTGTATGAAAACTGTAATGCCTGATCCTCAGTCAACGTCCATCCCGATGGGGAAAGTATCTTGGCATTCGCTTCTGCCAAACGTTCTGGACTGTAATAAAGCAAAATGTCTTGAAATCGGCGTAGTGACATCAAGTTCAAAGTCAGCCTTTCCTCAATTAGAAAAGTCGAAATAGAATTTTTTATACTAGCAGACTTGATATGCCCAGCTGGGATAGATTGAATGCTTACCCCGTTCAGGTCTAGTGAGCCACCAATAGGACCAATAGCTTCACGATTGCGCAAATATTGCTCTACATCCCATTCATAGCGAATGAGCTCACCATCTTCGAATGGATGCAGGTGTTCTTCTTCATAAAAATCTGCCGTAGTCTTAAGGGAGCTATTACAGCTATGGCAGCTTGGAATTAGATTGTAGAGCGACAACCCCAAAAATGGATATTGTGCTTTTGGGTAAAAATGATCTAAGGTCGGCCGAAAGGCTTGAGTGTCTGATTCGCGATAGACGGTTAATGCACCAGCTTGTTGACAATAGGGGCACATTTGATACATGGATGATGCACAAAGCTGGAATGCATTCCATCCTTTTTTATCCTTATCAGAAAATTTCCCATAATTGAAGATTTTCTTGCAGTCTTCCAAAAACTCTTGGTACGTCGCATGACACGCCGAACTCGTCATGTCTTTGACACTTTTGATAATTAATCGAAGCTGTTTTGGCTCAGCGATTGCGAAATGATTTCTATGTTTTTTAATTAACACATCAAGATAGGAACCCGGCGCAACAATAGCCTTATCAATGATATCAGAAACATACTCATCATGAGTACGCAGGACGTCGGCATGCCAGATGTCTTGTATATTAATTAGCATTGGCTTGAGCAGTAAGATCTATAGTTTCGAGAATTCGCTGTATGTGTTGCTTGATAACTGGATCGTCAATCATATCTAGGTGGTATTGATTGATAGGAACTCCCTTTTCAATGTCCGCTAACAACTTTCGAATAGTACGCGTGGCGAACGCCCCCAATGTGCCTGCCCCTCCAACACTTCGCACGATCCTATCTAAAGGCGCGCCAAACGACATCATTTCATTGGGCGCTGTCTTGTTGTTCGGCTGGTCTGTGGTCGGAGACAACTTATGGATGCAATCCTTAGGGAAGTCCGACATTAGAACAGGAGAATGGGTCGCCATCACGATTTGTATACAATCGAAGCGCTGTTTCCAGAATTTTTCGATAGTCAAATCCAGAAAATTCACATATTGCTGTTGCCATTCTAGATGAAGAAACACGTCGCCCTCATCAATTAATAAAACGAGATTGCGTATCGATTTATCAAGAGAGATGTCATCGATTTTGCGCTTTAATCGAGCAAACTGGTCTAGAAGTGCCGCGGCACCCGAGCTTGCTCCTGCGAGTGATAGCTGTGCAATGCCATTAAGATTTAGTTTTGATAATTTCTCCCATTGCGTGACGTTTAATCTGTAATGTTTTCCTTTGAAGTCCGGTCGCCCTAAGACTTTGTGAATTTCCCGTAGTTGCTGGAGAGCATGGTTAAATCGTTCTTCTGCTTTGGGCTGGGCTTTATTCCCATCAGCCAAGATAACAGGTAAGCCAAGCCGAGTGAGGAGATCAATTCTCACATCTTTGGTCAACCGCTGCTCCTGGGTGACTCTGTGTACAGCGCGCATTCTTAACAAAGCCTCCTCTCCCAAGAGTTCTTCCATCGATGCCAGCAACTGGTTCCGTAGCAATATTTCTTCGTTAAGGATAGATCTATATTCCTCGGAATTGAACATATCTTCGAAGGTAATATTATTATCTCTTCGCATTTTTGACAACTCTGTTCGACGGGTAGTGATTTTATTTTCGAGTTCCACTAGTGACGCGATCCAATCAGCACCAAGCTTGTACTTCTCTCTCCTATATATATATGGACGAAAGATTAAGTCTTTGACGAAGCTGAATACCTTTTCGAAGGAGGTGAGAGTAAGCGTTGGACTTGGCGACAGATTAAATTCCTTCGCTAAATCAGTCGCAGTTTTAACCTCTGGGAGGACATGACCTCGAGTACTTTTCGGATGCACAGCGGAAAAATGTTTTGTATCACCAGGCAGATCAATTATGTACGGAATTGCAGTAAAATAGAGAGCGAATGTTTTACGAGACTCGCCATTGGCACTCCAATCAATTTCGACTTCTGGCGTCTCGTATCGCGCAATCGCCTTCCCTAATGAGAGGAGTGTTTGAGTTTTACCACTTCCATTTGGTCCAACTAACAGCGTCATCGAATTAGCAGAAAAAATATTTAGATTGGGGTCTTTTTGAACTGAAGACGGGATAAGAGAGTATACGCGATTGTCGATGGCAAATGATCGAATCATTATAGTAAGAGGGCCCGGTGGTTAAATTCAAGATGATGCAGCTTTTGCCATTTTTTGTATTTAGATTACATGTCTAATTAAATACATGACGAGTTTTGTTAAACTTACGAAGTGGCAGCTTGTGGCCGAACGCGGCCCACAACAATGGAAATCCGGCTTAATTGTTGAAAAGAGGTGGCGGCAACTTTGAAGCATCGACGGTGGGAATCGGCTCCCAGGTGATGACTTTACCACTTAGAAGTATGACGTCCTCTCCAGTGCATATACTATGCGCGAATGCCTGGACAATCTCAATATTAACCCTTCGGCTTAACACCTTCTGCTCATCTCTGGCTCGATACCAAATTCCACCCAAATGTTCCCATGTATCAGCGCTCACATTTTTAGGATAGAACGCACCAATGGGTCTTCCATTATCTTGAGCCCGACTTCCGAAAACTAGGTAAACGGCAGCGGTCAACGGCATTAGAACGCCTTGGATATTTTTTCGATGTTGCGAGTCGGGTCTATATATCATATATATCGTCAATAATTGTTACCAATCTCAGCTATTCCAAGGACTGCTGTTGGCCGGTTGCGGGCGTGTTAAATCAAGCAAGACGGATACCATTGGCCGGTAAAATCTCCTGTATCACTACGAAACGGTGCTCTTTCACTGCGTCATGGAATTTACGATAGTCTGACTCCTCGAAGGCTGGTGTCCAAGCCGGCCTTTCGTCACCGTCATCTTCAGACGTGATACCGGTTCCCAGTGCCTTCCAAGAACCCTCGCCCTTAGGAATGTAAGGGGGAATCGGCTCATGAAGTCCTGAGATTGCGCCGGCTGCAACGCTACTGCACACAACCTCGAAGCGTTTTTTCTCGTCATGGTCCTGATTTGATTCGAGTAATTTAATTAAGTCTGCTTTAGCCTGCGCGGGGAGACCAGGCTGGCCTTCGAAGTCCCAAACACCTGCACAAAATGCTTGCACGACTTTGCAAGCCATGTCTGCAGCGTTAATGAAGTCTGGAAGATTTTCTCGCTCAATCGTTTCCTTGTGGGCGTTGGTATATTTCCATTTTGCCCACGGCATGTCTGGGAAATGCAACGCAGCACCATGCCCAAGTCCAGATATAAGATCCAGTGTGACTGCCTCCGCATTTTCCTCCAGTGTCTGCAACCCAGACCTCAGCTTCTCTAACCATGTCTGGTGATCATGCTGGTCGCCGACAAGGGAAGTCAGTTTGTTGTACTTACTCTCGGTTCCGCTAAATCCTTGGTGCGCCCACGTGTCGACGTAGACATGCAATGTTACGCCCAGTCGATGTAGAGAATTCGTTGCTTTTTTTTGTGCCAAAGCGTGCTTGACCATCTCTTTGGCGACAATACTATTCGGCCGACACAGGGCCTTCTTTTCAAGTGTGTCGCCCTCAGCCCCAGGTAAAAAGTGAAACGGCGCCCAAACAATACGATTCTGGTCATTGTCGGCATTTTTGTAATCGAACATCTTGTGTGCGCTAGCAAAGCGTTCGAACGTTTCCCCACCACTAAATCGAAGCAATCCTGGAGTCGTAGCGTCATCGACATACTGACATGCATGGGCCACGACTCGAGCATCTTCTTTGCTTAGGCCACCTAGTCGGCCAATGACGTATACCACACCATAATGGAAATCGATGTTCATAATAATCCCTAGAAATTGAAAGATCTTTTATGAGTGATTCGAGTTAAACGCTACCTATTACGTTATTTATATACGGACGGTCCGAAATTGGCCGAATTCAGCCTAATTGACCATATCACAGCAATTTGTGATAAATGACAAATCCAGGCTTTTCAGCAACCTTGTCATACAGCCGCATAGCGGTGGCATTGGTCTCGCGAGTCTGCCAGTAAACGCGAGAAACTCCAGCTGCTCTGGCCTGTTCGTATACAGCATTGATAAGTGCTCTGCCTACACCGAGGCCCCTTGCCTCATCGGCAGTGAATAAATCCTGTAAATAGCATGTCGGGGTAATCTGAGTGGTACTTCTGTGATAAAGAAAGTGGACTAGTCCAAGCAGTTTTCCGGAACATTCCGCGACCATTGCATGCACTGGCTCATAGGTATCGAAGAAGCGAGACCAGGTCATTTGGGTAATTTCTTGCGCTAGAGCAGTTTCTCCCGAACGTCCGTAGAAGGCGTTGTAGCCGTCCCAAAGCGGAGTCCATCCTGCTAAATCCTTCTTTTCTATTGCTCGAATTACAAGCTGCTCACTCATGGTTTCCTTATCTGGTATTTCGAATCCAAGGGCCGATCCTGATCGGCTACGGCTTAAGGTCATAGGATACCAGCTTGCCGAAATGAAAACCTCACACATTCCCACGTCAGGCGGCCCCGTCCCCAAAGCGCATAGTTGAGGCCCAACCAACGGAGGAGGACGATCATGAATACCCGTACTGGTATAGCCCGCGAACATGGCATCCCTTGGAACAAGGGCAAACTGATTGGGCAGAAAGCGCCGCTGAGGATCAGCGAGATCTGGGCGATTAGAGTACGCCTGGAAATCTATGGGCGTCGGCGGGACCTTGCGTTATTCAACTTGGCCATTGACAGCAAGCTGCGGGGCTGCGATCTTGTTCAGCTGAGGGTACAAGATGTTTGCCACGGCGGTCACGTCGCCAGCCGGTCCACTGTGATGCAGCAAAAAACAAAGCAGCCGGTGCAGTTTGAATTGACGACCGGCACGCGCAAAAGCCTGGATGAATGGATCGCGGTTGCAGCACTCAGGCATCGCGACTTCTTGTTCCCGAGCCGAGTCGGGAACTCACCACATATCTCAACCAGGCAGTACGCCCGTATTGTTCATCAGTGGTTCGATGAGATAGGAGTGGATCCTACCGCGTACAGCACGCATACCCTACGCCGAACAAAGCCAACTTTGATCTACTGCCGGACAAAGAATCTGAGGGCGGTCCAGCTGTTGCTTGGCCATACCAAATTGGAGAGCACCGTCCGCTACTTGGGAATCGAAGTTGACGATGCGCTAGAACTGGCCGAGCAAACTGATGCGTAGATAAATCTGACCAACGCGCAGCGGAGTAATTATCGAACCAGGTATTGATTCTTGTCTTTACCTTCGAGCCACTTCGGTGCGCGCCCACGGCCGGTCCAGGTATCCCCAGTTGCTTCATTTTTGTACTTGATTTCTACTGGTTTGCGTGCAGCCTTGGGCTGTTTAGCGCCGCCGGCGATATCGGCCAGCGTTAATCCGTACTCGCTCATAATTGCCTGAATTTGAGCACGCGCTGCAGCCACTTCAGAGCGCCGAGCTTCTTCTGCCTTCGCCTGCAGTTCCGCAATTTGCTTTTGAATTTCCTGGTATGAAGTCGACATAGATGGTCCTTTCAATGAACTGAGATGTGCCGATTCTACACGGGGAAATTGAAAACTCAACCGATACCGCCACCCGCACGACCAATATACGTGAGAAAGCGCGCATTTTTCCTTTCACCAAGATGATATCCTGTCACCGAAGGCTGTAATCGGCCAAAAGCGGCCGCGCCATTGGAATGACCCAATGAAAAATTAGGAGATAACATGCGTCATCTGATTACAGCTGGATTTGTTGCTGCGGCACTGGTTACTTACTACCTGGGACTCGAATATGGCTCCGGCATCCTCTTTCTTGCTGGCGTGGCGTTTGAACTGGTGTCGTTCAAGCGAATTCGTAACAGTTCGGTGAATTGAAACGCTCCCGCTTGCGGCCATTTGCCCCCATTCATTTCGTGAGGAAGTCCAGACCTTGAACCAATATGCGCCAGTATCTGCTGAATCCTGAAGCTGAAGCCATCCCGTTTGGCTTCGCATATCTTTCCGATCTTGTTGAAGGCAGATCCAAGGATCGGATCTTCATTCCCAAGGAGAAGGCGGCTGAGTTTACCGGGTTCATGATGGAGAAATTTCTCCATTCCTAGAGCACCTGGTGCGTCGGTGGCGTCAGTGACAAGGGTTACTGCTGCCGTATAGGGAAGCAAAATAGAAAAATGGGTTGATAAAAAAATGGCTTACAACAATTCCACCACTGTTGGCGAAATTCTCAGTCTGAGTGCCAAGGTCAAGAGAGAGAACGATGTGTTCGCGCAGGGGAAGAGGAAGCTTGCGAAGATCTTTCTTCGTGAGCTTCTGGACCTCCCTGCCAGTGCCGCCGATGCGGAACTGGAAACCACATACAAGGCGTGTTCTCCAAGGGAAAAAATCCCCGAAGATTCAACAGAATTCTGGAGCTTTGTCGAGAAGGAATATCTGCATCTTGAGGCAGAGCCGAAGACCAAGTTCACCGACATCTGCTTCCGTGTGAACGAGCACCTTGTAGAGCTGGCGGGAAATCTTTCTTATATCAAGAAAGAGCTAGCCAACCTGGAAGAGAAGAAGAAAACTGATGGGCGACTGACTGCTGATGAGCGGTACTACAGGAATCAACTGGAATATTTTGAGAAGAAGAATCTTGTTGCGAAAGATGAGATCGTTGATTTCATGACGCACAAGATCAAGAGCTATGCCATATCAAAGGCATCTGTTCAATCCAGCATTATGATTTTAGGAAGGTCGTTGCTGGGTGATAGTCCCTATGCCTTTGGACGGAAGTTCCTTTGGGCGATTTCCGACCCATACGATGTTCGCTCGCTGGACTCCTATTCCAATAAGTTCATGGATCTGCCAACGGGCAGTTACCGTGAGATGGTGAGGGAGTGCAAGAGTTCTCCTGAGAAATTCAAAGAATGCTCGACTATCTATATAAACGGAATTCCTGATAAGCTTTCCAGTCTTCGGGTAAAGCTTCTTGATCTCGTGGAGAAGTCGCACATCCTCTTCACCCGAAGGAATGTCATCGAAACGATGCTTCGGCACTACGAAGCGAAAGACTACATATCGTTGGTCAGCATGGCCCCCTTGCAGATCGAGGGGATTTTTGCAGACATTTGTAGGGAAATCGGCGTCTCTGAGAGTCAGCTAGACATTTCGTCGCTGAACGACAAGCTTCAGCACATTGATGGCAAGATGACAAGCTTCTTCTACTTTGAATACTACTCCTTTAAGTTCCCAGTGCTGAGAAACTTGGTCGCGCATGGTGGCTTGGTCGATGGCGATTTGGAAGAAACGGCAATCCATCTGATGCTGGATCTGCTGCCTGTATGTGAACTCGCTGTTTCGGAAGATTTGCCCGTCATCCATGCGCTGGATATCTTGAAGGAAGCCAGCAATGGGAAGGCAAAGCAGCTTGTGGAATGGCTGGATCTTCGCAAGTCGGTAGTGATTCCTGATTTCTATGGTGCCCAGGGTTCCATCGCTAAGGCAGAAGGGCACTACGCGACACAGGAATTTTGGGATTACCTTGAAGGCGAACTCAAGAAGGTAATGGACGAAGATCACATTAAGGGCAGTGATCCGGTGAAGATCGCCGGCAAGGTCAAAAGTGCTGGTTTCGCTGATGAGCAAGCAGAGAAATTCCTGAAATCCTCTTGGCGGGTAGCTACGGAAGCCATCAATCAAAGAAACGAAATGCGGGAGAAAGTGAGAAACCTGCTTAAGCCGAAAATAGAAACTCCTGAAGAAGAGAAGGAGTAGTCTTGGTGGCATGCGACTGTTGCCGATAATAGTTATCCTGGTCCAATGACTCATTGGGGAGTCTTCTGTCTCAATCATATTATTGATATTATTTTTTGTGACCTACCGGAGGTCCAAGTGTCGATAGCCAAATAATCGAGCCTAGGAAAACGCGACCGGCGGCTACGGGGCGGAAACTGCCGTCTGACATAGTTCGTTAGATAAGCTGTGAACTAATGCAATTTAGATTTCTTCTCTATCAGGCCTCGGCTGGAATCTCGCGCTGGACGTGCTGGCCCGCTCTATCGTGTTGCGGGCTTGCTGCGGGGGCATAGAGGTGGTTTTCGTCGCGAGCGTGGTTGCTAGCGGACTTTGGGCGGCGCGCGCTACAGGCTGCCGCTGCTCGGGCTTTGTGGCACTGATGCGGGACATATAGCTCCGCAGCGTGGGGGCGGAAATCGGGAGGCCATGTTCGCTCAGAATGTCGGCGATCTCTGTGTAGGTATAGCCTTGGCGAGCCAGAGCTCGCACATCCTCTGCAAGCAAGGATACCGCGCGGAGCTTCGACGCGACCTTGTTTTCACGCGGCTGTTGCACGAGCTTGGTAAGCGCGTCCCTGATCTCGCTGATCGGCTTCATGGTAAGCGTGGTCACGATATGATTTCCTTCCTGCCGCCCACCAGGTCATCCGAGGGCTTGGGGGTAAGAGTTCATTTTGTGGCCCTCTCGTGATCAGGTTTTGATATGCCTCAGTTGCGCGCTTTGCGCACTGTTGCGACAAACCGGTCGCGAGGCAGTCGCGCTAGTTGCGTGCAAATGCACACCACGGTTGCGGTTCGTAACAGTGGCGGTGCGCCAGCGTGCGCGCCATGTCGCAAGGGCGTAGTGCGGATATCGCCAAAGCGCCGCAAAGATGACGCGCTTTGCCGCACCTCGGTGCTGGAGCGTCGCGGATAAGCCACGAAGTCGCTGCGCACCATGCACGATTTGCCGCAATCAGTGAACGACGCGTGCATGGATGTATATCGCTTCAGTTACTTCCGTTGTGCGGCGTGGGATTTAGCAGAAAAGAGCTGGACAGGGTAGGGTTTGCTATACCGCCGCGCAGCGACGGTATAGCAACCGGAACACTCCAGTCGTTGCACTCCCTCCATGTTCCTACCACCCTGCTCAGGGCGTGGCCCCGAGACCCCGGCCGCAATGCATTGATTGGGCATTTAAGGTCCCAGGTAACTGCTGATGGAGCTTGGTAGTAGTAGTTACTGTTGCCTTGCTCGCCCGAAATTATGGGGAATTATGGCCATGTCCATAATTCCCCATAATTCTCCATAATTGCATCTCGGCGAGACTTTTCTCATGTGCAGCACAGATGCAGTCGCATACAACCTTAACGGTTACTATCAACGGTGGCCGGGGTTGGTGCCAAAAAACGGGATCATCCTATATGGGGGGGGCTGCATTGTCTGGTAGCGCTATTGCATCGCCTGGCCGTGTTGGATCGGGTTGAGATCGTTGTCGTGCAGTACTGGGGTAATTTGGCCACCATGTGGGTAGGCTTCAGCCTGGATGTTGTCGGGCCGGGTAGTCTTGATGCCGGCGCACTGGCCAGTACCGGGCGGGGCTGGAGTGGGGCGCGATAGTCGTGGTATCGAACCGGGCAATCAGACTTCCGACCAATAGCGGCGGCGCGTATTCGACACCAGGTGCGCCGGCAATGAAAAGAACGGCTTTCCTAAACGCAGCACTGAGCTTAGTCAGCGATCTATGATCTTGGTTCGGCGCTGGTTGTCTGCCTGTGTTTCATATCAATCAGCTTGTGTGACGAAATGCTAACATCCTTTTAGCGGCGGCAATTCGCACGTCGTGGGGGAGGGCATTGAAATAGCCCCCTGATTCACCGGACACAGCCTATGCGCTATTCTTACGGATAGGAATAGGACTGTGCATATGACTAGGAACAAGCAAACAATCGAGGTTGTAACGATAAGCCAGGAGCGCCGCAGG
>NZ_JACEZU010000013.1 GCF_014042355.1 Rugamonas apoptosis
CAACCAAGCGCTAATTGCTCTCGCCAGGCGGCGCTGCGATGTCATCTACGCCATGATGCGAGACGGCACACTTTATTGTCCTGCCTCCGTCACAACTGCTTGACGAACGACATAGGGACACCCCCCCGGAAAAGTCAGCCCATCACTCTGCGACGATTGGTGTTGCCTGGAACGGCTATCGGCGCCGCCAGCCAGACTGATTTACTTGCCCGCCTCGACCCCGGCACGGGCAATCTGGCCATCCTGGCCGCTGGTCCCGCCCGAGACACCGATGGCGCCCACCAGTTTGCCGTTGAGCAAAACCGGCTCGCCGCCTTCCAGCATCAGCAGGTCTGGCAAGCTGAGCAGGGCATTGCGGCCACCGGCGATGCCCTCTTCCAGGGCTTTGCTGGGACGGCGCAACGTGGCGGCGGTACGCGCCTTCTGGAAGGCGAAGTTCGGACTGGCCGTCATGGTATCGTCCAGCACTTCGAGATACACGGGCGTCCCATGGGTATCGACCACGGCGACGGCCACCGCCAGTTTCAGGCGCTTGGCTTCGGCCACGGCGCCGGCGGCGGCGCGCTTGGCCAGGTCCAACGAAATGGGCGCCCCATAGCCGGGCTGCTGGGCAAACACGGGCGTTGCAGGCAGGGCGGCCCAGAGCAGGCCTGCGGCAAGAAAGTAAGCACTGGTTCGCGACATGGTGGTCTCCACATTGTTGACATATTGCAACGATGCCATGGATTGCCACGGCCGACGTTGCATTGCGCGCCATCACGGCTTGCAATGCGCGCCAACGCTAGTCGCGTGCCGCGTGCCGCATGGCCGACGCCGTCATGCCAAACCTGGACTTGAACTGGCGGTAGAAGGTGGCCAGCGAATCGAAGCCGCAGCGCAGGGCGATATCGGTGATCGACATCTGCGGATGCGCCAGCATCAGGGTGCGGGCGCGTTCGATACGCTGCCCCCGGATCGCGTCGGAAACGCTATGCCCCACGCCTTCAAACGCGCGATGCAACTGACGTAGCGAGATGTTCTGGGCGAGCGCGATGGCGGCGGGAGTCAGGCGCGGCGAGTCCAGGTGGCTGTCGATGTATTGCAGGGCGAGCGACAGGCGCTGCTGCGCCACCACGCCGGCCAGCTCCTCCGGCGCCGCCGCATCCGCCAGCGCCGCCGCCAGCAATTGGTCCAGCGCCCGCAGCGCGGCCGCGGCCGCCGGTGCATCGAGCCGGGGCAACTCCTGATTCAGGCTGTTCAGGTAGGATGCCAGCAAGCCGTTCATGGACGTTTGCGGCTGCACCAGCTGGAAGCCGCCGTGCTGGATACGCGGCGCGGACAGCGCAAACAGATGTTCCGGCACGCTCAACGCGTGAAAACCCCAGTCACGGCCATCGGCGGCGACGCCCTTGTACACGGCATCCTGGCTGCCGACCACCACCGAGCCGGCCGCCGTGACAAACTGCTCGCCCTTGGCATTCTCGAAGCGGCTGCCACCCTGCTTGATCAGGTACACCAGCAGATTGTTCGACGGAGCGGCCCTGGCGCGCGCACGGTTGCGCTCGACCACGCTCCACGACGTGTTCACCTCCATCACGCCCGCCAGCGCGCCCCTGGCGATACGAATATGCGCCGCCACCGCGGCCGGCTCGGCACCGCCCAGGTTGACGTCCAGGTTGAAATAGTGCGCGGCCGTGTCGCGGACCAGGGCAACCCGCCGCTCGCCTTGCAAATCATGGGTTGAAACGCAGGATTCAGTCAGCATCGGCGGCACGCGTTATCAGGAATATAAGCACGAGGATAACGCAATTTTCCTGCCGCCGATCCGGCGCACAGCGAAAATCGTCGTGCCGGCCCACAGGATTGCGATCCGGGCCTGGCCTATCGCCGTCTCAGAATATCTCCCTGGCCACCGCACGCAGGGCGCGCAACAGCAGTTCCGCGCCGGGCGACGGCAAGTGGCCATCCAGCGACACGATGCCGTAAGCATCCATCCGGCACGGCAAATCAATCGGCAGCACGCTCAGGACATTCTGCGATTCGTAATACCTGGCCACGGCGACCGGCATCACGTGCAGCGAGTCGGTCTGCTGCAGCAGGGCCGTGACCAGCAACAGCGCCGTCGTATCGATCACGTTCAGGGGCGGCGTGAGGCCGGCGCGGCGGAACATCAGGTCGCAGCGCGAGCGCAGGATGCTGCCCTGGGGCGGCAGGATCCACGGCCGGTCGACGATGTCGCTCAGTTGCAGGCCATCGACGGCCAGCAGCGGATGGCCCACCCGCACCACCACGCAGGCCGGTTCGTCCGTCAGCTCCTCGTATTGCAGGCCGGCCGCGCTGACGCGCTCCGGAATCCGGCCGATCATGAAGTCGAGCCGGCCCCGCTGCAGCTGGTCCAGCAGCACATTACTTTGCTCCATCTGTACACCGATGCGCAACCTGGGCGCCTGCTCCTTCACCATGGTCAGCACGCGCGGCAGCAGCACCAGGCCGGGCGTCATGATGGTGCCGATCTCCACCTGGCCCTGCAGGCCGGACTTGACGGCGACGATGTCGTCATGCGCCAGCGACAGGCTGTTCAAGGCCATGCGGGCGTGGCGGATCATCGTTTCGCCGTAGATGGTGGGCTCCATGCCGCGCGGCAGGCGCTCGAACAACTGCACGCCCAGCATGTCCTCCAGCTCCTTGAGCTGCTTGGAGGCGGCGGGCTGGGTCATGTGCAGCTCTTCCGAGGCGCGGTGGATGTTGCGCTGCTCGTCGAGCGCGATCAGCAGCAGCAGCTGACGGGTTTTCAGGCGGGCTTGCAAGAACCAGTTGGGGTTGATATCCATGGGTAAATATTATCAGTCTCTGGTCTGGAATGCGAAAAAGCCGGCTACGCATCGCGCAGCCGGCTGGCAAAGGGCGAACAACGGCGCGGCGGGGCTCAGACCCAGCCGGCGTCGACGATGAACTCCTGCGCCGTGCACATGGCGCCGTCGTCGGCGGCCAGGAACAGGGCCATGGAGGCGATATGCGCGGGCATCAGCTTGCCGGGCAGGCATTGGCTCTTCTTGATTTCCTCCTCGGCCGCGTCATCCACCCACAACGCCAGCTGGCGTTCCGTCATCACCCAGCCTGGCGTGACCGTATTGACGCGGATCCCGTGCGCGCCGTACTCGCGCGCCAGCCCGCGCGTGAGGCCGACCACGGCCGCCTTGGCCGTGGCATACACCGGATATCCGGCGCCCTTGACGTGCCACGAAATGGAACTGATGTTGATAATGGAACCGCCGCCCTTGCGCTTCATGCCCTCGAATACGGCCTGGCAGGTGAAGAACATGGGGCGCTGGTTGATGGCGATGCGCTGGTCCCAATACTCGGGCGTGACCTCGCCCGTCGCATGGCGCTGGTCGTTGGCGGCGTTGTTGATCAGGATGTCGAAGTCGCCATCCAGCCCGCCCGGGCCGGCCAGCTCGGCCATGGTTTGCCGCAGCGCCGCGATGTCGGCGATGTCGCAATAGCGGAATTGCGGCGCCGGATGGCCGGCCTCCGCCACGCGCCGGCACAGCGCCTCGCTCGCTTCGCGTGCGATATCGACGAAAGCGACCAGCGCCCCCTGCCGCGCGAACGCGTCCACCAGCGATTCGCCGATGCCGCTGCCGCCGCCGGTAATGAACACCCGCTTACCGCGCAGGCTGCCGTAGGTGGCCAGTTGAGTCATGTCGTTCTCCAAGATGTGCAATTACTTTTATTCGTCATTATCGTCCCGCAGCACGGCTGGCAGCAACGCCTGCGGCAGGTTCTGGTACGCCACCGGACGCAGGAAGCGCACGATCGCGGCCGTACCAACCGATGTGCTGCGGCCGTCCGAGGTGGCCGGGAACGGCCCGCCATGGACCATCGCGGCCGCCACTTCCACGCCGGTGGGGAAACCATTGGCCAGGATGCGGCCGGCCTTGCGTTCCAGGACCGGCAGCAGCGCCTGCGCCGCCTCCACGTCGCCCTCCTCCATCTGCAGGGTCGCCGTCAACTGCCCTTCCAGGCGCTCGGCCACGTGGCGCATCTGCGCCATATCGCGGCACACCACCAGCAGCGCGGCCGGGCCGAACACCTCGTCAGACAAGGCATGCTGCGCCAGGAAGGCGTCGGCGCTGGTGCGGAACAGGGCTGGCGCGCCCTTGCCGTCCAGTTGCGCCGTCATGGCCAGTGTGGCCACCTGTGGATGATCGGCCAACTGGCGCATGCCGCGCTGGTAAGCCTGGGCGATGCCGGGCGTGAGCATGGGCGCGGCGCGGCCCTCGGCCACGGCCAGCGCCGCCGCCAGTTCAAAGCGTTCCAGGTCCGGGCCATCCAGGGCCAGCAGCAGGCCGGGATTGGTGCAGAACTGGCCCACGCCCATCGTGAGCGAGGCGGCGAAGTCGGTGGCGATCTGGCCGCAGCGGGCCGCCAGCGCGGCCGGCAGCAGGAACACGGGATTGATGCTGCTCATTTCCGCGTAGACGGGTATCGGCTGGGGACGCGCCGCAGCCAATGCCATCAACGCCACGCCGCCGGCGCGCGAACCGGTGAAACCCACCGCCTTGACGGCCGGATGGCGCACCAGTTCCTGCCCCACCTCGTTGCCCGCGCCAGTCAGCAGCGCGAACGCGCCGGCCGGCATCTGGCACTGCGCCAGCGCCTTGGCCACGGCACGCGCCACCAGTTCGGACGTGCCGGGATGGGCCGGATGGGCCTTCACCAGCACCGGGCAGCCGGCCGCCAGCGCCGACGCCGTGTCGCCGCCGGCCACCGAGAACGCCAGCGGAAAATTACTGGCGCCGAACACGGCCACCGGTCCCAGGCCGATCATGCGGCGGCGCAGATCCTGGCGCGGCGGCACACGTTCCGGCAGCGCGCGGTCGATCACGGCCTCGTTCCAGGCGCCAGCCCGCAGCAGGTTGGCGAACAGCTTGAGCTGGTTGACGGTGCGGGTGCGCTCACCCTCGATGCGGGCGCGCGGCAAGCCGCTTTCGGCGCAGGCGCGCTCGATCAGCGCGTCGCCCAGTTCCTCGATCTGGTGGCCGATGGTTTCCAGCAGCGTGGCCCGTTGGTCGTCGCTGCTGGCGCGGAATGGATCGAAGGCCGCTTCCGCCAATTTGCACGCCAGGTCGATCTGGGTCGCGTCGACGGCATGGAAAGCCGGTTCCATGGCGCGGGCCTCGGCCGCACTCCAGGCCGTGAACGCCTGCCCTTTGCCCCGCACCGGCATGCCGCCGATGATTGCTTCGCCGGTGATGATCATAATGGCGTCACCTTGGCGATGCCGGTGGCGTAGGTGACCAGCATGTTGCGCAGGGCCGGCCCGAACGCGGGTGCCTCGATCTCGAACGTTTCGCCCGGCTTGACGACGATGTTGTCGGCCACGCTCAGGGTTGCCGTGCCGAAGAAGTGGATATGCACGTCGCCCGCACGGCGGAACAGCGGATATTTGAAGTGGTGGTGTTCCAGGTTGGCGATGGTATGCGACATATTGCGCTCGCCGCTGACGAAGGCCTTCTGCCAGCGCACCTGCCCTTCCCCGTCCAGGATACGCGAAGTGCCTTCCACGTGCGGCGGCAGTTCGCCCACCAGCAGCGCCGGCCCCAGGCCGCAGGCGCGCAGCTTGGAATGGGCCAGGTACAGGTAATTCTGGCGTTCCGTCACGTGATCGGAAAACTCGTTGCCGATCGCATAGCCCACGCGGTAAGGCTGGCCGTCGTCGCCGTTCACGTACAGGCCGGCGATTTCCGGCTCCTCGCCGCCGTCGAGCGCGAATTCCGGCATCGCCAACGGCTGGCCGCTGGCCGCCACGATGGAACCGTCGCCCTTGTAGAACCATTCCGGTTGCACGCCCGCCGCGCCGGCTGGCGGCTTGCCGCCTTCCACGCCCAGGCGGAACATCTTCATGCTGTCGCTCAGGGTTTCAACGTCGCCGCCGATTTTCTTGTGCATGGCGTCGCGCGTGTCGGCACTGCCCAGGTGGGTCAGGCCGGTGCCGGTCACGTAGCAGTGCGCCGGATCGGCATGGTCGAGCGGCGCCAGCAGGCGGCCCGCCTGCGCCACACTGGCGTAATCGACCGTCACCGTGCCCACCGCCGCGCCGGCCAGCGCGGCCAGGCCGCGCCTGGCGCGGATCGCCGCCTGGGCCAGCGCGTAGGTGCTGTCATAGCCTTCGATCACGCGGATCGTTTCCTGCTCCAGCACGCCCACGCGGCGCGTGCCGTCTTCCGTCTTGAATTGAACCAGTAACATGATGTCTCCCGCTAGTTTTAGTGTGAATGCTTGGGCACTTCCGAGCCACGGTTCCCGACCAGGAAATCGAAGTCGCAGCCTTCGTCGGCTTGCAGCACGTGGTCGATGTAGAGTTGCTGGTAGCCGCTCTTGGCGGTGGCCGGCTGGCGCGCAGCCCGTTCAGCCAGGCGCTCGGCCATCGCGGCATCGCTGATTTCCAGGTTCAGGGCGCCACCGGCGCAGTCGAGCGTGATCCAGTCGCCGTCACGCACGATGCCCAGCGGGCCGCCAGCCATGGCCTCGGGCGCCACATGCAGCACCACCGTGCCGTAGGCCGTGCCGCTCATGCGCGCATCGGAAATGCGCACCATGTCCCGCACGCCCTGGGCCAGCAGCTTGGGCGGCAAGCCCATATTGCCCACCTCGGCCATGCCGGGATAGCCTTTGGGGCCGCAGTTCTTCATCACCAGCACGGAGTTGGCGTCCACTTCCAGGTCCGGATCGATGATGCGGGCCTTGTAATGGTCGAAGTCCTCGAACACCACGGCGCGGCCGCGGTGCTGCATCAGGGCCGGGGTGGCGGCGGACGGCTTGAGCACGGCGCCACGCGGCGCCAGGTTGCCGCGCAGGATGCAGATGCCGCCATCTTCCAGCAGCGGCTTGTCCAGCGGACGGATCACCTCATCGTCATACACGGGCGCATCCTGGCAGTTTTCCCACAGGGTCTTGCCATTGACGGTAAGCGCCTCGGGATGGGGCAGCAGCTTGCCGTCGCCCATGCGGCGGATGGCGCCGGGCAGGCCGCCGGCGTAGTAGAACTCCTCCATCAGGAAGCGGCCCGACGGCATCAGGTCGACGATGGTGGGCATGCCGCGTCCAACGCGGGTCCAGTCCTCCAGCTCCAGGTCGACGCCGATGCGGCCGGCGATGGCTTTCAGGTGGATCACGGCGTTGGTGGAACCGCCGATGGCGGCGTTGACGCGGATCGCGTTTTCAAAATTCTCGCGCTTGAGTACTTTCGACAGGCGCAGGTCCTCATGCACCATCTCGACGATGCGGATGCCGCTCATGTGGGCCAGGATGTAGCGGCGCGAATCGACGGCCGGAATGGCGGCGTTGTGCGGCAGGCTGGTGCCCAGCGCTTCGGCCATGCAGGCCATGGTGGAGGCGGTGCCCATGGTGTTGCAGGTGCCGGCCGAGCGCGAGTGGCCCGATTCGGCGTGCATGAATTCGTGCATCGTGATGGTGCCGGCCTTGACCTGCTCGTGCAACTGCCACACGGCCGTGCCGGAACCAATGTTCTTGCCGTTGAGCTTACCGTTCAACATCGGGCCGCCGCTGACGACGATGGTGGGCAGGTCCACGCTGGCCGCGCCCATCAGCAGCGCTGGCGTGGTCTTGTCGCAGCCGACCAGCAGCACCACCGCGTCCATCGGATTACCGCGGATCGATTCCTCCACGTCCATGCTGGCCAGGTTACGGGTCAGCATGGCGGTTGGGCGCAAATTCGATTCGCCGTTCGAGAACACGGGGAATTCGACCGGGAAGCCACCCGCCTCCAGGATGCCGCGCTTGACGTAATCAGCCAGTTGGCGGAAGTGGGCGTTGCAGGGCGTCAGTTCGGACCAGGTATTGCAGATGCCGATAATCGGCTTGCCCTGGAATTCGTGATCGGGAATCCCCTGGTTTTTCATCCAGCTGCGGTACATGAAGCCATTCTTATCCTGGGTGCCGAACCACTCGGCCGAGCGCAGCTTGGTTTTCTTTGTCGCGGACATGCATTCCTCCTGGTTGAGCGCGCGGAACACCTTGCAGTCCGCGCAGCGATGAGTGATGGTAGTGCGGCCAGCCATAACAATCCAATCACTTATTCCTTTAAGTCGATATCGAAACGGATATCAATCCTGAACCAGGAAGCGGTAAGCGATGGTGCTGCGATGTACCTGCCCCGGCCGCAACATGGCGCTGGGAAAGTCTGGCTGGTTGGGGTTGTCGGGGAATTGTTGCGGCTCCAGGCACAAGCCGCTGCGATAGCCATGCTGGCCCGCGCCGCCCGTGAGGAAATTCCCGCTATAGAACTGCAGGCCCGGCGCCGTGCAGGACATTTCCAGCATCCTGCCCGAGCGGGGATCGCGCAGCCGTGCCGCCAGCGTGGCGTTGGCGTGCGGACGCGGACGCAGCACGAAATTGTGGTCATAACCGCCGCCCACGGCCAGTTGCGGATGGTCCGCGCCGATGTGCTGCCCGACCGCGCGCGGGGTGCGGAAATCGAATGGCGTGCCTTCCACCGGGACGATCGCGCCAGTGGGAATCAGGGTCGCGTCCACCGGTGTGTAATGGTCGGCGCCGATCGTCAGCCGGTGATCGAGGATATCGCCCTGCCCCGCCAGGTTGAAATAGGCGTGGCTGGTCAGGCTGACAGGCGTGGCCTGGTCGCTCTCGGCGCGGAAGTGGATCAGTAATTCATTGGCACGATTGAGTTCATAGAGCACCGTCAGCGCCAGGTTGCCGGGGTAGCCCTGGTCGCCATCGGGACTCAGATGCGTGAGCGACAGCCTGGCCGAACTGGCTTTCGCGCAGGGCATGGCTTGCCACAGCACCGTATGCAGTCCGGCGCGCCCGCCGTGCAAGTGGTTGACGCCATCGTTGACGTCGAGCTGCACTAGTGTGCCATCTTGCAGGTAGCGGCCATGGGCGATGCGGTTGGCGTGGCGGCCGATCAGGGCGCCCAGGTAGCCGCGATCGTCCAGATAAGGGGCAAGAGTCGCGTGCCCGAGCGTGACATTGGCGCGCACGCCGTCGCGGTCCGGCGCGTGGATGGCGGTGATGATGCCGCCGAAATCGCTGATGCAAACAGTCAGGCCGCAACCGTTATCGAGCGTGTAGAGGGAAGCCGCGCGACCGTCCGGCAACTGGCCGAACGGTGCGCGGGTGATGCTGGGGAGCGCGGTGGCGTTCATGAGAAACGAGATGGGCGCCGCCACGGCCCGGTTTGGACGTATCCTCCCCGAACCGTGACGGCGCCCTGCCCTCTTTAGAACCAGGCTTCGACTTGCAGGCCGACCGAAGTGCCGTTGGTGGCCGAACCGAAGGCCGGGCCGGCGTTGTTGTTGGCGTTCATCGCGGCGGTGGCTGGGTCGTTCCACTTGCCGTAGGTGACGAAGGCACGCAGTTCAGGACGCGACCAGTAACCCTTGCCGGCCGTGATGGTCGGCGCGATGGTGATCGTGTTCAGGCGCAGCGTCTCGCCGCCATTCGGCTGCGTCACGCGATGGGTGCCCAATTCCGCCTGCAGTTTGAAGTGTTCGCTCAGCGCATACACAGGACGGGCGCCCAGCGTGGTCCAGGTGCTGGAGCCGAGGTCCGACTTGTCGCGCTGGCCCAACACCACGAATTCCATGCTGAATTCAGGGGTTGGCTGCATCACCAGGTCGTTGAAGACGCGGGTGCGGGTCACATCGCTGCCCAGCGTGGTGCTGCCGGAGGCGCCGATGCGGTCGTTGCCGACGCCGATGCCCGTGCCTGGGCCCACGCCGTACTGGATGCCGAAGGTGTTACCGCCGCCCAGCACCTTGTCCTGCTTGTGCAGCACGGTCAGTTGCCAGCCATTGTGCTTGTCCTTGCCCTGCGCCGTGATGATGGAGGTGGCGATATCGAGCGTGCCACCCGGGTTGACAGGCAGGCCTTCGTAGATCAGGTTCTGGCGCAGGGCCGATTTGTTGTCGGTCACCAGGCCCGTGGCGGGATTGGTGGTGATGCTGTCGTTGTCCTTGAAGACGGCATAGCTGAATTTGCCGGGACCGGCCTTGACGCCGTCGATACCGCCACCGGTGCCGTTCAGGTTGATGTACTGCAGGTCCAGCATGTGGATGTCCGGACGGTAGTAGTAGCGCTTACCGATCCAGGCCACGCCGCCGTTCAGCACATCGATGCCCTTCGCTTCGACATAGGCCTTGGCCAGGCCCAGCTTGGCGTCGCCGAACTCGGAACCGGAGTTCCACTCATTGGCCCACAGCGTGCCGACGAAGCTCACGCCGTCCGGGGTCTTGGCAAATTCCTTGGTGTAGCCGCCTTCGAAGTAGGCATCGCACTCGTTGCCGAGGCGGTATTTCATGGTGTTACCGCCCAGGCCGTAGCAATTCTGTGGGCCGTGGCTGCTGCCCACGCCGGCGCGCAGGTAGCCGTGGAAGCCTTCCTCGTCATGGCCAGCGTCGGCGCGGGCGGCGTTGCCGGCCAGGGTCATGGCCAGGGCCAGCGGCAGCATGGTCAGGATGCGTTGCTTCATGAATGTCTCCTCGTTGTTTTTGGTTGGGTTGTGGCGCAAAACTGGTATCACCGCATGCGGTTCAGATGCCGAGCTTGATACTAGTGGCTGCAACGATTCCTTTCCAATTACTTATTATTCGAGTTCGATATCGGAATTGATATGAGTGGCAAATACTCAATGTGCCACGGCGGCGCGCCGCGGCTGAGCCAGTGTCGCCGCCCCCTCCGCGCGGTCCAGGCGGCCGGCCAGCGTCGTCAGGCCGAACGCGCCCAGCACAACGATGGCGCCTATCCACGGCGTCGCCATCAGTCCAAGATGCACCACGATCAGGCCACCGCCCCACGCGCCACCGGCGATGCCGAGGTTGAACGCGGCGATATTCAATCCCGAGGCCACGTCGACCGCCTGCGGCGCATCGCGCTCGGCCCGCTGGACGACGTACACTTGCAAGCCCGGCACATTCCCGAACGCGACCGCGCCCCAGGCCAATACCGTCGCCAGCGCCAGCCATGCATGGGGCGCCGTGAAGGTCAGCGCGAACAACACCAAGGCCAATAAGGCGAACACGATCTGCAGGGCGCGGATCGGGCCCTTGCGGTCGGCCAGCTTGCCGCCCCAGATATTGCCGAAGGCGACGGAGACACCGTACACCAGCATCACCAGGCTGACGCTGCCGGCCGAGTATCCCGACACTTGCTGCAGGATGGGCGCGAGGTAGGTGAAGGCGATGAAAGAGCCGCCGTAGCCGAGCGTGGTCATGGCATACACCAGCAACAGGCGCGGTTTCTTCAGCACGGACAGCTGAGTGAGCAAGGACGCTGGCTTGCTGGCGGCGATATCGCCAGGCACCAGGATCAGGCTGCCCACGAAGGCGATGCCCCCCAGCAGCGAAACGGCCAGGAAAGTGCTCTGCCATCCCAACGTCTGGCCGATGAAGGTGCCGAGCGGCACACCCGTGACCAGGGCCACCGTCAGTCCCGTGAACATCAGGGCGATCGCGCTGGCGGCCTTGTCCCTGGGCACCAGGCTGGTCGCGATGGTGGAGCCGATCGAGAAAAAGACCCCGTGCGCCAGGCCGGTCAGCACGCGCGCCACCATCAGGGCGGCGTACCCCGGCGCCAGCCAGGCCAGCAGATTCCCAGCCGTGAACAAGGCCATCAGGGCCAGCAACAGGTGCTTGCGGTGCATGCGGCCAGTCAGCGCGGTCAGCACGGGCGCGCCAATGGCGACGCCAAGCGCATACAGGCTGACCAGCAGCCCGGCCGACGGCACGGAGACGCCAAGGCTGGCGGCGATGGTAGGAATCAGGCCGACGATGACAAATTCGGTCGTCCCGATGGCAAACGCGCTGAGTGTCAGCGCCCAGAGTGCGAGAGGCATGGTTTTCCTTTGCGGTGAGTGGGGAGTTCCGCAGTGTGCGGCTCCCGCTGTCAAAGAAAAAGCGTTCCGGCTACAATACATTTTTGACCAAGGATCACGAATGCTGCATATTGAAGCGTTGATTGCATTTGTCAGCGTCATGGATAAGGGGTCGTTTTCTGCGGCGGCCGAGCATCTCGGGCAAACCCCTTCGGGCATCAGCCGCGCCATTTCACGCCTGGAAGCGCAATTGGGTACCACCCTGATCACGCGCACCACGCGCAGGCTGGACCTGACCGAGGAGGGAGCATGGCTGCTGGTGCGGGCGCGCGGCATTCTGGCGGAGTTGCAGGAGACGGAGGCGCAGATGGCGGCCCGCCGGTCCCAGCCCGCCGGCCTGGTGCGGGTCAGCGCGGCGACGCCGGCACTGATCCACTTGCTGGCGCCGCTGGTGGCGGCGTTCATGGATGCCTATCCTTTGATACGGCTGGAGCTGGTCAGCGGCGAGTCCATCGTTGACTTGATCGAGGCGCGCATCGACCTCGCCATCCGCATTGGCCCGCTCGCCGATTCCACCCTGAACGCGCGACGCCTGGGCAGCAGCCGGCTGCGGCTGCTGGCGGCGCCGGCTTACCTTGCGCGCCATGGCACGCCCCAGGACACGGCGCAGCTCACGGCCCACCGCCTGCTCGGCTTCACGGCGCCCGCGTCGCTCAATATCTGGCCCCTGCCCCAGCACGAAGGCGACGGGCTCGCCGTGCAACCGGCCATCGCCGCCTCAAGCGGTGAGTCGCTGCGGCACCTGGCCCTGAGTGGCGCCGGCATCGCCTGCCTGGCGGACTTTCTGACGCGCGACGACGTGGCCAGCGGCCGCCTGGTGCCCATCCTGGCGCCGGCCACACTGCCCTGGAGCCAGCCTGTATGGGCCGTGTTCTACAAACAGGGCACGCTGGCGCCACGCATCGCGGCCCTGGTCGACTTCCTGGCACAGGGCCTCAAAGACATGTTGGACGACTAAGGACGGCGGCACCATCGCATAAAGCAAAAACGGCCGGATCGCTCCGGCCGTTTTGTGTTTGTATTGCCGCGCCATGACTGGCGCCGCACGCTTACTTCAGGTTATAAAACGCCTCGCGGCCAGGGTAGGAAGCGACATCACCCAGGTCTTCCTCGATGCGCAGCAGCTGGTTGTACTTGGCCATGCGGTCGGAACGGGACATGGAGCCGGTCTTGATCTGCAGCGCGTTCAAGCCCACGGCGATGTCGGCGATGGTCGAATCTTCCGTCTCGCCCGAACGGTGCGAGATCACGGCCGTGTAACCGGCGCGCTTGGCCATTTCGATGGCGGCGAAAGTCTCGGTCAGGGTGCCGATCTGGTTGATCTTGATCAGGATCGAGTTGGCGATGCCCTTCTGGATGCCTTCCTTCAGGATCTTGGTGTTGGTGACATACAGGTCGTCGCCCACCAGTTGCACCTTCTTGCCCAGTTCCCTGGTCAGGATCGCCCAGCCGTCCCAGTCGCCTTCGGCCATCGCGTCTTCGATCGAGATGATCGGGTACTTGTCGCACCAGGTGGCCAACAGATTGGTGAATTCGGTGGCCGTCAGGCTCAGGCCCTCGCCTTCCAGCTGGTATTTGCCGTCCTTGTAGAACTCGGAGGCGGCGCAGTCCAGGCCCAGCGCGATCTGGGTGCCTGGCTGATAGCCCGCTTCCTCGATGGCCTGGATGATCAGCTTGATCGCTTCTTCGTGATTGGTCACGGACGGTGCGAAGCCGCCTTCGTCGCCCACGGCCGTGGTCAGGCCCTTCTTGTGCAGGATTTTCTTCAGCGTGTGGAACACTTCAGCACCGTAGCGGATCGCTTCGCGGAACGATGGCGCACCGACCGGGATGATCATGAATTCCTGGATATCCAGGTTGTTGTCGGCATGCGCGCCGCCGTTGATCACGTTCATCATCGGCACCGGCAGCTGCATCGCGCCCGAACCGCCGAAGTAGCGGTACAGCGGCAGGCCCGCTTCTTCAGCGGCTGCCTTGGCGACCGCCATCGACACGGCCAGCATGGCGTTGGCGCCCAGGCGGCCCTTGTTTTCCGTGCCGTCCAGATCGATCAGGATATGGTCCAGGAAAGCCTGTTCATTGGCATCCAGGCCCATGATGGCGTCCGAAATTTCGGTGTTGATGTTCTCGCAGGCTTGCAGCACGCCCTTGCCGAAGTAGCGTTTGGGATCGCCGTCGCGCAGTTCGATCGCTTCGCGCGAACCGGTGGAGGCGCCCGACGGCACGGCCGCACGGCCCTTGGCGCCCGACTCCAGCAGCACTTCGCACTCCACGGTCGGATTGCCGCGCGAGTCGATGATCTCACGGCCGGTCACATTGATGATTGCACTCATAACTACAGCTCCAGTCAGTTGTCGTTCAGCGCCGCTGCGCCGATTTTCATGATCTTCAAGGCGTTGGTACCGCCCACCACGCCCATGGGTTCACCCCAGGTGAGCACTACGTTATCGCCCGCCTTCACGGCGCCGCGCTTGACCAGCAGGGCTTCGACAGCGCGGAACGCCTGCTCCTTGCCGCCGTCCACCTTCAGTTCCAGCGCCGTCACGTTGCGGTACAGCGCCAGCTTGCGTTGCGTGGCCAGGCTGGGGGTCAGGGCCAGGATCGGGATGTCGATGTTGTTACGGCTCATCCACAAGGCCGTGGAACCGGATTCCGTCAGCGCCGCGATGGCCTTCACGCGCAGGTGGTGCGCCGTGAACAGCGCACCATACGCGATGGACTGGTCGATACGGCTGAACGAAGCGTTGGACAGGTCCACGTCCAGCTGGCAGGTGTCCCATTTTTCCGCGTCCAGGCAGATGGCGGCCATGGCTTCCACCGTCTCGACCGGATAGCGGCCGGACGCCGTTTCGGCCGACGTCATCACCGCATCCGTACCATCCAGCACGGCGTTGGCCACGTCCGACACTTCGGCGCGGGTCGGCACGGCGTTGACGATCATCGATTCCATCATCTGGGTGGCGGTGATGGCCAGCTTGTTGGAGGCGCGCGCCATCTTGATCATGCGCTTTTGCAGCGCCGGCACGGCGGCGTTGCCTACTTCCACGGCCAGGTCGCCGCGCGCCACCATGATGCCGTCCGACGCGTCCAGGATTTCCTGCAGCGCCGGAATGGCTTCGGCCCGTTCGATCTTGGCGATCATGAAGGGCTTGTGGTCAAACGGTTCACCGGCGATGTTGGCCAGTTGGCGCGCCATTTCCATGTCGGTCGCGTTCTTGGGGAAGGACACGGCCAGGTAATCGGCCTGGAAGCTCATGGCCGTCTTGATGTCTTCCATGTCCTTGGCCGTCAGCGCCGGTGCGGACAGGCCGCCGCCCTGGCGGTTGATGCCCTTGTTGTTGGACAGTTCGCCGCCGATGCGCACGGTGGTGTGAATCGCGCTGCCCACCACGCTGTCGACCACCAGCACGATCAGGCCGTCGTTCAGCAGCAGCACGTCGTCCGCCTTGAGGTCGCGCGGCAGGTCCTTGTAGTCCAGGCCAACGCGCTCGTCGTTACCCAGCTCGCAAGCCGCATCCAGCACGAACTTGGCGCCGGCCACCAGCTCGGTCTTGCCGTTCTCGAATTTGCCGACACGGATCTTGGGGCCTTGCAGGTCGGCCATGATGGCCACTTCGCGGCCGCATTCGCGAGCCGCCTCGCGCACCATGCGCGCGCGGTCCACGTGGTCCTGCGCGCGGCCGTGCGAGAAGTTGAGGCGCACAACGTCGACGCCAGCCTTGAACATCTTGACCAGCGTGGCCATGTCGTTCGAAGCCGGGCCGATGGTGGAAACGATCTTGGTCGCGCGATGGGTAACGGTATTGGGCACGGTTTGTCTCCTGGTGCGTTGGAATTGTTATTTGGCTGCGGCCATCAGGGCCACGGTGGTGTCGAGCATGCGGTTCGAGAAGCCCCACTCGTTGTCGTACCACGACGACACCTTGACCAGACGGCCCGACACCTTGGTCAGGGTCGAGTCGAAGTTGGACGAGGCTGGGTTGTGGTTGAAGTCGATCGACACCAGTGGTTCGGTCTGGTAGGTCAGCACGCCTTTCAGCGGGCCTTCAGCGGCGGCCTTCATCAGCGCGTTCACTTCGTCCACGGTCGTGTCGCGCTTGGCGATGAACGACAGGTCGACCAGCGACACGTTGATGGTCGGCACACGGATGGCGAAGCCGTCCAGCTTGCCGTTCAGCTCAGGCAGCACCAGGCCCACGGCGGCGGCGGCGCCGGTCTTGGTGGGGATCATGCTCATGGTGGCGGAACGGGCGCGGCGCAGGTCTTCATGCATCACGTCGCTCAGCACCTGGTCGTTGGTGTAGGCGTGCACGGTGGTCATCAGGCCGTTTTCCACGCCGATCGCGTCGTTCAGGGGCTTGACCAGCGGGGCCAGGCAGTTGGTGGTGCAGGAAGCGTTCGAGATCACAGTGTCGGCGGCCTTCAGCACGTGCTGGTTCACGCCGAACACGATGGTCGCATCCACATCCTTGCCGCCCGGTGCGGAAATGATGACCTTCTTGGCGCCCCCCTTCAGGTGAGCCGAGGCCTTTTCCTTGGTGGTGAAGAAGCCGGTGCATTCCAGCACCACGTCCACGCCCAGCGATCCCCACGGAATCTCGGCCGGATTACGCTGCGCGAACACGCGGATCACGTCGCCGTTCACGATCATGTTGTCGCCGTCCACTTCCACCGTGCCGGGGAACTTGCCATGCGCCGTATCGTAGCGGGTCAGGTGCGCATTGGCCTTGGCGTCGCCCAGGTCGTTGATGGCCACGATCTGGATATCCTGCTTCTTGCCGCCTTCGTAAAAAGCGCGCAGCACATTGCGGCCGATGCGGCCATAACCATTGATTGCTACTTTGATCGTCATGCTCTGTTCCTCAGGGTTGGGTTGGAAGGACACATCATTCAGTACGGTGCGGCGTGCGGCTGGGTGCGAATTGCGGAACCTCGTCAGCCGCTGTTACGCAGGCCGGCGGCGATGCCGTTGATCGACAGGTGCAGGCCGACACGGGTGTCGGCGTCCGCATTGTTGTCGCGATAGCGGCGCAGCAGTTCGACCTGCACGTGATTGAGCAAGTCCACATACGGGAAGCGGTTGCGGATCGAACGTTGCAGCAGCGGGTTGTGGTCCTGCAGTTCGCGCTGGCCGGTGATCTGCTTGACCGCATCCACCGTGCGCGCATGTTCGGCCTGGATACGGCCGAAGATGGACTCACGCAGCGCCACATCCGTCACCAAACTGGCGTAGCCGCTGGCGATGGCGATATCGCTCTTGGCCAGCACCATGTCCATGTTCGACAGCAGCGAGTGGAAGAACGGCCAGTCCTGGTACATCTGGCGCAGCATGGCCAGGCGCGGTTCGCGGTCCTCGGCCAGGAAGGCGGCGATGGCGGAGCCGAAACCGTACCAGCCCGGCAGCATCAAGCGGCATTGCGACCAGCTCAGCACCCACGGGATGGCGCGCAGGTCCTCGATCTTGCCCGCCGCCTTGCGCGAAGTGGGACGGCTGCCGATGTTGAGCGCGGCGATCTCGGAAATGACGGTCGATTGCCAGAAGTAGGTGTCGAAACCTTCCGTCTCGTACACCAGCGAGCGGTAAGCCTGCATGGCCGACGCCGACAGCGCTTCCATGGCGGCCAGTTGCGCCGCCTCGGGTTGGAACTGGCGCTCGCCCAGCAGGGTCGCCTTGAGTGTGGCCGCGACCATCACTTCCAGGTTGCGGCGCCCCACTTCGGCGTTGGCGTATTTGGCCGTGATCACTTCGCCCTGCTCGGTGACGCGGATGCGGCCCTGCACCGTGCCGGTAGGCTGGGCCATGATGGCCTCGTAGCTTGGGCCGCCGCCACGGCCGACGGAACCGCCGCGGCCATGGAACAACTGCAGCTTGACGCCGTGGCGGGCGAACACTTTCACCAGTTCGATCTCGGCCTTGTACAGTTCCCAGCCGGAGGTCAGGTAGCCGCCATCCTTGTTACTGTCGGAATAGCCGAGCATCACTTCCTGGCGCATGCCGCGCGATTGCAGCAACTGCTTATATTCCGGCACCGAGAAGGCCTGCTCCATGATGGCGGGACCGGCGCGCAAGTCCTCGATGGTTTCGAACAGCGGGATGATGTTGACCGCCAGCGTGGCCGTCTCACGGCGCAGCAGGCCGAATTCCTTGAACAGCACGGCAACTTCCAGCAAGTCCGACAGGCTGGCAGCCTTGGAGATGATGTAGTTGCAGATCGCATCCTGGCCGTAGGTATCGTGCGCTTTTTTCAGCTGCGCGAAGATGGCCAGCTCGCCGGCCGTGTCTTCCGAATACGCCTGGTATGGGCTCACCAGCAGACGTGGCGACGCGATCTCCTCGCGCAGCACGGCGCAGCGCCCCGCCTCATCCAGCGCCAGATAGTCGCAACCGGGACGGGCGTGGGCCAGCAGTTCGGCCACCACGCGCTCGTGCACGTCGGAGTTCTGGCGCAGGTCGATCGGCGCCAGGCTGAAGCCGAATACCTGCACGGCGCGGCGCAACTGGCGCAAGCGGCCCTTGGCCAGCGCGCCGGCGCCATGGGCCAGCAGCGAGTGGTGCAGGATGTCCAGGTCGTCGCGCAACGCTTGCGCGCTGACGTAATGGGAACGCGAGTCGGCATCGTCGGCGGCGCCGGTCAGCAGCGCGTGGGTGGCCGACAGCTTGGCGTGCATGCCGTGCAGCGCGCGGCGGTATGGCTCGTCCACCTGGTGCGGCGAGCCATCCGTCGCTTCATCGGCCAGGCGGCGCAGTTGTTCGGAGCTGCCGCTCAGGGCCTGCGCCAGCGAGAACTGCGAGGCCAGCTTGTGCAGTTCCGTCAAATAGTGCGACAACGCGACATTCGACTGGCGCTGCAAGGTGGCGCGCAGCACGTCGGCCGTGACGAAAGGATTGCCGTCACGGTCGCCGCCGATCCAGCTGCCGATGCGCATGAAGGTGGGTAGTTCGCGTCCCTGCCAGGCCGGGTCCAGCTTGGCCAGCGTGTCCTGCATGCCGCCGTACAGCTGCGGCAAGGTGTTGAGGATGGTGCGGTCGAAGAACGACAGGCCGTTTTCCACCTCGTCCAGCACCGACAGCTTGGTGGTGCGCAGCAAACGGGTCTGCCACAGCGTGACGATACCGCGCGCCAGCGCTTCCTCGTTCGCTTCTTCTTCCTCGGGCGTCATCTGGATGCGGTCACGCTCGTCGAGCAGGCGGGCGATGGCCATCTGGCAGTTCAGGATGCTCTTGCGCTGCACTTCCGTGGGATGGGCGGTAAAGACGGGGCTGATGCACGCTTCGGCCAGCACTTCCTGCAACTGGTCCGAGTGGCCGTCATCGACGATATTTTTCAGCGCCTGCGTCAGGCTGCCGTTGCGCGGCGCGGTGCCGGCGATCAGGTGGGCGCGGCTGCGGCGGGTGTGGTGCTGGTCTTCCGCGATATTGGCCAACAGCGAGAAATAGCTGAAGGCGCGGATCAGTTGTTTGGTGTCGACCGGGCTCAGCGCATGCAGTTGCGCCTGCAGCGCGTCGCGGCCCTCTTGCGATGGGCGCTGGCGCAGGCCGATCGAAGTCTGGCGTACCGCTTCGATCGACTCGAACACGGCCTCGCCATGCAGCGAGCGGATCGCGTCGCCCAGCAATCGTCCCAGCTGGCGGATATCCCGGCCCAGCAATTCATCTTTGTCATACAGTGCGTTTGAACCGTCCATGTGCCCGCCAAATTGTAGTGAATTTACGTAGAACATTCATGGACAAGCATAAATGCCCTCAAATTTCAGAATATTCTACTGATGAAAGTGAGAAATTACAATGCACCGCACAATAAAATGAAATTTTACTACACAGCACTATAAAACCAGCGAGTTACTTAAATACAACTAGCGGCAGGCAGCAGGATTCGACAAGCAGGCGGCACGGCCAGCAAACGATGCTATATTGAACACTTTGGCAAGAGCCAGGCTGGGACAACCCGTGGCGCACATGCATCGCATCATATTTCCGGCGCTGTTGACGCTGGCCACGGCAAGTTCGTCCGCCGTGGCAGATAATTACCACTGCGTGTCACTCGCTTATCCACCGCTGATCCAGCAGGATGCCAGCGGACCCGCGCACGGCCTGGCGGTGGACGTGGTACGCGCCGTGTTCGCCCGCCTGGGGCACGACATGACGGTGGAGGTGATGCCGTGGGCTCGTTCCCTCACGATGGTCAGGCTGGGGCAGCGCGATTGCGTGTTCACGATCTTCCGCACACCGGAACGGGAGCAATTCCTCGATTTCAGCCATGAGTCCATCATCCCCCAGCTGATCTATTTTTACGCCAGGAAGGACTCCGGCGTGGCCTTCAACGGCGACCTGGGTGCGCTGGCGGGACGGCGGATCGGCACGGTCATGAAGGTCAACTACGGCGAAAAATTCGATGCCGCTCGCGAGCGCTTCACGGTGCAGGAGGTGGCCACGCTGGAGCAGAATTTCCGCAAGCTGGTGCTGGGCCGGGTCGACCTGGTGCCCAGCAACGTCTACACGGCCACCTACACCTTGGCCAACATGCACGACGCCGCCGTCGATGCGGAAGTGGTGCAACTGCCCGTCCCGCTCGAGAACGTCGCCAGTCACATCGCCTTTGCCAAGAACCGGCAGTTGACGGCGCTGCGCGACCAGTTCGACAAGGAACTGAAAGCCTACGTCGCCAGCGGCGCCTACCGCCACCTGCTGAACCAGTACCGCATCGCCATCACGCCGGAAATGGCGCGATTCCTGGACAACAACTGATGACGGAAATCATGCACTAAATAAAAGACAGCACCGCCAACGACGCCAACCAACCCGAACCCGGAATCCAGCCCGAATATTTTCGTCCAAGGCGGTGTCAGGTCTGTCATTCGGACAGTCGTCGCGCATCTTTGAGTTTTTTCAACACGAGCCTTCCATTTTCAATTTAGCCAAAATGAGAAGCTGTCTACCACTTCCGATGTCTACGTCGTTTGATTGAGCTCAAGGCTACTATCTTTGAGTCCAATTGACAGACCTGACACCGAATTGGACACGGAATTGCGGCGTGAACGTTGCTCTCTCGTCGGCGAAACGCTGTCCCGTGCCACCAGCCGGAACACGTTCACCAGATGCCCCAGCCGCACCGCCTGCTGCCGCATGTTCTCCGCGCCGGCGGCCGCCTGCTCGACCAGCGCGGAATTCTGCTGCGTCATCGCGTCCAGCTGCACCACGGCCTGATTGACTTGCGCGATGCCCCGGCTTTGCTCCTCACTGGCATCGCTGATCTCGCCCATGATGCAGGCCGACCGGTCGATGGACTGGGCGATACCACTCATGGCGTAGCCCGCCGCATCGGCCAACTGATTACCCTGCCCGACCTGCCCCACCGATACTTCGATCAATCCCTTGATCTGCTGCGCCGCCGCCGCCGAGCGCTGGGCCAGCGTGCGCACTTCGGCCGCGACAACGGCGAAACCGCGCCCCTGCTCGCCCGCGCGCGCCGCTTCCACCGCCGCGTTCAAGGCCAGGATGTTGGTCTGGAACGCGATGCCGTCGATCACCCCGATGATGTCGGTAATCTGCTCCGCGCTGGTTTGTATCCGCCCCATCATCCCCACCACCTCGCCCACGGCGGCCTTGCCTTGCGAGGCGCTGTCGCAGGCGGCCACTACCAGCTTGTTGGCGTCGCGCGCGTGGTCGGCATTCTGGCGCACGGTTTGCGTCAGCTGCTCCATCACGGACGCCGTCTCCTCCAGCGCGCTGGCCTGCGCTTCCGTCCGTCCGGCCAGATCGGCGTTACCGGCCGCGATCTCGCTGGCGCCCTGGTTGACGAGCACCGTCGCCTCCTGGATCTGCCCCACCAGCAGCTTGATATTGGTCTGCAAAATGCGCAGCGCCTGCATGACGGCGGCCAGTTCGTCGTAGCCATCAGCCTCGATCTTGCTGGACAGGTCGCCCGCACTCATGCACTCGATAGCCACCTTGGCCTGCCGCAGCGGCAGCAGGATGCCCTGGTACAGCAACGGGATCAGCGCCAGCGCCGTCAGCGCGCATACCACTGCCGTGATGCTGGCCCAGTACCCGGTCACGCCCGCGCCCGGCCACGCGCACGCGGCGCTCACCAGCGACAGCACCGCCAGCCCGCCGCCGGCCGCGCTCAACCGCGCCTTGATGGTCATCTTGCGGAAGGGGTTGAAGCGCGCCGACAGGGTGCGTACCATCGCCTTCCCCTCCCTGATCTCCATATGCTTGCTGCCGCCGTTCATAGTCCGGTAGGCCGCGTCGGCAGCGCGGATCTGCTGCGCCGTCGGCTTGACGCGGATCGAGATAAAGCCTACCACCTTGCCGTCTTCCAGTATCGGCGCCGCATTGGTCTCGACCCAGTAGTAGCCGCCGCTCTTGGTCTTGTTCTTCATCAGCCCGACCCAGGTCTTGCCACCGCTCAGGGTGCGCCAGAAGTCTTCCGCCACCAGCTTGGGCATGTCGGGATGGCGCATGATGCTTTGATGGGCGCCGATCAATTCGTCGGCCGAATAGCCGCTGATGCGGACGCAATCGGGATTGACATACGTGAAGTGGCCCTTGATGTCCGTCTTCGAGATGATCATGTCCGACTCGCTGAGCACATATTCGCCGCCGCTCTGGCGTGGCCTGCTCGCATTGGTCCGGGTGAAAATGGGGTTGCTCATGGGAGGTTCCAGTGGTGAAAAGAACGGGGCGGGTGGGACGGGGCGGCGGGCCAATAACGGCCGCCGTCCATCCCAGCCCGCCCCGCCATCAGGCCATCAAGCCGCTTCGGCCAGCAGGCCGCGCTCGCGCGCCATGGTCATCGCGGTATCGGTGATCATGTCTTCCTGGCCACCGATCATCTTCTTGCGACCGAGTTCGATCAGGATGTCGCGTGCCGGCACGCCAAAGCGCTGGGCCGCCCGCTTGGCGTGCAGCAGGAAGGTGGAATAGACGCCCGCATAACCGAGCGTGAGCGAGTCGCGGTCCACCCGGACCATGTGATCCATCAGCGGCACCACGATATCCTCGGCCACGTCCATCAGCTTGAACAGGTCGCAGCCCGTCTCGATGCCCATGCGCTCGCACACGGCCACGAACACTTCCAGCGGCGTGTTGCCGGCGCCCGCGCCCAGGCCCGCCACGGAACCGTCGATCCGGCTGGCGCCCGCCTCGATGGCCGCGATCGAATTGGCGATGCCCATGCCCAGATTGTGGTGGCCATGGAAGCCGATTTCCGTCTCCGGCTTGAGCACCGCGCGCAGCGCGCCCACGCGCGCCTTGACGTGCTCCGGCAGCATGAAGCCGGCCGAATCGGTCACGTAGACAGTCTGCGCGCCATACGATTCCATCAATTTTCCCTGCTGCGCCAGCGCATCCGGCTCGCTCAGGTGCGACATCATCAGGAAGCCGGTGGTGTCCATGCCCAGCTTGCGGGCGTAGGCGATGTGCTGGGGCGAGGTGTCGGCCTCGGTGCAATGGGTGGCCACGTGCACGCTGCGCGCGCCGCAGTCGTAGGCCGATTGCAGCTCGCGCATCGTTCCCAGCCCCGGAATCAGCAGCACGGATACCTTGGCCTGCTTCATTTTCGGCACCACGGCATTCAGGTATTCCTCGTTGCTGTGCAGCGCAAAGCCATGCTGCAGCGAGTTGCCACCCAGGCCGCCGCCGTGGGTCACTTGGATCAGCGGCACGCCCGCATCGTCCAGCGCCGTGGCCACGGCCACCATGTCGGCTACCGTCATCTGCTCGCGCTTGGCGTGCATGCCGTCGCGCAGGCACATGTCATGGATGACGACCTTGCGACCTTTCAGACTGTTCTCGTTCATTATGCGACCTCCATGGGAGAGAGTTGGATGGTGCCGGCGATGATCTCCTCGGCGAACATTTCAGCCGTGCGCGTGGCGGCGGCCGTCATGATGTCCAGATTGCCCGCGTAGCGCGGCAGGTAGTCGCCCAGGCCCGCCACTTCCATGAACACGGTGACGCGCTTGTCGTCAAAAATGGGGCCGTTGACAAGGCGGTAGCCGGGCACGTACTTCTGCACCTGCTCGATCATGGCCAGCACGGCGGCCGTGATGCGGGCCTGGTCCGGCGCCTCGTCGGTCAGGCAAGAGATGGTATTGCGCATCAACATGGGCGGTTCGGCCGGGTTGATGATGCACAGCGCCTTACCCTTGCGCGCACCGCCGACAGCGCAAATGGCGTTCGACGTGGTGTAGGTGAATTCATCCAGGTTGGCGCGGGTGCCGGGACCCACCGAGCGCGAGGCCAGACTGGCCACGATCTCACCATAGGCCACGCTCTGCACGCTGGTCACGGCGGACACGATGGGGATCGTCGCCTGTCCGGCGCAGGAGATCATGTTGACGTTCATGACCACCTTCTCCGTCAGTGCGCGCAGGTTCACCGGCGGCACGCACAGCGGGCCAATGGCGGCGGGCGTCAGGTCGATCATCATCACGCCCAGTTCATTGAGCTTGCGCGAATTCTCCGCGTGGACATAGGCCGAGGTGGCGTCGAACGCGATCTGGATATTGTCTTCGAGGACGTGCGGCAGCAGGCCATCCACGCCGCCGGCCGTCGTTTTCAGCCCCATCTCGGCGGCACGCTTCAAGCCTTCCGATTGCGGGTCGATGCCCACCATCCAGACCGGCTCCAGCAACGGACTGCGTTGCAGCTTGTAGATCAAGTCGGTGCCGATATTGCCGGAACCGATCAACGCACATCGTATCTTCTTCATCACGCCTCCTGTTTGCGCTGGCCGATGGTGATCCCGCCAACGGCAAAGTTTTCATCCGGGTGTTCGGTGATCAGAATCCGAACCTGTTCCGGTCCCACGCCCAGCGTGTCCACCAGCGCCGAGGTGACTGCGGCCACCGCGTTGCGCTTCTTTTCCGTGCTGCGTCCCGCCAGCAGGTGCATCTCGATAATTGGCATTGCTGCCTCCCTTGCTTGTTTAGAATCCGTTATTCGATGAATCGCATCGACACGCTGCCCAGCTCCTGGAAGCGGGCCACGATGCTGTCGCCGGGCTTGACGGCGATGGCTTCCGTGATGCCGCCGCTCATGACGAAGCTACCGGCCGGCAATACCTCGCCCTGCTCGGCCAGGATGTTGACCAGCATGGCGATGGCCTCGGCCGGATGCCCCAGCACTGCGGCAGACGCGCCCGTGGCCACGATCTCGCCGTTCTTTTCCATCACCACGCCCAGCGTGCGCAAGTCCAGGTCGGCCGCATAACGCGCCCGGCCACCGGCCACATAGCGCGCCGACGAACCGTTATCAGCGATCACGCTGGGCATGTCGAACTTGAAGCCGGCGAAGCGCGAGTCGATGATTTCCACGGCCGGCAGCACGTAGTCGGTCGCATCCAGCACCTGCTGGCGGGTGCAGCCCGGCCCCTGCAACTGGGCCTTGGTGACGAAGGCCACTTCGCACTCCACGCGCGGATGCACCATGTCGGAGGTCTTGATGGCCGAACTTTCGGGCCGCGCCATGTCCGCCGTGAGGAAGCCGATCGACGGTGCGTTGACGCCCATCTGGATCATCTTGGCGCGCGAGGTCAGACCCGCCTTCCAGCCCACGAGACGCCGGCCGGCCGCCAGGAAGCGCTTGCGCAGCGCGTGCTGCACGGCGTATCCGTCATCGCTGGTCATGTTCGGATATTCGTCGGTCAGTTTGGGGATCGCCCGGGCGCGCGCTTGCGCCCCTTCGATGCGTTCGCACAGGCGCACGATGTCATCCGGCGTCAGGGTGATTTGGCGGCTCATACGGCACTCCTTCCGGAAAATTTAACTTGGCAGCTGCCCAGCCCGCCCACGGTGCAGGTCAACTGGTCGCCATCGGTCACCGGCACCAGCGCCGATTGGGAACCGGACAGGATGATTTCGCCGGCCTTGAACGGGATGCCCAGCGCGCCCAGCGTGTTGGCCAGCCAGGCCACCGCGTTGGCGGGCGAGCCTTGCACGGCGGCGCCGGCGGCGGTGGAGAACACTTCGCCGTTCTTTTCAAGCACCATGCCGGCCAGCGTGATGTCGAGCTGGCGCGGGTCGCCGTGGTTTTTGCCGAGCACGAACACGCCACAGGAGGCGTTGTCGGCCACCGTGTCCTGGATCTTGATCTTCCAGTCCGTGATGCGCGAATCGACAATCTCGAAGCACGGCACCACGTAATCGGTGGCGCGGATCACGTCCATGGCCGTCACGCCCGGTCCGACCAGGTCGTGTTTGAGCACGAACGCCAGTTCCGCTTCCGCCTTGGGCTGGATCAGGCCATTCAGGTCGATGACGTCGCCCTCCTGGTAGATCATGCCGGAGGTGAGCTGGCCAAAGTCGGGCTGGAACACGCCCAGGAAGTCCTGCACCGCCTTGCTGGTGACGCCGATCTTCTTGCCGACGATGGTTTCGCCAGCTTGCAGGCGGCGCGCCAGCATGCGCGACTGGATGCGGTAAGCGTCTTCCAGCGTAATGTCGGGCGTGCGCGTCGTCAGCGGCGGCACGGTGCTGCGGTCGACGAAGGCTTGATACAGTTCGTCGCCATATTGGTTGATGGTGATGTCGTCCATGAATTCCTCAGAGCTTGACGCAAACGTTGCGGGTTTCGGTATAGAACTCCAGCGAGTGCACGCCGCCTTCGCGGCCGATGCCCGACTGCTTGGAACCGCCGAACGCGGTACGCAGGTCGCGCAGGAACCAGCTGTTGATCCACGTGATGCCAACTTCGATGCGGCCCGCCATGCGGTGGGCGCGCGCCAGGTTGGTGGTCCAGATCGTCGTCGACAGGCCGTAGTCGTTGTCGTTGGCCATGTTGACCACTTCATCCTCCGTATCGAACGGGCGGATATGGCAGCAAGGGCCGAACACTTCCTCGCGCACCACCGCCGCCGTCTCCGGCAGGCCGGTCCAGATGGTGGGCTGGACCCAGTTGCCCTGCTCCAGCGCGGCCGGCATGTCCGGCACGCCGCCGCCCGTCACCACCGTCGCGCCCTCCTCCACGGCCTTGGCGTAGTAGGACAGCACCTTGCGGCGATGCTCGTCGCTGATCAGCGGGCCGTAGTTGGCTTCGGGATCGTCGGGCCGGCCGAACTTGACGGCTTCCGCCTTCTGCTTGAGCGCCGCCACGAAGCGTTCGAAGATGGGCCGCTCCACGTACACCCGTTCCGTACCCAGGCACACCTGGCCGGAATTGAGGAAGGCGGAGCGGAAGATACCTTCCACGGCCGCGTCGAAGTCGGCGTCCGCGAACACGATGCCGGCGTTCTTGCCGCCCAGTTCAAACGACACGTCGCGCATGCCTTGTGCGGCGGCCTGCATGATGGTGGTGCCGGTGCGCGTTTCGCCGGTGAAGGTGATGGCGTCGATGCCGGGGTGGCGGGTCAGGTGCTCGCCGGCCGAGGACGGGCCGAAGCCGTTCACCACGTTGTACACGCCGCGCGGGATGCCGACCTTGTTCATCACCTCGCCCAGCAGGGCCGCCGTCAACGGCGTCTCCTCGGACGGCTTGACCACCACCGTGTTACCGCAGGCCAGGGCCGGCGCCACCTTCCACGTCATCAGCAGGAACGGCGCGTTCCACGGCGAGATCACACCCACCACGCCTTTCGGCACCCGGATGCCGTAGTTCAGGGCGCCGCGGCCGTCGGGGGTCGCCATCTGGAACGCCTCGGTCGGCACGTTCTTGATGACGTCGGCGAACACCTTGAAATTGGCCGCGCCGCGCGGGATGAACACATGGGTCATCACATGGCGGGGCTGGCCCGTGTCGGCCATTTCGGCCGCCACGAAGTCCTCGAAACGGCGCGTGATTTCGTCGGCCACGCCGTACAGCAGGTCCACCCGCTGGTCCGTCGTCAGCCCGCCCCACACGCCGTTGCGCGCGGCCTGGGCGGCGCGCACGGCGCGGTCCACGTCCACCTGGCCGGCTTCGGCCACGCGGGCGATCACGCTGTTGTCCACTGGCGAGCGCTTGTCGAAGGTCTTGCCTTCCACACTGTCGACGAACTCACCGTCGATAAAATTCTTCACTATTTGCATTGCCAACTCCTTGCGGGTGCTTTCGTCCTCCGAAAGCGTTTGTGTTTTTTCGCGGCGGCCTGCGATCCAGACGGAGGCCGACTGCAAGCCAGTTTAGGGATGGCATCCCATACCGTCCAATACCTTTGATCCGGCATCGTGATACCCTCAAGGTATCAGGCTCCGCGCGCGCCGGCGCCAGCCGCCGTGCGCTCAGATCGAGCGGAACAGCGGGCTGCGCACCTGCTGCGCGTCGGCCGCCGAAATGAATTTCTCTGTGTAGATATCGCGTTCGAACAAACGGCCCTGCATCAAGGTGTTGATGCAGGCGTCGATCATCAGCGGCGGGCCGCACAGGTAAGCCTTGTGGCCACGGAAGTCGTTGTCGAAATGGGCCTTCGCCGCCTCGTGCACGAAGCCACGGAAGCCCTGCCACGCACTGCCTTCCGGCTCGCCCGACAAGGCCGGCACGTAATGGAAGTTCGGATGTTTGCCGGCCAACGCCAGGAACTCGTCGTGGTAATACAGCTCCTCGCGCGTGCGCTGGCCGTAGACCAGGGTGATGGGCAGCGCGCTGCCCTCCGCCAGCAGGTCCAATATCATCGACCGGGGGCTGGACAGGCCGGAGCCGCCCGCCATGAACAGCATGGGCACGGCCGCCGACTTCTTGACGAAAAAGCGGCCGTACGGGCCGGATAGCTTGACCCGCTCGCCCACCTGCATCTGCTGGTGGACGTAGCCGGTGGCGCGGCCGCCCGGCACGATGCGGATATTGAGCTCCACCTCACCAGCGCCAGGTGGCCCGGCCAGCGAAAAGGCGCGGCTCCCCATATCGTCCGGGAAGTGCAGGTTGACGTACTGGCCGGCCTGGAAATCGATACCAGCCGGATCATCCAGCTTGATCCACACGCCCTTGATGGTGGGTGTGAGCGACTCGATCCGGCTCACCGTGCCCACGTAATCACTCACGGGCAGGTTGCGCGCGTCCGCGTCTTCATCGATTTCCGCTTCGATCACCAGGTCGCTTTGCGGCGTGGCGCAGCAGGCCAGGCATTTCTGCTCGTCGCGCTCGAAGTCCATCAGCGCGAACGACGACGCGGCGCCATGTTCCACCTCGCCGTCCACCACCTGCACCTTGCAAGTGGCGCACAGGCCGTGGCAGCAGGCGTGCGGCAGGTAGATGCCGGCCCGCAGCGCGGCGTCGAGGATGGTCTGGCCCTCCTCCACCTCGATGGTCTGGCCCAGCGGCTCTATGGTCAGTTGGTAGCTCATATCAACACCTCAGGCATCGGCGCACAGCGTGTTCAGGCCCGGCGTGCGGAAACGGATCTGGTCCTTGTGGCCGATGCCGTTGGCGGCCACGCTGGCGGAAAAGTCCGGCGTCCAGGGCTGGTTCGATTTCAGCCACTCGACCTTGTCCCAGTCGACGGCGGCGGCATCGGGGTCCGCCTGCATCAGCGGCACCAGCATGGTTTCCACCACTTCGCCCAGCTTCGTCTCCGGCGTCATGCACAACAGGAAGGGCGACGCGAACAGCGAGTGACGGTCCCAGCTCGCATACACCAGCTGGCGTCCGTTGAAATTGGCCACCGTGTCGCGCGGCACGCCGATGTAGTCCTTGATTGCAGTTACAGCCATGATGATTCTCCTTGCATATTTTGTAGATGCAGCGCCGCCTACCTCTGTTGGCCAGCGGCGCCATGGGCGGCGCTTGCTTCGCTTACTTGTTGGCCTTGGCCATGCCGCGCCAGCGGTCGAAATTGGCCTCGTCCTGGGAGCCGACGAAATCGCCGTTGTCCACGCCATCCTTCAGGCTCACCCAATCCATCCACGCGCCCACGTCGCCGCCCAGCTCCTGGAACAGGCCCGGCATGGGCAGCCAGGCCTGGATGTACTTCTCCGGCTCGTTCTCGAAGATGTGCTGGCAGTGGTCCGAGCAGAAGTGGTACTTCTCGCCCTTGTGCACGGCCTCGCGATGGCAGCTCAGCGTAGGGTCGCCCGGCTCGCTGAACACGGATGGCAGCTGGCAGGTCTGGCACAGCTTGGCCAGGCCGAAGTTCTTGAACGGCGTGCCGGCGTCGGCCAGCTTCTTGATGTGCTTCCAGCGCGGCCGGTAATACTTGTCGAACGTGGTTGGATACTTGGCCGACAGCCACTCCATGTCCTCCTCCGACGGAATCCAGCTGTGGAAGGACGTACCGAAGCTCCACTGGTACAGGCCCAGCATGAACTGGTGCGACATGTGGTCGATCGCCTCGCCCGCATCGGCCCAGCCCTTGGGCGGACGGATGCCGTAGCGCGCCAGGTCGCGGAACAGCGCGCCGCCGTTTTCCTCGCCGTAGATTTCCCACGCCTCGCGCCAGGACATGACGCGCTTGGGCAGCATGTAATCCATCATGGTGCTGACCAGGCCCAGCACGCGGAAGCCGCGCCAGAACCACTTGTCGATCCAGCCCTGCACGATAGGCAGGTTTGCCGGATCCTGCTCCAGCATGAACTTGATGCACTCCAGGCCCAGCGTCATGTGGCGCGCCTCGTCCGACTGGGCCGAGAAGCCGAAGGTCACGGTGGCCATGTCGCCGTTGTAGGCCGCGCCGGACATGAAGGGCACGAACAGCAGATTGGTCAGCACGTATTCGAACGAGAAGCCGATCGCGATCATGAATTCGAACGGACCGGCCGACATCGCATCGTCAAAGAAGGAACGGGCCACGGAGGTGTACCAGATGCGGTCGCGCTGGTCGGCGAAAGCGTGGAAGCCGTTGTAGTACTTGTTATAGTTCGACAGCGCGTGGATCTGGGTCTGCGCGTGGCGGATCTCGTCGATGGCCTGCATCTGGCACGCCACCTGGGTACCCACGCCGGGGAACTCGCGGCCCGCGCGCGAAAAACCCTTGTGCGCCGCGTATTCTCCGGGGCTGATCGCCTGCAGGAAGATCTTCAACGCGCTCAGGTAGCGCGCGTCCGTAATGTTCAGGTGGCCGTTGTTCTGGGCGTGCGCGTCGATCACAGCGTAGAACTTGCGCTCCTTCTCGGCCTGGTATTTCCAGTACGAGTCCATGGTGAGGCGGAACGGGTCTTCCCACTTATCCCAGTCGTTGATCTTGATGCCCTCGTAGCGCGCGTACGGGTACACGGCTTCCTGCGGCTGATAGCTGGTTTCCCACGCCAGGTCGCGGGTGAGCAAACGGTATTTTTCCTTCAGGCCCAGCTTGGGCTTGATCACTTTGGTATCCATGTCGTGTTTCCTTAATTGTTCCAGTGGAGCGTGAGTTCGTCTTCCGTCTCTTCGACGTTGCCGCTGAGCGTGATCAAGTTGACCTGCAATTCCTGCAGATCGAAATGGGCGCCGGTCTGTTCCTCGATGGAGCTGCGGCGGATCACCAGATGGCCGGGGGCGTTGATCTTGACCATGGCCGGGTCGCGCTTGATGGTGGCGTCCGGGTTATCGGCCAGGATGGCGTCGATGATGGGACGGGTCGCTTCGTTCGCTTGCAATGCGATAAATACAGTGGACATGGGGCCTCCTCAGACTTCAATGCCGATTTTGTTCATACGCGCCTTGAAGGCCGCCACTTCCTCGCCGAGCACCTCGTCGGCTTCCTTGCCCAGCGCCAGTCCCGCCACCGGCAGCAAGGCGACCGCCGCGCGGTTGCTCCACTTTTGCGTCCACTCCTGCAGCAGCGCGCGGTTGTGCGACGATTCCGCCGCCGCGGTACGCAGCACGGCATCCACCCACTTGCGGGTTTCGTCGAACCAGTCGTTCATGAACTGGGTGAGCATGGCGACGGCCGAACCGCCGGCCGTGGACCAAGTGTCGTCCACCACGCGCTCGTAGATCAGCGGGTACAACAAGCCGTCCAGCGCCGCGTTCTGCGCCACGAACAGCTCGAACGGATCGCGCAACACCAGGCAATCCTCCATGTAGCGGCGCAGCGGCTGCCACGCATCGTCCGCCAGCCAGGCGCGCTTGCCTTCGGCCAGCGCCTCCGTGCCATCCAGCAGCAGGCCAAGGCGCGACAGGTACTGCGCGATGCCCAGGTTATCCATCGCGTGATACATGCAGGGCTGGGTGAAGATGGTGCTGTAGCCATAGCCGCAGATGAAGGTGTTGTTCAAATTGGCGCCGTAGGCCGCATGACGCAGCGGCACCAGCACGCGCAAGGCGGCGTCCTTCAGGTCCGCCGGCAGCGCGTCGGCCAGGCCGCGCGATTCCACGAAGCTGAAATTGGCCTCGGCCGTGTCCTGCTGGCGCGCGCGGGCCAGCGTGTAGGTGTTGTAGTAGAACTGGCGCGGGTCTTTCAAGGCGTACCAGTCGGCCATCACGATCTTGGTGATGGACGCGTCGTACAGCTCCTGGCTCGGATCCCAGGTGGGGCGATAGTGCAGGTTCTCGGCGGCCTGGATATCGTAGCTGCCCTCCTGGTAGCGCGAGGCCGGTTTGTCGCCGAAGCGGCGCGCCAGGTGGTCGAAGGTCTGCCGCAAGGGCTGGATGCTGAGCGTTTGTAGATCGATTTGCATGATGGTTCTCAAATAAGATGGTTAAGCATCGGTGGACTTGAATGGATGCGCGGTCGCGTCGGACAGGCGCCAGTCCCAGTCGTCGGGCGTGGCGGACGGCGCGGCCGCCGGCAGCACCTCCACCTGGTTGGCCTCGCAGAATTCCGCGTAGGCGTCCGGCGTGAGAATCAGCTCGACGAACAGTTCCGGCTCGCCGATGGCGAACTCGAATTCGATGAAGCCCTTGCCACGCCCGCCGCGCGGGCGCACGAAGCGGCGCGTGGTGTCAAGCGCGCGGGACGGGCTGGCCGTATCCAGGACGGGTTGCATGGCGGCCTCTCAGCTGACCACGGTCAGGAAGGTTTCATGCAGCTTGCGCTGCACATAGTCCAGGCCACCCTCGCCCACCAGGCCATCGAAGGTCCAGGTCAGCGGCGCGTGGTCCGGATACGGCGTGCGGTCTTCCTTGAACGTCTCGAAGCGGTTGCCCGACGGGTCGAACGCATAGATGGTGCAGCCGCGCGTGACGCCGTGGCGGGTGGGGCCGATATCGACCGGCACCTTATGCATGGACATGATGTCGCCCGCGCGCAGCACATGGTCCCAGCTGTCCATCAGGAAGGAGCAGTGATGCAGCTTGCCCGGCTCCGGGAATTCGCCGAACGCGATGTCGTGCGACTTGATCGAGCAGCTCAGGAACACCACCTGGTTGGCCGAGCCGTCCGGCGTGAGGATATGTTCGACCATCGTGAAGCCCAGCACGTCCACGAACAGCTTGCGCACTTCCTCGATGTTGGGGCCATACAGCAGCGCGTGATCGAGGCGGCGCGGCGCGATGCCCCGCTCCGACTGCGCGCTCCAGGGCGCGGGGTTGACAGGACCGCAGCCGTTACCGAAGGGCGCCTTCTCCGCATACAGTTCGATGGTGTGGCCGCTGGCGACCACGAAGCGCACCCGCTCGCCCGTTTCCAGCATCTCGCGCGCCGGAATGCGTTCGGTCTTGACGCCGTATTCCTTCAGGTCCGCCTCCAGCTGGTTCAGGGTCTTCACGTTCAGCACCTTGAAGCCGATGAAGTCCAGGCCCGCGCGGTCGGCCTGGCGCAAGACCACGCTGGCGTGATCGATCTCGTCCCAGCACTTGAGATAGACGCGGCCTTGTTCGTCGCGGCCCGTTTCCTCCAGCCCCATCACGTCGCGATAGTGGCGCACGCCTTCGTCCAGATCGAGCACGCGGATTTGTACATGCCCTGGGCGTAAAACACCTGTCATTGCCATTTGAAGTCTCCTGGTTGTCGTTGATTGAAAATTGATGGGTCAAGCCTGTTTGCTGGAAGGCTGGTCCAGTACTGCGAGTTTCATGTGGCCGAGCACGCGGATTTCGAGGTCGGTGCTGGGGGTGATGCGGCACGCGAGCACCCTGCCCTCGCGCTCATCGTTTGCATCGACGTGGCAGCGGCTCATGGGCTTTTGCGCGTAGCGGCCGGACAGCACCTCCACCTTGCACACGCCGCATGCGCCGCCGCGGCAGCCGAGCGGAATCCCGCGCCGGCCAAGCCGGACCATCCCTTCCAGCACCGATTTGTCGTCGGGGCAGGAAAAGACTTCCTGGGTTTCGGATACCGTGATGTTGAATGTGGTCACGATGGGCTCCCCTTGCGGTCAGGCAGAACGTGGGAGGCCGGTGCGGGTGCGCGGCTGGCGGCCGTGTCCCAGGTGGGATGACGGCGCGTGCGCGGCGCTGGAATGAAGCGAGATGGATGGGGCTGGCGCAAAGCCGCCAAGGCCCTGGTGAGCTGTGGATTTCATGGCTGTCTCCTGTTTCGATAGGTCGCCAGCAGTTACCGGCGGAAAAAGATCGTTTGTCTTTTTCAAGCTATATAGCAAGGCCTATGCCACTAGTTAAGCCATTGATTTAACAGGAAAATTAGAATTCGATGCGGAGAGACGGGTTGCCATGCTCGACAAATTCGTCAAGCTGGAAACCGTGTGTGGACAAATTTGTCAAATGGGGTGGGCGAGTTCGGCTTGGCCACGTGTTCCTAACCACCGCACGGGTTCGCTCTACGTGCGGTACCGCACAGGCAAGCCATGTGATTGCTGATAGCGTGCAAGTTCAGTGCATGCGCGCCAAGACAGGAACCTCCCGCTGCGAACGCGATCGGCAACGGCCATCCAGCCCAGGCACCCGCGCGGCTTGCCGGTCAACGATCGCGGCAACCCACCATAAGGGTGGTGCGGCGATGCCGATTCCGGCCACAACGTCGCGCCGCTTGTGAGAGGAAGTCCCATGAACATGTCAACCCCACGGCGCCTGCGGGCGCTACTCGCCGGCATACTCAGCTTGATGCTGTGCGGCCTGGCCGCGGCGGAGCCGCCATCGCGCGCCGCGCGTCTTGCCTATATCAGCGGCACGGTGAGTTTTTCTCCGGCCGGCGAATCCGATTGGCTGCAGGCCATCGTCAACCGCCCGCTCACCACGGGCGACAGACTGTGGACCGATGCCGATGCGCGCGCCGAGCTGCAGATCGGCGGCGCGGCGCTCCGCCTGGGCCCGGCCACCAACGTCACGCTGCTCAACCTCGACGATCGCATTGCCCAATATCAGCTCACGCAGGGCGCCATGAAAGTGCGGATACGCCATATGGCGCCGGACCAGAGTGTCGAAGTCGATACGCCGAATCTCGCCTTCATCCTGCGCCGTCCCGGCGAATACCGCATTGACGCGGACATCAACGACAACGCAACGGCAGTCATGGTACTCAGCGGCCAGGCTGAAGTGTATGGCGATGGCGCCTCGTATGCGGTCGCGCCCCGGCATGGCTACCGCTTCTATGGCACCGGCCTGGGCGACTACGATGCGTTGACAATGGGCCGCAGCGACGATCTGGACCGCTGGGCAGCCGAGCGCGACCGGCGCAGCGACAATTCGTCCTCGGCCCGTTATGTGTCGGCGGAAGTGGTCGGCTACGAGGATCTCGACGCCTATGGCAGTTGGCGCTCCGACCCCACTTATGGCAACGTCTGGATGCCGACGCGGGTAGCTGCCGGCTGGACCCCTTATCGCGACGGCCATTGGGCATGGGTCGATCCTTGGGGTTGGACCTGGGTGGATGATGCGCCCTGGGGCTTCGCGGTATCGCATTACGGACGCTGGGCCAACTTGCAAGGTTCCTGGGCCTGGGTGCCAGGTCCGCCGCGCGAGGCGGCCGTGTATGCGCCGGCCCTCGTGGTGTTCATCGGCGGCCGTAATTTTCAGGCGTCGGCCTCGGTCGGTTGGTTTCCACTGGCGCCGCGCGAAGTCTACCGGCCGTCGTATCCGGTGAGCCGCGGGTATTTCGACCAGATCAACCGCAGTAACGCCGTGATCGCTCCCACCATCATCACCAGCGTCTACAATACGACCAACGTCACCAATATTACCAACACCACCAACGTGACCAACGTGGTGTATGCCAATCAACAGGTGAACGGTGCAGTGGTGGCGGTACCGACGCAGGCGTTCGTGCGCTCGCAACCGGTGGCCCGGGCCGCCGTCGCCGTATCGAAGGAAGTGGCCACGAGCGCGCCGGTGATGTATGTCGCCGCCGTCGCGCCGGTGCAGCAAAGCGTGCATGGTGCCGCGCCCGCCGCCAGCGCCAAGCCACCGGCGCTTGAGCGCGCCGTCGTGGCGCACGCCCCTCCTCCGCCGGCGCCGATTGCATTCGCGGCCCAGCAAGCGCAATTGGCCGCCAAACCCGGCATACCGATCGATGAATCACGTCGTGCGCAATTGAAACCCGCCGCCCAAGCCGCAGCGCCCAAGATCAGCTTGGTAAGCGCAGCCAAGGCGCCTGCCCCAAGTGCACTCCCGCCTCCGACCGCCCCGGCAGCCAGGTCGCCGGAGGCGCGCAAAGCCGAGGCGTCCAGGAGCGATGCCACGCAAGGGATGAAAGCAAATGCCGACGCGGCAACAGCGAATACATCCAGAGCCGAAGCCAGCAGGACGGCGGCCACTGCCGCTGAAGCATCAAGGGCTGACGCAGCAAAAACGGAGGCCGCAAAGACCGATGCCGCGAAAGCTGACGCCGCCAAGGCCGCGACAGCTCGGGCCGAAGCGTTGAAGGCGGAAGCGGCCAAAGCCGACAACGCGCGCGCCGAGGCGATGAAGGCCGACGCCGCCAGGGCTGCGGCCGCCCGCGCCGAAGCATCGAGAGCGGAGGCAGCTAACGCCGAAAACGCACGCGCCGAAGCGATGAAAGCCGACGCCGCCAGGGCTGCGGCCACCCGCGCCGAAGCGTCGAGAGCGGAGGCAGCTAACGCCGAAAACGCACGCGCCGAAGCGATGAAAGCCGACGCCGCCAGGGCTGCGGCCACCCGCGCCGAAGCGTCGAGAGCGGAGGCAGCTAAAGCCGAAAACGCGCGGGCCGAGGCGATGAAGGCCGACGCCGCCAGGGCTGCGGCGACCCGCGCCGAAGCGTCGAGAGCGGAGGCAGCTAAAGCCGAAAACGCGCGGGCCGAGGCGATGAAGGCCGACGCCGCCAGGGCTGCGGCCGCCCGCGCCGAAGCATCGAGAGCGGAGGCAGCGAGAGCCGAAAACGCACGCGCCGAAGCGATGAAAGCCGACGCCGCCAGGGCTGCGGCCGCCCGCGCCGAAGCGTCGAGAGCGGAGGCGGCTAGAGCCGAAAACGCGCGCGCCGAGACCATGAAGGCTGACGCAACCAGGGCTGCGGCGGCCCGCACCGAAGCATCAAGAGGGGAAGCGGCAAGACCACCGTCAAGCAGGGCTTCGCCGCCAGCGCCGCCCCCAGAGGCACACGGGCGCACGCCGAAGAAATCCGAATCGGAAGCTAAAACAGATGCGGAGAAGATATCCGAAGAGGATGCGCAGAAACGCTAGCAATCATCTGTTGGACCTGTCAGCGTGCTGGCGACTCGGGCTAAGTCGCTAGCAGGCCGGCATAAATGACCAGGCGCATTTACCTGGCAAGACCTGCTCCCGCTCCGCCAACCAAGGGGCGGGTGCACGCCGGCGGTCAAGTGATCCGGCACGTCATCGATCAAGTGTGACGATAGTACCGGGCTCTCTTAGCCGGCTCCCCCCCCCTAGGCACGGCCAACTTAGACCGTACAATTTAACATCCATTGCACCCCAAATTTGTCGGTCAATTTGCCAAAATAATCACCCCAAACCTGTGTATCCAGGGGTGTAGTGATCGTCCCGCCATCGGCCAATTTGTCGAAGATCTGTTTCGTCAACTGCTTGTCCTTCATCTGCAAAATGTGAGCTGAACCTCGCATCGGCTCCGCGTCATCATTATCGGAAGCAAAAAACAGCACCCCTGGGCCCTCAAACCGCGCATGCATGATCTTGCCGCGCATTAATTCGTTTCGAACGGGCATACCATCTATGCCATAGCACAACATATCGGTTATCTTGCCCAGACCGCACTGGGTATAAAACTCCAATGCTTGTTTGCAAGATGTGGTAAAGAATAGATAGTTTGATAATTGCATCATTTCACCCTTATGGCCGAGGCATAGCCGACGAATTTGTTCGATCAGTTTCTTTCATATCTTCGGTCGCCATCGGCAGTGCCGAAATAACCGAAAGAACCAAGGTGCCAGAATAACATCATTGGTAAAAGCAAAATGCACGCTTTCTCACTGACGCCAAGCGATAGGCCAGTTTCGCAAGCGGACAAGCAATTTGCGCGCGGCCTGTGGAGTTGGCCGGCACGCCTTTCAGCTCCTTCAGGAATATCGGAGGCTTGATCGAGGCCGTCTCTAATGTAAATTCTCGGCTATACCGAGCTTTTCAATTGCCAGGCGGGCACATATTGACCTTATTTGAACACGACATGTCTGCCGATGGAACGCACGCATATCGCCGCCCGGAGGATGAGCCTGAGCGAATAAATGGCCTGCCCGCGCGTCTGGTGGTTTTACAAGCGCCATCTGGCAAGGCAGTCTCCGTCCTCAGCTGGACGGAAGGACGGCGCGCTTATGAATTGTGGATGGATGCGAACGTGGTACTTGAAAAGAAACAGGCGCAATTCTTTGCCCTGGCCGCTTCGTTGCCGAAATCCATTCCGGCTAAACCGGATGAACCGGAGTCGGAAAAGCCCATGTTAGGCTCCGACGGCATGCCGGTATTTTCCGCCCCGCCTGCAGTAATTCAGATGGAAAAATAGCGAGCGGATGCTCACACCGCATGGTGCGGGAATGACGGGTAATCGAAAATCCCCATCACTCCCCACTCCGGTTGAACTTGTACGCCAGCTGCCGCCGCGTAATCCCCAGCAACCGCGCCGCCTGGCTCAGGTTCCCATTGGCCTTCTTGACGGCCAGATCGACCAGCGCATTCTCATGCGCGATGAGATTGAATTCCGGCCCCAGCAACTCTTCGCACAGCACTTGTTCCCTGGCGGCGCTCCGTTCCGGCAGATTGCCCGCCTGATCGATGCCCTCCCCCTCCTGCTCGAACTGCTGCTGCTCCGCGAACAAATGGCTGGCCTCGATGCGTCCGCCGGGCGGCACCAGCAGCACACCGCGCTCGATCACATTCTCCAGTTCGCGGATATTGCCCGGCCACGCGTACTGGCTCAGCATCTGCATGGCCCGCTCCGTCACGCCCAGCACCTTCTTGGGATAGAGCGCGCTGAACTTCTCGATGAATGACTCCACCAGCAACGGCAAATCGGTCGGCCGCTCGCGCAGCGGCGGGATCGTGACGGGATACGTCGCCAGCCGATAGTACAAATCGGCCCGGAACTTGCCGGTGCCGATGGCTTGCTGCAAATTGACATTGGTGGCCGACACCAGCCGCACGTCGACCTTGCGCGCATGGTCGTCGCCCAGCCGCTCCACCTCCCCCGTCTGCAGCACCCGCAGCAGTTTGACTTGCGCGGCCGGCGCCAGGTCGCCCACTTCGTCCAGGAACAGGGTGCCGCCATGCGCCCGTTCAAACCGGCCGGGACGCGACTGTTCGGCGCCCGTGTAGGCGCCCTTGGTCACGCCGAATAGCTCTGATTCGATCAGGTCGTGCGGGATGGCGGCGCAGTTGACGGCGATGAAGGGCTTGTCGGCGCGCGGGCCATTGTCGTGCAGCCAGCGGGCGAAGCGTTCCTTACCCACGCCCGTTTCACCCAGCAACAGCACGTTGATGGGACTCAGGGCCGCCCGTTGCAGCAGCGAGAACGCGGACTTGAACGCGGGCGAATCCCCGACCAGGCTGTCCTCGCCGCGCGTGGAACAGAGCGTGTCGCGCAGCTGGGTCACTTGCTGCTGCAACTCGATCATCTGTTCGGCGATGTTCTCCGGATGGAAATAGCGCAGGTAGTCCTCGTCCCACTCCTCGGCGTTCTTGCCCACCATGGAGCACAGCGTGGCGCCAGCGGCGTGGCAGGCCGTTTCGCGGAACACGACCAGCCGGTTCATGAACGCGGTGACATAGCCCGAGGCGTAGCCGATCACGCTCCAGCACGCATGGTCCGGGCCCGGGCCGAATGTCTGCAAGTGCGATTCCGCTTCCCAGGAATTCTCCAGCGTGAATTCGCCGTAGAAATTGCCGTGCTCGAAGTCGAGGTCGCATTGGATGGTGCGGGTCTTGACGATCCCTTCCAGCCCATGAATCTCGGGGCCCAGCAGGAAGATTTCGCCCAGCGGACGGTCGCCGGCCAGCTTCTTGGCCAGTTCGCCGTCTTGCTGGCCGGCCACGAAGCCCATCCGTACCAGCAGGCCGCGCGCCCGTTCCACGCCCAGGGAGTCGAACAATTCCTTGCGCAAGGCGCCAAAGGCGCGCGTGTGCAGCAGCATCATGCGGCTCTCGTCGAGCCAGATGTTGCCGTGCGCAGTGTCGAAACGCAGGCGCGCGCGTAAATTGAACACTTCGCTGAGCGCCTTATCTTTTGCCATGTCTCGCATATGATTTAATCGTTTCCCTACTTTAACGCAGAAAGTCACTTTGAACCATGCCAAGCCGGCCTGGACGACACACTCACGCCACAGCGGGCGCCTTGCTCTCCGGCACGCCCCCTGCCTGTATTCCCGCTTCGGCCCCAGCCCGCACCGTGGGTCGCAGCAGGAAGTGGGCCAGTGCCGGCAGCAGGATCAGCGTACCCAGCATGTTCCAGACGAACATGAAGGCGAGCAGGATGCCCATGTCGGCCTGGAACTTGATGGGGGAAAACGCCCAGGTGGCCACGGCGATGCCCAGCGTGACGCCGGTCAGCACCACCACCTTGCCCGTAAACAGCAGCGCGCGGTAGTAGGCTTGCGACAGGCTCATGCCCGTGCGCAGTTGCCCCAGCATCACTGTCATCACGTACAGCGCGTAGTCCACGCCGATGCCCACGCCCAGCGCGATCACGGGCAAGGTGGCCACTTTCACGCCGATGTGCAGCGCCACCATCAGCGCTTCGCACAGCACGGAGGTGAGCATCAGCGGCAGCACGGCGCAGATCACGGCGCGCCAGGAGCGGAAGGTGATGAACGACAGGACGATCACGGCCGCGTACACCAGCAGCAGGATTTGCAGGTTGGCGCGCTTGACGACGATGTTGGTGGCCGCCTCGATCCCGGCGTTGCCGGCGGCGGACAGGAAGCGGATCTGGCTGTTGTCGTGGGTGCGGGCGAACGCTTCCACGCTGTCCACCACGCGGCTCAGGGTGTCGGCCTTGTGGTCCTTCAGGTAGACGTAGACGGTGAGCAGGTCGCAGTTCTGGTTGAACAGTTCACGCGGGGCGCGGGTGATGATGGAGTTCAGCATGTTCTGGGAACGGGGAATCTCGTACCATTTCAGGCTGCCTTCGTTCATGCCGGCCGCCGCCTGCTTGGCCAGCGCGGCCAGGGAGTTGGTCGCTTCCACGCCGGGCAGTTGCTGCAGGCGCGATTCGAGGTCGTCCACGGCTTGCAAGGTGTCGTAATGGGCGCAGTAGAATTGCGGCGTTTTCACCATCACCACGTAGGTGTCGCTGCTGGCCGCGTAGTTGGCCACCATGAAGGCGTTGTCGCGGTTGTAGCGCGAGTCGGGCCGCAGCTCGGGCGCGCCAGGGTCGGTGTCGCCGATCTTGAGCTGCAGGCTGGCCAGGAAGCCGGCGCCGCCCAGCACCACACTGGCGGCGATGGCCACGGCGGCCCATTTGCGCTGGGTGAACAGGTCGAGGAAGACCCAGAACGGATGCTTGTCTTCCTCGTCGCTTTGCTCGGCGGCCAGGCTGCGCTGGGCCGCCACGGCGCTCACGCCGGTGAACGACAGCAGGATGGGCAGCAGCACCAGATTGGTGAAGATCAGCACGGCCACGCCCAGGCTGGCGGCCAGCGCCAGTTCGCGGATCACCTGGATGTCGATCACCAGCAGCACGGCGAAGCCCACCGCGTCGGCCAGCAGCGCCGTCATCCCGGCCAGGAACAGGCGGCGGAAAGTGTAGCGCGCGGCGATCAGCTTGTGGGTGCCGCGGCCGATGTCCTGCATGATGCCGTTCATTTTCTGCGCGCCGTGGCTCATGCCGATGGCGAAGACGAGGAATGGCACCAGCACTGAATACGGGTCCAGCCCCAGGCCCAGCGTGGGCAGCAGGCCCAGTAGCCAGATCACGGCCACCAATGAGCACAGCACCACCAGCGCCGTGCTGCGGGCGCAGCGGGTGTGCCAGTACAGCACGCCGGCGCAGATGGCGATAGCGAGGGCGAAGAACACCAGCACTTCACGCAGGCCGTCGAGCAGGTCGCCCACCACTTTGGCGAAGCCGGTGATGTGGATGTGGATGTTGCGCGTTTCGTACTTGGCGCGCAGTTGCTCCAGCCGGCCGGACAGGGCGTGATAGTCGATCGGTTTGCCCGTCTCCGCCACTTTCTCCTGCAACGGCAGCAGGATCACGCTGGAACGGTAGTTGGCGGCCACCAGCAGGCCGATTTCGCCGGAACGCTCGACGTTCACGCGCACCTGATCCAGGCTGGCGGGCGAGCCGTCGTAGGTGTCGGGGATCACGGGGCCGCCATCGAGGCCGTCCTCGGTCACGCCGGTCCAGCGCACGGATGGCGTCCACAAGGACTTCATGTAGGGGCGGTCCACGCCTGGGTAGAGGAACACTTCGTCCGTGATCTTGCGCACCGTTTCCAGGTAGTCGGCGTCGAAGATGGTGCCCTGCTCCACTTCCACGGCGATGCGCAGCGAGTTACCCAGGCCGGCGATCTGCGCCTTGTTGGCCAGGTAGTTGACGATGTAGGGATGGCGCGTCGGGATCATTTTCTCGAACGCGGCGTTGAGGGTCAGGCCCAGCGCCTGGTAGCCCAGCAGCGCCGTCACGATCAGGCACAGCGCGGCGATGGCCAGCCGGTTGTTGAACAGCAGGCGTTCGACCAGGGTGCCGGAGCGCGCGTCGAAGTCGCGCAGGTCGCGGATCACCGGTTCGTCATTGGACAGTTGGCCGTGGCTCATTTTGTAACTCCTAAAACAGTTTCAGCGGCGATGCGCACCATGCCGCGCGTGCCGGACAACACCAGGCTGCCGTCGGCCGATTGGGCCACGCCCGTGAACGAGGCCCGCTGCGACAGCGGCACGGGCGCGAAGGTCGCGCCGTCGTCCCGGCTTTTCAATACGCGGCCCGTTTCGTCGGCCAGCACGATGTCGCCGGACGCCAGCCGTTGGCCGGCCGTGAGCGTGATCGGCAGGCCGGTATCGACCTTGCTCCAATTGGCGCCGCCATCGATGGAGCGATAGGCGTTGCCGCGCAGGCCGAACAGCATCAACTCGCCGTGGCGGCCCGTCACCATGCCGAAGTAGCTGCCCGCGTAGGGTGTTTTGATTTCCTGGAAATTGGCCGTGTCGCTGGCGGCGCGGTACAGCGCGCCCTGCTCGCCGGCCAGATACGTGTGGCCGCCCTCGGCGTAGATCCGGTACAGGTGGTGGCCGCGCGGATTGTCGATCTGGCCACGCAGTGTGGTCCAGTTGGCGCCGCCGTCGGCGGTGGACAGGGCCATGCCGTAAGCGCCGACCACCATGCCGTGTTGCGCGTCGCTGAAACGGACGTCCAGCAAGGGCTTGTCGGCGCCTTCCGTCAGCATGCGTTCGGCGTCGCGCAGACGCGCCACGCCAGCCTCGCCGTCCTGCGGCGCGTGCTGGCGCGCGCTGGCCAGTTCGATCTGGGCGGCCTGCAAGCCGTCCAATTGCTTGCGCCAGGTTGCGCCGCTGTCGCTGGTGGCCAGCACCACGCCGCCGTGGCCGACGGCCCAGCCGTGCTGCGCGTCGGGGAAGTGCACGGCGGTCAGCGCCACGCTGACGGGGGCCGGCGCCTGGCGCCAGCTCTTGCCTTGGTCGTCGGACAGCAGGATGATGCCGCGCTCGCCGACAGCCACCAGCCGCGCACCCGCGCTGGCGACGGACAGCATGACGGAGGTATCGGCATGCTGGCGAATGGCCGCCGGGCGGGCCAGCAGGTCCACGCCGGCTTGGGCTGATGCGCTGGCAACTGCGGCGTCCATGGCGCCAGAGGCGGCGGACATCAGGCCGCAAGCCAGGCAGCAGGCTGCGATGCTGGGAATTCGTTTGAATGGTATGAACATGGTACGCAATCCAATGGGCCGCCGGCGGCAGGTCTGGCCCGCGCCGGCGGCAAAAACATGTGTTACTGGGGACAGCGCGGGACAGCCTGCGCGGCCCCGCTGCGAAGCTGACTGTGATCGGCGCTTAGCGTGCCGCTTCCGCCGCCACGGCATCACCGGTGAAGAACTTCTCGGGCTTGCGGGGCACGATGCGGAAGGTCTCATCGTTCAGCAACTGCACGCCACTCATGGTGCCCGCCTGCAGGTTGAACACCAGTACCGGCTTGACCAGGTTAGCCGGCACGGATGGCGCGGCGAACGGCGTCATTTGCGAGGTGCGCCACAATTTACCTTCCGCGTCGTAGCCATCCACCATGGCCAGCAGCCAGCTATCCTCATCGAAGTAGTAGCGGCGCTTGGGCACCGCATGGCGCTTGCCCGGGGCGACCGTGGCTTCCACCACCCACACGCGGTGCAGTTCCCAGCGCATCTTGTCCGGGTTGTAGTGGTGCTTGCCCAGCGCGTCGTCCAGCTTGGCGCTGATCAGGTTGTTATTGTTGTAGGGGATGTACATCTCCTGCTTGCCGATCAGCTTCCATTGGTAGCGGTCCGGCGGGCCGAAGAAGCCCTGCACTTCATCGAAATAGTTGGCGCCGGAGGCGACGAAATCAGGCGTGTCGTAGCCCACCGTGGGCGCGCGACGCACACGGCGCTGGCCCACCAGGTACTGCCACGCCTGGCGCGGTTCCTTGGCGTTGACGCCATCGCGCAGCACCAGCGATTCACCAGCCTTGAACGGTGGTGCGGTGGTGATGAAGCGCTGCAGGAAGTACTCGCCCGACCATTTCTCGGCGCTGCCGTCCTTTTGATAGTAGGGATACTGGAACCAGATATCGTTGCGCGTGGCCAGCGTGACCGAACCATCGGCCGAACCGACCACGTTGCGGAAGGCGTAGGCCACCGATTCCGGCTCCACCCGCAGCAGGTAATTCCAGATCACCTCCGCGCCGCTCTTGGGCACCGGGAAGGGAATGCCGCCGAAGCAGCCTTCGACCGACGCGCCGCCTTCGGCCAGCTTGCAGTTGGTGGCGTTCTTCAGCGTGTGCTCGTACACGGTCTGTGGCGCGGCGGCCGTGCGGTGGGTGGGATAGACGTCCAGCCGGAAGCTGTCCGGATATTTGGCCATCAGGGCGCGGGTGCCGTCGCTCAGTTTGGCCGCGTATTGGGCGGCGTTTTTTGCCGTGATCTGCACCGACGGTTTCTCGCCGGGGAACAGGTCAACCGGAATGTCACCGCGCACGGCGCCGGATGGCATCTTGGTCAGGCCACCGGTCCAGGCGGGAATGGTGCCCTCTTTATTAGCGGCCTTCTCCGCGCCCAGCGGCGTGAGAGTGGCGTTCAGTTTGGCCGCTTCGTCGGCGGGCACGGCGGCCATGGCCAGCTTGCCGGCGGCAAGCAAGGCGACCAGGGCGAGCAGCTTGGGTTGGGTATGCATGATGTGTCTCCTGCGATGTTGTTAGAAGGTGCGCTGGACCGAGAAGGTCACGAAATCCCGGTCCTTGTAGTACTGCTTGTAGCTGGCCTGGGTGTTGATGGCCGCGTCCAGGGACGGAGCCGGACCGGCGGCGCCGATGTAGTGGGTGAACTGCACGCCCGCGCGCCAGGTCTTCTTGTAGTCGAAATTCACGCCGACACTGAGGTCGCCGCCATGCTCAGGCGCCACCTGGAACACGGCCGAACGGCCGGAAATGCCGTAGCCAAGGCCGATCGGCACTTGCAGGTCCAGACCGGACAACACCTGGAAATACTCAGGCTGGAACACCATGCGCATGGCCCACGCGTCACGCGTGTGGGTGGTATTGAGCACACCGTTCTGGAACATGGGGTTGACGGGATTGCGCGTCACGCTCAGCAAGCGGTTGAAGGCCAGCTCGCCCACGAAGCTGCCCGCGTCCCACAGCGGATTGGCGGCCAGCACAGTGATGGCGGACAGGTTGGCGTGGAAGCTGTTACCGACCGCGTAAGGCGAATTCTTGCGGTTGTCGGCCGTGGGATCGAAGTTGACCACCAGGTCGCCCAGCGGTGCCAGTGGCGTGTCGCGGCGGGTGGACATTTCGCCACCCACGTTGGTTTCGCCGATCAAGGTCGAGAAGCTGGCGCCGTAGACTTTCACGTCCTGCGCATACATCAGGCGATAGACGCCGCCGTTGTAGGCGCCTGGCTCGGTCACGGTGAGCACGGGGATGGGCGACTTGTCGTGGTACTTGGCCGCGTACAGGCCATATTCCACCTCGCTGCCCGGCACCTTGAACTTGACGCGTGCGCCAAACTGGCCCGAATCGCGCCCTTCCAGATCGTGCGCGCGGCTGGCCGCACCACCTACGGGCGTGAGCAGCAGGTCGGCACCGTCACCAACGAAATCGGCGGGGCTGAAGTAGCTGCCGGCCGCCGGCAGGCGCAGCGCACGCCATTGGTATTGGTAATACGCGCCGACGGACAAATCGGAATTGATCTGCAAATTGCCCGACACCTGCCCCACCGGCAGCGCGATTTCCTTGAACTGCACGCCGGGCAGCGAAAACAGCTTGATCAGGTCCACCGGGCCTTGGGCGTAGGCGATGCCGTTCGCGCCCAGGAACAAGGTTTCGCCGTACAGCTGCGTGTGGCGGCCGACGCGCCCGCTCAGGCCCATGCCATCGCCAATGTCGGTGCTGCCGTAAACGAAAGCGTCGGCCAGTTCCGCCTTGCGGCCCATCAGCTTCTTGGCCGCTGGCGTGAACACGTTATTGGCGCCGCCCGTCAGCGCGTTGGCCGTGTTGGGGAATGGGATGGAGACGGGAAAGTCATTGCCGCTCTTGTTGTAGACCGTGTCATACCAGGCGGCGGCGGACACGCGCGCGCCCATGCCCTGATAGGCCACATCGAGTTCCGTCAACCAGTCCACGCGGTTGTTGATCAAGCCCTTGTCCAGGGCCAGGTCGCCCGCATCCACATTGGGATTGGCGTACGACGCGGCCACGTTCTGGCTCGGATCCTTCATGCGCAAGGCGGCGGAATACTTGAAGGTGTTATCCCAGCGGACCTTCAGGTCGGGCTGGCCGGTTTCGATTGTTCCCGCCTGGGCGTGCGCCATCTGTAATATGGCGGCCACACCGGCCGCGAGCGCAAAGCCGCCTGCAGAAACTGCATTCCTGTTACTCATGTCTCCTCCGTTGAATTCTCTTTTTATGGTTCCCAACTACATTTGCAGGCGACGGACGGCGTGCTTGGAGCGCCGGCCCGGACCCGAAACTTCAGGACTTTTTGCATGGTAGTTTGCGAAAAAATGAGCGTCCAATGCCTTCTAAACGCCCTCTTGATACGAAAAAGGTATGACTCGCCCACTTACGCCCTGAATCACGCGTAAAATGGCTGGCCTCAAGATGTGCCGCGCGATGGCCGCCCTACCCGCCCCGTCGCGGCGACGCCACGCGTCACCTGATCGCCACCAGCAAAAGGCCAGCATGAATTTTCGACAGATCAAATACTTCGTCGCCGTCGCGCAGGAACTGAATTTCGGCCGCGCCGCGCTGGCGCTGAACATTTCGCAACCGCCGTTGACGCGCCAGATCCAACAACTGGAAGAAGAAATCGGCGCCCCGCTGTTCGAGCGCACGGCCAAGGGTGTGACGCTGACGCAGGCGGGCGAACTGCTGCTGCAGGAATCGCTGAACATCCAGTCGCTGGTGGAGCAGGCGGTGGAACGCACCCAGCGCGCCGCGCAGGGCAAGCTGGGACGGATCGACGTCGGCATTTTCGGCTCGGGCATCCTGTCCATGATCCCCAAGCTGCTGCTGCGCTTCCGCACCGCCTACCCGGACGTGAACATCGTGCTGCATGCGATGAACAAGACCGAGCAGATCGAAGCGCTGCGGCAGCGCCGCATCACCATCGGCTTCAACCGCATGCTGGAGCCGATAGCGGATATCCGCATCGAACTGGTCAAGACCGAACCGCTGCTGGTGGCGCTGCCGGAGGGGCATCCACTGGCGGCCGAGGAATCCGTCCCGCTGGCCGCATTGAAGAACCATCCGATGGTGATGTTCCCCACCGGAGTCAAACCCAATTTCATCGACCGGGTGATGGACCTCTGCCGGCAGGAAGGCTTTGTGCCGGACGTATCGCAGGAAGCGGGCGACGCGGTGACGGGCGTGGCGCTGGTGGCCAGTGGATTCGGGCTGGCATTGGTACCAGAATCGGCAACCAGTTTGCGTTTGCCGGGCGTGGTCTACCGGCCGCTGAAAAATGCACCGCACGCGGTGGTGGACCTGAGCTGCATCTACCGCGAGGACGACGTGTCACCGATATTGGCGGCGTTTTTGGAGATAGTCAGGGCGGATGGCAAGGACGCGGATCGCTAATTGGCGTCGGATATTCGGTGTCAGGTCTGTCAATCGGACAGTCGGCGCACACCTTTGATTTTTCTCATGACGCGATTTTCAATCGTCGAAGTAACTTCAATTAAAGGCGGTCTACCATATGCGATATCGGCCTCGCTTGACTAACCGCAAAGGTGTCGTCGTCGTGTCCGAATGACAGACCTGACACCGAATTTTGACAACAAATTTGACGACTTAGTCAGAATCCGGACGCGGTGGCTCGCCCAGTCCATACCCTGCTGGCCAGGTCGGCGGCAAGTGCAGCGTGCCGAACAGCTTGTCCATCAGCGGCAAGGTGGGCGCGAAGTTGCGGTTGTATGGCCCGGCGCTGGTGTGGTGCCAGTGATGGAAGCCCGGCGTGGCGATCAGCCATTCCAGCGGTCCAAGCCGCACGCGCAGGTTCGAGTGGATGAAGAAGCCCCAAACGGTGCCGATGACGATCACCAGCGCCGGCGTGGCGGCGCCGCTCAGACTGGCGCCGGCAAGGCCCAGGATGTAGAGCGGCAGCAACCCGAACATGCGGGTCACGATAATGTCGCCCGGATGCGCATGGGTGTTGACGAGAAAGTACAGGTGCTCGGGCTGATGATGCACGGCGTGGAGCCGCCACAACCACGGGATCTGGTGGCTCAGGCGGTGCCCCCAATAAAATCCCGCTTCAGCGATCAGCACCGACAGCGGCAACTTGACCACCATCGGCAACGCCCCCAGCGTGGCGGCGAGCGCGGATGGCACCACTGCCTGCGTGACCACGGCCACCAACGACATCAGCATGCCGAGGATGGCCGCGGGCAGCAGGCCATTCAACAGATACCAGCCCAGATCCATCGCCAACACCCGTCCCGGCAGCTTCGCGCGGCGCAGCGCCAGCCATCGCTCCAGCGGAACGAACAGTGCCGACAGCAGCACCAGCCACAAAGCCAGCCGCGCGATATCGAGCGGCAGCCTGGACAGATGGGCGAGGACGGACTGAATCACGCGGCGTTGACAGCAGCCTTGCGGCGGCGAGCAGCGAAACCGACCAGGCCCAGACCCAGGCCCAGCATGGCCCACGTTTCAGGTTCCGGCACGGCGGACGTCATCGACACGCCATCAAGCAGCGAGAACGGTGGAACGCCGGCTGGCGTACCCACGGCCAGGAAGCTCAGCAATGCGCTGGCGCCGGTGGCGGTGAAGGTGAACGTCTCCTTCTGCCAGCCAGTGAAGCCGTGGCTCGTGTTGTGGACGACGCCGGTGGCGTGCGTTTCGTTGCCCAGCGAAACTTGCCACTGTTCGGTGTTCGCGCCGCTAAAGCCTTGCTGCTGGGCGCCCGCCCAGTAGAAGCTCAGGTTGTATTGCTGTCCCGCGACCAGGCCGTTGACACTCTGGGTGATCGGCGATTGCTGGAACGCGCCGTCCGATGCCAGGAAGTTACCGCCGGCTGGACTGGCGGTCAGTCCGTTGGCCGCGCCGTTACCGGGTCCCCACAGCTTCAGGTTGCCGTACTGGCCCGAGACGCCAGTGGTATCGGCGCCGGTGCCATGGAACAGGAAGGTGTAGCCGTTGACGGTATTCCAGCCGCTCGCGCTGCCGCCAAAGTTGAGTTGACCAGCGGTGCCGGTTTCAAAACCGCCATTGACGATCAGTTCAGCGCCAGCGGCGTGGGCACTGCCCACGCTCAGCGCCGCGATGGCGGAAAGGGATAAAAGTAAGGATTTGAGGCGCATGTAAGCTCCAAAAAGGGGATGTTTAATTTACAAGAAAAATGTTACCACAAATAAAACATGATGTAATAACTATTTCTTTTTTTGAAAGTTTCCCTTTTTAATACGTTCTTTCAGGCTCGCATGACCTAGCTACTCAGGCAAGGCCGAACGTTTCGGATGCCGCTACCTACCGGCCCAGACGGCATGAAACGGCGCAGCTTGGCCAACAGCGAGGCCTCGCTGTTGGGCGTATGGCGCATGCGCCAAGTGCCCTGGGCGGCGTCGACGATCGTGCTGACCACCGCATCGGGCGTCGGCGCCTTCTCGACGTTTTTTTTCTGGATGGCCTGGAGAGCCACGCTGCGCCCGGCGTCGTAGGCGGCGATCATCGCACGCGCCTGGGGCGCGTTGAGATCCAGGTTGGTCTTGGTGAAGGAAGGCTCGACCAGCGCCACCCGCACGCCGAACTTGCGCACCTCATGGTCCGGGGTTTCGGACAGTCCTTCAATCGTGTCCGAATGACAGACCTGACACCGAATTTCATACCTCGCCCGCGTGTTGGCGCCGCACCGCGCTGATGACGCTGTCGAGGCGGTTTCCATCGCAGCACATCGCACGCCCTTCCGCGAACACCGGTTCGGCCAGCTTGGTCAGTACGGAACCGCTGGGCATTTCCACCGCCAGGCGGGCGCCGCGCTCCCAGGCGTGGCGAACGGTGTCGGCCCACTGCACTGGCCGCGCCATGTTCGCGGCCAGGTCGTCGACGATGGCGCGCGCGCCGAACAGGGCACGCGCGGCGCTGCCGCTGATGTAGGTGACGGATGGACGCCGCGACGACAGGCTCTCCGTCGCCGCCGCCAACTGGCGCGCCTGGGCAACCAGCAGGTCGCAGTGGGACGGCACTGGAACGGCCAGCCGTTCGGCGCGCAACGCGCCATGCCGAAGGGCGAGCGCCCCTACGGCGCTCATCGCCGCCTCGGCACCCGATATCACCAATTGGCGTTCGGCGTTCAGGTTGGCCAGATACACCGCGCTGGCCGGACCGTGCACGCTGGCCAGCAGCGGTTCCAACTGGCGCGCAGTAAGCCCCGCGATGGCGGTCATGCCATAGCCCGCCGGATAGGCTTCCTCCATCAACCGCGCACGCAAGGCGACCAGCCACACGGCGTCCGCGAAATCCAGCACGTCTGCAACCACGGCGGCTGGCCAGGCGCCGATCGACAGCCCTGCCACCATGCTCGGGCGCGCGTCATGCGCCGCGAGCACCCGCGCCATCGCCACGCCGGCCACCAGCAGGCACAGTTGTACCGCGACCGTAGATCGCAGCGCGGCATCGGTGTCGAGCGTGCTCACGTCGCGGCCCAGGGCCTGGCTGGCCTCCTCCAGTGTGCGTGTGGTCTCGGGATGGGCCGGCAGGGTGTGCAGCATGCCGCATTTTTGCGCGCCTTGGCCGGGGAACGTGAACAGGACACTCATGCGGCCTCCAATGCCGTCCATGGATCGGCCAGCAGCAGCGGGCCTCGAGCGGTCTTGAGCAGCACGCGCCCTGCTCCCGCCGCATATTCAGACAGTGCGAAGCCGCCGACGCCGGTGTCGATCTGGATATCAAGCCGGCATGGCGCGCTCTCCTGCAACGTGTTCAGGACAGCGATCACGGCCGGGTCCAGCCGCGCGTGCGCGCGCACCAGCAGATCGAGGTCGCTGGTCGGACTGAGCACCGGCAGCTCGCTCGCCAGCCAGAATCCGACGCCGCCCGCCGGTCCCCATTCCAGACCCAATGCGTTCAGCCGGGACGCGAGAGCAAGCAAGGCGGCCACACAAGGTAAGTCAACGGCAGCGGACGCGAACCGCGCGCCATCATCCGCCACGCGCTGGGCCAGCATCGCGGGCGAGACGTGGCGGACCAACGCACCGGCCCACGCGTAACCGGCGCAGCGCTGGTTACGCCGCAGGCCACGGGCCCCTACCGGCACCCGATCCGATATCACGGCCTCGCGCCGCACCACCAGTGGCGCGCGAGCGAGCCACGCGCCGTCCAGCCATACTGGCCCTTCGCCGTCCAGGCATGCAGGCCGCCCGCCGGCCGGCACGAAGGCGTCCGGCCGGTCCAGCCACAGCAGGTCGTGCGGACGGAAGTCCATCTCAGCCGACCAGCGAGCGGGTGACGAAGAACAGCAACGATGGTCCGAGCAGGCAACCAAGGCCCGTGTGGAAGGTGGCCACCAGCGCGCCGTAAGGCACCAGGCGGCGGTCGGTGGCCGCCAGGCCCGCCGATACACCACTCACCGTGCCGGCCAAGCCGCCGAACACCATCGCGGAGCGTGGGGTGCGCAGCCGCAGGAAGCGCGCCGCCATCGGCGTGCCCACCATCACCATGATCGACTTCACCAGTCCGGTCGCGATCGACAACGCCATGATCTCGGATGGCGCGCCGATCGCGGCCCCCGTCACCGGCCCGACGATGTAGGTCACCGCGCCTGCGCCGATGGTGGTGATGCTGACCGCGTCGCGGTAGCCAAAACTCCACGCGACCGAGGCGCCCACGATGAATGGGAGCACGGTCCCGAGCAGCAGCGCGACCACGCCCACCAGCCCGGCCTTGCGCGCCTCGCTCACATGCACCTCGAAGGCGGTGGCGGTGATGGCGAAGTCGCGCAGCATGGCGCCGCCCATCAGGCCCAGGCCGGCGAACAGCGAGACGTCGCCGATGCCCTGCTTGCCGCCAGTCTGCACACCGCCCCAGTAGGCCAGCAGCAGGCCTATCAGGATCGCGATGGCCGAGCCGTGCACACGCCCCATGGTCAGGCGGCGCGACAGCTGCATCGAGACGATCATCACCAGGCCGACCACGGCGAACGCGAGGATCAGGCCATTGTGTTTTGCGGTTTTTTCCAATAGTTCCAACATGATCGTCTCCTCAGGCACGGTGCGTCGCGACGCGGTTATCGGTTTCGGCTTCCGTTTCGGTGGCCGCTGCGTCGCCCGCTTCGGCGTCGCGCTCGGTGCGGTTGATCATCGAGACGAAGCAGGCGCACACCAGCACACTGCCCAGGGCCGCGAGCAAGGCGACCGGGCCACCGCGCAAGGCGGCGACTACGTTCTGGGTCGCAGCCATCGCCACCACCACCGGAATGTACATCGCGCCCCAGAAGCCGACGCCCATCTCGGTCGTCTGCGGCATCAGGCCGCGCTTGTGCAGCCACAGGCGGGCGCAGATCAGCAGGATCATGGCGATGCCCACCCCGCCGACGTTGGTTTTCACGCCCAGCAGCGTCCCGAGCAGGTCGCCCAGGAAAATGCCGGACAAATGGCACACGGCCAGTATTGCGGTTCCATAGATAATCACGTTGGTCTCCTCCAGCTTGTATCAGCAAAAAATAGGCGCGGCGGCTTGTTGTTTAATTGTTCGCGATGCCGCGCGTTCGGCTCAGCGCTTGGTCGTCAGTCGGCGCCCTCCCATTGGGTCCGCAGCAACTCACGCACGCGGCGCGATGCCTGGCGGTGCGCGCCGTTCAGACGTCCCGCCAGATCGCGTTCGTGGTCTTCCAGAATGTCGGCCAGTGCGGCCTGCAGCGCGTCCCGGACCTGCGCGATATCGCCCGCGTCGGGCAGATCCGCGCCGTTCAGCCGCAACACCTTCCACAGGATGCCAAGCGAGGCGAAGTTGCTGATGTCGTAGGCCATCGGCGGCACGCTGGCGGCCAGCTTTTCCAACGCTTCCACCGACCGCAGGGTGACGCGGGCGGCGGACGCCTTGCCCATCGCATGTATCTGCACACCGGGATCGTCCAGCGCGATCAGGCGGTTGGCCTGATACCCGTGGGCCAGGAAGGCGCCCGACATGGCCAGGCCGACGATCAGTCCGATCACCGGATGACCGGCCAAACGCGCTTCGGCATAGGCACCGGCGGCACCGGCCAAGGCCTGGTGGATGCCGAACGCTTCCTCGCGCCGGCCGTATGCCTGGCTCGGGACGTCGATCACGGCTACGATCGGGCGCTTGACGGTGGCATGGCGATCCAGTTCCACCACTTCCTGCACGGCGCGCGCCAGTTGCCAGCCTTCGACCAGCCCCACTTCGCCGGCGCGCGCGCGGGGGAAGCGGTTGTCGGGGTCGGGGACCACGGCGATGTAGCGTGCCGGCTGGCCGGCCAGCGGCGCATCGCACACCCGCACCGCCGGCCAGTCATGCGCAGGACGCGCGTCGCCGGTGAGCAGCGCCAGCCACGTGGCGCCGCGGCCCGCGCCCTGCTTGCTGTGTTGTTCTTTCAGTTCCATCATGCGTCTCCTTGAGCATAGATCGCGCGCACCTCGGCCGGCGCCGGCTGGCTGGCGGTATCGACGCGCGCCAGCCGGGCCAGGTATTCGCCGACGCGCCCACTGCGGTGACACGCTGGCAAGCCTTGCACGAACAGGCGCGCCAGCACGGCCTTGATTTCGGCGGTATCGTCGGCCACCAGCGCGTCCACCAGGCCGCTAGCGTGGCGCTGCTCGCCGCCCGTCAGGCCCCAGATCAGCGCACGCTGGCGCGCATCGAATTCGGCGCTGCCGGCTTCTTGCTCGATCACTTGCGGGCCGTTCAGGCCCAGACGTGCCTCGCGCGTCATCACGAGATAGGAGCACAGACCGGCCGCGATCGACATGCCGCCATAGCAGCCCACCGTACCCGCGCTGACGCCGATCACCGGGCGATAGCGCCGCAGGTCGACGATGGCGGACTGGATTTCGGCGATCGCCGCCAATCCCAGGTTCGCTTCCTGCAGGCGCACGCCGCCGGTCTCGAACACGATCACGGCCTGGGTCGGAATGCCGCGCCGGTTATCGCGCGCCGCCAGTTCCAGCGCGCCGGCGATCTTGGCGCCGCCGATCTCGCCCATGCTGCCGCCCTGGAAGGCGCCTTCGATGGCCAGCACCACCGTCGGCCGGCCATCCAGTTTTCCCTTGGCGACGACCACCCCGTCATCGGCCTGGGTCACCAGCTTCTGCATCGCCAGCCAAGGCGAATGCAGGCGTTCGAAGGGGCCGGCCAGTTCGCGCATGGTTCCGGCGTCCAGCAGCGCCGCCGCGCGGCTGCGCGCGCCCCGTTCGATGAAGCTGTCGCGCTTCAGGAATTGTTCGATGCTCATGGCGCTCTCCCCTTCTGTTGCGCCTCCTCGAAGGCCTGCTCGATGCGCATGCGCACCACGCCAGGCGTGGCGCCGTTGTCGTTGATCTCCAGATGCGCGGCCGGCAGGCTCACGGCGCCCAACACGCGTTCCAGCAGCGCCTTCCAGGTACCGCCGTAGCCGTCCACCGAAGTCTGCACCGCCACCGTCGTCTTGCCGATGGCGCCCGGTTCCAGCAGCACTTCCAGGTCGCCCGAGGCGACCACGCCGACCACCGCGCGCGCCGGCGCCGGCGGGCCGGCGTCGAATTCGAATTCCAGTCGTTCCATGATGATGCCCTCTCCTTCTTTTATCGGTACTCGCGTTCGATGCGGTCCAGCAGCAGGCTGGCCGCCAGCAGGTCGGCCGCGCCGCCGGGCGACACGTGCAAGGCGCGCATGCGCGCTTCCAGCGTGTGCAACGCGGCGCGTCCGTTCGGCGTGGCCACGCCGCCCAGTGCCAGCACGCGGCGTGCACCGTGCTGGGTGGCCTTCAGTGCGCGGCCGCCGCCACGGGCCAGCAAACAGGTGTCGTCCAGTCCCGCCATCACGGCCAGCAAGGCGTTGATCCGGGCTTGCGGCTCGCCGTCGCCACGGGCGCGCGACAGGCGCAGCATGGGCAAGGCTTGTCCGGTCACCGCCGGGAAGCCGGCGCGGGCCTGGCCGCGCGCGCCGCCCACACCGTGTTCGCGGCAGGCGCGCTCGCCCTTGTTGCCTGTCTGCGCGGGGGCCGCCGTGTCGTCGATGCGGGCCAGCATGCCGGCCACATCGGCGATCGCCTCCGCGTCCGGCCTGCCGTCGTGGCGGGCGGCGGCCGTCACCAGCAGGCCCAGGGCCCATATGGCGCCACGGTGGGTGTTGACGCCGCCGGTGGCCGCCATCATCGCCGCCTCGGCGTCGCGGCCGATGGCGCCGATGCGGTGGCGCAGGCGATGCGGATCGCGCAGCGTGGCGCCGGCCAGCGCCATGTGCAGGAAGGCGGGACGCAGCGCGCAGGCCGAGCGGCACATCAGCAGCCAGCTCAGGTCGTGGTGGGCGCCGTTGCCGCGCATGTCGACCAAGCCCGGTTTCGGGGTCAGCACAGCTTCGTCGACCAGCGCGTCAACGGCCAGACCTGCCAGGGCCGCCGACCGGCCGGTGTGGTCCGGCGCCAGTGCATTGGTGGGCCGGCGGAGAAAATGAAGGGCCGTCATTACCAACTCCTGAATTTGGCCGGAGGGTCGTACAGTCCGCCGGACCAGTCGACCAGTTCGGCGATGCTCTTGGCCGCCAGCAACGAGCGGGTCGCTTGTGAACGCTGCACGCCCATGTCCTCGGGCAGCGCGATCAGCCCCTCCTGGCGCATGCGTGCCGTCTGTTTGGGGTCGTGGCGCAGGCCGATCGGCGTCACGCCCGCCACCGCCGCCAGCATCGCCTTGCGCTCCTCCAGCGAGCGCGCCTTGTACAGGTAGGCGATGCCTTCCTCGGTCAGCACGTGGGTCACGTCGTCGCCGTAGATCATGACGGGCGCCAGTGGCATATCGCAGGCCTTGCCGACCGCCACGGCGTCCAGCGATTCGACGATGGTGGGCGCGCCGCCATCCTGGAACGTCTCAACCATCTGCACCACCAGCTTCTTGCCGCGCGCGAGCGGGTCGTCGGTCTGGATCAGGTCCAGCCAGGCCGGCGTGGGATGGCGCCGGCCGTGCGGATCGTGGCCCATGTTGGGCGCGCCGCCAAAGCCGCTCAGGCGGCCGTGCGTGACGGTGGACGAGTTACCCATGCCATCCATCTGCAGCGTCGAGCCGATGAACAGGTCGACCGCGTACTGGCCGGCCAGTTGGCAAAAGGCGCGGTTGGAGCGCATCGAGCCGTCGCGGCCGGTGAAGAACACGTCGGGCCGGGCCGCCGTATAGGCTTCCATACCCAGCTCCGCGCCGAAGCAGTGCACGCTGTCGACCCAGCCCGATTCGATGGCCGGGATCAGGGTCGGATGCGGGTTGAGCGTCCAGTTGCGGCAGATCTTGCCCTTCAGGCCCAATTGTTCGCCGTAGGTTGGCAGCAGCAGTTCGATGGCGGCCGTATTGAAGCCGATGCCGTGGTTCAGCGACTGCACCTGGTGGCGCTCGTACACGCCGCGAATGGCCATCATCGCCATCAGGATGTGCACCGGCTTGATCAGGCGCGGGTCGCGCGTGAACAGCGGTTCGATGTAGAACGGTTTGTCCGATTGGACCACGAAGTCGATCCAGGAACCGGGGATATCGACGCGCGGCAAATCCTTGGGATCATCCACGATCTCGTTGACCTGGGCGATCACGATACCGTCGCGGAAGGCCGCTGCCTCCACCAGGGCCGGCGTGTCCTCGGTGCTGGGGCCGGTGTACAGGTTGCCGGCGCGGTCGGCCTTGTAGCCGGCCACCAGCACCACGTTGGGCGCCAGGTCCACGTACAGGCGGGCGTACAGCTCGATATAGGTATGCAGCGCGCCCACCTTGAGCGTGCCCTCCTGCAGCAACTGCGAGATGCGCAGGCTTTGGGGGCCGGCGAACGCGAAGTCGAGCTTGCTGGCGATGCCGCGCTCGAACAGGTCGAGGTGCTCGGGCAGGCTGACGCTGGGCATGATCATATGCAGTTGCCGGACGCGGTCCGGGTCCACCTGGGTCAGTGCGCGGGCCAGGAAATCAGCCTGTTTTTGATTGTTACCTTCCAAAACCACCCGGTCGCCGCTGACGAGCAGGCTTTCCAGTGCCTCCGGCAGGCGCTCGGCGCGCAGCACCGGGCCATCGGCCAGGTGGCGCACGGCCGCCAGGCGGCGCTGCTTTTCCTGCCGCCGCGTATCCCACTGGCGCGGCGCGGACGTTGTGCTTTCCATGTTGTCTCCTTGGTTGCAGAGTAATGCCAGCATAGAAAGTTCGGCCCTGCGATACAATCAATCCGAAGCGCGAATGTTTACTCTCAAGTTAATTATTCCGAACCGCCGTGGCCGCCATGATCGATGAAGAAATTACCCTTAAGAAACTAGAAGTGTTCCTGGCCTACATGCGCCTGCATAGCCTGGTGCGCGCCGCCGAGGAGCTGGGGCAAAGCACGGTCAGCGTGCACCGCGCCCTGCACTCGCTGGAGCAAGGCTTGCGGGTGCCATTGTTCCGGCGCGAGGGCCGCAGCCTGGCGCCGCTGCCGGCCGCGTTCGCCTTCGCCAAGCATGCCCAGCGGGCGGTGGCCGAGACCGAAGAAGGTATCCGCAAGGTGCGCGAGCTGTCCGGTTTTGCCGGCGGCCGCATGAAGATCGGTTCGCTGTATTCGCTGACCCTGCGCTGCATCCCGCAACTGCTGATGGGCCTTAAATTGCGGCGGCCGGAATTGCAGATCGACCTGACCCTGGGCTCGAACCAGGAACTGCTGCGCAGTCTCGATGAGGGACGGCTGGACGCCATCGTGATCGGTTTGCAGGCGCCGCTGGACGATCCGCAATTGCTGGCCGTGCCCCTGTTCGAAGACGAGGTGCGGCTGGCCGCCCCACTCGGCTCGCCCTACGCGGGCCAGACGGCGGTGGATCTGCGCGAGCTGCGCGACGAAAAATTCATCACCCTGGGCGGCGGCTTCGTGACCTCGGACAGCTTCGAGCACGCCTTCCAGCAGGCCGGCTACGTGCCCGAGACCATCATGCGCGTGAGCGACATCTTCTCGCTCATCAACCTGGTCGGCGGCGGCATGGGCTACAGCCTGCTGCCCGGCCGCGTGGCCGACTTCAGCACCCGCATCGAACTGATCCCGCTGGCGGCCCGTTATGGTTCGCACCAGGCCATCACGCTGCTGCTGTCACGCTCGCGCGAGCGCGACCCCAACCTGCTGGCCCTGGCGGCCGAGTGCCGCATGTATGGCACGCGCCAGCACTAGCGTCGCCGGCGGGCCAGTAGACAGGCGGCGCGATAGCAACTTGGCACCCTCCCCCCCCATCTGAATCACCGCCCGGACCTGTGTCGGCGATCTGACAAGGCGGCTGCCAGTTCAGCACAACGATGCAACGCTGAGGGGCAGGACGAACCTGGCGACCAAGACGGATTTGCGCTCAGCGCGATTGCCCGGATCGCTTACAATAACGACAGACCTTCAGCATAGAAGGCGACCAATGAGTTTGGCATGCAGGACTTTCACGGGCGGACAAATAGTCGCGCCCGGCGCCGCAAGCGCACGCCAAAACCATAGAGGATAGAGACCATGTCTGACAAGATCAAATGCCTTCCGGAGCCGCTGGCCCTGTTGGAACAACTGCGGGCGCGGACCACCCTTATCGAGGAACTGCAACGGAGAATCGCGACGCTCGAACAAGCGCTACAGGCGTGTCGACGGGCCGAAGACAGCATGGCCCGGGATCGCGCCTTGAATCGCGAGCTCAAATCGGAAGGCGAGTGGTTCTTTGACCACTCCCTCGATATGCTGGGCATCGCGGAAACGGATGGGCGCCTCAAGCGTGTGAACCCCGCCTTCGAGCGCGTACTCGGCTATACGTCCGAAGAACTGGTTGGCCGGCAACTGATGGAGTTTATCCATCCAGATGACCACCAGCGGGCCTACAGCGAACTGGAATCACTGGGTTCCGGCAACGATAGCGTTAATTTTGAAGTCCGCTGCCGTAGCAAGGATGGTCGGTGGCGCTGGATTTCCCTGACTTGCCCGGCCGCGGTGTCAACTGAGCGAGGGCTGTACGCGATTGGTCGCGATGTCACCGAGAGAAAAGCCACCGAGGCCGAATTACTATATCGTTCGCAACATGACGCCTTAACGGCATTGCCTAACCGTGCCACATTCGATCAAACGCTGGCGCAAGCCATCGCGCGCGCCATCCGTCATCCCCAATATCAGGTTGGTTTGCTGCTGATCGACCTGGACGGCTTCAAAGCGATCAACGATAGTCATGGACATGCCGCCGGGGACGCGGTATTGCAGACGGTGGGTGCCCGGCTACTCGCTTGCCAGCGCAAGAACGAATTCGCGTGCCGGCTTGGCGGGGACGAGTTCGCGTTGATCGTCGAAGGCGTCGCGCCCTTGTCGCTGGACCCGCTGGCCCGGCGCATCATCGACTTATTGGGTCAGCCGATCCCGTTTGACGCGGCTTCGCTGACCATAGGCTGCAGCATCGGTATCGCACTCTATTCTTTATCCGACGAGGACGTCGATTCCTTGTACCAGCGCGCCGACGGCGCCATGTACGCAGTCAAAAAGGCTGGCAAGAACGGCTACGGTTACGACTGAAGCACGGCGGGCATTTCGGGGCCGGCCGGCGCGGGTCACTCCCCGTCCGCCGGCCGCGCCTGACAACGGCCCCTGACCAACTCGCACGGGGTGGCCCCGAACCAGCGCCTGCATGCCCGGTGCAACACGCTTGGGTCGGAGAAGCCGAGCCGGCCGGAAAGGCGCTTGATGGGAGGCCCGCCGGCCACCAACGCTTGCCTGGCCAGCTCGCGGCGGGTCGCATCCAGCAGCGTTTTGAAACTGGTCCCTTCTTGCGCCAGATGGCGCTGCAACGTGCGCTCGCTGACCAACAGCCTGGCGGCGACCACTTGCCGCAGCGGCGCTCCGTCGCCCAGCGACTGCGTCAACGCCTGGCGTACCCGCGCCGACATGCTGGCGGGCCGCACTCTCCCCCCACCCTGCGGATCGGCCAGCCTCAAGCCGATCAGCGGATCGCCCGTGCGCTCCACCACCAGATGCCACAGCGCGCTGAGGCGCTCCGACAAGGCGAGTTCATCGCAGGCCCGAAGTTCGCTCTCGTCGAGTCCCGCCTCCAGAAATAAAGCATCCGGGTCAAGATTCAAGCGCGCCATGCTCAGCTTCAGCGCGCGCACCATGTACAAAACCGACGGTGGTGCAGGCATGGCGACACTCAGGCGGCAGGTGCCAGGTGGACCAGCGGCTGCCGCTTCATTTTTCCGCGCATGTTCAGTACCATCGACAGGGTGTTATCGATGGGCGCCACGAATGAGTTCGGCCGCTTTCTCGGCGATCATGATGGTGGGCGCATTGGTGTTGCCGCTGACCAGCGTCGGCATGATGGACGCGTCCACCACGCGCAACCCTTGCAGGCCATGGACCTTGAGCTCGGGATCGACGACCGCCATCGCGTCGACGCCCATCTTGCAGGTGCCGACCGGGTGGTAAATGGTGTCCGCGCGCGCACGGATGTGCTGTGCCCATTGCGCGTCGGTCATGCCGTCGGTCACATCGAACAGTTCGCGGTGGCGATACTTTTTCAGTGGTGGCGCCAGCAGAATGTCGCGCGTTATCTTGGCGCCCCGGATCAATCCCTTCAGATCGCGCTCGTCCGACAGGAAACGCGGATCGATTCCCGGATCGGCCAACGGGTCGGCCGACTGCAGAAACACCTCGCCGCGCGAGTACGGGCGCAGGTTGCAGACATGGCAAGAAAAACCATAGCCCAGATGTAGCTTGCGCGCGTGATCGTCCGCCACCGAGATCACGAAATGCAATTGCAGGTCGGGCCGGTCCAAGCCTGGATGGCTCTTGATGAACGCGCCGCTCTCGGCGAACGGCGTGGCCAGCATGCCGCCGCCATTCTTGCGCCACTGGGCGATGTGGCCCAACATATTCACGGCGCCGGTCAGGCCGATCCCAAAATTGTCCTTGTCCTTGCTCTTGAACACATGGATGAAGTCCAGATGGTCCTGCAGGTTCTGTCCCACGCCAGGCAGCTCGTGCACCATATGAATGCCATGGCGGCTGATGTCTTCCGAACGCCCGACGCCCGACAGCTGCAACAACTGAGGCGAGCCAAAGGCGCCGGCCGCGAGGATCACTTCGCGCCGCGCATGGACGCGGATGATCTCGCCACCTTGCCGATACGCCACGCCGACCGCCCGTTTGCCATCAAACAGGATCCTGGTGGCCCGGGTTTTGGTCTTGACCGTGAGATTGGCCCGCTGGCGTTCGGGCGGATGCAGATAGGCCGCGGCCGTGGAGCAACGCTCGCCGCGGCGGGCGGCGTCGTGGAACTGCGTCACCTGGTACAGGCCGACGCCCTCATTGCCGCCATCATTGAAGTCCGCGCGGGGCGGCACCCCGCAGTGCTTGGCCGCCTCGATGAACGCGTAGGAGATGGGACGGGGATCGCGCTGCTCGGCGACATGCAACGGTCCGCTGGTGCCGTGCAGCGCACTGTGCCCGCGCTCGTTGTTTTCGGATTTCTTGAAATAGGGAAGCACGGCATCCCAGTGCCACCCGCTGCAGCCAAGGTCGGCCCAATGGTCATAGTCCTGGCGCTGGCCGCGCACATACAACATCGCGTTGATGGCCGAGGAACCGCCCAGGGCACGCCCGCGCGGTTGATAGCCTCGCCGGCCATTGAGCCCGGGCTGGGGCACGGTATTGAACGCCCAGTTATTGATCTTCACCTTGCCAGGCAACATCACGACCACGCCGGACGGCATGCGCACCAGCAGGTCATCGCCCTGCCCTCCCGCTTCGAGCAAACAGACGGTGATGCGCGGATCCTCGCTGAGACGGGCGGCCAGGGTCGCGCCGGCGGAACCTCCGCCAACGATAACGTAATCGAAATTCATGTGATCTCCATCCGGGGCCGAGCGCCCCGAATCAAAAAAATGGTTAAACGATGACGGGCAAAGCGGCCGGCACTTGCGCCGCCAATGCCTGGCGCCGCGCGGTCGCCTTGCCGTGCAGCGCGAACCCCAGCAAGGGTTGGTCGGCGGCGCTGCCGATGAAATGCGCTTCCAGACCGTCCTCATCCTCCGTGACCCGCCATTGCCCTTGCGCGCCCATTGCGGGTGGGCACACCACGGTCGGGCAGGCGGGCGTTTTGACAACCACCGGCATGGCCGGGTAGTTGACTGGTGTAGGCTTGCCAGCCAGGGTCGCCGCCAACGCACGCGCCTGCTGCATGATCGGCATCACAAAAGGCAGATTCAAGCCTTCCACTTCGGCCAGGTCGCCAACGGCGTAAACATGGGCGGCGCTGGCCTGCAAGGTCCGATCCACCACCACGCCGCGGTTGACCGCCAAGCCGGCTTGCGCGGCCAGGGCCGTACGTGGCCTGAGGCCTGTCGCCGACAACACCAGATCGGCATCGATGGTGCCGCCGTCGCTCAGCGTCAGCGTCAGGCCATGACCTGACGCATGGTGATCGACCGACGTGGCCGCGACGCCAAAGCGGAACGACGCGCCCGCGGCTTCCAGTTTGCTTTGCAGCCAGGCGCTGGAGCGCGGCGGCAGCAAGCGCCCCAAGGCGCGCTCGGCCAAGTCCAGCACCGTCGGGCTGATGCCCAGCGCCAGCAAGTCGTTGGCAAACTCGCAGCCGAGCAAGCCCGCGCCCAAAATCGCCACGCGCTTGACCGCCAGGCCGCCTGTGGCGCCGTTCAACGCTCGTGCGAACGCGTGGAAATCATCCAGATCATTGACGGCCAGCACCATGTGCGCGGCATTGCCCGCCAATGGCAAGCGTATCGGGTCGGCTCCCAAGGCCAGCACCAGATCGCGGTAGACCACCGCCTCGCCATTGTGCAGCATCAAGGTCCGGGCGGCCGTGTCGATCCGCGCCACACTGGTGTTTGCCAGCACGCGCGCGTTCAAATCGACAGCCATCTGCTCCGCCGGCTTCATCACCAGGTCGGCCGCCGTTTTCCTGCCGGCGAGCGCGTTGGACAGCATGGGCTTGGAATACAAGCCCGCGTGGTCGCGGCTGATGACCAGCAACGGCGCTGGCGCATCCAACTTGCGCAACTCGCGCGCCACGTTGTAGCCGGCCAAGCCTGAGCCTACGATGACGACTGGATAGGACATGATGGACTCCGGCGTAATCAAATCTCGACCATTTCAAAATCGGCCCTGCACACGCCGCAGTCGGGGCACACCCAGGTATCTGGCACGTCTTCCCATCTGGTGCCCGCGGGAATGCCTTCATTGGGCATACCTTTGGTTTCGTGGTAGACAAAACCGCAAACGGCACATTGGTAGGTCTTCATGATCGTGTTCATCGTCATACTCGCATCGGCAGGGTTTATTGATCTTGTCGGCTGAAGATGCCGATCATCGGCGTACCGTGGGCCCGCATGGCCGGCTCGATCCGGCGATGCAGCGCGTGGTAGCGGTAGAACGGCACCCGTGGGAACAAGTGGTGCACCGAGTGCAGGTTCTGGCCGAACCAGAACCACTCCAGCGGTTTCATCCAGCCGGGCATGATCAGGCTGTTCGTGTTGCGGTAACGCGTGGCATCGCCGTACGGGTGGTGAGGGCGAAACGCGAACCAGTATGCGGTGAAGAACGCCCCCCCCAGGTAGCCAAAAACCAGCAACGCCCAGGCATGCTCCCGTGCCACCAGCATGACGAACGCGACCCGCCAGCCGGCCGAAAACACGATTTCCATCATGTAGGCAGCCTTCACACGCCATGGCGCGGTTGCCCAGTAACTGCGGAACAGAAAGGTGTTTTGCATCCAGAGGAAGTGCAAGCCGCAGGTGACGAAGGCGAGAGCACCATTGCCCATGGTGCTGACGACATAGTCCGGGTCCTTGTCCGGTTGGTTGGTGTAGCGATGATGTGTGAAGTGTTCGACCCTGTGCGTGGAGAACGGCACCAGGATCAACGGTGCCACAAGGTATCCACAAAGATCATTGAGCCAGCGCAGGCGATCGTGAGGGCCGTGAATGTTGCCATGCGCGGCCTCATGCAGCGGGGTATAAGACATGTACGTGACGACGGCGTAGATCAGCATTGCGGGCGCCAGCGGCAAGCGGCCGGTCGCGAACAAGCCAAGGTCGGTTATGAAAAGTACCCACACCACCATCACCAGCAGCACTGTCGGCCACGCCACCTCGGTGGTGTATTCGCCCGCTGTGGCAATGGCCCACTTGTTCAGCGCATTCAGATCCTCATGCATTGTCGTCCTCCGAGTTTTTTTATAGTTGTGCAATACTAGCGAGCGATCCCGCACGCTTGACAGAACATTAGTGGCCTTTTGCCATGCATTTCCGGCCAGGCCGTCCCTCACATTGGCACTGGCGCTATAAAATGGCCGTATGAGCATTTCTAAGGACGCGCGCTTTCAGCACCCTGTGGCCATCAGTCAGGTGATGGTGAATTTCGCGGCGCGCCATGGCGTCGATGCGGCGACCTGCCTGCTCGGTACTGGCATGGCCGAAGCACAGCTGCGGGACGCGGACGCCCTCGTCACGCGCGAGCAGGAAATGCGGCTGATTGAAAACCTGATCCAGGCCTTGCCGCACACCCCCGCACTCGGTTTCGAGCTTGGGCTGCGCTACAACGTGGCGACTTTCGGCATCTGGGGGTTTGCACTGCGGACCAGCCGCAATGTGCGTGAAGCGATCCAGCACGCGCTGCGCTATTTGCCGTTGAGCACAGCGTACTGCCGGCTGGCGGTATTCTGCGATCAGCACGAGTACGGCATGAGCGCCGATCCTTCGGACATCCCGCCTCACTTGCGGCAGTTCCTGCTGGAGCGCGATATGGCGACCGCCATCAAGCTGTTTGATGAACTCGCGCTTTCGGGACTGCGCGTGCTGCGGCTCGAATTCCAGGACCGGGCGCCGGCCCATGCGGACCGGATCGAAGCACTCAGCGGCATCGCGCCTCGCTACGGCTGTGCGCGCAACGCCATCGTATTGCGTCGAGAGGACGCGGAGCTGGCGCTGCCCATGTACGACGGACATCTGGTCCGGCTGCTGGAGGCGCAATGCCGCGCGCAGCTGGAACGGCGGCAGATCGGCGGGATCGCCAATCAGGTGCGGCAGCTGCTGCTCGGTTCGGCGGGGCTGGTGGCGCCGCTGGAAGAAGTGGCGAGCCAACTGGGGCTGGCGGCGCGCAGCCTGCGGCGCAGACTGGCCGAGGAAGGCAGCAGCTTCCGCGATCTGGTCGAACAGGAGCGGGAACAACTGGCGCGGCAACTGCTGGAAAATACGGACATGAAGCTGGACGAAATCGCGATTCAGCTTGGCTACGCCGATACCGCCAGTTTCACGCGCGCATTCCGGCGCTGGCTCGGACAATCGCCGAGCGAGTATCGCAAAGCCGCCGAGCGGTAAGGCGAACGCGGCCTTTCTTGCCAAACCCGACGCATCCACGCCCTGCCCCCGCAGGGCCGCCTGCCATCGCACTTGACCAGATCCGACAGCGCGTTTTCCACGTCCCACATCGGCGCTTGCAGCCATTGTGACCATTGACATAATTGGTCACCAGTCTCAAAATAGGATGGTCACAGCGGCCCTGGATGCCTGGCGCACGCGCCGCACGCCGGCCGGACAGACCTTCACCTTCCCCCTGAACTTCACTATTCATCATTCCGGAGACTGCACTTTGAATCAAAAAACCCTCACCCTCGCCGTCACTGCCGCCTTGCTGACCGCATCGCTGTCCGCGCAGGCATCCGGCTACCGCTTCGGCTCCCAAAGCGTGTCGGCCCAAGGCACCGCCGAATCCAACGGCGCCGAGGCGGCAGACGCCTCCACCATCTTCGCCAACCCAGCCGGCCTCACCCGCCTGGACGGCACCCAACTTGTGGGCGGCGTGACCGCCGTCGTCCCACACTCGCGCTTCACGGACACCGGCTCCCAGCGCTTCACCGGCACCAGCTCCGGCGGCCCGACGCACCTGGACAGTTACACACCGGACGTGGTGGCGGCACCGTCCCTGTACGTCAGCAAGAAGCTGGACCACCAATGGACCGCCGGCTTTGGCCTGTTCGTGCCTTACGGTAGCCAACTGGACTATGGCAACGACTGGTCCGGCCGCTACGCGCTGACCAACGTGAAGCTGGAATCGATCGACCTGAACCCGTCCGCCGGCTTCAAACTCAACGAGCAACATTCCTTCGGTTTCGGTATTAACGCCCAGTTCATGAAAGCCAAGCTGGGCCAGGGTGTGGACGTGCCGGGCTCGATAGCGGCCCTGGCCGGCACACCGGGTGCCCTCACCTTGTTACGTGGCGTCATCGCGGCCGGTGGCAACCCGGCCGCACTGACCACTGTCCGCGACGGTCATGGATCAATGGATGGCCAGGATTGGGGCTTCGGATGGAATGTGGGCTATCTGTTCCAACTTGACGAGAATACGCGCTTCGGCCTGTCGTATCGCTCTTCAATTTCACACAAGCTGAAAGGCGGTGCGATGTGGGACTTCAATGTAACCAGCGACCCGGCGGTCAACAAGATCATCGCCGCCAACTCCAACCGGGCCGATTCGGCCGTGCTGCTGAATATCCGCACGCCTGAGAGTGTCTCCATCAACGGTTTCCGACAGCTCGATGCACGCTGGGCCGTGATGAGCGATGCGACCTGGACACGCAGCTCGCGCTTGGCGAACTTGAACATCCAGTTCCCTGGCACCACGCAGGGCGACGAGGTGATACTCCAGAACTGGAAGAATACCTGGCGCTTCTCAGTGGGGACGAACTACCGGTTCAATGAAGAACTCACCCTGCGCGGTGGACTGGCGTACGACCAGTCGCCGGTTGCGTCCACCACCCTGCGCCACTCCGCCCTGCCGGACGGGGACCGCTCGCAATTGTCGTTCGGAGCGAAATGGAAGCTGGACAACAATTCTTCCGTCGACCTGGCGTATTCCTATTTACGTTTTCAGGATGTGGACGCCAGCTACAGGAACACTTGCTCGCCTCTGATACGTGGCTGCACGGGTAACGGCGAGCTCACCCAAGGTAGCTGGCAAACCCATATGCAGCTGATGAGCGTGGCTTACAACTACGCGTTCTAAGTGGAACGGGAGCGATTCTTCCTTCCCGGACAGACATCGCTCCCGCACCATCGTCCACACTGACGGTGATCCACCCAAAAACGAAAAATCGCCGGCTGAGCGGCGATGGCGTGTTGCGTCAGTCCGGCTATCGCTGCCGTCAAGCCGTGACGGCGTTCAAGATAAAGCAGGTGGTGGTCGCATGCGCGTACAGCTTGCCTTGCTCATCCTCGACCCGGGCCTCCGCCGTCACCATCTGGCGCCCCGGGTGGACAACCGTGGCGACGGCACGCAGCGGCCCGGTCTTCTGCCATGCGGGCCGTACGATGTTGATGCTGAGTTCGGCCGTCGTGTAGGAACGCCCGGCTGGCAGCGTGGTTTGCACCGCGCAGCCAAGCGCCGAGTCCAGCAGCGTGGAAAACCAGCCGCCGTGCACCGTGCCCATGGGGTTGTAGTGCCGCAGCAGCGGCATTCCCTGGAACACGGCGCGGCCCTCGCCCACCTCCAGCAAGGTCATGTTCATGGTTTCACTCATGGGCGGATAGGGCAGCGCGCCGGACATCATGGCTTCGAGAATCTCCCGTCCGCTCTTTCCGACGATCTGCTCCATGTGCGCGAGGCCAGGCGCGCCACCGCCTTCACGCAGGCGCTGCATCGCATTCGATTGCTCACTCACCCAAGCAAGTGGTTTTTGATCAAGTTTCATACATCTCCCCAAGCTGATATGTCACAGGTCGTCAGGCCAGCCCGAACGTTTTCCGGACGCCGGCGCCAACCGGACCAGCCGGCATGAAGCGGCGCAGCTTGGCCAACAGCGAAGCCTCGCCCTTGGGCGTATGGCGCATGCGCCAGGTGCCCAGGGCGGCGTCGACGATCGTGCTGACGACCGCATCGGGCGCCGGCGCCTTCTCGACGTTTTGCTGGATGGCCTGGGCAACCACGCTGCGCTCGGCGTCATAGGCGGCGATCATCGCGCGCGCCTGGGGCGCGTTGAGATCCAGGTTGGTCTTGGTGAAGGAAGGCTCGACCAGCGCCACCCGCACGCCGAACTTGCGCACCTCATGGTCCAGGGTTTCGGACAGTCCTTCAACCGCGTGCTTGGACGCTGAATAGAGCCCCATGTAAGGCGCGGGCAAAAAGCCCAGCACCGAACTGACGTTGACGATGCGGCCGGACCGTTGCGCACGCATATGCGGCAGCACTGCCTGGATCGTACGCAGCATGCCGAACAGGTTGGTGTCGAACAGCGCCTGGCCTTCGGCGACCGAGGTTTCCTCCGTCGCGCCGAGCAGGGTCACACCGGCACTGTTGACCAGCACATCGATGCGCTTGCCCCAAGCCATGATGGCCTGGATGCCACGTTGAACCGATTCCTGGTCGCGAATGTCCATCTCAATCAGTTCAATGCCCGGTATGGGCTGCGCGTGCGCGAGGTTGCGCACGGTGCCGAATACCCGGCAGCCCCGTTTGGCGAACGCCAGCGCGGCGGCACGGCCGATTCCTGACGACACGCCCGTCACGACGACAACTTTAGAATTCGACATGGTGTTTCCTTTCTGCATGAATAACTGGGATACGTGGCAATTCAGAGGTGCGATCGGCTGGCCGGATCTTGAACCAGATCGAATACATGGCCGGCAGGAACACCAGCGTCAGGATGGTTCCCGCGAAAGTGCCACCGATGAGGGTGTACGCCAGCGTGCCCCAAAATACGGAATGGGTCAGCGGGATGAAGGCCAGGATGGCCGCCAGCGCGGTCAGGATCACCGGCCGCGCCCGTTGCACGGTAGCCTCGACGACAGCGCTGAACGGGTCGAACCCTGCCCCTTCGTTATGGCGGATTTGCCCGATCAGGATCAGCGTGTTGCGCATCAGGATGCCCGACAACGCGATCAGGCCGACCAGCGCGTTGATGCCGAACGGCTGGCGGAACAGGATCAGCGTGGGCACCACGCCGATCAAGCCCAGCGGACTGGTCAGGAACACCATCACCATCGCGGAAATCGAACGCACCTGGAAGATAATCAGCAGCAAAGTGATCGCCAGCATGATGGGGAACAGCGGCAACATCGCCGTGGTCGCCTTGGCCGATTCCTCGATGGAGCCGGCCTGTTCGATGTGGTAACCCTGCGGCAGCTTGTCCATGATGGGCTGCAACTGCGCGCTGATGGCCGCCGACACGTCCGGCGGCTGCATGCCGTCGGCGATGTCGCCGCGTACGGTGATGGTCGGCATCCGGTCACGCCGCCGCACAATCGGCTCTTCCATGCGCACCTCGACCTGGCCGACCTGGGATAGCGGAACCCGTTGCCCATTGGCGCCAGCCAGGGTGAAGTCGCCCATTTTGGCCGGGTCCAGCCGGGTGCCCCCAGCGGAGCGCGCCACCACCTGCACGGTGCGGATATCCTCCCGCACGGTGGTCACCGGTACGCCATTCAGCAGGAACTGCAATTGCTGGGCCACGCTGCTGGAGCTCAAGCCCAGCGCCTGCAGCCGGTCTTGCTGCAAGCGCAAGTGCAAGGTCGGCGTGCGCGTGCCCCAGTCGGTATTGACCGTGCGCATCATCGGGCTGGCCTCCATCACGCGCTGCACGTCGTCCGCGATGGCGCGCAATTGCGCCGGGTCCGGGCCGGTGACGCGGTAGGCCACCGGGAACGGCGAGTACGGCCCGAACACCAGCTGCGTCACGCGCACCCGCGCTTCGGAAGCGAGGCCGGCGGCGATAGCCTCGCGCAGGCGCTGCTTCAGCACATCCCGTTCGTGCTGGCTGTCGGTACGCACCACGATCTTGGCGAACGAGGGATCGGGCAATTCAGGGCCCATCGCCAGGTAGAAACGCGGCGCGCCCTGGCCTATGTAGGCCGTGACGATTTTCGCTTCCGCCTGCTTGCCCAGCCACGCCTCCAGTTTCGCCGTGGCGGCGCTGGTTTGCGCGATCGACGTGCCATAGGGCATTTGTACTTCGACCAATACCTCTGGCCGGTCGGAGATCGGGAAGAACTGCTTCTTGACCACGGCCATGCCGAGGATGGCCAGCACGAACAGCGCCACCACGGAACCGGCGACCAGCCACTTGCGTGCGATCACACGCTGCAGCACCTGGCGGAACTGGTTGTAACGCGGGGTGTCGTACAGCGCGGCGTGGCCACCGGCCGCCACCTTGAAGTCGGGCAGCAGCTTGACGCCCAGGTAAGGCGTGAAGACCACCGCGACTACCCAGGAGGCGATCAGCGCGATGCCGACGATCCAGAACATATTGCTGGTGTATTCGCCGGCCGATGACCTGGCGAAACCATTGGGCATGAAGCCCACCGCCGTCACCAGCGTACCGGACAGCATGGGCGCCGCCGTGTGGCTCCAGGCGTAGGCGGAGGCGGCGACGCGATCGTAGCCCTCCTCCATCTTCACCACCATCATTTCGATGGCGATGATGGCGTCGTCAACCAGCAATCCCAAGGCCAGGATCAGCGAGCCGAGCGTGATGCGGTCAAAATTCTTGCCGCTCGCGGCCATGACGATGAACACCATGGCCAAGGTCAGCGGCACAGCCGCCGCGACCACCACGCCCACGCGCCAGCCCATGCTGATGAAACTCACCAGCATCACCACCAGCAGCGCCACAAAGAACTTGACCATGAACTCGTCGACGGCCGTGCTGATATTGACCGCCTGATCCGTCACCTTGCTCAATTGCATACCGACTGGCATCGCCTGGTTGATCGCGCCGACTTCGGCATCGAGCGCCTTGCCCAGGTCGAGGCCATTCCAGCCTTCGCGCATGATAATTCCCAGCAACAGCGCCGGCTCGCCACCATTGCGGATCATGAACGTGGACGGATCCTCGTAACCGCGTTTGACTGCGGCGACATCGGACAGCTTGAGCGTGCGCCCCTGGGCCACGACCGGGGTGTCGCGGATTTTTTGCAACTGGTCGAAGGCGCCGTCCAGGCGGATAGACACTTGCGGACCCCGGGTTTCGACCGATCCGGCCGGCGTCAGGGCATTCTGGCCGTTGAGGGCGGCGAACACCTCTTGCGGACTGACGCCCAGCGTAGCCAGCCGTTCATGCGAGAATTCGATATAAATACGTTCGGACTGTTCGCCGACGATATTGACCTTCTTCACGCCCGGCACATGCAGCAAGCGCTGACGCAGCGACTCCGCGTCGCGCACCAGCACGCGCTGCTGCTCGCCCTTCGCCTTCAGCGCGAACAGGGCGAAGGTGACGTCCGCGAATTCGTCGTTGACCATCGGCCCGATCACGCCGGGCGGCAGATTGCCCACCTCATCGCCGACCTTCTTGCGGGCCTGATAGAACTCCTCCTGGACAGCCGCAGGGGGCGTACTGTCCAGCAAAGACAAGGTGGTGAACGCCAGACCGGGCCGGGTAAAGGTTTCGCTCCGATCGTAATAGCGCAGCTCCTGCAAGCGCTTTTCGAGCTTCTCGGCGACCTGGTCCTGCATTTCCTGCGCGGTGGCGCCCGGCCAGGCCGTCACGATGGTCATCACCTTCACCGTGAATGCCGGATCTTCCGCCCGGCCCAACTTGAAGAACGCCAACGCCCCTGCCAGCGAAATCAGGCAAATCAGGAACAGCGTGACGGAACGCTCGCGCACGGCGAGCGCGGACAGATTGAATCGGCCGGTGCTCACGGGCGTGCTCCCACAGTGGCGGCGGTGGCGTTGGACTGGCCTTGCGCGGCGATGCGCACCGGCTCGCCTTCACGCAGCAGATGCGCGCCGAGCGCGACGATCCGTTCGCCCCGCTGGAGTTTGCCGCTGACGCGGGCATAGGTTTCATCGACTTGCTGGACCGTGACCGGCCGCCACGACACCTTGGCCGGACTGTCGTTGATGATCCAGACGCCCGGCCCTTTGCCGGCATCGAACACGGCGGCGACGGGAACCTGCAAGCCGTCCTGCCCGCCAAAGCGGCCATCGGCAAGCTGGATCGTCACGGTGGCGCCCAGCGGCGCGTTGGCCAGCGCGCCGTCGAGCACGTAGCGCGCCTCGAAGGTACGGGTCAAACGATCCGCCGCGTCCGAAAGCTGGCGCAGCTTGGCCGGCGCGCCCGCCGTTTCCTGGCCAAACAATATGGCCTGGGCCGCCGAACCCACGGCGGGGCGCAGTGTTTCCGGCAACTGGATCACGGCTTCCCGTCGCCCGGCATGCGCCAGGCGCACCACGGGCTGGCCGGCGGCGACCACTTGGCCAGGCTCGGCCGACGTTTCCATGACGACGCCATCATCGTCCGCCACCAGGTCGGTATAGCGGCTGGCATTGCGGGCCAGCTCAGCCTGGGCTTCGGCCGCGTTCAGCTGGGCCTGCGCCGCCTCCGCCGCCGCCTTGACTTGATCGTAGGCGGCGGCGGAAATGGCGCCGGTGCCACGCAGGTCGCGATAGCGGGCCTCATCCTCGGCCGTTTGGCGCGCCCGGGCCCGTGCGGCCGCAACCGCCTCCTGCTGGGCGTGCGCGGCAAGCTTCAGGTCTATCGGGTCGATCCGCATCAGCGCCTGGCCGCGGTGGACCGTCTGGCCGGCATCCACCAGCCGCTCCAGCACCTTGCCGGACACGCGAAAACCCAGGTCGCTCTGGACCTTGGCGGCCACCACGCCGGTGAAGGAACGAGAGCCGGGCGCTACCGCCTGGACGATGGCGGCCCGCACCAGCGGCGCATCGGTGCGCGGATCGGTGGGGGCCTTTTCGCCGCAAGCGACCAGGGCAAGCGGCAACAGTGCGGACATGACCGCGGGAGAAAGAGAGCGACGCCGGAGCATAAAAGTCCCATAGACGAAGTGATAGGGACTTTCATTATGGTACTAGTGACCAATTTCGTCAACGGTCACACACAAAAATAATCATGGCGACAGGCTGCGCAGCACCAGGTTGGACAGGTGCGCCGGGGCCTCCTCCGCATAGTCGAAGCTGTATTGCAACAGCAGCGGGTTAAGGAGGGGGCGCATCACCAGGTAGATCGCCATCACCGTCTCATCGAGCGGCGTCTTGCGCTCGAAATCGCCGCTCAGCCGGCCTTCCTGCAACACATCGCGCAGCAATTTCTGGAGATTGGCTTCATAGGCGATCACGGCCTGCCAGCGCTCCGTCGCCGCCGAGGCGGCGATCTCGTACAGCTTGCGATCCTGGAAAAACAGCCGCAGGCTGGCCTCGGTGCAAGCCTTGAACAGCCGCCGCACCTTCTCGGGCGGCGCGTCCGTCTCGGCCACCGCCGCGCTGACTTCGGTTTCGATCTGTCGCAGGCAGTTTGCGCAGATCATCTCGCCGATGGCTTGCTTGGATTCAAAGAATTTATAGATATACGCCTTGGAGAAGCCGATCGCCTTGGCGAGGTCGGACACGGTGGTCTTCTCATAGCCGTAATGACTGAAGTGTTCCGTGGCGGCGGCCACGATCTGGCTGCGGACGTCGTGGTCGGCCGGTCCCCGGGCCGAAACGGGATAGGTGCTGGGATTTTTCATGCCAGACAGCTTACGCCAAAATCTTTAACTGGACAACGTGTGACCATTTGGTATTATAGTCACCACTCCACTCGTTGATGAAAGTTGCCTTATGCCATCCCCATCCCGTCTTATCACATTGGCCATTGCCAGCTTGCTAACCGGCTGCGCGGTCGGCCCCGATTACGTCCGCCCCACCCTGCCGGCGGAGCAAACGTTCCATGGCCAGGCCGCCATTGATAGCCGTTCCGCGTTGAGCGACGCCGACTTCGGCGCATGGTGGACCGGTTTCGCGGACCCACAGCTGACCCGGCTGGTCCAACTTGCGATGGAGCAGAACCTCGACCTGGCGCAAGCGCAAGCGCGCGTGGCCCAGGCGCGCGCCGGGCTGGGTGCGGCCGACGCCGCGTTGCTGCCTGCCGGTAATGTCAGCAGCCAGGCCGCGCGCGCCTATCAATCCGTCGAAACGCCGCTGGGCAAGGTGTTGAATACAGCACCCGGCTACAGCCGCTACGGCAACGCCTTCGAAGCCAATGTGGGCGCGAGCTGGGAGCTGGACGTGTTTGGCGGCTTGCGCCGGGGGCAGGAAGCGGCGCGCGCGGAATACCAGGCTTCCGAGGCGGGCGCCATCGCCGTGCGCCTGGCCGTGGCCGCGCAGACGGCCGACACCTACATCCGTGTGCGTGAATTGCAAGCCCGGTTAAAAGTCGCCCAGCAGCAAGTCAAGACGCAGCAGGAACTGCTCTCGACCATCCATCTGTTGTATGACAAGGGTTTGGCGGCGGAGCTGCAGGTACGGCAGGCTGAAGGCGCGCTGGCCCAGGTGCGCGCCGTGGTGCCCGAGCTGGCGACGGGGCTGGAAGCGGCGTTGAACGCGATGGATGTGATGCTGGGATCGCTCCCGGGTACCCATCGGGCGGAACTGGAGCAAGCGGGCGCGATCCCCGTCGCGCCGAAGATCACGGCCGCCGGCTCGCCCCGTGAATTGCTGCGGCGCCGGCCGGACCTGATCGTGGCCGAGCGGCGCCTGGCGGTCGCCAGCGCGCGCATCGGCGTGGCGATGGCCGAGTATTACCCCAAGTTTTCCTTGAGCGGACTGTTGGGCAGCGCGACTTCGGTGGGGGGCGGCAATCTGTTCACGAGCGGCGCCAGCCAGGCCAGCGGCGCGCTGGGCCTGCGGTGGCGGCTGTTCGATTTCGGCCGCATCGACGCGCAGATCAGCCAGTCGCGCGGGCAAGAGGCTGAAATGCTGGCCGCCTACCGGCTGGCCGCATTGCGGGCGACGGAAGACGTGGAAAACGCGTTCTCCTCGCTGGTCAACCGCGAGGAACAGGCCGCTGTGCTGGCCCAGGGGGTGGACTCACTCGGCCGCGCGCGGGGCGCATCGTTCGCCGCGTACCAGAAAGGCGTCGTCAGCCTGATCGAGGTCTTGCAGGCGGACGAAAACCTGCTGCGCGCGTCCGATGCGCGCGTGCAGGCGCAAGCGGCCTCGGCGCATGCCGCCGTCGCCGCCTTCCGGGCGCTGGGTGGCGGCTGGCAAGCGCCGGGCGCCGCGCTGACCATGCGATAGCGGTGCCAGCGGAGAGATTACTGCGGCGGCTTTCTACGCCCCTTCGTGCAACATGATGCAAAAAATCTCTGGTGATCCATATACACGAGGAGTAGCCTTATAGCACGACGAATAATCACGAATTGTCACAGCCCCAGCGGTCAAGCAAGCATCTTCCCTGAAGGCAGAGGCCGGTCCATCGTCGAATGATGAGAGTAATTGCGTGGAGGCTAAAATGACTATCGCACAACGTTTATACGCACTTATCTTTGCAGTGGTGGTTGGCATGGCAGGCCTTGCCGGCCTGGGGATTTATCAAATGGCGCAGGTCTATGCCGGCGCCAACTATGCCAACATCAATACTGTTCCGAGCCTTCTTGTTATCGATCAGGCGTTTAGTGCTGCGGCTCAAATGCGCGTACAAGTCTGGCAGTACATGGCGCTGAAAGACACCGCCAAGCGGTCCGAGTTGGCAACGGCAATTGGTGTGGCGCATGCGAAAGTCATCGACGCATTTAACAAGTACGAAAAGGAAGACCTATCCAATGACAACGACAAAGCCCTGCTGGCTGCTGACCGCGGCGCTTTGGCCGAGTATGACGCGTTGCGTGAAAAGGTCATGGCACTTGCGAATGAGGACAAAGCGGATGAAGCACGCGATTTGTTGCTTTCAAAGCAGGCTGTGAGTGTCAAGGTTGGCGAAATGATCGATGTGCATCGAAAGTACAACGCCGATCTGGGCATCAAGGCCGCTGAAGAAGCGGCCGCCACTTTAACGCATGCCAACTGGCTTGCCATTATCATTGCGGCAGCGGTTATCGCTGTCGTCGCGGCGATGGGACTGATGCTGACGAGAAAGCTGATTGCGTCCCTGAAGGAAGCAGTGAAGATCGCCCAGACCGTCGCCGCTGGCGATTTAACCTGCAACATCGTCGTGACATCCAAGGATGAAACCGGACAATTATTGCAGGCATTGAAGGAGATGAACGACAGCCTGGTGCGCATTGTCGGTCAAGTCCGCACTGGCACCGATACCATTGCCACCGCCTCAGGACAAATTGCCAGTGGAAATCTGGATTTGTCGTCGCGCACAGAGCAACAGGCCAGCTCATTGGAAGAAACGGCGTCCTCAATGGAGGAACTGACCAGTACTGTGAAACAGAACGCCGCCAATGCCCAACAAGCCAATGATTTGGCGGAGTCTGCGTCTGACGTTGCGCAGAAGGGTGGCGCGGTGGTATCCCAGGTGATTCACACGATGGGTTCGATCGACGAGTCCGCGAAAAAAATCGTCGATATTATTGGTGTCATTGATGGCATCGCTTTCCAGACCAACATCCTGGCCCTGAACGCCGCCGTGGAGGCGGCGCGCGCGGGCGAACAGGGGCGTGGATTCGCTGTGGTGGCAAGTGAGGTACGCAATCTGGCGCAGCGCTCAGCCGCTGCGGCGAAAGAAATCAAGACGCTGATCAGCAATTCAGTCGAGCAAGTTGATGCAGGCAGCAAATTGGTCAATCAGGCTGGTGCGACGATGGATGAGGTGGTGGCCAGCGTTAAACGGGTCACCGGCATCATCAACGAAATTACCATCGCTGGCCGGGAGCAAACTTCCGGGATCGAGCAGATCAATCAAGCCATCACCCAGATGGATACGGTTACTCAACAAAATGCGGCGCTGGTGGAAGAAGCTGCCGCCGCCGCATCGTCCTTGCAAGATCAGGCCGGCTCTCTGGCGAATTTGGTCAGTACATTCAAGATCAATTTGGGCCAGGTCACAAAGGCTGCACCGGCGAAGCCTGCGAACGTTTCAGCGCGTACTTCAACGCCGGCGCCACAATTGAAGGCTGCAGCGCAACCCGTTCTCGTCAAGCCAAAACCGGTCAAAATCGCTGGACCTGCACACGCCGCCGGTAGCGATGATTGGGAGGAATTTTGACCACTATGGTATAGGCTAAAGACGATGTGAAACAATTGCAGAAAGCTGCGGCGGTCGAGCAATTGATATTCCAGCGCGTCGCCGGCCAGGTTGTAGAGTTCTTGGAGTATCAGGATCTTGACCATTAGCGCAGTCGGATACGGCGGCCGGCCCCCTTTGGCACGCGATGGCCTCGGCACGGCGGCATCGATGCTCGCCGCCAGTACCTCGAAGTCCACGTGCTTGGTCAAGCCGACCAGTGGATCGCCGATCTTGCTACGCCGATCTTCGCGTTTTGTTCAGTCTGTCGCCATGGTCCGCTTTGCGTTCAGGCCAGACCAGCCGGACGGCGCCACGCCTTCCCAACGCTTGAATGCCCGCCTGAAGTTCGCCATGTCGGTATAACCCAGCATGTAGGCCACCTCTTTCACCGGCGACTTCCTTCGCAGCAGTTCCAACGCCATGCGGTGCTTGACCGATTCCGCGACTTCACGGTAGGAAACGCCTTCATCGACCAAGCGGCGATGCAGGGTGCGCGGGGTGATGCCCAGTAACCGCGCGCAAACGGTAAGCGGGGGAAATGACGGACTGCGTTCAAGAATGACCTCCTCCAGCTTGGCGGCCATGCTCCAGTTGTTGCGCATCTTGTTGAACTCATCGGTGCAGATGCGCACGGCCTCCGCCAGCACCAGGGCGTCATGTTTCGGCGCGCCTTCGTCGGCGGCCGACAGGGGAAAAGACAAGCCCGACCATTTTTGACCATACTGAACGTTACAACCAAAAATATCGCGCGCCAGCGCTGCGTGACGCGGTTCGGCAAAGGTGAAGCTGACCTTGCTACAGGCACTGCCATGGGGCACCAGGTCGTCAGCAATATTCTTGACCGCCACCATCGCGATCTCGGTCACCGCGTTGCTGGCCGCGCCCATATCCGATGCCGGCTCAAAAAACACCTCAAGCACACCATTCGTCACGCGGGTCCCGATATCGACGGCCCCGGTTCTGAGGCTGACAAAGCGCTCGACGATTTGCATGGCCTCCCTGATGTTGGCACTCGCTCCCGCAGCCATGCCGACAATGCCGTGACTGCCTGGGATCAAGCGGCACCCGGCCAACACCCCGAAACCGGACTCCCCCGATCGGGCGATGGCCGCCGCGACGAGTTCGCCGAACTTCTTGGTCGGGATCAAGGCGTTCGCATCGACCAGATCCGCCTCCCTGATCCCTGAAACGGCCAGCCACGCCGCCAGGTCGACACCAAGCTCAACGGCCTGATCGGCGATTTGCCGCAAGTAAGTGACGCGGACGTGGGCGATGTGCGCCAGCTTCCTCGCATCATGTTCTTTGTACCTGGTCACGAAAGACACCTCTCTTCTGCAATGCTCATGGGGAAAAACAGTTGTGATTGTTTCACACAAATCCCGTGCGGAACACGCCTGTCATTAAATGACCCCTGTTTGTCAATTTCAACTCTCACGACCACAAGCGTGCGCGTGACATCCTGAATACACAACAAATTTAGGAGACACTGCGATGCGGTCCATATTCGGACGGTCCTCACACGAGGCCGAAATCAATGGCACAACCATCACCGTCCAGCCCGATGAGACGCTGCTGTCGGCGGCGTTGCGGCAGGACATATTAATTCCCTCGATCTGTCGCGTCGGCGGCTGCGGGGCATGCAAATGCAAGCTCAAGGACGGCGAGGTCCAGGAGCTGACCGAGACCGCCTACCTGCTGTCGGAAAAAGAGATCGCGGACGGCTACATCCTTGCGTGCCAGAGCCGCCTGCGCAGCGACGTCAAGATCGAGTTGGATCAGCACGACGTCATCGGCGGCGCCCCGATCCCAGGTATTATCGTCGGCAAGCAAATGCTGACACATGACATCGCCCGCATCGACGTCCGGCTGGAGCAAGCGGTGCAGTACCGCGCCGGCCAGTTCGCCGAAGTGACCTTGCCCGCGTTGGCCAACTCCCCGCGCAGCTATTCGTTCTCGACGGCGCCCGGCGACAACAACCACGTCAGCTTCACCGTGCGCCGGGTGCCGGGCGGCCAGGTGTCGGGCCATCTGCTGGACCGCACTGCGGTGGGCGAACCACTTTACGTCCGTGGCCCTGGCGGCGCGTTCTGGATGCGCCCCGGCCAGGAACCGGTGCTCATGGTGGCCGGTGGCAGCGGCTTGGCGCCAATACTGGCGATGCTGGAGGACATGAAAAACCGCGGCGACCTGCGTCCCGTCACCGTCCTGTTCGGGGCGCGCGCCCAGCGCGACTTGTACGCCCTGGAGCAACTGGCCGCCTTTGGCGCCAGTTGGCCCGGCTTCCGGTTCATCCCCATCCTGTCGGAAGCGGACGCGTCGCAAGCCTGGGACGGCCGCACGGGGCGCGTAACGGAACACATCCCAGAACTGCTGGGCGGCGCCACCTCGGCTTATCTGTGCGGCCCGCCCGCCATGATCGATGCGGCCGTCGCGGTCCTGCGCCAGCACGGCATCGCGGATGACCAGCTGCACGCGGATCGCTTCGTCGATCAGGCCCCCAAGCTGCATACGGGTTTCTATGGGGCGGTCGGTTTGCCCAAGGCCGAGCGCGTGCCGGCGAACGTGCTGGACTACCTCAAATTCTTCATGCTGCACCTGGTGGGCGCGGGCGCCGTGGTGTCCCTGCTGGCCGGCGGCGGTTATACCAGCCTCGGACTGCTCGCACTGCTCCTGTTTTACGTGGGCGGCGATGCCTTGCTCGGCAGCGATACCCGCACGCCGGACTATCGCTCACCCTGGATACTGACGGTGCAACTGTGGGTGGCGCTGCCACTGCTGGCGCTCGTCTTGTTCAGCTATATCTGGACCCTGTCGCCCGGAGATCCGCTGGGCTTTGGCGCCTGGCTGGGCCACTTGACCGGTTACGACGTGCTGGCCGCGCGCGCCAACACGGACTTCTGGCATCACCTTGCCGGTGGGGTGCACGTGGGACTGATGATCGGCTTCCTGGGTACCGTCACGGCGCATGAGCTGACGCACCGGACCTGGGACCCCGTCTCGCTGCTCGTGGGCCGCTGGTTGCTGGCGTTCAGCTACGACACCGGATTCGCCATCGAACACGTGTATGGCCATCACCGCTATGTCTCCACCGAGCACGATCCGGCCACCGCACCACGCGGGCGCAACGTCTATTTCCACGTGCTGGCCTCCACCATCAAAGGCAATATCAGCGCCTGGCGCATCGAAGCCGAGCGTTTGATGCGCAAGCGCCATGCCGTCGTCTCGCCGCACAACGCCTACCTGCGCGGCGTGCTCATGAGCGTGGTGCTGGTGGCCGCAGCCGGCGCGATGGCGGGCTGGAAGGGTGCGCTGGCCTTTACCGGATGCGCCCTGTTCGCCAAGGCGTTGCTTGAGATCGTGAACTACATGGAGCACTACGGTATGGTCCGTCTGCCCGAGCAGGCTGTGCAGCCGCGCCACTCGTGGAACACCAACGCCCGCATGAGTTCCTGGGCGATGTTCAACCTGAGCCGGCATTCGCATCACCACGCCCAGGGCGAGGTGCCTTACCAGGATCTGATGCCCCTGTCCGACGCGCCCATGATGATCAATGGCTACCTGGCGACGATCCTGGTCACGCTGGTCCCACCATTGTGGCACCGCTTGATGACGCCCAAGCTGGTCGAGTGGGACCGGCGCTACGCCACCCCCGAGGAGCGCGTGCTCGCCTTGCGCGCCAACCAGCGCAGCCGGCTCAGGAAGCTGCGCGATTATGACCCGCGCCGCTGGAACACATCCACCGCCCGCTGAGACGTTGCGCACGGCGCAAAGTGAAAAACAAGGGGATCACAGATCCCCGCACCAGGAGACTTCATGAAATTCGATTATGTCATCGTCGGCGGTGGTTCGGCCGGCGCGACGCTGGCGTCGCGCCTGAGCGAGGATGCGCACACGAGCGTCTGCCTGCTGGAAGCGGGCGGCAAAGGCGACGACTTCCTCATCCGCATGCCCGCCGGTGTGGTGGCCATGCTGCCCGGCAAAGGTAAAATCAACAATTGGGCGTTCAACACCGTGCCCCAGCCGGGACTCAACGGACGCAGGGGATATCAGCCGCGCGGGCGCGCCCTGGGCGGCTCCTCGGCCATCAACGCCATGCTGTACATCCGGGGCCAGCGGCAGGATTATGACGACTGGGCCAATCTCGGTTGCGACGGCTGGGATTGGGAATCAGTCCTCCCCTACTTCAAGAAATCGGAAAACAACGAACGCGGGCATAGCGACTGGCATGGCGGCAGTGGCCCTTTGCACGTCTCGGAGCAGCGCAGCCCCCGCCCGGTCACCCACGCTTTTATCGAGGCGGCCAGGTATCGCGGCATCCCGGCCCGCGCCGATTTCAACCAAGGTGACAACGAGGGCGTTGGCCTGTATCAGGTGACGCAGTTCCACGACCGTGCCCGCCGGGGCGAACGCTGCTCGGCCGCCGCCGCCTACCTGCATCCGGTGTTGCGACAGCGCCCCAACCTCACGGTCAAGACCAACACGAAGGCCACCCGCCTGATCTTTGAAGGCAAGCGCGCCGTCGGCGTGGCCTACCGTGCCGGCGGCAGCGTTCAGGAGGTGCGGGCCACGCGCGAGGTCATTGTAGCGGCCGGCGCCTTCGGCACGCCACAGTTGCTGCAACTGTCCGGCGTGGGCCGTCCGGAGGACATCACCCGCCACGGCATTCAGATGGTGCACGAATTGCCGGGGGTCGGCCAGAACCTGCAGGATCACCTCGATTTCATCCACGTATTCAAAAGCAAGGACACCGACAACTTTGGCATAGGGTTGGCAGGCACGGTGAATATGCTGGGTCATATCGCCAACTGGTACAAAGACGGCAGCGGCATGCTGACCACGCCCTTCGCCGAGGGGGGCGCGTTCATCAAGAGCGCTCCCACCCTGGAGCGGCCCGATCTCCAGCTTCATTTCGTGATCTCCATTGTCGAGGATCACGCGCGCAAGCTGCACCCCGGCTATGGCTTCTCCTGTCACGTTTGCCAGCTGCGCCCGCACTCGCGCGGCGAAGTCTTTCTGCAGTCCGCCGACCCCATGGCCGACCCCGGTATCGACCCAAGATTCCTGTCGGACCAGCGCGACCTCGCCGCACTGCTCCAGGGCGCCAAACTGACCCGCGACATCCTGCTGGCGCCACCGCTGCGGCAATACCGCCACCGCGAACTGTTTGGCATGCGCGACGGCATGAATGACAGGGAGTGGGAACAACACATCCGCGCGCGCGCCGACACCATCTACCACCCCATCGGGACCTGCAAGATGGGCACAGACGAGCTGGCGGTGGTCGATCCGTCGCTGAAGGTGCGCGGCCTGCAGGGGTTGCGGATCGTCGACGCCTCCGTCATGCCGACGCTCATCAGCGGCAACACCAATGCCCCCACGATCATGCTCGCCGAACGGGCGGCCGACCTGATCCGGGGCGGCGTTGCGCGTCCATCGCCGTCAACAGGGAAATAACGCGGGGAGCGCCCATGAAATATTGGTCGCTCAGCGACGTCGTGCGGCACATCAAGGATAGCCTCGCGGTGGACGGCTTCGATGTCGATCACCTGTTCAGGCAGGCCGGGTTGGACCAGCTGGCAGATGGCGCCTGCCCGGGTGACGATATCCTGACCGTGTCCGACCAGTTCAGCCACTTATGGCAGGCGCTGGCGGAGATCTCCGGCGATCCCATGCTGGGGTTCCACGTCTCGGCGCCGCATCCGCTATCGTGGTCGGGATTGCTGGGACATACCATGCTGGCCTCATCGGACCTGAAAACGGCGACCGAGAAATTGTTGCGCTACCTACCGCTGGTCTCGCCCACCGTCCGGGCCAGCCTCGAACGGACGGGTGGGCGCATCTTGCTCTCGCTGGACCTGCTCGGCGCCACCCGCGCGGTACCGCTGCAACGCTACGACTTCACTTGGAACGTGCTGGTGCAAACCATCCGCTTTGTATCGGGGCGCGCCGCGCTCGCGCCAGTGTCGGTCTGGTACACATTCTCTCGCCCGGCGTGCGCACCAGCCTATGTCGAGCATCTCGGATGCCCGGTGTACTTTAGCGCCGCGCGCAACATGATCGCGTTTGCCGAGTCCGATTTCACCGCGCCCATTCCAAGCGCCGATCCCCTGGCGGCCGAATGCCTGTTCCGCCTGCTCGAAGAACGACTGGCCCGCGTGCCGCGTCCCTCCACCAGCGCCAAGGTCAAAGCGCTGTTGCTGTCGATGATAGACCAGGGACAGCCGGCGCGCGAGTCCGTGTCGCGGCGCCTGTTGATCAGTGAGCGGACCTTGCAGCGCCGTCTCGCCAGCGAAGGAACCGACTTTTCCACCTTGATTGATGAGGTGCGACGCGAATTGACAAAGAAGTATATGGACGGCGAGTCCACCATCAAGATGCTGCAGTATAAGCTGGGCTTTTCCGACCCCAGCACATTCAGCAGGGCTTGCCTGCGCTGGTTCGGCAAGACGCCGAGTGAGATCAAGCGGGAACGATCACGCTAGCCTCCACGCAAGCCGCAAGCTGGCCGTAACGCTGCGAGCAATGCGATCGACGCCGGTTACGATCCGGCGACGCGCAATCGCTCTGCCGGGAGTGCCTCCCAGGCTCACATTTCTCGTTGGGGATGTACAATTGGCTTCCTATTTGTTTAGTTCGGCAGGCCGGCCGCTCGCTAGACCAGACCATGAAAATACCCCGCATTCTGTCGAACACGATCGCCTTCCCGACAATTTCCGCAATTGGCCGAAGAAAAGCCGAACTGGTGACGAGTGTTGCATTGCTAGCATGCGGAAATCTTGCCGTGTACGCCGGCGCGCAGGTCGCGTCAGGTGACCCCAAGTTATTCGTAGCGGCGTTATCGTTGATCCCTTTCCTCATCGCCATGCTTGGGGTGCTGTGGTTGAATCGCCTGGGGCGACGAATGGTTGCACGCTGGTTATTGATGACGGCGATCTCGTCGGGTGTGGCCACTCAAGTGTTTATATTCCATGGGACAGATGTTCGGACCTATTTCTTCTTCGGCTGCGCAGGGATCGTCGCGCCCGTCATATTGCCTTGGCGACACCGCATGGCCACGTTGCTTTTCGTCGCATTTCATCTTTTCCTGTTTGTTTGGCTTGATTCGGTTGAACTCCATGTCAGCCCAGAGTTGGTTGCTGCGCACGAGAGTTGGACGATCCGCACCCTGGATGCATGGGCACGGGCCACCTTCATTGTGTCGATTGCAATCCTTATCTGGAAAATGGAATTTCTGACAAGACGCACCGAGCGGGAGTTGGCGGCGCTTGCCACGACCGATGCATTGACGGGTCTGCTCAATCGGCGGGGCGTCGATGCGTTGTTGAAGCATGAACTGGCGACGGCAGCGCGCCGACACACCACGCTCTGGCTGGCGGTGATCGATATCGATCACTTCAAACTGGTCAATGACCGCTTCAGCCATGCGATTGGCGACAGCGCTTTGCGTCAAGTGGCACAGACACTGAGCGCCCAAGCTCGCGACGGAGACTTTGTCGCGCGTTGGGGCGGCGAAGAGTTTCTAGTTATCATGCCAAGCTGCGGTGATTCCAATGGTGCGGCCACTGCCGCAGAGCGGATGCGGCAGTCAGTCGCAGCCGGGAAACTAGCCATGGCGCACGCTGCCCCATTGACCTTGACGATCAGCATCGGAGTCGCTGGCGTGCCGCCTGACGGCGACATTGCCTCAGCCATTTCGCAAGCAGATCAGGCGCTGTATCGGGCCAAGTCATCCGGACGCAACCGCGTTGTGGTCGCCGACGAACCGCACGGCATTTTGGCTCAACGCTGAAATGAAAAATCGCCGGCTAAGCGGCGATTTCTCTACTGCCCCCCCGGAAACGGTCAGGCGGCGGATCGGTCTGACTCAGCGGACGGCATGGCATGGGTCCTGACCAGCAGCGAGTCGGACGGCAAGGTGAAGGTGACCAATGGCAACTGTACCAGCTTGCCGGCGGCGGCGGGTGTCATACCCAGCCCCATCAGGATATGGCTGGTGGCTTGCTCTGGAAAGTCGGCCGGCACCGGCCGCCCCACAATGCTGCACACGGCGGCCAGCGCGATGCCGGCGACGATGTCGAGCCCCATGGGCACGTCGGCGACCTTGAAACGGCCGGCCAGCATGCCTCTTTCCAGGTGACGGGGAATGTATTCAAACACGAGATTGGTCGGCCGCGCCGCATGCAGACCGGCGCGGGCCAGGAATCCGGCGAAAGTCGGATAATCCTGCACCGTATGCAGGTACAGCCGCAGACCTTGCGCCAGGAGTTCGGCCGGGTCCTTGATGGTGCCGACCACGGACTCGATCATCTGCATCAACTCGTTGCCAAGCTCTTCGACGACGGCAGCGAGCAGTTCGGCGTTGGTCTTGAAATAGTAATAGAAGGTGCCGCGGGAAACGCTGGCGGCGACGATCACATCGTCGATCACCACTTCTTCCAGACCGCGCTCGGCGAACAGCTTGAGTGCGCTCTCGATCAAATGCCGGCGCATCTTCTGCCTGCGTTCGGCGCCAACACGGACGCGATGGTCATCTTGCTTCATAAAAATCGGTAACGCTGCGTTGTAGTTATTCGGGTAGCCACGTCACACGCCGGCCGGGGCCAGTCGCGTGACAGTCCGATATTGTCCCACAGAACCCTGCAATTTCTCACGCGAAGCGATCGACGCGCCCGCATGCGCTCGGCCCCCCCTGCCGATAGTGCGGTTTCCATGAACGCCAGCGTATCGGCCGGCATCCAGTCCGGCAAGCGCGCTCCGCCCACGGTGCCGTGGCCGGAGCGCTGTATTTCCTGCACAAGCGCCGGTGGAACGATGTGGCGATGAACGTCCAACCTTCCCTGCCTGATGGCCATGACAAATCCTTGATAGTTGAACCGGCGATCCTGTCCGCCGAGCATCCAGCATATTCTCTATTCGACAAAAACATCAAGTTGACATAAATGTCGAACTTCATGTAATGTTCAGTCAAGGCGAGCACTAGCGACCGCCAACTAAGGAGACGATGCAATGAAAGACGAGCTTGGATTGCCAAACTTATCAACGAGAAAGGTCAAGGTGGGCGGCCGTTGTATCCAGCTGAGCGAGGCCGGCGAAGGGCCGCCGGTGCTGATGCTGCATGGCGGCGGGCCGGGCGCCTCCGGCGTGTCCAACTACACCCGCAACATCGCCGCGCTGGCCCGGCACTTCCGCGTGCTGGTGCCGGACATGCCCGGCTATGGCCAGTCGACCAAGGGTATCGACCGCAGCGACCCGTTCGGCGACCTGGCCGGCAGCATGGCCGGCCTGCTGGATGCCCTGCGGATCGAGCGCACCCATCTGATCGGCAACTCGCTCGGGGGCGCCTGCGCCCTGCGGCTCACGCTAGACCATCCGGACCGGGCCGCGCGGCTGGTGCTGATGGGACCGGGCGGCGTCGACACCACGCGCTCCCTGCCCACGCCAGGCTTGAAACGCCTGCTCGACTACTACAACGGCGATGGTCCCAGCATGGACAAGCTGACCCGCTTCATCCGCGGCGACCTGGTCTACGACGGCACGCAGGTTGACGCCGCCGTCATCGCCGAGCGCTACCGCTCCAGCGTCGACCCGCAAGTGGTGGCGGCGCCGCCGCTGCGCCGTCCCGCCGGCTGGCCCAAATTCCGCAAGCTCGATTTCACGCGCGACCCGCGCCTGCAACAGTGCGATACGCCGACCCTGGTGCTGTGGGGCACCGAAGACAAGGTCAACCGCCCGTCCGGTGCCCAGTCGCTGCAAAAGCGCATGCGCCGCTGCGACGTCCACCTGTTCAGCGAAACGGGCCACTGGGTGCAGTGGGAGCGGGCCGCGCAATTCAATGCCGTCACCAGCGCCTTCCTGCTGGAACATGGCGCCGCACCGGCGAGGCAGCCATGAACGAGGCACGTACTCCCGGCTCCGTGTTCAACGCCGTGCAACTGGGCTATCTGGTGATCGAGTCGGCCCGGCTTGATGCATGGCGCCAGTTCGGCGAAGAGGCGCTAGGCATGGAGCTGGCCCAGCGCGACGAGCGGTTGCTGGCATTTCGCATGGACGACCACCAGCGCCGCATCATGGTGCAAACCGGCGGCGCTGAGGACGTGGTCGCCATCGGCTGGCAGCTGCGCGACCAGGCCGCCCTCGACACCGTGCTGGCACGCTTGCGCTGGCGCCAGATCGCCGTCACCCCGTCCACGCCCGAGCAGGCGCGCGCGCGCGGCGTGGCCCAGTTCTGGCAATGCACCGGCCCCAAGGGCTTGCAGATCGAGTTGTTCACCAACCCACTGTTGAACGACGCGCCGCTGCGCATGCGCACCAGCGCCTTCGTCACCGGCGCCGCCGGCATGGGCCACGTCGCCATCACCTCGCGCCGGCCGGCGGCCATGCTGGCGTTCTGGAACGACATCTTCGACGCCCGCCACAGCGACGACATCGAGGCCCATATCAGCGGCCTGACGCTCGACATCCGCTTTCTGCGCGTCAACGAACGCCACCACTCGATCGCCGTCGCCTGCACCCGCGGACGGCGCATGGACCCGATCCGCACCCGCATCCAGCATTTCAATGTGCAGGCAGCCACGCTGGACGACCTGAGCGCGGCCTACGTGCGCTGCCGCAAGCTGGGCTTTCCCATCGCGCTGGGCATGGGCCAGCACACCAACGACAAGGAACTGTCGTTCTACGTGCGCTCGCCATCGGGCTTCGAGATCGAGTTCGGCTGGCAGCCGATCGCCGTCGACGAGCACGGCTGGCAACCGGCTGTCCACCAGGGCATCAGCATCTGGGGCCACAAGCCCCAACAACAAACCCTGGGCGACAAGCTGGGCGAACTGGGGCGCGCGCTGCGCTCGCTGCTGGGCACGGAATTCATGCCCAACGGTTTCTGACACCACACATAATATGGAGACAACAACATGAATCCCGACACCGACACCACGGGCGAGTACGACGTGGTCATTTCCGGCCTGGGGCCGACCGGCCTGACCCTGGCCCACCTGCTGGGCCAGCGGGGGCGCAGGGTACTGATACTGGAGCGCGAACCTGAGTTCTACGGCAACGCCCGCGCCGTCTACACGGACGACGAATGCATGCGCATCTTCCAGGCCGCCAGCCTGGGCCAGGAACTGGCCGAAGACATGCTGCTCGACATGCCATTCCAATGGGTGCTGCCCGACGGCACCGTGTTGAATCAGTACCGCGACCTGGCCCGGCCCTACGGCTGGCCGATCTGCAACCTGTTCTATCAACCGTTCCTGGAGGAGAAAATGGCGGCCCTGCTGGCACGCTACCCGTCCGTGCACCTGCGGCGCGGACGCGAAGTGAGCCGCAGCCTGCAGGATGATCAAGGCGTGCAGGTGTTCCATCTTGCCAGCCTGAGCCAGCACTACAGCAAGCCGGCGCCCACGCCCGGCGTCACGGCCTTGCCGCAGCCGGGCGAACAGCAAGTGCGCGGCAAATATTTCGTCGCCTGCGAGGGCGGGCGCAGCGTGACCCGTACCCAGCTCGGCATCCAGATGACGGGCCAGAGCTTCCCCAATCCGTGGCTGGTGGTCGACATCAAGGAAAATCCGGGCGAGGATGGGCTGCGCCACCTGCCCTACTTCAATTTCTATTGCGACCCGGCCTGTCCCACCGTCAGCTGTCGCCAGCCCAACGGCCACCACCGCTTCGAGTTCATGCTGATGCCGGGCCAGAGCAAGGAATACATGGAGGATCCGGCCACGGTGCGCCACTACCTGTCGCGCTACATCGACGTCGACAAGGTCACCATTCTGCGCCGCCTGGTCTACACCTTCAACGCCCTGACCGCCCAGGAATGGCGCCGCGACCGCGTGTTCCTGGCCGGCGACGCGGCCCACATGACGCCGCAATTCATCGGCCAGGGCATGAACGCCGGCGTGCGCGACGCCTACAACCTGGCCTGGAAACTCGATGCCGTGCTGGCCGGTAAAGCTGGCGACCAGTTGCTCGACACTTACCAGCGCGAACGCCAGCCGCACGCGCAATCGATGATCGACATGTCGGTCCTGATGAAGGACTTCGTCTCGGTGGCGAACCCGTTCAAGGCCATGTTGCGCAACGGCGCGGTGCGACTGATCCAGCGCACGCCCGGCCTGCGCAAGCTGCTGCGGGAGGCGCGCTTCAAGCCGCAGCCGGTCTATCGCCAGGGTTGCTATTTCGGCCTGGCACGGCGCAAGCGCGGCGGCCCGGAGGGGCGCCTGACGCCACAGCCGACGGTATTGACCCGCAACGGCAAGCCGCTGCTGCTGGACGCCGTGACGGGCCACGGCTACGCCCTGATCGGCGCCAGTGTCGACCCGCGCAGCCACCTCAAGCCGGCCGACCTGCAACTGCTCGACGCGCTCGGCACCAGCTATGTGGCGCTCTATCCGCACGGCGGCCGCCCGCAGGGCAATGTGGCGCGCAGCAGCCCCGCCGGTCTGGTGGAGCTGGAAGACCTGAGCGGCCAGGGCATCGCCTGGTTCGAGCGCAGCGGCATCGGCATGGGGGCCGTGGCCCTGGTACGGCCGGACAAATTCACCTTCGGCATGGTGCATGCGATGGCGGCCGGCCAGCTGATTGCCGGGCTGCGCGCGCAACTGGGCCAGCCCGACCGGGCCGACGTCAGGGAGGCCGCATGAACGCCCCCGTCCCCGACGATGTGAAGCTGGCCGCGGCGGCCAGCGCATTGGCCCAGGCCCGCAGCAGCGGCAGGCCCATTGCGCCCATCACCGCCAGCCATGGGATCGCTGGCCTGGAACAGGCTTACGCGGTGGCCGCCATCAACACGGCCGCCCGGCTGGCGCAGGGCGCGCGCGTGGTCGGCAGCAAGATCGGCCTGACCTCGCACGCGGTGCAGCAGCAGCTGGGTGTGGACCAGCCAGACTTCGGCGTGCTGTTCGACGACATGGAGTATCTCGACGGCGACGCCATTCCCGCCGCCCGGCTGATGCAGCCCAAGGCCGAAGTGGAGATCGCCTTCATCGTCGGCCACGCGCTGGGCGATGCGCCCCCCAGCTGGAGCGAGTTCGTGCGCGCTATCGCCTACGCCCTGCCGGCGATCGAGATCGTCGATAGCGCCATCAGCAACTGGAACATCAAGCTGGAAGACACGGTGGCAGACAACGCCTCATGCGGCGTCTATGTACTGGGCAATCAGCCCATGGCGCTGGGCCAGGCCAGCCTGGCCGGGGCCGGCATGCAGTTCCACCGCAATGGCCAGTTGGTGTCGACCGGCTCCGGCGCGGCCTGCCTGGGCCACCCCTTACGCGCCGCCTACTGGCTGGCGCGCACCATGGCACGCCTGGGCCAGCCCCTGCAGGCAGGTCAACTGGTGCTGTCGGGTGCGCTGGGTCCGATGGTCGCCATCCAGGCGGGCGACCAACTGCACGCCACCGTCGGCGGTCTTGGCAGCGTCGCTTGCCACTTAACCTGAGGAATGTATGAGCACTGAAAAAATCAAGGCTGCCATCATCGGCAGCGGCAACATCGGCACCGACCTGATGATCAAGATCCTGCGCCACGGTGCCCACGTCGAGCTGGCCGTCATGGTCGGCATCGACGCCGGCTCGGACGGCCTGGCGCGCGCGGCCCGGCTCGGCGTGGCCACCTGCCACGAGGGCGTCGAAGGACTGCTGCGCATGCCGCAGTTCGCCGACATCGGCATCGTGTTCGACGCCACCTCGGCCAGCGCCCACCGCCACAACGACGCGCTGCTGCGGGCGGTACGTCCGGACATCATCTGCATCGACCTGACACCGGCCGCCATCGGCCCTTATTGCGTGCCGGTGGTCAATGGCTACGTCAGCAACGAGGCGCTCAACGTCAACATGGTCACCTGCGGAGGCCAGGCCACCATCCCCATGGTGGCGGCGGTGGCACGGGTGGCGACTGTCCACTATGCCGAGATCATCGCCTCCATCGCCAGCCGCTCAGCCGGTCCGGGCACCCGCGCCAACATCGACGAATTCACGGAAACCACGTCGCGCGCCATCGAAACGGTTGGCGGTGCGCGCAAGGGCAAGGCCATCATCATCCTCAATCCGGCCGAACCACCCTTGATCATGCGCGACACCGTCTATACCCTGAGTGAACAGGTCGACGAAGCGGCCATCGCCGACTCGGTGGCCACCATGGCCGCCGCCGTACAAGGCTACGTGCCCGGCTACCGCCTCAAGCAGCAGGTCCAGTTCGACCGTATCGGCCCCGGCCAGGCCATCAACATCCCTGGCGTCGGTCCGCGCATGCACGGCCTGAAAACCTCGATCTTCCTCGAAGTGGAAGGCGCCGCCCATTACCTGCCGGCCTATGCCGGCAACCTCGACATCATGACCAGCGCCGCCCTGCGCACCGCTGAACACATGGCGCAACGCCGGCGCAACGCCGCCGCCACCGTCACCCCCTGGAGCCTGCCATGAACAAGAAACTGTATATTTCCGATGTCACCCTGCGCGATGGCAGTCACGCCATACGCCACCAGTACAGCCTGGCGCAAATGCGCCAGATCGCCCGCGCGCTGGACGCCGCCGGCGTCGATTCGATGGAAGTGGCCCATGGCGATGGCCTGCAGGGCGGCAGCTTCAACTACGGCTTCGGCGCCCATACGGACGTCGAATGGATCGCCGCCGTGGCCGAAGTCGTCGAGCGCGCCAGGATCGCCACCCTGATGCTGCCCGGCATCGCCACCCTGCACGACCTGCGCGCCGCCTACGACGCGGGGGCCCGCGTCGTGCGGGTGGCCACCCACTGCACCGAGGCCGACATCGCGCGCCAGCACATCGAATACGCACGCAACCTGGGCATGGAGGCCGTGGGTTTCCTGATGATGAGCCACATGCAAAGCCCGCAAGGCCTGGCCGACCAGGCCAGGCTGATGGAAAGCTATGGCGCCACCTGCTGCTACGTGGTGGACTCCGGCGGCGCACTGGGCATGGCGGACGTACGCGCGCGCTTCCGCGCCTTCAAGGACACCTTGCGTCCCGAGACGCAGACCGGCATCCACGCCCACCACAACCTCAGCCTGGGCGTGGCCAACAGCATCGTCGCCGTCGAGGAAGGCTGCGACCGCATCGACGCCAGCCTGGCCGGCATGGGCGCCGGCGCCGGCAACGCCCCGCTGGAAGTGTTCATCGCCGCCGCCGACCGGCTGGGCTGGCACCACGGCTGCGACCTGTTCGCGCTGATGAACGCGGCCGACGACATCGTGCGCCCGCTGCAGGACCGCCCGGTACGGGTCGACCGCGAAACGCTGGCGCTGGGCTATGCGGGCGTCTACAGCAGCTTCCTGCGCCACTCGGAGGCGGCAGCGAAGAAGTATGGCCTGGCGACGATGGACATCCTGGTCGAACTGGGCCGCCGCCGCATGGTGGGCGGACAGGAGGACATGATCGTGGACGTGGCGCTCGATCTCGTCAAGACGCGGGACGCCGGTGCGGCCACGCTCAACCCCCGTTGGATAGGAGCAGCAGCGAATGACTAAGCACACGATGAATCGCAACCAACACGCCGGTGCGGCGCAAGCAATGGACAAGAAACACAACCTCATGCTCTTGCTGGCGCGCGTCCTGCTGGCGCTGATCTTCATCGCCGCCGGCATCGACAAGCTGGGCCACTATGGCGCCACCGTGACGATGATGGAGTCGATGGCCGTGCCCGGATCGCTGCTGCCGGCCGTGGTAGCACTCGAGCTCGGCGGCGGCGTCGCGATCTGCTTTGGTGCCTTTACGCGGCCGGTGGCGCTCTGCCTGGCCATCTTCTGCGTGGTCGCCGCCGTCTTGTTCCACAAGAATTTTGCGGACGCAACGCAGGCGGCCATGTTCATGAAAAATCTGGCGATCGCCGGCGGCTTCCTCTCGCTGGCCGTGGCCGGGGCCGGAACAATGAGCATCGATGCGCGCCATGGTGACAGCCGCAAACCGGCGCGCGCCAGGCCATAAGATCCGCGGCACCGATTGATCCCGGCAACAGCGCCCGGAGCGCGCGGCGGGCGCCAGTCAAGTGACCGCCGGGCGCGCCAGCGTGAACAGGCTGATGGCCTGTGTCAGGCGGCCGGCCTGGTCGTGCAGGCTGGCCGCCGCCATGGCCGCTTGCTCCACCAGCGTCGCGTTCTGCCGGGTGTTCTCGTCCATTTCCTCCATGGCGCGGCTCACCTGCCCAATATCGGCGCTCTGTTCGCTGCTGGCCACGGCAATTTCCCGCATCAGCCCGGCGGCATGTTCGACCGCGCCGATGATGTCGCGCGCCGTCTGCCCAGCGTCCGTTACCAGCAGGTTGCCCTGAGCAACCTTGTCGACCGTATCGCCCAGCTGCGCCTTGATTTCCTTGGCGGCCGCCGTCGACCGCTGGGCCAGGTGGCGCACTTCCGCCGCGACCACGGCAAAGCCGCGGCCCTGCTCGCCGGCCCGGGCCGCCTCGACCGCCGCGTTCAGCGCCAGGAGATTGGTCTGGAATGCGATCCCTTCGATCAGCGCGATCATGTCCTCGATACGCTTGCCGGCCAGGCTGATGTCGCCCATGGTCGCCCCCATGCGGCCGATGGCCTCGCCGCCCTGGCGCGCCACCCCGGTCGCGTGCGCCATCAGTTCGCTGGCGTGCTGGGCATGCCGCGCCGTCTGCTGCACCGTGCCGGCCAGCCGTTCCACACTGGCGGCGGACTCCTCCAGGCTGGCCGCCTGGGCCGCGGTGCGCGCCGCCAGGTCGGCGTTGCCGGCCGCCACATCGCGCGCTGCGGCGCGGATGTTGTCGACATTGTCGTGCACGTCGCCGATGATGGCACCCAGGTTCAGATTCATCTGCTGGGTGGCGCGCAGCAACTGGCCAACATCATCGTCGCGCCGGATATCGAGCCTGCCACCCAACTCGCCACTGGCGATGGCGCGCACGGCCCGGATCGCGTCACGCAGCGGCGCCACGAACGATACCTGCAAGCCATGCCACAGCAAGCCGATCAAAGTGGCACCGAACAGCCCCCCGGCCGCGAACCAGGCACCGGCCCGGCCGCCCAGCAACAGGGCGCCGGCGCCACCGCCGCCCAGCAGCAGCATGGCAACCGTCGCCAGCGCGCCGATCGCGCGCCACTCGGTCGACAGGTTCTTCATGCGCAGCCACAATCCGCCCCAGCCGCTGCGGCGCAGTTGTCCCTGGTGTAGCGCCAGGCGCGCCGGGTTGCCCGCGGCCAGACTGCGATAGACGGCGGCTGCAGCTTCCACGCGCGCCCGTGCCGGCGTGGTGCGCACCGAAATATAGCCCACCACCCTGCCGTTTTCGCGCATAGGCGAGACGTTGGCCTCGACCCAGTAGAAATCGCCGTTCTTGCAGCGGTTCTTGACCAGGCCGCTCCACGGCAGGCCTGCCTTCAACGTCATCCACAGGTCGGCAAACGCGGCCGGCGGCATGTCCGGATGGCGCACCAGGTTGTGGGGTGCGCCCAGCAACTCCTGTTCGCTGAAGCCGCTCACCTCGACAAAGCACGGGTTGACGTAGACGATCTTGCCCCGCAGGTCGGTCTTGGAGACAATGCACTTGCCCTCGTCGAGCAAGAACTCGACGTTGGTCACGGGCAGGTTTTGACGCATGATGATTCCCTTATAGTCGGTGTAAAAACGCTGGCCAGGCTGGCACTGGCGCCCCCCGGCCAGCCAACGGGCGCCATGCAGGCCTGCGCGCGCCGGCTACTGGCCAGGGACGGGCGGCGCCTCCTCCGTGCCGCCCTGCGGCTCGGCCCCCCTTGACGTCTGTTCCGGCACATCAAGCCGGAAGAAGTCGACAGCGGCGCGAAACGCCGCCGTCTGCTGCTCGATACGCTTCCTGAGCGCCCGCCGTTGCCGGTCCAGTAGCGCCGCCTTTTCCGCCAGCATGCGCACGTCATGTAAATTGAAGCGCTCCATTTTGTCCTCCTCCAATACACTGCAACTGGCCGGCACGTGGGGCGCGCTGCGCCGCCGCGCCGTGCCGCCCTACCCGTGGCCGCCTTCCAGCCACAGATCCAGCGTGCGCAGGCTGTCCTCATTGAGCTCGCCGGCCGCCGCCGCCAGGCGCAAGCGGCCCAGCAGATAGTCGACCCGGCCCTGCATCAGCTCCAGCTGGGCCGCATACAGGCGCTGCTGCGCATCCAATACGTCGAGCGCGGTGCGGGTACCCACATCGCGCCCCTGGCTGGTCGCGTCCAGCGCGCTGCGCGCCGACACCAGCGCCTGCTCCTGCGCGGCCACGCGCGACACGCCCGTGGTGACGGCCAGATAGCCCTCCTGCACGGCCAGACGCACGTCGCGCCTGGCCGCCGCCAGTTCCTGTTCGGCCTGGCCGACCCGGGCCGCCGCCTCGCGCTGGCGCGAATCGAGTCCGCCGCCGGCATACAGCGGCACGTTCAGCACCAGGCCGATGGCGGCGTTGCGGTCGCCGCTGGGGGCCACCAGCGGCGACAGGTTGCCGCTCTGGTTACGGGCGCCATAGCTGGCCACCAGATCGACCGTCGGGCGGGCCGCCAGGCCCTTCTTGGACAGCTCGGCCTGGGCGATCTCCAGCGCCGACTGCCGGGCCAGCACCGCCGTGCTGCGGCCCTCGCCCGTGGCCTGCCAGGCCGCCAGCGCGGCTGGCTCGGGCGCACGCGGCACGAACGACTGGGCCAGCGGGGCCAGCCCGTCCGGCGCCAGGCCCGTCGTTTCGCGGAACTGCGCCTGGCGCAGTTCCAGCATCGAACGGGCCGCCACCTCGCGGGTGGTCACCGCGTCCAGCCGCGCCTGCGCCTCGCGCAGGTCGGTGATGCGGTCCTGGCCCACGTCGAAGCGGGCCTGGGCGCGGTCGCGCTGCTGGCGCACGGCCGCCAGTTCATTGCCCACCACGCGCAGCGTCTCCTCGGCCAGCAATACGCCGAAATAGGCTTGCGCCACCCGCAGCGCCTGCTCCTGGCGCGCCGCCGCAAAACTGGTCTGGGCCAGCTCGGTCTGCTGGTGCAACTGGCGGCGGCTGGCCAGCGCGCCCCGGTCGTACAGCGGCTGTACCAGCTGCAGCGTGGCCTGGCGCGCCGTGCCGGTGCTGTCGGTCGACAGCAGCGACGAGACGGGCGGCGCCAGCTCGCCGGTCTGGTGGTCGTGGATGCGGCTGACGCCGGCCTGCAGGCTCACGCGCGGCCGCAGCAGCGCGTCGCCCTGCAAGGCCTGTTCGCGCCCGGCCAGCAAGGCCTGGTCGGCCGCCAGGCTGGCCGGATCATTGGCCAGCGACTGGCGGTAGGCGTCTGCCACGTCCATCGCGCCGGCCAGGCCGCCGTACAGGGCCAGCAACAGGCCGAGGACGGCGGGCTTGGTATGCAACTTCATCATCGCTTTATTCTCCTTGTGCGGCAACGGGGCGCTGCGCGCGGTAGCAGGCCGCGTACAGGGCCGGCAAAAAGATCAGGGTCAGCAGCGTGGCCACGGCCAGGCCGCCCATGATGGCCCAGGCCATCGGGCCCCAGAACACCGATTCGGTCAGCGGTACCATGGCCAGGATGGCGGCCAGCGCGGTCAGCACGATGGGACGCAGGCGGCGCACGGCCGATTCCACGATCGCAGTCCACAGCGGCACGCCCTGCTCCAGGTCCTGGTCGATCTGCACCACCAGGATCACCGAGTTGCGGATGATCATCCCAGCCAGCGCGATCACGCCCAGCATGGCCACGAAGCCGAACGGAATCCGGAACGCCGCCATGATCAGCGCCACGCCGATCAGGCCCAGCGGCGCGGTCATCAGCACCAGCACCATCTTCTTCATATCCTGCAGCTGGACCATCAACAGCACCAGCACCACGATCAAGGTCACCGGCATCACGGCGAACACGGAACGCTGGGCCTTGGCGCTCGATTCGGCCGCGCCGCCCACCTCGATGCCGTAGCCGAGCGGCAGGTCCTTGTTCATCGCCTGCAGCGTCGGCCACAGCGCGCCCGTCACGTCCGGCGCCTGCGCGCCCTCGATGTCGGCCCGCACGGTCAGGGTCGGGATGCGGTTCCGGCGCCAGATCTCGCTCTCCTCGCTGTCGAGCGCCAGGCGCGCCACCTGCGACACCGGCACGAACTTGCCGTCACGCAGATAGATCTTGGCGTCCTTCAGGTTATTCAGGTCGGTGCGCTCGGCGGCCACCAGGCGCGCCATCACGGCAATCGCCTGGTCGTCCTCGCGGTACTGGGTGATCGGGGTGCCCGACAGCGACGCTTCCAGCGCGGCCTTGATCTGGACCGAGCTCACACCCAGCGCGCGCGCCTTGTCCTGGTCGACATCGACCCGCACCCGCTTGACGCGCTCGCCCCAGTCCTCGTTCACTTCACGCACGTGCGGATTGGCGCGCACGATGGCGCCCACCTTGGCGCCGATCTGGCGCACCTTGGCCGGATCGTTGCCGTACACGCGGAACTGCACCGGATAGCCCACCGGCGGGCCGTTTTCCAGCCGGTTGACGCGGCCGCGCACGTTGGGGAAGTGTCCGTCGAACAGCTTGCGCAGCTTGGCGATGGCACGCTCGCGCGCTTCGCCGCCCTTGGTCATGACCATCATCTCGCCCAGGTTCTGGTTGGGCGTCTGCACGTCCAGCGGCAGGTAGAAGCGCGGCGCGCCGTCGCCCACGAAGCTGGTCACCGCCTCGATGTCCGGATCGCCCTTTAGCAGGCGTTCCAGCTCGGCCACTTCGCGTTCGCTGGCCTCGAAGGTGGACGCCTTGGGCATCCACAGGTCGACCATCAGTTCAGCGCGGTCGGAAGCGGGGAAGAACTGCTGCGGCACCACCTTGAACAGCGTCAGCGAGCCGGCGAAGATCACCAGCGTAATGGCGATCACCCAGCCCCGGTGGCGCAGGCAGAAGTCGACCAGGTGGCGGAACTTGACGTAGAAACCGCGCTGGTATACCGCGTCCTCGTCGTGATGGGCGTGCGGCTCTTCCTTGAGCAGCTTGAAGCCGATATAGGGCGTAAACAGCACCGCCACCACCCACGACAGGATCAACGCAATGCCCACCACCTGGAACAGCGAGTACACATATTCGCCGGTGCCCGACTGGGCAAAGCCTACCGGCAGGAAGCCGGCCGCCGTGATCAGGGTGCCGGTCAGCATGGGGAACGCGGTGGCCGTGTAGGCGTAGGTGGCGGCGCGCGCCTTGTCCCAGCCCTGCTCCAGCTTGAGCGCCATCATTTCCACCGCGATGATGGCGTCATCCACCAGCAGGCCCAGCGCGATGATCAGCGCGCCCAGCGAAATGCGCTGCAGGTCGATGCCCATGATGTACATGGCCAGGAAGGTCATGGCCAGCACCAGCGGGATGCACAGCGCCACCACCAGGCCGGTGCGCAGGCCCAGCGAGAAGAAGCTCACCGCCAGCACGATCAGCACCGCTTCGGCCAGGCTCTTCTTGAATTCATGCACCGAGTGCTCCACCACGCGCGGCTGGTCGCTGACCGGGTGCAGCTGCACGCCCACCGGCAGGCTGGCCTGGATGCGCTTGACCGTCTCGTCGAGCTGCTGGCCGAGGTGGATCACGTCGCCGCCCTTGCGCATGCTGACGGCCAGGCCCAGCGCCTGCTGGCCATTGAAGCGCATGCGCGCCACGGCCGGCTCGACGAAGCCGCGCCGCACCTCGGCGATGTCGCCCAGGCGGAAGGTGCGCTGGCCGGCGTGGATGCCGATGGCGCGGATGTTCTCCACCGAGTCGAACTCGCCGCTGACGGTCAGCCGCACCTGCTCGGTGCTGGTCTGCACCGTGCCGGCGGCGGCCACCGCGTTGGTCTGGGCCAGCGTGGCGGCGATCAGGGCCGGGTCCAGCCCCAGCGAGGCCAGCTTGGCGTTCGACATTTCGACGTAAATCTTTTCCTCCTGCTTGCCCAGCAGGTCGACCTTGTTGACGTCGGCCACGCGCAGGAATTCGTTGCGCGCCGCGTCGGCCATCTTGCGCAGGTCGGCGTAGTCGAAGCCGTCGCCCGTGATCGCGTACATATTGCCGAAGGTGTCGCCGAATTCATCGTTGAAGAACGGTCCCTGCACGCCTTGCGGCAGGCTCTGGTGCATGTCGCTCAGCTTCTTGCGCACCTGGTACCACACGTCCGGCACCCGCGCCGGCGGCACCGCCTCGCGCAGGTTGATCTTGATCTGGGTTTCGCCCGGCTTGACGTAGGTCGACATGTAGTCGATCTCGGCCACGCCCTGCAGCTTGCGCTCCATCAGGTCCGTCACCTGGTCGGCCATCTGCTGGGCCGAACTACCCGGCCAGTAGGTCTGCACCACCATGGTCTTGATGGTGAACTCGGGGTCTTCCTTCTGGCCCAGGCTGCCGTAGGCCAGGATGCCGGCCACCGTCAGCAGCATCAGCAGGAAAGCGATCATCTGCTGATGCTTGAGCGCCCATTCGGACAAATTGACACCCTTCATTTGGCGCCTCCGGTCACGCGCACCAACTGGTGCGGCTGCAGCAGGTGCACGCCCGCCGTCACCACCGTCTCGCCGCCAGCCAGGCCCGCCGTCACGAGTACGCTGTCATTTTGGGCGCTGCCCAGCTGCACTTCGCGCGCGGCCACGCGCTGGTTCTTGGGATCGACCACCCACACCAGGCGCTTGCCGTCGCCGTCGACGATGGCCGTCAGCGGCAGCCGGATGGCGCTCTTGCCGTCGACATCGGGCGCATGTACCGACGCCGTCATGCCCAGCCGCAGCAGGGCCGGATCGGGCTGCTCGATGGTGATGCGGGCCGAATAGGTGCGCGTGACGCTGTCCGTGTCCGGCGCCAGCTGGCGCAAGCTGCCATGCCAGGTCCGGCCGGGGTGGGCCCAGACCGACACCTCCAGCGCGCGTGCCAGGCGCAATTCGTCCACGCGTGACTCGGGAATGCTAATCGCCACCTCGCGCTCGCCATCGGCCGCCAGCGTCACCACCGGCTGGCCGGCCGCCACCACTTGACCCGCCTCGGCCTGCAGGGCGCTGACCACGCCGTCGCGGTCGGCCACCAGGCTGGTGTAGCCACGCTGGTTGACGTTCAACTGCTGGCGCGCCAGGGCCGAGCGCAGCTGCGCTTCGGCCTGTTGCAGCGCCAGGCGCTGGTGGTCCAGCTCCGCCTGCGAGGCGAACTGGCGCGCCAGCAGCTGCTCGGTACGGGCCAGGTCCACCTTGGCCTGCGCCACGCGGCTCTGGGCCGCGTCGGTATCGGCGCCGGCGGCCGTCAGCAGCAGGCTTTCCTGCGCCGCATCCAGTTGCAGCAGCGGTTGGCCGCGCTTGACATGGCTGCCCACCTCCACCAGGCGGGCAACGATCTTGCCGCTGGTGCGAAAGCCCAGCTGGCTCTCGTAACGGGCGCGGATCTCGCCCGAGTAGTTGGCGCCCACCGTGCCATTGCCCTGGCCGGCGACCACGGTGCGCACCACGCGCACCTCCTCATGCTCGGCGGTTGGCGCGGGGGAGCAGCCGGCCAGGAGGCTGGCCGCGCTGATGGCAAGGGCTGCTGTTCGATAGTTCACGTTCACTTCAAAGTCCTCCTTAGGTCAGGTATGCTCACTATAACCCATAACGAGTCATTTGTCATTATGACGTTTTATTCAGAGTGACGATACATACAAGTTACTTGCAGGCAAAAGGAGGACGGCGCCGGACAGCGCTGGCGCAGCGGACAAAAACAGCAGGAAATGAGGGGAAACCGGCGGAAGAATTGCGGCGAGGAACCGGGCCGGCAAGCCCGGTCGGGCATTACCGGCGATGGCCGGTCGCGCCCGGCAAAGGGCGGCTTAGACGTGTGGGAACGGGGGATCAGGCGGCGCCGTGGCCGCGCGCCGGAACGCTATCCGGACCGCAGGCCAGGCGCATGGCGGGCAAACTCAGTCGGCGCCAGCTTCCTGCGACTTGGCGCGGGCCTGGGCGCGCGCCAGCAGGGATTCGGCCGGCGGCACCAGCTTGGGCAAGGCTGGAGCCATGACGCGCTCGGTGTCCATGACCGACATGCCCAGCGTGCGCAACACGGCGGCGACAATTTTTTCCGGATAGTCCTTGGCAACGCGGCCCTGCGCCATACGGTTGATGGCCACCAGCGCGGCGCCGGCGGCGACGTCGAGCACGATGTCAAGCGGCACCGGGGCAAAGCAGCCCGACTTCTGCCCTTCCTCCAGGTCCGCCGGCAAATAGCGGAACACGGCGCTCTGGTCGCCCAGCAGGCGCAGGCCGGCGCCCGCCAGGAACCGCGCCAGCAGGCGCTGGGAGCGGGCCAGGTGCAGGTAGCAGCGCATGCCGGTCGCCACCCGCAGCGCCGGATCGGCGATATCGGCGACCGCCGGTTCGATCAGCTGGATCATTTCGGCGCTCAGTTCGCTGCTGACGGCGGCCAGCAGATCGTCATTGGTGCGGAAGTAATTGTAGAACGAGCCCTGCGACACTTCGGCCGCCGCCACCACATCGGGAATGATGCTGGCGCCGACGCCCTTCTCGGCAAACACGATCATGGCGCTTTCGATCAGGCGCTTGCGCATGCGTTCGCGCCGTTCGGCGGCAACGCGGGGACGGTGGTCGGTGGACTTGGCGGCGTCGGGCATGGTCAGTCAGTGCGGGGCTGGGTGAATGAGGACGGGGCGATCATAGCAGATCGTCGCCTAACCGGGAAAAACCTGGGTGCGGCGCAGGATGGAGCTGGGCGGCAGGTCGAACATCGGCAACGGCAACGCCGCCAGCCGGGTGGCCTCGGCGCGCGCCAGGCCCAGCGCCCGCAACAGGGCGCGCACGCTGACGTCGGGATAGTCGTCATCCTGCGGCTCGCGCGCCACGGCATAGGCGGCGCTCAGCACCACCCCCACCACCAGGTCGGCCGCCACCCGCTGGCTGATATCGTGGAAGCGCCTGGTGGCGATGCCCAGCGCCACGTCGCGCGCCATGAAGCGCAGGCCGAGCAGGCTGCTGTTGGCGGTCGGGAACGGCAGGCGCGCCATGAAGGTGCCAAACAGCGGGAAGCGCATCACGGCATGCAGCAGCAGCCGGGCGCCGCAAGCGATGCGCTCGGCCGGGTCTTCGCTGTGCTGCACTACCGGGTCGATGGCGCGCAGCAGCTCGTCGTTGATCTCGCTGGCCACCTCGGCCATCAATTCATCGTTGGTGCGGAAGTAGTTATAGAACGAGCCGCGCGCCATGCCTGCCTGGGCGATCACATCCTCGATCACGGCATGCGGGCCCTTCTGCGCAAACACCAGCAAGGCGCTCTCAAGCAGTCTGGCGCGGGTCTTGGCGCGGCGCCGGGCGGCGACGCGGGTACGGTGGTTTTGTGGGTCTTCAATGTTCATTTTCGTCTCTTTGCGGCCATTGTACGCAAATTCCTATTGACACGCCAGTCATTCTGACGGTACTGTCACTATCAAATACAAACGGGCCTGTCCACGCGGACACCCAGAGACCGGAGACTTCTCTCGATGAAACAACCTTCCAACGGTGTGCTGCGTACGCCGCATGCCTACCCCCAAAGCGCGCTGCCGCCCGGCGTCCAACCGCTGGCCCGACCGGTGCCGCTGGTCAAGGCCCAGTCGCTGGCCTTCCTGATGTTCGAAAAACCCGACCTGGCCGCGTGCGAAAACTTCCTCACCGATTTCGGCCTGCAAACGGTTGAACGCACCGCCGAGCGCCTGCTGATGCGCGGCAGCGGACCGCAGGCCTGCATCTACATGGCACGCCGCGGCCGTCGTGCGCGCTACCTCGGCGCCGCCTTCAGCGTGGCCGGCGAGGCCGAGCTGGCCCTGCTGGAGACGCGCATCGGCGCGCGCCGCCTGCCGGCCGGCGCCATCCCCGGCGGCGGCAGCGGCGTCGAGCTGACCGACCCGGCCGGCAATGTACTGTGGCTGATCTGCGGCCAGCGGGCGCCGGCGCCCCTGCCGCTGCGCGCCCCGCTGCTGGCCGACACCAATTGCTACGGCCAGCTGCGGCGCGTCAACCGCACCGTGCGCCCGCCGATGGAGCCGGCCGCCGTCGCCAAGCTGGGCCACGTGGTGCTGCAGACGGTGGACTTCGCCGGCATGGCCGACTGGTATATGCGCCACCTGGGCCTGATCCCCACCGACGTCCAGTACCTGGCCGACGGCTCGCCCAACCTGGCCTTCTTCCGGCTCGACCTGGGCGACACGCCGGCCGACCACCACAGCTTCGTGCTGGCCGGCGGGATCGAGGAAAAGTATGAGCACAGCGCCTACGAGGTGGTCGACCTGGACGCGCTGGGCCAAGGCCAGAACGTGCTGCGCGCCAACGGCCACCGCCATATGTGGGGCATCGGCCGCCACGTGCTGGGCAGCCAGTTGTTCGACTACTGGTGCGACCCGGACGGCATGGAATTCGAACACTACACGGACGGCGACGTTTTCACGGCCAGCCACGAAACCCACTACGTGCCGCTCGAGCTGTCAGGGATCTGGGCCTGGGGCCACGACGTGCCGGCCTCGATGGGCGTCAAGCGCGACCTCGGCACGCTGGTCAAGATCGTGCGCCTGCTGCGCCAGGGCCGTTTGTCGCTGGCGCGGCTGCAACTGCTCGGACGCGCCATGTCCGCGCCGCGCCCCTGGCTCTAACCGCAACCCACTTATTCCCTAGGAGATCTTTATGGCAGTCCAAGTCGTCCGTTACCTGCAAGACGATGCCCCCGCATGGGGCGTCGTCCATGACCGGCGCGTCGCGCCCCTGTCCGGCCACTGGCCCAGCACCGCCGATTTCGTCCGCGGCGGTCTCGATGCCGCCTGGGCCAGCACCGCGGCCGAAGCCACCCTCAACCTGGACCGGCTGCAGCTGCTCTCGCCCGTCACCAGCGACCGCCAGTTCGTGTGCCAGGGCACCAACTACGCCACCCATGTGCGCGAATCGGGCATGGATCCCGACGCCATTCCCTTCAATACCCTGTTTACCAAGGCGCCGTCGTGCCTGACCTCGGCCCACGCCGACGTGGTGCGGCCGGCCCATGTGCGCCTGCTCGATTACGAAGTCGAGCTGGGGCTGGTGATGCGGCGCGCGCTGACGGCGCCCGTCACGGTGGAACCGGACCAGCTGCACGAATACCTGGCCGGCGTCACCGTCGTCAACGACCTGTCGGCGCGCGACGTGCAGCTGCCGCAGGCCCAGTTCTACAAGGGCAAGAGCTACCGCGGCTTCGGCCCCACCGGCCCGTTCCTGCTGCTGCTCAGCCCCGCCGAGTGGCGCCGCTGGCCCGAGCTGCGCCTGCGCCTGCACGTGAACGGCCAGCCGCGCCAGGATTCCTACGCCGGCGACATGATCTTCCAGCCGCACCGCACGCTGTCCGAATTGTCGGCCCTGCACGACATGCAGCCGGGCGACCTGATCGCGACCGGCACCCCGGCCGGCTGCGCGGCGCGCGCGCCGGGCAAGCTGGTGATGTGGGTCATGCGCCACCTGCTGTCGGACGGCGCCAAGTGGCGCCTGTTCATTCAGAAAGGCCAGCGCAACCCGGCCTACCTGCAGCCGAACGACGTGGTCACGGCGTCGATCCGCACCGACGACGGCAGCCTGGATCTGGGCGAGCAGCGCAACCGGATCGTGGCGCCATGACCGGCACCACCCTGGCCGCCACCATCGACGACTTCGGCGACGCCGGCCGGCTACAGTTGCGCGTGCTGCCCCTGGCCCGCCCCGGCCGGGGCCAGATCATGGTCCGGGTCGAGGCGGCCTCGGTCAATCCGATCGACGTGCGGCGCCGCAGCGGCTACGGCCGCCGCCTGATGTCGCTGCTGGGCGCGGCCCGCCTGCCGCTGGTGCTGGGCAACGACTTCGCGGGCACGGTGTGCGCCGTGGGGCCCGGGGTGACGCAGTGGCGCGAAGGCGATGCCGTATACGGCGTCAAGCCGCCCTCCAGCCAGGGCACGCACGCCACCCACGTGGTGGTGGCCGCCCAGCACGCCTTGCGCCGCCCGCCTGGCATGGCGGCCATCCAGGTGGCCACACTGCCCTACAACTTCCTTACCGTCTGGCGCGCGCTGGCCGGCGCCGGCATCACGCACGACGCGGCCGCCGGCCGCCGGGTGCTGGTGCATGGCGCCTCGGGCGGACTGGGGCTGATCGCGTTGCGCCTGCTGCAGTCCATGGACGCGCACGTCACGGCCATCGCCGGCGGTGCGCAGCTGGCCGCATGCCAACGGGCCGGCGCCCAGGAAACGCTGGACCGCCATGCCGCCCCGCTGGCGGCGCTGCCGGCCGACTTCGCCGCCACGCTGAACTTCGCCAGTTGGGACGACGAGGCCGCGCTGCTGCGCCTGCTCACGGCGCGGGCCCTGGGCCATGCCAGCACCGTCCATCCCATGCTCGGTCTGGTCGACCGCCACGGCCTGGCCGGCGGCCTGGCCAGGGCCTGGTATCAGCGGCGCCGTATGGCCGCACACTTGCCGCACGGCGCGCGCTATGACTGGACCGTGTTCCGTCCCGCTGCCGACGCCTTGCGCGCCCTGGCCGACTTTGCCCCGCTGCTGCCCCTGCACGGCGCCATTGTCACCTATCCGCTTACCCAGGCGGCCCAGGCGCACCGCCACGTCGAGCTGCGCGAACCGGGCCGCGTCGTGCTGCTGCCCCAACTTACCTGAACCGCCAATTCCAGGAGTCTTCATGTCCGAACTCAATCACCGCGCACCGCAGGCGCCCCTCCGCACCCTTGCCGACATCCATGCCTTCGAACACGAGCCCGGGTCGCAGCAACTGGCGGCAGACACCACCTACGACGTGCTGCGCCAGGCCGCCGCCCGCCATCCGCAGCGCACAGCCTTGCGCTTTGTGCTGAGCGGCGCGGCCGATGCGCCCGAATTCTGCTTCAGCTACCAGCACCTGCTGGATGGCGTGACGCAGGCCGCCAACGCCTTCCACCACGCCGGCATCGCGCCCGGCAAAGCGGTGGCGCTGCTGCTGCCCAACCTGCCCGAGACCCATTTCGCCCTGTGGGGCGCGCAGGCAGCCGGCATCGCCAGCCCGCTCAACCCGCTGCTGGAAGCGGAACACCTGGCCAGCCTGGTCGAGGCCACCCGGGCCGAAGTACTGGTGACGCTGGCGGCGCAGCCGGAGGGCGACCTGTGGCACAAGGCACTGGCCGTCATCGAGCGCTGCCCGTCGATCCGCACCGTGCTCGTGGTCGACCTGGACGCCTACGTGGCGCCGGCCGCCCGCGCCGGCCTGCAGGCGTTGCGCGCCAAGGCGCCGCTGCCGCAACGTCCTGGCGTCGAGGTGCTGTCGTTCAGCGCCGCGCTGGCCACGCAACCGGCCGACCGCCTCGTTTCGGGGCGCGTGATCCGGCCCGACGACCTGTGCGCCTATTTCCACACCGGCGGCACCACCGGCCTGCCCAAGATCGCGGTCCACACCCATTTGAACGAAGCCTTTGTCGCCGCCATGCTGCAAGCGCTGGAACCGGACCCGCACGTGGTGCTGTGCGGCCTGCCGCTGTTCCACGTCAACGGCGCGCTGGTCACCGGCCTGGGCGCCTTCCATGGCGGCTGGGAAGTGGTGCTGCTCACGCCGCAGGGCTACCGCGGGCCGGGCGTGATGGCGCGCTTCTGGCACCTGGTCGAACGCTTCGGGGCCACCAGCTTCAGCGCCGTGCCCACCATCTTCGCCGGCCTGGCCGCGCTGCCGCACGATGGCGCCGACATCACTTCGCTGCGCCACGCCTTCTGCGGCGCCGCGCCGCTGCCGGCCGAAGTGGCGCGCCAGTTCGAGGCCCATGCCGGCATCCCCCTGTGCGAAGGCTATGGCCTGACGGAGGCGGCCTGCATCTCGGCCGTCAATCCGCCCGGCTTCGGCCGCCGCCCCGGCAGCGTGGGGCTGCGCCTGCCGCACCAGCGCCTGCAAGCGTGGAAGCTGGACGCCGACGGCCAGGCCAGCGAACCGTGCGCCGCCGGCGAAGTGGGCGTGATCGGCGTCAGCGGTCCCAACGTCTTCCCCGGCTACCTGCGCGAGAGCGACAACCGCGGTATCTGGCTCAGCCCCGGCTGGCTCAACACGGGTGACCTGGGCTACCTGGACCAGGATGGCTTCGTGCACCTGACCGGGCGCGCCAAGGACCTGATCATCCGGGGCGGCCACAACATCGACCCGGCCATGGTCGAGGATGCCCTGCTGCGCCACCCGGCCGTGGCGCTGGCGGCCGCCGTGGGCCAGCCGGACGAGCACGCGGGCGAATTGCCGGTCGCCTACGTCACCCTGAAACCGGGCGCCAGCATCGACAGCGCCGCCCTGCTGGCCGCGGCGCGCGAACTGGTGCCGGAACGGGCGGCGGTGCCGGCCCGCATCGAAATCCTGCCGCAAATGGCGCTCACCGCCGTCGGCAAGGTGGCCAAGGCCGAGCTGCGCCTGCGCGCGGCCGAACACGTGCTGGGCCAGCTGCTGACCCAGCACGGCCTGGCCGCCACGGTGCGCATGGTGGCCGACGCCGCGCGCGGCAGCGTGGCGCGGCTGCGCTGCCCGGGCCATGAAGCCGGCCGCGCACAAGCCCTGCTGGAGCGCTTCCCGTATCCGGTGGAGCTGGTCATCGGCACCGAGACCCCGTAATGCGGCTACCGCTACCGGCCAGGGGCACATGCGGTTGACGCGGCCGGCGCCGGCCCGCGCCGCCATCCCGGTTTAAACAGTTCAGGAAGGGAGTTTGACTGCCGCCGTCGCGGCGGCAGTCTTTTTTTACCAGACGGACCCGCACCAATACGACGGACCCGCAACACAACAATCACTACCACCAATGGAGACGAGCATGACCAAACTGATGAAGAAGACTGCCCTGTACGCCTTGCTGGGCGCCGCCGCCGGCGCCCATGCCGCCGAAGGGTTCGAGCCGCGCTACAACGTGGCCGGCAGCCTGGGCGGCGAGATTTTCGCCCCGCCCGACCAGACCGGCTGGGCCGCCGGCCTGGCCACCACCTATGTCCCGGTGCGCAAGGTAACGGGCGACGATGGCAAGGCGCTGACCCTGCCGGTGCCCGGCGGCGCGCTGGCCGTGCCCGGCCTCCCGGCCGCCGCTTCCCCCACCTATGGCCCTGGCCGCACCACCCTGGACGGCAACGGCAACATGACGCGCCAGGACCTGGCACTGGCCTACCTGACGCCCGAGCAGTATGCGGGCGGGCGCCTGCTGTTCGTGGTGGACGTGCCGTTCGCCCGCAAGCACCAGTCCATCGCCCTGCATGGCGACACCCCGGCCCTGAACTGGCCGGCCCCCGTGCCGCAGCCCGTGCAGTCGGCCGTGGCGGGCCAGTTCGCGGCCCAGTACCAGGGCGCCCAGGCGGCCCAGGGCGAGGCCGCCACCGGCGCCATCAACGGTATCGGCGACACCGAACTGATCGCCGGCTGGCAGTACGTGGGCGAGCAGTGGCGCGTGCTGGGCAGCGCCGCGCTGGTTATGCCGACCGGGAAATACGGTACCGACCCCCAGCCCGACGTCGGCCAGGGCAACTTCCGCACGCTGCGCCCGGCGCTGCAAGTGGCCTACCTGCCCACGCCGCAGTTGGCGCTGGCGGCCAAGGTATCGCTCGGCCTGAACGGGCGCAACCACGACAACCAGCTGCGCAGCGGCAACTGGTGGGGCACGGAACTGGCGGCCGGCTACAAGACCGGCATCGGCGTGTTCGGCCTGCACGCACTGCGGGTGCAGCAGTACCAGGACGACGACAACAATCCGTTCGGCGCCAGCCGCTACCGCACCACCAATGCCGGCGCCTTCTACACCGCCCGCCTGCCGGGCCTGGGCACCATCGTCACCCTGCAGTACATCGACACCATGGCGTCGCGCAATGCCAAGCATAGCAGCTTCTTGCAGCTGCGCCTGATCCAGCTGTTCTGATGCCGACCCGGGCTGCCGCGCGACCCGTCAGGCCGTGTCGGCCAGCCGGACCGCCACCTGTTCGAAGGCCGGCAACTGGCGTTGGAAGGCATCCACCACGGCCGGGTCGAAATGCGCGCCCCGGCCGGCGGCGATGAAGGCGGCGGCCTGCTCCGGCGCCATCGGCTCCTTGTACGGCCGGCGCGCCAGCAAGGCGTCGAACACGTCGGCCACCGCCATCAGGCGCGCCGCCAGCGGGATGGCGTCGCCGGCCAGGCCCTGCGGATAGCCGGAGCCATCCCATTTTTCGTGGTGGCCGCCGGCGATCTGCATCGCCACTTCCAGGAACCGGCCGCGCACCCCCATCTGCCGGCCGGCCCGGCGCAGGATGTCCTGGCCGCGCTGGGCGTGGGTCTGCATGACGGCCCATTCGTGCGGCTCGAACTTGCCCGGCTTGAGCAGGATGTGGTCGGGGATGGCGATCTTGCCAATGTCGTGCAGCGGGGCCGACTTGGCCATCAGTTCGATCAGCTGCGGCGTCAGTTGCTCCGCGTAGCCGGGCTGGCTGGCCAGGTCGGTGGCCAGCAGGCGCACGTACTGGGAGGTGCGGCGCACGTGGTTGCCCGTGTTCTCGTCGCGGAACTCGGCCAGGGACACCATCACGTCGATGGCCGCATCCTGCAACTGGTAGATCTCGGCCAGCCGTTCGCTGGCCTGCTCCTGCAACTGGCCGTTCTGCCGGTGCAGGAAGTCATGCCATGCCTTGACGGCCAGCTGGGCCTTGACGCGGGCCGCCACGATGGGCGGGCTGATCGGCTTGTGGATGAAGTCGACGGCGCCCAGCGCCAGGCCGTGCTGCTCGTCTTCCAGCGCATCGCGCGCGGTCAGGAACAGCACCGGCACCCGGGCCAAGTGCGCGTCGGCCTTCAGGCGGCGGCACACTTCGTAGCCGTCCATGTCGGGCATCATCACGTCGAGCAGCACCAGGTCGGGCGCTTCGGCCTGCGCCAGCGCCAGCGCCTTGGGGCCATTGTTGGCCAGTTGCACCCGGTACTGGTCGCGCAACAGGCCGTCGAGCAGGCTGAGGTTGGCGGGGGTGTCGTCCACCACCAGCACGGTGGGTCGGGATGCCGAAACGGCGCTTGGGGTCATCATCACTACGGGTCCTGGGTTACGGTGGCGGCGGCCAGGCTGGCCAGCGCACGGTCAAAATCATATTGTTCCAGCGCGCTGCCGATGCGGCGCGCGGCGGCCTGGCCCAGCATGCGCGTGAGCTCCGGCCGGCAGTCCCGCCACAGCGACAGCGCTTCGCTGTCACAGGCGGCCAGCATGCGGCGCAGGCGCGGCAGCCAGTCCGGCGCCAGCACGGCGGCGGCCGGCGATGCGGCCATTTCCTCCCCCGGCGCCGGTTGCGCAAGCTGCGCCGCCAGGGCGTCCAGCAGCGCCTGCAACGGCGGCGCCAGGCGTGCCAGGCTGTCGCTGGCCGCTTCGGCCGCGCGCTGGCGACAATCGTGCTCCAGCTGGCCGGCCAGGTGCGCCACCTGGTCGGCACCCAGCGTGCCGGCCATGCCCCGCAAGGTATGGACCAGCAGCTCGGCAGCCGGCCAGCCGCCGGCGGACAGTTGGTCGGCCAGGGTGGTGCCGGCGGCGCCGAAATCGGCCACGAATGCCGCCAGCAGGCGGTGATACAGCGGCGCCTGGCCGCCGGCGCGGCGCAGCCCCGTGTCCTGGTCCAGGCCGGCGATCGGTGCCAGCGCCGGCGCGCCCTGGGGCGCCAGCGCCGCTGGCGGGCGCGTGCCGTCGTAATGGCGGGCCAAGGTGCGATACAGCTGTTCCGGCTCGACCGGCTTGCCGACGTGGCCATCCATGCCGGCGGCGGCGCAGCGCGCGCGCTCCTCCGGCATGGCATGGGCCGTCATGGCGATCACCGGCAAGTCGGCATGGCGGTGGTCCTGGCGCAGGCGGCGCGTGGCCTCGTAGCCATCCATCACGGGCATCTGCAAGTCCATCAGCACCGCGTCGAAATGGCCGGCCGGGCGCGCGTCCAGGCGCGCAAGCGCCGCCTCGCCATGCTCGACGCTCTCCACCTGTACCCCGCGCATGGCCAGCAGTTCATAGGCCAGCTGGCGGTTGGTGGCGTGGTCCTCGACCAGCAGCACGCGCATGCCATGCAGGCTCGACGGCGGCGCCGCCGGCACGGCCGGCGATGCCTCCGGTGCGCCCAGCAGCCGGCGCAGGAGCGCGCGCAGCGTGTCCGGCTGGGCCGGCTTGGCCACGCAGCCCAACAGGCCCAACCGGGCCGCCGCCGCAGTGGCGTAGTCCGGGTCGGCCGCCGTCAGCGCCGCCGTCGGCGGCAGCGCCAGGCCGGCTTCGTCCAGGCTGTCCAGCCAGTCTTCCACGTCCTGCCCCGGCCAGTCCCAGTCCAGCAGCAACAGCTGGTAGGGCCGGCGCCAGCGCAACGCCGCTTCGAGCCGGGTGCGCGCCGCGCCCAGGCCCGGCACCACGTCGATGGCGCCGTCCACGCCCAGCGCGCGCAGCAGGTTTTGCAGCGCCAGCCGGGTTGGCGCCAGATCGTCCACCACCAGCACGCGCAAGGTGGCCAGCGCCGGCGGCAAGGCCGGCAGCGGCACGGCCGGACAGCGCGCCAGGCGCAGCGCCACCGTGAAGCGGGCGCCCTGGCCGGGAACGCTCTCGGCCCAGATGCGCCCGTCCATCAGGCTCACCAGCTTATGCGAAATGGCCAGCCCCAGGCCGGTGCCGCCGTATTTGCGGGTGGTCGAGCCGTCGGCCTGGCTGAATTCCTGGAACAATCGGCCCAGCTGCTCCTGGCTCATGCCGATGCCGGTGTCGCGCACGGTGAAGCACAGCGCCAGGCTGTCGGTCTCGCGCCGCTCGGCCTGCACCGCCAGCCGCACGCTGCCGGACTCGGTGAACTTGACCGCATTGCTCAGCAGGTTGGTGAGCACCTGGCCCAACCGCAAGGCGTCGCCCAGCAGCATGCCGCCCTCGCCCACCAGCTCGCGTTCGGCCAGGTCCAGCACCAGTTCCAGCTGCTTTTCCTGGGCCTGCTGGCGCACCAGCGCCAGCGCGTTGGCCAGCACGTCTTCCAGCCGGAACGGCGCCAGTTCCAGCACCATCTTGCCCGCCTCCACCTTGGAAAAATCCAGGATGTCGTTGATGATGCCCAGCAGCGCCGTCGCCGCCTGGTGCACCTGGCTGATGTAGCTGTGCTGGCGCGGACTGAGGTCCGTCTGCAGCGCCAGGCAGGCCATGCCGATGATGGCGTTCATGGGGGTGCGGATTTCGTGGCTCATATTGGCCAGGAACATGGACTTGGCGCGGCTGGCCTCTTCCGAGTGCTGGCGCGCCTGCTCCAGTTCGCGCTGCACGGCCGCGCGCCGGTGCAGGTCTTGCTCGATGGCGCTGGCCATGCTGTTGAAGGCGCCGCCCAGGGCCGCCAGTTCCTGCACGCCGAAGCCGGTGTCCGGGCCGGGGCCGGCCAGCACACCCTCGACCCGCGTGCCGTAATCGCCGCGGGCCAGGCTGGCCGCCGCGCGCGACAGGCGCCGGATCGGCCGCAGCACCTGGCGTTGCAGCACCCAGCCGGCCGTCAGCACCAGCCCCAGGCTGGCCAGCAGGCAGGCCAGGGTGGCGCGGATTAAACGGTCCAGCCGGTCCTGGGCCGTCAGCATCTCGGCGCGGGTGCGCCGCTCGGTGGCGCCGGCCAGCGCCGCCAGCGCGTCGGACAGCTCGGCCTGCAGCCGGTTGTACTGGTCGCTGTGAACCAGGGTGGTGGCCTCGTTCAGGCGCGGCAAGCCCTCGCCGAAGCGGCCACGGCCGGCGTCGTACACCAGCCCCTGGGCGGCGCCGAACGCCACCTTCTCGACCTGCTGCACGGCCTCGGTGGCGCGCGTGACGCGCGCCAGCGCGGCGAATTCGTCGGCGCCAAAGCCCAGCGCCTGCATGCGCGCGCCCAGCGAGCGGCGCACGCCGTCGGGCGGCAGGCGGTGCTGGCGGCGCCCGGCGATCACGTCCTTCCAGTAGGTGGACGGATCGAAGCCGGCCGGCGGCGCCTTGGCGCCGGCGCGGATGGCCAGGATGTCGTAGTAATAGGTCAGGTAGCGTTGGTTGCCCGTCACGGCATAGGCGCGCACCAGGCTCACCAGCTGCTCGGCCTCCTGCAGCAGGCCGTAGCTCAGGGTCAGCGCCAGCTGGCGCCGCTCCTGGGCACGCACGGCCTGGCAGTAGTCCTGCTGGATCAGCACGATCAGCACGGTGTTCAGCGCCAGTGCCAACAGCGCCGAACCGCACAGGCCCAGCGTGACGCGGCGCAGCTTCATGCCGCTTGCGCCAGCAATGCGGGTGGCCGGGCCAGGCACACCTTGTCGGTCGCCTGCCGCCCCAGCCGAAAAATCGCCAGGCTGGCACTGAGGCGGCCCGCCTGGTCTTCCAGCGATACCGCCGCGGCGGCCGCCTGTTCCACCAGCGCCGCGTTCTGCTGGGTCATCGCGTCCATCTGGTGGATCGCATGGTCGACCTGCTCGATGCCACGGCTTTGCTGGGCGCTGGCGGCGGCGATCTCGCCCATGATGCCGGCCACATGCTGCACGGCGCCCACGATTTCGGCCATGGTGCTGCCGGCCTGGTCGGCCAGGCGCGCGCCGGCGTCGATCCGCTCCACCGAGGAGCCGATCAGGTCGCGGATCTGGCGCGCCGACGCGGCGCTGCGCTGGGCCAGGTTGCGCACCTCGCCCGCCACCACGGCAAAGCCGCGTCCCTGCTCGCCGGCGCGCGCCGCCTCCACGGCCGCGTTCAGGGCCAGCAGGTTGGTCTGGAAGGCGATGCTGTCGATCACGCCGATGATGTCGGCGATCTGCACGGCCGAGGCGTGGATGGCGTTCATGGTGGTGACCACGTCGGCCACCACGGCGCCACCGCGCTGGGCCACGCTGGCCGCGCCCAGCACCAGCTCATTGGCCTGGCGCGCATGGTCGGCGTTGCGCAGCACGGTGCCGGTCAGGGCCGCCATCGAATGGGCGGTCTGCTCCTGCCGGCTGGCCTGCAATTCGGTGCGCGAGGACAGGTCGGCGTTGCCGGCCGCGATGTCGGCGCTGGCGTGGCGGATGGTGGACGAGGCGGCCTTGACGTCGGCCACGATGGCGCCGAGCCGGCCCTGCATGGCCTTCAGCACGGCCAGCACGCTGCCCTCGTCACCCGCTTCGGTGGCGATGTCCATCGACAGGTCGCCCGCCGCCACCGCCTGCGCGATGGCGCAGGCATATTCCGGTTCACCGCCCAGCTGCTGCCAGATCGAGCGCACCACGTACCAGGACACCAGGCCCAGCGCGGCGATCACCAGCACGGCCACCGCAACGGAAGTGCTCAGCACATGGCGCACGCTGGCGCCGCTGGCGGCCACGCCGCCGTCGAAGCGGCGCTGCGCCAGCCGGCGCGTCTGCGCCAGGTCGGCCTGCAGCACCTGCAACTGCTGCTGCATGGCGACGATGGCCTGGTCCGCGTCACCCGTCTCCACTTCCAGCAGGATACGCGCCACCTGCATGGCGGGCGCGTAGTAGGCGTCGAATTCGCGCCGCAGGCGGGCCGCCAGCGGCTGCTGGCCAGGCAACGTGCCGAGCACCTGCAACTGGCCCTGGATTACCCTGGACTGCTCGGCCAGCGCGCCCAGGCGCCGGCTGTCGCCCTCGGTCACGGCATCCTTGAAGCCGCCGCTCAGGCCATCCATCTGCTGGCCCAGCTCCTTGACCTGCTCCAGCAAGGGATAGTCGGCATGGGCCGTGGCGTCGATCGACGCGATCGCGCCCGTGATGAAGTACACCGTCACCGCCAGCCCGAGGCCAAACAGGACGGCGGCGATCACCGGTACCGCCCAGATTCTATGCTTGATGCTCATCACATGCTCTCCATCCCGGCGCCCACAACAGCGGGCCCGCGCTCAGTGCAGACTAAAAACGACCTTGACGCTGGCGTCGACCGCGGCGCGCTCGACATAGCCGATGGCCGAACCGCTGTCGGCCACCAGCTTGCGCACCGCGGCGCTGTCGCCGGCCTCCTTGGGTGGCCGGCCCTTGCCGGTGAAGATCAGCTTGGACCAATGGGCCTTCACCTGCGCCGCCGACTTGCCCAGGACCTTGCCGTAGAACTCCTCGCGCACCGGGCTGCCGTCGCTCTGGTCGACCGGCACCGCCGTCGCGCCGGCCGGGAAGCTGGCGCTGTTGCCGAGAAAGATGTCGCCCACCTGGGCCGTGCTCAGCGTGCCGCAGGCATTCTTGGCCGAGACGATCACCACCACCTCCGCGCTGGCGGCCTGCGTTGCCAGCGCCAGCGCCACGGCCAGCAGCGCGCGGCCCGATTGATATCTGATACGCATATGCCGCCCCTTAGAACACGAAGTCCATGGCCACGCTCACGACGTGGAAACGGTGGCCGGGCTGCAGGCCCGGCTGTGGATTGACCAGGGTGCCGATCGAGCCGTCATTGGGCTGATTGCGGTCATATTGCAGCTTGAGATCGGTGCCGGGCCGGAAGTCCCAGCGCACGCCGGCGCTGACGCCGCGCTGGCCGATGGCCACGCTCTGCTGCGCCAGGTCCGCCTGACGAATCTGCACCGACATCTGATTGCGCCGGTTGTAATTCAGGTAGGGCGTGAATTCGCCGATGCGGTAGCCGCCGCCCACGTACCAGCTAGGCACCCCGGCGCCATGGCCGGAAATCCTGGCCCACTCAGCCATCAGGAACCAGGCGCCCGGATCGTAGCTGCCGCCCACCGCGTTGACTGTGTAGGGCAGGTCCGCCAGTGCCAACTCGTCGGACGACAAGCGCGCCTCGAAGTGCGACAGCAGCACCGTCGCCGCGCCATAGGTCACCGTGTTGGCCACCCCGCGCATGCGGCGGGCCCGTTCGTGGTAGCCCTCGCCGTTGCCGAACGGGTAGGTCGAATTATTGCGACCGGCATACACCACCACCGTATCGCGGGCGCCGGCGGCCTGGAAGGTATAGCTGACGTCGGCGCCATCGCTGTTGGTCATGGCCAGCGCGCCATAGACCGTATTGGGCACGCGCACCCATGGCATGGTGTAGCCGACCTTGCGCGAATTGGAGGCCAGGAAGGTGGGCAGCGCAATGCGGCCGGCGCGGATGCTCAGATCCGGGCTCACCTCGTACTTGACGTTGGCCCATTCCAGCTGCGGGTGCCAGGAGCCGTCCCAGCGCTGCTCGGTCACAACCTGCACCACGGCCGACCATTGCCGATTGAATTCGGCCGTCACCTGCCCGCCTAGCCGGCTGTCGACGTCCGGCGACCAGTTGCGCGTGTAACCGGCGCCGCTGGGCTGGAAGTTGGTGGCGGTGACGTCGGCCCTGTCCTCGCTGGAGTGGACCACGCCCAGCGTGCCGTAGCCGCTGAAGGAGATCGCCGGCGCGGCACTTTCGGCGGCGCCGGCGGTGGCGGCCTGCAGCGCAAGCGCGGACAACAGAGCGGCACGGGTGGTTGACGACATTTCTTATCCTTTTACGAAAACGCTGGGCGCCAGGCGGACATCGCTGCGCTCCAAATCACATAATGATGATACCGTCATAATGACGCTAGCGTCAATTACTATTTGCGGCACCGCGGCAAAAACCTGCCATGCCGCCTCCCCCACCAGGCGGAAGTACGGGCGCCACGCGCATGCGGATCAAACCCGGCCCATGGCGCGCGGAATTTTTATAATGACATATGCGTCATTATGATATGATGCGGCGGTTTTCAGCCCTGACCACGTCGCAGCCCACATGCATACCCCCGTCCCTCCCAGCCGCCTGAACGCACCTTCCATCATCAGCGCCAGCTGCATCCTCGGCCTGCTGTACGCTGGCCGTCCCATGCTGCAACCGATCGTGCTGGCGGCGGTCCTGAGCCTGCTCGTCGCACCGCTGGTGCGCACCCTGAGCCAGTACGGCATACGGCGCGTGCCGGCCACGCTGACGGCGCTGCTGCTGGCCGGCGCCGCCGCTGCCGGCACCGGCGCCATCCTGGCCGCCCAGCTGGTCAGCGTCACGTCGGAACTGCCGCAGTACCAGGCCGCTCTGCTGCGCAAGGCCGAGCAGCTGCGCACGCGCGCCGAACGGCCGCTGGCCTGGCTGGAGGCGGGCCTGAACCACGGCGCCGAGCTGGCGCCGGACACCGGCTCCGAGCAGCCGCTGCAGCCGGCCGGCGCTCACCAGCCCGTGCCGGTTGAAATCCGCCCGCCCCACCCCTCCACCGGCGATACGCTGGCGCGCCTGTTCTCGCTCGTGTGGGGCCCCATCGGCGAAGCCGGCCTGGTGCTGGTGCTGCTGCTGTTCATCCTGCTCGAACATGAATCGCTGCGGGACCGCCTGATCCGCCTGGCCGGACAAACGCAGACCAGCCGCACCGTGCGCGCGCTGGCCGATGCCGCCCATGGCGTGTCGCGTTTCTTCTTTTCCCAGTTCGTTGTCAACGCCGCCTTCGGGGTGGCCATCGGCCTGGCGCTGTGGGCCTTCGGTGTGCCCCACGCCATACTGTGGGGCGCGCTCAGTGCCCTGCTGCGCTTCGTTCCCTATCTGGGTGCGCTGGGCAGCGGCGCCATCATCACGGCATTCACCGCCGCCATCGACCCCGGCTGGACCCTGACGCTCAGCTGCGCCGGCCTGTTCGCCATCGTCGAGCTGGTGGTCGCCAACCTGGTCGAGCCCAAGGTGTACGGCCACAGCACCGGCATTTCGCCGCTGGCGGTGGTGATATCGGCGCTGTTCTGGGGCACGCTGTGGGGGCCGGTCGGCCTGCTCATCTCCACCCCACTCACGGTCTGCCTGGTGGTCGCCGGCCGTCACGTGCGCGCGCTGGAACCACTTTCCATCCTGCTGGGAGAAGCGCCCAGCGTGACGGGCGCGCAGCGTTTCTTCCAGCGCGCCCTGTCCGGCGAAACGGGCGCCATCCTGCACGACGCGGCCGCCTACCTGCGGCGCGCCAGCTTCGCCCGCTATTGCGACCACATCCTGCTGCCCGGCCTGGCCCTGGCGGTGGCCGACCTGCGCACCGGCCAGATCGACACATTGCAGCAAGAACACATCCGCAGCACCATCGCCGACGTGGCCGAAAGCCTGGCGCCGTCGACCGCCACTGCCGGGCGCGCACGGCGCAGGCGCCACGTCTCGCTGCTCGACGCCAACGTCGGAGCCCACCTGCGCCAGCTGCGCGAAGCGCGTCTGGGGCGTTGGCAAGGCTCGCTGGACGTGCCGCAGCGCTCGATCGTGCTGTGCGCCGGCCTGGCGCTGGAACGCGACGACCTGGTCAGCGAGCTGCTGGCGCGGGCGCTGCGCGAAGCCGGTGTGGATGCCCGCAGCATCGCCCTGCCGCTACCCCACGAGGAACACGGGCCGGACAAGGCCAAGCTGGTCTCCACCGTCTTCATCCCCTACCCGCTCGGCGACGTACTCGAGGCGTGGACCGAGGCCATGGCCAGGCTGCGCATGCTGCTGCCGCACGCGATCCTGGTCACGATCCGCGCGCCGCAAGACGAGATGGCGGCGCCGGACCAGGCGGTGCAACCCCACGTGGACATGGTGTTGCGGTCGTTCGAGGAAGGGCTGGCCTTTGTCGCGCCGCAGCACCCGGCCAGCGCCTGATTGATCAGAACCCGGCCGGCACATACTCCTTGCGCAGCAGCGAGGCCACGCCTCGCCCCAGCTGGCCAAGGCGGCCGGCCAACGTCTGTCCTTCGAAATGGTGGCCCCAGGTGCTGATGCGGGTCCAGACCGCCGGGTCCCAGCTTGCCTCGTCCACTTCCAGCGGATTCCAGCCGAACTCGATGTCGAAACCGGATGGCGTGGCGACGTAGAAGGAAATGGCCTTGTCGTTCGCATGCTGGCCCACGCTCATGGCGATCGTCAGTCCCAGCGCGCGGCAGCGCTCCCAGGCCGCGCCCAGGTCGTCGAGCGTGGCCGCCTGCACCTCCAGGTGCTGGATGCGGGTGCGGATCGGGTCCAGCCTGATCTTCGGCGTGTAGACGAAGGCGATCGAATGGTGGCGCGGATTGAAGCGCATGAACTCGAACAGCATCGGCACGCCGCTGATGGTGTAGTGCACGTCGTCGGTATGGCGGATATCGAAGATCTCGCGCCAGAACTGCTTCATCTGGTCGGGCCGGCGGGTGGACATGGCCACGTGGCCGAAACCCTTGTCGCCGGTGATGAAGCCGCTGGTGGCCATGCGCGGCGGCGCGCCGACCAGGCGTGGCTGGTGATACAGTTCTATCGTCAGCCCCTTGGGACCGGTGAAATGCCAGAAGCGGTGCACGCCGCGCTGCTGCGCCGCCGCCGTGGTCGATTCCTTGACGTCGATGCCGCGCTTGGCCAGGCGTTTCAGCACGACCGCCAGCGCCTGCTCGTCGGCCAGTTCCATCCCCAGCGCCTGCAGATCCTCCGACGGGCCGGGCACCACGATCAGCCGGCGCACATGGTCGTCCATCCGGGCCGACAGCGACTGGTCGGACTGGATCTCGGCCTGCATGCCGAGCGCCTCGCCCAGCAACAGCCGCCAGGCGTCGGTCTTGCGCGATTCGATCACCGCATAGCCCATCCTGACGCGGTTGAACACGCTGTCCCGCGCGGCCGCCATCACCTGCGCCTCCCCCATCTCTTGCAATTTGCACTCCATGCCCGTCTCCCTCTCAGTGGTTGTTGTCTTGCGCCACATTGGCGCCCAGTTCTGTTGCTCCATCATCCGGAGCTTCCCAACGATTGAATCCTCTGTCATACTGACTCATGCGTCAATATGAATACATGACTCAAATCAACTAAGACGGAAACCCGCACACCCTGCGAGCAGATGCAAAGCTGCCGTGTGCCGGGCGCGTTCGATGACAAACAAACATTTTGGAGACAAGATGAAAAAACTCACCCTCAGGGTCATCCTCTATTCCCTGGCCCACGTGCTGCGCCTGACCGCCGCCCGCCATGCGGACATGGCGACGTTCATGCGCCGCCGCAATTGCGTGGCCCAGATCCAGCTGCGCGACGGCAGCATCGTGCGGCACTACATCTTCAAGGGCGGCAGAATCACGTCGCGCGCCGGCCTGCACCCCAAGCCGGATGTGACGATGACGTTCCGCGACCTGGCCACGGCGCTCATGTTCATGGTGCCGCCCGTGCGCCAGGCCGACGTCGTCCATGCGGCCAAGACCTTCAAGGTGGTGGTCGATGGCCGCGACGAACTGGTGGTCTGGTTCATGCAGCTGCTGAACATGATCCAGAGCGCCGGCCTGCAGTCGGGCCGCAAGATGGCCGACGGCACCACGCGCTTTACCACCAACACCAACGGCGGCCCGCTGTTCGTGTTCGTCAAGGACGGCCGCATCGTGCGCACCACGCCGATCGACCTCGACGCCGACGACGCGCCCAGCTGGACGCTGCGGGCGCGCGGGCGCAGCTTCACGCCGCGCCGCCAGGCCACCGTCAGCGCCCACGCGCTGAGCCTGAAGTCGCTGGTGTATTCCGAGCGGCGCCTGCTCTATCCGATGAAACGGGTCGACTTCGACGTCAACGGCGAGCGCAACATCGCCAACCGCGGCATCTCGGACTATGTGCGCATCAGCTGGGACGAGGCGCTCGACATCGTGTCGGCCGAGATCAAGCGCATGAAGCGCCAGTACGGCCCCGGCGCCATGGCCATCTACCAGAGCTCGCACCATTCCTGGGGCAACGTCGGCTACTACCTGAGCGCGATGCTGCGCTTTGGCAACCTGCTCGGCTTCACGCGGGTCCACCCCAATCCCGACTCATGGGAAGGCTGGTACTGGGGCGCCATGCACCACTTCGGCAACAGCCTGCGGGTGGGTAGCCCCGGCCCCTACGGCATAGCGGAAGACTGCCTCAAGCACGCCGAACTGCTGGTCTACTGGTCGAGCGATCCCGAGAAGACCAGCGGCGCCTATGCCGGTTCCGAGGGCACGGAACGGCGCCTGTGGACCCGCGATCTCGGCATCCCGACGGTACACATCGACCCCGTGTTCAATGCCACCGCCCAGCTGTTGGGCGGCAAGTGGATCGCGCCGCGCCCCGCCACCGATCCGGCGCTGGCGCAGGCCATCATGTACGTGTGGGTGCAGGAAGACCTGTACGACAAGGAATACGTGCGCACCCGCACCACCGGCTTCGACGAGTGGCGCGATTACCTGCTGGGCACAGAGGACGGCATTGCCAAGACGCCGGAATGGCAGGAGCCCGAGACGGGCGTGCCGGCCGCCACGGTGCGGGCGCTGGCGCGCCTATGGGGCACGCGCAAGACCCACCTGATGCCGGGCGGCGCGGGCCTGGGCGGCGCCGGCCGCAACGCCACCGGCGGCCAGTGGGCGCGCTGCATGATCATGATGATGGCAATGCAGGGCTGGGGCAAGCCGGGCAGCAATCTCGGCGGCATGCAGATCGGCACGCCGCTCGACTTTTCCTTCTACTTCCCGGGCTATGCGGATGGCGGCATTTCGGGCGAATTGAACTGGACCGCCTCGGCGCTCTACAACTACACGCGCATGCCGCACGTGCTGACGGCCAATCCGGTCAAGCAGATGATCCCGCGCCAGCGCTTCCCGGAAGCCATCGTCAACGGCCATTGCGAAGGCCACCTGTGGGACGGCATGACGCTGGAGGCGCAATTTGCGCCGTACAGCTATCCGATGGCGGGCTACTCTAAGGTGCACATGCTGTACCGCTATGGCGGCTCGTCGTTCGGCACCATCGCCCGCTCCGGGCGCTTCGTGGAAGCCTACCGCCATCCGTCGCTGGAGTTCGTCGTCAACCAGTCGATCTGGTTCGAAGGCGAGGCCAAGTTCGCCGACGTGATCCTGCCGGCCTGCACCTCGCTGGAACGCTGGGACATCGGCGAATGGGCCGGCGCCGGCGGCTACGCCCACGACTCGCAAGCGCAGCTCAACCACCGCATGCTGGTGATGCAGCACAAGTGCATCGAGCCGCTGGGCGAATCGAAGTCCGACTACCAGATCTTCCTCGACATCCTCAGCCGCATGGGGCTGGGCGCCGTGTTCTCGGAAGGATGCAGCGATTTCGACTGGTGCAAGCGGGTGTTCGACTCGTCCGACCTGCCGAAGAAAATCTCATGGAAGAAGTTCCTGGAGAAAGGCTACTACGTGGTGCCGCCGCCCGAATCGGAAGCGCTGCATGCGCCAACCTACTTCCGCTGGTACGCCGAAGGGCGCAAGAAGGACGCGCCCGAGCCGAGTCCCCTGCCGTCGCAGTATGCCGAGGAGTTCGGCATGGGCCTGCAAACCCAGTCCGGCAAGATCGAATTCGTGCCCGAGAGCCTGAAACGCAACTGTCCCGACAGCGAGGAGCGGCCGCCGCTGAACCGCTACATCCCGTCATGGGAAGGCTTGCAGACCAAGGAACTGGTGGCGCGCTTCCCGCTGCAGATGGTGTCGTCGCACTCGCGCTACAGCTTCCACACCCACCACGACGGCAAGGACGGCTTCCTCAATGCCGTGGCCGAACACCGGGTGCGCGTGAACGGCTATCCCTACTGGGTCATCAACCTGAACCCGGAGGACGCCCGCCGGCGCGGCATCAGCCAGCACGACCTGGTGCGCATCTACAACGACCGGGGCGCCGTCATCTGCGTGGCGGACCTGCTGCCGGCCGTGCGGCCCGGCGTGATCAAGGGCTACGAGTCGAGCGCCGAAGTGGAGTTCATCCAGACTTCCAAGGGCATGGTGGACCGCGGCGGCTGCCTGAACCTGCTGACGTCGGACCGCCGCATGATGAAAGGCACGGAAGCCATGGCGACGTCGTGCCTGGTCGAAGTGGAACGCTGGGATGAGGCGGGCTTTGCCGCCGCGTGATAAGGAGAACGATGATGGAAAAATGGAATCTGGTGGTCGACGTGGCCCAATGCAACAACTGCGCCAACTGCACCCTGGCGTCGCTGGACGAGCACGTCGGCAACGACTTCCCCGGCTACGCGGCGGCCCAGAGCAAGGACGCCAAGCCGCTGATCGACATCCGCCGCAACGTGCGGGGAACGGACGAGCATATGGACATCTCCTACATGCCGACCATGTGCAACCACTGCGACCGTCCGCGCTGCGCGGAAGGGGCGGACGGCGCGGTTGTCAAGCGCGCGGATGGCATCGTGCTGATCGATCCGTACAAGGCCAAGGGGCGCCGCGACCTGGTCGGCAAATGCCCGCACGGTGCGATCCAGTGGAATGAAGAACAGCAGCTGCCGCAGATCTGGATCTTCGACGCCCACCTGCTCGACGCGGGCTGGCAGGAGCCGCGCTGCCAGCAAGCTTGCCCGACCGGTGCGTTCCGGGCGCTGAAGGTCAGCGATGAGCATATGCAGGCGCTGGTACGTGAGGAAAAGCTGGAAGTTTCCCGGGCCGACCTCGGCACCGCGCCGCGCGTCTATTACAAGAACCTGCAGCGCATGAACCGGCGCTTCATCGCTGGCAGCGTGGTCACGATGAATGGCGGCACGCAGGACTGCCTGCCAGGATGCACCGTGACGCTGCTGCTGAACGGTGCGCAAGTGGCGCGAACGCTGACCGACTGGTTCGGCGATTTCAAAATCGACGGGCTACCCGACCAATCGCTGTCCTACACGCTCGTACTTGAGCATGCAGAGCATGCGTCGGTACAGATGACGGTGCAGACGGATACTGGCGGCACAAGCATTGATATTGTGGCGCTCATTCCAGCTGCGATTCAGGCGGCAGCCTGAGCGAACCGCGCTGGACATCAGAACGACTTTTGGTTCGAGCCGAACCGAAGTGGCCTGCCCCGGCAAGCAGTCCGTTTCATGGGGTGGTTAACCACACCAATTTGTGTGGTTAACCAGCCGGGTGACGCAGCAAAAAATGCGCTAAGCACTTGATTAGGCCATCTTGTTTGTAGTGGCTTATGATTCTGTTTTCTTGCTCCGATTTGCTGGGTCCCCAGGGCCGCCACCACCAAGCCCCGGGCCGCGCTAGACGCGATGGTCGTAGACGAATTGCCGAACGCGTTCGGTCGTGATCAAGGCCGCGTCGGGATGGGCCGGATTGATCAGCACATTGTCTTCTTCGTTGATGATCACCGACGGCACCACCAGCAGCGCAGAAGCACGTCCCGCCAACCAGGCCGAGCCAATCGAACGCGAGATCATGCCTTCGGGAACCACATTCCAGCCGACCGGCAACGGACGGAGGGTGACCACGCGCGCCGCCCACACCGCGTCCGGCACGTCGATGCGCACCAGGGTACGGTTCCACGGCAGCAGCATCCCTTTGCCGAAGTGGGCGCGGGTTTCCCAGGCCGCCAGCGAAATCGATGTAGCAGCGTAGGTCACATGCTCGCCCGCGTTGTTCCATCGCGACCCGCCGCTGGCGGCTCCCTTGCCGGCCATGTCTTCCGCTGTATAGCTGGTGGTGTCCGAGGCGATGCGCCACAGGCTGACTGTCATGCTGCCAGCCCGCCGCGCATGCGCTCCAGTACCTGCTCAACCGCGCGTTGCCCTTCCGGATTGCGTAACATGGCGGCCGGCGTCTTGTTCCCCAGTTCAGGCAGCTTTTCATGGACCCAGCGCGCAAACCAGCCTTCCAGGTCAAAGGTTTTCATCTGCTCCGGGTCACCGCTCTCGTCGAGCATCCTGCGCAAGGTGGCCAGCAGGCGCAGGTAGGCCATGATGCGATGTCCCGCAACGTCAGGCAGCGGCTTGTTGGCGGCTTCGTTGCGCACAAAGGTAGTCTGCGACACCCCAGCCAGGCCCATGATCACGGAAGCCGGTTCGCCGGTTGCCTTGGCGATCAGCTTGACAATGTCGGTTGGCACCCCGGCTTCCACCGCGTCGTACAGCTGAACGCCTGGCGCCTCGCGCACCCGCTCCACCAGCGCCCTGAGCTGGTGGAGCGGGGTTTTCCCGACACTGCCGGCCTGGCCCATTTGTTTGGCCCACAGAGAATGTATCTTGCGTGCAGCGGGTTGCGTGCGCTCCGCTACGCCCTTGGCTGCCAGTTTCCCCACTGCTCGCCGGCTCCGGTGCGGCACATTCATTTCACTCGCTGCGGCCATACCATCACCCATTTGGTTAGATTGCGACAGTCAAATGGTAATCCACGATACGGCAAGACTCAATAACTAATCGCCGGGGCGCCTCCCGCCGGGCATCAGGCATCCTGGCGGCTCGTGCCCACCGCAAGGAGATTTCCGCTCTATGCAGCTTTTACCCAGCACACGCGCTTGTACTACAGCATGTTCTCAATATTTTCCGTCCGGAAATTGACGTTAATGGAAAATTTCCCATACATCACAAAATCCACCAAGATCTGCCAACGCGCTCACATTGCAAATCAATTCAATTCAATTTACATGACCCAAAAGTCATTAATTTTACAATTCGATACATTTATTACGGGAGGATTACTTGCATTACAGAAATTCACTGCTATCTTCCGTCCCATCGCGATTCAACGGGAATCGCGAAACAGTGAAATAGACATGAAGGAAATGCCATGAAAAAAGTCATTCTTACCCTGATCGCCAGCGCAGCCACCGCCGGTGCAGCCCAGGCCCAGACCGGCGCCGCCGGCCATCCGTACATCGGCGTCGGCGTCGCCTCGGCAGACCATAACTATGCGGCGGGCGGCATGGGTGGTACCAATCTCATCAGTGACGGCTGGAAGGCTTCGGCAAAGATATTCGGCGGCTATGACTTCAACCGCAACCTGGGCGTCGAGGTGGGCTACACCGACCTGCGCAGCTCGGACTTCAGCTATACCCGCGATGGCAAGGGGATCAACGGCTATTCGAATGGTTACGGCGCTTACGTGGCCGGGAAATACACGATGCCCGTCAACGAGCAATTCTCCGCCTACGGCAAGCTGGGCCTGGCCTACAGCAAACGCAAAGTCGAGACGAACGACGGCCAGCGCCTCAACGACCACGATACGGGCGCCTATGCCGCCCTGGGCGCGGAGTTCAAACTGAACCAGAATGTGTCGTTCGTCGCCGAATACGAGCGCTATGGCAAGACCAAGGACTACGGCGCCAAGCCGAATGTGGTTTCTGTCGGGGTGAAATACAGCTTCTGATCGCGCCTCCCTGGCGTTAGAAATATCGCCAGCGCTTCCCTGGCCCGGTTGCGCGGCGATGCGCCCGCGCGCGCTGCCGGCCGGGCCGTCGCATCTGTATCAAAGCCGGACGAGTCGCCCCGTCCGGCCCGTCGCCCTCCCCCTCGCCCGCCCAGGACAGTTCCCCTTCCCGGCCAGGCCCGGCATAGGATTTGTCAGCCGCCTCCCTTGAGCAATCGAATCGGACGCCAGCGTGCGCGCACGGCGCGCCTCAAAACAATTGACACGAGTGTCACTCTGACTGTATTGTCACCCTAAACCGAGCAAACACCACATGACCGCGCCATACCTGGCGGCACCCCCTGCTTTCAGACAGACCCGGCCCCACGGATGCATGGCCGAACCAAGATGCGACGCATGAAAATTTTCCCAAATCTGGTGGTATGCGAACACTGCGACAGCGTGTACCGGCGGCCCACCCTCGCGCCGCGCGAAGCGGCACATTGCACCCGTTGCGATGCTGTCCTGTACCGGGCCAGCCACCTGGATCTCGATCGCTGGCTGGCGCTGACCGTGGCCACGGCCATCGTGTTCGCGATCGCCAATCTCTGTCCGGTCATCCGCATCAGCATGCAAGGGCTGCACAACGAAGCGACCCTCTGGCAATCGGCCGCGGCGCTGGCGCATGGACCGGCCGCGCCCATTGCCCTGCCGGCTGCGCTGGCGATCATCGTGGCGCCCCTGCTTCAGATCAGCCTGCTGGCCTGGATACTGGTGCACGCCCGCGCCGCCCGCCGTGCGCCGGGCTTCGCGCGCGCGATGCGGATGCTGGTGGCCATGCGGCCGTGGAGCATGGTCGAGGTAGGCATGCTGAGCATCCTGGTGGCCGTCATCAAGCTCGCCGGCATTGTTCAGGTGACGCCCGGCGCCGGCATCTGGGCCACGGCCGGGCTGATGGTGTTGCTCCCCCTGATCGCCAACCGCGACATCCATTGGCTGTGGCACCTGACCGAGCCCGCAACGTCGGGCAAGGCGGGCCACCCATGAGCGGGCATCGCCGCGCGTACCAATTGGGCGTCGTGGCTTGCCACGCCTGCACCCTGGTCTGCGAGGACACCGGCGGCAGCGGCGCACATGCGCGCTGCCCGCGCTGCGGCGCGGCACTCCACCGCCGCCGGCCCGACAGCATTGCACGCGCCTGGGCGCTGCTGCTCGCCGCCGTGATCTGCTATATCCCGGCCAATGTGCTGCCCGTCATGCATACGAGCATGCTGGGCAGCGCCAGCGACAGCACCATCATGAGCGGCGTCATCCAGTTCTGGCACCACGGCGCCTACGGCATCGCGCTGGTGATCTTCATCGCCAGCATATTCGTACCCTGCACCAAGTTCCTCGTGCTCTCGCTGTTGCTGGCCACATCGCAACGGCGCAGCGGCTGGGCCAGGCGCGAGCGCGCCCGGCTGTATCGCCTGGTCGAGCTGATCGGCTACTGGTCAATGCTCGACGTGCTGGTGGTGGCGATGGTGGCCGCGCTGGTCAAGTTCCAGGCGCTGAGCGATGTCGAGCCGCGCGTGGGCATCCTCTTTTTCGGCATGGTGGTCATCCTGACCATGCTGTCGGCCATGCATTTTGATCCCCGATTGATATGGGACGGTGACAAAGAATGAAAGATACAAACCTGGAACTCGAACCGGCCCACCCGGCCGTTATCCGCCGCCGCCGGCTCCCGCTGGTCTGGCTGGTGCCGGCCGTGGCGGCGCTGATCGGCCTGTCGATGCTGGTGCATGCCTGGCTCTCGGCCGGAGCGGAGATCACCATCGCCTGCCGCACGGCGACGGGACTGGAGGCAGGCAAGACCCCCGTCAAGTACAAGGGTGTGACGGTGGGCGAGGTGAAATCGGTCGCCCTGAGCGACGACGGTTCGCACGCCATCGTCATCGTGGCCCTGGACAAGAGCGCAACCAGCCTGACGCGCCGGGACACACGCTTCTGGGTGGTGCGCCCGCGCGTTGGCACTGGCGGCATATCGGGCCTCGACACCTTGCTCTCTGGCGCCTACATCGCGGCCGACGTCGGCACGGCGAAGGTGTCCGCCGGCGCGTTCACGGAACTGGAAACGCCCCCCACGGTGGTGGCTGGCACGCCCGGCAAGTCATTCACGCTGCACGGCGAAGACCTCGGTTCGCTCGACATCGGTTCGTCCATCTACTACCGGCGCATCCAGGTGGGCCGGGTAGCCTCCTACAAGCTCGATGCAGATGGCAAGAGCGTCAATCTGCAGATTTTCATCGACGCGCCCTACGACCGTTTCGTCACCACCGACACCCGCTTCTGGAATGCCAGCGGAGTCGACGTTTCCCTCGGCGCGGACGGGCTCAAGCTCAAGACGCAATCGATGGCGACCATCGTCGCCGGCGGCATCGCCTTCGCCGCGCCCGACCGCAGCCAGGGCAGCGCCGCCGCCGAACACGCCGAGTTCGTGCTGGCCAAGGACCAGGAAACGGCGCTGGCGCCGCCCGACGGTCCCGGCCAGTACATGCAACTGCGCTTCGCCCAGTCCCTGCGCGGCCTGACCGTGGGCGCGCCCGTGCTGTTCGCAGGCGTAACCCTCGGCAGCGTGGTGTCGATGAACCTGGACTACGACCAGGACAACCGCCGCTTCCCCACCATGGTCGGCATCGTCGTCTATCCGCAGCGGCTCGGACCGGTGCTCGACATCCTGAAACGGGAACGGGACCGGGGCGGCGACAGCGAGCAGCACGTGGCGCAGTTCCTTCAAAAGATGGTCGAGCATGGCCTGCGGGCGCAGGCTTGCTCGGGCAACTTGCTGACGGGGCAGCTCTATATCTCGCTCGATGTCGTGCCGAACGCGCCCAAGGTGGCGTTCGACGTGAATGCCCGTCCGCTGGCCGTGCCCACCATCGACGGCACCTTTGACCGGGTACAGGAGCAGGTGGCCAGCATCGTCGGCAAGATCGACAAACTGCCGCTCGCGTCCATCGCAAACCATCTCGATACGGCGCTGGCGGGTCTGGGCGACACCCTGCGCCAGGTCAACGGCCAGGTCCTGCCCGAGACCACGCGCACCCTGGTCCAGGCGCAGCAGACGTTCGGCGCGGCGCAAGGCATGCTGGCCGACGATGCGCCGCTCCAGCAAGACCTGGGCCGCACCTTGCAGGAAGTGCAGCACGCGGCCCGTTCGCTGCGCACGCTGACTGAACTGCTCGGGCGTCACCCGCAGTCCCTGCTGCGCGGCGTACCGGACGATGCGCCAGCTGGCGCCGTCCCTGCCCGCCAGCCCACCACCACCACCACCACCACGAAGGAGCCACAGCGATGAAACGCATGCTTCGCCTGTTCCGGCTGGCCGCCGTTGCCGGCCTCGCGGCCTGCTCGTCAACGCCGCTCCATTACCACACCTTGCTCGCGCCTGCCGGACAAGGCGCCGCGGCCGCGCAGCCGGCGCCGTTCCTGATCGAGGTCCTGCCAGTGGGCATCCCGGTCCAGCTGGACCAGCCGCAACTGGTCGTGCGACAAGGCGACAGCAGCATCGCGCTGCTCGAAGGCGAACGCTGGGCCGGGCCGCTGGACGACGAAGTGCGCGCGGCGCTGTCGGCGAACCTGACGCAACGCCTGGCGACGCAGGACATCGCCGGTCTGGCCCGCCCCGGCGACAAACCAGTCATGCGGATCAAGCTCCAGGTGCGCCGCTTCGACATCTGGCCCGGCCAACGCGCCCAACTCGACGCCGACTGGAGCCTGGGCCTGGCAGACGAGGCGGGCCATGCCCGGCTCACATGCCGTGGCCGGTTCGACATGGCCACGCCGGGCGGGTATCCGGCGCAGGTGCAGGGTCAGCAGCGCCTCATCGCCGCACTGGCGGACCGGATCGCCGCCGACGCACGGGCCTGGTCGCGGTCGCGCCAGGCCGGCTGTTCCATCATGCCATCCACCGCCGGGGCGATATCAGGCGGCTGACAGACTGGGCGCGGTGTGGGTCGTTCAGGCTGGCGCAAGCCCGTTCTGCGACCAGGTGCTATTCCACGCCTGGCATTGCGCAGCCGGCATGGGCATGCTGATGAGATAGCCCTGCGCCACATCGCACTTCAGTGCCACCAGCCGGTGCCAGATCGCCGCGCTCTCCACGCCTTCCGCCACCACCGTCAAGCCCAGGTTATGGCCCAGCTCGATGGTGGACGACACGATCGTCGCCGAATTACCGTTGACCACCATCGGCATGACAAACGACTGGTCAATCTTGACCCCGTCGACGGGCAGCTTCTGCAAGTAACTCAGGCTGGAATAGCCGGTGCCGTAATCGTCGATGAACAATTTGACGCCCAGTTGTTTCAAGTGGATCAGCGTTTCCAGGCCGGCGGCAGGATTGGCCATCAGGGCACTTTCCGTCAGCTCGAACTGGATCAACTCGGGCGCGATGCCCCAGGTCGCAAACAGTCCCCGGATGCGTTCGGTCAGCCGGGGGTCGTACAGGTCATGCCCCGACAGATTGATCGCCAGCGGCCAGTCCAGCCCCGCTTCATGCCACGCGTAGATCTGGCTGAACGCGGCCTCCAGCATCCAGTTGGTCAGCGGGGTGATCGTGCCCGCTTCCTCGGCCAGCTGGATGAATTCGGCGGTGCGCACACTGCCATGTTGCGGGTGTTGCCAGCGCACCAGCGCTTCGGCACCACACACGCGGCGCGACGCGATATCGACCTTGGGTTGGCAAAACAGGCGCAACTCGTGCTCCCGGACGGCACGGTGCAGGTCGCCCATGAGCGCCAGGCGCCGCATGTGCTCCTGCTCCTGTCCGCCGGCGTAGATGGCGTAACCGCCACTGGCCAGATTGGCCTGATGCATGGCGACGTTGGCGCGCCGCAGCAAGGACTCCGCATCGTCGGCGTGGCCGGGAAACAGCGCGATGCCGATGGCGACCCGGGGGTCCAGCGTCAATTTGGCGACCTCGACCGGCTCGCGCAGCATGGCCAGCAAGCGCTGCGCGACCTGTTCGGCATAGTCGGCGCCGCCATTGGGCAACAGCAGGGCGAACTCCGCTTCGCCCACCCTGGCCAGGATTTCGTCGGCCTGGATCTCGGCCGACAGGCGCCGGCCCAGCAGTTGCAGCAATTCGTCGCCCGCGCGGTAGCCTAGCACCTTATTAATTTCGCGGAAATGCCCTACTTCCAGCTGCAACAGCGCCAATGAATGGCGCTGCCGCTTCGCCGACGCGATGGCCGCCTCCAGCACCTCGACCAGCTGGGTGCGATTGGGCAAGCCGGTCAGCGCATCGAAATATGCCAGCCGGGCGATGGTTGCTTGCGCCTCAAGCTTCTGGATATGCGTGCGCAGGTTGGCCACACCATAGGCCAGGTCATCGGCCAGCTCGCCAAGCAGCTTCACTTCCGCTTCATCGAAGGCATCCGCTTCCGCCGCCGCGATCCCCAGCACGCCAACGACTTGTCCTTCGATGTGCAAAGGGAATGCGGTAAAGGAGGCAAAGCCTTGCTGCAGCAACATGGCACGCATGTCAGCGAAGGGGAGCGCATACTGGGGGTCGTCAATGTGCTTGCCAACAATGGCCTGGTCCGACCGAACGCAATCGCCGACCAGGTTACGGCCCTCCGGCGTATCGGCCCACGTGTAGAGGTGAGGTTCAAGCAGGGCAATGTCGATGCCCGCACCGGCCATCCAGCGCAGGCGCTGCGTTTCATCGTGCTCCGCGTAGGCGACGCTGGCGGCAGCATAGCCGCCCGTGTCGACGATCACCCGGCACATTTCATGCAGCAATGCCTGCTCATCAGCCATACGCAGCAGCGCCCGGTTGCCGGCACTGAGGGTTCTGAGGGCGCGGTTCAGCCGCACCAGCTCGCGCTCGTGCTGCTCCGGCATCGGCGCTGGCGCGCCCGCGACTGGTTCGTCCGCAGGATCAGTCATCCATGCCACTCCCACATATTGACTACCTAACAATTATACGCCGCACGACGGCCATGATGCGCCACCGTTCGCACAGCGCGCGAGCGCGTCGTCGGCGCCGGCGCCGGCGCAGCCAAGGTCCCCTGCCGAGCAGCTAAGCCAAAGCGGCCTCAGAGCGCCAGGCAAGATGGTTCGCAGATGCCGCTTGGCATTTGTTATACTTACCCACCCCTTGCAGCATTCAATTCCCGGTCCTTGCCTTGGGAAGTATTCATTCTGCGGGGACGGACTATTGTCAGTCAGCGCCAGCCGGGGAGTCGGTCGCCATGAGCTTTCAAAGCGAAGGGGATAAGAACATCGACGGAACAGACGACTTGCATCGGTTCGTTCTCAAGTTCCGGCCGACCATCATCATCATCCAGGCAATTTTCGGACTGGTCTTTGTCGCGTTAAGAATTTGGCCGCTTGCGGCCCTCTTCATGCTCGTCGCCATACTGCATTTCTACATGATGCGCTGGGACGATCGGCATGCGAATCAGTTAGTCAACAGTTCGCCCTGGATGTGGGTGCTCTATCTGTTGCAGTTGCTTTTTTCTGTCGTCCTGATCGGCCCTGCCCCGGGTTTTCAGTATTACATGATCGCGACGATACCGGCCCTGTTCAGCAGTACACAATGGCCTCTTTCAGCAAAGATTTTTCAGACCATCGTGATCGCCCTGTTCTACATAGCCTGCGATGTGATATTGACGACCTGGACGCCGATCTATCCCCTGCCCCTGCACACTGCCGAACTATTGCGTAATGTGAACATCATCGGTACCTGTGCGACTACAGCCGTTGTTTCCTATATGTTGTCCTGCACCGTCAAACAGGCTGAACAAAGGCTGAAGAGCCTGGCCGCCACGGATGCACTCACTGGCCTGCTGAATCGCCGCAGGATGACGGAGTCGATCGAGAAAGAATATGCCCACACCCGTCGGGTATTTCGCCCGCTTGCATTGATTATTTGTGACATAGACCGATTCAAATCGATAAACGATCGCTACGGGCACGATGGCGGCGACCGGGTGCTCAGGGAAGTGGGCAAACTATTCAGGAGCTTGCGGGACTACGACAGCGTGGCGCGCTGGGGCGGGGAAGAGTTCATCGTGCTGCTGCCCGATGCGGATCTTGGTATCGCCATGAACGTGGCGGAACGCTTGCGGACCGGCGTGGCGGAATCGGTCATTGCCATCAACGACACCCCGGTCCCGGTGACGATGACCTTCGGGGTCGCTCAAATTCATCCCGGCGAAACCTGGCAGTCAGCGCTCGCCCGCGCCGACCAGGCGCTGTATCGGGGCAAGGAAGGTGGGCGCAACCGGGTGGTGCTCTCGTCTTGAATTTCCTGGTGTAGGTCGGCGAGCCGCCAACTGCGGCAGAAGTACACAAAAGCGCGCGCTAAGCAATTGATGTTTCGATTGTTTCACGGACCAGCATAGTGCGATACCATCAAAAATACCGTCAATATAAGATAGCGCCAAATCGACTTTTCAAGCATTCATTTTATCCATTTCGAATGCACACCGCACAGCGGCGTCGCCTGGACGCGCACCGCCCCCTTCAGGCACCAACCCTCGCCGCCTGGATGCGCGGGAAATTCTCCTCAATCCAGTCGACCAGCACTTCCAGGCGCTCAGCAATTTCACGCCCCATCGGGGTAAGAGTGTACTCGACATGCGGCGGAATCACGGGAAGGGCATGACGTAGCACGAAGCCGTCGCCGACCAGCGCATCGAGTGTTTGTGCCAGCATTTTTTCGCTGACGCCGCCCACTTCACGCCGTAGTTCACTAAAGCGATGCATGCCGCCCAGCAGCACCACCAGCACAAGCACGCCCCAGCGGCTGGTTACGTGGCTTAACACTGCACGTGAAGGGCAAGCGGCTGCCAGCAATTGTCCGCGCTGCGCCGCGTTGGCTTGTGCCAGCGCGCCACGCAAGGTCTTCGAATTGGTCATGATTTGGCCCAGGTACTTACTAAAATGTACGTACTTACAAATAGTAAGTATAGACGCTAGTATGGCTTACCTCAACCAGTAACGAAAGGACCGCATCATGATCGCCATTACCGGAGCCACCGGCCAACTGGGCCAGCTTGTCATTTCGGGCTTATTAAAAACCGTGCCGCCATCGCACATTGCCGCCATCGTTCGCAATCCTGCCAAAGCGGCCAACCTGGCCGCTTTGGGTGTCAGCGTACGCCAGGCAAGCTACGACGACGAGGCGTCGCTGACCGCCGCTTTCCAGGGCGTGGACAAAGTGCTGCTGATTTCATCGAGCGAAGTCGGGCAACGGCTGCCACAGCACAAAAATGTCATCAAGGCGGCGCAACGCGCCGGCGTCGGCCTGCTGGCCTATACCAGCCTGCTGCACGCGACAGGTTCACCATTGGCACTGGCGAGCGAGCATGTCGCGACGGAAGAATTCCTGCGCGCATCCGGCCTGCCCTACACCATCTTGCGTAACGGCTGGTATGTCGAAAATTACACCGGCAACCTCGCCGCCGCGCTGGCGCATGGCGCCATTCTTGGCAGCGCGCAGGACGGCCGCATTTCCGCCGCCGGGCGCGCCGACTATGCCGCCGCCGCAGTGGCCGTGCTGACCGCCTCCGGCACGCCCGATCCGGTCTACGAACTGGCGGGCGACCAGTCCTTTTCGCTGGCGGAACTGGCGGCCGAAGTGTCGCGCCAGGCTGGCAAGCCCGTGGTCTACAAGGATTTGCCGGAGCGTGAATACGAAGCCGCGCTGCTCGCTATTGGCTTGCCTGACTGGCTGGCATCGATGCTGTCCAACTCTGATGCCGGTGCGGCACGGGGCGCTCTTGAGGACCGCAGCGGCACGCTGTCCCGCCTGATCGGCCGCCCGACCACGACGCTGGCGGAAGCCGTTACGGCAGGAATTGCCGGCTAATTATCGACACTCGCGGCAAAGTCCGGTGCGGGCTACCGAAACCAGGTTCATCGACGTTAAGCACGCTGACCACCGGCCGGTATCCGCCACCGGTAACTTATGTTTCCGGCTTCATGAAGGCGAACCGGCCGCAGGACGTTGTCACACCGGCCTGAATGGCGCCGCACGGCACACCGCCGGCGCGGCCCCGCACTGCTGCCGAACTCGTCGATCAGGTGGCCAGCGCAGCCTATGTCGCCCCCTCTAAGACACTTGACGACCAAGATGGCAACACTCCCCCTACCGAATTGTCGTGGGAGGGACAGTTGAATGACGCAATACATGCTACCCTTGGCCCAAGCTTACGTTAACGTAAACGTTAAGACGTAGTTCTACCCGAACTGCAAGCATGAGACGCCAGACAGCACGCCTGACGGAGGCGGTCGCTGCAGTGTTTTTGCAGTAAGGACGATCTGAGCCTGACCGTCCGCGCCAATTTGGCCGGATGAGAACAGCAAGCAGGTTGCGACGATGGAATAATCACCCCGCAAATATCCCGAGATGCATCCCACGTTTGAATTTGTACGCATCGCCGGCGGCTTTCGCCGCATATTAGAGACGGAGTTGGGTCAGGAACAGCTATGTGCCCGCTGCAACGAGCCCTGGCCGTTGGACCAGGAGTTCTACAACGTGTCAGGCAGTAGCTTGAGCTACGAGTGTCGGGCATGCACCCAGGAGCGTAAGCACAACAAGGCTTATTAATCCAATTGAAGTCATGCAATTGCCCTCATCGGGCCGCCGAATTCGTGCGGGTCGCCTTCTGACGGTTCAGGCGATTCAGGGCAACTCGGCCATAGATTTCGATGCATACGCCTTCGTATCGCATGGGCATCCCCTCATTAATCGTAAAAAAACATTAGGTTACGCCACCACGCCGGCCGTCGCCGTTTGACCCGATATCAGGCCGTGCCTCGGCGCAATGGAATGAACAAGGAACCCACTCCCACCCCAGTTCGGTTCGTATCTGCGCCATTTCCGGCAAAAACTGCGCAACTCTTCGGCGCAGCAACCACGCCCGTATTTGCTCTTTAGACGGTTGACTAACGATGCACATGGTGTCCCTCGCAGATGGGTGGTGCCGCATTGGCCTCCATGAAGGCGTAGAAGCGCACCAAATATTTAATAGAATACATATTCACTTAAGGCTACGGTGGATTATCCTTTTTGTCAAAAATTTCTTTGCGAATTTCCATCGGGAGTTGCAGCCACGTCACGGGAGGCGATCATGAGCCATCGCTCGCTTAAGAACGGATGCGGAGACGGCAATGTGTATAATGTGCCGTAGGATATTTTGATGGGGGCATTGTGGCTGCAGAAATAAACTTGGTGGATATACCAACTTCCGGTCGAAAACCACGTATTCGTCACCGGGGGCCGGACAAGTACCCGTTGATACTGAAGACCGCGCGGCACCTGGTTGCGACACACGGATTCCGTGACGTCCAGATGTCAGCCATCGCCGAAGCCGCTGGCATAGCGATCGGTACCCTGTATCGGTACTTTCCGGCAAAAACCGATTTGATGATCGAGGTGGTGGCCCTGACCGCCCAGCGGGAAGTCGACGTCGTCGCCGGCGTCGCCATGAGCGAGGGCACGGCCGCCGAACGCCTTGGCGCCGCAGCCTGGACCTTCGCTAATCGCGCGCTGCGTGGCCGGCGGATGGCCCATGCACTGGTGGCGGAACCGGTGGAACCCGAAGTGGAAGCGGCCCGCCTCAAATACCATCGCGCCTTGGCCAGGGTATTCATGACGATCATCGAACAGGGTGTACGCTCGGGCGAGTTTCCGGAGCAAAGCGTGCGCGCGTCCGCCGATTGCATCGTGGGATGCTTGTTCGAGGGTCTGGTCAGCCCATTGGCAACGGATGCGGTCTCGGACGATCCGAGCCTGACCGAACATGCCGTCGCGATCATCAGCTTTTGCCTGCGCGGCGTGTCAGGCGGGCCGCTCTCCTTCGTGCCGCAATCCTAGCGCGCCCGGTGGCGCTTCAAGTTGAACGCCCAGCCTCACCGTGCCGGTGGCCTGGACGCACGGTTCGCCCTGCTCATCGTACACACCTCCACGCAACGCCACCGTCTGGACCGCGCCGCGCGTCATCGATACCGCGACCACCTCCCACTCGATTCGAGTCTGCGTGCCCATGAATACCGGCCGGCGGAAGTCAACGGTGAAAGAGCGGCCCACGACTGGGTAATTCCTGGCGAAGTGGCTGGCGGCCAAGCCCAGCAGCAGCGCCGTGGTATGCGTGCCACTGACAATCAGTCGGCCATAGCGGCTGCGCTCCGCGATGGCCTTGTCGTGGTGCAGTGGATTTGTGTCCCCGGCAGCAATTGCGAAAGCCCGCGCCTCCAATTCATTGAACTGGTGACGTTTCGAAAATCGTTCGCCGACGATAACAAGCCCTGTCATCTGCCTAGAACATTTCTACTGCCAACGCAGTCGCTTCACCGCCACCGATGCACAGGCTGGCAACACCGCGCCGCAGGCCATGTTTCCTCAACGCCCCCAGCAGCGTCACCACAATACGGGCGCCCGATGCACCGATGGGATGGCCCAAAGCACAGGCGCCGCCGTGCACGTTGACCTTGGCTGGATCGAGCTTCAGGTCATGGATGACGGCCATAGGGACAACGGCGAAGGCCTCGTTGATTTCATAAAGGTCAACACTCCCGGCCGTCCATCCGGTCCTGCCGAACAGCTTGCGTAGGGCGGCAACCGGGGCCGAAGGGAACTCCGCAGGGACGCCGGCATAGGTGGCGTGGCCAACAATGCGAGCCAGCGGGGCAAGGCCAAGTTGGGCCGCTTGCGAGGCCCGCATCAGCACCATGGCCGCCGCACCGTCCGAAATGGAAGAGGAATTGGCGGCGGTGACCGTGCCATCCGTCTTGAAGGCAGGCTTCAACATCGGAATCTTCTCCAAATTGACTTTAAATGGTCCCTCGTCACGATCGACCAGCACATCGCCTTTGCGGCCTGCCACGGTCAGCGGCGTGAGCTCCCAATTAAAGCTGCCATCGCCGCAGGCCTTGATAGCGCGCGTGGTCGACTCGATGGCATATGCATCCTGTGCTTCGCGGGTAAACCCATAGGTGGCCGCGCACTCCTCGGCAAAAGTTCCCATCAGGCGGCCGCGCGTCGGCTTGGAATAAGCGTCCTCCAGTCCGTCCATGAACATGTGGTCGATGACCTGACCATGGCCGAGGCGCTGGCCTCCCCGTGCCTTCGGCAAGAGGTAGGGTGCGTTCGACATCGACTCCATGCCACCGACCACCACCGCCCCGTGAGAGCCGGCCAGGATACCGTCATGTCCGAGCATGGTCGCCTTCATGGCGGAGCCGCAAACCTTGGAGATCGTGGTACAGCCGGCGGCAAATGGCAGGCCGGCGAGCAAGGCGGCCTGGCGCGCCGGCGCCTGCCCTTGGCCGGCCTGCAGCACGCAGCCCATCAGCACCTCCTCAATCAGGTCGGCGGTGACGCCGGCGCGTTCGACTGCCGACTTGATCGCAGCGGCCCCCAGCTCGGCGGCGGTCAGGTTGGAGAATGCGCCTTGAAAAGAGCCCATCGCGGTACGGGCGCAGGAGACGATAACAATCGGATCGTGTGACATTGCGTTTTCCTATCAGTTATTTAGCGGCCATGCGAATGCCACCATCCATCCGGATGACTTCGCCGTTGAGGTATTGGTTGGCAAAAAAGTGCGCAGCCCCCAAACCCGAGCCGGCGCCGGTCACCATGAATACCTTGTCCTTGATTTGCATCGATCATTTTCCTTTTCATTTTCAAACATTACCGCGCGGCGCTGCGATCGCCTCGCGGCTGCCAGCCTGCTCACGCAACAGGAACTTCTGTATCTTGCCGGTGGCTGTCTTCGGCAATTCACCAAACACCACGCGGCGCGGGCTCTTGAAGTGTGCCAGGCGTTCGCGACAGAACGCGATCACCTCGGCTTCGCTGACCGGCGCCACATCCTGTTTCAGTTCGACAAAGGCGCAGGGCACCTCGCCCCATTTCTGATCCGGCTGCGCCACCACGGCGGCACTCAGTACGCCGGGGAACCGGTACAGCACTTCCTCCACTTCGACCGACGATATGTTTTCCCCGCCCGAGATGATGATGTCCTTGGAGCGGTCGGTGATCTGCAGATAGCCGTCCGGATGCACCACCGCGATATCGCCGGTGTGGAACCAGCCGCCCGCGAAGGCCGCGGCGGTCGCGCCCGGATTCTTCAGGTAGCCCATCATCACGGTGTTACCACGGAACAAAATCTCACCCGACGCCGCGCCGTTCGCCGGCACCGCTTCCAGCGTGTCGGCGTTCGCGACGCGAAGTTGTTCCAGTCCGGCGGCGCGCACGCCTTGACGGGCTTTCACACGGGCCTGCTCGTCCGGCGGCAGGGCCGTCCAGTCTTCCTGCCAGGCGCAACTCACCGGGGTGCCGGAAACCTCGGTGATGCCAAAGACGTGGTCGACATCGAAGCCCATGGCGTCTACCGCCTCCAGCACGGTGGCGGGCGGTGGCGAGCCGGCCGTCAACACGCGCACCCGGCGCGCCAGTTGAGGACGCTCGGTCTGAGGTGTGCTGGCGATGCCCGCCAACACGATGGGTGCGGCGCAAAAGTGATCGACATCATGTTCAGCGATCGCGGCGAACACATTGGCCGCCGTGACCTTGCGCAGGCAGACGTGCGTGCCGGCAGCCGCCGTGATCGCCCAGGTGAAACACCAACCGTTCGCATGGAACATCGGCAGCGTCCACAGATAAACAGGCGCGCGCGGGAGCGGCCAGTTGGTCATCTGCAGCAGGCTCATGAGATAAGTGCCCCGATGGCTCGGCACCACTCCCTTTGGGTCCCCTGTGGTGCCCGAGGTGTAGTTCAGCGCGATCGGCGACCACTCGTCCGTTGGCCAACGCCCCGCGAAGGCTGGATCGCCGGTGGCCAACAAGGATTCGTAGTCGGTCTCGCCGATGGTCGGGCCTTCGGGCGCCAGGTGGTCGTTGATGTCGATCACGCGCGGCGGGCTGGCCATCCCCTGGAGCGCCGCCGTGACCAGCGGCGCGAACTCGCGGTCCACCAGCAGCAACTTGCATTCGCCGTGCCGCAGGATGAAGGCCACGCCTTCCGCGTCGAGGCGGCAGTTGATGGCATTGAGCACCGCGCCGGACAAGGGCACGCCGAAGTGGGCCTCCAACATGGCGGGCGTGTTGGGCGCGATGATGGACACCGTGTCGCCGGCCTGGATCCCCAGTCCCACCAGCGCGGAGGCAAGACGGTAACAGCGCTCGCGCGTCTCCGCCCAAGTCTGACGGAAGGCGCCATGCACAATAGCGGCGCGCTGCGGATAGATATCGGCCGTGCGATCGAGGAACGCGAGCGGCGTCAAGGGAACATGGTTGGCCGGATTCTTGTCGAGGCCGTGTGCGTAAGCGGATGCGCTCATTTCTGTCTCCATTATTATCGTTGATGAAAAGTCGTGAATTCCTCCACCGCCACACGGTTGGTAACGAGTGAATTCTCAACGCGGCTCGTATCGGCGTAACCGAGGCTCATACCGCAGACAAACATTTGCTGGTCCGGAATGTCCAGTTGCTCGGCAATGACTTGGTGAAACGCGTTAAAAGCCGCTTGAGGGCAGGTGTCCAGCCCCCGCCCCCGTGCCGCGATCATGATGTTCTGCAAAAACATGCCATAGTCGATCAGGCTGCCCCGCCCCATATGACGGTCTATTGTGAACATCAACCCGACCGGCGCCCCAAAGAAGCGGTAGTTGCGACCGTGCTGGGCATGCATGCGGGCCTTGTCGCCTTTTTCGATGCCAAGCAAGCTGTAAAGATCCCAGCCGACCTTGCGTCGCCGGTCGATATAGGGTGAAATCCATTCCTGCGGATAGTAGTCATATGGTTCATCAAGCGCGGCCATCCGGGAAGGGTCCTCATAAACCCTCAGAATTGCCTCGCTTAAGCGTTCCTTCGCCGCCCCTACGACAACGTGGACATGCCAAGGCTGAGTATTCACCCCGGATGCGCAATACCGCGCCACGTCCAGAATCGCCGTTACATCATGGCTGGAAACCGGCGTGGGCAGGAAGGCACGAATCGAGCGGCGGGTGCCGAGCGCCCAATCGACCGTCCTTCGCAGTTCGCCGGCCGCCACCTCCGGCGGCGTCGCTAATCGTATATTCATCATTCATCGTCCAAGCAAAAAAATCTTCGTTCGGCGCCGCCGAGTTTTCGTCATCGGGCGGCCCGAGCATCGCCTCCCCACCCGCTACGCGGCGGCGGCATTGTTCACCGAATCGCATAAGCGGTGATTGATCAACACCACCGAAATCATTCCCAGCAGTCCGGCCAATCCGATCGCCATGAAATTTTGCTCCAGGGGTAAATTCAAGGCGACCAATGCGCCGATCATGATGGGCGCCAGTATCCCGCCGGCCCGTCCGATTCCCGAAGCAAAACCCACGCCGGTGGAACGGATGGCCGCCGGATAGAAGGCGGCCGCATAGGCATAAGCGACCAGCTGCGTACCGAGGGTGGTCGCGCCAACGATGAAAACCATCACGAACAGCAGTTCGGAGGACTTGACGAAACCCATGAGTGTCAGGGAAACCGCGCCAACCGCGTAGAGGCTCACCAATACATACTTGATGTTGAAACGATCACCTAGCCAGGCGCCGCCGAGCGCGCCAACGATGGCGCCGATGTTGAACACCAGTATGAAATTCAGTGCCGAGCCCAGGCTGTAGCCGGACAAGGCCAGCAGCTTGGTCAACCATGAGCTGAGCGCGTACACCATGAACAACCCAAAGAAAAAGGCGATCCAGATCATGACGGTGCTGAAGCCACGCCGATCGTGAAAGAGTTCGAGGACCGGCGCGCGATTGGCGCCGAGATTGGCCGATGCAACAAATTGCGCGCCGGACGGCAAGGTGTAACCGGGGACGATCTTGCCAACCAGCTTGCGCAGGTCCGCGCCGCGATCACGCCTGATCAGGTAGGGAACCGATTCCGGCATCGTCTTCAGGATCAAGGGAATCAGCAAGACCGGAAGACCGGCGACATAAAACACGGACTGCCAGCCGAAGTCCTGGATCAGTTGTTTCCCCGTCAAGGCGACCAGGATGCCACCCACCGCGTATCCCGCAAATACAATCGCCACCAGGCGCGTTCGGATCGACACCGGCGCGTATTCGCCCATCTGCGCCGCCGCGATGGGCAACACGCCGCCGATACCCAAGCCGGCGACAAACCGCGTCAAGCTGAACGTCAGCGGATCGTGCGTCAGGCCGGCGGCGGCGGTGAACACGCTGAACAGGCCGATGCAAAACACCAGCATGCGCGGTCGCCCCAGCCTGTCGGCGAGTGTCCCGAAGAACATCGCCCCGAGCATCATCCCAAACAGCGCCGAACTCGCCATAAAGCCGGCCGTGGTGGCGGTCACGCCCATTTCCTTCATGATCAGGGGCAGCGCCGCCCCGACCACCGCGAGATCGTAGCCATCCAGCACCAGGATCAGAAAGCACCAGAACAAGATCAAGCCGTGATAACCGTTGAATTTGGACTCATCAATGATTTTTTGGATATTTATGGTAGACATCTCATTACCTCCGGCAGGTGCGTGCGGCGGGTTCAGCCCAGGCCAGGGCCATCACCCCAGCTGACACACCAAAGGGCAGTGATTCCGAAGGGAACCGTATTTGTCTCGCACAGTAAAACGACATAACTCATCTCCTGGGTTTAGTAAGAAAGAGAAGATTCCTTCTCCTTGAGTGCTCTTTAGGCATCTTTTTAGAAAAACGGACGACCATCGATAATGGCGCCAGATCCTTAAGTGAATTCAAATTCCACTTACAAATATTAGAACCATAATTCACTTAAGTCAAGGGTAAGTTTGGCGTGTCGCCACATGCGCTTGGACTCCTAGAGTCCATGCGGTGGGCATGCTCACCGGAGCCTCCTCCCCTCTGCAACTGGGCGTATGGATAGGTTGAAGAATGAAAACGGTACCGGACACATACTGGCGGCTAGCTTATCGTTGCGCCAATGCAACAATGCTGTGAAGTGGCAGACCTTGACTTCTTGATGGAAGGAATCTACTGTTAAGGAAATTACGGTTCACTTAGAAGCCAGGGCACGCCCCACGTCGGTCTTCTCATGATCCCGAAATTACTCCGTTCTATAACCTCAATAGGTCAATCATGAAAACTCTTCTCAAGTTCCTGGTAGTGCTGTTCCTTGGCCAGATTCTCACCTCGCAAGCGTCTGATATAGGGACTGCCGATGAGGCGCTTTCCATGGTGAAAAGGGCCATCGCCCTGCTCGACAAAAAAGGAAAGGATGAAGCTTTCAAGCAGTTCAACGACACATCTGGCCCCTTCGTCGATCGGGATCTGTATATCGCGGTGCTCGATGCGAAAGGAACCATGGTGGCCCATGGGGCGAACCCTAGAATTATTGGCAAGTCGTTGATTGAAATGAAAGACGCCGATGGAAAGCAATTCATCAAAACATTGATCGACATGGCCCAAAAGAACCGGAGTGGCTGGGTGGAGTACAAATGGCCAAACCCTGTGACGAAGGTGATCGAGCCCAAGTCGACCTATGTCGAGAAATTCGGCGATCTGACTGTCGCCTGCGGTATCTATAAGAAATAACGCCCCCAAGCAGACGTAGCTGACGAATTGCAAATCTGCAGCATCACTGACTCGGCTATTGGCTACCGAAGAAAGCGGCCGTGCTTGAGCCGCTTCGTCAGCGGGAATAATCCATCGCGCCGTCCAACGTGGAAATGTTAGAGCCGGAGAGCATTTCCTCTCCGGCCTCAAACCCTGTCACGAAGGTGTGGTGCAAGTGTAATTAGCTGCCAGCTTCGCTGCGTTTACGTCGTTTGCCGGTCCCGTATAGCGTGGGTATTGCGGGTACTGGCACAATGGCCGCGTAAAGGCGACGCTGCCGTCGGCCTTGATTTTGGAGGCCGTGAGTTGGCCAGGGTCGATTCCTTGCGTAACCCACTTGTCTAACGCGGTCACCAGGTTCACCGAGTCGGCACCTGGGCCGCCAGCGCAATGATTGACACCGGGCGCCTGGTAGTAGCGTACAAATTTATCGAGCGCCGACTGCCCACCCACTGCCGTCTTCACGCTTTCATAATACGCAGTGGTTGCCCGGTGACTCAGCGCCATGTCGTTGGTCCCATGCCAGAGCATCAACTTCCCACCGTTGCTCATGAAAGGACGAAGGTCGGCATTCGTGGCACTATTAAGCGCCGCCAGCGTGAATAATCCTTGCTGGTTCGAGTCCCAATTGTAGACGAGGGAGTTTGCCTTGGAATCCCTCGCCAGATAGTACTTGACGGTGGCGTCCTGGAGCAGGAACTGAAGCGAATCGCTACCATTCCCAGTACTGCCCGTGAGCCAACTGTTCCAGCCTCCACCGAACCCCACTCCCAGGTCATCCTCATTGCCGCTCAGCGCCCATCCTTGGTACTTGTACGCGCCGTTACCGAAACTCACGGGAGTGGTCCAGGTATTCACGACCGCCAGTTGTGCGTCCGACAGGCAGGTGTCGCCAGTATCTGCTCCGGCAGGGCAGCGCAGCACACTCGGGTCGACAACGCAGGCGGACTGATTCGACACGAGCCCATCGACTATGCCATCCTTCGCGTCGCACGCGTCGCGCACCGCCTTCGCGAGCAGCGCGACTTTCGCACTCGTGAACGCGGCGCCTGGGGCGGCGATGGCCTTGGCGTTGCGGTTGAATGCCCCCGTGAATCCCGGCCAGTCGTACGCCGGCGCCCGTGCGATGATCCCGTCGAAAAGGTATGGTTCCCGTTGCGCGGCCATCAATGCTTCCCGGCCACCGTTCGAACAGCCTTCGAAATAGGCGCGTTCTGGGCCCTTGCCAAACGCAGCCTGCAACATTTGCTTCGCTACGGCAGTCACAGTCGGCACCGAACCCGGCCCGAACAAATAGGCGAGGTTCGTATCCAATGCGAACGATGCATCGACGGGAGAGCCGGCGTGACCTCCGTTGCTTTGCACGACAGCGTACCCTTCTGCAAGACCACCAGGGCCGCTAAACAAGAAGCCCTGGATCGACCCGTCATACCCACCTCCTCCGGCATACAAGAGTTTCCCGTTCCAGTTATTGGGAAGGTCCAGTTCAAGAATAAGAGAAGGCGCAATGGTAGCGCTTACCTTGCAGTAAGCCGGACTGGCTGCGACGGCATCGACCATTGTCGCCGCATCGATCGCTGCCCCGCCTATCATTTTCCCTTTGAGCGTCTCGCAGGCTTTCTGGGCTGTCACGGAGGACGTCTGCGAAGCAGACAACTGGTTCCCCGGACTGTCGCTACCGCCGCAGGCTGCAAGCCCGAGGGCGGCGAACACGGCGAGCGTAGCGGCCGCGTGAGGATGTGTAGAGCGATGGTGCACTATTGTCTCCTTATATCATTAATAGAATGTAATTTTTATAAAAATGCAGCAATCAAGCAGAATCCGACAGCACTAACTGAATTCGAATTCTACTTTATACTAGAATTATGTTTCACTTAAGTCAAGGGCAAATTTCCTCGGGTATTCCGCATACAAACGTCGGTTGGGCAGTCCGCCTTCCTTGAGCGGCCCAATCCATCCTGCATTGGCTGTCAAAGGATGGAGTGGCCGAAGTACGGGACACCGATGGGGGCGCTGTGGGATGTTGAGGTAAGTCGTCATCAGTGCGCGGCGGCCCCAATGCGGCCGAAGAAAAATCGCCACTAGAGAATTCAGAATTCACTTACAACGCCCCGCTGCGCGGCAGAGACGCGGCATTCTTCCGTAGTCGGCAGGCCCGGGTTTGATTTTTATATTGAGCTCTGTCCAATGCTCCGAATGCCACGTCTTCTAAGGGATATGCAATGAATCTGAACGTAGCGCGATTACGGCGAGGTGAATTCGTGCTCAAGCCGATGTCGGTGGCGTCCAATTTGCACCAGGCAGTCCCCCTTGGTTGGGCCGCCCTCGACGACAGTGGTTTTGAGCGTTCCCAATCTGATCCGTCCACCTTGTCGGGCCGCCAGGTCGCCACAACTCAGATGTGGATATACATACATCTTGCCGAAGCGTCTTCCTGTCGCAAGATAATCGAGTGCGGGACGCAATTCGTCAAAATCGAATACCCGATCAACGACCGGAATAAAAAAAGGCGCGCTGTAAAGCGCGCCAAGGCCTGCGGAGGCTCCGGACAACGATCGGATAGAGGCGCCCGTTTCCGCGAACGGACTCTGCCCATGCAACTTGCCGGACCAGCCCTCCAATGCTGAAGGTCATATTGACGATCTGTCGGCGACAGGCCATGCCGGCAGATCGTCAACCATTGCCCCAATGCCTAGCGTTAGAACATGTAAGACAAGCTGAACCGTACAGTTCTGCCAAACAAGGGACGCGCTACGCCCCGGTTGCGCGTCCCATCCGGCGACAGCAGATCGCTGAACAAGGGATCACCCTCGGTGAACGACAGCTGGTTGGTCAGGTTAGCCACATGCAGATGCGCGCTCAGGCGTTCGGAAATCTGATATTGCGCGCCCGCGTTGATGATGTGGTAAGCCGGATACAACGTCACGTTGTTGTCGGTCGCCTCCGAAAAGCGCGAGCCATAGTACTGGTACTGCGCGTACAGACTGACCGGCACGCCGGTAAGGCTCAGCAGGTCATATGATGGCATCAGGTTGACCATGACTTTCGGCAGCCGGCGCGGCCGGCGGCCGTCTTCGCTGATCGGCACGTAGTGGTAGCCCGTGATCACACCCTGCGCATCCTTGTCTTCCTGTGTGATGGTGTAGTTGGCGCCCGTGACCTTGGGATTCTGCAGCACCACATTCCCCTTCAATTCCAGGCCTGCCAGCGCCGCCGGACGCCAGCTCAATTCCACTTCGGTGCCCACGTTCTGTACGCCGCGTTTGTAGAGCTGCGCGACATCCGGGCACGAATTGATCTGCGTGACGCCCCCCTGCGTTGCGCAGGACGCGGACTGGATATCCTTGTAGACATTGACCGCGCTGCGTGGCGAGAAATTATTGTAGAACACAGCCACCGAGGCGCCGAAGCCACGTGTCAAATACCGCAGGCCCATCTCATACTGGCGGATATGCTCGACCGCGCTGACCTCCACCTGCTTACCGTTGACCACCGTGGCCCCGGCGACGGCGAGGTCATTCAAGTCCTGCAGACTGGGCAAGCGGAACGAATTCGATGCCAGGGCATACACCGCCAGCGCCTTGCTGAAGCTGTAATTACCCCCCAGCGACCAGCCCAGACCATGGTAGGTCTTGTTCAGCGTGGATGGCGCGCCGGGGAAGCTGATCTCGTTATCGGCAGCCGTGTCCTGGGTCGAGCCGACCACCGTCCCGGCCGGCGTCAGGTCGACCGTCGTGTTGCGGTCGCGCCGCACCACATCCGCCTTCAGGTCTTGCCAGCGCACGCCGGCATCGATCTTCAGCTTGTTGCCCATGGTTTCCCAATGATCGAGCAGATAGGCCGCGTTGCCATCGCCATGGATCTGGCTGACGAAACCAAACCAGCCAGGCAGGATCGCACTGCCGGACGTCAGGCTCGGGCCAACCTGCTGGCCTTGGGCGTCGACAGCCGTCAACTCCACCGGCCGCGACCGCGCCGCCACGTCTGTGACCAGCAAACCGGCCTGGAAGTTGGGCGCATAGCTGTAGCGGCTCTTGTAGATGCCCATGGTCAGGTCGTGGGTACCTTGCAACTGGAACGACTTCTGAGCCTTGAGGTCGAGCGAGGTGCTGGTGGCGTCGACATTGGCGATGAACGGTACCGCGAAGTTCAACGTAGCCGTGCCGGGCACCGGCGAGCCGTCGTTCAGGTAGTGTCCGACCACGCCGGTGGCTTTGGCGTATTTACGGATAAAGTCGTCGCGGCTGATGTTGGCGAAGGCCGCGCACGGATTGCTGGCCGGGACGTTGAAGTAGCCAATCAGCTTGGCATTGTTCAGATTGCAGCCCAGCGCCGCGCCATGGGCCGGCGAGATCACGTCGTTCTGGTAACGGGCATTCAGGAAATTGGACGCCGTGGCAGTGTCATTGCCGGTAAACACGGCATTGAAGCCATTGCTACCAGTCGTATAGCGCAAGCCCGAGGACAGCTTCCAGCCATTGGCCAGTTCGTGCGAACCGCTGAGCGTGAGCATCCTGAAGTCCGGATGGATACCGTCGGCCTGGTCGATGGTGCGGCTACCGTACTCCCCCATCATATTGAAGGTGCGATTGTACGGCGACGCCGTGGTGCCATGCGCAAAGTCGATGCCCAGGGGCTGGATGGTGTCCTGCTTGATGACGGTCGGGTTGGCCGGCGTGCCGCTGGCGTTGAAGCGCGGCACGGAAATCGGCAGGTTCTGGTAGAACGCGGTGCGGTCGTTGATCAGCAGCGCGTCGGCGCGCGCCGTGGTCATGTGGTCGTCGCTGGTGTAGACCAGGTTGCCCCGTACCTGGCCGCCGCGGTCGGCGGTATAGCCGGTGTCGCGGATGCCGTTGCTGCGGCGGTAAAAGCCGCCCACCGCACCCGTCAGGTTCGGGCTGAGCGGGCCGGAAACGAATGCGTCCTGCCGGATAAAGCCGTAGTCCGCGTATTCGATCTTGTAGCCGCCGGCCAGATGGTCGCCACCGGTGCGGGTGACGTGATTGACCGTCGCACCCAGGCCGTTCGAGTACAGGATGCCGCCCGGGCCGCCCTTGACCACCTCCACGCTGTCGGTCATCAGATCGTCGCGGATGAACACGTCGTTGTTCATGAATGGCGCTTCCGGTTCCTCGTAGGCGGGCAAGCCATCGATCAACTGCGGCGCGAAGCGGTAGCCACCGGTGACGGGCAGGCCGCGCACCGTGATGTTATTGCTGGCCTCGCCCGCGCTGCTGCCCTCCGAATAGATGCCGGGGAAGTTGGCCAGCAGGTCGGCGGTGCTCATGGGCGCCAGACGCTGGATCTCTTCGCCGCCCAGGGTGTTGATCGAGAATGTCGCATTCTTCTTGGTCGTGGTCTTGGTCACGCCGGTGACGATGACGACGGCCGACGGATCCGCGCCACTGGCCTCGGCGTTTGGCTGGGCCGGGGCTGCCGCGCCGCTCTGCTGCTGGGCGAACACCAGCGCCGGCGCCAGGCATATGGCCAGTGCCGCCGAACGGGCGAGGTAACGGGTGATCGAGTAAGTCATGTTGCATCTCCTTTTATGATTATCGGCGCTCAACCGCCGCTTGGGTGATAGCTCTTGGCTGTCTAACGTTGTCATTCCTGCTTCAGTTACTTAATCGTCCGCTCGCACCTCCTCCAGCCGAGGTAAGTCCGCGCCGCGCCGGGAACAGGTGATGGCCGCCGCCCGCGCGGCAAAGCGCAGTGCCGCTTGCAGGGCCTGCCGGTCCAGCGCCTCCAGCGCAGCGCGCGTCAGCATGGCGTGCCGCGCCAGGTAGGACAGCAGCGCGGCCTGGAAAGTGTCACCGGCCCCCACGGTATCGACCACATCCACCGTCAGCGCCGGCAGTGCCAGCGGCGCCAGCGCGGCGGTCGCCGCCAGCACGCCCTCCCCGCCACGGGTAACCACCACCAGCGCCACACCGCTGCGCAGCGCCAGTTCCATGAAAGCTTGTGGCGCCAGGTCCGGGTAGAGCTGGGCGATGTCTTCGTCACTGATCTTGAGCAGATCCGTTACCGGCAACATCCAGGCGATGGCGTCGATCCAGCGCTGCCGGTCGGGCTCAATGGTCAGCCGCACATTGGGATCGAAGGCGATCAGGCTGCGACCGCGCTGGCGCGTCACCAGCGCCCGCAGCGTCGACGCCACTGGCTCCACCACCATGCAATAGGAGCCGACATGGACCGCGGCGGCGTCGGATGGCAGGGCCGCCAGATCGTCCGCCGCCACCGCCCGATCGGCCGTCGCCGTGCCGTACAGGGTATAGTCCGGCACGCCATCGGGGTCCAGGTCGACCATGACCAGCGCGGTCGGCGCCGCGGGCCGGGGCGCGCTACGGATGTCCACGCCCTCGCCTGCCAGCGTCGCGGCCAGCTTGCGGCCGAACAGGTCGGCCGACAGACCGCCAAAGAACAACGACGGCGCACCCAGTCGCGCCAACCCGATCGCCAGGTTGAACGGCGAGCCGCCGACCCTGGCCGACAGCGCGTAACCGCGCGCGTGATCGCCATCCGGGAACACGTCAAACAAAGCCTCGCCACAAACGATGATCATGCCGCCTCCGATATGCCGGACACGCCGGCGTTGCTACTGTCAGTTTCTGCTGGCACGCGCGCTTCGATGCGCTGCCCTGCCTGATCGAACACGTGCACCTTGCCGGCGGCCGGGCTGACCCGCCAGCTGCTGCCGGCAAGCGGCGGCTCGTCCTGCACCACCACCATCAACGGCCGTTCCAGTCCGGCCACGCCGAGATGAACATACGATTCCGCGCCCAGCCGCTCGACCAGCAACACTTCCCCCTGGATCGCCCCATCCGCATCAGGCACCAGGTGTTCGGGCCGGATGCCGACCGTGACGGCCACCGGCGTCGCCCCCTCTTCGGCCGCCTGCCAAGGCAGGAATGCCTCGCCGAGACGCAAGCGCCCCGGCGCCAGCGTGCCGGCCAGCAGATTCATCTTCGGGCTGCCGATGAAGCCGGCCACGAATACGTTGGCGGGCCGCTCGTACAGGTGCATCGGCGCGCCGATTTGCTGCACTCCGGCCGGCCCCAGCACGACGATGCGGTCCGCCAAGGTCATGGCTTCGACCTGGTCGTGCGTGACGTAGACCATGGTGGCGGCCAGCTGCTTGTGCAGGCGGGCGATCTCCACCCGCATGTCGGCGCGCAGCGCCGCGTCCAGGTTCGACAGCGGCTCGTCAAACAGGAAGGCGCGCGGTTTGCGCACGATGGCCCGGCCGATCGCAACGCGCTGGCGCTGTCCGCCCGACAGTTGCGGCGGCCGCCGCTCCAGCAGGTGCTCCATCTGCAGCATCTTGGCCACGGCGTGCACCGCCGACTTGATCTCGGCCTTGGGTGTGCGCGCCAGGCGCAGGCCGAAGGCGATATTCTCGAATACGCTCATGTGGGCGTATAGCGCGTAGCTCTGGAACACCATCGACAGCCCCCGCTTGGCGGGCGGCGTATCGTTGACGCGCTCGCCGTCGATGCGGATTTCGCCGGCGCTGATTTCCTCCAGCCCCGCGATCATGCGCAGCAAGGTGGACTTGCCGCAGCCGGACGGGCCGACCAGCACCACGAATTCGCCGTCCGCGATGGTGAAATCGACGCCTTGCAGAATGTAGCGTGCGTCCTTGCCTGGGTAAGTCTTGCCCACGCCCTGCAATGTGATGGTTGCCATGTCAATTCCTCTTCGTTGTCGTGTCCATTGCCCATACCTTGAGCGAGACGATCCGGTCGCCGGGGGCGGCCAGCAGCGCCAGGCCATCGGCATCGGGTCGCGCCGGATACGCGCGGCTGGTGAGACTCTTGCGCTCGTTGACATAGGCCTCCACCATCGAGCGGTCCAGGAACAGCCGCAGACGCAGGTGCTCGGCGCCGAGGTCGAAGGCGCCGCCTTGCACCCCGTAGGGTTGTTTGGTGCTGGTGCGGCTGCGGTCGATTTCCAGGCGTTGACGCGCGGTGTCGACATACAGGTCGGTGTGCTCGGCCTGGCCAGGCGCCACGCGCACGCTCACGCCGCGCCGGCCGGCAGCCGTCCCTGGCGCCAATTCGAGTTCGATTTCCAGCGTGTCGCCGTGCAGCTTTTCCAGGGCGGCGGCCGCTTCGGCCACACTGGTGTCGCGCAGGTCCAGCAAGGGCTGGCGTCGCAGGCTGGCAAGTTCGCTGATCGGGGCCAGCCGCAGATCGCCGTCGCTGCCCAGCGCCAGCGTGACCGGCAAACCGCCGTTGTGCGCCCATCCGGCATCCCATTCGGCCTGCAACGAGCGCTCGCCTTGGGCGATGGAAAACACGATGGTACGTCCGGTCGCCGGATCGACGAAGCCGCTCGGTCCTGAGAAGTGCCCCTGGCCGACATCGAACACGCGCGGGGCCGCCACGTCCGGCGTGAAGCGGGCGGTGGCTGGGTCGAACACCCCGATCCAGTAATAGGCCTGGCCGTGCACGTCGGTCAGGAAGACGTGCCGCTCGCGGCCGTCCGCGCCGCGGCCGACGGGCAGCAGTACCGGCAACTCCCAGGTGCGGTCGAAACCTGCATGCTGTTTGACGTCGATGGAAAAGAGCGGGCCGCGCGGCGCCCAGTGGCGCAGGTCGGACGATTCATACACCAGCGCGGTGCCACTGCCCCCGGGCAGCGCCGAGCCAACCAGCTGGAACCAGCGCTGTTTGGCGCCGTCGCGGAACACGAAGGCATCGCGGAATTCGCCGTAGCGCCCCATGCCTTCCTGCTGTAGCGTGACCGGCGTCGGATACTTGTCCCAACGGACCAGGTCGGTATCGTCCAAGTCATGCGGGGTCGCCATGCCGGTACGCTGGTTGGGCCTTGCAGCGTCATTGCCGGCGGTGAAAAACAGCACCGGCGTGCCGTCCGCGGCATAGCTCGCGCTGCCGGACCAGATCGCATCGGGCGCCAGCCCGTCGTCTTCCGGCGTCAGGGCGATGGGCAGCTCGCGCCAGTGCACCAGGTCGCGACTGACCCAATGGCCCCAGTGGATCTGATGCCAGAATGGTCCAAACGGATTTTTCTGGAAGAACAGGTGATATTGGCCGCGATAGTAGAACGGTGCGTGCGGCTCGTTCATCCAGCCGGCGTCGGGGATCAGGTGATACTGCGGGCGGTCGCGGTCGCCGTCGAAGGTGGACGCGGCGATGGTCAATGCGGCGGGCGCCGGACGCGGCGCGCTGCCCCCATGCGGCGCCAGATCGGCCGCCACCTGCTGCGCCAGCATGGCCGGCTCGGACGGCTGGGCGCTGATGCGCACCTCGTCCATCAGGCCGAGGAAGGTATTGAGCTGGAACACGCCACCGACCGTTTCCGGTTGCGTATGACGGCCTATGGTCAGCGGCCGGTCCGGCATGCTGAATGCGCCGTCAGTGGGCGCCGCCACATTGACCACCCGTTCGCCATTGAGGAACAGGGCGACCAGGTGCCTGGCCGGGTCGTAGCTGGCCGCCACGTGCGACCATGTGTCGCGCGGCAGCTTTTGCTGCATGACGCGCACGTCGACGATGGCGTTGCCGAAACCGAGCTGTATGCCCCAGGTGCCGAAGCGATAGACGCCAAACGAAAAGCCCTGCTTGGCCTCGCCGTCGAACTGGCTGAGGAAGGCCGAGTAATGCCCGCCGTCGCCCCATTCGAAGGCATGCGGCGCGACCCACGCGCTGAGCGTAAAGCCTTGTTCCAGCTGGGCCGTGGTCAACGCCGGCGCGGTCACGTCGGTCGAATAGCCGTCGAACAACAGGCAACCCTGATGGATGCAGTTGGTGGACGAACGCCACTGCGGCGCCGAGTCGGGCTTATAGCGCGCGTGGTTGAACACGTAATGGACCGGGTCGCGACGGCCCGACCGGGCCTCGGCGGTCGCGCTGCCGGTCTGCTCGTCCAGCGACCAGTGCGCCAGCGGCGGCGTCACTGCCTGCGCCGCCAGCCCGGCCACCAGCAGCGTGGCCAAGCACACCCTGCGCCATGCATTGTCTATCGTTGTCATTTTTCACCCAAAAAATCATCGATGCCGTAGCGGCCCTGCTCAAGGCGCAGCGGAATCGGATCGACAATATAGCCGCCGAACTGGCCGTCGGCGCCGGTGTCGGCAAAGGCCATCAGGCAGTCTTTGCCCGTCAGCGGATCACGCAGGATTTTCCCCGCGTAACGGCGGCATGGCAAGGCCCCGTCGAGGAAGCCCGGCGCGGGCTGCCAGGGACCGAGTGGATGGTCGGCGACCAGATAATGGGTGCCCGATACCCCTCCCCCATGCTGCGCGCGCATCGCCTCCGACCAGTGATCGGCGATATTGCAGAACACGCAGTACCATCGTCCGTCGCGCTCGAAGATCTGGGGCACCTCCAGTTGTCCGTAGTGGCCGCCGTCGTAGACCGGCGCCGTCGCCTTCCAATGGACCAGGTCGGGCGACACGGCATGCCCGACCACGCCACGCTCGTACAGCGGGCCATCGTTGCGGCGCGCCGTGTAGAACATGTGGTAGACGCCATCTATCTTCTGTGGCAGCACCCAGGGGTCGCGCAACGCGCGGTCGTGCCAGCGTCCCGCCGCGTATTCCTCATAGTATTGTTCGTCCAGGTCCAATGCCAGGCCACTACCGACGCGCACCCAGGGACCGTTGACGCTGTCCGACGTGGCGTGGCCGATGCGCTGGCGCATGCCGTTCTCGGCACGACAGGTACCGGTATAGAACAGGTGGTAGCGACCCTCGGCCTGGATCACCGAGCCGGTCCAGGTGGTGTAGTCGTCCCATGCCGGACTGGCCGCCGGGCCGAACACCGTTCCCAGCGCGGTCCAGTTGCGCAGGTCGGACGACACCGCGTGTCCGATGGAGACGTTCCAGTGGCGCAGGTCCGGATTGCCGATGGCACGGTCGGCCTGCAGGAAGAACAGATGCTGCTCGCCGTTTTCGGCGAAATGCCAGAAGTCCCAGATGTATTTATCGTCGAGTTTCAATGTCATGATGCGTCCAAAGTTAGCCCTTGATGCCGGTTCCCGCCACCGAGGCGACAAATTGCCGCTGGAAAGCCAGGAATACCGCCAGCACGGGAAGAGTGATGACCGATGCGTAGGCCATGATCTGGCCCCACGAATTGGCGCGTCCAAAAAACTGCTGTATGCCAGGTTGCACGGGCCGGAAGGCTTCGCCTTGCACCACCATGATCGGCCACAGGTACTGGTTCCAGGCCGAGATGAACAGCACGATGGCGGCCGTTGCGATCACCGGGCCACTGTTGGGCATGATGATCCTGGCGTACACGGTCCATGGGCCGGCGCCGTCCATCTTCGCCGCCTCGTCCAGTTCCGGCGGGATGTCGCGGAAGAACTGATAGAACAGGAATACGCAGAACGCATTGGCGAGAAAGGGAATGACCTGGACGTGCAGACTGTTGAACCAGCCGCTGTGCAGCACAAGCCGGCCCTGCTCGATGGCTGGCCAGGGCAACTGCGCCACCAGCGACAGCAGTGGAATGGCGATGACCTCGAACGGCACCACCAGCAGCGCCACCACCAGCGCCAGCACCGTCTGCCTGCCGCGCCAGCGCAGGCGTGCCAGAGCGAAGGCCAGCATGCTGTTGACCAGCACGCCGCCGACCACGATCAGCGCCGAAATCACCGTGGAGTTGAACATGAACGAGAGCAAGTCGCTCTTCTCGAACACGGCCCGGTAATTGCGCGCGGACCAGGCGGCGGACGGCAGATAGGCGGACCAGCTGCTCAGGTTGGCAAAAATGGCGTCGTCGCTCTTGAACGAGCTGATGAACATGAACAGCAAGGGGGCGACGAACAGCACGCCCAGCGCGCTCATCGCCGCAAACAGCAGGCCGCCGCGCAGCCTCTTGTGCCAGATCGGCATCATTTGGATTCTCCTTTCGAAACCAGCATCCGCTGCACTACCGACAAGGCCAGCACGATGGCAAAGAACACCAGGGTGATGGTCGAGCCGTAGCCCACGTCCTGCTCCTTGAAACCGCTGCGCACCGCGTGGTATACAACCGTCGCGGTCGAATCCAGCGGTCCGCCGGAGGTCATCACATCGACCTGGGTGAACAGGCCAAATGCCAGCAAGGTGGTCGACAACAGCACGAAGATGATGGTATTGCGCAAGCCCGGCAGGGTGACATGCACAAAGCGCTGCCAGGCGTTGGCCCCCATCAGGGTGGCCGCCTCGTACAACTCCGGCGAGATCGACTGCAAACCGGCCAGGAAGACCAGCATCTGGAAGCCGGCGCCCTGCCAGGCCGACATCAGCGCGATGGCCGGCAAGGCATAGTGGCTGTCGCCCAGCCAGTCGGGGCCGGCGTTGGGGTCATGCAGCAGGCCGCGCAGCAGTTCATTGAGCAGGCCGCGGTCGGTATTGAGCAGAAAGGTCCAGACGATGGAGGCCACCACCATCGAGGTCACCACCGGCGCGAAGTACAGGGTGCGGAAAAGAATGCGACCGCGTACCTTCTGGTTCACCAGCAGCGCCAGGCCGAGCGCCGCGCCGCACTGCAGCGGCAGCACCATCGCCGCGAACAGGAATGTGTTGATCAACGCGCGATAAAACAGCGGATCGCTGGCAGCCAGCACGATACGCGACTGGCCCAGGTCCAGATGGAACGCTTCACGATAACCGTCCAGCGCAGGCTGCGCCTTGCGCACCTGGCGCCAGGTCGGATAGCGCACGCCATCCTCGTCGCGCAGGACCGCGCCTTGCGTGTCGCGCAGCGGCTCGATCACGGCCAGTTCCAGCGCCAGCAACCGACGGTAGTTTTCCAATCCTACGTACCGCGTCGGTTCGGGCGACACCAGGCGGTGATTGGTGAACGTGGCGCCGGCCGCCAGCAGCATCGGCAGCGCCACGAACAACAGGAAGAGCAGCAGCGCGGGCGACGCGAACAGCGCTACCGCAATAGGGCTGTCCTGGCCGAGTTTGATTTTCATAAGCCCTCCTTCGTCTTGCCGGCGACAAAGCCGTAGCCATTGTTGCGCGCCAGGTTGTGCTCCGTTGCTTCGACCGCCTGATCCAGTGCCTCGGCGGCGTCTTTGCCGCTGCGGATATCGTTCATGGCCTGTTCAAAGGCGGATGACATCGCCGGATAGGCCGGCGTGGCAGGCCGCGGCACCGCGTAGCGCCGGGCGAATTCAAAATAGATGCGCCAGTCGCCACCCGGCCGGTAATGCCGCGTCAGCGCGGCGCTCTCGGCGCTCACGGGCACCAGCCCGGTCATGTCCGAGGCCGCCGCCAGTTCCGGCGTCGAAATCAGGTGCGCCAAAAACGCCGCCGCCCCCTCGGGCTGCCGGCAACTGCGCGTGATGCCCCACTGCCAGGATGCCGCACCGATTTTCGGGCCGTGGCCGAAGTCCGGTGGCGGCATCACCACCAGATCCGCGCCGAACCGTTCGCCGTATTCGCGCGCCTTCCAGGAGCCGGTGTAGTGAAACAGCGCGCGCCCCTGCTCGAACGCCTTTTCGTCGGCGGGATGACGCTCGGCCAGACGGTCCTTGAACAACCGGCCGTAGTAGCGGCCGACACCGATCGCGGCGTCGCTATTGAGTACGCCGTCCACGCGCAAGTAATTGCCGCGATCGATCAGGTCCGTGCCCGCGCTTTGCAGCCAGGGGGCAAATGCGTAACTGACCCATTCGCCCTTGAAGCGTCCGTTAAGATCGAGCGGAAAGCGGTAGTGGCCGCTCAGCTTTGCCTTGGCCAGGACGTCATGGAACTCGGCCGCGCTGTATGGTTGGTCGATCGTGGCCACCCGCACGCCGAGCGCGGCCAGTTGCGAGCGGCGCGAGTACAACGCCAGCGCCACGTCGAACTGGCCGACGCTGTACAGCTTGCCACGGTAAGTGCCGCGCCCGCCTTCCAGCAGCTTGTCCAAGGCATCGGCCGGCAGCAGGCCATCGAGCGGCCGCACGTGGCCGGCCCAGGCGAAATTGGGTACCGTGGGCTGATCCATGGCTATCACGCACGGCAACTGTCCAACCATGGCGGCGGCAGTGATCGACTCCGTGTAGGAACCTTGCGGAATGGCCTCGACCACCACTTTCCAGTGGTCCTGTGCACGGTTGAAGCGTTCGACCGCCGCCTTGCCGGCCGCCATATCGGCGTCGCCGGTGTCGTGGCGCCACACCCGGATCTCCACCGGCGCGGCCTGCAATTGCGCCACCGTCAGGGCCAGCACGATGCTGAACAGGCTTTTCATGACTTGGCACCCTTGCCGGATGCGGCCGGCGGAGCGCCCACCGTGCCGCGCATGACTGGCAGGCATGGAACTTGGATGGTGCCAGCAGGTTCCGGCGCTTGCCCCAATGCGCGGCGTGCCGACAATTCGCCGATCTGACGGTAAGGCAAGGCGACCGTCGTCAATCCGGGATCGAGCGCCTCGGAAATCAGACGGAAGTCGTCGAAGCCGACGATGGAGACGTCAGCCGGCACGCGCAAGCCGCGCCGCTGCAGAATGAAGATGACGCGCATCGCCATCTTATCGTTACCGCACAGGATGGCCGTAGGTCGGTCGCCGCTGGCGAACAGACGGTCGACGGCATCGTTCAGATGCGCGAATTCGTCCGCGTCCCCCGCTTCCGCGCCATGAATCAGCCATGCAGCGTTGGGAGGTACCCCATGTTCCTGCATGGCGCGCTGGAAACCGCGCAAACGCAGGCCAGTCGCTACCATGCCGGGGATCAGCTGCAGAAAGGCGATCTTGCGGTGGCCGGCCTGCAGCACGATTTGCGCTGCAGCATAGCCGCCGCCCTCATCGTCCGGGACGACCTGGGTATAGCGGCCGGGCACTTCAAAGCAGTTGGCTAGCGCAGTGGGCGTGCTACCCAGCAACGGTTCCACAGTGACTTGCCGGTGAAATGGCGTTGCAAACAGGATCGCTTCGACGCGCCGTTCGCGCATGTCCGCCACCAGGCGGTCAGCGATAGCCGCGTTGCCGCCCGTTTCACCGATCAGCAGCATCTTGCCCTGCTCTTCGCAGACCAGTTGGATACCCTTGATGATCTCGGACGAATCCGGGGTCGTGGTCAACTTCTCTGCGATGACCGCCACTAAGCCGGTGGGCCGGCCACGCAGCATGCGAGCCGCCGCCGACGGCGCAAACTCCAGCGAGCGCATGGCTTGCTCAATGCGGGTGCGGGTCTTTTGAGAAACTTCGGTACCGCCGTTGAGTACCCGCGATACCGTCTTAATGGACACGCCGGCCTTTTCGGCCACATCGTGAATCGTTGCCACACTGTCTCCTTGCTAAGTTACACGCCGGTGCAAATGGGGGTCAACCCAAAATGTCCAACGTTGTCATTTTTTGGTATGATAGTGTCTCAAGGATCTGTCGTCAACGAAATATTTGCAGCAGTTGAGGAATTGCGGAGATCCCCTTTCAGCCGTGACTCTTGCAACGCTACGTCGTTATCTTGCGACTGACGGATAATCGGATTGAAGTTGCGGTCGCCATCATCCTGATCAAATCAACGTACGCCATGTTGATCGCAATGGCTCGCGCATACGGGACATGCGGCTGGAGCAGTAGCGTTTTCCGAGAAACTGGGATGTGGCCGCTCAAGCGCCAGTTCCACTGCCGCTCCGCCCACTTTGCCTGATTCAGCGATGTCGGCAATCAACGCAAGCAGTGGCGCCGATAATTAGCGCGGCGGCGGCTGCAAAATGGCCAGCACCCGCGCACAGATCAGTTCGACCGGTCCCACCCCGGCGATCTTTTGATATGCCGGAGCGGCCACATCACCGGAGGCCGCCCAGTCGTTATAATAGGCAATTAGCCGTGCCGTCTGTGCATGGTAGATTTCCGGCCGTTTTTTTACCGTCACGGCCGTATCGTCTTCACGCTGCACCAGCGCATCGCCCGTCACGTCATCAACGCCCTGCACTTTCGGCGGATTAAACCGGATGGGGTAGCGACGCCCGATGCCGGATGGACGCGTGCCAGATGCCGGATGGACGCGTCTAATCAGCCTGCGGGATCGTACGTGGAAAACCATCAAACAGATACCCCTGCTGACAGTCGCTTTACGCAAGCCGTTCTTTGACAAGCCCGATGATTACCTCGTCCGGCACCAGGGCGCCGGCATCCATCCATTTTTTTGTCGCCAGTCCCAACTCCGTTCCTAGCGCGACCGCGGCACGCAGCACGTCCCCGGTTGATATCTGGGGAATGCCGAAGCGCTCTTTCAAGAATGCGGCCTGGGCGCCTTTGCCGGCGCCAGGGGCGCCCAACAAAATAATTCTCATCAATGTTCCCGGATAGGTTACGCGCTCAATTCTGCGACCAGTTGCGGTACCGCTTCGAACAGGTCGCCCACGATGCCGTAGTCGGCCACGGAGAAGATCGGGGCTTCCGGATCCTTGTTGATGGCGACGATGGTCTTCGAGTCCTTCATACCGGCCAGGTGCTGGATGGCGCCCGAGATGCCGACGGCGATGTACAGGGTAGGCGCGACGATCTTGCCGGTCTGGCCCACTTGCCAGTCGTTCGGCACGTAGCCGGCATCGACGGCGGCGCGCGAGGCGCCCATGGCCGCGCCCAGCTTGTCGGCCAGCGGTTCCAGTATCTTGAACGCTTCGCCCGAACCCATGCCGCGTCCACCGGAAACGATGACTTTGGCGGCGGTCAGCTCAGGACGGTCCGACTTGGCCAGTTCGCGACCCACGAAGGCCGACTTGCCCGAATCGGCCACAACGGCCACGATTTCGGTGGCGGCCGAACCGCCGGTGGCGGCAGCGGCGTCGAAGCCCGTGGTACGCACGGTGATGACCTTGACCTTGTCCGACGATTGCACGGTGGCGATCGCGTTGCCGGCGTAGATAGGACGCTCGAAGGTGTCTGGCGAGTCGACCCTGGTGATTTCCGAGATCTGGGCCACGTCCAGCCTGGCGGCCACGCGTGGGGCGATGTTCTTGCCGTAGGCGGTGGCAGGGGCCAGGATGTGGCGGTAGGCGCCGGCCAGGGCCAGTACTTGCCCGGCCACGTTTTCGGCCAGGCCGTCGGCGAAGTGTGGCGCGTCGGCCAAGATCACTTTCGACACGCCGGCGATCTGCGCGGCGGCGGCGGCTGCCGCGCCGGCGTTGGCGCCGACGACCAGGACGTGGACGTCGCCGCCGCACTGGGCGGCTGCGGTGACGGTGTGGTGGGTGCTGCCCTTCAGGCTAGCGTTGTCGTGTTCGGCGATGACTAATGCGACCATGATTCTTCCTCTTTGTTTAACCAGCGGCGCTGGAACCGGAGTCATACCCTCTTGAGGCGGCCCAGGCTGCGGCCCGCATCAACAATACAGGGTCTTCCCCTTGCGATGGACGGCCAGGCCGCGCTTAGATGACTTTGGCTTCGGTACGCAATTTTGCGACCAGGGTGGCGACGTCCGGCACCTTGATGCCGGCCGAACGCTTGGCTGGCTCGGCCACTTTCAGGGTCTTCAGACGGGGTGCCACGTCCACGCCCAGGTCTTCCGGCATGACGGTGTCCAGTGGCTTCTTCTTGGCCTTCATGATGTTCGGCAGCGTGACATAGCGCGGCTCGTTCAGGCGCAGGTCGGTGGTGACGATGGCCGGCAGGGTCAGCGACAGGGTTTCCAGGCCGCCGTCCACTTCACGGGTAACGGTCGCCTTGCCGTCTTCCAGCACCACTTTCGAGGCGAAGGTCGCTTGCGGCCAGCCCAGCAGGGCAGCCAGCATCTGGCCGGTCTGGTTGGAATCGTCGTCGATGGCTTGCTTGCCCAGGATGATCAGCTGTGGCTGTTCCTTGTCGGCCAGCGCCTTGAGCAGCTTGGCCACGCCCAGCGGCTCCAGTTCAACCGCCGTTTCCACCAGGATGCCGCGGTCGGCGCCGATGGCCATACCGGTGCGCAGGGTTTCCTGGCACTGGGTCACGCCGCACGACACGGCCACCACTTCGGTGACTTTGCCCGCTTCCTTCAGGCGCACGGCCTCTTCGATCGCGATCTCATCGAATGGGTTCATCGACATTTTGACGTTGGCGATATCGACGCCGCTGCCGTCGGATTTGACGCGTACTTTGACGTTGTAGTCGACCACGCGCTTGACAGGGACGAGAATCTTCATCATTTCTCCTTTTTACTTTGCAACAACTGCACAATGCTGGAGAAATCCAGTTCACCCGCGCCGCTACCGCTGTGCAGCGCATACAAGTTGCGCGCAAGCTCACCCAACGGTACCGGCGACTTCGCGGCCATCGCCGATTCCGCCGCCAGCCCCAAGTCTTTCAACATCAGGTTGACGCCGAAACCGCCCGTATAACCGCGCGATGCCGGCACGTTCTCCATCACGCCTGGTATCGGGTTATACACGTCCAGCACCCAGTTGCGGCCCGAGCTCTTGCTCATAATGTCGGACAACACGCGTGGGTCCAGCCCATTGGCCATGCCCAGCGCCAGTGCCTCGGCGGTGCCAGCCATCAAAATACCCAGCAACATGTTGTTGCAGATCTTGGCGATTTGCCCTGCGCCGTGCGCACCGGCGTGGAAGATATTTTTCCCCATCGCCAGCAACACCGGCCTGGCGCGCTCCAGCACCTCGGCCGGGCCGCCGACCATAAAGGTCAGCGTGCCCGCGATGGCACCGCCGGTGCCGCCGGACACGGGCGCGTCGATCATCGCCAGCCCGGCTGCGGTCGCGGCGCCAGCCACCGCAATGGCCGATTGCGAAGCGATGGTGCTGCACTCGATGATCAGCGCGCCAGGACGCATGCGTCCGATGATGCCCTCGGTACCCAGGAAAAGTCCTTCGACATGGCGGCTGGCCGGCAGCATCGACACGACGATATCGGCCTGGTCGACAGCAGCGTGCGCGGACGGGGCGACCAGGGCGCCGGCGTCGGCAAGTACTTTAGTTGCAATGGCCGAAAGGTCGAATACGCTCAGCGTATGGCCGGCTTTCAGCAGATTCTGGGCCATTGGCCCGCCCATGTTGCCCAGTCCGATAAATGCGATATGGCTCATATTTTCTCCGTAATTATTTGTCCAGGCCTGCCAGCGGATGCGCGTGCGGCGGCCACGGGGTATCGAGGAAGTGCCCGGTGCTGTCGGCAGACCGCCAGCGCGGACTGTGGTCCTTGTCTATCAGCAGCGCGCGGATGCCCTCCGCGAAATCGCCGTGGGCGCAGCAATGCAGCGCAGCGCCATACTCCATGCGGAATACCTCCGCCAGCGACAGGCGCGGTGCCCGCTCCTGCAAGCGCCACGTCAGCGCCAGCGATCCGGGGGCGGCCCGCGTGACGGCGGCCAGGGCCTTCACCAACCAGGGCTCGTCGCTGTGCACGCCCGCGAAAGCGGCCAATACCGCCTCCAGGCTCTCGCGCCCGCACAGCTGATCGATCAGATCCCGGTGCTGTCGCAATGGACCCTGTGCGCACGCGGAGCTGCCGGCCTCTTCGGTGGCGCGCAGCACAGCACCCAGCAACGCATGGTTATGAGCGCGGTCCCCGTTCCAGGGTTGCCGCCGCAGCGCGGCCAGCACTTGCGGCTGGTCGGCATGGGCCAGCACGCGGTCGGCAAGCCCAACATAGCGCGCGTCGGCGGCATTGATACTCGCGCCGGTCAGCGCGAGGAACCGCCCTAGCCCCCCCGGCATGCGGCTCAGGAACCATGAACCCCCAACATCGGGAAACAGGCCGATGCCCGTCTCCGGCATCGCCAGCCGGGTCTTTTCGGTGGCGACGCGATAGCTGGCCCCGGCCATGAGTCCGATACCGCCGCCCATGACGATGCCATGGCCCCAGCACAGTATCGGCTTCGGATAGGTGTGGATACGGTAGTCCAGCGTGTATTCTCGGGCGAAAAATGTGTTGGCGTAGTCATTGGCGAGTACATCGCCAGCCTGGCCGGACGCGCGCTGGTCCACCATCGTGCTGTAGAGTTGATGCAGATCGCCACCAGCACAGAACGCCTTCTCGCCCGCCCCCTGCAACAGCACCATGGCAATGCGTTCATCGTCGGCCCAGGCCGCCAGCTGCGCCGACAGCAGGTCCACCATGGACAGCGACAGGGCGTTCAGCGTCTTTTCTGCGTTCAGCGTCAGCACGCCGATCAGGCTGCCGTTGTCGGCTGCCAGCGTCTCGGCCAGTACCGGCAGGTTCAGTCGCTCCCCCATCAGCGGTTCCTCCATTGCGCCGCGCGCTTACCGAGGAATGCGTTGACGCCCTCCTTCTGGTCTTCGGTATCGAACAGGTCGACGAAAAGTTCGCGTTCGACCGGCAACCAGTCCGCCGGCGCCCCAGTACGCGCGCCCTGGATCAGCCGCTTGCAGGCTGCCACGCTGGATGGGCTTTGCTTAGCGGCCTGCCTCGCCAACGCCAAGGCGACCTGCTTGGCCTCTCCCGTGCCGACCACCTGCTCGACCAGGCCGATGCGCAGGGCAGTTTCCGCGTCGACCCGTTCGCCGCACAGTATCATGCGCTTCGCCCAGCCCTCGCCGACCAGCCATGCCAGGTTCTGGCTGCCGCCTCCGCACGGCAACAGCCCAACCGCGGCTTCCGGCAGCGCAAGTTGCGCCTGCGTTTCGACGATGCGGATATCGCAGGCCAACGCGCACTCCAGACCGCCGCCCATGGCATAGCCGTTCACTGCGGCGATCGATACGCCACGAAACTGCGACAGCGCCTCGAATGCCTCGCCAAAGCGGCGTGCCATTGTACGCGCCACCGCCTTGTCGCCATCGGCAAACAGTTTCAGGTCCGCCCCAGCGGAAAAGAACTTCTCTCCCTGGCCGGTGACCACCAGGCTGTAGATCTCCGGATTGGCGTTCAGGTCGCCAATCAGCCGTGTCAGCGCGGCCAGACTGTCGCTGGTCCACGTGTTGGCGGGTGGGTTGGCCAGCGTGACAATCGCGGTATGGCCAGCAATTTCCAGCTCAAGGTTGGTATAGTCGCTCATCGGATTTCCTCGGTTTCTTGTTCCAGTAAATGGCGCGAGACAATAACGCGCATGATTTCGTTGGTTCCTTCCAGGATTTGATGCACGCGCACGTCGCGCAGATAGCGCTCCAGCGGGTATTCCCGGATATACCCATTGCCGCCATGGATTTGCAAGGCCTGGTCGCATACCTTAAAGCCGATGTCGGTGGCGATGCGTTTGGCCATGGCGCAATAGACAGACGCGTTGGCGGCGCCCGCGTCGAGCTTGGCGGCGGCCAGACGCACCATCTGCCGCGCCGCCACCAGTTCGGTCTGCATGTCGGCCAGTTCGAACTGCAAGTGCTGAAAGGAAGCAAGGCGGTTGCCGAACTGGCGCCGCTCCCCCATGTACAGGCGTGCCGCGTCCAGCGCCGCCTGTGCCGCGCCCACGGAACAAGTGGCGATATTGATACGGCCGCCATCGAGCCCGCGCATGGCGATGCGAAAACCTTCCCCTTCCGCGGCCAGCAGATGATCGGCCGGAATGCGCACGTCGTCGAAGCTGACGACACGGGTCGGCTGGCTGTTCCAGCCCATTTTCACTTCCTTGCGCCCGTAGCCCACGCCCGCCGCGTCGGCCGGGACGGCAAAAGCACTGATGCCTTTCGGTCCCGCGCCGCCGGTGCGCGCCATCACAATCAGCAGATCGGTGGCGCCCGCGCCGGAAATGAAGGCCTTGCTGCCGTTCAAGTGGTAAAAGCCGCCTTTGCGCTCCGCACGCATGGTGAGCGCCCCCGCGTCGGAGCCGGCACCCGGTTCGGTCAGGCAATAGGAACCGAGCTTGCGCCCGCTTGCCAGCAGGGGCGCCCAACGTTCACGCACTGCGGGACTGGCCCAGGTCGCGAGCATCCAGTTGACCATGTTGTGGATCGTCATATAGGCAGTGGTCGACGGGCAAGCGGCGGCCAGTTCCTCAAAGACAATGGCCGCATCGAGCCGCGACAGCCCCATGCCGCCATCCTTTTGCGATGAGTACATGCCGCAAAAGCCCAATTCACCGGCCTTGCGGATGGTGTCCACGGGAAAGACACATTCGGCATCCCAGTGCGCCGCCAGCGGCGCCATTTCCCCGGCCGCAAAATCGCGTGCCGCCTGGCGAAAAGCGATCTGCTCTTCCGATAATTCGAAATCCATAGGGCCTCCCCAGGTCGCTTATTTCAGCGAAATAGTGGTATTGACCGCACCGGCCACGCTGTCGTCGTCGAACCAGCGTGTGGTGATGGTCTTGGTCTGCGTGTAAAACAGAATCACCTGCTTGCCGTAAGGGCCCAGATCACCCAGCTTGGACGCGCCGGAGCCGGTGAACGAGAACAGCGGCACCGGCACCGGAATGGGGACATTGATACCGATCTGGCCAGCATCGACTTCTTCCTGGAACTTGCGCGCTGCAGCGCCCGACTGCGTGAAAATCGCCGTGCCGTTACCATTCGGGTTACTGTTGATGAAAGCGATCGCCTCATCCAGCGTGGCCGCCTGAACCAGGCAAAGCACCGGGCCAAAGATTTCCTGGTCATAGATCGCCATGCCAGGCTTGACGCCCGAGAAAATGGTGGGGCCGACGAAATTTCCACCCGCATAGCCCGGCACATTCGGCTGGCGACCGTCCAGCTCCAGGGTCGCGCCGCTTTCGATGCCGCTGGCGATGAAGCTTTCGACCCGGCTCTTGGCCGCACACGAGATCAGCGGGCCGACGTCGGTGCCCGGCTCTGCCCCGCCATTGATTTTCAGCGTGCGCGCCTTTTCCACCAGTTCCGGTATCCAATTGTTCGCCTCGCCCACCAGCACTGTCACCGGCAAGGCCATGCAGCGCTGGCCAGCCGCGCCGAAGGCGGCGCCGAGCAGGTTGTTCAGGGTCTGCTGCTTGTTGGCATCCGGCAGCACGATGGCGTGGTTCTTCGCCCCCATCATGCATTGCACGCGCTTACCCGCTTGCGAGGCGCGGTGATAGACATGGGTGCCGACCTTAGTGGAACCAACGAAGGACACCGCCTTGATGTCAGGATGGTCGCAGATGGCGTTGACGACGTCGGCGCCGCCGTGCACCACGTTCAGCACGCCCGGCGGGATGCCCGCCTGCAGCGCCAGTTCCACCAGGCGCATCGTCACCATGGGATCCTGCTCGGACGGTTTCAGCACGAAGGTATTGCCGCAGGCGATAGCCATCGGGAACATCCACAGCGGGATCATGGCGGGGAAGTTAAACGGCGTGATGCCGGTGCACACACCGATAGGCTGCAGCAGGGTAAAGGTATCGACGCCATTGGCCACATTGTTGGCGATCTCGCCCATCTGCAGGCTACCGATATTGGCGGCATGCTCCACCACCTCCAGCCCGCGGAAGATGTCGCCCTCAGCATCGGCCAGCGTCTTTCCCTGCTCGGCCGTCAGCAGCGCAGCCAGTTCCTGTATATTTTCACGGATCAATTGCTGGTACTTGAGGAAGATGCGGGCGCGGGCGCCGATCGGGGTCTTGCGCCACGCTTTGAACGCGCTCTTGGCCGCGCCGACGGCGGCTGCGATTTCAGTCGCCGTTGCCATCGGCACGCGGGCCAGCACCTGCTGCGTGGCCGGGTTGACCACGTCTTGCCATTGGGTGCTGGCCGATTCGACAAACTCCCCGTTGATCAGCAGTTTGACGGTCGGGATCGATTGCTTGGTATTCATAGGGTTCCTCATAACAGTTGGTGGGCAGTGCTGAAAGAATACGGTTGCACCGCAGGTCCGGCAATGCCCGGGAATTTCAATATTGCTGCACAAATTTGCCAGTACCCGCACACGCAGAAATACTGTTTATACGGTTTTTTCAGGTGCCTTATCGCCAGAGCATGGCGTCGCCGACGTATGCAAGAAAGCAACTTGTCGGTCTACTGTATCGGCGCCGCAGAGACCGCTTTATTTGTAGATTCCGCATGCGACGGTCAGGTCATCCACCTTCTCGACGTAGGTGGACTTGGATTCGATATCGCCGCTGACAGGGTTGGGCCACTTGTATTCCACCCAGCCGCTGCCATTCCTTTGCGCCGCGTCAACAAGCTCCTTAATGAATGCCTTTCCCCCAGCATCGCGCATATCGATCAACGACTTGCCGATTAGCCGGGGATTATTCCCGTGCGCCGCCATCACTCCCTTACTGTCAAGTACAGCGATATACAAGTCGCGGTCGACAAATTGGCCGCCGGGTGCGTTAAATTGGGCGAAGGCGCTTTCCCTGCCCTTGGTCCGGATCAAATTGACGGCTCTCTTGACCATCGCGACCGCCTCATTGGCGCTCCCTTTTTGCGCCGCGAGGACGGACGGCGCCACTCCGGCAAGCAGGCCCGCCACTACCACGGCTGCCAAGCCCGTCTTGATGGCCTTATCAAAGTTCCTGATCATGGTGCCTTCCCGTTTCAATGTGAAATGTCGAAGTCAAAATACGAAGGCTACGCTGTCAAGCATGCGCAAGTTCTTCGCGCCGCCGATTGCGCAGCGCGAACCGCTGCACTTTGCCGCTCGGCGTCTTGGGCAGACCGTCGACGAAATGCACGGTCCGGGGATAGGCGTGCGCGGCGAACTTGGTCTTGACCCATTGCTGGAGCTCGGAGGCCAGCGCCGGCGTGGGACTCACGCCGTCGCGCAGCACGACGAAGGCCTCGATGACTTCGCCGCGCACGGCATCGGGCACGGCGATGACCGCGCACTCCGACACGCCTTCGTGCGTCACGATGATCGATTCCACATCGAAGGGGCCGATGCGGTATCCCGCCATGATGATGACGTCATCGTCGCGGGCCGAGAAATAGCAATAGCCGTCGCTGTCGATGCGCCCGGCGTCCCCCGTCAAGTACCAGCGTCCATCGGCGGAGAATTTTTCCGCGCTTTTCTCCGCGTCATTCAGGTAGCCGCCGAACCAGGCCAATGGGCTAGCAGACAAGTCGATCGCCATCCGTCCGACCACGCCATTCGGGGCCGGCCTATCTGCATCCTGGTCCAGCACCGCCGCTTTCCAGCCCGGCATGGCAACACCCATGGAGCCCGGCACGATATCCTGCTTGAGGATGGGGTGATGGTGGTTGTTGATCAACATGCCGGTCTCCGTCTGGCCGAAATGATCGCCGACCGGCATGCCGAGCGCGCCGATCGCCCATTCGTTGACTTCCGGCGTGAGCGGTTCGCCAGCGCTGGACAGGCAGCGCAGCCGCAATCCGGCCGGCACCGGCATACCTGATACGCGCAGCGAACGGTACACCGTCGGCGCGGCCGCGAAATTGGTGACGCCGCACAAGAGCAACGTGCCGTAGGTGGTTTCGGCGGAAAACGCGGCGCCCAGCAGGACGCTGCGCACACCGGTGGTCAGCGATCCCAGCACGCCGAAATACAGGCCATACGCCCATCCCGGATCGGCCGCGCACCAGTACACGTCATCCGCCCGAAGGCCAATGCCGAACTCGACATACGCGTGGAAGCTGGCCAGCGCTTTCAAGGGGACGATTACTCCCTTGGGCTTGCCAGTGGTACCGGACGTATAGATGTGGATCAGCGGTGCGTCGGCGCCGAGCGCAGCCGCCTCGACCGCAGGATGGTCCCGGGCCATCAAGTCTTCAAAGCGCAGTCCGCCCGCCACCACGGCCCCCGGTTCGGCGCCGGCCACCACCGTGATCCATGGCGCGTTGGCCGGCATGTCTTCATTGCCGTGCAGCTTGGAATGCTGGGCGTGATCGCAGATGACCGCCCGGGCGCCGCTGGCGTCGAGGCGCATCGCAATGGCCGCCGGCGCGAACGCCGTGAACAAGGGCACGTGCACGGCGCCAAGGCGCCAGATCCCGACCAGGGCGACCAGCAGCGCGCGGCTTTTGCCCATTAGCGTGGCCACGCGGTCGCCCTGCCGGATGCCCTGCGCGTGGAGCGCGGCCGCGAATCGCTCCGATTCCGTGCGCAGTTCGGCATAGGTGATCGTTGCAAGCGACAAATCGGCATCGACTATCTGGTACGCCACGGTCGTCGGGTCATGCCGGTCGCACAGCAGGTGGGCAGCGCTGGCGTGGTTTCCACCATACATCGCGATCAGCTGATTGACGCGCGCTTTCGGGTGGGTGTCTTGAGAAATGTACATGGTAGTCTCCAGTGATGAATTCGATGACGTCAACCTGCCACGCGCACCCGCGCGGTGGCTGGTGCCAGCGGTGTCGTGACGTTGCGTGCCTGCATCGCGGCACTGCGCGAATGATTGATCAACATAACGGCGACCGTACCGACGGCACCGGCGATGCCGATGGCGAAGAAATTCTGTTCCAGCGGCAGCTTCAGCGACACTAGCCAGCCAATCAGCACGGGAGCGACAACGCCGCCGATCCGGCCGATACCCGATGCGAATCCCACGCCGGTCGAACGGATCGCTAGCGGATAGAATTCACCGGCGAAGGCATAGGCGAGCAACTGCGTGCCGAGCGTGGAAGCGCCCACAACGAACACGACGATGAACAGCAGCTCCGTCGATTTCGTGTACCCCATCAAGGTCAAGGCCACCGCCCCCAGCGCGTAGAACGACACCAGCACGTACTTGATATTGAACTTGTCGCCGAGATAGCCGCCGCCGATGGCGCCGACCATTGCACCGATATTGAACACCAGCACAAAATTGAGTGCCGATCCCAGGCTGTATCCGGCCATGGCCATCAGTTTCGTCAGCCATGAACTGAGCGCATACACCATAAACAAACCCATGAAGAACGCGGTCCAGATCATGACCGTGCTCAGCCCTCTACCGTGTTGAAACAGGGCGGCTACCGGGCGGTTCCCACTTGTCGCTTCCTCCGGAGGAAGAAAGCGCGCATTGTCGGGAATGGTGAAATCGGGAGCGAACATGCCGACGGTCTTGCGCAGTTCAGCGAACCGCTGGCGCTTGATCAGGAACGGCAGCGATTCGGGCACCGTCAGCAGAATGAACGGGATCAGAAACATCGGCACCAGGGCCGTGTAGAAAATCGATTGCCAGCCATAGGCGGCAATGACTTGCTTGGCCATCAGCGCGACCAGTATGCCGCCGATGGAATAGCCCGCGAACACCAGCGTCACTAGGCGCGTGCGTAACCTGGCAGGCGCGAACTCCGCCATGTGCGCCGTCATGATAGGCAACACGCCACCTATCCCCAGGCCGGCCAGAAACCGCATGGCGCTGAACGAGTACGGATCGCTCGTCAGGCCGGCGGCCGCAGTGCATGCGCTGAATAGACCAACGCAAACCGAGATCAGCAGACGGCGTCCGACCCGGTCGGCCAGGGTGCCGAAGGTGATCGCTCCCAGCATCATGCCGACCAGGGCCGAACTTGCCATGAGTCCGGCACTGTTGGCGTCCACGCCCATGTCCTTCATGATCGATGGCAGGGCGGCACCGACTATCGCCAGGTCGTAACCGTCCAGGACCAGGATCAAGGCCCCCCAAAAGAGCACCGCCGCGTGAAACCGGTTGAACCTTGATGTATCGGCCAGCCGGCGTAGTTCGGAATATTGCATTGTCGTCTCCATTGTTGTGATGTGTTTCTGTGATAAACGCGATGGGTACATTGCCCGTATCGTCGTTTTCAAAACGGATATCAGCGGAGGCGAACGCGGTATGCGGGGTAAGGTCACCTTACGCCGCCGACGGCATAGATATGCCAGGGCCGGGTGTTCTTGGTGGACTATGATCAAGTCCCCTCCCATGGGGCAGTCCCGCCTGGTCAAGGCATGGCTTGCTTGCTGCTGTTTGCGAAGTATAGGGAGGCGGGGTCTTGCCGGCGATGCCCGAAATCGTCATTCATCGTGAGCGATTTGGCCATACGATTGCCAACCGTATGCGCTATGATCGGGGCACTTAAGCGGCACCATGCCGCGTCGTGTGTCCCGTCTTATGTTGTACATGGATGGCCCAAATGCAAAAAGGCAGTGTTTCGATTTACTTCGTCAATTCCGCGCTGGCGCCGGTATTGGCGCGCGGCATAGACGTGGCGCCCTTGCTGGCGGAGGCCGGCATTTCGCCAGCCGTCCTGCTAGCACCGCTGGGTCGTGTGACCCCCAACAGCTTCAGCGCGTTGTGGCTGAGCGTGGCGAGGGTGCTGGACGATGAACTGTTTGGCCAGGATGCGCGGCGCATGAAGGTCGGCAGCTTCGCTATGCTTAGCCATATCCTGACCGACTGCGCGACATTGCACGATGCGTTGTCCCGCATGGCGAAGTTCTTCAATCTGATACTCGACGACTTTCAGTGCGCTCTGGAGATCAAGGGCCCACAGGCGCTATTGACCATCCGGGAAGTGCCCGGCGCGCCGGTGCCACGCGTGTTTGGTCATGAGACCCTGTTGATGCTGCAGCATGGGCTGGCCTGTTGGTTGATCGGACGGCGCATCCCGATCCTGGCGGCCGCCTTTGCCTATCCTGAGCCGTCGCGCAGTGCGGAATATCAGTTCATGTATTCCAGCCAGTTACGCTTTAATGAAGCCGTGACTTCGCTGTGCTTCGATCGCGCCCACCTCGGTCTGCCGGTGATTCAGAATGAGCGTACCGCCAGGGAATTTGTGCGCAATGCGCCGGCCAACATCGTGCTCAAGTATAAGAATGTCAACAGCCTGGCGGCACAGATCCGCAGGCAACTGCGATCGGCGCCCAGCTTCGAATGGCCGGAATTCGAGGCAGTCGCCAAATCGCTCGGCAAAACCCCTTCCACATTGCGCCGCCGCCTGGAACAGGAAGGGCAATCATTTCAGACCATCAAGGATCAATTGCGCAGGGACATGGCGATCGACTACCTATGCCATACCACCAGAAGCGTAGCGGACATAGCGGCCGAACTGGGCTTCGCCGAATCCAGCGCCTTTCATCGCGCTTTCAAAAGGTGGGCTGGGGCATCGCCTGGGGAATACCGATTGCTCGCGCATAAGAGCTGATGCTTCGAAAGGCCGGGCAAATTACTGTCCAAACAAAGCTGAGCTGGTCTGCAATCTGTACCGCCCCCCTGATGCCCTGCTGACGGTCGCCTTTTGCCTGGCCGTTAAGCCGTCGTCCGAAGCCGTCGAAAAAAATAACCTGAGCTGGTCCGGCGTCCACTGTACCACGTGGCGGTCACTCTTCGTGCCGGCGCAGATTTGAAAAAGAATTGACCTGTCTGGGCAATCTGGTTGTCCGCGGCAATTCAACGGATGCGCGCCGGCCCTGCCGTATTTCAGCAGGACTTAGTCAAAAATATGCTGCTTAATCAAAAGGTGCAATCATATGGACATCATTTCTGATTTTTTCAGTCGCCAGTGGTTCTTTTCCAGACTATCCGAAAACGAACGGGACATCTTGTTAAAGTCCTCATTTACCAAGGTAGTTGAAGCGGGAAGTTATATCTGCCAATTTGGAAGTAGAGCCGACATGTGGTACGGAGTGGTTTCCGGATTCGTAAAAGTCTCAGTTACTTCAAAAAGTGGCAAAGTGACTTCATATGTCGCCGTTGCTGCGGACGATTGGATCGGAGAGGGTTCCGTGCTAAAAGGCGGCGTTCGTCCCTATGATATCATTGCATTACGCGATTCAAAAATAGTATGTGTTCCACGCTCAGTTTTTGTCGATTTATATAATACCAATATTGATTTTTGTCACTTTCTAATCGAACGCATGAACCGACGCCTAGCGCATTTCATCGTTTCAATGCAAATTGATCGGCTGATTAACCCCGACGTAAAAGTTGCCCGCATCCTTGGCATGCTGACCCAAGATCTCGCCACGGACGGGCCTCAGAATTTAAGCCTGAATCAAACAGAACTAGCTCTACTTTGCGGTCTTTCACGGCCATTTACAAACCGCGTGGTAACGAAACTCACGAAGTTGGGCCTGATCACCCATGAGTATGGAAAAATTACCATACTGGACCGTGCAGGCCTGGAAGCTTTTGATGAGCCGGATTAATTATTAAGTTCGACGTCTGCCTGTACCGTATTGCCTCCGCGGCCAATCGTCTGCCTGATGGCGCTGGCGCCCCGGCATCGCCACTGGGCGTCCCCTCCCCCATGACACATCGTTGACAAGGTCCTGCACCAAGGCCGGCTCAGCTATCCCCGCAAAGTCTCGACATACGAATGCCGATCCCGATTCACAAGAGCGCCGCCGGACCTTGATGGAGGAATAACACGTTCGCGGTATCCGTTGGGCGGCGCGGCCACCGCGGGCCAAGCCATCCATGTTGGGCCGCAACATCGAAAGTTTTGGAAGACTGTTATTGGGAGCACAAAGTCGTCCATACCTTTCATCTATACTAAATTTCTGAAGGCCTTCAAACATCGCCAAGACTTAATAAGATCAGTCCAGTCATGGATCGCACAAGCGGCCATGACAAGTCCTGGCCGTCACTCTTAAAATCGCTAACTTTTTGAAAGATAACAGATGAGCATTGAAGAAAAAAATCACCATGAATTTTTTTGTGAAATTCACACTGACTGATATTGATAAAGCGCTGGACGTGCTGGGCGGCGATGTCGTCTGGACGCTGGTGGGAGAAGCCCGGCGGTTCCGCTACGCGGGCGCCAAGGATAAGATTGGTTTTACGGAACTGATAAATTACTTTCTCGGTGAGCTATCGGAATTTCTCTGGATTCCAAATATGATGACAGCGGAAGACGATCGCGTGGCGGTAGAGGCGGAGACCTTCGGCCAAATGGATGATGGAAAGAAATAGGATAATTTCTGCCATATTAGTTTCTTGGTATGAGACCGAGAAATTTAGAACGTACGGGAATTTATGGATCCCCTGGAAGTACTTGAATTTACCGGGGAAATTAAATTCCTAAACTGATGCGCGCGGTTTCATGCGCACATTCAGAACGGAAGCACGAAAGACACGACTAGGCTGGCGCCAACAAAATAGGCCGGAGCCCGTATCAATTCGCTTATAAATACAGCCGGCATGTCCTCGGTCCGGCATAAAAATTACATTAGGAGACGACAATGTACACTCTCACTACCCATCCCCACGCGGCTGCCGCGCTCGCCACGTTTACCGCTCTCGTGCTAGCTGGCTGCGGCGGCCGCGACCACTCCGCGACACAATCGTCGGCCCTTGCACAGACGCCTACCGTGACGGCCCAGCAAGCGTGCGAGACGCTCAAAGGGAAAACGATAGGCGGAGCATCGGTCGACGCTGCAACGATGGTTGATGCTACCGCTGCCAGTCCGACGTACTGCAAGGTGAGCGCCACCATTGCACCTGCACTTGTTCTGGAACTGGACATTCCCAACAACTGGAACGGAAAACTCTTGTACTCTGGTGGAGGTGGGTACGACGGGGTTATTTCGGGCTTCGTATTTAGCCCCGGTGTTCTTGCAGGAGGGTATGCGGTCGTACAGAGCAACGGCGGACACATCGGCTCGCCTTTCGATGCCTCGTTCGCTTTGGATCCGAATCTCGCATATTTGTTCGGGCCGGGTTCCGTACCAACGGTGACGGCCACGGCGAAGCAGATACTGCAGGCCACGTTTGGCAAAATCCCGGAACGATCGTATTTCGAAGGCTGTTCGAATGGCGGCCGAGAGGCATTAATGGCCGCACAACGTGAGCCGTCCCTTTTCGACGGGATCATCGCGCGGGCACCGGCATACGACTGGCCGGGATTTATGGGGGCATTCAACCGCAATGCCAAGGCCATCGCCGCCCCGGGCGCTGCCTTCACAAGTGCGAAGGTCGCGCTGCTCGCCAAGGCGGTACGCGACGCATGCGACGCGAAGGATGGCATCGCGGATGGGCTTGTGTCGAATCAGTCGGCCTGCAATTTCGATCCGAGTGTGTTGCGCTGCGCGGCCGGACAGGATACTGGCGACACCTGCCTGTCGGATGCTCAATTGGCAGTCGTCAATACCTGGACCACACCCGTGAGTTTCGGCAACGGCGCATACCAATACCAAGGATGGGCGCTGAGCGGAAATGAGGATGAACAGGTGGGGCCGCTCGGAGGAGCCTGGAACACTTGGCTCACGGGCAGCACCGGGAACGGCAGCGATTCAACGCAGTTCCTGCTCCAGGACACCACCGTCAAATACTATCTGGCGCGGGGCGCCAACGCAAATTCACTTGCCTACGATTGGGACTCGAACCAGCAAGGGTTGTTCACACTGGCGGCACTCAATAGTGCGACAAGTGCCGACCTGCGACCGTTCATGAGCAACGGCGGAAAATTGATCCTCTGGCATGGGACAAACGACATGGCTCTGAGCCACCGGGCAACGACGGCGTATTACGAAGGCGTGAAGACGGCAGTGGGTGGGCAGTCGGCGCTCGACAAATTTGTGCGCTACTACCAGGCACCCGGTGTCAATCATTGCACTGGCGGCCCAGGAGCCGACTCGGTGAACCTGGTCGCTGCGCTGGACAAATGGGTTACGCAAGGAACTGATCCTGGCCAACCGACAGCCTCCAAAATCGGTGTCGACGGCAGTGCCGCTTTCACGCGGCCATTGTGCCAGTATCCCCAATTCCCTCGCTATACGGGACCGGCAAACGACGTAACCGCGGCTAAGCTGGCAAGCAATTACACTTGCACTACGCCCTCGTGAAAGAAAGGGGCGAAGATGCACGCCGTTTGGCGTTGGGCTTGACCTCCAAAGAACGGCGTTGAGCTTCGACGGGTGACGCGTTGGGGAGGTCTTGCTAGGCTGCTGGAGTGCAAATTTTGTAGCAAACGCGACCTGATCTGACGGTTGCCCCGGTCTGTAGACTGCAATTGTCAGATTGAGTTGTTCAATGCGGTAGCTGTATTTGAAACGGCACACGCGTCGTATTTGGCTTGCGAGAGCAGCACCGCATCCATGTGCTGTTCAGCCCAATGCGCGAAGGTGTTGACCGTCTGAACCAAAGATTGACCGAGATCTGTCAGCACGTACTCCACGGTGACGGGGACGGTTGCATAGACACTGCGCGACAACAGACCATCGCGCTCAAGCTTCTTCAAGGTCTGTGACAAGACTTTCTGTGAGATTCCCTTGATGTCCCGGCGCAACTGGTTGAAGCGCACTGGCTCATTCTGGATCCGGGCAAGGATAAGCAGCGCCCACTTGTCAGCCAAGCGATCCAGCACTTGCCGGGCGGGGCATCGATCTTCATAGACGTTGTAGGAGGGGGGCATATTCAGGGCGTAAGCCTCAAGGGTGGTTACCGCAACGAAACTTGATAAGGAAATAGTGCCTTCTTGTGCCTGATTTTATCACTGATTACAATTACATACTAAGTTTCATTTAGTTACCACCAAAGGAGCTCTTCCAATGTCCAAAAAAATTCTCGTTCTCGGCGCCACCGGAAACGTCGGCCGCCCCCTCGTGCAAGCCTTGCTGCGCAAAGGCGAGCAGGTCAAGGCAACCGTGCAGGAAAGGCGGCGCTCTGACCTGATATCCCGCACTATCCAGACCGTGTAGAAATCCAGCCCGGTGAACGCCGCCAGCGACAGCTGGAATAGTGATCAGCCGGGCTTACCGTAGCCTCGCGACAAGTCGCTTGACCTCAACGTAAGACATTTGGAGGAATAATAATGAGCAAAGTATTTAATGAAGAACTGGCCGCGATTAAAGCGAATGCGGTCGCCTACTTGACCGCGTTCAATCGCGCCGACGTTGCCGCCGTGTTAGCAACATACGCTGATGACGGTGTGCTGATGGCGCCCGGGATGCCCGCGGCAGTGGGCAAGGACGAGCTCGCCATGGTTTATCCTGGCGTCTTCGCAACAGTTGGCTTCGATATGACCTATGAAATAAAGGAGGTTGTGCAAATCAGCGCCGACTGGGCCTTCGTCCGGAGCGCCACCGAGGGCACTGAAACCAACAAGGCGACCAGCGTCGTCATGCCAGCGGCCTACCAGGAGCTGTTCCTGCTACGTAAGTCAACTGCCGGAGCGTGGCAGACTGCACGATACTGCACGTCCAAAATTGGTCCTACGGTCTAAGTGGCATCCCGACGGGAACACCTTAACTAAAGGATTGTAAGCGTCCCTCCAACCTTCCGATTACCCACAATTCGCTTGTATACTTTCGGCAGTTCTGTTAACTTTTCCGAATGAGGAATTTGATCACGATCAGATGACAAGCCGGGGGACGCCCTGCGTTTCCTGCACCCGTCATCTGCCGGTTTTGGAAGATGGGCAGACATGGATGGACAAAGAGAATTCTGCCTGCGTTTTTCGCGACGAGCGGCTCAAAAAACGGTTCCGGCTGTTGCTTGAACCGCTCCTGCCCAGATGCCAAGCCAGAATTAGCGCTGACGGTTGCGGAAATAGCGATGCTTAACCGTATGATCAAGGACACCAAGAGATCGCGATCAGCGCTGCCGTTGTCGCGTTATCTGGAGAAGATCGCGCAGCTCGGGGCCTACCTCGCGCGCTCCAGCGACCCAGCTCCCGGCAATACCATCATGTGGCGGGGCATGCGCCGGCTGGCCGATATGCAGCCTGGATTCAATCTAGTTTCAGAAAGATATGGGTAATCGGAAGGTTGAGCAGACGCTTACAGAGCAAACGAACAGTGATCCGAATCATCGCCAAAGATGAATCAGTACCCACCGAAACGCCTCCCCACCACTGAACAATATCAACGCAGAAACGAAAAATCGCCGGCTAAGCGGCGATTTTTCTTGATACGATTTGCCGATTACGGCAGCAAACCCTTGATGTTCTGGAGGCGAGGATCGGAATCGAACCGACCTAGACGGCTTTGCAGGCCGCTTATGCCATTTAAAATCAAGCACTTACAAAATAACCGCCCAAATCACCGCTTGAACCAGTCAACCTGGCTCCGTTCCGCCAGTATTTCCAGCGTCATGGTCAGCATCCTGACGTAGAGCTGGCAGTAACGTTAACAAAGCAGGAAGTGCCATCTGCACGGTATCCCAAACCACCTCGAGATTGATGTCAAAATAGCCATGGGCAATACGGTTACGCATTCCTCGCATGCCACGCCACTGCACTTCTGGATGTGCCTTTGAAAATTCAGCGTAGCCATCCATCACCTTCGTGGCAGCTTCGCCGAGGATGATGACACTCATGATGACAGCTTGTTGGGTGCGCTTATCCTTTAAGAAGACGTCTTTTTCCATCCCCTCCACAAAGCTGCACGCATCGGCCGCGGCCTGCTGCATATGTTCGAGGTAATCGGGAAGCCGGCTCTCATTCATACCGGCAAGGCCTCAGCGAGCACGCTGGCCCGCAACCTCGGTGGCAGATCCGCTGGTGTGAGCAAATCAACAGGGATGCCAAGCAAGGCTTCCAGCTCGTCCTGCAGGCCGCCAAGATCGAACAACGTCACACCTGGCAGAGCATCCACCAGCAAGTCCAGGTCGCTGCCGTCCCTGTCCGTGCCTTGGAGCACCGACCCGAAAATACGGGGATTCTCGGTGCGGAAGCGACTTGCAGCTTCGCGCACGGCAAGCCGGTGCAGTTCTAGTGCAGTGGACGGTCGCATGGGTGTCGTCTCTTCAGAGTGCGTAGCGGTGGGTTTCGTAGCGCCTATTTTAGCGCAAGCTCTACGACGAGTCTGAAGCTATATGCGCCGCGCGGCCTACCATTGACCGCTAAATGCGCCAGCGAGGCGCACAGAATGGTCTGGCAGACGCTGGCAGTCTGTTCGGCGCCAGGAACCAGACGTGGGCGCCGGTGGCGAACGATGCGCCATCGCCAGGCGCCTGCCCGTCTTGCCGGCTCAGGTTGTCCCCATTCGCTATACTGCGCGGCTTTACATACCACGCCGATCGTGACGATATGCCTGATTTTGCTGCTGCTCGCCTTGCGGACGCTACTCCTTCCTCGTCCTCGCCGGCGTGCAGGCCGGCGGATCATCGCTCGCCCGGTCGCCGGGCGGAGCCGCCGCAAGCCGGCATGGGTCAGGCGGGAAATCATTCGACTGAAGGCACTGACTGGCTTCAGTTGCCATAAGCTCGCCCACACGTTCAATCGCATGTATGCCGTTGAACGCGAGGTCACGGTGGGCAAGACATGGGTGGCGCAAGTCGTGTGCGCCCATCGCTATGAGATCGCCGACTTACGGCGGCGTTACAAGCGCAGGGTGCCGCCGCCAGTTCGGAGCAACGCGACCTGGGGTCTCGACTACACAGGAAAGACCGATACGACGAATACGGTTTATCCCGTTATTGGCATCATCGACCATGGCAGCCGGCTGGCGCTGGCGCTACGTCCGTTGCGCCAGCGTACGGCGGTGGCGACATTGAAAGCGTTGTTGCTGACGGTGGAAACCTTCGGCACACCGGGCACCATCCGCACCGATAATGACGCCGTGTTCACTTCCCGGCTATTTCGATTTGGACTACGCTGGCTGGGCATCCGGCACCAGCCGTCCCAGCCAGGTTGTCCGTGGCAGAACGGCCGGGTAGAACGCCTGTTCGGCACGCTGAAGGAGAAACTCGATCAATTCGCCGTGCCCGATTTCCACGCGCTGGAGCGGGCGCTGGCGGAATTCCGCTTCTGGTACAACGCCGTGCGGCCCCATCAGCATCTGAACGGGTGGACGCCAAAGGAAGCCTGGCATGGCCGGGATCCATACGTGCGTGCGCCCAAGTCGGTGCGGCGGTTTCATGCCTGGGATGGCTTGCTGGAGGGGGTGCATTTACGCTGGTAATTGCTGGCCAGCGACGCCGTGCCCATTGCGACGGACTAATGTCCGGGAAAACGCACGTCCCAGTTGGGGAGTCGGTGCAAACTTGGACGAATTCAGACGGAAAATAGCAACTCAGCACAAGAAAAATCCCGCTGGATTGATTGCAAATCAATCCAGCGGGGCATTTTGAAATAAAAATCTAGTCGCCAACGGCTTAAAGATCGCTTGCGGACAAACGGACGGGGCACCTACGACTGAAGCCGAGTTGTGTATAAAGGCATGCCTAATGCGAGCTTTGGCCTATCGCGGCCGATGTCCGGGGCAGTATATTAGGCGTTATCACTACCGACTGCCCCAAGAGCTAATTTCTTTCTGAAGATCTGGGTCTTTCGCCAACTCATCAATTAAAAGTCGCACTACCGGATTTCTGTTTTTACGTTTCTTTAATGCAGATAACAGAAGTACGCGACTTTCGCCGTGTATGCGATCCTTTGCGAGAGCAACTAGTTCAGGCAATGTTTCGTCAGTGACTGTGACCGCAAGTGCACATGCCAAGCCATCCTTTGCTGCCAAGCGGAACTCTTTGGCGTCTCCAAAAACTTTCATACCCATCCCCGTTGGAGCCTTACGGTACTCGCCCAGTAAGATCGGCCATGCCTCTTGCACTGCCTGCTCAGGCACCGCCAAAGACCGTGCAATGCCCTCTTTTATAAGATCAGAGTATGGCAATTGCAGGTGGTGTAACAAAATAGGAATCGCTTCGGGGTAAGGTTCAGAAGTATTTACCAAATCCCAAACAGATTTGAGGTCCCAGCCGATACCTCGTAATTCTTTTAAAATAGGCTCTTCCTCGATCCGCATGCGAGCCAATCGATCCGTGCGCTCTTGCTCCTGAATTTGCTTTCGCTCTGCAAATACAGGGGATGCTTGCAATCTTGCCGCCAACTCAGCGGCCGTCATTGAAGGTTGTCGTTTCATAATTATTTCGGAATAACAGGTATCAAGTTAATTCGTCCGTCCATAATGAGCTGCTGCAACGGACCAGAAAGCTTAGTATCCGGCCGAGTATATAAATCAAAGCGCAGGCCATTAGATTCAGCATATTGCAAGTAATCGCGTAGCTGTGAAGTCGCGCTTAGGCTCTGCACGTTTTTCACTTCACTTAGTGCCTCTTGTGTCAGGCCATCTGGAATTCGCGTACGCCCATTGATGAGAATTGCCTCCTTCTCACCGATGTTATACAAGGCTCGAACAGCCGCTTCGCCCTCTCGCCCCAACTGTCCAGCAGTTTTCCTAGCAACACTTGTAAATGCCTGCTTCGGATTCCCGATCATATTTACGCCGAGACCGATCCAAAATGCTTGCCGTTCGCTAGCTCCCAATCCCCTAGCGCCACGCTCAGCGAGGTTGAGATTAACGAAGTCACCCATCGCCTGATCAGCGTAATTCGTAACCTTATGAGCATTCGACGTTACTATCGGGGTACCAAAAACTGGATCGGTCGTCTGCGTAGTGGTGAACGTATACTTCGTATCATTGTTTGCCGACCAATTCGCCCCGCCCTGCTTGGATTGCTGACCACGACTTGGGTTCCCGACCGTAGACTCGTCAACATCAAAAGTAGAAGTCGTTCCACCGCCAGTAGAAGTGGCGTTAGCGATACTATAGACCGTTACAAAGCCATCTGCCGCTCTTATCTGCGCGGCTAGCACATCCCTCGGTGTCTGCCGCTCAAAGCCTGTCGGATCGGTCAGGTTAGTCGGATTATTGACCACATAACTATAGCGATTGAAGTCTTGCCCGTTAACAGGATCTTTCACTATTGGATCGCCCGACAGGAACCGTGCCGTGGCCGGATCATACACCCGCCCATTCATGTGCACCAGATCGAGCTGGTCGAGCATCTCGTGGCCCGTGTAGCCCTTGTTGTCGAGCACCCCGTCCACGTTGTCGTCGCTGGAGCCGCCATCAGGCGTGCGGCGCTTGCCCCAGGAGTCGTAGGCCAGCATTTCCTTGAGCTCGCCACTAGGCCCCGTGATCGCCACCACGCTGCCCAGACGGTCGGCGTGGGTCCAGTCCAACTCCGTGGCCGCGCCCGTACGGTCGATCTCCACGCCCACGCCGAGCGGCCAGTAGGTCTTCACCGCCAGCATGCCGTCCGCCGCCTGTTCCGCTTCCTGCGCGCCGGCGTACGTCACCGTGCTCTGGCCCCTCGCGTCGCGCCGGACCTGGCGCGTGCGCTGGTGCTCCGGCCCGTAGGTGAAGGCGCTGCTGAACGCGCCCTTGGTGATGGTGTCGGGCATGTCGAAGCTGGTCCAGCTGATGCCCCGGCCACCACCCTGCTTCAGGTTGCCGTTGTCGTCGTACGCGAACGGCTGCCCACCCAGGCTGTGCAGCGCGTGCGGACGCACCGCGCCCTCGCCCTGGGGGCCGTAATCGTAGGCGCCCACGCCGGGCTTGCCGGTTAGGTTGCCCGCGTCGTCGTAGCCATAGATCTGCTCGGCCTGTCCCTTGCTCACCAACTGGCTGCTGTGCAGGCGGTTCAGGTCGTCGTACTTGAAGTTCTCCTCGAAACGAACGCTGTTCCATGCCTGCGTGCGGGTCGACACGTTGCCCAGCGCATCGTACTGGTAGCCTTCCACCAGCCGTGGCAGCAGCGCCGCCGTCTTGAGCAAGCTGTTGCGCAGCCAGCCCGTGTAGGGCGAATAGTCGCGCATCTGCACCAGGCCGTTACCCAGCGTGGCCTGCGTGATGCGCCCCGCCGCGTCTTGCGCGTCGGCCTGCCACAGCACCAGCGCGCCCCGTTCCAGCCGGGCCAGGTAGCCATAGCCGTTGTAGCGCAAGCCGTAACGCTTGAGGCTGGCCGGGTCGGTGCCGCGCTGGTCGCCGCGACTCACCAGACGGCCCCACGCATCGTAAGCCAGCGTACTGACGTAGTCGGCGTCGCTACGTTTCTCGCGCGTGGCCTGCGCGCGGCCCAGCTCGTCGTATTCGTGCAGGCGCTGGTAGCGCTTGTCCTGCGCCGTGCCGGCATACGCTTCGGCCAGGCGGCCCACACCGTGTGCGGCCGTGTCGTAGATCCAGTGGCTGCTCAAGCTCGGTTCCAGCCGCGCCGTCATGCGGCCCAGTGCGTCGTACTCGAAAGTCACCACCTGGCCTACCTTGCGCTGCTCGGGGCTGCTCTGACGCCACGTCTGGCCCAACGGGTCGACGTCGTAACGGATCTGCCCCAGGTCCGGATCGTTCAGTTCGGTCTTGCGGCCCAGCAGGTCGTAGCGCATGCGCACGACGTTGTGGTTCGGATCACTCGCACTGACCAGGTTGCCGAACGGGTCGTAGCTGAAACCGCTCGTATGCTGCAGCGCGTCCAGCACCCGCTCGGTGCGGCCCAGCACATCGCGCAGCTCCGTGCGCTGCTGACGCCGGGCGTTGCTGCGCACCGTCCTCAGGCCATGGTATTCAGTCAGGTCGCTCACCGTGGCGCCGCCCTCGTCCGGGCGCTCGGCTTTGGTCACCCGGCCCAGCGCGTCGTAGCCCAGCCGCTGCGCCAGGTAGGCCGTGTCGGTCGCGTAGTGCGACTGATCGGCCTCCCACAATCGTCCCAACCCATCGTAACGCCGGTCGGCCACGATGGCGCGGCCATCGAAACCGTAGCTCTTCGTGCGCAGCACGTGGCCGGCGCTGTCGCTGTAGCTGATGGTGGGCACCGCCGCGCGCTGGGCGCCGTTGTAGTGCTCGCTCACGCTGGTCGTCACGGTGCCGGCCGGGCCGCCGCAGGCGCAGGCGTTGCGGTACAGGCGCGTCTGGTTCTGGTCGGGGCGCGTCTCGGTCAGCACGCGGCCGTAGCCGTCCACCGTCCAGCGCGTCCACAACTGGTTCACGTCGGCCTGCCCCGTCTGCGCGCCGCTGCCGGCGTCATAGCTGCGCTGCTCCTGCTGGTTCAGCGCGTTATTCAGGCTTGCCGGGTAGCGGCCCTTGGGCTCGTAGTCGGTCCGCTCGGTCCGGCTCATGGTTGTATTCGACGCCGGGTCCATCCAGCTGATCACCCGGCTCTTGACCAGGCCAAAGCCATTGCGTTCGAAGCGGGTGGTGACGGCAAGCTTGGGGTCGTCCGGCTCCACCACTTCCGATAGCAAATAGCCCTTCTCCGGATCGTGGGTATAACTCTTGGTGCGGCTGAGCGCGCCGCCGGCCACGCTTTGGTCGGCCGCCACCACGCTGCGCTGCAACTGGCCGACCAGCCAGCGCGAAGTGTCGGCCGGGTAGTAGCTGTTGACGATCTGGTTCACGAAGGAAGCGCCGGGGTTGACCAGCGAACCGACCGAAGTCGTCTTGCTGTTCAACAGGTTGCCCCAGTCGTCGTACTGGATGTCGGTGCCAGTCGCGCCCGCTGTCGTCACGCTGCCCAGGTCACTGCCGTCGAGATCCTTGCGCACCACGGTGCTGCCCAGTATCGAGGGGAAGTCCGTGCTGACGCCGTTGGCCTGGCTGATGCGCTTGCTGCCCAGGCGGTTCTGCGTGTCCGACAACCCCCCCCCTTCGCCACTGACCACCGTGCTCGACGACAGCATGCCGCTGTATGGCCAATCCAGTCTGTAATGATCGGTGGTGACGATGCCCGTTTGTTCGTCAGTGGATTCAATCTGGGCGTAGCCGTGCGTGCCTCGGCCGGACAGGTCCGCGACCGCGTCAAGGTAACGGTAGCGTACGGTGCGCTCGGAGCTGACGCCATTACCGGCCCGCAGCCGGCTGACGACCTTGCCCGTGCTCCCGACTGCGTGCAGCGGATAGCTGAAACCGGCATGACCGCTCTGGCTAACGACACCGCTTGGCAAACCGTCGACGTACTCGACCGCCGAGGTCGAACCAAGGCCATTGGTCACGCTGACGATACGGTCCAGCGCCTGCTTGTCATAGGCGACATCGATAGGCGCGAACACTTCCCAACGACCATCTTCCTGCCAGGTTCCGCCGACGAATTTACCCGCATGGTAATAGACCAATTGCGGCCGTCCGGTGCCCAACAGATCCATGAAATACTCGTTATCGAGCGTGCCGGGCGCGGCCATGGTCGGCAGCGTCACGCCGCTCCAGTCAACACAGTTCATGTTGGCGTCGTTCGTGCCCTGGCCCTGGGTCGTATCATCCCCCATGATGCTGCACATCCTGGCCCTTCCGTTCCCCGTGGGCGAGAATATCGGCGATTGGATAACCAGGGACTCCACCAGTACCGTGGCTTGCCCATCGCCAACGAAGTTACCCACCGCGTGCGGCCTGACATACTGGCTGCCGCTGTATTTCTTGCGCACCGCGCAGTCCAGTGCCCGGCCCGTCGACAGGCACAGCGTCAGATCTGTCGGATTGATGCCGGCGGCAGTGGTCCAGTGGGGATCGCGACTGGTGTCAAAATAACCGAAGATCAAGCCGCTGTAACCGGAACCATTGAAGTCGGCCGAATTGCCGCCGCTGGATGGTAAATCGAAGGAATACTGGGCCAGACTTTGGCCGTTACCTGGCAACTGGGCAAACGCGGGATAGCGGTAATTCTGGAAGTCCTTGGGGCTACGTGCCGTTCCCGGCTTCGGGAAGCCGGTGACGGTCAGGGTAGGTACCAGATTGTCCCAAATATGGACCGGGTTTCCCTCCTCCTTGTCCGTGTATTTCGGGCTAGTCGCGCGCACATCGTAGGTCTTGCCCATGCCGGCAAAATCGACCATGGTCGTGAAAGCTGCATAGTTATAGGCGAAGCGCCAATTCATGTACTCCTCGCGCGCGCCCATGAGCGTGGGCGGTGGATTCGTATCGGTCACGCACCCGGAGGCGCTGCATAACAATGCCGAGCCTCCTGGCAGAATCGGGCCGTAGTGCGCCGAGCGGCCGTCGCCGTTGACATCGACAACGAACGGGGTTTTCTTAGTCTCGTTGGCGCCTGTGGCCGTCCAGCTTTGGCAAACGAAGGTAATGACGCTGCCGGGCGCACCGAGCGCTCCACTCCTGCCCAGGGGCGAAAGGCACATTTTCGCGGCGCCGCCTGTTTCGACCAGCAAGTCGGGCGCGCCGTCGCCATCGAAATCGCCGACGTCCAGCACGACGAAGTTTTCGCCCGTGTTGAGCTGATAGGTGTAATGACTAAAACCGCTACCCGTGTTGTGATAGTAGTTGTACGTCGAGCGCATCGTACCGGGTGGCAGTCCTGTCTGATTATTCGATTGTGGATCCGTCGGCGGCGCATCGGCGGCAGGCCGCTCGGGCGCAACACGTTTTTCCAATACATCGGTATAGCCGTGATTTTCAAAATCGGCAAACGTGAAATAATCCGCATAATTCCCGACCGAGGAATCATGCTTGGTCAGGAGCGGGGCACCAGCCCAGATGCCCTTGCTCTCGAAACCAGCGTGCTTACTCGGATCGGGTTTGCCCCAAGCAAACGTCGTGGCCGGCAACGGCTCCATCACGTTGCTCTGCGGATTGCGCGCGCTCACCTGCACGGCGTTCAGCAGGCTGCGTCCACTCGTTGGACTCTTTTCGTACGAGAGCGCGTAGTGTCGAACAACGGTCCCGCTCGCTGCCGCATTCGCGTCCAAGTTGTCGCCCACGTAGGTGTAGATGTCGCTCAGGCGGTGACGCAGGTCATTGCGCGCCTCATCGACATAGCGCGTCCACGCATCGTCCCTGCCTGTGAAAGTGAATACCACCGCCGCATGCGCCGGCAAGCCCGCGCCGCCATAGGTGATGGACTTGGGCAGATGCTCGCCAGTGACTTCGTCTTGGGCATAGCTATAGTTAACGAAATTGCCGAACCGGTCGACGACGCGGTCCAGCGCCCAGGACAGCGCGCCATTTTTCGCGGACGGCTGCGCGGCGACCGTGCCGCTGTTGACATGACCGACGATCGCCTTGACATAACTGGACGAGGTGCTGCCGAAGGTCAGCACGCGCCCATCCTTCGCTTCCAGAGTGAAGCTGCGCTTGCCATTGGTCCCGACCTGCGTCGTGATGCGGCTGAAACTATCGATTTCGGTGCGATATTCTGCGGATGGAGACCAGTAGTTATCGTCGTTGACGGGCAAGTTCACCAGAACCAGGCGCTGGCCGTCAAGGCACAGGCGGTCGGCATTATCAAATGCGATGCGATCGTTGACGCCATCCTGCGCCATGGTCTTACCGCAGCGATGGATGCTGGAGAACCCTTCCAGACTCCAACCCAGACCCAGCGGTCCGTTCACCGCATCACCGTTATAGTTCAGCGCCAACTTGGGTTGTATACCCGCCGTTCCTGGAGGAACGACCAGCTCAATGCTGTAGGTGGCGGCACCGGTGGCACTGACGCCTAAACTACCAGGCAAGGTGCCGGCCGTGTTGCCCAAGGGCGGCTGATCTCCTTGCAACACCACGGCGATAGGTGTGTCCGAGGAACCTGTCGAACCCGTACTGACGCTGACCGTGACATTACCAGACTGCGCCAACTGTACGCCGCTGCCGTCGTACGCCCTGGCAAGCACGACGTAGGAACCGGCCTGCACGTTGCGCCAGACGGCGGTCCAACTGTTGCCGTTGGCAACGCCATCGCCTATTAACTGGCCGTTAGCATAGAACTTTACGCTGGCCAGTTTGGCCACGTCGCCGCCCGCGGTGGCCGACAGGTTGACTTGGCCGCCGACCGACACGGTCGTGCCATCGGCCGGACTGCTCAGTGATATGGTTGTGGGAGAGGCCGCGAGGACGGTAACCAGGTTGGGCGGGGAATACAATGTCACATTTCCCTGGCGTACCCTTGCCTGCACCACGTACGGGGCCGCGCGGGCGAGCAATCCGGACTTGCTGGTGGAGTAGGCATTAACGGCACCGTCCGGATTACCATTGGTCCAGGCGTCATCCACGCCAAAAGCCACCTCATCGAACGGTCCAGAGCCGCCCGACACTTGCGCCCGCATGAACAAGGTGGAGCTGCTGATCTGGACGCCATTGGTCGGGGTTGTCATGGCAATGCGCAAACTCCCCGGCATGGTGCAGGTATTGTCGCCGCATGGCAACGTCGCCTTGGTGGTGCCGTTCGGTGCCGTGGCCATCACAAACAGCGTGCGGCCGCTGTACTGTGCCGTGTATGCGCTCAGGTCGACATTGAAGTGGTGCGCGCTGCCGGGCGTGCCGCACTGCGCCTGCACAGCGGCATTGTCGGGTTCAGTTGCCAATCCCGCCGTGCCAGAAATCAGCAACACGCCGCCGGTGCCCGGCGTCGGGCCGTCCAATAGAACCTGGTACGACAGCGCCTGGCTGACACCACTCTGACACCCCCATCCCACCAGTTGCGGCTTGTTGTTAGCATCGATGCGCACACCGCTGACCGCACCCAACAGCGTGCCGTCCGTCACGTTGACGACCACGGGCGCCGAGTCGGTCGCAATACCCTGGTCATCGATAGCGCGCAAGCGGTACCAATAAACGCCGGGCGGGCGCGCCAGCGTGTAATGGAAATCGACGCTGCTACCAGAGCCGGGCTGGGTCGTCAGCGGAACGGGCGAAAAATCGCCAGTGGTGTCGTTATCCTCGAACAGTTGCAGTTGCGTGATAGTGCGGCCGATTTCGGCGCCGTTGCCACTAAACGTCAGTTGGGCCGGCGCCGCAATGCTGGCACGCACGTTCGACGGCGTGACCGAGAGTTTTGCCCCCGGGCCCGCCCCGGTCATGACCTGTATAGTCTGAGGTGGCGTCACCAGATCGCCAAACCAATGCAGCCGCTCGACCACCATTTGCCACTGCAAAGTGTAGGCGCCCGCTTTGAGCGGTGCAGAGACGGGGAATGTGAAGGTGGCCTGCTGGCCGGGCGCGACCGGTCCCGCAAGATTCACGCGGCCCAGGTTGCGGAAGTTACGGTTGTCCTGCGGCCCTTGCGCACCCAGCCGGTATGGGTTGGCGCCGCCGGGCGTCCAGGTCGTGGTGCCATTGTTCAACATCACCACCGTCACCGTGTACGGCTGCCCTGCCCGCATCACGGAAGGCGCGGTCTGCGAAATGAATTTCGCGCCATCGCCCATTGCGCCCGGCACGACCTCGACGCGAACCTCGTTACTGCGCTTGGTCTGGCCGCCAGCGGTCGCCACCAACGCAAGCTTATGCACACCTGCCGACAGCGACCTGGTCTGGCTGTATGTGCCCCCATTCACGCTGTCGATCACACCATCGTTGTCGAGCAAATCGATACGGCTGATAACAACGCCGCCAACCGACGTCGCGCTACCGGCCACCGCCACCTGGGCCGTAGTGCCGGTGGAGACGACCGTAACGTTGGTGGCGGGCGTCGTCAAAGTCACCCCTGGCGGGGGAACATCGATGCTCACCTTGACCGCCGGCGAACTAGTCGCACTACTACCGTTGCTGTCGGTCACGCGCAACTGCAGCGAGTGCTGGCCGGGCGCCAGTTGCACCATGCCGCTGGCGCCATTGAAGGTCGCGGGAATTGGTGTGCCGCCGTCCAACACTTCCTGCGTACGTATGGTCGCGCCGCCGTTACCGGCCACCTGGACTGTGATCGGCAGTGCGTAGGAGTTGCCGGAACTGAGCAAAAACCGCGCATCATTCGCCGGCGAGACGATGGTCACAGTGGGCGGGGGAAGTACGGGGGTGTTGACCGTGATTGACGTGGGTGCGGGGGACTTATCGCCAAACCATGCAATCAATTCCTGCACCATCTGCCATTGATACTTGTAAGTGCCCGCCTGAGCCGGCGCCGTGATGGCGAATTTGAAAGTATATTCCTGTCCGGGGGCGACCGTATTACTGCCGAGTCCAACGCGGGTTATGCGCCAAGCGCCATTCTCATCAACCGAACCGAGCGAATAGGGGTTGCTCCCCTGCGCCGTCCAAGTGGTGGTGCCGGTATTTCTCATCGTGACCGCAACGTTGTAGGATTGCCCGGTCGCCATAGTTGTCGGCGGCGCGGACTGACGCACAAATTGCGCGCCATTGACTGGCACGGGTGCGCTGACGTCGACCGACGTCGGCGCGGTGCTCATATCGCCAAACCATGCTTCGCCATCCTGCACCATTTGCCAACGATAGTTATAGGTTCCCGCCCGCGCCGGCGCCGTGATGGTGAAACTGAAGGTATATTCCTGTCCAGGCGCGACCGTATTACCGCCCAGGCCAACCCGGCCCATGCCCCAAGCGCCATTGTCACCAACCGAACCGAGCGAATACGGTTTGCTCCCCTGCGCCGTCCAGGTGGTACCGCCCGTATTCTTCATGGTCACCGAGACGGTGTAGCTCTGTCCCGCCGTCATATTCGCGGGCGGCGACGACTGGCGTACCAATTGCGCTCCGTTGCCAGGTCCGGTCACAACAACAATATAGTGGGGTGAGTCGCCGCTACCGCCATCCGCGTCGATCGCCCTGATATAGAGTTCATGCCGGCCGATCGACAGATTGGCGGCCATGGTCGGGTTGCGAACTGCATTAACGGGATTTTCGTGATACTGGTCCCATTGAATCGTAAAATCTCGGGAGCTCAACGGCGTGGCAACGCCCTGCTCCATCAGGCTGACCGTCTTCACGGCTTCCCCCTCGCGATTCGCCTTGACTTGTACCGGAAATTCCACAGCCAACGTGCCGCCCGCCGGCGCCATCCCGCCCGCGGGCGGTGTCAGCGATATAAAATCCATGGCCCCATAAATGGTCGCGAGCGCAGGATATGCCGCGCCACCGAGCAAGAAGGTCAAAGCCAGGCGCCACAACAGTGTCATCCAACCGGCGGCGAATATGGTTCGGGGAGAGTCCTTGCGGATATGGTTCGTGGTCATGGGCAGGAAGGTCATATTTTGTGATATTTTCTACTTTTCCAAGCAGAAAGATTCATAAAATGATAACACTTAATTGCCAAATTGAAAATATTACTTGAATAAAATTGAACGTTTCTTCGATTTATGGCGCCTTGCCATGTACGGATGGGCTCAACATAGCCTTTGCCTCGAATGCGATAGTCACCAACTCACCCCGCTTTTTGGCCTTTCTATGCGTCAAATGGGCGCGAACAAACATACTCTGCGCCGACATCGCTTCCAAAAAGTCAGTCAACGCCTCTTCATTCCTTGCCTCGCCCCGCAACAGCACCTGCCCGCTTACCTTATCGGGGTGCAGCTCCAACAGTTCAATATCCGGATTGCCGATACTTTCCAAAGCAAGAAACAACGGCGTCCAGGAAAGCGCGCGCTCGGTCTGCAATGCCGCCCAGCGCTTCTGCTCTTCTTGCTCGGCGCGGGTGGGCGCTGCCGCCACCGGCGTAGCCGCTGCCAAGAGACGCAACCGCTGCGCTCGCTCGTCGGTTGCCGCCGCCTCGATGTACAGTCCATGGGCCTGCCAGGCCAACCACAGACTCGTCCCAAGCGTCACCACGCTCATGCCCATCATCGAACGCGCATGGCGATTGCGAGGCTTTAAATATGCAGACAGTTGATCCATGCGTCAGCACCATTCCTTCTCATCGAGCGCGAGCACATTGACATTTGGCAGGCACTGCTCAAACACGGCCGGGACGAACTCCATGTCCGCCGAGCGGGCAGACCACCACTCGGCACGGCCGATGACGTCGTGGCTGGCGCTAACGCGGCGCAACAGGCGCGCCATACTGCTCTTGGCGTCGCCGGTGACCGGCTGCACATCGTTCGTCAGCAGTTGCCCACGGTCATAAATCAGCGCCGTGATGCGCTGCATTTCCAACAATAGCAGCACAGTTGGCACGCGTGGATCAGCCCGACGCCGACGCCAGTATGCGGCCGCCGACATCGGCAGGATGCCGTCCAGCCGTACGCTGCGCAGTGCGGCAATCTCCAGCAACTGCTCCATCCACGGCCGCGGCAATGCATAGGCCAGACCAGCACCACGAAAGCGCCGGAATGTCGCCTGCATGATCCACCCCTCGTCAAGAGGCTGCCCTTGATGCTCAAAACAAGCCAGCGCGTATGCATTCAACTCGGCCGTTGACGACAATTGTTCCTGCCACGGCAACGCCGCCAGCGCAGCCACGCTGTCTGACACCAGTATCCGTAGTCTGGCATGCTTGCCGGCGCTCTTGGCGAAATCGCCCAGCATCGCATCGAGCGCGCGCAACAGATCATCCGCACCGGTCCACGACCGGCCGTCGGCGGGAAAATCCACGCGATGGCGGCCATGCTGCAACCAGCAAGCGCCTGGAAACAGCCCGGCGACGATCGTTTCAGGCCACAAACGTAACACGGTTCACCTCTTGCAAAGTCGTATGTCCCTCACGCACCAGTTCCAGCGCGACATCGCGCAGGAAGCGCGTTCCCTCTTTCCTTGCCTGTTCTTTCAATGCCCGGATCGAGGCGCGCGCGATGATCATTTCCCGAATTTCATCCGTCAGCCGCAACACTTCCGCCACCGCGCGCCGGCCTTTGTAGCCTGTATTGCGACATTGAGCGCAACCGCGTCCGGCGTGAAAGCGATAGCCTGCCGGATCGTGAATACCAGACTCCTCCAGCAGCCGGGCATCGACTTCGACCGGCTCATTGCAATGCGGGCAGTTTTGCCGCAGCAACCGCTGCGCCACCACGCCGGTCAGCGACGAAACGAAGTTGTACGGATCGACCCCCATGTGCATGAAGCGGCCGATCACATCAAAGGTGTTGTTGGCGTGGACGGAGGTAAATACCATATGCCCCGTCAATGCCGATTGCACAGCGATCTGCGCCGTCTCGGCATCGCGAATCTCACCCACCAGGATTTTATCGGGGTCATGCCGCAGGATGGAGCGCAGTCCCACAGCAAACGTCAAGCCCTTCTTCTCATTGACGGGAATCTGCAGCACCCCCGGCAGCTGGTACTCGACCGGGTCCTCAATGGTGATGAACTTGTCCTCGCCATGATTGATCTCCGTGAGCGCCGCGTACAAAGTGGTGGTCTTGCCGCTGCCAGTGGGGCCGGTGACGAGCATCATGCCATACGGTTCGGACGCCAGACGGCGCAACAGCTGGATGGTTCGACTGTCGAAACCGAGTGAATCGAGCGTCAGTCGCTGCACGCTATCTGTCAGCGTCTTCTTGTCGAGCACGCGCAACACCGCGTCTTCGCCATAGATGCTGGGCATGATCGAGACGCGGATATCGATGTCCCGCCCCTTGGCCGAGACGCGAAAACGTCCGTCCTGGGGAATGCGTTTCTCGCCGATATCGAGCTCGGCCAGCACCTTGATGCGGGCAATCGCCTGCTCCGCCAGCGCTAGGTTGCTAACGGAAGCGATCCGATTCAACACACCGTCAATGCGGAACTTGATCACCAGGCCTTGCGGCAAGGACTCCAGGTGGATGTCGCTCGCCTCGAAGCGCAGCGCGTCAAACACGGTGGAGTTGATCAGCCGCACCGCAGGGCTCGCCTCACCCTGGATCGAGCTCAATGTCAGATCAGCGCTGGCATCACGCGCCAGTTCGCTGACGGGTTCCACCCCAACGGCATCGGCCACGGCGCTGAACGTGGCTTCGTGGGCATCGAGGGTGGCTTGTATCTGCAACGGGTCGCCCAAATAGATCTCATGCGGCGCAAACTGGGCCAGCCAGGCACCGACTTGCGCATCCAGCGGCAAACCTACGATTGCGACCAAGCGCCCTACATCGTCCGTGCCAACGATGAGCAGGCGGGCCACCATGGCACCATAGCTGACGCGTTCAAACGCTGGCGCCATGTTCCGCGCGCCCTGCTCATCGAGCATCGGCATGGCCAGCGATTCCGCCACCGCGGCCAGCACGATGGTGCGGGGCTGCGCCTGCCTCTCGGCCAGCGCGCATAGCCAGGTCATGGGCGGTGACGCCGTACCCATGACCTCATTGATCATCTTTAAGTTCAACATAAATCGCCGTTCAAACAATATTTGCCAGGTCAAAGATCGGGCTGTAGAGCATCAGCACGATGGCCCCCACGATCACCCCTATCCCAAGCATCAGCGCGGGTTCGATGAAGCGACCGGCCGTGTCGATCCACGTCGCCGTTTCCTCGTCGTAAAAATCGGCGATGCGCTCCATCATCTCCTCCAAGTTGCCGGAGGACTCCCCCGCCACCAGCAACCGTTGCGCCACCTCGGTACTCAAATTACATTCGCTCATCACCAGCGACATCGCCTTGCCTTCGCTCACGGCCAATGCGGCGGCGGTCAAGTCGGCATGCATGGCTGCCGGCATGGACGCTTGCGTCATACGCATGGCGTTCAGCACGGTTACCCCGCTGCGCAGCAACATGCCCATGGTGCGATACAAACGCGCCAACTGAAGGATTTGCATCCGCTCGCCGAGCAGGGGAATGGTGAGCGCCTTGCGGTAAATGACGGCCCGCAGTGCCGGATGGCCGACCATTAGCGCCACTGCACCTGCCACCAGCAACAACACCGACCATGCCAGCGTGGCGTTGTTGCGCACAAAACCTCCCCACGCCTGGACAAAGCCGGCCGTGCCGTTACGGGTCTGCCCCGCGTCGTCATACACGGCGCTAAAACGCGGCAGCACGTACATCAACAGAAAGCTAATCACGAGGAAGCCAACACCAAGCAAGATGGCCGGGTACGTGGCCGCCGCCTTGAGCTTGCCGCGAATCTCGTCCACTTGCCGCTGATACAGCATGAAGCGGCGGATCGCCGCACGCACCGTGCCGGTGGTTTCGCTCGCCCTGACCATGGCGACATAAAGGGGCGGAAACACGGAGGGCAGCGCCGCCATGGCCGCCGACAACTGATACCCATGTTCCAGGCTCTGCAACAAAGTGTCATAGATGGCGCGATGCCGGCCGCGTCTGTCATTGCGACCCAATATGGCGATGGCATCGACCACGGTCTGCCCCGCCTCCAGCAGCGAATGCAACTGCTGGTTAAACACGGTCAGATTGAACGCCTTCTGGCCCGCCGGCCGTTTGAGCCCGGTACGTACCGCACGAAGGTCAAGCACGCGCACGCCCGAGGACGAGACAAAGCGGCGCGCCTCTTGCTCGCTCCCCGCCTCGACCTCGACAAAGTCGACGGCCATCGCCTTGGTGAGCACCTTCGCCCGATATTGCATTGCTAGTTATCCTTATTGCCAGTTGAACACATCAGCGTCTTCACCCGTACCACCGGGCAGACCATCGCGTCCAAATGAGTAGATTTCAAATTCGCGCTCATCGGCGCCAGAGGTTCTGTACCCATAAGCGTTTCCCCACGGGTCCAGCGGTATCGCCCGGTTCAAATACGGACCATGCCATAAACCCTCGTTGACCGGCGGCGCCACCAACGCCACCAACCCTTGTTCGGACGACGGGTAGTGCCCGACGTCGATACGGAACTGCACGACCGCCTTGTCGAACAAGTCGATTTGCTCGCGCGCGATCTGGCCTTTCGACTTGCCGAGTTGGACGAAATACTGGGCCCCCACAAATGCCGCCAACAAGCCGACGATAACGATCACCACCAGCAGTTCAAGCAAGGTGTAACCTCGAAGCGGCGCGGCCCGCCGGCCCCGGATCCGTTTGCACGCTACTATCATTTGCTGGCCAGGTACACAAAGCGCCAGCTCTGATAACTCGCGGCATTGGAAAAACCTGGCAGATCTGGAGGGAATCCGTCGCGCTTCAAAGGCTTCAACGTGGACAGCGAATAGACGCCGATCAAGTCGCCCGCTTCTGTCTTCACCAAGCCCCAATCCCTGCTACCGCTGATCGGGTCACGGTACAGGGCTCGCAACGGACGCCGGATAAGCGTGCCGCGTCCATCCAGTAGCAAGTCCTTCAGCTGCTTGGGGTAGACCTTCGCCGTACCTGGTGAGCCATCGTAATACGCCTGGATCGCGTGCCGGTACGCCTGCCCGACCCAGAGCAACTCGTCCTCCTTGGCACGACGTTCAGCCGTGAGCGTATTCCCCATCGCGCGCGCGGAAATGATGGCGACGATGGCGACCAAGAACATCACGATCACGTAACTGAATCCACGCTGTCGGATCATGATCACCAGTCCGTAAACATGGTGCCGTCGCGGGCCGGCCCAGGGGCGGTGCTATGCACGTCCGCCACCGCGCCCAAGGCTGGATCGTCCGGCGCACTCGGGTGCCAGCTGTGGGCACTCTGGGTGAACGGATCGACAGGCACACTGCGCAGATATTTTTCCTTGACGAGGTCGGCCAACTCGTTCGGATAAACATTCTTATCAGCGTAATAGTGGTCTATGGCGCTGCGCAATATATATAGATCCTCGCGCAACACATCTTCCTTGGTCCGGTCAAGATTGCCAAAATAGCGCGGCGCCGCCACCGCCACCATCATGCCAATGATGGCCAGCGTCACCAGCAATTCAATCATGGTGAATCCCTCGTTGCGGCGCATGCTCACCACTCCTTGTAGGGGATGCCGTTCATCCCGGTTTGCTTCGATTGGCTGTACACATCGAATACGTCGTCGCCTTTTTTGGGCGCGTCGTCGGACGAGGCGTAACTGCGCAGGCCCCAGGTGTTTGCAGCGGCGACGCTGGAGTCCGCGAAGAACGGATCACGCGGAATTCGACGCAGGAAATACAGCTTGCCGCCGCGCGGCCCCAAATCCGTCGCACCACTCGTCAGATCCGTCAACGTCTTGGGACAGCCGCTGTCAGCTGGAGCCTTGATGCGTCCCGTCGCAGCGGCATGCTGATACGCGTCGATCGCTTGCCGTATGTCGCGCAGCGCGATGCGCAAGGCACGCTCCTTTTCCCTGCGCACCGTGGTTTCGACAAACGGCACGGCGATCGACGCCAGCAGGCCCAGAATTGCTGCGGATACCAGCAATTCGATCAGACTGAAACCGGCGAGGCGCCTCGTCACCATACGCACAGTCGTCATGGTTCGAGCGTCAGCGTATGCGTGAGTGGCAAGCCCGGACGACCGATGGCCAGTTCACCACCAATCGGCGTAGCAGCGATGACGCTCACATTGATCGCGTTGGCGCCGTTCACAATCGGCTTGGGCTTGCACGTGAGCGTCAGCACGCGGCCCCTTCCTCGGGCGCTGCCCTCGCCCAAGCCCGCACCAACCGATACCCGGCCGCCTTGGGCGTCTATCGTGGCATTGAAGGTGCTTTTGCCCGCCCGGCTAAAGTAATCCCCTTCCTGGACGGTGAGTAACTCCAGTTCGGCAGGATTGAAGGCCAATTGCAGCGATGAGGCGCGCAACAGTTCGGGACTATCCATATCCAGACTCAAGGTCACCACCTCGCTCGGCTTGGCGATCGTTTTGCCGTCCCAGGCCAGTTTGGGCGCGTTGGCAGCGGTGGGTGGAGAGATGGCTGGCGTAGCTGCAGGGGTTGCGGCAGTTTTGCCAGCCTCAGCGCCGCTTGCCCCCTCCATGGCGCGCAACAACAGCGGCTTGTTACGGAGCGTAGATTCGGTGCCGGACCAGAACGATTCGGCCGCCACATTCTTGCGTTGAATGTTACGGATCAGATGCGGCGTGATCGACAACACAATCTCCGTCTTCTGCCGGTTGTCGCTCTGGCTGCCAAACAACCGACCCAATACAGGCAAGTCGCCCAACAGGGGAATACGATTGCCAGAGGAGCGGTCCTCGTCATTGATCAGGCCGGCCAACACTTGCGTCTCTCCATCCTTCAGGCGCAACGCGCTGCTGAAGTTACGGGTGCCGATCTGGTAGGCTTGCGAGCCATTATTGGTCTTGACCGACGATACCAGCGAGCTCACTTCCAGGCCCAGTTTGAGTCCGACTTCATCGCGCAAGTGAATGTCAGGTTCGACTTCTAGCTTCAAACCCACGTCCAGATACTGAATGTTCTCCGTGACAAAGGTGCCGGTCGACGTGGTAGTCACGACGGGTACTTTGTCACCGATCAGTATCTTTGCCTTTTCACGGTCGCGCACCCTGATGCGGGGATTGGCCAGCAATTTCGCATCGCCATCCGTCTTCTGCAAATTAACGGTGGCGCTCGGCGCGGTGATGCTCAGCTTATTTGAATTCAACGACGTCAAATCGCTCAATTTCATCGTCGATGTACCGGTGGCCGGCGTGCCAGTGCCGCTGCCGGTCCCCGTGCCACTGCCGGTCGTGATGACGCCCAGCGGCGTGATGGTCAACTGGTTGGTCCACTGGATCCCCATGTTCAGCAAACGAGCCCGGTTTATTTCCAGCACCTCCACGTCCAGCATAACCTCCGGCTCCTCCAGGTCTTGCAGCGCGATCAGCTTTTCGGCCAGCGCGATCGATTCAGGGCTCTCACGCAAGACCAGCATGTTGTATTTGTCATCGACGTAGACATCCTTGAGCTTGAGTACGGTCTTGAGCATGGTGGCCGCCTGCTTGGCCTCGACGTTGGCGAGATAAAAGGCCCGCACCATCAAGTCCTGGTATTCACGCAACTTGGCTGGCGTACTGGGATAAATCAGCACACTGCTGGCATTGAGGATTTTCTTTTCCAGCTGACTGGTCGACAAAATCACGTCGATCGCATCATCCAACGAGGTTTGCTTCAGGAATACCGTGGTGCGCTGGTCGCCTTTGACATCGCGGTCGAAAATAAAATTGATGCCCGTTGTACGCGACAATGCGTCAAAGATCATCTTCACGCTTGCGTCGCGAAACTCCAGGTTGATGGGCTTTTTGTAGACCGCTCCCAGGCTCGGGGCGACCAATATTTCCTTCGCTTGCGTCGCTTCAATTTCGCGACGCACGGCCAAGGCCTCCGGCTGCGCTGGTACGCTCTTGAGCGCTCGGCTTGCCAGCTCCGATGCCTGCGACAGGTCCCCCTGCTTCAGTGCTTCTCTTGCCGATGCGGCATCTCGAGCGGCACGCCCCGCCGCGGCGATGCTTGCCAGACCAGCCAGCGCGCGCGCGTTGTCATGGTCGTACTGGAGGATGGCCCGATATGCCCGTTCAGCCTCCGCGCTGTTATTCTGCGCCAGCGCCTCGCCTCCCGCTTCCAACAATTTGGCGGTGGACGTTTCGCGAGCGCGCAACCAGTCATTGCGATACACAACGTCACGCGGACTCAGTTCAGAAGCTCTGGCCAGACGCTCGATCGCCATGGGATAGTCGTGCTCATCAAGCGCTTGCATGCCCTCATGGTGCCGCAGGCTGGCCGAGCAGCCGACAAGAATGCCTAGCGCGACCATAGTCGCACCACGTCGCAGCATAAGAATGATTGTTTTGAATAACATGCGATGAAAGTTAGTTTTGTTGAGCAGGAAATACCAACGCCTGCCTGACACCCGTTGGGAGATGCTCGAATTCGACCTGGGCAGCGGTGACCGCAATCACCTTGTAGATGCCATCTAACGTCTCGCCAGGACGGGCGACATAGGCCTGTTCACCACGCGCCAGATAAATCATTTGCTCGGCATTGTCATTCATGCTGCCGACGAACCGATAAGGCAACTCGGGCGGCCCTGCCGGTGCCAGATCGATCGGTGCTACCGTCATCGGCGGGGCGCTGGACGATTGAATTGGAACGGACGCTGGCGCCTGCCACCCACGAGGTGCGAAAGGGTCGTCGCCTACCCCATCCTCGGTCTTCTCGGACGCGGCGCGATCAGCAAAGGATACGGCAGGCGCAGCTAGTGCCACACGCGACTTGACCGGCATGGCGGCGCTCACAGGACTCAACGGGTCGCCCGCCGGCATCCAGGCAGCCACCATTGTGGCGAGCAATGCTGTCGACAATATCCCCCAGCGAAAACGTGCGCGCCTATCCATGCCCATCCTTCCTGAAGAACGCAGAAAAGGCCAACTCGCACGTCAACGGCACCACCATGATGTCGGGACGGGTGCAACTGATCGCGTCGAGATCCACATGCGATAGCGTGGCGCCGATATTGTCGACAAAGCGACGGATCGCCGGATAGCTCGCACTCACGGTCATCGATACGCGGTAGCGAATGAATGGCTGATCCGCCCCCTCCTCCAGCACATACCCGACCTCGTCAACCGGCAAGCCGGCCGCCGTCGCGGCACGATTGAATTGCTGGGCCAGCGTCGCGCTCTCAAACCAAGGTAAGGCAAACGCGGCCGAGGACGCGGCAACGCTAGATGACACTGATTGCGCGTGTACACGATTCCGCGCGTGTTGCTGTGCCATCCGCTGCGTTGCCGACACAAGTACATGCGTGCCACGCAAATATGCAGCCATCGAAATGAGCAACAGAAAAGGCGCGACGCAAGCCGCAAGCAAAGTAAGGGGGGAAGCCCGGAAGCACCTTAAAAAATGGAAACGACAGTACGCATGAAAGGCCGGAATCATAGAGGGAAATAATCTCGTCCGGCAAGCTATCCGCTCCACAGTTCCGTCAACAGCAGTTGGAAGTTGGGGGCGCACAGCCGCAACAGAGTGAGAGTATGATTTTCTCGCAGTCAATGTTAATGATAATATAATATCACAATAGTCACTGTTGCCGTATAGATAGCTTGCTCTATTCGATTATCACAATCCGCGATGTGTTGCTCTTCAGTGCCACGCTATCGTTGACACGCCACGAAGTGTTGTGCGGAATCAACCCAACAACAATTTCGAATGGATAGGAAGCGCTTACGGAATTGAACGACAGAGATTATGGAATATCAAATCAAGGCTCACGGCCAACCTTGACACAAGCAATGTAACGGACCACGATGAATAAACAACCCGCCACAACGAGGCTGATCACCGAAAGATATCTACACGGGAAATAAAAAATCGCCGGCTAAGCGGCGATTTCTCTTGATACGATTTGCCGCACACGGCAGCAAACCCTTGATGTTTTGGAGGCGAGGATCGGAATCGAACCGACCTAGACGGCTTTGCAGGCCGTCTAACGGTTAATAAAATCAAAGACTTGCGAAAAAACCTCAATTTCGACCAAATAATGTCATTTTATTGGCATATTCTACCAGGTTTTTAAACAAATTTAGCAGCACATTTCAACATAATTTGGTCTTTTTCGCGCTCTGTGCCACATCGTCCATGAGGTCGTTCGACACGCGCCCTACGGCAGTCAATTCAGCGCCTGCACCATGCGCGACGTTCCTTCGGATGGCACTGAAGGCTATTGCTGGCTACGGCAAGGGAACCGCAACCGCCGCCCGATGGCCAAGCAATGTGGAACAACCACATGACGTCCAGCGAAGCAAAGTCCAGACGATTTGTGAAGCAAATGGCAGAATCCGCGTACTTGACCAAGTAAAGTCCAGACGATCGCCCTCATCGGCATTAGGTTTCAATGTGAACGCCCTTGGAAACGCAATTTTCAAGGCTTCAAATTGACCTGGATATTCCCCAGAGTTATATTTCGAGATCACCTGTGCGCGAAAGTCCCACACCAGGCAAATGGAGCCAAAATGTCGTGTTCCTCCACAGGTCACTTCCTAGCCTGTCACGAACCGCCATTGCGACCCAGTTTTGGCGGGCCCCGTCCCTTTATAAGCCCACCTTGCCGATTCATTCAGCGTGGGCACATTAGGCCGAAGACAAATTTGGCTTTTATACTGAGTTTAGTATCCCCCCCCCTATCTGAGCAGGTAATTCAACATTGTCGCCGTCAGGGCTACCGCTTCTTAATTGACTACGACGTGACCGAACCAACCAGTAGTTTTGTCGTCGCGCTTGCGTTCGGCTTCTTCAGCGCAGCGGACGCCTGGAGGTGGAGCGTCTGGTGCGGCCCGTGACGGCCGCACCCATCGCCGCGGCCCAGAACCGCATCGCCCCGCCGCCTTGATAGTTGTAAGGAAAGGTAACGGCGGCCATGGGAAATCGCCTTTGCCGCCCAGTGCGTTACACCTAACACATTGCGTTACAAAACTAACCGCCCGCACCCAACGTAAATGGGAAACTGCGCCGTTAATTTCACTACAGCATCTAACACGAGGAGAACGGCATGGCAATCAACAGCGTCAGCGGCAGCGAGGCAATCAGCTACACGCAGTTTTCGTCCACCAGCGCGGTGGCACCGCGCGGCCAGGACAGCGACGGCGATAACGACGGCAGTACGAGCAAGGTCAGGGGCGGTGGCGGCGGCCGCATCGCCAATGCGATCGCCCAGACACTGTCGCAGCTGGGCGGCACCTCCGCCGCCGCCGGCACCGCCGGCACCAGCACCGACACCAGCCAGGCCGAATCGGCCTTCGCGCAAAACTTGTTTGCGGCCCTGCACGCGCAATCGGGTGGCGCAGGCAATGCGCCCGGCGCCGCGCAAGGCGGCGAGCATCGTCACCACGGCGGTGGGGGCGGCAAGCTGGCGGCCGGCCTGCAAAACCTGGCGCAGCAGTTGTCGGCGTCGTCGTCGTCCACAGCGGGTACAGCGAGCAGCGGCGCCGGATCGCAGGCGCTGAGCGACTTGCAGACCAGTTTCGACAATCTGCTGGCGGCAAATGGCCAGTCCGGTTCGGGCGCCGCGCTGTCGCAGTTCCTGCAGTCGTTATCGCAGAACCTGCAGGGCGCGGCCAGCTCCGGGAACGTGGTCAGCACCAAGGCCTGAGGTTTGCATGGACACGGCGGTGCCGGCGCGCGCCCCATCGGCACCGGGCGCTAACGCCGACGCCGACCCCGACCCCGCCGGCCCCGCTGACTCCCAGTACTGACGTGTGCCCCGTCAGAGCAGGGCGCGGACGTTGGGCCGGTGGGCCAGCGCGTGCTGCACGATGGCCGTCACGCGCTCGCGCTCAGCGCCATGCAGCGGCTGGCGCGGGCGGCGCACGTTCTCGTTGCCCACCCCGGCCAGCGCCTCGACCAGCTTGAGGTTCTGCACCAGTTTATTGGACACGTCCAGGTACATCAACTGCATGAACCACTGGTACAGGGCCAGCGCCTCATCCCAGCGCCTGGCCTTCATCATCTTGTAGAGCGCCACCGTCTCCTTCGGGAAGGCCACCACCAGACCGGCCAGCAGGCCATCCGCGCCCATGTCCAGGCCTTCGAACGATTTACCTATGCTAAACGCCAATCCAATTCACCCGGTGACATCCTGTTTACATACCGTGTTCGACAAGCTGGGCCGGACGCCATTTCAGCAGGCGGTTCTCGATCGCGGTGAGCAGGTATTCGGCGGCCAGCGCCACCACGGCCAGCACGATCATCGCGGCGAATACGCCGGCCGCGTTGAAGGTACCCTGGGCAGTCGAAATGAGCAATCCTATGCCATGACGCGCGCCAAGAAACTCGCCCACCACCGCGCCCACCAAGGCAAAGCCAAAACTGACATGCAGGCTGGCCAAGATCCAGCTCAAGGCGGAAGGGAATACCACCGACCATGTCACCTGGCGCTTGTTCGCACCGAGGATGTACGCGTTGGCGATCAGGTTCTTGTCCGCCTCGCGCACGCCCTGGAACGCGTTGCCGAACACGACGAAGAACACCATCACGACCGCCAGTGCCACCTTGGAACCCATACCCAAGCCGAACATGATGATGAAAATCGAGCCCAGCACCACACGCGGGATGGCGTTGGCCACCTTGATATAGATGCTGAAGACATCTGCGGCGAGCTTGTTGCGGCCAAGGGCGATACCACAGGCGATACCCAGCACACTGCCAATCAGGAAGCCAAGCACGGTCTCTTCCATCGTGACCAACAGTTCGCGCCACAGCGGGCCTTGCGCGGTTCCCTCCCCTAACCAGGTGAGCAACTGCCCATAAATTGCAGAAGGCTGGGAAAAGAAGAAGGGATCGATCGCGCCGAACCGCACCGCGAGCTCCCAGCCAGCCAGCGTGGCGACCGCCACCGCGACGCGCAGGAACAGTACCCACCGCCGATGGTTCACCGCGCGCGCAATCGCCCGCAGCGCCTCGTCGCTCGGCACGGGCTGTCCAGCGGACAGATTAGTTACGACTGTATTCATCCTGGCCCATCCCCTTAAATCTGCACTTCGTCTTTGAGATCGGACCAAATCTTCCTGGACAGATCGATAAATTCCCCTGTGTACCGCGCCGTCGACACGTCGCGAGGGCGCGGCAAACCGATGTCATAACTGCATTTGACTGAACCGGGTCCCTTCGACAGCACCACCACCCGGTCACCGAGCGCGATGGCTTCCTCGATATCGTGCGTCACGAACACAACCGACGCCTTCTTCTCGGACCACAGGCCCAGCAGCTCATCCTGCATCAGCGCCCGCGTCTGCACGTCAAGGGCCGAAAATGGTTCGTCCATCAGCAGTATCTTCGGCTCGTTGATAAATGTCTGCGCCAGCGCCACCCGCTTGCGCATCCCGCCGGAAAGCTGATGGGGAAAATGGTGCTCGAAGCCGGCCAGTCCGACCCGGCGGACCCAATGCGCCGCCATCTCGCGCGCCTGGGCCGCCGGCTTGCCGCGATAAATGGGGCCAACGGCAACGTTGTCGAGCACATTCTTCCAGGGAAAGACGGCATCGGCCTGGAACACGAAACCGATGTCCGGATCGATCCCCGTCACCGGCTTGCCGAACACTTCGACCGTGCCGGTCGACGGTGGGTTCAGTCCTGTGATCATGCCTAGCGTCGTCGACTTGCCGCAGCCGGTGGGACCGACAATAACGCAAAAGTCTCCTTCATTCACCGTCAGGCTGAAGTCGCGCAACGCCAGCGTGACCTTGCCGGCCGGACTGATGAACTGGCGGCTGACGTTCTTGAGCTCAATGGCAACCCTGCGCATCATCTCGCCGCCTTCACGAATTCGGTGGTGTAGGTGTTGGCCAGGTTGATGCTCTTACCCTGCACCGCCTTATCGAACCCGTTCAGCACCTTTAGTACCGTGGCCGGGCCGCCCTCCGGCATCAGCCCATTTTCGGTGAACATGGCCTTGCTGCCCTCGAGGGCGTCGATATACTGCTGCTTGTTGGCCGCATAATAATCGACCGGCATCTTCTCGGTGATCTCGCGCGCGCTATGGCTATGTATATATCGCAGCGCCTTGGCGAACGCGCCCACGAGCTTCTGCACCTGCTCCTTGTGCGTGTTCACCCAGGCGCTGGGCATATACAGGCAGGCGGCCGGATAGGCGCCGCCCAGCGCCGCCTCCGTCCCCTTGGCCGTGCGCAGATCGACCAGGATAGATGCCCCGCCGCTCGATACCAGGCGCGACACGGTCGGTTCTGTCGTCATGCCGGCATCGATTTTCCCTTGCCCCATGGCGGCAATGAACGTGGAGCCGGCGCCCACCGGCAGGGTGGTAAATTCACTGCTCTTGATGCCGGCCTTGGCGGCGAGATACTGGGTCAGGAAATTGGTTGACGAACCCAGCCCCGTCACGCCCAGGGTCTTGCCACGAAAATCAGCGGGCGACTTGATATCCTTGGCCGCCGCCTTGGAAACCAGGATTACTTCGCCCGGCGCCTGGCTGAATTGCGACACCGATTCGACCATCTTGCCGCGCGCCTGCAAATCGATGGTGTGGTCGTAGAACCCGATCACGCCCTGCGCCGCACCGGACAACATCTCCGTTTCGGCATTGACACCGGCCGGTTCGCTCAGCAGCTCGATCTCCAGGCCAGTCTCCTTCAGATAGCCCAGCTGTTCCGCCAACTTGGCCGGCAGGTAGATCTGCTTCTCTATGCCGCCCACCATGATGGTGATTTTCTCGGATGCGTGCGCACCGGTTGCGGCCAGCAGCATGAGGGCGGCCAGCGACTTACGATAGTGGTACATATTGTCTCCATGATTATATTTTTTAGGGTACGTCTACGCCAGTATGCGCGACGTACCCTTTCAATTGGCTTTCACCGGCCCGCCGGCGACGCGGGCCGGCACCATGGATCAGAACTTGAAACGCATCCCCGTCGCCGCTTCGCTCTGCGACTTGAAGCCATTCGCCTGGGCGGCCAGATAGCCGCCATCCGTGGTCAGACGATCCAGCGCCAGATACAGCTCGGTGCGCTTGTCAAAGTGATAGAACACGGAACCATACAAGGTCTTGCGCTTGCCGGTGACACTGTGCGTCGCGTTGGCGGTGTTGGCGTAGGCGTTGAGCACGAAGCCACCGCCGTTGACGGCGGCGTTGTCGGCGTTCATGGTCTGCCAGCCGGCCTCGTAATCGAGCTTGCCACCCGGGGTGAACTTGGCCGACACGGTGTAGGCCTTGTCCTGGCGATCACCGATCAGGCTTGGCTGCTCCGCCCGGTAATGAATATAGCCGGCGTTCAGGCGCACCGGACCGACCTTGTAGTTGCCGCCGACAGAGTAAGAGGTGTGGGTAAAACCGTTGACATTGGCGGTATTGTAGAAGCCCGACAGATTGAACCGGCCGGCGTTATAGGCCAGGCCCAGCGACTTGGTCGATCCCGTGTCGAAGTCGCCAGGGATGCCGCCCAGCTGATAGCCGGCGCCAAGCACGAAGTCGCCGATCTTCTTCTTCCACACGATACCCTTGTCGTAGCGGGTGCCGGTGGCGCTGCCCGAATAGAAGATCAGCTGTTTGAAGTTGTTGTTGTTGCTATAACCGCCTTCCTCCAGGGTCACGCCGGCCGAGCCGTAAGGGTCGCCGTAGATCTTCGAGAATTCCCGCGCCACGGTGTTCTGGCGGCCCAGCGTCAGCTTGCCCAACGCATCGCTCTCGAGCCCCAGCCAGGCGTCGCGGTTAAACAGCACGCCCGGGGTGTCCATGCTGCCGGTCGGCAGTTCATACTCGCTTTCCAGCATGAAGATGGCTTTCAGGCCATCCGTGTCCTTCAGCGCATGCTGTCCCTCCAGGCCCCAGCGGTTGCCGCTGAAATAGGCCACCGACATGTCGTTCAAGGTATCGCCGGCCGCGTTGGCGTTGCTCTTATGGCTCAGACTCAGGTCGATCAGGCCATACAGGCGCACGAAGTCGCCGCCATCGCGGTATACCAGGCCCTCCCCGGCGGGCTGGGTGACGGTGGCCGTACGGGGCGCGGCGGGGGCCGCGCTGCTGCTGGCCGCGCTGGCCGCATTGGCCTGCTGGATCTTGGCCAGTGCCTCCTGCGCCTGCTGGGCCGCCAACATGGCGTCGGCCGCGGCCTTTTGCGCCTGAACCAGGGCCTGCTGCAGGTCCTGGGGAGTACCCGTCTGGGCATGGGCCTGGCCGGACATTGCCGCCAACAGGGCGGTTACCATCAGTGTTTTTTGCATCAGTATGTCTCCTTGTTATATTTGGTCGCTGATCAACGTGCCAGCGATGGCACGGCTCAACGCGATCCAATGTAGGACTCACATACCTACAATTTGCCTACAGCCAATTTCTTGTGGAAAAAATAGTACAGTGCCTGGATATCGGCCGCGATAGCCGCACACGGCCCGCAAAAATCCATTACGCTGGGCGCCATGAAACTATTGCTCGTAGAAGACAACCGGGAATTGTCAAGCTGGCTGACCCGCTTGCTTAAACAGTCCGCGTTCGCCGTGGAACAGGCGTTCAGTGGCGAAGAGGCCAGCCATTTGCTGATGACGCAGTGCTATGACGCCATCCTGCTCGACCTGACCCTGCCCGGCATGAATGGTCAGACGGTATTGAAGAACCTGCGCAGCAAACATAACGCGGTACCCGTACTCATCATCAGCGCCCAAAACACCCTGCAACATGTCGTCGAGAATCTCAATCTCGGCGCCGACGACTACCTGGCGAAGCCGTTCGACATCCTCGAACTGGAAGCGCGCCTGCGCTCCCTGTTGCGGCGCGCCAGCGGCACGGCCAACCCGGTGATCACCTGCGGCGACCTGCAGTACGACAGCAATACCAAACGCTTCAGCAGCTGCGTTGGGGAGCTGAACCTGACGCCGCGCGAACACGCGGTGCTCGAGGCGCTGATACGCCAGAGCGGAAAAACCGTGTCCAAGAAGAAGCTCGCCGATGACCTGTTCACACTCGATGATTCTGTCTCGCCGAAGGCACTGGAAGTGTACGTGCTGCGGTTGCGTAAGAAACTCGAACAATCAAGTGCCCAGATCATCACCCTGCGTGGGCTCGGTTACATGCTCAGCCATGTCACACCAGCCAGCTAGCCCGATGCGCAGCCTGAAGAGCCGCCTGGCCGTCTGGATCCTGCTGCCCACCATCGCCATCTCCGCGGCCGACCTGTTCTTCAGCTATCACCGTGCCGAACAGATCGCGGCGCTGGTGCAACAGCAACTGCTCATCGGTTCGGCGAAGATCATTTCCGAGCAGCTCTCAAGCGTGGACGGCGGCTATGAGATCAACGTGCCGCCGGCCGCATTTGAATTATTCGCCAACAAGTATCATGACCGGATATTCCTTTCCGTCCACACCAAGAGCGGCTTGCTGATCGCCGGCGACGGAGAGCTGCCCGCCTATTCCAGGCCCCTGCAAGTGGAGCAGGAAACGTTCTTCCAGTCCACGCTGCGCGGCGAACCGGTGCGTGTCATCGCCTACAAGCACGCTCTGCCCAGCACTACCTCAAGCGACTATGCCGTCACCCAGATCGCCCAGACCATGCATGGCCACGACGCGTTTCGCGACGATCTGCTGCGTCTGACCGTCCGGGAACACCTGACCCTGCTGTCCATCCTGATCGTGGGTCTGCTCATCGCATTGCGCTGGACGCTCAAGCCATTGATCGAATTCGGACAGCAACTGCGGCAACGCCAACCGGGTTCGCTGGAGCGGCTCGATGTGCACCAGGCACCGGCCGAACTGACACCGATCATCGTCGCGATGAACGACTACGCCAGCCGTCTCGATCGCACCTTGGGGGCCTACGAGCAGTTCGTCGCCAACACCGCCCATCACCTGCGCACCACCTTCGCCATCCTGACCTCGCAGATCAACTTCGGCAGGCGCAGCCCCGGACTCGATTCAACCCAGCAGGAAGTGCTGGATGCGCTGAACAAGGCTGTCATACACGGCAACAAAGTGATCAACCAGTTGCTCGTGCTGGCGACGGTTGAACAGGCTGGCCGCGAAAAAAACACGGCCAACGAGGTGGCGCTTGCTCCCATCTTGCTGCAGGTGATGGAGGAGCTGGCACCACTGGCGCAACAGAAGCACATCGAACTGGGCGTCGATACCCTGGATGAGGAAGCAACCGTGTGCGCGCAAACCTTCCTGCTGCGCGAAGTGGTGACGAACTTGCTGGACAATGCAATCCAGCATATTCCACCGGACGGTAGCATCACGGTGTCGTTGAACCGCGTTGGCACGACGGCAGTCATGTGTGTCGATGACAATGGCCCTGGCATTCCCATCGCAGAACGGGAAAAGGTATTTGAACGCTTCTACCGGCTAGACCGGAGCCGCGTCAACAGTTCCGGCCTGGGCCTGGCTATTGTGAGGGAAATTTGCCATGCCTTGCATGCCGACGTAACACTATCGACGACGGAAAATAACGCTGGTCTACGCGTGCAAGTAACCTTTCCGCTTGCTCAGGCTGAGGTCGCCCCAGAAAAAATCGAAACCTTGAACATCGCACATGCCGATGACGCCACCTAGTCCGCCGCCTTGCTCCATAGCGAACATGACACATCTATAGCCTCTCGACGTGCTTCCAGGGCGGACAATGGCGTTATTCATTACTCAATTTCGATAGTAGTCGCCTCGATGTTCACCGCTGTCACGATCGTGATTACCGTTGTGATAATTATCATCGCGATCCCTGCGTTCATGACTCCCGGCGCGGTCCCTCCCGTCGCCGTACAGTGGTGAAACGACGCAGCCACTCAAAACGATGGCAGCGGAACATAAAATAATGAGCGTCTTCATCATCGACTCCATGTTGGGAAAGTAACTCACTTATAACGTCAAGGCCATGCGTCAGTCTGTGCGGCAAGGCACCTTGCGGTGGCCAAGAAATTTCGGACACAACAATATGTTCACGTACTGCCATTTTGATCCGCTTGGATTCCATGGACACTTTGGGTCCGAGAATTCGGTCGGTTTCCCGTTCATAGGCGGCGGGCGACAGATTGCCCAATGCTGATTTGATACGCTTGCAGTTATCGAAGCCGACGATGTAGTCGACGATGTCGGCCTTGGCCTCGGCGTGGTTGGCATGTTGGCGTTGCCAGACGCGCTCCATCTTGAGGTTCAGGAAGAATCGTTCGGCCATTGCGTATCCCAGCAGTTCCCTTTACGCCTCATGCTGCAGACAAGACCGTTCTGTGACAGGAGAGCCTGGTATAACTCGCTGGCATATTGGGCGTGCTCTGAATGGACAATCAGGTCAGGCACTGGATGGCGCTGCTGGATGGCCATGTTCAACGCGTCGCAAGCTAGCTAGGCGGGCGTGCTCGGCGCCATGGCCCAGCCGACCACCTTGCGTGTAATGACCCAGCGAAATCTGCTCAACTTACGCGGCTAATGCAAAAGTCGCCGCCGGGGTTTGCATCCGGAGCGCCTGGTGCGGGCGCTTGTGGTTGTAAAACTGAATCCAGTCGCCGATCACACGGCTGTCCAGCGTTTTACCTCTTCGTCCATCTTCGTACTCACTGTCAATTTCCTCAATTATGACGTGAGCAGGAATTCACTGGGTCGTTACATGCGCGCGTATCGGTCCAGCACGACGGCAAAATACCGCCAGCCAGCACCAGTACGGATATACGTGAGGTCGGACACGTACCCCATGTTGGCGCGGACAGATTGAACTGTCGGTTCTGCACATTGGCGGCGATTGGCAAGTCGTGCTTGCGGTTGATCGTGTGCACGAATTTACGTTTCCAGACCAGATTCAACGCGGCCCGGCGCATCAAGCTGCGCACCTTTTAGCGCCCGATGCGAAAGCCGGCGTTGGCCATGGCGCTCACCAGCCGGCGGCGGCCGTAGCTTTGCTGGCTCGCTTGAAATTCGGCTTTCAGGTGCGCGCTGACCTTACACACCTTGGGCTTGGTCGAACGCCGGCGCGCATCGTAATAGCCGGATCGGCTGACGTCCAGAACGCGGCAGCTCTGTTGGACCGGACGGTCTCCTTTTGCAGTTGATAAACGAACCGATAAATCATTTCATTTCGCGGGCAAGGAAGGCCGATGCTTTTTTAGATGGTCACGTCCTGCCGCAATTGTTGACTTTCCAATTCGAATTGCCGAATGCGCTGCTGTTCGGCAGTCAGCGGCTTGCCGATGCCCGGCTGGCCGCTCTGCTCGGCACTGTATTGCGCCAGCCAGCGCCGGATGGCAGTTGGGCCAATGTCCATGCTTTCGTTGACGTTCTGGATGCTCAGCCTCTGCTCTTTGATCATCCTGACCACTTCCAGCTTCAGGCTCGGATCGAATGTTTTGCGTTTTCTTGTTGTCATGCTTCAACTCCTCAGACGGTGGATTTTCCACTTATTGAGGTGTCCGGGTAAATTAGACCACGGCATCCGAGCCGCTCAAAATTCCTCCCAATCATCGCGACCGGCGGCGTGTGCAGGTCCAGCGATTTTGACAGGTTTGGGCTTGACGAGAGCGGGTTGAGCTGCAGCCTTCAATTGTGGCGCCGGCGCTGAAGTACGCGCAGAAACGTTTGCAGGCTTTGCCGAAGCAACCTTTGTGACCTGGGCCAAATTGATCTTGAATGTACTGACCAAATTCGCCAGCGTGCCGGCCTGATCTTGCAAGGACGATGCGGCGGCGGCAGCTTCTTCCACCAGCGCTGCATTTTGTTGAGTAACCGTATCCATCTGGGTGATGGCTTGATTGATCTGCTCGATCCCGGAAGTCTGCTCCCGGCCAGCAATGGTGATTTCGCTGATGATGCCGGTGACCCGTTTAACGCTGGCCACCACCTCATCCATCGTCGCACCAGCCTGATTGACCAATTTGCTGCCTGCATCAACTTGCTCGACTGAATTGCTGATCAGCGTCTTGATTTCTTTCGCCGCAGCGGCTGAGCGCTGCGCCAGATTGCGTACCTCACTTGCCACCACAGCGAATCCACGCCCCTGTTCGCCCGCGCGCGCCGCCTCCACGGCGGCGTTCAGGGCCAGGATGTTGGTCTGGAAAGCGATGCCATCAATGACACCAATAATATCGACGATTTTTTTCGCGGACTCGTCGATCGAACCCATCGTGTGAATCACCTGGGATACCACCGCGCCACCCTTCAGCGCAACGTCAGACGCAGACTCCGCCAAATCATTGGCTTGTTGGGCATTGGCGGCGTTCTGTTTCACAGTACTGGTCAGTTCCTCCATTGAGGACGCGGTTTCTTCCAATGAGCTGGCCTGTTGCTCCGTGCGCGACGACAAATCCAGATTTCCACTGGCGATCTGCCCTGATGCGGTAGCGATAGTATCCGTACCAGTTCGGACCTGACCGACAATGAGCACCAGGCTGTCGTTCATCTCCTTCAACGCCTGCAATAATTGTCCGGTTTCATCCTTGGATGTCACGACGATGTTGTAAGTTAAATCGCCACCGGCGACTGTCTGAGCGATCTTCACTGCTTCCTTGAGGGAGGTAATCAGTCTTCTGGTCAGCATAAGTCCCATGCCAGCGACAACTGCGATAACCACTGAGGCAATGACGACGGCCATCCAGTTGGCGTGATTGAGCGTCGCAGCAGCATCCTCGGCGGCCTTCTTGCCGAGTTCAGAGTTATATTGGCGATGTGCCTCTATCGTTTCGCCAACCTTGACACTCACCGCTTGTTTTGCCAGCAACAAATCGCGTGCTTCATCCGCTTTGTCCTCATTCGCAAGTGCCATGATCTTTCCACGCAACGCGTCATACTCGGCCAAAGCGCTGCGGTCAGCAGTTAGCAGGGCTTTGTCGTCGTCATTGGATAGGTCTTCCTTTTCATATTTGTTAAGTGCATCAATGATTTTTGCATGCACCCCACCCATCGCCGTCACCATCTCGGATCGCTTGGACGCGTCTTTAAGTGCCATGTACTGCCAGACTTGTACACGCAATTGCGCCACAGCCATAAACGCCTCATCGAGAGCAAGAAGGCTCGGAACAGTATTGATGTTGGCATAGTTGGCGCCGTCATAGACCTTCGCCATTTGATAAATCCCCAGACCGGCAAGGCCTGCCATGCCAACCACCACTGCAAAGATAAGTGCGTATAAACGTTGTGCAATAGTCATTTTAGCCTCCACGCAATTACTCTCATAATTCGACGATGGCCGGCCTCGGCCTTCAGAGAAGACACTTACTTGACAACTGGGGCTGTGACAATATGTGATTATTCGTCTTGCTGCTAGGTTACACCTCGTCCACATGGATTGCCCGAGATTTTTCACATCATGTTGCACGAAGGATGCATCAGCGACATCGTAAATCAGACCCGATTTGGCTCAGCCACCGAGCTGGAATCAACGCTGCGAAACTACGTCAATCAGGAACCCAAGTGGTGCTTGTTGTCTCAGGCCCCAGCCAAGAAACTCATCAGATCGTAGAGCTCTTCCGAGCAACCTTCACCTTATACATTTCCCTGTCTGCGGCTTGCAACGCTGCCGAGGCAGAGCCAGGAGCCACCTTGAACGCCACATATCCAATGCTTGCAGATATGGAGAAACCTTCGGAAATCATCGCGCGCTCTATTTCAATAGAAAGCTGCTTCCGAACCTGAGCACAGTTTTCATCCGTGGTCTGGGGCATCAGAATTGCAAACTCATCCCCGCCCAATCTCGCAACGCAGTCAGTTTTTCTCGTGTTGGCCTGCAACGTCCGAGCCAATAAGACTAACGCTTGGTCTCCGGCATGATGTCCCTCAGTATCATTCAGTCTCTTAAAATCATTCAAATCGATAGCCAAGATTGAAAATACCCCTCCGTATCGGACTTGTCGCCTAAGTTCAGCATCAATGACAGATTGAAAACGGCGACGATTGTAGAGTCCCGTCAGCGCGTCGGTATCTGCAAGTTGGGCGATGGCAATGTAACTCGCCCTCAGCCTGCGAGACAGGACCACTGCCAGCGTTGACGAAGCGACAGCTAGCACGCCATCGATAATGAAAACGGTCTTAAAGTTCTGTTGCAAATAGACGGTTAGCAATTGCGCAATGATGGCGACAACAAAACCTAGCACTGGCATCCAAACCTGGGGGCAGTGATATGCAATGGCTGCCAACGGGAACACGTAAAGCACGTGCAGGCGGATATCGGTTGGGGTCACAATATCGACAATGCACAGGCCCAACATGACCACAATTGAAAGCGCCAGCACTGTACGTGCCCTAAAGCGCCCAAGGGGGACAGAAGATAAAAAGTGTGAGAAACGCATGTAGCCTATCTAGTGCTATTCATTAAAGGAGGGCTGGTTCTAAATGGCGATTCAAGCATGCCTCCCTGTTGGGAAACGAAACAGGTTGTTGACGTCCACCCCGCCCTCATCCTACGGCTGCCGCTTGCGCGGAGAGGACGGCGAGGATGTCAAGCCCAAGTAGACTTCCGGTTCGCCTAGCAGATCCTCGGATGGATGCGCGATGCTGCCGTTCCCCGACGATTGAACCGGCACAGGAGCGCGCTGTAACGTCTCCCCTGCGCGAGAATCCTACGAGCCAATAGCTCGTCCTTTAGAATATGTTGGCGCAGGAGCTCGGCGGCCGCGTGCCGCCCCCCCGAGCACCAGCGACAGCCTGGCGGCATAGCCATGTTGCTCCTCGACTCAGGCCCGCAATGCCTTGAGGTTGGCGCCGAAGAGGGAGAGCTTCCGAATGATCGCCCCCGTCCCTTTACACCAACATCAGAAAGCCGTCCGCGAAACAGGCCAGGCCGGCCAGGCCCACCGGGATGGAGGCCCACCAGATACGCCTGGCTTTCATCAGCCCCGCGATAGAATTGAGCAGGATCGACACTTGCAGGAAAATGACCGCGATGCCAAACGGCTTGCCGTGCTGCTTGGCGGCGTCGCGCTGCTGTTCAAGTTCATGTGCACGGTTCTGGATCTCCTGCTTTTCTTCGGCGTAGCGGCCGATGTCGGCACGGTATTCGGCCTCCTTCTTGGCATAGGCGGTGCTCGCAGGGTTGTCCTTGGGCAGCGCCATTGCCTGCAATTTCAATTGCTCCGCCTGCAATTGGTACAGGTGCTGCTTGGTGCTCTTGGCCTGGTAGAACGCCCATTGATCCGATGCCAGCGCTTGGTTAATTACGCTCTGGGTGGAATACCCGCCGCCCTTGAAGGTGGACAGGGTCGCACACACGGCCAAGACCACCGTCGATAACGCCATACGGTTCAACCACGGTTCCTTTACATCTTCTGCCATCAATGACACCTCATCAAAAAACGTTCATATTCCCGGAGCCGTCTGGCCAGAACGGCTCCTTTGGTGCGATGCGCCCTGGCTACCTGGACTGGCGCTGATATCCGCCATTACCGTTCCGCAGACTGGATGCATGTGTCTTACAATCACATGAAGTGGCACAACAGTCGACCTGCCAGGCGCTCCTGCGATGACATACCAATCTTTGCGAATCATGTACAGGAGCCAAGCGCTGATGCGTGCCCACCGAACGGACTGAAGTGCATTAAAGTGCAGCGTCGAGCTGGGCAAACCACAGATGCCACAGTGATCCCAGCGGACGCTGTCGAGCTGCCTTTGTCGGTCCCGTGGAACCGCGAACAGCACAAGCAAGCTACGCACCCGCAGGGCACCTCACCTCATTGCGAGACCGATACACCGCACATCTTCTCGTTACCTGGCATAGCGATTTCTCATTTCAAGCACAGCACCATCAATGCATCATCCCGACATGTGCTCTCCAGGGGAGCGCCAGCCAACTTCCCTTGGCCGTGTCCCTGCATTCCATCAAACTCGGCCAGCCAGGCGCGCCATGACGCTGACGACATGGTCGATCTGGGCCCGGGTATGGCCGGCGTTCATCATGAAGCGCAAGCGGGCCTGGCCCAGCGGCGCGGCCGGGAACTGGATCGCATCGACGTGGATGCCCTCCTTGCGCAGTTCCTGGGCGTGGCGCTGACACTGGGCCGCGTCGCCGATCAGCACCGGCACGATGGGGGTGGCCGTGGACAGGATCTGGTAGCCCAGTGGCGCCATGCGCTCGACGAAATAACGCTGGTTGTCCCACAGGCGCTGGCGGCGCTGCG
>NZ_JACEZU010000014.1 GCF_014042355.1 Rugamonas apoptosis
CTTCTATAACCGCCAGCGGCGTCACTCGCGCCTTGGCTACGTATCACCAGCATCGTTTGCCGCTGATTTCAGCAAACAGGCGCTGGCGGCTTGAAACGGAAGTGTCCACTATTGACAGTACACCTCATTGTTACAGATACGGAACTCGGTGGACACCAAGCTATCAATAGGCGCAGCGCGTCGCTATTCGGCCCATATTTGCTACCTCGTGGTTTTTCACTTCATTATGCTGGTTCGGATAGTGCCCACGAAACAATCAGCAGAATGATGAAGATGTGCGACGAATTTGCAAAAGCGTGGTCTAAGAAATTAGCGAAATCCGATCCACAGTTCATAGTGCCGGAATCAATTCTCCCCGAAGATTCAAGGGTTAGATTCCGATTTCGGAATATCGGAATGGAGATAGAACAGCCTTTTGTCAAAGGCCTGTCTTTCGGGCCGAACTCCACGATAAGGGTGTACGGCGTCCCGAAAGATAAGGAGAATCGCGACCTCGTAGCCACGCTAAAGGATCTGCAGAACGCGCCGAAATAGCGACGGGAAGCAAAATAATCCATCGTTTTCTACACGACTCAATGCGAATTAATGGCGGCGGGTGTTGTTACCCACACTGCGGGACGAGGGCACTACTTTTTTAGGAAGATTCCTGGACCAAAAGCGGCTTCACAAAGTTCTTGGATGAAGTCTCCGCTGAATTCAAGACGCGTAGCTCCGTCCTTGCGTTCTATGGTGAGGCCCTCGGCACTTTTTCTTGTCATAATGGTGGTGCAAGATTCACGTTTGCCATCAGCCTTTTCAATAAGAATGTAGTTGATAAGGTAACTAAAGGTGAGATCTGGTGTGTGTTTTGTCTGATCGGTCTTCCCTAGAGGGCAAATATTGTAGATTCTGGTCTGGGGCTTCTCAATGCCGAAGTCATTCACCATGACAGTAAACGTGTCGCCAAAGTAGTTCGTCTTTACCAAGTATGGATAATTTCGGAGCGTGAATTCCCCTTTCTCGTCTTGTTCTGCCGTCCAGAATACATACAGCACATCGTCAATCTTCTTGAATTTTCCGTTGGCGAAGAATGCCAGCTCAAACGCGCCACCCCAGCCGTCGTCCACCCCGCAGCCGGTCATGATTTGTTCACCAAACGCGCTTGCAATATAGGACAGCCCAGGTGCTATTACTGCTTTTTCGGAACGGTCATTCTCGTGGGGAGGCTTGTAGATGTGCGAGATCACATCGATGAAATGCCCCTGACCAGTTCCACCTGTTTGAACCATCAAGCCGTCTAATTCGTACTCCGGGGCATTGACCTGATAGCGCTTTAAAAATTTGTCATGGACCGTGTATATGATGCACGCTAAGTCCGAATAGTCAGCCTTTTCAAAACTGTGCAGGAAAGCCAGCATCTTCTTGTCGTCAAGGTCATTGGCCTTTAAGTGCGCTTGTAGGGCTGTTGCAAATACCCTCGCTTGAAGATAGCTCCCAGCCCAAGCAAAACAGGCGTGTTCATGTACGACGTTGACTTTCTGAACCATGTTCACAATTTGTAGAGTTGGCGGCTCGTCCGTCGTGTGCCATGCAGGAGTTGAAATACTGTCGCCCGATCCTTTTGGGTTGGACAGCAAAACATCGCCAAAGAGGACAGGGCAAGAGTTGATTTTGTAGCCAACAATAAGTGTCATGGTGTTCTTCGTTCAGGCGGCAGCAACGTGAAGATGAAGCTTGTCGAAAGGAATTTGATGTTCGCCGCGTTCTGCGGCCAGCAGGACGGATTGCCAAGTGTGGAAGAGATGTACGCGCTTGGAAAAGCGTTCACCATGGTCATACGCCAGGGCTACCTCGTCATCATGTAGGTGATCCAGTGCAATCTTGGACACCTCTTTGTCTGCCCAGCCGCGTTCAATGGTGTTCGTCTTGATTGCTGAGCGCCAGCTATGGGGCGAGTGTACGTCACGCAAACTCAACGATTCGCGATACAGCTTCTCTACGCCCTCCCGTGTTACGTGGCCGAGTTTTGATGCTGACGATGGGAACACATATCCCTTACTGCCTATAGCATCTCGCCATTCGCGAAGCTCGGCTACGACGATGGTGTGCAGGGGGATTCGGTGATCGTAGCTGCGCTTCTTTATCTTGAGCTTGGCCCGTGGGATGGTCCACATGGGTGTTTCACCATCAAGATCGAATTCCTTCCACTCGGCTTGAATCACGTTGTTGATGCGAGCGCCTGTGAATGCGCATAGCCGGTGCGCTCTGTGTACAACCTGAGAGTTGCTGGTGGTCTTGGCGGTGCGCATGATCTTGCCCAGTTCGTTCAGGTCAACGATAGCGGGGCGTGGCTTACTGTCGTCCGGTGTGAGTAATGCTTCTTCTACACCGTCTGCTGGATTGGTAGTGCAATACCCCTTGGCTCTGGCGTACTTGAAGATGCTGTTGACGTGCTGAAGGATGCGTACAGCCGTCTCCTTGGCTCCCCGCTTGCTAACTTCATCGACGGCGTTGGCTACGATGAGAGGGGTAATCTCTCCTATCGGCAGCTTACCTAGCCCCGGGTTTATATCACGTTCGATGGCTCTGGCCGACTTAGTGTAGTGGACTGCCGACCATTCGGGCTTCTGCTTTGCGAGCCACATTGCAGCCACGGCTTGAAAGGTGTTCTCGATGTTGGTGGCTGCTGTGGCCTTGGCCATGCGCTTAGCTGTTGCAGGGTCAATTCCTGCCTTCAGCCATTCTTTGACTTGGGCGCGTGCTACGCGGGCCGCCGCCAGAGAGGTTTCTGGGAAGATGCCCGGAGAGTGTATTTGCTCCCGGTTGTTGAAGTCTCGGTACTTAACTCGCCACGTAGGTGTGCCGGCGGGTGTGATGAACAAGTACAGCGAGCCTCCATCGGAAAGCCTTTCTCTAAGTGTTGCATTGGCTAAAAATGCACGCACCGCTTTATCGCTTAGTTTGTTGATACCCCCAGCCACTTGCTCTCCCTCGTTCGTATGCCGCTAATACCCCCGGCGATACCCCCGATTATGTTGGATGGAACTGGACGTTGCAAGACTCTGTTGGAGGGAAAACTCAATAGAATCAAAGAGAAACGGCGTCACTTGGACGCCGTTGGATGCTGCTAGACAATTAGGTGGTGGAGACGGCGGGAATCGAACCCGCGTCCGCAAGCACTCCACAGACAGTTCTACATACTTAGCGCTGCCAATTAATTTAACCTGTACGGCGCGGACGCGCACGCTACGGACAGGCGAGTCACCTATTATTTAGTGTTTTGCCAAGTGACCCGGCAAGACACGATTCCCTGTAAATGACTCCATGACTTTTAACGGTCCGCCCCAGGGAAGAAGCGTTTAGGAGCTAACAGCCCTTAGGCTGCCAGTGCGTACGAGTTATCGTTTGCAGTTAAGTTTTTTCTGGGTGTATTTACGAGGTAACCAGCCCTCGGTATGCCCTGCGCTGCTTTGCAACCCACGTCGAAACCAGGTCGTCCCCACAGAACCTCCATTCTAACGCAATTTCCAGCGCACCGCACAGACGTTCATCTCAAGCCTTGCGCTCGGGCGGCAGGATCGTCAGCGCCACGTCGCCATTGAGTAGATGGCAACGCATGCGGTGGCCGCGTGACACGGGCACATACTCCGACATCAGGTCATAGTAGCGGTCGCTGTCGGCCTCGGGCGCCGTCAAGTCGATCGTGACGTCGTTCACATTGTTGTTGGCCTGTACTTCCACCATGCGGGCACGCCGCACGGCCAGTTCGTGATCCTTGCGCCCGCGCATCACGTCGCCTTCGAAATACTTGATCACGGTGCATTCGGCCAGGTCCATCCTGTCCTTCAGCAGCAGGTCGGCCGCCACCGGGTTCTGGTTGGCCGGCAGCAGGGCCGGGTCGCCTTGCGCCGAGTCGATCTCGAAATGGAGCCGCTGCACCAGCAGCAGGGTGTCGCTGTGCTCGCTGTTGTTCTGCTGGATTTTTTGCAGCGTCGTCAGCCGTCCCTTGGCCAGGCGGCCCGAGGTGTCCTTGGTCTGGCCGACGAATTGCACGCGGCTGACGAATTTGAGGCCATGGTCGTGGTGCTGCAGCACGTCATGGATCGACATGGCTTCCACCAGCCCGCCCCAGTTGAGGATGAGGAAGCGGTCCTGCACCGTCACCACCGGCTTTTTCATGGTGGCGGCGAACGGGACGTCCAGTTCCAGCGTGACGCTGTCGCGCTTTTGCTCGGCACCCACCAGCAGCGGCAAGGTCAGCTTGAGCGAGAAGAAGCCCCAGCTGGGGCTGCGGTTGGTGTCGAAGCGGACCCGCGGCCGGCTCACCACCAGGTACAGCAGCCGCTTTTCCATGGTCGCTTCCAGGTCGAACTGCATGCGGCGCAGGTAGCGGCCCACCGGGTCGCGGATGTCCGGCACGGCCGGGAACCCGGCCACCAGGTCGTACCAGTGGAACTTGGCGTCCGTTACGGTGACGTTCCAGTTTTGAACGGCCACGGTCCGCTGCGGCATATTCGGCAGCAAGTCGTCGTGCGGTTCGGGAATATCCTCGATCGGCTCGGGATCTGGATAATCGCTGGTCATGGTGCGGCGCGCTCCTGGGCTGGGGAATTTCTAGACCCAGTATAGTACGCTAATTTTCACATTGCCACGAAGCAAGTGAGAATTGGTGGGAATGTGTCGAAATTGTAATCTTTCGTACCCGCGCCGCCACACTGGCGGCCGATTCAGGCGGCCGGGGGCGGCGGCAGTTTGGCGACGCTGACGCTGCCATCGTCGAGCTTGCAGCGGAACAGGTGGCGCCGGGCGGCGGCCACGTGCTGCGAACTCAGGTAGCGATAGCTGCCGCACTCGGCCAGTTCCAGATCGATCTCGACCGGTTCCAGTTGCCACGCCTGCTGCACCTCCTGCAGGCGGTTGCGGCGGCGTTCCTTTTCCTCGCCGTAGCGCCCGGCCGGGGTGGGGCCTTCGAAATAGCAGATCAGCGCCGCTTCCAGCACGTCCATGCGGATGCGGGCCAGCGCGGTGGCGGTGTCCGGAATCTGGTTCAGCGGCAGGTTGGCCGGGTCGCCGTCCGGACTGGTGGCGGTGATCTCCGGTTGCAGCACCAGCAGCAGCGTGTCGCTGTGCTCACTATGCTGCTGGCGCAGCCGCTGCACCACGGGCAGGCGGCCCTTGGCCAGGCGGCCTTCCGGGTCCAGGGTCTGGCCCACGTACACCACCTGGCTGGGGATCTTGCGGTCGTGCACATATTGCAGCAGCAAGTCGTGCACGGACAGCACTTCGATCACGCCGCCCCAGTTCAGGCTGAGGAAGTTTTCCGTCAGGATCACACTGGGCTTCTTGACGGTGGCGCCGAACGGTACTTTCAATTCCACCGTCACGCTGTCGCGCGTGGCGTTCGCGCCGGCCAGCAGCGGCACTGTCAACTTCAGCGAGAAAAAGCCCCATTGGGTGGCGCGCGCGGGGTCGTAACGCACGCGCGGCCGCGTCACCACGCAAAACAGCAGCGGCCGCTCATTGGCCGCTTCCAGGTCGAACTGCATGCGCCGCAGGTAGCGCCCGATCGGCTCGCGGAAGTCCGGTTTGTCGGGAAAACCCGCCAGCAGGTCGTACCAGTGGAATTTGCCGTCCGTGATGCGCACTTGCCAGTGCTGGGGCGCGCTGCCGGCGACCTCGGCGATGGCGGGGGTGACCAGTGGCTGCGGGGATGGGGCAACCAGATCGGGCTGATGCATGATGCACGCTCCTGAAAGGAAATAGAGTTCGGGTGACTGCCTCTCTTTCCAGTCGAACGCGGGTGTGGGGCGTTTCCTTGCGGGAAAAAATAATTCCGTCAGTCAACTAGAGATTATACGTAGTTCGCTCGTCTATACAAGGAACTTCGCACACTTCCATTGTGGAACACTTGCTCGAAAGACGTTTGCGCTGGCGCAAACGTTCTCGATCAGGCTGCCAGGGCGGGGAGCGCGGCCAGGGTTTGCCGCAACAGGGACAGCAGGGCGTGGGGAGTGTCGAGCAGGTAGTCGGCCTGCCAGCTTTGCGGTTCGGTGGCGCCGCAGTAGCCCCAGCCGCAGGCGATGGTCAGCATGCTGGCGGCCTGGCCGGCCTGGATGTCGCGCAGGTCGTCGCCCACGTACCAGCATTGTTCCGGCGCCAGGCCGAGGCGGCCGGCCGCTTCCAGCAGGGGCGCGGGATGGGGCTTGGCGTGCGGCGTGGTGTCGCCCGAGACGACGCAGCCGGCCTGGTCCAGGCCGATCAGCGGTAACAGCGGGTCGGTGAAGCGGGCCGGCTTGTTGGTGACGATGCCCCACGCCAGCCCCGCTTCGTTGATGCCGTCCAGTAGTTCCGGCACGCCGGGGAACAGTGTGCTGTGCACGGCGATGGCGGCCTGGTAATTGTCGAAAAAGCCTTCCCGCAACGCGGCGAAACCGTCGTCGTGCGGTTGCAGCCCGAACGCGGCGCCTATCATGCCGCGCGCGCCGGCCGAGGCCGTTGGGCGCAGCAGTTCGTAGGCGGTGGGCGCCAGGCCCCGTTCGTGGCGCAGCAGGTTGACGGCGGCGGCCAGATCAGGGGCGGTGTCGGCCAGCGTGCCGTCCAGGTCGAACAGGATGGCGCGCGGGGCGTTGCGGGGAAGTGCCAGGCTCATGGTGGTGATGTACGGATGATGTTTCAGGGGCGGTTACAGGGGGCGGCTGGTGGCCATCAGGTAATTGACGCTGGTGTCCTCGTTGAGCGAGTAAATCTTGCTCAGAGGATTGTAGCCCATGCCTTTCAAGCCTTGCACGTCCAGGCCCGCGCTGCGCACGTATTGCGACAGTTCGGCCGGCGTGATGAACTTGGCGTAGTCGTGGGTCCCCTTGGGCAGCATGCGCAGCAGGTATTCGGCGCCGAGCACGGCGAACAAATACGACTTGGGATTGCGGTTCAAGGTGGAGAAGAACACCTGGCCGCCCGGTTTGACCAGGCTGGCGGCGGCGCGCACGATGGCGCCCGGATCGGGCACGTGTTCCAGCATTTCCATGCAGGTCACCACGTCGTACTGGCCCGCTTCCTGGGCCGCCATGTCCTCGGCCGCGATCAGCTTGTAGCGCACCTGTACGCCCGATTCCAGGCTGTGCAGGTCGGCCACCTTGAGCGCTTTTTCCGACAGGTCGATGCCGGTCACGTTGGCGCCTTTGCGGGCCATGGATTCGGCCAGGATGCCGCCGCCGCAGCCGATGTCGATCACACGCTTGCCCGCCAGCGGGGCGCGCGCGTTGATCCATTCAAGGCGCAGCGGATTGATTTCGTGCAGGGGACGGAACTCGGACGTGGGATCCCACCAGCGGTGGGCCAGGTCACTGAATTTTTGCAGTTCTAAAGGGTCGGCGTTCATGGGCGATTTGATTGGGACAATACCCGGATTCTACAGCATGGACGTAAAAAAACCCCGCCGCGGCGGGGTTCAGGCGGACGTCCGCGGCCTGCCGCGGACGTTAGGCGCAGCAATTACTTGCTGGTGCCAACCACTTCGATTTCAACGCGACGGTTTTTGGCGCGGCCGGCTGCGGACTTGTTGTCAGCAACTGGTTGTTTCTCGCCTTTACCTTCGGTGTAGACGCGGTTCGCTTCCACGCCCTTCGAGATGATGTACGACTTGACGGCTTCAGCGCGACGGATCGACAGCTTCTGGTTGTAAGCATCGGTACCCACGGAGTCGGTGTGGCCGACGGCGATGATCACTTCCAGGTTGATGCTGCCCAGCTTGGAGGTCAGGTCGTCCAGCTTGGCTTTGCCTTCTGGCTTCAGCACGGCCTTGTCGAAGTCGAAGAAGGCGTCAGCGGCGAAGCTCACCTTCTGCGCGGTCGGCACCGGTGCTGGTGCTGGGGCAGGGGCTGGAGCAGGTGCTGGCGCAGGAGCGACAGGGGCTGGTGCCGGCGGCGCCACGCACTTGCCGTTTTCCAGCTTCTCTGGCTCAACGCAGATTGGCAGATCGCAACCTGGCACGGCATCGGCCGGGGTCCAGTAGCCGGTACGCCAGCACAGACCGAACGGATCACGGGCGATCACACCGCGTGCGTCCTGGACGTAGGCGCTTTTCGGCGTTGCAGCCTGGATGTCCTGGGTCACAGGCGCGAAAGGTGGCGTGGTTGGGGTTTGGGCGATCGCCGAGCCAGCAAAGGCGGCCGACACAGCCAGGATCGACATAAGTTTCTTCATATTTTTCTTCCTTTCGGGGGTGATATCCGCGTAAAAACTGCGCGACGTAGTTAATGCGTGGCCCGAATTCTACCACGCAGGGCGCATGCGCCTGTTTTTCGCTTGCGATTCAAGCAATTGACTTCTCGTCCATTTTGCCACAGCCGGTTTCCGCACGCTTTTAGGCGTGATTTAAACTTCTTCTGATTCCGACCAAAATGTTGTTTAGTTGCAACACCGACGGCAATAATAATTGATTTTTGTGTCACACGCATGACATTTTGTGCTTGCCCCTTGCGTTGGTGCAAGAGTATGCGGTCCGGTGGTGCTGGTGCCTGGCGGGCCCATGCGCGCCGGAATTGCGCTGCCGGGTAGGCGCCCATGTTAAAATCGTACGCTTGTCCGTTCCTCCAGCGCACCTACCGGACGCGCCCGGGGCGACAGGCAGCACGCGCGGTAAAATTGCTTAAAAGATAAGTCAACCACAGTCAAAGATCGAACGACCCGCCAATGGATCAATTCGCAAAAGAAACAATCCCAATTTCCCTCGAAGAAGAGATGCGCAAGAGCTACCTCGATTACGCCATGAGCGTGATCGTGGGCCGCGCCTTGCCGGACGTGCGCGACGGCCTCAAGCCGGTGCACCGCCGGGTCCTGTACGCGATGCACGAAATGAACAACGTGTGGAACCGTCCCTACGTCAAATGCGCCCGCGTGGTGGGCGAGACGATGGGTAAGTACCACCCGCACGGCGACGCTTCCATCTACGACACGCTGGTGCGCATGGCGCAGGACTTCTCGCTGCGCTACATGCTGGTCGATGGCCAGGGTAACTTCGGTTCCGTCGACGGCGACAGCGCGGCGGCCATGCGTTACACCGAGTGCCGCCTGGACAAGATCGCCAGCGAGATCCTGGCCGACATCGACAAGGACACGGTCGACTTCCAGCCCAACTACGACGGCAAGGAAAAGGAACCGACCGTCCTGCCGACCAAGATTCCCAACCTGCTGATCAACGGTTCGTCCGGTATCGCGGTGGGTATGGCCACCAACATCCCGCCGCACAACCTGACGGAAGTGATCGACGGCGCGCTGCACGTGCTGCGCAATCCCGATTGCACCATCGATGAACTGATCGAGATCATTCCGGCGCCCGACTTCCCCACGGCCGGCATCATCTACGGCGTGTCCGGTGTGCGCGATGGTTACCGCACCGGCCGTGGCCGCGTCGTCATGCGCGCCAAGACCCACTACGAGGAATACGGCAAGGACGGCGGCCGCACCGCCATCATCGTCGACGAGCTGCCCTACCAGGTCAACAAGAAGTCGCTGCTGGAACGCATCGCCGAGAACGTGCGCGACAAGAAGCTGGAAGGCATTTCCGACATCCGCGACGAGTCCGACAAATCGGGCATGCGCGTGGTGATCGAGCTGAAACGGGGCGAAGTGCCGGAAGTGGTGCTCAACAACCTGTACAAGCAGACCCAGTTGCAGGACACCTTCGGCATGAACATGGTGGCCCTGGTGGACGGCCAGCCACGCCTGCTGAACCTCAAGCAGATGCTGCAATGCTTCCTGTCGCACCGGCGCGAAGTGGTCACCCGCCGCACCGTGTTCGAGCTGCGCAAGGCGCGCGAACGGGGCCACGTCCTGGAAGGCCTGGCCGTGGCGCTGGCCAATATCGACGATTTCATCGCCATCATCAAGGCCGCGCCGACGCCGCCGATCGCCAAGAGCGAACTGATGACGCGCGGCTGGGATTCGTCGCTGGTGCGCGAGATGCTGGCCCGCACGGGCGAGGGCGATACGGTGGGCGGCATCGACGCCTTCCGTCCCGAGCACCTGCCCAAGCATTACGGCATGCAGGCCGATGGCCTGTACAAGCTGTCGGACGAACAGGCGCAGGAAATCCTGCAGATGCGTCTGCAACGCCTGACCGGTCTGGAACAGGACAAGATCGTCAACGAATACCGCGACGTGATGGCTGAAATCGCCGACCTGCTCGACATCCTGGCCAAGCCGGCCCGCGTGACCACCATCATCACCGACGAGATGACGCTGGCCAAGAACGAATACGGCGCCGGCAACAAGGACGTGCGCCGCTCGACCATCGAACACAATGCCACCGACCTCGGTACGGAAGACCTGATCACGCCGCAGGACATGGTGGTGACACTGTCGCACACCGGTTACATGAAGGCCCAGCCGATCACCGAATACCGCGCCCAGAAGCGCGGCGGACGCGGCAAGCAAGCCATGGCGACCAAAGAGGAAGACTGGATCGACCAGCTGTTCATCGCCAACACGCACGATTACATCCTGTGCTTCTCCAACCGTGGCCGCATGTACTGGCTCAAGGTGTGGGAAGTGCCGCAAGGCTCGCGCAACTCGCGCGGCAAGCCTATCGTCAACATGTTCCCGTTGGCCGACAACGAGAAGATCACCGTTATCCTGCCGCTGTCGGGCGATAACCGCACCTTCCCGGAAGACCATTACGTGTTCATGTCCACCAGCCTGGGCACCGTGAAGAAGACGCCGCTGAAGGACTTCAGCAATCCGCGCAAGGCCGGCATCATCGCTGTCGACCTGGACGAGGGCGACTTCCTGATCGGCGCCGCGCTGACGGACGGCGCCCACGACGTGATGCTGTTCTCGGACGCCGGCAAGGCCGTGCGCTTCGACGAGAACGACGTGCGTCCGATGGGCCGCAACGCCCGTGGCGTGCGCGGTATGAACCTGGAAGAGGGCCAGCACGTGATCGCGCTGCTGGTGGCCGAGAACGAGGAGCAGTCGGTCCTGACGGCCACCGAGAACGGCTACGGTAAGCGTACCCCGATCACCGAGTACACCCGCCACGGCCGCGGCACCAAGGGCATGATCGCGATCCAGACCTCCGAGCGTAACGGCAAGGTGGTGGCGGCGACCCTGGTCGATTCGTCCGACGAGATCATGCTGATCACCACCGGCGGCGTGCTGATTCGCACCCGCGTGTCGGAGATCCGTGAAATGGGCCGCGCCACCCAGGGCGTGACCCTGATCGCGGTGGAGGACGGCACCCGCCTGTCCGGCCTGCAGCGCGTGGTCGAAACGGACATCGACGAAGTGGAACTGGAACCGGGTCCGGACGCCAAGCCGGAGGATGCGCAGCCTGAATAAGAGGCTGGTTCAAAATGACCGTGGCGAGGCGCCACAACGAAGCCACGGGCTTTTTGAAACGGCCTCGAAGGCCGGCGGATGTGCCCCGGTGCAGGCCAGGCCGGGACGGACGGGGTCGGTGTTCGTTGCGCGGATTAATGCGACAATAACACCGGCCCCGTTGTCAATTGAAGAGAGAGTGCATGAAGAAGATCACCGCCGTTATCGTTACCGCTTGCGCACTGTTCAGCGCCGCGCCAGTCGCGTTCGCGCAGGCCGCGCCCGACCCGGTGGCCATGGCCGCCGCGCAGGATCTGTTCGCCTCGATGAATTACCGCAGCGTGATGGTCGGTCTGATGCAGCAGATTTCGCAAGGCATAGGGCAGTCGATGCGCGCCAGCGCCGAGGCGGCGATCAAGAACGACGCCCGCATCCCGCCCGCGAAGAAGCAGCAGGCGCTGGACAAGATGAACGCCGAACTGCCCGGCGTCGTCAAGACCATGCAAGCCACGCTGAACGACCCGACGCTGATCGATGAAATGCTGGCCGCGACGGTGCCGATTTATGCGCGCAATTTCACCGCCGACGAATTGGTGCAGATGGCCGCGTTCTACCACACGCCCGTGGGCACCAAGATGCTGGCGCTGATGCCCAAGCTGACGGCCGAGGGCATGCAAATGGGCCAGCAAATCGTCCTGCGCCGCATCGGCCCGATGATGCAGAAGCTGACCCAGGGCGACAAAACAACCAACTGATAAGGACCGTAACGTGACTCACATCTACAACTTCTCCGCCGGCCCCGCCGTACTGCCGAAGGAAGTGCTGGCGCAGGCCGCCGCCGAAATGCTGGATTGGCATGGCAGCGGCATGTCCGTCATGGAGATGAGCCACCGCGGGCCGGAATTCATGTCGATCTACAAGGCGGCCGAGCGCGACCTGCGCGAGCTGCTGGCGGTGCCGGATAATTACAAGATCCTGTTCCTGCAAGGCGGCGGTCTGTCCCAGAACGCCTTCATTCCCATGAACCTGGTCGGCCACAAGCCGCAACCAGCCACGATCGACTTCGTCCATACCGGCTCGTGGTCAGGCAAATCGATCAAGGAGGCGAGCAAGTACGCCACCGTCAACGTGGCCGCTTCGGCCCAGGCAGGCGGCTTTCACCGCGTGCCGCCGCAGTCCGAATGGAAGCTCACGCCCGGCGCGGCCTACCTGCATATCTGCACCAACGAAACCATCGACGGCGTCGAATTCGATTTCGACCATGGTTCGCCACAGCCCCTGGCGGGCGACTGCGCCGATACGCTGCTGGTGGCCGACATGTCGTCCCACATCCTGTCGCGCCGGATCGACGTGTCCAAGTACGGCCTGATCTTCGCCGGCGCCCAGAAGAACATCGGCCCGGCCGGTGTGACCATCGTCATCGTCCGCGAGGACCTGCTGGGCAAGGCGCTGCCGATCTGCCCGTCGGCCTTCGACTTCAAGCTGGTGGCCGACAACGAATCGATGTACAACACGCCACCCACCTACGGCATCTATATCGCCGGCCTGGTGTTCCAGTGGCTGAAAAAACAAGGCGGCGTGGCCGAGATGGAAACGCGTGCCAAGGCCAAGGCGGCGCTGCTGTACGGCGCGCTGGACGCCGATGATTTCTACGTCAACCGCGTGGCGCCTGAAAACCGCTCGCGCATGAACGTCCCGTTCTTCCTGAAGGACGAGAGCAAGAATGAAGCATTCCTGGCCGGCGCAAAAGCGCGCGGCCTGCTGCAACTGAAGGGCCACAAGTCCGTCGGCGGTATGCGCGCATCGATCTACAACGCGATGCCAATCGAGGGTGTGCAAGCCCTGGTCGATTATTTGAACGAGTTCGCGGGCCGTTAAGGCGTTGCGGCACTGACGCATAGCCGGCGCGCCGATATCCGTATCCGGCGCGTTCCGCATCTCGTACGACACTGACAATTATTTGGCACTGATGCAGACCATGACAGACAAATTAAAACCGCTGCGCGAACAGATCGACGCCATCGACGCGCAGATCCTCGACCTGCTCAACCGCCGCGCCAAAGTGGCGCAGGAAGTGGGCCATGTGAAGGCTGAAACCATGGCCCCCGTGTTCCGCCCCGAGCGCGAAGCCCAGGTGCTGCGCGGCGTGGCCGAGCGCAATCCCGGCCCGATGGGCAACCACGAAGTGCAGACCATCTTCCGTGAAATCATGTCGGCTTGCCGCGCGCTGGAAAAGCGCGTCACGGTGGCCTTCCTGGGGCCGTCCGGCACCTTCAGCGAGCAGGCCGTGTACCAGCAGTTCGGCAGCGCCGTGGAAGGCTTGCCGTGCGCCTCGATCGATGAAGTGTTCCGCGCCACCGAGGCCGGCACCGCCGATTTCGGCGTGGTGCCGGTCGAGAATTCGTCCGAGGGCGCCATCAACCGCACGCTGGACCTGATGCTGCAAACCAGTCTGATCATCAGCGGTGAAGTGTCGATCGCCGTGCACCACAGCCTGATGACCAAGACCGGCAACATGGATGGCGTGCAGACCATCTGCGCCCATTCGCAGGCGCTGGCCCAGTGCCAGGTGTGGCTCAACCTGAACTACCCCAACATCGAACGGCGCGCCGTGGCCTCCAACGCGGAAGCGGCCCGCATGGCCGGCGACGACGCCACCATCGCCGCCATCGCCAGCGAAATGGCGGGCGAGCAGTACAAGCTGGGCGTGGTCAAGGGCCACATCCAGGACGACCCGCACAACCGCACCCGCTTCGCCATCGTTGGCCATTTGCAGACCAACCCGTCGGGCAAGGACCAGACCTCCATCGTGCTGGCCGTGCCCAACAAGGCCGGCGCCGTGTACCAGCTGCTGGCGCCTTTGGCCAAGCACGGTGTGTCGATGACGCGCTTCGAGTCGCGTCCGGCGCGGGTGGGCACGTGGGAGTATTATTTCTATGTCGATATCGAAGGCCACGTCCACAACGACGCCGTCGCCAAGGCGCTGGCGGAGCTGCAGGATAACGCGGCCTTCTTCAAGGTGCTGGGTTCCTACCCGGTCAGTCTTTCCTAACCTTTTCATTGAAGAGCATTATGTCCAAGAATTACGGTCCAGAATACGTTCGCGCCATCGCTCCCTACCAGGCCGGCAAGCCGATCGCGGAAGTGGCGCGCGAGTTCGGCCTTGACGAAGCGAACATCGTCAAGCTGGCCTCCAATGAGAACCCGTTCGGCGTGCCGGAATCGGCCAAGCAGGCCATGGTGGCGGCGGCGACGGAACTGGGCCGTTATCCGGACGCCAATGGTTTCGACCTGAAGGCGGCGCTGTCCAAGCGCTACGATGTGCCGGCCGACTGGATCACGCTGGGCAACGGCAGTAACGACATCCTGGAAATCGCCGCCCACGCCTTCGTGGAACGGGGCCAGTCCGTGGTGTACTCGCAGTACTCGTTCGCCGTGTACGCACTGGCCACCCAGGGCGTCGGTGCGCGCCACATCGTGGTGCCGGCCAAGGACTACGGCCATGACCTGCAAGCCATGCTGGCCGCCATCGAGGACGACACCCGGTTGGTGTTCATCGCCAACCCGAACAACCCGACCGGCACCTTCATCCCGGCCGCCGAGATCGAAGCCTTCCTGGCCAAGGTGCCGGCCCACGTGGTGGTGGTGCTGGACGAAGCCTACAACGAATTCCTGGCACCGGAAAACCAGTTCGAATCGGCTGAGTGGGTCAAGAAGTATCCCAACCTGCTGGTATCGCGCACTTTCTCCAAGGCTTATGGCCTGGCCGGCCTGCGGGTTGGTTTCGCTGTCGCCCAGCCGGCACTGACGGATCTGATGAACCGCATCCGCCAGCCGTTCAACGTCAATTCCATGGCACAGGCGGCGGCCATCGCGGCCCTCAACGATAAGGCTTTCCTGGCCCAGAGCGCGGCCAACAATACGGCTGGCTACCAGCAGTTTGTGGAAGCGTTCGAGCAGATGGGTCTGGAGTATGTGCCATCCTATGGTAACTTCGTGCTGGTCAAGGTGGGTGACGACGCCGGCGCCGGTGCGCGCGTCAACCTGGCCTTGCTCAAGCAGGGGGTGATCGTGCGCCCGGTGGGTAACTACGGCTTGCCACAGTGGCTGCGCATCTCGATTGGCCTGCCGCAGGAAAACGCGGTGCTGATCGCCGCGCTGACCAAGGCCCTGGCTGGATGACGCCGTGCTGAACAAGATCGTCATCTTTGGCGTAGGCCTGATCGGCGGCTCGTTCGCGCGCGCGCTCAAGCACGCGGGGGCGGTGCGCACCGTGGTGGGCATGGGCCGCTCGGCCGCCTCGCTGGCGCGGGCCCGCGAACTGGGCATCATCGACGTGGCGGGCGGCGACATGGCCGAAGCCATGCGCGGCGCCGACCTGGTACTGCTGGCCGCGCCCGTGGCGCAGACGGAAGCCATCCTGGCCGCGCTGGCGCCGCACCTGCAGCCGGGCACCGTGGTGACCGACGCCGGCAGCACCAAGTCCGACGTGGTGGCGGCCGCGCGCCGTGCGCTGGGCGACAAGGTGGCCCAGTTCGTGCCCGGCCATCCGATCGCAGGGCGCGAGACGAACGGCCCCGATGCGGCCATCATCGACCTTTATCTCGGCAAGAATACCGTGCTCACACCGCTGGACGAAAATACGTCCGGCGACGTGGAGCGGGTGGCGGCGGCCTGGCTGGCCTGCGGCGCCATCATCCACCGGCTCACGCCGGAACAACATGACAAGGTGTTTGCCGCCGTCAGCCATTTGCCGCACTTGCTGGCTTATGCGCTGGTGGACGACATCGCCAACAAACCGCATGCGGACCTACTGTTCCAATATGCTGCCAGCGGCTTCCGCGATTTCACAAGGATCGCCGGTTCGTCGCCTGAAATGTGGCGCGACATCAGCCTGGCCAATCAGGCCGCGCTGCTGGTCGAGCTGGACGCCTATATGGCGCAACTGACGGCGCTGCGCGCGCACCTGGCCGCCGCAGATGGCGCGGCCATCGAGGCGGTCTACGCCAATGCGCAGCGTGCCCGCCGCCAGTGGATCGAAGCGATAGAGACGGCGGAGACGCCGCAACCAAAAGACAGCGCAGAATAGAAGGATAGAATCGGCATGACGCAGCAAACCCCATATCCGCACCACATCGACCTGCAACCGGTGGTCCATGCCGAAGGCGTGGTACGCCTGCCCGGCTCGAAGAGCATTTCCAACCGCATCCTGTTGCTGGCCGCGCTGGCGCAGGGCGAGACCCGGGTGGTCGACCTGCTGGCCTCGGACGACACGGCCGTGATGCTGGACTCCCTGCACAAGCTGGGCGTGCAGTGGCGCGAGGAAGCGCAAACGGACGGCCACACGGTGCACATCGTGCCCGGTGCCGCCGGCGCCTTCCCCAATGCCTCGGCCGACCTGTTCATGGGTAACGCCGGCACCGCCATCCGTCCGCTGACGGCGGCGCTGGCCGTGATCGGCGGCGACTACACGCTGCACGGCGTGCCGCGCATGCACGAGCGTCCCATCGGCGACCTGGTGGACGCGCTCAACGCGGCCGGCACCGCCATCACCTGCACCGGCAATCCCGGCTACCCGCCGCTGCATATCGGTCGCGGCAAGATCCACGCCCAGCGCCTGTCGGTGCGCGGCAACGTGTCGAGCCAGTTCCTGACGGCGCTGCTGATGGTGGCGCCGCTGATGGCGCGCGAACATGCCATTTCCATCGACGTGGTGGGTGAGCTGATCTCCAAGCCCTACATCGAAATCACGCTCAACCTGATGCGCCGCTTCGGCGTGACGGTGGAGCAGGATGGCTGGTCCTCGTTCACCGTGCAGCCGGGCCAGCAGTACCAGAGCCCCGGCACCATACACGTGGAAGGCGACGCCTCGTCGGCATCCTACTTCCTGGCGGCCGGCGCCATCGCCGGCGGCCCGGTACGGGTCGAGGGCGTGGGCCGCGACAGCATCCAGGGCGACGTGCGCTTCGTGGCCGCGCTGGAGCAGATGGGCGCCACCATCACCATGGGCGACAACTGGATCGAAGCGCGTTCGAACGGCGTGCTGAAAGCCATCGACGCCGATTTCAACCACATCCCCGACGCCGCCATGACGATCGCCATCGCCGCCCTGTACGCGGACGGCACCAGCACGCTGCGCAACATTGCCAGCTGGCGCGTCAAGGAAACCGACCGTATCGCCGCCATGGCGACGGAACTGCGCAAGGTGGGCGCGCTGGTGGAGGAGGGCGCCGATTACCTGCGCGTGACCCCGCCAGCCGTGATCACCCCGGCCACCATCGACACCTACGACGACCACCGCATGGCGATGTGCTTCTCGCTGGCGTCGCTGGATGGCGCCGCGCGCAAGGGCAATGCGATGCGCATCAACGACCCCAAGTGCGTGGCCAAGACCTTCCCCGAGTATTTCGCCGCCTTCGCCGCGATTGCCCGCTAACTCTTTTATCTATGACCACAACCCATATCCCCGTCATCGCCATCGACGGCCCCACCGCATCCGGCAAGGGTACCGTCGCACACCGCGTAGCTGATAAGCTCGGCTTCCATTACCTCGATTCGGGCGCCCTGTACCGCCTGACGGCGCTGTCGGCCCTGCGCCGCGGCACTTCGCTCACGGACGAACACGCGCTGGCCAAGCTGGCCGAGCACATGGCGTGCAGTTTCACGGGCGGCGACATCATCCTGGCCCACGAGAACGTGACGGACGCGATCCGCGCCGAGGAAGTGGGCAACACGGCCTCGCGCATCGCCGCCTTGCCGGCCGTGCGCCAGGCCCTGTTCGGCCTGCAACTGGGGTTTCGCAAGACGCCGGGCCTGGTGGCCGACGGGCGCGACATGGGCACGGTGATCTTCCCGCACGCCCCGCTCAAGGTGTTTTTGACGGCCAGTGTGGCGGCCCGTGCCGAGCGCCGATATAAGCAATTGATTGAGAAGGGAATTTCTGCTAATATGGAAGACCTTCTGATGGATTTGCAAGCGCGCGACGACCGGGATACGCACCGGGCCATCGCCCCGCTGGTCCCGGCAGAGGGCGCCCATGTGCTCGATACCTCGCAAATGACGGCCGATCAGGCTGTCGAGCAGGTGCTCAAGTGGTATGCGGCGGAAGTGAAATAAAGACAAGTTTTGTTGTAAGGCAGCGTTTGCAGCGTTTGATGCGGCGCTGCTGTTGGTGCTGGAAGCCGGTTTGTGCCGGCCGCCGGCGTGTCAAAACCTCAACCCAGTTTAAGTCGCATCGTGCGATCTCTGCTGGCTAACCTAGTGTGAACCCTATGTCTACTGCTACCACCGGTATGGAAAGTTTTGCAGCGCTCTTCGAAGAGTCGTTGTCCCGTCAAGATATGCGCTCCGGCGAAGTGATCTCCGCTGAAGTCGTGCGTCTGGATCACAACTTCGTGATCGTGAACGCTGGTCTGAAATCGGAAGCTTTCATCCCTGTTGAAGAATTCAAGAACGACCACGGCGAACTGGAAGTCAAAGTTGGCGACTTCGTTTCCGTGGCTATCGAATCGCTGGAAAACGGTTTCGGCGATACCATCCTGTCGCGCGACAAGGCCAAGCGCCTGGCATCGTGGCTGGCCCTGGAAAAAGCCATGGAATCGGGCGAGATCGTCGTCGGTACCGTCAATGGCAAGGTCAAAGGCGGCCTGACCGTGCTGACCAACGGCATCCGTGCCTTCCTGCCGGGTTCGCTGGTCGACACCCGTCCAGTCAAGGACACCACCCCGTTCGAAGGCAAGACCCTGGAATTCAAGGTCATCAAGCTCGATCGCAAGCGTAACAACGTGGTTCTGTCCCGCCGCGCCGTCATCGAAGCTTCGATGGGCGAAGAGCGTCAGAAACTGATGGAAACGCTGAAAGAAGGCACGGTTGTGACCGGCGTCGTGAAGAACATCACCGACTACGGCGCGTTCGTGGACCTGGGTGGCATCGACGGCCTGCTGCACATCACCGACCTGGCATGGCGTCGTGTGCGTCACCCATCGGAAGTGCTGACCGTTGGCCAAGAGATCACCGCTAAAGTCCTGAAGTACGATCAGGAAAAGAACCGCGTGTCCCTGGGCGTGAAGCAACTGGGCGACGATCCTTGGACCGGTCTGTCCCGTCGTTACCCACAAGGCACCCGTCTGTTCGGCAAAGTCACCAACCTGACCGACTACGGCGCGTTCGTGGAAGTGGAACAGGGCATCGAAGGTCTGGTGCACGTGTCCGAAATGGACTGGACCAACAAGAACGTCGCTCCTAACAAAGTTGTCCAACTGGGCGACGAAGTGGAAGTCATGGTTCTGGAAATCGACGAAGAGCGTCGCCGTATTTCGCTGGGCATGAAACAGTGCAAAGCGAACCCATGGGATGACTTCGGCGTGACCCACAAGAAGGGCGACAAGGTCCGTGGCGCCATCAAGTCGATCACCGACTTCGGCGTGTTCATCGGCCTGGCTGGCAACATCGACGGCCTGGTGCACCTGTCCGACCTGTCGTGGACCGAGTCCGGCGAAGAAGCCGTGCGCAAGTTCAAGAAGGGCGACGAGCTGGAAGCCATCGTGCTGGCCATCGACGTCGAGCGCGAGCGCGTGTCCCTGGGCGTGAAGCAGCTGGAAGGCGACCCGTTCAACAACTTCGCCGCCATGAACGACAAAGGTTCGCTGGTGACCGGTACTGTGAAATCGGTTGAGCCTAAGGGCGCCGTGATCCAGCTGTCGGAAGAAGTCGAAGGCTACCTGCGCGCATCCGAAATCTCCCGCGATCGCGTGGAAGATGCCGGTACGCACCTGAAAGTCGGCGATTCCGTCGAAGCCCTGGTGATCAACATCGACCGCAAGGCCCGCAGCATCCAACTGTCGATCAAAGCGAAAGACAGCGCGGAAACCGCGGAAGCCATGCAGAAGATGGCCGCTACCGACAACAACGCAGCTTCGGGCACCACCAGCCTGGGCGCGCTGCTGAAGGCCAAGTTCGACAACAAGAACTAAGACTTCTGTAGATGACCAAGTCCGAGTTGATCAACCGCCTGGCTGAGCGCTATTCTCAGCTGGTGGCCAAAGATGCGGAATACGCCGTCAAAACCATTCTTGATGCGATGACCACCGCCCTGGCGAGTGGCCAACGCATCGAGATCCGCGGTTTTGGCAGCTTTGCCCTCAACAGCCGGCCACCACGCATAGGACGCAATCCCAAGTCCGGCGACAAGGTGATGGTGCCTGAAAAACGGGTGCCCCACTTCAAGCCGGGCAAGCAGTTGCGCGAGCGGGTCGACGCGATGGTCGGGCAACCGATCATCGAGGACTGAAGCGTCTGAAGGATTCGATGTAAAAAAGCGGCGTCCCTGGATGCCGCTTTTTTTATCCACTTTGTCGTAATCGGTTTCTGGTGCCATACTGGCGCTCTTGGAAATTCAGAACTGGAACTGGCTAATGAAATTCATATCCACGATCATTGGATTCGTTCTTTTCGTCTTGTTTTTTGGTTTTGCCCTGAAAAATACCCAGGAAGTGGATCTGCACTTCTTCCTCAATTATGAGTTGCGCGGCCCCCTGGTGCTGATGCTGCTCGGCTTCTTCGTGGCCGGCGCCGTCCTTGGCGTGCTGGCGCTCACCCCCACCGTGTTCCGCCACCGGCGCGAAACGAACAAACACAAAACCACCATCGCGACGCTGCAAACGACGGTACAGCAGGCCACCACCCAGCCGCAGCCCGACAGCGTCAACACCCAGCAGTGATGCCCATGGCATCGCGCACCGACCAACGATCACACAACAACACGCATGGAATTTGAACTCTGGTGGTTACTGGGCATTCCCGTCTTCTTCGGACTGGGCTGGATCGCCGCGCGGGTCGACATCCGCCAACTGGTGTCCGAGTCGCGCAGCCTGCCGCGCGGCTATTTCAAGGGCTTGAACTTCCTGCTCAACGAGCAGCCCGACAAGGCCATCGACGCCTTCATCGAGATCGTCAAGCTGGACCCGGAAACGGCCGACATGCACTTCGCGCTCGGCAACCTGTTCCGCCGCCGCGGCGAGACGGAGCGCGCCATCCGCGTGCACCAGAACCTGCTGTCGCGGCCCGACCTGCCGCAGGAGCAGCAGGTGCATGCCAAGTACGAACTGGGCATGGATTACCTGAAGGCCGGCCTGCTGGACCGCGCCGAGGAAACCTTCAACCAGCTGTTGGACTCGCAGTACGCGGTGCAGGCGCGGCGCGCGCTGCTGGAGATCTTCCAGCGCGAGAAGGAATGGCCACGCGCCATCGAAGCGGCGCTGGGCCTGCAGGAAGCGGGCGCCGGTTCGCGCCAGAAGGAAATCGCCCAGTTCTATTGCGAACTGGCGCAGGACGCGCTGGTGCACATGCACCCCGAAGACGCGCTGCCGCTGCTGGAACAATCGCTGCAGGCCGACCGCACCAACGTGCGCGCCACGCTGCTGATCGGCGATGCGCAACTGGCCCAGGGCGACGTGGAAGGCGCGCTGTTGACGTGGCGCCGCGTGGAGCAGCAAAGCGTGCCGCACGTGGCGCTGGTGGCGCAACGCCTGATGGATGGCTACACCAAGGTGGGCCGGCCGCAGGAAGGCGTCAACCTGCTCAAGTCCTATCTGGAACAGGCTTCCTCGATCGACCTGATCGAAGTGGTGTTCAAGGCCGTGATCGAACTCGATGGCGTGGACGCGGCCAAGCAATTGGTGAGCGCGGAACTGCGCCGTACGCCGACCCTGCTGGGGCTGGACAAGCTGCTCGAGGCGCGCCTGATGGATGCGCCGGCCGCGCTGTGGTCGGAACTGTCGATGGTGAAGAACCTGGTGCACGGTTACACGCAGAAGCTGGCGCGCTACCAGTGCAGCCATTGCGGCTTCAAGGCGCGCCAGTTCTATTGGCAATGCCCTGGTTGCAGCCGGTGGGAGACTTACCCGCCGCGCCGCACCGAAGAATTGAATGTGATGAATTAACGGGATCGTCGCTGGTCATCGCCGCAATGGTGGCGGGGCCGGATCCCATTTTTAGTAGGCGGAACACATATGAAAATCACCATTATCGGCACCGGCTACGTCGGCCTGGTCACGGGCGCCTGCCTGGCGGAGCTGGGCAACGACGTCTTCTGCCTCGACGTCGACAACCGCAAGATCGACATGCTCAACAACGGCGGCATCCCGATCCACGAACCGGGCCTGGAAGAAGTGGTGGCGCGCAACCGCGCCGCCGGCCGCCTGCAATTCTCGACCGACGTGGAAGCGGCCGTGGCCCACGGCACGCTGCAATTCATCGCCGTCGGCACCCCGCCCGACGAAGACGGTTCGGCCGACCTGCAATACGTGCTGGCCGCGGCCCGCAACATCGGCAAGTACATGACCGACTACAAGGTCGTGATCGACAAGTCCACCGTGCCGGTTGGCACGGCCGACCGCGTCAAGGCCGCCGTGCAGGCGGAACTGGACGCGCGCGGCGCCGGCGCGACCTTCTCCGTCGTCTCCAACCCCGAGTTCCTGAAAGAGGGCGCGGCGGTGGAAGACTTCATGCGTCCGGACCGCATCGTGATCGGCTGCGACGACACGCCCGAAGGCGAGCGCGCCCACGGCCTGATGAAAAAGCTCTACACCCCGTTCAACCGCAACCACGAGCGCACTTTCTGGATGGACGTGCGTTCGGCCGAATTCACCAAGTACGCCGCCAACGCCATGCTGGCCACCCGCATCTCGTTCATGAACGAACTGGCCAACCTGGCCGATGAAGTGGGCGCCGACATCGAGGCCGTGCGCCACGGTATCGGCTCCGACCCCCGCATCGGCCACAGCTTCCTGTACGCCGGCGCCGGCTACGGCGGTTCCTGCTTCCCGAAAGACGTGCAGGCCCTGGAGCGCACGGCGCGCCAGTACGACCAGGACCTGCTGATCCTGCGCGCGGTGGAGGCGGTCAACGACAAGCAGAAGCTGGTGCTGGGCAAAAAGGTCAACACCCGTTTCGGCGACGACTTGAGCGGCAAGCACTTCGCCGTCTGGGGCCTGGCGTTCAAGCCCAACACGGACGACATGCGTGAAGCGCCGGCCCGCGTGCTGCTGCGCCAATTGCTCGACAGCGGCGCCACCGTGGCCGTCTACGACCCGGTGGCGATGGACGAAGCGCGCCGCGTGCTGGCACTGGATTTCAATGCGGCCGAACTGGCCCGCATCCGTTTCGCCACCAGCCCGATGGATACGCTGACGGACGCCGATGCGCTGGTCATCGTCACCGAATGGAAGGCGTTCCGCAGCCCTGACTTCGACCGCATCAAGGCCAGCCTGAAGAATGCCGTTATCTTCGACGGCCGCAACCTGTTCGAGCCGGAAGTGATGGCCGAAGCGGGCTTCGAGTACCACGGCATCGGCCGTTCCATCCACACCCGCGTGTAAGAGGCCGCAGTGAGTACCAATGTAGCGACCTACAAGGCACCGGCGCTGGACCAGGTGCGTATCCTGGTGGTGGGCGACGTGATGCTGGACCGTTACTGGTTCGGCGACGTCAGCCGCATCTCGCCGGAAGCGCCGGTGCCCATCGTGCGCATCGAAAAACGCGAAGCGCGCCTGGGCGGTGCCGCCAACGTGGCGCGCAACGCCGCCGCGCTGGGCGCCCATGCCGGCCTGCTGGGCGTGGTGGGCGCCGACGAGGCGGGCGCGGAAGTGGAGCAGATGCTGCAGGATGGCGGCATCCGCAGCTACTTGAAGCGCGACGAAGCCATTTCCACCATCATCAAGCTGCGCGTGATCGGGCGCCAGCAGCAGATGGTGCGCATCGACTTCGAGGAACCGCCGACCGACGCCGTGCTGCGCGACAAGCTGGTGCAGTTCCAGACCCTGCTGCCCGATTACGACGTGATCGTGCTGTCGGACTACGCCAAGGGCAGCCTGGTCAACGTGGCCGACATGATCGCCGCCGCGCGCGCCGCCGGCAAGGTGGTGATGGTCGATCCCAAGGGCGACGACTTCACGCGCTACGCGGGCGCCACCGTGCTCACCCCGAACAAGTCGGAGTTGCGCCGCATCGTCGGCACCTGGAACAGCGAAGAACAGCTGACGGCCAAGGCGCAGCAGATGCGCAGCGAACTGAAACTGGATGCGCTGCTGTTGACCCGCTCGGAAGAGGGCATGACGCTGTACACGGAACATGAACGCTTCCACATGCCGGCCGCCGCGCGCGAAGTGTATGACGTCTCCGGCGCCGGCGACACGGTGATCGCCACCATGGCTGCCATGCTGGGCGCCGGTGAAGGCTGGCAGAAAGCGGTGGAGACGGCCAACCGGGCCGGCGGCATCGTCGTGGGCAAGCTGGGCACGGCCACCGTCACGCGCGAAGAGCTGTTCGGCTGACGCCATCCGCAGCAAGCTATACGGCAGCACAAACAATTCAGGCAATTCCGGGCTGGGCAAATCGGGACATGGCACACTTTCATTGTGTTACGTCCCGATTTTTTTGTGTTTTCAGGGTTTGCGCCGGCTCAAACCTGGCGTGTCGTTTCACTGTCAACCGGCGCCATGCCGGGCCGTTATAGGGGCTCAGGACGCGTAGGCGGCCCTGCTTCCTTACTCACTTTGGAGATGACGCCATGTTCAAGAAACTACTGCTGGCAGTTGCTACCCTGATCGCGACGATGAGCTTTGCGTTTGCACAGGTCGATGTCAACAAGGCCGATGCGGCCGCGCTCGATTCCGTCCGGGGCATCGGCCCGGCCAAGTCGAAAGCGATCCTTGAGGAGCGCGCCAAGGGCGGCGACTACAAGGATTGGGCCGACCTGGAAAAGCGCGTCAAGGGCATCGGCGAAAAGAATTCCATCAAGCTGTCCGAAGCGGGCCTGCAGGTGAACGGCAAGTCCAAGGACGGCGCGCCGGCCAAGGCGATGGCCACCAGCGCCAAGCAGGCCCCGGCATCCAAGGCCAGCGCCAAGGCCATGCCAGCTTCCGGTTCCGCGATGGTATCCGGCTCCGCAGCGGCCGACACCAAGGCCAAGAAGTAAGCCGCGCCCACTGCGGCGCTGATGGCGCCGCAGATGGCTAACAGCTAACGTTTGTCGGCATCCACCGGCAAATTGGCCAGGAAGGCGTGAATCTGCGCCACCACGGCCGCGCCTTCGCCCACGGCTGCCGCCACCCGCTTGGTGGAACTGGCCCGCACGTCGCCGATGGCGAACACGCCCGGTACGCTCGTTTCCAGCGCCGCGCGGGCGGGCAGTTCGGGCGGGTAGATGCCTTTTTCGAAATTGGCGCGGCACTGGGCGCGCGCCACGTCGAAGCCGGTGCGGATGAAACCGTGCTGGTCCACTTCCACGCCGCAATCGCCCAGCCAGTCCGTGTTGGGATCGGCGCCGATGAACAGGAACACCCGGCACACGTCGTAATCCTTTTCTTCGCCGCTCAGGCGATGCAGGATACGCACCTGTTGCAAGCCGTCGTCATTGCCTTCCAGCGCCACAATTTCCGTATGCGTGTGCAGTACGATGTTGGGCGTGGCCGCGATCCGTTCGATCAGATAGCTCGACATGGTGGCCGCCAGGCCTTCGCCGCGCACCAGCATGTGGACCTTGGATGCATGCCCGGACAGGAACACGGCCGCCTGGCCGGCTGAATTGCCGCCGCCCACCAGTACGATCTCCTCCGTCTTGCACAGCTTGGCCTCGATGGGCGAGGCCCAGTAGTAGACGCCGCGTCCCTCGAACTGGCGCAAATTGGCCAGCGATGGCCGGCGGTAGCGCGCGCCGCACGACAGCACCACCGTGCGTGCCTGCAGGCGCTGGCCGCTGCCGCACAGTTCCACCTGCAACGGGTAGGTGTCGCATAACAGCCGGCCGGCCGGGGCGGGAATGGCTACCTCGACCCCGAATTTTTGGGCCTGCACGTAAGCCCGTCCGGCCAGCGCCCGGCCCGATACGCCGGTGGGGAAGCCCAGGTAGTTTTCGATGCGGGCGCTGGCGGCCGCCTGGCCGCCGTAGGCCCGCGTTTCCAGCGCCAGCACGGACAAGCCTTCCGACGCCGCGTACACGGCCGTGGCCAGTCCGGCCGGGCCGGCGCCCACCACGATCACATCCCACACCTTGTCGCTGCTCAGTTCCGGCAACATGCCCAGGCAGCGGCCCAGGTCGACCACGGTGGGGTTCTTTTTCACCACGCCGTCCGGGCACACCACCAGCGGCCAGTCCTCCGGCTTCGGATGATAGTGCTCGGCCAGCGCGGCCGCCTGCGCATCCGTTTCCAGGTCCAGCACGGAATGGGGATGGCCGTTGGCGGCCAGGAAGCTTTGCAGCGCATGGACGCGGCCATGGCCGCGCGGCCCGACGATGACGGGGCCGCCGGAGGGCACTTCGATCAGCCCCACACGGCGCAGGATCAGGGCGCGCACGATGCGCTCGCCCAGTTCCGCTTCCGCGATCACCAGCGCGCGCAGCGCCTCGGACGGCACCACCAGCACTTCCACGGCGCCGATGGCCGTGCCGTTGCCCAGCGAGGGCCGGCCCGACAGCTGCGCCACTTCGCCGCTGAACTGGCCGGGGCCATGCTCGGTGATGAGCGACGTGTTGCCCAAACCATCGTAGCGGCTCACGGCGATGCGCCCGGCCAGCACCAGCATCAGGCCGAAGCTGGTGCGGCCCGCCTCGAACACGCGCTCGCCGTCGGCGAAGTGGCGCACGTGGCCAAAGCGCCGCATGCGCTTGATGTCGGCCGCGCTCAGCACGGGGAAGATCTGGTGCCGGCGCGATTCGATGTCCAGCTTGCCGGTGGCGACCGTGTCGTCCTGCGGGTTGTCGGGCGTGAAATCGAGCGTAGTGGCGGCCATGGCGGTTCCGGAATGGGTGGGGGAATACGTTCCAGTCTAGCGCAAGCGGCGCGTGCGGGCGCCAAAAACTTGTAGCGCGTGCATGCTGCTACAATGTGCTTTCATATCAAAACGGCAATCAACATCATGCAGTTCCCCACATCGCTCATCCCGCTCGCGCCCACCAGCTACGACGCCTTTTTCGCCTACCTGGGGGATCAGCTGAAGGACAACGGCCAGGGAGGCACACCCTTGTTCCAGCCCATGCCACGCGCCCAGTCCACGCTGGCGCCCGAACGCGCGGCCGCGTTTCGCCTGGCGCTGGACACGCCGCTGGGCCAGCCCGGCTGGCGCCGTGCCTGGATCGCCGTGGGCGCCGATGGCATCCGTGGCCACATCGATTTGCGCGCCCGGCCCGAACCGCACGCGCAACACCGCAGCATGCTGGGCATGGGCGTGCACCGCGACTGGCGCGGCAAGGGGCTGGGCCGGCGTCTGGTGGCCTTGGCCGTGCAGTGGGCGCACGCGCAGGATGGCCTGGACTGGATCGACCTGGAAGTGTTGTCCGTCAACACACCGGCACGCCAGCTTTACCTGGCGACGGGCTTCGTCCAGACCGGCGAACACGCCGACATGTTCCGCATCGACGGCGAACCACACGGTTACACCTATATGTCGCACGCGCTGCGGCGCTGACCGTCAACGGCGGCCGGCCCGCAAATACGCATAAAGCCATCTCGGATTAAAATGCTTGTTTTAGTGAACTCAGGCTGAACACGATGGCTTACAAGACTCTGGCAGACACGATCGGCAATACGCCGCTGGTGCAGCTCACGCGCATTCCCGGCGCGGACGCGGCGGCACGCAACAACATCATTCTCGGCAAGCTGGAAGGCAACAATCCGGCCGGCTCCGTCAAGGACCGGGCCGCCATGTCCATGCTGCTGCACGCCGAGGAGCGGGGCCAGGTCAAGCCGGGCGACACCCTGATCGAAGCTACCAGCGGCAATACGGGCATCGCGCTGGCCATGGCGGCCGCGCTGCGCGGCTACAAGATGCTGCTGCTGATGCCGGAAAACCTGAGCCTGGAACGGCGCCAGAGCATGGCCGCCTACGGCGCCCAGATCCTGCTCACGCCCAAGACGGGCGGCATGGAATACGCGCGCGACCTGGCCGAGCAGATGCAAAAGGATGGCAAGGGCGTGATCCTGGACCAGTTCGGCAACTTCGACAATTCACGCGCCCACTACGAAGGCACGGGGCCGGAAATCTGGCGCGACACCAACGGCCAGGTGACGCACTTCGTCAGCGCCATGGGCACCACCGGCACCATCATGGGCGTGTCGCAATATTTGAAGGAACAGAATGCCGAGGTGCGCATCGTCGGCGCGCAGCCGGAAGAGGGCTCGCAAATTCCCGGCATCCGCAAATGGCCGGAAGCCTACCTGCCGAAGATCTACGACAAGGCGCGGGTGGATCAGATCGAGTATGTGACGCAAGCCGCGGCTGAGCGCATGGCGCGCCGCCTGGCGGCGGAGGAAGGCATATTCTGCGGGATTTCGGCAGCAGGTGCCTGCGAGATCGCGTTGCGGATCTCTCAAACGGTGGAAAACGCCACCATCGTGTTCATCGTGTGCGACCGTGGCGACCGTTATCTGTCGACAGGCGTGTTCCCGGCCTGACGACAACTATTCCTGCCCTCGCCCCCAGGCGAGGGGAGGGTAAGTCCACGGTACAGACGGTGCCAGGGACTGCAATCAGCCCTGGTTGCCGCCGCCCGATTCGCCTTCTTTAGGCTTGAACTGCTTGTCGCTGATGCGGAACTTGTTGCGGCGGTCGCCCATCAAGTAGCGCAGGTCACGGATGCTCAGGTCGCTCACCTCGTGCATGCGGATCAGCAGCGAAGCGCCGACCGGCAGGCGGTGGTGACGAATCTTGCTGATCACGGGCGGCGCCACTTCCAGCGCGCGCGACAGGGCTGCGTCATTTTTCAGACGCAGGTTCTCGATCAGGGTATCGAGCAGACGGTTCGGGTTGTATTGCAGCAGGTCATCGCCTTCCGAATCGTTGTTCATATCAATGCCGACTTGGTTTGTCATGATGTCGTTTGTTCCTTCTGAAAGTAATCCTGCAAAGTAAAAAACACTCGGAGCTCGCTCTTGCTGCGTTAATGTTCATCCTTCACCAAGGAACGAATTCACACACGGACGGATTCCGGTATAACAAGTTTCATAATATATACACAATTGTACAACAGCGAGCTTTTCTATGCTCAAGAGCAACAATAAAATCGCATTGCCATAAGTTATTGTTGTCCCGTTGCAACATTGTGTGAGAATTATACACCTTCTCCTGTGTTAAGCTGCTTGTGCCTTAAATCAATTGTAACTCGATAGTTGATTATAAAGCAATTTCTGATTTGTTGCTGTGTGATATCTAGTTTCTTATGGTTAACTATACGATACTGTGAGCAATATCATACTTCAACTATCTTTACGCTTGCTTACATTGCCCCGCCCCGGGACAGCCGCACCGCCCGCCCCAGTTCCACCACCGACATCGCATAGAAATAGCTGCGGTTGTACTGCGTGATGGCGAAGAAATTATTGGTCGCGACCCAGTATTCCGTGGGGTCGGCGCCATTCTGCAAGTCCACCAGGCCAAACACCATTCCCGCTGGCAATGCTGAAGTGGTGTTGATACCGGCCGCCGTCAAGTCCTGGGCCGGAAATTTCGCCACCAGCCCCTGATTGATCATGCCTTCCCAGGCCCGGTTGGGCGACACTTCGGCCGAATACACCAGCGGGCCCGGATCGTCGCGCCGCCAGCCGTGCGCGGTGAGGAAGGCGGCCACGCTGCCGATGGCGTCGCTGCTGGAGCCGAGCAGGTCGACCTTGCCGTTGCCGTCGAAATCGACGGCGTATTTGACTATGCTGCTGGGCATGAATTGCGGCATGCCCACGGCGCCCGCATACGAGCCGCGCAGTGACAGCGGGTCGATGCCATTCTGGCGCGCGAACAGCAGGGTCGCTTCCAGTTCGCCGCGGAAGAAGGCCATGCGCTCGTCACGGGTCGGCGTTTGCGGATAGGAGAACGCCAGCGTGGTCAGCGCGTCGAGCACGCGGAAGCGGCCCGTGTTGCGGCCGTACACGGTTTCCACGCCGATGATGCCGACCAGGATTTCCGCCGGCACGCCATACAGCGCCTCGGCCCGCGCCAGCGCGTCCTGGTTCTCATTCCAGAATTTCACGCCGGCATCGATGCGCACCGGATCGATGAACAGCTTGCTATACGCTTGCCAGTTCTTGGGCTTGCCCGGCGGCGCCGGTTTGATCAGTTGGACGGCCGCGTCCACATAGCGCACCTGGCTCATCAAGGCGTCCAGCGCGGCGCGGTCGAAACCGTCGCGCGTGGCCAGCTCGTCGAGGAAGGCGCGCACCTCCTTCCAGTCGCCGAAGTTGACGAATTCGCCCACGTAATCGATGGGCGGCGGCCCTTTCTTCTTGGCCAGCTTGGCTTTCTTGTTGCGCTGGCTGGCCGGCAGGGTGTAGCCATAGGGGTCGACAGCGGCCTGGGCCAGCGGCGCGGCCGCCAGCAACAGGGCCAGCATCCAGCTGGCGGGGGGACGGGGCAGGGACATCGTGTTCATCGGCATTTAGGTAACAGGGTATGCAGCGTCTTCAGCGACGCCGCGTGAGTGGCGGGGTTGGCGCGGCCGTATCGCAGCGCGCCCACCATCGTCAAAAATTCGTTCATGGCAGCATGTTTTTCCTTGCTCGCCGGCATACCACGCAGCCGCGCCGCATAGGCCTTGGGGCCTTCATCCGGGCGGCGCACATAACCATGCCTGGCCTGTTGCCGGCAAAACGCCCGGTACAGCCGCTCCAGCGGGTCTTCCCGGCGCCGCAGGCGGCGTTGCCGCAACAGCAGGGCCAGCGCCGTGGCCAGCGCCAGGGCGCCCATGCTGCGCCACTGGAACAGGGTCGCGCTTAATTCTTCAAGGAAACTTCGCTGCCTGTCTGGATTGTAATCCAGGACCCATTGATTCCAAGCATTATTCATCGCCGCCACGGTAAATCGCAAACGCGCCAGCCACGAGGTGGGGTCGTTCTGCAACGCCAGCAAGGGGCCCAGTCCAAATAAGGGGTTCGGTGGCAGCGCGCGCGCCAGGTTATGGGCGATGCGTTCGGGCGCCACGGCGGCCGTCGGGTCCACCCGGCGCCAGCCCAGGCCGTCCAGCCACACTTCGGCCCAGGCGTGGGCATCGGACTGGCGCACCGTCACATAGCCGTCCACCGGATTGAATTCGCCGCCCTGGTAGCCGGTGACCACCCGCGCCGGTATCTGCATGGCGCGCATCAGCACCACGAAGGCGCCCGCGTAGTGTTCGCAAAAGCCGGCGCGCGTGTCGAACAGGAACTGGTCGACGGCGTCGCGGCCCAGCAGCGGCGGTTGCAGGGTGTAGAAGAATTTTTCGTTGCGGAACAGCGTGAGCACGGCCCGCACGGAATCGGCCGGCTGCGGCTGCTGCAAGGTGGCGGCCAGGGACTGCGCGCGTGGGTTGAAACCGGCCGGCAGCGCCAGCCAGCGGGCCAGGTCCGGCGGCGCCGCATCGGCTTCGATGCGGTAATCGAGGTGGGCCACGGCGTCGTAGCGCAGCCGCTCGCTGATGGTGGTGGTGGCGAAATACTCCGCCTGCTCGGAACTGGCGGCCAGGTAGCCGGGCAGGTCGAGATCCGGCTCCGTCAGCTCCAGCGCGAACAGCCAGCGTTTGCCGGTCGGCTCCAGCGTGACCTGGTGGCGCACGGCCGGGCCGCGCGCGCTCAGTTGCACGTCACGCCGCATGCCGCGCCGGCGCGGCACGCGGGTCCAGGTACGGCCGTCGTAGTCGCCCAGTACGATGCCGCGCCAGTACAGTTGCGACTGGTCCGGCTCGGGATCGAGGAAGCGCACCCGGAACGCCACCTCGTCCGACATGGCCAGGCTGGACACGTTACCGGGCGCCATGCTGTCGGACATGCCGCTGTGCCCCGCGCGCGCGTCGCCCGGCAAGCCCCACAGCGGCCCCTGGATGCGGGGGAAGGCGACGAACAGCAGCAGCGCCAGCGGCGCGGCCAGCAGCATGATGTGGCCGGCCGTGCGCAGGCGCCGGGTGAGCGGCGGTACCTGGCCGCTGTACTGGAACGTGAGCTGGGCCGTGAGCAGCACAGTCAGCGTGGCCAGCATGGACAGCGCGGCGAGCATGGTCTGGCTGTAGAAGAAGGTGGTCAGCAGCAGAAACAGGCAGAGGAAGATCACCACGAACAGGTCGCGCCGCGCGTGCATTTCCAGCAGTTTGAAGGCCAGCAGCAGCGCCAGCATGGCCACCCCGGCGTCGCGCCCCAGCAGCGTGTGGAACGAGTGGTAGACGCCCGCCATGGACAGCATCGACAGCGGCAGCAGCAGCCACAGGGGCGGCATGCGCTTACCCAGCCAGGTGATGGCGGCGCGCCACAGCAGCGTGGCGCAGACGGCGGCGCTGGTCCACGACGGCAGGTGGGCGAGGTGGGGCGCCAGCACCATCACGGCCGCGCCCAGCAGCAGCAAGGTGTCGGCCTTGTCGCGCGGCAGGCGCTGGGCCAGCCGTTGCCAGCGCCCGGTGGCGGGCGTCATGGCGCGCGCTCCGCGCCGTACAGGGCCAGCGCTTGCAGGCACGCCGCACGGTGGGCGTCGCCCAGGGCCGGATCGAACTGGTGCTGGGCGAGCCGGAATGCGTAGGGCAGGGCGCGCCGTTCCGCTTCCAGCACCCAGCTGGTCAGGCGCGACAACTTGAGTTCCAGGTCCATCCATGGCGGCAGCTGGCCGAAATCGAGACACAGCTCGGCCACGGCGCCGCCGTCGAAATGCTTGGTCACCAGCTGGCCGCCCAGGGCCGGGTCATGGCGCGCGATCTGGCGCCAGGCCAGGTGGCGCATCGGGTCGCCCGGCTGGTAGCTGCGGATGCCGGCGAAATTGTCCAGTCCCACCTGGCCATGGCCTTCCTCGCTGGCCGCGCCCTGCATGGGCAGCGGCGGCGCGTCCGGTTCCGGTTCGGGATAGACCAGCGCCCGCAGGTCCGGCTTCCAGTAAGCCCAGGCGCGGAACAGGCCGAGCGGATAGCGCGTGAGCAGGCGGATGCGGGGCGCGTCCAGCCAGCCCCGCTGCGCCGTGGCGCACGACAGCACGGCCAGCGCGTCGCCGCCGGCCGGCACGTCGGCCACATGGCGCGGTTCGCCGTCCTGCTGGAAACCGAGCCAGACGGCGTAACGGTCGGGGCCATCGGGATTGTGCAGCCGCAGTTCGAAGCGTGCTTCCTGGCCCGCGAATACGGGCTGCACCCGGCCCGGCGCCAGCCGCAGACCAGCCAGGTTTTTGGCCGTCAAATACATGTCGGCCACGGCGCAGGCGCCGGCGAAAAAGGTGAGCGCGAAACCCAGCCCCAGGTTGTAATTGAGGGCGCCGATCAGCATCACCAGCAGCAGACCCGTGAACGCGAGGCCCGGCCCGCCGGGCACGATGAACACGCGCCGCATCACCAGCACCACCGTGCCCGGTTCGCGCTCGCGCAACTGGAACAGCCACTGGTCGGCCCATGTGCGATACCAGCGGCGCGGTGCGGCGAACATGGCGGGGCGTGTGCGGTTGGGGGGGGGGGAGGCGGCTGGGCCGGATGCCGCTAGACCGGCACCGACTGCTGCAATTGCAGCACCAGGTCGCGGCTGGCCAGCGCCACGCCGTGGGCCGATTTGAGAGGCCGCAGCCGATGCGCGCACACGGGCACCAGCACCGCCTGCACGTCCTCCGGCAGCACGTGGTCGCGCCCCTCCAGCGCGGCCCAGGCGCGCGCCGCCTGCAGCAGGGCGATGGCGGCGCGCGGGCTCATGCCGTCGGCGAATGCGCCGCCCTGGCGCGAGGCGGCCGCCAGCGCCTGCACATAATCGATCAGCGCCGGCGCGGCGTGGATCTGGCGCAGGCCGTGCTGGGCCGCCGCCAGTTCGTCCGGCGTCATGGCCGGCGGCAGGGACTTGAGCAGCACGCGCCGGTCTTCGCCCATGAGCAGCGCCCGTTCCGCCGCCGCGTCCGGATAGCCCAGCGACAAACACATGAGGAAGCGGTCCAGCTGCGATTCGGGCAGCGGGAAGGTGCCCACCTGGTGGGTGGGATTCTGGGTGGCGATCACGAAGAACGGCGCCGGCAGCGGGCGGGTGACGCCGTCGGCCGTCACCTGGCGCTCCTCCATCGCCTCCAGCAGGCCGGACTGGGTCTTGGGCGTGGCGCGGTTGATCTCGTCGGCCAGCAGCACCTGGGTGAAAATGGGGCCGGGGTGGAACACGAAGCCGTTCTGTTCGCGCTCGTAGATGGAGATGCCGGCCACGTCGGCCGGCAACAGGTCGCTGGTGAACTGGATGCGGTTGAAGCGCAGGCCCAGCGAAATGGCCAGCGCGTGCGCCAGCGTGGTCTTGCCCACGCCGGGTACGTCCTCGATCAGCAGGTGGCCGCCGGCCAGCAGACAGGTGAGCGCCTGCCGCACCTGCAAGTCCTTGCCGACGACAATCTGGCCCACCTGGCGGGCCACCGCATGCAGTTTAGTGAACATGGCGCCGTCCTGTGCCGGTTAGTTGGTGCGCATAGTCGCCTCCGCGAAGGGCTGCGACGTGGTAGGCTAACGCCATGCGTGTCATTTTTAACATGCCAGATCAAGAGAACCAGACGATCGTCAGATTCTATGCGAGAACCCGCGCGTGGGAAACATAATGATGACGGCGGAAGCGAGACACATGAGTACAGCTATTTACAGCCACCCCGATTGCCAGCGCCACGACATGGGCGACTGGCACCCAGAATGCCCAGCCCGGCTGCAAGCGATCGCCGACCAGCTGATCAGCGCCCAGGTGCATGACCTGGTCGAGCACCGCGAGGCGCCGCTGGCGCGGCAGGCCGACCTGGAACGCAACCACAGCGCCAACGCCATCGCCATGGTGCGCGACAACGTGCCGGCCGAAGGCGGCGCGTGCTATCCGATCGATGGCGACACGCTGCTCAACGCGTGGAGCTGGCAGGCCGCCTTGCGCGCGGCCGGCGCCGCCGTGGCCGCGACGGACGCCGTGATCGACGGCGAGATCGGCAACGCCTTCTGCGCCATCCGCCCACCCGGCCACCATGCGCGCCCGTCCGAACCGATGGGCTTCTGCCTGTTCAACAACATCGCCATCGCGGCCCGCCACGCGCTCGACGCGCGCGGGCTGAAGCGGGTGGCCATCGTCGACTTCGACGTCCACCACGGCAACGGCACGGCCGAATCGTTCGCCCATGATCCGCGCGTGCTGATGGCCAGCTTCTTCCAGCATCCGTTTTATCCGTACACGGAACCCGAGCCCATCACGCCCACCTGCGTCAACGTGCCGGTGCCGGCCCGTTCCGGCGGCGACGTGATCCGCAAGCTGGTGACGGAGCAATGGCTGCCGGCGCTGCACGCGTTCCAGCCCGAGATGATCTTCATTTCGGCCGGTTTCGACGCCCACCGCGAGGACGACCTTGGCGGCATGGCGCTGGTGGAGGCGGACTACGCGTGGTTGACGCAGCAGATGATGGAAGTGGCGCGCCTGTACGCGGGCGGGCGCATCGTCAGCGCGCTGGAAGGTGGCTACAACCTGTCGGCGCTGGGCCGCAGCGTGGTGGCGCACGTCAAGGCATTGGCCGAACTGTGATGACCCGCGTCGTGCGGATGTAAAAACGGCGCCCGGGAAGGGCGCCGTTGGGAACCGCCGCGCCACCAGGGCGCGGTGTGATCAGGCCGTGACCTGGCGGCCGCTCTTGGCGGACCAGCGATACAGCCCGCCGACCATGAGGGCGCCCACCGCCAGCGCAACCAGCATGCCTTCCGCCTCGCTCATGCTGTTGGTAATGGCCAGCGGCTCGCCTTTGCCGGACAGGACGATCAAACCGGCCAGCGCCACGTTGAACAGGCTTTCGCCGACGATGAAGCCGGACATGACCAGCACGCCCAGGCGCTTGGCCGTCTCGCCGCCCTTGCGGTGTTCCATCGCGCGGTCGAACAGCCAGCCGGTGACGGCGCCCACCACCACCGGCGCCGTCACGGCGCTGGGCAGGTAGATGGCCAGGCCCACGCCCAGTGGCGGCAGGCTGTATTTGTCGTTGCTGGCTTTCTTGAGCACGAAGTTCACCACCACCAGGCCCAGGCCCAGCGCGGCGCCCCACAGCACCAGATGCCAAGGCAGGTCGCCGCCGATCACGCCCTTGGCCAGGGTGGAGATCAGCAGTGCCTGCGGCGCGGCCAGCGGCTGCGACGAGATGGAGTCCAGGTTGGGCGCGCCGGCGAAACCGTTGGCGTGATTGAGCAGTTCCAGCACGGGCGGCACCACGCAGGAGCCGGCCAGCACGCCGACCAGCAGGCCGACCTGCTGCTTCCACGGGGTGGCGTCCACCAGCTGGCCCGTTTTCAGGTCCTGCAGGTTGTCGTTGCCGATCACGGCCACGGCCAGCACCACGGTGGTGACGAACAGCGCGAAGGCGACCAGCGCGTGGCCCACTTCCGGCCCCATGATGTGGCGGCCCACCATGCCCACGCTGAGCGCGCCGCCCAGGATGGTGAGGATGGCGATGCCCGACACGGGCGAATTGGAGGAGCCGATCAGGCCCGCCATGTAGCCGCAGACGGCGGCCGCGAACATGCCGGCGATCAGGATGTAGGCGATGCCGACGGCCACCAGCGGCACGGCGATGCTGGTCAGCGGGCCGCCCTGCAGGAAGCTGGCCAGCAGCCAGCCGGCCGGCACCATCGAGATCAGCGTCACCAGGCCGACGATGAAGATGGGCAGATCCTGTTCCGTACGGTCGATTTCGGCGCCGGCCACCTTGGCGCGGCGCGACGCTTCCAGCGCCGACTTCAGGCCACCGATGACGGGCTTGGCCAGGCCGGCCAGCGTGACGATAGCGGCCGCACCGATCACGCCCGCGCCCATCATGCGCACGTCCGACGACCATACCTTGAGCGCCAGGTCGGCCGCGCTCATGCCCGCCACGGCCGGTTGGGTGGCCGTCATCAGCGGCACCAGGATGCCCCAGGCGATCACCAGGCCGGCCAGCATGGCGATACCGACCGTGATGCCCATCAGGTGGCCGGCGCCGATCAGGGCCAGCGAGCTCGAAGCGCCGATGCCGGTGGCGCCGCCGCCGGTGCGGAAGTAGATCGACACTTCGCCAGCCATCACCTTGACAGCGCTGCCGGCGGCGTACACGGCGGACGCCGCGCTGCCCCAGATCACGGCCCACAGGCCGGCTTTGCCTTCCGCCGCGCCAGCGCGCGAGGCCATGCCCACTTTGAGCACTTCGGCCGCCGCCACGCCTTCCGGATAGGGCAGGTCGGACTGCGACACCAGCGCGCGCCGCAGCGGCATGGTGTACATCACACCCAGCACGCCGCCAATGGCGCAGGCGCCGAAGGTGGGCCAGAACGGTACGTGCGCCCACCAGCCTATCATCAGCAGGCCAGGCAGCACAAAGATGACCGAGGCCAGCGTGCCGGCGGCCGAGGCGATGGTCTGGACGATGTTATTTTCCTGGATGGACGCGTCCTTGAAGGCGCTCAGCAGCGCCATCGAGATCACGGCCGCCGGGATCGAGGTGGCGAACGTCAGGCCCACTTTCAGGCCCAGATAGACCTGGGCGGCGGTGAAGATCAGGGTGATCAGGATGCCCAGGATCACCCCGCGCAGGGTGATTTCCTTGGGATTGGATGGTGCAGCTACGCTCATCTTCAGCACTCCGATGGTTGTGTAATATTTATTAAGCGACAAGAAAAGCCGACATCATATCCGACATTGCGGCTAATCTATACAACTGTGATGGCCACGGCAAGCAGACTTTGTGGCGGTGGCGGGAGCAGCCTGTAAAATAGCGGATTGAGCAAACGATTTTGAAGGCAACAGCATGGCAATCCAATGGTATCCGGGGCATATGAACGCCGCCAAGAAGAAGGCGGCGGAGCAGATGGAGAACACCGATCTGGTGATCGAGGTGGTCGACGCCCGGCTGCCCGAGGCCAGCTGCAACCCCATGGTGGAGGAGCTGCGCAAGTTCCGCCAGCGTCCCTGCCTGAAGATCCTGAACAAGACCGACCTGGCCGATCCGGCTGCCACGGCGGCCTGGGTGGCCTACTACAACGCCCAGGAAGGCGTGACGGCTTACGCCATGACGACCAAGAAGCCGGCCGAAGTGGCGCGCATCCCGGAGCTGGCCAAGTCGCTGGCGCCGCACCGCGGCGTGCCCACCAAGCCGCTGCGCATCATGATCATGGGGATCCCCAACGTGGGCAAGTCGACCCTGATGAACGCGCTGCTGAAAAAGCGCGTGGCCAAGGTGGGCGACGAACCGGCCGTCACCAAGCAGCAGCAGAAGCTGTACCTGGATAAGAACACCATCCTGGTCGATACGCCGGGCATGTTGTGGCCCAAGATCGCGCTGGCCAGCGATGGCCTGATGCTGGCCGCCAGCCATGCCGTCGGCTCCAACGCGCTGATCGAGGAGGAAGTGGCGGTGTTCCTGGCCGATGAAATGCTCAAGCACTACCCGCAGTTGCTGGTGGCGCGCTACGGCTTCAAGGATGTCGAGAAGTTGGACGGTATCGGCGTGGTGGAAGGCGTGGCCGCGCGGCGCGGTTTCCGCCAGAAGGGCGGCGACCTCGATTTCGAGAAGGCGTCGCACACCTTCCTGGGCGACTACCGCAGCGGCGCGCTGGGCCGCGTATCGCTGGAAACGCCGGACACCCGCAAGGAGCGGCTGGAACAATACGCCGCCGAGATGGCGATCAAGGCGGAAAAGGCCGCCGCGCTGGCGGCCGAAAAAGCCAGGGCCGCCGCCAACGGCAAGCGCGGGACGTGAGCTGTACTAGCACAGACTTGAGCTGACATTGTGTGTCAGATTGGGGGAAGTTCGCTTTGGCCGATTCCGGCCAGGAGCCGACATTGCTCAATTTGGTCTTACCGTCAATGTAGAATTGCTTCTCGAAACATTCCATGAATATTTCATTTAGAAAATACGCTCAAAATGACAAGCTAGCTGTCGATCAGGTAGTGCGAGATGCTTGGATCGAGTTAGCGTCCGTCACGCCAGGATGGGATCAACTCGCCCCGCGACTTGGGGCCCTTACCGAAAACGCCAGTTATACCGAAATAGTGGTCGCTGAACTGGACGGCGAAATAGTCGGCGCGGTAGGTTATGTCGGACCACACCGGCCAAAGCCAGACTTTTTTGCTCCCGAATGGCCAATGGTACGGTTCATGTCTGTTGTTCCCAAAGCGCGTGGACATGGCGTGGGCCAAGCTTTGCTGAACGAATGCATTCGCCGTGCCGAGCGCGATAACACCGAGTTGATCGCGCTGCACACAACGCCGGTAATGGAAGCTGCTCAGTACCTGTATCGACGTGCTGGGTTTGAGGTAATACGCCATTTACCCGACATGTACGGCGTGCCTTATGTTTTGATGACTAAAGAACTTCGAAGAGATTAATTCAACAAGGCCACTCTAACGCATAGGCTGCTACGCCCGCTTTGGGGTGCGTAACCTGCCGATGGTCAGACATGTTCTGTCTGTCAAGTCTGAACTAGTACCCCTGAGCGGCGCCAGCTCCCGGCATGGAAACCATTAGACGATTTGCAGCTCCAGTCGTTTGCCCAGGCATCCCAACGCCTGGGCTACCTTGTCGATCTTGGTCGCATGGTGCAAATCCATCATACGGTTGACCACCTGCGGAATCGTGCCCAGCCGGCGTGCCAGTTCGGATGGGCCGACCTTTTACAACAACATTTCATTTAACAGCAGAACCTTTGCCGCTACGCTGGCGGGCAGGGCAACCATGCGTTCGCCTGGCAGAGGCTGAGATGGTGCGGGCACGGGGCGCTTGTCCTCGAAATAAAAGTCCATGGCGGATACAAGCGCGTCTTCCGCCATTGTCATTGCTTCGACGTCGTCGTCGCCCTGGGTGATTGCCTCGGGAATGTCCCGGAAGGTGACGACATAGCCGCCCGCGTCGTGATCCGGCTCAAACTTGGCAGGGTATCGCATCGTAGTTCCTTGTCATGTGGTGCAAATGCCGGCATGTCATTGCGGGTCGCTTCACTTCAGTTTGAGTTGCTTCTTGACGCTGTTCAACGTTTATTCGAGTGCCTGCCCGAAGCGGAAGCTCGACACGGCCAGCGCCCCAAAGAACGCCTCTTCGTGATACGGCATGGCAGCCGCTTCCTGCTCGGCCGCGCCCAGCGCCACCATCAACGGCAGCAGATGTTCCTCGCGCGGGTGCGCCAGGCGCGCGGCCGGCGCTAACTCCCATTGCAGCAATTGGGCCGTGCGTTCGGCCGGCGGCAGCGCCATGGTGGCGCGCAGCCAGGCGTCGAACTGGTGCGAGGCCGCCGCGCCCTGTGCGTTGAAGGCGCGCAGGTTGTGGTAACTGAGGCCGCTGCCCACGATCAAAATCCCTTCCTCGCGCAGCGGCGCCAGCGCCCGTCCCGCCTCCACGTGGGCGAGCGGATCGAGGCCATGCCGCAGCGACAGCTGGACGATGGGCACGTCCGCCTGCGGATACACGGGATACAGCGCACTGAAGGTGCCGTGGTCGAAGCCGCGCTCCGTATCAAGCGCCGTGGCGTGGCCCGCGCCGTCGAGCAGCGCTTTCACGCGCGCGGCCAGTTCCGGCGAACCGGGCGCGTCGTATTTCACCTCGTAGGTGTGGGCCGGGAAACCGTAATAATCGTAGATCATGGGCGGCCGCGCGCTGGCGGACACGGTGAACTCGCGCGTCTCCCAGTGCGCCGTCACCACCAGCACGGCCTTGGGCGTGGTGCCCAACTGACGCGGAATATCGCGCAGCGACGCTTCCAGCGCGTCGTAGGTGTTGCCGAATTCAGCTTTCATGAACGGCCAGGGGCCGCCGCCGTGGGACAGGAAATAGGTGGGTAAGGCAGGGTGCGACATGGTCAGTCTCCAGACTAGGTAAGCCTTCACTATATGCTTGAGTACTCAAGTATTCAATCGTGTGGAGCTGGATGGTCCATTCAGCTTTTGTTAACGATCAGCGCTCCGGTCATGGGGGCGGGTATAATGCCGGGGTTTTGGTGCCCGCGCGCGTGACCACGTGCGCAGTTAAACGGGAAACACGAGGCCGCTCCCAGCGATCACGGCCAAGGTGTGCTGCCCCCGCAACGGTAAACAAGCGCCGACCGCCACGCGCGGCCGGCAGGCTGGCTCAAGGACCACTATGCGCGACGATGCGCGCGTAGGAAGGTGGGCCAGTCCGACTTGCAAGCCCGGATACCGGCCAGACAGGTGGATGAGCGTTGCGCCCAGGGCGCCGGCGCGCCATCCGGTTTATTCCGGCTTGCGGGGACGCAGGCGGATGCCTTTTCAAAAAAGATCTGACATGCAAATCACCGTTACCCGCCGCCTGCCGGCGTCGCAGCCGCTTGTGTTGGCCGCTGCCGTTTCCCTCTGCTTCGTGGCCGCCGCACCTGCGCTGGCGCAAACCACCGTGGGCCAGTCGCTGGCGCCCATCGTCATCACGGGCGCCCGTTTCGACGCCACCGCCGGCATGGCGCCGATTGGCGCCACCGTCATCACGGCTGATGAGATCCGCCGCGCCGGCGTCACCGACGTCAACGCCGCGATCCGCAAGATCGGCGGCGTGTACGGCCGCAACAGCCTTGACGGCAGCCCGGACTTCGGCCTGGACCTGCGCGGCTTCGGCACCAACTCCATCCAGAACCTGGTGGTGGTGGTGGACGGTGTGCGCGTGTCCGAGAGCGAACTGTCCAACGTGATCCTGTCCAGCATTCCCGTCGATACGGTGGAGCGCATCGAGATCAGCCGCGGCGGCGCCAGTGTGCTGTATGGTGAAGGCGCGACCGGTGGCGTGATCAATATCGTCACCAAGCATCCGACTGCGCGCGGCACCGGCGGCAGCATGACGGCCGAAGTGGGCCAGTTCCGCGAGCGTGAATTGCGCGGCACCGTGCACCAGGCCTGGGATGGTTTTGCCGCCGACGGCGCCGTCGACCTGCGCCACAACGACAACTACCGCGCCAACAACAACTACAAGCAGGTTGACGTGAGCGCCGGCGCCCAGTGGTTCAGCAAGGAAGGCCGCATGGGCTTCCGCTACGAGGGCGCGCGCGAAGACATGCGCTTCGCCGGTTCGCTCAGCCAGGCGCAGTTCGACGCCAACCCGCGCCAGACCATGACGCCGAACGACTTCGGCTCGCTCGACAGCGACCGCCTCACCGGCTTCATCACGCGCCGCATCGGCAACCTGGACCTGGCGGCCGAACTGTCGCACCGTGAGAAGACGGCCAAGTCGACCTACGTCTATTCCTTCGGCCCGTCCGCAGCGGAATACACCAGCAAGCAGACCCAGTTCTCGCCCCGCCTGCGCCAACTGGGCGAAGTGGCGGGCCTGACCAACGAACTGGTGGCCGGCCTGGACCTGATGCGCTGGAACCGCGTGACCAACGCCTCGTTCTCGCAGGCTGACGCGACCCAGCGTTCCAAGGCCATTTACGTACGCGACGAGATCAAGTTCGATCCCGCCCATAACGGCCGCCTGGCCGCCGGCGTGCGCCGCGAATTGTTCGACAAGGACTTCAGCGATCCGCTGGCGTTCCCCGTCGGCCAGTACAACACCTCGCAGGGCTTGAACGCATGGGAGCTGCAAGGCAGCTACGCCGTGCTGCCGGCGCTGGAAGCCTTCGCCAAGGCTGGCCAGAGCTACCGCGTGGCCAACTCGGATGAAAACGCTTACGTACCGACGGCCAATCATCCGCTCAATGCGCAAACCTCGCACGACCTGGAACTGGGCGCCAGCTACGGCGACGCCCAGCGCAAGGTCACTGCCCGCATCTTCCGCAGCAACCTGACCAACGAGATCTTCTTCGACCCGACCCTGAACGGTGGCTACGGCTTCAACACCAATCTGGCGCCCACCCGCCGCGAGGGCTTCGAACTCGACGGCGAAGCGCGCGTGGCGCCTGACTGGACCGTCATCGGCCACTACCAGCACGTCAAGGCCACCTTCCGCGAAGGTGTGAACGCCGGCCACGAGATGGTGCTGGTACCGAAGAATATCGTGACGGTGCGCCTGGCCTGGACCCCGGCCAGCGGCCAGAGCGCCGACATCGGCGCCCAGTGGGTGGACCAGCAGCGCTTCGGTGATGACTTCCGTAACGACTGCTCGTCGCAGATGCCATCCTTCACCACCTTCGACGCGCGCTATGCCCGCAAACTGGGCCAGTGGGAACTGTCCGTCGCCGGCCTGAACCTGGCGGACAAGCACTACTACTCGCAAGCGTTCCAGTGCCGTGGCGGTATCTACCCCAGCGATGGCCGCCAACTGAAGGTCGCCGCGCGCTACGACTTCTAAGCGCAGCCAGTCAGCGCCGGATGCCCACGCATCCGGCGTTTTTTTCATCATCGGATAACCGCCATGCACTTCCCACCCCGAACCCTGGCCTGCACGCTGGCGCTGCTGTGCACTCCGCTGCACGCGGCCATCACCGTGCGCGACGACGCCGGCAACGCCGTCACGCTGGCGCGTCCCGCCCAGCGCGTGATCGCCATGGCGCCCCACATCACCGAGCTGCTGTTCGCGGCCGGCGGTGGCGAGCGCGTGGTGGGCGCCATGAATTTCAGCGACTACCCGCCGGCCGCCAGGCGCGTGCCGCAGGTGGGCAGCAACGAGCAGATCGACATGGAACGCATCCTGGCGCTCAAGCCCGATTTGCTGGTGGTGTGGAAAAGCGGGAACACGGCACGCCAGCTGGAGCAGTTGAAAAGCCTGGGCGTGCCCATGTTCTACAGCGAACCGCAAAAGCTGGACGAAGTGGCCACCAGCCTGACCCGCCTGGGCCAGTTGCTGGGCACGGAGGCGGCCGCGCAAGCCGCCGCACGCGACTACCGCGCCCGCATCGCCGCGCTGTCGTCGGCCTACGCGCGGCGCCCGCCGGTGCGGGTGTTCTACCAGATCTGGGACAAACCGCTGTTCACCCTCAACGGCGACCATATCGCCAGCGACGTGATGCGCCTGTGCGGCGGCCAGAACGTGTTCGCCGCGCAGAAGGTGGTGGCGCCGTCCGTCAGCACCGAGGCCGTGTTGCAGGAAAATCCCGAAGCCATCATCGGCAGCGAGCGGGCCGGCCAGCCGGACGCCGGCATCTACCTGTGGAAGCAATACCCCGGCATGCAGGCCGTCAAACGGGGCAACCTGTTCGCGCTCGACGGCGAAATGCTGACCCGCGCCACCCCGCGCATCGCCGACGCGGCAACCCAGTTGTGTGAAAAATTGGAAACGGCGCGCCGCCACCGGCCTTAGGACGGGCTTAATTCAGGCGCGAAGCACCGTTTTTTGCGCGCCGGCCCCAAAATGGCCGGCAAAAAGTGGTAATCTCCCGGCGTTCGCTACTCATTCATGAAGGATCGTTATGCGCTTACTGCGTCTCCTGCTTGCTTCCGTCGCCTTTGTGGCATCCGCTTCCGGCGCCTATGCCGCCGATTTCAAGAGCGGCGTCGATTACATGACGCTCGATACCCCGGTGCGCGCCGACACCGGCAAAAAAGTGGAAGTGGTGGAAGTGTTCATGTACCACTGCCCGCACTGCAACGCGCTCGACCCCGTGCTCAACGAGTGGGTCAAGAAGCAGGGCGACAAGATCGTGTTCCGCCGCCTGCACATGGCGCCCAACGTCACCGAGCCGCAGGCGCACGCCTTCGCCACGCTGGAAGCGATGAACGCGCTGGGCAATGGCCTGCACGAAAAAATCTTCCACGCCATCCATGTGGAGCATAATCGTCTGAATACGGACCAGGGCCTGCTCGATTTCGTGACGAAAAACGGCGTGGACAAGGCCAAGTACCTGGAATTTTTCAACTCCTTCGCGGTCCAAACCAAGATGAAGCGGTCGATGCAACTGGTGAACGAGTATAAGCTCGACAGCGCGCCCAGCCTAGTGATCGACGGCCATTACACCACCTCGCCAGCGCTGGCAGGTCACGGCCAGCCTAACGTGCCGGCCGCGCACGCGGCGCTGTTCCAGGTGATGGACATGCTGGTCGCCAAGACCAGCGCGGAGAAAGCAGCCAAGAAATAAAATGGAAGAAAACGAAGTAGAAAAAGGCGTGATGAAGATGTACAGGGAGTCCGAGCCGGACATTAACACCCTGTACGAATACAGCTACATCAACCACATCGCGTGGAGCACCCTGTTGATCGCGATCGGCCTGATCGTGTGGCTCACGATCGCGCTCAGCAACGCGGAGAATCAACGCAACGCGCTGATCAACCGGCAGTGCGCCGATCCTGTCTTCAAGGGCGAGATCGACACCAAGTGCCTGAAGACGGTGCACTCGCGCGAACACTGGTGGCAGCATGTGGCTTACGCCTTGCGTCACGTAAAACCTGAGTAGAACCTGGAGTCGGCCACGATGAAAGAAGTTTTGCTCGTCACCGGCAGCGGCCGGGGGATAGGCGCGGCCACGGCGCTGCTGGCCAGCCAGCGCGGCTACGCCGTCTGCATCAACTACCGTTCCGACGCCGGCGCGGCCGAAGCGCTGCGTGATCGCATCGTGGCCGCCGGTGGCCAGGCGATCGCCGTGCAGGCCGACGTGGCCGTGGAGGCGGACGTGCAGCGCCTGTTCGCCACCATCGATGCCCAATTGGGACCGATCACGGCGCTGGTCAACAACGTTGGGGTGCTCGAGAAGCAGTGCAAGCTGACGGAGATGTCGGTCGAGCGGCTGCATCGCGTGTTCACCACCAATGTCATCAGCTACTTCCTGTGCTGCAAGGAGGCTGTGCTGCGCATGTCCACTGCGCGCGGCGGGCAGGGCGGACGCATCGTCAATGTCTCGTCGGGTGCGTCGCGGGTCGGCTCGCCCAACGTCTACATCGATTACGCCGCCTCCAAGGGCGCCGTCGATACGCTGACGCTGGGTTTGTCCAAGGAAGTGGCGGCCGAAGGCATCCGCGTCAACTGCGTGCGGCCCGGATTGATTCATACGGAAATCCACGCCAGTGGCGGTGATCCCGGCCGCGTCGAGCGCATGGCCGCCACCGTGCCCATGCAGCGCGGCGGCCAGCCGGAGGAAGTGGCCGAGGCTATCCTGTGGCTGCTCAGCCCGCAGTCGTCCTACGTCAGCGGCACCTTCATCGACGCCGCTGGCGCGCGCTGATCTTCAAATAAAACAGGGAAGTGCTTCAAGCGCCGGGCCGATTATCAAGTTGGCCCGGCGCGCTCAGAATGCGGTTCGTGCGCTGTGCACTAGACCCAATCTTTGCGAGGAGCTGCCGATGTCCCATTCCCACCTTTCCCTATCCCGCACGTTCGCCGGCCTGCTGTGCGCCGCGCCGCTGGCTGCCATGGCCGCTACGGCTGACGTGACGCCTCTGACCACCGTGAGCCCTGTGACCGCTGTGGCCACGGCGGCTGCCGTGGCCGGCGTGGCTGACATGGCCCATCCTGCCGCCGCGTTGCCCGCACCGGCCCGCGTGTTCAGTGCCGCCGCCACGCCCGAACTGGAGGCCGTGATGCTGGCCGCGCGCCGCTACGCCGCGTTCTGGAACAGTGGTGATCCAGCCTACGCGCGACAGGCGCTGGCACCAGACTTCACCGATCGCACCTTGCCGGAAGGGCGGGAGCAGGGGACCGCCGGCCCCTTGCAGGCGTCGCGCAACTTCCGGGCCGCCGTGCCCGACCTGTCAGCGGAAGTGACGGACATGGTGGCGGCGGGTGACCGGGTGGTGGTGCGTCTGCATTTCACGGGTCATTTCACGGGCCAGTTCGGGCAGATCAAAGGCCAGGGACAAGCCATCGACTTCCAGGCGTTCGACCTGTACCGCATAGCCGATGGCCGTATCGCCGATAACTGGCACCTGGAGGACAATCTGGCGCTGCTGCGCCAAATGGGCGTGATTCGTCCTTGAATGATTCTTTACGGATTGCCGGGGACGTGCTTTTGTGCCCGGCGCTTGCGGCGGGCGCCTCTTCCGGCACCATGCTTGCGCTGGTCTCCATCAGTATGCGCAATCGCCGCCACGCCGGGTGGGCGCGCCGCCTTTTTCTTCGGCTTGGGCTGGGGATCGCGCGCGCGCTTCGCACGGCTTGCCGGCACCGGATGGGGCGGCGTGGCGAGATTGGCTGTCTGCGCTTCGCCACCGAACAGGCGAGCGATCGCTGCGCTCTGCTGGACCCGGCAAACATCAGCAAGCAACCATTGCTCACTGCCGGGAAAGCGCAACCAGATGACCTTCCACGCGTTGCGGTTGCCGCTCCCTTGGCGGTTGGCGAAGCCGGACGGCGAGACGGCTTGCCCGTCGCACTGGATGCCGTCCTCCACAACGACCGCGAAGCTGGGCTTGCCGCCGAAACTGGCGCGCAGCCGGGTTCCAGCCGGAAGAAACAGCTGCTTCCATTGATATCCGGCCGTATCCGGGGCCGGCTGCTGCTGCCGCTTTGCCGACGCCGGCTTGATGAAGGCGTGGATAGCCTCGACGATGATCGCTTCCAACGCGGGGTCCGACCACCAGTGACCGGAGTGATCTCCCAGTTCTTCCAGCACTTCGGCGGGCAAACGGACCAGCTTTTCGTAGACAGTCATGGTGGTGCTCCCGGAAAGGGCGGTTTTCTAAACGCAGCTAATCCCCACGGGGGGCCACTGCAACGCACTATCGCCTACTAAAATGGCCGTTGCGGCAACACTATTTTTCGCTAAACGGCTATATATTGATTAGAGGCGTCTCGTGCGTTTTAGTTCCACTATGCGCTACTAATCAGATCGGAATCGTGGCGGCTATCGCGATCTATCCGCGAATCGCGCAATTTAGTAAATCCGGAAAAAAATGAGGACCACCCTGCGTCCCGCTTTTGCAACTATCGGAGTAGCCGCGTCAGCACCTGGATTTTTCGCACTTCCGTGAAGATGCTCAAGTTTTTATCTGGCCGAAGCGGTCTTGCAAAAAATCGGCCAGCAGCGCGACGCGCGGCGGCTGGAAGCGGTGACGGTGGTACAGCAGGTTGAGGGGAGCACCGTCGGTGAAGTATTCGTCGAGTACTGTGCGCAGGCGGCCGGCGCGCAGGTCATCGCCAATGTCGAGGAGGGACTTCCACGCAAAACCCTGGCCGCTCACGGCCCATTTGCGCACCACTTCACCGTCATTGCTTTGCAGGTAGCGCCGCACGCGCACGCATGCGGCGCGGCGCTTGCCGCCAACGGTATCGGTGTAGCGCCAGTCGTGCATGGGACCATGCGCCGTCGCCAGTACGATGGCGGGTAGATCGGCCAGTTGCGCCGGCGTCGCCGGCACGCCGCAGCGGTCCAGCAGGGCCGGTGCGGCGCACACCACGCGCCGGCTGGCCGCCAGTGGACGCGCCACCATGTCGCTGTCGGGTAGTTGGCCGTAGCGGATGGCCAGGTCGATATCGTCGCGCACCAGATCGGCCGGCGTATCGCTCAACGTCAGTGCGTACAGCAGCGCCGGATGCCGGGTGCGGAATTGCTCCAGCATGGGCAGCAGCAGATTGCGTCCCAGGTCGGATGGCGCCGAGATCCGCACCGTGCCGCGCACCGCGTCACCGCCCGCGCGCAGGCCCGCTTCGGCCTCCGTCATCAGCGCCAGTGCCTGCTCGCTGAAGTGACGGTACATCTGGCCTTCCTCGGTCAGGCGCAGGCGCCGCGTGGTGCGTTCGAACAGTTTCGTTTGCAGCGACGCTTCCAGGCGCTGCATGGCAGCGCTGGCGGCGGCCGGCGACAGGCCCTGGCAGCGCCCGGCGGCGGAAAAGCTGCCCAACCGGGCGGCGTCGAGAAACAGCCGGATGGCGCCGAAGCGCTCCATGCCGCCCGTGTAGTGGATGTCGTTCATGTTGCTCCCGTGCGAGTGCGCCATTCTACCCACGAATGCCAACCCAGCTCAGGGAGAGATGCCGATTGAGCGATGGCGACGCCCGGCCGACTGGCGTGGCAACTGTCGCATTCTTGCCGCATTGTCATGGAAGTGCCATAAAATCATCATAGCGCGGTCACATTTGGTGCGTAGGGTTGCACGTTTTACCAACGTGTAACTTACATTTTTATAGTGACCGACCCCATGACCTCGAACCGCGCTTTCCCCCGCACCAAGCTCGCCTCCCTCGTCGCTCTCGCCCTCGTGCACATGGGCGCTTCCGCCGCCGATAACATGCCCGATGCCGACGGTGCCGCCGCCGCTGCCGCCGCCGGCGCAACCGCCACCGCGACCGTGGTGGTGTCGGCCAAGGCCGGCGCCTACCGTGCCGATGAAACGGCCAAGGGTTCGGCGTCGTTCGTCGCGCCCACCCAGGCCAGCTTGCAGGCGAGCGAGCCGCAATCGATCATCACGCGCGAATTCATCGAGCTGTCGGTGGCGCCCACGGCCGAATATAGCCGCATCGTCAATATTGCGCCCAGCATGTCGGGCGATTCGGCCAATGGCCCCGGCCTGTCCGAAACCAAGACCACCATGCGCGGCTTTGGCGACGACCAGTACAACATCACCTTCGACGGCATCCCCTGGGGCGACACCAATAACCCGGCCCACCATTCGACCTCGTTCTTCCCCGGTTCCGTGATCGGCGGCGCGGTGGTGGAGCGGGGCCCTGGCACGGCCGGCAATTTCGGCTACGCGACGTTCGGCGGCTCGATCAACCTGTATTCGAAGGAGCCCTCCAAGACGCAGAGCGCGAGCCTGTTCGGCTCCGTCGGCACCTGGGGCACGGCGCTCGTTGGCGGCGCGTTCGAAAGCGGCCGCCTGCGCGACTATGGTAACGCCACCGTGCAACTGAACTACCAGCACCTCAAGTCGGACGGCTACCTGACGGGCAACAGCATCAAGAGCGACAACTACTTCATCAAGTTCCAGCGCACCATAGGCGCCGACACGCTGGCGACCGTGGTGGCCACCGATAACGAGATCAAGTACGTCCAGCCGGACAATTCGAAGGGGCCGACGCTGGCGCAGATCGCCAAATTCGGCAAGAACTACAGCCTGAACGACGACCCCACCAGCTTCAATTACACGGGCTTCAACCACACCAGCAAACATACGGACTTCAGCTACCTGCGGCTGGAAACCAGCTGGGGCGACGGCGTGAACTCGGATAACCAGCTCTACACCTACGCCTACGACAACCAGACCATCGCGTCCACCGATCCGACCGGCGCCACGCTGCCCGGGACCAAGGCCGGCGCCCCCGGCAACAAGGACATTCCCGGCATCGACAAGCAGAACAAATACCGCGCCTATGGCGACATTTTCAAGCTGAGCAAACAGTTCGGCAACAGCACCGGACGCGCCGGCTTCTGGTACGAGTATTCGGATACGGACCGCCACCAGTACGACCTGGACCTGACGCTGAACCTGCGCGACCCACGCGAGACCAAGCCCGCACCGGTGGCCTTCCCCAGCGTGCTGTTCGACCAGCAGTCCACCATCCGCAACTTCCAGCCCTTCGTCGAATTTGAATGGGCCGCCACCGACAGCCTGACCGTGACGCCGGGCGTGAAGGCGGTGCACATCACGCGCGCGGTGGACGCGGACGTGAACCAGTCCACGCGCCTGCCGCAGCACACCTCCGTCGATTACAAGGCCACGCTGCCGTTCCTGACGGCCAACCAGCGCATCGGCGCGGACCTGGCCGTGTACGCCCAATATGCGAAGGGCTTCCAGATCCCGGACCTGAAGTCGTTCTATCTCGCCGACCCGACCCGCAACAGCAGCGATCCCCAGCTGTCCACCAACTACCAGCTGGGCGTGGTGGGCAAGCGGGATGTGCTGACGTGGGATGTGGATTTGTACCGCATCGACTTCACCAACAAGTACGTGTCGAACGGGCTCGGTGGCACGGCGGCCGCTTACGTCAACTTGGGCGGCGTCACCTATAAAGGCGTGGAAGGCCAGTTGACCTGGGCCGTGGGCAATGGCCTGGCACTGTACGCGAACGGCTCGTCCAACAAGGCCACCGCCAACGACACCGGCAAGACCATCTCCGGTTCGCCCGACATGACGGCCGCCCTGGGCGCGCTGTACAACGCCGGCCCGTGGTCGGCATCGCTGATCTACAAGCGCACCGGCGAAGTCCGCCAGGCCGACTACGATCCCGCCAAGCCGGCCGCCTACGACCAGTACCTGACCCCGGCCTACGGCAATATGGACCTGAGTGTGGCTTACCGTTTCCAGAACCCGGGCGCCGGCATCAAGACGCTCAAGCTGCAGTTCAACGTGTTCAACCTGCTCAACCGCCAGGAGTTCGTCTCCATCTCGCCGGGCAAGACGGCGGCTTTCGACCAGTACATCAGCCAGGCGCCGCGCAGCGTCCAGCTGTCGGCCAAGGCTGATTTTTAAAAGGCCAGGCTTAACTGGTGCGGTGGTTGGGCTGCGCTTGCGCCGGCGCCGGGTGGGCGCCGATCACCACCGTGCAGGTGGTGCCGGCCACCAGTTCCAGCCCTTGCGGCACCTGGTCGATGTGGATGCGTACCGGCACCCGCTGCGCCAGCCGCACCCAGTTGAAGGTCGGATTGACGTCGGCCAGCAGTTCGTGGCCGGTGCCGGCGTCCCGGTCGGTGATGCCGTGCGCGACGCTTTCGATGTGGCCGCGCAGCGGGGTGTCGCCGCTCAGCATGCGCATCTCGACCGGGTCGTTGGGCCGCAGCAGCGGCAATTTGGTTTCCTCGAAATAGCCCACCACGTAGAACGAGGCGCGGTCGATCACGGCCAGCTTGGGCGCGCCCACGGCGGCGAAATCGCCCGTGTGCACGTTCAGGTTGGTGACATAGCCCGTCACGGGCGCGCGCACCACGGTGCGTTCCAGATTCAGTTGCGCCAGCCCGCGCGCGGCCTGCGCCGCCTGGTATTGTGCGGTGGCCGTGCCGGCCGCCGCTTCCGCCGTCTCGCGGTTCTCGGCCGAGACGACCGCGCTGTCGAGTCCCGCGCGGCGGTGTGCTTCCTGCACGCGCCGGCCTTTTTCCACCTGCTGCGAGGCCAGTACGGCGCTGGCTTGCTCCAGCGCGCTGCGGTAGCGGGCCGGATCGACCACGAACAGCACCTCGCCCTGGCGCACCAGCTGGTTGTCCCGCACCCGCACTTCCGTCACGGTGCCGGCCACGTCGGCGCTGATGTTGATCACGTCGGCCTTGACCCGGCCGTCGCGGGTCCAGGCCGATTCCATGTAGTGGTCCCAGGCCAGGTGGCCGGTCCAGATGGCGCCGGCCAGCAGCAGCGCGGTCAGGGCGAAGCGAAACAGTTTGGATGCGCTCAAGGCGGTTCTCCCAGCGAAAAGTAAGGTAGGGCGGTTTATTGGTACAGCGCGACGATCAGCGCGCCGAAGATGCAGACCAGCAGGCAAAGCCGCACCAGCGCGGGGTGCCACGCTTGCCGGTACAGGCCCACATGGCCCAGCACGCGGTCCAGCACACCTTGCAGCAGCAGGCTGGCGATGAACAAGGGCAGCAGGGTCGGCATCAGCACACCGAAAATGGCGATCTCACGCGGCATGGTTGGTGTCTCCTGGTACTTGCGGCATCTGGTCCAGCAAGGAGGTGTAAATGGAATGCAGGTCCGTCAGCGCCGTGCGCAGGCGCACCTGGCGCGCCGGTGTGGCCTCGGCCAGCGCTTCGCGGATGGGCGGGCCGGCTTGCAGCACGGCGTATTGCACGGCTGCGCTGCTGGCGCGGTTGGGCGCGCGGAAGTAGGCGGCCAACTGGTCCACGCACAATGCCAGCGCATTGCGCACCGGGCCCGCTTCGCTGGCGGCGATCAGCTGGCGCATCTCGATCACGGAATGGCCCAGCTCCAGCAAGGTCAAGCCCTGGCGCACGACGGCGCGCGCGGGCGCACCGGGCGCGGGGCCGGCGGCGGCGTTCAGTTGGCTCAGTAAATCGCGCACGCGGTGGTCGAAGCGGTGCTTGCGGCGGAACAGCGCGCCCTTGCAGATGGCCAGCGCCTCGCGCCACAGGGCGGCGGCGATGTGGTCCTTCTGGCCCATGGTGTGCTCCGGCAGCAGCACGGCGAAGATGGCCCAGGCCAGCGCCACACCCACCGGCATCGCCAGCGTGTTGCTGAGGAAGGCGGCGCCGTCATACTGCATCTGGTTGAGCGGCGCGATCACCTGGGCGGCGAACATGGTCAGGCCCAGGCCCACGCCGGCGCGCTTGGGATCGGTGGTCAGGTAGCTGCCCAGCGCGAACACGGGCAGGGCGGCCAGCACCAGCATGGGGTAGCCGCTGGCGCGCACCACCAGCAGGTATTCGCACAGGAACGACAGCGGCCACGCCAGCAGGAAGCCGGCCATCACCTGCCGTATCATCGCCACCGGCCGCGGCGAGGACGAGGCCAGCGCGCAGAAGATGGCCGTCATGATGATGGCCCCGGCGGCATAGGGCCAGGCCAGCCAGTACCACAGCGTGGCGCCGGCCAGCAGCGCGCCGGCCGCGCGCACGCCGCTGGCCAGCACGATGCCGGTTGGCGTGCGCGGGCTGTAGGCGACCGGGTCGCTGACTTGCATCTGGCGTTGCTGGGTCAGGCCGTGGTAGAGAGCGGCGAAGGCGCCGATGTCGCGCACGAAGCGGTCCAGCAGTTCCAGCGCCGTATCGAACGCGATTCGCTGCGCGCGTTCGGGCTTGAGCAGTGCCGCCTGTGCCTGTGCCTGGGCCGCCTGCCGCGCCAGCGTGGCGCGCACATGCTCCATGCGCGCGCCGGACAGGTCCTCGCGCAAGGCCGCAGCCACCGTGGCGTGCAGCGGTTCGATCAGCGCCAGCACAGGCGAAGGCGGGTGGGCGCGCAGCCGGCGCAGCAAACGGTGCAAGGTGTAGCAGGTGGTGAGCGCCGACATGAAGGCGTTGTTGAAGGCGTGCAGTTGGCGCGTGTGGGCGCGGGCATGGGCCGCTTCGAAAAAGGCGGCGGCGCGGCCCGATTCCAGCGCGGCGATGTCGGCCGCGAAGCGCAGGTGGTGCAGCTCGATCTGGGCCGGCGACAGGCTGTGTTCCAGCGTCTGCTGGCAGAAGGCGATGAAGCTGTCGTAGCGGGCCTGCACGGTGCGCATCACCTGGCGCGACTGGTGGCGGGGGAACAGCACGTCGTGCACCACGGCCGCGCAGATCACGCCCAGCCCCACTTCCGTCACGCGGGTAACGGCCAGGGTGAACACGGTGGTGGGATGGTCGATGGCCGGCACGGCGATCATGCAGGCCGTGTAGCCGGCCAGCACGAAGCTGTACGATTGCTGGTTGCGGTGCATGGCCGCGCCGGCCGTGCACAAGCCTATCCACAGCGCCAGCGCCAGGAACAGCGCCACCGGTTGTTGCGGGAAGATGGCCACGATCAGCAGCGCGCTGGTGCAGCCGACCAGGGTACCCAACAGGCGGTAGAAGGCTTTTTCCAGCACCATGCCGCTGCTGGGCAGGGCCAGGATGAAGGTGGTGGTCATCGCCGTGTTGGGCGAATCGAGGCCGAGACGGAACGCCAGCCACAGCGCGGAGAAGGCGGCCAGCATGGCCTTGGCGACGAAGATCCAGCGCTCGCCTTCGCTGGCGCGCCAGTCGCGCAGCTGATGGATCAAGCTCGCCGCCAGTTTTTTTCCCGCTCTGCTGGCCGGGTGGGGAAGGTCGGTGGCGGGAGCGGGGATCATGGTGGCGATGTCAGGTTATGTGTGTTTTTCTAAATTGTTCAACTGTCGCTTGAACAGGGCTTCAAGTTGCGCCACTTCTTCCGGGCTGTAACCGTCGTAGGCGCGGGTGGTCGATTGCCACACTTCGGGCAGCACTTTCGATACCAGCTCGCGGCCGGCGTCGGTCAGCGCGATCATCACGCAGCGCCGGTCGCCGGGGCGGTTGCCGCGCGTGATCAGGCCCTGGGCTTCCAGGTCGTTGCACACGCGCGTCAGGTTGGCCGGTTTTTCCATGCAGGCTTCGCCCAGCGTGGAGGCGGTCGACATCTCGTCGTCCGAGCCGTACAGCACGGCCAGCACCATGTAGCTGGCGTCCACCAGCTCATACTTGCGCAGCGCGGCGTTGGTCAAATCCTTCATCCGTTTCTGGATGTGGTACGTCATGCGCATCAGGCGCATCAAGTCTTCCGGGAAGTCCGGCACGCGGGCATGGATGTTTTTCAGGCGCTTTTTAGTCGCTTCAAAACTGCTCATTGCCTACTCCTCTGCGAATTCGAAAGGCTTGATTGTACTATCGAAGCGTCACGGCAAATCCAGTTTCACGCCCCCGCCTAACGCGGCCATCAATTCGGCGTAATTGTCCAGCTGGCGGCTGGCCACCTGCGCCACTTGCCGCTGTTCCTGCAGCAGCGCGATGCGGGCGCCTATCTCGTTGGCCTGGTCCGTCAGGCCGGCGCGCCACGCCTGTTCGGCCAGCCGGTGCGCCTGCCGGGCCGAGGCCAGCGCCTGCCGGTTCAGGCGGGCCTGTTCCTGCTCGGCGCGGTCGCGGGTGACGGCGTTGGCCACTTCTTCCAGCGCGTGCAGCACGGTGGCGTTGTACTGCTCGACGGCGCCGTCGTAGACCGCGCTCTGGCCGGCCAGCTGGCTGCGCAAGCGGCCCCCTTCGAACACGGGCAGGCTGATGGCCGGCGCGATGCCGCGCATGGCCGATCCGGCTTCCAGCAGGTGGCCAAAGCCCAGCGCCTGCACGCCCGCGAACGCGGTCAGGTTGATGTTCGGGTAGAACGCCGCCTTGGCCACGTTGATGCGCTGCGCCGCCGCTTCCACCCGCCAGCGCTGGGCTGCGATGTCGGGCCGGCGGCCCAGCAGTTCGGCTGGCAGTTCAGCCGGTAATGCGATCGGTAATGCGGCAGCTGACACGCCGGCCGATGCTGCTGTGGCCGGCAATGTCTGGCCTTGCTCCGGGGCCAGGATCAGCCTGGGCCGGGCGATCGACTCGCCGTCGCCCGGTCCCTTGCCGATCAGTGCCGCCAACTGGTTGCGCAGCAGGGCGATGGTGGTGCCGATCTGCTCCTGCTCGCGCCGGCCAGCGGGCAGCGTTGTTTCAATACTGGTCACGTCGATGGCGCTGGCCAGGCCGGCCGCCTGGCGCCGCCGCGTGAGGTCGAGCAGGCGTTCGCGCTGCGCCAGCGTGGCCGCCGCGCTGTCCTCCAGCGTGTAGTTCAGCGCCAACTGGATGTAGGCGCGCACGATGGCCGATTCCAGCGCCAGCCGCGCCATCTGCGTTTCAGCCGACGCCAGTTGCACGTCGCCCAGCGCGGCGGCCAGCGCCGCGTGGTCGCGGCCCCACAGGTCCAGGTCATAGGAGCCAGACAGGATGGCCGTGTTGTTCCACGCGTAGTTGCCTGCCAGCGGAGGCGGCACCATGGCGTGCGCCGAGAACAGCTCGCGCTGGGCGCTGGCGGCGGCATCCACCCGGGGCAGGGTCGCCGCCTCGGTGATGCCGGCCAGCGCGCGCGCCTGGCGCACGCGGGCCTGGGCCGCGTGCAGGCTGGGGTTGTCGGCCAGCGCGCTGGCCATCAAGCGATTCAGCTGCGGGTCTTGCAGCGCTTCCCACCACTGCTCCTGCGGCCACGCCGCATGCGCCATGGCGCCCTTGATCGCCGCACCCGCGTTGACGCTGGTGGCGTCAAGCTTGTGGGCCTGGGGCGCGATGCCGCCCATGTCAGCGCAGGCCGCGAGGGTCAGCGCCAGGGTGGCGGCGGCGGCGATACGGATCGCTTGCATGATGGCGTGGTGGGCAGGGCGCGATTACTTGGCGAAGTGCTTGCGGGTCTGGGCCACGTCGAAATCGGCTTCCGTTTCAGGGATGGTGCCGTTCTTGCGGGCTTCCAGCAGTTCGGCGATGACCTGGGCGCGGGTCAGGCCGGTGGCGGCGGGACGTGCGGCGGCGACAGCGGCGACGGCGGTATTGGCTTGCGCGGCTTGTGCGCTCACGGCGGCGGTGGCGGCGGGCGCGGTGGCCTGCTGCGTGGTGGGCGAGCCGGTCTGGGCGTAGGCGCCGGCGGTGGCGAAGGAAGCGGCGATGGCGAGGGCGACGGTGATGCGTTGTTTGGCGTTCATGGTGATTCTCCTGAGTGAGGCAAGCGTCGGCGGCGCCGGCGGGCTTGCGATATGTGGCGCTACTGACATGCAGGCCGGATGCCACTGACCGGTCGCCCAAGCGTTACAGCAAGCTGCTGAGTTCCTTTGCTTTCTGCATTTGCTTCATTGAGGTAAATTATAGTCGTGAATATTACATTTGTAAATTAAATGTGACTATCGCTCTCATAGGGATAGTTGATGGGGTGAAACGGAGAGGGAGATGCCGGCGCGAGCGGCCGGCGGCGGCTGGGGAGGGCGCCGGTAGAACTGGGACGTCAGAACCTGGGACGCCGGAATGCGGGACGTAACACGGGTGACGGCATCGTGTTACGTCCCGATTTCCCAGGTGGCTAGCGGGCGTTGCTTAGCGGTGGCTGGACGACCCGGCCCACAGGTTGATGCCGCCTTCCTGTGCGCAGGCGTCGATGGCGGCCAGTTCCTCGGCGCTGAACTGGAGGTTCTGCAGCGCCGCCACGTTCTCGCGGATCTGCGCGCTGTTGCTGGCGCCGATCAGGGTGGAGGTGATGCGGGCGTCGCGCAGCACCCAGGCCAGCGCCATCTGGGCCAGCGTCTGGCCGCGCGCGGCGGCGATGTCGTTCAGCGCGCGCACCCGGGCCAGGTTTTCCGGGCTCAGATGGGATGTTTGCAGGGAGCCGCCGCCGGGCCGGTTGATGCGGGCGTCGGCCGGCACGCCGTTCAGGTATTTGTCGCTCAATATGCCCTGGGCCAGCGCCGTGAACGTGATGCAGCCTATGCCTTCGCGGCCCAGCGTGTCGAGCAAGCCTTCCGTCTCGATCCAGCGGTTCAGCATGTTGTAGGACGGCTGGTGGATCAGGCATGGCACCTTCCATTCGGCCAGCAGGCGCGCCGCCTCGGCCGTCTTCTCGGCCGAATAGGACGACACGCCCACGTACAGCGCCTTGCCCTGTTGGACCGCCGTGGCCAGCGCGCCCATGGTTTCCTCCAGCGGTGTGTCCGGATCGAAGCGGTGCGAATAGAAGATGTCCACGTAGTCCAGCCCCATGCGCTTCAGGCTCTGGTCCAGGCTGGCCAGCACGTATTTGCGCGAGCCGCCGCCCTGGCCGTAGGGACCGGGCCACATATCCCAGCCGGCCTTGGTGGAGATGATCAGCTCATCGCGGTAGGGCCGGAAGTCTTCGCGGAAGTGGTGGCCGAAATTGGTTTCGGCCGTGCCGTAGGGCGGGCCGTAATTGTTGGCCAGGTCGAAGTGGGTGATGCCCAGGTCGAAAGCCGTGCGCAGCATGTCGCGCTGGGTGGCCAGCGGCGTGGTGTCGCCGAAGTTGTGCCACAGGCCGAGCGACATCAGGGGCAGTTTCAGGCCGCTGCGGCCGCAGCTGCGGTACTGCATGGCCTCGTAGCGGTGGCGGGATGCGTGGTAGGTCATGGCGTCGATTCCGTTGGTTGTTCGTGATGTCGATTATAGACAGGGCTGGCGGCGGGCGTCGTCCGGCCACACCGCTCATTCCCGCCGATATGCAGACTGTCGCCGCTATCGCCGTTGTATCGCAATTGCGGCGCGCGCCGCGCCGCTGTTTGACATGATTGCCTTCCTGTTAATAGTGAGCATGCCATGTTCAGACTCTCCTTTACCATGACCCTGCGCGACTGGCGCGCCGGTGAACTGCGCTTCCTGCTGCTGGCGTTGACGCTGTCGGTGGCGGCGCTGTCGACCGTGAATTTTTTCGTGGACCGCCTGCGCACCGGCCTGGAACGCGACGCGCACCAGATGCTGGCCGCGGACCTGGAACTGGAATCAGACCAGCCGCTGGACGGCGCCTGGCTGGCCGAAGCGCAGCGCCGCGGCTTGCACCACGCCGACACCGTCTCCTTATTCACCATGGCCGTGGCAGGCGAGGGTGAGCAGGCCACGTCGACGCTGGTGGCGCTGAAAAGCGTGAGCGAAACCTACCCCTTGCGCGGGCGCCTGCGTGTGCGGCTGCAGGAAAGTGACGCCGTCAGCGAAACGCCGCCCGCGCCCGGCACCGTGTGGGTGGATGCCACGCTGCTGGCGAGCCTTCGGCTGCATGTCGGCTCGGTGCTGAGCGTCGGTGAGCGCAGCCTGACCGTGGCCCAGGTGCTGACGGCCGAACCGGATGCCGGTGTCGCCTTCCTGGCGCTGGCGCCGCGCGTGATGATGGCCAACGCCGACCTGGCCGCCACCGGGTTGCTGCAAGCGCACGCCATCGCCAACTACCGATTGCTGCTGGCGGGATCGGCGCAGCAGGTGAGTGGTTACGAGCGCTGGGCCAGGGACCGCATGGCGGCCGCTCCCATCAAGAGCGTGGCGTTGAACAGCTTCGCATCGAAGCGCGGTGACGCCAGCGAGACGCTCGATCAAACCCGGCAATTCCTGTCGCTGGCCAGCCTGCTCACGGCATTGCTGGCGGCGCTGGCCGTGGCGCTGGCCGCGCGCCGTTTCGTGCGGCGCCACCTGGACGCCTGCGCCATGCTGCGCTGCCTGGGCCTGACCCAGGCCCGCTTGACGTGCTTATTCGCGCTGGAATTCCTGCTGCTGGGCCTGGCCGCCGGCGCGGCCGGCGTGGCCATCGGCTACGGCAGCCATTTCGCGCTGGTGAACTGGCTGGGCCAACTGGCGCCGGCCGGCCTGCCGCCGCCTGGCTGGGCGCCCGCGCTGCAAGGCATGGCGGCCAGCCTGATACTGCTGCTGGGCTTCGCGCTGCCACCCGTGCTTCAGCTGCGCAACGTGCCGCAATTGCGGCTGCTGCGGCGGGACACGGCGCCACCCCAGGCCAGCGCGCTGGGCGGCTACGTGCTGGGATTGGCCATGTTCGGCAGCCTGCTGGCATGGCAGACGGGCGATGTGATGCTGGCGCTGGTCGCGGGCGGTGCGTTCGTGGTGGGCGGCGCGGCGTTCGCCTTGTTGGCCTGGCTGGGACTGGCGCTGCTCAAGCGCTCGCGCGGCGCATTCGTACATGCGGCCTGGCGACTGGCCGTCACCGACATGACGCGCCAGCCCGGCGCCACCGTGTTGCAGGTGACGGCGCTGGCGCTGGGCCTGACGGCGCTGCTGCTGTTGACGGTGGTGCGCGCCGATTTACTGGCGGCGTGGATGGGGGCCACCCCGGTCGGCGCGCCCAATCAGTTTGTCATTAATATCCAGCCCGACCAGCGGGACGCGATCGACGCGCGGCTGCGCGGTTACGGCGCGCCGCAACAGCAGGCACAGACCCGCGCACGGCTGCTGCGCATCAACGGCCGCGACGCGCTGGAAGTGGCTGCTGGCGGCACGGAGGGCGCCAAGGACAGCCCCAAGGACAACGCCAAGAACAACGCCAAGGACAGCGGCAAGCGCGGCCCCTCGCGCGGCGTGCGCGAAATGCTGGCGCGCGAAATCGACATCGGCCACGCGGCCACGCTGCCGTCCTCCGACAAGCTCACTGCCGGCAACTGGTACGGCGGCGAGACGGCTGGCATGCCGGCCATTTCCATCGAGGAGAACATGGCCGCCGATCTCAAGCTCAAGCTGGGCGACACCTTGCAGTTCGATGTGGCGGGCCAGGCACTGCAAGCGCGCGTGTCCAACCTGCGCAAGGTGGACTGGCGCGCGCACCAGATCGGGAACCTGCTGCTGATGCACCCCTCGGCCATGCGTGGCTTGCCCGCCACCTGGGCCGTGGCCGTCCACGTGCCGGCCGACGACCTGCTGTTCGGCACCCGGCTGGCGCGTGACTTTCCCAACCTGACCGTGGTCGACCTGCGCGCCATCCTGCGCCAGGTGCAGCGCATGCTGGCGCAGGCCGTGGCGGCGGTGCAGTTCCTGTTCGCGTTCACGCTGGCAGCCGGTGTGCTGGTCTTGTACGCCGCGCTGGCCGGATCGCACGACCTGCGCGCGCGCCAGGCGGCGCTGCTGCGCGCCCTGGGCGCCACGCGCGGGCGGCTGGCGCAGGCGCAATGGATAGAACACCTGCTCACCGGCGCCCTGGCCGGCCTGCTGGCCGCTGCCAGCGCCACGCTGGCCAGTTGGGCGCTGTCGCGCTACAGCTTCCACCTGGCCTGGAGCTGGTCGCCGTTGCTGCTGGCCGTAGGTATGGCCACCGGCGCCGCGTGCGCGTTGGCCGGCGGCTGGCTGGGATTGCGCAATGTGTTGAACCAGCCGCCGTTGCTGGGCCTTCGATCCAACTAGCTCACTTTGGGAGACAAATAATGACAACCATGGAATTCGCCCGCGCCGCCGCCGCGCAAGCCCTGCATCCGGCCATCGCCGTGCGGGGATTGAGCAAGACCGTGACGGATGCCGGTGGCGCGCTCACCATCCTGCATGCCGTCGACTTTACCGTGCTGCCCGGCGAAACTGTCGCCATCGTGGGCGCCTCCGGCTCCGGCAAGTCCACCTTGCTGGGATTGCTGGCGGGACTGGACCTGCCCACGGACGGCACGGTTGAACTGCAACAGACCGACATCTTCGCGCTGGATGAAGACGGCCGCGCCCAGTTCCGACAACGCCATGTGGGCTTTGTGTTCCAGTCCTTCCAGTTGCTGCCTCATTTGACGGCGCTGGAGAACGTGATGCTGCCGCTGGAGCTGCGTGGCGACCGCCAGGCGCGCGTCAAGGCCGAACGCGTGCTGGAACGGGTAGGGCTGGCGGCGCGGCTGCGCCACTATCCGCGCTACCTGTCGGGCGGGGAACAGCAGCGTGTGGCGCTGGCACGCGCCTTCGTGTGCGAGCCGCCGCTGCTGCTGGCCGACGAACCGACCGGCAGCCTGGATGCGGCCAGCGGCGAAGCGGTGATGGAACTGATGTTCGAATTGAACCGCGAGCACGGCTCCACGCTGGTGCTGGTCACCCACGATATGGCGATCGCGGCCCGCTGCGGCCGCACTTTGCACATGCGCGCCGGCCGCCTGGCCTGCGCCGTACAACCATGAAAGGACGAACGATGCGATTGATGATGACGGTGCTGTCCACTGTACTGGCACAGGGGCTGTACTGCCAGGCGGCGCGGGCCGATGGCCTGGCCGACCTGAAATCGGCGCTGACGCGCTTGCAGGATCAGGCCCCATTGAAGGCCACGCTCGAAACGAAGACGTGGCGCCGCCTGGGCGAAGGCAAGGATGCGGAGGAAACCCAGGGGCAAGCCAGCGTGGGCATCGAGGATGGCGCGCGCGGCATGCATCTGGCGTACGGTAAGGATATCCTGGCGCGCATGGATGCGGAATCGCTGGCGCAGGCGCGCAACCCCAACGCCCGCACGCCGACGCTGAACGCGGCGCGCGAGTTCAGCCCGACCGATTTACGGCCCATGATCTCGGCCGCCAGCAGCCTGTCGCGTGTACTGGAGAAGGCGGCATGGAAGGGCGAGCAGGCCGACACCTGCCAGGGCAAACCGGCACGCCTGCTGACGTTCGACGTGGCGATCGACACGCTGAGCGACCGCGACCGCAAATACGTGAAGGAATTCGACGGCCACTTGTATGTGTGGATAGCGGATGACGGCACGCCGCTGGCCAGCCGCATGATCCAGAACGAATCGGGCCGCGCCTTCATCGTGATCCGGTTCGAGGCCAGGCAGGAGGAGCAGCACGTGTACGCCCAGGTGGGCGACCGCCTGGTCACCGTGCGCAAGGAAAGCTACAACCGCGCGGCCGGCGCGGGGGAGCGCGACGAAAGCCGCGTGATCAAGACCTTGCACCTGCAGTCCTGAACCGGCAGTCCTGAAAACGACAAGGGCCGCGTTCCGGAGAACGCGGCCCTAGATACGCATGGGGCGGCCGCGCAGGGCGGCCGCCCGTCACCGTCGCGATTAAGCGAAGTTGGCGGCGGCGAAGTCCCAGTTAGCCAGGGCGAAGAACGTTTCCACGTATTTCGCGCGCAGGTTACGGTAGTCGATGTAGTAAGCGTGTTCCCACAGGTCGCAGGTCAGCAGGGCTTTGTCGGCGGTGGTCAGCGGGGTGGCGGCGTTGGAGGTGTTGACGATGTCGACCGAACCGTCGGCCTTCTTCACCAGCCAGGTCCAGCTCGAACCGAAGTTGCCCACGCAGGACTTGGTGAATTCTTCCTTGAACTTGTCGAACGAGCCCCACTTGGCGTTGATGGCGTCGGCCAGCGCGCCGCTGGGTGCGCCTTTGCCGGCTGGGGTCAGGCTGTTCCAGTAGAAGGTGTGGTTCCAGATCTGGGCCGCGTTGTTGAACACGCCGCCGGACGATTTCTTGACGATCTCTTCGAGCGACAGGTTCTCGAACTCGGTGCCCTTGATCAGGTTGTTCAGGTTGGTGACATACGCTTGATGGTGCTTACCATAGTGGTATTCCAGCGTTTCCTTGGAAATGTGGGGCGCCAGGGCGTCCATAGCATATGGCAGTGCGGGCAGGGTATGTTCCATGTTTTTTATTCCTTGGTGGATTGAGACGGGAGGTGATTTTTGCTGAAACGTTCACCATTGTAAAGCGGATGTCGCATCGTTGCAGGAATGCGTGGGATTGCTGCGACTCAAGAAAGACACTACTATAAATATGGTTATTCAGCCTGGAACCGGCCGCGGCATATAATCGCCACAGCCAACGCGGCCGGACGGCGGGCGCGGCGGGATCTCGAAGGAATCACATGCAACAGGATGGTTTTTCGCACTTTAGCAACGGTCCGCGCCTGCTGGCCGATATCGGCGGCACCAGCGCCAGTTTTGCGCTGGAGACGGCGCCCCAGCAGATTGAAGCCGTCTGGGAAGCGCAATGCGCCGACTTTCCCACCCTGGGCGCGGCCATCGTCCGCTTCCTGGCGCAACCGGCCACGGTGGCGGCGGGCGGCTATCAGGCCCGCTACGCCGGCATCGCCATCGCCAATCCGATCGACGGCGACTGGGTCACCATGACCAACCACCACTGGTCGTTCTCGGTGGAGGCGGTCAGTTCCCAGTTCAGCCTGAAATCGCTGGTGGTGGTGAATGACTTCACGGCCCTGGCCAGCGCCTTGCCCTATCTGGCGCCGGAACACAAACGCCAGATCGGCGGCGGCGTGGCGCGTGCGGGCGCCACCATCGGCCTGGTGGGGCCGGACGCGGGCCTGGGCGTATCGGGGCTGGTGCCGGCCGGCGACCGCTGGATCGCCATCGACAGCGAAGGCGGGCACGGTACCTTCGCCCCCATGAACGAGCGCGAGATCGACATCCTGCGCTACGCACTGCGCCACCATCACCACGTTTCGAGCGAACGGCTGGTATCGGGCATCGGCATCGCGCTGGCCTACCGGGCGCTGGCGGAGCGGGCCGGGGTGGCGGCCGACGACATCGGCACGGCCGAGATCATGGCACGCGGCCTGCGCGGCAGCTGCCCCGTGTGCGTGGAAACGCTGGAGGCGTTCTGCGAAATGCTGGGCACCGTGGCCGGCAACGTGGCGCTCACGCTGGGCGCCAAAGGCGGCATCTATATAGGCGGGCGCATCGTGCCGCAGATGCGCGAGTTCTTCGAACAGTCGGGCTTCCGTGCCCGCTTCGAGGACAAGGGACGCTTCACCGACTACCTGTCCCACATCCCCACCTTCATCCTGACGGAAAAATACCCGGCGCTGATCGGCATGTCGGCCATGCTGTCGGCCGGCTGAGCGGCCGCCGCGGTCTATTCCAGCGTCGGTTGGACTGACGCGATCCCCACTTCCGCGCTGCCTTCGGCCAGCCGCAGCGTCACCGTGGCGCGCGGCTGGAGCTGGGCGGGCGAGCGCAATACGGCGCCTTTGGCGTCCGTCACGATGGCGTAGCCCCGTTCCAGCGTGCGCTGGGGATTGAGCAGTTCCAGCTGCGCCGCCAGCGCGCCCAGACCATCGCGCCGCTGCCCCAGCTGGGTGGCGATGCCGATCGCGGCCCGGTGCCGCAGCCCGTCCAGTTGCACGCGTGCGCCCGACACATCCGGCTTGCGGGCCGCCAGCCGGCCGCCCAGGCGGTCCAGGTTGAAGCGCGCCTGCGTCACCGGGGCGCGGGTGGCGTGCGTCATGGCCGTCGACAGCGCCAGCAGTTTCAAGCGCTGCTGGCGGATCTGGGCGGCGGGGCTGAGCAGGCGGCGCGCGTGCTGGTCCAGCGTTTGCGCCGCGTCGCCCAGCGTGCGGCGCATGGCGCGCCGCAAATCGATGGCGTCCGCCCGCAGCGACGCGATCCAGTCCGCGCGTGGCGTGGCCGCCAGCTCGGCCGCCGCCGTCGGCGTGGCCGCGCGCACGTCGGCGGCGAAATCGCAGATCGTGAAATCCGTCTCGTGGCCCACGCCGGAAATCACGGGCATGGCGCAATTGGCCACCGCGTACGCCACCGCTTCCTCGTTGAACGACCATAAGTCCTCAATGCTGCCGCCGCCCCGGCACACGATCAACACATCGCATTCGGCCCGCTGCGAGGCGGTGGCGATGGCGGCGGCGATCCTGTCGCCGGCGCCCTGGCCCTGCACCGGCGTGGGATAGATCACCACCCGCACATGGGGCGCGCGGCGCCGCAGCGCGGTCAGCACGTCGCGCAGCGCCGCCGCCTGCGGGCTGGTGACGATGCCGATGGTGCGCGCGAACATGGGCACGGCGCGCTTGCGGTCCTGGTCGAACAGGCCGGCCGAGGCCAGCTTTTCCTTCAGCCGTAAAAACGCCTCGAACAGCGATCCGACGCCAGCGCGCCGGATCGCTTCCACATTGATCTGGTAATCGCCGCGCGCACCGTAGAGGGTGACGAGGGCGCGTACTTCCACCTTGTCGCCTTCGCGCGGAATGAAGCCGGCATATTGGGCCCGGCCCCGGAACATCACGGCACGCACCTGGGCCGCGTCATCCTTGAGCGTGAAATACCAGTGGCCGGAACTGGCGCGCGTGAAATTCGATACTTCGCCGGCGATCCAGGTGAGCGGGAACGAGCGTTCCAGCAGGCGCGCCACGGCCTGGTTGAGGGCGGTGACCGTCATCACGGGCTGGGCGGGAGTGGTATCGAGGCTGTCTTGGGTGTGCATAGCGATGGCGAAAAGGAAAGCTGTCCACATTGCGGCGCGGAGGTCATGCTTATGTCATATATCACCGTAAACGGCAAGTGTTTTATCTAAACATTTGATTTTAAAAGAGAAAGAATACTGCTCCATTTGCGGGCAGAGTGGAAAAACCCTTATGGATCAAGCACTTTGCGTTTGCCACCGGCGGTTACGCACAAAGTTATCCACAGAAGATGTGCGGAACTTTGTGTGAGCGATAGCTATTTTCGAATTGGTGATTTTATAATGCCTAAATTTTGCGCAGTGTAGGTATAGTGTGACAAAACAATGACTTAGTATGAAATCTCGTCCTTTGCGCACACTTTTATCCACAGAAGATGTGCAGAACTTGCCCGCTGTCTCTATCGCGGCTGGCTGCCTGAATAACTGGCAGCGCGGGCCGAACCGGACGTCACCAGCGGAAAAGCGGCTGCCCGGTTTTTACTCATGAAAATAAATAGTATATAAATCAATGACTTGACGATTCAACCCTGGCCTTGCTCACAATCTTATCCACATAAAATGTGCAGAAGTCCGTCCCGGCGGCGATAGCGTGGAAATATCGCCCTCAAGCTGGACTGGGGCGGTGGATAAGGCGCCATCCGGTGGCCTAAGCAATCAAATTGCAAGCTATGCCATTTTTTTGAGCAGCAATAAAATTCCCTTATAAATCAACGATATTTCTAACAACCAATATCCTTGCTCACAATCTTATCCACATTAAATGTGCAGAAGTGCACAGGCTGGCGTGGAGCAGAGGGGGCGCGTGCGGCACTTATGCACCGGCCCGTACCTGCGTTTTTTTTGCGCAGGATAAAAATATTCTTATGAATCAAAGGCTTGGGCAGTTGGCACGTCGCTTGCTCACAATCTTATCCACATATTATGTGCAGAACTGCCGAACCGGCCATTGTTGGTGGCAAAAGTTTCCCAAAAACCATATATTTTGGCGTATAAAGCTGCCTGGAGGCGGCAATGCTTGTTTTTTACTCAGAGAAATATTGTTCTTTCAAATCAATGACTTTGCATGGCATGGCCTGCCTTGCGCACAATCTTATCAACAGAATATGTGTAGAAGTGGGTACAAACTTTGCTGGTGTTTGGTTGAATTTATCGGCCCTAGGAAGTCGATAGCTGCGACATTTTTGAGCTTGAAAATTAAGTACTTATAAATCAAATACTTAGCCATGGTTGCTGGCTATTGCTCACACTTTTGTCCACAGAATTTGTGCAGAACTCCCAAGCGCAAAGAAACCGGGGTCAGGTCATGAATACATGCAAGTTGCGTGAATTCATGACCTGACCCCGGTTTTTGGGACGCCACGCCGCACTTGCCGAGCGCGGCCCAACAAGATACATTGCGCCTTCGGGTGGCCTTGGGCGCCCGCCAAGTTCATCGGTTGTCAGGTTTTCTACAGGAGTACGTTTTGCTCGCCCTTCTACAAGCTGCAGGTTGGCCTATCTGGCTGTTGTTGGTTGCTTCCATCGTGGCCATGGCCCTGATCGTCGAGCGCTTGCTGTACCTGCGCCGGGCCCGCATCCTGCCGCGCCAGTTGCTGGATGAGGTGGTGCGGGTCTACCGCGGCGGCAACGTCACGCCCGACATCATCGACAAGCTGGAGAACAATTCGCCGCTGGGCGTGGTGCTGGCCGCCGCGCTGCGCAACATCGAGGCGCCGCGCGACGTGATGAAGGAATCCATCGAGGAAGCCGGCAGCGGCGTGGCCCACACGCTGGAACGCTTCCTGACCACGCTGGGCACCATCGCCAGCCTGGCGCCGCTGATGGGCCTGTTCGGCACGGTGGTCGGCATGATCGAGATTTTCGGCTCGCAAACGAGCAGCGGCGCCAATCCGGCCCAACTGGCGCACGGCATTTCCGTGGCCTTGTACAACACCGGTTTCGGCCTGGCCATCGCCATGCCCACGCTGGTGTTTTACCGCCATTTCCGCGCGCTGGTCGACAGCTTCGTGATCGAGATGGAGCAGCAGGCCGTCAAGTTCGTCGACGTCGTGCACAGCAAGCGCAAATGAGCGCCAATAAGCGGAGTCCGGTATGAATTTTCGTAAAGGGCGTGGCCGCGACGATCCCGAAATCAATCTGATTCCGTTCATCGACGTGCTGCTCGTGATCCTGATCTTTTTGATGGTCACCACCACCTACAGCAAGTTCACGGAACTGCAGATCACGCTGCCGACGGCGGAGGCGGAAAAGCAGCTGGAGCGGCCGTTCGAACTCAATATCACGGTCGACGCCAAGGGTAACTACACGATCAACAAGCAGCCCGTATCGTTCCACGACGTGGCCGGCTTCGCGGCCGCCATGAAGTCGGCCGCGGCCGAAGGGCAGGGCGCGCATGCGGACAAGACGCCCGTCGTCATCATCAACGCCGACCAGTTCGCCATGCACCAGATGGTGGTCAACGTGATGGAAGCGGCCCGCATCGCCGGTTACGACAAGCTCACTTTCGCCGCCCAGACCGGTGGCGCCAAGTAAGCCGGGCGCCGCGCGCATGAACCACGCGACACCGGCCCGCCCAGCGGCGCAGGAGAGCACGCGGGGCGCCGCGATTGAGGCGGCCTTGACGCGCGCCTGGCTGCGGCGCGGCCCGCTCGCTTGCGCCCTGTGGCCGTTGTCGCAGTTGTTCCGTGCGCTCGGCGCGCTGCGCCGCCTGCTGTTCCGCGCCGGCTGGCTCGCTTCGCACCGGCTGCCGGTGCCGGTGGTGGTGGTGGGCAATATCTTCATCGGCGGCACCGGCAAGACGCCGCTCACCATCTGGCTGGTGCAGGCGCTGCAACAGGCGGGCATGCGGCCCGGCGTGATCTCGCGCGGCCACGGCGGCGATGGCGCCGATGGTGCCGCCCTGCGCGCCGTGACATCCGCCTCGACCGCGCAGCAAGTGGGCGACGAGCCGCTGCTGATCGCCCAGCGCACCGGCTGTCCCGTGGTGGTGGGGCGCGACCGCGCCGCCGCCGGCCGCGCGCTGCTGGCATCCCATCCCGACACCGATATCCTGCTCACCGACGACGGCTTGCAGCACTACGCCTTGCAGCGCGACGTGGAAATCATCCTGTTCGACGGGCGCGGCGCCGGCAATGGCTGGCTGCTGCCGGCCGGGCCGCTGCGCGAGCCGCGTTCGCGCCGGCGCGATGTCACCGTCGTCAACGCGCCGGAACTGACGCCGGCCCTGGCGCGCGCCGTGGGCGACCCGGCGCCGGTGCAGATGCGCCTGGTCGGCGAGGTGGCTGAACAATTGTGCGACCGCAGCCGCAAGGTGCCGCTGGCGGCGTTGGCCCAGCCCGGCGCGCGGCTGGCGGCGGCGGCCGGCATCGGCAACCCTTCCCGGTTTTTCGGCATGTTGCGCGCGGCCGGCCTGGACTGCGCCGAGCTGCCTTTGCCCGACCATCACGACTTCCGCGACCGTCCTTTCGATGGCCTGGCGGCCGATGTGATCTTGATGACGGAGAAGGATGCAGTAAAATGTGCGCAAATTGACGAACTCAAAGACGACCCACGCCTGTGGGTGGTCCCGGTCACGGCGCGTATCGACGCGGCGCTGGCCGACCTCATTGTGGAGAAATGCCGTGGACGCAAGACTGCTTGATATCCTGGTTTGCCCTGTATGCAAAGGGCCGCTGGTGTACGATAAGAAAGCCCAGGAAATGATATGCAAGGGCGACCGCCTGGCATTCCCTATCCGCGACGGCATCCCCATCATGTGGGCCGACCAGGCCCGTACGCTGCAGGATACGGCGGAATAAGTGACGTTCACCGTCATCATTCCCGCGCGGCTGGCTTCGACCCGGCTACCCAATAAACCGCTGGCCGACCTGGGCGGCAAGCCCATGGTGGTGCGGGTGGCCGAACGGGCGCGCGAGGCGGGCGCCGAACGCATCATCGTGGCCACCGACCATGAGGACATCCGCGCCGCCTGCGCCGCGCACGGCGTGGAGGTGTGCATGACGCGCGCCGACCACCCATCCGGCACCGACCGCATCGCTGAAGTGGCGCGCCTGATGCAACTGCCGCCGCAGGCCGTGGTGGTCAACCTGCAGGGCGACGAACCGCTGATCGACCCGGCGCTGCTGGGCGCCGCCGCCGCCCGCATCTCGGCCGATGTGCCCATGTCCACCTGCGCCCATCCGCTGCATGACGCGGCCGACGCCTTCAACCCCAACGTGGTCAAGGTGGTGCTGGACAAGGCGGGGCGCGCGCTGTACTTCTCGCGCGCCACCATTCCGTGGCACCGCGACGCCTTCGCCCAGGACCGCGCCACGCTGCCGGCCGGCTATGTGCCGCTGCGCCATATCGGCCTGTACGCCTACCGCAACGACTTCCTGCAAGCCTACCCGGGGCTGGAACAGTCGCCGCTGGAGCAGATCGAGGCGCTGGAACAGTTGCGCGTGCTGTGGCACGGTTATCCGATCGCCGTCCATGTGACGGACTCGGCCCCGGCCGCCGGCGTGGATACGCCCGAGGACCTGGAGCGGGTGCGTCAGCACTACCGTTAGATGTTCATTGCCCGGATGGGCCACGTAAGGTGGCCGTAAATAATCCCCGCTATAAAGAAATGAACAGTGCGGTATTCATACGGAATAACGCGTTTCGGGTGGGGAGACATCAATTAACGAACGCAAAACGTTGGCACAGTGGCGTAGCGGCGAAGTTTTGTGGTAAGTTTCGTACAAACATAGCCAGACTAGCTGCTAGCACAATAATTATTACGATTACCATTTCAATTCAGTCTTAGGAAACTTCATGCGTCTCATTCTGTTAGGAGCACCCGGTGCCGGCAAGGGCACCCAAGCCAATTTCATCAAAGAGAAGTACAACATCCCGCAAATTTCCACCGGCGACATGCTGCGTGCGGCCATCAAGGCTGGCACGGAGATGGGCCTGGCGGCCAAGAAGGTGATGGATGCCGGCGGTTTGGTGTCGGATGACATCATCATCGGCCTGGTCAAGGATCGCCTGAAAGAGTGCGATTGCGAAAACGGCTACCTGTTCGACGGCTTCCCGCGCACCATCGCGCAAGCGGACGCCATGAAGGAAGCCGGCGTGGCCGTGGATTACGTGCTGGAAATCGACGTGCCTGACGACATGATCGTCGAGCGCATGTCCGGCCGCCGCAGCCACCCCGGCTCGGGCCGCGTGTACCACGTGAAATTCAATCCACCCAAGGTCGAAGGCAAGGACGACGTCACCGGCGAAGAGCTGGTGCAGCGCGACGACGACAAGGTCGAAACCGTGCAGAAGCGTCTGGACGTGTACCACAACCAGACCGAAGTCCTGCTGGCCTACTATAACAACTGGGCCCAGACCGGCCAGCCAGGCGCGCCGAAATACCGCCGCATCTCTGGCGTAGGACCAGTGGAAGAAATCCGCGACGCGGCATTCGCGGCCTTGTCGGAATAAGCAGTAACGGAGCGGACTACGGTCCGCTTTTTTGCGGGCGTTGCGCCCGCGCGAGCGCCCGCGCTCCGCGTCCAGCGATGGATGCCATCCCGTTTTATAAAAGAGTGCAGTACGCAGGTTAGTTGGCTGCGCGTGTTTACGAGACACGGTCGGCGGTTTTCTGAGTGTGGTATCGAGCTTGATTAACAAGAACAAGGGGACACTATGGCAGCTAGTCTTTGGTTTGCAGTGGCGTGCGGCGTGATCGCCGTGATTTACGGTTTGTGGTCCCGCAGCTGGATCTTGCGCCAGGATGCCGGCAACGCCCGGATGCAGGAAATCGCGCTGGCCATCCAGCAGGGCGCGGCCGCCTACCTGGCGCGCCAGTACCGCACCATCGCCATCGTCGGCGCGGTGCTGCTGGTGCTGATCTTCGCGCTGCTGGGCACCCATACGGCGCTGGGCTTTTTGCTGGGCGCCGTGCTGTCGGGCGCTTGCGGCTTCATCGGCATGAACGTCTCGGTGCGCGCCAACGTGCGCACGGCGCAGGCGGCCACCAAGGGCATGAACGAAGCGCTCGACGTCGCCTTCAAGGGCGGCGCCATCACCGGCATGCTGGTGGTGGGCCTGGGCCTGCTGGGCGTGACCCTGTTCTACATGATGCTGGTGGCGGGCGCGCGCGCCACGGCCGTCAGCGAACATGACGTGATCCAGCCGCTGATCGGCCTGGCCTTTGGCGCTTCCCTGATTTCCATCTTCGCCCGCCTGGGCGGCGGCATCTTCACCAAGGGCGCGGACGTGGGCGCCGACCTGGTGGGCAAGGTCGAGGCGGGCATTCCCGAGGATGATCCGCGCAACCCGGCCGTGATCGCCGATAACGTGGGCGACAACGTGGGCGACTGCGCCGGCATGGCCGCCGACCTGTTCGAAACCTATGTGGTGACCTTGATCGCCACCATGCTGCTGGGCGCCCTGGCCATCACGGCCGCGCCCACCACGGCCATCGTTTATCCGCTGCTGCTGGGCGCCGTGTCCATCATCGCCTCCATCATCGGCTGCTCCATGGTCAAGGCCAAGCCGGGCAAGAAGATCATGTCGGCCCTGTACACGGGCCTGTGGTGGGCCGCCGGCCTGTCGCTGATCGGCTTCGCCGTCGTCACCTGGCAGCTGTGGGGTGACGACGCCATGCGCATGAAAATGATGGGCTGTGCGCTGGTGGGCATCGTGCTCACCGGGCTGATGGTCTACATCACGGAATACTATACGGGCACGGATTTCCACCCGGTGCGCCACATCGCCGAAGCGTCCACCACCGGCCACGGCACCAACATCATTGCCGGCCTGGGGGTGTCGATGAAGTCCACCGCCTTCCCCGTGCTGGCCGTGTGCGCCGCCATCCTCGTGTCCTATCAGCTGGGCCAGTTGTACGGCATCGCCATCGCCGCCACCTCCATGCTGTCGATGGCGGGCATCGTCGTCGCGCTGGACGCTTATGGCCCCATCACGGACAACGCCGGCGGCATCGCGGAAATGTCGGGCATGCCTGAATCCGTGCGCGCCATCACCGATCCGCTGGATGCGGTGGGCAACACCACCAAGGCCGTCACCAAGGGCTATGCCATCGGGTCGGCCGGCCTGGCGGCGCTGGTGCTGTTCGCCGACTACACCCACGCGCTCGAATCTTCAGGCAAGTCGGTCAGCTTCGACTTGTCCAACCCGATGGTGATCGTCGGCCTGTTCATCGGCGGCCTGGTGCCTTACCTGTTCGGCGCCATGGCGATGGAAGCCGTGGGCCGCGCGGCCGGCGCCGTGGTGGTGGAAGTGCGGCGCCAGTTCCGCGACATCAAGGGCATCATGGACGGCAGCGGCAAGCCGCAATACGACAAGGCGGTGGACATGCTGACCGCCTCGGCCATCAAGGAAATGATCCTGCCATCGCTGCTGCCGGTGGTGGTGCCGATCGTGGTGGGCATGCTGCTCGGATCGGCCGCCTTGGGCGGCATGCTGATGGGGACCATCGTCACCGGCCTGTTCGTGGCCATTTCCATGACCACCGGTGGCGGCGCCTGGGACAACGCCAAGAAGTACATCGAGGACGGCAATTTCGGCGGCAAGGGGTCGGACGCGCACAAGGCGGCCGTGACCGGCGACACCGTGGGCGACCCGTACAAGGACACGGCCGGCCCCGCCGTCAATCCGTTGATCAAAATCATCAACATCGTGGCCTTGCTGCTGGTGCCGCTGCTGCCGGCTTCCGGCTGGCTGGCCGTGAGCGCGCCCGGGGTGGCCCATGTGGCCATGCCGGCCGCCACGGCGCCGGCCATGCCGGTGGTGCAGTCGGCGCCGGTCCAGGCCATGCCGCAGCAAGAGGGCGGCAAGACGCAATAACTTGCAGCCTGCACGCCTTGTCGGACCGGTCGCGCCCGGTCCGGTGAGGCGGCGCGGCGCGCCCGCGCCGGCGCCCGTACCGTGCTGTTGGTTTTTCGGCGTGACGAATTGTATCCACCTCTGGCAAGGCCGCCCCGATCAGCCGATAATGGTTGCACGGCGTAGCACTTTGCGAGGTGATGCGATGCAGATGCAGACTTTCAGACCAGCGAGGTTGTTGGCGATGCTGGCGCTACTGACAGCGGCGCTGGCCTGCGCGCCAGTCCAGGCCCAGACCCGGCCGCACCGCGGCGGCGGCCATCCCGGCGGCCATACCCATCTCCGTACCCACGTCGGCGTGGTGATCGGCGCGCCCTTGTTCTGGCCCGCGCCCTGGTATGCGGACCCGTTCTACGATCCGTTCTACCGGCGCTACTACTATGACGTTCCGGTGTATCCGGTCCCGGCGCCGCCGCCCGTGTACATGGAGCAGGGGGCCCCGCCCGCGCAGTTCTGGTACTACTGTAGCGATCCGCCCGGCTATTACCCCTACGTCAAGGAATGCCGCACTTCCTGGCGCGCCGTATCGCCGGAAGAAGTCCAACCCAGACCGGAGCCCGCGCAATGAAGCGACCTCTCATTTTGCCTGCCACCCTGCTGCTTGCGTTGCCTGCGTTGTTGGCTGGCTGCGTTTCCATGCCCACCGGCCCCAGCACGCTGGTCCTGCCGGGCGCCGGCAAGACCTTCGACCAATTCCGCGCCGATGACTTCAACTGTCGCGGCTACGCCCAAGCCCAGGTGGGTAGTTCGGCGGAACAGGCGGCCGCCAGCAGCACCGCGCGCAGCGCCGCGCTGGGTACGTTGGTGGGTGCGGCGCTGGGCGCGGCCGTCGATGGCGGACGCGGCGCCGGTTCGGGCGCCGGCGTGGGCCTGGTCATGGGCACCATGGCCGGCGCCGACGCGGGCAATTACGCGGGCAACAACCTGCAGCGGCGCTACGATTACGCCTACCAGCAGTGCATGTATGCCCAGGGCCACAAGGTGCCCGTGGCTGGCCGGATGATGAGCGAGTCCCAGCAGCCGGGCGGCAGCTACCCCCCGCCCAACACACCGCCGCCGCGCTGAGGCCCGCCATGGCCGCCTTGCCCACCATGTCCGCCCGCCTGATCCGTTGCTGTATGTTGTCGCTGGGGGCGGGTATGTGGGTGGTCAGCGCCCCGGCCGCGCAGACGGACAAACCGGCGCGCCATGACGCCGCCGTTTCCGCTGATGCGGCCACCTTGTCGCTGGAGCAGTACGCGCGCCTGCCCGTGTGCACGCTGAGCGCGGACGGCCAGCACCTGGCCGTGCAACCGTGCCGCACGGCGCCCACGCGCCAGCCCAAGGCGCGCCGCGCCGTGACGGCCATTATCCCCGCCATGCCGCCGCGTCCCGTGCCGCGCGTGTCCGTGGCGCCGCCGCTGCCGCCGTTGTCGCCGCCGCCGCCCTTGCACCAGACGCCGCGTCCCACGCCCATCACCACCTGTGACGCCGGCGGCTGCTACGACGCGGCCGGCGTGCGCCACACTGGCGCCGGCGGCAACACCACTATTTCCCCGTCCGGCCAGCTGTGCCTGCGCGACGGCGTCTGGTTGCAGTGCCAATAGCCGTGCTTTGCGGCGCTGCAACAGCACACGACGGTTTTTTCGCGCGCGCCAGCCAAAGTTCGCTACAATTGACGTTTACGTTAACGTTAATGGCACCACAGGCCACGCGCGCGATTTTCCCAACTGATAGAGGACGGACATGCAGATTCAAGACAATGTATTCATCATCACCGGCGGCGCATCGGGCCTGGGCGCGGCCACGGCCCGCATGATCGTGGCGGCCGGCGGCAAGGTGGTGCTGGCCGACGTGCAAGTGGAAGCGGGCCAGGCGCTGGCCGCTGAACTGAAGGGTACTTTCGTCAAGTGCGACGTGACCTCGGAAGCGGACGGCCTGGCCGTGGTCGCCGCCGCCCAGGCGCTGGGCACCTTGCGTGGCCTGGTCAATTGCGCCGGCGTGGCGCCAGCCGTCAAGACCGTGGGCAAGGATGGCCCGCACCCGCTGGACGTATTCCAGCGCACCGTCAACATCAACCTGGTGGGCACCTTCAACATGGCCCGCCTGGCGGCCGACGCCATGGGCAAGACGGCGGCGGCCGAGCACGGCGAGCGCGGCATCATCATCAACACGGCGTCGGTGGCGGCCTTCGACGGCCAGATCGGCCAGGCGGCCTACGCCTCGTCCAAGGCGGCCGTGGCCGGCATGACGCTGCCGATGGCGCGCGACCTGTCGCGCAGCGGCATCCGCGTGATGACCATCGCCCCCGGCATCTTCGAAACCCCGATGCTGCTGGGTATGCCGGCCGAAGTGCAGCAGGCGCTGGGCGCCATGGTGCCGTTCCCACCGCGCCTGGGCAAGCCAACCGAGTACGCGCACCTGGCCAAGGCCATCATCGAAAATGTCATGTTGAACGGCGAAACTATTCGACTGGACGGCGCGATCCGCATGCAACCGAAGTAAAATTTTTCGTGTAGGATGCCTGAGTCAATGGGCGCGCGGCCCTGGTCGCGCGCCTTTTTATTTGGAGTCCGCATGATACGTTTGAAGTCTCTGGCGCCAGCCTTGGCGCTGGGCGGCATGTTGTTGTTCCCGCCGCTGCCGGCGCTGGCGCAGGACGCCACCCCGGCGCCCGAAATCGCCACCGGCTACGCGGCCAAGCGGGGCGTGAGCGCCCACAAATTCATGATGGCGGCGGCCAATCCGCTGGCCACCGAGGCCGGCTACCGCATGCTGCGCCAGGGCGGCAGCGCGATCGACGCGGCCATCGCCAGCCAGATGGTGCTGAACCTGGTGGAACCGCAATCGTCGGGCATCGGCGGCGGCGCCTTCCTCATGTACTTCGACGGCAAGCGCGTGCAGTCTTACGATGGCCGCGAGACGGCGCCGGCGGCGGCCGACGAACACCTGTTCGAGGATGCGGACGGCAAGCCGCTGTCGCGCGTGGCGGCCATCATCGGCGGCCGTTCCGTGGGCGCGCCCGGCGTGCTGCGCATGCTGGAACTGGCGCACCGCGAACACGGCAAGCTGCCATGGGCCAGCCTGTTCGCGCCGGCCATCAAGCTGGCCGACGAGGGCTTCGCCGTCAGTCCGCGCCTGAACGCGCTGCTCACGTGGGACCGTTACCTGGCGCGCGATCCGGTGGCGGCGGCTTACTTCTATGACGCCAAGGGCCAGCCCTGGCCGGTGGGCCACCTGCTGAAAAATCCGGAGCTGGCACGCAGCCTGCGCGAAATCGCCGCCGGCGGCGCCGACGCCTTCTACAACGGACGCATCGCGCGCGACATCGCGGCCAAGGTGGCGGCCCATGCCACCAATCCGGGCAAGCTGACGGCGGCCGATATCGCAGGCTACCGCGCCAAGGAGCGCGCGCCCGTGTGCAGCGACTACAAGGCCTGGACCGTGTGCGGCGCGCCGCCGCCGTCGTCGGGCGGCGTCGCCATCGCGCAGATGCTGGGCATCCTGGCCAACAAGGATATCGGTGCCCATCCGCCCGTCAACGGCATGCTCGATGCGGATGCCATCCACCTGTTCAGCGAGGCGGGCCGGCTGGCCTACGCGGACCGCAATCACTACGTGGCCGACACCGACTTCGTGCCGTTGCCGGGGCGCGGCGTGGCCGCCATGACCGACCCGGCCTACCTGGCCCGCCGCGCCGCGCTGATCGGCCCGCGCTCCATGGGCAGCGCGAAGTTCGGCACGCCGTCCGGCATGCGGGTGGCGTGGGGCGCCGACACGGCGCTCGATAAACCCTCGACCTCGCACCTGGTGGCTGTGGACGGCGCCGGCCATGGCTTGTCCATGACCACTTCCGTGGAAGACGCTTTCGGTTCGCGCCAGATGGTGGATGGCTTCCTGCTCAACAACCAGCTGACTGACTTCTCGTTCGACGCCATGGACGCCGACGGCCCCGTGGCCAACCGGGTGCAGGCCGGCAAGCGTCCGCGCAGCGCCATGTCGCCCACGCTGGTGTTCGAGCGCGCCAGCGGCCAACTGGTGCTGGCCACCGGCTCGCCGGGCGGTTCGTCCATCATCAACTACGTGGCCAAGGTGCTGGTGGGGACGCTGGACTGGGGGCTGGACGTGCAGCAGGCCATCAACCTGCCCAACTTCGGCAGCCGTAACGGCCCCACGGAGCTGGAGGCGGGGCGCGTGGCGCCGCAGGTGGTGGCCCAGCTCATCGCGCGCGGCCATGAGGTGCGCCAGTTCGAGCAGAACTCCGGCCTGCAGGGTATCCAGCGCCGCACGGTGGACGGCCAGCCGCTCTGGTTCGGCGGCGCCGACCCGCGCCGCGAAGGCGTGGCGCTGGGCGAGTAGGGGAGCAGGCAGGTGTGGCTATCAGGCGCTATCGTGACGCGAAAGTGGTCCCATGCCTTCCCCAACGGCGCCATACCCTGCTACTCTTGACCGCATGGGCATACAAAAGAAAACAGGCTTGATCCTGACCGGAGGGGGCGCTCGCGCCGCGTACCAGATCGGCGTGCTGCAGGCCATCTCGGAGATACTGTGGGAAGCGGGCTGGCCGCCGGCCCGCAACCCGTTTGACATCATCTGCGGCACCTCGGCCGGCGCCATCAACGCCACCGCGCTGGCCTGCCGCGCCGACAACTTCAGCGAGGGCGTGCAGCGCCTGCTCGACGTGTGGCAGCACATCAAGGTGGAGCAGGTGTACCGGGCCGACTCGCTGGGCGTGATCCGCTCCGGCGCGCGCTGGCTGTCGTTGCTGTCGTTCGGCTGGCTGCTGCGCAAGTGGCGCGCCACGCCGCCCCAGTCGCTGCTCGACAATACCCCGCTGGTGTCGCTCCTGCACCGCATGCTGGACTTGCCGCGGCTCGATACCGTGCTGTCCGAAGGGCTGCTGCACGCGCTGGCCGTCACCGCCTCGTCCTACAGCGGCGGTGAGCACATCACGTTTTACCAGACGGCGGCCGAGATCGCGCCGTGGGTGCGCATGCAGCGGGTGGCGTTGCAGGACCAGATCGGCATCGAACATTTGCTGGCTTCGTCGGCCATTCCCTTCATTTTTCCCGCCACGCCGCTGTACCTGGGCGGCCACCGTGAATACTGCGGCGACGGCACCATGCGCCAGATCGCACCGATCTCGCCGGCCATCCACCTGGGCGCCAGCAAGGTGCTGGTGGTGGGCGCCGGCCGCCTGACGGAGCCGCCGCGCAGCGCCGCCGACGGCGCCGCGCGCTACCCCAGCCTGGCGCAGATCGCCGGCCACGCCATGTCGTCCATCTTCCTCGACAGCCTGGCGGTGGACATCGAACGGCTGGAGCGGATCAACAAGACCTTGTCGCTGCTGCCCGAGGAGCACCTGGAGAAGACGCCGCTCAAGCCGGTCAAGCTGCTGGTGATCGCGCCGTCCGAGCGGCTGGACGATATCGCCAGCCGCCACATCGGCAGTTTGCCGGCCCCGATCCGCACCATGTTGGGCGGCATCGGCGCGACGGAAACACGCGGCGCCGCCCTCGCTTCCTACCTGTTGTTCGAATCGACGTATACTGGCGAGCTGATCCGTCTTGGCCAGCGCGACACGCAACTGCGCAAGGACGATGTGCTGGCCTTTTTCGGCAGCTGAACCCTGGGATGGAACCCGTGTGCTGTTGCTGATCCGACGTCTCTGTAGTCTACTGCTGTTACCGGCCGCCCTGCTGTGGGCCGCCGGCCTGCACGCGGCCTGGGCCGGCGCGCCGCCCCGTACCTTGCGCTTCGAGCAGCTGACGGTGGAACACGGGCTGGCGCAGGAATCCGTGCTGGCCATCGCCCAGGACAAGCAAGGCTTCATCTGGCTCGGCACCCAGGCCGGACTGACCCGTTTCGACGGCTACCGTACCATCACCTACAAGAGCGTCGTGTCGGACCCGCGCAGCCTGGGCGACAACTGGGTGCGCGTGCTGCACCTGGACAGCGCCGGCCAGCTGTGGGTGGGCACCGACGGTGGCCTGGACCGCTACGATCCCCTGACGCGCGGCTTCGACCACTTCCTGCCGCACGAATCGGCCAAGCGCGGCAACGGCAACCGCCATGTGCGCGCCATCGTCGACGATGGCCTGGGCGGCCTGTGGCTGGCCACCGGCGACGGCCTGCACCACTTCGACCCGTCCAGCGCCCGTTTCACTAGCTGGCACCACGACGACGCCGACGCGGCCAGCCTGGCCGACGACCAGGTCAACGCGCTGGTGCGCGACTGGTCCGGCCGGCTGTGGGTGGGCACGGCCACCGGGCTGGACATGCTGGCGCCGGGCGCCACCCGCTTCCAGCACTTCCAGATGGACGCGGCGCCCGACGCCAAGGCCAACTTCGTGGCGGCCCTGCAGCTGGACCAGGATGGCGCGCTGTGGGTGGGCACGCTGGCCGGGCTGGAACGGTGGCAGCTGGGCGAAGGCGCGCCCCGGCGCCACCGGCTGGGCGCGCGCGAAGGACTCAAGGGCGGCAACATCACGGCCATCTACCAGGACGGCGAACATAACCTGTGGATAGGCAGCGGCGCCGATGGCCTGTACCGCTGGCTGCCGCACGAGAACCGGCTGGCCCAGTACCGCCATCAGCTGGGCGATAACCACAGCGTGGCCGACGACCAGATCTCGGCCCTGTTCCGCGACCGCGTCGGCACCTTCTGGGTCGGCACCTGGAACGATGGCGTGAGCCGGGTCGACATGGGCAGCGGCGGCTTCGCGCGGCTGGTGCGCCAGGCCGACCAGCGGCAAGCCCTGTCGGACAACAAGGTGCGCGCCATCGTGGCCGATGGCCATGGCCAGCTGTGGCTGGGCACCAGCGCCGGCCTCAATCTGTACGACCCGGCCACCGGCCACGCGCGCGCCTGGCATCACGCGCCCGGCGGCTTGAGCGACGATCTGGTGACGGCCCTGTGGCGCGACGCCGGCGGCAACCTGTGGATAGGCGGACGGGCCGGCATCAACCGCATGGACGCGGCCAGCGGCGCCATGCAGGCATGGTCGTTCTCGCATGGCGATCCGGCCGGCGACACCATCCGCAACATCGTGGGCGACCGCGGCGGCCTGCTGTGGATCGCCTCGCGCGGCGGCCTGCACCGCTTCGATCCACGCACCGGCGTCAGCCACACCTACCGCCACGATCCGGCCGACAGCACCAGCCTGGCCGACAACGTGGTGCGCCCGATCCTGGAGGACCGCCGCGGCAACCTGTGGGTGGGCACCTTCAACGGCCTCGACCTGCTGGACCGCAAGAGCGGCCATTTCCGCCACTTCCGGCGCGACCCGGCCGATCCGTCCAGCCTCAGTCACGACGAGGTGCATTACCTGTACCAGGACGAGCAGGGCACGATCTGGGTCGGCACGGCGGCGGGACTGAACCGCATGGAGCAGGGCGCCGACGGCAGCGTGAAGTTCAAGCGCTACCTGCGCCGCGACGGCATCGGCGACGACGCCATCGCCTCCATCCTGCCCGACGGCGCCGGCCACCTTTGGCTGAGCACCAATACCGGCCTGTCGCGCCTGAACACGCGCACCGGCCTGGTGCGCAATTACTCGGGCGCCGACGGCACCATCGAGGGCGCCTATTTCGACGGCTCGGCCCTGCGCGCGGACGATGGCACGCTGTACTTCGGCGGCTTCAACGGCATCACCGCGTTCGCCCCGGCCGAAGTGCGCGAGAACAGCGTGGCGCCCACCGTGGCCATCACCGACTTCCAGGTGTTCAGCAAGTCGCTGCGGCCCGGGCAGGGCGCGCACGGCCAGGTGCTGAGCGGCGCTATCGAGCATACCGGCGCGCTCACGCTGGACCAGGCCGACTCCGTGTTCTCGCTCGAATTCACGGCGCTGCACTACGCGGCCCCGCAGCGCAACCGCTTCGCCTACCAGTTGCAGGGCTTCGACAAGGACTGGGTGGTGACCGATTCCAGCAAGCGCTTCGCCACCTACACCAACCTCGATCCGGGCCAGTACACCTTCCGCGTCAAGGCCGCCAACAAGGACGGCATCTGGAACGACAACGCCGCCACCCTGGTCATCACCATCCGGCCACCGTTGTGGAAGACGTGGTGGTTCCGCACCCTGGCCGCCGCGCTGCTGGTGACGATCGGCTACGCCGCCTACCAGGCCCGTATGCGCGGCCTGCGGCGCCAGAAGGCGATGCTGGAGCGGCAGGTCAGCTTGCGCACCACCGAGGTGGAGCAGAAGAACCAGCTGCTGCGCCAGCAGACGCAGGAACTGGAGCAGCGCCGGCTGGAGGCGGAGAGCCAGCGCGCCGAGGCCGAGCAGCGCCGTGTCGACACCGAGCGCCAGAAACAGGAAGTGGAGCGCCAGAAGGAGAATGTGGAACAGGCTCACCGCAACATCTCCGTGCTGAGCGAACTGGGACGGGAAATGAGCGCCACGCTGGACATGGAAACGGCCATGCGCACCCTGTACCGCCATGTGCACCACCTGATGGACGCGCAGATGTTCGGCATCGGCTTCGTGCAGGAGGAACGGGGCATCATCGAGTTCCCATTCGCCATCGAGAGCGGGGTGCGCACGCTGCCCTATACCCGCCGGCTCGATAATCCCAACCAGCTGGCCGTGTGGTGCGTGACCCACCGCAGCGAAGTATTCATCAACGACCTCGATGCGGAATACCACCGCTACATGGACGAATCGGGCATGCGCCAGCTGGCGCCGTGCGTGCGCGAGGACGGCGTGCCGCCGGCCGTGGCGCTGTCGATGATCTACACCCCGCTGATCGTCAACGACAAGGTGGTGGGCCTGCTGTGCGTGCAGAGCGAGGGACGGCACGCCTATCAGCAGGTGCACCTGGACATGATGCAGACGCTGGCCGCCCACGCAGCCGTGGGGCTGGAGAACGCGCGCGCCTACCAGCAGCTGGAGGAGGCCTTGCAGGCGCTGCGCCTGACCCAGGAACAATTGCTGCTGCAGGAGCGCCAGGTGCGGTTGCACACGGACGAGCTGGCGCTGGCCAACCGCGCGCTGCAGGAGAACGACGAGCGGCTGCGCCTGGCCAAGCAGAAGGCGGAAGACGCCACCCGCCAGAAGTCGGAATTCCTGGCCAATATGAGCCACGAGATGCGCACCCCGCTGGCCGGCGTGATCGGCATGCTGACCTTCGCGCTGCGCGACGGCCAGCTGCAGGAGAGCACCCGCGAGCAGATCCTGCGCGGCCAGGTCAACGCCCAGTCGCTGCTGTCGATCATCAACGACCTGCTGGACTTTTCCAAGATCGAAGCGGGCAAGCTGACCATCGAGAACATCGATTTCGCGCTGGCGTCGACGGTGGAGAACGTGGTCAGCCTGTTCGAGGAGCAGGCCGCCGCCCACAGCGTGGGCTTCAGCCTGGAGTTCGGTGACGGCTTGCCGCAGTTCGTGGTGGGCGACCCGACCCGCTTGCGCCAGGTGCTGGTCAACCTGGTGGGCAACGCCTTCAAGTTCACCCAGCGCGGCGCCGTGCGCATGCGGGTGGAGCGGGTGGCGCCGGGCCAGTCGCAGGGTGGGGTGGACTCGCCGCCGGGCGTGAACCTGATCCGCTTCACGGTGGCCGATTCGGGCATCGGGATTCCGGCTGACGCCATGTCGCGCCTGTTCCAGAAGTTCGAACAGGCCGATTCCACCACCACCCGGCGCTACGGCGGCACGGGGCTGGGGCTGGCCATCTGCCGCCAGCTGGTGGAGCTGATGGGCGGCGAGATCCGCGTGGCCAGCACGCCCGGGGTGGGCAGCACGTTCTCGTTCGAACTGCCGATGGCCAACGGCGTGGCGCCGCCCGTGGTGCCGCATGTGCCGCGCGAGCCGCACAGCCACCAGCTCAAGGTGCTGTGCGCGGAGGACTTCCCCACCAACCAGATCATCATCCGCATGATGCTGGAAGAGCTGGGCCACAAGGTCGACATCGCCGCCAATGGCCTGCTGGCCGTCAAGGCCTGCTCCATGACGCGCTACGACCTGATCCTGATGGATGGCCGCATGCCGGAAATGGATGGCGCCAGCGCCACCAGGCTGATCCGCTCCGGCGGCTCGCCGGACGCGCCCGTGCGCGACCAGGAACTGATGATCATCGCGCTCACGGCCAACGCCAGCGAGGAGGACCGCAGCCGTTACCTGGCCTCCGGCATGGACGATTTCCTGACCAAGCCGATCGACGAGGCGGCGCTGCACTGGCAGTTGAGCCGCGCCATCGAACGCCAGTTGCAGCGCGGCGTGGCGCTGGCGCGCATGGAACCGCGACGGCCGGCGGCCGGCACGGCGGACCTGGACGCCATGTTCGGGGTGGCGCCGGCCGGCCCCGAATCGGCCCGCGCCGCCCAGCATAGCGGCAAGGGCGACCTGCGCGCGCGCCTGCGCGGCGCCTTCCTGCAGGACGTGCCGGGCCGGCTGGCCGAGCTCGATAATGCCCTGGCCAGCCGCGATGGCGAGGCGGCCGGCCGGCTGCTGCACGGTATCAAGGGCAGCGCCGGCTACCTGGAGGAGCAGGAATTGCAGGCCCTGTGCGGCGAGCTGGAACTGGCGGCCGACCATGGCTACTGGACGCAGATCGAGGCCGGCTTGCCGCGCCTGCGCCAGCTGCTCGAACAGACCGCCGCCGCCGCGGCAACAGCAGCGACAGCAGCTGCGGCGCTGTGAATTTTTCGCCGCCGCGCCCTGTCGGGAACTACGCCTGATCAGGTAAGATGAACGGCGGTGCCAGGCGCGGATGCCATCCGGCGCCGCCCGCGCGCGCACAGGCACTGGAGAACATGATGAAAGTATTGGTGGTGGATGATGATGTCGTGTCGCGCATGGTGCTGATGCACCTGGTCGACAGCTGCGGCACCTTCGATATCGTGGAAGCGGAGGATGGCGCCGACGCCTGGCAGCAGCTGGAGGCGGGGCTGCGTCCGGCCATCTGTTTCTGCGACTTGCGCATGCCGCGCCTGTCGGGCATGGAACTGCTGCAGCGGATCAAGCAGCACGCGGAACTGCAGGCCATGCCGTTCGTACTGGTCACCTCGGCCACCGATGGTGACACGGTGCGGCTGGCCAGCGACGCCGGCGCGGCCGGTTACGTGGTCAAGCCATTCCAGGCCGACCAGGTACGGGTGCACCTGGCCCGGTTCCTGACGCCGCCGGCGCCAGCGCCCGGCGAAGGGGAGCACCATGCGGAAACCCCGGCCGCCACCCAACTGCGCCTGGGCATCAACGCGGAGCGCTTGCTGGTCTACCTGGGCGGGTTCCAGAGCCAGTTGGCGGCCGCCGGCGAGGAATTGCATCAGCTGCAGGCCAGCGGCGATCAGCAGGAAACGCGGCTGCGGCTGGAACGCCTGCATACGGGGTGCGTCACGCTGGGCTTGCACGGCGCCGCCGCCGGCCTGTTGGCGGTGCTGGCGGGGCAGTTGTCCGGCATGAACGTGCAGGCCGTGTTGTCCGGCGTGCAGCGCGCCGTGGCCCGCCAGGCCGATTTGACCCGCCAGGCCCTGGGCTGAACGGCGGCGGCGCCTTCCCATCACCGCAGCAGCCGCCACCGCCGCCATTCCACACTGGCGCGCCACTTTGTCCTTGAAGTCGAGATAGTTTAGGTTTAAAGTATCTGCCACAGGCTGTGAGGATACGACCACCAACTTCAGGGCGACCATGACCAGACCGACTGCCAGCGGTGCCGGCGCAAGCCATGCCAGCATGGGCGCCAGCGCCCACACCGACCAATTCACACGCGACCATCTGCCACCGCTGGACCAGTGGCCGGTGCTGCGCTTCGAGCTGCCGGAATTGCAGTATCCGGAGCGGCTCAATTGCGTGGCCGAGTTGCTGGACCGGGCCGTGGCGGAGGGGGCGGGCCAGCGCATCGCCGTCCGCGGCGCCGGCCAGCAATGGACTTACGCCCAGTTGCTGGAACAGGTCGACCGCATCGCCCACGTGCTGCGCGGCCAACTGGGACTGGAGACGGGCAACCGGGTACTGCTGCGCGGCGCCAACACGCCCATGATGGCGGCCGCCATCCTGGCCGTGTTCAAGGCCGGGCTGGTGGCCGTGCCCACCATGCCGCTGCTGCGCGCGCGCGAACTGGGCGTGATCCTGGCCAAGGCCCGGGTGAACGCCGTGCTGTGCGCGGCCAGCCTGCGCGAGGAAATGGAAGCGGCGCCCGGCATGCCGGGGCGGCTGCTGTACTTCGGCGACGGCGCAGGCGCGGACGGGCTGGAAGCGCGCATGGCCCGTCAGCCGGCCACCTATGCGCCGGTCGATACGGCGGCCGACGACGTGTGCCTGATCAGCTTCACTTCCGGCACCACAGGCGTGCCGAAAGGGACCATGCACTTCCAGCGCGACATCCTGGCCATCTGCGACTGCTTTCCCCGCTCCGTGCTCGGTACACGCCCGGACGACATCTTCATCGGCACGCCGCCGCTGGCCTTCACCTTCGGCCTGGGCGGTCTGCTGCTGTTCCCGCTGCGGGTGGGCGCCAGCGCCGTGCTGCTCGAAAAACTGACGCCGGAAACGCTGCTGGCCGCAATCCAGCAGTACCGCGCCACCATCAGCTTCACGGCGCCCACTTTCTATCGCCAGATGGCGCCGCTGGCGGCGCGCTACGACCTGGCCAGCCTGCGCCACAGCGTGTCGGCCGGCGAGGCGCTGCCGCTGGCCACGCGCGACGCCTGGCGCCAGGCGTCGGGGCTGGAAATGATAGACGGCATCGGCGCGACGGAACTGCTGCACATCTTCATTTCGGCGGCCGGTGAACAGGTGCGGCCCGGCGCGACCGGCAAGCCGGTGCCTGGTTACCGGGCCTGCATCCTGGGCCCGGACGGCAAGCCGGTGGGGCCGGGCGTGATCGGCCGGCTGGCCGTGCAGGGGCCGACCGGCTGCCGCTACCTGGACGATAAACGCCAGCGCGAATACGTGGTGGACGGCTGGAACCTGACGGGCGACGCCTACGAGATGGACGCGGACGGCTATTTCCACTACCGCTCGCGCACGGACGACATGATCATTTCGGCCGGCTACAACATCGCCGGGCCGGAAGTGGAGGAGGCTTTGCTGCGCCACCCGGCCGTGGCCGAATGCGGCGTGGTGGGCCGGGCCGACGCCGAGCGGGGCCAGATCGTGGAAGCGCATGTGGTACTCAAGGCAGGCCACGCACCCGGCGATGCACTGGCGGCGGAATTGCAGGAATTCGTCAAGCGGCAGATCGCGCCGTACAAATATCCGCGCGCGCTGCACTTCCGGCTGTCGCTGCCGCGCACGGAGACGGGCAAGCTGCAGCGCTTCAAGCTGCGCGCCGAGGGCGGCGACTGAACTGAGGGACTCGTATTGATGAATATCGTATGCATAGGCGGCGGCCCGGCCGGACTGTATTTCGGCCTGCTGATGAAGAAGCAGGATCCGGCCCACGTGATCACCGTCATCGAACGCAACCGGCCGTACGACACGTTCGGCTGGGGCGTCGTGTTCTCCGACCAGACGCTGGGCAACCTGGCGGCGGCCGATGAGCCGAGCGCGCGCGCCATCCTGCAATCGTTCAACCACTGGGACGATATCGACATCCACTTCAAGGGCCAGCAGGTCAGCTCCGGCGGCCACGGTTTCTGCGGCATCGGCCGCAAGCGCCTGCTCAACATCCTGCAGCAGCGCTGCGAGGAACTGGGTGTGCGGCTGGTGTTCGAGACGGAGGTGGCGGACGACCAGGAGATCGCGGCCCGCTATGGGGCCGACCTGGTGATCGCTTCCGACGGCCTCAATTCCCGTATCCGCACGCGCTACGCCGCCACCTTCGCGCCGCAGATCGAAACGCGCCAGTGCCGCTTCGTATGGCTGGGCACGAAGAAGAAGTTCGACGCCTTCACCTTCGCCTTCAAGCAGACCGGACATGGCTGGTTCCAGGCCCACATCTACCAGTACGACGGCGACACCTCGACCTTCATCGTGGAGACGCCGGAAACCGTGTGGCGCGCCGCCGGGCTGGAGGAAATGAGCCAGGAGCAGAGCATCGCCTGGTGCGAACAGCTGTTCGCCGAACAGCTGGACGGCCACGCGCTGATGTCGAACGCTTCCCACCTGCGCGGCTCCAGCGTGTGGATCAAGTTCCCCCGCATCGTGTGCGGCCAGTGGGTGCACTGGAACGACACGCCCGCCGGCCCCTTGCCGGTGGTGCTGATGGGCGACGCGGCCCACTCGGCCCACTATTCGATCGGTTCCGGCACCAAGCTGGCGCTGGAGGACGCGATCGAACTGGCGCGCTGCTTCGGTGCGTACCAGGACAGCGCCGCCGCGCTGGCCGCCTACCAGCAGGTGCGCGCGGTGGAAGTCTTGAAGATCCAGAGCGCGGCCCGCAATTCGATGGAATGGTTTGAGAACGTGGAACGCTACAGCGCCATGGAAGCGCCGCAGTTCGCCTATTCCATGCTGACCCGCAGCCAGCGTTTGTCGCACGAGAATTTGCGCCTGCGCGATGCGGCCTACGTGGCCGGCTTCGAAGCGTGGTTCGCGCGGCGCGCGTTCGCGCAGGCGGAACTGCCCGCGCCGGCCAGCCTGGCCATCCCGCCCATGTTCACCCCGTTCAAGGTGCGCGGGCTCACGCTCAAGAACCGCATCGTCGTCTCGCCGATGGCCCAGTACAGCGCAGTGGATGGCACCGTGGGCGACTACCACCTGGCCCACCTGGGCGCGCGCGCGCTGGGCGGGGCCGCGCTGGTGTGCGCGGAAATGACGTGCGTGTCGGCCGACGCCCGCATCACGCCGTTCTGTCCCGGCATGTACGCGCCCGAGCACACGGCGGCATGGAAGCGCATCGTCGATTTCGTGCATGCCAACAGCGACGCGAAGATCGCGCTGCAGCTGGGCCATGCTGGCGCCAAGGGCTCCACCCGCGCCATGTGGGACGGCATCGACCTGCCGCTGGAGCGCGACAACTGGCCGCTGCTGTCGGCCTCGCGCCAGCAGTACCTGGCCGGCGTGTCGCAGACGGCGCGCGCCGTCACCACGGCCGACATGGCCCGCATCGAGGCCGACTTCGTGCGCGCCGCGCTGGCGGCCGAGGAGGCGGGCTTCGACTGGCTGGAACTGCACTGCGCGCACGGCTACCTGCTGTCGTCGTTCATCTCGCCGCTCACCAACGAGCGCGGCGACGAATATGGGGGCAGCCTGGAAAACCGCTGCCGCTTCCCGCTGCGGGTGTTCGCGGCCGTGCGCGCCGTGTGGCCGGCGCATAAGCCGATGAGCGTGCGCATCTCGGCCCACGACTGGGTCGAAGGCGGCATCACGCCGGACGACGCGGTGTGTATCGCGCGCCTGTTCAAGCAGGCCGGGGCCGACCTGATCGATTGTTCCTCGGGCCAGGTCAGCAAGCTGGAACGCCCGCAGTACGGGCGCATGTTCCAGACCCCGTTCGCCGACCGGGTGCGCAACGAGGCCGGTATCGGCGCCATCGCCGTCGGTTCCATTTTCGAGGCCGACCACGCCAACGGCATCATCGCCGCCGGCCGCGCCGACCTGTGTGCCGTGGGCCGGCCGCACCTGGCCAATCCCGCCTGGACGCTGGCCGAAGCGGCCCGCATCGGCTACGCTGGCGCGTCCTGGCCCAAACAATACCTGGCCGGCAAGCAGCAGCTGGAACGCAACCTGGAACGCGAGCGGCAACTGGGCGCCGCCAGCGCCGGCCTGACGCCGCAACAACTGGCCGCGCGCCTGCTGGAGGGCTGAATTATGAAGGCAGAACCATGAGGGCTGAACCATGAACCCCATCGCCGCATCGCTGGAAGGCCGGCACGCCCTGGTCACGGGCGGCGCGCGCGGCATCGGCGCAGCCTGCGCGCGCGCGCTGCTGCTGCGCGGCGCCAGTGTCACGCTGGCCGGGCGCGATGGCGCCGCGCTGGCCGAGACGGCCGCGCAACTGGACACACTGGGTCGGGTGGAAACGGAGATCATCGACGTCGCGGACGAAGCGAGCGTGCTGGCCGGTTTCGCGCGCGCGGTCCGTTGCGCGGGGCGTGTCGACATCCTCGTCAACAACGCCGGCCAGGCCACCTCTGCGCCGTTCGGCAAGACCGACGCGGTGCTGTGGCAACGCATGCTGGACGTGAACCTGACGGGCACCTTCCACTGCACCCAGGCCGCGCTGCCGGCCATGCTGGAGGCGGGCTGGGGCCGGGTAGTCAACGTGGCCTCGACGGCGGGGCTGGTGGGCTACCGCTACGTGGCGGCCTACGTGGCGGCCAAGCACGGCGTGGTGGGACTGACCCGGGCGCTGGCGCTGGAAGTGGCCGCGCGCGGGGTGACCGTCAACGCCGTCTGCCCCGGCTACACGGAAACGGATATGGTGCGCGCCGCGATCGCCAACATCGTGGCCAAGACGGGCCGCGACGAACAGCAGGCGCGCGCCGGACTGGCGGCCGGCAACCCCCAGCAACGGCTGGTGCAGCCGGAGGAGGTGGCCAACGCCGTGGCCTGGCTCTGCCTGCCCGAATCGGCCGCCATGACGGGGCAAGCCATCGCCGTCGCCGGCGGCGAGGTGATGTAACACCGCATGTCATCAATCATTGGAACGGAACCCCATGTCACGCTCAGAGAACCACGACCTTCCCGCCATGCCGGAGCAGGACGACGAAGCGCCGGTGCTGGACCTGGCCAGCCGCCTCACGGATGACCATCACCAGTCGCTCAAGCTGTGGCTGCGCATGCTCTCGTGTACGATGCGGATCGAGAACGAGATCCGCAGCCGGCTGCGCACCACCTTCGGCATCACCTTGCCCCGTTTCGACCTGATGGCGCAGCTGGAACGCTATCCGGACGGGCTGCGCATGGGCGAACTGTCCAAGCGCATGATGGTCACGGGCGGCAATATCACGGGCATCACCGACCAGCTGGAACAGGAAAAGCTGGTGCTGCGCGTGCCCGATCCCAAGGATGGCCGGGCCTACAGCGTCAAGCTGACGGCCGCCGGCCGCCGCACCTTCGCCACCATGGCGGCCGTGCACGAACAATGGATCGCCGAGCTGCTGCAGGACATGCCCGGCGCCGACAAGGCCCGGCTGATCGAGTTGCTGTCGCAGATGAAGCGCCACTTGAACGCCTCCGACGACAAGTGAGCGAACACTCGTCAGACACGCGGCACATATGACGAAACACGAAGCACACATCAGGCACCAACCTAGCACCCACCAAGGACACCCCATGCGATACCTTCCCGGCGAAGCGCAGCGCCTGCCCGGCAACGTCGCCAGCCTGGCCAGCCACCAGGCCAGCCACTTCCTGTTCACCGTGGCCGACGGCGTGGCCACCGTCACGTTGAACCGGCCCGAGCGCAAGAATCCGCTCACCTTCGATTCCTACGCTGAACTGCGCGAGCTGTTCCGCGCGCTGGCCTATGCGCAGGACGTGAAAGCCATCGTCGTCACGGGCGCCGGCGAAAACTTCTGCTCCGGCGGCGACGTGCACGACATCATCGGCCCGCTCACCAAGCTGGACATGCCCGGCCTGCTGGCCTTCACCCGCATGACGGGCGACCTGGTGAAAGCCATGCGGGCCTGCCCGCAGCCGGTGGTGGCGGCCGTGGATGGCATCTGCGCCGGCGCCGGCGCCATCCTGGCCTTGGCCTCGGACCTGCGCCTGGCCACGGCGCGCAGCAAGACGGCGTTCCTGTTCACCCGGGTCGGCCTGGCCGGCTGCGACATGGGCGCCTGCGCGCTGCTGCCGCGCGTGATCGGCCAGGGCCGCGCCGCCGAACTGCTGTACACGGGCCGCTCCATGTCGGGCGGGGAAGGGGAGCGCTGGGGCTTCTTCAACAGCTTGCACGAGCCGGACGCGCTGGCCGGCGCCGCGCAAGCGCTGGCCCGCAGCCTGGCCGATGGCCCCACCTTCGCCCACGGCATGACCAAGAAAATGCTGCAGCAGGAGTGGAACATGGGCGTGGACGAGGCGATCGAGGCGGAAGCCCAGGCCCAGGCCATCTGCATGGCCACCAACGATTTTCACCGCGCTTACCACGCCTTCGTGGCCAAGCAAAAACCGGCGTTCGAGGGGGATTGAGCATGGCCGACAAAAGCTATCTGGACTGGCCATTCCTGGCGCCCCAGCACGCCGAGCTGGAACGGGCGCTGGACGCCTGGGCCGCCGCCAATATCGTGGACGGCCACCATGCCGACGTGGACGCGGCTTGCCGCAAGCTCGTCGGGCAACTGGGCGCGGCCGGCTGGCTGCGCCACGCCGTGGGCGGCACGCAGTGGGGTGGCCATGGCGAGGCTATCGACACCCGCGCCCTGTGCCTGATCCGCGAGACGCTGGCGCGCCACAGCGGCCTGGCCGATTTCGCGTTCGCCATGCAAGGCCTGGGCTCGGGCGCCATTTCCCTGTTCGGCAGCGCCGCACAGCGCGCCGCGTATTTGCCGGCGGTGGCCAGCGGCGCGGCCATCGCCGCCTTCGCGCTATCGGAGCCGCAGGCCGGCTCCGACGTCGCGGCCCTCGCTTGCGCGGCCGTGCGCGACGGCGACCATTATGTGCTGGACGGCGAAAAGACGTGGATCTCCAACGGCGGCATCGCCGACTTTTATGTGGTGTTCGCACGCACCGGCGAGCAGCCCGGCGCGCGCGGCATCAGCGCCTTCATCGTGGACGCGGATACGCCGGGACTCGAGATCGCGGAGCGCATCAACGTGATCGCGCCCCATCCGCTGGCGCGGCTGCGTTTCGCCGGCTGCCGGGTGGCGGCCAGCCAGCGCATCGGCGAGACGGGGCAGGGTTTCAAGGTGGCGATGGCCACGCTGGATGTGTTCCGCACCTCGGTGGCGGCGGCCGCGCTGGGTTTCGCGCGGCGCGCGCTGGATGAGGCCCTGGCCCGCGCCACCGGGCGCCAGATGTTCGGCCAGGCGCTGGCCGACTTCCAGCTCACCCAGGCCCGGTTGGCCCAGATGGCGACCGGCATCGACGCGGCCGCGCTGTTGACCTATCGGGCCGCGTGGCAGCGCGACCAGGGCCGCAACGTGACGAAGGAGGCGGCCATGGCCAAGCTGACGGCCACCGAGACGGCGCAGCAGGTGATCGATGGCGCCGTGCAGCTGTTCGGCGGGCTGGGCGTGGTCAGCGAGCAGCCCGTCGAGCGGCTGTACCGGGAAATCCGCGCGCTGCGCATCTACGAGGGGGCGACGGAAGTGCAGCAGCTGATCATCGCGCGCGAATTGCTGAAAGCCGCGCCGGCCGCACGTCAACATGAGGAAAAAGAAAAGAAATGAGTGAGCAAATGAAAATCCTGCAACCACCGGGCTGGCCGCGCCCGCGCGGTTATGCCAACGGGGTGGCCGCGCGCGGCACCACCGTGTATGTCAGCGGCATGATCGGCTGGGACAGCCAGGGCCAGTTCCATACGGACGACTTCGCGGGCCAGACCCGCCAGGCGCTGCAGAACATCGTCGCCGTGCTGGCCGAGGCCGGCGCCCGGCCCGAGCACATCGTGCGCATGACCTGGTATGTGCTCGACAAGCGGGAATATGTGGCGGCCTGGCCGGACATCGGCCGGGCCTACCGCGACATTATCGGCGCCCATTACCCGGCCATGACGGCGGTGCAGGTGGCGGGCCTGATCGAAGACCGGGCCCGGGTGGAAATCGAAGTGACGGCCGTGGTGCCCGGGCCTTACAGCGCGGGTGAATAATCCTGGAACCGTAGCGGCCCACTTTTCGGGCTGGGGAACGGCAGGAACGGATGGGGCAGCAGCCAGTGCTCGCTGACTCTTTGTGCCAACGAGTAATAGTAGCGCTGCTCGATCACGTGCGCGTCGTACCCCATGGCGATGACCAGGGTGGGGAACAGTTGCAGTGAGGAGTAACCTTGGCCGGGGGGAATCTGCCCTTGCGCGGAGCCGCTGATCTGGCGCGCGTACGTGCTGTCGCCGATCAACCATAGCGGAACCTCCAGTTCCTGCAGCGACGGCTCGGCGTTGCAATGCGACGATTTGGCGGGGTCGAACTGCTGCCCATGGTCCGAGGTATAGATGACAAATACCTGGTGCAGGTCGATATCGGCCAGCATCGTGTCGAAGAAGGCGCGATTGGCGTAGGTCACCGCTTCGCGGTAACGTTGGTGGCGGTCAAACTTTGCCGTGGCCTCGCTGGCGGGGTAGTTGGACTCGTAGGGGAAATGTGCGCCGCGTTTGACGACATACATAAAGGAGCGGCCAGGCGCCCGTAATTCAGCATTGAGCCGCTTGGCCAGTTCACGATCCGATTCGTGGCCGGCATCGATCGCCGCGTAATCATCGACCAGGTTGCGTTCACCCAGGGACATGAAGTTTTGCGGTGGTCCGCTGGTCTGGGCATCGAACAGATGGGTTCTATAACCGGCCGCCCTGGCATAGCCAAACAAGCCAGGATTGGCGCGGGGATCGGCCTTGATATCGCCCTGGACGCGCGGGTTCGCGCCCCAGCGGATCAACGCATTGGAACCCGAACTGCAGGGCACGGTCGTGCGCGCGGCAGGCAATTCCGTCGCGCCATGGCGCCGCATGTCCGCCCCGAACGCGTCCCGGAACACATCCGGGCGCACGCTTTCATCGACGATCATCACCACTTTCATGGCACCAGCGTTTACCTGTCGCTCGGTCACGGCACCTGGCGAGGGAATGCTGCGATTCAGGTAGTCATTCACATAGATAGGCAGGTTCGATTCCCATGGCATCGGATTCGGGCCGAAACGGGACAGCGCGACGATCGATAGGCCAAACATGACGGGAACGGAGATTTCCGCACGGCGCCACAGATTGGCCGATGCGCGCGCGCGCAGCACCGGCCGGCCGAACCAGCGCGCGGCCAGCAGCAGACCCAGAACCAGCAGCGCCATCAACGCGCCGCGCAGGAAACTGGCGCGGAATTCGACGATGGCGGCGAACAGGAAGGCCGACTCCGAGGCTAACCATTCGAACGTTTCCGTCGTCAGGGATGTACCGGTGATGAGTTTAAATGTGACGTTGGTGAGATAACTCGTCAGCACCAGGCTGAGAAAGGTAACGAAGACCAGGCGGCGCATGGTCAGGCAAGCGAGATAAATGATGCCTGCGGTGATGCCCAGCAAGGCCACGCGCAGCAGCGAACTGCGATAGGCGTGCGTCGACATGAACATGGTGATCGCATTGATCTGCAGGTAATTGATCATGGCAATCGCGGCCAGCGCGCACAGCGCCGACAGGGCCAGACGTTGCCCCGCGCTGAGATTGGATAATTGGCCGAACGGCCATGGGCGTTTAGACATGTTCTCTGTGTGGACGTTAATTATAGGTCGGTTTGCATCCAATCCTGGCGCGCATGGAATGGTTACACGGTGGCACGGCAAGGCGGGTGCTGATGCTTGGTCCCAGGAGCGGTTGGCATACTTGGATTGCTGATTATAACATTAAGTTGCATAATTAACAAAACATCCCATCGCCATGCTGCTGGCTCGCCCGGCCGATGGCGGCGGTGTCGCACGGGACGATGGAACAGGCATTCTTTGTGATTATTTTTGAAAATATTTTTAGCAATATGCTATATTTTACAATGTGGCGCTAATTGTTTATTGAAGGGTAAGAAATGAAAACACGTTTTCGTAACATCGCGGTACTGCTGCTTACTATGCTGCTGGACGCCCACGCGTCGGCCGCAACCTCACTGTTGAGCACGGAAAATGAACACCAATTGGCCGCATGGCTGGGGCGGGGATCGATTGCGTTTAATAACATCTATACCAAGGCGCTTGGCGATACGGCGCTGGATTTTCACCGCGCCGTGGACGGCAAGGGGGCCACGTTCTCCGTCATGGAGGCGAGCAATGGCTCCGGGCAAACCTGGCTGATCGGTGGCTACAATCCGCAGAGCTGGCAGTCCACCGGCGGTTACAACATGACCTATGATAACGCTGCGCGCACGTCGTTCCTGTTTAATTTGACGCGCTCTGAAATTCACCGGCAGACCCCGCAAAGCCCTATCTATGACACCGTTGGGGCTTATCAAGCCTATAACGGCGCCAATATGGGCCCGACCTTCGGCATCGGCCGTGACTTGTTCGTGCCGTACAACCTGACCACGAACGGCGTGTCGCTGTTGTACTCCTATATCGATCCGGCGGTCGGCAACTTCTATACCAGCATTCTGGATGGTGGCCCCTATACCGGCCCCAATGTGACCTTCGGCGCCATTCAAGTATTTACCATCTCCGCCGTGCCGGAGCCGGCCAGTGCCCTGATGCTGGTGGCGGGATTGGGCCTGATGGCGGCGGTGCGCCGGCGCCAGGCGCGCGCGCCCGGGATGTGAGGCGGCGCCGGCCGCTAGTCGGCCAGCAGCGCCGTATAGACGCCCAGTTCCTGGCGGATCCAGGCATCGATGCTGTAAGTGGCGACGACGTGTTGGCGTGCGCGGGCGGCCTGCGCGCGGTAGCGGCCATAGTCCTCTTGCAGCGCCAGCACGCAGCGCACGAAATCGGCCGTGTCGCCGGCGCGGAAATAGGTGCCGTGCAGCTCGGGTGTGGCCACTTGCCGGTGACCTTCGATGTCCGACAGGATCACGGGCACTTCGCAGGCCATGGCCTCGATGACGGCCGCCGGGCAACCTTCGTTGTGGGATGCCTGCACGTAGACGTCGATGTCGTCGTTGAGCGCGGCCGGGATGTCGCTCACGGCGCCGGCAAAGTGCACATAGTCCGCCACCCCTTCGGCCACGGCCAACGCTTCGAGCGGCTGGCGTAGCTGGCCATCGCCGATCAGGGTCAGCTCAATATTACGCACCTGGTGTTCGCGCACCAGCAGGCCCATGCCCCGTATCATCAGTTCGATGTTCTTGACGGGATTGAGGCGGCCCACGAAGCCCAGCCGCAGGCGTGCGCCTTGCTGGTGCCGGTGCGGGCGCAGGCGCTGGAACCGTTCCACGTCGGTGGCGTTGGGAATGACGACGATGCGCTGGCGCGCCACGCCGTACTGCACCAGCATGTCGCCGATATGCTCTCCCACGCAGATCACTTTCTCCATGCGCGCCAGATCAAGCACCCATTTGCGCTGCTTCAAGCGGTCCAGGTAGCGCCGCGTGCCGCGCGGCACGGGCGTGCTGCCTATCGTGCGCAGGAACTTAACGTTGGGGAACAATCGCGCCAGCTGGTTGATGACCCGCGCGCCCGGGTCGAAATACAGGTGCACGATGTCGAAATGGCCGGCCGCGATCAGGCGGCGCGCCGCCCGGGCATACGCCCACACCGTCCACGGCCGTTGCAAGGAGCAATTGGCCGGCAGGTCGAAATGCAGTTTGACGTCCGGCGCATACGCTTGCGCCGCCTGGGCCGCGGCCGCCGTGCGGATGCCGTCGAAGGCGATTTCCACCGTGTGCCCGAGTTGCTGCAATCGGGACGCTTGCGACAGCATCATGCGTTCCAGCGTACTGAAATTATTGATGGGGTAACCCATGAACCGCAATATGCGCATAGTGCTCCGAATCGTATCGGCCCGTCGCCGCCGGTGGGCGACAGCCAGCAATCTAGTGGTCCCCCCGACAAGAATCGAACTTGTATCCCACGCTTAGGAGGCATGTGCACTATCCATTGTGCTACGGGGAGGCGTCTGCGCCGGCAAGCGCCAGGCACGCCGTGCGATCCAGGCTGGGCGGACGCCCACGGTCGCGACGGTTGTTGCAACGACCGCAAGACTACACGTGTCGCGCAAGGATTGCAATTATAGCCGACAGTTAGCCAAGTTATGGCCGCGCACGCGCCAGTGTCGGTACAATGCGTGCTTCATTCATCCATTCCGCGGTCGCGCGCGCCTGATCGGCGCCTGCCCGCACACCTTCTCATTCATTATGGCAGTCATCTCTTTATCCTCGGCGCAACTGGCGTTCGGCCACGTCGCGCTCCTCGATCACGCGGAATTTTCCCTGGAAACGGGCGAACGCGTGGGCTTGATCGGGCGCAACGGCACCGGCAAATCCTCCCTGTTGAAAATCATCTCGGGCCGTTTCAAACTCGATGACGGCTTGCTGGTGATGCAGCAGGGCTTGAAGATCGCCTATGTGGAGCAGGAACCCGTGTTTGATCCGGAGATGACGGTGGCCGAGGCTGTGGCGGCCGGTATGGGCGAGCTGCAAGACTTGCTCAAGGAGTACGACGCGCTCACCGGCCAGTTCGGCCAGGGCGACGACGAGGCCCTGATGGAGCGCATGCACGACATCCAGGTCAAGCTGGACGCGGCCGACGCGTGGAGCCTGCCCAACAAGGTGGCCACCACGCTGGGCAAGCTCAACCTGCCGGGCGAGATGCTGATGAAGACGCTGTCGGGCGGCATGCAGAAGCGGGTGGCGCTGGCGCGCGCGCTGGTGTCGGCGCCGGACGTGCTGCTGCTTGACGAACCGACCAACCACCTGGACTTCACCTCCATCCTGTGGCTGGAAGGCTTGCTGCGCGACTTCAAGGGCAGCGTGCTGTTCATCACCCACGACCGCTCTTTCCTAGACAACGTGGCGACCCGCATCATCGAACTGGACCGCGGCCGTTTGCTGTCCTACCCAGGCAACTTCAGCGCCTACCAGGTGCGCAAGGCCGAGCAGCTGGAGATCGAGGAAGTGGAGAACGCCAAGTTCGACAAGTTCCTGGCCCAGGAGGAAGTGTGGATCCGCAAGGGCGTCAAGGCGCGCCGGGTGCGCGACGAGGGCCGGGTGCGCCGGCTGGAAGCGTTGCGCCTGCAGCGCAGCGCACGCCGAGAACAGCAGGGCCAGGTGCGGCTGGACGTGTCGGCCGGCGAACGCTCGGGCAAGATCGTGGCCGAGATGGAAAATATTTCCAAGACCTATGGCGAGAAGGTCATCATCAACGACTTCAGCGCCACCATCCTGCGCGGCGACAAGGTGGGCTTGATCGGCGCCAACGGCGCCGGCAAGACCACGCTGCTCAAGATCATCCTGGGCGAGGAGGCAGCCGACGCCGGCACCGTGCGCCTGGGCACCAAGCTGCAGGTGGCGTATTTCGACCAGATGCGGGCCCAGCTCAACGAGGACGCCAGCCTGATGGACACCATCGCGCCGGGCAGCGACTGGGTCGAGATCAACGGCCAGCGCAAGCACGTGATGAGTTACCTGGGCGATTTCCTGTTCGCGCCGGAACGGGCCCGCTCGCCCGTCAAATCCTTGTCCGGCGGCGAACGCAACCGCCTGCTGCTGGCGCGCCTGTTCGCCAAGCCGGCCAACTGCCTGGTGCTGGACGAACCGACCAACGACCTCGACATCGACACCCTGGAATTGCTGGAGGAATTGCTGGAGGATTACACGGGCACCGTGTTCCTCGTCAGCCACGACCGCACCTTCCTCGACAACGTGGTGACCCAGGTCATCGTGGCCGAAGGGGAGGGCCGCTGGCGCGAATTCGTCGGTGGCTACACGGACTGGGAACGGGTGCGCACGGCCGCTCCCGCGCCGGCCCCGGCCAAGGCCGTGCCCAAGGCCGACAGTAAGGCCGCGCCGGCCGCGCCGGTGGCCGCGCCAGCGGCCAAGCCCCGCAAGCTCAGTTTCAAGGAACAGCGCGAGCTGGACGAATTGCCCAAGCTGATCGCCAGCCTGGAGGATGAGCAGACGGCGCTGGCGCTGCAACTGTCCGACCCGGACTTCTACAAGAAGAACGCGGCCGAGGCCAAGCGCGTCAACGCCCGCATGGAAGCGATCGAGGACGAGTTGCTGGCCGCGCTGGAGCGGTGGGAAGCGATCGAATCCGGCCCGCGCGGCTGACATGGTGCCGCGCTGGCTCGTCAGGACATGCGAAATGTTGTAACATAGTCATTTCGTGGCCGCCCGCTGGCGGCCTTTTTTTTAGCCCGGAAAACGTATGCCCACACCCAGTCATTATTCGCCGCCGGCCGGCCCCTTGCGCCGGGGGCGCCATGCTTGAGCGCCAGGCCTGGCCCCGCGTGCTGCCGTTCGTTGCCTACCTGGCCTTCATTTTCATCGCCGACCTGCTGACCCGCCAGGGCGTGGATGCGGCGTCGTTGCGCTGGCTGTATCCGGTCAAGATTGCCATCGTGCTGGGGCTGCTGCTGGCTTACTGGCGGCGCTACGAAGAATTGCGGCCGGCCCGGCTGGACTGGCGCGCGGCCGTGACGGCCGTGGCGGCCGGGGTGCTGGTGCTGGTGTTGTGGATTAACCTCAACGCGGGCTGGATGACGCTGGGCGAGGGCGCAGGATTTGATCCGATGACCAACGGCAAGATAGACTGGCTGCTGGTGACGGTGCGTATCGCGGGCGCGGCGCTGGTGGTGCCCGTGATGGAGGAACTGTTCTGGCGTTCCTACCTGATGCGCTGGATCGTCGCGCCCCGGTTCCAGCAAGTGGCTCCCGCACAGTTGGGATTACGGTCTTTTGTTGTCACAGTGGTATTATTCGGCGTCGAACATAATCTGTGGTTGGCCGGCATGGTCGCCGGCGCCGTGTACGGCCTGCTGTACATGCGCAGCGGCAGTTTGTGGTCGCCCATCCTGGCCCATGGCGTGACCAACGGCTTGCTGGGGGGCTGGATAATTTCTACGGCTCACTGGACTTACTGGTAATATTGATAAATAGCAGTTTGATATTTCACAAAGAAGACGCCCATGCCTAGTTCATCGCTCCGCTCCCGCTCCCGTTCCTCCCTCGTCGTCGCGCCCGCCGTCGCCCTGATGGGCGCGGCGCTGGCCGGGCAGGCCCAGGCCGCCCTCAGCGACACCATCCATCCGTTTGTCTCCGTGCTCTACAGCTACGAGGACAACCTGCTGCGTTTGCCTGACGGCGTGCCCGGCCCGGCCGGCGGCCGTTCCGATTCGCTCACCCAGGTGCAGGCCGGCCTGTTGTTCGAGCGCCCCATCGGCCGCCAGCGTCTGACGGGCCAGGCCAAGGTGTCGCGCGTGGCGTTCGACCATTACGACCAGCTCAACTACAACGGCAAGGATTTCTCCGTCGATTGGGAGTGGTATCTGGCACGCGACTTTTCCGGTCACATCGGCGCCAGCTATGGGCAGGTGCTGACGCCGTTTACGGATTATCACAGCGGTGAGCGCAACCTGCGCACCACGCGCCGTGAATACGCGGACGGCAACTGGCGCTTCCATCCCAGCTGGCAAGTGCATGCCGGTGTGTCCACCACCCGCTACGCCTATGATCTGGCGAGCCAGCGCTACATCGACCGCACCGACGATATGAGCGAGGTGGGCGTCGATTACCTGGCCTCCAGCGGCAGCCGCTTCGGCGTGCTGGCGCGCCACCTGAAGGGTAAGTACCCCAACAAGCCGGTGGTGGCCGGTCAACAGATCGACTATGACTACCAGCAGGATGAACTGAAGGCCAATATTTTCTGGCTGGCCAGCGGCGTGACCCAGGTGCAGGTGCTGGCCGGCTGGGCCCGGCGCGATTACAGCTTCTTCACCGATCACAATTCGACCGGCTTGAACGGCCGCGTCACCGGCTACTGGCTGCCGTTGGGCAAGGTTAAATTCAACGCCAGCGTGTGGCGCGAATATGCGGCCGTGGAAAGTACCTTTGTCACCAGCAGCCTGAACAAGGGCGTCAGCGTGGGCGCGAGCTGGGATATCAGCGCCAAGCTCAAGGCCGACGCCACCTTGCGTCACGAGCAGCGCGGTTTCAGCACCGTCAGCGCCGTCGTGATCCCCGGTTCGCCCACCGACACCGGCAATTTCGCCTCGCTGGGCCTGACTTACGTCCCGTTGAACTATGTGCAGTTGACGGTGAGCGCGTTCCGCGATCAACGCTCCGGCAGCGCCTACCTGGGCACCGGCAGCTACACGGCCAACGGTATCTCGTTTGGCGCGACGGGGCAGTTCTAAAGCAAGCTATGACCGTAAACGATATACCCTTAATTTCCTTTTTTCAGCGCATCCTCGATCCACTCATCATCATGGGTACCTTGTACCTGTTTTCGATGATTTATGCGGAGCCGTTCACCGGTTATTCACTGGTGCTGATGGTACTTGCGTTCTTTATTTCGTCGTCCGTATACCAGCATGTGGATCCCTACCGCACCTGGCGCAGCGGGCGCATGCTGGCCTATTCGCGTGACATCGTGGTGGGCTGGGTGGTCACGGCCCTGATCCTGGTGTTCCTCGGTTCGATCAGCGGTCTGGCCTATCATTATGACCAGACGGTGGTGATGTCGTGGTTCGTGGCCACCCCGTTCGTGTTGTTGACCAGCCACCTGGCGGCCCGCGTGATCGGCTCGGACCCGGCCAAGGCCAGCGAGGTGCGCTCGGTGATCATCGTCGGCGCCAACGATGTGGGCTTGAAGTTCGCCCGTACCATCGAGCGTCATCCCAACCTGTTCATGCGCGTGCATGGCTTCTTCGACGACCGCACGGAGGACCGCTGGCCGCACGCGATGCAGCACCCGATGCTGGGCCGCATGGCCGACATCGCCGCCTACGTGCGGGCCAACCACGTGAAGATGATCTTCATCAGCCAACCCATCTCGGCCCAGCCGCGCATCCGCAAGCTGCTCGACGAACTGCAGGACACCACGGCCTCGGTCTATTTCCTGCCCGATATCTACGTGTTCGACCTGATGCAGGCCCGTTTCGACAACGTGGGCGGCATGCCCGTGATCGCCATTTGCGAAACGCCGTTCACGGGCTTTAACAGCATGATCAAGCGCGCCAGCGACATCGTGCTGGGGGTACTGATCCAGCTCGCGCTGTTGCCGGTGATGCTGGTGATCGCGCTGGCCGTCAAGTGCACCTCGCCCGGTCCCGTGATCTTCCGCCAGCGCCGCTACGGCTTGTACGGAGAAGAGATCATCGTCTATAAATTCCGCTCGATGACGGTGGCCGAGGATGGCGCGCACGTGGTGCAAGCGACCAAGAACGACCAGCGGGTGACCCGGGTGGGCGCCTTCCTGCGCCGCAGTTCGCTCGATGAGTTGCCCCAGTTCATCAATGTCTTGCAGGGACGGATGAGCATCGTGGGGCCGCGGCCCCACGCCGTGGCCCATAATGAGCAGTATCGCAAGCTGATCAAGGGGTATATGCTGCGACACAAGGCCAAGCCCGGCATCACGGGCTGGGCCCAGGTTAACGGGCTGCGCGGCGAAACCGAGACGCTCGACAAGATGGAGGCGCGGATCCGCTATGACCTCGATTACCTGCGTAACTGGTCGCTGTGGCTCGATATCTGGATCATCCTGCGCACCGTGAAGGTGGTGATGGGGCGGCAAAATGCCCATTGATACCGGCGCGGCGCGCACGCGATTGAAAATGTAGTTGCCTGATTCTTTTGTTAACGTTTATTCTTGCGAAAATTAAGTCGCGCCCCCTTAACTTGTTCGCCGACGTTATTTATAATATTGGCAATTATTCCTGGCGCAGCGTGCGCGCCACGAATGCCGAGCCGGTCGCGCCCGCCACGCTTGGCGGGGCGCGGGCCGTATGACTTGTTTAGTAATGCAACCTGAAGGAATCATCTTGAACCCTACCGCGCTCGCACGTTCTTTGAAATTTGGAAATGTCGGTTCCGGCCAACGGCTGTGGTGCGCCGGCTTGATGTTGACGGCGGCCTTGGGGCTGGCCGCCTGTGGCGCCAAGGAGAAAAAATCGGGTCAAGCCTTGGCCAGCGTGAATGGTGAGGAAATCACCGTGCTCCAGCTGAACGAGGAAATGCAACGCTCCGGGGTGCAGGCGGCTCAGCAGGAGACGGCCCGCAAGCAATTGCTGGAAGCGCTGATCGACCGCCAGCTGCTGCAAAACGAAGCGGCCAAGGACAAGGTCGACCGTGATCCCAAGGTGGTGCAGGCGATCGAGCGGGCCAAGGCCCTGATCGTCGCCCAGGCCTATATGCAGAAGCGGATCGGCACGCCGGCCCGGCCGGGCAAGGAAGAGGTGGAGGCTTACTACAAGCAACATCCGGAATTTTTCGCCCAGCGTAAGACGATCGACATGAAGGAGTTGGTGGTGGCCAGCGCCGACTTGGGGGATGACCTCAAGGGCACCATGGACTCGGCCAAGTCGCTCGACGAAGTGGCCGGCTGGCTCGACGCGCACAAGGTCAAGTATTCGCGCACCAATTTGTCGCGCGCCACTTCCGACTTGCCGTCCGAATTGACGGGCAAGCTGCTGTCGCTGCCGAAGGGGCAATTGTTCATCATCAAGGAAGCCGGGCGTGCCTTGCTGATCGCCATCAGCGACGTGCATGAGAGCCCGGTGACGCTGGAGGTGGCGGCGCCCCAGATCGAGCAATTCCTGTTCAACAAGAAAAACAAGGATGCGGCCGACGCGGAACTGGCGCGCTTGCGCGCGGCCGCCAAGATCGACTATCTGGACAAGTCGCTGGCCGCGCCGGCGGCGGCATCCGCATCCGCATCCGCATCGGCGCCGTCGGCCAGTGGCGCGGCCGACGCCAATGCGCGCGGTGTGGCCGGCCTGAAGTAAGCGGGACTGGCCGCGCCCTGCGGGCGTGGCCGGCAAACGAATTAAATTGAAGAGGGTGGGTGTGGCATGAAAACAATTGTACGGTGGATGATGGCGTGCTTGCTGCTTTGCGGCGTGGGCGGTGCGAGCGCGCAGGACGTGCTGCTGGGCGCCGGCGATGTGCTCAAGATTTCCGTCTATGGCAGTCCCGACCTGGGACTGGAAACGCGGGTCAGCGAAAGCGGCGTGATCACGTTCCCACTGGTGGGGGAGGTGGCCGTGGGCGGCCTGCCGGTGGCGGCGGCCGAACGTAAGCTCTCCGGCCTGCTCGAGAGCGGCGGCTTCGTCAAGAAAGCCCAGGTCAACATCATCGTCACCTCGATCCAGAGCCAGCAAGTGTCGGTGTTGGGGCAAGTCTATCGTCCCGGCCGCTATCCGCTCGAAGGCAAGCGCAGCCTGGTCGACGTGTTGGCCTTGGCTGGCGGCATCAGCCCCGATGGCGGCGATAGCGTGACCCTGATCCGCCGCCGCGGTGGCGCCACCACCAAGCAGGTGGTGGACTTGATCCAGATGATGCGCAGTGGCGATCTGGTGACCGACACCGACCTGGTGGCCAACGATATCGTGTACGTGGACCGGGCGCCGCGGTTTTACATCTATGGCGAAGTACAGCGTCCCGGCACCTTCCGCCTGGAGCGCGCAATGACGGTGGTGCAGGCGCTCTCGACCGGCGGCGGTCTCACCCCGCGCGGCACCGAACGGGGCCTGGTGGTCAAGCGGCGCGACGCCAAGGGCGTGGTGCAGGTGTTGAGCGTAAAACAGGATGACTTGTTGCAGGCCGACGATGTCGTCTATGTCAAGGAAAGCTTATTCTGACCCCCGCGTGGAGCAGAGCCGTTTTCCGTTTAGTTTAGAAAGCTATTATGAATTTATCTCAATTCCTGCTGATCTTGGGCGCCCGTAAGAAGGTCATCTTCTTTACGCTGTTGACCACCGTGCTGGCGGCGCTCGCGCTGAGCATGTTGATGCCCAAGACCTATAAAGCCACCACCAGCATGCTGCTCAACTACAAGGGTGTGGATCCGCTGACGGGCATGCCGATGCCGGGCCAGCTGCTGCCTGGCTACATGGCGACCCAGATCGATATCGCCTCCAGCAAGCGGGTGGCGTTGCAGGTGGTTGATCAGCTCAAGCTGGCCAGCAGCCCGGCCGTTATCGCCCAGTTCAACGAAAGCACCGATGGCCGCGGCACCGTGCGGGACTGGCTGGCCGACTTGCTGCTCAGGAAATTGGAAATCGTGCCGGCCCGCGAAAGCAGCGTGGTCGATATCAATTTCAAGGGTTCCGACCCGCAATTCGTGGCCGCCGTCGCTAACGCGTTCGCGGAAGAGTATCAAAAAGTCAGTGTCCAGCTGAAAGTCGATCCGATCAAGAAAGCCTCGACCTACTTCGACGAACAGACCAAACTGTTGCGCGACAACGTGGAAGTGGCGCAGAGCCGGCTTTCCAAGTACCAGCAGGAACACGGTATCGTCAGCGTCGACAACCGGCTCGACGTGGAATCGAACCGGCTCAACGATCTGTCGGCCCAGCTGGTGGGCGCGCAAGGCCAGTCCATGGAAGCGCAGTCGCGCCAGCGCATGGCCGCCGGCAGTTCGGGTGAATCGCCGGACGTGGCCTCCAATGGCCTGATCCAGAACCTCAAGCTGAACCTGGGGAGCGCGGAAGCGAAGTTGTCGGACGTTGCCCAGCGCCTGGGGCAGAACCACCCGCAATACCTGAGCGCCAAGACGGAAGTGGAAAAGCTGCGGCGCGACCTGGACGAGCAAATCCGGATCGCCTCGCGTAGCGTGGGCAACAACGCGCAAATCCTGCAGCAGCGCGAGGCCGCCATCCGCGAAGCGATGCAGGCACAGAAGGCCAAGGTACTGGAACTCAATCGCACGCGCGATGAGATGGGGGTGCTGGCCAAGGACGTCGAGAGCGCGCAGCGCGCGTTCGACGCCGCCTCGCAGCGCTTCTCCCAGACCAAGATCGAAGGCCAGGCGGAACAGTCCGACATCGCCGTGCTCAACCCGGCCGTTCCGCCGATCGATGCCGACAGTCCGAAAGTGGTGCGCAACGTGCTGCTGAGCGTGTTCCTGGGCGTGTTCCTGGGCGTGGGCCTGGCGTTCGTGCTGGAACTGCTCAACCGTCGCGTTCGCTCGGACAGCGATTTGCGCGATGCGCTCAATATTCCCGTATTTGGCGTGCTGGAAACGGCGCCAACCCGGTCCGGACGCGGCAAACTGCAAGCGTTGCTGCCGCGCCGCCTGCGTCTCAATTAAGATGGAAGCCAATATCATGCAATCAGTAAATCATCTGGCCACGCCCCCGCTGGAACGGGGCGGCGATTCCAGCATTGGCGGGCTGTTGCTCGAATCGGGCAAGATCACGCCGGAAAGTGCGGAACGGGTGTTGCGCATGCAAAAAGAGCTCGGCATCCGCTTCGGCGAGGCGGCCCAGCGTTTGGGCCTGGTCACGGAAGCCGATATCCAGCAAGCGTTGGCGCGCCAGTTCGACTACCCCTATCTGCAGCCGGGCGAGGGCCGTTTCGCGCCGCAACTGGTGGCCGCCTATCAGCCGTTCAGCCCCCAGGTCGAAGTGTTGCGTGCCGTGCGCAGCCAGCTGATGTTGCGCTGGTTCGCGCGCGGACGCAAATCGTTGGTGGTGCTGGGCATGGACGGCGGCGATGGCGCCAGTATGTTCGCCTCCAACCTGGCCGTCGTGTTCTCCCAGTTGGGCGAGCGCACCTTGCTGGTCGACGCCAACTTGCGCCACCCCAAGCAGACGGAAATTTTCGACGTGGCGAGCAAACATGGGCTGTCGGACGTGCTGGCCGGGCGCGCCGAGCTCGATTGCATCGCCCACGTCGACGCCTTTGTCGCCCTGTCCGTGCTGGCGGCCGGCACGCAGGCGCCCAACCCGGCTGAATTGCTCAGCCGCGGCGCCTTCGCCAGCGTAGCCACCCAGCTCGAAGCGCGCTACGAGGTGGTGCTGTATGACGTGGCCGCGTTCAACGTGGCGCCGGACGCGGTGGCCGTGGCGGCCCGCACCGGTGGTGTGCTGCTGGTGGCGCGCAAGCACAAGACGCGCCTGGCCGACATCGCGGCCATGAAAGAGCAGATGGGACAAAGCGGGGTCGAAGTGGTCGGTTCCGTCATGGTTGATTACTGATGCGTGGACAGACTGAACCGGCGATGGCGATGACGAGCGTGCTGGACAAGGACAGCCGGCTGGTCTGGCTGCCTGTGCTGCTGGGCTACCTGGCGCTGCTGCTGCCCTCGCTGTACGGCTTGTTGACGGGCGTGTGGGCGACCGAGGAGCAGGCCCACGGTCCCATCATCCTGTCGCTGTCGGTCTGGCTGATCTACCGCCAGTGGCCGGCCATGCTGGCCGCCAGCGCCGACGGCCGGCCCACCGCGGCCGGCTGGGTGCTGCTGCTGCTGGCGCTGGGCATGTATGTGCTGGGCCGCTCGCAGCAAATCATTTCGTTCGAGATATTGTCGCTGATCGGCGTCGCGGCGGCCGTCCTGCTGCTGCTGCGGGGCTGGCGCGCGCTCGGTGTGTTGTGGTTCCCGTTCTTCTTCATGCTGTTCATGGTGCCGTTGCCGGGGCCGCTGGTCAGTCAGCTGACCATGCCGATGAAGATGGCCGTGTCCTATGTCACCGAGCACCTGTTGTACGCGGCCGGCTTGCCGATCGCCCGCAACGGCGTGATCCTGCAAATCGGCCAGTACCAGTTGCTGGTGGCCGACGCCTGCGCCGGCCTGCAGACCTTGCTCACGCTGGAGGCGCTGGGCTTGTTCTACCTGAACGTGGTGCGCCACACGTCGGCCTTCCGCAACGTGGCGTTGGCCACGCTGATCATCCCGATCTCGTTTTCCGCCAACGTGATCCGGGTCATGGCGCTGACGCTGATCACCTTTTATTTCGGCGATGCGGCCGGCCAGGGCTTCCTGCACGGCTTCGCCGGCATGGTGTTGTTCCTGACGGCGCTGATCCTGATCCTGAGCCTCGATACGCTGTTGCAGTGGTTCGTAAAGAAAAGGGCGGCGGCGCGGCCCGTGCCAAGAGACTGAATGATGAAAAAATCCGCGACGATGAGCATCGTGCTGTGCCTGTTGATGGTGTCCTCGGCCGCCCTCACCAAGGTGGTCACGCCGACCCGGATGATGGCCGACGGGCGCGACAAGCTGCAGCTCGACACCATGATCCCGACCACCTTCGGCGACTGGGAGGTCGACACCAGCATCGTGCCGCTGCAGGTGGACCCGGAAACCCAGGCCCGGCTGGACCGGATTTACAACCAGACCCTGTCGCGCACCTACGTCAACCGGGACGGCGAGCGGGTCATGCTGTCGATGGCCTACGGCGGCGACCAGGGCGACAGCATGGGCGTGCACCGGCCGGAAGTGTGCTATGCGGCGCAAGGGTTTGAAATCGAGGGCGCCCAGTTCGACAGCCTGGCCACCCGCTATGGCGCGTTGCCGGTCAAGCGCCTGCTGGCCGTGAGCGGCAGCCGCAGCGAACCGATCACCTACTGGATCACCATCGGCGACAAGATGACCCGGCCCGACTTCCAGCAGCGTTTGCAACGCCTGCGCTACGGGCTCGAAGGCACGGTGCCGGACGGCATGCTGGTGCGCGTTTCCTCCATCGATACCGACGTCAAGCGGGCCTACGCGCTGCAGGCGGGCTTCATCCAAGCCTTGCTGGGCCAGCTCAGCGTCAAGGACCGGACTCGCCTGATCGGCACTTTTTCGGGTTAAGCCGCAGTCGCGGCGGGGCCGGCGTACGGCGGCGGCCGCCGCGCGCCGGCCGCCCCCGATCCACCCATCCTCTGGAATATTTATCGTGCAAAGTTTGAATTTGTTGGCCTTGGCCATCGCACGCGCAGAAGGCGGCCGCGTCACGCCGGCGCCCCTCGCGCCATGAATGCGCCGCAAGACCTCAAGCGCAAGAGCGTGAGCGCCGTCAAATGGGCCGCGGCCGGCACGGTGCTGCGCTTCGCCCTGCAACTGTGCACCCAAGTGGTGCTGGCGCGCATGCTGGGGCCGGAAGTGTATGGTTTGTTCGCGCTGGGCCTGGTGGTCATGACGTTCAGCAATTTCCTAGCCGACTTCGGTTTTTCCTGGGGCCTGATCCAGCGTCAGGACATCGACGCGCGCGACATCCGCTTCGCCTTCACCTGGCAGTTCCTGTCCGGTGCCGTGGCCAGCGTCGGCCTGTTCTTGTTGGCGCCAGCAGTGGCCCAGTATTTCAATGAGCCGCGGGTGGAACCGATCGTGCGCTGGCTCAGCCTGACGTGCGTGCTCAACGCCATCACGGCGCCGGCCAGCAGCCTGTTGCGCCGTAACATGGATTTTCGCGCGTTAAATATCATCCAGGTGGCCAGCTATGTGATCGGTTACCTGCTGGTGGGTATTCCCTGCGCCTACCTGGGAGCGGGCGTGTGGACGCTGGTGGCGGCCTGGCTGACCCAAACGGGCTCGGCCTTTGTGCTAACCTGGGTGCGCCATCCGCACCCGCTGCGGCCCCTGTTGTGGTATCCCGGGGCCCGTGATTTCACCCAGGTTGGCGTGGCCGTGTTCGCCACCAACCTGTGCAACTGGTTCCTCAACAATGTGGACCGCATTTTCCTGGGACGGATGCTGCACGCGCACGCGGTGGGGGTCTACAATGTGGCCTACAACCTGGCCAACACCCCCAATTCACTGTTCCTGACGGCCTTGCAGCCGGCGTTCCTGGCCAGCGGGGCGCGTCTGCAGGACGACCGGGCCCGGCTGCGCGATGCCTATGTCTCGGTGTTGGCCGTGATCTGGATCGTCATCGGCCCCATGTTCGCCGCTCTGGCGTGTCTGGGGCCGGACTTGATCGCCACCCTGTACGGTCCGGCTTGGCAGGGCTCCGGCCCCGTGTTCGCCATGCTGGCGCTGGCCATGCCGGCGTATATCACGTGGGGCTTGTCCACCCCCATCCTGTGGAATACGGGTGGCAAGCATCTGGAGAGCTTGCTGCAATTGCCGGTGCTGGGCGGCGCGGTGTTGGCCTTGTCCATGCTGGCCGGGCAGGGCGCCTTGACCGTGGCGATGGTGGCCAGCGCCACCTTGCTGGCGCGGGCGGTGGTGATCGCCAGCGTGGCCTGCCGTCGCCTGGCGCTGCCGGCGGGCGCGCTGCTGCCGTTGGCGGGGCGGGCAGTGCTGCTGGCCGCACTGGCGGCGGCGGCCGCGCTGGGCGGCGCGGCCGGTGCGCGCATGCTGGGCACGCCGCCGCTGTTGCCGTTGCTGGGCGGCGCGCTGGCAGCCATCATCAGCTGCGTGCTGGCGGTGTTGCTGTATCCCCGTTTGCTGGGCAAGCCGGTGCTGCACATGCTGGGCCGCTTCAGTCCGCCGATTCCGCCGCGCTTGATGGCCTATCTGACCGCCGCGTGCGACAACGATTAAGAGGAAAATATGGAATTAGTCATCATCGGCGTCATCATCCTGCTGGTCGCTTTCGCGCTGGTGTTTGGCGTGGCGCTGCTCTTGCATGCTGGACACAAGTACGAACGGGGGCTGTTGCCTTACGTGTTCTATCCGCTTATGTTCGCGATCGGGGTGGGGGTGCTGCTTTCCGGCCGTAATATGTACGTGTTCGATGAAATGATGACGGCCGCGCCGATGGAAAAGCATGCGATCGCGGTATGGTCCAGCCGGTTGGCCACGTTGTTGCTGTTGTTGATACCGTTCGAGCGCATCGGTCGCTGGACACTGGCGGGACACAAGCGCGCGGCCGTGCCGTTGTGGCTGATGTTGGCCTTCGGCTGGTATTTCGCGACCAATATTTTAAGCGGCGCCTTTCTTGCGGCCCACCATTCATTCAACAAGGAATACTTCATGTTCCTGGGCGTTGGCGTGGCCGCGTTATTGCTGACGCCTGACGAGGGGGAGCGCGCGATCCGGAGCTATCGCAACGGCATGTTTGTGTTTCTGCTGGTGAGCATCGCCTGTATCGCATGGCGGCCGGAGCTGGTGATGAGCCACAACTATTACGGCATCCTGCCGGGGGTGCACGTCCGCTTCGCGGGCCTGAGCCCCCACGCCAACAGTCTGGGGCCGATGGCCCTGGTTTTCCTGTTGTGCCTGTGGCATACGCCGTATGCGTCGCGCGCCCTGACGCTACTGGGGTGCCTGGTGGGCGGCGGCGCGCTGCTGCTGACCCAGTCCAAGTCCAGTTATGGCGCCTTCCTGCTCGGCGCGCTGTGCCTCGTTTACTATCGCCATCGCGGGACGTTGCGCCAGCGGCTGCTCGATTTCCAGCGGCCGCAACTGCCGGTGGCGCTGATCCTGATGGTGCTGGCGGGCGTGGCGCTGCTGTGCGCCGCGTTCATGTTCGGCGGCCTCAGTGACCGGATCGCCCGTTTCCTCGGCTCCAGCGCCGGCGCGGAACTGGCCACCTTGACCGGACGCGACCAGATCTGGGAGATCGCGGTGCGGGAATGGCGTCGTTCGCCCGTGTTTGGCTATGGCTTGACCATTTTCGACGAGATGTACCGGTTCCAGATCCATATTCCGTACGCCTATCACGCCCACAACCAGTTCTATCAATGCCTGTCCGCCACTGGCCTGGTCGGGGTGGCCGGACTGCTGGCCTACACCGCCGCGCTGCTGTGGTATGCGGTGCGTACTGCGCCGGCCAGCGGGGGGCTGTCGTTGGCGCTGCTGCTGCTGTTGCTGGCCCGTTCGGTCAGCGAGGTACCGATGTCGCTGGATGGCTTTGGCCCGGAGCAGATGATGCACATGCTATTGTTGATGATGCTGGGCTCGTATTGGCAGCGTGAAGCGGCGCCCGTCGTCGTCGCCACCGCGGGCGCGGCGCGGCCAGCGGCGCCGCAGGTGGCGCGGGTGGGCGCATGATGTTGTGTTCGGTCATTATTCCGCTGTACAACAAGGCGCCGTTCATCGAGGCGGCCATCGCTTCCATCCTGGCGCAACAGCATCAAGCGTTCGAGATCATCGTCGTCGATGACGGTTCACAAGATGAGGGCCCGGCGCTGGTGCGCGCCATCGCCGACCCGCGCCTGCGCCTGATCCAGATCCCGAACGGCGGTGTGGCCAACGCGCGCAACGTGGGAATCGCGCACGCACGTGGCGAGCTGGTGTGTTTTCTCGACGCCGATGACTGGTACCGTCCAGCCTATCTGGCGACGCAGGTGGCGATGGCGCAGCGCCATCCCAGTGGCACGTTTTACGCCACCGCTTACCTGCGCATTCCCGATGGCGCGCTGCCGCCGGCGCACTGGCCCGCGCTCATCATGCCGCCCGGCCCGGCCCGTGGCGCCCGCGCCCTGGCGTGGTGCCAGCGCCTGTTCACGGCGGCGCGGGACGGCGGCCGGCCGCCCAAGGCCGTGGCGCCCGGGCACGGCGGCGCCGCCGAGATGCTGATCGACGATGGCTACCGCCGTTTGCGCTACGGTTCCCTGTTCTTCACCGGCTCGGTGGCCGTCCGGCGCGACGAGTTGTTGCGTTTCGCACCCTGTTTCCCGGTCGGCGAATCGATGGGCGAAGACTTGGACTTGTGGTTCCGTTTGATGGAGCGGATGCCCTTCGCGTATTGCCCCACGCCGCTGGTGGCCTATCGGGTTGCCGTCAGCGGCAGCCTGGTCAGCAGCAACCCCGTGACGACGCTGTTGCCGGCGCTGCGCCGGCTCGAGCAACGGGTGCAGCGCGGCGAAGTGCCGCCGCGGATGCGGGCCGCCGCCCGTTGGCTGGTGGCCGACGCCCGCATCAGTGTGGCCCGCACCACATTGCTGTCAGGTCAACGTCGCGCGGCCCTGGCCGACTTGTTGGCGATCCCGGGCGGGGTGGCGGCGAAGCGCTGGTGGGTCACGTTGGCCATGTGTTTGCCGGGCGGAGGGCTGCTGTTGCGGCAACGGAAAAAGTGCGGCGCGTAAAAAAAGAGCACGGCCACTGTTGCTTCTGATGTATAGTATTACCGAGTGCGGGTCAAAGAAAAATAATAACGCACGGAAACTTACAATTCAATATGGAAATAATGGCAATGTGTTGAACGTAGCGCCGTGCCCCCCATCCGGCGACGTTCGCTGTGTTTTTTGCTTGCTGTGCCGGCGGATCATCCCCTCTCTCGCTTTTGGAGAATCCTATGAGCTTCAATAAATTATCGCTGATTCGGGGCGCGCTGCTGGTCACCTCAGCGCTCGCCTGGAATGCCTGCTATGCCGACTGGGCTCAGTCGAGCTACCCCTTGAACGCCAGGCCGTTGCCGGCCAATTCGGAGCAACAGGCGCAGAATCCGCCCGCGTTTTCCTGGTCGCGCCATTCGACGCTGCCAGCGACCTATGTACTGGAAATTACCGGTCCATTGGCGGGCCAGGTCACGACCGTGACCGTGGACAAGAATTGGTATTTGCCGACCAAAGCCATGGCGCTGGGGTCCTACAGCTGGCGCGTGCGTCCCGGCGGCACCAGCACGGATTGGTCGACACCGCGCACCTTCATCCTCAATAGCAGCTCGGCCGTATTCGAAGTGCCCGATTCGAGCGTGTTGCGCACGAACATCATCAACCGCGCCCGGCCGCGTGCCATGCCCAATGGCATGCCGATTCGTAGCAGCTGGTCCGCCGGCATGGTCGCCGAGCGCGGCAACGCCCTCACGCGCTTGCAGAACGCCGTCCTCGCTACCGTGACGAGTGAACCGCCCGTGTCCGATTCCTTGTGGCCGCTCGTCACCAGCAGCACCCTGGTGACGGCCGACACCAATGCCCAATGGACCAATATCCGCACCCACGTCAATATCGTCCGGCGTCAGCTGGAGAGCGCGGCGCTGATCTATCGCCTGACCGGCGACCGGACTTATTTGACCGAGGCCATCACGCGTGGCGACCAATTGGCCAGCCTCAGCCCCAGCGGGCCGACCAGCTACGCGCAATTCGATACGATGACCTTGCCCATCGCGGCCTCGCTCGCCAAGGGCGTGGACTTCCTGTACGCCGACCTCGATGCGACCCGGCGCGCCGCCTGGTTGAACAATGCGGCGGCCCGTGCCACCGACGTCTATAATGATCTGTCCCGTCAAAACGGTTGGCTCGATCAGATGCCATTTGATGAGCATGGTGGCTCCAACCTCGGTTACCTGGCCCTGGTGGCCACGCTGAGCTTGGGCGATGTGCCGGCCGCGGCGACCTGGTTTGATTTTTCTTTCCGTAATTACATCAATTACGTGTTCCACTGGAGCGGCGCGGAAGGCGGTTATGCCAACGGTACGGCCTATGGGCAATACGCGATCGATGCGTCGTTGCAAGTATGGCAGCCTATGAGCACGGCGTCGGGCTTGAATATGTTCAATAAGCCTTGGACCATGGGCTTCCTGAAAATGTTCATGTATTTCACCCCGCCCGGGTCGCAGGTGCACGCCTTTGGCGACTCGAATGAAAGCAAGCCTGACCTGCGTTTCATGAAAGCGCTGGCGTCGCGTATCCCCACGCCGCAAGCGTTGTGGTACTACAAGAACATCACCGGTGACGAGGATCCGCTGACGCAGTTGCAGATCCAGTATCCGCTGCCGGTGCTGACCGTGGCCACGGCAGTGGCGCCAAGTAATTCGATCTACATTCCCAGTATTGGCTGGGCTGCCTTCCACAGCAACATCGCCGACCCCTTGCGCACGTCGCTGTATTTCAAGGCCAGTCCGTACGGCTCGTTCAATCATAGCCATGGCGATCAGAACGCCTTTACGTTGAGCAAAGGCGCACGTCGTCTGCTGATCGGGACCGGCTGGTATGACTGGTACAATTCGCCGATGTGGAGTGGCTGGTATCGTCAGACCAAGTCGAAAAACGCGCTCACCTACGATGGCGGCCTCGGCCAGAATACCACCGGCTACAGCGATCCGATGCTGTTCAACGGCCAGATCGTCGGCTATTCCACCACCAACAGCAACTACGATTACGTGGAGGGCGATGCCACGGCGGCCTTCGCCGGCGCGCTGACGTCGAACCGGCGCCAGCTCTGGTATTTCCGCGCGCAAGATGCCTTCGTGGTGCGTGACAAGGTGACGGCGCCGGCGGCCCACGTCTTCGAGTGGAACCTGCACGCGCCAGTGCCGATCACCGTCAATGCCGCCACGGGCGAGGCGCAGGTCGTCAACGTCGACCAGTCCGTTTGCGTGCGGCCGATTCCGAACAATTCCGGCCAGACCTATGCGGCGGTGACCGGGCCGGCCCCGCAGCCGGGGACGACGGAATATCATGGCGTATACAAAAAGACGAGTTCCCAGTTGTCGGCCGAGTTCCTGATGTTGCTCGACGTGGGTTGCAAGCATCCGACCGTGACGGTGGTCAATACGGCCTCGGGCCGCAGCCTGACCGTGGGGGGAGTGACCATCAGCCTGCCGCAGTAAGCGCCCCGCGCACCAGTACGTCAGCCGGATTTGGTTGACGGATGTACAATAAAGGAAGCGACCGTGGTCGCTTCCTTTTTTTTTCGCTAGCGAGGCATGCATTGAATTCTTCTTCCCCGTTGCGGCTGCTGCAGTTTGTTCCGGAGCCGTTACCCACCTTTCGCGCCGATGTGGCCGTGTTGTTCGGTAAATATTTGCCGCGGCTGGGCGTGGCGTGCCACCTGGTGGGGCCATCCAATGGCAAGGACGCGGCGTCGGCCGCGGACGGCCAGGTCACCCGTTCTCCCTATCACGGCAGCCGCCTGCGGCGCGAACTGGCCTATCTGGCCCTGTGCGTGCGCCTGCTGTGGCGGGCCGACAAACATAACTGCGACGTGATCCAGGTGCGCGACATGGCCGCCATCGGCTTGCTGGCGATGTTGTGGGCCCGCCTGAAAGGCATCCCTTTCGTCTATTGGATGTCGTTCCTGATGTGCGACGGGCGCATCGGGAATGCCCGCGCCCAGCTCCAGAATGGTGGCGGCGTGCGCGCCTATCTGGTGTTGTGGAAGGGGCTGGCCGAGCGCTGGCTGCTGAACCGGGTGGTATTGCCGGGCGCCAGCCATGTGTTCGTGCAAAGCGCGGCCATGCTGGAGTTGATGGCCGCGCAGGGTATCGCGCGCGACAAGCTGAGTGCTGTGCCCATGGGCGTCGATACCGAGGTGCTTGGTCCGCACGGTGTCGTGGCCCGGCGCCTGCCTGGCTGGGATGGTCTCCCCGTGATCGCCTACCTGGGCACGCTGGACCGGCCCCGTTGCCCGCATGTGTTGATCGATGCGCTGCTGCGCGTCCAACGCCTCCATCCTGCTGCCCGCCTGTTGCTGATCGGCGACGCCAGCAACCGGGGCGATCTCGATGCGCTGCTGGCCTATGCGGCTGCGGCCGGCGTTGGTGCGTCGGTGCATGTGACCGGTTGGATGGCCGCGCGCGAAGCGTGGCCGCTGCTGGCCGGCGCCGACCTGGCCGTATCCTATGTACCGCGCGGCGCTTTGCTCGATATCAGTTCACCCACCAAGATCCTGGAATACTTGGCGCTGGCCTTGCCTTGCGTGGGCAATGACAATCCGGATCAGATGGCGGTGCTGGATGCCAGTCAGGCGGGTTGGTTGACGGCCAGCGCGGTGCCGGACTTGGCCGACGGCATGTTGCGCATTCTGGCCGACGGCGCGGCCGCCCGCGCCCGTGCCGCGCTGGGGCCGGCCTACATCGAGCAACACCGCAGTTACCGGGTGATCGCGCAGCAGGTGGCCAGCCGATATAGCCAGCTGGTGCGCGGCACGGTACCGGCTGTGCCGGCCGAGCGCGCATCGTGAAGGGGCGGCCATGATACAGCTGTTTCGCTTGTATGCGTACTTGCACCGGCTGGGCGTGCCGGTCTTGCCACGCTGCCTGTATGTACTCAACCGTATTCTGTTTGCCGTGGTGCTGCCGCCTTCGGTGCGGGTCGGGGCGCGTGTCACGTTCGCCTATCAGGGCTTGGGCGTCGTGGTGCATGAGCGCGCCGTGCTGGGCTCGGACATCTATGTGGGGGCGCAAGTGGTGATCGGCGGGCGCGGCGGCCGGCATGAGGTGCCCGTCATTCATGATGGCGCGTTCCTGGGGGTGGGAGCGAAAATCCTGGGCCCGGTCACCATCGGCGCCGGCGCCAAGGTGGCCGCCGGCGCCGTGGTGCTGAACGACGTGGCGCCTGGCGTGACGGTGGCGGGGGTGCCGGCCCGGCCCGTCCCGGCCAGGGCGGTGGACGCCGCGCCCCGGGAAATGGAATAAATGATTACAAAATGCTATCGTGTGGCCGCCACTACTTGATAGAATGATAGCGTTGCGGGCCGGTGCGCGCCCGGCGACGGCCACGCGCACCGGCGCGTGGCCCGTAAATTGAGAGTATATGAAGAAAATCATCATGGTCGGAACGCGTTTCGACACCATGGGCGGGATTTCCGCCGTGGTCAATGTGTACCGCGCGGCAGGTCTGTTCCAGCGTTATCCCATTATCTACCTTGCCACCCATTGCGATGGTGGCGCCTTGGCCAAGCTGGCCATCCTGGCCCGGGCGCTGTTGCGCTATGCGGGCCTGTTGCTGACGGGCCAGGTGGGCCTGGTGCACGTGCACGTGTCGCGCCGCGCCAGTTTCTGGCGCAAGGCGCTGTTTTTCCTGCCGGCCTTCCTGTTCCGGGTGCCGGCCGTGCTGCATTTGCACAGCGGCGCTTTTCACCAGTTTTACGAACAGGACTGCGGCCCGCTGCGGCAACGGCTGGTGCGTTATATTTTCGACCATGCGGCCCACATCGTCGTGCTCTCGCGCAGCTGGCAAGCGTGGGTGGGCGGCATGAGCGCCAACGGGCGTATCAGCGCCATCTACAACCCGGTGCAGTTGCCGCAACAGGCCACCGGCTGGGAGCGCCGCACGGCGGGGCAAACCTTGTGCTTTGGCCGCCTGGGCCATAACAAGGGCACGTACGACTTGTTGCAGGCCGCCCGCGGCCTGGCGGCGCCATGGCGTTTGCGGCTCGGTGGCGACGGCGAAATCGAGCAGGTCCGGGCCCGGGCCAGTGAACTGGGGCTGGCCGAGCATGTCGAGTTGCTGGGATGGGTCAGCGGTCAGGCCAAACAGGATTGCCTGGACAGCGCCACCTTGTATGTCCTGCCATCGTATAACGAAGGGTTGCCGATGAGCGTGCTGGAAGCGATGGCGGCCGGCTTGCCGGTACTGACCACGCCGGTGGGCGGCATCCCGGAAGCGGTGACCGATGGGGTGGAAGGCTTTCTGGTGACGCCGGGGGATGTGGACAGCCTGGCGGAACGCTGGGCCCGCTTGCTGGCCGAGCCTGAACTGGCGCGCCAGATGGGCGCGGCCGCCCGCCGCAAGGTGGAAACCACGTTTTCCACGCAGGCCGTGCTGCCGCAGCTGGAAGCCATTTACCACGCCTGGGGGTTCGCGCAGAAATGACGTCACTGGTCTGGAAATACAACCGCCTGAAACTGATGGGCGTGGCGGAGATCGCATGGCGCGTGCGGCAACTGTTGCAAAAGAAGGCCAGCAAGTTCGGCCTGGGCCTGGTCGCCACCGTGCCGGCGCCGGCCGCGGTCGCGGCGGCCCCATCGTTCCTGCCCGGCGACGTGGTCTGCGCCGACCCGGCCGCCCTGTGCGCGGCAGCTGACGCCATCCTGGCCGGCCGCTGGAACGTGTTCGCGCTGCGCGGCGCGGCGCTGGGCTTTCCGCCGCGCTGGAACCGCGACCCCAAGACGGGCACGGAGGCGCCCATGGGCTTGGGCAAGGCCATCGATTACCGCAGCGAGCGGGTGGTGGGCGACATCAAGTATTTGTGGGAACCGAGCCGGCACCTGGAACTGGTGACGCTGGCCCAGGCGTGGAAAGTGACGGGCGAAGCCCGCTACGCCGAGGGCGCGCGCTTGCTGCTGACCTCATGGTTCGAGCAGTGCCCCTATCCGCAGGGCGTGCATTGGACCAGCGCGCTGGAGCTGGCGGTGCGCCTGCTGAACTGGGCGTTCGCCTGGGAGTTGCTGGGCGGCTTGGCCTCGCCCCTGTTCGAGGGCGAGGCCGGCCAGCGCTTCCTGCGCCAGTGGCAGGACAGCGTGTACCAGCACTGCCACTTCATCGCCGGCTATTTTTCGCGCCACTCGTCGGCCAACAACCACCTGTTCGGTGAATACATGGGGCTGTTCGTGGCCAGCCTGGTGTGGCCGTGCTGGCCCGCCAGCGCGCGCTGGCGCACGCTGGCCCAGCGCGGCCTGGAGCGGGAAGCGCTGCGCCAGAATACGGCCGACGGCGTGAACCGCGAGCAAGCCGTGTATTACCAGCACGAAGTGATGGACATGATGCTGCTGTGCCTGCTGATCGGCCAGGCCCACGGTGTCGCGTTCTCGCCCGCCTACCGCGACCGGCTGGAACGGTTGGCCGAATTTATCGCCGCCTTGCAGGACGTGGGCGGCAATATGCCCATGACGGGCGACGCCGACGACGCGCAAATGGTGCGCCTGGCGCATGAGGCCGGCTGGTCGCCGTACCGTTCGCTGCTGGCCAGTTGCGCCGTGCTGTACGGGCGCGCCGACTTCAAGCGCAAGGCCGGCCACTTCGACGACAAGAACGCCTGGCTGTTCGGCGCGCAAGGGCGGCGGCGCTGGGATGCGCTGGCCGTGGCCGGCCCCGAGCAACCGGTGCGGGCTTTCCCCGAAGGCGGCTACTACCTGCTGGGCACGGATTTCGGCACGCCGCGCGAAGTGCGCCTGGTGGCCGATTGCGCGCCGCTCGGCTACCTGTCGATCGCGGCCCACGGTCATGCGGACGCGCTGGCGTTTACCCTGTCGCTGGGGGGCGAGGAGTTGCTGATCGACCCCGGCACCTACGCCTATCACACCCAGCAATTGTGGCGTGATTATTTCCGCAGTACGGCCGCCCACAACACGGTGGCCGTGGATGGCCAGGACCAGTCCGAGATCGGCGGCAATTTCATGTGGCTGCGCAAGGCGCAAGCCCGCTTGCTGCGCCATGCGCCCGATGGGGCCGTGCAAGTGTTCGCCGGCGAACATGACGGCTATACCCGGCTGGCTGACCCCGTGCGCCACCGGCGCGAGGTCGCGTACGATACGACGCGTCACCGTATTGTTATTAAAGATATATTACAATGCCGACGTGAGCACCAAGTGGCCTTGCACTGGCACTTCGCCGAACGCTGCCAGGTGAGCGCCGACGGCCCGGCGCTGCTGGCGCAGGGCGCGCGTCATGGCCTGGCGATGCGCTGCGCGTTCGGCGCCGGCGTGCGCCTGTTGCGCGCCAGCGAGGCGCCGCCGGCCGGCTGGATTTCCCGCACGTTCGACAGCAAGACCCCGATTACCACCGCCGTGTGGCAAGGCGCCATTCATGGCACGACAGAAATTATGACCGAGATTGACTTGCGCTTGGCGCCGGCATCGACCACTTATTGAGGAGTATATTTTGAAAATCAGCATTTTTGGCCTGGGGTATGTGGGCGCGGTATCGGCCGGTTGCCTGGCCACGGACGGTCATGAGGTGATCGGCGTCGATCCCAACCGTACCAAGGTGGACTTGATCAACCAGGGCGTCACGCCCATCATCGAAAAGGACATCGGCGACATGATCGCCGCCACCGTCAAGGCCGGCCGGCTGCGCGCCACGGTCGATGTGCGCGACGCCGTGCTGGGCAGCGACATGTCCTTGATCTGCGTCGGCACACCGTCCCAGCTCAACGGCAACCTGGACTTGAGCCACGTGCGCAAGGTGTGCGAGCAGATCGGCGCCGCCATCAAGGACAAGGCCGGCTTCCACGTGGTGGTGGCGCGCAGCACCATGCTGCCCGGTTCCATGAGCAGCGTGGTGATCCCCACCCTGGAGGCGGCTTCGGGCAAGAAAGCCGGGCTCGACTTCGGCGTCTGCAACAACCCGGAATTCCTGCGCGAAGGCACGGCCGTCTACGATTACTACCACCCGCCCAAGACCGTGATCGGCGAGAGCGACGCCAAGGCCGGCGCCATGCTGGTGCAGCTGTACGAGAAGATGGACGCGCCGCTAGTGCGCACCACGGTGGAAACGGCGGAAATGGTCAAGTACACGGACAACACCTGGCATGCCGTCAAGGTGGCGTTCGCCAACGAGATCGGCAACATCTGCAAGGCGGTCGGCATCGACGGCCATCAGGTGATGGAGATCTTCTGCCAGGACACCAAGCTCAACCTGTCGTCGTATTACATGAAGCCCGGCTTTGCCTTCGGCGGCTCCTGCCTGCCCAAGGACGTGCGCGCGCTGACCTACAAGGCGCGCAGCCTGGACCTGGAACTGCCGCTGCTCAATGCCATCCTGCCATCGAACCAGAAACAAGTCGACAAGGGCTTGAAGATGATCATGGACAAGGGCGCGCGCAAGGTCGGCATCCTCGGTTTCTCGTTCAAGGCCGGCACCGACGATTTGCGCGAATCGCCGCTGGTGGATGTGATCGAGCACTTGCTGGGCAAGGGCTACGAGCTCAAGCTGTACGACAAGAACGTCAACCTGGCCGCGCTGACGGGCGCCAACCAGGACTACATCCTGAACCACATCCCGCACATTTCCAAGCTGATGGTCAATTCCATGGAGGAAGTGCTGGCCTTCGCCGAGACCATCGTGATCGGCAACGGCGCGGCCGAGTTCAAGACCGTGCCGGGCCAGCTCAAGGCCGGCCAGAGCATCGTCGACCTGGTACGTATCAGCAAGGAACAAAGCGGGGGGCAGTACGATGGCATCTGCTGGTAAAGGTAAGCGCAGGGTCCTGATCCTGGTCGAGAACCTGCCGTCGCCGTTCGACCGGCGCGTGTGGCAGGAGGCGACCACCTTGCACGCGCACGGCTACGAAGTGTCCATCATCTGCCCCACGGGCAAGGGCTATGAAGCGCGCTACGAGCAGATCGACGGCATCCACATCCACCGCTACCGGCTGCCGCTGGAGGCGGAGGGCGCCAAGGGCTACCTGGTGGAATACTCGCTAGCGCTGTTCCACACCTTCCGCCTGGCGTGGAAGGTGCAGTTCGCGCGCGGCTTCGACGTGATCCACGCCTGCAATCCGCCCGACCTGCTGTTCCTGATCGGCGGCTTCTTCAAGCTGTTGATGGGCAAGAAGTTCCTGTTCGACCACCACGACATCAACCCGGAGCTGTACGAGGCCAAGTTCGGCCGGCGCGACTTCTTCTACAAGCTGATGGTGCTGTTCGAGCGCTGGTCGTTCAAGACGGCCGACGTGTCGATCGCCACCAACGCGTCGTACAAGAAGATCGCCATCGAACGCGGCGGCATGGACCCGGACAAGTGCTACGTGGTGCGCAGCGGTCCCAAGCTGGACCGCTTGAAAGTGCTGCCGCCGGTGCCTGAACTCAAGCGTGGCAGGGCCTACCTGGTGGGCTACGTGGGCGTGATGGGGGCGCAGGAAGGCATAGACCTGTTGCTGCAATCGGCCCAATACCTGATCCGGACCCTGGGCCGCACCGACGTGCAGTTCGGCCTGGTGGGGGGCGGCACCTCGCTGGAGCAGATGCAACAGATGGCGGCCGCGATGGGCATCGCCGACTATGTGACCTTCACGGGCCGCGTGCCCGACCAGCAACTGCTGGAGATGCTCAACACGGCCGACGTGTGCGTCAACCCGGACGTGGCCAACGACATGAACGACAAGTCGACCATGAACAAGATCATGGAATACATGGCGCTGGGCAAGCCGATCGTCCAGTTCGACCTGGTCGAAGGCAAGGTGTCGGCCCAGGAAGCGTCGCTGTACGCGCGCAAGAACGACCCGGTCGACATGGCGCACAAGATCGTCGAGCTGCTGGACGATCCGGCCCGCCGCGAGCGCATGGGCGCCTATGGCCGCAACCGCGTGATCAATGAACTGGAATGGGAATATGAGGCGCCCAAGCTGCTGGCCGCCTACGAACGCCTGTACTCGGCCAACGCGCCGCGGCCGGACGCCGTGCCGCCTTTCCAACGAAAAGAGAGCAAATGAAGATACTTGTCACCGGCGGCATGGGCTATATCGGCTCCCATACCGTCGTCGAACTGCTGGCCACCGGCCACGAGGTGGTGGTGCTCGACAACCTGTCGAACGCCAAGGCGTCCGTCTATGACCGCGTGTGCGCCATCGCCGGCCGGCCCTTCACCTTCGTCGAAACGGACGTGCGCGACCGGGCCGGCGTGGAGGCCGTGTTCGCGGCCCACGCCATCGACGCCGTGATCCACTTCGCCGGCCTGAAGGCGGTGGGCGAATCGGTCGAGCAGCCGCTGCGCTACTACGACAACAACCTGTCGGGCAGCATCGTGCTGTTCGAGACGATGGCCAAGTTCGGCGTCAAGCGGCTGGTGTTCAGCTCCTCGGCCACCGTGTATGGCGATCCGGCCTCGGTGCCCATCTACGAACACTTCCCGCTGTCGGCCACCAATCCGTATGGCCGCAGCAAGCTGATCGTGGAAGACATGCTGCGCGACCTGTACCGCGCAGATCACAGCTGGCAGATCGCGCTGCTGCGCTACTTCAACCCGGTGGGAGCCCATGAGAGCGGCCTGATCGGCGAGGAACCGAACGGCATCCCCAACAACCTGCTGCCCTACATCGCCCAGGTGGCCGATGGCCGGCGCGCGTTCCTGTCCGTCTACGGCGGCGACTACCCGACCCCGGACGGCACCGGCATGCGCGACTACATCCACGTGGTCGACCTGGCGCTGGGCCATTTGAAGACGCTCGATAAACTGGCGGCCGGTCCCGGCATCGTCACCTACAACCTGGGCACGGGCCGCGGCAACAGCGTGCTGGAGATGGTGCGCGCGTTCGAGCAGGCCAGTGGCCGGCCCGTGCCGTACCAGATCGTGGCCCGCCGCGCCGGCGACATCGCGTCCTGTTACGCGGACGCCGGACTGGCCGAGCGCGAACTGGGCTGGAAGGCCGAGCGCGGTATCGCCCAGATGTGCGTGGACGCATGGCGCTGGCAGTCCAGCCCCAAATAACAAGAGAGACAGCATGAAAGCGATGATATTGGCGGCAGGTAAAGGTACGCGGGTCCGTCCGCTGACCTATGACTTGCCCAAGCCCATGATCCCCATCCTGGGCAAGCCCGTGATGGCCTACCTGATCGAGCACTTGCACCGCTATGGCGTGACGGAGATCATGGTCAACGTCAGCTATCTGCACGAGAAGATCGAGGAGTATTTCGGCGAAGGCCACCAGTTCGACGTGCAGATCGGTTATTCCTTTGAAGGCTACACCAACGACGAGGGCGAGGTGGTGCCCGAGCCGCTCGGTTCGGCCGGCGGCATGAAGAAAATCCAGGAGTTCGGCGGCTTCTTCGACGACACCACCATCGTGCTGTGCGGCGACGCGCTGATCGACCTGGACTTGAAGTCGGCCCTGTTCGAGCACCGCCGCAAGGGTGCGCTGGCCACCGTGATCACCACCGAGGTGCCGTGGGACAAGGTGGAAAGCTATGGCGTGGTGGTCACCGACGCGGCGGGCCGCATCACCCAGTTCCAGGAAAAGCCGCGCCAGCATGAGGCACTGTCGAACCGGGTCAGCACCGGCATCTATATCTTCGAACCGGAAGTGATCGACCTGATCCCTTCCGACCGGCCGTTCGATATCGGCTCAGACCTGTTCCCGCTGCTGGCCGAACGGGGCTTGCCGTTCTATGCCCAGACGCGCCGCTTCAACTGGATCGACATCGGCAGCGTGCGCGACTATTGGGAAGTGTGCCAGAGCGTGTTGATGGGGGAGGTGGCCAACCTGCACATGCCCGGCATCCAGATCAACGACGGCCTGTGGGTCGGCCAGAACACCAGCATCGACTGGCAGGACACGCGCATTGAGGGGCCGGTCTACATCGGCTCGGGCACCCGCATCGAGGCCGGCGTGACCATCGTCGGCCCCACCTGGATCGGCCACGGCAGCCATGTGTGCCGTGGCGCCAACGTGGTGCGCAGTGTGTTGTTCGAATATACTCGTGTGTTAGAAAATGTTTCTTTGAACGAAATGATCGTGTTCAAGGACTATAGTGTCAACCGTGCCGGGGAGATGAAACACGCCTCTGATTACGATTCCGAGGCCTGGGCCAATGCGCGCGACCGGCGCCGTGGGCGGCGTCCGGAACCGAACACTGAATTAATGGAAAAGAGAAATAGAGCATGAAGATTTATCCAGTCATCCTGTCCGGCGGTTCGGGCACCCGTTTGTGGCCGCTGTCGCGCGCCGTGCTGCCCAAGCAGTTGCTGCCGCTGGTGACCGAGCACACCATGTTGCAGGAGACGGCGCTGCGCCTGGCCGGCCGGCCGCAGCTGATGCAGCCGCTGATCGTGTGCGGCAATGAGCACCGCTTCCTGGTGGCCGAACAGATGCGCGAGATCGGCATGGCGCCGCTGGGCATCCTGCTGGAACCGGTGGGCCGCAACACGGCGCCGGCCGTGGCCGCCGCCGCCCACTACCTGCAGGCGATCGATCCGGAGGCCGTGATGCTGGTGCTGCCGGCCGACCACGTGATCGCCGACGTGGACGCGTTCTACGCGGCCATCGAACAGGCGTGCGTGCCGGTGGCCGAGGGTGCGCTGGCCACCTTCGGCATCGTGCCGACGGCGCCGGAAACGGGCTATGGCTACATCCAGAGCGGCGCCGCGGCAGGCGCCCCCCAATGCTACAAGGTCGACCGTTTCGTCGAAAAGCCCAACCTGGAAACGGCCCAGGGCTTTGTGGCGGCCGGTAATTATTACTGGAACAGCGGCATGTTCCTGTTCCGCGCCACCAGCTATCTCGATGAGCTGCGCCAGTTCGCGCCGGCCATCGCCGACGCCTGCGCGGCGGCCGTGGCCCAGGGTTACCGCGACCTCGATTTCTGCCGCCTGGACGAAGCGGCGTTCACGGCCTGCCCGTCGGACTCGATCGACTACGCCGTGATGGAACACACCCGCCACGCCGTGGTGGTGCCGGCCGCGATCGGCTGGAGCGACGTCGGTTCCTGGTCGGCCCTGTGGGAAGTGCAGCAGGGCGACGAGAATGGCAACGTGGTGCGCGGCGACGTCTACCTGGACGACGTGTCCGGTTCGCTGGTGCGGGCCGAGAGCCGCATCGTGGCCGTGGTCGGGGTCAAGGACCTGGTGGTGGTGGAGACGGCCGACGCCGTGCTGGTGACACACAAGGACCAGGTGCAGCGCGTCAAGCAGATCGTCGACCATTTGAAGGCCGAGGGCCGCACCGAGCACCTGCACCACACCAAGGTGTACCGTCCGTGGGGGTGCTACGAGGGCATCGACATGGGCGAGCGCTTCCAGGTCAAGCGCATCACCGTCAATCCGGGCGGCAAGCTGTCGCTGCAGATGCACCACCACCGCGCCGAGCACTGGGTGGTGGTCAGCGGCACGGCCCGCGTCACCTGCGGCGACAAGGTCAGCCTGCTGACGGAAAACGAATCGACCTACATCCCGATCGGCATGAACCACCGGCTGGAAAATCCCGGCAAGGTGCCGCTGCACCTGATCGAAGTGCAGTCGGGCAGCTATCTGGGCGAGGATGACATCGTGCGTTTCGAGGACGTCTACCAGCGCGCCTGAGGCCGCTGGACGGGAACGGGGAAGGCGCTATAATCCGGACGGCGGCATGTGCCGCCGCCCACTTATTCCAAAGGCTCCGTTCTTGCGCGCGTTCCTGACTCTTTGCGGCAGCCTGTGCTGCCTGCCCGCCTTGGCCGGGCCGCCGCCGGCCACGGGCCTGCAATCGTCGCAACTGGCCGTGGTCATCAACGACGATGAACCGAACAGCGTGGCCATCGGCGAATACTACCGCCAGGCGCGCAACATCCCGGCCTGCAATGTGGTGCACGTCAACATTCCCGGCAAACCCCGCAAGCTCACGGCCGACCAGTTCCGCCACCTGCGCAATGTGATCGAGTTGCAGCTGCCGCCCGGCATCCAGGCCGTGCTGATGGTGTGGACGGCGCCGTATGCCGTCGAATGCAATGCCATCACGGCCGCCTTTACGCTCGGTTTCGATGCCGGCCTGTGCGAGAAACCGTGTGAAGCGAGCAAGCCCAGTCCCTATTTCAACGCCGCCTCCAGCCGGCCGTATCCCGATTTTGGCTTGCGGCTGTCGATGCTGATGCCCACCGAGTCGGTGGAGGAGGCCAAGGCCCTGATCATGCGCGGCAAGGCCAGCGGGTTTCGCGTGCAGCCGGCCACGGCCTATTACCTGGCCACCAGCGAGACGGCGCGCAACAGCCGGTCCGTGTACTTTCCCCGCTCCATGGTACTGCCCCAGCAGCAGTTGACCATCCGCACGCTGCGCGCCGACAGCATCGCCGACGTCAAGGACATCATGGTGTACCAGACCGGCAAGGCCAAGGTGGAACAGCTGGAGACGCTGCAATTCCTGCCGGGCGCGCTGGCCGACCACCTGACCTCGTTCGGTGGCGACTTGTTGGGCGAGAGCCAGATGAGCAGCTTGCGCTGGCTGGAGGCGGGCGCCACGGCCAGCTACGGTTCCGTATCCGAGCCTTGCAACTACTGGCAGAAATTCCCCCATCCCACCGTGCTGCTCAAGCATTACCTGGGCGGCGCCACGGCCATCGAAGCCTATTGGCGCAGCGTGGCCTGGCCGGCCCAGGGCCTGTTCATCGGCGAGCCGCTGGCCGCGCCGTACCGCCCGCATTAGGCCACTGACCCCGCCCATTCTTCAGGCCGGTCGGGCCAGGCGGATGTCATCAAGTTGTCATGCCCTGTCATTAATATGTAATTAGCAAGATTGCATATTCAACAGACAGGAAAGACCATGACTTTTTACGTTCCCTCTCACGCCGCGCGCACGGTGGCCACGCTGGGCCGCCGCACCGTGCTGGCCGCGCTGCTGGCCAGCCTGGGCTTGCCGGCGCTCGCTGCCGACGTCGTCATCAGCCAGGTTTATGGCGGCGGCGGCAATTCCGGCGCCACCTACAAAAACGATTTCATCGAGCTGTTCAACCGCGGCGCCAGCCCCGTCAGCCTGAACGGCTGGAGCGTGCAGTACGCCAGCGCCGCCAGCGCGGCCGGCGCAGCCTGGCAAGTGACGCCGCTGCCCAATGTGACGCTGCAACCGGGCCAGTACCTGCTGGTGCAGGAAGCCATGGGCGCCGGCGGCACCACGGCCCTGCCCACGCCGCAGGCCACCGGCACCATCGCCATGAGCGGCACGGCCGGCAAGGTGGCGCTGGCGGCCAGCACCACCGCCTTCAACGTCAGCAATCCCACCGGCGGCGCACTGCGCGACCTGCTTGGCTACGGCAACACGGCCAACGGCTACGAGGGCGCACCCGGCCCCGGCCTGTCCAATACCACGGCCGCCGTGCGCGGTGACTATGGCTGCGCCGACACGGACAGCAACGCGGCCGACTTCAGCACGGCCGCGCCCGCGCCGCGCAACAGCGCCTCGGACCTGCGCGTGTGCGGCGCGCCCGTGGTGCTGCCCATCGTGGCCACCTGTCCGGCCACGCTGGCGCTGGCGGCCGGCAGCGGCGGTGGCGCCATGCTGTCGGCCACGGACGTCGATGGCGTGGTCAACCGCGCCACCATCACATCGGCGGCCGTGCCCGGCATCAGCCTGCTTAACTTCAGCGCCGCCGGCGCGGCGGGCGAGAACGCCAGCGTCAGCCTGAACGTGGGCGGCGCCGTGCCGGTGGGCAGTTACCCGGTGGCCATCAGCTTCGGCAACGACCAGGGCCAGAGCGTCAGCTGCGCCGTCACCGTGAACGTGACGCCACTGGCCGGCATCACCCACAGCATTCCCCAGATCCAGGGCCCGGGCGCCACCAGCCCTTACGCCGGCACCGTGCAAACGACGGAAGGCGTGCTCACGCTCAAAGTGGGGACCGGCTTCTTCATGCAGGACGCGGCGGGCGACGGCGACCCCACCACGTCGGACGGTATCTTCGTCTACACGGGCAGCACCAGCAACAGCGCCCAGCCGGGCGACCAGGTGCGGGTGACGGGCACGGTCTACGAATATACGCCCACCGGCGCCAGCCATTCCGTGACGGAGCTCAAGGACGTGACGGCCGTCGTCACCCAAAGCGGCGGCCACAGCGTCATGCCCACCAATATCGACCTGCCCAACGTCAATCTGGGCCAGGTGGAAGGCATGCTGGTGCGCTTCGTCCGCCCGCTGACCGTGTCGCAATCGGAGTTCCTCGGCACCCGCGGCGAATTGAGCCTGTCATCGGGCCGGCTGGAAGTGCCCACCAACCGCTACCCGCCGCGCACGCCCGAGGCGCTGGCGCTGGCGGCAGCCAACACGCAAAACCTGATCGTGCTCGACGACGGCCTGTTCGTCACCCCACCCACCATTCCCTACCTGGGCCAGGATGGCACCGTCCGCGCCGGCGACACGGTGGCCGACCTGACGGGCGTGATCGACTTTGGCGCCAAGGGCGGTGGCGGGGCGGCCTACAAGCTGCAGCCGACCGTGGCGCCGCAATTTTCGCGCGACAATCCACGTACCACGGCGCCCGCCATCGCGGCCGGCAACGTGCGGGTGGCCAGCGCCAACGTGCTCAATTTCTTCACCACCTTCACCAACGGCGGTAACGTGGAAGGGGCCAGCAACCAGGGCTGTTCGCTGGGGGGCAGCGTGTCCAGGGCCAACTGCCGTGGCGCCGACAACATGACGGAATTCGTGCGCCAGCGCGACAAGATCGTGGGTGAGCTGAAAGCCATCGACGCCGACGTCTACGGCCTGATGGAAATCCAGAACAACGGCGAGACCACGGTCAGCTACCTGGTCAACGCGCTCAACGCGGCCATCGGCGTGCCCACCTACGCGGTGGTGCCCAGGCCGGCCGATACGGGCACGGATGCGATCCGGGTGGCCATGATCTACAAGCCGGCCAAGCTGGCGCTGGTGGGCGGCGCGCTGTCCGATGGCGACAGCATCAACAACCGGCCGCCGATGGCGCAGACCTTCCGCGCCGCCAACGGCGAGAAGTTCTCGCTGGTGGTCAACCACCTCAAGTCCAAGGGCGGCTGCCCCACCGGCACCGGCCCCGACACGGACCGTGGCGACAGCCAGGGTTGCTGGAACGCCACCCGCATCCAGCAGGCCAACCGTCTGCTGGGCAGCTTCGTGCCGCAAGTGGTGGCCGCCGCCGGTGATCCGGACGTGCTGTTGATCGGCGACTTCAATGCGCACGGTTTCGAAGATCCCATCAACGTCATCACGGCCAGCGGCTACGTGAACCAGCTGGAACGCTATGTGCGCCCGAACGGCATGCCGTACTCGTTCATCTTCGACAGCCAGAGCGGCTACCTGGACCACGCACTGGCCAGCGCAACAATGAGCGGCCAGGTGGCCGGCGCCGCGGAATGGCACATCAACGCCGACGAGCCGAGCGTGATCGACTACAACCTGGACGGCAAGCAGCAAGACCTGTACACGGCCCAGCCTTACCGCGCCTCCGACCATGATCCGGTCGTGATCAGCCTGAATCTGCAACCGGCCTACGTGGACGTGAGCGCCAGCGTGCGCGCCGTGGGCAGCGGCCTGGTGTACAACCGCGCCACCGGCAAGTACGGCAGCACGTTCACCGTCACCAACACGGGGGCGGCGGCGCTGAACGGCCCGATCCAGGTCGCATTCGACGGCTTGCCGGCCGGCGTGACCCTGGTCAACGCCACCGGCAGCCACAACGGCGCGCCTTACATCACGGTCGACGCCGCGTCGCTGGCGGCCGGCGCCAGCGTGTCGTTCCCGCTCAGCTTCAGCAAGACGGGCAGCGCCAATATCGGCTACACGGCCAAAGTCTACAGCGGCACTTTTTAAGGAATACCCATGAAATCGTCTTACGTCTTCCCGGCGCTGCGGCGCTGCGCGCTGGCCCTGGCCCTGACGGCCGCCGCCGGCCTGGCCTCGGCCCAATCCATGCATGTGGTGCTCGATACCAGCGGCTGGGGCAGCAGCAGCGGCTGGCTGGACCTGCAATTCAATCCGGCCAGCGTACCGGCCGTGGCGGCCAGTGCGCTGGTCGACCACCTGAGCGGCTTTGACGGCACCAGCGCGCCGCAGCTGAACGGCGACGTGCAGGCGCAGGCGGGCGGCTTCCGGTTCGCCAACAGCACGGACTGGAACGACCTGTTCCACGCGGTCCATCTGGGCGGCAAGCTCAGTTTCGACGTCAGCTTCAACGGCTTGCCCGACCCGTCGCCGGCCGCCATCCCATCGCTGTTCTCGGTCTCGCTGTATGGCGCCGACGGCGTCAGCCAGCTCGGCCATCCGGACGCCGACGGCAGCCTGCTGTCGCTGAGCTGGAACCCGGCCGCCGGCGGCGCCGGCCAGGTCGGTGTGTCGGTGGTCGATGCCGGCGTGGCCAGCGTCAGCCCGGTGCCGGAACCGTCGGCCTGGCTGATGCTGGGCGCCGGCCTGGCGCTGCTGGGCGTGGCCAAGCGCCGCCGCGCCTGACGCGGCTGGACCCGCGCCGCCCCCACGCGCGGCGCGACGCCGACACATGCGATGCCGCCGGCGTCCATGTGTCTTTTTCTTTGGCGGCGGGCAGGGCGTGTGGCGGCACGCGGCCGCTGGATTTATCGCGCCAGTGCCATGCAAGGCCGCCGGGTTGCCAGCCGATGTGGTCAACCGTATAATTAAAATGATCAATTTTTTAATATTTTCTCATGGCCTTGATCGAGTCGAATGACTGTGAGGGAAAAACGACAATGTTGAGAAATGTCAAACAAACGACGGCGGCTGAGGTAAGCTGCCGGTGCCCGCTTGCAGGGCGCTATTAAAAGATTGTCGTAACCTTAAGCCGCGTGGTAGCCTCTGGACTCTGGGCAGGCGCGGGTTGTCGAATTGAGGAGTCGTGTTGATGGATGTGGCAAAGAATCAGGCGGTCACCGGATCGCGCAAGGCCGGCGGCTTCACCTTGCTGGAACTGCTGGTGGTGATCGTCATCATCGGCTTGCTGGCCGCTTACGTGGGACCGAAATATTTCGCCCAGTTGGGCAAGTCGGAAGTGACCATCGCCAAGGCCCAGATCGAAGCGTTTGAAAAGTCGCTCGACACCTACCGGCTCGACGTGGGCCGTTATCCCACCACGGATGAAGGCCTGGCCGCGCTGCTGACGGCGCCCGCCACCGCCGGCGCCAAATGGAACGGTCCCTACCTGAAAAAGGGCGTGCCGGCCGACCCATGGGGCCACCCTTATCAATACCGCGCACCCGGCACCAAGGGCGAATTCGAGATCGTCTCGCTGGGTCGCGATGGCCAGCCGGGCGGCTCGGGCGAAGACGCCGACATCAGCTCGCAATAAACCCGCCCGCACCCGCCGTTCGCCGCCATGCAGTTCGACGTCCGCACCTTGTCGGCCGATATGGTCATCGCCCATCTGCTGATCGATGGCCGCGATGAAGCCGACGCGCGCCGCCAGGTGGAGGCGCGCGGCCTGTTCGTGAGCGCCATCGCGCCCGTGCGGGGCACGCTGCGCACCCGGCGCGGCAAGGGCTTATCCCTGGTACTGTTCAGCCAGGAGTTGCTGGCCCTGCTGACGGCGGGGCTGGGCATCGTCGAAGCGCTGGAAGCGCTGCTGGAAAAGGAAGCCAGCCCCGCCACGCGCGGCGTGCTGGAACGCTTGCTGGCCGGGTTGCGTGAAGGCCAGCGCTTTTCCGCCGTGCTGGCCGACCAGCCGGAACTGTTTCCACCCCTGTACGTGGGCATCGTCAAGGCGGCCGAAGGCACCTCCGACCTGCCGCGCGCCTTGTCCCGTTTTATCGACTACCAGCAGCGCATCGACCTGGTGCGCGGCAAGCTGGTGTCGGCCGCCATTTATCCCTGCATTTTGCTGCTGGTGGGCGGCGGCGTGAGCCTGTTCCTGATCGGTTATGTGGTGCCCCGTTTCGCCGAGGTGTACCAGGGCGCCGGCCGCAACCTGCCGTGGCTGTCGCAGCAGATGCTCAACTGGGGCCAGTTCGCGGGCCAGCACACGGCGCTGCTGCTGGGCGGGATCGCCGCCGTGCTGGCCGGCGTGGGGCTGCTGCTGCGGCGCCTGGCCGGCAGCGGCGGCATGGCCAGCCTGCTGGCGCGTGTGCCCGGCATCGGCGAGCGGGTCCGCATCTACGAGTTGTCGCGCCTGTACCTGACCTTGGGCATGCTGAGCGAAGGCGGCATCACCATCGTGCATGCGATCGAGACGGTGCAGGGCATGGTGTCGCCGTCCGTGCGCGCCGGGCTGCAAGGCGCGCGGGCCGACATCGAGGCCGGCTTGCCGCTGTCGACCGCGTTCGAGCGCAACGCGCTGACCACGCCGATTTCGCTGCGCATGCTGCGGGTGGGTGAACGCACCGGCGACATGGGCCCCATGCTGACCCAGTCGGCCGCTTTCTACGACGGCGAAATCAGCCGCTGGATCGACCGCTTCACGCGTACTTTCGAACCGCTGCTGATGGCCGCCATCGGCCTGGTGGTGGGTGCCATCGTGGTGCTGCTGTATATGCCGATCTTCGATCTGGCGGGGGATATGTCGTGAGCGCGCTGCACTTGCCGGCCATCGACGCGGCCATGCTCACGCGCGCCCGCGCGCTGGCGCTGCAATCGAAACGCACCCTGGTCGAGGAACTGGAAGCCCTGTCCGGCATGGAACCGCGCCTGGTGGTGCAGGCGCTGGCCCAGCCCTTCGGCCTGGAGGTGCTGGAGACGGCCGACATGCTGGCCCAGCAGCCGGCGTTCGATTTGCTGCCGCTGTCGCAGGCGCTGGCGCGCCGCTGCGCGCTGCTGCGCGGGGCCGATGGCGCGCTCACGGGCGTGATTGACGATCCGTTCGATCTCGACCTGCAAACCTGGCTGGGCACGCAGGCACGCGCCACGCCCCACGCGCCGCTGGCCGTGCGGCTGGCGCTGCGGGCCGACATCTCGGCCTATTTGTCCAAGCAGGAGGAATCGGCGCGCGCCACCGACTCGCTGCTGCCGGGCGCCAGCGAAGGCCGGCGCGACGGCAAGACGGCGGCTGTGCTGTCGTTCGCCTCCGTGTCGGAAGCGGCCAGTCCCGCTGTGCGGCTGGTCAATTCCACCTTGTACGATGCGCTCAAGGCGGGCGCCTCCGACATCCACCTGGAGAGCACGGCCGGCGGGTTGGCCGTCAAGTACCGGGTCGATGGCGTGCTCGATCACGCCACTTCCGTCAACGGCATCGAGGTGGCCGAGCAGATCATCTCGCGCCTGAAAGTGCTGGCCGAACTCGATATCGCGGAACGCCGCGTGCCGCAGGACGGCAGCTTCCGGGTCGAGGCGGGCGGGCGCGAGATCGATCTGCGCGTCTCCATCATGCCCAGCATACACGGCGAGGACGCCGTGATCCGTATCCTCGACAAGCGTGCCATGATCGAAGCCTACGGCGCGCTGACGCTGGAGGCGCTCGGCTTCGACGCGCCTTCGCTGGCCACGCTGCGGGTGCTGGCACAGGAAGCCTACGGCATGCTGCTGGTGACGGGACCCACCGGTTCCGGCAAGACCACCACGCTGTATGCGGCGCTGACGGAAATCCACAACGGGCGCGAGAAGATCATCACCATCGAAGACCCGGTCGAATACCAGTTGCCCGGCATCCTGCAGATCCCCGTCAACGAGAAAAAGGGCCTGACCTTCGCCAAGGGCTTGCGCTCGATCTTGCGGCACGACCCGGACAAGATCATGGTGGGTGAGATCCGCGACCGCGAGACGGCCGAAATCGCCGTGCAGTCGGCGCTCACGGGCCACCTGGTGCTGACCACGGTGCACGCTAATAACGTGTTCGACGTGTTCGGCCGCTTCACCCACATGGGCATCGATCCCTACGCCTTCGTGTCGGCACTGAACGGCATCTGGGCCCAGCGCCTGGTGCGCATCAACTGCCCCCATTGCGCCGCGCCGTACACGCCGGACGAGCAGGAACTGGCCAGCGTGGGCCTGGGCCGGGCCGATGCGCAGGACTACCTGTTCATGCAGGGCAAAGGCTGTGGCGATTGCCGCGGCACCGGCTACAAGGGGCGCCGCTCGATCGCTGAAATCCTGACCTTGAACGACGAGATCCGCGAACTGATCGTCGACAAGCGCCCGATCCGCCAGATCAAGCAGGCGGCCCACGCCAACGGCACGCGCAGCCTGCGCCAGGCGGCGCTGGAACTGGTGCGGCGCGGCGGCACCACGCTGGCCGAAATCAAACGGGTGACCCTGCATGCGTAGATTACCGGGACAAGCGTTGCGCATCGGCGTATCCGCCAGCGCCGTCAGCCTGCTGCGCACCAGCCGCTGGCGCGCGGCCGGCCCGGCGCTGACCGTGCTGGCCGAACACGCGTTCTCGCCGGCCGGCGAGCATCCGTTCGACGCCATCGGCAACGCGCTGCGCGCGCTGCTGGGTGAACAGGGGCTGGCAGGCTGGCCGGTCAGCATCGTGCTGGACGACGAATTGACACGCCTGTGGCAAGTCACGCCGCCCGCCGGCGCGGCGCGCCTGGCCGACATCGAAGCGGCGGCCGGGCTGCGCTTTCACACGCTGTACGGCGAGCCGCCGGCTGCCTGGCATATCGCGGCCGATTGGGATGCCAGCCATGCCTTCTTCGCCGCGGCCGTGCCGCGCACGCTGTTGCAGGTGCTGGAGCAGGTGGCGCGGGAACACAAGCTGGCTATCGTTGAAGTCCTCCCTCACTTCATCGCCGCCTGGAACCGCTGGCGGCGCGCGCTCACGCCCGGTGCCTGGTTCGGTGTGATGCACGACGGCCTGCTGACGGTGGCGGCAGTGGAGGGCAAGCGTCTGCGCGCCGTACGCGCGCTGCCGGTGCCGTCCGGCGCCGACCATTACTGGCTGACCCAGGCCTTGACGCGCGAAGCGCTGCTGCATCATGTGGAACCGCCGTCGCGGCTGCAATTGTGCGGCCCGGCGCCAGCCTTGTGGACTGGTCCGGTGAGCAATCCGGCCCATATCCCTTGCGCCGCGCTCGACCTGGCGCAGCGCGCCGGCGAGGCGGCGTGGAGCAGCGCGGCCATGCTGGCCCGTCGCGGGAGCATGGTATGAAACCGTTGCGCATCGATTTCGCACCGCGCGGCTGGCGCCGTACCTTGCACCACCTGCATCCGGCCGTGCTGGCGGCGGGTGTGGCGGGGGCGCTGCTGTGTGCCAGCGCGGCGTTGGGCGGCTGGCATGTGGTGGAATTGCGCCGTGCGCGCGAGCAAGCCTTGCGCCAGCTGGAACAACGTCAGGCGGCGCAGCGCGCCGTGCCGGTGGCGGTGGCCGCCGCGACGATCCCTGAAGCGCAGGCCACGTTCGTCAATGGCGCCGTGATGCAGCTCAATTTGCCGTGGCGCGATTTGCAGGATGCGGTGGCTGGCGCCACGCCGCCCACGGTGGCGCTGCTGGCGCTGGAGCCCGATCCGCGCAAACGGGTGCTCAAGCTCACGGCTGAAACCAAAAGCAGCGACGACATGATCGCCTATGTGGAACAGCTCAAGGAGCAGGAATTGTTCAGCGGAGTACTGCTGACCCGTCACGAGATCAACGAGCAGGACAGCAACCATCCGTTGCGCTTCCAGCTCGAAGCCCATTGGGTGGCGCGGTGAACGGCGTGCAGTTGTCGGCCTTCGCGTTGCGCGCGCGCCTGGCGCTGGCGCGCGTGGGTGCACCCGCCTGCGTGGCGGTGCTGCTGTGCGCGGCCGGTGCGGCCGGGTGGGCCTGGCTGTTGTCGCAGCGGGCCGCGCAGGTGGCGCTGAGCGCGCAACCGTTATCCACCTCCACGCCGGAGACGCTGGTGAGCGCGCCGCCGCCACCCACGGCCGACCAGAACCTGGCCGCGTTCTATGACGTGCTGGGTGAGCAGCGTTACGCGGAACAGCAGGTCAAGCTGCTGTTCCGCCTGGCCGCCAAGGCCAACCTCACGCTCAGCCAGGGCGAATACAAATCCGCCTACGATAAGGCCAGCCGCGTGTCCACCTACCAGATCGTGCTGCCTGTGAAGGGCCCGTACGCGGCCGTCTGGCAGTTCACCTTGCAGGCACTGCGCGCCATGCCGTTCGCGGCGCTCGATGAAGTGAGCTTCCGGCGCGACGCTATCACCGATCCGGCCGTCGAGGCGCGCATCCGCCTCACGCTGTATTTGAAGGATGCGCAAACGGTGGTGCAGCCATGAAGCCGTATCAGATCGCGATGGCGCTGGCGCTGGTGGGCGCGGCTGGCCTGGCCCTGTTCGGGGACAAGACGCCGACGTCTGGCGTGGCCGAGGCGGTGGTGCGTCCGCGCGCCGCCGGCAAGCCAGCGCCCGCGCCTGCATCCGCCCGTGCGCGTGCGCAGCGGGCCGAGTCCAATGCCAGCGCCAGCGCGGCCGCCGGCAGCGGTCCCGCCATCCTGCCGCTGGTGCCGCGCGCGGCGCTGGTGGGCGAGGAGGGCGAGGGCGCGTTCGGCGCCGGCAAGGGCGTGTTCCTGGGCCAGAACTGGACCCCGCCCGCGCCACCGCCGCCGCCACCACCGCCGCCGCCGCCGCCATCGGCGCCACCCTTACCGTTCACTTACATCGGCAAGGCCGCCGCCGACGGCGCGTGGGAAGTCTATTTGAGCCGCGCCGACAAGGTGTACGTGGTGCGCGCCAAAACCGTAATCGACGGCATGTACCGGGTGGACGCCATCGCGCCGCCGCTGATGTCCGTCACCTATCTGCCCATGAATCTGGTTCAACAGCTCAATATTGGAGTGCTCGACTGATGCCTAGTCACCCACAGAAGCGCGCCGGCCGGCGCGTGCTGACGCATTTGGCCCGTGGCCTGGCGCTGCCCGCGCTGGCGCTGGTGCTGGGCGGATGCGCCGCGCAACTGGCTTACCGCGACGGCCGCGACCTGGTCGAACACGACCAGGTGGAAGCGGGACTGCGCAAGTTCCAGGACGCCATCGCGGCCGAACCGGGCAACGCCAAATACCAGGCGGCCTACCTGCAGGCACGCGACCGCGCCATCGTGCGTTATCTGGAACAGGCCGAGCGGGCGCTGGCCGCCGGCCAGTATCCGGTGGCCGAGCAGGGCTTCCAGCGGGTGCTGGCGCTGGACGTGTCGAATGAACGGGGCCGCGCCGGACTGCGCGCCCTGGACGCGGCGCAGCGCCAGGACAAGCTGCTGGCCAGCGCGCGCGAACACGCGGTCAAGGGCGAAAACGAGTTGGCCAGCCAGCAGTTGAACGCCATCCTGACGGAATCGCCCAACCATGAGCAGGCGCGCCAGCTGCTGCGCGAGGTGCAGGCCAAGGTCGCGCCGCCGGTGGCGGAGAGCGGCCTGGCCAAGGCCTTCCGCCAGCCCATTTCGATCGAATTCCGCGACGCGCCCCTGAAGCAGGTGTTCGAAGTGATCGCGCGCCGCTCGGGCCTGAACTTCGTGTTCGACAAGGACGTCAAGACGGACCAGCGGGCCTCCATCTTCCTCAAGAACAGCACGGTGGAATCGGCCATCTACTTCCTGTTGATGACCAACCAGCTGGAACGCCAGGTCATGGACGGCAACACGATTTTGATTTATCCGAACGTGGCGGCCAAGCTGAAGGAATACCAGGAGATGGTGGTCAAGACCTTCTACCTGGCCAATGCCGAAGCCAAGCTGGTGGCCAACACGCTCAAGACCATTCTCAAGTCGCGCGACGTGGTGGTGGACGAAAAGCTCAACCTGCTGATCGTGCGCGACACGCCCGAGGCGATCCGCCTGGCTGAACGGCTGGTGGCCCTGCAGGACACGCCGGAAGCGGAAGTGATGCTGGAAGTGGCGATCCTGGAGATCAAGCGCACCCGCCTGATGGAACTGGGTGTGGCGTGGCCGGCCGGTGTGAGTCTGACGCCGCTGTCGACGTCGGGCGGTACCGGCCTGACCATCCGCGACCTGAATAACCTGAACCAGCGCACGATAGGCATCGCCGGTGTGGGCGGCTCGTTCAACGCCACCATCAACGCCAGCAAGACGGATGGCGACGCCAACCTGCTGGCCAATCCCCGTATCCGCGTGCGCAACAAGGAAAAGGCCAAGATCGTCATCGGCGACAAGGTGCCCGTCATTACCACCACCATTTCGCCCGGTGCCGGCGGCTTCGCCACGGAGTCGGTCAGCTATGTGGACGTGGGCCTGACGCTGAACGCGGAACCGACCATCTACCTCAACAACGAAGTGGGCATCCGGGTGCAGCTGGAAGTGAGTAACCTGGTCAACCAGATCCAGACCAAGTCCGGCACCACGGCTTACCAGATCGGCACCCGCCAGGCCTCCACCATGCTGCAGCTGAAGGATGGCGAGAACCAGGTGCTGGCGGGCTTGATCAACAGCGAGGAACGCAGCACGGGCAGCCATGTGCCAGGCATTGGCGACTTGCCGCTGCTGGGCCGCCTGTTCGGCAGCAACCGCGATGACAACCAGAAGACCGAGATCGTGCTGTCGATCACACCGCATTTAATTCGCAATGTGCAGCGGCCGGAGGCGCAGCAGTCCGAATTCTCGGCCGGCACGGAAGCCAACTTCCGCCGCCGTCCCGACCTGGCGGCGCGCCCGGCGGCCCAGCTGCCGCCCGTGCCGGGTGCCCGCCCGGCCTTGCCCGCGCCGCAGCCCGATGCGGCGCCCGTGTCGCCACCGCCGTCGCAGGTGCAGCCTGGCCCGTTGCCGCCGTCGGCCGTGCAGCCGGTGCCAGTGGCCGTTCCCGTCGCCGTGCCCACGCCGGAGACGGCGCCACCGGCCGAACCGGCGCCCGCGCAGGGACAGTGATGGCATTCATGCAGCGCATGCGCGCCGGCGGCTTCACGCTGATCGAGCTGCTCGTCACGCTGGCCATTCTTGGCCTGCTGGGCACCCTCGTGATCCCGGCCGCGCAGGTGACGATACAGCGCCGCCAGGAGCAGGACTTGCGTTACGCGCTGCATGAGATCCGCGAGGCCATCGACGCCTACAAGCAGGCCTACGACGATGGCCGTATCGCCAAGACGCTGGCCTCGAATGGCTACCCGAAGACGCTGGAGGTGCTGGTGGACGGTGTGCCCGACCTGCGCAATCCCAAGCGCAGCAAGATATTCTTCCTGCGCCGCGTGCCGCGCGACCCGTTCAATCCCGACACCGCCGGCAGCGAAGCGGCCTCCTGGGGCAAGCGCAGTTACGCCAGCGAGGCCGAGGACCCGAAGGAGGGCGAGGATGTGTATGACGTCTACAGTACCAGTGAGCGGGTGGGCCTGAACGGCACCCCGTACCGCAAATGGTGAGCCCCGTGAAACGGCCGCGCGGCGCGGGCTTTACCTTGATCGAACTGCTGGTGGTACTGGGCATCGTTGCGTTGATGTTGACGCTGGCCGTGCCGCGCTACTTCCCCAGCATCGACAAGTCCAAGGAGATCGTCCTGGCCGATAACCTGCGCAACCTGCGCGGCGTGATCGACCAGTATTACTGCGACACGGGCCGCTATCCGGATACGCTGGAACAGCTGGTGGAGAAAAAGTATTTGCGCGAGATGCCCGTGGACCCCATCACCGACAGCAGCAGCACCTGGATCGTGCTGCCGCCGGAAGATGGCAGCAAGGGCGGGGTCTACACCATCAAGAGCGGAGCGCCCGGCAATGACCGCAGCGGCAAGCCATACAGCGACTGGTAGGACGGCGGCCGCCCAGGGCGGCTTCACCTACCTGAGCGTGATCGTGCTGGTGGCCATCATCGGCCTGGTGACGGCCACCACGCTCAAGGTGGGCAGCGTGCTGCAGCGCAGCCGGGCCGAGCGGGAATTACTCAACGTCGGCGCCACCTTCAGTGACGCCCTGCAAAGCTATGCCAGCGCCACCCCGAGCGGCCAGCCTACGCAACCGGGCTCGCTCAAGGACTTGCTGAAGGACCCGCGCTTTCCCGGCACCCGCCGGCACCTGCGCAAGATTTTTGTCGATCCCATCACGGGCAAGGCCGAATGGGGCCTGGTGCGGCTGGGTGAAGGGGAGGGCAAGGAGGGCGTTGGCAAAGGCGATGGCAAGGGCGGCATCGTGGCCGTATACAGCCTGTCGGATGCACCGCCGGTTAAGGTCGGCAACTTTCCCATCCGGTTCCAGGCGTTCGAGGGCCGGGCGCACATCTCGGACTGGAAATTCACGCTGACGGGCAAGCCCGCCACGGCCGCTCCTGTGGCGCCGATACAACCATCGATTCCACTCAAGCATGACGCAACGCCGGTTGATGGCCAGCCCACCGCGCCGGCGCCGGCCGCCGAGCCTGCCGCGCAGCCAGCCGCAGTGCCGGCGCCCGTTGCGCACGCGGACAACGACGCCATCACCACGCCCGCCGAACCGGCCGCCGCGCCGGTGGGCGCGGCGCCACCAGCGGCTGCGCAGCAATAATATTCACGCGGCGGGCCCGCAAATATCACCTATTGTCACGAAAGTAGTGTGCTACAGAAATGCATTTCTCATCATGTAAAAACGTTGATAAAAAACAATTCAAAATGGAATATTTACAATGCGAATTAATGCAAATATGCTACTATTGTGACCAGTAGTACTTCATTAACTTATTGGTTGGCGCAAGCGCAACCAAGTTCATTTTTAGGGATTTTCCTCATGAAATTGAAATATATCGTTGCCGGCCTGCTGGCCGCAGCCTCGTTCTCCGCTTTCGCTGGCGATCAGACGTTGAATATCGTTGCTGACGGCAAAACGCACGTCTTTACCGCTGACATTGGCGACGGCATCCTGTCCGGTGGCCACGACCTGATCACCCTGGGCAACCTGGGTGCTGGCACCTACAAGATCGGCTTGACCGTGTCGGGCCAGAACCTGAGCTTCAACGATGTAACGTCCAACTTGAACGGTCAGCATGGCCATGCCATCGAATTCGATGGTCTGGAGTTCTTCGGTGTGAAATACAATGGCGTAGGCCCATTTGTGCTCGACCTGGCTGGTACGGCTTACAGTGGCGCCGGCTACAGCGGCACCTACAACGTGTCGGCCGTACCTGAGCCAGAAACCTATGGCATGCTGCTGGGCGGCCTGGCACTGATGGGCGTTGTGGCCCGTCGCAAAGCCAAGAAATCGGCTTAATTCGCTGCCAGCGAAATAAAAAAACCCGCTGCGGCGGGTTTTTTTACCTCTGGACTCCGGCGTTGCCTCAGCGGGCCATGCGCTTGAAGTCGCGCAGCCGGAAGCCCATGGCCAGCAGGGCGCCGAAATAGACGGCGCCGCTGACGGCGATGACGAGCAACAAGGCGCCGGCGCGCAGCAGCGCGTGCTGCTGCATGCCCAGCCAGTCCACCAGGCTGGCGCTGTACCAGGCGGCCGCGCCCATGGCGGCGCAGGCCAGCACCACCCGCACGAAGAACCAGCCCCAGCCCGGCAGCGGATGGTAGATGCCGCGCTTGCGCAAGCCCGTGTACAGGAAAGCGGCGTTGACGCAGGCGCCCAGGCCGATCGACAGGGCCAGGCCGGCCACGGCGATGTAGGGTACGAACAGCATATTCATCAACTGGGTCGCCACCAGCACCCCTACCGCGATCTTGACGGGGGTGCGGATGTCCTGGCGCGCATAAAACGCGGGCGCCAGCGTCTTGACCAGGATGATGCCCAGCAGGCCGACGCTGTAGGCGATCAGGGGCCGGGCCGACATGGCGGCCGCGTGGTCGGAGAACTTACCGTAGTGGAACAGCGTCGTGATCAGCGGCTCGGCCAGCGTGGCCATGCCCACGGCCGACGGCAGGGCCAGCAGGAAGGTCAGGCGCAAGCCCCAGTCCAGCAGGTTGGAGTATTCCTCGGTGTCGCCATCGGCGTTGGCTTTGGACAGGCTGGGCAGCAGGATGGTGCCCAGCGCCACGCCCAGCATGGCGGTGGGGAATTCCATCAGCCGGTCCGCGTACGATAGCCAGGAAATACTGCCCTCGGCCAGTCGCGAGGCGATGCTGGTGTTGATCATCAGGCTGATCTGGGCGGCCGAGACGGCGAACACGGCCGGTCCCATCTTTTTCAGCACGCGGCGCACGCCGGGGTCGCTCAGACCGGCCGCCGGGTTCAGCGACAAGCGCGGTAGCATGCCGATGCGCATCAGGGCCGGAACCTGCATGCCCACCTGCAGCACGCCGCCCACGAACACGGCGATGGCCATGGCGTAGATGGGCTGGGCCAGGTGCGATTGCAGGAACAGCGAGGCGGCGATGAACGACAGGTTCAGCAGCACCGGCGTGAAGGCCGGGATCTTGAATTCGCGCCAGGTGTTGAGGATGCCCCCGGCCAGCGCCACGAACGACATGAAGCTAATATAAGGGAACATCAAGCGCGTCATCCACACGGCCGCGTCGAACGCGTCCGGGTCGGCGTGCAGGCCGGTGGCGATCAGGTACACGAACACGGGCGCGCCGACGATGCCGGCCACGCTCACCAGCAGGGTGGCCCACACCAGCGTGTTGGCTACATGGTCGGCCAGCGTCTTGCTCGCCTCCTGGCCGTGCTGGCTCTTGTATTCCGACAGGATGGGGACGAACGCTTGCGAGAACGCGCCTTCGGCGAACAGGCGCCGCAGCAGGTTGGGTATGCGGAACGCGACGATGAAGGCGTCGGTGTAGGCGCCGGCGCCAAAGGCGCGCGCGAACAGGGTTTCGCGCAACAGGCCCGTCACGCGGGAAAGCAGGGTCATGCTGGAGATGCCAGCGAGGGTTTTGAGCAAGTTCATGGGGCGAGATTATAACGGTTGCAATAGTGCTCACGCGCACGTGGCGCTGGAATAGTTGGCCCCGCCGCCCCTGGCTGGCTCAAGAGGCCTTGCAATAATCTGAATTTTTGAATTGCTCCGGTTGAAAAACATCGCTATAATCGAAGGCTGTACAGAATTCTGTTACGCAGACACTAATGTTTGGCAGGCAGTAGTTTGACTCACATGGTTCGGCAGCTGCACTGAACGCACCTGTTTGGCAAACAATAATGTTTGCAAACGCACTTTGACCCTGATTTAGGAAATTCCATGGCAAATACCGCACAAGCGCGCAAACGCGCTCGTCAAGCAGTTAAGCAAAACGCACACAACTCGTCCCAGCGTTCGACCCTGCGCACCGCGATCAAAGCGGTACGTAAAGCGATCCAGGGTGGCGACAAAGCGGCCGCGGCCGCTATCTTCCAGGCATCCGTGTCGACCATCGACAGCATCGCCGACAAGAAGATCATCCACAAAAACAAGGCCGCTCGCCACAAGAGCCGTCTGGCAGCTGCCCTGAAGGCACTGTCCGCTTAATTTCCTGCTGATCGCGGCCACGGCTGCGACAGGGAGTACAGCAAGAGCCCGCCTGACCTCTGGTCAGCGCGGGTTTTGTCGTTTGCGCTTCCCGGTTTCCGCTTCCGTGCCGCGCGCCGCAGTGCGCCATCTTGTTCCGCGCGCCGGCGACGGACGTAAAAAAAGGCAGGACGCGCCTGCCTTTTTGATGGAGCCGGAAAGATTACTTGGCGGCTGGTGCCGAAGCTTCAGCGGAAGCGGAGGCCGAAGCAGCTTTCTTGGCTTTATGGGCTTTCTTGGCTTTCTTCGCAGGAGCAGCGGCTTCGGCCGAAGCGGAAGCGGAAGCAGCGGAAGCCATAGGAGCGGAAGCCGATGCGGATGCCGACGCTGGAGCAGCGGCGAAAGCGGAAGCGGCGAACAGGGATGCAACCAGAGCAGCGATGATTTTAGACATGTCAGTTCCTTTGGCGGTTGAAGAAATCAAGGATTCAAGTGAATCTGCTCTCCTTAACGTGGGCGGGAAATTGTCCGTTGACATGATTTCTCGAAAAAATCCCCATTTTCTGAAAATATTTTTGCTGCGCCGCAACATGGTGCCACTGCTTATTTTCCCAGTTCGGCCGGCGTCACGGCCCGCCATTCACCGGGCATGAGCGGATGGCTGGCCAGCGAAATGGCGCCGATGGCGCTGCGCACCAGCCGCAGCGTGGGCAGGCCGACGGCCGCCGTCATGCGCCGCACCTGGCGATTCTTTCCTTCCTGCAGCGTGATGGCCAGCCAGCTGGTGGGCTGGTCGGCCCGCTGGCGGATCGGCGGGTTGCGCGGCCACAGCCATTCCGGCTCGGCGATGCGCACCGCCTTGCACGGTTGGGTGGTGAAGTCACCCAGGTCGATCGGCGCCTGCAGCCGGGCCAGGCTGTCGGCGTCGGGCACGCCATCCACCTGCACCAGGTAAGTCTTCGGTTGCTTATGGGCGGGGTGGGCGATGTCGTGCTGCAGCTTGCCGTCGTCGGTCAGCAGCAGCAAGCCCTCGCTGTCGGCGTCAAGCCGGCCGGCCGGGTAGATGTTGGGGATCTGCAGGTAGTCAGCCAGGGTGGGGCGGCCTTCCTGCGGCGAGAACTGGCACAGCACCTGGAACGGCTTGTTGAATAGTATTAAAGACATAGTTATATGGAGATCGATTGTGGTGTAGGCTTAAACGCCGGTGACGAAAAAGCCATAGCGCCTGGCAAAATACTGGTGCATAATGTGAAACGCGTGTCTTATGTCTTATAGAAGACTTGAGTTAAGACTCAGCCTAAACGTGGTAAATAGGTAACAAATTCAGATTGCAGATCATGCCCTGGAAGCGCAACGACGTTGCCGCTTGCCGAGCGTCCACTTCGGAGAACACGATGTATCAACATATCAAAGTCCCAGCCGACGGCAAGAAAATCACCGTCAACGCCGATTTTTCCCTGAATGTACCAGATAACCCTATCCTTCCCTACATCGAAGGCGATGGCACCGGCGTCGATATCAGCCCGGTGATGATCAAAGTGATCGACGCGGCCGTGGCCAAGGCTTACGGCGGCAAGCGCAAGATCAGCTGGATGGAGATCTATGCCGGCGAGAAGTCGACCACCGTGTACGGCCCCGACGTGTGGCTGCCGGAAGAGACGCTGCAAGTACTGAAGGATTACGTGGTCTCCATCAAGGGCCCGCTGACCACCCCGGTCGGTGGCGGCATCCGCTCGCTCAACGTGGCCCTGCGCCAGCAGCTGGACCTGTATGTCTGCCTGCGCCCGGTGCGCTACTTCACGGGCGTGCCATCGCCGGTGAAAGAGCCGGAGAAGACCGACATGGTGATCTTCCGCGAGAACTCGGAAGACATCTACGCCGGTATCGAATGGGCCGAAGGTTCGGACAACGCCAAGAAACTGATCGACTTCCTGGTCAAGGAAATGGGCGTGACCAAGATCCGCTTCCCGGAAACCTCGGGCATCGGCATCAAGCCCGTGTCGCGCCAGGGTACCCAGCGCTTGGTGCGCAAGGCGATCCAGTACGCGATCGACAATGACAAGCCATCCGTGACCATCGTTCACAAAGGCAACATCATGAAATACACGGAAGGCGGCTTCCGTGACTGGGCCTACGAACTGGCCCAGAAGGAATTCGGCGCCGAGCTGATCGATGGCGGCCCATGGTGCAAGTTCAAGAATCCGAAGACCGGTCGCGAGATCACGGTCAAGGATTCGATCGCTGATGCATTCCTGCAACAGATCCTGCTGCGTCCCGCTGAATACAGTGTGATCGCCACCCTGAACCTGAACGGCGACTACATCTCGGACGCGCTGGCGGCCCAGGTGGGCGGCATCGGCATCGCGCCGGGCGCCAACCTGTCGGACTCCGTGGCCATGTTCGAAGCCACCCACGGCACCGCGCCGAAATACGCTGGCAAGGATTACGTGAACCCCGGTTCGCTGATCCTGTCGGCCGAAATGATGCTGCGCCACATGGGCTGGACCGAGGCGGCCGACCTGGTGATCGACTCGATGCAGAAATCGATCGCCTCCAAGCGCGTTACCTACGACTTCGCACGCCTGATGGAAGGTGCGACCCAGGTGTCGTGCTCGGGCTTCGGCGACGTGATGATCGCCAATATGTAAGCGGCGGCGCGGCCTGTGCCGTGCTACTAAAAAGCCCCGTTCTCGCGAGAGGGCGGGGCTTTTTGCCGGGTGCTCAACGCATGATGGCGTGACGCCGGCGCAACAGCCGGGCCCGCCTTCGGGACGAAAAAAAACCCCGCAGGGCGGGGTTTTCGACTTCCGTAGTGGGCGCTTACGCCGACTGGATGTTGGAAGCTTGCTTGCCTTTAGGGCCTTGCGTGACTTCGAACTGAACTTTTTGACCTTCTTTGAGGGTCTTGAAACCGTTCATGTTGATCGCGGAGAAGTGAGCGAACAAATCCTCACCGCCGTCATCTGGAGTGATGAAGCCAAAACCTTTGGAATCATTGAACCACTTAACAGTACCTGTTGCCATAAAAAGAACTTTCAAATAAAAACTGATCACACGAGCCATAAAGGCAAGAAGCTTCTTGCCCCCTCCTCACGCCTCACTTCTTATCAACATGTACATTTCTGCACACAGTCGATAACGCATTGTTAGCGCGTGGATTTTTAAAGTCAAGCGCTTTCGAGGGTGTTTTGCTATTTTTAAGACAATTGGCACAAAAACAACTCTTGAATTTCCCGTCCCGGGCGCCATCTGCGCGGGGATGAGAAAACGCGTAAGATGGACAACAAATGGCAAGGCGCTGAGAAATGCGCATTGCAACAATCCCGAAAGCATTAGAATATAAGCGTATGGCAACCAAGCATGACACTGAAACCCTGCTGGAGCGGCAAACGCTGAAGCCGCCACCTCTCTACCAGGTGGCGCTGCTGAATGATGACTACACGCCGATGGAATTCGTCGTCGCCATCATCCAGGAGTATTTCAACAAGGACAGAGAAACGGCCACGCAGATCATGCTCAGCGTGCACCAGCACGGCAAGGGCGTGTGTGGCGTGTTTTCCAAGGACATAGCCTGTACCAAAGTGGAGTTCGTTTTAACGCATGCGCGCAAGGCAGGCCACCCCCTGCAGTGTGTGATGGAGGAAGTATGATCGCGCAGGAATTAGAAGTAAGTTTGCACATGGCGTTTGTCGAAGCCCGACAGGCACGGCACGAATTCATCACCGTCGAGCATTTGCTGCTGGCGCTGCTGGACAACCCGTCGGCGGCTGAAGTGTTGCGCGCCTGCGCCGTCAACATCGAGGACTTGCGCAAGACGTTGACCAACTTTATCGGCGACAACACGCCCACCGTGCCCGGCACGGGTGAGGTGGACACCCAGCCCACGCTCGGTTTCCAGCGCGTGATCCAGCGCGCCATCATGCACGTGCAGTCCGCTTCCAACGGCAAGAAGGAAGTGACGGGCGCCAACGTGCTGGTGGCCATTTTCGGTGAGAAGGACTCGCATGCCGTGTACTACCTGCACCAGCAGGGCGTGACGCGGCTGGACGTGGTCAACTTCATTTCGCACGGCGTGCGCAAGGACCAGGCTTCCGAGAGCGCCAAGGCGTCCGAAGGCGTGGAAGAAGGCGCCCCGTCCGATGGCCAGCAGAAGGAAAGCCCGCTCGACCAGTTCACCCAGAACCTCAACAAGGCCGCCGCCGAAGGCAAGATCGATCCGCTGATCGGCCGCGAGGACGAAGTCGACCGCGTGATCCAGGTGCTGTGCCGCCGCCGCAAGAACAACCCGCTGCTGGTGGGCGAGGCTGGCGTGGGCAAGACCGCCATCGCCGAAGGCCTGGCTTACCGCATCACCCAGAACGACGTGCCGGAAATCCTGCAGCACGCCGTCGTCTATTCGCTCGACATGGGCGCGCTGCTGGCCGGCACCAAGTACCGGGGCGACTTCGAGCAGCGCCTCAAGGCCGTGCTCAAGCAGCTCAAGGACAACCCGAACGGCATCCTGTTCATCGATGAGATCCACACCATCATCGGCGCCGGTTCCGCCTCGGGCGGCACGCTGGACGCGTCCAACCTGCTGAAACCGGCGTTGGCCAACGGCCAGCTCAAGTGCATCGGCGCCACCACCTACACGGAATTCCGCGGCGTGTTCGAGAAGGACCATGCACTCAGCCGCCGCTTCCAGAAAGTGGACGTCAACGAGCCCACCGTCGAGCAGACCGTGCAGATCCTGCGCGGCCTCAAGTCGCGCTTCGAGGAACACCACGGCGTCAAGTATTCGTCGTCGGCGCTGTCCACGGCCGCTGAACTGGCGGCCCGCTTCATCAACGACCGCCACTTGCCCGACAAGGCCATCGACGTGATCGACGAGGCCGGTGCGGCCCAGCGCATCCTGCCCAAGTCGAAGCAGAAGAAAACCATCGGCAAGACGGAGATCGAGGACATCATCGCCAAGATCGCCCGTATCCCGCCGCAAACCGTCAACCAGGACGACCGCAGCAAGCTGCAGACCATCGACCGCGACTTGCGCAACGTCGTGTTCGGGCAGGATCCCGCCATCGAAGCGCTGGCCTCGGCCATCAAGATGGCGCGCGCCGGCCTGGGCAAGACCGACAAGCCGATCGGCTCCTTCCTGTTCTCCGGTCCCACCGGCGTGGGCAAGACGGAAGTGGCCAAGCAGCTGGCCTTCATCCTCGGTATCGAGCTGATCCGCTTCGACATGTCCGAGTACATGGAGCGCCATGCCGTGAGCCGTCTGATCGGCGCGCCGCCCGGCTACGTGGGCTTCGACCAGGGTGGTTTGCTGACGGAAGCGATCACCAAGAAGCCGCATGCCGTGCTGCTGCTGGACGAGATCGAGAAGGCCCATCCGGACATCTTCAACATCCTGCTGCAGGTGATGGACCATGGCACGCTGACCGACAACAACGGACGCAAGGCCGACTTCCGCAACGTGATCATCATCATGACCACCAACGCGGGCGCCGAGAGCTTGCAGAAGGCGTCGATCGGCTTCACCACCACCAAGCAGGCCGGCGACGAGATGGCCGACATCAAGCGTATGTTCACGCCTGAGTTCCGCAACCGGATCGACGCCACCATCAGCTTCCGCGCGCTGGACGAGGAAATCATCCTGCGCGTGGTCGACAAGTTCCTGATGCAGCTGGAAGAACAGCTGCATGAGAAGAAAGTGGAAGCCATCTTCACCGAGAAGCTGCGCAAGTTCCTCGCCAAGAAAGGCTTCGACCCGCTGATGGGCGCGCGCCCCATGTCGCGCCTGATCCAGGACATGATCCGCAAGGCGCTGGCCGACGAGCTGCTGTTCGGCCGCCTGGTGACCGGTGGCCGGGTGACGGTGGATCTGGACGAGAAGGATCAGGTCAAGCTGGAGTTCCCGGAATCGGACGCCGCGCCGACGCCGCCACCGGAGACGGTGGAAGTGGAATAAGCCGCTTGCCGGCAGACCCAAGAACCCGCATGCGTGCGGGTTTTTTTTCGGCCCGACCGGGCAGTCTGCGCTGCGCTTACCAGTCGGACAGCTGACGGAACTGCGTCGCGCGCCGGCGCGATACCTCCACCGTCAGTTGGCCGGGCAGCAGCAATTCGAGCCCGCCGTTGGCATTGGATGTGATCCGTTGTACGAAATTCAGGTTGACGATGTGCTTGCGGCTGGTGCGAAAGAACTGTTGCGGCGCCAGGCTCAGTCTGTCCTCCAGTCGGTTCAGCGAGTGCGCCACCAGCGCTTGTTCGTTGTGGAAGAACACGCGGCTATAGTTGCCTTCCGATTCACACAGCCGGATCTGGTCGAGTTCGACAAACCAGCAACGCTCGCCATCCTTGATGAACATCTTCCGTGCGGCGGCGCTGGCGCCGGTCTGGCGCAAGCCCAGTCGCCCCAGCGCAGCGGCCAGTCGTGTGGCCTGGATCGGCTTTTGCAGATAATCGAGCGCATTCACTTCGAATGCTTGCATGGCGTATTGATCGTAGGCGGTGGTGAAAATCACGTGTGGCGCGCAATCGAGCGCGGCCAACACGTCAAAGCCGTTGCCACCGGGCATTTGCACGTCGAGGAACACCAGCTCCGGCTGCAGTGCAACGATCTGCTGCACAGCGTCGGCCGCGTTGACGGCCTCGCCGATGATCTCGATGTCGGCGTGTGCGGCCAGCAAACGGCGCAGTTCGGCGCGCGCCAGGCGTTCATCGTCCACCAGCAGCGCGCGCATCAGGCGGCCACCGGCAAGGACAGCGTGGCACGCACCCAGCCATCGCGCTCGCTCAGGTCCAGGTCTGCATTCGGGCCCAGCGCCAATTGCAGGCGCTGGCGTGTGTTGCGCAGGCCCACCTGCGTGGAGTTGGTGAACGGCACGATGGCGCCTTGGTTGGCGATTTCGATCAACACGGTGTCGGCGTGGCGGTGACCCGTGATGTGGATATCGCTGCCGTCCGCACGCGCTTCGACGCCGTATTTGACGGCGTTCTCCACCAGCGTCTGCACGGCCATGGGCGGTACCGGCACCTGTTCCAGGCCACGGGCGAGCGTGACGTTGACGCGCATGCGTTGCTCGAAGCGGATCTTTTCGATCGCCAGATAGTTTTCCACGGCAGCCATTTCGCTGGCCAACGCCACCGTGCTGCTCTGGCCGGCCTGCAATGTGTACCGCATCAGGCTGGTCAGCTGGTCTATCATATCGGCGGCGGCCGGCGGATCTGCAAACACCAGCGCACGCACGCTGTTCATGCTGTTGAAAAAGAAATGCGGGTTGACCTGAGCTTGCAGCGCGCGCAGTTCCGCATCCTTGGCCAATATCTGCAGGCGCAGCGTCGCCTCTTCGAAGCGGTGAGCGCGCCGCAAGGCCAGCACGGTGGCATAGATGATGTTCCAGCCCAGATGCATGCCCCACCAGAACATCAGCGCCTGCGGCAGCCACCCTAAGCTGTTGCCATGCAATGGGCCGAACGGCTGGATCAGGGCGAATCCCAGCGTTTGCACACCGACGTTGAGCACGCCCAAAAGCAGCACGGCGATGCCGACGGCACGCCAGTTTGCCATGCCGTCGTGCAAATAGCGGTGCTTGAGCAGGCGGTGCCACAGGTCCGACAACAGTAATCCAGAACCGGCGCCCCACCAGCAAATCGCCAGGAAGGCGGCGTTGATCTTCCCGTCGATCGCGTAGGCCAGGAAGAACAGCGGGACGCAGCACCAGCCGGCCAGCTGCGCGGGCCAGTACCAGCGGATGCGCGCGAACAGGGGGATTGTCGTTTGCTTCATCTTACTCTTTTAGAAATTCGTCGATGCGAGCATACATCCAATCGGGATCATCGACCATGATGAAATGCCGTGCCGTGTCCGCCATGGCCAATTGCACACCGGGCAGGGCGCTGTACTGCTGGCGGTACATCTGTTCGATGGCCGCGCGCGGCGCATATTGCTGGTAAGCGATCCACGTGCCCAGTACCAGCGTGGGCGACTGGATGCGCGCGATGGCTTGCCGCAGGTCGTCCTGCAGCAAGTCGGCCATCGCGTTGGCGACTGTGACGCGGTCGGAGTTTTGCCCCCATGCGGCCACGCGCGCGATATCGGCCGGACGGCTGATCATGGTCGCCAGCGCCGCGCGCTGGTTGGCGGCGTAGCTGGCCGCATCCTGCGCCAACATGCGGTCGCGGACGTTCCCTGCGACCTCCTTCAGTTGCACTGGTGTGGCGCTGGGCAACTGGGTGGCGCCCAGCGCTGGCAGCGCATCGACGATGATCAGCTTGCCCACCTGTCGCGGATGGTCGCTGGCCAGCTTGAGCGCCAGGTAGCCGCCCAGGCTGTGGCCGATGATGACGGGCTGCGCGAGGTGGTTGTTGGCGATGTAGTCGCTCAGCTGTTGCTCCACGTTTGGCAGCAGCGGCGCATTGATGGCCGGTACGCCGGCAAAGCCAGCCAGTGTGAGCACATGGCATTGGCGCTGGCCACAATAGCGCGCCACCGTGTCATCCCATACCGCCCCGGCGCTGGCCAGCCCCGGGATCAGAATGACAGGCTGGCCGTGGCCGCTCACGCTGACCTCGAACGCGGGAGGAGAGGCCGCCTGCACCTGCGCATATGGCAGCAGCAAGCCTGCGGCAATGGCGAACAGGCGGATCAGAATTGGTTTCATGTGTGCTCCAGGAAGTGTTGGTACGGGCATGGTAGGTGGCCCGGATCGGCATCGCCAGCGCTGCGGGATAAGCGGTCGGTATGGGAGATGAACGGTTCGGTGACCGGGTTGCCGGTCCACGAAGTCAACGGTCGGATGCCGTCAGTGGCCCGGCAGTCGGGAGCGATGCGCCGGAGCTTCACCGCGCTGCTTGCGGGCCCGCAGCGGGAGGGCGAACCACAGGCCCAGCAACAGGGCCAGCGTGCCCGCCGTGCCCGCCGCGCTTGCCGCATACGACGGCGTGACCAGATACAGCACCACGGCCATGTCCAGCGCCAATCCACCCGCCAGCGGCGCCAGCGCGGCGCAGATGAACCCGGACGATAGTCTGACGGTCTGTTCCGATACCTGGTGCGATTCAACAATGCGGTGATATGCGGCCGGCGCCATGGCGAGTGCGATCGCCAGCACCACCAGTGCCAGGGCTAATAAATGGCAGACCTGCATCGGCCGGGGCAGGTCCATAAAGCGCTGGTTGAACACGGCGATGGTCTGGAACCCGAACAGCGCCTGTATGCCGGGCAGCACCATGCGCGCCTCCTCGATCACATTGCGCATCTGCTCTTTCAGCGAATTGGGTTCGTGCTGGTTTTCCATCGCGCCCGCCGGTGCCGGTCTGGCTTGATTGTAGCGTTTGCGCGGAACGGCGCGCGTCCGTTTCCGGTGATGAAAAGGCGCGTCAGCCGGCGCCGCCTTCGGCCCGCAGCTTGCGCCACAGCGTGGTGCGGCTGATGCCCAGGTAGTCGGCGGCGGCGTCGCGGCGGCCGCCGAAACGGGCCAGTACGGCCGTCACGGATTCGGCCGGGATGGCGGGCGCGGGGATGGGGGCGGGCAGGGCGGTCCGCTGCGCTGTCGGCAGGCCCTGCTGCGTTGACGGCGGCAGCGACGGCGGCAGCATCACGCCATCCAACATGCCACCGCTGACCGCGCGCGGCGCCAGTTCCGGCGCCACGCTCAGCACGAAGCTGGGCGTGAGCGCCTGCAATGGTTCGGCCGCCAGGAACAGGGCCAATCGTTCCGTCAGGTTACGCAGTTCGCGCACGTTGCCGGGCCAGTCGTACTGGCGCAGCAGCGGGGCGCAGGCCATGATCTCGGCGTGCAGGTTGGGATGGGGGCGTGCGCTCAGCGCCGCCAGCGCGTTCTTGAGCGACCATTCGGCCAGCCCGATCACGTCGTCTTCGCGCGCCCGCAGCGGCGGCAGCGACAGCCGCAGCACGGCCAGCCGGTAGAACAGGTCGGCCCGGAAGCGCCCCTCACGCACGCGTTGTTCGAGGTCGCAGTGGGTGGCGCTGATGATGCGCACGTTGACGGCGATGGGCCGGGTGCCGCCCACCCGCACCACTTCCCGTTCCTCGAGCACCCGCAGCAGCCGTGTTTGCAGCGTCAGCGGCATCTCGCCGATTTCGTCGAGGAACAGGGTGCCGCGGTTGGCCGCTTCGAACAGGCCCGCGTGGCCGCCGCGGCGCGCACCCGTGAACGCGCCTTCCTCGTGGCCGAACAGTTCCGATTCCAGCAGCGATTCGGCGATGGCGCCGCAGTTGACGGCCACGAACGGCCGGTTCTGGCCCAGGATGCGCGGGCTCTCGCGGTGGATGGCTTGCGCCACCAGTTCCTTGCCGCAGCCCGTCTCGCCCTGGATCAGCACCGTGGCCGGCGACTTCGCGTACAGCACCACGGACTGGCGCAGCCCTTCCATGGCGGCCGAGTCACCGCGCAGATCGTTCAGGCCATGCTTGGCGCGCAGCGTGTCGGCCACCACCACGCGCCGGCTGCGGTTCACTTCCAGCTGGGTCAGGCGCGCCATTTCCAGCGCGTCGTCGAACGCTTGGCGGATCGAGGCGGCCGAGTAGACGAATACGCCCGTCAATCCCGCTTCCTCGGCCAGGTCGGTGATCAGGCCCGCGCCGACGATGGCCTGGATGCCGGCCGCCTTCAGTTCGTTGATCTGGGCCCGCGCATCCTCCTCGGTCACGTAGGTGCGCTGCGCGATCTCGAAGCCGAAGGTGGCGGCGAATTCGGCCAGTTCCGGCAGCCGTTCCTGGTAGGTGATCACGCCGATGCGCTCGGACACCCGGCGCGCCCGCGCCAGTGCCTGCATCACGTCGAAGCCGCTGGCCTTGGCGATCACCACCGGCACCGACAGCCGGCCCTTCAGATAGGCGGCGTTGGAGCCGGCCGCGATCACGGCGTCGCAGCGCTCGGTCGCCATCCGTTCGCGGATGTGGCGGGCCGCTTCGTCGAAGCCCAGGTTGATCGGTTCGATGGTGGCCAGGTCGTCGTATTCGAGCGTGATATCGCGGAACAGGTCGAACAAACGTGACACCGACACGGTCCAGATCACGGGCTTGTCGATGTTGTCCAGGGGCAGGGGAGTGGAATGGCGCATGCCGCTATTGTACGCCAAACGCGTTTCAGCGTTTCACGGTGAAACGTTTTTGAAACATATTAGCAACGGCCTTGCAACGTGAATTACTTGCGTACTCAAGTATATCCGCGACCATCCACGTGCCAAGTAATTGATTTTGCTGGGTTTGTCCGCCAGCGCGCCTAGGCGATGCCCGTTGGCACGTCCCTTGCAATACCTGTTCGCAACGCGCCACGGCGCAACCAACCGCAAGCACAACGCACACGCACACGAAAGGTCAGACATGAGCCAATATTCCGCCGGCGCCGCATTCCGCAAAGCCGTACAAGAAGAATCCCCGCTGCAGGTGGTGGGCGCCATCAACGCCAACCACGCCCTGCTGGCCAAGCGCGCCGGCTTCAAGGCCATTTACCTGTCCGGTGGCGGTGTGGCTGCCGGTTCGCTGGGCCTGCCCGACCTGGGCATCTCCAGCCTGGACGACGTGCTGACCGACGTGCGCCGCATCACCGACGTGTGCGACCTGCCGCTGCTGGTGGACGTGGACACCGGCTTCGGTTCCTCCGCCTTCAACGTGGCCCGCACCGTCAAGTCCATGATCAAGTTCGGCGCCGCCGCCATCCACATCGAAGACCAGGTTGGCGCCAAGCGTTGCGGCCACCGTCCGAACAAGGAGATCGTCACCAAGCAGGAAATGGTGGACCGCATCAAGGCCGCCGTGGATGCCCGCACCGACGAGAACTTCGTCATCATGGCCCGCACCGACGCGCTGGCCGTGGAAGGCCTGGAATCGGCCCTGGACCGCGCCATCGCCTGCGTGGAAGCGGGTGCCGACATGATCTTCCCGGAAGCGATCACCGACCTGCCGATGTATTCCCAGTTCGCCAAGGCCGTCAAGGTGCCGGTGCTGGCCAACATCACTGAATTCGGCTCGACCCCGCTGTACACGGTGGACGAGCTGCGCGGCGCCGACGTGGGCCTGGTGCTGTATCCGCTGTCGGCCTTCCGCGCCATGAACAAGGCGGCCGAAAACGTCTATGGCGCGATCCGCCGCGACGGCACCCAGAAAAACGTGGTCGACACCATGCAGACCCGCATGGAACTGTATGAGCGCATCAACTACCACAGCTTCGAGCAAAAGCTCGACGCGCTGTTCGCCGCATCGAAGAAATAAGCACCACCTTACACCGCAATCGCACAACCTAATAACGCATCAGGAGATTTGAAATGACCGTTGAACAAGCCGCCGGCTTCAAGCCAAAAAAATCCGTCGCCCTGTCGGGTGTGACCGCCGGTAATACCGCGCTGTGCTCCGTCGGCAAGACCGGCAACGACCTGCACTACCGCGGTTACGACATCCTGGACGTGGCCAACACCTGCCAATTCGAAGAAATCGCTTACCTGCTGGTGCACGGCAAGCTGCCAACGGCCGCTGAACTGAAAGGCTACAAGGGCAAACTGAAATCGCTGCGCGGCCTGCCGCAATCGCTCAAGTCGGCGCTGGAAGCGCTGCCCGCGTCGGCCCACCCGATGGACGTGATGCGCACTGGCGTGTCCGTGCTGGGCTGCACCCTGCCGGAGAAGGACGACCACAACGTGCCAGGCGCGCGCGACATCGCCGACCGTCTGATGGCGTCGTTCGGTTCCATGCTGCTGTACTGGTACCACTTCAGCCACAACGGCAAGCGCATCGACGTGGAAACGGACGATGATTCCATCGGCGGCCACTTCCTGCACCTGCTGCATGGCGAGAAGCCATCCGAGTCGTGGGTCAAGGCCATGCACACCTCGCTGATCCTGTACGCGGAACATGAGTTCAACGCCTCCACCTTCACCGGCCGCGTGATCGCCGGCACGGGTTCGGACATCTACTCGGCCATCACCGGCGCCATCGGCGCGCTGCGCGGTCCCAAGCACGGCGGCGCCAATGAATTCGCGTTCGAGATCCAGAAGCGCTACGAGAACGCCGACGAAGCGGAAGCGGATATCCGCAACCGCGTGGCCAACAAGGAAGTGGTGATCGGCTTCGGCCACCCTGTGTACACCATCTCCGACCCACGCAACGTGGTGATCAAGGAAGTGGCGCACAACCTGTCCAAGGAAGCCGGTTCGACCAAGATGTTCGATATCGCCGAACGCCTGGAATCGGTGATGTGGGAAGTGAAGAAGATGTTCCCCAACCTGGACTGGTTCTCGGCCGTGTCTTACCATATGATGGGTGTGCCGACCGCCATGTTCACGCCGCTGTTCGTCATCTCGCGCACCTCCGGCTGGGCCGCGCACATCATCGAGCAGCGCATCGACAACAAGATCATTCGCCCAAGCGCCAACTACGTCGGCCCGGACGACCTGCACTTCGTGCCTATCTCCGACCGTAAGTAATCCAAGGACAAGGAGTACAAGCTTCCATGAATACTCAATTCCGCAAGAACCTGCCGGGCACCAAGCTTGATTACTTCGACGCGCGCGCCGCTGTCGATGCGATCCAGCCTGGCGCCTACGACAAGCTGCCGTACACCTCGCGGGTACTGGCCGAAAACCTGGTGCGCCGCTGTGATCCGGCCACGCTCAATGCCTCGCTGTCGCAACTGATCGAGCGCAAGCGCGAGCTGGACTTCCCCTGGTTCCCGGCGCGCGTGGTGTGCCACGACATCCTGGGCCAGACCGCGCTGGTCGACCTGGCTGGCCTGCGCGACGCTATCGCCCTGCAAGGCGGCGATCCTGCCAAGGTCAACCCGGTGGTGCCGACCCAGCTGGTGGTGGACCACTCGCTGGCCGTTGAATGCGGCGGTTTCGATCCCGACGCGTTCAACAAAAACCGCGCCATCGAAGACCGTCGTAACGAAGACCGCTTCGACTTCATCAACTGGACCAAGAAGGCGTTCAAGAACGTCGACGTGATCCCGCCTGGTAACGGCATCCTGCACCAGATCAACCTGGAACGCATGTCGCCCGTGGTGCAGGTGAGCGACGGCGTCGCCTATCCGGACACGCTGGTCGGCACTGACTCGCACACCCCGATGGTGGACGCGCTGGGCGTGATCGCCGTCGGCGTGGGCGGCCTGGAAGCGGAAAGCGTGATGCTGGGCCGCGCCTCGTGGATGCGCCTGCCCGACATCATCGGCGTGGAGCTGAGCGGCAAGCCGCAACCGGGCATCACCGCCACCGACACGGTGCTGGCGCTGACCGAATTCCTGCGCAAGGAAAAAGTGGTGTCGTCCTACCTGGAATTCTACGGCGAAGGCGCGACCGCGCTGACGCTGGGCGACCGCGCCACCATCGCCAACATGGCGCCGGAATTCGGCGCCACGGCGGCCATGTTCTACATCGACGAACAGACCATCAAGTACCTCAAGCTGACCGGCCGCGACGATGAACTGGTCAAGCTGGTGGAGCAGTATGCGAAGCAGACCGGCCTGTGGGGCGACACCCTGAAGGCGGCCGAATACGAGCGCGTGCTCAAGTTCGACCTGTCGACCGTGGTGCGCAACATCGCCGGCCCGTCCAATCCGCACAAGCGCGTGCCGACCTCCGAGCTGGCCGCGCGCGGCATCAGCGGCAAGGTGGAGAACGAGCCTGGCCTGATGCCCGACGGCGCCGTCATCATCGCCGCCATCACCAGCTGCACCAACACCAATAACCCGCGCAACATGATCGCCGCCGGCCTGCTGGCCCGCAACGCCAACGCGCGCGGCCTGACCCGCAAGCCATGGGTGAAAAGCTCGCTGGCGCCCGGCTCCAAGGCGGTGACGCTGTACCTGGAAGAAGCGCACCTGATGGACGAGCTGGAAAAGCTGGGCTTCGGTGTGGTCGCTTACGCCTGCACCACCTGCAACGGCATGTCCGGCGCGCTGGACCCGGTGATCCAGAAGGAAGTGGTGGAGCGCGACCTGTACGCCACCGCCGTCCTGTCGGGCAACCGCAACTTCGACGGCCGCATCCACCCGTACGCCAAGCAAGCGTTCCTGGCCTCGCCGCCGTTGGTGGTCGCTTACGCCATCGCCGGCACCATCCGCTTCGACATCGAGAAGGATGTGCTGGGCCATGACGCCGACGGCAAGCCCGTCACGCTCAAGGACATCTGGCCATCGGACGAGGAGATCGACGCGCTGGTCGAGTCCAGCGTCAAGCCGGCCCTGTTCAACAAGGTGTACATCCCCATGTTCGCCAAGCAGGCCGACGACGGCATCAAGGTCAGCGCACTGTACGACTGGCGTCCGCAGACCACCTACATCCGCCGTCCGCCGTACTGGGAAGGCGCGCTGGCAGGCGAGCGTACGTTGAAGGGCATGCTTCCGCTGGCGGTGTTGGGCGATAACATCACCACCGACCACCTGTCGCCGTCGAACGCCATCATGCTCGACAGCGCGGCCGGCGAATACCTGGCGAAAATGGGCTTGCCGGAGGAGGATTTCAACTCCTACGCCACCCACCGTGGCGACCACCTGACGGCGCAGCGCGCCACCTTCGCCAACCCGACGCTGAAGAACGAAATGGTGCTGGAAGACGGCAAGGTCAAAGCCGGCTCGCTGGCCCGCATCGAACCGGAAGGCAAAGTGACGCGCATGTGGGAAGCCATTGAAACCTACATGGAACGCAAGCAGCCGCTGATCGTGATCGCCGGCGCCGACTACGGCCAGGGTTCCTCGCGTGACTGGGCCGCCAAGGGTGTGCGCCTGGCAGGCGTGGAAGCGATCGTGGCCGAAGGCTTCGAGCGTATCCACCGCACCAACCTGGTGGGCATGGGCGTGCTGCCGCTGGAATTCCAGCCCGGCGTGAACCGCAACACGCTCCACATCGACGGCACCGAAAGCTACGACGTGATCGGCGAGCGCACCCCGCGCGCCACGCTGACGCTGGTGATCAACCGCCGCGACGGTTCCAAGGTCGAAGTACCCGTGATCTGCCGTCTCGATACGGCCGAGGAGGTGTCGATCTACGAGGCGGGCGGCGTGCTGCAACGCTTCGCGCAGGACTTCCTGGAATCGTCCAAGGCCGCGTAATGCGCGACCAGGGCTGATCGTTCGGCACGGCAGGCGGTACGGCGACGTACCGCCTGTCTTTTTTAGGAATACATCATCATGACCCACGTACCACAGATCAAAGTCCCCGCCACCTACATCCGTGGCGGCACCAGCAAGGGCGTGTTCTTCCGCCTGCAAGACCTGCCCGCCGCGGCGCAAGTGCCGGGCGCCGCGCGCGACGCGCTGCTGCTGCGCGTGATCGGCAGCCCCGACCCCTACGGCAAGCAGATCGACGGCATGGGCGGCGCCACCTCCAGCACCAGCAAGACCGTGATCCTGGCCAAGAGCAGCAAGCCCGATCACGACGTCGACTACCTGTTCGGCCAGGTTTCGATCGACAAGGCCTTCGTGGACTGGAGCGGCAACTGCGGCAACCTGTCGGCGGCGGTGGGCGCGTTCGCCATCAGCGGCGGCCTGGTGGACGCCAGCCGTATCCCGCAGGACGGCATGGCCACCGTGCGCGTGTGGCAGGCCAACATCGGCAAGACCATCATCGCCCACGTTCCCATCACGGGCGGCGCGGTGCAGGAGACGGGCGACTTCGAGCTCGATGGCGTGACCTTCCCGGCGGCCGAAGTGCAGCTCGAATTCATGGACCCGGCGGCCGACGAGGAGGGCGGCGGCGGTTCCATGTTCCCGACCGGGAACCTGGTGGACGACCTGGAAGTACCCGGCGTGGGCACGCTCAAGGCCACCATGATCAACGCCGGCATCCCCACCATTTTCGTCAACGCGGAAGCGATCGGCTACACGGGTATGGAGCTGCAGGACGCCATCAACGGCGACGCCAAGGCGCTGGCCATGTTCGAAACCATCCGCGCCCACGGCGCGCTGCGCATGGGCCTGATCCAGAACCTGGACGAAGCGGCCAAGCGCCAGCACACGCCCAAGGTGGCCTTCGTGGCCGCGCCCAAGGATTACGTGTCCTCCAGCGGCAAGCAGGTGGCGGCCGGTGACGTGGACCTGCTGGTGCGCGCCCTGTCGATGGGTAAGCTGCACCATGCCATGATGGGCACGGCGGCTGTGGCGATCGGCACAGCGGCCGCCATTCCGGGCACGCTGGTGAACCTGGCGGCTGGCGGTGGCGCCCGCAACGCGGTGCGCTTCGGCCACCCGTCGGGCACCTTGCGCGTGGGCGCGGAAGCGAGCCAGGTGAACGGTGAGTGGAGCGTGACCAAGGCCATCATGAGCCGCAGCGCGCGGGTGCTGATGGAAGGCTGGGTGCGGGTGCCGGGCGACAGCTTCTGACGTCCATTTTTACGTTTGCCGCACCGCACCATGGCGCCGCTTTTGCGGCGCTTTTTTTTCGTCCGTCGCCATCGTCGCCGGCGCTGTTCTTTTTGCGTGTCATTTTGCTCATTTGGCCGTCAGGCGTAAGCGAACGGTAAGGGAGCGGGTCTAATCTGGACTCAGCCTGAATAAAAGGCATGACAATAATGAAGGAGACTGCGATGCACGACGATTTAGTACAAAAGATAAAAGCGGACCCCAGCTACCACAAGCTGGTATCGGCCCGTTCCCGCTATGGCTGGACGCTGACCTGGATGATGATGGCCGTGTACTACGGCTTCATCCTGTTGATCGCCTTCGACAAGGAGTTGCTGGCCACCCGCATCGGTAATGGTGTGATGACCTGGGGTATGCCCATGGGTCTGTTCGTGATCGTGTTCACGGTCCTGATCACCGGTATCTACGTGCGCCGCGCCAACGGCGAGTTCGACGAACATACGGCGGCTATCCGCGCACGGGTACAACCATGATGAACCTGAAACGCATGCTGGCCGCGCTGGCCATGCTGGGCGTGGCCGGGGCCGCGCTGGCCGCCGGCGCCGACCTGGGCCAGGCTGAGAAGCAGCCTACCAACTGGACCGCCATTTTGATGTTCGGCGCGTTCGTCATCTTCACGCTGTTCATCACCAAGTGGGCGGCCGCCAAGACCAAGTCGGCGGCCGATTTCTACACGGCCGGCGGCGGCATCACCGGCTTCCAGAACGGCCTGGCCATCGCGGGCGACTACATGTCGGCCGCTTCCTTCCTCGGCATTTCCGCCGCCGTGTTCCTGAACGGTTACGATGGCCTGATCTACGCCATCGGCTTCCTGGTCGGCTGGCCCGTCATCACCTTCCTGATGGCCGAGCGCCTGCGTAACCTGGGCCGCTTCACCTTCGCCGACGTGGCGGCTTACCGCTTCCAGCAAAAGCCGATCCGCATCTTCTCCGCCTCCGGCACGCTGGTGGTGGTGGCGTTCTACCTGATCGCGCAGATGGTGGGCGCGGGCCAGCTGATCAAACTGCTGTTCGGCCTGGAATACTGGATCGCCGTGGTATTGGTCGGTACGCTGATGATGGTCTATGTGCTGTTCGGCGGTATGACGGCCACCACCTGGGTGCAGATCATCAAGGCCGTGATGCTGCTGGCCGGTGCTTCCTTCATGGCTTTCGTGGTGCTGGGGCAGTTCAATTTCAGCCCCGAGGCGCTGTTCGCCAAGGCCGTTGAAGTGCACAGCAAAAAGGACGCCATCATGGGCCCGGGCACCTTCATCAAGGACCCTGTGTCGGCCATCTCGTTCGGTATGGCGCTGATGTTCGGTACCGCCGGCCTGCCGCACATCCTGATGCGCTTCTTCACCGTGCCTAGCGCGAAGGAAGCACGCAAGTCCGTGTTCTGGGCCACCACCTGGATCGCTTACTTCTACATCCTGACCTTCATCATCGGCTTTGGCGCCATCGTGCTGGTGTCGACCAATCCCGAGTTCAAGGATGCCGCCGGCAAACTGCTGGGCGGGAACAACATGGCCGCTATCCACCTGGCCAAGGCAGTTGGCGGTAACGTGTTCCTCGGCTTTATCTCGGCCGTGGCCTTCGCCACCATCCTGGCCGTGGTGGCCGGTCTGACCCTGTCGGGTGCTTCGGCCGTGTCGCACGACCTGTACGCCACCGTGATCAAGAAGGGCCAGGTCACCAGCTGGGAAGAACTGCGCGTCTCGCGTGCCACCACCATCGTGCTGGGCATTGTCGCCGTCGCGCTGGGCATCCTGTTCGAGAAGCAGAACATCGCCTTCATGGTGTCGCTGGCCTTCGCCATCGCCGCTTCGGCCAACTTCCCGGTGCTGTTCATGTCCGTGCTGTGGAAGGATTGCACCACCCGCGGCGCCACCATCGGCGGCTTCATGGGCCTGATCACGGCCGTCGTGCTGACGGTGCTGTCGAAATCGGTGTGGGTCGATGTGCTGGGTAACAAGGACGCCTGGTTCCCTTACGCCTCGCCCGCCATCTTCTCGATGACGGCCGGCTTCGTGGGCATCTGGCTGTTCTCCATCCTCGACAAGAGCCCACGCGCCCGCATCGACCGCGCCGGCTACGAAGCGCAGGAAATGCGTTCCGAGACGGGTATCGGCGCCGCCGCCGCCTCCGCGCACTAAGCAGCCGCTCCAAAAAAAGGACGGAAAATCCGGGACGGACCCCAATTTTCGCATCGCGAAAATTGGGGTCCGTCCCGGATTTTCCGTCCTTTGTTTTTCTTGGGGGCAGCCGCTTACAGCAGGTCGACGGCCTGCCTGTCCCGCATTGAGCGCGCCATGGCCAGCCCGACGCGGGTCGCCTCGGTGGCGTCGTGCAGCTTGAGCGACAGCTTGCCCTGGCCCAGCGCCGCAGCCACGAATTCCTGGGCTTCCAGCAGGAAGGCGTCGCTGAAGCGGCTGTAGAAGTCCGGCGTGCATTCGTGGCTGATGCCGTTGTGGTCGGCCATTTCCACCCGGTTCAGCTGCGCGCCGCCGCCGATGGTGAGGCGGCCCTTGGTGCCGAATACCTCGGTCAGCGTTTCGTGGCCGTGCGCCATGGTACGCGAGGCCATGAAGCTGGCCATGCTGCCGTCGGCGAATTCCAGCGTGGCCAGGCCGTTGTCGACGTCACCGAATTCGCGCAGGCCGTGGTGGATCACTGTGGTGCCGGTGGCCGTCACGCGCGCCGGTGCGGGTGAGTCCAGCAGCCAGCGCGCCAGGTCGATGTCATGCACGCTGCAATCGAGGAAGATGCCGCCGCTGCTGGCGGCGAAACGCACGAAGAAGCCGCCCGGATCGTTCAGGTCCATGGTCTGCGAGCGTACCAGGTAGGGTTTGCCGATCATGCCGGCGCGGATCTTGTAGGCGGCATCGCGGTAGCTGGCGTCGAAGCGGCGCACGAAACCTATCATCACCTGCAGGTGCGGGTGGCGGGCCGCCTCGGCCTCCACCTTGAGGCAGTCCTCCAGGTCCAGCGACAGCGGCTTTTCGCAGAACACGTGCTTGCCCGCCTGGAGCGCGGCGATGATCTGCTGCGCGTGCAGGGAGGTGGGCGTGACGAGGAACACGGCGTCCAGGCCGGGATGGGCCAGCAGTGCCGCGTACTCGGCATAGCAGTGGGCCACGCCCAGTGTCTTGCGGGCCCATTCCAGTTCCTGTTCGACGGGGCTGCAGGCGGCCACCAGCTGCGCATTGGGCACCCGGTGGGCCAGGTTCTCGGCGTGACGCTGGCCCAGCCGGCCCAGTCCGGCGATGCCTATCCTGAGTTTTTCCATGACCACCTCCTAGAGGTTGACGACGCACTTTTCGCGCCAGGAGGTGGTGGCCGCTTCGGCCAGTTCCAGCGCTTTCAGGCCATCGTCGACGGTGGTGCGCAGTGGCGTGCCGTTGATCATGGCGTCGAAGAAGTGGGCGATTTCGTCGGCATAGGCGGCGCGGTAGCGCTCCAGGAAGAAGTGCTCCGGCTTGTCCTGGCTGACGTTGAGGGCCGTGTATGCCGTCACTTCCGTCGGCTTGTGGTTGCCCGCCTGGAGCATGCCGGCGCTGCCCAGGATCTCGAAGCGCTGATCGTAGCCGTAGGCGGCGCGCCGGCTGGCGTTGATCTGGCACAGCCGTCCGCCGCGGGTGCGGATGGTGACGACGGCGCTGTCCAGATCGCCCGCTTCGCCGATGGCCGGATCGGTCAGGCAGCTGCCGGTGGCGTACACGCTGGCCGCTTCGTCGTCCAGTATCCAGCGGCAGATGTCGAAGTCGTGGATCAGCATGTCCTTGAAGATGCCGCCCGAAACCTTGATGTAGCTGACGGGGGGAGCGCCCGGATCGCGGCTGGTCACGTTCAGCACCTCGGGCACGCCGATCTCGCCCGCCTGCAGGCGCGCCTTGACGGCGGCGAAGGTGGGATCGTAGCGGCGCTGGAAGCCGATCATGCACAGCACGCCGGCCTGGCGGACGGCGTCGGCCGCCGCGCGCGCCCGCGCCAGCGTCAGGTCGACCGGCTTTTCGCAGAAGATGGCCTTGCCGGCCGCCGCCGCGCGCACGATCAGGTCGGCGTGCGTGTCCGTGCTGGAGGCGATCAGCACCGCCCCAATGGCGGGATCGGCCAGCGCCGCCTCCACGCTGGTGACGCTGGCGCCATGCTGCTGCGCCAGGGCCTGGGCCGAATCGGCGTGCACGTCCACCACATACTTCAAGCGCACGCCGGACTGGCGCGCCAGGTTTGCTGCGTGAATCTTGCCGATGCGACCGGCGCCGAACAGTGCTGCCTCAATCATCATATCCTCCAGGGTCTTGGGTTTCTTCTATGTCCAACTCGAGTTTGTAGGCCAGTGCGATGAACAGCGCCTGGCACAGGCACAGGGTGCTGGTGAGCGAGCGGAACGCGAACGCGCTGCCTTCGGTCACGGTGAGCAGGGCGTCGGCCACGCGCGCCAGCGGCGCCAGCTTGCTGTCGGTGATCACCAGCAGCTTGGCGCGCTGGTGATGGGCCACGCGGGCGCAATACTGGGTTTCCTGTCCGTAGGGCGCGAAGCTGATGGCGATCACCACGTCGCGTTCGCGCACGCTGCGGATCTGCTGGCGGTACATGCCGCCCAGGCCATTGACCAGGTGCACGCGCTTGTTGGTGTTCTGCAGCGCGTAGGCGATGTAGGACGCCACCGGAAAAGCGCGCCGCACTCCCACCACGTAAATGTTGTCGGCCTTCTGCAGCAAGGTCACGGCGGCCTCCAGCTGGGCGTCGTCCAGGCCTTCGGACAGTTCGCCCAGGCCGGTGCGGCTGGCGTCGATGAATTCGCGGGTCAGCTGGCCGATATCGAGCTGGTCGTCGCGCGAGGCGATCAGCTTGCGGATGCGCTGCTGGTAATTGGGCGCCGCGTTGGCCTGCTCCGTGTAGGATTGGCGAAACACGTCCTGCATCTCGCTAAATCCGGTAAAACCGAAGCGCTGGGCAAAGCGCACGATAGCCGAGGGCTGCACGTCGCAGGCTGCGGCGATGTCGCTGATTTTCTCCAGCATCAGGCTGGCCTTGTGCTGCTCTATGTATTTGGCGATCACTTTCAACTGGCGCGACAGCGACTCATATTCGTCCGCTATCTGCTCCATCAGATTTTCCACCGAGGCTGGTTCGGCCATGTTGTGCTCCTTGTTCCGATGTGAGGAATTATAGAAGTCTTTCCAGAAATTGAAAACAAATTTCTATTTTAAAAAAATTTGAAAAAGAAATTGCAAATGCGTTGACGATGTTCTAAGCTTGACATCAATGCGAGCCACAACGCATTGAAAGCAGCGACCTAAGGTAGTCCGAAAATCAGTCTGATAAAACGATAACGGAGACGACATCATGCAAGGTTTTAAACGCAGGACGGTAGTGCAATGTGCAGCAGCGCTGGCGCTGGTGCTGGCGGCGGGCGCCAGCCAGGCGGCCGGCGAGAAATTCGTGCTGGTCAGCCACGCGCCCGACTCGGACTCGTGGTGGAACACCATCAAGAACGCGGTCAAGGATGCCGGTGACGATTTCAACGTGACGGTCGACTACCGCAATCCGCCGAACGGCGACCTGGCCGACATGGCACGCCTGATCGAACAGGCGGCGGCCCGTAACTACGACGGCGTGGTGGCCAGCATCGCCGACTACAGCGTGCTGCAAAAGCCGCTCAAGCTGGTGGTGGCGAAGAAGATCCCTCTCATCACGATCAACTCGGGCACCTTGCAGCAAAGCGAACAACTGGGCGCCCTGATGCATGTGGGCCAGCCGGAATACGAGGCCGGGCAGGGCGCCGGCGCCAAGGCCAAGGCGGCCGGCATCAAGTCCTTCGTGTGCGTGAACCACTACGCCACCAATCCTTCCTCATTTGAACGCTGCCGCGGCTTCGCCGACGCGCTGGGCGTCGATTACAAGGCCGCCACGCTCGACACCAACGGCATCGACCCGGGCGTCATCGAGAGCAAGGTCAGCGCCTACCTGCGCACCAACCCCGGCACCCAGGCCGTGCTGGCGCTGGGCCCCGATTCGGCCGTGCCGGCCATGCGGGCGGTCGAGAAAATGGGCCTGAAGGGCAAGCTCTGGTTCGCCACCTTCGATCTGTCGGAGGATATCTCCAAGGGCATCAAGGATGGCAGCATCAAGTTCGCCATCGACCAGCAGCCCTACCTGCAAGGCTATCTGCCAGTGGCCGTGATGGCCATCATGAAGCAGGACAAGCTCACCGACATGGCCAAGGTCAAGGCCAAGCTGATGGCCAATCCCAAGTTCCAGGCGCGGCTGGCCGATTATGGGCTGTCGCCTTCCTACGGCGTGCGCCACATCGGCTCCGGGCCGGGCTTTGTGACCCGCGACAATATCGCCAAGGTTGAAAAATACGCTGGCCAGTACCGCTAAATTCACCGCCGGCGGCGCGGGCTGAAGTGGTGGCCGTCGCGCGCCGGCGGAGTCAAAAAGGAAGAAGTCATGAGTGCGGTTAAATCAAGCGCGGGGCCGGTGCTGTTCGCCGGCGTATCCGCGGCAGTTCCCCCCAGTTCCCCGCCGGCCCCTCCCGGGCCGGCCGCAGGCGCCGACGAGCGCGTGCAGCAGGTCGGCGTGATCGGACGCCTGTTCAGCCGTCCCGAGTTCGCCTCCATCTCCGGCGCCGTGCTGGTGTTCGCCTTCTTCGGCCTGACGGCCGGCGGCTCCGGCATGTTCAACCTTGATGGCGTGATCAACTGGTCGCAGGTGGCCGCCTATCTGGGCGTGATCGCCATCGGCGCCTGCCTGCTGATGATCGCCGGCGAGTTCGACCTGTCGATCGGCTCCATGATCGGCTTCGCCGGCATGATGATCGCCATCCCGTCCGTCTATTTCCACTGGCCGCTATGGGTGGCCATCTGCTTCGCCTTCGCCGGTTCCATGGCGCTGGGCTGGCTCAATGGCTACCTGGTGATCAAGACCCGGCTGCCGTCGTTCATCGTCACGCTGGCCTTCCTGTTCATCCTGCGCGGGTTGACGCTGGCGCTGTCGATCATGTTTGCCAACCGGACCATCGTCAGCGGCGTGGGCGAGCTGGCTGCGCACGACTGGCTGGCCGGCTTGCTGTTCCAGGGCGACGTGGGCGTGGGCCTGTTCCGCTGGATGGCCAGGGCCGGCTGGATCGCCGTGCTCGATGGCGGCGAGCCGCTGGTCAAGGGCATTCCCAAGGTGATCGTGTGGTGGGCGGTGCTGGCGCTGGGCGGCGGTTTCGTGCTGTCCCGCACCCGTTACGGCAACTGGATCTTCGCCGTCGGCGGCGACGCCAACGCGGCCAAGAACGTGGGCGTGCCGGTTCGGCTGGTGAAAACGTCACTGTTCGTGTTCACCGCGTTCTGCGCCTGCCTGTTCGCCGTGCTGCAAGTGTGCGATGTGGGTTCGGCGGCGGCCGACCGCGGCATGCAGAAGGAGTTCGAGGCCATCATCGCGGCCGTCATCGGCGGTTCGCTGCTGACGGGCGGCTACGGCTCGGTGGTGGGAGCCTGCTTCGGCGCGCTGATCTTCGGCGTGGTCCAGATCGGCATCACCTATACCAACATCAATTCGGACTGGTTCCGCGTATTCCTCGGCGTGATGCTGCTGATCGCGGTGCTGTTCAACCGCTACGTGCGTAGCCGCGTGACGGAAGCGAGGTAAGTCATGAGTGAATATATTCTTGCGTTGGAAAACGTCAGCAAACGATTCGGCTCGGTGATCGCGCTGCAGAACGTGACCATGCGCCTCAAACAGGGCGAAGTGCATTGCCTGCTGGGCGATAACGGGGCCGGCAAGTCGACCCTGATCAAGACCCTGGCCGGGGTGCACCAGCCCACCGATGGCCAGTACCTGGTCGATGGCAAGGCGGTCAACTTCCAGTCGCCGCGCGAGGCGCTGGACGCCGGCGTGGCCACCGTCTACCAGGACCTGGCGCTGGTGCCGCTGCTGTCGGTGGCGCGCAATTTCTTCATGGGACGCGAACCGATGAAGAAGCTGTTCGGCGTGCTGCCCGTGATGGACATGGCTTACGCGGCCCAGACGGCCCGCGCCAAGCTGGCCGAGATGGGCATCATGGTGCGCGATCCGCACCAGGCCATCGGCACCATGTCCGGCGGCGAGAAGCAGTGCCTGGCCATCGCCCGCGCCATCCATTTCGGGGCGCGGGTGCTGATTCTGGACGAGCCGACGGCAGCGCTGGGCGTGAAGCAGTCGTTCAATGTGCTCAAGCTGATCCACAAGGCGCGCGAGCGGGGCATCTCGGTGATCTTCATCACCCACAACGTGCACCATGCCTATCCGATCGGCGACTCCTTCACCTTGCTCAACCGGGGCAAGTCGCTGGGCACTTACACCAAGCAGACCGTGAGCAAGGATGAACTGCTGGACATGATGGCCGGCGGCGCCGAAATGCAGACCCTGATGAGCGAACTCGATGGCGTGACCATCTAGATGAAAGGCGCAACCATGAACAACCCCACCCAATTCGCGGCCAACCGCGCGCTCGACCTGATCTGCCTGGGCCGCCTGGCCGTGGACCTGTACGCCCAGCAGATCGGCGCCCGGCTGGAGGACGTGACCAGCTTCGCCAAATACCTGGGCGGGTCCTCGGCCAACATCGCCTTCGGCAGCGCGCGCCTGGGCTTGCGCGCGTCCATGCTGTCGCGCGTCGGCGACGACCATATGGGACGCTTCCTGACCGAGACCCTCAGCCGGGAAGGCTGCGACATCAGCCACGTTTCCGTCGATCCCGAGCGCCTGACCGCGCTGGTCACGCTGGGCCTGAAGGATCGTGACACGTTCCCGCTGATCTTCTACCGGGAAAACTGCGCCGACATGGCGATCCGTCCCGAAGATGTGGACGAGGCCTACATCGGCTCGTCCCGCGCGCTGCTGATCACCGGCACCCACTTCTCGACGGCGGCCATGCACCATGTCAGCAGCCTGGCGCTGGCCCACGCCCGCCGTCACAACGTGCGCACCGTGCTCGATATCGATTACCGCCCCGTGCTGTGGGGGCTGTCGGCGCGCGCCGACGGCGCCACCCGTTTCGTGCCGGACGGCGGCGTGACGGCCCACCTGCAAGCCATCTTGCCCCAGTTCGACCTGGTGGTGGGCACCGAGGAGGAATTCATGATCGCCGGCGGCGGCGCCGACATCGTCGCCTCGCTGGCGGCGGTACGGCGCGTCACGCCGGCCACGCTGGTGGTCAAGCGCGGTCCGCTGGGCTGCGCCGTGATCGCCGGCGCCATCCCGGCCACGCTGGACGAAGCGTTCAATTTCCAGGGCGTGCAGGTGGAAGTGATGAACGTGCTGGGCGCCGGCGACGCCTTCCTGGCCGGCTTCCTCAAGGAATGGCTGCGCGGCGCCGATTACGCGGCTTGCTGCCGCAGCGCCAACGCCTGCGGTGCGCTGGTGGTGGCGCGCCATGCCTGCGCGCCGGCCATGCCCACGCCCGCTGAACTGGACTACTTCCTGGCCAACGCGGCCCAATTGCGCCGCCCCGGCCGCGACGCCACGCTGAACCGCCTGCACCGGGTGACGGCACAGCGCACCCGGTGGGACGAGTTGTGCGTATTCGCCTTCGACCACCGCAACCAGTTCTTCGAGCTGGCCAAGCAAGTGGGCGCGGACGAGCAACGCATCCCCGCGTTGAAAGGATTGCTGCTGCGGGCCGTGCACGAGACGGAGCAAGCGCTGGGTCTGGGGGGGCGGGTCGGCGTGCTGATCGATGACCGCTACGGCGAGGACGCGCTCAACGCGGCCACGGGACGCGGCTGGTGGATCGGCCGGCCGGTCGAGCTGCCCGGTTCCAACCCGCTGGTGTTCGACTGGGGCCGCTCGATAGGCTCGCACCTGGTCAGCTGGCCCCGCGAGCATGTGATCAAGTGCCTGGTCCAGCTGCACCCGGACGATCAGGTGGAAAACCGGCTGGAGCAGGAAGCCCAGGTCAAGGCGCTGTATGACGCGGCCCAGGTCAGCGGCCACGAACTGCTGCTGGAGGTGATTCCGCCCAAATCCATGGCCTGCGCGCCGGACACGGTATACCGCGCCGTCAAGCGCCTGTACAACATCGGCGTCTACCCCGAGTGGTGGAAACTGGAGCACATGGAACCGGAGCAGTGGCGCGCCATCGACGCACTGCTGCGGGAACGCGATCCCTGGTGCCGTGGTGTCGTGCTGCTGGGCTTGCATGCCTCGATGGCGGAACTGGCCGCCAGTTTTGAAGCGTCGCGCGCCAGCGCCACCTGCCGCGGCTTCATGGTCGGCCGCACCATCTTCCACACGCCCTGCGGGCGCTGGCTGGCCGGCGAGATCGACGACGGCCAACTGGTCGCCGAGATCCGCGCCAACTTCGAGTCCTTGATCCGCATCTGGCGCCAGACCCGTCCGGCCGCGCTGGGAGAGGCGGCATGAGCGCGCTGCCTGACCGCACCGGCCGCACCGGCCGCACCGTGCGCCTGACCATGGCCCAGGCGCTGGTGCGCTACCTGGCGGCCTTGCGGGTGGCGACGGAGACGGGCGCGGAACCGTTGTTCGGCGGCGCCTTCGCCATTTTCGGCCATGGCAATGTGGCCGGGCTGGGCGAGGCCCTGTACCAGCAGCGCGAGAGTTTCCCCACTTATCGCGCCCATAACGAACAGGGCATGGCCCATGCCGCTATCGCCTACGCCAAGGCTCATATGCGGCGCCGCATGATGGCGGTGACCACCTCGATCGGCCCGGGCGCCACCAATTTGCTGACGGCGGCCGCGCTGGCCCATGTGAACCGGTTGCCCGTGCTGCTGCTGCCGGGCGACGTGTTCGTGTCCCGTGCGCCGGACCCGGTATTGCAGCAGGTGGAGGATTTCACGGACGGCAGCGTGTCGGCCAACGACGCCTTCAAGCCGCTGTCGCGTTATTTCGACCGCATCGTCTATCCGGAGCAGCTGTTGACGGCGCTGCCGCGCGCGGTGGCCGTGCTGACGGACGCCGCCCAGTGCGGCCCCGTCACGCTGGCCCTGCCGCAGGACGTGCAGACCATGGCCTACGATTATCCGGACGAGTTCTTCCAGCCGCCGCTGGTGCGTTTCCGCAGCGTCCAGCCGCAGGACGAGGAACTGGCCGAAGCGGCGGCCTTGCTGGCCGGTGCACGCCAGCCCCTGATCGTGGCCGGCGGCGGAGTGCTGTACGGCCAGGCCGGCGCCGCCTTGCGTGCGTTCGCCGAACGCCACGGCGTGCCGGTGGCCGAGACGCAGGCCGGCAAAGGCGCGCTGCCCTGGGACCATCCCTTGCAACTGGGGGCGATCGGCGTCACCGGCGCACCAGCCGCCAACCTGCTGGCGGGACAGGCCGACCTGGTGCTGGCCGTCGGCACCCGGCTGCAGGACTTCACCACCGGTTCGCACACGCTGTTCGCCCAGGCACAACTGCTTAGCCTGAACGTGAACGCCTTCGACGGATTGAAACGGCGCGGCCTGGGCTTGCTGTCGGACGCCAAACTGGGATTGGAGCGCCTGTCGGACCGGCTGGGCGACTGGCGCGCGGCCGAGGCCTGGACCGCGCGGGCCCAATCACAGGCGCGCGAGTGGCGCGCCACCGTCGACGCCATCACGGCGCGGCGCGAGGTGGCGCTGCCTTACGACGGCGAGGTGATCGGCGCCGTGCAGCGCTCGGCGCCCGATTCGGCCGGGCGCGACATCGTGGTGTGTGCGGCCGGTACCTTGCCGGCGGAACTGCACAAGCTGTGGCGCACGTCCAGTCCCGGCGGCTACCACATGGAATACGGTTATTCCTGTATGGGTTACGAGATCGCGGGCGGCCTGGGCGTGAAGATGGCCCGGCCGGACGCGGAGGTGGTGGTGATGGTGGGCGACGGCAGCTATCTGATGATGAATTCGGAACTGGCCACCTCCGTCATGCTGGGCAGGAAGCTGATCGTGGTGGTGCTCGACAACCGCGGCTACGGCTGCATCAACCGCCTGCAGCAGGCGGTGGGTGGGGCGCCGTTCAACAACCTGTTCGACGATTGCCTGCAGGACGGTCCCGGCATGCCGAGCATCGACTTCGCCATGCACGCGCGCTCGCTGGGCGCCATGGCGGAAAACGTCAAGACCATACCGGAACTGGAAGCGGCGCTGGCGCGTGCGCGCGCGGCCGACCGCAGCTACCTGGTGTGCATAGCCACCGACCCGTCGCGTACCACCAGCGAAGGTGGTTGCTGGTGGGAGGTGGCGGTGCCGGAAGTGTCGGAGCGCGAACAGGTCAGACAGGCGCGCCAGGCGTATGAACAGGACAAGCAAGCACAAAGGAACAATCAATGAACCACACTGCCAACAAACCATTTCGCGTCAAGATAGGCATCAACCCGATTTCGTGGATGAACGACGACCTGCCGTCGCTGGGCGGCGAAACGCCACTGGAGACAGCGCTCAGCGAGGGCGCCGAGATCGGCTATCGCGGCTTCGAGCTTGGCAACAAGTTCCCCAAGGAGCCGGCCGCGCTGGGCGCGGTGCTGGGCAAGTACGGCCTGGAGTGCGTATCGGGCTGGTATTCGGGCCAACTGGCCGACCCCGGCCGCACGGTGGAACAGGAGATCGAGGCGGTGGGGCCGCATCTGCGTCTGCTGGCTGAGAACGGCGCCACCGTGATGGTGTACGGTGAAGTGGCCGACGCCATCCAGGGCCGCCCCCAGCCGCTGTATCAACGGCCGCGTTTCACCAGCATGGCGCGCTGGCAGGCCTACGCCGACAAGATGACCGCCTTCGCCCGCCACACGCTGGCCCATGGCGTGCGCCTGTCTTATCACCATCACATGGGCGCCTACGTCGAATCGCCGGCCGACGTCGACATCCTGATGGCGCTGACGGGCCCGGAGCTGGGCCTGCTGTTCGATAGCGGCCACATGACCTTCGGCGGTGGCGACGCGGTGGCCGTGCTGGAAAAGCACATCAAGCGCGTCTCGCACGTGCACTGCAAGGACGTGCGCCCGGCCGTGACCAGGATGGCCCGCAACGGCAACTGGAGTTTCCTGCAGGCGGTGCTGAACGGCGCGTTCAGTGTGCCCGGCGACGGCTGCATCGATTTCGCCGGCGTGCTGCGGCTGCTGTACCAGAACGATTACCAGGGGTGGCTGGTGGTGGAGGCCGAGCAGGACCCGGCCGTGGCGCCCAGCTACCAGTACGCCGAGATGGGCTACCGCCACCTGGAGCGACTGGTGCGCGAGACGGAACTGGCGGGACGGGAGGCGGCATGAACCTGCTGGTGAAGGGCAAGCGCAGCGGCCAGGAGATCGTGCGGGTGACGCCGGAATCGGCCGGCTGGAAGCATGTGGGCTTTTCCGCCCATCGCCTTGAATGTGGCGAACAGCTGGAGTTCCACAGCGGCGAACGCGAATACTGCGTCGTCGTCCTGTGCGGGGTGGTGACGATGGCAGTCGGCGGCCAGGTATGGCGGGACGTGGGCCGGCGTGCCAGCGTGTTCGACGACATGGCGCCCTATGCCCTGTATGTGCCGGGCGGGCAGGGCGTGAACATCGTCGCGAGCGTGGACGCGGAGCTGGCCCTGTGCAGCGCCCCGGCCCGCACGGAACGGCCGGCGCGGCTGATCGAACCGGCCAGCATGCAGCGCTCGGTGCGCGGCAGTGGCGCCAACACCCGCTACGTATGCGACATTCTGCCGCAGTCCGAGGAGGCTGATGGCCTGCTGGTGGTGGAGGTGCGCACGCCGGGTGGTCATTCGTCCAGCTATCCGCCCCACAAGCACGACTGCGACGACCTGCCCGGCGAAAGCGCGCTGGAGGAAACCTATTACCATCGCCTCAATCCGTCCCAGGGCTTCGCGTTCCAGCGCGTGTACACGGACGACCGCACGCTGGACCAGTCCATGGCGGTCGAAAACCATGACGTGGTGATGGTGCCGCGCGGTTATCACCCGGTGGTGGTGCCCTACGGGTACGAGTCTTACTACCTGAACGTGATGGCGGGGGAGCGGCGGGTCTGGCAGTTCAAGAACGACCCCCAGCACGAATGGATGCTGAAGCCACCCTGATTCACCACCGCTGATATTCCCAATAACACTGACCGGCAATGCCGGCGCCCGGACGCGCTCCCCGCGCGCCCGTGGGCCCGTTGTTGCCCTGCGCGCCCCGCGGCCGGCCGCTATGGCCGCCGCTGGCAAACCATACACACGGAAGGAATCGCCATGAACACGCAAACCCTACACATCGGCCACTACATCGCCGGACGCCGGCAGGCCTCCGAATCGGGCCGGACCAGCCCCGTCTTCAATCCCGCCACGGGCACCGTCAGCGCGCAGGTGGCGTTGGCCGACCGGCGCGAACTGGATGCGGCCGTGGCGGCCGCGCAGGCCGCGTTCCCGGCCTGGTCGGCCACCTCGCCGCTGCGCCGGGCGCGCGTCATGTTCAAGTTCAAGGAGTTGATGGAGCAGCACGCCGGCCAGCTGGCCGCCCTGATCACGGCCGAACACGGCAAGGTTTTGACGGATGCTCGGGGCGAGGTCACGCGCGGCATCGAGGTGGTGGAATTCGCCTGCGGCATTCCGCAAATGCTCAAGGGCGAATATACCGAGCAGGTGGGCGGCGGCATCGACGCCTGGACCATGCGCCAGGCGCTAGGCGTGTGCGTGGGCATCACGCCGTTCAATTTCCCGGCCATGGTGCCGCTGTGGATGTTCCCGATGGCTATCGCCTGCGGCAACACCTTCGTGCTCAAGCCGTCCGAGCGCGATCCTTCGGCGAGCCTGCTGATGGCGCGCCTGCTGACCGAGGCCGGCCTGCCCGACGGCGTGTTCAACGTGCTGCAGGGCGACAAGGACGCGGTGGAGGGACTGCTGGACCATCCCGATGTGCAGGCCGTCAGCTTTGTCGGTTCGACCCCGATCGCGCAAGCCATCTATAGCCGTGGCTGCGCCGCCGGCAAACGGGTGCAGGCGCTGGGCGGCGCCAAGAACCATATGGTGGTGATGCCGGATGCCGACCTGGCGCAAACGGTGGACGCCCTGATGGGGGCGGCCTACGGTTCGGCCGGTGAGCGTTGCATGGCGATCTCCGTGGTGGTGGCGGTGGGCGATGTGGGCGACCGCCTCGTCGAGGCACTGTGTCCGCGCATCCGTGCGCTCAAGGTCACGCATGGCATGGACCTGGCGGCCGAGATGGGACCGGTGGTGACCCAGGCCCACAAGGACAAGATCGTCGGCTACATCGAGCGTGGCGTGGCGGCCGGTGCCAGCCTGGCGGTCGATGGCCGCGATCTGGTGGTGCCCGGCCACGAGCAGGGCTTCTTCCTGGGCGGCAGTCTGTTCGACCATGTGACGCCGCAAATGGACATTTATCGCGAAGAGATATTCGGCCCGGTGCTATGCATTGTCCGTGTCCCCGATTTCGCGGCCGCGCTGGCGCTGGTCAACGGCCATGAATACGGCAACGGCACCGCCATCTACACCCGCGACGGCGGCACCGCGCGTGAGTACACGCAGCGTGTGCAGGTGGGCATGGTGGGCGTGAATGTGCCCATTCCGGTGCCCATGGCATTCCACAGTTTCGGCGGCTGGAAGCGCAGCCTGTTCGGCGACCACCATGCGCACGGTCCGGAATCGGTACGGTTCTACACCAAACAGAAGGCGGTGACCCAGCGCTGGCCGGCGGCCACCGCGGCCGGCGCGGAGTTCGCCATGCCGACCATGAAGTAGCCAGTGGTGGGCATCACCACATCATTTTAATAACAACGAGGAGACGTAACAGATGGATCAGCGGATATTAAAAGCATTGCCCCTGGCGCTCACCCTGGCGCTGGCCGCCAGCGCGGCGCGCGCCGATGCCGGCCACGACGAGGAAGGCTTCCACGGCTACCTGCGTGCGGGCGCGGGCAGCAGTTCCAGCCACGGCCCGCAGAACTGCTACAGCCTGGGTGGCAATACCATGAAGTACCGCCTCGGCAACGAGTGCGACGCCTACTTCGAAGGCGGCTACACCCAGGAATTCGCCAAGACCCCGGACGGCGTGAGCTTCGTCGGCACGCTGTGGGCCAATGAGTGGAACGCCGGTTCCGAGTTCGGCGACGCCAAACTGGGCCTGGCCAAGGCCTATGTCGAAGCGAAGGGCATCGATGTGCTGAACGGCGGCGTGGCCTGGATCGGTAAGCGCTACTACTACCGTCCGGACATCCACATGCTGGACCTGCAGTACATCAACCTGAACGGCACCGGTGGCGGTATCGACGGCGTCAAGGCCGGTCCCGGAAAATTCAGCTACGCCATCTTCAAGGACAACGACAGCATCACCATCAATCCCGCCACGGGCCTGGTGACCGACAACAAATCGGCCCTGCGCCAGAACCTGATCTACGAAGGCCTGCCCGTCAACCCGGGCGGCACGCTCGATATCGCCACCTCCATCATCACGGCGCAGGGCAAGGACAAGCACAATGGCTGGCAACTGACCGTGCTGCACAAGCAGGACAAGGTGCTGGGCGGCGGTAACACCTTCGGCATCCAGTACGGCGTGGGCCCAGGCACGGGCATCGGCGTCGGTAACGACCGCATCGGCGCCTCCGGCAGCACCACGCTGGGCAGCGATGTGACCCGCACCCGCGTCTTCAACGACCTGGTGATGCAGCCGACCCCTGAATTCAGCATGGAATTCGTGGCCCTGACCCAGCGCGACAAGTCGGACGCGGGCGGCTCCAGCAACTGGACCACGTTGGGCGCCCGCCCCGTGTATGCCCTGTCCGAGCACTTCAAGCTGCAGATGGAGGTGGGCGCGCACCGCGTCACCCAGCCCAACGGCGGCGACGCGCTGCGTTTGACGACCGTCACCTTCGCCCCCACCATCACGGCCGGCAAGGGCTACTGGTCGCGGCCTGAGTTGCGCGCCTTCGTCACCTACGGCAAATGGAACGACCCGGCGCGGGCCGCGCTCAATGCCAGCAACAACGCCGGCCCCGCATTCGGCGCCGGCACCAGCGGCACATCGGCGGGCGTGCAGGTGGAAGCCTGGTTCTAAGGAGGGAAGGGGCCGCGAGCGGCCCCGGATGACGCACCCCGCAGCCCCGGCCCGCAAGGTCCGGGGCTGTTTTTATTGCAACGCCCGATGCGCAGGGGGCGGGAATAGAGGGGACTATCGGATTGCTCAGTGGAAAACGTGAGCAATGTGGTTTATGATCTGGCGATGACGCTGCCGTCGCGAGGGCAGCGTTTTTTACATGGGGCTCCACGTGCTTCTGAACCGCGTTCCGACCAACCCTGACTTCGTTGCCGATGCCTTGCAGCTGATTGGCGTGCCCGCTTGCGCCTGCGACGCGGCGGGCCTGGTGCTGGCGGCGAACGGGGAGTTGCTGGCCTTGTTGGGGCGCGACCCCACCGGCGCGCCGGTGGCCGAGCTGTTCGCGCGCCACGTGCGGGCCGACAGCGCGAGCCGGCTGGACGCCGTCCTGGGCGCGGCGGGTGGGCGCCAGTGGGACAGTTGCCTGAGCTGCGCGGACGGCCAGTACATCGCCGTGCAGGCCTGGGCCAAGCCGCTGCCGCCTGGCACTGGCGGCGCCACCATCGTGTTCCAGGACGTGAGCGCCGTGCAGCGCGACCACAAGGCCTTGCGCAAGACGTTGCTGGAACAGCAAGCCATCCTCGATAACGCGGCCGTCGGCATCCTGTTCAGCAAGGCCAGCGTGATCCAGGAATGTAATATCCGCTGCGCCGACATGCTGGGCTACGCGCGCCACGAACTCGAAGGCGCCGGCACCGTGGTGGTCCACGCGTCCGAGCAGGCCCACGTCTGGCTGGGGAAAGAGGCCGGGCCACCGCTGCGGCGCGGCGAATCCTATATGACGGAGATGCAGTTGCGCCGCAAGGACGGCACGCTGTTCTGGACCCGCTTGTTCGGCCGCGCCGTCGATCCTTACAACACTGACGACGGCACGGTCTGGATCGTCGAGGACATCGAAGAACGCCGCCGCGACGAGGAAAAGCTGCGCCGCACGCTGCTGGAGATGCAGGCCATCATGGATAATGCGCCGCTCGCCATCGGCTTCCAGCGCGACGACCGGGTGCTGCGCTACAACCAGCGCTTTGCTGAGTTCTTCGGCTTCGAGGGCGACAGCGGCATGGGCCGTCTGACGTCCGAGCTGTATCCCTCGCCCGAGGCGTTCGAGGCCGTCGCCAGGAAGGTGCGGCCGCTGCTGGCGCGCGGCAAGCCATTCCAGACCGAGATGGAGATGCGGCGCCAGGACGGCACCACGTTCTGGGCCCACGCCTTCGGCTATGTGATCAATCCGGGCCGCACCCAGCAGGATTCGATCTGGATCTTCGACGACCGCAGCGCCCAGAAGAAGGCCGAGGAGGATACCAAGCAGCTGCTGCTGGAACAGAAAGCGATCCTGGACAACGCCTCGGTCGGTATCCTGTTCTCCAAAGCGCAGCATATGCTCAGTTGTAATCCACGCCTGGCCGAGATGTTCGGCTATCAGCGCGAGGAGATGACGGGGCTGCACGCGTCGATCCTGTTCCCGTCGCCGGAGGCGTACGCGCGATTCGGGCTGGAGGCCAGCCCGCTGCTGGGCTGCGGCCTGCCCTTCGAACGTGACGAATTCCAGTTCAAGCGCAAGGACGGCACGCTGTTCTGGTGCCGGGTGCGGGCCAAGGCGGTGGACGCGGAACACAGCGACGGCGGCACCATCTGGATCATCGAGGACGTGAGCGAGAGCCGGGCGACCAAGATGGAGGTCGAGGCCATCATGACCAACGCCTCGATGGCCATCCTGTTTACCAAGAACCGCGTCATCACGCGCTACAACCGCGGCTTTGGCGAGATGTTCGGCTACCACGCCGACGAGGCGCTGGGCTTGCCGGGGCGTGCGCTCTACCCGTCGCAGCAGGCCTACGATGCACTGGGCGCGGCCGCCTCGCCGCTGCTGTCGGTGGGCAAGCCGTTCCAGATCGAAGTGGAAATGCAGCGCCAGGATGGCAGCCTGCTGTGGGCGCAACTGATCGGTTACGTGGTCAATCCGGCCGACCCCACCCAGGGCACGATCTGGATCATCGAGGACCGCAGCGAGCAGCGCCAGGCCGAGGAATCGCTGCGCAACGCGCTGCTGGAGAATCAGGCCATCCTCGACAGCGCGGTGCTGGGCATCTCGGTGGTTGAACATGGCTACAACCTGCGCTGCAACAGCAAGATGGAGGAGCTGTTCGGCTACCCGCCGGGCGGCATGAACGGCCTGTCCGTGCAAGCCTTCTACGCCGACAAGGCGGCCTGGCAGCGGGCGCGGGCCGAGACGGCCGACGACTTCCTGGCCGGGCGCGTCAACATGTCCGAATACCAGCTGGTGCGCCAGGACGGCAGCACGTTCTGGGCCCGTTTGTCAGGCAGGCCGTTTGACTTGAGCCAGCCGCGCGGGCGTTCCGTGTGGCTGGTGGACGACATCACGGCGCGGCGCGAGGCGGCCGAAGCGGTCAGCCGCGCGCGCGACGAACTGGAAGTGCGGGTGCTGGAACGCACGGCCGAACTGGCCGGCGCCAATGCGCTGCTGCAGGGCGAGATCGTGGAGCGGCGCCAGGCCGAGGCGCGCGTGCACCACATGGCGTACCACGACAGCCTGACGGGCTTGCCCAACCGCGCCCTGCTGGCGGACCGGCTGGACCGGGCCATGCTGGCGGCCCAGCGCTCCGATCGCAAGCTGGCCGTCATGTTCATCGACCTCGACCGCTTCAAGACCATCAACGATTCGCTGGGCCACCTGACGGGCGACCAGTTGCTCAAGGAAGTGGCCGGCCGGCTGTGCCGCGCCGTGCGCGCCAGCGATACCGTGGCCCGGCTGGGCGGCGACGAGTTCGTGGTGCTGGTGCCCGGTATCCGCAACGTGGACGAGGCGGTGCAGGTGGCCGAGAAGATCATCGAGGCGCTGTCGGAGGCGTTCCCGCTGGAGGGACGCAACCTGCACATCACACCTTCGATCGGGATCTGCGTCTATCCCGACGATGGAGGCGACGTGGAAACCTTGATGCGCCACGCCGATGCGGCCATGTACCACGCCAAGGCCAGCGGCAGGAACAATTACCAGTTCTTCACCCAGACCATGAATCTGGCGGCGGCCCGCCACTTTGAGCTGGAAAACAGCTTGCGCGGCGCGCTGGCGCAGGATCAGTTCGAGCTGCACTACCAGCCCATCATGGACATCGGCACGCGCCGCCTGCACGCGATGGAAGTGCTGCTGCGCTGGCGCCGCCAGGACGGCGAGCTGGTGATGCCGGACCACTTCATCCCCATCATCGAGGAAAACGGCCTGATCGTGCCGATCGGCGAATGGGTGATCCGCACGGCGTGCCGGCAAAGCATGGAATGGCGGCGCCAGGGGCTGCTGCCGGTGCCGCTGGCCATCAACCTGTCGGCACGCCAGTTCATGCACCGCGGCTTGATCGACTCGATTCGCGCCATCCTGGACGAGACGGGCATCGCGCCGGACCTGCTGGAATTCGAGATCACGGAAACGGCGCTGATGGAGCATGGCGAGCAGACGCTCGACATCCTGGGCCAGATCAACGCCATGGGCATCCGCCTGTCGATCGACGACTTCGGCACCGGCTATTCCAGCCTCGCTTACCTGAAGCGCTTCCCCGTCAAGAAGATCAAGATCGACCGCGCCTTCATCAAGGACCTGGAGCAGAGCGCCGAGGATGGCGCCATCGTGGACGCCATCATCGCGCTGTCGGGCAGCTTGCAACTGTCGGTGGTGGCCGAAGGGGTGGAGACGGAAGGGCAGTACGCGCTGTTGCAGCGCAGCGGCTGCCAGTACGCGCAAGGTTATCTGTTCTCGCAGCCGGTGCCGCATACGACGGCCCAGCTGTTGTTGCCACGCGCCTGAACGCGTGGTCACCCATCAATCGATGGTGGCGATCACGGGCGCGTGGTCGGACGGCTGTTCCCACTTGCGCGGTTCGCGGTCGATCACGCAGGCGCTGCAGCGCGCGGCCAGCGCCGGCGACAGCAGGATGTGGTCGATGCGCAGTCCCTTGTTGAGGCGGAAGCCCAGCTGGCGGTAGTCCCACCAGCTGAACGACTTGTCGGCCTGCTCGAACAGCCGGAACGCATCCTTGAGTCCCAGTTCGTTCAGGCGCAGCAGCGCGGCCCGCTCGGGGTCCGACACCAGCACCTGGCCGGCCCAGGCCACGGGGTCGTGCACGTCGCGGTCTTCGGGCGCGATGTTGTAGTCGCCCAGCACGGCCAGTTGCGGGTGTTGCTGCGCTTCCTCGTGCAGCCAGTCGCGGAAGGCGGCCAGCCAGCCCAGCTTGTAGCCGTATTTTTCCGAGTCCACGCTCTGGCCGTTGGGCACGTAGGCACATACGACGCGCACGCCATCGATGGTGGCGGCCAGGATGCGCTGCTGGGCATCTTCGTAGCGGGGATTGTTCTTGACCACGTCCGTGATCGGCAGGCGCGACAGGATGGCCACGCCGTTGTAGGTTTTCTGGCCCGTGTACACCACCTGGTAGCCGGCCGCCTCGATGGCGGCAGCGGGGAACTTGTCGTCCGTCAGCTTGGTTTCCTGCACACACAGCACGTCGACCGGATTGGCCTCCAGCCATTTGAGCACGTGGGGCAGGCGCACATTGAGCGAGTTCACATTCCAGGTGGCTAGTTTCATGATATGGGGGTTCCTTGCGAATTCAGTGGGGGCGTGCGCCCGGCGTGCGCGCATCTTACCGCAACCACGGGCGCCGCGTGATGTGAGCGCTGATCGCCGTGGGAGGGATGCCGCCGCACCCTCGGGTGTGGCATGAAACGGACAGGTATGCGATGATAATAATCAATATATTGTCCAACTGTCGTGTTTTACAAAAAAACATCGAAAACCTTTGTGTCTTGACCGCATGAGGTTCTAGAATGTTGCAAAATCGAGCAAATGGAAAAATAATTGCCGATTATGCTTCACTGTTATCAAAATAGTACTAGAATCAGTTAACAGTGCGGCCAAAGAGCAATATACTTACACTTTATAGCGCTTAAAACTTTTGTTTCCATGTGGCAATCAAAATAGTTGCAAAATAGCGTACACTAGATGTTGTTGTGCGTTAATAGATGGTACTATTTGGAAATATTTGTCGTTTAACAGTCAACGATGCGCGAAGCATTTGTAAAGGAAGAAAATGCGTACTGCATTTGAAGCATGGGCGCAGCGCGATGGCCACATAGTCCGCCGGCGCGAAGACAAGCCAGAAGAGTATCTGGTATTCGAAACCCAACGTCGCTGGGTCATCTGGCAGGCGGCGCTCGAACACGGCAAGACGCCGGGCGGGCGCAAGACGGCTGCCCAAAAGGCGGCCGCAGCGGAGAAGGCGGCGGTTAGCGCTCGCTCCGCCGTGCAGCGGGCACCGTCCATCAATCCGGACGAGGCTACCGTGCGCACCCAGGTACTCAACGAGGTGCTTGACGCGTTCTCCACCATCGGGGGCGAGCGCGGCATGGAGGACATCCTCAAGGTGATCCAGGGCCTGAAGCAGAAACAGCAGCAGAAAGAAGTGGCCGAGGAACGGGTGGCCGTCAAGAAGCACGACTGACGGCCATGCGCTTTCGCCATTACAAAGGGGGCGTCTACGAGCTGGTGAGCGAGGCGACCCTGGAAGCGGACCTGACGCCCATGATCGTGTATCGCGCGGCCGACGGTTCCGTGTGGGTGCGGCCCAAGGACGTGTTCTTTCAGCTGATCGAAGTGGACGGCGTCATGGTGCAGCGCTTTGCGCCCATTAACTGAGCGCATGGGTAAGCGTATGCGCCGCTTCGGCCCGCTCCTGTCCCTGCCGCTGGCACTGGCCCTGCTGGGCGGGGGCGCCGCCGTCCGGGCCGAGAATGTCGGCTCGGTCGATACCGCGTTCCAGCTCCTGGGGCCGGATCACAAGGTGGTCGTGGAAGTATTCGACGATCCCCTGGTGGGCGGCGTCAGCTGCTATCTGTCGCGCGCCAAGACGGGCGGCTTCAAGGGCGCCATCGGCCTGGCCGAGGACAAGGCGGAAGCCTCCGTCGCCTGCCGCCAGGTGGGCGAGATTCATTTCAACGGTGAGCTGCCCAAGCAGGAAGAAGTGTTTTCCGAGCGGGCCTCCCTGCTGTTCAAGCATGTGCGCGTGGTGCGCATGGTGGACGCCCGGCGCAACGCCCTGGTCTACCTCGTCTATTCCGATCGCCTGATCGATGGCAGCCCGAAAAACAGCGTGACGGCGGTGCCTGTTCCTGCCAATATGCCTGTGCCCCTGCGGCGTAAATAATTCCCTGTCGCGGACCGCTGTCCGCACTGTTCGAGGTTTACCACGAGGCTTATCATGTTTCGACTCGCCGCCTGCGCATGCCTGGCCCTGCTGGCCGGTTGCGCCACCTTGACTGAATCGCCCCAGCAGGACGTGCTGGTGCAAACCATCCTGGACCACCATGCATTGTCCGGCGTGGGCTGTGTGCTCTACAACGACGTGGGCAAGTGGTTCGTCACCACGCCGGCGCGCGTCACCATCCGCAAGAGCGCGGGCGCGCTGCGCATCGATTGCCGCAAGGATGGCGGCGACTGGGCGTATGAGAAAGTGGAGTCGAAGGTCAACGCGACCTTATGGGGTAACGTGGTGCTGACGGCCGGTGCCGGCTATTTCGTCGACCGTAACACGGGCGCGGGATTCGAGTACCCATCCACGCTGACGGTCACCATGCACAAGGGCGATGCGGGGGAGGGGGCGCCGCCGCCGCCGGCTGGCGTGACGGTGTTCTGACGCGGTGCGCATGCGGTGCCAATAAAAATGGCGAACCGGCCGCGCCGGTTCGCCATCGAGACTACGCGCTACCGTGTCAGGCGCGGTTGATCAGGAAGTTGCTCAGCAGGGGAACCGGACGGCCGGTGGCGCCCTTGGCGCCGCCCGACTTCCAGGCCGTGCCGGCGATATCGAGGTGGGCCCAGGTGTACTTGCGGGTGAAGTTCTCCAGGAACGCGGCCGCCGTGCACGAGGCGCCGCCCGGAGTGCCGATGTTGGCCAGGTCGGCGAAGTTGGACTTCAGCTGTTCGTTGTACAGCTCACCGATCGGCAAACGCCATGCCGTGTCGCTGGCGGCCTTGCCGGCGGCCAGCAGTTCGGCGGCCAGCTTTTCGTGGGCTTCATCTTCGCGCGTGAACAGGCCGCTGTTGTGGTGGCCCAGGGCCACGATGCAGGCGCCCGTCAGGGTGGCGATGTCGATCACGGCGGCCGGGTTGAAGCGCTCGGCGTAGGTCAGCGCATCGCACAGCACCAGGCGGCCTTCGGCGTCGGTGTTGAGGATCTCGATGGTCAGGCCGTTCATGGAGGTGACGATGTCGCCCGGCTTGGTGGCGCGGCCCGACGGCATGTTCTCGCAGGCGGCGATCACGCCGATCACGTTCAACTTCAAATTCATTTCGCCGATGGCGCGGAAGGTGCCCAGCACCGAGGCGGCGCCGCCCATGTCGTACTTCATCTCGTCCATGCCGGGCCCGGCCTTGAGCGAAATGCCGCCCGTGTCGAAGGTGATGCCTTTACCGACCAGCACCACCGGCGCATCCTTGGCCTTGCCGCCCATGTGCTTGATGACGATGAATTTCGGCGGCTGCTCGCTGCCGTTGGTGACCGACAGGAAGCTGTTCATCTTCAGCGATTCGAGCTGCTTGCGGTCCAGGATCTCGACCTCGAACTTGTAGTCCTTGCCCAGCTTCTTGGCCGTGTTGGCCAGATAGGTGGGGGTGCAGACGTTGGCCGACAGGTTGCCCAGTTCCTTGGTCAGGTCCATGCCGTTGGCGATGGCGATCGCCTGTGCCAGCGCCAGCTTGGTGCCGGCGGTGTTGGGCACGGCCAGCACGATCTTCTTCACGCCCGTGGGCGCCGGGTCTTTCTTGCTCTTCTGGCCGTCGGTACGGAACATGCCTTCGTGTGCCGATTGCACCACGTTGCGGATGGCCCAGTTCACATCGCGCTCTTTCACTTCCGTCATCGGTAATGCGATAATGGCGTCGCTCGCGCCCAGCGCGGCGAAAGCCTTGAGCGCGGCGCCCACGGCGCTGGCGAAGTTCTTCTCGCTGGCCGATTCGTCGCTACCCAGGCCCACCAGCAGCACGCGCTCGGCCGCCGCACCCTTCACGCCGCGCAGCAGCAGCGTGCTGCCGGCCTTGCCGGTGATGTCGCCGGACTTCAGGGCGGCAGTGATTTCACCAGCGCTGTCGAGCGCCTTGGCGGCGGCCGACAGTTTCTTGTTTTCGAAAACCGCAACGGCGACGCAGCCGGTCTTGGCCGACGCGATGGTGTTTTTTGTGTCGAATGCTTTTATGCTAAAGTCCATTGGATTCTCCGTATCGTGTGCTTGTCATGCGCGCCTTGTGAGCCGCGGCATCGTACTTAACCTAAGGATGCGTGGTTTCGCATCCTTAACTACCGAATTATAAAGCTTCACATGATCTTTCAACGTGCCCTTCAACGCGAGATGGCCAGTGCGGCCGGGGCGACCTTCACCGTGTTGTTCAGTATTTCCGTCACCTGGACCCTGATTACCATCCTCGGCAAGGCCGCCGGCGGCAAGGTCGCGTCGAGCGATGTGCTGGCCCTGATCCTGTTCGCGGCCCTGAATTATCTGCCCACCATCCTGATTCTCACCAGCTTTATTTCGGTGCTGATGGTGGTCACGCGCAGCTACCGCGATTCCGAAATGGTAGTGTGGTTCGCCTCGGGCCTGAGCCTGACCCGGTGGATACGCCCGGTGCTCAACTTCGGCCTGCCGATGGTGCTGCTGACGGCCGCGCTCAGTTTTGTCGCCACGCCGTGGGCCAAGCAGAAAAGCTCGGAGTACATCGAACGGTTCGAAAAGCGCGAGGACTTGCAGAAGGTCTCGCCCGGCCAGTTCCGCGAATCGGCGTCCACCAACCGCATCTTCTTCGTGGAAGGGGCGGACGGCAAGTCGCCAGTGGTGCAGAACGTGTTCGTCAACACGGTGGACGAACATGGCACGGCCGTCATCGTGGCGCGTGAAGGCGTGATCACGACGGGCCAGAACGGGGAGCGCTATCTGGTGCTGAAGAACGGCCGGCGCTACCAGGGCGTGCCGGGCCAGTCGGACTTCCAGACCATGGAGTTCGAGCGCTACAGCATGCGGGTGGCCAACCATGCGCAGGACCTGGAGTCCGACCATAGTGCCGACGCGCTCACCACCATGGCCCTGCTCAAGCTGACCAGCAACGAGGCGCGCGCCGAACTGCTGTGGCGCATCGCTTCGCCGATGACCTGTCTGGTGCTGATCCTGCTGGCCATTCCGCTCGGTTTCGTCAATCCGCGCGCCGGCAGTTCGGCCAACCTGATCATCGCGCTGCTGGTGTTCTTCAGCTACAGCAACCTGGTCAAGCTGGTCGAGGCCAGCGTCAAGCAGGGCCGCATCGGCTTCGCGTTGTCGTGGTGGCCGCTGCACGTGGCCGCCGCGCTGGCCGTGCTGGGCCTGTTCGCGTGGCGCTTGAACCTGAACCACCGCTACCATCCGCTGGCGTTGCTGGCGTCCTTCAAGCGCGCCGGCGCCCGCAAGGAAGGGGCGGCCAAATGAAGATACTGCAGCGTTATTTCGCCGTCTCCATCCTGCAGGCGGTGGCCTTCGTGCTGGTGGCCTTCCTGGCCCTGCAAGCGTTCATGGACTTGACGGGGGAACTGCCTTCGATCGGCAAGAACGGCTACGCCATCCAGCACGCCTTCCTGTACGTGCTGATCCTGTTGCCGGGCCATGTGTACGAGGTGATGCCGCTGGCGGCGCTGATCGGCACCATCTACACCATGGCGCAATTCGCTTCCACTTCCGAATTCACCATCATGCGCGCCTCCAGCATGTCGACCGGCATGGTGGCCTGGATGCTGGCCAAGATCGGTGTGGTGCTGGTGATTATCACCTTCATCTTCGGTGAGTTGATCGCGCCCCGTACGGCGCCCATCGCCGACAAGATCAAGCTGGCCGCGCGCGGCGCCGCCGTGTCGGCCGAATTCCGCTCCGGCATGTGGACCAAGGATATCGTCAAGAGCGAAGGCATGGCGGGCGCGGTGACCGGTTCGCGCTTCTTCAACGTGCGCGAGGTGCGCCCCGATGGCCAATTGGCCGACGTCAAGCTGTACGAATTCGACACCAACTTCCGTCTGCGCTCGCTCACGCTGGCCAAGAGCGGCACCTACCAGGGCAACAACACCTGGCGCCTGGCGGACGTGACGGAGAACCTGTTTACCAATTCCGAGCTGCTCAAGCCGGGCAGCGAGGCCAATGTGGGGAACCATTTCGCGCAAGCGTCCAGCGCCGTCACCACGCGCCACAGCGCCACGCTGGACCTGGTGTCGGAAATCACGCCCAAGATCCTGTCCGTGTCCGGCGCCGATCCGGAGCGCATGTCGGCCAACGAGCTGGCCGTGTACACCCGCCACCTGCAGGAGAACAAGCAGGAGACGGAGCGTTTCAAGATCGCGTTCTGGAAAAAGCTGTTCGACCCGCTGGCCATTTTCGTGCTGATGGCGCTGGCGCTGCCGTTCGCCTACCTGCATACGCGCGCGGGCGGCGTGAGCCTGAAGATCTTCGTCGGCATCATGATCGGCGTGAGCTTCCTGCTGATTAACACGCTGTTCTCGCATCTGGGCCTGCTCAGCACCTGGCCCGCCATTGTGACGGCGATCGCCCCGAGCGCCTTGTTCCTGCTGCTGGCGCTGGGCGCCTTGTGGTGGGTGGAGAGACATTGATGGCCAAGCGTGCCCTGATCCTGTTCGCCCACGGCGCCCGCGCCGCCTCCTGGGCCGCCCCATTCGAACGCCTGCGCGACATGGCGCAGGCGCGCATGCCCGACGTGTGCGTGTCGCTGGCGTTCCTGGAATTGATGACGCCACAGTTGCCGGAGCTGGTGGCCGAGCTGGTGCGCAGCGGCATCACGCAGGTCACGGTGGTGCCGGTGTTCCTGGGGCAGGGCGGCCACGTGCTGCGCGATCTGCCCCTGATGGTGGAGCAGTTGCGCACCGCCCATCCCCAGGCCACCATCAGCGTGGCCGAAGCGGCTGGCGAAAACGCGGCCGTGCTGAACGCCATTTGCGATTACTGCATAGGCACGCTGGGCGCGCCCTGAGCGACGCTTATTCGAACTTACTTTGCAGCGCGCCGTTTCAGCGTGATTTCGAACAGCTTGGGCCACTGCTTGCCCGTCACGAACAGGCGGCCGCTGGCCGGGTCGTAGGCGATGCCGTTGAGGACATCGTCGGGCCCCATCTGCTTGCGCTCGGCCCGCAACAGGCCGCTCAGGTCGATCCAGCCCACCACGTTGCCGCTGGCCGGATCGATGCGGGCGATCACGTCCGTCTGCCAGATGTTGGCGTAGATCTCGCCGTTGACCCATTCCAGCTCGTTGATCTGATCCACCGGCACGCCGTTCACGGTGACGGCGATGCGCCGTACTTCGCGCTGCGTGGCCGGGTCGAGCAGGCGCAGCTCATTGCTGCCGTCGCTCATGATCAATTGCTTGCCGTCCTGGGTCAGGCCCCAGCCTTCGCCGGGATACGAGAACGTGCGTTTGAGTTTGAAGCTGGCCAGGTCGAACACATAGCCGGTCTGCGACTGCCACGTGATGCCGAACAGTTCATTGCCCCACACCGTCATGCCTTCGCCGAACACGTCGGCCGGCAGGTTGGCTTGCTGCAGCACGCGGCCCGTCTCCAGGTTCACTTTGCGGATCGAGGAGCGGCCATGCATGCCGGTGCTCTCGTACAGGAAACCGTCGCGGTACAGCAGCCCTTGCGTGAAGGCTTGCGGGTCATGCGGATAGGTGTGGACGACGGTGATGTCGTAGACGGGAATGGTATCGGCCAGCGCCGGTGCGCCCACGGGGCCGAGCATCAGGGCCGCGCACAGCAGCCACTTGGATATTGCCGGTTTCAGACCGGTTTCACGCACCATACGCACTGCCGCCTCCCAGGCTGAATCAAAGCGACCATTATAAGGGCAGACAGGGGCAGGCTGGCGCGCCGGTGTGTCCGGCTGCGCCGCGGTGGGAGATCAGGCGCGGTGCTGCAAGGCGTCGATGGCGGCGGCGATATCGTCGGTGATATCGGCCGGCTGGTGGCTGCGCACTTTCATGGCGTCGCCCAGCATGACGAGCACGGGGCCGTGGGCCGGACCCAGGCCGTGGGCCAGCGAGTCGAGCGTCAGGCGGCGGATGCGCTGGTCGGGGCGGCTGCAGTTTTCGATCACCACCACCGGGGTATCGGGCCGGCGGCCCTGGGCCAGCATGCGCGCGGCGGTGGCCGTCGCTTCGCGGCCGCCCATGTACTGCACCAGGGTGTCGGTGTCGGGAATGGCGTGATGATCGCTGTGTTCGGGCGCCGTGCTGGAAGTGAAGAAGGCCACGCTGCGCGCCACGCCGCGCTTGGTGAGCGGCTGTTTGGTGGCGGCGGCGGCGGCCAGCGCGGTGGTGATGCCGGGCACCACCTCCACGTCGATGCCGGCTTCCTCCAGCGCGCGCAATTCCTCGTCGGCGCGGCCGAACAGCATCGGATCGCCGCCCTTGAGGCGCACCACCAGCGGCACCTTGCCGGCGTAATCGACCAGTTGCTTGTTGATGAATTGCTGGGCCGTGGACAACTGGCCGTAGCGTTTGCCAACCAGGATTTTTTCAGCTTGAGGACACAGCGCCAGCATCTCGTCCGTCACCAGGGCATCGTGCAGCACCACGTCGGCCTGCGCCAGCAGGCGCGCGCCGCGCAGTGTGATGAGGTCCTGGGCGCCGGGACCGGCGCCGATCAGGTAGACTTTTCCGAGAGCTGGCATGGCGGTATCTCCTTATGCGCCTTAAGCCGCGCCGTCCAAACGGATCATGCCGGCCGCCACGGTCTGGTGGCTCACTTCATCGATCAGGATGAAAGCGCCGGTGGCGCGGATGTCGGCGTAGGCGTCGGCCGCCAGCGGCTGCTGCACGTTCAGCGCAATGCGGGCGATGTCGTTCAGCTTCAGGCCGTCGGCGCTGTGGCGCTGCTGGGTGTTGATGTCCAATACCGAGTCGATTGCCGTCACCTTGGCGCCGGTCTGGCGGGTGCCGTGCTTGATCCAGTATTTGCGGCGTGGATCCAGCGGTTCATCCGACATCCAGCACACGTCCGCGTTGAGCGTCTTGAGCAGGGTGGCTGGCTGCTCGGCGCCGGCCAGCAGGTCGCCGCGCGAGATGTCCAGATATTCGTTCAGCAGCAGCGTGACGGACTGGCCTACCACGGCCGACTGATGCGAACCTTCCAGCGTGACGATGTCCTTCACGGTGGCGCTTTGGCCGGATGGCTGCACCACCAGCTTGTCGCCCACGCTGACCTTGCCCGCCTCGATGCGGCCCATGTAGCCGCGGAAGTCGTTCGCTTCGTGGCCGTTGTGGCGCGCCACCAGCTGCACCGGGAAACGGAACGGCGCGTTGTGCGATTCGTCGTACACGGACAGCGATTCGAGCAGCTCGATCAGGGTAGGACCCTGGTACCAGGCCAGCTTGTCGCTCTTGTCCACCACGTTGTCGCCGGTCAGGGCCGACAGCGGGATAGGCGTGATGTCCTTCAGGCCCAGCGTGGCGGCGAATTCGCCGTACGCCTTGACGATGCGGTCGTAGATCGCCTGGTCGTAGTTCACCAGGTCCATCTTGTTGACGGCCACCACCACGTGCTCGATCTGCAGCAGGTGGGCGATGGTGGAGTGGCGCTTGGTCTGGATCAAGAGGTCCACGCCGCCGTCCTCGCGCAGCTTGACCTTGGAGACGTCGATCAGGATGATGACCGCGTCGGCCGTGGAGGCGCCCGTCACCATGTTGCGGGTGTACTGCTCGTGGCCCGGCGTGTCGGCGATGATGAACTTGCGCTTGGGCGTGGCGAAGTAGCGGTAGGCCACGTCGATGGTGATGCCTTGCTCGCGTTCCGCTTCCAGGCCGTCCGTCAGCAGCGACAGGTCGACCGTGTCGCCGACGGTGCGCTTGTGCTTGGAGCGCGACATGGCGTCCAGCTGGTCGGCGAAGATGCCCTTGCTGTCGAACAGCAGGCGGCCGATCAGGGTGCTCTTGCCGTCGTCGACGGAACCGGCGGTGATGAAGCGCAGCAGGCCGCGTTCGTTCAATTTGTCAGTGTTTGCGTTCATCAGAAGTATCCTGCTTTTTTACGTTTTTCCATCGAGGCTTCGGAAGTCTGGTCGTCCATCCGGGTGGCGCCGCGTTCGGTGATCTGGGTGATGGCCGTTTCGGCGATGATCGCCTCCACCGTCGCCGCGTCCGACGACACGGGGCAGGTGCACGAGATGTCCCCCACGGTGCGGAAGCGCACCACCTGGGTTTCGACGGTCTCGCCATCGCGCGGCGGGGTCAGGTCGGTCAGCGGCACCAGCAGGCCGTTGCGGGGGATGACCTGGCGTTCGTGGGCGAAGTAGATCGGCGGCAGTTCCAGCTTTTCACGGGCGATGTACTGCCACACGTCCAGTTCGGTCCAGTTCGAGATCGGGAACACGCGCATGTTCTCGCCGGGGTGGACGCGGGTGTTATACAGGTCCCACAGTTCCGGGCGCTGCGATTTCGGATCCCAGGCGCCGAATTCGTCGCGGAACGAGAAGATGCGTTCCTTGGCGCGGGCTTTTTCCTCGTCGCGGCGGGCGCCGCCGATGCAGGCGTCGAACTTGTGTTCAGCGATGGTTTCGAGCAGCGTGACGGCTTGCGCGGCGTTGCGCGAATCGGTGGCCGGGTTACGCAGCCGCACCGTGCCGCGCTTGATGGAATCCTCCACCGAGCCGACGATCAGGCGTTCGCCCAGTTCAGCCACGCGCTTGTCGCGGAAGGTGATCACTTCCGGGAAGTTGTGGCCGGTGTCCACGTGCACCAGCGGGAACGGGAATTTACCGGGGCGGAAGGCCTTTTCGGCCAGGCGCAGCAGCACCACCGAGTCTTTGCCGCCCGAGAACAGCAGGGCAGGGTTGGCGCATTCGGCCGCCACTTCACGCATGATGTGGATCGCTTCCGATTCCAAAGCGTCGAGGTGGCGCGCATTGACGTCGCCGAGGCCGCGCGCGGCGGAGTTATCAACTAGAGCATTCATTGGACTGTGCCTATCTTCTTGATTCTGAATCTGTCTGTCAGTGTGGCTTATGCGGCCACGGATTTGATGCGTACCAGCTTGCCGTCCACCAGGTGCAGGCCGCACTCTTTCGAGTCCGGATTCTCCCACCACCAGCGGCCAGCGCGCACATCCTCGCCCGGCTCGATGGCGCGGGTGCAGGGCGCGCAGCCGATCGAGGGATAGCCCTGGTCGTGCAGCGCATTGTAAGGCACGTTGTTGGCGCGGATGTAATCCCATACATCCTGCTCCGACCAGTCGGCCAGCGGGTTGAACTTGATCATGCCATGGGCCGCATCGTCTTCCTGCACGTGCAGTTCGGCGCGGGTGGCCGACTGCGCGCGGCGCTGTCCCGTCACCCAGGCCTTGTTGCCGGCCAGCGCGCGGCCCAGCGGTTCGACCTTGCGGATGCGGCAGCATTCGCGCCGCATCTCGACGCTGTCATAGAAAGCGTTCAGGCCGTTCTGCGCCACGTAGGCTTCCACCGCTTCCGGTTGCGGGCGGTACAGCGCGATCTCGTAGCCGTAGGTGTCCTTGACCTTATCGAGCATGGCCAGGGTTTCAGGATGCAAGCGCCCCGTCTCCAGCGAGAAGATCCCGATCGGCAGTTTGGCCTTTAAAATCAGGTCGGTCAAGACCATGTCCTCGGCCGCCAGGCTGGAGGCGAAAACGGCCGGCGTGAATTCGGCGCCGATGCGCGCCAGCGTGGCGTTGGTGGCGGCAACGAGGGAAGTCAGATCGCTCATGGGTTCTCCTGTCAGATGCCGAAACCGACGTCGGTGCCGGCATTGGCCGCGCCCACATCGCGCGCATGGCGGCGGAACAGCGGCAGTTTCTGGTCCACCGAGGCCTGGTAGGTTTCCGAGAAATCGGTCAAGCCTTTCAGCGCGTCGTGGATGTTGCGGTCGGGGCGGGTGGCGAAGGCGTCAAAGCCCACGCGCTGCATGGAGAACAGCTGGTCGCGCAGCACGTCGCCGATGGCGCGCAATTCACCCTGGTAGCCCAGGCGGGTGCGCAGGTTGAAGGCGATCGAGTAGCCGCGGCCGTCGGTGAACTTGGGGAAGTCCACTGCCACCAGGGCAAAACGGCCCAGGTCTTCGCGCAGCGCCTCGGGGCGCTCGTCGCTGGCGATCCAGACGCCGATCTCGCCGGCGGCGGCGCGCGCGGCCAAGGTGTCGCGCTGGGCCAGCCAGACGGCTTGCGGCACGATCACTTTGCCGGCCGGGACGGCCACGGCCGCAGCTTCGGGCGCCGTTTCACCTTCGGCCGCTTCGGTGCGCAGCACGAACCAGTCGTCTTCGACCACGGTGCGCTGCTTGATGATCAGGTTTTTTACAGCTTCAGGCATATTCGTCTTCTCCAATCAGTCGGCCGGCGTCGGCAATCGGCGTGGCGTACACATGTTCCTTGAACGGGGTCACGCCGATGCGCGCCACCGTGTCGGCGAAGTGTTCGTCTTCAAAGCGCTCGCGCAGGTAGACTTGCAACAGGCGGTCGATCACTTCCGGCATTTGCAGCGCCGAGAACGATGGGCCGATGATCTTGCCGATGGCCGCGTTGTTGCCTTGCGCGCCGCCGATCGAGACCTGATACCACTCGCTGCCATCCTTGTCCACACCGAGCACGCCGATGCTGCCCACGTGGTGGTGGCCGCAGGCGTTGATGCAGCCCGAGATATTGAGTTCGATCTCGCCGATGTCGTGCTGGTAGTCGATGCTGTCGAAGCGCTCGGCGATGGCGGCGGCGATCGGGATCGACTTGGCGTTGGCCAGCGAGCAGAAGTCGCCGCCGGGGCAGCAGATCATGTCGGTCAGCAGGCCGATGTTGGGGGTGGCCAGTGCGTGCGCCTTGGCTTCCTGCCATACCTTGAACAACAGGCTTTGCTCGACGTCGGCCAGGATGATGTTCTGCTCGTGCGTGACGCGCAGTTCACCGAAGCTGTAGCGGTCGGCCATCTCGGCCATGTAGTCCATCTGCTCGGCGGTGGCGTCGCCCGGCGGCACGCCGGTCTTCTTCAGCGACAGCACCACGGAAGCGTAGCCCGGCACCTTGTGCGGCTTGACATTGCGCTTGAGCCAGTTGGCGAAGGCCTTGTTGTCCGCGTGTTCGGCCTGGACGTCGATGTTGGCCAGGGTCTTGTAGGCGGGCGGCTGGAAGTAGGCCATCACGCGCGCCATTTCCTCGTCGCTCAGGGTTTCCGGACCATCCTTCAGGTCTTGCCATTCCGCTTCCACCTGGCGCGCGAATTCCTCCACGCCCAGCGCCTTCAGCAGGATCTTGATGCGGGCCTTGTACTTGTTGTCGCGGCGGCCGTACTGGTTGTAGACGCGCATCACGGCTTCCGTGTAGGTCAGCAGGTGGCGCCATGGCAGGAATTCGCGGATCACGCTGCCGATGATGGGGGTGCGGCCCAGGCCACCGCCGGCCATGAATTTGAAGCCGATCTCGCCTTCGGCGTTGCGCACCACGGTCAGGCCGATGTCGTGCACGGCGATGGCGGCGCGGTCTTGCTCGGCGCCGTTGATGGCGACCTTGAATTTGCGCGGCAGGGCGATGAATTCAGGGTGGAAGGTGCTCCACTGGCGCAGCACTTCCGCATAAGGACGGGGATCGATGATCTCGTCGGCAGCCACCCCGGCGAATGGGTCGGAGGTGGTGTTGCGGATGCAGTTGCCGGACGTCTGGATGGCGTGCATCTGCACCGAGGCCAGCTCGGTCAGGATGTCGGGCGTCTGTTCCAGCTCGACCCAGTTGAACTGGATGTTCTGGCGGGTGGTGAAGTGGCCATAGCCGCGGTCGTACTTGCGGGCGATGTGGGCGAACATGCGCATCTGCTTCGAGGCGAGCAGGCCGTACGGCACGGCGATGCGCAGCATGTAAGCGTGACGCTGCATGTACAGGCCGTTTTGCAGGCGCAATGGCAGGAATTCGGCTTCGGTCAGCTCATCGGCCAGACGGCGCCGTACCTGGTCGCGGTACTGGGCGATGCGTTCGCGCACGATGAGGTGGTCGTATTGATCGTATTGGTACATATTCTTCCCAAAAAATTGCTTGCTGGAGTGCCGGCACGTTCAGTGTAGTAGGAAACGCCGCATTTTCGAGCCGGTCACACCATTAAAACAGTGTCACTCTTGCAACGAAGCCGTACAGTCATCCCCAAACTAGCTGCAATAGTAATAAACTTCGTCTTTATTCCATACGACTTAGTCTTTATTTGCTTATATACGTATTCGGTATAAGCTAGGGCGCAAACCACTTTTTGCCGCGATTCCGGGGATTCGACCGCTAATGAACTTACACCAACTGCGCTTTGTGCGCGAAGCCGTCCGCCAAAACTATAACCTGACTGACGCCGCCAAAGCTTTATTCACATCGCAGCCGGGGGTATCCAAGGCCATTATCGAGCTGGAGGAGGAGCTGGGCGTGGATATTTTCACGCGGCACGGCAAGCGCATCCGCGGGCTGACGGAGCCGGGCCGGCTGGTGCTGGAGTCGGTCGAGCTGATCATGCAGGAGATAGACAGCCTCAAACGCATCGGCAAGGAATACGCGGCACAGGACAGCGGCAGCTTCACCATCGCCACCACCCACACCCAGGCCCGCTATACCTTGCCCAAGGTGGTGCAGGCGTTCATGCAGAAATTCCCCAAGGTGAGATTGTCTTTATTGCAAGGCAATCCCCAGCAGATCGCCGACATGGTGCAGCGCGACCAGGCCGACCTGGCCATCGCCACCGAATCGATCGCCTCCATCAATGGCCTGATCACGCTGCCGTGCTACCAGTGGGAACATGTGGTGGTAGTGCCGCCCGACCATCCGCTGCTCAAGTCCAAGTCCATCACGCTGGAGGAAATTGCCGCTTTCCCCATCATCACTTACGATAGCGCCTTCGCCGGACGCAGCAAGATCGACCATGCGTTCACCTTGCGCGGCCTCAAGTTGGACGTGCTGCTGGAAGCCATCGACGCCGACGTGATCAAGACTTATGTCGAACTGGGCATGGGGATTGGTATCATAGCGGGGATGGCGTTCGACGCCGAACGCGACAAGAACCTGCGCGCCATCTCGGCGGGCCACCTGTTTGGCATGAATGTGTCGCGCGTGGCCGTCAAGCAGGGCGCTTATTTGCGCAGCTACATCTACACCTTTATCGAGTTGCTGGCTCCGACGCTCAACCGCAAGTTGATCGAGCAGGCCATGAGCGGCGAAAAAGATACTTACGAACTGTAAGGCACTGCATCTGCATTACCTGAATTCATAGAAAAGAGTTTTTACATGATTACCAATCAGCTGGCCCAATACTACGCCGTCAACGCTGACAATTACGACCAGGTCTACGCCAACGAGGCCCGCTTCGACGATCTCGACGATCTGCAGGAAATGATCGCCGAGCTGCTGGAAGGGCACACGGTACTGGAACTGGCCTGCGGCACCGGCTACTGGACCGAGCTGATCGCGGACGTGGCCGCGTCGGTGCACGCCACTGACGTGGTGCCGGAAATGCTGGCGCTGGCGCGCACCCGCGAGCTGGACGACGAGATCGTCACCTTTGGCGAGCTGGACGCGCTGAACCTGCCCGACAGCGTGGGCCAGTACACGGCCGTGTTCGCCGCCGGCTGGTGGTGTCACGTGCGCCGCGAAGACCAGGAAAAATACCTCAAACAACTGCGTGCCAAGTTCGGCAAGGATGTGCTGCTGGTGCTGCTCGACAGCAGCTATGTCGATGGCGACAGCATGGTCATCGCCCGTACCGATGCGGAAGGCAACACCTACCAGATCCTCACGGCCGACGATGGCCAGCGCTATGAAGTGATGATGAACTATCCCAAGGACAGCGCGCTGCGCAAGCGCCTGGCGCCGCACGGTCGGGAAATCCGGGTGGAGCGGCTGGAATATTACTACCTGCTGAGCTGCCGCCTGAAATAAGCGCCCGCCTCAGCGCCCACTACGCTTTACCCCGGCAAACAAGCCGCTGACGCGATGCGCAGCGGCTTTTTTGTTGCCTGAGTAATAAGCGACGTGGATTTGCAACAAAATTGATGATGTCACATTGTTGAAGTATTTGGCAGGCAAGATTCGCCCCGTAGATTCCTTACGCCCCACTCTTTCAACTTCAATAGAGAACATCAAGTGAAAAAACTTACTCTGGCAGCAATGATCATCGCCGGCTTCGCGGCTAACGTGCAGGCCCAATCGAACGTCACCATCTACGGCCTGGTCGATGCCGGCCTGGTCAGCGAGCGTGGCGGCGCCGCCGGCAGCGTGACCAAGGTGACCAGTGGTATCGGCAGCCAGTCGCGTCTGGGCTTCAAGGGCACCGAAGACCTGGGCAGCGGCCTGTCGGCCATCTTCCAGCTGGAAACCGGCGTCAAGATCGACGACGGCCAACTGGACAGCGCCAACACCATCTTCAACCGCCAGGCTTACGTCGGCCTGAAGTCGAAAGATGCCGGTACCCTGACCCTGGGCCGCCAGTACACCATGCTGTACAACGCCATGAGCCAGGTGGCCGATCCGTTTGGCGCCGGCTACGCTGGCAGCATCAAGAACCTGTTCGCCGCCAAGGGCGCCAACACCCGCACCAGCAACGCCATCGTCTACGCCACCCCGAACTTCGACGGCTTCTCGGTGGAAGGCCTGTACGCGCTGGGCGAACAAGCCGGCAGCAACTCGGCTGGCCGCCAGTTCGGCCTGGGCTTTAACTACGCCAACGGCCCGCTGAATGCACGTCTGGTGTACAACAACAAGAACACCGACACGGTGGGCAAGCCGACCATGGACACGTCGCGCAACACCCTGTTCGCGGCCAACTACGACTTCCAGGTCGTGAAAGCCTTCTTCGCCTACGGCGCCGACAAGGGCCTGTTCAGCGCCGAGCTGCCATCGGCCAACGCCTTCGCCTACAAGACCGCGCCCGTGGCCAGTATCGACAGCAACGACCTGCTGATCGGCGCGCAAGTGCCGGTGACGGCCAATGACGTGATCATGGCTTCCTACATGCGCAAGAACGACAAGACCGTCCTGAACCAGGATGCGGACCAGTGGGCCATCGGCTACTCGCACCTGCTGTCCAAGCGTACCAACGCCTACGTTGCCTACGCCAAGATCAAGAACAAGAACGGCGCCGGCTACACCGTTGGCAACAACAACGAAGCCGGTTCGGGCGACAAGGCCTTCAACATCGGCATCCGTCACTCGTTCTAAGTTGTTTTGCTGAAGGTGGGCGGGCCGGCATGGCTCGCCCGCCTTCGATACATCGCGCGCCGCCCGGCTCCTGCCCGGCGGCGCGTTGTGTTTTCAGGCGCCGGCCGGCAGTGGCATGCTGATGTCGATATGGGTGCCGCCGTTGCTGGTGATGGCAATGTCGCCATGGATGGCCCAGACCCGTTCGCGCATGCCGATCAGGCCGAACGAGGAAGCCTTGTCCATATCCTGTTCGGCGATGCCTCGGCCATCGTCCTGGATGGTGATGCACAGCGTGTTGTGGCGCCGGTGCAGCTCCAGTGTGACGTTGCGTGCCTGGGCGTGGCGCGCGATATTGGTCAACGCTTCCTGCACGATGCGGAAGATGGCCGTGCTGTAGCTATCGTCCAGCACCAGTTCCTCCTCGCTGGCGTCGAGCGTGCAGGCGATGCCGTGGCGCGCCGCGAATTCCTGGCGCATGCTGTCGAGGGCGAAAAACAGGCCGCCTTCGTCCAGCGCGCGCGGCCGCAGGTTGCTGGCGATGCGGCGCAGCGAGGTGATGGCCGACAGCAGCACTTCGTCCATGCTGGCCAGCAGCTTGCTGGCCGCCTCGTTGGCGGCCGGCTGCTGCTGCAGCAGGGTCAGGTCCATGCGCAGCGTGGCCAGCAACTGGCCCAGGTCGTCGTGCAGTTCGCGCGCGATGTGGGTGCGTTCCTCCTCGCGGATGGTTTGCAGCGCGGCCGACAGCTCGCGCAGCTGGGTGTAGGACTGTTCCAGCTTTTGCTGCACCTGTTTGCGTTCGGTCACGTCGCGCAGGATGATGGTGTGGATCTGGCGTCCATCCTCGGTCAGGCTGGAGATCGAGCCTTCCAGCGGAAAGTACTGGCCGCTCGCCTTGAGGCCGGTGACGACGTAGTCGCTGGCGCGCCGGCCCTTCATGCGCAGCCGGATGCCGGTGGCGCCGAAATACTGGAGTTGCGGGCCGTCGGGCAGGGCGCGTTGCTCGCGCGGAATGAATTGTTGCAACGATGCGCCTTCCATCGCCTGCACGGTGGTGGCGAACATGGCGGCGGCCGAGGGATTGGCCTGCACGATGGTCTGGTTGTCGTCAGTGGAAATGATGGCGTCGCTGGCGTGCTGGATGATGCTGCGGCTGCGGTTGCGGGCTTCGGCCGCCAGCCGGCGCGGTTGGCGCAGCGGGGCGGCCAACCGGCGCGCCAGCCGTGCGGCCAGCAGCAGGAAGGCCGCCAGCGCGGACAGGGCCAGGGGCCAGGGCGATTTTCCGGACAGGTTCATGGCACGCATCCTTGCCGCCGCGGAGGGAGGCCTTGCGTGTCACACTAATACAGGGCGCGGCGGCGGTGTTGAGCTGACGCAGATGTGCGCCGGCCATGACGTCCGCTTGCTGACATCGGCTTGCTTACATCTGCTTGAACAGGTGCAGGAAGCTGCGGCTCACTTCCAGCTTGTCCGGTTTGCCCTTGATCATGACCAGGTGGCGGCCGCGGATGTCGCGCGTGACGCCTTCGATGGCGTTCACGTTCACCAGCGTGGCGCGGTGGATCTGCCAGAACAGCGCTGGGTCCAGTTCCTCGGCCAGGTCGCGCACGGGTTTGCGGATCAACGCTTCGTAGCGCTCGGTCTGCACGCAGGTGTATTTCTCGTCGGAGCGGAAGAACAGGATTTCCTCCACCGGGATCATGCGCAAGTCCTGGCCGATGCTGGCCTGTATCCATTGCAGATAGGTGGGCTTGGGCGCCGTGATCTTTTCCGCCAGTTGCGACAGCATGGCGGTGACGCTGGCGTTCATGTCCGCTTCCGGCTTGGCCAGGCGCGTCTTCAGGCGGTCCACCGTGATTTGCAGGCGCTCGGGCTCGGGCGGTTTGAGCACATAGTCGACGGCGCCGCGCTCGAACGCTTCCACGGCGTAGGCGTCGTAGGCCGTCACGAATACAATATGGCTTTTGTTGCCGATCGCGGTGGCCGCTTCCATGCCGGTCTTGCCGGGCATGCGGATGTCGAGGAAGGTGAAGTCGGGTTTGAGCTGGTCGACCAGTTCGATGGCCTCCTCACCGTTCTTGGCTTCGCCGATAATCTCCAGCTCCGGCCACACCTGGTTCAGGCGCATGCGCAGCTGGTCGCGCATCAAACGTTCGTCGTCGGCAAGGATTGCGGTTGGCATGATGGTAAAGTTGTAAAATTAAGGTGTTAATTATTCAACGAAACGATGTAATTATCAATCGTCGGCTTCTTTTGCGTCGCTTATTTGGCCAGCTGGTAGGGCACTTCAATGGTGGCGATCACGCCGGTGGGACTGTTGGCCGCGATCAGCAGTTGCGCCTGGTCGCCATGTAGCAGTTTCAGCCGTTCGCGGATGGTCATCAGTCCCAGGCCTGTGCCGTCGCTGGGCACGGCGCCAAAGCCGAGGCCATCATCGGTGACGATCACGCGCAGTTTATTGTGCGCCACTTCCGCCCGTACTTTCAGTGTCCCACCTTCGGGCTTGGCTTCCAGGCCGTGCTTGATGGCATTTTCCACCATCGATTGCAGCATCATGGGTGGGAAGGCGGCCGTGCGCAAACCGTCCGGAATGTCGAAGTCCACCGTCAGGCGCTCCTCCATCCGCATTTTCAGCAGGTTCAGGTAGGCCAGTACCATGTCCGCCTCGCGGCCCAGGTTGGTGATCAGGGTGTTGTCGCGCATTTGCGGCAGCACGGCGCGCAAGTATTTGATCAGGCTACGCTGCATGGCCGAGGCGCGCGGCGGGTTGGTTTCAATCAGGTGTTCGACCGAGGCCAGGGTATTGAACAGGAAGTGCGGCTCGACCTGGGCTTGCATCATCTGCATCTTCGCTTCGCTGAGCTGGCGCTGCATGGATTCGCGCTCGGCGGCCGCGTTGGCTGTCATGGTCTGCGCTTCAGCCCGTTTTTTGCCGCCCATCAGGGCCTTGGTGCCAAACAGCGCCAGGACCAGCAGCGAGACGAAACTCTTGAACCAGGTGGAGGCCTGGCGGTGGTAGCGGGTCACTTTCTGCTCGGCCGCGTCGTCCACCGCCTCTTCGATCGCGTTGGATAATTCCTCGCCGATCTGGGGCGGCAGGTCGATGTGGACTTCTTCGCCGGGCTGGCCGGGCAGGGCAGGTGTGGCGGGCGCGGCCGGTTTGGCGCGCTTGGCCGGTTTGGCGGGCAACTCGGGTGGCGCTGGCGGTTCAGCCGGTTCCGCCGCTTGCGGTGGTTCGGCGGGTTCCGGCGGAACGGGCGCATCGTGGTCGCCCGAGGTGCTCTTGTCCGAGCCGGATGCCGATGCGCTGGCGCTGGCCCCATCCTTGCGCAATTTGCCACGCGGATTGAAGTGAATGCCACTGTCATCGATCAGGATATTGGTCTCGCCGTTCTTGCGGTTGGGGCGCTTGGGGGTGTTGACGACCACTTCCTCGTCCGGGCTGGAGGAGAACAGTTCCTCCTGGAGGATGGAACCGGCGATCAGCATCAACGCTGCGAACATCAGGAACTTCCACCATGACAACTGGGTTACCCAGGTCGCGGTCGCATCGAAGCTGCGGTGCAGCCAGGCAGCGACGCTTTTCAGGATTTCTTGAATTTTCGGCAAGGGCAGCATGTAAGACTTTCAGAAAGCAGGTGGTCAAGCATGGAGCAAGTGTAGCGAAAGCCTATCTTCTGATGCTATGCAATTGCGACAGCCTGCAGGAAATGGGGAGTGAAACGAAGCCGTGGGGGACTTTCCGCAGGGAAGGCGAAAAAGGCCTTGCCAAGTTGGCGGCAGCTTTGCTATAGTTCGCCTCCCCGCTGAAACGCACGCAAATTAACGCTGTAGCGAAGTAAGTCGAGGCGCTGATAAAACAGTGTAGTAGTTGACGAAATAAGCGAAGTGCTTCATACTCTTCTTTCTCTGCAGATGACAAACAAAACGCTTTGTCGAATAACGCAGAGGATAGTACCGAATAAGTTCTTTAAAAATTCACAGTCGATAAGTGTGGACGTTTGATGGAAGTGCACACGAAGCCAGTCTTCGTGATACTTAAAATATCAAATGTTCACAAGAAGTAATGAAATAGGATACTCGCAAGAGTAGCCTGTCAGTATTTTGAGTGAGCGAATTCGGACCAATGGGACGAATTCGGCGGCAGAAATGTCGTCGACAAACAAACAGAGATTAAACTGAAGAGTTTGAT
>NZ_JACEZU010000015.1 GCF_014042355.1 Rugamonas apoptosis
TTGATGACCATAGCAAGTTGGTCCCACCCCTTCCCATCCCGAACAGGACCGTGAAACAACTCTGCGCCGATGATAGTGCTGCAACCAGTGTGAAAGTAGGTTATCGTCAAGCTAGTTATCCGAAAAACCCCGCCGACTCTTGTGTTGGCGGGGTTTTTTTTCGTCTGTACGGTTGATCTGTTATCTTTGTTGGGCATCCGTTACTAAAATCATGGGTATCCATCCTTACTTTTGATATGCGGAAACAGAAGGTGTACCATGTCCCCTTTCGCGCTAGCTCTAGACCTCAATGAAAATTAAGACCGCTCCAACTAGTAGCAACAACAAGGTTTCCACCCCGAGCGTGCGTCGCACCATTGCCCGGTTGCTGGGGTATTCCGGTGTGATTGCACTGTTGTGGGCATCGCCGTCGCGGGCCGATGAGGTGGCTGACGTCAGCAAATTGCTGCGTGCCGGCAAAGTGACCGAAGCACTCGTCAAGACCAACGAATTCCTGGCCAAGCACCCTGCCGATCCGCAAATGCGCTTCATGAAAGGCGTATTGCTGACTGAGCAGAACAAATCGGAAGAGGCCATTGTCGTCTTTACCAAGCTGACGGAAGACTACCGCGATCTGCCCGAACCCTATAACAACCTGGCGGTCCTGTATGCAGCCAACGGCCAGTATGACAAGGCGCGCATCGCGCTGGAAAAGGCCATCCGCACCAATCCCAGCTACATGACGGCCTATGAGAACCTGGGCGACGTCTACGGCAAGATGGCCAGCCAGGCCTACGACAAGGCGCTGGCCCTCGGCGCGAACAATGCGCCGGCCAAGTCCAAGCTGACTTTGCTGCGCACGTTCTCCAGCAGCACCGGCGCCAAGGTGACCGTGCCGGAGACGCAAGTAGCCCAAGCCGGCGCAGCGCCAGCGCCTGCGTCTGTGCCGGCGCGTCCGGCAGCCAATGCGCCAGTTCAATTGATTACGCCGTTGTCGCCGAATACGGCCAAGGCCATGCCGCCACAGCGGATCCCCGCCCTGTCGGTGACGCCGCCGGCCGTGGCAGCCAAACCAGCGCCGGCGCCGGCGCCAACGCCAATGCCCGCACCAGTCCTGGCCAAGGTCGAACCGCCCAAGCCAGCGCCGATGCCGGTTCCGGCACCCGTGCCAGCCAAACCCGCGGCGCCCGTGGTGTTGGCTAAAGTTGAACCCGCCAAGCCGATGCCCGCTCCCGCTCCTGCACCCGCCAAGGTGGAACCAGTTAAGCCCGCACCCGCTCCTGTGAAGGTCGAGCCGGCCAAGCCAGCTCCCGCGCCCGTGTTGGCGAAGGTGGAAACGCCGAAGGCGGCCGCCAAGGCTGAACCGGCCAAACCGGACAACAGCGAGAACGATGCCGTGTTGAAGCAGGTGCATGGCTGGGCCAAGGCATGGTCGTCGCAGAACGTGGACGGCTACCTGGGTTACTATGCCAACGAGTTTGAGCCGCCCAAGGGCTTGTCGCGCAAGGCCTGGGCTGACGAGCGCCGTGCGCGCATCGCCGGCAAGGGCCGCATTCATGTCGAGATTGCTACGCCTGAAGTCGATGTCCATGGCAATACGGCGAAAGTGACGTTCCGGCAGACGTATGAATCCGACCGATTGACGGCTCGTAGCCGGAAAACGCTCGTGCTGATCAAAAATGGTGGAAAATGGCAGATCAAGCAGGAGTCCTCGGGTAGCTGATGTCACACTTTAGATTTATGCAAGATTGGCGGACAAGTCGTGTGCTGTGTGTCCTCCTCCTCAGTATGTTAGGGGGAGGGGGCAGCTTTGCCGCAAAAAAGCCGCCAAAGGCGCACCATGCGCCGGCAGCCCAGAAGGCTGACCCTGAAGAGCTGTTGTCTGACATTTACCGTGAGCTGGCGGAAAACAATCTGCGGGCTGCGCAACAAAAGGCGGACGCGCTGGTCGAGGCTTATCCGAATTTCCGGCTTGGCCACCTGCTGCGTGGCGATTTGCTGTTGATGCACACTCGTCCCGTGGCCATGCTGGGCGCGGCCGTGCCAGTCGGCGCCGAAGCCAGGCTGGCCGACCTGCGGCGCGAGGCCGCCGTGCGCTTCCAGGCCCTGCCTGGTCGCCCGTCCGCTGCCCTGGTACCGCGCGCGCTGCTGCAGATGCGCAAGGATCAGCGCCATGCCCTGATCGTGGACGCCAAGCATTCCCGTCTCTACCTGTACGAAAACCGCAATGACCAGCTGCGTCTGCTGTCGGACTTCTATGTCAGCCAGGGCAAGCTGGGCATCAACAAATCGCGCGAAGGCGACATGCGCACACCGATCGGTGTGTATTACATCGTGGGCCGCCTGCCCGGGGTGAAGCTGCCCGACATGTATGGCAAGGGCGCCTTGCCGCTCGATTATCCGAACGACTGGGACAAGGTCCACGGCCGCGGCGGTTCCGGCATCTGGGTGCACGGCACGCCGCCGGAAACGTTCAGCCGGCCGCCGCTGTCCACGGACGGCTGCGTGGTGGTCAGCAACGACGACCTGTTCAAGCTGACCCGTACGGTGGAAATCGGCAAGACGCCGGTGCTGATCGGCGACCAGGTGGAGTTCGTCAGCAAGGCCGTCATGGAAAATGATCTCAAGCTGGCCAGCGGCCTGGTGGAAAGCTGGCGCCGCGACGTGGAGCGGCGCGACGATGCGGGCCTGCGCTCACATTACTCGATCCACTTCAAGTCCGCCACCGACGACGATACCGACGCCTGGCTGGCCAAGCAGCAATTCCTGCCGGGCGCCAAGAAGGTCAGCGTCACCGTCAGCGACCCCAGCTTCTTCCGCCAGCCCAGCAAGGAAGAAATCATCGTCAGCAACTTCACGCAGGAAACGGTGGTGGGCCGCTACCGCCATGCCGTGCGCAAGAAACAGTACTGGGCCAAGGAAGGCCAGGCGTGGAAGATCGTGGCCGAGTCCAACGCATAAAAAAAAAACGCCATGTGTGCCGGCGACGCTCAATATCGTCGCACGGCCACATGGCGGTTTTTGTGTCAGGCGTAGCGCTTAGAAGTGGTACGCCGCCTTCAATTCCAGGAAGTTCACGCCCGTGTTGGGCTTGCGGTAACCGCCGTTGGAAAAGTGCTGGATCTTGGCGCCCACTTCCCAGTTGTTGTCGAACACATAGCCGATGCCGATGTGGTCGCCAAACTGGAACAGCGTGGACAAGCGGTAGGTATCATTGTTGTACAGCTCGGACAGCCGGTGCACACCGATGCCGCCCTCGTAGTAGATGCCTTTCTTGTTGTCGTGCTCCCAGCGGAACACCGGGGTGAAGCCGATGTCGGTCAGGCTTTCATGGGCGCCCGGCACGTTCTGGTACTGGGTTTCGCGCCAGAAACCGAAGCTGGCGTCCCAATAGCCGCTCAGGTGGCTGCCATTGGATTGGAACCAGCGCGCGCTCCAGTCCTTCTGTACTCCCAGGCGGAGCATATGAACCTTGGCGCTACTGCCATAGTCAACGGAAACGGAATCGATCACACTACCATCTGCTGCCTGTGCCGCCTGCACGGCTAACAACGCGGCGGCTGCCGCAATCAACTTTTTAGCGAACATAGTATCCTAACAATTAAAAAGCTGTATCTCTCAGTGGATACGGCTGACCTGATTGTACCGGGGTTCCAGCAAAATGTTTTAGTGTGAAAATTTTCTTAAATTGATAGCAATATCGACCTTTTCAGGAGTAAGTATTCCCATGCGCATCACCTTTCTTGGCATCGGCTTGATGGGAGACCCGATGGTACGCCGGCTGTTGAATTCTGGCTATACCGTCAAAGTCTGGAACCGCACCCACAGCAAGGCGCAAGCCCTGGCGGCGGCGGGCGCCATGGCCGTGGCACAGCTCGATGAGGCCGTGCGCGATGCCGACCTCGTCATCTCCATGCTGGAGGCGGGCCCCACCGTGGCCCTGGTACTGGAGACGGCGCTGCCTGCTTTGGCGCCCAACGCGCTGTGGATAGACATGAGTTCGACCCGCCAGTCGGAGGCGCAGCAATTCCATGCCTTGCTGACAGCCCAGGGCCGGCGCTTCATCGATGCGCCCGTGTCCGGCGGCGTGGGCGGTGCCCAGGCTGGCACGCTGGCCATCATGGCAGGCGGCAGCGCTCAGGATTTCGCCCAGGCCGAAGCGGTGCTGGCGGCCATGGGCCGGCCCACACTGGTGGGGCCGGCCGGCAGCGGCCAGGTGTCCAAGCTGTGCAATCAACTGATCGTGGGGGCCACGCTCAACATCGTGGCCGAAGCCATGCTGCTGGCCCAGGCGGCCGGCGCCGATCCGGCCGCCGTGCGTACGGCCATCCGTGGCGGTTTCGCGGAGAGCAAGATTTTGGAGGTGCATGGCCAGCGCATGCTGGAGCGTAATTTCGTCGCCGGTGGCCAGGTCAAGACGCAGATCAAGGACCAGCGCAACATCCTGGCGGCCGCAGCGGCGGCGGGCGTCACCTTGCCCGTCACGGCACTGGTGACGCAACGCTATGAGACGATCGAGGCGCTCTACCCGCAGGCCGACCATTCGGCCGCCCTGCTGGCACTGGAACGGCTGAATCCGGGCCAGCGCGTGGGCACGGCGCCGGACAAGCTGGCCTAGGTTTGACCAGCTTCGGTTTTGCCCGCTTCCTTACTTCGCCAGCGGCAAGCTCATTTCCGCCAGGCGGACCCAGTAGCTGGCGCCGATCGGCAGCAGGTCGTCGTTGAAGTCGTAGCTGGCGTTGTGCAGCACGCAGGGGCCCAGGCCGTGGCCGCCATCGCGGTGGCCGCCTTCGCCATTGCCGATGAAGATGTAGCAACCCGGCTTGGCCTGCAGGAAGAACGCGAAGTCCTCCGCACCCATGGTCGGTTCCACGTTGGGATTGACGTTGTCGGCCCCGGCCACGTCCTTCATCACTTGCAGCGCGAACTGGGTTTCGCGCGCGTGGTTGACCAGCGGCGGATAGTTGCGCTTGAACTCGAAATCCACCTCGGCGCCGAACGCGGCGGCCGTGTGGCGGGCGATCTCGCCCATACGCTTTTCCAGTAAGTCCAGCACCGGCGTGGTGAAGGTCCGCACCGTGCCCACCATCTTCGCTTCGTCCGGAATCACGTTGGTGGCGCTGCCGGCGTGGATCTGGGTGATCGACAGCACGGCCGTATCGAGCGGGCTCTTCTCGCGCGTGATGATGGTCTGCCAGCTTTGCGCGATCTGCACCGCCACCATCACGGGGTCGATGCCGTTGTGGGGCTGGGCCGCGTGTGCACCCTTGCCCTTGATGGTGACGTGGAATTCATTACTCGATGCCATCATCGGCCCTGCCGTCACGCTCAGCGTGCCGGTGGCCGCGCCGGGCCAGTTGTGCATGCCGTAGATGGCGTCCATCGGGCATTGCTCGAACAGGCCGTCGGCGATCATGCTGCGCGCGCCGGCGCCGCCTTCCTCGGCCGGCTGGAAGATCAGGTAGACGGTGCCGTCGAAGTCGCGGTGGCGGGCCAGGTGGTGGGCCGCGCCCAGCAGCATGGCCACGTGGCCGTCGTGGCCGCAGGCGTGCATCTTGCCGGGGTGGCGCGAGGCGTGGGCGAAGGTGTTGATCTCCTGCATGGGCAGCGCGTCCATGTCGGCCCGCAAGCCCACCGCGCGCGGGGAGGTACCGTGCTTGATGATGCCCACCACGCCGGTCTGGCCCATGCCGCGCAGGATGGGGATGCCCCATTCCGTCAGCTTGGCCGCCACCACGTCGGAGGTGCGCCGTTCTTCATAGCACAGCTCGGGATGGGCGTGCAGGTCGCGCCGGATCTGCTGCAATTCGGATTGAAACGCCATGATGGGTTCAACTAGTTTCATCTGTGTCTCCGTGTTGGGTTCCGCAGACTGCCGAGGCCGCCTACGAGATCAGGCATTGTAGCCCTTGTAAGAAGTTGTTTCAAAATGACCATGGCGAGGCGTGGCGACGCAGGCAGTGCGCGTGCACGGCAAGGCGCGGCAACGCTGCCATGGGCTGTTTGAAACGACTTCCAGGAAATCCAGCGCGAAGCCAGCGGCAGATGCCTGAGCCCGGAATCGTTTACGATAGCGGTTTCAGTGTACGCTTTTTGGAACCCGACATGACCACCACCTACGTCCGCGCCGCCTGCCCGCATGACTGCCCCGACACTTGTGCCCTGCTGGTCACGGTGGAAGACGGGGTGGCCACCGAGGTCAAGGGCGATCCCGACCATCCCCCCACGGCCGGCGTGCTGTGCACCAAGGTGTCGCGCTACCCGGAACGCACCTACCACCCCGAACGCCTGCTGCATCCGCTGCGCCGGGTGGGCAAGAAGGGCGAGGGCAAGTTCGAGCGCATCAGCTGGGACGAGGCACTGGACACCATCGCCGCCCGCCTCAAGGAGATCGCCGCGCGCGCGCCGCAAGCCATCCTGCCGTACAGCTATTGCGGCACCATGGGCCTGGTGCAGGGCGATTCCATGTCGGCCCGTTTCTTCCACCAGTTGGGCGCGTCGCTGCTGGACCGCACCATCTGCGCTTCGGCCGGCGCCACCGGTTACAAGTACACGATGGGCGCCACCATCGGCACCGACCTGGAACAATTCCAGAACGCCAAGCTGATCCTGATCTGGGGCGGCAACCCCATCGCGTCCAACCTGCACTTCTGGACCCGGGCCCAGGAAGCCAAGCGGCGCGGCGCCAAACTGATCGCCATCGACCCCTACCGCTCGCTGACGGCGGAAAAATGCCATCAGCACATCGCCCTGATGCCGGGCACGGATGCGGCGCTGGCCTTGGGCATGATGCATGTGCTGATCAAGGAAGACTTGCTCGATCACGATTACGTGGCCCGCTACACGCTGGGCTTTGAGGAACTGAAGCAGCGCGCGGCTGAATGGACGCCCGAACGCGTGGCCGCCACCTGCGGCATCACCGTGGACGAAGTGGTGGAACTGGCCCGCGTGTACGGCCAGATGGCCAAGGCCGGCGAGCCGGTGGCGATCCGCCTCAACTACGGCGTGCAGCGGGTACGCGGCGGCGGCATGTCGGTACGCAACATCGCCTGCCTGCCGGCGCTGGTGGGCGCGTGGCGACTAGCGGCCGGCGGCGTGCAGTTGTCCGCGTCCGGCGCCTTCCCCACCAACAAGCCGGCCTTACAGCGGCCCGACCTGCTGCCGAACGCGCCGCGCACCATCAACATGACCACCATCGGCGACGACTTGCTGCGGCCCACGTCGGAGCAGTTTGGCCCCCAGGTCGAGGCCGTGATCGTCTACAACGCCAACCCGGTGGCCATCGCGCCCGATTCGTCCAAGGTGGCGGCCGGCTTCGCGCGCGAGGACTTGTTCACCGTCGTATTGGAACATTTTCAGACCGACACGGTCGACTACGCCGACATCGTGCTGCCCGCCACCACCCAGCTGGAACACGTGGATGCCCACACGGCGTACGGCCACCTGTACATGATGGCCAACAACGCGGCCATCGCGCCCATGGGGGAAGCGAAGCCTAATACGGAGATCTTCCGGCTGCTGGCGGCCCGCATGGGCTTCGACGATCCCTGCTTCCAGGAAAGCGACGACCAACTGGCGGCCCAGGCGTTCCGGCGCGACGACGCGCGCGCCATCCACTTCGACTGGGAATCGCTCAAGCGCAAGGGCTGGCAAAAGCTGGCCATGCCGGACGCACCGTTCGCCGAGGGCAACTTCCCCACGCCGTCCGGCAAGTGCGAGCTGTATTCGGCCAAGATGGCCGAGGATGGCCTCGACCCGCTGCCGTCCTACAACGCGCCCTATGAATCGCCGGGCAGCAACCCGGAACTGGCGCAGCGTTATCCGCTGGCCATGATTTCGCCGCCGGCCCGCAACTTCCTCAATTCCACCTTCGTCAACATCAAGAGCCTGCGGGCGGCCGAAGGCGAGCCCCACCTGGACATCCACCCGGACGATTGCGCCGCGCGCGGCATCGCCGACGGCGACATGGTGCGCATTTACAACGACCGCGGTTCCTTCGTGGCCAAGGCGCGCATGACGGCCAAGGCGCGGCCGGGGCTGGTGGTGGGCCTGTCCGTGTGGTGGAAGAAGCTGGCCAGCGACGGCAAGAACGCCAACGAAGTGACGAGCCAGGCCTTGACCGACATGGGCCGTGCCCCCACGTTTTACGATACACTGGTACAAGTCGAAAGAGTTGCCGCATGAAGGTGAGCCATGGGCCAGTTTCGCAATGTCTTGTTCCGCGCCAGGTATTGGCTGGTGGGGAGCGGGCTTGCGCTCATGCTGGCCGGTTGCGCCCAGTTCAAGTACTACATGCAGGCCGCCCAAGGCCAGTATGCGCTGTGGTCGGACGCCCGGCCGATTGAAGACTGGCTGGGCGATCCCAGCACCGATCCCCAACTCAAGGCCAGGCTGGAGAAAGCGCTGCGCATACGGCGCTTCGCCGTGCACCACCTGGGCCTGCCCGACAACGCCAGCTACAAGAACTACGCCGCCCTGTCGCGCCCCTTCGTGCTGTGGAACGTGGTGGCCACGCCGGAACTGTCGCTGCGGCCCATCAAGTGGTGTTTTCCCATCGCCGGCTGCGTCAGCTACCGCGGTTATTACAGCAAGGAAGATGCGCTGGCCTACGCCGCCGAGCTGCGGGCCGAGGGCGATGACGTGCAGGTGGGCGGCGTGCCCGCCTATTCCACGCTGGGCTGGTTCAGCGATCCGCTGCTGTCGACCTTCATCAACTATTCCGATGCGGAACTGGCCCGCATGATCTTCCACGAGCTGGCCCACCAGGTGGTCTACGTGCAGGGCGACAGCCAGTTCAACGAAGGCTTCGCCACGACGGTGGAGGAGGCGGGCGTGCAACTGTGGCTGGACCTGTACGGCAACGACGCCATGCGTGAAGGCTATGCGCGCTACCATGCGCGGCGCGAGGAATTCCTGGCCTTGCTGGTGCGCCACCGCGCGGCGCTGGCCGCCAACTACGCGCGCCACGCCAGCACCCACCACAAGCGGGAGGAGAAGGCCCGCATCTTCGCCGCGCTCAAGGCCGATTACCTGAAACTCAAGGAAAGCTGGGGCGGTTACGCCGGTTATGACCGCTGGTTCGCGGAACCGCTCAACAACGCCCACCTGAGCGCCGTGGCCACCTACCAGGAGGATTTGCCGGGATTCCGTGCCCTGCTGGCGCAGGAAAAGAACTTCCCGCGTTTTTATGCTGCAGTGCAATCGCTGGCCAACATGGCGCTGGCGCAACGCCAGCAACGTTTGCAGTGGCTGGGACGCCCAGCCATGCTGAATGCGGGCAACGGCCCCACACCGGCGCCGGTGCCCGAGGCGGTGCACTGATGCTGCGTCGCAGCACCGACGTTGCCAAAATGATACGCTTGCGTGCGCTTAGAAGGCACGCTCCAATCGGCGTGAAAGCGCTTGCGCACGAGCGTTCGTTTATATAGCATCGGCTCAAGTACTTTCACGGCGTTCGCGCGCCGGGGGAGCGCCTGACCCTGCTTCCCGGCCCTGTGCGCCGGTTCCTATAACGATAATATCGAGACAAGAGGCACAGGATGGAGAAAATCTGGTTGAAGTCGTATCCCCCCGGTGTACCGACCGATATTGATCCTAGTCAATATCGTTCTTTGGTGCAACTGCTGGAAGAATCGTTTCGCAAGTATGCAGACCGCAACGCCTACGTCTGCATGGACAAATTCCTGACCTACGCCGAACTCGATGCCCTGTCCAAGCGCCTGGGTGCCTGGCTGCAAAGCCGGGGCATGAAGCCGGGCGCGCGCGTGGCCATCATGCTGCCCAACGTGCTGCAATACCCGATCGCCGTGGCCGCCATCCTGCGCGCCGGCTATACCGTGGTCAACGTCAATCCGCTGTACACGCCCCGTGAACTGGAACACCAGCTCAAGGATTCGGGCAGCGAAGCCATTATCGTGCTGGAAAACTTCGCCAATACGCTGGAGCAGGTGCTGGGCAAGACGCCCATCAAGCATATCCTCGTGGCCAGCATGGGTGAAATGCTGGGCGGCCTGAAAGGCATGCTGGTCAATTTTGTGGTGCGCAACGTCAAGAAGATGGTGCCGCCGTTCTCGCTGCCCAACGCGGTACGGTTCAAGGACGCGCTGTCGCAGGGCGGCCGCATGAAGCTGACGCCAGTGGAACTGCAACCGTCCGACGTGGCGTTCCTGCAATACACGGGCGGCACCACTGGTGTGTCCAAGGGCGCCACGCTGACGCACCGCAACCTGGTGGCCAATTTGCTGCAGGTGGAAGCGTGGTCGGCGCCGGCCATCGGCAACGCGCCGGAAGCGTTGACGGTGGTGTGCGCCTTGCCGCTGTACCACATCTTCGCGCTGACGGCTTGCGCGCTGTGGGGCGCGCGCGCTGGCGCGCTCAACCTGCTGATCCCCAATCCACGCGACATTCCCGGCTTCATCAAGGAATTGAGCAAATACAAGATCAACGTGCTGCCGGCCGTGAATACGCTGTACAACGCGCTGGTCAATCATCCACAATTCGCCTCGCTCGATTTTTCCGCGCTCAAGGTCGCCAATGGCGGCGGCATGGCGGTGCAGCAAGCCGTCAACGAGAAATGGCGCCAGGCCACCGGCAAGTCCATCGTGGAAGCTTACGGCTTGTCGGAAACGTCGCCGCTGGCCACCAGCAACCCGGCCAACAGCACCGAGTTTTCCGGCACCATCGGCTTGCCCGTGTCATCCACTGAAGTGCTCATCCTGGATGACGATGGCCAGCCGGTGCCGCTGGGCCAGCCAGGCGAGATCGCCATCCGCGGCCCGCAAGTGATGGCGGGCTATTGGAACCGTCCGGACGAGACGGCCAAGGTGATGACGCCCGACGGCTACTTCAAGACCGGCGACGTGGGTGTGATGGACGAGCGTGGCTACGTGAAGATCGTCGACCGCAAGAAGGACATGATTTTGGTGTCGGGCTTCAATGTGTACCCGAACGAACTGGAAGGCGTGATCGCGGCCCACCCGGGCGTGCTGGAATGCGCCTGCGTCGGCGTGCCGGACGACCATTCGGGCGAAGCCGTCAAAGTGTTCGTGGTGCGCAAGGACCCGAACCTGACCGTGGACCAGTTGATGGCCTATTGCAAGGAGCAGTTCACGGGCTACAAGAAGCCGAAATACATCGAATTCCGCACCGAACTGCCGAAGACCAACGTCGGCAAGATCTTGCGGCGCGCGCTGCGCGACGAGCCGCAGGCGGCCGTCAAGCAGGCCGCGTAGCAGTAACGCATACCCGGCCGGCGAGCGTGGTGGCTTGCCGGCCTTTGTTTTTAAAACCATGGCAAACGAACCTGGCGCCGAGCGATACGCGCCGTCAACCTGATAATGAGGCAATAGATGGAAAAGATTTGGCTGAAGTCCTACCCCGAAGGCGTGCCGGCGGAAATCGATATCACGCAATACCGCTCGGTGACCCACATCATGGAGGAGGCGTTCCGCAAGTTCTCCGATCGCAACGCCTACGTTTGCATGGACAAGTTCCTCACCTACGGCGAGCTGGACCGTCTGTCGGCCCGCATGGGCGCCTGGCTGCAGAGCAAAGGCTTGAAGCAGGGCGCGCGCGTGGCCATCATGCTGCCGAACGTGCTGCAATATCCAGTGGCCATGGCCGCCATCCTGCGCGCCGGCTACACGGTGGTCAACGTCAACCCGCTGTACACGCCGCGCGAACTGCAGCATCAGCTGAACGATTCGGGCGCGGAAGCCATCATCGTGCTGGAAAACTTCGCCACCACGGTGCAACAGGTGGTGGACAAGACCAAGGTCAAGCATGTGATCGTGGGCAGCATGGGTGACCTGCTGGGCGGCCTGAAAGGCATGCTGGTCAATTTCGTGGTGCGCAAGGTCAAGAAAATGGTGCCGGCGTATGCGCTGCCGAAAGCCATCTCGTTCAAGCAAGTGCTGGCCGAGGGCGCGCGCCTGACGCTCAAGCCCGTCAAGCAGGGCCACGACGACATCGCCTTCCTGCAATACACGGGCGGCACCACGGGCGTGTCCAAGGGCGCCGTGCTGCTGCACCGTAACGTGGTGGCCAACGTGCTGCAGAACGAAGCTTGGCTGCAACTGCCGCCCCAGAAGGAGCAGCTGGTGTTCGTGTGCGCGCTGCCGCTGTACCACATCTACTCGCTGACCATCAGCGGCTTCATGGGCATGCGTTTGGGCGGCATGAATTTGCTGATCCCCAATCCGCGCGACATTCCCGGCTTCGTCAAGGAACTGGCCAAGTACAAGGTCAGCGTCTTCCCGGCCGTGAACACGCTGTACAACGCGCTGCTCAACAACGCCGAGTTCGCCAAGCTGGACTTCGCGTCCTACAAGATCTGCAACGGCGGCGGCATGGCCGTGCAACAAGCCGTGGCCGACCGCTGGCTCAAGCTGACGGGCACCCCCATCATCGAAGGTTACGGCATGTCGGAAACCTCGCCCGTGGCCACGGCCAACCGGGTCGACATCAAGGAATTCACGGGTACCATCGGCCTGCCGATTCCATCGACGGAAATCCAGATCCTGGACGACGATGGCCATCCGCTGCCGTTCGGCCAGCCTGGCGAGATCGCCATCCGCGGCCCGCAGGTGATGGCCGGCTACTGGCAGCGTGACGATGAGACGGCCAAGTCGATGACGGCGGACGGCTTCTTCAAGACGGGCGACGTGGGCATCATGGACGAGCGCGGCTATACCCGCATCGTGGACCGCAAGAAGGACATGATCCTGGTGTCGGGCTTTAACGTGTACCCGAACGAGATCGAAGGCGTGGTGGCGGCTCACCCAGGCGTGCTGGAAGTGGCGTGCATCGGCGTGCCGGACAAGAACTCGGGCGAAGCCGTGAAACTGTTCGTCGTGCGCAAGGACCCGAACCTGACGGCCGACCAGCTGCAAGACTACTGCAAGCACGAACTGACAGCCTACAAGAAGCCGAAATACATCGAGTTCCGCGATGAGCTGCCGAAGACCAACGTGGGCAAGATCCTGCGCCGCCAACTGCGCGACGAGAAGCAGGCGGCCTGACGCGCGCCGGTTCGAAACAGGGGACGCGACATTGGGGAGGTAACACAGTTTCGCCAACTCGCGCCAGAGAAAATCGCCCGCTTAGCCGGGCGATTTTTTTTGCGCACGCCGGCTCAGGCGCCGCTGCTTTCCTTGATGCGGCTCAGGCAGCGGGCGCGCATGTCTTCGGCCAGACGCTGGCGCACTTCGTGCTCATGGTCGAGATAACCTTCCGTGTTGGCGCGGCGGGCGCAGGCGGCCCAGTGTTCGTCCTCCGCTTCCCGCAGCCGCTCGAATTCCGCCAGCGACAGCATGACCACCGCCTCGCCGCCGGCCGGTTCGATCACCAGCGGTTGCGTCAAGGCGCGCTGCAGCCAGGTGTCGAATTCCTGCGCGACTTCATCTTCGTTCACCTTCAACATGGCTGGCCTCCTGGGAGATTGCTTAACCCAGTATAGGCCGCCTCGCTAGCGATGCAAGCCCAGTCCCGGCTTGCCGTTTGCAACCCGGAAGCGGGCCAGCGTGGTCACGCCGGAGCTGGGATCGTGCACATCGTCCAGCGCCTGGAACAGCGCCACGCAATCATCCGGCGTGAGTGTGAGCAGCATATAGCCGCGCAGGTCGCTGCGGCCGAACTTCAGTTCCGGATTCATGGCCACGTACTGCGCCGTGCGCGCCTGCGGGCGCGAGGGCGAGGTGACGGAGCCGCCGCAGAATTCCGTCGCCAGCACCGGGTTGGCGGCCGACACGGGCCGCAGTGGATAGCGCCGCAGTTCGGCGGCGAAGAAGCTGTGCACGTCGCCCGACAGCACCAGCGGATTGGCCGCATGGCTGGCGCGCAGCGCGTCGTATAGGCGCTGGCGCGCCATCGGATAACCATCCCAGCCATCCGTCCAGAAGCGGCCGTCCTGCTCGGTGCGCAGCGGCACCTGGCTGTTCTGCGCCATCAGCGTTTGCTGCGCCAGGATGTTCCAGCGTGCGCGCGACGATTGCAAACCCTGCTCCAGCCAGGCCTGCTGCTGCGCGCCCAGCATGGTGCGGGAGGGATCGCGCAGCGCAGGACAGTCGCGCAGGTAGACGGAGCTGGAGCCGCCCCGGCCCGGCGGCAAACAGGCCGGATAGGCGCGGTACTGGCGGTCGTCGAGCACGTGGAAGCGGGCCAGCCGCCCCCAGTCGTAGCGCTGGTACATGCGCAGGTCGCCGAAGCCGCCGGGCGCCGTGGCCGCTGGCGCCGGTATCCGCAACGGCATGTGCTCATAGAAGGCCTGGTAGGCGGCTGCGCGCCGTTCGGCGAAACGGGGATCGAGGCGCTCGTCATGGTCGTTGGCGTAATCGTTGGCCACCTCATGGTCGTCCCAGGTGACGATCCACGGCGCGGCCACATGCGCCGCCTGCAGGTCGGGATCGGTCTTGTACTGGGCGTAGCGGGCGCGGTACTCGGCCAGCGTGAAGCTCTCGGCGGTGCGCATGGCCGTCAGCGGATGGTGCAGCTGGTACGGTCCCCACTCGTAGATGTAGTCGCCCAGGAAGGCCACCAGGTCCGGCGCTGCGGCGGCGATGTGACGGTGCGCCGCGTAGCTGCCGAATTCCCAGTGCTGGCAGGACGCCACGGCCAGCTTGAGCTGACCCGGCATGGTGTTGGGCGCGGGCGCCGTGCGGGTGCGGCCCACGGGGCTGACGGCGTCACCCAGCAGGAAACGGTACCAGTACCAGCGGTCCGGCGCCAGGCCCGTCACGTCCACATGCACGCTGTGCGCCAGCGCGGGCGGCGCGCTGGCCGTGCCGCCCGCGACGACGCGGCGGAAGCCTTCATCCTCCGCCATTTCCCAGCGCACGGCATAGGCCAGCGGCGGCATGGCGGCCGCGTTCAGGGGATCGAACAGGATGCGGGTCCAGATCACCACCGCGTCCGGCAACGGCGAGCCGGAAGCCACGCCCAGCGTGAACGGATAGGCTGCGCCGGGCCGGCCGTTGGCGGCGCGGCCGGGCGACATGGCGCCGGCGGCGGCCAGCGCCGTCAGGCGCGCGGTGTGGGCGAGGAAGTCGCGGCGCGTTGTTTCCATGCGCCGGCGGGCCTTATGCCAGCAGGGTTTCGAGCGGCGGCACCTTGCGCGGCTTGCGGTCCGAATCGGTGGCCACATAGGTCAGCGTGGCTTCCGTCACCTTGACGGTGCACGCCTGCAGCCGATTGCGCTCGGCGTACACTTCCACGTTGACGGTGATCGAGGTGTTGCCGACCTTGACGATGTCGGCGTAAAACGACAGCAGGTCGCCCACGAACACGGGGTTCTTGAACACGAAGGAGTTGACGGAGATGGTGGCGACGCGGCCGTTGGCGCGGCGCGTGGCCGGCAGCGAGCCGGCGATGTCCACCTGGGACATGATCCAGCCGCCGAACACGTCGCCGTAGACGTTGGCATCGGACGGCGCCGGCATCATGCGCAGTTCCGGCATGCGGCCGGCGGGCAGGCCGCGGTATTCGGTGGCCGGGATCGGGTTTTCTGGGGTGGTCATCGCAAAATCTCGTGAAGGGCTACAATGGATTAGATTGAACCATAAAAAGCAGACCTTTGCCATGCGCCGCCATCCTCCCTCTTCTTCCGGCCCCGCGCCGGACGCCCGTGCCGCCAGCCGCAGCGACCTGGCCACCCTGAAAACCCTGATCCCTTACCTGTGGGTCTACAAATGGCGCGTGCTGCTGGCGCTGCTGTGCCTGGTAGGGGCCAAGCTGGCCAACGTCGGCGTGCCGCTGGTGATGAAGCGGCTGATCGATGCACTCAGCGTCAACCCCAGCCATCCGCAGGCGCTACTGGTGCTGCCGCTGGGCGCGCTGCTGGCCTACGGCGCGCTGCGGGTGTCGACCACGCTGTTTACGGAGCTGCGCGAATTCCTGTTCGCGCGCGTCACGCAGCGGGCCGTGCGCACCATCGCGCTGCAGGTGTTCCGCCACCTGCATTCGCTGTCGCTGCGCTTCCACCTGAACCGCCAGACGGGCGGCATGACGCGCGATATCGAACGGGGTACACGCGGGGTCGGTTCACTGATTTCGTACACACTGTTCAACATCCTGCCCACGCTGGTCGAAATCACGCTGGTGCTGGGCTACCTGGTCACGCATTACGACATCTGGTTCTCTGTCATCACCTTCTGCGCGCTGGTGTTCTACATCGCCTTCACCGTGTTCGTGACGGATTGGCGCACCCACTTCCGGCGCACCATGAACGACCTCGATTCCAAGGCCAACACCAAGGCCATCGATTCGCTGATCAATTACGAGACGGTCAAATACTTCGGCAACGAGGACTATGAGGCGCGCCGTTACGATGAAGGCTTGCAGCGCTTCGAGTCGGCCGCCGTCAAGTCGCAGACCTCGCTGTCCCTGCTCAACACGGGGCAGTCGCTGATCATCGCCAGCGCCGTCACGCTGATCCTGTGGCGCGCCACGGCCGGCGTGATCGCCGGCACCATGACGCTGGGCGACCTGGTGCTGGTCAATTCCTTCATGATCCAGCTTTACATCCCGCTCAACTTCCTGGGCGTGATCTACCGCGAGATCAAGCAAAGCCTGGCCGACATGGAGCGCCTGTTCTCGCTGCTGGACGAGCACCGCGAAGTGGCCGATGCGCCGGACGCCCAGCCGCTGCGCACGCACGGCGCCGAAGTGCGCTTCCAGCGCGTCGATTTCAGCTACGAAGCCAAGCGCAAGATCCTGTTCGACGTCGACTTCACCATCGCGCCCGGCACCACCACGGCCGTGGTGGGGCACAGCGGTTCGGGCAAGTCCACCTTGTCGCGCCTGTTGTTCCGCTTTTATGAAGTGAACGGCGGCGGCATCACCATCGATGGCCAGGATGTGCGCGCCGTGACGCAGGACTCGCTGCGCCACGCGATCGGCATCGTGCCGCAGGATACGGTGCTGTTCAACGACACCATCGAATACAACATCGCCTACGGTAAGCCGGGCGCCACGAAAGAGCAGATCGTGGCGGCGGCCAAGGCGGCCTCCATCCACGACTTCATCGAGAGCCTGCCGGATGGTTATGGTTCCATGGTGGGCGAGCGGGGGCTGAAGCTGTCGGGTGGTGAGAAGCAGCGCGTGGCCATCGCACGCACGCTGCTGAAAAATCCAGCCATCCTGATCTTCGATGAAGCCACGTCGGCGCTGGATTCCAAGGCCGAGCAGGCGATCCAGGCCCAGCTGAAGGAAATCGCCCGCAGCCGCACCACGCTGGTGATCGCGCACCGCCTGTCCACCGTGGCCGACGCCGAGCAGATCCTGGTGCTGGACCATGGCCGCATCGTGGAGCGCGGCACCCACCACACGCTGCTGGCGGCCGACGGCTTGTACGCGCAGATGTGGTTGCGGCAGCAGGCCCGCGCCGACGAGGACCTGGCGTCGCCGGCCAGCCCGGATCAGGGGCGGATGGTGGCCGAGCAGTCCTGAATCTGTCAGTGTGGACCAGCGCGTGGCGCCAGGGCGGAGAATCTGACACTTTGACTCCCTGACCTTCTGACACATCACGCGACCATGAAAAAAGGCTTCCCGAGGGAAGCCTTTTTGTTGGGCGCTGCCGCAGTTATCGGCGGCTTATGGCAGCGGCGCGTCGGCCAGGTCGCGGTGGATAGGATCAACCAGTTCGCCTTCCCATTTGGCCACGACGGCGGTGGCGATGCTGTTGCCGATCACGTTGGTGGCGGAACGGGCCATGTCCAGGAAATGGTCGATACCGAGCAGCAGCACCAGGCCCGCTTCCGGAATGTTGAACTGGCCCAGGGTGGCGGCGATCACCACCAGCGAGGCGCGCGGCACGCCGGCCATGCCTTTGGAGGTCAGCATCAGCACCATCATCATGGTCATCTGCTGGCCCAGCGTCATTTCGATGCCGTAGGCCTGGGCGATGAACACGGTGGCGAAGGTGCAGTACATCATCGAGCCGTCCAGGTTGAACGAGTAGCCGATCGGCAGCACAAAGGCGGCGATGCGGTTACGTACACCAAAGCGCTCCAGGCCTTCCAGCGTTTTCGGGTAGGCCGCTTCGCTGGACGCGGTGGAGAAGGCCAGCAGGGCAGGGCCGCGCATTTCGGCCATCAGGCCGCCGATGCGCTTACCGAGGAAGGCGAAGCCGATACCGATCAGCAGGGCCCACAGCACGGCGATACCGAAATAGAACTCGGACATGAACACGCCGTAGGTCTTGAGCACGCCCAGGCCGCTCTTGCCGATCACGCCGGCGACAGCCGCGAACACGGCGAACGGCGCGAACTTCATCACGTAGCCCGTCACTTTCAGCATCACGTGGGCCACGCCGTCCATCGCGTCGACCATCGGCGCCGACTTCTCGCCCACGGCGGCGGCGGCCGAACCGAAGAACAGCGAGAAGATCACGATCTGCAGGATCTCGTTCTTGCTCATGCCTTCGATGATGGAGGCCGGCACCAGGTGGGTGACGAACTCCTTCAGCGACAGGCCGGAGGTGACGATGCCGCTGGCGGCCGTGGTGGCCGGCAGGTGGCCCAGCAGGGCGTCGCCGGGGCGGAACATGTTGACCAGTATCAGGCCCAGGGTCAGCGAAATCAGCGAGGCGATGAAGAACCAGCCCAGCGTCTTGATACCGATGCGGCCCACTTCGCTGGCGTCGCCCATGCGGGCGATACCCACCACCAGGGTGGAGAAGACCAGTGGCGCGATGATCATTTTAATCAGGCGCAGGAACAGGGTCGTCACCAGCGACATCATGTCGGCGAATCCGGCCGGATCGGCCAGATTGAGGTTGGCCAGGTAGCCGGCGAAGATGCCCAGTACCAGCCCGACGAGAATGTAGGTGGTCAATCGGCTTTGCTTATTCATATTGTTGAGTTCCTGTGGTAGTGTCTCTCTAACGGGGCCGGCATTGCAACAGGGTCGCTGTCGCAGGGTCGCTGTCGCCACGTAATCTCGTGCAAAATAGCTTCAAACGGCCGCAGCGACGGGACGAACGTCGAGCGATCCAGCCTTGTAAACTGATGAAACTATGAGCAAGTTCCGCAGTATCCTTGTGGGCAAGGGTGCTGTCAAGCGCGCGCGGGCGCCCGTTCGGGGCCGCGCCAGGGTCACTTTGGCGACGGAAAAGCATGATAGCGATCGAAAATCTCAGCAAGTGGTACGGCCAGTTCCAGGTGCTGACCGACTGCAGCACCAGCGTGGCCAAGGGCGATGTGATGGTGATCTGCGGACCGTCCGGTTCCGGAAAATCGACCCTGATCAAAACCGTCAATGGGCTGGAGCCGTTCCAGCAGGGGACCGTGACGGTCGACGGCATCTCCGTCGGCGCACCCGCTACCGACTTGCCGGCGCTGCGGGCGCGGATCGGCATGGTGTTCCAGAATTTCGAGCTGTTCCCCCACCTTTCCGTGCGCGACAACCTGACCCTGGGCCAGACCAAGGTGCTGGGCCGCGGCCTGGATGAAGCCACGGCGCGCGGCCTGAAGTACCTGGAGCGGGTGGGTTTGCTGGCGCAGCAGGATAAGTATCCCAACCAGCTGTCGGGCGGGCAGCAGCAACGGGTGGCCATCGCCCGCGCGCTGTCCATGGACCCGATCGCGATGCTGTTTGACGAACCCACGTCGGCGCTGGACCCGGAAATGATCAACGAAGTGCTGGACGTGATGGTGGGCCTGGCGCAGGATGGCATGACCATGATGGTGGTGACCCACGAGATGGGCTTCGCCAAGCGGGTGGCGAACCGGGTGGTGTTCATGGACCACGGCCGCATCCTGGAAGACTGCAGCAAGGATGAATTCTTTGGCGCGCCCCGTTCCGATCGGGCGCGCGACTTCCTGGCGCGTATTATCCACTAAGCTCCACTAGGGGAGTAACGCGCAGTACTGTTCGCAATGGTTGGGTTTTTTCTGCTGAAGGAGGAATCATGGCTGGTTCGAGTAACGTACGTCTGTCCCTGTTCGTCCCCCTGGCTTGCGCCGCGGGCCTGTTGTTGGCGGCGCCGGCAGGCGCCGAGGAGGCCGGCGGCACGCTGGCCAAGATCAAGCGCACCGGCACCATCACGCTGGGTGTGCGCGATGGTTCCATTCCATTCTCCTATCTGGACGACAAGCAGCAGTACCAGGGCTATTCCGTCGACCTGTGCATGAAGGTGGTGGTGGCGGTGCAGAAGCAGCTGGGCATGACGGGGCTGAAGGTGCAGATGAATCCCGTCACCTCGGCCAACCGCATCCCGCTGATGGCCAACGGCACCATCGACCTTGAATGCGGCTCCACCACCAACAACGCCGAGCGCCAGAAGCAGGTGGCGTTCGCGCCCACCATGTTCGTGATCGCCAACCGGCTGCTGGCCAAGAAGTCGTCGCACATCCGCAGCCTGGCCGACATGAAGGGCAAGACCCTGGTCGCCACGGCCGGCACCACCACGCTCAAGCAGATGACGATCCTGAACAACGAGCAGCAGCTGGGCATGACCATCGTGGTGGGCAAGGACCATCCCGAATCGTTCCTGATGCTGGAGACGGGACGGGCGGCGGCCGAGGCCAACGACGATATCCTGCTGGCCAGCCAGGTGGCCACCTCGCGCACGCCGGGCGATTACGAAATCACCAAGGAAGCGCTGTCGGTGGAGCCGTACGGCATCATGCTGCGGCGTGACGATCCTGCCTTCAAGCAGGTGGTGGACGCGGCGCTCACGCGCTTCTATCAGACCGACGACTTCGGCAAGCTGTACACCAAGTGGTTCCAGAGTCCGATCCCACCCAAGAACATCAACCTGAACTTCCCCATGCCGCCCCAGCTCAAGGCGGTGATCGCCAAGCCGACCGACTCGCCCGATCCAGCGGCCTACGCCGAGGTGCCACCGGCGCAAAAGGCGGCCAGCCGCAGGAAGTGACATGCACTACCACTGGAACTGGAGCATTTTCGGCGAGCTCTCGCCCGACGGCGTCCATACGTATTGGGACACGCTGCTGTCGGGCCTGGGCTGGACCCTGGCCACCTCGCTGAGCGGCTGGCTGATTGCGCTGGCGCTGGGGCTGGCCGTGGGCACCTTGCGCACGCTGCCCTCGCCGTGGCTGCGGCGCCTGGGCACGGCCTACGTGGAGCTGTTTCGCAACGTGCCGCTGCTGGTGCAGATGTTCCTGTGGTTCTTCGTGATGCCGGAGATGCTGCCCCAGGCGGCGGGCGACTGGCTCAAGGCGCTGCCTAACGCGCCGTTTCTCACGGCCGTCATCTGCCTGGGCTTTTTCACGTCGGCGCGGGTGGCGGTGCAGGTCACGGCCGGCATCGAGGCGCTGGCCGGCGGGCAGCGGCGGGCCGCGCTGGCGCTGGGACTCAGCCTGCCGCAGGCCTACCGCTACGTGCTGCTGCCGCTGGCGCTGCGCATCGTGCTGCCGCCGCTGACGAGCGAATTCCTCAACATCATCAAGAACAGTTCGGTGGCGCTCACCATCGGCTTGATGGAGTTGACGGCCAGCGCGCGCGCGATCCAGGAATTCTCGTTCCAGGTGTTTGAAGCGTTTTCCGCCGCCACCGCCATCTATGTGCTGGCCAACCTGGTGGTGATAGTCGCCATGCACTGGCTGGAGCGGCGGCTGGCGCTGCCCGGCACGTTGGGCAGGCAAGGATAAGGTAAATGAGCATGTTCGCCCAATTCGACTTCGACGTCATCGCTCGCTCCTGGGTCTACCTGTTCCAGGTGGGGATGGCGTTCACGCTGGAGCTGACGCTGCTGGCCATGCTGGGCGGCGTGGCGCTGGGCACCTTGCTGGCGCTGGGGCGCATGTCGCGGCACCGGCCGCTGGCGCTGGCGGCGGCCGGCTACGTCAACCTGGTGCGGGCCGTGCCGCTGGTGCTGGTGATCTTCTGGTTCTACTTCCTGGTGCCGTATGTGGCCGCGTGGGTGATCGGCGCGGAGGAACCGGTCAAGGTGGGCACGTTCTGGTCGGCGCTGATCACGTTCACGCTGTTCCAGGCCGCCTACTACTGCGAGATCATGCGCGGCGGCATACAGGCGATCCCGCGCGGGCAGGTGCTGGCGGCGCAGGCGCTGGGGCTGGGCTACGGGCGCACCATGTGGCATATCGTGCTGCCGCAGGCGTTCCGCAACATGCTGCCGGTGCTGCTGACGCAGACCATCGTGCTGTTCCAGGACGTATCGCTGGTGTATGTGCTGTCGGTGCCCGATTTCGTCGGCGCGGCCAGCAAGGTGGCCCAGCGCGACGGACGGCTGGTGGAAATGTACACGTTCGTGGCGGTGGTGTATTTCGCGCTGTGCTGTTTGCTGTCGTGGGCCGCGCGCCAGTTGCAGCGGCGGGTGGCGATCATAAGGTAGCGGCGTGTCATTGCAATAATGCCATCAACGCGCCGCCGCCGCCGCGACCAGTTAAAATGGCGGAATCCGCAATTTGAGAGTCCGCCGCCATGTCCGATTTCGAACACATCCCCCAGAGCCTGACCATCACCCGTCCAGATGACTGGCATTTGCACCTGCGCGACGGCGCCACCCTGGCCAGCGTGCTGCCGCACAGCGCGCGCCAGTTCGGCCGCGCCATCGTCATGCCCAACCTGAAGCCGCCCGTCACCACCACCGCCATGGCGCTGGCCTACCGCGAGCGCATCCTGGCCGCGCTGCCGCAGGGGATGAACTTCGAGCCGCTGATGACGCTCTACCTGACCAACAACACCCCGCCCGACGAGATCGTGCGGGCCCAGGAAAGCGGCTTTATCCAGGCCGTCAAGCTGTACCCTGCCGGCGCCACCACCAATTCCGACGCCGGCGTGACCGACCTGCGCAACTGCTACAAGACGCTGGAAATGATGCAGGAAGTGGGCATGCCCTTCCTGGTCCACGGCGAAGTGACGGACCCCGATATCGACCTGTTCGACCGCGAAGCCGTCTTCATCGAGCGCGTGATGCGCCCGCTGCGCCGCGACTTCCCGGCCCTGAACGTGGTGTTCGAGCACATCACCACCAAGGACGCGGCGCAGTACGTGGCCGAAGCGGACGGCCCGATCGCGGCCACCATCACGGCCCACCACCTGCTGTACAACCGCAACGAGATCTTCAAGGGCGGTATCCGTCCCCACTACTACTGCCTGCCCGTGCTCAAGCGCGAGGAACACCGCCTGGCGCTGATGACGGCCGCCACCAGCGGCGACGAGCGCTTCTTCCTGGGCACCGACTCGGCGCCGCACGCGCAGGGCGCCAAGGAAGCGGCCTGCGGTTGCGCCGGTTGCTACACGGCGCTGCACGCGATGGAACTGTATGCGGAAGCGTTCGAACGGGCCGGCGCGCTCGACAAGCTGGAAGCCTTCGCCAGCTTCAACGGCCCGGCCTTCTACGGCCTGCCGCGCAATACGGACACCATCACCCTCAAGCGCGAAGCATGGGAACTGCCGGCCACGCTGCCGCTGGCCGACCAGCAGGTGGTGCCGCTCAACGCCGGCGAAACCATCAACTGGAAGATGGTCTAAGGCGTGTTCGGCACCATCGACTGGCCGCGCCCCTGGTACCAGACCGTCGGGGCGGCGGCGGCCTTGCTGGCGCCCGGCGCCGGCAGCGAGATCGAAAAATTCAACGCGCGAGCAGCCGCGCTCGATTTATGTAATCATCAAGGATTGCCCCTGCGGTTCGTGCCGCAAAGCGCGCTGCCCGACGGTACCGCCTATGAGGAATTCATCGGCGCCACCGGCTGCGTGCCCACGCGCGACAACCTGCACGATTTCTTCAACGCCCTGGTGTGGCTCAGCTTCCCGCGCATCAAGCGGCAACTGAACGCGCTGCAGGCGGCGCAGATCGCGCGCGATGGGGTAGGCAAATCGCGCGGTCCGGCGCGCGACGCGGCCACACTGTTCGACGAGAACGCTGCCATGCTGGTGGTGCGCGACAGTGCCGCCGGCCACGCGCTGGCCGACGCGCTGCGCAACCATCAGTGGCGCGCCGCGTTCGTCGAGCAGCGCGCCAGTTTCGGTCCGGATGCAGAGGTCTGGCTGTTCGGCCATGCGCTGATGGAGAAGCTGGCGGCGCCGTACAAGGCGATCACTGCGCATACCCGCGTGGCCGTGGCCGGCGACGATTACTTCGCGCTGGATCATGAAGGCCGGCGCGCCTGGCTGGACCAGCATGTGGCGCAGGAGCTGGCGCAGCAGGGGCTGACGACGGCCTGCTTCACGCCGCTGCCGGTGCTCGGTGTGCCGGGCTGGTGGCCGGGGCAGGACGAGAGTTTTTATGCAGACGCCACGGTGTTCCGGCCGAAACGGGGGACGGTGGTCAACTAAGCCGCGCGGCGGCGGAAAGCGAAGCGACACGATCATGAGTCAGGTAATCCGCTGGGGCATCCTGGGCACGGGCAAAATCTCGACGGCGTTCGCCACCGCCTTGCAGGACACCCCCGGCGCCAAGCTGGTGGCCGTCGCGTCGCGCAGCGCCGACAGCGCCGCCAGCTTCGGCGCCCGGTTCGGCGTGCAGCGCTGCCACGCGTCCTACCAGGGGCTGATCGACGACGACCAGGTGGACGTGGTCTACGTCGGCACCCCGCACCCCATGCACCACGAGAACGCCATGATGTGCCTGCATGGCGGCAAGGCCGTGCTGGTCGAAAAATCGTTCACCATGAACCGCAAGCAGGCCGAGGACATCATCGCGCTGGCCCGCCGCAAGCACCTGTTCGTGATGGAAGCCATGTGGACCCGCTTCCTGCCGGCCGTGGCCGAAGCCAGGCGCATCGTCGACAGTGGCGAGATCGGCACGCCGACCCACGTGAGCGCCGATTTCGGCTTCACCGCCACGGTTGGCCCGCAGCACCGCCTGTTCAATCCGGAGCTGGGCGGCGGCGCGCTGCTGGACCTGGGCATCTATCCGCTGTCGATGGCCTCGTTCTTCCTGGGCGAAGTGATAGCCGTGCAGGCGCAGGCCCAGATGACCGCCACCGGCGTCGACCAGCAGACCATGTTCACACTGCGCCATGATGGCGGCGGGATGTCCTCGTGCAGTTGCAGCCTGCGGGCGTGCACTCCGACCGAGCTGACCATCTCCGGCGACAAGGGCTTCGTGCGCCTGCACGAGCGCTTCTACAACACGGAGAAGATCTCTGTCACGCTGCTGGACGGCGCCACCCGCAGCGAGCGCACGCTCACCATCCCGCGCAGCGGCAACGGCTACACGCATGAGGCGCAGGAAGTGGCACGCTGCATGCGACTGGGCCTGATCGAAAGCCCAGTCATGCCGCACGAGGAAACCCTGGCCATCATGGGCGCACTGGACGCGATCCGTGAGCAGATCGGCCTGCGCTACGGCGCCGACCAATAACATACAAACCACAGCAAGAAGACCACCGACATGATCACAACTTCCCGCACGCCATCGCTCAAAACCGTGCTGCTGGCCAGCGGCGTCATCCTCACCCTCGCGATGGGCGTGCGCCACGGCTTCGGCCTCTGGATGCAGCCCATTTCGCAAGCCCACGGCTGGTCCCGTGAAACCTATTCGCTGGCGATGGCGTTGCAGAATCTGATGTGGGGCGCGTTCGGTCCCTTCGCCGGCATGGCCGCCGATCGTTTCGGCACCATGCGCGTGGTGTTGATAGGCGCCGTCAGCTACATGCTGGGACTGGTGTGGATGGCGCTGGTGAACGACGCCACCCTGTTCGTTCTTGGTTCGGGCATATTCATCGGACTGGCCCTGTCGTGCACCGCGTTCGGCGCCGTCAGCGGCATCATCGGCCGCGTGGCGCCGGTCGAAAAGCGCTCCTGGGCGTTCGGTATTTCCGGCGCGTGCAGCTCGTTCGGGCAATTCTTCATGCTGCCGGTGGCGCAGCAGCTCATCTCGTCGGCCGGCTGGCGGAGCGCTTTCTACTTGCTGGCGGCGCTGGTGATCGTGGCCATGATTCCCAGCTCTTTGTTCCTGCGCGAGCCGGAGGTGAGCCACAGCCACGGTCCGCAGCAAAGCATCGGTGAGGCGCTGCGTGAGGCGCTGGGCAACCGTTCCTTCCTGTTCCTGGTGGCCGGCTATTTCGTCTGCGGTTTCCAGGTGGTGTTCATCGGCGCGCACCTGGCCGTGTACCTGTCGGACAAGGGTATCGCCAATCCCAAGGTGGCCATGACGGCGCTGGCGCTGATTGGCCTGTTCAACATCTTCGGCTCCTACTTCGCGGGCAAGCTTGGTGGACGCCTGCCCAAGCGCATGCTGCTGGCGGCCATCTACTTCTCGCGCTCGGCGTTCATCAGCCTGTTCCTGCTGGCGCCGTTGTCGCAGTGGTCGGTGTATGTGTTCGCGGCGGCCATGGGACTGATCTGGCTGTCCACGGTGCCGCTCACCAACGGCATCATCGCCGGCATCTTCGGCGTCAAGCACATGTCCATGCTGGCCGGGGTGGTGTTCTTCTCGCACCAGGTGGGCAGCTTCCTGGGCGTATGGCTGGGCGGCTACCTGTTCGCGCGCCAGGGCAGCTACGATGTGGTGTGGGGCATCGCCATCGCGCTGGGTGTGATGGCGGCACTGGTCAACCTGCCCATCAACGAGCGTCCGGTAGTGCGGGCGCAATTGCAGCCGGCATGAAAACGTGGCTGATCCGGGTCGCGCTGGCCGTGGTGCTGGCGCTGGTGTTCGCGGCCTATCTCAAGCCGGACTTCATGCTGGATATGGCCACCCGGCTGTACATGTGTTTTTGAGAAGTCGTCTCAAAAAGCCCATGGCGTCGTTGTGGCGCCTTGCCGTGCAGGCGCACTGTCTTCGGCTCCACGCCTAGCCACGGTCATTTTGAAACGACTTCCAAGTCCGGCCTGATCAGACCTTGAGGAATTCCTCGCGCCCGCCCAGCCAGCGGGCCAGGTGGGCTTCCACCGTGGCCGCCTTTTCCGGCGTGTGCAGGAGGTCGTGCGCCACGTCGCGCGCCTGATCCACCAGCCAGCCGTCCGTTTCCAGGTCGGCGAAGCGCAGCATGGCCTGGCCGGACTGGCGCGCGCCCAGGAATTCACCGGGCCCGCGTATCTCCAGGTCGCGCCGGGCGATCTCAAAACCGTCCGTCGTCTCGCGCATCGTCATCAGGCGCTGGCGCGCCACGCCGCCCAGCGGGCTTTGATACAGCAGCAGGCACACGCTGGCCGCCGATCCCCGTCCCACCCGCCCGCGCAACTGGTGCAGCTGCGACAGGCCGAAACGTTCGGCATGTTCGATCACCATCAGCGATGCATTCGGCACGTCCACCCCCACTTCGATCACGGTGGTGGCCACCAGCACATGCATCTGGCCGGCGCTGAAGGCGTCCATCACTTCCTGCTTCTCGGCCGGTTTCAAGCGGCCATGGACGAGGCCCACGTTCAGGTCGGGCAGGGCTTCGGCCAGCAGGGCGTGGGTGTCGGTGGCCGTCTGCAGTTGCAGTGCTTCCGATTCCTCGATCAGCGGGCAGACCCAGTACACCTGGCGTCCCTCCTGCGCGGCCGCGTGCACCCGGGCGATCACCTCGTCGCGCCGGTTCTGGTCCACGGCCCGCGTGACGATGGGGCTGCGGCCGGGCGGCAGTTCGTCGATCACCGACACTTCCAGGTCGGCGTAGTAAGTCATGGCCAGCGTGCGCGGGATGGGCGTGGCCGACATCATCAGCTGGTGCGGGATGGCGCCCTCGTTGCCCTTGTTGCGCAAGGTCAGGCGCTGGCCCACGCCGAAGCGGTGCTGCTCGTCCACGATCACCAGGCCCAGGTTGGCGAAGTTCACGCCGTCCTGGATCAGGGCGTGGGTGCCGATCACCAGTTGCGCTTCGCCTGATTCGATCAGGGCGGTGGCGGCCAGCTTGTCCTTCTTTTTCAGGCTGCCCGTCAGCCACGCCACCTTCACGCCCAGCGGTTCCAGCCAGGCCGCGATCTTGCGGAAGTGCTGGTCGGCCAGGATTTCCGTGGGCGCCATCAGGGCCGCCTGGAAGCCGCTGTCGATGGCCTGGGTGGCGGCCAGCGCCGACACCACCGTCTTGCCGCTGCCCACGTCACCCTGCAGCAGGCGCTGCATGGGGTAGGGATGGCGCAGGTCGGCGCGGATCTCGTTGAGCACCCGCTGCTGGGCGCCCGTCAGCTTGAACGGCAGCGCGGCCTCGAAGCGGGCCGACAGATCGCCCACCACCTTGAGCGCGGCGGCGCCCTTGGCGCGCCGCGCGCGCTGGGCACGTTTCAGCGACAGTTGCTGGGCCAGCAGTTCATCGAACTTCATGCGCACCCAGGCGGGATGCGAACGGTCGGCCAGCGCGTGCTCGTCCACCTGCTGGGGCGGATAGTGCAGCAGCTTGACGGCCGGTTCGAAATTGGTGAGCCGCATGCTGTCGATCAGTTCCGCCGGCAGGGTGTCGCTCCAGTCCACGCGCTTCATGGCGTCGCCGATGGCGCGCCGCAGCACGGGCTGGGACAGGCCCTCGCCAGCCGGATAGACGGGCGTGAGGGAGGTGGGCAGGGGCGCGCCCTCGTTGACCACCTTGTACGTGGGGTGCACCATTTCGGCGCCGAAGAAGCCGTGTTTCAGTTCGCCGCGCGCGCGCACCCGCGTGCCCTCGGCCAGTTGCTTGACCTGGCTGCCGTAGAAGTTCATGAAGCGCAGTTGCAGGTCGCCCGTCTCGTCGGCGATATGGACCAGCAGCTGGCGCCGCGGCTTGTAGGCGATTTCATTCTTGACCACCAGGCCCTCGACCTGGGACGATTCGCCGCCATGCAGGCAGGCTTCGCGTATCGTCACCACCTGGGTTTCGTCCTCGTAGCGCATGGGCAGGTGCAGGATCAGGTCCATGTCCGTGTGCAGGCCCAACCTGGCCAGTCTGGCTTCGGCGCTGACAGTCTTTTTGGCGGTTTTTGGCTTCGAAACAGGCATATTCAGGTGCTTCTGGGAGCACTAGCGTAAAATAGAGGGTTGGCCGTCGCGCAGCAACGCCGGTATTGTAAGGCTTGCGCGGAAAACGGGCATCCTGTCGGGCGCGCCGCCTGCGCCGAAAGTGCCCGTGCCTCATGCTCCGCGCCGCCGGCATCCCCTAACATAGTCTTAAAAGTTTGCTCATGTATTCGCTTTCCGATTTCGATTTTAACTTGCCGCCCGAGCGCATCGCCCAGTTTCCACTGCCCGACCGCAGCGCTTCCCGCCTGCTGCACGTGGACGGCGCGCAGTTGGTGGACCGTCAGTTCGCCGACATCGTCAACTTGCTGCAAGCGGGCGACCTGCTGGTGATGAACGATACCCGCGTGCTCAAGGCACGCTTCTTCGGCGTCAAGGACAGTGGCGGCAAGGTCGAGGCGCTGGTCGAGCGCGTGCTCGACAACCGCACCGTGCTGGCCCAGCTGCGCGCCTCCAAGTCGCCTGGCCCCGGCGTGAAGATCCGCCTGGCCGACGCCTTCGACGTGACTGTGGGCGAGCGCGCCGGCGAGTTCTTCACCCTGCATTTCGAGGCCGACGTGTTCGACCTGATCGAGGCCCACGGCCGCCTGCCGCTGCCGCCCTACATCGAGCACACGGCCGACGCCTTCGACGAGACGCGCTACCAGACCGTGTTCAACAAGGTGCCCGGCGCCGTGGCCGCGCCCACGGCCGGCCTGCACTTCGATGAAGCGCTGCTGGCCCAGCTGAAGGCCAAGGGCGTCAACTTCGCCTACGTCACGCTGCACGTGGGCGCCGGCACCTTCCAGCCGGTGCGTACGGAAGTGCTGTCCGAGCACAAGATGCATACCGAGTGGTACACCATGCCCCAGGCCACGGTGGACGCCGTGCGCGCCACCCGCGCCGCCGGGCGCGACGTGGTGGCCGTGGGCACCACCAGCCTGCGCGCGCTGGAATCGGCGTCGCAAAGCGGCGCGCTGGAGGCGGGCAGCGCCGATACGGCCCTGTTCATCACGCCCGGTTACCAGTTCAAGACCGTCACCCGTTTGATCACCAATTTCCACCTGCCCAAGTCGACCCTGCTGATGCTGGTGTCGGCCTTCGCCGGTTACGATGAGATCCGTGCGGCCTACGCCCACGCGATCGCCCAAGAGTACCGCTTCTTCAGCTATGGCGACGCCATGCTGCTGACGACGCAGGCGCGCGCGCCCCGGATTTAACTGAAAGAACCCACCCATGCTGGAATTTAAACTCCTCAAAACCGACAGCAGCGGCCTGACCAAGGCCCGCCGCGGCACCGTGAAACTGAACCACGGCGAAGTGCAGACCCCGATCTTCATGCCGGTCGGTACCTACGGCTCCGTCAAGGCCATGTCGCCGCTGGAGCTGAAGGAAATCGGCGCCCAGATCATCCTGGGCAACACCTTCCACCTGTGGCTGCGCCCCGGTAACGATGTGATGGCCAAGTTCGGCGGCCTGCACGACTTCATGGGCTGGGACAAGCCCATCCTGACCGACTCGGGCGGCTTCCAGGTGTTCTCGCTGGGCGAGATGCGCAAGATCACGGAAGAGGGCGTGCATTTCAATTCGCCCATCAACGGCGACAAGCTGTTCCTGTCGCCGGAAGTGTCGATGCAGATCCAGCGCGTGCTCAATTCCGACATCGTGATGCAGTTCGACGAATGCACGCCGTATGAAATCGCCGGCCGGCCCGCCACGCTGGACGAGGCGGCCAAGTCGATGCGCATGTCGCTGCGCTGGGCCCAGCGCTCGCATGACGAGTTCCACCGCGGCGGCAATCCGAACGCGCTGTTCGGCATCGTCCAGGGCGGCATGTTCGAGACCCTGCGCGACGAGTCGCTGGCCAAGCTGGAGGAGATCGATTTCCCCGGCCTGGCCATCGGCGGCCTGTCCGTGGGCGAGCCCAAGGAAGACATGATGCGGGTGCTGGCCCACGTGGGCCCGCGCCTGCCGGCCAACAAGCCGCACTACCTGATGGGCGTGGGCACGCCGGAAGACCTGGTGGCCGGCGTCTCGAACGGGATCGACATGTTCGATTGCGTGATGCCGACCCGTAACGCCCGCAATGGCTGGCTCTTCACCCGTTTCGGCGACATCAAGATCAAGAACGCCCGTTACAAGGATGACAAGGCGCCGCTGGACGACACTTGCGGCTGCTACGCCTGCCGCAACTTCTCGCGCGCCTACCTGCACCATCTGCACCGCAGCCAGGAAATCCTGGGCGCGCGCCTCAACACCATCCACAACCTGCATTACTACCTGGAAATCATGCAGCAGATGCGCGATGCGCTGGATGAGGACCGTTTCCACGCGTGGACCCTGCAATTCCACGCCGACCGCGCACGCGGGGTGTAAATGGGCCGTGGATTGTTGCAATCTTGTAAAAAGATGCATGCCACCCACATGGGGGAGGGGTAGACCCTTCCCCGCCAGTGCTAGAATACAGCGCTATTTTTTCAAACTTATAAACGGAGTACGCAGTGTTCATTTCCAACGCTTACGCACAATCGGCCGGCGACGCGCTCGGCCTGGGTGGCAACCTCACCAGCTTCCTGCCCCTGATCCTGATGTTCGTGGCCATGTATTTCCTGATGATCCGTCCCCAGCAAAAACGGGCCAAGGAACAGAAGGCCATGATGGACGCGCTGGCCAAGGGCGACGAAGTGGTCACGGCCGGCGGCATGCTGGGCAAAGTGGCCAAGGTCACCGACGCCTACGTGACGCTGGAAGTATCGAGCGGCAACGAGATCGTGGTGCAGAAGCAATCCATCACCGTGCTGCTGCCGAAGGGCACGCTGAAGGCGCTGTAACACTGGCCCCGGCCCGGACGGCGGCGCGCCAGAAGCGCGCCGCCGTCCCGCATTTGGCTCGACCTCGGCTCGCATTCGACGCCTAACATTGAACGCTGAACAATATGAATCGCTATCCTGTCTGGAAATACATCGTCATCGGCATCGCCATCCTGTTGGGCGCGCTGTACACGGCGCCTAACTACTTTGGCGAATCGCCGGCCGTGCAAGTCACCAGCGGCAAGTCCACCGTCAAGATGACGGGCGAGATGGCCGCCCAGGTGGAAGCCGTGCTGCGCAAGGAAAACCTGGCGGTGGAGGGCGTGGGCTTCGATGGCACCGGTACCTATGCGTCCGTGCGTGCCCGCTTCGCCGACACCGACACCCAGTTCAAGGCCAAGGCCGTGCTGGAGAAGGACCTGAACGCCGATCCGGCCGATCCGACCTACCTGGTGGCGCTGAACCTGCAACCGAACACCCCGAAATGGATGCAAAGCCTGCGCGCCCTGCCCATGTACCTGGGCCTGGACTTGCGCGGCGGCGTGCACTTCCTGATGCAGGTGGACGTGAAGGCGGCCCTGACCAAGCGCGTGCAAGGCATCCAGGCGTCGGCCCGCAGCCTGCTGCGCGACAAGAACGTGCGCCACGCCGGCATCGACCGCGTGGGCGACACCATCGAAATCAAATTCCGCGACGACGCGACCCGCGCCAAGGCGCGCGACGAGCTGTCGTCGTCCATGGGCGACCTGTCGCTGGTGGACGTCGGCGTGGGCAGCGACCTGAAACTGATCGTCAGCCTCAAGCCGGCCGCCCTCAAGCAAACCATCGAGGAAGGCGTCAAGCAGAACATCTCCACCCTGTCCAAGCGCGTCAATGAGCTGGGCGTGGCCGAGCCCATCATCCAGCAGCAGGGGCCGGACCGCATCGTGGTGCAACTGCCCGGCGTGCAGGACGTGGCCCGCGCCAAGGCCGTGATCGGCCGCACGGCCACGCTGGAAGTACGCATGGTGGACGACACCATCACCCCCGGCACCGAACTGTCGGCCGCCATTCCGTTCAACTCCGAGCTGTTCACCGTCGGTAAAGGCGTGCCGGTCGTGTTGAGCAAGGACGTGGTGCTGACCGGTGATTACATCTCCAGCGCTACCGCCAGCTTCGACCAGAACCAGCAACCGGCCGTGGGCATCGACCTGAACGGCGACGGCGGCCGCAAGATGCGCGACGCCACCCGCGAACGCGTGGGCAAGCGCATGGCCATCGTGCTGTTCGAGAAGGGCAAACCGGAAGTGCTGTCGGTGGCCACCATCCAGAGTGAACTGGGTAGCCGCTTCCAGATCACCGGCATGGGCAATGCGGAAAACTCGGCCGAACTGGCGCTGCTGCTGCGCTCGGGTGCCCTGTACGCACCCATGGACGTGATCGAGGAACGCACCATCGGCCCGCAACTGGGCGCGGAAAACATCAGCAAGGGTCTGCATTCGACCATGTACGGTTTCGCCGCCATCGCCGTGTTCATGATGGCCTACTACATGATGTTCGGCTTCTTCAGCGTGCTGGCGCTGGGCTGCAACCTGCTGCTCTTGATCGCGCTGCTGTCGCTGATGCAGGCCACGCTGACCCTGCCCGGTATCGCCGCGATCGCGCTGGCGCTCGGTATGGCGATCGACGCCAACGTGCTGATCAACGAACGCATCCGTGAGGAACTGCGCGGCGGCGCCTCGCCGCAGCAAGCCATCTCGGTCGGCTTCGACCGCGCCTGGGCCACCATCCTGGACTCCAACGTGACCACGCTGATCGTCGGCCTGGCGCTGTGGGTGTTCGGTTCCGGCGCCATCCGCGGCTTCGCCGTGGTGCACTGCCTGGGCATTCTGACGTCCATGTTCTCGGCCGTGTTCATGTCGCGCGGCGTGGTCAACCTGTGGTATGGCCGCAAGAAGAAACTGCAATCGATCGCCATCGGCACCGTGTGGGTGCCCGGCCTGTCGAAATAAGTTCACCGTCCCGCCGCGGCGGGACGGGCTCCAACCTCAGAGGATTTCATGGAATTTTTCCGCATTAAAAAAGACATACCGTTCATGCGCCACGCGCTGGTGTTCAACGCCATCTCGGCGCTGACCTTCGTGGCCGCCGTGTTCTTCCTGTTCCACAAGGGCTTGCACTTCTCCGTTGAATTCACGGGTGGTACCGTGATGGAACTGAAGTACGCCAAGCCGGCCAACCTGGAAGGCATCCGCCACACGCTGGAAAAAGTCGGCTATGAGCAGCCGGAAGTGACCAGCTTCGGCACCGCGCACGACGTCATGCTGCGCCTGCCCGTGATCAAGACCGTGACCGGCAACGCCGCCTCGCAACTGGTGTTCGAAGGCCTGTGCAAGGCCGAGCAGGGTACGCTCAAGCGGATCGACAGCGTCAGCGCCAAGGGCGAGCAAGTGACCAGGACCGCCTGCGTGGACGGCGCCGGCGCGGAAACCGTGTCGCTGCAGAAGGTCGAATTCGTCGGCCCGCAGGTGGGCGACGAGCTGGCCCAGAACGGCATGAACGCGCTGGCGATGGTGATCATCGGCGTGATGATCTACCTGGCCGTGCGCTTCGAGTGGAAGTTCGCGGTGGCGGCCATCGTGGCGAACTTGCACGACGTGGTCATCATCCTGGGCTTCTTCGCCTTCTTCCAGTGGGAATTCTCGCTGACGGTGCTGGCCGCTGTGCTGGCCGTGCTCGGTTACTCGGTCAACGAATCGGTGGTGATCTTCGACCGTATCCGCGAGAACTTCCGCAAGCAGCGCAAGATGTCGGTGCATGAGGTGATCGACAACGCCATCACCAGCACCATCTCGCGTACCATCATCACCCACGGCTGCACCCAGATGATGGTGCTGTCGATGCTGTTCCTGGGCGGTCCCACGCTGCACTACTTCGCGGTGGCGCTGACCATCGGTATCTGCTTCGGTATTTACTCGTCCGTGTTCGTGGCGGCGGCCGTGGCCATGTGGCTGGGCGTGAAGCGCGAAGACTTGATCAAGCCGATCAAGGAAAAAGATGAGACGGACGGCGCCGTGGTGTAAGCCGGCCCGGTCTTAACACATCCCCCCTCGCGGCAACGCCAGGGGGGATGTTTCATTCTGGGAGGTCGCGTCCGGCCAGGGACGGCGGCGGATTGGCCAGTCTTACCTACCCGCTTTCAGCACGGCGGACGGGCGCACGCCGAACAGCTTGCGGTAGTCGCTGGAAAACTGGCTGAAGTTGCACATGCCCCAGGCACCGGCCACGTCGCCGATGGCGCTGCCGCGGGCGCAAGCGTCGTGCAACTGGCGGCGCACGCCGTTCAGCCGCATCATGCGCAGGTAGAGCATGGGACTCATGCCCAGCACGTCTTCAAAACAGTATTGCAGCGTGCGCCGGCTCACGTGCACCTGCTCGCATAGCTCCGGCACGGTGATCGCTTCGGCCCGGTGCGCCAGGATGTATTCGCGCGCCCTGGCCACCACCCGCTGGCGCCGCTGCAGGCTGGCGGCGATGGCCGGTTCCACGCAGCTGTGGTCCAACATGTCCAGCAGGGCGGACAGGATGGCGTCCTGCCACCGCGCCTCGCCTTGCCATGGTGCCGCCAGCTGCTCGGGCAGCAGCTGGGCCAGCAGGTGCACGCATTGCGCGCGGGCACGGGCATCCACTCTCAGCACTTCGGCCGCCTGCACCCGGCGCCAGTCGACCTGGCAACCGCTGCGCGCCGCCGCCCCCGTCAGCAGCGCGCGGCTGACCACGATGCCGTAAATGCGGTAGGCGCTGGGCGTGACCAGTTCAAATTCCACATTGCCTGGCTGTACCATGATCCAATCCTGCTCCACCAGCCGGCCATTGATGCGCGTGGCCGCCGCATGGTCGGGCAGGCCGAACCAGATCGCGTCCGGCCACACCCGGCAGGACTGCCGCACGGACTGGCTTAAACTTTCCCGGAAGATTTGAATCTGTGGCTGGCGCAACTCCGTCAGGGTGCCCAGGAAGAGGCCGGCGCTGAACTGGTCGTAGCTTTGCTGCCAGTCGGTGAGCTTGCTGGCCAGTTCGTCGGCATCGCGTGCCAACACCGTGCGCAAGGCGGCGCCGCCCCGATCCGGCGCAAGGCGCAGGGCATCTGTCACATTCTGGTGCATCGTTTCCTCCGTTGGCGAGTCGCTCCCCCGCGGCGTTTCGCCCGTGGTTACTGGGCTGCCGCAAGTTTGCCGATTTTCGATAACGCTGGCCATGGCGGCCACCTATACTCGATTTCAGCAACTTCCATACCTGCCCTGCAGGACAGACTAACTTCACGGGAGAGTACACAATGAACGCACATCAGGGCGCCGCGCCGGCGCTGAAGCAAACGCTGGGCACTTTTCAGCTATGGGGCATCGCGGTCGGCCTGGTCATTTCGGGCGAGTACTTCGGCTGGAGTTATGGCTGGGCTTCGGCGGGCACGCTGGGCTTTACCATCACCGCGCTGTTTATCGCGGCGATGTACGCCACCTTCATCTTCAGCTTCACCGAACTGACCACCTCCATTCCGCACGCCGGCGGTCCCTTCGCCTACAGCAAACGCGCCTTTGGCCCGTTGGGCGGCTATCTGGCGGGGGCGGCCACGCTGATCGAGTTCGTGTTCGCGCCGCCGGCCATCGCGCTGGCCATCGGCGCCTACCTGAACGTGCAGTTTCCCGCCGTCGATCCGAAGACGGCGGCGGTGGGCGCCTACCTGGTGTTCATGACGCTCAACATCGTCGGCGTGCACGTGGCGGCCAGCTTCGAGCTGCTGATGACCTTGCTGGCCATCTTTGAACTGCTGGTGTTCATGGGCGTGGTGTCGCCCGGCTTTTCGCTCAGCCACTTCGTCAAGGGCGGCTGGTCCGGACAGGACAGCTTCAGCGTCGCCTCGATCCCGGGCATGTTCGCCGCGATCCCGTTCGCCATCTGGTTCTTCCTCGCCATCGAAGGCGTGGCCATGGCGGCGGAGGAAGCCAAAGACCCGCGCCGCTCCATCCCCATCGCCTATATCTGCGGCATCATCACCCTGGTGCTGCTGGCCATCGGCGTGATGGTGTTTGCCGGCGGCGCGGGCGACTGGACCAAGCTGGCCAACATCAACGACCCGCTGCCGCAGGCGATGAAGATCATCGTCGGCGAGCACAGCAACTGGCTGCACATGCTGGTGTGGCTGGGCCTGTTCGGGCTGATCGCCTCCTTCCACGGCATCATCCTCGGTTATTCGCGGCAGATTTATGCGCTGGCCCGCGAAGCTTATTTGCCGCGCTACTTCGCCAAGATCCACCCGCGCTTCCATACGCCGCACCGTGCCATCATCGCCGGCGGTGTGGTGGGCATCGCCGCCATCTACAGCGACGAGCTGATCAAGTTCGGCGGGCAGACGCTGACGGCCAATATCGTCACCATGTCGGTGTTCGGCGCCATCACCATGTACATCCTCAGCATGCTGAGCCTGTTCAAGCTGCGCCGCACGGCGCCGGACATGCAGCGTCCTTTCCGCGCCCCGTTCTACCCCGTGTTCCCCGCGTTCGCGCTGGTCGGCGCCGTGGTCTGCATGGCCACCATGATCTATTACAACCTGCTGGTGTTCGGCATCTTCGCCGCCTTCATGGCGGGCGGTTACGTCTTCTTCCTCTACACCAAGAGCGACCGGCAGCAGCATGCCGCCCTCACGTCCGCCGACGCCGCCTGATGCACATACTTCACTATCACTTGCAAAGGAATACCATGACCCCATCGGCTTCGCTGTTTTCTCCACGCCGCCGCGCCTGCCTGGGCGCCGCCGCCATCGTGCTGGGCGCCGTTACCACGGTGCATGCGGCCGAAGCGCCCGCCGCCGCGCCGACGCCGGACTGGACCAACACCGGCAATGTCACGCTGGTGTCCGATTACCTGTTCCGCGGCGTCTCGCAAACGCAGGGCCATCCCACCGTGCAGGCCAATCTGGACTTCACTCACGCCAGCGGCCTATACCTGGGCCTGTTCGGATCCGGCGTATCGCACGCGGCCTACAACAACGGCAGCGGTTCCGAGATCGACCTGTACGGCGGCTACCGCTACCCGCTCAACGCGGACAGCAACATCGATGCCGGCCTGGTCACCTACTGGTATCCGGCCGCCCACTACCAGACGGCCGGCGGCGACATCCGCTACCACACCCAGGACGCCAAGCTGGGCCTGAACGTGGGCAGCTTTAACGTCTACGGCTGGCTGACGCTGAGCAAGCACTGGTTCGGCTTCGCCGTCGATCCATACAGCGGCAAGAACGTGGATACGCGCGGCACGCTGTACGGTGAAGTGAACTGGAATCCGGAGCTGGCGCCGGGGCTGGCATTCAACCTGCATGTGGGTAAGCAGCACGTGCGCAACATGAGCGCTTTCGATTTTGTCGATGTCAAGGCAGGCGTCACCAAGACGGTGGACAATTGGGCGTTCTCGGCGGCGGCCGTCTATAACAACGGCGACGCCAGCCGCAACGGCACGCCGCTGTGGACCTTCTTCGATGCCGACGGCAGCGGCAAGAACGTGGTGCGCAAGCGCCTGCTGCTGACGGCGGCGCGCAATTTTTAGGGGATGACTGGCAGGCGCGGGCCCGGCAAGCCGTTGCGGGGCCCGCGCCAGCCGGACGCCAGACAGCATCAGCAGCGCAGGAGACAGCATGAGCAGCTATACACACGTGGTGGGCCATCGGACCTACCAATTCCGCGACTTGAAGGACTTGATGGCCAAGGCCACGCCGGCCCGCTCGGGCGACTATCTGGCCGGCCTGGCCGCCGCCAGCGCCGAGGAAAGGGTGGCGGCGCAGATGGCGCTGGCGGCCCTGCCGCTGGCCACCTTCCTCAACCAGGCGCTGGTGCCGTACGAGCAGGACGAGGTGACGCGGCTGATCATCGACAGCCACGCCGCCGCCGCCTTCGCCCCCATCGCCCACCTGACCGTGGGCGACTTTCGCAACTGGCTGCTCAGCGACGCGGCCGACACGGCGCTGCTGGCCCGCACGGCGCCCGGCATCACGCCGGAAATGGCGGCGGCCGTGTGCAAGCTGATGCGCATCCAGGACTTGATCCTGGTGGCGAAAAAATGCAGCGTGGTCACGCGCTTTCGCAATACCATCGGCCTGCCAGGATGCATGTCGACGCGGCTGCAGCCCAACCACCCGACCGACGACGCCAGCGGTATCGCCGCCAGCCTGCTCGATGGCCTGCTGTACGGCAGCGGCGATGCCGTCATCGGCATCAATCCGGCCACCGACAACGTGCCGCAGGTGATCAAGATCGTCACCATGCTGGACGAGATCATCGCCCGCTACGGCATTCCCACCCAGTCCTGCGTGCTGACCCACGTCACCAACACCATCGCCGCCATCGAACGGGGCGCGCCGGTGGACCTGGTGTTCCAGTCCATCGCCGGCACCGAGCAGGCCAACGCCGGCTTCGGCATCAACCTTGCCTTGCTGGCGGAGGCGCAGCAAGCGGCGCTGTCGTTAGGGCGCGGCACTGTGGGCAACAATGTGATGTATTTCGAAACCGGGCAGGGCAGCGCGCTGTCGGCCAACGCCCACCACGGCGTCGACCAGCAGACGTGCGAGGCGCGCGCCTACGCCGTGGCGCGGCGCTTCCAGCCGCTGCTGGTCAATTCGGTGGTCGGCTTCATCGGCCCGGAATACCTGTACGACGGCCGGCAGATCATCCGCGCCGGCCTGGAAGACCATTTCTGCGCCAAGCTGCTGGGCCTGCCCATGGGCTGCGACGTCTGCTACACCAACCACGCCGAGGCCGACCAGGACGACATGGACGTGCTGCTGACCCTGCTGGGCACGGCCGGCTGCACCTTCGTCATGGGCATCCCCGGCTCGGACGACATCATGCTCAATTACCAGACCACCTCCTTCCACGATGCGCTCTATGCGCGCCGCGTACTGGGCCTGCAGCCGGCGCCGGAGTTCGCGTCCTGGCTCAAAGAGATGGAGATCTTCACCCGTGACGATTACGTCACCCTGGGCAGCACGCTGCCGCCGGCGTTCCAGCCGGCGCTGCTGCGCCTGCAATGAGCGCGCGGAGCGACGGTATGAGCATCCCGGACGACGACATCGTCACCCCCAATCCGTGGCAGGCGCTGCGCCGCTACACGGACGCGCGCGTGGCGCTGGGCCGCAGCGGCGTGAGCCAGCCGACGGCGCCGCAGCTGGCCTTCCAGCTGGCCCATGCGCAGGCGCGCGACGCCGTGCACCGCGCGCTCGACCATACGGCGCTGGCGCAGTCGCTGCACACGGCGCTGGGCTGGTCCTGTCTGCAGCTGCACAGCGCGGCCGACAACCGGCAAGTCTATCTGCAGCGGCCGGATCTGGGCCGCGGCCTGTCCGAGCCGTCGCGGCTGCTGTTGCAGGAGCGCGCCCAGGCGGGCAGCGACCTGGCCATCGTCATTGCCGACGGCCTGTCGGCCCTGGCCATCGAACAGCATGCCTTGCCCTTCCTGCAAATCCTGGCGGCGCGCCTGGCGCCGGATGACTGGACGCTGGCGTCGCCTGCCATCGTGCGGCAGGGGCGGGTGGCAGTGGGCGACGAGGTTGCCCAGCTGCTGGGCGCACGCATGGTGGTGGTGCTGATCGGCGAGCGGCCCGGCCTCAGTTCGCCCGACAGCATGGGCCTTTACCTGAGCTGGGCGCCGCGGGTGGGGATGAGCGATGCCGGGCGCAACTGCATCTCCAATGTCCGGCCGGCCGGACAAAGCTACGATGAAGCGGCCTACCGGCTGCACTATCTGCTGACCCAGGCGCGCCAGCGCCAGTTGTCCGGCGTGGCGCTGAAGGATGAAACGGCCGGCGCCGGGCTGCCGGCCGAGGCGGCGCAGCACAACTTCCTGCTCGACCGCGATTAAGCGACCGTTGCAGCGTAGCTGGCATTTTTCCGCACCAAAGCAGACCTGCCGCTGCACCGGCCAAAGGCCGGCCGCGCGCAGCGCCAGGCCGGTGCCTGCCAGCGCCACCCTTGGCCCGTCTCAGTGGCTGGCCGTATGCGTGCCCTTGAGCGCCGTGGGGCAGGCGGTGGAGCGGATGCGGAAATAGCTGCGGCCGTCGTCGAGCGAGCGCAGCACGATTTTTTCCGGCGTCAGGCTGATGATCTTGTCCTTGAGGATGGCGCCGTCCGACAGGATGGAGGTGAGGATGCCGTCGCGGATGGTCCAGCGCACCGTGATGCGCTCGGCCAGCCTGCGGCACGCCATGTCCTTGTATTCGAAGTAGGTGTAGGTGCCGTCGGCCAGGAACGTTTCGCGCGAGGGGATGCGCTCGTAGTCGGGGCTGTCGGGCGGGTTGATCCAGGTGCCCACCAGTTGCGCGCCCAGGGCGGCGTCGTCCGTGGCGGGGGCGGCCGCGGAACAGGCCGGCGCCAGCATCAGCGAGGCAGCCAACATCAGCGCCGCGGCAGTTTTGTCTAACATACAATATCCTTGCGCCTGCCGGGCGGGGTTGGGGGCCGGGCGGCGCAGAGCGTTGGTTGATGGAAATATCGATGGCCATCAGCATAATCGAGGTTGCACGATGATAGCCACAAATTTGTCATAATGCCGCACCGGCCTGACGGTCAAACTGTTGCGTGGATGGGAAAACGATGAGCCGTACCGGCCGATTATTCTTGCTGATGGATGCCATGCGCGGCTACCGCCGGCCCGTCACGGCGGCCCGGCTGGCCGAACAACTGGGCGTGTCCGAACGCACCATTTATCGCGACATCCAGACGCTGTGCGGGCTGGGCGCGCCGCTGGAAGGCGAAGCGGGCGTGGGTTACATGCTGAAAGCCGGTTTCTTCCTGCCGCCGCTGATGTTCGGCACCGACGAGCTGGAGGCGCTGGTGCTGGGCGCGCGCTGGGTGCGGCGCCAGGGCGACGAGGCGCTGGCCAGGGCCGCCACCAGCGCGCTGGCCAAGATCGCCGCCGCCACCCCCAAGGATTTGCGCGACGACATGGCCGAAACCAGCTTGTGGGTGCCGCTGGGCGTGTGCCAGCCCGACGCCAGCGACGCCTTCGTGCGTCCCGTGCGCGAGGCGATCCGCTACCAGCACCGGCTGCGCATCCAATACCAGGATGAGCATGGCGCCCAGTCCGAACGCCATGTGTGGCCGTTCGCGCTGGCTTTCCTCGAAGGCAAGCGCTTGCTGGCGGCCTGGTGCGAGCTGCGCCAGGCGTTCCGCCACTTCCGCATCGACCGCATCGCGGCGGCCGAATCGACGGGAGAACGCTATCCGGCCCGGCGCCACGACCTGCTCAAGACGTGGCGCGCCGAACAGGGTTTGCGCGAGGACAGCTGACCGTCAAATGGGGGCGCTATGTGCGCTGCCGCACGGAAAGCGGGCAGGCGGGAGCGTAAGCTGCGTTCATCTCTTTCGGGAGATCCCTAGTTTTGGACTTTGCCCGCCTTCCCGGCGGGCTTTTTTTTGTCGCCGCATTGATTTGATGGGAAAAATAGCGCGCCATGGTCGTCGCGCAGGCATAGAATGGTCGCACATCGTCAGGCTGTGTGATCAGGAGGAACTATTTCGTGAACCATCATGCGCATGTGATACCAGATAACTTCCTGCGCAAGTGGCAGGATACGACTAATGCCATGGCCAACATCTTCGAGGTACCGGCCGGCCTCATCATGCGGGTGCTGCCGGAGCAGATCGAAGTGCTGGTCTCCAGCCACACGCCGGGCAATCCCTACGAGGCGGACGAGAAAGCCCAGCTGTGCACGGGCTTGTATTGCGAAACCGTGATGGCCAGCCGCGACGTGCTCAGCGTACCCAACGCGCTGGACGATGCGCGGTGGAAGCACAATCCCGACGTGGCCTTGAACATGATTTCCTACCTGGGCGTGCCGCTGTTGTGGACGGAGGATGAAGTGTTCGGCACCATCTGCGTGCTCGACAGCAAAACCCGCCACTATCGCACCCGCTATGTGGACATGCTGTGGGAACTCAAGAAAAGCATCGAAGCCGATTTCAAGGTGATCCAGCAGCAGGCGCGCCTGATCGCCAGCAACATCGAATTGTGCGACGCCATCGAGCGGCAGCGCACGGACGCCCAGGCGCTGCAACGCAGCAACGGTGAACTGCAATCGGCCCTGCAAACGCTGCAAGCCATGCAGGCCGACTTGCTGCGCTCGGAAAAAATGGCGGCGCTCGGTTCGCTGGTGGTGGGCGTGGCCCACGAACTCAATACGCCGCTCGGCAATTGCCTGATGGCGGCCAGTACCCTGCAGGGCCAGGGCGCGCAATTCGCGCAGGAGCTGGAGCGGGGCCTGACCCGCAGCCGCGCCGCCTCGTTCGTCCAGACCGTCAGCCAGGGGGCCGACATCCTGATGCGCAGCCTGGGCCATGCGGCCGAACTGGTGGGACGTTTCAAGCAATTGGCCGTGGACCAGTCCGGCCTGGAGCGGTGCCGGTTCCGGCTGGCCGATGCCATGCTGGATTTGCGCACGTCGTTGCGCGCGGCGCTGGGGCAGGCGAACCTGGTGTCCGCCATCGCGCCGGACTTGATGCTTGACAGCTACCCCAATCAGTTGCTGCAAGTGCTGGCCAGCCTGGTCAACAATGCCGTGCTGCACGGTTTCGCCGGCCGGCCACCGGGGACGGTGACGGTGGCCGCTGAAGTCTTGCCTGAGGGGCACTTGCGGCTGACGGTGCGCGATGACGGCGTCGGCATCGCCCCCGAGCACCTGGGACGGGTGTTCGATCCCTTCTTCACGACCCGGCTCGGCCATGGCGGCAGCGGCCTGGGCTTGCACATCGCGTACAACCTGGTCACGACGGTATTGGGCGGGACGATAGCGGCCAGCAGCGAACCGGGCCAGGGCGCCTGCTTCACGCTGCTGCTGCCACTGGTGGCGCCGCAGGCGGCGGCGCCAGCGGTTTCTCCAGCCGGTGCGCCAGCCGGCGCGCCAGCCGTGGCGCCAGCCGCGCCGCTGGGCGGCGCCGGCGGCGTGCTGCATTGATGACGGCCGCCGGGGGGATTTACAGCATCAGTACGGAGAACAGCGCCTGCACTTCATGGGCCGATTCGGCCAGGATGTCGTGCAGCGTGCCTTCTCCCACGAGGAAGTCGATGGTGCGGGCACCGAGCAGGGTGGTGGCGCCGGGGCGCTCCTGCAGCGGCGAGGGCACGGGCGCCAGGTCATTGGCCAGCAGCAGGGTGTCGCCCAGGGTTTCCGGTGGCAGCGCCCGCATGCCGATCCACATCGCTTCCACGGCTTGCGCCACGGGATCCGGGATCACCAGCTTCTTGAGCACGCCCCGGCCGATCTCGGCCTCGCCAAATTCGATCCAGTCGCCCGGATCGCCATCGAGGATGCCGGGCCAGGCGGCCGCCTGCGACAGCAAATAGAAACCGCCCACTTCATGCACGATGCCGGCGAACATGGCCGTGTCGGGATCCACATGGGTCACGCGGCGCGCGATCACTTGCGCCAGCGCGGCCACATGGGCCGTGTGTTCCCACAACTGGGCCGCCATGGCCTTGACGGCCGGGTCGGTGGATTGGCCGCCCAGCTGGCGCACGATCAGGGCCGCCACCTGCGATTGCAAAGTGCGCACGCCCAGCCGCTGCACGGCGACGCGCACACTGGAAATTTCGTTACCGGAACGGTTGTAGGCGACGGCGTTGGCGATCGCCACGGTGCGGGCCGCCAGCAAGGGGTCGGCCTGGATCAGCTTGGCCGCTGAGTCGATATGGCAGTCGGGGTCGCCCAGCGCCTGCTGCAGGCGCAACGAGGCGTTCACATTGGTAGGGAATGTCAGTTCCCCCCGGCTCGCTTGAGCTGCGATGTGCTTGAAGGCGTCCAGTCTGTCCATCGAAAAAATTATACTCGGAATATTGCCGTGTGGAATTTTTTCTTAAAATACTTTTCTATCCCTTGCGGCCCGCCGATAGCATGCCGCAAGGGGTGGCGGATCAAGCCTCGCTGAAGATGGCGTCGCAGCCATCCTGGGTGGCGTCCGTGTCCTGCAATTCGTCGACCAGGCCCAGGTCGAACAATTCCTCGATCGCGTTCATGAAGCTGTTGTGCTTGGTGGCACCGATCAGGCGATAGATTTCGCCCGCCTCGTTGCGGATGCCGATCAACAGCTTTTCCTGGCGTACCTCGTCCGGAGTGCTGACGTTGAGCAACAGGTTGCCGATGATGTGTTTATCGAATTTGGCAGGTTTCTTGCCTTCGAGCAGAGTCGTTTTCAAATGTTTTCCTTGGTTGAGTCGTGGGTGGCTGACGCGCCGCCGATAATGACAGTTTTGAGCTTGGACAGGGTTTTTTCAAGGGCCGCGTAATCATCTTGCGTAAAACCGTTGAATACTTGGGCGCCCCTGGCCACGACGCGGGGAAACACGTCATGGAAGGTGGCCTCGCCGGCCGCCGTCAGGCGCACGAAGAACGAGCGCTTGTCGTCGGCGTTGCGCTGGCGTTGGACCAGGCCCTTTTGTTCGAGCCGTTCGATCACCCCGGTCAGCGTGCCCTTGGTGATCAGGGTTTTTTCCCCCAGTTCCTTGTAGGACATGCCGGCCGTGTTGCCCAGCGTGGCGATGATGTCGAACTGGGCATGCGTCAGGCCGCACTGGCGTACCTGTGCGTCCGACAGGCGCTCGAAGCCCTGCATGCATTCGGCCAGCAGCCGGATACTTTTCAAATAGCGTTCACCCATAGACCGTGATTATAGCTGGCCGCGGCGCGCCGCTCCGGCCCCGCATCGCCAAGTTGGCCGTGGCCGGGTACACTATGCCTCCCCGGCCGCCGCCACCGTGCGCGCCCGCAACCCGCCAGCCACTCGTCGAGACCTGTTTGAAGCCATCCGCACCCCAGCACCTGCCCGGCATCGCCGCCCTGTTGACCGTGACCCTGGTGTGGGGCACCACCTTCCCTGTCATGAAGGATATGACGGCCGCCCTGTCGGCCAGCATGATCGTGCTGGTGCGCTTCACCTTGGCCGGGCTGCTGCTGGCGCCGTTCCTGTGGCGGGCGCGGGCGGGCGACCTGTGGCAAGGCGGGCTGGCCGGTGTGGTGTTGTTTTTCTGCTACGTATTCCAGATCGAGGGACTGGCCCTGACCAGCGCCAACCGCAACGCCTTCCTGACCGGCTTGAACGTGCTGGTGGTGCCCTTGCTGGGCATGGCGGCCGGCAAGCCGCCGGAGCGGCGCATCGTGGTGGCGCTGCTGCTGGCGCTGGCCGGCCTGTTCGCCCTGTGCTGGGATGGCGGCATCAGCTGGGGCCGCGGCGACACGCTGGCCCTGCTGGCGGCCCTGTGCTTCGGCCTGTACGTGAAGATGATGGAAACGGCCACCCGCAAGGTGGATAGCCTGATGGCGCTGACGGCGGCCCAGATCGTCACCGTGGCCGTGTGCGCGGCCGGCTGGCTGCTGTGGCGCGACATGCCTTCCGGCGCCCAGGCCGGGCCGTGGCAGGCGGCCGCCTGGCAAGCCGTGCTGTCCTACAAGAGCAACCTGATCTACCTGGGCGTGGTGGCCACGGCCGCCATCATCTCGCTGCAAACGTGGGGCCAGAGCCACAGCAGCGCCAACGAGGCGGCCGTGATCTACGCGTTCGAACCGGGCTGCGCCGCCATCTTCGCTTACTTCTGGCTGGGCGAGACGCTGGCCTGGAACGGCTTGCTGGGCGCCGCGTTGTTGATCTCCGGTATGATAGTGAGCCAGTGGAGCAGCAGCCGGCCCGCCGCCGTGCTGGCGCCGGAATGAGCGCCGCCCCGACCACTGCCAGCTTCGTTATCGCTTAAACGCCGCATGCCATTTTCACCCCTATCCCGTCTGGCCCAGGAACAGCCGCTGCGCGTGCTGCTGGTCAACGCGGGCGAGCCGGACGCCCTCACCTGGGCCGGCCTGGTCCAGCCGCTGCGGCTGGCGGCCCGTTTGCTGGGGCCGGAACAGTTGCGGCTCGACATATTGAGTCCCCAGCAAGTGGCGCTGGCCCAGCCCCAGCCGGGCTGGCATCTGGCGCTGCTGGTGGCCGACGAACAGCAAGCCCCGCCGTCGCCGGCCCTGCTGCGTACGGTGATCGAGCGCTGCCGCTCGGCCCGCTATTGGGGTGGGGTGGGGGCCGGTGTGCTGTGGCTGGCCGACGCCGGGGTGATGGCGGGCGTGCGCATCGCCCTGCCGTGGGCCCTGTATGCGGAAACGGACGCCGTCACCCAGCGCGCCATCCTGACGCCCCATCTGTTCGAACTGGATGGCCGCATGCTCAGTTGCTGCGGCGGCGCCGCCAGCATCGACTTCGCGCTGACGCTGGTGGCGGCCCTGTACGGCGCCACCGTCCAGGCCACCATCAAGGAAAGCCTGTGTATCGAGCGCGTGCGTCCGCACGATGAGCGCCAGCGGGTGGCGCTGCAAGCCCGCTTCGGCGCGCTGCAGCCCAAGCTGTCGGAGGCGGTGACGTTGATGGAGGCCAATATCGAGGAACCGCTGTCGACCGACGACATCGCCGGCCTGGTGGGCTTGTCGCGGCGCCAGCTGGAGCGCTTGTTCAAGCAATACCTGGACAGCCTGCCGTCGCGCTACTACCTGGAGCTGCGCTTGCAGCGGGCCCGCCAGTTGCTGCTGGAAACCAACCACTCGATCGTGCAGGTGGGGCTGATGTGCGGCTTCTCGTCCGGCTCGCACTTTTCCACCGCCTTCGGCGCCCTGTTCGGCAACACGCCGCGTGAGGAACGCCAGCGCAAGCTGATGCCGCCGGCGGCCTGAACGGGCCTGGCGATGGGCGCTTACACCGGCGTCTGCTCGGTGGCCGTGCCGTTGGCGTCGGGCAGCGCCACCATGCCGTGCGCGCCGCTGGCGTTGCGCTCGGTGAGCTGGGGCGCCTTCAGCGGCAGGCTGATCTGGAATAGCGTCCCCGCGCCCGCTTCGCCCTGCAAGGTGATGGTGCCGCCCAGCACCCCCGTCACCAGCGTCTGCACAATGTACAGGCCCAGGCCGGAGCCGCCCTGGCCCAGCCGGGTGGTGAAGAAGGGATCGTAGATCTTGCTGCGGTATTCGGGCGGGATGCCCTTGCCGTCGTCCTCGTAGGTCAGCAGCACGCGTTCGTCCTGGCGCCGGGCGCTGATGTGGACCCGGCCTCCTTTGCGTCCTTCGAAACCGTGCACCAGCGAATTTTCCAGCAGGTTGGACAGTACCTGGGCCAGCGGGCCGGGGAAGCTGTCGAGTTCGATGTCGGGCGCCACGTCCAGCGCGATGTGGTGGCCGCGATGCTTCCATGAATTGTGGTGGCTGGCGATCACTTCCTCCACCGTGCGCCGCAGCGGGAACACGCGGCGCCGCACGCTGGCCTGGTCCACCGCCAGTTCCTTGAAGTTGTCGATCAGCCCGGCCGCGCGGAAGGTGTTGCGTTCGATGATTTCCGTCGCCTGCTGGCAGTGGGACACGAAGGTGTCGGCCGCCGAGCGCTTGAGCTGGCCGGCCGCCAGCGCGCTGCCGAAGCTGTCCACGTGGGCCTTGAGCGTGGTGGAGGCCGTCAGCGCGCTGCCCAGCGGGGTGCTCAGCTCGTGCGCGATGCCGGCCACCAGCCGCCCCAGCGAGGCCACTTTTTCCGTTTGCACCAACTGCTCGGCGGCCAGCCGCAAATCGTCGTTGGCTTGCCGCAGCTCGGCCGTGCGGGCCAGCACGCGTTGTTCCAGCACGGCGTTCAATTCCTGGATCTCCGCCTCGCGCGAGCGGCGCGCCGCCACTTCCTGTTGCAGTTCGGCCGTGCGGCGCTTGACCATCACCCGCAGCTGCACGATGAAGGTGATCGCCACCAGGACCGCCAGCGCCAGCGCGCCCAGGGGCCGGTAATCGATGTCGTGCGCGTAGTGGACCGTGCTCCAGTTCTGGCGGAACGCTTCCCGTTCGTTCCTGGGGATGGCCGCCAGCGCCGCGTTCAGGATGGGCACCAGTTCCGCCCAGTCGGAACGCACGCCAATGCCGATGTGGTAGCGGTAATCCGTCTCGCCGGCCACCCGCACGTCCGTCGCGCCCAGCTCGACCAGCTGGTGGGTGCCCGTCAGCAGCGGGCCGATGATGGCGTGCACCTTGCCGTTGCGCAGCAGTTCGGTGCCGGCCCGGAAGTTGCTGACCGGGACCATGGCGATGGCGGGCCAGTCGTGCGGCAGCACGTCGGCCACGCCGGTGCGGGCCGCCACGGCCACCCGCTGGCCGGCCAGGCCGCCCAGGCCGCCCATGGGCGCGGTGGCCGTGCCGGCGAAGATCACCACGGGCGTGCTCAGATAGGGTTCCGTCACCAGCATGAAGCCGGCCCGGCCCGGCGTGTGCGAAATGGCCGACACCAGGTCCACCTGGCGCTGTTCGATGCGGCTGACCTCGTCGGCCACGTCGCGTACCGGCAGCAGTTCGAAGCGCACCCCCAGCTGCTCCTCGACGCGGCGCAGGAAGTCCAGCGAAATGCCGCGCAACTGGCCATCCTCGCCGCGCCACTCGATGGGCGCGCGGCTGCTGTCGACGGCCACCCGCAGCACCGGGTGGGCCGCCAGCCACGCGTGCTGGGCGGGCGTGAGGGTCAGCTCGCGCTGCACCGGCGTGCCGTCGGCCGCGGCCAGCCAGCGCGAGCGGATCCGCGCATGTTCGTCGGCCGTGATGGCGGCCACGCCCTTGTCGATGATGGACAACAGTAAGGGCGCGTCGTTGCGCAGCGCCAGCCGGATGGTGGCCGCTTCCGAATAGTAGTACAGCAGCGCGATCTTGAGCGATGCGCCGCCCTCGCCGATGGCGCGCTGCACCACGGGCAGGTCGTCGAAACAGGCGTCCGCCTCGCCGCGCTGCACGCGCGCCATGCCTTCCTGCGAACTGTCCACCTCCACCAGCACGCAATCGGGGCAGCGCGCCTTGAGCACGGGAACCCGTACCGAATTGCGCGTCACGGCCACGCGCTGGTGGGCGTAGTCGCCCAGCACGCGGGTGGCGGCGTGGTCGGGCCGGGTCACCATGGCGATCGGCAGTTCCAGGTAGGGCTGGGAGAAATTGAGGCGGCTCCTGCGCTCGGGCCGGTCGCGCGCGCACAGCACGCCGTCGACCGCGTGCGCCATGCCCTTGGTCAGGGCCTGGTCCCAGGTCGAGCCTTCATAGCGGAACTTGAGGCCGGTCTTGCGGGCCACCAGTTCCGCATAGTCGAAGCAGGCGCCCGCGTAGGAACCTTCGCTGTCGGCGCGGCGGAACGCGATGGGCGGGTTGAACTGGTCGAGCGCCATGGTCAGCACCGGATGCGCGCGCACCCAGGCTTGCTCCTGCGGCGTGAGCACAACCTGAGCCGCCACCATGGCGGGCCATGCAATCAGCATGAAAAATAAAGTGGCCAGCGTGGCTCGTGCTGTGTGCATTTTGAGAGTAGCCTTTGGCGATGCGGCCCCGATGCCTCATAGCATAGCCCACTCTGACTGCGGAATACATAACATGATGAACAAACTTCATGGCAAAGACACAATTCGCAGGATAAATCTGAAACTGCTTGCTGTCTTGCTGTGGGGAGCTTGCCACAGTGCCTGGGCCGACAGTGGCGTGACGGCTTACGGCGTGATCGACACCTTCGCCACCCGCATCGCGGCCGACGGCCTGGCGCCCGTGACGCGGATCGACGCCAGCGGCCTGCTGGCCAGCCGGCTGGGCTTGCGGGGCCGCGAGGCGCTGGGCGGCGGTTTGCGCAGCGGCTTCGTGCTGGAGGCGGGCATGAACGGTGACGACGGCAGTGGGGCGGACGGCAACCGCCTGTTCAACCGCCAGGCCTGGGTCAGCCTGGGCGGCCCCCTGGGCGAGCTGCGGCTGGGGCGCCAGAATACGCCGCAGTTTTACATGAATGGCAAGTTTGACGCTTTCACCAGCGCCACCCAGGCTTCCGGCTGGAACAATATGTACGGCGCGCCGCCCCGCATCGACAACGCCGTCGGCTACTTCTCGCCCGACCTGGGCGGGCTGACCTTGCAGGCATTGGTGGCGCGCGGCGCCACCGGCGGCGCCGCGCCGCTGGACGAGACGGCCGCCAACCGCAACCTGCAACTGGCGGCCGAGTACGAACATCCCGGCCTGTACCTGGGCGCCAACTACCAGCAGGTCGACAACGCGGCCCTGCCATACCGGGCGCGGCGCGCCAGCGTGGGCGCGTCCTGGACGTTTACGCCGCGCTGGACCGTGTTCGGCGCGGCCGGCGGTGAGCGCCGCAGCGACGGCACGCAACGCACCATGTTGTATTCGCTATCGCTGCGCTGGCGCGCGGACGGCCCGCTGGCCCTGGCGTTCGGTTGGGCCGGGCTGCGCGACCGGCTGACGGGCGCCGGCCATGGCGGCGCGGCCGAACTGGGCGCGCAAGCCCAGTACCGGCTGTCCGTGCGCACCTCGCTGTACGGGGCGCTGGCCCGGCTGCGCCAGTATGACCGCCGCAACAACTTCGCGCTGGTGGGGGCCGCCGTGGTGGCGCCGGCGGCCCAGATCCGCTCGCCCCTGCCGGGCGGCGCCATCGACGGCGTGCAGCTGGGCGTGCTGCACACGTTTTGAGGCCGCAATGACCGCTTTGCCCGGTCCCGCCCTGGCCGGGTAAAAATGAAAATCCTTGTCGCCATTTCAAAAGAGTTTTAGCATCCCGCTTTTTATAATGGGTGCTCCAGTGCGGCCCCGCCGCCACCGACCCCACCTTGATAGGGATAGCCATGAACGCCAAGCTTGATACGACCGTGACCACACGTCCTGTAAATCGCCAGACCTTCGACGAAGTGCTGGTGCCGACCTACGCACCATCGGCCATGGTGCCGGTGCGCGGCGCCGGCCTGGACCTGTGGGACCAGAACGGCAAGCAATACCTGGACTTCACGTCCGGTATCGCGGTCAACTCGCTGGGCCACTGCCATCCGGTGCTGGTGGAGGCGCTGACCAAGCAGGCCAACACCCTGTGGCACCTCGGTAACGGCTACACCAACGAACCCGTGCTGCGCCTGGCGCTGGCGCTGACGGAAGCCACCTTCGCCGACCGCGCCTTCTTCTGCAACTCCGGCGCCGAGTCCAACGAAGCGGCCCTGAAGCTGGCCCGCAAGCACGCCCACACCAAGTTCGGCGCCCACAAGTCGCGCATCGTGTCGTGCTTCCACTCGTTCCACGGCCGTACCCTGTTCACCGTGTCCGTCGGCGGCCAGGCCAAGTACACGGAAGGCTTCGAACCGCTGCCGCCGTCGATCGACCACATCCCGTACAACGACATCGAGGCGGCGCAAATGGCCATCACCGATGACGTGTGCGCCGTGGTGGTGGAGCCGGTGCAGGGCGAGGGCGGCGTGGTGCCGGCCGATGCCGACTTCCTGAAAGAGCTGCGCGCGCTGTGCGACAAGACCGGCGCCGTGCTGATCTTCGACGAAGTCCAGTGCGGCATGGGCCGTACCGGCGATCTGTTCGCCTACATGGGCTACGGCGTGACGCCGGACATCCTGACCTCGGCCAAGGCGCTGGGCAACGGCTATCCGATCGGCGCCATGCTGACCACCAACGAGCTGGCCAAGAGCCTGGCCGTGGGCAGCCACGGCACCACCTACGGCGGCAACCCGCTGGCCGCCACCGTGGCCCTGAACGTGCTGGAAACCATCAACCAGCCAGCCTTCCTGGCGCGCGTCAAGGAAGCGAGCAAGAACCTGGTGGCCACGCTCAACAAGCTGATCGCCGACTACCCGCAAGTGTTCACCACCGTGCGCGGTTCCGGCCTGCTGCTGGGCATGGTCGTGGCGGACGCCTTCAAGGGCCGTTCCAAGGATATCCAGAAGGCCGCCGAAGCCCATGGCCTGATGCTGCTGATCGCCGGTACCGAAGTGGTGCGCCTGGCGCCGGCCCTGATCGTGTCCGACGCCCAGATCGCCCAGGCCGACCGCCTGCTGCGCGCCGCGCTGGATGACCTGATCAAGGCCGCCTAAGCGTTCACCGCAACCCGCCGCTCCCGCCTTCGCGCGGGAGCGTTGCGTTTCACCACACCGGCAACCGCAAGCCTGGTTAGAAATTGAAGGAGCTCCCATGTATGTTGTCCGTCCGGTAGAAATCGCGGATATCGCCGCCCTGGAAGCATTGGCGGCAGTGACCATGCCGGGTGTCCATACGCTGCCCAAGACGCGCGCGCAGATCACCGCGCTGGTCGAGCGCTCGATCGCCTCGTTCGCCGCCCATGTCGACATGCCCAGCGAAGAGTCCTACCTGTTCGTGCTCGAATCGCTGGCCGACCACGCCATACTCGGCACCGCGTCGATCTACGCGGCGGCCGGTTCCAACGGCACCTATTTCTCGTTCCGCAACGACGTGATCCAGCAGGTGTCGCGCGACCTGAACATCAGCCACAGCGTGCATGCGCTGACGCTGTGCTCGGAGTTGACCGGCTATTCCCAGCTGTCGACCTTCTACGTCGATCCGACCCTGCAGGACGCGCCGGAAGCGGCGCTGCTGTCGCGCGCGCGGCTGCTGTTCGCCGTGCTGGCGCCGCAGCGCTTCGCCGAGCGCTTCTTCGTGCCGCTGGCCGGCATCACGGACGCGCAAGGCGGTTCGCCGTTCTGGGATGCGCTGGGCCGCAAGTTCTTCCAGATGGACTTCCTGGACGCCGAGCGCATCATCGGCGGCGCCCGCAACCGCACCCTGATCGTGGAGCTGATGCCCCACTATCCCGTGTACGTGCCACTGCTGCCGGGCGACGCCCAGGCGGCCATGGGCCAGATCCACCCGTCGGGCGAACTGGCGTTCAACCTGCTGACGGCCGAAGGCTTCGAAGCGGACGACTACATCGACATCTTCGACGGTGGCCCGATCCTGCAAGCCCACAAGCACGCGCTGCGCACCTTCACGGGCGCGCTGCAGCGGCGCGTGGCCACCTGCCCGGCCGAGCCGGACCGCAACCGCGAAACGCCCGTCACCTACGCCATCGGCACTGGCGCCGACCAGCATTTCCGCGCCGTCGTCATGGCTTGCGCGCCGCTTGAATCGCTGGCCGTGGTGGCGCTGCCGGCCGCCGTGCAGGCCGCGCTGCAGGTGACGGATGGCGACACCGTCGTTTGCGTCCGTCTGTGAGCACTCAGTCAAACATTGGAAATCCTATGCTAGTTGTACGCGCAATCAAGGCCAGCGATCTCGACGCCCTGTACGTCATGGCCACCCAGGTCGGCAGCGGCATGACCACCCTCAAGCCGGACATGAAGATGCTGGGCGACCGGGTCGAGGTGGCCGTCGCTTCGTTCGCCGAAACCATTCCGCCGGAAGAGCGTGACTACATGTTCGTGATGGAGGATACCGATACGGGCCGCATCGCCGGCGTGTGCGCCATCAAGAGCGCCGTCGGTTTGACGGAGCCGTTCTATAACTACCGCATCGGCACGCTGGTGCACTCCAGCCGCGAGCTGGGCGTGTTCACGCGCATGGAAACGCTGTACCTGTCGAACGACCTGACGGGCAGTACGGAACTGTGCTCGCTGTTCCTGCATCCGGATTACCGCAGCGGCAACAACGGCAAGCTGCTGTCCAAGTGCCGCTTCCTGTTCATCGCCCAGTTCCCGCACCTGTTTACGGAAAAGCTGATCGCGGAAATGCGCGGCTACCAGGCCGAGGCGGGCCGCTCGCCATTCTACGAGGGCCTGGGCCGCCACTTCTTCAAGATGGACTTCAACCACGTGGACGAGCTGACGGCGCTGGGCAAGAAATCGTTCATCGCCGAGCTGATGCCGCGCCAGCCGCTGTACGTGGCCTACCTGCCGCAGGAAGCGCGCGACGTGATCGGCATGGTGCACCCATCGACCGCGCCGGCGCGCCGTCTGCTGGAGCAGGAAGGCATGCACTTCGAAGGCTATGTCGACATCTTCGACGCCGGCCCTGTGCTGCAGGCCCGCGTGTCCGAGCTGCGCGCCATGCGCGACAGCACGCTGGCCCAGATCGGCCTGGCCGGCGACTGGGACGCGGCCTGCGCGCCCGAGACGGCGCCGGCCGAACCGGTGCTGGTATCGAACACCAATATGCGCGACTTCCGCATGCTGCTGTCGCATGCGGCCCCCGTCAATGGCGCCATCGCGCTGCCCGAAGCTGAACAAAAGCTGCTGCACTGCCATACCGGCGACACCGTGCGCACCCTGTCTCTCAACGTGAGGAAGAACCCAAATGTCTGAAGCGAACACCCCATCGAGCAACGCATTGAGCAACTTCGTTAACGGACAATGGCTGCCCGGCACGGGCGCGGAACTGGTCACCGTCAACCCGGCCACCGGCCGCCAGACCTGGGCCAGCCGCGAGGCGACGGCGCAGGACGTGGCGCGCGCCAGCGCTGCCGCGCGCGCCGCCTTCGACGGCTGGGCACTGACCCCGCTGGCCGAACGCATCGCCGTCTGCACCCGCTTCCGCGACCTGCTCAAGGCCAACGCCGAGGAACTGGCGCAGCTGATCTCCGAGGAAGTGGGCAAGCCGCTGTGGGAAGCGCGCACCGAAGTGACCACCATGGCCAACAAGGTCGACATCTCGATCCAGGCTTACGACGCCCGCACCGGCGAAAGCCACAACAAGGTGGCCGACGGCGAGGCCGTGCTGCGCCACCGTCCGCACGGCGTGTTCGGCGTGTTCGGCCCGTACAACTTCCCTGGCCACCTGCCCAACGGCCATATCGTGCCGGCCCTGATCGCCGGTAACACCATCGTCTTCAAGCCCAGCGAATTCGCACCGCGCACCGCCGTGCGCACCGTGCAGCTGTGGCAGCAGGCCGGCTTGCCGGACGGCGTGATCAACCTGGTCAACGGCGGCCGCGACACCGGCATCGCGCTGGGCCAAAATGCGGAGCTGGACGGCGTGCTGTTCACGGGCAGCTGCCAGACCGGCACCGCGCTGCACAAGCAGTTCGGCGGCCAGCCGGGCAAGATGCTGGCGCTGGAAATGGGCGGCAACAACCCGCTGGTGGTCTGGGACGTGCGCGACATCGACGCGGCCGTGTTCATGGCCATTTCCTCGGCCTTCATCTCGGCCGGCCAGCGCTGCACCTGCGCGCGCCGCCTGATCGTGCCGGACAACGCGCAAGGCCAGGCCATCATAGCCCGCCTGGTGGACGTGGCCAGCCGCCTGACCGTGGGCGCGCCGGACGCGGAACCGGCGCCCTTCATGGGCCCCGTGGTGTCGGCCGCCGTGGCGCGCCGGCTGGTACAGGCCCAGGCCGACATGGTGGCCCGTGGCGGCAAGTCGCTGCTGCAGATGCGCCAGCTCGACGAGAACACCGGTTTCGTCACGGCCGGCATCGTGGACGTCACCGACGCCAAGGGCATCCCGGACGAGGAGTGGTTCGGCCCCCTGCTGCAGGTGATCCGCGTGGCCGATTTCGACACCGCCATCAAGACCGCCAACGCCACCTCGTTCGGCCTGGCCTCGGCCCTGATTTCGAATGACGAAGCACTGTGGAAGACTTACCAGGTGCGCGCACGCGCCGGCATCGTCAACTGGAACCGTCCCACCACGGGCGCGGCCAGCAGCGCGCCGTTCGGCGGCGTGGGCCAGTCCGGCAACCATCGTCCAAGCGCCTACTACGCGGCCGACTATTGCGCCTACCCGGTCGCCTCGATCGAGAACAGCGCGCTTGAAATGCCGGCCAAGCTGTCGCCGGGCATGCACTTCTAAGGACCATCATGGGCAACTCCGCACGCGAATTCAACTTCGACGGCCTGGTCGGGCCGTCGCACAATTACGCCGGCCTTTCGTTCGGCAATGTGGCCTCGTTCAGCAACGTCAAGAGCGCTTCCAATCCCAAGCAGGCCGCCTTGCAGGGCCTGGCCAAGATGCGGGCGCTGGCCGCGCGCGGCTTCGCCCAGGCGCTGCTGCCGCCGCAGGACCGGCCCAATTTCCGCCTGCTGCGCAGCATCGGCTTCACGGGTACGGACGCGCAAGTGCTGGCCAAGGCCTACCAGGAGTCGCCCGTGATCCTGGCCTGCGCCTGGTCGGCTTCGCCCATGTGGACCGCCAACGCCGCCACCGTCAGCCCGTCGGCCGACAGCGCGGATGGCCGCACCCACTTCACGGCCGCCAACCTGAACAACAAGCTGCACCGCGCGTTCGAACACGCGCAATCAGCCCGCAGCCTGCGCGCCATCTTCAAGGATGACAAGCACTTCGCCGTGCACGACGCGCTGCCTGCCACCCCGGCCTTCGGCGACGAGGGCGCGGCCAACCACACCCGCTTGTGCGCCAGCCACGGCCAGCAAGGGGTGGAACTGTTCGTGTACGGCCGGGTGGAGTTCGACGCCGCCGCCGCCGCGCCCAAGCGCTACCCGGCGCGCCAGACGCTGGAGGCATCGCAGGCCGTGGCCCGCCTGCACGGCTTGAACAGTGCGCGCACCGTCTACCTGCAGCAGAATCCGGACGTGATCGACCAGGGCGTGTTCCACAACGACGTGATCGCGGTCGGCAACGGCAACGTGCTGTTCTATCACGAGCAAGCGTTCGCCGACGAGGCGGGCGGCCTGGTGCAACTGCGCCGCGCCATGGAGTGCGTGGGCGCGGAGCTGAACGCCATCCGTGTTGATACCAAAAAGGTATCAGTGGCGGATGCCGTGGCCAGCTACCTGTTCAACAGCCAGCTGCTGTCCAAGGACGACGGTAAGATGGCGCTGGTGATCCCGCAGGAATGCCAGGAGAATGGCGCCGTGGCCAGCTACCTGCAGGAGCTGGTGGCCAGCGGCGGCCCGGTCGACGAACTGATTCACTTCGACCTGCGCCAGAGCATGCGCAACGGCGGCGGGCCCGCCTGCCTGCGCCTGCGCGTGGCGCTGACGGACGCCGAGGCGCAAGCCATGCACCAGGGCGTGGTGATGACGGAGGCGCTGTACCACACGCTGGTGGCCTGGGTCGAGAAGCATTACCGCGACCGGCTGGAACCGGCCGACCTGGCCGATCCGGCGCTGGCGATCGAGGTGCACACGGCGCTCGAAGAGTTGAGCCGCATCCTGTGCCTGCCCGGACTGTACGATTTGTAGAGCGGTGGACGGGACCGCGCGAAAGCGGTTAAATACACTGCGTAGGTTAGAAAGAATTGGAACGGGCCAACCCCGTTCTTTTAGCAGTATCCGGTCGCGGCGCCAAGCCACAAGCCAGAGTGCGCGGCCGGACTCAAAACACTAACGGAGAAAACAGATGAAACAAATGCCACAAGACCTGCGCAAGCAGACGCTCGACCTGGTCAACGCCAGCAAGCCTGCTACCGACAGCAGCCAGGTTGCGGCCCTGATCAGCGCCTGGCTCGGTTCCCTGGACGTCGAAGATTTCGCGGGCATCGCGCCCGACAACCTGGCGCCGGTGTTGTGGGATGGTTTCACGCAGGCGTCCAAACGCGCCGCCGCCGGCTGCCAGATCGCCGCGCTGCGCTACGCGGACGGCCGCGGCGGCATGGCCACCGCCCTGTTGATCCTCAATAACGACATGCCTTACCTGGTCGATTCGATCGTGATGGCGATGCGCCACCAGCGCGTGGCCGCCAATGGCGTGCTGAATGCCGTGCTGTCCGTGCGCCGCAGCGCCGACGGCGTGGTGACGGCCGTCGGCCAGCCCGGCGACCAGGCTGAATCCTACGTCATGTGCCTGCTGGCCGAGGACCTGCCGCAGGCCGAACTGGACACGCTGCTGTCCCGCATCCAGATGGTGGCGCGCGACGCCGCCGTGGTGCACCGCGACCAGGGTGCCATGCTGGAGCGCTTCCAATTCGTCGCGGCCGAAGCGGCCGCCGCCAACGGTGCCGAAGGCCAGGAAGTGGCCGCCTTCCTGGACTGGGCCCGCACCGAAGGCTTCGAGCCGTTCGGCTACGCCTACTACCAGGTCAAACCGGGCGAGCGTGAACTGGAACGCGACATCCCCAGCCGCATCGGCGTGCTGCAGGACACCAGCCATCCCGTCTACGGCACCTGCCTGGCCAATATTCCCGGCGACTTCGACACCCTGTCCAAGCGCAACCACACCCTGTCCATCGTCAAGGCCGACGTGGAAGGCACGCTGCACCGCGACCAGCAGCTCGACTTCATCGGCGTACGCCATGTGAACGCGCAAGGCGCGATCCTGGGCGAGTACTGCTTCGTGGGCCTGTTCACGCGCGCCGCCACGGCCACCCCGCTGGCGCGCCTGCCGTTCGCGCGCGGGCGCATCGCCAAGGTGCTGAGCATCGCCGGCGTGCGCCAGGAAGGCTTCCGTGCCGAGAAGTTCGTGGAAATCCTGGAATCCTTGCCGCGCACGGAAGCGCTGGAAGCGGAACCGGAATGGCTGGCCGAAGTGTGCGGCGCCGTCGTCTCGCTGTACAAGCAGCCGCGCACCAAGGTGTTCGCGCGGCGCGACGTGTATGCGCGCCACCTGAACGTGCTGGTCTACCTGCCGCGCGAACGCTACAGCGCCAGCGTGGCCTCGGCCCTGGCCAAGGCGCTGCAAGGCAGCTCCGGCGCCACCCACATCAGCTCCCAGACCCTGGTGGCGGACGGCCCGCTGGCCCGCGTCTACCTGATCGCGCACGCGGCCCGCTACCCGCTGGACCTGGAAACGGATATCCAGCAACCGCTGCTGGCCGTGCTGGACGGCTGGCACGACCAATTCGCCACCCTGGCCGACGCCGTGTTCGACGTGCCGATGCGCGCCAGCCTGCGCAAGCTGTGCGCCACCCTGCCGGCCGATTACGTGGCCGCCACCGCGCCGGCCGTGGCCTTCCACGACCTCGGTTCGCTGCTGCGCATCGAAGATCCATCGCGCGTGTCGGTACGTATCGAGTCGGCCGACGAAGCCACCACCATCCGCCTGTACTCGGTGGACAAGGTGCCGGCCCTGTCGACCATCCTGCCGGCGCTGCATAACGCCGGCGTGGCGATCGACCGCGAACGCGCCCACTCCATCAACGTGGGAGGCCAGCGCCACTTCGTCAGCAGCCTGTCGGTGGACGCGGCCAGCGCCGCCAAGCTGGCGCAGCCCAATGTGGTGCAGGTGGCGCAGGAACTGTTCACGGCGCTGTTCAACAACGACGCTGAAGATGGCCGCCTGAACGGCCTGGTGATCGAAGGTGGCCTCAGCATGCGCGAAGTGCAGCTGGTGCGCGCCTACATGAGCTACTGGCGCCAGGCTGGCAGCCGCTTCTCGGTGCGCTACGTGGCCGAGTGCCTGCGCAAGCAGCCGGCCGTGGTGCGCGAACTGGTGCAAGCGTTCCTGCAGCGCTTCGACCCGGCGCTGGACGAGGCGCGCCGCATGGCCGCCCAACAGGCCATGCACGACATCAAGCGCGGCCTGCCAGCGATTAACCATGCCGATAGCGAGGAAATCCTGGGCGCCATCACCGACCTGATGCTGGCCACCCTGCGCACCAACTACTTCCAGAATGCCCAGAAGGGCGACAAGATCATCTTCAAGTTCGACACCAGCAACCTGGCGCTGGTGCCGGAACCGCGTCCATTCCGCGAGATCTTCGTATTCTCGCGCCGCTTCGAGGGCGTGCACCTGCGCGGCGGCCCCGTGGCGCGTGGTGGCCTGCGCTGGTCCGACCGCATGGAAGACTACCGCACCGAGGTGCTGGGCCTGGTCAAGGCGCAGATGGTGAAGAACGCCGTGATCGTGCCGGCCGGCGCCAAGGGCGGTTTCGTCTGCAAGCAGATGCCGAAAGACGCCGTGCGTGAAACCATCGCGGCCGAAGGCGAAGCCGTGTACCGCCTGTTCATCGCCAGCCTGCTGGAAATGACCGACAACCGCGTGCTGGGCAACATCGTGCAGCCGACCGACACCGTGTGCTACGACAGCGCCGACCCCTACCTGGTGGTGGCGGCCGACAAGGGCACGGCGACCTTCTCCGATATCGCCAACGGCATCGCCGTGCAGCGTGGTTTCTGGCTGGGCGACGCCTTCGCCTCGGGCGGCTCGAACGGTTACGACCACAAGAAGATGGGCATCACGGCCAAGGGCGCGTTCGAAGCCGTCAAGCGCCACTTCTATGAACTGGACCACGACATCCACGCCACCGCCACCACCATGGTGGGCGTGGGCGACATGTCGGGCGACGTGTTCGGCAACGGCGCGCTGCTGTCGCGCAAACTGAAGGTGCTGGCCGCGTTCGACCACCGCCACATCTTCCTGGACCCGAATCCGGACATGGAAGCGTCGTTCAACGAGCGGGCCCGCATGTTCGCCCTGCCGCGCTCCTCGTGGGACGACTACAACAAGGAACTGATCTCGGCCGGCGGCGGCGTCTATCCGCGCTCGCTGCGCAGCATCGAGCTGTCGCCGCAGATCCGCGCCGTGCTGGACATCGAGGAAACGGCGCTGTCGCCTGAAGAACTGATGCACCGCATCCTGCTGGCGCCGGTGGACCTGTTCTACAACGGCGGTATCGGCACCTACATCAAGTCGTCCACCGAGAGCCACGCCCAGGTCAAGGACCGCGCCAACGACCATATCCGCGTCGATGGCAGCCAGCTGCGCTGCAAGGTGGTGGCCGAAGGCGGCAACCTGGGCGCGACCCAGGCCGGCCGTATCGAATTCGCGCTGGCCGGCGGCCGCATCTTCACCGATGCGATCGACAACTCGGCCGGCGTGGATTGCTCCGACCATGAAGTGAACGCCAAGATGTGGCTGGACGTGGAAATGAACGCCGGCCAGTTGAGCGAGACGGACCGCAACCGCCTGCTGAATGACATGACGGCCGACATCGAACGCCTGGTCCTGCGCGACAACACGCTGCAAACCCATTTGCTGGTGCGCGAGGCGCAGGCCCAGTCGGAAGCGTCGGTGCAGGATGGCTACGCGGCCCTGATCGCCAGCCTGGAGGAGGAAGGCGCCCTGTCGCGCGAGCTGGAACAACTGCCTACCGTGGCTGAACTGGCGCGCCGCAAGGCCGATGGCCGCGGCTTGACCACGCCGGAACTGGCGGTGGTGATCGCCAACGTCAAGAACCGCTACAAGCGCATCCTGGCGACCTTGCCGCTGACGGAGCACAGCTGGGCCGAGTCGGTGCTCAAGCCGTACTTCCCGGACTTGCTGGTGGCCACCCGCAGCGCGCTGGCGCACCCGCTGGCCAACGCCATCCTGGCCACCGTGCTGGCCAACGAAGCGGTCAACCGCTGCGGTCCGCTGATGCTGCGCGACCTGGCGGCCGAGCATAACGCGGAAGAGGCGGAAGTGATCCAGGCCTGGGGCCAGGCCTGGTCGGCACTGAGCCTGGCGAACGTGTTCGATACGCTGGACGCCGACGCGCTGAAGATCCCGCGCGCCGTGTCGATCAAGGTCGATGGCCGCACCCGCAGCCTGCAGAAGGCCGTGATCGAAGGCGTGCTGTCGGTGCCTGCCGAGCAGCTGCGCGCCGCCGGCGGCCTGGCCGAGCTGACCCGCTTGTTCGCCAAGCCGGACCTGCTCAAGCAGCTGATGCCGGCCGACGGCAGCGCCGACGCGGACGCCGTGCCCGGCCTGCGCGCCGAATTCGCGCAAGCGTGGAAGGCGGTGGATGCGATCGAAGCGGTGGCGGCTTTCGTGTTCGCCGCGCTGTCCGTCAACCGTCCGGCCGGCATGGACTTGCCAGCCTTCCTGCAAGTGGGCTTGAACCTGCGCGGCCAGGCTGGCATCGACACGCTGGAGAAAGGCTTGAAACTGCCGGCCCACAGCAAGTCGCAGGAACAGCTGCGCAGCTACGCCCAGCACGCGCTGCGCCGCACCCAGCAACGTTTGCTGACCCAGGTGCTGCGGCGTGCCACGGACGGCCACGACGCCAACGAAGCGGTGGAAGTGGTGACGTGCTCGCTGGGCCTGTCCGGCTATCCGGCCGCGGTGGACCTGGAGCAAGCCATGCTGGACGTGTGGGCCTTGTCCGAAGCCAGCAACGCAACCGTGGCGGCCTGACCGGATGAGCATGACGCAATCGACATCCTCCGCAGCGGTCGGCCCGCTGCCGGAGGCCGTGCGGGCCCTGGCCGAGGCGGATTTCAGCGCCGTGGCCGGGCGCTTTTCAGCCGCAGGCTACACCGTGGCGCAGCCGGCGGACGGCATTTTGACCATCAAGCGTCCCGGCGCGCCGGCCCGCGCCAGCGTGCTGGTGTCGGTCGGGGTGCATGGCGACGAGACGGGGCCGATCGAAGTGGTGGCCCACCTGCTTGACGCGCTGTCGCATGAAGCCAATGCGCTGGCGGTGGACTTGATGCTATGCGTGGGGAATATCGGCGCCATCCGGGCCGGCAAGCGCTTCATCGACGCGGACTTGAACCGCATGTTCCGCGCCGAGCGGGGCACGCTGGCCGGCACCGCCGAGGCGGCGCGGGCCGACGTGATGATGGCCGCCACCACGGCCTTCTTCGACGGCGCCGGCCCCGTGCGCTGGCACCTGGATTTGCACACGGCGATCCGGCCATCCGTCTATCCCACCTTCGCCATCGTGCCCGAGCTGATCGAGGCGGGCGCGCGTGGCCAATTGGTCGACTGGCTGGGGGCGGCCGGCATCGGCGCCATCATCATGAACCCGCAGTCGGCCGGTACCTACAGCTACTATTCGGCCGAGCATCACGGCGCGGCCGGCACCACGGTGGAGCTGGGCCGCGTCGGCACGCTGGGCCAGAACGACATCGGCCAGTTCGCCGAGGCGGCGCAGGCGCTGGACGCGCTGCTGCATGGCGTGGGGCCCGCGTCGGCGGGGCGATCGCCGCACATCTTCAACACGGCCCAGCAGATCATCAAGCTGAGCGACCGGTTCCAGATGGCCTTCGGGCGCGACACGCAGAACTTCACGGCCCTGCCGCGCGGCGCGGAAATCGCACGCGATGGCGACACCGTCTACACCGTCCAGCATGACGAGGAATACGTCGTGTTTCCCAACCCGGACGTGCGGGTGGGCTTGCGCGCGGGCCTGATGGTGGTGCGCGCTTCCTGAGCGTGTCGGACACGCTCCCGCGCGGGCCTCAGTCCGCGATGCGGCGCACTTCCACCGACTGCAGCCACTTCACGTGGCGCGGGCCGGTGCGCACGTCGCCGGACGACACCATGGCGATACGGCCTTCATCGTCGTCCAGCGGCTTGCCTTCCTTTTCGAAATACACCAGCACGTCGTTGCCCAGCGGGGCGTTGTACAGTTCATTCCACGAGAAGATGGCCAGGTAGCCGTCGCTGGCCTTGGCCACCACGATGGTCTTGCGCAGGTCATGGTGGCCGGGCGCGGCGATGCTGGCCTGGTCCAGCAGGTCGCGCAGGCGCACGCCGCGCACATGTTCCAGCTTGCCCATGTTGGCGCCGCTCTGGCAGATCAGGGGCACGTCGCCCAGTTGCGCGGCCGGCAGGCGGCGCAAATCGGCCACCGTCAAATGCAGCGGATGCTCGACGGCGCCGGTGACGGCGACGCTGGTGGTGACCAGGGCCGCCGGATTGGCTGGCTTGTTCTCGGCCAGCGCGGGCTGGCCCAGGCCGAAGGCGGCGGTGAGCAGGGAAAAGATCAGTTGTCGCATGATGCTCCTTAGTCCTGGTATTGGCAGTTGAGGTTGAAGAACCAGGCCCGCCCGGCAGCGGGGAAGCCGTCGGCCAGCTGGTAGTTGCGGTCGCCCACGTTGCTGGCGCCGGCCTCCAGCGCCACCCGGGCCGATGGGTGGTAGACGGCTTTCGCGTCCAGCGTGGCGTAGCCGCCCAGCCGGACCGTGTTGGAGGCCCAGCGGCCGCTGTTGGCCAGGCCGTAGGCGACCAGCTCCCAACGTTCGTCCGCATGCCAGGCGGCGTGCGCGGCCAGTTTGTGTGCGGGCAGGTCGGTGACGCGGGTGGCTGGCGCGCTCACGTTTTCCGCGTGCGTGTAGCTGTAATTGGCGCCCACGTCGAACTGGCTGGCGAGGCGCCGCGTGACGCCCAGTTCCAGGCCCGTCATCCGCACCTGGCCGATGTTGCGCATCTGCGAACGGTTGCCGCTGACGTTGGCCACGGCCTGGATCTTGTCGTGTACGTCGCTCAGGTACAGGGCTGCGTCGTAGCGGGTGGCCGCGGCGGGCGCGCCCTGATAGCCGATCTCATAGTTCCAGGCCCGTTCCGGCGCGAGGGCGGGATTTTCGATGAAGGTGCCCAGGCGCTGCGAGTAGCGGTCCTTGAGCGTGGGCAGGCGCGACTTGCGGGCCAGCGTGGCGTACAGCCGCGCCGCGCCGGACCAGTCGTAGTACAGGCCGGCCTGGGCGTTGTTGCTGTCCTTGGCCGAGGGCAGGCTGTAGGCGTTGCCGAGGCTGTACACGGTGTCGGGCCGCAGCCGGTCGCGCGACGCACCGAGCGCCAGTTGCAGCGCCGGGTCCAGCTGCACCAGGTCTTCCGCGCCCAGCGACAGCAGGGTGTCGTCGAAGCGGGCGTTGGTGGTGGCGGTGGCATCCGTTTCCACGTGGTGGTCGGCCTTGTAGTGGGCCACGGCCTGCAGGCTGTGCGCGGCCAGCCGCAGCGATTGCAGCTCCACGATGGCGCCGTTGGTGTGATCGCGGTAGATGCTGCGGCCGCTGCCCACGGAACCGGGTCCGCTGGTTTTCAGCGTGGCGTAGCGGCCATCCGTGTAGGAGTCCACTTCATTGGCGTAGCGGTCGTGGTACAGGCGCAGCTTGAGCCGTTCCAGTTGGCCCAGGCCCGTGCTCGTGACCAGGTACAGGCTTTCCTTGTCCCAGTAGGGCCATTTCCAGTAGCGGGCCGATTCCGGCACGGTCGATGGCGGCTGCCCTTTCTCGCCATCCTGGCGGTAGTAGCTGAGCGCATATTCATCGCCGCCGCCCGGCGTGAGGCCGGCCTTGAGCGAGACTTTGCTGTCGCGGTAGCGGCCGTTGTCGCGCACGCCGCCATCCTCGCTGCGCGTGGGCTGGAACGATGAGGCCAGCCGGAAGCCGTCACCTTCGCTGAACGACAGGCCGGCCTGCGCATACCACAGGCCCTGATTGCTGCCGATGTTGGCGGCGGCGCGGCGTGCGCCGACGGCGCCGGCGCCCAGCGACGCATCCGCTTCGAGCGCGGCGGCTGGCTTGCGCGAAATCAGGTTGATGGCGCCGCCCAGCGTGTTGGCGCCGTAGGCGATGGCGCTGTAGCCCTTGGCGACCTGGATTGCCGCCAGGTCGGCCGTGGCGAAGCGGTTGAAGTCCACGTAGCCGTCATAGGGCACGTAGACGGGGATGCCGTCGATGAACAGGGGCACCTGGCGCGTATCGAAGCCGCGCACGGCGATGGTCTTCTCGTTGCGTGAATTGGTGGACAGGGTGACGCCGGACAGCAGGTTGAGGGCGTCGCCCACGTTGTCGCGGTTGAAGCGTTGCATGCCGGCGCGCGTGACGGTGGTTGATACCTGCTCTTCGCCCACGGTGCCGTTGGCGGTGCGCTGGCCCAGCACGGTGACCACGCCCAGGTCGAACACGGCGTCGGCACTGTGGGCGGCGCCGGCCAGCAGGCCGCAGGCCAGCACGGCCAGTTGCAGGGGGAAGGGGAGTGGAACAGGAGGTGGGTTGCCTGGGTATCGCATGGGACGCTGTGCTCCGGGTTGCTTATAAAGTTCGCAATATACTCAGGTATATTGCGCAAGGCAACGCTGCGAAGTGGATAGGCGTTATAGGCAATATTGCATAGATGGCAGGCCGGGCGGCGGCCGGTGACCCGGCGCCAGAAACAGCCAGGGCCGCCGGCTGGTAGCGCGGCGGCCCTGGTGTGAGGGGAGATGCGGGACGGCGGTCCCGCGCGGATCAGCGTTGCGGCTGCTTCTGCTGTTCCTGGATCTGGTTACCCAGCATGCCGCCGCCGATGGCGCCGGCGATGGTGGCCGCCGTACGGCCACGGCCGCCACCGACTTGATTACCCAGCAAGCCGCCGATCACGGCGCCGGCGCCGATGCCCACGTAGTTGGGCGAGCTGTTGGCCGGAGCGGGAGCCGGTGCGGGCTGCGGCGCGGACTGGGCGCGGCGGTCATAGTCGTCCGCCTGGGCCACCTGGGTGCTGTGGTGCGGGCGGGCCGTGTGGTGCACGGCTGGCTGCTGTTGACGCTGCGGCTGCTGCTCCGGCTGCTGGTATTGCGCTTGCTGCACCTCGGCCGGCGGCAGTGGCGGCTGGGCTTGGCCGGGGGCCAGGTCGGACGTCAGCGCGTTGGCTGGCACCGGGTTGGCGCCGGGGTTGATGTCACCCTTGGCCTTGGAGGAAGGCAGCCAGCCGGCGATGGCGGCTGTGCCCACCAGACTCAGCACGGTGACCGAAATCGCAGCGCCTGCGATCAGGGGATGAATGCGGCGGGTTACGGTTGGGATCTTTTCCATGTCTGGGCTCCTGGTTGTTGTTTGGAAACGCATGACACCAGATTAATGGGCCAGCCCGTTTCAATCTATACATTGCGCTGTATCAAAAGTAAGCAGGTGTAACAGCGGGAGGGGAAAAGCGGGCAGTGGCGGGGTGGATCTGTTGCTGCTTATGCACATAAATTACTGTAGGGGCCGGCGACAAGAAGCCCTATAATCGCATAGTTTTTTTGACCGACCATTTCGCCGGAGCGCTATCCGCGCTGCCGTAGCAACCGATACAAGGATAGCCTGTGAACCAAACACTGGGCCAGAAACTGACCCGAATCAAGCCGGTCGATGTCACCCCTGAGCATACGCATGGCAACAGCGGCAGCGGCTTGAACCGCTCGATCGGTTTATTCCCGCTGACCATGATCGGCGTTGGCGCCACCATCGGCACCGGTATTTTCTTCACCATGGTGGAAGCCGTGCCCAAGGCCGGCCCGTCCGTCATCCTGTCGTTCCTGATCGCCGCCATCACGGCCGGCCTGACGGCGCTGTGCTATGCCGAACTGTCGTTCCGCATCCCCGCCTCCGGTTCCTCTTACTCGTTCGCCTATGCCACCGTGGGGGAATTCCTGGCCTTCATCATGGCGGCCTGTCTGTTGCTCGAATATGGCTTGGCGGCCAGCGCCACGGCCATCGGCTGGTCTGATTATTTAAACAATTTCCTCGTCAACGCCTTTGGCTGGCATATACCGTCGTTGTTGCGCTCGCCCATGATCGTGTCGGGGCCGACGGGGATTGAATTCCATCCCGGCCATATCAATCTGCCACCGATCATGCTGGTGTGCTTGTGCTGCTTCCTGCTGCTGCGCGGCACCAAGGAATCGGCCACCACCAACGCCATCATGGTGATGATCAAGCTGGCCATTCTCGTGTTCTTCGTTGTGATCGCGTTCGCCGGTTTCGATTCGAACAATTTCATTCCCTTCTTCAATACCGATAACAGCAAGGGCTTCGCCGGCATGAAGGGCGTGACGGCGGCGGCCGGCACCGTGTTCTTCTCCTTCATTGGCCTGGACACGGTGGCCACGGCCGGTGAGGAAGTACGTAATCCGCGCCGCAACGTGCCGATCGGCATCCTGGCCGCGCTGGTGATCGTCACCGTGTTCTATATGCTGGTGGCGGTGGCGGCGCTGGGCGCGCAGCCGGCGGCCAAGTTCGAAGGCCAGGAAGCTGGCCTGGCCGTGATCCTGCAGAACGTGACGGGCAAGACCTGGCCGGCCCTGGTGCTGGCGGCCGGCGCCGTCATTTCCGTGTTCAGCGTGACGCTGGTGACCATTTATGGCCAGACCCGCATCCTGTTCGCCATCTCGCGTGACGGCCTGATCTCGAAAGCGTTCCAGACCGTCAACCCCCGCACGGCGGCGCCGGTCAGCAACACCTTGATCGTGTGCTGCGTGGTGGGGCTGGTATCCGGTTTCGTGGACGCCACCTTCCTGTGGGACATGGTCAGCATGGGTACGCTGACGGCCTTCATCGTCGTCTCGCTGGCCGTGCCGGTGATGCGGAGCCGGGAGAATGGCAATGGCGTGGAAGGTTTCCGCGTGCCGTTCGGCCCCTACGTGGTGCCGGGCCTGAGCATCCTGGCTTGCCTGTACATCATGCGCGACCTGTCGAACACCACCTTCACCATCTTCTCGATCTGGATGACGGCGGCGGTCCTGACCTATTTCCTGTACGGCATGCGTCACTCGCACTTGAACCACACGCCGCGCGCCTGACTTCCGGCGGCGGAATAAAAAAAGACCCGGCAGCGTGAGCGGCCGGGTCTTTTTTCATGGGTAAGCAGCTTAGTGCGCTTTGTATTGCGCCGGGTTGGCGCCCAGGTAGAGGCGCAGCACGAGGCCCGTCAGGGCGATGGCGGCAGGCAGATTTTCGATGATGGTCAACATAGTTTTACTCCGATTGATAACCAAGGTACAGGCGCAGAACCAGGCCCACGGTCGCCAACAAGGCGGGAAGCAGCGACAGGACTTGCATGATCAGCCCCGCGATGCCATGAAGCGCAGTTCAGCCGACAGGTTGGGGGCGATGTGCTCGTAGTCGTCGGCCATGCGGGACAGATAGGTCGAATCATTGTGGCGCTGCTCTTCCATGGCCTGTTCTTCCGCGCGTGGCTTGACCGCGAACAGGGCGGCCAACAAACCGCGTGCTGCTTGGGCAACGTTGCTGGCGTAACCGCCGGCGGCATAGTCGTTGTAGCTCAGGTGGGTGTGTGCAGTGCTCATTTGAAACTCCTTTTCGTCCGTTGTTGCAGTGCAGTATAGGGCTGATTCAGTAATAAACAAACTTTTGATTTGTGATGGCATCCATACAGAAACCGTATATCGCTGAGTTAGCAATATCTTTCTTTCATTCTTTCAGGCAACGAAAAAGGCGGGAAATTCCGCCTGCTCCCTCTGGAAATGGCGCTTCGCTGGGGTATGATTACTGTCCAATTTGCAATAAGACGAAGACGGGGTGATATATGTCCTTGCGTATACGATTTATGCTGGCATTGCTGCTCAGCGGGCTGGCCGCCGTGGCGATGGTGGGTGGCCTGGCATACGTGGGGATGAACAAAAAGGTGGATTTGATCCGGCGCCAGCAAGCCGCCGAGCACTTTTACACCTACCTGAGCGCTTATCTGGCGCACTACGGCAGTTGGCAAGCGGCCAACGCGGTCGAACCATTCGACCGGTTCGCGCGGCGCACGCAGGAGGCGGAACGCTTGAATGCTGCGTCGCAGCAGAATGGGGCCGCGCCGGCCTCCCTGGACGCGCCGCGCCCGGCCGACGGCGAGCCTGGACCGCCACCGAATGAGCGGCCGGGGCCACCGGATGAGCGGTTGGGTCGACCGGACGATGGCGGCCCGGGTCAGCCGCCCCGCCGAGATGGCGGTCCCCGTTTCGGGCCCGAATTCGACGGCCCCGGCGGCCGGCCCCGGCCCATGCCCATGCGAGGGGAGGACGGCGGCCCGCCGCCGCCACCGCCCGGTGAAGGGCCCGGCGACGCCGGTTCGCGGCCACCGCCCGGCCAGGGTGGCGGCGACCGTCCACCGCCGGGGCGCCGTCATCCGGGCGGCGAGCCGCCGTTCCATTTCATCGTGGCGGACCAGGATTACAAGGTGTTGTTGGGCGCAGGCGTGTACCGGCCCGGCGAACCGCTGCCGGAAGCGGCGCGCAAGGATGCGCGCGCCGTCATGGTGGACGGCAAGGTGGCGGCCTATATCTCACCGGAAGGGGTGTTTACGCCCAGCAAGGAGGAGTTGCAATACCTGGCGGCCATGCGCGAAGCGCTGCTGGCCGGGGTGACGGGAGCGGCCGTGCTGGCGCTGGTGCTCGGCGTGTTGCTGAGCAAACGCTTGAGCCGCACGCTGAGCAGCCTGACGGACGCCGTGCGCGCCATGCACGGCGGCTCGCTGCTGCAACGGGTGCCCGTGCATGGCAAGGACGAGGTGGCGGCGCTGGCCAACGCCTTCAACGCCATGAGCGAGCAACTGGCCCGCAGCCATGAGGAATTGAGCGCCTCGCACCAGACCATCCTGGCCCAGGCCGACCAGTTGCGCGAGTTGAGTGTGCGCGACGCGCTGACCAAGCTGTATAACCGCCGCCATTTCGACGAGCAGGCCAGCACGCTATTCAACCAGGCCGTGCGCCACCAGCGGCCATTGAGCCTGGTGATCGGCGATATCGATTTCTTCAAGCGTATCAACGACCAGTATTCGCACGCCACCGGCGACGCCGTGCTGCGCCAGGTGGGCGAGATCCTGCGTGGCCACATGCGCCTGACGGACCTGGTGGCGCGCTACGGCGGCGAGGAATTCGTGATCGCGCTGCCGGAGACAGCCTTGCCGCAGGCGGCCGCCCTGTGCGACAAGCTGCGCCACCTGATCGAAGGCTTCCCGTGGCACGAGGTGCAGCCTGGCCTCAAGGTGACGATGAGCATGGGTGTGTATGGTGACCTGGCGGCCGGCACGGCCGAAGCCATGCTGCAAAAGGCCGATGCGTTGCTGTACCGGGCCAAGGAGTCGGGCCGCAACCAGGTGTGCTTCGCCTGAGGCGGCGCGCCCGTCTCAGGCGCGGGCGGCGTGGTTCAGCCAGCGTCCGCCGAACATCACGCACACCAGCGCCGTGACGATCAGCGCCGTACCGGCCCACTGCCAGCCGCTGATCTGGTCGCCCAGCACCAGCATGCCGGCGCTGATGCCCACCACGGGCACGCCCAGGCTGAACGGCGCCACCCGGTTGACGGGATGGCGCTTGAGCAGGCCAGTCCACATGGCGTAGCCCAGCACGGTGGCCATCCAGCCCAGGTAGGCCAGCGAGACCCAGACCCCGGCCGGCGCGGCCAGCCATTGCCAGCGCGTGGCCGGATCGTCGAAGGCCAGCGACAGGGCCACGAACGGCAGCACCGGCACCGTGCTGCTCCACACCATGAACGCCATCACGTCGAATTGCGGCGTGGCTTGCTGGGCGCGCCGCACGACGATGTTGGAGGCGGCCCACATGGCCGCCGCCGCCAGGCACAGGGCGAAGCCGCCGGCCGTGGTGGCGCCGCTGTGGCCCGGCGCCAGGTAATTGGCGCCGAAGCAGGCCAGGCCCAGCGCGGCCAGCAGCAGTCCTCCCTGCAGCGGGCGGCTGGCGCGCTCGCCCAGCAGCACAAAGCCAAAGAAGGCGGTGAAGAAGACCTGGGTTTGCAGCAGCACGGACGCCAGCGCGGCCGACATGCCGACCTTGAGCGACAGGAACAGCAGGCCGAACTGCCCCACGCCCTGGCACAGTCCATACAGCACCACCCAGCGCGCCGGCAGGCGGGGCGGGCGGATGAACAGGATCAGCGGCAGCACGGCGAACAGGTAGCGGCCGGCGCCCAGCTGGAATGGGGTGAGGAAGCGCAGGCCCACTTTCATGGCGATGAAGTTGGTGCCCCAGATTAGTACCACGCACAGCGCGGCCAGCAGATCCCGGCCGCTCAAGGGAAGATGGTTGGATGAACTCATCAGACCATGGTAGCAGCGATCGGCGCAGCCTGCAGGGCAACGCCGCGTTTCGACTTGCCGCGCTACGCCACGTTGCGGACGATGGCCTCGCTGTGGACGATGATCTTGGCGGCGTCGGCCTGCAGCAGGCGGATGCGCCGCTGCACCAGCGGCCAGCCGGACCATGGCACGGCTGGCGCGGCGTCGCCACCGCTGGCGGCGGCCGGCGCGGCGCCACCGCCAAAGCCACCGCCAAAGCCAGCACCAAGGCCAACGTCGACACCGGCCTGCTCGTGCCGGGCCAGCGCGGCGGTCAGGATGGCGACCACTTCGCGGTGGCTGTCGCGCAGTTTTTCGTTGACGGCCGCCGCCGGCAGTTCCGTGACGTGCCGGCGCAGGATGGCGCGCAATGCCGCCACATGCGCCACCAGCAGGTAGTTCTGTACGATGAACAGGTTGATGTCCTCCACGGCGCGCTGCTTGCTGGCCGGTTCGTCGAGCATGCGCACCAGCGCGGCGCTGAGCGCGGCCAGGCTGTCCATCAGGCGCTTGCGCTCGATGCGGTAGGCGAAATCGTCCCGCCCTTTACCCTGCAGCAGGTCGAACGAGGCTTGCATGTAGCGCAGGTTCGCATCCAGCACCAGGCGGATCAGGCGCGGCAGGCTTTGGTATTCCCAGTTGGCCAGCACGAAGCTGAACGCGGTGGCCACGGCCGCGCCGACGATGGTGTCGACCAGGCGCTCCATGATCAGGTTGCTGTTGCCGGGCGCCAGCAGGTGCATCTGCAGCAGGATCATCACGCTGACGGTGATGGCGGCGTAGCGGTAGCGCAGGTAGATGAAGGTCGGCGTGGCCACCGTGGACAGGATTAAAAAAGCCAGGATGGCGGCCGGATAGTTCAGGTAGCGGATGATGAAGGCCGTGATCACGCAGCCGATCACGGTGCCCACGATGCGGTCGCTGCGGCGCTGCTTGGTCATGCTGAAGCTGGGCTTGAGGATGATGACGATGGTGAGCACGATCCAGTAGCTGTGGGCCGCGTACGGCAAGTGCGCGCCCACCAGCAGGCCGACCGAGATCGCCATGGCCACCCGCAGCGAGAAGCGGAAGATGGGCGAGTCCCAGCGCAGGTGCGACAGGATCATCTTCAATTCGTACTTCTGCTGCGACAGGAAGGGGCCCATGTCGGCATCGATCCAGAACGGCGTGCTGTCGTAGACCTTCTGGCTGGCCAGGTGCAACTGGCCTATCATGTGCAGGATGGCCTTGATCTTGTTGCGCTGGGCGCGCAGCACGGCCAGCGCTTCCTGCTCCGGCTTGCCTTCATCGACCTTGCGTTGCAAGGCGTGCAGTTCGTCCTCGACGGCGGCCAGTTCCGCTTCGTAGTTCACCTGCTGGTACGAGGCGCGCTTGCGGGTGATGGCGTAGGCGGCCGATTCGATGTCGCGCGCCGCCTTCCACGCCAGGTCGTGCAGCGTTTTCAGGACGGGCGAATCGGCCAGGTGGGCGCGCAACTGGGCGTAGTCGGTGTGGGTGGACAGGATCAGCTCATACAGGTCCAGCATGCACACGTGGACCTGCACCACGATGGCGTCCTTGCGGTCCTGGTGGCTGCGCAGGATCAGGTCGCGCGACGCTTGCTGGCGGTCGGCCAGCAGGCTTTGATGGCGTACCAGCTTGTTGAACTGCTCCGTGAGGTTGTAGCGGGTGTCGTAGAAATCGGCCTTGATGTCGATGTAGGCGGCCAGTTCGAACAGGGCTTCGGCCAGCACCTGCTGCTTGATGCGGTGGCGCAGCAGCCAGGACACGGCCATCGAGTAACCCAGGTAGGCCACCGCGCCCAGCGTGAACAGGCCGGCGTGGATGAAGGACTCGCGCGCTGTCATGTCGTGTTCCATCGACATGGTCATGATGAACAGCGTGGCCAGTTGCAGCGGCATCGACTTCTTCCCGTACACCACCATCATGCAGGCCATGAAGCTGACCAGGACCAGCATCGTCATCAACAGCCAGCGCACCGGGCCGCACAGGCTGATGAGCAGGGTGACGGCACCGCACAGCAGCACCGAGGCCGACATCTCGTTGAACTTGTGGCGCAGGGGGCTGGGCATGTCCATCAGGGCCGTGCACAGGGCGCCGATGCACACCGTCATGGCGGTGGCCATGCCGGCGAACCGCAGCGTGATCAGGGTGACGCCCACCAGCCCGGCGGCGAAGCGCAGCCCCAGGTGGAAGTAATGGCTGTAAAAAAATGTGCGCAGGTTGAGTGCGTAATGCATGGCGGTGACCTTGTGGGCACGTCGGTCCAGTGGTCTGGCGTCGGTACTTGTGAACTACGCGGCGCCGCTGGTGGGCGCGCCGCACATATCACGCGCGCGCGGGGATCGCCGGCGCTGGCGTGGTGTGCCTCGATGTCGACAGGGACATCGAGGCGGCGTCCCGCGCAGGCGGAACGGGTTGAGGTATTGCTCGATAGGGGCGCGGCCGGTGGATCAGAATACCGACAGCACGGGGTAGCGGCGCCATTCCGGTTCCGCGTGGCGCTGGCCGTGTTCGAAGATGAAGTCCAGCACCTTGGTCTGGTCCGTCAGCAGGGCCGGATTGGCCGCCTTCCACGCTTCGAACGCGGTTTTCAGTGCCGGTTCCGTCTCCAGCATGTGCAGCGCCAGATCCTCGAACACGTAGTCGGAATAGGCTTCCTTCTTTTCCAGCACGCTGTTGAAGAAACCCCAGCGGAAGAAGCTGTCGTGCGCCTGCGGTTCCAGCGTTTCGACGGCGTAGCGGGCGTTGTCCTGGTCGAGCGCGATGTAGTAGTCGCCCGGCTGGGCCGTGAAGCGGCCCGTGCGCGCTTCCACTTGCACCTCATCGTGGAACATATGGCCTTCGTAGGCGTGCGGGCGCGAGCTCACGGACGCGATGTGGTAGTACTGCGCGTCGAACGTGGTGGCCGTTTCCAGGCGGCGCATCTGGACGCCATTCCATTGCAGCCGTTCGATCGCTTCGCGCCATGCCTGGGGCACGATGTAGGCCCTGGGCGCGGGCACCACCACGTCCTCCGGGAAGTGGTTGTAGTAGGCGATGTCCTGCTCCCACGGCTGGCTGCGGTCGTACCACAGGCGCTGGTAGTTGCCCAGCAGGCTGGGGCTGCGCTTGGCCGCGTAGCCCTTGAAGCGGAAGGTGGACGGGTTTTGCTCGTCCATCTTCCAGCTCACGGGCCAGTGGCTGCGGCGGCGGTCGTGGGCGCGGGCGGCGGCGCGCAACTGGCGAATCTGTTCGCCGTGGGCGACGGTGAAGGCCAGCGTCACGTCCACCAGCGCGCGCATCGATTGGTAGCGGTCCGCGAAAGGCTTGAGCATGTGCGTCTCGGGCATGAAGCCGATCACGTGGTGCAGGGCCGCGAAGCCGGTCGAGAAGCGAGGCACTTCCAGGAACTCGGCGATGCCTTCGTCCGGGCTGTCCTTGACGGGGTTGACGTAGGGGCAGGTGGGCCAGCCGCGCGCGTCCATCTGGGCGTAGATGTGGGGCAGCATGGTGTGGCGCAGGAAGGCGCCCAGCTCGCCGCCCAGCTTGTCGGCCTGGGTGTGGATCAGCGTCATCGTGTACGGATAGTCGGCGCCGTTGGAGGTGTGGGTGTCGACCATCACGTCCGGGTCCCAGGCGGTGAGCAGTTCATTGAACAGGCGCGCGTTGAGGGTGTCGCACTTGATGAAGTCGCGGTTCAGGTCCAGGTGGCGGCTGTTGCCACGGAAGCCGAATTGCTCCGGTCCGTCCTGGTTCACGCGCGACGTGTTGGCCCGGTTCAGGCAACCGTCCACGTTGTAGACGGGGACGAACAGCAGCACCGTCCTGCCCAGCGCGGCCAGTCGGGCCGGCTCGAAGCACAGGTCGCGCACCAGGGCCATGCAGCCGTCCACGCCTTCCGGCTCGCCCGGGTGGATGCCGTTATTGTTGAAGAAGACGGGGCGGCCTTCACGCTTGATCTGTTCGCGCTCGAACACGCCGTCTGCGCTGACCACGCCCGCATGCACCGGCACGCCGCCATCGGATACGCCGATCTGCTCGAACCGCAGCACTTGCGGGAAGCGCTGGGCCAGTTCCTGGTAGAAGGCGATGCAGTCGCTCCACTCGGTGGTCTGGTTATGGTTGCCTTTTTCGTAAGGCGTTGGCATGGCTGGGTGCATGGCGTCTGGATCTCAGAGGGTGGTTGTTCAACACGCGCGCGCTGGGTAAGCGCGGCGCCGAGGGCGGAATTGTATCATTCGTGCCTGATTTTTGAGCGGCGACAGCGCGCCGCCGGCCTTGGCCATTCGCGCTTGCGCTGCTTCAAGCGCCCTCCGTCGCGGCGGTGTTATTACTGGGTTTTCGGCGTGGCGCGCGGAGGATGCGATGGGCGGCTGGTATGGATGGCGGCTGGTGTGCGTGGTGGCCCTGCTGGCGCTGGGCTGCCGGGTGGGACTGGCCCAGATCGGGCCGCGCTATGTGCTGGACCTGCCGGCCGCGCGCCACGGCCAGCGGGCGCCGGAGCAGGGCAGCATCGCGCTGGAACCGGACGGGCGGGCGACGATACGCGTTCATGGCCTGACGGTGGCGCTGGTGGGGCCGGATGGCGGGGTCGGACCATCCGATTTGGCCGTGCTGTCACTACAGGCTGGGAGGTTACCGGTGTCCCGCATGTCGGCCAGCGTTGCGCGTGCCGTACCGCTGGTGTACACGGAGCCGCCCGCCGCGGGATGGGACGTGGGGCCGGCTGGCCATCCCATGCGGGCCTGGGATACGCTTTACCTGCGCAAGGGCCAGGCGCGCCTGCGTGTGACAGCGATGCCCGGCGGGCCGGGTACGGTGGCCACGGCAGGCTTCATGCTCGAGATAGGCACATTCCACGCCACCAGCCGCATTTATGTCAGCTGCGCGCCGTTGGCGGCCGGGGAGCTGGCCGCGCTGCCCCAGCGCCTGCCGGGCGCGGAACTGGTGCTGGCCCCGGCCAGCGACGGCCAGGCAATGGCGTTGCTGCGCCGCGCCGGCAACCAAGACCTGTTCGTGCCGGTCGCGGCGCCGGGCGGCCGCTACCCGTTCGCGTTGCTGCGGCGCTAGCGCGTCAGGCGCCCGCTGGCCGCGCGTTGGTGTCGACCCAGTGCGCGTAGGCGGCGGCGAACTTCCGCAGGAATTGTTGCGTGCCTTCGTTGGTCAGCTTGCCACTGTCGTCGAGCAGGTTGGCCGCGCCGCCGATGTAGGCTTCCGGCTGCTGCAGCAGGGGCACGTCGAGGAACACCATGGACTGGCGCAGGTGGTGGTTGGCGCCGAAGCCGCCGATGGCGCCCGGCGAGACGCTCACTATGGCGCCCGGCTTGCCGCCCCACACGCTGCTGCCGTACGGGCGCGAACCCACGTCGATGGCGTTTTTCAGCGCGGCCGGCACCGAGCGGTTGTATTCGGGGGTGAAGAACAGTACCCCGTCGCACCCCTGCACGCGCTGGCGGAAGGTGGTCCAGGCGGCCGGGGCGACGGCGCCGTTCTCCTCCAGGTCCTGGTTGTACAGGGGCAGTTCCCCGATGTCGATGAATTCGAACGCCAGCGAGGCGGGCGCCAGCGATACGAGGGCCTGGGCTATTTTGCGGGTATAGGAATCCTTGCGCAGGCTGCCGACCAGAATGCCAATTTTTTTCGCGGTCATCACAACTCCTTCTCGGTGGGTTGAACAGACCTTAAATGTAGCGCATTTGGCAATCGGTTGTCGCCGGACGAAAAAAAAATGGGAGCGGCCGGTGGCGCGCTCCCATGGTGCGGTATCGGATCGGGGCCGGGTTTATTCGGCCTTCATCTCCTTGAGCAGGTTGTCGGCGTGGTCCACATGCTTCATGTTCCACAGGATGTAGCGCAGGTCGACCTGGATATCACGGGTGTTGGCCTTGTTGTAATCCCAGTCCGAGATGATGGAATCGAGCGTGCCGTCGAAGGCCAGTCCGATCCACTCGCCCTTGGCGTTCAGCGCGGCGGAACCGGAATTGCCGCCCGTGATGTCGAGCGTGGCGAGGAAGTCCACCGGCACGGTCTTCAGCTTGGGATCGACAAAGTTGCCGAAGTCCTTGGCCTTGATGGCCGCCAGTTGCGCCGCCGGGGCGTTGAATTCGCCCTTGCCGGTGGCCTTGGCCAGCACGCCGTTGACGGTGGTGAAGGCGGTCCACGCGGTGCCGTCGGCGCCGTGGTCGCGGCCGGCGATGCGGCCGAAGGTCACGCGCAGGGTGCTGTTGGCGTCCGGGTACACGGCCTGCCCTTTGCTGTGCATGTAGGCGATCTTGGCCTTCATGTAGTTGGCGTAGGCTTGCTGGATGTTGCCGCCCAATTCCTCGTCCTTGGCTTCGTCCTGCAGGTCGGCGCCGTACATGGCGACGGCGGCCTTGATGATGCTGTCGGTGCTGGCCTGGAACTCGGCCGGGGTGCGCGCCAGCCAGGCGTCGCGTTCGGCCGCGTCACCCAGTTTGCTGCCGGCGTACAGCGTGTCGAGCGCGGCGCGCAGCTCGGCCTCGCTCATGCCGTCGCGGAGGCCCAGCACGGCGTCGTAGGTGGCGTTGCGCTCAGCCTTGGGCTGGGCCGCGTACTTGGCCAGCGCGTGCAGCACCAGCGCCTTGTCCACCTGTTCATCGTAGTTGCGCACCAGCGCGGCCACGCTGGCCTTGATGCGGGGCAGATCGCGCTGCTGGAAGCCGGCCTTGCGCTCGGCGTCCGGCTTGGCGTTTTCGTTGGCCAGGCGGTACAGGGAGCGGGCCGTGTTGAGCAGGCGCGGATGGGCGTAGCCGAGGAAGAAGTCGCGCTTGGTTTCCGCGTCGCGCTGGGCCATCAACTGCTCCACGCGGGCGATGTCGGCCGCGTATTCCTGCTTGCGGGCGGAATCGGCGGCGACCCATGCCTTGAGCGCCTCATGTTCGGCCGTCTTGCGGGCCAGGATGTCGCTGCCGGCGTAGGAGTCCAGCATGCCCTGGCGGTTCTTGTAGTAGTTGTTGGTGCTGGCCACCTGCGCCGCGTACTTCAGCGCCGTGTCCTTGTTGTCCTTGGTCGCGGCCGCGATGATGGCCAGGTTCTCGCCCGACATCTTGACGTAGGCCGGGTAGCTCCAGCCAAAGGTGAACGCCACTTCCGACGGCAGGCGGTGGCGGTTGGTGCGGCCGGGGTAGCCCAGCGCCATCACGTAGTCGCCTTCCTTCACGCCTTCCTTGGCCAGCTTGAGGAAGTGCTGCGGCAGGTAGGGCACGTTGTCCTTGCTGTAGTCGGCGGCCTTGCCGTCCTTGCTGACGTAGGCGCGGTAAAAGCCATAGTCACCCGTGTGGCGCGGCCACATCCAGTTGTCGGTGTCGCCGCCGAACTTGCCCACGCCGGCCGGTGGCGCATGCACCAGGCGCACGTCGCGAATTTCCAGTTGCTTGATGAGGTAGAACTCCAGGCCGCCGTAGTAGGACGACACGGTGCAGCGGTGGCCGGCATCCTGCTCGCAGGTGGCGACCATGGCTTTCTGGTTGTTCTCGATGGCGTCGCTGCGCTTTTTGCCGGTCAGTTTGGCCGCGTCGGCGTTGATGATCTGGGCCGTGACGTTGCGCACTTCCTTGGTCACGTAGATGCGCGAGCCGGGCGCGGCCGGCAGTTCCTCGTCCAGGTTTTTGGCCAGGAAGCCGTTGGCCAGCAGGTCGCGCTGCGGGGTGGAGTTGTGGGCCACGCTGCCGTACACGCAGTGGTGGTTGGTGGCGACCAGGCCTTGCGGCGATACGAACGAGGCCGAGCAGCCGCCCAGGCTGACGATGGCGCCCATGGGGAATTCGGTCAGTTTGGTCAGGGTGGCCGGGTCGAGCTTGAGGCCGGCAGCTTTCAGTTCCTTGGCTACTTGTGGCAGCTGCTGGGGCATCCACATGCCTTCGTCGGCATGGGCTGCGGCGCTCAGGATGGCGAGCGCGATGAGAGATTTGTTCATACGGTTTCCGAATGGGACGTTGATGGGCGCCGCGCGGTGATGGTCGCGTGCGGCGACCGTGAGTATCGGCAGTGCTTGTCCGTTCGTCAACCGATTATTTGATGTTGAGTTTGTGCGCACATCCGTAGGGCGCTAAATCAAAGCGCGAAATGAAAAAAGGACAGGGCCTTAACCCTGTCCTTCTTCATCACGATGCCGCGGTGATTATTTCACTGCCGGTGCCGCTGGCTCGCCGACCTTGGCGGCATCCTTGTTCGCGGTGCCGGCCTTGGCCACTTTCGCTGCCTTGTGATGCTTCTTCACCTTGGCGTGCTTGGCCGCTGGCTTGCTGCCTTCTTCGGCGGCTGGCGTCACCTTGGTTTCCTTGGCTTCGGTCTTGACGGCGGCCTTGGTGTCCGTGGTGGCGACTTTGGCGGCCACTGGCGCGCTGCTGGCCGTGGTGGCGCTGGCGACAGGCGCTGGAGCCTGGGCGAAAGCGGCGGTGGCGAACAGGGTAGCGATCAGGGTGGCGACGATTTTGCTCATTTCAGTATTCCTTTAAACGTTGTATGGGTTGTGTGCTGCTGTACTTCAAATCCGGTGCTGCTTACTTGGTGATGACGGCTTCTTTGCTGGCGACCTTGCCGGCTTCGGCGGCGACTTTGGTCTTGCCTTCTTCACCTTTCTTGTGTTCTTTGGCTTCCTTGGTCTTTTCGACCTTGGTGTCGGCCTTCACGTCGGTCTTGGCTTCAGCCTTGACGGTCTTGGCTTCCGTTTTGGTTTCCGCCTTGGCGGCCTTCACGTCGGCTTTGGCTTCGGTCTTGGTGGCTGCCTTGGTTTCCTTGACTTCGGCTTTGACGGCAGCCTTGCTGTCTTTCGCTTCGGCTTTCACGGCGACCGGCGCGCTGACGGCGGTAGCTGGCGTGGCGGTGGTGGCGGGCGCTTGTGCGAAGGCTGCGGTTGCGAACAGGCCGGCGATCAGGGAAGCGATAATCTTGGTCATGATATGTAATCCTTTTCTGGTTTCTGCGCCGGGACAATTCCCGTGTCATTGAGCAGAAAACGGCCCCCGCCACGCTTCAGTTGACGGGCCTTACAACCTCTTACCGAGTCTTACATTCGCTTACAACCGAAGCGGGATTGGTATTCGCTGGGCAGCACGCCCAGTTGCGCGGCGAAAGCGCGCCGCAGGTTGTATTCCGTGCCATAGCCGCTCTGGCGCGCGGCCTGCTTGACAGTCATGCCGCGCCGCTCCAACAGGCCGCAGGCCAGTTCCATGCGCAGCCGCGCCAGCAACTGGACCGGCGTGAGATCGGCTTCCTGGCGCAGCTTGCGGTGCAGCGTGCGCACGGAGAGCGCGCAGGCGGCCGCCATCTGTTCGATGTCGATCTGCTGCCGCAAACGGGGACGCAGCCACGCCGTCAGTTGCGCGCTCACGCCCTGCGGCTGCGTCTGTGCCAGCAGCTCGGCGCTGAATTGGCGCTGGCCGCCGGGCCGCTTCAGGAACAGCACCAGCCGCTTGGCCACCGCCAGCGCGGCCGCGTGCCCAAGATCTTCTTCCACCAGACTCAATGCCAGGTCCATGCCGGCGCTGATGCCGGCCGAGGTGTAGAACTTGCCGTCCCTGACATGGATCGCGTCGTCCTGCACCAGCACTGCGGGATGCTGGGCGCGCAGTTGCGCCACGTCCTGCCAGTGCGTGACAGCGCGGCGCTGGTTGAGCAGGCCGGCCCGCGCCAGCACGAAGGCCCCGGTGCAGACGGCGCAGCAGCGTGCCAGCCCCAAGCTGGCGCGCGCGATCCAGCGCAGGACGGCGTCGCCGGGCGTGGCCGTTGTATCCGCAGCCGCATCCGTGGCAGTTCCCGCCGTAGTACCCGTCGGCGCTCCCGCCTTGCTGCCCGCCGCCGCACCCACCGCATCGGGCACCACGTCCGGCATCGGATACAAGCCCTGTCCACCCGCCACGATCAAGGTGGCGCCGGCCAGGCTGCGGCGCGGCAGTGCGCCGGCCAGCATGCTGATGCCAGCCGAGGAGGCGACAGCGCCCCCGCCCGGCGTGATCAGGTGGATGCGGTAGGGCGGAGGCAGGCCCGCGTCGCGCGCCTCGTCGTTGGCGCTGGAGAAGACCTGGATCGGTCCGCTGGCGTCGAGCAGCAGGAAGCCGGGAAACGCGAGTACCCAGATATCGATGGCCGTGCCGGCGCCACCGATGGTGCGCGCGGGCGCGGCGGCGGATGCGGTTTGCTTTTTTATCATGATGGCAGATATTCAACCATCATCGTCATTTATGTCAACGACTGAGGCGCCACAATGGACGCATTCAACCACAGGAGTTCATATGACACGCACCATCGGCATCTATGTTTTTGACGACGTTGAAGTGCTCGATTTCGCCGGGCCATACGAAGTGTTCACCTGCGCCACGCGGGTCAGTGGCAAGCTGGCGCCCGCCATGCCGCCGCCGTTCAAGGTGGTGACGATAGGCCGCCACAAGAACATGCTGCGGGCACGGGCTGGCTTGAGCGTGTTCCCCGAAGCGGCATTCGATGACATGGCGGCCATCGACGTGCTGATCGTGCCGGGCGGCGATGTGACGGCGGAACTGGACCAGCCCGACGTCCGCGCCTGGATCGCGGCCCAGGCCGGGCACTGCGAACTGGTGGCCTCCGTCTGCACTGGCGCCTTGCTGCTGGCGCAGGCCGGGCTGTTGAATGGGCGCGAAGCGACCACGCACTGGGAAGATGTCCCCCTGCTGCGCCAGATGTTCCCGCAAGTGCGGGTGCGCGAGGAGCGGCGCTGGATCGATGAGGGCGACATCGTCACCTCGGGCGGCATCTCGGCCGGCATCGACATGTCGCTGCATTTGGTGGAGCGGCTGGCGGGGCGCGCGCTGGCGCTGGAAACGGCGCGCCAGATGGAATACGCGTGGCGTGACTGAGCAGGACCACAAATGAAACAGCCCCCGCTGATACCGGCTTGCCGGCCCAGCGGGGGCTGTTGTGAACGGGCGCCGCGTCCGCAGCACCTATTTCGCGCCTATTCTGCGCCGATTCCGCGCTTACTCGGACTTGATGGCTTCGACCTGGATCGCCAGCTTCACTTCCGGCGCGAAGGCCGGGGTGGCGATGTTCAGGCCGAAATCGGTGCGCTTGAATTCGGCCGAGGCGTCGGCGCCGCACACTTCACGCTTGAGGCGCGGGTGCATGATGCACTTGAACTTGTTGACCGTCAGCGATACCGGTTTGGTCACGCCCAGCATGGTCAACTCGCCGTCCACGCCCACCAGCGTGTCGCCGTTGAACTTGAACGCCTTGCTCTTGTAGGTCACGGTGGGGAATTTCTCCACGTTGAACATGTCGGGCGACTTGGCGTGCGTGTTCATCTTCTCGAAACCGAAGTCGATCGAGGCGGCGTCGATGGTGATGTCCAGCGCGCCCGTTTTGGCGGCGCGGTCCAGCGTGACGGTGCCGCTGGTCTTGTCGAACTTTCCGCGCCAGACGGACAGGCCCATGTGGTCGGCCTCGAAGCTGGGGTAGGTGTGGCTGGGGTCGATGTTGTAGGTGGCGGCGACGGCGGAAGCGGTGGACGCGGCCAGCACGCTGGCGATCAGGATCTGCAATTTCATGGAACGGAACTCCGGTACAGGTTAATTGATGAACTACTGGCCAGCGACGACGTGAAACTTGATGGTGACTTCATCGGCCACCATGCTGGTATCTTTCCACTCGCCTTCGCCGATATTGTAGGCCAGGCGTTTGATGGGCAGGGCGCCGTCGAACACTTGCTTGCCGCCTTCTGTCTTGACGGACAGCGGGAAGCTGACGTCGGCGACCTTGCCCTTGATGGTCAGCTTGCCCGACACGGTCAGCTTGCCGGCGCCGGCGCTCTTGATGCCGGTGGAGACGAAGCTCGCTTTCGGGAACTGGGCCGAATTGAACCACTCCTTCTTGGCCACTTCCTTGTTCATGTCGGCCTCGCCCAGGTCCAGGCTGGCCGTGTCCACGTTGACGGTGGCCTTGGCCGTGTCGGGCGTGGCGGCGTTGTAGTCGATGGCGATGTCGAACTTCTTGAACGGCGATTCGACCGGCACGTTCATCTGCTTGAAGGTGGCCGTCACGGCGCTCTTGGCGTTCTCCGTCTTGAGCGCGGCGGCGCCGGCGCTGGCGGCCAGCGCCAGGCCCAGCAGGGAAACGAGTGCGGTTTTTTTCATGGATTTACTCCTGTTAGGGTGTCTGGTGGGCAGGTGATCAAGGCAGCATGCGCTTGAGCACATCGTCGCGGTCGATGAAGTGGTGCTTGAGCGCGGCCAGCGCATGCAGCACGACGACGCCGGCCATGGTCATGGTGAGAACATAATGGACGCTTTTTAAGACAGGCTTAAGCTCCGGATTGGGCGCGATCAACGATGGCAGTTGCACCAGTCCCAGGTAGACCACGGGCACGCCGGCCGCGCAGCTGTACAGGTAGCCGGAGATGGGCACGGCGAAAATGAGGATGTACAGCAGCAAGTGCGCGCCGTCGGCGGCCTTGACTTGCCATTCCGGCATGCCGGCCGGTGGCGGCGGCGGGGTATTGGCCTTGCGCCACAGCACGCGCACGCAAGCGACCAGCAGCACTGTCACGCCCAGCCATTTATGCCAGGAATAGTACTTGAGCTTGGTGGGGGTGATGCCGTGGATTTCCGTCATCGTCAGCCCCAGGAAGAAGGCGGCGATGATCAGCAGGGCGGTCAGCCAGTGCAGCAGCATGGCGGGTTTGGTGTAGCGTTGCATGGGCGATCCATCGAAAAATAGTACGTGTTAGGACTAAAAGCGGAGCCAATATACCAAAGAATCGCCGGGCGTGCTGAGAGGGACCCAAAAACGAAAAAACCGGGGACAGCCCCTGATTTCCCAGCAATTATGCTTGAAAATCAGGGGCTGTCCCCGGTTTCGGGAAATCGGGGTCTGTCCCCGGTTTTTTAGATGGCGTGGGCCAGCTGTTCGGCGATACCGGTGTAGTTGGCCGGGGTCATGGCCAGCAGCAGCTCTTTGGCTTCCTGCGGAATGGCCAGGCCGGTGATGAACTCGCGCAGCGCGTCCTTGGAGATGCCTTTGCCGCGGGTCAGTTCCTTCAGCTGTTCATACGGGTTGGCGATGCCGTAGCGGCGCATTACGGTCTGTACTGGCTCGGCCAGCACTTCCCAGTTGGCGTCCAGGTCGGCGGCCAGGCGGGCCGGGTTCACTTCCAGCTTGTTCAGGCCGCGCAGGCAGCTGTCGTAGGCCAGCAGGGTGTAGCCGAAGCCGACGCCGATGTTGCGCAGCACGGTCGAATCGGTCAGGTCGCGCTGCATGCGTGAGACAGGCAGTTTTTCCGACAGGTGCTTGAGCACGGCGTTGGCCAGGCCCAGGTTGCCTTCCGAGTTTTCGAAGTCGATCGGGTTGACCTTGTGCGGCATGGTCGACGAGCCGATTTCGCCGGCCTTGGTCTTTTGCTTGAAGTAGCCGAGCGAGACGTAGCTCCAGATGTCGCGGTTCAAGTCCAGCAGGATGGTGTTGACGCGGGCGAAGGCGTCGAACAGTTCGGCCATGTAGTCGTGCGGTTCGATCTGGATGGTGTACGGGTTGAACACCAGGCCCAGGCGCTGCTCGATCACGTTCTGCGAGAACGCGGGCCAGTCGAAGCCGGGGTAGGCCGACAGGTGGGCGTTGTAGTTACCGACGGCGCCGTTCATCTTGCCCAGGATTTCCACCTGTTCGATGCGCTTGATGGCGCGCTGCAGGCGGGCCACCACGTTGGCCATTTCCTTACCCAGCGTGGTGGGGCTGGCCGTCTGGCCGTGGGTGCGCGACAGCATCGGCAGGGCCGCGTTGGCGTGCGCGATTTCCGTCAGGCGGGCGATCACCGCTTGCAGGGCCGGCAACATCACGCCGTCGCGGGCCGCTTTCAGCATCATGCCGTGCGAAGTGTTGTTGATGTCTTCCGAAGTGCAGGCGAAGTGGATGAATTCGGACGCGGCCACCAGTTCCGGCATGTCCTTGACCTGTTCCTTGAGCCAGTACTCAACGGCCTTGACGTCGTGGTTGGTGACGGCTTCGATTTCCTTGATGCGGGCCGCGTCTTCTTCCGTGAACTCGTGGGCGATCTTGTCGAGCAGGCTCATGGCCTCGTGCGAGAACGGCTTGATTTCGTCGAAACCGGCCAGCGACAGCGCCTGCAGCCAGGAAATCTCCACCTTGACGCGGTGGTGCATGAAGCCCGATTCGGACAGGATGGGACGCAGCTTGTCGGTCTTGGCGGCGTAGCGGCCGTCGAGTGGGGACAGGGCCGACAGCGTGGAGTAAGGAGTAGTAGTCATGGACAGGGCGGCAGAAGTTAAGAAAACCAGGAAAACGACGGTGCGGCGGGGCGCGGCGGACGGCCGGCGCGAGCGGGCCAGCATGGGCTGGCGCGGCCGGCGACGCATCCAAAGCGCGGGCAAACCCGCATTTTACCATTGGCTGGCCCCATCCGCCCGTTGCGCCGGCGCGCCGGCTTGACCGCGCGCGCCGCCAAGGCGGTGGCCGATGCTATACTGTTACCTAATCTTCTACTTCTAGCGTCTATGAAACTCATCGGTTCCCTCGCCAGTCCTTATGTACGCAAAGTCCGTGTCGTGTTGGCGGAAAAGAAGCTCGACTATCAGTTTGAACTCGAAAATGTGTGGGCTTCCGAAACCACCATCCAGAAACTGAATCCGCTGGGCAAGGTGCCGAGCTTGATCATGGAGGATGGCACGGTGATGATTGATTCGCGCGTGATGGTCGAGTATCTCGACACGCTCACGCCCGTCTGCAAGCTGTTGCCGCCCAACGGCCGCGAGCGGGCCGACATCAAGTGCTGGGAAGCGCTGGCCGATGGCGTGCTGGACGCCGGTGTATTGGTGCGCCTGGAGCGCACCCTGCGCCCGCCCGAGCAGCAGAGCGAGGACTGGATCGCGCGCCAGTTGCGCAAGGTGGAACTGGGCCTGGCGTCGATGGCCGACAAGCTGGGTGAGCAAGCGTATTGCGCCGGCATCCACTATTCGCTGGCCGACGTGGCCGTGGGCTGCGCGCTGGGCTGGTTCAGTTTCCGCTTCCCGGAAATCGATTGGCGCGGTGCCCATCCGAACCTGGCCCGCCTGCACGACAAGCTGGCCGAACGGCCATCGTTCAAGGATACGGTGCCGCAGTAAGCGCGCCATGCCGAAGACGCCGCCGTCCGCCGCCGACAGCCCAAGCCCGGCGCAGCAACAGCGCCTGCAGATGGCCGATATCGCGCGCCTGGCGGGAGTGTCCACTTCCACCGTGTCGCGCGCGCTGAGCGGCAGCACGCTGGTCAACGACGAAACCCGGGCCCGCATCATGGAGCTGGCCCGTTCCCTCAAGTACACCATCAACATCGGCGCGCAGAATCTGCGCCTCAAGCAGAACCGCACCATCGGCGTGGTGATCCCGTACGACTCTGCCACGCGCCAGCACCTGACCGACCCGTTCTTCCTGGCCATGCTGGGCAGCCTGGCCGACGCCCTCACCGAGCAGGGCTTCGACATGCTGGTGAGCCGGGTCGACGCCGAGCAGCTCGACGCGGCCGCCGCGCCGTTCGACACGGGCCGCGTGATCGGCGTGGTGCTGATCGGTCAGTGGCGCCATCACGACCAGCTCAATCAACTGGCCGCGCGCCATGTGCCCCTGGTGGTGTGGGGTGCGCAACTGCCGCAGCAGCTGTACTGCACCGTGGGCGGCGACAACGTGGCTGGCGGCCGGCTGGCCGTGGCCCACTTGCTGCAGCAGGGCCGGCGCCGCATCGCCTTCCTGGGGGATACGGGGCTGCCCGAGGTGGCGCAGCGCTACCAGGGTTATGTCGAGGCGCTGGCCGCGGCCGGCCTGGCGCCCGATCCGCAGTTGCAGGTGGACGTATCGTTCCTGCCGCAAGGGGGCAGCGAAGGCGTGCTGGCATTGCGCCGCCGCGGCGTCGCGTTCGACGCCGTGTTCGCGTGCAGCGATCTGCTGGCCATGACGGCCATGAATACCTTGCGCCAGCAGGGCGTGGACGTGCCGGGGCAGGTGGCCGTGGTCGGTTATGACGATATCGAGCTGTCCAGCTTCTTCCATCCGCCGCTCAGTTCCGTGCGCCAGCCCATGCGCGAGGCGGGCCGCGCGCTCGTCGCGGCGCTGCTGGAAATGACGGAAGGCCGGCCCGCGCCGTCGCGCCTGCTGCCGACGGAGCTGGTGGTGCGCGACAGCAGCGTGGCGCCCGCAGTTTCCGCTTGAATTCCCGCTTCCATTCCCGCTTCCATTCCCTTTTGTCATCAGTTACTTGCGTACTCAAGTAATTTGCAACCGATTGCAATTTATTTTGCAAATTCGCGACAGTTTTCGTGTTGCGGTGCAGCAAAAAACGCCCGTATTGTCCCCTTGGTATAACGGAATTTCGCGGCTTTCATAGCGAAATTTGAATGCGTTGCAGTGCACTTTTCCATGTTGCACTGCTCTATTGCAATCGATTGCAATAATTTCGCAATCGAGGAATAATGGCGCACCTGCTCAGTAATTCAGCACAATGACAACCGGCACAACAGGTTGCGCTGAACGCGAGCCCCAACCGCCGCCAAGATGCGGTGCACATACCTGGAGGAGAACCATGGAATCATCGAAAGTCAAACTGAGCGGCGTCGCCGCAGCCGTCGCGCTCGCCATGCTGCAACTGGGCGCCGCCCAAGCGCAGCAGGCTGACGCCGGCGTCGCTACCGCCGCCGCCCCCGTTGCCGCCGCCGAACCTGCCGCCCCTGCCGCTCCCGCCGCCGCCGCACGGCCGGCCGATGGCTTGAACCTGGAGCGCATCGTCGTCACCGGCACCACCGGCGGCGCGACCAAGATGAAAACCAGCGTCTCCATCAGCACCATGGACTCGGACGCCATCAAGCAGTCCGTGCCCACCAGCGCGGCCGAAGTACTGCGCTCCGTGCCGGGCGTGCGCTCGGAATCGTCGGGCGGCGAAGGCAACGCCAACATCACCGTGCGCGGCGTGCCTATCTCGGCCGGCGGCGCGCGCTACGTGCAGATCCAGGAAGACGGCCTGCCGGTGCTGCAATCGGGCGATTTCAACTTCATCACGCCTGACAGCTACGTGAAGATCGACGGCACGCTGGACCACCTGGAAGTGGTGCGCGGCGGTTCGGCCTCCACCCTGGCCACCAACTCGCCGGGCGGCATCATCAACTTCATCAGCAAGACGGGTGAGGAGAAGGGCGGCCATATCGGCATCAGCCGTGGCCTGGGCTACGACGAAACCCGCTACGACTTCGACTACGGCGCGCCGATCTCGGACAAGACCCGCTTCTTCATCGGCGGCCACTATCGCAGCGGCGAAGGCATCCGCAACACGGGCCTGAGCACGGAGAGCGGCGGCCAGATTCGCGGCAACGTCACCCATGACCTGGACAATGGTTTCATCCGCATCTCGTTCAAGCACCTGGACGACAAGTCGCCCACCGCGCTGCCGGTGCCGGTGCGCGTGGTGAACCAGCAGGTCACGGAAATTCCCGGCCTCGATCCGCGCAAGGTCAGCTTCTACTCGCCGTACTGGGTGCGCGACGTGGTGCTGGACAAGAACAACAACCCCGTCTCCACCAGCGTCAACGACGGCCTGCGTGTGAAGAGCGACGCGCTGGGTCTGGAAGGTTCGTTCGACCTGGGCGGCGGCTGGACCCTGAGCGACAAATTCCGCAAGGCCAGCAACAGCGGCCGCTTCACGGGCGTGTTCCCGGCCGATAACGGCACCGTCGGCAGCTACGTGTTCGCCACTGGCCCCAACAAGGGCAAGGCATACAATGGATTGGCCTTCAACGCCGTCGTGTTCAACACCTCCATCGACGATGCTGGCAACACCCTGAACGACACCAAGCTGTCCAAGACTTTCCAGCTGGCCGGCGGCGGCAAGCTGACCGGTACGGCCGGCCTGTACGCGTCGACCCAGCAACTGGGCCTGACGTGGAACTTCAACCAGTACCTGCTGCAAGCGACCGGCGACAAACCGGCCCTGCTGCAAACGTCCAGCGCCACGCCCGGCTATGTGGGGCCGGCCTGGGGTGGCTGCTGCATGCGCGCCGTCGACATGGAGTACAAGCTGACGTCGCCGTACCTGAACATGGCCTACGAACAGGGGCCGCTCAATGTGGACGCCAGCGTGCGCCAGGACCGCCAGCGCGCCAGCGGCACGGCCAACATCGCCACAGCCGGCCTGCATTACGACGCCGCCAATACGCAGATGGTGGACTACAAGATCAACCACAACTCGTATTCGGTGGGCGGCAACTATCGCCTGACCAAGGACCTGGCGCTGTTCGCCCGCGTCAGCGATGGCGTGGCCTTCAACGCCGACCGCATCCTGTTCGGTACTCCGCTGGACGGCACGGCGCCCATCAACATCAACACCGTCAAGCAGCTCGAAGGCGGCTTGAAATGGCGGCGCGGTGGCGTGAGCACCTTCGTCACGCTGTTCCAGGCCAAGACGGATGAAACCAACTACGAAGCGACCACCCAGCGCAGCACGGCCAACAGCTACGACGCCAAGGGCGCCGAACTGGAAGCGGCCTATAACGCGGGCGATTTTCGCATCAACGGCGGCCTCACTTACACCGATGCCAAGATCACCGGCACCGCGCCTGGCGACGTGGCGGTGATCGGCAACACGCCGCGCCGTCAGGCCAAGGTGGTGTACCAGCTGGCGCCGACCTACACCTGGAACGATGTGACGCTGGGCGGCAGCATCGTCGGCACCGGCAAGTCGTGGGCTGACGATGCGCACACCATCGTCATGCCGGCTTACCAGGTGGTGAGCGCCTTCGTGAACTACCAGCTGTCGCAGCAGGCCGTGGTGTCGCTCAGCGCGAACAACCTGTTCGACAAGATCGGCTACACGGAAGTGGAAGGCGACGGCCACGCGGCGCGCTCCATCACGGGCCGCTCGGTCAAGCTGAGCCTCAACTACGCCTTCTAAGAGGCCGTTTCAAAAAGCCCGTGGCGTCGGTTTCGCTGCGCCAGTGGCGCAGCCGCCTAGCCACGGTCATTTTGAACCAGCCTCTCACCAAGGCCATTCCGGCGCGGCCAGCCAGTTCGGCGGGCCGCGCCTTTCCCTCTCTTTTCTCCGCACCATGACGACTACTCTCACTCCCGCCGAACGCTTGCTGGCGGCACTACCCGCGTCATTGCAGCCGGTGGCCGCGCGCCGCCTGGCCGCGCACGAGCCGGCCCTGCGCCGCCTGCTGGCTGGCCTGTACGGCGGCCATGCCGGCTTCGACGCCTGGCTGGGCGACCTGATGGAAAGCCTGGGCCAACTGTTCGCGGCCCGTCCGGAAGCGCTGCGCCGGCAGGATGCCACCCGCGCCAGTGCGCCGGACTGGTTCCTCAGCCAGCGCATGCTGGGCTATTGCGCCTACGTGCAGAACTTCGGCGGCGACCTGCAAGGCGTGGCGCGCCAGATTCCGCACCTGCAGGCCATGGGCGTGAGCTATCTGCACCTGCTGCCCTTCCTGCGCGCGCGCGCCGGCGAGAACGATGGCGGCTTCGCCGTGGCCAGCTTCGATGAAGTGGAACCTGCGCTGGGCAGCAACGCCGACCTGGAGGCGCTGACGGCGCAATTGCGCGAGGCCGGCATCAGCCTGTGCTCCGACTTCATCCTCAACCATGTGGCCGACGACCACGCGTGGGCGCAAGCGGCGCGCGCGGGTGACGCGGCCATGCGCGCCATGTTCCATGTGTTCCCCGACCGTGTCATGCCGGACCGTTACGAAAGTACGCTGGGCCAGGTGTTCCCCCAGGTCGCACCGGGCAACTTCACGCAGGTCGAGGCGCTGGGCGGCTGGGTCTGGACCACTTTTTATCCCTATCAGTGGGATCTCAATTACGCCAATCCGGCCGTGTTCGCGGCCATGGCGGCCACCTTGCTGCGGCTGGCCAACCGTGGCATCGAAGTGTTCCGCCTCGATTCCACCGCTTTCCTGTGGAAGCGCGAAGGCAGCAACTGCATGAACCAGCCGGAGGCGCACCAGCTGTTGCAGGCCATGCGCGCCATCGTCGACATCGTGGCGCCGGGCGTGCTGCTCAAGGCTGAGGCCATCGTCCCCACGCGCGAACTGCCCGCCTATTTCGGCCAGGCCGACGCGCCCGAGTGCCACATCGCTTACCACAGCAGCCTGATGGCGGCCGGATGGGCCGCGCTGGCCGAGCAGGATGCCAGCCTGGTGCGCACCGTGGCCGCCAACACGCCGGCCTTGCCGCCAGCCGCCAGCTGGCTCAGTTACGTGCGCTGCCATGACGACATCGGCTGGAACGTGCTGCGCGCGGAAGCGGGCGCGGACGGGCAGGAGCCGAACGCGCGGCTGGCCCGCGTGGCCCAATTCTTCGCCGGCGCCGATGGCAGTTATGCGCGCGGCGCCGCGTTCCAGAGCAGCGATCCGAACGCGGCCCATGGCAGCAATGGCATGGCCGCGTCGCTGGCCGGGCTGGAGGCGGCCGACACGGCCGGCCAGCGCGAGCTGGCGCTGCGCCGCACATTGCTGCTGCATGGCCTGGCACTCAGCTTCGGCGCGCTGCCCGTGCTGTACATGGGCGACGAACTGGCCCAGACCAACGACTACAGCTACACGGCGCGTCCCCAGCACGCCATGGACAGCCGCTGGCTGCAGCGGCCCCGCTTCGACCGTGAGCGCTGGACGGCCCGTCATGACGCCAGCACCATCCCGGGCCGCATGTACGGCGCGCTGCGCCAGTTGATCCAGCTGCGGCGGCGTCACGATGCGCTGGCCGCCGGTGCGCCGCGCGCCGTGCTCGATGCCGGCCACCCGGCCGTGCTGGCGCTGGCGCGCGGCCCGCGCCTGCTGGTGTTGCTGAATTTCTCCAGCCAGGCCCACACGGTGGCGCTGGATGGCGACTGGACGTGCTGCCGGGACGGCCGCATACTGACCGGCGAGACGAGGCTGGAGCCGTGGGCCATGCAGTGGCTGGAGCGGACCGGCGGCCAGCAAGCCGCGGAGGCTGCGGCATGAACGCGACACAACCAACAGAAGGAGTGCAGGCCATGCACGACAACGAAAATAGCGCCAACGCCAACGCCAACGCGATCGCGGTCTTTGGCGAAGCCCTGGTGGACGACTTCATCACCGAGCAGGTGGTGGGCGGCGCCCCGTTCAACATGGCGCGTCACCTGGCCGCCTTTGGCGCGGCTTCGTTGATGATCACGCGCATCGGCCAGGATGCCAACGGCGCCAGCGTGCGCGCCGAATTCACCCGCTACGGCATGACACAGGCCGGTCTGCAGGTCGATTCCAGCGCGCCCACGGGGCGGGTGGTGGTCGAGCGCAACGAGCAAGGCCACCGTTTCATCATCCAGCCGGACCAGGCCTACGACTATATCGAACCGGCGCCGGCGCTGGCGGCACTGAAGGCGGCCAACCCCGGCATGCTGTACTTCGGCACGCTGGCCCAGCGCGCCAGCGGTTCGCGCGGCACGCTGCAGGCGCTGCTGGGCGCCAGCGCCGCCCGCCGCTTCCTGGACCTGAATGTGCGCGAAGGGCAGGTGACGGAGCGCTGCGTGTATGAATCGCTGCACCAGGCCGACATCGTCAAGGTCAACGAGGAAGAGCTGCAGGCGCTGTTCGACTGGTACACCCACGACCGCCCCGGCACCGGCGACGTCGCCAGCCCGGCGCTGCGCACGGCCTGCGGCCGGCTGCTGCGCAGCTTCGCGCTGCAAGGCTTGATCGTCACACTGGGTCCGCGCGGCGCCGTCTATTTCGATGCCGATGGCGGCGTCACGGTCAGCCACTCCGTGCAGGCGCCGGAACGGTTGGTGGACACGGTGGGCGCGGGCGACGCCTTCTCCGCCGTGTTCCTGTACGGCCGCGCGCAAGGCTGGCCGCTGGCCGAGACGCTGGCGCGCGCCAACGCCTTCGCCGGGGCCATCTGCGGTATCGCCGGCGCCGTGCCGCGCGATCTGGCTTTCTATGCGCCGTGGATCGCGCGCTGGCAGGCCGGCGCCGATGCGCTGGCCGTGGCCTGAACGGGGAGACGGCGATGGCGAACCATAAACCGCATCTGTCGTTCTGGCAGATCGTGAACATGAATTTTGGCTTCTTCGGCATCCAGTTCAGCTTTGGGCTGCAGCAAAGCAGCATGAGCCCGATCTACAAATACCTGGGCGCCGACGAGGCCAGCCTGCCTTACCTGTGGTTGGCCGGTCCCATGACTGGCTTGCTGGTGCAGCCGCTGATCGGCGCCATGAGCGACCGCACCATCACCCGCTGGGGGCGGCGCACGCCATACTTCCTGGTGGGCGCCATCTTGTGCAGCATCGGCCTGCTGCTGATGCCGTTTAGCCCCACGCTGTGGATGGCGGCCAGCCTGCTGTGGATCCTGGACGCAGCCAACAATGTGACCATGGAACCATACCGCGCCTTCGTCAGCGACAAGCTGGCGCCCAGGCAGCATTCGATCGGCTTCCTGACCCAGAGCGCCTTCACGGGGCTGGGCCAGACGCTGGCTTACCTGACGCCGTCGCTGCTGGTGTGGTGGGGCATGGACAAGGATGCCGTCAACAGCCACCACATTCCGCATGTGGTGATCGTGGCGTTCGTGGTCGGCGCCGTGTGCTCGATCGCCTCCGTGCTGTGGACGCTCAGGACCACGCCCGAGCATCCGCTGTCGGCGGCGGAACTGGCCGAAATGCGGTCCCGGCCCGCGGGCTGGCGCCACACGCTGGGCGATATCGTGGACGCCGTGCGCGAGATGCCGCCGACCATGAAGCAGCTGGCGCTGGTGAAGCTATTCCAGTGGTATGCCATGTTCTGCTACTGGCAGTACATCATGCTGTCGCTGGCCACCACCATCTATGGCACGACCGACCAGACCACCCAGGGCTTCCGCGACGCGGGACTGTTGACGGGCCAGGTGGGCGCGTTCTACAACGGCGTGGCCTTCGTGGGCGCGCTGGCGCTGGTGCCGTTCACGCGCCGCTACGGGCCCAAGCTCACGCATAGCGCCTGCCTGGCGCTGGCCGGCGCCGGCATGTTGTGCATCCCGCTGATCCATTCGCCGCTGCTGCTGTTGCTGCCGATGGTGGGTATCGGGCTGGCGTGGGCCAGCATCATGGGCAATCCCTATGTGATGCTGGCCGGCTGCATCCCGCCTGAGCGCACGGGGGTCTACATGGGCATCTTCAATATGTTCATCGTGATCCCGATGATCATTCAGATTTTCACGCTGCCGCTGTACTACCGCAGCTGGCTGGGTGGCAATCCGGAGAACGTGATCCGGCTGGCGGGGGGCTTGATGCTGTGCGGCGCGCTGGCCGTGCTGTTCGTCAAGCTCAGGCCGCGCGCGGCCGAAGGGCAGGCAGCGCCGGCGGCGCGGGCCGTGCTGGGCGGTGGCCATTGAGCCGGGTGGGCTGTCGGCCACGTCACCGGTCGCGCGCAGTAACCGATGAAATCGATTTGGCCTAAGCGCCACAGTGCCAAGCGTCTCTCCACGACCTCAGCGCTGGCAGCTTGCTGCCTGCGCAGCGGCATATCGAGAGGCCTTGGCCGATCCAATGCACTCAGGGCATGGCTCGGCTGGATGGCATCGTCAGCTCATTGCGCGATTGACTCGATGAGCGCCAAAAGACTTGACCACGACAAGTGTCTGCCTGTAATCTTTTTGCATTGTTTGGAAAGCATGGGCAAAACGGTCGAAAGACCGTGACGCAAAGCCACCGGCCTACGGCTGAAATGCCTTGGTAGCGGGGTTGCTGGTTCCTGGAAATTGGGCCAAGTGCGCGGTTCCGTTTGCCTGATTTCACCATCCACCGGGACCACTCATGAAACACGCCTTTGCATTAACCTCTCTGGCACTCGCCCTTTCGGCCTGCACGTCAGCCCCCAAACTCACGTTGCAGGAACAGGAAGCCCAGCGCGTATCAACGCTAAAGGTCTACGCCGACAACCGCGTAGGCATGAAAACGGTCCGCGATTGGTTGTGGACGTGGGAACCCAACACCATTCTTGCTATTGAGGTTAACAGCCGGGCTTACAACGTCAAAGACGTCGAGTCGATCAACCGAGAGCAGAAGGAGCTGATCGTCGTCAGCCTGGCCAACGGAGAGCAGCTCAAGACGCATCCAGGTCGCTTCCACTGGCTGAGTTGCGATACATCGAAAGTGTGTTCGTCTTCAGGCGATATTTTGACGAGCAACTATAAGGTGAGTTTCCATGGTTCGCCAAGAGCCATCGAGAAAGTGAAACTGCAGAACCCGGACACCATCAAGCTCGGAAACAGCAACATCACCGACAACCCAAGGACCGCCATCGTCGATGGCTCCATCCCGGTCTTCTATAACGTCGGCGACCGTGTGGACGTCCTCAAGGACGCCGAGCTCACGAAGCTGAACGAACGGATAACCACTGTCCTCAAGGACTGGGATGCCAAGGCTCCCGAGAGAGCGGCGCGTCAGGAGCGGGAGTTCGCGGAGTTCAAGGCTGCCGCCCAACGCCAATTGGATCACCTCCGAAATGCAAGCACCGGCACGCAGGCGTATTGCGAACGAGCGCTTCAGGAAAATCTACCCAGCGGCGTGAGTTTGGACTGTCCGAACTATGGCAGATTCAGCATTGATGACTTCAAGAACGCTGGCTGGAACGTGGCGGCAATCAACACGACTCCCATCGTCGATGGCATTGGGAGGCCATTCACGATGTACCGGGTGAGCTTCCAGAAGGTCCGCTGACAGGCATGGCGAGTCACGAGGGCGCGGTGCCGGTCGCCATCAAGAGTCGTAACGCACGATAAGGGCAGGCTCTGTAGCCGCAGGCTGCCTGCCGGACACTACTCCGCCATCTGGCTTTGCAGGTAGTTCTGCAGGCCGACCTTGGCCACCAGGTCGATCTGGGTTTCCAGCCAGTCGATGTGTTCCTCGGTGTCTTCCAGGATTTCCAGCAGCAGGTCGCGCGACACGTAGTCGGCCGCCTTCTCGCAGGCGGCGATGCCTTCCTTCACGGTGAGCTGGGCGCCCCGTTCCAGCTTCAGGTCGCAATCGAGCATCTCTTCCGTGTTCTCGCCCACCATCACCTTGTGCAGCGCCTGCAGGTTGGGCAGGCCGTCGAGCATCAGGATGCGGTCGATCAGGCGGTCGGCATGCTTCATCTCGCCGATCGACTCTTCATACTCCTTCTTGGCCAGTTTGCCCAAGCCCCAGTGGCGGTACATGCGCGAGTGCAGGAAATACTGGTTGATCGCGGTCAGTTCATTGGTCAGCTGCGCGTTGAGCTGTTTGATGACGTCTTGGTCGCCCTTCATGATCTCGCCTTCCCGGTGTTGGTGGAGTGCTGTCATTCTGCCATGAAAGAGGGCGTGCGCGTAGCGCCGCTTGTGGCGCGGCGCAGCAATCGGCAACGGCGAGGATTTATTCGGCCAGCACGGGGCGCTTGAGCGCCGTCGCGTTCAGCTTGGCCTGATGGGTGTCGAGCACGTCCTGGGCGCAGTCGGCGCACTGGCCGCAGCAGGTGGCCACACCCAGCTGCGCGCGCAGCTCGTCCATATTGCTCAAACCCAGTTCGGCGGCCTGGCGGATTTCACGGTCGGAGATATTGTTGCAGACACAAACAATCATCGAAGCACCTAATGTGGCGATAAAAACGTGGAGGACAAAAACAGGGAATGTTGAACAATATTGCGTATTTCTCAATGCGAATCATTCTCATTACGTGATCTATTCTGCCGTAAAATCAAGCAATCCGCAAGCGCAAATAGAAACCATTCGCATTCCCGTTTATAATGCTACTATTGATCTTGCCGGCGGGAATGCGATCTTGCACCGCGCCGGCAAGCCGCAGCGGGCCTCGCCGCGCGGCCATTTCACCGATATTGCGGACATTGCCATGACACTAGCGCCTACGCTGATCAAACTCGACACCCTGCCCACGGGCAGCAGCGGCACGGTGGTGCATGTGGCACCCGGCGATCCGGCCGACGACGGCGCCGACCTGGCGCGCCGGCTGATGGAGCTGGGCTTCGTGCCGGGCGAGAAAATCCGCCTGCTCAAGCGCGGCATGCCCGGTGGCGAACCGCTGGCCATCAAGGTGGGCAATTCCACCTTCGCGCTGCGCCGCTTCGAGGCCGCGCTGATTTCGATTCAGCCGGAATGACCATGGGCGCAGCGGAAAAGACCATGCCCGCCGTGGCGCAACTGCCAATGGTGGCGTTGCTGGGCAATCCCAATTGCGGCAAGACCGCGCTGTTCAACCGCCTGACGGGCGCGCGCCAGAAAGTGGCCAACTACGCCGGCGTGACCATCGAGCGCAAGGAAGGCATGTTCACCTCGCCCGAGGGTCGCCCGTTCCGCGTGCTGGACCTGCCGGGCGCCTACAGCCTGTCGGCCCACACGCCCGACGAAGCCATCACGCGCGACGTGGTGGCCGGCCTGCGCGCGGGCGAGCAGTCGCCCGACGTGGTGGTGTGCGTGGTGGACGCCACCAATTTGCGCCTGAACCTGCGCCTGGTGCTGGAGATCAAGCGCCTGGGCCTGCCCATGGTGCTGGCGTTGAACATGGTGGACGTGGCGGCCAAGCGCGGCATCGTGATCGACGCCGACCGGCTGGCCGAGGAACTGGGCATGACGGTGGTGGAGACGGTGGCGGTGCAGGGCGGCGGCGAGAAGTCGCTGCTGCGCGCGCTGGACGCCATGTGGCCGCTGCGCACCGTGGCCGCCAACCCGCTGTCAGCCATCGACGAAGTGTCGGTCGAGGATACCCAGCGCGAAGTGCGCCGCATCCTGGCCGCCGTCAGCAACGACTTCCACGATACGGGCAACCTGACGGAAAAGATCGACGACGTGGTGCTGCATCCGGTGCTGGGCCCTGTGATCCTGGCGGTGCTGATGTTCCTCGTGTTCCAGGCTGTGTTCAGCTGGGCCAATGTGCCGATGGATATGATCAAGGCCGGCGTGGACAGTGTGGGCCAGTACCTGACGGCCCATATGGGCGAAGGCTTGCTGCGCAGCCTGCTGGTGGAAGGTATTTTGGGCGGCGCCGGCAGCGTGCTGGTGTTCCTGCCGCAGATCCTGATCCTGTTCTTCTTTATTCTGGTGCTCGAGGATTGCGGCTATTTGCCGCGCGCCGCCTTCCTGCTGGACCGCTTGATGGGCGGCGTGGGCCTGTCGGGCCGCGCCTTCATTCCACTGCTGTCGAGCTTCGCGTGCGCCATCCCCGGCATCATGGCCGCGCGCACCATCCAGAATCCGCGCGACCGGCTGGTGACCATCATGATCGCGCCGCTGATGACGTGTTCCGCGCGCCTGCCCGTGTATGCGTTGATCATCGCCGCCTTCATTCCCGACCGCGAAGTGGCCGGCATCATGAGCCTGCAAGGGCTGGTGCTGTTCGGCCTGTATGTGGCCGGCATCGTGTCGGCCATGGGCGTGGCCTACTTCATGAAGCGCACCTTCGGCGCCAACCACCAGCAACCGCTGATGCTGGAACTGCCCAGCTACCACTGGCCGCACCTGCGCAACCTGGTGCTGGGGTTGTGGGAACGGGCCAAGATTTTCCTGAGCCGGGTCGGCACGATCATCCTGACCTTGATGGTGCTGCTGTGGTTCCTCAGCAGCTTCCCCGGCGCGCCGGAAGGCGCCACCCATCCCGCCATCTACTACAGCATGGCCGGCATGCTGGGCCGCGCGCTGGAAGTGGTGTTCGCGCCGATCGGCTTCAACTGGCAGATCTGCATCGCGCTGGTGCCGGGCCTGGCCGCGCGCGAAGTGGCTGTGGGCGCGCTGGGTACCGTGTACGCGCTGTCGCAGACGGGCGAGGAACTGGCGTCGTCGCTTACACCTATCATCGCCGCTTCGTGGGCGCTGCCGACGGCCTTGTCGCTGCTGGCCTGGTACGTATTCGCACCGCAGTGCATGTCCACCCTGAGCGTGGTGCGGCGCGAGACGGGCACCTGGCGCTATCCGGCGCTGATGGCCGGCTATATGTTCGCGCTGGCCTACACGGCCTCGTTCCTCACTTATCGCATCGCGCTGTTATTGACGGGAGCCTGACATGTGGCAGCAAGTGATCGTGGGGTTGATCGTGGCGGCGGCCGTGCAGCGTTTCTGCACCCACTACCTGCCGGCCGCATTGCGGCGGCGGATAGTCTATTTCCTGGCGCGCCGGGGCTTCGACCAGAACAGGATGGCCAAGCTGTTCAACACCGGCGCCAGTTGCGGCGATGGCTGTGCCAGCTGCGGTTCCTGCGATAGCGACAGCGCGCCTTCCACGTCTTCAACCTCTTCCACCTCGTCGTCGGCATCCGCCGACGCCTCGGCGCCACCCAAGCGCGTCATCAAGCTGCACGTCCAGCGCTGAGCATCTTCATTCCGGCGAGGACGACGGCGGCTGCGATTGCGTCTGCGACCGCGACGCGCGGCCGGCCGTGCGCCCAGTGGCGCGCTATCCGGCCGGATCGGCTAGCGCCGCGATCAACGCGCGGACGGCCGCCGACTGATGGCGGTGCGGCGCGTACACCAGGGAAAACGGGCGGGTCCGTCCGCCCAACTCCGGCAACAGCTCCACCAGACTGCCGTTGGCCAACCGCTCGCGGACGACAAAATCGTAGGACTGACAGATGCCGATGCCCTGTTCGGCCATGGCGACCGTGCCTAGCACGTCGTCCGATACCTCCAGCACTGAACTCGGCTGCCACTCGACTTGCTCGCCATCGATACAAAACGACCAGGCCGCATGCTTGCCCGTGCGCGGCAGGATGAACGGCAAACAGGTATGCCGCGCCAGGTCTTCGAGCGTGGCCGGCACGCCGGCTCTTTTCAGGTAGTCCGGCGCCGCCACGAGGCGCAGTGGGGCGTCTTCCAGCTTGCGCGCGATGAAGCCACTATCGGGCAGGCTGCCCAAGCGGATCGCCATATCGAAGCCCTCCGCCACCAGGTCCACGTTGCGATTGGTGATGTTGAGTTCAAGCCGCACCTGCGGGTGGCGTGCCAGGAATGGCTTCAGCAGGCTGGGCAAACGGTAGTGGCCGAACGTGGTCGGGGCACTGATGCGTACCTGGCCGCTCAGTACCGTGCTGTGGGACTGCGCTTCCTGTTCCGCCTCTTTGAGCTGATCGAACGCGCCGCGCGCCTGTTCAAGGTAGCGGCGGCCTGCGTCCGTCAGGCCGATGCGGCGCGTGGTGCGGCGCATTAATTGCTGCCCCAGCCGCGCTTCCAGACGGGCGACGGCGCGGCTCAGCACGGACGCCGTGGTTGACAGCGCCACCGCCGCCGCCGTGAACGAGCCATGCTCCATCACCGCCAGAAAGACTTCGACATCACCCAAATATTCGAAATTGCGCACTATTTGTTCTCCTGGTGAACTAGTGATGTTCACGTCGCCTAATTTATCACGCTGAGAAGCACAAATAGAATGCGCTGACCAACTTTTAATGGAGATTGACATGAGCGCTATTTCATCCTCGACCGGCAAACCGGTGCTGTTTGTGCTGACCAGCCACGCCACCAAAGGCGATACCGGCAAAGCGACCGGCTACTACCTGGGCGAAGTCACGCACCCGCTGCACGAATTGGAGCAAGCCGGTCTGACGGTCGAGTTCGCCTCTATCCAGGGGGGCGAACCGCCCGTGGACGGCCTCGACCTCAACGACCCGCTCAACGCCCGCTACTGGCAAGACCCCGCGTTCCGCGCCCAGGTGGCCAACACTGCGCGCCTGTCGGAAGTCGATCCGTCCCGTTACGCCGGGATCTTCTTCGCCGGCGGCCACGGCACGATGTGGGATTTCCCGGTCGACGCCTCGGTACGCGCCGTCACGCGCGCCATCTACGAGGCCGGTGGTATCGTGGGCGCCGTCTGCCATGGTCCGGCGGCGCTGGTGAATGTGACCCTGAGCGACGGCACGCCGCTGGTCGCCGGCAAAAAGGTGGCGGCATTCACGGACAGCGAGGAACGCGCGGTCGGGCTGGACCAGACGGTGCCGTTCCTGCTGGCCAGTGAGCTCACCAAGCGGGGCGCGCAGCACCAGCCAGCGCCGGACTGGAGCGTGAACGTGGTGGTGGATGGCCGCCTGGTGACGGGCCAGAACCCGCAATCGGCCAGCGGCGTCGGCGCCGCGATGCGGGCACTGCTGCACTGATGGAACTGCCCAACACCGGCGATGCCCACAGTACGTGCGCACCGTGTCGCCGCAAGGCTGATTGATTCCCAACTGCGGCAGCGCAAACGCGCTGGCCGTGGTGTCGTTAATGTGTCCGTTGAAGTGCGCCACGTCGCGGATAACATGACATGACAAAGGCAGATCACCTGTGATCCCATGAGGGGCGTGCTCAACCGAAGCAAGCATGGTATCTCGCGCATTGATGCCAACGCTTTCGATTGGGATACCGCGCCATACTGGGTTGATCGGCGGCGTGATTACCAGGAACCGCGCATGTGTGCACTGGGGCGCATTGCCGGTCGGGTGCATGTGGCAGTGTTCGTTGTTCGTGCCGGCACCTTAAGAATGATCAGTTTGCGTAAAGCGAATCCGCGAGAGGAGCGGCGTTATGGCAAGACAGAGCAAGGCCACCAAGGCGGATGACATGGACGAGACTGCGAGCAACGTGGTAGCGCCGCCGGATACCGATGCGTTGCCATTGTCTGAAGAGGAACTCGCGCAATTCAGACCGTGGCAGCCATGGTTGCAAGCGCCTGCGGGCACGCCCAAAGTCAGCGTCAGTATTGCGTATGACAGTGATCTACTGGACGTGTTCAAGTCCACCGGCACAGGCTGGGAAGAGGGCATCAATGCGGTGCTGCGTGAGTGGGCGATACGGCGCGGCTATTTGCCGTCGCCGCGTTAGCCCTTCAAGCCAGCGGATGAAACGTCGTCCAGCCCGTTCGGGCGACGACGGCACCAGTCTGCAACCAGCGTTTATGCAGTCTTGCGCTGACAGCTGGTTTGGCCCAGGTACTCGGTGCCCCAGTACAGCAGTGCTACACCGTTGAACGCAGCCCCGGCCATCAGCGCAGCAATCCAACCATGGGTGGCGAAGATCCAGCCGCCCAGCGCAGAGCCCAGGGCGCCACCGGCGAAGAACAGCGCGAAATACACACCATTCAGACGGCTACGCACTTCCGCACCCAGCGAGAAGATTGCACGTTGGCCCAGCACCAGGTTTGCTGCAACACCCATGTCCAGCACGATCGAGGCTATCACCAGGATGCCCAGCGCGATGTTGCGCGATGCAGGTGCGATCATTGGCAGTACGAAGCCAATAACACCCAGCGTTAGCGCTGCGGCAGTTGCCATCAACGTGTGACCTTTATCAGCCAGCTTGCCCGCGATTGGCGAAGCGATAGCACCAGCCATGCCTACCAGCGCAAAGATTGCGATGCCAGTCTGCGACAATTGGAACTGCGGGCCGGACAGCATCAGCGGCGTGACAGTCCAGAACAGGCTGAACGAACCAAACAGGCCAGCGTGATATGCGGCGCGGCGACGTAATACTGGGGTCTTGAGGAACAGATGCCACAGCGAGCCCATCAGTTTAGGGTACGAGATGGTTGAGGTTGGCGCTCGTGCTGGCAGCTTGGCGCGTAGGACCATAGCGACCATCAGAACCATCACGGCGGCGCCGCCGAACACGACGTGCCAACTGGCCGCATCCGCAATCAAGCTAGCCGCAGGACGCGCAAGCATGATACCCAACAGCAGGCCGCTGACTACCTTGCCGACGGTGACGCCACGAGTGGCCTCTTTGGACATGTGCGCGGCGAACGGCACGATAATCTGTGCCGCCACCGAACCCAATCCTATGCCCAATGCAGCAGTAAGGAACATCCAGGCGCTGCTGCTCACTGCCGCCAGCACCAACATGGCCGAGGTGAAAATCAGGCCGGCGAAAACCAGGCGGCGGTTTTCCAGCAGGTCGCCCAGAGGGACGATGAACAGCAGACCGATACAGTAGCCAATCTGAGTCAGGGTAACGATAAGACCTGCGGCTTCGGGCGACATTCCAGTCGAGGAGCTGATTGGACCAACCAAGGTCTGGGCGTAATACAGGCTTGCCACGATCAGACCGGTAGCGGTTGCCAGCAAGCTGACCATGCCGGGGCTGATATCTTTTTCTTCTGCTTTGCTCATGATGTAACTCCAGTGGGGGATTTCGATGAACAAATTTTAGACAAAAGGCGGATAAAGATAATTAGGGCATAATGCACTTGGTATTTTCACTTAATGTGAACAATGGACAGACTAAAAGCCATGCAGACCTTTGTCCGCATCGTCGAAGCGAACAGCTACACCAAGGCTGCCGAGACGTTGGACTTGCCGCGCGCCGCACTCACCGCCACCATCAAAAAACTCGAGGCCTATCTCGGCACGCAGCTGCTACAGCGCACCACGCGCCGTCTCTCCCTTACGCAGGATGGCGCACAGTACTTCCATCAGTGCCTGGCCATCCTGCAGGCCGTGGAAGAGGCTGAAGGTACTTTTCGTGGTCCGAACGCTGGGCCGCCGCGTGGCCGTCTCAGGGTAGAACTTCCGGGTACCTTCGGCCGAAATATCGTCATGCCGCACATCGCCAAGTTCTGCGAACGGTACCCTGAAGTTGAGCTGGTCGTAAGCCAGAGTGAGCGCATCCGGGACTTGATCGCGGAAGGTCTGGACTGCGCAGTGCGGGTAGGCGTACTCCAGGACTCCACCATGATTGCTCGTCGGCTTGGCAATATGGCCTTTGTTACCTGCGCTGCGCCGGCGTACCTCAAGACGCATGGCGTGCCGCAATCTCTCGATGACCTGCGCGAGCACCGGGGCGTGTCGCACTTCTCTGGCCTGACGGGGCGACCATACGATTGGGATTTTGTGGTGGATGGTCATGTGGTGCGAGTGGAGGTACGCAGCGCCATCGCGGTCAACGATGCTGAAGCAAACGTCGTCTGTGCATTACAAGGGATGGGATTATCTCAAGCGGCCAAGTACCAGGTTCGTGAATACTTGCGCAGTGGTGCCCTGGTAGAGGTGTTGTCCGGTACGCTGCCTACCCCAATGCCCATCTCACTGCTCTATCCGCAGGGCCGCATGGCGTCGCCACGCCTGCGCGTATTCGCCGACTGGCTGACAGCACTACTGCAGGACGATCCAGATTTGCAGGCTTGATCGCGCGGTTCTGTTTGCGCGTGGCTGATCACTGTCGCGCTGCGCCAGCGCAAATGCGTTGATCGCGGTGTTGTTAAAGTGTCCGTTGAAGTTTTTCACATTGCGGATAACATGACAGACGGCGATCACCTTTGATCCCGGGAAAGACAAGCTCAACCGGCGCAAGCATAAGATTTCGTTGGCGCGTGCAGAAGATTTCGAATGGGACACGGCGGTGAGCTGGCCCGATCAGCGCTTTGAATACAATGAGGTGCGCATGTGCGCCGTTGGTCTGATCGGTGTTCGTTTGTATTTTTTAGCATATGAGGAGCGAGATGATGCTTTGCGCGTGATCAGTTTACGCAAGGCGAATGCAAGAGAGGAGCAACGTTATGTTAGACAAGCGTAAGATTGTTTTTGTTACACCGGAAGAGGATGCCGAAATCACCGCCGCCGCCCTGGCCGACCCCGACGCGCAGCCGTTGACGGATGAACAGCTTGCACAGATGGTCCCCTGGACGGAGTTCATCAAAACCCATGGCGTCCGCGTCAGCACCTTGTTTGACCGCGACCTGGTGCATGCCTTTATCAGCACGGGTGACGGCTGGCAAGAACGCATGAACGCGGCGCTGCGCGAATGGGCCGTGCAGCATGACATGCTGCCGCCGGCCTGACAGGTCAAGGCGGACTCGCCCGGTGCGGCGAAACCGCTGCTGGCTCACGCCAGCGGATGAAACGATTCCGCCTGCGCCATCGGCCAGTACATGCCGAACACGGGCGGCAGGCGCGACAGTTGGCTGGGGTCCAGCAACTGTCCCGGGTCCAGGTAGGGCAACAGGCGGGACGCCAGCTTGACCTGATTGGGCGAGATGCGCCGCACCAGGTGGTGCGGTTGCAATTGCGCTGGATGGGTGAGTCCGGCGGCGGCCACCAGCCCGGCCAGCGCCTTCATGGTGTTCTGATGGAAGTTGGCCACCCGCTGCGCCTTGTCCGGCACCACTAGCGCGCGCTGGCGCAGCTTGTCCTGGGTGGCCACGCCGGTCGGGCAGCGGTCCGTGTGGCAGTGCTGCGACTGGATGCAGCCCAGCGCGAACATGAAGCCGCGCGCCGAGTTGCACCAGTCCGCGCCCAGGGCCAGCAGGCGGGCGATGTCGAACGCCGTGATCACCTTGCCCGAGGCGCCGATCTTGATCCGCTCGCGCAGACCGGCGCCCACCAGCGTGTTATGCACCAACAGCAGCGCTTCCTGCAACGGCGTGCCCACGTGGTCCGTGAATTCCACCGGCGCCGCGCCGGTGCCGCCTTCGCCGCCATCGACGACGATGAAGTCGGGCGTGATGCCGGTGGCCAGCATGGCTTTGACGATGCCGAAAAATTCCCACGGGTGGCCTATGGCCAGCTTGAAGCCGGTCGGCTTGCCGCCCGACAGGTTACGCAGGCGGTCGATAAAGGCCAGCATTTCCAGCGGCGTGGAGAAGGCCGAGTGGCTGGCCGGCGACACGCAATCCTGGCCTTGCGGCACGCCGCGCGTGGTGGCGATCTCGATCGTCACCTTGGCGCCGGGCAGCACGCCGCCGTGGCCCGGCTTGGCCCCTTGCGACAATTTCAGTTCGATCATCTTCACCTGTTCCGTGCAGGCGTTGGCCACGAAGCGCTCTTCCGAGAAGCTGCCGTCGGCGTTGCGGCAACCGAAGTAGCCGGAACCGATTTCCCACACCAGGTCGCCCCCATGCATGCGGTGGTAGGGGCTGATGCTGCCTTCGCCCGTGTCGTGCATGAAGTGGCCGAGCTGGGCGCCGCCGTTCAAGGCCTGGATGGCGTTGGCCGACAGTGCGCCGAAACTCATGGCCGAGATGTTGAACACGCTGGCCGAATAGGGCTGGGCGCGCGGGCAGTCCGGGTGCTTGCCGATGTCGATGCGGAAGTCGTGGCCGGCCTCGGGCGCGGGCGCGATCGAATGGTTGATCCACTCGTAGCCATCCTGGTAGACGTCGAGCTGGGTGCCGAACGGGCGCTTGTCCGTCTCCACCTTGGCGCGCTGGTAGACGATGCTGCGCTGGTTGCGCGAGAACGGCGCCGCTTGCGTGTCGTCCTCCAGGAAGTACTGGCGGATCTCGGGCCGGATCGCCTCGAGCAGGAAGCGCAAATGGGCCAGGATGGGATAGTTGCGGCGCAGCGCGCGCCGGGTCTGCAGCAGGTCCGCCACGCCCACCAGCACCAGCGCGGCGGCCGCCAGCGGCAGCCACGGGTTGGTGCCCATCAACAGCGATAGCACCAGCGTGGCAATGGCGAGCTGGAAGGCGAGGTAACGCAGGGTCAGAAACTTCATGGGCGCTCCGGTGCGGTGATGATGGGGGCGGTGGCGCGATGCCAGCATGCCGTCGTCAGCGAGTGTACTGCTTTTTCCGCGCGGCAAGCGACTGGCGGCTGGTTCGCGGCAACAGTGTTAAGCTGGCAAGGTGTGCCCGTCCCCACCTTGACCAGGAAGCCCCATGATCGTTGTCCACCACCTCAACAACTCCCGTTCCCAGCGCGTGCTGTGGCTGCTTGAAGAACTGGGCCTGGAATACGAGATCGTGCGCTACCAGCGCGACCCCAAGACCATGCTGGCGCCGGCGGCGCTGCGCGCCATCCACCCGCTGGGCAAGTCGCCCGTGATCACGGATGGCGACGTGACGGTGGCCGAGTCGGGCGCCATCGTCGAGTACCTGGTCGAACGCTACGGCAACGGCATGCTGGTGCCGCCGCCGGGCACGGCCGACAAGCGGCGCTGGACGTATTTCATGCACTACGCGGAAGGCTCGGCCATGACGCCGCTGCTGATGAAGCTGGTGTTCGACCGGGTCGAATCGGGACCGGCGCCGTTCTTCATCAAGCCGGTGGCGCGCGCCATCGCGCAAAAGGTCAAGTCGATGTACATCCAGCCGCAGATCGAGCAGCACCTCGATTACCTGGAGGCCGAACTGAGCCAGCACCTGTGGTTCGCCGGCGCCGAATTCAGCGCGGCCGATATCCAGATGAGTTTTCCGCTGGAGGCGGCCGCCGCCCGCGCCGGCCTCGATGGCCGCCGCCACCACTTGCGCGCCTTCCTCGACCGCATCCACGCGCGCCCCGCGTTCCAGCGCGCGCTGGAGCGGGGCGGGCCATACGAATTGCTGAAATAGGCGGCGACCAGATGGACGTGACGTGCGCGTAGGCTAAGCAAGCGGCATCTGCCGCGAGTTTGCGCCAAACGGCTTCTGCCCGTATAGGTCGTGGAGTAGAATGCGCGCTTGCATCCGTCCCCATGAATACGCCATGAGCCGACTCCTCGCCATCGATGGCCTCAACATCGTGCGCCGCGTCTACGAAGCGAGCCCCGAACCCGATTCGCCGGAGAAGGCCGAAATCGCGCTGCGCCACGCGCTGTCCTCGTTCCGCAAGCTGATCAACGAACATGAACCGAGCCACGTGCTGCCGGCCTTCGATTTCGGCGGCCCCACCTGGCGCCACGCGCTGTATGCGGGCTACCGGGCCGGGCGCGCGCCCATGCCGGCCGAGCTGCGGGCGGCGCTGCCGGCGTTTTACACGCAACTGGAAGGCTGGGGCTTGCGCGTGGTGTCGCTGCCGGAAGTGGAGGCCGACGACGTGATCGGCACCGTGGTGCTGCGCTGGCTGGCCGAGGGCCGCGGCGAAGCCACCGTGGCCACCACCGACAAGGACCTGCACCCCTTGATCGCCAACGGCGCCCGCGTGTGGGATCACTTCAAGGGCGAATGGCACGACCACGCCTGGGTCGAGCGCAAATGGGGCGTGCCGCCCGAGCAGTTGCCGGACTTGCTGGCGCTGATGGGCGATGCCACCGATGCCATCCCCGGCGTGTCCAAAGTGGGCGCCAAGACGGCGGCCCGACTGTTGCGTACATACGGCAATCTGGACGCGATCATGGCCGGCGCCGGCATTCTGAAGGATGTACTAGGAGAAACTTTACGAAAAGAGCGGGAAATGTTGTATCTTTCTCGACAACTGGTGCAATTGAAAACGGATGTGCGGGTCGGCGTGAGCTGGAACATGCTGGCCTGGGATCGGCCCTAGTGAACTCGGAGCCGGCGGCGCGTCCACGAGAAAGGTTTTACGATGTTAAAGGCAGTCATTATCGACAGCAGCGCCGTGGCCCGCGGCCTGCTCAACACCGTCCTGCTCGACGGCGGCTACGACGTGGTGGGACAGAGCCACACCTGCGCCAGCGGCATGACGCTGCTGCTCAAGCACCACCCCCACATCGTCTGCATCGCCCGCGAGCAGATCGAAAGTGATACCGCCGTGGTGCGCGAAATCAAGGGCAACTGGCCCAAGACGCTGATCTTCATGGTGTCGAGCGAATTCGACGCAGCCACCATCCAGGCGGCGCACGCGATGGGCGTGAACGGTTTCATCGTCAAGCCGTTCAAGGCCGACACCGTGCTCAATACCATCCGCAACACGGTGATCGCCATGGTCAAGCGCCAGCGCGCCGCCATGGCGGTCCAGCAGGGCGGCGCCGATGGGCCATCCGATGACGGAGCGCCCGGCGGCGACCCGTCAGGCGCTGAAGTCTGAACCGGCGATAATGCCGCCGCCCAGGCACACGTCGCCGTCGTACAGCACGGCCGACTGGCCGGGCGTGACGGCCCACTGGGCTTGCTCGAACTGCAATGCGAAGTTGGCGTCGCCGTCCGGCGTGACGGTGCAGGCCACGTCGGCCTGGCGGTAGCGGGTCTTGGCCGACAGCGCGCGCGGCGCCGGCGGCGTGCCGGCGATCCAGCTGGCTTGATCCGCGCGCAGCGTGGACGACAGCAGCCATGGATGGTCATGGCCCTGCACGATATACAGCGTGTTGTTGACGATGTCCTTGCGCGCCACGTACCAGGCGTCGCTGCTGCCATCGTCTTTCTTGTAGGCTTTCATGCCGCCCACGCCGATGCCCTTGCGCTGGCCCAGCGTGTAGAAGCTCAGGCCCACGTGTTCGCCCACCACCTTGCCGTCCGGCGTCTTCATCGGGCCCGGCTTGTAGGACAGGTAGCGGTTCAGGAATTCGCGGAACGGGCGCTCGCCGATGAAGCAGATGCCGGTCGAATCCTTCTTGGCCGCGTTGGGCAGGGCCAGCTTTTCAGCGATCTTGCGCACTTCCGTCTTGGGGATTTCGCCCAGCGGGAACAGGGTCTTGGACAACTGCGCCTGATTAAGACGGTGCAGGAAGTAGCTCTGGTCCTTGGTGTGGTCCAGCGCCTTCAATAATTCGAACTGTGTTCCATTCTGGCGCACGCGCGCGTAGTGGCCGGTGGCGATCAGGTCCGCGCCCAGGTGCATGGCGTGGTCCAGGAAGGCCTTGAACTTGATCTCGGCGTTGCACAGCACGTCCGGGTTGGGGGTGCGGCCGGCCTGGTATTCGCGCAGGAAGTCGGCGAACACGCGGTCCTTGTATTCGGCCGCGAAGTTGACGGCCTCGATGTCGACCCCGATCACGTCGGCCACGCTGGCCGCGTCGATCCAGTCCTGGCGGGTGGAGCAGTACTCGGAGTCGTCGTCGTCTTCCCAGTTCTTCATGAACAGGCCCACCACCTCGTAGCCCTGCTCCTTGAGCATCCACGCCGCGACCGAGGAATCGACCCCGCCTGACATACCGATCACGACTTTTTTCTTGCTCATCTTGCTTATTCCGTTACTTTAATCATTCGATACCACTTCCTTGAACACGGAAGCGTGGGTGTGCAGCAGTTCCAGCGGGGCGCGCCGCCCGGCCAGGTATTCGTCCACGCACTGCAGCACCAGCGGGCTGCGGTGCTGGTCGCGGCAGGCGGCCAGCTCGTCGCGCGTGAGCCACATGGTGCGCAGGATGCCCTCGTCCAGCGGCCGCTCGTGGCGCTGGCCCGGCACGCCGCAGAAGGTGAAGCGCAGATAGGTCACTTCCTCGCCCGTGCGGCGCGAGGTGTAGCGCGACATATACATGCCCACCAGCGCCGTGGGCGTGAATTCGTGCGCCGTCTCCTCCAGCGTTTCGCGGATCACGGCCTGTTCCAGCGACTCGTGCGGGTCCAGGTGCCCGGCCGGCTGGTTGATGCGCACGCCCTCGCTGGTCTCTTCTTCGATCAGCAAGAACTTGCCATCGAGTTCGATGATGGCGGCGACAGTCACAGAGGGTTTCCAGATACGCGGCATGGGTCATCCTTGAAAGAGCCGCCATTTTAGCCTGTTCTGCTGCTCCGGTTATGACAGCCGTATGACTTCTGGGCCGCTTGGCATTGAAATTGCTCAAACTTGAGGTGGATTGTTGCTACGCAGCAGAATTTTATTGGGTTGCAGTTGTAAATCCGCACAATTTCATTACAAATAGTAATAAATGAAGTGATAATTGACCTATTTATTGATAAATGCATACTAAGTATAGTAAAGCCAACGGCGCAGCCGTCCACCCCCCGATTAGTGGGACAGCACTATCGAAGTGCCCGGACAAATAGCCAGTCGCCATGGCATTCCGTGTTAGATTTCTATCGTCTAGTCAGTTTATTAATCCTTTGGAGGCAATTGTATGAGAATAGGCATACCGGCCGAGACGCGGTCGGGCGAAACCCGAGTTGCGGCGACGCCCGAAACAGTCAAGAAGCTCGCAGCGAAACATCAAATCGTGGTGCAGTCTGGCGCAGGTATGCCGGCCTCGGTGACGGACGAGGCCTACGCGGCCGCCGGCGCCCAGATCGTCAGCGCCGCCGAAGCGTTCGCCGCCGAGGTGGTGCTCAAGGTGCGCGCCCCCAACGCCGACGAACGTGGCCTGATGAAAGCCGGCACCGTGGTGATCGGCATGCTCAATCCGTTCGATAGCGAGAACATCGCCGCCATGGCTGCTGCCGGGCTGCAGGCGTTCGCGCTGGAAGCCGTGCCCCGCATCACGCGCGCCCAGTCGATGGACGTGCTGTCGTCGCAAGCCAACATCGCCGGCTACAAGGCCGTGATGATGGCGGCCAATACCTACCAGCGTTTCATGCCGATGCTGATGACGGCCGCCGGCACCGTGAAAGCGGCCCGCGTGCTGATCATGGGTGTGGGTGTGGCCGGTCTGCAGGCCATCGCCACGGCCAAGCGCCTGGGCGCCGTGATCGAGGCGTCGGACGTGCGTCCGCCCGTCAAGGAGCAGGTTGAATCGCTGGGCGCCAAGTTCATCGACGTGCCGTTCCTGACCGAGGAGGAAAAGGAAATCGCCAAGGGTGTGGGCGGTTACGCGCGGCCCATGCCGGCCGACTGGATGCGCCGCCAGGCGGAGCTGGTGCATGAACGGGCCAAGCAGGCCGACATCATCATCACCACCGCCCTGATCCCCGGCCGCGCCGCGCCGACCCTGATCTCCGAAGAGACGGTCAAGGCCATGAAACCCGGTTCCGTGATCGTCGACCTGGCCGTCTCGCAAGGCGGCAACTGCCCGCTGTCGGAACTGGGCAAGACGGTCCTCAAGCATGGCGTCTACATCGTCGGCGAGCCGGACCTGGCCACGCTGGTGGCGGCCGACGCCTCGGCCCTGTATGCGCGCAACGTGCTCGACTTCCTCAAGCTGATCATCGACAAGGAAGACAAGCTCGTGATCGACCGCGAGGACGAGATCATCAAGGCCACCCTGGTATGCGCCGGCGGCGACGTGCTGCGCAAATAACCGAATCTGGAGAAATCATGGAAGTCAGTCACACCATCATCAATCTGATCATCTTCGTGTTGGCCATCTACGTCGGCTACCACGTGGTCTGGACCGTCACCCCGGCGCTGCATACGCCGCTGATGGCCGTCACCAATGCCGTTTCGGCCATCATCATCGTGGGCGCCATGCTGGCCGCCGCGCTCACCACCGGCCCGGTGGGCCAGATCGCCGGCACCGTGGCGGTGGCGCTGGCGGCCGTCAACGTGTTTGGCGGCTTCCTCGTCACCCAGCGCATGCTGGAGATGTTCAAGAAAAAAGAGCCCAAGGCGCAAGCGCCCAAGCACGCCCCCGCTGCCGTCGGTGAAGGGAGCAAAGCATGAATTTCATCACCATGAACCTGGTCACGATGATGTATCTGATCGCCTCGGTGTGCTTCATCCAGGCGCTCAAGGGACTGTCCTCGCCGGCCACGGCGCGCAAGGGTAATGTGTTCGGCATGTCGGGCATGGCGATCGCCGCCATCACCACGCTGGCGCTGATCCTCAAGCTCAAGGCCGAAGTGGAGCAGGGCGGCATGGGCTTCGCGCTGGTGGCGCTGGGCGTGGTGGTCGGCGGCGGCATCGGCGCCACGCTGGCCAAGAAGGTCGAGATGACCAAGATGCCGGAACTGGTCGCGGCGATGCACTCGCTGATCGGCCTGGCCGCCGTCTGTATCGCGGTGGCCGCCGTGTCGGAACCGCACGCCTTCGGCATCGCCGCCGTGGGCGAGGCGCTGCCGTTCGGTAACCGCATCGAACTGTTCATCGGCACCTTCGTGGGCGCCATCACCTTCTCCGGCTCCGTGATCGCGTTCGGCAAGCTGTCGGGCAAATACAAGTTCCGCCTGTTCCAGGGCGCGCCGGTGAGCTTCTCGGGCCAGCACATGCTGAACCTGATCCTGGCCATCGTGATGGTGGGCCTGGGCCTGGTGTTCGTCACCGCCGGCGGCACCGAGCCAGCCTGGATGCCGTTCGTGCTGATGACGGCCATCGCCTTCGTACTGGGTGTGCTGATCATCATCCCGATCGGCGGCGCCGACATGCCGGTGGTGGTGTCGATGCTGAACTCGTACTCGGGTTGGGCCGCGGCCGGTATCGGCTTCTCGCTCAATAACGCCATGCTGATCATCGCCGGTTCGCTGGTCGGTTCCTCGGGCGCGATCCTGTCCTACATCATGTGCAAGGCCATGAACCGCTCGTTCTTCAACGTGATCCTGGGCGGCTTCGGCGGCGACGCGGCGGCCGCTGGCCCGGCCGGCGCGCAGGAACAGCGTCCCGTCAAGTCCGGCTCGGCCGACGACGCGGCCTTCATCATGTCGAATGCGGAAACCGTGATCATCGTGCCTGGCTACGGCCTGGCCGTGGCGCGCGCCCAGCACTCGCTGAAGGAACTGGTCGAGAAGCTGACCCACAAGGGCGTGACGGTGAAGTACGCGATCCACCCGGTGGCCGGCCGTATGCCAGGCCACATGAACGTGCTGCTGGCCGAGGCGGAAGTGCCGTACGACCAGGTGTTCGAGATGGAAGACATCAACGGCGAATTCGGCCAGACCGACGTGGTGCTGGTGCTGGGCGCGAACGACGTGGTCAACCCCGCCGCCAAGGATCCCAAGTCGCCGATCGCCGGCATGCCGATCCTGGAGGCGTACAAGGCCAAGAGCATCATCGTCAACAAGCGGTCCATGGCTTCCGGCTATGCGGGCCTGGACAATGACCTGTTCTATCAGGCCAATACCATGATGGTGTTCGGCGATGCGAAGAAGGTCATCGAGGATATGGTGAAAGCGGTCGACTAAGCCGCGCCGCCGTTCCGAAAAGCCGCACCAGCCTCACGGCGGTGCGGCTTTTTTCTTGGCCGAAGTCCTGTGCCGCCGTGGCCCCAAGAAAATCGCGTGCCGTGGATCTTTTGAGAGCACCACATTTGTCCTATCTTTAGGCCCATTCCCATCAACCTAAAGTGCAAGGCAAACCCATGACCGTCAGATTGAATTCGTTTCAACAAGCAATTGGCACCGCTCTGCCAGATTGGCAAGGAGCACAACTTCCCGCGCTGGCAGTTCGGCCGCTCGCCGCCACCGACGAAGCGGCGTGGCGTGCGTTGTGGCGCGACTACCAGACGTTCTACCACACCGCACTGAGCGAGGAAATGTTCGCGACGACATGGGCGCGGCTTCTCGATGCCGCCGAGCCGATGTTCGTGCTCGGCGCCTTCGATGATGCGGGTCGCTTGCTCGGTATCGTGCACGCGATCTATCATCGCTCATGCTGGACGGCCGGACCGTATTGTTATCTGCAAGACCTGTACACGGCGGACGACGCGCGTGGACGTGGTGTTGGCCGCGCGCTGATCGAGGCCGTCTACGCGCAAGCGCGCGACGCTGGCGCGAGCCGCGTGTACTGGCTCACCCACGAAACCAATACGACTGCGCGCACGCTGTATGACCAGGTCGCGACGAACGCCGGATTCATCCAATATCGGAAGGATCTCGGTTGAAACAGATTCCGCGCTGGCTTCAGTGGCGTGCCGTGCCGCTATCAAAGTGCAGCATGTGCTCGACATGCACTTTGATCTGGCCGGTCAGGCCCGCGAACTCCTTGCGCAGCGCGCGCGCCGATTCGTCATCAATGCCCTCGACGACGATGCAATGCTCGTAACAGCCGCCACGGCGCACGATCACCCATTTCTCGATGCGCGCCTGGGCGCGTTTCAACGCCGATTCCACTTCGCCGGCGACAGGTTCATTTGTGCCCAGCAAGAGATGAAACGTATGCGTCATGCGGAATTGGCTGCGCCATGCGCTGGTATCGTTGGAGGGGGAGTGGGACGTTTGCGTGCTCATGGTGACTCCAGAAAGCTTGGCCCGATTCGGAGCAATCCATGTCGCGCCCGCTTCGTTGCCGTTAATAGGCCGCATCGCCGTAAAGGCTTCCACCTTGCCCGGGTAGGCAGGTTGGCGTCGGTTCAACCGACTCTTGATGCAAATTCGCTGATGACCAGACTTCGTTGCGGAAGTCCGATATACAGAACTTCAGTTCAATATAACGGAATTTCGGTTTGGGGGCAATAGGCCGCGGGCACGATGAACAAACCAATAACATTGCCATCGTTTTCGAGGCGCGATGTGGGAACCGGCCCCGCGATTGGCCCCACGGTTGGCCCTGCGTTTCGCTGTTTGCTACTGCTGTTAGCTAGCGCCGCCCGTACATCATCAGTTCCGCCAGCACGCTGCGGGCGGGGCGGAACAGGTCGATGGCGGCCAGCGAGATGCCCAGCAGGGCTTGCGCCGGCGTGTCGTTGGCGAAGATGCGGGCCATGGTGTCCGTCAGGCGCATGGTCGTGCTGCGGTCGGCGTGGCGCTGGGCCGTGTAGCGCGCCAGGTTGTCCGGCGTGGCGGCCGGCGCCAGCAGGTGCGCCAGCACGGCCACGTCGCGCAGGCCCAGATTGAGCCCCTGGCCCGCCACCGGGTGCATGGTCTGGGCCGCGTTGCCGATGGCGACTGAGCGCGCCGTGCTGCGCGCGTCCGCGTTCAATCCCAGCGGGAAGCCCAGGCGCGGGGTGGCGGCCACGAATTTGCCGAGCCGATCGCCGAAGGCTGCGCCCAGTTGTGCCAGGAAGGTGGCGTCGTCCAGTGCCAGCAGCGCTTGCGCCTGGTCGGGGCGCGCGCACCACACGAGCGAATATTCGGCCTGGCCATCGCGGCTGTCCTGCGGCAGCAGTGCCAGCGGACCCTGTTCCGTGAAGCGCTCGTAGGCGCGGTGGGCGATGGGCGCGCTGGTGCGCACCTGGGCGATGATGGCCGTCTGCTCGTAATCGCGCCGCACGGATTTGCTTTCCTGGTCGCTGAACAGGCCACCCTCGGCCTGCACCATGATGGCGGCGCTCAGGGTGCGCGCGTCCTGCTCGCCTTCGTGCAGGATGTGCAGGTCGATGCGGTCCTCGTGTTCCACGCTGCCCGTCACGCGCGCGGGGCGCAGCGTGCGGATACCGGCCCGTTCGCACACGGCCCCCAGCACCGTCACCAGATCGCCATAGCGCGTCACGTAGCCCAGCGCGGGCACGCCGTGTTCTTCGCGGTCGATCAGGCTGCGGCCGAACTGGCCCCGGCGCGATACGTGGATCTGGTGAATCGGGGTGCCGATCACGGGCCATGCGCCGGTTTGCTCCAGGATCTGGCGGCTGCCGTAGGACAGGGCCAGCGAGCGCGGATCGTTGCTGGCCTGGGCCAATGTCTTGGCGTCGATCAGGCCGATGCGCTGCGGCGCCATGCCGCGCTTGACCAGCAATGCGGCCAGTGCCATGCCGGCCGGGCCAGCGCCGCAGATGGCGATGTCGAGATCGGTGGTGGGGGCTGCGGTGGTCGCGCTGGTCGCGGGATGGAGTGTGGCGATGCTTGGATTCATGGTGCCTGTGTTGGTGCCTGTGTTGGTGCGTCGTTGGTGCCTGTTGGGTGCCGGTTAGGGGGCCTGTTGCATCAGGTGTTCGATATCGGCCACCGATTTAGGGGCGGCGGCGCTGATGATGGTATGGCCGGTCGGGGTGACGATCACGTCATCCTCGATGCGGATGCCGGTATTCCAGAACTGTTCCGGCACGCCCTCGGCGGGACGCACGTAGATGCCCGGTTCCACTGTCAGCACCATGCCCGCCTGTAGTGGGCGCGAGGGTTTGTCCGGCGCGCCCACGTCGCGGTATTGGCCCACGTCGTGCACGTCCATGCCCAGCCAGTGGCCGGTGCCGTGCATGTAGAACGGCAGGTAGCTCTTGTTGGCGATCACGTCGGCCACGCCGCCGGTCTTGTTCTGGTCCAGCAGGCCCAGGTCCAGCATGCCCTGCGCCAGCACTTGCAGCGCGGCGTCGTGAATGGCCGTGTAGCGGTGGCCCGGCTTGATGGCGTGCAGCGCGGCCGCCTGCGCCGCCAGTACCAGTTCGTACAAGGCCCGCTGCGGCGCCGTAAAGCGGCCGTTGACGGGATAGGTGCGGGTGATGTCGGAGGCGTAGCCATCGAGCTCGCAGCCGGCGTCGATCAGCAGCAGGTCGCCGTCGTGGCAGGGCGCGTTGTTGGCGCTGTAGTGCAGTACACAGGAATTGGCGCCGCTGGCCACGATGGAGCTGTAGGCCGGATGCTGGGCGCCGCTACGGCGGAATTCGTACAGCAGTTCCGCTTCGATTTCGTATTCATGCATGCCAGGGCGGGTGGCGCGCATGGCGCGCGCGTGGGCGCGGCCGGAGATGGCGGCGGCGCGGCGCATGATGGCCAGTTCGCCGTCGTCCTTGAGCAGGCGCATCTCGTCCAGCAGCGGCAGCAAGTCGTGGGCGGCGGCGGGCGCCGTCACGCCCAGGCGGGCCTGGCGCCGCACGGCGGCCAGCCAGCGCCGCACGCGCGCGTCCAGTTCGGCATCGTTGCCCAGCGCGTAGTACAGGGCCGGGGCGTTGGCCAGCAGTTGTTCCATCTGCGCGTCCAGCGCGTCAATCGGGAAGGTGGCGTCGAAGCCGAACGCGGTCAGCGCCGCTTCCGGACCGTGGCGGAAGCCGTCCCAGATTTCCCGTTCCGCGTTCTTCTCGCGGCAGAACAGGATGGAGCGGGCCGGCGCGTCGCCGCGCGCGGCCACCAGTACCACCACGCTCTCCGGTTCCGTGAAGCCGCTCAGGTAGTAGAAATAGCTGTCGTGGCGGTAGGGATAATCGCTGTCGGCGTTGCGTGCCACTTCCTGCGCCGTGGGCAGCACGGCCACGGCGCCGGGCGCCATTTCCGCCATTTGCGCCAGCAGGCGGGCGCGCCGCGCGGCGCAGGCGCTGGTCACTTGGCCGCTCCGTTGCGTACGGGGGTGTTCAGCGCTTCCAGCTGGGCGATGGTGCCCACGTTGTGCCATTCGCCTTCGTACACTTCGCCGCCCACCTGGCCCCGCTCGATGTATTGGCGCAGCAGTGGACCCAGCTTGGCGTGGCTGCCCGCTTCGATGCCGTCGAAGATCTCGGGCCGGTAGACGCCGATATTGCCGAAGGTCCAGCGCGGATCGCCATCGTTGGTGACCGAGTACATGGTCAGGCCGAAGTCGCCCTCGGGGTGGAATGGCGGGTTCTTGACCAGGTACAGCCAGGCCACGTCGCGCTTGTCGGCCGGATAGGGGTTGCCCCACATGTCGGCGTCGTGCAGCACGTCCTTGACTTCTTCAAAATCGAAGTAGGGGCAGTAGATGTCGCCCGAGATGGCCAGGAATGGTTGATCGCCCAGCAGGTGGCGGGCGGCGGCCACGCCGCCGGCCGTCTCCAGTGCCGTGGCTTCGGGCGAGTAGGCGATGCGGGCGCCGTACTGGCTGCCGTCGCCCAGCGTCTGTTCGATCTGGTCGCCCAGGTGGGCGTGGTTGATGACGATGTCGGTGATGCCGGCGCGCACCAGGTTGAGGATGTGCCAGACGATCAGCGGCCGGCCGCGCACGGTCAGCAGCGGCTTGGGGCAGGTGTCGGTCAGGGGGCGCATCCGCTCGCCGCGGCCGGCGGCGAAGATCATGGCTTTCATGGAGGGCTTTCGTGGCTGGGCGGGCGCCGGCGTGGCCGGCCTCCGCCGTCAGCGTATCAACTTAGAAGGTGTAGCCGACCTGCGGCTGCTTGTTTTCCAGCGTGTCGAGCAGACGCACCAGGGGCTTGAGGTCCTTGTAGCGGTTGGCCGTCTTGCGCACGTAATCCATCACGGTGGGCAGGTCGGCCAGGTAACCGGCCTTGCCGTCGCGGTAGTTCAGGCGGCAGAACAGGCCCAGGATCTTCAGGTGGCGCTGCAGGCCCATGTACTCGAAGTCCTTGTAGAAAGCGTCGATATCCTTGTTGACGGGCAGGCCCACGGCCTTGGCGTGCTGCCAGTAGCGGATCGCCCAGTCCAGCACCAGTTCCTCGTCCCACTGCACGTAGGCGTCGCGCAGCAGCGAGGCCACGTCGTAGGTGATGGGGCCGTACACGGCGTCCTGGAAGTCGAGGATGCCGGGGTTGCCCGCGTCGATGCGCATCAGGTTGCGCGAATGATAGTCGCGGTGCATGAACACCTGCTGCTGGGCCAATGCACGGGCCAGGATGGCGTCGAACACTTTCTGCAGTTCGGCCGCCTGGGCTTCCGTCAGCGTGGCGCCCAGGTGCTTGCCGATGTACCACTCGGGGAACAGATTCATCTCGCGCAGCATGAAGGCGCGGTCGAATTCCGGCAGCACGCCGGGCTGGCTGCTTTGCTGGATCTTGACCAGGGCTTCCAGCGCTTCCGCGTACAGGGTGGAAGCATTGTCGTGATCCAGTTCGCTCAGGTAGGTGGCGTTGCCCAGGTCCGACAGCAGCAGCAAGCCCCGTTCCGCGTCCTGTGCCACGATGGCCGGCACCGACACCCCGGCTTCGGCCAGCAAGCCTTGCACCTTGATAAAGGCCGGCACGTTCTCGCGCTCGGGCGGGGCATCCATCACGATCAGGGTGGCGCCGTGCGCGCCCTGCCGGGCCGGCAGCACGTCGACCCGGAAGTAGCGACGGAAGCTGGCGTCGGCCGAGGCGGGGCGCACCGTGTCCACCCGCACCAGGTCGAGGGGGGCGAGCCACTCCTTGAGCATGGCCAGGCGCGCGTCGGCGGCGGGGGAGGGGGTGGAATCGGATGATTGATTTGATAATAAAGACATGAAGCGGACGGTGGAAACCGGTAATAGCTGAAGATTCCCATATAATAAGGGATTCATTTCAAAAAATCGCCTGTCATGGTGTTTAGTCGCTACCTTTCATGAGCTGGTTCCTGGCCCCTTACCCCTCGCAACGCTGGGCATATGCCTTGTCCGCCCTCGTCACCGTGGCGGCGTTGCCGGTCCACGCCCTGGCCCAGACCCAGGTCCCGGCCAAACCGCGGCCACCCCGGGTGGACGACCCGAACGCCCCCACCACCATCCAGGCCGAGGACATCAGCGGCCGCCCCGAACGCGAGCTGAACCTGGCACGCGACGTGGAACTGGTCAAGGGCAAGACGCGCGTCAAGGCCGACACGGCCTGCTACCGCCAGGTGGAGGACGAGGTGGAAGCGGAGGGCCATGTGCGTATCTGGCGCTTTGGCGACTATTTCACGGGCGATGAACTGAAACTCAATCTGGACACGGGCGTGGGCTATATGCAGCACCCCACCTACCAGATGGAATTGAATCATGCCCAAGGCAAGGCGCAGCGCGTCAACTTCCTCAACGAGGATGAGGCGCTGGTGATCGACGGCACCTACAGCACCTGCCAGGGGCCGAACCCTGACTGGTATTTGAAGGCCAGCCGCCTCAATCTCGATTCCGGGCGCGACGTGGGCACGGCCGGCCAGACCATCGTCTATTTCAAGGACGTGCCCATCCTCGGCACGCCGGCCCTGTCGTTCTCGCTGTCGGGCGCGCGCCGCTCCGGCTGGCTGCCGCCCATGCCCGGTTTCGGCTCCAAGGGCGCGGCCGAACTGACGGTGCCGTACTACGTCAACATCGCGCCCAACCGCGACTTGACGCTGTACCCGAAAATCATTCCGCGGCGCGGCTTCCAGCTGGGCGCCAACGGCCGTTACATCGGCGAGACGGAGGCCGGCACCTACCGCGGCGAGACTTATCTGGAGCTGCTGCCGCACGATAAGCAGACCCAGACCGACCGCTGGACCATCAAGTCCACCCATGAACAGGACCTGGCCAAGGATTGGTCCTACGGCTGGAGCGTGCGCGCCGCCTCGGACGACAACTACCCGAACGATTTTTCCAAGACGGTGGCCGGCAGCGCCGAGCGCCAGCTGCTGCGCGAGCTGCGCAGCGACTACCATGGCGAATACTGGCGCCTGACGGCCCGCGTCCAGAAATACCAGGTGCTGCAGGATCCCGATTCCATCACGGACCCGAGTCTGTTCGTGTCGCGCCCGTATGACCGGCTGCCGTCGCTGAATTTCCACGCGGGCCGCTACGACGTGGCCGGCTTCGACTGGGAGTTCGACAGCGAACTGACGCGCTTCTGGCATCCGACGGAATTGCGCGGCACGCGGCTGGTGGCCATTCCGCAGATCAGCTATCCCATCATCGGGCCCAGCTTCTTCGTCACGCCCAAGCTGATGCTCAACGCCAGCACGTATCAGCTGGACGCGCACGATACCGACCCGGCCCGCGACCTGTCGCGCAGTGTGCCCACCTTCTCGCTCGATTCGGGCCTGGTGTTCGAGCGCGAGGCCAAGCTGTTCGGCCGCGCCACCACGCAAACGCTGGAGCCGCGCCTGTTCTACGTGAACACGCCGTACCGCGACCAGTCGGCCCTGCCTACCTTTGACACGGCCGCCGCCACCTTCAACTTCAGCCAGCTGTTCAGCGAGAACCGCTTCATTGGTTCGGACCGTATCGGCGACGCCAACCAGCTGACGGCCGCGCTGGTGTCGCGCTTCCTGGAATCGTCCGGCGCCGAGCGCTTGCGCCTGGCGTTCGGCCAGCGCTTCTATTTCCGCGACCAGAAGGTGCAGCTGGACGCTTCCACCCCCAGCAACGACAGCCGCTCCGACATGCTGCTGGCGGCCAGCGGCCGGATTTCCGACACCTGGGGTTTCGACAGCGCCGTGCAGTACAACCCCAGCCAGCACCAGACCGTCAGTTCCAACTACGCCATCCAGTGGCAGCCGGGCCAGAAGAAGGTGCTCAACCTGGGCTACCGCTACCTGCGCGACAGCTTCAAGAATGCCGACCTGTCGAGCCAGTGGCCGGTGTCGCAGCGCTGGTATGGCGTGGGCCGGGTCAGCTACTCGCTGCTCAACAAGAAGGTGCTGGAATCGCTGGTGGGACTGGAATACAACGGCGACTGCTGGGTGTTCCGCATGGGCGCCCAACGTTTCGTGACGACCGCCAAAAACGTCTCCACCCCCATCTTCTTCCAGCTGGAACTGAATGGCCTGTCCAAGCTGGGCGTGGGCAATCCGCTGGAAGCGATGAAGAACAGCATCCCCGGCTACCAGCGTTTGAATGAGGGCTTTGGCCGCTAAGCGTGTGGCCCGCCCGTTTACATTTTTTTACCCCTGACACATGAGCGTTCTCCATTATGCGTAAAGCCAGTATGCACCACACGAAGATCGCAGCGCTGTTGCTGTGCGCCGCCGCCACCTCGGGCTGCAGCATGTTCTCGAGCAAAAAAACGCCGGCCCCCGCGCCCGCCCCCGTCGCCGCGGCCCCGGCCGCGCCGGCCGCCGCCGCAACCGCCACCGCCGCCGCGCCCAAGGCCAGCAGCACCACGCCGATCGATTCCATCGTCGTCGTCGTCAACGATGACGTCATCACGCGCCAGGAACTGACGGCCCGCATCCAGGCCGTGACCCAGCGCATGAAGGCGCAGAACGTGGCCCTGCCCGATGCGGCCGACCTGCGCCACCAGATCCTGGAACGCATGATCGTGGAGCGGGCCCAGATGCAGATGGCCAAGGAATTCGGCGTGCGCGTCGATGACACCATGCTCGACCGCGCCATCGGCCGCATCGCCGAGCAGCAGAAGATGACGGTGCAGGAACTGCGCAACCAGATGGAAAAGGATGGCACTACCTTCGCCGCCTTCCGCGAGGAGATCCGCGAGGAGATCATCATGCAGCGCCTGCGCGAGCATGAGGTGGACGCCAAGATCCAGATCTCGGACGCCGAGGTGGACAGCTATTTGGCCGCCGAGAAGGCCGCCGCCGCCGAGCAGGTGGAACTGAACCTGTCGCAGATCATGGTCCGCATTCCCGAGAACGCGACGCCGGAAGTGATCGCGGCCCGCCGCGAGCGCGCCGAGCAGGTGATGCGCCAGCTGCGCACCGGCGCCGACTTCGCCAAGATGGCCGCCTCGTTCTCGGACGCCAGCGACGCCCTCAAGGGTGGCGAGATCGGCTGGCGTAACACGGACCGCCTGCCCGAGCTGTTCACTGAAGCGCTGGTCAAGCTCAAGGCCGGCCAGGTCACGCCCATCATCAAGAGCGCCGGTGGCTTCCACATCCTGAAGGTGGTGGACCGCCGCAGCGTGGCCGATGGCCAGGCCGCCGCCGCCGTCCAGCAGACCCACGCGCGCCACATCCTGATCAAGGTCACCCCGACCATGAGCGCCTACGACGCCAAGCGCAAGCTGCTGGAACTGAAGGAACGTCTCGACAACAAGGCCGCCAAGTTCGAGGACCTGGCGCGCCTGGTGTCCAACGACGGCTCGGCCGCCAAGGGGGGCGACCTCGGTTGGCTGTACCCGGGCGACACGGTGCCCGAGTTCGAAGCGGCCATGAACGCCCTCAAGCCGGGCGAAGTGAGCCAGCCGGTCGAATCGAGCTTCGGCTACCACCTGATCGAAGTGCTGGAGCGTAAGAGCGACGACGTGTCCAAGGAGCGCCAGCGCAACGCGGCCCGCCAGGCCATCCGCGAGCGCAAGCTGGCCGAGGCCGTGGAGGATTGGCAGCGCGAAGTGCGCGACCGCGCCTACGTCGAATTCCGCGACGAAGCCAAGTAAGCCCATGGCCACCACCCTGAGCATATCGCTGCCAGCCACGCCGGCCGCCGTGCCGGCGCGCCGTCCCGGCGTGCGCCCGGCGCTCGGCGTCACGGTGGGTGAACCGGCCGGCATCGGTCCGGAAATCGCCATCCGCGCCGCCTGGGCGCGCCGCCATGAGGTCAACTGCGTGCTGCTGGGCGACGCGGCCTACCTGGCCATGCTGGCCGGCGAGATCGATCCCGCCATCCGGCTGTCGTCGCTGTCGCTGCAAGCGGTGCGCAACGGCGGCCTGCCCCATTTCGGCGCCGAGCGCCTGAGCGTGATCGACGTGCCGCTGGAAGCCCACGTCCACCCCGGTGTGCTGGACAAGAACAACGGCCGCGCCGTGCTGGCCACGCTGGACGCGGCCATCGAAGGCGTCAAGACCGGCTGGTTTGAAGCCATCGTCACGGCGCCGCTGCAAAAGAGCACCATCAACGACGCCGGCATTGCATTTTCCGGCCACACGGAATACTTCGCCGCCCGGACGGCAACATCCCAAGTGGTGATGATGCTGGCCGGCCAGCCGCAAGGCGTGGCCGGCGTGCCACCGCTGCGGGTGGCGTTGGCCACCACCCACTTGCCGCTCAAGGACGTGGCCGGCGCGCTGAGCCAGGATGGCCTGGCGCGCATCCTCGACATCATCGGCCACGACCTGCGCGTCAAATGCGGCATCGCCGCGCCGCGCATCCTGGTCACGGGCCTGAACCCGCACGCGGGCGAGGGCGGCTACCTGGGGCGCGAGGAAATCGAGATCATCGAACCGGCCATCGCGGCCGCGCGCGCGCGCGGGCTGGACGTGACGGGCCCCTATCCGGCCGACACCCTGTTCCAGCCCAAGTACCTGGAACGGGCCGACTGCGTGCTGGCCATGTACCACGACCAGGGCTTGCCGGTGCTGAAGTACGCCACCTTCGGCCACGGCGTCAACATCACCCTGGGCTTGCCGCTGATCCGCACCTCGGTCGACCATGGCACGGCGCTGGACCTGGCCGCGCAAGGCGTGGGCCGGGCCGACTGCGGCAGCATGGAGGCGGCCATCGACAGCGCGCTGCGGATGGCCGAGGCCAGCCGCGCGGCCGGCTATCCCCCTTATCACCCATAACAAGAAGAATCCGCATGAAACACGTCGCCCGCAAACGCTTCGGCCAGAATTTTTTACACGACCAGCACGTGCTGGGTTCCATCACGGACGCCATCGACCCCGCTCCCGGCGATGCCATGGTGGAGATCGGCCCCGGCCTGGCCGCCATGACGGAGCAGCTGATGCGCACCGTGACCCACATGCATGTGGTGGAACTGGACCGCGACCTGGTGGCGCGGCTGGAAAAAACCTATAGCCGGGCCAAGCTCACCATCCACGCGGGCGACGCGCTCAAGTTCGATTTTTCCACCATCCCGGTGCCGCCCGGCCAGAAGCTGCGCGTGGTGGGCAACCTGCCGTACAACATCTCCAGCCCGCTGCTGTTCCACCTGGCCCAGTTCGCGCCGCTGGTGCAGGACCAGCACTTCATGCTGCAAAAGGAAGTGGTGGAGCGCATGGTGGCTGAACCGGGCAGCAAGACCTATGGCCGGCTGTCCGTGATGCTGCAGTGGCGCTACCAGATGTCGCTGCTGTTCGTGGTGCCGCCGGAAGCGTTCGACCCGCCGCCCAAGGTCGATTCGGCCATCGTGCGCATGGTCCCCGTGGCGAATCCGCTGCCGTGCGACCAGGCCACGCTGGAAGCGGTGGTGCTGAAAGCGTTCTCGCAGCGGCGCAAAGTGATCCGCAACTGCCTGGCCGGCATGTTCACGGAGGAGCAGATCGTGGCCGCCGGCATCACGCCCACCGACCGGCCCGAAGCGGTCGGCCTGGCCCAGTACGTGGCGCTGGCCAACCTGCTCAAGCCGGCCGCGTAAGACAAGCACAATCGCAGGCGAAATCGGGGCCAGGCCCCGATCAAACCGGACGGCGGCGCCGTCCAGGACAGCGCCGCCGTGCGGCGCGTCCGCAACAACGGCCCCCACCGTCCCCACGGCGGTACACGCCGGGCGGCAATTAAGCTATGCTGGCAGCAACGGATACCACGCCGACGCGACCAGCCATCATGACCACAGCGGCCCCCCGCTCCCTCTTCTGGAAATTGTTCCTGCCCGTAGGCGCCGCGCTGGGCCTGTGCGCGCTGGCCGCCGCCATCGTGGTGCCGCGCTACATCGCCCGCAACGCCGAGCAGGAAGCCGTCAGCGCCGCGCGCGAGACGGCGCGCCAGTTCACGCTGCTGCGCCAGTACTACACGGCCAACGTGGTGGCCAAGGTGATGAGCCATCCCGGCCTGCGGGTGGGCAGCGACCATCTGGACCAGCCGGACACCATTCCGCTGCCCGTCACCATGGTGCTGGAACTGGGCGAACTGCTGCGCGACTCGGGCGTCAACCTCAAGCTGTACAGTCCCTATCCCTTCCCCAACCGGGCCCAGCGTGTGCTCGACAGCTTCGGCGAGGATGCCTGGGCCTATTTCCAGCACCATCCCGACCAGGCCTACACCCGCACCGAGCAACTGGGCAACGCCACCGTGGTGCGGGTGGCGCTGGCCGACAAGATGATCGCCCAGTCCTGCATCGACTGCCATAACAGCCTGCCCTCCAGTCCCCGCACCAACTGGAAGCTGGGCGATGTGCGCGGCGTGCTGGAAGTCGATTCCAGCCTGCAGCTGGAGACGGGCCGGCGCGCCATTTATGCCGTGCTGGCCACGCTGGCCGCCTTGCTGCTGCTGGCCGGGCTGTTCCTGTGGCTGTTCTACCAGCGTGCCGTCGCCGGCCCGCTGGACCAGGCGCTGGCGGCGATCGACACGCTCACCGCGTCCAGCGACGCCAAGGTGGCGGCGGCCCAGGCCATCGCGGCCGGCGACCTGGATCGGGAACCGGCCCGGGTGCCGGCGCTGGCGCTGCAGGGGGCCGCGCCAGGCAACGATGAATTGGGCAGCTTGCTGCGCTCCGTGCAGCGCAACCTGGAACTGCAACGGGCGCTCGATGGCGCATTCGACGCCATGCTGGTGTCGCTGCGGGCCGGCCGGCTGCGCGACAGGGAACGCGACTGGCTGAAGACCAGCCAGAACGAATTGAGCGAAGCCATGCGGGGCAACTACAGCACAGCCGAACTGGCCGACCGCGTGCTGCGTTACCTGGCCCAGCGGCTGGGCGCCGGGATGGGGGCCTTGTACCTGGTGGCGGCCGCCGATGGCGCGCTGGAGCGGGTCGCCACCTACGCGCTATTGAGCCGGCACGACGCGCCGGCCCGGCTGGCGCCCGGCCATGGGCTGGCGTGGCAAGCCTTGCGTGAACGGCGCATGCTGTGCCTGGACCCGGTGCCGGCCGAATACATGGCCATCGGCTCGGCGCTGGGCGCGGCCCGGCCCACGGTGCTCACCTTATGGCCGCTGTGGCATGGCGATACGGTCGTGGGGGTGGTGGAGCTGGGCGCGTTCCGGCCTTGCACGGCGCTGGAACAGGAATTGATGGTGCTGGTGCGCGAAGCGTGCGCGCTGTGCTTCAGCATGCAGCAGGCGCACCAGCATACGGAACAGCTGCTGCGCCAGGCCAGCGTGCCGCGCGGTGGCCAACCACCGGACCAGTGGGACGCATCCGGCGCGGCGCGGCCTCACCTGTCGGACGGCGGCTAGTGGATGGCTCATCTCGAGGAGTGACCTTGTTAACACCGTTTCTGGGCCGCCTGATGTTGCGGCAAAAATTCCTGCTGCTGGCGCTGCTGGGCTGCGTCACGGTGGCCATCCCCACCGCCCTGTTCCTGAACGAGGCCAGCAAGACCATCGCCATCGCGCAGCAGGAAGCGGACGGCATTGCGCCGGCGCGCGCGCTGCTGACGGTGGTGCGGCTGGTGCAGCAGCATCGCGGCCTGGCATCCATGGCGCTGGCGGGCGACGCGCCATCACGCGCGCCGGCCATGGCCAAGCTGCGCGAGACCGACCAGGCGTTCGCCCAGATGGAGCGCCACATCCAGCACTTAGATGACCGCGAGCTCAGCGCGGCCTGGTTCCGCGTGCTGGAGCAATGGAGCGCGCTGTCGGCCCAGGATGCCCAGGGCGCGCTGACGGCGGCCGACAGCTATGCGCGCCACAGCGCCCTGATCGAGCAGCTGTTCCGGCTGCACGAAAACGTGATCGACCATGCCGGCCTGCGGCTGGACCCGGAACCGGATTCCTATTTCCTGATCGATGCGCTGCTGGTGCGCGCGCCCGTGCTGCGCGAAACCCTGGGCCAGTTGCGCGGCGCCGGCGGCGCCATGCTGGTGCGGGGCGCGGCCGACATGAACGATCGCATCGTGATCGCCTCGCGCGCCGACCGCGCCGACGATTATTACCACACCATCGACGACGCGCTGGCCATCGCGCTGACCCACAACGGCGCGTTGCGCACCCGGCTGGCCGACTTGATGCGCGCCAGCCGCGCCAAGGGCGAACAGGCGCTGCGGCTGGCGCGCGAGCAGATCGTCCAGCCGCTCCGGCTCGATTACGGAGCGGTGGCTTACTACCGCCAGTTGAGCGACACCATCGACACCCAGCACCGGCTGGCCGAAGCGGGGCTGGACGCGCTGCAGCAAGTGCTGGCCGCGCGCGTGGCCAGCCAGTACCAGACCGAGGCCGTGCTGGTGAGCGCCGTGCTGCTGTTGTGCGTGCTGGCCGTGGCGCTGGGCCATGTCATCATCCGTTCCGTGACCCGGCCGCTGGGCCAGGCGCTGGATGCGGCCCGCGTGCTGACGGCCGGCGCCAGCGACAAGATCGAGGCGGCCGGCGCCATCGCGCGCGGCGACCTGGAACGGCGGCTGACCGTGACGCCGTTGCCGGCCATCGTGCTGGCGGCTGTGGCGCACGACGAGGTGGGCGAGCTGCAACGCGCCGTGATGCGCATGGGCCAGGTGCAAAGCACGCTGGACCAGGCTTTCCTGACCATGCTGGACGCGCTGCGCGCCAGCCGCTTCCAGGGCGAACAGCGCGACTGGATGATGCTGGGCCAGAACGAGCTCAATTTGCGCATGCGCGGCGAGCTTGAGACGGCCGTGCTGGCCGACCGCGTGCTGTCCTACCTGTGCCAGCGCATCGGCGCCGGCGCCGGCGCGTTCTACCTGTACGACGAGGCCAGCGCGCGGCTGTGCCGCGTGGCCGGCTACGGCTTGCCGGCGGACGATGGCGAGCCGGCCCCGCTGGCGCTGGGCGAAGGCGTGCTGGGACAGGCCGTGCTGGAGCGGCGCACCATGGTGCTGGACCAGGTGCCGCCCGGCTATCTGACCATCGCCTCCGCGCTGGGCCGGGCCGCCCCCGCCAGCGTGGTGCTGCTGCCGTTGCTGCACGGCGCCAACGTGGTGGGCGCGCTGGAGGCCGGCGCCTTCCGTTCCTACAGCGAAGCGGAACTGGCGTGGCTGGAACTGGTGCGCGAAAGCGTGGCGATCGGCTTCGACGTAAGCCTGTCGCGCCAGCGCACGCGCACGCTGCTGGCCGAGACGGAGCGCCAGGCCGAAGAACTGCGCATGCAGCAGGAGGAACTCCAGCAAAGCAACGAGGAACTGGAGGAAAGGGCGGAACTGCTGGAACGCCAGCGCGAGCAGATTCGCGCCAAGAACGCGGAAGTGGAGCAGGCCAGCCGCGAGATCTGGGACAAGGCCGAGGAACTGCAGCGCATCAGCGCCTACAAGAGCGAATTCCTGGCCAATATGTCGCACGAACTGCGCACCCCGCTCAACAGCATGCTGATCCTGTCTGGCCTGTTGCGCGATAACCGGCCCGGCAACCTGACGCCCGAACAGACCGAATACGCGAGCACCATCCACGCGGCCGGCAAGGACTTGCTCAACCTGATCAACGACATCCTCGACCTGGCCAAGGTGGAGGCGGGCCAGGTCGATTGCCACTACGAGGATGGCGCGCCGGCCGAGCTGCTGGCCTCGCTCGATGGGCTGTTCCGTTCGACCGCCGAGCAGAAGGGCTTGCGGCTGTCCATGGCGCTGGACCCGGCCGTGCCACCCCGCTTGCGGCTGGACTGGCGGCACACGGCGCAAGTGCTGCGCAACCTGCTGGGCAACGCCATCAAGTTCACGGCCCACGGCGAAGTGGCGCTGCGGCTGTCCGTGGCGCCGGCCCAGGAAGGCCGGCCGCCGATGCTGGCCTGCACCGTCAGCGATACCGGCATCGGTGTGGCCGAAGACCAGCAACAATTGATTTTTGAAGCGTTCCGCCAGGCTGACGGCGGCATTTCGCGCCACTATGGCGGCACCGGCCTGGGGCTGTCGATCTCGCTGCAACTGGCGGCCCGGCTGGGCGGCAGCCTGTCCCTGCACAGCGTGCTGGGGCAGGGCAGCACCTTCACACTGCTGCTGCCGCTGCAGGCGGCCCACGACGCGGCGGACGGTTCCGCCAGCGCGATGGAGCACGCCACCCCGGTCGCCGCCGGCGACGCGGCCGCTCCCGTGACCGCCCGAGCCGGCGCCGGCGCCAACGCCAACGCCAACGCCAGCGCCCCTCTCTCCAACGTCGCCAACGCCGCCGGCGGCCCCGCCGCATCATCCGCCGCCCCTGCCGCCGCCGCGCCATTGGCGCTGCCCGGCGCGGCCGGTGCCGCGCAGCCTGACCGCGCCGCGCCCTGGCATGTGCTGGTGCTGGAAGACCGGCCGGCCGCCGCCAGCAGCTTGTGCAGCCAGCTGGCCATGCGCGGCATCGCCGCCATGGGCGCGCGCGGTGCGGCCGAAGCGCAAGCGGTGCTGGCGCGCCAGCGCGTCGGCTGCCTGGTGCTGGACCTGGACCTGGAACTGGCCGGCATGCCGGCGCTGGAACTGCTGGAGCAGGTGCAGCGCCAGGCGGGCCAGCCGCTGCCCGTGGTGCTGCATTCGGCCCGCGAGCTAAACCCCGAACTGCAGCGCGGCCTGCGCCAGCATGCTGACAGCATCGTGCTGCGCGGCGAGCGCAGCGCCGACCGTTTGGCCGACGAAGTGGCGCTGTGCCTGCACGCGGCGGTGCATCGCCAGGCCGCGGCAGTGGCGAGCGCCAACCGCGGCGCCGTCGCGGCCCTGCCGGATGAGGCGCCGTTCGAAGGCCGCAAGATGCTGATCGTGGACGATGACATGCGCAACGTGTTCTCCCTCACCAGCCTGTTGGCGGACAAGGGCGCTGTGGTGGTGGAGGCGGAAAACGGCAAGGAAGCCCTGCGCCAGCTGGAACAGCATCCGGACGTGTGCGTGGTACTGATGGACATCATGATGCCGGAAATGGATGGCTACGAAGCCATGAAGGCGATCCGCGCCCAGCCCCGCTACCGCGCGCTGCCGCTGATCGCCATGACGGCCAAGGCCATGCAGGGCGACAGCGAGAAATGCCTGGCGGCCGGCGCCAGCGACTACATCGCCAAGCCGCTGGACACGGTCAAGCTGCTGTCGTTGCTGCGGGTCTGGACCCAGGGCTGACACGATGCGGACCGACCATATCGAAGACGTGGAAATCGGCCTGCTGCTGGAGGGCGTGCGGCAGGTGTACGGCCACGATTTCCGCCAATACGCGCAGTCCTCGCTCAAGCGCCGTTTGCGGCTATGGCTGGCCGGCACCGGTTGCGCCACCTTCTCCCAGGCCCAGGACCGGCTGCTGCGCGAGCCGGCGCTGTTCGCCACGCTGCTGCAGGGGATCACGGTGCATGTGACGGACATGTTCCGCGACCCGCCCTTTTTCCTGGCCCTGCGGCGCCAGGTGCTGCCGTTTCTTCAGACCTACCCGTTCGTCAAGATCTGGCTGGCCGGCTGCGCCAGCGGCGAGGAAGTGTACGCGCTGGCCATCCTGCTGCACGAGGCGGGCATGCGGGGCCGCTACCGGCTGTATGCGACGGATTTGAGCGAAACGGTGCTGCAGCGGGCGCGCGAAGGCATCTATCCGCTGCGCCAGTTGCAGGCCTTCACCCGCAACTACCAGCATAGCGGCGGCACGGCCCAATTCGCCGACTACTACACGGCGCGTTACGAGCATGCTATCGTCATGTCTGGGCTGAAGGAAAACCTGGTGTTCGCCCAGCATAATCTGGTGACGGACACCGATATCGGGGAGATGCATATGGTCATCTGCCGTAACGTGATGATCTACTTCCAGGCCGCCCTCAAGGAGCGCTGCCTGGCGCTGTTCGACGGCTGTCTGCAGCCGGGTGGCTTCCTGTGCCTGGGCATGAAGGAAGGCCTGGACGGGCGCGCCATCGCGCCCCGCTACGACGCGCTGGCGCCGGGCCTGCGCATTTACCGGAAGCGCTATGTGTAGCGGCACCATTCGTCCGCTGCCCGACGGCGCCGTCGCTGGCATAGGCGGCCCGCTGCCGGTGCCGGTGCTGCTGGTGGACGACCGGCGCGAGAACCTGGCCGCGCTGGCGGCCCTGCTGGCGGACTTCGACCTGGGGCTGGAACTGGTGTGCGCCGAATCGGGCAACGAGGCGCTGCGTTTGAGCCTGCGCCACGAATTCGCGCTGGTGCTGATGGACGTGCAGATGCCGGACATGAACGGCATGGAAACGGCCACCCTGCTGCGGGCCAATCCCAAGACGCGGCAACTGCCGATCGTGTTCGTGACGGCCGGCATGGCCGAGCAGCCGCACCAGTTCGCCGGCTACGAGCTGGGCGCCGTCGATTACCTGATCAAGCCCATCGAGCCGGTCGTCTTGCGCAGCAAGGTCACCGTGTTCTGCGAGCTGTACCGCCACCGGCGCTACCAGGAAGCGCTGGTGGCCGAGCGCACGGCCGAGCTGTCGGCGCTGGCCCGTGAACTGGGCGAGGAAGTGCGCGCGCGCCGCGCCGCCGAGCAGACCTTGCTTCAGTTGAACGAGGAACTGGAGCAGCGCATCGACCTGCGCACGGGCGAGCTGCGGCGCGCCATGGAACAGATCGTGGAATCGGAAAAACTGGCCTCGCTGGGCGGCATCGTGGCCGGCGTGGCGCACGAACTGAACACGCCGCTGGGCAACATCATGCTGGTGGCCACCGCGCTCGACGAGCGCTTCGGCGCCTTCGCCCAGACCGTGCAGGATGGCCAGCTGACCCGCAGCGTGCTGGCCAAGGCCGTGGCCGATTTTCGTGAAGCGAGCGCGCTGCTGCTGCGCAGCGCCGGGCGCGCCAGTGAGCTGATCGAAAGCTTCAAGGCCGTGGCCGTGGACCAGACCAGCGCCCGCCGGCGCATATTTGACGTGCGCGCCACCGTCACCGATATCCTCAACAGCCTGGGAACGAGCTTGCGCCATGCCCAGGTGCGCACCGTGGTGCAGATCCCCGACGGCATACGGATGGACAGTTATCCGGGGGCGCTGGAACAGGTGATCAGCAATTTGATCAGCAATTCCATCATCCATGGCTTCGACGGCAAGGGGGGCGAGATCGTGATCGACGGGCGCCAGCTGGGCGCCAAGGTGGAGCTGGAATACCGCGACAACGGGGTGGGCATTGCCCCCGAGCTGCAGCACAAGGTGTTCGAGCCGTTCTACACCACGCGGCTGGGGCAGGGCGGCTCCGGGCTGGGCATGTTCATCGTCCACAACCTCACCCATGGCACGCTCAGGGGCGAGATCCGCATCCACAGCCAGCTGGGGGCCGGGGTGGCGGTGACGCTGACCTTGCCGGCCGTGGCGCCGGCCTGAGCGCCGGCGCGCGGACAAAAAAAAGCCCGCTCATCGGAGCGGGCTAAATCCAATTCTTCTTAGGGAGTTGGAGGAGACAGGTGCAGTATGCTGCGGCGCGGCATATAAGGCAAATTTATCTTTCCAATATCCACTATTCTTAAATCAAATAACTCAAGGCGTGCACGTCACCAGCACATTGCTGACGGGTTTGTCGTGCATGATGCCGGTGCCATTTTCTACGGTGCAGGTCTGGTTGGCGGGTTGCGTGAGGACGGTCACGCCGAAGGCGCTGCCATCGAATACGTTGCCCAGCTGGAAACCGACGGGGATGGTGGGGTCGCTACCGGGCACGATTTGACCGGTGGTCGCGCCGGCGCCGTTGATCAACACCAGGCCGGTGCCCTTCAATCCCTTGACGCTGCCGCTCAGCGGGTAGCTGTTCTGGGTGCACTGCACGGTCACCAGGATGGTGCTGGTGTGGCCGGCCGAACCGCTGCCGTTGAACACCTGGCAGCTCATGTGGTCGGGCGGGGTCTGTTGCACCACGTTGTAATTGTCACCATAGGCGACGCGCTGCGAGAACTTGAACTCGGTGGCGTTGGCTGGCACGGGCAGCAAGTCGCTGCCGTTGGCCAGCACCAGGCCGGAGTTGGTCAGTGGGCCGGCCGTGCTGATCACGCCGGCCACGTCGAACATGGCTTTGCCGCCGCAGCCGGCCAGCGCCAGGGCCAGCGTCAGCGCCGCGGTGGCGCGCAGGGTCGATACTTTCATGGGGTTCTCCAAATAGTGGGGCAAGGTGGCGCCGCGCACGGCGCCGCCAATATTATTTGCTGCAGCTGACGTCCAGCGTGCTGACTGGGGCGGCCGGCATCACGGCGGCCGGGCTGTTGACCACGCACTTGACGGTGGGGTTGCCATTGTCATCGGTTGGCTGGGCCAGCACGGTCACGCCGTAGTTGCTGCCGTTCGGTACTTGCGTCGGGAAGGTGAAACTGACCGGGTCGCCAGCGGTGGCCGGCGCCGATACCGGCACGGTCTGGCTGCCGTTGGCCAGCACCAGGCCCTTGCCCACCAGGCCGCGCACCGTGCCGCCCAGGCTGTAGGTGGTGGAGTGGCAGGTGACGATGGCCTGGCGTACGGTGTAGATGTTGGCCTTGCCCTTGTTGTTCTGGATGATCGTATCGCAGGTGGCCAGCTTGGGGTCGGGCTGCGCCTGGTACTCGATGTCGAACGAGGCGTCGTTGGCCACCAGGTCGGGGAAGGTGAACGTGGTGTAGCCGGTGTCCGCCGTGACGGCGATGGTCGAGGCGCCGTTCTTCAGTACCAGGCCGGGTTTGCTCAGGCCGACGATGGTGCCGCCCAGTTGCAGGCTGCCGGAGCCGCCGCCGCAGCCGGCCAGGGTGGCGCCGCACAGCACGGCCAGGCCGGCACGCAGATACAAACTTTTCATAAACACACTCTCCAAATCGAATAGGGGCAAGGGCGGCATGCCGGGACGCGGCCGCGGCGCTTGGGCGCCGGCGCGCATCGCTGTGCGTCGCGTCGTACGCAACGCAGTGCGCATACTACACGCGCGGGCCATATTTTAGTGCATTTGGTAACAGCGGCGGCCAAACCCTTGTAACAGCCTGTGTCCGGGGGCGACCTGTTGGCCCAGCCGCGTCAATGCACCCGCGTGTGCTGGCACACGGAGCGCCTGCCCCGCACCTGGCAGGTATTGCGCACGGCGCCGTGCAAGTCATGCACCTGCACTTCCCAACTGTCCGGGCCGCGCCGCTCCATGGTCATGAAGCCGAAGCCATCGATCCAGGCGCTCAGTTGTTCCACCACGGCGCCCGGCGCCGGGCTGACGCCGGGCGGCAGCGGGTCGGGAATCGGCACGATGTCCTCGGCCGTGCCGGAAAACCCGGAGATGAACTGGCTGGGATGGCCGCTGCTGAAGCTGACCTGCTGCCACAGGTGGACGTGGCCCGACAGCACCAGCTCCACATTGTCGGGAAAGAGGCGCGGGTTGATGGCGCCAAAGCTCTGGATCAGCCCCGCATCGCCCAGCAGCAGACGGGGCTTGCCCGCGTCCTTCAAATCGGCGCCGATGCCCAGCAGCGGATGGTGTTCCACGGCGATCGTGTGGCGCGCGCGGCGCGCCAGCGGTTCCAGCTTGCGGTAAGTGTCCTGGTAGTGCGCCAGGCCCGGCTCGCCGGGCTTGAAACCGCGCCAGGTGGTGCTGGCCGTGTCGAACACCAGTAGTTGGCTGTCGTCGCCCAGCGGCACCGCGTAGGGATCGCTGTAGTCGCCCTGGTCGTCGTTGGACGGGGCATCGCAGTCGCGGCCCGCCAGCAGCGGACGGGGATCGAGGAAGCGCCACCAGCCCTGGCCGCCCCGGGTGCAGCTTTCGTGGTTGCCGCGCGCCACCACCCATGGCGCCGCCCCCAGCAGCGCGGCGCCGGGCTGGAACAGGTCGGCCCGCCAGGCATCCCAGCCATAGCCCCAGGGGCTGCCGGCGCAGCCCTGGTCGCCGGCCGGGCACGGGTTCTCGCGGTAGTGGAAGTCGCCCACGTGGATCACCAGGTCGGGCCGCCACGCGGCGGCGGCGGCGGCCACGGTCGCGAACGGATATTGCGCCGCATCGTTACAGGCCTGGAAGCTGTCCTCTTTCTTGAGCAGGCGGCAGCCCGTGTCGCCCAGCACCACGATGCGGCGCGGCTCGGCCTGCGGCAGTGGCAGCGACCGTCCCAGCACGCTGGCGCTGGCCAGCCCGGCCGGCAGCGCCGCCTCGCACACGCGCACGTCGAACACGGACGGCTTGGACAGTTCCGGCGGCGACGCGGTGGGGCGCTGGGCGATGGTGGCCGGCGCGGCGCGCAGCGTCATGGGGCTGGCCACGCCGTCGCGCACGATGGCGGGGCAGGCCGGCGCCTCGGTGAGCACGCGCGCCACGGCCGCGCCGTCCTCGCCCAGCACGACGAAGGACGTGAACGGCGCTTCCACGCCCGCCGGTGGTACGGTGGCGCAGGCGGACAGCAACAACGCGGCGACGGGGATGGCAAGGATGGCCGGTGCGGCAGCCAGGCGGGGGACGGTGAACGGCACGGCAACTCCTGAACGGTGGAGGCTTAATTTACCACGCCGGCAGGGGCGGGCACACTGTGGGGGGGTGTCCCTATGTCGTTCGTCAAGCAGTTGTGACGGAGGCAGGACAATAAAGTGTGCCGTCTCGCATCATGGCGTAGATGACATCGCAGCGCCGCCTGGCGAGAGCAATTAGCGCTTGGTTG
>NZ_JACEZU010000016.1 GCF_014042355.1 Rugamonas apoptosis
CCCTTGTGCCAGCACCAGTTTGACCGCCTCGGCCCGGAATTCCGGCGTGTATGTTGTTGATCTCATGATTTCACTCCCTTTGACAAGTTTATCAAATGGAAGTGTCCGAAAATGTCAGGCTACCTCATAGGGATTCCGCATTGGCGGACATTTCTACCAACAGGTCCAACGCTTCTTTTTGATATGGCTCATCATTTGGAACGCCTAAGGCACAAAAACTGTCGTGCGTAATCATCTATCTCTTTCAACGTGTTGTCGGATGCAATTGCGTTCCGATATAAAAACAAAGAAGGGAGCATAAATGCTCCCTTCTTATACCCCGATTTCTGATGCGGTCAATGCGTTGAGCAGTATTTTGCCCACGCGCTCATGAGAAGCACCCTCTTCTCTAAAAGATCTCCCCTCCGATATGCTGCCTCGACCTTATCAGGCAGACTGTGGGCAAGTGCGTGCTCGCAAACTTCGCGTGAGAAAGAATTCGAGGGCGACTCTGCGCACCAGTCCCTAAAAGTTGAGCGAAATCCATGGATGGTAATGTCTGCTCGATCCATACGGCGCAGAACAGCCGTCAGACTCATGTCCGACAAATGTGACTCCACGTTTCGACCGTGAAAAACCACTTCTCCCTCCTTGGGTAGCGACTCTAGAACTTGAATGGCCGCCGATGATAATGGAACACGATGCTCTTTTCCAGCCTTCATGCGCGCAGCAGGAATCGTCCAAATCGCAGAGAGCAGATCAAACTCGCACCACTTTGCGCCGCGCACCTCGCCCGATCGACATGCAGTGAGAATTGCAAATTCAACTGCACGCGCTGCTATACCGTCTCGCTCGCGCAGCTTCGTCATGAATGCACCGATTTCTTGCCAAGGCAATGCGGGGTGATTTTTTACGGGGGCGATCTTGTTGGGATTTGCGAGCAGATGGTCAAGATGCCCGCGCCAACGTGCCGGATTGTCTCCCTGGCGAAATTTATTGACCGCAGCCCAGTCGAGTATACACTCGATACGCCCGCGCAGGCGCGTCGCTGTTTCCGTCTTTTCCTCCCAAATCTGGGACAAGAGCTTGACGATCAAGGCTGTATCAACTTCGGCCACTGGCAGGCACCCAATGACGGGTGAAGCATACGTCGCCAGCGTATTTTCCCATTGACTGGCATGCTTCAAATTCTTCCAGCTTGCACGATGGGCAGCAATATAGCGTTTGGCGCATTGATCGAAAGTGATCAGCTTGGCCTTGGTCACGGCCAGTCGCTGCTTCCGAGCTTCGCGCTCTGCCAGCGGATCAATACCATCCAAGACCAGGAGCCGGCACGCCTTCGCTTTTTCGCGCGCTTCGGCCAAACTAACAGTCAGCAATGAGCCCAGCCCCATCTCCCTCTGTTTCTTATTTAAAGTGTAGCGAAATATCCAACTCTTGGTTTTGGTCTTGGAAACCTGTAACCACAAGCCCCCGCCATCGCCGTAATAGCCAGGCGCCTCCAGCTTGGCCACTGACAATGCTTTCAACTTCTCCAAAACAATTGCCATAATCTACCCCCATGCCTACCCACATGAATAGCATGGATTCTATCGCATATGTATGGAGCAATGTGGACAATCTTTTTCAATTCCCCTCTATGAGAATGGACGAAAAAAAACCCCATCACTGGGGTTTGATTTCATTCCTGGCGGAAGCGGTGAGATTCGAACTCACGAACGGGTTCCCCCGTCGGCAGTTTTCAAGACTGCTGCCTTCAACCGCTCGGCCACGCTTCCTGAGTGGCAGCATTATACAGAATCAGCGACACCTTGCCAGCTAATCCCGCCCTTCCACCACGTCAAGCCGCCTTATCCGCCTGCGCCGGCCGCCAATTTTCGCGCAGCGCCTGTTCGAACTGGGCCGCCGGCAACGGCTTGGAAAACAGATACCCCTGCACTTCATCGCAACCGGACGACTTGAGGAAAGCCAGTTGCTCCACCGTCTCCACGCCCTCCGCGATCACCTTGTGCTTGAGCTGCTGGGCGATGCTGATGATGGTACTGGCGATCGCACAGTCATTCGCATCGGTCGGAATCCCAGTGGTAAACGAGCGGTCGATCTTGAGCGTATCGATAGGAAAACGCTTCAGGTAAGACAAACTGGAATACCCGGTCCCGAAATCATCGAGCGACAAGGTCACGCCCAGCGCCGTGATGCGGTCCATGATGCCGATCACGCGGTCGATATTGTGCATCAGCGTGCTTTCCGTGATCTCCAGCTCCAGCCACGACGGTTCCAGGCCATAGCGCTTGAGCGTCTCCATCACCCGTCCCGGCAGCGCCGACGTGAACTCCCGCGCCGACACATTCACCGCCAGCCGGATCGGCGGCAAGCCCGCCTCCTTCCACTGCTGCGCCTGCGCACACGCCGCCTCCAGCACCCACTCGCCCACCTGCACCACCAACCCGGTCGCTTCCGCCAACGGAATGAACTCGGCCGGCGGCACCAGCCCCCGTTCCGGATGATGCCAGCGCACCAGCGCCTCGGCGCCGATGATCTTGCCGCTGCTGATGGAGAACTTGGGCTGGTAATGCAGCAGCAACTGCCCATTGCCCAGCGCGTGCCGCAGTCCCGTTTCGATGCGCATGCGGTCCTGCATGCCCTGGTTCATGTCCTGGCTGTAGAACGCCACATGGTCGCCATCGGCCTCGCCCTGCTGCTTGGCGCGGTACATGGCGATGTCGGCCAGCCGCAACAAGGTTTCGCCATCCGCGCCATCCTGCGGATAGACGCTGATGCCGATGCTGCCGCCCACCCGCAAGTCGTGGCCGTCGATCAGGAATGGTGCACCGAGCGCCGTCAGCAGCTTGTGCGCCACCATGCTCGCTTCGTAATGCTGGCTGATGTCGAACAGGCCGACGGCGAACTCGTCGCCGCCCAGCCGCGCCACCAGGTCCTGGTCGCGCAACACGCTGCGGAAACGGCGCGCCGCTTCGCGCAGCAGTTCGTCGCCGGCGTGCCGGCCCAGGGTGTCGTTGATCAGCTTGAACCGGTTGAGGTCGATGAACAGCACGCAGCCTTGCAGCTTGCTGCGCTGGGCCACCGTCAGCGCCTGGTCCACCAGCTTGGTCAGCAGGCTGCGGTTGGGCAGGCCCGTGAGCGCGTCGTAATAGGCCAGGTGGTGGATACGTTCCTCGGCCAGCTTGCGCTCGGTGATGTCGGTCAGGTAGGCGATCAGGCCGATCGAGCGGTCGTTGACGTCGCACAGCGGCGACAGCGACAGGCTGGCCCAGAATACTTCGCCATTCTTTTTCTTGCGCCGCACTTCCATCAGGCGCCCGCCCTGCTCCAGGAAGGCGTCGCGGAAACCGGTGTCTTCGTCGTCGTACAGGAACAGGATGTTGCGGCCCACGGCTTCCACCCCGCTGTAGCCGAACAGCCGTTCGGCGCCCTTGTTCCAGCTGGTGATGAAACCGTTCAAATCCATGGTCAGCACCGATTCGTGCATCTGGTCCAGGATCTGCGACTGGTGCTGCAACTGGGCTTCCACCTGCACGTAGGCGTGGGTGGAGCGCTGCGCTAGCGAGTGCACTTGCAGCACGCTGCCGGCCAGGCTGGCCAGGCTGGCCAGGTGCTGTTCATCGAGCGCGCTGTAGTTGTCGCGCCCGCTCACCACGAAGCGGCCGAACAATTGCTGTTCGAAACGCACTTCCTGCACCAGGCCGCTGACCGGCGCCCCGCCCTCGCCCGCCTGCTCGTCGGCCGGCAGGTAGTAGCCGGCCGGGCTGTCGAGCACTTCGCGTGCGATGCGTCCCAACTCCTGTGCCAATGCCTGGCCCCGCAAACGCAAGACCGCGTCGCAGAGGGCGGCGCTGTGGTGCAGGAAGTTGGAGACGGGATGGGCCAGCATGGCTATAAGTTCCTGCTCACCTGGATCGCCCAGTGGTAGGCATGTAGCTGGCCTTGCCAGTAGGTTTCGTGATCGATGCCGGCCGCATCCAGCGCGGCGGGGTCGGCCTGTTCGGCCAGGGTCAGCAATTCGCCCAGCGGGCCGCTGCGTTCGAGCAAGGCGCGCACGACGTCCAGGTCCAGGTTCAGCGCGCTGACGATGTCGGCCATGGGCATGCCCAGCAGTACGTCCAGCAGCGAGAACACGCCGGCCACGAAAGCCATGTCCTGCTGGTCGCGGTCGCCGCCACGGGCCTTGCTCAGCGTTTCCATTTGCGAGGCGCGCACGGCCGCCAGCGGCAGCAAGGGGTTGACGCCGCCTTCGTCCTGCTGGCGCGCGTACAGCAGCAATTGCAGCCAGCGCTGCAGTTGACGCCGGCCCAGCACGTTGATGGCCTGGCCAAAACTATGGATCGGTGAGCTCAGCGCGAACGCGGCCGAGTTCACCAGCTTGAGCAGGTGGTAGGACAGGGCCGGGTCTTGTTTGAGCAGTTGTTCCAGTTCGCGCGAATCGGCGTCGCGCGCCAGCATGCCCAGCAGCGCCAGCAGGCGCTTGCGCGAGGTGCCGTCGCCAGCGGCCGCATCCTCGGCCGGATGGCGGGCGAAGTCGCCCTTGAACCAGCTGAAACCGGCCGCGCGGCATTCGGCCTGGCGTTGTTGGGTGTCCACGTGGCTGGCCAGGTGCGGCCCCGGCTGGGCCACCAGCGCCAGCGCCGGCGGCAGTTCGGTGGCGCAGTTGAACAGCAGCGCCCGTGCGCCGGACTTGGTGGCGGCGGGACCGGCCACGCCGTCCACCATGATGCGATAGCCGGCCTCGGCCAGCGCACCGCACTTCTTTTGCACGGCCTCGTCGAGGCAGGCCACGGCCGGCACGCGCAGGATCACGCGGTGCGGCGGCAGTGAGGACAGGTGGTTCGCTTCCAGCACGCGCGGGTCGGGCAGCGGCAGGATGCAGTCGAGCGGGGCCAGCGCCGTCAGCGCTTCGGGATAGTTGAGCAGCGTCAGCGCCGCTTGCAGCACGTTGTCGGTGCCGGGCGACCATTCCCACGCCAGCGCCACCCACTCGTTATGAGCGTTGGAAACGGCATGCAATCGCACGAGCGGAAACGGACTGGGTTGAGGCGCGGACATCGGAATCTCGGTTGGGTCGTGCGCGTTATCTTAGTTCAAGTATTGTTGGAGGGCAATCAGTTGCTTTGCAACATATCCGCCAAAACCACTTACAGACCAATTTTTACGCGTGCAACATTCTATTTTTTGCAAGTAACAATTTTCCCTATGGGAACGGAAATATAGCAGATATTGACGCGCTAACCGGACACAGTTGAATAATGCTCAATGGTATTAGTAGCGGTCTTCAACTTTTTCGCCACAGACCAGTTCGTCTTAGAAGTTGTTTCAGAATGGGCGTGACCAAGCGTGGCGCCGCAGACAGTGCGCTGGCGCGGCAAAGGACCATCACAACGCCATGGGCTTTTTGGGCGACTTCTTACTGGCCGCCCCGTCCGAACTGGGCATGCTGGACCGCGAAACGGATCAGTTCAGCCTGCCCTTCAATGCCCAGTTTACGCTTGATGTTGAGGCGGTGGGTTTCCACCGTGCGCACGCTCAAGTCCAGCGCGCGGGCGATCTGCTTGTTCGATTCGCCGTTGGCGATGTGGCGCAACACTTCATGCTCGCGCACCGTCAGCTGGTTGTCCTGGGTCTGCGGCTTGGCCAGCTGGCGCGCCAGGCCGGCGCTGTAGTAGATGCCGCCCGACATCACCGTCTCGATCGCCACCACGATATCCTTGCCGGGCGCGTCCTTGAGCACGTAGCCGCGGGCGCCGGCCTGCATGGCCTGGGTCACGTATTCGAGCTTGTCGTGCATGGACAGGATCAGCACCGCGATGGCGGGATAGGCCAGCTTGAACTGGGCCGTCGCCTCGATGCCGTTGCTGCCGCGCATGTTGATGTCCATCAGCACCAAATCGGGCCGGTGCAGCCCGGCCTGCTCCAGCGCTTCGGCCGCCCCGCCCGCCTCGGCCACCACCTGGAACTGGGGCATGGCCTCCAGCCGGGCGCGCAGCCCGTCGCGCACCAGCGGGTGGTCGTCGACCAGCAGAATTTTGATGACGTCGTTCATGCGTTTACTTGAGTACTCAACTATTATTCAGAGCCCGCGCCGTCACCAGCGTGCCGGCCGGCGACGAGCTGATGGCGAACTGGCCGCCGATCGCTTCCATGCGCTCCATCATATTGCGCAAACCGATTCCGTGCTTGGGATGGAGCGCGATACTGTCCGCGTCGAAGCCGACGCCATCGTCGCGGATGGTGAGCGTGACGCCGGCGCCGTCACCCACCAGGTCGAGATCGATGCGGCGCGCGCCCGCGTGGCGGCCGATATTGGTGAGCGCTTCCTGGGCCACCCGGAACAGCACGGTGTTGGCCACGTCGGGCAAGCCATCGGTGGCGCCGTCGGTCGCGAAGTGGATGGGGATGGCGCTGCTGAGCGTCACTTCATGGGCCAGGTGGTCGAGCGCGGCGGCCAGGCCCAGGTCGTCCAGGATGGCCGGGCGCAGGTTGTGCGAGATGCGGCGCACTTCGCCCAGCACATTGTTGAGCTGTTCGGCCGTGTGCTCGAACGCGGCCTGGGCCGCCTGGCGCTGGGCCACGTCGCCGCCCAGCCGGATGATGCCGGCCTCGATCTGCAGCTTGATCGACACCAGCCACTGGCTGATGCCGTCGTGTAAGTCGCGCGACAGCCGGGCCCGCTCCTCCTCCTGCGATTCCACCACGCGCTGGGCCAGGACCTTGAGCTTGGCGTCGGCCACCCGCGATTCGCTGATGTTGAGCGCCAGCCCGGAGCCGCCCACCACCAGCGCGGCGGCGATGGCGATGGCGGCGATCCACAACATGGTGCTGCGGATATTGGCCGATTGCTGGGCGTCGATGCGGGCCAGGGCCTGGTCCACGTCGTCCAGGTAGATGCCGGTGCCCAGCATCCAGCCCCAGTCCGGCAGCGCCACCACGTAGCCCAGCTTGGGCGCGGCCTTGTGGGTGGACGGTTTGACCCACGAGTAACGTACCAGCCCGCCTCCGGCCTTGGCCCGCGCCAGCAGGCGCTGGATGGTGGGATTGCCCTGCTCGTCGCGCAGCTCGAACAAATTCTGGCCCACCAGCTCCGGCTGGCGCGGGTGCATCAGGGACTTGCCTTGCATGTCGTACAGAAAAAAGTAGCCATCGTCGCCGTAGCTGAGCGAGGACAGGATGCGCTTGGCCTCGTCCAGCGCGGCCACGTCCTCGCGCCCGGCCAGGTGGGCCATGGAGTGCTGGGCCAGGGCCACGTAATGCTTGAGTTCGGCTTCCTTGCTGGCCAAGTACGCTTGCTGGAAGGTGGCGCGCTGCTGTCCGGCCAGCGCGCTGGCCTGGTGCAGCACGGCCAGCGCGATCGCGCACAACGCCAGGATCAGCGGCGTGATGGCCAGGAAGATGACTTTTTGCCGCAGTTTCATGTCGCGTCCACGCATGGGTTTCCGTGCAGCATTCTACGCCGGAGCAGCCCCCGCCAGCTACGTAGTTCCACGTAGCAAAGCTGCGTAGTGCTGCGCTTGTTCCAGATATTGCGATCCTGAATACTATCCATAAGCTGCGGGCATGCCAAAACACAACTCCTGGCAGGAGCACAACGCAGCGTTCCACTACCTCTGGAGGGAAGTATGCAACACACACCAAACCGGCTGTTGAGCCGGCTGGGCTGGCTAGCCCTGTCCCTGGCTGGCGCCAGCGCGCTGGGCGTGATCGGCCTCAAGCGGGGCGAAGCGATCAGCGCCATCTGGATCGTCATCGCCGCCGTCTGCGTTTACCTGATCGCCTACCGCTTCTACAGCCTGTTCATCGCCGACAAGGTGCTGGGCCTCGATGGCCGCCGCATGACGCCGGCCAACAAGCATAACGACGGCCTCGACCACGTCCCCACCAACAAATACGTGCTGTTCGGGCACCACTTCGCCGCCATCGCCGGCGCCGGCCCGCTGGTCGGCCCGGTGCTGGCCGCGCAGATGGGCTACCTGCCCGGCATGCTGTGGATCCTGGCCGGCGTCGTGTTCGCCGGCGCCGTGCAGGATTTCATCGTGCTGTTCATCTCCATGCGCCGCGACGGCCGCTCGCTGGGCGACCTGATCAAGTCCGAACTGGGCCAGGTGCCCGGCATGATCGCGCTGCTGGGCACCTTCATGATCATGGTCATCATCCTGGCCGTGCTGGCCCTGATCGTGGTCAAGGCCCTCACCGGCTCGCCATGGGGCAGCTTCACCGTGATGGCCACCATCCCCATCGCCCTGTTCATGGGCGTCTATTCGCGCTACATCCGGGTCGGCCGCATCGGCGAGATTTCCGTGATCGGCTTCATCCTGCTGATGGGCGCCATCTTCGGCGGCCAGTACGTGCAGGAGAACCCGGCGCTGGCGCCCATGTTCACCTTCACCGGCACCGAACTGACGTGGATGCTGATCGGCTACGGCTTCATCGCCTCCGTGCTGCCCGTGTGGCTGCTGCTGGCGCCGCGCGATTACCTGTCCACCTTCCTCAAGATCGGCACCATCGTCGGCCTGGCGCTGGGCATCGTGCTGGTGGCCCCCTACCTGAAAATGCCGGCCATGACCAAGTTCATCGACGGCAGCGGCCCGGTCTGGTCGGGCAGCCTGTTCCCGTTCCTGTTCATCACCATCGCCTGCGGCGCCGTGTCCGGCTTCCACGCGCTGATCGCCTCCGGCACCACGCCCAAGATGATCGAGAATGAACGCCATGCCCGCTTCATCGGCTACGGCGCCATGCTGATGGAATCGTTCGTCGCCGTCATGGCCCTGGTGGCCGCCTCCACCATCGAACCGGGCGTGTACTTCGCCATGAACAGCCCGGCCGCCCTGATCGGCACCTCGGCCGAGACGGCCGCCCATGCCGTGTCGCAATGGGGCTTCTACATCACCCCCGAGATGCTGACCCAGACCGCCAAGGACGTGGGCGAGCTGTCCATCATCTCGCGCGCCGGCGGCGCCCCCACCTTGGCCGTGGGCATGGCCAACATCCTGTCGGGCGTAATCGGCGGCAAGACCATGATGGCGTTCTGGTACCACTTCGCCATCCTGTTCGAAGCCCTGTTCATCCTGACGGCCGTGGATGCCGGCACCCGCGCCGGCCGCTTCATGCTGCAGGACTTGCTGGGCAGCTTCGTGCCAGCCCTGAAGAAAACGGAAAACGTGTACGCCAACCTGCTGGCCACCGGCCTGTGCGTGGCGGCCTGGGGCTACTTCCTGTACCAGGGTGTGGTCGATCCGCTGGGCGGCATCAATACCTTGTGGCCGCTGTTCGGCATCGCCAACCAGATGCTGGCCGCGATCGCGCTGATCCTGGGCACTTGCGTGCTGTTCAAGATGAAACGGGGTCAATACGCCTGGGTCACGCTGGCGCCCACGGCCTGGCTGCTGCTGTGCACGCTGACGGCCGGCTGGCAGAAGATTTTCGACGCCAGCCCCCGCATCGGCTTCCTGGCCCACGCCGCCAAATACCAGGGTGCGCTGGACGGCGGCAAGTTGCTGGCGCCGGCCAAGTCGGTGGCGCAGATGCAGCAAGTGATCTTCAACGATTACCTGGACGCATCGCTGGCTGGTTTCTTCATGGTGGTGGTGCTGTCGGTGCTGGTGTTCGGTGTGCGCACCGTGCTGGCGGCCCGCGCCACTGCCCACCCCAGCACCCAGGAAAGCCCGCTGGTGCTGATGCCGACGGTGCAGTGATGTTTGGCGAACTGGTCAAGGCGGGCCGCTACCTGGGCCAGAGCGTGCGCCTGATGGTGGGCCTGCCCGAATATGATACCTATGTGTCGCACCGGGAAGCGACCCACCCGGGCGAGCCCATGATGAGCTACGAGGAATTCTTCCGCGAACGCCAGGAAGCCCGCTACGGCGGGGCCGGCAAGCGCGGCGGCTGCTGCTGACCTGTCCCACCCTGCTTCTGCCCTTGTTCCGCACCGCCCTTACCGGCCGTGCGGAACTTTTTTATGCGCCCACGGTCTAACCTTATCCTGCCGTGCAACCAGACTCGGCGCATACTCACGAGCAAGGGCGACATGAGCGATACTTTTTCCTATCAAGAAGCATTTTCCCGCAACCTGGGCTGGGTCACGCCAGCCGAACAGGCCGTACTGCGCAACAAGCGCGTCGCCATCGCCGGCATGGGCGGCGTGGGCGGGCGCCACCTGCTGACGCTGACCCGGCTCGGTGTGGGCACCTTCCACATCGCCGACTTCGACCGGTTCGACATCGCCAACTTCAACCGCCAGGCCGGCGCCGCCATGTCCACCGTGGGCCAGCCCAAGGTCGAGGTGCTGGCCGCCATGGCGCGTGACATCAACCCCAAACTGACGCTGACCCGCTTTCCCGGCGGCGTACACGACGACAACCTGGCCGCCTTCCTCGATGGCGTGGACCTGTATGTGGACGGCCTCGACTTCTTCGCCTTCGCGGCACGCCAGGCCACTTTCGCCGCCTGCGCCCGGCTGCGCATACCGGCCATCACGGCCGCGCCGCTGGGCATGGGCACGGCCGTGCTCACGTTCCTGCCCGGCCGCATGACGTTCGAGGAGTATTTCGGCTGGGGCCAGCACGACGAGACGGAAAAAGCCCTGCGCTTCCTGGTGGGCCTGGCGCCGGCCGGCTTGCACCGCGCCTATCTGGTCGACCCGTCCAGCATCAACCTGGCCCAGCGGCGCGGGCCGTCCACCATCATGGCCTGCGAATTGTGCGCGGGCGCGGCCGCCACCGAGGCGCTCAAGGTCCTGCTGGGGCGCGGTCCCGTGCTGGCCGCGCCTCACGGCTGGCAGTTCGACGCCTACCGCAACCGGCTGGTGCGCACCTGGCGTCCCGGCGGCAACCGCCATCCCTTGCAACAGCTGGCCATGCTGATGGCGCGCCGCGGCATGCCGGGAGGCCAGCCATGATGGCGCTCGACCCCACGCTGGAACGCGTGCTCGAACTGGCCCGCTGGGCTCCCAGCGGCGACAACACGCAGCCGTGGCGCTTTGAAATCATCGATGCCCGCCATCTCGTGGTACACGGTTTCGACACGCGCGACCACTGCGTCTACGACCTCGACGGCCACCCCAGCCAGATGTCGCTGGGCGCCCTGCTGGAAACCATGGCCTGCGCCGCCAGCCTGTTCCGCCTGTCCATGCAGGCGCGGCGCCGGCCCGGCCTGCCGGACAACCGCCCCACTTTCGACGTCCGCTTCAGCAACGCGCCCGACAGCGAGGCCGACCCGCTGGCCACGGCCATCGAACAGCGCAGCGTGCAGCGCCGCCCGCTCAGTACGCGCGCGCTGACGCAGCGCGAGCGCCTGGAACTGCAAGCGGCCTTGCCGGCCGGCTATCGCGTGCTGTGGCTGGAAGGCCAGGGCCAGCGGTGGGCCATGGCCAGGCTGCTGTACCGCAACGCCGGGCTGCGCCTGACCATGCCCGAAGCGCATCAGGTACACCGCGCCGTGATCGAATGGAAGGCCCGCTACAGCGAGGACCGCATCCCCGAGCAGGCGCTGGGCGTGGACCCGCTGACGGCGCGCCTGATGCAGTGGGTGATGCAAAGCTGGGGCCGGGTGGAATTCTTCAACACCTGGCTGGCCGGCACCGTGGCGCCACGATTGCAAATGGACTTGCTCCCGGCCCTGGCCTGCGCCGCCCACTTCGTGCTGGTGGCCGATCAACGGCCGCAATCGGTGGACGACTACGTGGCGGCCGGACGCGCCATGCAGCGTTTCTGGCTGGCGGCGGCCCGCGTCGGCCTGCAGTTGCAGCCGGAACTGACGCCGCTGATCTTCGCGCGCTATGTGCGCGACAACCGGCCGTTCTCGCGCGCGCCCGGCATGCAGGCGCGCGCCCGCGCGCTGGCCCGGCAAGCCCAGCTGCTGATCGGCAAGCACGAGTTCGACCATGCCGTGTTCATGGGCCGCATCGGCGCCGGCGCCCCGGCCCGGGCACGCTCGCTGCGCCTGCCGCTGAGCACGCTGATCGTACCGGCCGCGCCGGGCCAGGAGTGAACCATGCGTACCATCAAGGGTCGAGAAATCGCGTGCTTCCTGTCGCTGCTGGCGCTGATCCTGCTGGCCGGCGTGGGCAGCACGGCGCTGCTGCTGGGCCGCCTGCCGCTGGGGGATTTTCGCGGCGTGCTGCTGCTGCTGGCCGGGGTGGTGCTGAGCTATCTGTGGGCCTTCCTCGTCTACCGTTTGTTCCTGCTGGCGATGCCGCTGCGCGAAGGGCCGGTGGCGCCCGGCACGCGCGACGAGTTCGCCGCCAACGTCAACATCCTGTTCTACCTGATGCTGTTCAACTCGCTGATCCGCACCCACTTCCTGCCGGTGCCCCTGCTGCGGCTAGTGTATCTGGCGCTGGGCGCGCGGCTGGGCGCCAACACCTACAGCGCCGGCGTGCTGCTCGATCCGCCACTCACGCGCATCGGCGCCAACACCATCATCGGCCATGACGCGGCCATCTTCGCCCACGTGATCGAAGGCCAGCGCATGGAGCTGAAGGCCGTCACGATCGGCGACGGCGCCACCATCGGCGCCACGGCCGTCGTGATGGCCGGGGTGTCGATCGGCGACGGCGCCATCGTCTCGGCCGGCGCGGTGGTGGTCAAGGATAGCCAGATCGGCGCCGGCGAAGTGTGGGGCGGGATACCGGCGCGGCGCTTGAAGGGGCCGGCCGGCGCCGACTAACGCTTGTCGGCGTTCTTGACAGTGGTCCCATCCACCACCGGCGGCCCCATCCAAGCAGCCGTCGCAAGTGCCTGTTTGGACAGGTAAAAACGCCGATGGCAGGGAATTTGCTCAGAACATTGCACAAAGCCCGCGCATGGGTTTTGCGATAAGACAAGCTGTTCTACTTTCCCTGGAGACTCTCATGAAACTGCATCCAGCCGCACTACCGGGCGCCCTCATGGCGACGGCCCTGGCCGCCGCCCTGGCGGCACCGGCCGTCGCCATGGCCGATCCCGTCATCGGCCTGTCCACCGCCGGCAACGGCATCTACGACACCTATGCCGACTTGTGGACCAACGTCACCGACACCGGCCTGGCGACCGGCTTCATCCCCGGCCTGACGGTCGGCCCCGGTGGCGCCGCGCCCTACCTGACGGAATTGCGGACCCAGATGGTGGTCGGCACCATGACCAACAGCAATATCCCGGCCCTGGTCACGCCGCCTGGCCTGAACTCCACGTTCGAGCTCAGCAAGATTGTGCGCTTCCAGGAACTGGTCGACGCCCAGACCCCCACCACCGCCCACTTCACCCTGCCCGGCAGCCAGTCGGCGGCCATGGACGTGGATCCGCTGCATGCCGGCGTACAGAACTTCGCCGTCTACTTCGACCGGCTCGGCACCAGCAAGGCCGTGCCCGGCAACGGCGCCGGCACGGTACGCTGCTATGGCGCGGGCGTCACCTCGACCGGTTGCGGTGCCGCCGGCGACCCCGATGGCGACGGCGTCCTGATCATGTCCGGCCACCTGGTGTTCAACGACGCCAGCTTCACGGCCAGCGGCGGGGTCGGTACAGGCTCGTTCGATTCGCGCTTCTCGCTCGACTATGTGAATTCCCTGTACCTGGACATCAACACCGCCGGCATCTTCCGCGACAAATTCACGGGCACCACCAACGTGCCGTCGTTCTTCGTGCCCGCCACCATGTGGGACGGCACGGCACCCGACGCGGGAGGCGTGCCTTTCCTGAAAGTGGATTCCTCGCAAAGCTTCATCGCCGTGCCCGAGCCGGCCACGCTGACCCTGCTGGGACTGGGTTTCGCCGGCCTGGCGCTGGGCCGGCGCCGCAACGCGGCCGGCTGACACGCGGCCCCGACTTCTCCTTGCTGTTTTGATCCGGCATTCCATGCCGGATTTTTTTACATTGCCCGCCGAAATTTTCGTCCCGCTACACCAAACGCAATTCAAGTCCTTGTTTTACATAGGAAAATAAGTCCTGGCTTGGAACTTGCATTGATCTGGCTACGATCCCCTGCCGGGATCCATGCAGCAGCAACCCATCGCAGTCTTTCACCGCAGTACTTCACTTACTTTGGGAGTAGCCATGAAACACACTTCACTCACGCTGAGCGCCCTGGCCATCGCCGCCACGCTGGCCATGCCCTCGGTGGCGCACGCGGGCGCCACCATCGGCCTGTCCACCTTGGGCAACGGCGTCTACAACACCTATGCCGACCTGTGGACCAACGTGACCGACACGGCCGTGGCCACGGGCTTCGTTCCCGGCCTCACAGTCGGTCCCGGCGGCGCGGCGCCATACCTGACGGAACTGCGCACGCAAAACGTCACCGGCACCATGAGCAACAGCAACATCCCCGCCATCGTCACGCCAGCCGGACTGAACACGAACTTTGAACTGAGCACCGTGGTGCGCTTCCAGGAACTGGTCGATGCCCAAACGCCGACCACGGCCCACTTCACCATGCCAGCCACGCAATCGGCCGCCATGGACGTGGACCCGCTGCATGCAGGGGTACAGAACTTCGCCGTCTACTTCGACCGCCTGGCGCCGGTGGGTGGCCCCAACAGCAAGGCCGTGCCCGGCAACGGCACGGGCACCGTGCGCTGCTACGGCACCGGCATCACCTCGGCCGGCTGCACCGGCGCCGGCGACACGGACGGCGACGGCACGCTGATCATGTCGGCCCACCTGATCTTCAACGACGCCAGCTTCACGGCCACCGGCCCGATCGGCACCGGGTCCTTCGATTCGCGCTTCATGATCGACTACGTCAATCCCCTGTTCCTCGACGTGGTGACCGGCTCCATCGTAAGCGACAAGGAAACGGGCACCACCAACGTACCGTCGTTCTTCACGCCGAACGTGATGTGGGACGGCACGGCGCCCACCACCGTGCCGGAACTGAAGGTGGACGGCTCGGTCAGCTTCTCGGCCGTGCCGGAACCGGCCACGCTGGCCTTGATGGGCCTGGGCTTCGCGGGCCTGGCGCTGGGCACGCGCCGCCGCCCTGGCACGTAAGCGGGCATCGGCTCGCGCTGGCAAGGCGGTGAAAAATCCGCAGTCAGCGCAGTCAGCGTAGCGAGCGGACTGCAGGCCGCCCGCTCAAGGCAGCGGCCCGGCGGGCGTGGCCAGCGCGCTGGCCAGCAGCGCGGCGAACCGTTCGCCGGCCGGATAGCGGCGACATTGCTGGGCGACCCGCAGCGCCGCAGCGCACGCTTGCGGCTGGTTCAGCAAGTCCGCCGCCGCACGGCGCACGGCGCCGGCTGTGAGCCGGTCGGCCCGCAGCAAGGCGCCGGCGCCGGCCGCCACGACCCCTTGCATGTTCAGGAACTGATCCAGGTTGCCGGCGATGCCCAGCACCGGCACGGCGGCCGTCAAGCCTTGCTGGCTGGTGGGACTGCCGCCATTGCACACCACCAGGCTGGCGCGCCGGGCCGCCTCGTCGCCGGGCAGATAGCTGGCCACCCGCGCGTTGTCCGGGATGGCCGCGGGCATGGCCTTGCCCGCTGTGGCGGCCATCACCGTCACCGGCAAGTCGGCCAAGCCTTCCAGCACCATGGGCAGCAAGGTCCCCTGGCCCGAACTGCCCAGCGTGACATAGACCAGCGGCGTCACGGCCGGCAAGCTATCCCACCACGGCGGCGGCGCGACGGGCGGCGACCACGTCACCGGCCCCAGGTAGCGGTGGTTGGACGGCATGGCCTCGGGTGGGAACAGCTCGGGAATGTCGGCGTAGGCGGTCCAGTCGGCGTCCGTATAGACGCGACGCAAGTCCCAGCCCAGCGACGGCAAGCCATGCAGCCGCCGCACCCGGTTCAGCGGCACCGTATGCGCGGCGAACGCCAGCGGGCGCACCAGCCGGAACAAGCCGTCGGCCAGCGCCAGCGGCAAGTGGCGGGCCAGGGGAATGGCGGGTACGCGGTAGTGCTGGCGCACATACGGACTCCAGTAAGCGTTGCTCACCGTCACATAGGGCACCCGGGCCAGCCGCGCGCTGATGGACAACGACAAACGAAAGTCGCCCACCACCAGGTCGGGCCGCACTTCCGCGAGCAGGCGCCGGTCGTCCTCCACGTAACGGCGCAGTGTCGGCTCGTCATACACGGGCCGGCCCGCCGCCAGCGCCGCCAGGAATTGCGCGCCCGGGATGCTGGCAATGGGCCAGTAGGTCAGCGTAGTGCCGGCCAGCATGGCCTGGTGGCCGGGCGCGCACGCGAAATGCAACTCGTACTGGCGCGTATCGAGCGCGCCGGCCAGCGCCAATGGCCGCCCCACATGGGCCAGCGTCACCGCTTCGGCCACAAACAATATCCGCTTGCGCTGCATGCCGCCACCACCCTTCCAGCCGATTCCCAGCTGCCAGCTTGCGGCGCCCGGCGCCAGGCGGCTTGATCTGGCTCAATCGTGCGCCGGGTGGCGGCCGGCCTGCGGCCAGCCACGGGTGCCGCTCGTGCGGAGAATGGCAAAACGCTAGGCACACACTGGCCTACCAGGATTAGATACAGATCAATGTACGCAACTTTCCCGGGCATATATTTTTCTTCGTAGCACTGTCCGACATCGTTCTCCCACGGACGACGCGCCGCCATCCTGGCGTTTGAGCCAACCGCCCATGCGAACAGCACGCCACAGTGTCACCAACTCCACCGAGACTGGATAAACCGCCATGTTCGATGTCGAACGCTCCAGCCTGAGCCGAAAACTGACCATGATCGCCATGCTGTCGAGCGGCGGCGCGCTGCTGCTGGTGTGCGCCGTGTTCGCCGTCACCAGTGTGCTCGGCCACAGGGCCAGCGAGCAGCGCCAGCTGTCGTCACTGGCGGCCGTGATCGGCGCCAGCGGGGGCGACGCGCTGAAGGCGGCCGACCGCCGCCGCGCCGGCCAGACGCTGGCCGCGCTGGCCGCGTGGCCAGACATCGTGCAGGCCGTCCTGTACGACGCCGACGGCGCGCCGCTGGCCAGCTACGAGCATCCCGGCGCCGCGCCCCCGGCAGCGCCGGAACTGGGCGCGGCGGGCCTGGCCGCGCTGGGCGACACAGCGCACACCGAGGACAGCGGCTCCCTGGGTGCGCCCGCCATGCGCGTCTACCTGCCCATTGTCAACAACGGCCTGTCAGTGGGCGCCGTGATGATAGAAGCTGCCCAGACCGCCATGTGGCTCGCCATCGCCAAGGAGATGGCCGCGGGCGGCGCGGCCGCGCTGGCCGCGTTGCTGGCGGCGCTGGCGTTGGCGGTCCGTTGGCGCGCCGACATCGCCGAACCGGTCGCCAGCCTGATCGCCGCCGCCCAGCGCGTCACCAGCAGCCAGACCTACGCCCACCGCGTGCAACACCAGCGCAACGACGAACTGGGTGTGCTGATCGACAGCTTCAACAACATGCTGGTTCAGGTCGAAGGCCGGGACGCCAAGCTGGCCCAGTACCGCGATCAACTGGAGCGCCAGGTGGGGGTGCGCACGGAGCAGCTGGAGAAAGCCAAGAACGCGGCCGAGGCGGCCAGCCAGGCCAAGAGCGCCTTCCTGGCCACCATGAGCCATGAGATCCGCACCCCCATGAACGGCGTACTGGGCATGACGGAATTACTGCTGGCCACGCCGCTGACGGAACAGCAGCGCCACTACACGACCATGGTGCAGCGCTCGGGTGAACATTTGTTGGTCATCATCAACGACATCCTCGACTTTTCCAAGATCGAGGCCGGCAAGCTGACGGTGGAATACATCCACTTCAATTTGCGCGAACTGCTGGACGACATCGACAACGTGTTCGCGCCGCAAGCGCAGGCCAAGGGCTTGCGGCTGGAACTGGTGACCGACCTGCACATTCCCATCGGCGTGTATGGCGACCCCAACCGGCTGCGCCAGGTCATCGTCAACCTGGTGGGCAATGCCGTCAAATTCACGGAGACGGGCAAGATCACGCTCAAGGTGGCCGTCACGGACGAGGACGCGCAAGCCGTGCGCCTGCGCTTCGAAGTGCACGACACGGGCATCGGCGTGTCGGGCGAAGCGCGGGCCCGCATCTTCGATTCCTTCTCCCAAGCCGACGGTTCCACCACCCGCAAGCATGGGGGAACCGGGCTGGGGCTGGCCATCTCCCGGCAACTGGTTGAATTAATGGGTGGAAAAATTGGCATCGACAATGCGCAAACGCAAGGTTCTGTTTTTTGGTTCACAGTAAATTTTGATCAACGCCGCGTCGATGCCGACGATCCCGCGTTCAACCGCAAACTCACACAGGGGCTCCGGGCTTTGATTATTGACGAACATCTCGCCAGCCGCGCCGAGCTGGAACGCTTGCTGACGAGCTGGCACATGCAGTGCGACAGCAGCGGTGCCGACGCCGGCCTGGACCGGCTGCGGCAAGCGCTGGCCAGCGGCCAGCCCTACGATGTCGCCATTCTCGACATGGCCTTGCCGCGCACCAGCGGCCTGGCGCTGGCGGCCGCCATCCGGGCCGATGCGGCGCTGGCCGGCCTCAAGGTACTGCTGCTGAGTACCGAACGGGAGGCGGCCGACAGCGTGCAGCGGCGCGAGGCCGGCGTCGCCTTCCAGTTGATCAAGCCGGCCCGTGTGTGCGACCTGTACGATTGCATCATCGCCGCCCCCAACGGCGCCGACCCGCCCCAAGCGCCACCGCCCCCCACGCGCAGCGAAGCATTGCGCAGCGCCCCGGTCCACAGCGACGCCGCGCCGCCGCCCGCCAGCGCGGCGGACGACGCCCGGCCCGCGCCCGCAACCGTTGCCGACGCCGCCCTATCTGCCACGCCGCGCGCGCGCAAGCGGCGCAAGGTGCTGCTGGCGGAGGACAACCCGGTCAACGTGGAAGTGGCCAGCGCCATGCTGGAAGGATTGGGCCTGGACGTGCGCCGCGCCGGCAATGGCGAGGAAGCGCTGCGCTCGGTGCAGACGGAACACTTCGACCTGGTGCTGATGGATTGCCAGATGCCTGTCATGGACGGCTTCGCCGCCACGTCGGAGATCCGCCGCCACGAACAGCAGCAAGGACGGACCCGCAGCCTGCCCATCATCGCCATCACGGCCAACGCGCTGCAAGGCGACCGCGAATCGTGCCTGGCGGCTGGTATGGACGACTACCTGAGCAAGCCGTTCACCCAGCAATCGCTGGGCCAGACCATCGCCCGCTGGCTCAAGCTGCCGCGCGCCGTGCTGCAGGCGCCAGGGCCGCTGCCGCCGCCGGCACGGCCCACCGCGCCGCCCTCCTCCCCCGCCGCCTCCGCCGCTCCCGCCGCGCCCATCCCGCCAGCGCCCAAAACGTCTGTGGCGTCTGTGGCGTTCGCAGCATCCGAAGCGGCGGCGGCCACGGCCGCGCGCGACAGCATCAACCGCCAAGCGCTGGACAACATCCGCGCCTTAAGCCCCACCAACGGCAACGCCTTGCTGGAACGGGTGCTGCAAGCCTACGTCAACGACACCCCCACCCATCTGCTGACGCTGCGCCAGGCCATCGCGGCGGCCGACGCCGACAACCTGCGCAAGGCGGCCCACAGCCTCAAGGCCAGCAGCGCCAATGTCGGCGCGGAAGCGCTGGCGCTAGCGTGCAAGGAAATGGAACTACTGGGGCGCAACGGCAGCACGGCAGGCGCGGCCGACCTGCTGGCCGGCATGGAACGGGAGTTCCAGGCCGTGCACCAGTCGCTGAACACCATCCTGGAAAAGGAAACCTGATATGGCACCGTCTCTCTCCCCCAAACGCGGTCTGGTCCTGGTCGCGGACGACGATCCCGTGATGCGCCTGCTGATGCGGGAAATGCTGGACCAGGTCGGCCTCGACACGCTGGAAGCGGAAGACGGCGCCCAGGCGCTGGCCTGCTACCGCAGCATGGCGCCGGACCTGGTGTTGCTGGACGTGGACATGCCGGTCATGGATGGCTACGCCGTGTGCCGCGCGATCCGGGCCGGCGAAACGCAAGCTGCCATCCCCATCATCATGGTCACCGGCAGCGACGACCTGGAAGCCGTTACCCTGGCCTACGAGGAAGGGGCGACCGACTTCGTGTCCAAGCCCATCAACTGGCCCATCCTCGGCCATCGGGTGCTGTACGTGCTGCGCGCCAGCGACGCCATCGCCCGCCTGCGCATCGCCGACGCCCACAACCGCGCCGTGCTGGCCGCCATCCCCGACACCTTCTTCCGGCTCGACAAGAATGGCTACTACCTCGACTACGAACAGGGGCACGACGCCCACAGCGGCCTCAGCGTCGAACAATGCGCGGGCCACCATTTGCGCGACGTGCTGCCGGAAGACATCGCCCAACGCTTGCTGGAACAGGCCCAGGCCGTGCTGGAGCACCAGCAGATCCGCTCCGTCGACTATGAACTGGTGCGGCACGGCAGCATCCACCATTTCGAAGCGCGGCTGGTGGCCACCGGGCCGGACGAAGTGCTGGGCCTGGTGCGCGACATCAGCGAGCGCAAGCGCACCGAGGAACAGATCCGGCGCCTGGCCTATTGCGACAGCCTGACCGGCATCCCCAACCGGCAAGCGTTCCTGGAAACGCTGGAACGCGAACTGGCCCGCTCGCGCCACGGCGGCAAGAAATTCGCCGTGCTGTTCATGGATCTCGATTCGTTCAAGCGCATCAACGACACGCTGGGCCACAACGTGGGCGACCATTTGCTGAAAGCCGTCTCGGAACGGCTGCGCGATACGACACGGCCCAGCGACCTGGTATCGCGCACCGAGCAGCATGGCAACAACCTGGCCCGCCTGGGCGGCGATGAATTCACTATCCTGATCCCCGACCTGGAGCGGGTGGAGAACGCGCTCAACGTGGCGCACCGGGTCAAGGAAGCCATGCGCCGGCCGTTCCTGATCGACGCCCACGAAATCTTCGTCACGGCCAGCATCGGCATCTCGCTGTATCCGGAGGATGGGGAGGATTGCAACTCCCTGCTCAAATACGCCGACACGGCCATGTACCACGCCAAGAACTGCGGCAAGAACAACGCCAAGCTCTACAGTTCTTCGCTGACCATGCAGATCATGAGCCACGTCAAGCTGGAAGTGGGCTTGCGGCGGGCCTTGCAGAACAACGAGTTGTACTTGCTCTACCAGCCCCAGATCGACGTGCCCAGCGGCCAGATCGTGGGCGTGGAGGCGCTGATCCGCTGGCGCCATCCGGAACGGGGCATCATCTCGCCCACCGAGTTCATCCCGCTGGCCGAGGAAACGGGCTTGATCGTGCCGATCGGCGAATGGGTGTTGCGCACGGCCTGCGCCCAGGCCCGCTGCTGGGCCGACATGGGGCCGCAGCCGGTACGCATGGCCGTCAACCTATCGGCCAAGCAATTCAAGGACGACAACCTGACCCAGGTGGTGATGTCCACGCTGCAGGAGACGGGGCTGGCGCCCGGCCTGCTGGAACTGGAACTGACGGAAGGCACGCTGATGGACGACGCGCGCGCCACCATGATCACGCTGGACCAGTTACGGGCCATCGGCGTGTATTTGTCGATCGACGACTTCGGCACCGGTTACTCGTCGATGAACTACCTCAAGCGCTTCGACGTGCGGGCGCTCAAGATCGACAAGAGTTTCATCAGCGGCCTGCCGCAGGATTCGGAAAACGCCGCCATCACGCGCGCCATCATCGCCATGGCGCATGGCTTGAAAATGGCGGTGGTGGCCGAAGGCGTGGAAACGGATGAACAACTGGTGATGCTGGAACATTACGGCTGCGACCTGGCCCAGGGCTATTACCTGGGCCACCCCTCACCGCCCGAGTCCATCACGCTCATGCTGCGCAACCAGTATGCGCTGGCCAGCCCGGCCACTTTATGAACCGGCTGGCGCAGGCCGCGAATATCGCACGCTTCGTCGGCAAGCTGCCCACCAACGCCCGGCTGAGCGTGCAATTCCGGCCGCTGCCCAACGGTGGCATTGCCGCACAGGCTACCTCCGCCGGCCGCGTGACCGGTTCGTTCGCCGTCTATGAAAAGCAGATCGACGCCGACGGGGTGACAGTCCAGTACAGCAAGAGCACCTACGATCCGTTTGGGATTATCATCAACGTCAAGGACAAACTGGCGGGAGGGGTGTTCCCATGATCGCAGTGGAAAATGAACGGTTGGAACTGGTGCGGCGGCTGCTGGCCTGCGCCCTGCCGGTCCAGGCAACCCTGTCCGCGCTGGCCGCCATGGGCTGGGACTATGAAGGTCTGCCCGTTCTGTTGACGGAAGATCATATCGCCGCCGTGCTGCGCCGTTTCCTGGCCGGTGGCTTGTCGCACATGGATGTCGAAACCTGGGCCAACGGCGTGGAGGGGCGCGACGACATCGCCACTGCGCCTGCCAGCGAGCACAGGATTACGGCCATCATTCATGAGCTCGCCAACCCCGCGCTGCACCAGCCGCTGGCGCCCGCCAGAGCCAGCGCCCTGCTTGGCGCGCTGGCCGCCAACTAAGGCGGCGCCATGGCGCTTACAACACCTTGTCCTGCCTGAAGGCGGCGATCTGCTGCTCGCTGTAGCCGAGCGCGGCCAGCACTTCCGCGTTGTGCTGGCCCAGCGCCGGGCCCATCCATTTGGTGTGGCCCGGCGTGGCCGACAGTTTGGGCGAGATGGCCGGTAACTTGACGGGCGTGCCGTCCGGGAAATGGTGCTGCTCGAACATATCGCGCGCCAGGAATTGCGGGTCGCTCATCATGTCGCGCACCGAATAGATCTTGCTGGCCGGGACGTCGGCCGCTTTCAGCACGGCCAGTGCGCCGTCGATATCCTGGGTGTCGCACCAGGACTGGATGGCGTGGTCGATCTCGGCCGTGCGCGGCACGCGGCCATCGTTGCGGGCCAGTTGCGGGTCGCCCGCCATGTCGATGCGGCCGATGGCCAGCATCAAGCGCTTGAAGATGGCGTCGCCATTGCCGGCGATGACGATGTTGTCGCCGTCGCGCGTGGTGTAGGTGTTCGATGGCACGATGCCGGGCAGCGCGCCGCCCGTGCGCTCGCGGATCACGCCAGCCTGGTCGTATTCCGGCACCAGCGATTCCATCAGGTTGAACACGGATTCGTACAGCGCCACGTCCACCATCTGGCCCTCGCCGCGCTCGCGCCCGCCGGTGGCGTCGCGGTGGCGCAGCGCCATCATGGCGCCGATCACGCCATGCAAGGCGGCCACGGAATCGCCGATCGAGATGCCCACCCGCAACGGCGGCCGGTCCGGGAAGCCGGACACGTAGCGCAGCCCGCCCATCGATTCGCCCACGGCGCCAAAGCCGGGCAAGTCCTTCATGGGTCCGGTCTGGCCAAAGCCGGACAGGCGCACCATGATGGTGGCCGGGTTGACGGCCTTGAGCTGCTCGTAGCCGAGCTCCCACTTCTCCAGCACGCCGGGCCGGTAATTCTCGATGATGATGTCCGCCTCCAGCGCCAACTGGCGGGCGATGGCGCGGCCGCGCTCATCCTTCATGTTGAGCGTGACGCTTTTCTTGTTGCGCGCCTGCACCGACCACCACAGCGAAGTGCCATCCTTGAGCACGCGCCACTGGCGGATCGGGTCACCGCCATCGGGCGCTTCGATCTTGATTACTTCGGCACCGAACTCGGCCAGCATGCGGGCGCAGAACGGTCCCGCGATCAGGGTGCCCAATTCCAGGACTTTGATGCCGGCCAGCGGCCCGGCCAGGTTCGGTGCGGATGTCGTCATGAGGTGGTGTGGGGGTCAGGTTGGCTCAGGTGGCGTCAGGTACTGCGGCGGTCCAGCATGGCGCGCGCGATGGTGCCCGCATCGACGTACTCCAGCTCGCCGCCGACGGGCACGCCGCGCGCCAGACGGCTCACTTTCAGGCCGCGCGCCTTCAGCATTTCGCTGATGTAGTGCGCGGTCGCCTCGCCTTCATTGGTGAAATTGGTGGCCAGCACCACTTCGCTGACGACGCCATCGTTGGCGCGCGCCACCAGCTTTTCCAAATGGATGTCCTTGGGGCCGATGCCGTCCAGCGGCGACAGCCGGCCCATCAGCACAAAGTACAAGCCCTTGTAGGTCAGGGTCTGTTCGATCATCAGCTGGTCGGCCGGGGTTTCCACCACGCACAGCAGGCGGCGGTCGCGCTGCTCATCGTCGCAGGTGTCGCACACGTCCTCTTCCGTGAACGTGTTGCACAAGGCGCAGTGGTGTACCGCCTCCACCGCCTGGTGCAAGGCGCGCGACAGCATGTCGGCCCCTTCGCGGTCGTGCTGCAGCAAGTGAAAGGCCATGCGCTGGGCCGACTTGGGGCCGATGCCCGGCAGGCGGCGCAACGCTTCCGTCAGAAATTCAAGCGACTTGGACATCGCGTCACGCCTGGCGGAACGCGCTCAGGGCATCGACCGTCATGGTGGGCACGAATTCCGTGATCTGGTAGCTGGCCATGCCGGCCTCGTTGAACGGATCGAGTTCGATCACGGCCTCGATGTCGGCCCGGCTGTCGGCCGTGGCCAGGATCACGCCGCCGGTGCGCGGCACCATGCGGCCCGACATGAGGAACATGCCATTGTCGTACTGCTCACGCAAATACTCCCGGTGAGCACCGAGCAGCGCATCGATCTGATCCGCCGGCTTCAAATACGTGAGCGTGATGATGAACATGGCAGTCGGTATGGCTTAGAAAGGCATCTTGAAGCCGGCCGGCAGGTTCATGCCCGCCGTCAAGCCACCCATTTTCTCGGCGGAAGTCGCTTCGGCCTTGCGCACGGCGTCATTGAAGGCGGCCGCCACCAGGTCTTCCAGCATGTCCTTGTCGTCGGCCAGCAGCGACGGGTCGATCGAGACGCGCTTCACGTCGTTCTTGCAGGTCATCACGACCTTGACCAGGCCGGCACCGGACTGGCCTTCCACTTCGATCAGCGCCAGTTGGTCCTGGGCCTTCTTCATGTTGTCCTGCATCGCTTGCGCCTGTTTCATCAGGCCGGCCAGTTGGTTCTTCATCATGGTGGAATGCTCCGTCAATTAAGGGATGTTAGATTAGTCAATTCGCGGCCGGCGCCGTTTGCGGCGGCGGCACAATCGAGCCCGGCACGACGAAGGCGCCGAACTCGCGGATCATGTTGTTTACAAAGGGATCGTTGGCGACGGTTTCCTCGGCGGCGCGCTGGCACGCCTCGCGGAAGGCCTGCGCTTCCGCGCTGGCCGTGTACCAGGCCGGACCCAGTTCCGCGTCCACGCGTACGGCACGCCCGAAGCGTTCCGTCAACGCCACCGTCAGTTTTTCCACGTTGCCGGGCGTGCGCCAGGTTTCAATCGGCACTTTCAGCTTGAACACGGCGGCGTTGCCATCGATGGTGCAGCTGATCAGTTCGGCTTGCATGGCCAGTTGTTGGGCCACACCGCGCAATGGCAAGGCGGCCGCCACGGCCGGCCAGTTGCCGTCCCAGTTCAGTTCCGGCACCGGCGTGATCACGTAGGCATAAGGCGCCTTGGCGGGCTGCGGCGCGGGACGGGCCGACGGCGCCGCCTGCTGCTGCTGGCCGCCGGGGCCGCTTGGTGCGCTGGCTGCGGCCATCTCACCGGCATCGGCCGGCCCATTCATGGCCACGGCCGTATCGTCGGAAAACTCCGTTACCCAGGGTGGCAGGTCGTCCTCAGGATCGGCCTGCTTGGCGGCTGGCGGCGCGTATTGTTGCGGTGCCGGCTGCGCGTATGGTTGCTGCGGACGCGGTGCAGCCTGTTGCGGCGCGATCTGACGTACTGGCGCTTCCAGTACGGCCGTGTTGCCATCGGCGGCCATGGATGGCGGCATGTCTTCCCACGGCGCCGGGCCGCGCGTGGCGGCAGGCGTGGTGGCTGCAGGCGTCGCTGCCGCCTGCGGCGTCATCGCCGTGGCTGACGCGGCCGCCCCGATCGAAGCGTAAGGTGCGGGCGACGCGGCGGCCGACGATGCGGTCGATGAATAAGGGGCTGACGATGCCGCGGCTGATGGCACAGCTGGCAAATAAGACGCGGGCGCTGCCGGAGCCGACGGCGCAGAGGCGGCTGGCGCGAATGCGGACGGTGCGGATGCGGACGGTGCGCCAACAGTTGGTGCGGCCGATGCGGTTGCGGACGGCGCGGCAGCTACTGGCACGGCCGCGGGCGCTGCGGCCGGCGCCGCTGCAGCTGGAGCAGGCGCGCTGGCTGGTGGCAGCGGACGACCTCCGCCCGAGGCTGCCTTGGAGGCGGCGCGCGCCGCTTCCAGCGCCGCGTTGATGGCGGCGCGGGCCGGGCTGACAGGCCCGCTCGACGCGGCCGGCGCAGGCGCATGCGTGACGGCCTGCGGCATCGCGGCGGCCGGTGGCACAGCGGCGGGCTGCGGCACCGGCACGGCGGACGGCATGGCTGCGGGCGGCGCTGCCGCAAATGCGGTCGCGTCGCCTGCGCCCTGCTCCGTCCACGCGGCGGCGGCCGGATGATCGGCCGATGGCGCAGGTGCGGCTTGCGGCGCGGTGGACGCTGGTGCGGCCTGCGGAGCGAATTGTTGTGCCGGCGCGGACGGCTGCGCCATTGGCGCGACCGCGTCGGCGCGGGCCATGGTGGCGTCGGCGCGCGCCATGGCGGCGGCAGCACCGGCCACGACGGCAGGCGGCGTCACGCTGGCATGGCTGGCGTTGACATGCGCGGCCGCGCGCGCGGCCGGTGCGGCGGCAGCACGGGCCGCGGCCACGGCGGCCGGACGCGACATGGCCGGCGCGGCGGCGGGCACACCTTCGGCGCCGCCTACGCCGGGCCGAAAGGCCAGCATGCGCAGCAGCGTCATCGAGAAGCCCGCGTATTCATCGGGCGCCAGGCCCAGTTCATTACGGCCGTGGACAGCGATCTGGTAATACAACTGCACTTCTTCCGCGTCGAAGGCGGCGGCCAGGCGGGTAATGTCGGCATACTCGGGCAAATCCGACGGCAACGCGGCCGGCACCGTTTGCGCCAGCGCGATCCGGTGCAGCAAGGTGCCCAGGTCCTGCAAGGCGCCGTTGTAGGACAGGCTGCGGGTAGCCATTTCATCGGCCACGGCCAACAGGTCGGCGCCATCCTGGTTGGCCAGCGCGTCGAGCAGGCGCACCAGGTAGGATTGGTCGAGCGCGCCCAGCATGCCTTGCACGGCGTCCAGCGTCACTTCGCCGGCCGCGTAGGCGATGGCTTGATCCGTCAGCGACAGCGCGTCGCGCATGGAACCGTGGGCGCCCTGCGCCAGCAGACGCAAGGCCGGCTGTTCAAAGCTGATACCTTCCTGGCCGAGGATATTGTCCAGGTGGCTGATGATGTGGCCGGGCGGCATCTGCTTGAGGTTGAACTGCAGGCAGCGCGACAGCACCGTCACGGGAATTTTTTGCGGGTCGGTGGTGGCCAGGATGAACTTGACGTGCTCGGGCGGTTCCTCCAGCGTCTTCAGCATCGAGTTGAAGGCGTGGTTGGTCAGCATGTGCACCTCGTCGATCATGTAGACCTTGAAGCGGGCATTGGACGGCGCGTACACGGCCTGCTCCAGCAACTGCGCCATCTCATCGACGCCACGGTTGGATGCCGCATCCATCTCTATATAGTCAACGAAGCGGCCGGCGTCGATCGCGGTGCACGCCTCGCACACGCCGCACGGGGTGGCGGTGATGCCGCCGTTGCCGTCCGGGCCGATGCAATTGAGCGATTTGGCCAGGATGCGCGACAGCGTGGTCTTGCCCACGCCACGGGTGCCGGTGAACAGATACGCATGGTGCAGGCGGCCGCTGTGCAGCGCATGCGTGAGCGCGCGCACGACGTGCTCCTGGCCGACGAGCGTTTCGAAGTTCCGGGGGCGGTATTTACGGGCGAGGACTTGATAGGACATGCTGGAATTTTACCGTAGATAGCTGGGGTGCGGGCGGTCCGGCGCCGCCTGCACGCCGGGAACATGCGCCGCGTCAGCGGGCGCACCAAAGGGGCAATTGTAACAAGCCGCTACCGGCTTGGCTAACAGCTTGGTTCACGGCCCGGGCCAGGGCGGTCATTTATTTTGACACGATGACGGCGCGCCGGCCTGCGCGGCCCGTCTACGGTGGCGACGGACGCAAAAAAAGCTGCCGCAGCAGCTTTTTGATGACGCACATATCAATACAAATATGAATACGAAGGAGGCGAGCCTGATCTGCGGCACTTATGGTGAACGGCCGTGGCTGCTTCGTTCCCGACCTGACCAGGTTAGCCATGCCACAATGCGCAGGGGCCCGCCAGCCGCCATTATACCCGACCCATCGCCCTCGTGGGAAGGGATGGCTGACAGGCCCGAAATTACAGCCCCAACTGCTGCCAGATGTCATCCACCCGCGCCTTCACGGCCGGCGTCATGGTGATGGTGGTGCCCCATTCGCGGCTGGTCTCGCCTGGCCACTTGTTGGTGGCGTCAATCCCCATCTTGCTGCCCAGGCCACTCACGGGGGAAGCGAAATCCAGGTAATCGATGGGCGTGTTATCGACCAGCGTGGTATCGCGCGTAGGATCGACGCGGGTGGTGATGGCCCAGATCACTTCCTTCCAGTCGCGGATATCGACATCCTCGTCCACCACCACGATGAACTTGGTATACATGAACTGGCGCAGGAAACTCCACACACCGAACATCACGCGTTTGGCGTGGCCCGCGTACTGTTTCTTGATCTGCACCACGGCCATGCGATAGCTGCAGCCTTCCGGCGGCAGATAGAAGTCCGTGATTTCCGTGAACTGCTTTTGCAGCAACGGCACGAACACTTCATTCAACGCCAGGCCCAGCACAGCCGGCTCATCAGGCGGCTTGCCCGTGTAGGTCGAGTGATAGATGGGATCACGGCGCATGGTGATGCGGTCGATCGTGAACACGGGGAAGGAATCCTGCTCATTGTAATAGCCGGTGTGGTCGCCATACGGCCCTTCCAGCGCGTGTTCGTAGCCGGACGGATGGTTCTCATCCGGATAGATATGGCCTTCCAGCACGATCTCGGCCGACGCCGGCACGCGCAACTCGCTGCCGATGGCTTTCACCAGCGCCGTGCGGCTGCCGCGCAGCAGGCCCGCGAATTGATATTCCGACAAGCTGTCTGGCACGGGCGTGACGGCGCCCAGGATGGTGGCCGGGTCGGCGCCCAGCGCCACGCACACGGGATAGGGCTTGCCCTTGCTCTGGATGGCGTGCTCGCGGAAGTCCAGCGCCCCGCCCCGGTGCGCCAGCCAGCGCATGATGACCTTGTTCGGCCCCAGCACCTGCTGGCGATAGATGCCCAGGTTCTGGCGCTTCTTATTAGGCCCCTTGGTGATCACCAGCCCCCATGTGATGAGCGGCGCCACATCGCCGGGCCAGCAGTGCTGGATCGGCAGGCGACTCAAGTCCACGTCGGCGCCCTCCCAAACGATCTCCTGGCACGGCGCGCCCCGCATTTCCTTGGGCGACATATCCCACACGGCCTTGACCAGCGAGCCCAGGCCCAGCAGATCCTTGAAATCGCGCGGCGGTTCCGGCTCCTTCAGGCGCGCCAGCACGTGGCCGATCTTGCGCAACTCACTGATATCCTCCGCGCCCATGCCCAGCGCCACGCGGCGCGTGGTACCGAACAGATTGGCCAGCACCGGCATGCTGTGGCCGGTCGGATTCTGGAACAGCAAGGCCGGTCCGCCGGCCCGCAAAGTGCGGTCGCACACCTCCGTCATCTCCAACATCGGCGAAACGGGTACGGAAACAGGCCTAAGTTCGCCTATTTGTTGAAGCTGAGAAATAAAATCTCGTAGATCCGAATATTTCATGTTTTTTTAATTTTTTTTGACAGTGAACCACATTGCTCAAAAATCCAGGACAAGTGATTGATTTTATTGGTTTTCCGCGTAATGCAAGCAAAAAAGTAAGATTTATAAGTTATAAGAGAAAAGTTCTTTAGTATTGACGTGATATAAAACGCCTTCTACAATTTGCCCTACTTGATGAGGACACGGCCCCTTGGCCCTTTTTAGTTGTCACTCAATCATTCACGGAGTCGGGGCTCCACATGACATTTTAAGGAGTGTTTTCAAAAGGCGTCTGCCTTACCCCCGAAAAAAGTTGTATTGCCACTGATCGAATACCACAGGGAAAGATCAGCTCAAGCAAGCAATGACGGCGTCCAACGCGCGCTCCCAGCGGCGACGGACGAAGGCTATTTCTGATGCACGGCATTGGCGACCCTATGGCTGCGTTCAACGCGGCGGGGGAGCGCTCGTTACGGACATTTCAGGGGAATTCTATGACTAATCGTTTTACCGAGGCAACAAAGCTTGCCCAACAACTGGCCAGCCAGCCAGCCGCGTGGTTCGCCACGACGCGCGTATCGGCCCGTGGTGTGCTCACGACCGCACAACACACTTTGACTGTATTGGGTATTTCGGCCCTGGTGGTCGTCGCTGTACTGTTCGCACGTCCTGAACTGGCCAAACAACTGAGCCAGAGCTTCCTGCAAGAACCGGCCGTCGAAGTGGCCGCCGTGGTCGCCCCACCGCTGTCGGAACTGATGGAAGCGCCCGCCGCCACGCCCGTGGTCAACAACGCGCCGCTGACGGCCGAGGAAAAGGCCCTGCTGGGCACGAAGAAGCAACAACAATGGGTGACCTCTTGGTTGTCCAAGCGCTACCGCGTGGCCGGCGACGCCGCCAACATGCTGGTATCGACAGCTTATTTGACGGCCCGTGAGATCAAGCTGGACCCGCTGCTGATCCTGGCCGTGATGGCCATCGAATCGGGCCTGAACCCGTTCGCGGAAAGCCCGGTCGGCGCGCAAGGCCTGATGCAGGTGATGTCGAAAGTGCATCACGACAAATTCCAGGAAATGGGCGGCGTGCAAGCGGCGCTCAATCCGGTGGCCAACATCCGCGTCGGCTCGCTGATCCTGAAGGATTACGTGACCCGTGGCGGCTCCGTGGAAGCGGGCCTGAAGACCTACGTGGGCGCCGCCGCCTTCGAAACGGACGACGGCTACGGTTCGCGCGTGCTGGCCGAGTACAACCGCCTGAAGCAGGTTTCGGCCGGCAAGAAAGTGCCGACCATCACCCCAATGATGGCCGCCGCCCCTGCGGTCCAGAAAGACCCGGCCGTGGCCAGCAACGACAAGCTCGGCAAGGCCGACACGCAGATCGCCGGCCTGTAAGCGCCCGCCCTGCCCTGCAGCATCCGAAGCCACCGTTCAGGTGGCTTTTTTTCGCCTGATAGAATGGGCGACGCATAGAATTGGGGACGGCGACCATCCCTCATGATTAGTTTATTGCTATGATTGTATTTCTATGAAAATTGTCCACATCACCAACTGGAACGAATTCGTATCATTGACGTCCGAATGCGACGGCTGGGCCTTTCGCGGCTTGCCTGACGCCGACTGGCAATTGAAGAGTTCGCTTTCGCGCTATCTGCAAAGTTTTGTGCCGGATACGGCATCGTGGCGCCAACGCGAAGAGCGCGCGCTGCGGATATTCCGGCGCAAGGCCCATATCTATCTACCCGACGCCGGCGTGCTGATCGACGATTTCCGTTGCCTGGCCCTGATGCAACACCATGGCGCCCCCACCCGCCTGCTGGATTTCACCAAGTCGCCGTTTGTCGCGGCCTTTTTCGCACTGTATCGGACCACCAAGAGCTCGGCGGTGTTCGCCCTCGATACACCGACGCTGTGGCGCGCCGCGCCATCGAATGATGTGAGCTTGCGGCGCGAATTAATCGACCCGCGCATCAATGGCAATTTTGAGCGCTACTTCGCCAGCAACGACAAGGACGTGATCTGGGTCGGTGAACCGGAGGAAATGGATCGCCGCTTGGTGGCACAGTCCGGCACCTTTGTGATGCCGGGCGTGCTCGACAAGCCACTGGACGACATCATCCAGCGCTACGAATCCGGTGGCGCGCTGATCAAGAAATTCATCCTGCCCCCGTCGATCCGGGAAGAAGCGATGCTGTCGCTGTACCGGATGAACATCACGCACGCGACGCTGTTCCCCGACCTTGACGGTTTGGCCCGTTCAATCGGCTATGAACTGGAGATCACCTGGCCGGGCAATAGAGCGTCCTGAATGCAGACGAGGACGTGGACGCCCTCTCGCTGATCCCCTTCAGGCCAACACCGTGTAGATGGTCTTGGCCGCCAGTCCCACCATGAACATCCCAAATATTTTCCGCAGCAGGGGCGTCGGCAGCAGTGTCGCCGCCTTGACCCCCAACTTGGACGCGACGATCGAGCAGACGCTCATGACCAGCAGCGCATACAGGTCGATATAACCCCAGCGCCAGTCATGTGGCGAGCCGGCGGTAATGCCGAAGCCGATGATGGCGCCCAGCGAGATAGGCAAGATCACGCCGGTCGCGGTGCCGATGGCCTTGCGCAGCGACAGACCGACATGGCTCAGGTAGAACGTGATCACGGACGCCCCCCCCATGCCGGCCAAGGAATACGCTACGCCCGATAGCAAGCCCGCCAGGATATGAAAGCGCAGAAAGCGCGGTGACTCCGTTGTCGATTGTTCCTTCTGCATCAGCAATTTGGCGCCGAAGTACGCCAGCATCAGCGACAAACCCAGAGCAAGCCAGGCTCCCGGGATACGGGTGGCCAGCAACGCGCCGATGGTGGCCCCCACCCCGGCGGGGAAAAACAGCTTCTTCAGCCAGGGCAGATCAACGTTGTCCCGCTGCCAATGGCTGAGGAAGGAGGAGAGGCCGGTGAACGCCATCGTCGCCAACGAGGTGCCAAAGGCCAGCCGTATCGCTTCGGTGGCCTCCACGCCTCCACTCTTGTACATATAGATAAGCACCGGGATAACGATGGCACCGCCACCGATGCCAAACATGCCAGCCAAGAAACCAGCCGCACTCCCTACTAAAATCAAATGAACTAGCATCTAAACTTTCGCCTCCAATAATAATCAGACCTCCGGGCCGGCGCGTCGCGCCAGCACGACTTCAGGCCGGGATGAATTCTTCGGCCTGGATGCCGCTGCGCCGGGAGGGATGCCAACATTTCTTGTAGACGCCATTGACGATGGTGGGGAGGGGCAGTGTCCTGGCACGGTAATCCGTATTAAAGTGCCCGCCACGCGATTCTTTACGCAGCGAAGCGCTATGCAGTATCAGGTAGGCGGCGTCGTGGATATTCTGGGCGCGCAAGGCTTGTCCGTAGGGCAGCAGACTCGGTGCCAACTGCATGGTTTCCAGCTGGCGCAGGCCGGCTGCGATGCCATCGCGACTGCGGACGATGCCGGCATGATCCCACAGCGTTGCGCGCAGGGCTGGCAGCATTGACAACGACAAACGCGTTTCTATGACGGCCGGCAAGCGGATCGAGGCTTGCTTACTGTCCGTCACGATGGCGCCGGAGAGCGCCTCGGCGCAGGCCTTGCCCATCACCACGCATTCAAGCAGAGAATTGCTGGCAAGGCGATTGGCGCCATGCAGGCCACAGTTGGCCACCTCCCCAATAGCGAACAGACCGGCAACGCTGGTTTGCCCATGCAGATCGGCCGCGATGCCGCCACAGGTGTAATGGGCGGCCGGCGACACCGGCACTCGGGTGCTCGACATGTCACGCTGGTAGCGCCGCGTCAACTCCACTAGATTGGGGAAGTGATGCTCGACAAACTGCCTTCCCTTATAAGAGATGTCGAGCCAGACATAAGGCGATTGGTGCGCAGCCATTTCCGAATAGATGGCGCGCGCGACGATGTCGCGCGGCGCCAACTCTTCCTGGGACGAATATTTCGCCATGAAGCGCTCATTGGCGATATTGTATAAATGCCCGCCTTCGCCACGCACCGCTTCGGTGATCAGGCTGACGACTTGCTGGTCGACCTGAAACGCGGTTGGATGGAACTGCACGAATTCCAGGTTTTCCACCGTCGCGCCGGCACGCCAGGCCATAGCGATCGCTTCGCCTTTGCTGGCGTGCGGATTCGTCGCATAGGGATACAAGCCGGTGATGCCGCCGGCAGCCAACACCACGTTCGATGCGTTGAATACGGCGACGTCGCCGTCCGAGAGGCTTTGCGCAATCAGCCCCGTGACACGGTCACCGTCCGAAATCAGTTCCACCGCCTCATATTGACGGATCCAGGTCACATTGGGCAGCAAGGCCACTTTGGCCTGCAGTGTCTGCATGATGCCCCGTCCCGTCATGTCATCGACGTGGGCCACCCGACGTTCCGAATGGCCGCCTTCGCGCGTTAAATGTATATCGTTGTTTTCACGGGTAAAGGGCACCCCCATATCGATGAGCCATTGCAGAACGGAGGTACCCGCGCTAACGATGTCACGCACGACTTGTTCGTTGCACAGTCCATCGCCGGCGGCGAGCGTGTCCTTGACGTGTTTGTCGAAATCATCCTCTTCTGAGAAGACCGCCGATATGCCGCCCTGCGCCCAATAACTGGACGGCTCGTCGAATTTATTACGTGAGATAACACCGACTTTAATACTGACGGGAATATTCAATAATAATGTTAATGCAGCCAGTCCCTCGCCAACCACCAATAGATCAAATTTCATTTTCTCGCCTATTTTTAAAATTATCTAACCGTAAAAAAGCTGCTTCGCTACCATGCTGCCAGCCTGGATCCGCAGTAAAATCAAAATAGCAAGGCGCATGCCTGCGCGAAAATGAATCATAATTTTCTTTTAAGTACTTGTTTATATTGTAATTTTATTTTAACAATATTTCTTTTTTATAAAAATTAGACCAATAAGTTGGACGATTATTTAGGTTGCAGTCTTAGATATTGGAAGCGCCCTCCCCGCACCGTCTTAGCGTGGGGCGGCCCATGAAAAAAGCCACCGCAGGTTGCCCTGGGGTGGCTCTCGTCTGACGGGCTGGCCCGTACTGCTTAGCGCTTCTTGTCCGCCGCCACTTCGTCGGGACGGATCTTGGCGGCCAGCTTGTCCAGCACGCCGTTGACATACTTGTGGCCGTCGATACCGCCGAACGACTTGGTCAGCTCCACCGCCTCGTTGATGACGACGCGGTACGGGATTTCCAGGTTGTTCTTCAGCTCGAACGCGCCGATCAGCAGCACAGCGTGCTCCACGGGCGACAATTCATTGATGCCGCGGTCGACCAGCGGGGCGAACGTGTCGCGCAGCGCCACGGAATCCTTGATCGCGCCATACAGCAGTGCGCTGAAATGGTCGCCATCGGCCTTGTCGAAGCCATGCGCGCCGCGGATGTTGTTGACGATGGTGGTCGCGTCTTCATTGTTCAGCAGCCACTGATACAGACCCTGCAACGCAAACTCGCGCGCGCGGTGGCGCGGCGTACGGTTCTTGCTAGGGTTGGCGTGCAAAGTTTTCTCTGTCATGGTTTCCTACCTGTTCTCATTACTTACACTACAAACTACAAATGCGGCCCCGCGCCCGCTTGTGGCAGGCGCGGCGTGCCGTTCTTACTCTTCTTCGTCGCCGTCCTGGTTCAGTTCTTCCAGCGCGATGGCCAGGTTGGCCATCTCGACGGCCACGCGGGCCGCGTCGGCGCCCTTGACGGCCATACGCACTTCCGCCTGCTCGTCGTTCTCGGTGGTCAGCACGGCGTTGGCGATGGGGATGCCATAGTCCAGGCCGATGCGGGTGATGCCGGCGCCCGACTCATTCGAGACCAGCTCGAAGTGGTAGGTTTCACCGCGAATCACGGCGCCCAGGGCGATCAGGGCGTCGAACTGCTGGGATTCCGCCATCTTTTGCAGGATCAGCGGGATTTCCAGCGCGCCCGGCACGGTCACGTGCAGCACGTCTTCATCGGCGACGCCCAGGTGCTTGAGCTCGGCCAGGCAGGCCGACAGCAAGCCGTGGCACACGTCTTCGTTGAAACGGGCCTGGACGATACCGACGCGCAAACCGTCGCCGGACATATTGGTTTCGTAGCTACCTACGGTCATGGCATACCTCTTCTTGATGTTGGGTGATATAGCTGGGGTGTTATTGCTGCGGCTTGGTCATGTAGCCGGTCACTTCCAGGTTGAAGCCTGTCATCGACGGCATCTTGCGTGGGCTGGCCAGCAGCTGCATCTTGCACACACCCAGGTCGCGCAGGATCTGAGCGCCGATGCCGTAGCTGCGCAAGTCCATGCTGGCAGCACGGCCTTTCGGCTTGGTTTCCGGCTGGTCCAGCGCCGCGAACTGGGCGAACAGCTGGTCGGCCGTCTCCTCGCAGTTCAGCAGCACGATCACGCCACGGTCGGCGGCCTTGATGGCGGCCAGCGAGGACGAGATGTTCCACGAGTGGGTGGTGGCTTCCGATTCCAGCAAGTCCAGGATGGAAACCGGCTGGTGCACGCGCACCAGCGCTTCCTTGCCCGGGCCCATTTCGCCATGCACCAGCGCCAGGTGGGCCGAACCGCTCGGCTTGTCGCGGAACGCGATCATGCGGAAGCTGCCCTGCGCCGTGTGCAACGGACGCTCGGCGATGCGCTCGACCAGGCTTTCGTTCTGGCTGCGGTAGTGGATCAGGTCGGCGATGGTGCCGATCTTCAGGCCGTGTTCCTTGGCGAATTCCAGCAAGTCCGGCAGGCGCGCCATGGTGCCGTCGTCCTTCATGATCTCGCAGATCACGGAGGCCGGGGTCAGGCCGGCCATGGCCGTCAGGTCGCAACCGGCTTCCGTATGGCCGGCGCGCATCAGCACGCCACCCTTTTGGGCTTTCAACGGGAAGATGTGGCCGGGCTGCACGATATCGGTCGGCAGCGTGTCCTTGGCCACGGCCACCTGGATGGTCTTGGCGCGGTCGGCGGCGGAAATGCCGGTCGTCACGCCTTCGGCCGCTTCAATGGAAACGGTGAAGTTGGTGCCGAACGCGGTGCCGTTACGGGTCGACATCATCGACAGGTTCAGCTGGTCGCAGCGTTCTTCGGTCAGGGTCAGGCAAACCAGGCCGCGCGCGTGCTTGACCATGAAGTTGATCGCCTCCGGCGTGACGAAATCGGCCGCGAGCACCAGGTCGCCCTCGTTTTCGCGGTCTTCTTCATCCACCAGTATCACCATGCGGCCAGCGCGCAGTTCGGCGACGATTTCTTCGGTGCTGGAAATTGACATTTTTAATCCTTAGTAGCTGAGCAAGAACTTTTCTTAACCTGCTATTTTAAAGGATTTTGGCCCCATCCATCCGGCCAAACTGCCTTTTATCCCGCTCTAATGGTGTGCTTCTTCAGTTTTAGCACGCCGCCTACCCACCAATTCGCTGTCTTCGGGCCGCATTTTCCGGCTTTCACACCAGCACCTGCCGGGTCTGGCGCAAAAACGCGTGCACTTGCGCCTCGATGGCTGGTTCCACCATCGTCACCGGGCGCCGCCCGTGCGGGCACGGCAGGCTGGGCGTGGTGCCGAACAGGCGGCAGATCAGGGGCCGCTCGGCGTAAGCGCCGCAGCCGGACGGTTGCAAATGCGGACAACTCCACTCGGCCAGCGCCCGCTCGCGCTCGGCGGCACTACGTTCAGGCAGGCGCGCCATTTCCTCGCTGGACGCGGTGACGGGGCCGCAACAGTCATGGCAACCAGGCACACATTCGAAGGCAGGGATGCGGCGGCGCAGGAAGCGCAATGCGTAGACGCGGTCGTTCATGGCTGGCGTGAGACAAAAATCATTATCATCCTATGATAATAGGAACATCATAAAAAGCAGGTAAAATGGCAGCCCGAGTAACATCAGGGCAGCCCGCCGAAGTATCTCATCCATGCATAATCCCCAGCGCGACGACGAAATTACCCTGCCACCCCGCTTTGAAGACGTGATCGCGGACAGTGCCGGCCTGCCATTCACCTACGATTACGGCGACATGCGCACGCTGCATTTCGACGAGCGCTTCATCCAGAGCGCCATGCGCATCTCCCAGCCCGACGAACTACTGCTGAGCTACACGCGCGCCATGATGGGCTTTTTGTTGTTCCAGCCGCAACCGCGCCACATCCTCATGATAGGCCTGGGCGGCGGTTCGCTGGCCAAATATTGCTACCGCCATTTGCCCGACAGCCGCATCACCGTGGTGGAACTGGACCCGGCCATTATCGCCCTGCGCGACCGCTTCCATGTGCCCGACAACAATGAACGCTTCCAGGTGATCCAGGCCGATGCCGTCGATTATGTGGCCACGCTGCGGGAATCGGTCGACGTCTTGGTGCACGATGGCTACGGCCCCGACGGCCTGCCCGCCCCGCTCAGCGCCACGCCTTTCTACCGCCAGTGCCTGAAAGCACTCACGCCCGGCGGCGTACTGGTATCGAACCTGTGGGGCGAGGACCTGGACTTGCTGCCGGCCATGCAGCGGCTGCACAGTGTGTTCGACGCCAAATTGTGGTGGTGCCACGCCCAGCACTGCCTGAACCGCATCGTCTTCTCCTGCAAGGACATCGATGTCGACGCGTTCCAGTCCAACCTGGCGCGCCGCGCCGTGCAGCAAGATTTACGGCACAGCGAACTGGGGCTGTGCCATGTGGCGCAGAACCTGTCCACCTCGGCTGGCCGCAGCCAGGCCGATTTCGACGCCATCGCCGGCAATGACATGTACGCCGCCTACATGGGCGATCACGCCGCCGGCTGAAGGACGGGCTTGCGGCTTGCGAGCTTGGGGCTTGGGGCTCGCGGCTTGCGGGAGGTTGACAATCCCACCCTATTTTGCCGCCTCAGGCGTGCTTGCGAAAGCGGCGCCAGCGCACCAGCACGTCATCCAACACGGGGATGATGGCCAGCGCCAGCAATAACGCCGACAGTGGCACGGTCGAGGCGAAACCGATGTGTTTGAAGCCCAGCGCGCCCACCACGCCACCCACGAAGAACATGCTCAACAGTGCGATCAGCAGTTTCAACCGTTCGCGGTTGGCCATCACCTTGGGCATGGCCGTATGGTCCTGTTCCATATTCCAGTAGACCAGCTTGCCCAACTCAATGCCCAGGTCCGTCACCAGACCGGTGACGTGGGTGGTGCGGATCTCGGACTTGGAAATCTTGGTGATGATGGCGTTCTGCAGCCCCATGATGTAGCACAGCAGCATGACGGTGACAGGCACGAACAGCCCCATCTGCAGCGATAGATTCGCGCCCAGCAAACCGAAACCCAGCAACAGAGCCGCTTCCAGCAGCAGCGACAGCGCGTACTCACTGTGCAAATGCTGGCGCCGGGCCCAGTTGATCAGGATGGCCGAACTGGCCGCGCCGGACAGGAAGGAGACAATAGCGCCCAGGCCGGACAAGGCCAGCGTCACATTGCCCAGCGCCAGATCGTCGGCCATCGACGACACCACACCCGTCATGTGTGAGGTATAGGTGCGCACGGCGAGAAAGCCGCCCGCGTTGGTGGCCCCCGCGACGAAGGTCAACACCAGGCCCAGCAACTGGTTCGCCTCGGAGGTGCGCTTTCTGCCGGACAGGCGGCGAAGAAACAGGATGGCCATAATCGATCGTCAACATTGCGCTGTCGGCAAGGCCGCAGCTTGAATACCAACAGGAACAACATACGACATCCGCAGCCTAACTGCTGGGAAAATCAGCTTTTGTGGCAAATTTACTTATTCTGCGCCACAAAAACACGCACACCGTATGCACATGATATTAACATCTAACGAGCATGGTGCGGACTTATCTGATCATTTCATGAGCAGGCCAGCATGATAATTCGATTACAATGCAGCTTTTGACTCGCCCATCTCCGCGCCATGGAAACCAAATCCGCCCGCCTGACGATATTGATCGATCCAGTGAAGAAGAAAGCGTTTGAAGAATTGTGCGCGGCACAGGACCTGACGCCGTCGCAAGTGGTGCGCCAGCTGATCCGTGGCTATCTGGACAAGCATGGCGTGTCCTACGCGACCAAGAGCAAAATCAAGGGCGTCCTCGTCAGCGACGACTGAACTTCCCTTTTCGGCCATACAAAACAATCGGGGACGTAACACAATTAGATGTGTTACGTCCCCGATGTCGTTAGCTGGCGGGCACAGCGTGCCCCACCACTCAGTTCGCCGTCTGCGTCACCGACAGCATGCGTTCCACGTAGCGGGCGATCAGGTCGATTTCCAGGTTGACCTTGGCGCCAGGCTTCAAATGCTTGAGCGTGGTCATGGCGATCGTGTGCGGGATCAGGTTGATGGAGAACTGGCACACCAGTTGCTCGCCGCTGCCGATGTCGGTCACGCGATTGACTGTCAGCGACACGCCGTTGACAACGATGGAACCTTTGAACGCCAGATATTTGGCCAAGTCGTGCGGCGCTTCGATCACCAGTTCCCAGGATTCGCCCACGGCTTCGAACTTGCGCACCACACCCAGACCATCGACGTGGCCCGACACCAGGTGACCGCCCAGGCGCTCGGCCAAGGTCAGCGCTTTTTCCAGGTTCACTTCCGTGGTCGTATCCAGGCCCACGGTGCAGTTCAGACTTTCGCGCGAGACATCGACCACGAAGCTGTCAGCGGTCTTTTCCACCACCGTCATGCAGGCGCCGTTAATGGCGATCGAGTCGCCCAGCGCGACGTCGGCCAGCGGCAGGCCGCCCGCGTTGACGTGCAGGCGCACACCCGCCTCCAGGCCGCCAGCCAGCGGCTGTACGGATTCAATTTTGCCGATGGCGGCGACGATTCCAGTAAACATGCGATACCAATCTTAAAGTGGGTTGAATCGGGCAAGGATACGCAAATCGGCACCGACTTGCTTAACCTCGTGAAATTTGAGCGTGTGCTTGCGCGACAAGTCCGTCAGCGCCGGCAAGGCGAACATGCCTTGCGCATCGCCCAGCAGCACGGGCGCCAGGTAGACCAGCAATTCGTCGACGCAGCCTTCCCGTATCAGCGAACCGTTGAGCTTGCCGCCGGCCTCCACATGCAACTCGTTGATCTGGCGCCGGCCCAGCTCGCGCATCAGTTCAGGCAAGTCGACCTTGCCGGCCGCGTTGGGCAGCATGATGATCTCGGCGCCGGCCGCGCGCAACGCCGCCTCCTTCTCCGGATCGGACACGGCGGCCACGATCCAGGTGCCGCCGCCTTCCAGCACGCGGGCCTTGGGATCGATGTCGAGCTTGCTATCGACGACGATGCGGCGCGGCTGGCGCGGCGTGTCCACGGCCCGCACATTGAGCTGGGGATCGTCCGCTTTGACGGTGCCGATGCCGGTCAGGATCGCGCATGCGCGGGCACGCCACGCGTGGCCGTCGGCGCGCGCTTCCGGCCCCGTGATCCACTGGCTCTGGCCGTTGTGCAGGGCCGTCATGCCATCCAGGCTGGCGGCCGACTTCATGCGCACCCACGGCAGGCCGCGCTGCATGCGCGAAAAGAAGCCGATATTCATTTCATGGGCCGCCTCGGCCAGCACGCCGGACGAGACGGCGATGCCGGCTGCCGCCAGCTTGGCCAGGCCCTGCCCCGCCACCAGCGGGTTGGGGTCTTCCATGGCGGCCACCACACGGCCCAGGCCGGCGCGCACCAGCGCATCGGAACAGGGCGGCGTGCGGCCGTAATGGTTGCAGGGCTCCAGCGTGACATAGGCGGTGGCGCCGCGCACGTCATGGCCACGGGCCTGGGCATCCTTGAGCGCCTGGATTTCCGCATGGTCGAAACCGGCCGCCTGGGTCACACCGGCGCCGATCACGTGGCCGTCGCGCACGATCACGCAACCAATGCGCGGATTGGGCGAGGTGGTGTACAAGCCTTTGGCGGCCCATTCCAGGGCCAGGGTCATGCCGTCGAGGTCGTTGCGTATTTCCATAGTCTTCCCGGCGCCGGCTCAGCGCCGGCGGCCTAGTCCGCCTCGGCCGCCGCCGTGCAGCCCACCGGTTGCACCAGCGGATCGCATACGCGCATCCGGCCCAGCATGTTGATCTTGATGTGACGCGCCTGCTGTCCCTGCAACAGCGACAGCGTGCCCCAGTGCGCCACCAGGCTATTGCCGGCGCTGCAACTGCGTCCAGCAGCATTATAAGCAAGGTAGAGCGGGACCGCACCGGAAGTGAAGGCCGACCGGATCACGATCTCGTCCGATAAGGCCTCCTGCCGATACAGCACGGGCTCGCCACCATCGGGGCGGGCGTTGCCATTGGCATCGACAAACACAACCCAGCCGCGCCGCCAGTCGACGCCGCCCGGCTCCAGCGGCGCCAGCGTGACGATGCGGCCACGGGCGATGGCCTGGGAACGGGTCAGGTCGATGGCGCTGCACAGGTCGTTGACGGCCGCGCGCAGGCGCGCCGCCTGCAGCAATTGCTGCAGGCCCGGCGCGGCCGTGCCGGCCAGGACGCCAGCCAGCGCCAGCACCACCAGCGCTTCGACCAGGCTGAAGGCGCGGGCACGCAGGCGCGGGCGCAGGATCACGCCGGCCAGTCGGCCACGATAATGCCCGCTCATGGCCAGCAGCGGGCGCCGGGCCCGGAAGCCAGCCGCAAGCCGGCGCTGGTCAGCGTCAGCTCCTGGCATTCCTCGTCGTGGAACTTGACGTCCACCATGCCAGTGCCTGGCCGGGCGATCAACCGCACGCATTGGCTGATCAACTCGCCTTCGCAAGCCTTGCCCTCCACCTCGTAGGCGCTGGTGTGGGCGTCGCTGCCGGTCCACCAGCGAAACAGCATGGCTTCCGGATCGGTGCTGCTGGATGAAAACGCGATGTAGCTGTTGTATTGTGAATAGTAGCGCTCCTGCTGCTGCATCAGCCGCATCAGGGCCGCCTCCCCTTCATTGCGCCGCACCCGTGTCACATGGTGTTGAAGACTGGGATAGGCTTGCGCCGCCAGCGCCCCGAAGATGACCAGCGTGACCAAGGCTTCCACCATGCTGAAGCCGCCTGACCGTTTCATGTTCGCCTCCTTTCGATGCCCTCGTCCCGACGCCCAGGCCAGATCCCGCGCTAGCGCCGGGCCGCCGCGTGCAGTTCACGCCAGTTCACCACCTCGCGCCAGCTCAGGCGGCCGGTTGGCGCGGCCACCGACAAGCCGCCAGCAGAACGCACGGGGGCGTCGCCGACGGTGCTGAATATCGTGATGGCGACAGTCCGGGTAGTGGTCGCAGGACTAGCCGACGGGACGATGGCTGGCGCCGTACCGCCGGCCATCGTCACCCCCGGCAAGCGCAGCACAATCGGGCGTATGGCATAGTCCGGTGCAAGGCGGCCGGTCACGCGGGCATCGCCGTCGCCGGCAGCCGCCGTCATCAACATGGACGGCAAGCCGGTCAGGGCATCGAGTGCGTAGGTACGGCTGCGTGTAGCGACACAAGGCGAGCTTCCCGGCAGCACGGTATTGAACACCAGTTGTCCGTTGGCGAGCACGCCGCTATCCAGGCTGCGCTCGCCCGTGGTGCCGGCGTGGAGAAAATCGACATACCAACCCTTGCTGCCGGCGGGCAGGTCGGCGCCCGTCAGCGTCAGGGCGGCGGCATCGTCTGCGCCGCTGAGCGAGCGCGGCGTCAGCTCGCCGCGACCGGACACCAGTTGCGGCGGATCGGCCAAGGTATCGAGGATGGCGTAGTACGATTGCGGCGCGTTGTGCGTGGGCAGCCGGTCAGCGGCCTCCACCATGCGTCCCGTGCCGAACAGGATCAGGTAGCCGCCACCGGTCGCATACACCAGCCTGGGCTGCTGCGCGATGGCTTGCCGCGCGCCGCTGGCGTCGCGCGCCACGAACAGCGGCGTCTTCGTCGGCCCCGGCCCCACCGCACCCGGCCACGGCGCGTTGCCGGTCAGGTCGAAACGCCACAGATTGCCTTGCAGATCGCCGGCATAGGCGTAACGCAGCACGCCTTCCGCATCCACAGCGAGCGCTGGTGCACTGAGTCCGTTCGCTCGCATCGGATCGGCGATCGGCGTGATGAGGCGAAAATAATTGTCGTTGAGCCGCCACGGCTGCGATGGTGGTTTGTCCAACGCCAGCAGGAACAAGGCGCCGTTGCCGCTGGCGTTGGCATGGCCATCGGCCGCGTAATTATTGAGGCCACTGGCCACGACGGCCACGTCACGCAGCACGGCTGCCCCGCTGCCGCCGCTACCTCCGCCGCCGGTGCGCACGCGTGCGATCTGCGGACGGGTGGTCACATTGCCCATCATGGGATCGTCGCGGTCCGTGAATTCCCACAGCGCGCCGGATGCATCGAAGTGCAGCGGGTCGGTCACGTCGAGTGCGAACACGCCTTGCGCGCCGCCGCCCATGGCCGATACCAGCACCGTTTTCCACGCGCTGTTCGCGTGGGCTTCGCCCGCGCTGGCAGGCCCGTCGACGTAGGCGGTGTGCACGTAAGCGGGACTGGTCAGGCGGTTCAATTTGCCGAACAGCGCGTCCGGCACATAGGCGAATAGTTCGCCGCCATCGGCCGCATCGAACGCGTGCAGCATGCCGTCGTTCGCGCCCAGGTAGATGGCGGGCCGGCGCGTCTTGCTGCGCGCGTAAAAATCGGCGTACGCGACACCCCGCTCCAGCGCTGGCGCTGCGCCCACATAAACAGGCGTGCTGTTAACGGCATCCCCCAGCACGCTGCTCCGGCTACGAAACACACTGCCTTCCAATGCGCGTACGCCGCGCAGGTAGTCCAGCCGTTGCGGCCCCATGCCGTCAGGACGGCTGCGCACGCTTGTCGATGGCGTCCGGTCGAGTAAGGCCCGCTGAGCGTCGCTGATGGCGTCCCACGCGAACGGCACTGTGGTCAGCGCGCCATCGGGCTGCACAATGGCCGTATAGATATTGCGGGCCAAGGGTGCGGGCCGGGGCGCTCGTCCAGCAGCACCGGTGAGGATTGCGCCGGCGTCCCACTGTGGGGTACTTGCTGTCAGCGACGTAACGGAGCCTGCCTGCACGGCGTAGCGCTCAAAGTGGCCGCTCCAGTCGCCCCGGCTGTAGCTGGCCTGAAAAGCGGTGGACGTGGACGTCGCGGCCATTGCCGGCAACACCAATGGCGTGCCACGCACGGGCGGACCGCCATCGGCCGCGACGCAACCGGCCAACAAGGGATCACTGGCGATATCCAATGCCGGCGGAGTGGCGCGGGCAAGCGCGGGTTGGCAGGTGATCAAGGTGGAGAAGATAGCCGGCCACGGCAGCGACAGCAGGCGCGGCAACATTCGGTATGCAGCATGGGCCATTTGGTCACTCCCGCCTCAATCAGCCTTGCGGTAGACGGATTGCAGCACCACTTCCATCTGCGGCCTGGCGCCAAAGCCGATCGCCGTCACGCGGTAGCAGGCGCCGCCAGGCGCACCCACTTCGTCGCCCGGCTGGTGGCAAGGCAGGCGCTCGATCAGGTAGCGGGGACGCCGGAATGGCAGGAAGCCACTGCCGGTCTGCATGGCCGCACCGCTGAAGTCGCCAAATTGCACGGTGTGTCCACCACCATCTTCCGCGCCGCTCAAGTCGACCGCCTGCCACACCGGGGCGGCCCCGCCTCCCGCCCGCCCGCACAAGCCGACGTTGACCGGCCCGGTGCCGCAGCCATCGACAAAGCCGATTCCCATCTCACCACCAAACAGCGCGCTACGTGCGCTCCCTATGCCGCCACTGGCGCCGGTATCGGCACTCCCCCCAGTGCCGGCGCCGCCGGCAGCGGCCTCGCCCGCCACCGTTCGTGCCACCTCGCGTTCCCCGTCCATGAGCGCATCCTCCGCAGCCTGAAACGCCACTTGCCTGTCCCGCCCTGCCCGCGCGGCCTGTTCCCCTTGCAGCGCCATGCGGGCCGCGGACGCTCCCACCAGCATCACGGCGACCAGAATCAACATCGTCACCAGCAGCGTGACGCCACATTGCCGTCCTATGCATGCAGGTGGCCAGCGCATCAGATGCTCCGGTTACGCAACTGGAACAACGCGACGAACAGGCGCCGCGCCCGCCGCTGCTGCGCTGGCTCCATCGTTTGCTCGGCCACCCGCACACCCGGATCATCACCAGCATGCGCATCCGCATAGGCCGTGCCGAACAGGTCATAGACAACCGGTGTGCCATCGGGCCGTGTATGCACATCGCCGTGCAACAACAGGGCGACCTTGACGGTGTGCACCCGCTTCCAATACGTCTTGCGATTCAGGTCGCGCCGCTGTTCGTCCGGCGTAGCGCCCGCCAACGTCAGACTTGCGTCCAGCGCGTTGACGGCGCTGGCGTTCAAATAGGTATCTGGCACGCCATCCGGCGGCGTATCGAGATCAACGCCATACAGCACCTGGAAGCTATCCACGCCACGCACGATGGCATCGGCACCCCAGCCGCTGGCACTGCGGTATTTGCAGCGCAACTCAGGTTCACCTTCGGCGTCGTTGGCGACATAGAAAATGCTCCAGCCCCGCGCATCGGCACCTTGATTGTCCGCCACGCCAAATCCGGCGCAATTGATGGCGGAACCATCACCATTGGCCGTGCCGCCCGATCCGCCGAACCGCAACATCAGCACGTCGCTGCCATGGGCCACGGGCGCCAGCGGATGCTCGATGCCGGCGCCGCCGCGAGTGAGACTGCTCGCATCGAGTCCGCCGATGGCGGCGCTGGCGGTAGCATCATAAGCACCAGGCGCCATCTCGCCATCCCAGTTGATGAAGGCGCCCTGGCGCACGGCCTGGCCGATGATATCCATTGCGTAATGGCCGCCATCATTGAGCCACACATGTTCGCTGTGCATGCGGTAAGCACCATTGGCCAGCACCAGCATGCCGCACGCCAACAGCACCACCAGCATGCCCAGCGCCATCGCCACCATCACTTCGGCCAGCGCCACACCATGCTGATGCCGCGCGCAACGCTTCATGGCAGCGCTCCCACCACCACCGCCACGCCGGGCACGAATGCGCCGTCCGCATCGCGCGCTGCCGTGCCGTCCGGACGCTTGCCGCGCCAGCCCACCTTGACCACCAGCGGCGCGCCCGCGCCACCGGTACAGTCCCAGCGCAAGCGCCCGCCCTGCCACAGGCCCGCGTCGCGGCACACCAGCGCGCGCCCGGCGGGAAGGCTGCTGTGTACTTGCTGCTTGATGTCGTACAGATCGAATTGCGCCAGCTGACCACGATCGCAATGGGCGCCCAGCGCATAGCACAGCGGCGACGGCGGCGCGGGCGATGGCTCGGCCAGCGCATCGTAGTTGAAGGAGAGATAGGGATTGGCCGCATCCGGCAGCGGCGGCGCGATGCTGTTGGCACGCATGCGCTCGGCCAGACTGTTGGCCAGGTGCAGCGATTGCGTGAGCAGCGCCGATTGATGGCGCGTACGCAACGCCGCCAGTTGCATCCCTGTTCCGCAGAATATGCCCAACGCCAGCACCAGCAAGGCCACCATGATTTCCAGCATGGTAAAGCCGCGTGACCGTGTCCACCGCATGCCGCACCTCCGTCCTCACGGCCGCCCACTATGGCGGCTGAAGATGAAGTTAGCAGCGCAGGCGCTTCAACGCATGAGATGTGTCAACCGTGCGCCAAAGCGCGCTGACGTGTGGAAAGGAGAGCAGCGATGAGGTGGCGCCAGCGCGCCGCAAGCATGTGGGTGGCGTCAGCCCTTGCGGGGCTTGCGTTCCTGCCCCACTTCGGCGATGGCGTCCTGGAACTCGGCCAGGTCTTCGAAATTCTTGTAGACGGAGGCGAAACGGATGTAGGCGATCTTGTCGAGCCGCTTGAGCTCCTGCATCACCAGTTCACCGATGTAGCCGGAATCGACTTCGCGCTGTCCGCTGGTGAGCAGCTTTTCCTCGATCGACTGCACCGCCGTATCAACCGCTGCCGCGGCAACGGGGCGCTTGCGCAAGGCCAGCATCAAACTGCCGCGCAACTTGGCGGCGGCATATTCCGTGCGGCTGCCGTTCTTCTTGACCACGAACGGCATCACCAGCTCGATCCGCTCATACGTGGTAAATCGTTTATCACATTTGGCACAACGCCGGCGCCGGCGAATGGCGTCGCCCTCCTCCGATACGCGGGTATCGAGGACCTGAGTCTCTTCATGCTGACAGAATGGACATTTCATGTGGGCGGCGGCTTCGCTTGCGATTGTTGTGTCAGGACGCCAGCCGGGGCCGGCGTCCTGTTGATACTACACCTGTCAGGCGGCGTACACAGGGAACGCGTCAGCCAGCACTTTGACCGCTGCCTTCACGCGCTCGATGGTGGCGGCGTCATGCGGGTTATCCAGCACGTCGGCGATCAGGTGCGCGACCTTTTCCGCTTCCGCTTCCTTGAAACCGCGGGTGGTCATGGCCGGGCTGCCCAGGCGGATGCCGGAAGTCACGAATGGCTTCTGCGGATCGTTAGGGATGCCGTTCTTGTTGGTGGTGATGTGGGCCGAACCCAGGATGGCTTCCGCTTCCTTGCCGGTCAGGTTCTTGGCGCGCAGGTCCACCAGCATCACGTGCGACTCGGTGCCGCCGGAGACGATACGCAGGCCGCGTGCGATCAGGGTCTTGGCCAGCACGTCGGCGTTCTTCACCACTTGTTGCTGGTAAGCCTTGAATTCAGGCGTCAGCGCTTCCTTGAAGGCGACAGCCTTGCCGGCGATCACGTGCATCAGCGGGCCACCCTGGATGCCAGGGAAGATGGCCGAGTTGATGATCTTCTCGTGTTCAGCCTTCATCAGGATGATGCCACCGCGTGGGCCGCGCAGCGATTTGTGCGTGGTCGAGGTGACGAAGTCGGCGTGCGGCACTGGGTTCGGGTACAGGCCAGCGGCGATCAGGCCGGCGTAGTGGGCCATGTCGACCATGAAGTACGCGCCCACGGCCTTGGCCACGGCGGCGAAACGTTCGAAGTCGATCTTTTTCGAGAACGCGGAGGCGCCAGCGATGATCAGCTTGGGCTTGTGTTCCTTGGCCAGCGCTTCCATGGCGTCGTAGTCGATGTCTTCAGCGGCGGTCAGGCCGTAGGAGACAACGTTGAACCATTTGCCGGACATGTTCAGTGGCATGCCGTGGGTCAGGTGGCCGCCTTCGGCCAGCGACATGCCCATGATGGTGTCGCCTGGTTTCAGCACGGCGAAGAACACGCCCTGGTTGGCTTGCGAGCCCGAGTTAGGCTGCACGTTGGCCGCTTCGGCGCCGAACAGTTGCTTGACACGGTCGATCGCCAGTTGCTCGACGACGTCCACGTATTCGCAGCCACCGTAGTAGCGCTTGCCTGGATAGCCTTCGGCGTATTTGTTGGTCAGTTGCGAGCCTTGCGCTTCCATGACGGCTGGCGAGGTGTAGTTTTCCGAGGCGATCAGCTCGATGTGGTCGTGCTGGCGGCGGTTTTCATTCTGGATAGCGCCGAACAGCTCAGGGTCTACGTTGGCGAGGGTGTGATCTTTTGCGAACATGTAAAAACTCCAATCGGTATGAGTAACTTGTTTCTGGCAGGTTGGATCGAATGAGGGGAGCCGATAGCGGAAAGGCAGCCTCTTCGTGCAATTACCATCGGTGGGCTGCCCAGGCGAACGGCTATTGAAATCTCACGTTCCCCGGTGGATGCCCACCTTTCGCCAACGGAGCAACCCGCCTGCCGGGTGCACCGACCTGGGGATCATCGCAGCTTTTCGCCAGTTACGTGAGACGTAATGGAACGCAAATTGTAAGTTAAAGGCAGGAATTGGGCAAGGCAAATGTTATTTAAATGGCAATCAAGCTGTCATTTTTGCGTGATAGGCTGGCGCGGCGGGCATTTCGGCTACAATTTTGGCCACCCCTCCCCTTCCACCCACAAGGACAGAACATGATCGTATTCATCACGGGCGCGACGGCCGGCTTTGGCGCCGCCATGGCCCGCACCTTCGCCGGCCACGGCCACCGCGTCATCATCAGCGGCCGCCGGGTCGAGCGGCTGCAAGCGCTGGCCGCCGAACTGGGCGCGGCCGCCCTGCCCGTCGAACTGGACGTGACGGACCAGGCCTCGATCGACGCCGCGCTGGCCGCCCTGCCGGCCGACTGGCAGCCGATCGACGTGCTGATCAACAATGCCGGTCTGGCCTTGGGCACCACGCCGGCCCACGAATCGTCGCTGGCCGACTGGAACACCATGATCGCCACCAACTGCGCCGGCCTGGTGGCCATGACCCGCGCCATTTTGCCATCCATGGTGGCGCGCGGCGCGGGCACCGTGATCAATATCGGCTCCACGGCTGGCTCGTATCCTTATCCGGGCGGCAACGTGTACGGCGCCACCAAAGCCTTCGTGGAACAGTTCACCCTCAACCTGCGCGCCGACCTGGTGGGCACGGGCGTGCGCGCCACCAACCTGGCGCCTGGCCTGTGCGGCGGCACCGAGTTCTCCAACGTGCGCATGAAGGGCGACGACGCGGCCGCCGCCAAAGTCTACGAAGGGACGACGCCGCTGACGGCGGACGACATCGCCAACACGGCCTACTGGATCGCCACCCTGCCGCCGCATGTGAATATTAATAACATCGAAATCATGCCGACCTGCCAGGGCTTTGGGCCATTCGCCATTAAGCGCAACACCTGACAAGCTGTACGATACCCTCGCTTACAGAGCGCATTTCTTAGGAAATTTAAGTAAACTGCCTACAAAAGCTGCCAAAAACGGCTCAAAACGTAAGCGGTTGTTACAAGGCTTGGCAATTTGCCCGCCGTCAGCTTAACTGCTGGCGGCGCAACCTTTGCGCGCCGGGATGACAGAAACGACAAAATGGACGGCGATTCCACGAAAATCGGCTGTCCGCTTCAATCCCGACAACAAAGTCGCGTAAAATGTTGCTCAATCTCACTAGTAGTAAATCCAACATGTCTGCAGAGTTCACCTGGAATGTCCGTGTCTACTACGAAGACACGGACGCCGGCGGTATTGTCTATTACGCGAATTACCTGAAGTTCTACGAACGCGCCCGCACGGAATGGCTGCGCGCCATCGACGTGGGCCAGCACGCGCTGCTGCAAGAGCACGACGCCATGTTCGTGGTCAAGAACGTCAGCGCCGACTACCACGCGCCAGCCAAACTCGACGATGTACTAAAATTAACGCTCAGGATAGAAAAAATGGGCCGCGCCTCCATCCTGTTTGAACAACAAGTCTGGTGCGGCGAGCAATTGCTCAACACGGCCCGCGTCAAGGTGGGCTGTGTCGATTCCGCCCTGCGTCCGCGCGCCGTGCCGCCCGAAGTCGTCGCCCGCATGCGCGGCGTCATGCCATCCTGAAGCCGTTCTTCTCACCCAGATCGTAAGCCCATGAACGTCACCCAAGACCTGTCCTTCCTGTCCCTCATCACCAACGCCCACCTGATCGTGCAGCTGATCATGGCGCTGCTGTTCGGCATTTCGCTGACCAGCTGGACCTATATCTTCCGCAAGATGTACGCCGTGCGCGCCGCGCGCCGCCAGACCATCGAATTCGAAAAGACCTTCTGGGCCGGCGGCAACCTGCACGCGCTGCACCAGAACGCCGGCAAGGACCGCGCCAACAGCGGCGCGCTGGCGCGCATCTTCGAAGCGGGCATGGGCGAGTTCATCAAGGGCAAGGCTTCCTACGGCACCCGCGACGCGCTCGACGTGGGCGCCGTGCTCGATGGCGCCCGCCGCGCCATGCGCGCCGCCTTCCAGCGCGAAATGGACGCGCTCGAATCGCACCTGGCCTTCCTCGCTTCCGTCGGTTCCGTGTCGCCGTATATCGGCCTGCTCGGTACCGTGTGGGGCATCATGAACGCCTTCCGCGGCCTGGCCAACGTGCAGCAAGCGACGCTGGCCGCCGTGGCGCCCGGCATCGCCGAAGCGCTGATCGCCACCGCCATCGGCCTGTTCGCGGCGATTCCAGCCGTGGTGGCCTACAACCGTTTTTCGCACGACATCGACCGTTTGGCGATCCGCTTCGAGAGCTTCGTGGAAGAATTCTCGAACATCCTGCAACGGCAGTCGCGTTAATTAAGGCAGCAGCGATATGGCCTCCTCTTTCAACAGCGGCATGCGCGGCGGCCGTGGCCGCAAGCTCAAGTCCGAGATCAACGTCGTACCGTACATCGACGTGATGCTGGTGCTGCTCATCATCTTCATGGTGATGCCGTCATCCAACAACCCGAGCGTGGTCAACCTGCCCAACGCGGAAAAGACCACCCGTCCGCCGGACGACTACATCCAGGTCGTGATCAAGCCCAACGGCGCACTGTCGATCGGCGTGCAAGGCAAGAACGCGGACGCGCCGGAAACGGCGCCCAACCGCGAAGCATTGGTGCGCAAGCTGCGCACGCTGCATGACGACCACCCCGACTTCCCCGTGCTGATCGCCGGCGACAAGGAAAGCAAGTACGACGACGTGATCCAGCTGATTTCGGAAGCGAAGAAGATGGGCATCAACCGCGTGGGCCTGGCAACCAAGTAATGCAGACCATGAAACAAGCGACGGCCGGCGGCCCGTACAAGGTACCCAAGCAACATGACGGCCTGCGTTCGGCCGGCATGGCCGTGGCCATGCACGCGGTGCTGATCCTGTTCCTGTGGGTGGGCGTGAGCTGGCAAAGCAACGAGCCGGTGGCAGTGGAAGCGGAAGTGTGGGACATGAAGGTGCAGTCGGCCGCCCCGCCGCCACCGCCCGCGCCGGAAGCGGAACCGGAGCCGGAAGTGAAGCCGCCCCCGCCGCCCGCCCCCGTGGCGCCGCCAGACGAGGTGAAGCCCGAGCCCAAGGCGCCGGACATCGCACTGGAACGTCTGAAGGCCAAGCTCAAGGCCGAGAAGGAAAAGCAGGAGGAGCTGCGCAAGGAACGCATCAAGCAGGAAGATAAGAAGCGGGAAGAATTCAGGCTGGAGAAAATCAAGGCTGACAAGGAAAAGGCCGAGAAGAAAAAGCTGGAAGAGCAAAAGGCCAAGGAAGAACAGGAAAAGAAAGACAAGAAGGAACAGGCCGACAAGAAGCTGAAAGCGGACAAGGAAGCCAAGGCCAAGCTGGACAAGGCGGCCGAGAAGGCGCGCGCGGCGGAAATGAGCCGCATCACGGGCGCTGTGGGCGCGGGCACCAGCGGCACGGCGGCCAAGTCCACCGGTCCCCGTTCGGACGGCGGCTACGAGGCGGCCATCCGCGGCAAGATCAAGAGCAACCTGGTCTACAGCGGCACGGACGATACCTTGAAAGCGTCGTTCCATATCTCGCAACTGCCCACCGGTGAGATCATCTCGGTGCGCAAGACCAAGGGCAGCGGCAACGCGGCCTACGACACGGCGGTGGAAAACGCGATCTGGAAATCGTCGCCGCTGCCGAAGAAAAAAGATGGTACGGTGGTGCGCGACTTCGACACCGATTTCAATATGAAGGATTTACACTGATTATGAAAAAACTGACCCATTACGTCATCTACGCCGGCCTGGCCATCGCCGCCGGCAGCGCGCAAGCCCAGATGCGGATTGAAATTTCCGGCGTGGGCAGCAACCAGATCCCGGTGGCCGTGGCCGCCTTCGCGGACGAAAACGTGGCGCCCCAGCAGATGTCGGCCATCATCAAGGCCGACCTGGAGCGCAGCGGCGCCTTCAAGGTGATCGACGCCGGCACCATCAACGACGTCAACAACATCGACTACGGCGCCTGGAAGGCACGCGGCGCCGATGCGCTGGTGGTGGGCACGGTACAGCAACTGGCCGACGGCCGCTACGACGTGCGCTACAAGCTGCTCGACACCATCAAGTCCAACAAGATGTCGCAACTGGACCAGGCTACGCCGCCCCAGTTCGCGCGCCTGGCGGCCCACAAGATCGCCGACGACATCTTCCTGAAACTGACCGGCGTGCGCGGCGCGTTCTCGACCCGCATCGCCTATGTGACCCAGGAAGGCCGCAGCTACCGGCTGGAAGTGGCCGACGCCGACGGCGAAGGCGTGCAACTGGCGCTGCGTTCGAACGAACCCATCATCTCGCCGGCCTGGTCGCCGGATGGCACCAAGGTGGCCTATGTGTCGTTCGAGCAGCGCAAGCCGGTGGTCTACGTGCAGAACCTGATCACCCGCGCCCGCACCGTGGTGGCCAATGAAAAAGGCAGCAACTCGGCTCCCGCCTGGGCGCCGGACGGCAGCAAGCTGGCCGTGGCGCTATCGAAAGATGGCCACACCCAGGTCTACACTGTCAACGCCGACGGCAGCGGCCTGCGCCGCGTCTCCAACAGCGCCGGCATCGACACGGAACCGAAATGGTCGGCCGATGGCCAGAGCATCTACTTCACCAGCGACCGCAGCGGCGGCCCGCAGATCTACCGCATGAGTTCGTCGGGCGGCGACGCCCAGCGCATCACTTTCGGCGGCAGCTACAACATCAGCCCGCGCATCTCGCCCGACGGCAAGACGCTGGCCTACATCTCTCGCCGTGACGGCAATTTCCAGCTGTACGTGCTGGACCTGGCCTCGGGCCAGGAGCAGCGCCTGTCCGACACCACCAGCGACGAAGCACCAAGCTTCGCGCCCAATGGTAAGTACATCATGTACGCCACCGAATCGGGCCGGCGCAAGTCGCTGGCCGTGGTTTCGGTTGACGGCCGTGTCAAGCAACGCCTGACCACACAGGTGGGTAATATCAAGGAGCCCACCTGGGGTCCTTTCATGCAGTAAAATCTTTCACTCACAACTAGGAGAGTCAACATGCGTAAACTCAGCAGCTTAGCCTTCGCCCTCACCACCGCAGCGATTCTGTCCGCTTGCAGCACGCCAGTCAAACTGGCCGAACCAGCACCAGTGGTCGAGAGCAAGCCCGCACCAGCACCGGTGGCCGACACCCGTACCGTCGCCCCAGTGGAAACCAAATCGATCGATCCACTGGACGATCCTAAGGGCGTGCTGGCTAACCGCAGCGTCTACTTCGACTTCGACAGCTACGTCGTGCGCGCCGATGGCAAGCCAGTGGTGGAAAACCACGCCGCTTACCTGGGCAAGAACAAGCAGCGCAACATCCTGATCCAAGGTAACACCGACGAACGCGGCGGCGCCGAGTACAACCTGGCCCTGGGCCAGAAACGCGCCGAAGCCGTGCGTAAAGCCATGGGCGCCCTGGGCGTGCCAGAAGCGCAAATCGAAGCCGTTTCGCTGGGCAAGGAAAAGCCTAAGGCCGAAGGCCACGACGAAGCCGCATGGTCGCAAAACCGCCGTGCCGACATCGTCTACAAGTAATCAAATTGATGCCTGACCCCAGCGGGTCGCAGGCATAATACGGGGCGGCGCGCAGAATACTGTGCCCGCCCCGTTTCCATTTGTCCGACCGAATTGAAAGCGCCCACATGATCAAACCAACCAAATCCAGCCTGGCCGCCGCGCTGCTGGCCGCGTTCGCCTTCCTGCCCCTGCACGCCGGCGCCGGCGTGTTCGACGACGACGAGGCGCGCAAAGCCATCCTGGACCTGCGCGCCAAGGTCGATACACTGGCGCGCGACCTGAACGCACGCATCGACACCAAATCCGACAAGTCGAGCACGCTGGACCTGGTCAGCCAGAACGAGCTGACGGCGCAGGAGATCGCCAAGCTGCGCGGCCAGATCGAAGTGCTGGCCAACGAACTGGCCAACGCCCAGAAGCGCCAGAAGGACTTCTACGTCGACCTGGACGCGCGCCTGCGCAAGCTGGAACCGCACGAAGTGACCATCGACGGCAAGGCTTCGCAGGTGGATCCGAACGAACAGAAAACGTACGAAGCGGCCATGCAACTGTTCAAGTCGGGCGACTACAAGACGGCTGGCGCGGCGCTGAACGATTTCGTGCACCGCTACCCGGAATCGGGCTACGCGGCCAACGCCCAATACTGGCTGGGCAACGCCTACTACGCCCTGCGCGACTGCAAGAACGCCATCGCCGCGCAGCAGGTGGTGCTGAAGACCTATCCGGACAGCCCCAAGGCGGCCGACGCCATGCTCAACATCGCCAGCTGCCAGACCGAGCTCAAGGACAAGGCCGCCAAGAAGACGTTGCAGGATTTGATCAAGGAATACCCCGACTCCAACGCGGCCGCCACGGCCAAGGAACGCTTGAAGGGCAAGTGATGGTGAGGCGGGGGATGGACCGCCCCCTGCCCTGGCATGGCGGTATATCAATATAAAAGTCCATCAGGCATTTGACAGGAGCGCTGCGGTTCCCTATAATCTTGCTTCTTTCGGGGGTCGTTAGCTCAGCTGGTAGAGCAGCGGACTTTTAATCCGTTGGTCGCAGGTTCGAATCCCGCACGGCCTACCACTCGAAAGAAACCAAGGTTTATACCTTTGGGTCGTTAGCTCAGCTGGTAGAGCAGCGGACTTTTAATCCGTTGGTCGCAGGTTCGAATCCCGCACGGCCTACCAAGAATTCAGCAGTACAAAAAAAGGTTATGCGTTTCGGCGCATAGCCTTTTTTTACTTCCCCCTCCACCGCACGCACCCACGAAAGTAACACCATGAGAAAGACCGATCTGGCGAAATTCGATGCCAAAAAACTGATGGGCAAAATGGCCGTTCCAGGTGGCGCCGAGTTCGGCAAGGTAGCCGAGGTGGTCGATCGCCGCGAGCAGCGCCGTCGCGACCAGGCGCTGGGCCTGGTACCGTTCGCCGTCAAACTCAATAGCGACCTGGTCGCTCAGATCAAAGCGCTGGCGGCCGAACAAGGCGCCGATCTGAACGAGGTCGTCGCCGCGCTGTTGCAAAAAGGGTTGGCGAGCTGAGGGAGTTGCGAATAGCGTTCTGCCAGATGGCATCATCAAGCTGCGGCAGGTCGCTAGTGTCGATCGTACTGTCTGGTGCGGCGGCCAGCGCCTGTAACTCGGCCTGTTGCTGCTTCGTCAGCGGCGGCAGGTGTGCCCGCCCCGCTTCAACCTCAGATGAACCGTGACAATTAGTGTATTTCTCCCTGCGCCGCCCATCTATGATGAAAAAATAATCGCCGCGGCCTGACACCATGGAGCAGCGCGCCACGGCATTGGCCCGCCACCTATCTACAGCCAACCGGCTGCCGATGCCAAGCACCCGGGCGTGCAAACTGATTGCCGGAGGAATCATGACCACACGAGGATTCGTCGTCTCCCATGCACGCGATGCCCGCTTCGAACGGGGGCTACGCGCTTTCTTCGAATATCGCGATCTTGGCATCGCGCGTGCAACCGAGGGGCGCGTCGTCGCCCACGTCATCCGCGCGACCGATGGCGATTTTCTAAGCCACCCGCACTTCCACAAGACCACCTTCCAGATGATCTACGTGCTCAAAGGCTGGATTGAATTCGATTATGAAGGACAAGGCAAGGTACGCCTGGAGGCCGGTTCCTGCGCGCATCAGCCGCCGGAAATCCGCCACCAGGAACTGGGCCACAGTGCCGACCTGGAACTGCTGGAAATCGTCTTTCCTGCGGACTTCGAAACTGTTGAAGTACCATCGGTCAACGGTTAATCTTCGCGCGGTCCCGCAGCCAGCGCAGGATACCGGGCATACTGAGCCACGGCGCCGATCCTGCGATGCTGGACGTGATGTTTCCCAGCCACGCCATACATGACATAACGCGAACCACTGTAACCGTCGACCGACTGATACAGCATGGATCGCGCCCCCTCGCCTTGTGCCTTGTTGATGCCGCAGTGCACTCCTAGACTGGTGTCATTTCCACGTTACGAGATGCACACCATGACCGACCTGCTCCCCTTGATCAGCTATTGCCTTGTGATGTCGGCCACGCCTGGACCGAACAACGTCATGCTCGCCATTACCGGCGCCAATTTCGGGGCGCGCGGCGCGGCGCCTGCCATCCTGGGCATCCAGGCTGGCATGTTCGTGCAGACCATGCTCATGTGCGTAGGGCTGGGAAGCGTGTTTGTGGCCTACCCATGGGCGCAGCAAGGGCTGCGCATCGCGGGCTCGGCGTATCTGGCCTATCTGGCCTGGAAGCTCAGCGGCGCATCGGTGGCGGGGACTCAAGCGCCCAAAGCGGTGTCCTTCGCCCAAGCCACGGTATTTCAATCGCTGAATCCCAAGAGCTGGTTGAAGGCCATTACGGTGGCATCGGTATTCATGCCTGCGGGCCAAAACACGGTCGTCAGCGCGCTGCAGGTGGCGGTGATCGGTGCCCTGGTGGGAGCCCCCTGCAACATCACATGGGCGTTGTTTGGCGTCTCGATCCGTCGCCTGCTGCTGGATCCAAAGACGCGGCGCATATTCAATTTGACCATGGGCGCCACCCTGCTCATCCTGGCCGTGACGTTTTTACGCTAGACTTTCACCATGTTCGCCATAGACCGCTCCTCCCCCATTGCCCTGTCCAAGCAGATCGAAACCACGCTGCGGCACATGGTCGAGAACCGTGCCCTGCCCGGCGGTACCAAATTACCGTCGATACGCCAGCTCGCGACCCAGTTGGCGGTCAGTACCAATACCGTCGTGCTGGCCTATGACCGGCTGGTCGCGGCCGGCATCATCGACACCAATGGCACTGCAGGATTTTTCGTTTGCACCAGGAACGACACTAGCCGTTCGATTCCCGACGAGGCCACGCTGGAGGCTGGCGAGGAACAGGAACCCGTCTGGTTGGCTCAACAGGTCAACGATCAGCGCGCCGGCATACTATTGGCCAGCTGTGGCGCATTGCCGCCGACCTGGATGCAAGACGCGGTACCTGCCACCGCCGTGCAGAAAGCCCTGGCCCGTAGCGCCGCCGGCATGGCGTCGCGCTGTCCGCCCCAGGGGCTGCCGGAACTACGCGAGCACATCGCGCTGCTGTTGCGCGGCATCGGCATCGCCGCCGACGCCAGCCACATCCTCACCACCTTTGGCGGCACCCATGCGATCGACTTGATTTGCCGTTGTTTCCTGCAACCCGGCGACACCGTGCTGGTGGAAGACCCCGGCTATTTCCTGATGTTTGGCCGCATGCGCCAGGATGGCATACGCCTGGTGCCCATCAAGCGCCGCCCCGATGGCCTCGACCTCGACGCATTGGAGGCCGCCTGCCGCGAGCACCGTCCGCGCCTGCTGTTCATGCAGACGGCCTTGCACAATCCCACGGGCTGGAGCAGCAGCGCCGCCAATTTGCACAAGGTCTTGCTATTGGCGCAGCAACACGGTTTCCTGATCGCTGAAGACGACGTGCATGGCCATTTCCAGCATGCCCACAGCACACGCCTGGCATCTTTGGCCGGCCTCGATGGCGTGATTTACTATTCCAGCTTTTGCAAGGCGCTCAGCCCCGCCTTGCGCATGGGCTATCTCGCCGCCGCCCCCGCCCTGCTCAAAGTGCTGATGCGGACCAAGATCCATTCCATCATGACGACGCCCGCGTTGAATGAATATGTGCTGCTGGAAGTGCTCAGGGCAGGTAACTTGCGCAAGCATCTGGACCGGCTGCAACGCAAGATCATGGCGGCGCGCAACGCCAGCACGCGCCAACTGACCGAGGCGGGCGTGCTGTTCGAGCATCCTGGCGACGCCGGTATTTTCTTGTGGGGCACGATGCCGGCAGGGGTGGACGTGGACTTGTTGGTGCAAGACGCTTACCGCAACAAGATCCTGCTCACGCGTGGCGCCGCCTTCTCGGCCAATAGCACGCCTGACCAACACATCCGTTTCAACGTGGCATTCAGTCAGCACCCACGCCTGAGCGACTACCTGCAAGAACGCTTGCAAGCCGTGGCCGGCGCACGTTCAAGTCTGGCGCGCCTCAGCGATATGGTACGTTCGGATAGCACTGTTGTATTACCCTCACGTAAAAGTTAATTCTCAGTGGCAAATCGCGAGTAGCGTATAAGCTTGTATTACCATTTGGGCAGGCACGCGACTCGCGTTCGAAAACTGAATATGTCGGGGTGGCTGCACGCCCCAGTGGGGTGAGTAAATGAACAACGCCAACCAATGCACGACGCTGCTTTTCCTTTGCGTGCTCAGCGCCTGTGGCGGAGGCGGAGGCGGGAGCACGGGCAGCGCGGGTGGCAACGCCAGCGTTACGAACCCGTCCAGTCCAAACGCCCCCGTGAAGGCCACCGTCTCCGGCACCGTGGTCGACCAGCAAAAGCTACCCGTGGCCGGCGTCACCATCACGGTCTACTCCAACAATAACAATACCGCCGTCACCACCACCACCGACGCCAACGGCGCCTATTCCGTCGCCGACCTGTACACGGGAACTTTCACGTCCGGCCAATCGTCCGACTACGCGATCTACGCGAACAAGCCTGGATACGGCTTCTCTCCCACTGTGGCCGATCCGGCTGGCGCCGTGCGCCGCGAAGACTTCAACGGCTACTACCGCACCGTCATCCGCTTCCTGCCCATGCCGGCGCGCAACGTCGCGGGTGCCAACTTCACCGCCTCACGGGCCGGCGACAAACTGGCCAGCCTGCCGCGCACCGGCCAAACCGTCAGCTACGCCAGCGGCGACGACGCCGCCGCGCAACGCGGCGTCAGCTGGCCCACCAAACGCTATACGGACAACGCCGATGGCACCATCACCGATCAGTTGACGGGCCTGGTCTGGCTGAAGGACGCGGGCTGTGTCGGCGCCTCGAACTGGGCCACCGCGCTCACGGCCGCCAATCAGCTGGCCAGCGGCGCCTGCGGCCTGACGGACGGCTCCAAGGCCGGCCAATGGCGCATGCCCAACGCGAATGAACTGGAAAGCCTGGTCGATGCGGGGCGCGCCAATCCGGCCGTCTCCACCGGTAGCGGCTTCGCGGGTGTGCGCCTGACCAGCGCCTATTGGTCGTCGACCACTTACATGGCCCTGACCTCCAACGCGATGGCGATCCGCTTCACCGATGGCCGCTGGGTCAACGGCGCCGTCGATGCGGACGGCGGTTTCAACAACAACAAGGCCAGTTCCCTCAACGCCGTATGGCCGGTCAGATCGGGCGGCGCGGGGGCGATACAACTGCTGGCCACCGGCGCCTATTTCGGTCCCGGCGGCGGCGGGGGGCAAACCTTCGGCACGGCGGACGACGCCAGCCTGCAACTGGGCGTGCAATTCCCGTCGCCGCGCTTCATCGACAACGGCGACGGCACCGTGGCCGACACCGTGACCGGCCTGACCTGGCTGCGAAAAGCCGATTGCATCAATCAGTCCTGGTCGGCCGCACTGAGCACCATCCAGGGGCTGGCGAGCGGCCAATGCGGCTTGAGCGACGGCTCCAAGGCGGGCCAGTGGCGCATGCCAAACCGGGCCGAGATGCTCAGCCTGTCGGACCGCGCGCCGACCTTCCCTCAAGCCGATTATTTCAACGGCATCCCCGGCAGCGATGGCGTGACCGTGAAGAACCCCGTCATGTTCAGCAATTTCAAGGCGTTCTTCTTCTACTGGACCTCCACCACGGACGCCGCCGATCCCACCCAGGCGTGGTCGATTTTCAGTTGCGATTTCGGCGTGTACAACCAGCCGAAAACCAGCACGCAGCTCTATGCGCTGGCGGTGCGATAAAAAATCCCGGCACGTGCTAGTCATCCGGCAGGGAAAACAGCTGCCGCTCCGCATCGCGTGACGCGCGGGCGGCGGCGAAGCTGTGCTCGCGCACCTGCGTTTCATAGGCGGCAATGGCGGCCACGGCCATCGCGGGGCCACGGACCTGCCGCAAGGCCTCCGTCAGCGCCTGGGCGTCGTACAGCGCGCAGTTCGCGCCCTTGCCGCCCGCCGGGCTCATGGCATGCAACGCATCGCCCAGGGCACTGATCCTGCTGGCGGGCCACGCCGCCGGCAACGGCGAACGACGCACCGGCAACAACGTCGCCGCTTGCGGCGCCGTCCGTTCAAACAAGGCCCGGATCGGCTCCGGCCACGCTCCTACCCGCTCGCTGAGCCAGCCCCGCAGGGCCGCCTCAGTCCAGCCCAGATCGTCCGCCCCGGCGATGCCGAGCGCGCCACGCTGGCCGATCAGCGCCCAGTACACGTAGTCGTCCACCTGGCCGATGGTCTGGCCAGCGCCGTGCTCCGGCCGGAACACCATGGCATCGATGATGGCGGCCCATCCGGGCTGGAAAATCACCGAAGTACCGGTCTGCAATTGCGCCGCGATGGCGTCACGATGGACCGCCGTCAACCAGGTCTTGCCGTAGCAGCAAACCGTGCCCGTATCGATCGGCGCCATGTCGGGAAAGCGCTGCGCCCGCAGCCGGGAATGGATGCCATCGGCGCCGATGAGCACATCCGCTTCGACCGCGCTGCCGTCATCGAAACGGGCGATGACGGCCCGGTCGTCCACGGCCTCATACCGCGTCAGCGCCTTGCCGAAATGCACCCGCTCGGCCAAGCCCGTCAGCAGCACGGCGCGCATGCGCTGGCGGTCGGCACGCAAGTCGGCGTCGGCGTCGGACGCGCCAGCCTGCCAGCCATCGACACCATGGTCGCTGGCGCGTTCGAGCCGGGCGTCGAGCAGATTGAGCGTGGGAGCGGGCACGGCGCAGGTTTGCACAAACCGCGCGAACAAGGCGTCCGGCAGACAGGCCGCCAGCGCCGCCCGCCCCTGCTGGTCGATACGCAGGCGATAGCCCTGGTCGCGCGCGTCCAACGATGCGTCCCGTTCGTAGACCTGGACCGCGATGCCGTGCTTGCAGAGCCCGTGGGCCAGGCACAGCCCTCCCAGGCCAGCGCCGATCACGGCGACGCGTAACGGTGTATTCGTCATGGTGTTTCCTCGTCACATGGTGGAGTCCCCATTATTCGACAAAGGCGTGATGGCATGATAACGTTGTTTGGCAGTTAACTATCGAAATCCAGCCATGACGCAATCCATGTCCGACTTCAGCGAACAATCCGATGGCGCGCCGCTGATCGCCTTGTTGAGCGATGCCGGGCCGGCCAGCCAGTTCGCGCTGGGCACGCGGGAATACGCCTGGCACCAGCATGTGCGGGGCCAGATGTTTTGTATCGAAAGTGGCCTGATGGAAGTGCGCACCCATCACGGTTCCTGGCTGTTGCCGCCGCACCGGGCCGGGTGGATCCCACCGGCGGTGGCGCATCAGGTGCGCGTGGTGGGGGCGTTGAGCGGCTGGAGCATCCTGGTCGCGCCGGCGGCCTGCGCCAGCCTGCCCGCCCTGCCCTGCGTGACCGGGGTCAGCGAATTGATGCGCGCGCTGGTGCGGCGTGCGGCCGCCTGGAATCCGCGCACGGCCCTGGAACCGCAGCAGGAACGCGTGATGGCCGTGCTGTTCGACGAACTGCGCCAGGCGCCACGCCAGCCATTGCATTTGCCCATGCCGGCCGACCGGCGCTTGCTGCGCGTCGCGCGCGCCGTGCTGGCGCAGCCTGGCACGCAACGCAAGCTGGTGGAATGGGCCGCTTGGGGCGGGATGTCGGCGCGCACGCTGAGCCGCTTGTTCCGTGCCGAAACCGGCTTCAGCTTTGGGCAATGGTGTCGGCAGGCGGGCCTGGTGTATGCATTGGAATGCCTGGCGCAAGGCCAAGCGGTCGCTGCCGTCGCCGATGCGCTAGGGTATGCCACGCCCAGTCATTTCATCGCGATGTTCCGGCATGCCTTTGGCGAGTCGCCGGGTCGCTATTTCAGCGCCGGGCAGTGCGCCTGGCCTGCGGTGCCACCACAGCCATAGGCGCGCTGCGCGCGCATCCACGCATGGACGACCATTGTCGCGCCATGCATGGCGATCGGTACTGATTACGCCTCCGCCTTGGCCTTGGCCTTGCGTGGGGCGCGCGGTTTCTTGGGTTTCTCTTCGGTGGCGGCATCGCTACGGCCTTTGACCGCTTCAATCAGGGCGGCGCTGTAGGCGTTACGGGCGGTCTGGGCGATCGCCATTTGCTGTTGCAGACGGCCCAGTTCGGCGTCCACGACCAGGATGTTGGCGGCCTGCGCCTTTGCTTCAGCGCTCAGCTTGTCCGATGCGTAGGACGTGCCGTTGATGTTGATGTATTGAGGTAATGACATTACTTTCCTTTATTGTAATTGCGAGGGTAAAGTCCCGGCAGGCCGTGATTGTATGTCCAACCAGCGCGGCGGGCAAAGCCGGCGCCCGCCACTGTTGGCGGGACACCACCCCGCCCCATCAGCGATAGGTCAGGTAAAACTTCAGGCCGGCCGCGTTTTGCCCCGCCCCGCCCGTCTGCACCAGGGCCACATGGTAGCCGGCGGCGCTGTGGAAGATGTTGCGGCCATAGCTGGGCAAACCATTTATGACGGGCAGCGTCAACTCGCCGCTGGCCTGCATCAGCGCCCCCGTGTAGCGCTGGTAGGCGGCCGGGTAAATAGAGGCGTAGTCGGGATAGCCGCCGGCGCTGGCGGCCAGCACCAGCGTTTCCTGGCCGCTCGACTGGCTCAGGGAAATCAACGCGCCGTTCAGGTTCAGCTTGCCCATATAGGTCAGCTTATCGGTGCGGAAATAGGTGCCGGCCGAGGTGAACACCACCTCCTCCTTGTTCGACAGGAACAGCTGCAGGCCGATCGGATAGTCGCCGTGGTAAGGCGAATCGCCCACTTCCGCCACCGCGTTGGTGTCGGGATTGATGCTGACGTAGGTGATATCAACCGGCGACAAGCCCGCCGACACGGCCAGTGCCTTGTTGTAGACGGACGAATACACGCCGTGCATGGTGCCGTAGAAATAGCCGCCCAGGTTGACGCCCCCGGCCGGCAAGACGGCGCCGCTGCGGGCGTCCAGCACCAGCACGTCCGGATTGGCCCACTGCCCGCCCGTTTGCCCGATCAAATAGGCGATGCCGCTGTTGGTGAGGAACACCTCCGTCTGGGCGCCATTGGTGGCGGAACTGCGCACCACGGCGGCCTTGACCAGGTCGACCAGGGTCAGCACGCCCTCGTGCAGCACGGCGGCCAGCCTGCCGTCCGGGCTCAGCGTGAGCGCCTTGCTGGGCGCCGGCAGCAGCACCGTCTTGATGGTGGCGCCGAAGGGATCGGCGATCTTCAGCGCGTCCGGCGCGGCCGACACCATCACCACCTGGTCCAGCGACTTGCTGTAGCGCGCGTCCAGCGGCGTGAACGGCAGCGCGAGCGTACCGGCGCTTTGCGCCAGCACCCGCACGTCGAGCCGGCTCATGACGGGATGCTTGCCATCGCTGACCTTGACCAGCAGGGAATAATTGCCGGGACGGTCAGGCGTGAAAGCCACATCGGCCGCGCCGGCGGCGCCGATGGCGGCGCTGGAATCGGCGGGCTTGCTGTCGAGCGACCAGCTGTAGCTGAGCGTATCGCCATCGACGTCGTAGCTGAGGCCGGCCGAGGCCGTCACCACGCCCCCCGCCAGCACGGTGAGGGCGTTCTTGTCGATGACGGGCACCGGCACATGGTTGGCGACGGCGACCGTCATGTCCTGCTCGCTCGTGGCACCGGCCGCGTCGGTCACCCGCAGCCGGACCACATAAGTACCGGCACGGTCGGGCGTGAAGCGCACGTCGGCCGTCTGCGGGCCGCTCAGCACGGCGGCGCTGTCGGCCGGTTTCGACTGCAAACTCCAGGCATAGCTGAGCGCACCGGCCTGGGCGTCGCTGCTGCCCGCACCGCTCAGCACCACGTCCGCGCCCAACGATGGGGCGGCCGTTTCCGCCGCCAGCGCGATGGCCGCCTTCGGTGGCGTATTGGGCGCCGCCGCGCCGCCGCCACAACCAGCCAGCGCCAGCATGACAGCGGCCATCCAAACGGGCGCGCGTCGTCCGTAACGGGCTGTGAGCGTCTTCATATCGTCATCCTCGGGAGCAAAAACGGATGATGATATTGGTTTAATTGCAATTTGTAAATGAGAAATATTGGCACAAAAAGATGCGATTCAATCGGGCATTTGGCACCGATGTGCGCCGCCCATCTATCCCACCCGCCCCATCCGGCATCGCGGCAGCGTCTATAATGCGGCACCCATTCCGCCCCCCTGCGCCCCCCATGCCCGCCACCCTCGCCGCCCCCGCCCACAGCGAACTGCTGATCAAGAAAAGCCGCTTCATCGCCTGCGTCCAGCCGATGACGGACCGGACGGCGGCGCAACAGGTGGTGGCGGACTTGAAGGCGCAGCATCCGGCCGCCGCCCATGTGTGCTGGGCCTTGCTGGCCGGCGGCCAGTCGGCGGCTGTCGATGATGGTGAACCGAGCGGCACGGCCGGCCGTCCCATGCTGGACGTGCTGCGCCACCAGGATCTGGAGGGGGTGTTGGCCACCGTGGTGCGCTACTTCGGCGGCGTGAAGCTGGGCGCGGGCGGGCTGGTGCGCGCTTACACGGACAGCGTGGCGCAAGCGTTGCTGACGGCGACCAAGGTGGCCATCATCAAGTCGCGCACGCTGCGCTGCGCCGTGCCTTACGCGCTGGAAGGCTGGCTGCGGCGCGAGCTGGCCGGCGCCCAGGCGCAATTGCTGGAGGTGGGCCATGGCGACGCCGTCGACTTCGCCTTCAGCCTGCCCGCCGACGCCGCCCCGGCCCTCATCGCCCGGCTCAACGAGGCTGGCGGCGGCCGCGTCATCTGGTGCGGCGCGCCGGATGCCATCGACGGTTATTGACAAAACGGCGAGGCCACCAGGGCGCCGCGCCCGCCCGTTCCAGGCGTGCATGCGCGCGGCGGGATCGATCCAGCGGCGCCTGCCGTGCAGCGCGCGCCAAAGCCCGATAAAATGGCCGTTTGCTGTGCGCCGTCGCAGCGGGCGCGGCGACCAGCCGGCGCCTGGAACGATGATGGCGCCATCGGTCCCCTACCCCACCGCGATTTAAAGGCTGTCCATGGCACTGAACGTTATTCTCAATCTGCTGGCCGCGCTGGCCCTGCTCGGCTTCATGACCCGCCAGCAGCGGCGCGGCGCCACGTTCACGGTGCGCGTGTTCACCGGCCTGGGCCTGGGCGTGCTGCTGGGCGCCACCCTGCAAGCGATCTACGGCGCCAGCGCGCCGGCCCTGCACACCACCAGCGAATACCTGGACATCGTCGGCAGCGGCTACGTCAACCTGCTGCAGATGATCGTCATGCCTTTGATCATGGTGTCCATCATCGCCGCCATCCTCAAGCTGCAAGGGGCCGCCTCGCTGGGCAAGATCAGCGTGCTGACCATCGGCACCCTGATGCTGACCACGCTGGTGGCCGCCAGCATCGGCATCCTGATGGCCAAGCTGTACGGCCTGAGCGCCGTCGGCCTCACTTCCAGCGCGGCCGAAGTGGCGCGCGGCGAATACCTGCAGGCCAAGCTGGGCGCGGCCAAGGCCCTCAGCCTGCCCGGCATGGTGCTCAGCTTCATCCCCACCAATCCCTTCCTGGACATGACGGGCGGGCGCAAGACTTCCACCATCGCGGTGGTCATCTTCTCCATCTTCATCGGCGTGTCCGCGACGGGCATCCACAGCCAGAAACCGGAAGCGTTCGCCGCGTTCGAGCATTTCATCGAGGTCGCGCACGCCGTCGTGATGCGCATGGTGTCGCTGGTGCTGCGCCTGACGCCGTACGGCGTGTTCGCGCTGATGGCGCAAGTGGTGTCCACCTCCAGCTATGCCGACATCCTCAAGCTGATCAGCTTCGTGGTCGCCTCGTACAGCGCGCTGATCCTGATGTTCTGCGTGCACCTGGCCATCATCACGGCGGCCGGCCTGCATCCGCTGCGCTACCTGAAGAAAGTGCTGCCGGTGCTGACCTTCGCCTTCACCTCGCGCTCCAGCGCCGGCGCCATTCCCATGAACGTCCAGACCCAGACCCAGCGCCTGGGCACGCAGGAAGGCATCGCCAACTTCGCCGCCTCGTTCGGCGCCACCATCGGCCAGAACGGCTGCGCCGGCATCTATCCGGCCATGCTGGCCGTGATGATCGCGCCCACGGTGGGTATCGACCCGTTCACGCCGCACTTTATCGCCTCGCTGCTGGCCATCGTCACGGTCGGTTCGGTGGGCGTGGCCGGGGTCGGTGGCGGCGCCACGTTCGCGGCCCTGATCGTGCTGTCGGCCATGGACTTGCCGGTGGCGCTGGCCGGACTCCTGATCTCGGTCGAACCACTGATCGACATGGGCCGCACCGCCCTCAACGTGAGCGGCGCCATCACGGCCGGCACCGTCACCAGCCGCGTGCTGGGCCAGACCGACATGGCCGTCTTCCAGCGCGACGACGAACCGGGCGACGACGACCGCATTGCCGCCTGACCCCGAACAATCGGGACATAGGTAAATCGGGACGTAACACATTTCAAATGGTGTTACGTCCCGATTTATTTTAAGGTTCGTCCGGTTTGCCCAGGCCATATTGGGCGAAGATCTGCGCCACCCGCCCGCTCTTGCGCAAATGGCGCATGCCTTCGGAGAAGGTCTTGGCGTAGGCGCTGCCTGGCTGGAAGGCGACGTATTCGTTGTTGCTGTCGATGCAGCCAGCGTTGCGCAAGGCCGCATGGCCGCGCTGGACCAGCTCCAGCGGCAAGGTCCGGCGTTCCTCCAGCACGGCGTCCAGCCGCCCGATATCGAGCATGCGCGCCATGCGCCAGATCAGGTCCGCGCCGCCCGGCACCCGGGTCGCGTCCTGCAGGAACAGTTCCACGTCCGCCGGAAATTTCTTGCCGCTGCCGACGCCTATCCTGATGCCCGCCGCATCGCCGCCCGCCCCGCCATAGCGCCACGCCAACTCCGGACGCGTGAAAAAGCAAAACTGGGTGGTGACGATGGGTTCGTCGGGAAATTGCAGATCGGGCGCGACGGCATGGGTGACGCCGACGATGGCTTGCGCCTGCCCCGAGCGCACCGAAGACAAGGCGCGCGTGAACGGCAGTTGCACGAAACGGGGCTTGGTGCCCGCCGCCGTGAAGATGTCGTTGACGATGTCGACCAGGATGCCGCGGTGCGCGCCCTGCGCCGAGCAGCTGTAGGGGCACCAGTCGTTGATGGCGATGACCAGCTCGTCCGCCCGCGCCGCCAGCGGCAGCAGCAGCAGCGCGATGCTCGACAGCCACAGCCACCACGGACGCCTACGCTTCATTCCCTCTCCCGGTCGATCACCGCCGCAGGCGGCCAGCATGCCGATCATACTCCATGGCCAGCCAGGATGCCTGGAACGAAACAGCGCGTACAGCATGCCGCACGGGCAAAAAAATACCCGCGTGCAGCACGCGGGTATTTCTCATCCGTACCGCCGGAACAGCGGTCAGAACTTGTAGTTGTACGCCACGCCCAGCAGTTGCAGATGGGTCTTGTAGGTGCCGCGCGTGGTTTCGCCGTTACCGGTGCAGGTCGGGATCAGCGGGCTGCAGCTGTTCTTGTAGGTGGTGTCCGCATCCTTGAAGCTCAGGAAGCTGTAGGCCAGGTCGATGGTCGATTGCGGGCTCAGCTTATACGCGGCGCCCAGCGAGAACTGGTAGCGGTCGCTGTCTGGCAGGGCCGGATCGCGCAGCTGGGCGCTCGGCACCGGCGACTGGTCGTAGGCCACGCCACCGCGCAGCGTCACCTTGTCGTCATAGCGATAGTTGGCGCCCAGCGCCAGGCGCACGCTGTTCTTCCACTGCTGGTTGATCACCAGGTCGCCTTCGGCCGTGTTGGGGAACTGGATGTGCAGGTCGCTCAAGCGCGAGTGACGGCTCCAGGTCAGGTCGGCCATGCCGTCCCATTTCGCATCGAACTGGTGGAACACGTTCATCGACAACGTTTCCGGCGTGCGCAGCTTGACCATCGAGGCCGAGTTCAGGCGGTGGCCGCTGGCGGCCAGCACCTTGTTGGTGATCTGGTCGGTCGTCACCATCGAGAAGTCCCACACCGCGTCGCCCTTCAGGCCGTGCGCCACCGACGAGCGGTAGGCGAAGCCGAAGCGGGTGTTCTGGTCCAGCGTGTACATATAGCCCAGGTTGAAGCCGTAGCCCCAGTCCTTGCCGTTGATGGAGGCGTGCGCATCATTGACCGAACCCAGCACGGCCGGGTTGCCGCCCAGCGCGACGATGGTGCCGATCAGTTGGGCGCGGGTGGCGGCGGCGGCCGGGCTGGACAGCGCGGCGACCGTGCCCGGCACGTCGACGGCCTGGCCCAGGTCGGCGTTGAAGTGTTCGGCCATGATGCCGAAACCGAAAGCGTGGTGCTCATTGAGCTTGAACGAGGCCGATGGGTTCAGCGTGACGGCTTCCAGTTTCACGTCCGTCAGCGCGTAACGGCCGGTCCAGGTATTGCTGTAGTTGAGCTTGGCGCCGTACGGCACGAACAGGCCCAGGCCGACGGCCCACTGGTCGTTCAGTTTCTTGCTGGCGTACAGCGACGGCGCCGTCACCGAGTCCGGCGCGTAGCCGTGGGCCGCGGTGCCGCCCGTGGGGGCGCCAGTGAAGTGGGTGGAACCGGTGTCCTGGAAGGTCGAGTGCGGCACCACCACGGTGGCGCCGAAGTTCACTTGCGTGCCATCCAGGCGCGACAAGCCGGCTGGATTGTAGAAGATGGTCGAAGCGTCGTTCGCTTCGGCCGCGTTGGCGTCAGCCGTACCTTGAGCAGCCACGCTTTGCGAACCAAAGCGGTAACCGGATGCCAGTGCGCTGGCGGACAGGGAGCTCAGGGCAACGGCGATGATGAGGGGAAGATATTTTTGATTCAAGGTGGTCTCGCTTTGTAGGTAATGGCTGATCGACGTCAGATTATTCTGTGGGGCCGGCATCGCGCTGGCCTGCGCGGCGGGCATGATGCTGGGTGGCAAGAAGGATACACCAGCCATAAAACATTAAAGTAGAGTAACGGTTCTAATTATGCTACGACCTCAGCAAGATTGCCATTTCCGTACGTTCTTTACCCAAACTAAGCGAAAAGCTGTTGTAAAAAGAAAAGGACCCGCGGGTCCTTTTCCTTATTGCATCAGTGCGCGTCGAGCGCCGGGCCTGGCGGCAAGCCCTTGCCGCCCCGTCCCCGCGCCTTGTTGATGACCCACATCACGAGGCGGAACAGCAGCCGCACGAACACCAGCGTCAGCAGCGCCTCCACCAGCGTCATCAACAACGCCGGCACCGTGGTCCAGCGCAGTTCGCGGCGGCGGAACTTGGCCAGCGCGCGGTCGCGGGCGATCTCGATGCTGTCGTAGAAGGTGGGCACCACCAGCAGGGTCAAAATGGTCGAGGTGATGGTGCCGCCGATGATGGCGATCGCCAGCGGACGGTAGAACTCGCCGCCCTCGCCCAGCCCCAGCGCCACCGGGAACATGCCGGCGATCAGGGCGAAGGTGGTCATCAGGATCGGGCGCAACCGCATGCGGCCCGCGTACATCAGCGCATCCTCGCGGCCAAAGCCTTCCTGTTCGCGCTTGCGGGCTGCGTCCAGCAGCAGGATGGCGTTCTTGGCCACCAGGCCCATCAGCATGATCACGCCGATGAAGCTCATCAGGTTCAAGGTGCTGCCCGTGATCATCAGCGCCAGCACCACGCCGATCAGGGACAGCGGCAGCGACAGCATCACGGCCACCGGCGCCGTGAACGAGCCGAACTGCATCACCAGGATCAGGTACATCAAGCCGATGCCCATCACCAGCGCGATCGCCATTTCCGTGAACAGTTCAGCCTGGTCCTTGCCGGCGCCGCCCAGGTCCAGGCCATAGCCCGGAGGGAAGTCGATGGCCTTGGCCAGTTTCATGGCGTCGTCCGTCACTTCGCCCGGCGAGCGGCCCTGCACGTTGGCCGATACCGTCACCGTGCGCTTGCCGTTCTTGTGCTCGATGGTGGACGGACCCTTGCCCATGGTGATGGTGGCGATCTGGTCCAGCGGCACCATCTGGTTGGTGCCCGTCACGGAGATTGGCAGGCGTTCGATGTTTTCCGCGTTGACGCGGTCTTCCGGCGCCAGCCGCACGGCCACGTCGCGCGACTCGCCCGTGGGGTCGACCCAGTCGCCCACTTCCACGCCGGCGAAGGCCACCCGCAGCGATTGCGCCGCGTCGTTGACGGAAATGCCCATCGAGTTGGCCAGGCCGCGATTCAGTTCAATCTGCAGCTCGTTCTTCGGATCCTGCTGCGACAGGCCCACGTCCACCGCGCCCGGTACCAGGCGCAGCTTGTCCATGTAGGCGCTCGTGATCTCCATCAGGCGGCGCGAATCGGGGCCGGTGAACTCGATCTGCACCGGCTTGCCCTGGTTGCCCAGGTCGTCGACCACGGAAATCTCGGCGCCCACCACATGGCCCAGTTTTTCACGCAATTCGGCGCCGATCTGGAACGCAGTGCGCTTGCGGGTGTTGCGCTTGCCGATGTCGAGGTAGATCCGGCCACCGTTGGCGCTGATGTTGGAATTGGTGTCCTTCACTTCCGGAATGGCGCGCGCCAGTTCGGCGGCCCGCTCCATTTTCAGGCGCGCATATTCCACGCTGCTCGACGGCGGCGTGCGCACGTCGATGGCGATGGTGCTGCGGTCGGCCGCCGGCAGGAACGAGGAGCCGCCGAACTTCACGTGCAGCACGATGGCGCCCACGAAAGTGCCCAGCGCGATCACGGCCATCCAGCGGCGGTGATGCAGCGCCCACGCGATCACGTTGCCATAGCGGTCGGACTGGTGGTCGAACCAGTCGTTAAAGCGCTGCAGCACTTTGCCCAGGCCTTTTTTCGGCGCCGTGTGGTGGTCGGCCGGGTCGCCCCAGTAGGCCGACAGCATGGGGTCGAGCGTGAACGAGATGCCGAGGCTGACCAGCACCGAGCAGGTGACGGTGAGCGCGAACGGCCGGAACCACTCGCCGGAAATACCGGGCATGAAGGCCACGGGGATGAACACGGCGATGATGGAGAAGGTGGTGGCAGCCACGGCCAGGCCGATTTCAGCCGTGCCGTTCAGGGCCGCCGTGCGGCGGTCCGACCCCATCTGCATGTGGCGCACGATGTTTTCCCGCACCACGATGGCGTCGTCGATCAATACGCCGATCGCCAGCGACAGGCCCAGCAGCGTCATGAAGTTGAGCGTGAAGCCGCACAGCCACACGGCGATGAAGGCCGCCACCACCGAAGTGGGCAGGCTGAGCGCCGTGATCATGGTCGAGCGCCAGGAATTGAGGAAGGCGTACACCACGAAGATGGTCAGCACGGCGCCGAACACCAGCGACTCGATCACGTTATTCAGGCTGCGCTGCGATTCGTCGCCGCCGTCGCGCGTGATTTCCAGCTTGGTGCCGGCCGGCAGGGTGGCGTTGATGGCCTTGATCTCGTCGCGCAGCCGGGCCGCCACGGAGACGGTGGATGCGTCGCGCGAGCGGGACACGGCGATCCCCACGTTGGGCTTGCCGCTGCGGATGCTGAGGCCATTCACTTCCGCGAAGCCATCCTCAATGGTGGCCACTTGCGCCAGGCGCACGATCTCGTCGCCACTGCGCTTGACCACCACCTGCTCGAATTCGCGCGGGGTTTCGATCCGGCCCACCAGGCGGATGCTCTTCTCGTCCAGCGTGCCGCGCACCTTGCCCACCGGCGCATTGGTGTTCTGGTTGCGCAGCGCGTTGACCACCTCGCCCACCGACACGTTATATTCACGCAGCTTCTCGGCCTTGAGCAGCACCGACAGTTCGCGCTTGAGCGAACCGTTGACTTTCACCTGCGACACGCCGTCAACGGCGCGGAAGCGGTCCGACAGGGTATCCTCGGCCAGGCGCGAGATTTCCGCGTGGCTCTGGCTGGTGGACGACAGCGCCACCTGCATCACGGGATCGGAGGCCGGATCGATGCGTTGCAGGATCGGTTCGCGCATTTCCGTGGGCAGCTTGTAGCGCACGGAACCGATCGCGTTGCGGATCTCGTCGGACGCTTCGATCAAATTCTTCTTGAAACTGAACTCGATGAAGATGGTAGCCGAACCTTCATTGGCCGTGCTTTCCAGCTTGGTGGCGCCGGAAATGGCCAGCAGCGGTTTTTCCAGCCGGTTGACGATCTCGCGCTCCACCGTGTCGGGCGAGGCGCCCGGATACGGCACGTTGACGATGATGAACGGCACTTCCACGTCCGGGTTCTGGTTCACGCGCAGCTTCTTCAGCGCCAGCAGGCCCAGGCACATCATGGCCACGATCAGCACCAGCGTGGCGATCGGCCGCTTGATACTAAAATCGGATAAGAACATGGATCAGTTCCCTTTCGTCGCGGAAGGCGCGGTGGCGGACGAAGCCTGCGCCGGATTGCCGGCCGACGCCACCACCTTGGGCACCGTCAGCTCCACCACCTGGCCATTGGCGTAGCTGGAATTGGGCACGCGCAGCACGCGGTCGCCGGCGGCCAGGCCGGAACGCACTTCCCACTGGCCGGTGCGCGGGTCGCGCACGCCGATGTTGAGGGCGGCCTTGCTCAGGGCCTTGCCGTTCAGGCGCCATGCGTACGACTGGTCGCCCGAGCGCACCAGGGCCGAATCGGCGATCATCAGCGCGTCCGTCACGTCGGATTCGACGCGCCCTTCCGCATACAGGCCGGACACGCCGGGCAGGCGCTTGTCGGCGAATTCCACCAGCACTTCAACCTGGCGCGTGACGGCGTTGGCCGATGGGTCGACCCGCTTGACGCGGCCCGTGAAGTCCTGGTTGGCATAGCCGTTGACGCGGAAGCGCACCGGCTGCCCCACCTTGACCACACCGATCTTGTCGGCCGACACCAGGCCTTCGAAGCGCATGCTGGCCGGGTCGATCACCTTGATCAATTCCTTGCCAACGGCGGCCGTGTCGCCGTTGGACACCTTGCGGTCGCTGACGATGCCGTCGAACGGCGCGCGTACGCTGGTGCGGCTCAATTGCTGGCGGGCCGAGACGGACTTGGCGCGCGCGGCGGCCAGTTCGCTTTGCAGGTTGTTGCGGCGGATTTCCGAGTCTTCCAGGGCCTGGGTCGACACCATGCCGGACGCGCGCAGCGTCTTCTGGCGCTGGAACGCGCGCTCGGCCTGCTCCAGGCTCTGGGCGGCGGCGCGGGTGGCTTCCTCGGCCGAATTGAGGCTGTCGCGGATGGCCGTCTCGTCCAGGCGCACCAGCACGTCGCCCTTGTGCACGGCCTCACCGTTCTCCTTCAATACTTGCAGCACCACGGCGCTCACCTCGGCGCGCAGGTCGGCGCGGCGCTCGGGCTGGATCGAGCCGGTGATGACGGGGCCGGACGCGAGCGCGTTGGACTCCACCGTCAGCAAGTCTTCCGGCGCGACCTGCAAGGTCACCGCACCCTTGCCGTCTTTGCCCGCTTTATCCGGTGCCTTGGTGGACTTGCCGCAGGCGACCAGGGCCGAGGCGACGGCGAGAGCAACTAAGGTTTTGCGCAACATAAAAAATCTCCGAAATAGATGAACGTCGGTGCGGTTGGAATATTTGTTAAAACTGCAAGGCGCAGAGTATCAACCAGCGCCGCCCGCGCGTCAATCGCACAATGGCTGGACTGCCGGTTTCCGTGCCTGGAACGCGGAATCGGCGGATAAACGGGGGCTGGAAGTGAGAATTGGAGAGAGTGTGGCGGCCGCCCGCAGGGCGCGGGCGGCGAACGTCGGGGCGATCAGCCGCGCGCGAACAGTGCGAAGATCAGGTGGCCCATGGCGATACCGGTGGCCAGGCCGCCGCCGATCTCCACCAGCGTGTGGCCCATGCGCTCGCGCAGCCAGGTGTGGCCGGCATCGCCCTTGGCCAGCCGGTTGATGGCGGCCGCCTGCTTGCCCACGTGCTGGCGCAGGCTGTTGGCATCAATGATGACGATGAAGCACAGCGTGACGGCCACGCCAAACGCCGGATGGCCGATACCCTCGCGCAGCGCGATCAGGGTCGCCATGCTGGACACGACGGCGCTGTGGTTGCTGGGGAAGCCACCGTTGCCCACCAGGTTGAACGCCCATTTGCGGGCGCGCGCGCTGTTGATCAGGAACTTGATCGGGCCAACGATGGTCCAGGTCAGCAAGGGGGTAACGAGGTAAGCGAGGTCCATCAGCGTGTCCTTCATGAAAAACGTGGCGTGGGGGTGCCCGTCCGGGCAAATTGGCGGCCATTATCGCAGAACGCCATGCTGTCTCCCAAGCAAGTATTATAAAATCGGGCCACCTCCACCCTTCACAGCCCAGGAAAGCCATGCAGCATTTCAAATTCTCGTTCGCCGTCACCGCCGTGCTGCTGGGCCTGGCCGCCTGGTGGGGCTACCACCACGCCGGCGCGGCCGGGGTGCTGCAAGCCGTGTGGATCGCGACCGTGCTGGGGGTGATGGAAGTGTCGCTGTCGTTCGACAACGCGGTCGTCAACGCCTCCGTGCTGCGGCACTGGAACCCGTTCTGGCAACGTTTATTCCTGACGGTGGGCATCGTGGTGGCCGTATTCGGCATGCGGCTGCTGTTCCCGCTGCTGATCGTCGCCTTCGCCACCGGGCTGGGGCTGGTGGAAGTGTGGCACATGGCCACCACGACGCCCGACGTGTACGCCGCCCACCTGACGGCCTCGCACGCCCAGGTGGCCGCGTTCGGCGGCGCCTTCCTGCTGCTGGTGTTCCTCAACTTCCTGTTCGACGAGGAAAAGGAATTGCACTGGCTGGGCTGGCTGGAAAAGAAAATGGGCCAGCACGGCACCGACAGCCTGGCCGTGCTGCTGGCCTTGCTGGCCGTGTTCGCCTGCATGGGGGTGGCCGGCAAGGAAGAACAATTCGGCGTCCTGACGGCCGGCGTGACAGGCGTGGCCACCTATCTGGCGGTGCACTGGATCAGCACCCTGCTGGAAGAAGACCCGCAGCCGGACGACGACAGCGACGCCACCGAGACGGGCGTGGAAGCGGTAGGCGCCGGCGCGGCCGCGCTGGCCCTGTCGGCGGCCACCCGGGGCGGCATTGGCGCCTTCCTGTACCTGGAAGTGCTGGATGCCTCGTTCAGCTTCGACGGCGTGATCGGCGCGTTCGCCATCACCAGCGACGTGGTGGTGATCATGCTGGGGCTGGCCATCGGCGCCATGTTCGTGCGTTCGCTCACCGTGTTCCTGGTGCACAAGGGCACGCTGGACGAATTCGTCTACCTCGAACACGGCGCCCATTACGCGATCGGCATCCTGGCGCTGATCATGCTGGCCAGTGTGAAATACGACATTCCGGAATGGTTCACGGGGTTGTCGGGCGTGGCCTTCATCGCCATCTCGCTGTGGTCGTCGATCCTGTACAAGCGGCGGCACGAGGGTTGAACCAGCGGCGGCGGGCGGTTGAACCAGCTGCGGCGGGACGGTTGATCGCCGCGGCGGCCATCCGGTGATAAGATTGCAAACCTTGCCGTCACCCTAACGCGAACTACATGACCACATCCAAACGCATCCTGCTGTCCCTCACCGCCCTGGTGGCCGCCGCCGTGCTGCTGTTCTGCGCCTACACGTGGATCACGCTGCACCTGACCTATTCGGAAGGCGAACGGGCCGGCTATCTGCAAAAATTCTCCAAGCGGGGCTGGGTGTGCAAGACATGGGAAGGCGAAGTGCTGTTGACGTCCATGCCGGGCGCCATTCCAGAAAAGTTTGAATTCAGCGTGCGCGACGACGCCGTGGCCCAGCAACTGCTGGCCGCCACCGGCAAGCGCGTGCTGCTCACCTACGAACAGCACAAGGGCGTGCCCACGGCCTGCTTCGGCGAGACGGAGTACTACATCGCCAAAGTACAGATCAGCCAATAACGCAAACAAAACCGGGGTCAGGTCATGCCCTCACGCAAGATGCGGGCATGACCTGACCCCGGTTTTCTTTTGTACCTTAGCGGGAGCGCCACACGGCGCCGACCGTTTCCACGCCCTGGGTCAGACGGCCGATGACGTCACGGGCGATGGTAGCCGATTGCTCGCGGTCCTTGCGGGCGCGGGCGGCGTCCAGCGAGGCGACGCGGGCTTGGGCTTCGGCCTGCTGGCAAACGCCCTGCTCCGCTTCCACCTTCGCTTGCAGCGCGGCCAGCGCGTTGCGCGCGGCTTGCTGGCGGCGGGTTTCCAGGTCCAGCAGTTGACGCTTGGCGGTCGTCATGGCGGCCGTGGTGTCGGCTACCTTGCGCTGCATGGCGGCGTGCTCCATGGCGGCGGCCAGCAACGCTTGCTGCGCTTGCGCCTTGTCGGCGGCGGCCACGCGGGCCGCTTGCTCGGCCTGCTCGCGCTGACGCAGCGCATCCAGTTCCGCCTGCTCCGCTTCGGCGCGGGCGCGGGCTTCGGCGGCGATCCGCTGTTCCGTTTCCAGGCGGCCGGCGATGGCCTTGGTGGCGCGCGCTTCGGCGGCCGTGGTCTGGCGCTGCTGGGCCAGTTTCTGGTCGATCAGCGCCAGCGACTGGCGCTCCGCTTCCACGAATTCACGTTCGGCCTGCAGCAGCGCTTCGGCGGCGGCGGCTTTTTCCTGCTCCACGCGGGCCCGTTCGGCCTGCACCACGCCCAGCTCCACAGCCAGGCGCGCTTGCGCCGTCAGTGCGGTGGCGGCGGCGGCTTTCTGCTCCGCTTCGATCGCCGTCTGCTCTGCCATCATGCGGGCGGCCGCCGTTTCCTGTTCGGCGGCAGCGGCCAGGCGCTGTTCGGCTTCATGCTGCTGGCGCAGCGCGGCGGCCTGGGCTTGCTCGGCGGCGATGCGGTGCTCGGCGGCTGCCGTGGCGATGCGCTCGGTCTCCATCTTGTCCTTCATGGCGGCCAGCGCTTGTTGTTCGGCGATGGCGCGGGCCTGTTCGGCGGCCAGTAGTTCGGCGGCGCGGGCCGCGCTCTGTTCGGCCAGGGCCTGGGCCTGGCTGCGCGCTTCCACGTGTTCGGCCAGCAGCGCGATCTCGCGTTGCTCGGCGGCGTTCTGGCCGGCGGCCAGTTCGGCGGCGGCGCGCGCCAGCGCGGCACGTTCCTCGGCCAGCTGCGCGGCGCGCTGCTGTTCCAGGCTATCGGCGCGGGCCGCGTCGGCCGCCGCTTCGTCGGCCGCCTGGCGCAGCTTGGCCTGGTCCAGCGCGTGGGCTTCCGCTTCCACCTTGGCCAGTGTTTTCAGTTCCGCTTCCTCCTCGGCCTGCACGCGCGCTTCGGCCACGGTGCGCAGTTGGCGGTCGACGGCGATACGCGCTTCAGTCGCTTGCAGGATGCGCGCCTCGGCGTCGCGGCGAGCCTGGGCGGTGGTGGTGGCCATCATTTCCAGGCGTTCGCGCTGGATGGCGGCGTCGCGGATTTCCTTTTCCGTTTGCAGGCGCAGGTGCAGCGACTGGGCGGCGCTGCGTTCCGATTCGGCCTGGGCCAGCGCGATCTGTTCGCGTTCCTGCTCCAGGTGGGCCAGGGCGCGGGCTTCCTCCAGCGCGCGCACTTCGGCGGCGGCGCGGTTGAAGGCCGATTCCAGCGCGATCTTGTCGGCCCGTTCACGTTCGATGGTCAGCTCCAGCGCTTCCGCTTCGGCCTTGGCCAGATTCTGGGCCGTCTGGCGGGCGGCGTAGGCGTGGCGCTCGCGCTCGCGGGCCAGCGTGGCCATGCGGGCGTCCGCTTCAGCGATGCCCACCACTTCTTCTTTCGCGGCCTGCACGGCGGCCACGCGTTCCACGGCTTGCAGGCGGGCTTGTTCCGTTTGCGCTTGCAGTTCTTCGGCGGCGCGGGCAGCTTGCGCGGCCAGTTCCGATTCGGCGGCCATTTGTTCGGCGGCACGCTTGCGGGTTTCTTCCTCGGCCTTGGCGCGCTGTTCGGCGGCCTGGCGGATCGCGTTGTCCGCTTCGACGCGGGCGCGCAGTTCGGCCGTCTCCTGCTTGACGGCGTCCAGGCGGGCCACGTTGGCCTGGGCGGCGGCGCGCAGCGATTCGAGGCGGTCGCGGTTGGCGGCGATGGCTTCTTCCGATGCCTGGGCGTTTTGCAGCGCGACGGCGGCGGCGGCGGCATCCATGGCGGCGCGGTCTTCAGCCAGGGCGCGGGCGCGCGCTTCGGCGTGGGCCCGGCTCTCGGCGGCGCAGGCGGCTTTCGCTTCCGCTTCCACGCGGGCGATGGCTTCCTGGATGGCGCGCATTTCCAGCGCGGCGCGCGGCGGCTGCGGCGAGGCGCTCATCTGATCCTGGTCATGCGCCGGCGTTGCGGCGTCATCGGCCGAAAATGCGACGGTGAGATTGGCGCCTTCGCGCTGAGCCAGTTGTGCTTGCATGAGAGTTCTCGCTTTCCGCTGCGTCCCGGCACCAACCGGGACTTCTGAGTTGCCATTATCAAACATGGCCCAGACAAGCAGAGCGGCAAGGAGAGCGGGAAATACCCGCTATTTCATGCTTATGAGTATCAGACGAAAAATATATCACCCGCTATTTTCGATATTAAATATGAATTACAGAGGCCGCCGTTCGCCCCATCCGGCTGCGCTCGTCCATGACAGACGATGGGCGCGTCAAATTCCCGACTGCAACATGCCTCATCCCGCCCCCCCAGTCTGCTAAGATGGCTGAGCACAACGGGACAGGCCCCATTCGCCGCCTCGTCTAGACACCTGGCCTAGCAAACGCCACCTGCGCACGCTCGAGTAATTCGACGCTGTTTGAGTGAGATGAATGTATATGGCGGTAAAGCTTAAGAAAATTCAGGTGATCGACCTCCGGCTCGGCATGTTCCTGCATGCCTTCGACAGTTCCTGGCTGTCCACGCCCTTCTGGCGCAGCAAATTCCTGCTCGACGATCCCGCCGTGCTGAAACAGGCCCATGACAGCGGCATCACGACCTGCTGGATCGACCTGGCGCGGGGCGACGATGAAGCCCCGCCTGCCCCACCCGCCCCGCCCCCGGCGCCAGAGCCGACCCCTTTCGAGCGCGAACTGCAGCAAGCGGCCGCCCTGTGCGCGCAGGCGCGCGAGGCGACGCGCTCGATGTTCCGCGAAGCGCGGCTGGGCAACGCCATCGACGTGGGCCAGTGCACCGACCTGGTCGACGAGTTGGCGCGGTCCGTGACCCGCAACCCGGGCGCGCTGATCAGCCTGGCCCGGCTGAAGAACAAGGACGACTACACCTATATGCATTCGGTCGCCGTGTGCGCCCTGATGATCGGCCTGGGCCAGCACCTCGGTCTGGATGAGGCGGCCTGCCGCGAAGCGGGCCTGGCCGGCCTGCTGCACGACCTGGGCAAGGCCGGCATCCCGCTCGAGATCCTGAACAAGCCGGGCAAGCTGACCGACGAGGAATTCGCGGCCATGCGCAGCCATCCGCGCCACGGCTACGACTTGCTGCGCGAAGGCGGCGCCGTCAGCGCCGGCGTCGGCGACGTCTGCCTGCACCATCACGAGAAGATGGACGGCAGCGGCTATCCGGACCGGCTGCCCGGCAGCGACATTTCCCTGCTCGCGCGCATGGGCGCCGTGTGCGACGTGTACGACGCCATCACCTCCAACCGTCCCTACAAGGCGGGCTGGGACCCGTCGGAATCGGTGGCCCGCATGCTCGAATGGCAAGGCCACTTCGATCCCGTCGTGCTGGCCGCATTCGTCAAGCTGCTGGGCATCTATCCGGTCGGCACGCTGGTGCGGCTCAACTCGCAGCGGCTGGCCATCGTCACGGAGCAGAACAGCGGGGCGCTCACCAAGCCCATCGTCAAGGCCTTCTACTCGCTGCGCACCAAGAGCCGCATCGAGCCGGTGCGTATCGACCTGTCGCTGGCCACGGCCAAGGACGCCATCAGCGGCCGCGAGCCGCGTGAACAGTGGGCGTTCGACGACCTGGAGCAGATCTGGGCCGGCGCTGCCGCCGGCCGCTGAGCGGGCCCGCCACCATGTCCAACCGCTACCCGCGCGCCAGCCGCGTCGTCATCGCCGCCGGCGCGGTCCTGATCGGCGCCATGCTGGCCGGCTGCGCGGCCCTGATCTGGCTGGCGCGCCAGCAGGCGATCGACGAGTGGCGCGTCCACCTGAGCAACCTGTCGCTGGTGCTGGCCGAGCAGACGTCACAGGAAGTGACGGCCGCCTACCTGGTGCTCGACAGCATCGCCGAAGCCGTGCAGACGGCCGAGGTGGACAGCCCGGCCGAACTGCGCGAGCGCATGGGCACGGCCACCGTCTACGCCAGCATGCGCGACAAGAAGCGGGCCGCGCCGCAGATCGACGTGGCCACCCTGGTGGCCGACAACGGCGACGTCATCAACTTCACCCGATCCCATCCGGCGCCGCCCATCAACCTGGCCGACCGCGACTATTTCCAGGCCCACCTGCACGATCCCGCGCTGGGCGTGTTCATCAGCGCGCCCGTGCGCAACAAGGGCAACGGCGCCTGGACCTTCTACCTGAGCAAGCGCCTGGCCAACCGCCAGGGCAAGCTGATCGGCATCGCCCTGGTCGGCTTTTCCAGCACCTTCGTGAGCGACTTCTACAAGAAGATCAGCCTGGGGCCGGATGCCAGCATCTCGCTGTACCGGCGCGATTTCACGCTGCTGGCCAGCTGGCCCCACGTCGATGCCAACATGGGCAAGGTCAACCGCACCGGCAGCAGCTACACGCTACTCGAAAAGATGGGCCTGGACCATGGCGTGCTGGTGACGTCCCAGCCCCGTTTTTCCCAGGGTGGCGCGCCGGTGCTGCGCATGGGCGCGCCGCGGCGGGTCGAGCCCTACCCGCTGATCATCAACATCACCATCACCGACCAGCTGTTCCTGGGCCAGTGGCGCCAGTACGCGTTCAGGCTCGGTGCCATGGGCGGGCTGGGCATGGCCGCCGTCGGCCTGGCCTTCGCCTTCCTGCTCCGGGCCGTACGCCGGCGCGAGCAGGACATGGCCCTGATGCAGCGCCTGCAGACGGAGGCCGAAGCGGCCAGCCGCACCAAGTCGGACTTCCTGGCGATGATGAGCCATGAACTCCGCACCCCGCTGACGGCCATCATCGGCTTTGCCGACCTGCTGCAGACGGCCCAGCAGCTGCCCGAGGCGCACGACGCGGGCAAGATCATCGCCCGCAGCGGCCAGCACCTGCTGGCCATCCTGAACGACATGCTCGACCTGTCCAAGGTCGAAGCCGGACGGCTGCAACTGGAGCAGGTGCCGTTTTCGCCGTATGACATCGTGGCCGGCATCCGCACCGCCCTGGAGCCGCAGGCCCACAGCAAAGGCATCGCCTTCATCTGCACCGTCCACTACCCGCTGCCCGGGCAGGTCCTGGGCGATCCGACCCGCTGGCGCCAGATCCTGTACAACCTGTGCGGCAATGCCGTCAAGTTCACCGAATTGGGCACCATCACCCTGACGCTCAGCTACGACGCGGCCCGCGAACTACTGGTCTGCGGCGTGCAGGACACCGGCATCGGCATGTCGGGCGAACACCTGGCGACGCTGTTCCAGCCCTTCAAGCAGGCCGACGCCTCGACCGCCCGCAAGTACGGGGGCACCGGCCTGGGCCTGTACCTGGTGCAGCAGCTGGCCACCAGGATGCAGGGCACCGTGCAGGTGGCCAGCACGCTGGGACAAGGCACCAGCTTCACCGTCAGCGTGCCGGCCGCCCCGGCAGCGGCCGCCTGGCTGGCGTGCGCGCCCCATCCGCCGGCCGCGCCGCCGCAACTGGACGTGCCGCATCTGCATGGCCGGGTCCTGCTGGCCGAGGATGGCGCCGACAACCGCAAGCTGATCGGCGTCTTCCTCGAACGTTGCGGGCTGGCCGTCACCATGGTCGAAAACGGCCAGGAGGCCGTCGAGTCGGCGCTGCGCGACGGCTACGACCTGATCCTGATGGACATCCAGATGCCGGTGCTCGACGGGCTGGAGGCGACCTCGCTGTTGCGCGCGGCCGGCTACGGCGGCCCGATCGTGGCGCTGACGGCCAACGTGATGCGCGAGGACGTGGCCCGCTACCGCGACAGCGGCTGCAACGGCCACCTGGCCAAGCCCATCGATTTCCGGCTGCTGGCGCAGCAGCTCGCGCAGTGGCTGGCGGCCGCCCCGCCGGCGGCCGACGCGCCCCCCGTGGCCGGCTACGCCGCGCAGTGCGAGGCTTACGGCCAGGACTTGCCGGCCCGGCTGGACGCCTTGCAGCATGCCCTGGCCGCCGGTATGCTGGAAGAAGCGGCCAGGCTGGCCCACATGCTCAAGGGCTCGGCCGGCGCCTTCGGCCTGGCCGACGCAGGCACGCTGGCCGGCGCCATCGAACGCGCGGCAGGGCATGGCGACGCCGCGCGCGCGCAGCACGCGCTGGATCAAATCAATCAACTGGTGACGGTGCGCCAATGGCGCGCCGCGGGAGCTTCCCATGCGACTTCCTGACCTCGGCAACATCCTGATCGCCGACGACGAACCGGCCATGCGCAACCTGCTGCAATCGGTGCTGCACAGCCATGGCTTGCGCAACATCCAGCTGGCCAGCAACGGCCAGCAGGCGGCCGACATGCTGGCCAAGGACGACTGCCGGATCGACCTGGCGTTCATCGACCTGCACATGCCAGGACTGAGCGGCCTGGAAGTGCTGGCGCTGGCCAAGACGCTGCGGCCGCAGTGCTATTGCGTGGTCGTCAGCGGCAACAGCGACGTGTCGAACGTGATGGCCGCCATCCGCAGCGGCGCGCGCGGCTTTATCGTCAAGCCCTACACGGTCAACAAGGTCAGCGACATATTGCAGAAATTCTGCCGGGACTGGGCCGAGTTGGCCGCTGCCGCGCGCGGCGCATGAAACGTGCAGCCGGCCGCGCCAGGTCCTACACGGGCCACAGGGGCGGCTCGTCCATCAGCGCCACCTGCTCGCGCAACTCCAGGATGCGGTCCTGCCAGTAGCGCTGGGTGTTAAACCAGGGGAAGGCGACGGGAAACGCCGGGTCGTCCCAGCGCCGCGCCAGCCAGGCCGAGTAATGGATCAGGCGCAGCGTGCGCAGCGCTTCCACCAGGTACAACTGGCGCGGATCGAATTCACTGAAGTCCTCGTAGCCGGCCAGGATGTCGCTCAACTGGCGCACCTGCTCGTGGCGCTCGCCCGACAACATCATCCACAAGTCCTGCACGGCCGGGCCCATGCGGCTGTCGTCGAAGTCGACGAAATGGGGGCCGGCGTCGGTCCACAGCACATTGCCGCCGTGGCAGTCGCCGTGCAGGCGCAACTGGGCCACCGTGCCGGCCCGCGCATAGCAGCGGCGCACACCGTCCAGCGCCTGATCGACCACGCTGCTGTAAGCGGCCAGCAGTTCGGGCGGGATGAAACCGTTGGCCAGCAGGTAGTCGCGCGGCTCGATGCCGAAGGTGTCGGGGTCGAGGCTGGGCCGCTCTGTGTACGGCTTGAGCGCGCCCACGGCGTGGATGCGGCCGATGAAGCGCCCGGTCCACTCCAGCACGGCCGGATCATCCAGCTCGGGCGCGCGGCCGCCGTGGCGCGCGAACACGGCGAAGCGGAAGCCCTGGTATTGGTGCAGCGTATTGCCATCCAGCGCCAGCGCCGGCACCACGGGAATTTCGCGCTCGGCCAGTTCGGCCGTGAACGCGTGTTCCTCCAGGATGGCCGCGTCACTCCAGCGCGCGGGCCGGTAGAACTTGGCCACCAGCGGCGCGCTGTCCTCGATGCCGACTTGATAGACCCGGTTCTCGTAGCTGTTCAGCGCCAGCAGGCGGCCATCGCCGCGCAAGCCCACGCTGTCGAGCGCATCGAGCACGCAATCCGGGCTCAAATCGGAAAAGGGATGGTGAGGATGGTCGCCAGGGGCGCCGGAAAGTTCATCGTTATGCATGCCGCCATTGTACGTGGCCGCGCCCTGCCCGGCGCAAACAAGTGGGCAGCACACCGCCACGCAGCGTATACTGTCGCCTTCAACCCGATAAAAAGAGCTAAATATGCAACTCGATCAGCCACTGAGCGAAAAAGAATTCGACGAACTGGATAACTTCCTGCTGTCCGACCGCGCCCCCGAGGACGCGATGACGATGGACACCCTGCACGGCTTCCTGACGGCCATCGCGATCGGACCGGAAACCATCATGCCGGCCGAATGGCTGCCCAAGATCTGGGGCCAGGATGGCAAGGACGTGCCCAAGTTCAAGCACGCCAAGGAAGAGGAACGCATCGTCAACCTGATCATGCGCTTCATGAACGAAGTACTGGTGACGTTCGAAGTGGCGCCCAAGGAATTCGAGCCGCTGTTCGTCGAGCACGAGCACGAAGGCCAGACCCTGATCGACGCCGAAGCATGGTGCTGGGGCTTCTGGGAAGGCATGGAACTGCGCCCCGGTTCGTGGAACGAGATCTGGGATTCGGAAGTGGGCGACCTGATGCGCCCGATCTACCTGCTGGGCGCCGACGAGATCGAGGAAGAGGAACTGCCGCTGGTGGAAGACCCCGCGCTGGCGCACAAGCTGGCGCTGGAACTGGAAGCGAACCTGCCAGCCATCCACAAGTTCTGGGTACCGCGCCGTAAAGCGCCGGTCACCACCGTCAAGCGCGAGGAGCCGAAAGTGGGCCGCAACGACGATTGCCCTTGCGGCAGCGGCAAGAAGTACAAGAAGTGCCATGGCGCCGCCGAATCGGGCGCCGAGTAAGCGGGAATAAGGTCAGCCCGCTCGGGCTGACCGCAATAGCGGGCACGGCAGGGGCGCAGCATGCACGCCCCGCCCCGCAACGACTCAGGCCGTCGCGCCTGACGCCGGCAACGTCAATCCGAATACTTCGCGCACCACGGCGGCCCGTTCCTCGGGCGCCACGCTGCGCTGCTCGACCCGGCCACGGCTGATGGTCTTGAGCGTATCACCCAGCAGGATGGCACGACCATCGCCCCGATGCTGCACCAGCAGCAGCGTCTTGACGAAGATGGAGTCAGGATGGGTCGAGTTCAGGTAGTTGGCCGGCATGAAGTCGATCCACTCCTGCGGCGACAGGTCGAAGCCGAACTGGTTCTGCCACTCCCCGCCCACCTTGGCTTGCAGCAGGTATTCCCGCTCATTGGGCATGCTCAGCATGAACACATCGTCATCCTGCGCCAGCTCCGCGTCGAGCAGGTCCAGCCGCACGGGCGCGCGGATGCCGTAGCTGCCGAACCCGAGGTCGCACAACCAGCGCACGCCATCGAGCGTGACGACGATGACCATGTGGGTGCGCGGCCGCCGCGCCGGATAGAACATGGGCCGCGCCGCCACCAGCTGGTAGGGCACGCCCAGCGCCTGCAGCGCCATGGCGAAGATGCCATTGACTTCGTAGCAGTAGCCGCCGCGGCGGCGCGCCACGATCTTGTCCACGATTTCTTCCGGGACCAGCGACACGATCTTGCCGGCCTGGACGTCCAGGTTCTCGAACGGCACCGTGAACAACTGCTGCCGCATCATGGCAGTCACCGTGGCCAGGTCGGCCCTGGCCTCGCCGGTGTAGCCGATCCGGTCCAGATAATCCTGCAATACGAAGTTCTCTGCGTGCATGGCGCTCCTTGGGTTGAGGTCCGCTTACAGCTTGATGAAGTGCTCGCGGTAGTATTTGAGTTCTTCGATCGATTCGATGATGTCGGCCATGGCCGTGTGCTTCTGGTGCTTCTTGAAGCCGGACACGATCTCAGGCTTCCAGCGCTTGCACAGCTCTTTCAGGGTCGACACATCGACGTTCCGATAGTGGAAGAACGCTTCCAGTTTTGGCATGTAGCGTACCATGAAGCGGCGATCCTGGCCGATGGTGTTGCCGCACATAGGCGACTTGCCAGCCGGTACCCACTGTTTGAGGAAGGCGATCAGCTCCACTTCGGCCTGGGCTTCCGTCACGGTGGAGGCCTTGACGCGCTCGGTCAGGCCGGAACGGCCGTGGGTGCCCTTGTTCCAGGCATCCATCTTGTCGAGCGTCTCGTCGCTCTGGTGGATGGCGAACACGGGGCCTTCGGCCAGCACGTTCAGGTGCATGTCGGTGACGACCACGGCCACTTCGATGATGCGGTCGGTATCCGGCTCCAGGCCCGTCATTTCCATGTCCACCCACACCAGGTTGAGTTCATTGGGACGCTGGGGCGCGGGGGCGACACCTTGGGTTGCTGCGAAGTCGGTAGCTTGTGACATAATTCTCTCTTGGCGAAATCAATCCGCCATTTTCTCACAGGCCCAGCATGTATTCACTCGCGTTTTCGATTTTGTTTGTCTCCTTCCTCATTTTGACGCTGCTGGTGCGCTTCTGGCTCGCCTCGCGCCATATCCGCCACGTGCTGCGCCACCGCGCCGCCGTGCCGGCCGAATTCGCGCAGACCATCCCGCTGGCGGCCCACCAGAAAGCGGCCGATTACACGGTGGCCAAGACCAAATTCGGCCTGCTGGGCCTGCTGATCAACACGGTGGTGCTGGTCGGCTTCACCCTGCTGGGCGGCCTGCAGTGGCTGTCGGTGGCCGTGTACCAGTACACCGGCCCCGGCATGACGTACCAGCTGGCCCTGATGGCCGGCTTCGCCCTCATCACGGGCCTGATCGACCTGCCGTTCGACTACTACAAGCAATTCGGCATGGAGCAGCGTTTCGGTTTCAACAAGATGACACCCGGCCTGTTCTTCGCCGACCTGCTCAAGGGCGTGGCGCTGGGCGCCGTGATCGGCCTGCCGCTGGTGTGGGTGGTGCTGACCTTGATGGACAAGGCCGGCGGCCTGTGGTGGCTGTACGCGTGGTTCGTGTGGAGCGGCTTCCAGCTGCTGATGATGGTGCTGTTCCCCACCGTGATCGCACCGCTGTTCAACAAATTCACGCCGCTGGCCGACGAAGCCCTGAAAGCGCGCATCGAAGGCTTGATGGCGCGCGTGGGCTTCGCTTCCAAGGGCCTGTTCGTGATGGACGGCTCCAAGCGCAGCGCGCACGGCAACGCTTACTTCTCCGGCTTTGGCGCCAACAAGCGCATCGTGTTCTTCGACACCCTGCTGGCCCGGCTGGCGCCGCAGGAAATCGAAGCGGTGCTGGCGCATGAGCTGGGGCACTTCAAGCTCAAGCACATCATCAAACGCATCGCCATCATGTTCGCATTGTCGCTGGCCTTCCTGGCCCTGCTGGGCTACCTGAAAACCCAGCTGTGGTTCTACACGGGCCTGGGCGTGGACCCGCTGCTGCTGCCGGGCCAGAACAGCGACGCCATGGTGCTGCTGCTGTTCATGCTGGTGCTGCCCGTGTTCACCTTCCTGCTGGGGCCGTTGACCTCGCTCAGCTCGCGCAAGCATGAATTCGAAGCGGACGCGTTCGCGGCCCGCCACACCGACGCCAACGACCTGGTGACGGCGCTGGTCAAGATGTACGAGGACAACGCCTCCACGCTGACGCCGGACCCGCTGCACTCGGCCTTCTACGATTCGCACCCGCCGGCCAGCGTGCGTATCCGCCAACTGAAACTGGCGGCATGATGGAGCGCGCCATGACCACCACCGCCGACCTGCTGCAGGCACGCTGCGCCCACGCCACGACCGCGCTGGACGAGGCCGGCGTCACCGGCCTGCTGGCCCAGATCCCCGGCTGGCGCCTGGAGGACGGCCGGCTGTGCCGCGACTTCCCATGCGCCGACTATTACCGCACCATGGCCTTCGTCAACGCGCTGGCCTGGATCAGCCACCAAGAAGACCATCATCCCGAATTGACCGTGACCTATAACAACTGCCGGGTACGCTACCACACGCATTCCGTCAACGGCGGGCGCGGCGGCCTGTCCCACAACGACTTCATTTGCGCGGCCAAGGCCAGCGCCCTGGCGCAGGCTCAGGACATGGCGGTGCCAGCATGAGCCGCGGCACCACCGTCCGCGCCACCATCATCGCCGCCCACGGCCGCCACTACCTGGCCGACGCGGACGGCTTGCGGCTGCAATGCGTCACCCGTGGGAAGAAGACCAATGTGGCCGTGGGCGACCGGGTGCAGGTCACGCTGACTTCGCCCGACCAGGGTGTGATCGACAGCATTGATGAACGCGACACCCTGCTCTACCGCTCCGACCAGTACAAGTCCAAACTGCTGGCGGCCAATGTGAGCCAGCTGTTCATCGTGGTGGCCACGGAACCGGGCTTCACCGACGATCTGGTGTCGCGCGCGCTGGTGGCGGCCGAAGCGGCCGGCATCACGGTCCGCCTCATCCTCAACAAGACGGATGTGACGGAATCGCTGGCCAAGACCCGCGCGCGCTTGCAGCCTTACGCGGCGCTGGGCTACCCGGTGCATGAAGTATCGGCCAAGGGCCGGCCCGAGGAAACGGTGGCCATGCTCACGCCGCTGCTGGCGGGGCAGTCGTCGATCCTGATCGGCCAGTCGGGCATGGGCAAGTCGTCGCTGATCAACCTGCTGGTGCCGGATGCCGACATCGCTGTGCGCGAAATCTCCGCCGCGCTCGACACGGGCAAGCACACCACCACCTTCACGCGGCTGTACAAGTTGCCGGCGCTGGGCGAGGGTTCGGCCATCATCGACTCGCCCGGTTTCCAGGAATTCGGTTTATACCATTTGAGCGAAGGCATGCTTGAGCGGGCTTTCGTCGACTTCGCGCCCTATCTGGGCCACTGCAAGTTCTACAACTGCCGGCACTTGATTGAGCCGCAATGCGCCGTGCTGGCCGCTGTGGAGGAAGGCAAGATCGCCCGCATGCGGCATACGCTGTACGGCCAACTGTTGCACGAATCGTCGCAGACCTTGTATTGACCACATGGCGCCCGCGCGCTTGACAGGGCGCTGGCGGGCATCATGACCAAATTCTTTCAATAGTTTCGAAATTGAAATACTATCGAAACACGCACGTATTTTCGTGTCTGCTGGGGAGTTGGTCATGAAAAAAATTCTGATTTCAGTAGCTCTTGTTGCCGCGTTCTCATTCTCGGCCCACGCACAGACGGCGGCCCCCGCCGCTGCGGCGTCGGTCAACGCCGTATGCAAAGATGGCACGCCCTACAGTGGCGCCACCTTGAAAGGCGCCTGCCGCGGACATGGCGGCGTGGATAAGAAAGCGGCGGCCGCATCTGCGCCTGCGCCGGCGTCGGCATCCGCACCGGCAGCAGCGCCAGCACCGGCTGCGGCGCCAGCGGCGGCGGCTGCAAAACCGGCGAAATCAGCGCCACCAGCCCAGGCGGCGGCAGGTGGCGGCGCGGGCAAGGTCTGGGTCAACTCCTCGTCGAAGGTGTACCACTGCCCCGGTGACCGCTACTACGGCAAGACCAAGAGCGGTGAATACATGAGCGAAGCGGACGCGCAAGCAAAAGGCAACCGCGGCGACCACGGCAAGGCCTGCGCCAAGTAACACCGTCAAGGGTTAAGCAAGTTTGAAGTTGAAGAAGGTTGGGGGCGGATCCGGCAACCCGCCAAATTGGCATGATGCCGGCTCTGCCCCCACAGTCGCGTGCCCCCTACAGCCGTCGTATGCCCCCGCAGTCGCAGTATGCTCAGGAAGACATGCTCAGCCGAGCTTTTCCTTCAGAAATGCGGCAATGAAGGGCGTCGCCGCTGCGGCCGCCGTCGAGGCCATGGACGGATCGATGCCCATGCGCTCAGCCAAGGCCGCCGTCACTTTACCGGTCAAGATACCCTCGCCGCCTTCCACCAGCGAATGGAAAAACCCGTCGCCCCGGACCAGTCCGGCGGCAAACGCGGCAAAGAAATTCCGCCCCGTATGCGCGCCCGTCGCGCTGGCCTGTTCTTCAACGTGCGCATGGGTGGTATCGACCGCGTGGCTCAGCATTTGCTGCGCGTCCTCCGCGCTGATACCTTGGTCCGTCAACGCCTGGGTAGCCTGCGCCCCATGGCCCGACGCCAGAAATTCCGAAAAAAGTTGTTGCGCATCCATGGAACACCCTCCTGTAGAAGTGACTGTTGGAGCAATCCGACATTCGGTGCGATCCAGCTGACCATCACAATGGCTTGCTCATCGCCAACCTTTTGCGTACAGCGCGGAAATACCGGCAAACGCAAAGGCCAGAATAGCCATTTCTGATATTCACTGTCAACAGCGGAGAGCTGCAATGGACGGCCCGGCGAGCGCGGCGCCGCTGTCCGACCATGCGTACCCTATCGAATCCGACTCGGCGGTTTGGGGGTCAGTTCCCCTGGTACTGACGGGCGTATAAATCCATACCCGCATCGTCTCCGTCCAGGTCTATTTTTCGTTCGAACCGCAGCCCCAGCTTTTTCAGCACGCTAGCTGACGCGATGTTGGCGGGCTCCACCAATCCGACGATGCGCTGAATACCGTGCGCGCCAACCCCTTGCCGCATGAGCGCCGCTGCGCTCTCGGTCGCAAAGCCCTTGCCCCAGCATTCCGGAAGAAAGCGATAGCCAATGTCCACTTCTTCCAGGTCTTCCAGATATTTCAGGCCACTGAATCCAATCAAACGCCCGGTCTGTTTTTCTATACAGGCCATGCGTCCAAATCCATGCACCGCATAATCACGCAGCGGCCGAGTCAACAGAAGGTGGCGAGCATCGTCCAGCGATGCCACTGGCTGTTCCCCGGTATGACGCAAAATATCAGGATGAGAAACGAGCGGGAAATACTCCTCGGCATCGTCCAGCGTAAATGGCCGAAGAATAAGTCGTTCGGTTTGTATCGAATATATAGATTTAGATGAATTCACAGCGATTCTTTTCATAGATGCGTGCCAGCACGGATGCGGCCCGCGTGAAATGCTTGACCACCTAGTCAGTAATTGCCCGCAAGCGCGCAAGGGCGTCCTCGACAACGAATTCCGGCGCCGCCTCGACACGTTTGGCCTTGCGTGCATCACGCCCCACTGGCTTGGCGTCAGACCAGGCAGCCATGTCGGCATGGCGCCGGCGCGGACGGGTCGCACTGTGCGACCAAATCGGCCAGCGCATATGAAGGCTTGGCCGCCTTCAATAAAACGCCCTCGGGTAGCACATTGACGCTGAGTTTGTCGCCCAGGGAAACCTTGAGCAAGCCAGGCAGTTCAGCAGGCAAACGAACCGCCGCGCTATTTCCCCATTTCTGGACTGATAATTCCATGGCCCCTCCCAATGTCGATACATTGTAGATCCGCAAAAAGTCACCGTCTACGCATCCTCACAGTGCGATGCCTGAGCGATTGAAAAATATCACCGCCGCCGGTCGCGCAAACGCCGTCATGAGGTATTACAATGCTTTGAGGCAATAAATCCTCGCCGGTTCGCCGGCGCCGGTCCCACCTGTCCGAGGCAAACGATGGAAATGTTCGCGGTCGACGAAGCGGTAGCGCAATGGGAAGTGGCCCTGCTGCCCCTGCGTGGCCAAGCGCGCCTGCCGCCGCTGCTGTGGCTGGCCTGGCATCTGCGCCAGCGCGATCCGGCCCGCGCCGCCGCCTTGGGCGACGAAGCCCAGGCCCTGCTGGCCGGCGCCGCGGCCGAACAAACGTGCGCCCCACTGGCCCGGCTGCAGCTGGTGCGCGGCGAAAGCCTGTGGCTGCAAGGCGACCTTGATGGCGCGGCCGCCCTGGCCGACGCCGCCCATGCCACGCTGTGCGCTCTGCACGACCTGGCCGGTTGCGCCGACGCCCACTGGCTGCGGGCCTGGATCGCCATCGACCGCGGCGACCACCAGCGCCGCGACGAAGAACTGCAGCTGGGACTGGAAGCGGCCCAAGGCGCCGGCGACCCGCTGCGCGCCGCGGTGCTGGAGGCCACCATGGCCCGCTGGGACGTGCTGCACGATGCCCGCGCCGCCCAACAACGCTGGGGCCAGCGCATGGAACAACTGGGCGCCGGCGCGGCGCCGGCTGCCGCCGCCTGGATCAGCGACTTCCAGGGCCTGTCGGCCAGCTTGCTGAGCCAGTTCGGCACGGCCGCAAGCCACCACATCCAGTGCTACGAGGCGGCCCTGGGCACGGGCCAGCTGCGCGCCGCCATCACGGCGGCCACCAATATCGGCGAGGATTTCACCAACCTGAACGACCACCACGCGGCGCTGGAATGGATGCAGTGCGCGCTCGACCTGGCCCGCCCCACCGGCTGGCCGCGCAGTGTGGGCGCCTGCATGATGCACACGGCCGACACCATGCGCCGCCTGGGCCGGCTGGACGCGGCCGAGGAATTGCTGCGCGAGGCGCTGACCATCCTGGCACCCCTGTCGGGCGCGCGCAGCTACGCGGTGGCGCTGCTGTACCGGGGTGAACTGGCGCTCGACCAAGGCCGCTACGAACAGGCGCTGGAGACCTTCGGCCAGCTCGAACAACGGGCCGATGCCCTGCAGCAGGCCGACTTCCAGACCGTGGCCCGGCGCGGCCAGGCCCACGCGCTGTGTTTCCTCGGCCAGGGGGAGGCAGCCCTGGGCATGGCGCAACAGGCCGTGGCGCTGGCCGCCGCGCAGGCCAACACGTACCATCACATCGCCGCGCTGCGGGTACTGGCGCTGATCCACGGCCAACACCACCTGCCCGCGCCGGACGGCATGACCGAGCGCAACGCCACCCTGCACTATCTGCACCAGGCGCTGGCCGTGGCCGCCACCATCGAAGGCTACACCCTGCCTGGCGACCTGCTCGACGCGCTGGCGCGCGAGTACGCCCAGGTGGGCGACTACGCCCAGGCGTACGAGACGGCGCTGGCGGCCAGCGCCGCGCGCGACAAGACCCACAGCCAGGAGGCCACCAACCGCGCCATCGCCATGCAGGTGCATCACCAGACCGAACACGCGCGGGCCGAGGGCCAGCACCACCGCGAACTGGCCGCCTCCGAGGCGCGCCGGGCCGCGGTGCTGCAGCAGACCAGCGACACGCTGGAGCGCCTGTCAGCCATCGGCCAGGAGATCACCACCCACCTGGATGCGGAGGCCGTGTTCCAGGCGCTGGACCGCCATGTGCAGGCGCTGCTGCCGGCCGACACCTTCGCCATCTACCTGACCGATCCGGGCGGCGCCTCGCTGAGCCGCGCGTTCGGGGTGGAATCGGGCCGGCCGCTGGCCGTCAACACCATCCCGCTCGACCACCCGCACGCCCACTCCGTGCGCAGCCTGCGCGAACGGCGCGAAGTGTACGTGGAACACGCGCCCAGCGCAGGCCCCAGCACGTTCACGCCGGGCACGCTGACCAACCTGTCGGCCCTGTTCTCGCCCATGCTGGTGGGCGAGCGGGCGCTGGGTGTGATGACGGTGCAGGCGCTGCGCCCAGGCGCCTACGGCGAACGGGAACGATTGATCTTCCGCACCCTGTGCGCGTATGGCGCCATCGCCATCGACAACGCCCAGGCCTACCGCCAGCTCAAGGACGCGCAGGCCCAGTTGCTGTCACAGGAAAAGCTGGCCGCGCTGGGTTCCTTGATGGCCGGTGTGGCGCACGAACTGAACACGCCGATCGGCAACAGCCTGCTGATCGCCAGCACCCTGGCCCAGAAGACGGAGGAGCTGGAGCGCCGCGTGAACGGCCCCGGCCTGCGCCGCTCCGACCTGGGCGCCTACGTGACGGACGCGAAAAAAGCGTCGGAGCTGGTGATGCGGGGCCTGACCAGCGCAGCCGACCTGGTCAACAGCTTCAAGCAGGTGGCCGTGGACCGCACCACCGAGCAGCGCCGCACCTTCAACCTGCACCAGGTCGCGCACGAGCTGATCGCCACCATGATGAACCGCATCCGCGCCTCCAACCACGGCATCGCATCGGACGTGGCCGAGCACATCGCGCTCGACAGCTACCCCGGCCCGTTCGGCCAGGTGATCGCCAACCTCATCAACAACGCCCTGCTGCACGCGTTCAAGCCCGACCAGACGGGCGCCATGTGGCTGCGCGCGGCCACCCCGGCCGAGGGCCGGGTGCTGGTCACCTTCGGCGACAACGGCAACGGCATCGCGCCCGAGCACCTGTCGCGCATCTTCGACCCGTTCTTCACCACCAAACTGGGCCAGGGCGGCAGCGGCCTGGGCTTGTCAATCAGTTACAACATTGTCACCTCGCTGCTCGGCGGCCAGATCAGCGTGGCCAGCGGCGCCGACGGCACCGTGTTCAGCCTCGATTTACCCCTGACGGCCCCCCAGCACGACGCGGCCAGCGCCCAGCGCATCTACCATTGAGCTGCCCGCGCGCCACCACGGGGCGGGACAGCGGTCGAACCTGTATAGACAGCATAATCTGCCATCGTTAGACCGTTACACCAAATTCCCTTTATAATGGATCGGCTATGCTGGCCGCCCGGGCACACCGCCACGCGCCCACGCCCCCTATTCGTTGTGACCATGTCTATCCAAAAACCGATCAAACACTATCTGCAGTTTTCCGACTTTACGCTGGCCGAATACGAGTACGTCATCGAGCGGGCGCACCTGATCAAACGGAAATTCAAGAACTACGAGATCTACCATCCCCTGATCGACCGTACGCTGGTGATGGTGTTCGAGAAAAATTCGACCCGCACCCGCCTCTCGTTCGAAGCCGGCATGCACCAGCTGGGCGGTGCGGCCATCTACCTCAACACGCGCGACTCGCAACTGGGCCGCGGCGAGCCGGTGGAAGACGCCGGCCAGGTGATGAGCCGCATGTGCGACATCATCATGGTGCGCACCTTCGGCCAGGACATCATCGAGCGTTTCGCCGCCAATTCGCGCGTGCCGGTGATTAACGGCCTGACCAACGAACACCACCCGTGCCAGGTGTTCGCCGACATCTTCACCTTCTACGAACACCGCGGCCCGATCGCCGGCAAGACCGTGGCCTGGATCGGCGACGCCAACAACATGCTGTACTCCTGGCTGCAGGCGGCCGAAGTGTTCGGCTTCCACGTCAACGTGTCCACCCCCAAGGGCTACGACATGGACATGTCGCTGGTGTCGACCGACCGCTATACCTTCTTCGCCAACCCGTCCGACGCCTGCCAGGGCGCGCACCTGGTCAACACGGACGTGTGGACCAGCATGGGTTACGAGGCCGAAAACGCGGCCCGCATCGCCGCCTTCGACGGCTGGATCGTGGATGGCGCCAAGATGGCGCGCGCCGCGCCCGACGCCCTGTTCATGCACTGCCTGCCGGCCCACCGCGGCGAGGAAGTGGCGGCCGAAGTGATCGACGGCCCGCAGTCGGTGGTGTGGGACGAGGCTGAGAACCGCCTGCACATCCAGAAGGCGCTGATCGAATACCTGCTGCTGGGCCGCCTGGACAGCAAAGAATAACCGTAGAACCGTAGATTGGAATCGAAAATGAGCGACATCAAAAAAGTGGTCCTGGCCTATTCGGGCGGACTGGATACCTCCGTTATCCTCAAGTGGCTGCAGGATAACTACCAATGTGAAATCGTCACCTTCACGGCCGACCTGGGCCAGGGCGAAGAACTGGAACCGGCCCGCGCCAAGGCGCTCAAGTTCGGTATCAAGCCGGAGAACATCTACATCAACGACGTGCGCGAGGAATTCGTGCGCGACTTCGTGTTCCCCATGTTCCGCGCCAACACCGTGTACGAAGGTGAATACCTGCTGGGCACCTCGATCGCCCGTCCGCTGATCGCCAAGCGCCTGATTGAGATCGCCAACGAGACCGGCGCCGACGCCATCTCGCACGGCGCCACCGGCAAGGGCAACGACCAGGTGCGCTTCGAGCTGGGCGCCTACGCACTGAAACCAGGCGTGAAGATCATCGCTCCATGGCGTGAATGGGATCTGCTGTCGCGCGAGAAGCTGCTGAAATACGCGGAAGACGCCGGCATCGAGATCGACATGAAGCACAAGAACGGCGGCGCGCCCTACTCGATGGACGCCAACCTGCTGCACATCTCGTTCGAAGGCCGCCACCTGGAAAACCCCAGCGCGGAAGCGGAAGAATCGATGTGGCGCTGGACCGTCAGCCCGGAAGCGGCGCCCGACGCGGCCGAATACCTGGATATCGAATACGAAAAGGGCGACATCGTGGCCCTGAACGGCGTGCGCCTGTCGCCGGCCGCCGTACTGACGGAACTGAACCGCCTGGGCGGCAAGCATGGCATCGGCCGCCTGGACCTGGTGGAAAACCGCTACGTCGGCATGAAGTCGCGCGGCTGCTATGAAACGCCGGGCGGCGCCATCATGCTGAAGGCCCACCGCGCGATCGAATCGATCACGCTGGACCGCGAAGTGGCGCACCTGAAGGACGACCTGATGCCTCGTTACGCCTCCATGATCTACAACGGCTACTGGTGGGCGCCTGAGCGCGTGGCGCTGCAGACCCTGATCGACCACACCCAATCGACCGTCAATGGCTGGGTGCGCGTCAAGCTGTACAAGGGCAATGTGATCGTCGTGTCGCGCGATTCCAAGACCGACTCCCTGTTTGATATGAACATCGCCACCTTCGACGAAGACGGCGGCGCCTACAACCAGGCCGACGCCGGCGGCTTCATCAAGCTGAACGCGCTGCGCATGCGCATCGCCGCCAACGCCCGTCTCAAGCGCGGCCAGTAATCCGCCAGCAGGCAGCGGGAGCCACGCGCTCCCGCCACCACGGGCCGCTCTCGTAGCGGCCCGTTTCTTTTTGGGGGCGGCGCGCGCCTACGCCGCAACACGCCCCTCGCGCCGCGCCCGGCAAAATGTTACATTGCCATCATCTTCCCTCTGCCGCGCACCGGAGCCACCGTGACCAAAGACCTGAGCATCAAAAGCAAACTGTATCTGGCCTTTGCCGCCATCCTGGGCCTGATCCTGATCCTGCTGATCATTTCCTACGCCAATTTCCAGCGCCTGTCCGAAGCGAGCGGATGGGACCGCCACACGCTCGAAGTGCTGCATGAAAGCGACCAGGTCGACATCGTGGCGCTGGAAATCCAGGCCAATGAGCGGGGCTACCTGCTGACGGGCGAACAGCGTTTTCGCGACAGCGCGGCCAACGAAACGCTGTTGCGCCAGCATGTCGACAAGCTGCGCTCACTGACGGCCGATAATCCGGCCCAGCAGGAGCGCATCGCCAAACTGGGCAAGCTGTTCGACGGCTGGTTGACGGAGGTGGTGCGGCCGGTGGTGGCACGCCGCGCCGAGGCCGACAAGCGCGGCGCGACCATGGACCTGAACCAGATCGCGCCCTTGATCGCCACCGGCTTGAGCCACGTGACCGCCATCGAAGGCTTGCTGACCGAGATCAGCGGCGAGGAGGAAAAGCTGCTGGCCGTGCGCGCCCGCCAGTCGGCCCAGCTGCAGCAGAACATGCAGCTGACCCTGACGGCCGGCGGCGTGCTGTGCGTGGCCGCCGCCTTCATCGTGGCGTGGCTGCTGGCGCGCGCCGTGCTCGATCCGCTGGCGCGCCTGATACAGGCCGTGAGCGCCATCGCGGCCGGCCAGGCCGGCGTGCGCGCCGACGTCAGCGGCAAGGATGAATACAGCGAAGTGGGCCGGGAATTCAACCGCATGGCGCAAGCCATCGAAGATAACCTGGCGCGCGAACTGGCCGCCACCAACACCCTGCGCGCCAAGGTGGACGCGCTGCTGGGCGTGGTATCCAAGGCCGCCGCCGGCGACCTGACGGGCCAGGTCACGGTGACCGGCGAGGACGCCGTGGGCCAGCTGGGCCATGGCGTGGCCGCCATGCTGGCCAACCTGCGCGCCTTGATCAACAACGTGCAGAAGGCCGGCATCCAGGTCGCCAGTTCGGCCACGGAAATCGCCGCCTCGTCGCGTCAGCAGGAGGCAACGGGCGTGGAACAGGCCCAGACCAGCGTCGAGATCCTGTCGACCACCAAGGAAATCTCGGCCAACACCAGCGCCCTGCTCAAGACCATGGAACAAGCCACCGCCGTGGCCGACTACACCACCAGCGCCACCGCCGACGCCCAGGCCAATTTGCGGCGCATGGATGGCACCATGCAGCACATGGTGGCCGCCACCGACTCCATCAACGCCAAGCTGGCCGCCCTGTCCGAAAAGGCCAGCAACATCAACAGCGTGCTGGTGACCATCACCAAGGTGGCCGACCAGACCAACATCCTGTCGCTGAACGCGGCCATCGAGGCGGAAAAGGCGGGCGAGGCCGGCCGCGGCTTCTCCGTGGTGGCCACCGAGATCCGCCGCCTGGCCGACCAGACCTCCGTCTCCACCTGGGACATCGAACAGATGCTCAAGGAGATGCAGTCGGCCGTCTCGGCCAGCGTGATGGGCATGGATAAATTCTCCGAGGAGATCCGCCGCAGCGTGGGCGAAGTGCGCCAGGTGACGGAGCAGTTGTCGGGCGTGATGGACCAGGTGCAAAAGCTGGCGCCCCAGTTCGACGCCGTGTTGCAGGGCATGCAGTCGCAAGCCGTGGGCGCCGAGCAGATTTCCAGCACCATGGGCCAGCTCAACGACGCCACCCAGCAGACCGTCGAATCGCTGAAGGCCACCAGCGAGGCGGTGCGCCAGTTGCAGTACGCGGCCGGCGACCTGCAGTCCAGCGTCGCCAGTTTTACCGTCGCCGCCTGACGTGGCGTCCCCTTCCTGCCGGAGCATTCCATGCTGAGTAACCTGAGCGTTCGCAAAAAACTGTTTTTCAGCGTGGGCGCCATCCTCGCCATCGTCCTGGTGCTGTTGACCACGGCCTATATCAATTTCGCGCGCCTGTCCGAAGCGAGCCGGCTGGACCGGCACTCGATGGAAGTACTGCAGGCGCTGGACCGGCTGCACACGGACCTGCTGCAAGTGCAGGTGGAAGCGCGCGGCTACTACCTGACGGGCACCGAGCAGCGGCTGGTGCGCACCAACGCGGAACTGGCCGACCTGCCCGCCTCCGTGCAACGCCTGCGGACACTGACAGCCGACAACCCCAACCAGCGCTCCCACCTGGACCAGTTCGACGCCGGCCTGCGGACGTGGATCAAGGACGTGCTGGAACCGCAACTGGAGCGGCGCCGCAGCCTGGGCGACCGGCCCGACGCCGCGTTCACCCTTGCGCGCATGCCGGAGCTGGCGCACGGCAGTCCCCTCACGGCCAGGCTGAACGCGATGCTCGACGACGCCCGCGCCGAGGAAAAGCGCCTGCTGGGAGAGCGCTCGCAAGTGGCGGCTCAGCAGCAGCAAACGATGGTGCTGGTGTTGACGGTGGGCGGCTTGCTCTGCCTGGCGTCCTCCATGCTGGTGGCCTGGCTGCTGGCGCGCGCCCTGCTCACGCCACTGGGCGGGTTGACGGCGGCCGTGGGCCGCATCGCGGCCGGTGAATCAGGCGCGCGTGCGCCCGTGCTGGGGCGCGACGAACTGGGACTGGTGACGCAGGAATTCAACCGCATGGCGCAAGCCATCGAAGATAACCTGGCGCGCGAACTGGCCGCCACCAACACCCTGCGCGCCAAGGTGGACGCGCTGCTGGGCGTGGTATCCAAGGCCGCCGCCGGCGACCTGACGGGCCAGGTCACGGTGACCGGCGAGGACGCCGTGGGCCAGCTGGGCCATGGCGTGGCCGCCATGCTGGCCAACCTGCGCGCCTTGATCAACAACGTGCAGAAGGCCGGCATCCAGGTCGCCAGTTCGGCCACGGAAATCGCCGCCTCGTCGCGCCAGCAGGAGGTGACGGGCGTGGAACAGGCCCAGACCAGCGTCGAGATCCTGTCGACCACCAAGGAAATCTCGGCCAACACCAGCGCCCTGCTCAAGACCATGGAGCAAGCCACCGCCGTGGCCGACTACACCACCAGCGCCACCGCCGACGCCCAGGCCAATTTGCAGCGCATGGACGGCACCATGCAGCACATGGTGGCCGCCACCGACTCCATCAACGCCAAGCTGGCCGCCCTGTCCGAGAAGGCCAGCAACATCAACAGCGTGCTGGTGACCATCACCAAGGTGGCCGACCAGACCAACATCCTGTCGCTGAACGCGGCCATCGAGGCGGAAAAGGCGGGCGAGGCCGGCCGCGGCTTCTCCGTGGTGGCCACCGAAATCCGCCGCCTGGCCGACCAGACCTCCGTCTCCACCTGGGACATCGAACAGATGCTCAAGGAGATGCAGTCGGCCGTCTCGGCCAGCGTGATGGGCATGGATAAATTCTCCGAAGAGATCCGCCGCAGCGTGGGCGAAGTGCGCCAGGTGACGGAGCAGTTGTCGGGCGTGATGGACCAGGTGCAAAAGCTGGCGCCCCAGTTCGACGCCGTGTTGCAGGGCATGCAGTCGCAAGCCGTGGGCGCCGAGCAGATATCCAGCACCATGGGCCAGCTCAACGACGCCACCCAGCAGACCGTCGAATCGCTGAAGGCCACCAGCGAGGCGGTGCGCAAGTTGCAGTACGCGGCCGGCGACCTGCAATCCGGCGTGGGCAACTTCACGCTGGCGGCATAAGGTGGCGCGATCATGAAACAGCTGCTCTTTCACATCGGCGCCGACCGCTACGCGCTGCGCCTGCGCGACGTGGTGCGGGTGCTGCCGCTGCTCGAACTCAAGCGGCTGCCACTGGCGCCGGAAGCCGTGGCCGGCCTGATGGATTTCCACGGCCAGTCCGTGCCCGTGATCGACTTGAGCCTGCTGGCCGGCATGGCGCCGGGCCAGCAGCATTTCGATACCCGCATCCTGCTGGTCCACTACCACGCGCCGGACGGCGCCCCCCATGCGCTGGGATTGCTGGCCGAACGGGTGTTGGGCATCGCCGAGGTGGATCCGGCGGCGCTGGCCGACAGCGGCGTGCGCGCTGCGCCCTTCCTGGGCCAAGTGGCCAGCGACACCACCGGCATCGTGCAACTGGTGGAGCCGGACCAATTGCTGTCGCCCGCACTGCGCGCCATCCTGTTCCAGCCGGAGGCCGCCGCGCCATGAACCCGCAGACCATCCTGCGCCAGGCCACCGGCCTGAACCTGACAAAGGCGGTGGCCGAGCGGGCCATGGCCAGCCGCATGGAGCGGCTCGGCGTGGCCGAGCGCGAGGCCTATCTGGCCGCCCTGTCGCAGGAAGAGCTGACGCAGCTGGTGGAACTGGTGGTGGTGCCGGAATCGTGGTTGTTCCGCGACCCGGTGGCGTTCCAGGCCGCCGTTATCCACGTCAAGGCGATCCTGTCGGGCGCGGACGAAGGACGGATCGCGCGCATCCTGTCGGTGCCCTGCGCCGGCGGCGAGGAACCGTATTCGATGGCCATGGCGCTCAGCGACGCCGGCGTGCCGCCGCAGCGTTACACCATCGACGCCTGGGACATCAGCCCGGCCTGCGTGGCGCGCGCCCAGGCCGGCGTCTATGGCCGCAACGCCTTCCGCAGCGACGACCTGCGTTTTCGCGAACGCCACTTCACCCGCGTTGGCGAGAACGAGGAGTATGGCATCGACGACGCCTTACGCAACAAGGTGCGCTTCCGCCAGGGCAGCCTGTTCGCGCTCGACGCGGGCAGTTTGCCGCGCTACGACATCATCTTCTGCCGCAACCTGCTGATCTATTTCGACAAGCCCACCACCCAGGACGCCGCCACCCGTCTGAGCGCCCTGCTGGCGGACGACGGCCTGCTGTTCGCCGGTTACGCGGAAGTGCCGGCATTCTGCCAGCACGGCTTCGCACCGCTGCAGTTTCCGCGCGCCTTCGGCTTGAAGAAGGAAGGCGCGGCGGCGCCGGATACGCCGGCCAGCGCGGCCGCGCGCATGGCGGTAACGCACGCGCGGCGCGCGACCACGGCCCGCACGCCGGCCACCGCCAAGCCGCCAGCCACGAGCCGCCCCGCCGCCCCGGCGGCGACGGCAACGAAAGCGGCGACGACAGCGGCGGCGACAACGACGACGACGGTGCCCGCGCCGGCCGCCACCACGGCCGCCTTGCTGGAACAGGCCCGCAAGCTGGCCGACCAGGGCCACTTCGAGGAAGCCGCCAGCGCATGCCAGACCTGCCTGGCGCAAGCGCCCGATGCGGCCGACGCCTATTTCATCCTCGGCCTGCTGGACGAGCAGGCGGGCCAGCAGGCCAAGGCGGAACAGCACTGGCGGCGCTGCATCTACCTGCGCCCCGACCATTACGAAGCGCTGTGCCACCTGGCCCTGCTGGCCGAACACAACGGCGACCCGGCTGCCGCCGCGCTGAAGGCACGCGCGGCGCGTGTCTACCAGCGCCAGCAGCCATCCTGAAGGAGAACCGATGACGACACTGGACAGCCCTATCCTGGTCAACTGCTGGAACCGCATCGGCGTCAGCGGCGACCAGAGCTGCGACAAACTGGCGCGCCACATCCACTGCCGCAATTGCGACGTGTATGCCGACGCGGCCCAGACCAACATGCGGCGCGCCGTGGGCGACAGTTACAAACGCGAATGGGCCGACCACTTCCGCCGCGTGGACGACGACAGCGTCCTGCTCGACGCCTCCTGCCTGGTGTTCCGCATCGGCCGCGAATGGCTGTCGCTGCCCACCGCCATCCTGCAATCGGTGGCGCCGCAGGCCGCGCCGCACCGGCTGCCGCACCGTCACGCGCCCGAACTGCGCGGCATCGTCAATGTCGGTGGCACGATCTACCCCTGCATGTCGCTGGCCGCCCTGCTGGGCATCGACGAAACGGAAAGCCTGGCAGCCAACGGCCGCCACATCTTCGCCCGCCTGCTGGTGGTGCGCTGGGATGAACAATCGTACGCGCTGCCGGTGGCGGACCTGCACGGCATCGTGCGCTACGCATCGGCCAGCGTGCAGCCGCCGGCCGCCACCATCAACAAGGGCTTGCAGCGTTACCTGTCCGGTGTGCTGTCGCACGCCGAGATGCACATCGGCTGCCTGGACGCGGCCCTGATCGGCCACCAACTTGCGAGGACCTTACGATGAGCCAGGACCAGCATGGCGATTTGAGCCAGTTCTCCATGCGCGACCTGTTCCGCATGGAGGCCGACAGCCAGACCCAGATCCTGACGGACGGCCTGCTGGCGACGGAGCGCCTGAAGGGCGACGCCGGCGCGCTGGAGGCGATGATGCGCGCGGCCCACTCGATCAAGGGCGCGGCCGCCATCGTGGGGCTGGACCTGGTGGTGCAACTGGCGCACGGCATGGAGGACAGTTTCGTGGCCGCCCAGCAGGGCCGGTTGCAGTTGACACCGAACCGGGTCGACGCGCTGCTGGCCGGGGTGGACCTGATCCTGCAGATCGCGCGGCTCGACGACAGCAACGCCGACGCCTGGCTGGCCGCCAACGGCGCGCCGATCCAGACCACCATGGAACTGATCGCCAACCTCGCCTTCCTGCCGGAGCCTGCGCCCATCGCACCAGCCGCCACCGTCGCGTCGACGGCGCCGCACGCGCCAACGACGCCGATGACGCAGGAAGCACCGGCGGCCGTGATCGCGCCTCCCGCAACGGAGGCTCCCGCCGCAGCCGCCCCGCTCTCCCCGGCCGTGGCAGCGTCCGACGATGGCGCCACCCACGCCGCCCCGCGACTGCCCGCCCCGCTCAAGGCAACCCAGAATTTCGACCGCCTGCTGTCACTGGCCAGCGAGGCCCGCATCAACGCGCACCAGCTGCATCCCTTCATCCAGGACCTGCAGCGCTTCAAGCGCAACCAGAGCAGCCTGTTCTCGCTGGTGGAACAGCTGCACGAAGCCATCGCCAACAGCACCGACGCCAGCCTGAAGGAGAAGTCGCTGCTGGCGCTGCAAAAGACCCACCCGCTCAAGCAATTCCTGCTCGAACACATCGCCGACATCGAAGCCTACGAGCGGCGCATGCTGGCCGTGTCGCAGAACATGGTGGACGAAGTGCTCACGCTGCGCATGCGACCGTTCCGCGACGGTGTGCAGGCGTTCCCGCGCATGGTGCGCGACCTGGCGCGCGGCATGGGCAAGGAGGTGCACCTGGAAATCGTCGGCGAGGACACGCTGGTGGACCGCGACATCCTGGCCCGCATCGAAAGCCCGCTCAACCACATCCTGCGCAACGCCGTCGACCACGGCATGCAAACGCCGGCCGAACGCATCGCCGCCGGCAAGCCCGGCCTGGGCACCATCGTGCTGGAGGCGCGCCACCGCGCCGGCATGCTCAGCATCGAAATCCACGACGACGGGCGCGGCGTGGACCTGGAAAAGATCCGCGCCACCGTCATCGCCCGCAAGATGGCCGCGCCGCAGATGGCGGCCGCCCTGTCGCCGTCCGAACTGCTGGAATTCCTGTTCCTGCCCGCCTTCAGCCTCAAGGAAAGCGCCAACGAGATCTCCGGCCGCGGCGTCGGCCTGGACATCGTGCACGAAACCATCCGCGAGCAGAATGGCACCGTCAGGCTGGAATCGGAACTGGGCCAGGGCTTCCACACCTCGATCACGCTGCCGCTCACGCAATCGATCGTGCGCGCGCTGGTGACCGACATCAAGGGCGAGGCCTACGCTATTCCCATCGTCAAGGTCGAACGCGTGCTCAAGGTGCCGCCGGCGGCCATCCACACACTGGAAAACAAGCAGTTCTTCGACTTCGGCGGCGAGCATCTGGGGCTGGTGTCGGCGGCGCAGGTGCTGGAGCTGGGCGAAATGGAAGCGGGCGGCGAGGACCTGCCGGTGGTGGTCATCGGCGGCGGCGCGCGCCGTTACGCGCTGGTGGTGGACGCCATCCGTGGCGAACAAAGCCTGGCCGTGCAAGCCATCGATCCCATTTTCGGCAAGATGCGCGACATCTCGGCCGCCGCCCTGCTCGACGACGGCGAGCCGGCGCTGATCCTGGACGTGCCGGACCTGCTGCTATCGATCGACAAGCTGCTGCACGAAGGCGGCCTGCACCAGCTGGCGCGGACCGACCACGCGGGCCGGCGCCGCATGAAGCGCATCCTGGTGGTGGACGATTCGCTCACCGTGCGCGAGATGGAACGCAAGCTGCTGCTGGGACGCGGCTTCCTGGTGGACGTGGCCATCGACGGCATCGACGGCTGGAACGTGGTGCGCAGCGGCGAATACGACCTGGTCATCACCGACGTCGACATGCCGCGCATGGACGGCATCGAGCTGGTCACGCTGATCAAGAAGGACGTCCACCTGCACAAGCTGCCGGTGATGATCGTGTCCTACAAGGACCGGCCGGAAGACCGCGCGCGCGGCCTGTCGGCCGGCGCCGACTATTACCTGACCAAGGGCAGCTTCCACGACGAGACGCTGCTGGACGCCGTCTCCGACCTGATCGGGGAGGCGTCACTATGAAAATCGGGATCGCCAACGACGTGCCGATGGCGGCCGAGGCGCTGCGCCGCGTGGTGGCCAGCACGGCCGAACATCAGGTGCTGTGGATCGCCCGTACCGGCCTGGAGGCGGTGCGTCTGTGCGCCGCCCACCGTCCCGACCTGATCCTGATGGACTTGAACATGCCGGAGCTCGACGGTGTGGAAGCCACGCGCCAGATCATGGAGCAGTCGCCGTGCGCCATCCTGGTGGTGACGGGCCAGCCACAGGACAACGTCAACCAGGTGTTCCGCGCGCTGGGCGCGGGTGCGCTGGATGTCACGGCCACCCCCGTGCTGCAGGGCGGCGCCGGCGGCGATGCCCAACTGCTGGCCAAGATCCACACCATGGACAAGCTGATCCGCCACAGCGGCGGCAGCCAGGCCATGCAGCCGAAAACCGGCAACGGCCAGCCGGCCGCGCCGGCCGCCATCACCACGCTGGTGGCCATCGGCGCCTCCACGGGCGGCCCGGCGGCCGTGGCCGCGATGCTGGCCGGGTGGACGGCGCCCCCCAACTGCGCCATCGTGGTGGTGCAGCACATCGACCAGAATTTCGCCGACAACTTCGCCAAATGGCTGGGCGAGCAGCTGGCCATGCCGGTGCGGGTGATTGCCGACGGCGACGAGCTGCAGCCCGGCGCGGTGCTCATCGCCAAGAGCAACGACCACTTAACGCTGGATCAAAATGGACGCTTGGGGTACGATGCAGCTCCACGCGACTATGCCTACCGGCCCTCGGTGGATGTGTTTTTCCACTGCGTGGCCCAGCACTGGCGCGGCGCGGCGATTGGCGTACTGCTGACCGGCATGGGGCGCGATGGCGCCGAAGGCTTGCTGGCCCTGCGCCGTGCCGGCCACGCCACCATCGCCCAGGACCAGGCCAGCAGCGCCGTGTATGGCATGCCGCGTGCGGCGGCCGAACTGGAGGCGGCCCAGCTGGTGCTGCCGCTGGACCGGATCGGCACGCTGTTGCGCAGCACCACCGGCGCCAAACCATAAGCGCCACCCACGATCAGCAACCCGTTCAGCCCAGAGATATGCGATGTCCGATCTGATAAATCCTCCCGCCGACCAGGACCCGGCGCTCACCGCCTACAAGGTGCGGGTGCTGCTGGTGGACGACCAGCTGATCATCGCGGAAGCCGTGCGGCGCATGCTGGGCGACCAGCCCGACGTGGAATTCCACCACGAGACCAGCGCCGCGCGCGCGCTGGAAACGGCGCGCCAGTTGCAGCCGACCGTGATCCTGCAAGACCTGGTGATGCCCGACACCGACGGTTTCAGCCTGATCCGCCAATACCGCGAGGACGACACGCTGCGCCATGTTCCCGTGATCGTGTTGTCAGCCAAGGAAGACCCGAAACTGAAGGCTCACAGCTTCACCACCGGCGCCAACGATTACATGGTCAAGCTGCCGGACCGGCTGGAATTGCAGGCCCGTGTGCGCTACCACGCCAGCGGCTATATCAGCCGTCTGCAGCGCGACCAGGCGTTCCGCTTCCTGCGCGAGAGCCAGCGCCAACTGGCCGCGGCCAATATCGAGCTGCAGAAGCTGGCCGCGCTGGACGGTTTGACGGGCATCGCCAACCGGCGCCGCTTCGACGAGGCCCTGGCGCTGGAGTGGCTGCGCAGCCAGCGCGACCGCCAGCCCGTGGCGCTGATGATGTGCGACGTGGACCACTTCAAGATTTATAACGACAGCCATGGCCATCCCGCCGGCGACTTGTGCCTGAAGAAGGTGGCCGCTGTCCTGACCGAACATTTGAAGCGCCCGGCCGACCTGGTCGCGCGCTACGGCGGCGAAGAATTCGCCATTATCCTGCCCGAAACGGATTTGACCGGCGCACTGACCGTCGCCGAATCATGCCGCCGCCACCTGGAACAGCTGGCCATCCCCAGCCCGCAAGCGCCCCAATACGGCCGCGTCACCCTGTCGGCCGGTGTGGCCTGCGTGGTGCCGTCGCCGCTGGGCAGCGTCGAGGGTTTGCTGGAGCTGGCCGACCAGGCCCTGTACGCCGCCAAGCGCGCCGGCCGCAACCGTGTCATGAGCGCGGCCGACCTGCAAGGCACCTCCCCCAACGTTTAAGGAAGTCCGAAACATGAGTGCACAATTCGACCAGGTCAGCGTCACCAAGAAATCCAATATCTACTTCGATGGCAAGTGCGTATCGCACACGGTGCTGTTCGCCGACGGCAGCAAGAAGACCATCGGCGTAATCTTCCCGTCCAGCCTGACCTTCAACACGGGCGCGCCCGAAACCATGGAAGTGATCGGCGGCGTGTGCAAGGTGCGCCAGGCCGGCGCCACGGAATGGGTCACCTATGGCGCTGGCCAGCAGTTCCAGGTGGGCGCCAACACCCACTTCGATATCGAAACGGTGGAAACGCTGGACTACGTCTGCCACTTCGGCTGATCGTCGCTGGCCCGGCCCACGCCGGGCCACAGCGTCACACGAACACGGGCTCCGGCTCCAGCCGCACCCCATAGCGGGCCTGCACGTCGGCCTGGATCGCCTGCGCCAGCCGCACCACGTCGGCCCCTGTGGCGCCGCCATGGTTGACCAGTACCAGCGCCTGCTTGGCGTACACGCCGGCCGCCCCCAGGCTGCGCCCTTTCCAGCCGCATTGATCGATCAACCAGCCGGCCGCCAGCTTCTCGCTGCCGTCGGGCTGGCGGTGGTGCACCAGCGTGGGAAAGCGGACCAGCAAGTCCGCGCACTGCGCCGCGTCGACCACGGGATTCTTGAAAAAACTGCCGGCGTTGCCGATCTCGGCCGGGTCCGGCAACTTGCGGCGCCGGATCGCGATCACGGTGTCGGCCACCTGGCGCGCCGTGGGCGACACCCAGCCTTGTTCCGCCACGGCCTGGGCCAGTTCCGCGTAGCGCAGATTGGGCTGCCACGCACGCGGCAGCGCGAACGTCACATCCACGATGATCAAGTCCCGCCCCGCCGCATGCTTGAACACGCTGTCGCGGTAGCCGAAGCGGCATGCGGCCGCGTCCATGCTGCGGGTCTGGCCCGTGGCCGGGTCGAACACCGTCAGGCTGTGGAACAGGTCTTTGGTCTCCGCGCCATAGGCGCCGATATTCTGGATCGGCGCCGCGCCCACCGTACCGGGAATCAGCGACAGGTTTTCCAGCCCGCCCATGCCCTGCTCCAGCGTCCACTGCACGAAGTCATGCCAGTTCTCGCCGGCCGCCGCCTTCACGTAATGGTGCCCGGCGTCGCTGTGCAGCAATTCCCGTCCAGCCAGCGCGATGTGCAGCACCAGCCCGGCCACATCGCCCGTCAGCAACACGTTGCTGCCGCCCCCCAGCACCAGCCGCGGCAACGCGGCCAGGGCCGGATCGGCCAGCGCGGCGCGCAACTGGTCCAGCGCGACCACGCGCAGGTAAGCCTGGGCGCGGGCGGCGATGCGGAAGGTGTTGAGGGACTGCAGGGGAAACTGGTGCTGGAGGGCGGGATGTGGATGCATGAAGAAAACCAAAGAATTTGATCGATTATAGAGCGAAACGGACAAAAAACCACCGCCTGTATGGGGGCGCGCCCCACTTTGTCCGTTAAAATATCAGTCTTTGCGGCCGCCCGCGGCCCGCCACACCATTGAGGAATGAACCATGCCGTCGTTTGATGTAGTCTCCGAAGCCGATATGATCGAAGTGAAGAACGCTGTCGAGCAATCCAACAAGGAAATCACCACCCGTTTCGACTTCAAGGGCAGCGACGCGCGCGTCGAGCACAAGGAAAACGAGTTGACGGCGTTCGCCGATTCCGAGTTCCAGCTGAGCCAGGTGCGCGATGTACTCACCAACAAACTGGCCAAACGCAAGGTAGACGTGCGCTTCCTGGAGGAAGGCGACATCAAGAAAATCGGCGGCGACAAGGTCAAACAAGTGATCAAGATCAAGAATGGCATTGAATCTGATGCCGCGAAGAAAATCGTGCGTGTCATCAAGGACAGCAAGATGAAGGTGCAGGCTAGTATACAGGGTGAAGCGGTACGCGTGACGGGCGCCAAGCGCGACGACCTGCAAGCGGCCATGGCCCTGCTACGCAAGGATGTGCCCGACATGCCGCTCGAGTTCAATAACTTCCGCGACTGATCCCTGCCTTCCGGCGCCCGCGCGCGCCGTCACAAAGCTGTAGTACGCATGGAGTAGAATGGATGGAGCTCCATGCCGGTACTGCCGCGCGACCGCAACAGCCCTGGGCGCTCCAGCCCAGCGACCAACCTCGGTAGTCTAAGGATAGCAATGAAACGTGTTGATGATTTCCGCCTGCGATTTGGCAAAAACGAGTATGTGCCCATCATGGTCGGCGGAATGGGTGTCGATATTTCGACTTCGGAACTGGCGTTGGAGGCGGCCCGCCTCGGTGGCATCGGCCACATTTCGGACGCGATGGTGGAGGACGTCTCCGACCGCCGCTTCGATACCAGCTTCGTCAAGGAAAAGACCAAGCTGTACAAGTTCAACATTAACAACATGGACAAGGCCGTGGTCCAGTTCGACCTGGGCCGCCTGGCCGAGGCCCAGCGCCTGCACGTGGGCAAGACCATGGAAGCGAAGAAAGGTCCCGGCCTGATCTTTGTGAACTGCATGGAAAAGCTGACCATGAATGGTCCGCGCGAAACCTTACGCGTGCGCCTGAACGCGGCGCTGGACGCGGGCGTGGACGGGATCACGCTGTCGGCCGGCCTGCACTTCGGCTCGTTCGCGCTGATGGCCGACCATCCCCGTTTCCGTGACGCCAAGCTGGGCATCATCGTCTCGTCCGTGCGCGCGCTGCAGATCTTCCTGCGCAAGAACGCCAAGCTGGACCGCCTGCCCGACTACATCATCGTCGAAGGCCCGCTGGCCGGCGGCCACCTGGGCTTCGGCATGGACTGGGCCGAGTACGACCTGCACACCATCACGGCCGAGATCCTGGCTTACCTGAAGACCGAGCAGCTCGACATTCCCCTGATCGCGGCCGGCGGCATCTTCACCGGCTCGGACGCCGTCAGCTTCCTGGAAGCGGGCTGCGCGGGCGTGCAAGTGGCGACCCGCTTCACCATCGCCAAGGAATGCGGCTTGCCGGACAAGGTCAAGCAGGAATACATCAAGGCCACCGAGGACGACATCATCGTCAACGGCATCTCACCCACCGGCTACCCGATGCGCATGCTCAAGAGCACCCCAGCCATCGGCTCGGGCATCCGTCCCGGCTGCGAATCGTACGGCTACCTGCTGGACGCGACCGGCAACTGCGCCTACATCAACGCCTACAACCGTGAAGTGTCGGCCCATCCGGACGAAAAGAACATCGTGGTGATGGACAAGACTTGTCTGTGCACCCACATGCGCAACTTCAACTGCTGGACCTGCGGCCACTACACCTACCGCCTGAAGGACACCACCCACAAGATGCCGAACGGCGAGTACCAGTTGCTGAGCGCGGAACATGTGTTCAAGGACTATCAGTTCAGCGTCAACAATGAAATTGCCTTACCTGAGAAAGAATTCTAATCGGGCTTGACATTTTCCAAGTGGAAATAGAAAACGGCGCAGTCCTCGCGGGCTGCGCCGTTTTGCATTAGAGCGCGGTCAGGCCGCTCAGCCGTCCTTATTGATGCGTGCCGTCAGCGCGCCCAGTACCTCGTCGGCCCGCTCGTTGTCGACCTGGCAGGTGCCGGCGTTCTCATGTCCGCCGCCACCGTATTCCAGCATCAGCGCGCCAATGTTGGTGCGGGACGTGCGGTTCAGGATCGACTTGCCGGTGGCGAACACGGTGTTCTGGTTCTTCAGGCCCCACAGCACGTGGATCGAGATATTCGTCTGCGGGAACAGCGCGTAGATGATGAAACGGTTGCCCGCGTAAATCACGTCTTCCTTGCGCAAGTCCAGCACCACCAGGTTGCCATGTACGGTGGCGCAGCGGCGGATTTGCTGCTTGCACTTCTCGCTGTGCTCGAAGTACAGGTCCTTGCGCTCCTTGACGTCGGGCAGCGCCATGATCTGGTCTATCGTGTGGTTCTTGCAGTAATCGATCAAGTCCATCATCAGGTTGTAGTTCGAGATGCGGAACTCGCGGAAGCGGCCCAGGCCGGTACGCGCGTCCATCAGGAAGTTGAGCAAGTCCCAGCCTTCCGGATTGAGCACTTCCTGCTCGTTGAAGCGGGCCGCGTCGCCCTTGTCCACGGCCGCCATCATGTCGCCCCAGCTGGCCGGGAAGGCCTTGGTGCCGCCGTAATAGTCGTACACCACGCGCGCCGCCGACGGCGCCTCGGGGTGGATCACATGATTGGGGCGCTCGCCTGTGTTGCGGATCGTCTCGGACAGGTGGTGGTCGAACGCCAGGTGGACGCCGGCCACGAAAGGCAGATTGGTGGTGATATCGTTGGCGCTGATGGCAATCTTCCCGTCCTGCATATCCTTGGGATGCACGAACAGGATGTCATCGATCATGTCCAAGTGTTTCAACAACACGGCGCATACCAGCCCGTCGAAGTCGCTACGGGTTACCAGACGAAATTTTTTTGCTTCAGCTGACATGAAATGACCCTTTGTAGAAAGTACGCACACCCACGGTGCCCTGCTGCATGATACAACCGCTCAGCCCGGCCTGCCCAGCAATTGTGGCTAGACGTTGCATTGCATCACATCAGCGTCATGCCAACCCCGCCTTGCTCGGCAAATCAATGGCTGAAGACGAAAAAAAACCCCGCCAACACAAGAGTCGGCGGGGTTTTTTCGGATAACTAGCTTGACGATAACCTACTTTCACACTGGTTGCAGCACTATCATCGGCGCAGAGTTGTTTCACGGTCCTGTTC
>NZ_JACEZU010000017.1 GCF_014042355.1 Rugamonas apoptosis
TTCTATAACCGCCAGCGGCGTCACTCGCGCCTTGGCTACGTATCACCAGCATCGTTTGCCGCTGATTTCAGCAAACAGGCGCTGGCGGCTTGAAACGGAAGTGTCCACTATTGACAGTACACCTCAGTCTTCCTGCCGGATGGCACCTGTTTGCGAACCAGCTACCACCAAGCCTTCGAATATGCCAAAGTCATCGGGGAGCACATCCGAACGGATAATGGCGACGCTTTGACGCCGTCGATATTTGCCAACCGCCATGCGCGAGGACGTAATGCCTGGCGCTGCATCTGGCTGCGCTTCCCTGGCGATGGCCATTGGATTCGTGCATCCGATTGCAGGTCGAATGCCGACGCGCAAGCGCGACCGGATCCACATGGCTGACAGATGGCCGGATGCGTCTAAAACTTGAATGGCAGAACGGAATTCTAGTCCGTTTTAGATTTTCGCTTCCCAAAAATCGACCGATTTAGATTTGCGCCCGGATTTTATGGACCGTTTTAGACTTCTGCTTGCGGGTTTTAGCCCGCGTTAGACCGAATCGGCCTCGTTTAGCCCGAATTAGACAAAGTGCTGAGTTTTGAAGGGCGCCCCCCTGCGCGCTCGCCCGCATTTGCGGCAACACTTGAAGAGGCGTTTCGCCAACGTCCACAGGGCGGCGGGCAATCGAAAATGGCGGTAATTCGGCTCAGATCGCCCGGAGGGAGTAAACTACGCACCAATTTCTTTCGCAATTAGGCGATTCGAACAATTCTTGTGAGTGACGCCATGTCTGCATCCCCTATTTCCCTTTTCTCCGACCTGAACCTGAGTGCCCCGCTGATCAAGGCATTGAAGGAGGTTGGCTACGAGTCGCCATCGCCGATCCAGGCCGCGACGATTCCCCTCCTTCTCGATAACATGGACGTGCTGGGCCAGGCCCAGACCGGTACCGGCAAGACGGCCGCCTTTGCGCTGCCCATCCTGTCGCGCATTGATATCAAGCAGACCACGCCGCAGGCGCTGGTGCTGGCGCCCACCCGCGAACTGGCGATCCAGGTCGCCGAGGCGTTCCAGACCTACGCCTCCCATATTCCCGGCTTCCACGTGCTGCCCATCTACGGCGGCCAAAGCTACGGCCCACAGCTGTCGGCCCTGCGCCGCGGCGTCCATGTGGTCGTCGGCACGCCCGGCCGCGTGATCGACCACCTGGATAAAGGCTCGCTTGACCTGTCCAAACTGAAAACGCTGGTGCTGGACGAAGCCGACGAAATGCTGCGCATGGGCTTCATCGACGACGTCGAGCGCATCCTGCAAGAGACGCCTGAATCGCGCCAGACGGCGCTGTTCTCGGCCACCATGCCGTCCGTGATCCGCCGCATCGCCAACACCTACCTGCGCCAGCCCAAGGAAGTGACGGTCGCCTCCAAGACCGGCACCAACGAGAACATCCGCCAGCGCTACTGGCTGGTGAGCGGCATGCACAAGCTCGACGCGCTGACCCGCATCCTGGAAGCCGAGAACTTCGACGGCATGATCATCTTCTCGCGCACCAAGCTCGGGACCGAGGAACTGGCCACCAAATTGCAGGCGCGCGGCTTCTCGGCCGCCGCCATCAACGGCGACATCCAGCAGGCGCAGCGCGAGCGCACCATCCAGATGCTCAAGGATGGCAAGATCGATATCCTGGTCGCCACCGACGTGGCCGCGCGCGGCCTGGACGTGGAGCGCATCAGCCACGTGGTCAACTACGACGTGCCGCACGACCCGGAAAGCTATACCCACCGCATCGGCCGCACCGGCCGCGCCGGCCGTAGCGGCGAGGCGATCCTGTTCATCACGCCGCGCGAGAAGAACCTGCTCAAATCGATCGAACGGGCCACCCGTCAGCCGATCGGCATGCTGGAACTGCCGACCATCCAGGCCGTGAACGATGTGCGCATCGCCAAGTTCAAGGAACAGATCACCGAGACGCTGGCGCAGGGCGAGCTGGAACAGTTCCAGAGCCTGATCGAGGACTTCGAGCGTGAACAGAACATCCCCGCCATCGAAATCGCCGCCGCGCTGGCCAAGATGGCGCGTGGCAACGTGCCGCTGCTGCTCGATAAGAAGCAACTGACCACGTCGTGGGAAGAGCGCCCCGCACGCGCGGCCAGCTTCGACCGCCCCGAACGTGGCGACCGCCCTGAACGCGGCGAACGCAGCGAGCGCAGCGAACGGTTCCCGAAAAAGGAACGCATCGTGCGCGCCGCCGATCCCGGCATGCAGACCTTCCGCATCGAAGTGGGCTACCAGCACGGCGTCAAGCCGGGCAACATCGTTGGCGCCATCGCCAACGAAGGCGGGGTCGATTCCAAGCACATCGGCCGTATCGAGATCTACGACGACTACAGCGTGCTCGATATGCCGAACGACCTGCCGGCCGACGTGCTGCAGCACCTGGCCTCGATCAAGGTCGCGGGCCAGCAGCTGCGCATCAGCCGCGATGATGGCGGCGTGACGCCAGCACCGGCGGCGCATTCCGCACCAGCGGCACACGCGGCACCGGCCGCTGCCGCGAAGAAGGCTTCTCCCCTGGCCAAGGCCGCGCAAGTGGCGCCAGCCGAACTGGACGAGGCGCCGGCCAAGAAGAAAAAGGAAAAGCCGGGCAAGGCGCAGATTCCCATGAGCGCCTTCCGCATCGAAGTGGGCAGCAATAACGCCGCCACGCCGAGCAACATCGTGGGCGCCATCGCCAACGAAGCGGGACTGGAAGCCAAGTACATCGGCCGCATTGAAGTGTTTGACAGCTACAGCATGCTGGAGCTGCCGGCCGGGATGCCGGACGATATCTTCCAGCACTTGGGCAAGGTGTGGGTGGGCGGCGCGCAACTGCGCATCAGCCACGCCGACCAGATGCCGCCGGAATCGGGCAAGTCCACTCCGCCCAAGAAACCGGCGCCGGGCGCCAAAGGTGACAAGTTCAAGGCCAAGCCAGCATCCAAGGGCGGCAAGAGCACCAAGGGTTATTGATGGTCGCCGCCACGAACCCTCTGGTTGGTGGCGCGGGTCCGGCGCCCATGACGCTGGACGATTACCTGGCCCTGAACGGCCGGGCGCCCGATCTGCGCGTTGATTTTGGCGACGGACCGTCCTAGTTCGCGGAACTGTTCCTGCCGCAGGGCGAGGGGCCGTTCCCCGTGGTGGCCTTGATCCACGGCGGCTGCTGGACGGTGCAATTCGGCGGCATCACCCAGATGCGTGACATGGCCACGGCCCTGGCGCGCCAGGGTATCGCCGTGTGGAATATCGAATACCGCTGCCATGACCAGCCGGGTGGCGGCTATCCCGGCATGTACCAGGACGTGGCACAGGCGCTGGACCTGCTGCGCACCCTGGCCACGCCCCATCATCTGGACCTGGCGCGGGTGGTGTTGGTGGGCCATTCGGCTGGTGGCCATCTGGCGCAATGGGCCGCTGCGCGCGCACGCCTGCCGCGCAGCAGTCCATTATTCGTTTCGGATCCGCTGCCCGTTCCGGCCGTGATCAGCCTGGGCGGGTTGGCTGATTTGCGCAACGAGGCCGCGCTGATCGCATGCAGCTGCGAACGCGATACGGCGCAACTGGCCGGCCATCCCAGCGCGGCGCGGCCGGACGTGTTCCTCGATACGTCGCCGGCCGAACTGCTGCCGTGTGGCGTGCGCACGGTACTTATTCACGGCGAATTCGACACCATCTCGCCGCTACGGGCCGGCGAGGATTACGCGCGCCGCGCGCAGGCGGCCGGCGACGCGGCGGAAGTGATCATCCTGCCCGGCGGCAGCCATTACGACGAAGTGTCGGCTGGTTCGCCATGCTGGCCCATCGTGCGTGGCCAGATCCGTGCGGCGTTGGGAATGGACCCGTAGGGGGCTCAATATTCCGAGTATTTGCGGGCATCGCCGCGCACCCGGTCGGCAGGATACTTGAGGCGGTTCAGCGCCATCTTCTCGCGCAGGGCCGCCACCAGGTCCACATTGGTCTTGTCGGCCAGCTGGATCAGGTAGGCCAGCACGTCGGCCAGTTCGTGGCGGATGCCGGTGCGCTTTTGCTCGTCCAGTTCCGCGTCTGCGCCCGTGGGCAACCACTGGAAATGCTCCACCAGCTCCGCCACCTCCACCGATAACGCCATGGCCAGGTTCTTGGGCGTGTGGAACTGCTCCCAGTCGCGCTCGCGCGCGAAGGTGCGCAGCTCGTCGCGCAGGAACGTCAGGCTGTCGCCCTGCGCCGCATCGGCCAGCGGCTTTTCCATGAACACGCTGAGCGGATCATCCCGATAATCGCCATAGGGCGCGCAGCGGCGGAAACCGTGGCGCGTGTACAGGGCCAGCGCCGGCGGCTGGGACGGACCCGTCTCCAGCGTCAGGCGCGGGCAGCCGGCCGCCCGTGCCGCGTCTTCCAGCAGGCGCAGCAGGCGGTCGGCCGCGCCATGGCCCCGGCATTCCGGCCGCAGATACATGCGCTTGATCTCCCCATAGTCCGGCGTCAGCACCACGGCGCCGCAGCCGACGGCCGTGCCGGTATCGTCGCGCACCACGGCGAACTTCACGTGCGGCTGCTTGAGCGTGGACAGATCCAGCGCGTACACGCTTTCCGGCGGATAGAGGGTGAGGTGGTAGGCGTCGAGGTCGGCGATCAGGGCGATCACGGCCGGCTGATCCGGCGATTCAAAGGCGATGTGCATACCTGCTAGTGTATCGACAGCACGGCCCGCACGCTAGGGTCCAGCGCGCTACGGTCGATATAGCCCACCAGGTTGGGGTTGTCGGCCACCAGCCGCTTGATGGCCGCGTTGTCGCCCGATTCCACCGGCGGCTGGCCGCGCCCCGTGAACAGCATGCGGGCCCAGTGCGCCTTCATCTGGGCTGGCGCCTTGCCGCTGTTTTTCAGGTAGAACGCATCGCGCACGGGCGAGCCTTCGCTCTGGTCGATCGGCACGGCGTGCAGGCCGTTGGGGAAGTCGGCCGATTTGCCCAGGAACAGATCGGCGGCCTGTTCGCCGCTGAGCGCCTTGACGGGATTCCTGGCCGACACGATCACCACCACCTCGGCGCGGCAAGTGGCCCCGGCCAGCAGCAAGGCGGCCAGCAGCAGGCGGCAAACTGTGGGGACGGGCGTATGCATGATGGGTTTCGCCGTCAGAAGATGAAATCAGCCAGCGCGCTGACCACGTTGACCTGGCCGCCGCGCGGCGTTCCCGCCACCACGTTTTGCAGCGTGCCATAGGAACCGGTGCCCAGGTGCAGCTGGTCCCACTGCAGCTTGAAGTCGAGATTGCGCGCCACATCCCAGCGCACGCCGGCCGCGTAGGTGTGCTGGGCGACGGGCGGCGCGCCCGTATCCGACAGCGGCTTGAGGGCCGACACGGTGGCGTACGGCGTCAGGCTGCCGATGCGTACTCCGGCGTTCACATACCAGGCCGCGCGCACCGCCTCGATACCCTTGCCGTCATAGTTGGAGACCCGCACCCACTCGGCCGAGGTGAACCACTCGCCCGGATCCCACGCCGCACCCAGCGACCAAAAGCGCCCGCGCGGCGGCTTCTGGTTGTCCACGTCCCGCTGCTGGTAGGCCGCGTGCAGCGTCAGCGGGCCGTGTTCGAGCGTGTCGAACACGCCGGCCACGGCGCTCGAATGGACATCGATGCCACGCGTGTTGGTGACGGTGCGTTTGCCATACAGGATGGTGGTGGTGTTGCTGGTGTCGCCGCTATGTATGCGGTAGGAGGCATCCACGCCGTCGCTCTCCTTGAGCGCCAGCAGCCGGTACACCTCGATCGGCGGACGGGCCGTGACGTTGCTGTAGCCGACCCGGCGCGAATCGGAGGCCAGGAAGCTGGCCAGCGCGATGCGTCCCACCCGCACGCTGACGTTGGGCGTGAACGAATATTTCAGGTTGGCCCAGTTGATGAAGGGCTGGTAGCTGTTGTTCCAGCGGTATTCGGACAACACTTGCACCACCGCCTGCAACTGGGGCGTGAAGTTGGCCGTGAACTGCACCCCGAGCCGGCTGTCCACGTCGCTGCTCCACTGGTGGTTGCGGCCCGTGCCCTGCGGTTGCAGGTTGTCGAACACATAGTCGGCGCTGTGCTGGTCGGAGTGGGCGTAGCCAAAGGTGCCGAAGCCGTTCACCGACAGCAGCGGGCGCGCAGGTTCGGCCGGCGCGGATCGGGACGTTGGCGCCGCCACCGCGGCGCCGGCCGCGTCATCGGCGGAACTGGTGGCGCCGGTGGCGGATTCGCCCGCGTGCGCGGCGGCGCCGCCCAGTGCCAGCAGCAGGGCGGCCAGGGCCAGTGTCGGGAAAGGGACGGCGGAATGGGACATCCAGGCTCCGGGCATCATGGGCGGCGCGCCGCCGGTCGGTTATTGTTCCAGGTAGTGGGATAACAGTTTATCGAGTTCCCGTGTCTTGTCCAGCCGCGCCAGTCCGGCGTTAATTGTTTGCAACAGTCGGGCCGCCTCGGCGCCGCTGGCGGACACCCCGAAATACAGCTCGCGCAGGGGCGAGCCGGGCAAGGGCTGGCTCACCAGCGTGCCATCCACCAACATGCCGCGCAGGGTGGGGTTGATCAGGTACTGGCCGGCCATGGTTTCGCGGCTGTCGATGAACAGGTCGCAGCGGCCCAGGTGCAGCTTGCCGATCAACTGTTCGTAGCCGATGGTGGCGCCGCGGTCCACGTCGGCGGTGGCGATGCCGTAGGCCTCGAAACGGTAGCCGCCCAGGCCGCACAGGTGGTATTGGTGCACGTCGGCCAGCTTTTGCAAATGGATGCCTTGCGGGCGCGCGCGGCGCGAATAGAAATACACATTGTGCATGGTGAAGTAGGCGTCGCTCAGCAGCAGCTTGCTGGCGGCGGCGTCGGCCTGGCCGATGTTGAGCGCCAGGGCCACGCGGTGGTCGGCCACCAGGGCCAGGCAGCGCGCCCATGGCAGCAACTGGACCTCCACTTGCCAGCCCTGGCGGGCGCCGATCAGGTTGAGCAGGTCGACGCTGGCGCCCACCACATGGCCGCTGCGCTGTCCGTGCACGCGCTCGGCGTACACGAACGGCGGCATTTCCGCCTGGTCGGCGCAAGCCTGGATGGTCGCCGCACTTGCCGGGGCCATGGCCAGACTGAACAGCAGTAGCAAAAGGGCGTGGACTCGGTTCATGGCGTAGAGGGGACGCGGCGGTGTTGCCCGATCCCCATTCTAGCAAAAGCGCTCGTCACGGCAGTTATTTTTGTTGCACCTATGAAAATTTAAGCGACAAGGTCAGTGCCAGGCGCACCTGGACGCGCTCAGGCCAGCGCGCTGTCGCGCCGGAACGCCAGGTAGTCGCGCGCGCTCTGGCGCGGCGCTTCCAGCATGGGCAGGTGGCCGATCTCGGGCATCAGGATGGTGTGGCTGCGGCGGAACAGGGTTTCCAGCGCGGCGGCGCCGGATGGATGCAGGATGCGGTCCTGCTGGCCCCACACGATCAGGGCCGGCGGCGCCAGGTCGCGGTATTGCTGTTCCAGCAGCGGCGCGCTGGTCAGCTGGCGCATGATGTGGCTGTGCAGCGTATGGTCGGCCGCGCCGCGCTGGCCCAGCGCGCGGCGCACGCAGTACGGCAGGAACGGTTCGCGGTGGGTGGTGCTGGCGATCAGTTCCCGCACGTCGCTGGCCTGGCGCAACAGCAGTGGCATCTGGCCCGTGGCGCGGTAGCGTTCCAGCACGGCCGAACTCTGGGCGGCGGCCGTGCCGGCCGGGTCCAGCAACCACACGCTGGCCACCCGTTCCGGATAGGTGGCCGCGAACTGGGCCACGATGAAGCCGCCCATGGAATTGCCGCCCAGGTGGACGGGGCCGGGCGCCACCTGGTCGAGGAAGGCGCGCAACCGTTCCACCTGTTCGGCGATGGTGTAGCTGGCCGCCGCGTCGCGCGTCGCTTCGCCAAAGCCGGGCAGGTCGGGGATCACGACCCGGTAGTGGGGCGTGAGGAAGCGCGCGATGCGGGTGAAGTTGTCCTTGTCGCCGCCAAAGCCATGCACCAGCACCAGCGGCGCGCCGCGTCCGCCTTCCAGGTAGGGCATCGCGAAACCCGGCACGGCCGCGCGCTTGAGGCGCAGGCCGGCGCGCCACCGTTCCAGGTCCATGCCCAGCCGGGCCGCCGGCAACGGCGCCAGGCGGTTGGCCAGCAATACCAGTACGATGCAGGCCGCCAGCGCGGCGGCGAGGGTATAAACGATATCCATGTCAGGCGCTCCGGCGGCGGGCAGGGGGGGGGGGGCGCGGGTGTGGGGGCGGAAAGCGCGGCGGGCGCCTGCCAGGCGGCCACCGTGGCCATGCCCAGGGCGAGCAGGTTTTTCAGCAGCGTGGCGCGGGCCGGCTTGAAGTCGGCCAGCGCCCAGTTCTTGGCCGTCTGGTAGAGGGCGCCCAGCAGCGCGCCCGACAGCAACCGGGATGACAGGCCGTTGGCCGGTTTGGCCGGCAGGCCGGCGCAGATCAGTTGTTCGATCACGTCGGTCGACATGTCCAGCCGCTGGCGGTAGGTGGCGTTGGCGGCCTCGCTGGCGCCTTCGATCTCCATCAACACCAGCCGCGCGCGCGCCTTGTCGGCCGCCACCACCGCCAGGTAGGATTCCAGCGCGGCCCGCATGCGGTCGTGCGGGTTGGGCGCGGCGCGCGCCACCTTGGCCGTCACCTTGGCCAGCATGGTGTCGGCCGCTTCGTTGTAGGCGCTGCACAGCAGCTCGTCGAAATTGCTGAACGATTCGTAGAAATAGCGCTCCGTCAGTCCCGCCTCGGCGCACAGCATCTTGAGCGTGGTGTGGTGGTAGCCGTGGGTGCCGAAGCAATGGATGGCCGCCGCCAGCAGGCGCTGGCGCCGTTCGCTCACCCGCTGTTCATTGCTGGCGCCACGGTACACCCGCGCGCTCCCGGCCGCTTCCACCGCCGTCATCTTCTTGCTGGCCATCGCCTCATGCTTCCCTTTGTTTGACAGCGTTCAATGTCAATTCATGGCTGCATGTTGACATTGATTAATGTCAATTGTAAAGCGATTTAATTGACATCACGAAATGTCACATCGCGATGCCATGGCACGACGGCATGGAGACAACGGCGGGTGGGCGGGCGATGAATGGGGTGCGCGGCCAGTGCGCCAGCGTCAGCGGAAGGTGGCCACGACCAGTTTCTCGCCCGCGTTGACGCCACTGATCTGGGTCGCTGGCACCACCATGGTCAAGGCGCCGGTGATGGTGCCGTCGTCATGCTCGTTGAGCTCCAGCTTGAGCTGGCGGTCGGTCGCCACAAAGGTGTTGGCCGCAGCGGGCATCAGGCGATGGCGTCCTTCGTTGTCCACTTCCGCATACAGGGCGTTGCCGCGGCTGAACACGGACAGGCTTTTGCCGTTGGACAGGTCGTAGGCGCCTTTGAGCGTGTAGAGGGTGGCCTCGCTCATGTGGTAGGGATGCTCGGGCAGTGTGATGTGCGGCGACGCGGCGGGGATGCGTACCGTGTCCGGTGTCTGGGCGGTGGCGCTCAGCGCCAGTGCGCTGAGCAGCGCGGCGTATGGGAACTGTTTCATGGTGGGCTCCTGTCGCAGTGGGGAGGCGCGGGCGCCGCTTGCGGGCCGCGCTGGCCGGTGGCCGGCCGGTCGTTTGGGCGACCGGTAGCAGCAGTGTAGGGGCGGGCGGCGCCGGCGTCGTCACACGTTTGGGTGAGGCCGGACGCGGCGCCGTACATGGCGGCCGAACCGTGCAGCAGGGCTACCAGTTCGCCCTGGCGGCTGGTGGCCGTCTTGGCATACACCCGCTGCAGATGGGTCTTCACCGTGTTCATGCTGATGCGGTGCGCCAGCGCGAATTGTGCGAGCGAGCTGCCTTCTGCCAGCGCCTTGGCCACATCGGCCTCGGCTGGCGTGAGCTCGTACAACTGGCGCAGTACGCCGGCCGCCACGGTGGCCTGTTCCGGCGCCCGCAACAGCAGCAGTACATGGGGTGCCGCGTCCGCGCGCGCCGGCAGCGGCGCCACCGTCAGCGTCAGCGGCGGACGGCCGGGACGGGGCAGGCGCAGGGCATGGGCGCGCGGCGCGCGGCCCGGACCGGGCAGGGCCGCGCGCACCAGTTGCGCCAGGCCGGGACTGCCGGGCCCCACGGCGGCGCTGAGCCGGCCGTGTTGCAGCCGCAGTGGCGAACCGGGCATGAGCAGGGCGGCCGCGCTGTCGGTGGCGTGCAGCACGGTCAGTTCCGCGTCGAGCACGATGGCGGCCACCCGCGCGCAGGCCAGCGCCGCCTCGCCGCAGCCCAGCGCCAGGCCGGTTTGCTCCAGCCGCCGCGCCAGCCGCAGGGCGCGCTGCAAATGGGGCAGGAAGGCGGCCAGCTGGCGCTTGTCGTCGCGTTCGTAATGGCCGGCGCGGCGCGGCCGGTGGATGCCGATCACGGCCAGTTCGCGCGGCGCCAGCGGCAGTAGCGCGCCCACCACGTAGAAGATGCCGGCCGGGCGGCAGAAGTCGGCGTAGTAGCGCGAGCGCGTGAAGTCGCTGTCGGCCACCAGGTCGGCGCTGCTGAACACCTGGCCCAGGCCCAGTTCGCGCGCGCGGTTGGCCCACACGTCCTCGTGGCAGTAGTGCTGCTCGTACTGGGCCTGCAACGCAGCGCTGAAGTTGGCGCTGCGGTCCAGCACGCGGGCCGCGCCCGTCTCGTCGAGCAGGGCCAGTACGGCGCTGTCGGCGCCGAACGCTGGCGCGATCAGTTCGCACAGGCCGCGCCAGTGCGGCGGCGCCAGCGCCGCCTCGTACACCTGTTCCACCAAGGCTAGCTGTCGTTGACGGTGGCTTGTGTCCATGGCTGTCTCCCGTGGCGGGCCAGCTTGCGCGGCCCGCTACCAGCATAGGATGGACGGTGGCCGCAATTGACGCGCATTGTCACGCGCGCCAAATATCATGGCGTCTGCTCGGCGGCGCGGGGAAAGCAAATGATACGGTTGGGGGAAAGTTGGTGCCTGCGAGTGACTCATGTCGCCGCGCTGGCCGGCGCCTGCGGGGCCGATGCCGATGCGGCTGCGGCTGTGGCCGTCCCCACCTGCGCCTGGGCCTCTGCTTCCGCCGTCAGCCGCGCCAGCAGCGCCTCCACCGGCATCGCGCGGCCATACAGGTAGCCCTGCATGCAGTGGCAGTGGTGGCCGATCAGGAACGCGGCCTGGTCCGCCGTTTCCACTCCTTCCGCCACCACCCGCAAGCCCAGGTGGCGTGCCATGGACAGGATGGTTTGCACCAGCGCGCCGCTGCCGCTGTCGTGCGGTGCATCCGTCACGAAGCTGCGGTCGATCTTCAGTTCATACAGCGGCATAAGGCGCAGATACGCCAGGCTGGAATAGCCGGTGCCGAAATCGTCGATGGAAAAGCGCAGCCCCAGCGCGGCCAGCGCGTGCATGCGTTCGATGGTGGCGTCCATTTTCTCCACCAGCAAGCCTTCCGTCACTTCCAGCACCAGCATGCTGGCCGGCGCGCCGGTGGCGGCCAGGGTGGCGCGCACCTGCTCCACAAAGCCGGCCTGGCGGAACTGGCTGGGACTGACGTTGACCGACAGCGTGAGCGGGTGACCGGCCCGCGCCAGACCCCGCGCGGCCAAACAGGTCTGTTGCAGCGCCCACTGGCCCAGTTGCAGGATCAGGCCCGATTCCTCGGCCACGGGAATGAACACGGAGGGCGGCACGGCGCCGCCGCCCGGCAGCGGCCAGCGCATCAGCATTTCCGCGCCCACGGTGCGGCCATGGTGGTCCACCTGGGGCTGGGCGTGCATCTCCAGCCGGGCCGCCGCCAGCGCGGCGGCCAGGTCGCGTTCCATGTCGAGCCGGCGTTCCACATCCGCCTGCATGGCCGGCTCGTAGAACGCGATGCCGTTGCGGCCATCGGCCTTGGCGCGGTACATGGCGGTGTCGGCTTCGCGCAGCAGGTCCTGGGCGTTCTGGCCGCTTTGCGGCAGCAGCGTGACGCCGATGCTGGCCGAGCAGGCGTAGCGCTGGCCGTCGATGACGAACGGCGTGGCGATGGCGTGGCGGATCTTGTCGGCCACCGTGCGCGCGGCCAGCGTGGCCGCCTCCAGCGCGGGGGCCAGGTGCGACAGCACCACCACGAATTCGTCGCCGCCGATGCGGGCCACGGTGTCGGCCTTGCGCATCAGCGGCAGCAGCCGTTCGGCCACGGCCCGCAGCAGCGCGTCGCCGGTGCCGTGGCCGCGGGCGTCGTTGATGAACTTGAAGCGGTCCAGGTCGATGAACAGCACGGCGCTGTAGTGCCGGTCGCGGGCGTTGGCGGCCAGCAGGGTGTCGATGCGGTCGATCAGCAGGCGCCGGTTGGGCAGGCCGGTGAGCACGTCGTAGAACGCCAGCCGGTGGATGTCGTCGTTGACGGCCACCAGGTGGTTGCGGCTTTGTTCCAGCGAGGCGGCGCTGGCGGCCAGTTCCTCCAGCGAGTGGGCCAGGTGGCGCAGCAGCACCGCGCACGACAGCGTGAGCACGGCGGCGATGAACAGGAAGTTGAGCGCGATGATGAGCGAGCGCAGCATGCCGTAGGCGGGCAGGCCCATCACCTGCAGCCCGGCGTCGGCCTGGTAGCCCAGGGCCAGCACGGTGGCCGTGGTCAGCGCCAGCATGCACATGGCGGGCCGGAAGCCCAGCAGCAGCGCCGCCAGCACCGGGATGGCCAGCAGGTAGATCTGGCTGATGGGGCCGACCTTGAGCAGCAAGCCCACGCCCACCACGTAGATCACGCTCAGGAAGTGCCACACGCGGGTGGCGTAGGTCACGCGCCGCAGGCGCCAGATGGCGCCGGTCCAGCCGATGGCCAGCACGTCGATGGCGGCGATCAGCCAGATGCCTTCGCGCGCGGCCAGCAGCGCGCTGGGGATGGCGGTGACCACTCCCAGCACGAACACGACCAGCAGCAGGCGCGCGAAGATCTGCGCGCGCCAGTGCGCAAGGGCGGTGGGCGCAGCCACGGTAAGCACCTCCAAAGTAGGCGGACAGGTACTTCACATTCGCTACCGATGGTACCGGCAATCGCTTGGCATGTCACTATGACAATTGTCCCGGTTGAGCTCGTTTGCGGTGGCGGCCGGGCGTCTGTTGGGCCACCAGTACGGACGTCACTTGCAAGAAGTATCTTGCTGTTTCGATACATTTTTATGTTATTTTAAAACTAATCTGCATTTCGACGCCGAGGCCGCCTTGGCTATACTCGACCAGGCCGGGCCGGCGCCGCTCCCTTCTGATTCACTAGTGACTCATTGCGAAGGAATGACATGGAACACGTACACGCAGCAGGCTTGTCCCAGATCGACCGTTGGCAAAAGAACCGCCAGAAGGCGTTCAAGGCCATCCCGCCCGACGGGCGCATGATCAAATACCTGGGCAAACAGTTCATGGTCTACCCCGGCACGTTCTGGCCGTTCACGGACAGCCAGCCCCTGGTGCGCCAGCTCCAGGTGGACCCGGGCGACGCCGTGCTCGACGTGGGTACCGGCTCGGGCGTGATCGCCGTGCATGCCTGCTACGCGGGTGCGGGCCGGGTGCTGGCGCTGGACGTGAACCCGTCGGCGCTGCGCAGCGCCACCTACAACGCGGCCCTGCACGGCTTCGAGGACGTGATGGAAGTACGTGAATCGAACCTGTTCCAGAACGTGGGCGACGAGCAGTTCGACGTAATCACGGCCAACCTGCCGTTCCGCGACAAGCCAGCCCCGGACGTGGTGGCGCGCTCCCAGTGGGACACCAATTTCGAAACCAACACCGGCTTCTTCGAGCAGGTGGGGCGCTACCTCAAGCCGGGCGGGCGCATCTACTTCGCCCAGGCCAGTTTCGGCGCCATCGCGCAGACCCGCAAGCTGGCCGAGGCCAACGGCTACAGCGTGCGCGAGCTCGATAGCGCGGCGGCCGACAAGGCCGAAATGAAAAAATTCTTCGTGTACCTGATCCAGCGCGCCGCGCCGGTTCGGCCCGCATGAACCGGCTGATCGACACAGTCAACTCGATCCGCGCGGTGGCGCCGTCCGACCTGGGCGGCGCCGTGCGCCAGGTGGCCGTGATCCTGACCAGTCCCCGGTCCGGTTCCAGCCTGCTCACCAGCGTGCTGGCGCGCCACCCCGACGTGGCCACGCTCGATGGCGAGATCGAACCGTACCTGGCCCTGACCGGTAACGGCTTCGGCTATTCCAGCAACAGCGATGCCATCGGCCCGCTGGCCAATCCGGGCGCGCTGGCCGACTGCGTGCTGGACGACCTGACCGTGGCCGACGACGGCCCGCCCGCACTGGACTTGCTCAAGCGGCGCTGGCGCAACCGGCTGCTGCTGCAATTTCCGTCCGTGTTCGCCCAGCCGTCCGAACAGCGCCGGCTGGCCCAGTCGCTGGACGAGGCGGTGACGGCCAGCGCGGCCCAGCGCTGCGGCGACGAGCGGGCCTGGCAGGAATACGTGCTGGCCAAGGTGTTCCGCCACGACGGCTGGCGCATGGCCTATTACGACGGCATGGCGCGCGACGGCGCCGCCGGCGGCTTCGACGTGCCGCTCAAGCTGGAGGAACCGCCGTTCGTGATGCCGCGCCACCAGCGGCGCCGCTTCAGCGCCGCCGACGCGGCCAACAAGGTGTTGCTGTTCAAGACCCCGCCCGATGTGTACCGGCTGGGCCTGTACCGCCAGCTGTTCCCGCACGCCGACATCAAGTACATCCACCTCACGCGCGGCTACGCGCAAGCCGTCAATGGCTTGATGGACGGCTGGCAATCGCCGGTGGGCTTCTTCTCGCACGACTTGCGCTGGGCCGGGGTGGACTTGCGCATCGGCGGCTACACCGACGTGCTGCCGTTCGGGCGGCGCTGGTGGAAGTTCGACCTGCCGCCCAACTGGCGCCAGTTCACGGCCGCGCCGCTGGAGCAGGTGTGCCTGAACCAGTGGCTGTCGCCGCACCGCGCCGTGCTGGAAGCGGGCGTGGCGGCGCTGCGGCTGCGCTTCGAAGACTTCCTGGCCGACCCGGTGGCCGCCATGGGCCGGGTCACGGGCTACCTGGGCTTGGCGCCCATGGCCATGCAGGAGCAACTGCCCGTGACCATGGCCACCGAGCAGCCGGCCCGCCAGCGCTGGCGCAAACGCGAGCAAGCCTTGCTGGCGCTGGGCCGCCAGCCCGAGGTGCTGGCCATGATGGAGGCGCTGGGCTACAGCATGGATCCGGAGGGCTGGCTATGAAGCGGCGCCTGCTGGTGCCTTTCCTGATGGGCCAGCGGCGCGATGGCCTGGCCCGCGTGTGCGAGCTCGATCGCAACGACTGGCAGGTGGTGCGGGTGGACGAATGCCAGGCCACCGCCATCGCCGACCGGGGCGAGCAGATGCGCAGCATGGGCAAGGTGTATGGCCGGCTGGCGGCGGCCGTGCGCGACATCGTGCGGGCCGGCGATGTGCCAGTCAGCATCTCGGGCGATTGCGTGTCGTCGCTGGGCATGCTGGGCGGGCTGCAGCAGGCCGGCCGGCCGCCCGAGCGCATCCTGTGGCTGGACGCGCATGGCGATTTCCACACCTGGAACACCAGCCAGACCCGCTACCTGGGCGGCATGCCGCTGGCCATGCTGGTGGGCCGGCCCGACCGCCGGCGCGACAACCGCGACGCCATCGGCGCGCTGCGCTCGGCCGTGGGCGTGGCGCCGTTCCCGGAGCAGCGCGTCGTGTTGTCGGACGCACGCGACCTCGACCCCGGCGAGGCGGAAGCGGTGGCCGCCTCGGACCTGGTGCATTGCGAGATCGGCGACATTTTGCGGCACCTGTCGCCATCCGAACGGCTGTATGTGCATTTCGACACGGACGTGATCGATGCCGAGGCCCAGATGCCGGCCTTGAAATACCACGTCAAGGCCGGTCCCAGCCTGGCGGACATGGGCGCGCTGTTCCGTTCCCTGCGCGGCTACAACATCGTGGCCGTGTCGGTGTCGGCCTGGCACGAGGAAAAGGATGTCGAGAACCGGGCCGCGCTGGCGTGCCTGGAATTGCTGCGCGAACTGGAGCCGGCGGGGGCGCCTGCGCTGGAGCGCGAACTGGCGCCGCCGAGGATGATGGCGCTGGAGCAGGAGCAGCTGGCACCACCGGCTGCGCGCCCGGCATGGGAAGGGGTGTCGGTCAGCTAGCGGAGACCGTTGTTTTCACGCCGGTCTGATCTTGTTCACACTGCTCACACCCGCGCGGGTGTGAGCATTTGTGTATTTTCAACATGATCAAAGTGCTATGCTATGCGGCCCGATTCGCCACTCGCTACCGCCGACCGCATGAGCCATCACGAGCACCGCGCAACCCCGCTCATCTTCCGCCAGGCGACCACAGAAGACATCCCCGCGATGTCGGCGATACGCCTGAGTGTGCGCGAAAATGTGCTGTCCAACCCCAGCCGCATCACCGAGCGGATGTACCGCGATTATCTGGAGTCGCTGGGACGGGGCTGGGTCGCGGAAATCGACGGGGTGGTGGCCGGATTCTGCTACGCTGATAAAACCGATACCTCCATTTGGGCGCTGTTCATCGCGCCCGAGCATGAGGGGCGCGGTTACGCCAAGGCCTTGCTGGCGCTGGCCGTCGACTGGCTGTTCGCGTCCGGCGCGCGGCAGGTGCGCTTGAGCACCGGGACCGGCACGCGGGCCGAGCGCTTCTACGCCATGCAAGGCTGGACCCGGGAGCTGGCCGACGACAAGGACGTGTTCTACCTGTTGGCGCGGCCCGCCGAGCCGTTGCGCGGCGTGATACGTCATCGCGGCGCCAAACAAGTGAGTGTAGGGGACTTCCTGGAGATAGGCTATGCCGTTCAAAAACATTGATGGCTATGAGGTCGAGTGCACGGGGGAATTGCTGGAAGGCACCAAGCTATGGGGGGCGTATGTGTGCATCCACGCGCCGTCGAATAACCCCATGCATATGAACAACATCTATCCCAAGCGGCGCGTGTCGGTGGAATTGACGTTGGCGGACCAGGCCGCGGCGGAAGCGGAGGCCGAACGCGCGGCGGCGCGCATCTTGAAGGCACTGCGCGCCTAGTGTCGTGCGGCGCGCATCCTTGGCACTTCACGCCGCCTGCAATTCCTCGTACAGCGCCAGGAATTCCTGGCTCAGCTTGTGGCGCGCGTCCAGGTGGATCATGGGCAGGTTGCGGTCGTGCGATTCGCGGATGCGGATCGAGCTCGACAGTTTGTTGTCCAGCACCGGCAAGCCTTCCTCTTTCAATTCGTCCACCAGCCGTTGCGGCAGCAAGGCCCGTGGCTGGAACTGGTTGACGACGATACCTTCGATTTCCAGCGCCGGATTGTGGTCGGCCTTGATCTCGGCCACGTTGTTGACCAGCGTGTACAGGGCCTGGCGCGAGAAGTCGTCGCAGTCGAACGGGATCAAACAGCTGTCGGCCGCGATCAGGGCCGACTGGGTGAAGAAGTTATAGGCCGGCGGCGTGTCGACGAAGATTTCATCGAAGTCCTTGCTCAGTTCGTTGAGCGTGTCGCGCAGCTTGTAGATCTTGTGGCGCGATTCCAGCTTCGATTGCAAATCGCCCAGCTCCGGATGCGCCACCATCACGGACAGGTTCTCGAACGGCGTCTCGTGCACGTACTGGCTGGCTGCCTTGGCGAACATGGAAAAGCTCAGCATCTGCTCGAAGTAGGCGCCCATGGTGGGGGCCACGTCGTTGGCCGCCTGGCCCAGCAGGTAGCGGCTGGCGTTGCACTGTGGATCTATGTCGATCAGCAAGGTTCGCTTGCCCTGGTGTGCCGCGATGGCGGCCAGGTTCACCGCAATGGTCGATTTACCGACGCCGCCTTTCTGATTGAAGATCACACGTTTCATCTGCTGTTCCATGATTGGATGGGAATGGAACGATTCTAGCATGGTGCGATGCAGCAACGAATCATGCGGATATCATGCTTGTGTCAATTTGATCACAGTGTCCGATGCGACCGGCGCGTCAATGTGTTAGCGCGGAGGCGGTGGCGGGTGCAGAGGCGGGGGCCGCGTCAGCATCCGGCGCGGTGGCGGCCTGCGGCGGCTGGCAGGCCGCGATCCAGTCCTGCAACGCCCGCCCCAGCACGCGCAGGCGGGCCGTTTCCACCTGGCGCCGTTTGTAGGCTTCGTGACTGGCCGGGCCGCTCAGGCTGCGCTCGTGGCTGGCCCTGTCCATCAGCTGGATCTCATATTCGAAGAAGAATCCTACATCGTAATCCTGGATATCGGCCGTGGGGTCCGGTTGCAGATGGATCATCTTGCGCACCGTGACCTGGATGCTGCTGAAGCCGGCGCCGCTGTGCGGGTTGTCGGTGCGCGTCTGGGGCTTGGCCAGTTGCTCCATTTCCTCGTCCATGCGCTGCAACAGTTCGTCAGGATAGCCATCGCTGTGGTCGAGCACGGCCCGGTACTTGCTGAATATCTGCTTGGCCGCTTCCAGGTCGAGCAGGGTATTGCGGGTGCGCTGGGCGTCCACGTTGGTGACCGACAGCAAATGGGCGCGCTGCAAGGTGCGCAGGGCCAGCAGGCATTCGAAGCGGGTGTTGAAGATCAGCCGCACGCCCAGGTGGTCGTAGATGTCGGCCGCCAGGTAGCCGGCCTTTTGCAGCAGCTTGAGCAGGATGCTGTGGCGGCCCTTGTTGTTCTTGCGCTCGTAATGCAGCAACGGCAGGCACACTTCGCCGTCCGTGAGGAAGTGGCGGCCGCTGTCGTCGCAGTGGATCACTTCGTCCAGGCTGGCGAACACCTGCTCGCGGATGGTGGAAAAGTGGCGCAGCTTGAGGTTGTTCTCCAGGTAGAAAATGCCGTGCATCACCTTGAGCACGGCGCATGACCACATGCGCAGCAAGTCCGATTGCTGGCCCCGCATGGAAGCGTACACCAGCAGTTGCAGCGGGTCGTCCGGCGCGGCCACGGCGGCCGGGACCAGGTGGGCCTGGCTCGGTTCCAAAAAAGTGTGGGTGATGAAGTCGACCGCCTCGCGGTGCACGCGGGCGATGTGGGCGGGAGCGGCCGGCTGGTCCAGGTCGAAACCGTATTCGCGTACGAACTGGCGCGCGTCGTGCAGGTTGCGCAAGGCCAACGCGGGCAGGTCGATGGCCGATACGCCGTTGGCGATCGCGTTCAAGTAGCTCCAGTTGAGCGAAAACTTGTGCTTACTTTTGAGCGAGGCTCGAAGTTCTGTCATGGCACACAGGCATGAAGCGGCAATCTGCCCCACCGCGCCCAACCGCCCGGCGATGGTGGGGGTATCGACTCGCAGACGGCTTGCCGTACGGTCGTTCAATTCAGTATTGCAGCCTGCCGCTCGGCAGTCAATCTATCTGCCGAACAACTTGTTTTGCTATGCACAAAATTCCGGCCACGCCGCGCCGGTCACGACGCCCGTTGCGTTGCGTTGCACGACAGCGCCCGTTGCATTACAGCGCCTGCTGCAGGATGGCGCGGCTGACCTCCAGGTTCACGTCGCGCCGTTCGCCCAGCTTGCTCATGCCGTGCGCGGCCAGTTGGGCCAGCACCGCTTCCACCGCTTCCTGTCCCAGGCCATAGTTGGCCAGCCGGGTGGGGATGCCCACGCTTTCGAAGAAGGCGCGGGTGCGGGCGATGGCAGCGTCGATGCGCTCATCCTCGCCGCCGTCCGTGATGCCCCACACGCGTGCGCCGTATTGCAGCAGCTTGTCGCGCTTGCTGTCGCGCCGCACCTGCAGCAGGGCCGGCAGCACGATGGCCAGGGTGCGGGCGTGGTCGATGTTGTAGAGCGCCGTCAGTTCGTGGCCGATCATGTGGGTGGCCCAGTCCTGCGGCACGCCGGCGCCGATCAGGCCGTTCAGGGCCAGCGAGGCGGCCCACATCAGGTTGCTGCGGGTATCGTAATCGTCGGGCGCGGCCAGCGCGCGCGGCGCGATCTCCACCAGCGTTTGCAGCAAGCCTTCGGCGAAACGGTCCTGCGGCAACGCTTGCGCCGGATAGGTCAGATACTGTTCCGTGGTGTGGACGAAAGCGTCCACCAGGCCGTTGGCCACTTGCGGCAAGGGCAGGGTGTAGCTGCGGGTCGGGTCCAGGATGGAGAATTGGGGGAACAGGTGTTCGCTGCGGAACGGCTGCTTGGTGTGGGTGGCCTTGCGGGTGACGACGGCGCCGTTGTTCATTTCCGAACCGGTGGCCGGCAAGGTCAGCACGGTGCCGAACGGCAGCGCGCGCCGCACCACGGCGCCGCGGCTGCTGGCCACGTCCCAGGCGTCGCCCTCGTACACGGCGGCGGCGGCCACGAACTTGGTGCCGTCGATCACGGAACCGCCGCCCACGGCCAGCAGGTAATCGAGTCCTTCCGCCCGCACCTGGGCGACGGCGCCTTGCAGCGTCTCAAAGCTGGGATTGGGTTCGATGCCGCCGAACTCGCGCACCACGCGCCCGGCCAGCGCGGCCCGCACGTCGGCCAGGGTGCCCGTCTTTTCCGCGCTGGCGCCGCCGTACAGCAGCAGCACACGGGCCGTTTCCGGCACCAGGCGCGACAGGGCGGCCGTGGTGCCGGCGCCGAACACGATTTTGGTGGGGTTGTAGTACTCGAAGTTCAACATGGTGGCTTCCTGAAGGCGTTGGCGATGAAGTTGTTTCAAATGGCCAAGGCTAGGCGCCATCGCGGCGCCATGGGCTTTTTGAAATGATGTGTAAGTCGGTTTGCCGTGCGCGGTGCACGGTGCCCGGTGCGTGGGCGCGCGCGGCACGGGCAGTGTAGCAGGGCCGGGACGTTGGCGTGCGGGAGGCAGTATGAATACCTGGCCCGCACGCGTTGCCGTTAGTGGTGCAGTGGGATGCTGGCGGCGGTGCCGGCCAGTTCAGGATGGAAGGCGCGGTCGCCGGGGGCCGTGTCGTAATAAGCCTGGAAGCGCGCTACCTTGCCGTCGCGCATGGTGAACACGTGGACCCAGGGATTGTCGAAACGGCGCCCGGTGGATTTGGCGATCCAGGTGGCGTCGCCGGTGACGACCACCGTGTCGCCCTCGGCAATGAACTGGCGCGGTTCGAATTGGACGGCCTGGACGGACGCGTCCAGCTTGGCGAAGAACTGGCCTATGCCTTGCTTGCCGTGATAGCTGCCGGCATAGGGGGTGTATTCGGAATCGGGACCGATCCAGTCCGCGTCGTCGTGATACAGGTCCATCAGCTTGCGGATGTCGCCGCTCTGGAACAGTTGGTAGCCTTGCATCACCAGTTGCTTGTTCTCTTGTGCATTCATGGCTTGTCTCCTGATCATCGTCCGCCCCGCGGCAGTCGCGGATGGTCGTGTCGGGAGTGTCCGATCAGATCAGCCTAGTTCGCGGGGAGCCGATGTCAAGGTGGGCCGAAGGATGATGCTGTGCGGCAATGGCGCCATGCCGCGAAAAGGCCTAGAGTGGGGCCATGAGCGACTCGCACAACAGGAACGCAGGATGACGCCCGAACCCATGCTGATCCGCCCCATGCACGCGCAGGAGCTGGACACCGTGCTCGACTGGGCGGCCGAGGAAGGCTGGAATCCCGGCCTCAACGACGCCGCCTGTTTTCATGCGGCCGATCCGGGCGGCTTCCTGCTGGGCGTGGTGGACGGCGAACCGGTCGCCAGCATCTTTGCGGTGCAATATGGCACCACCTTCGGCTTCATCGGTGGCTACCTCGTGCGCCCGGCCTGGCGCGGACGCGGGCATGGCATGGCCCTGTGGCGGGCCGGCATGGCGCGGCTGGCGGGCCGCAATGTGGGGCTGGACGGGGTGGTGGCCCAGCAGGGCAATTACGCCAAGTCCGGTTTTCACCTGGCCCACCGCAACATCCGCTACGAGGCGTATGGCCGGCCCGGCGTGGACAATGCGGCGGTGCCGCTGGCCTCGCTGCCGATCGATGACGTGCACCGTTACGACCGCGCTTGCTTCCCCGATGAGCGCAGCCGCTTCCTCCAGTGCTGGATCACCCAGCCCGATTGCATCGCCGTCGGCATTCCGGGTGCGCAGGGCGTGGCCGCGTACGCCGTGCTGCGCCCGTGCCGCCTTGGCTACAAGATCGGCCCCCTGTTCGCCGAGACGGCGGTGCAGGCCGAGACCCTGTTCCTCAACCTGCTGGGCCAGGTGACGCCGGGCGTGCCTGTGTACCTGGATGTGCCGGAAGCGAACGCGGCCGCCATGTCGCTGGCCGCGCGCCACCAGCTGCGGCCCTGCTTCGAAACGGCGCGCATGTACACCCGGGGCCAGCCGGCGATGGACATGGCGCGCCAATATGGCATCACCTCGTTTGAGCTGGGCTAGCGCCAGTTTGCTATGCTATCGCCTTTGCGGCGGCCGGCGACAAGGCCCGGCCGCCGGTCCCTATTTACGGAGTGGTAAGCATGGTTTCCCTGCAAGAGCAGTTGCTAAAGGCCGGCCTGGTCGACAAGAACAAGGTCAAGAAGGTTAATCAGGACAAGAGCAAGCAGAAGAAGGAGGAGCGCCGCACGGGCACGCAGAGCGTGGACGAGGCGCGGCTGGCCGCGCTTGAGATCCAGCGCAAGAACGCGGAACGGGCCCGCGAATTGAACGCCCAGCGCGACGAGGCGGCCACGCAGAAGGCGATCCAGGCGCAGATCGCGGACCTGGTGCAGAAGAACCGCCAGAACAAGGGCAAGGGCGACATCGCCTACAACTTCACCCATGGCACCAAGATCGAGCGCATCTACGTGTCGGCCGAGGTGCGCGAGCATCTGGTGGCGGGGCGGCTGGTGGTGGTTTGCCTGGGCGACGCGGTGGAGCTGGTGCCGCGCGTGATCGCGGACAAGATCGCCGAGCGCGATGCGTCGCTGGTGGTGCGCGTCAACAAGAGCACGACGGAAGTGGATGAGGACGATCCGTACGCCGCTTTCCAGATCCCCGACGATCTGATGTGGTGATGTGCATGCCGGCGCGTCGCCGCGCCGGCCGGATCAGCTGTACGCGGACGACCACAGCCGTTCGATAGCTGCTTCCAGTTCCGCATGAAAGTCCCGTTCCAGCACCCGCAACGCCGGTTGCTGCAACAGGGCGCGCAGCGCATCGGGAAAGTCCAGCGCTTGCCATAGCCCCAACGTGAGCGCGTAGGTTTGCAGCAGCAGGGTGGCGCCCCAGCCGGACACGCGCGCGGGCGCGCCTTGCTCCAGCAGGGCGCCGGCCTGCATCATTCCCTGCGCCAGGTTCAGCTTGAAGCGTTGCATGGCTTCCAGCGGCAGGTTCTTTTCCAGCACGGTGTTGCCGAGCGCGGCCAGTCGCAACAGGTCGCCGCTGTCGCGCACCAGTTGCGTGTAGGCGCGCGCGAAGCGGGCCGCCGCATCGGGCTGCTGCATGTCCAGTCCCGTCAGCAGCGGCGCCAGCGCCGTGAACAAGCGCGCGAAGCTGTCTTCCAGCAGGGCGACGAAGATTTCTTCCTTGGTGCGGAAATACAGGTACACCGTGCCCTTGGCCAGGCCGGCCGCGCTGGCGATGTCGGCCACGGGCGGCAGGGCGTGGCGCTCGCGATAGAGCTGGTGGGCGGCGTCGAGCAGCACGCGGCGGCGCTGCTCCCGGTGTTCCTCGGTCAGGACGGGGCGTCCCATGGGCTTCCTTGGGGTTGAATGGCTCCGGATTCTACAATGAATCGGCGGCGCTTCAGTTTTTCCTCGGTTCTTTCTCAGTTCTTCATCAGCTGATAAGCGACCCGGCGTTGCACCATGCGCGGCATGAAGCGGTTGCCGAAGGCCGTGAACGCGTTCAGCCAGCCCGGCACGATGGAGGCGCGGCCCTGGTCGAGCGCGCGCAAGCCGATCCGCACCACGGCCGCGCTCTTCATCATCAGCAAGCGCTGGTACAGGGTGGCGCGCTGGCCGGACACGGCCAGGAAGCTGGTGGCGGAGATGCCGGGCGAGAGTACGGTCACGGTCACGCCCTTGCGTTTCAATTCCTCGTGCAGGGCTTCACCGAACAGCAGCACGTAAGCCTTGGTGGCGGCGTAGGCGGCATAGGTGGGCGTGGCCTGGTAGGCGCCGATGGACGACACCAGCAGGATCTTGCCGCGGCCGCGTTGCGCCATGTCGTTGGCGAAGGCGTGGGTCAGTTCCGTCAGCGCCACCATGTTCAGTTGCATCATGTCCAGCGTGCGGGCCAGCGGCTGTTCCAGGAACGGACCCCACACGCCATAGCCGGCATTGTTGATCAGGATATCGATGCGGATGCCGCGCGCGTCCAGCGTGGCCTTGAGCGCGTGGGCGGCGCCCGGCTGGGACAAGTCCGCGCTCTGCACTTCGCTCACGGTGCCGTATTGGCTGGCCAGTTCTCGGGCCAGCGCCTGCATCGGTTCGGCGCGCCGCGCCACCAGTACCAGCTTGGCGCCGCGCGCGGCCAACTGGCGGGCGAAGTCCACGCCAAAGCCGCTCGAAGCGCCCGTCACCAGCGCCCACTGTCCTGTCAGATCTTGTTTCATCGCCACGCTCCTTGGTTAAATGACTAATGGTCATAATATGGCCAGTTTAATGACTGGCGGTCAGTTGTCAATCGATGGGCTTAGAGGGGATCCACTAACTCGTCGCTACTGGCGGTAGGGCAGCCAGCCTGAAACCGCGCCGGGCATGGTCGGAGGATGTGTATGCCGTCACCAGTTCCGCGCCGCGCTCGATGGAGAATCCGGCGCTGCCGACGTTGGCGTAGGACCTGGCCGACTCGCGCTATTCTTTGTCGCGGGCCAGGACAAATTGTCGCCCTATCGACCCGACCAAGTTGTGCGCTCGCTCAGTCAAATGGTGCCGTCAGTTTGCGGCTTGGGCGCGGTGCAGCCGATCGTCCAGGGCGGCCGTGGCGCGTGTCAGTGCCCCCTGAAGGCCAGCGACAGCAGCAATGCGCAGGTCAGCGCGAACGACATGCCTTTCCAGAACACCAGTGGGTGGCGTTCGATCAGCGGCGGGCGCTTGCGCTCAAGAAAGGCCCGGTTCGGGTGTTCCAGGTCGTACAGGAATTCGGCCACATCGTCGTAGCGCCGCAGCGGGTCAGGATGCACGGCCTTCTTGACGGCCTCGTCCACCCACGGCGGCACGTCGCGGTTGTGGCCCGTGGCCGGATCATAGCGCAGCTTGCGCTGGTCGGCGCGGGTGCGGGTTTTCGGCACCTCTACGCCGTACGGCAACGTCCCGGTCAGCATCTGGTAGACGATCACGCCCAGCGCATAGATGTCTGAGCGGGTACTGCCGTCTTCGCCCAGGAAATATTCGGGCGCCGTGCATTGCAGCGCACCGGGCAAGGCACCCTGTTCGGCGGGACCGGCATATTCGCTGATGCCGGCCACGCTGGTGGCGCCGAAATCGATCAGCGTGACCAGGCCCGCGCCATCGATCATGATGTTTTCCGGGCGCAAGTCCTGGTGCAGCATGTCGAGCCGGTGGAAGGCGCGCACTCCTTTCGCCACCTGCCCGACGATGGCGCGCACCACCGGCAAGCCGGGGCGAGGGTGATCCTGCAACCATTGGGCCAGGGTCTGGCCCTCGATGAATTCGGTCAGCAGATACACGAAGTTGCGTGGGCGGCCGGGCGCCACCGGCTTGAGCACGTGCGGGTTGTGGATGCGGCGCGCCACCCATTCCTCCATCAGGAAGCGTTCGACCTGGGCCGGATCGGCCTGTAAATCGACCGAGGGCGCCTTGAGTACCAGCAATTGCCCGCTGTCGGGGTCCTGCGCCAGATACAGGTGGCTGCGGTGGCTGCCGTGCAGTTCGCGCACGATTTTGTAGCCGTCGAACAACTGGCCCGCTTCCAGCAGGGGCGGGAAGGGCAGCGTGGCGTAGTGGGCCAGCAGTTCGTTGGCGTCAGGGCTGGGCAGCGCGTCGATGCGTACCAGTTGCACGGTCAGGTTATCCGGACTGCCGCGCCGGTAGGCTTCCTCCACGATGGCTTGCGCGGCCTGCTCCAGCTGCTGCGGTGTGGCAGCGATGGCGGCGGCGACGCAGGCGCCATCGGTGTATTCGTAGACGCCATCCGTGGCCAGCACGAACAGGTCGCCCGCTTCGATGGCCAGGGTGCGGTAATCGATTTCCAGCTGGCTGTTGACGCCCAGCGCGCGGCTCAGGTAACTCTGCTCGGACGACACCTGGATGCGGTGGTCCACCGTCAGTTGTTCCAGCGTGGCGCCATGCAGGCGGTAGATGCGGGTGTCGCCGACATGGAAGAGGTGCGCCGTGGTCGACTTGATGACCATGGTGCTCAGCGTGCAGACGTAGCCCTGGTCCTTGTCGAAGCGTCCACGTCCTTGCTGGGTTTGCGCGTAGAGCCAGGAATTGGTGGCCGCCAGCACACGTTCGGCCGACGTCTTGACGCTCCACGCTTCCGAAGTGCAGTAGTAATCTTCCAGGAAGCCGGTCACGGCGAACTGGCTGGCGATCTGGCTGACGTCGCTGCCGCTGATGCCGTCGGCCAGCGCGATGGCGATGCCCTTGTGGCCCAGCTGCGCGCCACTGGCCAGGTAGATGCCGTGGAAATCCTGGTTGAGGTCCTTGCGTCCCTTGCAGGAATACTGGCCGGCGGAAATGGTGAGCTGCTTGGACATGGATGGGATGCCTGCGGGCGGCCATGCGGCCGGCCCGCAGGCAGGTGGCAAGCTTAGGCCGCCTTCTTGAGCGAGCGCTTGGGCGCGGTTTTGACGTGGGTAGTGTACAGCGTGAGGCCGGTGAAGGACAGGCCGCCCACCAGGTTGCCCAGCACGGTGGGGATCTCGTTCCAGATCAGGTAGTCGAGCACGGAGAAGTGGCCGCCCATCAGCATGGCCGATGGGAACAGGAACATGTTGACCACCGAGTGCTCGAACGCCATGGCGAAGAACAGCATGATCGGCATCCACATGGCGATCACCTTGCCGCTGACGGAGGTGGAGATCATGGCGCCCACCACGCCGGTCGACACCATCCAGTTGCACAGCATGCCGCGCACGAACAGGGTCAGCATGCCGTAGGCGCCGAACTTGGCGTAGCCCAGGGTACGCGCCTCACCGATGCCGGCGATGGTCATGCCGACCTTGCTCGGTTCGGTCTGGAAGCCGTTGGTGAACACGATGGCCATCAGCACGGCCACCGTCAGGGCGCCGAGGAAGTTGCCGACGAAGATCACGCCCCAGTGTTTCAGGATGGCGCGCAGGGTGACGCCGGGACGCTTGTCGAGCCAGGCCAGCGGTGTCAGCACCAGCACGCCCGTCAGCAGGTCGAAGCCCAGCAGGTACAACATGCAGAAGCCGACCGGGAACAGGATCGCGCCGATCAGTGGCACGCCGGTCTGCACCGAGCAGTGGACCGCGAACACGGCCGACAGCGCCAGGATGGCGCCGGCCATATAAGCCCGGATCAGCGCATCGCGGGTGGCCATATACAGTTTGGACTCGCCCGCATCCACCATCTTGGTGACGAACTCCGAAGGTGCCAGGTATGCCATGTTGTTCCCCATTCTTAAACTATTGTGTGGTCATTCAAGTGTTTCGCGGTGCTGAAATCACTTCCTGGTCATCACTAAGCAAGAGCCGGGCCTAATGGAATTGTCGCCATCGCGGGGCGCCGCGATGGTGCGGCCATGCGTGGTCCTGGGGCGGGGGAGTGAGTTTTGCACCAGGACGGTTCCTGGCGCCTTGTTTTGGTGCGGCCGCCGCCATGCTGGTGTAGACGATGGTGCAGACATCGGTGCTGACATCTCTCGGAAACGGGGCCGCGCCTATTCAACATGCGAGTCAGAAAACAGGATGGACGAGTGACGAGCGATTTTTATGATGGAACTTGCTATAAGCCGGTAAATCATAAGCCAGCGCTGGCCAAATAAATCTGAACAACAAGGATAGCTGCCCGATTTTCAGGCACAGTTTTGTTCTTTTCTAATGCAGTCGCTGCAAATATCTGTATGCGAATTAATTCGTGGCTTGCATGGTGGAGTGCTGCGTAAGATGCACTCACTGTTCGATCACCACCAAGGAGTCCATGATGTTTGCATCGCCCGCAGCAGTTTCTCCCGTCAACACAGGCCGTCCGCGCCGCGCACGGCTGTCCGCCATGATGCGTACCGCCATGGCTTGCGCTGCCGTGGGCGCTGCGGCAAGCGCCGCGGCGGCGCCCAGCGTGTACCCGACCGGTGTCACGCGCTATGAGCCGGACCGTGCCTGGAACGGCTACGTCGTCTTCAGCGGCCAGGACAAGAAGACCCATTTGATCGACATGAATGGCAATGAAGTGCGTCAGTGGCCGCAGGAAGGCTTTCCGCCCGTGCTGCTGGACCCGGCCCTGACCGGCGGCAAGCGCGGCAACGTGCTGCTGCAACTGTCGAATGCGCCGGGCGCGGCGGCCGGCAATGGCCTGGGTAACAAGGCCATCGGTGAACTGGACTGGAATGGCCATGTCGTGTGGCAGTGGGGCGAGGGCGGCGCGCAGGAGGCCTACGCGTCGGCGACCGTGCAAAGCGGCGCTGCCCCGGCGGGCGGCGTCAAGCAGCACCACGACTGGCGCCGTCTGCCCAACGGCAATACCCTGGTGCTGGCCAACCAGGTGCATGCGGTGCCCGGCTTCAAGGCGGCGCAAGTGCTGGATGACGTGATTTATGAAGTCACGCCGAAAGGCGACGTGGCCTGGAAATGGGTGGCGTCGGACCACCTGGAAGAATTCGGTTTTTCGCCGGAAGCATTGAAACAGGTGCGCGCCGCGCCGCTGCGCAATGGCGCCAAGGCGGTCGACTACCTGCATATTAATAACATGTCGGTGCTCGGCCCGAATAAGCGCTACGACGCGGGCGATACGCGCTTCCATCCGGATAATGTGCTGATCGATTCGCGTGAAGCTAACTTTATCGTCATCATCGACAAGACGACCGGCAAGGTGGTGTGGAACCTGGGTCCTGACTATCCCGCCATCGGCGCCACCGACGTGCCGCGCCCGGTCGACCAGATCATCGGTCCGCATGACGTGCACCTGATACCGAAAGGCTTGCCCGGCGCCGGCAACATCCTGGTGTTCGATAACCAGGGCGAGGCCGGTTATCCGCGCGTCAGCCCCGGCCTGTTCCCCCACTCGCGGGTGCTGGAAATCGATCCGGTCACCAAACAGATCGTGTGGCAATACACGGCGGCCAATTCCGGCCAGACCCTGTGGAGTTTCTACAGTGCGTTCATCAGCAGCGCGCGCCGCCTCCCGAACGGCAACACGCTGGTCGACGAAGGCATGAATGGCCGCTTCTTCCAGGTCACGCCGCAGGGCGACATCGTGTGGGAATACGTCAGCCCGTACTACGGCAATTCCGCCGTGGGCGGCGCCGGCGGCAAGCCGGTGCGCACCAACTGGGTTTACCGCGCGCAGCCCGTGCCGTATGACTGGGCGCCCGAAGGCACGCCGCGTTCGGAACGTGCCGTCGCCGCACGCGGCGCAGACGACAGTATCAACGTCGCCGACCGGCGCTGACCCGGACCCGCCGCGGGCTTTGCCGCCCGCATTCAATCTGACAAATACCTGGAGGTGGTTTTCGCGCAGCGGAGGCCGCCGTGCCTGCGGCCAGCCATCGCGCGCCGCAGCGGTACCGCACACACATCAAAAAGCAAAGGGATAAATCGTGGTAACTCATAACAACAAGGCAGCGCCGATCTTGAAACCGAGCGCCATCGCGTTGGCCGTGCTGGCGCTGGTCCAGCCGGTACAGTCGCATGCGGCTGCCGCCATTGCCACCGCAGTGGCGGCAGCCGGCGCGGCAGGCAGCGTGGCCGACGACAGTATTGTGGCGAGTGACGCCTCGGCAGGCGGTTCCGCGTCGGTTGGCGCCGCCGGATCCGCCTACGTCGGCGCAGTGCAAACCGTGCTGGTGACGACCCGCCGCCGTGTGGAAAGTTCGCAAAACGTGCCGACGCCGATGAGCGTGCTGGATGCGGACATCCTGGAAGGCAGCGGCACGTATCGCGTGCAAGACTTGCCGCAACTGCTGCCCAGCACCACCGTCAACTATGTGCATGCGCGCCAGATCAGCTTTGCCGTACGTGGCCTGGGCAACAACCCGGCCAGCGATGGCCTGGAAGGCAGCGTTGGTATCTACCTCGACAATGTGTACCTGGCCCGTCCCGGCATGGCGGCATTCGATGCGCTCGACATCCAGCAGCTGGAACTATTGCGCGGTCCGCAAGGCACCTTGTTTGGCAAGAACACCACGGCCGGCGTGCTCAATATCGCCACCAAGAAGCCGACCTTCGACACGGAACACAGCGCTGAGGTGTCATTCGGCGAGTATGGACACAAGCAGGGCCGCTTGGTCTTGAACGGCGCCCTGAGCGACACCGTGGCCGGCCGCCTGACGGCATACGCCACCCGCGACGACGGCTATATCACCAACCGCTACAATGGCGGCAAGGTGCAGGGCGGCGACCGCCACGGCATCCGCGCCCAGGCGCTGGTGGAATCGAGCCGCGACTTCAACCTGCGCGTGGTGGCCGATTATCATGAAGAGGATTCGAACAACGGCACCCTGGTGTTTTACAGCGCCGGGCCAGGCGGCAAGGCGCTGGCGCAGGCCAGGCTGGTGGGGGCGACGCCGGTCATCGATCCGAACCAGCGCGCGGTCAATCTCGATACCGGTTCGCACGTGGCGGTCAGCCAGGGCGGCGCATCGGCGGAGGCCAACTGGACGTTCACGGGCGACGCCAAACTGACGTCGGTGACGGCTTACCGCTACTGGAACTTCACGCCGAAAAACGACGATGGCTTGAACGTGCCGGTCACCCTGAATGCCGGCGCGTCGACACGGCACAAGCAGTTCACGCAAGAGCTGCGCTGGGCCACGCCATCGGGCCAGCCGCTGGAATCCGTCTTCGGCGCGTATTACTACCGCCAGCGCCTGACGGACAATTCGTTCACCGTGAATGGTCCGCTGGCCGACCTGTATAACAGCACGCCAACCGGCGCCTGGGCCAACGTCACCAGCAACGCGCCAGCGTGGCTGGACGTCGACAGCACCGCGCTGTTCGCCCAGTCGACCTGGCATGCGACGTCGAGGCTGGACGTGACGGCCGGCGCCCGCGTGACGCATGAGGACAAGACCGCCCGCATCACCCGCAACGCGCCGCTCGGTCCAACGGTCAAGGGGGCCGCGCTGGCGTCGCGCAACGCCCGCTATGGCGCATTCGATTCCGGCGAAATCCACCTGTCGCAGGACAGCCCGACCGCGCTGATCAACGTGGGCTACAAAGTCAATCCGGACGTGCTGCTGTATTCCAGCCTGTCGCATGGCGAGAAATCGGGCGGCATCAACCTGTCGGTGCCGGGCGCCGGCGGCGTGGCTTCGCTATTGGTGGGCGCCGAGCGTGCCAACGCACTCGAAGCGGGCGTGAAGTCGCAGTGGTTCGACAATAACCTGCAATTGAACGGCAACGTGTTCGCCACCGTCGTGCACGGTTATCAGAGCAATGCCTATGATCCGGTCAGCCGCACGTCCTATCTGACCAATGCCGGCAATGCGCGCACCCGCGGTGTGGAACTGGAACTGGTGGCGACGCCGGCGCGCGGCCTGACCCTGCGCTCCAACGTGTCGTTCAACGACGTCAGCTACCTGTCGTACACCAACGCACCATGCCCGCCCGAGCGCAGCGCCACCTTCTGCGACCTGTCCGGCCGCAATGCGCTGGTCAATGCGCCCCGCTGGATCGCCAATGCCAGCGCACAGTATGCGCAGCGCGCCGGGGACGGCGTGCAGGCTTACGTGAACGCCAATGTGGCTTACCGCAGCGGGACCTACGGCACCCTGGATGCGTCCGACTATTCGAAGATCCCGGGTTACAGCGTCAGTAATTTCTCGCTCGGCTTGCGCAGCACGCGCGGTTCGGCATGGGATGTGTCGCTGTGGGTAAAGAATGCGTTCGACAAGCAGTACTACACCAGCCTGTGGAACAGCGCCTTTGGCTCCTATAACGCCGTCATCGGCACACCGCGCACCGTGGGTGTGACGGGCCGCCACGCATTCTGAGAGGATCAACATGAGTAAAGTTAACCGCAAGCGCCGCGCCGTGATTGGCGGCCTGTCGACCCTGGGCCTGGCGTCGCTCGCCGCGCCGGCCGCCCTGGCTGCCGCTGCCGCCGGCGCGAAAAAGGGCCAGCCCAATATCGTGTTCATCCTGGCCGATGACCTGGGCTGGGGCGACCTGAGTGTGTACGGCCAGACTGATTACCACACGCCCAACCTCGATAAGCTGGCGGCGCAAGGCTTGCGCCTGACGCAGCATTATTCGAATTCCGCCGTCTGCTCGGCCACCCGCTTTGGCTTGATTACGGGGCGCTACCAGTATCGCTTGCGCGGCGGGCTGGAAGAACCGATCGCCGGCGCCTCGGACACCATCGGCCTGCCGCCCGAGCATCCGACCCTGCCGTCCTTGCTGAAAAAAGCGGGCTACCGCACGGCCCTGATCGGCAAGTGGCACCTGGGATCGCTGCCGACGTTCGGCCCGCTCAAAAGCGGCTACGATTCCTTTTACGGCAACTATGGCGGCGCGATCGATTACTTCACGCACAAGCCGGGCGTGGGGCCCAACGTGAAGGAAGATTTATACGAAGGCGAAGTGCCGGTCAGCGAAGTCGGGTATTACACCGACTTGCTGGGCAAGCGTGCCACGGATTTCATCAACCGGCAAAACGCGGCGCAACCGTTCTTCCTGTCGCTGCACTACACGGCGCCGCACTGGCCGTGGGAGGGGCCGGGCGATGCGGCCATTTCGCGCAACCTGACGGCGGCCGGCGGTGGCATCTTCCACTACGATGGCGGCAACCTCGCCACCTACGGCAAGATGGTGGAAGCGCTCGATGCCTCGGTGGGCCGCGTGCTGAGCACCCTGGCGCAGCGGGGGCTGGCCGACAACACCATCGTCGTGTGTTCCAGCGATAACGGCGGCGAGCGCTTTTCCCGCACCTGGCCCTTCGCGGGACAGAAAACGGAATTGCTGGAAGGCGGCATCCGCGTGCCCGGCATCATCCGCTGGCCAGGCCATATCCAGGCCGGACAAGTCAGCAGCCAGGTCGCGATCAGCATGGACTGGCTGCCTACTTTGCTGGCGGCAGCGGGCGCGGCGTCCGATCCCGCTTACCCGCCCGACGGCACCAACCTGTTGCCGGTGCTGCTAGGTGAGCAAAAAACGGTCGAGCGCACCCTGTTCTGGCGCTACAAGGCCAATGAACAGCGCGCGGTACGGGCAGGCGACTGGAAGTACCTGAAGTTGAATGGCAATGAGTTCCTGTTCGACTTGTCGGCCGACCAGCGCGAGCGGGCCAACCTGGCGCACCGCTATCCGGACAAGCTGGCGGAGTTGAAGCAGCAGTGGGAACAGTGGAATGCCCGGATGTTGCCGATTACGGCCGACGTGCGGACGCATGGGGTGGATGGCAAGGTGCAGGCGGACAAATATAGCCCGCAGGGGAACGGGGATATTTGATTCGGTTTCGCGGAAGGGGGCCGCACGCCTGGCCCGGATCGGCCAGGTGTTGTCTTTTTTGTATAATATTAAAAAAAATAAATAAATTTTTACTATTTTGTAGCTTAGAATTTCCGTGTGCTGGTAGCAGCCGGTGTATTCAGGCAAGTCCATCGCCGCGTCAGGTGGCCACACCTTCCCTTTTTCTTCTACGTCTCCCTCATGAAAATTTCGATCCCCCAATTGCTCGTCACTCCCGTCATGGTGGTGTTTGCGATGACCGCCCATGCCGAGGAAACCAAGTCCACATTTGATTTGGGCTCCATGATCAAGAACAGTTTCAACAAGGCCTTGAGCAAGAATGGAATCGGTGCCAAGGAAGGCGAGCAAGGCAATGCAGGTGCGTCCACCAACTATCAGAAATTGACCGATACCAAGCTCAAGGATATTTTGAAGGCCTATCCGGTCAAGGATGATATGAATCCGCCCGCGTTCCCAAAGCTGGCCATTCGCATTACGGGGTACGCCAAGACGCTGGATCAGTGGTCAAATCGGACCAACACGCCAAACGAATGTGTGAACTACAACATTACGCTGTGGACGAGCGAGCGTAAGAGTGAAAAGTTTGAAAATCTGCGCATGTGCGCCAACGACCTGGCCTACAACATCAGTTTTGTCAGTGTGCGCAGTCCGTGGCCGGCAAAGATGAATTACAACAAGAGTTCCGGGCAGGTGCGCGACGATGGTCCGGTAGCACCGTCCAAGCCGTATCCGAACGATCCGGTGGCCCGCAGTTTCATGGCCGGCGGCGGGGTGTATTACATCGGATCCATGTTTGTCCAGATGGGCTACGACTGGGATTATCCGCACGACACCATGCGCGTGTGGGTGTCCGGCGTTTCCAATACGGGCGATGGCAGCGTCTCGGCCGCCAATAATCCAGGGGCCGCGGTCATGACGACCACCGCGCAGGCGCCGGCGGAGGCGGGTTCCCAAGGGGCGAGTGGTGCCTATCCTGTGGCGGGCGTCTATGATGCTTCCGACCGCCTGTTTGAACGCACTTTTACCGTGTCGGCGGACGGGAAGTTTGAACTGGTGGTGCAGCAGAAAGGCAAGGCCGGCAATCTGCGCTCCGGCATCGGCGAAGGCCAGTTGGCCGACGGGCCCGGCGGCTGGCAGTTCAGTTCCGGCAACTGCAAAATGACGGTGCGACGCGGCAGTGGAAGCGTGCAATTGCATGCCGAGCATTGTTCCAGTGATTGGGGCGATGTGCCTTACGATGGCCGCTATCAATTCAAGGCGTCGTCCGAAGTGAAGGATGCGGGCAAAGTCCCGGGCAAGACTGTGGCCAATGGTGGCGCGGCTGAAATGGCGCAGGCTGGCAATCTACCCACGCGCAAGGAGTTGAAAGACAATTGGGATGCCGTATCCACCACCACGCTATCGGGCAAGGCATTGACCGTGTTGATCAAGCGTGCCGCGTCGATTGAGGGGAGTCCCTATTCCCATACGGATGCCGCCGTGTTTGTGATCGACAATCCTGGCCTAGGCACTATGCATGCGTCTGAATGGGCCAAGTCGCCACTGAAAGTGGTTGATATTCCTTTACCGCCGCGCGCGCCCAACCAAGGTTACGCGATTCAGGGAAACTGCTCGCAAGGCAAGAACAACAACGTGGTGTTGATCCAGATCGCCAACGAAACCCCGTACGGTACTGCGCCGAAGCCCATCAGCGCATGGATGCTCGATGCAAATCAACAGGCGGTCCAGGTGCAGCCTGCCAAGTCCGTCAAATGTCCGGTTGTAGAAACAGATGTTTGAGTTTCACATGCATGCCCGCTCAAGCCAGAGCGGGATAGTGAGGTAGCGGGAACAGGCCGGAGTTGAGGGCCGCGCCTCCATCAATGCAAAACGCCCGCTTGTGAAAGCGGGCGTTTTGCTTGGGATATTCTTGGTGGCCCGGGGCGGAATCGAACCACCGACACAAGGTGTTGTGGAGCACTTGACTCGGCTATCGCCGAAGAATTTACGCCTTGTGGAAGATATTGTGCGCTGCGTTCTGGCTGAGCAGAGTAACGAACAGCGTTAATGCAGGTGGTGACGGAGCGGCAATCCTGACGCTTTCCCGATAGTGATCGAGCGTCGAATTGGGGCACGAATGGCCCATCCAGGTCTTATCCCCCGATCCACTACACTACTTGCTGGTCACACCAACACTCCGAAACTGGATGCCATTCTGTCAACGTTGACACGGGTTTCTGCAATAAATTGATGTAGCATTGCCGTATATCAACTTGGCGAAAGGAATCTGTCATGCCCGCGTTCGAACTTTCACATGGCGTATTTCACGAATTTGGCGACATCGTAGAAGGCCACATTAAGGCTCATCGTCAAGAGAAGTGGTTCTACGTCATCGCACTTTGCTTTATTGGTTTCATGGCGCATAAGATGCTCGACAGTATTGTCGCCGATCTCTTAATGGTTTTGGCTTTCGCGTTTTGCGGCAGCAAGATATTGATGAGTAAGCCTGATCTGGCGCAATCCGTTTCGCATGAGGAGATCGGGCAACTATCAGACAGCGCATTCGATGACTTAGGTCGTCTCAAGCGGAAATTGGATCGAGCCGTTTTGCTCAGCGACCTGCATTCCATCGTCAGCGCCACGTCGAAAAAGAACGAGGCGAAGGCCAAAGCCCAAGAACAGGCAAGATCAGAGCGCGCGCTGCAAGCCCAGCAGGAGCACGCGCTCTATGAAAGGAAGAAAAACGGCAAGACAGAGCGGCGCTAAGCAACATGGGTTCTGACACTTTTCAGGCACAAAAAAAACACCCACACGCACTGAAGCAGGCAGAATCGTTGAGCGCTGAATGGGTGTAGTGTGTTCCATGTTACAACGTCCCTGTTCGGCTCGACAGAACACTTCAGCTGGGCTGGATCGCTCAGAGTTCAATTGCTGTATGGGGGCAATTTTCTCGTTACGCGAAATTATTTGTGGTAATATTCCCGTTACTGGAAATAAATTACTGGGATATTTATGAGTGTAACGTCTGCGAATGGCCGTGAAGCGTTAGAGCAGCTCATCATTGGTCAGGTTCCACGCGATCTAATCATGGCTTGCGAAGATGCCTACCACAATGGCGATGGGAAGGGGCGCTTGCAAGCGTCCGCGTTTGCAAAAGGCCATCGGCCCTCGGCAGCGGGCCAAGTTAAGCACTTCTACATAAATGAGGCGTTTCACGAAGCCTTGGAGGTGCACGGTGCAGAACCTACGCCGCTTCGAGGCACCCGGTTGGTCATCGGGCGGGTGGGCATCTTCAACATAGTGCGGCTCAATGTGCCCGGTCATAAGTGGGTGAATCTTCGGCGTAGCGCAACGCGAACGGCACTGGCTGAGCTCAACGATATGATCGAGCGAAAGTACGTGCAAGGCGATTTCTTCACGGAGGCAGGCGAGCCCACTGGAGGTACGATCTTCGTCCTTGGTGTAATGGATGGAATCGATGCAAGCGGAATTGCCCAGTTGACTCAGGTCATGCTTGCGATACCGGCGCCAGATATGAAGTCCTGGCTATACATGAGTACAATCTCGGATTTCCTAAACCTTTATAACCAAGCTGATGCTGTTGTTCAACAGGACAACGCCCTACCAAAACTCAAGACACAACCGAAGAAGCAAATAGGAAATGACCAAGGGAATCAATGACCTTCAGCCCGCACGCTTGGAGCAGGCGCTTGCGGCCCGTGGCCTTACGAAGGGACAACTAGCGACTCTCGTCGGCGTAGGGGCGCCGACAGTAACAAAGTGGTGCAAAGGCGACCAAGCACCAGAAGCAGAGACTTTCGATCGCCTTGCTTCTGTGCTTAATGTGCAGTCGGAATGGCTTGCACGTCCGCTATTGCCGCCTGTGTCTGCGCCGCTTTATCGCAGCAATGCTTCTGCCCTTAAGGCCGCTCGCGCTAAGCTGGAAGCACGTACGGCGTGGACGCAGGAAGTTGCGTCCCTCCTCAGTGAATATGTCGACTACCCGAAAGTCAACCTACCAAAGCGAACGTTTCAGGACCCTGAGCAAATTAGCGATACCGATATTGAAGCAGCCGCTGAGGAATGTCGTGCGCTCTGGCAGTTGGGCCGTGGCCCGATTCAGAACCTGGCCTTAGCAGCGGAGAGCGCAGGTATCATTGTCGTACGAGAGGAAACTGAAATCTCGGCAATTGAGGGCCTTTCTAGCTGGAGTGAGGTGCTCGGTCGTCCGATCGTCTTGCTTTCGGCTGACAAAGCCAATGCGTTTCGCAGTCGCTTCGACTTGGCTCATGAAATTGGTCATCTCATCCTCCATAAGCACATTCCAAGGGCCGACGAGCGAGATCGCTACAATCAGATGGAAAAACAAGCGCACCGATTTGCTGGTGCGCTTTTGCTGCCAGCCGAAGCTTTTTCCTGCGAAGTCCGTGTGCCACCGAACTTGGATAATTTGCTAATTCTGAAGCAGCGCTGGGGCGCGTCCGTAGCAGCAATGATGATGCGAGTACACACGCTAGGTTTGCTCAGTGACGAAGAGAAACTGGCGCTCTTCAAGCGCCGCTCGGCCCGGTGGGGGGCTAAGGCTGAACCCGGCGACGACAAGTGGGAACCTGAAGTGCCGCGATTGCTGCGGCGAACGGTGGAGCTTTTAATAAATGAAGGCATATTGACGCCTGAACGTATTCCACGTCATTTGGGATTCTCACCGCGCGACGTGGAAAACCTCTGCAATTTGCGTGAGAACTATTTTGATGCTCCGGCTGAAGTGGTCGATCTAGCGACGCTTCGTACAATTAAGCCCGAACGTCAAGCAGTGCGCCGAGCTGATGTTGGTTCTGGGGCCGTGGTGTCGTTCTTGAAATTCAAAAAGTGAAGTCGTGATTCGCAGACGTGCTCCGCAGTGAATTGACAGGCGGTTCTGCGATTGCTTGAAAAAGTGCTGGTCTGGGTGGCGAGATGAAGTCCTCGTTGGCCGGGGGCAGCCGCTTCCGGCAATAGACCGACACAAGGACTTTTAATCCGCAGAAACAAAAACGCCAACCTGCATGGGTTGGCGTTTTTACTAGGAAATTCTTGGTGGCCCGGGGCGGAATCGAACCACCGACACAAGGATTTTCAATCGTCAGGCCTTGATGCCATAGCTCCAACTATCCTTACCGCGTTCGCATGTTTCCCCGACTTGATTTCTTGGATGATTTTCTGATAGTGCTTTTGTACTGACTGATGTTTGCGGAACCGTGCGACCGCCGGGTGCAGGGTCCTAAAACAGTCAATCTGATCATACTTAAAGTGCCAAAGCTCTTTCGGCACGTGGACAAGTACGGTCTTGCGCTTCGGTGCCTCAAAAAGTGACTTGACGACGGTGTCGTGTGTTGCACTGCAGCCGAAGATGATAATGTCTGGCTGGAGCAATTCGCGCTCGTAGCGGAAGAGTTTGGCCGAAAACGTTGTCAACGCTACTGAGTAATTTCTAGCGCTCCGTGACTTTCCTTTTCCCCGGAACACGTCCATCTTGAATAAATTATTCCAAATGACTGAGCCGGGAATTCCTCCGGTAAGTTCTTTTTCCAGAAGACAGCGGGTCTTCAGGAAGTGCGAGTGGCCGGGAGGACCGAGGAGGCTCCTCTCGTAACGGGCAAGCAGGGGTGGGACATGATTTTTGGGATCGTTGAGTATCTCAGGCAGACGGCAAAACCATCCCTTGGTTTCCTGTCCGACGAACATCACTCGAATCGGTGCCTCGAAGTAAGCCTTCGCAGCATGAAGGTTCAAGAAGAACGGAGCGGAAAGCGCCTCCAGCTGTCCCTTCTGAAGACTTTGGGAAAGACGCAGAGCGTCCAGTTCCGCTAAATAGAAGTCGACCAGCTTATTCTGAATTGTCGCAACATCGTCGCTCATGGCGGCTCCGTGTTTTTTGAATATGCGGTGTGTTTTGGCTCTGAATGGCGGGCCGAAAGTAACTGGTGTTTAGTGGGATCGGAAATGAACCGGAGCCGAGGACTACGAATCCACCAATGCAAAACGCCGATCTGCATGGATCGGCGTTTCGTCAAGCATATTCTTGGTGGCCCGGGGCGGAATCGAACCACCGACACAAGGATTTTCAATCCTCTGCTCTACCAACTGAGCTACCAGGCCAAGGGCCGCAATTATAGCAGGCCGGTGTGGGGCGCCGTCAAGTATGAATTTTCCGGCCCTTGCCCTGGCGCTTATTTCAGCCTGCGTTCGAACAATTGGTAGATGCGCCGGTATTCGTCATACCAGCTTTCCGGTTGCACGAAGCCGTGGCGTTCCATGGGGTAGCTGGCCAGTTCCCAGTGATCCTTCTTCAGTTCGATCAGGCGCTGGGCCATGCGCACGGAATCCTGGTAGAACACGTTGTCGTCCACCATGCCGTGGGCGATCAGCAGGTCGCCGCGCAACCGGTCCGCGTATTCGATCGGCGAAGACACCTTGTAAGCTTCCGGGTCCAGTTCCGGCGTGTTGAGGATGTTGGACGTGTAATCGTGCTCGTAGCTGGTCCAGTCCGTCACGGGGCGCAGCGCGGCGCCCGCCTTGAACACGTCCGGCGCCCGCAGCAGGGCCATGAAGGTCATGAAGCCGCCATAGCTGCCACCATAGATGCCGACCTTGCCGGCGTCGCCCTGGTGCCGGGCTACCAGCCACTGAACGCCGTCCAGGTAGTCGTCCAGTTCCGGATGGCCCATCTGGCGGTAGATGGCCATGCGCCAGGCGCGGCCGTAGCCTTCGGAGGCGCGGTAGTCCATGTCCAGCACAACGTAGCCTTTTTCCACCAGCAGGTTGTGGAACATCTGCTCGCGGAAGTAGTTCGGGTAGCGCTGGCTGACGTTCTGCAGGTAGCCGGCGCCGTGCACGAACATGACGATGGGGTAGCGCTTGCCCGCTTCCAGCTGGGCCGGGCGGTACAGCTTGGCCCAGATGGGCGCGGCGCCGTGGGTGGACGGCACGGCCACCAGTTGCGGCTGGACCCAGTTGCGGGCCTTGAATTCGGCCGTGCGGGTGTCCGTGAGCACGGTGGGCGCGCCGCCGGCGGCCGGCACGGTGGCCAGTTGCGGCGGCAAATAGCTGGCCGAGTAGCGCAGCAGCACTTTGCGTCCGTCCGGCGACAGGGAGAAATTCTCCACCCCGCCCATCGCCGTCAGTTCGCGCAGCGCGCCATCCTTGACGGACGCGGCGCACACTTCATAGGTGCCCGGCAGTTTGGGATTGCAGATGAAATAGACCTGGCCGCCGTCGGCCGTCCATTCCGGCTGGCTCGCTTCCCAGTGGCCGGACGTGAGGGCGCGTGGCTGGCCGCCGGGCGTCAGCGTGTACAGGTGCGCATAACCGCTTTCCTCCGACTGGTACCACAGCGTGCTGTTGTCGGGCAGCCAGCCGAACTGGTTACCCCGATAGTTGATCCAGGCTGGGTCCGTCAGCCGGTGCACACTGGCCAGCGTGGCGCGGGCCAGGTCGACGGTGGCGATCCAGCGGTCCTTGTTGTCGATGCTGCGCACCATCACGGCGACCCGGCTGCCGTCCGCGCTCCATTGCAGCACGCCATCGTCCGGGTCCACGCGTACTGGACGGTTGCCTTTCAGCGCCGGCAGTTTTTGCGCCGCGCGCAAGTCGGCCAGCGGGTCGGTGGCGATGCCGGGCAGGCTGTCGTAGGGCAGTTCGCGCACGGCGCGGGTAGCCAGGTCGACCAGCCTGAGCGTTTGTGGCACGGGGCCGTCGTGCGCCACCCGCTGGCGCAGGTCCACGGCTTCCTCGAAGCCCGATTCGGTGACGAAACGGGCCATCTTGTCGCGCGGCGCCTTGGCGCTGCCCTGGGGCGTGGTCACCACCAGCAGATAGCGGCCATCGGGCGACAGCGCGCTGCCGCTGAGCTCGACCTTGTCGCCGAGGTAGACGGGCAACGGGGCGCGGGTGGCGTCGGCGCGGCGCTGGGCCTGGTCCTGTTCGCGTTCCTGCTCGCGCTCCTGTTTCTGGCGCGCCAACGTGGTCAGCAGGCGCAACTGCAGGTCGCGCAGGACGTCCGGCTCCGGTTTGGCGTCCGGATCCTTGACGGTGCGCAACTGGGCCACCGGCGTCACCAGGCGTTCGGCACGGCTCCAGCTGTACCAGTCCTGGCCGATGCGAAATTGCACGTGGGCGCCGTCGGCCGCGTACTGGGGCGCGGCGGCCGGGGTGCTGCCGCGCACGATCTGGGTCAGCGCACCCGACTTGAGGTCGCGTTCGAACAGGTCGCCGTTGCGCAGCACGATGGCGCGCGTGCGGTCGCGGTTGTAGACCATGGCCGGGCTGTCGATGGCGGCCAGGTGCTGCTCGTCGACGATGGCTGGCGTACCCGTGCCTGTTTGCCAGATGTCGCGCAGCGGCGAGCCGCTACGTTTTTGCTTGAAATACAGGTGGCGGCTGTCCCAGCCCCACCAGGCTGATTCGACGGGCGTGCCGATCCAGTCGGGATGGGCCATGGCCAAGTCCAGCGTGATCGGTGTGGGGGCGGGCGCAGGGGCGGGCGCAGGTACAGGGGCGGCCGCGGAGGCGGCGCCGGCCGCCAGCAGGGCGGCGAGAGGCAAAGCAAAACGCATGGCGGGGGTTCGCTATTTCTGTTGGGTGAACGGGAGCATGGGATCGCCACGCGGCCACGATTCTAGCCCAACGGGAACAGCGGGGAAACAGGGCGCGCGCGCCGGGGCCGCCCGTGCCAGCGGCGCCCCGGGCGGTGGGGCGCTTCAGCCGGCCGGCATCAGTTGCGGCTGGCCGCCCCGGTAGCCGGGACGGGAGGACGCCGCCGGCTGGCGCCCGGCCGTGCCGTCCGTCTCGTCCTGGGTCAGGAACATGCTGCCGATTTCAAACCATTCCTCGCTGCGGATCACGCGCTGGGCCAGTGGCAGCAATTCGCGCTCTTCCTTGTCCAGGCGCTGCAGCAGGTTCTGGCAATACATGTCGATGGTGCGGCACAGGAAGGTGCTGTGCACGGCGCTGCGGCGCATGGCACGGCGCAGGCATTTGCGCACGGCCGCCAGCATGGCGCGGCCCAGCCGGCTCAGCGATTCGAGGTCGGCCAGCAGCGGGCCGGCCTCGCCGGTGGCGTTGCGCACGGCCGGCATCAGGCACGCTTCCACCTTGCGCTGGTGGCGCGCCTCGGCGAAGCGGGCCAGTTCGTCCAGCTGGGATTGCAGATAGACAGGGTCAACTTCCTGCGGCTTGCGGGACATGGTCCGCACCTGTTGCAGCAGGCGTGAAATGAAGTGGCGTTCTTTCTTTTGCTCGATTGACAGGGTCAACAGGACATAGGTTGCAGTGAGCATAGCGTTTCCCGGAATACGTCTGACGTCGGCTGCGAGGCATACGTGGATGGGGGCCGGGCCAGGTGAAAAACCATCACCTTATCGCTGTCGGGCACGCCATCAACGACTCTTTACAATTGTTCACAACTATCTGTGTGGCACAACTTGGGTAAAAACCTGCGAACTTTTTGGCCATCCTGGCGCTTGCATTGCCGGCATGTAAAACGTATTGCGGAGGCGCCAAGCCGGTGGTGGCGCGTCACAATGTTGGGGCATGAGCGAATAATTATGCGCCTGATTGATGCTGAAAAAAACTAGTTTTTCGGGCAATCCGCCAAAAAAAATGATGCTTGCCCGTGCGCGGATTAAGACGGGCTCAGCCGCTGTTGCGCGGGCGCCGCACTGGCCGTTATGGCGGCGCCACGCCGGCCGTGGCGGCCAGTTGGCGGTAGTCCGCCGACTGGCGTTGCAGGCCGATGGCGTGCCAGATCGCCTCGATGCGCCGCGGATCGCGGTCGTAGGTGCGGCGGTTGAACATCAGGTGGAAATCCAGTGCGGCATAGCGCGGTGACGCTTGCTGCACGCGGTCGCGAAAGCGGGGATCGGACTGGACCAGAAGGCTGGCCTCCGTGCCTTGCAGCACGGCCACGTCGAACAGACCGCTGACTAGCAGCCGCAGGCCGTCGTCGGCCGACTTGACCAGTTCGCGTGGCAGCAGCCCTTGGGCCCGCAAGTTGTTGCCGATCAGGTAGCCGGCCTGCACTGCCACCTCGCCGCGCGGCGCGCTCAGTTGGTGACCATTCCAACTGGCTTGGCCACCCACCCGCAAAAACACGTTGACGTTGTCCACATACAGGGCGCGGCCTGGATCGGCGCCGCCGTCGGGCAAGGTGGGGACGATGGCGAAACTGCGCCGCGCGCTGGCGTCGGCCGCCGCGATCACCCCATCCACCGCGCCCAGCCTCAGTTCCTCCATGCAACGCCGCCACGGTTTGGGCGCGTAGCGGAACTGTTCTCCCAGCGCCTGCTGCACGCGCTTGAGCAATTCGAAATTCAGGCCGGTCGCGTCGGGCATGCTCCACGGCCGCTGCGCCACGTCCTCGAAGCACAGCGTCAGCGGCGCTGGCGCGGCGTGCGCCACCTGCGCCAGCGCCGCCAGCGTCAGACTGGAAAGCCCTGCCCGTAACCACTTGCCGGTTGCCATAGTCGGTCCCCTGTGGATGCCTGTGCGGAAATGGCCAGTTAGGATGCCATCAGGTTAGCATGACTTGCCCCCGTGCTGGAACCGGCCGCCGGCCTGTGGCGCACACTTGTTGCGGCGCACCCCGGTCCTACGGCAGTGCTGTCAGTAAATAAAAAATATCTCACTAGAATAATGATGCTAATATAGCAATTTCAATGGTCCCCCACCTTTACACTGGAAGGCGGCGATAATCGACAATAGCCATTGCGACGGAGCAGTGAGTGGTGCCCCACCCATACACGCGCGAGGCGGTTCCATGCCCTGTTCGCCGATTGCGCGGCTGCGGCCGCTCTTGACGTTCCTGCCTGCCGTGCTGCTGGCGCTGGCCGGCCCGGCCGCTGCGCTGCCGCTGCGGCTGTGCCTCTTTGACCGTCCGCTGCCTCCCCTCTCCATGCCCGACGGCAGTGGCCAGGTGCAGGAATTACTGCGGCGCGCGGCCCGCACCGCGCCCATTTCCATCCATGCCGTGCCGGCCTCGCGCGCCCGCTGCCTGGCCCAGCTGCAAAGCGGCGAGGTGGACGCCATGCTGGGCGCTTTCCTGCCCGAACGGCTCGCCTACGCGGCCTACCCGATGACGGGCGACCGGGTCGACGAAAGCCAGGCCGTGGCGCAAGCCCGCTTCATGGTGTACCGCCGCCACGGCAGCATGGTGAGCTGGGATGGCCATCAATTCAGCAACCTGGGGCGCCAGCCGGTGGGCATCCAGCCCGCCTTCCTGCATGCCGACTTGCTGCGCCAGCTGGGCGTGGTGACGGACGAGGATAGCCGCAGCACGGCCGACAACCTGGACAAGCTGGCACAACACCGGGTGGCGGCCGTGGTGGCGTTGGAAGGCGAGGGCGGGCCCCTGGTCGCCAGCCGCTACCCCGGCGAGATCGAGGCGCTGCCCCAACCGTTCCATGTCACCCCTATGTACCTGGTGGTCCACCGCGCGTATTACCACCAACACCAGGAGCTGATCGACGCCTATTGGCTGTCGCTGCGACTATACCGCCTGTCCGTGGACTACCAGCAATATCTGCAGCGGCCCCGATAGTGAACGGTTTTCGCCGGGCCGGTGGTGAACTTGGTATCATGTCCGGCTCGCCGGCCACCCGCCGGCTCACTTGATGCCGGTTACCCGCCGGCTTACCTTACGTCGGAGATCAACCCATGACATTACGTCTGTTGCTGCTGGGGACCGCCTTGGCGGCCACCAGCGCACTGGCCGCGCCGCGCGGCTTCACGGTGGAAGATATGGTCAACATGGAGCGCGTGGGCGCCCCGGTGCTGGCGCCGGACGCCAGCCGCGTGGTCTACACCGTGCGCACGACCAACCTGGACAAGAACCGTGGCAACACCCAGCTGTGGATGCTGGACTTGCGTTCGGCCAAGGCCGTGCCCCAGCGCCTGACCCAGAGCGAGGCCAGCAGCACCGATCCCGAATGGTCGCCCAAGGGTGACGCTATTTACTTCCTGTCCTCCCGTTCCGGTTCGCAGCAAGTATGGCGCTTGCCGCTGGGCGGCGGCGAAGCCACGCGCGTGACGGACTTGCCGCTGGACGTGGACAATTTCCGCCTGTCGCCCCAGGGCGACCGCCTGGCGTTCAGCCTGGCTGTGTTCCGCGACTGCGCCGACCTGGCCTGTACCAAGGCAAGACTGGACGCGCAAGCCAGCAACAAGGCCAGCGGCCGCGTGTACGACCGCCTGTTCGTGCGCCACTGGGATACCTGGGGCGACGGCCGCAACGCCGTGCTGTATTCGGCGCCCATCGACGCGGCCGGCAAGGTCAGCGCCGCGCCCGTCAGCCTGAGCGGCACGCTGGATGGCGACGTGCCTTCCAAACCGTTCGGTGACCACGATGACTACCATTTCAGCCCGGACGGCCAGAGCGTGGTGTTCGCGGCCCGCATCGCCGGCCAGACGGAAGCCTGGTCGACCAACTTCGACGTCTACCTGGTGCCAGCGGCTGGCGGTACGCCGCGCAACCTGTCGGCCGACAACCCGGCCTGGGACAGCAAGCCCATCTACTCGCCCGACGGCCGCACGCTGGCCTGGCTGGCCATGGACCGGCCCGGCTTCGAGGCCGACCGCTTCCACCTGATGCTGATGGACGTGGCCTCGGGCAAGAAGCGCACCGTGGCCGGCGACTGGGACCGTTCCATCGCCGACTACCACTGGACCCCGGACGGCAAGCAACTGCTGGCCACGGCCGACGACGTGGGCCAGCACCGCCTGTTCGCCATCGACGCGGCCAGCGGCAAGGTCAGTGCATTGAGCGGCCAGGGCGCCGTGCACGGTTTCGACGTGCGCCACGACACCATCGTCATGGCGCGCGCCGACCTGGCCTCGGGTGCCCAGTTGTACCGGCAGAAGCTGGGCCCGGCGCCGGAGCAGGCCGCGCAGCTGACGTGGAACAACGCGCAGGCGCTGGCCGACGTCAAGATGGGCGAGTATGAACAGTTCTCGTTCCAGGGCGCCAATGGCGACACCGTGTATGGCTATGTGACCAAGCCCTGGAACGCCGTACCTGGCGGCAAATATCCGGTGGCCTTCCTGGTGCACGGCGGCCCTCAGGGCAGCTTCGGCAATGCCTGGGGCTACCGCTGGAATCCGCAAGTGTATGCGGGCGCCGGCTATGCCACCGTGTTCATCGACTTCCACGGTTCGACCGGCTACGGCCAGAAATTCACGGACGCCATCAGCGGCGACTGGGGCGGCAAACCGTTGCAGGACCTGAAGCTGGGGCTGGCGGCGGCGGCCCGGCGTTTCCCATGGCTGGACACCCAGCGCAGTTGCGCGCTGGGCGCCTCCTACGGCGGCTACATGATGAACTGGATCCAGGGTAACTGGTCCGACGGCTTCCGCTGCATCGTCAACCACGATGGTGTGTTCGATACCCGCGGCATGGCGTATTCGACCGAGGAAATCTGGTTCACGGAATGGGAAAACGGCGGCAGCTATTTCAACGTGCCGCAGAACCATGAGAAGTTCAACCCGGTCAGCCTGGTGGCGAACTGGAAGACGCCGATGCTGGTGGTGCAGGGCGAGCAGGACTTCCGCATCCCCACCACGCAAGGCCTGGGCACGTTCACGGCCCTGCAGCGGCGCGGCATCCCCAGCAAGCTGCTGATGTTCCCGGACGAAAACCACTGGGTGCTCAAGCCGGCCAACTCGCTGCTGTGGCACCACACGGTGCTGGACTGGCTCGATACGTACCTGAAGCACTAAGCCCGCCAATCCGGGCGCCACTCCCGACACCCCGCATGCCCGCCGGCTTGCGGGGTGTCGTCATTTGGCGCGCCACATGACCGGGCAAGGTGGTCCGGCGGGCGCGCCGCAAGTGGCTCTATCAGGCGCGGATTTTGTCGCGCAGAATGAGGCCTCCCGTCGACCCGCATCCCGTTGCCGCGGCCGATACCGTGCTCCATCCACCCATTCCGGACGCCTATGACCGCTCTGCTGACCCTGCTTGCCCGCATCAATATTGGAACGCGCCTCGCGCTGGGATTTGGCCTGGTCCTGCTGTTCGCCAGCGGCTTGCTGGCGATGGGACTGTGGCGCATGGCGCAGCTGCACGGCTCGACGCACTACATGGTGAACGACAAGGTCGGCAGCCTGAACGCGGTGACGGAAATGCGTGAGCAGGGACGTGCCATGGTGACGGTGCTGGCGCGGCTGGCGGCGCCCACGGAATTGAGCGCTGTCCCGCGCGACCAGGCGGCACTGGCGACCATCCTGGCCACGTATGCCCGCGCCGAGGCGTTGGCGCAGGCGCTGATCGCGAGCGGTGACGGTCAGGGCCTGCTGCGGCGGGCGATGGCGGAAAAGCAGCCCGTCATGCGCGTGGCCGAGATGGTGCGCAAGCTGGCGCTGGCCGGCGACGGCTACGAAGCGGGCAATATCCTGCGCGCGGAACTGACCGCGCCCCACGAGCGTTGGCTGGCCACGCTGACCGAGCTGGCCCGGCGCCAGAGCGAGGACATGGGTGTGGGCTATGCGGAACTCAATGCCCATTATCGCGACGCCATGGTTGGCATGGTCGCCATCGGCCTGCTGACGCTGGCCATGGGCGCGTACTCGGCCTGGCTCATCACCCGCACCATCGCCGTGCCCGTGCGGGGCGCGGCGCTGGCGGCCGACCGCATCGCGTCGGGTGACCTCAGTCATGCCATCGTGGCCGACACGGACGACGAAGTGGGCGCCTTGCTGGCGTCGCTCAAGACCATGCAGGGCAATTTGCGCGACACCGTGCACCGCATCCAGCAAGGCAGCCATGCCATACATGGGGTGGCACGCGACATCGCATCCGGCAACGCCGACCTGTCGCGCCGCACCGAGGCGCAGGCCGGCGCGCTGCAGCAGACGGCCGCGTCGATGGAGAAGCTGACGGCCGCCGTGCGCACCAGCGCCCTGCATTCGCGCCAGGCCAACGCGCTGGCCGTGTCGGCCGCCGCCGCCGCCCGCGAGGGCGGCAGCGTGGTGCGCGATGTGGTGGCCACCATGGGGGCGATACGGACCGGTTCGGACAAGATCGTCGAGATCACGGCCGTGATCGACGGCATCGCGTTCCAGACCAATATCCTGGCCCTGAACGCGGCGGTCGAGGCCGCCAGGGCCGGCGAGCAGGGGCGCGGCTTCGCCGTGGTGGCGGCGGAAGTGCGCAACCTGGCCCAGCGCAGCGCCGGCGCGGCCAGGCAGATCAAGGCGCTGATCGACGATGCCGTGCACCAGGCGGAACTGGGCAATGGCCTGGCCAGCCAGGCAGGCCGCGCCATGGACGATATCGTCCAGCGGGTGGGCCAGGTCGCCGGCCTGATGAGCGGTCTGGCGGGCGCCAGCGAGCAGCAGAGCGAAGGGATAGGCCAGATCAACCACGCCATTGCCGACATCGACGGCATGACCCAGCAAAACGCCGGCCTGGTCGAACAGTCAGCGGCCGCCGCCGAGCGCATGGATAGCCAGGCGGGCGTGCTGGTACGGTTGGTCGACATGTTTGCGCTGGGGGCCGACGACGCTGCGGCAACCCCGGTCCGGTCCGCCGCAGCGGCGCCCGCGCGGGCATTGAATATTTCCACAAGGGAAAAACTCGCAATATATTAGTTGGTCGTCTGTTAACGCTGCCAGGCCAGCCAAGCGGCTGGCTTTTTTTCGGGCCGCCGATGATGGTGACGCAGTTGACATGTTGACGGCATGATGATGTTGTCTTGTTGATAAAATCGCCGCCATTGCGCGATGTTGTTGCCAGCACTGTCGCACGCGGCGGGACTGGTGGTGGCCCGCTGCCATCGTCAAATTTGCGAAATAACAACAAACAAACCGACTGGATCGGCCTGGTCGCACCCATGAATGAAGCTGGTTTCATCGGTGATGCCATTTTTTCTTCTGTATTTGAAAATAAATGCAAATAATAAACGTTAAGATAATTGCACTTTAAGTTGTCCCTCTTGCTATATTTCTTGATGCTGGCGTTGCGACCCAATGCCGCCAAGCAGGGCGCCGCGACCTTGCAGGTCCGATGCAGACCATGTCCGCTCCTTAACCAAGAAGGCAAGAGAAATGAAATCTACCCCCACCCTGAAACAACTGGCTGGCGTCGTCGTCAGCGCCGTGACCCTGCTGGGCGCCGCGCCTGCCATGGCCGATACCATCAGCTTTGAAGCACATGGCCCGGACATCTTCGCCGGCGGCGACACGTTCGCCGAAGCCGGTTACACCATGCAGGTGCTCGACACCGTGGCCGGCAACGGCGGCGGCTTCGCCGGCGCCATCGCCAACGGCGCCGACCCCACCACCTGCACCGTGGCCGCCTGCCCGGTCGGCAACAACAGCATGTACTACCTGGGCCTCAACGACGGCGGCTTGAACATCCACCGCACCGACGCCTCGGCCTTCTCGCTGCATGGCCTGGACTATGCCTTCCTGGCGCCTATCGGTGGCCTGCACAACTTTTCCTACGGCCAGTTGATGCTGACGGGCACCGCGGTGGGCGGCGGCACGGTGCGCGCGACGTTCGACTTCCCCCTGCAAAACGGCGCCGGCAACTATGTGTTCGGCGGCGCGCCCCTGAACGCGGCGTTCGGCCAGACCAAATTGAGCGGCCTGAACATCAGCGCCTGCATGTTTGATAACAGCGGCAACTGCTACAACCCGGCCGACAACCAGGCCCAGTTCGCCATCGACAACCTGAACGTGAGCGCCGTGCCGGAACCGTCGGCCTACGCCATGCTGATGCTGGGCCTGGGCGGTGTGGCTTTCGCTGCGCGCCGCCGTGCCCGCCAAGCTGGTCAGTCCGCCCCAACCCTGCCAGCCCAAGCCTGAGGAGTAGCCATGAAATTACATCCTATCTCGTCCGCCGTGCTGGTGTTGCTGTCGGCCATGGCCGGCGCCGCCGTGGCCGATGACGTCCGCCATTCCTACATCGTGCAGCTGGTCGACAAGCCTGCCGCCACCTACACCGGCCAGGTCACCGGCCTGGCCGCCACCATGCCGGCCGCCGGCCAGCGCCTGAACGTGGACGCGGCTGATGTGCAGAACTACCTGAATTACCTGGACACCAAGCAGGAAAGCGTGCTGAACACCATCAGCGCCGCTGAAATCACCCACAAGTACAACGTCGTGTTCAACGGCTTCGCCGCCATGCTGACCGACGACGAAGTGCGCGCCCTGAAGAAGAACAGCGGCGTGGCCAAGATCTCGGCCGACAACATCCATCAACTCGACACCAGCTACACCCCCACCTTCCTGGGCCTGGACAAGGCCGGTGGCTTGTGGGACCAAGTGGGCGGCAAGGGCGCGGCCGGCGAGAACATGATCATCGGTATCCTGGACGGCGGCATCTGGCCGGAAAACCCCAGCTATGCGGACCGCGTCGACGAGAACGGCAACCCCAGCCATACCGGCGCGACCCGCGTGTACGACGCGCCGCCGGCCAGCTGGCACGGCAGCTGCGACACGGGTGAAGGCTTCGGCGTGCAGAACTGCAACAACAAGCTGATCGGCGCGCGCTACTTCAAGTCGCCGTCGAAGAGCTTGCACTGGACTGAATTCGATTCCGCGCGCGATTCCGTGGCCGGGCCGGAAGGCCAGGGCGGCCACGGCAGCCATACCTCCAGCACGGCCGGCGGCAACGCCAATGTGACGGCCGTCGTCGGTGGCGTACCGATGGGCAAGGTGTCGGGCATGGCGCCGCGCGCCCGCATCGCCGCCTACAAGATCTGCTGGACGGACGGCGCGACCGGCAAGAATGGCTGCTCCAACGGCGACGGGGTGGCGGGCATCGAGCAGGCCGTGCGCGATGGCGTCAACGTACTGAACTACTCGATCGGCCCTGGCGCGGGCGGCGGCAGCTTCGACGATCCGATCGAAGTGGCCTTCCTGGGCGCGGCCTCAGCCGGCGTCTTTGTGTCGGCCTCGGCCGGCAATTCCGGCCCCACCAGCACCACCCCGGCGCCCGTGTCCCACATCAGCCCGTGGCTGACCACGGTGGGCAATTCCACCCATAACCGCAGCTACATCGCCACCGTCACGCTGGGCAGCGGCGCCAAGGTGGACGGCGCCTCCAGCAATGCCATGACGCCGAGCGCGCCGATGATTTTGGCCAAGGACGCGGGTCTGGCCGGCGTCGATCCCGCCAACCCCAGCCTGCTGCGCTGCTTCGGCGGCACGGACGGCGTGCCAGCGCTGCTGGATCCAGCCAAGGTGACCGGCAAGGTGCTGGTCTGCGACCGCGGCGCCAACGTGCTGGTCAACAAGAGCGCCAACGCCAAGACGGCCGGCGCCGTGGGCGTGATCATCGCCAACGTGCCCGGTGGCGCGACCACCATCCTGAACCAGCCGCATAGCCTGTCGACCATCCACATCGTCAAGGAAGACGGCGCCATCGTGAAGAGCTACGCGGCCGCCAGCGGCGCCGCCGCCACGGCCGCGCTGGGCGACCTGCGCGCCGTGTTTGATCCGAACGTGCCGGCGCCGGTGATGAACGGCTCGTCCTCGCGCGGCCCGAACGTGGCCAACGCCAACATCCTGAAACCGGACGTGACCGCACCCGGCACGGACATCCTGGCCGCCGTCACGGCGGACCTGACCCACGCCCAGCGCGACGCCGTCGCCGCTGGCGGCGTGGCGCCGGTGACGGACTGGGCGTTCTACACGGGGACGTCGATGGCCAGCCCGCATGTGGCCGGCGTGGCCGCCCTGCTCAAGCAGCGCCATCCGGACTGGACCCCGGCCGCCATCAAGTCCGCCCTGATGACGACGGCCTACGACACCAAGTCGGACGGCCTGAACGGTTCGGTATTCTGGGATGCGACCGCCAAGACCACGGGCACGCTGCCATGGGGCCAGGGCGCCGGCCATATCGCGCCGACGCCGGCGGCCGATCCCGGCCTGGTGTATGACGCCACCGAGATCGACTACGCGCGCTTCCTGTGCGGCCTGAACGCGGGCGTGTACTCGGCCGCCACCTGCCAGGCCATCGGCACGGTGCAGCCCTACAACCTGAACCTGGCGTCGCTGACGGCGGCCAATGTGCTCGGCTCGCTGACCATGACCCGCAAGGTCACCAACGTGGGCAGCACCACCGCCACCTACACGGCGCAGGCCAATCTGCCCGGTTATACGGTGGACGTGCAGCCGGCCGTGCTGACGCTGGCCGCCGGCGCCAAGGGCAGCTTCACTGTCAAGCTGACCCGCACCAACGCCCCGATCGATACCTGGGTCTACGGTTCGCTGGTGTGGTCGGACGGCACGCACACCGTGCGCAGCCCGTTGACGGCGCGCGGCAGCGCGCTGGCCGCGCCTGGCCGCGTGAGCAGCGAGGCCGCCACCGGCAGCAAGATCCTGACGGTGGGCACCGGCTTTGCCGGCACCCTGGGCAGCGTCAAGGGTGGCCTGATTCCCGCCACCATCGACAGCCGCACCATTGGTCAGGCCGACGTGTCGGCGGACACGAACAGCCTGTGCGCCGCCGGCGGCGCGCCAGGTGTGAACGTGCACACGGTGGTGATCCCGAGCGGCGCCCTGGTGGCACGCTTCTCCACGTTCGACGCCGACACCACCGGCCATGGCCTGTCCGACCTGGACCTGGTGGTGCTCAAGGATGGCGCCGTGGTCGGCAGCAGCGGCGGCAGCAGCGCCAATGAGCAAGTGCAGCTGATCAAACCGGCCGCTGGTACCTACAGCGTGTGCGTGGTCGGTTACGCTCCCGTCGACGGTCAGGCCAACTACAGCCTGAACTCGTGGGTGGTCACGCCGGCCACCGTGGGCGGCAACTTCAAGGCATTGATGCCGAGCGCGGCCACCGTGGGCGGCACCGCCTCCGTGGGCTTGAGCTGGTCGGGTCTGGCGCTGGGCAAGCGTCACCTGGGCGCCGTGCAGTACCTGCTGAACGGCAGCTACCAGGGCACGACGATGGTGGAAGTAAACACCAACGATCCGCTGCCGCAGTTCGACAGCGCGCGTGACAAGTATGTGAACGCGAAGTAATTCGAAGCAAGGCCCGCTGTCCGGCGGGCCGCACCAGGAACGGCCGGCCCGCGCAAGCGGCCCGGCCGTTTTTTCGTATGCAGGGATGCGGGCAGGTGTTACGTCCCGATTTTGTCAGCCAATTGTCGCCACCGTGCCGCGACAATTGCGCTGATAGCGGATGGGTCTTATTGCGCCAGCGGCGGCGCGCCCACGGTGAGCGGGCGCGGCACGCAGTGGCCGGCCTGGCAAGTGGCGCCAGGGTCGCTGACGTAGGAGCAGGTGGACATCATGCGGTCGCGCAGGTCTTCGGCCCGGCGCGCCGCCGCATGTTGGGCCGCCAGTTGCTTGAGACGGCCTCCGTCGTTGTGGCGGTCGGACCAGGCGCGGTAGGCTTCCGGTCCGCCGCAGGCCTTCGCACCGATGGCGATGGTGTGGCACTGGCGTTCGCTATCGCAGCCGTTGTCGGCCAGTTCGGCCTGGATCTGGCGCATCAGCGTGGCGCTGTCGGCCGGCACGGCCGGAGCAGGCGCGGCGGCGGAGGCAGCGGCAGCAGCGGAGGCTGAGACAGCGGAAGCGGCCGGCGGCGGGCTGCCGCAGGCGGTGCCGCCCAGCGTCAGCGCGATGGCGCAGGCCAGGCGCGAGAGCAGGAGTCGGGACGAGGTATGCATGCCCCATCATCGCCCAGCGCACGCGCCGGCGCAAGTGCGGCGCGCGACGACTTTGTTACAAGCCTTTGCTGCACAGGCGGAAGTCGGGGTCGTCATCGTAGGGCTGGATATGGAAGCCCAGGCTGGCCATCAGCTTGAGCATGCCGCTGTTCTTGCTCAGCACCAGGCCGTTGATTTCCGTCAGTCCCTTGTCGCGCGCCACGTCCATGATGGCGTGCATCAGCCGCGTGCCCAGGCCCTGGCCGCTGAAGCGGTCGTCCACCACCAGCGAGAATTCGCAGCTGCTGCGGTCCGGATTGGCGATGTAGCGCGACACGCCGATGATGCGGTCGTGGACAATGAATTCACCATCCTCGCCCGGCGTGCGCACCGTGTGCACGGCCACCAGCGCCATTTCGCGGTCATAGTCGATCAGCGTGTAGCGCGCCAGCATGGGCACCGACAGTTCGCGCAGTGAGGAGGCGAAGCGGTAGTAACGCGATTTTTCGGACAGGCCACGCACGAAATCCTGCAGCATGGAGGCATCGTCCGGCTGCACCGGGCGCAGCGTGTATTGGCCGCCGCCGCGCATCGGCCAGTCCTGCGTGTAGTTGGCTGGATAAGGCAGGATGGCCAGGTGGTCGTAGCGGTGCACGGATGGCGGCGCGGCGTCGATCACGATGCGCGCGTCCACCGCCAGCGCGCCATGCTCGTCGACGATCAGCGGGTTGATGTCCATCTGGCGCAGTTGCGGCAGCTCGCACACCATTTCCGACACCCGCAGCAGCATCTGCTCGATGGCCTCGCGGTCGGCGGCCGGCGCGCCGCGCCGCTCGTCGAGCGAATCGGCCGAGCGCACCCGGCCGATCAGGCGCTGGGCCAGGAACTGGTTCAGCGGCGGCAGTTCGATGGCGCGGTCGTTGATCAGCTCTATCATGGTGCCGCCCGCGCCGAAGCTGATGGCGGGGCCGAACAGCGGATCGGTGACGACGCCGATGTACATTTCGCGGCCATTGCGCTTGCCGGCCATCTTCTGGATCGTCACGCCGTTGACGCGCGCTTCCGGCGCCAGGCGCTGTACGGTGGCCAGCATGTCGCCAAACGCATCGCGCACGGCGGCCGCGTTGACCACATTCAGCACCACGCCCTGCACGTCGGACTTATGGGTGATGTCGGGCGAATCGATCTTCAACGCCACCGGGTAGCCCAACTGGCTGGCGATCAGGATCGCCTCGTTGGCGCTGCGGGCCAGGATGGTTTGCGTGATGGGGATGTGGAACGCTGCCAGCAGCGCCTTCGATTCCATCTCCGTCAGCACCTTGCGCCGTTCGGCCAGTACGCTTTCGATCAGCAGGCGGGCGCCGTCCAGGTCCGGTTCGGCCAGTTGCGACAGCGGTGGCGGGGTCTGGTGCAGCAGTTGCTGGTTCTGGTAGAACGAGGCGATGTTGGAAAAACCGTCCACCGCCGCTTCCGGCGTGCGGAAGGTGGCCACGCCGGCCTGGTTGATGATCTCGCGCGCCTGGCCCACCTTCTCGTCGCCCATCCAGCAAGTGAGCAGCGGCTTGCCGACGGCCGCCTTGAGTTCGCCCACGGCTTGCGCCACGGCGTTGTGGTCGCCCGCCAGCTTGGGTGAGTAAATGGCCAGGATGCCGTCCACCTGGCTGTCCTGGCCGCAGGCCATGATGGCGGCCCGGTAGTGTTCCGGCCCCGCTTCCTCGGACAGGTCGAGCAGGTGGCCCAGCGCGGCGTGCGGCGGCAGCAGCGGCGTCAGCGCCTGTGCGTGCGGCGGCGACAAGGGCGCCAGTTGCAAGCCCAGTTCCGCCACCCAGTCGGCCGCCAGCACGCCGGGCCCGCCGCCATTGGTGACGATGGCCAGCCGTGGCCCCACCGGCCGGTAGCGCGAGGCCAGGCACTTGGCGGCCGCGAACAGCTGCACGAAGGATTTGACGCGCACCGCGCCCGTGCGGCGCAAGGCCGCGTCGAACACATGGTCGCTGGCCAGGATGTTGCCCGAGTGGGTCAGCGCCGCTTCCGAGGCGCCGGCCGCGTTGCCGGCCTTGAGCACCACCACCGGCTTGGTGTTGGCCGTGCCGCGCAGGGCCGACAGGAAGCGGCGCGCATTGGTCACCCCTTCCATGTAGATGACGATGCTTTCCGTGGCCTGGTCGGTGGCCAGGAAATCCAGCGTTTGCGCCAGGTCGACCGCCGTGTTGGGGCCGAGCGAGACGACGGTGGAAAAACCGACGGCGTTCTTGTCGGCCCAGTCCAGGATGGCGGAGGTGAGCGCGCCCGATTGCGACACCAGCGCCAGGCTGCCGGGCCGCGCCAGTTGGCCGGCCACGCCCGCGTTCAAGTGCAGGCGCGGACGCTGGTAGCCCAGGCAGTTGGGTCCCAGCAGGTGCAGGTCGTGCTTGCGGGCGATGGCGTGCAACTCCTTGGCCAGCGGCGGTTCCACGCCCGAGGAGATCACCAGCGCCGCCTTGCACTGGATACGGCCCGCCACTTCCAGCGCGAACGCCAGTTCCTCGTTGGGCAGGGCGATCAGGGCCAGGTCGGCGCGCGAGTGGGCCAGGTCGGCCAGGGTGCCGCTCATGTTCACGTCGAGGAAGGTGACGGGACCGGTGAAGCCGCCCTCGCGGATCTGGGCGCAGATGCTGCGGCCGTAGCTGGTCTGGGTGTCAGGCTGGTCCACCTTGCCGGCGAAGACGACGATGGCTTGTGGGGAGAACAGGGGGCTCAGGTAGTGGGTATCCATGTTGTTCTTGTTCGGGATGCGTTGGATGGGAAGGGACCATGCGGGTGACTGGGATCAGTCGTCGAGGCCGAGCAGTACTTTCACGTGGGCCGCCGCGCTGCGCGCCAGCGACGACAAATCATAGCCGCCTTCCAGGCAGGAGACGACGCGGCCTTGGGCGTGGCGGCGGGCCACGCTCATGATCTGGCGCGTCATCCACGTGTAGTCGGCTTCGACCAGGCCCAGGTTGCCCATGTCGTCGTCGCGGTGGCCGTCGAAGCCGGCCGACACGACGATCAACTGGGGCTGGAAGCGCTCCAGCGCCGGCAGCCAGAATTCAGCCACGTTGGCGCGCAGCTGCTCGCCGCCGGAGCGGGCCGGCAGCGGCACGTTGACCATATTGGGGCCGCGCGGCGTGTTGCCGCTGTACGGATACAGCTTGTCCTCGAAGATGGAGCACATCAGCACCCGCTCGTCGTGGTGCAGGATGTCCTCGCTGCCGTTGCCGTGGTGGACGTCGAAATCGATCAGGGCCACGCGCTCCAGGCCGTGCACGTTGAGCGCATGGCGGATCGCCACGGCCGCGTTGTTGAAGAAGCAGAAGCCGCCGGCGGCCGCGTACTCGGCATGGTGGCCGGGCGGGCGGATGTTGCAGAACGCGGTAGGCGCCTTGTCTCCCAGCACCAGATCGACGGCCAGCACGGCGGCGCCGGCCGCCCGCAGCGCGGCCTGGTAGCTGTGCGGATTCATGCTGGTGTCGGGATCGACCTGCACCGTGCCTTCGCGCGGCACCATGCTGGCCAGGGTGCGGATGTAGAGCGTGGAATGGGCCTGGGCCAGTTGCTTGTCGGTGGCGCGCGGCGCATCGTGGGTCTGCATGCAATCGAGCAGGCCCTTGATCAGCAGCATGTCCTGGATGGCGCCCAGCCGGGCCGGGGCTTCCGGGTGCTGGTCGCCCATGTCGTGTTTCAGGCAGTCGGGATGAGAAATATAGGCTGGCAGCATCGAGAGGGCAGGGCTACGTTGCGGGCGCACGAAGGCGCCGGGCCGCCGTGATCGTTTAACTCATGGTACACAATCCAGTGTACTGAGGTGTATCAAATGTTTCGTTGATCTAAATCAAACGCGCTGACCAGGCGGGCAGCCTTGCCAGCGCATTGCGGTTCGCTAGTGACGATGGGTGGCGGCATTACCGGTAGCGCCGGCCTGGCCCGGCATGGGCAGGTGTTCCGGCGGCGAGCCGTCCTTGAACAGCTGACGCAGTTGCTGGCGCAGTTGCGGACTGTCTTCGTGATGGTGGGCGCTGACGGCGTGCTGGACGGCGATTTCCATCAGCTCATTTTCGCTGTCGGCGGCGATGGCGACGGTGCAGTTAATGTCGCTGGGAAACTCCCGGCAATCGATGTATTTGCGTGTCATGATCTGCTCCTTGCGGCTGCGGGCGTGGCGCCCAATTCAGTATAGGCCGTGGGGGTGGGGGCGCAATGGGCCGTTGCGAGGGCGGCGGTGGCCGTATAATCGGGCTGAAGCCAGGGCGGCCGAGGTGGCGGCCAAGGGGCCGACATAGGGATGGGGGTGCTTGATGACGCTCGCGCAATGGGCCGCCGACGTGGCGTGGAAATCGCTGCCGCTGCTGGGCCTGATCCTGCTGGCCGGCCTGGCCGAACGCTGGCGGCCGGCGGAAGCCCAGCGCTGGCGAAGCCGGGCGATCAACCTCGTTTGCATGACGGTGTACGTGCTCGGTTTTGCCGTGTTGCAGCAAGGTACGGCGGCACTGACGGTGCTGGCCATCAATGGCGCCGGTGGCGGCTGGCTGGCCTTGCCGGCCGATGGCTGGCATCTGCTGCCTTCCTTCCTGGTCTACACGCTGGTGCTCGACCTGGGGGAATACGCCTTCCACCGGGCGCAACATGCCATCCCCGCGCTGTGGGCCATGCACTCGCTGCACCATAGCGACACGGCCATGAACGCCACCACCACCGACCGCCACTTCTGGCTGGAACCGGGCATCAAGATGGTGACGCTCTACCTGGCCATGGGCCTGCTGTTCAAGCCCGACCCCGTCATTGTCGGCATGTACGCCGTGTTGGGCTTGTACAACGTGGTGCCCCATATGAATGTGCGATGGGGGCTGGGGCGCGCTTCGTTCCTGATCAATACGCCGCAATTTCACCGCTTGCACCATTCGATGCTGCCGCAGCATTACGATTGCAATTTCGCCGGCCTGTTTCCCGTGTTCGATGTGCTGTTCGGTACTTACCGCCAGCCGGGCGAAGACGAGTATCCGCCCACTGGCATCGCCGGGCGCGATGTGCCGGCCGGCATGCTGGAAGTGCTGGCCTGGCCGTTGCGGCGCTGGTTGCGCCGGCCGGGCCGGGGCAACCATTACTCATGAGGAAAACTGTGTTACGTCCCCGATTTTGATGGCAGGGAAAATCGGGGACGTAACACGGTTTTTCCCGGACGAAAAAAAAGCTCGCCGGAGCGAGCTTTTCTTCACACGGGAATCAGCTTAGAACTGGTTCATCGTGTTGTCTTTACCGGCTGCCTTCAGGGCTGCTTCGCCGCTGAAGTAGTCTTTGTGGTCGTCGCCGATGTCCGAACCGGACATGTTCTGGTGCTTGACGCAGGCGATACCTTGACGGATTTCCTTGCGCTGTACGCCAGCCACGTAGCCCAGCATGCCTTGGTCGCCGAAGTATTCCTTGGCCAGGTTGTCGGTCGACAGGGCGGCCGTGTGGTAGGTCGGCAGCGTGATCAGGTGGTGGAAGATACCGGCTTCGCGGGCGGCGTCGGCCTGGAAGGTGCGGATCTTCTCGTCGGCGGTGCGGGCCAGTTCCGTTTCGTCGTACTCGACGCTCATCAGCTTGGCGCGGTCGAAGGCGGACACGTCTTTACCGGCCGCTTTCATCGCATCGTACACTTGCTGACGGAAGTTCAGGGTCCAGTTGAACGATGGGCTGTTGTTGTACACCAGCTTGGCGTTCGGGATGACCTTGCGGATTTCGCTGACCATGCCGCCGATCTGGGCGATATGTGGTTTTTCCGTTTCGATCCACAGCAGGTCGGCGCCGTTCTGCAGCGAGGTGATGCAGTCGAGCACGCAACGCTCTTCGCCGGTGCCGGCGCGGAACTGGAACAGGTTGCTTGGCAGACGCTTAGGACGCAGCAGCTTGCCTTCGCGCTTGATGACCACGTCACCGTTGCCCAGGGCGTCGGCCGACACTTCTTCGCAATCGAGGAAGGAGTTGTACTTGTCGCCCAGGTCGCCTGGCTTGTTGGTGACGGCGATTTGCTTGGTCAGGCCGGCGCCCAGCGAGTCGGTACGGGCCACGATGATACCGTTGTCCACGCCCAGTTCCAGGAAGGCGTAACGCACGGCGCGGATCTTGGCCAGGAAGTCTTCGTGTGGCACGGTGACTTTACCATCCTGGTGGCCGCATTGCTTCTCGTCCGACACCTGGTTCTCGATCTGGATGCAGCAAGCACCGGCTTCGATGAACTGCTTGGCCAGCAGGTAGGTCGCTTCAGCGTTACCGAAACCGGCGTCGATGTCGGCGATGATAGGCACCACGTGGGTCACGTGGTTGTCGATCTGCGACTGGATGGCGGCTTTTTCAGCGGCCGGGGCGGCGTCCAGCTGACGGAACAGGCCGCCCAGTTCGCGGGCATCAGCCTGGCGCAGGAAGGTGTACAGTTCGCGGATCAGGTCGGAGACGGCGGTTTTTTCGTGCATCGACTGGTCAGGCAGCGGACCGAACTCGGAACGCAGGGCGGCGACCATCCAGCCCGACAGGTACAGGTAGCGGCGATCGGTGCTGTTGAAGTGCTTCTTGATCGAAATCATCTTCTGTTGACCGATGAAACCGTGCCAGCAGCCCAGCGACTGGGTGTACTGCGATGGGTCGGCGTCATAGCGGGCCATGTCGTCGCGCATGATCTTGGCGGTGTACTTGGCGATGTCGAGACCGGTCTTGAAGCGGTTCTGGGCGCGCATACGAGCGGCGGACTCAGGATTGATCGCGTTCCATGCGCTGCCTTGCTGGTCTTTCAGGGTGGCGATGGCTTGGATGTCGTCTTGGTACTTGGACATGTGAATCTCCTAATGAATGAAGCAAAAATGAGAAAACCGTATTCCTGTCGCGTCGCGCTTGCCGCTCGTGTTCACGACATGGTGCTGCTACCGAAGCGAACTGCATGGAAGAATAATAGAACGTTTTGGGTGGAAGGCACAAGTCTTATATAAGACATATAACCCAAATAATGTCGTTTTATTTCAACGGTTTATTGGTTATTTTTCAGTATGTGGAACGTATTTTCAAAAAATGGAATGCGCGTGCCTGTTTTTTGCGCATCCATATTTTGTAATGTGGAATGCGTTTTCACGCGGAGGCTGTAAGTGCCAGCAAAGTCTGGGGCGGGTGGCGTCCACCCGCTCCCATCATCGGTGGTGGCGCGCACGGTAGGCGCCGGGCAATGGACGGGCGGTCCGATTTCTGCGAAATTGGTGCGGTATGTCAAGCCAGGAGAAACTAATGGACGACCCTCGCGCGGTGCCTGCCATGACGCCATCCGAATCCGACCGGACCTTCGCCGGTTCCATTCCCCAACTGTATGAGCAATACATGGTGCCGCTGATCTTCGCGCCGTATGCGGAAGACCTGCGGCGCCGGGTGCTGGCACGGCAGCCACGGGATGTGCTCGAAATCGCCTGCGGCACCGGCGTGGTGACGCGTCAGCTGGCGGCGGCGCTGCCTGCCGCCACGGCCATCACGGCCACCGACCTCAATCAGCCGATGCTGGACCACGCCGTCGCCCTGGGAGTGAGCCGGCCCGTCACGTGGCGGCAGGCGGACGCGCAGCAATTGCCGTTTCCCGATGCGGCGTTCGACCTCGTCGTGTGCCAGTTCGGCGCCATGTTCTTTCCCGATAAGCGCCAGGCTTATGCGCAAGCGCGCCGCGTGCTGCGGCCGGGCGGCGTGTTCATTTTCAGTGTGTGGGACCGGATCGGGGAGAACGATTTCGCCAATGTCATCAACCAGGCGTTGATCAAGGCGTTTCCGGCCGACCCGCCGCCATTCATGGCGCGCACCCCGTACGGTTATTTCGATGCCGCCCGCATCGCGCAGGAATTGCTCGCGGCGGGGTTCGCCAAAACGCCCGTGTTCGAGACGGTGGCGGCGCGCAGCCGCGCACCGTCGGCCAGGACGGCCGCCACCGCGTTTTGCCAGGGCACGCCGTGGCATGGCGAGATCGAGGCGCGCCGCAAGCCCACCGTGGCCGAGGCCACCGGCATGGCAGAAGCGGCGCTGGCCGAGCGCTTTGGGGGTGGGGAAGTGGAGGGACGGATACAGGCGCTGGTGGTCACCATTGAGAATTGAGGCGCGGCGCGGCGCGGGCGTTGGCTGCCGCGCGCTATGCGACGGGGGCGGTCCTGCCCGCCCCCATCCGTACGGATTGATCGCGCGCGGTTAGAACTCTTCCCATTCATCGTTCCCGGACGCCTGTGGTGGCACCTTGGGCGTCACCTGTGGCGTCACCCGCAGGGCGCGGGCGGGTGGCGCCGTCCGGCGCGGGGCGGCGGCGGGCCGGGCGGCGGGGAGGGCCATGGCCGACGCGCCGTCCAGCTTGAACACGCTGATGGTTTGTTCCAGGTTCAGCGCCTGATCCTGCATCGCCTGCGCCGCCGCTGCAGCCTCTTCCACCAGGGCCGCGTTTTGCTGCGTCACGTTGTCCATTTCGATGATGGCGTGGTTGATCTGTTCCAGGCCGGCCGTCTGTTCCCCGGTGGCGGCGCTGATCTCGCTCATGATGTCGGTCACGCGCTGGATGCTGCTCACCACTTCGCCCATCGTGGTGCCCGCTTCATCCACCAGCTCGCTGCCGGCGTTGACCTTGCTGACCGAGTCGTCGATCAGGGCCTTGATTTCCTTGGCGGCCGAGGCGGAACGCTGCGCCAGGTTGCGCACCTCGCTGGCGACGACCGCGAAGCCGCGCCCCTGTTCGCCGGCGCGGGCCGCTTCGACAGCCGCGTTCAGCGCCAGGATGTTGGTCTGGAAGGCGATGCCATCGATCACGCCGATAATGTCCACCACCTTCTTCGACGAGTCGTTGATCGAGCCCATGGTTTCCACCACCCGCGATACCACGGTGCCGCCCTTGACGGCCACGTTGGCGGCGGCGCTGGCCAGCTGGTTGGCCTGGCGTGCGTTGTCGGCGTTCTGCTTGACGGTGGCCGTCATTTTTTCCATCGCGGCCGCGGTTTCCGCCAGCGAGCTGGCCTGCTGTTCGGTGCGGGAAGACAAATCCAGGTTGCCCGAGGCGATCTCGGTCGACGCCGTGGCGATCGTCGCGGTGCTGCTGCGCACCGCGCTGACGATGCTGGTCAGGCTGTCGCGCATATGCTTCATCGCCAGCATCAGACTGGCGCGGTCGCCGGCCTCGGTATCGACCGGCACCGTGAGGTCGCCCGCCGCGATCCGCGTCGCCACGGCGGCGGCGTGATCCGGTTCACCACCGAGTTGCCGCATCACGTTGCGCGTCAACCAGACGCACAGGCCGGCGGCGGCCGCCAGCACCACGCCGCCCAGGATGACGCTGATGGCCAGGGACCGCTGGGTCGATTCGTTCATCTCCTGCACGGTCGCCCGCACGGCCGTTTTCTTCACCTTGATGAAATCCAGCAGCTTGCCGCGGATTTCCCGCCATATCGGCGTTTCCTCGCGATTGAGCACCTCGATGGCGGCGGCCTGATCGTCGGCCGCCAGCGCGACCGCCTTGGCCTGCACCACCGCGTGTTTCGCGCGCAAGGCGCTCACGTCCTGGAAGATCTTCTGCACTTCCGGCATGGCGTTGGTCAGCCTGGACGCGATTTGCGCCTGTTCCTCGAACGCTTTGGTGGAATTGTTGAAGTTGTCGTAGCCGGCCTTGTTTTTTGGATTCAGGACGATGTTGCGCAACGCCTGCCCCATCTGCAAGCCCTGCGCGTACATATCACTGGCGGCCGCCAGCAAGGCCTGGTCTTCGTCCATCACCCGCTCGAACTGGTTGCGGGCACTCTTCATGCCGGCGAGCGCGATGGCCAGTGCGATCACAAACAACACGCACATGAACGACATGCTCAAGATCAGCTTGTTTCTTAGTTTCATTTTCCCCTCTTTATCAACGGCCGCCTTGATGGTTGGCGCTGATCTGGGATCGCGCGCCGGTCCGACGGTGTGTTTAATTGCTTTAATTCAATTGATTTGGGGTAAATAATAATGCATTTCCGAATCTTTTGGCGCAATGCCGGCGGCAGCGCATCCGAGTACTACTCGTAAATGGTACCTACCGCCAGCAGGTGGCCGGAAATCAAGAGCTGGCCTTGTTCGGGCCAGTTGGCATAGCGGTATTGTGCCACGCGATAGGAGCCCATTGGTGGTCCTTCGAACGCAGCGCCCGGTGCGATGGCCAGCGGCGTCTCCTTGCCGGACGCATCGCGGTGGCGCACCTGCGCCGTCGTGTCGTCCGGCGCGTAGACGAATGTCACACCCGCGCAACGTTTGCCGATCAGGCGCAGCCGGTAGCCCGACGCGCGCTGCGCGCTGAGCAACTGTTCGCATGCGGCGCGCAAGTCGGCGGCGCTGTAGATGCCATCGTCCCGCTCACGGATGGAAAAACGGCCGCTGAAGTGGTAGTGTCCTTTGCGCCGGTTCAGGCGCAGCACCGCGTCCTCGTCGTAGGCCTGCTTCAGCATGGGCAGGGTGGCCCGGCCCAGCGCATCGACCGCGATGGTCTGGTTCACGCTTTCACCGGCAAGCTGCACTTGCAAACCATCCATCGGTTCGTCGGGTGTGTTGGGGCGGATCTGCATGTGGGCCTGGATCAGCGGCCGCGTGGCCAGGAACGGCGCGAAAAAGCGCGCCGCCTGGTAGGCGTGGCGATAACTGTGCCACTCGGCGTCGCGCGCCGCCGGCACCAGCACTTGCGGCGGGGTGGTGGCGTCGTCCGCCATCGCACTGGTGGGCAGGGCAAGCGCGAACAGCAGGGCGGCGATGATCGATGGTCTGGGCTGCATGGGCGCGATTCTACGGCATGGCAGCTCAGGCGTCCCATGCCGGAAGTCAGGGCCATTCCCGGCCCATGACTTCCGGCACTTTGCCGGCGCCATCGCGGCGCGTAGAATGGCGCTGACATTGTAAAAAAGACAGGTTAATGACAGCCAGCGCCCGTACTCGAACCCGCACCAGCGTCCGCATCGCCCATCACCGCTATCCCGTCGCCGCGCTGGCCGCTTGCCTGGTGTTCGGCGTCGTCGAGCTGTTGGCGCCGTGGGCCGCCGGCGCGGAGCGGGCCGACCTGCATGGGCCGCTGGGCCAGCTGGCGTACTGGTGCGCCGGCCTGTTCTCGCCGGCCGCCTCGCCGCTGCGCGCGGGGTCGGATCGGCAGCAGTTGGCGTTCCAGTTGTTCATGGCTGGCGAGGCGTCGCTGGTGCTGGTCTTTATCGGGTTGTTGTGGTGGCGCATCCGGCCTGGCCTGATGCGCTCGGCCGTGCTCGATGGCGTACTGTTGGGCGCCTTGTTCGCCACCTCGCTGGCGTTGAACTCGCTTGCCTTCCAGGTGATGGTGGCGACGGCGCTGGCGGCGCTGCTGCCGCCGCGCCGCGCGCTGGTGTGGCTGGCGGGCTTGTTCGCGCTGGGCCTGGCGATCGAGGGCTGGGCACTGTTCGATAATGGCTTGCGTCTGAACGATGGGTCGCTGCGCGCTGTCGTCGCCATGCTGGCATTCGAACACAGTCTGCTGATGCTGGGCGCGGGGCTGGCGTGGCTGGTACGCCAGGAGCGCCAGGCGCGGGCCGAGCTGGCGGCCGTCAATGCCCAATTGCGGGCCACGCAGTCGCTGCTGGCCGATACCGTGCGCTCGTCCGAACGCATGCGCATCGCGCGCGACCTGCACGACGCGGTGGGTCATCATCTGACCGCCCTCATGCTGCACCTGGACTTGGCTACCCGCCAATCGGCCGGCCAGCCGCCCGCCGCGCTGGCCACCGCCAATGAATTGACGCGATCCCTGCTGGCCGAAGTGCGCAGCGTGGTCAGCGCCGAGCGGCAGGATGGGCGCGTGAACCTGCGGCAGGCGCTGGAGTTGCTGTGCGCCGGCATCCCCAACCCCACCATCCGGCTGGCCGTGGGGCATGGCGTGGAGGCCTGTCCGCCCGCCATGGCCCATGCCTTGCTGTCCTGCGTACAGGAAGCCATCACCAACACCGTGCGCCATGCCGGCGCGATGTCGCTCACCATCGATATCCATTGCGATGCCGATGGCGTGACCGCGCGCATCGCCGATGATGGACGCGGCGCGGGCGGCGCTGCTGAAGGCAACGGCTTGTCCGGCATGCGGGAACGGTTGGCCGAATTGGGCGGCACCCTGGTGGTGGGGCGCGGCGGCAGGCCGTCGCGGCCGCCCGGCTACGCGCTGGAATTCTCGCTGCCGTTCGCAGGAGCAGGCGCATGATCCGCGTGGCGCTGGTGGACGACCAGATGCTGGTGCGCAGCGGCATACGCGGCCTGCTCGACCTGACGCCGGATATCCGGGTGGTGGCGGAAGCGGCCGACGGCGCCGAAGCGGCGGCGGTGCTGGCGCGGGTGGCGGCCGATGTGCTGCTGCTGGACGTGCGCATGCCCCATTGCGGCGGCATCGAACTGCTGCGGCGCGCGCAGGGCGGGCTGCCGCCCACCATCCTGCTGACCACTTTCGATGATGACGACGCGCTGTTCGACGGTATGCGCGCCGGCGCGCGTGGCTTCCTGCTCAAGGATATTTCGCTGGAACGGCTGGCCGACGGCATCCGCAGCGTGGCCGCCGGCGGCACCCTGTTCCGTCCCGCGCTGACGGAACGCACCCGCGCCGCCTATGAGAAGACGGCCGCGCCAGCGGCGTTGACGGTCGGGGCGCCGCTCACCAGCCGCGAGACGGAGATCCTGGCCTTGATGGCGGCCGGCTTCAACAACGCTGAGATCGCCAATGCGCTGGGGCCCAGCGAAGGCACGATCAAGAATCACGTGTCGAGCATCCTGGCCAAGCTGGGCGTGCGCGACCGCGTGCGCGCCGTGCTGCGCGGGCTGGAACTGGGCCATATCTGATGGCGCGGCGGGTCTTGACCTTGCTGGCCAGCGTGCTGGCCGCCGCCTTGCCGCCGGCGCTGGCACAAGCCGATGCCAGCCTGATGCCGGAAGGTGCGAGCGAGATGCGGGTGGGCGCCGTGTACGGCAGTGCGCCCAGCGCGCCGGGCAGCGCCACGCGCTCAGCCTTCCTGCTGCCGCAATTTTCGGCACTGTGGAGCAACGGCGTGTTCATCGACGGCCTGGCGCTGGGCCGGCAACTGTCGCCCGATCCGCTGTTGGAATATGGGCCGCTGGTCGCGCTCAACCTCGGTGCGCAGCGCGCCGATGGCGGCCGCACGGTGCAGCCCGTGCTGGGCGGCTTTGTCCGATACACGCCGCTGCGCGAACTGCAGCTGCAGGCGCAACTGGCCGCGCCGGTGGGGCGGGGCGAGGGCGGCGTCGTGCTCCACGTCAGGGCGGGTACGCGGCTGGATCTGGCGCCCCATCAATGGCTGGAAGCGGGCGTGGGGGGCGCATGGGCGGACCAGGCTTATCTGCGGACCGATTTCGGCAGCGCGCGTTTCACACCATCGGCGGGGGTGCTCGCTGTGTCCGCCGACTTGCGGTGGGGCTGGCAAATCAGCCGCAAGGTCACGTTGACGGCATCGCTGCAGGCCAGCCTCCTGCAGGGCGATGCGGCGGCCAGTCCGCGCACCCGGCAACGCACCGGGTGGGTGAACGTGCTGGGAATCAGTTACAGCTTTTGAATGCCCCTCAACATCCTGCTCGTCAAAATCCGACCTTCACGCCCAGTTGCAGCGCATCCTGCTTGACCTTCAGGCCGGGTTTGTTGGTCGCCCCGATGTGCTCGATTTCCACCGTCAGCGCGACCGCCTTGCTGACGTTGTAGGCCATGCCCAGGCCCAGCAGCGGTTTGGTCGAGGTCACGCTGTCCTGCTCGCCCGCGCCGTCGGACGCGCTGAAGCGGCTGTTGGCGATACCGGCTTTGGCGAACAGCGACCAGTCGTCGTTGAAATGATGCGTGAGGCGGCCCGCCAGGGTCAGGTTGCGCAGCTTGAAGGTGGGCGCCTGGGGCAGCCCCAGCGCCGTCTTGTCGAACGTGGTGGTGCCGTATTGGGCGTAGCCGCCTTCGAGCGCCAGGTAATCGGTCAGGGCCACACCACCATAGAGTTTCAGCGCCGTCTTGCCGTCGCTTTCCGTGGATTTGCCGTTGACGGGATTGGTGAAGGTCAGCTTGCCGCCGTGGGCGACGGAGGCGCCGCCATAAAAATCTTCCGCCGAGGCGGCGAGCGGGATCAGCATGGCCGTGGCCAGCAGGGATAAGGGCAGCAGTTTGGACATACGGTTCCTTGGAAGTTGGGCTGGCCTCGGCGCACCAGGACAGTGGCCGATTCAGCTTGGACATTCTAGGAAACCGGGTGCGCGCGCGCATGTGCCATCAGGCATCCACCGCCCACATGACTTTCGGCATGGGGCGGTGCGTCACGCGCGATGCCTAGTTGCCGCAACCCTGGCTGCGGATGCGGTCGTACGCGGCCCGGGCTTGCACCAGGCCATAGCCATAGTAGGGGTCGCGGCCGGGCGTGCCCAGGTCGAGCGCGGACTGGTCCAGCGCGTTGCGGATCTGGCTGGCGCTGCACTGTGGGAAGTAACTCCACACCAGCGCCGCCACGGCGGACACGTGCGGCGTGGCCATCGAGGTGCCGTTATACAGCGCGTGATTGGTGGCCGTCACGGTCAGGTTGGCTTGCTGGCCCAGTTGCGTCAGCAGGCTGGCGCCTTCCGTATCGGACACGCCGACCGAGGGGATGGTGGTGACGGTGGTGCCCAGCGTGCCATTGAGGCCGCCGGCCACGTTGTTGTACACCACGGCCCCAACCCCGCCGCTGGCCTGGCAGTTGCCGACCTTGGTGGCGAACGATACCGACCCGCGCTTGATCAGGCACACCTTGCCGCTCATGGCGCTGTCGGTCGCCGTGCCCAGGCCAAAGTCGGCCAGCGGGGCGTGGGCGGAGGCGGCCGGCGAGCCGTCCATCGCGACTGGCGCATCGCTGGTGGCGCCCACCGTCAACGCGGCGTCGCGGCCGGTGCCCGTCGGCACGGTCGACAACACGTTGACGCCTGGCGCCGCCAATTCGACTTTCGGGGTGAACTGGGAAAAGTCGGCGACCTGCTTGTTCTGGTCCAGCGCGGCGATCGACATCACGCTGCTGTAGCCGGCCGGGTAGGACTGGGTATTGTCGCCGTCGTTGCCGGCGGCGGCGATCGCCAGCACACCGCGCTTGGCCAGGCCAGCGAACGCCCGTTCCTCGGCGATGCTGGCGTCGGCGCCGCCCAGCGACATGCTGATCACATTGGCGCCCGCCGCGCCGCACTTGTTGGCGGCCGCGATCAGGGTCGAGGTGTAGGCCCAGCCGTCGGCGCCGAACACCTTGACGATATGCAGGTTCAACTGGCGGCCCGGATTGACGCCGACCACGCCCACACCGGCGTTGTTGATGGCGGCGATGGTGCCGGCCACGTGGGTGCCATGGTGGTTCTCGTCGGTGTACCAGTTGCCGGTGCCGGGATTGGTGTCGCCGGTGACGTGGTTGCCATGCAAATCCTCATGTGCCAGGTCGATGCCGGAGTCGATGATGCACAGGGTACGGTTGCTGGCGTAGGTGTCGGGCAGCTGGTCGGCCTGGACCATGGCGATGCCGTAGGGTACTTGCTGGCCCAGCTGGTAAGGGGCGCCGGTGGAGGGGGTGCTGGCCGCGAACGGTATGCGCTTCTGGTCGGGTTCCACGAACTCGATCGCGGGATGGTGGCGCAGGCCGTCCAGCGCCTTGGCCGGCATCTCGGCCGCGGAAGCGCCTATTTCGGGCAAGTCTTGCTTGACGTTGCCATGGGCGGCGGCCAGCGCCGCCTTGCCGTTGGCCAGATTGCCCGCCTTGAAACCAACGATGACGCGCACCGTGCCGTCCGGGGCGGCGCTGGCGCCGGCACTGTGGGCGCCGACGGCTGCCGCCAGCAAGGCTATGATGAGTGCGCTACGGGGATTGTTGCGATGTTTTTTGAACATAATGAGTCCTGGAAGTCGTGAATGGAAGGGGTGGCCTTGCACGCCAGAAACGAGACGGCCGCCGGTCGCGGCGATCGAAGTCCGATGCTAGGAGTGTTCCCATCCAGGGTCAATCGTGATGATTAAATATCATGCGAAATTGTCGGGAAAACCACAAAATTAGTTTTCGGCAACCCCGCAGTGTGGGAGGCGTGTTGGCGGGTGTGTGGGGTGGCTGGCGGATGAATAGCTTTTCGATGCGCTTGTGCTAAAGTGATTTGGCTTGTCGGAAAGAAAACAACGCATCTGCTTGGGGGGAGCTTTCAATCTTTTAGATCACCATCAAAAAGGGGGGAAATATCATGGCCAAATTCGGTTGGTTGCCGGAAGGGGTAAATCGAACCAGACGCATCATCGGCAGGGTTATCAACAAAAAAGAGTTACCGGCTTATGTCTATCGATTCGACGCGCGCACGCCCGCCACGATCCGGGCCACCGGTTTCCAGCCCTGGAACGGGGCCGGGGGGATTTCGATGATGGAACACGTCAACAATTCCTACGCGACCGGCCATGCGCAGGCGGGGCAGCAGACCAAGTACGACAGCCAGTTCGTCTCGACCGGCGCCTATGGCATTCTCAAGCACATCGATCCCACCTTCGCGCAGCAGGTGCTGCAAACCAACCTGTACAAGATCGATACGGCGGTGGCCTTGCTGACCGGTATGTTCTATGACGCCAATGACGTGTTCGATAAGGCCGGCGTGAACCGGCCGTACGCGACCCAGCGCGAGTGGATCAAGCTGGGTGGCATCGACCAGGCCGCCGTGGTCGCCACCATGACGGGCGCCAACTATGCCGGGCAACTGGCCATGCCTGGAGGAAACGCGCCGGACGAGGGGGCGCTGGCGGGATGGGCGCCGTTCTGAGGGCATGAGGGGCGCATGGCAGGAAAGCGCTTGTGCTGCTGGTGAGCAATGACAAAACAAGAACGCCGATCCGATATGGTCGGCGTTCTTGTTTTCGGGAAATCAAGCGGCGATACGTTCGATTTTTGGCCGTTTAAGCTTGCTTGCCTGGTGTAGGTCATATTGCAACTGCATACCAGCCCACAGTTCGGCGCTGGTGCCAAAGGCCGCGGCGAGTCGAAACGCCATGTCTGGCGAGATCCCCGCCGCGCCGCTGACGATGCGTTGCAGGGTGACGCGACCGACGCCCAGCCGGGCGGCCGCATCCGTTATCGTGACGTTGCCCAGGTATTCCCTCAGCACTTCGCCTGGGTGGGGTGGATTATGCATGGAAGCCATGTGGAAACTTTGTTCGTGTTAGTGGTAGTCGAGATAGTCAACGAGTATGGCGTCGCGGCCATCAAAGGCAAAAATCAGCCGCCAATTTCCATTCACCGTAATCGCCCAGTGTCCCTTCAAATCACCCTTTAATGGATGTAGGCCCCAAGACGGGGCCGACATGTCCGCTGGTCGCAGGCTTGGTCAAGGGCCGCTAGCTGAAGCCGTAGCTTACCGGCATGCGCCGCCATGATGCCCGCTTTGCTGCCGGTTTCGAAAAAGCGCCGCAGACCTGGGTGGCGGAAGCTCTTTATCCTACGGCCTAGTGTATGCTGTATCGATACGATATACAAGTATGCCGGCGTTGGTGCTTTACTTTTATTCTCGATGGCGTGGGCGGGCGTCGAGCTTTTTCTCTCGGTAGGCGACACGGACGAAAAAAAAGCCCGCTGTGGGCGGGCTTCGTTTCAATGTAATGCCAATTTTCAATCTCGGCGCCAGCCCATGCTATGTGCATGGTGCGGCGCTGTTAGCCCGTGCTATCTGCAAGGTGCCAACCTGTGACCAACGTATTTGGTGCTACAGCCGCGAAGTACTCGAGAACTTCACGACAAAACGAAGTGTAGCACAGTTATTTGTGCAGCGCACAAAAAATTATCTGCGGCGGCGGGGGGCTGAAAACAAAAACGCCACCCGAAGGTGGCGTTTTTGTTTATTCTTGGTGGCCCGGGGCGGAATCGAACCACCGACACAAGGATTTTCAATCCTCTGCTCTACCAACTGAGCTACCAGGCCAAGGACCAGAATTATAGCAGGCTCAAGAAAATTGACAAGGGCGGTCGTGAAATAATTTTCGCGCCCCTCGTGGCGGGCGGCATTTGTCGTATCAACATCATGGCAGGCTGCATAATTGCCGTATGCCACAAACGCTATAATGAATGCCCCAATCAACCACCACCCGGTCCCACCATGCGGCGCGATTTCCACAGTGATATTTGTATCGTAGGCAACGGCGCTATCGCCAAGACGACGGCGCTGGCGTTCGCCCAGGCTGGCCAGAGCGTGACGATGCTGAGCCCGTCCGCGCCGGCATCGGCCCAGGCTCCTTCCACCGGCGATCCCGGCTGGGATGTACGGGTGTTCGCCCTTAACCACACGGCCTACAACCTGCTGTCCGCGCTCAAGGTGTGGGGCGCGCTGGACGCGGCCCGCGTCGCGCCGGTGGACGCCATGCTGGTCAACGGCGACGGCGATCACGCTGGCGCCCTCGGTTTCGACGCCTACGGCGCCCACACGGGCACGCTGGCCTGGATCGTCGAGGACCGCAACCTGAACCAGGCGCTGGACGCTGCGCTGCGCTTCGCCCAGAACGTGACCATGGTCCACGGCCATGCCATGGCCCTGCTGCGCGATGACGACGGCGCCACCGTGCAACTGGCCAACGGCTCGTCCATCCGCGCGGCGCTGGTGGTGGGGGCGGACGGCGCCCAGTCCTGGGTGCGCGGCCAGTGCGATATCGGCCTCGATTACCGTTCCTACGGCCAGCGCGGCGTGGTCAGCAACTTCCACTGCGAGCAGCCGCACCTGGGCGCGGCCCACCAGTGGTTCACGGGCGCGGACGGCATCGTGGCGCTGCTGCCGCTGCCGGGCAATATGGTGTCGCTGGTGTGGTCGGCGCCCGATACGTTGGCCGATACGCTGTGCCGCGAGGGGGCCGATGCGCTGGCCGCCCGCCTGGCCGTATACGCCCACGACAAGCTGGGCGCGCTCACGCCGCTGCGCCCGGACCTGGTGCGCGACTTCCCGCTGCGGCTGATGCGCCCCCACACCATGGTGGCGCCCCGGGTGGCGCTGGTGGGCGATGCGGCCCATGTGGTCCATCCGCTGGCCGGACATGGCATGAATCTGGGTTTCGCCGACGTGGCGCAGCTGGTGGCCACCATCAACGCGCGCGAGCCGCAGCGCGATATTGGCGACGAGCGGGTGCTGGCGCGTTACGCCCGCGCGCGCAAGGAAGACGTGCTGCTGATGCAGTTCACCACCGATGGCCTGGCGCGCCTGTTCGGCACGGATTTGGAGCCGTTGCGCGTGGTGCGCAATTTGGGATTAAACTTGCTGGATAAATTGCCCGTGCTCAAGCGCCGCCTGATTTCCCACGCGCTGGGAAAACAATAGGGCGCACAGCCCGCTGGGGCTGGAGCTGGGGCTGGCGTGCCGCCGCGGGCGGCGCCTGTGATTCGATTTCGGAGATGGTATGAGAAAGAGCAAGACCGCACTGCTGTTGTTATCGGCCCTGATGGCGTCCTGCGTGGGCGCCGAGACGCCGACCGAGGCCGGCATCAAGAAGCTGATCGAGCCGCGCCTGGGCGGCGGCGCCAAGGTCGATTCGGTCAAGGAGACGCCCTACAGCGGCCTGTATGAAGTGCGCATGGGCGGCGACATCCTGTACACCGACAAGACGGCGACCTATCTGTTCTCGGGCCACATCTACAACGCCAAGACGTCGGTCGACCTGACCCGCGAGCGGCTGGATGAAATCAACCGCATCAAGTTCTCCGACCTGCCGCTGGACAAGGCCGTCAAGCTGGTCAAGGGCGACGGCAAGCGCGTGATCGCCGTGTTCGAGGACCCCAACTGCGGGTACTGCAAGCGCTTCCGCCAGAACACCATCAAGGCGATGGACAACATCACCGTCTACACCTTCATGTACAACATCCTGACCGAGGATTCGTTCACCAAGTCCAAGAACATCTGGTGCGCGGCCGACCGCAACAAGGCATGGGACGATTGGATGGTGTCGGGTAAGGCCGCGCCGGCCGCGCCGGCCGCCTGCAACTCGCCCAACGACGCGGTGCTGGAGCTGGGCCGCAAGCTGAACATCACCGGCACGCCAGCCATCTTCTTCACCGACGGCAGCCGGGTGCCTGGCGCCATCGATGCCCGTTCGCTGGAAGCAAAGCTGTCATCGATCAAGTAAGTACAGGTAAAAACAGATAAGCGTCGTCGCATCAACGGCTCCCATCCGGACGGGAACCTCGTCCCCAGTCTCACGGCGCCCGTGCATCGCGGCGCCGGTTTCGTCTTTGCCTGTCCCATGGTAGTTATGCCGCGCAAAAAGGACCCTGAGATGATCTCATTGAAATTCAACGGAAAATACATACAAGGCGGGCCGGCACTCGCGCACGCTCCCGTTCGACCTGGCCGCGGCCAGCGCTTGAGGCGGTGAGCGTTACGGGTATCCTGCTGGCGGCAGGGCGGGGCCGGCGTTTCGACCCGTCCGGCCGGCGCAGCAAGCTGCTGCAGCCGCTGGCCGGCGGCGGCACCGTGGCCGAGGCCAGCGCCCGCAATCTGCTGGCGGTGCTGCCGCGCGTGGTGGCGGTGGTGCGGCCCGGCGACGATACCTTGGCCGCCGCGCTGGGCGCGCTCGGTTGCGAAGTGCGGGTATGCCCGGACGCCGATCTGGGCATGGCCGCTTCCCTGGTCCATGCGATAGACTACGCCCGAGGCGCCGAAGGCTGGCTGATCGCGCTGGCCGACATGCCCTTTGTGCGCCCGGCCACCATCGCCAGCCTGGCGGCCACCGTGAAGACTGTGCCGAACGGCGCCGGCATCGCGGCGCCCGTGTACCAGGGCCAGCGCGGCAATCCGGTCGCCTTTGGCCGCGGCTACTTGCCGTTGCTGCTGGCGCTGGAAGGCGACCAGGGTGCGCGCGCTATCCTGCGCGCGCATCCCGTGTGTGAAGTGGCGGTGGACGACAGCGGCGTACTGCGCGATATCGACACCCCGGACGACCTGGCGCCGCCACAAGCGGCGCCGGAACCAGATCAGCTATAGGAAAAAAATGAAGAAAGCACAGAACAAGAAGAGCCCCGCCATCGCCTACAGCATCGTGGCCAAGGATTTGCCGGGCCACCTGTTCCAGGTCACGCTGGCCGTGAGCGCGCCGGCGCCGGACGGCCAGGTGCTGGCGCTGCCGGCCTGGATCCCGGGCAGCTACATGATCCGCGAATTCGCCCGCAACATCATCCAGATCCGCGCCGAATCGAACGGCAAGGACGTGCCGCTGACCAAGCTCGATAAGCATACCTGGCAGGCCGCGCCCGTGGCCGGCCCGCTGCTGGTGCACTACGAAGTCTATGCCTGGGACTTGTCGGTACGCGCCGCCCACCTGGACCAGACCCACGGCTTCTTCAACGGCACCAGCGTGTTCCTGCGCGTGGTGGGGCAGGAGCAGGGCGCCCACACGGTCGACATCCAGCGTCCGTCCGACCCGGCCGCCGCCAGCTGGCGGGTGGCCACGGCGCTGCCGGAACTGAAGGCCAAGCGCTACGGCTTCGGCAGCTACGTGGCGGCCAATTACGATGAATTGATCGACCATCCGGTGGAGATGGGCGACTTCGCGCTGGCCACCTTCAAGGCCCATGGCGTGCCGCACGATATCGTCGTCACGGGCCGGGTGCCCAACCTGGATCTGGCGCGCCTGTGCCGCGACCTGAAATCCATCTGCGAAACCCAGATCGCCTTCTTCGAGCCGAAGACCAAACGGGCGCCCATGGAACGCTACCTGTTCCTCACCATGGCGGTGGGCGACGGCTACGGTGGCCTGGAACACCGCGCCTCCACGGCCCTGATCTGCGCCCGCGCCGACCTGCCCAGCACGGCCGCGCCGAAAACCAAGGAGCTCCCGGACGGCTACCTGCAATTCCTGGGCTTGTGCAGCCACGAGTATTTCCACACGTGGAACGTCAAGCGCATCAAGCCGGCGGCCTTCGCGCCGTACGACCTGCAAGTGGAGAACCACTCGCCGCTGCTGTGGCTGTTCGAAGGGTTCACCAGCTATTACGACGATCTGATGCTGGTGCGCGCCGGCCTGATCGGCGAGCCGGCCTATTTCAAACTGCTGGGTAAAACCGTCGCCAGCGTGCTGCGCGGCAGTGGCCGCAACAAGCAGAGCGTGGCCGAATCGAGCTTCGACGCCTGGACCAAGTACTACCGCCAGGACGAGAACGCGCCCAACGCCATCGTCAGCTACTACACCAAGGGTTCGCTGGTGGCGCTGGCACTGGACCTGACCATCCGCGCCAAGACGGCCGGCGCCCGCACGCTGGACGATGTGATGCTGGCCCTGTGGCAGCGCTACGGCCACGACTTCTACCCGGATGGCGGCCGGGGCGTGACGCCGGCCGAGGTGGAAGCGCTGTTCGACGAGATCAGCGGCCTGCGCCTGAAATCGTTCTTCGACAAGTACGTGCGCGGCACGGCCGACCTGCCGTTGGCCAAGCTGCTGGCGCCGGTGGGCGTCAAGCTGGCCGACGAGCGCAAGTCGGCCAAGCCCAGCCTGGACGTCAATCCCGGCCGCGATGGCAACGACTGCAAGCTGTCGGCCGTGCACGAGGGCGGGGCGGCGCATCAGGCCGGCCTGTCGGCGGGCGACGTGCTGGTGGCGGTGGATGGCCTGCGCGCCACCCACGCCAACCTGGATAACCTGCTGGCGCGCTACGCGGTGGGCGCCACCGTCGAAGTGCATGCCTTCCGGCGCGATGAATTGATGGCGTTCCAGGTCACGCTGCACGGCGACCGTGCGCCGGGCATCACGCTCACGCTGGACGCGGCCGGCGGCAAGCGCGGCGCGGCCCTGCGCCCCAGCGCCGCGCGCTGAATTGTCACTGGGCGGCGTGGCGGTCCGGTACGGTTTTCAGGCCGCGCCGGACCGCGGTAAGAATTCCGGCATATTTGTCCGTCGGCTTATGGGCTAAAATGCAGAGGCAATTGGCACCTGCGCGCCAGTCCGCCTCCACCAACCCCATGCTGCCCGTGATCCAGCTCGATCCTTACACTATCATCCTGATGTCCACCCTGATGGGTGGGGCAATGAGTGTCGTGCTGTTTTCGGCTTCGCGCAGTTTTCCGTCCGAGATAGGCGGATTGCGGGAATGGGGCGGCGCCCTGTTGTGTCTGGTAACCGGCGCGGTGCTGCTGGCGCTGCGCAACGGTCCGATGCCCAAGGTGGTGTCCATGCTGGGCATGAACGCCACGCTGCTGTGGGGCATAGGACTGACCTTGATCGGTACCGAAAAATTCTACGGCGTACGCCCCAGCTGGCGCATGGTTCAAGGCTGCTGGGGGCTGGGCATGGCCGCGATCGCCTATTGGATGCTGGCGGAGCCCGATTTTGCCACCCGCGTCGCTATTTTCTCGACCTTCGTCTGCGCGTGCTACAGCCGCCAGTTGTGGCTGGTCGTACGCCATGGCGAGCGCCAGTTCCCCACCCTGTTCTTCGGTATGCTGATGCTGGTGCAGACGCTGGTGGTCATCGTCCGCGGTGTTCGGGCGCTTTATGACGGCGGCATCTCGGTCGACTTGCTGCGGCCGGGGCCATTCTTGAGCGTGTATATGGCGACCAGCAGTTTCATGGTGCTGATGCTGGCAGTGGGTTTCATGACCATGGCCACCCGGCGCCTGCAAACCATCCTGGAACGGCGTTCGACCCGCGATCCGTTGACCCAGGTGCTGAACCGGCGCGGCTTTGCCGACGTGTATGCCCGCGAGCGCGCCCTGATGCAGCGCGAGCGCCGCGCCACCACCCTGCTCAGCATCGACCTGGATCACTTCAAGTCCATCAACGACCGCTATGGCCATGCCACCGGCGACCGGGTGCTGGTACATGTGGCGGGGGTGATCGGCAAGGCGCTGCGGGCATCGGACCAGGTGGCCCGTTTCGGTGGCGAGGAATTCGTCGTGCTGCTGCCCGATACGGGCCTGGAGCGAGCCGGCAATGTGGCGGAACGCATCCAGGAGGTGCTGCGGGCGCCGCGCAAGGATGACCTGCCGGCCTATACGGCCAGCATCGGCATCGCCTGCCAGCTCAACGCCGAGGAAGATCTGGATGGTATTTTGCAGCGGGCCGACGGCGCCCTGTACCGCGCCAAGGCGCTGGGGCGCAACCGGGTCGAGGTGGCGGAGCCGGCCAGCCTGCCGACGCGGGTGGCGCTGGGCTGAACGCGGCCTGCGGGCGCCGTTGCAGCGGCGATCATCGCGATAACTGCCGTTACTGCGGCCCGGCCAGCGTGCGCAGCTGGAACTGGTAATCCCGATTGAACAGGAAGGTTTCCGTCACGGCCAGGTTGCGGCCCCGCAGCAGGGAACCGGGACGGGGCAGGGGCTCGGCCCGGCGCACGGCGTTCATGGCGATGCTGGAAGCGTCTTCGTCGCGCGAGCGGTGCACGCGCAGGTTGCCGACATTGCCATTACCGTCGATGGTGAAGTCCAGTACGACGATGGCCGGCAGCATGGGCGGCAGCGCGCCGTGGAAAATCTGCGCGGCATTGACGGCGGCGATGCGCTGGGCCACCTGGATCTTGTAGTCATCCAGCGTGGCCGCCAGACGCTGGCTGGGCGCCGGCACATGGGCCGGCGCGGGAGCGCGGGTGACGGGTGGCGCCGGTTGTACGGTAGGCTGCGTGTAGCAGGAGGTGAGCAGACTGGCGAACAGCCCTGCCAGCAGGGACGTTCCCAATAACGAGGCCAGCCCCGCGAGGGCTGTTTTCCTCAACGGTGTCATGGCCATGGCAATCTCCGATCAGTTGAACAGGCGGCGCAGTTCTGCGCCAGGGTCCGGGGCGCGCATGAACGCTTCGCCCACCAGGAATGCATTGACGTTAGCATCGCGCATGCGCTGCACGTCATTTGTTACCATGATGCCAGATTCCGTGACGACGAGGCGCTCGCTTGGAATCCGCGGCAACAAGCCCAGGGTGGTGTCCAGCGACGTCTCGAAGGTGCGCAGGTTGCGGTTGTTGATGCCCATCAGATTGGTTTTCAGGCGCAGGGCGGCCGTCAGTTCGTCGCCGTCGTGCACTTCCACCAGCACGTCCATGCCCAGTTCATGGGCGCAGGCTTCCATTTCCGCCATCAGGCCGTGATCCAGCGCCGACACGATCAGCAGGATGCAGTCGGCGCCCATGGCGCGCGCTTCATACACCTGGTACATGTCGACCAAAAAATCCTTGCGCAGCACGGGCAGGGCGCAGGCGCCGCGCGCCTGTTGCAGGTACTCAACGGCGCCCTGGAAGAACTGCACGTCCGTCAGCACGGACAGGCAGGCCGCGCCGCCGGCCGCGTAGCTGGCCGCGATGTCGGCCGGGCGGAAATCGGCCCGCAGCACACCCTTGGAGGGCGAGGCTTTCTTCACTTCCGCGATCACCCCGGCCGCGCCGGCGGCGATGTGGCGGCGCAGGCTGGCCTCGAAGCCGCGCAAGCCGGCACGCAGTTCGGCGTTGCCTTCCACTTCGCTACGCAGGCTGGCCAGGCTGCGGTGCTTCTTGGCGGCGGCCACTTCGTCGGCCTTGACGGCCAGGATTTTGTTGAGGATGTCGGACATGATGGGAACCAGTGAAAAGTGGGATGCTAGTGTTGTTCGGGCAGGGCCAGGTGCGGGGCGGGGACAGGGGCAAGTCCGGCGGCAGGTGGCGCGCGCCGGACATGGCCTGTCCTCAGTTGGTGGCGCCCAGGGTCTGCGTCACCTGCACGAATTGCTCGATCTTCTTGAGCGCGGCGCCCGATTCGATGGCGATACGGGCCCGCTTCAGGCCATCCTCGATCGAGCTGGCCACGCCGGCCGCGTACAGGGCGGTGCCGGCGTTCAGGGCCACGATGTCGTACGGCGCGCCGGGCTGGCCGGTCAGCGCTTCGGTCATCATGGCCTTGGAGGCGGTGGCGTCGGCCACCTTCAAGTTGCGGCTGGCGATCATCTGCAGGCCGAAGTCTTCCGGATGGATTTCGTATTCGCGGATTTCGCCGTTGACCAGTTCACCAACCATGGTGGCCGCGCCCAGCGACACTTCGTCCATGTTGTCGCGGCCATAGACCACCATGGCGTGCTGCGCGCCCAGGCGCTGCAGCACCCGCACCTGGATACCCACCAGGTCGGCGTGGAATACGCCCATCAGGATATTGGGTGCGCCGGCTGGATTGGTGAGCGGGCCCAGGATGTTGAAGATGGTGCGCACGCCCAGTTCGCGCCGCACCGGGGCCGCGTGCTTCATGGCCGCATGGTGGTTGGGGGCGAACATGAAGCCGATGCCGGTCTGCGCGATCGACTGGGCGATCTGCTCCGGCTTCAGGTTGATGTTGGCGCCCAGCGCTTCGATCACGTCGGCGCTGCCGGACGAGGACGACACGCTGCGTCCGCCATGCTTGGCCACGCGCGCGCCGGCGGCGGCGGCCACGAACATGGAGGCGGTGGAGATGTTGAAGGTGTGGGCGCCGTCGCCGCCGGTGCCGACGATGTCGAGCAGGCCACTGGTGTCGGCCATCGGCACCTTGGTGGAGAATTCGCGCATCACTTGCGCGGCGGCGGCGATTTCGCCGATGGTTTCTTTTTTCACGCGCAGGCCCATGGTCAGGGCCGCGATCATCACGGGCGACATTTCGCCGGACATGATCTGGCGGAACAGGTGCAGCATCTCGTCGTGGAAAATCTCGCGGTGTTCGATGCAGCGCAGCAGGGCTTCTTGATGGGTGATCGGCATGGCAATTCCTTCTTCAATGATTTGAACGCGGGTCGCAGCAGGGGGAGCAAAGACGTACGTGAAGACGTACGCCCCTCCTCAGCGGACCAGGAAATTCTTCAGCAGCTGGTGGCCGTGTTCCGACAGGATGGACTCGGGGTGGAACTGCACGCCCTCGATGTCGTATTCCTTGTGGCGCACGCCCATGATTTCACCGTCGTCGGTCCAGGCCGTCACTTCCAGGCAGGAAGGCAGCGAGGCGCGCTCGATGGCGAGCGAGTGATAACGGATCACTGTGAAGGGGGAGGGCAGTCCTTTGAAGACGCCCACGCCCGTATGCGCGATGAGAGAAGTTTTGCCATGCATGACCTGCTTGGCGCGGATCACCTTGCCGCCAAAGGCTTCGCCGATGGCCTGGTGGCCCAGGCACACGCCCAGGATAGGCTTCTTGCCGGCGAAGTGCTTGAGCACCGCCAGCGAGATGCCGGCCTGCGACGGGTCCTTGGGGCCGGGCGAGATGCAGATGCGGTCCGGATTGAGCGCCTCGATCTGTTCGATCGTGATTTCGTCGTTGCGGTAGACCCGCACGTCCTCGCCCAATTCGCCGAAATACTGCACGATGTTGTAGGTGAAGGAGTCGTAGTTGTCGATCATCAGCAGCATCTCAGAACTCCCCATCCAGGCCATCTTGCACTTGTTCGGCGGCGCGCAGCACGGCGCGCGCCTTGTTTTCAGTTTCCTGCCATTCCATCTCGGGGATGGAGTCGGCCACGATGCCGGCGGCGGCCTGCACGTACAGGTTGCCGTCCTTGATCACGCCGGTGCGGATGGCGATCGCCACATCCATTTCGCCGCCGAACGACAGGTAGCCGCAGGCGCCGCCGTAGATGCCGCGCTTGGAGATTTCCAGCTCGTCGATCACTTCCATCGCCCGCACCTTGGGCGCGCCCGTCAGGGTGCCGGCCGGGAAGGTGGCGCGCAGCACGTCCAGGTTGGACAGGCCGTCCTCCAGCTTGCCCTCCACGTTGGAGACGATGTGCTGCACGTGCGAATACTTTTCGATCACCAGACGGTCGGTGACCTTGACGCTGCCGATGTCGGAAATGCGGCCCAGGTCATTGCGGGCCAGGTCGATCAGCATCACGTGTTCGGCGATCTCTTTTGGATCGGCCAGCAGTTCCGTCGCCAGTTCGGCGTCGCGCTCGGGCGTGCTGCCGCGCGGGCGGGTGCCGGCGATGGGGCGCAGCGTGACTTTCTTCTGGCCGTCCGGCGCCGTCTCGTTGCGCACCAAAATCTCGGGCGAGGCGCCAACGATCTGCATGTCGCCGAAATTGTAGAAGTACATATACGGCGACGGGTTCAGCGAACGCAGCGCGCGGTACAGGGTCAGCGGCGAATCGACATAGGGTTTGCGTATGCGCTGGCCGATCTGCACTTGCATCAGGTCGCCGGCCATCACGTATTCGTGGGCCTTGGCCACCGCTTTCAGGTAATCGGCCTTGTCGAATTCACGGATGGCTTCCGTACGCACCGAGCTGGAAGTGACGGGCGCGTCCACGCCACGGCGCAGCATCACGCGCAGGTCCTTCAGGCGCTGGCGGGCCTTGGAATAGGCTTCCGGCTGGGTGGGATCGGCGTACACGATCAGGTACAGCTTGCCCGACAGGTTGTCGATCACGGCCAGTTCTTCCGTCACCATCAGCTGGATATCGGGCAGGCCCAGGTCGTCCTTGGGACAGGTGGCGGCCAGTTTCTTCTCGATGTGGCGCACCGTGTCGTAGCCGAAGTAGCCGGCCAGGCCGCCGCAGAAGCGCGGCATGCCGGGGCGCAGGGCCACCTTGTAGCGGGACTGGAATTGTTCGATGAATTCGAGCGGATTGCCCTCGTGGGTTTCGATCACGGCGCCGTTGCGGACGATTTCCGTCACATTGCCGGAGCTGCGCAGCAGCGTATTGGCGGGCAGGCCGATGAAAGAGTAGCGGCCGAAACGCTCGCCGCCCACCACCGATTCGAGCAGGAAGGTGTTCTTGCCCGCGTTCTGGGTCTGGGCCAGCTTGAGGTACAGCGTGAGGGGAGTTTCGAGGTCGGCAAACGCTTCCGCGATCAGCGGGATACGGTTGTAGCCTTCATTGGCCAACGATTTGAATTCGAGTTCGGTCATGTTTCTCTCCATGCCGCCGCATTGTGAGCGGCGGTGGGTTTTCAAAAAACCTGTCGGGTGCGCGGGCACGTGCGACAGCAATCAATTCGGCTTGTTACTTTTGCCAGGATTGCCAGCGTCGCCAAAGCCAGGCCTCAATCGAGCCTGGTTGTGTGACAGTGTGTTTTTTGGTGAGAAACATTTTCAGTTGAGCGCAGTATGCAATTCAGTTATGCAAACGAATCTGGCGTGCCGCTTCTAGCAGCGTGTCAACTATACCATCGGAATCGGTTTCGTGTATAGCCTGTCCGTGATTGTAACCGTAGGGCACCGTCAACACGGGGCAACCGGCCGCCCGCGCCGCTTGCGCGTCGTTGGACGAATCGCCGATGGCCACCACGGCGGCCGGCGCCAGGCCGAATTGTTCGCACACCGTCAGCAGCGGCAGCGGGTCCGGCTTCTTGCGGGCCAGCGAATCGCCGCCGTACACCACGTCGAAATAGCCGTGCAGGCCTTTCTGGTGCAGCAGCGGGGTGGCGAACGAGATCGGTTTGTTGGTCACGCAGGCCAGGCGCAGGCCTTGCGCTTTGAGCGCTTCCAGGCCCGCGATCACGTCTGGATAGAGCGCGCTGTGGTTGCCGTTGATGGCCAGGTAGTGGCGCTGGTAGGAACCCAGCGCCGCCTCGAAATGCTGTTCCACGCCGGCCGCGTCAAAGTCGAGCGCCAGCACGCTGCGGATCAGGTTCTCGGAACCCTTGCCCACCATGTTGGCGATCTGCTGTTGCGAAATGGGCGCCAGGCCCAGTTCGGCGCGCATGGCGTTGATGGCCACGTGGAAGTCGGGCACCGTGTCGAGCATGGTGCCATCCAGATCGATGATCGCGGCGCGCACGCCTGCCAGTACCTTCATGCTTACACCGTCGCCAGTTGGGTGCGCATGGCGTCGATCACGGCCTTGTAGTCGGGCTGGCCGAAGATGGCCGAGCCGGCGACGAAGGTGTCGGCGCCCGCTGCCGCTGCCGCGGCGATGTTGTCGATCTTGATGCCGCCGTCCACTTCCAGCAGGATGTCGCGGCCCGATTCATCGATCTTGCGACGCGCCAGCGCGATTTTTTTCAGCGCTTCGGGAATGAAGGACTGGCCGCCGAAGCCGGGGTTGACGGACATGATGAGGATCATGTCGATCTTGTCCATCACATGGTCCAGGTAGTGCAGCGGGGTGCCGGGGTTGAACACCAGGCCGGCCTTGCAGCCGTTGTCGCGGATCAGTTGCAGCGAGCGGTCGATGTGCTCCGACGCTTCCGGGTGGAAGGTGATGATGTTGGCGCCGGCCTTGGCGAAGTCGGGGATCAGGCGGTCGACCGGTTTGACCATCAGGTGCACGTCGATCGGCACTTGCACGTGCGGGCGGATCGCCTGGCATACCAGCGGGCCGATGGTCAGGTTCGGCACATAATGGTTGTCCATCACGTCGAAGTGGATGATGTCGGCGCCGGCCGTGACGACATTGCGTACTTCCTCGCCCAGGCGGGCGAAGTCGGCGGACAGGATGCTGGGAGCGATGCGGAAAGTGGTCATGGTGTGGGCGTGCAGTGTGCTTGCATTTTAAAAAGATGCGCTATTTTACGCTCGCTGGCGTGGCCGCGCCTGTTTGAAGCCCGGTTTTATGGACCGTTTTGGCCGCGGCAGCTTGCATCCTGCTCCAATTTGGAGTGCAATGTAGGACTGACGATAATGAATCGCTATCATTGCCGGCGATTCACGTTTTACCGTTTTTTAAGGAAAGTCGATGGCCACTTACGAATTTACTGTGTCGGTCAGAACCCAGTACCTGCCCGAGCAGTCGGACCCGGAGCGCACCAATTTTGTGTTCACTTACTCGATCACGATCAAGAATACGGGAACGGTGCCGGCGCAGCTGATCTCGCGCCATTGGGTCATCACGGACGCCAACAACCACGTCGAGGAAGTGCGCGGCCTGGGCGTGGTGGGCCACCAGCCTTTGCTGCAGCCGAACGAGCAGTTCGAATACACCAGCGGCACGGCGCTGCAAACCCAGCAGGGTTCGATGACGGGCGAGTATTTCTGCGTGGCCGAGGATGGTCACCAGTTCGAAGTCAAGATTCCTGAATTCGTCCTGTCGCTGCCGCGCACCTTGCACTGACGCGGTCCACGGCGCAGCACCGGGGCGCGTCGCTGGCGCGCCTCACTTCGTGTCGTCATTCTTCTGCTTATTTTGTTGCTGGGCGGGTTTTTTGCCCGAGTACATGGTCCACCAGACGATGAAGACCAGCAGGAAGAACGCCACAATCGCTTCTAACATCAAGACCCACATAGTTATCCTTATGTCATTTACACGTAGTAGTTTACTCGTTTCGCTGACGGCCGTCGCGCTGGCATTGGCCGCCTGTACCACGGCGCCGCCGCGCCCGCCCGCGCCACCCGTGGTGCCGGCACCCGCGCCCACCCCGACGCCCACGCCGGCCCCGACGCCGGTGCCAACTCCGTTACCCACCACGCCGCAGTTCGTGCCGTCGACCTTCGCCGCGCTGCCGGGCTGGGACCGCGACGACGTGCGCGCCGCCTGGCCGGCCTTCATGTCCTCGTGCACGGTGCTGGTCAAGCAGGCGGACTGGAAGGAAGTGTGCACCATCGCCCGCACCGTCAATGGCGGCGACGAGCAGGCGATCCGTACCTTCTTCGAGGCCTTCCTGGTGCCGAACCAGGTCATCGCCCCGGACGGCGCGCAGGATGGCCTGATCACCGGCTACTACGAACCGCTGCTGCGCGGCGCCCGCAAGCGTGGCGGCCCGTACCAGACGCCTTTGTACAAAGTGCCCGATGATTTGCTCACTGTGGACCTGGCAAGCGTGTATCCCGAGTTGAAGGGGATGCGCTTGCGCGGGCGGCTGGTGGGCAAGAAGGTGGTGCCGTATTCCAGCCGTGCCGAGATCGAGCGGGCTGACGCGAGCGGCAAGGAATTGCTGTGGGTGGATGATCCGGTGGAGTCGTTCTTCCTGCAGGTGCAGGGCTCGGGCCGGGTGCAACTGGCCGACACCCAGGAAACCGTGCGGGTGGCGTACGCCGACCAGAATGGCCATCCGTACAAGTCGATCGGCCGCTGGCTGGTGGACAAGGGTGAGCTGACGATGGAGCAGGCCTCGGCGCAGGGCATCAAGGCGTGGATCGCAGGGCATCCCACCCGCATGCAGGAACTGTTCAACGTCAACCCCAGCTATGTGTTCTTCAAGGAGGAGCGCTTGCCCGATCCGCGCGTGGGGCCGAAGGGCGCGCTGGGCGTGCCGTTGACGCCGCAGCGTTCGGTGGCCATCGATAAGACGCAACTGCCGCTGGGTGTGCCCATGTTCCTCTCCACCACGCAGCCCAACAGCGACATTCCGCTGCAACGGCTGGTGATGACGCAGGATACAGGCGGCGCCATTCGTGGCGCGATCCGGGTCGATTACTTCTTTGGCTTCGGCACCGAGGCGGCCGACAACGCGGGCCGCATGAAACAGCGCGGCGCGATCTGGCTGCTGTTGCCGCGCCAGGCGCCGGCGCGTTGATTTTCGCGGCGGGCGGTCGCTCCTGTTCAGGGCCGCACGGCCCGGATAGGCTTGGATAAGAGCAGGGCGATGGTGAGCAGCACGCCGCCGGCAGCCACGCAGGTTAAACCGGTACGGATGCTGTAGTGTTCGGCCACGGCCCCCGCCAACATCGCGCCCACGGGCGCGGTGGCCACCGTCAGGAAGCGCATGGTGGAGGTCATGCGGCCCAGGAATTCGTCTGGCGTTACTCTCTGGCGCAAGGCCATGTAGGGCATGAAGAACAACATGACGCCGCAGTCGAAGAAGAACACCAGAACGGCGTAGGCGATGGCGCTGGCGGTACGGCTGCCGAGCAGTTCGGCCGGGATGATGGGGGTCAGCACAAAGCCCAGCACCGTCGCCGCCACGCCGACCAGGATGGTGCGGCCCGGCCCGAACCGGCGATTCAGGGGCTTGAGCAGTTGCGAGCTGGCGAAAACACCTAACCCGCCTACCATTTGCGTCGTTCCCAGCATCCCCGGCGTCATGCCCAGTTCGCGCGTGGCGAACAAAATCACCAGCGCCGTGTAGCCATAGAACAGCCAATGCCAGCAACCCGTGGCCCAGGCCAGAGTGCGCAGCAGCGGTTGACCCCAGATGAATTTCAGGCCGTCGTGGATGTCGCGCAGTGGGTGCTTGTCCGATGGGGCGGGGCGCGGATCGCGCACGCTGATGCGGCGCAGGTTGAAGACGGATACCACGAAGCCGATGGCGTTGAGCAGCACCGCGAACGGTGCAGTCAGCCACTGGATCAGGATGCCGGCGATGCCGGGCGCCAGTACGCGCGAGGCGGAATCGGTGGCCGTCAATTTGGACTGGGCGTCGATCAGGCCTTCGCGCCCGGTCAAGTAGGTGAGGAAGATCTGTTCGGCTCCACCGCCCACCACCGAACACGTGCCCAGCACGAAGGCGTTCGCATACATCCAGTGGATGGACAAGGCACCCATCCAGTAGGCGGCGGGGATGCTGGCCAGTGAGATGGCCTGGATAGACTCGCTCAATAGCAGGATGGGGAATTTGCTGTTGCGGTCCAGGATGACGCCAGCCGGCAGTGCGAACAGCGCGAACGGGACAGCCTGGGCGGCGACCAGGATACCCATCTGCGCCGGTGTGGCGTGCAGCAGCAGCACGGCGCACAGCGGCAGCGCCAGCCCGCTGACCTGGCCGCCGAAGCCATTGAGCACACTGCTGAACCAGTAGCGCCGGAAGTCGGCATTACGCAACAGGGCGTCGCCGCCGAACTTGTCGCGCAAGTAGAGTCGGAATACGGTAAGAATGGGAGGTCCTGTCAGGGCAGCGGATCAAGCAGCTCATCATACCAGTGCCCCTTCTCCATAGATAGACGCTACAATCGATGGATACCTGTTCAATTGGAGGAGAGCTCGATGCAGTATGAAGACCTGATCGTAGAAATTCATGACAATGTGGCGCTGATCCGCCTGAACCGCCCCAAGGCCCTGAATGCGCTGAACGACCGCATGATGAATGAGCTGGGCGACGCTCTGTATAAATTCGACGCTGATCCGGCCATCGGCTGTATCGTCCTCACCGGCAGCGAGAAGGCATTCGCCGCTGGCGCCGACATCGCGGCCATGGCTGATTACACGTACACCGACACCTATCGCGACAACTACATCACCCGCAACTGGGAGCACATCCTGCGCGTGCGTAAGCCGGTGGTGGGCGCCGTGTCCGGCTATGCGCTGGGCGGTGGCTGCGAACTGGCCATGATGTGCGATTTCCTGATCGCGGGCGACAATGCCAAGTTCGGCCAGCCGGAAATCAAGGTCGGCGTCACGCCGGGCGCGGGCGGCACCCAGCGCCTGCCCCGCGCTATCGGCAAAGCCAAGGCGATGGACCTGCTGCTGACGGCGCGTACCATCGACGCGGCAGAAGCGGAGCGTATCGGCCTGGTGTCGCGCGTGGTCCCGGCCGACAAGCTGATTGAAGAAACCCTGGCCGCAGCAGCCACCATCGCCGCCATGCCGACTTCCGTCGCGATGATGATCAAGGATGCCGTCAACCGCGCGTTCGAAACGACGCTGACGGAAGGCGTCAATTACGAGCGCCGTTTGTTCCACGCAGCATTCGGCACGCCGGCCCAGAAAGAGGGCATGCATGCCTTCCTCGAAAAGCGCTTGCCAAAGTTCGACGGCCTTTGATATAGTTCGCCTCCCCGCAAAACGGCGCACGAAAATGCGAGTTGAGCGGGGAAAAAAACGAGGGGTTGACGAGCTGCACGAAACACCGCATAATCTCATCTCTCTGCTGACGAACAAAACGATTCGCAGCAAGCAGTACCGAATAAAGTTCTTTAAAAATTCACAGTCGATAAGTGTGGACGTTTGATGGAAGTGCACACGAAGCCAGTCTTCGTGATACTTAAAATATCAAATGTTCACAAGAAATAAATGAAATAGGATACTCGCAAGAG
>NZ_JACEZU010000018.1 GCF_014042355.1 Rugamonas apoptosis
GCGATCACCAGCCACCCACCAAGTCCGGTGACAACACCCCCCGGATCATGGACGACTGGGGGCAACAATCATGCCGAACTTGGCTGGCCAAAACCTTGAGGATCAAGGTCTGTATATAGTAACGGGGGCGCATGCGAGCCAAACATTGGAAGCTGCTGGTACTGCTGTTGGCCGGCTTGTCGGCGCTGGCGATCTGTGTCGAGATGGCTTATGGCGTCGCCGCGCTGGCCAGGGGCACCCAAGGCAGCCTCGGATACACCGGGCATGACGGGTACGCCGATGGGCGGCACCGGCGCATCATCGACAATGTGGCGCCGGGCTCGCAACTGGGGCTGGCCGGCGCTGTCGCCGGCGACACCCTGGCGTTCGACGACAACACCGCCCGCAAGACCGTGCGCACGCCGGGCGAACAGGTGGGCATGACCTTGTTTCATGGGGCAAGCGCCACCCGCCTGCTGGTGATGGCCACCGAAACGCCGTTCAACAGCAGCGAGATCACCGGCTACGTCCTGGTTTGGGCCTCCATGTGGCTGAGCCTTGTGCTGGGCCTGCTGACCGGCCTGCGCAAGCCGGACGGCGCCTGCTATCGCATGCTGTCGCTCTACCTGATCCTGGTCGCGCTGGCCAATTACGTCAATTTCACGCCGCCGGGCACCTTGCGCATGTTGCTGTGGCTGCCGTGGATGCTGGTGTTCTGGGCGATCGGGCCGCTGCTGCCTTTGTTCGCCTTGCGCTACCCGGACGAGCGGCCGCAGGGGCTACGCGCTTTCCTGTATCGCCAGCGCTGGCTGATGTATGCGCTGTCCGCCGCCGCGACCACGCTCATGGTGGCCAAGCATACGGATCTTTACGAGTCCGCCTGGACCAGGCGCGTGTTCGTTGCAACCACCGTTGTCGAAGCGCTGGTGCTGGTCACGGCCTTGCTGGCCGGGTGGTGGGAAAGCAAAGGAGCGCTGCGCGTCCGGTTTGGCTGGCTGGCATGGGCGCTGTGCGTCGCTTCGCTCGCCGACATTCTGGTGCAATGGGCGCCGTTCGATTTGCAGATCGGCAGTTTCACGTCGAGCTGGAATATCGTCAACGGCATGGTGTGGTCGGTCGCGCAAAGTGTGCTGACCTATGCCGTGCTGCGCCACCGGATCTTCGACTTCGGCTTCGCCATCAATCGCACCCTGGTGTATTCGGTGACCAGCATCCTGTTACTGGTCGCCTTTGGCCTGGTCGAATGGCTGGTCGGACACGTGGTCCATGTCGAAGGCCGCGAGAAGAATGTCTTGCTCGACGGCGCCATCGCGCTTGGCGTGTACCTGGCATTTCATCGCTTGCGGCACGGCGTCGAGCATTGGATTGAACGCTTGTTCTTTCACTCGTGGCATCAGGCGGAAAACGCGCTGCGCCAGTTTGTGCGGGAAGCGGCCCATGTTCGTTCGCGCCGGGCGCTGATCGAGCAGACGACGCGCGCGCTGGCGCGTTTCGCCGGCGCGGAGGTTCGCTTGTACAGGCTCAGGGCCGGCATGTTTGTTAGCGGCGACGCGCCATCCATCGACATCGACGACCCGCTGGCGACAGCATTGGCCGAATCCCGCAAGCCCGTGCTGGTGGCGGAAACCCTGAGCAGGCAGCCCGGCGAACTGGCCGTTGCGATGCTGCATCGGGGCGAATTGCGCGGTTTCGTCCTGCTCGACGCCAAGCCGGGCGGTGCGGCGTATCGGGCCGACGAGCTGGAAGTGCTGGCCTACGCGGTGCACCAGGTCGGCCTGGACCTGGCGGCGCTCGATAACGAAGCCCTGAAATCCGACATCGCCCGCGTGGAAGCCGAGGCCGAAGCCTTGCGCATCCGCTGCAGCACCCTGACGGACTCCATGCGCATGCTTGGCGCGCGCATGGTGCCCGAAAGCGTGCAGGCCGTGCCGGCATCGTCTCGCAACTGATCGTTCCACAACACCTGAAGGAGACAAAATGCAAGCACTTAACCGCACGGCGATGGGCGTGGCGCTCGGCTTGACATGCATTGCCTACGCGGCGCCTTCGCTGGCCTCGGATGCGCAATCCGTCGTCCAGCAACAACTGAACGCCTATAACGCTCATGACATCCGGGCCTTCATGGCGACCTACGACCCGGGCGCGGAAGTGGTTGAATTTCCGGCCAAGCCGCTCATGAAGGGCGCGGCGCAGATCCAGGAATTCTATGAAACCAAGCGTTTCAACGATCCCCGCCTGCACGCCACGGTGGACAAACGTATCGTCATGGGCAACGTGGTCATCGACTACGAGCAAATCCTCAACACTCAGGCCGCCGGTCCGGGCCGGATGGAAGCGATCGCCATTTACGAAGTCAACGACGGCAAGATCACCAAGGTGACCTTGATCCGGGGCAGTGCGAGCCTGGACAAGCAGTGACAGCCGTCACCGGTCCCAATACTCCTGGACGCATCGCGCCGGGCAGGAACAAGGTCCAGTTCGGTGGCCATCAAGGGCGCTGGAATTCTTGGGATGGCGGGAGGAAAAAAAACCCGGCTAGCAGGCGCTTGCCGGGTTCAAAGGGGAGAAATAGTTGTTCCTTGATCGTTCCTTACTTGTTCTTGTGGTAGACGTCCACGAATACGGCCGCCAGCAGCACCAGTCCCTTGATCACCTGCTGGTAATCGATGCCGATGCCCATGATGGACATACCGTTGTTCATCACGCCCATCACGAAGGCGCCGATCACCGCACCCATCACCTTGCCCACGCCGCCCGAGGCCGAGGCGCCGCCGATGAAGCAGGCCGCGATCACGTCCAGTTCGAAGCCGTTACCCGCTTTCGGCGTGGCCGTGTTCAGGCGGGCGGCGAAGATCAGGCCGGCCAGCGCGGCCAGCACGCCCATGTTGACGAAGGTGGCGAAGCTCACCCGTTCCGTCTTGATGCCCGACAGGCGGCTGGCCTTCTCGTTACCGCCCACGGCGTACACGCGGCGGCCGATCACGGTGCGGTTGGCGATGAAGGTGTAGGCCATGATCAGCAGCGCCATCACGATCAGCACATTGGGCATGCCCTTGTAGGATGCCAGCAGGTAGCTGAAGTAGACGATGGCGGCGGCCAGCAGCGCGTTGCGGACCAGGAAGAAGGCCAGCGGTTCATCGGACATGCCGCTGCCCACCAGCCGTGCCCGGGCCCGCAGCTTGACGTAGCCCAGCGCCACGGCGGCCACCACGCCCAGCAGCAGGGAAGTGAGACGCAGGTCGCCGCCGGCGAACAGTTCGGGAATGAAACCGGAGCTCAGGCGCTGGAAGCCTTCCGGGAACGGGCCGACCGACTGGCCTTGCAGCAGCGCCAGCGTCAAGCCCTTGAACACCAGCATGCCGGCCAGCGTGACGATGAAGGACGGGATCTTGGCGTAGGCGACGAAATAGCCTTGCGCCGCGCCGATCAGGCCGCCCATGGCCAGGCACAGGGCGCCGGCCGCCACGTAATTGAAGTCGTAGTTCACGATCAGCACGGCGGCCAGCGCGCCGATGAAACCGACCACCGAACCCACGGACAAGTCGATATGGCCGGCCACGATCACCATCAGCATACCGAGCGCCATGATGACCACGTAGCTGTTCTGCAGCAGCAGGTTGGTGATGTTGAGCGGCTCCATCAGGGTGCCGTCGGTCATGAACTGGAAGAAGGCCATGATCAGCACCAGCGAGAACAGCATGCCGTACTCGCGCAGGTTGTTCTTGATGAAGCCCAGCGCCGACGCCCCCTTGGGCGGCGCCGACTGCGGCGCGGCCGATGCCGCCGTGGCCGGGGCGGCCGGCTTGGTGTGGCTGGCCAGTTCGCCGGTCACGCCGGCTTCGATTTGATTACCCATGTTGCTTGTCTCCGTTTAATACGATGGCGCGCATGATTTTTTCCTGCGTCGCTTCGGCCGCGCTGAATTCACCCACGCAGCTGCCTTCATTGATCACCATGATGCGGTCGCACATGCCCAGCAGTTCAGGCATCTCCGACGAGATCATGATGATGCTTTTACCTTCCGCCACCAGCTGGTTGATGATGGTGTAGATCTCGAACTTGGCGCCCACGTCGATGCCGCGGCTCGGTTCATCCAGGATCAGCACATCGGGCCTGGAGAACAGCCATTTGGCCAGCACCACCTTCTGCTGGTTGCCGCCCGACAGATTGAGCGTTTGCTGGAACACGTCGGCGCAGCGGATGCGCAGCTTGCTGCGGAAGTCGTCGGCGACCTGGAATTCGCGGCCCTCGTCGATCACCAGGTGGCGCGCCACGCCGTTCAGGTTGGCCAGGCTGGTGTTGCGCTTGATATCGTCCTGCAGCACCAGTCCCAGCGCCTTGCGGTCCTCGGTGACATAGGCGATGCCGTGCTTGATGGCCTTTTGCACCGTGCTGACGTCGATCGCCTTGCCGTCCTTGAAGGCCTGGCCGCTGATTTTCTGGCCGTAGGAGCGGCCGAAGATGCTCATGGCCAGTTCCGTACGGCCGGCGCCCATCAAGCCGGCGATGCCCAGCACTTCACCCTTGCGCACCTTGAGGTCGATGCCCTTGATGACCTGCCGTTCCGCGTTTTCCGGATGGTGCACGCGCCAGTCGCGCACTTCAAAGCAGGTGTCGCCGATGTTGGGCGTGCGGCGCGGGTAGCGCTCGGCCATGTCGCGGCCCACCATGTGGCGGATGATGCGGTCTTCGCTGATCTTCTCGACGCGGCAGTCGAAGCTGTCGACCGTGTTGCCGTCGCGGAGCACCGTGATGGCGTCGGCCACCTTGGAAATCTCATTGAGCTTGTGCGAAATGAGGATCGATGCGATACCTTGCGCCTTCAATTCCAGCAGCAGCGAGAGCAGGGCATCGCTGTCGCTTTCGTTCAGGCTGGCCGTCGGCTCGTCCAGAATCAGCAGCTTGACCTCTTTGGACAGCGCCTTGGCGATCTCGATCAGCTGCTGCTTGCCCACACCGAGCCGGTTCACGGGGGTGTCGGGCGCTTCGTTCAGGCCCACCTTACGCAGCAGTTCGCGCGTCTTGGCGTGGGCCGTGTGCCAGTCGATGACGCCATTGCGGCCAGGCTCGTTGCCCAGGAAGATATTCTCCGTGATCGACAGCAGCGGCACCAGCGCCAGTTCCTGGTGGATGATGATGATGCCAGCGTGTTCGCTGTCGGCGATGCCGCCAAAGGCACGCACCTGGCCTTGATAATGGATGTCGCCGCTGTAGCTGCCGTGCGGGTAGACTCCGCTCAGCACCTTCATCAGCGTGGATTTGCCGGCGCCGTTCTCGCCGACGATGGCGTGGATCTCGCCGTCGCGCACCTTCAGGTTCACATGGTCGAGCGCAACAACGCCCGGAAAAGTCTTCCTTATCCCGCGCATTTCCAGGATGATATTGGTCATATTGGTTCTCGGACTGTCTTGCATGAATGCCCCGGCGGCGCTGCACACCGCCGGGGCGCGCCGCTTATTTGAACTGCGACTCGCTGTAGTAGCCGCTGCCGCTCACCAGCACCTGCTTCCAGTTGCTGATGTCCACGCTGACCGGTTTGAGCAGGTAGGATGGCACCACCTTGACGCCGTTGTTGTAGGTCTTGGTGTCGTTGACCGGTGGCGTTTTGCCGCTCAGGACCGCGTCCACCATGCTGGCGGTGACCTTGGCCAGTTCACGGGTGTCCTTGAAGATGGTGGAGCGCTGTTCGCCGCGTAGGATGGATTTGACCGAGGCCACTTCCGCGTCCTGGCCCGTCACCACCGGGAACGGCTGCTTAGGCGTACCGTAGCCCACGCCCTTGAGCGAGGACAGGATGCCGATGCTCAGGCCATCATACGGCGACAGCACGGCGTCCACGCGGGCCTTGCCGTAGTTGGCGCTCAGCAGGTTGTCCATGCGGGCCTGGGCCACGGCGCCGTCCCAGCGCAGGGTGGCCACCTTGTCCATGCCCACCTGTTTGCTGCGCACCACCAGCTTGCCCTGGTCCATGTACGGCTTGAGCACGGACATGGCGCCGTTGTAGAAGAAGAAGGCGTTGTTGTCGTCGGCCGAACCGCCGAACAGTTCGATATTGAACGGACCCTTGGCCGTTTTCAGTTCCAGCGCTTTTTCGATGTACTGGGCCTGCAGCACGCCGACCTGGAAGTTATCGAAGGTGGCGTAGTAGTCCACGTTCTTCGAATTGCGGATCAGGCGATCGTAGGCGATGATCTTGACGCCCTTGTCGGCCGCTTTTTGCAGCGCACCGGCCAGGGTGGTGCCGTCGATGGCGGCGATCACCAGCACCTTGGCGCCCTTGGTGATCATGTTTTCGATCTGCGCCAGCTGGTTAGGGATGTCGTCGTCCGCGTATTGCAGGTCGGGCTTGTAGCCTTTTTCCTTGAATACCTTGACCATGTTGTCGCCGTCGGCGATCCACCGGGCCGACGACTTGGTCGGCATCGAGATACCGATCAGGCCTTTTTCTTGTGCGCTGGCGTAGGAGACGGCGCCCAGGGCGCCCACCGTCATCAGGGCGGCAAGCATAGTCTTCATCTTCATTCGTAGTCTCCAGAATCTTGTTGGTTTGGTCATGTGGGCCGTGCGGTGTGCCGGCTTACGGTTATCGTGCTTGCGGCGGTATGACACAGGCGGCGATGTGTGGATCATAAATAGTCCACAGCGCATTACTAATGACTTTTTCCGCGAAAGTGATATCGAAATGGATATACGTATGCGCGGCAGGCCATGCGCCGGCGATAATCACGGGGCTACGGCTTGGGCGGGAGATGGTAGCAGATATCAAAAAGGATATCGGATATCGAAAATTTGTCATTAGTCAGCCATGGGTGCGCGACCTAAGATGTGGCTTCTTCCTGCTTGGACTACTAAACGCGCGCCATGAACATTATCACCATTGATTCCGGAACCACCAACAGCCGCTGCTACCTGTGGCGCGACGGGGTCCTGCTTGGGCAGGCGGCGGCGGAGGTGGGGGTGCGCGACAGCGCCATCAGCGGCAGCAAGGACGCCCTCAAGCACGCCGTGCGCGACATCATCAAGCTGACCCTGGCCCAGGCCGGGCTGGAAGCGGGCGACGTCGGGCTGGTGCTGGCCAGCGGCATGATCACTTCCAGCCTGGGGCTGGTGGAAGTGCCGCACCTGACGGCGCCCGTGGGGCTGGCCGAACTGGCGCGCGGCATGGTGCGCATGGAAATGCCGGAAGTATGCGCCCAGCCGATCTGGTTCATTCCCGGGGTGCGCAACCAGAGCCACAAGGTGACGCTGCTCAATCACGAGGCGATGGACATGATGCGCGGCGAGGAGACGGAAACCATCGGCCTGCTGCGCCGCCTGGAGCTGAATGGCCACGCCTTGCTGGTGCTGCCGGGTTCGCATACCAAGCTGGTCAGCATCGACCAGTCGCAGCGCATCACCGGCTGCGCCACCACGCTGTCGGGCGAATTGCTGCAGGCCATCACCCAGCACACCTTGATCAGCCAGTCGCTGGGCGGCCAGTTCGGGCGCGAACTGCGGCCGGACATGCTGCTGGCCGGGGCTTCCACGGCCCAGCGCACGGGCCTGGCGCGGGCTTGCTTCAGCGTGCGCACGCTGGCCCAGTTCACGGATTTGCAGCATGACGACCGCGCCAGCTTCCTGCTGGGCGCCGTGCTGTCGGATGACGTGCTGGCCTTGAAAAACAGCAGCGCGATCCAGATGCGGCCCGACACCACCATCGTCATCTGCGGCAAACCGATGCTGCGCGACGCGCTGGCGCTGCTGATCGAAGATAATGGATTTTTCTACGGCCGGCGCATCGTCGCCACCGACGCGCAGCAGGCCGGGCTGTCCGGCGCTGGTGCGATGGCGGTGGCGGCGGCGCGCGGGCTGGTGCCGGCCGACGCCGCCCTGGCCCTCTGACGGCAGCGCGCCGCCGCATCGGCAGTCACTCTCACATCACCACCCGGACACGATATGACCGACACCAAGAGACGCATCCTGCGCAGCCAGCACTGGTTAAGCGGCGATGACATGGACGCCTGCATCCACCGCGATTGGATGAAAAAACAGGACTTGTTGTTCGTTGCGCGCGAGTCGCACTGATGGACGCGCAACTGAGCTTGCTGGTCGATGGCCAGAGTGAACTGGGCGAGGGCGTGCTGTGGTGCGAGCGCCGCGGCCGGGTCTACTGGACCGATATCCACGGCGCACTCCTGCACAGCTACAGCCCCGCCACCGGCGAGCACCAACTGTGGCCCTTGCCCGAGCGCCTGTGCAGCTACGCGCTGACGGACGATCCCGACCTGTTGCTGGCCGGACTGGCCTCGCGCCTGGCCTGGCTGGACCTGCGCGACGGCGCCGTGACCACCATCGTCGAAGTGGAACCGGACTTGCCCCATACCCGCGTCAACGATGGCCGCTGTGACCGACAGGGCCGTTTCGTGTTCGGCACGCTGGACGAGCGGGCCGACAAGCAAGCCATCGGCGGCTACTATCGCCTCAACACCGACCTGACGCTGGAACGGTTGCCGCTGCCGCCGTGCGCCATCGCCAACAGCATCTGCTTCGGGCTGGACGGCAACACCATGTATTTCAGCGACACGACGCGCCAGGTGATCGAACGCTGGGATGGTTATGGCGCGGGCGGGCCGGCCCGCACCAGCGTGTTCGCCGACCTGCGCGGCAGCGATGCCTGGCCGGACGGCGCCATCATCGACGCGCAAGGCTATCTGTGGAATGCGCAGTGGGGCTCCTCGCGTGTGGCGCGCTACGCGCCCGACGGCACGCTGGTGGCGAGCTGGCCGCTGCCCGTCACCCAGCCCAGTTGCCCCTGCCTGGGCGGCGCCGAATGGAATCAGTTGTTCGTCACCACCGCGTGGGAACACCTGGACGCCGGAGCGCGGGCCGCGCAACCGATGGCCGGCGGCCTGTTTGGCGCCGTGGTGGCGGATGCGCGCGGCGTACCGGAAGCGCGCTTTGGCGCCTTGCCTTGAACTGCAACGAACGGGAATCCGACATGTACAAGTATGAACTGATGCAAACCCTGCTGCGCCGCCCGATGGTGGCGATCGTGCGCTCCTCGTCGGCCGACGCCGCGCTGGAACTGGCCGAAGCCTGCATCGCCGGCGGCATGACGGCGCTGGAAGTGGCCTTCACCACGCCGGACACGCTGGAGGTGCTGCGCACGCTGCGCCAGCGCCATGGCGACGGCTTGTTGCTGGGGGCCGGCACGGTGCTCGACCCGGAAACGGCGCGCATGGCGATCCTGGCAGGTGCGCAGATGATCATTTCGCCCTCCGTGAACGTGGCCACGATACGCATGTGCCAGCGCTACCAGGTGCTGTCCATGCCGGGCGCCGTGACGCCGACGGAAATCGTGACGGCGATGGAGGCGGGGGCGGATCTGGTCAAGCTGTTCCCGGCCGAGACGCTGGGGCCGGCCTATCTGCAAGCCTTGCGCGCGCCCTTGCCGCAGGCGCCGCTGATGCCGACCGGCGGCGTCACGGTCGAGAACCTGCCGGAATGGTTCGCCAACGGGGCGCTGGCGGTCGGCATCGGCGGCAGCCTGAGCGGCCCGGCAGCCCAGGGCGACTACCGCGCCGTCACTGAACGGGCGGCCCGGTTCGTCGCGCGCATGGGGGCGTGACGCACGGCGCGGTGCGTCGGCGGGCGCCCGCTTCCGTCGCCTGCTTGCTTTGCGGATGGGAAGCGTTTAACAATTCCACGTGCCACACCCTTGCGGCCGGAGCGCTCCGGCCGTTTCCTTTTGGCCGTTTCCTTGTCGCTGCATGGTCCTTCCCGTTTTCGGATCAAATGCATAATATGTCTTAATAATTAATAACTTGCGCCATTTGCATCGGCCAGGCTTCTGACCCCGCCGCCGCCCCCCCGTTTGGACCCGGTTGACGTGAAATGGGTACGCCGTGTCACCAAAAGCAAAAGTGAAATGGGGCTTTGGGACCTATGATCGTCCGGTACTGCCAACAATAATAAGTGGCATGATCAGTGGGGGACGGTGTATGAAATCTTGGAGCATGGAAGAGGCGCAGGATGCGTTTGCGCGCGGACAATTGGATGGTGTGGCGATCCATTTTCATGGCATACAGTTCAATGTCGAGGAGTGCTGGTTTACGGTGATCATCGACGCCGGCTCCGCCAGCGGCGGTGGCAGCGGACCGCTGGTGGCGGGGCGGGACCGCACCGCCAGCGTGTTCCAGACCATGAGCGCGGCGCACGCGGCCATCCGGAAAATCGGCTTCCAGGCCGATCGCCTGTGGACGGGCTATGCGCGCGAGAGCGCCACCAGTGCGGCCCGCGCCGGGCCGGGCGCATGCGCGAGTTGGTGACCATGTTCGCACTCTGACGTATCTTGTCGAACGCAACCCGACCACCCTCTCTAAGCCCGCCATGCCGCCTTTGCCCTCGCGTTGCGCCCGTTTCCTGTGCCTGGCCCTGTGCGCCGCCTGCCGCCTGCCGCGCTGGCGCTGGACCTGCGCCTTGCTGTGCGCGCTGGTGGCGGGCGAGGCGCTGGCCAGGGAGCAGCTGGTGTTCTATTACATGGTCTCGAGCGGGCAGCAGCGCAGCGCCTGGCAGGCCGTATTGAATCGCTTCGAGGCGGAAAACCCCGACATCGAACTGGCCGCCACCGTGTTTCAGCATGAGCAGTACCGGCCCGCCTTTGCCAGCCTGATCGCGCGTCACAAGGTCGACGTGGCTTTCTGGATGGGGGGCGAGCCGTTGCGCAACGCCGTCGACGGCGGGCTGCTCAGGCCGTTCGATGAAGCGCTGGTGGCGCAGCTGTCGCACGGCCCGCAGGGCGAGCTGGACCTGAACCCCACGCGGGTGCGTGGCCAGGCCTACGGGTTGCCCATCGCGTACTACCCGTGGGGTTTCTTCTACCGCAAATCCTTGTTCGCGCGGCTCGGGCTCAAGGTGCCCCTCACCTGGGACGATTTCCTGGCCACCTGCGCCACGTTGCAGGAGGCCGGCCTGGCACCGCTGGCGGTCGGGGCGAAGAATGGCTGGCCGGCCGCCGCCTGGTTCGATTTTCTCGACCTGCGCCTGAACGGCATCGAATTTCACCGCCGCCTGCTGCACGGCCAGGAGCGCTTCGGCGACCCCCGCGTGCGCAAGGTGTTCGACACCTGGCGCGTGCTGCTGGAGCGGCGTTATTTCCTGGCGCAGGCCATGGGCAACGACTGGGACTATGTGCTGCCTTATTTTTACCGGGAACGGGTCGGCATGATACTGATGGGCGCCTTCGTGGCGGCCAAGTTTCCGGCGGCGATGGCGGACGATATCGGCTTTTTCCCGTTCCCCCGCCTTTCCCCCTTGGTGCCGGTCTATGAGGAAGGGCCGCTCGACCTGCTGGTCATGCCCGGCACGGGCAAGCATCCGCAGGCGGCGCGCCGCCTGCTGACCTTCCTGGCCGGCAGCGGCGCCTTGCGCCAGCTCAATGAGATGAACCACACCGTCTCGCCGCAGCGCGCGCCGGCATCGCCAGCCCGGAACGGGGCGGCCATGGCGTGGAGCGCCAGTCATACCTTCTTTTTCGACCGCGACGCGAGAAAGGGGATAGTGAGTCCTGCTTATGCGGGTTTCCGTCAATTCCTCACGCCGCCGCATGACGCCGCCGCGACGATACGGTATCTTGACGTCCACGCCGTGCCATAAGGATCGCCGCCGGCCGCCACCGCCAGTTGAACATGCCCATGAAATCATCCCTCAACCGCGCCGAACGCGCGCGCCATGCCGTACCGACGCCACAGCGACTAGCCAGGCTGCTGGCGCGCCAGTTCACCCATCCCCGCCTGCTGGCCGCGGCGCTGGGCAGGCTGGCGGCGCGCGCGCCGGCGGCGAGCTGGCGCAGGCGCTCGAGATCGTCTATCGGCAGTTCGTCTGCCTGGAGGTGGTGGGGCAGGCCAGGTCGTTCCTGGCGCCGCTGGAGGCCGCCGCCGCCGAGGCCCGCGCCGCCGGGCTGGCAGGCCCGCTGGCCTATTTCCTTGTCGGGATGGGACGCATCCGCTACATCGAGGGCGAATACCGCCAGGCCGCGCTGCTGTGGACCCAGTGCCTGGACCTGTGCCGCCTCAGCCCGAACGAGGAGGCTGGCATCGAGGCGCGCGTGGGACTGGGCCAGGTGTATGACGCCATGGGCGACGGCCGTACCGCGGCACGCCTGCATGGCGACGCCAGCGTACTGGCGGGCGCCGTCGGCGATCCCTACCTGATCGCCAAGGTGGCCATCAACCAGGGCTTCAACCTGAAAATGATCGGCCAGGCCGAGGGCGCGCGCGCGCAGTTTTCGCTGGCGCTGGAACATGCCAGGCTGGGGCGGGTGCGTCACTACGAGGCGGAAATCTACTGGTACCTGAGCGAACTGGCGCTGGCCGCCGGCGCGCTGGAGGAGGCGCAGCACTATGTGGTCCTGGCCCGCGACCTGGGCGCGCGCTGCGGCCACGCCTGGCTGCTGGCCGGCGCCACGCGCACGCTGGCCACCATCTATCAGCAGCGCGGCGAGGTCGACGCGGCGGCGGCCACCTACGGGGCGGCGCTGGAGCTGGCCGGCCGCAACGGCGCGCGGCGCCAGCAGGCCGAATGCCACGAGGCACTGGCGCAGCTGGCCGAGGCGAAAGGCGATTTCGCGCTGGCCTTGCGCCATGCGCGCCAGTCGCAGGCCTTGCAGGCCCACCTGATACGGCAACTGGTGGTGGCCGAACGCCTGGACGAATTGCGGCCCTACGATTTGTCCAACCAGCCGCCGCTGGACGCCTTGCTGGCGCTGAGCAGCGATCCGGCGTTGCAGCGCGACGACCCGGAGGCGGCCCTGGCGCACATCTGCCAGTCCGGGCTGCAGATACTCGATGCGGAGCGCCTGGCCATCTGGCGGAAGGGCACCGCTGGCTGGTCGCAGTGCGCCGGCGCCGATCCGGCCGCCGCCGCAGCTCCCGCCCGCGCTGCCGCTGCGGCGCAGGATGCGGGCTACTGGCATTCGGTGGAGGCGCTGCAGGAAACGCGCGTGGCCCACGACATCCGCCTCCATCCCCACGCCGCGGCATTGCACGCGCTCTATGGCGGAGCGGCCTTGCACTCGTTGCTGGAAATTCCGCTGCGCCAGCGCGGCCAATGCGTGGGCTTGCTGCACGTGGCGCGCCATACCGAAGGCAGGCCCTGGTCGCGTGACGAGGTGCTGTTCGGTTCGCACTTGGGGGTGCTGGCCGAACAGGTGCTGGCCAATGCGCAGATCCACGGCATGCTGGCCGAATTGCAGGAAATGAACGAGCAGCTGGAGGCGCGCGTGGCCAGCCGCACGGCCGAGCTGCAGGCGGCCAACCAGGCGCTGGAGGAGGTGTCGTTGACGGATGCGCTGACGGGCCTGCGCAACCGGCGCTACTTCCTGTCCCATGTCGAGCGCGATGTCGCGCACAGCTTGCGCCTTGGCGCCGAGCAGGTGCTGCCGATGGTGTTCTACCTGATCGATATCGACCATTTCAAGCAGGTCAACGATCGCCACGGCCACGCCGCGGGCGACCTGGTGCTGCGCAGCGTCAGCCAGCAGCTGCGCCTGTGCGCACGGGAATCGGACTATCTGGTCCGCTGGGGCGGCGAGGAATTCCTGGTGGTCAGCCGCGGTGTGCCCCGTGCCCAGGCGGGCGTGCAGGCCGAGCGCATCCGCGCCACCATTGCGGCCACGCCCATCGCGCTCGATGGCGGCGCGACGCTGCGCCTGACCTGTTCGTTGGGCTTCGCGTCGTTTCCCAGCGCGCCGTCGCAGCACAAGGAACAATGGCCGGCCATACTGGAAATCGCCGACCAGGCGCTGTACCTGGCCAAGCGCGGCGGCCGCGATGCCTGGGTCGGCATCATTGATGCGCCACCGGCCGCCACCGGCGAGGTCGATGTGACGGGCTGGATCGCGGCCGGCGCCGCGACGGTCGTCAGCAACCGGCCCGCCATCGTGGCCGGGGCGGCGCCGGCGCCCGATGGCGCGGGCGATGGCCTGCCAGGGCGCTGAAACGGCGGGACGGACCGATCGGCCTTGGTGCGCCGCCGGGCGGCAGGGTGCGGCCGTTGTCTCGCCGGCCATTCTCGTGGATAATTGCGGCCATGAACGATACCACCACACTCCCCCCATTACCCGACCGCCTGTCGGTCGATCCACGCAGCCCATTCCACAATGTGGACGTGTTGCAGAATGACATCGGCATCAAGATCAACGACAAGGAACGCCGCGACGTCGAAGAATATTGCGTCAGCGAAGGCTGGATCAAGGTCGCCTCCGGCAAGTCGCTGGACCGCAAAGGCCGCCCCATGTTGATCAAGCTGACGGGCCGCGTCGAAGTTTTCTACAAATAAAGGCATCACCGCGCGAGGGCGGGGCGGGCCTGGCCAGGCCGGGTCCAGCCCGCCGTCACTGCCGCCGCCAGCAGCAGCAACGCGCACATGGCCATTACCGCGCGCACGCCGGCCGTGATGGCCGCGCCGTCGCCTTGGGCCACGATGGCGCCAAACAGGGCCACCCCGGCCGCGCCGCCCACCTGGCGGGCCGTATTCAGGATGGCCGACGCCGTCCCCGCCTGTTCCTTCTCCACGCTCGATAGGATCGCCGTCGTCATCGGCGGCACGGCCAGCCCCATGCCGGCCGGAATCAGCACCAGCCCTGGCAGCATGGCCAGGAAGCTGGCGTCCGGCGCGATGCCGCACGCGCCCAGCAGCGCGTAACCGCCACCACAGATCAATCCTCCCGCCACCATGGGTGTCCGCAATCCCGACCGTGTCGCCAACCGTCCGCTGGCGATGTTCGAAAAAATGAAAGTCCCGGTGAGCGGCAGGAACGCCAGCCCCGTCTGCATCACGCTATAGCCGCGCACCCGTTGCAGGTAAAAGCTGAGCACGAAAATCATGCCGTAATACGTGAAGTTGACCAGCACCCCGAACAGCACGGCGCCAGAGAACGGCCGGCTGCCGAACAGCGATAAGGGCAACATGGGTGCGGCCGCGCGTCGTTCGACGGCGATGAACGCCATGCTGGCCACGGCGGCCATCAGCAGGCCGCCCCACACCACGGGATGGGCCAGTCCCAGCGACTGCGCTTCGATCACGGCCGCGATCAGCCCGGCCAGCGCCACGATGGCCAGTGACTGGCCGGGCCAGTCCAGTTGGCGCACCGGCGCCTTGCCGGCCGCGCGCGGCACCACGGCCCAGGTCAGTGCGCAGCCGGCCAGGCAGACGGGCACGTTGACCCAGAAAATGTTGCGCCAGCTGCCCACGGTCAGCAGCATGCCGCCGATCACCGGGCCGGCCGCGATGGAGACGCCGCCGGCCGCCGTCCACCAGCCGATGGCCTTGGCCAGCCGCGCTGGGTCGTGCCGGTAGGCGGCGTTCAGGATCGCCAGCGAACTGGGAACCAGCAGCGCCGCGCCCACGCCCTGCAAGGCGCGCGCGCAGTTCAGCAGCAGGGCGCTGGGCGCCAGCGCGCAGGCGGCCGAGGCCAGTAAGAACAGGCCGAAGCCGGCCAGGAATACATGGCGCGAGCCAAATTTGTCCCCCATTACGCCTGCCGACAGCAGGAACACGGCGAAGCCCAGCGTGTAGGCGTCCACCACCCATTGCAGCGCGCCCACGCTGGCGTGCAGTTCGGCACCCATGCGGGGCAGGGCCACGTTGACGATGGTGACGTCCAGCTGGACGATGATGAAGGCGAAGCTGCAGGCCAGCAGCAGGGCAGGAGAAGTGGGGCGTTCGGTTGCCATGGCGGTTCCTCGGTGGTCGCGGTGCGGAAGATGGAAGGACTATACGGCCCTTTGACTATTTAAAAAAATGAATAATAATGATTGAATCTATCGTTTTTTAAGAATCAATGAGTGCCATGGAATTGTCCGCCTTGCGTATCTTTAAAGCCGTGGCCGAGGAGGGCAGCGTGACGCTGGCGGCGGCGCGGCTGAACCGGGTGCAGTCGAACGTGTCGGCCCGCCTGACCCAGCTGGAGGAATCGCTGGGTGTGGCATTGTTTCACCGTGCCGGCCGGGGCTTGCACATCACGGCTGAAGGCGATCGCCTGCTGGCTTACGCTGACCGCCTGCTGCAACTGGCGGATGAGGCGCAGGCGGCCATGCGCCCCGATCAGCAGCCATCGGGCTCGCTCCGCATCGGCGCGATGGAGACGACGGCGGCGGCCCGCTTGCCGATAGTGCTGGCGGCGTTCAACCGCCAGCATCCGCAGGTGGACCTGCTACTGGAGACGGGGCCGACTGACCATCTGCTGGACGGCGTGCTGCGCCACCGGCTCGACGTGGCGTTGGTGGCCGCACCCGTGCCCCATGGGGAGCTGGTGCAAGTGCCCGTGTTCACGGAAGAACTGGTGCTGATTACCGGTCCGGCCCATGCGCCCGTGCGCACGCCGTACGACGTGGCGCGCCGCAATCTGCTGGTGTTCCGTTCTGGCTGCACTTACCGTCGCCGGCTGGAAGCGTGGTTCGCCGAGGCGGACGTGGCGCCCGGCCGCATCTCCGAGTTCGGCACGTTCGAGGCCATCATCGGCTGCGTGGCGGCCGGCATGGGCGTGGCGTTGATGCCGATGGAGATCATCGGCCAGCGCAAGCTGGGCCGGACCATCAAGACGCATCCGCTGCCGCCGGCCATCGCCCAGGTCGACACCATGCTGGTGTGGCGCAAGGACGTGCTGCACCATCCGGCGCGCGCGGCTTTCGCGGCGTCGCTGGCGCCGTCCAATTGAGTGGGCGGTGACGTTTTCAGGAATTTTTGTGGAAAACGACAGCGGGTACTTGAAAAACTGTGCGCCCCTCTGCTATAGTTCTGCCTCCACGCGGGAGTAGCTCAGTTGGTAGAGCGCAACCTTGCCAAGGTTGAGGTCGAGAGTTCGAGACTCTTCTCCCGCTCCAAACGCTTCAAGGCGGATGGCGGTCACGGTGGACACAGTAACAACTCCTATGCGGGAGTAGCTCAGTTGGTAGAGCGCAACCTTGCCAAGGTTGAGGTCGAGAGTTCGAGACTCTTCTCCCGCTCCAGAATTCAAAAAAGGGAAGCCGTGCGGCTTCCCTTTTTGCTTATGCCGACATCAATCTTGTCGCGTTGCTTATAAACTGAGCAGTTTATATTTTCCCCTTAAAAATCAGTCGCTTGATGCGTGGTGGGCGGGCGAATAATGCCTAGTAATGCCACGTCGATCATTCCAATTCCCCACTCTATGTCATGAGCAGGATTGTGTCTTATACGTGGGGCAGTTTCGTGTGCAAATTATGCGGTGAAGTGGGTCAGATTACGTGGTTGACCAAATGCTGCAGACCGATCATGCGGGCACTGCCGGAGACCGATAGTCCTCTGTCCCGCTAAGCAAAGCCTGTATTACGGTAGCGGCCCACCCTGGTGTTCGCCAAGCATCGTAACTGCCGCGGAACTCATGCGCTTCGAAGAGTGGATAACTTACCCTGCGAAAAAAATACGCGAGGAGCTTTTGTCTATTGAAATCAGCCGCTTGCATCGAGATCGGGTTGTTTGTTAACAAGCTTATCCACAGAAATTGTGGGCAAATGCTGGCGTTCCAAGAGTCGAGGAAGGAGCTTTGCCATCGTCGCGCCAACGGGATCAGGGGCGATGCTCCGTTGTAGTCAACTATGCCGATCCTGATAAAGATCGTTTGGGAGATCGGCGTATGCGTACCGTCGAAGTGTGAAAGCGCCATGCGCGCGACGATTTCCACCGTCAGTGATTCATTTGCGTATGCAGGCATTGAGCCACGGAAAGTGTATCGCACCAGCTTGGCAGCATCCTGCCGCCCCCGGTAGACATCAGCAAACCGCGCAAGGACTTCAGAAGAACGACTCGACTACGGTCCGAGGTGCTGTGATTGCGCCAGAACTTTTCGTCAGCGGGGTGAGGCCAGGTAGAAGGTTTGAGATTTGGGCGCCTTTGCCGTTCAGCGAGCACGATCCGCTTTCAAACAGCGGCATTGAATTCCAGATATCAGCGCGAGGTTGTTTCAGTGATGTAGGCAGAAAGCCCTGACGCCGTCAGGGTCAGGACATATTTCCAGGTCGCCGCGTTTCAATCGCAATGGAAAATATACTGCGCTGTTACACCTTGCTGGAGCGGCTGTGGCTAAACGCCTGGCAAGCACCAAGTCAACAAAAAATATTGAGACAGTGTATAATTTTAGACATTGACTCAATATGGACAAAGTATGCAGCCTGTTAGCCGGAAACGTAGCAGCCAGTCGGACCTAAGCAATTCAGCGCCGGCCCAGCCAATTCAGCGCAGGGCGCGCAAGCAACTGGAAAATGCCGGGCACATGGCGGCATGCGCCTGGCAATTATTTGAAACGTTAGGGTACGAAGCGACCACCATGGAAGCCATCGCCGTGGCCGCCGATGTGGCCCGGGCCACCCTGTACCGCTATTTCCCCGTCAAGGAAGCGCTGATCGCCCACCGTTTCCATCAAGACCAAATCACTCACCAGCAAGTGATTTGTGCGGGTGCCCATGCAAGCCCGGACTTGCCTTCGGCCTTGCGCTATATATTGCAAATTGAAGTGGGCTATGCGGAACGGATGAAGCCGTATATGGGCCCCTATCTCGCCTATCAGCTGGCCGGCCAGCAAAATTCCGAGCGGATCGCCGACAACGACATTGTTTATGGCCTGGTTCTCGATCTGTTGCGCCGCGCCTTGGTCGATGGAAATATCGATGCCACGCTCCGTGCTGAACAGTTGGCCGAGTATTTTGCCTTCTTGCGCTTGTCGAGCCTCATGCACTGGCTGGCCAGGCCCAACTCCTCGCTGCTCACCCTGTACGAAGACATGCTTGGTTTCTTCATCAATGGCACACGCACAAAATAGCCGCGTGCCGATCGCGTCCGAGGTTTTCACCTATCCCGCCACTCCTGAAAGCTCCCATGCCATCCATCTTCGCGTCCCAACTTAAGCGTCTTGCCGCATGTGCGCTTGCCAAAGCAATCGACTACCAAACCAAGGCGGCCAAGCTACGCCTTGTCAGCGTTGAAATGAGTTTTGGCACCATCTGCTATCTCGACAGCATTGAGCAGCGTGCCAAGCACGCCATCCTCATGCTCCATGGCGCGGGTGCCGAAAAAGAATCTTGGCTAAGCCTCGCCCAACATCTGGGCCAGACGCGCCGCATCGTCATCCCCGACTTGCCCGGACACGGAAATAGCAGCGCCGACCTGTCGCTCAACTACGACATCTCGCACCAAACCAGCCGCGTGCTTGCATTCATGAACCGTTTGGATCTGGAAAAAGTGCATTTGATTGCCAATTCGATGGGAGGAGCCATTGCGCTGCGCCTGGCCAGCCAGCATCCCGACCGGCTGGCTTCCCTGCAATTGATCGACTGTGCCGGTGCGCAGAGTACACCGGATACCATCACAGCCATGTTCAAAGACGGCACCAATAATCCCCTGGTTGCTGTGCGCAGCCTTGCCGATTTCAAATTGCTGATGAATACAGCGATGAGCAAACCTCCGTATATTCCCGGTTTTTTCCTTGCCGTGCTGGCCGACAGGAAAATCAGCCGTGCATCCATCGATGAAAAAATCTACCGTGATATCGCGCGCGACCTAGATCAGCGCGCCATTCTTGAACGGATCGCCGTGCCGACTTCCATTATCTGGGGAGCCGAAGACCGAATACTGTCTGTGGAAGATGCAGCCTTGCTCCATGAGAAAATTGCCGGCAGCGAGAAACTGATCTTGGAAGGGCTGGGACATGTACCCATGGTCGAAGCCCCGAAGCTGCTTGCATCTCACTGCCTGCGTTTTTTGAATGCACTGTAAGTGCCCATGCCCATGCCGACACGCATCATCTCATCTCAGCGTGTCTGGCATGACTATTTTTGGATCAACGCAGGATCTTCTATTCGCCCCTTGAATAAGAATCAGTAGTCCTTAGGTTAGCGCGCGAATTTGGCCGCTATATGATATTTGACCAAACACGCACTAAAGAAGCCATCACCCGCTGCCTTGAAATAAGTGATGACATCTTGCGACAACCGGATATTGATGCGCTCCTTTGGGAACTCGACGCGGGGACGCCCACGAGGCTTAAGCATTTCCTTGGCCATCTGCTCGCCGAATATCTGAGGTAGCACCTCGTTAGCTGGACCCACCTTGGCGACGCTCTCAGCCGTCCACGCTGGATTCTCATCGTCCAGCCGTTCAGGGGTTGGTCTTTCCCTCATACCATGCCCTGCAACACCCGCCATTCATACGGGCGCCACGCAGACCGCCGTCACCTTGTATTCGGGCGTGTGCGCCAGCCGGTCGCGGTACGGCGAGGTGAGCCGGTTCACGTGCAGGTCGGGCCGGTGGAAGGTGGTGAACAGTTCGCCCGGCTTGACGCGGGGGCTGATCCGCAGCGGCAGCTCCACCTCGCCGTAGCGGCTGCGCACGCGCACGCGCACGCCGTCGGCCAGGCCCAGGCGGGCCGCGTCGGCGGGCGCCATGTCGAGCAGGTCGCTGGCCTGCAACTGCGCGTTGCCGCCACGGTAGGTCATGGTGCCAGCGTTGAAGTGGTACAGGCCGCGCCCCGTCATCAGCGCGAACGGGTATTCGCGGTCGCACTGTTCGGGCGTGGCCACATAGGGAATTTGCGCCAGCCGTGCGCGCGTGGCGCCGGCGAAGCTGTCGCCATGCAGGATGGGCGTGCCGGGATGGGCGTCGTCGTCGCGTTGCGGGCAGGGCCAGTGCAGGCTTTCCGTTTCCAGCCGCCGGTAACTGAGGCCCGCGCCGGCCGGCCACACGGCCCGCACTTCATTCCAGACCGCTTGCGGCCCGTCGAAGCTGAAGCCTTGCGCGTGGCCCATGCGCTGTGCCAGTTGCTGGATGATCCACCAGTCCGGCCGCGCGTCGCCGGGTGGCGGCACGGCTTGCCGTACGCGCTGCACGCGGCGGTCGGAATTCATGAAGGTGCCGTCGCGCTCGAACACGCTGGCGGCCGGGAAGAACACGGTGCCGAAAGCGCGCGCCGTCTCGTTGAGGAACAGGTCCTGCACGATCACGCATTCCAGTTGGCGCATGGCTAGTTCGCTGGCGTGCTGGTTGGCCATCGACATGTAGACGTCGTAGCCGAACGCCCACAGCGCTTTCACCTTGCCGGCCGCCGCGCCGTCCAGCATCTGCATCAGGTCCAGGCCATCGGTGGCGGGCAGGGCGCCGCCCCACACGGCTTCGAAGCGGGCGCGCGCCTGCGCCAGCGGCTGCGATCCGGTCAGCGTGGCCGGCTCGCAACCCATCTGCGCGGAACCCTGCACGTTGTTCTGGCCGCGCAGCGGGTTGATGCCGCTGCCCGCGCGGCCCAGGTTACCCGTCAACAGCGCCAGGTTAATCAGCGCCATCACGCCTTCCGTACCTTGCGTGTGTTCCGTCATGCCCAGGCCGTGGAAGCACATGGCCGGCTCGCTGCTGGCGTACAGCCTTGCCGCCGCGCGGATATCGGCCGCCGCCACGCCGCATTGGCCGCTGACCGCCTCGGGCGCATAGGCGCGCGAGAAGGCGGTGAATTCCTCCAGCCCGTCCACGCGCTGGGCCACGAAGTGCTGGTCCAGCAAGCCTTCCTCGATGATGGCGGCCGCCATGGCGTTGAACAGCAGGACGTTGGCGCCGGGCCGCACGGCCAGATGGATCTGCGCATATTCAGCCAGTTCCGTGCGGCGCGGATCGACCACGATCAGCGCCGCGCCCTTCAACACGGCTTGCTTGATGCGGGCGCCGACGATGGGATGGTTCTCGGTGGGGTTGCAGCCGCATAGCAGGAAGCAGCGGGCCTGTTCGATATCGTCGAAGGCGTTGGTGGCCGCGCCCGTCCCCAGCATGGCCTTGAGCGCCCTGGCTGACGGCGTGTGGCACACGCGCGCGCAGCAATCGACGTTGTTGGTGCCGATGACCATGCGCGCGAATTTCTGCGCCAGGTAGTTTTCCTCGTTGGTGGCGCGGGCCGAGCCGAGTACGCCAATGGCATCCGCGCCATGCTGGTCGCGGATGCGCCGCAGGGTGGCGGCCGCGTGGTCCAGCGCCTCGTGCCAGCTGACGGCGCGCCAGGCGCCGCCATCGCCGTCCCGCAGCATGGGCGTGGTGACGCGGTCCGGCGCGTGGTTGTATTCGAACGCGTAACGGCCCTTGACGCACAGGTGGCCGTGGTTGACCGGGTGTTCGGCCGGCCGCACGGCCACCACCTTGCCATCGCGGCTGCCCACGTCCATCTGGCAGCCGACGCCGCAATAGACGCAGGTGCTGCGCGTCCATTGCGTGACGGTGGCGGCGGCCGGCGCGTCACGACGGTCGAAGATGGCGCCGGTGGGGCAGGTGTCGGCGCAGGCGCCGCAGGACACGCAGCCGCTGTCGGCCAATGAACCGCCCAGCGCGCTGCCCACATGGGTGCGTTCGCCGCGCTGCCATACCTGCCACACGAATTGGCCCTGCAGTTCGTCGCAGATGCGCACGCAGCGGTTGCAGGAGATGCAGCGGTCCATCGCCACGCCCAGATAGGGATGGCTGTCGTCGGCGTAGCGTTCCTGCCAGGGCGCGCCGCCCGCCGTCACGCCGTAGCGCGCCAGCAACCGGTGGAAGGGCTGCTCCGGTTCCGCCTCCACAGCGGCGGCTGGATAGCGCGCGGCCAGCAGCGACAAATTGGTCCGCCGCAGCGATTCGATGGCCGGCGTGGCCGTGCGCACCGCCATGCCTTCGGCGACGATGGTGGTGCAGCTGGAGACGGGGCGCGGCTCGCCTTCGACTTCCACCACGCACATGCGGCAACCGCCCGCCGGTCGCACGCGCTGGTCGTGGCACAAGTGGGGAATGTCGCGCCGGGCCGCCAGCAGCACGTGCAGCAGCGTGTCGCCCGGTTGCGCCGTGTGCGGCACGCCGTCGATGGTCAGATGAAGCATGATGCCAGTTCCTCGGGATAGTGGCGGGCGATCGATTGCGCGAATTCGGCCAGCCCCCGGCCGTGACCACACAAGCTGGTGGCGGCCAGCGCCTCGACCAGCGCGCGCCAGCGCTGGCCATCGCCGCGCTGTCCGGCCACCGCTTGCGTGGCCATGCGCGCCAGCTCCGGACTGCCCAGGTGGCAGGGCGTGCACTTGCCGCACGATTCCACCGCGCCGAAGCGGAACACGTGGGCCAGCAGTTGCGCGATGGAGGTGGCGTCCGTCACGGCCAGCACGCCGCCGTGGCCCACGGCGCCACCGGCGGCCTGCATGGCGCGGTAATCGAGCAGCGTATCGAACTGGGACGGCGGCAGCAGGCCGGCCAGCGGGCCGCCCACCATCAGGCCCGTCAAGCGGCCGTGCCGCACGCCCTGGCCCAGCATCTCGACGATGGTGCGCAGGCTGATGCCGAACTCCACTTCGTACAGGCCGGGCCTGCGGAACAGGGAACTGAGCGACAGCAGCTTGGTGCCGGTGCTGCCGGCCGTGCCCAGCGCCGCGTAGCGCGCCGCGCCATGCTGCATGATCCACGGAATGGCGCACAGGGTTTCCACGTTGTTGACCAGGGTGGGTGCGCCTTCCAGGCCGTGGTCCGTGATCTGGGGCGGGCGCAGCCGCGCTTCCGGGCGCCGGCCTTCGATCGCGTTCAGCATGGCTGTCTCCTCGCCGCACAGGTAGCTGCCGTGGCCCAGCACCAGTTCCAGGTCGAAGCAGTGGGCCGAACCGGCGACTTGATGTCCCAGCCAGCCGGCCGCGTAGGCCTGGGCCAGCGCGTCGCGCAGCACGGTGGCGGCGCCATCGTATTCCTTGCGCAGGTAGATGATGCCATGGGTGGCGCCCACCGTCACGCCGGCAATCAGCATCGCTTCGATCAGGCGGAACGGGTCGGCCTCCATCAGCATGCGGTCGCTGAAGGCGCCGGGGTCGCCTTCGTCGGCGTTGGCGACGACGTACTTCCTGGCCGCGTGCTGCTGCTCCACCTTGCGCCATTTGGCGCCGGCGGGGTAGCCGGCACCGCCCCGTCCGCGCAGGCCGGATTCGTCCAGCGCCTGCAGCACGGCTTGCGGCCCCAGCGTCAACGCCTGGCGCAAGCCCGCGCCGCCACCGCCGGCCAGGTAGTGTTCCAGGTGGCGCACGCCGCCCGCCACCACATTGCCCAGCAGGACGGTTTCTTCCGCATGCACTTCGCAGTAGGGTGGGGTGGTGTTGCCGTGGCTGGCCGGCGCCTGGTAGCACTGGCCCAGGCAGTACACGGGAGCGGGGTCCTGCACCGGGTTGGCCCAGCGGGCCGGGTCGGCCTGGCGCGCCAGAAAGCAGGCCAGGCCCTGGCAGGCCTTGCCTTGCAAGCCAACATGCTCCAGGTGGTAGAAGCTGTGCGCCGCGAGATCACGATGAATGGGTATCATGAAGAACACCGTCGTGTGGACTACGGTTGGACTACGTTTGCACCATGTTTGCACTATTGCGCCAGCGTACGCGGTTGGCGCGCCAATTTGACTGATCCAGATCAACTTTGCCTTAGTAAATAATTGACAATGACCGGCCGGTCAGCCGCGCTCTGGCTGTGCGCGCGGTCGCGCGGCGAGGGTGGCGTGCGCGTACCCGCCTGGTCTATATCACTTGTACGCTGGCGTGCACGCCGCAACAGGTTCAGAATAGCTATTCCGTCCGCCGCTACATTGGTGGGCGCGCGTCTTCATCACATCACCCTGGCATCGCGCGGCAATGCGCTTACTACAAGGAGAACTGAGATGCAAAGATTAGCATTGGTGACCGGCGGCACCCGCGGCCTGGGGCAGGCCATTTCACTGGCACTGAAGGCGGCGGGTCATCGCGTGGCGGCCGTCTATCACGACAACGCGGAGGCGGCGCAAGCGTTTTCGCAATCGTCCGGCATTCCCGTGTTCCATTGGGACGTGTCGGTGTATTCGGCCTGCGGGCTGGGCGTGGCCGAGGTGGAACATGAACTGGGGCCGATCGACATCCTGGTCAACAACGCCGGCATCACGGACGACGCCGTCATGCACAAGATGACGCCGGAGCAGTGGTGGAACGTCATCAACACCAATCTCGGTTCCATGTTCAACATGACCCGGCACGTGATGGAAGGCATGCGCGAGCGCCAGTACGGACGCATCGTCAACATCAGCTCCATCAACGGAGAAAAAGGCCAGATCGGCCAGGCCAACTATGCGGCGGCCAAGGCCGGCATCCTCGGCTTCACCAAGGCGCTGGCGCTGGAATGCGCGCGCAAGCACATCACCGTCAACGCCATCGCGCCCGGCTATTGCGACACGTCCATGGTGGCCAAGGTGTCGCCCGATGTGCTGCGCAGCATAGTCGACGCCATCCCCGTCGGCCGGCTCGGTACGCCCGATGAGATCGGCCGGGCCGTGGCTTTCCTGGCCGACGAAAGCGCGGGCTTTATCACGGGCGCCACGCTGGATGTGAACGGCGGGCAGTACCTGGGCTAGGGGATCAGTGGAAGGCACGGCCACGTCCCGGCAAGGGATGTGTGCCGCGCCGCGCCGGGTTCAGTTCGCTGGCTTCAGTTCGCCGGCTTCAATTCAATATGCGACGGGCTTGTATCCAGCGATGGATGTCTTCCCGCACCAGCACGTCGCGATTGGCATCGAGCACGTACTTGAATCCCTGAAACAGGAAGTCGTCATTGGGATTGCAACCGAGTGCGCGGGCGCCGTGGATCTCCACCGGCGCAGCGCCGGACAGGGGGCATTCGCGCAATAGTTGTTGCAACGAGGGTAGTGGGTTGGTCAAAGTCGTATGCATGGCTGGCTGCTCGCTAAGGTGAGAAATCAACGCCTGACGTCCTCACAATATCACCGCCCAACACGCATGGAAATAGCGGCACGATAGAAAGCGACAGCAAAAAAATTCATGGTTTTTTTGATGACGATCAAAGTCCAAAAAGGCATGTGACTGGCCTGTTTTAGGTCATCAGAAAACAGTCTTTTAGATTCATCGGCTTATTGTGGAAAGTGCAGACAACACCTGACATGAGGCGCGGCGATCTCGCGTGATGAAACGCAACATATGCGTGACGCGCACGCCGATTTGCTGCGTCGGAAATGCAACGCTCGTATTGTCGATGCACCACCATGGACCATATTGTGTTACGCGTGCGGCGCGCGGATGTGCCAGGAATGGGACGTTAGGGCGATCCGGCACGAAACAGCTATTTCGGATCTGGGCATTTCAAGCGATAATCCTGTCATGCCAGCAATTTTTAACTTCGTCCGCCCATCTCTTCCGTCGTCGCGCTGTTCGACCCCGTCGTTATTTCGCCATCCGGCATCGATGCTGGCACTGGCCGCGGCGTGTGTGGGCGCGCCCGTGCACGCGAACGCGGCCAGCGTCTACCTGGAAGAATTGACGTCGCCGGAACTGCGCGAGCGCATCGCGGCCGGCGCCACCACCGTGCTGGTGCCGGTCGGCGGCACCGAGCAGAGTGGTCCTTACATCGTGCTGGGCAAGCACAATGGCCGCGCGCACCTGCTGGCGGGCCGCATCGCGGAACGGCTGGGCAATGCCGTGGTCGCGCCCACGGTCAGTTATGTCCCGGAAGGCGGCATCCGGCCACCGGCCGCGCACATGCGCTTCGCCGGCACCATCTCCATTCCCGACAGCGCCTTCGACGCCATGCTCGACGCCACCGCGCGCAGCCTGTGCCAGCACGGCTTGCGCCAGGTGGTGCTGCTGGGCGACCATGGCGGTTACCAGAAAAACCTGGAGCGCGTGGCGCAGCACGTGAACAAGGGCGGCGACGGCACGTGCCGCGTGGTTGCGCCGCCCGAGTATTATCAAGCCGCGTCGGATGGTTTCGCCGCGCTGCTGCGCAAGCGCGGCTACAGCGCCGCCGAAATCGGCGCCCACGCCGGACTGGCCGATGTGTCGCTCAGCCTCGCGCTCGATCCGGCCCAGGTGCGCAGCGCCGCGCTGGCCCACGGCCCCACGCCGGGCGATGGTGTGGCTGGCGATCCGCGCCGCGCCAGCGCCGAGCTGGGACAGCTGGGCGTGCAACAGATTATCGAGGCCACGGTGGGGGCGATCAAACGCTTGCCACCGGCCCGTTGAATACCGCATATTGAACGAATATTGAACTAACCGCTGCTATTACCGAGGAACCCCAGGATGCATTCACCCGTTAAACCTACCGCACGTATTCCCGCCCGCCTGGGCCTGGCCGCGCTGGCCATTGCCGCCATTGGCGGCGGCGCCGGCGTGTACGCCGCCACCCAGGCCAATACGTCGGCACCGGCCGGCGGCGCCGCGCCCGCCACTGTGGCCGGCATGCCGCCCGTGGTCGATGCCAGCAACCTGTATAGCGAAACCGCTTCCAGCCATGTGAGCGCCGCCGTCAAGGGCGACCTGGAACGCATCTATGTACCCAACCTGCGCTCGAACGACGTCAGTGTGATCGACCCGTCCAGCATGAAGGTGGTGGACCGTTTCAAGGTGGGCCGCGCGCCGCAGCACATCGTGCCGTCGTGGGACTTGCGCACGCTGTGGGTGGCCAACAACGCCGAACGTTATGACGACGGCAGCCTGACCCCGATCGATCCGCGCACCGGCAAGCCGGGCGCCGCCATCAAGGTGGATGATCCCTACAACCTGTACTTCTCGCCCGACGGTAAATCGGCCATCGTGGTGGCGGAAGCCAAGCACCGCCTGGATTTCCGCGATCCGCGCACGCTGGCGCTGCAGTATTCGATCGAGACGCCCAAGTGCGGCGGTATCAATCACGCCGACTTCTCGATCGATGGCAGCTACGCGCTGTTCACCTGCGAATTCGAGGGCAGCCTGGTCAAGATCGACCTGGTCAACCGCAGCGTGCTCGGTTACCTGAAACTGAACATGCCTTCCACCCGCTACAAGGAAGTACCGACCATGGCCGGCCCCGGCGCCACGGAAATCTGCAGCTCGAAGAAGGGCATGCCGCAGGACATACGCATTTCGCCCGACGGCAAGAAATTCTACGTGGCCGACATGGAGGCGGACGGCGTGCACGTGGTCGATGGCGCCAGCTTCAAGGAAACCGGCTTCATCGCCACCGGCGTGGCCGCCCACGGCCTGTACCCCAGCCGTGACGGCAAGAGCCTGTACGTGGCCAATCGCGGTTCGCACCGCATCCATGGCCCGCGCAATGGCAAGGGCAGCGTGACGGTGATCGATTTCGCCAGCGGGAAGATCACGGCGCAATGGCCGATCCCCGGCGGCGGCAGCCCGGACATGGGTAACGTGAGCGTGGATGGCAAGTCGCTGTGGCTGTCGGGCCGTTATGATGATGTGGTCTACCGCATCAATACGGAAACGGGCGCCGTGGCCAAGGTCAAGGTGGGCCAGGAGCCGCACGGCCTGACCGTGTGGCCGCTGCCGGGCCGTTATTCGCTGGGCCATACGGGCAACCTGCGTTGATCCGATAGGACCATCAAGCGGGACCGTGCCGCCGGCGGCAACCGGCCGATCCTGTGAGGGAGGGGCATGCAAGCGACTGTGCAATTATGTGATCGGGCGGCCGCTGGCAACCCCACTTCGCCCAAGCGTCTGCTGACGCGGCTGGCGGCGCTGGCGTGCGCGTGTGCCTGCGCCGCCGTCCCAGCGCTGGCGGCCACTGTGATGTATCCCCGTCCCTTGTTGGGCACCGATCCGCGTAACGATTATCCGGTCGTGCTGTTGCGGCTGGCGCTGGAAAAATCAGGCACGCCGTATGAACTGAAATTCACCCCTGTCGTCATGACCCAGGACCGGGTGCTGCTGGAAATCGCCAAGGGCGATGGCGGGGTCGATATCATCGCCACCATGACCAGCCAGGAACGCGAGAGCAAGATGCTGGCCGTGCGCATCCCCATCGACAAGGGCTTGTATGGCTGGCGTCTGCCGCTGGTGCGGGGCGATCGCCAGGATTTGTTCGCCAACGTGCGTGACCTGGCGGGGCTGCGCAAGCTGCGCAGTGGACAGGGACACGACTGGCCGGATACGGGCATCCTGCGTGGCAATGGCGTGCCGGTGTCGGCCAATTCCAGCTATGAGGCATTGTTCAGCATGTTGGCGGCCGGGCGCATCGACTATTTTCCCCGCGCCGTGATCGAGATCGGGCCGGAGGCTGCCGCCCATCCGGCGCTCGCCATCGATAGCCACATCGTCATTCATTACCCCACGGCGCTGTATTACTTCGTCAACCGCAATAACACCCAGTTGGCCGACGCCATCAAACGGGGGCTGGAAGCGGCCATCGCGGATGGCTCGTTCGAGCGCTTGTTCAACCAGAATTTCGGCGCAGCCTTGCGCCAGGCGCGGCTGGATCAGCGGCCCGTGATCGAATTGGTCAATCCGCTGCTGCCGAATGGCTTGCCGTTGGAGCACCGGGACTTGTGGCTGATGCCGGAGGGCGCACCGCGCGCCAAGCCGGGCGCGCCGGGCCAGCGCTAATCTTCTCCGCGGCGCAAGCCGAAACAGCCGGGCGCCGGGCTGGCCTTCAGGTCAGCAGCGCCGCCCTCAGACCAGCAGCGCCGCGCTCATGGCGGCCGCGTCGATCTCCGATTCCTCCAGCATGGACTTGAGTTTGTCCTCGTCGATGAACAGGTCGATGGCCGAATCGGAGTGGGGCGGGACTTCGCGTTGCGGGCCAGCCAGCGGCGACGGCACGGGCGACAGGTGGTTGGCCAGCAGCAGCGTGTCGAGCAGATTGTCGGGCGGGATGGACAGGAAGCCGTCGCGCAAGCCTTCGATGGCTTCGGCCACCGGTTCCGGAATGCTCAGTTTATTCATCACTTCGCGCGTGATGATTTCCTCGCTGGCCGGTTGCCAGTTCTCGGGGTCTTCCTCCAGCAGGCCAGGGAACTCGTCGGCCCGCGACAGCAGGTAGAAGCCACCCACCTCGTGTACGATGGCCGCGAACAGGGCCGTGTCGGGATTCACCCCCGTGATCTGGCGCGCGATGATGCGGGACAGTGCGGCCACGTGGATGGTGTGGTCCCACAGCTGCTCAGCCTTGGCGCGCACTTCCGGGTCGGTGATCTTGCTGCCGAACTGGCGCACCACCATGGCGGCGGCCAGCGCGAACAGGTTGTGGTAACCGATGCGGATGATGGCGCCGCGCACGTTGGTGATGGCTGGCGCGCCGCTGCGGTTGAACATGGCGGAATTGGCGATGGCCACGGTGCGGGCGGCCAGGATGGGCTCAGCCAGCACCAGGCTGATGGCCTTGTCGATGGGGCACTCGGGATCGTCCAGCGCCAGTTGCACGCGGAGCGCCGCGTTGACGCTGGTGGGGAACACCAGTTCGCCTCGAATGGCCAGGGCTGCGATGTGCCCGAATGCTTCCAATTTGTTCATGTCGAAATTATACGCACCCTGACGCGCAATCTCAACGCAATGATGCATCGAGGCCGTCCTCTAAAAGCGACGGCCTCGGCGTTGATGGTGCTGCGATGTGGCTCAGATGCGGCCAAGACCCGGCCAGGAATTGGCCAAGCCCCGGCTAAGCTCAGGCGTTCACCAGTTCCGGCTGGCGCGGCGCGTCCTGCTGGCTGTAGCGGCTCACGGACAGGTCGTCGGCGCGGATCGCGGGGCGGCGCGAGGAGATGATGTCCGACAGCAGTTGCGCCGAGCCGCAGGACATGGTCCAGCCCAGCGTGCCGTGGCCCGTGTTGACGAACAGGTTGCGCAGGCCGGTGCGGCCGACCACCGGGGTGCCGTCCGGCGTCATGGGGCGCAGGCCGGTCCAGAAGGTGGCGGCGGCCGTGTCGCCGGCGCCGGGGAACAGGTCGTTGACCACCATTTCCAGCGTCTCGCGGCGGCGTGGGTTGAGGTTCAGGTTGTAGCCGGCGATTTCGGCCATGCCGCCCACGCGGATGCGGTCGTCGAAACGGGTGACGGCGATCTTGTAGGTCTCGTCCAGGATGGTCGAGGTGGGCGCGGCGCCGCCGTCGACGATGGGCACCGTGATCGAATAACCCTTGAGCGGATAGACGGGAATGTCGACCAGGTTTTTCAGCAGCGTGGTCGAGTAGGCGCCCAGTGCCACCACATAGGAATCGGCCCGCACCATGTCAGCGCCGCACTGCACGCCGGAGATGGCGCCGCCGGCCACGGTCAGGCCGGTGATGTCGACGTTGTAGCGGAACTTGACGCCCAGCTCGATGGCCATGGCCGTCAGGCGGGTGGTGAACAGTTGGCAGTCGCCCGTTTCATCGTTGGGCAGACGCAGGCCGCCCACCAGCTTGTGGCGCGAGCTGGCCAGGCCAGGTTCGGCGCCGACCAGCTGGTCGCGGTCGAGCAGCTGGAACGGCACGCCCGTTTCTTCCAGCACGCGGATATCCTTGGCCGCGTCGTCGAGCTGCTTCTGGGTGCGGAACAGCTGGGTCGTGCCTTGCTGGCGGCCTTCATATTCGATACCGGTGGCCGCGCGCAGGGTCTTGAAACAATCGCGGCTGTATTCAGCCAGGCGCACCATGCGTTCCTTGTTCACGGCATAGCGCTCGGGCGTGCAGTTGCGCAGCATCTGCCACATCCACTGCAGCTGGAACTTGGTGCCGTCGGGCGTGATGGACAGCGGCGCATGGCGCTGCACCATCCATTTCATCGCCTTCAGGGGAATGCCGGGCGCGGCCCAGGGGGACGCATAGCCGGGCGAGATCTGCCCGGCGTTCGCGAAACTGGTTTCCAGCGCGGGGCCGGGTTGACGGTCGAGTACCGTGACATCGTGGCCGGCTTGCGCCAGGTAGTAGGCGCTGGTCACGCCGATCACGCCGCTGCCGAGAATAACGACTTTCATAAAGCTGCCCCCTTGTTTTTGGATTGCGCCAGATATATTGCTATGGTAGTGTCGTTCTTCTAGTAATTGTTACTGTATAACGATAGATATTTGGTGGAAATTCATGCGAACCCAGAAGGAATCCGTCCGCAGCCTGGACAAGCTTGACCGGAAGATATTGCGCATCCTGCAGGACGATGGCCGCATCTCCATGAAGGATTTGAGCGAGCAGGTGGGCTTGTCGATCACGCCGGCCATCGAGCGCGTCAAGCGCATGGAGCGCGACGGCGTGATCACGGGCTACCACGCACGCATCTCGCCGCCGGCGCTGGGGGCCAAGCTGCTGGTGTTCGTGGAGATCACGCTGAACCAGAAATCAGCCTCCGTGTTCGAGCAGTTCCGGCGCGAAGTGCTGCGCATCCCGGAGGTGCAGGAATGCCATCTGGTGTCGGGTGATTTCGATTACCTGATCAAGGCCCGCATCCACGAAATGGCCGAGTACCGCAAGCTGCTGGGGGAAATGCTGCTGCAACTGCCCGGCGCTGCGCAGTCGAAAAGCTATGTCGTGATGGAGGAGATCAAGGAGACGCTGGTGCTGTCGACGGAAGTGCCCCAATAACGGACCCGTGCGCTGATACGGCGGCCCGCGCTTCAGGTAGAATCGCGGCATGGCACCCGTTATCGAATGGAGCAGCCGTGAACAGCATGCATGATGGCCCTCTCGGGGCCGAGTCCCACCACGAGCACATCGTCGCCGTCCGGTCCCTGGACGAGCATCTGTCGTCCGACCAGAGCTTCAGCTCCGCCTACGCGCGCGCACTGGGCGCGCTGGCGGCTGCCGACGGCACCGTCACCCTGGCGCAATTCGCCGCCGTCACCGAGATCGCCGGCGAAGGCAAGGCGTCCGCCGTCTTCACCGCGCTGGTGCTGAACGCCATTGAATCGGCCGTCAATGTCGACTGGGCCTTTGCGGCGCTGGGACGCGCTTGCGCCGGCACGCCGCAGCCCGCGCGTGACGCCGCCTTTTCCATGGCCATCCCCTTGCTGACGCTGCTGGGCGCGGATGCCCGTCCCCAGGCGCAGCGGCTGGCCAAGGCGTTGGGCGTCAAACCCACGTTCGAGGAGTTGGACGGTTTGCCGCCGGAAGAGGAGCGGGGCTTGCTGGCTAGCCTGGGTGATCAGGCGCGCAAGTTGATCAAGGGCCGCACCTTGGCCGACGCGGTGGCCGACTTTGGCCGCAGCACAGGGCAGCCAGCCTTGATCGAGCATGCGCGCGACTTCCAGGCCGGCGTGATCGGGCTGGACGCGCTGCGCGAACAGGTGGGGGCGGCCACGCGTGCCATCAGCCAGGATATCGCCTCCTACATGGAGCATGCGGAATCGATTTCGGCTGGCGAGGCGGGCGCCGCGGCTGTGGCCACGGCCGCGCAGGAGATGCGGCATCAGGTGGTGCAGCGCCTGACCCTGATCGATGCCCGCATCGCCCACGAACGGGCGCTGCTGCTCGACGAAATCGACGACGCCGTGCACGACGCGGGCAACGCCATCGAACTGGCCATCGCCGAGCGGCTGCACACGGACCAGTGGAAGGATGACGACGTGTGGGACGATATCGGCCGCAACCAGTACGGGCAGGAGATGGAGCGGCGGCTGGATCGCGTGGTACGGCGCAAGGAGCAGGCCCTGCACCTGCTGCAGGAGGATTTGCGGCTGTTTCAGTCGGCCATGCGGCTGAGCCAATCGACCGTGTTCCAGCGGCAGCACCATTCAGCGCTGGCGCGCCTGATGCCGCGGCTGCGGCTGGGCACACGGATCGCCAACCGGGTGGACACGGCGGCCAATGTGACGCTGGTCAGCGGCGCCGTGGCGGCGGCCGGTACGGGGACGGCCGCCTATCTGTTCGGCGCGGCCGTGGTGCTGCCGGTGCTGGTGCCGGTGGCGCCGTTCGTCGGCGGCGCCGTGCTGCTGGCGGGCGCCGTCAAATGGTTCAGCGACGGCGGCAAGCGCAAGCGCATGGAAATCCGCGACAAGCGCGCCGCATTCGAAGCGGAGTTGCGCAAGCAGTTACGCGAGGCCGAGCTATCGTTCAATGCGCAGCTGGACCTGGTGGCCGACGGTTTTCATGAATCGGCGCTGCAACTGCTCACCCCCACCTTGCTGGAAGCGGAAGCGGCCAGCCGCGTGGCCGGCATGCGGCTGCGCATCGCCGACCGCGCCATCGCCCAGGCCCAGACGGCGATCCATCAGCTCGACGCCGAACTGGCCAAATAGCGCGGTTATTTCAGGTTGCGGGCGATGATGGCGTCGGCGGCGCTGGCCGCTTGCGCCAGCGGCTGCGCCAGCGCGCGCGTGGTGTACACGGGTGCGGACGCGGTGGTGTTACCCAGCATGGGCCCGTCCGTCTTGCTGATGTCCACCACCACCGTCGTCGACAAGCCCACCCGCAGCGGGTGCTGGGCCAGTTCCTTCGGGTCGAGCGCGATCCGCACCGGCACCCGCTGCACCACCTTGATCCAGTTGCCGCTGGCGTTTTGGGCCGGCAGCAGCGAGAACGCGCTGCCCGTGCCGGCGGACAGGCCCAGCACCTTGCCGTGGTAGGTCACTTTGCCGCCGTACATGTCGGCTGTGACGGTGGCCGGCTGGCCGATGCGGATGCCGCGCAGTTCCGATTCCTTGTAGTTGGCGTCCACCCACAGCTGGTCCAGCGGGACGATGGACAGCAGCGGCGTGCCCGCTGCCACATGCGCGCCCACCTGCACGCTGCGCTTGGCCACGTAGCCCGTCACCGGCGCCAGGATGGCGTTGCGGCGGGCGGCTAGCCACGCTTGCGCGTAATCGGCCTTGGCCGCTAGCACGGCCGGGTGCTGGGCCAGCGCCACACCGGCCACGCCGGCTTGGGCGGCGTCGGCCTGGCGCTCGGCCACGGCCAGCGCGGCGCGCGCGTTGGCGACAGCCTGGCTGGCGTGTTCCACTTCCTCGCCCGAGGCGGTATGGTCGGCCGCCAGCGGTTTGCGGCGCGCCAGGTCGGCTTCCGCGTCGCGCAGGATCAGGCGGCGCTGGGCGATGGTGGCGTCGTACTGGGCCACGTCCGCGTAGCGCTGGCGTTGCTGGCGCACGGAGGCGCCCAACCTGGCTTCGGCCTGGCTCAGGGCGACGTCGGCGTCGGCCGCGTCCAGCTGGACGATGGGGCTGCCGGCCTGCACCAGTTGGGTGTCGTCGGCGCGGATTTCCTGCACGTTGCCCGCCACTTGCGACGACAGCGTGACCAGGTTGCCGCCCACGTAGGCATTGTCCGTTTCCTGTTCCCTGGAGCCGACCAGTATGTAGTAGGCGGCGTAGGCCGCGCCGCCCAGCAGGAAGATGGCGGTGATGGCCAGCAGTACGCGCTTGCGCTGGCGGTCGTTGTTGGTGGTTTCGGTGCTCATTGACGTTCCTGGTTTCCTGATTTACTGGTGTGCTCGTGCTTGTGCCCGTGCCCGTGTGCTGGTGCGCTGATCGGCGCGGTCAATTGGTGGCGCGCGTTTGCATGGGCGCGGTGTCATTGCGGTAGCCACCGCCCAGCGCCTGGGTAAGGGCCACTTCGGCCTGCAATTGGGCGTGCGTCAAAGCGAGTGCGCTGTCCTGCTGGCGCAGCAGAGCCAGTTGCGCAGCCAGTTCGCTGCGGCGGTCGGCCAGACCGTGCGCGGCGCGGGACTGCACGCTGCGCAGTTGGGCGCTGGCCGCCTCGGTAGCTTCGGCCTGGCGGGCCAGTTGCTGTTCCACGCCTTGCAGCGCGAGGCTGTCCTGCGCCACATCGCGCACGGCTTGCACCACGGCCTGGTTGTAGGCGGCGATTTTTTCATCGCGCTGGCTGCGCGCGCTTGCCAGCTGGGCGTCCAGACGCTTGCTGTCGAACAGGGGCAGGTTCAGCGTGGGCGCCAGATACAGGGTGCGGCTGGCGCCTTGCAGCAGATGCTGGTACGAGATCGAGTTCAGGCCGAAGGCTGCGCTGAGGTTGATGTCGGGGTAGAACGCGGCCTGTACGGCTTCCGTTTGGCTCAGCGCCGCCTGCACTTGCCAGCGAGCCGCTTGCAGGTCGGGGCGGCGTGCCAGCAGGTCCATGCCCAGATGGGCGGGCAGGGCGTGCGGCGTGGCGCTCAGCGGTTGCGGCTTGAGATCGGCCAGCGCGCGCGCATCGGCGCCCAGCAGGGCGCGCAGCGCTTCACGGCTGGCGCCGGCATCGGCCTGCAACTGGGCTTGCTGCTTCTTCAGTTGCGCCAGTTCCGCTTGCGCCGCGTGCGCGGTGTCGCTGGCGGCCAGGCCACGCGCCATGCGTTTGGCCTGATCCCGCACCAGTTCCGCCTGGACGGCAAGCTGGCCGTTGGTGTTGTCCAGACGCGCCCATGTCGCTTGCAGGCGGAAGTACGTTTGCGCGATGGCGGCGGCCAGCGCCTGTTCGGCGTGGGCGTAGCTGGCGCGCTGCGCGTTCAGTTCACCCACGGCGGCGGCGATCTGGGCGCGGTTCTTGCCCCACCAATCGAAGTGGTAGCGCGCTTCCAGCCGCAGGTTCTCTTCCGTGAAGTAGCTGCCGCCGATGGGGGCGGGGAACAGGCCGGTGCCGGAGTAGCGCTGGCGGTTCACGTCCGCGTGGCCGTCCAGTTCCACGCCCAGCGCGGCGCTGCTGGTGTCGAGCGCGGCGTGCGCGCTGCCGATGTGGGCGGCCGCCACTTCCAGGCTGGGGGCGGAGGCCAGCGCTTGAGTCATCAGCGCGTCGAGCTGGCGGTCGCCATAGCCGGTCCACCAGCGGGCGGCGGGCCAGCCTTGGTGGGCCAGGTGGATGTCGGCGGCCAGGCTGGCGCCGGCCACGTCGCGCTGGGGCAGCGGTGCGCTGTCCTGCGGGATGTGGGCGCAGCCGGCCATGGCAAATGCCAGCAGCGCCAGTGGCGCCAGCCGCGTCGCTGGCGACGGAATCCATGGCGTGATCAGCGACGTAATGATCGGCGTCGGCGCGGGACGTTTGCGGTGTGGGGTGGTCATGGCTGTCATTCTCATTCCGGGGCGGCGTTGTCGGGCGCAGGTACATGCACAGGTGCGAACGCAGGCGCAGGAGTACGGGCAGGAGCACCAGCACCAGCAGGAGCAGGAGCAGGAGCGGGAGCAGGCGCAGGTGCAGGTGCAGGTGCAGGTGCGTGCGCGGCGGCGGCCTTTGGCGGTGGACGTATCAACAGCAGCAAGGGGATCACCAGCAGCGTGAGCACCATCATCAGCCAGAAGTCGTCGACGTAGGCGATCATTGAGGCCTGGCGGGTGATCTCGTTATTGAGCGCGGTGGCCGCTTCCGGCGTGGCCAGGTTGTAGACCGGGCTGTCGAATAGGGCGGGATTGCCATAGGTGATCTTCTCGGCCAGTGTGGCGTGCATGGTTTGGGTATTCCGCACCAACAGGTTCTGCACCAGGGCGATGCCGATGCTGCTGCCGATATTGCGCACCAGGCTGTAGATGGCCGTGCCTTCGGCTCGCATTTCCGGCGACAGCGTGGCGAAGGTGGCGGTGCTGAGCGGCACGAACACCAGTCCCAGCCCCAGTCCTTGCACCACGCCGGGCCAGACGATGTCGCCGCGCGACAGCACCAGCGTGTAGCCGCTCATCCACCACAGCGACAAGGCGGTGATGGCGAAGCCGGTACCCAGCAGCAGGCGCAGGTCGAACTTGCCCACGAGGCGGCCCACCACCAGCATGGCGAACATGGTGCCGAGGCCGCTGGGTGCCGTCACCAGGCCCGCAACGGCGGCCGGGTAGGCCATCAGTCCTTGCAGCATGGTGGGCGTGAGCGCGCGCGTGGCGTACAGAACCATGCCGACGATGAAGATGAACAGCAGGCCGCTGGAATAGTTGGCGTTCTTGAGCAGGCGGTAGTTGAAGAACGACTGGCCAGCCGGGCGCAGCGCCGTGTGGGCGGCGAAATACGCGAAGCTGAGCGCCATGACGATCGTTTCCACCCAGGTTTCCGTGGCGGCGAACCAGTCGTTCTGTTCGCCCCGGTCCAGCAGCATCTGCAGCGCGCCGATGGCCAGGCTGAGGGTGGCGAAGCCGAAGCCGTCGAAGCGCATCCGGCGCGCGGCCGGACTGGGGCGGATGTATTTCCAGATGCCGTAGAAGGCCAGCGCGCCCACCGGCACGTTGATGAAGAACACCCAGCGCCAGTTATAGCTGTCGGTCAGCCAGCCGCCCAGCGTGGGGCCGAGGATGGGGCCGATCATCACGCCCATGCCCCACACGGCCATGGCCGAACCGTGTTTTTCGCGCGGGTTGATGTCGAGCAGGACGGCTTGCGACAGCGGCACCAGCGCCGCGCCGAACACGCCCTGCAGCAGGCGCGCCGCGACGATCTGGCCCAGCGAGGCGGACAGGCCGCACAGCACCGAGGCGGCCGTGAAACCGGCCACGGCCGACAGGAAGATGTTCTTTTGGCCGTAGCGGTCGCACAGCCAGCCAGTGAGCGGGGTGGCGATGGCGGCGGCCACGATGAACGAGGTCAGCACCCACGTGATCTGGTCCTGCGAAGCCGACAAGCTGCCTTGCATGTGTGGCAGCGCGACGTTGGCGATGGTGCCGTCCAACGCCTGGATGATGGTGGCCAGCATGATCGAGACGGTGATCATGGGCCGGTTCAAGCCGTCGGCTGGGCCGCTGTGGGCGGCGCCGGCGGCGCTCATGGGTGAACTTTCACAGCTGCGCCTCGATGCCGGCCTGCAGCGTCTCCAGTACTTCCGTCGCCAGCTTCAGCGCTTGCGGGTCGATATTGCGGAGCAGGTCGGCGCGCAACACGTCCGATTCCGCCTTCAGGTTGCGGTAGATGTCCTGGCCGGCCTCCGTCAGGCTCACCAGCTTGACGCGGCGGTCGGTGGGCGAGGGCGCGCGCAGCGCGTAGCCGGCCTTCACCAGGCGGTCGATGGTGGCCACCATGGTGGGGTCTTCCACGCCGACCAGCGCGGCCAGCCGGGTCTGCGGCAGCGGCGTGGCGGCCTTGGCCACGATGGCGATGGCCATCCAGCTGGCTTGGCTGATGCCCAGGTGCTTGAGGCGGCGGTCCACGGCCAGGCGCCAGCCGCGCGCGGAAGTGTGCAGGGCGGCGGAGAAGCGGTCTTCAATAGAGGACAAAAGGTTTGCTCGCAAATGATTAGAGATCGAACGATTAGGATAGCAGTATTTTTTCTGTGCAGCAAGTTCACATCGGTGCTTGGGTGACTCGGCAATCAGTGATAGGCTGCTGGCTACGAAGCAACTTATTGATCACCGAATAATGTGAAGGAGATCAGCATGATCCAACGTCAAGCCGCATTCCTGCTGGCCCTGGCCGCGCTGGCCACGGTGGCAACGCCGGGCCGCGCCGATGAATTGCAGCCGGTGACGCCGTACCGGCCCTCCGTCTCCAGTCCGGCCCAGTTGCCGGCTCCGGGCCAGCTGGAACTGGAACTGGGCGGACTGGTCACCAAGGCCGATGGCGGGCACCGCAACAGCCTGCCGTATGCCTTCAAGCTGGGCTTCAACGATAGCTGGGGCGTGGTGGTGGGCGGCGAGGCGTGGGTGTCGGCCCCGGACGATAACGGCGGGCGCAGCCACGGCGTGGGCGACACCACCTTCGTGCTCAAGCGCGCCTTCCTGGTCGACAGCGCCACCGCGTTCGGCCTGGAGCTGGGCGCCAAGGCGCCCACGGCCAAGGACAGCATCGGCAGCGGCCGGGCTGATTACAGCGTCAACGGCATCTACAGCCACGATTTCGAGGCGATCCACATGGATGCCAACCTCAACCTGACCCGTCTTGGTGTGTGGGAGGAGGGCAGTGGCCGCACCCAGACCGGGCTGTCGGCCTCGTTCTCGACGCCGGTGTCTGACCGCTGGGGCATGACGGGCGAATTGTCGGGTACCCGCCGGCGCGGCGCCGACCGCACGGCCCAGGCACTGGTGGCGGCCGCCTACAGTCCCAGCAAGTACCTGACGCTGGACTTCGGCATGGCCAAGGGCTTGAACCGCGCCGCGGCCGACTGGTCGCTGTTCGGCGGCGTGGTGCTGCCGCTGGCCCGTTTGTGGTGATGTGTACGCTAGCGTACGGTGCGCGCGCCTGTCTCCCGGTTAAAATGTCATTCTCGCTAGCATTACGCGGCGGATTTTAATTTTTATAACAAAGAAAGAGCACGCTGATGAAACCTCTGATTCTTGCCGCCAGTCTGCTGGCCCTGTCCTCCACCGCGATGGCGACCGATGTCGGTGTGTCCATCAGCGTCGGCGAGCCCGGCTTTTATGGCCGTATCGACCTGGGTAATTATCCGCAGCCGCAAGTGCTGTACCGTGAGCCCGTGATCGTGCAACGCCCGGTGCGCTATGTGGAAACCGCGCCCATCTACCTGCGCGTGCCGCCTGGCCACGCCAAGCACTGGGACAAGCACTGCCGCGAATACAATGCCTGCGGCCAGCGCGTGCTGTTCGTGGATGATAACTGGTACCAGAAGGAATACGCGCCGCGCTACCGCTCCGAGCATGGCGACCGCGGCCGCGAATATCGTGAAGAACGCCGCGATGACCGTCGTGACGACCGCCGCGACGACGACGACCATGGCCATGGCAAAGGCCACGGCAACGGTAAAGGCCACGGTCACGGCCACGACGACTGATAGCCGGTTCAGGCGCGGCACGCTGGTTTGACGCCGGCGTGCCCGCCATCGGCGGCGATCGCACGGTCGCCACCCCGCCGCCCGCACCCGCACCTGCACCCGCTGCAAGGTGGGGCGCGCCCGGACGCCCGTCAAGCCGCGCTGAAGGGCTTAGGCAGCACCACCGTCAACGTCGCGCCATGCTCATCATTGGCGGCCAAGGTCAATTGCCCGCCCAGGTGGGCCGCCCGTTCGCGCGCCATGCGCAAGCCAAATTTTCCGGTGGCCGGCAAGGCGCCGCCGGCTGGCAGGCCCACCCCGTTATCGCGCACCGTCAACACCAGTTGGTCTTCGTTGTCGTCGACGATCACGTCGACGGCCGTGGCACCCGCATGGGCGGCCACATTATCGAGCGCTTCCTCCAGCGCGCGCAGCAACACCACGCTGTGGCCGCGCGGGCAATCCAGGTCTTCATCGGGCAGGCTGCAATGGACGGCCAATTGATGGCTGGCGCTGAACTGCGCCACCTGCTCGGCCAGCGCCACGCGCACGCCGAGAAATTCCAGCTTGTCGTTCCACAGCCGGTGCTGCATGTCGCGGTTCACTTCCACGACCTGGTGCAGCAGCTGCTTCATGTGGGCGGCCCGTTCCTGCAAGGCCGGTTCGGCCGGCATTTTCTGCATCAGCAGGCCGAGGTGCATGGTGAGCGCCGTCAGTGACGAGCCCAGGCTGTCGTGCAACTGGCGCGATAGCGAACGCCGTTCATCGTCCCAGCAGGTATGCACATGGCCGAGCAGTTCGCTCAGCTCCGCGCTGCGTTGCGCCTCTGGCGCGGCGGGATCGGTCGGTGGTGAAGCCTGAACGGGCATGGCGTACTCGGTTGATGGTGGAACAACGGATTGAAGCGATCATACCTGAGGATCGAAAATTCTGGCGCACTGCGAACGCGACAGTAGCGATGGGTGCCGTCAATTGGTGGCCTCAGTCCACCGCCTGGCCCATGCAATGGCCTATCACTTGCAGCAAGTGTTCCACGTCGACCGGCTTGACCAGGTGCAGGTCGAAGCCGGCATCGAGCACGCGCTGGCGGTCCTCGGCCTGGCCGTAGCCGGTCAGGGCCACCAGTTTGATATCGCGCGTGGCCGGGTCGGCCCGCAGCCGGCGCGCCACTTCGTAGCCATCCATGGCCGGCAGGCCGATGTCGATCAGGGCCAGGTCGGGCCGGCAGCGGCTTGCCAGCTGCAAGCCCTGGTCACCCGCGGCCGCCTGCTGCACCGCGTAACCGTAGCAGCCCAGCATCATGGCCATCATTTCGCGGCCATCGTCGTTATCCTCGATCAGCAGCACGGTGGGCTTGTCGGCTGGCGCCAGACGCTGCGCCGCCGGCGCGGCCGGCACACCGTGCGCCACGCGCGGCAGGCGCAAGGTGAAGGTGCTGCCGGCGCCGTCGCCATCGCTGTCGGCCTGCACCTGGCCGCCGTGCAGTTCAGCCAGCCGGCGCACCAGCGACAGGCCGATGCCCAGGCCGCCCTGGGACCGGTCCAGCGTGCTGGCGCCTTGCACGAACACGTCGAACACCTGGGGCAGCAGCTCGGGCGCGATGCCAACCCCGGAATCGTGCACCGTCAGCACGGCGTCGTCGCCATCGGTGCCGGTGCGCAGCTCGATAATGCCGCCAGGCGGGGTGTACTTGAGGGCGTTGTCGAGCAGGTTGCTGACGATCTGTTCGATCCGGGTGGCGTCGCCGTCGACCCAGGCCGGCTCCAGTTGTTGGCGCAGCGTGTAGCCGGCGCCGCGGCCGGTGGCGCGGCAGGTTTCCAGGCAGCCCGTCACCAGCGCGGCCAGGTCCATGGGCGTGCGGCTGAGCAGGATCTTGCCCGACATGGCGCGCGACAGGTCCAGCAAGTCGTCGACGATGCGGCCCAGGTGCTGGCTCTGGCGCTGGATGATCTGGCGCGCGCGGGCCGCGCCTTCGGGCGTGACGCCGGGCAGGCCGATCAGGGTGGCGGCGCTGCTGATGGCGCTCAGTGGATTGCGCAGCTCGTGGCCCAGCATGGCCAGGAATTCGTCCTTGGCGTGATTCTGCCGTTCGGCCGACTTGCGTTCTTCGATCTCACGCGTGAGCCGCTTGTTGGTGCCGGTGAGCGCGGTAGTGCGCAGGCTGAGCTGGCGGGCCTGCAGCCTGAGTTCCTCATTCTTCATGGCCAGCGCGACGAAGACGGCAATCTTGGCGTGCAGTACTTGCGGGATCACGGGCGTGAACAGGAAGTCGACGGCGCCGCACTGGTAAGCCTTGAGCCGGTCCAGTTCGTCGGTCAGGAAGGCAGTGATGAAGATGATGGGAATGTTGGCCGAGCGGGCCCGCTGGTGGATGGCTTCGGCCGTCTCGAACCCGTCCATGCCGGGCATATTGACGTCGAGCAGGATCACGGCGAAATCGTGCCTGAGCACCTGGCGCAGCGCGTCCTGGCCCGAGCGGGCCGGCAAGACTTCATAGCCTTCCTGGTCGGCCCACTGGGCCAGCAAGCTGGTCAGCGCGAACAGGCTGGCGGCGTCGTCGTTCACGACCAGGATCTTCGGTTTGTGTAGTGTGGACACGGGATCAGGCCTGTCGGTCAGGGCGCGGCACGGGGCGGCGGCGGGCAGGGCAGCGGCGGCGGGAAGGGCTGTCATGAGGCCGTCAGGAAAGTGCTGGTCGATCATAGCAATAGCATTTACGAATGTCAAAACCGTACCGCTATCGTACGCGAGGCGGCCCATGGGGCACTGTTCGTTGGCGCACAGACGGCGGGGGCGGCCGCCTCCACAGTGCAAGCTGTAGCCGGTGCAACATCGCGCCGTCTCAATCGGGGAGGGATCGCATCATGAACCTGAAGACCTTGATCAACGATGATTATGCGGAATTGAGCATGCGGGCCCTGGCCGGCGCCCCCGTCACCGCGTTGCGCAGCATGAGCGCGGACGGCGCCGAGGCGCTGGCGCGGGTGTTTGCCGTGCACACCGTGCGCGACCTGGCGCGGCTCGATTGCGTCAAATGGGCCACCGTCATCACGGCGCTGGCCGACGAGGAACCACCCACGCCGGTGGAGCAGGCCAGGGAAACCTTGATCGACGAGGCGGTGGAGATGACGTTTCCCGCCAGCGATCCGCTGTCGGTGGACGCCGGCGTGACGCGCATCGAAGTGGCGCCGGAAGTGGTGGGCGGGCACGACGATCACCAGCACGCAGGGCAAGTGGAGGAAAGCACGGCCCATGGCTTGCGGCATGGAACCGCAACGGGCGGGCGCGCGGCGGGGACGCCGGCCCGTAGCCATTAGCGGATGGTTCAGGCCGGGGTGGACAGCATGCTGTGCTGCTCCGGCGCGCTGGGCAGCGGGGCGGCCAGCGAGGCCGCGCAGCACCGGTTTTTTCCGGAGCGCTTGGCTTGATACAGGGCCATGTCGGCCACGCCGATCAACGCATCCACCGAGTCGGCATCGTCCGGGAACAGGCTGATGCCGATGCTGGTGGACAGCTTGAGCGTGAGGCCGTTGATCTGGTAGGGCTCCGACACCGCCTCGATCAGCTTGGCGGCCGGTTCCTGGGCATCGTGCAAGGTCGATATATTGCCCAGCACGATCACGAATTCATCGCCGCCCACGCGGGCCACCGTATCTTCCTTGCGCGCGCAACCGGTGAGGCGGCGCGCCACCATCTTGAGCACTTCGTCGCCATAGGCGTGGCCATAGGTATCGTTGATGCCCTTGAAACCATCGAGGTCCAGATACATGACGGCCGCCTTGTCGTGCTGGCGCCTCGCATGTTGCAGTACGGTGGCGATGCGGTCTTCCAGCAGGCGGCGGTTGGGCAGGCCCGTGAGCGGGTCGTGCAGCGCCAGTTCCTGCTGCTGTTTGCTGTATTGAGCCAGTTCCTTGTACAGCAAACGCACTTCCAGCATGTTGTGGATGCGCTTGTGCACTTCCAGCAGGTCGAACGGTTTGCTGATGAAGTCGCGGGCACCGGCTTCCAGCGCGGCGATCTTGAAGCTGGGCTGGGCCGTCAAGGCCAGCACCGGCAGGTAGCCGCCCTGTTCGATTTCCTTGAGTCCCTTCATGACCTGGAAGCCATTCAGGCCCGGCATTTGCAAGTCGAGCAGGATCAGGTCGTAGCAGTGCTGGCGGTGCAAGGGGCACACCTGTTCCGGCAACATGGTGGAGGTCACGTCGGTATAGCTGGCATCGCGCAGAATTTCCAGCATCAGGTCGATATTGTCGGCACAATCATCCACCACCAGAATCTTGGCGTTCAGGATTTCATCTCGGCTCGGCATAGTATTCTCTGTCATTGCAGACGCCCCGGCACCCCGCCGGCGGCGTAATAAATCGATAATAACGCGCCCGGTTGAGACATGGCGCACGCGAGAGCAATTATTTCCACATGGAAATTATTGTACCGCGTTTTGATCCTTTTTAAAGTGTAGCAAACGCACAGAAAGTTGCTGTAGGACAGTGCCCCATGTGCGGGTAGGATTTGACTGTTGCTGCGTGGTAAGTTGATAGGACACTCATCCCGGCGCCGCGCGTCCCGTTAGCATAGTGATATTGTTTAATTATAAACTAAGTCAGGCGCGGGGCAGCGCAGGCCGCGCCGCTGCCTGGCGCGCCGGGCTGGGCCAGCGGCAGGCGCACCGTGAAGCAAGCGCCGCGGCCTTCACCCTCGCTGGCCGCGCCGACGCTGCCGCCATGTTGTTCCACCAGGTGCTTGACGATGGCCAAGCCCAGGCCCAGCCCGCCATGGCGGCGCGTGGTGGACGAGTCGCCCTGGCGGAAGCGTTCGAACACATGGGCCAGGAATTCGGGCCGGATGCCCACCCCGTTGTCGCTGACGGCGATTTCCAGCTGGCCATCGGCCTGGCCCACGCGCACCGTGATGGTGCCGTCGCGCTCGGTGAACTTGAGCGCGTTGCTGAGCAGGTTCCAGATGATCTGCTGCAGCCGGCTGGGGTCGGCCGCCACCTGGCCGGCCAGCGGATCGAAGTGCCGTTCGATGCGGATCTGGCGCGCGTCGGCGGCCGGCTGCGCCGCATCGATGGCGGCCTCGGCGATCGTTTGCGGCGCCAGCAGTTGCACTTCGAGCCGCACTTTGCCGGAGGTGATGCGGCTCATGTCGAGCAAGTCCTCGATCAACTGGGCCTGGGCGCGGGCGTTGCGTTCGATGGTTTGCAGGCCGCGCTGCACGTCGGCCACCTCGCGGCTGCCGCGGCGCAACACCTGGGCCCAGCCCAGGATGGCCGTGAGCGGGGTGCGCAATTCGTGCGACAGGGTGGCCAGGAAATCATCCTTGAGGCGGCTGGTGCGCTCGGCTTCGGCGCGCGCGCAGCGTTCGCTGTCGAGCAATACCTTGCGCTCCTCGGCCGCATGCTGGGCCGCCGCATACAGGCGCGCGTTGTCGATCGCGACGGCGGCCTGGGCGGCGATGCCGCCGATGATGCGCTCCGTACGCTCGCTGAACATGTCCGGCTCCGGGTGGCCGAAATACAGGCTGCCCACCACTTCGCCCGAACGCGACACGACGGGCACGGCCAGGTAGCTGCGGATCACGGGCGACATGGCCGCGTCGTCGCGCATGGACTGGGCATGGCGCGGGTCGCGCAGCAGGTCGTTGCTGCGCACCGTGCCTTCGCCGCGCAGGCCGATGCCGAACAGAGGGCTGGCGCGGGGCCGGCCGAAACTGGGGAATTGCGCTGGCGCGCTGCCGGACAGGGCGTGCAGCATCTGGGGCGCGCCTTCCGCGTCGCCGCTGTGGTAGTAGAACGCGCCGTAGCGGGCGCCGCTGATACTGGTGGCCGCGTCCGTCACTTCCTGCAGCAGGGACGGCAGGTCACGGGTGGAGGCCAGCGCGCTGCCGGTGCTGTTGAGCAGTTCGAGCACGGTCGTCTCATCCCGCAAGGCTTCCTGGGCGCGCTTGACCTGGTCCACGTCGGTGCTGGTGCCGAACCAGCGCAACGCCGGGCCGCCGCCATCGCGCACGGGATTGGCGCGGGTCAGGAACCAGCGGTACTGACCGTCCGCGCCACGGATCGGCACTTCCATCTCGAATGGCTGGTCGCTGGCCAGCGAGGCGTGCCAGCGCGCCATCAATTGCGGCAGGCAGTCCGGCGCGTAGACGGCGGGCCAGCCGGCCACCCCGGTCTGCTCGGGCGTGGTGCCCGTGTAGGCATACCAGCGCTCGTTGCACCAGATCATATTGCCATCGCGTCCCGCGATCCAGGCCAGTTGCGGCATGGCGTTGGCCAGTGCCCGCATTTCTTCCTCGCCCAGCCGCAAGCGGTCGCGCAAGGTTTGCTCATTGCGCAGCAGGGCCGTGTTGCGTTCCTCGGCCTGGCGCAACGATTCCCGCAGTACGGCGACTTCGGTATCGTGGTCGTCAGCGGATGCGGCGGACTGGATAGTTTTTGCCGGGGCGAAACGGACGCTGCCCGTCGGCTCAGTGGTTAAGGTCATGGGTGAGTCGTTGCCCTTGTGAAGCGGTGCAATATCGGCCAGGCCAGCGGGACGAGATGAGACGTGCGGTTTCTTTAGGCCGATGACAATATTGTAGCTGGCCCGACAAGCGACGGGGCACACGATAGCCGCGCCGTGGTGTCGGACTATTTCGCCTCATCGTGTAGGCGGCGGCCGATAGTGGTCAGGGCATGTTGCAATTGCGCCAGTTCGTAGGGTTTCTGCAAGGTGGACACGGGCCAGGGCAAGTGGCGCGTGAGCGCGTCGCCATAGCCGGACACGAATAGCAGTTGCAGGGCGGGATGACGGGCCAGCGCCTGGCCCGCCAGTTCCACGCCGGACATGCCGGGCAGGCTAACGTCGGTGAACAGGATATCGACCGGCCCCTGTTCCAGCGCCGGCAGGGCGGCCTCGCCGCTGGCCACGGCCCGGACCTCGTGGCCCAGCGCGCGCAGCGTTTCGCAAGCCAGGTAGCGCGCGTCGGTATTGTCTTCCACCACCAGGATGCGCAGCGGAGCATGGGGCGGCGCGCTCGCGGGCACGGTAGCCGCTGGCGTGAGCGTGCACAGGATGCCGGCCACGGTACCGTCCGCATCGCGCACCGGGGTGTAATACAAGTCGCACGGCAGTTGGGTGGGCGCGCCGTCGCGCCATACGGTCAGCGGCTGGGCGCGGTAGCTGGCGCTGTGGCCGTGCCAGGCATGGTCGATGACGGCGGCGCTCCAACTCCAGGCCGGCGGCAACACGGACGGCACATTGCCACCGGGCGCTTGCAGGTTGGGCATGCCGTTGAAGGCGGCGTAGGCATCGTTGTAGAGCATGACTTGTTCGCGGCCCCACATCAGCAACATGGGGGTGGGGCAGTTGAGCAGGATATCGATCGCCGTTCGCAGTCCCGGTGGCCAGCAGACGGGCTCGCCCAGACAGGTGAGCGACCAGTCTGGGGCAGGGGGCACGACGCTGTCGGACAGGTTCATGCTTAAATCGTACACCAATTGGCAGCCTGAACCTACGGACAAAAAAAAGCCCGCTACGGAAGCGGGCTGAATCTATTTCCTTGGAGGAGATAGAGGAGACAGGTGAATGATGCCGGAATGCAGTTATAGATGCCAATTTAGACTTGTGATACAAGGCATCACTGGCATGAATGAAGCAAGTCGATTCCCTGGCGGCCATGAAAACGGTGGGTGCGCGGTGTTAGTTGGCAGAAGGTGCTGGACAAGCACGGTGAACCTCCCTATAATCTTGCTTCTTTCGGACGGCAAGCCTTCTGAAAGAGGCAATAAACGCGGTTTTTACGTTATTGCGGAGTAGTTGATTCGGTGGTTGTATCGCCAAGCCAACTAAGCGATTGAAAATATCGCACTTTGCAAAATTTAATTAATGCGTTACAATGTTGCTTAAGCGGCTGTAGCTCAGCTGGATAGAGTACTTGGCTACGAACCAAGGGGTCGTGGGTTCGATTCCTGCCAGCCGCACCAGAATATTGGGATCAGATCGTCGGGTCTGATTGTAGTGTCAAGTTGTACCGGGGTTCGCCCCACAGGGAGTACGTCACCATCGTATGACGTTGCAAGAAGTAGAGTGTGGCATTTCTTCAAGGAATGTTTCGCGAAGCGGAAAACCTGTTATAATGTTGTTTTTTGCGGCTGTAGCTCAGCTGGATAGAGTACTTGGCTACGAACCAAGGGGTCGTGGGTTCGATTCCTGCCAGCCGCACCAGAATATCGGGGTCAGATTGCAAAATCTGACCCCTTTTTCTTTTCCGAATGTGTTTCATCCGCGGGGAAGTGAAAGCCACAATTTCCTATTGGCATACACAAACACCCCTGCTATAATCTTGCCTCGCGCGGCTGTAGCTCAGCTGGATAGAGTACTTGGCTACGAACCAAGGGGTCGTGGGTTCGATTCCTGCCAGCCGCACCAGAATATCGGGGTCAGATTGCAAAATCTGACCCCTTTTTCTATTTCAGCTTCCGTTTCCCTCCTGTATTGCCTTTCCCACATTCTTATTGGCTTTTGCAATGAAATAGCCGATGATCTGAAGCATCATCGAAGAGGGAAGTGTTCATGACCGTCATCACCTGCATAGAAGACTTGCGCGTCCTGGCGCAAAAACGCGTGCCGCGCATGTTCTACGATTACGCCGACGCCGGTTCCTGGACGGAATCGACCTACCGCGCCAACAGCAGCGACTTCGCCGCCATCAAATTTCGCCAGCGGGTGGCCGTCAACCTGGAAAACCGCACGCTGAAAAGCACCATGGTCGGGCAGGAAGTGGCCATGCCGGTGGCGCTCGCGCCCACCGGGCTGACGGGCATGCAGCACGCGGACGGCGAAATCCTCGCCGCGCGCGCGGCCGAACGCTTCGGCGTGCCGTTCACGCTGTCCACCATGAGCATCTGCTCGATCGAAGATATCGCCGCCCATACTTCCCAGCCGTTCTGGTTCCAGTTGTATGTGATGAAGGACCGCGAGTTCATCAACCGCCTGATCGACCGCGCCAAGGCCGCGCGCTGCTCGGCGCTGGTGCTGACGCTGGACTTGCAGGTGCTGGGCCAGCGCCACAAGGATATACGCAACGGTTTGTCGGCGCCGCCCAAGCTGACGTTGGCCAACATCGTCAACATGGCCACCAAGCCGCGCTGGTGCCTGGGTATGGCCGGCACGCGGCGGCGCAGCTTTGGCAACATCGTCGGCCATGCTTCGTCCGTGTCGGACATGTCCTCGCTGTCCGCCTGGACCAACCAGCAGTTCGACCTGAGCCTGTCGTGGAAGGATGTGGAATGGATCAAGCAGCGCTGGGGCGGTAAGCTGATCATCAAAGGCATCATGGATGCCGAAGACGCAAGGCTGGCGGTGGAGAGTGGCGCCGATGCGCTGATCGTCTCCAACCACGGCGGGCGGCAACTCGATGGCGCGCAATCGTCGATCGGCGCGCTGCCAGGCATTGTGGAAGCGGTGGGCAAGCGGATCGAAGTGCACATGGACGGCGGCATCCGCTCCGGGCAGGATGTGATCAAGGCGCTGGCGCTGGGCGCGCGCGGCGTGTATATCGGCCGGCCATTCCTGTACGGGCTGGGCGCGATGGGCGAGCAGGGCGTGAGCAAATGCCTGGAGATTATCCGCAATGAGCTCGATTTGACGATGGCGTTTTGCGGGCTGCGCGACGTGCAGCAGGTGGATCGGAATATTCTGTTGCCGGGGACGTTCTAAATTGCGGCAAGGGTTTAGTTGATTGCCAAGAATGCAAGTGTGCGGTACGCTTTGGTATTCCGCGCTGTAGGGTGGGTGATGGATGAGGTGCATTTTTTGAAGGGAAAGCGTGCCTCGATTCCTGTTTTGTTGATGGTGACCAATGAGCGAGTTTAAATTCAATATTTTTGGCGCCCACATCGCCGTGACGGGGGAGGCTGGTTCATGGCGTGCCTTTATTCTTGGCGCGGAGGGCAAGCGCAGGGCCGCTGATTTTGTGGTGCCGGACGACGTGGCGGAACATGAGCTGTGCGAATATCTGGCCGACCTGTTTCATGAACATGCGACGCCGAGGAATAGCACGGCCAAACAATTGCTGTAGCGCGTACTGGCAGGTGACCATGAGACGCGCGATCTTACTTGTCACTTCTCTACTTGTCGCCTCGTCGGCGCTTGCTCAGGTATCTGCGGCTGCCAATTCTGGCATTGAAGGTGCAAGCCAATTCATCACATCTGATGGCGCATACCTCCTGCATTCGGTCCAACGAAAAACGCCGAATGTGTTACGGATGCACCATGGCGATGATGACGTTTCGAAGGTGCAGAAAAGGACGCCGATAAATCCGCAAGCGATCGAAACAACGCTATCAATTGCGCTTGCGCAAGCTTGGAAAAGAGGATTTATCGAGGTAGGCGTGGAGGAAACCAGGCGAGTGCTTTTGGAATGCCAGCAAGAAACCTCGGTAGTGCTAACCATGCCATTTATGCGCAGTGATGCGCAGCAGGCGCACTGTTATAGATTTTAATGCGTCATGGATGGCTCTCGTTGTCGGGATCCAACCTCGACAGGAATGAACGCTTAACCCCACATTTCAAGAACAATCGGACAGAAATCGCATGGAAAATACTTCGCCGCTCGCCGTTATTCAAGCGCAACTCGACGCATTTAATGCCAAGGATATCGACGCGTTCCTAAGCACCTACTCACCGGACGCCGAGCAGTTTGCATTACATGGCGAACGGCTTGCGAAGGGTCATGCTGAGTTGCGACCGCGATATATGGCCCGGTTCGAAGAGCCGAATCTGCTCGCCCGACTGTTGTCGCGCACGGTGATGGGCAATATCGTGACCGACCTTGAACTTATTACCCGCGATTTTCCGGAAGGCCCAGGTACACAAGAGATGTTGTGCATCTACGAAGTCGTGGATGGGCGCATCCAGCGGGCCTCGTTTGCCCCTGGCCAAAAGATCCTGAAACACCGGTGAAACATCGGTATCGAAACATCGGTGTCACGAAACATCGGTGTCAGGTCTGTCATTCGGACACGTGAGCATCATCTTTGAGCAAGATCAATATCGTTTCTAAGATCTATGGATATGAAACCACTTTTTATGAAATCGAATACCATTTGCGCACTTTGAGATATATCAAATGCGCACGCTGCTTGTCCAATTGTCAGACCTGACACCGGTTTTTTAAACTATCACCCCAAGGAATCCACCATGCCACAACTCAAACTGACGTATTTCGACTTCCATGGCGGCCGCGCAGAGCCGGCGCGCCTGGCGCTGCACATCGGCGGCATTCCATTTGAAGACCACCGCTTCGCTTTCCCCGAATTCGCCGAGTTGCGTAAGGCCACGCCGTTCGGTCAGGTCCCCACGCTGCATGTGGACGGCACGCTGGTCACCCAGTGCGACGCCATCCTGCGCTACGTGGGAAAATTGTCCGGCCTGTACCCGAACGACCCATTGCAGGCCCTGCTGTGCGACGAGGTGACGTACGTGGTGGAAGACGCCAATGACAAGCTGAGCCCCACCTTCCGCATGGCGGGCGAGGAGCAGAAGGCGGCGCGGCTGGCGCTGGTCAACGGTTCCATGCCGGTCTACCTGCGCTGGCTGGAGGCGCAGTTGCTGGCCCATGGCGGCCAGTTCTTCGCCGATAACCGCCTCACGATCGCCGACCTGAAAGTGTTCGTCGATGTGCGCAACCTGAACTCGGGCCGGCTCGATCACGTGCCGACGGACCTGGTGCGAAGCGTGGCGCCAGCGCTCAACGCGCACCAGCTACGCATCGCCGATACCCCGGAAGTCCTGGCGTACTACGCGAAATTCAACGCCGCCTAAGGCGACAGCAGCGTCGCCACCCCCCAGGCGATGAAGACGACACCGGTAGCGCGACTGATCCAGTGGCCTGGCGGTGTCAGCTTCTCCACCAGCACATACACGGCCAGTCCAGCGATCCAGACCAGGTTCATCACGCCGCCCACGAACAGTAACAGCATCAGCGGCCAGCAGCATCCCACGCAGAATGCACCGTGCCGGACGCCCATCCGGAACGCGCCCAGGCCGCCGCCGCGCCAGTTGGCCAGCACGAATTCCAGCGGTGACTGGCAGTGGGCAAGGCAGGTGGATTTGATCGGCGTCCACTGATACACACCGGCCGCGACGAGCGTCAGGCCAGCCAGCACGATGCTGGTGCTTTCCATCATGGGCGACAACAAGGCCGCCCGTTCCAGTACATACTGCAGCGCGACGGCCGCCACGCTGAACAGGCTCCACACGGCCAGGTAACCGAGCGCGAACAACGCGACCGCATAACCCGGCCCGGCGCCCTGCTGCGCCGCTTTCCTGCGAACGATGGTTCCATACAGCAGCAACACGGGCAGGGCGCTGGGCAGCATCATGGCCACCATCATGACGATCCACATGCCCAGCATGATGAGGGCATGGCCCGCCGTCCACCGCCCGGCGCTCATGGGCATGAGCATGCCGTCCATTTCCTCCATGGTGCCGGCGCCGGCCAGCAGGTAGGCCCACGCGATGGCGACCACGAGCATCACCGCCGCCACCGGCGGCAGCCGTTCGTGGCGCAGCACGCGCGCCAGCATTGCCGCAGTCATGGCCAGCGCCGTGTGCTAGCCCAGCACGCCCGCCGGACTCTGGATCACATGTGCCAGCGTACTGTGTTTGGCCTTGGTGACGAACGGCACGGCGCCGATGCTGTCGATATCGGACGATGCGATCTGCCCCTCGCGGTGTTCAAAGCCATCCGGCAGCAGGACGGCGCCACGGAACGGCGCACCCGTCACGGGGTTCTTGATCGGTTCCACCTCCGTCGTCAGCACGCCGGGGATGACCACGCGGGCCTTGCGCTCGCGCAGGTCGAACTCGAAGCGGAACGGCGCGAACACGGGCTCGTGCATCTTGGTCACGATCAGGCTGAAAATCTGGAACAACGTGCCTTCCTGCGAGTTCTGGCCCGACAAGATGGCGAACAGGGCGTCGCGCTGTGCCGCCGTGGCGCGTTCGTCGATGATGGGCTGGGCCTCGCCATTGCCCTCATGCAGCGCGCCCGGAAAGTGCACGGTGACGCAGAATGACAGGCCATCGAGCCGCGTCGCTTCGAAATAGCCGGAAGTGATATGCATGGCGACCAGTCCTTTGCAATATCCCTCGGTCGGTCTTGCGTTAAAGTCGCACGGGCACCCGTACGCGCAGTTGCAGTTTTTTACCCAGTCGCCTTCCAGGCGCCAATCTGCCGTTGCCATGATCGCCTCCCCGAATGTCATTCACGCGGTAACGCCGCATGCTTCACTCTAGGTCGCGTCCCGGTAAACACAAGTTGATCCTGCTGAGACAGGCGCACCGTTGAGTAATGAATGAATTCGCTGTTGAGCCAACGTGAACTATATTGAAAGCTGCATCGGCCGGCTTTAGCGGCGGCGCAATTCAGCTTCAGCAGGAGGGCAAGGGTGCCCTTGGGTGCGCCTGTTTCCATCGGGGAGAAGAAGATGTGCAAGCGAACTGTTTTGATGTTGTTACTGGCGACAGGCCTGGTCGGCGCGAGCATGAGCGCGTATGCCCAGTCCGGGCAAACCGCTTTCGGCCGGGCGACCGTGGAGCCAGCCGTGAACGCCGCGGACGGCAGCACCGTCTATCTGCTGACGCCATCGAAGGCGCCATTCCCGTCCATGTCCAACCCGCGCGCGGCCGCGCCGCTTTATCTGCCGGCGTATCCCAGTAATTCGACCATCAATCCGGCCACGCTGAACTGCCAGCCGCACAATTGCGACCACGTGAACGTGCTGCCGTTCCCGGCGCCCGGCTATCCGAATGGCGGTGCCGCCTGCGTCCAGTTTGGCTATCCGGCCAACCAGTGCGCACTGTTGATCGGCCATGACCACCTGATCGGCGTGCCGCACACCGGCGACTTCAATGTGGCCTGGTCCGTGATCCTGGTAGTGTTCACGCCGGAAGGCCTGGCCGCCGGTGCCGCCAATCACCGCACGTTGACGCTGGTGGACATCGCCACGCTGGTCACCAAGGGCTGGGCATACGAGGTATCCACGCCCATCACCTTCAACTGCAGCATCGTGCCCGCGACGGTCTACTACAAGGGGACGCCGCTAAGCTTTTGACTGGGACGGCGGGCCTGTTCACACCACCACGTTGCGCTGCGCACCCGCCACCCATGCTTCGACATTGTCGATCAGCTGGTCGGCCAGCACCTGCATGGCCTGGCCGCTGGCCCACGCCGTGTGCGGGGTGAGGATGAAGTTGGGCAGGCGCAGTTTGAGCAGCACGTGGTCGTCCGGCGGCGGTTCCTTGGTCAGGACGTCGAAGCCGGCGCCGGCGATCACGTTGTTGTTGAGCGCGTCGGCCAGCGCCTGTTCGTCCACCAGGCCGCCCCTCGCCGTGTTGATCAGCAGGGCGCCGCGTTTCATGCGGGCCAGTTCCGGCGCGCCTATCATGTGGCGGGTTTGCGGCGACAGCGGCAGGTGCAGGCTGATCACGTCCGACGTTTCCAGCAGTTCGTCCCAGTCCACCTGGCGCACGGTGGGATCGTCCACGGGCGAGCGCGTATGCACGCACACCTCCATGCCGAACGCGCGCGCCAGCGCGGCCACCGATTTGCCCAGCGCGCCATAGCCCACCAGCCCCAGACGGCTGCCCGCCAGGTCGCTGATTGGATGGTCGAGCAGGCAGAAACGGCCGGCCTGCTGCCAGCGGCCCGCTTCCACGTCGGCGCGGTAGGCGACCAGGTTGCGGCGCAAGGCCAGGATCAACGCGAACGTGTGTTCGGGCAGCGAGTGGACGGCGTAGTTGCGGATGTTGGAGACGGCGATGCCCCGCTCGCGGCATGCTTCCAGGTCCAGGATGTCGGTGCCCGTGGCGGCCACCGCGATCATCTTCAGCTTCGGCAATTGGGCCAGGTCGGCGGCCCGCAGCGGCACTTTGTTGGTGATGGCGATGGTGGCGTCGCGCAGCCGTTCCACCACGTCGGCATGGCCGGTGGCCGGGTACTGCGCCCAGTGATGGGGAAAGGCGGGCGGGCGCACGTTGGCGATCAGGCTGTCGCGGTCGAGGAAGACGATGCGGTGCGGGGCGTTGTTCATCATGCGGACTCCAGTGGGGTGGCGGGGCGCAAGTGTTTGGGCAGGCGCATGCCGGGATGTTGGGCGAACAGTTCGGCCACCCATTCGACAAACACGCGTACCTTGGCCGACAGGTGGCGGTTCTGCGGGTAGACGACGTGAATGGGAATCGGCGCGGACGTCCAGTCGGGCAGCAGCAGTTCCAGCTTGCCTTGCGCGATCAGCGGTTCCAGCACGAAGCGGGCGGTCTGGATGACGCCAAGTCCCGCCAGACCCGCGCTCAGGTAGGCGTTGGCGTCGTTGACGGCGATGGAGCCGGGTAGCAGGGTTTGCACCAGTTCGTCGCCGCGGGCGAAGTCCCATTCGTAGATCTTGCCGGTGCGGGTAGAAAAATAGTTCACGCAGCGGTGACGCGTCAGTTCGTTGGGGTGCTGGGGCCGGCCGTAGCGTTCCAGGTAGGATGGCGCGGCGCAGGTGAGAAAGTGCAGGAAGCCGACGCGCCGCGCGATCAGGTTGGAGTCGCTCAGCGCACCGCCGCGCACGCAGCAGTCCACGCCTTCCTCGATCAGGTCCACGGTGCGATCGCTGCTGCCCAGTTCGAGTTCGATGTCGGGATAGCGGGCGAAAAAGTCGGGCAGGGCGGGCACCAGCACTTCGCTGGCCAGGCCGGTGGGCGAGTCCACCCGCAGCCGGCCACTCGGACTCAGGCGGGTGCGCGACAGCGATTCCTCCGCTTCGCGCACGTCCGACAGGATGCGCAAACAGCGTTCATAATAGGCGGCGCCGTCGGCCGTCACGCTCACCTGGCGCGTGGTGCGGTGCAGCAGCTTGACCTTGAGCGCCGCTTCGAGCGACTGGATCAGGGTCGATACCGTGGCCTTGGGCAGCTGCATGTTGTCGGCCGCGCGGGTGAAGCCGCCGGCGTCCACCACCTGCACAAACACTTCCATCGCTTGCAATTTATTCATCTTGTCTTCTCATTGTTCGGATTCGTGAACAATCAATTCAATAATGCCGTATTTATCTAATTGTAGTGGAAGTTTATGATTGCCGTACTGCAGCATGAAATGTAACCCGTCGGGTTGGAGGCTGGCAGTTTGGGAGGGAAAACATCATGGCATATCGGACTGAAATCATGGCGACCTTGGGATTCGCGCTGAGCGCGGCCGCGCTGGCGGCTGTCGTCTATACCGATACCTACGCGCAGGCGGCCCAGGCCGAGGCGAGTGGTTACCATGCCCTGACCCAGGAATGGCAAGCCAACGGCGATGTGCTGGCCTGCGCCGACGACGCGGTTCAAACGGTGCACCAATGAGCGCTGTGCTGTCCGACCAGCTCAAGAGCCGCAACCTGGACGTGCGCGGCGTGGACGGCTTGCTGCCCGCGCGCCTGTACAGCTGCGGCCCGGCCGGCGTCAAGCGGGATGCGCTGATCGTGTTTTTCCACGGCGGCGGTTTCGTGACGGGCGGGCTGGAGGACAGCGACATGTTCCTGCGCCACCTGGCCAACGACAATCCGGAACAACTGGTGCTGGCCGCCAGTTATACCCTGGCGCCCGTGGCGCCGTTCCCGGCCGCCGTCGAGGATGCCCACGCGATCCTGAACTGGGCCCGCAAGAACAAGGCCAAGCTGGGCTGGACCGGCAAGCAGATGATCGTGGCCGGTATCGAAGCGGGCGCTAACCTGGCCGCCGTCTGCGCGCTGATGTCGCGCGACCGTGGCGGCCCGCCGCTGGCCGGCCAGTTACTGATTATGCCCATGCTGGATCCGGGCCTGAGCACCGGTTCGATGCGCTGCAACAGTGCGGCGGCGGACATGGTGGACGTGGCCGACGCCTGCGCGGCCGGCTACCGGGGCTATCTGCCCAACGCGGCTGACCGCACGCACCCGTATGCGTCGCCGCTGCAATCGAGCCGTTTGAAGAATTTGCCGCCGGCACTGATCCTGTCGGCCGAAGATGATCCGCTGCGTGATGAAGCGGAACTCTATGGCGCCAAGCTGATCGCCTGTGGCACCAGGACCACCGTCAGCCGGCTGCCGCCGGCGCCCCTGCACGAATCGGGGGCGCGTAACGAATGCGCGTGCAAAGTCCACGCGTTGGGAGAAATCGCCAGCTTCATCGCTGGCCTGGACCGGGCGGAAACGCCGCCAGCCGCATAAGGGTTCCCCACCTTCTTAGCAAGACCCGCAAGACGCTCCGCGCTGGCTCGCCACCGGAGCGGTAGTGCCGTGTTTTCTCGAATTTTGTCCGAGCCGCCCGGTCCCGCCATTGATATTAAAAATTTTCATAGAAAAAGGATTTAACATGAAAAACGTGAAACATTTGACCGCTGTAGCCCGGCCTCTGGTCGCCGCTATGGCCCTGGCGGGGCTGGCCGCGTTTGGTCTGGCAGGGTGCGATGAAGCAACCGGCAAGCCGGCTGAGGCGCCGGCTGCCGGTGGCCCGCCGATTTCGGCCGCCGTGGTGGTGCAGAAAGCCGTGCTGGAAACCCAGGAGTTTTCCGGCCGCCTGGAAGCGGTGGAGCGGGTCGAGATCCGCTCGCGCGTGAGCGGTTTCATCACGGCTGTCAATTTCAAGCCGGGCAGCGAAGTCAAACAGGGCGACGTGCTGTTCGTGATCGATCCCCGCCCATACCAGGCCGAGAAGGATCGCGCCGAGGCGGCCGCCGGTTCGGCCCGCGCCAAGGCCGACCTGGCCAAGCTGGAACTGGCGCGCGCCGAGAAGCTGCTGGCCGATAAAGCCATCGCCCAGCGCGAGTACGACGAAAAAGCCTCCGGCCTGAAAGAGCTGGACGCCAACGCCCGCGCCGCGCAAGCCCAGTTCGAGGCGGCCAAGCTGAACCTGAGCTACACCCAGGTGCACGCCCCCATCAACGGCCGCGTGAGCAAGGCGGAAATCACGCTGGGCAACCTGGTCGATGCGTCGGCCGTGCTGACCTCCGTCGTGTCCACCGACCGCATCTACGCCAGCTTCGACGGCGACGAGGACACCTTCCTGCGCGTGGGCGCCATGTCGCACAAGGGCCAGCCGGTGACGGTGAAAGTGGGCCTGGCCAACGAAACCGGCTACCCGCATGAAGGCAAGCTGGAATTCGTCGACAACCAGCTCGATCCGCAAACGGGCAGCGTGCGCATGCGCGCCACCTTCGCCAACGCCGACCGCACGCTGGTGCCAGGCCTGTTCGCCCGCGTCCAGCTGGATGGCGGCGCCGGCGGCAACGGCGGCCAGTCGCAGGCCCTGCTGATCAACGAGCGCGCCGTGGGCACGGACCAGAACCGCAAGTTCGTGTTCGTGGTGGGCGCCGATAACAAGGCCGAATACCGCCCCATCAAGCTGGGTCAGACCGTGGACGGCCTGCGCGTGGTGCGCGAGGGCCTGAAAGCGGGCGAGAAGATCATCGTCAACGGCCTGCAGCGCGTGCATCCTGGCGCGCCCGTCACGCCGCAAGTGGTGCCGATGGACTTCGATCCGCTGGCCGCCAACGTGGCCAAGCCGGAAGCGAAAAAAGCAGACAAGGTAGCCGCCGCCAGCACCGGCGACGCTGCCACCAAGAAGGAATAAGAAACCATGAACATATCGCGCTTTTTCGTCGACAAGCCCATCTTCGCGGGTGTGCTGTCGATCATTATCTTCGTCGCCGGGCTGATCGCCATCTTCAAGCTGCCGATCTCCGAGTATCCGGACGTGGTGCCGCCATCGGTGGTGGTGCGGGCCCAATACCCGGGCGCCAATCCGAAGATCATCGCTGAAACCGTGGCCGCGCCGCTGGAAGAGCAGATCAACGGCGTCGACAACATGCTCTACATGTCGTCGCAGAACACCTCGGACGGCGCGCTGGCGCTGACCGTCACATTCAAGATCGGCACCAACGTCGAGCAGGCCGAGACGGCCGTGCTGAACCGCGTGCAGCGCGCCTTGCCGCGCCTGCCCGAGGAAGTGCGCCAGATCGGCGTGACGACCGTGAAGTCGTCGCCCAACCTGACCATGGTGGTCCACCTGCAGTCGCCCAACGGCCGTTACGACGACCTGTACCTGCGCAACTACGCGGTGCTGAACATCAAGGATCAACTGGCGCGCCTGCCCGGCATGGGCGACGTGCAGCTGTTCGGTTCCGGCGACTACGCCATGCGCATCTGGCTCGACCCGCAGAAAGTGGCGGCGCGCGGCCTGACGGCGAGCGACGTGGTGGCCGCCGTCCGCGAGCAGAACGTACAGGTGGCCGCCGGCGTGATCGGCGCCGGCCCCACCAAGAACGCGGACTTCCAGCTGACGGTCAACACCCAGGGCCGGCTGCAAAGCGAGGAGGAATTCGGCGACATCATCATCAAGACCAATGCCGATGGCGCCGTCACGCACCTGCGTGACGTGGCCCGCATGGAGCTCGGTTCCAATACCTACGCGCTGCGCTCCCTGCTGAACAACAATTCGGCGGTGGCGATCCCCATTTTCGAGGCACCCAACGCGAACGCGCTGCAACTGTCGCATGACGTGCGCGAGACCATGGCCCGCCTGTCGAAAGATTTCCCGGAAGGCGTCACGTACAGCGTTGTATATGACCCGACCCAATTCGTGCGCGAATCGATCCGTGCCGTCATCCACACCCTGGTCGAAGCGGTGATCCTGGTGGCGCTGGTGGTGATCGTGTTCCTGCAAACCTGGCGCGCTTCGGTGATTCCGCTGCTGGCCGTGCCGGTCTCCATCATCGGTACCTTCGCCGTGATGCTGGGCTTTGGCTTCTCGATTAACACGCTGTCGCTGTTTGGCCTCGTGCTGGCGATCGGTATCGTGGTCGATGACGCCATCGTGGTGGTGGAAAACGTGGAGCGCAATATCGCCAACGGCCTGGCCCCGCGTGAGGCGACCATCCAGGCCATGAAGGAGGTCAGTGGTCCCATCATCGCCATCGCGCTGGTGCTGTGCGCCGTGTTCGTGCCGATCGCCTTCGTGTCCGGCCTGTCGGGCCAGTTCTACAAGCAGTTCGCGCTGACCATCGCCATCTCGACCGTGATTTCGGCATTCAGCTCGCTGACGCTGGCGCCGGCCCTGGCCGCCTCGCTGCTGAGACCGCACGACGCGCCCAAGGACAAGCTGACCCGCGCGATGGACGCCGTCTTCGGCCGCTTCTTCGCCTGGTTCAACCGCTTCTTCCACCGCGCCTCGGATAACTACGAGACCGGCGTGACGGCGATCCTGAAGCGCAAGGGCGGTTCGCTGGTGGTGTACGCCGTGCTGGCCGTGGCCGCCGGCTTCATGTTCAAGCTGGTGCCGCCTGGCTTCGTGCCAGCCCAGGACAAGCAGTACCTGATCGGCTTCGCGCAATTGCCGGACGCCGCCTCGCTGGACCGCACCGACGCCGTGATCCGCAAGATGTCGGACATCGCCAAGGACGTGCCGGGCGTGGAAGCGTCGATCGCTTTCCCCGGCCTGTCGATCAACGGCTTCACCAACGCGCCGAATGCCGGTATCGTGTTCACGTCGTTGAAACCGTTCGAGGAACGCACCAAACCAAGCGAATCGGCGCAAGCCATCGCCGGCGAGATCAACAAGCGCATGGGCGCGATCGAAGGCGCGTTCGTGATGGTGCTGCCGCCGCCGCCGGTCAATGGCCTGGGCACCACGGGTGGCTTCAAGCTGATGCTGGAAGACCGCGACAACCTGGGCTACGATGAACTGAACAAGGTCGTGCAGGCGGTGCAGATGAAGGCCTGGCAGAATCCCAAGCTGGCCGGCGTGTTCTCCAGCTACCAGATCAACGTGCCGCAGCTGTTCGCGGACGTGGACCGGGTCAAGGCCAAGCAACTGGGCGTGCCGCTGCAAACCATCTACCAGACCTTGCAGATCAATCTGGGCTCGCTCTATGTGAACGACTTCAACCAGTTCGGCCGTACCTACCAGGTGCGGGTGCAGGCGGACGCAAAGTTCCGCTCGCACGCGGAAGACATCGCCCAGCTCAAGGTGCGCAGCGAGAAGGGCGAGATGATCCCGCTGTCGTCGCTGATGCGCGTCAAGGATAGCTATGGCCCGGACCGCGTGCAGCGCTACAACGGCTACGTGTCGGCCGAGATCAATGGCGGCCCCGCACCGGGCGTGTCGTCCGGCGAAGCGCAGGCTGAAATGACCAAGATCGTCAACGAAGTGCTGCCGAAAGGGATCAGCTACGAATGGACGGAACTGGTGTACCAGGACATCCTGTCCGGTAACACGATGATCTATGTGTTCCCGCTGTGCGTGCTGCTGGTGTTCCTGGTGCTGGCCGCCCAGTACGAAAGCTGGACCCTGCCGCTGGCCGTGATCCTGATCGTGCCGATGTCCATCCTGTGCGCGCTGCTGGGCGTGAAGCTGACCCACGGCGACAACAACGTGTTCACCCAGATCGCGCTGTTCGTGCTGGTGGGGCTGGCGTCGAAGAACGCGATCCTGATCGTGGAATTCGCCCGCGAACTGGAACACCATGGCCGCACGGTGGTGCAGGCTGCGCTGGAAGCATGCCGCCTGCGTCTGCGTCCGATCCTGATGACGTCGATCGCCTTCATCATGGGTGTGGTGCCGCTGGTGTTCTCGCACGGCGCCGGCGCCGAGATGCGGCATGCGATGGGTGTGGCGGTGTTCGCCGGCATGCTGGGCGTGACCTTCTTCGGCCTGTTCCTGACGCCGGTGTTCTACGTCCTGCTGCGCACGCTGGCTTTGCGCCTGGAGAAAAAATCCGCCACGGCCGATGTCGCCGTCGCGAAAATGGAAGGAACCCACTGATGAAACCGAACCTGATAGCCAGGGGCGTGGCCCCGCTGGTGGCGGCATTGCTGCTGACCGCTTGCGCCGCGCCTGAATTCAAGCAGCCGCAGATGAATGTGCCGGCCGCGTTCAAGGAAACCCAGACCCCGTCCGCCGACCAGGTGCGCACGGCCGCCGACGGCAGCACCTGGAAGCTGGGCCAGCCGGCCGAGCGCCAGGCGCGCGGCGAATGGTGGCTGGCCTTCCACGATACGGCCCTCAATGAGCTGATCGCGGAAGCCACCAAGGCCAACGCCAACCTGGAAGTGGCGGCCGCCCGCGTCAGGCAGGCGCGCGCCATCGCCGGTATCGCGGAGGCGGACCGCATGCCGCAAGTGGGCGTCAACGTGGGCGCCCAGCGCAACCGGGCGTCGGCACTGTCGCTGGGCCTGCCGGCCGGCACGCCGGTGGCGCCGGGCACGGCCTACTCGGCCAACCTGACGGCCAGCTACGAGGTGGATCTGTTCGGCCGCGTGTCGTCCAATGTGAGCGCGGCCCGCAACGACGCCGCGTCCGTGGAAGCCATGTACCGCTCGGTGCTGCTGTCGGTGCAGGCCGACGTGGCGCAGACCTATTTCCGCCTGCGTGCCACGGACGCTGAACTGGACACGCTGAACCGCACCGTCAGCCTGCGCGAGGAAAGCGTCAAGGTCAACCAGCGCCGCTTCGACCTGGGCGACATCGGCGAATTCGACCTGTCGCGCGCCAAGACGGAACTGTCGACGGCGCGTGCGGAAGCCATCGGCCTGCAACGCCAGCGGGTGACCACCGAGCATGCGCTGGCCGTCCTGCTGGGCAAACCGGCGGGCAGCTTCACGGCCGGCGCCAGTCCGCTGCTCGATTCGTCGCTGCTGCCCGTGATCCCGGCCGGCCTGCCATCCACGCTGCTGGAGCGCCGGCCCGACATCGCCGCCGCCCAGCGCAATATGGAAGCGGCCAACGCCCGCATCGGCGTGGCCCGTTCCGCCATGTTCCCGGCGCTGACCATCAGCGCCAATGGCGGCGGCGCGGCCGGCACCTTCGCCGACGTGTTCAAGTGGAGCAGCCGTTCGTGGATGCTGGGCGCGCTGATGTCCATGCCGCTGATCGATGGTGGCCGCAACAACGCCAACATCGTGCGCAGCGAGGCGGCGTTGCAGGAATCGGTGGGCAGCTATCGCCAGAGCGTGCTGACCGCGTTCGCGGAGGTGGAAGACAACCTGGCCGGCCTGCGCATCCTGTCGGGCCAGACGGCGCAGATCGATGACGCGGTCGTGTCCGCACGCCGTTCGGCCGACCTGGCGCAGAAGCTGTACGCGGCGGGGCGCTCCAGCTACCTGGACCTGCTGGACGCGCAGCGCAACCTGGCCACGGTCGAACGCAACGCCGTGCAGTTGCGCGGCGGCCAGGCCGTGACGACGGTGGCGCTGATCCGCTCGCTGGGCGGTGGCTGGGACGGCGCCGGGCCGGCCGCGGCGCAATTGCCGCAAACGGCCATGCAGGCGTCCAACTGACGTCAAGGCAGTGAGCAAGTAAAAAAGGCAGGGCGATCGCGCCCTGCCTTTTTGCGTTATGCGGATCGCTTTCGTCCGCTTTACTGTTGCCCGTCGGAGAATTGCTGGGACAAGGTCTGCAGCGGCGACCGGCTTGCGGACGGCACTGCCGCACCCGGCGGCGTCACCCGCACCGGCTGGCTGCCGGCGTTCGCGGAGTGCAACACGTTGCCGGCCGTCCCGGCGGCCGCGTTCCAGACCGGCGCGTCCAAGCCTTCGAACACGGTTTTGAGCTGGTGGCCCCAGGTGCGGCGGATCATCTGGAAATATTCGTTGCGTTCGTCGATGGTGACGAAATGGGTCACCGCCAGCCGGTCGGTCTCGTACACCAGCAAGTCCAGGGGCAGGCCGACCGAGACGTTGGAACGCAGGGTGGAATCCATGGAGATCAGCGCACACTTGGCCGCATCGTCGAGCGAGGTGGCCGGGGTGATCACGCGGTCGATGATGGGCTTGCCATACTTGGCTTCGCCGATCTGGAAATAGGTGTTCTCGTCGTGCGATTCGATGAAGTTGCCGGCCGAGTAGATCTGGAACAGGCGGCAGCGTTCGCCCTTGATCTGGCCGCCGAAAATGATGCTGACGTTAAATTCGATCCCGAACGCGGCCAGCGACTTGGCGTCGCGCTCATGCACCTGGCGCACGGCCTGGCCCAGGATGCGGGCCGCTTCGTACATATTGGGCGCGTTCCAGATGCTGAGCCCGTCGTCGGTGCGCAGTTCGTTGACCAGCTGGCGTATCGATTGCGAGATCGACAGATTACCGGCCGTCATCATGACCATCACGCGCTCGCCCGGCGCTTCAAACACGCTCATCTTGCGGAACGTGCCGACCTGGTCGACACCGGCGTTGGTGCGCGAATCCGATAAAAACACCAGCCCGGCGTTCAGCCGCATGGCAGCACAATAAGTCATCGTCGTACGTTGTGGAGTGAAAGTGGGGTCATTTTACACGTCACTGGGGCACGATCCGGACGTTCACATTCAGCGATTCGGTGCCGCCGCCGCGCCGCATGCCGCGCACCGGCGCCGCGCTGTCGTAGTCGCGGCCCACGGCCAGCCGGCAATAGGCGTCCGTCATCAGGCGCGCGTGGGTGACGTCGATACTCACCCAGCCGCTGTAATCGTTGTCGTCGGCCCAGGCGTCGACCCAGGCGTGGCTGGCCGCGTGGCCGCTGTTTTCCGGATCGATATAGCCGGACACATAGCGCGCCGGGATGCCATGCGCATGGCAGCAGGCCAGGAACAGGTGCGCATGGTCCTGGCACACGCCCTGGCCCAGCGCCAGCGCGTCGCTGGCCGAGGTGTCCACGGCGGTCGCACCTTTTTGATACGGTACCGCACCAAAGATGTGCTCGGCCAGCCGCATCAGGTCACGGGTCGTCGCCTTGCCGTCCGGCAAACACGACGCCGCCAGCGCCAGGATGCCGGGCGTGGCCGCCGTGAGCCGGGTCGGGACGGTAAAGATCAGCGGCGACAGGGAGAAGCCGTTGGGAATCCGGCCCCGGTCCGGCGCGCTGGTTGCGACCACGCCGGTGGCGACGATGGACAGCGCTTGATGCGGCGTGTCCATCGTCATCGTGTGCGACAGGTTGCCGTAGGCGTCGGTGTAGGCATGCACATCGCCGGGCGTGGACAACTGCCAGGACAAGACGTGCTGCTGCGCCTCCACGCGCGGCGTCAGGTGCAGCTGCTGGATGGTGTAGGCCAGGGGCTGGGTGTAGGTGTAACGGGTTTCGTGCCGTATGGTCAGTTGCATCGCGTCGTCTCCCGCCTAGGCCGCCAGCGGCACCAGGAAATCGCGGCTGACCCGATTGCCCAGTTCGTAGATATCGGCCAGGAAGCGGGTCAGCGTGTCATGCAGACCGTGCGCCAGGATGTCGTCGATCTTGCCGAACTGGAGTTGCGCGCGCAGCCGGCCGGCGAAGCGTTCCGTGTCGGCCGAGACGTCGTTGCGCACCTCGTGCAGATTCTGGACCACTTCGTCCATGCAGGCCAGCAGGGAGCGCGGCATGTCGCCGCGCAGGATCAGCAGCTCGGCGATGCGGGATGGCGTGATCACGTCGCGGTAGACCTTGCGGTAGATCTCGAAGCCGGAAAGCGAACGCAGCATCGCACCCCAGTAATAGAAATCGCGCTGGCTCATGCCTTCCGGCGCCTCGGCCGCGCCGCTGTGGCCGCCGTGGTTGCTATGGTCGCCGTGATACTTCACGTCCAGGATGCGCGCCGTGTTGTCGGCCCGCTCCAGGAAGGTGCCCAGCCGGATGAAATGCACCGCCTCATCGCGCAACATGGTGCCCAGCGTGACGCCGCGCGACAGGTGCGAACGGTATTTGACCCATTCGAAGAATTTGCTGGGATCGGTTTCCAGCAGGTCGCTCTTGAGGCGGCGCTGCATGTCCAGCCAGGTCTGGTTCTGGATTTCCCACACTTCCGTCGTCAGCGTGCCGCGCACTGCGCGGGCGTTCTCGCGCGCCTGTGTCAGGCAGGCCACGATGGAGGAGGTGTTGTCCGGATCGCGCACCATGAAGTCGATCACCTCGCGGCTTTCGAGCGACTGGTATTTCTGGTCAAACGCCGTCTGCAGCTCGGAGATGCCGAGCAGGGCGCGCCAGCCCTGGGCGTTTTCCTCATCCGATTGCGGCAGCATCGAGGTCTGCACGTTCACATCCAGCATGCGCGCGGTGTTCTCGGCGCGCTCGGTGTAGCGGGCCATCCAGAACAAGTGGTCGGCGGTACGGCTCAGCATAATGTCTCCCTCAATGGTGGCTCAACGTTCCAGTATCCAGGTATCCTTGGTGCCGCCGCCCTGCGACGAATTGACCACCAGCGAACCTTCCTGCAGCGCCACGCGGGTCAGGCCGCCGGGCACCATGGAGATGGTCTTGCCCGACAGGACAAACGGCCGCAAATCGATGTGGCGCGGGGCAATGCCGCTTTCCACGTAGGTCGGACAGGCCGACAGGGCCAGCGTCGGCTGGGCGATATAGCCGTCGGGCCGGGCGATCAGGCGCTGGCGGAAATCCTCGATCTGCGCCTTGGTGGAGGCCGGGCCGACCAGCATGCCGTAACCGCCGGCGCCGTGCACCTCCTTGACCACCAGTTGCGGCAGATGGTCCAGGGTGTAGGCCAGGTCCTCTTTCTTGCGGCACTGGTAGGTAGGCACATTGTTCAGCACCGGCGCTTCCGACAGGTAGAACTTGATCATGTCCGGCACATACGGATAGATCGACTTGTCGTCCGCCACGCCGGTGCCGATGGCGTTGGCCAGCGTCACGCGGCCGGCGCGATACACCGACAGCAAGCCGGGCACGCCCAGCGAGGAATCGGCGCGGAAGGCCAGTGGATCGAGGAAATCGTCGTCCAGGCGGCGATAGATCACATCCACCCGCTTGGGCCCGCGCGTGGTGCGCATGAACACCGTGTTGTCGCTGACGAACAAGTCCTTGCCCTCGACCAGTTCCACGCCCATTTGCTGGGCCAGGAAGGCATGCTCGAAGTAGGCCGAGTTGTACATGCCGGGCGTCATCACCACCACGGTGGGATCGTTGATGCCCATGGGCGCGACCGAGCGCAGGTTATCGAGCAGCATGTCGGGATAATGATCGACTGGCGCGATGCGGTTGCGGGCAAACAGCTCCGGGAACAGCCGCATCATCATCTTGCGGTCTTCCAGCATGTAGGAGACGCCGGACGGTACCCGGAGATTATCTTCCAGTACATAGAACTCGCCCTGGCCGGCCCGCACGATATCGACCCCGGCGATGTGGGCGTAAATGTCGGATGCAACATCGATGCCCTGCATCTCGGGGCGATACTGGGCGTTCTTGTAGATCTGCTCGGCTGGGATGATGCCGGCCTTGATGATGTTCTGGTCGTGATATATGTCGTGGATGAACATGTTCAGCGCTTTCACGCGCTGCACCAGCCCGGTCTGCAACTGTTTCCATTCGGCCGCCGGAATGATGCGCGGGATGGTGCAGAAGGGAATCAGCCGTTCGGTGCCGGCATCGTCGCCATAGACGGCGAAGGTGATGCCGACCCGCCGGAACGTGAGGTCGGCTTCGGCGCGTTTGCGTTCTATGATGTCCGCCGACTGGCGCTGCAGCCAGCCGCAGAACTCGCGGTAGTGTTCACGCACATCGGCACTGGCCGTGTGCGCCAGGCCGTCAGCCGTCATTTCGTTGAAAAAATTAGCCATATCGAGCATTCCCAGTTGAACACGTTTGATTAACTATCAAGAACTGTGCCAGAGGAAATGCGCGATTTTGGTGCGATGGCCCCAACAGGATGGGGGCCGGAGAAAGCAGCGAGCGGGACGCGGCCGACAGACCGGGTCCCGCTCGCTGGGGGGGGAAGGCAGGGGACGGCTTATTTGGAAGCGGCTGGCGCCGATGCTGCCGGGGTTTCCGTCTTCGACGCTTCCTTGTGGGCCTTGGCGTGCTTGGCTTTCTTGTGGGCCTTCACGGGAGCTGGCTTCTCTTCAGCCTTGGCGCTGGCGGCCATGTCCTTGGCGCTGGCAGTGGCACTGGCGCTGGCGGCTGGCTTGGCCGGGGTGGCAGCCTTGGCTTCCGCTTTCACGGCGGCTGGGGTGCTGGCCGTGGTGGCGCTGGCGGCGGGAGCTTGTGCAAAGGCGGCGGTAGCGAACAGGCCTGCGATCAGGGTAGCGATAATCTTGGTCATGATGTCATTCCTTCGGGTGGTTTATACAGCCGGGACAATTCCCGTGTCAGTGAGCAATAAACGGGCGGCCGGCGCGGGCAGTTGACGCCTATTACATCCGCTTACAAGCGCGTCCAAATTCTTACAACTGGCGCGCGGTGTGCGCTGGCGTACCATCGGCGCGATGTGGGCGCGCTATCCTGTGATGCATGCCAGACCCACTTCATCACTACAAATCGAAACGCGATTTCTCCAGGACGCCGGAACCGGCCGAAGGCGGGAAGGGCGGGGAGGCGCTGTCGTTCGTGGTGCAGAAGCACTGGGCCAGTCATCTTCATTACGATTTTCGCCTGGAGCTCGACGGCGTACTGAAAAGCTGGGCCGTACCCAAGGGGCCTTGTCTGGACCCGCACGTCAAGCGCATGGCGATCGAAGTGGAAGATCATCCGCTGGCCTATGGCGGCTTCGAGGGCACGATACCGGAGGGAGAATATGGCGCGGGCCAGGTGATCGTGTGGGATAAGGGCAGCTGGTATCCCCTGGATGATCCCCATGCGGGCTATGCGAAAGGGCATCTCAAGTTCGAATTGCGGGGACATAAGCTGCAAGGAAACTGGGCCCTCGTTCGCATGAAACGCGGTGAACAGCGCCGGACCGCGTGGCTGCTGATCAAGGAGCATGATGACCACGCGCGGCCCGAGAACGAATTCGATGTGGAGGAGGCGATGCCCGACAGCGTGCTCAAGTCATCCGCCGCAGTACCGGACCAGCTCCCCGCCGGCGCCCGCAAGGCGGCGCTGCCGGACACGCTGGCGCCGCAACTGGCCACGCTGGTGGAGCAGCCGCCCGCCACTAGCGACGACTGGACGTTCGAAACCAAATTCGATGGCTACCGCCTGCTGACCAGGGTGGATGGGCGCGACGTGCGCCTGACCACGCGCAGCGGCGCAGACTGGACGGCGAAGCTGGGGCCATTGCATGCGGCCTTGTGCGATATGGGTTTGCCTTCCGGCTGGTATGACGGTGAAATCGTCGTCCCCGATGCGCAAGGCCGCCCCGACTTCGGCTTGCTGCAGCAGGCGTTTGACGGCAAGCATACGGCCGACATCATCTACTACCTGTTCGACTTGCCTTACTGCGGTGGCTACGACTTGCGTCATTCTCCCCTGGAGCACAGGCGCGCGCTGCTCGAACATATCCTGGACACCTGCGCCAAGTCGTCGCGCGTGCGCTTCAGCCCCACATTGGAAGGGGCGCCACGGCAGGCGGTGGATGCCGCGTGCCGGCTGGGATTGGAAGGCATCATCGGCAAGCGGCGCGACGCACCCTACGTATCGCGCCGCAATCGCGACTGGATCAAGCTCAAATGCGGCCAGCGGCAGGAGTTTGTCGTGGGCGGCTACACCGATCCGCAAGGTTCGCGCAGCGGTTTTGGCGCGCTGCTGCTGGGCGTGTATGACGAACATGGGCACCTTCACTACGCAGGCAACGTGGGCACGGGCTTCGACACGGCGGAACTGAAGACGCTGTCTGCGCGCATGCGCAAGCTGGCGGCGGACGACTGTCCGTTCGAGTCGGAGGTGCGCATCGCCGGCCGGCCCCATTGGCTGCGGCCGGAACTGGTGGCCGAAGTGAGTTTCGGCGAGTGGACGCGCGAGGGTTCGCTGCGCCACGCCGTGTTCCATGGCTTGCGCGAGGACAAGGCCGCGCGTGCTATCCGGCGCGAGGATGTGCGGCGGCTTACGCCCGCTCGCGCCAGCAGCAGTGCCAGCGCGCGTATGGCGCCGCCCGATCCGCCGGCCGTCGCCAGCAAGCTGCCGGCGCGGCTGCATGTGACCCATCCCGAGCGCGTCGTCGACCGCCAGAGCGGCACCACCAAGTTGGCGCTGGTGCGCTACTACGCGCAGGTGGCGGCGCTGATGCTGTCCCATCTGCGCGAGCGTCCGGTGGCGCTGCTGCGGGCGCCGGACGGGGTGGAGGGTGAACTGTTCTTCCAGAAGCATGCTGGTGGCCGCCTGCCGGGCGTGCGTCAGCTCGATCAGGCGCTGGACCCGGACCATCCACCCATGCTGACCATCGCCGGCACGGCCGGGTTGCTGTCGGTGGCGCAGTGGAACGTGGTCGAAATCCATACCCAGAACGCGCTGGCACGCGCCTACGAGCGGCCCAATCGGCTGGTATTCGACCTCGATCCGGGAGAGGGCGTGGCGTGGGCGCAGGTGCGCGAGGCGGCGCTGCTGGTGCGGGGCATGCTCGATGAACTGGAGTTGCCGGCCTTTCTCAAGACCAGCGGCGGCAAGGGCCTGCACCTCGTGGTGCCGCTACGGGCGCATTATGGCTGGGACGCCGTCAAGGGATTCTCGCAGGCCGTCGTGGCGCACATGGCGCGCCTGATTCCGGAGCGCTTCGCGGACAAAAGCGGTCCGCGCAACCGGGTTGGCCGCATCTATATTGATTACCTGCGCAATGGACGCGGCGCCACCACCGTGTGCGCGTGGTCGGCACGGGCGCGGCCGGGGCTGGGTATCTCCGTGCCGCTGGCGTGGGAGGAACTGGGTCACATCAGCGGCGGCGACCACTGGACGGTGCAAACCGTTGAAAGCAGGCTAGACGTCGGCAACACGCCATGGAAGGACTATGCCCGCAGTGCCCGCAGCCTGACAGGGCCGATGCGCCGCCTCGGATACGTGCCGGACGGGGAAGTTCAGGCGGAGGATTAAGCGCTACGCTAAGCCCGGCGCGCGCTGGAAGTGCCGGAGGACTTGTGTGTGGCAGCGGTTTTGCGGGCGCCGCTGGACTTGCTGGGGGTGTTGGTCTGGTCCCGGGTGGTGGTCTTGCCCGTGCGGGCACTCCGGCGGGGGCTGGCCTCCTCACTGGCTTCCTCACTCGCCTCCCCATCGCGGGTCTCAGCGTTCTTGCCCCGCTTGCCGGCACGCCCACCTTGGCCGCGCAGGCTGCGCTGCAGCAATTCCACCAGATCCACCACATTGCTGCTACCCGGCTCGCGCTCCGTGCGTCCGGGCTTGGTGATGACGTGGGTCTTGCCCGCCTTGACCTTCTTCTCGATCAGCGCCAGCAGGTCGTCGCGGTAGCTGTCGCGGTATTGCTGCGGACGCCAGGGCTCGGCCATGCCGTCCACCAGTTCCATCGCCATCGCCAGTTCTTTCGGCTTGAGGTCGGCGGCGCGCACGGGTGGCAGGTCGAGGCCGTCCGTGTCCAGGATCTCGGTCGCATAGCGCAACGTGTTGAGCACAATGGCGTCGTCCAGGCAGACCAGTGCGCACAGGTGCTGGCGGGTGCGGATGACCACGGTCGCCACGCCGACCTTGCCGGACTTGCGCAAGGTTTCGCGCAGCAGCGCGTAGACCCGGGCGCCACTACGCACGGGCGTCAGGTAATAGGCCTGCTCGTAGTAGGTGAGGGGGATTTCTTCGGCGGCGGCGAACGACAGGATTTCGATGGTCTGGGTGGCGGCCACGTTGGCGCGGCGCAGGTCCTCGTCCGTCAACACCACGTATTCGTCATCCTCATATCCGTAGCCCTTGACGATGTCGTCCCATGTCACTTCCTCTCCCGTGCGCTTGTTGTAGCGGCGGTAGCCCACGGGCGAGAAATCGCGCCGGTCCAGCATGGTCAGGTTCAGTTCGTCCGGACGCACGGCCGTATGCAGTTCGACCGGGATGTGCACCAGTCCAAAGCTGATCGCGCCTTTCCACAAAGCACGTGCCATGTTCCCGTCCTCCTCCCTATCGGTGCCACCATGCATGATGCCGTTGGCCACGGCGACAGGCTGTGCGCTGCTTCACACAGTGGCCTATTTTGGGTATGGTGTGTCTAATTAGGGACGAATTGAATGCGCGCTGACTGGACCATAATTTTCATGAGTCTATGCTACAAATAATATTGCTAATTATGAACTTTATGGCACACTGTTAGGATAGCAATTCTTATAAATAAAATGATAGTGGGGAGCATGTGTGATGGCCGATATTGATAGCCGCAAGGACATCGTAGGGGTGTTTTTGACCACGACCGGCGAGCGGCGCGCCGAATTCCAGGCTTGCTGCGGCGAACAATTCTCCCGGCTGTTGCTGGTCGATAATATCGACGCGGCCACTGTTGCGGTGGGACGACAAAAAGTCGACGTGCTGGTGCTGGACCTGAGCGGTTTTTCCAGCATGGGTGAAATGGCTGGCATCGGCGCCCTGATCCGCAGCCGCAATGGCGCGCCCACGCTGGTGCTGTGTCCTTACGTGAGCAGCGCGTGGATTCCTGAGCTGATGGCTTGCGGTCCGCTGCAATACCGCATCTGCCCCATGTTGAACGACGAATTGCAGATGGCGGTGGAGCAGACGCTGGCCGTCTCGCTCAACCCGGCCGCCGCCGCCCAGCAAGCCCTGCTCGACAAGGAAAAGGAATTGCGCGACCTGCTGACCATCCAGCGCAGCCTGCAACGGGCGCTGAGCAGCGTGGACGATATCGCCACCATGTCGGCCCAGGTATGCCTGGCCCTGTGCAGCTTCCCCGGCGTACGCCACACGGCCCTGTTGCATATGAAGGAGCGGGGTGATTTGCAACTGGTGGCGCAGGAGTCGCGCAACCACCTGGACTTGAGCCGGCTGCTGGAGCGGCGCGACCGTCTGTTGCAATCGCCGCTGAGCGACATCTTCCCGCCGCTGCTGGCCGTCAGTGGCGGCGAACTGGTGCTGCTGGACGCGCCGGAAAAGGCGGGCGACCCGGAACTGGCGCTCAGCCTGCACGACCGCGAAGTGCGCATGGTGCTGGCGCTGCCGCTGCGCAGCGAGGCCGGCGGCCCGGTGCAAGGTTCCATCTGCCTGATGTTCGACCGCCACATCCAGTTCTCGCGCGAGCAGTTCGCCTGCTTCACCAGCCTGGCGCAGTTCGTCAGCTTCGGCCTGGGCATGAGCGAGCTCAAACACCAGAACGACGCGCTGGCAGGCCAGCTGATGCAGATCAGCACCGTTGATGCCTTGACGGGCGCCGTCAACCGCCGCCGCGGCGAGGATATCCTGGAGACGGAAATCCGGCGCGCGCGCCGCTATGCCTTGCCGCTGGCGCTGATCACCTTCGATATCGACAACTTCCGTTCCGTAAACGATTTATACGGTTATCCGATCGGCGACCAGGCGCTGCGCATCGTGGCCGAGACGGTGCAGACCCGCCTGCGCGGTTCCGACACGCTGGCCCGCATGCGGGGCGAGGAATTCATGGTGGTGGCCACCCACACGTGCGCCGTGGACGCGCTCAAGCTGGCCGAGAAGCTGCGCGAGACGATCGCCGCGACGGCCCTGCCGGGCTGCGAGATGGTCACCATCAGCCTGGCCGTGGCCCAGGTGGGGCTGGACGAAGGCGCCATCTCGGTACTGGACCGGCTCGACGCGGCGCTGCACCGCGCCAAGCGGGCCGGGCGCAATTGCGTGGAACTGGCGATGCAGTAATTCCTCAACATCGACCGGGGCGGCGTCACCAAAAATCATCCTCCAAGGCAACAAATGGTTGGACTTGCAGGACGATAGCCCCTATGATTGGGCGGTTGGCGAGATGATTTTCTTGCACTTTTTATTGCCCGGGGTTCTAAACGATGTTGCGCAAGTGGGTCAGCCGTAGGGGACGTGCGTCGATCGCGCTGTTCGTCAGTTTGGCGATGACGGCCGTGGTCACGTTGGTGCTGACGGCCTTTGCCTGGTATTTCTATCAAGCCGAAAAAGAGCAGCGCCGCGAGCAGTTGCACCAGACCCTGGCCACCAGCGCCGACGAACTGTCGGCCGCCGTGGCCCTGCCAGCCTGGAACTTCGACGAGAACCAGATTCTCACCATCATGAAAAGCGGCCTGAGCAACCGCGACCTGTATGCCAGCGCCGTGGCGCCGGTGGCCACCAGCCATCCCTACATTCTCCTGCGCGGCGCCGACGGGGTGCTGCAGGCCAGCGACAGCATGCCGGCGCAGCCGGACCAATTGGTGGAAACGCGGGCCATCACGGCCAATGGCCAGAATATCGGCAGCATCAGCGTGTACGCCACGCCGGCCCTGATGCTGGAGCAACTGCGTCAGCGCCTGATCACCATCATCGGCATGATCGTGGTGCTGGACGCCACGCTGGTGTTCAGCCTTTACCTGCTGCTGTGGCATTTGATCCTCAAGCCCTTGAGCTCGATCGGCCGCTACGCCGTCAACGTCAAGGCCGGCATGAATCCGGGCGCGGCCCCGCCCAGCGACTGGTTCTTCGGTGAACTCGATACCCTGAACGCGGCCATCCGTGACATGGTGGCGCTGCTCGAACGCCGCTATGTGGCCATGCATGCGTCCGAGGAGCGGCTGCAGATCGCCAGCAGCGCGGCGGCCATCGGCATCTGGGACTGGAATATCCTGACGGGCGACGTCGTGTGGGACGAGCAGATGTTCCGCCTGCACGGCCTGGACGGGGGGCAGGGCGGGCGCGACATGGCGCAATGGGTGGCCATGCTCCATCCGGACGACGCACTGCCGGTGCAGGCCTTGCTGGACCAGGCGCTGCACGGCAGCGGCGAATTCGATGCCGAATTCCGCATCGTGTGGCCCGACGGCAGCGTGCACCACATCAAGGGCGACGCCATGGTGTTCCGCGACAGCGAAGGACGGCCGGCGCGCATGGTGGGCGTCAACTACGATATCACGGCCCATAAAGTGGCGCAGCAGGAGCTGCGGCGCCACCGCATCCACCTCGAGGAACTGGTGGTCGAGCGCACCGAGGCGCTGTCGGTGGCCGTGCTGCAGGCGCAGGCGGCCAACCAGGCCAAGAGCATCTTCCTGGCCAATATGAGCCACGAGCTGCGCACGCCGCTCCATTCCGTCATCGGCTTCTCGCGCCTGATGGCGGACTCCAAGCACATGCTGCCGGAGGAAAAACGCAACCTGGCCATCATCCACCGCTCCGGCCAGCACCTGCTCACGTTGATCAACGACATCCTGGAGCTGTCCAAGATCGAGGCCGGGCACGCCGTGCTGCAAACGGAGGTGCTCAATCCGCAGGACATGCTGCAGGAAGTGATAGACATGGTCAGCATGCGTGCCGGCCAGAGCGGCGTGGCGCTGGTGCTCGACAGCGCCGGCTTGCCCGCTATGGCCCGGGTGGATGGCACCAAGCTGCGCCAGGTGTTGCTCAACCTGATGTCGAACGCCGTCAAGTTCACCAGCCAGGGCAAGGTCACGCTGCGCGCGCGCGGGGTGCCACGCGGCGAGCGCTGCGAGCTGACCTTCGCCGTGATCGATACGGGGCCGGGCATCGCCGAGGCCGACCAGGCCCGCATCTTCGAACCGTTCATCCAGGCCGACGGCCCCGGCGCCAAGGAAGGCACGGGCCTGGGCCTGACCATCTCGCGCGAATTCGTGCAGCTGATGGGCGGCACGCTGGCGGTGCAGTCGGCGCCGGGCGCCGGCTCCACCTTCCAGTTTACGGTGGCGACCCAGCTGGCCAGCACGCCGGCGCAGCCCGCGCCCAGCGAGGTGGCCGGCCTGGCCGCCGGCCAGCAGGGCCGCCGCATCCTGGTGGCGGACGATAACGAGGATGGCTGCGCGCTGCTATTGAGCCTGCTCGAACCGCTGGACTTCGACGTGCAGACGGCCAGCAGTGGCGAGGAGGCGCTGGCCGCCGTGGTCCAGTGGCGGCCGGAGCTCGTATTCATGGACTGGCGCATGCAAGGCACGCCGGGCATGGACGGGCTGGCGGTCGTCCGCGCGCTCCGGGCCGACGCCGCGCTGGAGCAGCCCCGCATTGTGATGTTGACCGCGTCCGCCCATGCCGGGGAGTGCGACGCGGCGCTGGCGGCGGGCGCCGACGAATTCATACGCAAGCCGGTGGAGCAGGAACAGTTGTATCAGGCGCTGGAACGGCAACTGGGGCTGCGCTTCGTGCGCCAGCCGGCCAGCGCGCCGCTGTCGCGCGCCGACGTGGCCTGCCTGTCGCCGCAATTGCGGGCCACGCTGCGGGCCGCCGTGCAGGAATTGAACCTGGTGCGGGTGGCGCAGTTGCTGGCGCCACTGGCGCCGGAACTGGGCGCCGTGGTGCAGCGCATCGAGCACATGGTGAGCCAGCACCAGTATCCGCAGTTATGCGAGCTGCTGGAGGAGCAGGACCCGGCGCTCACGCCTATATCATAGTCATGGCATTAGCGCCTCACCAACCTTGCGCCGCCGTGGTATATGATAGTGGCCGCACGGCGCCGTGGCGATGCGCCTGTCATTCATCACGCTGAGAGAGTTTTTGCATGCACCGGGAAATGGCGGAACAATACACCAAGGGCGAAGTACTGATCGTGGAGGACACGCCGGCTTCGCTCAAGCTGCTCAGCGACCTGTTGACGGAGGCTGGTTACTACGTGCGCCAGGCGCCCAATGGCGAACTGGCCCTGTGGACAGCCCAATCGCGCCCGCCGGAGCTGATCCTGCTCGACATCCGCATGCCCGGTATCGACGGCTTCGAAGTATGCCGCCGCCTCAAGGATTCGCCCGAGCTGCGCCATGTGCCCGTGATCTTCCTGTCGGCCCAGCATGATACGGACGACAAGGTGCGCGGCTTCGCGCTGGGCGCGGTGGACTTCATCGCCAAGCCGTTCCAGGCCGAGGAGATCCTGGCCCGCACCGACGCCCATGTACGCCTGGCGCGTACCCAGAAGGCGCTGGCCGACGAACGCGCGCTGCTGGAACAGCGCGTCAGCGAACGGACGGCGGAACTGGCCAAGCTGGCCGACTCGCTGGAACAGGAAGTGCGCCAGCGGCGCGCCAACGAGGAATTCCTGCGGCTGGCCAGCCAGGTGTTCGAAGCCACCCAGGACGCCATCGTCATCACCAACGACCAGGGCGGCATCCTGGCCGCCAATCCCGCCTTCACCCGCATTTCCGGCTACGGCGCCAAGGAAGTGGTGGGGCGCGGCGTGGGCATGCTGCACGCGGGCGGCAAGGACGCGCCCGGCTTCCAGGCCCTGACACAGTCGCTGACGGCGGCCGGCCACTGGTCCGGCGAGATCATGGCGCGCCGCAAGAACGGCAGCACCTTCCCCGGCCTGCTCAGTATTTCCGTCGTCAAGGACGAGGACGGCAAGCTGATCAACATCGTCGCCGTGTTCATGGACCTCACGGAGCGCAAGGCCGAGCAGCACCTGATCGACTTCCTGTCCAACCATGATGCCCTGACGGGATTGCCCAACCGCCTGCTGGCGCGCCAGCGTTTCGAACACCTGCGGGGCGCGGCCAAACGCGAAGGCCAGTGCGTGACGGTGATGTGCCTGGACCTGGACCGCTTCAAGAGCGTGAACGACACCTACGGCCCGCAAATGGGCGACAAGGCGTTGCAGGCCGTGGCCCGCTTCCTCAACGACACGGTGCGCGAGGGCGACACGGTGACGCGCCAGGGCGGCGACGAATTCCAGATCATCCTGCAGGACGATCCCAAGTGCGGCGGCACCTTGCTGCTGGCCCAGCGCATCCTGGCCGGGCTGCGCACGGAACTGGTGATCGATGGCCAGTCCATCGCGCTCACGTCCAGCATCGGCATCGCCGTCAGCCCCACCGACGGCGACAGCCTCGATGAACTGGTGCGCAACGCCGACACGGCCCTGTACCGGGCCAAGGAGACGGGGCGCGACAACTATGCGTTCTTCACCGAGCGCATGGACGCCGAGATCCGCGACAAGCTGGCGATCCAGAGCCAGCTGCGCGGCGCCATCGCGCGCGACGAATTCGAGGTGCATTACCAGCCGCAGATCTGCCTGCGCACGGGCCAGATGGTGGGCGCCGAAGCGCTGCTGCGCTGGGATAACCCGGTATTGGGCAAGGTACCGCCCAACCGCTTCATCCCGCTGGCCGAGGAATACGGGCTGGTGAACCCGATCGGCGAATGGGTGCTGGAGAGCGTGTGCGCCCAGATCAAGGTGTGGCACGACCAGGGCCTGGGCCAGATCAAGGTGGCCGTCAACCTGTCGGCCGGCCAGTTCGGCCACGACAGCACGGTGCCGTTCGTGGAAGGTACGCTGCGCCGCTTCGGCATCCCGCCCGCCTGCTTGGGACTGGAGATCACGGAAGGGACGGTGATGGGCGACCCGGACAAGGCGGTGGCTGCGCTCAAGCGCCTGAAAGACATCGGCGTGAGCATTTCGCTGGACGACTTTGGCACCGGCTATTCCAGTCTCGGTTACCTGAAGCGCTTCCCGATCGACGTGCTCAAGATCGACAAGTCCTTTGTCGACGACGTCACCACCAACGCCAACGACGCGGCCATCGCCTTGTCGGTGATCTCGCTGGCGCACAACCTGAACCTGCGCGTGATCGCGGAAGGGGTGGAGACGCGCGAGCAGGTGGATTTCCTGGCCCAACGCGGCTGCGACGAGATGCAAGGCTATTATTTCAGCCGTCCCGTGGGCGCGGACGCGTTCACCGTGCTGCTGCGCGAGAAGCGCTGCGTGCCCGACCTGTGATGCTTGAGTACTCAAGCAATTCATCCTCCTGGAGTGTTATGGAAAACAAGATCGGCGCCGCCGGCGCCCGCTCGTTCGCCTGTCTGTTTGCCGGTTTGCTGGGTGCCGCCGGCGTGCCCACAGCCGCTGCTGCCGGCGCTGCCGCAGCCGCTACCGTGGCCAATGTACCGGCGTCCCGTCCGGCCGCCGGTCCGGCCGACGCCCGTTTCAAGGCCATCTATACCCAGGAGTGGAAGTGGCGCCTGACCCAGCGCCTGGAAGACGAGGAGGATGACGACAGCGGCGTGCGGCCCGACCTGCCGCATGTCGACCCGGCCACCCAGCAGGCGCGCCTGGCGTACTGGGAAGCGGTGCTGAAACAACTGGATGGCATCGCGCCGGCCCGCTTGTCGGCGCCGGAACGCATCAACTACGCCGTGTACCGCGCGCAGATCGCCGCGCTGGTGGCCGGCCAGCGCTTCCGCGAATACGAAAAGCCGCTCAACGCCGACAGCGCGTTCTGGTCCAACATGGCCGACGAGGGGCGCAAGCACTTCAGCACGGAGAAGGAATACCGCGACTACCTGAAGCAGCTGGCCGAAGTGCCGCGCTACTTCGCCGAGGAGACGGCCAACCTGCGGGCCGGCCTGGCGCGCGGCTTCACGCCGCCCAGGGTGACGCTGGTGGGGCGCGACAGTTCGCTGACCTCCGTGACGGAAGCGGCCACGCCGCAGGACACGGTGTTCTACACCCCGTTCAAGAGCATGCCGGCCACCATCGCGGCCGCCACCCAGGACGAGTTGCGGGCCGCCGCCGCGCAAGCCATCGCCACGTCCGTGCTGCCGGCCTACCGCGCGCTGCTGGACTTCATGCGCAACCAGTATGTGCCCAACGCGCGCGAGGCGCTGGCGGCCGAGAGCCTGCCCGACGGTAAAGCGTATTACCAGTCCAAGATCGTGGAATTCACCACCACGGCGCTGAGTGCGGACCAGATCCACCAGATCGGGCTGGACGAAATGGCCAAGATCCGGGCCGAGATGCAAACCACCATCGCGCAGACGGGATTCACGGGCGAGCTGCCGGCCTTCCTCCATTTCCTGCGCACGGACCCGCGCTTTTACGCGAAGACGCCGGAAGAACTGCTGATGCGGGCGGCCTACATCGCCAAGAAATTCGATGGCAAGGCCGGCCAGTACTTCGGCTACCTGCCACGGCGCCGCTTCGCCATCACGCCGGTGCCGGTCGACCAGGCGCCGTTCTACACGTCGGGTCGGGGCGGGCCGGGCGTGTACCTGGTCAATACCTACGATTTGCCGTCGCGCGCGCTGTACAGCCTGCCCGCGTTGACGCTGCATGAATCGGCGCCCGGCCACGCGTTCCAGATGCCGGTGGCGCTGGAGCAGAAGGGCTTGCCCCAGTTCCGGCGCGCCTATATTTCGGCCTACGGCGAAGGCTGGGCCCTGTATTCGGAACGGCTGGGCACCGAGATGGGCATCTACGAAACGCCGTACGAAACTTTCGGCATGCTCAGTTACCAGGCATGGCGCGCGGCGCGGCTGGTGGTGGACACGGGCATCCACGCCAAGGGCTGGACCCGGGCCCAGGCGCAAGCCTATCTGCACGACAACACAGCCCTGTCGGAACACGAGATCGAGACGGAAGTGGACCGCTACATTTCCTGGCCCGGCCAGGCGCTGTCCTACTATCTGGGCGAGATGGCCATCATCAACGCGCGCAAGAAGGCTGAAGCGGCGCTGGGCGCGCGCTTCGATATCCGCCATTTCCACGACACGGTGCTGCAACTGGGCTCGGTGCCGCTGCCGGTGCTGGCGGCGCGCATCGACGCCTTCATCGCGGACGGCGGCAAGAACCCTTATCCGCAGCAGGAGTAAGGGCGGCGGGCGGCGCCATGCCTCACAGGTGGCGCAGCGTGCCCAGTAAACGGGTGCCCGTTTTAATCACCGTGGCCGCCGCTTCGGCTGTCATATCGGTGCCATGGATGGCGGCATTGCAATCTTGCAGCACGCTGTTCAGGTTCCGGTCCTGGTCCGGGTCCAGCAGGCGGGCCAGCAGCAGGGCGTCGGCCAGTTGATGGATGGGCGCGTGGCGCGTCTCCAGCGGTAATTTGCGCACTTGCGCGATACGGCGCAACTCGCCTTCCAGGTCGATGCGCAGCTTGGCCAGCGCCAGCGCCGGATCTTCCTCCAGTAAATCGTCGGTGGACGGGCCCCAGGGCGTAGGGCTCTGGCGCCGTTCGCGCCGGTCCGGCAGGCCATCCATGGCGCGCGCCTGGCCGGGCGGCGTCAAGCGCCGGTCATTGGATGGAAACTGCACCAGCGGCGCATTGGCGCTGTTTTCCACCGTGCTGGCGAAGCTGGACAGAGCGGCCATGGCGGCCAGGCCCAGCAACAGCATGGATGCCTGCTGCAAGCCTTGCTCCAGGGGCAGGCGTACGGTTGAAGTGAGTACGGCGGCGGCGATGGCGGCCAGCAGGATACCGAGCGCCAGGTTGATTCGATTTCTTTTCATCACATCCTCCTCAGGGGCGGATTGCGCACCTCGCTTCATCTTAGTCCAGAAACGGTGCGATGGCACTCATCCGACGGTGACAAAGTACGCATTTTCGTAGTAATAATTTCGATAATATTGGCGCCGTGGCAGTATTGCGCTCCCGTTCACGTACGGCGACAACACGGCCCACCCGTCCCATTGCCACCGTTTTCCAGGAGCCGCATGCGTCTTGCCGTCGTCCCCATGTCCGTCCAGGCGGAGCGCCCATGATCGGCACCGCCATCCTGCTGAGTGCCGCCGGTGTCGCCTCGCTGCTGTGGGCCAGCCGCAGCGGCCCCTTGTTGCCGCTGCCGTTCAGCGCCCGTCATTCCCAACTGAAAGCGTGGCAGCGCCGTTTTCCCGATGCCCCGCGCGAGGCCGTGGCTGATTTCCTGGCCGTGTTCTGCGCCGCGTTCGCGCTGCGCCATTATGAGAAGGAATTGCTCAGTCCAGATGACCGGGTGCTGGGTATCCATCGCGCCCTGTATCCGGGCGAGCGCAGTGCCGATTCGCCAGAGCTGGCGGAGTTGGCCATATCGTTGCGGCAGCGGTATGGCCTGACGGTGGGTGAAAGGTGGGGCGAGGATGTGACGCTGGCGGGCCTATTCGAGCAGACCGGCCCGGGTGGGGTGCGGGGGCAGTTGGCGCGCAGCGCCTGATGCGGCGATTAATCAATTTCTGAACCCACCAACACCAATATCGTTTGATCACGAGCTGAAGGTTGCTCGTTATATCAACGCGCTCTTGATCGATTCCAACGCATTCCCATAGAAGGCGAACAACAATTGTCGAACTACCTGACAGTTCACCTGGAGAGCGAAAATGGCAATCGACGTTTATCAGCATATTGCTGGCTGTCGTTGCCAGTCGCCACAAACCTGCGTTTCGAGACTTTGCAGAGTGTCTTCATACAAACGGTTTGCCAAAGAAGGCAGTGCTTGGTGCGGTCGTGCGCAAACTGGTGCACTTGATGTTTGAATCGCCACGAGTTCTATAGACACTCCTGAGCCATAATTTAGGCAAAGGAGAAATCATGAGTGGGAAGCGTTACACGGAAGAATTTAAGGTCGCTGCGGTCAAGCAGATTATTGATCGCGGGCACCCAGCGGCCGAGGTCGCTGAACGGCTTGGTGTCAGTGTCCACAGCATCTATGCGTGGACAAAGCGGTATGGTGTGCCCGAGGTTGAACGTAAAGCCCAGGACGCCCAAT
>NZ_JACEZU010000019.1 GCF_014042355.1 Rugamonas apoptosis
CGGCATCGTGGGTGTTGCCGGCCACGTCGGTGGCGCGCACGATGACGTTGTTGCCGCCTTCGACGGCGCTGAAGCTGCTATTCCAGGTGGTTCCGCCGTCGGTGCTGTAGCTGAGGGTGGCGCCGGTTTCGGCGCCGCTGACGGCCAGTGTGCCGACGTTGGTGATACCGTCGCTGCCGCTGGAGCCGCTGTCGTGGGCCAGGGCAACCACGGGTGCCGCGGTCGCGGTGTCGAGGGTGAAGGTGAAGGCCGCGGCATTGTGGGTGTTGCCGGCCACGTCGGTGGCGCGCACGATGACGCTGTTGTTGCCTTCGACGGCGCTGAAGCTGTTAGTCCAGGTGGTGCCGCCATCGGTGCTGTAGCTGATGGTGGCGCCGGCCTCGGTACCGCTGATGGCCAGTGTCCCGACGTTGGTGATGCCGTCGCTGCCGCTGGAGCCGCTGTCGTGGGCCAGGGCAACCACAGGTGCCGCGGTCGCGGTGTCGAGGGTGAAGGTGAAGGCCGCGGCATTGTGGGTGTTGCCGGCCACGTCGGTGGCGCGCACGATGACGCTGTTGTTGCCTTCGACGGCGCTGAAGCTGTTAGTCCAGGTGGTGCCGCCATCGGTGCTGTAGCTGATGGTGGCGCCGGCCTCGGTGCCGCTGATGGCCAGTGTCCCGACGTTGGTGATGCCGTCGCCGCCGCTGGAGCCGCTGTCGCTGCTCAGCGCGACGACAGGCGCCGCGGTCGCGGTGTCGAGGGTGAAGGACAGGCTCGATGCCGGGCCTGTGTTTCCGGCAGCATCGGTTTGACGGACTTGCACGTTGTTGACACCTTCGATAGCGGTAAAGCTCTCCGTCCAGTGCGCGCCGTTGTCCGTGCTGTAGGCCAGGGACGACCCAGCTTCCGAGGTAATCGCCAACGTACCCACGTTGGTGATACGGTCGTTACTCGAACTGCCGGAGTCGGTCGCCAGGGCCAAGCCAGGGGCGCTTGGAGCAGTGGCATCGATCATCGCAGTGACGGCACCGGTGGCGCGGCCATTGCCAGAGGTATCTGTGGCGGTCGCGCTGAAACTGTGCAGCCCATCGGACAATGCGGTCGAGGTGAGCGACCAGGTGTTGCCGCTTATGGTTGCAACGCCAAGGTCACTACTTCCATCGAAAACGTGCACCGAGCCCACGCCTACCGTATCGCTGACAGTGCCGGATACAGTCACGGTGTTATCGCGGGTCAAGCCACCGCTGCTGATGGTCGCAGTCAGACCGGTGTTGGTGCCCAGCGTGGTGTTAATGGCGACGGTCGGCGCTACCGTATCCTGAACTGTGATCTTAAATGTTTCGCTACTAGTGTTGCCAGCTATGTCCGTTGCGCTGGCCTGGATTGTATGCGTGCCAAGGCTAAAAATATCGCCAGAGTGAACTGTCGTCCCAGCTTCGGTGAACGTAACAGCATCACTGCCGTCATGAGTATCGCTGGCCGTCGCGGTAAAGGTGACCGCCGCACCGTTATGGTCGGTGGCTTCGGCGACCTTATCAGAAACAGCCGTTAACGTCGGCGAAGCGGTATCGACCGTCGCCGACACGGAAGAGCTAACCGAGACATTACCCGCAGCATCAGTTGCCTTTGCGACGAAATTATGTGCCCCATCCCCCAATGAGCCGCTGGTAAAGGTCCAGTTGCTGCCATTCAGAACTGCCGCGCCAAGATCAGTAGCGCCATCAAAAATATGCACCGAAGCGACACCATTGGCGTCACTGACGGTGCCAGACAGCGCCAGCGTATTGTCCTTTGTCACTCCGTTGTTGACGATCGTAGGCGTCGCCCCAGAATTCGTGCCTATCGTGCCGCTCAACGTTATGGTGGGCGGCGTAACATCCACGTTCGCTGTCACGGCCGATGAGGTCGTGGCATTGCCAGCGGCGTCTGTTGCAGTTGCTGTAAGACTATGATTCCCGTTACTCAGCGCCGTGGTCGTAAACGACCAAGTGTTGCCATTGATGGTCGCCAGTCCAAGATCTGTCGCGCCATCAAAGATATGGACATTGGAGATATTGGTATCCGTAACCGTCCCTGACAGTCCCAGCGTATTGTCCTTGGTCAGACCTCCGCTGGAAATGGTGCTTGACTGCCCACTATCCGTATTGATGGTGTTGCTCATGGTAACGCTTGGCGCAGTCGTATCCACTGTAGCGCTCACCGCGGAGGTGGTAGTCGTATTGCCTGCGCTATCGGTGGCCTTGGCTGTGAAGCTGTGCGTCCCGTTAGAGAGCGCCGTCGTGGTAAATGCCCAGTTGCCGCTTGTCACGTTCGCGGCGCCAAGGTCTGTCGCACCGTCAAAAATATGCACCGATTGGATGTTCGCATCGCTTACGGTGCCGGATAAGGCCAGTGTGGTGTCTTTCGTCACTCCACCGCTTGAGATGGTTGTCGTCGCACCCGTATTGGTGCCAATGGTGCTGCTGAAGGTCGCGCTGGGCGCGATGGTGTCGACTGTGAAACTGTGGGTCACGGTAGCTGCTGTGTCGCCAGTAGCAGAAACTTGCTGCCCACCTTGCGCCAAGTTAGCAACAACATTTGCGGGAATGGTCACAGTCCAACTGCCATTCTTTTGCGTGAGCGGAGCGGAGAAGTAGTTCGTGCCGTTTAGTGTGACGGTAATGACGGTACCCGCCGGCATTGCGCCACCGGTCCCACCCGAGATCACCAGCGCGGTGCCAGCTTCGGCAGCGTTCAAATAATCATCACCGGTAATCGCGTTTATACTGATAACTTCAGCCATGGCACTTCCTCCTTATTAATGCCCCCGGAAGTGCTGCGCACCTTGGCGCCACAAGCAGTAGGCATTGCACGTTGTAAAGTTGTACTGGACTTTGTTACGTCAACTGTGCAACCCGGCTATCTCAGGAGGAGATCCGTGGCTTTCCGGCCCAGCATCGCTGCTGGTGTGGCAGGACAAGCGTTGTTTGCATGTGGAAAGTGGTATTAGAGTAGTTATTATTGTGATATTCAAGCGGACTGTAAAGCAAATTTCAGTGCCGAGGATTAAATTGAATTTCCACAATGAAACGTGTTGTTTTTAACGATGTGACAGGAAAATTGACACCCGCAAAATACCTGGCGTGAGACTGTTGAACGGCTCTGTGGCACAAATTCCCGCCAGCGGCGCCCGAGTCGATGCGCGGGTAAACCGGCGCGATGCACGTACGGCCAAACCTAAATATCAAACGACCAACTGGAAGGAGTACAACGCGGCGCTGAAGGCGCGTGGCTCGCTGCTCGTCTGACAGAACCAAGACATGTTCTGGCACGGTAGTGCCAGTGGCAAGCGTGGGTGCAGCTGGAGGTGCAGCGAGGCGGCGATTTAATTTTGTCTATCTATCAAGGGATTGTTCAACCTGGTGTTGCAGCAGGCAATGTGCAAGGCGTGAAGCTTGGGCAAGCTAGCCGGCCTGGATTGGGCGGCTCATGATTTCGGCACCGTGAGCCGCCGAAAAAGGCATCTCGCCGTGACGATTACGGCGAGTGGGACGACATGGCTTTACCTGCTGGTTGACAGTGTTGGCATTAAGATGTTGGATGCTGCGGGATCTAAATGGGGGGGGGAATGTCAACTAAAGATGACTGTGTGCTACTGCGGATTTTGCAGGACTATCTTGATAATGTGCCAGCCATGGATCGCAATCCGCATGCGCTTGCATTGGTCTGCAAGACCTGCGCCGAGGAACAGGGACGTCCCGACCTGGCAATGGTATTTGAGTTGATTAGTAACTTAACTTTACATTAATCTCCTGTGTGGTATGACAAGTACGGCGACCCGACTCAGCCCAACCCGGCACTGCGGAAACGCTATTAAACCGTTCCAATCAGCCATGTGGGTGATCACCCTGCCACCCTGCGCCAGGGGGGCGTTTACGAATCTGGGCAACAAGCCGGACAACTTGAATAGCTAAAACCCTTCAAACATGTGGCTGGTTCCGGCTGCGTTCAATTGTCCGATCCACGATTTGATACCGGGCGGTGCTGTCCAAGGCCTGCTGGCCGAGCCTGTGTTCAACAACGGTCGATTTGCCAAGTGTTGCATGGCCCAGGGACTTGGATTGGGCACCAGCGATTCCGTGGCCGCTGTCGCCAACGGCCAGCCGGTCGCCGTCAGCAATGGCGAGTTCCGTGTCCCTGCTGCCGTCGTACAGGCGCTGGGCCGGGACTTCTTCGATGAACTGGTACGGAACTACCACCAGCCCACAGGCAAGCCCAACGCGCCGATGCCGACCAGCGCCGCGCCGATCCCGCTGCAAAACGGCGACTACATCATCTCCTCCGATGTCGTGGCCGCGCTGGGCCAGGACTTCTTTGAAAGACTCATCGCCCTGTATGGAGGGCAGTCTTGATCGATATATCGTCCCTGCCGCAAGACCCCGAGCTGCGCCAGCTCTACCTTGAAGTAGACCTGGGCGAGGCCATGCGGGCGTTCATGCGCACCACCGTGGGCCAGTACCTGCTGCGCCGCAGCGAGGAAATGCGCACCGATGCGCTAGCCGATCTGGTGGACGTATCGCCCATCGACGCCGAGGCCATCCGGGCGCTGCAACCGGTCATCAAGCAGGCCGATACACTGCAAGTGTGGATTTCGGAAGCCACCGAGGGCGGGCGCAATGCCGCCTCGCAGCCGGAAAACGGCGAAGTACCAGGATAGGGGGCAGCGGCCGACATCGCCCAGCACCAGCAATCGCGGTGGCAGCGCATGCAGGTGCTGATCACCAAGAAAACCCTATCGAAGGTCAAAACGTCCTTCGGTTCACACTTGATGCTGGCCCGCAAACGCGAGCTGCCCGCCCTACGTACCGAGCGTGCCGACCCGGACAGCCAGGTTCAGATGCCCCTGTTCGTCCTCTGATGGAGATGCCAATGGGCTTGGCATTGCGGGCCGGACGCGGGGCGCCGACGCCGTGGGCGACGTCTACCCCGTCAGGGGGAGAGAAGGTGTTATATGGTTCATGGTTCTTGGTTAGTTACCGATCCGGTAGGGTCTGGGCTGTTGTAGCTAACCGGCTTGGTACTTGGTTGGTTCCGTTTGAATAGATGGTGACTTGGCACGGTTCCTGTGTTTTCTCGCCAGCTTGATGACAGCGCTAGCCTAGGTCACGTCGGCGCTGGCATAGTGCAGGCTGTAGGCCACCACGACGGCGATGGTGTCATGCGACCCTGCGGTCAGGTTATCGGCGCCGATTGCTGACGCTGGCTACTCCGGTCACCGCTGCTGTGCTGGTCATGGTCACGAAAATATTACACTCGCCGTCAAGATTTCCAGCGCAGTAGCTGCGTTCGCCTGCATGGCGTCGGTCGTCTCAGTTGTTGACATTTACCACTCATAGGCCGCCGAAAACACCTGTAAAACTTATCGCCATCTATGAACAGCACGGACTCCTTCAAATTTGTAGGCCCTTGAGGAACGCGATTTGGTTAATTTAATTCCTACTTAGCAAAATTCCTCAAAACTCTTCCCAATCGCCGTTCTTGGCACTTTGGGCAGCCATCCGCAATGCGCTGGCCGGCTTGGCTCCGCTCGCTACACGGGCTACCGGCTTGGCCGCCGGCGGTGTCATGCGCCGCTTGGCCAGGCTGCTGGCCTTCGCTAGTATGCCGTCCAGTTTGAACACGCCCACCGCCTGCTCCAGCTGCCGCGCCTGATCCTGCATGGATTGAGCAGCTGCGGTCGCTTGTTCCACCAGCGCCGCATTCTGCTGCGTAGCGTTGTCGATCTCGACGATGGCCTGGTTGATCTGTTCAATGCCTGAGGTCTGTTCCTGCGTGGCCGAGCTGATCTCATTCATGATGTCACTCACGCGCTGGATGCTGGTCACGATTTCGCCCATAGTCGAGCCGGCCTGGTCGACCAGCTTGCTGCCAACAGCAACTTGCTCGACCGAGCTGTCGATCAGGTTTTTGATTTCCTTGGCTGCCGCAGCGCTGCGCTGGGCGAGGTTGCGCACTTCGGTTGCAACCACGGCGAAGCCGCGGCCCTGCTCGCCGGCGCGCGCCGCTTCCACTGCCGCGTTCAACGCCAGGATATTGGTCTGGAAGGCGATGCCATCGATCACGCCGATGATGTCCGCCATCTTGCCGGACGACGCATTGATGCCGCCCATGGTCTGCACCACCTGCGCCACCACATCGCCGCCTTTGCGCGCCACCTCGCCAGCCGATGCCGCCAATTGGTTGGCCTGGCGCGCATTGTCGGCGTTCTGCTTGACGGTGGAGGTCAGTTCTTCCATCGACGACGCCGTCTCTTCCAGTGAGCTGGCCTGCTGCTCGGTGCGGGCGGACAGGTCGAGGTTCCCGGCGGCGATTTCCGCCGATGCGGTGGTAATGGTGTCGGTGCCGCTGCGTACCTTGCCGATGATCTGCTGCAGACTGATGCTCATGACGCGCAGAGCCTCTAGCAGACGCCCCGTTTCATCCTGTGAGGTCACTTCGATCTCGCCCGTCAGGTCGCCGCTGGCGACACGTTGCGCCACTTCCACGGCTTCCTGTAACGGCACGGTAATGGCGCGCACGATCCACCAGCCGGCCCAGGCGGCCAGGATCAGTCCCACGGACAGGGCGACGATGCAGCTATTGCGCACCGTCCGGTAAACCTGTTGCGATTGCTCGTACTGGTCGTGCGCCACGTCGAGCTGCAGCTTGATCAGCGCATTGCCTTTTTCGCGGATGGTCATGAAAAGCTTGGGCAGGCGTTGCACGATAATGTCAGTGGCGGCCGGAATGTCGCCGCTTTGCAGCGCGGCTGTGGCCGGCTGTACGCCTTGTTCCAGATACTTTTGGCGGCCAGCGGAAAATTCCTTGGCCAGGGCTTTTTCTTCGTCCGTCAACGAAGTGGCTATGTATTCGTTCCAGGCCTTGTTGATCGCGTCGCTGCGCTCAAGGACGTCGACCGTTGCCTGCTTGTGCGAGGTCGGATCCTGCAGCAACGTCTTGGTCAGGTCCGCCTGGTTGCGCAGCACGGCGCGCAGCACGAAGTCGAGCTTGCCCAAGCTGACCAGGCGGTCGTCGTACAGTGATTTCATGGCGTTGTTGGCATTGCCCAGAGAGATAACCCCGATCAGGCCGCCAACGATCAGTTGCGCGGCCAGGAAGGCTAGCACTGCTGTCAGGCGCATTTTAATGGTGAGGTTGCGTAACATATATGTTCTCCTTAGGCGGCCAGGCGTCCGGGCGGACAAATGGTCTATGTTCTTAGAATTCAATTCCTGTTGACAATATGCATTTGGTGAAATTACTGCCTCGATGGGTAAAGTGACAGGCCTTGCCCATGCAGCACAGGTGTGGAATTATCGTTCACAAATACATCAAACAAAAAAATTTGGTCTGGCCGAAAACGGTGTTATTGCTGTTCCCATTCCACGCAATTGGTCCGTGCCGAGTCAACGTTAGCGAGGCGTCTCGAACTGGACACACCGTTATAGCTTGCGGTTCGTTTTCTCCCAAAAGCAACCACTTCGGAGCGAACGGCAGTCTTCGCTTGATGTTGGACATGAAAGACCGAAACGGCGCGAGGCAACTGCACCGCTTGCTCGTCGAGGCTGGCAGCCGCAGCCTGCTCGACCAAGGCCGCTTTCTGTTGTGTTCCCTCATCCATATCCGTTACTGCCTGGTTGACCTGTTCGATACCCTCGCTCTGTTCATGACTGGCCGAGGCAATCTCATTCATGATTTCCGCTACCCGCTACCCGCTACCCGCTACTCGCTGCACTGACTGAATAATTTCCGACATGGTCTGGCCGGCGTTGCTGAAAAGCGGTTACCTGTAAGTAGTGGACAAATACTAGCATTTCCTAGTGGAAATTATCAAATTCCACATTACTTGATATAAAAGCGATTCACTTCACATTTCATGCCAATTTCTTTACATTTGATGATAGCGCTTAGTTGCGCTCGCACGCGGCAGTTCGGTCGCAATTGAACTCGTCCACGGACTGAGGGGTATGTACTTCAGAATTTTGAAATGGCATAAAGCAGTCCACCATCACCACCCTTAATGCCAGATAGCACGCCACAAATCGCTCGCGGTAGTTCCCAGCGTGGTGCTGGGTGTGGTGGGAACGATGGGTATCGCTCCGCCTGGATCGCCAGGGGAGGGCGTTGGCGAGGACGAGCCTGGCAAGCTTGGCCACGCTGGCAAACCAGGCAGGTCTCCGGTTCCGGCACCGCCTGGCGTTCCTGGAATTGGCACGTCCCGTAGCCGGTCGATGGCGACCGTGCAAGCCCTTTCAATCACGCTGTTGAAGATATCGGACAGCGACGGGAAGGTCGGCATGACGTTGATCGTGGTGATCCCGCTGACACAACGTCCCACGGCGTCGGATGACTGGCTTTCCTTTTGTTCGACGCGTGTCGCCGCGCCTTCGTCCCGGCTGTAGCCGGTCCGGCTTCCGGCCATCGCCGCCGTCTGGCTACGGCAGGTTGTCGCTGATACGTCCGAAAAAATCAGTAACGTTGCGACAAGTACGGGGAGGTGACGTTTCATGGTGGCTCTCCAAAGTCTTTGCGTTGAACCCGCGATTATTGGAACGGTCGCGCGAAGGGGAGGTGATCCTATCTGGCCGCTTGGACGTTCGCTGTCCAGGTCTGTTGTCGCATGTTCGATACTTGTTCTGGGAGCGGAACCATTGTCGAAGTAAGGCCCAGTTGCCGGCGTAAGCCGTCGTTCGGGGCCAGGGTGACCTTGGCATCAATGATCTGGCGCCCTAGTTCGAACCTGAGCATACCGTGCTCGCCATCTTTGCCGGATTCATTCGCTGGCAGCGCGAGACCGTAACCGACAGGTGACCATGTTGTGCCAGCCTCCGTGCTAGTCGCCGCAAGCACCGGTAGTACGCCCGGTGACGGGTCGTGCGGCTTTGTCTGCAGCAGAACGACGACATGCTTGATGGTTGGGCCGACCTGTGCGAGGCCTTGCAGGTATTCCTCGCCACCACGCGTCAGCGACAACGATGGTGTGAGGGGATGCCCGCCTAGACTTCCACCGGTGACGACCGGTGTCATCATGCCGGGAACGAGCCCGCGTGCGGGCCCCCACAAGTCCTTGAGTCCATCCTTATAATTGGCGTTCCGTGTATGCCCTTCTTCGTCGACATACGAGACCAATTCCGGCGCGGAGAGCGGCCCCAAACGGTCCACCTGTTTGAGAAGATCTGGCGAATCGCCAACGTAGCGTTGGATGTACGATATTTGCCGCTCCCACCAGGCAGCCGGCCGGATCACGATAGAACCAGTTTGCTCACGCTCGGTGGACGCAACTGAGTTCGATGGCTTGTGCGCACGGTCTTTCACTTCAACCTCCCATTGATTCCGATACGAAACTCCCTTTACGATGCCCCGAATATTTCCGTTCCGGCCCAGGTCTGGTTTATCAACCTGTACGGCTCGCCGTCCCAGATTCTGCAAAATGACGTGTTCGCCTTCGGCGGCGCCTGAAGCACGGATCGCGCGCGCGAGATCCGTGCCCCAGGCCGTATGCTGTTTGCCGTCGCTATTGCGCAGTTCGACAAAATAGTTGGGCTTTCCCCCCAACGTATTCTTATAGGGCGCATTTCCATGGCGAAGTAACGTACCCTCGAGCCGATTGATGGGGTGCTCGTCCGGCGCTACCTGCACGGCTTGCTCGGCTGAGACGGCTGAGAGGCGAGCGCCACCTGGAGGTGTATCAGCGTATCGATCAAGCGACGTGGCTTTGTTGAGTATCTTGATATCCCAGGCGTTGCGATGGGTGTTGATCTCGCCCACCTCGACCAACTGGCCTGCCAGGTCGCGTTCATGTTGCTTCACCGTCACCGCTGTTTTACCTGCATGTTTGAGCGCTATGACGTCTCCAATATCAACCGCCGCCGCTCCAATAGCCCGCTCGAGCTCCTTGCCCCAGATGGTCAGTTCGTGGCCGTCTCCTTGCTGCAGGGTTGCGAAATAATTTTCGAGGTTGTCCTCATCGAATTGATATGGCGCACGGCCATAATTGACCACTTTTCCCTTGAAGCCCTCCGTTTTTTTCCTTTCCTTCTCTTTGACGGTTACGGCATGCTCAGTACCTGCCTTTTTCTTGGACGGTTGGCTCGCGGGCGCGGTTTGAATATTCTGCGCATTCGATACACGCAACTCCGTGTCATCCAAGCACGCCGCGGTTGCGGCGTTTGACCGCTCGAACCGCTGTTCCAGCATGCCATCGACTTTCCAGCGCCTGTTCTCGCCGTGCGGTGGGCGGCTCAAATGGATATGGTCGCCATTGCGCAAGTCAAGACCGATGGTCGCCGGATCGAGTTCCGATCCCCAGGCCACGCTCCGTCCGCCAGTACTACTCTGGATTTCCATGAAATAGGATGTCTGGTTGTCCGGTATGTGTTGGTACGGGGCACGCCCGAGGCTGACGAGCGTGCCATCCAGAACTTCCTCTGCGATGGGGGGCGTGGAGGCCTGGGGCGCGGGCATTTGGGCGGTTATTTCAGCCGCCTGCGGCGATGGTGCTGGCGCGGGTGTCGATACAGGGGACTCGTTTTGAGGAAAGTCGATGGGCTCGGCCGGGTGTTGGGGCGTGGCAGCCGGGAAATTTGTGCTGCCGGTGGCGGCCAGCATGTCGCGCATCATGGCGTCCTGCTCGGGGTTTCTCAGCCGCACGTCGAGTCGATACTTGACGATGATGTCCAGCGCCGTGTTCTTGAACGCCGCGTCGCCCGTCAGTTCGAAGGCGCCGCCGTATTTCTCTTTTGCGAGCAACAATGCTCCAAGGATGGCGCGTTCCTGCTTGTCCGCACCGTTGACCATGAGCAGTTGGTCGCCGTGATCGACGAAGGCGTCGGCGCCTGCGACTTGGTACAGCACAGTTCCATCGGCCCGAACTTTGTAGCTCATCTCATCAAGAACCTTCTTCTTGGCCAATGCATCATCAAAGTCGTTGTAGTCCCCGTCTCTGGCTGGCACGATGCCGTTTCGCGTCAGGAGAATCGGCCTGGTCGCTGACGTCGTTTCATTCTCTATTTCGAGAGGTGTATGCTCATGTGGTGCCGTCGACACGCTGACGGTCGCAGCGTTGACGGAAGTGAGTGGTTGGAGTTCGGGGCCCGTTTGCGGGCGGGGTGGTCTAGCGAGCTTGTTCCCTCGTGCGTTGGCGACCGCGACCGCTATATCTTTGTAGTCGGCACGCCTCAAGGTGCTGGCGATGGTCGCGCTGATCTCGAGCACGTGCAATGGATCAAGGTGCTTGGTTTTATCGGCAATGTACGGTGCCAGCGCGGCCATCCGCCCTTTGCTGCCGAGGAGGGCCTTCAGTGTCGAGGGAGAACGCCTGACCTCGGATTCAACGCGCCAGGCTTCGTGTCCGATGTTCATTTCGATGAACCTCGCCACGTCGGCGGCTTGCGTTTCGATCCGGCACAGACGCCTGACTTCCGCTGCGCCAGCTGGATCTGGTGGCGCGATGGTTGGATCCTGGCTAACTGATACAGCCTGAGAAGATGGGAGCGCGGCAATAGTTGTTGGGATGGCATCGTCGCTGGTGGCACCGTCCTGGCGTCGCGCAGTGTTGTCGTCGCCAGATGAATGGACATACGGAGGTTCGGTCCGCGCCGGTTCGCGCTCGTTGGTCTCGATTCGATTCACCTGGACCGATCCGATGTGGCCGTTGACGTCCAGCTGAACTTCGATCACCTCGCCGATATCGACTTTGTTGTCCTCGAAAGACGGAACCAGCGGGCCATTGGCCAAGTATTTTTGGCGGCCGTCCGCGGTTTCGATTTCGACGTAGAAGATGTCTGTTGCTTGTTCATCATCAAAGCCGAAGGCCATGACTCTGCCCTCGACCGAGCGCGCTGCTGACGGGCTGGCATTGTCGGCCGCTGACGTTGCGCTTGGGCCGGGGTGTGTTATCTCTGGTTGGTGCATAGCGCCCTGGCCAAAGGTGTTCCTCTGCGATTCCAGGCGGGTGGCGATCGTCGTTCCCTTGCGGATCACGCGCTCGGACATGCTTTGGATGGAGTTTCTTCCGTACTTGAACTCCTGGCTGCTGTATGGGAGCCCAGGGTTCGCACCGGCTTTGAGCAGCGCTTCCGATAGTTGCAGATGTTCTGCACTTTGGCCCAATAAGGAGGAGTGCAGCGCGGTCTCGCCAGGCATACCCCAGGCGTGCGGGACATCCTTGTACGGAGCGTCGATGTGTGCGCCCGCTTTTGCCAAGGCGGCGACAACGGTGGGGCTCTTGGCGAAGTGGATGGGGGCCATGCCACGTTCGGCGGCGGGTAAGGACGCGTAGGCGTTCACGTCGGCCCCTCGGTCGATCAGTGCGGACAGAAGTTCCAGATTGTCTGAGGCGACGGCTTCGGAAATAAGCGGTATGCCGTTGATTTTCAAGTCGGCCTGCACTATACCGTCGCGCACGGCGCGGACCAGCGTATCGGGGTTTGTGGCCAGGTAATGCGCGATCTCTTTGGTATTCATGTTACCCCCAGTAGTTTGTGGGTGTGCCGCCGCGCCCGTGTTTGATGCCGCGAGGACGGTCGCCTTGCCGGCGCGATCGTTGCGTAACGGTGGAGGCCTCAATTAGCCAACTACATGTTCGACACCGCTGGGCTCCCACGGACCGGGAATCGCGTATAAAATGAAAAAAGAAACTGGTGGAATTCGCATAGACTATGCTATACAAAATGAATGCACATGCGATCACTTTGGCTTCAAGATTCGATTTAGATCAAACATGCCATCGGTTCTGTAGCTCACTATCTGGAATTTGCTCATGACCGACAAGAACTCTCCAATTTGTGGTGCCGACCTTGAGCGCTGGCGTCTGGCCAATGGTCTGACAATGGCATCGGCGGCCGACGCGCTGGGCCTGCAAACTGTCCGCTGGTCCGAATACACGAACGACAAGAACGCCGCCTTGCCGATTCCGGATCCCGCCGTGGCGATCCTGTTGCAACTCTATACGCGCTTCCCGGATTCGTCGCCCATCGCGCGGTCTCTCGATATACGCGAATTCAGCGAGGCGCTCGGGTTCGAGGGGAGTCGGGGTGACGTCGTTCATTTCGCCGCCCTGATCGGCCGATCCAAGGCGTCCGCTCACCGATTGTTGCGACAGAACGGCACGCCGGGCAGGCCGACGATACGTCTGGCCGATGCGATACGTAGACTATCTCTGACCAAGGAGGAAGCGCTACGTGTGCTGACCCAGGTGGTGGAGGATGTTGGTTCGCGCCAAGGGCGCCCCGATGTGCTCGAGCGTGGATGGGAGGGGAGCGAATGAGTGCTCACGCCAACGCTGACGGCCCGACGATTGAGCTGTCCACCGTCCACTTCTTCCATGGTCCGGCGCCACGGGTCGTTTCACTCAAGGGCTGCAGCCTGCCGATGTGTGAGGCCATGCCGGGTCTGATGTGCGGCTTCTATGGCCGCCAGGCCAAGCAGGATGGCTTCATGGCCGCATACGCTTACGCGCAGCTCAACAACCTGGATTTCACGGTCATCGATTTTCATGTGAGGCTGACTTCGCCGATCAATCCGGTGAAGATGAGCATCGACGAAGTCGGGTCTCATGATCTTGTATCCCTGGCACAGGCGCGTCGTGAATTATGGAAGACCATCGATTTCCTGATCAAGGATGACACCGATGATGATGCCGGCGGGGCGAACCTGGAGACCGACGGCAAGCTGCTGTTGCTTGATAGGCCAGGCCTGATTTCTCGGGTTACCGATAACATGGCGTTCCAACACGTCAAGGTCATGGCGTTTGACAGCCGCACGTTCATCAGTCCGCGCACCTTGACGGTCGGTGTCGTTCCCTTCAGACATTGGGATGCGATCACGCACGCCACGTGCCGGCTCAATCCGACCACCCAGGTGCTGCTGGATTCGCCCATTCGGCAGGAGAAGCCAAGGCCACCTGCGCTCGCGCCGGCGCCGGCGCCACGCAGCCGCGCATAGGATCACTTTGCGATGCCGCGGATGAGGAGTTCGGCCAAGTCGCGCGCGGCCTGCGGCGATGGCGCGGCCGGCCGGTCATCCCAGTAGAATTTTGGTCCGGTACGTCCCAACAGGTCGAAATGCTTTCCCACCCGTACGAAACTGTTGATCTGCATGAGGTCGACGGTGCTCGAACTGGGGCCGCAGTTTGCGAAATGCAGAATGAAGGCCGTGGAAAAACCGATGCCGTGATTGCCTGCGTAATAATCGGTGGGCCAGAAATTATCGATATCCGGTGTGACCAGCAGATCGGCCAACTTCGCCGAGGCTGGCAATTTGATCCAGTTGGCGACCTCCCGCAGCGCGCCCCGTCGTTGCGCGTCCACCGCGATTTCTTCTGATGGCGGGAACAGGGGATCACCAAAGCTGAATACCAGGTGGTACCTGCGGTGCTCGTCGGCGCCCGACAGGGCCAGTAAGCGGGCTTTGACCGCCGCGCGTACCTGATCCACGGGTAGCGTGAAGGTTAATCGCGTTGACGACGGGCTTGCCCGCAGCTCGACCTCCGGCCCGCTGGCCGCGCACGCCGGACGCGCGCAGACGAGCAACGCCGAAAAAAATCCCCGCGTGGCCGGCAAGCGCCAATTTCGCCATCCACGTGTTCTACACATTGCGATACCTCTCCCGCGCCTGGCTATCCGAGGCCAGCCTGGCGCGGTCATGGTGGGTGGCGGCGCAAGCTTGCCCGGACAGCGCGTTTCCCGGCCGCGTGCCACCAGCATCGCTATCCGCGAGTGAGGGAGGCATCCGACCAGTGTCGGGCGAGCGCCGTGGTGGTGAAACCGCCAACCCGCTCGATCCGGGCGGTGACGACCCGGCGTCGCGCACCTCCATTCGTTCGGCGACCATGCGCATCAGTACCTTCTCGGCGGTGTTCTGCGAAGTCTGCGCATGCGGCGCCACGGCTCCTGATAAGGCGTAGCGATAGGGGGCGTTGATCGAGGCGAGCCGTATCATGCTGCTCGCTGCCCGCTCGAAGTCGTTCGGATCCTGAATCTGCCGCAGCTCTATCAAGTCGCGGTGCGCGTGACTGGAAAACAGCGATGCCGGTTCGCGGCCTCGTTTGATCGCCGCGTTGAACCTGTCTCCGATCGCGCCCAGGCAGTATCGATCAAGGTGCCGCTGCTGGTCCTCCAGGCTGGCCTCATCGTGCGTCCGCCACTGCCGCTGGCGCAGCCCAAAAACGACGGGAGGACGATCTGGCAGGATGAATTCGATGCGCGTCGCGCCCAGCTCGCGTGCGACGTCACATGCTTCTCTGGCCGTGCGGCACAAGCGAGGCGGATCGACTGTGAGCGCCCCGACGCGAAAGCGCAGCGGTGGCAGTTTGTAGCTCTCGGTGATCAAGGTTCTGAGCCTGATGCGTGAATCGGCTGGCATATCCGTCTCCTCAATACACTTCGTCTTCGGGCTCCGGTTCCGGCCCGCATTCATGGTGCCAGTATGGAGCTCGACCGGACTGGTGGACCTCGTTCAGTACCCGGCGCGCGGCCTGGAACAGAACGATGCCGCGCTCCACCGGGGTGACCTGGAACCGTTCGATTTCATTCATGTGCGACGCCGCGGCCTTGATGGATGCGAGGATGGGATCGTCGAGCTTCGGATAAAGGGGGGCGTCGCATAACGTCAGCTGGGACAGGATATTGTCGGCTAGCGCGCGTTCCGTGCCATGCAGGCGTTTAGCGCTGGACGGCATGCGCTCGATTCGAGGGGCCGACAACTGGATGAAGCGGTTGATATGCATAGGCAGCCGCTCGCTCTTCTTGTCGATGTCGGGAATGTGGAAGGAGACGCAGGGCACGACCTTGTCCTTGAAGATCAGGTATCCTTCGCCTGCGGACAGCTTCTTGAGATCATCGAGTCCGATGCGGTCGTGTTTCTCGACGCTGATGTCGTCCTTGACGGTGAAGGACATGGAAAAATTTCCCGCCACGGCTTGATGTCCGTTCACGGCGCTCACGCACGATTCGCCCGCCGCCTTGCGGAACAGGTCGAACGTGTCGGCCGGATCCTCGAGCGCCAGTGTCCATTTGATCTTGGTGTTGGCGATCACCGAAGCGCTTTCGGCGCCGGCGTCGCTGCGCTTGAGACCCTGCACGTCCTGGACGCTGGCCACCATCATGTAATTGAGTTCGCGGGCCTGGGCGAACATCGTGGCCATACCCTCGGCGAAGTAGTTGGCCAGCTCGTCGTTGATGATGATGTAGGGATGGGGGGCGTTGGTGGGATTGGTGTCCAACACGTCCGCCTTCCTGCCCTCAAGCCGGTGACCGAGGTCGCGCGCCATGCTGAGCCGGACCTGCGATGCGTACAACTTTCCGAGGGCAGCCGCTTCCGCAGGCGATTTCTCTAGCGGCGGTATCATCACGGCCAGAATCCGGCCGTTCTGCAGAACGTCGGGCACGTCCACTTCGGGATAGCGGTCAAGGAAGATGTACCCGTAGGTGTCGATCAGCAGAGACAGTATCCGGGAGAATTCACCGGTCAGATAGCCATGCTGATTGAATACTTCCTTATCCCACTGGTCAGGTTCCTCCGCCAGTTCGGGCCGGAAGCCTGGCAAACCGGTTTCGAAGTAGGCCTTGATCGGCAGATAGGCGAGTTCCGGAAGCTGGCCGGCGCGTCCTTCCAGGTAGAGCTGGACCAGGTTGTTCAAGGCAAGGTAATGACGGATCACCGGCACGGAGATGTCGATCTCCCCGCGTGCCCGTTTGTAGCATAACGCCCGGAACAGCGCGTCCATCAGCGTGATGGCTTTCTGCTGCCACTTGACGCTCTCGCCTGACGCCTTGGGAATGATCGAGGCCACCAGCTGCAGCAGGAAGTCGGCGGCGCCGTCGCCGAAGGGGTTCATCGTGTTCGATTGGGCGAGGTGGACAAGGCCATCCGAGCCCGACTTCTCGCGCTCCACCATCTTCTGGAATGGATCGACGCCGCCGGTAAGGAAATTCACCACGAGGAAGTCATCCTCGCGACCGAGACGGCGGCACAATGACCACAGCGAAAAGGGAACCGTCGCGCTGCCTTTGCCGTCGCCAAACACCGTGCCTGAACCCCAGCACAAGGTGTTGTACGCGATGCCCAGCAAGGTTTCCGTCTTGCCGCCACCAGTTGTGCCCGCCAGAAAAAGGTGGGTTCGGCAGTCCGAGCTGTTGAACCAAAGCTCCCGGCCGCGCTCCCGGATATCGCGTGCGCACAAATAGCCCGCGAAGAAGATGCCTCCCGCCAGCATCAGTGTGCGGACGGTGCGGGTGGTTGGAAAGAGGCCGAACAGCCAGCTGGAGGACTCAATCCGTTCCTGGTAGTCGCTGGGATCGGTGCCGCCGACGTCCTTGGGACGACGGAATGGCATGAGGTAGGGGCGCTCATTGAAATTGGTGACCAGCCAGAGGGTCGCCATCGTCCAGATGGGCCACAGCGCTGCCAGGAACAGTTGGCCGGCCAGCAGCAGGAGCAGAAGCGCAGCGCAGGGCACGGGCCGGTACAGCTGGGCACTCAACCGTGCCGTGGCCGTGCGCGTGTCGCGCGTGAGCGCGGACGTGTCAATTTCATGGTCGGGATTGATGTACATGACGTTTCCATCCTCTTCGCATCAACGTCTTAGGGCGATGTGGACGACGAAGTCTCGCGCATCCACTGGCTGACCGAGGCGGCGTTGTTCGGGATGTTGTCCGGGAAAATAACGCCGGTGCCGCTGATGATCGTCGGCGTGCCGCTGAAGCGCATGGCCGCGAAGATTGTGTCGTTGGCGTCGGCCGCCGCGCGCCCCAACGTGCAGTCCGCACCCGCCACGTCGCGGCTGGCGACGATGGTTGTCCATAGCGCGAGCCGGTCGGCGCCGCTGGCGCACAACGCGTGGCTGTTCCGGCTTTTCGAGGCGTCGCCACCGATCGCCGATACCGGGAACACGTGGACGGTGAATGTTTTACCCAGCTCCGCCAACTCGTTCTCGAACCGTTGACAATGGGGGCACAGCGGGTCCGAAAAGACGTAGAGGGTACCGCCTGGCGCTTTGGACAGGGTGACGGAGAACTTGCCCGATTTCGCGCCGTCGGCCATCGCCCGGGCCAGCTCGTCCTGTAGCGGCCGCCTTGGCGCCGGCTGGCGCGGCGACGGCTCGGATGCCTGTGCGATAGCGGGAGCGGCCATCAGCGCTTGCGGCGCGGAAGGCGCCATGGGGGTGCCGCGTGTCAGCGCGAGGTTCAATGTCGACATCGCCACTACGATGGACGCGGGGATGCCGATCCACTTGGTGATGGTGCCAGCCAGGCGCCAAAGGTACCGGGACCGGATGTGATGCTCCATGCGCGTCACCAGGGTCTCGAGCGCGCCACGGGCCTGGCTTTCGGAGGAAAACGTTTCGATGACGGTCGCGTGCTGGCGCGACGGTGTCTCGGCGGTCAGGGCCAGGCCAGCCACGGCGAACGACACGCCATGGTCCAGCGTCACGATGGACGCCGACCGGGTGACGCCGCTCGCGCCGAACTGGATCAGGAGAGAATCACCAAACAACTCGGTACGGTCTACGGTCGACATAGGGATTCCTTTCATTGTTGTCTGTGCACGATCCCCACCTTGATCAGGTAAGACTCGATGCCATCGATGGCGTCGTCCACACACGGCTCGGTCAGTTGATAGCCGTGTTCGGCGGCGAATGTTTCCCATAAAGTTTGCGTATAGACGGCGGCCGACTCGACGAACGGCGTCTTGCGTCCCGTCGTGTTCAGCGCGTACCACAAGGGCCGATCCATGCCTTTGAGCCAGCGGAAGTGGGCGCTTGAAAGCCTGCCATATTTGAGCGAGTCCTTATGCATGGCGTGCAGCAGCGTGCGCGCATAATGATGCTTTTCCAGCCAGATGCGGGCGGCGGGATGTTGGACATACTTTGCGAAGGCGGCGTTACAGATGGTCAGGTCCGGGTAGCCACGGCGCCCTTGCCAGTTGATGTGGTGGCAGGAGCGATTGAGGGCGTCGAGCATGGCCTGGGCATGCGCGATGTCTTTGCCGTCGGACAGCAGCCGTGCGCCGAAGATGGCGAACATCGCCTGTTCCGTCAAGCTCAGTTGTTCGAGCGACGCCAGCCGGCCACCCAGGTCTTTGACGAGCTCGTCGGCGCATAGGTCTCTGCGCAGTTGGCCGTTGACGATCAGATTTCTTTGTTGCGCCCATTCTTCCGGATTGAGCGAGCGGCGGTGTTCGGCAGGATCCACGTTGAGCAGATCGCCATAGTAGAGGACGGGCGTGACGGCCGGCGCATGCCGCGCCATGATGTGCGGCAGGGTGGCCGCCGTGATGGCGCGCCTGGTGCGATTCGCCGGGTGGCGCCATGCGCATACGAGGCCGTATAGCCCGATGGCCGCCGGCAGCGGGACGAAGCACCATCCGCCGGCGTTGAGCAAGTCGAGCAGGGCGCCGGCCGCGAGCTGCTCGGGACGGTAGGCTGCGGCGATCAAGCACCGCTGCAGCGGCGCGACATGGTCGTTCAACAGCGGCAACTGGCGCAGGTAATCCAGTTCCAACCAGGTCGCATGCAGCAGCCAATATGCGATCAGTCCGTGATACATATGCCAGGCGACCACCACGCCCACCAACGCGGCGCCACCGAGCACGAGGTATAGGGTGGTCGTTTCGCTCGCGGCATTGGTCGCGCTTTGACTGGCCATCGTCATGGTGAGCCTCAGAACTTCAGTGAGTTGCGGTAGACGGCAGCCTGGTACGCTGCCTTGGGCGCGGCCGTGTGCGAATGGTAGTGGCCGATTCCGGACCAGAAATCGCCACCGGCCGCGTTGATTTCGAAGCGCAATATGTAGGCGGCGGCCCGGGCCGACATGCACATGTCGTTCGTGAGCTGGTCGGCGGTGATGCCATATTGCCGCTTGAATTGCCGGATCCACTGCGTGTTGATCTGGAAGGGGCCATAGTCAGCGGTCTTGTTCTTGTTGTAGCTGACCGTTCCGGTTTGCCCGCCCTCGGTCATGCGAATGGCGATCAGTGCGCGCAGCGGAATCGAGTAGTCGGCGGCGGCCTGGGCGACGCAGGCGGGCAGCCGGGGGCATCAAGAGCGGAGACATGTGATGCGTCCTGTCAAACAATATCGGGTGCTGTCGACGCGGCAGCTGCAACATGCGATTCCTGAGGAAAGCGGGATGGTGATTGGCCGGGAACGCCGTTTGATCCGTCCGCCTGAGGGCGCTCCGCCACCAACGCGAGTGATTGAGGCATGACCTGTTTCTCCTGTACGTGTGGACGGAACCGTGGCGCATCGGCGCTCTTCAATTTGCAGTATAGGTATTATGCGAACTGACTTTGGTGAGTTCATGCGAACGGTTTGATGTCGCTCAACGGCAGATTTCCGGAGCGGCGACGCCTTCACGGCGTCAACGGCCAGGTTCCGCCAGAGGCGTTGCCGCCGGACGCATGGCCTAGTGCCAGACGATGAAGTTCCTGCCGCAAATCCCCCGCATCGTTCGCCTCGCGCTCGCCCGGTGGTTCTGAGGAGGTGGGTGGGGCAAAATGGATCGTGGCCTGCAACGGGCCATGCCGTTCCAACACATGCCGGCGCGCGCGGGCCAGCAGATCAAGCGTCTCGGCTTGTGTTCTTCCCTCCATCCAGTCCGCGACCTGGGTCAGGCCGACCGCGCGCAATCCTCTTTGTATCGCCAGTGCGAATCGCTGGAAGCCACGCAACGTGGCACCGCTGGCCGCCATGTCCGCCAGCGCTTCTTCGGTCGCTTGGTGGGGCGACATGCCAAAGATCGCTTCCAGCTGAGTGGATCTTCTCGCCAGCGAGGGATTGTTCTCGCGCAGCCGTGTCAATTCCGCCTCGAGTTGCTGCGGCGCGAGTATGGCGCGCATGCCGAAATGCCCGAGGACTTCATGGGCGAGCGTGAATTCAACATCGGCTTCGTCGCTGAGATTGCCGCTCACCAGGTACACCCTGTTTCGCCAGTAGGCGCCACGCGTGTCGGCCTGGGCGGCGAATGGCAGATCGGCGACGGTGCGTACGCACACGATCTCCGGGCAGGTGGGCCAGCCGCGCCTGAGACGAGACGCCACCGTTTCGACCGCTGTGACGGGGAGGGCAGTCGCGACCAGGGATGCGCTCCGACCGCCCGTTCTTGAAAAAGCCGGGCTATCGGTGTCGGCACCGCCCTTGGGGACCAGGTCGGTTAATGGCTTCGCGTTGAGGATGCGTTGCAGCACGGGCGCCTCGTTGGCCCCGGTGGGGATGAAGATGCGCATCTCCCAGCGTATGCGTTCGGATAGGGCGCCCTGTTCGGACAGCCACCGGATATCCCCAGGCGACATATGCCTGCCGACTAGCTCGATGCGGCGGTCGCCCCCGACCTGGGTGGTACGGAGTTGCCAGCCATTGGCCAGCGTCGCGCGACCACCGCTGGCCAATTGGGACAGGACGTCCGGCAGGGACATATTGGCGACGGACGAAGTGAGGCTCAGGTTGGCGAGCGTCTGTTGTAACAGACTGGGTGGGACCACCCGGCCAAGCAGCCTTTCCCCGGCATCGGTCTGGGTACGGATCACGCGTGGCGAGCCTGGAATACGGTCCCAGATGGGAAGCAGGGCGCCTGTGATGAAATGGATGCGTTGTACATACGTGCGTGGCGCCGCCGCAAGCTCCCTGGCCCACTCTCGTTCCGCTTCGTCGTGTTCAAGGCGCGTGTAGGCGCGTACCTGGCGCTCGACTTCCTCCTCGCCAAGCTCCGCCTTGATCCGGTCAATGACCTTGCCGAGCGCGGCGCGCCGTTCGGCGCAGATGCCGAGCATGGTTCCCAGGTACTCAAGCCCCTTGATGCCACCTTCGCGCAGCGCCTTCACGCCAATATCGCTATATTCCTGGAAGCTGCGGCCGTTGCGTTCCCACCGCTCCAGGAAGGGTTCGCCCACGTAGGCCGGAACCATGTCGATGCGCGTGATGGTGGCGCAGCCTCGGGATGCGGACACAATCTGGTCTACCGTGTCGACGTAACGCACCGGGCCGGTGGGGTGGTATTGGCGCCCGCGCGTGATCAATATTCCCTGTTCGTTGGTCCCGCCGCCAGTGCCGACAAGGGCGAAGACTTTACGCGTCTTTTCGTTCCTGAAGAACCCCACGACGCCGTCCTGCAACGTGCCATCTTCGCGGAAGACGGGCAGTTCCGAAAATGGCGTCGTCGTCTGGGGGCGGTGCAGGGCCAACTCCACATAGCGCGTCTCGGCCCCGGTACGGGCGTCAGCGTGCACAAGTTCGTCCCTGAGCTTTTCGACCGAGTCCGCGCGGACCGTTTCGACGCCACAGTCATAGCTACCCTGCTGTTTGGCGACTTCGATGACGTGGCGCAGCATGCGGGAGAACTCCGTAAAGACACGGTCCTGCTCGTGGGTTTTCAGCGACAACAGGCGGTTGAGGAACTGCGGGATGCCCGGAAGCTTGGATTCATTCAGTGCGCCCGTGCGTTGGTCGATCAAGCCGTTTAGCCCCATCGCGTTGGCCGTCTCGTCGAAATCGAGCGGTGAACGGTGCCGGTACATGTCGTTGAACATGATGCGCAGTGCGCGCGCCGCGTAGATGGATTCGAGATTGTCTTCGGCGCTGAACAACCCTTGCGCGCCGGTCTGCCTTTGTCCCTTGGTCAGCGCGCCAAGCTGGTCGAGCCGCCTGGCGATCGAGGAGATGAAGCGCCGCTGGGCCTCGAGGTTCGTCGTCGGCAGCACGTAGTGGGGCTGACTCGCTTCGTTGGTGCGGTGGGTGCGTCCCATGCCCTGGACGGCCTTGTCCGCACGCCAGCCGGGCTGTATGACATAGTGTATGCGCTTGCGCTGGTTCGCCTGTGCCAGGTCCGCATGGAACGAGTAGCCGGTTCCGCCGGCGTCGGAAAACACGAGCACGCGCTTACGGTCCGCCATGAAGGCGTCCGCGTCGGCGGCCGACGCGGCGGCGGAACGTTTCTGCTCCATCACCTTGAACGCGCCACTGTCGTCGTGCTGCGTGATGAACCGGCGCGCACGTCCGGTCACTTCAGCGACCTGCTCTGGCCCGAAGGTATTGATGATCATGTCGATCGGGTTGTCCGGAATGCGGATGGCATCGAGTGTCTCCAGCAAGGCATCGCGCTTCGCTTCCATTTCCCGGTTAATGACTGCCTGGCCCTGGCTATCGACGGCGGGCCGCTGGCGTGTGTTGCCGTTGCCGTCCTTGTACTCCTCGTATTGCTGTACCGGGAAGCCGTTGCGAATGTAGTCGATGAGGTTCTGGCGCGGCGTGAAGTCGAGCTCCTCGAGGTCGGCGCCGGAGCGGGCCATATCGGCAGCCTGGCGCTCCTGCGCAGCCTCGTTGGTGTTCACCAGTTGAAACACGGTCGCGTTACCGGCGGCGAGCTGCTCACGTGCGTGCTCGATGACGGTCGCCATTTGCATGGAGGTCACGACCTGGTTGAAGAAGCGCTGATGTGCGCCCCAGAACCGGGACATGGCGGCGCTCTTCGCGTTGCCGTCTTTGCCCTGGCCGGTCGATGCCAATGCGGCGTTCACGTTCTTCAACACGGTCTGCCACGCGCCGGCAAGTGCGTTGTATATATCGATTTGCAGCGGCGTGAGCTCGTGTTCCAGCCTTTCGTACGTGACACCATCGAAGCTCAACGAGCGAGCAATGTACACGCCCATCGCCTTCATGTCCCTGCAGATCAATTCCATCGCGGCGACGCCGCCGGCATCGACGGACTTGGTGAAATCCTGCGCGCTGTGGAACGGCGTGCCGTCGCCCCACAGGCCAAGCCGGGTCGCGTAGGCGAGGTTGCTGACCTCGGTCGCGCCGGTGGCGGAAACATAGATGATGCGCGCCTGCGGCAAGGCGCGTTGGAGTTCGACGCCGGCCAGGGCTTTGGCTGCCGGCGGTGTCTTGCCGCGGCTGCCGCGCTTCTCGATCACGTTGGCCATGTTGTGGCTTTCATCGAACGCGATCACGCCGTCGAAGTCAGGGCCCAACCAATTGAGCAATTGTTGCAACCTCGCCTTGGCGGGAGCGCGCTTGTTTTGCGTGGTCTTCGCCTCACTGCGGGCGAGCAGGGAGTACGATGTGAACGCGATACCCGCTGGCTGGAGAATCGCGTCCGCTGGTTTGATCTTCGCATGTGAGAATATCAATGCGGGGTCGCCCAGTACGCCCGCGAAATCGCGTTTGGCGTCGCGCATCAGGCCCGATTTTTCCGAGATCCACACGGCTTTTTGCCGACCGGCGTGCACGCTGTCGAGGATGACGGCGGAAATTTCGCGGCCTTTTCCTACTCCGGTCCCGTCACCGATGAAAAATCCCTGCCGCTCGCCTGATGGCAAATGGTGGACGTGGGCCTGACCCGCGTACACGACGGCTTCCAGCTGGGGCAGCGACAGCCGGCCAGACTCGATCACTTCCGGGGGGAGGCGAGGGCGGTGCGTGGGTGCCGGGGGCATGACGGCGGCCATGGCCGCCGATTGCACGAGCGTGCCCGGGTGGGGCTGGCTTCCGATGACAGTCAACCGTTGTGGAACGTATTGCTCATAGACGGCGTCCGTCAGTGCGGACGCTGCCAAGGGCGCCGCCGTAGCGGCGATGTCGACACCGGCTAGTCTCCCGTCGTCGTGAGACCGTTGATCAGGGCGTCGAGCAGGACCGTGGCCGCGTCCGCCGGGTCTTGTACCGTCGACAGCGCCTGCGGCGCCAGGTAGTATTCCTGGCCTGGCAGATGCTCCGGGTTGGTCAGGAAGCGCATCACCGAGCGTGGATCCCATGTGCTCATCCGGTCGATCACCGCGCTCAGTGTCTCCCCGTCGGGCCAGTTCGCCGGAAAGGGATTGATGTCCAGGGCGTTCTCCAATCCCCAGCGCATCAGTGCCAACACCGGCAGTTCGCGCGGGTTCTGGAACCCTGTCGGAAGCAGCGCCGCCGCTGCCCGGTTCAGCGGATGGGACCAGGCGCGGGCGGTTCGGTTGACCTTGTCGTTCATTGCGGATTTCCTCCAGAAGCTCAAGCGCGTCGCCGGGTTCGCGTATCGATTCGGCCACAATGGCCCCCTGGTGCGCGCCAGTTTTGTCCAGTACGACCAGGCGAACGTCGACGCGGGTGCCGTATTTCCGGTAAAAGCGTCCATCCACGAGCAGGTTTGCCCGCAGACGGCACGATTGTTTGATCTCGCTCCAGCACGGGCCGTGTCCGGGGCGGTCAGGCGACATCGATTCGGCCACGATGGCCACCAGGCGGCCGTTCGGTGCGAGGCGTTTTACGGCCTGCAGCAGGTGGAGCTCGACGACCGAGGCGCTGCGCGTGTCGCCCAACCTGCCCGCGCTCGCGCTGAATGGCGGATTCATCAAAACGACGGCCGGGATTTGTTCGGGTGGCAGGATGTTGTGCAGTTGTTCGCCGTTCTCGGCATAGGATGTCCAGTGTGGCCAGTGAGCGCGCAGGATCGCGAGACGGCGCGCGGACAGTTCATTGATGATCAGGCGAGCCCCGGCGAGCTCGCCAAAGATGGCTTGCGCGCCGGTGCCTGCCGAGGGCTCGAGCACGAGGTCGTCGCGCGCGATGTTGGCCGCCCAGGCACCCACGAAGGCTAGCGGTGGAACGGTCGAGAATTGATCGTGGCTTTCCGTTTCCCCCGCCCGACGCGTTTGTTGGGGCAGGCATCGCATGATGCGTTCGAGACGATCGAGTTTGACCAGTGCGTCCTCGACCGATCCGTGCGGCGTCAGCCCCTCGGCCATAATGGCCATGTTCACGCCTGCCTCCATGGCGTCGTAGGCATCCCTTGGGGTGTATTGGCCTCTCGCGCACGTGCCGCCGAAGGCGGCATCGGCCGCTGCGAAAAGCTCGGTCGCGGAAAATGGCCGGCCACTTTTGATGGCGTTGGCCACCCAGGCGGAAAGTTCAAGTGTCGCTCGAACGTTGATGATGCCGGCCGTGGCTGGACCGCCTTCATCGCCTGCATGCGCCGGCATCGCGGTTGAAATTGCGGCTGTGGCGGGCTTGAGCGGTGCAATAGGCATGGCGCCTTGCAGTTGTTGTGGCGGCTCGCCGCGACTGTCCGCGAGGGGAGCGGGCGCGTCGCGCAGCCAGCGTTCCAGTAGTTCCGTACGCCGCTGTGGCGAGGGATCGTCAATCGCCGCGATGTCGAAGAAGGCGTCCTTGAGTGCCCCGATTGTCGCCGCCCTGCCGCTTGACGGGGCGATACCGTCAATCAGCGTCAATAGTTCGATGCGATGCGCGGTGTACGCCGGTCCGCTGAGCAGATCTATGCCATCATCGAACAAGTCCACCGACGATTGAATATGATGCCTCGCGAGCGACCGGATTTTATGGACAAGTGCCGGATCGCGTTGCGCCAGTGTCGCGCGCGCGCGCCTGCGCAGTGTGGCGTGCGCCGTCGATTTGATCCGTTCGTGGAGAAACTCATTGAGGTGCGGCTTGAGCTGGTGCAGCGCGCCGTTGACGGCGGCGTCGAGGGTCGAGTAGGGACGGCAACGCCCATTTGGGGCAAGCACGGTGGCGTAGGTATCCACCGTGTCGTCGGCGCGCACGGCGCTTGCCCATAAACCGTTGGGTGCTTGGGCCACATCGATGAAGACCGATATTTTGCCGTCCCGCAGTTCGGCAAAACGTTCGGAGCGGTCGAACTTGGCGCTGATGATCCCATCGGGACCTGGCGCCAGCGAGTCAGGCGCGAAGCCCCATCGGGCAGCCTCGCTGCTGGCGCGGGCGTTGCGTCTGGCCAGCGTGCGGTCGACGCGCTTGGACAGCGGGCCTTCGGTGCTGGCGTCCCGAATAGTCATTTCCGCATCGCGGGCCGGACCGTCATCGGATGCTACATGGCTGGCCACAGGTACGTCGGCCGTGCCCGGCTCCAACGGGGAGTCTTCCACCCGTTCGACGTCGTCAAGCTCGCACCATCCGCCATATGATGTTGGTGACACGGTGTGGACCCGCACAGAGGACTGATCACCGGCCAAATCGGTGATGATGCTGGTGATGAAGTGCACTTCATGTTCCCGCCCTATCCTGACGACGCGGTCGCCGATGCGCAGACCTTTGGCATTGGGCACTTCACCGATCTCGTGATAGCGTGCGGGATCGGCTATTTGATCCGCGAAATGCGTTCGCATTTGTGCGGCCGAGAGCCCTTCGCCGGGCTCCAGTGCGGCGATAACACGGCGGTACACATGCGCGGCGCGCTCGAGCTGGGAGCTTCGGCTGGCGAGATCACCCTGGATTACCGGCTCGCGATCATCTTCGATCGCGGTGGTGGGGCCTTGCTGCGGTGTGATGGGAATCGGCATAGCATCTCCCAGCTAACAAAACTTTGCAGTCACTATACAATGCGAATTTTATCGGCCACAGCGATGAGCGTCATCGTGGCCGGAACGTTGCGCCTCGACCGCGTCGAAGGGCAGGGCGATTTGTCCGCGATCTCGTGTCTTGGCCGGCAGCTGTCGCACTGGGCTATAGGAAACGTCGCGGACACGCCGCGTAGCGCCGATAATGTTGTAGAGATCAGGGGCGTAATGGCGCAATGCGTCCTGATAGGCTGGGTAGGTGTTTTCGTCCATCCACCGGGCAACGTGGCTATATTGGTCGCGACCGATCTTATTGAGGACGCGGAAATCGTCCGCATCCAGCCGGGCCCATAGGCGCGCTGTCGTTGGGGAGATCGCCGGGAGAACTATGGTGCACTGTAGGCCGCTGGCCTGGCTGGCGACTGGGTATGCCCTGGAGACGTCTCGGAACAGGTCGGCGCGGCTCGCGATGGCTTCCTCGGCGGACCTGGGATCGGTCCGCAGCGCACTTGCACAATTAAGCTGGCGCGCCGCGGCCAGAAATTGATTGTTGATGAGGCGGGTGAATTCCAGCGCGGGCGGAAGGTCGAGTTGGTCCGTCATGATAGCGCTCCTTACAAATCGGGATGTTGAAGACATATGCGGCTACGGCCAGAGTGCATAGTTGATCTTCGCCGCGATCGCGCTTGCGGCACGCGTTTTGACGCGAAACCGCATGCTTGGATATTCGAAACTGTTAAACCGTAGGGAGAGTTCAGACTGAGAGTCGACCTGCTGAATGATAAATGTCTGAACGAATCCTAGCGGCTGGCACGTTGCGAAATCGACTTCCATGTCCACAATAACGATGCATGAACGGTCTTGAGCTATGCCGAAGTACTGGTCACCACGGCGTATCTCGAAACAGGCCGTAAAGCCTGGCGGTTGCGTCGCCTTGATGCGGAGATCCGTACGCTTGATGTTCCAGATCACCCAGAACAGGCCATACGCACCGCCAGGAACAATGAAGTTCATCCAGCCCGAGGCTTCCCTTGCGATCGCGTATGCATAACGCTGATCGTGGCTCGCATAATCCATGAGCAATGACACTAGTTTCGGCATGCAGATCAGCGCCGCGATAAGTAGCATGCTCGCGATCCCATTATGTATCCGGTATAGGCGATGGGCGATCGCATTCATGTTCAACTCCTCCAGAGCAGGCGTATTGCGCTGCTTCTAAACTGCGGTGGCAACTCTTGCCTATTGAAATTTCGTCTCAGCGCTTTACGCCGTTACCAGGCTTATCCGTTCCCGAGCCGGGTAACTCGGGAGCGCGGCGCATATGGTCAAGACGGCTCACCAGAACATTGACCGCGCCTCGCACCGACTCGTTATCATCTCGACCGATGCGGCTGGAAATCTGACCGCCGACCCAGTTGATCACTTGATCAGGCACAATAAAGATAAGGCCGAAGCAGCTGTGTACGAGGTTCACGCACATCGAGAAATAGATGTAAAGGAAACCCAGCAGGCTGACCAGGCCCGTGACGGAGCTGAATTGCACGTTCGCCACGGCGATGCCAAAGATTTCGTTCAGGAACGTGCCGCCGACCACAAGGCTGGCGCCCCCGCCAAGAAAGCCAACCACCATGAGAAAGGGACGGGTGATCAGGTTAAGGAGGAAGTAGTAACCATGGCTGGACTTCCCGCCCAGGCCTTCGCCCTCGCCATCGATATGCGCCATCGCCCAAAGCGGTGCCGCGACGATACCCTCCAGGACGACCACCAGCCAGTTGATGATGGCACCGAACCAGACGATGAAGGGTACTATCGGCAAGTAGATCGATAGGCCGCCTCCCAGCAGAAAGAGGGGAATGATGATCATCAGAAAAAAGGGCCTGATGGCATCGATGCCCCCCTTGATAAAGGAACCTACTCCGAACGCCTTGTCCACGATCATGCCCCCAACGCTCGATTTTGCTGCTTCAGTTGCGGCCGACAGCGCAACAAATGTACCTGTGGCCACTTCGGCGGTGACGAGCGTGTAGTCCCCGATATTTTTCATTTTTATCAGCGGGTTCGTGGTGCCGCCGCCCGAACTACCAAAGTCCGCGTTGGTCATGTAATACAGGAGCTTTTGTCCAGGTTGGCTAAAGAAGGATCCGATGAATTTGGCGGTGTCTGTCGTTCCTGTGGCACCGGTCTGGCCAAGGGCGACCGCATCCGTGTTCGATGCGAGTTGTGCCTGGTAGGCTTTGGAAATTGCGGTCCGTACCTCGGCCACGCCAGGATCACCGACAAAGCTTTCGCCGGTCAGTTGGGCCTTACCGGCGACCGCGTCGGATAACTTGCTATTTGCGACAGCGAAGGTCTGATACCATGCGCCCAGGCTCCACCATCCCGTATCCTTGATCTTGCTGGATAGGTCAACGGCGAGATTCTTAACATCACTCATTTGTCTCTGAGCAACCAGATTCACTGATCGTTCATATTCTAGTGCCGCGTGCTCGACAGCCAGATTCGAATCCGGCTGAGTAACCGTGGCGCCGTCCATCTGGGCCGCCACTTGTTCCACGAATCGCTGCGCATCGCTGCGCAGCGTGATCTGCATGGTCTTGAGCGCATCGAGGTGAGCGCGGTAGATCGGACTGGCGTCGACAGAGGGGCCGAACCATGAGGTCGAGGTGGCACTGGAGGCGAGCAAGGTGGCATCGACAACGGCGCCGCCGCATACCTTGTTGCCATCCGGGTTTTTAAGAATGAAGCCGTTGGGTATATCGAACTGCTGCACATACTCCCGTGGGAAATCGAGCCCGCCGCTGCGTGCGATCACCCGCAGTCCCGTGTTGATGCCATGCATGCACAAGTTCATCTCGTAGACGGACTTCGCGAGCGACATGGTCTCGGGGGCGGCCGGTTGCACGACCATGCTCTTGCCATCGGCGAAGGCCGCGATCGAGGCGTCGGTGCCCATGTTCGCGATCCCCACACCCAGCAGCGATCCGGCCCATAGCATCAGCAGCTGCGATAGTGCCCAGCCATTGGCGGTGGGGACAAGGCTGGAGATGCCCCAGACCAGGCGGATCGGTCCCCACATCGCATGCTGGGCACGGTCGAAAACGATGCCATCATGGGCCACCTTGGATAGCTTGCGAAACCAGACGTAGGTCGCGAACATGCCGGCGACCACCAGCAATGCCGTGTTGACCACTTGAAACAGAGAAGCAAGGATGGTGTCGCTGCCACCTGTTCCGGCCGCGAGCGGGTTGTTGACGACATCGCCGAAGATCGACACCAGCGCCTGGCGGCTCTTATCGCCGGTGCGGCGGGCCGCGTCGGCGATGGCGGACAAGGAGGTGCTATCGTCGGCGAGCGCCGGCAAGGACAGCAGCACGCCAATAAAAGCGCATCTGCATTTGCTCAGTTTCATGGTTATTCCTCCCCATGGTTTCCCAATTCCGGATCGAGAACCTGCCGAATCCAGCGCGGATTCTCGGCGAAGAAGTCGTCCAGGCCGCCGCTTTCCTCCGCCGACAGTCGGCGATTGCGCAATTGCCAGAGTCTGAAATGCGCGGAAAAGCTGGCCATGAAAAACAGGGGCATACTCGCTATGATTGTCGCGATCCCCAGCAGTCGCCCGTTTGCGATCGCGCAAGCGGAGACGACGAGAATCACCGCGGCGGTGCCCAGCGCTAACCGCTTCTGAAATAGAAAGCGGCGCTCAACTCGCGCGATCGAGGCCGGCGTGTGCCGGCGCATGACGTCGTCGAACGACGCGGTTCTCGGACCTTCGTGCTTGGGCTTGGCCGCCCGGCGCGCGAGATCACGGATGTAATGAATATTTTTTTCGTGCTCTCTCGCCGCGGCGCGTACGCGATCGATATCGCGTTTGATGACGCGCCATGGCGCCAGCACGCCGATCGCGAGCCGCCCCATCATCCGAAGTGTCTTTGAGATGCGCATGATGCCCTCTGCTCGTCAGCGACCCGCATGGCCCGGTACGGCCTTGTATTTATCAGCCAGCAGCGATTCATATTCGTGTCGTGCCGTGCTGGCCAACATCATGCCGTTGAGCATATTGGCTTTCTGAAGCTCGGTCCTTATCGACATAGACAACCAGTTTCCCAACGACGCGGTCCTGATCAGTTCCCGCGTCAGGTTGTCACCGCTCATCGCCTGCAGGTCGGACTGGTATTCCGTGTTCGCATAACGACGGCCCACTTCGAACAGTTCAAATTCACGTGACGACATCATGCCGGTGGATCTGGCTTTGGGAGACGCCATCAGGTCGTAATAGGCTCTCGCGGAAGGCGAAGTGAGTGCCTCCTGCAGGAGCGGCTTGGTCGCGGCGTTCGGCTGGCTGTCGGCGATCATCTGTTCGAGCGGATCGGCGGCGGCGGAGATGATCGCGTTGTATTGCGTCATCAGGCCCAGGTATTGGGCGCCGGCCTGCGTGTCCGCTTCCGACTTGCGCAACTGCGCCCCCACAGAACGGCGAATGGCGTTCTGCACGTACATGCGGGCCGCATCGGTTTGCTCCTGGCTGAATGTCGGGTCCGGCTTCTTCCCGTCCGGGCCGGCGCCGTTGATGATGGTGTCGAAGCGCTTATCGCCACCCGGCATGCTGGACGACACGCTCGGGCACGTTCTTGCGCCACCGTAGGCCGCATAGTCGTCCGTATCGCAGTACTGCGCATGCACCTGGGCCGCGCGCGCCGCGTCGGCCGGCTGGGGGACGGGCGGCGTATTGACGGCGGCGGCGACGGACCGGTTGGCGATGGTCGCGCCGCCTCCTGGACGAATGGAGGAGCGTGTCATCGCGGCCGCCTGAGCGATGCCAGTCGCGCCGCCCGACGCCGATTCGGAGCAGATGCTGGTGGGGATGTCGTAGCGTTGTCGCGCATCCTCGAGGCGCCGGTTGGTTTCCTGCACCGTATTGAATTCCCGCTGCGCCTTTGATGCCGCTTCGACCGTGCGGGCGGTCTTCTGGCCATTTTGATTGATCGCCTCGCCTATGTCATACAGCAGCGCCGAGATGCTGGCGTTCATGGCGATCACTGACCGGTTTACCGCATTCACGGCCGCGACGATGGCGCCGCTATCAATGCCCCCGAACGCGTGGGCCAATTCCGGTTCAGCCAGCATGGCGAGTGCAACTAGCGCGATGCTGGTCCCTGCGAATATCGCTTTCGTCTTCTTCATGACATATCCTCGATGAGTTGGGTGTCCGCCAGGTAGGCGTGCAGCAGCTTGTTGGCCAGTTCCTGCACGATCGACGTGCCGCTGTCATCGTTCGCGGCCAGGCGCATCTTCTCGATGGTGGGCATCGCGGTCCCGGCCGGGAAGCGGCGCGCGAGGATGCTCCGGGCGGCATAAATGCCGACGCGCTGTGCCAGCAGATCGCGCAAGGCGACGTCTTGCAGCGTCGTTGAAAACGCCCATAGTTCGATCGGGCCGACCGTATTGGTCAGCATCTGTGCCACGAAGCCCAGCTTCGTCTTGACCAGGGCCAGGAAGTTCACGCCATCAGGACCGGGGCCAACGGCTTCGCGTTGCAGCCGCCGGATGGCCTCCTCGGACAGCGTGAATTCCTCGCGCAGGATCGCCTCATCTTGCGCATTGCCTCCGCGCATGAGATAAATATTGGTCGCGGCCGCACGCAGTTCTTGTGGATGGTCGGAAAAATATTGTGTGGCGGAGACGATGCGGATGCCCCATTTTCGGCCTTCACGGCCGTCCTTGATCAGCGTGGCGATGAAGGGCTTGTAGCCGCCCGCGTTGTGCGTTTCATCGAAGACGATCGACTTGATTTCTTCCTTGACGTCCGCGATGCGCGCCAGGTGATAGTCGTGGTACAGGGGCGGCACCATGGGAAGCAGCGAGTCCTGACGCAGGAAATAGTTTTTCGCCGCCATGAATCGTCCGAACATATACATGATGGCGGTGCGCAGTTCGCCTTGCGGCGACTTGTTGCCGATCACGTTATTCAGGTTGATGGCGACGACGCGGGTTTGACTGTCCAATTCGAATCGCGTCCTGCCCTGGAACAGGGCATACGAGTTGTTCGCGACTGCGAAGCATCGATCCATATAGCTGAGGACCGGTTCGCCGTCGCCGTCGATCCTCGCGTTGCCAAACAGGTGACGGATTTTTTCATGGTGCAGATAGGCGTTGAAATCGGGGAGTACCGGCACCGCTTGACGTTGCGCCACGGATGCGGCGCGGTGGTGGCCTGCAGTAAAGAGCAAGTCCGTTATTTCCCACCAGGTCGCGCATTCCCACCACTTGGCGTCGCGCGATGCGCGCAAGCCGTTTTCGTCGAGAATCCTGTCGACCTCGGGACATACGTTCGGTTCATACAGGTGGGGGGAGGTTTCGCTACGGTCGTCATAGGCCAGCCTCACGAGCATTTCGTTGGCGCGCGCGCAGTCCCCCGGCACGTTCTTGGTGTCCGGGTCGCAGCAAAGCAGATTCAGGAAGTCGACCTGGAAATCGTGTTCCTGCTGGCTTGGATGACGGGCGCCCAGTTGCGTATCGAAGATGTTGACCATGTAGCGGCTGCTGTTTTCAAGTTGCAGATACACGGCTTCGGACTTCCTTGATGCAGGGAGGGAGTCGCGGATCAGATCGATTTGCCCGATCGCGGAGGTGCCCACTTCGACGGTCACGTGCAGGGGGAGGCGGGCGGCACCTGCGTTATGCATGACGGCCATTGCTGTCGTGCTGAGCATGCCGGATTTTCCCGAGCCCGGTGTGCCGGCGTACAGCTCGATCCACGTATCCTGAAGGCGGCCACCGATTTGGATCGGGTAAATTTTCCCGTCCGGCGTACGCATGAGCAGGTTGCCGCCGCCACCCCACGGTGTCGCCGGCCTTTGCAAAGGCAGCATGCTGAGCGCATCGGACAGGGGCGGCGTTAACCGGTTGGCGACGTTCTTGCTGGTGAAGGCGGGGATGCTCGACGCCCACGCGGCGACGGGGTCGCCATGCACGGAGGTGACCTGACAGGCGCCCCATGCCTGCAGCGCTTTTTCCAGCGCGGCCATCCGGCGCCTGCACTCGCGTTCCGTCGCTGCCCAGGTGGAGACTGTGACTTTCATCGACAGGATGGCGTCGGTCTTGCTGCGGGCTTCCAGATCGACCAGCGACTGCCGGATCTCGCGGTTGGCGGGGAAGACACCGGCGAAGGCGGTCATCATCTGGCGACCGCGCATCGCATCAAGTCCGCAAGGCGTGAGGTCGTAGCGGATCCGCCAAGGGATAGTGCGCTCCACCGATGTGAACAGGTCCGCGAAGGGCAGCAAGTCGGCCGGCCCAAGTTCCATCGAGAGGACGCCGTGGTAAAGTTCGTCGGTTTGAACCAGTTCGCGCGATGTGATGACGTCGTTCGCGCAGATCTGATAGCTCAGCAGCGGCGCGACCAGGTCCGACACGTCATGCGGATCCGCACGTCCGTGCGGGGTGATCTTCTCTCCCAACAGGGCGGGACGGAATTTCTGCGACGTGCGTTCGCGGTTCACCATGATCCGCACGGCCCGCACGGCGTCGGCGACATCGAGCCGTCGCAGCATGACACCTGGACGCCCGTTGGGGCCGCAGTGCTCGAAGTCGTGCAGTATTCGCTCCAGCATCATGTCGTGGCGGTCTTTCAACGCCAGCATGATCGATGCGGGCGTCTGGCCGTAGCCGATCGGTGGCAACTTGTGTTCCACTGCTTCGCGTGACCGCTGCTTGAATTCGTCCTTGCGCTCATCCTTGCTCATCACCGTCGTATGGGTGTACACGACCAGCAGGTTCTGCTCCCATGCCACCAGCGGGGCGTTGCGCGCGATGCGATCCAGGATGATGTCCTCCGTGTTCAATCCTATCCTGCGTGCGGCGCGTATCTGCGGCTCAGCGAGACGGATCAGTTCATCGGTGGCGCGTTCCGGGTCACGCTCGAGCGAGAACACGAGGGTATGGCCATGCCGGCGCATGTAGCCGTTCTGACGCACGCGCAGGTTATCAATGAGTGTTGCGAATTCATCGGGCGCGAGGATCTGGTAGCACCCCTGGACTTCGAACACGGTCAGGAGCGAAAAATCATTATTGACGAGGATGTAGGGATCGGACAGTTCCGGGTGCCGGCGCATGTCGTCGTCGGTGAGCCCGATGTGGGTAGCCAGTTCGCAATAGCTGGCGACGTCGCGGCCTATCATGTACTTCGCGAGGTAGGCCAGGACGTCCTCGACCGCTTCAGCGCAGGAATTCATGACACTCATTGCCGCTCTCCAGCCAGGTTAGATAGGCGCGTTGATGACGCTGTAATAGGTTCGCGTCCAATCGGACACGGGGTGATCGCTGTAGGGACCGGATGCCCAGCTACGCGCGACCGCCATGAACCGGCGGGGATGGATGACGAGTGCCAGGTCGGCGAAGACGATTTCACGGAGCTCCTTATCCTCCAGCGGCTGGCGCACGATCGCCGAGGCGAATGTCGCGGGTTCGTCCGTGCCCCACGCTTGCTGGACATAGTCCCGGTGCGAGGCCATCCAGTTGAGGATGTCCCTGGCATCGTGCACCGCGCTGTCGTCGCCGGAGCTCAGCGCGACCAGCATCGCGCGTTGCAGGTGATTGACGTCGCATGGGGACAGGCCAGGCAGGTAGCTGACGTAGGCGTCGCCCGGTGGCAGTTCGCCGAGATGGCACCAGACGTGGCATAGAGCACAGATGACGCCCTCGTTGCCATCCGTGTGGTCTTGGTGGTTGTCGTTGATATGGTGTAAATCGTTGAGTTCGAATTCAAATCCACAGTACATGCATGGGCCACGCTGGTGAAGGACGCCATCAGGAAAGGATGTTTCTGCGTGCGTGGATGTCGATAGCGAGTGCACAGGGGCGCCGCTCCATACCTGCGATGGCGTAGCAAGTAGCAAGCGTGGATGCGCCGCGCATGCCTGCGTATCGTTGGCGGGACCGTCTCTGACATCGGACAGCCGAGCGGAAAATTGGAGATCGTCGATCTGTTGCATGTTTGGCTAGGCGTGCTTGCGCACGCCTCCTCCCTAGCGGTGTTTCAGGTCGGAACCACGCCATGGCTGGAACCGTCGATGCCGATGGTCTCGCCAGCTTTGATCATGGTGTAGCCGATGGCGCCCAATACGGCGCCTGCCAAGATCGGCACATAGATCTGGTGCGCCTTGAGCTGGCTATGCTCACCTTCCTTGCCTTTCTTGACCCAGTTGATGCCGCCGAGCCCAGCGCCGCCGAAGCCGAGGGCGGCGAACACGACGCCCAGGTCGGTCTTGATGGAGGCCGCCTGCGTGGTACCGACGTGAAACAGGCCGGCCAAGCCGCTGGAGGTGTCCGCATGTGCGGGACCGGCGACCGCGAGGCAACCACCGGTCAGTGCTGCGCTGATCATCATCAGGCGCCGCTGCCGGGGGGATAGTGCGCACTGCGCTTGGGTGGCCTGCAAATTGGCGTAGATCCGACGGCAAACGTCGTCGTACCCCGCGCCGATGTTCCATTTTTTCATTTCGTATCTCCTAGGATAGTTGGTCTGAGACCGGCTAACGTCAGCTTCGCCACACCGTCATGTCGCGCGGCCTGCGAAGGTGATCGGGGCCCTGGTGGTTGTTGACTGTGTCTCGTGTCTCACCTCATTTCGTTACCAGACCACATGCATTGTCTGGCGGAAGCGTTCGATCATGTCCGCTATCTGTACCAGCATGCATCCGCCTATCATGTGCACCAGCGCGCGCCAGACGATGTCCTCCCCGCCCTGGGGATTCTGGCCATCGGCGACCGAGTGTTTGAGAAGAATGACGCCTTTGAAGAAGAAATAGCCACCCGCGATGCTGGCCAGTGTGAGCACGGCGTTGATGGCATCCGCGAAACGGCCAAAGGTCGCGCCGGTGGCATAGGCCACCGGACCATACGCGATGGTGCCCGTGCCCATCGAATTCCAGGTCGCGTTGATGAACACGGACAGGTTGTACATCAAGCCGCCAACCAGCATCACCGGCACGAGCTCGCCCATCGTCACGGGCGGCTGGCCCGGCAGGCGGGCGGCGCGCGACATACGCAGCACAGCGTTCCCACAGTACAGTGTTCCAACCAGCTCCCCCATGGTCCACAACGCAAGCCACATCACGGCGGCCGCATCGCGTGCGAGGTTGACCAGCATCGCCGAGATGTCCATCGCCACCGCTCCTAGTTGATGGTGCCGTTCGACGTCAGCACGCGGCGAGCGCGCGCGTCGATGCGCATGATGCGAAGCTCGCCGATCTGGTCGCCGGGTTGGACGAGATAGGTACGCCCATCATGGTCGATCCAGGCTTGATCGTTGAAGATCGTATTGAGCCTGTAGCCGTTTAACCGGACCTGGCTCGCGCTGTCTGGTGGTTGCGATGACGACCGGCCGCCAAGCTTCAATGGCCGGTGCGACGCATTGACCACGACCCCGGCCGTCTGGCGCGGCACTGGCGCGGCCTGTGACGCCGCCTGGTTCTCGAGGATGCTCAATCTGGCGTTGAGGTCCGCCAACGCGTTGCCGATCATGACGCGCTCGCTGTCGGCGATCCCCGCTGCGGGTGCGGAATTTCCACCCTCAGCTGGCGAAGCGGGAGGTGCGTCGGGGCCGGCCTTGGCTTGTGTGGGCGCTGGTACCGGGGCGGACGCAGGCGTCGATGCGGTTTGCGGTGTTGCTTGCGACGTTTCTGGCGCGGCATTGGGGTCGATGTATTGCGCCTCGTGATGCCGAACCGCCGGCGCGTCGCGCACGACATGGACGTACGCGAGCGCGGCGAAGAGAATAATGCCGACGATGACCGCTAGGTGAACAGTCTTCAGGCTTGCTATATGGTCGAATAGCGTATTCTTCGCGGCGATGCCGGACGGCTGTTGATGGCCTTCCTGTGCGGCGGCTTGCCTGGCGTCCGTGACCCGGGCATCAAGATCGAAAATATCCTTGGCATGCTCCGGCCTTTGTGTGGATGTCTGATTCATTTGCTTCACCTATTTTGGCTAGTCACTGATCACGATGGCGCGAGCCGTCGTCTTCCGATGGTGGTTTTTCCGGCCTGCCCTGTGGCGGGATACGCGCTGGTACCAGCGGTGGCACCGGCCGACGTTCCGAGGGGAGCGCTTGGCCGGCCGCACGCTTGTGGTCGATATCGTCGGTGGAGAACACCGATTCGATGAATTGGATACCGATCGTTTCGCGCAACGGGATGAGGACCTGTTTCGTCGGGGTATGTGCCGCCTCCGATTTCAGCACTTGGCCAGTCTCAGTGGCCGTGCCGCCAAGGATGGTCCCGGCGATGGTTCTGGCGCTCGGCGTGTCATTGCGGGTCTGGATGATGGCACCAAGTGGCGTCACGGTCGTCTGGGTATCGGCCGCCTGGAACAATTCACCAACCTTGCCCAGACCCAGCGCCAGCGCGGGCAACAGGACGCGCGAAAAGTAGCGGTTGTTGACTTCGCCCGAAAGGGCGGTGCGCATCGACTCCTGGTCGACGGCCTTGGCGGTCACATGATAGGTGTGGCCGCGCCATTCCATGAAGGTGAAAGTCATGTCGACCGAGTTATTCACGCGCTTGTAGCCGGGCGCATGCAATATCGCCCCTTCGTAGTCACCGGCCGCGATCTTCGAGCTTATCCAGGAGTCTTCATCCGTATCGATGGCGGTGCCAAGGATGGCCGGCGCGACGTAGAAGGCCGGCACTATTTTCTCCACATGGTCCGTTTCGCGTGCCGCACCAGTTGGCATCACCTCCGGGCTGGCAGGGCTGGTCGCTGCCGCCGCTTCCAGGGCGGTTGTGCGCGCCAGTGTGTGCGGGACGGGTGTCCAGTTGGCGGCGAGCGTCATGATCTGCTCGGACAGGCGCTCATTGGGCTTTGGCGAGGCCGTAGCGGGTGGTGGCGGAGGCGGGGGCGTCGCCGGGGCCGCAGGACCGGCCGCAGGTGCCGATGACGGTGCTTCATTTGGCGTGGCAGGCGCGACGGGCCCTTCGGTTGGCGCGACATGTTCTGCGCGCGACGACATGGCCGATACATAGGAATTGCCGTCCTGCTCGGCCTCTTTGGCGTTCACCTTGTTGTACTTGCGTAGCACGCTGCTGTAGTGTTCACTTTCGTCGGTGGTGGTGCCTTGCCCTGTCTGGATATGGCTGATCGAGGTCACCTCGGCATGCGCCGAGCTCAAATACGTGTAGCCGATGTAGGCGAGCGCGGCCACCACGATCGTGACGGAGACCGCCACGATCTTGAACTGGCGGCCGATATCGACTTGAAATTTGCCCATGGCGGTCTCCTATTCGATGTCGAGTTCCAGGACCAGCGGCTGTCCGCCTTCGGACAGTGTGACGTACGGGGTCGGGGCCAGCCTGTACACGCGGGTGCCATCGCTCGCGGCCATCGTCTGTTCGAACGCCGACTGGAAGTCAGCGGCCGTGCGGACATAAACGGCGCCATCAAGTTGCCATACCTGGGTGCGGGTGGGAGCGCCACCACGAACCTTCAACTCGTGGGCCTCTTTGGGCGGAAGGCCATCCAGAAAGCCTTGCAGGACCGTGTCGTACAGGGCGACGCGTTCCGGGCCCGCGACACCGGTTGGCGCGCCGGGCGCACGGCCTGGAACCCGGATGTCCAGGCGGTAGTCGACTTCGCGGCTCTTATTGTTCGAATCCGGTTCCCCGGTCACGAGCTTGATCATGATCGGCGTCGCGAGTCCACGAAGGATGACGGCCAGATTGCCATCCTCGTAGGATGACAACGGGGAAATAACGACGGATGCGGAATCCTTCAGCCAGTCGACGTCGAATGAACGCTGGTCGGAGACCCGTGGTGGCGCAGCCAGAGGCCATGGGTTCCCCAGTCCATCGATGAAAACGAGCGTCGACATTTCGCCTGGCAGCATACGGGCGATGGGAATGGGCGCGCCGGGCGAAAGGTCGGCCGTCGTGTCGCGGGTCTTTGGGACGGTGCGTACCGGATGGTAAGCGTTCGCCTTACGCATGTTCTCCAGCATTATGCGCAGCTTGATGATTTCGTCCGGCGCCAGCGGAACGAGGATATTCTCGGCCTGCTTGGCACTGGTGGGCGGCGAGAGCGGCGGCAGGGGCGCGACGCCATTCTCGGCGGGAGCGGAAGGGCCAGAAGCCGTCGCGGCGGACGGTCCGCCCCCGTTATTGCCGTAGGCCGTCGCTTGCACCGGGGCCGCCGATTGGGCGCCGGCCGTTCCGGCAGTAGGCGGAGCTGGCGGTGGTGGGAATTGATTGGCCACCGCGGTCGCCTTGGCGGAAGGACTTTCTGGTTGCGTCGCTTGCGCCGTACCAGCGGCGCACAGGCATACCAAAGCGAGTGTCAGTGTGCGGTTCATGTTCAATTCCTCAAGCCGGATCGGTGACCAGGCGCGCGGCGCCGATCCCCTGGATGTTGTCGAGGGTGGGAATGCGGACGATACGCAAGTGGGCGTTGAAGTGTTGAGGAGGCAGGTGCTGGGTCTGGCCTTCGAGCCGGATTTCGATCGGCATTTCCAGATCCCACAGGAACACGCCGTTCTCGACGCCATCCTTGGTCAGTACGCCAGTGCCTACGGAGGCTGACATGTTCATCCGACGTCCCTTGACCATGTCCAGAATGCCCATTTTTTCAAGGTTGTCGATGAACTGGGCGAACCCGTCGCGTGTGTAGCTGGGGCGCAAATCCTCGAGCTGTTGGCGCCAGTTGAGGAAGTCGAGTGTAAACGAGCGGGTCAGCGTGTCCTTGCCAAACTGGATCACGTCCGCGCTCTTTTGGTAGGGGCGTGACAGGGGCACAAGCGGGAACAGGCGGCCATTGTCGGTGGCGAAGTATTGGCGGTCCGGATGGACCGCGACCCAACCAAGGCCGCAGTTGAGCACGACCGACGCTGCCAGGATAGCCACGAGGACGAAGTTGAGCTTCACTGAGGAACCTGCGATCGCCGTGAGAAAGTGGTGCTGGCGTTCGAGCCGGAATGCCGGTTCGATGGCATCGCTGGTGTGTTTCAATGTCGATTTCATCGTCGCCATGACGGTGTCGACCGGCTGCGCTTCGGCGTGCTTTTCCCGTAAGGCATGGTTTTCCAGCTCGGGCTGGATTTCGACCATTGGATCCATTTTCTCCTCCTGCGGCACAAAGCGTAGGGGCTCTGGTAATTCGCATAATATGCACAATGCGAATTATTGGGATCGAAATGCGGTCGTGATCTGATGCGTATCAAACGCGTTTCCGCCAAGCCAGCTTGCGTTTTTCCGCATCGCATGCTTGTAAATCAGAAATTCCAAGAGAGGATCGGCGGAACGGGAAGCCGGGTAGTGCCAACGTCTGGATTTGCCGCCAACCCGGGGCCGGCGAAAGGAGTTTCTACAAATAACAATTTATTTGATGTTTGATAATAATGAATGTTTTGCAATTGTTTATTGTTGGTGCAAGCGCGATCAGTTCGACCGTTGGCTGAGCGCATGGGGCTGGTCGACATACGCATACCGTCACAGCCGTTTCTGGAGGTTCACATGGAGTCATGGGATCGGTTTGGTACCGAGGAGCTCGAACGGCTGATCGTCGAGATCTGGCGTATCAGGGCCGCGCAGGCGGCGATGCGTCGCGCTAATCGCGCGCTTGGGCGCGGGGATCTGGGCGCGTTACGGCGCCAGGGTTTTTCTGAGCGGCATATCGTCAGCCTGTTGGCGCTCCAACAGCAAGGGTTGCGCCCATTTCCGCAGTCCGCGTTTCGCGAGAATAGGCGGGTGTTGGGTTTTCTGATGCATGAACTGGAGAGGCGTACGACGGCGATCCCTATATCGAAGCCCCAGGCCATGGGTCGTCAGCGCTTGGGGGAGGGGGCGTCTTTCCCCGAGAACTGAGCTGGGGCGGGCGTTGCGGCAGGCGGCCAACGTTGTGCGCCGGCACGCTGCAAATACCATGGATGCATCGCGGTATCCTCGATCGAGTACTCGCCTCTGGCGGACTTCCACACCATGGGCGGTGTCAGATTACGCAGCGCCTCGAGCGCTGTTTGTACCTGGTTCGTCGTGACCGGCTTGCCCACGACGGTACGATAGAACGCGACGGCGTCCGCGTCATAGGCACGGAAGCGTTCGCAATACTCGAGCATGCGCCACACGATTGTCTGCTCCAAAGGTTTGAGCGCAAGGTAGGCGGCCGTGAGCTGGCGTTCATTCGATGCGCGGGCCTGTTCGGCCGATATCAATACCCGCGTTTCGAATCGTTCGCCGCCGCACCGCGTCGGGTTGAGTGCCTCCCCCAGCACGGCGCCAAATTGTTGCGGGCAGGAATTGAGCAGGCGAAACGCCGCGAGCAGGGGCGCGTCGTCCAATGGAGCGAGGGCAGGGCATTCTTTGGAAATCAAATCGCAGACATGGTCGACAAAGTCGACATCCAGCAGCGGCATGGTCTGGATGCTTGAACCATAGAATGGCGCTGCCGACGTGTTGACCAGCCGCATGAGTTTGTCCCGGTCCGAACCCGACATGACCAGCATTAAACTCGTCTGGCCGGGACGGTTCATCTGGTCCCGTGCCGACTTCAAGGCCATCATGGCCGTCTCGCCGTCGAAGCTCGATAGCGCCTGTTGCGCCTCGTCGACGATCAGGGCCACTGGATGGCCGCTCGCCTCGTGCAGCGCGCGTAACGCATCGGTCAAGGTCGCGCCGTGGTTGGTGCCGATCTTCGTCGTGTCGATCTTGAGCCAGCCGGCGATATTGACGTTCTCGAGGCCGCTCTTCCTTGCGGCGCGCGCCACGAGCCCCAACTGGCTTTTCAATGCCTCCCCGATCGCTTCCGCGATGAGCGTCGCCGGGTCGCGTCTGCGATCGGCCCACAGATCCGTGTACACGACGACGACCCCGCGCCGTTCCAGCTCGGGTGCCAGATCGGCGAGCAAGAACGTCGATTTGCCGGTGCGCCTGGGCGCGGCCAGGAACAGCCCGTTCGCCCCGTCGCCAAATAGCGACTTGCCCTGCAGGCGGTCGGCCATCTCGCGGGCGAGGGCGGGACGAGAGAAGTGTTCCATGATGGTCTCCAGCAATTATGGAGAATTATGGCCGCCGCCATAATTTCTCATAATCCGCCATAATTCCCCATAATTCCAGCTGGGCAATGAATTGGCATCGCATCGAAGGTTGCATTGATTTGCATAGTACCTATCATGCGAACGCAAAGTGCCTGGAAATTGTGATCGTTTGACCCGTATCATCGGCACTCAATGTAGAGGTTAGCTATATCCAATGCCCGCAGCGCTGGCCCTATAATCCATCAGATTCAATCCGGCGTGCGTAAGGTAGGGCGGAAGAAGCGTTCCTTGGTGATCTCCAGCAATTATGGCCAATTGCGGCCACCAACATAATTCCCCATAATTTCCATAAGGCATTGATGGCGTGGCTGTACAATTTCGCATCATTGAAATCTTGCGAATGCATATTCATAGCCAGCGCGATGATTTGACGCGGATCACTGGCATCTTGGGTTCGTCGGCGCGCGTGAAAGGCTTGTGCGTCGATGATTCAGTGCAGTGCTGACTTAGTACACTCGTTTGCAGGACTTAATGTGGAGCACTCGGGAACTCAGACAGGAGTGTCTCCACGCAATTCCAACTGGGCGTGTTGCGCTTCGTTTGCTTTCTTCGCGCGGGGCGGTACCGGATGCTCCCAGGACGTCATCAAGTCGGCCGGGTAAGGACGCAGGAAACTGCGGGCGTACTCTGGATCGGAACATTCAAGCCAGTCATCCCATTCGTCCTGCGGGACGATTACGAGCGCGCGCTTTTCGTCGCCAGGTTTATGGAAGCGGCGCATGAGCGGGTGGTCATCCGCGTTCGTGGTCAGTTGCGTGAACGATGCTTCGGTCTTGCCGTCGCTTTCCCATTCGCGCCACAGGCCGGCCACGGCGAACATGGACTGGTCCGCCATGCCTATACCCCGGCGCACAGCCTTGCCGCTCTCGTAGCATGGTTCGTAGAAGGCGGTCATGGGCACCAGGCACAGTTGGGACTTCTTCCAGGCGCCCGAGAATGAGCGCAGCTGGCCGACGTTTCCGCGCGGGCGTTCATGGTGTCGAAGGGCCGCACGCCAGAGGGAATGCGCTTGCGTGGCACCATGCCATAGGTTGCCAGCAGACCTTCCCTCCGTCCGTTCGCGCCGCGGCGAACGATGGGGGCGGGGTGGCATTGCAGTGGAAGCCACAAGCAACGAACTTCTGCCTCAGGCCGTTTCGACGGTTGCGGTTACCATTTGGTTAGAAATTGAAGGTCTGGCGGGCGCCTTCCTCAGTGCTCCTTGTTTGATAGCCGGAGTTCAGCAAAACGTCCAGCGATGAAGTCCACCAGCACGCGAACGCGATTCGGGACGAAGCGCCCGCTAGGTAAGAGAGCATGCAAGGGATACGGATCTGTCTCCCATTCGGTCAAAAGCCGCACCAGATGGCCGCTTTCCAGATCACGCCATTGTTCGATCTCCGTCATGAAGATGATCCCGGCTCCCGAAATTGCCCATTGGCGAGCCAGCGAGGCGTCATCCACGACCCGGTCGCCACTGACCCTTACCGTCGTCCATTGGCCGTTCTGACCGAAGCGCCACGAGCTGAACGTGCGCCCCCCGCGCATGAATGAGATGCAGTTGTGGTCCACCAGGTCGGTTGGCGTACGTGGCGTGTCGTGACGATTCAAGTAGTCGGGCGAAGCGCTGAGAACGGGGTGCGCCAGCGAAAGTCGGCGGGCCACGAGGCGAGAGTCGCTCAACTCGCCGTACCGAAGCGCGAGGTCCACCTCATCCCGTAGCACGTCGAGCACGCGGTCGCCAACATTGAGCGCCAGCTTCACCCCGGGGTGAAGAGCCAAGAATTCATCAAACATTGGCATGAGCACGGTCCGGGCAAGGTCAGACGGCGCCGAGACACGCACTGTGCCCACCAGAGCGCCGCGTTCGGCATCGAGCTGGGATTCCCCCTCGGCCAGTAGTTCGAACGCGCGCTGGGCGTACTCGAGAAGGATTTGACCCGGTGCCGTAAGCCGCATGGCACGTGTGGAGCGTTCGAACAGCCGCGTCCCCAGCTGAGCCTCGAGCCGCTTGAGCGTTGCGCTGGCGGCCGCTGGCGTGATGCCGAGTGCCCGCGCAGCCGCAGTCAATGACCCGCCGCTGACCGTGTACAGCAGCACTTGGAGGTCGCCTATATTTTCAATCCTGGTTTGAAAGTGATGCATCGGAAAGCCCTCTTATCAAGCGCAGTTATTCTACCTATATTACCTTCCATCGACATCACTTAAACCAAGGAAGGAAAAGTGCGATGAAAGCTGTTGCTTATCAAAAGAACCTGCCCATCAACGTGCCCCAGGCGCTCGAGGATGTGGAACTGCCCGCGCCGGTGCCCGGTACACGTGACCTGCTGGTGCGCGTGCACGCAGTCTCGGTCAATCCGGTCGACACCAAGGTGCGTGCCGCCAGCGCGCCGGCGGCCGGCCAAGTCAAGGTGCTCGGCTGGGACGCAGTCGGCGTGGTCGAGGCCGTGGGCGCGCAGGCTGCAGGCTTTGAGGTCGGTGACCGCGTCTGGTACGCCGGTTCGATCAAGCGCCCGGGCGCCAACAGCGAGCTGCATGCGGTGGACGCGCGCATCGTCTCCAGGGCACCCAAGTCGCTTGCGGACGGGCAAGCCGCAGCGCTGCCGCTGACCGCCATCACCGCGTGGGAACTGCTGTTCGATCGGCTGCGCATCGCCCAGGGCGGTGGCGAAGGCCAGACCCTGATGGTGGTGGGCGGCGCCGGCGGTGTGGGCTCGATCCTGATCCAGCTGGCCCGGCAGCTGACCAAGCTGCGCGTGATTGCCACGGCGTCGCGTCCGGAGTCACGTGAATGGTGCCTGGATCTGGGCGCGCACGCGGTCATCGATCACGCCAAGCCGCTGTCGCAGGCGCTGCGCTCGGCCGGCATCGAGCATGTCGACTGCGTGGCCTCGCTCACCCAGACTGCCACACACTACCAGGAGATCATCCACAGCCTGAAGCCGCAGGGCGCACTGGCCGTCATCGACGACATGGAAGGGCTGGATCCGATCGCGCTCAAGAACAAGTCGCTGTCGCTGCACTGGGAGCTGATGTTCACGCGCTCGATGTTCGAAACGCCTGACATACATGAGCAAGGCGTTCTGCTGGGGCGCGTGGCTGACCTGGTCGACGCCGGCCGCGTCAGGACGACCGCCAACGCCGTCTTTGGCCGCATCAACGCGGAAAACCTGACCCGCGCGCATGTATTGATCGAAAGCGGCAAGGCCGTGGGCAAGATTGTGCTCGAAGGCTTCTGATTTCGATCGCGCCGCGTCCCAGTATCCAGGCCCACAACTGTAATTCATTCACCGTTCATTAACTTCATCTCAAGGAAACTTATCATGTCTCAAAGCACCGTTACCAAAGTTCAAGCCAAGGCTTCCATCACGCGCGACAGCGCACTTGCGCTGGCTGTCGCCGCGCGCGACGCGGCCACCAAGATCGGTCTGAATCTGGCCATCGCGGTCACCGACGAGGGCGGCCACCTGATCGCCTTCGAGCGCGCCGACGCCACGCCGTTCTTGGCCGCAGAAGTGGCCGTCAACAAGGCTTGGACTGCCGCCTCCTTCGGTCTGGACACGCTGATCTGGAACCAGGTCGTCGCTCAGCCTGCCACGGCTCCGCTGGCCAACCATCCGCGCGTCATGCCGGTGGGCGGCGGTGTTCCCATTGTGGTGGGAGGGCGCGTGGTCGGCGGCATCGGCATCTCTGGTGGCAACGCCCAGCAAGACCACGACGTGGCTGTTGCTGCGCTCAAGGCCGCTGGCTTTGAGCTCGCCAATTGAACGCAACCATCTGGCGGCGTGTCGCCGCCGTCGCGTTGGCTGCGGTGGCACTGGCGGCTTCGACGGCGGGCAGGGCTGCCACTGATGTCGACGTCGTCTCCGCTACAGCTGACCTTTATGCGCGGATGACGGCACGAGATCTGGCTGGCGTCCTTCGCTACATCTCTGCTGCCGGATTCACCGAGATCGGCCCGTCGGCACCTTCGGTTCACATCCTGAAGCCTGCGGCGTTTGAGGCGCTGTTCAATTCGGATGCGGTGATCAACGTCCGTGCCGAAGACGTGAACGCGGCCAACGCTTCGGTAGCACGGCGGTTGTAACGTGTCCCTATGTTGTTAGTCAAGGATTAGTCATCGCAGTTGCCTGCTAGAGTGTTCCGTTACGCATCATCGCATAGAGCACATTGCAGCGCCGCCGGGCGAGCGCGATCAGGGCTAGGTTATGTCGTTTTCCCTGGCTGATCCTGCGTTGGTAGTAAGCGTGTGAAACTGGATCTCGCAGCACGGAAAAGGCGGAGAGGAAGAGCGCACATTTGAGCATTTTGTTGCTTCGTTGGGAAGGATGCTCACCGCGAATCGATGACCCGGCGCGGCGCGTGACAGGCGCCAATCCGGTGCAGGCCGCCAAGTGGGCGGCTGATGCGAAAGCCTTGGCTGCCACTTCGGTGAGGAGTCTGGCCGCTGTCCCGACGCCGACTCCAGGCATGCTGGTCAGGACCGAATAACGAGGGTGTGCATGCACCAGGCCATCCACTTCAAGCGCGACCTCTTCACGTTGCCTTCGCAGCTTGGTCAGTCGATGCGATAAGCGCGGCAGGACGACGGCCGAAGCGTTGGTTCCGGGTACAACGACTGTTTGCTCAGGCCGCTGGACCGCTTGGGAGGGCCGCCAGGCGACGCGATTCCAGCACTGCCACGTCGGGCTTGGCGAACGCTGTGTTTGATGGGGATCAACATGCTGTCATTTTCCTTGGTAACTCTATTTCCGGTGGAACACAAAAAATCTACTATGTGAAACGGAGATGATGTGAAATAAAGGAGAACATGATGACAAAAACAGATGTATTGGTTTTCGGGTTCTTCTTTTTTGGTTCGCTGAAAAATTCCACAACATCACTCTATTTTGCGTGCTTTCAGCGAGGGTGCTCGCAAAAGAACGCCGATCAGATCGTCATTTCTGATGCGCTGGATCAGCATAGTCAGATAGGCCGGGTCGCCTATATAGTCGATCCTATACTAGCTCCTGGCTCGGAAGACTTGGAACTTGAAAAATTATGTAGGATTGCAGTGGCTCAGTTCTTAGGGCAAGGTGTTTTCGAGAGCCGCTTGCCATACCCCATTCCACTGGCGTTTTCATCAGAACCATGGCGCGGTGGAATTCAGCTCGTATAGTCTTTCGACACGCCGTCATGGCTTTGGAAGCAAGGGAGCACGTCTTCTTATTTCCATGGGGGTCTTCAGCGAATTCTGCCCTAGACCTACAATTGCCTCCCGACAATCATCTTCAGTTGAATATCCCACGGTGCTGGCGGCGACGACTCGATCATGCCCCCTGAGTCGCCACCGCCAACACTCCTTTGTATTTTTGCAACTATCCTGGTAAATTTCAAACCACATGGCGTCCTCCCGATACTTGAGATGGTACGCAATAACTTCTAATTTTCAAGGAGGCTAACCGTTGACTGAAGTCAAAATTGCTCCGATGAAGTTGTGGTATACGCGCGCGCCAGACGCGTGAAGCGAAGCACACTTGCTAAGTAAGTCGCAAGTTGATAGTTGATACTGTTGTGTCTGGGATAGTCGTCCTGAACATCGCTAGCTGTTAAGGCATTGCACTTGCGACATTGATCCAATGGGCGCATGATGCGACAGGGCGTAGGCACCGGATGAATGGCCATGAACGTTGCTTTTGGCAGTGGTGGTGCAGACGGGCTGCTGCGTGCGGCGGCCTATGTGCGGATGTCCAGCACCGCGCAGATCCTGTCGCCGCAGATGCAGGAGGCGTATTTGCGGCGCTATGCGGCCACGCATGCGATGGTGGTGGTGCGCGTGTACGCGGACCTTGGATGTAGCGGCCTGGTGCTTGCGGGGCGTTCAGGCCTGCAGCAATTGCTGGCCGACGTCGCGGCCGGCAATACGGACTTCGCAGTGCTGCTGGTGTATGACGTCAGCCGCTGGGGACGCTACCAGGATGGCGACGAGGCGGGATTCTACGAGTTCCTGTGCCGGAAGGCGGGCATCCGCCTGCTGTATTGCGCGGAAGCGTTCGTCAACGATGGCGCGCCCCTGTCGCAGCTACTCAAAAGCATCAAGCGCAGCATGGCGGCAGAGTACAGCCGCGAGTTGTCGGCCAAAGTCTGGGCCGGCCAGCGGCGCCTGGCTCTGCTGGGATACAAGCAGGGTGGCGCGGCAACGTATGGCCTGCGCAGGATCGTCGTCAGCGCCGATGGGCGAGAGCAGCGCACGCTGGCGACTGGCGAACGCAAGCCGAGGCCCAGCGACCGGGTGCTGCTGGCGCCGGGCGCGCCGCAAGAGCTAGCGGTCGTGCGACGCATTTTCCACCTGTATAACCACGTCGGCTGGACCCTGCGTGCGATCGCGCGCCAGCTCAACGCAGAGGGCGTCGCCTGTGGCGGTGCCGCTTGGACCGACTACCGCGTGTCCAGCGTACTACGCAAGGAGCACTACTGGGGCAACCTGCTCTACAACCGGAGCAGCGCGCGGATGAAAACGGCGCGGGTGCACAACCCACCGGAGTCCTGGTTGCGCAAGGAGGGGGCGCTGGCCGCCATCGTGCCGCCGGCGCAAGGCCTCTTGGCCGAGTTGGTGCGGCGCATGCGCAATGGGGAGGCGCCGGAGGCGGTGCTGGCAGCGATCCGGAGGGTGTACGCACGGTACGGCAAGGTCACGTTGGCGCTGCTGGCGGCGGTCCCCGGCATGCCGGGCTGGAGGCGGATGGCGCGCATGTTTGGCTCGCTGGCCGGCGCCTATGCGCATGCCGGTGTGCCCCCGCCGCGCCAGACACAGCATGTGGTCGCGCCGGTGGCCCTTGCCGCAATGGTCGCGCGGCTGCGCGAGCAAGTCTGCATCCGGGTGGCGGCCGCCGGAGGCCAGTCCGAGCCGGTCGTGGGCATCCCTAACCAACTGCGGCTCAACGGTGATTACGTGCTGCGCTTGTCGGTGCTGACCTGCCGCCAGCGGGCGGACGGCCAGTGCCGCTGGCGGCTTGCGGTACAGCGTGGGCGCGCGGTGGATTTTATTCTGGCGGGTTTGCTGGACCGTGACAACCGCGTGATCGAGCGCTATGCGCTGGTGGCGACGGCGCAGGAGCGTCGCCAAATGATTTATATCGGTAGCGGCCTATCCGCCAAGTCGCGTCCGCTGCTGCACTCCAGCCTGGACGCGGTATTCGGGCTGGCTGGCCCGGTTGTGGGGCCCGGGCCATGAACGCCGCGCGGCCTGTGGCGGAGACCGTCTTGCACCGGGCGGCAGCCTATGTCCGCATGTCCACTGAGCAACAGGGTCAGTCGATCGCGCTGCAGCTGGACTACATCGCGCGTTATGCGGCCGCCGCGGAGTGCGAGGTGGTCAAGGTCTATCGTGACGAGGGCAAGAGCGGGCTGGATGCCCGGCGCCGCGCGGGCCTGCAGCAGCTGATGCGCGACATTGGTGACGGCCAGCCTGGCTTCGACCGGGTGCTTGTCTATGACGTCAGCCGCTGGGGCCGCTTTCAGGATGTCGATGAGAGCGCCTATTACGAATACCTGTGCAGCCGCGGCGGCGTGCGCGTGGTGTACTGCGCCGAGCGGTTTGCAAATGACGGCTCGCCGCTGGCCCATATCATCAAGAGCGTCAAGCGCACGATGGCGGCGGAGTTCAGCCGCGCGCTGTCGGAGCGGACTTTCGACGCCCATGCATTCCTGCTGGCGCGCGGCTACAAGCCGGGCGGCGCGGCCGGTTTTGGCTTGCGCCGGCTGAGCGTGCGCGCCGATGGCAGCGTGCGGCGGATGCTGGAGGAAGGCGAGCGAAAATGCCATCCCACCGATCGCGTGGTGCTGGCGCCTGGACCGGCGGCAGAACAGCGCACCGTGCGCCGCATATTCCGCCTGTACACCGAGCAGGGGCTCAGCTATTGCGGCGTGGCGCGTACGCTCAACGCCGAGGGCGTGGCGGCGGCCGGCCGGGCGTGGAGCGCAACTCTGGTCAAGGGCATACTGCACAATGAAAAATACTGCGGCAATCTCTTGTATAACCGCAGTACCGCGCGCCTGGGTGGCCGGCGCCACATGAACGAGCGCAGCCTATGGCTGCGCCACGAGGGAGCGCATACAGCCATCGTCAGCCCGGCAGTGTTTGCGGCAGCGCAGCGGCAGCAAACGCTGCGCAGAGGACTGGACACAGGCGGGGTGCTGGCTCGCTTGCGCGGCATTTACGACCGCAGCGGCACGTTGAATTACCGGCTGATCGACGCCGAGCCGGGCATGCCGCACGCCGCCCTGGTCAAGAAGATGTTTGGCAGCTTGCACCGTGCCTATCGACTGGCGTTGGCGCCAGTCGGTGATGACCTGGCGTGCTGGCGCACGGCGGCGCACAGCGAGGCGTGGTTGCGATTGTTTGAGGCCGTATTGGATTGCATCGTGCATGCCGGCGGCCACGCTCAACGGACGCCGAACCGGGCCGTCATCATGTTCGATGAATGCATCTCGTTACGCGTTGCCGTCACCCGTTGCCGGTCCAGGGGCGGCACCCTGGGTTGGGTGGTGCCGGCGCAGGCGGCCAACACGGATTTCGTCCTGTGTGGCTTGATGGGACAGGACGGGACGGCGATCGTGCATTACGCCTTGCTCGATGTTGCAGCTTGTTGCGTGCAGCACAAATGGCTGGCCGTCCGGTCGTCAGGGACGGCGGGCTTGACCCTGTCATCTACGTTGGAGGGCTTATTCGGCATGCGGGCTGACGCGGGGTCGGAGATACGCTGAGCTCCCGGTCTCCAGGGCCGGCGTCCGGCACTTGCGCTACTGTGCGAGCGAGGGTGTTAGAGATGAGCTTAACCAAGAAATCTGAATCGCAGGCTTTGCATGCACACTGCAGGCCGGGCAAGTTGCGCGTCGAGCGCGGCTATTTCGTCCTCGACCGGTCGGTCGAGGATCTCGGACGCCCGGGGGCTAACCGATCGCCCAGGGGCGGGACCGGGCCACGCTCACGTTCGCCGAATTTCGAGCATTCTTCCTATACATGGCATTTCAGCACGTGCAGCCGGCCGAATCCCCCAGGCGGCGAAGACAGTTTTGAAATAGGTGGGAAAATTAGCTTTAACTTTGCGCCTGGGTTTCCCGCTGGTTTCGCTCTATAACCCTGATCAGATCCAAAGCTTCTTGTTCCGTGTAGATCATGGTGGTGTCCGTGTTCGCCTGCCCCAGCAGGCTTGCCACTTCGCGCAAGCCATGGCCTTGCCTCAGTGCAGAATGCGCAAAGGTGTGGCGCAGCCAAGGGGGAGTGGCGTTGTTGAGGTGCTCGGCCTCTTCGACGCGTCCGGCCAGGCGCACTCTGCTCGCGGTTTGCTTCATGCGTTGTTTGATGATCTGGTACAGGCTATGCCGGCTCCGTATCTCTTGCCAGGCACCGAAGTAACGCCGATCGGCAGCCGAGGAAACGAGGCGATGGGCTATTGCTACAGTGCGGGTGCGCGGGGAGAGCAGGAGAGCGTCGATCCCGGAACGGACAGGCAGCGGCGCAAATCCCAATGCGCGGCAATGGTGTGCCGGGTTGAGGCCGCTTTTGTCAACATTCGGCATCAGCCGTCGATTTTTTTCATGCTATTCTGACTCGCAGGTAGTAACTTACGAGAAACATTATGCAAGCAGATTTTGATCGGTTCGGAATTCCCGTTGAAAACATTAAAGCAGCGGAAAGATGGGCGACGAAGCAGCGGGGCAGATATCAGTACCACACCCGTGTCCCGACGCGAAAAGAAGTATCCTTGCTGTCCCCGCAGGAACTTGCGCCGCTCCTCATCGGCTGGATGGTTCATAGCCCGACCGAAATTATCCCGAGCCGGGTCCAAGTGGAACTTGTGTTGGAACTCTTGAATCAGCGCCAGGACGTGGCAGACTTGTCGAGTTTAGTGGCCATGTGCCGGAACTACATTGGTGGCCAATAGCGGATAGGCGCCCGGCGGCCATAATTGACTGGTGGAGTAATTTGCGCCCACCCTCCAGTTCAAAGAAACTTTGTAATTTCCCCTGAATCCGCACGCCGTCTTCACCGTCGCATTGGTCACCGATCGTACCATCGCGGGACCACTTGTTGCCGACTGTGGAATGTTGCGGCAGTCCTGCCAACTCATAAATTTGATTGGTGGCTCGATGGGTGACGCGCTCAAGCCGGCGGGAGCTGCCTACCGTATCGCTGTTGCATGGGATGTCTGCCCATTGTTCCTCAGTTCAAGTCGCTGACTCCGTCGTTCCAGGCATGCACGTCCTCGTCCAAAGTTGCCCTTGCTCGCGTTACATCTGCTTACTGAGGAAACGTCTTCCATACACCCTGTTCTCGACCTTAACCGTTATTGACCTAACGGCGCGACGTCAGCGCCATACCGGAGAACGAAAATGGAAACCACCGTAGCCTCGAATCGCATCCACCCCCTGATGGCCACCGCCGCTGTCTCGTTGACGCTGGTCAGCCTGGTCGGCGCAGCCGCGATAGCCGGACTCTTGCCTAACTCGCATGGTGCCGTCGCGACCGCCTCAGCAGGCGAGTTAGCAAACAGCGGCAGCGCTTCGGCGGCACAGCCGTCATTACAAGCACCGGTTGAGCGCGAGCTCGTCCGACACAAAGCTGTCCTACACCGTGAGTACCCACGCATTTCGGAAACTGCCTATGGCGGTGAACACGCCCAGGTCGCTCAAGTTGAAACGGCCCGCGATTATCGACAAGCTCCGGCATATCCACAGCCTGCTCCAGTCGCCCAGAACAGTCCTCTTGGCATCGGTATTGGAGCCCTGGTTGGTGGTCTGGTCGGAAGTCGCATTGGCGGCGGCAATGGCCGTACCTTGGCTGCTATCGCCGGTGCCGTTGGTGGTGGCTACGTAGGTAATGAAATCGCCAAGCGCGACCAGCCAGTTGGCCAACAATAAGGAGATGCTGGCCGTTGGGTCTGACACCGGGGACCTGCTCACAGACAAACCCGGATTGCCGGCGAATACGCTATTCTTCGGCAAAGAAAAAATGACGGCCAACGTTTTTTCGCGAACACAAGAAACAAGGAAACAAGAAATGACCAAAAAAATGATGTATGCGGCAGCCGTTGCGATTGTCTTGGGTGGCTGCACCACAGTCGTCAAGGAACGAGTCGTAGTTCACGACCACCCAGCGATTGTGCGCCAGGCGCCTGCCCCCATCCAGGAAGTGATTCCGCCACCTCCCGCGTCTGGATATGCCTGGATTCAAGGCCATTGGACCTGGCGCGACCACGGATGGCAATGGCAACCAGGACACTGGTACCAGGGCTCCGCACGTCCGATGCCGGCAGTAATCGTGGAGCAAATTACCGTCGCACCAAGCCCAGCGCATTATTGGATTCCCGGCCACTGGAGTTGGCGCCATAACGAGTGGGAGTGGACACGCGGCCACTGGGAACGATAAGGCAGCCGGGGCACTGCCTGTCGAGACCTGACGTCCTTTTCGCTCTAGAAGGACGGAGATTCCAACAGCTCGTGACGCCGGTCCGTCAGGGAATATGCTAATTGCGGTGTTACGATCACGACCAGGTCTACTAATTTTCTCTCAGGGTTCGGACTAGTTCTTCCGCAGCCCTCCTTGCCCATCCACTGAATTGGGCATCAGCCTGCTGTTCCATTTGCCTCGTCAAATGGAAGGCTCGATGCCCGTCAGGGCGACGCTCGTTTGACGAGGTGCCCACGATAGGCCATGGTATCGGCCCGAAATCGAAATTGTGTGTGGGCATGATTGGACGTCAGTTACTGCGGTGTTTGCTTTGTATTGGTAGAGTTTAAATCCGATACGAATTTCGTCAAGATGTGCTGTTTGGCAAGGGGAGAGAGGGCTTTTCGGTAAAAAGAAAACCCGCCTGACTTGGCGGGTGAAATTCAAATTCAAGGAATTTGAGAGGGGTACATGCACAGTATCGATTGCAATGTTGGAAATTGCAATTCTTTTTGAAAACCCAGTTCTCGCGCGCCGACCGTCAATCTGAGACCTGGATGTTCGTGTTGCCAATTACACAGACGCTTGAATTATGCAAGTTATCTCTCCGTACTATGACGCTATCTCTGCGATCCGCCTTGCACCAGGCTCAGGTGGTGGTCAGCGACCAGCGCATGCCGGGCATGAATGGGACCGAATTCCTTAGCTGCGTCAAGCAGCTGTCTCCTGGTACGATGCGCATCATCTTGTCAGGCTACACCGAAATCGAATCGATACTTGGCGCCATCAATTGTGGCGAGATTTACCGCTTCCATACCAAGCCGTGGGATGAGGCCGCCATGCGCGAACGTATTCGCAAGGCGTTCCAGTACCATCAGATGATCCATGGCATGCTGAGCGAAGGTTAGCGGTCGGCCTGGTACGGGAGGCTAGGGCGGCACAGGCCAAACTTGGCGCAGGCTGAGCGATAGGAATATTTGCCGGGGTGGATCGAATACGCCTCGATGGCTATCGGAGTATGATCTGCTCAATCGCCAGACCAAGACTGCCGATTTTTCTGGCAGGAGCCCGGCGCAGGGATGGTCTGGATCCGGCGGATTTGATGGTCGTCGTGTTCAAATTGGACGACGGTTCAGGTCTCGCTGGAAGGCTGTTCAGAGAAAATATCATGCCGCCCCTCTTATCACGTCAGTACGGCTTTACGCTCGTTGAAATTGCCATCGTGCTCGTCATTATCGGCTTACTACTGGGCGGTGTGCTCAAGGGACAGAGCCTGATCGATAGTGCCAAGATTAAAAATATTATCCAGCAGGCGAACGCATTGTCTGCCGCTGTCAATGCCTATCAGGACAGATTTCGGGCGCTGCCCGGCGACGACGCGCTGGCTACCAGTCATGTTCCTGGCGCTACCGGCAACGGAAATGGCGACGGCCAGATCACCGAATATCAATTGGCACCGCAACATCTGGCGCTGGCCGGCTTCATTACGGGTTCCTACAACGGCAGCACGGACTTCATGACCAGCGCCCAGGGTGGTGCCGTCTACATCTACAACGAAGTCGTGGCCGGGCGAGGCGGCAATGGCCTCCGCTTTGACAACCTGCCCGATTCGTTCGCCGAGCAGATCGATAGCAAACTTGATGACGGCAAGTTCGACACAGGTTCCGTGCGCGCCACGGGCAACTACACAAACAACGGCACCACCATCACTCGCACAGCCTTGTTCTTTTAATTTTGTGACGTCATGAAGGATCAACATCATCGCGACTCGATCCAGGGATTTATCCCCTGCCTAGCCGGAATGGACTCGGCCCACCTTTGCAGCGCAAAGGGCAATTGCTGTGTTGGGATGTTCATCGGCTAGTTTCGTGTCGTGTGCCTCGGTGTCTCCTGATTCGATTACCCGGTCGAGTTCTCGACCATTGTGGAGGCGTGGTGCACGAATTAAAATGAAACTTAGCCTTGCGCGGTGCTCGAAGGCAAAGCATTGGCTTCCTGCCCCCGGGAAGTGGTTTCTGCAGGGGCGAATCCATCGCCATGTTGAGACCGATCCAATGCACCAGTCAGTCGTCAAGCGTCTGTTAAATTGTTTTGCCAAGGGAAAGGCAGACCGCTACGCGATCTCCAGTAACCTTTCTCGGGGCGTGCAAGCATACGTCGTTGTGGTTCTCGTTTTTACGTTCTCTGGACTGGTAGGTCACGATCCATGGAAAGCTGATGAGGCGTATGTATTTGGGGTCGTGCAGCACATGTATGAGTCGTCGGATTGGGTAGTGCCGATGCTCGCGGGGGAACCCTTCATGGAAAAGCCGCCCTTGTTCTATTGGATGGCGACGGCGTTTGCATCGATCTTTTCCCACTGGCTTCCGTTACATGATGGCGCACGTTTGGCATCAGGTTTTTTCATGTCTGTCGCTTGTTGGGCGCTGGGTACGACAGCGCGAATCTGGTGGGGCGCCGGCATGGGGCGCTACGCCGCCCTGATATTGATCGCGTGCCTTGGCACGCTGGTACAGAGCCACATGATGATGCCAGACTTGCCGTTGCTCGCCAGTTTCGCGATATCGGCATTGGGGTTCGCCACCATTCTATCCAGGGCACACCTGGGCGGTTTCCTGCTCGGAATGGGCGTCGGCATCGGCTTCCTATCGAAAGGACTACTGGCGCCGGCGGTGATGGTACTCACCGCGCTGCTCCTGCCGCTTTGTTTTGAGGCGTGGCGCTTGCGTGCATATTGGCGCGGACTGTTGACGGCGGTCGTTGTCAGCCTACCATGGTGCGTTATCTGGCCACTAGTTCTTTATATGCGTTCCCCCACGCTGTTCATGGATTGGTTCTGGATAAATAATATCGGTCGGTTTGCGGGTTTTTCTGTTCCGCGACTGGGCACAGAGCATTTGCCGTGGTTTTGGAGCCAAACGATCCCATGGTTCACCTTTCCCGGCTTGCCCGTTGCCTTGTGGATGCTCTGGTCCAGGCGTCATACCGCGTTGCGCGAACCCCCAATTCAATATGCCCTGGTGGCCTTCAGTGTGCTGATGCTGGTACTCGCCACCTCGTCGTCCGCACGTTGCATATATGCATGGCCATTGATGGTACCGATCGCTATTCTGGCTGGCCCAGGCGCATGCGCCTTGCCACTTCAGAGCGAACGGCTTTGGGTGGGTTTGAGTCTGACGTTGTTCGGGGTTTTTTCTTTGATCATTTGGACCGGCTGGGTGTCCATGATGAGCAATGGCGTACCGCCGAATTGGCCCTACTTGTTGCGTTTGCTGCCGGTCGAATTTGTACCTCGCTTCAGTGTGCTTCCGATAGCTGCTGCGGTGCTCGTGACGCTGGCCGCTTTGCTGGCACTATGGATGTTCTGGCGTCGGCCAGCCAGAGGACTGGCTATTTGGGTGGTTGGCGTCACATTGAGCTGGTCGCTATTGACGACGCTGTGGATGCCTTGGCTCGATTTCGCCAAGAGCTACCGCTCTGTATTTGTCTCGATGCCCATACCCGCACATACCAACTGCATTGCGAGTATCGGTTTGGGCGAAGGCGAGCGGGCCATGCTGCGTTATTTCACAGGGCGCGACCCTGTCAGGAGGGAGATATCGCCAGCTGCGGACTGTACAGTACTGTTGGTGCAGCGGGAAGCGGTATTTGGCGAGCCTGACATCGATCCGTCGCGCTGGAGGGAACTGTGGCGTGGGTCGCGTCCGGGCATCACCAACGAACGATTCTGGTTGTTCCAGCGCGAACGGGGCGCCAGTTCGCGGTTGACGTTTACTGGTCACACGCATAGCAGTCCTCAGCCGGTCATTGACAAGTCGCCCACTTTTTAATGTGAAGCGATGTGAAAACGGACGCCTCGAATTGCGGCCAATCCCCTAGACGGTTTTAGGTCGGCAGATCTACCCTGGGCACAGAGAGAGCCTGCGTCGCTGCGGTTCGCTCAGGACCCGCACGATGACGCCGGACGGCACGTTGCGCGTCGTCAGGAACTGAGCGGCCTCGCGTGGGCCGTTGGTCTTGAGCATGGCGATACCCTGTTCCACCATGTCGCGCATGGTTGTGTTGGGCCGACAGACCGCTGCCGGGATGGCATTGAGGCGCTCCCGCCACTGTTCGCGCGCCATCAAAGTCAGTTGGACCGCATCCAATGCCGGCCAGTTTTTCGGTTCATCGGGTATGCGAAGGAGCGGCCAGAACAGACTTGCCGGTGAACCTCGCCCTGATGGGGGGACGCCTTGCCAGCTGGCCTGGATGGGCGCCAGGGGGGGGGCGCGGCGATTTTGCGGGGGCATTTTCCACGGTGTTCGAACCTGACCTTGCACGCTCGCCAAACGGTCCGGCGCCAGGGTAGTTCTGATGCCAGGTGAGGGCCGGAATCGGCGCGCCGTTGCGCTGCGGTGGTGTGCTGGTGTACATGAGGAACAATATAGACCAACGGGATGTGCTGGAGCTTGAGAAACGTCATCCCGGTTCGGTCCGTTTTTTGAGCCTGGCTTTGACCGGGCCACCGAGCCCGGCGCGGATGCCTGTAATCGGGCGTCAATGTAACCAGCCGCTTCCCACGGCCAGCAGCAGCGCCAAGCCGAGGACGGCGCGATAGAGGACAAACGGCCAGGACGAGAACTGTTCGAGCATGCGCATCAGGCCCCAGATCGCGACGAACGCCGAGACGCTGGCGACAATCAGGCCGAACCCCAGCTTGGTCCAGGCCTCGTGCGGGATGCTTGCGTGGTGCAGCACTACCAGTTCCTTCAGGCCGGCCAGCGCGATGGCGGGCAGACCAAGCAGGAAAGACAGCCGCGCGGCCTCTTCGCGGCGGAAATTGCGGAACAGGGCGGCTGTGAGCGTCGAACCGGAGCGCGACACGCCCGGGATCAGCGCCCCAACTTGGGCCAGACCCACGATCAGCGCGTCGCGTATGCGCAACTGCGCGGTAACACGGCGGTGTTTGCAAGTCAGTTCAGATACCGCCAGCAGGACCGCCATGACGATGCAGGAGACGCCGATTACGTTCAGACTGCGCAGCGGAGAATTGCAGGCATTCAGGACCGGCGACAGGGCGATGCCAGCCAAGCCGATGGGAATGGTTGCGAACAGGATGGCGACCAGCATCACGAAATGGGTGTCGTTGAAGTCGCGCCGTGCGATGGCGCGCCGGCTGCCGCCGGCCAATGCGGCGATATCTCGCCAGAAATAGGACACCACGGCCGCCAAGGCGGCCATCTGCATCGCGGCCGAGAATGCGGAGCCTGGATCGTGCCAGCCGAGCAGCGCAGGCACGATGCGCATGTGTGCGGTCGATGAAATCGGCAATAGTTCCGAGATACCCTGGACCACGCCCAGCCAGGCGATCTGGGCGTAATCGAGGGCCGCGAAGCCGATATCGAGGCCTCCGCTGCAAGATTCAGACATGCATCGCTCCGAAATAGTGTGTTCGCGAACGAGCTGCGCCCTGGACCGTTCGGGCGAAGCTGGCGTTGGCTCGCAAAATGTGTCGGCAGTATGGCTGCTGTCGTGAAATATTGCAAACAGTGAACGCGGGATTGGGCGACGATACAGTGTCGGTCTTTAATATGAAACCGTCCGTATTCGGACCGTTCTCGGCCGGACAATGTCGTCCCGGACTGTCAGAATTGATATTGCTTCTTGAGGTTCTCGATCATGGTCTTGTTTTCGACCATGAATTTCTTGAATTCTTCGATCATCGCTGGGTACTTTATCGATGACAGGAAATGGTAGCCGGTCGCATGCGGAAGGCTGGCGTCGTATCGCACCGGCACCTCACCCCTTCTATGTATATGCGACCAGTAATATTGGGCAACGCGGGTGTTCATGTAAGCGCCGTCGAGACGTTTGAGGACCAGCTTTTGATACAGTTTGTCGTAGGTGGACGTGGGTTCGAGCTTGATGGCGCCGGATTCGATATAGGACGAATATGGGTAAGGTGTGAAACCTAGCGGTAAGCCCAGCGTCTTGATGTGGGAGATGGGTTTTCCTACATCGTCGGGACGCACCAATACGCCATCGGTAAAATCCAGCATCGGGGCGTAGCTGATCTTGACTCCTTTTTTTTGGTCCGTAATCCAGTTGGGGTTATCGGGAAACGCGAAGTCAAGATTGCCGGCCACAAACTGCATATCGCGTCGTTTGAGCGGGTATACGATGTACCGGAACACATAACCATATTTATCGGCAAAGGCATCCAGAATGGCGCGCCCAAGCCCGCGGTATTCGCCATGCTTGTATTCCGAATATGGCAGATAGTTTTCGTAGTCTTGTACGCCGACTGTGTATACGGGAGCCGCAAGTGCCAACTGGGTGACACCGCAAGAAATTCCCAGCGCGAACGAACGGATGAATTTTTGCACGGAGGCGTTTCCTTCTGCAACCTGAAGCCATAGGCAAGAACGATCACGATATGGCAAAGCGAGGTCGTCGGTCAAGAAGGTTCAGTGCGCGATTACACCAGCTCTTAACACTACCGCCGCTCGATGATGCTCGCTTGTAGAAGCAAGCGAGAGTTTGACCAGGACAGGGTGCTCCTCGCAGCCGATAAGATGGCGTACGTTATGGTTTTCGGTGGAGGTGCCGGAACAGTCACCTTGAAAACCTGGCACGCAGGTGCAAGAATAATTTGCTCATTGTGAGAATCGTTCTCACCAAGCTCCCACCGGTGCCCATCGCGGGTTGTTCGCGGGATTCTGCACGGCGTCGGGGTGTGGGCGTTGCGGTCGTTCTCCGTCTTTCCAGGCAAGACTTCGGCCGTGTCGCCGATGGCGATGGCAGTTCCGTCCGTCAGACTGGCGGACATGCTGGTGCCAGATTGAAGTAGTTCCGGTGCCGGAAAAAAATTCACTTTGTTCTTTCCCGATTGAGGCCCCTGTTCCCCGGAACTGCGGGCCTTCCTTTGCACGTGCCCGCGAGGCGGTCGTGCATCTAGCTTCAGGAGAATCATCATGGATATGTCGAGCATTGATGTGTGCGTGCGCACGCGAGTGTGCGTCTTGCTGGGTAGCCAGCCGGTATCGGGCCAGGCGCAACGTGGGCAGGCCTGGTGCTAGTGTTTGCCGGTGATCGGGCAGGCGCTGGAATAGGGGGGGGAGCCGCCTGAACCACGCGCTTGAACCTGGCTAGTGGTTATGTGCCGTGGTCTAATTTGCCCGGGCACCTTCAGGCGGCTGTGTACGCCATCGCGCCAGATCTGCTGAACCGGCAGTTTGAATCCTCCGGACAAATCAAGGAGCGGGCGACCGATTGCATTTACGTGTGGATTGGCGAAGGTTGGTTGTTAATCGCCATGGTCCTGTACCTGTATTCGCGGAGAGTCTTAGGGGAGGGGATTGCCGCTGCATGTCGAATTATCCAACATGGTTTTTTCGTTTGGCTTGGCATGCAATACGTAGTACTCGAGCCCGCCACCAGCCGAGCGGCGTGTAAAATGACTGCGCTTAAAAATCTGCTGCATTGCTCTCGCGTGGCGATTGCAGTAAGCGGTGATCAGACTTTCGTTAGCGGCCGACGCGCGCGCTATCACCCACTGAATCATTTTCTTTCCGTAACCTTTTTTCCGGTGCTTGGCAGCGATGGCACACTTTTCGATATGGGTTAGTGGCTTTCGTTCTGCGGTGAGGCTATATATGCAATGAAGAAAACCGATAGATTCGTCGGCGGCTTCCATGATCAACAAATCTTCTCGAATGTCTTTACGTAGCTGCCATAAACGGAAAACATGGAGTGATGCCGCGAGGGAGATGAACAGAGAAGCATATCTCCCAGCGGTCAGCAGGTACTCGGTAAATGCACCATCATTTAAGCTGGCATCCGTCATAAGCGAAAACATGTAAGGAATGTCAAGAAAGCCTGCATAGCGAAACGTAACGCCATCGACCAAATCAAGGTTTTCCATAGATTATTTATCCTGCGAATCAAATTCCCACACGGAAATATAGTGCGGCCGTATGTTCACGTCTACCTCAACCGGTTAGTACATCACCCACCCAGGTGGTTCAAGTCCGACCGCTGGGGGATTGGCAGCGGCCCCCTCGTTGCATGGGCCCTGTGGAGGCTCATAGGCCTGTGACGTCGGGCGTTAGCCAAGGCGTCTCCTTCGAGGTTTGAGATTCCAGCTTGTCCATAGTCGGCAATTTCGCGCCATTCAAGGTTTTTCCGGCGGCGGCATATAACGGCGCGGGAAAGAACATGGGTGTTGCCGATGGGGGCCGAACTGGTCGCATCGTGTTGGGATCAGTTGTAACGATAGCTCAAGGCGAGCATGGCGGAATCGAGCCGATGGTGCATGGCCAGTGGACTGGACGATATCGCTGGGGGCAGCCAGGTTCTGCGCAGGTTGGCATTGGCGTACCAGTTTCCATGGACTTTCAATTCGAGGAACAGCGCGGCGTAGGGTGAGGTGGCAGAACGGGGTTGGTAGCTGGCCGCTGGATCGGGAGCGATGGTCGGGGAAACCCCATAGTAGTAACGGATGTAGGCGGCAGATTGACGTTGCGCGCCAGCCTGCGGGTACAGGGCGAGCTGGCCGAAGTCAAGTTCGGCCGCGTACATGACGTCGATCAGGGTGCCCTTCGATGGGCCAGCATCGTGAAAGACGTTGGCGAACAGTGCGCCGATCGGGGTGGTTTGCAAGGTGCCCAGCCCGATCGGAAGTGAATTGTTTCGTCGGGCCGGCATCGGTACGCGCGGTGAGGCTGGATCATACCCGTCATCTATTGCGCGCGCGGCCAGCTCAAGGTCGCCATACCCAAGTGGCAGCAACTTCACGCCGAATGTATCGACGCGGGCGAACGCGCGTCCATAGTCGAAGTTCGCGTAAGGGAAGACCCGCTCATGTCGTCCTTTTCGCCCCGGCTGCGCCATGAAGTCGGTACCGATGCCAATGTCGCCGACCAGGTGTGTTCCGGTATCCGTAGCCAGTTCCTCGGCCGCCGCCGGCAACCGGAGCGTGGCGAGGGAAAGGATGAGAGCCGCGGAGATCAGGGACTGAGGTGTCATGGATGGCGCGCTAAATAACGGTTGGTGAAGGTGGACGATAGTACAGCTTTGCGGTGGTGACGGACCTGACGCGGCTTGGTGTCGCGAGCGCGGGAGGCGGGCCGTGGTCATGTTACCCGCCCGGCATCAGTCGTCGCTGGCCAGTCCCTCATCGTCGTCCGCTATACCGAGCAACGCCATGCTCGACACCAAGTCCAGCTCTTCGCAGACGGCCGCTTCCATTTGCGCCGGAACGGCCCACGCAATCTTGCAGACGATGCCCAGGCACAGCAGCGCAATCCCTATTCTCTTGGTCATGCGACGATCCCTGCACCAGCGGACCTTTGTCGATGTGCTGGTGATATTTCCTTGAGTAACCATGAACGCTGCATTGGCGGCACTGGAAGAACGCGCTGGGTCCCGAGAGTGCCTATTGATGCGGATGCTGGAAACAAGATTTTAGAGCGATTTTGGTATCTGCAACGTTGCGATTTGGTAAGGTTGTTGATTTGCAGCGAAATCTGACCCACTTTACCGCATAATTTGCAAACCGAACTGACCCACGTATAAGACACAATCCTGCTCATGATATTGAGCGGGGAATCGGAGTGATCGACGTGGCATTACTAGGCATTATTCGACGCTGGCACATTCGCGACCAGGTCCCATTGAGAGAGATCGCCAGGCGTTTGGGCATTTCTAGAAACACCGTCCGACGCTATCTGCGCTCGGAAACCATTGAGCCAGCCTACGCTGAGCGGCGTTCCAGCCGCGCCATCGATAAATACGCATTCCAGCTTTCAGCAATGCTCAAGACTGAAGCGGCCAAGTCACGCAAACAGCGGCGCACGCTGAAACAGATCCATGAGGACTTGAAGGAATTGGGATTCGAGGGGTCTTACGACAGGGTGGCGGCGTTCGCGAGGGTATGGCGGGAGGGTCAAACTGAGAGGGTCAATCCTGCCAGCAAACGAACAGTAACTGTCGTTATAGTAGTTGAAGTGAACTTGATAAAACCTGGAGAGCGAAATGACATCTGCAATTGGTAGTTCCACTCAGGCGACTTATACGCCGCCGGTACCGACGACTGTCCAGCCGGCGCAGGTTGGGGGCAAGGACAGTGACGGCGATAACGATGGCAGTCGTGTTGGCGAGGTCGAAAAACCCAAGGCGACGTCGGGCTCGATCGGCACCATCATCAACACGCAGGCGTAACGCGCCCGTCGTGCTGGGAGCGCCGTAGCCAGACGCCACCCAGTCCGGTTGCGCTGCTTCGTGGGCCTTGTCCGGCTGCGGCCGGGTGAGCTATCCGGCGCTTCCTTTAATACGATCCCCACCTCTCTACCGTTACCGGGTCGCTCTCCACACGCATCCAATGCTGTAATGGTCCCTGAATGGCGTTCGCCATGTCCAGTATGACCCCGGCCATTCCGTACTGGATGGCGCCTTTTACCTATCCCGACCGCCCCGCCAGTCGGAGCGCCAGGCTTTGACGCGTCTTTTGCCGACATGCCATGAGCGCGGGGCGCGCTGTCCGGTTTCACAGGACGGCTACCGTGGTGGGACCTGTTGGTAAAGGGACGGCGTGCTTTTTGCGGCTTTCCCGCAACACTGCAGGGTCTCCGTGAATTATTAACAGGTGGCTATTGTTCCATTTTGATCTGCGTCAAATATATTTCCGATTTGCCCCCGTATAAAGGGGCATGCGGGGAATGTGATTGATCTTGTTATTCCGTTTATCGCGGTTGATGTTCCTGGGTTAAGGTTGCGCCACGCATACTCCCAGGTCCGTATATTCACCAGGAGAGCAGAAGCGTGAACATTGCCAGTCAAATCGCCCGGCGCTACGTCAGGTACCGTACCGTGGTCGCACTGCTGTTGGTGCAAGTGTTGACCAGTCCCATCGTCGCTCACGCGTTGCCGGTGTTCGCGCGCCAGACAGGCCAGAATTGCGTGGCCTGTCACGCGGGTGGACAGTTTCCCGAACTGACCAGCTATGGACGGCTGTTCAAGCTGACGGGCTATACCATCGGCAGCCGCACGATACCGCTGGCGGCGATGGGGGTCGTCAGCTATACCAAGAGCGCCACGCCCAGTGACGATGCGGCGTTTGCGAAAGACGCCACCGCGTTGTTTCAGACTGGCAGCCTGTTCGTCGCCGGTAAGATCACGGAAAATGTCGGGGTATTTGCGCAGGCGACCTACAACAATTACGACAGCCAGAATCCCGATACCAATAAGTGGCAAGGGAAGTGGGGCTCGGACAACATGGAGCTGCGCTACGCGGACCGGCTGATCGACCCGGGCCGCGACCTGATCTTCGGCGTCTCGGTGAACAACAATCCATCCTTTGCCGACCCCTGGAATACGGCGCCGGCCTGGATGCAGTATGTGCCGACCCAGTTCGGCATCACCGGCCCGGATGCCGCGCCCATCGTGTCGCAGCTCGGCGCGCAGGCTGCGGGCGTGGCGGCCTATGTCTTCTGGAACCAGAGCGTCTATGCGGAAGTGGCCGCCTATCAGACGGCCAACGGCGCCTGGTCCTTGTTCAGTCAGGGAACGAAGAATCCGGATCAGGTCAAACTGCGGGGCAGCAATCCCTATGTGCGCCTGGCTTTCAACCGCGACTGGGGGCCACATAGCGCGATGGTGGGTGTGATGGCGATGAACGCCAATATCTATCCGGATAACCTTGCCCCGAGGGGGCCGACGACCCGCTACCGCGACCGAGGTGTCGACGCGCAGTACCAGTACCTGCTCGATCCACATAGCGTCACCGCGCAGGTCAGCTACATCACGGAGGCGATCGATAACGGCGACGTCACCGGCACCGCGGCCAATCCCGACAATCGTCTCAGGCAGCTTAAGGTTAAGGGGAGCTATGTCTACCGGGCCAAGTACGGCGGGAGCCTGAGTTACTTCAGCACGACGGGCAGTTCCGACGCGGTGCTATACGCCGACCCCGCGGGCAATCCCGATACGCGCGGCTGGGTGCCGGAACTGTTCTGGACCCCGGTGCAGTATCTGCGTGTCGGGGCGCAGTATTACAACTTCAGACGCTACCATGGCGCCGTGGCCAACTACGATGGCGCGGGACGCAATCCGAGCAACAACAATACGCTGTTTGTCTACGTCTGGGGGAGCTACTGATGAAACATGTTGCCCAAGTTCGGCTGGCACACTCTGCCGCCATGCTGCTGGTCATGCTCGCGGGCGTGAGCGGGTGCGCATCGCTGGAACGTTCGCGGGCGCTGGACGATCCCCGCGTGGCCGCCAACACGATCGCCATGCAGGTCTGCTCCAATTGCCATGGCGTGCAGGGACGGTCGACCTCGCCCAACTTCCCCCATCTGGCTGGCCAGTCGGCCACCTATCTGGAGGCCCAGTTGAAGGCGTTCAAGGGGCATGGCCGTTCCGATCCGGCCGGGTTCGAATACATGTGGGGATTGAGCGCGCGCCTGAGCGACGAACAGATCGCTGGCTTGGGCAGGTATTTTTCGGAGCAATCGCCTCCGCCCGGCCAGTCCAGCGACCCGGTGCGCGAGCAGCGCGGGAATGACATCTTCCACAACGGCCGGGCCGACGGTGGCGTGCCCGCCTGCGCTTCGTGCCATGGCGCGAAGGGGGAGGGGATGGCGACGTTTCCCCGCCTGGCCGGCCAGCATGCGGATTATATCGTCAAGCAGTTGGCCGTCTTTCAACGTACGGAAGGGCGACCGGAGGGCGCTATCATGAAGACGGTCGCCCACGCGCTAAGCGACGACGATATCGTCAATCTGGCCGCCTATGTGCAATCGATCCGCTCTGGCCAGTAGACGAGCTGGGCCGACACCGCATCGGTACCGGGTCCCAGTTTGTCTGGCAGAGGACGCAGGCAATGCGCCTAGTTTCCCGGGAGGCGTTGCGGAGGGCTCGATGCGCCAAAGAATTGGTGCGCTACCCGCCAGTCCAGTACGATTCCGCCATCCTGGGGCGGCTGGCCTAGCCGGTCGATTTGTTGGGCCGTCAGTGGTTGTATCTTGTCGCCGTCGTGCCTGCGGCTGAACACCTGGTTGCGCCATTGGTAGACCTCGTCGAGCTTCTGCAGGTAGCTGTAGGCATGTTCATTGTCATTGTAAAAATCCTCGAATTTGTTGCGTCCGAGGTAGATGGCGTTCGAACCTTCATACCCGATCTTGCTGGCGGAGCTGCGATCGGGGTTGACGATGTAGGCCCAGTCACCTGGCACGAAATTCCTAGGCATGACGCCGAACTGGGCGGAGAGCAGCTTGCCGGGACGCTCCAGTTCCTTGGCGTCGAAGTCCGACTCGAAATTCCATACGCGACCGGGCTCCACGTCCACCAGCGGCTCGCCGTCGGTCAGGAGTCGTGCTTCAATGAGTTTCAGTTTGGCCCGGTCCGGTCTGACACGCGAAAAGTAGTCGAGTACGCCCTGAATCATGACCATTTTGGTCGCCGTATAGCAGCCAACCTCATAGGCTGACTGGTTCCGGAACATATCGGCCATGGCGGTGTGCAGTGGGACGCCTCGTCTTGGCGTGCCGTTGCGCCAGTATTTGGCGTTCCAGCGCGCCGGGCCGCCATCGGGCCAGCCGAATTCAAGTTTTTCGGCCCATGCTACCGTGTTTTGGCGGATGCCCACGTGATCGGTCAGGGCCGCCAGGTGGCAGGCGGATCCCGCAAATACGGTGAGGCGGCCGTGCTGCATCAGCGCCAGCACGATCTCTTTTTGGGAGACAGTCGGGATGGCGCGCGTCGTGTTCTGCTTCAGTGGCAGGCTCACTCTGACTTCGTTCAGATTCAATGCCGGACGTGCGACGAAGTCCAGTGTGTTGAAGTCGTCCAGTGGCGTGGTGAGCGTGTAGGTCAGCGTTTTCTGGCGCTCGTCATGCACGGTTGCCACCAGGGACGGGGCAATGCCGAGCGTGTGCAGGTAATGGCGCATGCCAGTTTCCAGCTGGCGCAGTTGCGCTTCGGGACAGTGAAACTGTATCCCCTCCGCATCCGGATTGGATCCGGCGGACATCGGCCTGGCGGCGTCAGGTAGTGTCGCCGCGATGGCAGGCAGGCAGGGCGTTCCCATCGCAAGCAGACAAGCGCCAATTGTCAGCGCGGAAATGGAAGGGCGGTTCAGGGTGAGGCAAGCCATAGGCGGCGAATTTCCTTATGTTATCGTTGGTTCAATATGGCGATAATACGCAGCTTGTTGAAACAGGGCTATCCTAGCGCGGCGTATGGCTGGCGCGCTGACGGAACGCGGCCGCATAGGCTTTCCAGTCCGCCAGTACCTGCCGATGACAGGCTTGCGCATGGTCGAGGAGGCCCGCCTGCCAGCGCCGCGCATCGGCGCCGAAGGCTATCCATTCATCCGCGTAGGCCGAGCCCTGGCGGCCGCCGGAGCGCAAGTGGGCCCAGGCGACCAGCGACCCCATGGCGCACATGACGGTTTCCAGTCGAGTGAGCCTGCCATTCCATAAATCCAGCGAAAGCCGGTCCTGATCGGGAAGCAGTTCCTTGAGGACATAGGACTGGCCGTCAAACGGCATCGCCGCCAGGAACGCCGGGGTGATGGCCTGGACCCGCCGTTGGATGTCGACGATCCGCTGCGCCTCGCTGTCCCATGTCGGCTGCGCGCCCGGCAGGTATGGCGCCAGGGCGGAACCAGGGGCATGTTTGATGTCGAGCAGGAAATTTCCATCGGTACCGCCCCGGCCCCGGAGCAGCACCACATAGCGTTCCACGCCGAGGCTGCCTGTGCCGGCTATCCTGCGCGCGACATCCTGCACCTTGAAGAACCTGGGATCGGATTGGGATGCGGCGTACCGCTCCATGAGCGTGGTGACGCGGGCGCGTTCGGCCTCGCCCACTGGCAAGGCCTTGATGCCGTCCAGGCGCAATTTGCGCTTGCCACTATGGATGTCGGTACGGCGATCGAGAAAGGCCGGGCGCGAGCGGGTGCGTATGTCGCGCAGCAAATCCTTGATCATGCCGCGGGCGGTGGCCCGTTCCAGCCAGCGCGCCTTGCCAGTGGCCAGCTCCGCCGCGTACGTGTCCAGGAAACGTTGGCACAGGAAAGTCGCGTCGGCGCGCCGCACGTTCAGCACGCGTGCCGCCACCAGCAGGCTGACCAGGAAGCGGGATAGCTCCCAGCTGGCCGGGGCCAGCGCGGCTTCGTCGAAGTCGTTCAGGTCGAAGTAGGTGAGTCGGTTGTCGCCCTTGTAGGTCCCAAAGTTCTCCAGGTGCAAGTCGCCGCATATCCATGCCAGCGGCGACGGGCAGGCGGGGGCGGAGGCCGGAAAATCCTGGTAGAAGAGGTGGCAGGTACCGCGCAGGAACGCGAACGGGTTGCTGGCAAGGAGCCGGTATTTCCTGGTGAGGCGCTCCGGGTCCCGGCCCGCATTGAAGGCGACGATGTCCTCGACGACGTTGCGCTTTACCGGCTTCAGACGTTGATTCAATTCATTCCCCAATTGTCGTGGAGACAGGGCAGGCGGCCCGGTCGCACTCGATAGCCCGGGGCGAAACTGCCGCACCAGTTTAGCGTTTCGCGCCGGCTCCTGGGCTTAACGCAGTGACGACTGGAATTCGGGATCCAGTACGGAGCCGAAC
>NZ_JACEZU010000001.1 GCF_014042355.1 Rugamonas apoptosis
CCCATGTGCCAGCACCAGTTTGACCGCCTCGGCCCGGAATTCCGGCGTGTATGTTGTTGATCTCATGATTTCACTCCCTTCGACAAGTTTATCAAATGGAAGTGTCCGAAAATGTCAGGCTACCTCAGACGTTCTTCCATTGGAACCCGCGCACTGGCTGTCCATTCGTGCGCAGTTCAAACCGTTCCATGTCGATTTTCAGCCAATGTAGGATCAGTTCCTTGACGAAGGCATCAGGCTTTACGCCGGGGCGGGTGTCCAATAAATGAAACTCCAGATTCGTAAAGTCCGCCAGCGGCAGGTGGATGACGTGCGTGGGTTGATATTCCATGATGTCCTCCTTTAGAAATCGTACTAAAAGTTGGACAGCGGAACTGGAAATTGGTTCGTTTTAGACTTTCGCCGTCCAAAAATCGACCGAATTAGATTTGCGCCTCGATTTTTTAGACCGTTTCAGGCAGCGACTTGCTTGTATTAGATCGGATTAGATTCTTTTCGCTTCAAAGAGACCGAATTAGACGAGGGCCAAATTTTTGATAGCGGCCCCCTATCGCGCATGGCTCCGGGCTCGCGGCCATCCGGGCGGCGCAAATAAAAAAAGGACAGGGCGCGAACCCTGTCCTTCTTCACTTCGATACCGGGCGGATTATTTCGTCGCTACTTTCGCGGCCGGAGCGGCGGGTGCTGGCGCTGCCGCAGGTGCTGCGTGTGCTGCAGGTGCTGCCTGTGCTGCGGGAGCGGCTTGCGCCACCGGTGCGGCTGGTGCGGCGGGGACCGTCTTTGCCACTGGTGCGGCAACAGGTGCTGGCGCCGCCGACTCGCTCACCTTGGCCGCATCCTTGGCTTCGGTCTTGGCCTTGGCCGCTTTCGCGGCCTTGTGGTGATGCGATTTCACCTTGGCTTCCTTGGTCTCGGTCTTGACGCCTTCCGTACCCTCGCCGGTGGTGGCGGTTACCTTGGTGTCCTTGGCTTCCGCTTTGACGGCGGCAGGCTTGGCTTCCTTGGTGGCGACCTTGGCGGCGACGGGTGCGCTGCTGGCCGTGGTGGCGGTCGCGGCGGGCGCAGGAGCCTGAGCGAAAGCGGCGGTGGCGAACAGGGTGGCGATCAGGGCGGAGATAATTTTGCTCATGGTAGGTATCCTTTAAACAGTGATGTATGTCGTTATTTGGCGGTGCTGTACTGCGTTCTGATGTGCGTCGAATCCGGTGCTGATTACTTGGTGACGACAGCTTCCTTGCTGGCTACCTTGCCTGCTTCGGCGGCGGGTTTGGCCTTGCCTTCTTCTGCCTTCTTGTGTTCTTTGGTTTCCTTGGTTTTTTCAACCTTGGCTTCCGTCTTCACTTCGGTCTTGGCGGCCTTGGCGTCAGCTTTCACATCGGCCTTGTCGGCTTTCGCTTCGGTTTTGCCAGCGGCCTTTTCGGCTTTCGCGTCGGTCTTGGCGACGACCTTGGTGTCCTTGACTTCCGCCTTGACGGCGGCCTTGCTGTCTTTCGCTTCGGCTTTCACCGCGACTGGCGCGCTGACGGCGGCGGTGGTGGCGCTGGCGGTTGGCGCTTGTGCGAAGGCAGCGGTAGCGAACAGGCCGGCGATCAGGGAAGCGATAATTTTGGTCATGATGTGTAATCCTTTTCTGGTTTTCGGCGCCGGGAGAATTCCCGTGTCACTGAGCAGAAAACGGCGCCCGCCACGCTCCAGTTGACGGGTATTACAACCTCTTACCGAGTCTTACAATCGCTTACAACCTTGGGGACCATGCAGTAAGATGGCAGCCCATATCCCTCACCCGCTGGAGCCGCCATGCGCCTTACCCCGTTCGCCATCGCCGCCGGACTTGTCCTGGCATCGTCCGCCATCCACGCCCAACCGCAGCAGCCGGTGGTCAGCGAGGCGCCGCTGCGCGCCCACCTTGCGTTCCTGGCCGACGATTTGCTCGAAGGGCGCGGCACGGGCCAGCGTGGCGGCGAGCTGGCAGTGCGCTACCTGGAGACGCAGGCAGCCATCATCGGCCTCAAACCGCTGGTGGGCGCCGGCTACCGCCAGCCGGTGCGCATCGAAGGCAGCAAACTGCTGGAGGGCAGCACGCTGCGTTTCGATACGGGCCTGCAGGTGATCACGCCGGCCATCGGCAGCGAGATCGTGTTCGGCACGGCCAGCGGAAAACCGGAAGTGCAATTCGACGCGCCGCTGGTGTTCGTCGGCTACGGCGTGCGCGCGGAAGAGGAGCGCTGGGACGACTATAAGGGCGCTGACCTCAAAGGCAAGGTGCTGGTCATGATGGTCAACGATCCGCAGCCGACGGCCGAGGAGCCGAACCGATTCGCCGGCAAGGCCTACACTTATTACGGCCGCTGGCTGTACAAGTACGAGGAAGCGGTGCGCCAGGGCGCGGCCGGGGTGCTGCTGATCCACACCACGCCGTCAGCGTCCTACCCATGGAGCGTGCCGGCCAATGGTTTCAGCCATGAACGCTTCCACCTGGCCGGCGCCGGCAATCCGGTCGAAGGCTGGCTGCAGGAAGACACGGCGCGCGCCCTGTTCGCCGCCGCCGGACAGGATCTGGACGCGCTGCGCGCGCGCGCCGAAACCCGCGCCTTCGCCCCCGTGGACCTGAACATCAAAGTCCATGCGGAAGTGCGCAGCGCGATCCGCCAGGTCGAGCAGTTCAACGTGGCCGGCGTGGTGCCCGGAACAGATCCGAAGTTGAAGGCGGAAGCCGTGGTCTATTCGGCCCACTGGGACCACCTGGGCATGGATGAAGGGGCGCGCCGCGACGAACCCACCGACCATATCTGGAACGGCGCCATCGACAACGCCTCGGGCAGCGCGGCGCTGCTGGCCATGGCGGGCGAGGCGGTCAAGCATCCGGCCCGCCGTAGCCAGGTGTTCCTGTGGCCGGCGGCCGAGGAACAGGGCTTGCTGGGCAGCGCGGCCTATGTGCGGGAGCCGCTCTGGCCACTGAACAAAACGCTGGCCGACCTCAATCTGGACAGCATGAACTTCGTCGGCCCCACACGCGACATCGGCGTGGCCGGCGCCGAGCGCAGCACCTTGATCGACACGGCCGGCCAGGTGGCGCGCAAGATGGGGCTCAAGCTGGCGCCGTCCGTGCCCGACCTGTCGGGCGCCTACTTCCGGGCCGACCATTTCAATTTTGCCAAGGCCGGCGTACCCGCGTTCAACGTGGGTTCGGCCGTGTTCTCGGGCGATGGCTACTTTGAATTCGCGCGCGACCAGGAAGCCTCCAGCGCCAAGATGGTGGCGTTCAAGAAGGACTACCACCAGGTCAGCGACGAATACCATGCCGACTGGGATTTGTCGGGCATGGTACAGCAGGCCCAGTTCACGCTCAACCTGGGCTACGCGCTGGCCAACGGCAACGCCCTGCCCAGCTGGAAGGCGGGCGACGCATTCGGCAAGGTCAAACGCTAGCGTGACCGGAGCGGCGCGAACGGGTGGCGCGGGCCCGCTGCCGTGGCCCGCCCCCACGCCCACGCCGGCCGTGTTGTAAATGCCACAGGGCAACGGTTGGAATCAGCCTATAATCTGGGCAGGCCCGTCCATCCGATTCCAACATGTCCTCATTCCTGTCCCGCGCCGTGCCGCGCGCGCTGCTTCAGGCGCTGCGCCCGGCGCTACTGTTGGCCGCGCTGTCGCTGGCCGGCGCCGCCCATGCCGCCACCGACACCTATGACGGCGGCGCCGTCGCCGGCTGCAGCTTTGACGACCCCAGCAACACTTACAGCTGCACCGCGCTGTCGAGCTCCCATGACACCAGCATCGCCAGCGGCTACACAGTCAAGATCAGCAACGCCGGCACCACCAACATCGGTTCGACCCAGACCCTGACCATGGCGGGCGGCGCCAACCTGCAATTCGCCGGCGGCCTTACCCTGGCCACCAGCAATCTGGCCCTGACCGGGGGTACCCTGACCGTGGGCGGCAAGCTGACGCTGAGCATCGGCGCGGCCAGTCCCACCGTCAACATCACCGCCGGCACCGTCAACATCAGCGGCAGCGACGGCGCCGTAATCCATGGCACGGTCACCAGCGCCGGCGACCTCGCCTTCTATTCCAACATGCGCGTGACGGGCCTGGTGACGGCCAACAGCATCAGCATCGACAAGAAAATCGACGTGGTGGCCAATGTGCAGACCGGCACGCTGTCGTTGGCACTCCAATCCAGCCTCACGGGCAATGTCAACGCCAGCGGCGACGTGAGCATCGGTAATCACGCCGCTGTCTACGGTAACCTGACGGGCCATAACGTGGTGCTGGTCAATGCCTGCGCCTACATCAGCGGCAACGCGGCCGTCAACGCTATCAACATCGGCGCCCAAGGCTCGGTGGGCCAGACCATCACCTGTACCGGCCCTGGCGCCAGCGGCAGCAGCTGCGTCAGTGGCAAAACCAATAGCAACGGAAACGCCTGCCACCACAGCGGCGGTGGCGGCGGTGCCGCCGACCTGGACCACATCCTGATCAGCCACCCCGGCACCGCGCTGACCTGCGAACCGCAGGCCGTCACCGTCACGGCCTGCGCCGACGCCGCCTGCTCGACCCTCTACACTGATCCGGTCGATGTAACGCTCACGCCGGGCGGTCAGGTCGTCACGATCTCGGGCGGAGGCCCCACCAACGCCACCGTGCAGCAAAGCACGGCCGGCTCTGTCACGCTGTCGGCCAGCGCGGACGAAGCCAACAATGCCAGCACCTGCGCCAACACGGTAGCCAACAACAGCAGCTGCACCATGGTATTCGCCGACGCCGGCTTCAAATTCGGCACCATCGCCAACCATCGCGCCGAGCAGGTCCAGAGCTTCACGCTGCGTGCGCTCAAGGCCGGCGGCAACAGCAACGTGTGCTTGCCGCTGTTGACCGTCCCGCAGAACGTCAACTTCAGCTGTAACTATACCAACCCGTCCAGCGGTTTTGTTCCGGTGCGGGTGAACGGCGTGCCACTGGCCTCCGACGCCAATTCCAGCTGCGCCGCCGCTGGCGCCACCGTCAGCATGCCGTTCGATGGCAGCGGTACCGCCACCGCCACACTGCAATACGCCGACGCCGGCAGCATGACGTTGAAAGCCACGCTGATACCGCCCAGCGGCCCCTATACGGGCCTGGTGCTCACGGGCGCCAGTCTGCCCTTCATCGCGGCGCCCAGCAGCTTCAAATTCTCTGTTTCCAAGGACGTCGCCGGCATCATCACCAACAATCCGGCCGCCACCAACGAGACGGGTCCCGTGTTCATCGGCGCCGGCCAGCCGTTCCAAGTCAAACTGGAAGCAATCAACGCGGCAAATGCTGTGACCGTCAACTTCGGCAGCGAGTCGCCAGCCGAAAGCTACAAGCTGGCCCCCCCGGTGCTGGTGGCGCCAGCAGGCGGACATACGTCGGTCGTGACCGGCACCCTGGACGCCATAGTCAAGGGCAAGGGCGCCACGCCGGTGGCCACCATGAGCTGGGACGAGGTGGGCATCATCAACTTCGCCGCCGCACTGGCCAACCCCAGCGGCTACCTGAACTCCGGCATGGATGTGACAGGCAACGTCAACATCGGCCGCTTCATCCCCGACCATTTCGATACTGCCCTGAACGGCACCGTGCCCATGGCCTGCCCCGTCAATCCCACGTTCGGTACGCCTTGCCCGGCGCCCAACGCGGGCGGCAAGTTCGTGTATGCGGCCCAACCGTTCGACCTGAGCGTGAAGGCCTACAACAAGAGCGGCACCAGCACGCAAAACTATGAAGGCCTGTACGCCAAAACCATCACGCTGGCCGCCTTCAACGGGGCTGGCGCCAGCGGCGCGCTCAACCAAAATCCGCCCGGCGCGCCGGCCAACCTCACTTTTGCGACCATCGACGCCAGCCACTTCATCAAGGGCGTTGCCACAGCCGACCCGCCGACGTCGCCCGCCACGTTACCCGCCTATCAGTTCGCCACCGCCTATCCGGCCACCCCGCTGACGCAGCCCACCAATATCTGGCTGCGCGCCACCGACACGGACAACGCCACCTCGCTGCGCGGCGCGACCACCAACGAAGCGCTGGTGAGCGTGGTCAGCGGTCGCCTGTCGGTGGGTAACAGCTACGGCCCGGAAACGCTGCCCATGCCGGTGGTGGTACAGGCGCAATATTGGAGCGGCAGTGGTTGGGTCAACAATCCCGCCTACAGCAACGCCACGGTCGTGGCGCTGACGAACAACGTCACCTTCAGCAACTGCCAGAAGAACCTGGCCAACAGCGGCAGCAACACCTGCGCCGTGACCTTCACGCTGGCCAATGGCAACCTTGCGTTCGCGGGCGGCACCGGCAAGTTCACGGTGGCCGCTCCCGGCCATAACGGTTCGGTCGATATCACGCTGAGCAAGGGCGGCGTGCAAGCCATCCCCTACCTACCCAGCACCACGGGCCGCGCCACGTTCGGCGTGTTCCGCGCCGGTCCCGTGGTCTACCTGCGCGAAGTGTACTGACGCCGCGCCCCGATCTTTGGTAGCATGGCCCCTTTCCACCTTACGGGAGCCGCCATGGACACCACTTCCAGCTGGATCGACATACAAGCCGGCGACGGCCGCTTCGGCGCCTACCTGGCGCTGCCGCGCGGCGGCAAGGGGCCGGGCATCGTGCTGTTGCAGGAGATCTTCGGCGTCAATAGCCATATCCGCGCCGTGGCCGACCAGTACGCGGCCGACGGCTACGTGGTGCTGGCGCCGGACCTGTTCTGGCGCAGCGGCCCGCGCATCGAACTCGGTTACGACGACGTGAGCTGGGCGCGCGCCGTGGAACTGATGAACGCGACGGACGTGGACAAAGCCCAGCAGGACATCGGCCACACCGTGCGCGCGCTGCGGGCCCAGCCCGGTGTGCAGGGCAAGGTGGGGGCGATCGGCTTTTGCTTCGGCGGCCGGCTGGCCTACCACACGGCCGCCAACGGCCAGGTGGACGCGGCCGTGGCCTACTACGGCGGCGGCATCCACAACGCGCTGGGCCGGGCGCCGCAAGTCCGGATTCCGCTGCAGATGCATTTCGGCGCGCTCGACGCCCACATTCCGGCCGACGCCGTGGCCCGCATCGCCACCGCCTTCGAGGACAACGACGGGGTGGAAATCCACGTCTACGACCAGGCCCAGCACGGCTTCAACTGCAACCACCGCGCCAGCTACCAGCAGCGCGCGGCGGCCCAAGCCCATGGCAACACGCTCGTGTTCCTGAGCGACCACCTGTAATCACCCGTCACCCGGAACCACCATGGCCCGCCTCGTCCTCGACTTCCCTTCCCATTTATTCTGCTATTCCACCCAGCTGACGGTGCGCGTGACCGACATCAACGGCGCCAACCACCTGGGCAATGACTCCATGATCTCCATGCTGTCGGAAGCGCGGGCCCGCTTCCTGTACGACGCCGGCGTGCCGGAAGTGCAGCCGGACGGCACCGGCATCATGGTCACCGACCTGGCCACCACCTACCGGGCCGAGGCGCATGCGCGCGATCAGCTGCTGTTCGAGGTGGGGGTGATGGACTTTAACAAGTACGGCGGCGACATCATCTTCCGCGTCACGCGCCCGCGCGACCAGGCGCTGGTGGCCATGGCCAAATACGGCTTCGTGTTCTTCAATTACGCCAGCAGCAAGGTGGTCCCCATGCCGGACGATTTCGCGGCCCGCTTCCCGCAGGCGCTGGCGCTGGCGGCAAGTTAAGCTGCCAAACTGACGCGCAGGCCAAGTCCAGGTCGGGGCTCAGGCCAAGTCCTGCCCCGGGCTCAGGCTCAGGCCAAGCTGGCGGCCTAGCCAGCCTTGTGGGCCGGGGCGAATTCTTTCTGGAACCAGTCGTCCAGCATCTGCTTTTCATAGCGCAGCGCGTCGTCGCTCGGGTAGCGGTTCATGCGCTGCTGATACATCATGTTGGCCAGTTCGCTGTCGCCGCTGCGCAGCACCTTGCCGTCTTCCTCCAACGAGTAGCGCAAGTGCATATGGGGCCAGTCGGCGCCACCGCGCAGCACCCGGATGTCGTCCGGGCCCCAGCGGCGCGGATAGACCCAGCCCGCCAGGTCCACATCCAGTACTTCCACCTTCAAGGTCTGGCCGGCCGGCAGCTGCTTGCCCAGGTGGGTGAAATGGGCCGTCAAGTCCTTCATCACCTGCTCGCGTTCGCGCACGCCATACGGCACATCGCTGAACTGTTCCGGCTTGACGTAGGTGACACTCACTTCCGCCAGCGCGGCGCCGCAGGCGGCCAGCGCGAGCGCGGCTGCGGCCAGAATACGATAACGGGTAAGCATGATCCCTGTTCCTTTCATACGGATGGGCGGCCAAGCGCCACGTTTTCACTATAGCGCTTTTACCGGTGGCCAGTGCGGTTTGCATAACCTTGTTACCAATGTCACACCACTGTCATATCAAATCACTAATATCCCGCTCGTTGAGGCGCGCCACCGTCTCGCATGATGCCGCCGCACAGGCGCGGCACATGAATTGGCTTAACCCAGCTTATCACCACTACAGGATGCTTTTCATGCACGAGTCTCCCGATCTGTCCCGCCGCCGTCTGCTGCAATTCCTGTCCAGCGCCCCCCTGCTGCCGCTGGCCGGCGCGGGCAGCGCCTCCCTGCTGCTGTCGGCTTGCGGCGGTTCCTCCGCGGCCGACGCGGCTCCGGTGCCACCGTCCGTCACCCTGAGCTCGGTGACCTTCTCCGGCATGCCGGCCCTGAGCCTGGCCGACGCGGCCAAGATGGCCACCACCACGGTCGGCTCGGCCCTGCAAGCGGTCTACAGCGACGGCAGCAAGCGCAGCTACACGCTCCAGTATCAACCGTTCTTCATCACGGGCGCCCTGGTGCCCAACGGCAGCGGCGGCACCATCCTGGCCGGCGGCTACTACGACATCAACAACAAGCCCATCGTCGACAGCACCGACGCCGGCAAGCGCCAGTTCTTCTCCGACTGCCCGGACGGCACCTCGCTGCTCAAGCTGGACGCGCCCACCGTGGCCGGCGTGAAAGGCAATACCGTGTTCGCCGTGGTGCAGTTCGAATACACCACCCGCAACGTGGCCGGCGCCTCGATGTACGGCATGCTGCCGTCGCCGATCGCCGTGCTCACGCTGGACCAGGACAAGACCACCGGCGCCCTGAGCCTGGTGAAATACCACAACGTCGACACCAGCGCCGTGAACGGCCTGTGGATCACCTGCGGCGCCAGCCGCTCGCCGTGGAATACCCACCTGTCGAGCGAGGAATACGAGCCGGACGCCACCGCCATCGCCACCAACGCCCAGTTCGCCTCGTTCAGCACCAACCTGTTCGGCGACGCCGCCAAGGCCAATCCTTACCACTACGGCCACCTGCCGGAAGTGACGGTCAACCCGGACGGCACCGGCAGCATCAAGAAGCACTATTGCATGGGCCGCCTGTCGCACGAGCTGGTGCAAGTGATGCCCGACGAGCGCACCGCGCTGATGGGCGACGACGCCACCAACGGCGGCCTGTTCATGTTCGTGGCCGACCGCGCGCGCGACCTGTCGTCCGGCACGCTGTACGTGGCCAAGTGGGCCCAGAAGACGTCCGACAACGGCGGCTCGGCCGACCTCAGCTGGATCAAGCTGGGCAGCGCCACCAGCGCCGAGATCAAGGCCCTGGCCGACAAGCTCAAGGCGGCCGACATCCTGTCCGTCAAGACGGCCGACCCGGCCGACGCCAGCTACACCCAGATCCCGTTCAGCGGCAAGAAGAACTGGGTCAAGCTGGTGCCTGGCATGGAGAAGGCGGCCGCGTTCCTGGAAACCCACCGCTACGCCGCGCTCAAGGGCGCCAGCATGGGCTTCACCAAGATGGAAGGCACCACCGTCAACGCCAAGGACAAGATCGCCTATTCGGCCATGAGCTACATCAACGGCGCCATGAAGGATGGTTCGGGCGGCATCAAGGTGACCGGCCCCACTGCCGGCATCGTGTACGGCCTCAACCTCAAGGGCGGCCAGAAGGACACCACCGGCGCGGCCATCGACAGCGACTGGGTGCCGGTCGACATGGCCGCCGTGCCGGCCCTGGTGGGCGAGGACCTGGCCACGCCGGACGCGCTGGGCAACCTGGCCAACCCGGACAAGGTGGCCAATCCGGACAACATCAAGTTCTCGGAAAAACTGCGCACCCTGTTCATCGGCGAGGATAGCGGCCTGCACGTGAACAACTTCCTGTGGGCTTACAACGTCGACACCAAGAGCCTGACCCGTTTGCTGTCCACCCCGTCGGGCGCCGAATCGACCGGCTTGCACGCGGTCGACGACATCAACGGCTTCGCCTACATCATGAGCAACTTCCAGCACCCGGGCGACTGGGAAGTGACCAAGGATGCGGCCGGCAACGTCACCGGCGGCCTGCACTCGAAAGTGATGACCACGCTCGATCCGCTGATCCGCGCCAACTACCGCGACCGCTTCGGCGCGGCCGTGGGCTACCTGACCGGCCTGCCCGTGCTGAACTAAGCCAGCCCGCCCCGCGCCAGCGGGGCCGACAGCGCGCCATTGGGGACGCAGCACAATTGTGCTGCGTCCCCATTTCTTTTTTGCCGCACAGAACAATGCGGCGATGCCCAGGTTCTGAAAATTTTTTATCTGGAGATAGCAATATTGCCAAAAACGAAGTATTGTTTGGCTTGCATACAGCGCCATTATGTTGTCAGAAATGACATTAAATGCGCCGCGTTCCCTGCCCGATGTTGTATGGGCAGCGGTAATCATTATTGCTTGTTGTTAATGGTGACAGGTTGGGACTACAATCGAAAAAGTGTGCCCGAAAAATGCACGCCGCCTAGCAGTGCCTGGAAGTGAAACGCCCTATAGGTCAGCGCCTTTAGTATTGAGTCAGTCATGCCAATTTGCGGAACTCGTTCTTATGTCCTTTTTGTCTTCAGCATCGCCCAAGCTGCCTCCATGGAAAATCCTGCTGGTGGACGACGAACCCGATATCCATGACATCACCAAGCTGACCCTGTCCCGCTTCCGCCTGGAAGGGCGGGGCCTGACCTTCGTGCACGCCTACAGCGGCGCCGAGGCCAAGCAAGTGCTGGCGCGCGAAAGCGATATCGCGCTGGTGTTCCTGGACGTGGTGATGGAGCGCGAGGATTCCGGCCTGGAAGTGGCGCGCTGGATGCGCGAGGACCTGGACAACCAGTTCACCCGTATCGTGCTGCGCACCGGCCAGCCCGGCCAGGCGCCCGAGGAGCGGGTGATCGTCAATTATGATATCAATGATTACAAGGAAAAGACCGAGCTCGACCGCACCAAGCTGTTCACCACCACCTTCGCCGCCCTGCGCGCCTACCGCGACATCATGAAGGTGGAAGAGGCGCGGCGCGCCTCGCAGAATTACCGCGAAGGCCTGGAACGGGTGATCGCGGCCTCGGCCCACATCTTCCAGCAGCGCAATTTGAAAGACTTCGCCAACGGCTTGCTGCAGCAAGTGGTGGCCCTGCTGCGGCTGGAAAACAGCATGCTGCTGCGCCTGCGCGGCGCCACTGCCATCGGCGGCGAACACGAATACGAAATCCTGGCCCAGATCGGCGACGAAGATGGCGCCATCCTCAGCCCGGAAGTGCTGGCCCAGCTCGACGATGCGGAAAGCAACAAGATTTCCCGCATCCAGGGCGACACCTACGTCGGTTACTTCCCCAACGCCAGCGGCAAGGCGTCGCTGCTGGTGCTCAAGGGGGTGGAGGAAATCTCCGAGATCGACGCCAAGCTGCTGGAAGTGTTCTGCTCCGGCGTGGCGATCGCCTTCGACAACATCCTGCTCACGCAAGAGATCACCGACACCCAGGCCGAACTGATCCTGCGCCTGGGCGACGTGGTGGAATCGCGCTCCAACGAGGCCGGCAACCATGTGCGCCGCATGTCCGAGATCTGCCACCTGCTGGCCACGGCGTCCGGCCTGTCGGACGATGAGACGGCCGTGTTGCGCCACGCCGCGCCCATGCACGATATCGGCAAGATCGCCACCCCGGACGCGGTGCTGCTCAAGCCGGGCAAGCTCGACGCGGCCGAATGGGAAATCATGAAGCAGCATCCGGCCGTCGGCCTGTCCATCCTGGACGGCTCGCAGCGCCCCATCCTCAAGGCGGCCGCCGTGATCGCCCACCAGCACCACGAGAAATATGACGGCAGCGGCTACCCGCAAGGCTTGAAGGGCGAGAACATCCACCTGTATGCCCGCATCGTGGCGGTGGCCGACGTGTTCGACGCGCTGATGCACAAGCGCTGCTACAAGGAAGCGTGGCCAGTGGAGCAGGTGGTGGCCCACTTGCGCGAAGTGGCCGGCCATCACCTGGACCCGGTCTATGTCGAAGTGCTGTGCAAGAACATCGACCGGGCGCTGGCCATCAACGAGCGCTTCCCCGACTAAATGGCGTGATCGGCAGCGCGCCTCACACGAAGCCGGCGCCCAGCCGGGCGGCCGGCGCCGCGCCCAGTTCCTGCATCAGGAAGGGTTTCCACTGGCCGCGCCCGCCGTTACGCACATACAGCGGGCCAAAATAGCGCCGCAACAGCGCTTCCAGTTCCTCGCGCCCCGTCAATCCCAGGTCTTGCCACAGGAAGCGCTGTCCCAGGCAGGCGGCCGCCAGCGCGCGCGCCGCCCAGTCCGCATGGCAAGGGTCGGCGTCGGCGCCGCGCTGGGCCAGCAGCCGCGCCTGCAGCCGGTGAAACTCGGGCGGCGTGCACGCCAGCAGCGCCGCATATTTGCGCTCCGGGATGGGCTCGTGATAGTCGAGCGCGGGGAAACAGCAACCGGCCATGCGCAGCAGCGCCGGCTGGGACATGCCCAGCGTGCGCACGAACAGGGGCAGTTCGCCATCCTGGGCGTTGCGCAGCACGCCGGCCAGCGCGGCCAGCAGCAACGGTTCCGGTTTCAGTTCGACGGGCACGGCGGGGTCGACGGTCGGCAACAGCACGGCCGCCACAAACGGTATTGTTCCCGTCATGGCGCGGCACGCTGCGCGGTGGCGCGTGAGGTCATGGAGTCTCCTTTATTGTTGTCGCTCCATATACGCGAGTGCGTATCAGAGTCATTTCACAATCTTAATATACTTGCCACACATTTCGTGTGAAACATGAAGCTTGCGATTGTGAGCACAATCAAATAAACAACACCATGACGCGGGGCCGCCGGCGACTCCCCGCTCTATGCGCGCGGCCCTGCCCGTCCGCGTCGGCCCACATCAACCCAAGCGAGGATCAGGCTTGTTCCACCGCTGCCAGTTCCGCCGGGCCCTGTTTGCGGCGGTTGCGGGGGAAACGCAGCTTGTAGTGCAAGCCCATGCCTGGCGCGCTGACCACCTTGACACTGCCGCCCAGCGGCCCCGTCACCAGGTTGTACAGGATGTGTGCACCCAGCCCGCTGCCGCCGGAACCGCGCTTGGTCGTGAAGAAGGGATCGAACAATTGGCCCAGCGTGGTGGCATCCATGCCGATGCCGTCGTCGCTGTAGTCGAACACCACCTGCTCGTCCTCCAGCTTGCCCGTGATGCGGATCTTGCCTTCCTGCCCTTCGCCATAGCCGTGCACCAGTGAATTGACCACCATGTTGGTGACGATCTGCGACACGGCGCCGGGGAAGCTTTCCATGTGGATATCGGGCGCGCAATCGATCTCCACGCTCACCTGCTTGCCCTTGAGCTTGGGTTGCAGCGACAGCAGCACTTCATCGAGGTATTTGCGCAGGTTGAAGGAGCGGATCTCGTCGGACGACTGATCCACCGCCACCTGCTTGAAGCTGCGCACCAGCGCGGCCGCGCGCTGGGTGTTGGTGGTCATGATGCGCAGCGACTGGTCGATGATGTCGAAGAAGCTGTTCAAGCCATCCTCGTCCAGCGTGCCGGCCGCCAGGTCTTCGCGCGTCAGTTTCAGCTCCTGCACCAGGTGGCTGGTGGCCGTCACGCAGATGCCCAGCGGGGTGTTGATCTCGTGCGCCACGCCGGCCACCAGCCGGCCCAGCGAAGCCAGCTTTTCCTGGCGTACCAGTTCCGACTGGGCTTCCTTCAAGGCCGTCAGGGCCGAATTGAGGGCCGCGTTCTGTTCCTCCAGCGCTTCCTTGGCCTTGAGGATGGCGCGGTCGGCCTGCATGCGGGCGATGGCCACGGCCACGTGGTTGGCCATGAAGGCGAGAATATCGAGGTCGGCCTGGGTGTAGATCACGTCCTGATCATAGCTTTGCACGATGATCACGCCGTAGATTTTCTCGCCCAGCAGCATGGGCGCGCCCATCCAGCTGGCGATGTCCACGCTGCCCATCGGTTCCTTCAGCTCGCCGCTGGCCACCAGCGCCGCGTAGCCGGGGCCGTCCAGCAGCACGGCCTGGCGCCGCTGCAGCACGTAGGAACTCATGCCCTGCCCGTACTCGAAGCGTTTGACGGGCGCTTGCGCATCCTTTTCGTCGACAAAATACGGCACCGTCATCTCATGCCGGTCGGGGTGGTACAGGGCCATCAGGAAATTGCGGGCCGGCACCAGTTCACCGATGATCTCGTGCAGGCGGCGGTTCAGCGTGGCGCCATCGGCGGTGTTGGCCGACAGGTCCGCCAGTTGGTACAGCGCGTGCTGGATGCTTTCCGCCCGGCGCCGCTCGGCCACCTCGTGCGCCAGCAGGGCCGTGCGTTCCTGCACCGCCTGCTCCAGCCGGTCCATGCTCTGCAAGCCTTGCAGCGCGCTCGACACATGGCTGGCGATCAGTTCAAACAGGGCCCGGTCTTCCGCGCTGAAGGTGTGTTCCTTGTCGTAGCTCTGGATCACGATGGCGCCCAGCGGCACATGGTTCTGGTCCAGCAGCGGGCAGCCCATCCAGTGCTCGGCCGTGGTGCCCACGCCCCAGGTGCTGCCGGCGAACGATTTGGAGATGGCTTGCTCGGCCGTCATCACCAGCGGCACCCGGTGCAAAATCACCCACGCCGTGGGCGACTGCTCGGGCGAGGCCAGCTTGAACGAAGTGTCGGGGTCGGGTGCGGCGTCGGCCTCGTCGACGAAGTAGACGAAGCGCACCATGTGCTTGTCGCTGCCGCCCTGGTCGGTCAGCGCGACGTAGAAGTTGGCGGCGTACATGATGCGTCCCAGCGCCGCGTGCACCCCCTCCAGGAATTCCGTGACATTGGTACAACGGCTGGACAGCCGCCCGATTTCGAGCAGCATGGTTTGCACGGCTTCCAGGCGGGTAAGGCGACTTTCCATCGTTTTTTTCCTATGTTTGCAGATGCACACAGGAAATACTAGCAGGTCGCCGGAGGATAGTGCCAGGAATCTTCACGGTCCCGGCGGGGCGCCACGCCCCAACCGCCCGCTGCGGCGCTTTACGGCCGGCGGTAGTCGTTGGCGATCCACGCCTCGGCGCTGGCCACGCTCAGCTTGAAGGTGGGCGCCACCCGCACGCTGGCCAGTTGCTCGCCGTAACCATCCCACGCGCTCAGGGTGGCGTAAGGGTCGTCCTCGTCGGGCACGATGTCGAGGTTGACCTTGAGCTGGCCCGCCTCGGCATTAACGAACACGCTTTTATGCAACTGGGCGTGCAATTGCTGCTCGTGGCGGCGCAACACTTCGTTGGCCGTCTTGACCAGGGTGTTGAAGGCGTTCACGTCCAGCGGCTTGGGGTTCTTCTTGTCGCGCCCCATGGTCCACGGGCCCACCAGCGCCGGTTCCGGCTCGCCATCCTTGATCATGGCCACGGCCCAGCCTTCATCTTCCTCGTTCTTGATCACGCGCGCGGTCCAGCCATTGCCCTGCCAGACGCGGGCCTCCTGCACGAGGGCGTCATCGGATTCGGGGAATGCTGCGGTAACGTGAGGCATGGCTGGCTCGTCAAAAAAGTGCGGGGCCGCCATGATAGTCGAAATCGGCCGTGGCCGTGGCCGTGACCGTGGCCGCTGCCATCGCACTATGCTTGGCCCTCGCCATCCCGCCGCCCCCCGCAAGCGGCGCGCGGGCACGCAACAAGAACCAGGCCGAACGACCTGATCCTGTAACGCCACGGGTGGAACGCCTGCCGGTTCAGCCGCGCATTCGCCTGCCCGCGCACGACACGGCGGGCCGGGGCGGCGGCGTGATCGGCGGACGCAAGGGCGTCACACGCGGATCGATGGCCGGTTCCGGCATCTGGTAGCTGAAAGGATTGATGATGATGGGCGGTATCGTGGGCGGCGCCGAAGGCGGCCCCTTGGGTCCGTTGGAGCAAGATTGTGCGCTACGCTGGCGCTCCGCCCGGTTGCAAATCGAGGATATCGATTGACCCTCGCTGATCTCTAGCCATGCCATGTTGCCCTCCGTGCTACTGGTGAGAGTTTAAGTATAGGCGGGCATGTTATTAATTCAAGGAAAAAGGCCGCCGCCTGGTCGCCGCTTTGACGCCGCCTTGTCGCACGTCAAGCGGCACCGCCGGCCACCGTTGACTGCCGCACCGATACCGTCCATCCCGCCAAAGCGGCGCTCTGTCGCAATCCCGTGGTACCGCGCGCCGCGCCGCCCTACAGTGCCAACATGCCCGACGCGCCAGGCGCCATCGGGCACACAATAAAACCACTGCCACGAGGACCGCCATGAACCTGCCTGCCAAGAAACTGATTCCCCTCACCCTGTTCGCCCTGCTGGCGGCCGCCATCTGGATCGCGCTCGCCACCGGCGACATGGAAGTGAACGTGGATGGCGGCCATATCGATGGCCCGCTGGGCGCCGTGCTGGCCGTGCTGTTCGGCGGCGCCGGCATGGTGATCGCCGCCATCGCCATCACCTGCGCGGCCGTGTTCGTGAGCTTGCTGTTCGCCAGCCTGGGCGTGTTGATGGTGGTGGGGCTGGCCCTGCTGGCGCTGGTGCTGGTGGCGGCCATGTCGCCGCTGCTCTTGCCATTGTTGATCCCGGCCGGCATCTTCTGGTGGTACACGGCGCGCCAGCGCAAACAACGCCAGACGCCAAAGCTGGAACACGCCATCTGAACCTGGCTTGCCACGCGGTCGCGGGGTCGCGCGGCCACTCAAGCGGCCGGCGGCATCCGCTCCACCCGGTTGCGGCCGCCCCGCTTGGCGCGATACAAGGCCTGGTCGGCCCGGATCAAGGCTTGATCCGCATTGCCGTCGGCCGCGCTGAGGGCGGCGATGCCCACGCTGACCGTCACCGGCAGCGGCTGGCCGTTCACCTGCAAGGGCGTGTCGGCGATGCGCTGGCGCAGCCGCTCGGCGAAGGCGGCGGCCGCGTCCAGGTCCGCGCCGGGCAGCAAAATGGCGAATTCCTCGCCGCCCACCCGTCCCAGCATGTCGATCTTTCGCTGGCTGTCGCGCATCAGGCCGGCCAGGTGGCGCAGCACGGCGTCGCCGGTGGCGTGGCCGTATTCATCGTTGACGTGCTTGAACAAGTCCAGGTCCAGCATCAGCACCGCCGCGCAGCCGCCCACGTCGCGCTGCAGGCGGGCCTGCTCCGCGTCCAGCTGGCGCATGAATTCGCGCCGGTTCGGCAGCCCCGTCAAAAAGTCCGTCGTGGCCAGCACCAGCAACTCATCGTTCATGCGGCGCCGCTCCGTGATATCGACCGTCGAGACGATGATGAAGTCCAGGCTCAGCGTATGGCCCGGCATCACCAGCAAGGTCAGCTCGTTCAGCCGCGATTTACCGTCGAGCCGCTGGAAGCTGCCTTCGCAGGCGAACAATTGCTGGCCGCCGGCCAGCGCCGCCAGCGCCCGCGCGAAGGCGGGCATGGCGTCGGCATCGAACAACTGGGCCAGGCTGAGCGCGGCCAGGTCCTTGCCGCCGGGCGCCGCCCCCACCTGGGCCAGCGCGGCGCCGTTGGCGTCCAGGATACGCACCAGCCCGGCCAGCCGGCGCAGCTCGCCCGGATGGGCTTGCAAATAGCGCATCGGCTCCTCCGCCCCTTGCAAGCCCAGCTCCGACAAGGCCGCGCGCACGGCCGACCAGTCCTGCTCCCACAAGGCGACCGGGGCGTTGTCGTACAGGCTGCGAAAGCGCGCCTCGCCGACGCGCAAGGCCTGCGCGGCCCGGGCCTGTTCGATGGCGATGCCGGCCAGCCGCGACGCTTGCTCGATCAGCGCGATGTTGGCCAGGCTGGGCCGGTGCGGCGCCTGGTGGTAGATGGCGAACGTGCCCAGCACCTTGCCGTTGGCGCCCAGGATAGGCTCGGACCAGCAGGAACCCAGTCCGGCGCGCGCGGCCAGCGCCGCGTTGCCGCTCCAGGCCGGGTCGTGGCGGATATCCTCCACGATCACGCGCTGGCCGGTCTGGGCCGCGCGGCAACAACTGCCCTCGGCGCTGTGGATCGACATGCCGTGCATGGCCGCGTTGAAGAAGGCCGGCAGGCTGGGCGCGGCGGCCACCAGCAAGTGCTCGCCCGCCTCGTCCAGCAGCAGGACGCTGCACAGCATGTCCGGATAGTCGGCCTCCACGCTCAGCACCACGCTTTCGAGGATGGTTTGCAGCGGCGCGCCGGTGGCCAGCAATTCCAGCACCTGGCGCCGGGTCTGCTCGCGCTGGCCGTTGCGGGTCGGCTCCGTGACGTCGCGGAACGACCACAGGCGCGCCGCCGCGCTGCCCAGCGTGAGGCTGCGCGTGACTTGCTCGATCACGCGCCCATCCTTGGTGCGCAGCAGTGTGCTGTGCGGTCCGCGCCGCGCCCCCGACGGCTCGCCCGGCTGCCCGCCCGCCGGCGCACCGGCGTGGCGCAGCGGCGCGTCGCCCACCAGCTGCGACGCCATGTGCGCCAGCAGCACGGCGCCGTCGGCCTGCCAGTCCAGCTGCTCGGGCAGGTTCCATAGCTCACGGAAGCGGCGGTTGGAATCGAACACGGTGCCGTCCGCACTGTCGACCAGGATGCCATCGACGGTGGAATCGAGTATGCTGCGCAACATGGTCTGGCTGCGCTGGGCCCGCTCAGCCAGCTGCTTGAGCGACGCCTCCCCCTCGCGCAGTTCGCTGGCCAGCCGGTGCGCCTGGGCCAGCGCCTGGTTGGCCTGGGCCCGGCTGTGCGCCAGCAGCCACGCCAGCCCGGCCAGCAGCACCGACAGCGCCACGCCGCCACCGCCCACCAGTTGCGGTTTGCCGATCCGCTCCGACAAGGCGGGCGCGGCCGGCGCGGCGCCGATGCGCAGCGTCCAGCGGTGGCCAGCCAACCGTATGGGCTGCACCGTCTGACGGGTCCAGGGCGGGTGGCCGGCCGCGCTGTCGTACATCAGCGCGGCCGGGTCGTGCGACTCGCCGTCGTAGATCGCCAGCTCCAGGCCCAGGCCACGTCCACGGTCCAGCCCCGCCATCACCTCCACCATGCGAAATGGCGCATAGATCCAGCCCCGCAGCGCGGCCCGGCGCTGGGCCAGCGTGGCGCGCGGCAGGTGGCTGTAGTAATCGGGCAACATGATCAGAAAGCCGGACTGGCCGCTGCCGGTGCCGTCCTGCAGCAGCCGGATGCGCCCGCTCATGGCCGGCTGGCCGGAGTCGCGCGCCTGCACCAGCGCGGCGCGGCGCACCGGCTCGGAAAATGCGTCGAAGCCGAAGGCCAGCAGGTTGTTGCCGCTGAACGGTTCCAGGTACACCACGGGCGCATACTGCTCCCGTTCGCCGGGCGGGAACAGGGCGTAATCAGCGTATCCCTCGCTGCGCACGGCCGCCACGTGGGCCGCCCGCTGGGCCCCGGCCACCAGCCGCATATAGCCCACGCCATGCATGCCGGGCAGGTGCATGCTCAAGCCCTGCCCTTCCAGGTAGCTGTGGAATTCATCGCGCGTCACGGCATCGGAACTGGCGAACAGGCCCTGCACGCCGTACAACACTTGCAGATAGGCGTCCATGCGCTGGGCGATGTTGTTGACCAGTTCGCGCACCCGGAAATCGAATTCGGTCTGGGCATCGCGCTCGGCGTCGGCGCGCGCGTCCCGCCACAGGCCGGCCGTCACCACCAGCCCGGCGGCCAGGATTACGCCGGCCAGGACGGCCGGGCGCAGCAAGGCTTGCAGCAACCGGACGATGCGAGGTCGGGAAGCGAGGGGGGTCATCTGCGTTCGTCGCCTAAGGTTGGAAGCGGAAGCGGCACGCCGGCATGGGACGGCCGCGTCCATCCCATGCCCGATAGTACGTGAGAGAGTGCCGCCATGCAACGCACTTCAGGCATCCCAGCAACAGCGAGGCGTTCGCAGGGGCGCGGCGCCGGTGGCCGCGCCCGCGACGGCTCAGGCGGCCGGCGCCTCGGTGCCGGCGTACTGGCGGTAGCCGCGCGCGCGCAGGGCGCAGGCCGGGCAGGTGCCGCAGCCATAACCCCAGTCGTGCAGCGTGCCGCGCTCGCCCAGGTAGCAGGTGTGGGTTTCGTCGCGGATCAGGTCCACCAGCGCGGTCCCGCCCAGCGCGTGCGCCAGCTCCCAGGTCTGGCGCTTGTCGCGCCACATGAGCGGGGTTTCCAGCTTGAAGCGGCTGTCCATGCCCAGGTTGAGCGCCACTTGCAGCGCCTTCATGGTGTCGTCGCGGCAGTCGGGGTAGCCGGAGAAGTCCGTCTCGCACATGCCGCCCACCAGCACGCTCAGGCCGCGCCGGTAGGCCACGGTGGCGGCCACCGTCATGAACAGCAGGTTGCGGCCGGGGACGAAGGTGTTGGGCAAGCCGTTGGCCTGGGTTTCGATGGCGATGTCGTGCGTCATGGCCGTTTGCGAGATGGCCGAGATCAGCGACAAGTCGATCATGTGGTCCTCGCCCAGCTTGGCGTCCCAGTCGCGGTTGTGGGCGCGCAGCCTGGCCAGCACGGTGGGACGCACGGTCAGCTCGACGGCGTGGCGCTGGCCGTAGTCGAAGCCGATGGTTTCCACCCGGGCGTAGTGCTGCAGGGCCCAAGCCAGGCAAGTGGTGGAATCTTGCCCGCCGCTAAAGAGCACCAGGGCGGTATCGGTAGGTAGCATTGCAGTCTTTCTGTCGGTGTTGCGGTGGAGAGTACAACATTATAAGTACGCCATCGGTTTAGGCAATCCGGTAACATGCGCATAGCGCACATCCCGATGGAGTCCCATGTTTCCGGCACCACCCGCCCGCACCGAGGCAGGATCACGAATTTTGGCACAACTGGCCGCAAAAGTATCGCCCCCGGTATCGCCCCCGGTATTGCACACGATATCGCTCACGGTATCGTCCGTGGTATCGCCTCCCGCATGGCCCCCGCTGGCACGCGCCGCCGCGCTGCTGGCGGTCGCCGTGCTCACCTGCGCCCCGGCCTTGGCCGACGGGCTGCGCTACCGGGTGCGCATCGACGCGCCGCGCCCGCTCGACACGCTGCTGGAACAGAACCTGGACCTGGAACGTTTTCGCGGCAACGCCCGCATCGACCGCGAGCAGTTGCAGCGCATGGTGCGCGTGGCGCCGGCCCAGATCCGCACGCTGGTGGCCACCGACGGCTATTACTCGCCCGAAGTGAGCGTGCGGCTGGACGCGGAAGGCGATGAACCGCTGGTGCTGATCCGCGTGCAGCCGGGTGAACCGGTGCGGGTGGGCGAGGTGGAACTGGAACTGCAAGGCTTCGAACCGCCGCCGGGCCAGCCCGCCGACCGCCGCTACGACCGCGACGCGCTGCTGGCCAGCTGGGGCTTGCCGCGCGGCGCCGTGTTCCGCCAGGCCGACTGGGAACAGGCCAAGCGCGCCCTGTTGCGCCAGGTGGTGCAGACCCGCTACCCGCGCGCCCAGCTGATCGACAGCCAGGCCGCCGTCGATCCCGACACCCACCTGGCGCTGCTGCGTGTGGTGCTCGACAGTGGCCCGGAACTGCATTTCGGCGCATTGCGCATCGAAGGCCTGAAGCGCTATCCGCCCTCCATCGTGGCCAACCTGAACCAGATCCAGCCCGGCGACGACTACAGCGAAGCGGCGCTGCAAGCGTTCCAGGGACGCTTGCAGGACACCGGCTACTTCGCCACCGTGGAAGTGAGCGCCGACATGAGCGCCGTGATCGGCGAACAGCTGGCGGCGGGCGAGGCCACCCAAGCCCAGGCCCAGCCCCAGGCGCAGGCCCAGGGTCAAGCGCCGGCCCCCATGCCACCGCTACCGCTGCTGGTGCGGGTGACGGAGAACAAACGCAAGAACGCCAGCGCCGGTCTTGGTTACAGTACCAACACGGGGAATCGCGCCTCGCTCACCTACGACGACCTGTCCCTGTTCGGCCTGCGCATGAAAAGCGCGCTGACGCTGGAAACGAAGAAGCAGAGCGCGCACAGCGACTTCTACTACCCCGTCACGGCGCAAGGCTACCGTGACAGCATCGGCGCCTCGTTCGAGCGGAGCGACATTTCGGGCGAGATCACCAGCGTGGCGGCCATCTCGGGCAAGCGCGCGTGGGGCACGCCGCTGCTGGAACGCAGCCTGACGCTGGAGTTCCTCAGCGAGACCAAGACCATCGCCAACGTGGAGACGGGCAGCAGCAAGAGCTTGCCGCTCACCTACGGCGCCACCTGGCGCCACCTGGACAGCCTGCTGTTCCCCACCAAGGGCTATGTGATCAACGCCCAGCTGGGCGGCGCACTGCTGCCCATCCTGACCGACCAGGCGTTCGTGCGCGGCTACGCGCGCGCCGTGCTGTACCACCCGCTGGGCGCCCACAGCAACATGATCCTGCGCGCCGAAGGGGGCGCCCTCGCTTCGCGCGAGAAGCAAGGCGTGCCGGCCGTGTATCTGTTCCGCGCCGGCGGCGACCAGTCCGTGCGCGGCTACGCCTACCAGCAGCTGGGTATCCAGGAAGGCACGGCCATCACGGGCGGACGTTACATGAGCACCGGCAGCGCCGAATTCCAGTACTGGTTCAAGCCCACCTGGGGCGCGGCCGTGTTCTACGATGCCGGCAGCGCAGCCGACACCATCAAGGACTTGCATCCCAAGTCCGGCTACGGCGTGGGCGGACGGTGGAAGAGCCCCGTGGGCCCCATCAACGTCGATCTCGCCTACGGCCACGCCGTACGCAAATACCGTTTGCACTTCTCACTGGGATTCACGTTCTGATGTCCGACGCCGACCACCTGCCCGCCACCGCCACCACCGGCGGTACGCCACCCTCCCCGCCGCCACGACGCCAGCGCCGCTGGCTGCGCCGCACCCTGATCGGCGTGGGCGTGGCGGGCGTGGCGCTGGGCGGCACCCTCTGGCTGCTGGGCCGCGAAAGCACCTTGCAGCAGCTGATGCGGCGCATCGCCGCCGCCAGCGGCGGCCAGATCGAAGTGCAGGGCGTGAGCGGCTCGCTGTACCACCGCATGCACATCGCGCGGCTGGTGCACCGCAGCGAAGGCACCGTCATCACGGTGGACGGCATCGATATCACCTGGTCGCCGCTGCAGTTCTTTTCAGAGGGCGTGGCCATCAGCGAACTGCAAGCGAACGCGCTGACCGTCAACAGCACCGGCCCCGCCACCCCGGCCGTGATGCCCGCCTCGCTGGCCGCGCCGTTCCGGCTGCACATCGCGGACGCCCGCCTGGGCCAGTTGACCGTGCTCGATCACGGCAGCCGCACCCAGGTCAGCCAGATCCGCCTGCGGCTCACGGGCGACGGCAACGGCTGGCGGCTGGAAAACGGCGAAGCCATGACGGATATCGGCCGCCTGCAAGCGCAGCTCACGCTGGGCGCGGTGCGTCCATTCACCGTCGCGGGCAAGGCCAGCCTGACGCAGACGGCGGCCACGCCGCAGACGACGAACGCGCCGCCCCACCCGGCCCAACTGCGGATGCGGGCGCAAGGCGACCTGTCGCTGCTGCGGCTGGACGCGGACGGCACAGCCGGCACGGCCAGTGGTACGGCCACGCTGGCGCTGGCGCCGTTCGACCCCGTGATCCTGCATGCACTGGAACTGAAGGCCAGCGGCATCGACCCTTCCGGCTACCGCGCCGCGTGGCCGCACGCACGGCTGGCCGTGCAACTGGCGGCCCGCATCGACGGCAAGCAGGCGCTGTCGGGGCAACTGGCGCTGCGCAACGAAGGCCAGCCCGGCCCGCTGGACCAGCAACGCCTGCCGCTGCAAGGCGCCACGGCGAAGCTGGGCGGCACGCTGACGGCGGCCACCATCGATGCCATCGCCATCGACCTGGGCGCGGCGGGCCGCTTCACGGGGGAGGCCCGCATCACGCGCGGCGGACCACAGGCCGGCGTGGACCGGGCCAAACTCGCGTTGCGCGCGGAACGCCTGAATCTGCAGCATGTGGTGGGCAGCCTGCATGCGACCAATATCGGCGGCGACGTGATTGTGGACAGCGACAGCAAGCAGCAGACGCTGCACGCCGCGCTGGGGCAGGACGGCCTGCGGCTGGACCTGCAGGCGACGCTGGCCGACGAACTGCTGCAACTGCGGCAAGCCCGCCTGCAACTGCGCAAAGGCAGCGTGAGCGCCAGCGGCCAGGCCAGCCTGCGCGACGCGCAAGCGTTCAAGGCCGCCATCACCGCCGAGCACTTCGATCCGGCCGCCTTCGGCAACTACCCGGTGGCCGACATCAACGCCGACGTCAACGCCAGCGGCCATTTGTCGCCCGCGTGGCAGGTGGCGGCCGACTTCACACTCAAGCCGGGAAAACTGCTGGGTCAGCCCCTGTCCGGCGCCGGCAAGCTGACGGCCGACGCCCAGCGCATCAGCGCTGTGGCAGCCCGTCTCGCATTGGGCCAGAACACGGCCGAACTGCATGGCGGCCTGGGCACGCCGGACCAGCAACTGGACTGGAAGATCGATGCGCGCGACCTGAACTCGGCCGGCGGCAAACTGCTGGGCGCCCTGGCCGCCAGCGGCACGGTGCGCGGCACGCTGGCCGCGCCGCGCACCAGCTTCGACGCGAACTTGCGGGGCCTGGGCGTGGTGGCGGCACGCCATCCCGTGCCCGACAGTGTGCTGCACGCCAGCGGCGAGGTGTGGCTGGCCGGCCCATCGCATCAAGTTGAACTGAAGGCGTCCGGCAGCGCGCAGCGTGTCAACCCAGCCGCGTTCGGCGCCTATCCCGGCGGCGCCGTCAACGCCGAATTCAGTGGCAACGCCGCGCTGGGCGGCGACTGGCGCGCCGCGCTCGACCTGAAACTGCAACCGTCAACGCTGTCGGGCAGCCCGTTGTCGGGCTACGCGAAGCTGGCCGCCGATCCTCGCCACATCGGCAACGCCGACGTCAAGCTGCAACTGGGGCCGAACAGCATGCAGGCATTGGGCGCGTTCGGCAGTCCGCGCGACCGGCTGGACTGGAAACTGGAGGCGCCCCAACTGGCCAGCGCCGGTCCGCAATTTGGCGGCACGCTGCACGCGGCGGGCACGCTGTCGGGTAGCGCTGAGCGGCCCGCGCTGACGCTGACGGTGGACGGCGCCAATCTGCGCGCACCTGGCCAGCAGCAGGTCAAATCGCTGCGCGGCAGCGCCAGCCTGGGCGCGAACCCCGCGGCCGGGGCGAATGCCAATACCAGCGACGATCCCGTGGTGGCCGACCTCGCCATCACCGGCTACGACTCGCCCGCCCTCACGCTGGACCGCGCCCACCTGCAGGCCAGCGGCACGCGCACGGCACATGTGCTGCAACTGAGCGGCGGCAACCGCGACTTCGACGCGGCCATGCGCCTCAAGGGCGGCTGGAACGGCGACGCCTGGAGCGGCGCCATCGACACCCTGCAAAACCGTGGCCGCTATGCCCTCACCCTGCAAGCACCGGCGCCGCTGCGGCTGGCCGCCCCGGCCGGTGGCGGCGTGGCCGGCCTGCTGCACCCGGAACAGATCGCGCTGGGCGCCACGGCCCTGGTGCTGCCGTCCGGTTCGATCCGCATCGAGAACGTGGAAAAGAATGGCCCGCAGTGGCGCAGCAAGGGCCAGGCGGCCGGGGTGCCCGTCAACTACCTGGCCCAGTTATCCGACGCCTGGCGCGACAACATCAAGAGCGACATGACAGTGGGCGCGGCCTGGTCGCTGGCCGTGCAGGCCGCCCAAGCCGGGCCAACCCGCGGCGCGCCGGCCGTGGACGGCATGCTGCACCTGTACCGCGAGCAGGGCGACCTGACCGTGATGGGCGCGGAAGTGCCGCTGCCGCTGGGCCTCAAGCAACTGGACGCGCGGGTGGACGCGGCCGCCGGCGCGCTGCGTTTGCAACTGGCGCTGGACGGCAGCCGCGCCGGCCAGGCCCGGCTCGACGCCAACGCCCAGCTAATCGACGGCAAGCTGGCCGACGCCAGCGCGCTGACCATGAACGGCAGCGCCAACATGGGATCGCTGGCCTGGCTGGCGCCGCTGGCGGGCCAACCGGGACTGGAGCTGGACGGCACGCTCAAGCTGGCCATGTCCGGCGCCGGCACCTGGGGCGCGCCGCAACTGAACGGCGACATCACGGGCGACAAGCTGGTGCTGAACTGGGCCGAGCAAGGCATCCGCCTGCGCAACGGCCAATTACAGGCGCGCCTGGCGGGCGACCAGCTGGTGCTGCAAAAACTGACGTTCGACGGTGCCGAAGGCCACGCGCAGGCGGAAGGCGCGATCCGCTTCGCCAACGCGGAAGCGAGTATGCAGCTCAAGCTGACGGCCGACCAGCTGGAAGTGCTGGCCCGGCCCGACCGCACGCTGGTCATCAGCGGCCAAAGCACGCTGGTGCGCGACAGCAAGCGCTTCCAGCTCGATGGACGGTTCCGGGCCGACCGCGCCAACATCGAACTGGCCAGCCAGGACACACCCACCATGAGCAGCGACGTGGTGATCCTCGGACGCGGCGCGGCGCCCGTTAAGGACAGCAAATCCCTGCCGCTCAACGTGGACATCGAGGCCGACCTGGGCGACGCCTTCACGCTCAAAGGCAAGGGACTGGACGCGCAACTGGCCGGCGCCGTGCGCATCCGGGTGGCGGACCGCCGGCCGCCGCGCGTGACGGGCAGCATCCGCGTGGCCAGCGGCACTTATGCCGCCTACGGACAAAAGCTGGCGATCGAGAAAGGCGTGATCAATTTCACGGGCGCGTACGACAATCCGGGTTTGAACATCCTGGCCGTGCGCAAGCGCCCCGAAGGCGAAGCGCTCAACGAGAACAACGTGGAAGCGGGCGTGGAAGTGCGCGGCACGGCGCTGGCGCCGGTGGCCAAGCTGGTGTCCACGCCGGCCGTCTCCGACAGCGACAAGCTGGCCTGGCTGGTACTGGGCCACGGCATCGACAGCACGGCCGGCAACGACATGGCCCTGCTCAGCACGGCGGCCGGCGCGCTGTTCGGCGGCGGCCAGGGCCGGCTGGCCAACACGCTGGGGGTGGACGAATTGGGCGTGAGCCAGGCCAAGGGATTGGAGACGACGGTGGTCACGGTGGGCAAGCGTTTGTCCTCGCGCGCCTACCTGAGTTTTGAACAGGGCGCCAGTTCCGCCACCAGCCTGGTCAAGCTGCGCTACAAACTCAACCCGCGCATCACGCTGCAATTCCAGACCGGCACCAACAACGCGCTGGACGTGCTCTACACCTGGGCGTTCGACTAAGCGGCAAAGCTGTCGTCGCCCGCCCTCCCGGCGCGATCCTATCCTGGCTGTCCAGCCGGATTGTGATCGGGCACCGGGTCATCCTGGGGCACGGGATGCGGTTGGTGCGGTGGTGGCTCCGGCACCGGATCGTCGACCGGGGCCGGGTCTGGCGCGCGGTGGGCGTGGATGGCGGCACTATGCATGATTTCCCTCCAGGGTGGCTGGCGATGAGCCTCCATTCTACGCCGCCGCAGCCCCCGCCCTGCCCGATCTGAACACAATTTGATCTGGCTACCGATGCCGGACGGGGCGAGGCGCGCGGGCGCGCCCGCGTCTCACTCCGCGTGCTTGACGTATTTGTCCAGCCAACGGTGCGTCTCGTACAACATGTGCAGGATCGATTCGCGCGCCCGGTAGGCGTGCGCCTCGTTGGGCAGCATCACCAGCCGCGCCGTGCCGCCCAGTCCTTTGATGGCCTGGAACATGCGCTCGCTCTGCATGGGGAAGGTACCGGGATTGCTGTCCTGCTCACCGTGAATAAACAACATGGCGTCCTTGATCTTGTCGGCGTGGTTGAACGGCGACATGGCCTGGTACACCTCGGCCGCCTGCCAGAACGGCCGCTCCTCGGACTGGAAGCCGAACGGGGTGAGCGTGCGGTTGTAGGCGCCGCTGCGCGCGATGCCGGCCCGGAACAGGCGCGTGTGGGCCAGCAGGTTGCCCGTCATGAAGGCGCCGTAGGAATGGCCGCCGACGGCGATGCGGCGCCGGTCGGCCACGCCGCGCCGCACCACCTCCTCCACGGCCGCCTCGGCGTCGGCCACCAGCTGGGCCAGATAGCTGTCGTTCGGTTCCGCATCGCCGCTGCCGATGATGGGGAACGAGGGGTTGTCCAGCACCGCGTAACCGACGGCCAGGTAAGCGGCCGGCCCCCAGTAGCTGACGGCATTGAAGTGGTACGGCGAGCCCGTGGTCTGGCTGGCCGCGCTGGCCGACTTGAATTCGTGCGGATAGGCCCACATCAGCATCGGCAACGGGCCGTCGCGGGAGGCGAGGTAGCCGGGCGGCAGCATCAACGTGGCCGTCAGTTCCACGCCGTCGTTGCGGCGGTAGCGGATCTGCTCCTTCTGCACGTCCTTCAGTTCGGGCGTGGGATGGGGGAAGCTGGTCAGCGCGCGCAACTGCGCTTCCGGCGGCAGGCGCAGGTCGCGCACGTAGTAATTAGGCCGCTCGGTGGGCGATTCGCGCGTGGTCAGCAGCAGCGTGCCCTCCTCGTTCAACACGGCCGCCACGTTCTCGTAATACGGGGCGGCGCTCTGGAACAGCCGTTCCTTCTTGCGCGTGGTCAGGCTCAGGCGGTCGATGAAGGGACGGTCGCCCTCCGGCGTGGCGCCGGCGCCATCGAGCAGGATGGTGGTCTCCGGCCCGATCACGAGGCGTGGGAAGCCGCTGGCGTCGGCCCGCATCACGGGCGCGCCGGGGCTGCTGTAGCGGTCCTCGTAGGAACCTTCGTAGATCAGTTCCGGCGCCAGCGCCGGATGGTCGGGCGCGATCATCCACTGGCGCACGGCCCGCGTCTTGTGCCAGCGCTCGTTGAGCAGGGCCACGTCGCCCCGCCCCCAGGCGATGCCGCCGTAGCGCATGGCCAGCCGCGCCAGCACCTGCGGCGCGCCATGGAACGGCGCCGCGTGCAGGTACAGCACGTCGCGGTGCTCCACGTGACGGGCCGGGTCGCCGCCATCCTGGGCCTCGGCCCACAGCAGCGAGGCCGGCGCGTCGGCGCGCCAGGACACGTGGCGCACGCCGGCCGACACGGCATCGTTCCCCGGCGGCAGCCCCTCCTCCAGCGGCAGCATGGCCACCGTGTGCAGCAGTTTGGCGTGCATGTCGCGCACTTCGATCCGCTCGCCGAAGCTGGACACGGGCACCAGGTAGGAATACGGCCGCATGATGCTCTGGGTGAGCAGGTACTGGCCGCCCGGCGCCACCGACACGCGCGAAAACAGGTCCGGTTCGCCCAGCAAGCGCACACTGCCCTGCAGGTCCGTGTGGGCCAGCTGCACGGTGATGTAATACTCGAACAGGCGCGCATCGTCCTCGCTGCGCAGCAGGTCCTGGTAGGTGCGCAGCTGGCGCACGGCGCCTTCCGCATCGCTGTCGAGCTGCATGGGGCCGGCCGGGACGGGATGCGCGACGGGCGGCTTGCTCATCCCGGCCGGGCGCAGTTGCAGCAGCAGGCCGCTGCCGTCGGGCAGCCACGAGAAGCCCCGGCTCAGCACCGCCGACAGGGGCTGGCTCACCAGCCGGCGCGCGCGGCGGGCGGCGATGTCGACCAGCCACAGTTGGACTTCCCCGCGGTCGCCCTTGTAGGCCACGTGGCTGAACGCCAGGTGGCGCTGGTCGGGCGCCCAGCTCAGGTCGGACACGCGCAGCGCGCGCGGCAAGCCGCGGATACGGCTTTCCTTGCCGCTGGCGATATCGAGCAGGGTCAGGTCGGCGCCGTAGGCGAAGCGGCTGGCGGCGCAGGTGCGGGGGTTGATGCGCAGGCCGGCCAGCTTCAGCTCCGGCTGCGACACTTCCTCGATGCCGGGCAGCGCGGGCGTCTGCACCATGGCGGCCAGGTCGCGGCGCGGGCTCAGGCTCAGGGCCGGCGCGCGCGGCGCGTCGACGATGGCCCGCAGCGCAGGCGCTGGCTGCTGGTAGCGGCCATCCTGCGGCCCGCTGTTGGGCGAGGCGGCCATCAGGCCCATGCCGGGCGGCAGCGGCGGAATCAATGTACTCATGTCGGCGGCGGTCCGTGTCTGTGCGGCGGTCGCCCCATATTGCTGATACGCACGGGGAAAGTCAATGCGTCACCGTTCTGGCTTACAATCGCGGTGCGCGGCGCGGTGCCGCCGTCTCTGATGTCTCTGGAACGCTGAAATGGAAATTACGACGATCATCCTGCTGTTGCTGGTGCCCCTGCTGGTATGGCGCATTTATTCCCGCCTCAAGGCGGCCATGGGCCGCAGCCAGTCCATCCTGTGGCGCCACTACGCCGTGGTGCTGCTGCTGGCGGCGCTGGTGGGCGGGCTGGCCGCCAAGGTGCTCGACAGCCCGCTGGCGCTGGGCGCGCTGGCGCTGGGCCTGGCCGGGGGGATCGCGCTGGGCTTCCGCAACATGCGGCTGAGCCGCCTGGAGAACACGCCCGAAGGCTATTTCTACACCCCCAACCTGCGCCTGGGCGTGCTGGTGTCGATGCTGTTCATCGCCCGGCTGCTGTATCGCGGTTTCGAACTGTATCTGCAGATGCACAACGGCACCCCGTTGTCGCCCGAGGAATTCCACCGCAACCCGCTGACGGTGTTGCCGTTCTGCGTGCTGGCCGGCTTCTTCGGCAGCTACCATTTGTTACTGGCGCGCTGGCAGCGCGGCCAGCAGCCGGTGCCGCGCGGCCCGCTGGACCGCTTGCAGTAAGGGCGAAACCTGCGCCCGTTTCGCCCTGGCGGGACTATCATAGCGACTGGAAAGCGGACATTTAGTGGTATGCTTCATATAACCATGAGGCAACTTTAAATTCCATAAAGAAACGTCACGAAATTGCACCAGTTGATGAAGACGTCCATCTACGACAAAACCGCCAAGGGGCGCGAAGAGATCGCCACCCGGTGCTACCAGCTGGCGCCGCGTTTGCGCACGCTGCTGGTGATGGTCGATGGCCACCGGCCGGACGACGAGCTGTTACGCAACGTGGCCGGCCTGGGCCTGACGGCCGACGCCATGCAGGAACTACTGGCGCAGCAGTTCATCGTGCTGTCCACCAGCTACAACACGATCGACACACCGCTGGAGGCGACGGCGGAAGCGCTGGCGGCGCCAACGCCGGTCGCCGCGCCCGCGCCGGTGGCGGCAATGCCTGCACCTCTCACCATTCCCACCGTCCCCTTGGTGGTGGCGCCGGACAGACCGAGCAAGGCCGAACAATTTCAAGCGCTGTACGATTTCTACAACAAGACCATCAAGAGCACGATCGGCTTGCGCGGCTTCACCTTGCAGCTGAAGGTGGAGAAAGCCGCGTGCGTGGAAGACTTCCGCGAATTGCGGCGCCCCTATCTGGAAGCGGTATTGAAAGCCAAGGGCGGCGAGCTGGCGCAACGGCTGGGCGACCAGCTGGACCAGTTACTCGGCGAACGCAGCGACGACGACCTGGTGAGCTAAAAAATCGGGGACGGACCCCAATTTTCGCTATGCGGAAATTGGGGTCCGTCCCCGATTTTTTGGACCCGATTTTGGATGGATCAGGCTGCCTTGACGGCCTCGCCGGTACGGCGCTGCAGCACGAAGATGGGCTGGGCCCACAACGTGTCTTTCTTCTTCTTGCTCGTGATGAGCGTCAGTTCCGACGGGTCGTAGACGTCCGTGTTGTGCGTCAGCGGCGTCGTCATCAGGTATTGCGCCTCGGTGTTCTTGAGGAACTCACCCACCAGCTGGATATTGCGGATGTCCAGGTGGGCGAACGGTTCGTCGATGAACACGAAGCCGCCGGAACCGTCTTCCGACTTCAACAAACCAATCAACAGCACCAGCGACTTCATCACCTGCTGGCCGCCGGACGCTTCGCCGTCGTTCATGCCGATCGGCCCCTTGCCGTCGAACTTGAAGCGCACGTGCAGGCCGGCCTGGGCCAGCTGGGTGTCGTCGTTCTCCAGCCGCACCGGATCGGCATGCACTTCGATGCCGGCCAGTTCGCCCAGCTCCTTGATGTTCTTGCTGTAGGTCTTGATGGTGTAGCGCAGCCGCTCGATGTAGGCGCCGCGCGCGTTGCCGGTGGCCTCGATGGCGCGGTTGTTCTGGTAGCGGCGCTCCTCCGTTTCCGTCTGGCGGCCATGCAGCTGCTCGTTCAGGCGCAGGTACTGGTCGATCACGGTGGCGTCCAGTTCCCAGTCGCTGCGGGCCAGGCTCGCTTCCAGGCTGTGGATACGCAGCGCCACCTGGTGCGAGTTCTGGTGCTCGGCCACGAGACGCGCGCGGCGCGCCGGACGGCGCCAGCTCTTGGGCAGGTGGCGCCACGCGCGGCGCAGCGCCAGCAGCGCGCGCGCATGATCGCCGCGCTGTTCGATCTGGCGCTTGTTGGTCAGGCGCAGGCCCGCTTCCGCCTCGGACAGGGCGAAGCGCGCGTTCTGCCACACGGTGTCGGTACGGGTGCGCTGCACGGTGGCGTCCTTGATCAGCGCCTGCAGCTCGCCCAGGCGGGTGCCCACTTCCATCCGTTCCTCGCGCAGCGGCACGGCGTTGCGCGCCGCCTCGTCGAATTCAGCCTGGCGCGCAGCCAGTTCCTTGGCCGCGTCCACACCGGCGATGCGGGCCTTGAGCGCGCTCGTTTCCGAGGCCAGCTTGCTGATGGCCAGCGTCAGCGCATCTTCCTGCGCCTCCAGCCCCGGCAGCGAGCGCTGGATCGCTTCCATCCGCTGGGTGCGGCCGGCCGAACCAAAGCGGTAGCGCGACGCTTCCACGAACAGCGAGCGGCCGCCGCGGCGTTCGCGGTGATAGGCCTCGGGCGTGATCCATTCCTCTTCCTTGCCGAGCTTGAAGCCTTCGTCCACCGTGTCCACCCGGGCGATGCGCGACAGCTGGTCCACCAGCCAGGCCGGCACCGGCGCCGAGAACTTCACCACCGACAGCAGGCTGTCGTCCTTGACGCCGGGCGCCGTGACCAGGTCCGGCACGATGAAGTGGCGATAGCGTTCCTTCTCGGCCAGGCGGTAGGCGGCTGGCGCATCCTTGGCTTTATCGAGCAGCACCACGGAGGCATAGCCACCCAGCACACCCTCGACGGCGCCTTGCCAGCGCGCGTCCGTCACTTCCACGATATCCGACAGCATGGCGTGGCCGATGCCGGCGTCGCGCAGCGCACGGCGCATGCCGCGCACCGCTTCCGGTTCCGGCATGGCCGTCTTGCCCTGCAAAGCGGCGATGGTGGCCAGTTCGCCGGCGATGCGCGCCGACAGGGCTTCGCGCGCCTGCTTCTGGCGCGCCAGTTCCGCTTCCTTTTCCTCCAGCTGCTGCGCCACTTCCGCGATGTCGTTGCCGGAATCGGCGGCCAGCTTTTGCAAGCGGGCTTTCTGTTCCAGCAGGCTGTCGAGCGGCTTGAGTTTGCCGTTGATCTGGCTCAAACGGCTTTGCAGCGCCGTCGATTCCTGCTCCAGCACCGTCTCATGCTGCTGCGCTTCCGTCAGCGCCTTCGCTTGCGCGGCCAGCGCGTTGCGCTTGTCCGTCAACTGCTGGTCAGCCTGCGCCAGCGGCTTGCGGGCGTCGCGCAACTGGCGGCTCACGTTGCCGTGCTTTTCGCGCGCTTCATGGTATTCCAGCGTCGGCAGCACTTCTTCCTGCAGGTTGCGGCGTTCCTTGTTCAGGTCTTCCCACTGGTGGTAGTTGGCCACGCGCAGGCGCAAGCCTTCCAGGTTGGTCTTCGATGCTTCCAGTTCCGACTCGAAGCGCTTCAGTTCCTGTTCCGTGTCGCGCTGGTGGCGCTTGGCCTCGTCGTAGGCGTCCAGCACTTCCTTGTCGCCGAACACCTGGAACACCAGGTCCAGCAACTGGCGCGGCGCGTATTCACACAGCTTGTCCGTCTCGCCCTGCTCCAGCGCCAGCACCTTGGCCATGGCCGGCGACAGGCCGGCGTTGGCCAGGCGCTTGCGGTAGTTTTCCACGCCCAGCCAGTCGTTCGCTTCCGTGATGTCCTCGATCTGCACATTCCCGGGGCGCATCAGGTACTGGCGCTTCCAGTCGCCACCGTTCTTCTGTATCTGGCAGAACAGCGTCACCTCGTCGTCGCTGAAGAAGCCGGAGCTGCGGAACGGACGGTTCGACAGCTGCTTGCCCACGTTCTTGTTGTCGACCACGGCGCGCAGCCAGGCCGTCTGCTGGCCGGAGTGGCGCGCGTAGTGCTTGTAGGTGCGGCCCATCGAGCAATCGAGGCCGAACAGGGTGCGCAGCGCGTCCAGCAGCGTGGTCTTGCCGGAGCCGTTCTGGCCGGCGATGGTGATGATCTTGGCGTCGAGCGGAATGTTCTTGATGCGCTGCCAGTAGTCCCAGTGCACCAGTTCGAGTGATTTGATATGAAACATGGATTAATCCCTGGCTGGAGTATCGTCGGACGGCACGGCGTCGGAAGCGCTGTCGTTTTCGCTTGCGTTATCGTCGTCGGCGCCATCGTCGGTGCCATGCGTCTGGATGGCGTCGCCGGCGGGCAGCGCCTCGCGGTGGATGGCTGCCGGCAGCTCGAAGGCGGGCACCTCGAACGCTGGCTCCTCCTCGTCGGCCGGCGCGGCGGGCGGCTCGTCGGCGGCCAGCGGCGGCGTGGCGCGCGGCACGGGGATGATCTGGGCCGGGGCGCGCTTGAACACGTCGGCCAGCGCGCCATTGATGATGCGTTCCTTGAGCAGGTCGGTGTCCATCATCAGGTCCAGCAGCGGACCTTCCACGATCACGTCGCCGCGCCGTTCGATGAAGCCCAGCTTGGCCAGGATGCCCAGGTTCATGTCCAGCCGGGTCTTCTTGCCCAGCTTGTCGCCAAAATCGGCCAGCAGCGCCTTGTAGGCGATGCCGATCGACGTGTCCTCGGCGCGCGGCAAAGGCTTCTCCACGCCGAACATGTCGTTCTGGTCGTCCTCGGCGTGCTGGTGGGTTTCCTGGCGTTCGCGCTTGGGCAGGATGATCTGCGCCCACAACACCACCAGCAAGGCCACGCCGTCGCGCGACAGGCCGAAATTATTGTTCTGCCAGACGTCGCGCGCGCCGAAAATCTTCGGTTCGATGGCGCGCGTGAGGGCCAGCGTGACGTGGTCGGCATAGACGTTATCGAGCAGCTTGAGGCCGGTGGCCAGCAGGCGCGCGTCGATCTCGGCGCGGAACAATTCGTCCGACAGCACGCGCTTGATCAGCTTGTCGTCGCGGCGCAGGGTCTGGTGCGTCAGCAGGCGCGCGATCAGGATTTGTGCATCGTCATTCATCGGTCTTGTCGCCTTGCGGATCGAGGGAGAGGGAAAGCGTGGCCAGCGACATGGCCGCCACATGCAGGTCGGGCAGTTCGATCATCTCGTCGGACGGGGTGAAGGTCACGGGCAGGCGGGCCAGTTCGGCCGTGGCGCCTTGCAGGCTGGCCTCGGAGGCGTCGCCCAGCAGCGGCAGCAGCGAGGCGCGGTAGGAGGCCACGGCGAAGGTGGCCGGCAGCAGCGAATCCTGGATCGGAATCGATTTTGGAGCTTCCTCGGCGATGCTGGGGAAATTGCCCAGCGCGGCGAAGTCGGACAGGCGCGCCAGCCAGTCATCCAGTTCTTTTTGCATGGCGGGTGTGTCGTTGATGGTGGTGGGTGCATCCTGGCCGGCCGGCAGGCCGCCCGGCGCCACGCCGGACACGCGGTCCGACAGCAGCTCCGTCTCGGCCACGTCGATCATTTCGGCCGGCGTGATAAACAGCGGCACGACCGGCTGGTCGATGGCGCCGTCGGCCAGCGAGGCCAGGTCTTCATGTTGCAGCAGCCAGCGCTTGATGTCGGTGGTCGACAGGCCGGATTGGCCCAGGTGCACGCGCTGGCGTTCGATCTGGTTCAGGGCGCGCGAGAACATGCCCTGCATATTGAGCAGCGCGCTCTGGGCGCGGCCGATGGCCTGCGCCGCTTTATGGGTGGCGCTGTCCGCGTTCTCGTCGGTCGTGATGGCGCGCAGGATCTCGGAACCCTTCTCCACCCAGTCGCAAGCCATGTGCCACTTGGCCTGCGAGGCGCGCAGGCGGAATTCGGAACCGGAGGCGATGGCGTCGGCGAATTCTTCGGTCAGTTCGACCAGCCGGCCCAGCAAATGCTGCAGCTGTTCGACGGTGACGCCCCCCACGGCCTGGGCCCCGGCCACCTGCGACAGCAGGAAGCCCATTTCCGCCTCGTCCTCGTTCTGGCCCAGCGCCAGCAGGCCGTCGATGGCCGACAGCACGTTGCGGGCCATGGGCGTGACGCGGTACACGGCTTGCTGGGCGTCCCAGGCCAGGAGCTGGTTCGAGCGCAGGCGCATCAGCACCGTTTCCAGGCTTTCCGGCAGCAGGTAGGCGAGGCGGGTATTGATATCGGCGCGCGAAAACGCCGACGTGGCCGTGTCGGACGCCAGTTCGCGCAGCACCAGCAGCCGCACCAGCACGCCGTCGAAGCCGCCGTGGAACAGGGCCGTAAATACTTGCAGCAGCGGTTGCGCGCGCTTTAAGTGGTAGACCTGCTCGATCTCGTCAGCCGATACATTGGGCTGGAAATGGGCTTGCAGCGTATCCTGGTGCTCTTGCTCGGTGATCGGTGCTTGCGCGGCCGCGGCGGTATCTGCCATTGCTGCATTTGCCATTATTTCTATCATTCTGTGCCATTCTCGATGATGATTAAGATGACAACAGAAGCCGCCCTCGCGGGCCCGTCATCTTCATCGCGGGGGCGTCAGTATATCAGGCACGGCGGCTATTTCCTGCTGATCTTGTCGAGCGTCTGGTCGACGAAGTCGCCGTCCGCGTCAGCGAAGCGGATACGCACCGGATACCACTCCAGCGATGGCGCCAGCCACAGGTCCACCTGCTGGCCTTGCGCGTCCGGCGGCGGCGCCTTGACCAGGTGCAGCGCGTTCACATCACCCTGGCCCGTGTGCACCGTCTCCTGGTTGACCACCTTGAACACCCACGGCTCGGCATCGCGCGAACCGGCCACGAAATAGGCCCATTCCGTGCCCGGCTTGAAGCGCTCCGGGTTGGCCCGGGCCTGGGCCAGCAACTGCCAGGGAGCGCTGGTGCGGTCCTGCTCTCCGCCCTTGAGCGGGTAGCTGTCGTCGCCGTCCGTGAACACGATGGTCTTGCTGTCGCGCTTGAAGGACGTGGTGCTGGGGTCCTTGCGGAAGCGCTTCTGGTAGAACGTGAGGGGCGCCAGGCCGTAGCCATCCACCACGCCCTCGCTGCGGTTTTCCAGGATCTTGCCAAAAATGACAGCGTGGCTTTCCGTGTTGATGCTGTATTTACCCTCGCCCGTTTGCCACGCCACCACGGCGTCGCCCGAGATGGGCAGGCTGCGCTGGCGGGCCTGGATGGTGTAGTGCAGCTGGGCCGATGGCGGCAGGCTGTAGGCGCGGCGCACGCTGGGGTGTTCGCCGGCGGCGGCCGTGCCGGCGCCGTTGCCCGTGCTCGTGCCCGCGCTCGCGCCCGTGGACTGGCGGTGCTGGGCGGCCTGCGCCGGCGCCGCCAGCACGGCGGCCGCCAACAGCAGTGCCGCCGAAGTATGCAAAGTAGTCATGGTCATTTTCCCGAATTTGTCATGGTGATCCTGGCGACGGTCTGTGTGGTGAGCGCGCCGCTCGCTTCTGTATTGCGTATCTGGACCGGATACCAGTAATGCGACGGCGCCAGCCACACGTCCAGCCGCGATGTATAGGTGCCCGGCTTGGGCGGACGGGTCAGGTGCCAGGTCTGGAGCTTGCCCAGCCCCGTTTCCAGCTCCTCCTCGCCCACCAGCTGGAAGCGGAAGATGTTCGCTTCCTTGTCCTCGCCCACCAGGATGTCCACGTCCGTGCCGAACTGGTTGGGGTCGGCCCGTCCGATCGCGCCCAGCTGGAACGGCACCGTGGCCTTGTCCTGCGCCCCCACCAGCAGCGGATAACTGCGTTCGGACGCGGAAAACGTGATGCTGCCCTCGTCGCGGTTGAAGTGGGTGGCCGTCTGCGCACGGCCGCTGCGCTTTTCCGTGGCCGTGACGGGCGCGATGCCGTAATCGTCGATGGTGCCGGCGCTGGTCAGCACCAGCAGGTTGAGGCGGGTGACCAGCATGCTGATGCCGGCCTCCACCGACAAGGTGTAGCTGCCGCCGTCAGTATGCCACTTCATGGCCGCCTCGCCCGTCCATTTGGTGCCGTTGGCGTCCACCCGGTGCACGTCGAGCAGCAGATCGGCCGATGGCGGCAGGTTGACCTTGTAGCGCCGCATGCCCTGGCCCGGCGCCTGCACGGGCGGCGGGGGTGGCGCGTCGCTGGTCTGGGCCGTGGGAGCCGGGGCCGCGCCGGGCGTGGGCTGCCCGGCGCCCGCTTGCGGCTGCGCCGCCGTTGGGGCGCTGTCGGCGCCGGCCTGGGGCTGGCCGGCGGGCGCGGACAAGGCGTTACTGTCGTTCGCGCCGCTGTCGGCCACTGGCGGCGCCGGTGCGGGAGCCGGCTCGGCGGCAGGTTCAGGTGCGGGCGGTGGTGGGGCGGGCCGGCGCGGCAGCTTCGGCACAGGCTTGGGTGCGGACGGGCTCAAAGGCTGTAACTCCGGCAGCGGCGCCGCCTCATGACGCTGAGGCAAGGCCAGATGCAGCTGGGCCGTGACGAGCGACGGCGGCGGCCGGCGGCGCGCCGCGCGCTGCCCCAGTTGGGTCCCCACCCAATCGATGGTCAGGTAATGCAAGGCCACGGTGGCGGCGCCCAGCAGCAGCCAGCGGCGGCGTGGGCGGAGGAAGGTGGCGATCGTCATGGCGCTAGTGTAACGTGTCAACGGACTTCTCCGCTGACAGCGGCGAGCCGCATCTTGCGCTGACACGTCAAGACGGCGTGTCAATGGCGCGCGCGAATGTTGTCAAAACCTTTTGAACGCCTTACCGATATCTGCTACGCTAAACGTTCACTCATAGGAGAAACCAGCCATGTCAACCCCTCAAATGCCCAACATCCCAGGTGCTGCAGTGATGACGGACACCCTCGATTTCGTCAAGAACCTGTGGGGCAGCATGAGCGTGCCAGGGCTGACGGCGCCCACCCTGTCCGTGGATGAACTGGACAAGAAGATCAACGACTTGAAGGCCGTGGAAACATGGCTGAACCTGAACATGAGCATGCTGCGCGGCAGTATCCAGGCGCTGGAAGTCCAGCGCGGCACCATCGCCACGCTCAAGTCGGTGGGCGCCAGCATGGCGGCGGCCGTCAACAAGGGCGGCGGCGACACCAAGTCCATGCTCGACGCGGTGCCCTACGCGTCCGTCTTCTTCCAGCAAGCCCAGGCTGCCGCCGCCAAGGCCCCGGTGACGCCCCCCCCATCTGCGCCCGCGCCCGCGCCAGCCGCGGCCGCCCCTGCCTCGCCGTTCGCCAGCGCAGGATCAGCCAACCCAGCGGCAGCCAGTAGCAGCGCCGCCAAGCCGGCCGCCAGCCCGGGCGCCGACGCGGCCGCGCAGATGGCCAATCCGGCCATCTGGTGGAATTTGCTGCAGGATCAGTTCAAGCAGGCCGTCTCCAGCACGCTGGGGCCGGAGGCGATGACCAGCGCGGCCGGCAAGATGGCGGCCGCAGCCACTGCAGCGGCCACCTCGGTGGCGAAATCGGCCGCCAACGCCGCCACGGCGGCCAGCGCCGCCGCCAAGCCAACGACGGCCCCAGCGGCGCAATCGGCCAAGCCGGCACCGGCCAAGGCGGGCGCCAAAACGCCCGCCAAACCGCGCGCCGTCAAAGCCAAGCCAGCAGCCAAGCCGGGCTCGCAGGAATAAGTTAGTTGTCCACGGCGTTGTCCACGGCGGCCCGCGCCGCCGGCCTCAGGACAGGCGCAGGATGCGGATGGCCTCGATCAGGCCGTCCGCCTGGCGCTGCACTTTCTCGACATTGATCAAACCTTCTTCGGCCAGCCGTTTCGCGCTGTCGAGCGCCCCCTGGAAACTGTCCAGCGTGTCGCCCTTGGCGGTCACCGGCCGGATCCAGGCGGTGCCGCCGATTTTCATTTTTTCGTAGACTTCTTTGGCGATATCGCGCATGGGTGTGCCCTTCTCTTGGCTGTTGCTTATCATAGGGCGCGGACCGGCCGCATACGCTGCGGGCCGCGCCGGATTTTCAGTGTAATCATTTGATCGGCGGGAAACAAGCGTACGCCCGTCGCCACCGTTGCGTCCATCCGTCACTCGGACGCGGTCTGCTCCAGCGCCTCGGCCACGGCGTCCAACGCCACCACGGGGGCTGGCGCCAGCAGGGCCAGTTGCTCCATCAACTGGGCGAAGCGCTGCTGGCCGGGCGCGATTTTATCGACATGCATCAGCACCCCGATGGCCTCCTCCGACAGTTCGCGGTTGTAGCCCTTCTGCTGCAGATGGGAGATGATGATCTGGGCCGAATTGAACAGGATACGCATGTTGTTGGGCAGCGCCAGGCGCGCCTCGCGCATCCACTCGACGGCCTCGTCCAGCTTGCCCGTCTTCCACAGCAGCACGCCCTTGTTCATCCTATCCGCCGCTTCCTTGCGCGACGACTTGATGAGCGCCTCGCCCTCCTCGCTCATGCGGGCCTTGTCGAACACTTTCTGGATATCGTCCAGCAGCGGTTCATTATCGTCGTTGTTGCGGGCCACGTAGCACAGCAAGTCCACCGGCGCTTCCTTGACGCCCACCGCGAACAGCAAGGTCGCCATCTCCATGCACGTGGACACGTCGGGGCGCAGCTTTTCCTCCACCAGCATCTGTTCCAGTTCGTCGCCGGACTTGCGGGCGCGCCGGTAGTCGCCGCTCTCGTGGTAGACCAGGCCTTCCGTGATCTTGGCCCGCAGGTTCACATGGTCGCCCGAGAACTGCTGCAGCGCGGAGTTGAGCAGCCGCAGCGCCTCCTTGGTATCGTTCTTCAATCCATACACGCGGGCCAGGCCGAAATAGGCATCCACCGTCTTGAGGATGGAATATTCACCGATCTCGATACATTTGCGGAAGGCCCGCTCGGCCAGCGGAATATTGCCCAGCTTGAGCGCGGCCACGCCCAGGCTGCGCTGGCGCGGCACGGAATTGGGCGACAATTTGGCCGCTTTTTCCAGCACGTCGCAAGCCTCCTCCGTCTTGCCCATACGCTGGTAGGCCTGGGCCAACTGGTCGAACGCGTCGATATAAAAACGGTTTTCCCCGATCACGCCCTGGAACATCTGGCGCGCCGCTTCCAGCTCGCCATTGTTCATGCGGATTTTGCCCAGGCCGGTGCGGGCCCAGTTGTATTCGCGCCCCTCCAGCACCTTCTCATACACGACGCGCGCCTGCTCCGGCTCGCCCGCCTTGAGCAGCAGATTGGCCTTCATGCGCAACAGGTCGATCTCATGCAGCTTGTTGTGGGCGATCTGCTCGTCGCACAAGCGGGCCGCGCGCAGGAAGTCCTTGTCGCCAAAGGCCTGGTCGATGTCGCGGAAGATCTGCTTCTTGTGCCACACGCGGTTCAAGCGGGTCAGCAGCACGCCTTCCGTGATGGGCTTGATGATGTAGGCGTCCGGCTGGTGCTCGGCCGCGCCCATCACGGATTCCACGCTCTTTTCGGCCGACACCATCAGCCACACGCTGCTGGGCAGCATCAGATGCTTGATGCGGGCTTCCTCCAGCACTTGCTGGCCGTTCTTGCCGTCGCCCAGGTTGTAATCGCACAGCACCACGTCGTAACGGGTCTTGGCCAGCAACACCATGGCCTCGCCGCCGCTGGCCGCCTGGTCGATATGCTTGGCGCCCAGGTTGCGCAGCGATTCACGCAGCAACTGGCGGATGCCGACAAAATCGTCCACCAGCAGGTAGCGTTTTTCGGCCCAGTCGACGACGTCGCTGGCGGCGGGATGGAGAGCGGTGCTGGTCATAGTGTGCATCCTATGGCAGACGCAGGACGAAGCAGCCGCCGCCCAGCGCGCCGCCATTGGACAGCGCGATACTGCCGCAGCGCTGACGGTGCTTGTGCATGCGCGCCACTTCGCGCGAGAAGTACAGCCCCAGGCCGCTGCTGTTGGTGAGGAAGTTGACGCGGCTCTGCTCCATGGGCGCCGCACCGGCCGCCAGCATGGCGGGCGGGAAGCCGTCGCCATTGTCCTCGACCCGCAATTCCAGTTCCTCGCCATCGACGCGGATGGCCAGGCGCACGCGGTCGCGGGTGTAGCGGATGGCGTTGTTGATGGCGTGTACCAGCACGCCGATCACCAGGTCTTCATCGAAGCTCCAGATCAGCTCCGGCGCATAGTCGAGTTCCAGCGTGATGCCGCGCGACTTGAGCAGGATGCGCGCTTGCGACGCCACCTGTTCGACCAGCTCGCCAATCTGCTGCGGCGCCGGATCGAACGGGTAGCCGGGCTTGCCCACTTCCTTGTACAGGGCCAGCAACTGGATCAGGTTATCGTTCAGGCGGCGCGTCTGGTACAACATGTGCGCCATCTGGTTGTAGGGCGTCGGTTCGGCCGGTTCGCCGTCCGCCGGCGCGGCAGTGGGCGGCGGCGCGGCCGACAGCAACTGCTCCAGCGTGCCACTGAGCACACCGATCGAGTTCTTCATGTCGTGCACGGTCGACGCCAGGAACAAAAACAGCTCGGGCGCACCCGCTTGGTCATCCATCATTCAACTCTCCAAAAGGGGCCACGCGGCGCCCCTTGGTGCCCGTATTGTTGGAGTTGAATTATATCCTGCTGACAAGTGCAAGCGCGTGGAATTGCGTTGGAGCAAAAGGATGTTGGCGCGAACGCAACGCTCGTCCCCGCCACGGGGCGCTACTGGCTGCGGCGCCGCTCCTTGAGCAGGAAGCGGCCCGGATCGAGCGCCGCCGCCAGCGATGCCTCCATGGGCAAGGGCGTGTGTTCCAGCTGCGACACCAGGAACTCCGCCATCAGCGGCGCCCAGATCAGGCCGCGCGACGCATAGCCCAGCAAGCCATACAGGCCAGGCAGGCGCGGCACATCGCTCAATTGCTCCAGCCGGCCGGCCGACGGATAGTCGGGCAACGGGCCGGCCAGCGGCAACCGGTCCGGCGCCGCGCAGCGGAAGCCGACCCGGCCCGCCAGCGGCGCGCCGGCCGCCGACACGCCAGCCAGCATATCGGCCAGGCGCGCCAGGTTCTCCTCGTGGCAGGATGGGCGCAGCGCGGGGTCCTCATCCGTGCCATAGGTGGCGCCGGCGCACACCACGCCGTCCGACGGCGGCGTCACATACCCTTCGCGGCACACCACCAGCGACAGCGCCGGCACCCGGTCCGGCGTCAAATGCGTGACCTGGCCACGCAAGGCCGACAACGGCAGCTCGGCCGCCTGCGCCAGTCGCGTGGCGCCCGTGCCGTTGGCCAGGATCAGCGTGGGCGCCTGGGCCAGCAACGCGCCGTCGGCGGCCCGCACCTGCCACTCGCCGTCCACCCGCGCCAGCGTCAGCGCCTCGGCGTGGAACACGCGCCGCAAACGCTCGCCGCACGCTGCCAGCATGGTCTCGCACAGCGACGACGGACGCGCCCAGCCAGCCTGCTCGAACAGCCAGCCGCCGTGCGGCGTGGCCGAACCGAGCAAGTCGCTGGCGGCCGGCGCGTCCAGCCAGCGCACGTATTGCGATGGATAGTCGCCCGCTTCCACCACCTCGCGCTGCACGCGCGCGTGATCCGCATCGCGCGCCAGTTGCAGCACACCGCAGCTGGCGCCCTTGAAGGCCTGGCCCACGCCGCCCATGCGCTGCCATTCGCGCAGTGCGAACAGGTAGGCGGTGCGGGTCAGGCGGGTGGGAATATTGTCGTCCTTGGACAGCAGCGGCATGAAGATGCCGGCATGGTTGCCCGACGCTTCCTGCGCCGGGCCGTCATGGCGTTCGATCAGCGCCACCTCCCAGCCGCGCGCGCACAAGCGCTCGCAGAGGGCGGAACCAGCCACCCCGGCGCCGATGACGACGGCGCGCCGCACCGGCTCCGGCGGGGCCGGCGGCTGCGGACTGCGGCTGGCGTACACGGCGCGAATATCGGGGACGCTGTCCGCTGGCGACTGCGCCGCGACCTCGCAAACGAAGCCGGCGGCCGTCAGCGCCCACACCAATGCCTCATCGGGTGCCTGCGCCTGCAGCGTGGCGCCCGGCGCGGCCAGGCCGGCCAGCGCGCGGGCCAGCGTGCGCGCCGCTGGCTGCCCGCCGGCGGCGGCCGGCAGATAAAACGCCTGCACCCGCGCCGCCACCTGCGGCAGCATGGCGTCCAGTGTGCCCACCATCAGGTCGAGCGTGACGCGGCCGTCATCGAGCACGATGCGATGCGTGCCCGGCATGGGCAGCGACCACAGCGCCCGCAATTGCGGATCGGTGATGTCGGCTGCGGCCGGCGGTTGCGGTGCGATGGCGATGTAATGCAGCACGCCGGCATTGGCGGCCCAAGTGGCCATGAAGTGGGCGCCGTCACCGAAATCCGTCGCCAGGACGACATGACGCGCGCTCATGCCCGCTGCTCCCTGTGACGGAAACAGGAAGGATCGTGGTCGTCCACCATGCCGATGCCCTGCATGTAGGCGTACACGATGGTCGAGCCGACGAACTTGAAGCCGCGCTTGGCCAGGTCTTTGGAAATGCGGTCGGACAGGGCCGTCTTGCTGGGCCGTGGCTGTTCGGCGTTGACGATGGGCTGGCCATCCACGTAGTCCCACAGCAGCTGGTCGAGCGAGCCGCCCGCTTCGCGCAGGCGCAAATAGGCGCGCGCGTTACTGATGGCGGCCGCCACTTTCAGGCGGTTGCGTACGATGCCGGGGTCGGCCAGCAAAGCGGCCACCTTGGCATCATCATAAGCGGCGATCTTCGCGGCATCCCAGCCATCGAACGCGGCCCGGTAGCTGTCGCGCTTATTGAGGATGGTTTCCCAGCTCAATCCCGCCTGCGCCCCTTCCAGGTTCAACATCTCGAACAGGCGCAGCTCGTCGTGGCAAGGCACGCCCCACTCGTGGTCGTGGTAATCGAGATAGCGGGGATTGGCCGGATTGGCCCAGCGACAGCGGGTAAGAGTCATGGCGGCGAATTGAGGCACGGAAGGCGGACAGTATAATTTATTCGCGCCTTCCCATACCGGCACCGGATCAAGCCGGGCGCCAGCGCCGGATCAAACGGGCGCCAGCGCCGGACGGTATTACTTGCCGGCGTTTTTCAGCTCGCGCTTCAAGCTGTCGCTCATGGGGAACTTGAACGTCGGCGTGAGGAACCATTTGCTGTAAATCTTGGTGAATTCACCGGACGCGCTCAGCTTCGCCAACGTGGCGTCAACCACCTGCTGCAGCGGCTTGTTATCCTTGCGCAGCATGATGGCGATCGGGTCGCTCGACAGCGATTCCTTCAGCAGCACAAAGCCTTTCGCATCGTGCACGGACGCCAGTTGCGCCAGCTGCACATCATCATGCACGAACGCGTCGACCTTCTTTTGCTGCAGCGCGCCGAACGATTCCACGTTGTCGTGCGATTTGACGAACTGGATGTGCAGACCCTTTTCCAGATCGGCCTTGGCCAGCAGCGGCGCGCCGGACGCACCCTGGTTGACGATCACGCGCTTGTCTTTCAGGTCGGCGATGGACTGGATGCCGGAATCGGCACGCACCAGGACCTTGGTGTCGGCGAAGAAGATGGGCGTGGAGAACGCCACTTCCGTCGCGCGCTGGGGCGTGATCGAAGTCGCGCCGCACTCCAGGTCGACGGAGCCATCCTTCACCTTCGCAATCCGGTCGCTGGACGACACCTGGACATAGTTCACTTTCAGGTCCGGCTGGCCCAGTTCCTTCTTGATGGCGTCGACCACGGCGCCGCACAAATCGATGGTGTAACCGGCCGGCTTCTTTTGGGCGTCGGCGAACGAAAACGGCTGCGACGCCTCCCGGTAACCGATCGTGATCGCGCCCGGCTTGCTCAGCTTGATCTGCCCCCCCGCCTCGGCGCTCACCGCGCTGCCCATCACACCCAGCAGCGCAGCCGCCAATACCACCATTTTATCGTTCCGCATCATCCATCTCCTGTTGTTAGTACGAGGTCAAACACAAGATGACAGCAATCGACGTGCCAGCACCGGGCGCACCAATACATTCCTGCAAGCAATTGATTCCATGACTAATTTTCGCCCAAGTCGGCGCGCGTTTCTGAAGAATTGGAAAACTGGACGACAATTCGTATGAAAAATGAGACGCCGGTGACGAGGCCGCTCAGGTTTCCAGGTCGCTCGACAAGCCCACGCGGCGCCGCTCGCCGTCCAGCACCAGCGGACCGGCCAGATTGCTTTGCAGGCGCACTTCGCCCTCGGCCACGGCCTGGTCGAGGTTATGCATCAGGCGCGGGAACAGGCCGTCGGGACGGGCGCTGTCCGTGCTGTACAGCGCGGCCCACGCGTTGCGGCCGGAACGCTTGGCGATGTACAGGCCCTGGTCGGCCAGCTCCACCACCTGCGGCCAGGACAGCAGCCGCGGTTGCGCCGCCAGGAAGGGATAGCAGGCGAAGCCGATCGAGCAGGTGCGCGCCAGGCGCGTGCCGTCCGGCAGTTCGAAGGCGCGTTCGGCCACGGCGCGGCGCATGCGTTCAGCCACCGCGCGCGCCTCGTCGCGATGGGTGGCGCGCGCCAGCACCAGGAATTCCTCGCCGCCCCAGCGCACCAGGTAATCGGACTCGCGGAACACTTCGCGCAGCCGTTCCTGCATCTGCACCAGCACCGAGTCGCCGGCAGCGTGGCCATACTGGTCGTTCACTTCCTTGAAGTGGTCCAGGTCGACCATGAAAAATACCAGATCCTTGGGTGCCTGCAGTTCAAACTCCGTCAGCGCGCGGTGGGCCGGCTGGTCGTAACCGCGCAAGCTCATGGCCACGTCGGCGTCCACGTTCTGCAGGAAGAAACGGCGGTTGCGCAAGCCGGTCAACTGGTCCGTCAGGCTCACGTCCTCCAGCGCCTTGTAGGCCCGCTCCAGTTCCAGATTCTTTTCCAGCAGTTGTTCCTGGGTCGCGCTCAGGGTCTTGAGGGTAGCCGCCACCTGGCGGTAGGCGGCCGCGTTGTCGAGCGCGATGGCGCCATAGGCGCACAGCGTGCGGAAGATCAGCCGTTCCCGTTCGCCATAGGCGTGGGCCCGCAAGGACTGCACCGTCATCACGCCCAGCACGCGCTCGCCCACCCGCAGCGGCGCGAACAGCAGGCTCAAGGTGGGCAAGGTGCCGGGAATCAGGTTGGGGGTGGCCGCGGCGTCGTCGATCTCGATCAGGATTTCACGCCGCTCGCGCACACAGCGCGCGGAATTGGCGCTCGGCTCGGACAGCGGCACCCGCACATTCGGCAGCGACTGGCCCGCCTCCACGCCGAACACGCAGTCCAACGTCGCGCCGTCCGGCGCCAGCAGGAACACGGAGAAATGGGTGGCGTCGAGCAGGCCATGCACATGGCGGTCCAGCGCTCCGAACACGGCCGCCGCGTCCAGGTGGGCCGTGATCTCCTGGCCGATGGCGCTCAAGTGTTCCAACGTGGCGCTGGTCTGTTGCAGCACCTCGGCCCGTTGCGCCTCGGCCGCCGCCAGTTGGCGGTGGTGCTCGCCCTCGGTCTGGGCCCGCTCCGTCTGGTATTGCACCTGCATGGCGATGGCGCGGTTGGTGGCCTGCTGGTTGTGTATCCGCTCGCGCGCGGCGCTGGCCTGCAAGGCGATGTCGTAGGCGCGCGCGTGGTCGCCGGTGGCCGCGTATTCGCGCGCGGCCGCATCCAGCAAGGCGCCGGGCACGATGTAGCCGTCGATGGTGGCGGCGATGCCCAGCGCCAGCTGCAGGTAATGCAGCATGGCGTTGGCCGCGTTCATCGGTTGCGGATCGGGCAGCGCGTGGCGGGCGTGGATGCGGGCCAGCACGTCGAGCGCGGCGATCTGGTTGGCCGCGTCGCCATGCTCGCGCGCCAGCGCCAGCGCCGCGTCGGCGGCGGCCAACGCGTCGGCCGGGCGCCCCAGTTGCGACAAGGCGTGCGCCTGGCCGCGCCGGGCGCTGCTCTGGAAGTCGGCCTGGCACAGCACGTCGCCGCGCTCGGCCAGCCGGCTGAAGCTCTCCAGCGCGGCCGGGTAATTGCCCAGGTCAAGCGCCAGGTCGCCCTGGTATTCCAGCGCCACCGCGTAGGCGCGCGAACCGGACAGCGGCGCCAGCGTGTGCAGCGCCTCGCGCAGCAAGTGCTGGGCCGCCTCGCGCTGGCCCAGGTGGCGCAGCGTCTCGCCGGTCTGCATCAGGCACAGGCCCACGCTCAGGGGCCAGCCCGTGGGGCGCGCCAGATCCAGGCCGCGCTGCATCCATTCCAGCGCCGCTTCGTGCGCGTTCAAGCTGGTGAAGGCGTTGCCGATGTTGGTGGCGACGATGATGGCGCGCCGCAGCTGGCCGGTGGCCAGCGTCGCCTCGTAGGCCCGCATCAGGTGGCCGATGGCGCGGCCGAAATCGCAGGCCTGGTAGGCGCAGGTGCCGAAATAGTCGTGGATCCAGCCGGCGGCGGCCACCGCCTTGCCGTCCAGCGCCCCGTCGAAGCGGCTGGCCCAGGTGGCGTTGGCGCTTTGCCAGTCGGCGAACACGGCGGTGATGGCGGTGGCCGATTCGATCACGTCCAGCCGCACCGGGTCGCCGCCGGCGCGGGCCGCCGCCGCCGCTTGCGCCAGGCAAGCCCGGACCTGGTCCGAGCCGCCGCGGTCGTTGGCGATCCAGGCCAGCAGCCACAGCGCGTCGGCCTGGCCCGCGTGATCGGCCGCCGGCGCCAGCGCGGCCAATGCGGCACGCGCCAGGCGCTCGGCGCCGTCCAGCTGTCCCCGCAGCCAGGTGGTTTCCGCCTCGATCAGTTGCAGCCGGGCGGCCAACGGCGCCCATTGCGCATCGGGCAACTGGCTCAGGCCGACGGCCGCTTCAGCCGACCAGGCGGCCGCGCGCACCGGGTCACGCTGGCGCATATGCCAGGCCAGCCGCACCAGCAGCGCCAGCCGCGACGCTCCCTGGGCCTCGGACAAGTCCGCTTCCCACTGCGCCAACTCGTGATCGAGCGCAAACATGTCCACCAATTCCATCCTTCAACCTGTTGTGCTCCGCCCCGGATCCCGGTGGCGCAGCGCTATTGCCTTAACGCATGTATGCGTCCGTCAGCATTATTCCACAGTTTGATGGCGGCGCCGCGACCGTGCCACCGCCACGCCGCAGGCCAACGAGCGGGCCGGTCGCAAGCGCTTGATTCGCAAGCGAAATTTAATTCTGTATGGAAATGAAGATTTACTCTACGAATTATTGCAGCCAATGCCGGGCCAGCACCACAGTGGCAGAAAATGATAAAAACGACAAGGCCGTCGACACCAGGATGATGCGCGCGATGCGCCCCGTGTCGGCGCCGAAGCGTTCGGCCAGGATGGCCACGTTGCTGGCACTGGGCAAACACGCCACCAGCACGATCACGACCAGCGCCTGCCGCTCGAGCGGCACCCCCAGCGCCCGCGCACCCAGGCCCAGGCCCAGCATCAGCAGCGGATGCAGCAGCAGCTTCTTGAAGGCCACCGGCACATAGTCGCGCCAGTGGGTGGCGGCGGCGCTCGACATCTGCGAGCGGGCCAGCACGGCGCCCATGGTGAACAGGGCCACGGGCGAGGCGGCGTCGGCCAGCAAGCCCACGGTGCGCAGCAGCGGCCCCGGCAGGGTCAGCCCGGCGGCCGAGGCCAGCGTCCCCAGCGCGATGGCCCACGGCAGCGGGTTACGCACCATGCCGCGCAAAGCGTTGCGCAAGGCATCGCGGCCATGGCCGCTGCCCACCCGCGACAGGGCGATGCACAGCGAACTGGTGACCACCATGTCGATAGCGATGGTGACGATCACCGGCCCCGACGAGGCCGGTCCCAGCAGCGCCAGCAGCAGCGGCACCCCCATGAAGCCCGTGTTGGGAAACGCCGCCACCAGCGCGCCGAAGGCGGCGTCGTTCCAGCTGATGCGGTGGCTGAGGGTGACGGCCACGGTCAGCCCCACCATCAACAGCGCGCCCAGCAGATAGACGCCGGCCACGCCGCCATCGAGCAACTGGGCGATGGGGGTGGCGGCGCCGAAGCGGAACAGCAGGCACGGCAACGCGAAATACAGCACGAAAGCGTTCAGGCCGGGAATGGCGGCCAGCGGCAGCATGGCGCGCCGGGCGGCCAGGTAGCCGCACAGCACCAGCGCGAAAAAGGGAAAGGTGACGGACAGGATGGCGAGCATGGCCAGCCATTGTAGCCGCCGGCGCCGTTCCCGGTGCGAAACAGGCCGGCAAGCGCCGGCGCGGCGGCTACAATATATTTGCCATGGACCGGAATAAAGGCCAGGGCCGCTTCGTATACGTCAGTGCAAGTCCGCTCTATCGCGCCACCGCGCCCCACTTCACCAACAATAAGGAAGCCATCATGCACACCCTCACCCGTTCCACCCTGGCCGCCGTGGCCGCCCTGCTGCTGTCCGGCGCCGCCCTGGCCGACGACGGCCTGATGAAAAAAGACGGCGTGCTCGTCACCGCCACCGGCATGACCGTGTACACCTTCGACAAGGACGTGGCCGACAGCGGCAAGAGCGTCTGCAACGGTCCCTGCGCCGAGCTGTGGCCAGCCGTGTCGGCCCCGGCCAGCGTCAGCGCGCCCTACTCCATCGTCACCCGCGACGACGGCGCCAAGCAACTGGCCTACAAGGGCAAGCCGCTGTATGTGTTCGGCAAGGACGCGCCGGGCCAGCGCAACGGCGACAATTTTAAAACCATCTGGCACGTGGTGAAGGACTAAGCGCCCATGCACGACGACGGCGCCCGCCTGGTGGCCTGCATCCCGCGCCTGCGCCGCTACGCGCGGGCGCTGCTGGGCGAGCGCGCCGACGCCGACGACCTGGTGCAGGACACGGTCGCGCGCGGCTGGGACCGGCTAGCCACCTGGCGCCGCGGCGGCGACATGCGGGCCTGGTTGTTCTCCATCATGCATAACCTGCATGTGGATCGCTTGCGCCAGCCCGGCCTGCCCACCGTGCCGCTGGACGACGACTCGCCGATGCCAGCCGACCCGGCCCAGCCGTCCGACCGCCTGGCCGTGCGCGACCTGGACGCGGCGCTCCAGCAGTTACCGCCCGAACAACGGGCCGTGCTGCTGCTGGTGGCGGTGGAGGAACTGAGTTACGAGCAAACGGCGGCCACGCTGGGCATCCCGCTGGGCACGGTGATGTCGCGCCTGTCGCGCGGGCGCGAACGGCTGCGCCTGCTTATGCTGGGCCAGCCCGTGCCCGCCCCCCTGAAAGTGATCAAATGAGCGCACCCGTCGTCGAAGCCGAACTGCAAGCGTGGGTCGATGGCTGCCTGCCGGCCGCCCGCCGCGCGGCCGTGGACGCCTACCTGGCCCGGCATCCGGACCAGGCGGCCCGCCTGCAGGCCTACCGCCAGCAAAACGCGGCCCTGCGCGCGCGCTACAACCCGGTGCTGGACGAAGCCGTGCCGGCCGCGCTGGCGGCCCGTCCGCACGGCATACTGTGGCAGGCCGCGCGCGCCGCCCTGGCCGCCAACGGCCCGTGGCGCCACGTGGCCGCGCTGGCCCTGACGCTGGCCGGCGGCGCGGCCGGCTGGTGGTTGCATGACATACAAGCGGGTGGCGCGGCGGCGCCACCGGCGCTGGCCGGCGCAGCGCGCGCCCAGCCAACGCCGGCCCGCCCCGGCAGCGCCAGCGGCGGCCCGGCCGCCCAACTGGCGGCGGCTGACGGCCCGCCCACGGCCGAAGGGCAGGCGCTGGCCCGCAGCGCGGCCGTGGCGCACGCCGTCTACAGCCCGGAACAGCGCCATCCGGTGGAAGTGGGGGCTGACCAGCAACAACATCTGGTGACCTGGCTATCCAAGCGGCTGGGCGCGCCGCTGCATCCGCCGCAACTGGGGGCGCTGGGTTACACCTTGATCGGGGGACGCTTGTTGCCCGGCCAGAGTGGCCCGGTCGCGCAATTCATGTATGACAATGCCGGCGGCAAGCGCCTGACCTTGTACGTGTCGACGGAACAACGCCACAACAACAGCACGGCCTTCCGCTTTGCGCAGGAAGGCCAGGTCGGAGTGTTCTACTGGATAGACGGGCGCTATGGCTATGCCCTGTCCGGCGCGCTGGACCGCACGGCATTGGCCAGGCTGGCCGACGCCGTGTATGTCCAGCTGGAGCCGCCCGGCTGAGGGCGGCTCGGACGGCCTCAGGCGTGCTTGCCCACTTCGATCAGGCGCGAGCGCATCATGTCGGTGGCGGCCGGCCCCGGCGCGAACATATAGTCCTCATCGTTGATGGCCAGGCCGCTGTTGGCATCCACCAATACCTGATCGGCCGGCTTGCCCGTCTCGCGGCTCACCACCAGCAGGCTGGCCCCTTCCGGCGCCAGATGGTCGTTGCCCCAGGCGATGAAGGCCAGCAGCACCGGTTTGAAGTCGCGTCCCGCCTTGGTCAGCACATACTCATAGCGCGGCGGACGGGCGCTGTACTGGCGCCGCTCCATCAAACCGCCTTCCACCAGGCCGGCCAGGCGGCGCGTGAGCATATTGGGCGCGATCTTCAAGCTCTTCTCGAATTCGTCGAAGCGCGTCATGCCGTAGAACGCGTCGCGCAGGATCAGAATGCTCCACCACTCGCCCACCTTACCCAGGCTGCGGGCGATGGGGCAAGGCATGCGGCCAAAATCAGTATGTTTCATAATGGACTCCGTAGCAGGTTTGGTCGAAGTGAGAATGACTGGGGTTGCGCTGTGCCGCGCCACGATTCCATTATTGGCCTTTCACCAAAACCATGCTTTTGCTGCAAGCGAGGACACGTTTGCGGGCGGAGAAAACTATTAAATTTTTTAGAAAGATAGGCATAATAAGCAACACCACATGATAGTGACTGATTCGCCAGGCACCTGACCACCACCCATGCAACCAACCAGTGCCCCGCCCATGCGCAACATACTCGTCGTGGATGACTCCGCGTTCGAGCAGCGCATGCTGATGGACTTGCTCAGCGAGCAGCCCTATCGGATCTCGGTCGCCTTCAACGGCCTGCAAGGCTATCAGCTGGCCCTGGCCAACCAGCCCGACCTGATCCTGCTGGACGTGCGCATGCCCAATATGGATGGCTACACGGCGTGCCGCCTGCTCAAGGCCAATCCCGCCACCTACAACATTCCCATCATCTTCCTGAGCGGCGCCGGCGCCGACGAGGAGCGCATCATGGGCTTGTCGATCGGCGGCGTCGATTATGTCTCCAAGCCATTCTCGCCCGGGGAACTGGCGGCCCGCATCCAGGTCCATTTGAACCTGGCCCGGCGCAACAATGCACCGGCCATCGTGCTGGAACCGGCCAGCGGCGCGTCCACCCTGCCGGCCGATCCCGACGCCGTGCTGGTGGCCGCCGCCCAGCGCCTGATCGGCGACAACCTGGCCGACGTGCCGGGCCTGGCGGAGATCGCGCGCAGCGTGGGCACCTACCGGGAAAAACTGTCGCAAGCGTTCCGCAGCCAGACCGGCATGACCGTGTTCGCCTTCATCCGCGAGCAGCGGCTGCGCCGTGGCGAGCAACTGCTGAGCGAGTCCGACATGGACGTCCAGGACATCGCGTTGTTAATTGGCTTCAACAGCGCCGGCAATTTCGCCACCGCCTTCCGCGAACGCAACGGCGTCACGCCCAGCGCCTACCGGCAAACCATGCAGCAGAAAAAATCATGAAATCACGTTCCACGGGTGGCCTGGTCTACTCTACCGACGGCGGCCGCATGTGCCCCGATTGCCGGCAACCGTTGACCGCCTGCAGCTGCAAGGCCAGCGCCAACGCCGCGCCCCAGGGGGACGGCGTGGTACGCGTGTCGCGCCAGACCAAGGGCCGGGGCGGCAAATGCGTCACCCTGGTCAAGGGCGTGGCGCTGGACGCCACCACCCTCGCCGCGCTGGGCAAGCAGTTGCGCACGGCGTGCGGCAGCGGCGGCACCGTCAAGGATGGGGTGATCGAAATCCAGGGCGACCATTGCGAGCTGGTCATGGCCACGCTGCAACAGCTCGGCCACCAGCCCAAGCGCGCCGGCGGCTGAGGGCGCGCTCAGACCCTCGTCACGGATCAGCCAAACTACAGTGCCGCAAGCGGACCGCGGCGGGTGGCTTAATTGTCGCGGCAGTCCGCCGGCAACAGTTTGGACGGGATATCGTCGCTGCCGCAACGCCAGGCGACCCGCTTGTTGTCATCGATCCTGGGCGTGAAGGCGATCGAATTGCCGCGCAGGGCGGGATCGGCCGGGAACACCCGCACCACGCCATTGTCCGGATCGACGCGCACGTCCTGCACGGCATGGCCGGGATCGGCCAGCGCGAAGCCGGCCTGCTCCAGCGTGGCCGGGCCGCTGCCATTGGCGTAGAAAAAGTGCTCCACCTTGGCGCTGGCGTCGCGCCCCACGCTCACGGCCTGGGCCACGCGCGCCTTAGACGTGTAGTCCTGGTAAGCGGGTATGGCCACCGCCGCCAGCACCCCCACCACGGCCACCACGGAGATCAGCGCGCCGGCGCCGCCGGCGCCCAGGCGCGGGATGAACAGGGCCAGCACGTAGGCCAGGCCGTTGCGGCCGGGCTGTTTGACTTCGCTGCCCTGCGCCAGGCTGCGCATCACGGCCATGCGCTTGACCAGCCAGGGGTAGTCGCTGACCAGCTCATGGAACGACATCCAGAAACCGGACGTCTCCGCCGCCTGCGCCGAGTAGTGGGCCACGTTCATCTGGCGCCAGCGCTTGCCGCCGGCCGCCAGCGCGGCCAGGCCCAGTTGCGCGCTCTTGAGGTCGTCGCAAGCGTGGAAGCCGTGGCGGTCGCACGTGTATTCGCGTGCCCGCGCATAGGCCGCGCCCAGCAGCGGGATCACGGAGGCCGGCATCAGCAGCGCCGACCAGCGCAGGTGGTTGCGCTTGATGTGGCCCAGTTCATGGCCGATGTAGAAGTTGATCGCGTCCGGCTTGGACTCCAGCGCGTCGACCACATCCGAATACAGCACGATGAAATTGGTGCCCAGGAAGCGGGTGGCGAAAGCGTTGAACGCGCCGCCCATCTGCAGCAGGTAGGCGTCCGGCACCTGCTCCAGTCCCAGCCGCTGGCAGGACTGGTCGATGCGCTCCTTCAAGTCCGGGAACTGCTGCCAGGTGATCTTGACGGCCGTGCCCTTCAGGTAGGAAATCAGGGCCGACTGCGCGAAGCAGTAGGCGACAAAGAACAACAGCAAATACACCAGCGCCACCCCGACCGTGCCGACGATGAGCCCGAGCCAGATCAGCAGCGAGATGGCCAGCATCCAGCCAAACAGGGTTCTCTCGTTTTTGTAGATCAGTTCCATGGCGCGCTTTGAAAAGTTTCCGTGCGGCTATTTTAATTGATGATTTACGAAAAAAACAACTGTTTTTGCTAACTTTCGTACCAAGAGGAAAAAGCGGCGATGCTGTATGATTTTGCTGTTACCCGCCTTCCAACTTATTCGAACCCATCATGAGCCGTTTCTGGAGTCCCGTCGTCCACAGCCTCACCCCCTACACGCCTGGCGAACAGGTCAAGTTGCCCGACCTCGTCAAGCTCAACACCAACGAAAATCCGTATGGCCCCTCGCCCAAGGCCGTGGCCGCCATGCAACAAGCCGTGGGCGACCAGCTGCGCCTGTATCCCGACCCGAACGGCACCGCGCTCAAGGACGCCCTGGCCCAGTACCACGGCCTGGCGCGCGCGCAGATTTTCGTCGGCAACAGCTCGGACGAAGTGCTGGCCCACACCTTCCACGCCCTGCTCAAGCATGACTTGCCGTTGCTGTGCCCGGACATCAGCTACAGCTTCTACCCCACTTATTGCAGCCTGTACGGCATCGATTACCGCGCCGTGCCGCTCAACGCACGCTTCGAGATCGACGTCGACGATTACGCCCAGCCGTGCGGCGCCATCATCCTGGCCAATCCCAACGCCCCCACCGGCTGCACGCTGAGCCTGGCGCAGATCGAACGCCTGCTGGCCGCCCACCGCGACCAGGTGGTGGTGATCGACGAAGCCTATGTGGACTTCGGCGCCGACAGCGCCATCACCCTGCTGGACCGTTACGACAACCTGCTGGTGGTCCAGACCTTCTCCAAGTCGCGCTCGCTGGCCGGCTTGCGGGTCGGCTTCGCGGCCGGCCATCCGGACCTGATCGCCGGCCTGGAGCGGGTCAAGAACAGCTTCAACTGCTACCCGCTGGGCCAGGTGGCGCTGGCCGGCGCCGTGGCCGCGCTGGAAGACCGGGCCTGGTTCGAGCAGACGCGCACGGCCATCATGGCCACCCGCGCCCGCCTGACGGCGCAACTGGCCGCGCTCGGCTTCGACGTGCTGCCCTCATCCACCAACTTCGTGTTCGCCCGCCACCCGCGACATGACGGTGCGCAACTGGCGGCCGGCCTGCGCGAACAGGGCATCCTCGTGCGCCACTTCCGCCAGCCCCGCATCGACCAGTTCCTGCGCATTTCCATCGGCACCGACGACGAATGCGCGCGCCTGGTGGCCGCGCTGACCCAGCTGACCGCCTGAGCGCCGCCCGGCGCCCGGCCGCCTTTTCCGCCCTTCCCGCCCTGAACGGTGGGGGCGGCCGCATGGGCCGCGGCTGCACTCCGCCGTAAAAATGATGACAAATGTCAAATGCAAATTTACAACTGTTCTAGAAATACCACGTTGATAATAAGAAATATGTAATTGACAAGAGAATGACGGTATGATCGGGACCTCCGGACAGTCCCGGCCAGATCGCCTCCCGCGCCCCGGCGCGGCGGCGGGCAACGCGGGACGGTCGTCGCACCTTTTTACGACAGAAAGTGCCCGCTATGCCTACCTTCCGTTCCGCCCTCGCCAGCCTGGCGCTCATCGTGGCCGCGCCGGCCGCGCTGGCCAGCAATCTTGTCAGCAACGGTAATTTCGAGAGCGCCGACCACAGCATGTGGCTGCAGTCGGGCGACACGTCGGCCCAGTATTTCAGCGGCGACTTCAGCGGCTCGCCCCTGTCCAATTCCGCCAACACGGTGTTCGCCGATGGCGCCTATCCCGGCCTGGGCTACCTGGGCCAGAACATCGCCACCCTGGCTGGCGCCAAATACACGCTGGCGTTCGACCTGCAGCGCATCGACACGAGCGGTGGCAGCCTCGCCAACCCCATGAGCAATGAAGTGCTGGTCACGTTCGGCGGCCATACGGTATTCCACCAGACCAACACCAGCGGCGACTGGACCCATTACACGGTGAGCAACCTGACGGCCACCGGCGCGCACACGCTGCTGCAGTTTGGCGACAGCAACCACTACGATTACAACCAGCTCGACAACGTCTCGCTGGTGATGACGGCCGTGCCGGAGCCGGCCACCGCCTTCATGCTGATGGGCGGCCTGGTGTTGATGGCGGCACGCCGCTTCCGCCGTCCGCGCCCATTCTGAAGCAGATCCGGGCCGGCGCCTGAACGCCGGCCTTCCCCATCAACGGCCCCTGCCGGCGCTCGGTGAGCGCGGCGCGGCGATCCACGAGGAGCGCGCAATGTCGGAACCCTTTCTCGGCGAAATAAAAATGACCGGCTTCGGCTTCGCGCCGCGCGGCTGGGCCTTCTGCAATGGCCAGCTGTTGTCCATCAGCCAAAACACGGCGCTGTTCAGCATCCTGGGTACCACCTACGGCGGCGACGGCTGGGCCACCTTCGGCTTGCCGGACCTGCGCGGCCGCATGCCCGTGCACGGCGACACGCTCGGTGAGCGTGGCGGCGAAGCCCAGCATACGGTGACACTGGGCGAAATGCCCAGCCACAACCATGCCATGCTGGCCGCCACGACCGTCAGCCACGCGGCCGACCCCACGGGGCGCGTGCTCGGCTCGGTGGAGGCGGGCGCGCTCAACATCTACCACGCGGCCGACGGCACGGCCGCGCTGCACCAGAGCACCCTGAGCCAGGCCGGCGGCAGCCAGCCGCACAACAATATGCAACCGTACTGCGCCACCAATTTCATCATCGCGCTGCAGGGTATCTTCCCTTCACGCGATTGAGCGCCCCAACCCAGGAGAGTATTCATGGCTGAACCTTTTGTCGGCGAAATCCGCATGTTCGGGGGCAACTTCGCGCCCCAAGGGTGGGCTTTTTGCGACGGCAACCTCATGCCGATCTCGGAAAATGAAGCGCTGTTCGCGCTGCTGGGCACCACCTACGGCGGCGATGGCGAGACCACCTTCGCCCTGCCCGACTTGCGTGGCCGGGTGCCCATCCACCAAGGCAGCCAGGACGGCAACAGCTATGTGCTGGGCCAGCAGGGTGGTAGCGAAGAAGTCACACTGATGCAGAACCAGGTGCCGGCCCACACCCACCTGGTGGGCGCCAGCGCCGCCGTGCCGCCGGCCACCGGCGCCGGCATCAACGTGACGAGTGGCGTGCCCTATGTGCCGGCTTCGCCCGGCGCCAAGCCCAAGCTGTACGCGGGCCCCGGCATGCCTGCCCCCATGTACCCGGGCGCCGTGGCGGCCAGCGGCGGCAGCCAACCGCACAACAATATGGCGCCCTTCCTGGGCGTCCATTTCATCATTTCGCTGTTCGGTATTTTCCCGAGCCAAAGCTGAGGAGCGCGTCATGTCCGATCCATTCGTCGCCGAGATACGCATTTTCGCCGGCAATTTCCCGCCCCGGGGCTGGGCCATGTGCAATGGCCAGCTGATGCCGATCGCCCAGAACACCGCCCTGTTCTCGCTGCTGGGCACCACCTATGGCGGTGATGGCAGGTTCACCTTCGCCCTGCCCAACCTGCAACAGCGCGCGCCGCTGCACCCGGGCCAAGGCCCGGGCCTGAGCGAACGCCTGCTGGGCGAAATGGGCGGCGAAGCGTACCACACGCTGAACACGGCCGAACTGCCATCGCACCGCCACGCGCCGCAAGCGTCGGGCGCGCCGGCCGCCAGCGGCGCGGCCAACGGCGGCCTGCTGGCCAAGACCACCTGCCCCAGCCCGCCCTACCACGACGCGGCCGCGCTACAGCCGATGGCGCCGGGCGTGATCGGCAGCACCGGCGGTAACGCGGCGCACAACAACCTCCAGCCCTACTTGAAACTCAACTTCATCATCGCGCTGTGGGGTATCTACCCGCCGCGCAGCTAAGCCACCATGGACATCGACCACGCCATCACCTTGCGCCCACCCACCGAGGCCGACCTGCCGTTCCTGCAGGAGCTGTACGCCAGCACCCGCGCCGACCTGGCCCAGCTCGATTCGGAAACCACCCGGCAGCTGATCATGCGCATGCAGTTCGAAGCGCAGCAAAGCTGGTACCGGGCCCAGTATCCGCAAGCCGACGTCAACCTGATCCTGGCCAACGAGATGCCGGTGGGCAGGCTGTACGTGGCACGCGGCAGCGAGGAAATCCGCCTGATCGACATCTGCCTGCTGCCCGAATACCGGCGCCACGGCATCGGCGCCGCCCTGCTGCGCGAGCTGCAGGACGAAGGCGCGGCGACGGCGCTGCCGGTGCGCTTGCTGGTGGCGATGGACAATCCGGCCATCCACCTGTACCAGCGGCTGGGCTTCATGCCGGTCGACCTGCGCGGCATGCACCGCGCCATGGAATGGCAGGCCGCGCAGCAGGAGGCCGAGGCCGCCGTGCAGCGCGCCACCACTCACACTTCGTAAAGGACATCATTATGGAACGGCGTACCTTCATCCTGGCCACCGGTGGCCTGCTTGGCGCCAGCGGCGCCGGCCATGCGGCCCCGCTGGCCGCCCTTGCCGTGCCGACGCTGGCGCCAGCCACCGCCTTGCGCGCGGCCAGCTTCGAACGCCTGGTCAACCAGACGTTCAACGTGTACGCCAGCCAGCGCGGCGTGGCCATGCAACTGGTGGCGGTGAAGCAGCAGCCGTCGGCCGCCGGCCACGAACAGTTCGGCCTGACTTTCAGCGGCGCCGGCGCCGGCCTGCCCAGCGGCACCTACACGGTGGAGCACGCGGCCATCGGCCAGGTGCCCATGTATCTGGAGGCGACGGGCGCGGGCGCGCAAGGCGCCAGCTACCGCGCCGACTTCAACCTGCTGACCTGAGGCCGCTCAGAACTTCGCGTTCAGGCCCAGCTTGACGGCGCGCGGCGAACCGGGCGTGATGTTGTCGTTGCTGTTGGCCGACGCGTAGTATTTTTTGTCGAACAGGTTTTCGACGTTGAGCTGCACCTGCAGGTTGCGGTTGACGGCGTAGTACAGCGCGCCGTCGAAGCGGGTGAAGCCGGGCAGCACGACGTTGTTGGTGGTGGACGGGAAGATGCTGCTGCGGTAGACGATGCCCAGCGCGGCGCCCAGCGCGTCACTGAAATCGTAGCGGTTCCACAGCGAGGCGCTGTGCTTGGGCACTTGCGCCAGCACGGCGCCCGCGAACGGACCGGTCTTGGCCACGTCGGCCGTCAGCTTCGCATCCTGGTAGGCGTAGCCGCCCATCACACTCCAGTTCTTCCACACGTTGCCGCTCAAGCCCAGCTCCACGCCCTTGCTGCGCTGGCCGTCGGCCAGCACGGATTTGGTCGAGTCGGTGGGATCGGCCACCACCACGTTCTTGCGATCGAGCCGGTAGATGGCCAGCGTGGCCGCCAGCTTGGGCAGGACGTCCCACTTCACGCCCACTTCCAGGTTCTTGAATTGCTCCGGATCGAAGGCCGCGTTGGTCGGCGTGAGCGACGCCAATTGGTCGCCCGCGCGCGGCAGGTAGGCCAGGCTGTAGCTGCCATAGATCGACACCGCTTCCACCGGCTTGTACACCAGCCCCGCGCGCGGCGAGACGGGCGTGTCGGTCACGCTGATGGTGGTGTTGTTGCGGTGGTTCAGGAAGTCCACCTTGAAGCGGTCGTAGCGCAGGCCGGCGATGGCTTGCCATTGCGGCGACAACTGCACCTGGTCCTGCAGGTAGACCGAAGCGACGGTGGAGGTGCCGTGGTTGTCGGCATCCGTGGCGGCCTGCTTGAAGGTGATCGGCGCCGTCACGATAGGATTGGAGGTCGGCACCATGATGGTGGTGGCGTTCGCGCCCACGGTCGGGAAGTAGCCGGTGTTGCGGTAGTTGTCCGTCACCTGGCGGCCCAGCTCCACGCCGGTGGCCAGCTTGTGCAGCAGCGCGCCTGTCTGCACGTCGAAGGTGAGGTCGGTCTGGTTGAACAGGTTGGTGCGCTGGGTGGCGTTGTTGTAGGCCTTGATCTCCACGCTGCCGCCGTCCGCGCTGACGGCGCCGGAGAAGGCGTTCTGGTAGAACTTGTCGTAGTCGGCGTAGCGGGTGCGGTTGCGCAGCATGGCGCCGTGGCCCAGGTCATGTTCGATCACGGCCGTGAAGGCATCCATGTTGGCCTTGGCGCGGCTCAGCTTCGCGTTACCGAAGAAGGTGGACGGGTCGGTGTCGAACGGCTTGCCCTGGTAGGACGGGATGCCGCGGTCGGCCGTGCGGTCATCCTCGAAATGCTCGTAGCCCAGCACCACGTTGGTGTCGGCACCGGCGCGGATGCCCACCGTGGGGTTGATGCCGGAACGCTTGACGGTCACGCCGTCGCGGAAGCTGTCCGAATTCTCGTACAGGCCGTTGACGCGCACGGCCACGCTGTCGTTGACCACCTGGCCCACGTCGGCCGTCAGGCGGCGGTTGGCCCAGGAGCCCAGCGTGAGCGACGCTTCGCGGATGTTGTTCCACTCGGGCTGCTTGCTGACGCGGTTGATCACGCCACCGGAACCGCCGCGGCCGAAGATCATCGCGTTCGAACCTTTCAGCGCTTCCACGCTTTCGATGTTGTAGAAGTCGCGGTAGTACTGCACGTCGTCGCGCATGCCGTCGATGAAGAAGTCGCCCGTCGAGCTGTTGCCGCGGAAGACGGCCGTATCGCGGTTGCCCTCGCCCTGCGCCGTCACCACGCCCGGCACGTAGCGGATCACGTCGGCCATCGATTGCATGGCCTGGTCGCGGATCAATTCCTTGGTCACCACCGTGATGGCCTGGGGCGTGTCGCGCAGCGCCGTATCGGTCTTGGTGGCCGTGGTGCTGTGGCTGGCGCCATAACCCGATTCCGCCGAACCCGTGATCGTGATCTGCTGCATCGGCATGTCGTCGTCCGCGCGCGCGGCCACGTGGGCCAGCAGCACCGATGCGCACGCGGCGCCAGCGACCAGGCGGGCGGCGTGGGCGATGGTGGACAGACGGGGCGCAGTGGCGAACATGGCGGACATGGCGGGGATGGCAGGAACGGCGGTGGCGCGGCGCGACATGATTTCTTCCTTAATGCAAATGAGAATGACTCGCATTATCAATCAAAATGTAGAAACGATCAACCACAATGTCCGCAGGGAATCTATGTGATATCAAGTTGAGGGAAGAAACCGGGGCGAACGCCGGCGGCGCCACCAGGGAACAAATAGAGCCCTGCGTCTATCGGCTCAGCGATATGATGACGTCGCAAACGCACCAAAACATGGGACACGTATGGCCGATATGCTGATCAAGTTGCACCGAAATCCCCTCACCTCGCGCCTCGTCAAGGCGCTGGGCGTGCCCAATCCCGTCACGCTGGCGCGGGCCGACGGCGGCTATACGGCGCGCCCGTTCGAGGGCAAGCACGCGCTGTTGTGCCGCAGCGCCGGCGGCTACGCGGCCGACGCCCTGCGGCGCGCCCTGGCCGATGCCGGCGCCAGCCACGTCGACCAACTGCCGGCGGATAGCACCGTGCGCGCGGACCTGGTGGTGATGGACGCCACCGGCTGCGCGGCGCCTGACGACTATCGCGCGTTATATGACGCGTTCCACCCCATCATGCGGCGCATCGCCCGCAACGGCCGCGTGCTGCTGGTCGCGGCCAGCCCGGAGGCATGCGCCACACCGGCCGCGATGGCCGTCAGCCGCGGCATGGAAGGTTTTGTGCGCAGCCTGGCGAAAGAGCTGGGAGCGAAAGGGATCACCGTCAACCAGTTGTACGTGGAGCGCGGTGCGCTGGAGCGGCTGCCAGGGCCGCTGCGCTTTTTCTGCGGCGCGCAATCGACCTATGTGACGGGCCAGGTGCTGCATGTGACGGCGCAAGTGACGGCGCCGGCGGCCACGCCGTTCAGCAAGGCGCTGGCCGGCAAGGTGGCGCTGGTCACGGGGGCGGCAAGGGGCATAGGCCGGGCCACGGCGGAACGGCTGGCGCAGGAAGGCGCGACCGTGGTGGCGCTGGACGTGCCGGCGGCCGAGGAGGAATTGCGGCGCGTGTGCGGCGCATTCGGCGGCGTGCCGCTGGCGATGGATATCGCCTCGCCGGCGGCGCCGCAACAACTGGCCGCTTTCCTGGGCGAGCGCTTCGGCGGCGTCGACATCGTGGTCCACAACGCCGGCGTCACGCGCGACAAGACGCTGGCCAACATGACGCAGCCGCAATGGGAACTGGTCATGCAGATCAACCTGGCGGCCGTGATGGCGATCGACGCGCACCTGCTGGAACGTGGCCTGGTGAAGCGGGATGGACGCATCGTCTGCCTGTCGTCCGTCAGCGGCGTGGCCGGCAACTTCGGCCAGACCAACTACGCCACCAGCAAGGCCGCGCTGATCGGCTACGTGGCCGCGCAGGCGCCGCTGCTGGCGCCGCGCGGCATCTGCATCAACGCCGTGGCGCCCGGCTTCATCCAGACCGCCATGACCGAGCAGATGCCGTTCATGACGCGCGAAATCGGCCGCCGCCTGAATTCGCTCAAGCAGGCCGGCTTGCCGCGCGACGTGGCCGAACTGATCACCTTCCTCAGTACACCCGGTGCCAGCGGCATCACGGGCAATACGGTGCGGGTGTGCGGCCAGGGGCTGATCGGCGCCTGACCGGCCCCTCGCCACCCGGCGCGCACCAAGCCCTCCCGCCGCCAGCCAGTCCTGTTTCAGCCAGGCCGGCGGGCAAGCCTGGCCACCGTGGCCGGTGCGATGATGGTGGACTTGAACTCGGATGACTGATACCGTGGAGGGCGTCTTCATCGAGCGACATCTTGAGTCCTCGGCTATTACCAAGCGACAGGAAGTAAGACACCCGCTCGTCATTTCACTTTGTCGGACACCCCTATGCTCGCCATGACAAATACCACGACAGCCTGGCTGATCATCCTCGTCTCCGGACTCCTGGAGATTGTTTTCTCCGTGAGCATGAAACTCTCCGACAACTACACGAAGCCACTTCCCTCCGTCATTTCCATCGGGGCTGCCATCCTCAGCGTCTGGCTCATGAGCCTCACGCTCAAGGCCATTCCAGTCGGCACTGCCTATGCCGTCTGGGCGGGCATAGGCGCAGCTGGAACCGTCGTGGTGGGCATGCTGATATTTCAGGAGCCCGCCACTTTTTCCCGCATCAGCTGCATCGGACTGATCGTCACAGGGATCGTCGGGTTGCAGCTTCAAGCTGCAACCTAGGTAGAGCGGGCCTTGTGCCCGCCCCCCCTGCTCAAGCGAACTTGGAGAAATCCGGCTTGCGCTTCTCGAAGAACGCCGTGAACGCTTCCTTCGCCTCGGGCGCTTCCAGCATGGCGCTGAACAGCTTGTTCTCGGCCGTCATGGTTTGCGTGATGGCGGCGTTGCGGCTGGCCTTCATCAGCTGCTTGGTGGCGCGCACGGAACTGGCCGGCAGGGCCACCAGCTTGGCCGCTTGCGCGCGCGCGTACGGCAGCAAGTCGGCCACCGGCAGCACTTTCGACACCAGGCCCATGTCCAGCGCTTCCTGCGCCAGGAACGCTTCGCCCAGCATCAGCTTTTCAGCCGCGCGCGGGTAGCCGGCCACTTGCGTCAGCAACAGGCTGGAGGCGAATTCCGGGCACAGGCCCAGCTGCGAGAACGGCATCGAGAATTTGGCGTTGTCGGCCGCGTACACCAGGTCGCAGTGCATCAGCAGCGTGGTGCCGATGCCGACGGCGGCGCCGGCCACGGCCGCCACCACGGGCTTGCTGGCGCCGCTCAAGGCCAGCATGAAGCGGAACACGGCACGCTCTTCGAGCGCCACGCCGTCGCTGCTGCGGGCGCTTTTCAGGAAGTCTTCCAGGTCGTTACCGGCCGTGAAAATCTCCGGTTTGCCGGCGATCAGGATGGCGCGCACGCTGGCGTCACGCTCGCCGTCGTTGATGGCGTCGGCCATGCTTTGGTACATGGCGCTGGTGATGGCGTTCTTGCGCTCGGGGCGGTTGAATTCGATGGTCAGGATGCCGTCGGCCTTGCTGCTCAAAATTTCCATATCGTCTCCAAAATGTGGAAAAGGGCGCCGGGGAAAATCCGCAGCGCCCTTGATGCTATTAGTCTATCGTGCCGTGTTTACACGCTCTCGAAGATACCTGCCGCGCCCATGCCGGCGCCGACGCACATGGTGACCATGCCGTATTTCAGCTTGTTGCGTTTCAGGGCGTGCACCACGGTGGCGGCACGGATGGCGCCCGTCGCGCCCAGTGGGTGACCCAGCGCGATCGCGCCGCCCATCGGGTTGACCTTGGCCGTATCCAGGCCCAGGTCGCCGATCACGGCCAGCGCTTGCGCGGCGAACGCTTCGTTCAGTTCAATCCAGTCCAGCTGGTCCTGGGTGATGCCGGCCAGGCGGCACGCTTCAGGAATGGCGAACTTGGGACCGATACCCATGATTTCCGGTGGCACGCCCTTGACGGCGAACGAGGAGAACTTGGCCAGCGGGGTCAGGTTGTGCTCGCGCAGGAATTTTTCCGACACGATCAGCAGCGCGCCGGCGCCGTCGGACATCTGCGAGCTGTTGGCGGCGGTGACGGAACCCTTGGCCGCGAACACGGGCTTCAGCTTGCCCAGCGATTCGATGGTGCAGTCGGTACGTGCGCCTTCGTCGGTGTCGACGGTGCGCTTCTTGATGGTGATCTCGCCGGTGGCCAGGTTAGGCGTGCGGGTGATGATCTCGACCGGGGTGGTCTCGTCCTTGAAGAAGCCGGCCTGCTGGGCGGCGATGGCGCGGCGGTGCGATTCGACCGAGAACGCGTCCTGCGCTTCGCGCGACACTTTCCATTGCTGGGCGACCTTCTCGGCCGTCAGGCCCATGCCGTAGGCCATGCCCACGTTTTCGTCGGTGAACATGTTCAGGTTCATCGATGGGTGGTGGCCCATCATCGGCACCATCGACATCGATTCCACGCCGCCGGCGATCATGGCGTCGGCCTGGCCCACGCGGATGCGGTCAGCGGCCATGGCGATGGCGGTGATGCCCGAGGCGCAGTAACGGTTGACGGTCACGCCGCCGATGGTTTTCGGCAGGCCGGCCAGCAGCACGGATTGACGGGCGATGTTGAAGCCCTGTTCCGCTTCCGGGAACGAGCAGCCGATGATGGCGTCGGTGATCAGGGCCGGGTCCAGGCCAGGCGCCTGGGCCATGGCGTTTTGCAGCACGCGCACCAGCAGGTCGTCCGGACGGGTCTTGTTGAACATGCCGCGCGGCGCCTTGCCGATCGGGGTGCGGGTAGCGGAGACGATGTATGCGTCTTGAAGTTGTTTGCTCATTTTATTCTTTCAAAAATTTTTGATCGAAGTTCTGTCGAAGTTCTGTCGAATCTGTTTCACCAGCCCGGGGCCGCCTGGGATCAGGCGCGCTTCTCGGACAAATACCAGTCCACTTGTACCTGCGCGGCCAGCGTGCCGGCGGCGTCGAAAATGTCGACCTCCACCGGGAACGCCACCTTGCCGGCCGTTTTCAGCTCGGCCTTGAGCGCGGCCAGGTCGCCCGGTACCCGGCCTTCGGCGCGGGTGGCGCCCTTGGCTACCTTCTGGTACTGGATGCGCGACTCCTTGGCCACGGGGCGCAAGCCCACGATCAGGTCCGCGAAGCCGCCCGCCATGGCCGCGCCGGAAGCCGTTTCGGCCAGCGTGAACAAGGCCCCGGCGTGCTGCGTGCCCAGGTGGTTGTTGAGCTTCGGGTCTTCCGGCATCGACACCTTGGCGGTGCCGTTACCGATTTCGTCGATCCGGATCCCCAGCAGGCGCACGAAAGGCAGGGTGTCCATCATTTGCTGCTTGATACGTTCATACACCATGCTTGGCCTCACACGCAGTAAAACTTTAAATACCAGGGACAGGACCGACATGACCGCGATTAGTTGCGCACCGGCTTACCGGTCTGCATCATGCCCATGATCCGCTCTTGCGTCTTCGGATGGTTCAGCAGTTCCAGGAACGCTTTACGCTCCATGTCCAGGAACCACTGCTCGCTCACGAACTGCCCCTGGTCGATATCGCCGCCCGACACGATCTCGGCGATCATCTCGCCCAGCTTGAAGTCGTGCGCGGAGATGAAGCCGCCGTCGCGCATGTTGACCAGTTGCGCCTTGACGGTGCCGTAGCCGTAGCGGCCGGTGATCTGCACCGGGGCCTGCAGCGGTGGACGGTAGCCCTTGTCGAACATGGCGCGCGCTTCCACCTTGGCCACGTGCAGCAGCTCGTAGGCGTTGAACACGATCACGTCGTCTTCCTTCAGGTAGCCCATGGCCTGCGCTTCCAGTGCCGACTTGGACACGTTGGCGGTGGCGGCATTGGTGAAGCCAGCTTTCAGGAATTGCAAAATGTCGTTGCCCTTGGCTTCCTTGGCGGCGCGCACGGCCGCTTCTTTCAGGCCGCCGCCGGCAGGGATCAGGCCCACGCCCACTTCCACCAGGCCGATGTACGATTCGATCGAGGCCACGCGCTTGGAAGCGTGCAGCGCCATTTCGCAGCCGCCGCCCAGGGCCAGGCCGGCCACGGCAGCCACCACAGGCACGTTCGAATACTTCATCGCCATGAAGGTGTCTTGCAGTTCGCGGATGATAGGATCGACCGCTTTGGCGCCGCCTTGCATGAACGCTGGCAGTGCCGATTGCAGGTCGGCGCCGGCCGAGAAGGCGCCGCCTTCAGCCGCGTCGGCGCTCCAGATCACCAGGCCCTTGAAGTTCTTGGCCGCTTCTTCCAGCGCCATTTTCAGGCCCTTGATGACGCCATCGCCAATCACGTGCATCTTGGTCTTGAGCGAGATCACCAGCACTTCGTCGCCCGAATGCCACAGGCGGACCGAGTCGTCCTCGAACACGGTGGTGCCGGCGGTGCGGCCATCCACGGCGCCGGCGCCCAGCACCGGTGCGCGGAATTCCTGGCGCTTGTACACGGCCAGGTCGGAACGCGGCACGAACGATTTCGACACCGACGACCACGAACCTTCAGGGGTGTGGACGCCGCCTTTTTCAGCGACCGGACCTTCGAACACCCAGGCTGGCAGCGGTGCGTTGCACAGTGCATGGCCGGCGTCGATGTCTTCCTTGACCCAGGTGGCCACTTGCGACCAGCCGGCCGCTTGCCACGTTTCGAACGGGCCGACGTTCCAGCCGAAGCCCCAACGCATGGCGAAGTCGATTTCGCGGGCATTGTCGGCGACGGTGTCGAGGTGGATCGCGATGTAGTGGAAAGCGTCGCGGAAGATCGCCCACAGGAACTGCGCCTGTGGGTTGGTCGATTCGCGCAGGGCCTTCATCTTCTTGACCGGATCTTTTTCCTTCAGGATGCGGGCCACGATGTCGGCGGCCTTGCCGCCACCCGTCACGTATTCACCGGTGGCGAAGTCCAGGCGCTGGATCTCCTTGCCCACTTTTTTGTAGAAGCCGGCGCCGGTCTTCTGGCCCAGCGCGCCCTTCTCGACCAGCTTGGCCAGCACGGCCGGGGTCTTGTAGACGGCGGCGAACGGATCGTTCGGCAGGTAGTCCTGCATGGTCTTGATCACATGGCCCATGGTATCCAGGCCCACCACGTCGGCGGTACGGAAGGTGCCCGACTTGGCGCGGCCCAGCTTGGCGCCGGTCAGATCGTCGACCACGTCGCACGACAGGCCGAACTTCTCGGCTTCATGCACGATGGCCAGGATGCCGAACACGCCCACGCGGTTGGCGATGAAGTTAGGCGTGTCCTTGGCGCGCACGACACCCTTGCCCAGGGTGGTGGTCAGGAAGCCTTCCAGCTGGTCGGCGATTTCCGGCTTGGTGGCAACGGTCGGGATGATCTCGACCAGGTGCATGTAGCGCGGTGGGTTGAAGAAGTGCACGCCGCAGTAGCGCGATTTCAGGTCGGCGTCGAAACCTTCGGACAGCTTGGTGATCGACAGGCCCGAGGTGTTCGACGCGAAGATCGCGTTCGGGGCGATGTGCGGAGCGACCTTCTGGTACAGGTCATGTTTCCAGTCCATGCGCTCGGCGATGGCTTCGATGATCAGGTCGCAGCCGGCCAGCAGGTCCAGGTTGTCTTCGTAGTTGGCGACCTGGATCAGGGAAGCGTGTTCCTTGTTGCCCAGTGGCGCGGGCGACAGCTTTTTCAGGTTCTCGATGGCGCGCAGCACGATGCCGTTCTTCGGACCTTCCTTGGCTGGCAGGTCGAACAGCACGACCGGCACTTTGGCGTTGACGCAGTGGGCGGCGATCTGCGCACCCATCACGCCGGCGCCCAGGACGGCTACTTTTTTAACGATGAAATTGGTCATGTCGTATCCTTAGTCTCTTCTTAGAACAGGTCAGCGTCGAGTGCCATCAGGTTGGCGGAACCGGCGCGCGCCTGGCGAATCAAGGTTGCGGTTTCTGGCATCAGGCGGGCGAAGTAGAAGCGCGCCGTGGCCAGCTTGGCTTTGTAGAAGGTGTCGCCGGAGGATTCTTTTTCCAGAGCGATCTTGGCCATCTGTGCGAACAGGTAGCTGTAGATCATGTGGCCGACCACACGCAGGTAAGGCACGCAGGCGGCGCCCACTTCGTCCGGATTCTGGAACGCTTTCATGCCGATTTCCATGGTCAACTTGGTGACTTTGTCGCCCAAATCGCCCAGTGGGGTGACGAATTCGCTCATGGCTTCATCGGTACCGTTTTCTTCGACAAACGCTTTCACTTTCTCGCCGAACTTGCGCAGCTTGGCGCCGTTGTCGCCCAGGATCTTGCGACCCAGCAGGTCCAGCGACTGGATGGTGTTGGTGCCTTCATAGATCAGGTTGATACGGGCGTCGCGCACATACTGCTCCATGCCCCATTCGGAGATGTAGCCGTGGCCGCCGAACACTTGCATCGCTTCCGAGGTGGCGATCCAGGCGTTGTCGGTGATGAAGGCCTTGATCACAGGGGTCAGCAGCGCCACTTCGTCGGCCGCTTCCTTGCGCACGTCCGCGTCTGGGTGGTGCAGTTCGCGGTCGATCTGCAGCGCCACGTAGGACGAGAAGGCACGGGCGCCTTCGGCGTAGGCTTTACCGGTCAGCAGCATGCGGCGCACGTCTGGGTGCACGATGATCGGGTCGGCGGGCTTGTCCAGCGCTTTCGGGCCGGTCAGCGAACGCATCTGGATGCGGTCCTTGGCGTAGGCCAGGGCGTTCTGGTAAGCCACTTCGGTCAGACCCAGCGACTGCATGCCCACGCCCAGGCGGGCCGCATTCATGAACACGAACATGGCGTTCAAGCCTTTGTTCGGCTGGCCGATGATCCAGCCACGGGCGCCGTCCAGGTTCATCTGGCAGGTCGAGTTACCGTGGATTCCCATCTTCTCTTCGATGGCGCCGCAGGTGATCGGGTTGCGCTCGCCGACTTTGCCGTCGGCGGTAGGCAGGTACTTCGGTACCAGGAACAGGGAAATGCCTTTCGAGCCTTCCGGTGCGTCCGGCACGCGGGCCAGCACCAGGTGCAGGATGTTTTCCGACATGTCGTGTTCGCCGGCCGAGATGAAGATCTTGTTGCCGGTGATCAGCCAGGAGCCGTCAGCCTGTGGCTCGGCTTTCGAGCGCAGCATACCCAGGTCGGTGCCGCAGTGTGGTTCGGTCAGGCACATGGTGCCGGTCCACTCGCCCGACACCAGCTTGGGCAGGTAGATTTTCTTTTGTTCGTCGGTGCCGTGCTCGAGCAGGCACTCGTAGGCGCCGTGCGACAGGCCGGGGTACATGGACCAGGCCTGGTTGGACGAGTTCAGCATCTCGTAGAACGAGTTGTTCAGCACGATAGGCAGGCCCTGGCCGCCGTATTCCGGCGAGCAAGCCAGCGCCGCCCAGCCGCCTTCCACGTACTGCTTGTACGCTTCCTTGAAGCCTTTCGGGGTGGTCACGGTATGGGTCGCCGCGTCGTGGTGGCAGCCTTCGCGGTCACCCGAGTGGTTCAGCGGGAACAGCACTTCCGAGGTGAACTTGGCGCCCTCTTCCAACACTTGGTTGATGATGTCGGCGTCGACGTCACCGTAGTGCGGCATTTGCTTGAGTTCATCTTCCACTTTCAGGAACTCGTGCAGCACGAATTGCATATCCCGGATTGGCGCGACGTATTGACCCATGATTTTCTCCTGATGTATTACTAAGTAATTGTTGAGTGGCTGCGGTGACCGCCGCCGCTTAAGTTTTTCCTGTGGCATCCGCCTGGTGGGGCGGCTGCGGGTTCCGGTAGTTCTCGATCAGCCGGTTAAAGCCGATGCTGGCGCGGTCCAGGCTGCCCGGGATGCGCAGGAAGCGCGCATCATGGTGCAAGGCCAGGATCAAACCGTACATCTCATACACCAGCTGCTGCGGGTCGGTATCCGGCTTGAGGTCGCCGCATTCGATGGCCTGGCGTACACAACGCAACAAAGCGCCCTGCCACGCGTTGACCATCGACATCAGCTCCTCCCGGATGGGACCGGGGCGGTCGTCGTATTCCACCGCGCCGCTGATATAAATGCAGCCCGATGCGACTTCCACGCTCACTCGCTTGACCCAGCGCGCAAACATCGCCTTCAGGCGTTGCAAGCCGCGCTGTTCCTTCACGCTGGGGAAAAACACTTCCTGCTCAAAGCGGTGGTGGTACAGCTTGAGCACTTCCAGCTGCAAGTCTTCGCGCGAACCGAAATGCGCGAACACCCCCGATTTGCTCATGTTCATCCTGTCCGCGAGCAAGCCGATGGTGAGTCCTTCGAGCCCATCACGACTAGCCAGGTCCAGCGCCACATCGAGAATGGCCGCGCGAGTCAGTTCACCCTTACGCATAAATTTGATAGAAGTATTAATAAGTACACCCAAGGTAAAAATTCAACAAAAAGGAGAAACAATCATTCTCCCCCAGTTGAAATTACTTCGTGTGAAAAGAATTGCGAACGCTCGTACTATTATCCACCGGGTGGTAAAAGTCAAACAGTACCGTTAGAGGCGTGGTTCTATTGCTGCGACGCAGCAGCATTGTGGGTAATGGGGGACGCAAGGCCGGTGTAACACCGGCCCGCCCGCCGCCGAACCGTCAGACGGGCGCCGTCGTGGCGATGGCTGGCATGGTGGGATGGCTGGGCGCGAGGACCGCCGCCGGCTCGCCGCCGACCACCCGGTCGCGGCCGCCCTGCTTGGCCGCATACATGCGCTGATCGGCCAGTTCGACCAGCCGTTTCCAGTCGCCAACATGGTCGGCCCGGCGCTCGGCGATGCCGATGCTGGCCGTCACCGGGCCGCCCTCGGGACGCTCGCCGAAGCCGCCGCCGCGCAGCCGCTCGATGGCCGTCCGGGCCTGCTCCAGGCCCGCGCCCGGCATGATCAGCAGGAATTCCTCGCCGCCCCAGCGCGCCAGCACGTCGCCGTGGCGCATATGCTGGGTGACCCGTTCGGTCATGGTGACCAGCGCCCGGTCCCCCGCCTCGTGGCCGTAACCGTCGTTGATGCGCTTGAAATGGTCGAGGTCGAGGAAGGCCACGGCGAACGGCGCGTCGGCACGCTCGGCCATCGTGAAATGCAGGTCGAGGATTTCCATGCCGCTGCTGCGGGAAAAGGCATTGGTCAGCGGATCGCGGATGGCCTGACGCACCAGCGCGATCATGAACGCGAGCTGGCAGATGCCGGCCAGCGCGGCCACGCCCGTGATCAGCACCAGCAGCCAGAATGCGCCGGTGAACGCGGGCCAGTCCATGGCCGCCCAGCGCAGGTAGCCGGACACGGCATGGCAGATCAGGATGGGGCTGGCGACCACGAAGCTTTCGGCGACGGCGAGCGGGAACACGGCCAGCCCCCCCAGCAGCACAAAGGGCAGGAAGGCGTAGCCGGCCCCGATCGCGGCCGACATCCCGGTCAGCTGGTAGTGCGCGAGCAGCGAGTGCGAAGCGACGTAGAACACGGTGGGGATGGCAAACAGCAGGGCCATGGCCCGGTAGGCGTTGAACAGGTCGCCGTTGGAGCGGTAATAAACCAGCAAACTGGCGAAGGCGGCGCTGGCGGCGAAGCGCATGAACGCCAGCTGGCCCCACAGCGGGAACGGAAACACGACGAAATCGATGATGCTCCACAGCGGCGTGAGCACGGCGAACAGGAAGGCGAACAGGCGGACGCGGTTGACGATCAGCGCCGCGCGGCGCCGCGCCAGCAGGCTCAGATGGCGGTGCGGCGAAAACAGCCAGCCGAGTTCGCTTTTCTTCAGCTCACCGGGCATCAGCCCCATCAAGCGGTGCCAGAGCATTTCCGAAACCTGATTCATGCATGCCTTTTCAACGTCGCCGCGGCAGGGGCGGCGGCGCCCCCGTGCCTGCTTGGGAATGGCTGGCCAAGGATGGATGGCCAGTGCTCGCCTTTCTTGCCAGCTAGCAATCCTAAGCCATGTCAATAGCGCTGTCACCGGCGTGACGGCATTTCTTGACCCATGACAAGTAAATCGTTGACGATTTGCCGCAAGGGCAGCGGCGGCGGCGGCGGCTCAGTCCGGATCGCCCAGCTTGCCCAGCTGGCGGCGGTCGCGTTTGGTGGGCCGGCCCTTGATGTCGGCGCCCGGTTCGCGGAACAGCCGGCGCCGCTCGGCCGTCTCGGCCCGGGCCGTCACGCTGGCCGCCGTCTCCTCGTACAAGGTACGGGCGATGGGCGCGGCCGCGCGCACGTCCGACAAGCCCAGCACCAGCACTTCCCAGCGGTCCGAACCGTTATCGATGGCCAGCTTGTCGCCCACCCGCAGGGCGCGGGCTGGCTTGACATGGTCGCCGTCCAGCTTCACGCGGCCGCTGTCGACGGCCTCCGTGGCCAGCGAGCGGGTCTTGAAGAAGCGCGCCGCCCATAACCATTTGTCCAGCCTGACCGTCTCGTTCACGCGTATTTCCCCACTGCGAAGATGCGCATCAGCAACTTGTAGCCCATGTAGGCCAAGCCATAGCCGAGGCGGCGCCAGCGGCCCACATTGGCGAACTCGTGCGCATGCACCACCACGCCGTCGGCGATGGCTTGTTCGATGTGGGCCCGCAGGCTGCGGGCGAACACGGCGTCTTTCACGACCACGTTCGCCTCCTGATTCAAAAACAGGCTCAAGCCATCCACATTGCTTGAACCCACGGTGGCCCAGTCGTCGTCGATCACGGCCACTTTGGCGTGCAACTGGGTCTGATGGTATTCCACCACTTTCACGCCGGCCGCCAGCAGCTTGGGGTAGAAGGAATGGGCCACGGCGTCCTGCAGCCAGAATTCGCCCACCCCGATCAGCAGCACCACCTCCACCCCGCGCTCGGCGGTGGCCGCCAGCGCCCGGCGGAACTTGCGGTCCGGCGCGAAATACGGGTTGGCCAGCAGTACGCTCTTGCGGGCCCGGCCCAGCGCCTGCAGGTAGGCGCGCTGGATAGTGACGCGGTTGCGCAGGTTGTCGCGCACCACAAAGCCGGCCTGCACCATAGCGCGGTTGGCCACCTGGTTCAGCTTGCGCAAGTCGCGGTACAGGCTGATACGCTTGAAAATGCCCAGCTTGCCCTGGCGCGCCCACTGGGCTTCCGCTTCCGTCTGGATGGTGGCCACCAGCGGCCCGCGCACGGCCACCGCGAAGTCCCAGCGCGGCGCGGCCAGGGGAATGTTGTGGTCGCGGTCGCAGAACAGATCATCGTTGATGTTGATGCCGCCCACAAAAGCGACGCCGTGGTCCACCACGCAGATCTTGCGGTGGGTACGGGTCATGCCGCGCCGGAACCAGGGGTTGAAGATGCGGTGCTCAACCCGCGCCATCACCAGTTCCGCATGCAGCCGCTCGACCTGGTGGCGGCCGGTGCCAAACCAGTCCGTGATCATGCGCACCTGCACCCCGCGCGCGGCGGCCCGCATCAGGGCGCCACGCACGGCCAGGCCCGTCTCGTCCTCGGCGAAGATATACGTCTCGAAATAGATCTCGTACTGGGCCGCGTCGATGGCCGCGATGAGGGCCGGGAAATACTCGGTGCCGCAATAGAGCAGCTCGATCTCGTTATCAGCCAGGAAATTAACGGAACGCATAGAACCGCTCAGGCCAGGGCCAGCGTGGCGACGATAGGCGCGTGGTCCGACAGCCTGGCCCACAGCGTGCCGTGCAAGACCTCGGCCGCCTTCACTTCGAAGCCGCGCACGTAGATGCGGTCGAGCCGGAAGAACGGCAGCGCGGCCGGGAAAGTACGGGCCTGGCGCACATTGTTTTTGCCGCCCAGCACACGGCCCAGTTCATCGAGGGTGGAGTTGGAGCCGATCTGATCGAACACTTCCACCACGCCCAGTTCGTGCCGCAGTTCGGCGCTGAGGGAATTACGCCAGTCGTTGAAGTCGCCGGCGATAATCACCGGTTCACCGTTCGGGGCCGAGGTGCGCACGGCCTCGATCAGGGCCGCCGTCTGGCGCTTGCGTCCGCCTTCGAACAGGCCCAGGTGGACCACGTAGCAATGCACGACCACGCGCGGCGTCCGCAGTTCGCAGTGCAGGATGCCGCGCTGCTCGAACGCATGGTCGGACACGTCGTGGTTATGGGTGTGGACAATAGGAAAGGCGCTCAGCAAAGCGTTGCCATGGTGGCCATGGTCGTAGACGGCGTTCATGCCGTAGGCCGTGTGCTCATGGCGCGACTCGCCGGCCAGGAATTCATGCTGGGCCGCGTCCGGCCAGTGCTGGTGGCCATTGTGTTCGGCGCCGTACTGGGCCGCGTTGAGATCGTGGCGGCCCTGCACTTCCTGCAGGAATACCACGTCCGCATCGAACAAGCCGATGGCCTGCTTCAGCGCGTGCACCCGCGGCAAGCTGCGGATGGCGGAAACGCCTTTGTGGATGTTGTACGTGGCGACGCGGATCTTCATGAGGTCATTCTACCTCCATCGACCCGGTTTCCGGCAGCCCCGCCGTTAAGGCTGGCGCGTCGAGGCGGATGGATAGCCGGCGGCGGGACAAGCGCGCAACATACCCTCCACGCTCAAATCCTCGTCCAGCTGTTCCCAGTGCAGGCCACGCCCCGCACTGATGATTTCCCCATCATTCAACTGGGGCGGCGTGGCAGCGGCCAGCCGCGGATACCAGGCGAGCGGCGTTCCGACGCGCCGGCCATCCATCAACTCGACAGTGAGATATTCAGCGTCAATCGCAACATGCCGGATACGGTCGTCAGCTATTGTCGAAGTGCTCATTCCATCTCCTCAAAAACTCCAGACGGTTGTCGGAAATGATACGCGCTATTTCGCGCAAATCAACGGCAGCGAAATGAGAATTGCGCACCATCGTGGCACGGCACAAGTGTGGGAGCGGCTAGCTCCGGGCTTGCCTTAGCTGCTGCGGCAATTGCAGGATGGCTTCCGCGTTGGACGAGGAGAAGCATTTGTCGGCCGCTTCCAGGTAGGGCAGCCAGATGTGGTTCAGGTGCTCGCGCGGCGCCAGCGTGATCGGGATGTCGCGCGGCACTTCGACGCTGAATACGTGTTCCGTGTTTTCCGTCACGCCCGGCGCGTAGCGGTGGCGCCACACGGGGTAGATGGTGTAGATGTTCGACAGCAGCCAGTCGCGCAACACGATGCGCGCGCCGTCGGCCACGATGCCCGTCTCCTCGAACAGTTCGCGCGTGGCCGTGTGCAGCAGCGGTTCGTCCGGCGCGTCCAGCGAGCCGGTCACGGATTGCCAGTAGCCAGGCCGGTCGGCCCGCTCGATCAGCAGCACTTGCAGGTCGGCCGTGTGGATCACCACCAGCACGGATTCGGGAATCTTGTAGGGCTTCATGGTCCGATCATAAAAAAGGCGCAGTCGCCCGCGCCTTCTTGCTTCCAGTTGCCGGCCGCGCGGCCAGGGGTCTGCCCCGATAATACGGGACGGACCCCAATTTTTCGCCAGCGAATTAGCCAGCCACTTTCGGCTCGGCGGCGCGCAGGCGGATGTGCAGTTCGCGCAGCTGCTTCTCGTCCACTTCCGACGGCGCCTGGGTCAGCAGGCACTGGGCGCGCTGGGTTTTCGGGAAGGCAATCACGTCGCGGATCGAATCGGAACCGGTCATCATGGTCACGATACGGTCCAGGCCGAACGCCAGGCCGCCGTGCGGAGGCGCGCCGTATTGCAGCGCGTCCAGCAGGAAGCCGAACTTCAGGCGGGCTTCGTCGGCGTCAATCTTGAGCGCGCGGAACACTTTCGACTGCACTTCCTCGCGGTGGATACGGATCGAACCGCCACCCAGTTCCCAGCCGTTCAGCACCATGTCGTAAGCCTTGGCGACGCAGGCGCCTGGATTGGTTTCCAGCATGTCTTCGTGGCCATCTTTCGGTGCCGTGAACGGGTGGTGGGTCGCGGTCCAGCGATCCGATTCCTCGTCGTAGTCGAACATCGGGAAGTCCACCACCCACAGCGGCGCCCAGACGTCGTCGAACAGGCCGGCTTTCTTGCCGAATTCGCTGTGGCCGATCTTCACGCGCAGCGCGCCGATGGCGTCGTTGACCACCTTGGCCTTGTCGGCGCCGAAGAAGATCAGGTCGCCGTCCTGCGCGCCCGTCAGTTCCAGCACCTTGGCCAGTGCGGCGTCGTGCAGGTTCTTGACGATAGGCGATTGCAGGCCGTCGCGGCCCTTGGCCTTCTCGTTGACCTTGATGTAAGCCAGGCCCTTGGCGCCGTAGATGGCCACGAACTGGGTGTAGGCATCGATTTCCGAACGGGGCATTTCGCCGCCCTTCGGTACGCGCAGGCCGACCACACGGCCGTTAGCCATGTTGGCAGCGCCCGAGAAGACCTTGAAGTCCACGTCCTTCATCACGTCCGTCAGGTCGGTGAATTCCAGCTTGACGCGCATGTCCGGCTTGTCCGAACCATACATGCCCATGGCGGTGGCGTAGTCCATCACCGGGAATGGGTTAGGCAGGTCGATCGCCAGGGTGTTCTTGAACACTTTGCGGATCATGTCTTCGAACAGGTCACGGATTTCCTGTTCGGTCAGGAACGACGTTTCGCAGTCGATCTGGGTGAATTCAGGCTGGCGGTCGGCGCGCAGGTCTTCGTCGCGGAAGCACTTGGTGATCTGGTAGTAGCGGTCGAAGTTGGCCACCATCAGCAGTTGCTTGAACAGCTGCGGCGATTGCGGCAGCGCGAAGAAGTTGCCGGCGTTGACGCGCGACGGCACCAGGTAGTCGCGCGCGCCTTCCGGGGTCGACTTGGTCAGCATCGGGGTTTCGATGTCGATGAAGCCCAGTTCGTCCAGGTACTTGCGCACTTCCATCGTCACCTTGTAGCGCAGGCGCAGGTTGTTCTGCATCTGCGGACGGCGCAGGTCCAGCACGCGGTGGGTCAGGCGGGTGGTTTCGGACAGGTTATCGTCGTCCAGCTGGAACGGCACGGCCACGGAGGCGTTCAGCACTTCCAGGTGCGAGCACACCACTTCGATCTTGCCCGATTTCAGGTTGTTGTTGACGGTGCCTTCCAGGCGGTCCTTGACCACGCCGGTCACGCGCAGGCAGTACTCGTTGCGCACCGCTTCGGCGGCCTTGAAGACGTCGGCCTGCTCGGGATTGCAGACGATCTGCACCAGGCCTTCGCGGTCGCGCAGGTCGATGAAGATCACGCCACCGTGGTCGCGGCGACGGTGTACCCAGCCGCACAGGCTGACGGTTTGGCCAAGCAGGGCCTCAGTGGTGAGGCCGCAGTAGTGAGTACGCATGGAGGACATGTTATTTCTCAGTTCAGGTTAAATAGTTCAGTTTATTTATCGGGGCGCGGACGCCCGTTTTATGGTTTGCCGGCCGTCTCGGCGCCGGGCACATGATCCGGTGCCACCACCCCCATCGACACGATGTACTTCAAGGCCGCATCCACGCTCATGTCCAGTTCCACCACGTTTTCCTTCGCCATCATCAGGAAGAAACCCGAGGTGGGATTGGGCGTGGTGGGCACGTACACGCTCACGTAATCGCCCACCAGGTGGTTCTTCACGTCGCCGCCGGGCGTACCCGTGAGGAAAGCGATGGTCCACGAATCGCGGTGCGGATACGGCACCAGCACGGCCTTGCGGAAGGCGTTGCCGGACGACGAAAACAAGGTGTCCGAGACCTGCTTCACGCTCGAATACAGCGAGTTGACGATGGGGATGCGCTGCAACAGCCGCTCCCAGATCCGCACCACGTAATTGCCCACCAGGTTGTTGGTGAGCAGGCCGGTCAGGAACACGATCAATACCGTCAGCATCGTCCCCAGGCCGGGGATGTCGAAGCCGAACAGGGTGCGCGGCTGCCACCGTACCGGCACGAACAGCAGCGACTGATCCATGGTGCTGATCACCAGGTTCAGCACCCAGGCCGTGATGGCCAGCGGTACCAGGATCAGCAGGCCGGTAATGAAGTATTTACGCATTCGTGCTCTCTAGAGTGAATAAGGTGCCGCCAGGCGGCACGGCCAATCAATCCGCTTTGCCGCCGGTGGTGGCTGGCGCGGCCGCTGGCGTAGCCGTGGGGGCCGCGTCCGCCTTGGGCGCGGCCGGGCCGCTGGACACCCCGGTGGCCGGTGGCGTACCGCCACGGAAGTCCGTCGCATACCAGCCCGTACCCTTGAGCTGGAAGCCGGCGGCCGTCAGTTGTTTCTTGAACGACGACTTGCCGCAAGTGGGGCAAACCGTCAGCTGCGGGTCGGAAATCTTTTGCAAGACATCCTTGGCAAAACCACATTCCTCGCAGCGGTAAGCGTAGATCGGCATCTATTACTCCGCAAAAACAATCAAAAACCCTGAATTATAAAGCTTTTTTCACCGGCCTCGCCGGTTTCAGCGACGCCGCCATTGCAGCCAGCGTTCCTTGCCCTGGAATACAGGGATGGAATCGGCCACATCCAGATCGGCCTCGCAGTCGAAATACGGCGCCAGCAAGGCGTCCAGCTGGGCGCGGGCGATGCCGAACGGCGGGCCCTTGGGCGCGTCGTCGAAGAAAAAGAAGCCGGCCAGCAAACCGCCCGGCGGCAGCAGCGCGGCCCAGCGCGCCGCCACGTCGGCCCAGCGTTCGCGCGGCATGGCGCACAGGAAAGCCCGTTCGTAAATCAGTTGCAGGGGCTGGATCGGCTGCCAGCTGAAGAAATCGGCCTCCACCACCCGCTCGGCCCAGCGGCCCACGGCCGCCTTGCCGGCCACCACGGCGGCCGGGGAAAAGTCGATGGCCGTGGCGTCCCAGCCGGCCTCGGCCAGGAACGCCAGTTCCCAGGCGCTGCCGCAGCCGGGAATCAGCGTGCGCAACGGCGCGGGCGCGGCCGCCACGAAATCGCGTAACGCTTGCGGCACCCCGCCCCGGTCCCAGGGCGTGAATTGCTTGTCAAAACGCTCATCCCAGAAGGCGGGCGAGCGTGGGTCGCGTTCATGAAATTCCTGCATAGTACGGCCGCCGTTCTATAAACCTAGTGAATACTGTGCATGCGCAGGTAGAGCTGGAATCCCGCCACGCCCAGCCCGAAAGCACCCGCGAAATAGACCACGAAACTGAGCAGCCGGTTGGTGCGTTGTTGTTCGGAGATCAACACCCGGATCAGTTCCGTATCGTTGACAGGCGGCTCGCCCGCCTGTTCCAGCGCCCGGTGCAGCAGGCGCGGCAGTTGCGGCAGCACGTGGGTGTAGCGCGGCGCTTCGGCCTTCAGGCGCTCCAGCATGCCTTGCCAACCCACTTGCGCCGCCATCCATTTTTCCAGGTAAGGCTTGGCCGTCTTCCACAAATCCAGGTCCGGGTCCAGCTGGCGGCCCAGGCCTTCGATGTTGAGCAGGGTCTTTTGCAGCAGCACCAGTTGCGGCTGCACTTCCACATTGAAGCGGCGCGAGGTCTGGAACAGGCGCAACAGGATCTGGCCGAACGAGATGTCTTTCAGCGGACGGTCGAAGATCGGTTCGCAGCAGGCGCGCACGGCCGATTCGAGCTCGTCGACGCGGGTATCGCGCGGCGCCCAGCCGGATTCGATGTGGGCTTCGGCCACGCGCTTGTAGTCGCGCCGGAAGAAGGCCAGGAAGTTCTGCGACAGATAATCCTTGTCGAAATCGTTGAGCGTGCCGACGATGCCGAAGTCGAGCGCGATGTAGCGCCCGAAGCTGGCCGGATCGATCGACACGAGGATATTACCGGGGTGCATATCGGCGTGGAAGAAACCGTCGCGGAACACCTGGGTGAAGAAGATTTCCACCCCATCGCTCGACAGCTTCTTCAAATCCACGCCGGCCGCCTCCAGCCGGTCGATCTGGGACACGGGAATGCCATGCATGCGTTCCATCACGATCACGCTGCTGGAGCAATAATCCCAGTACATTTCCGGCACCAGCAGCAGGCTGGAATTGGCGAAATTGCGGCGCAGCTGGCTGGCGTTGGCCGCCTCGCGCATCAGGTCCAGCTCGTCGTGCAGGTATTTGTCGAACTCGGCCACCACCTCTTTCGGTTTCAAGCGCTTGCCGTCGGTCCAGATACGCTCGATCCACTCGGCCGCGATGTGCATCAGGGCCACATCGCCGTCGATGGACTTCTTCATGCCGGGGCGCAGCACCTTGACGGCCACTTCCTTGCCATCCTTGAGCGTGGCGAAGTGCACCTGGGCGATCGAGGCGGACGCCACCGGCGTGCGCTCGAAGCTCGAGAACAGCTGGTCCGGGTGGTCGCCCAGCGACTTGCGGATCTGGGCGATGGCCAGGTCGGAATCGAACGGCGGCACCCGGTCCTGCAGCTTGGACAGTTCCACCACCAGGTCGAGCGGGATCAGATCGCGGCGGGTCGACAGTACCTGGCCGAACTTGACGAAGATGGGGCCCAGTTCCTCCAGCGCCATGCGCAGGCGCTCGCCACGGGGGGCGGAAATGTCGCGCCAGAAGATGAGCGTGTCGATCAGCTTGGCCGTGCGCGGCACTTTCAGGCCGGCGATGGCGATTTCATCGAGGCCATACTTGACCACCACCCGCAGGATTTTCAGCAGGCGCAAAAATTTCAATATCATCAATGATCCAGTGCTTGTGGCTTGGCGGCGCGGGCGGCCAGCAATTGTTCCAGCTTGGCGATGCGCTTGGCGGCGCGTTCCACGTCATCGCGCAGGCGCGACACGTCGGACGAGAATTCGGCCACCACGGCCGGGCGCAGCAGCACGGGCCGTTCCTCGGCCAGGAATTCAGCCACGTTCTCGGCCAGCTTGCGGTGCCCGCTTTGCACGGCCGCGAACGCCGCGCGGGCGCCCGCCACCATGCGCACGGCCGCCACCGGGCCCACCACTTTTTCCAGGTCATGCTCCGCTTCCCAGCGCAGCGACTTGCTCAGGCTGGACAGGCAGTTGGCGAACTCGGCGTCGCCCTCGATGCGCACGTAGGAAAACGCCCGCTCGCGGTTTTGCGCGATCAGCGGCAGGTCCGCCAGCTTGACGTGGATGGTGACGCTGGCCGGCGCGTCGGCCTCGGCCACGGCCAGATAGCCGTCACCCGACACCCGCAGGCGCACGGCCACGGACGCCGCGTCCACGCAGGCGACCTTGCCGGCATGCGGGGCCAGCTCGCGCCGCGCCCACGGCTCCTGGGCCAGCAGATGGTTGAGGGTGGCGGCGAGTGGCGCCAGCAGCGTCGTCGCGGCGGACGCGGGAGTGGGAATGGAAGTGAAAGAAGTCACGGTGGTGTCGATAGGTGGCCGCACATAAAACAAAACCGCCCGGAAAGTCGGGCGGTCTTGATCTTACCAGTTTGCGGGAAAACTGCCGCGGCGCAAACCGCAAAAACCGCTGAAATCCGGGGAAGTAACACGGTGTCGCGCCGTTGCGCCGACAATTCCGTGTGATCTCCCCGGCTGGCTTATGCCAATTGCTGGATACCGGCCAGCAGCCAGCCCATGCTGCCGTTGACGGGCTTGGCCAGGTTCCACACTTCATGGAACGGCTCGGCCAGCGCGCCCGGCGCGGAACGGATCATGCCGGTGAACTTGACGCTGGCCAGGTAATCCTGGTCCGACGTTTCGATGCCCAGCAGTTCGGCGTCGATGCTGACCACGTCCGTGAAATCGGCTTGCGCGCCCCGTTCCGTGATCTGCATCTTCATCTCGGCGAACACTTCCGGCGTGGTGAATTCGCGGATGTCGGCCACGTCGCCCTTGTCCCAGGCCGCTTGCAGACGGATGAAATTGCCCTTGGCTACGCGCAGGAACGTGGCCGTGTCGAAATCGGCCGGCACGCCCCATGGCGTGTGCGGTGCGGCTGCGGTGGCAGCGGCAGCGGCGCCGGCTGGCTGGGCATCGAATGCCGCTGGCTGCAGGCGCGTGCCGATTTCCGGCGTGGCGACGGCGCCAGGGCCGCCGAAGTTGGCCCCGGCGTTGCCACCGAAGTTGCCACTCATTGCGGTGGCCGGCACCGGCTTGGCGCCGCTCAGGCCGCGCAACATGCGGATGATGAAGAAGGCCACACCGCCCAGCAGCAGCACTGTCAGCAGCGAGCCGAACATGCCGCCGCCCATGCCGAAGTGCGACATCAGCGCGCCCATGCCCAGGCCCAGCAAGGCGCCGCCCAGGATGCCTTTCCACGGGCTGGCTGGCTTGGGTGGCATCGCGGCCGGCGGCGCCACGGGCGCGGGCGCCGGTGCGGCGGCCTGGCGCGGCGCGGTTGGGGCTGGCGCGGGCGCCATCCGGCTCACGTTCTGCGACTGGCGCCCGAACGAACGGCCGCCGCCCATGGGACGCGCGGTCGCCTCGGCCATCAGCGACAGGGCGGACACGGCCAGCAAAGCGCCAACCAGGATTTTCTTCATGTTCATTTTGTCTTTTACAGTTTGATACCGGTGTGCAAAGCGGCCACACCTGCCGTCAGGTTGTAATACTGGACCCGCTCCAGTCCTGCCTCTTCCATCATCGTCTTCAACGTTTCCTGGTCCGGGTGCATGCGGATCGATTCGGCCAGATAACGGTAGCTGTCGGCGTCGCCGGCGATCTTCTGGCCCATCCATGGCAACACATGGAAGGAATACAGGTCGTACGGTTTCTGCAGCGGCGCCGCCACCTTGGAAAACTCCAGCACCAGCAGCTTGCCGCCCGGCTTGAGCACGCGCCGCATTTCCTTCAGCGCCTGGTCCTTGTGGGTCATGTTGCGCAGGCCGAAGGCGACGCTGACGCGGTCGAAGTAATTGTCCGGGAACGGCAGTTTTTCCGCGTCACACAGCAAGGTGGGGGTCAGCAGGCCGCGATTCAAGAGCCGGTCGCGGCCCACGCGCAGCATGGATTCGTTAATGTCCGTCAGCCACACTTCGCCCGATGGGCCCGCCTGCTTGGCGAACACCTTGGCCAGGTCGCCCGTGCCGCCGGCGATGTCGAGCACCTTGAAACCGGGGCGCACGCCCGCGTTGGCGATGGTGAATATCTTCCACAGACGGTGCAGGCCGCCCGACATAACATCGTTCATCACATCGTATTTGGTGGCGACGGAATGGAAAACCTTGGCGACTTCGTGGACTTTTTCGTCTTCGGAGACGGTCTTGTAACCGAAATGGGTGGTATTGGTCATGGTGGGCAGCCTGTTAGTTTGCCAGCATTATACAAGCGCGAGGGGTAAACGCAGCGTGGGCGGCGTCAGGCCAGCGCCAATCAGGCGAACCTGGAGAGTTCCCCGGTGCAGGAGCGGCTAGTGGCCCAGGCCCAGTTCGCGCGCCAGCATGTGGCGGGAGGCGAAATCGTACAACGCCACCCGGCTGTTGACGCCCAGCTTGGCGTAGATGGCGGTCAGGTGGTTGCGCAGCGTGCGCTCGCCGATCTCCAGGCGCTGGGCGATCTCGGCCGTGCCGGCGCGCGGGTCGCGCACCAGTTCGGCCACCGCCAGCCGCTCCTTGCGCGTGAGGCGGGCCAGCTTTGCATGGGCCGGGTCTTCCTGCGCCTTGCTGCGGGCGATGCTCTCCAAAATGCGCACGGTGGCCAGGCGGTCGACCCAGAACTCCCCTTCCCTCACCTTTTCGATGGCCTTGGCCAGCATGTCGACCGGTTCGCTCTTGCAGACCAGGCCATTGGCGCCGGCCAGCACGGCCTCGTCGGCCAGGGTGGATACGCGCGAACTGCTGATGGCCAGCACCTTGCCCCGGAAGCCCGGCAACAGCTCGCCGATCAGCGCCAGCGGGTTGGCGCCGTCCAGGTCGTACAGCACCACGTCGGCGCCATGGCGGCGCAAGTGCTCGCGCGCCTCGGCCACGGTGGCCACGCTGCCGGCCAGTTCCAGCGCCGGCTGGCGCGCCTGGATCAGTTGCGCCAGCCCCCAGGCCGTGATCGGCAAGTCGCAAATCAACAACACCCGGATGAGCTTGGTGAGGCCGCTATGGGTGGGCGCCATGGTCCCGCCCCGCCTGTCCTGGCCCAGCCCCGCCGTCCTCGTACAAATCGTTGCCGTTCATGCCGCCTCCCATGACGTTTGTCATAGTTTTATCACAGGAAATTGTAATTGGCTACCGGAAAAAAGAGCGTTTTCTCCCATGCGCAACTTGCATCTTGAGCGTCAAATAAGTGGGACGGAGAAATAAAAATTTCTTTCAAGAACTTCGCCCGCTCAACCCCACAGTGAAAGCAAGAAGATCATGGCCACTACCCGCACCGTCTTTATCGATTCCGCCCTGTCGGATTCCACCACGCTGGCCGCGCAATACGACGCCAACGTATTCAACGTCGTCATGCTGGACGGCGCGACACCAGGCCCGCAGCAGATCCAGGATTGGGTCAGCGCGCACGGTGTGAGCACGGCCGAGATCAACGTGGTATCCGCCAGCGCCAGCCTGAACGGGTTATTCACGCCGCGCGTGGTGTTCGTCGATCCCAGCGTGGCCGATTACCAGAGCATCATCGCCGCCACCCCGGCCAACGCCACCATCGTGGTGCTGGACGCGGGCAAGGACGGGGTGCAGCAAATTCATGATTTCCTTGCCCACAACACGGGGCTGGTGGCGGCCATCGACATCGTCACCAACCTGGCCAGCGTGGACGTGGTATCGCACGGCAGCCCCGGCGAAATCCATCTCGGCTCGACCGTGCTGAACGCCGACAACATGGCCGCCTACAGCGCCACGCTGGCCGACATCGGCAGCCACCTGACGGCCGGCGCCGACATCCTGTTGTATGGCTGCGACGTGGCGGCCGGCGCCACCGGCCAGCAATTCATCGCCAGCCTGGCGGCCGCCACCGGCGCCGACGTGGCCGCCTCGACCGACCTGACGGGCGCCGCCGCGGCCGGCGGCGACTGGGTGCTGGAGGCGAGCACCGGCACCATCGAGACGGCCGCCATCACCGACGCCGCCTATACCGGCACCCTTGATGCCGCCACCGCCGTGACGGCCTTCACCATGTCGGCCGACAGCGGCACCTCGGCCACCGACTTCGTCACCAACGTGGCCAGCCAGACCATCAGCGGCAGCTTCACGGCCAGCACCAACAATTCACAGATGCCGACCGTGTTTGTGTCCACCGATGGCACCGGCGCTACCCGCACGGGCGCCACCGTCACCTACACCGACAACGCCGGCAGCGGTACCTTCACGGCCACTGTCACGCTGGCCGCCGGCGCCGGCAAGAGCATCCAGTTCTGGGGCGCGGCGAGCGGCAGCAACTCGCTCGGATCGACCCATACCTACACGCTTGACACGGCGGGGCCCGCCACCACCGTCAACACGGTCGGCTTCAGCAATGACAGCGGCGGCAGCGCCAGCGACTTCAACACCAATGTGGCCAGCCAAACCATTTCCGGCACGCTCAGCGCCAACACGGCCAGCGGCGAAGTGGTCAAAGTCTCGCTCGACAACGGCGCCAGCTGGCAAACGGCCAGCAACACCATCGGCAGCAACAGTTTCAGCCTGTCCGGCGTCACGCTCACCGGCAACAACACGCTCAAGGTGCAGGTGGAAGACGCGGCCGGCAACGCCGGCACGGCCCGCACCCAAGCCTATGTGCTCGACACGACGGCGCCGGCCGCCGGCACGCTGGCGTTCACCAGCCTGGCCGACAGCGGTACGGCCGGCGACGGCATCACCAACGACAACAGCTTCGGCCTGTCGCTGACGGGCAACGAGGCCGGCGCGGGCGTGGTGTACCAGGTATCGACCGACAACGGCGCGCACTGGAGCAGCACCGGTACCACCCAGACGGCGCTAACCGATGGCAGCTACCAGTTCCGCGCCCAGGTGACGGACACGGCCGGGAACAGCGCCACCGCGGCGGCCATCAGCGTCACCATCGACACGGCCGCGCCCGGCGCGCCCGTCATCACCGGTTTCGCCACCAACAGCGGCTCGTTGGCTGACACCATCAGCAACGACAATACGCCCACCCTCACCGTGACGGCGGAGGCCGACGCCACGGTCGGCATCTACCAGGGCGGCGTGCTGGTGGGCACGGCCACTCAGACCTCGCCCCACAGCGGCATTTACACCTACACCTCGGCCACACTGGCCGACGGCAGCTACAACTTCACGGCCAAGGCCAGCGATGCGGCGGGCAACACCAGCGCGGCGTCGGCAGCCCAGCAGATCAAGGTCGATACCACGGCCGACGCCGGCGCCGACCTGGCCGTTCACGTCAGCGACAGCCTGGTGAACAATGCCGAGAAAGGCGCCGTGGCCTTTACGGTTTCCGGCCTGGACGCCGATGCCACGGCCACCACCACCTTCAGCGACGGCAGCCACACCGTCACCGCCAGCGGCACCAGCGGCACCGTCAACCTGTCCACACTCAATGACGGCGACGTCACCGTCACCGTCACGGCGACCGACACGGCCGATAACCACGCGACCGGCGCGGGCGCCTCCACCACGCTCGACACGACGGCCGATGTGGGTGCGGACCTGGCCGTCCATCTCGCCAGCACACTGGTAGGTAACGCCGGCAAAGGCGCCGTGGCCTACACCGTGGCCGGCCTGGACGCCGACGCCACGGCCACCGTCACCTTCAGCGACGGCAGCCACAGTGTCACCGGCAGCGCCGGCCACGCCGATCTGTCCACGCTGAACGACGGTGCCATCACCGTCACCGTGGCCGCCACCGATACGGCTGGCAACCACGCCAATGGCGCAAGCGCGGCCACCACGCTCGATACCATCGCCGATGCCGGCGGCGACCTGGCCGTCCACCTGAGCGACAGCCTGGTGAACAACGCCGAGAAAGGCGCCGTGGCCTACACGGTATCCGGACTCGATGCCGATGCCACGGCCACCGTCACCTTCAGCGACGGCACCCATAGCGTCACCGGCAGTAACGGCAGCGCCGACCTGTCCGCGCTTACCGATGGCGCCATCACCGTCACCGTCGCCGCCACCGACGCTGCGGGCAACCACGCCGGCGGCGCGGGCGCGGCCACCACGCTTGACACGACGGCAGATGCCGGCGCCGACCTGGCCATCCATGTCAGCGACAATCTGGTGAACAATGCCGAGAAAGGCGCTGTGGCCTACACGATTTCCGGCCTCGACGCCGATGCCACGGCCACCGTCACCTTCACCGATGGCAGCCACAGCGTCGCCGGCAGCAACGGCAGCGCCGATCTTTCCACACTCACCGACGGCGCCATCACCGCCACCATCGCCGCCACCGACACGGCGGGTAACCACGCCAGCGGTACCGGTGCGGCCACCACGCTCGATACCACGGCCGATGCCGGCGCCGACCTGGCAATCCATGTCAGCGATAGCCTGGTGAACAACGCCGAGAAAGGTACGGTCGCCTACACGATTTCCGGCCTCGACGCCGACGCCACGGCCACCGTCACCTTCAGCGATGGCGTTCACAGCGCCACCGGCAACAATGGCAGCGCGAACCTGTCCGCGCTCACCGACGGCGCCATCACCGTGACCATCGCCGCTACCGATGCGGCCGGCAATCACGCCAGCGGCGCCGGCACCGCCACCACACTCGACACCACCGCCGATGCTGGTGCCGACCTGGCCGTCCATGTCAGCGATAGCCTGGTGAACAACGCGGAAAAAGGCGGCGTGGCTTACACGGTGTCCGGTCTCGATGCCGACGCCACGGCCACCGTCACCTTCAGCGACGGCACTCATAGTGTCACTGGCAGCGACGGCAGCGCCGACCTGTCCACGCTCACCGACGGCGCCATCACCGTCACCGTCGCCGCCACCGATGCCGCCGGCAACCACGCCAACGGTGCGGGCGTGACCACCACGCTCGATACCACCGCCGATGCCGGTTCCAACCTGGCCGTTCACTTGAGCGACAGCCTGGTGAACAATGGCGAGAAAGGTTCTGTGGCCTACACCGTCTCTGGCCTCGACGCCGATGCCACGGCCACCGTCACCTTCAGCGACGGCACCCATAACGTCGCCGGCAACAACGGTGCCGCCGACCTTTCCGCGTTCATTGACGGTCCGGTCACCGTCACCATCGCCGCCACCGACGCGGCGGGCAATCACGCCAATGGAGCGGGCGCGGCCACAACACTCGATACCACGGCCGATGCCGGCGCCGACCTGGCCATCCATGTCAGCGACAGCCTGGTGAACAATGCGGAGAAAGGTGCGGTGGCCTACACGGTTTCCGGCCTCGACGACGATGCCACGGCCACCGTGACCTTCAGCGACGGCGTCCACAGCGTCACCGGCAGCGATGGCAGCGCCGACCTGTCCACGCTTACCGACGGCGCCATCACGGTCACCGTCGCCGCCACCGATGCCGCCGGCAATCACGCCAACGGCGCAGGCGCGGCCACCACGCTCGATACCACGGCCGATGCCGGCGCGAACCTGGCCGTCCATGTCAGCGATAGCCTGGTGAACAACGCGGAACAAGGCAGCGTGGCCTACACGGTTTCCGGCCTCGACGCCGACGCCACGGCCACCGTCACCTTCACCGATGGCACCAACAGCGTCACCGGTACCGGCGGCAGCGCCGACCTGTCCACGCTTGCTGATGGCGCCATCACCGTGACCATCGCCGCCACCGATACGGCAGGCAACCACGCCAGCGGCGCGGGTGCGGCGACCACGCTCGATACCACGGCCGACGCTGGCGCCGACCTGGCCGTCCATTTGAGCGATAGCCTGGTGAACAATGCCGAGAAAGGTGCTGTCGCCTATACAGTCTCCGGCCTCGACGACGATGCCACCGCCACCGTCACGTTCAGCGATGGCAGCCACAGCGTCGCCGGCAGCAACGGCAGCGCCAACCTGTCCGCACTCACCGATGGCGCCATTACCGTCACCGTCGCCGCCACCGACGCGGCGGGCAATCACGCCGGCGGCGCGGGCGCGGCCACCACGCTTGACACGACGGCAGATGCCGGCGCCGACCTGGCCGTCCATTTGAGCGATAGTCTGGTGAACAATGCCGAGAAAGGTTCTGTAGCCTACACGGTCTCCGGACTCGATACCGATGCCACCGCAGTCGTCACCTTCACCGATGGCACCAACAGCGTCACCGGTACAGACGGCAGCGCCGACCTGTCCACACTGACCGACGGCGCCATCACGGTCACCGTCGCCGCCACCGATGCCGCAGGCAATCACGCCAGCGGCGCAGGCGCGACCACCACGCTCGACACCACCGCCGATGCCGGTTCGAACCTGGCAGTTCACGTAAGCGACAGTCTGGTGAACAATGCCGAGAAAGGTTCAGTGGCCTACACCGTTTCCGGCCTCGACGCCGACGCCACGGCCATCGTCACCTTCAGCGATGGCACCCACAGTGTCACCGGCACCGGCAGCAGCGCCGACCTCTCCACTCTCACTGATGGCGCCATCACGGTCACCGTCGCCGCCACCGATACGGCCGGCAACCACGCCAACGGCGCGGGCGCGGCCACCACGCTCGATACCACTGCCGATGCCGGCGCCGACCTGGCCGTCCATTTGAGCGATAGCCTGGTGAACAATGCCGAGAAAGGCGCGGTCGCCTATACAGTCTCCGGCCTCGACGACGATGCCACCGCCACCGTGACCTTCAGCGACGGTGTCCACAGCGTCACCGGCAGCGATGGCACCGCCGACCTGTCTACACTCACCGACGGCGCTATTACGGTCACCGTCGCCGCCACCGACGCGGCGGGCAATCATGCCAACGGCGCAGGCGCGGCCACCACACTGGATACCACAGCCGATGCCGGCGCCGACCTGGCCGTCCATTTGAGCGATAGTCTGGTGAACAACGCCGAGAAAGGTTCTGTAGCCTACACGGTCTCCGGCCTCGATGCCGATGCGACCGCAGTCGTCACCTTCACCGATGGCACCAACAGCGTCACCGGTACCGACGGCAGCGCCGACCTGTCCACACTGTCCGACGGCGCCATCACGGTCACCGTCGCCGCCGCCGATGCCGCAGGCAATCACGCCAGCGGCGCAGGTGCGACCACCACGCTCGATACCACCGCCGATGCCGGTTCGAACCTGGCAGTTCACGTCAGCGATAGTCTGGTGAACAATGCCGAAAAAGGTTCAGTGGCCTACACCGTTTCCGGCCTCGACGCCGACGCCACGGCCATCGTCACCTTCAGCGATGGCGTTCACAGTGCCACTGGCAGCAATGGCAGCGCGGACCTGTCCGCGCTCACCGACGGCGCCATCACAGTCACCGTCGCCGCCACCGACGCGGCGGGCAATCACGCCAATGGCGCGGGCGCGGCCACAACACTGGATACCACAGCCGATGCCGGCGGCGACCTGGCCATCCATGTCAGCGACAGCCTGGTGAACAATGCGGAGAAAGGTGCGGTGGCCTACACGGTTTCCGGCCTCGACGACGATGCCACCGCCACCGTGACCTTCAGCGATGGTGTCCACAGCGTCACCGGCAGCGACGGTAGCGCCGACCTGTCCACGCTTACCGACGGCGCCATCACGGTCACCGTCGCCGCCACCGATGCCGCCGGCAATCACGCCAACGGCGCAGGCGCGGCCACCACGCTCGATACCACGGCCGATGCCGGCGCGAACCTTGCGGTTCACGTCAGCGACAGCCTGGTGAACAATGCCGAGAAAGGTTCAGTTGCCTACACGATCTCCGGCCTCGATACCGATGCCACAGCAGTCGTCACCTTCACCGATGGCACCAACAGCGTCATCGGTAGCGGCACCGGCAGCGGCGGCAGCGCCGACCTTTCCACGCTTACTGACGGCGCCATCACCGTCACCATTGCCGCCAGCGATACGGCCGGCAACCACGCCAACGGCGCGGGCACGGCCACCACGCTCGATACCACTGCCGATGCCGGCGCCGACCTGACCGTCCATTTGAGCGATAGCCTGGTGAACAATGCGGAGAAAGGTGCGGTGGCCTACACGGTTTCCGGCCTCGACGACGATGCCACCGCCACCGTGACCTTCAGCGACGGTGTCCACAGCGTCACCGGCAGCGATGGCACCGCCGACCTGTCTACACTCACCGACGGCGCCATCACGGTCACCGTCGCCGCCACCGATGCGGCGGGCAATCATGCCAACGGCGCAGGCGCGGCCACCACTCTGGATACCACAGCCGATGCCGGCGCCGACCTGGCCGTCCATTTGAGCGATAGTCTGGTGAACAACGCCGAGAAAGGTTCTGTAGCCTACACGGTCTCCGGCCTCGATGCCGATGCCACGGCCACTGTGACCTTCAGCGATGGCGTCCACAGCATCACCGGCAGCGACGGCAGCGCCGACCTGTCCACACTCATCGATGGCGCCATCACCGTCACCGTCGCCGCCACCGATGCCGCCGGCAACCACGCCAACGGTGCGGGCGTGACCACCACGCTCGATACCACCGCCGATGCCGGCTCGAACCTGGCAGTTCACGTCAGCGATAGTCTGGTGAACAATGCCGAAAAAGGTTCAGTGGCCTACACCGTTTCCGGCCTCGACGCCGATGCCACGGCCACCGTCACGTTCAGCGATGGTAGCCACAGCGTCGCCGGCAGCAACGGCAGCGCCAACCTGTCCGCACTCACCGATGGCGCCATCACCGTCACCGTCGCCGCCACCGATACGGCCGGCAACCATGCCAGCGGCGCGGGCGCCGCCACCACGCTCGATACCACGGCCGACGCTGGCGCCGACCTGGCCGTCCATTTGAGCGATAGCCTGGTGAACAATGCCGAGAAAGGTGCTGTCGCCTATACAGTCTCCGGCCTCGACGACGATGCGACCGCCACCGTGACCTTCAGCGACGGCGTCCACAGCGTCACCGGCAGCGATGGCACCGCTAACCTGTCCACACTTACCGACGGCGCCATCACGGTCACCGTCGCAGCCACCGATGCGGCGGGCAATCATGCCAACGGCGCAGGCGCGGCCACCACTCTGGATACCACAGCCGATGCCGGCGCCGACCTGGCCGTCCATTTGAGCGATAGTCTGGTGAACAACGCCGAGAAAGGTTCAGTGGCCTACACGGTCTCCGGCCTCGATGCCGATGCCACCGCAGTCGTCACCTTCACCGATGGCACCAACAGCGTCACCGGTACCGACGGCAGCGCCGACCTGTCCACGCTCGCTGATGGCGCCATCACCGTGACCATCGCCGCCACCGATACGGCAGGCAACCACGCCAGCGGCGCGGGCGCAGCCACCACGCTCGATACCACGGCTGACGCCGGCGCCGACCTCGCCATCCACGTCAGCGACAGCCTGGTGAACAACGCCGAGAAAGGCACCGTGGCCTACACGGTTTCCGGCCTCGACGACGATGCCACGGCCACTGTCACCTTCAGCGATGGCGTTCACAGTGCCACTGGCAGCAATGGCAGCGCGGACCTGTCCGCGCTCACCGACGGCGCCATCACAGTCACCGTCGCCGCCACCGACGCGGCGGGCAATCACGCCAATGGCGCGGGCGCGGCCACAACACTCGATACCACGGCCGATGCCGGCGCCGACCTGGCCATCCATGTCAGCAACAGCCTGGTGAACAATGCGGAGAAAGGTGCGGTGGCCTACACGGTTTCCGGCCTCGACGACGATGCCACGGCCACCGTGACCTTCAGCGACGGCGTCCACAGCGTCACCGGCAGCGATGGCAGCGCCGACCTGTCCACGCTCACCGACGGCGCCATCACGGTCACCGTCGCCGCCACCGATGCCGCCGGCAATCACGCCAACGGCGCGGGAGCGATCACCGCGCTCGACACCTCGGCCGATGTCGGCGCGAACCTTGCGGTTCACGTCAGCGACAGCCTGGTGAACAATGCCGAGAAAGGTTCAGTGGCCTACACGATCTCCGGCCTCGATACCGATGCCACAGCAGTCGTCACCTTCACCGATGGCACCAACAGCGTCATCGGTAGCGGCACCGGCAGCGGCGGCAGCGCCGACCTTTCCACGCTTACTGACGGCGCCATCACCGTCACCATTGCCGCCAGCGATACGGCCGGCAACCACGCCAACGGCGCGGGCACGGCCACCACGCTCGATACCACTGCCGATGCCGGCACGGACCTGGCAGTTCACGTCAGCGATACCCTGGTGAGCAACGCCGAAAAAGGCACGGTCGCCTACACAGTCTCCGGCCTCGACGACGATGCGACCGCCACCGTGACCTTCAGCGACGGCGTCCACAGCGTCACCGGCAGCGATGGCACCGCTAACCTGTCCACACTTACCGACGGCGCCATCACGGTCACCGTCGCAGCCACCGATGCGGCGGGCAATCATGCCAACGGCGCAGGCGCGGCCACCACTCTGGATACCACAGCCGATGCCGGCGCCGACCTGGCCGTCCATTTGAGCGATAGTCTGGTGAACAACGCCGAGAAAGGTTCTGTAGCCTACACGGTCTCCGGCCTCGATGCCGATGCCACCGCAGTCGTCACCTTCACCGATGGCACCAACAGCGTCACCGGTACCGACGGCAGCGCCGACCTGTCCACACTGACCGATGGCGCCATCACCGTCACCGTCGCCGCCACCGATGCCGCAGGCAATCACGCCAGCGGCGCGGGCGCCGCCACCACGCTCGACACCACGGCCGACGCCGGCACGGACCTGGCAGTTCACGTCAGCGATACCCTGGTGAGCAACGCCGAAAAAGGCGCAGTGGCCTACACCGTCACCGGTCTCGATGCCGACGCCACCGCAGTCGTCACCTTCAGCGACGGCACCCATAGCGTCACCGGCAACAACGGCAGCGCCAACCTGTCCTCGCTCACTGACGGCGCCATCACCGTCACCATCGCCGCCACCGATGCTGCCGGCAATCACGCCAATGGTACGGGTGCCGCCACCACGCTCGACACTACCGCCGATGCCGGCGCGGACCTGGCCGTTCACTTGAGCGATAGCCTGGTGAACAACGCCGAGAAAGGCGCGCTAGCCTACACCGTCTCCGGCCTCGATGCCGACGCCGCAGCAGACGTCACCTTCAGCGATGGCAGCCACAGCGTTACCGGCAACAACGGCGCCGCCGATCTGTCCGCACTGACCGACGGCGCCATCACGGTAACCATCGTCGCCACCGACGCCGCCGGCAACCATGCCAACGGCACGGGCGCAGCCACCACGCTCGATACCACCGCCGATGCCGGCGCCGACCTGGCCGTCCACGTCAGCGACAGCTTGGTGAACAACGCCGAAAAAGGCGCAGTGGCCTACACCGTCGCCGGCCTCGATGCCGACGCCAGCGCAGTCGTCACCTTCAGCGACGGCACCCACAGCGTCACCGGCAGCAACGGCAGCGCCGATCTATCCTCACTGACCGATGGCGCCATCACCGTCACCATCGCCGCGACCGATGCCGCAGGCAATCACGCCAATGGCGCGAGCGCCACCACCACGCTCGACACGACGGCCGATGCCAGCGCCGACTTGGCCGTTCACGTCAGCGACAGCCTGGTGGGCAATGCTGAGAAAGGCGCGGTGGCCTACACGGTTTCCGGCCTGGACGCCGACGCCACCGCCACCGTCACCTTCAGCGATGGCGTTCACAGCGCCACCGGCAGCAACGGCAGCGCCAACCTGTCTGCACTCACCGACGGCGCCATCACCGTCACCATCGCCGCCACCGATGCCGCGGGCAATCACGCCAATGGCGCGGGCACGGCCACCACGCTCGATACCACGGCCGATGCCGGCGCCGATCTGGCCGTCCACGTCAGCGACAGTCTGCTGAACAACGCCGAGAAAGGCGCCGTGACCTACACGGTCTCCGGCCTCGATGCCGACGCCACCGCAGTCGTCACCTTCAGCGACGGCACCCACAGCGTCACTGGCACCAACGGCAGCGCCAACCTGTCCTCGCTCACTGACGGCGCCATCACCGTCGCCATCGCCGCCACCGATGCGGCCGGCAACCACGCCAGCGGCGCAGGTGCCGCCACCACGCTCGACACCACGGCCGATGTGAGTGGCAATCTGGCCGTCCACCTCAGCGACAGCCTGGTGAACAACGCTGAGAAAGGAACGGTGGCTTACACGATTGCCGGCCTCGACCCCGACGCCACTGCCAGCGTCACCTTCAGCGACGGCAGCCACAGCGTCACCGGCAGCAACAGCAGCGCCGACCTCTCTTCGCTCACCGACGGCGCCATCACCGTCACCATCGCCGCCACTGACACGGCGGGCAACCAGGCCAGCGGCGCGGGCGCCACCACCACGCTCGACACCACCGCCGACGCCAGCGCCGACCTGGCCGTGCATGTGAGCGACAGCGTGGTGAACAACGCCAAAAAAGGCGGCGTGAGCTACACGGTGACCGGCCTCGACGCCGACGCGACCGCCATCGTCACTTTCACCGACGGCACCCACAGCGTCACCGGCAGCAACGGCACCGCCAACCTGTCCTCGCTCACCGATGGCGCCATCACCGCCACCATCGCCGCCACCGATGCGGCGGGCAACCACGCCAACGGCGCCAGCGCCGGCTTCACGCTCGACACCACCGCGGACGCCGGCGCCAACCTGGCCGTGCATCTGCCCGCCGGCCTGGTGGGCAACGCCGGCAAGGGCGCCGTCGCTTACACCGTATCGGGCCTCGATGGCGACGCCACCGCCGCCGTCACCTTCAGCGACGGCAGCCATAGCGCCACCGGCAACAATGGCCTGGTCGACCTGTCGGCCCTGCTTGATGGCCCGATCAGCGTCGCCATCGCCGCCACCGATGCGGCCGGCAACCACGCCAATGGCGCCGGCGCCGCCGCCACGCTCGACACCACCGCCGACGTGGGCGCCAACCTGGCCGTGACCGTCACCGACCAGTCCATCAACAACGCCGAAAAAGGCGCCGTGGCCTATACGGTGCTGGGCCTGGACGCCGACGCCCACGCCACCGTCACCTTCAGCGACGGCAGCCACAGCGTGCTGGGGGCGAACGGCATCGCGAATCTGAGCACGTTGACGGATGGCCCCATCAGCGTCACCATCGGCGCGGCCGACCTGGCCGGCAACACGGCCACGGGCACCGGCACCAGCCTGACGCTCGATGCCCACGGCCCCGTCTTCAGCTCGTCCAGCACGGCCACCGTGGCAGAGAATGTGGGCGCCAGCCAGGTGGTCTACACGGCGGCGGCCAGCGATGCGCACGCCATCACTTACAGCCTGCTCGGCAACAACAACGATGACGCGGCCGCCTTCACCATCGCCGCCAATGGTGCCGTCACGCTGGGCGCCAATCCCGACTTCGAAACCAAGAGCAGCTACCACTTCACCGTGCAGGCCACCGACAGCTTCGGCAACACCAGCCTGCAAGCCGTCACGCTGGGCGTCACCGACGTCAACGAGGCGCCCAATGCTTCGCCCGTCAGCCTGACGACCATCGAGAACGCCGTCATCACCACTTCGCTCACCAACGCCGTCAGCGACGTGGATGCGGGCGACACGCTGACCTTCGCGCTCAGCTCGGGCACGCTGTCGCTGTCCTGGAGCGCGGACTCGACATCGCAGTCGCTGATCAATCCCGTCACCCACGCGGTCGTCAACCTGGCCACGCTGGCGGCGCAGGCGACGCTGTCGGCCGATGGCAGCACCCTCAACATCGCCACCCCGGCGGAACTGGACTGGATGACCACCGGCCAGGCCATCCGCGCCACGCTCAACTACACGGCGACCGACCACGGCGGCCTGTCTGGCACTGACAGCATCGCCTTGTTGATCAACGGTTCGACCGCCGACAAGGGCGTCAACCTCAACGGCGGTAACGGCAACGACACCTTGTCCGGCAACACCACCAACAACGCTGAGGACGTGCTGCAAGGCGCCAACGGCAACGACACCCTGAGCGGCTACGGCGGCACCGACGCCCTGTACGGCGGCAACGGCGACGACAAGCTGTCCGGCGGCGCCGGCATCGACTACCTGTACGGCGACCAGGGCAACGACACCCTCGATGGCGGCACGGAAAACGATTACCTGTTCGGCGGCAAAGGCAACGATAGCCTGACCGGCGGCACCGGGGCCGACAAGTTCGTGTTCGAACCCCAATTCGGCAGCGACCGCATCACGGACTTCCACCTGGCCGAAGGCGACAAGCTGTATTTCGCCGACATCCTGTCCACGCCCATGACGGCCGACGCCTTCGTCGCGAAATACGTGACGGACACGGGCAACGACCTGCTCATCAGCCTGCCGGGCGGTTCCATCGTGCTGGTGGGGGTGGCCAGCGTCAGCGGACTGGCCGCCGCCATCAGCTTCGGCATGCCGACGTAAGCGGGACGCCGCAGCAAGCGGGCGGGCGCCCCGGCGTCCCCCCCGATTTCGGCCCGCGCCGCGCTCGCCTAGTGGTAATGCCCGGCCAGGCTGGCCACCACCGACAGCAGTTCGGCCGGGTCCACCGGCTTGGCCAGATGGGACTGGAAGCCAGCCTGCAGGCTGCGCACCCGGTCCTCCGAGCGGGCGAACGCGCTCAAGGCCACCACCGGCCGCAGGTCGCCGCGCCCGCGCAGGGCGGCGATGAAATCGTAGCCATCCTGGCCCGGCATGCCGATGTCGCAAATGATCACATGCGGATCGCCGCTCGCCACGGCGGCCAGCGCTTCCGCCACCGAACCGGCGCAAACGGGCTGGGCCTGCTGCTGCACCAGTAACTGCTGCAGCACCCCGCGCGCATCGGGTTCATCGTCCACCACCAGCACCCGCAGCCCATCGAGCGCGGGCAACGCCATGGGCGCCTCGGGCCGGTCGTTGGCGCGCTCGCGCACGGCGCCTGCCTCGGCCTCGCCGCGCGCCCGGATGGGCAGGCTGATGCGGAAAGTGGTGCCCTGCCCGGCGCCGGCGCTGCTGACGCTGATGTGGCCGCCATGCAGTTCGATCAGGTTCCTGGCCACGGCCAGGCCCACGCCCAGGCCGCCGTGCCGGCGCCGGGTGGACGAATCAGCCTGGCTGAAACGTTCGAACACGAACGGCAGGAAATCCTCCGGGATGCCTTCACCATTGTCGGCGATGGTCAGCACCATGTGGCTGCCAATCTGGTCCAACTGCAGGCTGATGCGCCCATCCTTGGGCGTGAACTTGACGGCGTTGGTCAGCAGATTCCACAGCACTTGCTGCAGGCGGGCCGGATCGCCGCTGACCAGGGGCGCGGCCGGGTCGGCCACGCATTCCAGTTCGATGTGCTTCGATTCAGCCGCCGGCATGATCGATTCCACGGCGGCGCTGATCACCGTGGCCAGTTCCACCGGCTGCATGTCGAGCCGGATCTTGCCCGAGGCGATAGCCGACAGGTCCAGCAGCTCGTCGATGAGGCGGGTTTGCAGGCGCACGTTGCGGTCGATCACTTCGATGCCCTTGCGCACGATGGCCGCATCGCCACCGTTGCTGTCGAGGATCTGGGTCCAGCCGAAGATGGAATTGAGTGGCGTGCGCAATTCGTGCGACAGGGTCAGCAGGAATTCATCCTTCATCAGGCTCACGCGCTCGGCTTCCTTGCGCCCGGCCCGCTCCTTGACCAGCAGCTCGTTCACTTCGCGCTGGGCGGCCAGCACTTCAGCCGTGCGCTCAGCCACCCGCAATTCCAGGCTTTCGTTCAGGGCCACCAGCGCCGTCTCGACCCGTTTGCGCTCGGCCAGCTCGCGTTCGCGGTCCTGCAGGGCCTGATTCAACTGGCCCATGCTGGGAATCTGCAACGCCCTGGGAACAAGCGGCCACAGCAGGACAGCTGTCACGACAGATACGGCGGCCGTGACGGCCTTGAGCAAGGCATCCAGCCAGTAATCGGGATGCCAGATGGTCCAGATGGCCAGGAAATGGGTGGTGCCGCAAGCGAAAATGAAAGCGGAAAAACAGACGAAGATCCAGGAAAACTGCAAATCGCTGCGTTTGCGCACGAAATACAGCATGGCCACGGGGATGGTGTAATAGGCGAGCCCGATCATGGCATCGGACAGCACATAGGTCCACAGCAGGTCGGGCGTCCACAAGTAACAATGCCCATGCGGCATGAAGCCGTCTTCACTGAAGGTATTCGCCAAAAAGCCCAACATATGCCGTCTCCGTCTTGTTATTTCCCGCCGGATTGCGCGTTACGTCTTGCTGCGAATACAGATTGTACTGATTTGTTACGCCCTAAACATAAATTCGGGCAACGGTGTCACAACAACTTGTGGGCGTAAAAAAGGGACGTAACCCTTTTCCGGCGCGGCGGCCGGAAAACGTGTTACGTCCCCGATTCTTTGATGTGTTAAGTCAGCTCAGTGGCGCCCGCCGCAGCCGTGCGACTTGGGTGCTGGCGCGGCCAGCGTGGCGCCGGGCTCGCGGCCGCTGTCGCCGTCGAAGCCGTTGGCGTGCAGCCGGGCCAGGTAGTCGGCCCACAATTTCTCCTGCTCACGGCCCAGCTTGTACAGATAGTCCCAGCTGAACAGGCCCGTGTTGTGGCCATCCGTGAAAGTGGGCTGGACCGCGTAGTTACCGACCGGCTCCAGCGCCGTGATGCCCACTTCGCGCTTGCCGACTTGCAGCACTTCCTGGCCCGCACCGTGGCCCCGCACTTCGGCCGACGGCGAATACACGCGCAACAGTTCGAACGGGATGCTGAAGCTGGCGCCGTCGTCGAAGCTGACGTCGAGCACGCGCGACTTGTTGTGCACCGTCAGGCCGGTGGGCAGTGGAGTGGCTGGACTCATGGCGTTCGTCTCTTTCAGCCGCCCAGGCGGGCGACGATATCGGCATGCAGCTGCGGCAGCAGCGCGCGGCGCGCGGCCAGCACGTCCGGCAGCGAGCTGCGCTGGGCGGCGGCCCAGGTCGGATTAGGGAAATGGGCGTCGTCCAGGTAGCGCGGGATCACATGCCAGTGCACATGCGGCGTCTGGTTGCCGAAGCTGGCCAGGTTGATTTTCTCCGGCGTCATGATTTCGCGCTGGGCCAGTTCCACTTGCCACACCACGTCCATGATCCAGTGCCGCTCGCGCGGCAGCAGGTCGCTCAGTTCCTTCACATGGCCGTTCCAGATCACGCGGCAGTAGCCCGGATACTCGGGCTCGTCCACGGCGATCACGGACACCTGGGCGTCACGCCAGATCAGCGTGCCGGCCGGCGCCGTGCCGTTTTCCAGCGCGGCGTTCAGCTTGCACAGGTCGCAGCTGCTCGTCATACCAAGACCCTTTCAATACCGCCCTCGTTGGCGCGTTTGACATAGTCGGGCATCCAGTTCTCGCCCAGCAGGTGACGGGCGATCTCGACCACGATGTAGTCGGCCGTCGTGCCCGAATCATCATTGTAGCGCGACAAGCCTTGCAGGCAGGCCGGGCAGCTGGTGAGGATCTTAACGTCGCCGCCAAAGCCATCGGCGCGCAGCTTGTCGGCCCCCTTGACCATTTCCTCTTCCTTGCGGAACCGGACCTGGGTCGAGATGTCGGGACGGGCCACGGCCAGCGTGCCGGACTCGCCGCAGCAGCGGTCGTTCTTCTCGATCTTGACATGGTCCACGGTCTCGATCAGCGCGTTGACGGTCTTGCTCGACTCCTGGATCTTCATCGGATTGTGGCAAGGCTCGTGGTACATATAGCGGGTGCCCGTCACGCCTTCCAGCTTGACCTGTTTTTCCAGCAGATATTCGTGGATGTCCATGATGCGGCAGCCAGGGAAGATCTTCTCGAATTCATAGGTGGCCAGCTGGTCGTAGCAAGTGCCGCACGACACCAGCACCGTCTTGATGTCCAGATAGTTGAGCGTATTGGCCATGCGGTGGAACAGCACGCGGTTATCCGTCATCATCTTCTCGGCCTTGTCGTACTCGCCGCTGCCGCGTTGCGGATAGCCGCAGCACAGGTAGCCCGGCGGCAGCACGGTCTGCACGCCCACTTCCCACAGCATGGCCTGGGTGGCCAGGCCCACTTGCGAGAACAGGCGCTCGGAACCGCAGCCCGGGAAGTAGAACACGGCTTCCGTATCGGCCGTGGTCTTCTTCGGATCACGGATGATGGGAACGAACTTGTTGTCCTCGATGTCGAGCAGGGCGCGGGCCGACTTCTTGGGCAGGTTGCCCGGCATCTTCTTGTTGATGAAGTGGATCACCTGCTCGCGCACGGGCGCCTTGCCGACGGTCGGCGGCGGCGCCTTGGTCTGCTTCTTGGCGAACTTGGACAGCAGGTCGTGACCCAAACGCTGCGCCTTGTAGCCCCAGCCTATCATGGCCGTGCGGGTGGCGTTGATGGTGGCCGGATCGGTCGCGTTCAGGAAGAACATGCCGGCCGCCTTGCCCGGATTGAAGCTCTTCTTGTCCATCTTGCGCAGCAGGTTGCGCATGTTCATCGACACGTCGCCGAAGTCGATGTTGACCGGGCATGGCGTGACGCACTTGTGGCACACGGTGCAGTGGTCGGCCACGTCCTCGAACTCTTCCCAGTGCTTGACGGAGATGCCGCGCCGGGTCTGTTCCTCGTACAGGAACGCTTCGATCAGGGACGACGTGGCCAGGATCTTGTCGCGCGGCGAGTACAGCAGGTTGGCGCGCGGCACGTGGGTCGAGCACACGGGCTTGCACTTGCCGCAGCGCAGGCAGTCCTTGACGCTGTTGGCGATGGCGCCGATATCGCTTTGCTGCATGATCAGCGATTCATGGCCCATCAGCCCGAACGATGGCGTGTAGGCATTGCGCAAATCGGCGCCCATGCCGTCCAGGTTCAGCAGCTTACCCTTGTTGAAGCGGCCTTCCGGATCGATGCGCTGCTTGTAGTCGCGGAATTCGCCGATCTCGTCGTCGGTGAGGAATTCCAGCTTGGTGATGCCGATGCCGTGCTCGCCGGAGATGACGCCGTTGAGCGAACGGGCCAGCTTCATGATGCGGGCCACGGCGTGGTGCGCATCCTGCAGCATTTCGTAGTGATCCGAGTTGACGGGCAGGTTGGTGTGCACGTTGCCATCGCCCGCGTGCATGTGCAGCGCCACGAATACGCGCCCGCGCAGCACGCGCTTGTGGATGGCGGTCGCTTCGTCCAGGATCAGCTTGAAGGCGGCGCCGTTGAAGATCTGGCGCAGCTGGGCGCGGATTTCCTGCTTCCACGTGATGCGGATGGTACGGTCCTGCACCACGTCGAACAGGGTGGCGGTGGGCTGGTCCTGCAGGCGCTGCGCGAACACGGGCGCCAGGCGCTCCAGGCCCAGCGCGGCCAGTTGTTCCGTCACGGCGGCCAGCGGCTGGTCCAGCTCCTTGAGCAGGAAGGTCCAGCGGGCCGTCACCTGTTCCAGCAGGGCGCTGGCCTGCTGGGCGCGGTCGCCCAGCATTTCTGCGTCCGTCACACGGTCGTCGGTGGCGTCGTCGCTCTTGCCCACCGGCAAATTGCCGGCCGCGATGAAGGCGGCCAGTTCACCAGCCAGTTCCAGCTTGTTCTTGATCGACAGCTCGATGTTGATGCGCTCGATGCCGTCCGTGTACTCGCCCATGCGGTTGAGCGGGATCACCACGTCCTCATTGATCTTGAAGGCGTTGGTGTGCTTGGCGATGGCGGCCGTACGGGCCCGGTCCAGCCAGAATTTCTTGCGCGCTTCCGGGCTCACGGCCACGAAGCCCTCACCGACCCGGGTGTTGGCCAGACGCACCACTTCCGAGGCGGCCAGGGCCACCGCGTTCTCGTCGTCGCCCACGATGTCGCCGAACAGCGCCATCTTCGGCAGCACGCCGCGCTTGGACTTGGTGGAATAGCCGACGGCGCGCAGGTAGCGCTCGTCCAGGTGCTCCAGGCCGGCCAGGCGGATGGTGCGGAATTGCTCGCCCTTGGCCGGCAAGCCGTCCAGGTAATCCTTGATTTCCACGATCGACGGGATGGCGTCGCGCGCCTGGCCGAAGAATTCCAGGCACACGGTACGGGCGTGCTTGGGCATCTTGTGCAGGATCCAGCGGGCCGACGTGATCAAGCCGTCGCAGCCTTCCTTCTGGATGCCGGGCAGGCCGGCCAGGAATTTGTCCGTCACGTCCTTGCCCAGGCCTTCCTTGCGGAATTTACGGCCGGCGATTTCCAGCGTCTCGGTCTTGAACGGCTCGCCCTTGGCTTCGCCGCGGCCATTCGGATGGGTCCATTCCAGCTTGAACTTGGCGACGGGCGCGTCGTGGATCTTGGACAGGTTGTGCTCGATCCGGGTCACTTCCAGCCAGTCGCCGTTCGGGTCGACCATGCGCCAGGAGGCCAGGTTGTCGAGCGCGGTGCCCCACAGCACGGCTTTCTTGCCGCCCGCGTTCATGGCGATGTTGCCGCCGATGCAGGAGGCGTGCGCCGACGTGGGGTCGACGGCGAACACGAAACCGGCCTTCTCGGCCGCTTCCGACACCTTGTTGGTGATCACGCCGGCGCCCGTGTAGATGGTCGCGTATTCGTGGTCCAGGCCCGGCAGCACCCGCATTTCCACGGCGCCCATGTTGAGCAGCTTTTCCGTGTTGATGACGGCCGACATGGGCGTCAGCGGAATGGCGCCGCCCGTGTAGCCGGTGCCGCCGCCGCGCGGGATGATGGTCAGCCCCAGCTCGATACAACCCTTGACCAGGCCGGCCATTTCATCTTCCGTGTCCGGCGTGAGCACCACGAACGGGTATTCCACGCGCCAGTCGGTGGCGTCCGTCACGTGCGCCACGCGCGACATGCCGTCGAACTTGATGTTGTGTTTTTCCGTGTAGCGGCCCAGCACCTTGGTGGTGCGCTTGCGCAAGTCCCAGGTCTGGCGGAATTCCTCGCCGAAATCAGCCACGGCCTTGCCGGCCGCCTTCAGCAGCTGCTCCACGTTGGCGCTGCGGCGGCGGGCCACGTCGGCCGCCTCGCCCGCCTCGGTGGTATCGACCTGCAGGCGGCGCTTGTCCACTTCCGCCAGGCGGTGATGCAGGGCGTCGATCAATTCCTGGCGCCGCTTGGGATTGTCCAGCATGTCGTCCTGGAGGTAGGGATTGCGCCGTACCACCCAGATATCGCCCAGCACTTCATACAGCATGCGGGCCGAGCGGCCCGTCTGGCGCGCGCCGCGCAGCTCGTCGAGCAGACGCCAGGAGTCTTCGCCCAACAGCCGGATGACGATTTCGCGATCGGAAAACGACGTGTAGTTGTAGGGGATTTCGCGCAGCCGGGTAGGCGCGGGACCATGGGGCGTTTCGGCGAGCAAAGCTTGGAGTTGTGCTGGGGCATTCATTGAGATTGGACGTGTAAACTGAACCCGGGAGGGTCATTCTATCGTATTGCGCCGCACCACGCCGGAACACCCTTAGCCTCGCTAAGGGCTATTCGTGACGTGCGATACCGAAATTAATTTGCAAAATAACGGGATCGTTGGCACGTTTTCGCAAATACCCATTACGCAGACAAATATTATTCCGCATTTGAGATGGATTGCGAAATGACGTTTGCCACCAAAATCAGCCCAGCAAGGCGCCGAACCGGTGCCACCAGCCGTCAGGGACGTACAACAAGGCCGTCGTCATGCAAATATACCGCGCCAGCTTGCCGGCCGCCATATACGCCACGCTGGGCCAGAACGGCAGGCGCAACCAGCCCGCCAGCGTGCACAGGGGATCGCCCACGCCGGGCAGCCAGGACAGCAACATGGTCTTGGCGCCGTAACGCTCCAGCCAGTGGAACCAGCGGCTTTCGCGCTCGGCCGCGAAACTCTCCTTGGCCTGGTAGCCCATCCAGTAATCGACCACGCCGCCCAGGGTGTTACCCAGCGTGGCCACCAGCACCACCGGCACGAACAGGGCGCCATTGGCCTTGATGACGGCGAACACGGCCGGTTCCGAGCCCAGCGGCAACAAGGTGGCGGAGACAAAGCTGACCAGGAACACGGACGTGAGCCCCACTTCGGGGGCGGCCAATACGTGCAGCAGCCAGCTGATGGCGGTAGCGATCATCGTGATTTTGAAAAGGGCGAAAGGTGTCCATTATAATTAAGCTCACCCGTTCAGCAGTACCAAGGAACAGTCCGGCCGTGCGCCCACCCGCGCCACGCCGGCACACTGCCGCCCCCGGTCACCCGCCGGACAGTGACAAGTCTTTGCATCGACCGCACCGGACTGGCATCCCCAGCCTGGCCCAGAATCATTTTGTTTGCAGACTATGACTATCGACTACCTGAAGAAGATCCTGACCGCCCGCGTCTACGACGTCGCCGCCGAAACCCCGCTGGAACTGGCCCCCACGCTGTCGCAGCGTTACGCCAACCAGATTTATTTCAAGCGCGAGGACATGCAGAGCGTGTTCAGCTTCAAGATTCGGGGCGCCTACAACAAGATGGCCCATCTGAGCGACGCGCAGCGCAAGCGCGGCGTCATTTGCGCCTCGGCCGGCAACCACGCCCAGGGCGTGGCGCTGTCGGCCGCACGCATGGGTTGCCGGGCCGTGATCGTGATGCCCACCACCACCCCGCTGGTGAAAGTGGACGCTGTCAAGGCGCGCGGCGGCGCGGACGTGGAAGTGGTGCTGCACGGCGAGTCGTACACGGACGCCTACAACCACGCGCTGCAACTGGAAAAAGAACAGAAACTGACCTTCGTGCACCCGTTCGACGATCCCGAAGTGATCGCCGGCCAGGGCACCATCGGCATGGAGATCCTGCGCCAGCATGCCGGCCCCATCCACGCCATCTTCGTGCCGATCGGTGGCGGCGGCCTGATCTCGGGCATCGCCGCCTACGTCAAGCAGATCCGTCCCGACATCAAGATCATCGGCGTGCAAAGCCTGGATTCGGACGCCATGGCCCGCAGCCTGAAGGCGGGCGAGCGCGTCACGCTGGCCGACGTGGGCCTGTTCGCCGACGGCACGGCCGTCCGCCTGGCCGGCGAGGAAACCTTCCGCCTGTGCCAGCAGTTCGTGGACGACGTGATCCTGGTCGACACGGACGCCATCTGCGCCGCCATCAAGGACGTGTTCACCGACACCCGCAGCATCCTGGAACCATCGGGCGCGCTGGCCGTCGCCGGCGCCAAGGCTTATGTGGAACGGGCCGCGCTGACCAAGGAACCGATCGAGAACGCGACCCTGATCACGGTGGCCAGCGGCGCCAACATGAACTTCGACCGGCTGCGCTTCGTGGCCGAACGCGCCGAGCTGGGCGAAGCGCGCGAAGCCGTGTTCGCCGTCACCATGCCGGAACAGCGCGGCAGCTTCAAGCGCTTCTGCTCCTTGATCGGCCCGCGCAACGTGACCGAGTTCAACTACCGCATCAGCGACCAGGACCAGGCCCACGTGTTCGTCGGCATCCAGATCGCCGACCGCGGCGAATCCGGCGTGGTGGCCCGCAAGTTCGAGCAGAACGATTTCCGCACGCTGGACTTGACGCATGACGAGCTGGCCAAGGCCCACATCCGCCACCTGGTGGGCGGCAAGAGCACCCTGGCGCAGGACGAGATCCTGTACCGCTTCGAGTTCCCCGAGCGTCCCGGTGCGCTGATGCGCTTCCTCGACAGCATGGCGCCGAACTGGAACATCTCGCTGTGCCACTACCGCAGCCAGGGCGGCGACGTGGGCCGCATCCTGATCGGTTTGCAAGTGCCGCCCGAGGAAATGGGCGAATTCTCGCGCTTCCTCACCACGCTGGGCTACCGCTACTGGGACGAGACGGCCAACCCCGTCTACAAGCTGTTCCTGGGCTGATGCCTTTGGGGGACGCCGCAACGCGTCCCCCGTCCTCCCTTTCGGCATGGCCGCCGCCGATGCGCTACCATGCGCCTTTGCACATCGATTTTCTCACCGCCATGACCAATACCGCCGACCTCGCCGACCTGTCGCCGCTGGGCAAAACCTCCGCCTACCGCACCGACTACGCGCCTGAATTGCTGTTCCCTATTCCACGCCAGGGCAAGCGCGATGAACTGGGCCTGCAAGGCACGCTGCCGTTCTTCGGGGTCGACATCTGGAACGCCTATGAACTGTCGTGGCTGAACCAGCGCGGCAAGCCGCAAGTGGCCATCGCCCGCTTCACGGTGCCGGCCGATTCCCCCAACATCATCGAGTCGAAATCGTTCAAGCTGTACCTGAACTCGTTCAACCAGACCCGGCTCGACAGCCCGGAAGCGCTCAAAGCCTTGCTGCAAAAGGACTTGTCGGCCGGCTTCGGCGCCAGCGTGCACGTGCTGCTGACCTTGCCCGACGCTTTCGCCAGCATCACCATGGGGGAACTGGAAGGCACGCTGCTGGACCGGCTGGACGTGGAGATCGACCAGTATCGCCCCGCGCCTGAACTGCTCAAGGCCAACCATGACGAGTTGCCGGTCGAGGAAACCCTGGTGTCGCACCTGCTCAAGTCCAACTGCCTGGTGACGGGCCAGCCGGACTGGGCCAGTGTGCAGATCCACTATTGCGGCGCCCAGATCGACCAGGAAAGCCTGCTCAAATACCTGATCGGTTTCCGCGACCACAACGAATTCCACGAACAATGCGTGGAGCGCATCTTCACCGACATCCTGCGCCAGTGCGCGCCCCAGCAACTGGCCGTGTACGCGCGCTACACCCGGCGCGGCGGCCTCGATATCAACCCCTGGCGCAGCAATTTCAGCAGCGCCCATCGCCCGCCCAACCTGCGCGGCGCGCGCCAATAAGCCTCAACCAGCGCGCACCAGCGCCAGCGCGTTTGCGCTGGCGCAACAGCGCGCACGCCAGCCATGGCGCGGCGCGCACCTGTCCGGGGAAAGTAATATAATTTTCAATCAGACAATAAACTTCGGCGTATGATGTGAACAACGGGCTGCGCGATGCCCCGCCGATGATGTGGTTGGCACTATTGCAGTGAAAGCGGGAAAAAATCGGAAAAACCGGCCAGTTTCAGGCAAATGAGCGGCGTTTTCCGATTTTTCTAAACGGAAATGGCGCCTGTCAGGCTTAGTGTGTTTTTTACAACAGCACAAGCTGCCCCGCGCGCCCCGTGGCGGACGCTCCGGGACGGCCTGCGCAAGCGATTTCATGTTACAAGGTGGTGAAACCAGCCTATAATTCTGCTCGCAAGCCACCTTTGTGCGTTGCACCATATCATGTCGTGTTATGAACAACCTCAGCAAAATACTTTCTCTTGAAAACGTCCTGCTCGACCTGGAAGTGTCGAGCAAGAAGCGCGCCTTTGAACAGGCCGGCCTGATCTTCGAGAACAACTGCGGCATCGCCCGCTCCACCGTCTCCGATAATCTGTTCGCGCGCGAGCGCCTGGGCTCCACCGGCCTGGGGCATGGCGTGGCCGTGCCGCACGGACGGATCAAGGGCATGAAGAGCCTGAAGTCGCCGCTGGCGGCCTTTGTGCGCCTGGTGGAACCGATTCCGTTCGAATCGCCCGACGGCAAACCCGTCAACCTGCTGTTCTTCCTGCTCATACCCGACCATGTGACCCAGCAGCACCTGGAGATCCTGTCCGAGATCGCGGAAATGTTCTCCGACGACGCCTTCCGCACCGCTTTGACGACGGATCCGGACCCGAAATCGGTGCACTCGCGCATCATCAACTGGCTGCCCAGCCTGCAAGCGGCGGGCTGATCCGGGCCGCCGCGGGGTCACCACCTGAGCGGCCATGCTAAACTAGGGGCGCCTATCACTCCTTGCAAAGAGCGCCCATGCTGCAAACCCCGCTGACGATACAAAGGCTGTACGACGACAATCGCGAAAGTTTGCAGCTCGGCTGGTTCGCCGGCTTCCCCGGCGGCGAGCGCCTGATCTCCGGCGACGTGGCTTCGGCCGCCGACCAGGTGGGCCACCTGAACACCATCCACCCCGGCCGTATCCAGGTGTTCGGCCACCAGGAAATCAATTACTACCAGCGCCTGAAATCGCTCACCCGGACCCATGTGATCGGCGAGCTGATCGCGGGCGGGCCACCGGCGCTGATCATCGCGCAAGGCCTGGAAACGCCGCCCGACATTCTCGCCATCTGCGACGAGAAAAATATTCCCCTGTTCTCCACCCCGCTGCCGGCGGCGCAGGTGATCGACTTCCTGCGCGTCTACCTGTCCAAGAAACTGGCCCAGCGCATCATCATGCACGGCGTGTTCATGGACGTGCTGGGCGTGGGCGTGCTGATCACGGGCGACTCCGGCCTGGGCAAGAGCGAGCTGGGTCTGGAACTGATTTCGCGCAGCCACGGCCTGGTGGCCGACGACGCGGTCGAATTCTCGCGCATCGCCCCCAACATGATCGAAGGCCGCTGCCCGGCCCTGCTGCAAAACCTGCTGGAAGTGCGCGGCCTGGGCCTGCTCGACATCAAGGCCATCTTTGGCGAGACGGCCGTGCGCCGCAAGATGCGCCTCAAGCTGATCGTGCACCTGGTACGCCGCAGCGCGCTGGAAGAGGAAGTGGAACGGCTGCCGTTCCAGTTCCCCACGGAAGACGTGCTGGGCCTGCCGATCCGCAAGGTCGTCATCCCCGTGGCGGCCGGACGCAACATCGCCGTGCTGCTGGAGGCCGCCGTGCGCAACACCATCTTGCAACTGCGCGGGATCGATACGCTGCAGGAATTCATGGAACGTCAAAGACAAGCCATGAGCGGAGACTAAGAGCTTCGGCTATCATCTCCCCATGCGCATCGTCCTTATCACCGGCATCTCCGGCTCCGGCAAATCCGTCGCCCTCAACGTTCTTGAGGACACAGGCTACTATTGCGTGGACAACCTGCCACCCGCGCTGCTGTCCAGCCTCGTCACCACGCTGCTCGCTGAAGGCACGGAAGCGCTGGCCGTGGCCGTCGACGCGCGCAGCGCCGACTCGCTGGCCTCGCTGCCGGGCGACGTCAAGCAACTGCGCGAGGCGGGCCACGACGTCAAGGTCATGTTCCTGACCGCGAACACCCACTCGCTGGTGGCGCGCTTTTCCGAAACCCGGCGCAGCCACCCGCTGTCGCACGAGGTGCGCCCGGGCCAGAACCCGGCCTCGCGCCGCACCCTGATCGAATGCATCACCGAGGAACGCGAGCGGCTGTCGGCCATCGAACAACTGGGCCACGTGATCGACACGTCGGAAATGAGCGCCAGCAAGCTGCGCACGTGGATCAAGGACCTGGTGGCGATCGAACGGGCGCCGCTGACGCTGTTCTTCGAATCGTTCGCCTTCAAGGTCGGCGTGCCGCTGGACGCGGACTTCGTATTCGACGTGCGCGCCCTGCCCAACCCCTACTACGACCTGGCGCTGCGCCCGCTGACGGGCCGCGACGCGCCCGTGATCGCCTTCCTGGACGCCCAGCCCAGCGCGACTGAACTGCTCACCGATATCCGCAACTTCATCGAAAAATGGCTGCCCTCGTTCAAGACGGACAACCGCAGCTACCTCACCGTGGCGCTCGGTTGCACGGGTGGCCAACACCGCTCCGTCTACATGGCTGAACGGCTGGCTGCCTACTTCCACCCCACCGAGCGCGTGGTCTTGCGCCACCGCGAGCAATCGTAAAATCCTGCCACCTGCTGGCAGGATTTGACTGTTTTTTGTCTTTTTTGCAGCACCCGTCCGTCCGATACTGGCGCTCATCACGCCTTCACCATCCCGGAGTATCGTCATGCGCCACACCCGACACGCCCTCGCCTGCGCCGCCCTGTGCGGCAGCGCCCTGCTGCTGACCGGCTGCGCCAGCGGCCCCACCGCCATCGACGCCCGCACCTTCGATGCCAGCGCCAGCACCGCCCAAGCCGGCACGCGCGACGGCGCCATCGCGCCCTACCACGCCCGCCCCGGCCATGCGCGGCCACTGATCGCCGTGGTGGGCGACAACGCCAGCACGGAGCTGAGCGACTACGTGGTGCCGTACGGCATACTGGCCCGCTCCGGCGTGGCCGACGTCATGGCCCTGGCCACGGCGGAAGGCCCGATCAGCACCACCACCGACATGGGCAAACCCGGTTTCCGCATCGAACCGGAAGCGACCATCGCCCGCTTCGACGCGCGCTTCCCGGATGGCGCCGATTACGTCATCGTGCCGGCCACGCGCAACACGCCGGCCCTGCATGACTGGATCGCGCAACAGGTGGCCAAGGGCGCGACCATCGTCAGCATCTGCAACGGCGCGCAGATCGTGGCCAGGAGCGGCATGATGGACGGCCATCTGGCGACGGCCCACTGGGCATCGGAACAGGAGCGCATGGAACGGCAGCCGGCCATACGGTGGGTTAAAAACGCCCGCTACGTGGCCGACCGCAATTGGGTGTCCAGCGCCGGCGTGAGCGCCGCCATGCCCACCTCCATCGCGCTGGTGGAAGCCATCGCGGGCCGTGCGCACGCCAGCGCGCTGGCGGACGAACTGGCCATCGCCGACTGGAGCGCCCGCCACGACAGCGACGCCTTCCAGCCCCGCTTCGGCCACAACCTGACGGCGCTGGCCACCACCGTCTACACCAACGCCTGGTTCCATCACGACGACGCGCTGGGCATCCCCGCGGCGCCCGGCGTGGACGAAGTGGCGCTGGCCCTGACCGTGGACGCCTATTCCAGCACCGGTCGCAGCCATGCCTGGCTGGTGGCGGACAGCGTGGCGCCACTGCGCACCAGGCACGGCCTGCGCGTGATCCCCGACCGCAGCACGGGCGAAATGGCGGGCCTGGACCACGTGCTGGCGGCACCGGACGCGACCGCGCCGGGTAAAGCCGTGGACCGGGCACTGGCCGGCATCGCCAGCCTCTATGGCCGCACCAATGCCTATGGCGTGGCGCTGCTGCTGGAATACCCGGACTTTCACGATTGAGCGGCGGCGCCAAGTCTGGGATGATGGCGCCATCGCCCATCATCGACAGCACCGCGCCACCCATGCCAGCACTAGCCACCTGCCGCATCGTCATCCTCGCGCACGAGCACATGAACCTGCTCGACCTGACCGGCCCCGTGCAGGCGCTGGCCACGGCCAGCCGCCGCTGCTCCGGCAATGGCCCGCCCCTGTACGAGATCACGGTCGCATCGGCGGATGGCGGCCTGGTGACCAGCAGCTCCGGCCTGCAGGTGATGACGGTGCCCCTGTCGGCGCTGGACGGGATGGCGATCGACACCATCATCGCGCCCGGCGGCTGCCAGGGGCAGGAATACTTTTCACCACCGGCCCTGATCGCGTGGGTGCGCCAGCGCGCGCCCACCGTGCGGCGCCTGTGCTCCGTCTGCACCGGCGCCTTCCTGCTGGCTGCTGCCGGCCAACTGGACGGACGGCGCGTGACCACGCACTGGGAATGGGTCGAGCGCCTGGCCGCCCTGCATCCGGCCGTGCACATCGACGCGGACCGCATCTACATCCAGGATGGCGCGCTGTGGACGTCGGCCGGCGTCACGGCCGGTATCGATCTGACGCTGGCCCTGATCGAGGAAGACTACGGCCACAAGGTGGCGATGGAAACGGCGCGCCAGCTGGTGGTGTTCATGAAGCGCTCCGGCGGCCAGTCGCAGTTCAGCACGCCGCTGGCGGCGCAGGAACAGGAAGGAGATATTTTTGTCGAACTGCATGCGTGGATGGCCGACAACCTGGCCTCCGACCTGCGGGTGGAGCGGCTGGCCGAGCGTGCCGGCATGGCGCCGCGCACCTTCGCCCGCAGCTATGCGGCGAAGCTGGGCCGCACCCCGGCCATGATGGTGGCATCCATGCGCCTCGAAGCGGCCTGCCGGCTGTTGGAAGAAACCGACCAGCCGCTGAAACGGATCGCGGCCACCACCGGCCATGGCGACGAACAGAACCTGCGCCGCGTGTTCCAGCGGCGGCTGGAACTGAGCCCCAGCCAGTACCGCCAGCGCCACGCGGCGCTGGCGACGCGCGTCAGTCCAGGTGACGCAGCGGGTGGGCGTAGTCCGGCCACACGGGAGTAAAGAAACGCGCCACCATCTCCGGCGTCACGTCGGCCAGCGCGGCCGGCTTCCACTGGGGTGCGTTGTCCTTGTCGATCACCAGCGCGCGCACACCTTCGAGCACTTCGCCATCCTCGAAATTGTGGCGTACCAGCGTGCGCTCCATGCGCAGGCAGTCGGCCACGTCCAGCGCCGCGCCGCGCTTGAGCAGCTCGTGGGTGACGGCCATCATCAGCGGCGAACGGGTTTGCATGGCGGCCAGCGCCTTCTGTGCGAACGGATCGGCATCCTGCGCCAGCGAGGCCATGATGGCGGCCACGGTGGGCGCGCCGAAGTGGCGGTCGATCAGCGCGCGCTGCGCCTGCAGCACAGGAGTACCCGCCTCGGCCCGGAACGGGGCCGCGAAGGCGGCGATGGCCTCACGCAGTTGCGCGCCCGGCGTGGCGTCGATCAGGGCCGCCAGCGCCGCCATCTGGGCGCCGGGCACGAAGTGGTCGGCCAGGTTCACATACAGCGCGTCGGCGGCGCCGATGGTGAGGCCCGTCAAACCCAGGTAGTTACCCAGTTGGCCCGGCGCGCGCGACAGGAAGTAGCTGCCGCCCACGTCCGGGAACAGGCCGATGTTCACTTCCGGCATGGCCATTTTCGTGCGCTCGGTGACGATACGCACGCGGCAATCGGGGCCGCCCTGCGCCACGCCCATGCCGCCGCCCATCACCACGCCGTCCATCAGGGCGATGTAGGGCTTGGGGTAATAGTGGATCAGGTGATTGAGCGCGTATTCCTCGGTGAAGAAGTCTTCCAGCAGCGCGCTGCCGCCTTGCGGGCTGCCGCGGCCCACGTCGTAGAAGAAGCGGATATCGCCGCCGGCGCAAAACGCTTTTTCGCTGGTGCTGCGGATAACCACCGCATCCACTCCCGCGTCGTCGCGCCAGGCCAGCAGCGCCGCCGCCAGGTCGCGCACCATGGCCAGCGACAGGGAGTTAAGCGACTTGGGGCGATCGAGGGTGATGAAGCCGGTACGGTTGCTGACGCTGGTCTGGACAAATTCGCTCATGGCTGGATGCGGAAAGTGGTGAAGCGCCTATTCTAGCGCGCCCTGCCCGGCTTGCGCGCTCAGCGCCGCTCCAGCAATTCGAACACGCCCATGCCCGCCACCATGGCGCCCACGAACAGCAACGCCTTGGCGCCGCCGGTGGTGATCGAGGCCAGCGCGGGGCCGGGGCAGAAACCAGCCAGGCCCCAACCGGCGCCGAAGATCAGCGCGCCCAGCACCAGGCGGCGGTCGATCACCTTGGTGCCGGGCAGGCTCATGGCCACGCCCAGCAGCGTCTTGGGATGGGTGCCGGCGTAGCGGAACGCCAGCATGCCGACAGCGATGGCGCCGGCCATCACCAGCGCCAGCGATGGGTCCCAGTTGCCGCCCAGGTCGAGAAAGCCCAGCACCTTGGCCGGGTTGGTCATGCCGGAGACGATCAAGCCGATGCCGAAGATCAGGCCCGCCAATAATGCGATTACGATGGTCATGCAGTTCTCCTTAACCGAATACGTGGCGTGCGAAATACACGGTGACGAAACCGGCCGCCATGAAGGCGCCCGTGGCCACCATTGAACGCGGTGACAAACGCGACAAGCCGCACACGCCATGGCCGCTGGTGCAGCCGGAACCGTAGCGGGTACCGAAGCCCACCAGCAGCCCGGCCGCGATCAGCGTGGGGCCGCCAGCGTCGATCTGGACGGCCGGCAGACCCGCCACCAAGCCATAAACCAGCGGTGCGGCCACCAACCCACCGACGAACGCCACACGCCAGGCGATGTCGCCCGCGCGCGGGCGCAGCAGCCCGCCCGCGATGCCGGCGATGCCGGCGATGCGGCCGTTAAACAGCAGCAGCAAGGCGGCCGCCAGGCCGATCAGCGCGCCGCCGATCAGCGCGCCCCACGGGGTGAATACGTTCCATGCGATAGTCATTGCTGGGCTCCCTGGCCGTCATTACAGAACTGCTGGTACAGCACCTGCAGCACCGCCAGCGCCGCCGGGCTGGCTATCCGGTAAAAAATCTGCTTGCCTTCGCGCCGCGTGGCCACCAGTTCGTCCTGGCGCAGCACCGTCAGCTGTTGCGACAGCGTGGGCTGGCGGATGCCGGTCAATTCCTCCAACCTGCCGACGCTGAATTCGCCCTGCGCCATCTGGCACAACAGCAGCAACCGGTCCGGGTTGGCCAGCGCCTTGAGCAGGCTGCTGGCCTGGGCGGCCTTGGCCCGCAGTTGGTCGATATCGATGGTCGCATCGTTCACGCTTGCTCCTCCTATGCGATGGGTGACGCCATACATTATACCTAAATATATATTATATGCGAATAAGATTTAAAATTGCCCCGCATGGCCGGTATGGTGTGCATGGCGCGCAGCGCGCCGTTGGCGTGAGCATCCCCTAACCGCCTTAAATAATACGGTTTATACTGTTTATATTGTTTATCTGTATCGCTACGCTGGCACAGGACGCAAAAAAGGGCGCCAGATGCGCCCTTTGTTTCGTATGCCGGGGACCGTCTTATGCGGTGGCGGCGGGTTCGAAGGTGTCCGGCAGATGCTTGATGGCATCGTGGCCGTGTTCCTGAACTTTGGATTTGTATTTCATGACCTGGCGATCGAGTTTGTCGATCAGGGTGTCGATGGCGGCGTACAGGTCTTGCGACAGGCTTTCCACATACACGGTCTTGCCGGACATGCGCAAATTGATCTCGGCCTTCTGGCGTTTCTCTTTCTCGGTGAGGTTATCTACAGTCAGGATGACAGCAATATCAATCACTTGATCGAAGTGGCGTTTGACGCGTTCCAGCTTGTTCTGCACGTATTCACGGATCGCTGGGGTCACTTCGAGATGATGTCCACTGATGGTGAGATTCATACACACTCCTAAAGATGATGTCGCGGTTAGTGCCGCGCCCATTGCGGCCGGGCGCGCAGGAACCAGATAACTACAAGCACTTGCGGAGACTGACTGGCGGGATTTTCAACGCTTCGCGATATTTGGCAACAGTTCGTCGCGCAATCACCATGCCTTGTTCTCCCAGCATGTCCGCAATCTTACTGTCGGATAAAGGATTTTTAGGGTCTTCTGCTCCTGTCAATTGCACGATCAGTGCCCGTATCGCCGTCGAGGAAGCTTCTCCCCCCGCTTCCGTGGCGACATGGCTGCCGAAGAAATATTTCAACTCAAACATGCCATGCGGGGTCAGCATATATTTCTGAGTTGTTACGCGAGAAATAGTGCTCTCGTGTAGTCCCAGTGTATCAGCAATTTCGCGCAACACAAGGGGCCTCATGGCGACGGCGCCATGGGAGAAGAAATTCTTTTGCCGCTCCACGATCGCCTGCGCCACCCGCAGGATGGTGTCGAAGCGCTGGCGCATGTTCTTGATCAGCCATTTGGCTTCCTGCAGCTGGGCCCCCATGGCGCCTTCGCCCTTGCCTTGCTTGAGCAGGTTGGCGTACATGGCATTCACCCGCAGGCGCGGCATCACGTCGTTGTTCAGGCTCACCTGCCAGCCATCGCGGGCCTTCTTCACGATCACGTCCGGCACCACGTAGTCCGACACGTCCGAGGCGAACGCGGCGCCCGGGTGGGGATTGCACTGGCGGATCACGGCCTGGGCTTCGCGCAAGTCCTCCTCGTCGCACTGCAACGCCTTTTTGAGCTTGTTGAAGTCGCGCTGGGCGAACCAGGCCAGGTGCTGTTCCACGATGGCCAGCGCCATGCGGCGCGTCACCAGCGGCACTTGCGGCATGCGCTTGATCTGCAGCGCCAGGCATTCGGAGGCATTGCGGGCGCCCACGCCCACCGGGTCGAAACTTTGCAATAGCGTCAGGGCGGTGTGCAATTCCTCCGGCTCGATTTCCAGCTCCTCGGGCAGGCGCGCCAGGATTTCCTCCAGCGGTTCCTCCAGGTAGCCATTCTCGTCGAGCGCGTCGATGATGATTTCCACCAGCGCGCGGTCGCGCATTTCCAGCACCGTCACCCGCATCTGCTCCATCAGGTGTTCGCGCAGGGTGCGGTGGTTCGCCTCCAGCTGGGGCCGGGCATCCTCGTCGTCGGGGGTCTTGCCGCGGCCGGCGTCGCTCCAGTCCATGTCGCCCTCGGGCGCGCCGTCGCCGTCGCCGCCCTCGTACGGTTCCGCCTCGGCCGGCGCGGCCGCCTCCTGCTGCTGGTTGGGCGGGCCTTCCGGCGCGGCTTCGGCCGGCGCGCTGGACTGGCTGATGGCGCCGTCGGCCAGCAGCCGCACGGAGTGGTCGAGCGGGTCGTCGAGCCGCTCCAGCAGCGGATTATCGGTCAGCAGCTGTTCCAGTTCCTGGTGCAACTCCAGCGTGGACAACTGCAGCAAACGGATCGATTGCTGCAGTTGCGGCGTGAGCGCCAGGTGTTGCGATGTGCGCAGTTGCAATGACTGTTTCATGGCTTTACTTACAGACCTTACATACGGAAGTGTTCACCCAGATACACGCGACGCACCGATTCGTTGGCGATGATGTCGTCTGGCCGGCCTGACGCCAAGACCGTGCCCTGGTTGATGATATACGCGCGGTCGCAAATGCCCAGCGTTTCGCGCACGTTATGATCGGTGATCAGCACGCCGATGCCACGTTCCTTGAGAAAACGCACAATGCGTTGGATCTCAATCACGGCGATCGGGTCGACCCCGGCGAATGGTTCGTCGAGCAGCACGAAGCGGGGGTTGGTCGCCAGTGCGCGCGCGATCTCGACCCGGCGCCGCTCGCCCCCGGACAGGGACAAGGCCGGATTCTCGCGCAGCTTCTCGATTTGCAGGTCGGCCAGCAGGGTATTGAGCCGTTCATCGATTTGCGCCTTGGATAAAGGCTTGCCGTCCACTTGCTGGATCTCCAGCACGGCGCGGATATTCTCTTCCACCGTCAGCTTGCGGAACACGGACGCTTCCTGTGGCAGGTAGGACAGGCCCATCACGGCGCGCCGGTGGATCGGCAGCGACGAGATGTCGACGCCGGAAATGTCGATGGTGCCGGCATCCGACGGCACCAGGCCGACGATCATGTAGAACGAGGTGGTCTTGCCGGCGCCGTTGGGCCCCAGCAGGCCCACCACTTCGCCGCATTCGACCTGCAGCGACACGTCGTGCACCACCTGGCGCTTGCCGTAGCTTTTTTGCAGACCGCGCACGATCAGGGTACTGCCGCAGCGTTGCATCTCCATCGTCATTTCCCCGCTGGCGGCACGGACGCCACCGGCGCCGTGTTCTTGTTGGCGGGCTGGATCACCATGGTGCCGCGGCCGGCGCCCGGTTTGCTGTCGCCGGTGGCCGTGTTCTTGACGGCGAAGAATTCCTTACGGCTGTCATAGGAGATGAACTCGCCCTGCACTTCGTCGCTCGGCTTGCCCGCTTCCAGGCGCCGGATCTGGGCCTTGGAGAACAGCTTGACCAGTTCCGTCTTGCCGTCGTATTCGATGCGTTCGGCCTGGCCTTCCACCCACTGGTCGCCTTCGCCGTCGCGCTTCTGGCGGAAGGTGGCCGGGGTGCCGGGGGTGCTGGTCATGGTCACATACTGGTAGCCTTCCGGATCTTCCTTCATGACGGCCTTGGGCGACTTCATCTGCAAGGTGCCGCGGGTGAGGATCACGTTGCCGATGGCGGTCTTGGTCTGCTTGACGTCGTCCACTTCGAGCTGGTCGAACTTGATTTCAGTCGGCTTGCTGGAGTCCGCTTTTTCAGCGTGGGCCAGGCCGGCCGCCGCCCACAACAGGGCGGCCAGGATGCGTTTGTTCATTGCGGGTCCGTTCTATATCAATGCGCCGCACGGGGCGGCATGTGGATCTGGCCGCGGCCGCCCAGCTGGATCTGGCGCGTGGCGTTGTCGGCCTTCATGCCGGTGCCGCTGGCGCTGGACGCGCCCAGTTGCAGGGTCACCGGCTGGTCCGTTTCCATTTTTTCGTCGTCCGGGTACAGGGTCAGCGCCGGCGTGTTCAAGCGCATGGCCTGGCTGGTGGCCGTGGCCGGACGGTCGACGCGCACGTCGCCACTGAGCTTGACGCGGCTGTTATCCTGGTCCACCCGGGCCTGTTCGGCGCGCACGTTCATGGGCGGCTGCTCGCTCGACAGGCTGTGCACGGTGGGGTGCTCCACGTCGGACGAATCGTCGGCCGGGTGGTGGGTCAGCTTGTCGCCGGCGATGATGTAGCTGGGCAGGCCGGCCTGGTTCAGACGCACGAAGCTGAAACGCTCGATGATGTAATCGGGCTCGTTGCGATGGCTGTCCGCCTCCGCCTGGCGGCCGGCCTGGTTGACCAGCTGCACCAGCCAGAACGTGCCGAGCGCGAACGCCAGCCCGAACAGCATGATCAGGGACAAGCGCCAGCGGTGTGCCGTTTTCTTATGCATGGTGTGGCCTCAGACGAGGAATTGCGCCATGACCCGGTCGTAGCTGCCCTGCGCGCGCAGCAGGAATTCGCACACTTCGCGCACGGCGCCACGGCCGCCATGGGCTTCCGTCACGTGGTGCGCGCGGCTCAGCACATCGGCCCGGCCATTGGGCACGGCCACGGCGAACCCGACCCGGGTCAGGATCGGCAGGTCGACCACGTCATCGCCGATGAAGCCCACCTGCTCGGCCGTCAATCCCGTCTTTTCCAGCAGCGCGTTGAACGGAGTCAGCTTGTCATGTCCGCCCTGGTGCAGGAAAGCGATGCCCAGGTCGGACGCCCGCTTGACCACCTGCGGCGACACGCGCGCGCTGATGATGGCCGTCTGCACGCCCGCTTCCTGCAGCAGCTTGATGCCCAGGCCGTCGTGCACGTTGAAGGTCTTGAGCGCTTCGCCGTCGGCGCCGTAGTGCAGGCTGCCGTCCGTCAGTACGCCGTCCACGTCGAATATCATCAGCTTGACCTTGGCGGCGCGGGCCACGTTTTCCAGCTTGTAGGCGTCCTTCATCAGATCACCTTGGCGCGGGTCAGGTCATGGATGTGCAGCGCGCCCACCAGCTTGCCCGCCTCGTCCACCACCAGCATCTGGTTGATGCGGAACTGTTCCATCACGGCCACCGCGTCCACCGCCAGCTTTTCAGCCGTGATGGTGCGCGGGTTGGCGTGCATCACATCGCGGATCACCACCTGGGTGAAGTCCTGGACCTTCTCGATCATGCGGCGCAAGTCGCCGTCCGTGAACACGCCGATCGGGCGGCCGTCGGCGTCCACGATGGCCGTCATGCCCATGCCCTTCTGGGTGATTTCCAGCAGCGCGTCGGTCAGCTTGACGTCGGCCGCCACGCGCGGCACGTCGGCGCCGCTGCGCATCACGTCGCGCACGTGGGTCAGCAAACGCCGGCCCAGGGCGCCGCCCGGATGGGAGCGGGCGAAATCCTCTTCCTTGAAGCCGCGCAGGTCCAGCAGCGCCACGGCCAGCGCGTCGCCCAGCGCCAGCGTGACGGTGGTGGAGGCCGTGGGCGCCAGGTTCAGCGGACACGCTTCCTTGGCCACGGACACGTCCAGGTGCACGTCGGCCAGTTGCGCCAGGCTGGAGCCGGGCTTGCCGGTCATGGAGATCAAGGCGCTGCCCATGCGCTTGACGACGGGCAGGATGGCCATCAGCTCCGAACTTTCGCCCGAATAGGAGATGGCGATGAAGGCGTCATCGGCCGTCACCATGCCCAGGTCGCCGTGCGCGGCTTCGGCCGGGTGCACGAACAGGGCCGGGGTACCGGTGGACGCCAGCGTGGCGGCGATCTTGCGGGCGATGTGGCCGGACTTGCCAATGCCGGACACGACGACGCGGCCCTTGCAGTTGAGCAAGAGCGACACGGCGCGGCCCACGCTGTCGTCCGTGGCCAGGCGCGCGTGCAGGGCGGCGATGGCGTCGCCTTCGATCTGCAGCGTCTCGCGGGCCAGTTCCAGCGCCCGGCTGGCGGTGGCCGGGTCAATTCGATCAAAAGCTTTCAGCATTGTTTTTTCATGGGTTACACTCATGCCGAAAGTATAGCCGAATTGGCTAAGCAAAAAACTTGCCAGTGGTAACAAAGGCTGACAAACAACGGAATCCCCTACCCTTGACACGGATTTAAATGTTTTCTTCCCTGGAACTGACTCTCCTGTTGCTGGGCGCGGCCGTGCTCGGCGTGGTCGCGTTTCGGATGATGCACATGCCGCCCATGCTGGGTTACCTGGCCGTGGGCATCCTGATCGGCCCCCATGCGCTGGGCCTGGCCGAGCAGAACGAGGCCAGCCAGACGCTGGCCGAATTCGGCGTCGTGTTCCTGATGTTCTCCATCGGACTGGAATTCTCCACCGCCAAGCTGATGGCCATGCGCAGCATCGTGTTCGGGCTGGGCATGGCGCAGGTGGGGCTGACCATCGCGCTGGCCATGGGCTTCGGCTGGGCCATCGGCCATGTGCTGCCGGCCAGCCTGCACCTGGGCTGGCAAGGCGCGCTGGCGCTGGGCGCGACCATGGCCATGTCGTCCACGGCCATCGTGTCCAAGATGCTGACCGAACGGCTGGAGCTGGAAAGCCCCCATGGCCGCAAGATCATCGGCATATTGCTGTTCCAGGACCTGGCCGTGGTGCCGCTGCTGATCCTGATCCCGGCGCTGACGGAGCAGCCCGACCGCCTGCTCGAAACGCTGGGCTGGGCCGGCCTGAAGGCGGTGGGGGTGCTGGTGCTGCTGCTGTTCCTGGGCCAGAAGCTGATGCGGGGCTGGTTCACCATCGTCGTCAAGCGCCGCTCGCAGGAACTGTTCATGCTCAACCTGCTGCTGGTGACGCTGGGCGCGGCCTGGATCACGGAGCGGGCCGGCCTGTCGCTGGCGCTGGGCGCGTTCGTGGCCGGCATGCTGATCTCGGAGACGGAATACAAGCACCAGGTGGAGGAAGACATCAAGCCGTTCCGCGACGTGCTGCTGGGACTGTTCTTCATCACCATCGGCATGCTGCTCAACGTGCGCCTGGTGCTGGAGAACTGGTGGCTGGTGCTGCTGTTGCTGGTCGGCCCGGTGCTGCTCAAATTCGCCCTGATCGCCGGCCTGGCCAAGATATACGGCGCCACCGACGGCGTGGCCCTGCGCACCGGCCTGGCGCTGGCCCAGGCCGGCGAATTCGGCTTCGTGCTGCTGAACCTGGCCGGGGGCAGCCACGTGCTGGCGCCGGACGTGGTGCAGGTGGTGCTGGCCTCGATGGTGCTGTCGATGCTGGCCGCGCCGTTCATCATCGCCAAGTCGGACCAGATCGTGATGAAGGTGTCGAGCAATGAATGGATGATGCAGTCGCTGGCGCTGACCAAGATTGCCAGCCGCACCATGTCGACCCAGAAGCATGTGATCCTGGCCGGCTTTGGGCGCAGCGGCCAAAGCCTGGCCACCTTGCTGGGCGAGGAAAAAATCGCCTACCACGCGCTGGACCTGGACCCGGAGCGGGTGCAGGAAGCGCAGACGGCCGGCGCCAATGTGTCCTACGGCGACGCGGCGCGGCGTGAAAGCCTGGTGGCGGCCGGTATCTACCGCGCCAGCGCCGTCGTCATCACCTACGCCAGCACGCCGTCCGCGCTCAAGGTGCTGCACCTGGTGCACGAGCTGGCGCCCACCCTGCCCGTGATCGTGCGCGCGCACGACGACACGGACCTGGACCGCTTGAAGGCGGCAGGCGCGACGGAAGTGGTGCCGGAACTGCTGGAGGGCAGTCTGATGCTGGCCTCGCACGCGCTGGTGATGCTGGGCGTGCCGCTGCGGCGCGTGGTGCACCGGGTGCAGACGGCGCGCGAGGAACGCTACGCCTCGCTGCGCGGCTACTTCCACGGCGCCAGCGACAGCAGCGAGGAGGCGGACCTGGTGCGCCTGCACTCGGTCACGCTGAGCGAAGGCGCGGCGGCCATCGGCAAGTCGCTCGGTGAACTCCATCTGGAGGATACGGGCGCGGAAGTGGCCAGCATCCGGCGCGGCATGGGCCGGCTGGAAGCGGAAGCCCAGACCATGCTGGCGCCCGACGATGTGGTGGTGGTGCGCGGCGCGGCCGACGCCGTGAGCCGGGCCGAGAGCCGGCTGCTGCGCTAACCAAAAAGCGGGGTCAGTTCCGGCAACCCGCCAAATTGGTGGCGCGATGCCGGAACTGACCCCGCTTTTCCGCTTTTCGCTAGGTCGGCAGGTGGCGGATCACGCGGTTGCGTCCAGCCGCCTTGGCCTGGTACAGGGCGCCGTCGGCGCGCGCCAGCAGTTCGCGCGCCACCAGTTCCGGTTCACCGGCGGCCAGGTCCGGATCGAGACAGGCCACGCCGATCGACACGGTGACGGACAACCGCACTTCCTGCGTCAGGCTGATCATGGTGCCGGCCACGCTGGCGCGGATACGCTCGGCCACGAAGGCGGCGCTGTCCAGGTCCGCGTCGATCAGCAACACGATGAATTCCTCGCCGCCGAAACGGGCCAGCGCGTCCGACAGGCGCAGCTCGTCCTTGATGCGGCCCGCCACTTCGCGCAGCACGTCGTCGCCGCCCTGGTGGCCCACGGTGTCGTTGACGCGCTTGAAGTGGTCGATATCGAGGAACATCAGCGAGATCGGGTAGCGCTGGCGCCGCGCGCGGGCGATTTCCTCCAGCAGGCGCCGGTCCATATAGCGCCGGTTGTAGACGCCCGTCAGCGAATCGGTCAGGCCGATGTACTTGAGCATCTCGTTACTGATCACGTTTTCCAGGCAGATAGCGACGATGGAGGCCATGTGCTCGATGAAGTCGGTGCCCAGGCTGGGCGTGAAGCGGGTCGGGTCCACGCTGCCCAGATTGAGGCTGCCGATAATGCGCTTGTTGCGCATCAGCGGCACCAGCGCCACGCTTTGCAGCCCGGCCGGCGCGTTGGGGAACGGCAGCGCGTGGCGCACGGGATCGTACATGCCCAGCAGCGGCTTGGGCGCCGGCGTGTGGGCGTTGCGGTGGCCCAGCTCGAAGCTTAGATCATCGATCTGCTCGACGAAAATCAAATTGGGAAAGTCGGCGAACACCACGCCCAGCTTGCCCATCACGGTACGGATGTCGGCGCCGTCGTCGATCAGGGTCAGGGTCACGCTTTCCAGCTCGGAGATGACGGGCAGGTTGCGGAAGATGGTGCCCACCAGCTCGGGGAAGGTGGCGGCGCCCACGATGTCCAGGTCGAACGCCTGGTGGCGGCACATGATCGAGTGGTTGCGCTCGGCCTGCTCCAGCAGATAGGCCATGCGCGCGCGCAGCGCCTGGTTCTCCGCCGCCAGCTCGCTGGCCCGCGTGGCGGGATCAGCGTGGGACGGCATCGCGCCTGTGACAGTGTGCGTCATACAAACCAACCCTTACTCGATAGCGACCATGACCGGGAACCGTGCCGGATCGATATGGTATTTATCATCCGGCAAGTTACAACATTACGCCAAGAAATGAAGGTTGGAAATGCCAAAAAGTAAATTTACTTACAAAAACGCCAATTCGACATCCACTTCCTGCCCCAGCCGTATGCGCTGGCCAGCGCCAGCCACGACGATGGCGTTCATGCCGAAACAGATTGCGCCATCGAGCTCCGGTTTGGCGCGGTAGCTTTGCAGCAGGTCGACCGGGTCGGGGCCGATCTGGCCTGTGTCCTGGTCCACGGACGGGATCGGGCAGCGCGAGCAGGGTTTGACCGGCCGCAGTTCCGCCTCGCCCAGCCGGTAGGCGGCCGCGTAATCCTCCTCGAACGCCTCCAGGCCGGCGATGACGAGGTTGGGACGGAAGCGGTTCATGGGCACGGCGGCACGGCCGGCCGCCGTCAGCCGGGTGTTGAGATCGTCCAGCGAGGCGGCGCCGGCCACCAGCACCGGGTAACCGTCCGAGAACAGGGTGGTGGCCGCCACGCCCTGGGTCCACTTCTCGCTGACCTGGCGCAGCGCGTCGGCATGGAAGCGCACCAGCCGGCACGGCACGCCGATGGCGTTGCTGAACCAGGCGGCCGTCAGCTCGTCGCAATCGTAGGCCAGTACGCTGTCGTCCCACACCTGCACGGTGCGCGCGACGGCTTGCTCGGGATGGGGCAGGCCCAGCGGGATTTCCAGCCGCAACATGCCGGGCGCGCGCAGTTCCAGGGTTTCCCCCTTCAGGCGCGGCACGATCAGGGCCATGCGCGGATGCTCGCGCTGGGTCATGAAGCGCCCTTCCCCATCGACCACCATCCATTCGCGGTCGTAGATGTGCTGGGTCATCAGACCCGCTTCAGTCAGTGTGGCTTCCTGCAGCGACAGGCCGGCGCAGGATTTGATGGGATAGAGCGTGATGGCGGTGAGGGTAGGCATGCGGGCACGTGGCAGCGCGGTGCGCGCTGTGGCAAGGTTGTCCAAAAGTGAAGTATGGCAGAAAGCGCGCCCGGTGTCAGACCGTGGGACCTGACACCGGGCGATGACCCGGACCACCTTGCTCCGCCGGGCGGCGGGGCGCGTGCTTACGCTTCGGACTTGGCGTCCTTGCGCGGACGACGGCCGCGCGGCTGGGGCTTGCGGGCCGGCTTGGCAGGCGCTTGCGCCTCGTGGCTGGCCGCCGCTGGGGTGTCCGATACCGGCTGGACTTCGGCGACCGGGGCGGCCTCCACGACGTCAGCCGCGGCGGCGGCTGGCTTGGCCTTGGCTTTGGCCGCTGGCGTCTTCTTGGTGGCGGCCTTGGCGGCACGGGCCCCCTTGGCAGGCGGCTTGGCGGCTTTGCCGGCCTTGGCGGGCTTGGCATCACCCGCTTGCACTACGTCGGCGTCCAATTCCACCGCTTGTGCCGCTTGCGCGTCCGGCGCCTGGTCGGCATGGTGCACCGGAGTCACGTCATCCGCAGGCGCTGGCGACTGGGCCGCCACGGTATCCACCGCCGCACTGGCAGATGGCTTGCCGCCCTTGCGCTCGGCCTGCTTGCGGCCACCGCGCTTGCCACGGCCATGACGGCCTTCCTGGCGCGGCTCGGCCACTTCCGCCTCGATGATGTCTGCTTCGTCGATGATCTCGCCAGCGTCGGCCGGGGCCAGCACTTCGACCAGCTCCACCACTTCCACCACCTCGAACGGTTCCGCATCCAGCAGTTCCGGTTCGGCGTCCATCACCAGTTCCGTGGCGCGTTCCTCGCCGCGCTCGGCGTGGCGGCCCGACTGGCCACGGCCACGGCCGCGACCGCGGCGGCCATCCTGGCGACCTTCATGGCGCGGCGCTTCCACGGCTTCCGCCACCGCTGGCGCGCCTTCGGCCGCGCCGGCGCCTTCGGCCATGCCAGTGCTGGCGGCGCCGCTGCTGCGGTACACGTAGGCACCCGATTTCTCATCGCGGCCGAACTCCAGCAAGCCTCGGGCACGCGCTTCCTCCAGCAGATTGCCGAAGGTGCGGAAGCCGTAGTACGACTCGCTGAAATCGGGCTTGCGGCGCTTGATCGCTTCCTTCAGCACGGAAGCCCAGATCTTGCCGCTGTCGCCGCGCTCGGACACCAGCGCGTCGAAGGTGCCGACCACGATTTCCATGGCCTGGTTACGGCGCTTTTCCATGTCGTCGCGGCGGCGCTTTTCCTCCTCCGGCGTACGCTTGACGGCCGGCTGGGCCTCGCGTGGATCGCGCTTCGCGGCGGCACGGCGGCTCTCGCGCACCAGATCATCGTAGAAGATGAATTCATCGCAGTTGGCCACCAGCAGGTCCGAGGTGGATTGCTTGACGCCCACGCCGATCACCTTCTTGGCGTTCTCGCGCAGCTTGGATACCAGCGGCGAAAAATCGGAATCGCCCGAGATGATGACGAAGGTGTCCACGTGCGACTTGGTGTAGCACAGGTCGAGCGCGTCGACCACCATGCGGATGTCGGCCGAGTTCTTGCCGGACTGGCGCACGTGGGGGATTTCGATCAGCTCGAAGTTGGCCTCGTGCATGGGCGCCTTGAAGCCCTTGTAACGGTCCCAGTCGCAATACGCTTTCTTGACGACGATGCTGCCCTTGAGCAGCAGGCGTTCCAGCACCGGCTTGATATCGAACTTGTCGTAATTGGCGTCGCGCACACCGAGCGCCACGTTTTCAAAATCGCAGAACAGCGCCATGCTGACGTTATCGTTGGGGGAAGCCATGTGGAATGTGTTTTTCTAGTGAGGAGAGTGGGACAGGCGCTCCGCCTCGGCGCGCCTAAGACAATGCGGGGATTATACCGAACTGGCTTGCTTACGTTGATGAAATGGCCAGCCGTGTATGCAACAAGCAAGCGGCGGCCGGACAACAACCGCAAGTGAGCGATTGCTTTTTAACCACAGCTCGTCTAAATTCCCATATGGAAATTTACTTTACGTACTTATAATCCATTTTGGCAACACCAACAATGGCTTAGCATGTGCCTTTGCGAACCACCCGCTGACCTAATCCCGAGAAGAATGGCATGCGTAAATTGAGCGCTGCAACACCCCGGCCGCCCCTGGGCGCGACCGTCCGTTCCCACCGCTATCGCGGCCTGACGCCCATGCTGCCGCTGGCCCTGCTGCTGGCCGGCTGCGGCACCACCTACACGGTCGACGACGGCAGTCCGGTCGACGAAAAACTGCTGGCCCGCATCCGCACCTATGGCAAAGGCCAGCAAGCGCTGCGACCCAGCATCATCAAGACGGCCGAACTGAAGGACAAGGATTGCAGCACGCAGTACGAGCTGCCGTTCGTAACGGCGTCCTCGTACGACCTGCCCAAGCAAAAGAAGATCGCGTGGGTGCGCGGACTGCGGGTGGACGAGCGCCTCACCGTGATCGCGGCCACGCGTGAATCGGGCCTGGCGCTGGGCGACCATATCGAGGAAGTGGACGGCTACTCGAAAGCCGATACGGCCAAGATGCTGGAAGAACTCAACAGCCTGCGCGACAACGGCCGTCCGTTCAAGCTCACGCTGGCCGGCGGCCGCAAGGTTCCCGTCACGCCGGTGGAAGTGTGCCGCGGCCACCTCAACGTGGCCACGCCGGAGGCGACCGAGGCGCAGAGCTATCACTGGCTCCAGAGCACCCACCCGCTGCCTCTGTTCGAGCAAGACCTGACTTCCGACGAAGCGCTGTGGATGGTGTTGTGGACCCAGGGCTTATCCGAGGAAGCGGGTGCGCGCATGAAGGTGTACCACTACGGCATGAAGATCGTCAAAACCAGCTTCACCATCGCCAGCGTGGTGAGCGGGGTGGGTGCGATCGCCAACTCGGCCAACGCGGCCGCTGCTGCGGCGGCCAGTGCCCAGGCCAGCCGCGCCGCCGGCCAGGCCGCGCTGGAGGCCGCCGCCAAGGTGGCGGCGGAAGAGGCGGCCGCCTCGCTGCGGGCCAAGGCGCAGAACGCGCTGCTGACGGTGGCGCGCAGCCAGGCGCAATCCGTCGCGATCGATTCACTCAAGGCCGCCAGCGTGTTCCGCGATAGCCTGAGCGGCGTTTCCTGGGTGGCCGGCACCGGCTTTTACATGGCCGACCAGTGGGCCATCGACCGCATGGCCAAGCTGGGAAGTGATCCCATCGCCGCCTACACGCTGCACTACAAACTGGCGTCGAAGTCGATGGCGCAGAATGCGTTCGTGTTCGACGAGGAGCGCATGAAATGGATGATGGCTTACGCGGACAAGAGCGGCAATGCCGAGCGCGTGCAACTGGCCTTTAACGGTGAAGACCCGAACGGGCCGATCACCTATGCCGTCGCCAACACGGTGGACCCGAACGGCCTGGTGACGTATGTGTCGGACGCGCCGCTGCCCGGCACGGCGGCGGCCGCCGCCGCTGTCGCCGCCACCGCGCCCACCATCCGCGTGCAGGCCGGCGACGCCGTGATCGAAGGCGCGTTTGTGATCGATGCCAACCAGACCACCTACACCGGCAACGGCAAGGTGTCGTGGGCCAATGGCGACGTCTATGTGGGCGATCTGGCGGCGGGCTACCGCACCGGGTCTGGCCGCATGGAGTGGTCCAATGGCGACCGCTACGAAGGCCAGTGGCGCTCCAACCTGCGCCACGGTAAAGGCACCGTGACCTGGAAGAACGGCGACAGCTGGAGCGGCGTGTTCCGCGAGGATGAACGCACGGAAGATGGCACGCTGTCGCGCAACACCATCACGCCGGACCTGCCAGCCGCGGCGAAGGACACCTGAGCGGCGCGAGCACACCAGGCCCCCAAAAACAAATAAGCCGCGTCGATACGCGGCTTATTTGCTTTTGGGGGCCGACGGCTTGCCGCCGTCGCATTGATCAGGCCAGCCGCGTCAGCGCAAACAGCGCCAGGGTCACGACGATGGCGCCACCGATGCGGGTGGCGATCTGCGCGAACGGCATCAGTTGCATGCGGTTGGCGGCCGTCAGGATGGCCACGTCGCCCGTTCCGCCCTGCCCGCTGTGGCAGGCGTTGACGATGGCCGCCTCGATCGGATACATCTTCATGCGGCGGGCCACCACAAAGCCGGTGGCCATCAAGCTCGCGACCGTCGCCATGATCGTGACCAGGTTGGCCAGCGTGAAGGCGGCGATCAACTTTTCCCACGGCGTCATGGCGGCGCCGATGGCGAACAGCAGCGGATAGGTCACGGCGGTGGAAAAGAACTTGTACACCACCAGCGAGCCCTGCTGCAACTGCGGGGACACCAGCCGCCCCAGCTTGAACAGGACGGCGACAAACAGCATCACCACCGGCGCCGGGAAGTCGAACAGCTTGGCCGACATCAGGCCCACCATGTACAGGGAGATCGCGGTCAGGCCGGCGGAGGCCACCTGGCCGACATCGACCGTGGCGGCGGGCAGTTCGACGACGCGCGCTTCGTTCTCGACGCCCGGCTGCAAGCGCCCTTCGCCGGTCAGGTGCGGGTAGCGCTTGCCGACGAAATTGAGCGTGCCCGCCATGAGGATGGCGCACAGGCTACCCAGCATCACCGGCGGCAGCACTTGCGCGAACATATCGCCTTGCGCCTGGCCGAGGATGGTCGCGTAACCGATCGACAGCGGAATGGCGCCCTCGCCCACGCCGCCGGCCATGATGGGGACGACGATGAAGAACAGTGTGTGCTGCCAGCCCAGACCGAGCATGGTGCCGACCAGCGTGCCCACCAGCGCGGCCACCACGGTGCCGGCCGCCAGCGGTGCGAAAATCTTCATGAAACCCTGCACCAGCACCGTGCGGTCCATGCTGAAGATGCTGCCGACGATGATCGAGGCGATGAACAGGTACAGGAAATTGCTCACCTTGGTAAATTCCACCACGTTCTTCAGCAGCACGGGCGGAATCGCGTGCAGGTAGACCAGCAGCGATGGCACGAAGGTGGCGAAGATGGCGGCCGCGCCTATGTTGCGCAACAACGGCATCCGTTTGCCGAACTCGGCGCAGGTGAAGCCGCCGACGGCCAGCACGGCGATCGACACCGAGATATCGGTGGGCAGCTTGCCCATCGCGATGAAGCCGCCAATCAGCGCCAACAGCAGCAAATAGATCGGCAACGGGACCAGGCCGACCCGCATATCCATCACCCGCCAGGCATGGATATGCCATGGCGTGTTGCCATGCGGCTTGCCGGCGCTATCCTCGAGCGAGGCGCGCAATGGGGGCAGATGGGCGGATGCAGCGCCGTCGGAATGGCAGGATGGGGAAGTATTCATGGTTACAGTCGTCTCTTGGAATTAAAATCTTCTGCTCCCCGGGCAGTGGCCCAAGGTCAGAGACGACTATACCGATCCAACCTTTCAATCCGCTATCGGTCGCGGATCCCCCTGGCTTGGATCGTAGCCTGACGGGCGCGCAAAGAAAAAGCCCCGGTACCATGGCGGCAACCGGGGCTAGCTCGTGCGTTCGAATCCGCCGGGATTCGAACAGGTGTTTAGACGTTGAACAGGAAGTTCAGCACGTCGCCATCCTTGACCACATATTCCTTGCCTTCAGCGCGCATCTTGCCCGCCTCCTTGGCGCCGGCCTCGCCCTTGTAGGCGATGAAGTCGTCGTAGGAGATGGTTTGGGCACGGATGAAGCCGCGCTCGAAGTCGGTGTGGATCACGCCGGCCGCTTGCGGGGCCGTGTCGCCCACGTGGATGGTCCAGGCGCGCACTTCCTTCACGCCGGCCGTGAAGTAAGTTTGCAGGCCCAGCAGCTTGTAGGCGGCGCGGATCAGACGGTCCAGGCCAGGTTCTTCCATGCCCATGTCGGCCAGGAAGGCGCCCTTGTCGGCGTCGTCCAGGTCGGCGATCTCCGATTCGATGGCGGCGCAGATGGCGACGATGGGCGCGTTCTGCGCGGCGGCGAACTTGGTCAGCTGGTCCAGCAGCGGGTTGTTGGTGAAGCCGGAATCGGACACATTGGCCACGTACATGGCCGGCTTGGCCGTGATCAGGCACAGCGACTTGATCAGCGCCATCTCGTCAGCGTCCAGGCCCATGGTGCGCACCGGCTTGCCTTCGTTCAAGTGCGGCATCAGGCGTTCGCACAGGGCCACCAGCTTGGCAGCGTCCTTGTCGCCGGAACGGGCTTTCTTGTTCTCGCGGTGGATGGCTTTTTCCACCGTGCCCATGTCGGCCAGGGCCAGCTCGGTCTGGATCACTTCGATGTCGTCCAGCGGGCTGATCTTGCCGGCCACGTGGATCACGTTGTCATCCTCGAAGCAACGCACGACGTTAACGATGGCATCGGTTTCGCGGATGTGGGACAGGAACTGGTTGCCCAGGCCCTCGCCCTTGGAGGCGCCCGCCACCAGGCCGGCGATGTCGACGAATTCGACGATGGCGTTGACCATGCGCTCGGGTTTGACGATCTCGGCCAGCGCGGCCATGCGCGGATCAGGCACTTCCACCACGCCCACGTTGGGTTCAATGGTGCAGAATGGGTAGTTTTCGGCCGGGATGCCGGCCTTGGTCAGGGCGTTGAACAGGGTGGACTTGCCGACGTTGGGCAGGCCGACGATGCCGCATTGGAGACTCATGTAAATTCCTTAAAAATCAGCGAGTTAGGCGGAAGCAGGCATCTACGCGGACGCACCAGGCAGAGAATTCATTACCAACCACCATCACTACAAAAATGATAACAAAAGCGGCAAATCAGGCGGATGATCGCTGAAGTTTGTGCGAGTTTTGTCGAAAAACCCCTATTGTAACCCTCAGCGTCACCCTTCTCCAAAAGCATGGCGCAGAAATAGGCGAACGCGATGGGCCGGCATCCGGATGCCCACAAAAACCACAAAAAACCACGCCCAAGGAGAAACACTCAGTCAAGCACGACAATTGAAACGCTTCCTCTACTGCCATTCAAAAAATTCCCGACAATGGGCGCTAAAATGAAAGCTTTATTCACCCAACAGGAAATCGCATGATCTTGCGTAATGCCGGCCGGGAACAATTCCGCCACTTCATGACTATCCCCACGCGGTGGATAGATAACGATCAATATGGCCACGTCAACAACGTCGTGTACTACAGCTATTTCGACACGGCCGTGAACCAGTTCCTGATCGAACGGGGCGTGCTCGATATCCACAACGACCAGCTGGTCGGCTATGTGGTCGACAGCGCCTGCGCCTACTTCAGCCAGCTCTCCTTCCCCGACCTGCTGCACGTGGGCCTGCGCGTGAGCAAGCTGGGCAACTCCAGCGTACGCTACGAGATCGGCATCTACCGCAACGACGAGCCGGTGCCGGCCGCCGCCGGCCACTTCGTGCACGTTTACGTGGACCGTGCCACCAACAAGCCCGTCACCATTCCGGAGCATGTACGGGCCGTGCTGTCCACCCTGTAAACGGTCTGAAGTCCGCGATCTGAAGTCCGGGCCGCGGCCCGGACTGGCCTGCTGTCAGGCCGTATGCAATTTCATGGTGGCCGCTTCGAATTTGCCTTCGCAAATCTGCGGCATCACCAGCAGGCTTTTATCGATGGCCTGCTCGATCAGTTCCTGGTCTTCGCGGCGCGGGCGGTGCAGCACGAAGTCGGCCACCTGCTGCTGCAAACCGAGCGAACGGGGATGGCCGATGCCCAGCCGCAGCCGCCAGTAATCCTGCGTGCCCAGCGCGGCCGTGATGTCCTTCAAGCCATTGTGGCCGCCGGCCGAGCCGCCGCGCTTGAGCCGCGCCACGCCCGGCATCAAGTCCAGCTCATCGTGCACGACCAGCACTTCATCCGGCGCGATCTTGTAGAAGCGGGCCAGCGCGCCGACCGACTGGCCGGAACGGTTCATATAGGTTTGCGGTTCCAGCAACCACACTTCATTGCCGGCGATGGTGGTCTTGGCCACCAGCGCGTTGAAGCGCGTCTCGCGCTGCAGGCGGGCACCGGGCAGGCTGTTGGCCAGGTTGTCGACCAGCCAGAAGCCGGCGTTGTGGCGGGTTTGTTCGTATTCGGGGCCGGGGTTGCCGAGGCCGACGATCAGGCGGATGGGCATGGCGTATCTATCGTTAAGAATGCTCAATGCGCGCAAAACGGCGCGCCGTAAAAAAACCCGCCAGGCTCGCGCCGGCGGGTTTTTCATTCACTTCCGCATCGCTGCGGGGTGAAGATTACTTCTTGCCTTTAGCGGCTGGCTTTTCTTCAGCGGCAGGAGCGGCAGCGGCTGCTTCAGCAGCAACGTGGCCGGCTGGCACGGAAGCGGTGGCGACGGTCAGGTTCGAACCGTGGGTCACGGCGGTCACGCCGGCTGGCAGGGTCAGGTCGGCGATGTGCACCGAGTGGCCCACGTCCACGTTGGCCAGATCCACCGAGATGAACTCTGGCAGGTCTTTTGGCAGGCACGAAACTTCGATTTCGTTCAGCACGTGGCTGATGTTGGCGCCGTGCAGCTTGACGGCTGGCGACACGTCGGCGTTCACGAAGTGCAGTGCCACTTTCATGTGCACTTTGGCGTTCGCGTCAACGCGCTGGAAGTCAGCGTGCAGGACCAGTTGTTTGTATGCGTGGACTTGGAAGTCGCGCAGCAGCACTTGCTGGACTTTGCCGTCGATTTCCAGATCCAGGATCGACGAGTGGAACGCTTCTTTTTTCAGCGCGTGGTACAGGGCGTTGTGGTCCAGGGCGATGGTCACTGGGGCTTCGGTGCCACCGTAGACGATGCCTGGGGTCTGGCCGGAATTACGCAGGCGGCGGCTCGCTCCGGAACCTTGCAATTCGCGTTTGAATGCGACAACTTTCATGTGATACTCCAAAAAATACAGGGCTCGCGCCCCGTGTTAGGAAGCGCCCCGCGACCAGGGCGCCTCAAGAATGAGCAAAAACGCTCATGAATCCGGAAAAGCACAACGGCGCTCCGGCTCGAAAGCCAGGCGCCGCCGGTGTTGCTGATACTGTCGTTTATCTCAGATGCTGCTTAGTCGATAAACAGGGAGATCACGGAATCGCCCTTGATGATGCGTTTGAACGTCTCGGCCAGCAGTGGTGCGCAGGTCAGTTGACGGATCTTGCCGCACGCCTTGGCCGCTTCGGACAGGGGAATCGTGTCCGTCACCACCAGTTCGTCCAGCGACGAGGTGGTGATGCGTTCGATGGCCGGGCCCGACAGCACGGGGTGGGTGCAATAGGCGATCACTTTCTTGGCGCCGCGCTCTTTCAGCACTTCCGCTGCCTTGACCAGGGTGCCGGCCGTGTCGACCATGTCGTCCATGATCACGCAGTTGCGGCCTTCCACTTCACCGATGATGTTCATCACTTCGGACACGTTGGCCTTGGGACGGCGCTTGTCGATGATGGCCAGGTCGCAACCGAGGCGTTTGGCCAGGGCGCGCGCGCGCACCACACCGCCGACGTCCGGCGACACCACCAGCAAGTCCTGGTGATTCTTTTTCTGCAGGTCGCCCAGCAGGATCGGCGAAGCGTAGATATTATCAACCGGGATGTCGAAGAAGCCCTGGATCTGGTCCGCGTGCAGGTCCATGATCAGGACGCGCTCGACGCCCGCTTCTTCCAGCATGTTGGCCACCACCTTGGCCGAGATGGCCACGCGCGCCGAACGGGGGCGGCGGTCCTGGCGGGCATAGCCGAAGTAAGGAATGGCGGCCGTGATGCGGCCAGCCGATGCACGTTTCAGCGCGTCAACCATCAGGATCAGTTCCATCAGGCTGTCGTTGGTCGGGGCGCAGGTCGATTGCAGCACGAACACGTCCTTACCACGGACGTTCTCGTTGATTTCAACCATCACTTCGCCGTCCGAGAACTTCGAGACGTTTGCCTTGCCGAGTGGAATACCGAGGTTTTTTGCGACTCCTTCTGCCAACGCAGGATTAGCGTTGCCGGTAAAAACCATCAGGTTTTCGTAAGCCATTGGGAGTCCCAGAGATAGAGTGTGAAAATTTTTGAAAAGTCGCCAGCGGCAAGTCCGCGTGGCGCTGTACTATGAATGACCCGCGTGGGCGGTATCATCTGCCTTCCCTCTGGCTGGAGACAAACTTCGCCTCGACAGAACCGCAGAGAAAATGAATGGCAGGGGAACAAGGATTCGAACCTTGGTATGCCGGAATCAAAATCCGGTGCCTTAACCAGCTTGGCGATTCCCCTACGCAACTGACTGCTTGTCGTTACATGCCCGGCATTCTACCGGAAAATTCACGCTAAGCCAAATTTTTTTCCAACTCACAACAAGCTGGCGATGGGATGCTTGCCCAGTGCTTTGGCTTTCCAGGCAACCCACTTGGCAGGCACATTACTGAGCACCGCGTCCGCTTCGACTTCACTGCCGACCGCACAAAACACACAAGCTCCGGAGCCAGTCATCCTGGCGTCACCGTAAGCAGCGAGCCATTCGATCGCCTCTGCTACCGGCGGGAATAACTGCGTTGCCACTTGCTGCAAATCGTTCTTTCCGTACCCTTTCAAACCTGTTTGTTTTTCGAGGTAGCTGGAAAAGTCCGTTATTATGACGACCGGAGTATCCCTTGTCAAATGTTCCGAGCAAAAAATTTTCGCGGTGGGCACTTCCACCCCGGGCTCGACCACCACATACCAGCAATCGGGCGCACGCACCGGCTGCATGGCCTCGCCCACGCCCTCCGCGAACGCCGTCTGGCCGAAGATGAAAAACGGGATGTCCGCACCCAGCGGCAAGCCCAGCGCCATCAACTCCTCGCGCGTCAAACCAGCCTGCCATAAATGATTGAGCGCCATCAGCGTGGTGGCCGCGTCGGACGAACCGCCACCGAGGCCGCCGCCCATGGGCAGGATCTTGTCGATGGCGATGTCCACGCCGGGCGGCAAGGCGCCCGTGCGGCGCAGCACTTCGGCCTGCAGCAGCATGGCCGCGCGGATGATCAGGTCCTGCTGCTCCGGCACGCCCGCCACTGCCGTCACGCGGCGGATCGCATGGTCGTCGCGCAGCGTGTAATGCAGCGTGTCGCCATGGTCGATCAGCTGGAACACGGTTTGCAGCAAATGATAGCCGTCGGCGCGGCGGCCATTCACGTGCAGGAACAGATTCAGTTTGGCCGGAGCCGGGCAATTCTTCAGGCTTTGCATATGGGGCGGGTGATCGATGGGTGTATTGGGGACGTTACGGAATTCTTTCAATTCCTTGAAATGGTGTTGCGTCCCTTATTTTTCTTCAGGAGCGTCGATGACGATACGGATCTGCATGTCTTCCAGGTCGCCCATGGCGGCGCGCGCCAGGTCGATGCGGCGCGGCCGCGGCACGGCGGCGGCTTCGTCCTGCCACGATACGTAGTCAAGCCGCCAGCCGTCGCGCGTGGTCACGCTGCTGTGGGCGGGGCTGGCCGTGTAGCGGCTGCCGTCGGCGGCCGTGGCGTGGCCTTGCAGCCAGTCGCGCAGGCCGGACACGGGCAAGGTCCAGCCCAGGGTCCGCGCGCTCAGGCTGTCGATGTCTTCGGCCACGCGGGGCGCCTTGCCCGCTTCCGTCAGGCTGGCGTACCCGGGGGCGACGGTGATGGTGGCGATGGTTGAGCCGAGCGGCGAAGCCAGGCTGACGTCGGTGCGATTGGCCGTTTGCAGCCAGTTGAACTTGCCTGACAGCGTTTCACGCTTGCCGTCCCTGCTGTAGTTGACGGACAGCCGGCCATTCAGTTCGATGGCGGCCTGGTAAGGGGCGACGGCGGCCGTGGACAGCGGCGCGGACGGCGTGGCGCAGCCGGCCAGTGCGCCGCAGGCGGCCAGCGCGGCCAGGGCGGCCGATGGAGAAAACAGTTTGATCATCGGCGTTTACAGGCTCTGGTTCAGGCGTGCCAGCGTGCTTCTGAGCGCGTCGTTCTTGGGGTCCTTGGCTTTCGCGTCGGACCACATCTTGCGCGCGCCCGTCTGGTCACCCTTGACCCACAGCACTTCACCAAGATGAACGGCGATTTCGGGATCGTTGCGCAAGGCGTAGGCGCGGCGCAGCATCTCCTCGGCCTCGGCCAGGTGGCCCATGCGGAACTGCACCCAGCCCATGCTGTCCATGATGAAGGGATCGCCCGGCGCCATCTTGAGCGCCTTGTCGATCAGCGCGAACGCTTCCGTCAAGCGCACGTTGCGCTCGGCCAGCGAGTAGCCCAGCGCGTTCAGGGCGTGGTGGTTGTCGGGCACCGATTCGATCACCTGGCGCAGACTCTTTTCCATCACATCCAGCTCGCCCAGCCGCTCCGCCGCCAGCGCGAAGTCGTACAGCAGGTCGGCATTGTCAGGGAAGCGCTTGAGGCCATTGTTCAGCACCACGAACGCGGTGCGGGTGTCGCCCGCGTCACGCAGGATCTGGGCATCGGTCTGGACAATCTGGGCCTGCTCCACCGGGTCGGTCGTCTGCAGCGCTTCCAGTTGCTTGCGGGCCTCGTCCACGTCGCCCTTGCGGGCCGTGAGCTGGGCACGTTTCAGGCGGGCCGTGAGATAGACCCGGCTGTCGTTCGCTTCCACTTTCTCCAGCCATTGCGCGGCGCCGTCGAAGTCGCCCCGTTCCTCGGCCAGTTGCGACAGGATCATCAGCACCTTGGACGGATCGCGTTCGTCCGATGGATGGTCGCCCAGCACGGCGATGAAACGCTTGAAGTAATCTTCGGCGCCGGCCAGGTCCTGGCTTTGCATGGCCGTCACGCCCAGCGCGTACAAGGTGGCCAGGTTGTCGGGCTGGTCCTTGAGCAGCAGCAGGAACTGGCGGCGCGCTTCATCGTATTGCTTGTTGTCGACCAGGATGCGGGCATAGGCGGCGCGCACTTCGCGCGCGCCCGCATGCCGCGCCAGAAAATCAGTCAGCACCTTGACGGCGCCTTCCACGTCGGGCGCCACCTGGGCCTGGGTCAGCACGGCCAGTTCGGAGTCGGGCCGCAGCCGCAGCGCGGCGGCCGCCTCGGCGCGGGCGCGCTCGCCGTCGTTGTTGGCGAAGGCGCTCTGGGCCAGGATCAGATGGGTTTCCAGCAAATCGCCATAGGGCGCCAGCACGCGTTCGGTGAGCGCGTAGGCGGCCGCCTTGTCCTTGGCGCGCAGCAGGAATTGCTGCATCTGGAACATGGCCAGGCCGCGCCCGGCGGGCGGCGCCGCCTTCAGGCGCTGGGCGAAGATTTGTTCCGCTTCCGTCAGGTCGTCGTTGACGACGGCGAAGCCGAGGAAGTACTGCACCGCCTCCTCCGAATTGGGGGCCAGCTCGCGCCACAGGCGGATCGCGGCCAGCGCCTCCCCGCCCTGCTTGGCCGTGAGCGCCATTTCCGCCGCCCGCTTGGCCAGGCGCGGGTCGCGCGTCTGCTGGGCCAGCGTCATCAGCGTCATGTACGGGCCCTGCCACTGGCCACGCTTGAATTCCAGTTCCGCCTTGGTCAGCTTGTACATCATGTCGCTGGTCAGCTCGACGCCGGGCGGCGCATCCTCGACCGGCGCCGGCGTTGGCGCGGCGGCGGACGCGGCCCCTTCCGGCGCGGCCGCCTCCTGCGGGGCGCGCGGCGCGACGGCGCACGCCGACATGAGGACGGACAGGGTTACAATGGCGAAAGCGTTTTTCAAAGGGAAATCCTGGCAGGTCGGACTGAACGGGCTGAGGGTGGCGCTAGTGACAGATTTTACGCTCAACGCGGCGCCTGCGTCTGCTCCCAGTGTAACGAAATATTCCATCCTGCCAAGACTGACTTTTTTCCACTGCCCCCCTTACCCGCGACCCCTGATCCCCCATGCCAGAATTGCCAGAAGTCGAAGTCACCCGCCGCGGCGTGGCGCCCCACCTGGAAGGCCGCACCGTGCGGGCCGTGGTGCAGCGCCGCGACGGCTTGCGCTGGCCATTCCCGCCCCAGTTGCCCGATGCGCTGCCCGGCCACGCCGTGCGCGCCACTGGCCGGCGCGGCAAGTATCTGCTGCTGCATTTCGACCATGGCACACTGATCATCCATCTGGGCATGTCGGGCCACCTGCGGGTGCTGCCGGAAGGCCTGCCGCCGGGCAAGCACGACCATTTCGACCTGGTGGTCGAGGGGCCGGACGGGCGCCAGGTGCTGCGCCTGACGGACCCGCGCCGCTTTGGCGCCGTGCTGTGGCATGGCGCCGAGGATGGCGAACTGGCCCAGCATGTGCTGCTGCGGGGGCTGGGCGTGGAACCGCTGGAGGATGGCTTTTCCGGCCAGCTGCTGTACGCCCACACGCGCGGACGGGGCGCGGCCGTCAAGCAGGTGCTGCTGGCGGGCGATATCGTGGTCGGGGTGGGCAATATCTATGCGTCCGAAAGCCTGTTCCGGGCCGGCATCAATCCGAAGACGCCAGCCCGCCGCATCAGCCTGGCCCGTTACGAGCGGCTGGCCCAGGCCGTGCGCGCCGTGCTGGCCGAAGCCATCATCCAGGGCGGCAGCACCTTGCGCGACTTTATTAGCGTGAACGGCCAGTCGGGATATTTCCAGCAGTCATATTTCGTCTATGATCGTGCAGGGGTGCCGTGCCGGGTGTGCGGCACGCCGGTACGCCAGATCAAGCAGGGACAACGTTCCACCTTCTATTGCGTCGTATGCCAGAAATAGCCAAAACAACAACGGACCAGCCGGGCAAAGGGAGCACCATGGTGCGGGATTTCCAACAATACAGCGCCTGGCGCGAAGGCGTGGTGACGGCCTTGAAGCAGTACCAGGCCTGGGTCAACAGCGCCGAGCTGGCCGACCAGGCCGCCGAGCAGCGCATCGCGCGCACGCTGGCCCGGCTGGCCGACGACAAGCTGTCGGTGGCCTTCGTGGCCGAATTCTCGCGCGGTAAATCGGAACTGATCAACGCCATCTTCTTCGCCGACTATGGCCAGCGCATCCTGCCCTCGGCGGCCGGGCGTACCACCATGTGCCCCACGGAGCTGATGTACGACCCGGCCTGGCCGGCGTCGATCCGCTTGCTGCCGATCGAAACCCGGGCCGAGAACCTGTCCACCAGCGACTACCGCGACCAACCCGGCGCCTGGACCGTGATTCCGCTCAACCTGGAGGCGGGCCAGGACATGCACGAAGCGTTCAAGCAGGTCAGCCTGACGCGCCACGTGCCCGTGGCCGAAGCCAAGCGCTATGGCTTGTACGACGATGAAGACCCGGACATGCCCGTCACGCTGGACCACGAGGGCCTGGTCGAGATTTCGCTGTGGCGCCACGCCATCATCAACTTCCCCCACCCGCTGCTCAAGCAGGGGCTGGTGATCCTCGACACGCCGGGCTTGAACGCCATCGGCACCGAGCCGGAACTGACGCTCAACCTGATCCCCAACGCGCACGCGGTGCTGTTCATCCTGGCCGCCGACACGGGCGTGACCAAGAGCGACATCGAAGTATGGCGCCAGCACATCGGCGCTGGCGCGGGCCGGCTGGTGGTGCTCAACAAGATCGACAGCATGTGGGACGAGTTGCGCAGCGACGCCGAAGTGAACGCCGAGATCGAGCGCCAGCAAACCCACGCGGCCCACATGCTCGGGCTGGAGGCGCGCCAGGTGTTCCCCGTCTCGGCCCAGAAGGCGCTGGTGGCCAAGATCAACGACGACCAGGCGCTGCTGGGCAAGAGCCGCTTGCCGGCGCTGGAGCAAGCCCTGTTCAATGAGCTGATTCCGGCCAAGAAGGACATCGTGCGCAAGCAGCTGAGCGCGGAACTGCAATCGCTGAGCGCGGCCCAGCTGTCGATGATCACCACCCGCATCCGCGACATCGTCGAACAGCTGCACGAACTGAAAAGCCTGCGCGGCAAGAACCAGAGCGTGATCTCGCACATGATGCGCCGCATCGACGTGGAGAAAAAGGAGTTCGACGCCAGCCTGTTCAAGCTGCAGGCCACGCGCGCCGTGTTCACGCGCCTGTCCACGGAGCTCTACACCTGCATGGGCATGGACCTGGTACGCGACGACATCGAACTGGTGCGCGAGGAAATGCAGCGCAGCCGCTTCTTCATCGGCGTACGTGAAGCCGTGCGCCAGTACTTCGAGCGCATCCGCGCCAGCCTGGACGCGGCCGACGCCAAGACGGTGGAAATCGCCGACATGATGGGCGTGATGTACCGCCGCTTCTCCAACGAGCACGGGCTGACGCTGGCCATGCCGATGGCGTTCTCGCTGCAGCGCTACCGCGACGAAGTGGCCGCCATCGAGGCCATCTACGCGCGCCAGTTCGGCACGGCCACCCTGATCACCACCAGCCGCGTGGTGTTGATGGAAAAATTCTTCGACACCATCGCCTCGCGCGTGCGGGCCTGCTTCAAGGCCGCCAACGCCGACGCGGACGCGTGGCTCAAGGTGATCATGGCGCCGCTGGAGGCGCAGATCCGGCAGCACAAGGATCAACTCAAACACAGGCTGGCGTCGATCCAGCGCATCCACGATGCGACCGACAGCCTGGAACAGAAAATCGACGCGTTCGAAGCGGGCCAGCGCGAGCTGGAGCAACGCAAGGCGCGTCTCAACGAATTGGCGGGCAATATCAGCATCGCGATCAACGCGGAATTCGTCGCGCTCGACGCCGCCGCCTGAGGAACAGCATGACACGTTTGACACTCCCGCGCGCGCCGGCCGGCGCGGCGGACCTGGAAGCACTTTCCGATCCTACTTTTTCCGACGCCATCATCAGCTGGCAACGCCAGCATGGCCGCCACACGCTGCCATGGCAGAACACGCGCGACGCTTACCTGGTATGGCTGTCCGAGATCATGCTGCAACAAACCCAGGTGAGCGCCGTGCTGGGGTATTACGCGCGCTTCCTGGAACGCTTCCCTACCCTGCGCGACCTGGCCGCCGCACCGGTGGAAGATGTGATGGCGCAGTGGAGCGGGCTCGGTTACTACACCCGCGCGCGCAACCTGCATAAGTGCGCGCAGCGCGTGGTGGCCGAATACGATGGCGTGTTCCCGTCCGATCCGCGCTTGCTGGCCGAACTGCCCGGCATCGGCCGGTCGACGGCGGCCGCCATCGCCGCGTTTTCCTGCGGCACGCGGGCCGCCATCATGGACGGCAACGTCAAGCGCGTGTTCGCGCGCGCGTTCGGCATCGACGCCTATCCGGGCGAGAAAAAAGTGGAGGAAGCCATGTGGCGGCGCGCCGAGGCGCTGTTGCCGGAACAGGGCATCGAGGCGTACACGCAAGGCTTGATGGACATGGGCGCCACGCTGTGCACGCGCAGCAGTCCGTCGTGCGAGCGCTGCCCGCTGCAGGCACGCTGCGTGGCGCACGCCACCGGCCGCACGGCCGAACTGCCGGTGCGCAAGCCGAAGAAAGCCAGTCCCGAAAAACACGCGACCATGCTGGCCATCGTCGACCAGGGCCAGGTGCTGTTGCAGCAGCGGCCCGCCAGCGGCATCTGGGGCGGCCTGCTGTCGCTGCCGGAACTCGATGGCCACACGCTGGCCGAGGACGACAACGTGGCGCCGGCAGCCGACGCGGCCCTGTTGCGGGCCGTGGCGCCGTTTGGCGAGATGGAGTCGCACGAGCGGCTGTCGACCATCACCCATGTGTTCACGCACTACAAGCTGCACATCGCGCCCTACCGCGTGACATTGGCACGCCGGCACGCGCTGGCGGCCGGCGACGGCCACCTGTGGCACGACGGCGCCACACTGGCGCAAGCTGCGCTGCCGGCGCCGGTCAAGAAACTGCTGGTGGAGTTGCTGGGAGACGAGGCAGCTGCGCAGCGGCGCATGTTCTAGCGCATGTAGTGGATGGCGGCGACGATAGCAGCGAATAAGGTGATATCGGTGGCCACCATCCACTTCAGCATGGATGAACCAAGTTGCGCGATTTCAGCGCGGACTTCACCGAGCTGACGCTGCACTTCGCCGAATTGGCGCTGCACTTCGCCAAATTGAAGTTGTATCGTGCCGAACTGGCCCTGCACATCACCGAACTGATGCTCGGTGACGCGGAAGTTCTCCGCATTATCCGTGCGCAAGCCAGCAAACTCATCCCGTTTGACGTAATTGGACTTAATGACGGCCACATCGGTTTCTACGGCACTGATCCGCTGTTTCATCACACTGATGCACTCGCTGGTCTGCTCATCCATGGCCATTCCCCCGTCAGAGACTTTCATCTTTGTCTACAACGCGACAAAGATCAAGCGGCGTACGGGACACCCTTGCGCGGCGTCAGGCGATGCTTACAGTTCCTCAAGCGAGAACAGGCGGCGGTGTTCGCGGATCGCGTACCGGTCCGTCATGCCTGCGATATAGTCGGCGATCTTGCGGGCCCGCTTATCGGGGGCGCCCGACTGGTCCTGGTAATCGGGCGGCAGCAGCACCGGTTCGGCCATGAAGGACTGGAACAGTTCGCGCACGATGCGGCTGGCCTTCACGCGCATGCGGTTGACCTGGTAATGCTGGTACAGATTGGCCCGCAGGAAGCGCTTGAGCTCAGTGGCATCCTTGCGCATGCCATCGGAAAAACGGATCAGCGGCGGGCTGGCGCGCACCGCCTCGATATCGGCCGGCGCCGCGTCGGCGAGCAACTGGCCGGAAGTGACGATCAAGTCGTCAGCCAGCGCCGTGATCAGGCGGCGCAAGGTTTCGTAAATCGCGCGCCGGCCGGACAGGCCCGGATACGTGGCCTGCACATCGCGCCACAGCCGGGCGAAGAAATCGACCTGCTCCAGCTGGGCGATGGTGATCAGCCCCGAGCGCAAGCCATCGTCGATGTCATGGCTGTTATAGGCGATCTCGTCGGCCAAATTGGTCAGTTGCGCTTCCAGCGACGGCTGGCTGCGCGTGATGAAGCGCTCGGCCACCGGCCCCAGCAAGCGGGCGTTGGCCAGCGAACAGTGCTTGAGGATGCCTTCGCGCGTCTCGAACATCAGGTTCAAGCCGTTGAAGGCGCCGTAGTGCTCCTCCAGCTCGTCCACCACGCGCAAGCTTTGCAGGTTGTGCTCGAAGCCGCCGTAGTCCTTCATGCATTCGTTGAGCACGTCCTGGCCCACGTGGCCGAACGGCGTATGGCCCAGGTCGTGGGCCAGGGAAATGGCTTCCACCAAGTCCTCGTTCAGGCGCAGGTTGCGCGCCAGCGAGCGGCCGATCTGGGCCACTTCCAGGCTGTGGGTGAGGCGGGTGCGGAACAGGTCGCCCTCATGGTTGAGGAAGACCTGGGTCTTGTATTCGAGCCGGCGGAAGGCCGAGCTGTGGATGATGCGGTCGCGGTCGCGCTGGAACTGGCTGCGCGAGGCATGCGCCGTTTCCGGATAGCGCCGCCCCACCCCGCCCTCGCTGTGGGCGGCGTAGGGGGCCAGGTGCGCGTCCGGCTGCATCACTGCACGCAGGCCGCCAGCGTGGCCAGCAGCAATTCCTGCGGCGCGTTGGTGATGCTGGGCGCGCCCAGCGGCTTGAGCAGGATGAACTTGATGGCGCCGCCCTCGTTCTTCTTGTCCACTTCCATCAGTTCCAGCCAGCGCGCCGTGCCAAGATCGGGCGCCGTGACGGGCAGGCCGGCCGCCGCCACCAGTGCGCGCACGCGTGCCACCGTGGCCGCGTCAACCAGGCCCATGCGGTGCGACAGGTCGGCCGCCATCACCATGCCGCAGCCGACGGCTTCGCCGTGCAGCCACTGGCCATAGCCCATGCCCGCCTCGATCGCGTGGCCAAACGTGTGGCCGAAATTGAGGATGGCGCGCAAGCCGCCTTCCCGCTCATCCTGGCGTACCACGTCGGCCTTGATTTCGCATGAACGGGCGATGGCGTAGGCCAGCGCGCCCTTGTCGCGCGCCATCAGCTTGCCGATATTGGCTTCGATCCAGTCGAAGAACGGGGCGTCGATGATGGCGCCGTACTTGATCACTTCAGCCAGGCCGGCCGACAGTTCGCGGTCCGGCAGCGTTTCCAGCGTGGCCGTATCGGCGATCACGGCGCGCGGCTGGTAGAACGCGCCGATCATGTTCTTGCCCATGGGGTGGTTGATGCCGGTCTTGCCGCCCACGGAGGAATCGACTTGCGACAACAAGGTGGTGGGTACCTGGATGAAGTCGATGCCGCGCATATAGCTGGCCGCCGCGTAGCCGGTCAGGTCGCCGATCACGCCGCCGCCCAGCGCCACCAGGGTGGTCTTGCGGTCGGCCTTGCCGGCCAGCAAGGTGTCGAAGATGTGCATCAGGCTGGCCCAGTTCTTGTGCTCCTCGCCGTCCGGCAGCACGATGGACGTGACGTCCTTGCCGGCCGCGCGCAATGGCTCCTCGATCCGCGCCAGGTACAGCGGCGCGATGGTGGTGTTGGTGACGATGGCCACTTTGCGGCCGCCCACGTGGCGCGCCAGCAGCGCGCCGTCGTGCAGCAATTGGGGACCGATCGCTATGGGGTAGCTGCGCTCGCCCAGGTCTACGTTTAACAGGATGGTGGTTTGTTCGCTCATCGATGGCTCGGCTTGTGTGACGCAATCCGGCGCGGCCTGGCATGCCAGGCCCTCCAGCTCGGTCAAAATGGTCTGAACCATCGATTGTACGTTAGGTCGGCCCGTATCGATCACCATGTGCGCCACTTGCTGGTACAGCGGGTCGCGCAAGGCCATCAATTCCTCCAGCTTTTTGCGCGGATCGGCCGTTTGCAGCAAGGGCCGGTTCTTGTCATGGGCCGTGCGCGCCAGGATGCTGTTGACGCTGGCGCGCAGGTAGATCACGGTGCCGCGCGCCTGCAGATAGGCGCGGCTGTCGGGATCGAGGATGGCGCCGCCCCCCGTGGCCAGCACGATGCCTTGCTGGGCGGTCAGCTCGCGGATCACCTCCGCCTCGCGGCGGCGGAAACTCTGTTCACCTTCGATCTCGAAGATCCATGGGATGGAGGCGCCCGTACGGGCTTCGATCTCGTGGTCGGAATCGATGAACCTCAAGCCCAGCTTGCGGGCGAGGATGCGGCCTATCGTCGTCTTGCCCGCACCCATCAGCCCCACTAAAAACACATTTTGCATTGACTTCCGAACTTAGTTAGGGATCGCGCAGCCATTGGCCACCAGAACGCCATTATAAGTGTCGCCGGTGCGCACGGTGCCATACGGGCTGAACCGGCCCGGCGGCGTGGTCGAGATGGAGCTGTAGTCCGTGTTCAGGCCCGGCAATTTCACATAGCCCACATAACGCGCCTCGGTGCCTGACACCTGGCCGCGGATGGTCAGATCCACGTCCAGCCAGTTGGCCCGGTCGCGCGGGTAGATCAGCGACACGAGGGCCTGGCCGTTGGCGTCCGTGGTGCCGCTGGAGGTCACAGTGATGGTGATCCCCGGATCAAGGCGGCCGTTGCCGTTGATGTCCTCGCCCGACTCCAGGATGCCGTTGCCGTTGGTGTCCTCGTTCAGGCAGGCCGTTGGAATCTTGTCGACGTCGGTGCTGATGCCCCACGGGCCCTGGATGCCCAGGAAGTACAACTGGCCCTTGTAGTAGTTGCGGGGCCGCACGGAACCGGTGATGTTCACGCCCGGCACGGCGTTGCCGGCGGCGTCGGTCACGAACACGGCGTAGTCGAGCTGGTACGTGGCCGTGTTCGGGGTGCCGATGAAGGCGCCGGTGCCGGCGCCGATGAACAGCGATTTCTTGGCCACGGTCAGGGTGGCCAGGGCGCTGGCGTTGGAGGCGCCTTGCAGCTGGGCCTTGATGGTCACGCCGTCGAGCTTGGTGTCGGAGGTGCCGGCGATATAGCTGACCGAGGCGGAACCGTCGCTGGCCGTGGTGACCACGGACGGCTGGGTCAGGCTACCACCGCTGGGGTCGGTCACGATGGAGAACGCGACCTGGGCGTTCTTGACCAGGTTGTTGGCGGCCGTGCCGTCGCGCACGATGGCGCGCAGCGTGGTCTGCTGCACCGTGCTGCCCGGCTGGTTGGCGCCGACCACGGCCGGATCGGCCTGCACGGTGATGACGGCGCCGGCCGTCAGGGGGGCCACGAACTCGAGCGTGCCCTGCACCGTCACGCCGCCCGCGTTGGCCGTCAGCGTGCCCACGCCGGGACTGAGCGCCGACACGTAACCAGTGGCGTTGCCATTGGCCAGCGTCAGCGGCGTGGTCAGGGGGCTGCTGCAGCCGGGGTCGCTGTAGATGGACCCGCGCGAGGCGCTCAGGGCCACGGCACCGGATTGCGGCACGCCGTTCACGTCGTAGTGGATGGCCACGATCTGGCAAGTGTTGGTGTAGGCGCTGGTGATGGTGTTGCCACCGGCATCGACGGCCGCCACATTGAAATTGGCGGAGCTGACGGTGATGCTCGAAGTGGCCGTCTCGCCCATGGCCTTGACGACGATGGTGTCGGCGCCGGCCGTCATGGCCGAGTAGCTCAGGCGCAAGGTGCCGGCCGTGTCGGTCAGCGCGCTGCCGCCGCCCTTGACGGTGAGCGCGTTGGCGCCCGAAGTGAAGGTGACGGCGCGTCCCACCAGCGCGTTGCCGGCCGAGTCGACCAGCTTGACGGTGACGTCGGTGCTGGCGCCCACTTTCACGGTGCTGCTGTTGTTGATGACCAGCTTGTTGCCGGCCACGTTGACGACGGCCGTAACGTCCTTGGCGCCCGGCGTGCGGGCCGTGACGGTGATGGTGCGCGAGGTCGGGTCGCCGCCGGTGCTCAGTTTCTCCGTCACCTTGCCGTTGGCGTCCGTGATGCGGTTGGTCAGCGTCAGGCTGCCCGAGTCGGCCGCCAGGTCCACCTTCACCCCGGGCATGACGGAATTGTTGGCGTCCTTGACCAGGGCCACCAGGTTCACTTCATTACCGGACGCGCCGGCCGATTGCAGCACACCCGAGTCGGTCGTCAGCACCAGGGTCGGGGTGGCAGCCACCACAGTCACCAGGATCTTGTTGGACGTGGCGTTGCCGGCGCTGGCCGTGACGGTGATCACGCGCGGCGTGCTATTGCCCTTGGTGTTGAGTTTTTCCACCACGGTGCCGCTGGAATTGGTCTGGCGCACGGTGTTGCTGACGCTGCCAGAATCGGCCGCGAAATTAACCGTTTCGCCGGACAGCGCATTGCCGTTGGCGTCCGTGACGATGGCCGTCAGCGTCACTTCGGTGCCGTCGATGCCGGACGAGTCCATGGTGGCGGCACTGGCGATCAACACCACCTTGGCGGCCTTGGACGGCGCCACCCCATTGCCGTTGGTGCCAGGCGAACCGCCACCGCCGCCGCAGGCGGCCAGCAGGGTCGAGCAGGCCAGCAGGGCCAGCCATCCGGTGAATTTTTTCATGACGCTTTTTTCCGTAGAGATCATCGTATTACCCTTGTTTACAGCGCAACGTTGTCATTATCGCGTCGACAGCCGCTCAGCGACTATCTTGGGCGTAATGAATACCAACAATTCCGTCTTGTCATTGGTGCGGCCCGTGGTGCGGAACAGATAGCCCAGCACCGGTATATCCCCCAGCAAGGGCACCTTGCTCACTTCCTTGCGCTCGACCTGCTGGTAAATGCCGCCCAGCACCACCGTGCCGCCGTTCTCCACCATGACCTGGGTCTTGACGTGCTTGGTGTCGATGGCGAAGCCGGCCCGGGTTTCCTGGCCCACGCTGTCCTTGTTGACGTCCACATCCACCACCACGTTGCCGTCGGGCGTGATCTGGGGCGTCACCTCCAGCCGCAGGTTGGCCTTGCGGAACACGATCGAGGTGGCGCCACTGCTGGTGGCCACCTGGTAGGGCAGCTCGATGCCCTGCTCGATCAGGGCCACCGCCTTGTCGGCCGTGATCACGCGCGGGCTGGAAATGATCTTGCCGGTGCCATCGGCCTCCAGCGCCGACAGTTCCAGGTTGAGGAAACGGTTGGCGGCCGACGAGAACAGGCTGACGGCCAGGTTGCCGGCCGAGACGCCGTTGATGTTGGCGGCCGGCAGGTTGATGAACTGGGTGTTGTTGTAGCCGTCGCCCTTGTCCGGGGTCTGGCCCGTCACCTGCCCCACCCCGGTCAAGTTGCCGCCGATGGCGATGCGGGTGTTGCTGTTGCCGATCTGGTAGCCCGAGTCGCCGCCGCGCAAGGTGCGCATGTCGGAAAAGCCCAGCTTGGCGCCCAGGTTGCGGGTGAAGGTGTCGCTGGCCTCGACGATACGGGCCTCGATCAGCACTTGCTTGGTGGCGATGTCGGTCTTGGCGATCAGCTTGCGGATATCGTCGAGCTTGGAGGCGATGTCGGTCACGAACAGCTGGTTGGTGCGCGGCTCGATGATGGCGCTGCCGCGCTTGGACAGCATGCGGTTCTTGTCGCCGGCGCCGCCGCCGTCGAGCCCGAACACGGTCTTGAACGCTTCAGCCTTCTGGTAGTTGAGCTGGAAGATCTCGGACTTGAGCGGCTCCAGGTCGGCGATCTGGGCTCTCTGCTCCAGTTCCAGCTTTTCCTTGGTCAGCAGCTCATCCTTGGGCGCGATCCACAGCACGCTGCCGTTCTTGCGCATATCCAGGCCCTTGGCCTGCAGCACCACGTCCAGCGCCTGGTCCCACGGCACTTCCTTCAGACGCAAGGTCAGGTTGCCCGACACGCTGTCGCTGGTGATGATGTTCAAGCCCGAGATGTCGGCGATGGCCTGCAGCGCGGCCCGCACTTCCACGTTCTGGAAGTTGAAGGTCAGCTTCTCGCCACGGTAGCCCTGGCTGCCCTGGGTCAGCTTGTTGGGGTCTTCCTTGATCGGCTTGACGTCGATCACCAGCTGGGTTTCGCTCTGGTACACAGTCTGCTCCCACAGGCCGCGCGCCGCGATCGTCATGCGCGTGTTCTCGCCCTGGGGCACAGTGGTGATCAGGTGCACCGGGGTGCCGAAGTCGCCCACGTCGAGCCGCCGGCGCAGCGTTTCCGGCACGCCCGTCTTGAGGAAGTCCACCACCACGCCGGTGGCCACCTGGCGCACGTCGACCGCCACCTGGCTGTTGGGCAGGTCGACCACCACCCGGCCTTCGCCGTTGGCGCCACGGCGGAAATCGAGGTCGCGCAGCAGTTGCCGGCCAGCGGGCGCCGCCGCGGCCGCGCCTTTCGCTGGCGCCACCGGCAAACCGCTGGCGTCGACCGCCGTGGCCACGCCGCCGGAACCGTCGATGGTGAGGATGATGGCGTTGCCGTCGATGGCGGTGGCGTAGTTCAGGCTGCGCTTGAGGTTGAACACCAGGCGCGAACGTTCACCGGCCTGCACCACATTCACGCTGTGCAAATCGCCCAGGTTCAATTCCTGGGTGGTCTTGCCGGTGGCGTTGACGGTGGCGCCGAAGTCGAGCGCGATGCGGGGCGGGTTGGTGATGGCGAAACCGATCGGCAGCTTGTCGGGTGCGTCGCGCAGCGCGATCTTGACGATCACGTTGGCCCCCTGCTGGTTGGCGCTGACCGATTCGATGGCGTTGCCGGCGGCGGCCGTGGCGGCCGGCTGGGCCAGCACGACGCCCGGCCAGGCGGCGCCGGCCAGCGCCAGCGCCATGGCCAGCGAGAGGCCGGCCTGGCGCGCACGCGCGCCCAGCGCGGTGGGGAGGAAGGGCATCATTTGGTGGTCTCCTTGCTTTCCTGCAGCTCCAACTTCGACATGCGTTCGACCCAGTCGCCGGTCGCATCCTGTACGATTTCCTTGATATTGACGGCACCCTCGGTGACGCTGGTGATCAGGCCGAAGTTCTGGCCCACGTGCTGGCCGGGCCGGACCTGGTACACGCCGCGGTCGATCTGCAGCAAGGCGTAGATCACGCCGCCTTTTTGCAGCGTGCCCACCATTTTCACCGTGTCGAGCGGGAAGCTCTCCAGCAATTCCTTGCGGCGCTCCATGTCGGGCCGCACGCCGCCGCCGCGGTTGGCGGCCTTGGCCAGCTCCACCAGCAGCTTGTTGGGATTGAAGGGGTCGATGGCGTCGTTGGAAGCATAGGCGAACGGGATGAAGGTCTTCGGTGGCGTCAGTGGCTGCACGGCCACGCGCGCCTGGCCATCGACCTCCTTCATCCACTGCCGCACTTCCTGCTCGTCGCTGTTGCCGCAACCGGCCAGCGCCACGGTGGCGCCCAGCGCCGCCAGCACGGCGCGCGAGGTGGGGAGCTGTGTGATCATTTCTTCGCCGCCTTCTTCTTGTCGGCCATGGCCTTGCGCTGGGCCGCCACTTCCTCCGGATCGAGGTAGCGGAAGGTCTTGGCCACGGCGTCCAGCGTCAAGCCGCCATCCTTGCCGGCCGTGATGGCCATGTTGTTGAGCGTGACGATGCGCGGCAGGTTGGCCATGTCGCCCGTGAACGCGCCGATGTCGTGGTAGCCGCCCGTGACCTTGATGTCGATCGGCAGCTCGGCGTAATAATCCTTGACCACCACCTGGCCCGGCTTGAACAGCTCGAACTGCAAGCCGCGCCCCAGGCCGGCCTGGTTGATGTCCGACAGCAGGGCCGCCATTTCCGCCTTGCTCGGCAGTTGTTTCTGCAGCCGCTCCACATACTGGTCCACTTGCACCTTCTGCGCGCGCAAGGCGTCCAGGTTGACGGCCTGGCCAGCCTTGAAGCGGTATTCGTCCCGCAAGCGCTGTTCGGCCTGGGCGCCCGCGTCCTGTTCCTCGAACTGGCTGTCCCAGTAGGCGAAATAACCGAGCGCCACCACGCCCACCAGCACCCCCACGGCGCACAGCAGGCGCGGCGCCAGCGGCCACTGGCCCGGATGCCGGTCATTCAGGCCACGAAACTGCGCCGCCAGCGACTCCCCCATTAATTTCAGATCGGCCATGTCGGTTCCTGTGTTCAAGGCTTGGCCGGCGGCAAGCCGGTGGCCGGTGCGCTGGCCACGGCGGCCGGATTGGCGCCCGCAGCGGCGCCGGCGCCGGCGGGCTTGGCGCCCGGCTTGGCACCCGGCTCAGGCTGGTCCTTGTCGCGCGGACGCTTGATATTGACGGTGAGGTTGAACTCCACCACCTTCTTGGCCGTCTTGCCCTGGCCCAGGCCGGTGGAACGCACTTCGATCAGGTCGGGACGCTCGAGCCACGGCGAGGCGCCGGCCAGGTTGCGCAGCAGTTCGGAGACCCGCTCCTGCGATTGGGCATAACCGTTGACGCTCACTTTCTGGGCTTCCTGCTTGAACGCTTTCAGGTAGACCCCGGCCGGGGTTTGCTTGACCAGCTCATCCATCAGGTAGACCGGCTGGTTGCGGTCACCCTGCAAATCCTCCACCGCCTGCTGGCGCGCCTTGAGCGCCTCGATCTCCTGCTTCAAGCTGGCAATTTCCGCGATCTTCTTGTCGAGTGAAACGATGGCGGCCTTGATCACCTGGTTGCGTTCATTCTGGATCGAGATGCGGCGCGCGTTGTAGGCCCCCACCAGCAGCACGATGGCGGCGCCGGCGACGGCGCCCAGACCCAGCAAGGCGAAGAAGGCGGTCTTCTTCTGCTTGCGCTTTTCCTCGCGGTGAGGCAGCAGGTTAATCCGGATCATCAGCCCATCCTCCGCAAGGCCAGGCCGCAGGCGACCAGGTAGGCAGGCGCGTCGGTGCGCAACTGCGATTCACGCACGGACGGCGCCAGCGTCATGCCCTTGAAGGGCGACACCACGGCGCTGGAAATCTTGGTGCGGCTGGCCACCAGGTCCAGCAAGCCGGGGATCAGGGCGCAGCCGCCGGCCAGGTACAACTGGTCGACCTTGGTGTAGGGCGTGGAGGTGAAGAAGAACTGGATCGCGCGCGTCACTTCCAGCGCGGCGCTTTCCAGGAATGGGGTCAGCAGGTCGTCGGCGTAGTTGTCGGGCAGGTCACCCGATTTCTTGCGCGCCTCGGCCTCGTCCCACGCCATGCCGTAGGCGCGCACGATGTCCTGGGTCAGCGTGGCGCCGCCGAACGCTTGCTCGCGCTCGTAGATGGTGGCGCCATCCAGCAGCACCGAGATATGGGTGGCCTGGGCGCCGATCTGGAACAGCGCCACCACCTGGCCGGCGCCAGCGTCGGGCTGCAAGGCCATCACCCGGTCCAGCGCCGCGCGCGCCGCATACGATTCGATATCCATCACCAGCGCCTTCAGGCCGGACGCCTCGGCGATGGCCACCCGGTCCTCCACTTTTTCGCGGCGCGAGGCGGCCAGCATGACTTCGATGTCTTCCGGCGAACCGGCGGCCGGGCCGATCACGTCGAAGTCCAGGCTGACCTCGTCCAGCGCGAACGGGATGTACTGGCTCGCTTCCGATTCCACCTGCACTTCCAGCTGGTCTTCCGACAGCCCCGCCGGCAGGATGATTTTCTTGGTGATCACGGACGCGGGCGGCATGCCCAGCGCCACGTGTCTGGCGCGCGTACCGCTCTTCTTCCACACCCGGCGCACGGCGTCGACCACCTGGTCCAGGTTCTCGATATTACCGTCCACCACGGCGCCGCGCGGCAGCGGTTCGGCCGCGTAGCATTCCAGCCGGATGCCATCCTTGCCGGCCGGCGCCAGTTCCACCAGGCGCACGCTGGAGGTGCTGATGTCGATCCCGACCAGCGGCGGCTTGCCCTGGCCCAGCAGATTCTGCAGGTCGATCATCGCCGCCCCCCGCGGTCATGGGCGGTGGCACGGCCACGGCCATCACCGCCGCCGCTGTACTGCCTGACGTGCACTGGAACTGTTTGCATAGGGAACTCGAGGGAAAACCAGCGTTTAGACTGCGAACATAAGTTGGTACATTAAATGCTGGCAATATAAGTGTAAAGGTATTTCTATTGTGCACAATTGGCCTGGTGTGCCCCTTGCGCCACACTCGCGCGCCGTGCTGTGGCAGCCTGAATAACTAAGTTGTTTTGTTGTTCACGCGGAAATTTCCTGTGCCACGCCAGCATCGCGCCGCCGCCCCTGCCGCTCGCTTATAATGGCCCGCACTTGATACCGAAAGCGATCGCGCGCATGACTTCCACCCCTACGGTTCCACCCGCCTCCACCCCACCCGCCGCCAATGGCGGCCGCCCCCGACGTTTCTTCCTGATGGCCGGCATCACCATGGTGGGCCTGGGCCTGGGCGCCCTGCTGCTGGTGGTACTGGGCCTGGCGCTGGCCTACCCCAACCTGCCGGAACTGGACACGCTGACGGACTACCGGCCGAAGATGCCGCTGCGCATCTTTTCCTCCGACAACGTGCTGATCGGCGAGTTCGGCGAGGAACGGCGCAACCTGGTGCGCTTCAAGGACATTCCAGACGTGATGAAGAAGGCCGTGCTGGCCATCGAGGACGACCGCTTCTACGAGCACGGCGGCATCGACTACATGGGCATCCTGCGGGCGAGCGTGCACAACCTGACGGGCGGCGCGCGCCAGGGCGCCTCCACCATCACCCAGCAGGTGGCGCGCAACTTCTTCCTGTCGAGCGAACAGACCCTCAAGCGCAAGGCGTATGAGGCGCTGCTGGCATGGAAGATCGAACAGAACCTCAGCAAGGACCAGATCCTCGAGGTGTACATGAACCAGATCTACCTGGGCCAGCGCGCCTACGGCTTCTCGTCGGCGGCCCAGATTTATTTCGGCAAGAACCTGAAGGATATCTCCGTGGCCGAGGCGGCCATGCTGGCCGGCCTGCCCAAGGCGCCGTCGGCCTACAACCCGGTGGTCAACCCGAAACGGGCGCGCACGCGCCAGCAGTACATCCTGGTGCGCATGCACGAGCTGGGCTACATCAGCGACAAGCAGTTCGAACAAGCCAAGGCCGAGCAGCTCAAGGTCAAGACCGACAGCAGCGAGTTCGGCGTGCACGCCGAGTATGTGGCGGAAATGGCGCGCCAGCTGGTCTATGAGCAGTTCAAGGAAGACACCTACACCCGTGGCCTGAACGTATTCACCACCATCACCAAGGCCGACCAGGACGCGGCCTACCTGGCGCTGCGCCGGGGCGTGATGGATTACGAGAAGCGCCACGCCTACCGCGGGCCGGAAGCCTACATCGACATCCCCGGCAACAAGGAGGAGGCCGACGACGCCATCGAGTCGGAACTGGCCGACCACCCCGACAGCGACGACATCGTGGCCGCCATGGTGCTGCAGGCGTCGCCGCAAAAGATCACGGCCGTCACCGCCTCGGGCGAGGAGATCACCATCACGGGCGCGGGCCTGGAGATGGGCCGCTCGTGGCTGTCGGACAAGGCCGCGCCCAACAAGCGCATCCGCCGTGGCGCCGTGATCCGCGTGATGCAGGAAGGCAAGGACTGGCAAGTGACGCAGATGCCGGAAATCGAATCGGCCTTCATCTCGGCCAGCACCCAGGATGGCGCCATCAAGGCCATGGTGGGCGGCTTCGATTACAACCGCAACAAGTTCAACCACGTGACCCAGGCCTGGCGCCAGCCCGGTTCCTCGTTCAAGCCCTTCATCTATTCGGCTTCGCTGGAACGGGGCCTGTCGCCGGCCACCGTGATCAACGACGCGCCGATCTCGTTCGACGCCGGCCAGACCGGCGGCCAGGCGTGGGAACCGAAGAACTACGACAACAAGTATGAAGGGCCGATGACCATGCGCCGCGGCTTGACCAAGTCCAAGAACATGATCTCGATCCGCATCCTGAACAGGATCGGCGCCAAGTACGGCCAGGAATACAGCACCCGCTTCGGCTTCGACGCCGACAAGAATCCGCCCTACCTGACGCTGGCGCTGGGCGCGGGCAACGTGACGCCGCTGCAGATGGCAGGCGCCTACGCCGTGTTCGCCAACGGCGGCTACAAGGTCAGCCCTTACCTGATCGCCAGGGTGACGGACGCGGACGGCAAGGTGCTGTCGCAGGCCGCGCCGGAGCTGGCCGGCGACGACAAGAACCGCGTGATCGACGAGCGCAACGCCTTCCTGATGGATTCCATGCTCAAGGACGTGGTGCGCTTCGGCACGGCCACCAAGGCGCTGGTGCTCAAGCGGCCCGACATCGCCGGCAAGACGGGCACCACCAACGATTCCATCGACGCCTGGTTCGCCGGCTACCAGCCCAAGCTGGTGGGCATCGCGTGGATCGGTTACGACCAGCCCAAGAACCTGGGCAACAAGGAAACGGGGGGCGGCCTGGCGCTGCCGATCTGGATCGGCTACATGCAGAAAGCGCTGAAGAGCATTCCGATCGAGGAACGGGCCGTGCCTGAGGGGATGATGCTGGTGGGCGACGAATACTATTACGCGGAAAATCCGCCCGGCACCGGCGTGCACAACCTGGACGGTCCGGGCCATGGCACGCCAGCCGAGGAAAAAGCCAAGGACACCGTCAAGAACGAGCTGTTCTGACGGTCGCCCCACGCCGGCGGGATCAGTCCGGCGACATCAGTCCGGGGCAATGACGACCGGCGAGCCGGACTGGGCGGTCACCAGTTCGGACAAGGCCGCGTACAGTTCCGTATCGTCGCGCGTGTTGCGCCACTGGCCGTCGCGCTGCCTGTAGTGGAAACCGCCGGCACGCGCGGCCACCCACAGTTCCCGCATGGCGGCCTGGCTGTTGACGATGATCTTGGAACCGTTGTTGAGGAACTCGATTTCCAGCACATTGCCGCTGCGGCTGCACTCGACATCAAGCATGTCCTCGTCGTTCAAGCGGTCCAGCGCCGTCTCGATGGCATTCAGCGCACTTTCCGCCTGCGCCAGGAATTCCGTTTCGCCCATGCTACACTCCCATATTCTCTAGTCAAACCATGATTCTAATCGTGAAGTCCTCCGTCGCGCGCATTCCCCGTGTTTTCGGCACCATCCTGTGCCTGTCCGCCTTGCTGAGCGCCTGCGGCCAACCCGGCCCGCTGTACCTGCCCAAGGCACCCGCCAAGCCCGCCACGAGCAACGGCCCGGCACCCGCCGCGCCGGCCCCCACCACCTCTGCCATCGAACATTAATTTATGTCGCAATTTGCTTACCAAGACGGCGTGCTGCACGCCGAAGGCGTCGCCCTGAGCGCCGTCGCCGAACAGTTCGGCACCCCGACCTACGTCTATTCCAAGGCCGCCCTGCTGGGCAACTTCGCCGCCTACGCCAACGCCTGCCAGGGCCGCGACGCGCTGGTGTGCTACGCCATGAAAGCCAATTCCAACCTGGCCATCCTGGACTTGCTGGCGCGCCAGGGCGCCGGTTTCGACATCGTGTCCGGCGGCGAGCTGCAACGTGTGATCGCGGCTGGCGGTGATCCGCGCAAGGTGATCTTCTCGGGCGTGGGTAAAAGCGTGGAAGAAATGCGCCTGGCGCTGCAGCACGACATCCTGTGCTTCAACGTGGAATCGATCCCCGAACTGCACCGCCTCAACGAAGTGGCCGGCGCCATGGGCAAGCGGGCCCGCGTGTCGCTGCGCGTGAACCCCAACGTCGATCCCAAGACCCACCCTTATATCGCCACCGGCCTGAAAGCCAGCAAGTTCGGCGTGGCCTTCGACGACGCGCTGGCCACCTACCGTACGGCGGCCCAGTTGCCGCACCTGGAAGTGGCCGGTATCGACTGCCATATCGGCTCCCAATTGCTGGACGACACCCCCCTGCTGGAAGCGCTGGACCGCCTGATCGAGCTGATCGACACGCTAGGTGCGGAAGGCATCGTGCTGCACCACCTGGACATCGGCGGCGGCATCGGCATCAACTATGGTGAGCAGGGCGAAACCCCGCCCGTGGCCGTGGCCGACTACCTGGGCCGCGTATTCGCCAAGGTGGACGCGTGGCGCGCCGCGCGCCATGACGGCAAGCCGATCAAGGTGATCTTCGAACCGGGCCGCTCCATCGTGGGCAACACGGGTGTGCTGCTGACGAAAGTGGAATTCATCAAGCACGGCGTGGAAAAGAATTTCTGCGTGGTGGACGCGGCCATGAACGACATGATGCGCCCGGCCCTGTACCAGGCGTGGATGGATATGCAGGCCGTAGCCCCGGGCAACACGCCGGCCCAGACCTATGACGTGGTGGGTCCGATCTGCGAATCGGGCGACTGGCTGGCGCGCGACCGCGCCCTGGCGGTGGAACAGGGCGACTTGCTGGCCATGATGCAGGCCGGCGCCTACGGTTTGACGATGGCGTCCAACTACAACACCCGTGGCCGCGCGGCCGAAGTGATCGTGGACGGCGACGTGTGCCACCTGGTGCGCCGCCGCGAAACCCCGGCCGAGCTGTACGCGCTGGAATCGCTCATCAAGTAATTCCCCTCCCCTGCGGGCCGTCACTGTCGCGGCGGCCCGCCCTTCCCTCTGCCCGTACTTACCCAGTCCGCTGGGCCGCATCCCTGGGCGCCGGCATGGCGCAGGCGCAGCCCGGTTGCTGGCTGCGCGCCTGCTTGCGGCGCCACAGCAAGCGCACGCCCAGCAGCAGCGCCACGATCACACCGAAGAGGATGGGCTGCGTGAAGTTATGCTTGCCCGCCTTCATCCACCAGAAGTGCAGTATGCCCAGCGGCGCCACCACATACACGAGGCGGTGCAACCACTGCCAGCGCTTGCCGCCCAGGCGGCGCACCATGGCGTTGGTGCTGGTCACGGCCAGCGGCACCAGCAGCACGAAGGCCGAGAAACCGACCGTGATGAAGGGCCGCTTGAGCACGTCCTTCCACATTTCCTGCACATCGAAGAAGTGGTCGAACCACAGGAAGGTGGTGAAGTGCAGCGCCGCATAGAAGAACACGAACAAGCCCAGCATGCGGCGCAGCTTGATCAGCCAGTTCCACTTGCTCAGCTTGCGCAGCGGCGTGACGGCCAGCGTGATGCACAGGAAATACAGAGTCCAGTCGCCCGTGCCGCGCGTGATGAATTCCAGCGGTTCGACCAGTTGCCCGGTCACGGTCAGGTAGACCATGCGCAGGAAGGGGACCAGCGCCAGCGCGAAGATGCCGCCCTTGATGAAGCCGAGCTGGCGGGGGGTGGGATGGAAGTCCATGTCAGAAATACTTTCTCAAGTCCATGCCCGTGTACAGCGAGGCGACGTCGCTATAACCGTTGAACATCAGCGTCTTGCGCTTGCGGCTGAAGAAACTGTCCTCGCCGATGCGGCGCTCGGTGCCCTGCGACCAGCGCGGGTGATCGACTTCCGGATTGACGTTGGAATAGAAACCATATTCCTGCGGCGCGGCCACATTCCACGCCGTACGGGGCTGGTCCTTGACGAAGCGGATGCGGACGATGGACTTGGCCGACTTGAAGCCGTACTTCCACGGCAGCACGATGCGCACCGGCGCACCGTTCTGGTTGGGCAAGGTTTCGCCATACATGCCCAGGGTCAGCAGCGCCAGCGGGTGGCGCGCCTCGTCCAGCCGCAAGCCTTCCACATAGGGCCATTCCAGCACGCGGCTGCCCACGCCGGGCATCTGTTTCTTGTCGGAAAGCGAAGTGAATTCCACGTATTTGGCGTTGCCGGTCGGTTCGACCCGCTTGATGATCTCGGAGAACGAGTAGCCCATCCACGGAATCACCATCGACCACCCTTCCACGCAGCGCAGCCGGTACACGCGTTCCTCGATCGGCGCCAGCTTGAGCAGCGCGTCCAGGTCCAGGGTCATGGGCTTTTTTACTTCGCCGTCGATGGTGATGGTCCATGGCCGGGGCTTGAGCGTGTGGGCGTACTGGGCCGGATCGGCCTTGTCGGTGCCGAATTCGTAGAAATTGTTGTAGCTGGTGGCGTCCTTGTAGGCCGTGGGTTTGTCCATGGCTGACAAGGCGGGATTACGGGCGCCGGCCAGCTTGGGGTTCACCCCTTGCGCGAACGCTTCGCGGCTGGCCAGCTCCAGCAAGGCGGCGCTGCCCATCGTGCCGGCCGCCAGCTGCTTCATGAAATGACGGCGCGACTCGAATACGGCGCGCGGCGTGATTTCGGAGGGAAACGGCACATCGAGGCCGTTGGGGGAACGTTTGATCAGCATGGCGACTCCAGAAAGGTGCGGGTTTGAGACTTGGTCTGTCCACCCAGCGCAAACCTTACACCATTCTGTCGTCGACCGTGCTTAGGCCTGGCTTAGAGCTTGCCGTAGGAGTGCAAACCGGACAGAAACATATTCACCCCCAGGAAGGCGAAGGTGGTGACGATCAGGCCCGTCAGCGCCCACCAGGCGGCCGCGCGGCCGCGCAAGCCCGTCATCAGGCGCATGTGCAGCCAGGCCGCGTAGTTGAGCCAGACGATCAGGGCCCAGGTTTCCTTCGGGTCCCACGACCAGTAGCCGCCCCAGGCCTCGGCCGCCCACAGCGCGCCCAGGATGGTGGCGATGGTGAAGAAGGCGAAACCGGCCGAAATGGCCTTGTACATCACGTCGTCCAGCACTTCCAGCGACGGCAGGCGGTCCGTCAGCCGGCCCGAGCTCTTGAGCAGGTAGGCGGCCGCCACCATGGCCGCCAGCGCGAAGTTGCCGTAGCCGATGAAGTTGGCCGGCACGTGGATCTTCATCCACCAGCTTTGCAGGGCCGGCACCAGCGGCTGGATGTCGGACGCGTCGCGGCTGACCGTGTACCACAGCAGGAAACCGATGGCGGCCGAGATCACCAGCAGCACGAAGGCGCCCATCTGGCGGGTCGCGTAGCGCTGCTCGAAGTACAGGTAGAACATGGCCGTGATCAGCGAGAACAGGATGAACACTTCATACAGGTTGGAGACGGGGATGTGGCCCACGTCGGTGCCGATCAGGTAGGACTCGTACCAGCGCACCATCAAGCCCGTCAGGCCCAGCACCACGGCCGTCCAGCACAGCTTGGAGCCGATGGTGGCGCCGGTGGCCGAGCGCGTGGCCAGGCCGATGCCGTAGAACAAGGTGGACAGGAAGAACATCACGCTCATCCACAGGATGGCGGACTGGCTCGACAGCATGTTGCGCAACAAGAACTTCTTGGTGCCCATGTCCAGCTCGCCGGCGTAGAGGGAAATGGCCCACAGCGCCAGCAAGGCCACCAGCGGCATCAGCCAGCGCACCGGCTTCCAGTGCCAGCCCAGCGCCGCGAAGGTGGGCACGGCCCCCAGCAGGATGCCTTTCTCATAGACATCCATGTAGTTGCCGAAGCGGTTCAGCGCGTACAGGGCGGCGGCCAGCAGGCCGGCCGCGAACAGCCAGTCGAGCAGGCCCAGGCGCTTGAAATAGCCTGGCGCCTGGGTATAAGTGGTGGTGCTTTGTGACAATTCCATCTCTATTCTCCGGCTTTTTTGACAGCTTACGCCGATTGCGGCAGTTTTTCTTTCAGGCTAGCGAATTCATGCTCGAAATCGAGCGTCTTGCGCTGGGTGCTCATGGCCATCACGGCATCCGTGCCGCCGCCCGCTTCCTTGACCCAGACCCAGACCCGGCGCTCGCGGATGTAGAACATGGCGAACACGCCCAGCACCAGTAGCAGACAGCCGAAGTAGACCACGGCCTTGCCCGGCGAGCGGGTGACCTGGAATACGGATGCCTTCACTTCCGTAAAGTCGTCCAGCTGCAGGTAGAACGGCGCGCCGTAGAAGAAGCTGTCGGACAGCGCGTTGGTGGCCAGTTGCAGGAAACGGCCGTGGACTTCATCGGCCGGGGCCGGGGCCACGCCATCCTGGGCGCGCGCCACCTGCCACAAATCCCACAGGGCGCCGTTGAGGATCTTCATGAAGATGTCGGCCGCTTTTTCCTGTTCGGCCTGCGGCACTTTTTCCAGGAAGCGGGAAATGGCGACGAAGCCGGCTTCCTTGTCGTTGCCGGCGAAGATGGCCATGCTGCGCTCGGCCGACTGCTGCAACTGGGCGCGCAGCGCGTCGCTGCCGTTGGGCATGGCGTGCTGGGCGTAACGCTGGGCCGCTTGCGTGCGCAGGGCCGGGTTGTGGATGGCGGCCCGCAGCCGCATCCATTCCGTCACGCTGTGGCCATCGTCGGCCGGGATGCGCAGGTAGCTGAACGGGTCACCGGGGCTCACCCGCATGCCGGCCAGGAACACGGTGGCGCCGTCGACCGTCACCGGCTGCATGTAGTTCTGGTATTCACGGGCCTGGCCGGTCTTGTCGCGCAGCTTGTACTGCACGCTGGGGCCAACGTTCTTCAAGTCCTTGTTGTTGGCGTTCTTGGCGGCCGAACCGAGGTGCTTGTCCAGGCCCACGGCGAACTGCTCGTTGAAGCTCTGGCCCTTGGCCACGGCGCGGGTATCGGTGCTGGCCAGGTTTTCCACATTGAAGGGACGGAAGCCCGACCACTCCACCGTGTAAGCGTCGCCCATGGCGGTGCTGCCGCCCACTTCGCCGTTGATCTTGAAGGTCTGCCTGGCGCCGCCGGCCATCGGGAAGCCGGTCAGTTGCAGCTTGCTGCCGCCATCCTCGAAGCTGGACTGGTACACGGCCAGGCCCTTGTAGATCAGGGGCTTGTTCACTTCGATGGTGGCGGGGAAGGTCTTGCCCGATTCATGGTCGCGGATCACCACGTCGCTGGCGAACAGCTTGGGCATGCCCGTCGTGTAGAACTCGATGTGGAATTTCTTCAGCTGGATCGTGAACGGCAAGTCCTGGATCAGCACGCCATCGGCGCGCGGGATGATGGCGGCGTCGCTGGCCGAGCCTTCCGGGATCATGGTGTTGCCACGGAAGGTGGGGTTACTCAGGCCCAGCCGGTGCTGCCTGGGGATCTCCGCGATCACGCCATTGCCGGCGAATGGGGTCTTGCCCAGGAACCATTCCTGGACCCGGATCGGCATGTCCGAATCGAGCAGGCCGCCGATGCAGATGATGACGATGGCCGAGTGGGCGAAGATGTAGCCGAACTTGTTGGCGGCGCCCTTCTTGGCCGTCACCAGCGTGGCGCCCTCTTTTTCCACGGCCTTGCTGCGGTAGCCGGCGTCGTGCAGGCGGTTCATGGTCTGCTGCACCAGCGCGGGCCGGGCCAGCGCCGTCTGCCACTGGTGCTTGTGGTGGAAGTTGTGCAGCGACTGCTCGCGCACGTGCTCGCGCCAGCTGCGCATATCCTTGAGCATCTTGGGCGTATTGCGCACGATGCACAGCGAGGTGGACACCACCAGGAAACCCATGATGGTGAGGAACCACCAGGCCGAATAGACGGAATACAGGCTCAGCTTCTCGAACACGTCGAACCAGAACGGGCCGAACTGGTTCACGTAGTTGGGCATCGGTTCGTTCTGCTTCATCACCGTACCGATCATGGCGGCGATGGCGATCAGGGTCAGCAGCGCGATGGCGAAACGCATCGACGAGATCAGCTCGACGACTTCGCCCACGATGGGGCGGCGGGTTTTCAGTTCAATACCGGTGGTGCTAGGGCTACTCATGCGCGTCTTTTGTGAGGGAGGAGCGGGATCGGAAGCAGGCAGCATACCAACAAAAAGGGCAGCCCGCTTTACGCTGCCGCCCTTTTTTCACTTCCGTGTCCGCCACCGCACCGGAGGCCGGCGCGGGACAACAATCGATTATTTCAAGCCAGCGACGTAATCGGCCACGGCCTTGATTTCTTCGGCCGACATGCGCTTGGCGATGGTGCTCATCTGGGCGCTGTTCTTGCGGGCGTCCGTGCGGAACAGGTCCAGCTGGGCCACCGTGTAATCCTGGTGCTGGCCGCCGATGCGCGGGTATTGCACCGGTACGCCGGCGCCACCGGCGCCATGGCAGCTGGCGCAGGCCGGCACGTTCTTCTCGGCGATACCGCCGCGATAGATTTTCTTGCCCAAATCGACCGTATCCTTGTCCTTGGCGGCGCCAGGCTTTTGCGCCTGGGCGGCCAGGTAGGCGCCGATGTTCTTCTTGTCCTCGTCCGTCATCATCTTGGCGTAGGTCGACATGATGGCCTGGGTGCGCGCGGGGCTGGCGAAATCGTTCAGTTGCTTGACGATGTAGCCTTCATGCTGGCCCGCCAGTTTCGGGTTGACGGCGATGGTCGAATTACCAGCTTCGCCGTGGCAAGCCACGCAAGCGGGCAGGCTGCGGGTGGCGTCGCCTTCCGTGAACAGCTTGGCGCCCTTGGCCGGATCGGCCTTGACCACCACCGGCTCTGCATGGGCAGGTTTTTTCTCTTCGGACGCCGACGCGGTCGCCGACACAGCCAGCAGAGCGACGATCAAGGATTTTGCAAATGGTGAAAAGGCACGATTCATTCAGACACCCTGAGACTAGTCAATAAATTGGTGGTAAAAAAACGTTGCCGTCGATTCCCCGCCGCACTGCCGCGCGCATCGCTGCGCACACTGCTTCGATCTAGCACGAAATATGCTTGGCAACAATTCGTAACCCCTTATTGTACAATAGCTTTCTCAGGCTTTTGCCCCTCTTGTTGCATTTTCTACCTATCCCATGTCAATACTCTGGCAAGCCCGCTTCTTTACGACCGTCAACCAACTGCGCGACCTGCCCCACACCACGGTGCCGGAAATCGCCTTCGCCGGCCGTTCCAACGCCGGCAAATCGACCGCCATCAACATCCTGTGCAACCAGAAGGGCTTGGCGTTCGCGTCCAAGACCCCGGGCCGCACCCAGCACATCAATTTCTTCTCGATCGGCGGCGCCCACGTGGCCCAGCACCGGAAAGATCCCACCATCGTCGACGAAATCCGCTGCCTGCTGGTGGACTTGCCCGGCTATGGCTATGCGGAAGTGTCCGGTTCGGCCAAGCTGCACTGGCAGCGCCTGCTGGGCGACTACGTGCAACGGCGCGACCAGTTGGCCGGCCTGATCCTGATCATGGACGCGCGCCGCCCGTTCACCGAGCTCGACATCCAGATGCTGGAATGGTTCGCCCCCACGGGCAAGCCCATCCATTGCATCCTGACCAAGGTTGACAAGCTCAACCGCAACGAATCCGTCAACGTGCTGCGCCAGGCCAAGGCCAAGCTCGACAGCTACGTGGACGAGGACGGCGAAGGCTTCCCCTTCACCGTGCAACTGTTCTCCGCGCTCAAGCGCATCGGCATCGACGAAGCCAACGACAAGATCATCGAACTGGCCGGCCTGACGGCAGACGAGGCGGCCGCCGCGACGGACCTGATCGAAGCGCCCGACGATGACGACGACGATGTGGATGCCGACGCCGGCAGCGCCCAACCCTAAACTGTAGAAAGTGGAATGCCCGCAATGCACACTCCTCACGTTACCGCCCAGTTTCCCGCCATCCGCATGCGCCGTATGCGCCGCGACCCGTTCTCGCGCGCCCTGATGCGCGAGAACACCGTCACCGCCTCCGACCTGATCTACCCCGTGTTCATCCTGGACGGCGTCAACCAGCGCGAGCCGGTGGCGTCCATGCCGGGCGTGGAGCAGGTATCGGTGGATCTGCTACTGAAGGTGGCCGAGGAATGCGTGGCGTTGGGCATCCCCGTGCTGGCCCTGTTCCCCGTGATCGACAGCGCCCTGAAAACCCCGGACGGGGTGGAGGCGACCAACCCTGACGGCCTGGTGCCGCGCGCCGTGCGCGCCCTCAAGCAAGCGTTCCCGGAACTGGGCATCCTGACGGACGTGGCGCTGGACCCGTACACCAGCCACGGCCAGGACGGCCTGATCGACGACAACGGCTACGTGATCAACGACGCCACCACCGCCATGCTGGTGCGCCAGGCGCTGACCCAGGCCGCAGCGGGCGTGGACGTGGTGGCGCCGTCGGACATGATGGACGGGCGCATCGGCGCCATCCGCGCCGCGCTGGAGGAAAACGGGTTTATCCACACCCGCATCATGGCGTATTCGGCCAAGTATGCGTCGGCCTTCTACGGTCCGTTCCGCGACGCCGTCGGTTCGGCCAAGAACCTGGGCAAGAGCGACAAGAACACCTACCAGATGGACCCGGCCAACAGCGACGAGGCGCTGCGCGAAGTGGGCCTGGATCTGGCCGAAGGGGCCGACATGGTCATGGTCAAGCCCGGCATGCCCTATCTGGACGTGGTGCGCCGCGTGAAGGATGAATTCAAGGTGCCCACCTTCGCCTACCAGGTCAGCGGCGAATACGCGATGCTGAAGGCGGCCGCCCAGAACGGCTGGCTGGATCACGACAAGGTGATGATGGAATCGATGATGGCGTTCAAACGGGCCGGCGCCGACGGCGTGCTGACCTACTTCGCGCTGGACGTGGCGCGTTTGCTCAAGGCCCGCGCCTAAGTCCAAGGGAGCGGAGGCCGCTGCGGCGGCCCCGCCGAAAATCGGAAGACCGGGGTCAGTTCCGGCATCGCGCCACCATTTGGCACGTTGCCGGAACTGACCCCGCTGCTTTATGCCCTACCGGCCGCGCCGGTATTCGGGGAACATTTCCTTCAACAGGAACGCCGTCAATTCCGGCTCATCCTGCTTGCGGGCGCTCATCGTGATGACCTTGCCCAGGCGCTGCGATTCCCATGGGAAGTCGGCCGGGTGGTCCTTGCGGATAATCTCGATCATTTTCTTCACGATGGCCGTTTCCAGGTCCGGCCAGTCGCCCACTTCCACGTGCACCTGCTGGGTCCAGTTGCGGCGGAAATTCGTGTTCCAGCCCCGGAACTTGACGTCGGCGCCATGGTAGGTGCGGTCGGCGATGGAGAACAGGCCGCCCGTGTCGTCGCGGTCGCGGCCGTTGGAGCGGCCCTGGGCGCCGGCGATGTTGGCCCTGGCGATGCGGTTGGCGCGGTCATTCTCACTTTCCGGCGCCGGTTCGGACGGCTGCGGGTTCTCGGCGGCGCGCTGGGCGCGGCGCTTGGCGATCATTTCCGACATATCCTGCTCGGGCGGCGGCTGCATGGGCGCCACCACGGGCGGCACATAGGTTTCCAGCTTGGGCCGGGCGGCGGCCGGCGGCGTGATGGCGGCCACCGCATGCTTGGGCTGCGGCTGCGGCTTGGCCTTGGCCAGTTCCGTCTTCTTCTCCGGCTTGTTCGGTTTATTCGGTTGGTTCGGCAGCGGCGCGATGTAGACCATCTCCCCGTCCCCGCGCGGCGGCGTGCGGTGGAACGGTTCGCTGGGCTTGAGGAAATAGTAAAGCACGGCCAGCAAGTGCAGGCCGATCGAGATGGCGACGCCGATCCGGTCCGACATGCGCTTGCGCCGGCCATAGCCATAGCCATCGCGGGCTGGCAGGCGCTGGCCGCAGCTGTGGCAATACTCGGAATCTGCTGACATCGTGTGCGTATCGTCGTGCAAGAGCGAACCTTCGTGGTGCGTGATCGTCAAAATGCGGTCATAGTGCCAGAGTCCCGCCATTTTTGGAACCGCGCCGCCAGGCCGGCGCCGCCCGCGCGGTGCGCGCGCAGGTGGGCCAGCCTGAGTTCCGGTAGCTTACCGGAGCTTGGTCTTGATGAATGTTACGGTATGTATCAACACCGCTACATGGTGACGCGCGGCTGGGCCGGCAAGGGAGAAAGTTCGGCATCCGCCTCGGGACGGCGGCGCGGGCCGCGGCGCGGCGCGTCCGGAATTTGTGCAAACATGGCGGAAACACAACGCTCGGCGTCGAGTACCTGGCGCGACCGCATCAGGGGCCGGGGCAAGGCATGGGTGTAGTAATGCGGCCCTTCGACCGGGAAACCCAGCGCCCAGATATTGCCTGCCGCCTGGCCAGCCGCGTTGCGCGGGTGGCCATCCAGGTCGATGTCGATGCCGCCCGGGTGGAACACCCCGTTGTAATACGGCCGCACCATGCCGCGCCGCATCAGGTTCTGGGTGAAGGGGGAATCGTCCGTTTCCGGGCAAAACACGTCCAGCCTGGCCACCACCAGCACGTCGAACGGGTGGCGCTCCTGTTGTGCGCCGAAACGGGTTTGCAGCACGAAAGTCGATTCATTCTCGTCGATGCCGATCACGCCATTGGGGCCGGATACGATCTGCACCACGCCCGCGTCCAGCAGGGCCAGTAATTCCTCGTTGCGGTGCCGGGGCGGGCCGAACGCGATGCGGTTGATGATGGGGTGGTAGACGTTGAGGAATTTGCGGTGCGAGGCCGGCGTCAGGCCGCCGAATTCCAGCGCCGCCTGCAGGCCGGCCCGTACGTCGCGCAGTACGTCGGTGGCCGCCTTCACGGGGCTGTCGACGTTGCCCTTGTGGGCTTCGGCCAGGTCCTCCATCAGCCAGCGGCGGAAATAGGCGCGGAACGCGTCCAGCGTGCCGAACTCGCGCCCCCGCAGCGGGAACAGCAAACCGTCGATGATCTCCGCTTCCGGCGGGGCCAGCACGTAGCTGGCCGGGTCGGGTGCGCGGCCATCGACCGTGGCACGGTAGACGTAACCCATCTCCCGCTTGAGCAGCGGCAGCAATTCCACATCGAAATCAAGCTGGCGGCTGCCCCGCTCGCGCTGGGCCCGGTAGCGCAGGGCTTCGATCGCTTCGGGCGTGAAGAAGTGCGGCTGGTGGCGGCCGTCCAGTCCCTTCTGGTTCAGGCCCCTGGCCGCCGATGGCAGGCACTGGCGCGAGCACAGCAGCAGTGTCGGCTCCCGTCCCGATTTTTCGTAGCGCATGCCGTGCGCGTCGCGCACGAAGGCGCCGCCCCGCCCCACCGTCAATTCCGCGATCACATCATGCGCGCTCAGGCCCAGGCCCTGGATGGCCACCCGCGCGTCGGCCCCTATCCGGACCAGTTGCTCCAGCGGATAGATGTGGCGGTAGTAGCCCAGCCGGCTGTTGTAGCGCGCGTGATCCTGGGCGAACTTGCGGCACCACGCGTCATGGTCGCTGAGCACATTGTTGCCATGGCCGGTGGTGAGGAACACGAAGTCGCTCAGGATGATGAAGCCGCTTTCCAGTTCCACCACGCAGCGCCCGTCGGGCTGCTGCCACAGGTCGTGCGCGCGCAGCCGGTGGTGGGTCAGCGTGACGCCGTCCGGCAAGCTGGCCACCAGTTGTTCGTAGCCCCAGGTCAGGTATTCGCCCAGCAGGCGGCGCGGCAGATGATCGAGTTCGCTGATCTCGGCCCCGGCTCCGGTGGCGCCGATGCGGTAATACTGCTCGCCCACACGCCGGTAGCCGGCCTCGCGCGCCCATTGCGTGAGCGAGGGCGCGGCGCACGGCGGCCCCTGCTTCACCACGCCCGGCGCGGGGAACAGCGTGACCTGGCTGGCGATGGTGTTGATCAACAAGTGCTGGGGCTGGCGCGCGGAATGCACGCCCTGCCCGCACTCGCCGGGCTCGACCAGGATCAGGTCGAGCAACAGGTCGCGGCCGCGCACCAGGGCCGCCAGCCGCTCCAGAACGCTGAGTCCGCGCGGGCCCATGCCGATGATGGTGATGGTGTATCGCTTCATCGCCCCTCCTTGCTGCAAGGAAAAAAGTCCTTGCCTATGATACGAAGGGGCTCAGCGGTGCGGCTTGTCGCCGCTCAATGCTTGACGGTATTAACAGCTTTCAATGCAACAGTGCTGCCAGCTTGCGGTTCGCCAGCCAGCACGTCATCGGCCATGGGGCCGCTGCCGCTGTACTTGTCGAGGAACAGGTAGATGACGGGAGTGATATAGAGCGTGATCACTTGCGAGAACACCAGGCCGCCCACCACGGCCAGGCCCAGCGGCTGGCGCAGTTCGGCGCCCGCGCCCAGGCCCAGCGCGATCGGCAAGGCGCCCATCAGGGCCGCCATGGTGGTCATCATGATGGGGCGGAAACGCAGCACGCAAGCCTCGCGGATGGCGGCGGCCGGCGTCATGCCCCCGTTGCGCTGCGCGTGCAGGGCGAAGTCGATCATCATGATGGCGTTCTTCTTGACGATGCCGATCAACATCAGGATGCCGATGATGGCGATCATGGTCAGGTCCAGGTTGAACATGCGCAAGGTCAGCAGCGCGCCCACGGCGGCCGACGGCAGGCCGGCCAGGATGGTGAGCGGGTGGATGAAGCTTTCATACAGCACGCCCAGCAGCACGTAGATCACGCCCAGCGCGGCCACGATCAGGATCAGCTGGCTGCCTTGCGAACTCTGGAACACGGCCGCGTCGCCGCCGTAGCTGGTGATGATGGAAGCCGGCAAGTTCATGGCCGCGCCCATCTTGTCGATCTTGGCCGTGGCCACACCCAGCGGCACGTCCGGCGCCAGGTTGAACGACAGCGTGATCGCCTGTAACTGGCCCTGGTGGTTGACGGCCGTGGGGCCGACCGTGCGCTCGACCGTGGCGAAGCTGGACAACTGCACCAGCTGGCCAGCCTTGTTGCGCACCGAAATGCGGGTCAGCGCATCGTCGAACTGGCGGTCCTCGGTGGCCGCTTCCAAGATCACGAAATAGCTGGCGGCCGACGAGTAGATGGTCGACACCTGGCGCTCGCCGAAGGCCAGGTAGAGCGCGCTGCGCACGTCGGCGATCTGCACGCCCAGGTTGTTGGCCTTGTCGCGGTCGATCTTGAGCGACGCCTGCAAGCCGCGGTTCTGGGCATCGCTGGTGACGTCGCGGAAATCATTGTCGGCCCGCATGCGGTCGAGGAACTTGGTGGCCCAGTCGCCCAGCGCATCGGGGCTGACCGATTGCAGCGTGTACTGGTAGCGGCTCTTGCTGGGGCGGCCGCCCAGTTGCAGGTTCTGGATCGGACTCAGGTAGACCGATACGCCGGCGATGGCGCGCGTGGCCTTGCGCAGGCTGTCGAGCACCTGCGGCATCTTGGCGCGCTGTTCGCGCGGCTTGAGCACCAGGAACATGCGGCCGCTGTTGCCGCCGCTGACAAAGGACGTCACATCCTGCACGTTGGGATCGGCCTTGATGACGTCGGCCACCTTTTCCTGCAAAGCCATCAGGGCCGACGAGGAAATGTCTTCCGCCGCTTCCGTCGTCACCCGGATCTGGCCCAGGTCCTCTTCCGGGAAGAAACCCTTGGGAATGGTCACGTACAGCACGGCCGTCAACGCGAAGGTGCCCAGCGCGATCGCCAGCACCACGTAACGGTGCGCCAGCGCCACGTCCAGCGTGCGCGCGTAGCCTTGGCGCAGGCGCGCGAAGCCGGCCTCGAACCAGCGGCCGATGAAGGTGTCGTCGCCCTCGGCGTCGTGTGGATCGGCCGGCAGCAAACGGCTGGCCAGCATGGGCACCAGCGTCAGCGAGACGATGGCCGACACCAGGATCGACAGCGACACCACCACGGCGAATTCATGGAACAGCAAGCCTATCGTGCCCGGCATGAAAAAGATGGGGATGAACACGGCCACCAGCGAAATGGAAATCGAGACGATGGTGAAGCCCATCTCGCGCGCCCCGATCAGGGACGCCTGCAACGGTTTCTTGCCCAGTTCAACGTGGCGCACGATGTTTTCCAGCACCACGATGGCGTCGTCCACCACCAGGCCCACGGCCAGCGTAATGCCCAGCAGCGACACGTTGTCCAGGCTGTAGCCGAACGCGTACAACAGCGCCAGCGCGCCCAGCAGCGAAATCGGCATGGTGATGCCTGGAATGAAGGTGGCGGCCGCGCGGCGCAGGAACAGGAAGATCACCAGCACCACCAGGCCCACCGTCAACGCCAGCGTGATATTGACGTCGTGGATGGCGTCGCGGATCGAGACGGAGCGGTCGTTGACGAGGTTGATCTTGATCGAGCTGGGCAACTGGGCCAGGAAGCGCGGCAGCAACTGGCGCACGCCGTCCACCACCTGCACCGTGTTGGCGTTGGGCTGGCGCTGCACCAGCAGCACGATGGCGCGTTCGCCGTTGTAACTGCCGGCCGTCTTGACGGACTGGTAGCTGTCTTCCACGGTGGCCACTTCCTTCAGGCGCACGGGCTGGCCGTTGCGGGTGGCCACGATCAGCTCGGCGAATTCGGACGCCTTCATCAGCTGGGCGTTGCCCTGGATGGTGAGGGTCTGGCTGGGGCCGTCCAGAATGCCCAGCGGGCTGTTGGCGTTGGCGGCCTTGACGGCGGTGGCCAGTTCATCGAGCGTCAGGTTGCGCGCGTTGAGCTGGTCGGTGCGGGCCCGGATGCGCACCGCGAAACGCTTCTGGCCGTTGACGCTGACCTGGGCCACGCCGGGCAAGGTGGACAGGCTGGGGGCGATCAGGTTTTCCGCGTAGTCGTTCAGTTCCGACAGGCTCAGCGACGGCGACGTCATGGTCATGAACAACACGGGCGCGTCGGCCGGGTTGACCTTGCGGTAGGACGGCAGTTCCGTCATTTCCTGCGGCAGCGAACGCTGGGCCCGCAACAAGGCCGCCTGCACGTCCACGGCGGCCGCGTTGACGTCGATGGACGGGTCGAATTCCAGCGTCAGCGAAGTGGTGCCCAGGCTGCTGGTGGAGGTGATCAGGTTCAGGCCGGCGATGGTGGAGAACTGCTTTTCCAGCGGCAGCGCGACGGACGAAGCCATGGTGTCCGGGCTGGCGCCGGCCAGGTCGGCATTGACGTTGATGACGGGGGTGTTAAAGCTGGGCAGTGCCGCCACCGGGATGCTGGTATAGGCCAGCACGCCGGCCAGGATCAGCGACAGCGACAGCAGCACCACCATCACGGGGCGGCGTATGCATAATTCGGACAGGTTCATTCCGTTTTACCTTTTTGCGCCAACGGGGTGGCCTGGGCCGACGCGCTGTCGTGCCCGCCTGCGGCCACCGGCTTGACCTTGCCGCCCGGCCGCAGGTTCTGCTTGCCTTCCACGATCACTTGCGCGTCGGCCGTCAGGCCGGACACGGCGGCGTCGGTGCCGAACGCATACAGGCGCTGCACGGGATTGGTCTTGGCCGTCTGGTCCGGCGCCACCGTGTAGACGAAGGTGCCGCGCGTGTTGCTGATGATAGCGTTTTGCGGCACCACCAGCGCATCCTTGAGGGTGCGCACGGTGAGGCGGGCGTTGACGTACTGGCCCGGCCACAATGGCGTGCCGGCATTGGCGAACTGGGCTTTCACGCGGATCACGCCAGCCACGGGATCGACGGTGTTGTCGACGAAACTGAGCACGCCGTCGAGAGTGGTGCCGGACGGGCTGGCGGCGCCGCTGGCGGGGCTGGTGGCGCCGCCGGAGACGCTGGAGGCGCCGTCGGAGACGCTGGAGGCGCCGCCGGAGACGCTGGAGGCGCCGCCGGCGCCGGCCGTCACCTGCACCGGCACGCTGCCGGCGCGCTGGGCCGCCAGCACATCGGCCAGCGCGCTTTCAGGCAAGGTGAAGGCGACCGTGATGGGGTCGAGCTGGGTGATGGTGGTCAGCGAGGTGCTCAACTGCACCAGGCTGCCCGGATAAACGTTGATGGCGCCCACCCGGCCCGCCATGGGCGCGCGGATGGCCGAGTAGCTGGCGTCCACGCCGGCCGAACGGGCGGCGGCCGTGTCGGCCTGCACCAGCGCACGGGCCGCTTCCACCTGGCTCTTGAGCGTGTCGACGGCGCCCTGGGCGATGAAGTTCTTGCTCAACAATTCCTGGCTGCGCTGGTACTGGCGCTGCAGGTCGGCCAGCGATGCCTGGTCGCGCGCCACCTGGGCTTGCGCCTTGTCCAGATTGGCGCGGGCGCTGCGGTCATCCAGTGTGAACATCAGCTCGCCGGCGCGCACGAACTGGCCTTCCTTGATGTGGACCCTGGCGATGGTGCTGGTGATTTGCGGATGCAGGTCCACCGTGCTGATCGGGGTGACGGTGCCGTTGGCCTGGAAGATCACGGGCACGTCCTGGCGCCGCGGCGTGATCACGGTGACCGTCGTGGGGCCTTGCGCACCGGACTTGGCGGCCGCCGGAGCGCCGGCCTGGTGGGTGACATGCCAGACGCCATAGCCGGCCACGATGACCGCGCCGGCCAGGAATGCGAGGGAAGTTTTTTTCATGTTGGTCAAGAGTGTTGCCGCCGGGCATAAGCGAAACATTGTCGCATATTCTTCCGGAAAAATATGACGGCGCGGGCGCCGCCATGGGGGATGGACAGCTCAGCGTCCGGCGTAGTATTCGGGCACGATCAGCGTCACTTCCAGGCCGCCCTGCGCATGGTTGGCCAGCATCAGACTGGCGCCGTGCTGCTCGGCGATGTTGCGGGCGATCGTCAGGCCCAGGCCGGTGCCGCCGGAAGCGCGCGAGCGCGACGATTCGATCCGGTAGAACGGTTCGAACACGCGCGCCATCTGTTCCGGCGCGATGCCGGGGCCGCCGTCGCGGATGCGGATGCGGGCCGCGCCCACCATCCGTTCCACCGTCACATGCGCGTACTGGCCGTACTTGACGGCGTTGTCGAGCAGGTTGACCAGGCAGCGCCGGATCGCCAGCGGCCGGCCCATCAAGGCCATGGCGGCCTGCCCCTTGAGGTCCACTTGCTGGCCGCTGTCGGCCGCGTCGGAACAGACGCTGTCGAGCAGCGAATCGAGGTCCAGCGCCTGCATGGTTTCCGTGCTGTCCATGCTGCGCGCCAGGTCCAGCCCTTCCTTGACCATTTGCTGCATGGCCGACAGGTCGTCCACCAGGCGCTGCTGCAACTCGGCGTCGTGCACTTTTTCCAGCCGCAGGCGCATACGGGTGAGCGGGGTCTGCAGATCGTGGGTGATGGCGGCCAGCATTTCCGTGCGCTGCGAGATGTGCTGGCGGATGCGGGCCTGCATGGCGTTGAAGGCGCCAGCCGCCTGCCGGATTTCAGACGCGCCGCCGATGGCCAGCGGCGGCCGGTTGATGTCGTTGCCCAGGTCCTTGGCCGCCTGCGCCAGTTGCTTGAGCGGACGCATGGCCATGCGGGCCACGAAATACGCCAGCACGGCGATGCTGAGCAGGAAAGGCAGCAAGGTCAGCGGTTCTTTACGCCCGCCACTTGGCGGCGGGCGCGGCGGCAGCACGGACAGCTTCATCACGGCGCCATCGTGCATGCGCACCAGCATGGTTTCGCAGGTGCCGTGCCATTGCTTGGGGCCGAACAGGGTGATCGGTTTGCGCGGCAAATCGCATTCGGCCGGCCGTTCGGCCAGCGGATAGAGCGTGAAGCCCGTGCCCAGCCGGGTCTGCAAGGTCTGGGTGAATTCCGTGGCCGGCAAGCCACCAGCGGCGGCGGCCGTGCCGGCCGGCTCCAGCCGCACGCTGCCCCGGCTGGCCACCCGCAGATACGGTGGGCGGGACGCTTGCGGCACCACGTCGGCCGTCGTGATCAGTTGTTCGGCCCGCTCCAGCGCGTGGAAGTCGCGGTAGCGTTCCAGCGCGCGCGTGCGCTCGCTCACGGCCAGCCACTGGGTCAGCGCGGCCGAGGCGATGATGCCCAGCAGCAGCACCAGGAACACGCGCCCCGTCATGGAGCCGATGAATGCTTTCACGCCTGCGGCTCCACGGCGACCTGGCCGGCCAGCACATAGCCGCCGTTGCGCACGGTCTTGATGATTTGCGGCAGGCGCGCATCCTCGCCCAGCTTCTGGCGCAGGCGGCTGATCTGGATGTCGATCGAGCGGTCGAACGGATCGGCGTCGCGGCCTTGGGTCAGGTTCAGCAATTGGTCGCGGTTGAGCACGCGGTTGGGGTGTTCCAGGAACACCTTGAGCAAGCGGAATTCCGCGCCAGACAGCATGATCACCAGACCGTCCGGGTTGAGCAGGTGGCGCGCCGTCAAGTCCAGCGTCCAGCCGGAGAAGCGGATGCGCTCGGCCTTGTCGCCACCATGGCTGGCCGGCATGGCGTTACTACGGCGCAGCACGCTGCGGATGCGGGCCAGCAGCTCGCGCGGCTCGAATGGCTTGGGCAGGTAGTCGTCGGCCCCCATTTCCAGGCCCAGGATCCGGTCCAGCGGCTCGTTGCGGGCCGTCAGCATGATGACGGGCAAGGTCGAATGGGCGCGCAGCTTGCGGCACAGGGTCAGGCCATCGTCGCCGGGCAGGTTCAGGTCCAGCACCACCAGGTCGGGCCGCGACTCGTCCAGCAGCTTCCACATGGCCGCACCGTCGGCCGCGCCCAGCGTGCGGTAGCCATTCGTTTCCAGGTAATCGGCCAGCAGGGTGCGGATGTCGCGATCGTCGTCAACGATCAGAATTGTCGAGATGGATTCCATGCCTTCATTATCGCCAGTTTGGCCGCGCCTGACCAAGGTGCATTTGTATCGGCTTGTAGTACCACCTTGCCGGGGAAACAGTTTGATACAAAAACCGGCAATCGGGACACTAGCCCGAAACACCGGCCTGCCACCATATGTCTCATGAGATGAGCAAGAACGCAGCGTCTCCCCACGACTTTGACAAAGGAAGCAACCATGAACACCGTACGCAAAAGCATCTTGATCGGCATGACCGTGCTGGGCCTGGCCGGCGCCAGCACCGCCGCCCTGGCCGATGACGCGGCGGCCGGCCGCCACGGCTGGCAGGCCAACAGCGAGCAGCGCCAGGCCCGCATGGCCGACATGTTCGCCAAGCACCAGGCCAAGCTGCACGACCTGCTCAAGCTGACGGCGGCCCAGGAACCAGCCTGGACGGCTTACCAGAACGCCATCAAGCCTGCCCTGCCCGCCGAACACATCGACCACGCGGCCATGGCCAAGCTGCCGGCGCCGGAGCGCCTGGCCAGGATGATCGACATGAGCAAGCAGCGTACGCTGGCCATGGAAGGCCATCTGGGCGCGCTGAACACCTTTTACGGCCAGCTGACCACGGAGCAAAAAGCCATTTTCGATGACCATGTGATGGGCGGCGCCCACGGCCCGCATCGCATGATGGGCCATCGCCACGAGTAAGACCGAGCGGCGCCCGGCACATGACCGGGCGCGTTCGCCTTATTGCGGCAAGCGCGACAGCGACTGCAGGAACTGGTCGGCATCCTGGAAGCCGATCACACGGGCATCGGCCAGTTCCTGGCCCTTGCCGTCAAACAGGATGATGCCCGGCGGGCCGAACAGGTGGAAACGCTTCAACATGGCCTTGTCCGCTTCGTCGTTGGCCGTCACGTCCACTTGCAGCAGCACCGTGTTGGCCAGCCGCGCGCGCACGGCCGGCGCCACGAAGGTCAGCTTTTCCATTTCCTTGCAGGACACGCACCAGTCGGCGTAGAAGTCCAGCAACGCGCTCTTGCCGCCCGTCTGGGCCAGCACGGCATCGAGTTCCGCCACCGTCTTGACGCGCTTGAACGGCAGCGGCTGCACCGCGCCTTGCGCCTGCAGGTGCGCCAGCGGGGCCAGCACGTCACGCCCGCCCGTGCTCACCCCCACCAGTTGCACCAGTCCCAGCGCGGCGAACACCAGCCCGGCGCTCTTGGACGCCCAATGGCCCGTCTTGTTGCGCAGCAGGTAGACGCCGTAGCCCACCAGCAGCGCCGTCCAGCCCAGCATCTGCACGGCCGCCGGCAGCACGGGCGACACCAGCCACCACGCCATCGCCAGCAGCAGCACGCCGAAGAAGCGCTTGACGGCATCCATCCACAGTCCCGCCTTGGGCAGCAAGGTGCCGGCCGACACGCCCACCAGCAGCAGCGGCACGCTCATGCCGACCGCCATGGCGAACAGGGCGCTGCCGCCGATGATGACGTCGCGCGTCTGGCTGATGTAGACCAGGGCGCCGGCCAGTGGCGCGGCCACGCAAGGGCCGACGATCAGGGCGGAAATGGCGCCCATCACGAACACGCCGGCCAGCTTGCCGGCCGCCTGGCGGTGCGACATGGCGCTGAGCCGGGTTTGCAGCGCGGCGGGCACCTGCAGGTTGTAGTAGCCGAACATGGACAGCGACATGGCGGCCATCAGCAGCGCGAAGGCGCCCAGCACCCACGGGTTCTGCAAGGTGGCGGCCAGGCCTTCACCGATCAGGCCGGCAGCCACGCCCAGCGCCGTGTAGACGATGGCCATGCCCAGCGAATAGGTGGCCGACAGCAGCAGGCCGCGCGCGCGGCTGGCCTTGGCGCCCTCGCCCACGATGATGAAGGACAGGATAGGCACCATGGGCAGCACGCAGGGCGTGAACGCCAGGCCCAGGCCCAGCAGCATGAACAGCGGCACGATCACGAGCAGCTTGCCGCCCTTGAGCGCCGCTTCCACCCCGCCCGCTTGGGCCGCTGCTGCGGCGGCGGCCGGGGCTGGCGTGCTGGCGGCCTCCGTCACCACCGTCGTTTCCGGCGTGGGCACGGCGTTGACGGTGACGCCGGGGGGCACGGGGGCGGACGGGACGGACGATTGCGCGCCCGGCGCCGACTGGCTGACGGCGCCCGGCGGCGCAGCTTGGCCCATGGCCAGCGCAGCCAGGCCGGGACCACCGCTGGCCGTCAGTGCGGCCTTGGCGTCCTGGGGCGCATAGCACAGGCCTTTGTCGGAGCAACCCTGGCCGGTGGACACGAGCGTGAAGCCGCCGTTCGCCTCGACGGGGATGGTGATGGTGACGCTGCCGCGATAGGTTTCCACGTTCTTCTGGAACGTTTCATCGAAGTGGATCTTGCCCGCCGGGATCTTGGGCGCGCCCAGCGTGGCGCCCTGGGCCGCGAATTTGAAGCGCTCGCGGTACATATAGTAGCCGTCCGCGATCTGGTAAGTGACGGCCACCGTGTGGGCATCGGCCATGCGGGCCGAGAAGCGGAAGGCGGCGTCCGGTTCCAGATAATCCTCGTCGGCATGGGCCGGACGGGCGGCGCCCAGGGCCAGCAGCAATGCCAGCAACGCGGTCAGCAACGCAGGCAAGGACAGCAGCGCCCGGGCCCCGCTAAGGGACGGGAAGGAACGCGCGGGCGCGCAAAAGGCGGCGGCGAGTCGTGACATGGCAAGTCGTGACATAGAGTATTCGATGACGGCGGAATGAGTTCAACGGGCAATAGTACACCGGCGGGCGGCGCGCCGTCTGAGCGCGGGCTTAAGATAGATGGCCGAAAAGCAAAAAAGCCAGGCGGAGCCTGGCTTTTCTGACGTGACAACGACCGCTATTACTCGGCGGTTGGTGCGTCTTCCACAGCGGTGACTTCTGGACGGTCCAGCAGCTCAACGTAAGCCATTGGAGCGTTGTCGCCAACGCGGAAACCCATTTTCAGGATACGCAGGTAGCCGCCGTTACGGGCAGCGTAGCGTGGGCCCAGTTCAGCGAACAGCTTGACAACCATTTCGCGGTCGCGCAGACGGGAGAAAGCCAGACGCTTGTTGGCCAGGGTGTCGGTCTTGCCCAGGGTCAGGATAGGCTCGACGACGCGGCGCAGTTCCTTGGCTTTAGGCAGGGTGGTTTTGATGGCTTCATGACGCAGCAGGGAAACGGTCATGTTGCGCAGCATTGCCAGACGGTGGGACGAGGTACGGTTCAGCTTACGGAGGCCGTGACGGTGACGCATGGTACTTCCTTTCGATGGTGTTTAAATCCGAGTTCTTCGATCGCTGCCGCCAGGGCGGTAGCGCGGACCGGTTCTAGTGGGTTAAACGCCCGGCGCGCCATGCGCCGGGCGGGTACGACAAAATACAAATCAGTTGGTAACAGGGCAGAACATCGCTGCGCGATGTCCGGCACCGTCACCCAATTCCAATCAGTTGGTAACAGGGCAGAACATCGCTGCGCGATGTCCAGCACTGTCACCCAATCTGTTATTTTTCCAGGCCGGCAGGCGGCCAGTTTTCCAGTTTCATGCCCAAGGTCAGGCCGCGCGACGCCAGCACTTCCTTGATTTCGTTCAGGGACTTGCGGCCCAGGTTCGGCGTCTTCAGCAGTTCGTTTTCCGAACGCTGGATCAGGTCGCCGATGTAGTAGATGTTTTCCGCTTTCAGGCAGTTGGCCGAACGCACGGTCAACTCCAGGTCGTCCACTGGACGCAGCAGGATAGGATCGACCAGCGGAGCACGCGATGGCGCTTCGGCGGCCGCTTCCGTGCCTTCCAGGGCAGCGAACACGTTCAACTGGTCAACCAGGACGCGGGCCGACTGGCGGATCGCTTCTTCCGGCGAAATCACGCCGTTGGTTTCGATGTTGATGATCAGCTTGTCCAGGTCGGTACGCTGTTCCACGCGGGCGGACTCGACGAAGTAGGACACGCGGCGCACTGGCGAGAACGAAGCGTCCAGGATGATGCGGCCGATGGTCTTGTTGGTGTCTTCCGACAGGCGGCGCACGTTACCGGGCACATAGCCGCGGCCTTTTTCGACCTTGATCTGCATGTCCAGTTTGCCGCCGGCCGTCAGGTGGGCGATCACGTGGTCCGGATTGATCAGTTCCACGTCGTGTGGCAGATCGATGTCCGATGCCAGGATGGCGCCTTCGCCTTCCTTTTTCAGGGTCAGGGTGACGGCGTCACGGTTGTGGACTTTGAAGACCACGCCCTTCAGGTTCAGCAGCAGGTCGACCACGTCTTCCTGCACGCCGTCGAGCGACGAGTATTCGTGCACGACGCCGGCGATCGTCACTTCGGTGGGCGCGTAGCCGACCATGGACGACAGCAGCACGCGACGCAGCGCATTACCCAATGTGTGGCCATAGCCGCGTTCGAACGGCTCCATCACGACTTTCGCGTGGCCGGCGCCCAGCGCCTCGACATCGATAATACGTGGCTTCAACAAACTGTTTTGCATGAAATGTCCTTTTCAATACCCTCGGCACGTTACGCCGATAAGGCTGATGGCATTAAAAATCGTTTCAAAAAGCCCATGGTGTCGTTGTGGCACCTTGCCGTGCAGGCGCACTGTCTGCGGCGCCAAGCCTAGCCACGGTCATTTTGAAACGATTTCTTAGTGAAAACGCCCACTCCGGAGAGTGGGCGGGGCTTACAACTGACTACGATTAACGCGAGTACAGTTCGACGATCAGCGATTCGTTGACGTCGTTGGCGATTTCGTTGCGCTCTGGCAGGGACTTGAAGGTGCCTTCCATTTTCTTGGCGTCAACCGACACCCAGCTTGGCATACCGACTTGTTCAGCCAGCGACAGCGCTTCGACGATACGGGTCTGCTTCTTCGACTTTTCGCGCACGGCGATGACGTCGCCGATTTTCACAGCGTAGGAAGCGATGTTGACCACTTGACCGTTCACGGTGAACGCTTTGTGCGATACCAGCTGACGCGCTTCAGCGCGGGTCGAGCCGAAGCCCATGCGGTAAGCGACGTTGTCCAGACGGGTTTCCAGCAGCTTCAGCAGGGTTTCGCCGGTGTTGCCCTTGCGGCGGTCGGCTTCGGCGAAGTAGCGGCGGAACTGACGCTCGAGGACGCCGTACATGCGCTTGACCTTCTGCTTTTCGCGCAGTTGGTTGCCGTAGTCGGAGGTGCGGGCACCCGATTTGACGCCGTGCTGGCCTGGCTTGACGTCCAGTTTGCACTTGCTGTCGAGCGAGCGGCGTGCGCTCTTGAGGAACAGGTCCGTACCTTCACGGCGGGACAGTTTTGCTTTTGGTCCGATATAACGTGCCACGATGCTTCCTTTTTTTAAATAATAACGCCCCAGCTACATGGTTGCATGCAGTTAGGCGCTAGTCTGGTCCGCGTTTGGCCAGACGGTGGCTGAAAACGAAAAACCCGCCGAACGGGTTCGACAGGCGACAACAGCCGGGCAGTATAACCGTTTCCGGCTCCCTGCTCCAGCGATTTTTTTTGCTGCGGATGAAACGGGGTACTGCACCACAGAAGGCTGGCGGGCGGGCGTACCCGCCGCCGCCGACTGTGCTTTAGATACGACGACGCTTCGGAGGACGGCAGCCGTTGTGTGGCACTGGGGTCACGTCCTGGATCTCGGTGATCTTGATGCCCAGGTTGTTCAGTGCGCGCACTGCGGATTCGCGACCAGGACCTGGGCCCTTGATACGCACTTCCAGGTTCTTCACGCCGCATTCAACGGCCACTTTACCAGCCGCTTCAGCCGCAACCTGCGCTGCGAACGGGGTCGATTTACGCGAACCCTTGAAGCCGGCACCACCGGAGGTCGCCCACGACAGCGCGTTGCCCTGACGGTCGGTGATGGTGATGATGGTGTTGTTGAAGGAAGCGTGCACGTGCGCGATACCTTCGGCAACGTTCTTCTTGACCTTCTTACGAACGCGAGCTGCTGCTGCGCTGCTTTGTTGCTTAGCCATGTGATTTCCCTAGATTATTTCTTGAGCGATTGTGCGGCTTTGCGCGGGCCCTTGCGGGTACGTGCATTGGTGCGAGTACGCTGGCCGCGGACCGGCAGGCCCTTACGGTGACGCATACCACGGTAGCAACCCAGGTCCATCAAACGCTTGATGTTCATGGACAGTTCGCGACGCAGATCGCCTTCAACGATGAATTTCGCTACTTCATCGCGCAGCTTTTCCAGTTCGCTATCGTCCAGGTCTTTGACCTTCTTGTTGGTCGCGATGCCCGTTGCGGCGCAGATGAACTTCGCGCGCGGGCGGCCTACACCGTAGATGGCCGTCAGGCCGATAACGGTGTGCTGATGATTTGGGATATTAACCCCTGCAATACGTGCCATTCGTTATTCCTCGATAAATAACGGTTATTAACCTTGACGCTGCTTGTGGCGTGGTTCGACGCAGATGACGCGAACAACACCCTTGCGCTTGATGATCTTGCAGTTGCGGCAGATCCGCTTGACTGAGGCGTTAACTTTCATTTTGCACTCTCTTCTTGGTTCAATGTTGTATGTTACTTGGTCCGGAACACGATGCGGGCTCGGCTCAGGTCATAAGGTGTCAGCTCTACCGTCACCTTGTCGCCAGGAAGAATGCGGATATAGTTCATCCGCATTTTACCTGAAATATGACCGAGCACCACGTGTCCGTTTTCCAGCTTCACTCGAAATGTTGCATTCGGCAGATTCTCGAGAATCTCGCCCTGCATCTGTATGACGTCGTCTTTTGCCATTCGGTATGTTTGAAACCGCGCTTATCGCGTCGGAATTCCGCCTTTGAAGTTTGCTTTGCGCAGCAGCGATTCATATTGCTGCGACATCACGTAGTTTTGTACTTGCGCCATGAAGTCCATGGTCACAACCACAATAATCAACAGAGAAGTACCACCAAAATAGAACGGTACCTTCCACTCGGCTTGCATGAATTCCGGCAACAAACACACCAAAGTGATGTAGATCGCGCCTGCCAGAGTCAATCGGGTCAGGATCTTGTCGATGTAACGGGCTGTCTGCTCACCGGGACGAATCCCTGGCACGAAGGCCCCGCTCTTCTTCAAGTTATCCGCCGTTTCTTTGCTGTTGAACACCAAAGCGGTGTAGAAGAAGCAGAAAAACACGATTGCAATGGCGTACAGCAGGGCGTGCATAGGCTCGCCTGGACCCATCGATGCTGCCACATCCTTGAGGAAGCGGATCACCGGGTTGGCCGGATTGGCGCCCTTGGCGAACCAGTCCAGGATCGTGGCCGGGAACAAGATGATCGACGATGCGAAGATCGGTGGAATCACGCCAGCCATGTTCAACTTCAATGGCAGGTGCGACGTTTGACCACCGTAAATCTTGTTACCGACCTGGCGTTTTGCATAATTCACCAGAATCTTGCGCTGGCCACGTTCCACAAACACCACGAAGAACGTTACCGCCGCCACCAGGGCCACGATGATGATCGCCGAGAAGCTGCCGATCGAACCGTTGGCCACCTGGGAGAACAAGCCCCCCAGTGCGTTCGGCAGACCGGCGGCGATACCGGCGAAAATGATGATGGAGATGCCATTACCCAAGCCACGCTCGGTAATTTGCTCCCCCAACCACATCAGGAACATGGTGCCAGTCAACAGCGTCACGACCGTCACGAAGCGGAACCCCAGACCTGGATCCAGCACCAGGCCGGCTTGGGACTCCAGGGCGACTGCGATACCGAACGCCTGGAACATCGCCAGCGCCACCGTGAAATACCGGGTGTACTGGGTGATCTTGCGTCGGCCAGCTTCGCCTTCTTTTTTGAGCGCTTCCATCTGTGGTGACACGATCGACAGCAATTGCATGATGATCGAGGCCGAGATGTAAGGCATGATACCCAGCGCAAACACCGTGAAGCGCGAGAGCGCGCCACCGCTGAACATGTTGAACATGCCCAGGATGCCACCCTCTTGCGACTTGAACAGCGCGGCCAATTGTACCGGATCGATCCCGGGAACCGGGACGTGAGCGCCGATACGATAAACCACCAATGCGCCAAGCAGGAACCAGAGCCGGCCCCAGGGGAATCCGGCTGCAGCACTCTTAGCAAGTTGTGGATTAGTCGCCAATTTTCGCTCCGATCAAGCTGTTAGCGGACAACTCAGGCTACCGAGCCGCCAGCTGCTTCGATGGCTGCCTTGGCGCCAGCGGTCACTTTCAGGCCTTTGAGGTTCACCGCTTTGGTGATCTCGCCGGACAGAATGACGCGCACGTCGCGGGCCAGCACGTTCAGCACGCCAGCTTGCTTCAGCACCAGGATGTCGACTTCGCCTACGGCCAGGGCGTTCAGGTCGGACAGACGCACTTCAGCTTTGAAGGTGGCGTTGAGCGACTTGAAACCGCGCTTAGGCAGACGGCGTTGCAGCGGCATCTGACCGCCTTCGAAACCGACTTTGTGGAAGCCGCCCGAACGCGATTTTTGACCTTTGTGACCACGGCCCGAGGTTTTACCCAGACCGGAGCCGATACCGCGGCCGACGCGACGCTTGTAGTGCTTGGCGCCTTCGGCTGGTTGTATGGTATTCAGTTCCATGTTTTCTCCGTACGTAAGCCCGCAGGCTTACGCAACAACTTTAACGAGGTACGAGACTTTGTTGATCATGCCGCGCACGGATGGGGTGTCCTGCAACTCGCGTACCGAGTTAACACGACGCAGGCCCAGGCCGCGTACGGTGGCACGGTGATCTTCACGCGTGCCGATCAAGCCCTTGACCAATTGTACTTTGACAGTTTTCGTCATGATGTCCACCTTAGCCCAGGATCTCTTCTACCGACTTACCGCGCTTGGCGGCGATGTCAGCAGGAGTACTCATTTTTGCCAGACCGTCCAGCGTGGCGCGCACCAGGTTGTAAGGGTTCGAGGAACCGGTGGATTTCGCCACCACGTCCGTCACGCCCATTACTTCGAAGATTGCGCGCATAGCGCCGCCGGCGATGACGCCCGTACCAGGCTTGGCTGGGCTCATCATCACTTTCGAGGCGCCGTGGCGGCCCGATACCGTATGTTGCAGGGTGCCGTTCTTGAGCGGTACCTTGATCAGGTTGCGACGGGCTTCTTCCATTGCCTTTTGCACACCGACCGGTACTTCCTTCGACTTGCCCTTGCCCATGCCGATGCGGCCATCGCCGTCACCAACCACGGTCAGCGCGGCGAAACCCATGATACGACCACCCTTGACCACTTTGGTCACGCGGTTGATCGCGATCATTTTTTCGCGCATGCCATCATCCGGCTTGTCGCCTTGCATTTTTGCTTGCATTTTTGCCATGATCGTTCCTTAGAACTTCAGACCGGCTTCGCGCGCGGCTTCTGCCAGCGCCTTCACACGGCCGTGGTAACGGAAACCGGAGCGGTCGAACGCGACTTCGGTGATTCCTGCTTTCAGTGCTTTCTCTGCGACGCGCTTGCCAACCAGTGCGGCAGCGGCGGCATTGCCACCCTTGCCCGACTTGCCAGCCAGTTCGTTGCGCACTTCGACTTCGGCCGTGGAGGCCGACACCAGTACTTTGGCGTCCGGCGAGATCAGGTTCGCGTAAATGTGCAGATTGGTGCGGTGGACCGACAGGCGGTTCACTTTCAATTGCGCGATCTTGATCCGGGTTTGGCGTCCGCGGCGCAGACGTGATTCTTTCTTGTCCATCGTCAGCCCCTAGTTACTTCTTCTTGGTTTCTTTGATCTTCACCACTTCGTCCGAATAACGGACGCCCTTGCCCTTGTAAGGCTCGGGAGCGCGGTAAGCGCGAACTTCAGCAGCCACTTGGCCCACTTGCTGACGGTCGATGCCTTTGATGACGATCTCCGTTGGCGTTGCGGTAGCGCAGGTGACGCCGGCTGGCATGGCGTGCACGACAGGGTGCGAGAAGCCCAGCGACAGGTTCAGCTTGTCGCCTTGCGCTTGCGCCTTGTAACCCACACCGACCAGGTTCAGCTTTTTCTCGAAACCCTTGGTCACGCCGGTCACCATGTTGTTGACCAGCGCGCGCAGCGTGCCGGACATGGCGTTGGCTTCGCGGCTGTCATTGGCGGCGACAAAGCTCAGGGTTCCTGCATTGTTTTCCACCGTGACCTGGCCGTTCAGGGCCTGGGTCAGCACGCCCAGCGGGCCCTTGACGGTGATCGCTTGTGCGGAGATGGCGACTTCAGCGCCAGCTGGCACAGCGATTGGCATTTTAGCTACTCGAGACATGTGTAACTCCTTATGCGACGTAGCAGATGACTTCGCCGCCGACGCCGGTGGCGCGGGCTTTGCGGTCAGTCATGACGCCTTGCGGGGTCGATACGATCGCCACACCCAGGCCGTTCATCACGGTTGGGATCTCGTCCTTGCCCTTGTAGACGCGCAGGCCTGGACGGGACACGCGCTCGAGGCGCTCGATGACGGGACGGCCAACATAATACTTCAAACCGATTTTCAGTTCCGCCTTGCCACCAGCTTCGGCGACGGCGAAATCTTCAATGTAACCCTCGTCCTTGAGGACGTTGGCAATCGCTACTTTGACTTTCGACGATGGCATGGCCACGGTCGTTTTTTGAACGCCTTGGGCGTTGCGAATGCGGGTCAGCATATCGGCGATAGGATCGCTCATACTCATTGCTTATTCTCCTATTACCAGCTTGCTTTAGTCATACCCGGGATCTCACCACGCATGGCGAATTCACGGAGCTTGATACGGCCCAGACCGAATTTACGGAAGGTGCCGCGTGGACGACCGGTGACGGCGCAGCGGTTACGCTGGCGAGTCGGGTTCGAGTTACGTGGCAGGGCCTGCAGTTTCAGGCGTGCTTCGTAACGTTCTTCTTCCGATTTCGACTGGTCATCGATGATGGCCTTCAGCGAAGCGCGCTTGGCGGCGAATTTGTTCGCCAGGTCGACACGTTTCTGCTCACGGTTAATCAGTGCGAGTTTTGCCATGATCTACTTAGTTCCTGAACGGGAATTTAAAGGCGGCGAGCAGAGCTTTCGCTTCGTCGTCGGTCTTGGCGGTGGTGGTGATGGAGATGTTCATACCACGCAGCGCATCGATCTTGTCGTACTCGATTTCCGGGAAGATGATCTGCTCTTTCACGCCGATGTTGTAGTTACCACGACCATCGAACGAACGGCCATTCACACCGCGGAAGTCGCGCACGCGTGGCAGGGCCACGGTGATGAAGCGATCCAGGAACTCGTACATACGAGCGCCACGCAGGGTGACCATGGTACCGATCGGGTAGCCTTCACGGATCTTGAAACCCGCGATTGCTTTACGCGATTTGGTGGTCACTGGCTTCTGGCCAGCGATCTTGGTCAGGTCGCCAACAGCGTGCTCGAGCACTTTCTTGTCGGCGATCGCCTCACCCACACCCATGTTCAGGGTGATCTTGGTCAGACGAGGAACTTCCATCACCGATTTGTAACCGAATTTCGCGGTCAGGTCGGCGACGACCTTTTCTTTATAGAATTCTTGGAGACGTGCCATGATTTCTTAAGCCTTCACTACTTCGCCGGAGGACTTGTAGACGCGGACTTTCTTGCCATCCACTTCCTTGAAGCCCACGCGGTCTGCCTTGCCAGACGCGGCATTGAACAATGCCACGTTGGACACGTGAATCGGCATAGTCTTATCGACGATACCACCTTGTACGCCAGTCATAGGGTTAGGCTTGGTCGCTTTCTTGGCGACGTTGATGCCTTCAACCACGACGTGCTCAGCGTCTACACGACGCTGCACGACGCCGCGCTTGCCCTTGTCTTTCCCGGTCAGCACGATGACTTCGTCGTTTTTACGAATCTTATCCATTACGACTCCTTACAGGACTTCCGGTGCCAGGGACACGATCTTCATGAACTTTTCAGTACGCAGCTCGCGCGTCACTGGTCCAAAAATACGGGTACCGATCGGTTCCAGCTTGGCGTTCAGCAGCACGGCGGCATTGCCGTCGAACTTGACCAGGGAACCATCTTGGCGACGCACACCTTTGGCGGTGCGCACAACCACGGCGTTATAAATTTCACCTTTTTTGACACGGCCGCGTGGCGCAGCAACCTTAACGGTTACCTTGATCACGTCGCCAATGCCAGCATAACGGCGCTTGGAGCCGCCCAACACCTTGATGCACATGACTTCCTTGGCACCGGTGTTGTCGGCCACTTCGAGCCGGCTTTCAGTTTGAATCATAGTATTCTCTTTCCCAACTTAAGCCGAAGAATCCACACAATGCGGACCCGCGGTCAGTCTTGGTCCCGCCAGCGGCGCCCTAGCCGGGCCCCGTTGTTTGGGTGCTTGACCTTCGTACTGCACTGACCGCACGGTTCAGCGTCTGTGGCCAGACACTTTGCGGCGTTACATGAACGAAGCCCGCAAGTATTACATACAATTTGCGGGCTTGCAAGAACTAATTAAAAACACCCCCCGGCCGTCGCCGGCCGGGAGGTTTTTCTAATTAAACGATTTGTGCGGCTTGCACCACACGGGTCACGGTCCATGCCTTCGTTTTCGAGATCGGGCGACCTTCCACGATTTCCACCGTGTCACCGGCTTTCACCTGGTTGGTCTCGTCGTGCGCGTGATACTTGTTCGAGCGCACGATGATCTTGCCGTACAAAGGATGTTTCACGTGACGTTCGATCAGAACGGTGACGGTCTTGTCCATTTTATCGGACACCACTTTACCGATCAGCGTGCGCTTGAGCGGCTTTTTCACTGGTTCGGTCATTTGGCTTCCTTGGTGTTCATTACCGTTTTTACACGCGCGATATCGCGGCGTACCTTCTTGAGCTGCGAAGTATTGCTCAGTTGTTGCGTCGCCACTTGCATACGCAGACCAAACTGGGCCTTCAGCAGATCGTTCAGCTCTTGTTGCAGAGCTGCCTGGTCTTTGCCGCGGAGTTCAGATGCTTTCATATTTCACTCCTCTTATTGGCCAACCTGGCGCACCACGAAGGTGGTAGCCAGCGGCAGTTTGGCAGCGGCCAGACGGAACGCTTCACGCGCCAGCTCTTCTGCGACGCCATCCATCTCGTACAGGACTTTGCCTGGCTGGATTTCGGCGACGTAGTACTCGGGGTTACCCTTACCGTTACCCATACGGACTTCGGCAGGCTTGTTCGAGATTGGCTTGTCCGGGAACACGCGGATCCAGATCCGGCCACCACGCTTGATGTGACGGGTCATGGCGCGACGTGCTGCCTCGATTTGACGGGCCGTGATACGGCCGCGGGCAACGGCTTTCAGACCGAACTCGCCGAACGACACGGCGGTGCCGCGGCTGTGCGAGATACCGGTGTTACGGCCCTTCTGCTCTTTACGATACTTCCTGCGTGCTGGTTGCAGCATGATTATTCTCCTGCTTTCTCAGCTGGCGCAGCGGCCGGCTTGGCGGCACGCACACGCGCACCTGGCGCTGTGGATGGTTTCGCACCGGCTGGACGTGGGCGGCCGGCTGGCTTGCCATCGTCACGGCGTGGACCGCGGCTCTTCTTCTCGTCAGCTGGGGTCTCGATGACTGGCGCTTCGCCGGCGGCGTTGCGGTCACCCTTGTAAACCCACACCTTGACGCCGATGATGCCGTAGGTGGTCGACGCTTCGCTGGTACCGTAGTCGATATCGGCGCGCAGGGTATGCAGAGGCACGCGGCCTTCGCGGTACCACTCTTTACGGGCGATTTCGATGCCGTTCAGACGGCCCGACGACATGATCTTGATGCCCAGGGCACCCAGACGCATGGCGTTTTGCATCGCACGCTTCATGGCGCGGCGGAACATGATGCGCTTTTCCAGCTGTTGAGCGATGGAATCGGCGATCAGTTGCGAATCGATTTCCGGCTTGCGGATTTCTTCGATATTGACGTGCACGGGCACGCCCATGATCTTGGTCAGGGCCGACTTCAGTACTTCGATGTCTTCGCCCTTCTTGCCGATCACGACGCCTGGACGCGAGCTGTAGATGGTGAAGCGCGCGTTCTTGGCTGGACGCTCGATGACGATGCGACCGACCGAAGCGTTCTTCAGCTTGGTCTTCAGGTAAGCACGCGCCTTCAAGTCTTCGTTCAGCATGGAAGCGAAGTTGCCGTTGCCCGCGTACCAACGCGAGGCCCAGTTACGGGTAACCGCCAGGCGGAAACCAGTTGGATGAATTTTCTGACCCATCGTGGCTCCTTAGTTACCGACGGTCACGTAAACGTGACACGATTGTTTCGAAATACGATCGCCACGACCCTTTGCACGCGCGGTGAAGCGCTTCAGGATCGGGCCCTTTTCGACGTAGATCGTTTTCACGAACAGTTCGTCGATGTCGGCACCATCGTTGTGCTCGGCGTTCGCGATGGCGGACTCCAGCACTTTCTTGATGATGGTCGCGCCTTTTTTCGGGCTGAATTGCAGAATGTTGAGCGCAGCGTCAACTTTCTTGCCGCGGATCAGATCCGCCACCAGGCGGCCTTTCTGATCCGACAAGCGCACACCCTTGAGGATAGCTTTAGTTTCCATTATTTCTTCGCCTTCTTGTCAGCGGCATGGCCCTTGAACGTGCGGGTCAGCGCGAATTCGCCGAGCTTGTGACCAACCATGTTCTCGGAGACATACACAGGCACGTGCAGCTTGCCGTTGTGCACAGCGATCGTCAGGCCGATGAAGTCAGGCATGATGGTCGAACGACGGGACCAGGTTTTGATTGGCTTCTTGTCCTTGGCAGCTTGCGCGGCTTCGACTTTCTTCACCAGGTGGGCGTCACAGAACGGCCCTTTTTTCAATGAACGAGTCATGATTTATCCTTATTTCTTGCCGCGGCGCGAGACGATCATCGAAGAAGTACGCTTGTTGCTGCGCGTCTTCTTACCCTTAGTCTGTTGGCCCCAAGGCGAAACTGGATGACGACCAGCTGCGGTTTTACCTTCACCACCACCGTGTGGGTGATCGACCGGGTTCATGACCACACCGCGCACGGTAGGACGAACACCGCGCCAGCGCATGGCGCCAGCTTTACCGATCTTGCGCAGGCTGTGTTCGGCATTGCCGACTTCACCCACGGTTGCACGGCACTCGATGTGCACGCGACGCACTTCACCCGAGCGCAGACGCACTTGAGCGTAGGTACCTTCGCGGGCCATCAGCACAACGCCGGCGCCGGCGGTACGGGCCATCTGGGCACCCTTACCTGGCAGCATTTCGACGCAGTTCATCACGGTACCGACCGGGATGTTGCGGATCGGCAGGCAGTTACCGGCTTTGATCGGCGCTTCGGCACCGTTCATCACGGTGTCGCCGACGCTCATGCCTTTGGTGGCGATGATGTACTGGCGCTCGCCGTCGGCGTAGCACAGCAGGGCAATGTGCGCGGTGCGGTTAGGATCGTATTCGATCCGTTCCACTTTCGCAGGAATGCCATCCTTCTGGCGCTTGAAGTCGACCAGACGGTAGTGCTGCTTGTGACCACCGCCGATGTGGCGGGTGGTGATGTGGCCGTTGTTGTTACGGCCGGCGGTCTTGGATTTTTTCTCAACCAGGGCGGCGAACGGACGACCCTTGAACAGGTCGGTGTTGACCACCTTCACCATGCCGCGACGGCCTGGCGAGGTTGGTTTCATCTTAACGAGTGCCATTATTTAGCCTCCTCGGAGAAATTGATTTCCTGGCCGGGCTTCAGGCACACGAAAGCGCGCTTGGTATGGTTGCGACGGCCGATGCGGGCACCGGTGCGCTTCTGCTTACCTTCGCGGTTGACGGTCTGCACCGATTCCACTTCCACCTTGAACAGCAGTTCAACGGCGGCCTTGATTTCTGGCTTGGTCGCATCCGGGGAGACACGGAACACGATCTGTTCGTTCTTCTCCGCCACCATGGTGGCTTTTTCGGAAATGACGGGCGCCACGAGTACCTTCATCAGGCGCTCTTCGCTAAATTTCACTGCGCTCATGCCAGCATCTCCTCAATCTTAGCCAGTGCAGCTTTGGTGACCAGGATCTTCTTGTAGAACACCAGGGACATCGGATCTGCGTGACGTGGTTCCACAACCAGCACGTTCGGCAGGTTGCGCGAAGCCAGTTCCAGGTTTTCGTTGGCGGCGTCGGTGATGATCAGCACGGAGTCCAGGCCCATGCCGGTCAGCTTTTGCGACAGCAGCTTGGTCTTAGGCGCTTCGATCGTCAGGTCTTCGATGACCGACAGACGGTCTTCGCGGGCCAGTTGCGACAGGATCGAGCAGATACCGGCGCGGTACATCTTCTTGTTCACTTTATGGGTGAAGTTCTCGTCAGGCGAGTTCGGGAAGATGCGACCACCGCCGCGCCACAGTGGCGACGACGACATACCAGCACGAGCACGGCCGGTACCTTTTTGGCGCCATGGCTTCTTGGTCGTGTGGTGAACTTCTTCACGGTCTTTTTGCTTGCGGTTACCGCTGCGTGCGTTAGCCTGGTAGGCTACGACCACTTGGTGGATCAGGGCTTCGTTGTAATCACGGCCGAAGATGGTGTCGGCGGCAGCTACGTTCGAGGCGGCTTGACCTTGCGCGTTCAAGAGCTTGAGTTCCATCGTTTAAGCTCCCTTCTTTGCTTTAACTTTAACGGCAGGCGAAACGACGACCTGGCCATTTTTCGCGCCAGGAACGGCACCCTTGACCAGCAGCAGCTGGCGGTCGGCGTCGATACGGGCGATTTCGAGGTTCTGGATAGTGCGGTTGACGTCACCGAGGTGACCGGTCATGCGCTTACCTGGGAACACGCGGCCTGGATCTTGCGCCATACCGATGGAACCTGGAACATTGTGCGAACGGGAGTTACCGTGGGTCTGACGGCCCGAGGCGAAGTGGTGACGCTTGATGGTACCGGCGTAACCTTTACCGATCGTCACGCCTTGCACGTCGATCTTTTGACCGACTTCGAACAGGGAAGCGGCGACAACATCGCCAGCTTTCAGTTCGGCGGCTTTAGCGGCGTCCACACGGAACTCTTTCAACAGAGTACCGGCTTCAACACCTGCTTTAGCGTGGTGACCAGCGACGGCTTTGGTCACGCGGGAAGCGCGACGTTGACCGAATGCAACCTGAACTGCGGAATAACCATCCGTTTCAGGCGTTTTGATTTGCGCAACACGGTTGTTCGAAACGTCCAACACGGTGACTGGGATCGAATCCCCGTCATCGGTGAAGATACGCATCATACCAACCTTGCGACCGAGGAGGCCAAGGCTCATTTTTTCTCCATTCCCACCTACGATTGGGCGGGGCTTTGTTGAACTACAAAAATTAGTACGGACCAGAAAAAGGCGAATCCATACCGAAGCCGGCTAGTGTATCGTCATTCTGGTCTTGACGCAACAACTAAATACGAGGTATGTCGGGTTTGCGGCGCCGGCCCGGGATGCGCGTAATGAAAAAGGCCGGCCCGTCCGCAGTGCGGAGGGGCCGGCCCTGGTCGGCTGGCGGGACACCCCGCCGGCCTGGCAGCGATTACTGCAGCTTGATTTCGACGTCCACGCCAGCTGGCAGGTCCAGCTTCATCAGGGCGTCAACGGTCTTGTCGGTAGGATCGACGATGTCCATCAGGCGCTGGTGGGTGCGGATCTCGAACTGGTCGCGCGAGGTCTTGTTCACGTGTGGCGAACGCAGCACGTCGAAACGCTGGATACGGGTAGGCAGTGGGACTGGGCCTTTGACCACGGCGCCGGTGCGCTTGGCGGTGTCAACGATTTCCAGTGCGGACTGGTCGATCAGCTTATAGTCGAAAGCCTTCAGGCGGATACGGATCTTTTGATTGGTAACGGACATGGTAATTCCTTCAAAGAACGAACTGGCAACTTTGTAGCGCCAGCAAATTTAAAAAGAACGGAGGGTGCTGCAAAGGGGTGACATGGTAACACACCACGCCACCCCCTGTTACATCAACGCTTAAAAATTAGGCGATGATTTTAGCCACAACGCCGGCGCCGACGGTACGGCCACCTTCGCGGATTGCGAAGCGCAGACCTTCTTCCATCGCGATCGGGTTGATCAGCTTGACGGTGATCGACACGTTATCGCCTGGCATAACCATTTCTTTATCGGCTGGCAGCTCGATCGAACCGGTCACGTCCGTGGTACGGAAGTAGAACTGTGGACGGTAGTTGTTGAAGAACGGGGTGTGACGGCCGCCTTCATCTTTCGACAGCACGTAGATCTCGCCGGTGAAGTGGTTGTGCGGCTTGATCGAACCTGGCTTGGCCAGAACCTGGCCACGCTCCACGTCTTCACGCTTGGTGCCGCGCAGCAGCAGACCAACGTTGTCGCCGGCTTGACCCTGGTCCAGCAGCTTGCGGAACATTTCCACGCCGGTGCAGGTGGTTTTCACGGTGTCTTTGATGCCGACGATTTCGATTTCTTCGCCGACCTTGATCACGCCGCGTTCGATACGGCCGGTCACCACGGTGCCGCGACCCGAGATCGAGAACACGTCTTCCACTGGCATCAGGAAGGCGCCGTCCACAGCGCGCTCTGGCGTTGGGATGTACGAATCCAGTGCGTCAGCCAGTTGCATGATGGCCTGTTCGCCCAGTGGGCCGGTGTCGCCGTCCAGCGCCATACGGGCCGAACCTTTAACGATAGGCAGGTCGTCGCCTGGGAAGTCGTACTTCGACAGCAGCTCGCGCACTTCCATTTCGACCAGTTCCAGCAGTTCTGCGTCGTCGACCAGGTCGCACTTGTTCAGGAACACGATGATGTATGGAACGCCAACCTGACGGGCCAGCAGGATGTGCTCGCGGGTCTGTGGCATTGGGCCGTCAGCGGCCGAGCACACCAGGATCGCGCCGTCCATCTGCGCTGCACCGGTAATCATGTTTTTGATGTAGTCGGCGTGGCCTGGGCAGTCAACGTGCGCGTAGTGGCGGGTCGACGTTTCGTACTCGACGTGCGCGGTGTTGATGGTGATGCCGCGCGCTTTTTCTTCTGGGGCTGCATCGATCTGGTCGTAGGCTTTCGCTTCGCCGCCGAATTTCTTCGACAGAACGGTGGCGATTGCTGCGGTCAGGGTGGTCTTGCCGTGGTCAACGTGACCGATGGTGCCGACGTTGACGTGCGGCTTGGTCCGTTCGAATTTCTCTTTTGCCATTTTATTCTTCCTTAAAACAATGTGTTAAAGCGGCCGGAGGATCTCCCCGGCCACCAATTTTTTATTACTTGGCTTTCGCGGTGACGATCGCGTCGATCACATGCTTAGGCGCTTCGGAGTAGTGCTTGAATTCCATCGTGTAGGTCGCACGGCCTTGCGTTGCGGAACGCAGGGTGGTCGAGTAACCAAACATTTCCGACAGCGGTACTTCGGCTTTGATGATCTTGCCGCCGCCGCCTGGGATTTCGTCCATGCCCTGCACCATACCGCGGCGGGACGACAGGTCGCCCATCACGGTACCGGCGTAGTCTTCCGGCGTTTCCACTTCCACTGCCATCATTGGCTCCAGGATGACGGGGCTGGCGCGTTTGCAGCCTTCCTTGAACGCCATCGAACCGGCCATGCGGAACGCGTTTTCGTTCGAGTCCACATCGTGGTACGAACCGAAGGTCAGGGTGACTTTGACGTCAACCACTGGGTAGCCGGCCAGAACACCGTTCTGCAGCGTTTCGCGCACGCCTTTTTCCACCGCAGGGATGTATTCGCGAGGAACCACACCGCCCTTGATGGCGTCGACGAACTCGAAGCCCTTGCCTTGTTCCTGCGGCTCGACCGTCAGCACGGCGTGGCCGTATTGACCGCGACCACCGGACTGCTTGACGAACTTGCCTTCCACGTCCGACACCGACTTGCGGATCGTCTCGCGGTATGCCACTTGTGGCTTGCCGACGGTCGCTTCCACGCCGAATTCGCGCTTCATACGGTCGACGATAATTTCCAGGTGCAGCTCGCCCATACCACCGATGATGGTCTGGCCCGATTCTTCATCGGTCTTCACGCGGAACGAAGGATCTTCCTGTGCCAGGCGGTTCAGGGCCAGGCCCATTTTTTCCTGGTCGGCCTTGGTCTTAGGCTCGACAGCCTGTTGAATCACCGGCTCAGGGAACACCATCTTTTCCAGGGTGATGATGGACGCTGGATCGCACAGGGTTTCACCGGTGGTCACGTCTTTCAGGCCCACGGCGGCGGCGATGTCGCCGGCGCGCACTTCTTTGATCTCTTCGCGCTGGTTAGCGTGCATCTGCAGAATACGGCCCAGGCGTTCCTTGCGGCCCTTGACCGAGTTGTAGACGGTGTCGCCGGCGTTGATCACGCCCGAGTACACGCGGAAGAAGGCCAGCTGGCCGACGAACGGGTCGGTCATGATCTTGAAGGCCAGTGCCGAGAACTTCTCGTCGTCAGCCGCTTTACGGGTGGCTGGCTCTTCGTGCTCGTCGGTACCTTTCACGGCGGCGATGTCGATCGGCGATGGCAGGAACTCGATCACGGCGTCCAACATGGCTTGCACGCCCTTGTTCTTGAACGCGGTACCGCACATCATCGGCACGATTTCGGAAGCGATGGTACGCTCGCGCAGTGCTTGCTTGATCTCGGCTTCGGACAGGTCGCCCTCTTCCAGGTACTTGTTCATCAGCTCTTCGCTGGCTTCAGCGGCGGCTTCCACCATCTTCTCGCGCCATTCGGCGGCCGAATCGGCCAGCTCGGCTGGGATGTCCACGTAGTCGAACTTCATGCCCTGGGAAGCGTCGTCCCAGATGATGGCTTTCATCTTGACCAGGTCGATCACGCCCTTGAAGTTTTCTTCAGCGCCGATCGGGATCTGGATCAGCACTGGGTTCGCCTTCAGGCGAGCGCGCATCTGATCGTAGACCTTGAAGAAGTTGGCACCGGTACGGTCCATCTTGTTGACGAAGGCCAGACGTGGCACTTTGTACTTGTTAGCCTGACGCCACACGGTTTCCGACTGTGGCTGCACGCCGCCCACTGCGCAGTAAACCATGCATGCGCCGTCCAGCACGCGCATCGAACGCTCCACCTCGATGGTGAAGTCGACGTGGCCCGGGGTGTCGATGATGTTGATGTGGTGTTCTGGGAAGTTGTTAGCCATGCCTTTCCAGAAGCAGGTGGTCGCCGCGGAGGTAATCGTGATACCGCGCTCTTGTTCCTGCTCCATCCAGTCCATGGTGGCGGCGCCATCGTGCACTTCGCCGATCTTGTGGTTCACGCCGGTGTAGAACAGCACGCGTTCGGTGGTGGTCGTTTTACCTGCGTCGATGTGAGCGGAAATACCGATATTGCGGTAGCGCTCAATGGGGGTCTTGCGGGCCATAATTAATCCTAAATCTTTGAATGGACAAAACCGAGCACCATTTTTTTGCTAAAAAATGAGCCCGGCCTCGAACAACAGATAACAGCCGGACCACACAGGGTCCGGCCGGTTTTATTAGAAGCGGAAGTGCGAGAACGCCTTGTTCGCTTCTGCCATGCGGTGCACTTCATCGCGCTTTTTCATCGCACCGCCGCGGCCTTCAGCCGCTTCCATCAGCTCACCGCCCAGGCGCTGTGGCATGGACTTTTCGCTGCGCTTGTTGGCGGCTTCACGCAGCCAGCGCATCGACAGGGCCATACGGCGCACTGGACGCACTTCGACTGGCACCTGGTAGTTGGCGCCGCCGACGCGGCGGGATTTCACCTCAACCAGCGGCTTGGCGTTGTTGATGGCGGTAGCGAACACTTCCAGCGGGTCTTTGCCCGACTTGGCGGCGATGTGCTCGAAAGCACCGTAGATGATGTTTTCAGCGACCGATTTTTTACCGGACAGCATCAGCACGTTAACGAACTTGGCGACATCCGTGTTGCCGAATTTAGGATCAGGCAGGATTTCGCGCTTGGGTACTTCACGACGACGTGGCATATCAATTCCTTTCAATCTTCAGTTGAGGTGCGCAGATATGGGTTCGCACTCTCACGGAAGGCCATCATAGCCATCCACTTACTCGACCAGTTGCGGTCGACTACATTCACTTAGCTTTTATTGCCACTGAGCGAAACTTGGGGTATTACTTCTTACCGGCCTTAGCACGCTTGGTACCGTACTTCGAGCGCGCTTGTTTACGGTCTTTCACGCCTTGGGTATCCAGCGCGCCGCGAACCATGTGGTAACGCACACCTGGCAAGTCTTTTACACGACCGCCGCGCAGCAGCACAACGCTGTGCTCTTGCAGGTTGTGGCCTTCACCGCCGATGTACGAAATGACTTCGAAACCGTTGGTCAGACGCACTTTGGCGACTTTACGCAAAGCCGAGTTAGGCTTCTTAGGAGTGGTGGTGTACACACGGGTGCAAACGCCACGTTTTTGCGGGCTGTTTTCCAGCGCCGGCGACTTGCTCTTCACGGTCAAAGCGACGCGTGGGCTGCGAATCAGTTGATTGATGGTTGGCATCGTTCTAAATCCAACAAAATTACAACGTTGATAACCCGGGCGATTGCCCGGGGGCTAAAACTGAGTCTCTATTTACACACAGCGGAGGCGCGGACAGCCACTCACTGGGGAGCGGCTACAAGAGCGTATACGATGCGCAGAATAAATTGAGAACTCGCGAGTATAGACGGGGTCCGGGGGCCAGTCAATCTATTTCGGGGCGGCGCCCGACGGGGCGGGCCAGCGAAAACTCACTGTAAGATCAGGAAACACTTGATAATAGCAGACATTTTTCCCCGTACTCCGCCTTTATGCCATCCCTGTTGCGTCCCTCCAACCTGTTCCTGCTCGCCACTTATCTGCTGCTGTCAGCCGTGCCCTACGTGCCCTGGCTGCTGGGCAAACCGGTGGAGCAGGCGTGGCAGATGGCGGCCGTCGAGGCGCTGGGCTGGCTGGCCGCCTGGGCCGTGTTCAAGCGCCCGGCCTGGTTCCACTGGCTGCTGTTGCCCGCCTTCGTGGCGCTGCCGGCCGAGGTCTACCTGTTCGTGTTCTACGGCCAGGGCATTTCCACCCACCACCTGGGCATCATCGCTGAAACCAGCCCCCGGGAAGCGATGGAATTCCTGGGCCAGAAAGTGTGGCTGCTGGGCGGCGCCATGGCCGCCGTGCTGGCCTGGTGGCTGCTGACCCAGCTGGTGGCCGTGCGCACCCGCGCGCTGGACTGGACCGGCCGCAGCCGCTGGGCCGCGCTGGCGGCCTTGCTGCTGCTGGCCGCCGTGGCTGGCTGGGGCTATGAATTCGGGGTCCAGGCCAAGCCGTCCGTATCGGCCAAGGCCGCCACAACGCCGGCCGCCTCCAGCGCGCACGCCGGGTCCGGCAGCGTGGCCGCCTCCGGCTTCGGCGACGGCGCCAGCGACGACGAGGAGGAGGATGCGGACGAGGACAGCAGCCCGTCGCTGCCGGCCATGCCGGCCGCCGGCCATTTACAGTGGAAGCTGGCGGCCCTGCCCTACTGGGCCCGTTCGCCGGTGGGCGGCGACGCGTTCGCGGCCAGCTGGCCATTCGGCCTGACGGCGCGCTTCGCCGATTTCTGGAAGGAACGCCGCTACCTGGCCGAGCTCGGTGAACGCAGCCGCAGCTTCCGCTTCCAGGCGCACCAGGCCACGCCGGGGCAGGAACCCGAGATCGTGGTGCTGGTGATCGGCGAATCGTCGCGCTACGACCGTTGGAGCCTGAACGGCTATCCACGCAACACCAACCCGCTGCTCAAGAAGGAAAGCAACCTGGTGACGCTGCCGGACGTGATCACGGCCGTCTCGGCCACCCGGTTGTCGGTGCCGGTGATCATTTCGCGCAAGCCCGCCATGCAAAGCCTGAAGGATGGCTTTTCCGAGAAATCGTTCCTGACGGCCTATAAGGAAGCGGGCTTCAAGACCTGGTGGTTGTCGAACCAGGTGTCGTTCGGCCAGTTCGACACCCCCGTGTCCGTGTTCGCCAAGGAAGCGGACGTGGTTGAATTCCTCAACCTGGGCGGTTTCACCAACCGCTCCAATTTCGACGCCGTGCTGCTGGAACCGCTGCAGCATGCCATCGACGACCCGGCGCCGAAAAAGCTGATCGTGCTGCACTCGCTGGGCAACCACTGGAACTACAGCCAGCGTTATCCGCAGAGCTTCGACAAGTGGCAACCGTCGCTGTTCGGGGTCGACAAGCCCGTCTACACGGACACCAAGATCAAGCCCCAGCTCAACAACAGCTACGACAACTCCATCCTGTATACGGACTGGTTCCTGTCGCAGGCCATCGACACCGTCAAGCGCACCCAACAGCTGGGCGCGCTGGTGTACGTGGCCGACCATGGCCAGACCCTGTACGACGGCAGCTGCAACCTGGCCTTCCACGGCCACAACACCCAGTTCGAGTTCCACATTCCCGCCTTCGTCTGGTACTCCGACCAGTACCGCGACCGCTATCCGGAAAAAGTGCGGCAGTTGCAGCGCCACCGCAAGGCCAGGCTGGCGACGGAAAACATGTTCCACACGCTGCTGGACCTGGGCGATATCGCCTACCCGGGCGAGCGGCTGGAATGGAGCTTCGTCAACGCCCGTTTCAAGCAGCACAAGCGCTACGTGGACAGCTATGGCTGGACCAACTACGACAACGCCATCATCAAGGGCGACTGCCGCGAAGTGATCGACAAGGACAAGCCGCTCAAGCAGGAAAAATAGCCCCGGACGCAGCGCCCCCGCTACGCTGCCTTGTGCACCATCAGCCAATACACCACGACCAGGGCGCCGAACGCGGGCACGCCCAGCGCGGTCCAGATGCGCTCATAGCGCCAGTAGCGCGGCGGCAACGCGGTGCCGCCGTCCGCGGCGAGGGCGGCCATGTCGCGCATGCGCAATTGCAGCCACACCACCGGCAGCCAGCACAGGCCGGCCAGCCCATACAAGGCCAGCGACCACAGCAGCCAGTGCGCGCTCAGCGGATAGCCCGCCAGCCTGGCCAGCCAGTAACCGGATAGCGGCTGGATGAGCACGGTGGGCGTGGTGAAGCACCAGTCGGCCCGCGCCACCCAGCGCGTGACCACCGCCATCGCCCGCACGTCGCCGCTGCGGTTGGTGCAGAACATGAAAAACGCCGTGCCGCATCCCGTGCCAAACAGGAAGGTGGCCGACAGGATGTGCAGCCACTTGATGGTCAGGTAGTCCATCTCAATGCCTCTCACTTTCCTGGTCGCCGTCCAGCCGCCACAACACCAGCATGGCCGCCAGCAAGGGCAGGTTCTTGCTCAACACGCCAAACGGGTGGCCCCAGAACGCAGGCAGGAACACGGTCAGGATGGCGCTGTAGCCGGCCACCAGCGCCAGCTGCAACGGCCACAGCCAGCGGCGCGGCCGCAGCAGCAACAGCGAGCCGATGGCGCCATCGAGTCCGCTGGCGGCCAGCAACAGCGGTTCCCGCCAGCCCGGCGGCACGCCGCACGCGGCCAGCCAGCGCACGCTGTCGGCATGCGGCCAGCCCCACCAGGACGCCCACGCCGTGACCAGCCACAACAAGGCCAGCGCGATGCGCAGGGCCGGCGCACCCCAGCCCAGCACGGCCGCCGGCAATTGCACCGGCCGGGCGAAACTGGCCGGGTCGCGCGGCGTGCGCGCCAGCACCGCGCTGACGGGACCGGCATCGGCCGTGTTGCCGCCGTCGGCGCTGCGTTCCAGCATGGTCTGCGCGTCCGGCGTCAAGGCACTGGCCGGGTGCAGCGCGGCCAGCCGCGCCGTCAGCCGCGCCAGCGGCAAGGGCAGCTCCAGCACCAGCGCCGGCGGCGCCCCCATGCCCGCGCGCAGCGCCGCCAGGTAGCCGGCCATGCTCAGCGCGCGCGGCCCCACGGCGGCCAGCTCGGCCGGCGCATCCTCGTCGCGCAGCAGCAGGCGCACGATGACGGCGGCCAGGTCGTCGACATGGATGGGCTGCACCGGCGCGCCGTGGGCCATGGGCATGGCCAGCAGCGGCAAGGTGGCCAGCGTGCGGAACAGGCGGCTGCTGGCGCCCTCCTCGCCATACACCAGCGACGGCCGGACGATGGTGGCGTGCAGGCGGCGCCGGCGCAGGGCGGCCTCCGCTTCGCCCTTGCTGCGCCAGTAATCGGTGGCGGCGGCCGGATCGCTGCCCAGCGCCGACAGCTGGATCACCCGGCGCACGCCTAATTGCTCACAGGCGGCGAACAGGGCCACCGGCGCGGCACGGTGCAAACGGTCGAAATCGCCGGGCCGGCGCGCGCGGATAATGCCCACGCAGTTGACCACCGCGTCCACCCCGGCCAGCAGCGGCAGCCAGGCCGCCGGCTCCGTCATGGCGGCCATGTCCAGTGCATGCCAGTCCGATGCCGCGACACCGTCCGGCCGGCGGCGGCTGGCACCGATCACATGGCAGCCGGCCGCGCGCAAGGCCGCCAGAGTATGACCGCCGATCAGTCCGGTGGCGCCGAGTACCAGTACGTTCATAAAGCCTCCCTGTTGATGGCCGCTGCATCTGTTATTTCAGTAAAAACAGAAATGATGACCGCAAAAAAAGGCCCACGATCGCCGCAGGCCGTGATGACGGTGCTTAGCGCCCGTCTGCCTCGTCCCCGCCCAGCATGCGGGCGACCTTGCCGCCCATCTTGAGGAAGCGCTGCAGTGTGGCCGGCGGCAAGTGCTTGTAATCGCCATAGGTCGTGGTCAGCATTTCCAGGAAGCTCAGCACCTGCGCCATCTTGACCTTGGTGGCATCCTCCAGGCCGGGATCGTGATCAGCATCGAGCGCGCATTCGCGCAGGATGGTGAGGGTGGGGTCGATCTCGCGCCGCTTGCGCTCTTCCACGATGACGCGGAAGATCTCCCACACATCCTGCAGGGCGACGAAATGGTCGCGGCGGTCGCCGGCCACATGGGTGATGCGCACCAGCCCCCAGCCCTGCAACTCCTTCAGGCTGTTGCTGACATTGGAGCGGGCCACGCCCAGCGTCTCGGCGATCTCCTCGGCCGGCAAGGGACGGTTGGACAGGAACAGCAGCGCGTGCATCTGCGCCACCGTGCGGTTGACGCCCCAGCGGGTGCCCATCTCGCCCCAGTGGAGTATGTATTTTTGCATGGTCGGCGCGAGTGGCATGGGCATTCCTTTATTTCTGTCGTTACAGAAATAATAGAATCTGATGCGTGCGCTGTCAATCACCATGCGAGCGGTCCGCGCGCGCCATGGCCGCCGCACCGCACCGGCGAGGCGACCACGGCCGACAAGTGATGAGATGTGTTGTTTTTTGGACAGCGACTATCTCACCAACTGGTTGCATGGACGAGCATGCTTCACTCCACGCCCTACAGTTAGCTATTCGCTATGACCCAGCTGTTCCGATTCAATAATAGCTAATTGACATCGTTTTACACCCCTTGTAAGTTGGAACTCAGCACTCGGATCGCCGGGTGTTTTTTTGCCATAGGGGAACAAAATGAAATTAAGATCTCTACTCCTGGCGGCGATGCTGGCCGCTTCAACCGGTACCGTACTGGCTGACAACCTCACCCAGAACGTGCCCATGTCGACCGTGTCGGCAGGCAGCTACACTGGCCACTTCGGCGCCGATCACAATGCCTTGGGGGCGTTCACCGACACCTTCACCTTCAATCCGGCTGTCGGTCCCAGCCTGGCGAACGCCGTCCTCCAGACGCTCAACCTGTTCGGCAACAACAACATCGACTTCACCAGCGCCTCGCTGAACGGCCATGCCTTGACCTTCTCGCCTACCGGGGTCTACGAATACGGCATGATCAATCCTCCCGTCAACGTCTCGGGCACGCTGGTGCTGACCGTGATGGGCGTGGCCACCACGCCATCGGCCAGCTACTCGGGTGACATCAACGTGCTGGCCGTGCCTGAACCTGAAACCTATGGCATGCTGCTGGCCGGCCTGGGCATCATCGGCTTCCTGGCCAGCCGCCGCAAAAGCAGCTGATGCGTGAGGCACAGCCCCACACCATGGGGAAACTCGCCAACGCCGATCAGATCGGCCAACCCCGGCCCGCCAGAAGCGCACCGGGGTCGTGAGAGACGCAGCAGCGTCTCTTTTTTTGTCCGCGCCATTGTGAGGCACTACCGTCCCGGCTGCTAAACTGGCGGCATGAAACCTACCGCCAGCTCCACCTCCGCCAGTACCGGCCTGCGCTTCGACCAGCCCGGCCATCCTCCCGCCACCATCACCGAATTCCAGGGCGTGCGCAGCTTGCACCTGGGCACCTCCTGGGTGCAGGGCGCCATGCGCTTGTCACGCCCGGATATGATCGAACTCGAATATGTTCAAATGATGATGATGTGGCTGCTGTTCCTGCAGCGCCCGCGCCACGTGGTACAACTGGGCCTGGGCAGCGCCGCGCTGACCAAGTTCTGCTACCGCCGCCTGCCCGACACGCGGGTGACGGCCATCGAACTCAATCCCAATGTGATCGCCATCTGCCGCTCGCGCTTCGGCCTGCCCGACGACGATGCCCGCCTGCAAGTGCGCGAAATGAACGCGCTCGACTTCGTGCTGGCCCCCGCCAACCACGGCACGGTGGACGTGCTGCAGGTCGACCTGTACGACGAGGAGGCGCGCGGCCCCGTGCTCGACACGCCCGAGTTCTACCAGGGTTGCTATGACTGCCTCAGTGAGGATGGGGTGATGACCACCAATGTGTTCGGTGACTTCAGCAATTACGACAAGAACCTGCTGGCCATGGAACAAGTGTTCGACGCCGTCGTCTGGCTGCCCGAGGTGCACGACGCCAATATCGTCGTGATCGCGTTCAAGCGCGCGCCTTCGCTCGATTTCAGCGTGCTGTACGAACGGGCCGGTGTGATCAAGAAGGAATTGAACTTGCCCGCCAAGGCCTGGGTCAACGGCCTCAAAACGTGGATGCGCGATCACTTGTGAGCGCGCAACGGCGCGGCGCCGGCGCGGCAAAAATCGACCGGATCGCGCTAAAAACAGCCGTGTCGGGCACATGAATGCGTTGCCCATCGACAAGCGTACGCGAAATCGCCGTATAAAGCACGCACTATTACGCGGCCTGCTCATTATGCAACATATTGGTGCATGCAAGTTTGTCTAGACCAATTGTGCACTGTAGTATTTTCTCGGTGGTGATTACCCTTCACCAGATCGCTGGAAAGCCGTGACCCCTCGGCTGTATGTTCAAATAAAAACCTCACGAGAGAATGACATATGAAGAGAGCTCCTCGCAGCACCCGCCCCGCCCACTCCGACCAACCTCCCCGCTTCCAACGCACCCTGCTCGCCAGCGCCCTGCTGCTGGCCGCCGGCGCCAGCTATGCCCAGTCCGACGCCGCCCCGGCCGCGTCCGAGCAGACGGTGGTGGTGCTCGGTTCCCGTTCCGCCGCCAAGACGGCGCTCGACACGTCGGCCCCGGTCGGCCTGATCAGCCTGAAGGACATGCAAACGGCCGGCCCGCTGGAGCTGGGCAAACTGCTGCAGACGCTGGACCCTTCGTTCAACTTCTCCACCACCTTCGTCAGCGACGGCACGGACAGCATCCGTCCGGCCACGCTGCGCTCGCTCGGCCCTGACCAGGTGCTGGTGCTCGTCAACGGCAAGCGCCGCCACCAGCAAGCGCTGGTGAACGTGCAGCAGACCGTGGGCCGCGGCTCGGCCGGTACCGACATCAACGCCATTCCGCTGGGCGCCATTCACCACATCGAAGTGCTGCGTGACGGCGCGGCCGCCCAGTACGGTTCAGACGCCATCGCCGGCGTGATCAACATCGTACTCAAGAGCCAGGTCAAGGAAACCACCGTCAGCGGCACCGTCGGCACCACCTCCGAAGGCGACGGCGACCTGTATTCGGGCAGCGCCAACACCGGCTTCGCGCTGGGCCAGGATGGCGGCTTTGTGAACCTGACGGCCGAAGCCCGCAAGCGCGGCGAAACCAACCGCGCCGGCCCCGACTCGGCCCGCGTGAACCCGCCCCGGGTGACCCAGCACATCGGCGACGGCGAGGCCAAGGATGGCTACCTGTGGTGGAACGCGGCCCTGCCCGTGGACAAGAGCGGCGAGTTCTATTCCTTCGGCGGCCTGTCCAAACGCAAAGGCAATTCCTACGGCTTCTACCGTTCGGCCGACGACGGCCGCACCGTGCCGGAAGTGTATCCGAACGGTTTCCTGCCCAACATCCAGACCACCATCAAGGACAACTCGTTCGCCTTCGGCTACCGCCGCGACCTGGCCAACGACTGGAAGGCCGACCTGTCGATCAACCATGGCGAAAGCGAACTGGACTTCCACGAAGCGAACTCCATCAACACCAGCTACTGGTATGAGCCGAAACCGGGCGGCGGCATCTACGCCGAATCGCCACGCGAGGCCGACACGGGCAAGCTGAAGTTCACCCAGACCACCATCAACGCCGACCTCAAAGGTCCGTTGCAAGTGGGCGCCGGCAGCGTGTTCCTGGCCACCGGCTTCGAATACCGCGCCGACAACTACCAGATCGAAGCGGGCGACCCCGTGTCCTACCAGTACGGCCGCACCAACAACCCGGCCATCGCCATCGTCGGCCAGGACGGCAAGACGGCCGCCTCCGGCATCCAGGGCTTCCCCGGCTACACGCCAGGCACGGCCGTCGATTCCGGCCGCCACAACATCGCCCTGTATCTGGACGCCGAGCACAAGCCGGTCGACAACCTGACCCTGGCTGGCGCCGTGCGTTGGGAAAAATACTCGGACTTCGGCAGCACCACCACCGGCAAGCTGAGCGCGCGCTGGGATCCGGTCAAGGAAGTGGGCCTGCGCGCCAGCGTCTCGACCGGCTTCCGCGCCCCCAGCGTGCAGCAAGAGTTCTACAGCTCCGTGTCGACCAACCTGAACAATGGCGTGCTGACGGAAACCCTGACCGCCCGCCAGGGCAGCGCCGTGACCCAGGCGTTCGGCATCGCCCCGCTGAAAGAGGAAACCTCGACCAGCGGCAGCGTCGGTATGGTGCTGCGTCCAGCCAAGAACATGTCGCTGACGGTGGACGCCTACCAGATCAAGATCAAGGACCGCATCGTGTTCTCGAGCGAGATCGCGCCTGAGGCCAATGGCGGCCCGATCGCCAACATCCTCAAGCCGCTGGGCGTGGGCCAGGCCCAGTTCTTCACCAACGCCGTCGACACCCGCACCCGCGGCCTGGACATCGTGGCCGACCATACCTCCCACTTCTCGGGGGCCAAGCTGGTGCTGTCTGGCCAGTTGGGCTTCAACAAGACGGAAGTGACGAAACGCCATTCCTCGTCCTCCGTGCTGACCGGCGAACAGCTGTTCGACCAATCGCAAGTGACGCTGCTGGAACATGGCCAGCCACGCCAGCACCACGTGATCGGTGCCGACGTGACCACCGGCCCATGGGATGTGAACGTGCGCGCCAACTACTATGGCGAAGTGAAGGCCGAGAACTTCAGCCCACTGTTCACCTGGGGCGCCAAGTGGCTGGTCGACAGCTCGGTGCGCTACGCGTTCAGCCAGCGCACTTTCGTGAGCGTGGGTGCGAGCAACCTGTTCAACACCCTGCCTGACCAGTGGACCAACGGCGGCATCTTCCCCAAACTGGGCTTCACCCGCTGCTGGGAAACCTGCCCGATCGGCGTGAACGGCCGCTCGATGTACGTGCGCGTCGATTCGGCGTTCTAAGCCGGCATACAGCGCCGCCGGCCAGTCCGGCGGCATGATGCAAGCAATGGGGTCAGACTCTCGGGTCTGGCCCTTTTTTCATCCCGCGTCCTCCTGGCGTGTACGCCGCCAGGTGCAGCAGCGCCGCCAACTGCCTGACCAACTCATCCATCCGCTCGGCCGGCACCTGCGCGTAGCCCAGCATCAGCCCCTGCCAGCCCGTCGCCCCCTGCACCGCGTGCTCGCTCAACGGTCGCGCCACGATGCCGTGGGCGCGCGCCTGGGCGCTGAGGGCCGTGTCCGACAGCGAGGGGTCGGTGAACCGCAGCGCCAGGTGCATGCCGGCCGAGCCGCCATGGACGGTGGCCACCGATCCCATGTGGGTTTCCAGGGCCGCCACCAGCGCATCGCGCCGCTGGCGGTACAGGCGGCGCATGCGGCGCAGGTGCAGCGCGAACTGGCCGCTGCGCAGGAATTCCGCCAGCGCCAGCTGGTCGGCCACGCGCCCGCGCGCGCTGGCCTGGCCACGCACGCTGGCCAAGGCCGCCGCCAGCGCCGGCGGTACCACCACGAAGCCGATCCGCAGCGACGGGAACATGGTCTTGCTGAAGGTGCCCAGGTAGAGCACGGGCGCGTCCGGCTCCAGGCCCTGCATGGCCGACAGCGGCGCGCCGTCGTGGCGGAACTCGCTGTCATAGTCGTCCTCGATGATGAGGGCGCCGGCCGCGCGGGCGGCCGCCAGCAGCGCCAGACGGCGCCGCAGGCTCAGCACGGAGCCGGTCGGATACTGGTGCGACGGCGTGGTGTACACCAGCCGCGGCGGACGGTCGCGCCAGTCGTCCGCTTGCGGCGCCATGCCTTCCTCGTCCACCGCAATGCCCTGCACGTCCAGTCCGGCCGCGCGGAACGCGGCCAGCGCGCCCGCGTAGCCGGGATGCTCGTGCCAGACGGTATCACCCTCGTCAGCGAAGGCGCGCGCGCACAGGTCCAGGCTGCTCTGGGTGCCGTCCGTGATGAACACTTGATCGGCCTCGCACACCACCCCGCGCGCGGCCCGCAGGTGGTCGGCGATGGCGGCCCGCAAGACCGGCTCGCCGGCCGGGTCGGCGTAGTTCAGCTGCGCCACCGTCAGCCCGCGCCAGGCCCGCTCCAGCATGCGGCGCCACAAGGTAAGCGGGAACTGGTCCAGCGCCGGCACGCCGGGCACGAAGGCGCCGGACTCGTCGCTGGCCGGCGCCACCGGCAACTGGCGCATGCGGCGCGCCAGGCCCGCGCGCGCGGCCGGCGCGGCGGCCACGGGCGGGCGCTCCGGCGCCACCGCCGCCACCACCGTGCCGCGCCGGTCCGTGCGCAGATAACCTTCGCTGGCCAATTGTTCATACGCGTACAGCACGGTGTTGCGGGCCACGCCCAATTCCTCGGCCAGCGCGCGCGTGGCCACCAGCCGGGTGCCGGCGGCCAGCGTGCCATCGCGGATAGCGGCCCGCAGGCATTCGTGCAGCAGGCGCTGGCGCGGCCAGCCGTGCTGGCGGTGGCGTTCCGTAAAGCGGTCGATGAGGCGGGCGTAATCCATTCGTGGCTCCATGAAATTGCGTGGCACTGGACCTGTTACCAGAGCCAGCACCCCATTATATTGAGTACTCAACAATTTTTCTGGAACCGCCCCGATGAAAGACACCGCCGTCCCCGTCCCCGCCAGCGACCGCACCCGCGTACGCCGCATTGCTGAGAACGCCCGCTACGATGCAGCCACCTTGCATGCGATCGTCGACGACGCCTACCTGTGCCACATCGCCTTCAGCGACGACCATGGCGCCCACTGCATCCCCACGGCCTGCTGGCGCAGCGGCGGTCACCTGTACATCCACGGCTCCAACGGCAGCCGCCTGCTCAAGCAACTGCTGCGGCAGACGTGCTGCGTCACCATCAGCCACCTGGACGGCCTGGTGCTGGCCCGTTCCGCGTTCAACCATTCGATGAACTACCGCTCGGCCATGGTGTACGGCCGCTTCGAGGTGGTGGAGGAGGACGCCGGCAAGCACGCGGCGCTGGAGGCGTTGATGGAGAAGCTGGCGCCGGGCCGCCAGGCCGAGATCCGTCCCGGCAACGACAAGGAATACGCGGCCACCACGGTGCTGCGCATCAGCCTGGCCGAAGCGGCCTGCAAGGTGCGCGCGGGCGGTCCCAACGATGATGCGGAAGACCTGGCATGGCCGGTCTGGGCCGGCGTGCTGCCGTTCACCCGGGCGCGCGTGGCGCCCGTGGCGGATCCAGCCTGCGCCGTGGCGGCGCCGGCCTATGTGCGGAACTGGCAGGACCAGGCGCAGGCGCTGGCGCCGATTTACTAGTGGACGATGCCGCGCGAATTGCGCATGCCCATTAGAAGCGCGTGAAGTGGCCCTCGTCCGGTCCGCTCGCCACGGCCAGCGCCGGGCCGGGCTTGGCGCCGGCGGGACGGCGCGCGCCGGCCTTGATCGACACGGGCCGGCGCGGCGCCGCGCGCCGCATGGGGTCGGCCGCCGCGTATTGCTTGAACACGGCCATCAACTGGTCGAGCTGCTCGGCCTGGGCACTCATTTCCTCGGCCGTGGCGGCCAGTTCCTCGGAGCTGGCCGCGTTGACCTGGGTGGCCTGGCTCAACTGCCCGACGGCGCTGTTAATCTGCCGCACACCCGACGATTGCTCCTCCGACGCGGCCGCGATCTCCTGCACCAGGTCGGACGTCTTGCGGATGTTGGGCGCCATCTGGTCGAACATCTGGCCGGCCTGCTCGGCCAGCTCCACGCTGTCGGCCGCCACCTTGCCGATCTCCTGGGCCGCCACCTGGCTGCGCTCGGCCAGCTTGCGCACTTCGGCCGCCACCACCGCGAAACCCTTGCCATGCTCGTGCGCGCGGGCCGCCTCGATGGCCGCGTTCAGCGCCAGCAGATTGGTCTGGTAGGCGATGTCGTCGATGATGCCGATCTTGCCGGCGATTTGCTTCATGGCCGCCGCCGTGGCCTTGACGGCGTCGCCGCCGCGCGCCACGTCCTGCGCGGCCTGGGTCGCCATGCCATCGGTGATCTTGGCGTTCTCCGCGTTCTGCGCGATCGAGGCCGTCATCTGTTCGATCGAGGCGCTGGTCTCCTCCACCCCGGCGGCCTGCTCGCTGGCCGATTGCGACAGCGACTGGGCCGTCGCATTCACTTCCTGCGCGGCCGCGCCCAGGGTGCCCACCACGCCCTGCACATCGCGCACGATGGCCGACAGGCTGCGCGAGATCCACACGGCCAGCGTGCAGCCCAGTACGGCGATGACGACGTCGAACGACAGGATCCACACCTTGGCCTGTTCGGCCACCGACGTCATGCGGGCCGACGCGGCGCGGGTGTCGGCGCCGTTCAATTGCAGCAGTTTTTCGCTGGCGGCGGAGATGGCGGCGTCGGCGCCCTTGATGCTGCGGTCCATCTCGACGGCCGTCATGCCTTTTTCGCGCATGGCTTCGAGCTGGATCATGGTGTCGCCATAGGCCCGGCTGGCCGTCAGCAGCGCGTCGAGCTGGACCAGTTCCTCGCGGCCCGGATCGCCGGCCGCGCGGTAGGCGGCCACTTGTTTGTCGATCGCCATCAGGTCGGCCCGGAACTGGGCCGCGTTGTCGCCGCCGCGCAAAATATAGTTCTTGAAGTGGTGCACGGCCTCGCCACGCGATTTGATCACGCCCAACACGGCATCCTTGCGCGCCAGCGTGACCGTCTCGAAGCCGCCCCACGTGCCTTGCAGCGTCGACAGGTTGGCGAAGGCGACCAGCCCCAGGGCGATCACCAGCACTACGATGGCGCCCACACCGAAGTGCAGCCGGGTTTCCATTTTCATCTGCTTGAGCATATGCGACTCCTGAACGCCGGACCCGACACGGGCGGCGCGGTGTGGTGGTGGGACCGGCCCGGACGGCGCGGCGGCCGGACCGGTGGGCATGGCCCGCGCACCCCCAGGACGCGCGAACCCTGCAAGCTATTTTGACGGATTAATGCACGCCAATTCTCACCAATTCTTGCCTTGCGTTCTGCAAGGCAGGCGTGCTCAGGCGAGCGCCTGGGCCGGCGCCAGCGCGGCCATGGCGCCGATGTCGCTGGCCGACACCACGTGCTGCACATTGAGCAACAGCACGAAGCGGCCCTGCACCTTGCCTATGCCTTGCAGCAAGTCGGCCCGCACCTGGGCCCCGAACGCGGGCGCCGGTTCGATATCGGCCGCGTTGATGTCGAGCACGGCGTTGACGGCGTCCACCAGGATGCCGATCACGAACGGCCCATCGTCCGTATCGACCTCCACCACGATGATGCAGGTGCGCTTACCGATGGGCGAAGGAACGCGGTCCAGGCGCCGCGCCAAGTCCATGACGGGCACGGCCGTGCCACGCAGGTTGATCACGCCGCTGATGCAGGCCGGCATTTGCGGCACGCTCGTCACGCCCTCGTACTCGATGATTTCCTTGATCGCCAGGATGCCGATGGCGAACATGTCGCTGCCCAGCATGAAGGTGAGAAACTGGGCCGGGCCGGCGTCGGCCGGCGCGGTGGACATGACGGACAGTGCGCTCATGGCGGGCTCCTGATTCAAAATTTGACGAAGTGCGATTCATCCGGATCGCTCATCTCGCTCATCTGGCGGGTACCGCCGCCACCGCGCGCCGGCCTGGCCGATGCCTTGCCTCCCTTGCGCGGGGTGACCTGCTGGGAACGGTTGCCGCCACCGAGCTTGAAGAACGACATGGTCTGCTGCAACTGCTCGGCCTGGCCGCTCATTTCCTCGGCCGTGGCGGCCAGTTCCTCGGAGCTGGAGGCGTTCTGCTGGGTGGTCTGCGACAACTGGGTGACGGCCGAGTTGATCTGGCCCACGCCCGACGATTGCTCTTCCGACGCGGCCGTGATCTCCTGCACCAGATTGGAGGTGCGGCGGATGTTCGGCACCATCTCGTCGAGCAGCTTGCCCGCCTTCTCCGCCAGCTCCACGCTGCTGCTGGCCACCTGCTCGATCTCCTGGGCCGCCACCTGGCTGCGCTCGGCCAGCTTGCGCACCTCGGCCGCCACCACGGCGAAGCCCTTGCCGTGGTCACCGGCGCGGGCCGCCTCGATGGCCGCGTTCAAGGCCAGCAGGTTGGTCTGGTAGGCGATGTCGTCGATGATGCTGATCTTGCGTGCGATCTGCTGCATGGCCGCCACGGTGGACTTGACGGCTTCGCCGCCCTCGGCCGCTTCCTGCGCCGCCTTGCTGGCGATGCCGTCCGTGACCTTGGCGTTTTCCGTGTTCTGCGAAATGGAAGCCGTCATTTCCTCCACCGAGGCCGAGGTCTCCTCGGTGCCGGCGGCCTGCTCGCTGGCCGCCTGCGACAGCGACTGGGCCGTGGCCGACACTTCCTCGGAAGCGCTGGCCAGCGCCTCGGCGCCGTTGTTCACTTCCTGCACCACATGCGACAGCCGCTCGGTCATGCCCTTCATGACCGCCAGCAGGCTGGTTTTGTCGCCGGCCTTGATCTCCACCTCGGCCGTCAGGTCACCCTCGGCCACCCGGCGCACGATCTCGGCCGCGTAAGCCGGTTCGCCACCCAGCTGGCGCAGCAACTGGCGCGTGATCAACCAGCCAATCGCTATGCTGGCCAGCACGGCCACCAGCACCGTGATCAGCGTCACCTTGCGCGCGGCCAGATAAGCCTGGCGCGCCTCTTCCGCCGCCTCCTGGTTCAATTTCGTTTCCAGCGCCGCCAGTTCCTGCACCGCAGCCTGCAACTGCCCCTGCGGCGGGCGGACCTCCTTCATCAGCATGCGCGTGGCTTCGTCGTTCTTGTTGGCCAGGCCCAGCACCGCGACCTTATCCACCAGCACGGTCACGCCCCCGTTCAGGCTCTTGATCTTGGCGAACAAGGCCTTTTCTTCCTGCGTGGTGCCGCTGATGCTGTCGAACATTTTGCCCAGCTTGTCCAGCGCCGCCTCGAACTTCTGGGTGTCGGCCTTGATGCGCGCGTCTTCCGGCTGCATGTCCACCACCTCGGTCAGCAGCACCACATTGCGCACCGCGATCGCCTTGTCCTGCGTCCAGCGCCCCAGCTCCGAGGCCAGGGCGCCTTCCACATTATTTTGCGTCACGATTTCATCGAGCTTGTCCTCAATTTTCGCCATGTTGTTCAATCCCAGCCCCGCCACGATCAGCAGCAGGACGAGCACGGCGGTAAAGCCCAGGCCCAAGCGGGTGGATACTTTCAGGTTATTGAAGTTCATGACGCCTCCGGGAAAAGTGCCCTCTGGATCGCTAGCAACGTTTGCTGGCTTGCCCAGTACTAGAATTTGACGAAGTGCGATTCATCCGGATCGCTCATCTCGCTCATCTGGCGGCTGCCGCCGAAACCGCGCGCCGGCTTGGCGGACGCCTTGCCCATCTTGCGCAGCGCGCCGCGCTGGTAGCTACCGCCTTGCAACTTGAAGAACGACATGGTCTGCTGCAACTGCTCGGCCTGGCCGCTCATTTCCTCGGCCGTGGCGGCCAGTTCCTCGGAGCTGGAGGCGTTCTGCTGGGTGGTCTGCGACAACTGGGTGACGGCCGAGTTGATCTGGCCCACGCCCGACGATTGCTCTTCCGACGCGGCCGTGATCTCCTGCACCAGATTGGAGGTGCGGCGGATGTTCGGCACCATCTCGTCGAGCAGCTTGCCCGCCTTCTCCGCCAGCTCCACGCTGCTGCTGGCCACCTGCTCGATCTCCTGGGCCGCCACCTGGCTGCGCTCGGCCAGCTTGCGCACCTCGGCCGCCACCACGGCGAAGCCCTTGCCGTGGTCACCGGCGCGGGCCGCCTCGATGGCCGCGTTCAAGGCCAGCAGGTTGGTCTGGTAGGCGATGTCGTCGATGATGCTGATCTTGCGTGCGATCTGCTGCATGGCTGCCACGGTGGACTTGACGGCTTCGCCCCCTTCGGCCGCTTCCTGCGCCGCCTTGCTGGCGATGCCGTCGGTGACCTTGGCGTTTTCCGTGTTCTGCGAAATGGAGGCCGTCATCTGCTCCACCGAGGCGGAAGTCTGCTCGGTGCCGGCGGCCTGCTCGCTGGCCGCCTGCGACAGCGACTGGGCCGTAGCCGATACTTCCTCGGAAGCGCTGGCCAGCGCCTCGGCGCCGTTGTTTACTTCCTGCACCACATGCGACAGTTTTTCGATCATGCCCTTCATGGCCGCCAGCAGGCTGGTGTTGTCGCCCGCTTTCAGCTCCACCTCGGCCGTCAGGTCGCCGTCGGCCACCCGGCGCACGATCTCGGCCGCGTAACCGGGGTCGCCGCCCAGTTGACGCAGGATGCCGCGCAGGATGATCAGGCCCAGGCCCACCAACAGCACCAGCGAGATGAGGGAGGCGGTGTACATCTGGCTGGTGGCGCGGCTCGAAGCGGCCTCGGCCTCCTTGACGGCCTCGTCGCCGTAACGCACGTTCATTTCCACCAGCTTGCCTATGCTGGCCTCGGCCGCCGTGAAGCGCGGCCGGTTATCCATCAACGCACGGTGCAGCTCATCGAACAAGGCCTTGGCCTTGGCCGCACCGTCGGCGCTACTGATCTGGCCGGCGATCTGATCGATCCTGGCGTCGCCCTGCTTCCACTCGTTCCACTCCTTGACGAACTGGTTCCACAGCCGTTCCTCTTCCGGCGACTGGGGCAGCGGTTCGTAGATCTTCCAGCCCTTGTCCACCCGGGCCCAGGCATTTTGCTTGCGCTTCAAGATTTCGCCCACCTCGCCCCACTGGGCGGGATACGGGGCCAGCGCTTCCATGCCGCGGCTGGACGAACGCAGGGCCGTCTGGCCCTCGTTGATCATCTGCAAGCCCTGGACTGATGGCATGCGATTGCGGCCCACCTCGTTCAACATCTCGCTTTGCTTCTTCAAGCCCATAAAGGCCACCATCATCACCGCCAGCAAGGCCAGCACCGCCACCGCCAGCAGCGCGCTGATTTTGGCTTTCACCGTCAATTGTGCAAACATACCGCTTCTCCCTTGTTCCGGACATCTGTCCTGTTATCGTTTTCCTTGCCGCGCGAGCGCCCGGGCGGTGTTCAGTCCGGGCCCACATTTTCTTCCGCCAGCGCCCGCAGGCGCCGCCGGTTAGTCCTCATCCATGTCACCAGCGCGTCGGCCGGCATGGGCCGGGCCAGCAGATAGCCTTGCGCCAGGTCGCAACCGAGCGCGCGCAGCAAGCGCCAGTCTTCCTCCGTCTCCACCCCTTCGGCCACGGTGGCCACGCCCAGCCGCTGGCCCAGTTCCAGCGCGCTTTTCAACACCACGTGGCGGTTCGGCCACTGGGCCGCGCCGTTGACGAAGGCGCGGTCTATCTTCAATTCCGTGAACGGGCAGCGGGCGAACTGCTGCATCGACGAATAGCCGATGCCGAAGTCGTCCATGGCCAGCCCGAAACCCATCAGCCGCAAGCGCCCCAGGTTGGTCAGCGCCTGCGACAACTGGCGCATCACGCTGGTTTCCGTCACTTCCCACACCAGCGCGGCCGGCGCCACGCCAGCCGCCTGCACGGCCGCCGCCAGCAAGTCCACGAAGCCGCGGTCGGCCAGGTTGTCGGCCGACAGGTTGACCGACACCGTCAAGGGCGGCAAACCGGCCTGCTGCCACTCCGTCAACTGGTCCAGCACCTGGCGCACCAGCGCCAGCGTGAACCCGGCCATCAGCGGCGTGCCTTCCAGCGCCGGGATGAAATGCTGCGGCGCCAGCAGGCCCCGTACCGGGTGCTGCCAGCGCGCCAGCGCTTCCAGCCCCTTCAGGTGGCCGCTGCGCATGACCACCTTGGGCTGGTAGTGCAGCAGGAACTGGCCGGCCGCCAGCGCCTGCTCCAGTTCCCCGATGGCCGGCAAGGCGTGCTCGGGCAACGCGGCCTGGGCCGCCTCGCCCCGCCCGGCCCGCGCCAGCAAGCCTTCCAGCGCGTCGCGCTGCACCGGCTTGAGCAGCGTACCCAGCAGGCCGATGGCGGCGTCCTCCGAGCCCATGTTCTCGATGATCTCCAGCAGCCGCGGGTCGCGCGCGCTGACCACGATCAGGTGCTGGGCCAGGCGCCGCTCGCGCAGCTGGCAAGTCAGTTCGATGCCGTCCATGCCCGGCATCTCCAGGTCCGTCAGCACCAGGAACAGCGGCACGCCCTGCTCCGCTTCCAGCAGGCGCAACGCTTCGTTGCCGTCGCCCGCCTCCAGGATGGTGCCGCAGCCCAGTTCGCGCAGCAGGCTCACCAAATAACTGCGCTGGACGGCACTGTCGTCCACCACCATCACGCGCTGGCCGTGCCAGGGCGCGCCCGCGCGGGTGGCGGCCGCCGCCCCCGCGTCAGTGGTGATGGTGGTGGCGTTCATGGCGGCGCCAGTCTCAGTTGCCGAACCCGGCCAACTGGGCCAGGATGTCGCGGTAGATCAGGTTCAGCGGCATGGATTTCTCCACCCCGCCCCGTTTCACGGCTTCCTTGGGCATGCCGTACACCACGCAGCTGGCCTCGTCCTGGGCCACGGTGCGGGCCCCGGCCTTGAGCATCTCCAGCAGGCCGGCCGCGCCATCGTCGCCCATGCCCGTCATGATCACGCCCAGCGCGTTGGCGCCGGCGCAGCGGGCCACCGAGCGGAACAGCACGTCGACCGATGGCCGGTGCCGGTTCACCAGCGGGCCATCCACCACTTCCACGTAGTACTGGGCGCCCGTGCGGCGCAGCAGCATGTGCTTGCCGCCGGGCGCGATCAGGGCCTGGCCTTGCAGCACGCGGTCGTTATTGGCCGCCTCCTTGACGCGGATCTGGCACACGCTGTCAAGCCGCGCGGCGAAGGCGGCCGTGAATTTCTCCGGCATGTGCTGCACGATCACCATGCCCGGCGTCACGCGCGGCAGCGCCGTCAGCACTTCCTCCAGCGCCTGGGTGCCGCCGGTCGAGGTGCCGATGGCCACCACCCGTTCCGTGGTCTGCGTCATGGCGCGCGGGCCTTCGGCCGGCGGCAGGATCACGTCGGCGTTGTGCTTGACGGTGGGATGGACCGGCGCGGCGGCGCGCCCGGCCAGCCGGCGCACGTTGGCGCCGGCCGCGGCCCGCACGGCCGACACCAGTTCCTCGGCGCTGTCGTGCAGGAATTGCTTGAGGTCCAGCCGCGGCTTGGTGATGATGGCCACGGCGCCGGCGCTCAGCGCCTCGACCGAGGTCTGGGCCCCCTTCTCCGTCAAGGTGGAACAGATCACCACGGGCGTGGGGTGCTCGGCCATGATCTTGCGCAGGAAGGTGATGCCGTCCATGCGCGGCATTTCCACATCGAGCACGATCACGTCCGGCCACTGGCTCTTCATGCGCTCCATGGCCAGGATGGGATTGGCCACGGCATGGGTGACGGTAATGCCGGGCGCGGCGTTGAGCAACGCGCTCAGCACCTGGCGCACCACGGCCGAATCGTCCACGATCATCACTTCGATGGCCTTCATGCCTGCTCCTTGTTGCGCGGCTGTGGGTGGAGGGCGAACTCCGGCGGCACCTGGCGGCTCAACACTTCGCCGGTGCGGATGGTGAATATCAATTGCCGGTGGCCTTCGCCAAACAGGCTTTCGGAAACGATGCGGATGCCGTGCTGGCGCATCAGGTCGCGTGCGCAATCGCCGTTCTGCATGCCGATATCCTTGACCCGGGCGTGGCGCGGGAACATGGCACCGCCGCCGAAGATCTTGCCCTCGCACTGGGTCAGCGGCACACCCAGCCGGTCCAGCTCAGCCAGCAGGTAATCCATCGCGTCCGCGCCATAGGTGCCGGCGGGGCCAGGCTTGTCGCGCTTGCGGTTGCTGCCCGGCAGCAGGAAGTGCGACATGGCGCCCACCCGCAGCCGCGGATGCCACAGCGTGACGGAGACACAGGAACCGACCAGCGTGCGCACCCGGTATTGCTCATCGCCCACGAAGCAGTCGCCGGGCATGAGGAAGATATCGATGCACTTGGCTTCGGGCATGGTCAACTCTTGCGGTAGATCGACGGCGCCACGGCGTGCACCGTGTCGCAGATGTCGTTCAGGGTTTCCGAGTGGCCGATCAACAAATGGCCGCCCGGCTTGAGCTGGTTGAGCAGGCGCGCCACCACCTGGCGCTTGGTTTCCAGGTTGAAATAGATCATCACGTTGCGCAGGAAGATCACGTCGAAGGTGCCCAGCTTGGGCAACGGTTCGTTCAAGTTCAAGTGCTGGAACTGGACCCGGTTGCGCAAGGAGCGCTCGATCAACATCGTGCCCGCCTCGCGCTGCTGGCCCTTGAGGCAAAAGCGCTTGAGGTAGGCTGGCGGCAGCTGGCTGGCCCGTTCCATCGGATAGTGGCCGCAGCGGGCCCGCTCCAGCACCCGGGTACTGATGTCGGTGCCCAGCACTTCCCAGGCCGCCTCGCCCAGCACGTCGGCCAGCACCATGGCGATGCTGTACGGCTCCTCGCCACTGGAGCAGGCCGCGCTCCACACGCGCAGCGCGCGGCCCTTGGCGCGCGCTTCCTGCGCCAGGTCGGCCAGCAGCTTGAAATGCTTGGGCTCGCGGAAGAAATAAGTCTCGTTGGTGGTCAACAGGTCGACCGCCACCTGCAGCTCGGCGGGCTGGGCCCGGCTTTCCAGCAGGCGCAGGTAATCGCTGTAGCTGGCCAGCTGGTAGTGCGCCAGGCGCTTGGCCAGGCGGCCGCTGACCAGCGCCTGCTTGCCATTGGCCATGAAGATGCCGGCCGCGTCGAAGATGAAACGCTGGAACTGGTTGAATTCGCGATCGGTGATCGTGATGAGCGACATGGACGGCCCCCGGGTCAGGCATTCAGTTGCGGACGGCCTGGTTCTGGCGCGCCAGTTCCACGATCTCGCCGCTCGACAGCACGCGTTCGATAGCCAGCAGGCTGACGAACTTGCCGTTGTGCTTGCCGATGCCGGCGATGAAGTCGGGCCGGATCCGGGTGCCGAACGATGGCGGCGGTTCGATGTCGGCCGCCGCGATGTCGACCACGGCGTTGACAGCGTCGACCAGCATGCCCAGCACCTGCTGGCCGTCGCCGTCGACCTCCTGCACTTCCACGATGACGATGCAGCTGCGCTTGGTGATCGGGCTGGCGGAGCGGCCGAAGCGGGCCGCCAGGTCCATCACGGGCACCACGGCGCCGCGCAGGTTGATCACGCCGCGCACGCAGTCGGGCATCATGGGCACGCCGGCCAGGCTGCCGTATTCGATGATTTCCTTGATGCCCAGGATGCCCACGGCGAACTGTTCCTCGCCCAGCATGAAGGTCAGGAACTGGCTGGGCAGCGGGCCCGCGCCCTGCTGCGGCGCCACCATGGCACGGCCGCTGGCGGCGGGGGTGGCGCGATCGACGACTTGGTTCATGGCTTGCTCTTTCTCGGTGGACGGCACGAACCGGCTCAGGCGGCCAGCGCGGCCAGGCCCTTGCCGGTGACGGTAGACATCAGCGCGGCCACGTCCAGGATCAGGGCCACGTCGCCGCTGCCGAGGATGGTGGAACCGCTGATGCACTTGACTTCGCTGAACATGGGGCTGAGTGGCTTGATCACGGTCTGGAACTCGCCCAGCAGGGTGTCGACCACGAGCCCGGCGCGCTGGTTGCCATACTTGAGCACGACGATGCTTTCGCGCCGGGTGGCCGTGCCCTGCAGCCGGAACAACTCGCGCAGGCGGATGAAGGGCAGCACCTGGCCCCGCAGGTTGCTATAGTCCTGGCCCGGTTCGGCCGCGTATTCGATGCATTCCTCGATCATGTCGAGCGGAATCACGAACACGGAACCGCCCACCTGCACCAGGAAGCCGTCGATGATGGCCAGGGTCAGCGGCAGGCGCACGGTGACGGTGGTGCCCTGGCCTTCCACGCTGCCCACGTCGACGCTGCCGCGCAGGGCCGAGATGTTGCGCTTGACCACATCCATGCCCACCCCGCGGCCCGACAGGTTGGTGATCTTCTCGGCCGTGGAGAACCCGGCCTCGAAGATCAGGTTGTAGATCTCCGAATCACTGAGCTTGCGCTCGGGATCGACCAGGCCCCGTTCGATGGCCTTGGCCAGGATTTTCTCCTTGCGCAAACCGCCGCCGTCGTCGCTCACTTCGATCACGATATTGCCCGACTCGTGGAAGGCGTTCAGCTTGATCATGCCCTTGGCCGGCTTGCCGGCCGCCAGCCGCGCCTCGGCCGGCTCGATGCCGTGGTCCATGGCGTTGCGCACCAGATGCATGAGCGGGTCGCCGATCTTCTCCACCACCGTCTTGTCCAGTTCGGCGTCCTCGCCGTCGACCAGCAGGCCGATGTCCTTGCCCAGCTCGCGGGCCACGTCGTGCACCACGCGCTGGAAGCGGTTGAAGGTGGCGCCGATCTTGACCATGCGCAGTTCCAGCGCCGCGTCGCGCACTTCCTCCACCAGGTTCGACAGCACGGACGTGCATTCGAGCAGCTCCGTGTTGTGGATCTTCTGGCCGATCATGTTGGCGCGCGCGCCGGCGATGATCAGTTCGCCCACCAGGTCGATCAGGCGGTCCAGCTTGTCCGAATCGATGCGGATCGAACGGCTTTCCTGGGCCTTCTGTTCCGACACCTGCTTTTGCTTGGCCAGCGCCGCTTCCACCACCACCGGCGGCACGTTGCCGCCTTCCACCAGGATGCTGCCCAGCTGCTGCGGTTCGCCGCTGGCCTGATGGTTGAGTGCGCTGTCGAGTTCGCGCGCCGTCACGCTGCCGCAGCGCACCAGGATCTCGCCCAGCCGCGCGTCGCGCTCGGGCAATGCGCGGATCAAGTCCACATACTCGGACACCTTGCTGTGCGGCGGCAGGATGCGGATCTCGCAATCGTCCTGCACGAACTCGAACACGCCTTCGATAGCGGCCTTGTCGGCCGTGGTGTCGAATGCGATCTCGAAACCCAGGTAGCACAGCTCGGCGTCCATCTCGTCCGGGTTGGCCGGCAGCGCGTCGGGCACGGTGGCGATGCCGACGATGGTGCCCAGCTTGCCCAGGTAGCGCAGGAAGGCGATCGGGTCCATGCCGTTGCGCAGCACCTCGCGTCCGAAACGCAGCGAGATGTGCCAATGGTCGCGCGCGTCCGTGGCCGCGCCGATGCGCTCCACGGCCGGCTCCACGGTGGCCAGCGGGGCCGCCTGGGCCTGCCCTTGCGGCGCGCCGTGCCCGTCCGCCGAGGCGTCCATGTGGCGCTTGAGCTGCGCCACCAGCGCCTCGCCTTCGGGCGCGCTGTCGGGGTCCGCTTCCAGCTGGCCGGCCGCCAGCGCCTCCGTCATGCCCGACAAGAAGTCGCAGCACGACAGCAGCAGCACGATCATCTCGTCGGTGAGCACCACGCGGCCGTCGCGCACTTCGTCGAGCAAGCTTTCCACCACGTGGGTGAAGGCGACGATGTGGTCCAGGCTGAACAGTCCGGCCGAGCCCTTGATGGTGTGGGCGGCGCGGAAGATGGCGTTGATGGCTTCGCCCTGGTCACCGGCCAGGTCGACGTTGAGCAGCGCGTTCTCCATCTCTTCCAGCAGTTCGCGGCTTTCCGCGATAAACGTTTGCAGCGCTTGGTCCAGGTTCATGGCTCACCCCCAGGGTTAAGGTCGCGCGCCACCACGGGTGGTGGTCAGGCGGCGGAATGGATCAGCAGGGCGTCGCCGAAATAGGCGCCCAGGTCCAGCATCTCGAACACGTCCATCACGGCCGGGCTGTGGCCCACCAGCCGCAGGGCGCGCCCGTCCGTGGCGGCCACCTGCTTGGCCAGCATCAGCACTTGCAGGCCGGCCGTGTCCAGTTCCGTCACGCCGGACAAGTCCACTTCCAGCAGCGCGGCCTGGCGCAGCGCCTCCAGCAGTTGGGACTTGACGTCGGCGGCGCGGTAGATGGTCAGCTCGCCATCGATGGCGAACCGCACGGGTAAAGCGGTGGCGGATGAAGCGGACATGGTGGCTCCCGGTGGACGATGTGCGAATCGGGGCGCCCGCGAGGTCGGGGCCGGCGCGCGATCAGGAAAAAATCAGGGCAGGACCAGCTTGGCCACGGCGCCCAGCAACACTTCCGGCTTGAACGGCTTGGTGACCCAGGCCTTGGCGCCGGCCGCCTGGCCTTCGCGCTTCTTCTCTTCCTGCGACTCGGTGGTGAGCATGATGACGGGCGTGAAGCGGTAATTGGCCAGCGCCTTGAACTGCTTGACGAAAGTGATGCCGTCCATATTGGGCATGTTGACGTCGCACACCACCAGGTGGATCTTCTGGCCGGTGCACTTGGACAAGGCGTCCACGCCATCACGCCCTTCGATGACGTCATAGCCGGCACCCTTGAGGGCGATGCCGACCACTTGCCGCAACGAGGCGGAGTCGTCCACTACCATGATGGTCTTTGCCATAGTCATTCCTTAGAAAAACGTGATTTCGTCAGCCGCCGCCGGCTGTTGTGACCGGGTGGCCAAGGCGCCGCTGTGGACGGCGTGCTCGTCCGCCATGGCGTAGGTCTTTTGCAGTTCGGCCAGCAGGGGCTCGGCCTGCAACGGTTCCAGCGCCTGCGCCTGTTCATACTGGGCGCGGTTGTCGCGCAGGATGGCGGGCAACCGTTCCATGTTCTCGCGCACGTGGGTCATCACCTGGCTGACCCGGTCCTGGAATTGCAGTTGCACCAGCGCTTCGCCCACTTCGCTCTGGATGCCCAGCGATTCCTGCTTGAGCAGTTCGGACGATTGCACCAGCGCGTCGGTGACCTGGCGGAAATCGCGCAGCACCGATTCGATCATGCCTTCGGCCGACTGCATGGAGGCGTCCTCGGCCGCGCTGGACTGTTCGGCCGCGGCGCTGGCGGCCAAAATGGCGGCGCTGATCTGGCCGACCCGGTCGGCGATGTTGCGGCCCGTCTCGGCCGAGCGGTTCGACAGGTTGCGCACTTCCTGCGCCACCACGGCGAAGCCGCGGCCGGCCGGGCCGGCGCGGGCCGCCTCGATGGCCGCGTTCAAGGCCAGCAGGTTGGTCTGGGCCGCGATGCTGGCCACGCCCTCGGCCATGTCGCGCAGTTCGCGCGTGAAGCGTTCCAGTTGCTGGATCTGTTCCAGCATGGTTTGCTTGGACACCATGGCCGACTTCATGGACGCCACCACGGAGCCGAGCTGGTTCTCACTGCTGGCAAACACGTCGATCAGGGCCGGCCCGCCACCGCCCTGCTGCTCCAGGCTCGACACGTGCAGCGCGTTGTCGAGCTTGTCGACGATGTTGGAGAAGCGTCCGGCCAGGTCGGCCACGGCGTCCTCCATCTGGCTGCGCGACGATTCGATGTGGCGGCACCAGATGGGCAGCACGGCGTCGCCGAACTGTTCGCGCCCTTCCAGGTAGTGGTCGATCATGCGCTGGCGCGCCGCCGCCGCCGCGCCCAGCTGGCGCGCGCCCACCGCCCCGGCCGCCAGCAGCAGCAAGGCGAACACGATGGCGTAGCCGCTGGCCGCGCCGGCGATCAAGGTGGCCACCGCACCGGCGATCGCCAGCGCCAGCGGAACGACGGTCGTGCTGCTCAAGCCGGACAATCTATTCATTGGACCCCACCAAAAAATGGTCAGTTGGCGCCGCCGCGGCGCACTGCACCGTCAACAAACTGTATCGCAAAATTCGGGTCCGTTGCTCATATGTTTTAAATAAAAAAATGGGCGCCGACATACTGTTGCGGCTGGTCGATTCTAGCGGGCGCCCCCTGTGCGGCCATTCAAATAGATTCATGTACGAAATTAGTTGACGCAAGGAGAGTGGTAAACCGTCATGGCACGTTGCGAAAGCGCAACTTCGCGCGCGCGGGCCGCGTGGTGGACTTTTCCAGAGGCGCAAGGTAAATTGCAAACGTTGTTTAGACGTTAATTCAATCGCGGCCCGCGGGCCGCACCTATGCAAAGGGATCACATGAAACAATATGGCGCGGAATTTTTTGGAACCTTCTGGCTGGTGCTGGGCGGCTGCGGCAGCGCCGTGCTGGCGGCGGCCTTCCCCGGGGTGGGCATTGGCCTGCTGGGCGTGTCGCTGGCGTTCGGCCTGACGGTGCTGACCATGGCCTACGCCATCGGCCACATCTCCGGCTGCCACCTCAACCCGGCCGTCTCGATCGGCCTGTGGGCCGGCGGCCGCTTCCCGGCGGCCAAGCTGCTGCCCTACATCGTGGCGCAAGTGCTGGGCGCGATCGTGGCCGGCGGCGTGCTGTACCTGATCGCCAGCGGCAAGAGCGGCTTTGAGCTGGCCGCCGGCTTCGCCTCGAACGGCTACGGCGCCCATTCGCCGGGCGGCTACTCGCTGACGGCGGCGCTGGTGACGGAAGTGGTGATGACGATGATGTTCCTGCTGATCATCCTGGGCGCCACCGACGCGCGCGCGCCGGCCGGCTTCGCGCCGCTGCCGATCGGCCTGGGCTTGACCTTGATCCACCTGATCAGCATTCCGGTCACCAACACCTCCGTCAATCCCGCCCGCAGCACCGGCGTGGCGCTGTACGTGGGCGACTGGGCCACCAGCCAGCTGTGGCTGTTCTGGGTGGCGCCGATCGCCGGCGCCCTGCTGGGCGCGGCCGTGTACCGCTGCATCGGCAGCAAGGACTGATGGGAGCGCCGGCCGCCCCCGCCCCGGGGGGCTCAGCGCGCGGGCGCGCCGGCCGCTTCGTCGAGTTTGAACAGGCTCACGGCCTGGGCCAGCCGGGCCGCCTGATCCTGCATGGCCTCGGCCGCGGCGGCGGCCTGCTCCACCAGCGAGGCGTTCTGCTGGGTGGCCGTGTCCATCTGGGTGATGGCGTCGTTGATCTGTTCGATGCCGTCGGTCTGGGCGCCGCTGGCCGCGCTGATCTCGGCCATGATGGCGGTGACCCGGCCGATGGCCGCCACCACCTGCTCCATGGTGCCGCCGGCCTGGTCCACCAGGCGGGTGCCGGCCGCCACCTTGCCCACCGAATCGTCGATCAACTGCTTGATCTCCTTGGCCGCCGCGGCCGAGCGCTGGGCCAGGCCGCGCACCTCGGACGCCACCACCGCGAAACCGCGGCCCTGCTCGCCGGCGCGGGCCGCTTCCACGGCCGCGTTCAAGGCCAGGATATTGGTCTGGAATGCGATGCCGTCGATCACCCCGATGATGTCGACGATCTTGCGCGAGGAGGCGTCGATCGACGCCATGGTCTGCACCACGTCCGACACCACGGCGCCGCCGCGCTGGGCCACGTCCGAGGCCGACGCGGCCAGCGTGTTGGCCTGGCGCGCGTGTTCCGCGTTCTGCTTGACGGTGGCCGTCAACTGCTCCATCGACGATGCCGTCTGCTCCAGCGAACTGGCTTGCTGCTCGGTGCGCGAGGACAGGTCCAGGTTGCCGCTGGCGATCTGGCCGGAAGCGGTGGCGATGGTTTCCGTGCCCTGCCGCACTTCGCGCACGATGCGCTCCAGGTTACCCGACATGCGGTACAAGGCGTGCAGCAAACGCCCCGGCTCGTCATGGGCGAACTGGCGCGGCGCGCCGTCGGCCGACAGGCGGCCCTCGGCCACGCGCTGGGCCACGCCCACGGCTTCGTTGATGGGTCCGGTGATGCCGCGCGTGAGCCACCAGGCGAACGCCACCCCAAAACTCACCACCAGCAGCGCCAGCAACAGCAACTGGTCGCGGCTGCGCTCGGCCACCTGGTCGATGGCTTTGGCCGCGCTGTCAATCTCCTTGCGCTGGTGTTCCAGCATTTGCTGCAGCTTGGCTTCATATTCGCGCGAGGCGGGCAAGTATTGCTGCTCCAGGATACGCTGCGCGCCTTGCGCGTCGCCGGCCGCCTTGGTCTTGTTGATGGCGTCGCGGGTGCTGATGTAGCGGGCCCGCACTTCCTTCATTTGCTGGAACAGGGCCAGGTCGTCGGCACCGGCCAGCGCCTCGATGCGCTTGACCAGCTCCTGGGCGGTGCGGGTGGAGCTGGCGATGTCGTCGGCGAAAAACGCCACCAGGGCTGGGTCTTCACTGCGGGCGATGGCCGAGGTGCGGCGGATGCCCGCGTACACCAGGCGGTACCAGTCGCCGATCATGCGCTCCTTGGCCAGCGGCACTTCCATCATGGTGCGGGTGGCGGCGGCCACACCCTGCAGGCGGTAAATCCCCAGCCCCGTGTTGACGATCAGGATCGCCAGCACCACCGCGAAACCCAGCGCCAGGCGCCGTCCTATACCCAGATCAGCGATCCTCATCACGCCCCCTCCCCATCGTCGATATGAGGTCTGGCGCAAACGCGCCAGCCACCGGCTGCGCCATGGCGCGCTGGCCGTGCCATGGTAGCGCGAAACGCAGCGGGGGTGGAACTGGATGGCCCAGCAGTATAGAAAAGACGGGCCGCCGGCAGGATCACGTACTTTAAGTTTGAAATAAAAGTACAAAAATGGTTCTTATTTGCAACACATTGCACCAATGGGCAATTGTTTTCGACTATCTATTCCTTTATATTGCTTAGCAGCTTATTACTGAGAGTGATAAAAAAAACAACCCCGCAGAACGCCCGACCATCCCCCGCGCCCGGCGCCGCCGGCGCCTGCCGCCGCGCCACCTCGGAACGCTCGCACCGATCCGCCTGGGCCGGCATGTCAACCCAACTTACGCCCGGGTCGCCGGGCTCGGCAAGCATAATCATGAGACACGGTTTTCTGGAACAACGAGAGAAGTACAAGGCGCAAACCATGCGCCACTACGGCGTCAGCGAGCAGATGTACGACGCCATCAACCGGCTGATGGCGCCGCTGGTGGTACCCGTCAGCGCGCGCAAGGGCGAGGTGCTGCAGCGCAGCGGCACGGTGGCCCAATCGTTCCACTGGATCTACAGCGGCGTGGCGCGGGCCGGCTTTGTGACGGAAGGCGGCACGGAAGTGACGCTGCGCTTCTGGACCGAAGGCGACACGGTGGCCTCGCATGAAGACTTGCTGCGCGCCCGAGATGGCTTGCCGGCGCGCCAGTTCGTGGTGGCCGAGACGGCGCTGCACGGTTTCCGCATGGACTGGGCCGACGTGGGCCGCCTGTGCGAGCGGCACGAGGAGGCACGCGCCTATTACCTGAAAGTGTCGGAGGCCAGCATCCTGCGCCAGGGCCGCAGCATCTACAACAGCAGCGCCGCCTCGGCCCAGTCCAGGCTGGACGCATTCCGCGACGAATATCCGGGCCTGGAGGCGCGGGTGTCGCAAAAGGTGATCGCCTCCTTCCTGGGCATCACGCCCCAGTATATGTCGCAGCTGCTGCGGCAGGACGCGCAGCAGAAGGCGGCATAAAAAAACGGCGCTCACCTGAGCGCCGTTTTCCTGTAAGCGAATTACTTCGGACCGTGTTTACTGCTTCATGCCCGTGATCTTGTTGTTGCCATCGACGAACACAATCTTGGGTTCGTAGCTGGCGATCTGCGCTTCCGTCATCGGCGCGTAGGTGCAGATGATGAGCAGGTCGCCCAGCTGGGCCCGGCGCGCGGCCGCGCCGTTGAGCGAAATCTCGCCGCTGCCGCGCAGGCCGGGAATGGCGTAGGTGGCGAAGCGCTCGCCATTGTTCACGTTGTACAACTCGATCTTTTCATTGGGCCAGATATCGGCCGCATCCAGCAGATCCTGGTCGATACCACAGGAACCTTCGTAATGGAGGTCCGCTTGCGTGACCGTGACCCGGTGCAGCTTGGCACGCAGCATAACTCGTTGCATAGACATCACTTCATCCTTCGTTAAATGGGGTTCAAGGCTTGCCTCAAAGCAATCCCAGTGGCCGGCTGGGCCACCGGCCGGACCCGAGGACCGTTCCGCCTTGATGCGCGGTCGCAATCGTACCACTACTCGTGCGCGCCGTCCCATTTCAGGCCCCGCCGGGGGCGACAGCGGCCAGCGCTTGTGGCATATTGCTAGTTAGAAAATCGCTGCTCCCCCACCGTGTGGCTGGCAGCCACGAGGAGCGCTGGAGAATGAGACTGACCCGCATGTTCGCCATATCCATGGCCATCCTGGCGCTGCTGGTGGGCGCCATGCTGGGCCGGATATTGTGGGGTGAATGGAACAACTACCGGGCCGCGCGCGGCGGCCTGCACGCGTTGCAACTGGTGCAGCGGGGCATGATCGCGGCCGAGAAGCTGTCGTTCGAACGGGGCCCCGTCAACGCCGTGATGGGCGACGCCGTGCCGCCCGATCCCGCCAAGCGGGCGCGGCTGGCCGTGGCGCGCGCCGCCAGCGACCAGGCGCTGGCCCGGCTGGCCGCCACGCTGGCGGCCACCCAGGGCCCGACGGCGACGGTGCGCGCCATCGAAGCCCAGCTGGCGGCGGCGCGGCGCGCGGTGGACGCCGTGGCCGCCTTGCCGCCGGCCCAGCGCACGCCGCAGCGGCTGACGGCGGCCGTGGAGCAGATGTTCGCGCTGATCCCCGTGGTGCTGGACGATGTGACGGGCTACGCGGGCGCGGCCGAGCAAGCCTACCCCAACCTGGCGAAAATCCTCATGAAGGCCCGCTTCGCCGTCGAGCTGCGCGAATACGCGGGCCGGCTCGGCTCGCGCCTGACGGTGGCGCTGGCCTCGGGCCAGCCGCTGGCCGAGACCGAGCACACGCAAATCCAGTTCCTGCGCGGCCAGATCGAACAGCTGCGCCACCTGATCGTCATGTCCACCAGCGCCATCGACCGCGACCCGCGGGTGCTGGCAGCGCTGCGCACCATGGATGAAGGGTATTTCAACAGCGGCCTGGCGCTGGTGACGGGGGTGGAGCGCGACAGCCGGGCCCACCAGCCCTACGGCATGGACACGGCCCAGTTCGCGCAACGCTATGTGCCGTTCATGACGCCCATCCTGGCCGTGCGCGACGTGCTGCTGGAGGCGGCGCTGGACCAGGCGCAACAGGACTACGACACGGCCCAGCGCGAACTGCTGCTGGCCTGTGTGACGGGCGGCGCCATCCTGCTGGCGATGGCGCTGCTGATGATCATCCTGCGGGCGCGCGTGATGGTGCCGCTGGCGCAGGCCACGCGGGCGCTCGTCAAGCTGGGCAACGGCGATTTTTCCATCCGCATGCACGAAACCCGGCGCCACGACGAGATCGGCGACCTGCTGCGCGCGCTGGGCCAGTTGCGCGCGGCCGGGCTGGAAAAGCAGCAGCTGGAACTGGAACGCCAGCGCCTGATCGAGGAACTGCGGCTGCGCGCCGACACCGACTATTTGACGGGCATCCTGAACCGGCGCGCCTTCACGGCCGTCGGCAACCAGCGCCTGCGGCGCGCGCGCGAGCACAAACTGGCGCTGGCCGTGATCCTGTTCGACGTGGACCGCTTCAAGGCCGTCAACGATAGCCACGGCCACGACGCCGGCGACCAGGTGCTGATCCGCATCGCCGCGCTGGCGCGCGAGGAATTGCGCGACGGCGAAATCCTGGCCCGCTACGGCGGCGAGGAATTCGTCGTCATGCCAGGCAACTGCGACCTGCAGGGCGCGCACGCGGTGGCCGAGCGCATGCGGCGCGCCATCGAGGCGGCGCCGCTCACGCTGGCCAACGGCCATGTGCTGCACGTGACGGCCAGCTTCGGCGTAGCCGCCTCGGAAGGCCCGCACCTGGCGCTCGACAGCCTGTTCCAGGCGGCCGACCTGGCGCTGTACCGCGCCAAGCACCAGGGCCGCAACCGGGTCGAAAGCCAGCCGGCCTGAGCGGCCGTGGCCGCCCCCGCTGCTGATCGCCCGCCGCCACCCGTCGCCGGACCGCGCCGCCCGCTCTCCGCCTTGAATGTTATAAACGGTTTATACGGTATATGCAGTTGATGGCGACAGCATACGCCAGCATATACCGCCTCCGGCCGCTTATTTCTCGGCGAACTTCTTATCGACGGCCGCCTGCGTGACCGGGTGGTAGCGTTCGCGCGCCTTGGCGTACAGGGCCTGGCCCCAGGCCCGGTCGTCCGGGCGCTGCAGCAGGGCCGCGTACAGGGGCACGACGAACTTCTGCCGTCCCACGCTCATCAGGAACGCTTGCAGCGGCGCGCGCACATCATAGCCGGCCTTGATGGAGCCGAGCAGGAAGCGGTAGGCGATCTCATTGTTGCCGCTCTTGCCCAGGCCGAAGCTCTGGTCCAGTTCGCGCATCTGGCCGGCGCTGGCCTTGCCGTCGATGTCGTTCAGGAAGTGCATCCATTCGAGCGCGATCCAGTGTTTGGCATCGAGCTTGTCGGTGGCCAGTTCGCCCCGCAACCAGCTGCTGCGCTGGGCGTCCACGGCCGCCAGCCGGGGCGACGCCACCCGCACGGCGTTGGCCGGGATGCCCTGGCCGTACAGCCATTCATCCAGCTCCGCCGCCGACATCAAGCCAGGATGCGTGTCGAGCAGATTGTGGTGCAGGTAGGCGACAAATTGTTCCGTGGTGGCCGACTGGAACGCGTGCTGGTCGAACCAGCCGCGCAGGAACGGGTCGAACACGGCGCGGCCGGCCCGCTGCTCCAGCGTGCGCAGCAGCCAGGCGCCCTTGGGATAGGCCAGCTCCTCGTCCGTGTAGGTGGCCTCGGGATCGGTGTCCGGGCCGCGCGTGAGCAAGGCTTGCCTGGCCGGGGCGATCGATGGCAGCGAAGCGTACGCCTCCTCCTGCTCCACCTGCAGGTTGATGTCGGCCACTTCGGCGCCGTACAGGCTTTCGACGATACGGGTGGTGACGTAGTTGGTGAAGCCTTCGTTGAGCCACCAGTGCTTCCAGGTGGCGTTGGTGACCAGGTTGCCGGACCAGGAGTGGGCCAGTTCGTGGGCGATCAGGTCCACCAGGCTGCGGTCGCCGGCGATCATGGTGGGGGTGAGGAAGGTCAGGCGCGGATTTTCCATGCCGCCGATGGGGAACGAGGGCGGCAGCACCAGCATGTCGTAGCGCCCCCAGCGATAAGGGCCGTACAGCGACTCGGCGGCGGCGATCATTTTTTCCGTGTCGGCCAGCTCAAAGGCGGCCGCCTCGATGCGGGCCGGTTCCGCGTACACGGCCGAACGGGGGCCGACGCTGCGCACATCGAGTTCGCCGATGGCGATGGCCAGCAGGTAGGCCGGCACCGGCTGCGGCATGCGGAAGTTCCAGCCGCCCACGCCGGTGGCCTTGGGATCGTTCTCGGCGCTCATCACCACGCGCAGGCCGGACGGCGCCTCGATGTGGGCGCTGTAGGTGAAGCGCACGGCCGGCGTGTCCTGCACCGGGGCCCAGGAGCGGGCGTTGATGGTTTCGGACTGGCTGAACATGAACGGCCGCTTGCCGGACATGGTTTGCTGCGGCGTCATCCATTGCAGGGCGGCCGCGCCGGGCGCCGTGCGGTAGTAAATGCGCACCTTGCGCGGCTGGCCAGCCAGCGCGATGCGCAACGCCCTGCCCTTCCCGGCCTGGCCCGCTTCGGGCGGGTCGAGCAGATAAGAGGCCGGCGCCCAGCCGCCGCCGGGGCGCTGGATGCGCACCTGGGCGATGCGCAGGTCGCGCGTGTCGAGCGCCAGGCCGCGGGCCTTGGGCGTCAGCCAGTCCAGCGTCAATTCGGCATAGCCGGACAACGTCTTTTGGCCGAAATCGGCCTTCAGGTCCAGGTGCAGGTCGGTGGTGCGGACCTGGTCGTATTGGGCGTAGCTGAGCGGGTCGGCCCAGGCGGCGCCGCAGGCGCACAGCAGTGCGGATAACACGGCGCGCGGGAAGGTGGCGATAGGCATGGTGGTCGGATCGGTGGAGGGTCGACGATGAGCGATGATGATCAATGATCGTCAACGCTGGTTAAATATTGCGTGTTGCGTGTTGCGCCGCTGGCGGCGCGATGCAGAATAACACAGCCTTTCTGGACCGGGCCGGCCGTTCCGGGTTATCATGCGGGCAGTTGTGGGGAGTAGTCGTCCTTCGTCCCGCGAAGGAAGCTGTGTCAACATCATCGGCCCGCAGGCCGTGGTACAGCTGGTGGATCACTTGACGAGACCATGAACCAGGGGCGGCCGCATGGGCCGGAGTCGCCCATGGCTCATCGGTTAACCATCCGGCCCACGTACTGACATCACATCATGGAAGCTTTCCTCGTCTCCAGCGGCATCGTCGCGCTCGCCGAAATCGGCGATAAAACTCAATTGCTCGCTTTTATTTTGGCCGCCAAGTTCCGCAAGCCGCTGCCTATTGTGCTGGCCATTTTCGTGGCCACCGTGGCCAACCACGCCTTCGCGGCCGCCGTCGGCAGCTGGCTCACCGCCCTGATGGGGCCCGATGTGCTGCGCTGGGTGCTGGGCCTGGGCTTCATCGCCATGGCCGCCTGGACCCTGGTGCCCGACCAGATCGACGAGGACGACGCCAAGCTGGCCCATTACGGCGTGTTCCTGACCACGCTGGTGGCCTTCTTCGCCGCCGAGATGGGCGACAAGACCCAGGTCGCCACCGTGGCGCTGGCGGCCCGCTACCACAGCCTGGTGTCCGTGGTGGCCGGCACCACGGTCGGCATGATGCTGGCCAATGTGCCAGCCGTGTATCTGGGTGGCCGGATCGCCGGCAAGGTGCCGCTCAAGCTGGTGCACGGCGTCGCCGCCGCCGTGTTCGCTGTGCTGGGTGTGCTTACGCTGCTGGGCGCGGGCGCTGGCGTCGGACTGTGAGCGGCGCGCCGCCGCGCGCAGCCCGCATGCCTGACCTGACCTGACTTGACCTGACCTGAGCGCATGCCACTTTCCGCTTGCCGCTAGCGCGCCACGCGCAGTTCCACGGCGTGCATCTGGCCGTCGTCGACCAGGGCCACCACGTAGCCGGCGCTGGCCTGGCCATCGACCGTCAGGCCGGGCGGCGTGTCCGGCCCGGCCGGCGCGACCCGTATCGTGTACGGCGTCGCGCCATAGCGGTAGCTGACCGTGTAGCCATCCCAGCCGGCCGGCAGCAACGGCGCCAGCGCCAGCGTGGCGCCGTTGCGCGTCACGCCCAGCAGCGATTCCAGCAGCAGCCGGTACATCCAGCCGGCCGATCCCGTGTACCAGGTCCAGCCGCCGCGCCCCACGTGCGGCGGCACGGCGTACACGTCGGCCGCCACCACGTACGGCTCCACCTTGTAGCGCTGGCACGCTTCGGGCGTGGCGCCATGGCGCACCGGGTTGATCATGCGCGCCAGCTCCCACGCGCGCTCGCCCTCGCCCAGGCGCGCGAAGGCCATCGCGGTCCAGATGGCGGCGTGGGTGTATTGGCCGCCGTTCTCGCGCACCCCCGGCACATAGCCGCGGATGTAGCCGGGATTGGGGCCGGCCTGGTCGAACGGCGGGTCCAGCAACTGGATCAGGCCGGCCTCGCGCCGCACCAGGCGCTGGTCCACCTGCTCCATGGCAGCGCGGGCCCGCACCGGGTCGGCGACGCCCGACAACACGGCCCAGCTTTGCGACAGCGAGTCGATCTGGCATTCCACCGCGCTGGCCGAACCGAGCGGGGTACCGTCGTCGAAATAGGCACGCCGGTACCACGCGCCATCCCAGGCCTGCTGCTCGACGCTGGTAGCCAGCCGGCGCGCCTCCTGGCGGCAGGCGGCGGCGAACTCGGTGTCGCCGCGACGCTCGGCCAGTTCAGCGAAGCGCTGCTGCACTTCGCACAGGAAGAACGCCAGCCACACGGATTCCCCCCGGCCCTGCTCGCCCACCTTGTCCATGCCATCGTTCCAGTCGCAGGAGCCGATCAGGGGCAGCCCATGCGCGCCGTAGCGCTGGCCATGGCGGATGGCGCGCACGCAATGCTCGTACAGGTTGGCGCTGTACGGCGCGGCCACGGGCAAATCGTAATACGCATCCTCCTCCGGCTTGACGGCGCGCCCTTCCAGGAATGGCGCCTGCTCGTCAAGCACGGACGCATCGCCCGTCACGGCCACGTAGCGGGCCGCCGCCAGCGGCAGCCACAGGTAGTCGTCGGAACAATGGGTACGCACGCCGCGTCCCGTGGGCGGATGCCACCAGTGCTGCACATCGCCTTCGATGAACTGGCGTCCCGCGCACAGCAGCAACTGCTCGCGCAGCAACTGGGGCGCCGTGTGGACGGCCGCCATCGCGTCCTGCAGCTGGTCGCGGTAGCCGAACGCGCCGCCGGACTGGTAGTAGCCGCTGCGGGCCCACAAGCGGCAAGCGATGGTCTGGTACATCAGCCAGCCGTTGACCAGCACGTCCAGCGCCGGCTCGGGAGTGGCCACCTGCACCGCGCCCAGCGTGCGGTCCCAATGCGCGCGCACGGCCGCCAGCGCCTCGCGCGCGGCCGCCACGCCCCGGTGCTGCTGCACCAGCACGCTCACGTCGGCGTTGCGGCGCCCGCCCACGCCCAGCACGAACACGATCTCGCGCCGCTGGCCCGGCAACAGCTCGAACGGCAACTGGATCGCACCGCACGGATCGAGCGCGGGCCCCACCCGGCCCGACAGGCGGACCCGGCGCAGCGCGGCGGGCGCCGCCAGGCTGCCGTTGCGGCCGATGAATTCGGCGCGGTCGGCCGTCACGCTGCGGGCGCTGCCGCCGTCGGCGTTGAAGAAGGCCACCCGGCCAGGGAACTCCGTGTTGTAGGCGTTACGCGCGAACAGCGCGCCGCTGGCGCCATCCAGTTCCGTCACCACGTGCATGGCGGTCTTGGCGCGCAGGTCGCCCAGCACCCATTCCACATAGCCGGTGGCCGACAGGCGGCGCGCCACAGGGCCGTCGTTGCGCACTTCCAGCACCGTGTAGCGGACCGGCGCGTCCAGCGCGACGAAGGTAAGGAGGCTGGTGGCGATGCTGCCTTCCGTGTGTTCGAACACGCTGTAGCCGAAGCCGTGGCGGGTCAGGTAAGGGCCGGCGCCGGGCGCGGGCAGACCGGTGGGCGACCAGACCTGGCCGCTCTGCTCGTCGCGCAGATACCAGGCTTCGCCGCTGGCGTCCGTGACGGGGTCGTTGTGCCATGGCGTGAGCCGGAATTCGTGGGCGTTCTCGTGCCAGGTGTAGGCCTGGCCGCTTTCCGAGATGACGCTGCCGAACTGGGAATTGGCCAGCACGTTGCACCACGGCGCAGGCGTGGGCTGGCCGGGGCCGCTGACGATCACGTACTCGCGTCCATCCTCCGTAAAACCGCCGCTGCCGTTGAACAGCAGCAGCGGCGGCGTGACGGGCGGCGCTGCCGCGACCGTATCGGCGGCGGCGCGGCCGTCGGCCACCAGCGTCGGCACCCGCAGTGGCGGCGGCACGGCGCGCTTGACCTGTTCGGCCAGGGTGCCGCGGCTGTCGCTGATGATCACCCGCGCCACCGATTGCAGCAGCACCCGGTCCTCGGGCGCGATCTGGTCGGCCAGCCGCACGAAGATGCCGCCGGGCCGGTCGATGGCCTGGGCGTCGATACCGGAGGCGATCAGGCCCATGATCTGCTCGTGCAGCAACTGGCGGTAGCCGCCCTGGTCCTCGTACCAGATCACCAGGTCCACCACCAGTCCCTTCAGCCGCCAGTAGGCGTGCGCCTGCACCAGCTGGCGCGCCAGCTCGATGTTGGCCGGGTCGCGGATCTGCAGCAGCACGATGGGCAGATCGCCCGAGATGGCATAGGCCCACAAGCCGGACTGGCCGCGCTGGTTGCGCTGCAGGATGGCCGCCTCGGCCCGCAGTGCGCCGTGTGGATAGAGCACGCTGCCGGCCAGGCGCGCGTACAACTGCGCGTCGGCCTCGCTGGCGTTGAGCTGGCGCAGCACCACCTGGCTGTGGGTCCAGGCCAGTTCGAACACCCGCCCGGCCAGGTGGAGGTCCTGGTATTTGTCCACCAGGTGCAGGGCCGCCTCGCGCGTGTCGGCCATGCCCGTCACCAGGTCGATGGTGGCGCTCTGGTCGGGCGCCAGCGTGATGCGGTGGCGGATCGCCACCACCGGATCGAGCACGGAGCCGTGGCCGCCGGCCAGCCGCCCGGCCACCCGCAGCGCCTGCGGCGCCTGGGTGCCGTGGCCACGGCCGATGAAGGCGGCGCGGTCGGTTTCGTACGACTCTTCCAGCACGGTGGCGCCGTGCACCGTCATCAGGTGCAGCAGCGACGGCGGCCGCTCATCCTTGCCGCGCGGCCGGCGGGTGCACAGGATGGCGTGGCGCGGGCCCAGGATCTCGGTCTGCACGAACAGCTTGGTGAAGGCGGGATGGGCCGCCTCGGCCGCCGCCGGCGCCATCACCACTTCCGCATAGCTGGTCAGCTCGATGGTGCGTTCGCGGTCGCTCTGGTTGGTCAGGCGGTGGCGCCGCAGTTCGATGTCGTCCTCGGGCGAGACGACGATTTCCGTGTACAGCTCCAGCCCGTGGTCGCTGCGGCGGAATTCGGCCCGCCCTTCCGAGAAGATCACTTCGTACTTGCGCGGCTCGGCCAAGGTGGGCTGCCACGCGCCCGACCAGGACAGGCCGCTGTCGACGTCATGCAGGTAGAGGAAGCTGCCCCAGTGGTCGCGCGTGCCATCCTCGCGCCAGCCGGTCACGGCCAGGTCCTTCCAGCGGCTGTAGCCGCCGCCGGCGTTGCTGACCATGACGTGATAGCGCCCGTTCGACAGCAGTTGCACTTCCGGCAGCGCGGTGGCCTGGTTCAGCACCCGCATCGGCATGGCCTGCTCGGCGCCGGCGCCCGGCGCGGCCAGCTGCTGCTCGGTGGCCGAGTGGAACGCGCCCACCTGGGCGCTGCGTTCCTGCAGCACCAGCAAGGCCGATTGCAGCAGCGGGTCGGACATGAAGCGGCGCTGCATGGGCCGGTCGTGCAGCAGGTAGCTCAGCGCCAGCAAGCCCATGCCCTGGTGGTGCACCATGAACGAGCGGATCACGGCCGAGGCCTGGCCCCGTGGCAGCCGGGCCGGCGTGTAGTCGATCGCCTCGTAGCAGCCGTAGCGGCCCACATAGCCCAGCGCCGCCATCTTCTGCAGGTTGACGCAGGCCGCCTCCGGCCGCACCATCAGGCCCAGCATGGTGGCATAGGGCGCGATCACCAGATCGTCGCCCAGGCCGCGCTTCATGCCCAGGCCCGGCACGCCGAACGCGCGGTACTGGTAATTGAGACTGGCGTCGACCGTGTTGTAGCCCGATTCCGAAATCCCCCACGGCACGTTGCGGCGCCGGCCGTAGTCGATCTGGGCGTCCAGCATGGCCTGGTAGGTCTGGTCCAGCAGCGTGCTGGCGTAGGTGGGCATGACCAGCAGCGGCATCAGGTATTCGAACATGGAGCCGCTCCACGACAGCAGCACCGGCTTGCCGGCCACGATGCGCAACTGGCGGCCCAGCGCGAACCAGTGTTCCTGCGGCAGCTGGCCCTGGGCGATGGCGACGAAGCTGGCCAGCCGCACTTCCGACGCCAGCAAGTCGTAATAGCTGGCGTCGAGGCGGCGCTCGCTGAGGTTGTAGCCGATCGCCAGCAGCTTGGTGGTGGGGTTGTACAGGAAGCTGTAGTCGGGCTGGGCGCAGGCGGCGCAACGCAGCAGCAGCGTGTCGATGGCAGCCATGCGGACGCGCGCCTGGGCGCCGCCCTGCGCCACCAGCGTGGCCAGTTTGCGCTGGCGCTCGCGCTCGTCCGGCGCCAGGTCGGACGGCGCGGCCTCCATGCCGGACCAGCCGGCCAGCGCGCGCAAGGTGGGCATGCGCGCCAGCCGGCTGTCGCACAGCGCGCCCGGCCCCAGCGCCAGCCAGGGCGCGTAGCCCTCCAGTTCCTCGCGCAGCGCACGGCACTGGCTGGCCAGCGCCGCGCTCCATTCGCGCACGGCTTCGTCGCCGTGGGCGGCGGCCGCTTCCAGCAGCGTGGCGGCGCTGTCGCAGGCGCGCGCCAGCCAGTCGTGCAGCGCGCCCAGGTCGTCCACATCGGGGCGGCCGGCCGGCGCCAGCAAAGTGTCCAGCACGCGCAGCGCCTGCGCCCCGGCCTGCAGGGGTGCGGCCGGCTCCATGGCGGCCAGCGCTTCGTGCAGCAAGCCCAGCGTGGCGGCCAGGCCATCCAGGCATTGCGGCCCCAGCAGCGGCTGGTCGGCCAGCGCCGCCAGTCCGGCCCGCAGCGTAAGCAGGTGGCCGGCCAGGTTGCCGCTGTCGACGGTGGAAATGTAGATCGGGTACAAGGGCTTGAGGGTCTGGGTGTCGTACCAGTTGTAGAAGTGGCCCTGGTAGCGCTCCAGCAATTCCATCGCGCCCAGCGTGTGGCCGGTGCGTTCCAGCAGCTGGCCCGTGTGCAGGTAGCCGAAGTCCCAAGCGCTCAGGTTGGCCATCAGCGCCAGGCCCATGTTGGTGGGCGAAGTGCGGTGCGCCACCACGGCCACGGGATGTTCCTGCATATTATCGGGCGGCAGCCAGTTGTCGTCCGGCCCCACGTAGCGGTCGAAATAGCCCCAGGTGCGGCGCGCCAGCTGGTTCAAAAAGTGCAGCTGGGCCGCGCTCAGGCGCACCGGCGGGCGCGGCACGGGCCGGCTGATCCACCACGCCAGCAGCGGCGCGGCCAGCCACGCCGCCAGCAGCGGCGCGGCCGGCGCCATGCCGGCCGGCCGCCACAGGGCCAGCGCGGCGGCGGCCGCCACGGCCAGCAGCGAGGCGCTGCGCATGTTGCGCCAGCAGTCGGCCAGGCCGGCGCCGGCGCGCGCCAGGCCGGAGGCGCGCCATTCCAGCAGGCGCTGGTGCGACAGCAGCAGCCGCCACAGGGCGCGGCCGATGGCGTCCAGCGCGAACGCGGCCTCGTACGGCAACCAGGCCAACATCAACAGCGCGTGCGAGAAATGGATCATGGCCAGCCGCACCACGGCCCACCAGTGCTGCGACCACAAGGTGTCGCGCGGACGGCGGGCCGCGTGGTGCAAGGCGCCCACCAGCGGCGGCAGCAAGGGCACGGCCAGCACGGCCGCCGTCCACAGCCACGGGTCGGGCAGCGCGCCCCACGCCACCAGCAACGCCAGCAGCAGCGCCGGCGCCGTCAGGCTGCGGCGCAGGTTGTCGAACAGCTTCCAGCGCGACAGCGCCGACAGCGGGTTGCGCTCGCGCCGGCCGTCGGCCCGCCGCACGGGACCGGCCAGCCAGCCGCACAATTGCCAGTCGCCGCGCAGCCAGCGCTGGCGGCGGCCGACGTCGTCGGCGTAGGTGGCCGGCCACGCCTCATACAACTGCACGTCGCTCAGCAGGCCGGCGCGCAGGTAGCAGCCTTCCAGCAGATCGTGGCTGAGGATCAGGTCATCGGGCAAGCGCCCGCCCAGCACCTGCTCGAACATGTCGACGTCGTAGATGCCCTTGCCGATGAAGGAGCCTTCCCCGAACACGTCCTGGTACACGTCGGACACGGTGCGGGTGTAGGGATCGATGCCCGGTTCGCCGCCACCGAGGCGCTCGTAGCGCGATGCCGCCTCACCGGGCAGGCTGGCCGCCACCCGTGGCTGCAGCACGCCATAGCCTTCCACCACGCGGCCACGGTGGGCGTCGTAGCGCGGCTGGTTGAGCGGATGGCGCATGGTGGCGATGCACTGGCGCGCCGTGTCGCGCGGCAACTGGGTATCGGTGTCGAGCGTGATGACGTAACGGATATCCTGCAAACGGCTGCTGTCGCCTTCGATGAGCGAGAACGCGTCGCGTGCGCCGCCGCGCAGGTAGCGGTTGAGCGCGTGCAGCTTGCCGCGCTTGCGCTCGTACGCCATCCACACACCCTGGCGCGGATTCCACAAGCGGGGCCGGTGCAGCAGCAGGAACGGCGCGCCTTCGTAGCGCACGTTGAGCGCACGCATGCGCTGCTGCAGGTGGGCCAGCAGGGCGCCATCGTCGGGCAGGGTTTCCTCGCTGGCGTCGGGAAAGTCGGTGAGCAGGCAGAACACGAGGTTGGGGTCGCGGTTGGCCAGGAAGCGCACTTCCAGTTGTTCGCACAATTCATCCACGTTGTCGCGGCTGTAGATCAGGGTGGGCACGGCCACCACGGCGCGCGCGTCGTCCGGCACGCCGCCGCGGAAGTCCATGCGCGGCAAGGGATGCGGTTCGGTGAGCGCGGTGGCGCCCCAGTTCACCAGGCTCAGCGCCAACTGGCCGCTGCCCAGCAACGCCAGCACGCCCAGCACGGCCAGCAACCATGGCTGGTCGACGCCGTCGCGTGCCGTGCGCGCCAGCAACCAGGCGCAGCCGCCGGCCGTGAGCAGGCCGATGGCGCCCAGGTAGCAGGCCAGCGGCGCATGCCGCGCCAGTTGGCCGACCCGCTGTGCCAGCGGCAGGCGCACGCCGGCCAGGCGCGCCAGCTCGGCCGAACCGGGCCCCACCAGGAAGTAGCCGACGTGGCGGTGGCGCCCTTCGGCGTCGCCGGCCGCGTCCTGCGCCAGGCGCACGGCCCGTTCGGCCACTTGCTCCTCGGTGGCGGGCGCGTGGCGCGCCAGCGTCTCGACCACATGGCGGTACCGGTCGCGGGTGGCGAAGTCCATGCCGGTGTAGATACCAGCCGGATCGTGCCGCAGCGCGCGCTCGACGGCGCTCATGGTTTCGACGAATTCCTGCCAGTCCATGGTGCCCAGGAAACGCAGGCTGCCGATGCTGTTGGCGATCGACACCTGCTCGGCGGCCTGCAACTGGATCTCGGCCTGGATCTGCAGTTCGATGGTGTGGCCCGATTCGGCCAGCCGGTGCGACAGCCAGGTGAGCGCCAGTGTGAGGGCCGGGCTCTGGCCTTGCAGGCGGCGCGCCAGTTCGGCCACGAAGGCGCTGGTGACGGGCGGGTTGGAACGGGCCATGTCGGCCACCAGCAGGATCAGGCCGCTGGGATTCTGCTCGGCCACCTCCACCATGCGCTCGGCCCACTGGGTGGCCAGGTCGCGCTGGGCGCGGTCGTCGGCCACGCGCGCGGCCACCCGGCGCAGGTTCTCGATCAGCGCCAGGCGCAGCATGATGGGAATGGCCCACAACTCGCCCAGTTGCAGCGTAGCCACTTCCTGGTAGGCATCGACGAAGCCACGCAGGCTGTCCGGGTCGACCCGGCCGTCGCCGTGGGCGATGATTTCCAGCGCGATCCGGTACACGCGCGGCACCGCGCTGCCGGCACCGGCGCCGGCGCCGGCGTCGCCGTTCAGGCGCGGCAGTTGCCGGCTGTAGTGCTTGGGCAGGTGCCGGCGCGCGGTGCGGATCTGGTCTTCGATCAGGTAGTAATTATCGAGCAGCCATTCAGAGGCGGGGGTCACCTGGCGCCCGGCCTGCAGCGCGTCCGTCAAGCCATCGCAGGTGGCGGCGATGACGGCGGCGTTGTCGGCCAGGCGCGCCAGCAGGCGGTCGCGGCCGCCACCGGGACTGGGCACGTGCTGCGTCGCCAGCGCGCGGCCATGGGCCGCCATCTGCGCCGCGCTGAACAGCTCGGCCCGCAGGGGCATCTCCTCTTCCTCGTCGGCACGCGCGGCGCCGGCTGAGGCGGCGTGAAAACCCAGCGTGAACTTGGGAAACAAAGTGGTGTGCTGTTCCATCGGACCTCGCTAGACGAATAGGCCAACGCGATGGAAATTATCTGCCGATCACCCCGACAGGGGCGCACGGCTGCCGAGAGCCCGGCAAGGCAACAGTTGGGATCGATTGCGCGCTGGCGGGCGGCGCGCCCGCTGGGTCAGGCGTCGATGGCCGGCGAGGCCAGCGCCAGGCCGCCGTCCAGGCTCCACGCTTGCTGGTGGCCGAGCCCGCGCAGGTATTGCGCGGCCTTCAGGCTGCGGTTGCCGCTGCGGCAATAGAACACCAAGGGCACTTGCGCTTCGCCCCGCCACTGCGCCAGCCAGCCGGGCAACTGGCCCAAGGGCACGCTGATGGCGGGCCGCCCGCCGGGGGCCGGCGTGACCGTGGCGGCACATTCATACCGTTCGCGCACGTCGATCAGGCGCGCATCGGGATGGGCTTGCAGGAAGGCATCGAGCGCGGCGGGCGCCAGCCGCATGGCGTCGTCCGCCGGTGGGGCGGACGCATCGGGCGCGGGCAGCGTGGCGCCAGGCTGCCGGCTGGCCTCGGCGCCGTCGTGCGCGGCCTCGGCAGCATCGTGCACGGCCGGGGCGCCGTCCAGCGGCAGCAGGCCACCGCTGCGCAAGGCGGCGCCACAGCGGGCGATGCGGGCGCAGGCGGCGGCGATGGTCGCCGCATCCGTCAACGGGCCAAACGACATGCGGATGGCGCCGCTGGCACGCCAGTCCGGCACGCCCATCGCCACCAGCACGTAGCTGGGCGCGGCGGCCTTGGCCGAACAGGCGCTGCCGGAACTGACGCGCACGCCGGCCGCGTCGAACACATCCATCAATGCGCGGCTGGCGACACCGGGCACGGAGAAGTTGAGCGTGGTGGGCAGCGAGGCCGCGAACCCGTGGTTGAACACGATGCCGGGCAAGGCGGCGCACAGGCTGTCGGCCAGGCGCGCGCGGAAGCCGGCCAGTTCAGCGTGGCTGCGGAAGGTGCCGCCCTGCTCCAATGCGGCCAGCACGGCGCCCAGCGCGGCGATGCCGGCCATGTTTTCCGTGCCGGAACGCAGGCCCGCCTCCTGGCCGCCGCCCATGATCAGCGGCGTGAACGGCGCGCCATCGCGCACGTACAACATGCCGATGCCCTTGGGCGCGTACAGCTTGTGGCCGGAGAACGGCGCGTAATCGATGCGGGTGCGCGCCAGGTCCAGCGGCAACTTGCCCAGCGCCTGCACGCAATCGACCAGCCAGTAGGCGGCGCTGGCCGTGTCCGCGAGCACCGCTTCAATACCGGCCAGGTCCGAGATCACGCCCGTTTCATTGTTGGCGGCCATGGTGCACACCAGCGCGGCCCGTGGCGCCAGCGCGCGCAAGGCCGCCAGGTCGTGGCGGCCCTCGCCGTCCACGGGCAAGGCATGCAGCGTGAGATTCAGGCCCAGCAGGCGGTTCCAGTGGTCCAGGCTTTGGGGGACGGCCTTGTGTTCGGTGGCGCCATAGACGAGCAGGTCGCCGGTGGCCTCGCCACGGGACTGGCGTTCGCGCAGCGCACGCAGGGCCGACAGCACGGCCGTCTGGATACCTTCGGTGGCGCCGCTGTTGAACATCAGGCGGCCGCTGCCCACGCCCAACAGGCGGGTGGCGCGGGCGCGGGCGCCGTCCAGCACGGCCTTGGCGCGCAGGCCGGCGCCGTGGCTGCTGCTGGGGTTGCCGAAGCACTGGGCCATGGCGTCCACGGCGGCGGCGATGGCGGCGGGCAGGACGGAGGTGGTGGCGTTGCTGTCGAGGTAGATTTCAGTGCGCATGGTGGCGAGCATGATGGGCATTCATGGTAATTGCAGTCATGCCACATAGCTTACGTATTCCAACGTGAAATTATGTTCTAAAATGACTGCTGCACACGGTTTATTTGGAATGAATATGCTCATTTTTGAAGAAAAACAGCATGGAACATCTTGATCGCTACGATTACGCCATCCTGGCTGCGCTGCAGGCGGACGGCACGCTGTCGATCGCCCAGCTCAGCGAGAAGGTCGGGCTGTCCAGCACGCCCTGCTGGAAGCGGGTGCGCCGGCTGGAAGAGGAAGGCTATATCGAAAGCCGGGTCGCCATCGTCAACCGGCGCAAAGTGGGCTTGCCGGTGACCGTGTTCGTCAGCGTGCGCACCAGCCACCACGACGAGCAATGGCTGGCGCGCTTCGCCGCCGCCGTGATCGCGTTGCCGGAAGTGCAGGAATTTCACCGCATGAGCGGCGACGTGGACTATCTGCTCAAGGTGGTGACGAGCGATATCGACGGATATGACAGATTTTACAAGAAGTTGATCAAGGTTTCGCAGCTGACCGGCGTATCCTCGGCATTCTCGATGGAACAGATCAAGTTCACCACGGCGCTGCCGTTGGCCCTCGTTTCGCACGGCCTGCCAGGCTGAGCGCGGCGCGGCGCATCGTGGGATAATGCCCGACTCCCCGTTTTTCGCACCACACAATATGATCGCCTTTTTGGAACGCTGGCTGCCCGCCCCTCACACGGCCAGCCGTAGCGAGCGCCTACGCGCGTGCGCGGGCGCCGCCGCCGGCCTGCTGCTGACCGGACTGGTCGGCCATGTCATCCTGGCCCGTGATGGCATCAGCCTGTTCTTCATCGCACCGATGGGCGCTTCCGCCGTGCTGCTGTTCGGCTTGCCGGCCAGCCCGCTGGCCCAGCCCTGGTCCGTGATCGGCGGCAACGTGCTGTCGGGTCTGGTGGGCGTGACCTGCGTGCACTGGCTGGGCGCCGGCGTACCGGTGGCCGCCCTGGCCGGCTGCCTGGCCATCGCCGCCATGTTCGCGCTGCGCTGCCTGCATCCGCCCGGCGGCGCCGTGGCCCTGACGGCCGTGATCGGCGGCCCGGCCGTACTGAGCGCCGGCTACCAGTTCCCGCTGGTGACGGTGCTGTTCAACTGCGTGGTGCTGGTCGGCACGGCCGTGCTGTACAACAACCTCACGGGACGGCGCTATCCACACACCCAGCAGACTCCGCATCCCCATCCGCATGCGACGGCCGATGCCGTGCCCACTTCGCGCCTGGGCTTCGCGCCGGAAGACCTGGACGCCGCGCTGCGCCAATACAACCAGGTGCTGGACGTCAGCCGCGACGACCTGGAAGCGCTGTTCCTGCAGACGGAGCAACGGGCTTACCAGCGCCGCTTCGGCATCATCAGTTGCGCCGACATCATGTCCCGGGACGTCATCACGGCCGAGTTCGGCACTGGGCTGGACCAGGCGTGGCGCGACATGCGCGGCCACAAGGTGGCTTCGCTGCCCGTGCTGAACCGGGCCCGGCGCGTGATCGGCATCGTCACCCAGGGCGACTTCCTCGAACATGGCGGACTGGACGACTATCACGGCGTGCGCCAGCGCCTGCGCCAGTTCCTCCGACCCAGCGGCCTGAGCCACACGGAGAAGGCGGAAGTGGTGGGCCAGATCATGCGCAGCAAGCCCGTGACGGCGCGACTGGACACGCCCATCGTCGACCTGGTGCCGCTGATGGCCGACATCGGCTTCCACCACATCCCTATCGTCGACGAAGAAGAGCGATTTGCCGGCATCGTCACGCAATCGGACCTGGTCGCGGCGCTCTACGAAAGCCGCTTGGCGCGCGACGCGGCCTGATCGGCTGGCAAAATTGTTGGGCAGCGTCGACGCGATGGCGTATGCTTAGCGCCGTTTTGCCCTATCCCCCGACAATTCAGATCAGGAAACGAATATGACGCAACACCTCCGCCTCATGCTTGCTCCGCTGGCCGCCGCTGTGGCCCTGGCCTGCACACCGCTGAGCCATGCCGCCGACCACGCCGTTACCCCGGCCGTGCAAGCCACCCAGGCCGTGCCAACCGCCACGCCCGCCGCCGTGCGCCAGCAACTGCTGGCCCTGGCCGACGCCTACTATCAAGCCACGGCCCTCTTCGATCCGATAGGCGCCACGGAAAACGGCGACAACCGCTTCGATGACCAGCTCGGCATGAGCATCGTGCCCGCGCAGCGCGCCAAACAGTTCGCGCTGTACCGCCAGTACCGTCAGCAACTGGGCGCCATTCCCCGCGCCCAGCTGGACCGGGGCGACCGCATCAATTACGACATCCTCGCTTTTGAGCTGCACGGTCTGCTGGCGATGGAAAAATTTCCCGAGCATTTGCTGCCGATCAACCAGATGGACAGCGTCCCCGTGATGCTGGCCAACTACGCGGGCGGCGAAGCGTCGCAGCCTATCGGCACGGTGGCGCAATATGATGCGTACCTGAGCCGCGTATCCCAGTTGCCAGCCTGGATCGATCAGGCCATCGCCAACATGCGCGTCGGCATGCGCAAAGGCGTGACCCAGCCCAAGGCCATCATGCTGTCGGCCCTGCCCCAGTTCCAGAAGCTGGTGAGCGCCACGCCGGAAACGAATATCTACTACACGCCCATCACCAAGCTGCCGGCCACGTTCTCCGACGCCGACAAGCAGCGCCTGACGGCCGCCTACCGCGCCACCGTGGCCGACAAGGTGATGCCGGCCCTGGCCCGCCTGGCCACCTTCCTGGAGAAGGAATACATCCCGGCCTGCCGCACCACGACCGGCCTCGGCAAACTGCCGGACGGCATGGCCTGGTATCAGGCCCGTGTCGCCAACCAGACCACAACGTCGCTCAACCCCGAGCAAATCCACGCCATCGGCTTGCGTGAGGTGGCGACCATCCAGCACGAATTCGAACTGCTGGGTCCGAAACTGGGCTATACCGGCCCCGCCTCCGGCCTGCCCGTGTGGGTGGCGCAGCAGGACAAGTTCCGCCCGTTCAAGACGGAAGAAGAAGTACAGGCCGTCTACCATAAGCTCAATGACGTGCTCGACACCAAGTTGCCGCAACTGTTCACGCTGGTGCCCAAGGCCAAGCTGGACCTGCGGCTGGAGCCGGAGCTGAGCCGCGCCACGGCATCCGACCATTACACCGCGCCGGCTGGCGATGGTTCCCGTCCGGGCGTATTCTGGTCGGTCGTCAACGACCCTGCCAAATACGGCAACACGGGCATGACGACGCTGTTCCTGCACGAAGGCAAGCCCGGCCACCACTTCCACATCGCCCTGATGCAGGAATTGAACTTGCCGGACTTCCGCAAATACGGCGGCAACAATGCCTACACGGAAGGCTGGGCCCTGTACGCGGAAACGCTGGGCAAGGAAATGGGCTTGTTTGAGGATCCGGCCCAGTACTTCGGCCATTTGAACGATGCGCTGCTGCGCGCCGTGCGCCTGGTGGTGGACACCGGCATGCACGCCAAGGGCTGGAGCCGCGAGCAAAGCATCCAGTACATGCACGATACGCTCGGTTACGATGAAACGGCCAAGAGCGAGACGGAACGCTACATGGCGTGGCCGGCGCAAGCGCTCGGTTACCGGATCGGCATGCTGAAGATCGTCGAACTGCGCCAGCGGGCCGCCGCCGCCCTGGGCGACAAGTTCAGCCTGCCGAAGTTCCACGAAGCGGTGCTGGGCGATGGCACCCTGCCGTTGGCCCTGCTGGAACAGAAGATCGACAACTGGATCGCGGCCCAGAAACAAGCGCAACACTAAGCGGCCGACTATCGACGGGAACGGACTCCGCTTGCGGACCGTTCCCGTTTTCTTTTCCTACCGTCCCGGGTTTTACCAGCGCACGCGGCCAATCAGGATGTCGCGGAACATGGCCCAGTCGCCCAACAGGCTATAGAACGGATAGGTGAACGTGGCGGGCCGGTTATGTTCGAAAAAGAAATGACCGATCCATGCGAAGCCATAGCCGATCAGCGGCAAGCTCCACAGCAAGGCCAGATTGCCAGTCGCCGCGCTGATTCCCACCATTAAAATAATCAAGCTGGAACCAATAAAGTGCAGGCGCCTGCAAACTGCATTGGCGTGCTCACTTAAATAATAGGGATAAAATTCCTGGAACGTCTTATATCGCGATTGCGGCAAATCGGCCTCCATTTACACCCCCGGTGGTTGGTTGATATTCTGAAATTGACGCCATTTCGCATCCGCCTCAATTCCCGCATCGCCCAGTATTATCTTGTCCAGGTCGGCTTCCTCGCCCAGCACGAATAATTTCTTTTCCCGCAATACCTGGATAATAAAACCCTGCTGTTCGCGCAAGCGGCGACGGAAATCGGGAACGGAATAAAGATTGGGATTGATTTTACGGCGCAACAAACGTTCCGCCGTGGGCAACCGGGATAACAATTCACCATAGCTGGTGTTATCACCGATCAACAGCAATTCAACCGGCGTATCCAGCGCTTCCTGCTCCTTGGCGGTGGCGCCATATACAAAGGCGACATTCAGCACACGTTGCAGCGGCACCAGCGCCGCCCGCAACACGCTAACCAGGCCAAAACTCTTTTTCACCAGGCTGCTTAATTCCTCGTAGACCGGGGACTCCTTATTCGGCCGGAAGCGGCGCACATTGCCGATGCGCTCGGAAATAATCAAACCCGCATCGTTCAAGCGCTTCAACTCGCGCTGGGCCGAGGCGCTGCCCAGCCCCGTCAGGCGCATGATCTCATTCAAGTGGAAACCGTCGTTGACACGGACAAACAGCAGCCCCAGCAGCTTTTGCTGGGCGGGCGTGAAGAGGGCTTGAGCGATCATGCGCCAAATCTTAGCATGAATATACTAATTTCTGGCACAACAGGCGTGCATTTATTGTGCGACCGCACAGCCCAGCGAACTGGGCGGGTCGACGTGGCGGCCGCCTGCGCAACTATCCGCTTAGTTGGAAAATGATCGCTGGCGGAGCTGGGGTGCTGTTCAAAATCGGACCTCAGACTAAACCGGTCTAATCGACACGGCACCGCGCTAAACCAGTCTAAGGTCTACATGGAGAAATCCAGAACGGTCTAAAAAATCCTGGTGAAAGTCTAAAGCAGTCTAATTTTAAGCATTAAAAATCTAAAACCATCTATAAATCTATTCCAGTCCATAACTTTTAGACGAATTCGATTTTCATCATTTTCGGCATTACCGCTAAACAATGACATGATTGCGACTTGGCAATTCGGGCAGGAACGGGCTAAAAGTTCTATGGCGGAACGCATTTAGCGACTCATTTAGACTTTCGCCTTCGGAAATTAGACTGGGAGGCCTGTGGGCCTATTTTGTAGACCGTTTTAGACTATGGCTCCCGCATTTAAGACTGGATTAGATTGCAAGCGCATTAAATAGATCGAATGAGAACGAGGCGCGGAATTGCGAGGACCTCCCCTCCCGTATTCCGACAGGTATCCGGGCAGCGCTGCCTATCCAGGCAGCGGTGCCTATCCGGTTAACGGTGCATACCCGATCAACGGCATAAACAGGCGAAAAAAAACGGCACCCGAAGGTGCCGTTCTTTAAATGCCGTGAAGCTGCATTACGCTTCGTCGCTGTGCGGGCTGACCTGTTCGGTCGGTTCCGCTTCGACACTGGCGGCCATCGAGGCCTTTTCCGCCAGCAGCAGTGCCTGACGCTCTTCCACTTCCCACGCTTCCTTCTCTTTGCGTGCGCGGTGGAAGGCCAGACCCGTACCGCCAGGGATCAGACGACCAACGATGACGTTCTCTTTCAGGCCGCGCAGACCGTCGCGCTTGCCCATGATCGCCGCTTCCGTCAGCACGCGGGTGGTTTCCTGGAACGATGCGGCCGAGATGAACGAATCGGTCGACAGCGATGCCTTGGTAATACCCAGCAGCACGTTTTCGTAGGTCGCAGGAATCTTGTTCTCGGCGATCACGCGATCGTTCTCGTCCAGCAGTTCCGAACGCTCCACCTGCTCGCCAACGATGTAGTTGGTGTCGCCGGCGTTGACGATCTGCACACGACGCAGCATCTGACGCACGATCACTTCGATGTGCTTATCGTTAATCTTCACGCCCTGCAGACGGTACACGTCCTGCACTTCGTCAACGATGTAACGGGCCAGCGCTTCGATACCCAGCAGGCGCAGGATGTCTTGCGGATCGGCCGGGCCGTCCACGATCATCTCGCCCTTGTTCACCACCTGGCCGTCGTGCACCAGCACTTGCTTGTCCTTGGTGATCAGGAACTCGTGCTTGTTGCCGTCCATGTCCGTGATTTCCAGACGCTGCTTGCCCTTGGTTTCCTTACCGAAGGCGACGGTACCGGTCACTTCAGCCAGCATACCGGCATCTTTCGGCGAACGGGCTTCGAACAGCTCGGCCACGCGCGGCAGACCACCGGTAATATCGCGGGTCTTCTGCGATTCGGTCGGGATACGTGCCAGCACTTCACCGACCGACACTGCCTGGCCGTCTTTCACCATGATCAGCGCGCCGACCTGGAAGCCGATCGCCACCGAATGTTCGGTACCGGCGATCTTCACTTCTTCGTTGGCGTCGTTCAGCAGTTTCACTTGCGGACGCATGGTCTTGGTCAGCGAACCGCGGCGTTTCGCATCGATCACCACCAGGGTGGCCAGACCGGTCACTTCGTCCACCTGACGGGCCACGGTCACGCCTTCTTCGACGTTCTCGAAACGCACCGTACCGGCGTATTCCGTGATGATCGGACGGGTCAGCGGATCCCAGGTCGCCAGCGCCGTGCCGGCCTTGATGACCATGCCGTCCTTGACGATCAGGGTGGCGCCGTACGGCACTTTATGACGTTCACGCTCACGACCGTGGTCGTCGGTGATCAGCACTTCGCCGGAACGGGAAATGACGATCTGCGCGCCCTTGCCGTTGGTGACGTAACGCATGGTCGAGGTGAAGCGGATGGTACCGTTCGACTTGGCTTCCACCGACGAGGCCACTGCCGCACGCGATGCCGCACCACCGATGTGGAAGGTACGCATGGTCAGCTGGGTACCCGGCTCACCAATCGACTGCGCCGCCACCACACCGACCGCTTCGCCGGCGTTGACCAGCAGGCCGCGGCCCAGGTCGCGGCCGTAGCACTTGGCGCACAGGCCGAAGCGCGTGTCGCAAGTGAGCGGAGTGCGGACCTTCACTTCGTCGATGGACAGACGCTCGATCTCTTCGACCATGTCTTCGTCCATCAGGGTGCCGGCTTCGTACAGGGTTTCCTGGGTTTCAGGATTGACGACGTCGTTCACCACCACGCGGCCCAGGATACGGTCGCGCAGCGCTTCGATCACTTCACCACCCTCGACCATCGCTTTCATGATGGTGCCGTTGGAGGTGCCGCAATCGTCCTCGATCACCACCAGATCCTGGGTCACGTCCACCAGACGGCGGGTCAGGTAACCCGAGTTCGCGGTCTTCAGCGCCGTATCGGCCAGACCCTTACGGGCGCCGTGGGTCGAAATGAAGTACTGCAACACGTTCAGACCTTCGCGGAAGTTCGCGGTAATCGGGGTTTCGATAATCGAACCGTCCGGTTTCGCCATCAGACCGCGCATACCGGCCAGCTGACGAATCTGGGCCGCCGAACCGCGGGCGCCCGAGTCGGCCATCATGTAAATCGCGTTGAACGATTCCTGGGTCGACTTGGTGCCGTCACGCTTGATGACGTCTTCCACTTTCAGCTGGTCCATCATGGCCTTGCCGACTTCGTCCGAGGTCTTGCCCCAGATGTCGACCACCTTGTTGTAACGCTCGCCCGCGGTCACCAGACCGGAAGCGTATTGCTGTTCGATCTGCTTGACTTCCGATTCGGCGGTCGAGATCAGGGTCACCTTTTGCGGCGGTACCAGCATGTCGTCCACGCAGATCGAAATACCGGCGCGGGTCGCCAGGCGGAAGCCCGACTGCATCAGCTGGTCGGCGAACACGACGGTGGCGCGCAGGCCGCACTTGCGGAACGAGGTGTTGATCAGGCGCGAGATTTCCTTCTTCTTCAGCGCGCGGTTCAGCACGGAGAATGGCAGGCCCTTCGGCAGGATTTCCGACAGGATGGCGCGGCCGACGGTGGTCTCGTAACGGGTCACGGTACGCACGAATTCGCCCGTCGCGGGATCTTTTGGATTCTCGACGATACGCACCGTGATACGGGTGGTCAGTTCCACTTCCTTGTTGTCGTAGGCACGGATCACTTCCGACACGTCGGGGAACAGCATCCCTTCGTTCTTGGCGTTGATCGCCTCGCGGGTCGCGTAGTACAGACCCAGCACGATATCCTGCGACGGCACGATCGACGGTTCGCCGTTCGAGGGGAACAGGATGTTGTTCGAGGCCAGCATCAGGGTACGCGCTTCCATCTGCGCTTCGATCGAGAGCGGCACGTGGACCGCCATCTGGTCACCGTCGAAGTCGGCGTTGAATGCCGCGCAGACGAGGGGGTGCAGCTGGATCGCCTTGCCTTCGATCAGGACCGGTTCGAACGCCTGGATACCGAGACGGTGCAGCGTAGGCGCACGGTTCAGCATGATCGGATGTTCGCGGATCACGTCTTCCAGGATGTCCCACACCACTGGCTCTTGAATCTCAACCAGTTTCTTGGCGGCCTTGATGGTGGTCGCCAGACCCATCAGTTCGAGCTTGTTGAAGATAAATGGCTTGAACAGCTCGAGGGCCATCAGCTTGGGCAGACCGCACTGGTGCAGTTTCAGCTGTGGACCCACCACGATCACGGAACGGCCCGAGTAGTCGACGCGCTTACCCAGCAAGTTCTGACGGAAGCGGCCGCCCTTACCCTTGATCATCTCAGCCAGCGATTTGAGCGGACGCTTGTTGGCGCCGGTCATCGCTTTGCCGCGACGGCCGTTATCCAGCAGCGAGTCCACCGCTTCTTGCAGCATGCGCTTTTCGTTGCGCGTGATGATCTCTGGAGCACGCAGCTCCATCAGGCGTTTCAGACGGTTGTTACGGTTGATGACGCGGCGATACAGGTCGTTCAGGTCGGAGGTCGCGAAGCGGCCGCCGTCCAGTGGCACCAGGGGGCGCAGTTCCGGTGGCAGCACCGGCAGCACTTCCATGATCATCCACTCAGGCTTGATGCCCGAACGCTGGAATGCTTCCAGCACTTTGAGGCGCTTGGCGTATTTCTTGATCTTTGCTTCGGACTTCGATTCCTTCAGTTCCACGCGCAGGGTTTCGGCATCGCGGTGGATGTCGATCGAGCGCAGCAGTTCACGGATACCTTCGGCGCCCATGAAGGCGGTGAAGTCGTCGCCGTACTCTTCGTACTTGGCGGCGTAGTCGTCTTCCGACATGATCTGGCACTTCTTGAGCGGGGTCATGCCGGGATCGGTCACCACGTATGCTTCGAAGTACAGCACGCGTTCGATGTCGCGCAGGGTCATGTCCAGCACCATGCCGAGGCGCGATGGCAGCGACTTCAGGAACCAGATGTGGGCGGTAGGCGATGCCAGTTCGATGTGGCCCATGCGCTCACGGCGCACTTTGGCCAGCGTCACTTCCACGCCGCACTTCTCGCAGATCACGCCGCGGTGTTTCAGGCGCTTGTACTTGCCGCACAGGCACTCGTAGTCCTTGATCGGGCCAAAGATTTTCGCGCAGAACAGACCGTCGCGCTCAGGCTTGAAGGTGCGGTAGTTGATGGTTTCCGGCTTCTTGACTTCGCCGTAGGACCACGAACGGATTTTCTCAGGCGACGCCAGACCAATCTTGATCGCGTCGAAAGTTTCGTTTTGCTGAACTTGCTTGAATAGATCGAGCAGTGCTTTCATGTATCACTCCAGAGGTGATTAAATTTCGTATTACCTGAGACTACATCAAGGGCAGGAAAACCGGGGACGGACCCCGATTTCCGCAGGAAATCGGGGTCCGTCCCCGGTTTTCCTGCCACTTGTGCATCTCAAACCAAAAGACAGTATGTTGCCGTCTGTCGTTTAGTTGCGTTCGAGGTCGATGTCGATACCCAGCGAACGGATTTCCTTGACCAGCACGTTGAACGATTCCGGCATGCCGGCGTCGATCACGTGGTCGCCCTTGACCAGGTTTTCGTACACTTTGGTACGGCCATTCACGTCATCGGACTTCACGGTCAGCATTTCCTGCAGCACGTACGAGGCGCCGTACGCTTCCAGTGCCCACACCTCCATCTCACCGAAGCGCTGGCCGCCGAACTGGGCTTTACCGCCCAGTGGCTGCTGCGTCACCAGCGAGTAAGGACCGGTGGAACGGGCGTGCATCTTGTCGTCGACCAAGTGGTGCAGTTTCAGCATGTGCATCACGCCCACGGTGACTTTGCGCTCGAACGCTTCGCCGGTGCGGCCGTCGTACATCGTGACCTGGTTCTTCGAAGGCGTCATGCCCAGCTTGGCGGCGATATCGTCCGGATACGCCAGGTCCAGCATGCGGTGGATTTCCGACTCGTGCGCGCCGTCGAACACCGGGGTCGCGAACGGCACACCCTTCTTCAGGTTGTGCGCCAGCTTCATAATCTCTTCGTCGTCGAACTGCGACAGATCTTCGCCGCGGCCCTTCTCGTTGTAGACCGTGGCCAGGAATTTGCGCATCTCTTCGACCTTGATCTGCTGTTGCAGCATTTCGCCGATACGGATACCCAGGCCCTTGGCGGCCCAACCCAGGTGGGTCTCAAGAATCTGACCCACGTTCATCCGCGATGGAACGCCCAGTGGGTTCAGCACCACGTCGGCCGGCGTACCGTCGGCCATGTACGGCATGTCTTCCACCGGCACGATACGGGAAACCACACCCTTGTTACCGTGGCGGCCTGCCATCTTGTCGCCCGACTGCAGGCGGCGTTTAACGGCCAGGTACACCTTGACCATCTTCTGCACGCCAGGTTGCAGTTCATCGCCCTGGGTCAGTTTCTTGCGCTTCTCTTCGAAGGCCAGGTCGAACTGGTGGCGCTTCTCGTTGATCGATTCCTTGATCGCTTCCAGCGCGGTGGCGGCGGTGTCGTCGGCCGGACGGATGTCGAACCAGTGGTATTTGTCCAGATCATCGAGGTATTCCTTGGTGATCTTGGCGCCCTTGGCCAGCTTCTTCGGACCGCCGTTGACCACTTGGCCAATCAGCATTTTTTCCAGACGCTGGAAGGCGTCGCCCTCGACGATACGCATCTGGTCGTTCAGGTCCAGACGGAAGCGCTTCAGTTCATCGTCGATGATCTGCTGGGCGCGTTTGTCGCGCACGATGCCTTCGCGGGTGAACACTTGCACGTCGATCACGGTACCGATCATGCCCGAAGGCACGCGCAGCGAGGTGTCTTTCACGTCCGATGCTTTTTCGCCGAAGATGGCGCGCAGCAGCTTCTCTTCCGGCGTCAGCTGGGTTTCGCCCTTCGGCGTCACTTTACCGACCAGCGTGTCGCCAGCCTGCACTTCAGCGCCGATGTAGACGATACCGGACTCATCCAGACGAGCCAGCTGGTTTTCCGCCAGGTTCGAGATGTCGCGGGTGATTTCTTCCGCGCCCAGCTTGGTGTCGCGCGCGACAACCGACAACTCTTCGATGTGGATCGAGGTGTAACGGTCATCCTTGACGACGTTTTCCGAGATCAGGATCGAATCCTCGAAGTTCAGACCATTCCATGGCATGAAGGCCACGGTCATGTTCTGGCCCAGTGCCAGCTCGCCCAGGTCGGTCGATGCGCCGTCGGCGATCACGTCGCGCTTGGCCACACGGTCACCCACTTTGACGATAGGACGCTGGTTGATGTTGGTGTTCTGGTTGGAACGGGTGTACTTGATCAGGTTGTAGATGTCCACGCCGACTTCGCCCGCTTGCGCTTCGTCGTCGTTGACGCGAATCACCACACGGCCTGCATCGATGTAGTCCACCACGCCGCCACGCAGGGCCTGCACGGTGGTGCCGGAGTCGACCGCCACGGTGCGTTCGATACCGGTACCGACCAGCGCCTTTTCAGGACGCAGGCAAGGCACGGCTTGACGTTGCATGTTGGCACCCATCAGCGCGCGGTTCGCATCATCGTGTTCCAGGAACGGAATCAGCGACGCCGCCACGGACACGATCTGGCCCGGGGCCACGTCCATGTACTGGATGCGCTCCGGCGACACCAGGATGGTCTCGCCGGCTTCACGGGCCGACACCAGTTCGTCGCACAGCTTGCCGTCATCGTTGATGGTGGCGTTGGCCTGGGCGATGATGTAGCGGCCTTCTTCGATGGCCGACAGGTAGTCGATCTGGTCGGTGATCTTGGAATCGGTCACCTTGCGGTACGGGGTTTCCAGGAAGCCGTATTCATTCAGGCGGGCGTACAGTGCCAGCGAGTTGATCAGACCGATGTTCGGGCCTTCAGGCGTTTCGATCGGGCACACGCGGCCGTAGTGGGTCGGGTGCACGTCGCGCACTTCGAAGCCGGCGCGTTCGCGCGTCAGACCGCCAGGGCCCAGTGCGGAAACACGGCGCTTGTGGGTGATTTCCGACAGCGGGTTGGTCTGGTCCATGAACTGCGACAGCTGCGAGGAACCGAAGAACTCACGGATAGCGGCCGAGATCGGCTTGGAGTTGATCAGGTCGTGCGGCATCAGGTTGTCCGCCTCCGCTTGGCCCAGGCGTTCCTTGACGGCGCGCTCGACGCGCACCAGGCCGGCGCGGAACTGGTTTTCCGCCAGTTCGCCCACGCAACGCACGCGGCGATTGCCCAGGTGATCGATATCGTCCACTTCGCCGCGGCCATTGCGCAGCTCGACGAGGATCTTGATCACGGCCAGCACGTCTTCGTTCGACAGCGTCATGGCGCCCGTCAGTTCATCGCGGCCGATGCGGCGGTTGAACTTCATGCGGCCCACGGCCGACAGGTCGTAACGGTCGGCGCTGTAGAACAGGCCGTTGAACAGCGCTTCCACCGAATCTTCCGTTGGCGGTTCGCCAGGACGCATCATGCGGTAGATCGCCACGCGGGCGGCCATCTGGTCGGCCGTGTCGTCGATGCGCAGGGTTTGCGAGATGTAGGCGCCCTGGTCCAGGTCGTTCGTATACAGGGTCTGGATGGCGCTGATGTTGGCTTCGCGCAGGCGGCCCAACACGTCTTCCGTCAGCTCATCGTTGGCGTTGGCCACCACTTCGCCCGTTTCCGGATCGACGATGTTCTTGGCCAGCACGCGGCCCAGCAGGTAGTCTTCAGGCACGGAGATGTGCTTGATGCCAGCCGCTTCGATGTCGCGCACGTGGCGCGCATTGATACGCTTGTCCTTCAGCACCAGCGTCTTGCCGGATTTGTCGACGATGTCGAAACGGGCCACTTCGCCACGCAGGCGCTCGGCGACGAATTCCATTTCCGCGCCTTCCGAGCGCAGGTTGAAATTGTCGAACACGAAGAAGTTGGCCAGGATCTGCTCGTGCGACATGCCGATCGCTTTCAGCAGGATCGTCACCGGCATCTTGCGGCGGCGGTCGACGCGGAAGAACAGGATGTCTTTCGGGTCGAACTCGAAGTCCAGCCACGAGCCACGGTAAGGAATGATGCGGGCCGAGAACAGCAGCTTGCCCGAGGAGTGGGTCTTGCCGCGGTCGTGCTCGAAGAACACGCCAGGGGAGCGGTGCAGCTGAGAAACGATCACGCGCTCGGTACCGTTGATGACGAACGAACCGGTGGTCGTCATCAGGGGCAGTTCGCCCATGTAGACTTCCTGTTCCTTCATCTCCTTGACCACTGGCTTGGTCGGCGATTCCTTATCCAGGATCACCAGGCGCACCTTGGCGCGCAGCGGCGAGGCGAACGTCAGGCCGCGCAGTTGGCATTCCTTGACGTCGAAGGCGGGGTCGCCCAGCACGTACGAGAGGAACTCCAGGCGCGCGAAACCATTGTGCGACACGATCGGGAAGATGGAGGTGAAGGCCGACTGCAGGCCGTCGTTCTTGCGCGAAGATGGGGCGACATCCTCTTGCAGGAAGCTGTGGTAGGACTCGAGCTGGGTAGCCAGCAGGAACGGAACGTGGTGAACGTTGGCGCGCTTCGCGAATGATTTGCGAATGCGTTTCTTCTCAGTAAATGAGTAGTGCATGGACACTCCGTGAGTGACAGAAAGGATAGAAAATTCAGGTTTTGCTTGTATTCCAGCAGCGTCGGCTGCGTGTCACACAGACGAAACCTCAAGGCTCTACCATTTCCAGCTGATTCAATGAACTGCGTACTCCTGCAGCGTAGTAAAAACGCTACAAATACGACAAAGACGACAAAGGAGCCAAAGCCGGATTTCCCCCTTCGCAAGGGGAAATCCGCAGCTTTGGCTCGTGGCGCTAACTAACTAGCCGCCGTACAACTGGATTACTTCAGGTCGGCCTTGGCGCCAGCTTCTTCCAGCTTCTTCTTAGCGGCTTCAGCGTCAGCTTTCGACAGGGCTTCTTTCACGGTCTTCGGTGCGCCGTCGACCACGTCTTTGGCTTCTTTCAGACCCAGGCCGGTGATTTCACGCACGGCTTTAATCACGCCAACTTTGTTCGCGCCGACTTCGGTCAGAACCAGGTTGAACTCGGTTTGCTCTTCAGCAGCAGCTGCGCCGCCGGCTGCGCCGCCAGCTGCAGGAGCAGCCATTGCAGCGGCCGAAACGCCGAACTTCTCTTCGAAAGCTTTGACCAGTTCGTTCAGGTCCATTACGGACATTTCGCTCACTGCGTTCAGGATGTCGTCTTTGCTAATTGCCATTTGAAACTCCAATAATTTTTTGATTCGTTAATACATCGATTGGTACTTGAGAAAAAACCGGCCAGCTTACGCTGCCACTTCCGCTTCCGCAGGAGCGCCTTCCGATTTTTTCGCCGCCAGAGCGGCCAGACCACGTGCAAAGCCCGACACCGGAGCCAGCATAACGCCCAACAGCTGCGAGATGAGGACTTCACGGCTAGGAATGCTCGCCAGCGCGGTGACGGCAGCTTTATCGAGCTGCTTACCGGCGTAGTTACCTGCCTTGATGACCAGTTTGTCGTTGGTTTTAGCGAAGTCGTTGATGACTTTAGCTGCGGCAACGGCGTCGTCCGAGATCGAGTAGATCAGCGGACCGGTCATTTCATCGGCCAGGTTGGCGAACTGCGTGCCTTCGACGGAGCGACGAGCGAGGGTGTTTTTCAACACTCGCAGGTACACGCCTTGAGCGCGCGCTTTAGCACGAAGTTGCGTCAAGTGAGCAACCTGGATGCCACGATATTCGGCCACGACGATCGTTTGCGCAGTTGCTACTTTTGCGGAAACTTCGGCGACGACGGCCTTTTTGTCATTCAGATTGAGACCCACGGTCAACCTCCTTAAATGATGTTCGGTGGACCTGACCCTATGGCCAGGGACCTCGCATCGGTTCGAACACGGCGTCCGACGTTAAGAAGTACAGAACTGAGCGGATGAATTCACGCAGCATGGACTACAAAACTTGTTCGGGTACACCATCTGCGTTGGGCGCGCCCCGGTTGCCCGGTTTGCTGCTTATCCTCCCGCACGTGCAGTCACGGTCGGCCCAACGGTCTTTGATTGTCTGGCTGCCCTAAGAAACTAGAACAGCCAGCCCAAAGATGCGCCCCGTTATGCACGGGGACTTAATTCTTTACAAACAGCGGAAGCCAGGTGCCAACACGCTGCGCGTGTCGGCCGCTGGCACCCGTTTGTTATTACGCTGCCAGCGAAGCCTGGTCAACACGGACGCCAGCGCCCATGGTCGACGAGATCGCCACTTTGCGCAGGTACACGCCTTTGCTGGTGGCTGGCTTGGCTTTGTTCAGCGCGTCGATCAGGGCAACCAGGTTGCTCTTCAGGTCAGCGTCGGTGAACGACTTGCGGCCGATGGTCGCGTGGATGATACCGGACTTGTCGGTACGGTACTGCACTTGACCGGCTTTCGCGTTTTTCACGGCGGTAGCGACGTCAGGGGTAACCGTGCCAACCTTCGGGTTAGGCATCAGGCCACGTGGGCCCAGGATCTGGCCCAGGGTACCGACGATACGCATGGTGTCAGGCGAAGCGATGACGATGTCGAAAGGCATGTCGCCGGCTTTGACGCGCTCGGCCAGGTCTTCCATACCAACCACGTCGGCGCCAGCTGCCTTGGCAGCTTCAGCCTTGTCGCCCGAGGCGAACACGGCCACGCGCACGGTCTTGCCGGTGCCAGCTGGCAGCACGACGGAACCACGCACCACCTGGTCGGATTTCTTAGGATCCACACCCAGCTGCACTGCCACGTCGATCGATTCGTTGAACTTGGCGGTCGCCAGTTCCTTGATCAGGGAGACAGCGTTGTCGAATGGGTAAGCCTTGGTACGATCGACCTTGGCTTTGATTGCTTTTACGCGCTTGGACAGTTTTGCCATGATTACAGACCTTCCACCGTGATGCCCATCGAACGAGCGGAACCGGCGATGGTGCGCACAGCGGCGTCCATGTCGGCAGCGGTCAGGTCCGGGGTCTTCAGTTTAGCGATTTCTTCAGCTTGAGCGCGGCTCAGGGTGCCCACTTTGTCGGTGTGCGGCTTGGCCGAACCTTTGGTGACGCCCGAGTGCTTCTTGATCAGGTAGGTCGCTGGCGGGGTCTTCATCACGAAGGTGAAGGACTTGTCGGCGAAGGCGGTGATCACGACGGGGATCGGCATGCCTGGTTCCATACCTTGGGTCTGGGCGTTGAACGCCTTGCAGAATTCCATGATGTTCAGACCGCGCTGACCCAGCGCTGGGCCGATCGGTGGGGATGGGTTTGCTTTACCAGCTGGCACTTGCAGCTTGATAAAACCAATGATTTTCTTTGCCATGATGGCTCCTATCGTTGGATTGAGTAGTAGCGCCCCGCCGGTACTGCTGTGGCAGGGCTCCTCTTAGCCGGATTCGCTGAACTGCCGCGCGCTCCGGTGGGCGCTTAGACTTTTTCGACCTGGCCGAACTCGAGTTCGACGGGGGTGGCGCGGCCGAAGATGGTGACCGAAACGCGCACCTTGGATTTCTCGTAGTTGACTTCTTCGACGTTGCCGTTGAAGTCGGTGAACGGACCATCCTTGATACGCACTTGCTCGCCCACTTCGTACAGCACTTTGGGACGGGGCTTTTCGACGCCTTCCTGCATTTGCTGCATGATCTTGTCGATTTCGCGGGCCGGGATCGGGGTCGGCTTGTTCGACTTGCCGCCGATAAAGCCGGTGACCTTGTTGGTGTTTTTCACCAAGTGCCACGTTTCATCCGTCATTTCCATTTCCACCAGCACATAGCCAGGGAAGAAACGACGTTCGGTGACCGATTTCTGACCGTTCTTGACTTCCACCACTTCTTCGGTGGGCACCAGGATCTGGCCGAACTGGTCTTGCATGCCGGCGCGCTCGACGCGCTCCATCAGCGCGCGCTGCACGCTCTTTTCCATACCGGAATAGGCGTGCACCACGTACCAGCGCTTGTTCGAGACGGGGACGCTCACGGGCGTGCTAAGCTCAGCGCCAGCATCTTGTGCCGGATCATTGCCCGGCACTTCATCTTGCATTTCGCTCATTATTTTCTAATACCCAGGATAACGTCGTACAACAGGAATTCCAGCGTCTTGTCCGTGCCCCACAGGAAGATCGCCATGATCAGCACAAAGGCGAACACGATACCCGTGATCTGACCGGCTTCGCGGCGCGTGGGCCAGACCACCTTCTTCGTTTCGCGCACAGCTTCTTTGGCGAAATTGAGGAAGTCACGGCCAGTGGTCGAAGTCCACAAGATCAAAACGGCAAAAGCCAAACCAGCTACAAGTGCGCCTGCGCGTACGAGAGCTGGTTTGTCTGCCAGGTAATAAAACCCGACCACACCTGCGATCACGACGGCGATCGCCGCGATGATCTTGATCTTGTCATTCGACGTGCTAACAGTCTGCACGGATTGATTTGACATTTTTTACTTTCGGTGCCACTGCACCAGAATTGGTGGCAGGGACGGAGGGCATCGAACCCCCAACCTTCGGTTTTGGAGACCGACGCTCTGCCAATTGAGCTACGTCCCTACGTAAAACTTGAAGAGGAAGGATCTATCTTACCACCCGGGACACCCCAGGTGGTAGTCAGGATCAGTCCTTAGGCGATGATTTTTGCAACCACGCCGGCGCCGACGGTACGACCACCTTCGCGGATTGCGAAGCGCAGACCTTCTTCCATCGCGATCGGGTTGATCAGCTTGACGGTGATCGACACGTTGTCGCCTGGCATAACCATTTCTTTATCGGCTGGCAGCTCGATCGAACCGGTCACGTCCGTGGTACGGAAGTAGAACTGTGGACGGTAGTTGTTGAAGAACGGGGTGTGACGGCCGCCTTCATCTTTCGACAGCACGTAGATCTCGCCGGTGAAGTGGTTGTGCGGCTTGATCGAACCTGGCTTGGCCAGAACCTGGCCACGCTCCACGTCTTCACGCTTGGTGCCGCGCAGCAGCAGACCAACGTTGTCGCCGGCCTGACCCTGGTCCAGCAGCTTGCGGAACATTTCCACGCCGGTGCAGGTGGTTTTCACGGTGTCTTTGATACCGACGATTTCGATTTCTTCGCCGACTTTGATCACGCCGCGTTCGATACGACCGGTCACCACGGTGCCGCGACCCGAGATCGAGAACACGTCTTCCACTGGCATCAGGAAGGCGCCGTCCACAGCGCGCTCTGGCGTTGGGATGTACGAATCCAGTGCGTCAGCCAGTTGCATGATGGCCTGTTCGCCCAGTGGGCCGGTGTCGCCGTCCAGCGCCATACGGGCCGAACCTTTAACGATAGGCAGGTCATCGCCTGGGAAGTCGTACTTCGACAGCAACTCGCGCACTTCCATTTCGACCAGTTCCAGCAGTTCTGCGTCGTCGACCAGGTCGCACTTGTTCAGGAACACGATGATGTATGGAACGCCAACCTGACGGGCCAGCAGGATGTGCTCGCGGGTCTGTGGCATTGGGCCGTCAGCGGCCGAGCACACCAGGATCGCGCCGTCCATCTGCGCCGCACCGGTAATCATGTTTTTGATGTAGTCGGCGTGGCCTGGGCAGTCAACGTGTGCGTAGTGACGGGTCGACGTTTCGTACTCGACGTGCGCGGTGTTGATGGTGATGCCGCGTGCTTTTTCTTCCGGGGCTGCATCGATCTGGTCGTATGCTTTAGCTTCGCCGCCGAATTTTTTCGACAGTACGGTTGCGATCGCAGCGGTCAGGGTGGTCTTGCCGTGGTCAACGTGACCAATGGTGCCGACGTTGACGTGCGGCTTGGTCCGCTCGAATTTCTCTTTTGCCATTTTAGACTCCTAACGATTTGGTGTGATTGCCAGGGCTCGCGCCCGACTGTCATTGATAGTGCTACTTATACTGCCGTATTGCTACGAATACCGCGAATTCTGGTGCCCTTGACGTGGATTGAACACGTGGCCTCTCCCTTACCAAGGGAGTGCTCTACCACTGAGCTACAAGGGCTTATTGTTGCGACACACTTATATGCCGCGTCATGCTGGAGCGGGTGAAGGGAATCGAACCCTCGTCATAAGCTTGGAAGGCTTCAGCTCTACCATTGAGCTACACCCGCGAGGTTCCGTTCACATCTTCATTGCCACTCAGTCGTCCTGCAACAACTTGGTGGAGGGGGCTGGATTCGAACCAGCGTACTCATAGAGAACAGATTTACAGTCTGTCGCCTTTAACCACTCGGCCACCCCTCCGCGAGGAACCGCAGAGTATGAAGCAACTTCTTCGACTTGTCAATCATCTTCCACAGTTATTATCTGCTTCAGCGATGAATCGTCTGCTTCGGGGCGAAATTGTATAGGGCCAACTGCGAATGTGCAAGTGTTGTTTTTAGGTTTCACTTTTTCTTATACAATCGACCGGATTCCCCACCTCCCACCTCCACAGGAGCACCCGCGTTGAATCCTCGTAGCGGCGGCCGTCGCGGCCGGTACCACTGGCGCCACACGCTGCTGGCCAACCTGGCGTTGGCCGCCTTGTACCTCGCCGTCGGCCGCGCCGGCCTGTTGCTGGCCCAGCCGCCCAGTTATGCCTCCCCCCTGTTCCTGCCGGCCGGACTGGCGCTGGCCGCCTGTGTCAGCGGCGGCTTGCGGCTGTTGCCCGGCATCGCCGTCGGCGCGCTGACGGTCGACCTGTTCTACCCTGCCCTGAGCGCCGCCGGCATCACGGCCAACGCCATGACAGGCGCGTTGATGGGCGCGCTGGGCGCCGTGCTGCAAGCGATGCTGGGCAACCGATTGTTCCGGCGCCATGTGGACAGCGGCCTCGGTTCCGGGCGCGACGTGGGCCGCTTCCTGTTGCTGGCGCCCTGCGTCACCGTGGTCAGCAGCACGGTGACGCTGACGGGCATGGCGCTGGCCGGCATCGAACAATGGCAGCGGCTGCCGGGCGACTGGCTCACCTGGTGGATCGGCGACACCATCGGCATCCTGCTGGGGGCGCCGCTGGCGTGGATCGTGATCGGCCGCCCACGCACGCTGTGGTGGCGCCGGCGCGCGCTGGTGGGCTTGCCGCTGCTGCTGGCCATGGCCGCCTTCGTCGCCATCTACCTGCAGGCGGCGCGCTGGGAATCGGTGCAGCAACTGCAAGCGTTCCGCCTCAAGGCACAACAGATGGGCGACTTGCTGCAAGCCCAGTTCAGCGAACATGAGCGCTTCCTGTTCGCCATGGCCAAGGCCCTCAACGACCCGCAGCGCGTGCTCAGCGCGGACGATTTCAGCAACCTGGCCAACGGCTACCTGGACCAGCGCCCCGAGCTACTGGCGCTGGCCTGGCTGCAACCGGTCACCGAGGAACAACGGCCAGGCTTCGAAGCGTGGGGCCAGCGCCATCTGGCGCCCGGCTTCACCGTGCGCGAAGCCGGCCCCGACCTGCAACTGCGCCCGGCCGGGGCGCGCCAGCGCTACATGGCCGCCACCTTCATCGAACCGGCCGCCAGCCGCCGCTTCCAGGGCCTCGATTTCCTGTCCGAGCAAGTGCGGGCCCAGGCTGTGGAGCGGGCCTTGCAATCGGGCCAGCCCACGGCCAGCGCCCCCCTGATGCTGCACCGCGCGGCGGGCCAGCAGCGCGGCATGGTGCTGCTGCAGGCCGCCTACGCCGCCAACGACCGCCACCGGGCGCTGGGCATGCTGCTGATCGGCTTGCGCATGGACGGCTACCTGGACCACGCGCTGCGCCAGGTCGACTTTCCCGCCTTCCAGGTGCGCTTCGAGGACACGGACGACAACGGCCCGCTGCAGGTGCTGCGCGACGGCCTGGGCCGCGCCGTCCAGGCCGGCGACTTCCAGCGCCAGCTGCATTTCGGCGGCCGCATCTTCCTGTTGACCCTGGCGCCCTCGCCCAGCTACCTGCAGGCCCAGCGCGGCTGGCAAAGCTGGATCGTGCTCACTTGCGGGCTGGTGCTGACCGGCCTGTTGGGCGCGCTGATGCTGCTCATCAGCGGCGAACGGGCCCGCATCCAGGCCCAGGTCAAGGACAGCACGGCGCGCCTGCGCGAGCGCGAAGCGCGCCTGCAGGCCATCCTCGACAAGGCGGCCGACGCCATCCTCACCATCGGCCGCGACGGCCGCCTGATGTCGGCCAACGGCGCCGCCGGCCGCCTGTTCGGCTACCTGCCGGAACAGATGCCGGGCTTGCCGCTGGCGCGGCTGCTGCCGCAGGACGGCGAACCGGCCCAGGACCAGGGGCCGGCCGCCTTGCTGCGCCGCATCGCCGCCAGCGACAGCCATGCCCATGCGCTGACGGGCGCGCGCAGCGACGGCCACCATTTCCCGCTGACGGTTTCCGTGAGCGAAGTGGAACTGCCCGACGAGCACCTGTTCGTGGCCATCCTGCACGACCTGACGGAACAGCAGCGGGCCCAGGAACGCATCCACCGGCTGGCCCACCACGATCCGCTGACGGGGCTGGACAACCGGCTGTCGCTGAACCTGCGGCTGGAACAGCTGCTGGCCCAGACCAAGCGTGCCAACGGCACGGCGGCCGTGCTGTTCATCGACCTCGACCACTTCAAGAAAATCAACGACACCCACGGCCACCAGACGGGCGACCTGCTGCTGCAGGCAGTGGCCCAGCGGCTGCAGGAACTGCTGCGCGAAGTGGACACCATCGCCCGCCTGGGCGGCGACGAATTCATCGTCGTCACTTCCGGCAGCGTGACCCCGGACGAGGCCAGTACCATCGCCGTGCGCATCGTGGAAGCGCTGGGCGCACCCTACCTGCTGGACGGCAAGACCGTGCACAGCGGCGCCAGCGTGGGCGTGGCCATGTTCCCCGGCGACGGCGCCGATGCCGGCACCCTGCTGCGCCACGCGGACACGGCCATGTACGCGGCCAAGAGCCAGGGCCGCGGCAACTTCCAGTTCTTCTCGGCCGCCATGAACGTGGCCACCCACGAGCGGCTGATGCTGGAAAACCGGCTGTGGCTGGCGTTGGAACAGCACGAGTTCGAACTGTATCTGCAACCGCAGGTGCGGCTGGCGGACCAGGCCATCATCGGCGCCGAAGCGCTGCTGCGCTGGCACCATCCGGAACTGGGCCTGGTGGGGCCGGACCGCTTCATTCCCATCGCCGAGGAATCAGGCCTGATCCTGCCGCTGGGCGAGTGGGTGCTGCAGCAGGCGGCCACGCTGCTGGCCGGCTGGCGCGCGCGCGGCCTCGGCCATGTGCGGCTGGCCGTCAACCTGTCGGCCCGCCAGTGCCATGGCGCCGGCCTGCTGCCGCAGCTGGACCGGCTGCTGGCCGAACATGGGCTGGAGCCGGCCCTGCTGGAACTGGAGATCACGGAATCGGCCGCCATGCAGGATCCCGAACGCAGCCGCAAGCTGCTGCGCGAATTGCGCGCACGCGGCTGCAAGGTGGCCATCGACGACTTCGGCACCGGCTATTCCTCGCTCAGCTACCTGAAGCTGTTCGAGATCGACCGCATCAAGATCGACCGCGGCTTCGTCAAGGATATCGAGAGCGATCCGAACGATGCCGTGATCGTGGCGGCCACCATCGCGCTGGCCCACTCGCTGGGCTTGAGCGTGGTGGCCGAAGGGGTGGAGACGGCGGCCCAGCGCGACTTCCTGCGCGCCAAGCAGTGCGAGGAAGGGCAAGGCTATCTGTTCGCGCGGCCCATGCCGGCGGCGCAGTTCGAAGCGCTGTTGCTGGCCGATGCGGCGCCGGCGGACGTGGCGCAAGCCGGCTGAGGCGCAGCCGGCGGCGGCACGGGCCGGCCGCCCAGCCGCTCAGCAGCTCAGCCGCTTAATCGCTTAGGGGATCAGCCGTTGCCGGGCGTGAGCGCCACCAGCACCTGGCCCTTGAGCGCCCGGATCAGCGACGCCTCATCCGGCGGCACCCCTTCCGGCGCGGACTGGACCCGGTCCGCGTAGAACAGGCCCAGCGGCGTGCCCTGCACCACCAGCGGCAGCACGATGAAGCTGCGCGCATCGGGCAGCAAGGCCCGGTGCCAGGCTGGCAGCAGGTCGCGGATCTTGGGCGCGCTGGCGTCGGCGATCATCAGGTCGGCGTCGTTCTCCATCGCCAGGTGGAACAGCCCGCCATCGGCCAGCAGCGGGAACACGAAGCCGGCCTGGCGCGCCGCATGGTGCTCGCCCATGGCGATGCGGGCCCGGTACTGGCCGCTGCGCACATCCTTGAGCACCACGGTGGCGAAACGAAAACCCATGCTGCGGTACAGCGTTTCCAGCACGGCCTGGATCACCTGGTTGGCCTTGCTGTGCGGGGTGGCGCGGATCTGCGTCACCTCCTGCACCCCGGCCAGCAACAGCTCGCGCGCGTTGAACGGCTTGCCGCTGGGGTGCACGCCCTCCTGTTCCCGGCTGTCGCCGTTCATGGTGGCCAGCAGCAGCACGTTGGGCAAGCCGTCGGCGCTGGGCTCCTCCACTTCCGTCTGCGGCCCCAGCTGCATGCTGTCGAGCAGGGCCGCCATGTCGCGCCGCACGGTGGAAAACAGTTGCTGCAAGCGCTCCTGGTCCAGGTTCAAGGCCCCGCCATAGCGCTGCTCCAGCGCCACCCCGTCCGGGTCGGACGGGATCAGCTTGCGCGCCAGCAGGCGCGCCGCGTCGATGCTGAACGACACCACCTGGCGCACCCATTCCTGGCGGTTCAGGGCCGGCCTCTGTTTGCCCGGCGGCAGCGCGCTCAAGGCGCGCACGATCACATCCGGGATCTTCCATTCATGCAGGATGGCGGCCGACAGCGTGTCGTAGGTGCTGCCCAGGATCATTTGCGACGCCTGGGCCTGGGTGTGCTTGCCACCGGCCATCAGGGCGGCGATTTCACGGAAGCGCTCATGCTCCTGGGACGCGATCACCAGCGGGCCGATGTTCTTGAACAGGGCCCCGATCGACGCTTCCTCGGCGCCCTGGTAGGCCGACAGCCGGGCCATCTCGCGCCCCACCAGGCTGGCGCACAGGGCCGCCTCCAGTTCCACCCGCACGGCCAGTGCGTGCTTGCTGTTGGCCAGCGTATCGACCAGCAGCATGGCCAGCGCGGTGGTCTTGACGTTGTCGAAACCGAGCAGGGAAATGGCGCGCGAAATGGTGGTCACGGGGCTGCCGCCGGCCGTGCGGTAAGCGGGGGTGTTGGCCAGGCGCAGGATCTTCTGGGTCAGCGCCACATCCGACAGCACGTAGTAGGCCAGGCTGTGGGTGCCCTGGTCGTCCGCATCGACCAGTTGCACCACGCGCGCCACCGAGGCGCCCAGCGCGAACATGCCCTCGTCGTCACATAGTTTTTTCAGCAACAGGCCGCGCACCGGACGGGTTTCGCCGGACGCGCCACGTAAGGATGCCTGTTCCATAGGGGTTCCATCTATGTCTCTGCAATAATATCCATTGTAGCGCCGCACCGCCTAGACCAGCGCCACTTTCGTCGTGTCGTTCCAGCGCGCGGCCCGGATGTTGTATTTCTTCAAAATTTGCTGGTGCAGGGCTGCCAGCGCGTTCAGCTTGGGGTTGAGCGGGTCGAGCCGGCGCACGCCGGCGATCAGCTGCAGCGCGTACTGGCCCAGGCGGTCGTCCCAGCCCAGGTGCTCCAGGCACTTGAGCACGGCCACGGCCGCGTTGAACACCACTTGCGGATTGTCGGGCAGCTTGGCCACCGCTTCCAGCATCAGCTCCACCGCGCCCCGGTAATCGCCGTGCTTGGCCAGCGCCGCGCCGTGGGCCACCATGTCGCCCACTTCCTGCCGGCTTTCCTGGGCCAGCCGTTCGGCCAGCGCGCCATGGCCGGCCTGGGCCAGCATGGCGCTGGCCTGCTCCACCCCGGCCGGGCCGGGGGCGTTGCGCATCACTTCCCGCACCAGCTCCGCCCCCTGGCGCGCCCGCCCGTGGGCCAGGCAGGTGCGGGCCAGTTCCAGCTTGAGGTCGGGCGACAAGCCTTGCGCGATGCGGCAGCCGGCCAGCGCCTGGTCCAGCGACTGCTGCAAACGCATGTCGTTGCCGGTGTAGTCGTGCAGCATGGCCGCCGCGATGGCGCCGCAGGCCACGCCGTTGCGCTGGCCCGTCATGGCCTTGTCCAGGTCGCGGATCACGCTGGCGGCCTGTACCGGGTCGCCCTGGCGCAGCAGCGCCCGCACCAGCTTGGTATGGTCTTGCGGGTCGCGGAATTCGGAATAGCGCGACTTGGCCACCACCTGGCGGAAAGCCCGTTCGGCCGTGTCCACATCGCCCGCCTCGAACGCCACCTCGCCCAGCCGGCGCAGGCGGCGCAGCGCATGCGGCGACAGCTCCACCGCCTCCGCCAGCACCGCTTGCGAGCGCGGCAGGCCGCCCAAGGCCTCATGGGTGCGGGCCAGCCAGTCGTAGGCGTCCAGGAAGCGCGGATACTGGGCCAGCAACTGCTCCAGCATGGTTTGCGCCTCCTCATAGCGGCCGCGCAAAAACAGGGTCTTGGCCTGGCCCAGCCGGGCCCAGCCCACGCCACGGCTCTCGTACAGTGCGCGGTAGATGCCGTCGGCCACGGCCGCCTCGCCCAGCACCAGGTGCAGCTCGGCCCGCAGGCGGTCGAAATCGACGCTGTAGCGCGGATGGCGTTCGGCCCCGGCCACGCAGGCGGCGATGGCGCCAGCCTGGTTGCCCAGGTCGATCAGTTCGTGGATGGGCAGGAACACGGCGCGCTTGTCGAGCGCGCGCGTGATGCGTTCGAGGATGGCGTCGGCCGCGAATGGCTTGAGGATGTAGTCGGCCGGCGCCAGCTCGGCCGCGCTGACCACTTTGCCGAAACTGCCCTCGCCCGTCACCATGAAGAACAGGGTGGCCGGGTGCATCAGCCGGTGATGGCGCAAATCCTCCAGCATTTGCTGGCCGTCCTGGCCGGCGTCGAGGTCGTACTCGCACAGGATCAGGTCATAGCCCTTGAGCGCCATCAGGCGGATGGCCTGGCTGGCGTTGGCCGCGTCGGTGATGCGCGCCAGGCCGCATTGGCCCAGCATGCCATGCAGGCTGGCGCGCATACCCTGGTGCGGCTCGATGATGAGCGCACTGAGGCCTTGTAAATCGTTCATGTCTCGTGTTTTCCGCTTCGGGGCGGCGCCATCGGGGCGCGCGCCGGCAGGCGCCATGGGCGGGCCTGCCCTGCTCCCCAGTATATACGGCGGGGCCGCGGCGGCCGGGATTTTGGTGGGTTTCTGTGAGAATTGAACCACAGTGGCACCGGCGTGCCACGGCGTGGCGCCAGCGTGCCGGCGGCGCCACGCGGGGCGGCGACGTGCAGTCCGGGTTCAGTCCGGCGTGTGGCCGATGCTGGGGTCGCTGTGGATCAGGTCGATGAGGGCGGCCACCACGTCCGGGTCGAACTGCTTGCCGGCCCGTTCCGTGATGTAGTTCATCACTTCCGTATGCGGCCACGGTTCCTTGTAGGGGCGCTGGTGCAGCAGCGAGTCGAACACGTCGACCACGGCCACGATGCGGGCCGAGAGCGGGATGGCGCGCCCGGCCAGGGCGTTCGGATAACCGTGGCCATCGTAGTGCTCGTGGTGGGCGCCGGCGATCTCGGCGCCGTAGGTCAGGTAGCTGACGCCGTCGACCATGTTGGCGGCCCGTTCCAGGATGGTGCGGCCCACTTGCGCATGGCTTTGCATCTGCACCCGCTCCTCGGGCGTGTGCAGGCCCGGCTTGAGCAGGATGTGGTCGGGCGTGGCCACCTTGCCCACGTCGTGCAGGATGCTGGCCAGGCCGATCATGTCGATCAGCTGCGGGGTCAGCTCGTCGGGGCAGGCGCCCCGCTCCTTGAGCCGCAGCGCCAGCGCGCTCGACAACTGCTGCACGCGCCGCACGTGCCCGCCCGTGCCGCTGTCGCGGAACTCGGCCAGGTCGGCCAGCGCCACCACGGTCGCTTCCTGGGCCTTGCGCAACTGGCCGAACATGTACAGGTTGTCGAAGGCGGCCGCGATACGCTGGCAAAACACTTCCAGCAAGTCGCGCTGGATCTGGGCCAGCGGCCACGGCGGCGTGACGGAGATCGCCACTTCCCGGTTTTCCTGGGTGTGAATGAACAGCACGTTGGCCGGATGGTCGAACTGGCTTTTCTTTTCCGCGAACGCCTTGGCGATGGTGGGCCACAGCGGGTGGCCGGTGGGCATCAGTTCAGTGTCGTTCAAGGCCGCGTAGCCGCCCGTGGCGGCCACCACCGTCGTCACGCCGGTGTCGCCCTGCATCAGGCACAGCACGCCGTCCGAACCGACGTCGAGGATGGCCGACACCTGGTTCAGTACGCCGGAAGCGAATTCGCGCAACGAGTGGATCTGGTACAGATTGGTGGCGCCGGCCAGGATCTTGCCCAGCCCGATGCGGCTGCGCTCAAGCATGTTCAAGCTTTCATACGCGCGCAGCGCCGAGATCACGGTGGTGAACAGCTTTTGCGTGGTCAGTTCCGTCTTGGCCTTGTAATCGTTGATGTCGTATTCGATGATCACGCGCTGCTCGGGCGCCTGGCCCGGCTGGCCGGTGCGCAGCACCACCCGCACGATGCTGTTGTGCAGTTCCTCGCGGATGCGGCGCGCCAGGATCAGGCCGGCGTCGTCCGTCTCCATCACCACGTCCAGCAGCACCAGCGCGATGTCGGGCGTGTCGCGCAGGATGTCGAACGCCTCGCGGCCGCTATAGGCGGAAAACAATTCCAGCTCGCGGCCCTTGAAGCTCACGTTACGCAGTGCCAGCCGGGTGACGGCGTGCACATCAACGTCGTCGTCGACGATCAGCACGCGCCACAGCCGCTGGTCGGGCGCCGCCGGGCTGGTTGACGGGGCTTCGTCCTCGTCCTCGTCGATCAGCCAGTTCTCGTCGGCAGCGTTGGATTCGGTCATACATTCTCCTCAGGGGGCGGGTGCCGCCCGGCAGGCGGTCTCGCCGCCGCCTTTTGTCCTAGCATAATCAGATTCTTACAGCGTGACAACCCCTTACGAGGGGAACGCCGGCGGGGGCCGACAAAGTATGAAAAGATGCGCTGCCGCGCTCGTATTCCGGCACCGACTCTGCTACTCTTGCACGGCGGCGTATCAGCTTGGACGGGCCGCGGCGACCACGATAGGAACAGCCCGGCGGCACTGGCCGGCCGGCGACCGGTTCGCACCCGCGAACCGCCCTCACGACGCAAAGGACCCTAGCATGCAAGAACCTGCATCGGCCACCCTGTCCGGCAACGACATCGCCGGGCGCGAATTTCTCGCCTTCACCCTCGGCTCCGAGGAATACGGCATCGACATCCTGAAAGTGCAGGAGATCCGCGGCTACGAGACGGTGACCCGGATCGCCAACGCGCCCGAATTCATCAAGGGCGTGATCAACCTGCGCGGCATCATCATTCCGGTGGTGGACATGCGCATCAAGTTCCGGCTGGGCGAGCCGGTGTACGACCAGTTCACGGTGGTCATCATCCTCAACATCGCCGGACGGGTGGTGGGCATGGTGGTCGATTCCGTGTCGGACGTGACCACGCTCACGCCCGACCAGGTCAAGCCGGCGCCCGAGATGGGCACCGCCTTCAGCAGCGACTACCTGATCGGGCTGGGCACGATCGACGAACGGATGCTGATCCTGGTCGATATCGACAAGCTCATGTCGAGCGCGGAAATGGGCTTGAGCGACGCGCCCACCGCTTGAGCGCCAGCCGGCCTAGCCGTTGCTGGCCGTGGTGGTGGGCTTGGGCGGCGGGCAGCCGGCACCCAGGTCGATGTTCTGGTAGCGGATCTCGTACTTGCCGCTCAACAGCTTATCCACCACCAGCTTGTCACGCGCCAGCACGAACACATAGCGCACGTTGGCGTGGCGGTCCATGTCATACACCTTGATGAACACGGCCGACGGGTTGCTGCTGTTGTCGAGCAGCAGTTGCATGTCGTCGCCCTTGGCGGCCACCGGGAAACCGTCCACGTAGCCCGACTGGACCGGCCACGCTTCGCCGTTGGGCGCGCTGGCGGCCGGCGTGGCGCCTTCGCAGTCGGCCGTGGAACCGGGCAGCACGATCTGGGACAAGGCCATCACCTTGATGGGGGCCGGGCGTACATTGGCCGCCTCGGCCTGGTAGGGATGGGCCACGGCCCAGCTGTCGAGAGCCTCGGTGCGCGCGTCGGCGCGCGCTTCCGGCCGTGCGGCCAGCTTGCCGGGGACGCGCGGCGCGCGCATGGCGGCGTCGTCGCCGCCGGCCCCTTCAGCCTTGTCGCCCCAGGCCGAGGCCAGCACGGTGGCCAGCAACTGGGGCGTGCCCACCATGCTGACGCCGGCCGCCCAGCCCAGTGCCAGGCAGAGCGCCAGGCTGGTCCACCAACGCCAGTTGCGGCGCCGGCGCGGCAAACGCGGCTCCTCGTCCTCCGTGCCCCAGGCTTGCTGGGGCGCCTCGTGGCGGGGCCGGCCATGGCTGTCGCGGCTGTCCTCGTGGCGGGTGCTTTCCAGCCACTCGATCTCCCATTCCTCGGCAGCGATCCACTCGTCATGTTCCTTGCGGCGCTGGGGATCGGACAAGGTGCCGTAGGCGCTGTTGAGGATGGCCATGATGCGCGCAGCCTTCTCATCGCCGGGATTCTTGTCCGGGTGATATTTCTGGCTCAAGGCCTTGTAGGCAGCACGTATGACTTCCTGAGGCGCCATGCGCGCCACTTTCAGGTTGTCATAGTGTGTGTGTATCTTTCCCATCGTTCCATTCAGTTTTCAACAAGCGCGCCGCGACGGGTTTTCACGCTCAATCAGTCATCATAGCCGAGTTTTGACGGGAAATCGCATGGAATTCAAGGAGAAAGTGACGGCTGTTCCCGGTATGGTCAAACTGATCACAGCCGGTGGCAACGGTCGTGGGCCAGTATGGCGGCCGGCAATTGGACGCCGTGGCCCACCACCAGCACCTTGAACAGTTCGCCCATTTCGGCCGGCGACACCAGCTTTTGCAGGGCGTTGGCCTGCGGCAGGTAGCGGCGCGCGTCAGCCGGATCGGTGCGCAGCAGCAGTTCGCCGATGCCGGCCCCGATCAGGAAGCCGGCCTGGTTCATATAACCGAGCACCTCGGCGCCGCCGTCCTGGGCCGCCAGCGCCATGGCCGTGAAATCCACGTGGGCCGTGATGTCCTGCAGGCCGGGGTAATAGAACGGATCCGGGTGGGCATGGTGGCGGTAGTGGCACATCAGCGTGCCCGCGTCGCGCTGGCCCAGGTAGTATTCATGGGCCGGGAAGCCATAGTCGAGCAGGATGGCCGCGCCACCGGCGCCGCGCGCCAGCATGGCCGCCAGCGACGCCATGAAGCCGCAGGCCGCGCCGTGCACTTCCGTCGTGTAGCCGTCCGGCGGCCCATCCTGGTGGCCGAATTCAGGTGCGAATTGGGGGGCGACCTGGCGCGCCACCTGGGCCGCCAGCGCCGCGTCGGGCGCCGCCTCCAGGTAAGTGAAGCGCCCCTCCTCCACTGTCACCTGCAGTTCGCGCCAGCCGGCGGCCGTCTTGCGCACCAGTTGCACGGGCATGGCGTCCAGCACCTCGTTGGCCAGCACCACCCCATCCCACGCGTCGGGCAGGGTATCGAGCCACTCGACCTGGGGGAAGGCGCGCAGCGTCTCGCGCTGGCGCGCCCGCAGTTCGCCCGACAGGTCGACGATGGCGTAACGTTCCACGGCCACGCCGGCGGCGGCCAGTTCCGTCAGCACGTCCAGGGCCAGCTTGCCCGTGCCGGCGCCGAATTCGAGGATGCGCGGCGCGCTTTGGGCGATAATAGCGGCTGCCACCCGCGCCAGCGCGGCCCCGAACAGGGGCGACAGTTCAGGCGCGGTTGTAAAATCGCCATCTTTTCCCAGCTTGGCGGCGCCGCCGCTGTAGTAGCCCAGGTCGGGCGCGTACAGGGCCAGCTCCATGTAGCGGGCGAAGGAAATGGCGCCGGCGTGCCGTGCGATGTCGGCGGCGATCCGGTGCTGCAGGGCGTGCGACGCGGCCAGCGCGTCCGAGGTAGGTGCGGGTAGGGACATTTCCGCATTGTAGCGAATCGGCGCGCACGGGCGCCAGTTGGCCATCTTTATCCAGCGATTCAATGTAGAACCCATGACTGACTCACACCATCCTTCCCATCCAGCGACGGCGTCCGGGGCGCCGGGTCCCGCTTCGTCCGCAGCGCCTGCGCCACAGGCGGCCGTGGCGACCGGATCGCGCGCGCCAGCGGCGCTCGTGACGGGCGCCGGGCGGCGCATCGGGCGCGCCATCGCGCTGGCGCTGGCGCATGCCGGCTGGGACCTGGCCGTGCATTACCGCGCCTCCGCAGCGCAGGCGCGCGAGGTGGCCGCCGCCATCGAGGCGCTGGGCCGGCGCGCCGTCACGCTGGAAGCGGACCTGGCCGACGAAGCGGCCGTGCGCCAGCTGGTGCCGCGTGCCGTGGCGGCGCTGGGCGCGCTCGACTGCGTCGTCAACAACGCCTCGCTGTTCGATTACGACAGCGCCGCCGACTTCACGGTGGCCAAAATGGAAGCCCACATGCGCGCCAACCTGGCCGCGCCCATCCTGCTGGCGCAAGCCCTGCATGGGGCCACGCCGGACGGCGGCCAGGGCGCCGTGATCAACCTGCTGGACCAAAAACTGTACAATCTCAATCCCGACTACCTGTCCTACACCCTGTCCAAGGCCGCGCTGCAGACGGCCACCACCATGCTGGCCCAGCAACTGGCGCCCAAGCTGCGGGTGGTGGGCGTGGCGCCCGGCATCACGCTGGTGTCGGGCGAGCAGAGCGAGACCGGCTTCGTCCAGGCCCACCGGCAAACGCCGCTGGGCCGCTCCAGCACCCCGGACGACATCGCCGCCGCCGTCGTCTACGCGGCCGGCGCCCGGGCCCTGACCGGCACCACCTTGCTGGTGGACGGCGGCCAGCACCTGATGCCGCTGGCGCGCGACGTGATGTTCCTGGCGCAGTAGCGCCCCACACCACGCCAAGCACCATGCACCAAATGAATGCCAGCGACTGAATACTATTTATATCGTTTATCCCGTATTTCCGAAAGAAGGTAAATTATGTTGTCCGCTCTATCCCATCCGCGCCTGACCGATTGCCGGCGCCTGTTCCTGCGCAATTACGAAGTGCTGATCAATATCGGCGTGCACGACTTCGAGAAGAAAGGCGAGCAGCGCGTGCTGATCAACGTCGACCTGTACATCCCGCTGGCCCTGTCCACCCCCACCCACGACCAGCTGGAGGAAGTGGTGGATTACGACTTCATGCGCGAAACCATCGCGCGCCGCATGGCGCAAGGCCATGTGCACCTGCAGGAAAGCCTGTGCGACGACGTGGTGCGCGCCATGCTGGCCCACCCGCGCGTGCGCGCCGCGCGCGTGTCGACCATGAAACCGGACGTCTATCCCGACTGCGAAGGCGTGGGCGTGGAAGTATTCCAGATCAAGGACAACGTATGAGCGCCGTGATGAACGAAACCGCCCAGGGCGGCAAATCGGCCGAGAAGATCGCGCTGGAGAACAACAAGCTGCACAAGCGCCTGTGCCGCCTGGTGGGCCAGGCCATCGGCGACTTCAACATGATCGAAGAAGGCGACAAGGTGATGGTGTGCCTGTCCGGCGGCAAGGACAGCTACGCCCTGCTCGACATCCTGATGACGCTGCGCGAGCGGGCGCCGATCCACTTCGACATCGTGGCCGTCAACCTGGACCAGAAGCAGCCCAACTTCCCGGCCGACGTGCTGCCAGGCTACCTGACGGAACTGGGCATCGCCTTCCACATCGAGAACCAGGACACCTACAGCATCGTCAAGCGCCTGATCCCGGAAGGCAAGACCACCTGCTCGCTGTGCTCGCGGCTGCGGCGCGGCATCCTGTACCGCGTGGCCGATGAACTGGGCGCCACCAAGATCGCGCTGGGCCACCACCGCGACGACATCCTGGAAACCTTCTTCCTCAATATGTTCTTCGGCGGCAAGCTCAAAGGCATGCCGGCCAAGCTGGTGTCGGACGACGGCAAGCATGTCGTGATCCGCCCCATGGCCTACGTCAAGGAAGCCGACACGACGCGCTACGCCGAAGTGAAAGGCTTCCCCATCATCCCGTGCGACCTGTGCGGCTCGCAGGAGAACCTGCAGCGCAAGCAGATCAAGGGCTTGATGCGCGAATGGGACAAGAAATTCCCCGGCCGCGTGGACAACATCTTCTCGGCCCTGTCGACCGTGGTGCCGTCGCACCTGATGGACCACGCGCTGTACGGCTTCACCACCGTCAAGGCCGACGGCGTGCCCAACCCGCAGGGCGACATCGCGTTCGACGAAGACCCATGCGCCACGCCGACGGAGACCCCGGGCTTCATCCAGCTGCAACCGCGCGCTTAGAGCTTGCGCTCCGTGCGCAGCACCGGATACAGGTTGTAACGCTCGTCCCACGAGGCGTGGCGGCGGGCGAAGAATTCCAGCCGCGCCTCCGGACTGGCGGCGAAGGCCGGGTCGGGTCGGCGGCGAGCTTGGCGCGGAATGCGGCCGCCAGCGCCGGATCGGCCGCCATCTGCCCGCGCGCCACCTCCTCCGCCACATACGCTTCCATATATTCCTTGCGCTCGAAGGCGTTGTTGAACAGGCCCCAGGCCAGCAGCGAATCGACGTTGCCCGGTTCGAGCAGCGCCATCAGCAGGCGCGCCTTGGGCTGGGCGATGGGCACGAACAGCGCGCCCCTGGCCACGCTGCGCGTCTCGTCGCGCCAATCACCTTCCACCTTGAGCGACTGGCGTCCTTCGAACGATTGCGCGCCCGGCGTGGCGCGCTCGGCGCGGAACGCCTGCACCGGCGCGTTCTCCAGCGCCGCACCCAGCACCCGGTAGGCGATGCCGTGCAGGCGCAGCTTGGCCGCCACCATGTCGGCCTGCGCGGCCGGCACCAGGTAGCCGCCGCGCGGCGCGGCCACCCGCAGGTCCGGCACGATCTCGTCGCGCAGCGGCACGCTCCACGTCTGCGGCCGGCTCTCGTCGTACCGCGTCATCAGGGCGCCCGACACGTCGGACTGGGTGCGCGTGTAGGCGTAGCCGGGGAAATCGATGGTCTTGCTGTTGTAGGTGGTGCGGTAGCTTTGCGGCACCTCGGCGCCGGCCAGCGTGGCGCCGCGCGCATCGGCCTCGCGCGCCGTGCGCAGCCAGTCCTTGCCATGCGCGGCCACCTGCTCCAGCACCGACAGCACGGCGTTGCGCGTCACCCGCACCCGGGTCGGATAATCCTTCCACGAATGGGTTTCGACCAGCATGGCCATGCGGTTGCGCAGCATGAAGTAACCCATCGAATAGCGTGGCGAGGCCATTTCATCGACGAAGCCGGAAGCCGGATCGTCGGTCGCGGCGAACGACATGTAGTATGGCTTGGGATCGGAACCCTGGCGCTTGAGGTCCGCGATCACGCCATCGCGCAGCGCCGTGCCGGCCTGGCGCAGCGGCGCGTCGCCGCCATGCACGGGCTCCACCTGGATCGACACGTCGGGCTGGAACTTGGCGCCATCCGTCACGTGCAGGTCGACGTAGGCCAGCGGGTCCCACTGGTTGACCAGCGCCAGCATGGCCTGCATCTCGGGCGACTCGGCCTTCATGTAATCGCGGTTCAGGTTGTAGTTCTGGGCCGTGGTACGCCACCCCATGGCCACCGGGCCGCGCTGGTTGGGGCGGTTCCACTGGCCGAAGCGCTCATGGCCATCGACGTTGAACACGGGGACGAACAACAGCACCTGCTGATCAAGCGCGCCGGGCGCCGCCTTCCTTTCCAGCGTCTCGCGCAGCGCCAGGAAACCGGCGTCCTTGCCGTCGATTTCGCCGGCGTGGATGCCGCCCTGCACCAGCACCACAGGCAGGCCGCGTTGCCGGGCCTGCGCCGGCGTCAACGCGCCCGTGCGCGAGGCGGCCAGCGCCAGCATGGGCCGCCCTTCCGGCGTGCGGCCGTACTCGAAGCAGCGCACGGCCTTGGGATAGGCCTTCTGGAAGCGCGCGCACAGCGCCGCCACTTCATCGTAACGGCCCGTGTTCTGGAAGCCGGAACGTTCGGCGGCAGTGATCAGGCCATCGGTGGCGGCGGCGTGCGCCAACGGAGCGGCGGCGAAGACGAACAGCAAGGCGTTACGGAGCATGGACGGGCTTTCTGCGAAGTTGGAAAGGTGGAAAGGGCCGCGCTGACGGCCGGCGGCCGGCGCACGCGGTGCGGGAAATTATAGTCGGCATGGCCGCCGTGCGCAGGAGCCAGCCACGGCCCGCGGCAGGAAGCCAGGGCCGCTCAGCCCATGCGATCAACGGCCACCGGCGTTGATCGACAATTCCTCGACCGGCGAACGCACCAGCTGCATGGCGCCGGCCGGATTGCCCTGGTGGGCGGGGCACATGCCGCTCACGCCGTACGCCAGCGCCGCCGCCAGCATGCCTTCGTACGGATCGCCCAATTCATGCGAGAGATCGTCGCCGGCCTGGCAGGCGGGCTGGAAGCCGTCCGCGTAATCGCCGTAGCCCTTGTCATTCACGCCCTGGAACTGGATAGCGAAATAGGTGGTGCCGCAATTGTCCAGCGGCACGAAGGCGTACGGCTTGCCGCAGGTGGTGTCGCCGACCAGGTTCACTTCCACATCGATGCCCCGCAAACTGTTGATCACCGACTCGCTGGCCGAACAGGTGCCGGCCGTGGTCAGCACGGTGACCCGCTTCAAGCCAAGGTAAGGCAACGCGCTGCCCGGTTTGAGCGGCTGCGGCGCCGGGTAGCCGGCGGCCCTGGCGGTAAAGCCCAGCGGCGGCTGCGGCTTGACCCGGTCGCTGTGGTTGGAGCGCTCGAACACCTTGCCCGCCGTCGCCTCCGGGCCCGCGATCATATAGGCCAGCTCGCTGGCGATGGCCAGCAGGCCGCCACCGTTGTAACGCATGTCGAGCACCAGCTCGTCGATGCCGGCCGCCTTGAAGCCGGCCATGGCGTCCACCAGCGCCGCCTCGGCCACGCCGTTGTGCTGCTTGAACAGCAGATAGCCGACCTTGCCGGCGGCCGTTTCGATCACTTTCACATTCCGCACCGGCAGGATGCTGAGGCGGGCCGACACCAGGCTGACCTCGCGCGTGGCGCCGTCGCGGCTCAGCCGCAGACGGTGGGTCTCGCCGGCCGTCGCGGGAAACAGGCCGGCGTTGAGGCGGCCCGCCACGGCGCTGTCCGCACTGTCGGCGATGCGCTCGCCATCGACCTCCAGCAAGCGGTCGCCGCGGCGCACCCCGGCCAGGTCGGCCGGCGAACCAGGTTCCACCACCGTGGCCAGCCAGGTACGCGGCGCGGCCGGGTCGGCGTTGCGCTGCCAGGTCAGGCCGTAACCGAGTTCCACACCAGCGCTGGACATCGCGTTCCACGCCTCCGTGGGATAGGTGAAATGGAAGCGGTCCTTGGGCCGGCCAACGGCCGTGATGCGTGGCGTCTTGAGCACGTTAAACCAGGCGATCGGGGTCGGATAGTCGGCCATCTTGAGGCCGGTGGGGATCTCCCGGTACCACAAGTAAGTGGCGTCGATGACGGAGGTCAGCCAGTTCTGCTCGTCGGCCAGCGTGCCCTGCTTGTCGTCATAGAAGGCGCCGTTGGGCGCACGGCCCGTGCGCGGGTGCTGGCACACGCCGCGCAGCCGCAGCCAGTCGGGTGGGTGGGCCGGATCGATAATGGCCGAATCGCCACCCGGCGGAGCGGGATCGGCCGGCGCGTCGCCGGCGCCCGCGCTCCCCTGTCCACCGCAACCGGCCAGGGTGATGAGGGCGGCCGAGGCCAGGAGAACGGTGAATTTGCTGAGCATGGGCTTGCGCTGACGAAAAAGAGGCCGCGCGATTGTAGCGCGCACCGCGCCGCGAGATGGCGTTAATTACAATTACTTGCACACGGGCTACATCCGCTTGCGCCCCATGCGGGCCCGAAAAAAAGCCGCCATGTGGCCGTGCGACGAGCTTGCGCGTCGCAGGCACACATGGCGGTTGCGCCACGGACGGTGGTCAGGCCGCGTGGTTCGCTACACCGGCCGGGGCGTGGAAGGCGGCCACCAGCGCCGCCTCCTTCTGCCTGGCGGCCTTGAAGTGGCGCTCCTTCACATGGCCATAGCCGCGGATATCCTCCGGGATGCTGGCGATGGCCACCGCCTGCGCCAGGTTGTCGGCCGTCAGCTTGGGCAGCAGGGCCGACACGGTCGCGCGGTATTCGCCGATCAACGCCCGCTCCATCTTGCGCTCAGCCGTGTAGCCGAAGATGTCGAGCGCCGTGCCGCGCACGCCCTTGAACTTCGCCAGCAGGCCGAACGCCTTCATCATCCACGGACCGAATTCCTGCTTGATCAGCTGGCCCTTGGCATCGTGCTTGGCCAGCAGCGGCGGCGCCAGGTGGAACTTGAGCTTGATGTCGCCCTCGAACATGCCGGCGATCTTCTGCTGGAACGCGCCGTCCGTGTACAGGCGGGCCACTTCATACTCGTCCTTGTAGGCCATCACCTTGTACAGGTAGCGCGCCACGGCCTCCGTCAGGCGGCTGCCCTTGCCCAGCTTGGCCTCCTGCGCCCGCACCTCGTCGACGAACGATTTGTAGTCGGACGCGTAGCGCGCATCCTGGTAAGCCGTCAGCAGTTCCACGCGGCGGCTGACGATGTCGTCCAGCGACTGGGTGCGCTTGAACTCGATCACCTTGGCCGGCGTGGTCAGGCGCACCACGGACGCCAGGTCGTGCGCGGCCGTGCGGCCCCACGCGAAAGCGGCCTTGTTGAAGTTGACGGACACGCCATTGAGCTCGATCGCCTTGACGATGGACGCTTCCGTCAGCGGCACGTGGCCCTTCTGGAACGCATAGCCCAGCATGAACATATTGGTGGCGATCGAGTCGCCCATCAGCGCGGTGGCGATCTGGCCGGCATCGACGAAGTCGGTATGGTCAGCGCCGCACGCCTTGACGATCTCGCCGCGCGAGGAAGCGTCCGGGAACTGCCAGTCCGGGTTCTTGACGAAGGCCGCCGTGGACGAGCCGGTCGAGTTGATGGCCGCGTAGGTGCGGCCCTCGCCCATGCGCGACAGCGCGTCGCGGCTGGCCGTGACGATCAGGTCGCAGCCGATCACCAGGTCGGCGCTGCCGGTGCCCACGCGGGTCGAGTGCAAATCGGCCTGGTGGTCGGCCAGGCGCACATGCGACATCACGGGGCCGCCCTTCTGGGCCAGGCCGCTCATGTCGAGCACGATGGCGCCCTTGCCTTCCACGTGGGCGGCCATGGCCAGGATCTGGCCCACCGTCACCACGCCGGTGCCGCCGATACCCGTGATCAAAATGCCGTAGGGCTGGGCCGTGGCCGGCAGCACGGGCGACGGCAGGACCGGCATGGCGGCGTCGCCGGCGGCGGCCTTCTTGGGCTTTTTCAGGGCCCCGCCTTCCACCGTCACGAAGCTGGGGCAGAAGCCCGTCACGCACGAGAAGTCCTTGTTGCAGGACGACTGGTTGATCTGGCGCTTGCGGCCCAGGTCCGTCTCCAGCGGCTCCACCGACAGGCAGTTGGACTGCACCGAGCAGTCGCCGCAGCCTTCACACACGGCCTCGTTGATGACGGCGCGCTTGGCCGGGTCCGGATACTCGTTGCGTTTCCGGCGGCGGCGCTTCTCGGAGGCGCAGGTCTGGTCGTAAATCATGGCCGACACGCCCGGCTTGTCGCGCAGTTCGCGCTGCACGTCCATCAGTTCGCTGCGGTGGCGCACCGTCACGCCTTCGGCCCACTTGTAGTCGGCCGGGTATTTTTCCGGCTCGTCGGTGACGACGATGATGGGGCCCACGCCTTCAGCCGCGATCTGGCGCGAGATCATGCCGGGGTCCAGCGGGCCGTCGAATTCCTGGCCGCCCGTCATGGCGACGGCGTCGTTGAACAGGATCTTGTAGGTGATGTTGACCTTGGCCGCCACGGCGGCGCGGATGGCCAGCAGGCCGGAGTGGAAGTAGGTGCCGTCACCGAGGTTGGTAAACACGTGCTTCTCGTTGGTGAACGGGGCCTGGCCGACCCAGGTCACGCCTTCCGCGCCCATGTGGGTGAAGGTGGACGTTTCGCGGTCCATCCACAGCACCATGTAGTGGCAGCCGATACCGGCCAGTGCGCGCGAACCTTCCGGCACCTTGGTCGAAGTATTGTGCGGGCAGCCGGAGCAGAAGTACGGCGTGCGGTCGGTTTCCATGTTCGGTTTGACGGACACGGACTTGAGCACCAGTTCCTTCGCTTCCAGGAAGGCGATGCGCTCCTTGACGCGCTGCTCGACGGGATGGCCGGCGCAGTAGTGCGAAATGCGGCTGGCGATGGCGCGCGCGATCTGGGCCGGGTTCAGCTCATAGGTGGCCGGCAGCAGCCAGTCGCCGTGGCCCGTGTGGCCCTTGTTGCTCCATTCGCCAGTGTCGTCGAACTTGCCCACCACGCGCGGACGCTGGCCGTCGGGCAGGTTGTACAGTTCTTCCTTGAGCGCGTATTCGAGGATCTGGCGCTTTTCCTCCACCACCAGGATCTCGTCCAGGCCCTTGGCGAATTCGTGCACGCCGTCCGCCTCCAGCGGCCAGGTCATGCCGATCTTGTACAGGCGCAGGCCGATGTCGGCCGCCGCCTGCTCGTCGATGCCCAGGTCGGCCAGCGCCTGGCGCGTGTCCAGGTAGGACTTGCCGGCCGTGATGATGCCGATCTTCGGCTTGGGACTATCCCAGATGATCTTGTTGAGCTTATTGGCGCGCACATAGGCCAGCGCCGCGTACCACTTGTAGCTGTTCATCCGCACTTCCATGTCCAGCACGGTGTCCGGCCAGCGGATGTTGAGGCCACCGGGCGGCAGGTCGAAGTCGTCCGGAATCACGATCTGCACCCGGTCGGGGTCGAAATCGACCACGGCGCCCGATTCGATGATGTCGGTCACGCACTTCATCGACACCCACAGGCCCGTGTAGCGGCTCATGGCCCAGGCGTGCAGGCCATAGTCGATGTATTCCTGCACCGACGATGGATACAGCACGGGGATGCCGCAGGCGTTCAGGATGTGGTCGGACTGGTGCGCGGTAGAGGAGGACTTGGCCGCATGGTCGTCGCCGGCCAGCACCAGCACGCCGCCGTGCTGGGCGCTGCCGGCGTTGTTGGCGTGCTTGAACACGTCGCCGCAGCGGTCCACACCGGGGCCTTTGCCGTACCACATGGCGAACACGCCGTCGTACTTGGCGTCCTTGAACAGATTGGTCTGCTGGGTGCCCCACACGGCCGTGGCGGCCAGATCCTCGTTCATGCCGGGGTGGAACTTGACGTGGTGTTCGTCCAGGTATTTCTTGGCCTTGATGGCCGTCATGTCGACGCTGGTGACGGGCGAACCGCGGTAGCCGGTGATGTAGCCGGCCGTGTTCAAGCCCGCTTTCAAGTCGCGCTCGCGCTGCATCATGGGCAGGCGGATCAGGGCCTGGGTGCCCGTCATGAAGGCGCGGCCGCGTTCCAGGGTCCACTTGTCGTCAAGGGAAATAGGGGCGTCCGTGTGGCTGCCCGGCTCCAGTTGCGAGCCCTTGTGAGGTGCGTTCATTACTTTGTCTCCAATATGCTCTTTGCGGTGCACCACCGGGCGGGATGGGCCAGGCGGCGCGCGAACCGGCCCGCCTTGTGGGCGAGCCGGTACGGATATGGTGCTAACAGGTTATCACAGGCTGGCGCGCCGTTCTGCGCGACGCTACCGGACCTGGGCAGGGGTCTGCCCCCGGCTTAGTTCTGCCTCAGGCGGCCGTCTTGCCCGGATCCTGCAGCACGCCGCGCTTGATCTGGTCCAGCTCGATCGATTCGAACAGGGCGCGGAAGTTACCCTCGCCAAAGCCCTGGTCACCCTTGCGCTGGATGATCTCGAAGAAGATCGGGCCGATCACGTTCTGGGTGAAGATCTGCAGCAGCAGTTCGCGTTCCGTTTCCGTGCTGTGGCCATCGATCAGGATGCGCATGCGGCGCAGGTCGTCCAGCCGCTCGCCATGGTTGGGCAGGCGGCGGTTGACCAGGTCGTAATACGTCTCGATGGTGTCCTGGAACACGATGCCGCCGTCGCGCAGCTGCTGCACCGAAGTGTAGATGTCGTCCGTGCCCAGCGCGATGTGCTGGATGCCTTCACCGTGGTACTGGTCCAGGTATTCGGCGATCTGCGACTTGTCGTCCGACGATTCATTGATGGGAATGCGGATCTTGCCGCACGGGGAAGTCATGGCCTTCGATTTCAGGCCCGTCAGCTTGCCCTCGATGTCGAAATAGCGCACTTCGCGGAAGTTGAACAGGTTCTCGTAGAACTCGGCCCATTCCTTCATGCGGCCGCGGTGCACATTGTGGGTCAGGTGGTCGATATAGGTCAGGCCATTGCCGGCCGGGTTGGCCACGGCGCCGGGGATGGCGACGAAGTCCACGTCATAGATGCTGATGTCGCCGATGGCGCCCGGCTGCGGCGCGCGGTCCGTCCCGGCGCCCTTGCCGCGCCAGCGGTCCACGAAATAGATCAGCGAATCGCCCACGCCCTTGATGGCGGGGATGTTCAGTTCCATCGGGCCGGTCTTGTTGTCGAAGCCCCAGGCGCCCAGTTCCAGCGCCCGCTTGTAGGTCAGGGCGGCGTCGTTGACGCGGATGGCGATGGCGCACACGGACGGGCCGTGCTGGCGCGCGAAACGCTGGGCGAACGAATCGCGCTCGGCGTTGATGATGAAGTTGATCTCGCCCTGGCGGTACAGCGTCACATCCTTGTGGCGGTGGCGCGCGATGGCCGTGAAACCCATGCTTGCAAACAGGGCGCCGAGCGCCTTGGGGTCCGGCGCCGCGTACTCGACAAACTCAAAACCATCGGTCCCCATCGGGTTGTCCCAAGGTTGAAATTGCATCGCTATCTCCTCGTTAGAATAGCGCACAGTATAGTCCCGGCCCGGCGACATTAAATTGCAAACAATTCCCGTGTTCCGTGAATTTGAGCAATAATATTGCCTGAAAATTTCATTATTGAGGTATTTATGACCAAGATAGCGCTCGATAAGACAGACCGCAAGATACTCGGCATCCTGCAGCAGGACGGCCGCCTGTCCAACCAGGACGTGGCCGAGCTGGTCAGCCTGTCGCCTTCGCCTTGCCTGCGCCGCATCAAGCGGCTGGAGGAAGCGGGCGTGATCCGCCAGTACGTGGCGCTGCTGGACCCGGACAAGATCGGCCTGGGCCTGCTCGCTTATGTGAACGTGCGGCTGGAGAAGCACAGCGAGGCGGCGGCCCACAGCAACGCCCGCGCGCTGGGCGCGGCGGCCGCGCCGGTCTCGCCGCGGGCCGACTTCGCCGACTCCGTCGCGCAGTGGCCGGAAGTGGTGGCCTGCTATGCGATGACGGGGGAGATGGATTATTTGCTGCGGGTCCACGTGGAGGACATGGACCACTTTTCGCGCTTCATGATGGCGACGCTGCTGCGCCACCCGGCCGTGCTGGACGTGAAATCGTCGTTCGCCCTGCAGCGCATCAAGGACACCACGGCGCTGCCGCTGGTGTGATGCGCAGCCTGCCGCCGCGTGGCGGGGCCGCTCAGTCCGTGTGCGCCTTGCGGCCGATCAGCCGGTTCAACCACTTGCTGGCGAAGCGCTTGTTGGCCTTGAGCGTGTAATCGAGCGTGGCGAATTGCTCGTCCAGCGCTTCCTGCAGCACGCTGGTGGGATTGGCCGGCGGCAGTTTCAAATAAGCGTCCGCCTCGCCGTAATCGCGGTGGATCTCCATGCCGGCCTTTTTCGCGATGTGCATCATGGTGGCGTTGGACGACAGGCAGTGCATGTACAGGGTGTCGACATCGCTGTTGCGGCAGTGGATGGCGGCCCGCTCGAACAGCTTGGTGCCCACGCCCATGCCGCGCACCGTCTTGCCGACGGACACGCCGAATTCGGCCACCTGCTCTTTTTCCGTCACGGCGTTCTTGTCCGGCTCCGTGGGCGCGAACGCCAGATGGCCCACGGCCACCAGCGTAAACAGCCGGTTGTAGACGCCAAATACGTTGTCGCGCGCGAAGTCGATCCGGTCGACGTAGGCCGTCACCTGCTCGTCGGGCAGCATGGTGCCGAAGCGCAGCAGGCGGTCGCGCGGCTCCAGCGCCAGGAAATGCTTGACCATGCGGCGCCGGTCGCGCTCACTCAATTCCTTGACCAGCACGGTGGGCCGCTTGCGCTCGCCGTTGCTGTCGCGCCGCCGGAACGGGTTGGAAAACACATCGGTCGGGTTCACTGGTAGGCTCCTCGCCGCCGCAAAACAAGAGAGTGGAAAGCACGCATGGTGCGGCGCAACATGCCCCTATTGTAACGCAGCTCAGGCGCCAGGGGCCGGCGCGCCGCCATCGCCGGCGTCACTATCCGGGCCGGCCTTGATTTCATCATCATCGTCGTCCGGCGCGGCCGCGCCCAGCGCCGCCTTCACGGCCGCCACCCTGGCCTTGCGCACCATTTCCGGGATGCGCTGCGGTTGCCCGGCGCAGCGCTGCGCCACCTCGCCCGCGTTCACGCCACGCGCCGCCGCCAGCGCGGCCTGCAAGTGGGCCAGCTGGGGGAAAGGCTGGTCGCGGAAACTGGCCGTGGCGCCGCTGCGGCCACGCGCGTCGCAGCGCGCCGCTTCCAGCATCTGGATGAAGCGGGCCGGCTTGCGGAAGCCGTCGCAACGCTCCAGCAGGTCGACGATGGTGCTCGGGCGCAGGATCAGCGCCCGGCACACGTTGCCATGTTCGCGCGCCGTCATCACGGCCAGGTCGCGGCATTCGGTCGGCACCCGCAGGCGCTGGCACAACTGCTCCACCAGCTTGACGCCCAGCCCTTCGTGGCCATGGTGGGACGGCCAGTTGGCCGGCGGCGTGGCGCCCTTGCCCAGGTCGTGCAGCAGGCAGGCGAAGCGCACCGGCAGTTCCAGCCCGGCGTCGGCCGCGCAATCGACCACCTGTTCGATATGCGCGCCCGTGTCGATTTCCGGATGGTGCTGCACCGGCTGCGGCACGCCCCACAATTTATCCAGTTCCGGCAGTATGCGCGCCAGCGCGCCGCAATCGCGCAGCACTTGCAGCATGCGCGATGGACGCTGCTCCATCAAGCCGCGCGACAATTCCTGCCAGACCCGCTCGGCCACCAGCGCGTCCACTTCGCCCTGCTCCACCATGCGCCGCATCAGGGTATTGGTTTCCGGCGCCACCGTGAACTCGGGAAAACGGGCCGCGAAACGGGCCACGCGCAAAATGCGCACCGGGTCTTCCTCGAACGCGTCCGACACGTGGCGGAACACGCGCAGTTGCAGATCGCGCTGGCCGCCGAACGGATCGGTCAGGGTGCCGTCGTCGGCGCGGGCGATGGCGTTGATGGTCAGGTCGCGCCGGATCAGATCCTGTTCCAGCGTGACTTCGGGCGCCGTGTGGAACACGAAGCCGCGATAGCCGGGCGCCGTCTTGCGCTCGGTGCGGGCCAACGCGTATTCCTCGTTGGTTTTCGGATGCAGGAACACGGGGAAATCCTTGCCCACCGGGCGGTAGCCCTGCGCCAGCATGGCCTCGGGCGTGGCGCCTACCACCACATGGTCGCGATCCTTGACGGGCAGGCCCAGCAGGGCGTCGCGCACGGCGCCGCCCACCACATAAGTTTGCATGCGTCAGTCCGGCATGTCAGCGTCGTGGCGGGGCGCCATTTCCGTCTCGGCCAGCGCTTCCGTGATCCAGCGTGCCACGGCAGGATGGGCGCGCACGCGGTCGCAGTATGCGTTCAGGGCCGGGGCCAGCGTCACGCCGTAAGTACGGAAGCGCATCACGACGGGTGCGAAGAAGGCATCGGCGATGGTGAATTCACCGAACAGGAACTGGTGGTGGCCAAAGCGCGACAGGCACTCCTCCCAGATTTCGCTGATGCGGCCGATGTCGGCCTGGCTGCCGGTGGTGCGGCCCTTGCCCGGATAGCTGGCACGGATGTTCATGGCCATGGCCGTGCGCAGGTCGGCGAAACCGGAATGCATTTCCGCGCACACGGAACGGGCCATGGCGCGCGCGGCCACGTCCTGCGGCCACAGGTGCAGCTCCTGGAACTGCTCGGCCAGGTATTCGCAGATGGCCAGGCTGTCCCAGATCGTCATCTCGCCCGCCAGCAGCACCGGCACCCGGCCGGCGGCCGAATAGGCGGCGATGCGGTTGGCCGTATCGTCCTGGTCGAGCAGCACCCGCACTTCCTGGAACGGAATGCCGAACGCCGTCATGGCCACCCACGGCCGCATCGACCAGGACGAATAATTCTTGTTGCCGATGATGAGCGTGAGGCCGGGCGCGCGCGCGTTGGCCAGGGCTTGCGACAGGGTGGGATCAAGTTCAGTGGTTTGCATGGAGTGGTCCGGAGTAAGGCGTCTGGTGGATGCTAACGGGAGCCGAAGCTGGTTTCTTGTTGTTCCTGCGTCGAATAACCCTTGGGCGCCACCGTGCCGAGGCGCGCCTTGAGCGACTGCGGCCGGCCTTCGAACAGGGCCGCGTAGTAAGTGGCGTTGGACATCACGTTCTTCACGTAGGTGCGGGTTTCGGGATACGGTATCGATTCGATGAAAACGGCGCTCTCCATCGGTTTGTCGAGCGTGGCGCGCCAGCTGCGCAGGCGCCCCGGCCCGGCGTTATAGGCGGCCGTGGCCAGCGTCTGCGAACCGTCCATGCTGCCCAACACCATGTTCATGTAATTGGTGCCCAGCAGGATGTTGGTGCGCACGTCGCTCAGCATGTTCTGCACGAAGTCCGTCAGGCCGATCTTCTTGGCCACCCAGCGGCCGGTGGACGGCATCACCTGCATCAGGCCCGAGGCGCCCACGGACGATTGCGAATCCATGATGAAGCGCGATTCCTGGCGGATCAAGCCATACACCCAGGCTTTGTCCAGGCCCAGGGTCTGGGTGGCCGGGTGCATGATGTCGTCATGCGGGGACGGGAAGCGTTGGGTGTAATCGACCTGGATGCGGGTCTTTTCCGAGGTGCTCACCATGCGGTCCAGGATATTGTTCTGGCGCGCGAATTCGGCCGCCGCAAGGTGCTGGCGTTCGCTCAGGCCGCGCAGCGCCCAGTTCCACTCGCGCGTGCCTTCGAAGCGCAGCCGCATCGAGAAGAACTTGAGCGCGCGCTGGAAGTTGGGATCGGCCGCGAACGGCGTGATCTCGGCCTGCGTGATCGGTGGCCCGGCCGGCGGAATGGTGATCAGCTGGCCCAATTCCTCCAGCGCCAGCTGGCCGTAGAAATTGGACTGGTCGGAAATGCCGCGCAACAGTTGCGCCGCCTCGCCCGTGGGCTGGCTGGCGCCCGACTCGGCCATCAAGGCGCGGGCCTGCCAGTAGATCCACGCCGGGTCGTTGCGCAGCGCCTGCGGCATGGCGCGGATGCCGGCGCGCACCTGCTTCCAGTCGCCGGCGCGCAAGGCATAGCGCACCCTCCACTGCTGGGCCTCCAGCGACAGCGGCGCACCGGCCGCCTTGCGCCAGTAGTCGGCCGTTTCCGGCGCCAGCGAGTAGGAAGAAGCGAGCGCGATGTTGCCCCAGCCGATGGCCTGTTCCTGCGCCGTCAGCCTGGGGGCCGCCTTTTGCAGCGCCAGCGCGGCCAGCTTGACGCTGGTGCGCGCCATGCGCCCCACGGCCACCAGGTAAATCTCGTGATCGATGCGGCCGCTGCCCACGCCCTTGGCCAGCGCGATGGCGGGCAGGTCGATGGCCTGGCCGATGCGTTTTTCCGGCCCGCCCAGCAGCAGCATGGTGCGCTTGCCCGGTCCGGTGGCGTCGAACTGGCCCGCCAGGCGCACCTGGGTCCACAAGTCCTCGCTGTCGAACTGGCCGTTCTGGGCCAGCGTGGCGATCAGGCTGGAACAGGCTTCGCCGTACACGGTGGGATTGACCAGCAACACGCGCGCCTGCTCGGCCACGCGCTGGCCCTTGAGCGCGCGCGACAGCAGGCCATAGCATTTGACCTGGGTGTCATCGTTCAGCACGAACAAGGGCTGTTGCTCGTCGAAGGTGGTCCAGTCGCGCTTGCGGCCCAGTTCCAGCAGCCAGTCGTTGCGCAGGCGGTCGGCGATGGCGCTGCCCTCGTAGCGGCGCAGGAACTCGCGCACCTCGCTGTTGGCGGCGTCGCGCAGGTGCGACTTGAGGCGGTAGTAATCGACGTAGGAAGGAATCTGGTAGTTGGCCAGCCGGTCGGCATAGAATGCCACCTTGGAAGCGTCGTCCTGGCGCACGGCGTCGCGCAGCAGCAGGAAAGCGTCGTCCTCCTTGCGGCTGCTGTCGATTCCACTATCGTCGGCGCGGCTCCATGGTGAGGCCAGGCAGGCTGCGGCCATCACGGCGCCGGCTATCCATTTTGAAGCGGAATTCAATGTGCAACTCTCAATCAAGTCTTAAAACAGTTATATGACCAGCGATCCTAGAATACCACGCGCCACCACAGCGCCGCCAGCGGCAACGCCCCTGTCCAAGGCCGATTTGCGCAAGCATTTGCTGGGTATCCGGCGCACGCTGGACGCGGCCACGCGCGCCGCGTGGGACGCGGCCATCGGCCGCCACGTGCTGGCGTGGTCGGAGGCGGCGGCCGTCGACGCGCTTGGCGTGTACTGGCCGCTGCGCGACGAACCGAATCTGCAAGCGGCCTACGGGGAACTGGCGCGGCGCGGGGTACGCCTGCTGTTGCCGGTGGTGGTGGAAAAACATGCACCGCTGGCGTTCGCGGACTGGCGCATCGGCGAAGCGATGGTGAAGGATGGGATGGGGGTGGCGGTGCCGGCCGACCTGCGGCTGGCGCCACGCCCGGCGGCGCTGCTGGTGCCCTGCCTGGGCTACAACGGCCACGGCTACCGGCTCGGCTACGGTGGCGGTTTCTACGACCGCACGCTGGCAGCGCAGCCACGGCCGCGCACGGTGGGCGTGGCCTACGCCTGCCAGCAGGCTGACTTTGGCGACGATCCGCACGACATCGCGCTCGAGCGCATCGTCACGGAACTGGGCACGGCCACGCCGGGCGCCTGACACTGCGGCGGACCGGACAACGGGCTGGCCCGGTCCGCGCGCCTGCTTGCTGAATTACACCAGGCGTTGCCACAGCGCCGTCGTCGGCGCCGCCTGGTTCATGCTGTAGAAATGCAGGCCGGGCGCGCCGCCGGCCAGCAGGCGCTGGCCCAGGGCCGTCACCACGTCCAGGCCGAACGCCTTGATGGACGCCGTATCGTCGCCGAAGCTGGCCAGCTTGAGGCGCACCCAGCGCGGGATCTCGGCGCCGCACATGTCGGAAAAACGCATCAGCTGCGTGTAGTTGGTGATCGGCATGATGCCCGGCACCACAGGCACGGTGATGCCCAGCTTGCCGCATTCGTCCATGAACTGGAAGTAGGCGTCGGCGTTGTAGAAATACTGGGTGATGGCGGCGTTGGCGCCCGCTTTCACTTTGCGCTCGAAGGCCAGCAAGTCGTCCTGCGGCGAACGGGCTTGCGGGTGGGTTTCCGGATAGGCCGCCACTTCGATGTGGAACCAGTCGCCCGTCTCGGCGCGGATGAATTCCACCAGCTCGTTGGCGTAGCGAAATTCGCCGGCCGCGCCGTAGCCGCTGGGCAGGTCGCCGCGCAGCGCCACCACGCGGCGGATGTTGTTGGCCTTGAATTCAGCCAGGATGGCGCGGATCGATTCGCGCGTGCCGCCCACGCACGACAGGTGAGGCGCGGCCTGCTCGCCGGCGGCCATGATTTCCAGCACGGTGTCGAGCGTGCCGCGCTGGGTGGTGCCGCCCGCGCCAAAGGTCACGGAAAAATATTTGGGATGCAGCTCGGACAGCTTGGCGCGCGTCACGCGCAGCTTGTCCGCCCCTTCCGCCGTCTTGGGCGGAAAGAATTCGATACTGAAATTAGGGTTATCCATCGGCGTTCTTCAAAAGTAAGGTAGACAAAGCCCAGGAAATCACGCTGTACAGCACGGCGCCGCCCATGGCCGACCAGAAACTGTCGACGTGGAAACCGGTCACCCACTGCGCCACCAGCCAGAACATGAAGCCGTTGATGACGAAGATGAACAGGCCCAGCGACACCACGGTCACGGGCAGCGTCAGCACCAGCAGCACGGGCCGGATCAGCGTATTTACCAGACCCAATACGAGGGCTGCGACGAGGGCCGCGCTGATGCTTGTGACATCGACGGAATGCATCAGGTAGGGCACTGCCAGCAAGGCAGCGGCATTGATTAACCAGGTAAGGACCAAACGCATGATGAAGGGCTCGCGGCAAAGTAGTCGGAAAGCGGCGGCCGGCCGGACACTGCCAGCCAGCCGCCATGACGCCGATTAGTAGCGGTAGTGCTCAGGCTTGTACGGACCTTGCTTGGTCACACCGATGTAAGCGGCTTGCTCGTCGGTCAGTTCAGTCAGCTGGGCGTTGAGCTTCTTGAGCTGCAGGCGCGCCACTTTCTCGTCCAGGTGCTTGGGCAGCACGTACACGCCGACCGGGTAGTTGGCCGTGTTGGCGTACAGCTCGATCTGGGCAATGGTCTGGTTGGCGAACGAGGAGCTCATCACGTACGATGGGTGGCCCGTGCCGCAACCGAGGTTGACCAGGCGGCCTTCGGCCAGCAGGATGATGCGCTTGCCGCTCGGGAAGATCACGTGATCGACCTGGGGCTTGATGTTTTCCCAGGTGTATTTCTTCAACGCGGCGACGTCGATCTCGTTGTCGAAGTGGCCGATGTTGCAGACGATGGCCTGGTCCTTCATGGCCAGCATGTGCTGTTCGGTCAGGATGTGGTAGTTGCCGGTGCAGGTGACGAAGATGTCGCCGTGCTCGGCCGCGTAATCCATGGTCACCACGCGGTAGCCTTCCATGGCCGCCTGCAGCGCGCAGATCGGGTCGATCTCGGTCACCCACACCTGGGCCGACAGGGCGCGCATGGCCTGGGCCGAGCCCTTGCCCACGTCGCCATAACCGGCGATCACGGCGACCTTGCCGGCCACCATCACGTCGGTGGCGCGCTTGATGCCGTCCACCAGCGATTCACGGCAGCCGTACAGGTTGTCGAACTTGGACTTGGTGACGGAATCGTTGACGTTGATGGCGGGGAAGGCCAGCTTGCCTTCCTTGTGCATCTGGTACAGGCGGTGCACGCCGGTGGTGGTTTCCTCGGTCACGCCCAGGATGTGCGGCAGGCGCTTGGAGTACCAGTTGGCGTCGATGGCCAGGTGGGCCTTGATGGCGTTGAACAGGCAGATTTCCTCTTCCGAACCAGGGTTGGCCAGCACGGAGAGGTCTTTTTCAGCGCGGGCGCCCAGGTGCAGCAGCAGCGTGGCGTCGCCGCCGTCGTCCAGGATCATATTGGAATAGACGGGGTTGCCGGCCGCGTCGGCGGGCCATTCGAAGATGCGGTGGGTGTAATCCCAGTATTCATCCAGGGTTTCGCCCTTGATGGCGAACACGGGGGTGCCGTTGGCGGCGATGGCGGCGGCGGCGTGGTCCTGGGTCGAGTAGATGTTGCAGGAAGCCCAGCGCACTTGCGCGCCCAGCGCTTCCAGGGTCTGGATCAGCACGGCCGTCTGGATCGTCATGTGCAGCGAACCGGTGATGCGGGCGCCCTTGAGCACCTGGCTGGCGGAAAATTCCTCGCGGATGGCCATCAGGCCCGGCATTTCCGTTTCAGCGATCTTGATTTCTTTGTTGCCCCAGGCGGCCAGGGAGATGTCGGCGACCAGGTAGTCTTGTGCGGATTTGAGTACGGCGTTCATCACGCCCTCCTTTCAGTGAGAAAAAAGTAACGTGAGCGCGGTTGCAGATTCCGAGCCTGGCGAATCGGGTTGATTCGTCGCAACGCTCCTCGGAAGCAGTATTTTACAAGAAAACGGGGGGCGGGCCACGTTTTTTGGTGCCCATGGCGCCAAACAACGGGCCCGCCCCCCGGCGGGGTGACGATGACGTTACTTCAGGCCGGCGGCGTCGCGCAGGATGGCGGCCTTGTCGGTGCGCTCCCACGTGAATTCCGGCTCTTCGCGGCCGAAGTGGCCGTAGGCGGCCGTCTTCTGGTAGATCGGGCGCAGCAGGTCCAGCATCTGCACGATGCCTTTCGGACGCAGGTCGAAGTGCTCCATCACCAGCGCGGCGATCTTCTCATCCGAGATCACGCCCGTGCCTTCCGTGTAGACCGTGATGTTGATCGGCTTGGCCACGCCGATGGCGTAGCTGACCTGCACCTGGCACTGGCGCGCCAGGCCGGCCGCCACCACGTTCTTGGCCACGTAGCGGGCCGCGTAGGCGGCCGAACGGTCGACCTTGGATGGATCCTTGCCGGAGAACGCGCCGCCGCCGTGCGGGCTGGCGCCGCCGTAGGTGTCGACGATGATCTTGCGGCCGGTCAAACCGCAGTCGCCCTGCGGGCCGCCGATGACGAAGCGGCCGGTCGGGTTGACCAGGTAGCGGGTCTCGTTCAGCCATTCACGGGGCAGCACTTGCTTGATGATGTCCTCGATCACGGCTTCTTCGATGTGCTTGTGGCTGATCTCGGGCGAGTGCTGGGTCGACAGCACCACCGTGTCCACGGCCACCGGGCGGCCGTTGACGTAGCGCAGCGTCACTTGCGACTTGGCGTCCGGGCGCAGCCATGGCAGGCGGCCATCCTTGCGCAGCTGCGACTGGCGCTCGACCAGGCGGTGCGCGTAGTGGATGGCGGCCGGCATCAGCTCGGCCGTCTCATCGCAGGCGTAGCCGAACATCAGGCCCTGGTCGCCGGCGCCCTGGTCGAGGTCGATACCGGCGCCCTCGTCCACGCCCTGGGCGATGTCGGGCGACTGCTTGTCATAGCCCACCAGCACGGCGCAGCCGCGGTAGTCGATACCGTAGTCCGTGTTGTCGTAACCGATACGTTTGATGGTTTCGCGCGCAACTTGAATATAATCCACGTTCGCGTGCGTCGTGATCTCGCCAGCCAGCACCACCAGACCGGTGTTGCACAGCGTTTCGGCGGCCACGCGGGCTTTCGGGTCCTGGGCCAGGATGGCGTCCAGGATGGCGTCGGAAATCTGGTCGGCGACCTTGTCCGGGTGGCCTTCCGACACGGATTCAGAGGTAAAGAGGTAATCGTTAGACATCGCAAGCTCCTGATTGGTGAAAATGATTGTCGCTTACCAATACGGCTTGCGACGCTTTAGCGATATTTATATTCCGCCTCGCAAGTTGTCTGTTAACTCAGCGGATACTGCATACGTGGTATTTTACGCTTCTTAAAAAAAATTTGGCTAGGCAAGTCCTCGATTTTTGCCTCATATCAATATAACGAATCTCCATGCTAGTCCTCCTGTTCCGCTTCCTTTCCATTTTCCCATTGCCAGTTTTGCATGCCCTGGGCGGCGCGCTGGGCTGGGTGGTGTACCTGTCCTCGCCGTCCTACCGCCGGCGCATGCGCGACAACCTGGCCCAGGCCGGCTACAGCGCCTATCTGCCGGCCGCCATCGCGGAAGCGGGCAAGAGCATCGTCGAGCTGCCCTTCATCTGGTGCGGCGCGCCGGCGCGCGTGTCGCGCCATGCCAGCGACGAGAACTGGCAACTGGTGCAGGCCGAACTGGACGCCGGACGCGGCATCGTGTTCCTCACGCCCCACCTGGGCTGCTTTGAAATCGTGGCGCAGGAAATCGCGCTACGCACGGAACTGACGGTGATGTACCGGCCGCCCAAGAAAGCGGCCCTGAAGCCGCTGGTGGAAGGGGCGCGCGCGCGCGACAACCTGCTGCTGGCCCCGGCCAATATGTCGGGCGTGCGCATCCTGGCCAAGACGCTCAAGAAAGGCCGCCCGATCGGCCTGCTGCCGGACCAGGTGCCGCAGGAGGGCGAAGGCGTGTGGGCCGCATTCTTCGGCCGCCCCGCCTACACCATGACCTTGCCGGCCAAGCTGGCCCAGATGGGCGACGCCACCGTGATCGTCACCTACGCCGAGCGCCTGCCGCACGGCAAAGGCTACCTGATCCGCTTCGTGCCCTTCACCGACAGCCTGGACGGCACGCCGGCCCAGCAGGCACGCACCATCAACGCCGCCATGGAACAACTGATCGCGCGCGCGCCGGCCCAGTATTTCTGGAGCTACAACCGCTACAAGGTGCCGGCCGGCGCCACCGCGCCCGACGCCGGCCAGGAGGGCGCATGAAAGCCATGCTCGCATTGATGTGGCTGCTGCACTGGCTGCCCTTGCCCCTGCTGGGCCGCTTCGGCGAGCTGGTGGGCAGCATCCTGTTCCTGCTGTTGCGTTCGCGGCGCCATATCGCGCTCACCAACTTGCGCCTGTGCATGCCCGAATTGACGGAAGGGCAGCGCGTCGTGCTGGCGCGCCAACATTTCCAGGCCTATTCGCGCAGCGTGTGGGAACGGGGCATCCTGTGGTGGGCCTCGGAAGCCCGGCTGCGGCGCCTGATCAAGGTGGAACCAGGTCCGGTGCCGGTGGCCCAGATGACGGAACGGCCCACCATCCTGCTGTGCCCCCATTTCGTCTGCCTGGACGTGGCCGGTGTCGCCATCGCCATGGAAACGAGCGCATCTTCCATGTACGTGCAACAAAAGAACGCCGCGTTCGACAAGGTGCTGCGCCAGGGCCGCTCGCGCTTCCAGCCCGTGCGCCTGTTCACGCGGCAGGACGGTATCAAGCCGATTTTGCGGGCGTTGAAGGAAAAACTGCCCTATTTCATGTTGCCGGACATGGATTTCGGCGAAAAAGACGCGGAATTCGTGCCCTTCTTCGGGATCCAGGCCGCCACCCTGACGGCCACGGCCCGTATCGCCGCCACCACGGGCGCCCAGGTGATGCCCGTGATCGCCACGTTCCTGCCCAATTACCAGGGTTGGCGTGTCAAGTTCTATCCGGTGTGGGACAATTACCCCGGCCCCGACATGGTGGCCGCCACCCGCAGGATGAACGCCTTTATCGAGGACGAGGTGCGCGTGGCCCCGGCCGAGTATTTCTGGACCCACAAGCGGTTCAAGACCCGGCCCCAAGGCGAAGCGTCGCTGTACCAGCGGCCCGCCCCCTGACCTGACAGATAAGCGACAATGAAACTGAAATTCACCAAGATGCATGGCGCCGGCAACGACTTCGTCGTGATCGATGCCATCCACCAGCAGATCGACTTCACGCCCGCCCAATGGCAAAAGCTGGGCGACCGCCGCTTCGGCGTCGGCGCCGACCAGATTTTATTGGTGGAGCGCCCCACCCAGCCCGGCTGCGATTTCCGCTACCGCATCTTCAACGCCGACGGCGGCGAAGTGGAGCAATGCGGCAACGGCTCGCGCGCCTTCGTCAAATTTGTGGCGGAAAAAGGCTTGAGCCAGGCCCGCCGCATCACGGTCGAAACCAAGGCCGGCGTGATCGCGCCCCGGCTGGAGGATGACGGCAGTATCACGGTCGACATGGGCGCGCCCGTGCTGGAACCGGCCCGGGTGCCGTTCGACGCGGACGGCCTGCAAGGCCAGCCGCAAGGCCGCGACACCCTATGGCCGCTGCTGCTGGAACTGGGTGGCGCGCGCGAACAGGTGCTGGTGTCGGCCGTGTCGATGGGCAACCCGCACGCCGTGCAGGTGGTGGAGGACGTGGACCTGGCGCCGGTGGAACTGACGGGGCCGCTGATCGAACACCATGCGCGTTTCCCCAACCGGGTCAACGCCGGTTTCATGCAGATCGTCGACCGCCACCACGTCAAGCTGCGCGTCTATGAACGGGGCGCGGGCGAAACGCTGGCCTGCGGCACCGGTTCCTGCGCGGCCGTGGTGGCCGGTATCCGGCGCGGCCTGCTGGACTCGCCCGTGCGGGTCGACGCGCGCGGCGGCCAGCTGTCCATCGCCTGGGACGGCGAAGGCCAGTCCGTGTTCCTGACGGGGCCGGCCGTGACCGTGTTCGAAGGCGAGATCGAGATCTAAGCCGGATCAGGCCCGAATCAGGCCGGCGAGCGCCGGCCCGCCACCCCATCCTAAACGGCCAGCCCGCTTAGGCCGCCAGCAGGCTGGGCATGCCCGCCCCCAGCCAGGTCTTGAGCCGATACAAACGCTGGCGGTAATTGCCTTCCAGCCCATCCGGGCCGCTATCCACGTGTTCGAACTGCCGCACGATGCGGTCCAGCGCCTGGCGCTGCTGCGCCGTGCGCAACAAAATCAGGCGCCGCTTGCTGCGCCCGTAACTGGCGCGGATATCGACTACCAGGCAGTGGCCATGGTCGGCCGCCTTCACATCCAGCAACAGGGTTTCAGCCCGGGTCAGGCCGAACAGGCTGGCCAGTTCGATGCGGGCCGCCAGCAGCGGCTGGCTGTCGGCCAGGGCCCGCGTCAGCAAAGGCAGCACCGCCTCGGTCCAGCTGGGCGCGGCGGCCGGCGCGGCGATCCTGGCCAGCACGGCCTCGGCCTCGGCACAGCCCTGGGCCGCCGCCTTTTGCAACCAGTAGGCGGCCCGTACATCGCTCATCTCCCCATTGCGGCGGGTACGCCACGCATACAGGCCGCATTCGAGCTGGGCCACCCGGTGCCCCAGCTCGGCCGCCCGCTCCAGGTAAGCCTGGGCTTCCGCCACGGAGCGTTGGGAAAATTCCGGTTTCAAATAGATGCGCGACAGCGCGAACCACGCTTCGGCCCTGCCCTGCTCGCCGGCCAGGGTCAGCCAGCGGATGGCGCGCTTGAAGTTGACGGCGGCGATGCCGGCCGCCAACCGTTCGCCGGCGCAATTCATGCGGGCGAACCACAGGCCCAGCGCCAGTTGCGCCTGGCGATCGCCCCCATGCGCGGCCAGTTCCCGGCACTGCTGCAGTTCCGGATCGTGTTCGGCCAAGCCATCGAGCGCCTCGGCGCAACGCGCCAGCAGCAGCACTTGCTGGGGCTCGACGGGCCAGCCCGCCACACGCGCCGCCTCGGCGTCGGCCGGCGCACCCTGCAACACGATGCGCGCCAGCGGCAGCGCCGCGCGCAGGTAGGCCCGATCATCCCGCGCCTGCCACGCTTGCTCCAGCAAGGCATACTGATGGGCGCATGGCGCCGGCCGCGGCGGGCCGTCATCGGTAACCGTGGCCGGCGCCACCACCGGCGGCGCCACGTCGCCGCGCTGGCTGGCCAGCAAGCGCCGCGCTTCGGCCGAACCGTCGCGGGCCGCGTGCTCCAGCGCCAGCAGGGCCTTGGTGCGCAAGGTGTCGTCGGCCGGCGCCGCCTGGCCGCCCAGCACCAGTTGCGCCAGCACCAGGCCGGCCGGCGCCACCCCGGCATCGTAGGCACGGTCGTACCAGGCCAGCACGGCCGGCTGGCAATGTTGTGCATGTTCAAATGGAATGTGGCGGCCGATCAGCATCCACGCTTCGTCCTGCCGCTGCTGGGCCGCCCGGTTCAACCAGTGCAAGGCCGTCGGCATGCTGCGCGGCAGGCTGGCGCCGCCAAACAGGTACAGTTTGCCCAGCGCCAGTTGGCTGACCGCGTCTCCCGCGCGGGCCCCCCGGATGATTGCTAGTTCTTCTCGATTTGCCATCGTCTCACTATGCATGCGATTCATGAAAGCGGGCGGTGCGTCCGTGCGGTCTGTGCGCGCTTGGGACGGCCGATGTTGTGCCAATATCTTGCCATGAAAGAAGAAGATCAGGCCAGATAAACACGGGGGCAGTGTAGCGCGGGGCGCCGCCGGCGGCGTGGCGTACGCGCGACGCCGCCCCTATCTCCTTGATTTAGCGCAAATCTGCACGCTATGTGCCGTGTAGTGTGAAGGCAACCTCCGATCCACACGTGAAAGGAAATCATATGCACGTCCGGTTTCTGACCAGCCAATCAAGCGTTTCAAAAATACAACAGGGAAACACGGTTTTCCCCTTTTCGACCAAAACTCGCCCCGATAATCAACCAAACCGGCGCCATTGACGCGGGCAGCCATTAAGGTTCAGCTCATCCCGGGTGGCGTTAAGCGCACTTGTCGGCTTTTAGATGTTTGGACGATTCACTTTCAAAAGGAAGAACAAATGAAAAAATCTTTAGTGGCTCTGGCACTCATGGGCGCGTTTTCCGCTGCGTATGCGCAATCGTCCGTGACCATCTACGGCACCGTGGATGCGGGCGTCACCAAGAAAACCGACACCACCACGGCGATCGGCAAACGCGACAACAACAAACTGGGCTTCAAAGGCGTGGAAGACCTGGGCAGCGGCCTGAAGGCACTGTTCCAGCTGGAAATTCGTTATGAGCCCGATACCGGCACGCTGGAAAGCGGCACCCGTCCCCTGTTCCAGGGTGAAAGCCGGGTCGGCCTGCAGGGCGATTTCGGTACCGTGCGCCTGGGCCGCGGCCTGACGGCGTTGCAGGCATCGAACACCGCCTTCGAACCTTGGAGCGGCCTGCCTACCCCGGCCGGCTTCCAGACCGACCTGCAAGTGGCCGGCTACACCACCGCCTATGGCATCAAGTCCGGTTCCGATCCACTGGGCCCTGCTGGCAACTCGGCAAACCGCTTCTCCAACGCCCTGTTCTACAACTCGCCAGTGTTCAGCGGCTTCCAGCTGAACGCCACGGTCGGCACCAAGGAAAATAACGGCAACCTGGCCGCCATCCAGGGTACCAGCCTGAACCCCCTGCTGCCCCAGTACGCCATCGGCGCCAACGGCTCGGCCGTGCCTTACTCGCTGTCGGGCACCTTCAACAACGGTCCGCTGGCCGCCATGGCCGCCTACGAGCGCAACGCGATCGAAACCAAGCTGTGGTCGATCGCCGCCGCCGTCACCCCGATGCCTGGCCTGAAACTGATGGGCTCGTATCAGAAACAAGACCAGGGCCACACCAAGCTGACCAATCCTGACACCAAAGCCTGGATCCTGGGTGCCAACTACACCGTGGGCGCCGGCAAGTTCCTGCTCGGTTATGGCCAGAAGACGCCTGATGGCGTCGAGAAGACCAAACAAGCATCGGCCGGTTACGAGTACAGCCTGTCGACCCGTACCTATGTGTACGGCGAACTGTCGCAGCGCAAGAACTCGCTGGTGGCGGGCGACAGCGTCAAATACTACGGCTTGGGCATCCACCACAACTTCTGATCGCGGCGGCCACTGGCCGCTTGCCTTCACCGCAACGGACAAGGGCCACCTTGTCCGTTTTTTTTCGTCCCCGCCCACTACCTCCCGCTCCGCCCTCCCGCCACCGCCGCCCGTCGGATGGCGCGCACTTTTTTTGAATTCCCCTGCCGACGTGTGTTTCGCGCAACCTTGCATGCCGCGTTCAACAAACTTTCTGTACAGCATGTACTAACGCTGTCATAGTTGATTAGCACGTGCGTGCTATTTAAGCCGTGACAAGAAAACCGATAAAACTGGAGACACAATGAAAATTAAAGTACTGGCTGGCTTGATCGCCGTCATCTGCGCTGCCCCCGTCCTGGCCCAATCGTCCGTCACGGTGTATGGCATCGCCGACGCCGGCGTGATGTATGCGAACAACGGCGGCAACGACGCCCGCACCAAGGTGGTGAGCGGCATCGCCGACGGCTCCCGGCTCGGCTTCAAGGGTACGGAGGACATCGGCAACGGCTACAAGGCCGTGTTCAATCTGGAAGCGCGGGTGCAGATCGACACGGGCGGCCAGCAGGCCGGCAACCTGTCGACCAACCAGGGTTACGCACTGACCAAGGGCCTGGCCTTCACGGTACCGGCCGCCGCCGGCGGCGCCGTCACGGCCGCCAAGCTGCTGGCCGGAGTGCAATCGGCGCTGCAGCCGCCCGTCAACGTCAACATCAACAACGCCCTGTTCGACCGCACCTCGATGGTCGGCCTGGTCACGCCGGCGGGCGCGGTGCTGCTGGGCCGCATGTACACGCCCGACTATGAAGTGTTCAACAACGCCGACGTGTTCGAATCGGGCACGGCGGCCGGCTGGGGCGGCATCGTGGGCGGCACCGGCGGCCTGCTGACGGCCGGCGTGGCGATCCGTTCCGACAAGGCGGTGCAATACCGTATGGAATTGCCGAATGGCGTGGCCGCCTCGCTGATGTACGGCACCGAGCGTTCCGGCTACATCGGGATGGACAAGCGCTCCTGGGGCGCCAACCTGCGCTACAAGGCCAACGGCTGGGACGTCGGCCTGGGCCACAATTACGGCACCGACCAGGTCGGCGCACGGGGCCTGGTGACCACCACCGTGGGCGGCTCGTACAGCATCGACCAGTGGAAACTGTTCGCCGGCTACCACAAACAGAACAACGACAATTCCGTCATCATCCGTTACGCTGCCGACGCACTGGCGCCCACCTTCGCCGCCTTCGGCCCCGCGCTGGGCCCGGTGCTGGCCGGCCAGCTCAACACCACGCTGCGCCGCACCTTCCTGCTGGACGCCGTCAGCTACCAGCTCGGCTTCCACTATCGCGTGGGCCAGGGCCGCATCATGGCGTCCGTGGTGCGCCAGAACGACAAGACCGCCTCCAACAGCGACGCCACCCAATACGGCCTGGGCTACGACTACAACCTGTCCAAGCGTACCGACCTGTACTCGGTGGTGGCTTACATCAAGAACCAGAACGATGGCCAGTACGCGATCGGCGCGGCCAGCGCCTCGGGCGGCTTCACGGCCCATCCGGGCGAGTCCAGCAAGGGTATCCAGCTGGGCATGCGCCACCGTTTCTGAGCGACGCCCAGCGCCGCCAACAAGACGCCTGCGGGCGTCTTGTTCGTTGGCACGCCAGAAAACACACGGCGAACGCACGGCAGCCCCATGGCGAGCGGCGCACTCGGTTAAAATGCGGTGTGCTTTCCCTCTCTTAATTAGAACGACACCATCAATGACCGCCCTCCTGGACTCCGCCGCCGTCGCGCAATACCTGACCGATCACCCGCACTTCTTCGAAGAACACGCCAACCTGCTGGGCGAGATCAAACTGTCCAGCCCGCTGACCGGGCGCGCCGTCTCGCTGCAGGAGCGCCAGATGGAAGTGATGCGCGACAAGTACAAGGCGCTGGAATTGCGCATGGCCGAGCTGATGCGCCTGGCCGCCGAGAACGAAGCCATCGCCAATAAATTCCACCGCTGGACCCAGGCCCTGGTGACGGCGCGCGGCGCCGACGCGCTGGCCGGCGCCGTGTCGGACGGCTTGCGCACGGCGTTCGACGTGCCGCAAGTGACCTTGCGCCTGTGGAACACGGCGCCTGAACATGAGGCCGCCTGGTACACGCGCGGCGTGTCGGAGGATGCGCGCCTGTTCGCCAACAGCCTGCTGGCGCCGTATTGCGGCAGCAACAAGGATTTCGAAGCCGTGCGCTGGCTGGACGACGCGGCCAGCGTGCGGTCGACCGTCATGATCGCGCTGCGCCAGCCCGGCAGCAAGGGCGCCGCGTTCGGCCTGCTGATCCTCGGTTCGGCCGACCCGGCCCGCTTCACGGCCATGATGGCGACCGACTTCCTGGCCCACATCGGCGAAACCAGCAGTACGGCGCTGCTGCCGCTGCTGGCCTAGGCAGTCGTTGCAACCTGACCATGCCAGGCACCACCACCACGCCATGGGCTTTTCGATATGACCTCCAACCTGGACGACGTGGGGCGCGCCAAGGACGACTGGGCCGATGCCTGGCTGGCCCAGTTGCGCACACTGCGCCAGCTGTCGTCCCATACCACGGCCGCCTATGCCCGTGACCTGCGCCAACTGGCCACCCTCACGGCCGGCCGCGACTGGCAGCAACTGGGCCAGACCGACCTGCGCCGGCTAGCCGCCACCCTGCATGCCCAAGAACTGGAACCGCGTTCCATCGCCCGCAAGCTCTCGTGCTGGCGCGGCTTTTTCGACTGGCTGGTGGAACAAGGCGTGCTGCCGGCCAACCCCGTCACCGGGGTGCGCGCGCCCAAGCGCCCGCGCGGCCTGCCGCGCGCGCTGTCCGTGGACGACGCCGTGCAACTGGTGAGCGGCGCCGGCCGGCCCCAGCCGGGCGCGGCGCCGGAACCGGCCGCGCTGTGCGACCGGGCAATGTTCGAACTCTTATATTCTAGCGGCTTGCGGGTGTCGGAACTGGCCGGCATGGACTTACATTACCGCAAGGCCGACGCCACCCTGCCCGCCTCGCTGGGCTGGCTGAACCTGGCGCAAGGCGAAGCCGTGGTCACCGGCAAGGGCAACAAGATGCGCACCGTGCCCGTGGGCAGCGCGGCGCTGGCGGCGCTGGCGGCCTGGATCGCCGTGCGCCCGGCCCCGGCCGACGGCAGCGCGGCCCTGTTCCTCAACACCCAGGGCCGCCGGGTCAGCCCGCGCGTGGTGCAGCAGCGGCTGCGCGCCCATGCGCTGGCCAGCGGCATGCCGGTCCACGTCCACCCCCACATGCTGCGCCACTCGTTCGCCTCGCACGTGCTGCAATCGTCGGGCGACCTGCGGGCCGTGCAGGACATGCTGGGCCACGCCAGCATCAGTTCCACCCAGGTCTACACGGCACTCGACTTCCAGCACCTGGCGGCCGTTTACGACCAGGCCCATCCGCGCGCTAAAATCAAATAGCGCGCATCATGGCTTGATGCGCAGCAAACGCACGGTTTGCAACCGTTTGCGAAATTCCGGCATAATCGGCGGCTGATCCGCACCGCACCGGACCGCCCCCAGCGATCCTCCACTCACGACGACGAGCAACCATGGCACTCATTCCCACCACCATCCTGACGGGCTTCCTCGGAGCCGGCAAAACCACGCTGCTCAACCGCATCCTGCAGGAGCAGCACGGCATGCGCATCGCCGTGATCGAAAACGAATTCGGCCAGGAAAATATCGACAATGAAATCCTGGTCCAGGACAGCCAGGAACAGATCGTGGAAATGAACAATGGCTGCATCTGCTGCACGGTGCGGGGCGACCTGATCGTGGCGCTGACGGCGCTGGCGCAAAAGCGCGACGCCGGCCAGATCCAGTTCGACCGCGTGGTGATCGAGACGACGGGCCTGGCCAATCCCGGCCCGGTGGCCCAGACCTTCTTCATCGACGAGGAAGTGGGCGCTCACTACATGCTCGACGCCGTGATCACGGTGGTGGACGCGCGCCACGCCATGCACCAACTGGATGAACACGAGGAAGCCCAGCGCCAGATCGGCTTCGCCGACAAGCTGCTGCTGTCCAAGACCGACCTGGTGACGGCGGCCGAGCTGGACGCGCTGACGGCCCGCATCAAGCACATCAACCCGCGCGCGCCCATCGTGCGGTCCGACTTCGGCCGTTTGCCGCTGGCCGAAGTGCTGGACTTGAAAGGCTTCAACCTGAACGACAAGCTGGAACTGGACCCGGACTTCCTGGCCGCCGAGGACGAGCATGGACACGACCATGAGCACGACCATGGCGAGCATTGCGACCACCCCAGCCATGTCCACGGTCCCGACTGCGGCCACGACCACCACCATAGCCACCACACGGACGACATCGCCGCCTTCGTCTACAAGAGCGAACGTCCATTCGACAGCGCCAAGCTCGACGAGTTCCTGAACGGACTGGTCCAAGTGTACGGCCCTCGCATGCTGCGCTATAAAGGCGTATTGTGGATGCAAGGGGCTGAGCGCAAGGTGGTATTCCAGGGCGTGCACCAATTAATGGGCAGCGACTTGGGCGCGAAATGGGGGGAAACGGAAAACCGTGGCAGCAAAATGGTGTTTATTGGCAAAAATCTACCGAAAGACATCTTTATTCGCGGTTTGGAACAATGTTTGGTATAAACTATCTGCGTTTTAAGCGACAGGCTCCCCCAGAATCGGGTATGACGCGCTCGAACGCGTATGATGCATAAGAACATTACTAAAGATTAAGTGTTGTAACATCCGGCAAGCAGTGCCGATGCGGATACCGGTGCGGCTGTGTGGCTTGGCACCCCAACAGCCCATCCATTTGAAAACTCTGTCGTATCGAAGGTAAGCGAAGTGATGACCAAAACTAATAAATCGACCCCCGCCGCGAGCACTGAACGCATCCTGACCGAAGAAGAAATTCTGAAGATGGATGACAAGGATTATATGAACCCGGCGCAAATGGCATTTTTCAAGGCCAAGCTGCAGGCGCTTGAAAAAGAATTGTTGAAGAACGCCGACGAGACCACGGAACACTTGCGCGAAACCGTGCTGGTGCCCGATCCCGCCGACCGCGCCACCATCGAGGAAGAGCACGCACTGGAGCTGCGTACCCGCGACCGCGAGCGCAAACTGTTGAAGAAAGTGCAGCAATCGATCGTCGCCATCGACGCCGGCGACTATGGCTGGTGCGAGGAAACGGGCGAGCCGATCGGCATTCCGCGCCTGATCGCCCGTCCCACGGCCACGCTGTCGCTGGAAGCCCAGCAGCGGCGCGAACTGAAGCAAAAGCTGTACGGCGACTAAGCCGTCCGCCCCCCCACGAAAGCACGCGACGCCCTCGCGTGCTTTTTTTTCACCCGCTTTTTCACATCTTTGCCCGCGCATGGTGGAAATTGGTGAAAATTGTGGTATCCGCTTGCGTGCGCACATGGCAAGACCTTTCCCATAAGCTACACTAGATATCCTGCGGCACGCGCTGTCCGAGTGCCGGCCAGCGTGAATCACAACGGGGCACGACGTGGGTATTTTTTCGCTCTTCAAGAAACAGGATGCGCAGCGCGCGCCGGCCGCCACGGCCGACGCCGACGATGGCGCCCGCCTGGCCCCGAACAGCGAACTGCAACGCCAGCAGGCCCAGGCCTTGCAGCGCGACCTGGCGCGCGCCACGGCCATGAAGATCGACGCCATCGAGGCCGCCATGGCGCTCGACATCTTCCAGGACACGGAACCAGCCTGGGGCAGCCGCCCCGCGCGCCCGCCGCGCCCCGTGGTGGCCGGCGACAACCCCACCCTGCCCCTGCTGGACGAGGACACCACGGAACTGCTGGGCGAGGATGAATTGCCGGCCCAAGCCGTGGCGGCCCAGACCGCGCCCGTGGTGGAGGAAATCGCCATCGTGTACGCCAACGGCCAGGCCGACATGGCCGAGCAGATGCTGGTCGACAACCTGCCGCCGGCCGGCGCCCCCGACCGCACGCTGTGGTGGATGCTGTTCGACCTGTACCAGCTTACTCACCAGCAGGACAAGTTCGACAGCCTGTCGATCGACTACGCCAGCACCTTCGAAACCTCGCCGCCGCCCTGGAACGCGCCGCCGCCGGTGGCCGCCGCCAGCGGCCGCGCCTGGTCCGGCGTCACGCCCACGGAACTGTTCTCGGGCCAGCTGGACGGCGCCATCGGCGCCCAGCTGGAACGCTTGCGCCAGCAGATGGCCAGCCACCCCGTGCTGCGGCTCGATTTCAGCCGGGTGCAGGGTGTGACGCCGGACGGCTGCGCGCTGCTGCTGCCCGTGCTGCAACAATTGCACGGCGGCGAGCGCGAACTGATCGTGGTGGCGGCCGACCACCTGGCGGCCCTGATCCAGGCCACCGTGGCCGTGGGCAACCGCGACGGCGGCCCCGCGCCCTGGTTGCTGCTGCTGGAACTGTTGCAATTGCTCAACCGCGAAAAGGACTTCGAGGAAACGGGCATGGATTACTGCGTCACCTTCGAAGTGTCGCCACCGTCGTTCGTGGCGCCGCGCGCGGTGGCCACGGCGGCCCGCCAGGCGCTGGCCGGCGCGCCCGACCGTTACCTGTTGCCCACCGTGGTGGAAGGCCCGCTGGACGCTTTACTTGGCGCGCTGGGCACCTATGCTGAACAGTACCAGACCCTGGTGTTCGACTGCTCGCGCCTGGCGCGGGTCGAATTCGGCGCCGCCAACACCTTCCAATCCAAGCTGCAAACGCTGGTACAAGAGGGCAAGAAAGTGGAATTCCGCGACGTCAACCACCTGGTGGCGGCCCTGCTGCGCCTGCTGGGCTACGGCGAACTGGCCAAGATCTACCCGCATAAGTACTGACCGCCTTGCAATCGCGGTGACCAACCCCATGTGCCGGACTTGATACACATCCACCCACCGAGGTCAACATGGAACAATTTCACGGCACCACCATCCTGTGCGTGCGCCGCGGCAAGCAAGTCGCGCTGGGCGGCGACGGCCAGGTCACACTCGGCAATATCGTCATGAAAGGCACGGCCCGCAAAGTGCGCAAGCTGTACCAGGGCAAGGTGCTGGTCGGCTTCGCCGGCGGTACGGCCGACGCTTTCACGTTGCTGGACCGCTTCGAAGGCAAGCTGGAGAAACACCAGGGCAATCTGCTGCGCGCCTCGGTCGAACTGGCCAAGGATTGGCGCACCGACCGCGTGCTGCGCCGGCTGGAAGCCATGCTGCTGGTGGCCGACAGTGAATCGACGCTGGTCATCACGGGCAACGGCGACGTGCTGGAGCCGGAAAACGGCATCGGCGCCATCGGCTCGGGCGGCACCTACGCCCAGTCGGCCGCGCTGGCGCTGCAGGAAAATACGGAACTGTCGCCGGCCGATATCGTCAAAAAGTCACTGACCATCGCCGGCCAGCTGTGCATCTACACCAATCTGTCCCACATCATCGAAACCCTGGACTAATCCATGAACATGACACCACAGGAAATCGTCGGCGAACTCGATAAACACGTGGTCGGCCAGGCCAAGGCCAAACGGGCCGTCGCCATCGCGCTGCGCAACCGCTGGCGCCGCCAGCAGGTGGCCGAACCGCTGCGCCACGAGATCACGCCCAAGAACATCCTGATGATAGGCCCGACCGGGGTCGGCAAAACGGAGATCGCGCGCCGCCTGGCCAAGCTGGCCGACGCGCCGTTTATCAAGATCGAAGCCACCAAGTTCACGGAAGTGGGCTATGTGGGGCGCGACGTGGACACCATCATCCGCGACCTGATCGACATCGGCGTCAAGCAGACCCGCTCGGCCGAGATGGCCAAGGTGCGGGCCCGCGCCGAGGACGCGGCCGAGGACCGGGTGATCGATATCCTGGTGCCGCCGGCGCGCGACTTCGGCTTCAACGCCGGCGGCGGCGAGCCGCAGACGGGCGATGCCACCCGCCAGACTTTCCGCAAGCGGCTGCGCCAGGGTGAACTGGACGACAAGGAAATCGAACTGGAACTGGCCGAGGCCAGCCCGCAGATGGAAATCATGGCTCCGCCCGGCATGGAGGAAATGACGGAGCAGATCAAAAGCATGTTTTCCGGCATCGGCGGCGGGCGCAAGAAGGCGCGCAAGCTCAAGATCAAGGAGGCCATGAAATTCCTGGTGGACGAGGAGGCGGCCAAGCTCATCAATGAAGACGAGATGAAGCAGAAGGCGATCCAGAACGTGGAGCAGAACGGCATCGTGTTCCTCGATGAGATCGACAAGATCGCGTCGCGCTCGGAAGTGGGCGGGGCCGACGTGTCGCGCGCCGGCGTGCAGCGCGACCTGCTGCCGCTGGTGGAAGGCACCACCGTCAACACCAAGTACGGCATGATCCGCACCGACCACATCCTGTTCATCGCGTCCGGCGCCTTCCACCTGGCCAAGCCGTCCGACCTGATCCCGGAACTGCAGGGCCGCTTCCCGATCCGGGTGGAACTGGAATCGTTGGCTATCGCCGATTTCGAGCGCATCCTCACCAGCACCGACGCCTGCCTGACCAAGCAATACGAAGCGCTGCTGGCCACCGAGGACGTCAAGCTCGAATTCGCGCCGGACGGCATCAACCGCCTGGCCGAGATCGCGTTTTCCGTCAACGAGCGCACCGAGAACATCGGCGCGCGCCGGCTGTACACGGTGATGGAAAAGCTGCTGGAGGAAATCTCGTTCACGGCCACGGAAACGTCGGACAAGACGATCACCATCGACGCGGCCTACGTCAACACCCGGCTCGACGCGCTGGCCGTCAACGAAGACTTGTCGCGCTACGTGCTGTAAGGAAGCGAGCGATGGCCAACAAGGCGCTGGCGACCCGGCAAAAGATGATGTTCCGCGTGGGACCGTCGCCCAAGCCACGCAATCCGGTGGCGGTGGCGGCCACCCGGCGCGCGGCCGGGCCGCACGTCAAGACGCCGTCCGGCCAGCGCCAGCAAGCCAAGCGGGCGTTGGCCAAGACCCTGCTGAAAAAGCACGACGAAGAGTGAACCGTCAGCGGGCGCCGGGGGTGGCGCCCGCTCTCGGGTGATCAGAAGTGGTAGGCGGCGCCCACCGAAAACACATTCAGGTTGGACTTGGAGGCCTTGCCCATGCGGGCCGGCAGGTAATTCCAGTCAGCGTTCAAGGCCCAGTTGCGGTCGATGGCGTAGGAAAAGCCGGTGCCCGCCGTCACGGCCAGCGTGTTGGTGCTGTCGCTGCCGCCGGCCGCGTAACTGACTTTGCCATGCTCGGCCACCAGACCCAAACGGGTGGTCCAGGCCCAGTTCTCGCTGAGCTTGGTGGCCGTGGCCAGGGTCGCGCTCACGCCCGACAGCTTGCCCTGGCCTGGCGTCAGCACACCGGCGCCATTGTTGAACGCGCCCTTGACGCTGCCGCCCGTGAACGCGGCCACTTCGATGGCGCGCGTATGCTGGTGCCCGAACACCTCGGTCTCGCCCAGCGTATAGCCGCCGTAGACGCGGGTGCTGGCGCCAGCGTTGCGCTCGCACGGGCTGCCGCTCAGGCAGTCGAAGTTGTAGTGGTTGCGGTAGCCCACGTCCACGCCCATATAGCCTGGCGACAGGTCGGCGGCGGCGGCGGCGCCGCTGGCGCCCAGGAAGGCGCCGGCCAGCAGCATGGCGCGTACGGTCTGTTTCATCATCATTTCCCTCATCGTTTTTTGTGGCAGGATGACGTCGCGGCGTTGCGTGACATCGCTGCGCAGTGTGATCCTGTTCCACCAATAGTCCTAGGGGAAAGTACCAAGGCGCAAAATCCTGTACACGCGGTAGCGAACCGTGCTACCTTTTTGCCTTTATGACAAGCACAAGGGCTGACATGAGTTCACCGGAATTGCTGCTGCAAGTGCTGCGCGCCCAGTTGCGCGCGGCCGGCGTCACCTACAAGGAACTGGCGGGCCGGATCGGCATGAGCGAGTCGAGCGTCAAGCGCATGTTCGGCCAGCAGGACATGGCGCTGTCGCGCCTGGCGCAGATCTGCAAGGCGGCCGGCATCGCGCTGGAGGACGTGCTGCGCGGCGCGGCCGACGCCACACCGCACGCGGACACCCTGACCCTGCTGCAGGAAAAGGCGCTGGTGGCCCACCCACGGTTGCTGCTGATGGCGATCTGCTGCCTGGGCCACTGGAGCCTGGAGCAAGTGCTGGAAACCTACCAGTTGAGCGAGCCGGAATGCATCGTCCTGCTGGCCGAACTGGACCGGCTGGGCCTGATCGAACTCAAGCCGCTGAACCGCTACCGGCTGCGCGTGTCGAACGCCTTCCACTGGCTGGCCGATGGCCCGGTCCAGCAATTTTTCCGCAGCCACGTGGTGAACGACTATTTCAGCGGCCCGTTCAACGGCCCCGGCGAGGCGCTGCTATGCCTGCCCGCCCGGCTGTCGCCGGCCAGCGCACTGGAGCTGGCCGCCAAGATCCAGTCGCTGGCTGGCGAACTGGCGCGGCTGCACCAGGGCGACCGCCGCCTGCCCGCTGCCGAGCGCGATGGCTACACCCTGCTGGTGGGATTTCGATCGTGGGAATTCGCGGCCTTCACGGCGCTGCGGCGCCAGCCGCAGCAGGCCGCCTGAGCGGTCAGCGTGCCGGCCTTGGAAGGCGTTTCAACATGACCATGACCAGGCGTGGCGCCGCAAACTGTGCGCCTGCGCGGCGAGGCACCGCCCCACGCCATGGGCTTTGCGCATTGACCTCTTACCAGACGGGGCCGAGGAACAGGTAGAGCGTGCCGCTGTTGCCCTTGGTGCTGCCAGCGCCGAAGTACAACGGGCCGAAGCGGGTATCGACGGCCGTGAAGATGCTGCCGGCCTGTTTCACGCTGGACCAATGCAAGGGACTGCCGTCGCCGTAGCCGGCCCCCGCCTCCAGCGAAAAGCCGAGCCGCACATCGCCGCCTAGCGCGGCCGGCATGGCCCCGACCGTGCGCGCCATCACCACGCGGCCCAGCACGACCCGGTTGCCGGCCACAGATTCGGGCGCCGTGCCCGACAGCCGCAGGAAGCCGCCCAGGTTGAGCGGCGCCAGGCCTTGCTGGCTGCGCGCCCATTCCGCATACAGGTGGCCGGCCCAGTTACCGGAGTGGAAGGCCCGCAGCCCCTCCACGCTTTGCTGCATCAGCGACAAGCGCGTGGCCGCGCTGACCACGGAACGTTCGAGGTTAATGTTGAACAACCCGCCGCGCGTGGGGAAGGCCACGGAATCGAGCGTGTCCACGCTGTAGGCGAGCGTCTGCACGGTCTGGTGCACGCGGGCCGGCGGCATCGTGACATCCTCGGGGATCGTCACGCGCACGTTGGCGCTCTGGCGCGCCACGCCCAGGTGCACATCGCCCCAGTCGCCCAGCTGGCGTCCCAGCACCACGCTGGTGCCGGCGTAGTTGTAGCCGATGCGGTTCTGGCGCTGGCCCGTCAGGCTGAAGGTGTCGGAGGCGGCCGCGCCATAGCGGGCGGACGGCGCCACGTACCACTGCGAGCCGGGGCCCAGCGGCTGCCAGAATTCCACTTCGAACGCGCGCTCGGTGCCGATGCGCGCCGAGCTGCGCAACTCCGCGCCCCAGTCGTTGAGCGAGGAGCGCACGTGCATCATCTTGAGCGCGAAGGTGTTGTTGTCGCTGAAGTCGCTGGCCAGTTCCAGGCCCACCCGCAAACGGCTGCGGGCCCAGTCGGCCTCGGTGGGCTTGATCAGCACTTCGCGCCCGCCGTTCACGTCGCGCACTTCCGTCTCCACCCGCGCCAGGTCGCCGCGCCCGAACAACTGGGCGCCCGCCTGCTGCGCCTGTTCGGCCGTGACGACCTGGCCCAGCGCCAGGCCGGACTGCACTTCCAGCGCCTTGGGATTGATGTGGCCACTCGGCTCCACCGCCAGTTTGCTGATCGGCAGCGGCTGATCGGCCACCACCGGGCCGGCCAGGCGATGCTGCTCGAACGCCGTGTATTCCGCCTCCGGCATGGCCAGTTGCACCAGCTGGGCCGCCAGCGCCCGCGCCGCCTTCTCGCCGGCCTGGATGGCACGGTCGTGGCGCGCGAAGTCGAGGAAGCTGATGCCGTTCAGGTTGGGCGCCAGCAGGATGTCGCGCGGCCCCAGTTCCTTGAGCGAGCGTTGCACGTTCTGTTCCGTCAGGATCTGCAGCATCTGCTGGGCCACCCGGATCGCGCTGCTCAAATCCTTTTCCGGCGCCAGCGGTGTGCCCACGTTGACGGCGATGATCACGTCGGCGCCCATGGCACGCGCCACATCCACCGGCAGGTTGCGCACCAGGCCACCATCGACCACCAGCCGCTCCTTGACCCGCACCGGCGCGAACACGCCCGGCACGGCCAGCGAGGCGCGCATGGCCAGGAACAGCGGCGTATCGTCCAGCTCCACCAATTCGCCCGTGACCAGGTCGGAGGCGACGGAACGGAATGGCAGCGGCAACTGGTTGACGGGCCGGTCGCGCGTGCCCTGCGGCAGCACACGGGTCAGCGCCAGTTCCAGCGCCTCGTTGCCGGCGGCGGCAGGCGGCAGCGAGATACCCTCCATGGTGGCGCCGAATTCGATCCGCGACGGCAGCAGCAGATCTTCCTGGCGGCGGCGGAAATTGAGTTCGTCGCGCGGCGGGCGGTCCGCCACCACGCTGTTCCAGTCCGTGCGGCGCACCAGTTGTTCAAGCTGGGCCACGGAACTGCCGGCCGCGTATGCACCACCCACCACGCTACCCATGCTGGTGCCGACCACGATATCGACCGGCACCCGCAATTCCTGCAGCACGCGCAGCACGCCAATGTGGGCGAAGCCGCGCGCGCCGCCGCCCGACAGCACCAGCGCGATGCGGGGCCGGTGGTGCAATGGATCCGCGCTGGCGGTGCTTGCGGGTGGGGGTGCAGGTACGACTGCGGGTGATTGCGCTTGCGCCGTCACCAGCCAGCAGCACAGCGCAACGCTCAGGACACGGGGAAACCACATGGTGCTACACCAGCCGCATCAATGCTGACGGTCGAAACCGGGACCGGGCGCCGTCGGCGCCACACCCTGGCGCATCGCCGCCGGCGGTTGCTGCGGTGGCGACTGCTGCAACTGCGGCTGCGGCATCACGACCGGCTGCGGCTGCATCGCCGGTTGCGGCGCAGGCGGCGGCGCGATGGACGGCGGGGCCACATTGGGATTGTTCAGCGGCCCCGCGTCGCTGGCCAGGTCGATGCGCTTGGCCACGCCGCCTTCGGACAACAGCACATATTTCGGATGGACTTCCTTGACGGTCACGCCGGGCACCACCTCGCGCCCCACGGCCAGCGCCACGGCCGGTTTGTTATCCACGGCCAGGATGGCGGCGCTGTCGCGGCCATCGCCGGCCGCCACCACGCCCTTGAGCTGGTAGTTGCTGGCCACGGCCACGGCGATCTGGCCGCCGAACAAGCCCTTGGCCGCGTCCAGGCTCGGTTCCGGCGCGGGCGCCATGGGCGCGGCCGCGATCGGGCGCTGCTGCGGCTTGAACAGCTGCAGGCCCCAGTAAGCCAACGAGGCGGACAAGGCCGCCACGGCGGCCACGGTGAGGATGAAAGGCAGACGCTTCATGGGTTCCTTGTTCAGCGCACCAGCTGATTGATTTCGATAATGGGCATCAGCACCGCCAGCACGATCAGCAGCACCACCACGCCCATGGCCAGGATCAGGGCCGGCTCCAGCAGGCCGGCGATGGTCAGCGTGCGGCGCTCCAGGTCCTGTTCCTGCGCGCTGGCGGCGCGGTCCAGCATGGCCGGCAGCTCGCCCGTCAGTTCGCCGGCACGGATCATGTGGATCAGCATGGGCGGGAAATGCTGCTGGGCCGACAGCGCCCGCGCCAGGCTCACGCCTTCGCGCACGTTGTCGCTGGCCTCGTCCACCAGCTCGCGCATGGCCACGTTGGACAATGTATCGCGGCTGGTCTGCAGCGCCCGCAAAATGGGCACGCCGGAGCCGGTGGTGATGGCCAGCGTACTGGCGAAACGCGCCGTGTTCAGGCTGCGCTCGAACTTGCCGTACAGGGGCGCCGTCAGCAGCCAGGTGTGCCAGCGCCGCTTAAGCACCGGGTTCTCCAGCGCGCGGCGCCACGCGAACCAGGCGCCCACCAGCAGCACCGCCACCAGCACGCCGTAATGGCGCACGAAGTCCGACACGGCCAGCATCACGATGGTCAGGAACGGCAGCTTCTGCTTGGTGTTGGCGAACACGGACACGATCTGCGGCACCACGTAGGTGAGCAGGAAGATCACGATGGAGAACGCCACCACCGTCACGATGGCCGGATAGGTGAAGGCCAGCTTGACCTTCTGCACCAGCGCGTTGCGCCGTTCGATGTAGTCGGCCAGGCGCGACAACACGCGCGCCAGGTGGCCGATCTGTTCGCCGGACGCCACCAGCGCGCGGTAGATTTCAGCGAAGTCGCGCGGATGGCGCGACAGCACGTCCGACAGCGCGGCGCCGCCCATCACTTCCGAACGGATCGAGGCGATCAGGTCGCGTACATAGGGCCGTTCGGCCTGTTCCAGCAAGGCCGTGAATGCCTGCTCCAGCGGCAGGCCCGCTTCCAGCAGGCTGGCCAGCTGGCGCGTGAACAGGGCCAGCTCGGTGGTCGACAGCCGCTCACCGAAGCCACGGTTCTTGGCCACCCCGGCCGCGTCGACCTGGGCGCCGATGGCGTCCACCTTGAGCGGCAGCAGGCCCTGGGTGCGCAGGTCGGCGCGCGCGGAACGGGCGCTGTCGGCGTTAAGCACGCCCTTCCGGGTGGCGCCGCCGGCGTCGACGGCTTCATAACGAAATGCTGGCATGGTCTCGGGCCTAGTCCTTGGTCACGCGCAGCAGTTCGGCCTGGGTGGTCACGCCTTCGCGCAGCCAGCGTTCGCCGTCTTCGCGCATGGTGTGCATGCCGCTGGCCACGGCGGCCGCCTTCACTTCCGCCTCGGCGGCGCGGTTGTGGATCTGGGCCCGGATATGCTCCGTCGTTTGCAGCAGTTCGTACACGCCGACCCGGCCCTGGTAGCCCGTGTGCCCGCAATGGGTGCAGCCGACGGCGTGCCACTGGCCGCCTTCGTGGGTCTTGCAGCTGGAGCACAGCTTGCGCACCAGACGCTGGGCCAATACGCCCAGCAGCGACGACGACAGCAGGAACGGTTCGATCCCCATGTCCAGCAGCCGGGTGACGGCGGCGGCGGCGTCGTTGGTGTGCAGCGTGGCCAGCACCAGGTGGCCCGTGAGCGAAGCCTGGACGGCGATCTGCGCCGTCTCCAGGTCGCGGATCTCACCGATCATGATCACGTCCGGGTCCTGGCGCAGGATGGCGCGCAGGGCCTTGGCGAAGGTCATGTCGATGCGGGCGTTGACCTGGGTCTGGCCCACGCCGGCCAGGTCGTATTCGATCGGGTCTTCCACCGTCATGATGTTGGTGCTGGAAGCGTTCAACAGCGACAGCGCGGCGTACAGCGTGGTGGTCTTGCCGGAGCCGGTGGGCCCCGTCACCAGCACGATGCCGTGCGGCTGGTTGATCAGCGCATTGAACTGGCCCAGCATGGCGTCGCTCATGCCCAGGTGCTGCAGGTCGAGCCGGCCCGCTTCCTTGTCCAGCAGGCGCAGCACGGCCCGTTCGCCGTGGCCGGTGGGCAGGGTCGAGACGCGCACGTCGACCGGCTTGCCGCCGATGCGCAGCGTGATGCGGCCATCCTGCGGCAGCCGCTTTTCCGCGATGTCGAGCTGCGCCATGATCTTGATGCGCGAGATCAGCGAGCCGTGGATGGCTTTGCGCGGCCGGACGATGTCGCGCAGGCTGCCGTCCACCCGGAACCGCACCACGGAAGTTTGCTCGAACGGTTCGATGTGGATGTCGGAAGCGCCGTCGCGCAGGGCCTGGGTCAGCAGCGCGTTGATCATGCGGATCACGGGCGCGTCGTCGGACGACTCCAGCAAGTCCTCGATGGCCGGCACATCCTGCAGCAGCTTGGTCAGGTCCAGTTCCGCGTCGAATTCATCGGCCACCAGCGAGGCGTTGGCGCCGGCGCTGGCATAGGCGGCGGCGATGGCCGTCTCCAGGTCGGCGCGCGTCATGCTCTTGAGCGTGATGCGGCCGAAGCGGCGCGACACTTCCGCGATGGCGGCCGGCGCCGTGGCGCCGCAGGTCAGCACTTCGACCGTGTTCTCCGCTTCGTCGCTGGGCTGGGCCAGCAGCACGAAGTCGCGCGCGAAGGCGTAAGGCAGCAGATTGCTCATGGCGCCGCCTTAGTTCTTCACCGGCGTGGCCGCGCCGGGCGCCTGGTCCGGCTTGGGCTGGGGCGCCGGCGGCACCGGCTGGGCCACGGTCACGCTGCCCATCGGCCGGCCATTGACCAGGGCCGGCACCACGGGCTGGCCGAAGTCGTTGACGAGGATGCTGTCGGCCGGCTTGATGTTCAGTTGCTCGTTGCGCATGTAGTCGTAGCGGTCCGTGGCCAGGCTGACGCTTTGCTCCTTGCTGCGGATGACCACGGGGCGCAGGAAGATCATCAGGTTGGTCTTCTTGCGGCTGCGGGTCTGGTACTTGAACAGGTTGCCCAGCACGGGAATGTCGCCCAGGCCGCGCACCTTGTCGGTGCCGTCGCCGGTGGTGTCCTCGATCAGGCCACCGAGCACGATGATCTGGCCATCGTCGGCGATCACGTTGTTCTCGATCACGCGTTTGTTGATGGTGATGCCCGATATCGCCGTCAGGGTCGACTTGTCCACGTTGGAGGTCTCGTGGTAGATCGCCATCTTGATCGTGCCGCCTTCGGAAATCTGCGGCCGCACCTTCAGCGTCAGGCCCACTTCCTTGCGGTCGATGGTCTGGAACGGGTTGGAGTTGGTGCCCGAGCTGGTGGTGAACTGGCCGGTCAGGATAGGCACGTTCTGGCCCACCTGGATGGTGGCCAGCTCATTGTCGAGCGTGATCATGTTGGGCGTGGACAGGATGTTGGCGTTGCCGTCCGATTCCAGCGAGTGCGCCAGCGCGCCCAGGCCCAGCTGGCCGGCCACCTGCTTGAACACGCCGATCGACAGGCCGGCGCCGGGCAGCGTCGATGTCGAGGTGCTGCTGGTGGAGCTGGTCGTACCGGCACGCTGCGCCAGGGCCAGCGCCGCCAGGTTGTTGTTGGCGCCGCCCGTGTTGTAAGACTGCAGGCCGCCGATGCGGTAGGTGCTGTTCTCGTTGCCGGTGGCGCCCATCCACTGCACGCCGAACTCGGACGCCTTGTCGGACGTGACTTCCACGATCAGCGATTCGATGTAGACCTGGGCCCGGCGCACGTCAAGCTGGTCGATCACGGCGCGCAGGTTGCGGTACACGGATTCGGGCGCCGTGATGATCAGGGTGTTGGTGGAGGCGTCGGCCTGGATGTAACCGGCCGAACCGGAACCGGCCTGCTGCGGCGAGGCGCTGTTGCTCAGCAGCGGGTTGGACGGGCCGCTGGCGCCGCCCGTGCCCTGGTTGGCGCCGGCCATGCCGGTCTGGCCCGCCTGGCCAGTTTGACCGGCCGCGCCGCCCTGGGCTGCGCCGCCGGTGGGGCTGGTGGCGCCGGCCGAGGCGTCGTTCGAGACGACGGCGCGCAGCGTCTGCGCCAGCTTGGTCGCTTCCGCGTTCTTCAGGTAGACCACGTGCACGTTGCCCAGTTCCGCCGTCGGCTGATCCAGTTTGGCGATCAGCGACTTGGCCAGGTTGGCGCGTGCGGCCGACGGCGCGCGCAGGATCAGCGCGTTGGTGCGCGGATCGGCCAGCACGCTGACGCGGCCCGCGTCCGCGGCGCCGGCGCCCGTCTCCATCAGTTTGTTGACCATGGTGGCCAGGTCGCTGGCGATGGCGTAGCGCACCGGGATCACGTCCAGGTCGGTGGCGGCCGGCGCGTCCAGCGCGGCGATGATCTTGGTCAGGCGCTTGAGGTTGTCCGCGTAATCCGTGATGACGACCGAGTTGTTACCGGGGTTGGCGTTGATGGTGTTGTTGGGCGAGATCAGGGGCCGCAGCACCGTCACCACGTTGGCCGCCGACTCATAATTCAGATGAAAGACCTGGCTGACGATCTGGTCGCCCTTGATGGCGCTGGGCGCCGTGCCGATCAGGGTCGGCCCCGATTGCAGCTTCGCTTCCGCTTCCGGCACCACCTTGGCGTAGCCGTCGCCGCTGACCACGGCGTAGCCTTGCAGGCGCAGGGCCGACGTCAGCAGCGAGAACGCCTGCGACTTGCTGATCGACTTTTCAGACACCAGCGTCAAGGTGCCCTTCACGCGCGGATCGATCACGAACGTGATGTTGGTGTAGTGGCCCACGGCCTTGATCACCGATTCGATGTCGGCGCCGACAAAATTGAGCGCGGCATCATCGCTGGCGGCCCAGGCGGCCGGCGGCATCGCGGATGCCACGGCGCAACACAGCAGCGCGCCCGCGCTCAGGCGGCGCAGCGCGGGAAAGGTCGGTTTGCTCACGGTCTGTTTTTTCATTGTCTGAACTCTAAGGCGATGATGTTCTTGTCGCTGTTTGCACGGCGCTGGCCCAATAAATTCAAGAGATTGGCCAGCGTATCTTCATATCCATCGGCCGCCTGCGCCTGCCCGGAAAACTGCAGGCGGCCCTGATCGAGGCTGCCGCTGCCACTGAGCAGCAACGGCCCTTTGACCGAACTTAAGGTCAGCTGCGCCTGCTGGCCATGCCAGTCCAGCGCCAGCGCATAACTGCCCAGCGGCCGGATCGCCGACAGCTTGGACGCCATGTCCGTCATTTCCAGCGTGGTGCGGCCATTCACGCTGACGGCGCCGCCGGCCACGGCCAGCTCCAGCGCCGTCCACGACAACCGCATGGTGCCGGCCGGCGCGATCGTGTTGAGCGGCGCGCCCAGGCCGGACAAGCCCTCGGCCGGCAGCAGCAGGGCCGAGGGGCTGAGCTGCCACTGGCGCCAGCCGCCGCGGAACGTCACGGGCTGGGCCAGCGCCTCGCTGTTCTCCAGCCGCAGTTCCACCGCGCCCACTAACGCCAGCGGCGACACCTGCCATGCGAAACGCCCCGGCAGCAGCGGCGTGACGGGGCTGTTGCCGCCGGCCGCGCCGCCGATAAAGGCCGAGCCGCGCCACAGCGTACCTTGCGCGTCTCCCAGCGTCAAACGTCCGCCCGTCTGGCGTTCCACCAGCGCGCCCAGCCAGCTGGCCGGGAAGCACACCAGCAGCGTGACGATGGCGCTGAGCACGATCGTCAGCAGCCATAGCGACGCGCGCTTCATGGATGAACCGCCACGCTTGACGAGGAATGGAGCAAGGTCATTGCGCGCCCGCCTGGTGCAGCGTCAGCGAGGCATCCACCTGGCCCGGCGTATTCTGAGCATTGAACACGGCCTCCTCGACCGTGATACGGCCGTCGCGGCGCTGGGTGGCCAGCCAATCCATCAGGCCGGGGAAGGACACATTATTCAGTTGCAGCCGCGCGTATTCGCCCGTGATGGCGACCGATTGCGCCGTCAGGCTGCGGGCCGCCAGACTGGCCGTGAGGCTGTCACGCGTCATGGCCGGCGGCGCCGCCACGGCCTGGCCTTTGAGTGCGGCCGCCTGCAACGCCAGCGCCTGCAATTCCGCCTCCTGCTGGCGCAACTGGGGCAATTCCTTGCGCAGCTTGGCACGCCCTTCCATGGCCGGCGCCACCAGCACGGCATAGGCCAGCGCCACGCCCACCACGGCACCGCCCACGGACAGGAACTTGCGCTCCTGTTCCGTGCGGGCCTGCCAGAACTGCTCCGCGCCGGCGCGGTACTGGGCCAGCGTCGCTTTCAATGTGCTCATGCTTTGCTCCCGGTGCCGACGCGGATCTTCCACACGCCGGGCGCCGCTTCCGACAAGTCCAGCTTGCGCGCGGCCAGCGCCGCGCGGATTTGGCCCATGGCGGCGGCATCGACCGTGTTGGGTTTGATTTTCACTTGCAGCGCGCGCTCGCGGTATTCCAGCGAGGCGATGATGTTCCGGTTCGGCAGGCCGTTGAGGGCTTCGCCGAAAGCCGCGCTCAGGGCGCCGAATTCGTCGCCCGCCAGCGCGCCGCTGTCGGCGCGGGCGGCCGCGATGTTCTTTCGCATCTGGGCGGCCGGATCGAGGATCACGGTTTCCCTGGGATAGGCGGCCTTGAAGATCTGCAGCATGGACTGCTGCACCTGGCCCGCCTCGCGCTTCATGCGCAGCCATTCGATATTCATGCCCGCCACGTTGACGGCCAGCGCCAGCACGGCCAGCCGCAACGGCCAGCGCCAGCGCTGCCACTGGCGCGCCGCCGTGCCGCTGGCGCCCACGGCGGCGGCCAGGTCCGGCGCGGCCGTGCGCGAGGCCGCGATCCAGTGTGCCCATTGGTCTTCCTGCAGGGTGATGGCGGGCTGCCCGGCCGGCTGCGCGAAAGCCAATGCCTCATAACGGCGCAATTCGGCGGCGGACAGGTACAGCGTGACGGGCGAATCGCCGGCCAGCGCGCGCAGCGTTTGCAGCACCGCTTCCGGCTGGGCCGGCAGGGCCAGGCCCAGGCCGTCCGTCTGCGACTGGCGCAGCGTCAGCTCGCAGCCGCCGTCGTTGCTGCTCAGCGCGGCCGACACGGCGCCCGGCTGCAGCGGCAGGCACAGTTGGGCCGGCAGCAGCGCGATGCTGTGCGCGCCCTGCGCCTGCAGCGCCTTGACCAGCACTTCCAGCCAGGCGCGCTGCGCCACGGCCACGGTGCGTTCGGCGCCGCCATCGAGCGCCGGGCCCACGGCCAGCACGCAGTCGGCCGGGTCGCCCAGGACGTGTTCTTCCACCAGCGCCGGCAGGGCCGCCTTCAGGCGTGCGGGCGACAACGGCGGCACGCTCACGCGCAGCAGCGTCACGTCCGGCGCGGCCAGCAGCAGCGTCACGCGGCGCGCGGAGGCCACCATGTCGGCCAGGCTGCCCAGCGGGGACGCACCCTGCTGCAGCACATTGCCGCCGTCGCCCACCAGCGCGAACGGGCAAGCCTGGGCCGCGCCGCTGTCGATGCTGGCCTTGGCCGGATAGCGGATAAATAGGGTAGTCAAAGGAGCTCGCTTTCGTGGTTCGCCATCTCAGTTTTGCCGTATCCAGACCAGGTCTGTCTTGTAATTCGCACCGTTCTCGCGCTGTATCAGCGCCTGCGCATCCAGGTTGGCGCGGTCCAGCCGCACCTTGCTCAACACCAGGAAATAGTCGCTCCTGATATCGATCCCCACCTTGGCGCTCACCTGCTTGCCGTACAACTTGCCTTTGTAGTCCTGCACGTTGTTGAAGTATGCCTGCTTGCGCTGATAGGCCAGGGCGGTCGCCTCGGCCATCGTGTAATTCTCCGGCAGCGCCGCCAGCAATTCCACCGGCGCCGTGTTGACGTTGATGTTCGTCTGCGCGGGCAGCACGATCACCAGATCACGCAAGCGCTCGATCGCCTGCGGCGTGAAGCCTGCCACGGCCAGCAAATCCTCGGCCCGCATCAATTCCATCGGCTCGGTGCCGGCCCGCACCGGCAGCGCGTTCTGCGCCGCCTGGCCCTGCGGCGCCGGTTGCTGCGCGCGCGCCACCTCGTCGGCCACGGCCTGCGCCAGCGAGCCGTCGAGCTGCAACACGGTCAGCAAGCGCTGGAACACGGCCACCTGGTCCACCACCGGCGCCCGGTTCACGGCAAGATTGGCCAGATTGTAACGCGACTGGGCGTCCGTCATCTGGCCCGACAAGGTCGCGTTGAAGTTTTCGCCTTCCACCCGTTCCCGCTCCACGTACTGGTCCAGCCGGGTTTCCGCCAGCGGCGTGGCCCACACGCCGTCCAGCGTCGTGACCTTGCCGCGGTCTATGCCGTCCTGGCGCAGGATCAGGCGCGCCCAGTCCAGCGCACCACGCAGGATCCAGCGCGTTTGCAATTGCAGACGTTGATTCTCCATCGACCGCACCTGTACCTGCTGCTGCCAGAACAGGCTGGCCACGATGGTCACGGCCAGCGTGGTCAGCAGCAACGCCGTGACCACGGCCACGCCGCGCTGACGCCGCAAATTTTGTCGGTGGCGCGCCATTACACGGCCCCCAGCAGGAAAATCTTGACCAGCGCCGTCGGCACGCCGGGCAACTGCAACGACACTTCCAGCCCCGTCGGCACGTTGTTGGACAGCGGCGCCGTCACCTGCGTGATGGTGGTCGGATTCGATCCCCCTGCCCCGCCGCCCCCCGCCGGCCCGCTGGCACCGCCCTGTCCGGCCGCACCACCCTGGCCGATCGCCACTTGCTGCTGACTCGTGGTTGGCAGCGTGACGCTGGTGGCCGCGCGCCAGCTACCGTTCTGCCACAGCCGCATGGTCATGCCATTCAAGCCCGTTTGCAAGGTGACGGCCGGTGCCGGATCGGTGTCGCTGCGCGCGCCCTGCCACAGCATGTCGAGCTGCGCCAGGTCGCGGGTGGCGGACGATTCGCGCCGCAGCAGCACACCGTCGCGCACGCGGTAGGACACCACTTGCAGGCGCGATGGCTCGTTCTCCGTCAGCACGGTACGTACCAGCGTCAAACGGTCCGTTTCGGCCAGCAGGTTGGTGCGGCCATGCAGCAGCGTGGTGGGCGCCAGGTTTTCGCAATCGCTCTGCATCTGCGCGAACGCCAGTTGCATGCCGCGGGTCTGCTCCATCTGCGCCGTCAACGCCTGGCGCGAACGGATGATGCCGTCCAGCCCGCGCCAGCCCAGCACGGCCACGATGGCCAGGATGGAAATGGCCACCAGCAGCTCGATCAGGGTGAAGCCGCGCCCACGCGGCCAATAGCGCGGCGCCATCATTGGTTCAGCACCAGTTGTACCAGCTTGATGATGCGGCGCTCGGGATTGTTCTGGTCCACCACGCTCACCTCGACCCGGCGCAGGCGCGGATTGGGGCTGGCGATCACCTCTTCCTGGCACACCAGCTGCAAGTCGCCCTGCGGACAGTCGAAGCTCTGCTTGCCCACGGCCGGGAAGGTGCGGGCCAGGCGGATCTGCACCAGCCGGTTCTCGGCCGACCAGGTGGCCATCATGGCGCTGCGCAGGCCGTTGCTGTTCTGGGTCAGGCTGCCCACGGCGCGCAGCGAGGCGCCCAGCGCCGTGCCGACGATGACCAGCGCCACCAGCACTTCCAGCAGCGTGAAGCCGCGCTGGCACTGGCGCGGGAGGGAGGATGGAATAAGCCGGCCCATGGTTCAGTCGACCGTGAAGTGGCCGATGCCGTCGGCGCGGATGGCGACGGTGCCGCTGTCGCTGGCCAGCGTCAGGACGAACGGTTTATCGACCGGCTCGCGACCGAAGGTGATGCGCAGACTGGCGCCAGGCATGGTGGACGGTGGGTCCAGCAGCAGCGTGATGGGGGCATGCTTGAATTCGCGCTCGCGCAGCAGGTCGTCACCGGTGACGGTCTGCCATTGCTGCTCGTTGCGGACCAGGAAACGGTAGCGGTCCGACTCCGCCTCGAACGCGATCAGGCGGTTACGCACGATGGCCTCGTCCCGCGCCAGTTGCAGCAGCAAGGCGATACGCTGGGCTTCCTGCTGCATGCCCTGCTGGCGGCTGGGCAGCACGTTGAGCGACACCAGCCCCAGCGTGACGCCCAGGATGACCATCACCACCAGCAGTTCGATCAGGGTGAACCCGCGCGGCGCGGCGCGCATGACAGATGGCTCCCGCCTTAATTGTCCCAGGAACCGATGTCGGCATCGTCGCCGGTGCCGCCCGGCTGGCCGTCGGCGCCCAGCGAGAACACGTCCACCTCACCCTTGATGCCGGGCGACAGGTACTGGTAGGGATTGCCCCACGGGTCTTTCGGCATCTTCTCCAGGTAGCCGCCGGCCTTCCAGCCGTTGGCGGCCGGCCCCGTGGTGGGCTTGCTCAGCAGCGCCTGCAGGCCCTGCTCCGTGGTCGGGTAGCGCTGGTTATCGAGCTTGTACAGCTTGAGCGCCTGCATCACGGTGGCGATATCGACCTTGGCCGCGGCGATTTTCGATTCGCCCGTGCGGCTGAGCAGCTTGGGCACGACCAGCGCGGCCAGCACACCCATGATGACCACCACCACCATGATTTCGATCAGCGTAAAGCCGCGTGCGACGCGGCGGGGGATGGACTGTTTTTTCATTGGACCGGCAAATGTAGGTTAAATATTTGAAAAGAGTGCTGAGTATAAGGCCGAACCGGCGCGGCCAGCAAAGCCGTGCTGGCGATTATGCACCAGCCACCCTTAAAGCCGCATTAGAGGATGGCCTCCACATGGCGGCGGCCCGCCGCCACGGCGCCGCCTCAGTCGCGCTGGCGGGCCAGCCCTTCGATGCGGGCGCGGGCGCCATCGTTGCCGCCGGCCGAGGCGTGGTTGGTGGACACGGGCGCCAGCGCCTGCACGGCCGGCGCATCCTGCACGAACGGCGCGATCCCCAGCGCCGCGTCGATCTCGCGCGGGTAGAGCAGGTAGCCACGCGTGATGACGGCGGCCACCTTGCGCACGTCGGCGATATCCTTGGTCGGGTCGCCGTCCACCAGCACCAGGTCGGCCAGCTTGCCCGGCGCGATGCTGCCCCGCTCATGGCTGGTGCGGGTGTAGCGGGCGCCGTTGCGGGTGGCCACTTGCAGCGCCTGGGCCGGCGTGAGGCCGGCCTTGACCAGCAATTGCAGTTCGGACTGCAGCGTGAAGCCGGCCAGGTCGTCCGTGCCGGCCACGATGGGCACGCCGGCGCGGTACAGGATGCCGACGAACTGCACCATCTTGGCGTACGACTTCGCGTAGCGCTGGTAGGTGGCGTCGTCCGCGATCTTCATGGTACCGACCGAGAAACCGCGCCTGACGTCCGGCGGCATGTGGTCCGCGATGGGGCCGAACGGTTCGCTCATGTCGCCGTCGCGCTGCTTGAAGAAGGCGAAGGCTGACAGGGTTGGATCGATGGAGATCTGTTTTTTGGCCAGTTCGGCCACGTAATCCCTGACCGGTTTGGAATTGAAGTCCAGGCCCGCCACTTTTTCCGCCGGCAGCGTAAAGCGCTCCAGAGTGCGCGTTTCCGTCGTCGGCGTGACGAGGAAGTTCAGCAGCACCTGGTTGATGTGCTGGATTTCGTCATAGCCCGCATCCAGCGCCTGCTGGGCGCGCAGCCCGGCTGGAATGTGGCCCGACACGCGCATGCCGCGGCTGTGGGCATAGGCCACCGTCTCCTTCAAAATCGCTTTCGGGAAGGAGTTGTAGATCTTGAGCTGCGGGTAGCCATGTTCGGCATACCAGTCGATCGCGTTCTTCGCCTGCGCCAGATCCTTGATGACGAAGCCGCCGTTGGCCGAATACGGGCTTTCGCCTTCCAGGAAGCCGGCCGGCACCACTTGCGGCGCCAGCAGCTTGCCGGCGTTGGTTTCGTCCAGCATCTGCTGCAACTGGGCGTTGTCGTTGCCCATGTCGCGCACGCTGGTCACGCCGGCCGCCAGGTTCAGCGCGCCGGACCAGCGGTCCACGTGGCCGTGCATGTCGAACAAGCCGGGCAGCATGACGCGGCCGGCCGCGTCGATCTGGTTGACGGCGCCGCGCACGGGCGCGCCCGCCGGCAGCACGGCCGTGATGCGGCCGCGCAGCACGTACACGTCGGACGGCGCGCCCACGGTGGCTTTTTCGCTGTCGAACACGCGCGCGTTGCGCACCACGGTCAGGCCATTGAGCGGGTGCTGCAACTGGGCCGCCGCGTCGGTGAGCATCTTGCTTTCGGCCGCCTTCTGGCGCGCCGCCAGCGCTTCGCCGTTGTGCTGCCAGCCCTGCTCCAGCATGGTGGCGAAACCGGGAATGACGACGCCGAACAAACGCGGCTTGGCGCCCGTGGTGGCCCAGTAGAACGACGGCGACAGGCCGATGCCCGTTTGCGCCAGCAACTGCACGGTCTGGGTTTGCGGGTGGGCCGGGTCGTCGCCCGTCACTGTCACCGTGTCGAGCACGCGCTGGCTCAGGGTACCGGATGGCAGCAGCGGCAGCTTGCCGTCGGCCGTGGCGGCCAGTGCGGCGATATTGGCCGACACCACTTCAAAGGAGCTGTTCAGCGGCAGGTAGGCGGCCGGGCCGCTGACGGTCTTGCCTCCCTGCTCGGAGGTGGACTTCCATTCGGCCTGGTCGCCCTTGCGTACGTAGTGTTCATTGACGGCGTTGCCGAAGGTGGAGCTGCCCTTGACCGTGTATTCCGTCATGGTGCCGTCCGCGCCCAGGCGGAATTGCTCGTCCAGTTCCGGACCTCGGCCGTTGTTCTTATAGCTGAAGCGCACCGTGGCCAGGCCATCGTCCTCGTGCCGCACCACTTGCTGGCCGATCTGCTTGCCGCTATCGGCCACGATCAGGTATTGGGTGGTGCTGGCGGCATGGGCGGACGCGCCGAACGCGGCGGCCAGGGCCAGGACCAACAGGGAAAGGCGGTTCAGCATCTGGGGGCTCCGTTTTTTGGGGAAGGGATGCAACGTCGTCTTGCATCGAATTTTTTTGCCGCGCTATGGGGCCGGCCGGTGGTGGCCGGCGCACACGGGACAGTCACCGTTGCGGGCCACGGCGATGCTGGTCCACTCCATGTGCAGGCCGTCGAGCAGCAGCAAACGGCCGGCCAGCGACTGGCCGATGCCCATGATCAGCTTGAGCGCTTCGGCCGCCTGCATGGCGCCCACCACGCCCACCAGCGGCGCGAATACGCCCATGGTGGAACAGGCCACGTCCTCGAATTTCTGGTCTTGCGGGAACAGGCAGGAGTAGCAGGGCTGGTCGCCGCCGCGCGGGTCGAACACGCTGACCTGGCCATCGAAGCGGATCACGGCGCCCGACACCAGCGGCTTGTTGTGGGCCACGCAGGCGCGGTTGACGGCGTGACGGGTGGCGAAGTTGTCGGTGCAATCGAGCACCACGTCGGCCGCCGCCACCAGTTCGGCCAGGCGAGCGTCGTCGACCCGCTCGACCAGGGCGTCGATGGCGATTTCGGGATTGATCTGTTCCAGCGTCAGGCGCGCCGAGGCGGCCTTGGGCTGGCCCACGCGCGCCGTCGTGTGGGCGATCTGGCGCTGCAGGTTGGTCAGGTCCACCGTGTCGTTGTCGACCAGAGTCAGCTGGCCCACGCCGGCCGAGGCCAAATACATGGCGGCCGGCGAACCGAGGCCGCCGGCGCCGATCACCAGCGCATGCGCCTGCAACAGGGCGGTCTGGCCTTCAATGCCGATTTCGTCGAGGAGGATGTGGCGCGAATAGCGCAGCAGTTGCGAGTCGTTCATCGGTCGGTTGACTGGACCGGCACTGGCGCGCCGGCCGCTTATTTTTTGATCGGAGCGTGCTTGGTGTCGGGTTTGGGGGCGGCCTTGGCGTCCGTCTTGGCGGCCGGGACGGCGTCCGGCTTGGCGTCGGATGTGGTTTCAGGCTTGGCTTCCGCTTTCGCGTCGGCCACGGCCGCGCCGTCCGCCTTGGCCAGCTTGACGGGCAGGCCCTTGAAGTGATTCAGCGCCTGCGCCAGCTGGAAGTCGTCCTTGGAGCCATATTCGAACGGCTTCTGCTTGCGGGCCGCGGCCAGCAGGCGCTGTTCCTCTTCCAGCTCGTCGCGCTTGTCGGCGCGGGCCACCACGCCGGGCGTGCCATCCTGGCCGTCATCGCCGCCCAGGTGCTTCTGCAGGTCGGCCTCGCGCACGCGCAAGCCGTTCAAGCCATCGCCGTCGGCCGTTTCGTCCACCAGCAGGTCGGGCACGATGCCCTTGGCCTGGATCGAACGGTTATGCGGCGTGTAGTAGCGTGCCGTGGTCAGCTTGACGGCGGTGTCGGCCGTCAGCTGGCGCAGCGTCTGCACCGAGCCCTTGCCGAAGGTTTGCGTCCCCATGATGATGGCGCGCTTGTAGTCCTGCAGCGCGCCGGCCACGATTTCCGAGGCCGAAGCGGAGCCGCCATTGACCAGCACCACCAGCGGCACGTCCTTGAGCGCGGCGGGCAGCTTGGCCAGCGGGTCGCCGCCATTGCGGCCGGCGTAGAACTCGCGGCGGCCGTAGAAAGTCTGTTTCGATTCAAGCAGTTGGCCGTTGGTGGAGACGATCACCGCATCCTTGGGCAGGAAGGCGGCCGAGACGCCGATCGCGCCCGGCACCACGCCGCCCGGATCGTTGCGCAGGTCCAGCACCATGCCCTTGATGTGCGGGTCCTGGGCGTACAGGGCGCCGATCTTGCGGGCCATGTCTTCCACGGTCGGTTCCTGGAACTGCGAGATGCGCACCCAGGCGTAACCGGGTTCGATCAACTTGGCCTTGACGCTCTGGACCCGGATCTCCTCACGCACGATGGTCAGCGTGAGCGGCTTGTCCAGCTCCTTGCGGGTGATGTTGAGCAGCACCTTGGAATGGGGCTCGCCGCGCATCCTCTTGACGGCTTCCTCCAGCGTGAGGCCCTTGATCGGGTTGCCGTCGATGCGGGTGATCAAATCGCCGGCCTTGATGCCGGCCTTGAACGCGGGCGTATCCTCGATCGGCGACACCACCTTGATGTAGCCATCCTCCATGCCCACTTCGATGCCGATGCCGACGAACTTGCCGGCCACCGTCTCGCGCATTTCCTTGAAGGCCTTCTTGTCCAGGTAGACGGAATGGGGGTCAAGCGAAGACACCATGCCGGAAATGGCTTCCGTCAGCAGCTTCTTGTCATCCACGTTTTCCACGTAGTCGGACTTGATCAGGCTGAACACGTCCGACAACTGGCGCAGTTCTTCCAGCGGCAGGGGCGACACGCCGGCCTTTTGGGCGATAGCGGAAAACTGCAGGGAAGCGGCGATGCCGGCCACCATGCCCAGGCCGATCAGGCCGAAACTCTTGACTTTGTTGCCCATGAAACCTCTGCGGCCTTTAACGGCTGACTAAAACGGCTGAAAATGCTAGAACCTGACCCAGCCAGCCGGATCAAACGGACGGCCCTGGTGGCGAAGCTCGAAGTATAAACCTGATTCCTCGTTACCGCCGCTGTTTCCGGCGCTGGCGATGGCGTCGCCGGCCTTGACGGCGTCGCCGGCCCGTTTCAGCAGCGACTGGTTATTGCCATAGATGCTCATGTACTGGCCGCCATGGTCGACGATGATGAGGTTGCCGAAGCCGCGCAGCCATTCCGCGAACACCACCCGGCCGCCGGCGATGGCGTGGATGTCCGCCCCTTCCGTGGCACGGATGAACACGCCCTTCCAGCTGGGGCCGTCGCCGCGCTTGGCGCCGAACTTGGCGGCCAGCTTGCCGGCCACGGGGGGGCGCAACTGGCCTTTCATGGCTTCGAACGCGCCGGCCGGGGCGGCCGGGGCCAGTGCGATGTCAGCCGGCTTGGCGGCTGGTTCGGGCTTCGGCTCCGGCTTGGGCTGCTGGGCCACCTTGGGTTCGTCCGCATCGATCGGTTCCAGCTTGACGGGCGGCTTGACTGGCGCTGGCTGCACCTTGCCGGCGCCGCTCTTGCCAGCCTTGGCCAGGCGTTCGCGTTCGGCACGGGCCTCGGCCTCGGCCGCGCGCGCCTTGGCCAGCGCCTGGGCTTTCGCTTCCGCGTCGGCCTTGGCCTTGGCGGCGCGGGCGGCGGCCAGTTCCTGCTGGCGGCGCTGCTCGGCAGCGGCGGCCTCGGCCTGTTCCTTGATCAGGCGCGACAGTTTGTCGACCAGGCCGGCCATGCGTTGCTCGTCCCGTTCCACATTGCCCACTTCCTTGCGCTGGGCCACCAGCCGCTTGGACAGCGTGGCCAGCAAGGCCGCGCGGCGGCCTTTTTCCTGTTCCAGCAAGGCTTTTTGCTGTAATTCTTCTTCCGCGATCTCGGCCAGCTCGTCCTTGGCGTTCTGCGCCTCGGCCTGGTTGGCTTCCACCGCCTTCAAATTGGCCCGCAACGCGTCCAGCAGACGGGCTTGTGCCTGCGATACATAAGCCAGCATCTGCAGGTCGCGGTTGATGCGGTTGGGGTTATCACCTGACAACAATAACTTGATGCGATCCTCATTGCCCGCCACGTACTGCTGGCGCAGCAGCCGGGACAGCTGCTGTTTCTGCTGCTCGACCGTCACCACCAGCCGGTCGTGTTCGACCGACAGGCGGGCCAGCCTGTCGTTGGTGGCGGCCTGCTCGGCCGTCAGGTCGCGCAGCGAGCGGTTGGCGTCGGAAATAGCTTGCTCGGACTCGGCCAGGGTGTCGGCCGCGTCATCCTTGGCCGATTCCGTCTTGCTGATGTCGCGCTTGAGGGCGGTGAGCTTTTGCTGCAAACCGGCGCGCTCGGCCTCGGCCGCCGCTTTCTGTCTGGCGCGTTCCGTGGTCCGGGCGTGCGCCGTGCCGCCGGCCAGGGCCATGGTCAGCAAAGCGCACAACAGGACAGCTACGCCGCGGCCACGGCCGCGGGGGAAATGAGGCAGCGGCAAATTACTTGGCCTTCCCTTGGTTGGCCACGGCCGCTTGCGCCGCCGCGATGGCGGCCGCGTCGCCCAGATAGTAGTGGCGGATCGGCTTGAGGTCGGCGTCCAGCTCGTACACCAGGGGCTGGCCGTTGGGGATGTTAAGGCCGACGATGTCCTCATCGCTGATGCCGTCGAGCATCTTGATCAGGGCGCGCAGGCTGTTGCCGTGGGCCGAGATCAGGATTTGCTTGCCGGCGCGGATGGCGGGAGCGATTTCCTCGTCCCAGGCCGGCATCACGCGGGCCACGGTGTCCTTCAGGCATTCGGTCAGCGGGATGGACGACTTGGGCAGGCCGGCGTAGCGCGGGTCGTTGAACGAGGTGCGGTCATCGTTCTCGGCCAGCGGTGGCGGCGGGGTGTCGTAGCTGCGGCGCCACACCAGCACCTGGTCGTCGCCGTACTTGGCGGCCGTTTCCGCCTTGTCCAGGCCCTGCAAGGCGCCGTAGTGACGCTCGTTGAGGCGCCAGTCATGCTTGATTGGCAAGTACATCATATCCATCGCGTCCAGCGTCAGCCACAGGGTGCGGATGGCGCGCTTGAGCACCGAGGTGTAGGCCAGGTCGAAGGTGAAACCGGCTTCCTTCAGGACGGCGCCGGCGGCCGTCGCTTCGGCGACGCCTTTTTCCGTCAGGTCGACATCGGTCCAGCCGGTGAAGCGGTTCGACAGGTTCCAGGTGGACTCGCCATGGCGCATGAATACGATTTTGTACATAGGACTATCTCAAAAAGGAGTGAACGGACAGAAAAACGTGGCTAACAGAACTCTTCCAGCCTTCTATTTTATAATGCGCGCATCAACTTCAACCATTGGACCACCGTGAAATTCTTCATTGATAACATTTTCATCATCGCCATCGTGCTTGTTTCGGGCGGCGCCCTGCTGTGGCCGGTCCTGACGCAACGGGGCAAACGCGCCTCGGCGCTGGAAGTGACCCGGTTGATTAATCGCGGTAAAGCCACCATTGTGGATGTACGCGACGCCACCGAGTTCGCCACCGGACACTTGCCTAACGCCAAGAACATTCCGCTGGCCGAGCTGGCCAAGCGGGTCGGCGAACTCGATGGCGCCAAGAGCAAGAGCGTGATCGTGGTGTGCCAGAGCGGCGCGCGCGCCGCCTCGGCCGCCGGCCTGCTGCAAAAAGCCGGTTTCGCCGACGTCGTCAATCTGGATGGTGGTGTTGCTGCGTGGAAAACCGCCGGCCTGCCGTTGTCGAAATAAAGGAAGGATGCCGCATGACTGCCCCTGTCACCCTGTATAGCACCGCCGTTTGCCCTTACTGCGTGCGCGCCGAGCGCCTGCTGGAAGCGAAAGGCGTGACCGCCATCAACAAGATCCGTGTCGACCTGGACCCTGAACAACGGGTGCTGATGATGGAACGCACCGGCCGCCGCACCGTGCCCCAGATTTACGTCGGCGAGACCCACGTCGGTGGCTTCGACGACCTGTACGCGCTCGACCAGGCCGGCGGCCTGGACCCCTTGTTAAAAGGTTAAAGCACCCCAAATACAACGCGCGGGCGGAAATCGTCGGAATTCGAATTGGTTTTGATACAATTGCCCTCGCGTTTGATTTGAGCCTTCCAGAAGACCTCGCAAACTAACTGATACGGGGCGGCCCGGCCGCCCGATTCCACTATAACGAAAGCGTTCCATGTCTGAAGAAAACCTGCAACCCGTATTCCAAATCCAACGCGTCTACCTGAAAGACATGTCGCTGGAACAACCGAATTCCCCAGCCATCTTCCTGGAGCAGGAAGCGCCAGCCATCGAAGTGGCACTGGACGTGGGCGCCGAGCCCCTGGCCGACGGCATCTTCGAGTCGACCGTGACCATCACCGTGACCGCCAAGATCAAGGATAAAGTGGCATTCCTGGTCGAAGGCAAGCAAGGCGGCATCTTCGAGGCACGCAACATTCCGGCCGAACAACTGGACCCACTGCTGGGTATCGGCTGCCCGAACATCGTCTACCCTTACCTGCGCGCCAACATCGCCGACATGATCACCCGTGCCGGCTTCCCGCCCGTGCACCTGGCTGAGATCAACTTCGAAGTGTTCTACCAGCAGCGCATGGCAGCGATGGCCGAAGCGGCCGCCAAGGCCAACGGCGACGCTACCCCAGCGCACTAAGCAGCACAGCTAGCACGACACTAGACCGGCGGCCCGCGTCCCACGCGCCCGCCGGTCTGTTACCTTTAAGGCAAGCAATGACTTTACCCCGTTGGATCGCAGGCGCCCTGCTGATGCTGGCCGCGGCCAGTAGCCAGGCGTTCGACTTCAAGACGGTGGGCGCGGCCCCGGCCATCCTGTACGATGCCCCCTCCACCAAGGGCGGCAAGCTGTTCATCGTGCCACGCGGCACGCCGCTGGAAGTGGTACTGACCTATGGCGACTGGGTCAAGGTGCGCGACCTGAGCGGCGAACTGGCGTGGACGGAAGCGAAAGGCCTGAGCGCCAAGCGCAACGTGATCGTACGCAGCGCCAACGTCAAGATCCGCGCCACGGCCGACGACAATGGCACCCCCGTGTTCACCGCCGACAAGGGCGTGCTGCTGGAACTGGTCGAACCGGCCGCCAGCGGCTGGGCCAAGGTGCGTCACCGCGACGGCCTGACCGGCTTTATCAAGAATACCGACATCTGGGGCCTGTGAGGCCCGGGCGGCATCGTGCCGCCCTTTCAACGCTGCGCGAGGCGCCATGCAAGACCAATCAAGCAATAAAACCGCGATCGTGCGCCACATCACCGTGCTGGGCGCCGGCGCCTGGGGCACGGCCGTCGCCATCGCCCTGGCCCAGCGCCATGCCGTGCGCCTGTGGGGGCGCGACACGGCCGCCATGCAAGCCATGGCCGCCGCCGGCGAGAACACCACTTACCTGCCCGGCTTCCCGTTTCCGGCCGGCCTGACTGTCGAACCCGATTTCGACGCGGCCCTGGCCCATGCGGCCAGCCCGGACGGCCTGCTGATCGCGGCCTGCCCCGTGGCCGGCTTGCGCCCGCTGCTGGAACAACTGAAAACCCGCCCCATCGCCAACCTGGTATGGCTGTGCAAGGGCTTTGAATACGGCACCGGCCTGCTGCCGCACCAGATCGTGCGCCAGGTGCTGGGCGCTACGGTGCCGGCCGGCGCCCTGTCCGGCCCTTCGTTCGCGCAGGAAGTGGCGCGCGGCCTGCCGTGCGCGCTGACCATCGCCTCCGACTCGGCGCCACTGCGCGAGGCGGTGGTATCGGCCGTGCATGGCGGCAATATCCGCGTGTATGTCAGCACCGACCTGGTGGGGGTGGAGGTGGGCGGCGCCGTCAAGAATATCCTGGCCATCGCCACCGGCGTGGCCGACGGCCTGGGCCTGGGCTTGAACGCGCGCGCGGCCCTGATCACGCGCGGTCTGGCGGAAATCACGCGGCTCGGCACCCGTCTGGGTGGCCAGGTGGAAACCTTCATGGGCCTGACGGGCATGGGCGATTTGATCCTGACCTGCACCGGCGACCTGTCGCGCAACCGGCGCGTGGGCCTGGGGCTGGCGCAGGACAAGCCGCTGGACGTGATCGTGCATGAACTCGGTCATGTGGCCGAGGGCGTGCCATGCGCCAAGGCCGTGCGCGAACTGGCCGGCACGCTGGGGGTAGACATGCCGATCACCAATGCCGTGGCCGGCGTGCTGTTTGACGGCGTGCCGCCCAAGGCCATGGTGGCGCGGCTGCTGGCGCGCGACCCGCGCGATGAGAAGATCGCGCCCGCCAACGGCAATTAAAGTGAACTTGCCTTAGAAGCAAGAGGCGGGGTCAGTTCCGAGAGGCGGGGTCAGTTCCGGCAACATGCCAAATTAATGGCACGATGCCGGAACTGACCCCGCTTTTTCGCGCTTTTTCGCTTTTCGTAGCGGCCTTATTCGGCCACGTCCTCTTCCTTGGCTTGCCGCATCCAGCTCACCAGCGCGAACGCATCCTGCATGCCGGCGGCGATGGTGGGCACCACCTGCTCCGGCCGGTTGATCGGCAAATCAATTTCCGTCCACACGAAGAAACTTTTCAGCTTGATGTACTCGATGTGCTCGGCCTCGGGGTCGAAGCCCTTGGGCGGACGCATCAGCTTGCCTTCGTTCTGGATGTCGCCAAAGGTGGCGCGCAGGCGCTTGTTCTTGAGCACCTTGGTGAAGCCGGCCGCGTCATCGACCATGAGCTGGCGCAAGGCGCGCAGCCGGCCCGGCGGCGGCATGTACTCGCCGGCGCCGAACAGCAGCTTGCCGTTGCCATCCATCTGCATGTAATACGTGGGGCCGCCCGCCTTGCTGGGGCGGCGCATGTCGTTGGGCGCGATAGCGGCCGAGAAGCGGGTCTTATACGGGCTCTTGTCGTTGGCGAAGCGCACGTCGCGGTTGATGCGGAACATGGCTTTCTTGGGATTGCAGAACTTGACGGCCGGATCGAACTTGCCGAGCGCGGCGATCAGCTCGGTGACCACTTGCAGGAATTCCTCGCGCAGGATGTCATAGCGCGGCTTGTTCATGATGAACCAGGGACGGTTGTTGTTGTCTTCCAGTTCTTTAAGGTATTGGGTCAGGTCGCGCAGATGCATGCAGGTTCCGATGAATTGTAGGGACCGCGCCGGGGCGCGGCTTTATTTGACGCCGGCCGGCCGCTTGCCCACCACGATGTCGAGCGTGGTTTCGCGGCTCTTGCGCAGCACCGTCATTTTGGCGTTGCCGCCCGGCGTGAGCTGGGCGATCAGGTTCAGTACTTCGTTGGTGTCGGCCACCGGCCGCCCTTCCACCGACAGCAGGATGTCACCCGGTTTCATGCCGCCCTTGTCGGCCGGGCCGTTGCGCACCACGCCGGCGATGATGGCGCCGCTCTGCCGGCTCAGGCCGAAGCTTTCCGCCAGTTCCGGCGTGATTTCCTGGGTTTCCACCCCGATCCAGCCGCGCACCACGTGGCCGGACTTGATGATGGCGTCCATCACCGAACGGGCCGTGGAGACGGGAATGGCGAAGCCGATGCCGACCGAACCGCCCGTCTGCGAATAAATGGCCGAGTTGATGCCCAGCAGGTTGCCGTTGGTGTCGATCAGGGCGCCACCCGAGTTGCCGAAGTTGATGGCGGCGTCGGTCTGGATGAAGTTTTCGAAATGGTTGATGTGCAGGTTGTTGCGGCCCAGCGCGGAAATAATGCCCATGGTGACAGTCTGCCCCACGCCGAACGGGTTGCCGATGGCCAGCACCACGTCACCCACCTGGGCTTGCTCCGGCTGGCCCAGCACGATCACGGGCAGCTTGTCGAGGCCGATCTTGATGACGGCCAGGTCCGTTTCCGGATCCGTGCCCACCACCTTGGCGGCGGCCTTGCGGCCGTCGGCCAGCACCACTTCGATCTCGTCGGCCGCCTCCACCACATGGTTGTTGGTCAGGATATAGCCTTCCGGACTGACGATGACGCCGGAACCGAGGCTCGATTCCTCATCGTCCGGCTCGCCGTCGCGGTCGCCGAAGAATTTCTTGAAGAAGGGGTCGCGCAGCAAATGCTTGCCGCGCCGGGGTGCCTTGCTGGTGAGAATGTTGACCACGGCCGGCATGGCGCGCGCCGCCGCCGCGCGGTAACTCCCCGAGGTGTGGGCCGACGACGCAGGCAAGGCCAGCGCCGGCGCCGGGCCGGCGGACATGGGGATACGTCCACCGACGGCCCCGTTGCCCAGGGCCGTATAGACGAAATACAGTGCCAACACGATGGTCACCGTTTGCGCAAACAATAACCACAGTCGTCGCATAGCGTTTCTATCAGGTGGACATGCCGCGCTTCAAGGCGCGGGCATGGCCGGGGTCTAGCGGGTCTTCAGGGCGTCGCGGATTTCGCGCAGCAGCACCACGTCTTCCGGCGTGGCCGGCGCCGCTTCCGGCTCGGCCGGCTTGGCAGCTTCGGTCAGGTGGCGGGCCTTGTTCATCAGGCGCACCATCTGGAAGATCACGAACGCCAGTATCAGGAAGTTTAGCAGGATGGTGGCGAAGTTACCGTACGCGAGGACAGCGCCCAGCTTTTTCGCCTCCGCCAGGCTCAGGGCCGGGTTCTGGCCATTCAAGGGCAAATAGTAGTTGGCGAAATCGAGGCCGCCGAACAGCTTGCCGATGGGCGGCATGATGATGTCTTGCACGAGGGAGTCGACGATCTTGCCGAACGCGCCACCGATGATCACACCGACGGCCAGGTCGACCACGTTGCCCTTCATCGCGAACTCTTTAAATTCCTGCATCATTGGCATTTTACTATCCTCGCTGTGTGGTCAATTTTGAACAAAGTTGCGTCTGGATCATACTATTGTTTCAATAAGAAGCCAAACAGGGCACAGAGTTGCACTCAACGCATGCAATTTAGGCTATAAGCTTGATTTGCATCAATTAAACCGGGCAAGCGCTCACAGTTCGGGGTGGGTGGCGACAATTCAAGCCTTGAGTGGCCCTGGCTTGATTTCACTTACGGTCTGGGAAAGGTTTTTGCTTTAACTCGCAACACGGTTCACATATAATTTAAGGTTGCTAGCGCCTATATTAGCGCATCGTAAAGATTTCGCGTTTTGTTCGCATTTTGACTTGATTGGGGTTTGTATGAGTAACGAAAAGCAGGTCGATTCCGGCCGACGTGGCTTGCTCGTCGCCACGTGTGCGGCGGGCAGTGTGGTCGGTGTAGGCACCGCAGGAGCCTTGGTAAGTACCTTCCAGCCGTCGGAGCGGGCGAAAGCCGCTGGCGCGCCGGTGGAAGTGGATATCTCCACCCTCAATCCGGGCGAGATGAAAACAGTGGAATGGCGCGGCAAGCCCGTGTGGATCCTCAAGCGCACGCCGGAAATGATCGCCTCGCTCAAGCAGACCGACGGCAAGGTGGCGGACGCCGAATCGAAACGTAACCCGGCCGAATTCACGCCCGAGTATGCGCGCAACGAACACCGTTCGATCAAGCCGGAAATCCTGGTGGCGGTCGGCATTTGCACCCACCTCGGTTGCTCGCCATCGTCCAAGTTCACCCCCGGTCCGCAGCCATCGCTGCCGGACGACTGGGCTGGCGGCTTCCTGTGCCCATGCCACGGTTCGACCTTCGACATGGCCGGCCGCGTGTTCAAGAACAAACCCGCACCGGACAACCTGCAAGTGCCGCGCCATATGTACCTGAGCGACACCAAGCTGGTCATCGGTAAAGACGAAAAGGGCGAGGCATAATATGGCGGCATTTAAAGAAACCAAATTCCCCGCCGACGCACCGGCCGCGCAAAAGGCGCTGGGCTGGGTCGACGACCGCTTCCCGCTGACCAAGCTGTGGAACGACCAATGGGGCAAGTACTACGCGCCGAAAAACTTCAACTTCTGGTACATCTTCGGTTCGCTGGCCATGCTGGTGCTGGTGCTGCAGATCGTCACCGGTATCTTCCTGACCATGCACTACAAGCCGGACGCCGCGCTGGCCTTCGGTTCGGTCGAATACATCATGCGTGAAGTACCGTGGGGCTGGCTGGTGCGCTATATGCACTCGACCGGCGCTTCGTCGTTCTTCATCATCGTCTACCTGCACATGACGCGCGGCCTGATGTACGGTTCCTACCGCAAGCCACGTGAACTGATCTGGCTGTTCGGTTTCGCCATCTTCCTGTGCCTGATGGCCGAAGCGTTCTTCGGCTACCTGCTGCCATGGGGCCAGATGTCGTACTGGGGCGCGCAAGTGATCGTCAACCTGTTTGGCGCCATCCCCTTCATCGGCCCAGACCTGTCGCTGTGGATCCGTGGTGACTACGTGGTGTCCGACGCCACCCTGAACCGCTTCTTCGCATTCCACGTGATCGCCATTCCACTGGTCCTGCTGGGCCTGGTCGCCGCTCACCTGATCGCGCTGCACGAAATCGGTTCGAGCAACCCGGACGGCATCGAAGTGAAGGAAAACCTGGGTCCGGACGGCCATCCAGTCGATTCCATCCCATCGCATCCGTACTACACCGTGCACGACCTGTTCGGCGTGTCCGTGTTCCTGACCATCTTCAGCGCCGTGGTGTTCTTCGCGCCGGAAATGGGCGGCTACTTCCTGGAGTACAACAACTTCCTGCCAGGCGACTCGCTCAAGACCCCGCTGCACATCGCGCCTACCTGGTACTTCACGCCGTTCTACTCGGTGCTGCGCGCCACCACGGCTGACTTCATGTACGTGCTGATGTTCGGCACCGCGGCCTATGTGTCGTTCGTGTGGCTCAAGTCCAGCCTGCCAAGCAAGGTCAAGGCGGCCATCGCCGGTATCGCGCTGCTGGCCATCATCGGCATGCTGCCGCAGGTGCTGGACGCGAAGTTCTGGGGTGTGGTGTTCTTCGGCGGTTCGGTCGTGATCCTGGCGTTCCTGCCATGGCTGGACCACTCGCCGGTGAAATCGATCCGCTACCGTCCTGACTGGCACAAATATGTATACCTGCTGTTCGGTCTGTCGTTCCTGACCCTGGGCTACCTGGGTACCCAGCCGCCGACGGAAACCAAGACCATGGTTGCGCAAGTGTGCACGCTGTTCTACTTCAGCTTCTTCCTGCTGATGCCGTGGTGGAGCACCATGGGTAGCTTCAAGAAAGTGCCGGACCGTGTGACGTTCCACGCGCACTAAGCCGACCCACGCTCAGCACTCAAAGGACATTACATGAATTTCACGAAGAAACTGCTCGCGATCCTGGCATTGCTGCCAGGCCTGGCACTGGCCAACGAAGGTGGCTATCCGCTGGACAAGGCGCCTGACCGTTCCAACAACATGGCCGCCCTGCAAAACGGCGCCAAGCTGTTCGTCAACTATTGCCTGAACTGCCACAACGCCTCCTCCATGCGCTACAACCGCCTGAAGGACCTGGGCCTGACGGAAGACCAGATCAAGGCCAACCTGCTGTTCACCGGGGAAAAAGTGGGCGACATGATGACCACCACCATGCAGGCCAAAGATGCGAAAGCATGGTTCGGCGTGGTGCCGCCCGACCTGTCCGTGATCGCCCGCGCCAAGGCGTCGGGCGCCGGCACCGGCGGCGACTATCTGTACACCTACCTGCGCACCTTCTACAAGGATGACACCCGCCCCACCGGCTGGAACAACCTGGTGCTGGCCAATGTGGCCATGCCGCACGTGTTGTGGGAATTGCAAGGCGCGCAGACGGCCAAGATGGAAGAGGTGGACGATCCGCATGAACCAGGCAAGAAAGTGCACCATTTCGCCGGCTTCGAGCAAGTCACGCCGGGCAAGCTGTCCAAGATCGAGTATGATACGGCCGTCGCCGATCTGGTAGGCTACATGGAATGGATGGCTGAACCTGCCCAAGGTACCCGCAAGCGCCTCGGCGTGGCGGTGGTCCTGTTCATGTCGCTGTTCGCCCTGCTGGCATGGCGCTTGAACGCTTCCTACTGGAAAGAAGTCAAATAAGATTGTGCGCCGCCGCCGCGTGTGGCGGCGCATGTGTTTGTGTGGCCCGCGTTGGCGGGCGATCCAGGGTGATCCGTTTTGACGGATTCACCCTCTTTGTTTCTAAGGAACTATAAAAATGATGGTTCTCTATTCGGGCACGACCTGCCCATTTTCCCAGCGCTGCCGCCTGGTCCTGTTTGAAAAAGGCATGGACTTCGAAGTGCGCGACGTCGACCTGTTCAACAAGCCGGAAGACATTTCGACCATGAACCCGTATGGCCAGGTACCGATCCTGGTCGAGCGCGAACTGATCCTGTACGAATCGAACATCATCAATGAGTACATCGACGAGCGCTTCCCGCACCCGCAACTGATGCCGGCCGACCCGCTGATGCGCGCCCGTGCCCGTCTGATGCTGTTCAACTTCGAAAAAGAACTGTTCGTCCACGTGCATGTGCTGGAAAGCGAACGCGCCAAGGGCAACGACAAGAGCCACGACAAGGCCCGCGCGGAAATCCGCGACCGCCTGACGACGCTGGCGCCGCTGTTCCTGAAGAACAAGTACATGCTGGGCGACGAGTTCTCGATGCTGGACGTGGCCGTGGCCCCGCTGCTGTGGCGCCTGGATCACTACGGCATCGAACTGTCGAAGACGGCCGCGCCGCTGATGAAGTACGCCGAGCGCATCTTCTCGCGTCCCGCCTACATCGAAGCGCTGACCCCGTCGGAAAAGGTCATGCGCCGTTAATCGCGCCGACCGCCTCAATTGAAGTATTGGCGCGCCGCGGCCCACAGCGGCGGCGCGCCGCGTTTTACTGCTGACTCATCATGTCCGAAATTTCAACCAAGCCCTACATGCTGCGCGCCATCTACGAATGGTGCACCGATAGCGGCTACACCCCGTATCTGGCCGTCAAGGTCGATGGCGCGACCACGGTACCGATGGAATATGTGAAGAAGGGCGAGATCGTCCTCAACATCAGTTTCGGCGCCACCTCCGGCCTCAAGATGGACAACGACAGCATCCGTTTCCACGCCCGCTTTGGCGGCGTATCGCGTGAAATCTTCGTCCCGGTCAACAATGTGATGGCCATCTACGCCAACGAGAATGGCCAGGGCATGGCGTTCGAGACCCAGCTCGGTTATAGCGAAGCGGCGCCGGAAGCGGCCCCGTCTGCACCGTCGCTGGCCGCCGTGCCATCGGCCCAGAGCGAGCCCGACAGCGTTACCACCAGCGCGCCGGACGACGATACCGACCCGCCCAAAAAGGGTGGCCGCCCCACCCTCACGCGAATTAAATAAGCTATAATCCGCACCGTACAAGTTTCGCCGACTTAGCTCATTTGGTAGAGCAGTTGATTTGTAATCATCAGGTGGCCAGTTCGAAACCGGCAGTCGGCACCAGAAATTAGCAGTAAAAACAAAGGGTTGCGACTGATTTGGTCGCAATCCTTTGTTGCATTTGCAGCCTGCGTATCCGCCATGTGGGCACTGTGTAGGCTTTTACACAACGTGTTATTTTATTGTTGGCCGTTGAAAAAATAGCGCACGTTAGCAGTTAGTGACATAATTGCCCCAAGACAAGTAAGGAAGCCCATGCAACAAGTTCTGCGAGCTGTACCTTCTGCACCGCTCAATTCCAATGCGTCAATTATTGCGTGCTTGGGTGAAGCTGCAGCTATCTACGCGCAGAATAAGCAGCGTGGAGGTGCCAGTGGGAAAAAAGGTACTCGTTATGAGGACTTCTTTATCGCACATAAGGTTGCAGAGATTGCGGCATCACATTTTGCAAATCCGGTGACTCACTGGCCTTTTTTAGGAGGACAGACACGTGGTTTTGTGGATGACGCAGTTCTTAGCAGCCCGCAAAAAACTGAGTATTATCAACTCAAGAACGTGGCAAATATCTCCTGGACCGCGGGTGACCATCCGATTTCTACTGATTTCCATTATCAATACACCTTAGCCACCCACGAGCGTCAGGTGGACCCGCGTACGACTTTAGTGATGTCGAGCACTGAGCAAGTTGCTGCCATGCAGGCATCTATGCCTGCTCAAATTTCGGCGCACTCATCCGCAGTCTATTTTCCGTATAGCGATTCTTTGAATCGCCTGGTGCTGGAAAATGAAGCATTGCATGGACCGCTAATTGCCCTCTCCAAGTCGAGTGCACCGACTAAGGATGAGTTGACCGGAGTTCTCGGCGTACTGATTATTGGCTGCATGAACAATCCAGAGGGTGCAAGCATTGACGCCATATTGCGGTCGGCAAATGGTTGCGTACCTAGTCTTCTCCGGGTTGAGGGTCTGATAGACGAGCCCGCCACACTACGTGCACAGTTTGTAAGCATTCTTGCTCAAATAGCAGGATTGACGTACGATGTTAGCAAGGGGTTTTTTAGCTGGTCGGGATTTGGGATGACCGGCGTATTGCCATTTAGTTGTCGAGACCCACAATTCGTTCAATTTCAAGAGAACGTTGAGCAAGTGGCTCCAACGACATTCGACGGCTTTGAGGAGCTTCTCCCATGAGAACTTTTACCGATTTTTCTAAAAAAGACCCCGTGGCTCAAAAGCTGGTGGATGAGCTTCATACTATCCAAAACAATCCACCTAAGTACCGCGATCAGATGCTGCAAATCGGTAGACATTTGGGGGCCGGCATTGTTTCCAAGCTAGAGAAGTCCGACACTTTAGATATTTGTGTTGTATGCACAGTTGAAGACGCCGACTTCCTTGGGCGCGGCTTAATAGAAGAGCTGGAAAAAGACGGTTTTGGAGAACGCGTACACTTTGTTTGCCTATGGAATGACAAAATCAGGCAAGATGGTGTTTCACTCTCTCCCATTGGTCGCCAGTATAAAGAAGATTTCAATACCAAAGATTCCATCTTTATTATGGTGAAGTCCATCATCTCGGGCGCTTGTGTAGTGAAGACAAACTTAACTCGCGTGGTTTCGTTTGCTCAACCTTCGCGAATCATTGTCGCATCGCCAGTTATGCTATTGGGCGCCGAGCAGCGCTTAGCTAAAGAATTTCCTTTGGACATTAGTTCCAAATTTGAGTACGTCCATTTCGTTACTGATACTGAAAAAGACAAGGATGGCGAGAACGTTCTCCCAGGCATTGGCGGTTCCTTATATGAGCTTTTAGGTCTAGGAAACCAGCACGAAAAGAACAGGTATGTTCCTGCCATTGTTAAAGAACGTCGGAAGAAATTCTATACTGAAGCTGCATCAGCATAGTCAGTGATTGCTGAAAAAGGCCAAAGCGTTGAAGCTGAGGCCTTTTTTTATTGCAGTTTTCATACTTCCTCAGTTACAAGAGCTTCACAACCCCTAGAATATTTACCCGCGAAACATCATACATACGAGCCAAAGCGCTGACGCTTTCGCCTGCGGCGTACTTAGCGACGATGGCGGCGCGCTGCTCGGCCGTAGTCTTCGATGGCCGGCCTAGCGTCTTTCATTTCCTCTCGGCTCAGTCGGTGGTAATTTTGCCTGTCCAACCATCGCGTACTACACGCCTGACAGAGAACAAAAACAGTGCAATCTGACGGAGCGTAATAAATAATGCTTCCTAACAACAGAATATTGAATTATCGAATACATTAAGTGCTTTTACATGGAGTCTCGAATGGAGCATGGCAATCGAAAATTCTTTACTATTTTGGTGGGCACATTATTAAATCGCTCCTATTATCCTCATGGTCCCAGGAGTAAACGACTCTATGCCAAATCGAATTGGTGTGGGGATGGGGATTTTCCAACTCGCGATTCTTGGCTCGCTTGCCAGCAACTATAAGTCATGGCAGGTCGGTTCATTCTGTTGTGGATTACTATTAATATTGCTTGGCGTGGCTTTTTTTGCGTTGGACGGAACACTACAGGCACTCGCCTCGACTGCGCCCTCGGTCGGCCATGTATCAAATAGGCAGATGAAATTTTGGACGGAGGGTGCAAGTATTTGGGTCAATATATTCCCAGCAATAAGTATTGCTATCGGCGTCAACCTGGTTTCATCGTTTATCAGCTCAGAAGCGCCTGACGATTGATCAACTTATGGGCAGCGCTAGCCTACCTTGAAGAACCCTCACGGGGCTTGCCGGCGTTCGTGGCATGTAGCTCAATACCCGTAAAAGCCGCATATCTCGCTACGATTTCAGCTGCAGCAATACATTCCTCACCAGAAGCGATTCGATGCATAGCAAACGATCCTTACAGGTAAATGGGGCGTAACCCAAGTTCGCTGTCGCCGGCCCCTTTTGAGACGTCAGCAATTGTGCAATGAAACATGCATGAGCTTCGATATGCACTGTGAAATGTTCGTCACAGCTATTCTGTCAGGCTATATATATAGCATCGATGATATTGAGCATATGTGCCGGAATGCGCGCGCGCAACTCGAACATATACTCTTCCGGAATCCCCCAAAGCATTTCAGCGATTGGGCCCGCGATTGCAGCCTGGGTATCGGAATCGCCACCTAACGCAACTACCTTACGCATGCAATCTTCGAATGATGTGGACTGCAGCGCACATGTAATCGCTTCGGGCACCGAAGGAATAGCTAGCTCAGAATGGAAGCACTCGCGCTGCACTACCTCGTAAGGTCGCGACAAATCGTAGCCATATGCATCTTCTAGCGCTACTCTGATCTGATTTTGCGTCGCGTGATTCTTTGCCATCCATATCGCGTGGGCGGTTGCCTTGGCAGCGTTCAGTCCGATGTGATGGTCATGAGTGCAGGCGGTGACCATGGTGGCCTTAGCTAACACATCATCTAGTGTGCTGCCTAACATGCCTGCTGCCGATACGCGCATCGCGCCACCGTTGCCGGCGCTCCCGTATGGCTCGTCGTCGGGGTTGTTTAACCATACCCAAAAAATTGCGCCATAACCGCCACGCTGCGGCTTAACCCGCTGGGCCCAAGCACGCATTGACGCGGCAGGATCGACGTTATGTAACAAAGAATCGGCGACGGCAACGGTCATGATCGTGTCGTCGGTGAATGCGCACTGTGCCGAAAACATCTCAAATCGATCGTGCTTGATTCGGTTGAACTCCCAGGGCGACCCTATAAGATCGCCAAGTAACGCTCCGTACATAAACAGCCTTGTGCAAGTCAGGGGAAGGTGACCGTAGACTAAATGCTGATTGAAAAAACGTCAACTACTGGTTACCAAAATCAATTGTAGAGTCAGGCTTGGTTGCAATGCGTGCACTGCCGGGTATGACACTCTTACAACAAGGGCAGCAGATCTATTTTTTGTTGGTATTTGTGTTGGTATTTATCGAATTTTTCTCAAATTTTCATAGTGTGATGTGATACCGGCAGTCGCACCAGAAATTATCAGTAAAAACAATGCCTTACGTGTCTTGCACGTGAGGCATTTTTTATTTGCGGATCATCATTGCATGCTTATACAAATTTTTGTATATTTGAAGTATGACCGATCCAAAGCCAGTAGCGTTTTGCGGCAGTTCTCTGGACGATTTGCGCGCGTTTCCGCTGGCAGCGAAGCGTGAGGCGGGCCATCAAATTGATCTAGTGCAAAATGGGAACGACCCTGACGATTGGAAACCCATGGGTATCATTGGCCCTGGCATCAAGGAAATACGAATTCGGGATGAGTCTGGCGAATTCCGGGTCGTCTATGTAGCGAAATTTGCCGACGCGATCTACGTGTTGCACTGAAGAAAACCGAACAGACCAGCAAACACGACATCGATTTGGCACGACAACGCTACCGAAATTTAAAGCAGGAGTTGGGAAAATGACCGAGCAACGTTTTGCAAGCGTCTGGGATGCCATTGAAGACACCACGGAGGAGGCGGAGAACATGAAAATCCGCTCTCAGTTGATGGTCCAGCTCAAGAGTTACATCACGCGCGCCGGCCTGAGCCAAGCCGATGCGGCCAAAGTCTTCGGTGTTACCCAGCCGCGCGTCTCGGATCTGATGCGTGGCAAGATCAATTTGTTCGCCATCGATGCGCTGGTGAACATGGCCGCTGCCGCCGGCCTGCGTGTCGAAATGCAATTGCTGGATGCGACCTGATATGTAATTGCCAGTTGGCAGAAAAAAGGCCGACCGCTTACGTGATCGGCCCCAAGCAAACTGGGAACTGAACGTCAGAACTTGCTCGACAAACTCATCCCAATGCTGCGCGGATTCACCCGGTAACCCTGCACAATCGACGCCACCTGCGGATGCTGGATCAGCGTATCCTCGTCCAGCGCATTTTTGACGAACACGGTGAGGCTGACGCGGTCAAAGCTGATCCCCGCGCTCAGGTCGACCGTGTGATAGGCCGGTCGCAGATAGTCAGTCTGGTCCGGATCGAGCGAGCCGTGGCTGGAACCCACCCACTGCATGCCCCCCATCACGAACGCGCCGCGCTCGCCCACGGCGAAGTTGTATTGCGCATTGACGGCCGCGTTGTACTTCGGCACGCCCTGGATAGGCGCGCCCTCATGCGCGCCCACGATGCCAGACTGCAGTCCGATATCGTTCGACAGTTCCGCCTTCACATAGCCGCCCGACGCGCTCAAGGTCAGGCCAGCCATCGGCTTGCCCTTGATCTCGAACTCGAAGCCCTTGCTGGTCGCATCGCCCGCGTTGGCGTTGTAGGTGTAGGCGCAGGTCGGCAGATACACACCCTGCTGGATATTCTTCCACTTCACGTAGAACAGGTCGGCGTTGACAGTCAGGCGGCCGCCCAAAAAGCGCGATTTGTTGCCAACCTCGTAACTCCACAGGCTGTCCGATGCGTAGGTGCCGGGGGCGGCCGAGATGCCATTAGCCGCCAGATCCTGGCCGCAGGTGGTGGGCGGTACGTAGACGTTGGAGCCGCCCAGGCGGAAGCCCTTGGCCACGCTGGTGTAGACCGTGTTGCTGGGATCGATCTCCCACGTCAGCGCGTATTTCGGCGTGAACGCCTTGGACGACTGTTCGCCGCCGCCGTTGCTGCCTGCGCCGGCCAGATAGTTGCCGTTGAGCTGGGACAGGGTCGAGATGGCTTTCAGGTAGCGCGCGCCCACAGTGGCGTGCACGGCCGGCGTGAAGTAGTAATTGGCCTCGCCAAACACCGAGCCCTGTCGTTCGCGATAGTGGAAGTTGCCGGAGAATGAGTTATCGTTCGGGAAGTCGTTCGGGAACGCGCCGGGCAAGACGTCCGGGTCCGACGTGCTCAGGCCGAACTGCTGGAATAACGCGTTGACGCCGAAGATAGGGTCATTCTCGGTGACGTTGGTGTGCTGGTTGGCGTAATAGGCGCCGGCCAGCCAGGTCCACGGCGACACGGCCGCGTCATATGGCTTGGAGGCCAACCGCACTTCCTGCGCGATCTGGCGCACCTGATTGTTCAGGTACACGGCCGACGGCAGCGCCGCCACGCCATCGATCAACTCCTGCGGCGCGGTGCCGCCATCGGCCACCGAGGTCAGGAAGGTCGACAGCGAATAACTGTTGTAGGCCGAACCGTTCTGCGTGCGGTCGAACTTGCGCTGGAAATAGCTGGTGCTGGCCGTGAGGTCGGCCGCGCCCATATCCCAGTTGACGGTCACGCTGGGCGCGAACAGGACGTCATTGGACGGCTCGCGCACCTGCTTTTGCGCCTGATAGCGCGGCAACTCCAGGTTGAAGGCGGCGATATCCTTGGCATTGACTCTCTGATAGTAGACCGAAGGCGACACGGTGAGATCGCGGCTCGGCATCCACTTGAGCGCCACGCGCAATTCCTGGTCGTCGATCTTGTTGATGTTGTTGGCCAGCGTATTGCCGGCGCCGTCGACCTGGTTGATGAAGCCGCCCGTGTGCTGCACCTGGGCGCCGATGCGCAGCGCCAGTTCATCCTTCACCAGCGGGAAGTTGCCGACGATGTTGGCTGCGTAATTCATGCTGCCACCCTTGGTGCTGGACGCTTCCGTGTAGGTGGTGAATTCGCGTTCCTTCAAATCCGGTTCGTTGGGTACGAACTTGATGGTGCCGCCCATGGAGCCGGCGCCGTACAGCGTGGCCTGTGGACCGCGCAGCACTTCCACCCGGTCCAGGTCGAAGAACTTGGGTTCGATGTTGCCCATGGTGTAGACGTTACCCACCGTGACCGGCACTTCGCCCAAATAGATGCCCACCGTGGCCGCGCCGGCCGCCGAGCTGATGCCGCGGATTTCGATATTCGACGTGCCCGGTCCGGCCCCGCCGTTGCCGGTGGCGGCCGTGAAGGAGACGTTGGGCACCACGCGGGTCAGGTCGGTGATGTCGGTGACGTGTTCGTTCTGCAGTTGGGCGCCGGTGACGGCGCTGATGCTCATCGCCACCTTGCTGGGATCTTCCTTGCGCTTTTGGGCGGTGACTTTGACGACTTCGATCTGGTCGGACTGTACGTTTTGCGACCAGGCCGGCGCGGCCAGGGTGGCCGCCACGGCGACGACGAGGACTTTTCTGCGTATTTTCATGCGAAATCTTTCCAAGAGTGGCAAGGTTGCTCTATATGAATACATCTGCGCTCCCGCATGGTGCACGATTCAGTGCAAGAAAGGCAAAAAAATGCCAGCAAGTGTGGCGTTTTTTCATCTTTTCCATCGAGATCACCTTGCTTGCAACACAAGCAAAAAACCTGCCACGGCGTTTGCCGGGACAGCGCGATGCAGCACAGCACGAACACGCCATAACCGGCCGACCATCTGATCGACATGTGGCGGATGGCGAGCACCGTCCCCGCGGCCAAACGGCACCACGCTTCCCGCTTGCCATCGGCATTCTGGCCCGCAAAAAACGCAGTTCGTCGCATCCCGGTGGTGGCATGGACCGGCCCTGCCTATAGTTCACTCATCGCAGCACACATTCAAACGCAGCACCAACCCAAGGAGCCTCAAAATGAACATCGCCAAAAACATGGAAGCCATCTTCATCATCGCCACCGTGCTGATCGCCGGCACCAGCCTGGCTACCGCCGCCGTCCCCGCGCACCACGCGGCAGCGCACGCCGTGGCCAAGGTCGACAGCGCCCCCATGCAAGTGGTGACCATCAGCGCCAAGCGCCTGACGGCCGAACAGAAAGCAGCGCTGGGCAACTAAGCGCACGCCATCTCCACATCACGACGACGGGAGCATCAACATGAAACGAATCTTGCGTGCGGCATTGCTGGCCACGGCACTGTGCAGCGGAGCCCATACCGCGCTGGCCGCTGAGGTGGCCAGCGAGCAGCGCGCGGTCGATGCGCGCACCGTCAACATCAACCTCGATGGCGTGATCAATCTGCACGTGAAACAGGGGCCGGCTGCGCTCACCATCTACGGCGACCCGCGCTATTTGCCCAAGGTGGTGGTGGAACAGCATGGCGACAGCCTGCACATCGGTACCGAGCTGCGCGGCGTGCGCATCGGCAAGACGGAACTGCGCGCGGAACTGACCCTGCCCAACCTGCATGAACTGGTATCGAGCGGCGTGGGCGCCGCCGAGATCACCGGCTTCAGCGGCGATACACTGCGCCTGGCGCTCGATGGCGCGGGCGCCGTCAACGCCAAGTCGCAGTACCGCAATGTGACCGTCAAGCTGGGCGGCGCGGGCAGCATCAACCTCGACGCGGGCAGCAGCGACAATATGGACCTGAACCTGCGCGGTGCGGGCAGCATGCATGTCCACGGCCAGGCCAAGAAGCTGCACGCCAGCTTGAGCGGCGTGGGCAGTCTCGACGCGCGCCAGCTGGAGGCCAACAGCGTCGATGTCAGCCTGACAGGTCTTGGCAGCGCGCGTGTGTTCGCCAAGGATAGCGCCAACATGAATTTGACGGGACTGGGTTCAGCCACCGTCTACGGCAATCCGGCCAACCGCCAGGCCAGCGCGCGCGGCATGGGCAGCCTGCACTGGGAATAAGCCGCTGCGTCCTACTTCAAGTAGCGCTGCCGCAGCACGGCGGCACTGAGCATATCCCGCCCCAGCACGATGCGCACTTCCGCGCGCTGCGGGCCCTCGAGGGGCGCCGATGCCGTCATGCCCAGCCGGGCCGCCAGCGCCTGGGCCGCCGCCTGCTGATCCACCTGGTATTCAATCCGGCTCACGGGCACCGCGTAAGGCCGCACATTCGTCAGCCGTACCACCTTCACGTCGTCGCCGCGCATGGTACGCGCCAGCGCCGCCGCCATGCCGGTCACGCCATTGCCGTTGCTGATCTCCAGCCGCACGGGAAGGTTGCCTTCCGCCAGCGCTGGCGATGCTGGTGACGGCGAGGCGGGCGGTGCGCCCGCCACCACGCGCCGCAATTGCACCATCGCACCGCCAATGGCGACCACTTCGGTGCGCGGCGTGCGGGCAGCCGCCGGCGCCGCGCTCTCTCCGGCCAGCAGCGCATAGTCGCTCGCTGCGTCATGGGCCCGCAACGACTGCGCCTGCCTGCGCATCAACGCCGCCCGTGCTCCTTGCCCCTGCCGCTCCAGCGCTTGCGCCAGGTGTTCCCAATGGCCAGGGTTCAAGGGATCGCGCAGGCAAGCCTGTTCCAGTGCGGTGACCAGCTGCTCGCCTTCGTCGGCCAGCGGATAGGCCGCTGGCGCGGGCGGCGGCGCCACACCAACGCTGCCACAGGCCAGCAGCGCCGTGCCGGCACAGGTGGCGCTCAACAAACGGATTACGGCTCGCATGCTCGACTCCCTCGATTAAGATGTACTCGACAGCGTAGGCAGCAGCACGCGCGCGATCTGCATGGCGGCGGGCCCCAACAACACCAGCATCAAGGTGGGAAAGATGCAGAAGATTAGCGGAAACAGCAGCTTGAGCCCGATCTTGGCCGCCGCCTCCTCGGCCGCCAGGCTGCGCTTGTGGCGCAGGTTGTCCGAATGCACTCGCAGCGAGTCGCCCATGCTGGTGCCGAAGCGCTCGGACTGGATCAGCATCGCCACCAGCGTGTCGACATCCTCCACCCCGCTGCGCAGGGCCAGGTTGCGCAGCGCCTTTTCCTTGCTGAAGCCGGCCCGCATCTCCATCAAGACCAACTGCAGCTCCTGGGCCAGGGACACGCTCTTGATATGAATTTCGCCGGCCACCTTGGCCAGCGCCCGTTCCAGGCTCAAGCCCGCTTCCACGCACACGGTGAGCAGGTCCAGGCCATCCGGGAAGTTCTCGAAGATCTCGCGCTGGCGGCGCGCGGCGGCCCGCGCCAGCACCACGCTCGGGCTGTAGTAGCCCAGGCTCGCGCCCGACAGCAGCATCAACAGAAAGCCGTTGTGCGGCACGCTATCGAGCGCGGCCGCACCCAGCACGGCCATCAGCGTCGGCACGCCCAGCGCCAGCACTGTCTTGGCGCCGAAATACAGGGTGGGCGCGTTGGCGTTGCGCCAGCCCGCGTTCATGAAGCGCGTGCGCAGCGGATTCTTTTCCCAGCCCTCCTCCGGCAACGACAACTTCATGAACGGCAGCGCCACTTTGGCGACCCGCTCGATCCAGCCATGGTCGTCCTGCACCTCGACTGGCGGCGGTGCGATGAAACTGCCCAGCCGCTGGCGCAACGGCACCGACGAAAACATCAGCACGGCCAGCAGCACCAACGCCACCACCACCGCGAATACGATCACCAGAAACAGTATCTGCCCGCCGTCCATGTCGCTCTCCTTCACACCCGTATGTGGATCAGGCTGCGCATCCAGAACACGCCCAGCATGCTGACGCCACCGGCCCACCACATCAGCCGCACCCCCGTCGGATCGTGCCACAGGGGCCGCACATACTCCGGGTTCAACAGCGTCATCACCAGCAGCACACCGATCGGCAACAGGCCCAGGATCCAGGCCGACAGCCTGCCTTCGGCCGACATCACGCGCACCTGGCCCAGCAGCTTGAGGCGGGCCCGAATCAGGCGGCTGATGCTGCCCAGGATCTCGGCCAGGTTGCCGCCCGATTCGCGCTGGATCAGCACTGCGATCACCAGGTAACGCAAGTCCGTCAGCGGCACCCGCGTGGCCAGGTTGTGCAACGCTTCGTTCATCGGTACGCCGTAATTGATTTCCCGGTGGGCGAAACGGAATTCCGCGGCGATCGGGTCGGGCATCTCATCACCGGCCATCTGCAGCACGTTGGCGAACGAATGACCGGCGCGCAGCGCGCGGCCGAGGAAGTCGGCCGCTTCCGGCAACTGCTGTTCGATCTTCTTCAGCCGTGCCGCGCGGGCGCGCAGCGCCAGGCCACCCGGCAGCAGCAGTCCCGCCGCCAGCGCCACCAGCATGGCCGGCAGCGGCAAGTCCCAGAACAGCGGCAGCACCATCCCGGCCAGCGAAGTCGAGGCCGTCCCGCCCAGGAACTGCGCCACGCTCCACGACAGGCCGGCCTGCGACAGCAGCCGGTCCAGCGCCGCCAGTTGCGGCACGCGCCGCAGCAGCCGCTCCAGCGCCGGCGCCTTGGCGTAGCGGCGCTGTTTGAGGATGCTGAGCTGTTGCGCGTTGCCGGCCGCGCCGCCCGCCATCAGCCGCAGCCGCTGGGCGATGCGGCGCGCGCCGCCGCCATGGCTGCCGGACCACCACAGCCAGCTGCCTTCGATCGCCAGGATCACGGCGGCGAACAGCAACACCGCGAAGCCGGTCATGAACATGTCCATCGCCGTCTCCTATTCAAACACCCGGTCCGGATCGAACACGGCGTCCGCCACCGGCACCCCGAACATGCGCAACCGGTCCGCGAAGCGCGGCCGCACGCCGGTCGCATAGAACTGCCCCAGCACCTTGCCCGTCGCGTCGACCCCGGTCTGCTCGAAGTGGAAGATCTCGTGCATGGCCACCACCTCGCCCTCCATGCCGGTGATCTCCTGCAGGCTGACCAGCTTGCGGGTGCCGTCCGTCAGGCGCGACACCTGCAGCACCACCGTCACGGCCGAGCAGATCTGCTGGCGCACGGCGCGCGGCGTCAGGTGCACGCCGGCCATGCCCACCATATTCTCCAGCCGCGACAGGGCGTCGCGCGGGGTGTTGGAGTGGATCGTCGCCAGCGAGCCTTCGTGGCCCGTATTCATCGCTTGCAGCATGTCGAGCGCCTCCCCGCCGCGCACCTCACCCAGGATGATGCGGTCGGGCCGCATGCGCAGCGCGTTGCGCACCAGCGAGCGCTGGTTGACCTCGCCCTTGCCTTCGATGTTGGGCGGCCGCGTTTCCAGCCGCACCACGTGGGGCTGGCGCAGTTGCAGCTCGGCCGCATCCTCGATGGTGACGATGCGCTCGCTGGCCGGAATGAAGCCCGACAGCACGTTGAGCAAGGTGGTCTTGCCGCTGCCCGTGCCGCCCGAAATCAGGATGTTGACCTTGGCCTGGCCCAGCGCCTGCAGCACCTGCACCATGGGCGGCGTCAGGCTTTTGTATTCGAGCAGGCGCAGCACGGTGAGCGGATTGGCGGCGAAGCGGCGGATCGACAGGATCGGGCCATCCACGGCCAGCGGCGGAATGATGGCGTTCACGCGCGAGCCATCCGGCAGCCGCGCGTCCACCATGGGGCTCGATTCGTCCACCCGCCGCCCCACGCGCGAGACGATCTTCTCGATGATCTTCATCAGGTGGGTGTTGTCGTGGAAGCTCACCTCGGTCAGCTCCAGCCGTCCGGCGCGCTCCACGTACACCTTGTCGCACGTGTTGACGAGGATGTCGGACACGCCGGGATCGGCCAGCAACGGTTCCAGCGGCCCGAAACCGAGCATCTCGTGCTGGATGTCGAGCACCAGGCTGTGGCGCTCATTCTGGTTGAGCGCGATGCGTTCATCCTCGATGATGCGCTGGACCAGCAGCGCCAGCTCGTGCTTGAACTGCTCCGGCGTGAGCCGCTTGAGGCGCTCCAGGTCGATGCGGTCCAGGATGGTCTGGTGCATGCGCTTTTTCAGTTCCAGGTAAGCGCTGGCGGCCAGCGCCGGCGGGCCGCCGTGGTTGGCCCTGGGCTCGTCGGCCATGGCCAGGCGTTCGCGTAGACTCATGTCGCTCTCCTTCCGGTGATGTGCCCTACTCCGCCTCGCTGCGCCCGAACAGGCGGTCGAACAGCCCCTTGCTTTCGGAAATACGGCGCGCCGTGACCAGTTCCACCAGGTCGGCCAGGCTGCGCGCCACGGCGCTGCTGCGCGACAGCTGCAGCACGGGGATGCCCTGGTTGACGGAATCGGTGGCCGAGATGTAATCGTTGGGCACCGCGTGCACCACTTCCGCCCCCAGCGCGTGTTCCAGGTCGGCCAGCCGCAGCTTGCCGCCCTTCTCGTAGCGGTTGACGATCAGGCGGGTGCGCTCGGCCGGGTAGCCGAGCGAGCGGAAGATGTCGAGCAGGCGGCGGCCATCGCGGATATCGGGCAGCGCCAGTTGCAGCACCGGGTAGATGGCATCGGCCTGGTCCAGCGCGCGCAGCGAGATGGCGTCGATCTGGCGTCCCACGTCGAGCACGATGAAGTCGTAATGCTGGCGCGCCACGCGCAGGATGGTGTCCATGTGTTCCGGCTTCATGTCGACCAGGTGATTGGGATCGTCGGCCGCCGCCAGCACGCCGAAGTTGGAGGCCACATGCACCAGGCAGGAATCGAGGAAGGCGCCGTCCATGCGCGCGATCTGGGCGCAGATATCGGACAGCGTCATGCTCGGCTTCTGGTCCGATACATACAGCGTAGCGTCGCCGAACTGGCCGTGCAAGTCGATCAGCAGCACCTTGCGTTCGGCCAGCGCCGCCAGCGCATAGCCGAAATTGGTGGACAGGAAGGTGGCGCCGCTGCCGCCCTTGCAGGAGATGAAGGCCAGCACTTTGCCGTCGCGCATATGGCTGACGCCGGCCGCCACTTCGATCCGGTCCATCGTCTCATGGAACGCGCGGTGCACCAGCGGCAGTTGCAGCACCTCGCGCATGCCGGCCCGCATGGCGCGGATCAGCAAGTCCTGCTGGGCCTCGCGGGTGAGGAGGAGGAACGAAGCCGACGGATAATGCTTGCTCAGCCGTTCGACCAGCTCCGCCTCGCCGGGCGCCACTTCGCTGGCATCGAAAATCACCAGCTCGGGCGGCGCCGGCATCAACCGTTCCACCGCGTCGCGCAAGCCATTGCGGGACGCCACCAGCTGCACGGGCGGCATGCGGGCCGACCCCTGGGCGGCGATTTCCGCATGCAGCAGACTGTCGCGGCTAATCATCAGCGCTTTCATTCCGGTTCCTTCACATCGTCGTTGGGATGCCCGCCCGCGCCAGGGCGGGCAGGTACGTCATTGGCCGCCGCTCACGCCGATGGTGAAACTGGCTGGCTGCGGCTTGGGCTCGGCGAACGATTTTTGATAGCGCGCATGGGCCGCATTGGCGGCGCGCCCATCCATGCCGGCCACCGGGTCGGCGTTGCGCGCCGCCTCCGGATGCAGCACCTGCTGCGCCAGCGTGGCGCGCGCGGCTTGGCCGAAGCGCTGGTCCCAATCGGGCGTGGTGGCGGCGCAGGCCGACAGCAAACTGACGCCCAACCAGACGGCCAGGCACCTGGCCAGCCGTGCGCCGGCGCGGGATGAGATAGCGGGGAACATGGGCCAGCCTCCGTTCATTTCGATTCGACTTGACGGTCCTGCGCGGCGCGCGCGGCGCTGGCCGGCGCGGGCGGCTTGCCTTCCATGCGGCCGCCCAGGAACAGTTCGGCCCGGCCCGGCGTCGTGATGCTGTCCGTCGGTAAGGCATAGTTGAACGGCAGCGGCTTGACCAGGCGGGCCGTGACGACAAACAGCAGTTCGGTGCGGTCATGCTGGAAGTCCGTGCTGCGGAACAGCGCCCCCAGCACCGGCAGTTCACCCAGCACGGGCAAGCCATGGATGTTGCTGACCTGGTTGCTCTTGATCAGGCCACCGATGGCGAAGCTCTGGCCATCCATCAGTTCCACTGTGGTGGCGGCGCGCCGCGTGGTGATCAGCGGCAGGATGGCGCCGCTCGAGAAGCCGGCCGCCGAAATGCCCACCCCGTCGCGCGACAGCTCCGACACTTCCGGCGCCACCCGCAAATTGATGCGGCCGCCGGCCAGCACGGTGGGGGTGAAACGCAGGCCGACGCCGAATTCCTTTTCCTCCAGCGTGACCTTGTTGTTGTCCTGCGCCACCGGGATGAAGATCTTGCCGCCGGCCAGGAAACTGCCTTCCTGGCCACTGATGGCCATCACCGTCGGCTCGGCCAGGATGCGTACCAGGCCATCCTGCTTTTCCGCCTCCACCGTGAACTGGCTGCCGTTCGACTTGCTCGCATCGACCATGCCCCTGGCGGTGCCGCTCAGGAAATTCGACAGCAGCTTGGCGCTCCAGCTGCCGGACGCGAAGCGCAAGGTGGCGCCCGCTTCCAGCCTGTCGAGCAGGGTCTTGGAGACTTCCGCGATCTTCACTTCCAGCATCACCTGCTGCGGCGCGCTCACGCCCAGCAGGTTGACGATGCGGAGCGTGCCGCCGCCGGCCGCCGCCGGTGCGGCGGAGGTGGCCGGTGCGGCCGGGCCGCCCGCCGCCTCGCCCCGGCCGCTGGCCAGCGCCTGCGCCGGCCGGCGCACGTAGGCCGCCGCCAGTTCCAGCACGTGGGCCAGGGTGGCGCCATCGTTCACCGTCCCGCTCAGCACCAGCGTATCGGCCGCCGCGCTGACGCGGATGTCGCGCTCCTGCGGCAGCAGCGCGGCCAGTGTCGTTTGCAGCGCGGCCGGATCGATCCCCACCGTCACGTCGACCACGTTGCAGGCGCCGCTGCGGCCCTGCACGATCAGGTTGGTGCTGCCGACATCCACCCCCGCCAGGTACAGCGTGTCGGGCGACACCAGCATCGCCTGCACCACGGCCGGGTTGCCGACGGCGCGCGCCGCCACCGCCTCGGGCAAGCGCATCAGGGTGGACTTGCCCAACTGGAGCGAGAGCTGGCCTGGCGTGGCCGCCTCGCCCGTGCAGCGCAATTGCGCCTCCTGGCGCGCCGCCGCCGCCGCAGGTGCAGCGCCGGCGCGCACCGACGCCAGCGCGGCGACCGCCGGCCCCATGTCGGCCTGCGGCAGGCCGCCGGCCGCCGGCGCGGCGGCGCTGGCGGCGGCGCTGGCGGCCAGCAGCAGCACGCATGCCAGCATGCCGGCCGCCCGCGCCACCCACGCCACCATCTTGCGCGGCGCGTTCACAGGCACTCCTGCGTGCTGCGCAAGCCGTCGATGGCGGCGATGCAGTGGCGTGACGTCCGGCGCGGCGCTGGCGGCGCCAGGTCCGCGCGCATGACGGGCACGGCCGGCGGCGTGGCGGCCACCACGTCGGCCGGCACCGGCCCCGGCGGCGCGTGCTGGCCCAGCAGGGAAGTCTTGGTGGCGCCTGCCGTCACGCCCGGCTTCGGATCGACCTGGTTACGCAGCACCAGCGACAGCGTGCCCACGCTGCGCGCCAGGTCCAGTTTCTCGGCCTGCTCCGGCGTCACCTCCAGCGTGACGGCGTTGACCACGCGCGGCTTGGTTTCATCGCGCCCCACCTCCTGCGCCACGGCCAGCACCAGGATCCGTTCCAGCACGATTTTGGAAATCCCCTGCTCGCGGCCGGCCGCGCTTTCGCTCTGGGTATAGACGATGATGTCGACGAAGTTGCCGGGCAAGGTGAAGCCGGCCACCCCCACCACGTCGTTCACGCGCACGGTGATGGCGCGCTTGCCCTCGGTGATCAGGGCCGACAAGCCGCCCAGGGTGCCGGCCGGCGCCAGCTTGGTTTCCGTCAGCGGCTCGCCCCGCAGCACACTGTTCTTGAGCACCCGGCCGCTGAGCTTGGCCGGATCGCGCACGGCGCCACGGGGCAGGCTGTCGGCCGGCCAGTCCGCCAGCTTGATCAGCTCCGGCGCCAGGCGCTGTCCCAGGTTGACGTCGGCGGCGGCCACCACGATCTTGTTGCCGCCACTTGCAGCCCTGTGCAGCAGCCAGCGCGAGGCCATGGCCACGGCCCCCAGCCCCAGCAGCACGGCCAGCCCCAGCATCAATATGGCGCGCCGGTGCTTCATGCTATTTTCTCGCACAGGATGGTGTTTTCACTGTCGGCGGCGCCACCGCAGGCGGCGAACATGCTGATCCAGGCCTGGTCCAGCGCAGCCACCGTCAGCCGCGGCGGCTCGCCGGCGAAGCCCGCGAAATCGGCGATGCGGGCCAGGATATCGCGCGGGTAGCTGGCCAGCAGCGGTTCGCCGCTGCCCGCGTGCAGTTGTTCGATCAGATAGTCGAGCGCCGTCTCGTCGCGCGCCACGGCCGCGCCGTCGCACAGTTCGCGGAACAGGCTGCGGTAGCGCGCCTCGCTCAGCGCACCCACTTCGATCTTGTAAGCCAGGCGGCGCAAGGCGGCCGGGTCCAGCAGGTGCTCGGGCGGCCGGTTGGTGGCGAACATCAACAGCAGCCGGAACGGCGCGGCGAACTTGTGGCCGCCCTGCAGCGTGACCTGGTCACAGCCGGCATCGAGCGGGCCCAGGTAGCGGTTGAGCACCTCGGCGGCCGGCATGCGCTGGCGCCCCAGGTCGTCCACCACCAGCAAGCCATTGTTGGCCTTGAAATGGGGCGGCGCGCGGTAGCTGCCGCTGGTGGCATCCCTCTGCGGCTCCAGCATGTCGGCGCTCAGCTCCGCGCCCAGCGACACCAGCGGCCGCTGGCACAGCATCCAGCGCAAATCGCAGCTGCGCCGCTCCTGCGCCTGGCGTACCCGCATGGCCAGCCGTGGCGGTGGCGGCAGGTGCACGGCCGCGTCGTACAGCTGGATGATGTCCTGCCCCACCGCCACCGCGTGCGGCACGGCCACCAGGCCTTGCAGCAGGCGCCCCAGCTTGCGCGCCAGCCAGGTCTTGCCGCTGCCCGGCAGTCCATACAGCAGGATGGAGCGGCCCGAATACATGGCCGCCCCCAGCAAGCCATGCATGGCCGGCGCCAGATGATCGTCCGCCACCTCCAGCGCCAGGTCCTCGGCCGTGACGGGCGGCAGCAGCGCGGCCTGCTGCTCGACCATGGCGCGGTAGGCGTCCAGCGTGACGGGCGCCGGGCCCGCGTACGGGCAGCGCTCCTGCCACGCGGCCGCGCGCTGCTTACCCACCGTGGTCAGCTGGTATTGCACGTCGAGGTCGGATTCGCCGCGCCACGCCACTTCGGCCAGCTGTTCGGCCAGCATGAAGTCCAGCGTCTCGCGCAGCACGTTGATGGACAGGCGCAACTTGCCCGTCAGGATGGGCAGATGGGTGCGGCCACCGACATACAGGCACTTGGCGATCAGTTCCACCAGCAACGCTTGCTCCAGCCCCGTCTCCCGCACCGATTTGGGCTGGGGCGGCAGCAGCGGCAGGTCGTCGGCGGTGGACACTTGCTGTTCAAGTTCGGACATGATGTCCTCCTCAATCTGTCTGGCTCGCAAGATTGTTCCCACGAGCAATTGATTCTAGCGATGGGGGCGGGCTCGGCGTTGATCCGCGACAAGCCGTGGATGGCGCGTCAGGCTGGTCCCCACAACACATAGCCCACGGTGCCCAGGGCAATGGCCAGGCCGTACGGCATGCCGCCCACGCTGGCGCCGGGCGGCAGGGGCACCGGCTGCAGCGGCACCCCGGTCAGGCGCAGCAACAAGGGCTTGCACAGCGTGGCCAGATTGCGCCAGCCGTCACGCCAGCGGCCGCCGTACAACAACAGCGCCAGCGCCATCAAGCCGCCGATCAGGCAGGACAGCAGGCCGACGATCAACGCGCCTTGCGGTCCCGTGAACGCGCCCACCATGGCCAGCAGCTTGACGTCGCCGGCGGCCATGCCGCGCGCCAGGTATAGCGGTAAATAGAGAAAAAAACCGGCCAGCGTACCGGCCAGCCAGTCGGTCACGGGCGCCCAGTGCGTGCCGCCCAGCAGGTGCAACAACAGCGCCATCAACAGGCCGCTCAGCACCAGCAGGTTGGGGATACGGCGCACGGACAGGTCCGTCAGCGCCGCCTGAGCGACCATACACACAAGGATCAAAGCGAGGGCGGATTGCATGGCGTCGACCTTCACGGTAGTCCTCCCGGCATGGCCAGCCCGGGAGGACGCTGAGGCTCAAGGAGTGTTAGCGCTGGTCAACTTGGTGCCGATACCGGTGAAGACGGCCTCCAGCGGCGCCTTCATCGCCGTACCGGCGGCCACCGCGACCACCGCCATCACCGCCGCGATCAAGCCATACTCGATGGCCGTGATCCCCGCCTCATCCCTGACAAACCGCTTCGCTGCCGCGATCATTGCATTCATGACAGACTCCCAAAAGTGATTGACATACCTACCCCTGGCGCAGGATATACATGACATAAAGAAACTTTCGTTTCCATCTATCATTACCGTGCCATTGCGTTCACTATAGGGTCCGTAGCACTTTGAGAGTTGACTTGGTGCAAGCTTTCCATGTGGAATTATTTGCATGTTGTGCGGAAAATTTCAGCAGCATGCACACGCGGAAGCTGGCTTATGTCAAACTGCTCGAGTTTTCCCGCGAGTACGCTGGCACAGGCGACGGCCGGCCGCGGTGTCGGGAAAAAGATGCATGGAATCGTGAGAAATGTTTTTTTTCGCACACATGAATTGCCTAGATTGCAAAAAGCTATTATCCTGCTTAGCTGTTCTTTGGAAAGGCCCCGTGCAATCGTTTCACAGTGCGCCTGACTATCAAAAAACACACCGCGCTGAAGCTTGATAGACGTGAACGAAATGTGGCGAGACACAATAGTTGTGTGACAATTTTCCAGAGACGAACATGGATTCCCTACTGAAACACATGGTGGACATGACCGGCCACCGCGATCACACGATGCTCGACATCTCCGTGATCTCGGCGGTGCAGGAACTCGCCCATGCCACTCAGACCCGGGTCTTGTCGCTGGCGCAAGTGCGCGGCCAGCTGTTCGTGCGTCCGCGCGCCATCATCACGGCCGGCTTGCCCGCCAAGATGGTGGACAATCCCGACCCCGGCAGCCCCGGTGAACCGATCAGCAGCTTCCCCGCGCTGGCGGCCTGCATCGCGCGCCACGAAGCGAGCGCCGACGAGGCCAACGCGGCCGGCGAACACACGCTGTGGCTGCCCATCTGGCTGGGCGACAAGGCCGACACCTGCCTGGAAATCGTCAATCCCACGCCCTACACCAGCGACACCATCCACGTGATCGGCGGCATCGTCAGCGTCTACCGCAATTTCCAGAACCTGCTCGACTACAGCGAACGCGATTCGCTGACGGGCTTGCTCAACCGCAAAACTTTCGACGACCAGCTCGCCAAGATGCTGGCCGCCAGCCCGGAACCGGATGCACTGACCCTGCCCGGCGAGCCGGAGCGGCGCCACCACCAGGACCAGGACAAGCAGTGGCTGGCCGTGGTCGACGTCGACCATTTCAAGCATGTCAACGACCGCTTCGGCCACTTGTATGGCGATGAAGTGCTGATCCTGATCGCCAACCTGATGACGTCCTCGTTCCGGGCCCAGGACCGGGTGTTCCGTTTCGGCGGCGAAGAATTCGTCGTGCTGCTGCGCTCGACGACGCTCGACAATGTCAAGAAGATCATCGACCGCTTCCGCGTCAACGTGGAATCACACGAATTCCCGCAAGTGGGCCGGGTCACCGTCAGCGTCGGCTTCGTCAGCATCAGCGCGGTGGAAGCGCCTGTCATCATCCTGGGCAAGGCCGACCAGGCCCTGTACTACGCCAAGAGCCACGGCCGCAACCTGGCCTGCCACTACGACGAACTGGTCGAAGGCGGCTTGCTGCAAACCATAGAATCGAACGATACGGCCGAATTCTTCTGACGCCGGGGCGCGTCAGCGTCAGGCCAGCGTGAGAAAGCGCATGGGGTCGACTTTCCACTTGGACGGCGATTCGTGGCCGACGATCTTGTCGCCGCCACCAAAGCCCAGTCCGCGCGACAAGTCGAGGGTTTCCGGCTTGATGTAGAGATTTTGCTTGGTATTGAAGAATACATTGACCTTGGGCGCCAGCAGATTGGTCTCGTGCGGTTCGATCACCACCCCCAGCCGGCCCGATTCCAGCAGCACCATGGTGCCGACCGGATATATCCCCACGCAACGCATGAATTCCTGCGCATAGGTGGGATTGAAGTGGAATTTGCTCCACTCATAAATCTTGCGCAAGGCCGCGGCCGCCGACATGCCCTTGTGATAGCAACGATCGGCCGTGATCGCATCATAAACGTCGACAATCGCGGCCATCTGCGCCAATTCGCTGATCCCGTCGCCGGCCTGCTTGTCGGGGTAACCGCTGCCGTCACGGCGTTCGTGGTGGTGCAGCGTGATGTCGAGCGGAATCGGTCCCACTTCCGGCGACTGCAGCAGGATGTCGTAACCATCCTTGGGATGGCGCTTGATGATGGCGAATTCCTCGTCCGTCAGCGGACCCGGCTTGTTCAGGATGGCGTCCGGCACCAGCGCCTTGCCCGTGTCGTGCAGCAAACCGCCCAGGCCGGCCTGGTGGGTGAGTTCCGCATCCATGCCGCGCGAGCGGCAAAACGCCACCAGCAGCGCGCACACGCTCACGGAGTGGAGGAAAGTGTAATCGTCCTTGGTCTTGATGCGCAGCAAACCGACCAGCGCGCCCGGATTGCGCAGGATCGATTCCGTGATGTTCTGCACCACCGGCTGCACCTGGTCCAGCTCGATCGCCTTGCCCAGCCGGGCATCGCGCATCACGGTGCGCACCAGGGTCGACGCCTGATGCCGGATCTGGGTCGCGCGCGCCATTTCCTCGCCCAGCGATACCCGCGTCACCACCACCGGCTTGGCCGCCAGTTCCACCAGCTCGCGTTCCGTTTCCGCCTGCGCCTCGGCCAGCGTGGGCGCGTTGACCACGTCCAGTCCCTTGTCACTGTCGATCACGACGTCGTGGATACCGGACTGGATGATCTTGCGGATCTCGTCTTCGCTGCTGATCAGGAAACGGTTGCGGATGAACGGATGGGTCATCCAGTCGCAACTGAGATCATGGATGTACATGCCCACTTTCAGCTGTGAGGAATCGACTTTCTTAAACATACAAAACGCTCACGAAGATAGCTGGAAGGGCAAGAAGAGTTAGAATGAGTATAACAAATAGTTTCTGTCCAGGACTATCATTTGCCTTTCCGGCAGTTTTTGCCACCGGTTTTTTACACAACCTACAACACTTGCGCCCGTAAGTTCCATGGAATTGCGCCAACTCCGCTATTTTGTCGCCATCGTCGACCACGGCTCGCTGTCGCGCGCCGCGCTGGTGCTGCACGTGGCGCAACCGGCCCTGACCCAGCAACTGCGCCAGCTGGAGCAGGAACTGGAGGCGCAGTTGCTGCACCGCACGGCCCAGGGCGTGCTCAGCACGGATGCGGGCAAGGTGTTCTACCAACATGCGCAAGCGATCCTCAAGCAAGTGGCCGACGCCAAGTCGGCCGTGACGCAATCGGCCACGCGCCCGTCCGGCAGCGTCACCCTGGGGCTGCCACACAGCATCTCGGGCGCGCTGGCGCTGCCGCTGCTGATGGCCGCTCGTAGACATTATCCAGAAATAACGCTGCAACTGACGGAGGAATTGACGGGCAACTTGAGCGAACAGCTCAAATCGGGCCGGGTCAACCTGGCCGTGCTGTTCGACGATGGCCAATTGACGCCGTTCGCCTGCACCGCGCTGGCGGAAGAGGAACTGCGCTTCATTTGCCGGGCCGACGCCGCCTGCGCGCCGGACGGCGCCGCCATCACGCTGGCGCAGGCGCTGGCCGCGCCGTTGATCTTGCCCGGGCTGCAACATGGCGTGCGGCCGCGGATCGAAACCGTGGCCCGCACGGCGGGCCTGACGCCGGGTGACGTCATCGAGATCAACTCGATCGCTATTTTAAAATCCGCTATCCTGGCCGACATGGGCGCCACCATCCTGCCCGTGGCGCCCGTGCTGGACGAACTGGAACGGGGCACCATGCGCAGCTACCGCATCCACCACCCCGCCATCTCGCGCACGGTGGTGTTGTGCGCATCAAAAAACATACCGCTCACCAACGCGGCGGCGGCCGTCAGCCGGCTGGCCGTGCAAGTGGCGGCCGAGCTGTGCGCCAGCGGCACCTGGCTGGGCGCCCGCCCGCTGTCCCAGTAAGGCAGGAGACCGACACCCCGGGTCGGCCATCATTTTTTCTTATACCCCCATCCAGAAACGCTATTTCCGTTAACGTCAACTAAGCCCTACACTGGGCGCGAAGCGAATTTTCAAACCTGAAATAGCCGCTTCGCCGCCATAACAGGCGGCCAATGGCCCGACCATGGTGCGCCTACCCGGCGTTCCCACAGACCGGGCACGATCTGATACCACGGAGACAACACACCATGCCTGATACCACGGCCACCGGCCCTGCCACGTCCACCGGCGTCGCAGCGACCGCCACCGACCGCCTCACCAGCGTCACCCTCGACGACAAATACACGGCCACCCAAGGCGATATCTTCCTGTCCGGCATCCAGGCCCTCGTGCGCCTGCCCATGATGCAGCGCCTGCGCGACCAGGCCGCCGGCCTGAACACGGCCGGTTTCATTTCCGGCTACCGCGGCTCGCCGCTGGGCGGCCTCGATGAAAACCTGTGGAAGGCGCAACCGCACCTGGCCGGCCACCACGTTCAGTTCGTGCCCGGCGTCAACGAGGACCTGGCCGCGACAGCCGTGTGGGGCTCGCAGCAGGTGGACCTGATCGGTGAAGCCAAGTACGACGGCGTGTTCGCCATGTGGTACGGCAAGGGCCCCGGCGTGGACCGCTGCGGCGACGTCTTCAAGCACATGAACCATGCCGGCACGGCCAAGCACGGCGGCGTGCTGCTGGTGGCCGGCGACGACCATGGCGCCTATTCGTCCACCCTGCCGCACCAGTCCGACCACCTGTTCTCCGCTTCCATGATCCCCGTGCTGTACCCATGCAACGTGCAGGAATACCTGGACCTGGGCTTGCACGGCTGGGCCATGTCGCGCTTCTCCGGCTGCACCGTCGCGTTCAAGGCGCTGGCCGACACGGTGGAATCGTCGGCCTCGGTGGACGCCGACCCGTTCCGCGTCGAATGCAAGATCCCGCAAGACTTCCAGATGCCCGAAGGCGGCCTGAACGCGCGCCTGTCCAGCATTCCGCTGGGCCAGCAAGCGCGCAACCAGGAAGCGCTGATGCAGGATTACAAGATCTATGCGGCGCTGGCCTACGCCCGCGAGAACAAGCTCAACCACACCACCATCACCAGCCCGGACGCCAAGCTGGGCATCATCGCCTCCGGCAAGTCCTACCTGGACGTGCTGGAAGCGTTGCAGGACCTGGGCATCGACGAGGACATGGCGGCCAAGGTCGGCCTGCGCCTGTTCAAGGTGGCCATGCCGTGGCCGCTGGAGCCGGACAGCGTGCGCGAATTCGCGCAAGGCCTGGACGAGATCCTGGTGGTGGAGGAAAAACGCCAGATCGTCGAATACCAGCTCAAGGAACAGCTGTACAACTGGCGCGACGACGTGCGCCCGCGCGTGATCGGCAAGTTCGATGAAAAGGGCGAATGGGTGGCCCCGCGCGGCGAATGGCTGCTGACCTCCAAGGCCGACTTCTCCGTGTCGCAAGTGGCGCGCGTGATCGCCAGCCGGGTGTCGCGCCTGATCTCGGACCCCGTCACCTGCGACCACATCAAGGCCCGCCTGGCCTTCCTGGACGCCAAGGACGCCGTCCTCAAGAAAGCCATCCACACCCCGTTCCGCCCCGCCTTCTACTGCTCCGGCTGCCCCCACAACACCTCGACCAAGGTGCCCGACGGCAGCCTGGCGCTGGCCGGCATCGGCTGCCACGTGATGGCCACCTCGATCTACCCCGAGCACAACAAACTGACCACCCACATGGGCGGCGAAGGCGCGCCGTGGATCGGCCAGGCCGCGTTCTCCAAGCTGCCGCACGTATTCCAGAACCTGGGCGACGGCACCTATTTCCACTCCGGCTACCTGGCCATCCGCGCGGCCGTGGCGGCCAAGGTCAACATGACCTACAAGATCCTGTACAACGACGCCGTGGCCATGACGGGCGGCCAGCCGGTGGACGGCATCACGTCCGTGCCCATGATCGCCCAGCAGATGGCCGCGGAGGGGGTAAAGCGAATAGCGCTGGTGACGGAAGACCTGAGCCGCTACACGGACCGCTCGGCCCTGCCCACCATCGTCAGCCTGCACGACCGCAAGGAGATGGACGCCGTGCAGCGCGAACTGCGTGAACTGCAAGGCGTGTCGGTGCTGATCTATGACCAGACCTGCGCGGCCGAGAAGCGCCGCCGCCGCAAGAAGGGCGAGTTCCCCGACCCCGCCAAGCGCATGGTGATCAACGAAGCCGTGTGCGAAGGCTGCGGCGACTGCGGCATCCAGTCCAACTGCACCTCCATCCTGCCCAAGGAAACGGAATTCGGCCGCAAGCGCACCATCGACCAGTCGTCCTGCAACAAGGACTACTCGTGCGTGAAGGGCTTCTGCCCCAGCTTCGTGACGGTGGAAGGCGGCACGCTGAAGAAAACCAGGACCGGCGTCAGCAAGGATGCGGCGGACGACGGCTTCGGCCCGCTGCCCGTGCCCGCCCTGCCCGACTGCGAGCAACCGTACAACATCCTCATCAACGGCATCGGCGGCACCGGCGTGATCACCGTGGGCGCGCTGATGGGCATGGCCGCCCACCTGGAAGGCAAGGGCGCGTCGGTGCTGGACATGACGGGCATGTCGCAGAAAAACGGCTCCGTCACTTCGCATGTGAAGATCGCCCGCACCCCGGCCCACCTGCGCGCCCAGCGCATCGCCACCGGCGAGGCGGACCTGGTCCTCGGTTGCGACATGCTGACGGCCGGCGCCGCCGACGCCGTCTCCAAGATGCGTCCGGGCCGCACCATGGCCGTCATCAACCTGCACGAGCAGCCGCCCGGCACCTTCGCCCAGAACGCCGACTGGCAATATCCGGTGGACGAAGTGCGCGCGCTGATCAGCGAATCCGTGGGCGCCGAGCAGTACCACAGCGCCGATTTCATCAACGCCACCAAGCTGGCCACGGCGCTGATGGGCGACTCGATCGCCGCCAACCTGTTCATGCTCGGTTACGCGTGGCAGAAAGGCCGCGTGCCGCTGAATGAGGCATCGCTGCTGCGCGCCATCGAATTGAATGGTGTCGGCATCGCCGCCAACCAGCGCAGCTTCCTGTGGGGCCGGCGCGCCGCCGTCGACTTCAAACGCGTGGAAAAAGTCGCCACGCCGACCCAGGCCGTGGTGGTGCAAATGCCGCAAAGCCTGGAAACGGTCATCAAGCGCCGCGTCCAGTTCCTCACCGACTACCAGGACGCGGCCTACGCAGCCGGTTACGAGGAGCTGGTGGCGCAGGTGCGCGCCAGGGAAACGGCGCTCGGCCTGGGCAACAAGCTGGCCACGGCCGTGGCCAAGTCCTATTTCAAGCTGATGTCGTACAAGGATGAATACGAAGTGGCGCGCCTGTACACGGACGGCCGCTTCGTCGAGCAGCTCCAGCAGCAGTTCGAAGGCGACTTCACGCTCAAGTTCAACCTGGCGCCGCCGCTGCTGGCGAAAAAGGATGCCAAGGGCCACCTGGTGAAGGCGCAATTCGGTTCCTGGATGTGGCGCGCATTCCAGCTGCTGGCCAAGGCCAAGGGCCTGCGCGGCGGCATGTTCGATATCTTCGGCTACACGGAAGAGCGTAAGATGGAGCGTGCCCTGATCGCGGAATACCGTGACATGACGGCCGCCATCCTGGCCAGGCTGACGGCCGAGAATTACGAGACGGCCGTGGCGCTGGCCGCGCTGCCGGAGAAAGTGCGCGGCTTCGGCCATGTGAAGGAAAAAGCCGTGGCCCTGTTCCACGCCGAGAAGGCGCGCCTGATGGGCGTGCTCGACGGCGGCCACCAGCACGCGGCCTGACCTCACCGGGCGGGCCGGCCCCTGCCCCAGGCAATCTTGCCCGGGAATTAAGGCCGGCCCGCCGCCACCAGACAACACCCCGGCCGGGGCGTGGCTGGCGTCATACAAGCCAACGGCAAGCCAGCGAATTCGCTTGACTTGACGTTAACGTAAACGTCATATAATTTGAGCACCGCCAGACCACGCCTCGCGCCCAGAACTACAAGGACACCCATGAACGACCTCTCCGCTCCGAAAATCGCCGCCGTGCCGGAACAGCCCAAGCTGGCCAACAAGGTACGCTTCGTCACCGCCGCCTCCCTGTTCGATGGCCACGACGCCTCGATCAACATCATGCGCCGCATCCTGCAGTCCAACGGCGTGGAAGTGGTCCACCTGGGCCACAACCGCTCGGTCGACGAAGTGGTGACGGCGGCCCTGGCCGAAGACGTGCAAGGCATCGCCATCTCCAGCTACCAGGGTGGCCACGTTGAATATTTCAAGTACATGATCGACCTGCTGCGCCAGCGCGGCGGCGCCCACATCAAGGTGTTCGGCGGTGGCGGCGGCGTGATCGTGCCCGACGAGATCGCGGACCTGCATGCCTACGGCGTGACCCGCATCTTCAGCCCGGAAGACGGCCAGCGCATGGGCCTGGTGGGCATGATCCAGTGGATGGTGCAGCAGTGCGATATCGACCTGTCGCAGTATTCGCCCACCTCGCTGGCGCCGCTCAAGGAAGGCGACATCGCCCAGCGCCACCGGCCGCTGGCGCAGCTGATCACGGCGCTGGAAAACGACAAGGCCGCGCCCGCGCTGCGCGCCGAATTGCTGGACGCGGCCGTGGGCCTGGGCGTGCCCACGCTGGGCATCACGGGCACGGGCGGCGCCGGCAAATCGTCGCTGACGGATGAACTGATCCGCCGCATCCGCCTGGACCAGGGCGACGCGCTCAACATCGCCGTGATCTCGATCGATCCGTCGCGCCGCAAGTCCGGCGGCGCGCTGCTGGGCGACCGCATCCGCATGAACGCCATCAACCCGTGGGCCGGCCAATCGCGCGTGTTCATGCGTTCCTTGGCCACGCGCGAGGCGGGTTCCGAGATTTCGCAGGCGCTGCCGGACGTGATCGCCGCCTGCAAGGTGGCCGGGTTCGACCTGGTGATCGTGGAAACCTCAGGCATCGGCCAGGGCGACGCGGCCATCGTGCCGCATGTGGACGTGTCCATGTACGTGATGACGCCCGAATTCGGCGCCGCCTCGCAGCTGGAAAAAATCGACATGCTCGATTTCGCCGACTTCATCGCCATCAACAAATTCGACCGCAAGGGCGCGCAGGACGCGCTGCGCGACGTGGCCAAGCAGTACCAGCGCAACCGCGAGCTGTGGGCCAAGCGTCCGGACGACATGCCGGTGTACGGCACCCAGGCGTCGCGCTTCAACGACGACGGCGTCACGGCCCTGTATCAAGGCTTGCTGCCCAAACTGGCCCAGTTCGGCCTGCAGGCCAAGCCGGGCAAGCTGGCCGCCGTCGACATCAAATACTCCAGCGGCAAGCATGTGATCGTGCCGCCGGCGCGCGCCCGCTACCTGGCCGAAATCGCCGACACCGTGCGCGGCTACCACAAGTTCACCGGCAAGCAGGTCACGCTGGCGCGCGAACGCCAGCAACTGACGGAATCGAAACGCATGCTGGCCGCCGCCAAGAAGAGCGCGAACCTGGGCGCCGATTTCGATGAACTGATCTCCGAGCGCGACAGCGCCATGGACGCCGGCGCCAAGAAGCTGCTGGCCCAGTGGCCCGACCTGCAACAGGCCTACGCGGGCGACGACTACGTGGTCAAGATCCGCGACAAGGAGCTGCGCACCCGTCTGGTCCAGCACACGCTGTCGGGCACCAAGATCCGCAAGGTGGCCCTGCCCCGCTATGAAGACCACGGCGAAGTGCTGCGCTTCCTGATGCTGGAAAACGTGCCCGGCTCATTCCCGTTTACGGCCGGCGTGTTCGCCTTCAAGCGCGAAGGCGAAGACCCGACCCGCATGTTCGCCGGCGAAGGCGACGCCTTCCGCACCAACCGCCGCTTCAAGCTGGTGTCCACCGGCATGGACGCCAAGCGCCTGTCGACCGCGTTCGATTCCGTCACGCTGTACGGCGCCGATCCCGCCGTCCGCCCCGACATCTACGGCAAGGTGGGTAACTCGGGCGTGTCGATCGCCACGCTGGACGACATGAAAGTGCTGTACGACGGCTTCAACCTGTGCAGCCCCAGCACCTCGGTGTCGATGACCATCAACGGCCCGGCGCCCACCATCCTGGCCATGTTCATGAACACCGCCATCGACCAGCAGGTCGACAAGTTCAAGGCCGAGAACCAGCGCGAACCAAGCGCCGACGAAGCGGTCAAGATCCGCGCCTGGGTGCTGCAGAACGTGCGCGGCACGGTGCAGGCCGACATCCTCAAGGAAGACCAGGGCCAGAACACCTGCATCTTCTCCACCGAGTTCTCGCTCAAGGTGATGGGCGACATCCAGGAATACTTCGTGCACCATCAGGTGCGCAACTTCTACTCGGTGTCGATCTCCGGCTACCACATCGCCGAAGCGGGCGCCAACCCGATTTCGCAACTGGCGTTCACGCTGTCGAACGGCTTCACCTTCGTGGAAGCCTATCTGGCGCGCGGCATGCACATCGACGATTTCGCGCCCAACCTGTCGTTCTTCTTCTCCAACGGCATGGACCCGGAATACACGGTGCTGGGCCGGGTGGCGCGCCGCCTGTGGGCGGTGGCCATGCGCGACAAGTACGGCGCCAACGACCGCAGCCAGAAGCTCAAGTACCACGTGCAGACCTCGGGCCGCTCGCTGCACGCGCAGGAGATCGACTTCAACGATATCCGCACCACGCTGCAGGCGCTGATCGCCATCTACGACAACTGCAACTCGCTGCACACCAACGCCTACGACGAAGCCATCACCACGCCGACCGACGAATCCGTGCGCCGCGCGCTGGCGATCCAGTTGATCATCAACCGCGAATGGGGCCTGGCCAAGAATGAGAACCCGAACCAGGGCTCGTTCATCATCGACGAGCTGACCGACCTGGTGGAGGAAGCCGTGCTGCAGGAGTTCGAACGCATCGCCGAACGGGGCGGCGTGCTGGGCGCCATGGAGACGGGCTACCAGCGCGGCAAGATCCAGGAAGAGTCGCTGCTGTACGAGCACCAGAAGCACGACGGCACGTTGCCCATCATCGGCGTCAACACCTTCCGCAATCCGAAGGCCAGCGACGCGCCGCAGAAGATCGAACTGGCCCGTTCCACGGACGATGAAAAGCAGTCGCAGCTCACCCGTTTGGAGGACTTCCACACCCGCAACGCAGCCGCCGCGCCAGCCGCGCTGGCCGCGCTGCAGCAAGCCGCCATCGACAACGCCAACGTGTTCGACAAGCTGATGGACGCCGTGCGCGTCTGCTCGCTGGGCCAGATCACCACCGCGCTGTTCGAAGTGGGCGGCCAGTACCGCCGCAATATGTAAGCACCCAGCGCAATCAGACCGGGGCAGCAAATCGGGACGGACCCCAATTTCCGCTATGCGAAAATTGGGGTCCGTCCCGATTTGCTGCCCCGGTTTTATTTACGACGCCGGGCGCGGCCCCACAGTGGACCCGTGTACCAGCACCGGCTGCCACATCTCCTGCAGCTCCTCCGCCGGCGTGCCGTCGGTCAGCGCCAGCAGCATTTCTATCATGCGTTCGCCGGCGCGGCGCGGGTCCGGCTGGTCGATGATGGTCACATCGGAACGGGCCAGCGTATCGGGCATGTTGCCCCACACGATGATGGATATTTCCTTGCCGATCGCGATGCCGGCGTCCACCAGCGCCCTTACGGCGCCCACGCCGGACAGGTGATTGTCCACGATCACGGCCGTCGGCCGCGGCGAACAGGCCAGCAGCTGCAGCATGGCGTGGTGGCCGCTGCGGCGGTCCAGCGTGTTGGCGATCAGGTGGCGCGGGTCGGGCGTCAACCCGGCCTCGGCCAGGATGGCCAGCAGGCTGGCCTGGCGTTCGCGGGCGAAATTGAGTTCCAGCGGTGCGCTCAGCATGGCGATGCGCTGGTGGCCGTGGGCCAGCAGATGCCGCACGGCCAGCCGCATGCCGGCATCGTGGTCGTAATCGAACCAGGCATAGGGCGTGTCGAGCTCCGTGCGGCCATGGGCGACGAACGGGAAGCCCACCTTGCTCAGGAAGGCGATGCGCTCGTCGCGCACCAGCGTGCGCGCCACCACCAGCCCATCCACCCGGCGCCCGCCCACCACTTGCTCGTAGGAACGTTGCTCGTTCTGGGGCGACACGGGCGCGATGATCAGGTTCTGGCCTTTCAGCTCCAGCGCCTCCGACATGCCGCCCACCACGTCCAGGAACATGGGGTCGCCCAGGTCGCTGGGCGCGAGCGGATAAATGATGCCGAATACATTGGTCCGCCCCAGCGCCAGGCTGCGGGCCATGGGATTGGCCTGGTAGCCGGCTTCCTTGGCCGCCTTCAGCACCCGCTCACGGGTGCGGCGGTTCACTTCGGGATAGCCATTCAGCGCGCGGCTCACCGTTGTCTTGGACATACCCAACAGATGGGCCAAACTCTTGAGATTCATACCTGCGTCGTTCCGTGTTGACCTGGGATTATAGCTTAATCATCAATCTTTTCCGCCCCCTTCCCTACCCCACACTTGAAAAAATGCAACATAATCAAGACGATAGCGCGGCTGGCGCGGGTGCCGGCGGGGCCACCTTCCGCGCGCCGGCAGGCCAGGGCGCAGAGTGACAAGGTGACAAGCAAGCTGTTTTGGCAGATACTACTGGCATCCGGCCCAGTTTTGGCCTACGCTTGAACTGTACAAGATTGATAGCGATTGCGCCTACGCATGCCTGAATTTTCGCTGTCGATTTCCGTTTTGAGGTGATCGAAGTGGCTACCCTTACGTCCGTCAGCGCGCTGCAGGCATCCGTCGCACAGGCTCAACAGCTGGTGCAGCAGGATCAGTCGCGCGTGAACCAGGATGCCAGCCGGCTGGAACAAAGCCAGAACCAGCTGACCAAGGACAAGCAGCAGCTCAGCGACACCCAGCAGCAAAGCCGCCAGGCATCCCAGCCGGCGTTGAAAGCGGCCACCCCGGTCCGTATCGACAACGCGATCGAGAAACCGGCCCCCTCCCAGCAAGCGCTGCCAGCCGCCCTGACGGCCGCCAAGCCACAAGTGAACACGCTGGGCCAGACCATCGGCAAATTCATCAACACCGTCGCCTGACGGACGCCGCGCGCGCCCGGGGGCGTCCGGTGACGGCGCCCTATTTGGCGTGCAACCACCAATGTTCGGCCGCCTCCGGCGCGGTCAGGCTGAGCGCCTTGCCGATCGCGGGCATGGCGATGGGCAAGCCACGCTCGCGCGCCAGCGCCACGATGCGCTCGAACGGTTCGTGCCACGCATGCAGGGCCAGGTCGAAGGTGCCGTTATGAATCGGCAAGAGCACCTTGCCGCGCAAATCCACGTGGGCCTGCAAGCTTTCCTCCGGCTGCATGTGGACGTCCGGCCATTGCGGGTCGTAGGCCCCCGTCTCGATCATGGTCAGGTCGAACGGGCCGTAGATATCCCCTATCTCCTTGAATCCTTTGAAATAACCGCTATCGCCACTGAAAAAGATGCGGGTATGGGCCGTTTCAATGACCCAGGACGACCACAGCGTGCTATTGCCATCGAACATGCTCCGCCCTGAAAAGTGCTGGGCCGGCGTAGCCACCAGCTTCACCCCGTCCAGATGCTTGCTTTGCCACCAGTCCAGCTGATGCACCTTGCTGGCCGGGATGCCCCAGCTGACCAGTGTGTCGCCCACGCCCAGCGGCGCCACGAAGTGCGTGGTGCGCTCGGCCAGCGCCAGCACGGCGGCCTTGTCCAGGTGGTCGTAATGGTCGTGTGACAGGATCACCCCGTGGATGGGCGGCAGGTCGGCGATGGTGATGGGCGGCGCGTGGAAACGCTGCGGCCCGGCCCACTGCACGGGCGAGGCCCGCTCGGAGAACACGGGGTCGGTCAGCCAGAACTGGCCGCCCAGCTTGAGCAGCAAGGTCGAATGGCCGAGCCGGAACAAACTATTGTCTTCAGCGTCAAACAATTGTTCGGCACTGAGCGCGTGGACGGGCAGCGGCTTGCTGGGCACCGTGTTGGCCGGCTTGGCGAACAGGAAACGCAGCACGATACCCAGGCTTTTCAGCAAGCCCCCCTTGCGCATGCGGGCCGGATTGCGGTACTTGCCGTCTTTCTGGTGATACTTGCTCAGCGTGGCGTTGAGGCCGGTGGTAGCTGTGGTCATGTCGGTTGGCGCCGCAGCGCCCGGATAGGGGTATCGTCGCTATGTTGGGGCACCCGGTCCAACTGCAAGCGCGCCGGACCGGGAGCAGCGTTCAGCCGAACGCCACCGCGTACACGGGCGGCAGGTTGACACCGATGGTTTGCCAGTGCTCGCCGCCGTTGGCCGACAGCCAGACGCCGCCCGTCGTCGAGCCCATCAGCAAGGTCTTGCCATCGTCGTTGACGGCCAGCCCGTGGCGGTAGATCAGGTCGTAGCAATGTTCCTGCGGCAAGCCGCTGCGCAGGGCCGCCGCCGTCTGGCCACCGTCCGTGGTGCGCGTGACGGACAAGGCCGCGCCGGGCGGAATGCGGCGCTGGTCGGCTTCGGCCGGCACGAACCAGGCTGTGTCGCCATCGGCCGGGTGGACCGCCACGGCGAAACCGAAATGCGATAGCGGCGCCGTTTTCACTTCCGTCCACAGCGCGCCATTGTCGGTGCTGCGCCAGATGCCGCAATGATGCTGGCACCACAAGATATCGGGTGCGCCCGGGCAGCGCACGATGCGGTGCGGGTCCTGCACGGCCTGGTTGTCGGCCAGTTCCGGCGGCATGTAGGCCGCGTTCATGCCCTTGCCCCGCAGCGTCCAGCTGGCGCCGCCGTCCGTCGTCAGCCAGGCCCCGCCGCAGGAAATACCCACCAGCACCGAACGGCTATCGCGCGGATCGACGCAGATGCTGTGGATGCCCGGCACGTCGTAGCCGCCGCCGAACCACTGGCTGCGCTCCGGCACGTTCCACAGCGCCTCCACCAGTTGCCAGCTCGCGCCGCGGTCGGCCGAACGGAACAAGCCGCCGGGCAAGGTGCCGGCCCACAACACGCCCGGTTCATCGGCGCCGCCGGCCGCCAGCGACCAGATCTGCTTGAGCTTCCATTCCACCTGGTCCTGGCTGTCCTCCGGCTTGGGTGGATAGGCGGGCACGCCCACTTCCGTCCACGTGTCGGCGCCCGCGTCGAGCCGGTGCAGCTTGGTGCCGAAGTGGCCCAGGTTGAGCGCCGCGTACAGCGCGCCGTCGCGCGCGTCCGCCAGCACCATGGAGACGGGATCGCCCAGGAAATGGCTGGCGCCCAGCTGCCACACGCCATTCACGGGCGCCAGTTCGAACAAACCCTTGCGGGTACCAAGAAAGGCGCGTGCAGCCATGTCAACCTCCGGATAACGCTTGCAGGATGTAGACCCGGGACTCGGGACGCAGGGCATCGTCCAGCCGCTGGCGCTCGCGCGTGCGCTGGCCGTCGATGAAGATGACGACGTTTTCCCGCAAGTGGCCCTGCTCGTCGAGCACATAGCCGCGCAAACGGGGCTGGCCGGCAAAGGCGTCGTCCAGCGCGCCGCGCAGGCTGGACGCGGGCGTGTCCACCTCGGGCACGGGCAGGAAGCGGGCCAGTTGCTGGGTAAAGATCAGATGCGCCATCGCCGTGATCGTTTCGCCATCGAAGCATCGATTCTAACGCGGTTCGCGCCGCGCCCGGTCTACAATTGAAGCGTGCCAACCACCGGAGCGCGTCATGTCGATTACCCCGCAACAACTGGAATTGCTGATGGAGGAAGTGGAGCAGGAAGACCCGATCGATTTCGCCGACCTGCCGTTCGACGAACATGACTTGCGCGCCCTGATCGCCAACCACCTGTGCGAGATGGCCGACGCGATGGACAACTTCAGCGAGGAGGACAAGCAGCTGACCCTGCTGGCCGTGGCCGCCAAGCTGGTGCTGGAAAACATGGTCCTCAATGTCCAGCTGCTGCGCCGCCACGGCCTGCCCCTGAGCGACAGCACGGCGGCCTTGCTGAGCCGCCTGCGCAAGGGGGAGTGAGCGCCGCCGCCGAGGCGGCGCCGGCAGCGCCCGGCATGCCCCGCCCAACATAAATAAAAGGAACGGCAAGAGTGCTTGTTTTGTAATTATTCGAATGTTATGATTGCCGTGACTTAACTTATTTGCGTTGGCCAGGTGACTCCGGCGCGTGCCGGTACGGCCTTGCCCTGCCGGTGCGCTGCGCTGCGCCGTACCGGCCCGCACCCCCCATCCCATGAATGCAAGCCCGCAAGTCCAGGCGCCCGCCGCGCGAGACGCGGCCGGCTTGCCGCTGGTCGTCGACCTGGACGGCACCCTGATCAAGACCGATATGCTGGCCGAAACGGCCAACGATTTCCTGGTCACCCAGCCGTGGCGCGGCTTGCGCTTGCTGGCCTGGCTGGCGGCGGGCCGGCCCACCTTGAAGGCGCGCCTGGCCCAGGCCACCCAGGTGGACGTGGCGACCCAACCGTATAACGAGGAACTGCTGCGCTGGCTGGGCGAGGAAAAGCGCCGGGGCCGCCATCTGGTGCTGGCCACGGCCAGCGACCGGGAGCTGGCCGAGCGCGTGGCGGCCCACCTGGGCCTGTTCGACGAAGTGCTGGCCTCGGACGGCGTGACCAACCTGAAATCGCAAGCCAAGCGCGACGCGCTGATCGCCCGCTTCGGCGCGGGCCGCTTCGAGTATGTCGGCAACGACTGGCCCGACCTGGCCATCTGGCGGGCGGCGGCCCGGGCCCACGTCGTGAGCCGCTCGGCCCGCCTGATCGCGCACAGCCGCCGCAATGGCAACCTGGGCCGCGTGCTAGATGATGGCAAACCGGCGCCGGCGGCCGGCTTGCTGCGCGCCATGCGCCCCCATCAATGGATGAAGAACCTGCTGGTGCTGGTACCGCTGCTGGCCGCCCATCAGTATGGCGACGGCGCCAGCGTGCTGCGGGCGCTGCTGGCCTTGGTCGTGTTCGGCCTGTGCGCCTCCAGCGTGTATCTGCTCAACGACCTGGTCGACGTCGAAGACGACCGCCATCACCGGCGCAAGCGGCACCGGCCGTTCGCGTCCGGCCAATTGAGCCTGCTCACGGGATGGCTGGCCTGGCCGTTGCTGCTGGCCGCCGGTTTCGGCCTGGCCGCGCTATGGCTGCCGCCGCGCTTCAGCGCCGCGCTGGCCGCCTATTTCGTGCTGACGGTGAGCTACTCGTTCCGCCTCAAGCGAATGCCGATGGTGGACGTGCTGGCCCTGGCCGCCTTGTACACCTTGCGCATCATCGCCGGCGCCTATGCGGTGGCGGTGCCGCTGTCGTTCTGGCTGCTGGCGTTTTCCATGTTCACCTTCCTCAGCCTGGCCTTCATCAAGCGCTACAGCGAATTGCGCGCGGCGCGCGAAGCGGGCCAGGCCCGCACCTTGCGCGGCCGTGGCTATGACCCGCAAGACCTGGAACTGGTGTCCAGCCTGGGCAGCAACGCCGGCTACATGGCGGTGCTGGTGCTGGCGTTCTACATCCAGGACAGCCATACGGCCAGCCTGTATGGCACGCCCACCCTGATCTGGCTGGCCTGCCCGCTGCTGCTGTACTGGATCTCGCGCGCCTGGCTGATCGCCCACCGCGGGCAAATGCACGACGACCCCATCGTGTTCGCGCTCAAGGACCGCGCCAGCTGGCTGATCGGCGCGCTGTTCGGCGCCGTATTCGTGCTGGCCAGGACGCTGCCATGAACGGCATCGCCCGCCTGGCGTCGCTGTACGCCCTTTCGGCCGCGCTCGCCATCGCCGTCAACCTGGCCTGCCAGGCCGCCGTCATCGCCGCCTACCATGGCCCCTATGCGATCCCGTTGTCCATCCTGTTCGGCACGGCCGCCGGCCTGCCCGTCAAGTACGCGCTGGAGAAGCGCTATATCTTCCGCTTCCAGCCGGACAACCTGGCGCACGATGGCGCCGTGTTCGTGCTGTACAGCTTCATGGGCGTGTTCACCACGGCCGTGTTCTGGGGCGTAGAATACGGCTTTCAATATGCCTGCGGCACCGACCTGATGCGCTATACGGGTGGCGCTGTCGGCCTCGTCATCGGCAACATCATCAAATACCAACTGGACAAACGCTACGTCTTCATCCCCCGCACCGCGTTGGCGGAGGCCGCGTGACGCCGCTCGCAGGCTGGGGACGCTATCCGCGACAGGACGCGCAACTGCTGCTGCCCCTGACGGCCAGCCAATGTGCGCAGCAGTTGCGCGACGGCGCCGGTGGCGCCCTGATCGCCCGTGGCCAGGGCCGCGCCTATGGCGACAGCGCGCTGGCGCCGCACGTGATGGCCATGCGCCAGCTCGACCACCTGCTGGCGTTCGATCCCGCCACCGGCCTGCTGCGCTGCGCCGCCGGCGTCACGCTCGACACCCTGCTGCGCGTGTTCGTGCCGCAAGGCTGGTTTCCGCCGGTCACGCCGGGCACCCGCCACGTGACGGTGGGCGGCGCCATCGCCAGCGACGTGCATGGCAAGAATCACCACCTGGACGGCACCTTCTGCGACCACGTGCGCGCCCTGGAGCTCGTGCTGGGCAACGGCGAGCGGGTGACCACCTCGCCCACCGCGCACCCCGAACTGTTCCACGCCACCTGCGGCGGCATGGGCCTGACCGGCGTGATCGTGGCCGCCACCGTGCAACTGAAGCCGGTGCGTTCGAGCGAGGTGATCGAAACCACCATCAAGACCGCCAACCTGGAAGCGACGCTGGCGGCGTTCGAACAGCACCGCGCCAGCACCTATTCCGTGGCCTGGATCGATTGCCTGGCGCGCGGCGCGCGCCTGGGGCGCTCCTTGCTGATGCTGGGCGAGCACGCGCCGGACGGCGCGCTGGCCGTGCGCGACGGGGGGGCGCTGCCGGTACCGCTCGACATGCCGGCCGGCCTGCTGAACCGGGCCAGCATCGGCGCCTTCAACGCGCTGTATTACCACCGCGCGTGGCGGCGCCACAGCACGCGCCGCATCCCGTTTGAACCCTTCTTTTATCCGCTGGATGCGCTGGCGGGCTGGAACCGCCTGTACGGCAAGGCCGGCTTCCTGCAATACCAGTTCGTGCTGCCCAAGCAGGCCGGGGTGGCCGCCATGCGCGAAGTGCTGAGCGCGATCGCCGACTCGGGCCGCGGTTCCTTCCTGGCCGTGCTCAAGACGTTCGGCCCGGCCAACGCCAATTACCTGTCGTTCCCCACCGAGGGCTACACGCTGGCGTTGGACTTCAAGGCCGAACCGGCCGTGTTCGCGCTGCTCGAGCGGCTCGACCCCATCGTGCTCGGCCACGGCGGCCGCCTGTACCTGGCCAAGGACGCGCGCATGAGCGCGGCCACCTTCCGCCACAGCTACCCTCACTGGCAGCGATTCGAACAAGTGCGCGCCGACTGGCATGCGCACGGCCATTTCGCCTCGCTCCAATCCCGTCGTCTAGGACTGTTATGAAGAAAATCTTGATCATTGGCGCCACCTCCGCCATCGCCGAAGCGGCCGCCCGCGTGTGGGCGGCCCAGGGCCACCGCCTGTATCTGCTGGGGCGCAACGAGGAACGCCTGGATGCGCTGGCCGCTGACCTGCGCCTGCGCGGCGCCGCCGTGGCCGCATGCGGCGTGCTGGACGTGAACCAGTTCGGATCGCACCCGGCCGCCATCGAGGCCGCTTCCAGCGCGCTCGACGGGCTCGATACCGTGCTGATCGCGCACGGCACGCTGGGCGACCAACAGGCGTGCCAGCAGGACTTCGCCGCCACCTTGCGGGAATTGAACACCAACGCCATCAGCGTGATCTCGTTACTGACCTTGCTGGCCAACCGCTTTGAAGCGCAACGCCACGGCACGCTGGCCGTGATCAGTTCCGTGGCCGGCGACCGCGGCCGACAGTCCAACTATGTGTATGGCACGGCCAAGGGCGCGCTCACCATCTTCCTGCAAGGCTTGCGCAACCGTCTGCATGGCGCCGGGGTACAGGTGCTGACCATCAAGCCCGGCTTCGTCGACACCCCGATGACGGCCCACATCCAGCAAGGCCCGCTGTGGGCCAAGCCGGAAGCGGTGGCCAGCGCCATCGTGACGGCCGTCGACAAGCGCCGCGACGTGCTCTATACGCCCTGGTTCTGGCTGGGCATCATGACCGTGATCCGGCTGGTGCCCGAGCGCGTCTTCAAGAAACTCAAGCTGTAACGCCCTCCAGCGCCGGACCCGCCACGCGGGTCGCGTGCCGCTGGCGCAGGAAACCCGCCGCCAGCAGCATGGCGCCCGCGCCCAGCCAGGCATAGTTGGGCGCATAGCCGGCGGCCCAGCGCACATCGTAGAGCGCCGGCAGCCAGGCGTGCACCGGCCCATACAGCATGGAATAGCCGGCGAACGGGGTGGTGGCGTCGCGGTTGTACATGCTGACCAGCCTGAAGCCGTATTGGTAGAACAGCCAGCCCTGCACCAGCACCGACAAGCCCACCATCGCGTAGAACAGCCTGGCCTTGCGGCGGGCGATTTCAAGCAAGCCATACAGCGTCGGCATCAGGAACACGATGGCGCCCGCCCAGCCGAAGCGGCCGGAGAAGCACCAGCCGCCATACCAGTTCGGGTGCAGGCCATTGGGCACGATCAGCGACAGGAACACGATACTCCACAGCAGCGCCAGCGCACGCTGGGCGCGATATAGCCAGCCGATGGCCAGCAAGCCCACCAGGTTGATCGGGTTCAGCATCAGCAAGCCCTGGTTCTGGTCGAACAACAGCCCCAGCATGACCATCACGCTGGTCTTGCTGGCTTCGATCGCGTCCGCCAGATAGGGGCCCGACAGTTTGCCGTATGCGTAAAAATTGTATGTGACCAGCAGCAGGCAGGAAACGCCAGCCACGGCCAATATCCTGGCGATGCGCCGCAGGTCGCCACTGTCGCGGTAGATCCTGGCCACCACCGCCAGCACGATCGCCGCGCAGGTGGGGCCGAACTTGATCTGCAGCCAGGGCAGATAGGCGACGGCGACGGCCAACGCCAGTTCGGCGCCGCGGCCACGCGCCACCTGCGTGGTGCTGAACCAGTACAGGCCCAATAGCGCCAGCACGCCGGCCAGCAGGTCGGGATAGACCTGGTTCGCCGCCGGCACCAGCGGCATGGCGATGCAGGTGGCGCACACGGCCAGCCAGCGGTGCAGGCGGTTGGCGGCGAACACGCCGCTGACATGCCAGCACAGCAGGACAGCCAGCGCGCCGCACAACATCATGAACAGCTTGGCGCCCACGATGCCGCCGGCCGCGAACGGCATGGCCAGCAGCAAAGGCAGGCCCAGGTTGTGCATATTGAAGTGGCCATGCTGGCCCACGATGGTGTGCATGTTCTCCGGCGAAAACTTGGCGCTCTGGGGTGGAATGCCGAATTTCTCCCGCCCCGACGGCAGGAACGCCTCCGTGTAAGGTACGGTCTGCTCCAACGCGCCATGTTGCGCCAGGCCGTTGGCCATGATCAGGTAATGGGGCTCGTCGCCCGTCACGCCGTTGAAATTGGCATCGCGCCACAGGGAAAACAGCCCCAGGGCACACACGCAGTAAATGAGCAGAATGGAGGGAATCGCGTATTTTTTCATGGTTCACAGGTCGTGCCACATGCAGCCAACATGGCAAATCAGCATGCATGCTTTAAATACCACGCATCATACCTTAGTCGTCTGGATTGCCCTAGCGGTGCGCCAGCCGGCGCCGGTGTACACTGGTGCCCCACGATCGCGTCCGGACCGGCCATGCTTGATCAACTCGACAATATTTTCTGGTACACCCTGAACGGGCCGCAGGCGCAGTTCGCCACCGGCGCCGGCGCCGCGCGCCGCTACGCGCCCGGCTTTTCCCCCATCATCGGCTTCGCCGTCCCCGAGCAACCCGACTTCGCCGCGCTGGCGCCGTTCTGCGCGCCGGGCGAACGTTTCTACTGCGCCGGCTGGTCCGGCGCCGCGCCGGCCGGCTGGACGGTGGAAGTGGAGGCGATGATGATCTGCATGGTGTGGCGCGGCGCCCTGCCCGCCACGGACGAAGCGCCGGACGCCATCGCGCTGGGACCGCAGCATGTGGAACAGGCGGTGGCGCTGGCCGCGCTGACCAAACCCGGTCCGTTCGGCCCGCGCACCATCGAACTGGGCGACTACTACGGGTATTTTGATGGCGAACGCCTGATCGCCATGGCCGGCGAGCGCACCTGCGCCCAGGGCCTGCGCGAAATCAGCGGCGTGTGCACCGATCCCGATTACCAGGGCCGGGGCCTGGCGCGGCGCCTGATGGATAAGCTGATCCGGCGCCACATGCTGCGCGATGAACAGTCCTTCCTGCATGTGATGGCGGCCAACGATGCGGCCCACCAGCTCTACCTGCGCATGGGCTTCGCGGATCACCGGCAGACGGTGGTACGGGTGGTGGCCAGGACTGGTTAAGGACAACGGCGGACAGCCGCGGACAGCGGCGGGCACCGGCTCACGCGCGCCCACGCTGGCGAGAACGCGTCAGGCGATCTTTTTGGCCGCCGGGGCGAGGATGCTCAGGTCCGTCTCAGCCAGCGCCACGCAGGGCAGGATGTAGCCCTCCCGTTTCTCATCCAGGCTGAGGCCCGGCCATTCGATCCGATAGCGCACGCTGCCGCCGCGCAACTGGCACAGGCAGGTGCGGCACGTGCCGTTGCGGCAGGAGCTGGGCAGCCGGATGCCGGCTTGCTCGGCCGCCACCAGCAGCGTGGTGTCCGGCCCCGCGTCGAATTGCCAACCCTTGCCTTCCAGCGTGATCCGCCGCATCGCCGTATCCATCCCGTACCGCCCCGTTGTCGTTGAAGCGACATGATAAGGGCAAACGGCGCGCAGCGTACCAGGCTACTAGGCCAGTTGACGCACCTGCTGCTTCGCCGGGCCGTGCGGCCGTGGCGGCACACGGTGCCGGGGCGGCGGTTGGTGGCCGGCGGCGGCCGCGCGCGCAGCCTGCAGCTTGAACACGGCCATGGCCTGCGCCACATGCTGCGCCTGCTGCGCCAGATTGCCGGCGGCGGCAGCGGCCTGCTCCACCAGCGCCGCGTTCTGCTGCGTCAAATCGTCGATCTGGATCACCGCCAGGTTGACCTGGCCGATGCCGTGGCTCTGCTCGCGGGTGGCGGTGGAAATCTCGTCCATCACCTGCGTCACCTGGCACACGGACGCGATCACTTCATGCATGGTGGCGCCGGCGCTACTGGTCAGCTCCGCCCCCGCGTTGACCTTGGTGATGGACAGGTCGATCAGCTCCTTGATCTCGTGGGCCGCCGTGGCCGCGCGCTGGGCCAGGGTGCGCACCTCGCCCGCCACCACGGCGAAACCGCGCCCTTCCTCGCCGGCGCGGGCCGCCTCCACCGCCGCGTTCAGGGCCAGGATATTGGTCTGGAACGCGATGCCGTCGATCAGGCCGATGATGTCCTGGATCTTGCGCGACGAGGCGCTGATCTCGTCCATCGTGTGCACCACGCGCTCGACGATTTCGCCGCCATGCTCGGCCACCTTGGAGGCGCGCCCCGCCAGTTCGTTGGCGCTGGCCACGCTGCTGGCGCTTTGCTGGAGGTTGGTGGTGAGCTGCTCCATGCTGGCCGCCGTCTGCTGCAGGCTCGACGCCTGCGACTCCGTGCGGCCCGACAGGTCCATATTGCCGGTCGCGATTTCCCCCGTGGCCAGCGTGATCTCGTCGAAATTGCGGCGCACGTCGCCAATGATGCTGTGCAGGTTGACATTGGTCTGGCGCAGCGCGGCCAGCAACTGGCCCATCTCGTCGTCGCGCGGCACCTCGATCACGCCCGTCAGGTCGCCGCCGGCCATCTTGCGGGCCGCGCTGGTGGCGCGCCGCAGGGGATCGGCCACGGTGCGCTGCAGGCTGCGCCAGAACAGCAGCATCACGGCCGCCGCCACCCCGGCCGCCACCGTCAGCGCCAAGCGCGTGCCATCCGTGGTGGTGCCATCGACTTGCCAGAAGGCGACGGCGAACAGCGCCATCATGGCCGTCATGAAGCTGGCGTTGAGCGCGATGTGGCCGCTGAACGACAACCTGGAGAGCGCCCGCAGCCGTGCCAGCACGCCGGTCGATACGGCGCGGCCGTTGATGATACGCAGCCGCCGCGGATTGCCGGCCTTGAACTGACGGTACAGCGCGTCGGCCTCGGCCACCTGCTGGCGGCTGGGTTTGCTGCGCACGGACATGTAGCCGACCGGCTTGCCGTGCTCGATCACGGGCGTCACATTGGCCAGCACCCAGTAAAAGTCGCCGTTCTTGCAGCGGTTCTTGACCATCCCGGTCCACGGCATGCCGCCCTTGATGGTGGCCCACAGGTCGGCGAACGCCTCCACCGGCATGTCCGGATGGCGCACGATATTCTGCGGCGCGCCCATCAGCTCCGCTGCCGTGAAGCCGCTCACCTCGATGAAATAGGGATTGGCGTAGTTGATATTGCCCTGCAAATCCGTGGTCGAAACGATGGTCTTGTCATCGTCCAGCAGGTACTCGTGTTCGGTGATCGGCGTGTTGTTGCGCATTGTCGTATTCCTCGTGGAAGAACCGTCAGGCAAAAGGGAAGCACATCGGAGCCGCGAGCCGGGGTCGGGGGTCGCCTTACACGTTGCGCGGGCAATCTGGCCCGCCCGGCTGAGATACCTGCCGTAACTATGGATTTAGTATATTCAGTATCTATCGCAACAATTATCTCCAATTATTGCGAGCAGAAAAAAATAATGCCCGCCACAGGGGGGCGGGCATGGGGCGGGCCTGGCTGGCGTGCGGGGCGGGCGTCGCGCGCCCACCACAGCGCGGTCAGTCGGCGCGGAAGTTCTGGCCCAGCGACATGGGCTTGTTGAGCAGGATGGTTTGCGGATTGCGGCAAATGATCACCAGCACCACGATGGTGGCCAGGTAAGGCAGCATGGACAGGAACTCGGACGGCACGGCGATGCCCATACCCTGGCCGTGGAACTGCAGCACCGTCACGCCGCCGAACAGGTAGGCTCCCACCAGCACGCCACGCGGCTTCCAGGTGGCGAACACCACTTGCGCCAGCGCGATCCAGCCGCGTCCCGCCGTCATGCCCTCCACCCACATGGGAGTGAGCGCCATCGACAGGTAGGCGCCGCCCAGGCCGGCCATGGCGCCGCCGAACAGCACGGCGCCGTAGCGCAGCCCGATCACGGGGAAACCGATGGCGTGGGCGCTGTCGGGCGACTCGCCCACGGCACGGATCAGCAAGCCCAGACGGGTGCGGGCCAGCATCCAGCCCACCACGGCCACCAGCGCCACCGAGCCGTACACCATGATATCGAAGCGGAACAGCAGCGGCCCCACGAACGGCAATTCCGACAGGACGGGGAAATGCAGGTGCGGCAGCGGCGCGATGGTTTGCCCCACCAGGCCACGGCCCATGAAGGCCGACAAACCCACCCCGAACAAGGTCAGGGCCAGGCCGGTGGCCACCTGGTTGGTTTGCAGCGTCAGCACCAGGAAGCCGAAGATCAGCGCCAGCGCCATGCCCACCGCCATCGCGGCCAGCAAGCCCAGCGTCATGCTGCCGGTGCCCAGGGTGACGGCGAAACCGCTCACGGCGCCCACCAGCATCATGCCTTCCAGGCCCAGATTGAGCACGCCGGAGCGCTCCGTCACCAGTTCGCCCATGGAAGCCAGGATCAGCGGCGTGGCAGCGCCGGCCGTGCTGGCCAGGAAGGCGATCAACAACTCGGTATTCATCAGGCAGTCTCTCCGGTTGGGGTGGGTGCGGCGGCGGCCACGGGGGGCAGCACGCGGTGGCGCGGCTTGAAGCGGTAATGGATGAACAGGTCGGCCGCCAGCAGGTAGAACAACAGCAAGCCCTGGAACAGGCCCGTGATGGCCGACGGCAGTTGCAGCTCGATCTGGGCCGTCTCACCGCCGATGTAGAGCAGCGACATCAGCAGCGCCGACAGCAGCACGCCCAGCGGATGCAAGCGGCCCACGTAGGCGACGATGATGGCGGCGAAGCCATAGCCGGGCGACACGGACGGTTGCAGCTGGCCCAGCGGCCCCGCCACTTCGCCCACGCCGGCGATACCGGCCAGCGCGCCGCTGATCATGAACGCCACCCACACATTGCGCGGTTCGCTGAAACCGGCATAGGCGGCGGCTGCCGGCGCCATGCCGCTGACCTGCATGCGGTAGCCGGCGAAAGTGCGGGCGCAGAAGAACCAGGCACCGGCCGCCACCAGCAGCGACAGCGGGAACGCCGCGTTCACGCGCAAGCCTTCCACCAGCAGCGGCAGCATGGCCGCGTCCTGGAACATTTTCGACTGGGGGAAATTGAAGCCGGCCGGATCGCGCAACGGGCCGTGCACCAGGTAGCTCAGCAACAGGTAAGCCACATAGACCAGCATCAGGCTGACCAGGATTTCACTGGTGTTGAAACGGGTGCGCAGCAGCGCGGGGATGGCGGCCCACGCCATGCCGCCCAGCGCGCCGGCCACCACCATCAGCGGCAGCAGCCAGCCGGCCTGCACGTCGTCGAAATACAGGGCCACGGCGCCGGCCGCGATGGCGCCCACCGTCAGTTGGCCGTCGGCGCCGATGTTGGCCACGTTGGCGCGGAAACCGAGCGCCAAGCCCACGCCGCACAGGATCAGCGGGGTAGCCTTGAGCAGCAGCTCGCCCACGCCATACAGCGTGGTGGCGGGTTTGATGAAATAAACGAAGAAGGCGTGCAGCGGGTCCTGCCCCAGCAAGGAGAACAGCACGGAGCCGGTGGCCAGCATGGCCAGCGCCGCGATCAGCGGCGAGGCCAGCATCATGGCGCGCGAGGGTTCGGGACGTAATTCAAGCCGTGACATGGTGGGCAGCTCCTGGTGCGGGTTGGTCGGCGGGCGGGTCGACGTGATCGAAGTCGCCGCTCATCCACACGCCGATCTGGTGGATGGTGGTGGAGGCGGCCGGCACGGCACGCGACAAGCGCCCTTGGGCCAGCACGGCCAGCCGGTCGCTCATCTGGAACAGTTCGTCCAGTTCCTCCGACAGCACCAGCACGGCCGCGCCCTGGTCGCGCAAGTCGATGATGGCCTGGCGGATCAACATGGCCGCGCCGATGTCCACGCCCCAGGTTGGCTGGGCGAACACCACCACCTTGGGCGCCAGCATGATCTCGCGCCCGACGATGAATTTTTGCAGGTTACCGCCCGACAGGCTGGCGGCGGCCGACGCCTCCCCGCCGCACTTGACCTTGAAGCGCGCGATCACTTCGCGCGCGAACGTGCGCACGGCGCCGAACTGGATCAGGCCGCGCCTGACCATGCCGGCCCCGCCGGCCGGAATGTAACCGGTGAGCAGCGCGTTGTCGGCCAGCGACAGGGCCGGCGCGGCGCCCCGCCCCAGCCGTTCCTCGGGCACGAAGCCCAGGCCCAGCTGGCGGCGCTGGGCCGCGTTGAGCCGGCCCACGGGCTGGCCCTGCATGCGGATCGCGTCGCCTTGGGCCAGCAGGCGTTCGCCGGAGATGGCTTTCAACAGTTCCTGCTGGCCGTTGCCGGAAATGCCGGCGATGCCGACGATCTCGCCGCTGCGCAGCTCCAGGCTGATGTCCTGCAAATGCACGCCGAACGGGTCGTCGCTGGCCACGTTCAAGTGTTCGATGGCCAGCCGTACTTCACCGGGCGCGCGCGGCAGATGGCGGCAGGTGGGCAGCTCGCGGCCTATCATCAGTTCGGCCAGCGAACGGGCGCTTTCCTCTTTCGGGTTGGCGGTGCCGGACACGCGCCCCGCGCGCAGCACGGTGGCCTTGTCGCACAGCGACTGGATCTCGTCGAGCTTGTGGCTGATGTAGAGGATGCTCATGCCTTCGGCCGCCAGCCGGCGCAGCGATTCGAACAGCTTGAGCACGGCGTCCGGGGTCAGCACCGAGGTCGGTTCATCCATGATCAGCAGTCGCGGCGACTGCAGCAGGCAGCGCACGATCTCGACCCGCTGGCGCTCGCCCACGGACATGCTGTGCACCAGCCGCTGCGGGTCCAGCGGCAAGCCATATTGTTCGGACACGCTGCGGATGCGGGGCGCCAGCTCTTCCGGCGACACCTTCTCGTCCAGCGCCAGCGAAATGTTCTGCGCCACCGTCAGCGTTTCGAACAGCGCGAAATGCTGGAACACCATGCCGATGCCCAGCTTGCGCGCGTCGTGCGGCGAGTGGATCGCCACTTCCCGCCCTTCCCATTGGATCTGGCCCGCGTCCGGTTTGGTCACGCCGTAGATGATCTTCATCAGCGTGCTCTTGCCGGCGCCGTTCTCGCCCAGCACGGCATGTATCTCGCCCGGCATCACCGTCAAGTCCACTTCGGCGTTGGCGACCACGGATGGATAAATCTTGGAAATGCCCCGCAGCTGCAAGCGCGGCTCGTGGCGCGGCGCCGTGGCCGGGGCGGCGGTGTCATTCATTGGGCGGAACCTCCATGTTGTATACAAATGCTTGTGAGCATCGTCATCGAACTACGCAAGCTCCGTGCCACCGCCCGGCGGCAGGCCCTCTGCGCGCGATGGTTAAAAGCATACGCTCTCATGCATGACTGCACGCACTTTTTTTGCGCAGCCTGTGGGCAAAAACGCACTATATAGGGCGTGCGGATTCACCACAAACGTGCGAAATTGTATCCACCCGCCACCAAATCGTGGCCACTTTCGTACACAATATGAGCACGAATCCTGCTTTACATGGCGCAGACAACCTGCGCCGGGCCTGGCCCGCGCACGCTACAGGAGAATGACACATGAGCAGCCTCACCCCCGCGCCCCGTCCAGCGGGCAAGCGCAAAGCCGGCGCGCCGGCCGAACCGGCGGTCGCCACTGGCACGGCGGCCGTTACCGCCACCGGCATGGCCGCGACAGGCGCCACGGGCACCACCGCGGGCGCAACCACGGCGGCGTCCGCGCCCGCCGCCCGCCTCAAGCGCGGCACCACGGCCGTCGACCTGCGCATCTACCGGGCTGTCGTGAACGCCGTCATGAGCCACCGGCTGCCGCCCGGCACCCATTTGGGCGAAGCGGATTTCTGCGACTTGTATCAGGTCAGCCGCACCACCGTGCGCAAGGCCCTGCAACGGCTGGCGCACGACCACATCATCGAGCTGCGCCCCAACCGCGGCGCCGTGATCGCCTCGCCCACGCCGGAGGAGGCGCGCGACATCTTCGCCGCGCGCCGCGCCGTGGAGCGCGAGATCGTGCCGCTGGTGATCCGCAACGCCACCCCCGCTTCGCTGCAGCAGATCCGCGCCGCGCTGGAGGCGGAAGACCAGGCCCGCCACACGGGCGACCGCGCCAGCTGGATACGGCTGGGCGGCGAATTCCACATCCTGCTGGCCGAACTGGCCGGCAACCAGGTGTTGCTGCGCTTCATGTCGGAGCTGGTGTCGCGCTGCTCGCTCATCATCGCCCTGTATGAAAGCCCCGGCGCGGCCATGTGCGAGAACGACGAGCACCAGGACTTGATGTCCCTGATCGAACAGCGCAAGGTGGCCGAAGCGACGGCCCTGATCGAACACCACCTGCTGGAAATCGAAGGCCGGCTGCGGCTGGGCGAACCGGAACGCAAGATCAACCTGGCCGAAGCGTTGTCGGGTTTCTAAGTCCGATTGCATACACCTGCGCGGAGTCCGCACCACGGTGTGGCGTGGCGCGCCCAACCGCCCATCCATGGTGCGCGCCGCGCCCGATCGCGAGGCGGAAAGCCAGTCCTGGCCTGCCCCGGCGGGCCACACGGCATGACGTAAAAACCACAATGGGCATAACGAAATGCAGCATTTATTTCATTTCGATGACACTCTGGCCTACTATTTGCTAGTTCACTCAATCAAGAATTGAATCCAATTAGCGCCAACGATTGGATTCAAACCGCGACACAACCGGTATCATCCCTGCCGTCCGATTTCGTTAACCTCAGTTCCAGGAGTCCGCATGAAGCCACAGCCATACAAACGCACCGCCATCCTCGCCCTGCTCGCCGCCAGCGCCTGCACCGCCGCCCAGGCGGCCGACTGGAGCGACACCTCGCTCAGCTACCGCTACGGCACCAAATTCGCCGAGCCGTTCAACAACCAGGACATCAGCAAGAGCATCGTCAACCTGACCAGTGTGAGCGGCTACAAGTACGGCACCAACTTCGTCAGCGCCGACCTGCTGATGTCGGACGACAAGGACCCATCGTCGGTGGGCGCCAAGACGGGCGCGCACGAAGCCTACGTCCTGTACCGCCACACGCTGGACCTGGGCAAGGTGACGGGCGCCAACTACGCCTTCGGCCCCGTGCGCGGCGTCGGCCTGACGGCTGGTTTTGACTTCAACAGCAAGACTGACGCCGGCTACAACTCCAAGAAGCGCATGCTGGTGGCCGGCCCCACCCTGATGCTCGACGTGCCCGGTTTCCTCAACGTCAGCCTGCTGGCCCTGTGGGAAAGCAACGCGCCCTACAACGGCTATAGCAACACGGCGGTGGACCGCTACCGCTACAAGACCCACCCAATGCTGACGGCCGCCTGGGGCATCCCGATCGGCACCGCCATTCCGCTGTCGTTCGAAGGCTTTGCCAACTTCATCGGCACCAAGGGCAAGGATGAATTCGGCGGCGACACGGCCACGGAAACCAACATCGACATGCAGCTGATGTACGATGTGGGCGCGGCCATGGGTTCGGGCAAGAACGTGTTCAAGGTCGGCGTCGAGTACCAATACTGGAAGAACAAGTTCGGCAACTCGGACCACAACAACCCAGGCGCCACGGCAAAAACCCCGATGATCCGCGCCGAGTACCATTTCTGATCCCCGTCCTCACTCTAGAACAGGAAACGCCATGATGAAACGTCGTACTCTGCTGGCCTATGCCTCCCTGGCGGCCACCCTGGGCCTGGCCGCCGCCGCGCCCGCGCAAGCGGCCGAACCGCTCAAGATCGGCTTCGTGTACGTGGGCCCGGTCGGCGACGCCGGCTGGACCTATGCCCACGACCAGGGCCGGCTGGCCATGGAAAAGGAACTGGGCGACAAGGTCAAGACCACCTTCGTGGAAAACGTGCCGGAAGGCGCGGACGCCGAGCGCGTGATCCGCAAGCTGGCCGCCGATGGCAACAAGCTGATCTTCACCACCTCGTTCGGCTACATGAACCCGACGGAAAAAGTGGCCAAGGCCTTCCCCAACGTGGTGTTCGAACACGCCACCGGCTTCAAGACGGGCAAGAACATGGGCACCTATGAAACCCGGATCTACGAAGGCGCCTACCTGCTGGGCGTCGTGGCCGGCAAGATGACCAAGTCCAACATCCTGGGCGTGGTGGCCTCGTTCCCGATTCCGGAAGTGATCCGCAACGTGAACGCCTTCACGCTGGGCGCGCAAAGCGTGAACCCGGCCATCAAGACCAAGGTGATCTGGGTTAACTCGTGGTATGACCCGGCCAAGGAACGCCAGGCCGCCGAAACCATGATCGCCCAGGGCGCGGACGTGCTGAACCAGAACACGGATTCGCCGGCCACGCTGCAAGTGGCGCAGGAAAAAGGCATCTACGCGTTTGGCTGGGATTCCGACATGCTCAAGTTCGCACCCAAGGCGCACCTGACGGCCGCCACCAACAACTGGGGCGGCTACTACACCGACACCGCCAAGGCCGTGATGGCCGGCACCTGGAAGCCGACCGACATCCACGGCGGCATCAAGGAAGGCATGATCAAGATGTCGCCCCTGAACGCGGCCGTCAAGCCGGATGCGGCCAAGGCCTTCGAGGAGAAGAAAGCCCTGATCGCCAGCGGCAAGTTCACCCCGTTCCAGGGTCCGATCAAGGACCAGTCGGGCGCCATCAAGGTGGCGGCCGGTTCCGTGATGCCGTTCAAGGACCTGATGTCGATGAATTTCTACGTGCAAGGCGTGGAAGGCAGCATTCCGAAGTAATGGTTTGAATATACGGTATATATCGTTTATACCGTATATCACATCACATGGCCGGCATACCATGTGTGCATCATCCGCAAGCGGCGGGGCGGCCAGTACGTCCCGCCGGATCCACCCAGGAGCACGCATGAGCACAGCCACCCCGCAAGACCAGCAATTCCTGACCCAGGTCCTGGCCCTGGCCCAGCGTTCGCGCGACGAGGGCCACCATCCGTTCGCCGCCATGGTGGTGGGCGCCGACGGCACCATCCTCTCCGAAGCGATGAACGCGTCCAGCAGCGACCGCACGGCGCACGCGGAAATGAACGCGCTGCGCCAGGCATCGTCGCGCCATAGCCCGACCGAACTGGCCGGCGCCACGCTCTATTCCAGCGCCGAACCCTGCGCCATGTGCGCTGGCGGCACCTACTGGAGCGGCGTGGGGCGGGTGGTGTACGCGCTGTCCGAGGCCAGCCTGCTGCAACTGACGGGCAGCGACCCGGAAAATCCAACACTCTCCCTGCCCTGCCGCGACGTGTTCGCGCGCGGCCAGCGGCCCACGGAAGTGCTAGGCCCCCTGCGCGAGGACGAGGCGCGCCAGGCGCACGCGGGGTTCTGGCACAGGTAAGCCGGCCGCCAGCCGGCAAGCCCGCGTCGCAATCAGCGAAATCAGCGCGGGCGAACGGGCCCGCTCAAGCGTGGTGCAGCAGGTTGGCGATATCCCATTCCAGCCCGGACGGCGCCTGCTCGCGCTGCGCCAGCTCGTGGCCCTTGAGCGCAGCGTAGGTATCGACGAACTGGGCGCCGAACAGCGCGCGCGTCCAGTCGTCGTGGCGGAACGCCTGCAGGGCCGCGTCCAGCGACAGCGGCAGCGGATCCGGTTCGGCCGTGGGCGACAGCTGGTGTTCCATGCCGTCCAGCCCCGCCGCGATCATCGACGCCAGCAGCAGGTAGGGATTGGCGTCCGCGCCCGGCAGCCGGTTCTCGATGCGGCGGTTGGCCGCGTTCGAGACGGGAATGCGGAACGCCACCGAGCGGTCGTCCTGGCCCCAGCTGGCGGCGGCCGGCGCCGCTTCGTGCTTCTGGAAACGCATGTAAGAGTTCTGATATGGCGCGATCAAGGCCGTCGTGGCCAATGCGTGGCGCTGCATGCCGGCCACGAACGCCAGCAACTCCGCTGACGCCGCGCCATCGGCGCCGCTGAACACGTTGCGGCCGCTGTCGCGATGCTGCATGCTCATGTGCCAATGCATGCCCGAGCCCGGACCTTCCACATAGGGTTTGGCCAGGAAGGTGGCGGCGAACCCGTAGCGCAGCGCCACGTCGCGCGCCAGTCGCTTGAAACGGAACACGGCGTCGGCCTGGGCCAACGGCGCCGCGGGCGCGAAATTGACTTCATACTGCGAGGCCGCCGCCTCGTGCGAAAAACCGGTGACGGGAATGCGCTGCGCGCGGCAGGCCGCGAACAGGGTGGTGAAAAACGGCTCGAAGGCCGAGGTGCGCTCCAGCGAAAAGATGTCGATGAAGCTTTCCCGCACGTTCGGATGGAACGGGCTCGGTGCAGGCGGCAGGCTGGTGCCGTGGCGCGCGCCGGGAATGGCGACCAGGAAGAATTCCAGTTCCGGCGCCACCAGCGCCGCCAGCCCGCGTTCATCCAGGCGCTTGAGCACGCGCTTGAGGATGCTGCGCGGCGACAGCGCAGCCGCCTCCACCGCGATCCCCTTGGGCGTGGTGAAGCCACCGCCCACGTCGCACAGCACCGTGGCGCGGTGCGCGATCAGCGGGTCGGGCGCGAAAGTCGCCCAGTCCGGCGTGAGGGCCACGTCCGGGTAGGTGCAGGGGATCAGGTCCTCGTACACGGAGCGCGGCTCGCCGCCCACCACGGTGGTGCCGAAAATGATGGATGGCAGCCGCGTGCCCCGCTGTTCCGAGAATTCGGCCGTGGTCTGGATTTTGCCGCGCGCCACCGAGGCCAGGTCCGACAGCGCGCATTCGACGGTGCGGATGTCGCGTAACTGGCACACGCGCAGCGCCTCGTTTTCGGCATGCCCGGCATGCGGCGCGGGGAAGGGTTCGGCGACGGTAATGGTTGGATAGGCTGACACGGCGGGCTTTCCAGGCTGATGTTGTTGAAATCGATACAGGATGGCGCCAGCATAGCGGGGGGACGCGCCCGCGCACAAGAACCACTGGGCGCCCGTTCGGGAGGACCAGTTGGGTGCCGCGCCACTTGACAGGAAGGCCCCGCCGGCCGCACGCTGGCGGCTGACTCAGCAACCGTAGGCCACCTTCCGCCATGCCCACCGCCGCTACGCAGCACGCCTGACCCGATGTTCTCCCTGCCGCTCCATGAATGGCTGAACCAGCAGCTGCCCGGTGGCCAGGCCGCCTGGCCCACGCTGTCGCGCAAGCACCTGGTCCTGCGCCTGATCCAGAACGCCATCCTGGACGGCACGCTGCCGGCCGCCGTGCAGTTGCCGTCCACCCGCATGCTGGCGGCGGAACTGGGCATCGCCCGCAACACCGTGGTCAGCATCTATGAGACGCTGCAGGATGAAGGTTTCGTCGTCATCGGCCATGGCTCGGGCACCTATGTGTGCCGGGTCGAGCCGGACGTGGTGGCCGGCGCGCGGCAGGAAGCGGCCACGCCCGCGGGGCCGGCCTTTTCCACGCGCGGCCGGGGCATCGTGTCCCACCCGCTGAACCGCTACTACATCAAGCGCCCGTTCTGCCCCGGCGTGCATGACCTCACGTTGTTCCCGCTGAAGGTGTGGAACCAGTTGCAGCAGCGGCACTGGAAACAGGCCGAAACCTCCTCGCTGGTGGAGGGTGAGCCGGGCGGCCTGCCCGCGCTGCGGCAAGCCATCGCCGAGCATTTGCGCGTCTCGCGCGGAGTGCGCTGCGAGGCCGAACAGGTGATCATCACGGACGGCACCAGCCAGTCGCTGGACCTGATCGCGCGCCTGCTGGCCGACACGGGCGACGAAGTGTGGTTCGAAAGCCCCGGCCACTGGGCCGCCAGTAAAGTGTTCGACGGTAACGGCCTGCGCCTGCGCCCCGTGGATGTGGATGAACAGGGCATGCCCTGCCCCGGCAACAGCGGCGATGGCACGGCGCCGCGCCTGGTCTACCTGACGCCGTCGCACCAGTTCCCGTTGGGCGGCGTGATGCCACTGCAACGGCGCCAGGACTGGCTGGACTTCGCCCAACGCCACGACAGCGTGCTGCTGGAGGACGACTACGACAGTGAATACCGTTTCGGCGCGGCCCCGCTGCAATCGCTGCAAGGGCTGGACCGGAATCACCGCGTGATCTACCTGGGCACCTTCAGCAAGACGCTGTTCGTCGGCATCCGGCTGGCCTACTTCGTGGTGCCGCCGGCGCTGGCCAGCGACTTCGCGCACGCCTCGGCCGACCTGTACCGCGAAGGCGAGCAAGTGGGCCAGGCCGTGCTGGCCGCCTTCATCCGCGAAGGCCATTACGACAGCCACCTGCGGCGCACCCGCCTGATCTACGCCGAGCGGCGCCAGGTACTGACCGACACCCTCAAGGCGGCGCTGGCGCCATGGTTCGCGACCGGCGCGGTCGCCTTCACCGGCGAGGACGTGGGCGTGCACTGCACGCTGCGCCTGCCCGACACGGTGGACGACCAGGCCGTGGCCCAGGCGGCGGCCGATGCCGGTATCAGCGTGATGCCGCTGTCGGGCTACTGCCTGGGCACGCGGCGCAGCGGCCTGGTGCTGTCCTACGCCGCCACCACGGCCGAACAGATCGTGCCGCTGGCGCGCCAACTGGGCGCCGTGATCGCCAACTTGCTGGAATAAGTTAGTGTTTTTTTGATAATTTAGACGTTATAATCGGCCACTCCGATACCTCACGTAAGGACGCGTCATGTATATCAAGCCAGCGGTTTCAGCTCTGACTCTTCTCATGCTCACGGCGCTGGGCGGATGTGGCGGTGGCGGCGGCACCACCGTCGCCGGTGGCACCACGGTGGCCAGTCCACAGGGCGTCTATCAGGGCACGTTCTCAAATGGCGGTAGCCACAACACGCTGATTCTTGAAAACAACCAGTTTTACACGATCTACGGCAGCACCGTGGCTGGCGCATTCAGCGTGGAAGGCTTCCTGCAAGGTAATGGCAACGCCAGCGGCGGCAATTTCACGGCGTCGGACGTCAAGGACGCCACCGCCGCCGGCCAGCTGCTGACCGGTACGCTGAGCGCCAGCTACACGGCCAGCAACAACCTGACTGGCACCCTGACGGAGGGCAGCAACACCGTCAATTTCACCGGCACGCCGCTGCTCGCTTCCGTCTACGACTACAACGCCGCCGCCAATCTGAGCGATATCGCGGGCACCTGGAACACCACCTCGTTGCGGGGCTTCGCCAGCACCTTCACCATCGCCGCCTCGGGCGCCTTTACGGCCACTTCCGGCGCCTGCGCCTTCAACGGCAGCTTCAAGCCGCGCAGTTCCGGCAAAAACGTGTTCGACGTGACCATGACGTTCGGCCCCGCGCCCTGCGTACTGCCAGGGCAGACCCTGGCCGGCATCGGCATCGATTTCATGCTGAACAACGGCAAGCGCCAGCTGCTCATCGCCGGGCTCGATGCCAGCCGCACCAGTTCCGCCGGTTTCTTCGGCACCCGCTGATTACCACCGCCACCTCCAGGAGATCACCATGAAACGCCTATTAGCCGGCAGTGTCCTGGGTCTTGGCCTGACCCTCTCCATCATGCACGGGGCAGCGGCCGACGAACACGCCCCCATCGCCGCGCCCCAGGTGGCCGTGGGCGACAGCTGGACCTACCAGTACACCGACGTCTGGAAGAAACTGCCCGGCAATCTGAACCGGATGGAAGTGACGGCCGTGGACGACAGCGGCATCCAGGTCGACATCAAGCGGGCCGCCAGCGGCGCGCTGGTGAGCAAACAGCGCTTCAGCCGCGAACTCAATCCCATTGACCGTGGCCGCATGCATTTCGACCCCGCGTTCCAGCGCTATGCCTTCCCGCTGGAGCCGGGCAAGGAATGGAGCAGCGATGCGACCGGCGAAAATACGTCGCAGGGCAAGCGCTGGCGCTACCGCTTCAAGGGCAAGGCGCTGGGCTGGGAGAAGGTCAAGGTGCAAGCCGGCGAATTCGACGCCATGAAGATCGAAGTGACCGGCTATTACCATGGCGAGCAGGTGGGCACCAACGGCGGCAGCGGCCAGTTGAATGAAACGCTGTGGTTCGCGCCGGCCGTCAACAACTTCGTCAAGCTGGAATACCAGGACACGGACTGGCAGGGCCACGTCTACAACCGCGACCAGTGGGAACTGGCCGCTTACCAGCACAAATAGACCAGACCACAAGACCGGCTCGTGCCCCCATGCGGGCCGGCCCGCCGCTCAGAAGCCCGGCGGCGGATTCAAGGGAATCTGGTTGCGGAAGCTGACGTTGAGCAGGTTCCAGCCCGTGACGACGGCGATCGCATACCCCAGTTCCGCGATCTCGTTATCGCTGAAGTGTTGCTGCAGTTCCGCGAAATCGGCATCGTCCGGCGTGCGCAGCGGGATGCCCGCCACCGCTTCGGCCCAGCGCAGGGCGGCGCGTTCGCGCGCATTGAAGAACGGCGCCTCGCGCCAGGCCGCGACGGCGTTCACATGGCGCGGATCGGCCTCCTGGCGGATCAGGTCACGCCAGTGCATGTCGACGCACACGCCGCAGCCGTTGATCTGCGACACGCGCAGCAGCACCAGCTCGATCAGGCGCGGCCCCAGCGCGCTTTTCTTGACGGTGGCCGACAGGTTGATCATGGCCTGCAGGCAGGTCGGGGACAGTTCGAAAAAGGCGAGGCGGGAAGGTTGGCTCATGATGATGTTTTTCCAGGTGGCGGCCGGCGCCCAATGCGCCGTCCTCACCTGTAAGACGTGGCCGCCCCGCCGTTTGTGACAGCCATCTCAATACAACGGCGCGATGGCGGCCAGTTTGTCCGGATTGCGGATGATGAACACGGCCACGATGCGCCCGTCATCGACGATGAACGACTGCGCCGACTCCACCTTGCCATCCACATAACGCAGCAGCCCCGGTTCGCCATTGACCAGCGCTTGCCGATAGCCGACCTTGCCCGGGAAGGCATGTTCGAGCGACCAATACAGGCCGGCGATGCGGCCGGCGCCGCGCAGGATGCGGCCGAACGACGCCACCTTGCCGCCACCATCGCTGACCAGTTGCACATCGTCGCCCAGCATGGCCTTCATGGCGGCGCGGTCGCCGCTGGCGGCGGCCTGCATGAACTGGCCCAGCAACTGGTGATGCTGGGCGCGGGGGATATCAAAACGCGGCTGTTCCTGCTGCACCCGGCCTTGCGCGCGGTGCACCAGCTGGCGGCAGGCCGCTTCCGACTTTTCCAGCATGGCGGCGATGTCGGCGTAATCCTGCTCGAACACCTGGCGCAGCAGGAAGGCGGCCCGTTCCTCGGGCGACAAGCGCTCCAGCAGCCATAGAAAGGCGACCGACACGTCGCTGGCCAGTTCGGCCGCCGATTCCGGGGTACGCTCATCCAGTTCCACCAATGGCTCCGGCAGCCACCAGCCGAAATAGGCCTCGCGCTCGGCCTTGCGGCTGCGCAGGCGGTCGATGGCCAGGCGGGTGGTGACGGTCACCAGCCAGGCCTCGGCCGACTGCAACTGGCCGGCGTCGGCGCCATGCCAGCGCAGCCAGGCATCCTGCACCACGTCGTCCGCGTCGGCGCGCGTGCCCAGCATGCGGTAGGCGATAGAAAACAGCCGGGGCCGCAGGGCGGCGAAGGTGGCGAGGTCGGAGGCGGTGGCGGTCATGGCAGTTCCAATTGTAGCGATCGAACTGCTTAGACGCAGTGGCCAGCCGTTTTGTGACGGTTGCTTACCGGACTGGCGCCGCCGGCGACGACGCGGGCCAGTCGCGCAGGGTGGCGATGGCATCCTGGTTACCCTCTTTGGCCGCCGCCTCGAACCACTGGCGCGCCGCCGTCTCGTCCCTGGGCACGCCTTTGCCCAGGTAGAGCGCGCGGGCATAATCGAGCTTGGCCAGCGTGGCGTAGCCGGATACGCCACTCACGGCGGCACGGCGCACCAGTTCGGCCGCGCCTTGCAGATCGGGAGCCGCGCCGCCGGCGCCGTTCTCCAGCGCCGACGCCTTCCACATCATGGCGCCGACATAGCCCGCCGCGATGCATTTGTCGAAGATCCTGTAGGCGGAGGTGAAATCGCCACACTTCGCCGCCTCGTAACCGGCGCTGCAGACGACCGCACTGGCCGGCTGGTCGACGGCATACTCCACCGTCTGATCGCCCACCACGTGGGCCAGGTCGGACGGCAGGTCCGATCGCTGCACCGCGCCGCCGCAAAAGCGCAGGTCCTCCCCGTGCGCGCCAACGGCGCTCAAACCCAGACTCACACTCAAACCCAGGGCCAGCAGGCCAGGTCGCGCCAATATTCTCATGATCGTCCATCCCTCTCCGTGGTTGGTGACGCGTGCCTCACGCCGCATCTGTCGCCAGTGTAGGCAGCCGGACGGCGCGCCGACACGGAGAACCACCCGTCGGCGGGCGGGCAATCTGCCCGGCGCCAGCCGGCCTGGCGGCACGGGCAAAACGCCCAGCCCGATGCGGGCAAAGGCCCCTATGAACCAGGACCGGTGGCGGGTTGTAATGGCGTTGAAGTCCATACACAACCCAAGGAGATATTGCAGATGACTAGCTACCAGTTCGACGACCGCGCCATCCACTGGAACCGTTTCGGCGAGTTCGAGCCGCCATTTCACTTCCACATACTGCATCTGGACCGGCAAAGCCGCATCGCCGACGTGCTGTTCAAGTTGCCCGCCCATGGGCAGATCGTGCTGCACCGGCACCGGGCGCTGAACCACACTTTCGTCGTACAGGGTGAACACCGCCTGTACGAAACGGACGGCAGCTTGCGCGAGATTCGCCCGGCCGGCAGCTACACCGTGTCGCCGGCCAGCGAACGGCCGCACCGGGAAGGCGGCGGCGACCAGGATGTGATCATCGCGTTCAGCATCCGGCCGGACGCCGACGACCTGCTGTACGAGCTGCTCGACGACGCCAGCCAGCCGCTGGGCACGGTGACGTTCCCGATGCTGGCCGAGCTGTATCAGGCCCAGCTGGCCGCCGTTCCCGGCTAAGGCGGAACCAGGGCCCCTTCCCCGTCCGGTTCAGGCGATCAGCTTGAGCCGGACGGCCAGGCGGGTCAGCTCGATATCGGTTTTCACCCCCAGCTTGGCCTTGATCTGGTAGTGGCTGTTTTGCACCGTCTTCGGGCTGATGTTGAGGGTATTGCCGATCTGCTCGGCGCCATGGCCGTCGAGCAGCAGGCGCAGGATTTCGAATTCGCGCGGACTGAGCTCGTCGAGCGGATTGGCCTCGCGCTGCAACAGGCTGAGCGCGATCGCCGGCGCGATGTCGGGGCTGAGCACCTTCTCGCCGCGCGCAATGCGGTAGATGGCATCGATCAGCACGTCCGGGCTGCTGCTCTTGGTGACGTAGCCCAGCGCACCCGCGCGCAAGGCCTGCGCGGCGAACAGGGGATCGCGGTGCATGCTAAAGGCCAGCATGCGCAACTGCGGATGGCGCGGCGCGATGCGCTGGATCAGTTCGATGCCCCCCATGTCCGGCAGCGACAAGTCGAGCACGACGACATCGACACTGAGTTCACGCAAGCGGCGCAAGGCTTCTTCCGCGCTGCCCGCTTCCGCTTCCACCCGCAGGTCGGGACGGCGTTCCAGCAGGCGGCGATAGCCTTCACGTACCACGGCATGGTCATCGACCAGGAAGATGCGGATCATGGCAACACCTCGCCCGCGCGCACCGGCTGCGCCAGCGGCAGCTCGACCCGCACCATGGTGCCGCCGCCGGCGCTGGAGCGCACCCGCAAGCTGCCGCCCAGGGCCAGTACCCGTTCCTCCATGCCGAGCAGGCCGTAGCCGCCGCTGGTGCCGGCGGCGGCATCGACCTTGGCGCCGATGGTGCCGGTGGTGCTAGCGGTGCAGGAAGTGCCGTTGGTGTCCGTGGTGCCGTTGGCGCCGTCCGCGCCGGCGGCCGCCGGCACCAGCCGTGGCGAGGCGCCGCCCTGGCCGTCATCGCCGATGGCCAGATGCAGCCCGGCGTTGCCGCAATCGAGCGTGACGTCCACCCGCGTGGCGCGGCCATGGCGCACGGCGTTGGTGAGACTTTCCTGCACGATGCGGTAGACGCTGACACCCACATCATCGGGCAAGTCGGCCGGCAAATCGTCGGCCGCGAGCGTGAAGACAGTGCGGCCACGGCTGCGCGTATTCCAGTCGGCGATCAATTGGTGCAGGCTGGGCAGCAGGCCAAATTCCGTCAGGCCGCTGGGGCGCAGGCGATGCAGGATTTGCTGCAGCACCTCCATCATGTGGCCACTGGTCCTGCTGATCGATTCGGCGCAGGGCAATAGCGCCGGCACGCCCTCCTGCGCCAGTTCTCGGGCGAAGGCTGCCTCGGCGTTGAGCGAGGCCAGGTACTGGCCCAATTCGTCATGCAGCTCGCGCGCCAGATGGGCGCGTTCCTCCTCGCGCACCGACAACAGCCGATGCGCCAGGTGTTGCTGGCCCCGGATAGTGTGGTCGAGGCGGTCGAGCAAGTGGTTGAAGGCGGCGCCGATGCGATTCAATTCGATCAGGGCGAAGGCCGGCATGCGCGCGCGCAGGTCGCCCGCCTCCATGCGCGACAGGGTGTCGAGGATATCGGCCGACGGCGCCAGCGCGTTGCGCACCGGGCGGTAGATGAAAAAACTCAGCAACAGCAGCATGGCGCTCAATGCCAGCAGCCGGGCCAGTTTGCCGGCCAGGTCGAGCAATTCGCGGTCGTAATCGGGCGTGACGGTCAACTGGCCGATGGCGATGCCGGGAAAGCGCCCGACCGCGCCCTGGTAGACCGCGTCGGCGCCGATCACGGCGCGCATCATGTGGCGCAGCACGGCCGGCAGGCGCGGCTCGCCGGCGAAACAGCGCTGGGCCACCGGATGGGAATAGATGTCGGTCAGGCGCACGCAAACATGGATCAGCTTGGCGATCGGTTGCAACGGCGCCGACTGCAGGTCATCCTCGCCCAGCGTGCGGCTGTAGGCGTTCTCGCTGCGGCCCACGGTGTCGCTGATCAAATGGCCGATCAGGGGGCCGGTACGCTCGATGTCGCCGCGCACCCGGTGGCGTGTTTCGAGCAGCGCGGCCGTGGTGCTCACCGCCAGCAGCGCCAGCGTGAACCAGCCAACCCGCAACAACAACTGGCGCTTGAGATCGAGGGGACGCGGCGGTGCGCTGGCGGGCATGGGCGGGTAGCGATGGCTGACGGAGTGCCGATCATGCCACAAAAGCGCCGGGAAAATTGCCCGACGTCGCCATCGGCAGTTCCTGCCGAACGGTTACGACAAGCCGCCCAGGGCGAGCCGCTGGGGCAGCGTGAACGCGCTGACCACCTGCGCCAGCCTGGCGGACTGCTCCTCCATCGCGCCGGCGGCGGCCGTGGCCTGCTCCACCAGTGCCGCGTTTTGCTGGGTACTCTGGTCCATCCGCACCACGGCCAGGTTGACTTGTTCGATGCCGATCGCTTGCTCGCGGTTGGCGGCGCTGATCTCCGCCATGATGGCAGTCACGCTGGCGATGCTGGCCACCACGTCCTGCATGGTCGTGCCGGCCTGGCCGGCCAGCTCCGTGCCGGCATCCACCTTGGACAGCGAGTCGCCGATCAGTTCCTTGATCTCCCTGGCCGCCGCGGCGGCCCGTTGGGCCAAGTTGCGCACCTCGCCGGCCACCACCGCGAAGCCCCGGCCTTGCTCACCCGCCCGCGCCGCCTCCACCGCCGCGTTCAAGGCCAGGATATTGGTCTGGAACGCGATGCCGTCGATCACACCGATAATGTCGGCAATCTTGCCGGCAGCGGCATGGATGCCCGTCATCGTCTCGATCACCCGCGACACCACGGCGCCGCCCTCCTGCGCCACATGCGAGGCGGCGATCGCCAATTGATTGGCCTGCTGCGCGTTGTCGGCGTTGTGGCGGACGGTGCTGGTCAACTCCTCCATCGAGGCGGCCGTTTGCTCCAGCTCGCCCGCCTGTTGTTCGGTGCGCGACGACAGGTCCTGGTTGCCGGCGGCGATCTGCGCCGAGGCGGTGGCGATGCTGTCGGCGCTGCCGCGCACCTGGGCGACGATCCGCACCAGGTTGCCGTTCATCTCCGTCAATGCTCGCAACAGCTGGCCCGCTTCATCGTCCGAGCGCGCCGCGACGTGGCTGGACAGGTCGCCACGCGCGACCGATTGTGCGACCCGCACCGCCGTGACTATGGGCACCGTGACCGAGCCCGTCATGCGCCACGCGGCGCCAGCGCCCAGCGCGATGGCGATGCCGCTCAAGGCCAGCATCCGCCAGCGCGCCTCGCGGTAGGCCAGCGCGGCCTGCTCCGCGTCGTGCCGGCTTTTCTCGCGCTGCACGGCGATGAAGGCGTCGATTTCCATGCGCCAGGTTTCCGTCGCCGGACCGGCGCGCCGCAGCAGCAAAGCCACCGCGCCATCCTTGTCGTCCCACATCATCGCGTTGAATTGGTCGTTGAGCGGCCGCGCCACCGCCTGATAGCGCTTGATCCTGGCCACGAACGCCTGCCCGGCCTGGTCCAGCCCCGTCGCCTCGAGCGCCGCCTGCGCGCGGGTGTACTGCTCGCGCGCACGCGCGATCTCCTTGCGTTCGGCGTCCATCGCCGCCTGGTCCGACAGCAGCGCGATGGTGCGCATCACGCGCGCCACCACGTGGGTCGAGCCTTCCATCTGTTCCAACATGGCGATCCGCACAGCGTTGACCTCGACCACGTCCTGCAAGGCGGCGTTGGAGCGGGCCATGCCATACAGGCCCGACGCGGCCACACCGGCCAGCAACAGCAGCACCAGTCCGTAGCCCAGGGCCATGCGGGTACCGATGGCGAGATTCGCAAATTTCATCATGTCCTTGCTTGAATATGAACGATGGCGGCGGGCCGCCTGGCCCGCCGCCACTACCATCAGAACGTGTGATGGATGCCCACGTCGACCGTGTTATTGGTCGAACCGGCGGCCGGCTTGCGGCTGCTCACGTCGGTGTACAGCATGGTGCGTTTGGAGAGCGTGTGCCAGTAACCCAGCGAGGTTTGTTTATCCGAACCGCTGCCCTGTGGCTTGATCTGGCCATAGCCGACCTTGATGGCGCCGGTCGCCACGGCGATGTCGGCGCCCACCAGCCAGTTGCGCTCATCGACGCCGAGCACGCGGTTGAAGCGCGAGTAGGACGCCATCAGATTGGCCGCACCCACCTTGTAGGAGCCGTTCAGGCTCAGGAAGGTGTCTTCGTTGGTGCTGCGCTCATAGCCCACCATCGCCGCCAGCGGGCCGCCCGTGTAGACGGTGGCGATCGAGTAAGGATTGGACTTCACCACCGGCACGCCGTTCAGCGGTTCCTTGGTAGCCACCGAGACGTTGACCTGGAAGCCGTTCATCACGGGCGTGCTGTAGAACGCGGCATTGGAGAAACGGTTGCCGGACGAGGCGGTCGAGGTATCGGACATGTAGTTGCCGGTGATGGCGTCAATCGCGCCCACGGTCTGGAAGCCAAACGGATCGAAATCCGAAGCCGCATCCTGCACCGCCGTCATGTCGCGGCCGAAGCGGATCGCGCCGAAGCCTCCCGACAGGCCAACCCACGAACGGCCCTGGAACAGCGGACGCTGGCCGTTCGCTTCGGTGGTGCCGGTGTCGGGCAGGAAGCGCATTTCCAGGCGGAAGTTGGCTTTCAGGCCATCGCCCAGGTCTTCGGTGCCCTTGAAACCGAGGCGGTTGAAGTCGCCCTTGCCTTCCTGCAGGGTGCTGCCGGTGCCTTTGATCAGGCCGACGTCGAGCACGCCGTAGATGGAGACGTTGGACTGGGCTTGGGCCATGCCGGCGCAGGCGAAAAGGATGGCGACGGCAATTGCGTTCTTGTTCACTGTGTATTCCTTCTTCTGATAGTTAAGTGCTGCTTTGGATAGTGAGACACCTGCTCTGCTTTGCTGCTTGCTGCTACACCGATGGCTGGGCCTGAATGCCGCCCAGGCACATGTACTTGATGACCAGATAGTCATCCATGCCGTATTTGGAACCTTCGCGGCCAAGGCCGGACTGCTTCACGCCGCCGAACGGCGCGATTTCGTTGGAGATCAAGCCGGTATTGATGCCGACCATGCCGGACTCCAGCCCCTCGGCCACGCGCCACACCCGGCCGATATCGCGCGCGTAGAAGTACGCGGCCAGGCCGAACTCGGTGTCGTTCGCTTGCGCCAGTACCTCGGCCTCGTCGCGGAAGCGGAACAGCGGCGCCAGCGGGCCGAAGGTTTCCTCCGTCGCCACCTGCATCCCGGCGTGCACGTCGGCGATCACGGTGGGTTCGAAGAAGCTGTGGCCGAGCGCGTGGCGGCGGCCGCCCAGCAGCAGGCGGCCGCCCTTGGCCAGCGCATCCTCGACGTGCTGTTCCACCTTCCGCACCGCCTTGGCATCGATCAGCGGGCCTTGCGTGACGCCGGCCTCGCGGCCATCGCCCACCTTGAGCGCGGCCACGGCCGCCACCAGCTTGGCGGCGAACGCCTCGTAGACCCCGTCCTGCACATAGATGCGGTTGGCGCACACGCAGGTCTGGCCGGCATTGCGGAATTTCGAGATCAGCGCGCCCTCCACCGCCGCGTCCAGGTCGGCGTCGTCGAACACGATGAACGGCGCGTTGCCGCCCAGTTCCAGCGACAGCTTCTTGATGGTGGACGCCGACTGCGCCATCAGCGTGCGCCCCACTTGCGTCGAACCCGTGAAGGACAGCTTGCGCACCACCGGGTTGCTGGTCATTTCGCCGCCGATGGCGCGCGCGTCGCCGGTCAGCACGCTGAATACGCCGGCCGGCACGCCGGCCCGTTCGGCCAGCACCGCCAGCGCCAGCGCCGAATACGGCGTCGCCTCGGCCGGCTTGACGATCATCGGGCAGCCGGCGGCCAGCGCCGGACCCACCTTGCGGGTGATCATCGCGGCCGGGAAGTTCCACGGCGTGATGGCGGCGCACACGCCGATCGGCTCCTTGGTCACGATCAGGCGCTTGTCGGCCCATGGCGACGGCAGCGTATCGCCGCTCACCCGCTTGGCTTCCTCGGCGAACCATTCGATGAACGAGGCGGCGTAGCCGACTTCGCCCTTGGCTTCGGCCAGCGGCTTGCCCTGTTCGGCGGTCATGATGCGCGCCAGGTCGTCGGCGTTGGCCAGCATCAGCTCGTACCACTTGCGCAGGATGGCGGCGCGCTCCTTGCCGGTCTTGGCGCGCCAGGCGGGGAAGGCCTTATTGGCGGCGGCGATGGCGCGCGCCGTTTCCGCCGCGCCCATTTTCGGCACGGTGCCCAGCAGTTCGCCGGTGGCGGGATTGGTCACGTCCAGCGTGTCGCCGCTGTCGGCGGCGCACCATACGCCGTTCAGATAGGCGTGTTGACGCAACAGAGTCGGGTCTGTTAATTGCAGCATGGTAAATCTCCAAGGAATAGTCAGGCTAGCGGGGCGGCGGCCACTGATGACGGGACGAGCGGGGCCACAACGCGCGCTGCGTGCCGCGCGTTGTCTGCCGCCGGCATGGCCGGCCTACGTCCCGTCGGGGCGGCCGCAGGCCGCTAGAATTTGGCGGCGGCCTTATTGCGGCCGCGTAGCCACTCAAGCACCAGCAGCAAGCCGGTGGAAAACACGATCAGGATGGTCGCCAGCGCCGCGATGGTCGGACTGATGTTCTCGCGGATACCGGTGAACATCTGGAACGGCAGGGTCACCTGGTTGGGACCAGCCAGGAACTTGGTGATCACCACTTCGTCGAACGAGGTGGCGAAGGCGAACAGCGCGCCCGAGATCAGGCCAGGGGCGATCACCGGCAGCGTGACCCGGAAAAAGGTCATCAGCGGCGAAGCTCCCATGCTCAGGCTGGCACGCACCAGATTGTGGTTAAAGCCTTGCAAGGTGGCCGACACGGTGGTCACCACGAACGGCGCGCCGAGCGCGGCGTGGACCGCGACCAGGCCCACGTAGGTGTCGGTCAGGCCGACCTGGGCGAACAGCAGGTAGACCCCGACCCCGACCACCACCACCGGCACCACCATGGGCGCGATCAGGATCGCCATCAGCAAGCCCTTGCCCGGGAAGTTGGCTTTGTTCAGGCCCACGGCGGCCAAGGTGCCCAGCACGGTCGCCACCACCGTCGCCAGCGGCGCGACGATGAAGCTGTTGCGCGCGGCGCGCATCCATTCGTCCGACTCGATCAGGTTCTGGTACCAGCGCAGCGACAGTCCCGGCATCGGATAGGCCAGGAAAGTGCTGTCGGAAAACGACAGCGGTATGATCACCAGCACCGGCACCATCAGGAATACCAGCACCAGCCCGTTAAAGCCGCGCAACAGGAAAAACCAGGCCCGTTCAGCCAGCGACAGATAGGGGGGGAAATATGGCAGAGTGGTCTTCATGGTGGTCCCTTACATACTGATTTCGAGTTTGGCGAAACGGCGGTACACGCTGTACAGCACCAGGGTGGCGCCGAACAGCAGCGCGCCCAGGGCGCAGGCCATGCCCCAGTTGATGGTCACGTTGGTGAAGTAAGCCACGTAATAGCTGACCATCTGTTCGTTCGGTCCACCCAGCAGCGCCGGCGTGATGTAGTAGCCCAGCGCCAGGATGAACACCAGCAGCGCGCCCGCGCCGATGCCGGGATAGGTCTGCGGCACATACACGCGCCAGAACGCGGCGAATGGATGGCTGCCCAGCGAGACGGCGGCCCGCACATAGGTCGGCGGGATCGATTTCATCACGCTGTAGAGCGGCAGGATCATGAACGGCAGCAGGATGTGGGTCATCGAGACATACACGCCGACGCGGTTGAACAGCAGTTCCAGCGGCGCCTTGGTCAGGCCCAGGCTCATCAGCGCCTGGTTGACCAGGCCCTCCGATTGCAGCAACACGATCCAGGCCGCGATGCGCACCAGCACCGAAGTCCAGAACGGGATCAGCACCAGGATCATGAACAGGTTGGCGCGCCGTTCCGGCATGGTTGACAGCCAGTAGGCCAGCGGATAGGCGATCACCAGCGTGCACGCCGTGACGACCAGGCTGATCCAGAAGGTGCGGCCGAAGATCTGGATGTACACGGATTGGTCCGCATCGGCCTGGTAGATATGGCCGAAGGCATCCTGTTTCAGGTCGAGCGAGGCCAGCAGATAATACGGCGAGTAGCGCGCGCCGTTGCTGGCGATGACTTGCCAGAATTCCGGTTGGCCCCACTGTTCGTCCAGCGCGATCAGGGCCGGCTTGATGGCGCTGCCCGACAGCGGCTTGCCATCGTCGTCCACCAGCGGCGTGGCGCGCATGGTCTTGAGCACCACCGAGCGGGCGCCCGGCAGGTCGACGTTCATGCGGCGCGCCAGGGCGCCACCGGTGTTGGCGGCATGCGCCGCCTCCAGGTCGGCCGCCAGTGCCGCGTAGGCGGCGTCAGGCGGCATGCCATGGCGGTCCCAGGTGGACAGCGCGGCCACCGTATGGGGCAAGGTGGTGGCGACCTCTGGATTTTCGACCGAGCGCATCAGCAGCGCGGCGATCGGCACCACGAAGGTGAGCAGCAGGAACACCGCCAGCGGCGCGATCAGCGCCAGGGCCGTGACCCGCTTACGCAGCAGGGCGCGGTGCAGGTCGCGCTTGAGCTGGGCCGTACTGGGCTCGGCAAGCGGCATGGAAAGCGGGGCGGTGGAGGCCAAAAAAGTCATGGCGAGAGCGTTTTCAAAAGTGAATGGCTGGATAAAACGGGTGCCGGGGCGAGCGGACCAACCGCGCGTGGCGGACTGCTGCCCCGCCGCGGCACCCAATTCTGTTACGACTTATTTGACGGCCCAGGCGGTGAAGCGCTGTTCCAGGTCCTCGCCGTGGTCAGTCCAGAACTGCAGGTTGTTCTGCACCGCGTCCTTGACGTTCGCCGCCGCGGTCGGCAAGCCGGCCAGGGTCTTCGCATCCAGCAGCTTGAGCGTGTTCTTGTTGGTCGGGCCGTAGGCGATCTTGCCGGCGTAGACCTTCTGGGCTTCCGGCGTGCTGGCGAAAGCGATGAATTTCTCGGCTTCGGCCTTGTTCGGCGAACCTTTCGGAATCACCCAGTAGTCGAGGTCATAGATACCGCCGCTCCAGTTCACCTGCAGGTTCTTGCCCTCGCGCTGGGCAGCGTCGATCCGGCCGTTGTAGGCGGTCGACATGACCACGTCGCCAGCCACCAGGAACTGGGCCGGCTGGGCGCCCGCTTCCCACCATTGGATGTGCGGACGCAGTGCTTCCAGCTTCTTGAAGGCGCGGTCGACGCCGGCCTTGGTCGCCAGTACCTTGTAGACGTCCTTGGTCGGCACGCCATCGGCCATCAGCGCGAATTCCAGGTTGTAACGGGCGCCCTTGCGCATGCCGCGCTTGCCGGGAAACTTGCTGACGTTCCAGAAATCGGCCCAGCTGGTGGGCGCCGCCTTCAGCTTGTCGGCGTTGTAGGCCAGCACGGTCGACCAGACGAAGGCGCCAACGCCGCATTCGTGCACCGCTTCCGGCAGCAGGTCGGCCTTCTTGGCGATCTTGGCCAGGTCCATTTTTTCAATCAGGCCCTCTTCGCAGGCACGGCCGATCACGCCCGATTCCACTTCCACCACGTCCCAGGTCACGTTGTGGGTTTCGACCATGGCCTTAATTTTCGACAATTCGCCGTTGTATTCGACCATCACCACTTTCTTGCCGGTCTTCTGGAACGGTTCGATGTACGCCACTTTTTGCGCCGCGCCATTGGCGCCGCCAAAATTAACCAGCGTGACATCGGCATGTGCAGCGCCAGCCGCCAGGAGAGTGCTCAGCAAGACAGGGGAAAACACTTTTTTCATATCAGTCTTTCAAGGTGAGAGAGATTTCGGAGACAACGGAACAGCGATTAAATGAACACCCGCAAATGCGTCGGCTCGATGTCGAGCGACACCGGCGTTCCCTCGGACAAACCGGGCAGGGCCGGATCGTTCAGGGTCAGCTTGACGAAACACTCGTCGCCGTTCGGCAGCGCACAACGGACCCGCACATGGTCGCCAAAGTAGATCAGGCTGGTGATGCGCGCCGCCACGCCATTGGAAGCGGCCGCGCCGCGCGCCAGCAGGCGGATGCGTTCGGGACGGACGCAGCCGACGGCCGCGTGGCCGGCGCCCAGGCCATTGACGTTGACGCCGAGCAGCGACGAACCATCCTGCATGCGCAGGCGGCACAGGCCGCTGTCGGGCGTCTCGACCACACCATGGAAGCGGTTGTTGTCGCCGATGAAACCGGCCACGAACTGGTTGTCCGGCTGTTCATACAGTTGATCGACCGGCGCCAACTGCTGGATGATGCCGTGCTCGAACACGGCGACCCGGTCCGACATGGTGAGCGCCTCGCTCTGATCGTGGGTCACGTAGACGAAGGTCACGCCCAGCCGCTGGTGCAGATCCTTGAGCTCGATCTGCATGCGTTCGCGCAACTGCTTGTCGAGCGCGCCTAACGGCTCATCCATCAACACCAGCTTGGGATCGAACACCAGTGCCCGCGCCAGTGCGATACGCTGCTGCTGGCCACCCGACAACTGGGCAGGATAACGGTCGGCGAACTGCCCCATCTGCACCATGTCCAGCGCACGCTTGACCTTGTCCGCACGAGTGGCGGCATCGACCTTGCGCACCTGCAATGGATAAGCCACGTTCTGGCCCACCGTCATGTGCGGGAACAGGGCATAGTTCTGGAACACCATGCCGATGTCGCGCTTGTGGGGCGGAACCTTGTTGAGCAGCTTGCCATCGAGGCGGATTTCGCCGCCGGTGGGAAACTCGAATCCGGCCAACATCATCAGGCAGGTGGTCTTGCCGGAACCGGAAGGCCCCAGCAAGGTGAGGAACTCGCCACGTTCGATGTTCAGGTCGAGCTGTTTGACGACCAGGTTTTCACCGTCGTAGGTTTTTTTGACACCCCGAAACTCCACCAGAGTCTCGCGCTTGGCCGCCGCTTGCTGGCCGTTCCTGACCGCGGCCAGGGGGGGGCGCTTCACCGTTGTGCTTTCCAAAATCTTATCTCCACAGATGTAGACTATGCCGGCCAGGAAGGCCGGCATGACATTCTTTTCTTATTTTCCCAGCAAGGCGTCAGCCAGTATCGCCAGCGCCTCGTCCATGAGGGCATCTTCAATGGTCAGCGGGAACAGGAAACGTATCGCGTTGCCGTGCACGCCGCAAGTCAGCAGGATCAAGCCCTTGGCCAATGCACGGGTCTGGACCAGCTTGGTGAACTCAGCGTCAGGCGCGCCGCTGCCGGGCTGGGCGAATTCGACCGCCACCATTGCGCCCAGGCCGCGTACATCAGCGATCTGCGGCACCACTTCGCGCAGCTGGTTGAGTTTGTCCTTCAGGCGCTGGCCCAGCACGCAGGCGCGTTCGACCAGTTGCTCGTCGTGCAGCACGTCCAGCACCGCCAGCGCGGAGGCGACCGCCAGCGGATTGCCCGCGTAAGTGCCGCCCAGCCCGCCCGGCAGGGGCGCATCCATGATCTCGGCGCGTCCCACCAGGGCTGCCAGCGGCATGCCGCCGGCCAGGCTCTTGGCCAGCGTCATCAGGTCGGGAATCACGCCAGCGTGTTCGATGGCGAACATCTTGCCGGTGCGGGCGAAGCCGGTCTGCACTTCATCGACGATCAGCAGGATGCCGTGCTCGTCGCAGATCTTGCGCAGCGCCTGCATGAATTCCGGCGGCGCGGCGTAGAAACCACCCTCGCCCTGCACTGGCTCCAGGATGATGGCGGCCACACGCTTGGGATCGACATCGGCCTTGAACAGCGTCTGCAACGCCGCCAGCGAGGCTTCGGTGCTGACGCCATGCAGTTCGACCGGATACGGTGCGTGGTAGACCTCGCCCGGGAAGGGGCCGAAACCGACCTTGTAGGGCACCACTTTACCGGTCAGTGCCATGCCCATCATGGTACGGCCATGGAAACCGCCGGCGAAGGCGATCACGGCCGAGCGACCGGTGGCGGCACGGGCCACCTTGATCGCGTTTTCCACCGCTTCGGCGCCGGTCGAGAACAGCGCGGTCTTCTTCGCGTGGTTGCCCGGCGTCAGGGCGTTCAGGCGCTCGGCCAGTTCGACGTAGCCCGCATAAGGCACCACCTGGTAGCAGGTATGGGTGAACTTGCCCAACTGCTGCTCGATCGCAGCGATCAGCTTTGGATGGCGGTGGCCGGTGTTGAGCACGGCGATACCAGCAGCGAAATCGATGTAGCGGCGGTTCTCCACGTCCCAGATTTCAGCGTTCAGCGCGCGCTCGGCGTAAAACTGGCACATCACGCCCACGCCACGTGGGGTGGCGGCGTTCTTGCGCTGTTGAAGTTCGTTATTCGTCATTAATTCACCTTAATTGTTGTTACCAGAGTGTTACAAGGACAGCGAATCTTAGTGTTGAACTGGAGCCTCAACGTAGAGCCACTTTTGTTTTTCTCATGGAGCCACTATGCTGAACGTGGCCGCCGCCGCCGCCGCGACCGCCACGCGGGCACGATGACTCCGACTGCAGGCCACGGAAACATCACCGGCCCTATGCCACGCCCGTCCGGGAGGCAAGGACAACGGTGATGCGGGCTGCGGCAGATAACGTGGATTGACGTTTTTTAGCAACAATTGACGGCCGGTTGGCCGCATGACGCTGTACCAGTGGCGCTACAATAGCGCCCCAATTTCGTTTTACCCATAAGGCCACTATGCGGATCGCGTCCCTGTCCGATTTCCTGTTGCAGCGCATCGATCGCGGCCGCGAAAACAACGGTATGCGCAAGGCCGTCAACCGGCAGATCTACCAGGTGATCCGGGAGGCGATCCTGGACCAGTCACTGCCAGCCGGGTTGCAACTGCCCTCCTCCCGCTTCCTGGCGCAGGAATTGAGCATGTCGCGCAACACGGTGACCTACGCGTACGACCAATTGCTGGCCGAAGGTTTCCTGGAGTCGCGCGTGGGCGCCGGCACCTTCATCGCCAATACCGAGCCGGACCAGATCATCACCGCGGCGTCCGCCACAGCCACGGCGGGGCCGCGTCAGGATGCCGAACTGTGCCTGTCAACGCGCGGCCTGCAGCTGGTTGACCTGGCCGGTGTCAGCAAGACGCAATGGGGTGCGTTCATGCCGGGTGTGCCGGACGTGACGCAATTTCCCAACAAGATATGGAGCCGGCTGCAAAACAAGTACTGGCGCCGTTCGCGCTCCGAACTGCTGACCTATTCCAGTGGCGCAGGCCACCTACCACTGCGCGAAGCGATCGCCGACTATCTGCGGGTGGCGCGTTCGGTGAACTGCGACGCCAGCCAGATTCTGATCACCACGGGGATACACCAGTCGCTGGACCTGGTGGCGCGCATGTTGAGCGACCACGGCGACCATGCATGGGTCGAGGATCCCTGCTATTGGGGGACGCGCAGCGTGCTGCGCTCGGTCGGGGTGCGGACGGTCGCGATTCCCGTCGATAGCGAAGGCTTGCAACTGCGCCCCGAGGATTTGCGGCATCCGCCCCGCTTCATCGTCGCCACGCCCTCGCACCAATATCCGCTCGGGATGGTGATGAGCTTGTCCCGTCGGCGCGCCCTGCTGGAATACGCGGCCGCCAACAACAGCTGGATCGTGGAGGATGACTACGACAGCGAGTTCCGTTACGGCAGCCGGCCGATCGCCTCACTGCAGGGACTCGATGTGCATGACCGCGTGTTGTATCTGGGGACGTTCAGCAAGACCCTGTTCCCGGGACTGCGGGTTGGCTACCTGGTGGTGCCGCCGGTGCTGGCCGAATCGTTTTCCACCGGCCTGTCAGAACTCTATCGCTGCGGGCACAGCTATACCCAGGCGATCCTGACCGACTTCATGACCGAAGGCCACTTCGCCTCGCACATCCGGCGCATGCGGGTGGTGTATGCGGAGCGCCTGCGGCTGCTGCACGAGGCCATCACCTTCCACTTCGACGACAGCATCATCTTCACCGGTGGCGAGGCCGGCTTGCATCTGGCGCTGGGTTTGCCCGACGCATGCGACGACATCGCGATCTGCGATGCGGCCGGTCAGCAGGGCATCATCGTGCGACCGCTGTCGAAGTACTACAGCGACCCGGCGACCGCGAAACGCGGCCTGATGCTGGGCTACGGTTGCGTGCCCGACGAGCAGATCCGCCCCGCCTTCGACATCCTGGCGCGGGTGATCAAATCGCACTGGCCGCGGGAGCAAGGGCCGGCTGATAGGGTGAAGTAAGCGAAACGGCCTCTTGCGGCGACGCTCGCCAGCCGGCACTGACAGGTACAGGCGACAGGAAGTGCGCGAAATCAATTATTCGCTAAGTATTTGATTTAAGAGGGAATGATGGTGCGGCTGGCGGGGATCGAACCCACGACCCTTGGCTTCGGAGGCCAATACTCTATCCACTGAGCTACAGCCGCTTGGAGGGAAAGTCTGAATCGACACGAAGGATACCGTCTTTCGTCACGTCCGTCCATGGAAAGTGTCGTTTTGGGCAGCATTTCGATTCCAAGGGGCAGTTTTTGAGTCTATAATCGCCCGTTTGGCGAGGGTTTGTACGGCTACACGCAAAGACAATTCTTCGCACCGCCAACCAGCTTCGAAATTAAAAAAAGGAAATCATGAGCGACGCACACAACGAACACGAATCCGCCATCAAGACCCCCAAGCAACTGATCGCCGCCGTGATCGGCTTTTTCGCGGTGACCATCTTTGGTATCGTCCTGCTGGTGCAATATGTGACCACCGACAAGCTGACCGGCCGTGGTTCCGACAGCCAATCGGCCGAATCCGTCGCCACCCGTGTCCGTCCCGTCGCCGATGAAGGCTTCACCCTGAAAGATGCCAGCGGTCCTAAACAACTGCAAGCTGGCGAAGCCGTCTACACCGCCGTCTGCGCGGCTTGCCACGGTTCCGGCGCGGCCGGTTCGCCCAAGTTCGGCGATGCCGGCGCCTGGGGTCCTCGCATCGCCCAAGGCTACGACACGCTGGTCAAGCACGCTATCGACGGTATCCGCGCCATGCCGGCCAAGGGCGGCAATCCCGACCTGGACGACGTGGAAGTCGCACGCGCCGTGGTGCACATGGCAAACGCCGCTGGCGCCAAGTTCAAGGAGCCTGCCGCTCCCGCCGCCGCTGCCGCGGAAGGCGCTTCGGCTGCTTCCGCCGCCTCGGCAAAGTAAGCGATCCGCTCGCGGCGCCGGCCAGTCCGGCGCCCACATCAAAACCGCTCCGTTAAACGAGCGGTTTTTTTTTCGCCTTGCCACTAGCCCGCCCAAGGAGGCTGGTCGTGCGCGCGGGTGCTGAGCCGGGGACGGACCCGAGGGTCCTTCCCCTCTTTCTCTCGGGCCGGAGCCGGATGCGGGCGCCCATGAAAAAGGGCCGCTCGCGAGCGGCCCTTCGTTTTGCCTCAGGCGGCGATTACCACATGATCACGCGGTCTTTTGGCTCCAGGTACATCTTGTCGCCCTTCTTCACGCCAAAGGCGCTGTAGAAGCCGGGCTGGTTGCGCATGGTGCCGTTGGCACGGAACTGGCCGGGCGAGTGCGGGTCGGTCTTGATCTGGACGATCTGCTGCGGTTCACGCATCTTCATGCGCCACACTTGCGCGAAGCCCATGAAGAAGCGCTGGTCGCCCGTCAGGCCGTCGATCACGGGTGCTGGCTTGCCGTGCAACGACAGCTTGTAGGCCTTGTACGCGATGGCCACACCGGAGTTGTCGGCGATGTTCTCGCCCAGCGTCAGTTCGCCGTTCACATGGTAGCCAGGCAGCGGGCTGAACTGGCTGTACTGGTCCACCAGCATCTTGGTCTTGGCCGCGAAGTTCTTGTGGTCGGCCGCCGTCCACCAGTCGCGCAGGTTGCCGTCGCCGTCGTACTGGGCGCCCTGGTCGTCGAAGCCGTGACTAATCTCGTGGCCGATCACGCCGCCGATGGCGCCGTAGTTGACGGCGTCGTCCGCGTTGGCGTCAAAGAACGGTGGTTGCAGGATGGAGGCCGGGAACACGATCTCGTTCATTTCCGGGTTGTAGTAGGCGTTCACCGTCTGCGGCGTCATGCCCCACTCTTCGCGGTCGATCGGCTTGCCCAGCTTGTTCAGCTCCTTGTCGTAGTCGAACTTGTTCGAGCGCAGTACGTTGCCCACCAGGTCGTCGGCCGCCACGGTCAGCTTGGAATAATCGCGCCAGTGGTTGGGGTAACCGATCTTGGTGGTGAACTTGGCCAGCTTGGCTTGCGCCTGCTTCTTGGTGACGGGGCTCATCCAGTCCAGCTTGTCGATGCTGGTCTTGTAGGTGGCCAGCAGGTTCTTCACCAGCTGTTCCATGCGCGCCTTGCGCTCGGCCGGGAAGTACTGCTCCACATACAGCTTGCCCACGGTTTCGCCCAGCGCGCCTTCGGTCACGCTCACGCCGCGTTTCCAGCGTGGACGCATTTCCGTCACGCCGCTCAGCACGGTGCCGTAGAAGGCGAAGTTCTCGTCCACGAAAGCCTTGCTCAGGTAAGGCGCGTTGGCGTGGATCACTTGCCACTGGAAGTAGGCTTTCCACGTTTCCAGCGGGGTGGCCGCCAGCACGTCGTTGAAGCCTTGCACGTAGGTCGGCTGGCCCACGATCACATAGCTGGTCTTGCCGGCGATGCCGGTTTCGTTGAGCCAGGTGGTCCAGTCGAAGCCGGCGGCCAGGCCGCTCAGCTTGGCCAGTTCGACCTTGTTGTAACCCTTGATGGGGTCGCGCAGTTCGACCTTGGTCCACTGCACTTTGGCCAGCGCCGTTTCCAGCGCGACGATGGCCTTGGCGTTGGCGGCCGCGTTGGCGTCGCCCGTCAAGGTCAGCATCTTGGCCACGTGTTGTTCATACTTGGCCAGCGTGTCGGCCATCTTGACGTCGTCCAGCTTCAGGTAGTAGTCGCGGTCCGGCAAGCCCAGGCCCGATTGCGAGATGTCGGCCACGTATTTGGTCGAATCCTTGTTGTCCTGGTGGATGCCGAAGTTCAGCGGGGCGCCAAAGCCCAGCTGGTTGAAGTGGGCGATCAGGGCCGGGATCTGTTGCTTGTCGCTCAGGGCGGCCACTTTGGCCAGCTCGGCGTTCAGCGGGGTCAGGCCCAGTTGTTCGATCTTGGCTTCGTCCATGAAGCTGGCGTAGAAATCACCGATGCGCTGGGCGTCCGAACCGGCTACCTTGTTCTTGGCGTTGGCGGCGTTCTCGATGATGGCGCGCAGTTGCGGCTGGATGTCGTCGCGCAGCTTGGCGAACGTGCCCCAGCTCGATTTGTCGGCCGGGATCTCGGTGGTGGCCAGCCATTTACCGTTCAGGTGGGTGAAGAAGTCGTCCTGCGCGCGCACGGACGATTCGATGAATTCGGTGGCGATGCCCGACGACAGTTTGCCGCTGGCGGCCTTGCTGGTGGCCACGCTCATGTTCTTGGTATTGTCGGCGGCGCCGGCGTAGCCTGCGATCAGGCTCAGAGTTAATGCACTCAACAGATAACGTTTCACAGAAATATCCTCATTGTTTGTAACGAAAAAGATCGCCCCTGGACTTTTGGCCCAACATTGACTTTATCACAAGCCCACGGCCACGGGCGGACTGATTTACCACATGCTCACCCGCTGCTTGGGCGGCAAATACATCTTGTCGCCCGGCTTGACGCCAAACGCGGCGTAGAACGGCGCCTGGTTGCGCACCGTGCCGTTCGCGCGGAAGCGGTCCGGTGAATGCGGGTCGCTTTTCAGATAGACGATCTGCTGGGCGTCGCGGATCTTGCTGCGCCATACCTGGCCAAAACCCATGTAGAAGCGCTGGTCGCCCGTGAGGCCGTCGATCACAGGCGCCGGCTGGCCGGCCAGCGCGATCTGGTAAGCCTTATAGGCGATGGCGATGCCGGAGTTGTCGGCGATGTTTTCGCCCAGGGTCAACGCGCCGTTCACATGGTAGCCCTTGACGGGACTGAACGCGCTGTACTGCTGGACCAGCATCTTGCTCTTGGCCGCGAACTGCTTGTGGTCGGCCGCCGTCCACCAGTCGCGCAGGTTGCCGTCGCCGTCGTACTGGGCGCCCTGGTCGTCGAAACCGTGGCTGATCTCGTGGCCGATCACGGCGCCGATGGCGCCATAGTTGACGGCGTCGTCCGCGTCCGCGTCGAAGAACGGCGGTTGCAATATGGCGGCCGGGAATACGATCTCGTTCATCTCCGGGTTGTAATAAGCGTTCACGGTTTGCGGCGTCATACCCCATTCCTCGCGGTCGATCGGTTGGCCCAGCTTGGCCAACTGGCGCTCATAGGCGAATTCGGTGGCGCGCAGCACGTTGCCCACCAGGTCGTCACGCGTGACCACCAGCTTGGCATAATCGCGCCACTTGTTGGGGTAGCCGATCTTGGTGGTGAACTTGGCCAGCTTGGCTTGCGCCTGTTCCTTGGTGGCCGAGCTCATCCAGTCCAGGGTGGCGATGCTTTGCTGGTAGGCGGCCAGCAGGTTGGCCACCAGTTGCTCCATGCGCGCCTTGCGCTCGGGCGGGAAGTGCTGGGCCACGTACAACTTGCCCAGGCTCTCGCCCAGCGCGTTGTCGGTGGCGTTCACGGCCCGCTTCCAGCGCGGCTGCTGCTCCGGCACATCGCTCAGCACCTTGCCGTAGAACGCGAAGTTCTCGGCGGCGAACGCTTGCGACAGGTAGGGCGCGTTGGCGTGTATCACCTGCCACCGGAAGTAAGCTTGCCAGGTGGCCAGCGGGGTCTGTTCCAGCAAGCGGGCCATGCCCTTCAGGTAGCTGGGCTGGCTGACGATCACGTAATCGACCTTGCCGGCCAAGCCTGTCTGTTGCAGGTAGCCGCTCCAATCGTAGCCGGGCAGCAGCGCGGGCAGCTTATCGAGCGCCACCTTGTTGTAGGCTTTGACGGGATCGCGCAGCTCGACCTTGGTCCACTGGATCTTTGCCATCGCCGTTTCCAGCGCCACGATGGCACGCGCCTCGTCCGTCGCCTGCGCTTGGCCATGGCCGGCCAGCGCCAGCATGCGCGCCACGTGCTGCTGGTACTTGGCCAGCGTGGACGCCAGCTTGGCGTCGTGCGGCTTCAGGTAGTAGTCGCGGTCGGGCAGGCCCAGCCCGTCCTGGTACAGGTCGGCCACGTATTTGGTCGAATCCTTGTTGTCCTGGTGCACACCGTAGGCGTATGGCGCCGTGAAGCCCAGCCGGTTGAAATGGGCGATCAGGGCGGCGATGTCCTGCTTGCCGCTCAAGGCGGCCACGCGGTCCAGTTCAGCTCGCAGCGGCGCCAGGCCCAGCTGCTCCAGCCTGGCCTCGTCCATGTAGCTGGCGTAGAAGTCGCCGATGCGCTGGGCGTCCGAACCCGGTGCGCGGTTGGTGTCGGCGGCGGCCGCTTCGATGATGGCGCGCAGTTGCGGCTTGGTGTCGTCGTCCAGTTTTTCGAACGCGCCCCAGCTGGCCTTGTCGGCCGGGATGGCCGTGCTGGCCAGCCATTTACCGTTCAGGTTGGCGAAGAAATCGTCCTGCGCCCGCACGGACGGATCCATGTTGGCGATGGCGATGCCGGAGGCGCGGATGGCGGCCGTTCCCTGCCGCGCCGGCGCGGCCCCGTCTTCCGCTTGCGCGCACGGGACGCCAGCACCGGCCAGCACGGCCAGCGCGCAGGCGCTGATGACATGAGCTTTCAAAGTCTCTCTCCCAGGTAGTGGTCGTATTTCAATTTTTATGAGTAACACGGCAGAACTGTATCATGTCATCGTGATATTAGTAACAAAAAGACCATGCAAGATCGCTCCGGCATGGTCTTTTTTTGGGATGACATGGCACGCTTACCTGATGCGCTTACCTGATGCGCGTTATCAGATACGCATTTACCAAATAATGACGCGCTGCTCGGGCGCCAGGTACATCTTGTCGCCCGGTTTCACGCCGAACGCTTCATAGAAGCCCGGCTGGTTGACCATGGTGCCGTTGGCACGGAACTGGCCCGGCGAGTGCGGGTCGGTCTTGATCTGCACGATCTGCTGCGGCTCGCGCATCTTGCTGCGCCACACCTGCGCGAAGCCCATGAAGAAGCGCTGGTCGCCCGTCAGGCCGTCGATCACCGGCGCCGGCTGGCCGTTCAGCGACAACTTGTAGGCCTTGTAGGCGATGGCCAGGCCGGAGTTGTCGGCGATGTTCTCGCCCAGCGTCAGCGCACCGTTCACGTGGTAGCCGGGCAGCGGGCTGTAGCTTGCGTACTGCTGCACCAGCACGTCGGTGCGCGCCTTGAAGTTGGCGCGGTCTTCCGCCGTCCACCATTCGCGCAGGTTGCCGTCACCGTCGGACTGGCTACCCTTGTCGTCGAAGCCGTGGCTGATTTCGTGACCGATCACGGCGCCGATGGCGCCATAGTTGACGGCATCGTCCGCACCCGCGTCGAAGAATGGCGGTTGCAAAATGGCGGCCGGGAACACGATCTCGTTCATGGTCGAGCTGTAATACGCGTTGATGGTCTGCGGCGTCATGCCCCACTCGGTGCGGTCGATCGGCTTGCCCAGCTTGTTGATCATGCGCTGCGACGCGAAGGCCGAGGCGCGCATCATATTGCCCGACAGGTCGGACGGTATGATGGCCAACGCACTGTAGTCACGCCACTTGGACGTGTAGCCGATCTTGGGCGTGAACTTGGCCAGCTTGGCCTGGGCCTGCTCCTTGGTGGCCGGGCTCATCCATTCCAGGGTGTCGATGCTCGATTTGTACGAGGCCAGCAGGTTGGCCACCAGCTGCTCCATGCGCGCCTTGCGCTCGGGCGGGAAATACTGGGCCACGTACAGCTTGCCCAGCGCCTCGCCCAGCGCGCCTTCCACCGCACCCACGCCCCGCTTCCAGCGCGGCGGCTGTTCCGTCACGCCCGTCAGCACGGTGCCGTAGAAGGCGAAACTGGCGTCGGCGAAGGGCTTGGACAGGTATGGTGACTGGCTGCGCAGCAGTTGCCACTCGAAATACGACTTCCACGTGGCCAGGTCGGTCTGCTCCAGCACCGTGTTGAAACCACTCAGGTAGCTGGGCTGGTTGACGATCACGTAATCGACCTTGCTGGCCACGCCGGCCGCCGCCAGCGCGTGCTTCCAGTCATAGGCGGGCGCCAGCTCGGCCAGCTTATCGATCTGCACCTTGTTGTAGCGCTTGACGGGATCGCGGTTCTCGACCTTGGTCCACTGGACCTGGGCCAGCGCCGTTTCCAGGCCCACGATGGCGTGGGCGGCGGCGGCGCTGTCCTTCACACCCGCCAGCGCCAGCGTCTTGGCCACATGGGTTTCATACTGGGCCAGCACGGCGGCCAGCTTGGCGTCATCCTTCTTCAGGTAGTAATCGCGGTCCGGCAGGCCCAGGCCACTTTGCGCGATGCTGACGGCATATTTGGTCGATTCACGCGCATCCTGGCTCACGTAGATGCCGTACGGTGCGACCGCGCCGATCTCGTCCATGTGGGCGATCAGGGCCGGCAGCGCTTTCTTGTCCTTGATACTGCGAATACGATTCAGTTCCCCGGCGAGGGGCTTGATGCCCAGCGCGTCCAGCTTGTGCTCGTCCATGTAGCTGGCGTACAGGTCAGCGATCTTCTGGGCTTCGGAACCGGGCTTGCGGGCCGCCTTGTCTTGCTGGCTTTGTTGGGCCGCCTCGATCAGCACGCGCAACTGCGGTAGCGTGGCCTCGCGCAACTGGATGAAGGAACCCCAGCTCGCCTTGTCGGCCGGGATTTCCGTCGTCTGCAGCCACTTGCCGTTGAGGTAGCGGAAAAAATCATCCTGGGGCCGGACGGCGCTGTCAATGTACTGCACGTCGATGCCGGAGCGGGGGGCGGGGGCGGCCGGTTCGGCGGCGCCGGCGGCGGTCATTATCAGGCTCATGGTCAGGGTGCTCAGCAGATGTCGTTTCACGAAAAATCCTTGTAGGGCATGGGGGCGGTGGGTTCGCACGGGGCCGGCCGGACGGATAGCCCGGAATCCGGCAATGTAGCACGAGCGGGCAGGCACGGCACGCAATTCCGTGTGCGCCCTGTGCGCCCTGTTTGCCCTGCCCGCCGCGCCGCTGCCGCTACCGCTGCGCCCGCTATCAGAACTTGGTTTCGAGCTTCACGCTCCAGGCCGTGTAGGTCTGGTAATCCGAGTCCGCGCTGGACGTCACGCCGCGCGCCGTGACGATGTTGCCGCTCAGGCTGTCCAGCGGCGACAAATTGCTGGCGGAGATGCGCAGCTGGTTGCGGCTGTCGAGCTTCCACAATGCGTATGCATCGAAGGCGCGCTTGCGGCCCGTCGACACCTGCTGGGTGAGGCTGGTCTGGATCACCGTGGCCGGGGTCCAGTTGAGGCTGCCGCCCACCGTCAGCGGCCACTGCTTGAGGTGGTAATCGAAGCCCACATTGGCAGTCTGTTTCGCTTGCTGGTCGAGCCGGTTGTTGGGGCCGGGGATGCCGTCCACGCTGGACCAGAAGCGGCTGTAGTTGGAACGCAGGTCGATGGCCGGCGCATCCTCGAACAACTCGACCAATTGGAACTTGGCCTCCAGCTCGATGCCGCTGGTGCGCGCGTGGCCCACGTTGGACGGCGTGGACACGTAATGTGGCCCTTGCGGCGTGTCGTAGCTGCTCAGGGTGCGGCGGATCAGGTTGTCGATATCGCGCACGAAGCCGCTGACGCTGACGATGCCGCTGCGGCCCAGGTAATGTTCATAGGCCAGGTCCAGTCCCGTGGCCAGTTCCGGCTTGAGGTCGGGATTGCCCATGCGGTCGGGATGGGTGGCGTTGTTCGGGTGTGCCAGATAAGGCAAGGCGATCAGGTCCTGCACGTTGGCCGCCTTGTAGCTCTTGGTCAGGCTGGCGCGCACCTGGTCGCGCTCGTGGCCGGGAATACGCCACACACCATGCAGCAAGGGACTGAGCACGCTGCTGGTGTTGTGCACGTCGCCACTGGCGCGGCGGCTGGTGGTGGTGATGCCTTCCCAGCGCAGGCCGGCATAGCCCGACCATTGCGAGCTGATGTCCCACTCGTCCTGCGCGAACACGGCGTAGCGGCGGGTATCGGCGCTGAGGTTGTCGCCGGAATCGTCGAACTGGGCCACGCCGTTCTTGTCGAGCGAAGTCTTGCTCTGCTCGCGGTGGCTCGCTTCCAGATCCCAGCCGGCCGCCAGCGAGTGATCCTTGCCCAGCGGCGTGCTGTACTTGCCGCCGCTGCTGACGCTGCGGTCGCGCGTGCTGTCGCTGTCCGTAAAGCGGTTCGATTCCTGGCCGGCGCCGTCGTACTGCAGGCGCAGCGCGTCGCTGCTGCTGTGGCCCAGACCGAAGCCGAATTTGACGTCCAGCTTAGCCGCGCCCTCCAGCTTGTGCACCCAGTTGCCGAAGCCACGCATGAACGTGGTATCGGAATGGCCGCGGGTGGCGGCCGTGGCGTACTCGGGCGCCTGCTGGCCGATCGACTGGTCCAGCACGCTGGTGGCCGAGGTATCGCTGCGCATGCTCATCAGGAAGGGTTGGAAGTTCAGCGTGTCGCCGCCCTCGAACTTGTAGGACAGGCGCGGCGTCAGGTGGATGCCGCGCGTCTTGCGGTTGCTTTCATCCGTTTCCAGCTGGTCCTTGAGCACGGTGCCGGTGGCGTCCGTGTCCTGGTAGGCGATGCTGTTGTGGTCGTGCTGGCGGTTCTCGAACACGGAGCCGGTCAGCAGATAGCTCAGGCTGCCCACCTTGCCCGGCACGGTCAGCGATACATTGGGCGCGTGGCGGCCCTGCTCCACCGTATCGGTCAGCTTGAGCTGCTTGTCCTTGAGCTGGTAGCCGTCGCGCAGCACGATGTTGATGGTGCCGGCGATGGCGCGCGTGCTGTGCTCGGCCACCGGGCCGCGCATGATCTCCACCCGCTCCACCTGGTCCGGCGACAGGCTGTCCATGGAAAAGCCGGCCGGCGGCCGTTCGCCGTTGACAAGGATTTGTGTGTAACCGCTGCCCAGGCCACGCATGCGGATATCGCCGCCGCGGCCAGGACGGCCGCCGATGGTGACGCCGGGCAGGCGCTTGAGCACGTCGGCCAGGCTGGTGTCGCCGTTGCGGTCCAGTTCCTCGCGGCCGTAGACCTGCTTGCCGGCCGTGGCACGGCGGCGCTCGTCCATATCGCTGGCGCGCCCGCCGCTGACGGTCACTTGCTGGATAGGGTGACCGTCCGGCCCGGTTGCGGGCTGGGTGGTAGTACGCGAGGAGGGCGCAGTGGACGTCGCGGGTGTGGCGGGTGTGGCGGGTGTGGCAGGCGTGGTGGCGCTGGCGTCCACCGGCTGGCCGGATGGGTTCTGGCTCTGGGCCAGGGCGGCATTATCGGCCAGGGCGCCCAGCAAGGCCAGGCAGGCGTAAGGAAGCAGTTTGCTCATAAGGTATCGGGTGGCATCGTCGCGAACAGTCATCCGCGCCCGCATTCTAGCGCCTCAGCCATCCCGGCATGGCCGCCGGAAGTTGTTTTTTACTTTACGATACACACCCTCTACATGGCTGAAACATGGCCGGGCGCCGCCGCCAGCGGCCCCGTTCCCACGCGCACATCAGCCGCCTGGCATGCCCATGCCCGCCCCGCCCTGCTTGTGACGACCGCCGCGACTGTGGTCCCCACCCTCGTCCTTGCCGCGCGGCGCGGCGCCGCCGTGGCCACCGTTATCTGGCATGCGCAGCAACTGTTCAGCCAGCAAGTTGGCCACCACGCGGCGCTGCGACTCGCTCAGCGCATCGTTGACGCCCAACCACCACTCGCGCAACTGTTTTTCCTCGGCGGCCGTGGTGGCTGTTTCCGCATCCATCGCCCCCGCCAGATCGCGCAACTCGACGCCGGCCGCATCCAGCCCGGCCTTGCTGGCCGTTTGCAAGCGTTCGCGGCGCGCCTGACGTTCGCGCAGCAGCGCGCGGGTCTTGCCCTCCGTCTGCTGCCACAGCGTTTGCTGGTTGGCGTTCAGGTTCAGCGAGGTCTTCAGGTCGGCCGCCATCGGCAGCAGATCCTCGGCCCGCAGCTCCATCACGGGCAAGGCGAAGACCGGCAAGGTGGCTGCGCTCAGCAGCAAGGCCGCGCCGACGTGGCGCAAACGGAAAGGCAGAAAATTGGACAGCATGAACACTCCCGGGACAAAAAAATGCCTGCGCAAAAAAATGCCTGCGGCTAGGGCGCAGGCAAAGAACCACTTCAGGGTAGAGAGAAATACAAGTCCAGTGTAGGCGGCGAGTGCCCGGCAGGCAGGGATTCTTACAATTACTTACCGTCGTCAACCTGCGCGTTACACTCCGCAAACAAAGCCCGGTTTGGCGCAACATTTACACTCCTGCATGCTGCTAAGCTGGCCGCACGGGCGATAGTGAAAAAACGTGTAAATGCTTACGCATTGGATACTACGTTTGCCAGAAATCAGGTTTATACTGAATCGTAGCGTTACGCTGGCGCCGACCGCGCGGCCGCAACGCCGGATGGATAGATTCGACAGGTGAAACATGGGCAAGAAACTCAAGAATACCGGGCTGATTGGCCTGGGTGTCATCGCCGGCATCGCCGTTTCGCTGCAGTTCTCCGCGATGGCGCAAAAGCCCGTGGAGCCGGCCCTGCCGCTGGAGGAATTACGCCAGCTGGCCGACGTGTTCGGCCTCATCAAGTCGGACTACGTGGAGCCGGTCGAGGACAAGAAACTGCTGACCGAAGCCATCGCCGGCATGGTCGCCTCGCTTGATCCCCATTCCGCCTACCTGGACAAGAAAGCCTACGCCGAGCTGCGCGAAGGCTCGCAAGGCAAGTTCGTCGGCCTCGGCATCGAGATCGGCCAAAGCGAGGATGGCTACATCAAGATCGTCTCGCCGATCGAGGATTCGCCAGCCTACCGGGCTGGCATCAAGGCGGGCGACCTGATCACGCGGCTCGACGGTACCCCCGTCAAAGGCATGAGCCTGGATGACTCCGTGAAAAAAATGCGCGGCGAACCGCACACCAAGGTCAACCTGACCGTGTTGCGCAAGGGCGAGACGGAACCGCTGCTGTTCGCCATCGCGCGCGAGGAAATCCACCAGAAAAGCGTGAAGGGCAGGCTGATCGAGCCCGGTTACGCCTGGCTGCGCATCGCCCAGTTCCAGGAACCGACAGTCGACGACCTGGCCGCCAAGCTCGTGGAGCTGTACAAGCAAGACCCCAATATCAAGGGCCTGGTGCTGGACCTGCGCAACGACCCGGGCGGCGTGCTGCAAGGGGCGATCGGCGTGGCGGCCGCGTTCCTGCCGCGCGATTCGGCCATCGTCTCCACCAATGGCCAGTTGCCCGACTCCAAGCAGATCTTCTACGGCCGGCCCGAATACTACGCGCTGCGCAACGACAGCGACGCGCTGGCCAAGCTGCCCGACGCCATCAAGAAGGTGCCGATGGCGGTGCTGGTCAACACCGGTTCGGCTTCGGCCTCGGAAATCGTGGCCGGCGCGCTGCAGGACTACAAGCGCGCCGCCATCATCGGCAGCCAGACGTTTGGTAAAGGTTCGGTGCAGACCATCCGCCAGCTCACGCCGGACACGGCCGTCAAGCTGACCACGGCCCGCTACTACACGCCCAACGGCCGCTCGATCCAGGCCAAGGGCATCTCGCCCGACTTGCTGGTCGATGAAAACGCCGACGGCGACGGCCTGAACAGCCTGCGCACGCGTGAAGCCGACCTCGACAAGCACCTCAGCAACGACCGCGACCAGGAAGGCGCCAAGACCAACCGCGACGAGCTGGAAGAACAGTTGCGCGTGATGGCCATGGAAAAGCAGCGCAAGCCGCTGGAATATGGCAGCACCGATGACTTCCAGCTGAGCCAGGCGCTGAACCACCTGAAAGGCTTGCCGGTACGGCTGGCCAAGACGGAATCCAAGCTGGTGCAGGTGGAAAGCCCCACCGTCAAGAAAGACCTGAGCAAAAAATAAGCAGCGGCGCGCCGGCCCCTCCCCGGCGCGCGCACGCGGCCCGCTAGAAAATCAAGCGGGCGATTAGAAAATACGCTGATCCGGCCCGCCATTGTGTAGAATTTGCTCACTTGTGGCGCCAGCCATATTATCACATTTGAAAGCTTAACCATGAAACAAGCCGTCATCAGCGGTACCGGCCTCTTTACGCCAGCGCAATCGATCTCCAACGAAGAGCTGGTTACCTGCTTCAACGCCTACGCCGAAAAATTCAACGCCGATCATGCCGCCGCCATCGCCGACGGCAGCGTGACGGCGCTGGAAATGTCCAGCGTCGGCTTCATCGAGAAAGCGTCCGGCATCAAGTCGCGCTTCGTGATGGAAAAGAGCGGCATCCTCGATCCCGAACGCATGGTGTCGCGCATCCCCGAGCGCGGCGACGACGAATTGTCGCTGCAAGCGGAAATCTGCGTGGCCGCCGCGCGCCAGGCGCTGGACCGCGCCGGCCGCAGCCCGGCCGACATCGACATGGTGCTGGTCGCCTGCAGCAATATGCAGCGCGCCTACCCGGCCATGGCGGTGGAAGTGCAGCAAGCGCTGGGCATCGATGGCTACGGCTTCGACATGAACGTGGCCTGCTCCTCGGCCACCTTCGGCGTCCAAACGGCGGTTGCCGCCATCAAGAGCGGCCAGGCGCGCGCCGTGCTGGTGCTCAATCCGGAAATCACCAGCGGCCACCTGAACTGGCGCGACCGCGACAGCCACTTCATCTTCGGCGACGCCTGCACGGCGATGGTGATCGAGGACGCGGCCACGGCCCAGGGCCCGCACCGCTTCGAGATCCTGGAGACCCAGCTCAAGACGGCATTCTCCAACAATATCCGCAACAACTTCGGTTTCCTGAACCGCTTCGACGAAGCGGGCATCGGCCAGCCGGACAAACTGTTCCGCCAGCAGGGGCGCAAGGTGTTCAAGGACGTGTGCCCGATGGCCGCCGAGATGATCAAGACCACCATCGCCAGCGCCGGCCTGGAAGTGCCGCAGGTGAGCCGCTACTGGCTGCACCAGGCCAACCTGAACATGAATCTGCTGATCAGCCGCATGGTGCTGGGCCGCGACGCCGAAGCCGGTGAAGCGCCCGTGATCCTGGACACCTACGCCAACACCTCGTCGGCCGGATCCATCATCGCCTTCCACAAACATTCGGACGACCTGGCCGCCGGCCAGCTGGGCGTGATCTGCTCGTTCGGCGCCGGCTACTCGATCGGCTGCGTGGTGGTGCGCAAGCTGTAAAAAAGCGGGGTCAGTTCCGGCATCGCGCCACCATTGGCACATAGCCGGAACTGACCCCGCTTCTCACTGGCGGCGCACAGTGCGCCGCCAGCGGTGATGGCGCGTCGTTACAGCCGTACGGCCAGTTCCGCGCCTTCCTTGATGGCGCGCTTGGCGTCCAGTTCCGCCGCCAGCGCGGCGCCGCCGATCTTGTGGAAGCGCGGACCGCTCTTGGCCTGTTCCCCGGTCGGCATCAATTCCGTCAGGCTGTCCTGGCCTGCGCACACCACCACATTGTCCACCGCCAGCAGGCGCTGTTCGCCGCCCACCGTGATGTGCAGACCATGGTCGTCGATGCGGTCGTACTGCACCCCGGCGATCATCACCACCCCGGCGCGCGCCAGCGTGGCGCGATGCACCCAGCCCGAGGTCTTGCCCAGGCCCGCGCCCAGCTTGGAAGTCTTGCGCTGCAGCAGATAGAGCTGGCGCACCGGCTCCGGCGCGTGCGCCGGCACCAGGCCGCCGGAGGTGTCGCCCTTCAGGTCCACACCCCACTCGCGCGCCCACACATCGAGCGCCAGCGGCAGCGGATGGCGGGTGTCGTGCAGCAGGTATTCGCTGACGTCGAAGCCGATGCCGCCGGCGCCGATGATGGCGACCCGCTTGCCTACTGGCGCCTTGTTCTGCAACACGTCCACATACGACAGCACCTTGGCGTGTTCGATGCCGGGGATCGGCGGCCGGCGCACCTTGATGCCGGTGGCCACCACCACATCGTCATAGCCGCCGGCCAGCAACTGCTCGCGCGTGACGCGCTCGCCGAGGCGCAGCTTGACGCCGGTCAGCTCGATCTTGCGGCCGAAGTAGCGCACCGTCTCGGCGAATTCCTCCTTGCCGGGGATCTGCATGGCGATGCGGAACTGGCCGCCGATGCCGGGGTTGGAATCGAACAGGGTCACATCGTGGCCGCATTCGGCGGCCACGGTGGCGGCGGAGAGTCCGGCCGGGCCGGCGCCCACCACGGCCACCTTGCGCTTGGTGGCCGCCTTGGCGTACACCAGTTCCGTCTCGTGGCACGCGCGCGGATTGACCAGGCAGCTGGCGCGCTTGTTGGCGAAGGTGTGGTCCAGGCAGGCCTGGTTGCAGCCGATGCAGGTGTTGATCTCGTCGGCGCGGCCCTCGGCCGCCTTGATCACGAACTGCGGATCGGCCAGGAACGGACGCGCCATCGACACCAGGTCCGCCTCGCCGCGCAGCAGCACGCCTTCCGCCTCCTGCGGCATGTTGATGCGGTTCGAGGCCACCACGGGTATGGTCAGCTCGCGGCGCAAGCGGCCCGCCACCCCGGCGAACGCGGCGCGCGGCACCGAGGTGACGATGGTGGGCACGCGCGCCTCATGCCAGCCGAAGCCCGTGTTCATGATGGTCACGCCGGCGTGCTGCAAGGCCTTGGCCACGGTCACCACGTCATCCCAGGTGTTGCCGCCGTCGACCAGATCGAGCAGCGAGTGGCGGTACATGATGATGAAGTCCTTGCCCACTTCGGCGCGGATGCGCTTGACGATTTCCACCGGCAAGCGCATGCGGTTCTCGATGCTGCCGCCCCAATGGTCGGTGCGCAGGTTGGTGCGGGCGCACAGGAACTGGTTGATCAGATAACCTTCGCTGCCCATCACTTCCACGCCGTCGTAGCCGGCGTCCTTGGCCAGCCGGGCGCAGCGCGCGTAGTCGCGGATGGTCGATTCGATGCCGGCCTCGGTCAGCGCGCGCGGCTTGAATGGCGAGATCGGCGATTTCAGCTCCGAGGCCGACACCACGAACGGCTGGTAGCCATAGCGGCCCGCGTGCAGGATCTGCATCAGTATCTTGCCGCCCTCCTCGTGCACGGCGCCCGTCAGGCGGCGGTGGTTGAACACGTCACCTTTGAAGTTGAGGGTGCCGCCGAACGGCAGCAGCCAGCCGGCGCGGTTGGGCGAGAAGCCGCCCGTGACGATCAGGCCCACGCCGCCCCGGGCCCGCTCGCGGTAGTAGGCGGCCAGCTTGCCGAAGTTGAAGAAGCGATCCTCCAGCCCCGTGTGCATGGAGCCCATGATCACGCGGTTGCGCAGCGTGGTAAAACCAAGGTCGAGGGGGGCCAGCAGGTGTGGGTAGCTTGGAGTAGTCATTATCGTTATTGGAGTGGTTGACAAGGAAATGCCGGCATTACAACCGAAATCTCTAGACCCGTGGTTCTAAACGGGTCGCCTTGGCGAGCCGCCTTGGCGAATCGCCTCGGCACGGGTTGGCGCGGGGACAGATTTGTAACCAGAACGTACTACTCTTGTATTCTGCCACCCTTTACCTTACGCTGGAAAGATGATGCGATTCCTTCTGTTCCTGATGCTCGGTGTGGCCGCCCCCGCCATGGCGCAAACACCCAAGCTTGAATTACCCAAGCTGGAAGTGTCGGTCAACCGGGTGGAACTCGATGTGCGGCACCTGTTCGAGGTGAACGCAGCCGGCACGGTGCAGGCGCCGCCGCAGGCGGTCTGGCGCATCCTCACCAATTACGAGCGGATGGACGAATTCGTGCCCGACCTGGAGTCGTGCAAGGTATTGGCCCGCAATGGCAATGAAGTCATCATTGAACAATTTGGCACGGCCCGTTTTCTGTTCATGTCCAAATCCATCCACCTGATCGTGCGCGCCACCGAGCAGCCGATGACGTCGATCGACATCGCCCTCATCTCGGGCGACATGAAGCACTACGAATCGCACTGGGAACTGGTGCCCGTGCCGGAGACGGGCGGCACCAAGGTGATCTACACGGGCCGGCTGGTGCCGAATTTCTACGTGCCGGGCATCCTGGGCGCCAAGATCATCCGCCACGACATCGAACGCATGATGGCGGCCGTGCTCACGCGCATCGACAGCAAGCGCGAATAGCTCAAGGTCAGCGCGCGCGGGTCAGCGAACAGCGCGGGGAAGAACGCAGCGACCAGCGCGGCAGCCAGCGCCGGCGGCCGGCGTGGCCGGCTGCGGTGCGGGCGGCATACCCGGTTAGGCCAGGTAGGTGTCGCGGTCGCGCAGTTCGGCGAAATTCTCCAGGCTGCCGACCTTGATCAAGACCGGATTGAGACTGAGCTGGCTTTGCATGGCGCGCCACGCGAACATCCACTCGTGCTCGTCGGCCTCGTGGGCCGTCTTGGTGAAGGCTGCGCCCAACGCGGCGCGGGTGCCGTATTCAACGGCGCCGTCGATGCCCGCCCAGCTGGGCAAGGCACGCTGCACGGCGCGGTGCACGCGCTCACCGAATTCTTCCGTGTTGTGGATGATCAGGCAGCAGTCGGCGCTGAACTGTTCGAACAGCTTGCCGTCCCATACCTGGGAAAAACTCAGCGTCAGGCAATTCGACGCCGGCCGCAGCACGAATTGCCCCTGGCTCAGGGCCAGTTCCAGGTCTTCGCGTACGCCGTAGCGGTACAGGGTGGGGGGGCGTTGATAATCGTGCATGATGGTATTCGATTCGGTGTAAGAAGGTGGCGGCGGGCGCCGGACTGCATGTTTGTTATTTTACCGGCTGGCGCACATGGCGGTGGGAACGCATGGCGGCCGAGGCGATAAAGATCTCGCGCAGGAACGACACCAGGCTGACGATCAGGCAGATCATGGCCAGCACGAACATGCCGGCGATGTACTTGTCGAGCGGCAGGTTGGTGATATCGTCCAGGAACAGCATGGCGATGATCAGGCAGATCAGCAAGGCGCACGAAGTGGCCAGCGTGATCGACACATTGATCAGGTGCGAGCGCCGGTACAAGGTATCGAGTTCGTTGAGGTAGGTATCGTTATAACCCACGTCCAGCCGGTCCTCCAGCACGCGCGAACGGTCGATGATGCGGGCCAAACGGTTGATCAGCACCATCAGGAAGGTGCCCACGCCCGTCAGCAGGAAAACCGGGGCGATGGAGAGCTGGATGATGTGGCCGATGTCGCCGATCTGTATATTCATGAGTGCGATGATGGTTCCTCGATACTGATTGTGGTGCAGGCTGTAGTGTAGCAGGCGGCACCGGCGGCCGGCCATTTGATCGGAAAACTATCGCACCAAGTGGTATGATTTATTAATGAGAAAAGTGTTCAGGACCCGAACCTTTAGCCGTTGGATGCGGAAGACGGGTCTGACAGACGATGCATTGTGCAAATCTGTCGCCGAGATGCCAGTGGGCTTATCGACGCTGACTTGGGCGGCCATGTCATCAAGAAGCGGATTGCTCTGCCTGGCCAAGGCAAACGCGGTGCAGTCAGAACCATTGTGGCCACCAAATTGGCTGATCGCTGGTTCTTTCTCTTCGGATTTGGCAAAAATGAGCGGGCTAATATCAGCAGTGATGAATTGAAAGTGCTGCAGGAAATGGCGAAAGAATTGCTGACGCTTGATGATCGCCAACTGGCGACCGCGCTGGTGGCGGGAGAGATTGTGGAGGTGTGTAATGGCAGCAATCAAGCATAAGAGCCGCATTCTGGCCGAGATGCATGAGACGGCACAAGGGCTGCACAGCGCCGGCCGGATAAGCAAGCGACGCATGGCTGAATTTGACGCCCTCTGCGATCTCGGCGTTGACAGCATGCCGCCCGAGCAAATCAAATCGCTACGCGAGCACGTGCGTCTCAGTCAGGCGGTGTTCGCCGCTGTGCTGAACATCAGTTTGTCCACCGTACAAAAATGGGAAGCGGGCGACAAGAAACCGAGCGGCCCAGCGCTGAAGCTGCTCAACTTGATCGAGCGCAAAGGCCTTGACGCGGTGCTGTAAAACCTGCCCCCGCCTATTCAAAACGCCCATGGCGGCGGAACTGTTCCGTGGCCGCCACCAGCATGCGCGCGATGCCTTGCTCCAGCGCGCCGTGGCCGGCGTCCGGGATCATCTCCAGCACAGCGCCGGGCCAGGCCGCATGCAGGCGGTGCGCCGACAGCGGCGGGCAGATCACGTCGTAACGGCCCTGCACGATCATGGCCGGCAGATGGGCGATGCGGCCCATGTCGCGGATCAGCTGGTCGTCCGTGAAGAAGCCCAGGTTGGCCATGTAGTGCGATTCCAGCCGGCCCACGCCCAGGTCCAGTGCGTCGGACGACGCCTCGTCGGGCTGCGGCAGCAGGAACACGCGGCGGCCCTCGAAGCGGCTCCAGGCGCGCACGGCCGGCCAATACACATCCGGATCGTCGCTCATGATGCGGTCCACGTACGCCTGCAGCAGATTGGCCCGCTCGGCCGGCGGAATCGGCGCCACGAATTCCTCGTACAACTCGGGATAGAACCACCGCACGCCATGGATGAACCAGTCGATCTCGGCTTTGGTGCACAGGAAAATGCCGCGCAATACGAAGCCCAGGCAGCGTTGCGGGTGGGCCTGGCCGTACGCCAGCGCCAGCGTGGAACCCCACGAGCCGCCGAACACCAGCCACTGGTTGATGCCGAACAGTTCGCGCAGCCGTTCGATATCCTCCACCAGCAACTGGGTGGTGTTGGCCCGGCATTCGCCCAGCGGGGTGGACTTGCCGGCGCCGCGCTGGTCGAACAGGATCACGCGGTAATGGTCGGGATCGAAAAAGCGGCGGTGTTGCGGCGACAGGCCGGCGCCGGGGCCGCCGTGCAAAAAGATCACCGGCACGCCGGCCGGATTGCCCACTTCCTCCCAGTAGATGGTGTGCAGGTCGTCGACCGGCAGCATGCCCTGGCGGCGCGGGGTGATGGGCGGGAACAGGGGCGACGTATCGGGCATGGCGTATCCTTTGCGTGGGCGAAACGGGTGATACGCCCATTGTACTTGAGCTCGTCGCCCATAAAAAAAGCGCCGCCCGAAGGCAGCGCTTTTGCGGTCGCGAACGACGCCGGTCAGGACATGTGCTGGCCGCCGTTGATGGCGATGTTGGCGCCGGTGACGAAAGCCGCTTCGTCCGACGACAGGTAGGCCACCAGGCCAGCCACTTCTTCCGGCTTGCCCAAGCGGGCCATCGGAATTTGCGGAATGATCTTGGTGTCCAGCACTTCCTGCGGGATCTCCATCACCATCTTGGTGCCGATGTAGCCTGGCGAGATGGTGTTGACGGTCACGCCCTTGCGGGCCACTTCCAGCGCCAGCGACTTGGTGAAGCCGTGCATGCCGGCCTTGGCGGCCGCATAGTTGGTCTGGCCGAATGCGCCCTTCTGGCCGTTGACGGAGGAAATGTTGATGATACGGCCCCAGCCGCGCTCCACCATGCCATCGCACACCGGCTTGGTCATGTTGAACACGGAATCGAGGTTGGTGGCCATGACGGCGTCCCAGTTGGTCTTGTCCATCTTCTTGAACGTCATGTCGCGCGTAATACCGGCGTTGTTGACCAGCACATCGACCGGACCGATTTCCGCGGTGATGGCCGCCACGCAGGCCGCCGCCGAATCGTAATCGGCCACGTCGCATGGATAGGCCTTGAAGTTGAAGCCCTGATCACGGGTGGTGGCCAGCCAGTCATTGACTTTGGTATTGCCAGGGGAATACGTTGTGACGACGGTGTAGCCCAGTGCCGCCAGCTTGAAACATACCGCTTCGCCCAGACCACCCATGCCGCCCGTTACTAATGCAACTCTTGCCATTTTTCGTCCCCTCGTTTTCAACAACTACAATAAAAATCATTGCCCGCGCGGTACGCGGGCCGCTCACCACTCATCTCTTACGCGCGCTCGACCGCCAGCGCCACGCCCATGCCGCCGCCGATGCACAGCGAAGCCAGGCCCTTCTTGGCGTCGCGCCGCACCATTTCGTGCAGCAGCGTGACCAGGATGCGGGCGCCGGACGCGCCGATCGGATGGCCGATGGCGATCGCGCCACCGTTGACGTTGATCTTGCTGGTATCCCAGCCCATTTCCTTGTTGACGGCGATGGCCTGGGCCGCGAACGCTTCGTTAATTTCCATCAGGTCCAGGTCCTGCGGGGTCCAGCCAGCCTTTTTCAGGCACAGGCGGGCGGCCGACACGGGGCCCATGCCCATCACGGACGGGTCGATGCCGGACGAGGCGTAGGCTTTCACGCGCGCCAGCGGGGTCAGGCCCAGCGCCTTGGCTTGCGAGGCGGGCATCATGATCACGGCGGCGGCGCCATCGTTGATGCCGGAGGCGTTGCCAGCCGTGACGGTGCCGTCCTTGGCGAACGCGGGGCGCAGGCCCTGCAGCGATTCGATGGTGGAACCCGGTTTCACGTATTCGTCATTGTCGAACACGATGGTGCCCTTCTTCTGGGCGATTTCCAGCGGCAGGATCTCATCCTTGAACTTGCCGGCTTTTTGCGCCGCTTCCGCCTTCAGCTGCGACTGCAGCGCGAACTCATCCTGCTCGGTGCGCGAAATCTCGTATTTCTTGGCCACGTTCTCGGCCGTGATGCCCATATGGTACTGGTTGTAGACGTCCCACAGGCCGTCCACGATCATGGTGTCGACCATCTTGACGTCGCCCATGCGGAAACCGTCGCGCGAGCCGTTCATGGCATGCGGTGCGGCGCTCATGTTTTCCTGGCCGCCGGCGATGATGATGCTGGCGTCGCCGCACTTGATGGCCTGGGCCGCCAGGTGGGTGGCCTTCAGGCCGCTGCCGCACACCTTGTTGATGGTGTAGGCGGGCACGCTGTTGGGCAGGCCGGCCTTGATCACGGCCTGACGGGCCGGGTTCTGGCCCACGGCGGCCGTCAACACTTGTCCCAGGATGGCTTCACTGATCAGTTCTGGCGCAATGCCGGTCTTGGCCAGCAAGCCCTTGATCACATGCGCGCCCAATTCCGATGCGGGGATTTTCGCCAGACTGCCACCAAACTTGCCGACTGCGGTGCGGCCTGCGGCCACGATCACTACGTCTTCCATGTATTTCTCCAATGCGCCAAGGGGTAAACGGCTTAGTTATGCCACAAACTTCAGGACTCCATCAAGCAACTGGTTGCTCAATTACAAATTCATTTCGACATCGCGTGGGATGTCATATCGACAAGCCTGCGGTCCGATGATACGCCGCTCGTCCGCACGACGGCGCCCGCTTCTAGCACACCGGATCAACTGGCGCCCACATAATCTGTCTAGCAGCAACCGTGCCAGTGGCCAGCGTGGTGCGGTAGACATCGGCATGACGCTCGGCGCACAACATGCCCCCATCCAGCATGGCTTCCGCGTAGGCCCGCAGGGCCGCCAGTTGCGCTGCCAGCAACGCGTTGCCAGCCTGTGTACATTGTTGAGCGATATCAAACATGATGTCCTTTCGTTTGCACTGTTGACCCCAGCCCTGCATCGTAGGCGGCATGCAAATGGCCGCGTTGATCTGCATCAAAACGAGTTAATCATTTTGAAGAATAGATGCTAATTTGTCACGATAATAATTTGATACCGTCGAGGCTGCCCGCGCACTGCTCCCGTATCACATTGACGAAGTCCAGCACATAGGCTTTTTGCCGCAACGGCTCCGGGACGGACACGAACAAATCGCTCCACAAGCCCAGCTCGCCCACCGGCTTGGCGATCACATAGTCGTAATCCACGTAGTTCTTGATGGCCCAGTTGGGCAAGGCCGCCACCCCGCGGCGGCTGGCCACCAGTTGCAGGATGGCCACCGTCAGCTCGGCCGTGCGGCGCTCGAAATGGACCCCGGCCGGACGCAGCACTTCGCGGATCAGGTCGATGCGTTCCTCGGGCACGGGATAGGTGATCAAGGTCTCGCCCTCGAAGTCGGCGGCGGCCAGCCGGCGCACCGCTTGCAGCCGGTGTTTCTGCGCCATCACCACCAGGATTTCAAAGCGGAACAGGGGGAAGGTGGCGAATTCATGGCTGTAGTCGGAGCCGATCACCAGGTCGGCCGCGCCGCTGCGCAGCAGTTCGGACGGCTCGCTGTGAAAGCCCGACACCAGGTCGATCTCCACGTCCGGCCAGCGCTGGCGGAACGCATCCATCACCGGCATCAGCCAGTCGAAACAGGTATGGCATTCCAGCGCCACCCGCAACTGGCCCTGGTCACCTTGCGACAAACGGGCCACGTCGCGCTCGGCCTGTTCGATTTCCGGCAACAGCATATCGGCCAGCTTGAGCAGGCGCGCGCCCGTGGCCGTGAAGCCGATCGGCACCGACTTGCGTTCGAACAAAGGGCCGCCATAGCGGTCTTCCAGCAATTTGATCTGGTGCGACAGGGCCGATTGCGTGAGGTTCAGCAGCTGGGCCGCACGCACCAGGCTGCCCGCGGAGCGCAAGGCGCTCAAGGTTCGGAGGTGGCGTATTTCGAGCATGGTCTATATATGAATTTTTTTCATGTGAAGCCGCAAAATCTTTCGTTTTGATTATAGACCAGAATGCCGCACACTTTATCGCACCAATATGAAATCCACATGACAAAACATGACAAACTTACAAATTCACATCCTTGGCTTCCCCCGCATCGGCGCGGCGCGCGAATTGAAGACGGCGCTGGAGCGCCATTGGCGCGGCGAATCGCCGGCCGCCGAACTGGAACAGACGGGCCGTGAACTGCGCGCCCGCCACTGGGCACTGCAGCGCGCGGCCGGCCTGGACCACGTGACGGTGGGCGACTTCGCGTTCTACGACCACGTGGCCAATCACATCCAGCTGCTGGGCTGCGAGCCGGCCCGTTTCGGCTTCACGCCGGAGCAGGACGCATTGCAGCGCTACTTCGCCATGGCGCGCGGCGACACGGGACACGATGCCCATACCGACTGCGGCCACGGCCATGCCTGCCAGCAAGGCGCGGCGCTGGAGATGACCAAATGGTTTGACACCAACTACCACTATTTGGTGCCCGAATTCGCGGCCGATACGGCGTTTTCCCTGCATGCCGGGCGCCTGCTGGCGGAAGTGGCGGAAGCCAGGGCGCTGGGCCACCCGGCCAAGGCCGTGCTGCTGGGCCCGCTCACTTTCCTGTGGCTGGGCAAGGAAAAAGGGGCAGTCAGCTTCGACCGCCTGAGCCTGCTGGACAGCCTGCTGCCGGTGTACGGCGCCCTGCTGGCGCAACTGAAGGGCGCGGGCGTGGACTGGGTCCAGATCGACGAACCCATCCTGGGCCTGGACTTGCCGTCGGCGTGGCGCAACGCTTTCGAGCCCACTTACTGGCAACTGAGCCAGGCCGGCGCGTCCCTGCTGCTGGCCACCTATTTCTCGCCGCTGGAGGAAAACCTGAGCCTGGCCTGCCGCCTGCCCGTGGCCGGCCTGCACGTGGATGGCGTACGCGCCGCCCACGAACTGACCAGCGTGGCCGACTGGCTGCCCGGCCACAAGGTGCTGTCGGTGGGCATCGTCGATGGCCGCAACGTGTGGCGCACCGACCTCGACGCGGCGCTGGCCGTGCTGCGCCCCCTGCGCGAGAAGCGCGCCGGCGCGCTGTGGCTGTCCACCTCGTGCTCGCTGCTGCATGTGCCGTTCAGCCTGGAGCGGGAAACCCAACTGGCCCCGGACATCCGTTCCTGGCTGGCCTTCGCCACGGAAAAACTGGACGAGCTGGCCGTGCTGCGCGCCACCCTGGCCGGCGCCGGCGCGGCCGACACCACCGCCGCGCTGGCGGCGGCGCGCTCCGCCGTGGCCAGCCGCCACGCCAGCCCGCGGGTCCACAACGCCGCCGTGGCGGCCCGGCTGGCCAGCCTGGCGCCGCAGTCGGACCAGCGCGCCTCGCCCTTCCCCCAGCGCCAGGCTGTGCAACGTGAGCGGCTGGGCCTGCCCGCCTTCCCCACCACCACCATCGGCTCGTTCCCGCAGACGGCCGAGATCCGGGCCGCGCGCGCCAGCCACAAGCGCGGCCAGCTGGACGCGGCCAGCTACGAACGCACCATGCTGGCGCATATCGCCGACGCCGTGCACCGCCAGGAACAGCTGGGACTGGACGTTTTGGTGCATGGCGAAGCGGAACGCAACGACATGGTCGAGTATTTCGGCGAACAACTGGACGGTTTTGCCTTCACGCAATACGGCTGGGTGCAATCGTACGGCTCGCGCTGCGTCAAGCCGCCGCTGATCTACGGCGACGTGGCCCGGCCCCAGCCGATGACGGTGGCCTGGACCGCGCACGCCCAGCGCCTGACCGAACGCCCCATGAAAGGCATGCTGACGGGGCCGGTGACCATATTGCAATGGTCATTCGTGCGCAACGACCAGCCGCGCGCCACCACCGCGCGCCAGATCGCGCTGGCCATCCGCGACGAGGTGGCGGACCTGGAACAGGCCGGCATCGCCATCATCCAGATCGACGAACCGGCCCTGCGCGAAGGCTTGCCGCTGCGGCGCGCCCGCTGGGATGAGTACCTGGACTGGGCCACGGGCGCGTTCCGCCTGACGGCCGCCGTGGCGGCGGACAGCACCCAGATCCACACCCACATGTGCTACGCCGAGTTCAACGACATCCTGCCCCAGATCGCGGCCATGGACGCGGACGTGATCACGATCGAAACCAGCCGTTCGGACATGGAGTTGCTGGCCGGCTTCGGCCAGTTCCGCTACCCCAACGAGATCGGCCCGGGCGTGTACGACATCCACTCGCCCCGGGTGCCGGACACGCAACAGATGGTGCGCCTGCTGCGCAAGGCCAGCGCCGTGATCGCGCCCGACCAGCTGTGGGTCAACCCGGACTGCGGCCTGAAAACACGCGGCTGGCACGAAACGGAAGAGGCGCTGCGCAACATGGTGGCCGCCGCCCGCCAGTTGCGTGAGGAACAGGCCATCTACTAAGACCAAAACAGTCAAGCCAAAAGGGGGACGTAACACACTAAAAATAGTGTTGCGTCTCCAATTCCCCCAATTCTTCGCCCAACCACCCCGCAAGCCGCGCCATCAGCCACTGTTGATGTTGTGCGGCTCTCCCATTTCCGGGCTTTCCACAGTAGAATGTGTGCGCCTGCGCATGCGCGCGGGCTAACTCTATCCCTGTCGCCCATGTCCAACAGCCTGTTCCAGAAGCCCATCGAAATCAAGATTTCCACCGTGGTCGCCGTGTCCGCCATCCTGTCCACCGCGGACCGCATCGCCCTGGGCGCGGCGCTCAACGATATGACGGGCGGCTCGGCCGACTTTTTCGAAGATGACTTGACCGTGATCGACATCGGCGCGCTGCCCGCGGGCGGCGAGGCCATCGACTGGGACGGCATCATCGCGCTGCTGAAGAAATACCGCCTCAATCCGGTGGCCGTGCGCAACGCGCCGCCCGAAATGGCGGCCACCATCCTGGCCCACGGCCTGAGCCTGGAAACGGCCGCCAAGCCGCGCAAGGAGGCGGAGGCGCCGGCCGCCACGCCGGCCGCGCCTGCTCCGGCACCGGCGCCCGCCCCCGCCCCGGTGGCCGCACCAGTGCCAGCCACGGCCGTCGTCAGCCCCGGCGCCCTGATCATCGATACCCCGGTGCGGGCCGGCCAGCGCATCTACGCGCGCGGCTGCGACCTGATCGTCACGGCCGTCGTCAACAATGGCGCCGAACTCATCGCCGACGGCAGCATCCATGTCTACAACACCTTGAACGGCCGCGCGCTGGCCGGCGCTTCCGGCAACGCCGACGCCCGCATCTTCGCCATGGCCATGGCACCGGAATTGCTCTCCATCGCTGGCGTGTACCGCACTTTCGAGGACGGTTTCCCGGCCGAGTTTTCCCGCGTACCGGCACAAATTCGCTTGGTGGGCGACCGAATCGATATACTATCTGTCAACTCCGCATCCCGCGCTTAAGCACCGGGCTCTCTGAAAAGGATTATTTGTGGCAAGAATTATTGTTGTAACGTCCGGTAAGGGCGGTGTCGGTAAGACGACTTCCAGCGCCAGCTTCTCGACGGGGCTGGCCATGCGCGGCCACAAGACGGCCGTGATCGACTTCGACGTGGGCCTGCGTAACCTGGACCTGATCATGGGCTGCGAACGGCGCGTGGTGTACGACCTGATCAACGTGATCAACCAGGAAGCGTCGCTGACCCAGGCCCTGATCAAGGACAAGCATTGCGACAACCTGTTCATCCTGCCCGCGTCGCAAACGCGCGACAAGGATGCGCTGTCGGAAGATGGCGTGGAACAGGTGCTCAACGAGCTCATCAACATGGGCTTCGAGTACATCATCTGCGATTCGCCGGCCGGTATCGAGCACGGCGCGCTGATGGCGCTCACCTTCGCCGATGAAGCCATCATCGTCACCAACCCGGAAGTGTCGTCCGTACGCGATTCGGACCGCATCCTGGGCATCATCCAGGCCAAGTCGCGCCGCGCCCAGACGGGCGGCGAACCGGTCAAGGAACACCTGTTGATCACGCGCTATTCGCCCAAGCGGGTCGAGGCGGACGAGATGCTGTCACATGAGGACGTGCAGGAAATCCTGCGCATTCCCCTGATCGGCATCATTCCCGAGTCGGAGTCGGTATTGCATGCTTCCAACCAGGGTAACCCGGCCATCCATTTCAAGGGTACGGACGTGGCGGAAGCTTACGAGGATGTGGTGGCGCGCTTCCTCGGCCAGCAATTGCCGCTGCGTTTCACCACCTACGAAAAGCCCGGCCTGCTGCAGCGCATTTTTGGGGGCAAGTGACATGGCTCTGCTTTCCTTTCTGTTCCCGTCCAAACCCAAGACCGCGTCGGCGGCCAAGGAACGGTTGCAGATCATCATCGCGCGTGAGCGCAACGGCCGCGGCGGGCCCGACTTCCTGCCAGCCCTGCACCGGGAATTGATCGAGGTGATCTCCAAGTACACCAAGGTCAACGCCGACGACATCAAGATCTCGCTGGACCGCCAGGGCAACCTGGAGGTGCTGGACGTAAACGTGGTGCTGCCGGACGCCTGAGTCGCTGTCCCCTCAGAAGTCGTTTCAACATGACCGTGGCTAGGCGTGGAGCCGAAGACAGTGGGAACGGCACTGCCGTTCCGCACGGCAAGGCGCCACAACGACGCCATGGGCTTTTTGAAATGACTTCTTAGTTGGCGGCCGCCATGCGGCCGGCCAATAGTTGCTGCGCCACGACGGCGCACGCTTCCACATGCTGGTAGCCCAGCTGGCGGAACACGGCGAAGCCGATGGCGGCCGACGCCAGCTGCCCGGCGATGGGCACCAGCTTGCCCGCCTGGCGCGCCAGCAGCTTGCCGCCGCTGCGCCGCAGCAACGCCGTCACCACGTCGCGCGTGACGATTTTCCCCACCAGCATACCGCCAGCCCCGACGGCCGCCTCGTAGGCCAGCATGCGCCATTGCGGCTGCAAACGGGCGATCTGCTCGGCGCTGAGGCCGAATTCCTGGTTCACGTCCTCGATCAGGAGCGCGAACAGGCGCAAGTCCGACACCACGTCCACGCCCGGTATCGGCACCGCCGCCATGCCGGCCGACCACACGGCGCGCCGCCGCACCAGGCGCCGGCAACGCTCGCGTACGGCCGCGATGTCCTGGACCGAGCCGGGCACCAGCACCCATTGCGTATCATTGTTGCTCGCCATCACGCCCCTCCTCCGGGCTGACATCCCGCTATGTTGCGTATTGAAATCAGGGTGATGTAAGTGTACCGTGTAATGGTGCAGGAGACGCGCGGACAGAAAATAACTATATCCAATCGGAAATATTTAGCTTTTTTACTAACTATTTTTGTAAATCTCTGTTATATTCAATGTGACTTCTCCTTAACATTTACTGGCGGGTGGCGAACAATGGCGCCGCCGGCCGAACACGCCCTGCACAACCATGAGAATCGCCGTACTTGACAACGACCGCAGCCAGGCTGATCTGATCTGCCAGGTTCTCACTTCGGCCGGCCACGCTTGCCATAGTTTTCAGACCAGCCGTGAGCTGCTCAATCACTTGCGCAAGGACAGTTACGACATGCTCATCCTGGATTGGCAGGTGGCCGACCTGAGCGGCACCGAAGTCATGCGCCGCGCCCGCGAGAAGCTGCCCGACAACGCGCCCATGCTGTTCCTCACCACCACCTCGGGCGAGGACGATATCGTGGCCGGCCTGGCCGCCGGCGCCGACGACTACATGATCAAGCCGCTGCGGCGCAGCGAACTGGTGGCCCGGGTGCAGGCCCTGTTGCGGCGCGCCTACCCGTCCCAGAACGGTGCCGAACAATTGCAATTCGGCCAATACACGTTCGAAACCCGGCCCGGCCGCTTGCTGATGGATGGCATCGTGCTGGACGTGACGCACAAGGAGTTCTACCTGGCGTTGTTATTTTTCCGCAACATCGGGCGGCCCCTGTCGCGCGCCTACATCCACGAAGCCGTGTGGATACGGGAAACGGCCGTGCCCTCGCGCACCATGGACACCCACGTCTCGCGGGTGCGCAACAAGCTGCAATTGAAACCGGAAAACGGTTACCGCCTGGTGCCCGTGTACAGCTATGGTTACCGGCTGGAAAAGCTGGGGCCTGAGCTAGCCCGAACGGCCTAGATCAAGCTCGTGCGGATGACGGGGGCGCTCCCCGGACAGAATAGGGGTACAACACGCTATAATGTCGGCTAACAACCTATCGTCCCGCTCCGAAATGCAACTGCTTGCCGTCGGCCTCAATCACACCACCGCGCCGGTCGCCTTGCGCGAACGGCTGGCGTTCGCCCCTGACCAGTTGGGGCAGGCCGTGGTGGCGGCGCGCGCGTGGTTCGACCGCATCGCCCCCAGCGGCACCGACGAGGCGGCCATCCTGTCCACCTGCAACCGCACGGAACTGTACGCGGCCAGCCCGGTGCCCAATCCGCTCGACGCGGGCGCCCACTTCCTGGCCGACTTCCACCAGCTTAACTACAGCGAACTGCGGCCGCACCTGTACATGCTGCCCCAGCACGACGCCGTGCGCCACACGTTCCGGGTCGCCTCCGGGCTCGACTCGATGGTGCTGGGCGAAACCCAGATCCTGGGCCAGATCAAGGACGCGATCCGCACGGCCGACGAGGCCGGCGGCCTGGGCACCTATCTGCACCAACTGTTCCAGCGCAGTTTTTCCGTCGCCAAGGAAGTGCGCAGCACCACCGAGATCGGCGCCCACAGCGTATCGATGGCGGCGGCCGCCGTGCGCCTGTCGCAGCGCATCTTCGACAAGGTGGCCGAGCAGCATGTGCTGTTCATCGGCGCCGGCGAGATGATCGAACTGTGCGCCACCCACTTCGCGGCCCAGAATCCGAAAAGCATCACCATCGCCAACCGCACCATGGAGCGCGGTGAAGTGCTGGCCCACCGCTTCGGCGGCAAGGCGATCCGGCTGGCCGAACTGCCCGACAAGCTGCACCAGTACGACATCGTCATTTCCTGCACCGCCTCGTCGCTGCCGCTGATCGGGCTGGGGCTGGTGGAACGGGCCATCAAGGCGCGCCGCCACAAGCCCATCTTCATGGTCGACCTGGCCGTGCCGCGCGATATCGAAGCGGAAGTGGCGCGCCTGAACGACGTGTTCCTGTACACGGTGGACGATCTGGGCAAGGTGGTGCAGACGGGCCTGGAAAACCGCCAGGCGGCCGTGGCGCAAGCCGAAGCCATCATCGAAACCCGGGTCCAGTCCTTCATGCATTGGATCGACGACCGCGCCGTGGTGCCCGTGATCCAGAGCCTGCATGAAAGCGGCGAAGCGCTGCGCCAGCTGGAACTGGAACGGGCCCGCAAGATGCTGGCCAAGGGCGAGGATATCGACGCCGTGCTGGAAGCCCTGTCCAAGGGGCTGACGGCCAAATTCATGCACGGGCCGCAGCAGGCGCTGCACCGCGCCCAGGGCGACGAGCGGGCCCAGCTCGCCACGCTGCTGCCCCAGCTGTTCCGCGGCCGCCGTTAGCGGACCTGCCGCGGCATCCACTGGCAGCACCCCGTCCGGCCCCGGCCGCGACCGCCCGGCCCCCGCGCCGGCCCCACCCCGATTACTTGAAACGCATACGCTATGAAACCATCAATGCTGGCCAAGCTGGACCAACTGGCCAATCGCCTGGTCGAACTCGACGAACTGCTGATGTCCGAAGGCGCCACCGCCAACATGGACAGCTACCGCAAGATGACGCGCGAACACGCGGAGCTGGGCCCGCTGGTGGCGCTGTACCACGATTACCAGGGCGCCAACGGCGACATCGCGGCGGCCCAGGAAATGCTGGCCGATCCCGACATGAAGGAGTTCGCGCAGGACGAGATCGAAGGGGCCAAGGGCCGCATGGCGGCGCTGGAACTGGAGCTGCAGAAAATGCTGCTGCCCAAGGATGCCAATGACGAACGCAACATCTTCCTGGAAATCCGCGCCGGCACCGGCGGCGACGAATCGGCCCTGTTCGCCGGCGACCTGCTGCGCATGTACACCCGCTTCGCGGAACGCAACCGCTGGCAGGTGGAGATGGTGTCCGAATCGCCGTCCGACCTGGGCGGCTACCGCGAAGTGATCGTGCGCCTGATCGGCAATGGCGTGTATTCCAAGCTCAAGTTCGAATCGGGCGGCCACCGCGTGCAACGGGTGCCGGCCACGGAAACCCAGGGCCGCATCCACACCTCGGCCTGCACGGTGGCCGTGATGCCGGAGGCGGACGAGGTGGAAGACGTCAACATCAACCCGGCCGACCTGCGCATCGACACCTTCCGCGCTTCGGGCGCCGGCGGCCAGCACATCAACAAGACCGATTCGGCCGTGCGTCTGACCCACCTGCCGACCGGCATCGTGGTCGAGTGCCAGGACGACCGTAGCCAGCACAAGAACAAGGCGCAGGCGATGAAGGTGCTGGCGGCCCGCATCAAGGACGTGCAACTGCGCGAGCAGCAATCGAAGGAAGCGGCCACCCGCAAGAGCCTGATCGGTTCGGGCGACCGCAGCGAGCGCATCCGCACCTACAACTTCCCGCAGGGCCGCATGACGGATCACCGCATCAACCTCACGCTGTACAAGCTGGACTTCATCATGGACGGCGACTTGACGGAGCTGACCAACGCGCTGGCCGCCGAGCACCAGGCCGAGCAGTTGGCGGCGCTGGGTGAGTAAGGTCAAGCAGGCGGCCCCGGCCGCTACCGCCCGCGATGCTTTGTGCGAGAATAAGCGCGCCGCGCGGCGCCTCGACCCTGCGGCCACCACTAACTCGAACGGAACCGCCCTATGACTTCACCCCGTCCTCTGCTGCTGTCCATCGCCTTCGCCTGCTTCGGCCTGATCGGGGTCGCGCTCTACCTGCAACACGGGCTGGACATGCTGCCCTGCCCGCTGTGCGTGATCCAGCGCTACCTGTTCCTGGGCGTGGGCTTCAGCTGCCTGCTGGGCGCCTGGTCCGGCAAGCCCGTGCTGGGCGCCGGCCTGGGCCTGGCCAGCGCGCTGGGCGGCCTGGGCACGGCCGGCAAACACTTGTGGGTGCTGGCCCATCCCGGCCTGTCGTGCGGCATCGACCCGATGGAAACGGCGCTCAACAAGATCTTCCTGGCTCAATACCTGCCCTCCGTGTTCCGCGCCGACGGCTTGTGCGAAGACGCATTGGCGCCGTGGTTCGGCCTGTCCATTCCACAGTGGTCGTTCCTGTGGTTCGGCCTGTTCGCCCTCGCGCTGGGCTGGCTGCTGGTACGCCGCCGCCGCGCATGAGCACATCCGCCATCCAGGCCGGCGTCACGCTGGCCGAGCTGCAACGCCTGCCGCTGCTCGATGCGGTGGACCGCCGCATTTTGCTGTGCCACGCGCTGGGCTTGTCGCGCGTGGGCTTGATCACGCAATCGGAACGGGCGTTGACGGCGGACGAGGCGCAGCGGCTGGCCGCGCTGGTGCAGCGCCGGCTCGCCGGCGAGCCGGTGGCTTACCTGGTGGGCCAGCGCGAATTTTTCGGCTTGCCGTTTGAAGTGAGCCCGGCCGTGCTGATCCCCCGCCCGGAAACGGAATTGCTGGTGGAACTGGCGCTGGAGCGCTTGCCGCCGCAAGGCAGCGTGCTCGACATGGGCACCGGCAGCGGCGCCATCGCCGTCGCGCTGGCCCACAGCCGGCCCGATGCGGCCGTGACGGCGCTCGACGTGTCGGCCGACGCGCTGGCCGTGGCGCGCCGCAACGCCAACGCCAACGGCGCCCGCGTCACCTTCATGCGCAGCGACTGGTACGGCGCGCTGGCGCACGAGCGCTTCGACCTGATCGTGTCCAACCCGCCCTACATCGCCAGCGGCGACCGCCACCTGGGCGAAGGCGATTTGCGCTTCGAACCGGCCGGCGCGCTGACCGACCATGCGGACGGCCTGTCGGCCCTGCGCACCATCGTGGCCGGCGCCGCGCGCCATCTGGCGCCGCAAGGCTGGCTGCTGATGGAGCACGGCTACGACCAATCGGCCGCCGTACAGCAATTGTTGAGTACTCAAGGATATGCCGAGGTGCAAAGCTGGGCCGACCTGGCCGGCATCGCGCGGGTCACGGGCGGGCGCGCGCCCTGACGCGGTGCGCGCTTTTGATGGCGCATTGACTGGCGCTTTGACGGCGATTTAATACCGCTTTGAGCGCGCTTCGATAGCGCTTTGATAAAATAAACATCGATCTTTGCAGTGATGGCGGTGCGGCGTCATGATCCCGATCATGGGCGCGCCAACCGCTTTTGGCAGTCCCCGGCGCGGTTTGCCGTTTTCGGTTACTCTCGCACCCATCATTGTGTGCTGCACGAAAGGAAGATCCAATTGTCCAATCTTTTGACACGCCGTCTGGCCCTGCTGGGACAGGACACGCACCGCGCGGTGCTGACCGGCTTGCGCGGCATCGAACGGGAAACCCTGCGCGTGGACGCCACCGGCCACCTGGCCAGCACGCCCCATCCGGCGGCGCTGGGCTCGGCCCTGACGCACCCGCAGATCACCACGGACTACGCGGAAACGCTGCTCGAATTCATCACGCCGGCCGAGGCCGACATCGCCACCACGCTGGACAAGCTGGACGGCATCCACCGCTACGCCTACAGCAAGCTGGGCGACGAATTGCTGTGGAGCGAATCCATGCCCTGCCAGTTGCCGGCCGAAGAGGACATCGCCATCGCCTGGTACGGCAGCTCCAACATGGGCATGCTCAAGCACGTGTACCGGCGCGGCCTGGCGCTACGCTACGGCAAGGCCATGCAATGCATCGCCGGCATCCACTACAACTACTCGCTGAGCGAAAACTTGTGGCGCGTGCTGGCCGAGCAGGAAGGCAAGCCGGCGCGCCAGTCCGCCATGGCTTACCAGTCGGAAGCCTACCTGGCCACGATCCGCAATTTCCGCCGCTACAGCTGGCTGCTGATGTATCTGTTCGGCGCCTCGCCCGCGCTGTCGAGCAACTTCCTGCGCGGCCGTCCGCACCAGCTGGAACGCTTGTCGGACGACACGCTGTACCTGCCCTACGCCACCAGCCTGCGCATGAGCGACCTCGGTTACCAGAACGACGCCCAGTCCGGCCTGAGCCCGCGCGAGAATTGCCTGGACAGTTATGTGGCCGCGCTGACCAAGGCCGTCAACCAGCCCTACGAACCGTATGCCAAGCTGGGCACCAAGCAGAATGGCGAATGGGTGCAGCTGAGCACCAACGTGCTGCAGATTGAAAACGAGTACTACGCCACCATCCGCCCCAAGCGCGTGATCCGCACCGGCGAGCGTCCGATCCAGGCGCTGTGCTCGCGCGGCGTGCAATACATCGAAGTGCGCTGCATGGACGTGGACCCGTTCCAGCCGGTCGGCATCAGCCTGGCCACGGGCCGCTTCCTGGACACCTTCCTGCTGTTCTGCGCACTGGAGGAAAGCGGCCCCATCTCGGAACAGGATGGCGCGCGCTACACGGACAACTTCGCGCGCACCGTCAAGGAAGGCCGCCGTCCCGGCCTCATGCTCCACAACAGCGAAGGCGAAATCAGCCTGCAACAGTGGGGCCAGCAACTGCTGGAACGGCTGGCGCCTGTGGCCGCCCTGCTGGACCAGCGCCACGGCGGCACCGAGCACGCGGCCGCGCTGGCCGACGCGGCCCGCAAGCTGGCCGACCCGGACCTGACGCCGTCGGCCCGCGTGCTGGCCGCGCTGCGCGAACACGGCGGTTCGTTCGGCGCGTTCGGCCTGGCGCAAAGCCGGCTGCACGCGGCCCACTTCCGCAGCCCGGCGCCGACGGCGGCGGAAGCGGCGTATTTCGACGGCCTGGCAGCGGCCTCGCTGGCCGAGCAGGCGGAAATGGAGCGCACCTCGACCGGCAATTTCGACGACTACGTGGCGGCCTACCGCGCCAGCAACCTGTGCCATTCCACGCCAGACTGCGACTGACGCCCACGGAACCGCCTTGCTCACCTTCTACAACGAACAGCACAGCCAACACCAGGGCCGCGACGCGGTAGTGCGCGGCCAGCCCGTGCCCTGCGCCGAGGCGCCGGCCCGGGTCGACGCCGTGCTGGCCGAGCTGGGGCGGCGCGGCCTGGGCCGCATCGTCACCCCGCACGGCGTGCCGCTGATGTCGCTGGAGCGCATCCACACGCCGCGCTACCTGCACTTCCTGCGCAACGCGTGGAGCGATTGGGTGGCGCTCGATCCGGCCAACGCCGGCCAGGACGCCGTGCCCTCCGTGTGGCCGGTGCGCACCCTGCGTTCGGATGTGGAGCCGGACAATTTCCGCGCCAAACTGGGCCTGTATTCGATGGACAGCGGCACCCCGCTCACGGCCGGCACCTGGAGCGCGGCCAAGACCGGCGCCGATTGCGCCGTCAACGCGGCCCACGCGCTGCGCCTGGGCGAACGGGGCGCCTTCGTGCTGAGCCGCCCGCCGGGCCACCATGCTGGCGCCGATTTCTACGGCGGCTACTGCTTCCTCAACAACGCGGCGCTGGCGGCCCAGCACATGCTCGATGACGGCGCCCGCAAGGTCGCCATCCTGGACCTGGACTACCACCACGGCAACGGCACCCAGAGCATCTTTTACCAGCGCGACGACGTGCTGGTCATCTCGCTGCACGCCGACCCGCGCTTCGCCTACCCCTATTATCTGGGCCACGCGGACGAACGGGGTGCAGGGGCGGGCCTCGGCTACAACCTGAACCTGCCGCTGCCGGCCGGCACCACGGCCACGGCCTGGATGGCCGCGCTGGAAACGGCCTGCATCCGCTTGGGCAGCTTTGGCGCCGACGCGCTGGTGGTGTCGCTGGGGGTGGACACCTTTGCCGGCGACCCGTCGTCGCGCTTCGCGCTGCACAGCGCCGACTACCTGCGGGTGGGCGAACGGCTGGCCTGGCTGGGCCTGCCCACCGCCTTCATCTTCGAAGGCGGCCACGCCGTCAAGGAACTGGGCGTGAACGTGATCAACGTGCTGGAAGGGTTCGAGACGGCGCTGTAGGCGTGCCCGTGCGCGCGAAAAAAACCCGAATAAAATCGCTTGCTATTTAATCGCACACGATCTATAGTGTGTTCATGGGCGACGCGATCACACTGAAACACGCAGACCTGCCCCGGACTGGCCGACACGCTGGCCTGAACCGGTGGACGCGCAGCGCTTCATATTGCAAATAAGTAGTACACGATTTAATCGAACGCAGTCTAACTCTCGCTAAAGGAAATCATCATGTCGATCAAACAAGTTCTGTACCGTGCCAACGCCAAAGCCACCGGTGGCCGTGAAGGCCGTGCCGTGTCCTCGGACGGCGTGCTGGATGTGAAACTGACCACGCCCAAGGAACTGGGCGGCGCCGGCGCCGTCGGTACCAACCCGGAACAACTGTTCGCGGCCGGCTACTCGGCCTGCTTCATCGGCGCCCTGAAATTCGTGGGCGGACGCGACAAGATCGCTGTGCCGGCCGACGTGTCGGTGGAAGGCACGGTGGGCATCGGCGCCATCGAGACGGGCTTCGGGATCGAAGTGGAACTGAAAATCTCGCTGCCGGGCCTGGAACGGGCGCAAGCGGAACAACTGGTGGCGGCAGCTCACATCGTGTGCCCTTACTCGAACGCCACCCGCGGCAACATCGACGTCACGCTGACGCTGGTATAAGCCAGTCCGGCGCCTGCCGCACGGCCACGCCGGCCGTGCGGCGTCCTGCCCTGCCCGATTCGCCGCGCTGCCTTACAATTGTTGCCTTACCCTGGAAACGAGGCACACATGATCGACTGGCAATGGCTTGCATTCAACGATATCCCCGGCGCTGACCTGTATGAAGTGCTGTATCAGCGCCAGCAAGTGTTTGTGCTGGAGCAGCAATGCCTGTATCCGGACATCGATGGCTACGACCTGGCCGCCCGCCACCTGCTGGGCTGGCGTATGGTCGATGGCAAACGCCAACTGGCCGCCTATCTGCGCTGCCTGGCGCCAGGCGCCAAATACGAGGAAATGTCGCTGGGCCGCGTGCTGACGACGCAAGCGGCGCGCGGCGGCGGCATCGGCCGCCAGCTGGTGGAACAGGGCATACGGCTGGCGGAGCAACAGCATCCCGGCCACCACTTCCGCATCGGTGCCCAGGCCCGGCTGGAGCAGTTCTACGCCAGCCTGGGATTCAAGACTGTCACCGCGCCGTATGACGAGGACGGCATCTTGCACATCGACATGGTGCGCTGAAGGCCTGGCGCACGCGGCGCCAAAAAACAAGGGCGGCCACACGGGCCGCCCTTGTCACATGTCCGCGCGGGGCGCGGCATGGCGTTTATTTATTTCACGCTCACCAGTTCGATATCGAACACCAGCGTCGAATTGGCGGGAATCGCCACGAAGTTAAAACCGTTCACGGCGGGCAGCGCGGCCTGCGCCACGCTGCCATAGCCCAGGCCGGGAGGAATGATCAGCGTGCGCTTGCCGCCCACCAGCATGCCAGGCACACCCTGGTCCCAGCCGGGGATAACCTTGCCAGCGCCCAGCACGAAGTCGAACGTGGCGTTCCTGATCACCGAGCTGTCGAACACGTCGCCCTTGTAGTCGGGGCGGCTGCCGTCATACAGATAGCCGGTGTACTTGACCGTCAAGGTCTTGCCCGCGACCGCCGTGTCGCCCGTGCCCACCGCCGTGTCCACACTCTTCAGCACGGTCGGCGCGGCCACGAAGACCGGCACGCTGGCCTTGGTCACGCTCACCAGTTCCACGTCGTACACCAGCGCCGCATTGGCGGGGATGGCGGCGTAGGTGATGCTGCCCACGGAAGCGGCGGCCGTCTTGCTGTTGGCGCCATACGCCAGCGATGCCGGCAGGACCAGCGTACGCTTACCGCCCACCTTCATGCCCAGGATGCCCTGATCCAGACCGGCCAGCCACTGGCCGGTGCCCAGCGTGAACGCGACCGGTGCGTTGCGGTCGACCGAACTGTCGATCTTGGCGCCCTTGAAATCGGATTTCGAGGCGTCGTACAGCCAGCCCGTATAGCTGATCACCAACAGGTCATTATTGGCCGCTTCCGTGCCGGTGCCGGTCACGATATCGGCCTTCTGGAACGCGGGTTGCGCCACGACCGGCGTGGTGGCGGCCGGCGTGCTGGAACCGCCGCCGCAAGCCGTCAGCGTCAGCCCGACGGCGACGGCAGCGATAAGTTGAAACATCGATTTCATGGTTACCTTTGTGTTGTGGGGTCGAATAGATGCGCGCCGCCGCGCGCCGATCGGAGCAGAAGTTTAGCAGACTGCGCCTGTTCCGCTCCGGGCCCTACATTCCGTTACATTTTTTAGATTTCCACCTGGGTGCCCAGCTCGATCACCCGGTTGCTTGGAATCTGGTAGTAGTCGGCCGCGCCGCGGGCATTGCGCGACATGGCCACGAACAGGTGCTCGCGCCATGGCGCCATGCCGGCGCCGGGGGTCGAGATCACGGTCTGGCGGGCGATGAAGAACGACGTCTCCATCATCTCGAACGGCAGGCCGTGGTTGGCGCACAAGGACAGCACGCGCGGGATGTCCGGCTCGTCCTTGAAGCCGTAATGCACATTGAGCTGGAAACAGTTGTGGCCCAGGTCGACGATCTTGATCTGTTCCGCTTCCGGCACGTACGGTTCCTCGATGATGTGGATGGTGAAGAACACCACCCGCTCGTGCAGCACCTTGTTGTGCGACAGGTTGTGCAGCATGGCATGCGGCACGCCATCGCTTTCGCCGCGCAGGAAGATGGCGGTGCCCGGCACGCGCGTGGGCGGCGCCACGAACAGCGAGGACAGGAAGTCTTCCAGCGGAATGGCGTGCTTCTGCAAATTCTGGAACACCAGCCCACGGCCGGCGCGCCAGGTCAGCATGACGATGAACAGCACCGAGCCCAGCAGCAGCGGGAACCAGCCGCCATGGAACAGCTTGAGCGCGTTGGCCGAGAAGAACAGCACGTCGATCAGCAGGAAGAAGCCGGTGGCGGCCCAGCACAGCAGCAGGTTGATCTGCCAGCGGTAGCGGATCACGAAGAAGGTCAGCACCGTGGTGGCCAGCATGGTGGCCGTGACGGCGATACCGTAGGCGGCCGCCAGGTTGTCGGACGAACCGAAGCCGATCACGGCCAGCAGCACCACCACCAGTTGCAGCCAGTTCACCATCGGCATGTAGATCTGGCCGATCTCGCTGGCCGAGGTGTGCAGGATGCGCATGCGCGGCAGGAAGCCCAGCGCGATGGCTTGCTTGGTCATCGAGAAGGTGCCCGAGATGGTCGCTTGCGACGCGATCACCGTGGCCAGGGTCGACATGGCCACCAGCGGATACACGCTCCAGGCGCCCAGCTGCTGGTAGAACGGGTTGGAGATGGCGTCGGGATGGGCCAGCAGCAGGCCGCCCTGGCCCAGGTAGTTCAGCGCCAGCGACGGGAACACGATCAGGAACCAGGCCATGCGGATCGGCTTCTTGCCGAAGTGGCCCATGTCGGCGTACAGCGCCTCGGCGCCGGTGAAGGCCAGCACCACCGCGCCCAGCGCGATAAAGGCGATGAAGCGGTTGGCCAGCACGAACTGCAAGGCGTGCCACGGATTGAGCGCGGCCAGGATCTGCGGCGCGGCGATAATGTTGACCACGCCCATGGCGGCCAGCGCGGCGAACCACACTATCATCACGGGGCCGAACCAGCGGCCTATGCCGGCCGTGCCGTGCTGCTGCAGCGCGTACAGGGCCACCAGCACGGCGATGGTGAGCGGCACCACGTAGGGTTTGAGGGCCGGGGTCGCCACTTCCAGGCCTTCGATCGCCGACAGCACGGAAATGGCGGGCGTGATCACGCTGTCGCCGTAGAACAGGGCGGCGCCGAACACGCCGCACAGCATCAACTTGTAGTGCAGGCCGGGCGATTTGCTGACGGAATTGAGCGCCAGCGCCATCAGGGCCATGATACCGCCCTCGCCGCGGTTATCGGCGCGCAGCACCAGGGTCACGTACTTGAGCGAGACGATGATGGTCAGACCCCAGAAAATCAGGGAAATCACGCCCAGCAGGTTGGCCGGGTTGAGCGCCAGGCCGTGCTCCGGCGAGAAGATGGTCTTGAGGGTGTACAGCGGGCTGGTGCCGATGTCTCCATACACGATACCGATGGCGGCCAGGGTCAGGCCGACGAGATTGCTCTTCTTGTGATGCGCGGTCAAGATTGCACCTGTTGTTGTTTTGGTGCATTGCACAATAGGATATGTATTAGCAAATAGCAAGAATATTTTGACATGCTGTGGCGTTCGTAGCGATGCGAATCCCGCAGTGTACGCTGGCCGTGGCAAAGTGGAAACTGCCGCGTTATCAGGGGCCGTCAGCGGGCCTGCACCATTTCGGGGATAATGACAGGCCTTGCCTCGCGCCCTCCCCCGCCACACCATGAACACCGGAATTATCTACGCCGCGCTGGCGTTTCTCGTCTGGGGCCTGTTCCCTCTGTATTTTCACGCCATCGGTGAAGTGACGCCGCTGGAAATCCTGGCCCACCGCATGGTGTGGTCGCTGCTGTTCCTGGCCATCGTGCTGACCGTGCGGCGCCAATGGGGCTGGCTGCCCAAGCTGCGCCAGCAGCCCAAGGTGCTGGCCAGCTTCGTGGCCAGCGCCATTTTCCTCAGCAGCAACTGGTTCATTTATATCTGGGCCATCAACAATGGCCATGTGCTCGACTCCAGCCTCGGCTACTTCATCAATCCGCTGGTCAACGTGCTGCTGGGCTTGCTGGTGCTGAAGGAAAAGCTGCGGCGCGGCCAGTGGCTGGCCATAGTCGTGGCCGGCTGCGGCGTAGCCTGGCTCACCTGGCAGGGCGGCCAGTTGCCGTGGATCGCGCTGCTGCTGGCGGGCACTTTCGGCGTATATGGCCTGCTGCGCAAGACGGCCGCGCTGGCCGCCCTGGAAGGCTTGTCGCTGGAAACCATGCTGCTGTTCCCGCTGGCGCTCGTTTACCTGGGCTGGCTCGGCTGGCATGGCCAGAGCACCTTCCTCAGCACGCCGCACGACAGCACGCGCTGGCTGCTGGTGGCGGCCGGCCCCATCACGGCCATTCCGCTGCTGCTGTTCGCGGCCGGCGCGCGCCGCATTCCGCTGTCCGTGCTGGGCCTGCTGCAATACATCGGCCCCACAGGGCAGATGCTGCTGGGCGTATGGTACTTCCACGAAACGTTCACGCCGGCCCGGCTGGCCGGCTTCGCCGTGATCTGGGGCGCGCTGGTGCTGTACGTGGCCGAAGGGTTGTGGCTGATGCGCCGCCCCGCGCCCTTGCCGTGCTGAAAAATCGGGGACGTAACACAATATTCCCTTGTGGATAAATGGTGTTACGTCCCCGATTTGCGGGACGGTTTCTTCGCCGCGGTCAAGGACAGCCTTGCCGCGGCCCGGGTTTTTGGCGCATGGCGGCCGTTTTTGTGTATGCTGTCACCCTTCCCCGTTTTTCCACCCGTTTTACCGTTTTCTAACCGAGATTTTCAATGGCAAATTACGTCTATACCATGAACCGCGTGGGCAAAATCGTCCCGCCCAAGCGCCAGATCCTGAAAGATATTTCGCTGTCCTTCTTCCCGGGCGCGAAGATCGGCGTGCTGGGCCTGAACGGCTCCGGTAAGTCGAGCTTGCTCAAGATCATGGCCGGCATCGATACCGACATCCAGGGCGAAGCACGCCCCATGCCGGGCCTGAACATCGGCTACCTGCCGCAGGAACCGCAACTGGACCCGGAACAGACCGTGCGCCAGGCCGTCGAAGGCGGCCTGGGTGAAGCGTTCGAGGCGCAAGCCAAGCTGGACGCCGTGTACGCGGCCTACGCCGAGGAAGACGCCGACTTCGACGCGCTGGCCGCCGAACAGGCCCGGCTGGAAGCCATTATTTCCGCCTCCGACGGCGGCAACCTGAATCTGCAACTGGAAATGGCGGCCGACGCGCTGCGCCTGCCGCCATGGGACGCCAAGATCGGCGTGCTGTCGGGTGGTGAGAAGCGCCGCGTGGCGCTGTGCCGTCTGCTGCTGTCCAAGCCCGACATGCTGCTGCTGGACGAGCCAACCAACCACCTGGACGCTGAATCGGTGGAATGGCTGGAGCAATTCCTGCTGCGCTTCCCTGGCACCGTGGTGGCCATCACCCACGATCGCTACTTCCTCGACAACGCCGCCGAGTGGATTCTGGAACTGGACCGCGGCAGCGGCATTCCATGGAAAGGCAACTACAGCTCGTGGCTGGACCAGAAGCAAGCCCGCCTGAAGCAGGAAGAGGCGACGGAATCGGCACGCCAGAAAGCGCTGCAGAAGGAATTGGAATGGTCGCGCCAGAATCCCAAGGCGCGCCAGGCCAAGTCCAAGGCCCGTCTGGCCCGCTTCAATGAACTGAGCGAGCACGAATACCAGAAACGCAACGAAACCCAGGAGATCTTCATCCCCGTGGCCGAGCGCCTGGGCAATGAAGTGATCGAGTTCAAGAACGTGTCCAAGTCCTTCGGCGACCGCATGCTGATCGACAACCTGTCGTTCACCATTCCGGCTGGCGCCATCGTCGGTATCATCGGCCCCAACGGCGCCGGTAAGTCGACCCTGTTCAAGATGATCACCGGCAAGGAAACCCCGGACAGCGGCGAAGTGGTGATCGGCAAGACGGCCAAGGTGTCCATCGTCGACCAGCACCGCGATGCGCTGTCGGACGGCAAGACCGTGTTCGAGGACGTAACGGGCGGCGCCGACATGCTCAGCGTGGGCCGCTTCGAAATGCCGTCGCGCGCCTACCTGGGCCGCTTCAACTTCAAGGGCGGCGACCAGCAAAAGATCGTCGGCAACCTGTCGGGCGGTGAACGCGGCCGTCTGCACCTGGCCAAGACGCTGCTGATGGGCGGCAACGTGCTGCTGCTCGATGAACCGTCCAACGACCTGGACGTGGAAACCCTGCGCGCGCTGGAAGATGCGCTGCTGGAATTTGCCGGCAGCGTGATGGTGATCTCGCACGATCGCTGGTTCCTGGACCGTATCGCCACCCACATCCTGGCGTTCGAAGGCAACTCGCAAGTGACCTTCTTCGACGGTAACTACCAGGAATACGAAGCCGACAAGAAGAAACGCCTGGGCGAAGAAGGCGCCAAGCCCAAACGTATCCGCTACAAGCCACTGACGGTGTAAGCCTCAGCGCTGAACGGAAAAGGCACGGTGCGCAAACACCGTGCCTTTTTTTGTTGCCCGGGAGCCGGAACGGCGCTCCCGTTTCTAAGTCGCAGCTGCGTGAGGCGCGAGGGGTGGCTTAGAAGTTGTAGCGCAGACCGCCCGTGATGGCGCCGGTCTTGCGGCCCTGATCGTTGTCGTTCTTGCCGTAGTGTTCATATTCCAGCGACAGCGAGACGTTCTTGTTGAGCGCGTACTCGCCGCCCACGGAGGCGTACAGCGCGTTCTTGTTGCCGCTGCCGCCGTAGGCCGCCGCCGCGCCCGTCGCGTCCACGCTGTTGTGGTTGCGTGCCACGCCCAGCTTGCCGAACACATTGACTTGCTCGTTGACGGGCATGCTGGCCTTGCCGGCCACATAGAACGAATGGGCATCGCTTTCCAGGCGGCCGTTGGCGCCGTTCAGCGTGTAGTTATAGCTCTGGCTGCCGAAGTTGGTGTAACCACCTTCCACAGCGAAGGTCTTGTCAATGTTGTAGCCGGCGAAGATCTTGCCGCTGGCCTTGTTGCCGCTGTGGTCATCCGTGGCGGACGTGACGGGCACGTCGAAGTTGTAGCGGCTGCCGACCAGGCCGGCGCCCACATAGCCCGTGCCGGCATCGGCGGCATGGGCGGCCACGCCCGTCAAGGCGGTGGCGGAAGCAATCAATGCGAACAGAATCTTTTTCATTTGTTGGATCTTTCAGCAAAAAGTTGAGGGACTTGCCTGGGATCGCAGTTCTCTGAATTGCGATGTGACCAAGATATCAGTTAGGTCAGGCAACGTCCGTCCCGAATCCGTAAGAAGTGTGTCAAGTTGTAAGGCCGGGGGCGCGCACGGCGACCAGCCCGCCATGGCGGCGGATGCGTGCAATAGCGCGTAATTGGCGCAAATTAGATGAATTAAAGAATGCTGCGGAAAGTCAGGTTGACGCGCGGCCCGCACGGCGTGCGCTCCTTGTTGATGCCGTGGCGCCAGTGGCGCTGCAGGGTGCCGGCCATCAACAGCAGGCTGCCGTCGCCCAGCGCCAGCTTGACCGTGCGCGGCAAGCGCTTGTGCTTGAGGATGAAAGTACGCGGCGCGCCGAAGCTGACGGAGGCGATGGCCGGTTCCGGCCCCAGTTCCGCTTCATCGTCGCTGTGGAAGCCCATGCTGTCGCGCTCGTCACGGTAGTAATTGAGCAGCACGCTGTTGTAGCGCCGCCCTGTGGCTGCTTCGACAGCGGCCTTGATGGCCAGTTGCAAGGCCGTAAACGGCTGCGGTTCCAGCGTCATGCCGGAATAGCGGTAGCGGGCCTCGCCATACCAGGCCGTCAGGCGCGGCTGGGGGTGGGTCTTGCCCCACAAGGTAATCGATTCCGCGCGCCAGTCCGTTTCCGCGATCAGGCGCGCCAGCACCTGTTCCGGCGGCCAAGGCAAGGCCAGCCGCTGCTGGAACGCCAGTGCGCCATCCTCGATGGGAATGGGGGTCAGGCCGGTGGTGGCGTCAAACAAGTCCATGCGCGTTATGATAGCGGCATCCCATCAGCCGAGGACGCCACTCATGAAAAAACGCCAGTTCCTGACCGCCAGCGCAGCCGCCATATCGCTGCCCGTCTTGCGCGCCAACGCCGCCGCGCCCGCCCCGGCCTTGCGCGGACCGGCCCTGCTAACGGTGACAGGCGCCATGGTCCAGCCCAACCGCGGCCCGTTCGACCCGGTGACGGACCAGATGATGCACAAGCAAAAGCTCAGTTTCGACAAGGCCCATGCGTTTGACTACAACGCGCTGCTGGCCTTGCCCGCGTTCACCATCCGTCCCACGCTGGAATACGACGGCAAGCCGCACCTGCTGCGCGGTCCGGCACTGGTGGATGTGGTCAAGGCGGCCGGCGCCAGCCTGGCCGACAGCGGCAAGCTGGTGTTGCGGGCGGTGGATGGTTATGCGGCCACGCTGAGCCTGGCGCAAGCGCGGGCGCAACGCTACATCGTGGCCACCCATCTGGATGGCGCACCGATGGCGTTGGGGGGATTGGGCCCGCTATGGGCCGTCTACGATGCCGATCAGGTGCCGGAAATGGCCGCCAAACCGCTGCCGGAGCGCTTCGGTGCCTGCCCGTGGGCCCTGTACCACATCGAAGTCCAGGCTTGATGCCTGGACCGGGACCAGGCCGGGATCAGGCGTAGGCTTCGGCCAGCGTCATCACACGCGGGCTGATCTGGATGCCGATGCCGTTGAACAGGCTGGTGATGGCGGCCAGGTTGGCCTCGCATTCCTCGGCCTTCCAGCCTTTGAACAGGTCGGTGCCATCCTTTTGGAAATGCAGGTCCAGCACCTTGCCGCGGTCCTTGTGGGTGTAGCCGCCGCTGTAAGTGTTGTGGAAACCCATGGCGGCCAGGGCCGACAGCACTTCCGTTGGCTGGTTGTCCGGATCGGTGGCCAGGAAGACGCCGTAGGTCTTGCCTGGCGGCTTGGCGGCGATGTCCACTTCGTAGATGCCGGGCGCCTTGGTTACCGTCGTACTCTTCAGAAATAACATGTTCTTACCCCTATCCCTATCCTATAGGCGCTGGCTTGGGCCGCGCGCACGCTCACTTGTTTTTCTGATTGCCTGATTCGTCAACAAAAAGATTCCAGAGGACAAGCTTATTGCTAATTCCGGGGTTTGTCGACTAGTCCGGCCATTAATTTGCAAATTCGTATCTCCACGGCGGCAACGGCGCACGGGGACGGTCCTGCCTCTTGTTTAAAATATAGTTGTGAACTAGTAATTTGCAAGGGTGGCGCACGGGCTGCGGGCGCAAGCTAGCGGGATTTGCGGCGCGCCACGTCCGCCGTGGGCGCCACCAGCGCCTCGTACAGCGCGCCCGTGGCGCCATCCCACGCGGTCACGGCCTGCTGCTGGCGCGCCACGGTGGCGTAATCGCCGCGCGCCACCGGGCCGCTGAGCGCGGCCGGCGCGCCCAACCGGAACACATTGGCCAGCGTTTCCGTCGCCAGTGGCTTGGCCAGTTCACGCGCCACCGCTTCCGGCACACCGGCCGCCTGATAGGCGCGCAAGGCCGCGTCCAGCACCGTCACCAGGTAATTGCTGGCGAACACGGCCGCCGCGTGATACACCGTCTTGGCCGAGGCGTCGATGGCCACCGGCCGCGCGGCGATCGCTTCCAGCGCCGGGTTGAGGATGGCCAGCGCGTCCGCATCGCCCTCCACGCCGCAATAGGTGCCGGCGAAAGCGGCCGCCACTGCCTCGGGATCGGCGAAGCTGCGGATCGGGTGGACGCTGGCCACCAGCGCCCCGGCCGCGCGCGCGGCCTGCAACTGGTCCGAGGCCAGCGCGCCGCTGCAATGGCACACGACGGCGCCGGCCAGCGGCACCGCCTGGGCCAGCGCGGCGCAGGCGGGCACGATCTGGTCGTCGCCCACGGCCAGCAGGTACACGTCCGCCGGGCGCAAGCCATCCCAGCCGCCCGCAGCGCGGCCGGCGCCGATGAACGCCAGCGCCGCCTGGGCCGAAGCCGGTGAGCGGGTCAACACGTCGGCGATCTCGAAACAATGGGCCTGGGCCAGCAGGCGGCCGAACACGCGGCCCACATGGCCGGCGCCGATCAGGGTCAAGGTCGGACGGCGCATCAGAAACCCGATCCCGGCTGTTTCAGGAATTCCAGCTCCTGCGGCGTGGAGGGCCGGCCCAGGATGGCGTTACGGTGCGGGAAGCGGCCAAAGCGTTCGATCACCTCGCGATGCCGCTGGGCGTAACCGAGCATGCTCTCGAAGCCCGTGCCGGCCGCCGCCAGCCGCGTGAACAGGGCCACCGACTGGCGCTGCATGTCCACATCCTCGGCGTGCTCGAACGGCAGGTAGACAAAGGCGCGCTGCAACGGCGGCAGGGCCAGGTCCTCGTCGTCGTCCACCATGTCCTGCGCGGCCTGCAGCGCCAGCCGGTCGCCGGCGAAGGCGCGCGGCGTGCCGCGATAGACGTTGCGGGTGAACTGGTCCAGCAGCAGGATGCGGGCCAGCGCCGGCTGCGGGCCGCCCGCGTCCCAGTGGTGCAGGCCGCCGGCCAGCGCCTGTTCGATCAGGGGGCCGAACTGGCGCTCGATCTGGCGGTCGAAGGCGTCGTCCTTGCGGAACCATTCGGCCCGCGCGGCGCCGGCGCCGGGACTGCCGGCCGGCAGGAACCAGAAATCGAAGATCGCCTTTGCGTCCACGTTCATCATGTCGGCCTCCATCGGTGGGACTGCCTCAGTTGCGGGCATGCGATAGCTGGAAGCTGTCGATGCCGTCGAACACGGCCAGCTCGGCGGCCACCTGGGGCAGGGTCGAGCCGCTGCGCTTGCTGAGCGCGATGGCGACGAAGCGCCATTCCTGGGCGCCGCCATCGCTGCCGATCATCAGCGTGCCGCTGGCGATCTCATAGCCGCGCGCCAGCGCCATTTCGCGCAGCGCCGGTTCCTGCGGCATGTAGCCGGGCCGGAAGCGCATGGTGATGGCCACCGCATGGCGCGACGGCAGCCACGCCTCCACCTTGGACAGGAAGATCATGGACATCGCGCACAGCACGGCCAGGCCCATGGCCGACATATAGAAACCCACGCCCACCATCACGCCGATCACGGACGAGGCCCAGATCGAAGCGGCCGTGGTCAGGCCGCTGATGTTGAAGCCCTCGCGCATGATCACGCCCGCGCCCAGGAAGCCGATGCCCGTCACGATACCTTGCACGATGCGGGTGGGATCGGTGCCCATGGCCGACGGGATCACGTGGCCGCCGAACCAGAAATGGGGATAGCCGGTGATCACGGTCAGCGCGGCCGAGGCCATGCATACGAGGCCGTAGGTGCGCATGCCGGCCGCGCGGCCGTGGTAGGAGCGCTCGTATCCGACCAACAAGCCCAGCAGCAGCGCGCCGATCAGGTTGAGCAGGATGACGCCATTGGTGGCCAGTTCGCCCGAGGACCAATAGGCGATCAGGAAATCGATGGTGGGCATGATGGGCCTCTTGTCTGTGTTAGTTGCCTGGCGCGCGCCAGCGGGCGCGCCGTGGCGCTCAAGGCGCCTTCTTGTTCAATTGTTTTTCAAACGCCACATCGAGCTTGCTGATGCGCTTGGGCGTCTGCGGCCCCAGCCCGTTGACGAAGGCGACGAATTCGTCCAGTTCCAGCGGCGCGCACAAGGGCGGCAAGCCCGGTCCCTCGGTCAGGAAGAACAGGCCGGCGCCGGTGCGCGACATGGTGTATTTGGCATTGCCACTGCGGACCTTGAGGCGGTCGATGGCCGACGTGGCCCGGGTCGAACGGGCGCTCATACGGCCTCCGTGCGGCGTTCCAGCCAGGCCAGCGGCGCGCCCGCCAGATAGGGACGCAGGCGCGTGCGCACTGTGGCGTGGTAATCGTTGAGCCACTGGCGCTCATCGTCGCGCAGCAGGGACAAATCCACGCAGCGGGTGTCGATCGGGCACAGGGTCAGCGTTTCAAAACGCAGGAAGCTGCCAAATTCCGTGCTGCCCCCGTCCACATTGAGCACCAGGTTCTCGATCCGGATGCCCCACTGGCCGGGACGGTACAGGCCCGGTTCGACGGAGGTGATCATGCCCGGTTCCATGGCCGTATGCGGCTCCGGCATGGCGGTGGGCGAAATCGACTGCGGTCCCTCGTGCACGTTGAGGAAGTAACCGACGCCATGGCCGGTGCCGTGGCCGAAGTCCATGCCGGCCGCCCACAGGGGCGCGCGCGCCAGCGCGTCGAGCATGGGCGAGCGCGTGCCGCGCGGGAACTGGGCTGACGACAGCGCGATCACGCCCTTCAGCACCAGCGTGAAGTCGCGCCGCTGGGCGGCTGTGGCTTCGCCCACCGGCACCACGCGCGTGATGTCCGTGGTGCCGCCCAGGTACTGGCCGCCCGAATCGATCAGCAGCAGGCCGTCGCCCTCGATCACGGCGTGGGCCGCCGTGGTGGCGCGGTAATGCATGATGGCGCCGTTGGCGCCGAAACCGGCGATGGTGCCGAAACTGGGGCTGACGAAGCCGGGCCGGCGGGCGCGGGCGGCCGTCAGTTCACGGTCGATGTCCAGTTCCGTCAGCGGCGTGGCGCGCCGTTCGGCCAGGGCCGGCTCCAGCCAGGCGAAGAATTCGCACAGGGCCGCGCCATCCTGCTCCATGGTGTGGCGCACGTGGGCCGCCTCGGCCGCCGTTTTTTTCGACTTGGCGAACGTGGTGGGGTTGATCGCCTCCACCACCGCCACGCCGGCCGGCACGGCCTGGCGGGTGCCGTGGGTGACGCGGCGCGGGTCCAGCAGCAGCACGGCGCCGGCCGGCAGCGCGGCCAGCGCGGCGGCGGCTTCGGCATATGGCGCCAGCGTCACGCCATCCCGGGCCAGGGCCGCGCGCAGCGGCGGCGCGACTTTGCCATCGGCCACGAACAGGGTGGCGCCAGCCGTATCGACCAGGGCGTGCGACAGGAACACGGGATTGAAATTGACGTCGGCGCCGCGCAGGTTGAACAGGTAGGCGATATCGTCCAGCGTGGACAGCACGTGGTGGCTGGCGCCCTGCTCGCGCATGGCCTGCCGCAGCGCGGCCAGTTTGGCGGCGCGGCCCAGGTCCGCGTGCGGCGGCACATGTTCGAACACGGGCGCCGCCGGCAGCGCGCAACGGTCTGGCCACACCTCATCCAGCAGGTCCAGGTCGGTGCGCAGCAGCGCGCCTTTGCGCTCCAGCGCCTGGGCCAGCAGGCGGGCCGTGGCCAGGCCCAGCACGGCGCCGTCCACGGCCAGCGTCTGGCCAGCCAGCAGGTGTTCCGCCAGCCAGTCGATATACAGCACGCTGGCGCCGGAGGGAATTTTCATCAGCTGCACGGTGCTGCCGGCCAATTCCGTTTCGGCCTGGGTCCAGTAGCGGGCGTCGGTCCACACGCCGGCGAAGTCCAGGGTGATGATGAAGGTGCCGACCGAGCCGGTGAAGCCGCTCAGCCACTGGCGGCCTTGCCAGCGGGCGGGCAGGTATTCGGACAGGTGCGGGTCGGAGGACGGCACCATCAGCGCGTCGATGTGGTGGCGGCGCATGGCCTGGCGCAGCCGCGCGAGGCGGGCGGCGATGTCGGGACTGTCAGTATTGGACATGAAGTGGGTGCAAATCGTTTATACGGATCTGCCTGCGACGATGGTAGGTAGCTCTATGATACCGCGATTGCGGCTAGGGCAGAAGGCGGCCGGGACGGCTATGCATCGATGGCGCGCCGGTATCCATCACATCGTCGGAATGCCGCGCCTTTGCGTTAACGCATAAGCCAGGCACATCGATGCGGCTAATGTCTCCATTTCCGATGCGTTTTTTGAGGCGGAAATGGAAAACCGCTTATTTCCGCCAAACCGGTGACTGGCGCGGTTCTCTCGACGCATAACCAAAGCTAGTTGGGTTTATAATCAATGCCAACGCTACTGCATTTTCTTGGTCTGCGCGTAGTCGTCTTTCTCAACGACCATCGCCCAGCACATGTGCATGTCCTGGGCAACGGAATGGAAGCGGTATTTAATCTGGCTTGCCCGGACGGGCCGCCGCAACTGAGGGAAAACTACGGCTTTCCTCAAACAGCGTTATCGAAGATCGCATCGGCGCTGACAACAGAATTAAACCTGCTCTGCGCCAAATGGAGACTGATTCATGGCAATTACTGACCGTGCATACAAAGCAGCTAACCGGCGCGGGGCGGCCATCCAAGCCACGTTTCCCGCCGCCACGGCAGTTGGCTATGACCGGCGCAGCGCGCGCGTCATTATCAAATTGGCGTCAGGTCTGCACATCACCTTCGCACCGCGCGACGTGCAAGGGCTGGAGAACGCGCAGCCGGATGATCTGACCGACGCGGACATCAGTCCGTCCGGCCTCGGCATCCACTTTCCCAAGCTGGACGCTGACCTCTATCTGCCCGCGTTACTGGAAGGCTTTCTCGGCACGCAACGCTGGATGGCTGCCCAACGCGGCAAGGCCGGCGGCAGTGCGATAACGCCCGCCAAGGCTGCGGCAGCCCGTGAGAACGGCAAGCTAGGTGGCAGGCCGCGCAAGGAAAAGGCCACCTCCCCCAAATAGATGCGCTGGCACGCGCCAGCGAACAATACGCTCATTGCCGCCCGGCTGTCCGCCTGCACTTTCACCTCACGCCTCAAACCGCCGCAAGCCCTCCAGGTCCAGGATCCGTATCCCGCAGTAGTCGATGCTGAGCAGTCCCTGCTTCTCCAGCAGTTGCAACGCCTGGTTGGCGCGCTGGCGCGAGGCGCCCGACAGGAAGCCCAGCTCCTCCTGCGAAATCTGCACCAGCGGCTCCAGCCCCGGATACAGGTGGGAATTGAACATCGACGCCAGGCAGCGCGCCACCCGCGTGTCTACATTCAGCAGGCGGTCGTTCTCCACCATGCCGATGAACTGCCCCAGCCGTTCATTCAGCTGGATCAGCAGGAAGCGCGTGAACGGCAGGCTGTTCTCCAGCAGCCAGTGGAAGGTGGCGGCCGGCATGCGCGCGATGCGGCTGTCGCGCAGCGCCATGGCGTCGTACTTGAGGTGTTCGTTCTTGAGCAGCGAGCCTTCGCCAAACCAGCCGCCCGGCGGCACGCCCGTGAACGTCACGCTCTTGCCCGAGGCCGAGAAGTTGTTCATCTTGACCATGCCGCCCACGATACCCAGCCAATTTTCCACCATGTCGCCTTTGCGGCACACATAGCCGCCCTTGGGTACAAAAGTCTCGATGGTATCGGCTTCGACCCGCGCCATCTGCTCCGGCGTCAGGCAGTGGGCCCAGTTGGCTGCGCGTAACGCCTCCTTCAAGCTAAGTTGTTCTGTTTGCATTGTTGCATTGCACCATAAAAAAGTAGGGCAATTGTCGTCGAAAAGACATCCTGGCCCCTTCCATCAGGCTACTATCATCACACAAAAAGGGATGACGGGCCGCGATCCGGATGGCAATCCGCTAGCGCGCACGGCACCATAACAACAGACCGCAACAGGAGACACTGGTGCAAACTGAATTGGATACTTTCCCACGCCGGCTATTGCAGCATGGCGTAGACCGGCCGCAGCGGCCCGCTTTCCGCGAAAAATACCTCGGTATCTGGCAAAGCTGGGACTGGGCGCAAGTGAACGCGGAAGTGCGGGCGCTGGCCTGCGGCCTGGCCGCGCTGGGCTTCGAGCGCGGCATGCACCTGGCCATCATCGGCGACAACCGGCCCCGCTTGTACTGGGCCATGCTGGCCGCGCAAGCGCTGGGCGGCGTGCCCGTGCCGCTGTACCAGGACGCGCCGGCCGCCGACATGGCCTACGTGCTGGAGAACGCGGAAATCCACTTCGCCGTGGTGGAAGACCAGGAACAGGTCGACAAGCTGCTCGAACTGCGGGACGCCTACCCCGGCATCGCCCACATCGTCTACGAGGACGAACGGGGCATGCGCCACTACCGCCAGCCGGAACTGAGCGCCTTCGCCGCCGTGCAGGAACTGGGCCGGGCCTGGGACCGCGACCATCCCGGCGCCTACGAAGCGGCCATCGCGGCCGGCAAAGGTGCGGACCACGCCATCATGCTGTACACCTCCGGCACCACCGGCAAACCGAAAGGCGTGTGCCAGAGCCACACTTCCCTGCTCGCGGCCGGCACCGGCGGCGTCGGTTTCGACCAGCTGACGGAACGCGAAGACATCCTGTCCTACCTGCCCATGGCGTGGGTGGGCGACTGCCTGTTCTCGCTGGCCCAGGCCATGGTGGCCGGCTTCACCGTCAACTGCCCGGAATCGGGCGACACGGTGCTGACCGACATGCGCGAAATCGGCCCCACCTATTACTTCGCCCCACCGCGCATTTTCGAGAACATGCTGACCACGGTGATGATACGGATGGAGGACGCGGGCGCCATCAAGCGCCGCCTGTTCCACCACTTCATGGAGGTGGCGCGCCGCTGCGGCGCCGACATCCTGGACCGCAAGCCGGTGCCGCTGGCCGACCGCGCCACCTACGCGCTGGGTAACCTGCTGGTGTATGGCCCATTGAAGAACGTACTGGGCCTGTCGCGGGTGCGGGTGGCCTACACGGCCGGCGCGGCCATCGGGCCCGACCTGTTCCGCTTCTACCGCTCGATCGGCGTCAATCTCAAACAGCTGTACGGTTCCACGGAAACCTGTGCCTACGTCTGTTTGCAGCCAGATGGCCACATCAAGTTCGACAGCGTGGGCCTGCCCGCGCCCGGCGTGGAAGTACGGTTGGCCGACAACGGCGAAGTGCTGGTGCGCTCGCCCGCCACCATGGAGGGCTACTACAAGCGGCCCGACGCGACGGCCGAAGTGATCGACGCCGACGGCTATTTCCATACCGGCGACGCCGGCCTGTTCGACAGCGAAGGCCACCTGAAGATCATCGACCGCGCGGCCGACGTGGGCCGCATGCACGACGGCGCCATGTTCGCGCCCAACTACATCGAGAACAAGCTCAAGTTCTTCCCCTTCGTTAAAGAGGCGGTGGCGTTCGGCCATGCGCGCGACCAGGTGTGCGCCTTCATCAACATCGACATGGAAGCGGTGGGCAACTGGGCCGAACGGCGCGGCATCGCCTACGCCGGCTACACCGACCTGGCGGCCCATGCGCAAACCTATGAACTGGTGCGCGACTGCGTGGAGAAGGTCAACGCCGGCCTGGCCGCCGAGGCCACGATGGCGGGCACCCAGATCCACCGCTTCCTGGTGCTGCACAAGGAGCTGGACCCGGACGACGATGAGCTGACCCGCACCCGCAAAGTGCGCCGCAAGTTCATCGCCGAGAAGTACGCGGTGCTGATCGAGGCCCTGTACGACGGCAAGAGCTCGCAGTTCATCACCACCCAGGTCAAGTTCGAGGACGGCCGCACGGGCGCCGTCTCGGCCGACCTGAAAATCTGGGACTGCAAGACCTACCCTGCGGTCCAGGCAGCGGCATGACCGAGGACACCACCATGCAAATGAACGAAATCGAAGCGCATCTGGGCGCCAGCGCCGGCCGTCGCACCGGCCCCGTGATCCTGGACATGAAAAACATCTCGCTGTCCTTTGGCGGCGTGCGCGCGCTGACAGACATCTCCTTCAACGTCAAGGAACACGAGATCCGCGCCATCATCGGCCCCAACGGCGCCGGCAAGAGCTCCATGCTCAACGTGATCAACGGCGTGTACCGCCCGCAGCAAGGGGAGATCATCTACCGGGGCGAACACCGCCGGAATATGGATTGCTACGCGGCCGCCAAGTCCGGCATTGCGCGCACCTTCCAGAACATCGCCCTGTTCAAGGGCATGACGGTGCTCGACAACATCATGACGGGCCGTAACCTGAAGATGAAATCGAACTTCCTGCTGCAGGCGCTGTACTGGGGCCCGGCGCGGCGCGAGGAGATCGAACACCGCATCAAGGCCGAGGAGATCATCGACTTCCTGGAAATCCAGGCTATCCGCAAGACGCCGGTGGGCCGCCTGCCCTACGGCCTGCAAAAGCGCGTGGAGCTGGGCCGGGCGCTGGCGGCCGAACCGGAAATCCTGCTGCTGGACGAACCGATGGCCGGCATGAACGTGGAGGAAAAGCAGGACATGTGCCGCTTCATCCTGGACGTGAACGACCAATTCGGCACCACCATCGTGCTGATCGAGCACGACATGGGCGTGGTGATGGATATCTCGGACCGCGTGGTGGTGCTCGACTACGGCAAGAAGATCGGCGACGGCACCCCCGACGAGGTGCGCACCAACCAGGACGTGATCAACGCATATCTCGGGGTGGAACACTAAATGAACGTAAACTTTTTCTTCGAAGTGCTGATCGGCGGCCTGCTGTCGGGCGTGATGTACGCGCTGGTGGCGATCGGCTTCGTGCTGATCTACAAGGCCTCCGGCGTGTTCAACTTCGCCCAGGGCGCGATGGTGTTCTTCGCCGCCCTCACCTGCGTGGGCCTGATCGACAAGTTCGGCCTGTCCGTGTGGCTGGCGATCCCGATCACGATCGTCGTGATGGTCGTGCTGGGCCTGGCCATCGAACGGGTGGTGCTGCGCCCGCTCGTCAACCAACCCGAGATCACGCTGTTCATGGCCACCATCGGCCTGGCCTTCTTCATCGAGGGCCTGGCGCAACTGATGTGGGGCTCGCAGGTGCACAAGCTGGAACTGCCGATCGAGGACGTGCCGCTGCAATTCCTGCTCGATAAATTCAACATCATCGTGTCGCAGTTCGACGTGGCGGCGGCCGGCATCTGCGCCCTGCTGGTGACGGCGCTGGCCCTGCTGTTCGCCCGCACCAAGGTGGGCCGCGCGCTGCGCGCCGTGGCCGACGATCACCAGGCCGCGCTGGCCGTGGGCATTCCGCTGCAGCGCATCTGGGCCGTGCTGTGGTCCGTGGCCGGCATGGTGGCGCTGGTGGCGGGCTTGCTGTGGGGCGCCCGCAACGGCGTGCAGTTCGCGCTCACCTTTGTCGCGCTGAAGGCGCTGCCGGTGCTGATTTTGGGCGGCTTCACTTCCATGCCGGGCGCCATCGTCGGTGGCCTGATCATCGGGGCGTCGGAAAAGCTGGCCGAAGTCTACCTCGGTCCCATGGTCGGCGGCGGTATCGAGGGCTGGTTCCCTTACATACTGGCCCTGCTGTTCCTGCTGGTGCGGCCCGAAGGGCTGTTCGGCGAAAAAATCATCCGCAGAATCTGAGAGGAACGTCCATGTTCTACCGCGAAGCCGGACAATTCAAGACCAGCTACCAGGCCGATAACCAGATCTTCCCGATCCGCCAGGACCGCATCGCCCTTGCCGCGTTGCTGGTGGTGGCGCTGGCGCTGGCGCTGGCGCCCGTACTGGCCTCACCGTATGCGCTGTCAGCCATCCTGATCCCGTTCCTGATCTTCTCGCTGGCCGCGCTGGGGCTCAACATCCTGACCGGTTACGCCGGCCAGCTGTCGCTGGGCACGGCCGCCTTCATGGCCGTGGGCGCGTTCGGCGCCTACAACTTCGTGCTGCGCGTGCCCGGCATGCCGATCCTGCTGGCTTTCGTGCTGGGCGGCTTGTCGGCGGCGCTGGTGGGTATCGCGTTCGGACTGCCGTCGCTGCGCATCCGCGGCTTCTACCTGGCCGCCTCCACGCTGGCCACCCAGTTCTTCGTGCTGTGGTGCCTGACCAAGATCCCCTTCCTGACCAACAACAGCAGCTCGGGCGTGATCACGGCGCAGAAGATCACCATCCTGGGCTACGAATTCGACACGCCCGCCAGCAAATACCTGCTGGTGCTGGGCGTGGTGGCCGTGATGGCGCTGCTGGCCAAAAACATGATCCGCTCCAACGTGGGCCGCTCGTGGATGGCGGTGCGCGACATGGACGTGGCGGCCGAAGTGATCGGCTTCCGCCTGATGCGCACCAAGCTGCTGGCGTTCGCCGTCAGCTCTTTCTACTGCGGCGTGGCCGGCGCGCTGTACGCCTTCGCCTACCTGGGCACGGTGGAGCCGGAAGCCTACAACCTGGACCTGTCGTTCCGCATCCTGTTCATGGTCATCATCGGCGGCGTGGGCTCGGTGCTCGGCTCCTTCCTGGGCGCGGCCTTCATCGTGCTGCTGCCCGTGTTCCTGAACGTGCTGGCGCACGGGCTGGCCCTGCCCACCAACGTGGCGTCCAACCTGGAGCTGATGGTGTTCGGCGCCCTGATCGTATTTTTCCTGATCGTCGAGCCGCATGGCTTGGCGCGCTTGTGGCAAATCGGTAAAGAGAAATTGCGCCTGTGGCCGTTCCCGCATTGAACATCACTGAGCGCAATCATATAGCTGGTATATCCGTAGTCCGACTCTTGGAGGAGACAACAATGAAGTGCATCAAATCCCTCATGCTGGGCGCCGCGCTGGCGGCCAGTGCCATTGTTCCGGCCTGGGCCGACCAGTTCATCGCCCTGCCATCGTATCGCGTGGGGCCTTATGCGGCGGGCGGTTCCGGCTTCTACGGCGGCGTGATCGACTACTTCAACCTGGTCAACATGAACGGCGGCGTGAACGGCGTGAAGATCAGCTGGGAGGAATGCGAAACGGAATACAACCCCTCGCGCGGGGTGGAATGCTACGAGCGCCTGAAGACCAAGAACGGCGGCGCCACCATGGTCGAACCGCTGTCGACCGGTATCGCCTACGGCGTGCTGGATCGGCTGCCGCAGGACAAGATCCCCATGACGATGCTGGGCTATGGCCGCTCCGACGCGGCCAACGGCAAAGTGTTCCCCTATGTCTTCCCGCTCATCACCAGCTACTGGAACCAGGCCGCTGGCATGATCAAGTACCTGGGCGACAAGAGCGGCGGCATGGACAAGCTCAAGGGCAAGAAGATCGTGCACCTGTACCACGACTCGGCGTTCGGCAAGGAACCGTTGCCGGTGCTGGAGGCGTTGTCCAAGCAGCATGGCTTTGAACTGATCAAGATCGCCGTGCCGCCGCCGGGCAGTGAGCAGCAGTCGCAATGGTTGCAGATCCGCCAGGCCAATCCTGACTACGTGATCCTGTGGGGCTGGGGCGTGATGAATTCGGTCGCCATCAAGACCGCCCAGCGCAACGGCTTCCCGCGCGAGAAGATGCTGGGCGTGTGGTGGGCCGGTTCCGAGGAAGACACCGTGCCGGCCGGCGATGCCGCCAAGGGCTACAGCGCGATGACCTTCAACACTCCCGGCAACTATCCGGTGATGGACGAGATCCACAAGAAGCTGTATGACGCCGGCAAGGGCAACCTGGCCGACCGCAACCGCGTCGGTTCCGTGTACCACATGCGCGGCGTGACGGCCGCCATCCTGTGGGTGGAAGCGATGCGCACCGCGCAGGACAAATTCGGCAAGGGCAAGGCCGTCACCGGCGAACAACTGCGCTGGGGCCTGGAACACCTGAACGTGGACGAGGCGCGCGAGAAAGCCATTGGCGCCTTCGGCATGCTGCCGGTGGTGAAGACCAGCTGCGACGACCATGAAGGCTCGGGCGCCGTGAAGGTCCAGCAGTGGGACGGCAAGAAGTGGAACGCCATCACGCCGAACTGGGTGGTGGGCGACAAGGCGCTGACCCGCAAGCTGCTGGAGGATTCGTCCAACGCCTACGCAGCCGAGAAAAAAATAACGCCAGCCTGCGCGAAATAGCCACGCCATAGCTGTAACGCGCCCTGATGCGGGGAGTCCCTCCTCCTCCCCGCATCTTTTTTAACCAGCGAAGAATGACCATGAACACAGCCGCCGCAGCCGAAACCGTAAGCAGCCAGCCCTACCTGTCGGTCAACAACATCGAGGTGATCTACGACCATGTGATCCTCGTGCTCAAAGGCGTATCGCTACAAGTCCCGCAAGGGAAGATCGTGGCCCTGCTGGGCGCCAACGGCGCCGGCAAGTCGACCACCCTGAAAACCATTTCGACACTGCTGCGCGGCGAGCGCGGCGACGTCACCAAGGGCGAAGTCCAGTTCAAGGGCGAGCGGGTGGACCAGCTCACGCCCAATGAACTGGTCAAGCGGGGCCTGTCGCAAGTGATGGAAGGGCGCCACTGCTTCGGCCACCTGACCATCGAGGACAACCTGCTGACGGGCGCCTACACCCGCAGCCTGTCGCGCCCGCAACTGAAGGAAGCGCTGGACAAGGTCTACCACTACTTCCCGCGCCTGAAGGAGCGCCGCGCCAGCCAGGCCGGCTACACCTCCGGCGGCGAGCAGCAGATGTGCGCCATCGGCCGCGCGCTGATGGCCAAGCCGTCCATGATCCTGCTGGATGAACCGTCGATGGGCATCGCGCCGCAGATCGTCGAGGAGATCTTCGGCATCGTCAAGGACCTGAACCAGAAGGAGAACGTGTCCTTCCTGCTGGCCGAGCAGAACACCAGCGTGGCGCTGCGCTACGCCGATTTCGGCTACATCCTGGAAAACGGCCGGGTGGTGATGGAAGGTGCTGCCTCCGACCTGGCCAGCAACGAGGACGTCAAGGAGTTCTACCTGGGCGTGTCCGGCGCCGGGCGCAAGAGCTTCCGCGACATGAAGTTCTACCGCCGCCGCAAACGCTGGCTGGCCTGACATCACTGCCGAAAAAATTTGACTTCACACAAGGATTCAACATGGCCGATACGCTCGATAGCCTGGAGACGCGCGACCCCGTACAGCGCGAACGCGACCTGATGCAACGCCTGCCGCGCCTGGTGGCGCAGGCCCAGGGCACGCCCGGCTGGGCGCGCATCCTGCACGGCGTGCAGGCGGGCGACATCGGCAGCCGCGCCGCGCTGGCCCAGCTTCCCGTGACGCGCAAGTCCGGCTTGAAGGAACTGCAGCGCCAGCACCCGCCGTTCGGCGGCCTGAACGCCACCCCGGCCAGCCAGCTGGCGCGCATCTACATGTCGCCCGGCCCCATCTTCGATCCCGAAGGCGCGGGCCAGGACTGGTGGCGCTTCTCGCGGCCCATGTTCGCGGCCGGCGTGCGCCCGGGCGGGTTGATACAGAACTGCTTCTCCTACCACTTCACGCCGGCCGCCTTCATGGTCGAAGGCGGCGCGGCCCGCATCGGTTGCGCCGTGATCCCGGCCGGCGCCGGGCAGACGGAGATGCAGGTGCAGGCCATGGCCGAACTGCGGCCCGACACCTACATCGGCACGCCATCGTTCCTGAAGCTCATCATCGAAAAGGCACGCGAGATGGGCGCCGACATTTCCAGCGTGCGTAACGCCATGATGGGCGCCGAAGCGCTGCCCGAATCGCTGCGCGCGTGGTTCGTGCAGAACGGCGTGCCGCATGTGTTCCAGACCTACGCCTCGGCCGATATCGGCAGCATCGCCTATGAAACGGCCAGTGCCGGCGTGCTCGATCCAGGCATGGTGCTGGACGAGGAAGTGATCCTGGAGATCGTCCACCCCGGCACGGGCGACCCGGTGGCGCCGGGCGAGATCGGCGAAGTGCTGGTCACGCTGTTCAACCACGACTATCCGCTGATCCGCTTCGCCACGGGCGACCTGTCGGCCGAACTGGCGCACGCGCCGGCGGCGGGCGCGCGCACCAATACGCGCATCCGCGGCTGGCTGGGACGGGCCGACCAGGCCACCAAGGTGCGCGCCATGTTCGTCCACCCTTCGCAGGTGCACGACATCGCACGCCGCCATCCGCAGATCCACAAGGCGCGGCTGGTGGTATCTGGCCACATGGCGCAGGACGTGATGACGCTGCACTGCGAAGTGGACGATCCGCAGGCCGCCAGCGCCAGCCTGGGCGCGGCCGTGATCGATTCGATACGCGATCTCACCAAGCTGCGCGGCGAAGTGTGTTTTGCCGCGCGCGGCAGCCTGCCCAGCGACGGCAAGGTGATCGACGACGTGCGCGATTATCGCTAAACCACACTAGGTGCAGTGGCTGTGGCGCAAATCCAACTACCCCGACACGGTGGGATATGACGGATAATAGCGGGATTGTTCACCCGTTTTAGAAAAACTAGAAGATCATGCAAGACTTCCACCACAACCGCGCGCGCGCCCTGCTGGAAACGGCAGAAGAACTGTTCAACAAAGAGACCGTCGATGCCGCCGTCACGCGCATGGCCGACACCCTCAACACCCGCTTCAACGCGCCCGACAGCCAGGAATTCCCGCTGGTGCTGGGCGTGATGGGCGGCGCCGTCGTCTTCACGGGCAACCTGCTGCCGCAGCTGACCTTCCCACTCGAATTCGACTACATCCACGTCAGCCGTTATGGCGACGAGGACCAGGGCGGCCAGGTGGTGTGGAAAGTCGTGCCGCGTTCGAACGTGACGGGCCGCACCGTGATCGTGCTGGACGACATCCTGGACGAAGGCGAAACGCTGGCCCACGTCAAACAACGCCTGCTGGACATGGGCGCGTCCGAAGTGATCCTGGCCGTGTTCTGCGACAAGGCGATCGGCAAGGCCAAGCCATGCAAGGCCGACATCGTCGGCATCACCATCCCGAACCGCTTCGTGGTCGGTTTCGGCATGGACGCCTACGGCTACTGGCGCAACCTGCCCGGCCTGTGGGCCATCAAGACCGACAGCGAGAAGTAAGGCCTGCCGGCCAAAGGGTCAGACTCGCCGCTGTGGCGGCATGGTCTGACTCCAAGTTCACAAGCCCTGCGTTCATCCAATGAACAGCGACGCGGCGATGGCCCACATCACCACGGCGATCACGCCATCGAGCACCTGCCACGCCCGTGGCAACGCGAACACGGGCGCCAGATAGCGCGCGCCCAATCCCAGCCCACTGAACCAAGCCAGTGATGCCGCCATCGCCCCGGCCGCGAAATACAGGCGCCCATTGCCTGCCTGCTGGCCGCCGATGGAGCCGAGCAGGATCACCGTGTCCAGATAAACGTGGGGATTAAGCAGGCTGAATGCCAGCATGGCCGCCACCACCGCGCCGTGGCTGGACACGGCCGCCGCCTCACCCGCCACCAGCGCCGCGGGCCGCAGCGCGGAACGGGCCGCGCGCCAGCCATACGCGAGCAGGAACGCCGCGCCGCCTGTCTTCAACCACAACAACAATGCCGGCGCACCGGTGATCAGCTGCCCCATGCCCGCCACCCCGGCCGCGATCAGCGCCATGTCGCACACGACGCAGATGGCGACGCAGGTCAGCACGAACTCGCGCTTGAGCGCCTGCCGCAGCAGGTAAGCGTTCTGCGATCCGATCGCCACAATCAGGCTGCCGCCCAAGCCCAGTCCCTTCAAAAATGCCGTCGCCGCCATGTTTTCTCCTTCAACAGGCCGCCAGCTTACGGCCAGGGTGGATATAAGTATAATTAATAATATTGGATAAACATTAGAGAAACTAATGAGCGCAGTGGATTACCGGGGCCTGGCCGCCCTCGACGCCGTGATCGAGCATGGCAGTTTCGACAAGGCCGCCGTGGCCCTGTCGATCACGCAATCGGCCGTGTCGCAGCGCATCCGGCTGCTGGAGAACGACGCCGGCGAACTGCTGGTGGTGCGCACCCAGCCGCCGCAAGCGACGGAGGCGGGCCAGCGCCTGATCGCCCACTATCGCCAGGTGCGCCTGCTGGAAGCGGCCTTGAAGCAGCGCCCCGGCCAGGCCGACGAGCGGCCCGACATCGCCATCGCCGTCAACGCCGACAGCGCCGCCACCTGGCTGCAGGAAGCGGTGGCGCCGCTGCTGCTGTCGGACGCCTGCCTGCTGCGCATCCGCCTCGACGACCAGGACCACACACTGAGCCAGCTGCGCGAAGGCCGCGTGTTCGCCTGCGTCACCAGCGAAGCGACGCGGGTGGCCGGCACCACCGCCACACCGCTGGGCGCGATGCGCTACCTGTGCGTGGCCGCGCCCGCGTTCGCGCAGCGCTGGTTCAAGGAGGGCTTCACGCTGGACGCGGTGCAGAAGGCGCCGGCGCTGGTGTTCGACCGCAAGGACGCGCTGCTGGACCAGTTCCTCGGCCGCCATTTCGGCCAACCGGTGCGCTATCCGCACCACGCGCTATCGAGTTCCGAGGGATTTGTACGATTCCTGGAAGCGGGCTACGCCTACGGCATGCTGCCCGTGCTGCAATGTGAAGCGGCACTGCGCGCGGGCGCGCTGGTGGAACTGGCGCCCGGCGCCAGTTTGAACGTGCCACTGATCTGGCACGCGTGGGACATCCAGACCCCGCTCACGCGCCGCCTGACCGAGCAGGTGGTGACGACGGCCCGCAAGTGGCTGGAGCAGGAGGACTAGCCCACCAGCGGCCGCGCTGTCTAGCTGCCTAGCCGCCGCGCTGCCTCATTGCCTGGCTGTCTCGCTGCCGCGCTGCCGGCGCAAGACATCGATTCATTTGCCAAAAAGTCCATATTCCCCTATCGTCTGGTCCATCCAAACGCGAACCGTTCCCGAACCATGCGCATTTCCACCACTTTCCTGTTCGCCAGCGTGCTGGCGACGGCCACCGCCCACGCCGCCCCGCCACCCGCCCCTGCCGACGCCCGCCCCGCCCTGTTGAAAGCGCTGGACGGCGACTGGGTCATGACGGGGGACGTGATGGGCAAACCGGTGCGCTACAACATGGCCGCCACGCCCGCCCTGAACGGCACGTTCACGGAAATGCACATGAAGGACGTACAGGTGCCGGCCAAATACGAGGCGCGCGTCTTCATCGGTTACGACCAGGGCAGCCAGGCCGTCATTGCGCACTGGATGGATAGCTTCGGCGCCAAGGGTTCGATTCCTCACGCGACCGGCAAGATGACGGACCACACCATCGAATTCACCTTCCCTTACGCCAGCGCGCCTTTCCGCGACACGCTGAGCTACCAGCCGGAATCGGCGTCCTGGACGCTTGAGATCGAATCGGCCAAGCCGGACGGTACCTGGAAGCACTTCGCGCGCTACGAAATCCATCGCCCGCAATGAACATCGCGTGCGTGAAGGGAACTGACCATGGTATCGCCTGATTTCCTGAGCTATCTGTCCGACGTGCTGGCGCCGCTGGGGAGCGTGCGCAGCAAGCGTATGTTCGGTGGCGTGGGGATTTACATCGACGGCCTGTTCTGCGCCATCATTCTGGACGACTGCCTGTACTTCAAGGCTGACGACGACAATGAAGCCCAGTTCCGTGCCGCCCACTGCGTGCAGTTCACCTACCAGAAGCTGGGCGAGACGTGCGCGCTGCGTTACTACCGCGTGCCCGACGAAGCGATGGATGACGCCAGCGACATGCTGCGCTGGGCCAGGCTGGGCATGGCGGCCGCCCTGCGCAAACAGGCGCAGCCCCAGACGAAAAAGAAAAAATCATCAAGCGTGGGCGGCAAGCGGCGGGCCGCGCGCGTGGACGACCCGAGCAGGTAGCGCCGAACTCCGCTGGCGAGCGGGCTGCGGGCTGGCGCACCAGCCTGCCAGCGCCAGCTACAGGCTCAGCCGCGCGCGCGCCGCGTCGTATTCGCGTTTCAGGCGCGCCACCATCTCGGCCGTGGTGGGCACGTCGTCCATCAAGCCCACGCCCTGGCCAGCGCCCCAGATGTCGCGCCACGCTTTGGCGCTGCCGGAACCGAAGCTCATGGCGCTCTTGTCGGATTCCGGCAGCGCTTCCGGATCCAGCCCGGCGGCGAGGATGGATTTCTTCAGGTAGTTGCCGTGCACCCCGGTGAACAAATTGGTATAAACGATATCCGCAGCGGACGACGCCACGATCGCATCGCGGTAGCTGTCAGCCACGTTGGACTCCTTGGTGGCCAGCCAGCGCGAGCCGATGTAGGCGAAATCGGCGCCCATGGCCTGCGCCGCCAGGATAGCGTCGCCGGTGGCGATAGAACCCGACAGCGCGATCGGCCCCGAGAAGAACTTGCGCACCTCGCCCACCAGCGCGAACGGCGACAGCGTGCCGGCATGGCCGCCGGCGCCGCTGGCCACCAAAATCAAGCCATCCACGCCCGCCTCCAGCGCCTTTTGCGCATGGCGGATCGAGATCACGTCATGCAGCACGATGCCGCCGTAGCTGTGGATGGCGTCCAGCATTTCCTTGGGCGGCGCCCGCAGCGACGAGATGATGATGGGGACCTGGTGTTTGACGCACACCTCCACGTCATGCGCCAGCCGGTCGTTCGAATGGTGCACGATCTGGTTGACGGCGATCGGCCCCACGCGCTGGTCCGGATGCGCGCGCTGGAACTCGGCCAGCTCGGCCTGCAAATCCGTCAGCCAGGTGTCGAGCAGCTCGGCCGGGCGCGCGTTCAGGGCCGGGAACGAGCCGACGATGCCGGCCTTGCACTGGGCCGCCACCAGGGCCGGGCCGCTGGCGATGAACATGGGGGAGGCGATCACGGGGAGCGTGAGGTTCTGCAACACTGCTGGCAAGGCCATATCGAACTCGCTGACGGAAGTGGATGGAAGTGGATAAAAACGGCGGTCGAACGATTATAGACCGCAAACCGAACGGTCGTGCGGGTAACGGAGGAGGCGCGCTACAGCGCCCCGCCGCTAGTCGTTAAGTAAGTACTCACCCTCGACGTGTGCCGCGCTACCCTTGACCAGCTGGCCCACCGCCCATTGCGCCAGTTGCTCCGGCGTCTGGCGCAGATAGCGCGTATTGGCGGTCGCGAACACGGGCATGGACAACAGCATCTGCGGCAATTCGGCCAGGGCGATGCGCTGCCGTTCCAGCAGCAGGAACTTGAGCAGCACCTTGATCGCGTTCTGCGCGTTGCGCACCGGATCGGCCTCCAGGTAATCGACCCGCGAGCGGGCCCGCGCCAGCGCGCCCTGCACGTCCGTGAACGGCGCGCCGTGGCCGGGGATCACCAGCCGCACGTCCAGCCCTTCGATCAGGTCCAGCGTGGCGCGCTCCTCGGCGAAGCCGGACTCGCCGTCCAGCTCCGGGAAGATCACGCCAAAACCGTTCTCCCACAGCGCGTCGGCCGAGGCCAGCACGCGGTGCTCAGGACAGTAGAAAATCAGCGAATGGGGATCGTGGCCGGGCGCACCCAGGGCGCGCCATTCCATATCGGCCAGCGTCAGCACGTCGCCGCAGGAGATGGTGCTGTCGAAGCTGAAGCGCTCGCACTGCTGGCCGGTGGCCTTGAAGCTGAGCGCCTCCACGTCCCAATGCCGCACCTTGTCCGCCTCCGCCGCCGGAATCGCCGTATTGCAGCCATAATGGGCCTGCAGGATGGCGTTGCCGCCGCAGTGGTCGGAATGCAGGTGCGTGTTGAGCAGCCGGTCCAGATGGCGGCCGTGCAGCCCGTGGCGCACCAGCGCCAGCGTCTGCGGCGCATGGGTCAGGTAGCCGCTGTCGATCAGGGCCGTGTCGTGGCGGCCCACCAGCAGGATGTTGTTGGACGAGAGCCAGCCGCGCTCGAACACCTGGATCGAATCGGGTAATCCATGCATGCCTGCCACCTTCCCTTAAAAGTCGATCAATGCCTCGCGGCGCCGGATTTCCGCCCACACGCCGCGCTTGTACGTGTCGTCCGCCTTGGACCAGGCGATGATTTCCTCGAGGGTGCGCATGCAGCCGAGGCAATAGCCCGTCTCGGGACTCATCTTGCACAGGCTGACGCACGGTGATGGTACCGGCGTGGCCAGTTCGGGCACGGTAGGAGCGGTGGTGGACGGTGTTGAATTCATATTGCTGTATTGTTAACGAAGAAATGCGTCCATTATGCCGTGCCGCAGGCGCGGCGGCCCGACTATTTCGATGCGTCACCATAACGCAAAGCGGGAAATCGCGCTTGACCTGCCACGTCATGGGGCTATACTACCATCCATGTAGATGGTGGTTGGATGGCTACCAGATGCCAGCAACCAAACCCAAGCGCCGCACGGAGACATATGGCCAAGCAAGAGCTGAAGCTCAAAACGAGCGAATCGGAAAAAATCACCATCAATCTGGGACCAATCGACCTGGGACAAATCGATTTACTGGTGCAGGAAGGGTTTTATTCCAACCGCACCGACCTGATACGCACGGCGATCCGCAACCAGCTCAATGCCCACGCGGACGTGGTCAAGCAGACGGTGGCGCGCAAAAGCCTGGTGCTGGGCATGCAGCACTATTCGCGCGCCGACCTGGAAGCCATCCAGGCCGCCGGCCAGCGCCTGCAGATCCAGGTGCTGGGGATGGCCAGCATCGCCAGCGACGTCTCGGTGGAACTGGCGCTGGCCACCATCGAATCGATTTTCGTGCTCGGCGCGCTGCACGCGAGCACCGTGGTCAAGACCGCCCTGGCCGGGCGAATTCACTAACGCGCCTGTCCACCAGTAGTCCGGATGGCGCAGCATTGTTGAAGGACGGCTTATGAAATTCGATTCCACACTGCTGGCGCAAATGCGCGCCGCGACCAACAAACTACTGAACAAGGGACCGGCCGCCGCCACGGCGGCCATCCAGCAGGCGCTGAACGGCCTGCGCGGCACACCGCGCGCCACCACGCCAACTACGCCAGCCATGCGCGACATTAATTCACCGCCCGCCAGGACGGAGGACGCATCCGATGCACACGGCCATGGTACGGACGTGGCGGTGGAGGACGCCGTCTGCGTCGATGCGCGGGCCGATCACGACGTTCACAACGCCGCCGACGCTCCCGGTGCCCGAGGCGCACCACGCGCACCAAGCGCCGCCGACGCCCGGCAGGCCGCCGCCAGGACCGCACCACAACCGCCGCCGGACGCATCGTTCCACCCAGCCGGTGCCGCGCCCGATCCGGCCACCCACCCCATCGAGTATGCGCAGGACCTGCTCAACCGCATGGGCATCGCGGTCGATATCCAGGCCGGGATCAACGGCGCCCTGCCGTCCGGCTTGAAGAACTTCGAACTACCGAAGTTCGACGTCGCCAACCTCAACCTGCCGCCATTGGACCTGTCCGGCCTCGACCTGCCCGGCTACGACGCGCCCCGCGCCGCGCCGGCCCCGTTGCCGCCGGGCGCGCAATTCATCACGGGCAGTTACGCCAACCACGCAGGCGAGCGCAAATACAAGCTATACATCCCGTCCAGCTACAACGGCCAGCCCATGCCGCTGCTGGTGATGCTGCACGGCTGCACCCAGAACCCGGACGACTTCGCGGCCGGCACCCGCATGAACGAAGTGGCCGAGGAACGCCAGTTCCTGGTGGCCTATCCCGAACAGACCAGGCAAGCCAACAATGGCAAATGCTGGAACTGGTTCAACGCCATCGACCAGCAGCGCGGCCAGGGCGAGCCATCGCTGATCGCCGGCATCGCTGAACAGGTCAAGCGCGATTACCGCGTGCTGGACGGGCAAGTGTACGTGGCGGGCCTGTCGGCCGGCGGCGCCATGGCCGTCATCGTGGGCACGCTGTACCCGGACGTATTCGCGGCCGTGGGTGTGCATTCCGGTCTGCCATATGCGTCGGCGCAGGATTTGCCGTCGGCGCTGAGCGCCATGAAGCGCGGCACCGGCGCAAACAAGGCCTCCGGCGGCAGCCTGCCCATCATCGTGTTCCACGGCGACCGCGACACCACCGTCCACCCCCGCAACGGCGAGGCGGTGATGGCGCAGCGGCTGAACGGCAACGCGGCGGCCAGCGTGCCGTCGGTGCAATCGGGCAGCGTGCCCAACGGCCACCGCTACACCCAGACTACCCACCGTGGCGACGATGGCAAGCCCGTGGTCGAACACTGGGTGGTGCACGGCGCGGGCCACGCCTGGTCCGGCGGCAGCGCGCAAGGCAGCTACACGGACGGCAAAGGGCCCGATGCGAGCCGGGAGATGATGCGGTTTTTCAGCACGGTGAGCTGATGGGGTGGTGACGGCAAAGCGCTGCGGGCTGTTATGATCGGCAGTACTTCAACAGCCATGCTGCATCATTTGCTGAACTAACCCGCCGCGATGAATACTTCCAATCCAACGACCTCCGACCACTGGATCGCCACGCCGCAAGGCCGTCTGTTCGCCCGCAGCTGGACGCCAGCCGCGCCAACGGACGGCCGCGCGCCCATCGTGCTGCTGCACGATTCGCTGGGCAGTATCCAGTTGTGGCGTTCCTTTCCCGCCGCGCTGGCGGCAGGCAGCGGCAGGCAGGTGATCGCTTACGACCGGCTGGGCTTTGGGCAGTCCGATCCGCGCAGCGACGACATCGGCATGGATTTCATTGAGGAGGAAGCGGCCATGTATTTTCCGCTGGTACTGCGCCATTTCGGCCTGCAGCGCTTTGTCGCGATGGGCCACAGCGTGGGCGGCGGCATGGCCGTGCATTGCGCGGCGCGCCATGCGGATGCCTGCCAGGCGTTGATCACGGAATCGGCGCAAGCGTTTGTGGAAGACCGCACGCGGGCCGGCATCGTCGAGGCCAAGGCATCGTTCCAGCACGAGCAAGCATTCGCACGGCTGCGCCAATACCACGGCGACAAAGCCCGTTGGGTGCTGGATGCGTGGACGGAGACCTGGCTGTCTCCCGCGTTCGCGCCCTGGTCGCTGGACCAAGTGCTGCCGTTGGTGCGCTGCCCAACGCTGGTCATGCATGGCGGCGACGATGAATATGGCTCCCCGCAGCAGCCCGAGCGCATCGCCGGTTTGGTCGGCGGCCCCGCACAAGTGGCGATCATGCCAGGCCTGCGCCATGTGCCGCACCGCGAAAAGGAGGGCGCGGTGGTGGACCGTATCGCGAGCTTCCTGGCGACCGCCATTCCGCCACGGCAGGTATCAAGCTGAATCCGGGCTAAACGCTGCGATCCTCCGGTGCCACCCGCTCGAAATGCCACTTCATCCCAAGCACACTGAGCGCCAGCAGCAAGGTAAGGGCGTTGGCGATGATGATGGGCCAGGCCGTGATCATCACGCCATAGCACAGCCACAGGAACACGCCCAAGCTGAAGATCGAATACATGCCGATCGAGATACCGGCGGCGGCGCGTTGCCGCCATACCAGCCACACCTGCGGAATAAAGGAACAGGTGGTGCAGCTGGCCGCCGCGAATCCCAGCATGTCTGTGTCAATTTGCATCTGCTACTTTCGTAAATAATTCCAGCGTTTCGCGCTTGCGCTCCATGTCCTGGTCGGAGTCGGCATACTGTTTCGCGATCGCGATAAATTCGTCCTGCAAGGCCAGGAAGGCGTCCACCATGTCCGGGTCGAAGTGCTGGCCACGCCCGGCCGTGATGATGGCCACGGCCTCCTCGTGCGACATGCCTTCCTTGTACACGCGGCGGCTGATGAGGGCGTCGTACACATCAGCCACCGCCATCAAGCGCGCGGAGATGGGGATGGCGTCGCCCGCCAGTCCTAGCGGATAGCCGCTGCCGTCCCACTTCTCCTGGTGGCCGTAGGCGATCTCCTTGGCGTACTTGAGGAAGTCCACCTCGATGCCCAGTTCACGCTCGGCCGTCATGATGGCGTCGCGCCCCAGCGTGGTGTGGGTCTTCATGATCTCCATCTCGTACGGCTCGAAGCGGCCCGGCTTGAGCAGGATGCGATCCGGGATGCCGACCTTGCCGATGTCGTGCAGCGGCGCGGACTTGAACAGCAGTTCTATCGTCTCGTCGGTCAGGAAGGCGGCGAAGCGCGGGTTGGTGCGCAGCCTTTCCGCCAGCGCCTTGACGTAATGCGCCGTGCGGCGGATATGGTTGCCCGTCTCGCTGTCGCGCGTTTCGGCCAGCGACGCCATGGTGTGGATGGTCACATCCTGCAGCGCCACGATCTCGCGCGTGCGCAGCTCCACTTCCGTCACCAGGAACTGGTTCTGGTCACGCAGGAAGTCGTGCACCCGCTTCATGGACAACTGGGTCTTGATCCGCGCCAGCACGATGGGCGCCGATACGGGCTTGGTGATGTAGTCGACCGCGCCCAGGCTCAGGCCCAGCTGCTCGTCGGCCACCTCGCTCATGGCGGTGACGAAGATGACGGGAATATCGCGCGTGGCCGGATCGGCCTTGAGCGCCTTGCACACGTCGTAGCCGCTCATACCCGGCATCATGATGTCGAGCAGGATCAGGTCCGGCTTGGCCTCGCCCCGGGCGATCTTGAGCGCGCGCTCGCCGTTGACGGCGATCTTGGTGCGGTAATCGTGTTCCAGCACGGCGCACAGCAGGTCGATGTTGTCCGGCGTGTCGTCCACCACCAGGATGGTCGGCTTGGCTTGCAATGGGGTGGTCATCATCTTCCTCGGCTAATACCGTATTTTATAGCGATATTTGCAAGGCAGTCGCGACACCGCGCAATTCGTCGAGCGCGCCCTCGAAATCGTATTGCGCCAGCATGCGGCGCAGCTGGCGTGATGGCTCGCCTTGCCCGGCCGCCGTCAACATGGGGCACACGCGATCGAGCAGCTTGACGGCGGCCGCATCGTCCTGCGCCAGCAGCCGCGCCATCTCGCGCACTTCGCCGGCCAGCACGGCCGGATCGGCGGGCGCCGGGGCCGCAAGCGCCGCTTGCCCCGCCTGCGCGGCCGCAGGCGCCGCGGCGGCCGTGCCGCGCAGCGCCATCGACACCCGCGTCACCATCTCGCCCAACTCCTGGCCCATGGCGGCGAGGGCCGCATCGCGCCCCTCCTCCACGCCCTGGGCCAATATCTGTTCCACCTTGGCCGCCGCGTCGGCCAGCGCCATGGCGCCGATATTGCCCGCCAGGCCCTTGACGGTGTGGGCCTCGCGCGTGGCCGCCGCCAGGTCGTTGTTATCCATCGCATCGGCGATGCGCTGCATGGCGTCGATCTGGGTTTCCACGAATCGGCTTAGCAGCTTGCGCATCAAGGCCGCGTTGCCGCCCACCCGCTGCAGCGCCGCTTCCATTTTCAGGCCGGCGATGGCGGGCAGCGGCTGCGCTTCCGGCACGGCTTCCGGCGCGGCCGGTTCCGGCGCCGGTACGCGCGGCTTGACCCAGCGCGCCAGCGTCGTAAACAGCTGCGCCACGTCGATCGGCTTGGCGATGAAATCGTTCATGCCGGCCGCCAGGCATTTCTCCTTGTCGCCCACCATGGCGTTGGCCGTCATGGCGATCACGGGCAAGGCCGCGTGGCGCACATCCTCGCGCAGCTTGCGGGTGGCGTCGTAGCCATCCATAACGGGCATCTGGCAGTCCATCAGCACCCCGTCGTAATCGTTGGCGGCGAGCCTGGCCAGCGCCAGGGCGCCGTTGCTGGCGATGTCGACCCGCACACCGGCGTCACTCAGGATCTGCTGCGCCACCTCCTGGTTCACTTCATTGTCCTCCACCAGCAGCAGGTAAGCCCCGCGCACGGCCAGTTCGGCCTGGCGATAGCTGTCGTCGCGGCGCGCCTTGCGGCAGCGCCGCAAGTCCTGGCCGAACACGGTGGAGATCGAATCGAGCAAGGTCGAGGCGCTCACCGGCTTGCTCAGCGTGGCTTCCACGGCCAGGTCGTGCAGCTCATCGAGCAGGGCGTCGCGGCTGTAGGCGCTCACCATCACCATGGCCGGCGGCGCCGCCCCCGCCGCCTCGGCCTCGGCGCGGATCGCCTTGACGGCGGCGACGCCATTCATGCCCGGCATCTGCCAGTCCATCAGCACCACGCGGAACGGGCGCCCCTGCTCGCGCGCCTGCGCCACCGCGTACACGGCGTGGGCACCGCTATCGGCCGCCGCCGCGTCGAACTTCAGGGAGCCCAGCATGCCGAGGAATATCTCGCGCGCGCTGGCGTTGTCGTCCACCACCAGCACCCGCAGGCCGCTGACGTCGGGCAGCGGCTGCGGCGGCTCCTGCTGGCCAACCCCGAAGCGGGCCGTGAAGTAAAAATTGCTGCCCACGCCGGGCTGGCTGTCCAGCCCGATCTGGCCATCCATCATTTCCACCAGCCGCTTGCTGATGGTCAGGCCCAGGCCCGTACCGCCATGGTGGCGCGTGGTGGAGGCATCGGCCTGGGTGAAGGCGCGGAACAGGCGCGACTGTTGTTCCGGCGTGAGGCCGGGGCCCGTGTCGCGCACGTCCACCCGCAACGTCACGTGTTCGGCGCTCCGCTCCAGCACGCGGATAGTGACCACGATCTCGCCCTGTTCGGTGAACTTGATGGCGTTGTTGGTCAGGTTGATCAGCACCTGGCCGAAGCGCAGCGGATCGCCCAGCAGCGCGTGCGGCACGTCCGGCGCCACGTCGAACAGCAGCTCCAGGCCTTTTTCCTGGGCCCGCATCGTGGACAGGTCGGCGATGTTGCCCATCACGTCTTCCAGGAAGAAGTCGACCCGCTCGAAGGCCAGCTTGCCCGCCTCGATCTTGGAGAAGTCGAGAATGTCGTTGATGATGCCCAGCAGGTTGCGTGAGGCCGATTCCACCTTTTCCAGGTAATTGCGCTGCTTGGGCGTGAGGTCCGTTTGCAGCGCCAGATGGGTCATGCCGATGATGCCGTTCATCGGCGTGCGGATCTCATGCGACATATTGGCCAGGAAGTCGGACTTCATCTTGGTCGCGTCCTCGGCCGCCGTCACGGCATGCCGCAGTTGCTGTTCGGCCGCCAGGCTGGCCGTCATGTGCTTGAGCGCCTGCAGCAGTTCGCCTGTCTCGTCGCGCGAGGTGACCTCGATCACGGAACTGAGATCGCCCTGCCCGACCCGGGTGGCGATGGCGATGGCCGCCTCCAGCGGCCGCGTGATGGAACGGGCCGAGATGGCGAAACTCACGCCCACCGCCAGCGCCGCCACGCCCATCAGCGACATGATCAGCAGCGAACGGTTGATGTCGGCCCGGGCGCGGTCGGCGCTGGCCATCACCTGGCGCTGCTGCACGCCGTCCAGGGTCTTGATCTGCTCCAGCAGGTGGTTCAGCGCCGGCAGCGCCATGGTGTTCATCTTCGCCTCGGCGGCGTCGCGCTCCTCGGCTTCCACCAGGTCGGCCACGGCGATGAAGGAATCGTAGTAGGCTGCACGGGCCAGCTTGACCCGCTCGATCTGCAACCGCGCCTCCGGGGTGGCGTCCAGCACGGCCAACCGGTCCAGCTGGGCGTCGATCTCGCGCTTGATCTGGTCAATGCGGGCGTAACTGTCCACCCGCTGCCGCTTGTCCTTCTGGATGATGAGGGTGACGATGCGGGTGGCCGCTTCGCGCGACTGGGTGTCGATAATGTTGATGGCAGTGGCGGCGGCCCAGTCCTGGCTCAGGATATGGTCGGCCTCGGCGCGGATGGCGTAGATGCGGCTCACGCCGATCACGATCACCCCCATCATCAGCAAGATCAGGATCGCGTAACCGATGCTGACCCGCGCCCGGATACGGATATCGCTGAAACGCATGCGGCTTTCCTTCGCTACGGTGAATTATTCGGGTTTGGTGGCGGTGGCGGTGGTGGGGCCGGCGGCGCTGGCGGCGCTGCCTGAGATATGGTGCCGCAGGCAATCGGGGCACCAGCACGACGGGTCGGCGGCCGGTGCCAGCACTTCAGTCGAGGGCACCGGCATCACCAGCGGCAGGCTGGCGCACCAGCAGGGATCGGCGCCACCGTCGGCCATGGCACAGGTGAAGCTGGCGCCGCAACGCGTGCACACGCTCATGGCTGGCCGTCCTTGTCGCTTGGGTTGGTGGGGCCGGGCGGCGCGTCCATGTCCAGCGGGAAGCCGCGCATGGCCTTGCGCAGCAGCGACATCTGGCCGTTGAAGCGGGTGCAGGCGTCGCACACCATCAGGTGCAGCCGCATGCGGGTGCGTTCGACCAGCGACAGCTCGCGGTCCAGTCCTTCCGACACCAGCCGGTGCACTTCGCGGCAGGTAGGCTTGAGGCGGGTTTTATGTGTATCCGTCATCGCAGGCAGTCCATGGCACGGTCAGGCGGTCTGGCGGTTGCCAAACCAGTTCAAATCCAGGCATTCACGCAGGCGCATGCGGGCCCGATACAGGAGTACCCAAGCATTAGACGTGGTAATCGCCAATTCCTTACAAATTTCGTCCGTTTCCAGCTCCAGCCACTCGCGCATCATGAAAATGCGGGCCGTCTTGGCGGGCAGCTTCTCCAGGCACACCTCCAGCACCTTGAAAAAGTCCTTTTGCTCCAGCGTGCGGTCCGGATCGCCCCAAGCCAGCGGTTGTTCGCGGGTGTGGCCGTCGGCCAGGAACAGCGCGTCGATGGCGTCGTCCTCGGACTGGTCGTCGCAACTGTCGATCTGGCGCTCGCGGGTGCTGGCGCGCAGGTTGTCGATGATCTTGAACTTGAGGATGCCCGTCACATAGGTGCGCAGCGACGACTGGCCGGCGAACCGCTCGGGTTTTTCCAGCACGGCGATCAGTGCGTCCTGGACGGCGTCTTCGGCCAGCGCCTGGTTGCGCAACTGCAGATGGGCGAATCGGACCAGCAGGGGCCGCATCGCTTCCAGTTCGCGGTGGAGAGTGGGAGTGGGGGTCATAAGGGCTCAGACTATCGGATGATCTCTGAAAATACAACACGTTGGCCCTATAATGCGTACTTGAGCACAGCTGCAGGCTGTAAAATCGCAAAAATCTTAATTCCGGACCCGCCATGACCCACCTGACCAACCTGAACCTAGGCATGAATGACGACCTGACTGCGGTGGCGCCGCAGATCAAGGCCCAAATTCTGGCCGAGGCGCTGCCGTACATCCGCAATTTCCACGGCAAGACCATCGTCATCAAATACGGCGGCAACGCGATGACCGACGAACGCCTGAAGCACGGCTTCGCGCGCGACGTCATCCTGCTCAAGCTGGTGGGCATGAATCCGGTGGTGGTGCACGGCGGCGGGCCGCAGATCGACAATGCCCTGAAAAAGATCGGCAAGCAGGGCACATTCGTGCAGGGCATGCGCATCACCGACGAGGAAACCATGGAAGTGGTGGAGTGGGTGCTGGGCGGCGAAGTGCAGCAGGATATCGTGATGTTAATTAATCACTACGGCGGCCAGGCAGTGGGCCTGACCGGCAAGGACGGTGGCCTGATCCGCGCCCGCAAGATGGCGATGCCGGACAAGGACAATCCGGGCCAGTTCCTCGACATCGGCTTCGTGGGCGAGATCGACGCCATCAACCCGGCCGTGGTCAAGGCGCTGCAGGACGATGCGTTCATCCCCATCATTTCGCCGATCGGCTTCGGCCAGGATGGTCAGGCTTACAACATTAACGCGGACGTGGTGGCCGGTAAGATCGCCGAAATCCTGAAAGCCGAAAAACTGATCATGATGACCAACATCGCCGGCGTGCAGGACAAGCAGGGCAACCTGGTGACGGACCTGTCGGCCCGCGAGATCGACGAGATGTTCGCCGACGGCACCATCTCGGGCGGCATGCTGCCTAAAATTTCATCGGCGCTGGACGCCGCCAAGTCCGGCGTGAACACGGTGCACATCATTGACGGCCGTATTGAACACTCTTTATTGCTCGAAGTCTTGACCGAACAGGCTTTTGGCACTATGATCCGTTCGCACTGAAAAAACGGCGACGCGTTGCGCACCGTTCTGACAGCGCGTCGCCACATCAAAATGCCCTTGTAGCTCAGTGGTAGAGCACTCCCTTGGTAAGGGAGAGGCCACGTGTTCAATCCACGTCAAGGGCACCATCCGCAGCACAGTTCGCACTCCCCTCCGCAGCCCCCTTCCCCAGCAGTCAGTAAATCCGCTCCACCGCCAGTCCGCGCTTGCGCAGCAATTCCGGCACGCTATTCGTTCCCACCAGATGCAACACCCCGATCGCCGCCAGGCTGTTCGTTTCGCGCGCCAGCAACGCCGCGATGCCATCGGCCAGGCCCGGATTGCGCCCATCCAGCAGCACCCGCTGCACGAAACGGCCTGAGAAGGTGTCATCGTCGGCCGCCTTGCGCGCCAGCGTGTCGAGCGCCGTGGCGTCGGCGGCGCGCCATGCTTCAGCGATTTCGCGCGCCTGGCTGCTCTGCTGGTGGTCTTCGATGGCGGCGATGCCCTCCTGCAGGAAGCGCGACTGCTCCTCGATCGTCATGCGGTCGAACAGCGCCATCTGGCTTTCCGGCGATTCCAGTTCCAGCACCGGCAGCTTGCGCTGGTGCGCCTGGCGCGCCAGCCAGGCGTCCACCGCCAGCGCCGTGTCGTAGCCCTGGGCCGAGAATTCGCTCACCGTCAGCACGCTGGCCAGCAACCAGGGCTTCATGCCGGCCACCGTGTCGGAATCGAGCGCGTACTGGCGCAACAGGCGCTCCAGGCGCGGCCGGTATGGCGCCGGCAAGGCCGCCTGCGCGTTGCCCGCGCCGCGCGCGTACATGCCGTACTGCTGCACCGCCTGCGCCATGCGGGCCGGGTCGGCCAGCGGATCGATCTCCAGCGCCAGCACGGAAGCACGCTCCAGTGCGCCCAGCACGCGCGCTTCCAGCGGATAGAAATCGGGCGCGCCGACGTGAATGGTGCCGAACAAATACAGGGTGTGGCCATCGCGCGCCACCTTGAACAGGGCGCCGTGGTTTGGTGTGGCCTGCTGATTGGCCGGCTGGCCCGCCTGCGGCTGCGCGCCCTCCTGCGCCAACAGCGGATGGGGGGCAAACCAGAACAAACTGCAGAACAACACTATAATCTGGCGTCGCATGCTTTCCTTTGCTGCTATTGATCGAGACGTCCGTGAATATTAACCGCAACCCGCCCGTGTGGCTGTTCGATCTGGACAATACGCTGCACAACGCCTCGCATGCCATCTTCCCGGCCATCATGGCCAACATGAACCACTACATCGCCCGCGTGCTGGGCGACGGCACCACGCCGGCCAGCCAGGACGCGGTCAACGCGGCCCGCACCCTGTATTGGCAGCGCTACGGTGCCACCCTGCTGGGATTGGTCAAGCACCACGGCGTGCGGGCCGAGCACTTCCTGGCCGAAACCCACCACATGCCCGAGCTGACGGCCATGATACGGGCCGAACGGGGCCTGCGCCACCTGCTGCGCCGCCTGCCCGGCCGCAAAATCCTGCTGACCAACGCACCGCACGGCTATTCCACCCAAGTGCTGCGCCACCTGGGCCTGCACCGCCATTTCCAGCACCATGTGGCGGTGGAAGCGATGCGGGTGCATGGCCAGTTGCGGCCCAAGCCGTCCAAGCTGCTGCTGCGCCAACTGATGCGGCGCCACGGCCTCACGCCCGGCCGCTGCGTGCTGGTGGAGGACACCCTGGCCAACCTGCGCAGCGCCCACGCGCTGGGCATGCGCACGGCCTGGATCACCCAATACCTGCGGGTGGGCGACGCGGTGGGCCTGGCCCATCCCGCCAAAACGCTAAATCGCCCCGGCTATGTCGATGTCAAAGTAAAATCTGTCAGGCATTTGCCCGCGCGCCTGCACCGGCTGCGCTGACGCGGGTTTTTTCATCCTTCCTATCGAGATCACATGGCAAGCACACCGCCGGGCCAGCGCCGGATGCAAATTCTCCAGGCCCTGGCCGAGATGCTGGAACAACCCAAGGGCGACAAGATCACCACCGCCGCGCTGGCGCGCAAGCTGGCGTTTTCCGAGGCGGCCCTGTACCGCCACTTCGCCAGCAAGGCCCAGATGTTCGAAGGACTGATCGAGTTCATCGAAACGTCCGTGTTCAGCCTGATCAACCAGATCACCGAGCGCCAGGACGACGGCATGGCGCAGGCGCGCGACATGGTGGCCATGCTGCTGCAATTCGCCAGCAATAATCCCGGCATGACGCGGGTCTTGATCGGCGATGCCCTGGTCAACGAGGATGAGCGCCTGCAGCAGCGCATGAACCAGTTCTACGACCGCGTGGAACTGGCCCTGAAACAGGCGCTGCGCGCGGCCGCCGCCGAAGGCCAGGCGCCAGAGGCCGAAGTGACGGCCCGCGCCGGCATGCTGACCAGCTTCGTGCTGGGCCGTTGGCACCGCTACGCCAAGAGCGGCTTCAAACACCATCCGGCACAGGACGCGGCGCTGCAGATCGCCCTGCTGCTGGCGTAACACGACATCGAAATGACCCCTGAAGTATTCGCCCTGCTGGACGACGCCAGCCCCGATGGCAGCACCCATGCCCGTTCCCGCCTGTACACGGGCCACTGCGCCACCCTGCGCTGCCGCGACATCGCGCACTGGCCGGCGTTGCTGGAACAGATGCAAACGGCGCTGGCGCGCGGCCAGCATGCCGTGGCCCTGTGCACCTACGAGCTGGGCGAACACCTGCAAGGACTGAGCGTGGCCGAGGCCCAGCCAACGCCACTGGCGCAGGTGCTGCTGTTCGACCAATGCCAGTTGCTGTCGGCGCCAGAAGTGGGCGAATGGCTGGCGGCCCGCTCCTTCCCCATCGAACGCCCGGCCGGCATCGCCGCCGTGCGCGCCAACGTGGACCAGGCGGAATTCACGGCGGCGCTGGACCGCATCCACGCCTACATCGAAGCGGGCGACACGTATCAGGTCAACTACACCTTCCGCTTGCGCTTCGACGCCTTCGGCAGCCTGCCCGCCCTGTACGCGCGGTTGCGCGCACGCCAGCCCGTGCCCTACGGCGCGCTGGTGGCGCTGGACGATGGCACGGCCGTGTTGTCGCTGTCGCCGGAACTGTTCGTGCGCCACGCGGACGGCCTGCTGACAGCGCGCCCCATGAAAGGCACGGCGCCCGCCGCACCGGCGGCCCAGCAGGACGAAAACGCGCGCCGCGCCGCCGCGCTGGCGGCCGATCCCAAGAACCAGGCCGAGAACCTGATGATCGTCGACCTGCTGCGCAACGACATCGGCCGCGTGGCCCAGACGGGCACGGTCGACGTGCCGGCCCTGTTCGAAGTGCGCCGATACAGCGGCGTGCTGCAAATGACCTCCACCGTGCAGGCCCGCCTGCGCGAGGACGCCACCCTGGCCGACATTTTCGACGCGCTCTACCCCTGCGGCTCCATCACGGGCGCGCCCAAGCGCCGCACCATGGAGATCATCCGCGAGCTGGAGCCGAACCGGCGCGGCCTGTACACGGGCGCCATCGGCTGGTTCGAGCCGACGCAAGGACGGCCGGTGGGCGACTTCTGCCTGTCGGTGCCGATCCGCACCCTGGCCCTGCAAGCGGAAGCGGACGGCGTGCGGCGCGGTGAAATGGGCGTCGGCGCCGGCATCGTCTTCGACAGCGACGCCAGCGCGGAATATGCCGAATGCGCGCTCAAGGCCCGCTTCCTGACGGGGCTGGACAACGACTTCGAGCTGTTCGAAACCCTGTACGCCACCCGCGAAGACGGCATGCGCCACCGCGAACGCCACCTGGCGCGGCTGGCCGCATCGGCCGCCTACTTCGGCTACCCCTGGGACACGGCCGCCGCCAACGCCTACCTGGACGCCACCCGCGCCGCCCTGCCGGCCGGCCAGCCATGCCGGGTGCGGCTGGCGCTGGCGCCATCGGGCGCATTCTCCATCCAGCACGCGCCGCTGGCGCCGCTGGCTGAGCCCGTGCGGGTGCTGCTGGCGCCGGACACCACCAGCGCCAGCGACCTGTTCCTGCGCCACAAAAGCAGCGTGCGCACCCGCTACGACGCGGCCTGGCGCGAAGCGGAAGCGCAAGGCGCATTCGATACGCTGTTCTTCAACGAGCGCGGCGAGTTGACGGAGGGGGGGCGCAGCTGCGTGTTCGTCAAACTCGACGGCCAGTGGTGCACCCCGCCCCTGGCCAGCGGCGTGCTGCCGGGTGTAATGCGCAGCGTGATGCTGGACGATCCGGCCTGGCAGGCGCAGGAACGCGTGATCACCCGCGCCATGTTCGAGCAGGCGCAGGAAATCGTGCTGTGCAACGCGCTGCGCGGTCCTATCCGCGCCGTGCGCTGACACCCTGTTGGTCAACGTGCCAGCCCCTGGGGTCTGCCCCTGTCATCTCCGCGACCGGCTGAAATAACAGGCTCAATCAGCGTAACCAGGATTGGCGCGGTCCAGCCGCCGCAACAGGCCGGGCCAGGCCAAGGGGCCGGGACGCACGCCGCGCGTGGCCACCTTGATCTGCTCGCGCACGCCGTCCAGCACTGCCTGCGGAATGTGCACCAGCGGCCCGCCGCCGGATTGCGCCCGCAATTGAATCGTGCAGGCGCTCTCGAAGAAATACATGGCCACGAAGGCATCAGCCGGCGTGGCGCCCACCGTCAGCAAGCCGTGGTTGCGCAGCATTAAGTAGGTGTGGTTGCCCAGGTCACGCACCAGGCGCGGCTTCTCGTCCGGATTGAGCGCGATGCCTTCATAATCGTGATAGCCGAGCGACGACAGCACGCCCATCGACTGCTGCGAAATGGGCAGCAGCCCCTCGCGCTGGGCCGACACGGCCACCCCGTTCACGGAATGGGTGTGCATCACGCAATGGGCGTTCTCGCGCGCCGCGTGCACGGCGCTGTGGATCACGAAACCGGCCGGGTTGATGTCATACGGCGACTCGCTGACCTTGTTGCCTTCACCATCGATCTTGACCAGCGAAGACGCCGTGATCTCGTCGAACATCATGCCGTAGGGGTTGATCAGGAAATGGTGCTCCGGCCCCGGCACGCGGGCCGAGATGTGGGTGAACACCAAGTCGTCCCAGCCGAACAACGCCGTCAGGCGGTAGGCCGCCGCCAGGTCCACCCGGATTTGCCATTCTTCCGCCGATACCGTGTCCCGCAAGCTGCTGCCGGCAATGCTCATGTCGTCCTCCGCAAGGTGATGTGGTCGCTGATTCTCCAGCATACGCGCATCGCCCCGCGATTCACAGCCTCACATGTCGACCATCATCTGGAAGCCGCCGAAGAACATGCGCTTGGCGTCGAACGGACAATTCTTGGGGTCCATGTATTCCTTCATGCGCGGGTCCTGCATGATCTTGTCGTTGATCTCGTCGCGCTGCGCACGCGACTCGTAGATGATCCACGAGAACACCACCACCTCGCCCTCCTCCAGCAGCACGCTTTGCGGGAACGAGGTCAGCTTGCCGGGCTTGACGTCGTCACCCACGCATTCGCGAAACTCGAGCGCCCCGAGTTCCTTCCAGATGGCGCCACAAGCGCGCGACATTTTTTCATACGCATCCAGCTTGTTCCTGGGCACCGGCACCACAAATCCATCCACGTAAGCCATGATCGCCTCCGTCATAGTTGATTCAAACAGCGTAGGCAACGATGATCAAAAAGACAAACAGAAATGCGCTATCGTGCGCGCCAGGACGGCCGGTTTCGGCGGCCGCCTGAGCAGGCTACAGCCAGTCCAGCAGCAACTGCGCCACCTCGGGCGAATTGAGCAAGTCCATGTGATTGCTGCGGTACACCTTGGCTTGATGTTCCGGCGCGAAATCGAGCTGGCGCTTCTTGTGGGAATGCTGGCCCAGCGCGCTGGCCACCGGCACCAGGCCATCGCCCGCCAGCCGCGCGCCCTCCTCGGCGGACGGCCTGCTGATGGTGGCCGCCACCGCGTAGCACGCCACATGGGACGGCAACGGCACCGTCAGCGGCAACGCGCTGCCGTGTTCGAAGCGGTCCTTGCCATTCCAGTCCTCGTCCAGCAGGCTGCCGTGGCGCAAGTCCGTGATGCCGGCGCTGCGGATCTTGCCCAGCCGCGAGAACGGCGCCGTGTAGCTGCTCATGCCCGTGATCACGTGAAACCAGTTGCCGCCCCGCTCCAGCGGCGCGCCATGGTGGGGCGAACCGAGGCAGACCAACTTGCTCAGCCGCTTGAGCCACTTCTGTCCATCCAGCTGGCCGTAGTGACAGGCGCTGCGCGCCACCAGCCCGCCCATGCTGTGGCCGACGATCACCAATTCCTTGACGGGCACCGGCCACTTGGCCAGCAAGTCTTCCAGCTGAGCGGCGAACTCGCGCCCGTTCTCTGAAATGTGGCGCCCGCTGTTGTAGTGCAGGTAGACTGGCGTGTAACCGCGTTCGCGCTGCAAGGCTTCGCCATGGTCGTAGCCGGCGCGCCGCCATTGCAGGTCGTTCATGCACAAACCGTGCACCAGCACCAGCACGCGGCCCGTGACGGCGCCCGCCTGCGGCACGAACGGCGCGCCGTCGCGCCGGAACTGCATCGGTATCCGCAAGGGATTGTCGGTCTCGGCCAGGTAATCGCCCAGCACGCCGTTGACGGCGGCCAGCAACGGTTCACGGCCAGCCCAGCCGCTGCCTTCGCCCAGCAGCGGCTCCAGGCGGCTCAGCACGCCATCCATGCCGCCGCCCACCAGCCGCGTCACCCCGCGCACACCGCTGTAGACCAGCGAGGTGACGCGCGCCAGCGGCCTGGCCACGGCGCCCGGCGCCTGCGCGATCACGTTCAAATGGACTTCTTCGGCCAGGTCAGCCACGCCCGTGACGGCGCTGATGGTCAGGCGCGACAATCCGAGCAGATCGGCCGCATGGGAGACTTTGTTGGACATCATCGTGCGGCCCCTATGGTTTATTGCGCCAGCGCGTGTTCAACCGCCGACACCAATTCCTTGTCGGTGGGCGTGACCTTGCTGGGGAAGCTGTCGACCACCTTGCCGTTGCGGTCGATCAAATACTTGTGGAAGTTCCACGCCGGCGCCTTGCCGGTAATCTTGATCAGGTTGACGTACAGCGGATTGGGATGGTCGCCATGCACCACGGACTTGGCGAACATGGGGAACTTGACGCCATAAGTGTTGTAGCAGAAATCGGCGATCTCCTTGCTGTTGCCCGGCTCTTGCTTGCCGAAATCGTTCGACGGGAAGCCCAGCACCACCAGGCCCTTGGGCGCGTACTTCGCGTACATGGCCTCCAGCCCTTCGTACTGATTGGTAAAGCCGCAGTAGCTGGCCGTATTCACCACCAGCACCACCTTGCCCGCGTACTGGCACAAGTCCTGCGGCATATCGTCCTGCAGGCGGTTGAAGGTCTGCTTGAGGATGGCGGGGCAGCTGCCGGCGGCGGCCGAGGCCACAGGTGCGGCGGGCGCGGCGGGTGTGGCGGCGTGCGCCGGCGTGGCGCCCAGCAGGGCGGCGCAGCTCAGCGCGAAAATCGCTTTAGCGGTCATTGGGAACATGTTGGCAGCAACTTCAAGTGAATTGACGGTCCATTCTATGTCAAACCGGCATGGCATGGGCGATCGCGGTGCCGTTTGGCTCGGCGCGCACGATTGTCGGCTCGGTTGAGCGAGATTAAACCCGCGCCACGCTCCTCGCCCACAATGGCAGTTCCCGCTGTCCCCGCCTTTTTCCGCCGGAGTTAGCCATGTTGCTACGCGTATTCTTGTTCGTGTCGTGCTGCCTGGGGCTGCTGCCAGCGAGCGCACAGGTGGTCCCGTTGCCTGCCATGCAAACGGCCAATGTCAGCGTGTCCGGCCTGTCGTCCGGCGGCTACATGGCGGTACAGTTCGACGTCGCCTATTCCGCCAGCGTGATGGGTGCCGGCGTCGTGGCCGGCGGGCCGTACTACTGCGCCCAAGGCAGCGTCGCCACGGCCACCACCGTCTGCAGTTGCACGGGTACGCCCTATTCCTGCCGCGTGACAGCCGGCGGCACGGGCGTGGCCAGCCTGATCAAGCTGACCGACCAGAACGCGGCCAACGGCACGGTCGACCCCACGGCCGGGCTGGCCAGCCACCGCATCTGGCTGCTGTCCGGCACGGCCGATTCCATCGTGCCCCAGGCCGTGATGAACGACCTGCAAACCTATTACCGTCATTACATCAACACGGCCAACATCTTCTACAAGCAAGACTTGCCGGCCCAGCACGCCATGCCCACGGACAACTACGGCAACAATTGCGATAAGCTCGGTTCGCCTTACATCAACAACTGCGGCTACGACGCGGCCGGCGAACTGCTCAAATGGATTTACGGCAGCCTGAACAACCGCACCAGCGCCAGCCCGGCCGGCCGCTTCATCGAGTTCGACCAGACGGAATTCCTGTCCGATCCCACTTCGCATGGCATGGCCGCCAGCGGCTACCTGTACCTGCCGCCCGGCTGCGACAGCAATGGCGGCCAGGGGTGCCGATTGCACGTGGTATTCCACGGCTGCCTGCAGGACGCCGGCACCATCGGCGACACCTGGCTGCGCCACGCCGGCTACAACGCCTGGGCCGACAGCAACCGCATCGTGCTGCTGTACCCGCAAGCCGCCCCGATTTATCCGATGACCAATCCCAACGCCTGCTGGGATTGGTTCAACTACGACGATCCCCATTACGCACAGAAGACGGGCCACCAGATGGCCGCCGTCAAGCAGATGGTGGACCGGCTGACGGGCGGCGCCGCCCCGCCGCCACCACCGCCGCCCAGCCAGTGCTACACCGCCAGCAACCGCGACCACGTGCTGGCCGGACGCGCGCACGACAGCCTGTTCCGCGCGCTGGCCAATGGCTCCAACCAGAACATGGGGTTCGACAACATCTTCATCCACACCACGCTCAAGCGCACGGGCCCCAATTTCTACGTGGTCGGCAGTTGTCCGTGACGCCGGCCGTCCATTCCGCCACAGGAGGTCATATGTATCCGATGCTATGGTTTTGGTCGCCCCAGCTGCACTTCCCATGGAGCGGCGGGGTGGCCCAGCAGATCGGGCTGGATCGCTTCTTCGACGCCATTCCGCCCAAGGCCGGTGATGGCGAGATCGAGCACAAGGCGTTCGACGTGGCGTCCTACGGCCGCCAGTTGGGCTGGATTTCGGAAATCCTGCTGGATCTGGCCGCCACGCATCCTCCCAAGAGCGACGATGGGCGCAAGGCGCTGGCGCGCCTGACGGAGGCGAACCGGAAGATCCAGCAGCTCAAGCCCGACCGGGGCACGGATGGGCATGCGATGACGGCCCAGGACATCGAGGACGCCATCGTCAAGCTGCGCGGGCGCGACGGCGAGCAATTCCGCCAGCTTGGCGAACGGCTGCCGCCCCTGCTGCTGCAAAGCGGCGCCTGACGGCCCGCTAGTCGACCGTGATCGCCGTCAGCCCCGGATCGGGCGCGGGGAAGGTCAGCTTCATGGCCGTCAGCGTTTCAAGCAGGATGGTGGCGATCACCAGGTTGCGGTGGGTCTTGGAATTGGCCGGCACCACATACCACGGCGCATGTTCGGCGTCCGTGGCGCGGATGGCCTGCTCGTAGGCGCGCTGGTAGTCGTCCCACTTCTCGCGCTGGGTCAGGTCGGTGGGATTGAATTTCCACTGCTTGTTGGGATCGTCCAGCCGTTCCTGCAGGCGCTGCCGCTGCTCCTCGCGCGAAATGTGCAGGAACACCTTGACGATGACGGTGCCGTTCTCCGCCAGCATGCGCTCGAAGTCGCGGATCTGGGCATAGCGCCGCCGGCATTCGCGCCCGTCGATCCAGCCTTGCACCTTGGTGATCAGCACATCCTCGTAATGGCTGCGGTTGAAGATGGCAATCTCGCCCTTCACCGGCACTTGCTGGTGCACCCGCCACAGGTAGTCGTGCGCCAGTTCGATGTCGGTCGGCTGGCGGAACGCCACCGCCCGTATGCCCATGGGATTGATCATGCTGAACATGGTGCGCACGGTGCCATCCTTGCCGGCCGTGTCCATGCCCTGCAACACCAGCAACACCTGCTGCTTGCGCTGCGCGTACAGCATCATCTGCAATTCCGACACCCGTTGGATCAGGCTGGCCGTGTGCTCCTGGTCCAGCGCCTTGGCCTTGGCCTTGGCCAGCTTGGGCTTGGCCGCGCGGCTCGACAGCGCACAGTCGTCCGCATCCTCCTCGCGCAGTTTGAGCTTGGCGTTGGCACGAAAACGCTGACGGGCGGATACGGGCATGGTGGCAATCTCCTGTCGTTGCGGCGCGCCGGAGGGCGCTGCCTCGCCGGACTAGCGTAACAGATCAGGACGCCACCTGTCTGCCCCTGCTCCCCGGTTACGCGGGACGGGCCGCCAGCCGGGCGGCGCGATCGCCCCACCACGCCGCTTCCTCGAATACGGAAAAGCCGGACAGGTCGGCATGGGCGAACAGGATGGGGCCATCGGCCTCGCGCAGCGCCTTCAGCCCTGCGTTGTGGCGGAAGCCGGGCAGCGGCGCCGCCATCGCATGGCCGCGCAGCGTGATATCGACCCGTTCCACGCATAACGCGAAATCGGCGCCGTAGGCCGTCTTCAAATCCGCGCTGGCCAGCGCCAGCAAAGCTTCCGGGCTGGCCGTGTTGAGCCAGCGGCGCGCCTCGCGCGGCGTACGGTCCGACAGCGCGACGTAGGCACTGAACACGGTCTTTTCCGGCGGCCGCACGCGGATGTCCTGGTGGGTGGACACCACGAAGCCCAGCCCCGGCTCCTGGTACACCACGTTATCCCACGACAGGGGCTGGGCCGGCCGCTCGTCCGGAAAGCGCTTGAGCAGGAAATTGGCCACCATCCATGGCGCGTATTGGGGCATGTGGCGTGCCGGATCGAAGCCATAGCCGGCCATGTCCCGCACCACGCGCGCGGCCACCATCAACGGCATGGCGCAGATGGCCTTGCGCGCCCGCACAAGATAGCTGCGTGGCTGGCCACCTTCGAGCCGGAAGCACAGCGCCTCCACGCCACCCGCCTTGCGTTCGATGGACACGGCGGTGCCGGCCACGCGCCGGATCGCGGCCGCCTCGCCCATGGCCCTGGCCAGCGGTTGCAGTCCGCCCGGCCACGTGAGCCAGGCGCCATTGCCGGCGTTGGCGGCCTGGCCCCAACGGCTGCAGTAGTAATGCAGGCCGGCCCAGGCAGACACCTGGTCGTAGCGGGTGCCGTAATCGTCGCGGCAGCAGTAGTTCAGATACCAGTGCAGCGTGGGCGAACGGTAGCCGTTCCGCTCCAGCCACTGCTTGAGCGTGATGCCATCCAGCGCCTGCCACGCCGCATCCTCCGACGACAGCACGGTGGGGAACACGAAGATGCGCCGCCCGTCGCCGCCGCGCAGTTGGCGCAAGCGGTTCACTTCCGCGAAAAAGCGCGCGTGCTCGTCCAGCTCCCAGCGCGGCACGCCGTCCGTCGGAATAAAGCCATCCTGCCAGCGGCCGTTGTACAGCAAGCGTTCCTCGGGCGCGTGCAGGATGTAACGCTCGTCGTAGTAAGGCTTTTCCGCCATCGCGTCGCGCTCGATGATGCCCAGGTCGGCCAGCAGCTCACGCACATGCACCGATTCCGGCGACGGCAGCGGCAGGTAATGTCCGCCGGTGGGATATTCCAGGTCCCCGAAAGCGCCGCCGGCCGCGTTGCCGTAGGGCTGGGGGCCATCGATCATCAGCGCATCCTGTCCGCCCAGCTTGCGCAGCCGCCAGGCCGCCATCAAACCGCCGATGCCGGAGCCGAAGATGGCGATATCCGTCTCCACCACTTCGGACGGCGGCGGCAGCGCGCGCCGGTCGCGCAGGAAGTGGCCTTCATCGCGGCCCGGGTAATGGACCGTGGGCGTGATCTCCTGCCAATGGTGGAAGCCGGCCACGCTGCCCGCCGCGGCCAGCCCGCTGGCGCCGGCCCACAGCAGGAAGGAACGGCGCTCCATCAGCGGATCACCCGCCGCCAGTCCTGCTCGAACTCGCGCACCAGCGACTGCGTGTTGAGGCGGTTCGGCTCCATCGGCAGGCGCTGCATGTCGGGCGGGAAGATGAACATCTCGCGCGTGGTGTCGGCGTTCAAATAGCGCATCGGCAGCCGGTACGACGCCGGCGGCTTGAAATCGAGCTGCGGCGAAGCGAGGATGAAGCCCCACTCGCCGAACGAAGGCACATAAGCGTGGTAAGGCCAGGTGCGCAGCCCCACTTCGCGCAGCGTGGCGTCCACCGTCCAGTAAGCGTGCGGCGCGAAGAACGGCGACGTCGATTGCACCACCATCAAGCCATTGGCCGCCAGGTGGCGCTTGACCATGCCATAGAACGGCACCGAATACAGCTTACCCAGCGCGAAGCTGGACGGGTCGGGGAAATCGACGATGGCCGCGTCGAACAGTTCCTCGTTGTGCTGCAGCCAGATCGCCGCGTCGGCGTTGATCACGCGCACCCGCTTGTCGCTGAACGAGCCGTGATTGAGCTTGACCAGTTCATCGCGCGTGGTGAAGGCGTGCGTCATGGCCGGGTCCAGGTCCACCAGCGTGACCTGCTCGATATTCGGATAACGGAGGATCTCGCGCAGGACCAGGCCGTCGCCGCCCCCCAGCACCAGCACCCGGCGCGCCCAGGGCAGCGCTTGCAGGGCTGGATGCACCAGCGCCTCGTGGTAGCGGTACTCGTCACGCGAGGAGAATTGCAGGTTGCCGTTGATGTAGAGCCGCAGGTCGTCCTTCCAGCGCGTGATCACCAGCCGCTGGTAAGGCGTGGTGGTGGAGTAGACGATTTCGTCGCCGAACAAACCGTGCTCGCCCCAATAGGTCATGCGGTCGGCCAGCGCGAAGCCGAACACCAGCACGCACATCACGGCGCTGGCCCGCAGCAGCCGGCCGCCCAGGTTGGCCAGCTCGTGGCGGAAGGTGACGATGGTCCACAGCGCCACGCCCACGTTCAGCATCCCGAACAAGAATCCGGTGCGTACCAGGCCCAGATACGGCGCCAGCACCAGCGGGAACAGCAGCGACACCGCCAGCGCGCCCAGGTAGTCGAAGGTGAGCACGCGGCTGACCAGTTCATTGAATTCCGTCTGGCGCGCGTTCAAGGCCCGCATCACCAGCGGCACCTCCATGCCCACCAGCGCGCCGACCAGGAACACCAGCACGTAGAGCAAGGTGCGGAACGGCGCCGCCATCCACGAAAAGGTGAGGAACAAGGCCGCGGCAGACACGCCGCCGATCAGGCCCACGGCCAGTTCGATGTCCACGAAGCGGGCCAGCACGTCGTCGTCGCGCACGAACTTGGAAAAATGCGCGCCCACGCCCATGGCGAACAGATAACAGCCGATAATGGTGGAGAATTGCAGGATCGAGTCACCCAGCAGGTAACTCGACAGCGCCCCGGCGATCAACTCATAGGCCAGCCCGCAGGAAGCGACCACAAAAACGGAAAGTATCAGAATTTTTTTGGTCATTTACACGCTTTTGCACTAAGATTGATTTGGGTTATCAAGTTAACCACTTTAACCGAAGGTACGCCGTGTCCGCCATCCTAAACTATCTGATCCACCTGATGCTGGCCGCCGCGCTGCTGGCGGCGTTCTTCGCCGCCTACACCCGCATGACGCCGTACGACGAGGTGCTGCTGATCCGCCAGGGCAACCATGCGGCCGCCCTGTCGCTGGGCGGCGCGCTGCTGGGTTTTTCGGCCACCATCGGCTCGGCCCTGGTGCACACGGCCGACTACCGCGAATTTTTCGCCTGGGCCTTCGGCGCCATGGTGGTGCAGATGCTGGCCTACGCCATCACCACCCGGCTGCTGCGCATGTCCAAGGACCAGATTGAATCGAACAACTGCGCCTTCGGTGGTTTGCTGGGCGCCATTTCGCTGTCGATCGGCGTGATCAACGGCGCGTGCATTTCCTAATTTTTGCGAAGGACACCATCATGGGCATCGGCAGCTTTATCAAAAAGCAGTTTATCGACGTACTGCAATGGAACGAGGACGTGGACGGCGTGCTGTCCTGGCGCTACCCGATGCAGGATTTCGAGATCCAGAACGGCGGCGTGCTGATCGTGCGCGAATCGCAGATGGCGGTGTTCGTCAACGAAGGCCAGGTAGCCGACGTGTTCGGTGCCGGTACCTACAAGCTCACCACGCAAACCCTGCCGCTGCTGACCAACCTGAAAAACTGGGACAAGCTGTTCGCCTCCCCGTTCAAGTCGGACGTGTACTTCTTCAGCACCCGGGTGCAGACGGGCCGCAAATGGGGTACGCCGCAACCGATCACCATCCGCGACAAGGATTTCGACATGATCCGCGTGCGCGCCTTCGGCATGTACTCGTACCGGGTGGCCGATCCGCGCCTGTTCTTCAAGGAGATCAGCGGCACCCGCGACGTCTACACGCGCGACGAGGTGGAAGACCAGCTGCGCGGCATCCTGATGGCCAGCATGGCCAGCTCGCTGGGCGGCGCCAACGTGCCCTTCCTCGACATGGCCGCCAACCAGGCGCTGATGGCGCAGCAGGTCAAGGGCGACCTGGCCACGGCGTTCGGCCGCTATGGCATCGGCCTCGATGAATTCAACGTCGCCTCCGTCAGCCTGCCGGAGGAACTGCAGGCGGCGCTGGACGAACGGATCTCGGCCGGCATGAAGGGCGGCATGAGCGCCGACAAGATGGCCGGCTTCACCAAATACCAGGTGGCCAGCGCGATTCCACTGGCGGCCCAGAACGAAGGCGGCATGGCCGGCATCGGCGCCGGCCTGGGCGCGGGGCTGACCGTGGGCCAGACCATCGGCCAGGCCTTGGGCGCATCGCTGGCGCCCCAGCCGGCGGCAGCGGCACCGGCCGCGGCCCCCGTGGCGGCCGCCGCGCCGGCCGAGGACAGCATCGAAGCGCGGCTGGAAAAGCTCAAGGGTCTGCTCGACAAGGGCCTGATTTCGGCCGCCGACTACGACGGCACCAAGGCGGAACTGCTCAAGAAACTGATAGGCTAGGCCGGACCACTACATGCAAATCGTTTCCTGTCCCAGCTGCGGGGCGGAGGTCAAGTTCCGCTCGCACGCTTCCGTGATGGCCGTGTGCGAGTACTGCGGCACCAGCGTGCTCAAGGACGCCGACGCCGTCAAGGACCTGGGCAAGATGTCGTCCGTGCTGGAGGACTACTCGCCGATCCAGATCGGCACGGCCGGCGTGCTGGGCGGACGCCACTTCACGGCGGTGGGCCGCATCCAGCTCAAATACGACGCCGGCCTGTGGAACGAGTGGTATTTGCTGTTCGACGACGGCACCACGGCCTGGCTGGGCGACTCGTCCGGCATGTTCACCGTCACCATGGAACGCAAGGTCGATGGCCCCCTGCCCGCCTTCGAGCAACTGGCGCCTGGGCGCAACCTGCCCATAGGCGGCGACTACTACACGGCGGCTGAAATCCGCACCGCCGACTGCATCGGCGGCCAGGGCGAGCTGCCGTTCAAGGTGGGCCAGGGCTGGCAGGCCAAGGTGGCCGACTTCCGGCGCGGCGCCAGCTTCCTCACGCTCGATTATTCCGACGGCCCCAGTCCCATGGTCTACACCGGCCAGGCCGTCACGCTGGAGAGCCTGCAATGCCAGTTGCTGCGCGACGAAGACCAGATCCAGCGCAGCGCCGGCCGCTACCGGGGCAAGCTCGACGCACTCGATTGCCCTTCCTGCGGCAGCCCCATCAAATACCTGCCCGGCATGACGGCCCACCTGGTCTGCCCCGCCTGCCAGGCGCAAGTGGACGCGGCCAGCCCCAAGGCCCAGGTGCTGGCGGCTGGCGAACGGGTGGCCACCGTCGTCACCACCCTGGAACTGGGCGCCCAGGCCAAGCTCAACAATCAGGAATACACGGCCATCGGCGTCATGCGGCGCGCCGACGACGAAGGCACGCAGTGGACGGAATACCTGCTGTACGCGCCGCGGGCCGGTTTTTCCTGGCTGGTGGAAACGGATGAAGGCTGGTGGCGCGCCAACGTCATGCCGGAATGGCCCCAGTTCGGCGGGCCTGCCGGACAGGATGTGGTTGTGGATAAGTCCACATTTAGCAAGCTGTACGAATATGGTGCGCGGGTCACCTTCGCGGCCGGCGCCTTCAACTGGCGCGTGCAGGTGGGCGACCAGTGCCATGTGGCCGAGTTTTCCAGCGGCCAGGTACGGCTGGCCGTGGAAACGACGGATGCGGAAATGACGTGGTCCCGCTCGTCGCCCGTGCCGGTGGACCAGTTGCTGGCCTGGTTCGGCCCCCAATTCCACGGCCGCGCGCCCACGCCCGGCGCACCATTCCAGCACCAGCGCTACCAGAGCGTGGCCAAAAAGTTCATCATGGTCATGCTGGCGATTAACGCCGTGCCCTTGCTGGCCAACTTTTCCCGCACCTGGGCCTTGAGCGCGCTGGGCGCGCTGGCGCTGTACCTGCCGGCCCTATTCCTCGACTCCAACGACGACAGCAAGAAATCTTAGGCACATTCGCATGAGCAAATACGTGATCTACGCCCTGGTCGTCACCATGTTCACTTCGTGTTCGACGTGGGTGCGGGGCTTTAGCGGCAGCAACTACGGCAGCGGCAGCAGCTGGAGCTCCCACACGGGTGGTGGTGGCGGCAGCTTCGGCGGCGGTTCCAGTGGTGGTGGGCACAAATGAGGGAGCAACCGTACCTGCCGGCACAGACGCCCCACCAAGCGGCCGGCACCCATCTGCTGGCCGACCTGGGTGGCATCGCGGCCGACAAGCTCAGCGATTGCGGCCACATCGAACAACTGCTGCGCGGCGCCGCCCACGCGGCCGGCGCCCATGTGCTGCACAGCCATTTCCACGGTTTTGGTGAAGGATTGGGCGTGACGGGGGTGGTGCTGCTGGCCGAATCCCACATCTCCATCCACACTTGGCCGGAGGCGGGATTTGCCGCCGCCGACATCTTCATGTGCGGCGGCGCGCAACCAGAGTTAGCGCTCGCTATCATCACAGAGGCGCTGCAGCCTCAATCACGCGCCCTGCATACGATACGCCGGGCGGCGCCGGGCGGCTGAGGCCGGCGCGCCGGCAAACACTCAGGCGGACAGGTTCTGGGCCGCCACCAGCTCCGCATCCTTGGCGTTGGCCGTGATGTAGGCCGGACGAGCCTGGACGCGCTCGATATAGGCGGCAATGGCCGGCGTCTTGGGGATCAGGCCGAAGGCCGTGGTCCAGGTCAGCGCCGAACCCCACAGCACGTCGGCCGCAGTGAACTTGTCGCCCAGTAGATAGGGGCCTTGTTCCAGCTGGTCGGTGATGGTTTTCAGCATGGTGTCCCAGTCACCCCACGGACACATGGACGGCGGCGTGGGCGGATGCTTCATGGCGCGGTCGCACAGGGCCGGCTCGAAGCTGGAACCATAGAACGCCATCCAGCGCAGATAGGGACCACGCAGCGGATCGCCGATGGCCGGCGCCAGGCCCGCCTCCGGATACATGTCCGCCAGATACAGATAAACGGCCACCTGCTCCGTCACCAGCGCGCCGTCATGCAGCACGGCCGGCACCTTGCCCATGGGATTAACGGCGAGATATTCCGGCTGGCGCTGTTCGTTCGCTTTCAAATTCAACAAGTGCAGCGTGTAATCGGCCTTCAGTTCATGGACCAGCACCAGCGCGCCCGTCGAGCGCGACTGCGGGGCGTGGAACAGGGTGAAATGGCGTGTCATGGTGATCTCCGTATCGGGTGAGATGAGGGGATTATAATAACAGCAACATTGTGCCGCGTCTTACGTGTGCGCTGTTTTTTTGGCGCACGCCAACGACCAGGGGCGCGGACGAAAAAAAAAGGCAGCCGAAGCTGCCTTTCTGTGTGCCGCGTGACGACGCTTAGTGCTTCGCGCGCAGCTTGGCGATGGCGGCCAGCTGGCCGATCGCGCTCGCCAGCTCGGCTTGCGCCTTGGCGTAGTCGATGGCGCCGGTGTTGTTGGCCAGTGCTTCTTCAGCCAGCTTCTTGGCGGCCGTCGCTTTTGCTTCGTCCAGATCGTGACCACGGATCGCGGTGTCGGCCAGCACCGTCACGGCGGTCGGCTGCACTTCCAGCAGGCCGCCAGCGACGAAGACAAATTCTTCCTCAGCTTGACCTGGTACCTGGATGCGCACCGCGCCCGGACGGATGCGGGTGATCAGCGGCGTGTGCTTGGGGTAGATACCCAGCTCGCCCTGCTCGCCCGGCAACGCGACGAATTCGGCTTCACCGGAGAAGATCAGCTCTTCGGCGGAAACCACGTCAACGTGAATAGTGTTTGCCATGTGTGTCCTGTCGGGTTGTTGCGGTCCCGCCCGGAGGCGGAACCGCGCCAGACTCAATGATTAGTTGAGTTTTTTGGCTTTTTCGATGGCTTCTTCAATCGTGCCGACCATGTAGAACGCTTGTTCTGGCAGGTGATCGAGTTCACCGGAAGCGATCATCTTGAAGCCCTTGATCGTGTCCTTGAGCGAAACGTATTTACCAGGCGCGCCGGTGAACACTTCAGCGACGTGGAATGGCTGCGACAGGAAACGCTGCATCTTACGGGCGCGGGCCACCAGCAGTTTGTCTTCCGGTGCCAGTTCGTCCATACCCAGAATCGCGATAATGTCACGCAGTTCCTTGTAGCGCTGCAGCGTGCCTTGCACGGCGCGGGCGGTGTCGTAGTGCTCCTGGCCCACGACCAGCGGGTCCAGCTGGCGCGAGGTCGAGTCCAGTGGGTCCACGGCAGGGTAGATACCGAGCGAAGCGATGTCACGCGACAGCACGACGGTCGAATCCAAGTGACCGAAGGTGGTCGCAGGCGACGGGTCGGTCAAGTCATCCGCAGGGACGTACACGGCCTGGATCGAGGTGATCGAACCGGTCTTGGTCGAGGTGATGCGCTCTTGCAGACGGCCCATCTCTTCGGCCAGGGTAGGCTGGTAACCCACGGCGGAAGGCATACGGCCCAGCAGTGCCGACACTTCGGTACCGGCCAGCGTGAAGCGGTAGATGTTGTCGACGAAGAACAGCACGTCCTTGCCTTCGTCACGGAACGATTCCGCGATGGTCAGGCCGGTCAGCGCCACGCGCAAACGGTTGCCTGGTGGTTCGTTCATCTGGCCGTACACCATCGCCACTTTCGAGTTGGCGGGGTTTTCCAGGTCCACCACTTTGGCGTCAGCCATTTCGTGGTAGAAGTCGTTACCTTCACGGGTACGCTCACCCACGCCGGCGAACACGGACAGACCCGAGTGCGCTTTAGCGATGTTGTTGATCAGTTCCATCATGTTCACGGTCTTGCCCACACCGGCGCCACCGAACAGACCCACTTTACCGCCTTTGGCGAACGGGCACACCAGGTCAATCACCTTGATGCCGGTTTCCAGCAGATCCTGCGATGGCGACAGTTCGTCGTACGCAGGCGGGGTGCGGTGGATCGAAGCGATCTGGTCGTGCGCGACCGGGCCGCATTCGTCGATGGGGTTACCCAGCACGTCCATGATGCGGCCCAGGGTGGCTTTACCCACTGGCACCATGATCGGCTTGCCGGTGTTCTGGATGCTCATGCCGCGACGCAGACCGTCCGACGAACCCAGAGCAATGGTACGGACCACGCCGTCGCCCAGCTGTTGTTGTACTTCCAGGGTCAGCTCGGAGCCTTCCATTTTCAAGGCATCGAATACCTTGGGCATCGCGTTGCGTGGAAACTCAACGTCCACCACAGCGCCGATACACTGAACGATTTTGCCATCAGCCATGTTCGTTCCTTCAAATATAGTTAAATTCGTTTAAACCGCAGCCGCACCGGCAACGATTTCGGAGAGTTCTTTGGTAATCGCAGCTTGGCGCGTCTTGTTGTAGATCAGCTTCAGTTCGCCGATCACATTGCCAGCGTTGTCGCTGGCCGACTTCATCGCCACCATGCGCGCCGATTGCTCGGACGCCAGGTTTTCCGCCACTGCCTGATACACCAGCGCTTCTACATAGCGCTCCAGCAGTTCATCGATCACGGTCGCAGCATCGGGCTCGTAAATGTAATCCCACGAATGGGTACCTTTATCAGCCTGCTTCTTGCCCGCTGGCAGGGGCAGCAGCTGCTCCACCATCGGTTCCTGCTTCATCGTGTTAATGAACTTGGTGTAGCACAGGTAGACGGCGTCGAGCTGGCCGTTCTGGAACTGCTCGAGCATGACCTTGACAGGTCCGATCAGCTTGTCCAGGTGCGGCGTGTCGCCGATCTGGGTAGCCTGGGCCACCACAGGAACGCCTACGCGATTCAAAAACCCCAAACCCTTGTTACCGATTGCTACCGCCGCAATCTTATTGCCAGCCGTTTCCAGCTCGCGCGTCTTCGACGTCACCAGGCGCAGCACGTTGGTGTTCAAGCCACCGCACAGACCCTTGTCGGTCGTGACGATGATGAAACCCACTGCCTTCGCCGCCACGCTCTGCTCTTCAGCGAGGAACGGGTGCGTGTATTCCGGATTGGCGGTCGCCAGATTGGCGGCGATATTACGAATCTTGTCACTGTAGGGACGGGCGGCGCGCATACGATCTTGCGCTTTGCGCATTTTCGATGCGGCGACCATTTCCATCGCCTTGGTGATCTTTTTCGTATTCTCTACGCTCTTGATCTTGCCACGTATCTCTTTGCCTACTGCCATGAGTCCTTACTCCTTCTGCGCTGGGGGCGGCCCGCTGCCGTAACAGGGGCCGCCGTATGCTTAAAATGCGCCGGATTTCTTGAAATCAGCAATGGCGGCCGACAGCGCAGCTTCGCCGTCCTTGTCCAGTTGCTTGGTTTCTTCGATCTTGGCCAGCAGCGCAGCTTGCTTGGTCTTCAGGTACGAATGCAGACCGGCTTCGAATGGCAGTACTTTCTTGACGGTGACGTCGTCCAGGTAGCCTTTGTTCACGGCGAACAGCGAGGCGGCCATCAGCGAGATCGACAGTGGCGAATACTGAGCCTGCTTCAGCAGTTCGGTCACGCGGGCACCGCGGTCCAGCTGCTTGCGGGTCGATTCGTCCAGGTCGGAAGCGAACTGCGCGAACGCAGCCAGTTCACGGTACTGCGCTAAGTCGGTACGGATACCGCCGGACAGGTTTTTGATGACCTTGGTCTGGGCGGCGCCACCGACGCGCGACACGGAAATACCGGCGTTAATCGCAGGACGGATACCGGAGTTGAACAACGACGTTTCCAGGAAGATCTGGCCGTCGGTAATCGAAATCACGTTGGTCGGCACGAATGCGGACACGTCGCCAGCCTGGGTTTCGATGATCGGCAGTGCCGTCAGCGAACCGGTCTTGCCTTTGACGGCGCCGCCGGTGAAGGCTTCGACGTAGTCGGCGTTGACGCGGGCTGCGCGTTCCAGCAGACGGCTGTGCAGGTAGAACACGTCGCCTGGGTACGCTTCGCGGCCTGGTGGGCGGCGCAGCAGCAGCGAGATCTGACGGTATGCCACAGCTTGCTTGGACAAGTCATCGTACACGATCAGGGCGTCTTCGCCGCGGTCGCGGAAGTATTCGCCCATGGTGCAGCCCGAGTAGGCCGAGATGTACTGCATCGCTGCCGATTCGGCGGCCGAAGCGGCCACGACGATGGTGTACTCCATGGCGCCGTGCTGTTCCAGCGAACGCACGATGTTCTTGATGGTCGATGCCTTCTGGCCGATGGCGACGTAGATGCACGTCATGCCCTGGCCCTTCTGGTTGATGATGGCATCGACGGCCACGGCCGATTTACCGGTCTGGCGGTCGCCAATGATCAGCTCACGCTGGCCACGGCCGATCGGCACCATGGCGTCGATCGATTTCAAGCCGGTCTGCATCGGCTGCGACACGGATTCGCGGGCGATCACGCCGGGGGCGATTTTTTCGATTGGCGAAGTCAGCTTGGCGTCGATGGCGCCTTTGCCGTCGATCGGCTGGCCCAGCGCGTTGACCACACGGCCGCGCAGTTCAGGACCGACTGGCACTTCCAGAATGCGGCCGGTGCACTTGACCGTGTCGCCTTCGGAGATGTGCTCGTAAGCACCCAGAATCACGGCGCCGACGGAGTCGCGCTCCAGGTTCATCGCCAGACCAAAGGTGTTGCCAGGGAATTCCAGCATCTCGCCTTGCATCACTTCGGACAGGCCGTGGATGCGGCAGATACCGTCGGCGACGGAAATAACCGTGCCTTGGTTGCGCACTTCAGCGCCGCCGTCAAGACCTTGGATCCGGCTCTTGATCAACTCGCTGATTTCAGATGGGTTGAGTTGCATACTAACTCCTAAAAGTGTTTCTCTCAGCTTGCGCGAGGGGAAGAATCTGTTCTAAGCAGGCGGTCCCTTAGGCCGCCAGCGCAGCACGCATGTGCTGCAGCTTGGCGCGGACCGAAGTGTCGAGCACTTCATCGCCCACCACCACGCGCACGCCACCGATCAGCGATGGATCAACCGTGACGGCTGGATTGAGCTTGCGGCTGAATTTCTTTTCCAGCGTCGCGACCAGCTCGGCCACTTGCGCCGTGCTCAGCTCAAACGCGCTGGAAATGGCTGCATCCGCCGCACCTTCCACACTGTTTTTCAACAGTTGGAATTGCGCGCCGATTTCCGGCAGCAGACTGATGCGGCCGTTTTCGACCAGCATCGCCAGGAAGTTCTTGGCTTCCGTATTCAGCGGCGACTTCACCAGGGTGGTGATAGTGGCGATCACATCGCTCTCCGACACTTTCGGATTACGGGCGAACGCTTGTACCTCGGGGTGGGTACCGATCTGGGCCAGTTCGGACACCAGTTCGGACCACGCCGCGAGGCTGAACGATTCCTTACCTGCTTGGGCTACGCGGAACAGGGCTTCCGCGTAGGGACGGGCGACGGTTGCGTTTTCTGCCATGATTACAGCTCGACAGCCAGGCGCGACAGCAGATCGGCGTGGGCCGCTGCGGAAACTTCGCGCTTCAGGATTTGCTCGGCGCCCTTGACAGCCAGGTCAGCCACCTGAGCGCGCAGTGCTTCGCGAGCCTTGGCCACTTGCTGATCGGCGTCTGCCTTGGCTTGCGCAATGATGCGGTCCGCTTCGGCTTGTGCATTAGCTTTGATTTCTTCCGCGACCAGTTGCGCACGCTTTTCGGCGTCCGCAACGCGCTGCGAAGCTTCTTCGCGTGCACCGGCCAGTGCATCGGCCGCACGCTTCTCAGCGACGACCATGGCTTGCTGGCCCTGGTCAGCCGCAGCCAGACCGTCAGCGATACGCTTGGCACGCTCATCCAACGCCGTGTTCAGCGCTGGAAATACGAACTTCATCGAAACCCAGACCAACACCGCGAAGGTGAGCATCTGGCCGATGAGCGACATATTGATGTCCATACCTTTGCTCCTAACTAAAAGTTTCTCCTAGGGTTGGAGCAGATTACTTACCAGCGGCGGCCAGAACGGCGGTCAGGAATGGGTTGTTGAAGGTGTACAGCAGAGCAACACCGACGCCGATCATCGAGATCGCATCCAGCAGACCGGCGATAACGAACAGTTTGGTTTGCAGTTGTGGCATCAGTTCAGGTTGACGTGCCGACGCTTCCAGGAATTTGCCGCCCAGAATTGCGAAACCCAGCGCGGTGCCGATGGCGCCCAGGCCGATGATGATAGCTGCTGCCAGAACGGTCATGCCTTGTACTTGTGCGATCAGAGCTTGCATTTATTTCTCCTAAGATTTTAAAAAAGACTACAGATACCAAAAAATGAAAAACGATTTGTTGCTTAGTGCTTCTCAACCGCGAGGCTCAGGTACACAACAGTCAACGCCATAAACACAAACGCTTGCAAAGTCACCACCAGGATGTGGAAGATGACCCATGGACCACCGAGCAGCCACTGCGCCCACCATGGCAGCAGAGCGATCAGAATGAAGATCAGTTCGCCGGCATACATGTTGCCGAACAATCGCAGCGACAGCGACAGTGGTTTTGCCAGCAGCTCGATCATCTGGAAGATGAAGTTGACGGGCGCCAGCACGATGGCCATGACGCCATGCGCGTGGAACGGTGCCGTCAGCAGTTCCTTGAACCAGCCACTCAGGCTCTTGGCCTTGATCGAGAAACCAATAATGCACAGCATGACGCCGAACGACATGCCGAAGGTGTGGTTGACGTCGGCGGTAGGCACCACGCGCAGCTTGTGCACGCCCACGAAGCTGAACAGCTTGGGCAGCAGGTCGACCGGCAGGAAGTCCATGGCGTTCAGCAGCCAGACCCAGACGAAAATGGTGATGGCCAGCGGCGCGATGACCTTGCTCTTGGCGTGGAAAGCGGAATTGACGACTTCGTTGACCAGTTCCATCACGGCTTCAACGAAGTTTTGCAGTTTGCCCGGCACACCGGCCGTGGCGCGGCGCGAAGCCATGAAGAACACCCCCAGGAACACCAGGCCCAGGAACGCGGAAATCCAGAACGTGTCCAGATTCCACATGCCATTGGCGTCGTGCAGGTGGCTCAAGTGGTGTTGAATGTATTCGGTGGCATTCGCCGGCGCCCCGTGGGCCGCCTCAACAGCGTGTTCTGTGGTCATATAAGTAATAGATTTTGGTGATTAAACTGCGAGCAGTGAAAACCAGTAAGCCAAGGTTGCCACCGCGAAACCTAAGATCAGCCATAACCAAGAGGCCGACTGAAACAGCGCCAGTGCCAGTACGAACAGCACTACCGTGGTAAAAATCTTTACGACTTCGGCGCGGATATGCGTCCGAAAAGCTCGGTTGGCGTCATTTGAGCCGCCCGCGACGATCATCGCGTACATCAGACTCCCGATGACTGCGATTCCTCCGCCGTATGCGGCCGACCAACCTTTCAACGCGCTGCTCATGGTTCCCACGAGCAAGGCAAACCCAGTGGCGATAACCAACTGGAGGGTGACAACTCGATACACGGGCCGGGAAATACTTTGTGTTGTATCACTCACGCGCCAGGTTCCTAGAGATGTCGATATACCAAAGACACGGGATTATAAGTGTCTTTACGTATCAACGTCAAACATTGCTGCACCGCAGCAGAGCATTTGCGGCTTGAAAGCGACGCTTTTAGAACCATATAACTAAAGTTTGCACCTTTTTGGGGCGCTTGAACCGAGCCGGTATTGTATGGGTTTTTGCTTATGTGAAACTGACAGCGGGGCCGGTTTGCAACAAATTGTGGCGCTCGCCGGGCGGGGGGTGGGATTTACCCAACAGTAACAATGTTCGCTTGGCAAGTTTTCCGATAGGAATTAATTTTTGCCGGCGGTGTTGTAAAAAAACAAGGCACCTCAGCGGTGCCTTGTTTTTGTGACAATCTGGTGTCACGCGCTGGTGTCACCAACCAAGCTCAGGCACGCAGCCGGGCCAGCACGCCGTCCAGAATGTCGAGGTCGGCGAAATCGATGATCATCTGGCCGCGGCCTTTCGTCCCCATCTTGAACACCACCGGCGTGGCCAGGGCGTCCGACAGTTCCTCTTCCAGGCGCAGGATGTCGCCCGACTTCTCCTTCTGGGCTTTTTCGGCCGGATGGGCTTGCTGCTCCTCCAGCGTCTTGTTGACCAGCTTTTCCGTTTCCCGTACGGAAAGACGCTTGGCCACCACCAGGTTGGCCAGCGTGATCTGGGTGGCCGCGTCCACGGCCAGCAGCGCGCGCGCGTGCCCCATGTCGATATCGCCGGCCATCAACATGGTTTGCACCGGCGCGGCCAGGTTCATCAGGCGCAGCAGGTTGCTGACGGCGCTGCGCGAACGGCCGACAGCCGTGGCCGCCTGTTCATGCGTGAAACTGAAGTCCGTGATCAGGCGGTGGATGCCTTGCGCTTCTTCCAGCGGATTCAAATCCTCGCGTTGAATATTTTCGATCAGCGCCATGGCGGCGGCGGCCTGGTCGTCCACATCGCGCACCAACACCGGGAGCTGTTCCAGTCCGGCCAGTTGTGCGGCGCGGAAGCGGCGCTCGCCGGCGATGATTTCATATTTGGTCAGGCCGGTCGCCTTGTCCTTGCCCACCGGGCGCACCAGGATAGGCTGCATGATGCCCTGGGTCTTGATGGAGGCGGCCAGCTCCTGCAAGCCGCCCTCGTCCATGCGGGTACGGGGCTGATACTTGCCCGCTTGCATTTGCGACACGGGCAATTCGGACGGCGTACCCAGCGCCGGATTGTTCAGGTCGCCATCGCCGCCGAGCAGCGCGTCCAGGCCACGACCGAGGCCCTTGAGTTTTTTGGTTGCCATGCTGAGAACTTCCCTTACATTTTCTTGATGCGTTCCACCATCTCGGCGCCGAACGCGATATACGCTTGCGCACCTTTGGACGATGGATCGAAAGTCACGCCCGGCAAGCCGTAGGATGGCGCTTCGGCCAGCCGCACGTTGCGCGGGATGATGGTGTTGAATACCTTGTCGCCGAAGTGCTGCTCCAGCTGGGCCGACACTTGTTGCGACAGCGTCATGCGCGGATCGAACATCACCCGCAACAGGCCGATGATCTTCAAGTCCTGGTTCAGGTTGGCGTGCACCTTCTTGATGGTGTTGACCAGGTCCGACAAGCCTTCCAGCGCGTAGTACTCGCACTGCATGGGGATGATCACGCCGTGCGCCGCGCACAGGCCGTTCAGCGTCAGCATCGACAGGGCGGGCGGGCAATCGATCAGGATGAACTCGTAGTCCTTGTCCACCAGCGCCAGCGCATCCTTCAGGCGGCGTTCGCGGTTATCCAGCTCCACCATCTCCACTTCGGCGCCGGCCAGTTCGCGGTTGGACGGCAGCACGTCGAAGCGCCCCGCTTCCGAACGCTGGCGCGCGCTGGCGACATCGGATTCACCCAGCATCACCTCGTAGGTGGAAGCCTTCAGCCCGGCCTTGTTGATGCCGGCACCCATGGTGGCATTGCCTTGTGGGTCCAGGTCCACCAGCAGCACGCGCTGGTCCAGCTTGGCCAGTCCGGCCGCCAGGTTCACGCTGGTGGTGGTCTTGCCTACGCCGCCCTTTTGATTCGCTACGCAAAAAATTTTCGCCATGTATATTCTTATCAGGAGTTGCCGTACCTGCGCGGCGGCTTTCATGCAGCCACCGGCGATACGATTAATATTATTTATACTATTACTACGGTATAAACGATTTATACTATTTATACCGAATAAACCATTTAAACCGTATAAATCGTTTATTCAGTTTTGCAGATAAATACCAGATGACGCTCCGCGCCCAGCCCCGGCACCTCCAAAGGCTGTAATTTGCTCACTTTCCATGGCTCTGGCAGTCGCTCTCGCTCCTCGGCCGGGGCCACCCCTTTCAAGGCGATGAATTGACCGCCCTCCTCCAGCAGGTGTCCTGACCAGTTGATGAAGTCGGACAGGTCCGCGAACGCCCGCGAGGTGATCACGTCGAACGGCTGCTTCACTTGCAGCTGCTCCACCCGCATCGTGTACACGGTCACGTTGGCCAGGCCCAGCTCCGCCTTCACCTGGTTGAGGAAGGCCGTTTTCTTATGCACCGTGTCGATCATCGACACTTTCATGTCCGGCCGCGCGATGGCCAGCACGATGCCGGGCAGCCCGCCGCCCGCGCCCACGTCCAGCACGTTGCGCGCGCCCGCGAAGGCCGGCACGGCGGCCAGCGAATCGAGCAGGTGCAAGGTCACCATCTGCATGGGATCGCGCACCGACGTCAGGTTGTACACGCTGTTCCACTTGTTCAGCAGCGCCAGATAGTCCAGCAACTGCTCCACTTGCTGCGCGTTCAGTTCCAGGTGCAAACCCTTGATGCCATCGTTCAGGACCTGCGACAGCGCGTTACGGTCAAACACCTTCATTGAGCAGCCTCTTCCTTGAGGGTGGCGAAGCCGCCGTAACCGGCCTTCTTCAAATGCACCAGCAGCAGCGAAATGGCGGCCGGCGTCACGCCGGAAATACGCGATGCCTGGCCCAGGGTTTCGGGCCGCTGGGCATGCAGCTTTTGCCGCACTTCCACCGACAGCGCCGTGATGTCCAGGTAGTTGAACGCTTCCGGCAGCTTGAGGTTTTCGTAGTGTTCGTGGCGCTCCACCTCTTTGGTCTGGCGGTCGATATAGCCCGAATACTTGAGCTGGATTTCGACCTGCTCGCGCACCGCCGCATCGCTCACGCCGGGGCCGGCCAGCTCGCGGCCATCCACGCCGGACAGGCTCATCAGTTTTTCATACTCGACGCCGGGACGGCGCAGCAGGTCGGCCAGCGAATATTCACGCTCGATGGCCTGGCCTATCACACGCTCCGATTCGGCCGCCGCCAGGATGCGCGGGTTGACCCAGGTGGAACGCAGCCGTTCCAGTTCCTGCGCCACCGCTTCGCGCTTGCGGTCGAACGCGGCCCACTGGGCGTCGCCCACGCAGCCGAGCTTGCGGCCGATTTCCGTCAGGCGCATATCGGCGTTGTCTTCGCGCAGGCTCAAACGATACTCGGCGCGGCTGGTGAACATGCGGTACGGTTCCTGCACCCCCTGCGTAACGAGGTCATCGACCAGCACGCCCAGGTAGGCTTCCGAACGGCCCGGCGTCCACGACTCGCGGCCCGAGGTTTGCAGCGCCGCGTTGATACCGGCCAGCATGCCTTGCGCGGCCGCTTCCTCGTAGCCGGTGGTGCCGTTGATCTGGCCGGCGAAATACAGGCCGGAAATGGCCTTCGTTTCCAGCGACGCTTTCAGGCCGCGCGGGTCGAAATAATCGTACTCGATGGCATAGCCGGGACGCAGGATGAAGGCGTTTTCCATGCCCTTCATCGAGCGCACCAGGTTCAATTGCACGTCGAACGGCAGGCTGGTCGAGATGCCATTCGGGTAGAACTCATTGGTGGTCAAGCCTTCCGGCTCCAGGAAAATCTGGTGCGATTCCTTGGCCGAGAAGCGGTGGATCTTGTCCTCGATGGACGGGCAGTAACGGGGGCCCACGCCCTCGATCACGCCGGTGTACATGGGGCTGCGGTCCAGGCCGGCACGGATGATGTCGTGCGTCTGGCTGTTGGTGTGGGTGACCCAGCACGGCATCTGGCGCGGGTGCATGGCGGCGTTGCCCATCACGGAGAACACGGGCACCGGATCCAGGTCACCCGGCTGTTCAGTCATGGCGGCGAAGTCGATGCTGCGGCCGTCGATGCGCGGCGGCGTGCCCGTCTTCAGGCGGCCTTGCGGCAGCTTCAATTCTTTCAACCGGGCCGACAGGGAAATGGCGGGCGGATCGCCGGCGCGGCCGGCCGAGTAGTTTTGCAGGCCGACGTGGATCTTACCGTCAAGGAAAGTACCGGCCGTCAGCACCACGGCGCGCGACGCGAACTTGAGGCCGATCTGGGTGACGGCGCCAACCACGCGGTCGCCCTCCACCATCAGGTCGTCCACGGCTTGCTGGAACAGCCACAGGTTGGGCTGATTCTCCAGCCGCGAACGGATGGCTTGCTTGTACAGCATGCGGTCGGCCTGGGCGCGGGTGGCGCGCACGGCGGGGCCTTTGGAGGAATTGAGGATGCGGAACTGGATGCCCGATTCGTCGGTGGCGATCGCCATCGCGCCGCCCATGGCGTCGACTTCTTTGACCAGATGGCCTTTGCCGATACCGCCGATGGATGGGTTGCACGACATCTGGCCCAGCGTCTCTATGTTGTGCGTCAACAGCAGAGTCTTCTGCCCCATGCGGGCGGAAGCGAGGGCCGCCTCGGTACCGGCGTGACCACCGCCGACAACGATGACGTCGAATTCAGTAGGAAATAACATGATGGAATTGGTAAATGCGAAGGGATTGAGGTCAGATTATAGAGTCTTTTTTCAGCTGCGAATTTTTTCAGCACAAATTTTCATCAAACCGGGCATAAATTGTTCCACGTGGAACAGGGCTCAAGTGACGAATTTTGGCGGCCAAAAAACAAAAAGGGCGCCCCTTTCGGTGGCGCCCCCTGTGTTCCACGTGGAACAATCTATGCTAGTCGGATCACCGCGTCGTAGCCGGTCTTGCAGATCAAGACCGCCACCACCACCAGGAACAACTTGCGGACGAAAGCGCTGCCATGCTTGAGCGCCATGCGCGAGCCGACGATGGAACCGCCGATCTGCGCCACCGCCATCATCGCGCCCAGCTGCCAGACCAGGTGGCCGCTGTAACCGAACCACAGCAGCGCGGCGAAGTTGCACGCCACGTTGACGATTTTGGCCACGGCCGACGCACCGAGGAAGTCGAAGCCGAACACACGTACGAACAGGAATACCAGGAAGCTGCCCGTGCCCGGACCGAAGAAGCCGTCATAGAAACCGATGCAGGCGCCGACGCCCAGCGCCAGCGCCTGTTCCTTGGCGCCGCTGTGCATGGGCGCATGGACGGCGCCCAGGTCCTTGCGGGCGAAGGTGTAGACGGCCACGGCCAGCAGGATGAACGGCAGCAGCGCGCGCATGAAGTCGGGCGATACCTTGGTCACCGTGTAGGCGCCGGCGAAGGCGAACACCAGCGCGGCGATGGCGGCCGGCGCCGCCGTCGACCAGGCGATCTTCACCCGGCGCGCATAGCTGACGGCCGCCACGCTGGTGCCGCAGATGCTGGCCAGTTTGTTGGTACCGATCAGCGTGGCTGGGGCCATGTTGGGAAAGACTGAAAACAGCGCCGGAATCTGGATCAATCCCCCGCCCCCGACCACCGCATCCACCAGCCCCGCGCCGAACGCGGCCACACCCAACACCAGATAATCAACCATCACCTACCCTATCGAAGCAAGAAAACAAGGGCCTTATTGTACGGAAGAAAGAGCAACCCAACCGGGCGGCCCCGATGCCGATTGCGCATAGTTGCGCCCGCAATCCGCCCAACATCCGCCCAACATCCGCCCAACCTCGCCCCAACCGGCGAACTCCGGCAACGACCGTCACCCGTAGCTGGACGCTGAGCCGCGGCCCATCGCCGGGGCCAGCCGCCATCCGGCATAATCAAGCCCGCATCAACCTCCCATCAAACCAACATCCAGCCTCATGCCGATGCCGCATAGTTGCCCGCTTGGTGTAAGCTTCACGTGAAATCCACAACCCGCGGAAACCGCCATGCACGATATTCCAGCGTTCGCATTCAGCACCGTCCCACAGATCATTTCCGAACCGGGCGCCGCCTGTCAGCTGGGCGCCCTGCTCACTCAGCGCTTCCCCACCGCCCGCCGCGCCCTGCTCGTCACCGATCCCGGCTTCCTCAAGACCGGTCTGGTGGACGCCCCCATGGCCAGCCTGCAGGCAGCCGGCCTGCATGTGCGCGTGTACTCGGACGTGGTATCCGACCCGCCCGAGCAGGTGATACAGGATGCCGTCGCCACCGCCCGCGCCGACGAGAGCGACATCATCATCGGCTTCGGCGGCGGCAGTTCCATGGACGTGGCCAAGCTGATCGCCGTGCTGGCCGACGACACCCGGCAATTGAACGCCATCTACGGCATCGGCAATGTGCGCGGCACGCGGCTGCCGCTGGTGCAGATTCCCACCACGGCCGGCACCGGATCGGAGGTGACCAACATCGCCATCGTCACCACCGGCGCCACCACCAAGATGGGCATCGTCGCGCCCCAGCTGTACGCCGACCTGGCCATCCTGGATGCGGAACTCACGCTGGGCCTGCCCGCCATGGTGACGGCCGCCACCGGCATCGACGCCATGGTCCATGCGATCGAGGCCTACACCAGCCGCCACAAGAAGAACCCCATGTCCGACATCCTGGCCCGTCAGGCGCTGGGCTTGCTGTCCGCGAACCTGATCCGTGCCTGCGAGAATGGCCGCAACCTGGCCGCGCGCCAGGCCATGCTGCTAGGTGCCATGCTGGCCGGACAGGCGTTCTCCAACGCTCCAGTGGCCGCCGTGCACGCGCTGGCTTACCCGATCGGTGGCATGTTTCACGTGCCACATGGGCTGTCGAACTCGCTCGTGCTGCCGCACGTGCTGCGCTTCAACGCGCCGGAAGCGGCCGGGCTGTACGCGGAATTGGCCGCCGTGGTCGTGCCGCAGGCCAGCGGCAGCGAAGAGGCCAGGGCGGAAGCGCTGGTTATTGCAATGCAGCAATTTGCCATCATCGCCGGTATTGAGCGCACCTTGCAGCAAGTGGGCATCCAGGAAAGCGACCTCGACCGCTTGGCCGACGAAGCCATGTTGCAGACCCGGCTGCTGGGCAACAATCCCCGACCCGTCACCCGCGCCGACGCCCGCGCCATCTACGCCGCCGCGCTGTAAACGAAAGCGGGGACGTAACACCGGTTACGTCCCCCCCCAACACAGCAAGTTGTTCACACGCAGACACCCAGTCCGGCACGAAAAAAAAACGGGGAGGCAAGCCATCACCTCCCCGCCCTTCATCGCCTGTTCAAACTCAGTTCGGCACGTCCACGACGGTACCCGTTACCGTGATCGCGTCAGCCGCGGCCGGCGACGCGGAGATCGGCGGCACATTGGCGACCGTGATCGGCGTGCTGGCGTCAGCCCGCGTCACCGTCCGCACCACCTGCGATGGCGGCAAGGACGCCGACGAACCGCTCTTCAGGCTGGCATACATGGCATCCAGCGCGCGGAACAGGTAGACGTGCAAGGGCACGATATTGGCCGGCAGTGCGTTGGTGAACGCGTCGAAGTGATTGGCATTGGTCACTTCGATATAACGCAGCTTGCTGGTGGCGCCCTCCGCCGACGCGTTCAAGCCCAGGTAGGCCCGTGACGCGTGGTTGACCGGGATCAGCGTGTCGCTGCGCCCCTGCACGATGATGGCGGGCTTGCCATGCAGATTGCCCGTGGCCGCCACCTCCGCCATGCCGGCCTTCACCCGCGTGCTCTGCGCCAGCAAGCCGGCATCCAGCACACCGCCGGTGACCGGGTCCATGCCGGTAGCCAATGCGCGCAGGCACAGGAAACCATCCAGCGATTGGTCGGCCTGGCCGTTGCTGGGCGAAATCCCCAGCGTGTAGACCTTGGGGATGCCATCGGCGGAATTCTCGTAAATCACGCTGCCGATGATGCCGTTCTGGGTGGCGAAGCTGGAGGCTTTCTGCGCGGCCGTGAACGCGACCGGCAAGCCCGTCGCATCCACCGGCGCGAACGAGAAGCCGCACACCTTGTCCGTCACGGAGAACTTGCCGTACGCATTTGCGTACGTCACGGCGACCAGGATGTTGGTGCCGGCATGGGCCGCCTGCAACACATCCGAATCGGCCAGCCAGCCGTAGGCCTTCAGGCGCGCCTTGGCGTCGGCCTGCTGCGTGGCCAGGTCGCCCGCCGCCAGCAAGCCCTTGGCTGCCAGCGCGGTGCAGCGTCCGGCGCTGCCGGCGATGCAGGGCTGGTACAGCGCCGCATAGGTGGAGTAATCGAACAGCGCCTTGCCTTGCGCCGTCGCCGGCGCGCCGCCCTGCCGCACGGTATAGCCGGTGGACGTCTTGGGCTGGATCTGGGGCTCGGTGGCCGCCACGCCGCTGATCAGGCCCTTGGTATCCTGCTCCGCCGCCAGCAGCGCGGAACCGGCGCCGTTCGAAATGCTCGATGCGATCGTCACCGTGTTGCGCGGCGTGAGGCGGATCACGTGGCTCTTGTTGTCCGAGGCCAGCACGCCGTACTTTTCATTGAGCACGTAGTAGGCGAATTCCACCGCCTGCAGCGTGAACTTGCCCCAATCCTTTTCCGGATTCTGCTGCGAGTGCGCGTGCTTGAAGGCGACCCGGCCCGTCAGCTTGGCGAAGGCGGCCCGGTCGGCATCGCTCAGGGCGGGCGAGAAATTGGCGTTCTTGCCCGCCACCGTGCGCGTGGCCCGCACGCCGTTCTGCTGGTTCACGCTGTCGTCGTCGAACGTGTACAGGCCGTTGCCGCTGCCCTTGTCGGCATACGCCACCGCGCAATTGTTCTTCAGTCCCCATTCGCCGGCGCTGCCGATGGCGCCGTAGACGCCACGCGAGCCGCTTGAGGTGCCGGTGACGATGCAGGCATGATCCGGATCGAAACCGGCCGGCACCTGCACCATCAGCGTCACGTTCTGGTTGCCGGTGCCATCATCGGAATAGGCCAGGTACTCGGTGCCGGCTATCTTGCCTTCGCTGGCCGTCACATTGCCCTTGGCGTCCACATTGGGGCCGTACAGCGTGCCGTAGCCGCTGTTGGCGTTGATATCGAGCACAGCCCGGTAATTGGCCCAGATCGCGTTACGGCGCAGCTCAGCGGCCTTGGGATTGAGCGGATCGGCGTAGGCGGGCACGGCGGCCGCCAGCCCGGTCTTGCCCAAGCCCGCCGTCAGCAAATCGTCACTGGTGCCGTCATAGCTGGTGATGGTGATGGCGCCCAGATAAGACGGCAAGACATTCAATTCGTCAGGCATATGGCTGTTGCCGCCACAGGAGGCCAGCGCCGCGCCGGCGCCGGCCAGCACGGCGAATCTTGTCAGTGTGTGTTTCATGTCTTCCCCCTTGGTCACGTTAGAAGTGGATTTCCGGCCCAACCAGGCACGATCGACAACGTCTGGGACGAGTCTGCCCCATCCAGGCCAAATGCTAGATACAAAGACAATATTGCAAGAAAAAGCGCCGGACAGGAAGTCCGGCGCCGGTCGCGACGTCAGGCGTGCTTGCCGCCGCCGTTGCCCCCGAAACGGGCCACGAATTCCCCGACGATGCCGCGCCGGAACAACAGCACGCAGGCCACGAAAATCAGGCCCGTCACCATGCTCACGGCCTCACCCAGCTGGTTGAACCACTCGATGCCCGTATGGCCGGCCAGGAAGCCGCCCAGGTCGCCCAGCTTGTTCTCCAGCGCGATGATGATCATGGCGCCCAGGATGGGGCCGGCGAGCGTGCCCATGCCCCCTACCAGCGTCATCAGGATCACCAGGCCCGACATGCTCCAGTGCACGTCAGTGAGCGTCTCAAAGCCCTGCACCAGCGTGTTGGTGGCGCCCGCCAGCCCGGCCAGCGTGGCCGACAGCACGAACGCCAGCAGCTTGTACCTGTCCACGTCGTAGCCGAGCGAAATGGCGCGCGGCTCGTTTTCCTTGATGGCCTTGAGCACCTGCCCGAACGGCGAATGCACGGTGCGCACGATCAGCGCGAAACCGCCCACGGCGATGGCCAGCACCACGTAATACAGCACGAAGTCATTGCCCAGGTTGAGCATGCCCAGCAGTTTTCCACGTGGAACGCCCTGCAAGCCATCCTCGCCGCCCGTCAACTCGCCGGCCCGCAGGCAGGCGAAATAGACCATCTGCGCCAGCGCCAGCGTGATCATCGAGAAGTAGATCCCCTGGCGGCGTATCGCCAGCGCCCCCATCACCAGTCCGATGACGGCCGCCGCGCCCGCCCCCGCCAGCAAGCCCAGCTCGACCGGCAAGCCCCATACCTTGAGCGCGTTGCCGGCCACGTAGCCGGCCGCGCCGAAGAAGGCCGCGTGGCCGAACGACAGCAAGCCCGTGAAGCCGATCAGCAGGTTGAAGGCGCACGCGAACAGCGAGAAGCACAGCAGCTTCATCAGGAACACCGGATAGCCGATGAACGGCGCGGCCAGGGCGATAGCGAACGCGATTGCGTAGCCTGTATTCTTGTTCATGGTGACCTCTTTATTTTTCTTTGCCGAACAGGCCGGCGGGACGCAACAGCAGCACGATGATCATCACCACGAACACCACCGTGGCCGAGCCTTCCGGGTAGAACACCCGCGTCAGGCCCTCGATCACGCCCAGTCCCAGGCCGGTGAGGATGGACCCCATGATGGAACCCATGCCGCCGATCACCACAACGGCGAACACGACGATAATGAGGTTGGAGCCCATCAGCGGCGACACCTGGATGATGGGCGCCGCCAGCACCCCGGCAAAGCCCGCCAGCGCCACGCCGAAGCCATAGGTCATGGTCACCATCAGCGGCACATTGACGCCGAACGCTTCCACCAGTTTCGGGTTTTCCGTGCCGGCCCGCAGGTAGGAACCGAGCTTGGTTTTTTCGATCACAAACCAGGTCGCCAGGCAGACGGCCAGCGAAGCCACCACCACCCAGGCGCGGTAATTGGGCAGCACCATGAAGCCCAGGTCGGTGGCGCCGGCCAGCAGTGCCGGCACCTCGAACGGCTGGCCGGACACGCCGTAGACCGAGCGGAACACGCCTTCCACCATCAGCGTGATGCCAAACGTCAACAGCAGGCCGTACAGGTGGTCCAGCTTGTACAGCCAGCGCAGCATGGTCTTCTCGACCACGATGCCGAACACCCCCACCAGCACCGGCGCCAGCACCAGCATCACCCAGTAGTTCAAGCCCAGGTAAGCCATGCCCATCCAGGCCAGGAAGGCGCCCATCATGTACAGCGCGCCGTGGGAAAAATTAATCACGTTCAGCAAACCGAAGATGACCGCCAGGCCCAGCGACAGCATGGCGTAGAACGAACCGTTGACCAGCCCCAACAACAACTGGCTCAGCATCGCGGGCAGAGGAACGCCGAATATATCCATGAGATCACAGTCAAGTAGCACCGCGCGCGGTGAGGGTGAACAGGGAACACGCCGCCGGCATCGGGCCGGCGGCATCCAGCACTACGAGCACTACGCGGGCGGCGCCGCGCATGGCGGCGCCCTTCCCGTCAGCTTATTTCCACAGCGAACACTTGGTTTCGGCCTTGGTCACGTAAGCCTGGGCACCCGGTACCACGGCGGCCACCTTGTAGTAGTCCCATGGATATTTGGACTCGCCCGGCTTCTTCACTTCCATCAAATACATATCGTGCACCATGCGGCCGTCGGGACGGATCTCGCCGGTCTTGGTGTACATGTCGTTGATCTTGGTCGATTTCAGGCGTGCCATCACCTTGTCGGCGTCATCCGTGCCGCCAGCCTTGACGGCCTTCAGGTAGGTGCTCACGGCCGAATAGTCGGCCGCCTGCAGGCTCGACGGTTCCTTCTTCATCTTGTCGAAGTAGCGCTTGGCCCAGGCACGGGTTTCGGGGTTCAGGTCCCAGTACCAGCTGTCGGTCAGGTACATATTCTGGGTCAGGTTCAGGCCCAGCGAGTGGACGTCGTTGATGAACATCAGCAAGCCGGCCAGCTTCATCTTCTTGGTGATGCCGAATTCGTTGGCGGCCTTGATCGAGTTGATGGCGTCGCCACCGGCGTTGGCCAGGCCCAGGATCTGCGCACCGGACGATTGCGCCTGCAGCAGGAAGGACGAGAAGTCCGACGCCGACAGCGGGTGCTTGGCGCTGCCCAGCACCTTGCCGCCGTTGGCCTTGACCACCTCGGCCGTGTCTTTTTCCAGCGACTGGCCGAAGGCATAGTCGGCCGTCAGGAAGTACCAGTTTTTGCCGCCCTGCTTGACGATGGCGCCCCCCGTGCCGCGCGCCAGCGCCACCGTGTCGTAGGCGTAGTGCACAGTGTAGGGCGTGCATTCCTCGTTCGTCAAACGGGCCGAGCCAGCGCCGATCGAGATGAACACGCGCTTCTTCTCGGCCGCCACCTTGGCCATGGCCAGGTTGGCGCCGGAGTTGGTGCCGCCTACCAGCAAGTCCACACCTTGCTGGTCGAACCATTCGCGCGCCTTGGAGGCGGCGATGTCAGCCTTGTTCTGGTGGTCCGCGGAAATAAACTCAACCTTCTTGCCGGCGATGACCACGCCCGCATCGGCGATCGCCATCTTGATCGCTTCAGCACCGCCGGGCCCGTCGATGTCGGAATACAGGCCGGACATGTCGGTGATGAAACCGATCTTGATGGTGTCGCCAGAGACCTGGGCTTGCGCGGCATAGGACAGGCCCAGGGCGCAGACGGCGGTGGCGGCGATGGCGATGGTCTTGAGTTTCATAATGTCTCCGTTCAGGATTGGTATTGTTAGAAGTCATTTCAAAATGCCCAGGCGTCGTGGTGACGCCTGGCCATGGTCGTTTTGAAACAACTTGTCAGTCAGCGATACAACGGCATTACACGCCCAGCAGCTCGGTCAACACCGGCATCTTGGCGCTCAATTCAGACGCAACAAAGGTTTCCACGATCTGCCCGTGTTCCATCACATAAAACCGGTCCGCCAGCGGCGCGGCGAAGCGGAAATTCTGTTCCACCATGACGATGGTGTAGCCCTTGGCCTTGAGCGTGGTGATCATGCGGGCCAGGCCCTGCACGATGACGGGCGCCAGGCCTTCGGAAATTTCATCCAGCAACAACAGCCGCGCGCCCGTGCGCAGGATGCGGGCCACGGCCAGCATCTGCTGTTCGCCGCCCGACAAACGTGTGCCCTGGCTATGCTTGCGTTCCTCCAGGTTGGGGAACATGGCATAAATTTCCGCCACCGACATGCCCTGCTGGCCCGTGGCCAGGTGCGGCGGCAGCATCAGGTTTTCCTCCGTCGACAGCGACGAGAAAATACCGCGCTCCTCGGGGCAATAACCGACGCCCAGGTGCGCCACTTTATGGGTCGGCAAACCGATCGCTTCCACCCCGTTGACCTTGATCGAGCCCTTGCGCGCCCCCGTCAGTCCCATGATGGCGCGCATGGTCGTGGTGCGGCCGGCGCCGTTGCGGCCCAGCAGGGTGACCACTTCGCCCGGCTGCACCTTCAAGTCCACGTTGTGCAGGATATGCGATTCGCCATACCAGGCTTGCAGGTTGGATATTTCCAGAGCGGCCGTCATCAGTGCGCTCCTTCCAGCACGGCCGCTTCCGTGCCCATGTACGCTTCCATCACCTGGGGATTGTTTGATACTTCCGCATAACTGCCCTCGGCCAGCATGGCGCCGCGCTGCAGGACGGAGATCTTGTCGCAGATGCCGGACACCACTTTCATGTTGTGTTCGACCATGAGGATGGTGCGGCCCACCGACACTTTCTTGATCAGTTCCGTGACCCGGTGCACGTCCTCGTGGCCCATGCCCTGGGTCGGTTCATCGAGCAACATCAATTCCGGTTCCATCGCCAGGGTGGTGGCGATTTCCAGCGCCCGTTTGCGGCCGTACGGCATGTCGACCGTGACGGTGTCGGCGAATTCCGTCAAATCCACTTCCGCCAGCAATTCCATGGCGCGTGCATTGAGCTTGGATAGCGTGCGTTCGCTTTGCCAGAAATTGAAGCTGGTGCCCAGCTGGCGCTGCAAACCGATGCGCACATTCTGCAGCACGGTCAGGTGGGGAAAGACAGCGGAAATCTGGAAGGAACGGATCACGCCCATGCGGGCGATCTGGGCTGGCTTGTCGGCCGTGATGTCCTTGCCGTTGAACAGGATCTGGCCGGAGGTGGGGACCAGGAATTTGGTGAGCAGGTTGAAGCAAGTGGTCTTGCCTGCGCCATTGGGGCCGATCAGCGCGTGAATGTGGCCGCGCTGGACCTTCAAATTCACATCATTGACGGCCGTGAACCCCTTGAATTCCTTGGTCAAATTCTTTGTTTCCAAGATAACGCTGGACATTCTGTCTCCTAGTTATTCTTTGCAAACTACAAATTTTTTCTAAATCATACACACTAACAATTTCGCTAACAATACAGTATAAATACCAGTGATTTTTGATCCATGCCTAGCAAATGTGCGGCAAAAATCTTTAAAGAAACGCCATTCTGTTACCGGGCTTTCCAGGCGGCATGGATCAGTCCGGCTGCTTTCTCCGCGATCATCATAGTGGGAGAGTTGGTATTTCCGGAAGTAATATTCGGCATGATTGCCGCATCTACCACACGCAAGCCTCGCACGCCGATCACGCGCAACGTGTGATCGACCACGGCCGTCGCGTCGTCGGCCCGCCCCATCTTGCAGGTGCCGACGGGATGGAAGATCGTGGTGCCGATGGCGCCTGCGGCCTGCGCCAACTCCTCCTCGGTACGAAAACCCGGCCCCGGCTTGAATTCCTCCGGCGCGTAGGCCTGCAAGGCGGGCGCGGCCACGATGCGGCGCGTCAAAGCCAGCGCGGCGGCCGCTGTCCTGCGGTCCTCGGCCGTGCTCAGATAATGGGGCGCGATGGCCGGCGCAACATGGGAATCGGCCGACACGATGCGCACCTGGCCACGCGACGTGGGCCGCAACTGGCAAACACTGGCCGTGAAAGCGGGGAACGGGTGCAAGGGTTCACCGAATTTCTCCAGCGATAGAGGCTGGACGTGGTATTCCAGGTCCGGCGTGGCCAGGCCGGGATCGGATTTGGCGAACGCGCCCAGTTGCGATGGCGCCATCGACATGGGGCCGCTTTGACGCAGCGCATATTCCAGTCCGATTTTCATCTTGCCGTACCAGGTGCTGGCCATGGTGTTGAGGGTTTTCGCCCCCTTCACCTTGTACACCATGCGCAACTGCAAATGATCCTGCAAATTCTCGCCCACGCCGGCCAAGTCAACCACGGGCACAATGCCATGCGCCTGCAGCAATGCCGCCGGTCCGATGCCGGACAACTGCAGGATCTGGGGCGAGCCGATGGCGCCGGCCGTCAGCAGCGTTTCCCGCCGGGCACGCGCGCTCCAGGCCGTGCCGCCGCCCGTGAATTGCACGCCACGGCAAACAGGGCCTTGTTCGCCCTGCTCGATCAGCAAGCGTTCCACGTGACACCCCGTCATGATGGTCAAGTTGGGCCGCTCGGCCACCGGCCGCAGGAAGGCCTTGGAGGCATTCCACCGTATCCCACGCCTCTGGTTGACGTCGAAATAACCGCAACCGGCATTGTCGCCACCGTTGAAATCATCCACGCTGGCGATGCCGGTCTGTGCGGCCGCGGCGCGGAAAGCATCCAGGATCTTCCAGGATAAACGCTGCTTTTCCACCCGCCACTCGCCACCGGCGCCATGCACAGCCGACGCGCCGCCGTGGTAATCCTCGCTTTGCTTGAACAAGGGCAGCACGGCATCCCAGCGCCAGCTCGGATCGTCCGTCAACGCGGCCCAACGGTCGTAATCGCCCGCCTGGCCACGCATATAAATCATGCCGTTGATGGAAGAACTGCCGCCCAGCACTTTGCCACGCGGATAAATCAGGCTGCGCCCACCCAGGCCAGCATCGGCTTCCGTACGGTACAGCCAGTCCGTGCGCGGATTGCCGATGCAATGCAGATAGCCAACGGGAATATGGATCCACACATAATCATCCTTGCCGCCCGCCTCGATCAGCAACACCTGGGCATCTTTGTCACGGCTGAGCCGGTTGGCCAGTACGCAACCGGCCGAACCGGCACCCACGATGATGTAGTCGTACTCTCCCGCTGATTCCAATGCCGTTCCTCCACGATAAAGTTTCGGCTGTAACGCGTGTTCAAGCCGCGGCGATTTCCGCCAGCAAAGTCTGGATCAGTTGCGCGACCGGCATGGGGCGGGCACGCGCCACACCCGTGCCGCACCACAGGGACATGAATTCCGTATCGCCCCGCTTGGCCGCTTCCGCCCGGATACTGCCGGTCAACGCGTTTTGCACGGGGTATGGTGGCACTTGTTGCTCCACAGCCGCCATCATCTGCATGAAGCGGTTGTCCAAACCGCGCGCGTAACGGCCGGAGAAACTACGCGTGAGCCGGGTTGGATGGTCGCCAGCCGTCAACAAACGCTGTTTGTAGGCGGGATGGATGGCCGATTCGTCCGTGACGAGAAACGCCGTGCCCATTTGCACCGCCTGCGCGCCCGCCGTCAGTGCCCGCTTGATGTCGGCGCCGTCCATGATGCCGCCCGCCGCGATCACGGGTATCCGTACGGCCGCCACCACTTGCGGCAGCAACTCGAAAGTGGTTAGCGTCGCCTCCGTTTGTGGACCGAGGAAAGTGCCGCGATGGCCACCCGACTCCACGCCCGAAGCGATCACGGCGTCGGCGCCCCGTTCCTGCCAGGCCAGCGCCTCGTCCACGGTCGTGATGGTGCCGATCACGGCAATACCCGCCGCATGCAGGCGTGAAATCTGCTCAGCGCTCAGGATGCCGAACGTGAAACTGGCGACGGCTGGTTTCAACTCGATCAGCGTTTCAAACTGGGCCGCGAAATCCTCGCACCACTTGGCGGGTTTCGGCAATTCGGACCAACCCAGGGCCGACCAAACGGGTTCCAGCATGGCGACGCCGGCTGCCACGTCGGCCGCATCGGGCGTCGGGGTCTGCAAAACAAAGAAATTAAGACAGAAAGGGCGATCCGTCAGGCTGCGAATCTGTGCGACCTGGGTCCGCAAGGTGTCGGGTGACAACAACGAACCGGCCAGCGAACCCAGCGCGCCAGCGTTCGAGACGGCCGCCACCTGGGCAGGTGTATTGTTGCCGCCAGCCGTAGGCCCCTGAATGATGGGGTGTGGAAAAATTGACTGTAAATCCATGCATTTCCTCCTGAAACATCGTCCCGTGGCAGTTCATGCACAAAAAACCGGCAAAAAACGCCGTTTTTTTGTGTGGATAAGTCTCTGGATATCCACAGGCGCCAAATGTGAGTAAACAAATCAAAAGTCGGCAGCCGTTTTTTTATCCCAAAACAGTTCCCCGCTCATACAAGGTTTACGCGCCTGCTTATGCATCGCGCAAACGCTTGATTCTAATTCAAATTACGGACTTATCCACAGAAACATGTCTACGTTAACAACTACTATTATTTTTATATATGTCTTTACAGTAAACCAAAGCCAACGCGACGCGAAGAAAAATCGGGGATGGGTTCACGGCACTGGCGCACGCGCTGCCCGCTTCGCCAGGTTCAGCGCAAGTTGGCAAGCCATCAATGAAGTGCCACACATCTAAGTGCTACACATCTGCAAAACATTGAAGTCAACGGACCACAGACGACGTCGCGCCACGTTCGCATGCCGTGGCCTGAAAACGATGTTCCTGGTGACCGCCTCGTGTCCAGGTTACTCGACCGCCTGAAAGCAAGGCAACGCCTCAGCGGTGAAGACGCTCAACATTGAAAGTTGCGATTTTGGATAGAAAAAGCCGTTTTGCTGGCTGTAAGGAAGGGAAAAGCTGAAAAACCGGGCCAAAACGTCGATTCGCCTGTTGATAACCAACTGGATATCCACAGGACGACTTGTGCGTAAGGACAACTTTGTCCAGAGGCCGTCATTTTATACAGATTTGCTCCTGAACTGATACAACGATTATGCAAGACCTTATCTACGCCGTAAATGGATGATTTTTAAGCCGTTAACCGACTTATCCACAGGAATTTGCACGTTTACTACTACTACTATTTTGATATAAAACTTTTGTAAACAACTAAAACGCAAAAGCCGCCGGTCGCTCAAAAAAAATTCGTTAACCGCGCTCCTGGAAGACCGTATTACAAGCACCTGCTCTGCATCCAGAATGGCAAAGCTGGACAAGAAACGGCTCTAAACGCGTTGTTGCTGCCTCTGTGTTGTGGATAAGCGCCTGCATATCCACAGGACGAGATGTGGGAAAACACGCGACTTGTGCACACGAATTTTTTTATCCCAAATTCATCCGCGCTAGATACAATGCTTGTGCAGCCAGTTTTCTGCACGCTAAGACCATGATTTTGTTATGGTTTACCAGCTTATCCACAGAAAAGTGCTGGTTTACTATCTACTATCAGGTTTATATATACATCTTTATATAAAACACCAAGCAACAGCCTGCGGTGGAAAAAACAGAAGTTGTCCACCCTGAAAAACCGCCCCCAGGAAGATGAATTCACAGAAAACTATGCGTTTAGGCATCATCAGTGCTTTGGCTGAAGAACAGCACGGGCTGATAGAAGCCATGGAAGGGCCCTACAAGCTCATGCACGGTATGCGGGAGTACACGGCGGGGAAGTTGTGGGAAATCGACGCTGTGTGCGTTCTATCGCGTATAGGCAAGGTTGCAGCGGCCATGACAGCCGCAATCCTTGTGGAAAAGTTCGAAGTTACCCACATTGTGTTCACGGGCGTGGCTGGAAGTGCCGATCCTGACGTCAATGTCGGGGACATTGTGGTGGCCGAATCGCTGATTCAGCATGATTTCGATGCCAGTCCGCTATTTCCGCGTTACCAGATCCCGCTGACGGGCCTGTCCCACTTCGAAACGGACGTGAAACTGAGCGAGCGGATGGCTGGCGCTGCCCGGCAGTTCATCGATCACGGCCTGGACCGCGTGATCGGTCCGGAAACGGCGCAAGCGTTCATGCTGGATGCGGCGCGGCTGCACCGGGGTTTGATCGCCAGCGGCGACCAGTTCATCGGCAAGCGGGGCCAGGTTACGCAATTGAAAGCGGCGTTGCCCGCATTGCTGGCGGTGGAAATGGAAGGCGCCGCCGTGGCGCAAGTGTGTTTCGAGCTGGGCATTCCGTTTGCCGTGATCCGCACCATCTCCGACAAAGCCAATGAAGACGCCGCCACCGACTTCATGCATTTTGTCAAAACCGTCGCCTCCCCCTACGCCTTCGACATTCTTCAGCGTTTCTGCCGCACCGAATAAAAAATGGGGACGTAACACAATTGGGATCAATTGTGTTACGTCCCCCAATCGGAGAGAGAGAGGCGGCCGTCAGGCCGCTTTTTTTATGCTTCCAGGGTCATCAGGCTGGCGTTGCCCCCAGCGGCAGTCGTATTGACGCACAGCGCGCGCTCGGCGAGCAGACGCCACAGTGGGATGGCGCCATCTTCGTTGGTATCGATCAGGGCCACCAGCGCCCCGTCACGGGCCGCCAATTGCGGGCGCAGCGCGTTGACGAGCGACGATTCCACCAAAGCAACCTGGAACGCGCTATCGAGTTTGTCCAACGCCGCGCTCGTCTGGATACGTCCCATCACCGCCGCCGGCAAGTCGGCCGGCAGCAACAAGGCCGTTTCCGTGCTCATCAGGGCGGTATTGCCCGTCGCCAGCGTGGCGGCCAACTGGTTCAGCAGGCAGGCGGGGGTCGACGCGGCGCACACGATGGCGCCACGGCCCACGAAAGTCAGCGTATTGCGTTCACCCGTGGGACCAGGCAGGACGGTGGTGCTGCCCAGCATGGTCGTGCGGCTGTATTGTTCCGCCATCTCGGCCAACTGGTCCTTGCCTTGTTTCTTGGCCCAGGAGGTCAAGTCGTCCAGTGCCGCCGAACCCTGGTGGCCATGCTGGGCCACGATGGCGGCGCCCCGCTGCAGGCGTTTCAAGTACAAAGGGCCGCCCGCTTTCGGGCCGGTGCCCGATTTTCCTTCACCGCCGAACGGTTGCACACCGACCACGGCGCCCACGATGTTGCGGTTGACGTAGATATTGCCCACGTGCGCGCGCGCGCTGATGAATTCAATGGTTTCATCGATGCGCGAATGGACGCCCAGCGTCAAGCCGTAGCCGCTGGCGTTGATCTGTTCCACCAGCTTGGGCAGGTCGGCGCGCTTGTAGCGGATCACGTGCAGTACGGGGCCGAACACTTCCTGCTTCAGTTCGCTCAGCGAGCGGATTTCCATCACGGTCGGCGGCACGAAAGTGCCGGCCACGTTGGCCGGCAGTTCCAGCGCGAAATGGCTGACGGCCGTCTGCTTGAGGCGGTTGATGTGGCCCAGCAGATTTTGCTGCGCTTCCGCATCGATCACGGGGCCGATGTCCGTCGCCAGCCGGTCGGGATTGCCGACTTTCAATTCCAGCATGGCGCCTTTCAGCATGTTGATGGTCTTGTCGGCGATATCTTCTTGCAGGAACAACACACGCAGCGCCGAGCAACGCTGGCCGGCGCTGTCGAACGCGGATGAAATGGCGTCCTGCACCACTTGTTCCGGCAGCGCCGACGAATCGACGATCATGGCATTCTGGCCACCCGTTTCCGCGATCAGGGGAATATCCGTGCCTTCGTCCACGGCGCGGCGCGCCAGTGTGCGGTTGATCAGTTGCGCCACTTCCGTCGAGCCGGTGAAGATCACGCCCTTGACGCGCTCGTCATTGCACAGCCCGGCGCCCACCACTTCGCCGCGGCCCGGCAGGAATTGCAGCGCGCCACGCGGAATACCCGCTTCGTGCAGCAATTCCACGGCGCGGTAAGCGATCAGCGGCGTCTGCTCGGCCGGCTTGGCCAGCACCACGTTGCCGGCGGCCAGCGCCGCGCCCACCTGGCCCGTGAAAATGGCCAGCGGGAAGTTCCACGGGCTGATGCAGGTCACGGGACCGAGCGCCAGCGTGTTGGCGGCGCCTTGCACCTGGCCCGCGTAGTAGCGCAGGAAATCGACCGCTTCACGAATTTCCGCGATCGCGTTCGGCAGCGACTTGCCCGCTTCGCGGATCGCCAGTGTCATCAGTTCCAGCTGATGGGTTTCGAACAGGTCGGCGGCACGGTTCAGCGCTGCCGCGCGCAGCGTTGGTTCCGTCGTCTGCCAATCCATGGCGTACTGGCTGGCGCTGGCCAGCGCCGTTTCCACGTCCGCCGCGCTCGCTTCAACGAGCTGGCCCACCACGTCCGTGCGCAGGGCCGGATTGGTCACCGGTTGCGATGGCTGGCCCACGCTGACGGGGCCGTCCAGCAAGGGCGTGGCATGCCAGTTGCGCGGGGTGGCCAGCGCATCGGCCAGCGCGCGCAGCACGTCTTCGTTGGACAAGTCGATGCCGGCCGAGTTCCGGCGTTCGGCGCCGAACATGGCGAGCGGCAGCGCGATGCCGGGATGGGGCGAACCGCCCAGCACCCGAGCCTGTTGCAGCGGATCCTGGATCAGCGACTCGATCGGCACGTTGGCGTCGACGATCTGGTTCACGAACGAGGAATTGGCGCCGTTTTCCAGCAGGCGGCGCACCAGGTAGGCCAGCAGCGTTTCATGCGAGCCGACCGGCGCGTAGATGCGGCAGCCTTTGTCCAGGTTGTCCTTGCCCACCACCTGGTCATACAGGGTTTCGCCCATGCCATGCAGGCACTGGAATTCGTAGTCAGTCACGCCGTCGCGCTTGGCCCAAGTGTAGATGGTGGACAAGGTTTGCGCGTTGTGGGTGGCGAACTGGGGATAAATGACGCTGGTGGCGCCCAGCAGTTTCTGCGCGCACACGAGGTAGGACACGTCCGTGTATACCTTGCGGCTGTAGACCGGATAGCCGCTCATGCCGTCCACTTGGGCGCGCTTGATTTCGGCATCCCAATAGGCGCCCTTGACCAGGCGCACCATGAACTTGCGGCCGCTGCGTTTGGCCAGGTCGATCAGGTAGTTGATAACGAAGGGGCAACGTTTCTGGTATGCCTGCACCACGAAGCCGATGCCGTCGAAGCCGGCCAGTTCCGGATCGAAAGCCATGGCCTCCATCAAGTCCAGCGACAGTTCGAGACGGTCCGCCTCTTCCGCGTCGATGTTCAGGCCGATGTCGTAGTGTTTGGCCAGCAGCACCAGTTGTTTCACACGGGGCAGCAATTCGTTCATCACGCGCGCATGTTGGGCGCGGCTGTAACGGGGATGCAGGGCCGACAGTTTGACGGAAATGCCGGGGCCGTCCTTGATGCCGCGGCCGTTCGATGCCTTGCCGATGGCGTGGATCGCCGTTTCGTAGGAAGCGTAATAGTTGGCCGCGTCCGTCTCGGTCAGCGCCGCTTCGCCCAGCATGTCGTAGGAATAACGGTAGCCGTGCGCTTCATTGTCGCGGCCGTTCTTGATGGCTTCGGCGATGGTCTGGCCCGTCACGAACTGGTTGCCCAGCATGCGCATGGCCAGGTCCACGCCCTTGCGGATCAGCGGTTCGCCGCCCTTGGCGATCAGCTTGGTCATGGCCGAACCGAGGCCCGTCTCGCTGCTGGTGGTCACCAGCTTGCCCGTGATCAGCAGGCCCCAGGTGGCGGCGTTGACGAACAGCGACGGCGATTCGCCCAGGTGCTTGCGCCAGTCGCCCTTGCTGATCTTGTCCGCGATCAGGCGGTCGGCCGTGGCGCTGTCGGGAATGCGCAGCAGCGCTTCAGCCAAACACATCAGCGCCACGCCCTCTTCCGACGACAGCGAGAATTCATGCATCAACGCATCCACGCCCGAGGAGCGGGTGCGTTTTTCGCGTACCGCGCTCACCAGTTTGTGCGCCAGTTGCTGCACCTGCGCGCTGGTGGCGTCGTCGCTGGCACGCACCTGGCCCAACAGCCACTGCACAGCCGTCGCCTCGTCGCGGCGGTAGGCGCCCGTGATGGCGGCGCGCAACGGCGTCGGGTCGCGCAGGATTTCCGCTTGCAGCGCGGCGAAGGGAAGGGGGGAAACCGGGGTAGCGGCTGGGTGCATGGAATACTCTTGTAGGTGAAGTTATTGACGAGTCCACGTGCAAAAAACGCCCGGCAGGCTCGTGGACTGGCGGGCGCAATCGGCGTCAAATCGATGAACTGCTGATGATTTGATTGTAAAGCGGAATCTTCTGGATTAATTCTGGTATTGCAAGGGACTAGCAATAGATAGTTTTTGGTGCGACAATTTGACCAAATAAAATTGAGGGGGAGATTGCAGTATGCTGGACAAGATCAGCAAGAAAATTCTGATGGAATTGCAGAGCGACGGCCGCATCAGCAACGTCGAGCTGGCGGCCCGCGTCAACCTGTCGCCGGCCGCCTGCCTGGAGCGGGTGCGCAAGTTGCACGAATCGGGCTATATCATGGGCTATACCGCCCAGCTCAATCCGCAACTGCTGGACGTATCGCTGCTGGTCTTCATCGAGGTCGTGCTCGACCGCACCACGCCGGAAGTGTTCGATGCCTTCAAGCAGAGCGTGCAATTGATTCCGGAAGTGTTGGAGTGCCATATGGTCGCTGGCGGCTTTGACTACCTGGTCAAGGCCCGCGTCAAGGACATGGCTGCCTACCGCGAATTCCTGGGCAAGACGCTGCTGCAAAAAGGCGTGCGCGAAACGCATACCTATGCCGTCATGGAAGAGGTAAAGAATACTACCAAGCTGCCCATCAAATAGCGTACCGTCGTGCCCCTAGTCACAAATAGCGATTGAGCTAGTTTAAGTTCTGTTGTATTTTGGAATCAGTTTGTCACATGGGAATTGGACGCATTCGTGTCCGGGACGGCGCCTGACCTGGCGCCGGGCGCCGCTGTGATGAACGGATGGAGGGCACATGAAATTCTTGCAGCACACGATGGTGCGCCAGGGAGCGTGGCTGCTGGGCGCGACGGCGGGCGGCACCGGCCTGGCTTATCTGGGTTCGCTGGCGTTCGGCGGCGGCGCGCCGCTGCTGGTCGCGGCGCCGGCCGCGTTGGCCGGCGCGCTCATTGTCAGCCTGGGCCGGCGCAACGCCGATGACGACGGCGCGCACCGCTTCGCGCAAACGGTGGGCGAGGAAATCGACGCCCTCATGATCGGCGCGGCGGAAACTTCCTACTTCGTCGACTCCGTCAAAAAGAAGATCGAGCAGGACGTCGAGACGGCCAGCGGTATCGCCGACAGCTCCGGCCGCAACGTCGCCACCATCGAACGCATCGCCGCCAACGCCGAACGGGCCGCCAAAGTGGCGTCCCAGGTGCGGGCGGAAACGGAAACGGGCCGCAAGGAAGTGGACCAGGGCTTGCAGCGCATCAGCGCCGCTCGCGAGGACGCCCAGACGGCCGCCACCGTGATGACGAACCTGCAAGCCAATTCCCGCCGCATTTACGGTTTCACGGAAGCGATCAGCGAAATTTCCGCCCGCACCAACCTGCTGGCGCTGAACGCCGCTATCGAAGCGGCCCGCGCCGGCGAGCATGGACGCGGTTTTGCCGTGGTGGCGGGCGAAGTGCGCCAGTTGGCCATGCGCACCAAGGAAGCCACTGACGAAATCAGCCACATGGTGCGGGAAATTAATGAGCAGGCTGAACGGGCCACCGCCGGCATGCACGCGCTGGCCGATGCCGTGAGCGCGGCGGCCGGCAATGTGGAAACCGTGCATGGCTTGTTGGGCAATATTGAGCGTTCATCGGGCGTGTCCGAGGATGAGATCGGCCAGATCGCGCGCGCCTCGCGCGAGCAGGTGGCCACCACCCACGATATCGCGGACGCCATCCGCAGCATTCACGACAGCATGTTGTCCACCGATGCGGAACTGCCCAAGGCGGCCAGTTCCGCCATGGCGCTGGCCGAGCGGGCCGAAGTGATCACGGGCGCGCTGGGCGACACGGCCATTGAAACTTCGCACGACGCGATCCGCGTCGCAGCCCAGCAGGCGGCGCAGGAAGTGGGCAAGATTTTCTCGCAAGCCATCGCCAGCGGCCAGATCACGCGCGAAGCCTTGTTCGACCGCCACTACACGCCGATCCCGAACACCAATCCGCCCAAGCACACTACCCGCTTCGATGCCTTCACCGATCGGGCCTTGCCGGAGTTGCAGGAAGCCGTGCTGCGGGCCCTGCCCCAGCTCACTTATGCGGGCGCTGTGGATAACAATGGATATTTCCCCACCCACAACAAGAAGTTTTCCCAGCCGCTGACGGGCAATTACGACGTCGATATGGTCAACAACCGCACCAAGCGCATCTTCAGCGACCGCACGGGCAAGCGCTGCGGCGCCAACACCAAGCCTTTCCTGCTGCAAACGTACAAACGGGATACGGGGGAAGTGATGCACGATCTGTCGGCGCCCATCTACGTGGACGGCCGCCACTGGGGCGGCTTCCGGGTCGGTTACCGGTCCAGCGGCCACGGCTAGGCTAGCCTAGGCTGCTACCAGGCCAGGCTGGCCGCTTGGCCGGTGGCTGGTTGAGAGGCTGGCTAGCTGAGAGACTGAGAAGCTGGCTGGCTGGCCGGGGCGGCCGGCCGAACCTGCTTAGTAGGTGTCGTTCTTAGGGCTGGTGCCGGGCGCCAGGCGCTGGCCCACGGCATTCATGCCTTCCAGGTGCTGGCGCAACCATTTATGGGCCGGGCTGCGGGCATCGCGTTCGTGCCACAGCATGTCCAGGTGCACGGCCGGCAGCGTGAACGGCAAATCTTTCGATACCAGCGCGTCCGTCATGCCGGTGGACGCGATCAAGTGGCGCGGCAGCACGGTGATCAGGTCGGAATTGGCCACCACCTTGCCGGCCGTGAAGAACTGGTTGACCGTCAACAGAATGCGGCGTTCGCGCTGCAACTGGGCCAACGCCTCGTCCACCAGGCCGTGGGCCCGGCCCGAGAAACTCACCAGCAAGTGGTTGGCGGCGCAGTAATTGTCCAGCGTCAGCTCGCTCTTGGCCAGCGGATGGTCGCGCCGCATCACGCACACGTAATGACCGGAATACAGCCGTTCATGGCGGATCGGGGAACCGATATCGCTCGACAACTGGGCCGCCACGCCGGGGAAGAAGCCGACGGCCAGGTCGATATCGCCACGCAGCAGCATGGGCCGCGGTTCGCGCGTGGTCAGCGGCATCATGCGTACATTCACGCCGGGCGCTTCGCGCTCGATCGAACGCATCAGCGACGGCAGCCAGAAGGCGGCGGTGGCGTCGGCCATGGCCATGCGGAACGTGGCGTGGGCCTTGGAAACGTCGAACGTTTCCGGCGCCACGGCCGCTTCCAGGCTGGCCAACGCGCTGCGCACGGACGGCCACAGCGTTTCGGCGCGCGGCGTGGGCTTCACGCCGTAGGCCGTGCGGATCAGCAATTCATCGCCCAGGCTTTCGCGCAGACGCTTGATGGCGTTGGAAACGGCGGGTTGGGTCATGGCCAGATGCCCGGCGGCGCGAGTCAGGTTTTGTTCCGTCATCACGGCGTCGAAGACGCGCAACAAATTCAAGTCCAGCGTCAGAAAGCTCATGGCAGCCCAGCGGTTAGTTGATTGGAGGCAAGTGTAGAGTATGGCGGGAAAATCCAGAAATATGATTTTCTCGTCAACTATAACCCATCCTATTCACCATCCGCATAATTGTTATCGGGAAATGAAATTGGATGGATATGTTGCGCTGCACTATAGTTACGGTAGATTCTAAATGTACCGGAACATCATGTCTACCTTCATCTCCCTCGTGCACGCGACCGCACCGCAGTTTTCCCTGATGGCCGCACTTGAAATTACCGCCGCCTTGGGCGCGGCGCTGGCCTTGCTGCTGCTGTTCAAACCACTGCTGTTGGGCGTGGCTCGGGCGTTGCAGCTGGTGATTAAGCCAAAATTGACCAAGGAACAGCGTTTGCAGCGCCGCCTGATGCGCGACGCGATGCTGCTGAACCGCATGTTGAATTCGATGGAAGGTTCGCCCAGCCACGCGGCCGAACTGCGCGCGCTGGCCGCACGCGGCTAAGCTGGCGATGGGCGGCAACGGGCAGTGCCCGATGCCGCATCGCAGCAATTACTTCGCCGCACCCAGCAGATGGGGCTTGAGCGAGCTGTCTACAGGCTTCTCGCCCAGCCAGATCCGCAACACCGCGTTATAGAAAGCCAGGTCGGGCAGCGCCTCGCCGAGCTTCTTGCCGTTCAGCTGGCACTGCGTGCCCTCGCCCGGCGTCCAGTCCAGCGCCAGCACGTCGCCCTTCTTCAGCGCAGGAATCTGGGCGAAAATTTCCCCGAATTTCATCGTTTGCGACAAGACTTTGGTGCGTTCTGCATCCGTCGAGTTAGCTTTCAGGCCGGCCATGAAGGCTTCACCGAAATCTTCCGAGCTCAGGTCGCGCATCATCACGATGGACACGCGGCGCGGGCCTTGCAGGGCCAGGATGTCGGCCACGGTCGATTTCTTTTCCGGCAGGTACAAGCCCAGCGCATACACCTTGAAGATCACCTTGGTGCGCAAGCCGGCGCCGTTCAGTTTCAACTCCTTGCCGGCCAGGGTGACGTTGTCGTCAAACTTGATGCCGGCTACTTCCGTGGCGGCCACGGCGGGAAGGCTGAAGCTCGATGCCAGCATGGCGGCGGCCAGCAGGCTTTTCAGGGTGGTTCTGCGATTGGTCATACTGTCTCCAGGGGTAAGTGTTAGGTCGCCCCCATCCAGTGCGCAATGTTGGCGTGCTCGAAATATACCACCGGCAAGCGCGCGCGAAAGCATGATGCGGCCAAATAGCCGCACGGTCATGCTATTTTAGAGGAAGTTCCCTAGCGCCAAGGCGGGACGCCAAGGCGGGGCGCCAAGGCGGGACGCGAGACAGCACGCGGACGGGCGTCCGCGGGTGAAGCTCAAGCCTTGGTGGCTTGCAGGCGCGCGAACTTGTCGCGCAGTTGCTCTTCCGACTCGCGCCAGGCGGGATTGAAGGGGATGCAATTGACGGGGCAGACGATCTTGCATTGGGGCTCATCGAAATGGCCCACGCATTCCGTGCATTTGTCCGGGTCGATCTCGTAAATCAGGGTGCCCATGGAAATCGCGTCGTTCGGGCACTCGGGCTCGCATACGTCGCAATTGATGCACTCGTCGGTAATCATTAATGCCATGACAGAACTCGCTTACTTGCTTGCTGACTAACTAGCCTGCTCGTCGCGGGTGGCGGCGATTTTCTTCTGCAGCCAACGGTCGACGGACGGGAACACAAACTTGGAGACATCGCCGCCCAGTACGGCGATTTCCCGCACGATGGTGCCGGAAATGAACTGGTATTGGTCGGACGGAGTCAGGAACAGGGTTTCGACGTCCGGCAGCAGGTAGCGGTTCATGCCCGCCATCTGGAACTCGTATTCGAAGTCGGACACGGCCCGCAAGCCGCGCACGATCACGCGCGCATCATGCTCGCGCACGAAATCCTTGAGCAATCCGGAAAAACTTTGCACCTTGACGTTGGGATAGTGGCCCAGCACTTCGTTGGCGATGGTCAGGCGCTCGTCCAGCGAAAAGAACGGCTTTTTGTTCTTGCTGTCGGCAACACCCACCACCAGCGTGTCGAACAGACCGGATGCGCGGCGCACCAAGTCTTCGTGACCACGGGTCAGCGGATCGAAAGTTCCCGGATAAACGGCTACAACCATTGCGACTCCCTGCAGATGCACCAATAAACGCGCATTATGCCTCAAAAACGGGCGATCGCCCCCATAGCAGGCCATGGGCCATGATTTGTAGGGGTTTTCCCGCCGTCGTGATGGTTAGTCGCGCGCGCCTTTCAGTTCAGGCCGCGGCGGGCTTGAGCTTCAACAAGTGGAAGTACACCATGCCGGCTTTGTCGGCGCGGATGACCTCCCACGGCGCCAGCCAGTCCGGCGCTTCGGCGCCCTCTTCCATGACGAGCGACAGGCCCGATTCGGCATAGACCAGGCCGCCCTCCTTCAGCAGTTTCGCGCACAAGGGCAGGCAGCGGCTGAGGAAATCCTGCTGGTAGGGCGGATCGAGGAACACCAGGTCGTAGCGCTGGCCACGGGCGGGCGCGCCTTGCGCCACGGCCAGCGCGTCGGCGCGCAGCAATTGCACGTTGTCGGCCTTGAGCTTGTCCTTGATCACTTCCAGCTGGCGCACGACGGGGGCGTGGCTGTCCACCATGGTGACGGACTGGGCGCCGCGGCTGGCCGCCTCGAATCCCAGCGCGCCGCTGCCGGCGAACAGGTCCAGCACCTGGGCATTGGCCCAGTGGCCGTCCCGCAAGTGGTTGATCCAGTTAAACACGGTTTCGCGCACCCGATCCGGGGTCGGACGCAGGCCCAGCGCTTCCAGCACGGGCAGCGGCGTGCGCTTCCATGCGCCGCCGATGATGCGGACCTGGTTGCTGTGTTTCGGACCGTGGACCGGGACCTTGGCGGGCTTGGCTGGCTTCTTGTGCATGTGGCTAAGTCATTGATTCAACAGCGGGCACTATAGCATATGGCCTTGCTGGCGCTGGCGCTGGTACTCATCAACGGGCTTGCGCCGCCAGCGTGTTGCAGTCGTCGATCCAGCCTTGCATGCGCTTGAGTGCGTGCGCTTTCTGGGCCGGCGTGGCGAGCTGGATCACGGTCAGCACCAGTTGCGCCGTGTCCTGGTCGTACACCTCGAAAAAGTCCTTGCGGTCGCCTTGATCGCGGCGGGCGAAGCTGTCGTCGATCAGGGTGCGGATCAGGGTCATGGTGGCTTCCTGGCCCAGCTTGTCGCGCTGCACTTGCCGCAGCAGCGCCAGGATGGCGCGTTGGCGCCGCATGCGCTGGTCCAGCCACAATGCGTTGTCGAGCGGACGGGCGTCGGACGCCTGCCGGATGGCCGCCTCCTGTTCGCGGCTGAAATTGCCGAACCACAGCTCGAACTGGTCCATCGCCTTGTCGTAGCGGAAGGCGAGCTGGTGCTCGCGGTCGCCTTTCATGTTCTTGTGGCGGAAAGTGTCGTTATTGGAGGCGAATTTCTTTTCTATTTGCGCGATCTGCTGAGGCCGCAGCGAGCGGGCCAGTTCAGCCAGCTGGGGCAGTGCCTTGAGCAGCAGCAATCGGGTGCGCTCGCGGATATCCTCGTAATCGCCCAGCAGGTCCGCCTCCGTGGGCGTGCCCTGTAACTGGCGCCGCGCCGTTTGCAGCACTTGCGCATAGTCGCGCAGCTCGGTTTTGCGATGCCACTGGAAAAACTCGTCGATATCCTGGCGGACCCAGGGTTTCTGGTCGCTCTCGAGATCCACATAGCCATCGAGCCACCAGTAGAGCAGCGTGTCGCCATGGTTGTAGGCCAGTTGCAGCGAGCTGCACGCGGCCAGCAGCAGCATGATACCCAGCAGGAAAAGACGTGCCGTGCGCCGTAGCGCGGCGGCGTGCATGTTAAACTTTTCCATCTTTTCAACTTTCTGAGTTTTCGGCCTATGAATGTAGTCATCCTCGCCGCCGGCATGGGCAAGCGCATGCAATCGGCCCTGCCCAAGGTATTGCACCCGGTGGCCGGCAAGCCCATGTTGTCGCACGTGATCGATACCGCGCGCAGCTTGTCTCCCCATCAATTATGCGTGATTTATGGTCATGGCGGCGCGGCTGTGCTGGACCTGCTGTCCAAACAGACCGAACCGGTTTCCACCGCCCTGCAGGAACCGCAACTGGGCACCGGCCATGCCGTCATGCAAGCCTTGCCCGCGCTGGACGAAGACCAGCCCACCCTGATCCTGTACGGTGACGTGCCGCTGACCAGCGCCGCCACCCTGCGCGCGCTGGCGGACGCGGCCGGTAACGACAAGCTGGCCATCCTGACGGTGGAGCAGGACGACCCGTTCGGCCTGGGCCGCATCATCCGCGAGGAAGGCCGCATCGTACGCATCGTCGAGCAAAAGGACGCCACCGAAGCGGAACGCGCCATCAAGGAAATCAACAGCGGCATCATGGTCGCGCCCGGTGGCAAGCTCAAGCAGTGGCTGGGCGCCTTGCAGAACAATAACGCCCAAGGCGAGTACTACCTGACCGACATCGTGGCCATGGCCGTGGCCGACGGCGTGCCTGTCGTGTCGGCCCAGCCCGGCGCGCAGTGGGAAGTGGCGGGCGTCAACAGCAAGGTGCAACTGGCCCAGCTCGAACGCATCCACCAGGGCAATATCGCCAACCGCTTGCTGGAACAGGGCGTCACCCTGCTCGACCCCGCCCGCATCGACGTGCGCGGCGAGCTGATCTGCGGCCGTGACGTCACCATCGACGTCGGCTGCGTGTTCGAAGGCAAGGTGGAATTGGCCGATGGCGTGACCGTGGGCGCGCACAGCGTGCTGGTCAACGCCAGCATCGGCGCCGGCGTCGCCATCAAGCCGTTCTGCCACATCGAGCAGGCGGTGGTGGGCGCAGCATCCATCATCGGCCCCTATGCGCGGCTGCGTCCCGGTACGGAGCTGGGCCAGGATGTTCACGTTGGTAACTTCGTGGAGATCAAGAACAGCCAGATCGCGGCGCACAGCAAGGCCAATCACTTGGCCTATGTGGGCGACGCCACGGTCGGATCGCGCGTCAACATCGGCGCCGGCACCATCACCTGCAATTACGATGGCGTCAACAAGTTCCGCACCGTGATCGAGGACGACTGCTTCATCGGCAGCGACACTCAACTGATCGCTCCCGTGACGGTGGGCAAAGGCGCCACCCTGGGCGCCGGCACCACGCTGGCCAAGGATGCACCGGCCGGCAAGCTGACCGTCTCACGCGCCCGCCAGGTGACGGTGGAAGGCTGGACCCGCCCCGTCAAAATCAAGAAATAGCAGCCTACGCTACACAGCTTTGTGGATAAAGCTGTGGGCAAGTACCTGAACAAGCCGGGATAACTTCCCGGCTTTTTTTACGTCCGTATTTTTGTCCAAAACAAGCTGGTTTTTGCTCTGTGGATAAATATGTGGAGAAGTGTAGGCAAAAACGGAGGAAAACCGCGGTATAAGGGTGGGAAAACCGTAGGATAAGTCAGTGCTCGTGAGGATGCGAGAGGTGAAAGGATCGCATAAAGCGTGTAATGATGCGACTTTGCCATCTCCCTGCTGTTGCGTGTGGATAAGCCTGTGGGAAAACGGTGGGAAATGCGAGAGTAACTTTTTTCTGTGGATAAAGATGTGTAAAACCCACTGGAAAAGCACTGGATAGCGCCTGGAAAACTTGGGAAAAGTCTTCCAGCGCCAGCATCGGTAACGAGACGTTGTGTATAAGCCTGTGTAAAACCGCCTGAACAAGGCGGGGATAACTGCCTCAAACGACGATACGGGTCTCGAATTTGCTGCGGAAGGTGGAGAAATACGCTTTCACGTTGCGCACATTGGTCTGGGCCGCGAACAGACGGTGCGCCAGCGCGTGGTAGGCCGGCATATCCGTCACCTGCACGATCAGCACAAAATCCGGCCCGGGCGCCACGCGGTAGCATTGCAGCACCGCGTTGTCGCCAGCCACCCGCGCTTCGAACTCGTCCATGCGCTCGGCCGCCTGGATATCGAGCGAGATTTCCACAATCGCCGTGAGGCGCGCACCCACCTTCTCCGGCGCCACGATGGCGACCTGGCGCGCGATCACCCCCGTTTCCGTCAACTGTTTGACGCGGCGCAGGCAAGTGGGCGGCGACACATGAACTTCATGCGCCAGCTCACTATTGGTTTGTGATGCATCAATTTGCAGGGCATTGAGGATGCGACGATCAATATCGTCCAGCGGCAAGGCGGTGTCGGTCATGGCGGCGTGATCAATTCGTAAAAAATACAGCGATAAATGAAATAATATTTCATGCGCTCTCAGTGATGAAATATTATTTCAAAAAGAGGCGAATTTAGAAAGCATATTTCATAGCCGCTGCTCTACGATGCATTCATTGCAAATTTCTCATCCAAGAGGTCATCATGTGCGGCATCGTCGGCGCGGTAGCGCAACGTAACATCACTCCCATCCTGCTGGAAGGCTTGAAACGGCTGGAATACCGCGGCTACGATTCCTGCGGCGTGGCGCTGCACACGGATGGCCAATTGCAGCGTTCGCGTAGCACCTCGCGCGTTGCCGACCTGCAAAAGCAGACCGAGGAATCGGGCCTGCAAGGTTTCACCGGCATCGCCCACACCCGCTGGGCCACCCACGGCGCGCCGGCCACCCATAATGCCCACCCGCACTTCTCGCCCAGCGCCGAACAGGCCCGGATCGCACTGGTACACAACGGCATCATCGAAAACCATGACGAACTGCGCGCCGAACTGACGGCGCTCGGCTATGTGTTCCAGAGCCAGACCGACACGGAAGTGATCGCCCACCTGGTCGACCACATGTACAACGGCGACCTGTTCGACACCGTCCAGCAAGCCGTCAAGCGCCTGCATGGCGCCTACGCCATCGCCGTGTTCTGTCGCGAGGAACCGCACCGCGTCGTGGCCGCCCGCCAGGGCTCGCCGCTGATCGTAGGCGTGGGCCAGGGCGAGAACTTCGTCGCCTCCGACGCCATGGCGCTGGCCGGCACCACCGACCAGATCATCTACCTGGAAGAAGGCGACGTGGTCGACCTGCAACTGGGCCGCACCTGGATCGTCGACGTCGACGGCAAGCCCGCGCAACGTGAAGTGAAAACCGTCCACGCCCACACCGGCGCGGCCGAGCTGGGCCCGTACCGCCACTACATGCAGAAGGAAATCTTTGAACAGCCGCGCGTGATCGGCGACACGCTCGAAGGCGTGACCGGCATCATGCCCGAACTGTTCGGCGACGGCGCCTACAAGGTGTTCAAGCAGATCGACCGCGTGCTGGTGCTGGCCTGCGGCACCAGCTACTACGCCGGTTTGACGGCCAAATACTGGATCGAATCGGTGGCCAAGATCCCCGTCAACGTGGAAATCGCCAGCGAATACCGCTACCGTGACAGCGTGCCGCACCCCAACACGCTGGTGGTGACGATCTCCCAGAGCGGTGAGACGGCCGACACCCTGGCCGCCCTCAAGCACGCCCGCAGCCTGGGCATGGAGCACACGCTGACCGTGTGCAACGTGGCCACCAGCGCCATGGTGCGTGAATGCAAGCTGGCCTACATCACCCGCGCCGGCGTGGAAGTGGGCGTGGCCTCCACCAAGGCCTTCACCACCCAGCTGGCCGCGTTGTTCCTGCTGACCTTGACGCTGGCCCAGGTCAACGGCCGCCTGACGGACGAGGAAGAAGCTGCCCACTTGAAAGCCATGCGCCACCTGCCGGTCGCCATTTCGTCCGTGCTGGCGCTGGAACCGCTGATCATCGCCTGGGCCGACGATTTCGCCCGCAAGGAAAACGCTCTGTTCCTGGGCCGAGGCATGCACTACCCGATCGCCCTGGAAGGCGCGCTCAAGCTCAAGGAAATTTCCTACATCCACGCTGAAGCCTATCCTGCAGGCGAACTCAAGCACGGCCCGCTGGCGCTGGTGACCGAGGAAATGCCGGTCGTCACCATCGCCCCGAACGACACGCTGATTGAAAAGCTGAAATCGAACATGCAGGAAGTGCGCGCCCGTGGCGGTCAGTTGTACGTGTTTGCCGACGTCGATTCGCGCATCACCCCGGGCGAAGGCGTGCATGTGATCCGCATGCCGGAGCACTATGGCTTGCTGTCGCCGATCCTGCACGTGGTGTCGCTGCAGCTGCTGGCCTACCATTCGGCGCTGGCGCGTGGGACGGATGTGGATAAGCCGCGGAATCTGGCGAAGTCGGTGACGGTGGAGTGAGCGGCCGCGATGTGAATGGCAGCTATTCTCGCCAATTAAAGTCGTAAATTGTTCATTAAAGTCGTAAATGACGTATTAAAGTCGTAAATGCGAATTGAGGAACATGAGGCTTGTTGAGAAACCAATAATACTTAAGGCGTAAATTCCGAAGCGAGGATTGAAAATCCTTGTGTCGGTGGTTCGATTCCGCCCCGGGCCACCAAGAATATCCTTGACGAAACGCCGATCCATGCAGGTCGGCGTTTTTGTTTCCGGCTCAAGAAGTCCTCGTGTCCGGTCTATTTCCGGCACACCTCCTACCTCCCCACGCCCCCCAAAGCGGACTTCGCAGCTCTGCCATATCGTGGCGTGGCTCACCCAAGGAGTGATGTGGGCCGTGACTGTTAGCATGGAGCAATTGAGACCGCCCCTCAGGACTCACGATACCGAAGAGGTAAGCGTAATTGCGCCTATTCCAACCTTTCAATTTTCCGGCAGCGATGCTGCAGCTTTGATTTGATAGCCGCTTCGTAGTCCGTGTTCTTGACCGCACGCCACTCTACCTAAAATTTTAATTTCTAGTAGACAACCTATTTCGCCAAGAATACACTTTCATAAAGGTAAATGGTGGCGTGCGGACCAGGTACGCTCGCAGGTTTTGGTGATGATCTTCTAGGAGGAGCGAATGTCGTTTTTCAGTTCGGATATCGGAGTTGCGATTGCTTGGATTTGTACTGTCGGAGGCTTCTTATATGCATTTTTGCAGAAAAAGGAAAACAGTACCTTAAAGCTGCAACTGCATCAAACTCAAGAATTGGTGTTTAGCCTCCAGAATTCGTTGAATTCGATGGGAGACGATTCTAGCCAGAACCTAGTTAATCAGTCTGGAGGTAAGAATGTCTACACGAAAACAAACACCGGCGGAATGACGATCAACATGTGAGTCATGAATGACGAAAACCGTTTCAATTGCGCAAAACATTGGTAACGTCTACATCGGGGACTCGCCGGAATATAAGGTCAATTCGGCCATCAACGAGCTCCTGAACGCGTTGGCTAGCACTCCCTTTCAGTTTGGCTCATCCCCGCGTAAAGCACCTTCCGCCACAATTGCCAAGATTGAACACAATCATATTCAATCTCGTCGACACATTATCAGGCAATACTTGGAGCAGTCGGCAGCAATCGAAGCAGCCTACCGTGGCATTGACTCCGTTATCCCTTTTGGAAAGCAAACAGTATTGCTCAATTTGAGAAATCTATATTTTGCCGCGCTTGATAATATCGGCGTCGACTATCTTGGCGGTGAAATTGAATTAGAAAAATTGAGGGAAAATGCAGTACTGGTTCTCGACTTCATTATCTTAAAACTCAAGAATTTGGCAATTGAATCAAAGAATCAGAATTGCGTTAAAGAACAGATCGAGCAAGGCATTAATGTCGTAGTTGCGCATGCATTCATCGAATGCATCATCTTCGAGAATCCTGAAAATGATACCTAACACTGGATGCGATCCACAGATTAATGTAGTTCGGATAGGGGCACACCTTTTAAAGTCACTGTTTAAAGAGGCGCGCGACGTAGATGAGCTACTCATGAACAGTTCTGCGGAGCTTGGAGTTTCGGTCGACCATATAATCTTATCATTGGATTGGTTGTTCGCAATCTCTGCGATTAAATACAGTGACAATCGGATCATGAAAATATGAAACTGAATAACCTTAAAATCCAAGTTGACGGAAGTCTCGTGCGAGAAGTCAAATTCGTTAACGGCCTGAATCTGGTTTTGAACAGGCGGGGAGTAGGTAGATCAGGTAACAGTGTCGGCAAGTCTACACTGGCGCGCGTCGTAGACTATTTGTTTATGGGTTCGATTTCGCCGATCTATATCGATGAGGAGTTTAAGAAATCTAACGAACGCATTGAATCCTTGTTTCAGAATTCGCATGTTGAGGCTCAGCTAGAGTTCATCGGCTTGGATGATGCAATACATACTATAACTCGCAATCTCTGTGTTGTTTCGGCTGAGCGCAAGTTTTACGTCGATGGCAAGTCGATAAATGAATCTGCTTACGAAGAGTCGATCCAGCGATTGTGCTTCGATGTCACTACTCGACGCCCATCAGTTAGGTTTGTCGCACCGAAGTTCATGCGCAACGACAGTCATAAGATGCTAAATACAACGAAGTTCATTGATCAGCACGCCAGTGCAAAGGATTACAGCGAGTTATTTTTATATTTGTTCGGATTTGAAAATACAGCATTGCTTACAGAAAAACGCGAAGCGACGAATCTGGTCACAAAGCGAAAGAAGCACAGCTCAGCCTTAAACGCGATTGTCAAAGAGCAGAAGCCAAGTACTGAAATTGGTCGTTATCGAGTTGAAGCTCAAGAACTGGAGCGAGATTTTCTTCGATTTAATTATTCACCAAAATATGTAAATCCAATTGAGAGACTCAACGAGCTTCAAATTGAAGAAAACGAAGCGACAGATATCTTGCTCGACATCGAGAGAAAGATCGCGAACATAGGAAGAACCGTTGAAATGCTTGACCGATTGGGTGGAAACTACTTGGTCAATGAGGTAAAGGAAATATATGATTTTGCTGGCGTTGTAGTTGACGGTGCAATTAGTCGCTATGAAGACTTGCTGGCCTTTCACGATTCATTGGTGGCCCGAAAGAAACAATTCATTGCGACTGAATTGCCCGCGCTAAGCGCTTCCCAGTTGGCAATGAAGTCCAGATTGGAAGGGGTTCGTAGCCTTAAGTTGGAAGTCTTCGCCGATATGCGATCAGAGGAGAGCATGGGGAAGATCACGCAGAATCTGAAAGCGTTAGGGGAGCTGAAGGTCAAACTTGGTAGGCTTGAGGGCCTAATTGAGCAACGACAGATTGCGTCGAATGAACTTAGTCTTGCAAATGACGCGCTCAAGAAGGTATTGGTGCAAATATCGACTGAGTTGGCCACGGTGAAAAAGTTTGGAGAGATATTTAATAAGCATTTCAAGTATGTAACCAACTTGATTCATGCCGAACCCTATGAATTTACTCTTGAGTTCGATGAGGAATCTGGCATTTGCAACATCGATATCAAGAACAAGGTTTCTAATCCGGAAGGCGGCAAGAAAAAGGCGGAGGTTATCGCCTACGATCTTGCATATATTTTGGCGGTAGCCGAACTGGACATTAAGCGACCAAGATTCGTATTTCACGACAGTATTGAGGACATTGACCAAAAACAGATTGACGCAATTTTCGCCTTGGCAGAAAAAATCCCTGGGCAACAGATTGTGTCAATGCTATCCGATAAGTTCACCGAAGAGATGTACGAACGTTACCTGCCTGATGCGATCTTGTTGCTCTCGGAAGATGACATGTTCTTCCGCTGTTAGATCGCGCGGCAGTTGCGATACTTCACATGATTGCGCGGGCAAGGGCAACGCGCTTCGCTACCGGAACGCGCTGCCAACTAGATGGCGTATTCCCTACCTACTGGGCGAGCACTAATAAGCAGTAATGTTCACCCGCTTCCGCCCCGAATCGACGGTGATTTCCCGCATATATCATTCTGGTGGTTGATCCCGACCAAGCCCAAGCCCTGTCAAGGTCTTGGGCTTTTTTCATTCTGAAACAGAAAAGGAAATCCCATCAATGATAAATCTGACGGCAAAGCCGACCTGGCAATGGTCAGGCAAGAACGCCCTGCCACGCTCCCCCGGCGCACAAGTCCGCAACACGGGCGCATCAGCCCTCAAGCATGCGCTCATGCCTCGCAGCTTAGATCTGGAATTCTCTCTGAAATACAGGCGCTGACCGGCTAATCACACCCCGTACCAATACATTCCAATCCCCATGACTGCGCGTCATGGGGATTTTTGCTATCAAAAGCAAATACATACAACACTGGAGAAGCACATGACCAAGCCCACAACGGATACCAGTCCGACCAATATGGCATCGACAGCGCCTGCCGACAGGACGGCATTAGACAGCAACACCATCCCATCGTTCTGGCTGCTCAAGGACGGCACAGCACCCAAACTGGGTGCACGCGCCGAGAGCGGGATTCGCTATCAGGTTCTCGCAGATGCTGACCGCCAGCAGCTCTACATCGCCATTACCGGCAACGAGAGCGGTGGCTACTTCAGCCGCGAGCGAGTGTCGTTCAATAAAATCGAAACCTGCTTGGGCACAATCCAACCCGACAAGGCATTTCCATCGAAAACGTTCAAGGATGCATTCACAGGGCGAAGCAGCAATAACGCCGGGTTTCTCGTGGCTGTACTGCGCAAAGAAGGTCTACTGGCGGCAGCACCAGATTCCGAAACGCAGCATGTGCGACACGGCGACATGGCGACATGGAAGAAAGCCATGTTCACGGAGAAGGGCACGCTGATTGCCCCTGCCGCAAAAAAAACCGGCGAAAAGCAGAGCGACGGCGTGGTCTTACCGGATCACAAGGAACACAAGAAACCGCTCGGAATCCCCCTCAAAAAATCCTGATAAACAGCGTCAGTGCAGACATAGCCAGCGGCCCTGCGCCAACTAACCAGACGCACTCAACGTAAATCCATTTCTCCAATTACTATCCAAGGAAAAATCATCTTGAACACAATCAAAATCGCCATATTCGCCACCGTCCTTACGATCACGACCGTATCGGCATCCGCAGCAAACCCATGCATTTCCTACGCTACCGAAGCCAACGCCGCCATCGCCAAGGCACTGGCCGCCGATTCCGTCCGAACCTTTAACGACATCTACTTCAACAGCAAAGGCGCATTCGTTCTGAATTCCGACTATTCCGGGCAAAACTATGACTTCATCCTGAAGTCCTACACGCTTCCCGCCAGTCTCGGTAAGAAGATGTACTATCGCTTCACGGACGCAACCTACAAGGGCATTCGCAACGGTACCGGCGCAATCGTATGCAGCATGCGCGGTGAGTTCAGCGACGGCTTCTCGGTCAATACGGACGTGCGCAACTTCGACATCGACCACCAGATGGTCTATAGCCGCGAAGAAGCCAACGGCGGCATGACGTTCGTTCCGGCTGGTCTGGCCCGCTGGGTTATCGTGCTGGCGATCTCGAAAACGGTCGTCAATGACCCAACTTACAAAGCCGAGATGGCGAAGTTCCAATGAGCTAAAAATTCCGAATACTCAGCATCGACCACCGAGCCGTTACGGCTACCACAAAACGCCCGACGATCCACCTGGATCTTCGGGCGTTTTTCATTTTCCCAATCAAATCAAGGCTTCCATCATGAGCAATGCATCCCCTCGCCCACTCCTTACGTGGTCACCCATTCCGCCCCAGCCATCGCACCCACGCTGGCTACGGCGTTGCGTCGGTCTAGTTCGCCATCTCGCTGAACATGCAGGCCGCATTGGCAACCGTGACCGAAAGGCCGGCCAATGAGACCGAAATCCCCCAACTTTTCGATTGTGGTGAACTGGAGGGAAAAAGGATTCGGCTGTGCCAAGGCATGCACCTACTGCAACTGGCGTGATTCACCACTGCTACCGCACGGCGGCCAAAGCAAGGAAGAAATTTCCTCCTTTATTAAGAAATGTGATAAACCGTTTATCACAATAAGCGGAGGTGCAGATCCCTTATACAAATTCGAGGAGTATTCCCCGCAACTGCTGGCGATGATCCAGACCATTAAGGAACATGGCTACAAGGCCCGCATCATCACCCGTGAACTCCAGCACATCGCCAAACTGCGTGGCATCGTCGATTACTTTTCGGTGTCCCTCGATACAGACGTGCTGGATGCGCTGGGGCGCTATCAGCACGAATGGGATGGATTAGACATTGAATACTCGCTGGTCCTGCCACCATTACCCACCGCCGATATTGTCTCGCTAAAACCCCAGTATTTCGCGCTATACCGCCGCCTTGGTCGGCGTCTGGTGCTGCGCGAGAACCTCAACAGCATCTATCCGCTCGATTTCGATCAGTTGACCTTCGGCCATACTGGCATCGTATTCGTCACCAAGGATCTATGCCTATCTGGTCGATATCTCTCCACGGTGGATTGCGTCGGCCACGACATCGTGCAGGATACCGAGCAGCTGGCGCGCTATCTCATGAACGAGCCGCGCCTGCATTTGTTTGGCGGCTTCGTCAAGCACCTACTTTCGCCGAGGGTCCATCCAGAGTATTCGGACATCGACCTGATATCTCAAACCACCGACACGATGCGGATTCTGGAGGACCAGTTTTCCTACACCTTCAAGGACGTATCGCAATCAGCGACCAGCTATCCCCGCTACTTCCTCGGCAAATCAGAACGTGCAGGTAAGACCATCCAACTCATTCTAATGAACTCGTCGGCCGATGCAATGAAATTCATCGCAGCGGCGCAATACGACGCTGATCGCGTGAGCTTCAGTGCTGGCCAATTCCATTTCGACGGCACGGTCGGCGAAGAGGTCATCCGCAACGCCATCAACACCAAGCAGATCAATCTCATTAGCGATGCACGGGACCTCAGCCTATTCAGCATCAATCGCCCCCAAGTCGAGCAGCGTCACAAAATCAAGCTGCTGCGAAAAGGCTTCACCATCAACAATTAAAGGACTTCAAACCATGCAAGCCACCATCTATATCAGCGATGCAGCAATGGCGACCGTCAACGCCATCAAGGACCTGGACTATTACGATCGCGTATCCCTCAGCGACGATCCGGCTACCGATCTGAGCACGTCGCCAGGCTACTACCTGAACACCAATGAACTTCGCCTTGCGTCACTTCCTCCGAACGCAGTAGTTTCTCTCCAAGTCACGCCGACCGATATCGCAACATCCGGCCAAAGGCTGACTGCCCCTGCCAACCTACGTGGCCCAATCTTCTCAGGCGCACCGAATCTTCCGCAGGACTATGCCAAGATCATCAAGTACTGGTCGCCGCTGGTTCCAACCACCCATCATCGGGGGGCTGTATTTTTTCAAAACGTCCTCAACTGCTACTGCGTTAAGCTCACCGACAGCGACGAAGCAGGCGAAACCATTGCCGGAGACGGCAATAGTGGCAGCGACGATATCTTGCTGAGCGACGGTCTCGTCATCATCGTCCAAGGGCTGGCCGCAGCGGTGGAAAAATTGGACCCGGACCATTTCGTAGCGCTAACCATTCCGATCAATACGGCCATGCTTGGCATTGAAGTAGAGGGCTATCAATCCACGCAGGAATATCTCCCATTCACCTACGAACAATCAGAAACGCTGTATCTCCGTGTCTCAGATGTGCTGGCATCGCCCGATCCCGACAGCATCATTTTGTCGGCACTACACAGCCTGATGTCCAGCTACGGGTATACGTACTGAGCTTATCTCCCCTGCACCTTGATAAATCTCCCAGCCAATTTCCAACGGCACCAATAATCGCAAGGAGGTCCGATCAGCCGCATTCGATTTCCCAGAAATCGAAGCAGCGAATCATCACGCAATATAGAGAGGGGGACAAGAAGCCAGCATCGGCGCTTGGGACAGGTGGCGACACGGCGACATTGGCGACACATCCTCCCTCAACAATGTCGCCGTGTCGCCAAGTCGTCCGCCACCGTCCACGCCAGTTGCGCATTATTACGCATCCCTTCATCAAATCCGCCGCGCTCTCCGCACGGTCAACCGTAAAGGCCGGAAATGGACCGAACCGAAGGGTATTCGTCCAGCACTCAAACCGTCCTACTTCGCATAGATCGAGGCTCGCGCCGAGTTTATGCGAATTGAGCACCCTGTACGTAGCAGCCAGTTCCTGGGACTTGTTAGACCTGCCTCGACAAGTCAGCCAAAAGAGAAAAATTTATGGAGAGCAAAAAATACACTTGACACACAGAAATCATTGATGCAACATTGCAACCACATTAAATGGCGACCCTTCAGGAGCTTGTCACTCTACTGGTCATATGTCCATAAGATTTACCCTACATGACAGGTTCGTACCGGCTTCCCAGTCAAGCCCAAGCGTCGAACCGGTTCGTTAGGCTTTCCGCGTAAAGCCAATGCGTCCGAATCTCTATGGCGCCCCAGATGTTAATCATCTAGGCGCTCTAATAAATCACATACAGGGCCGGTGGCTCCGTGATCCAATTGGATTACGCCATTCACCGGCACGACAGTGCATTAGGGATTCGTTTTAGTCCCCTTGCGTCAATGCTCAGTACCACCAGCAAAATGCGCTGGTGCTTGTAGCGCTGCGCCCGGAAGACTAACTTCGTGCTGCCAATTAACGCAGCCAAGTCGACGCCAACGAAAAGCGTTCCTTCATCCACTTCAGCGGCTTTCGTTCCTTGCGAACGAAGCGCGCGCCATCGTCACGCCCCACGCCAAATGCGCGGCTGCTCGTGACACCCCAAATTAACAACGGCGTCGCTAACTTCTTAAGGCGACAAGATGGATCTGCAAAATAATACTGCTGTTGCGGAACAAGACAGCGCGCATCAGCCAGTTCTGAAGAAAAAACCGACGTTCAAGGAGCTCGCAACAAAAATTAAAGAGGAACGAGCACGGCGCGCCAAGTTCTTGGCCGAGTACGAGAAAAAAAGGGCCCAGGAAGACGACGCAACTACCGACGGCGAGGATGAATTCGACACCGATGAAGTTGCGCCCGCCGCGTCGCCTTCGGCTGGGCAGAAAATGCCTCCACCGCCACCAGCAAACACTACTGTCACCGACGAGCAGGAAGAGCTGCCGCCGACGCCATCAAACGCTGGCCGCATCGTCGTCAAACAGAAACCGCCATACCCGGTGCACGCCTTTGGCGTCTTCTTAGAAGGGCTCATCATGCTGATCGCGAGTGCCATTCAAGTGGCTCCGGAATTGGTCGGCTCCGTTATGCTCGGTATGCTGTCTGCGCTGGCGCAGCCGTTGATCAATGTCTCCGTCAAGGCGTCCGGCAAGGGTATGCCTGTTTCGCTCAATCTATTCATCATCGCCGCTTCGGGAGAACGCAAGTCCAGCACGCTGCAAGCCGTGGCAAAGCCGATGTACCTCGCAATCAGCCGTGCCATAGATCAGCGCCGCCAAATGATCATCCAGGACATTACGGTGGACGGGATGGTCGTCGGCTTGATCGAACGTTGCGTTGCCCAATACCTCCTTGTAATGGAAGGGGCTACGCTGCTCTCCGGCCATGCCATGAAGCAGGAAAATCTGGGGCGTTTTCTGGGTATTGTGTCTTCGCTGTACTCGAATGAAGCCATCTCTCGTACCCGGGTCGATCAGCATTGCACCGGCGAAGATCGCCGCCTCAGCGCGACCATCTTCACGCAACCTATCGTCGCTATGGAGTTTCTGAGTTCCGAAATGGTGATGCAGCAGGGCCTGGGCAACCGCTTCCTGTACAGCCAACCTCAATCGCTCGTCGGTTCGCGTCAGTTTAATGACATTGACCTGGACAGCGACCCGCTGTATCTGGATTACTGCGAAAAAATCGGCGCGCTGGCTAATTTGCCCTGGACCATCAACGAACACACTCAAGGCGTTGAGCCTCAAACGATGCGGCTTAGCTCCGAAGCCAAACAAGTATGGGCGATCTATTACAACAAGCAGGAACTGGCCGCTGGCCCCGGCGGCGAAATGGCGACACACGCCGGATATGTAACCCGCTTCGCGGAACAGGTCTTACGCACCTCAGCCGTGCTGGAATTCGTCGAGAATCCACACGCGGTAACGATTAGCGCGGACACCATGGCTCGCGCAATCGAGTTGGGCGACTATTACTTAGGCTCCGCCATGGAAGCATTCACCGCTGCCCCAGCCAATAAGACCGAACTTGATGCCCGCACCTTACTGGAATGGATGAAGAACAAAACGGTTGAACTCAACATGTATGCGATCCCTGCTCGCATGATGTACCAAGACGGTCCACGCTGCGCTCGCCCATCTACGCGCACCAATGAACTGCTCAGCGTCCTACTGGCGCGCGGCGAGGTGAGCAAGGACGCCAGACCCGTCCAATACAAAGGCAAGCGTTCAAACGACAACTATACCGTGACAGGCATGGGCAACGAACCCGAGTAGGTAGAAAGAAACTAAAGGCGACGTGGCCAGCACACGCAGGGCCATGTCTGCCGGAAGTTAAAGACCAGCTTGGACTCAATTCCGGGTAATACCGGTTCATTGCCGACCTTTCGTGTGTCGCCAATGTCGCCGTGTCGCCCGCCCCCATCGCTGGCCGTGCATCTCATTTTGTAGCGGTCGATCAGCCGTAAACGGCATCCCGCTCAACAGGCATATGGCACGCCAGCAAGACCGAATTCGTATTAGCTATTAAACGAAAAATATTGGAAAGAAAGGCATCAATCATGGCAGCATCTATTAAATGGACCAAAGCAGCACTGGAGAAATTGCCAGCACACGTCAAGGGCGCGAAGTCCAGCAATTACGAAGTTACCGATCCATCGACCGCAGGCCTGAAGCTACAGATCGGCGTGACTGGCCGCAAATTTTTCTGGTTCCGTTATACCTATCGTGGCGAAAAATGCTCAGTACGAATTGGTGAGTTTGGGCCACTGAGCATTGACCAAGCCCGGGCAAAGGCAATGGAGCACCGCGCTACGCTTGATCTCGGCGGCAACCCGCAGGAATTGCGCCTGCAGCTCAAAGCCATGCCGCTAGTAAGCGAGTTCGTTGAGGACTACATGGCGCAGGCAAAGCTGACGAAAATCACCTACAAAAACGATCAGGCCAAGTTCCGCGATTACATCTTGCCAGCCATTGGCCACCTGCGACTGGGAGACGTGACGCAGAAGGACATTCAATTGCTGCTAGGGAGCCAGAAAGACAAACTTGCCAATTCAACAATTAACAGAATCCACGCCCTGCTGAGCGTATTTTTCAATCTAGCTGTTTCGTACAAGAAAATTAAGGAGTCCCCTTGCGCCAACATGAAGAAACTGAAGGAAGCCAACAAGAAGGAACGCTTCCTGACCTCCGATCAGGTTCGCGAGATTCTCGCCATGGCGCAATTGGACATGAACCGCGTGGCAGCCAATGCGATCTCGGCGCTAATTTTGACCGGCCTGCGCCGGGAGGAAATCCTGCGCAGCCGTCACGAGCATCTCGACCTGGAGAAGAAGTCGCTGTTCCTGCCAAAGACCAAGAGTGGCAAGTCTAGGCACGTGGCGCTGAACGATGCTGCGCTGCAAATATTCAAGTCCACGCCGCGCATCGACGGCTCGCCTTGGATCTTTCCTGGAAAAGACCCGATGAAGCCGTTGAACAATCCGACCAAGGCATGGCACCGCATCCTAGCTGCCGCTGGCGTGGAACGTTGCCGACTGCATGATTGCCGACACACCTTTGCCAGCCTGCTGGTGAATGCTGGTGCGACGCTTTATCAGGTACAGTTGCTTTTAGGACATGCATCGAATGCAACAACCCAGCGCTATGCACACCTTTCTACGAGTACCTTGCGTGATACGTCGCAGATGGTCGCCAATCTGGTGAGCTAGGCAAATACCGATTCGGGAAACTCGATACGGGCTACGATCTGACGACGTAGCCCATATTTTTTTTTGAGCAAACGCCTCCAACTCCTTTGTGCGCGGGCTTTCCGGGCTAATGCACCAAGCATAGTAACCGCTGGGGTGAACTCCGACCATTTTGCACAGGCGTCGGATTGAATACACAGCCTCGTGCTCGCGAATGAAGGCGTACCTTACCCGGACGTCTTGGCAAAGTACGCAGCGGCCTTTCGCAAAATATCGCGCTCCTCAGTGACGCGCTTAAGCTCGGCCTTCAGGCGCCGCATTTCCTCGGCTTGTGCATCGTTGGCCTTACGCTCGGTATCTGGAACGCCGTAGCGCTTGATCCATGCGTAGATGCTGTGAATGCTCACGCTAAGGCGCTCTGCCACCTCCGCTGCAGGATGGCCACGATCAATCACCTGCTTGACTGCCGCGACCTTGAATTCTTCCGTGTACCGCTTTCCACTCATGATGACTCCTTTGCCTAGAATTATGGCTCAGAAGTGTCTAGTGGTATGGTGGCGATTCAACCACTACGTGGCGAGAATAGATGCGTAGTGACGCAACGATAGCCGCACTGACGACTATACCATTCATCATTTTAATGTGCTCATCCCGTGAGTAGATCAACGCTCCAATCTTCTGCTGCAACTTAATGTAGGGGGCATCTTTGGGATCAAGGAACGCAGCGTCCGGCCCTCCCACATCCACGAAGGAGATGAATTCGCGATATTCCATCCAGACGCCATTGAGGGCATCTAGTGATATCTTCTTTCGCTTAGCCTCTCTTGTAAGATTTACAGCCATTTCATCGATCAAAAACGTTGGTGCGAATGCCTGAATCGTTCCCGCCTTCAAGAGCTCGAAAAGTTCAGTGCGCGCGCCGGCTGTTGCCCTTTTCTTTGTCATCCATAACAGGTCACCCATAAGTATGTTGGCATCAATGATGAGAGAAAGCTGCGCGATGCCTGCAAACATCTTCAGCATCGGAACTGTTTCAAAAAGTGGACGTAGATCGTTCAGAACGTCCGAGCGAATACCAGAGGCGGAGATCTGAGGCATTTGTTGTGCGAATTAGCTGATGTGTATATTAGAGATTACCACTGTCGACCAGGAAGGTATGAGGTAGCCTTATTGAGCAATTGTTCGATGCAGTAAGCATCGGCGCCAGGTTCTCAGATCTGGCCAGCGTTTACATTAACGAGAGTCCACGCAGGGACCGGCGTCAGATATGACGCCATGCGCAAAGGAGCGTTTGGCTGCTACACCATCAGCCCCGGCGGCGGATACCCTGATTTGCATTCTTGACAAGGAGCGTTTGAGCGTTTAAGCAGTCTTTACTACGATCCCAATCTTTTCGCTATTGTCCAGCTATCCGGCATGCCGCAAGGAAGGATCGCCAATCTCAGCTGGCCCGGCTGTTTCTCAGGCTTCGAGACCGACGCCAGGACCCTCACTTTTAAGAGCCGTGGCCTGCAACTTCGCTCCGTCTCGGGTGGCTGTGAACTGTCCGGCATTTAACAAGGATTTCGAACACTGGTCTGCTTTTACATCTGTGTGCGCGTCCGAGAAGACTTTTGTCTCCGGTCTATAAAAACGGTCGGTGGCAACAGCTGATTAAATTTACGACTTTATTGTTCAAACTCCCAAAAAATTGAAACTTGCTGAGGTATCAATTTACGACTCTTGCAAACTCGCGTGAGGCGGCAATATTGAGTCTTGCCCTTGACTAATTTACGACTATATTTGGCAAGAATAGCAGCTATCTCAACGCTAGTTAGTTGGTCAGTATCTTGAGATCAACGAAATAGGCCGCGTTGAAATCTGCGAGGACGATAAAGAACTGGACAATTGTTTCGGGAGGGCGCCTAAGCGCCGCAAAGCGCGGGACAACGCCCACTGCGGCGCCACACTGGGCGTAGCCTCGCGCGTTGGCCTTGAAGCGGGCGCGCCGTAGAACGATATGCCGGAACGAATGCCCGCTTGTCCTGTGAGCTTAGCCAGATTAGACTAATAGGAAGTACGGGGAGAACGCCGTGAAACCCATCAATATGCTGGAAGCTAAGTCCTCGCTTTCTCGTTTGGTCGACGCCATCGAACGTGGCCAGGAAAGGGAGATTGTCATTGCTCGTAATGGCCGCCCGGCAGCGAAGCTGGTTCCGCTTGAATCGGCGCCGGTGGAATGCCGTATAGGTGTCGCCAAGGGAAAGTTCGAGGTCCCGGAAAATATCGACAGGCATAACGATGAAGTGGCACGCCTGTTCAGGTATGGGACGGACAAGTGAACCTGCTGTTGGATACGCACGTCGCGCTGTGGGCGATAGCCGACAGCCCGAAGTTGACGCAGACGGCGCGGGACTTGATTCTGTCACCGAGCACGATAGTTTGGATCAGCACCGCCAGCATGTGGGAAATCGCCATCAAACATGCGCTGGGCCGCGGTGACGTACCGATTTCCAGCCAGGATGCTGCGCGTTATTTTCGCGCGTCCGGTTATCGATTTCTGCCGGTAGTGGCTGAGCATGCGATAGCTGTTGAAGACCTGGCCGCACTACACAGCGATCCTTTCGACCGCATGCTCGTGGCGCAGGCCATGGTGGAGCCCATGCGCCTGATGACCCACGATGTGCAAATGGCCGCCTACAGCGATACCATCATCAAGATTTAGCATGCCGCCATCCGTTGGACGGCAACCCGCCACTGCCGACGTCCTGGGGACTAGGCGCTCGCCTTGAGCGCCTCCAGCTCGGCCCGCAGCGCGATGCGCTCGGCGTTGGAGGCGTCCAGCTTGGTGCGCAATTCCTTGGCATCGGCCTCGAAATTGTCGCGCGCGGTGACGGCGCCTATCAGTTCCATCTCGGCTTTCAGGCGGGCGTCCGACTGGGCCGCCGACGCGGCCACATTGCGTTCGATCTGCTGGCGCAGGTCGGCCAGCTGGTCGTCCTTGCCGCCGATGGCCAGTTGATCCTTGGCCTTGCCCACCAGCGCGTCGGTGGCCACCTGGCGCGCGTCGCGCAGCTCGGCCCGCAGGCGGTCGATGTCCTCGCCCCGTTCGGCCGCCAGCGCCAGCGCCTGGTCGCGCGCGATGGTCACGCTGGCCAGTTGCGCTTGCAGCTCGTCGCGCGCGGCTTCCAGTTCCTCGCCGGCCTTGAGCAGGTCGTCCATGTCGCGCTCGGCCTGGGCCAGCGCTTCGCGTCCGCCGATGCCCGCTTCCTCGGCGAATTGCTGGGCCCAGTTGCCCAGCGCGGCGACCAGCGCGGCCGGCATTTCCGGTTTCGGTGGCGCCGGTGGTTCGATGTGGCTGGCGCGCCACTCGGCCAGGTGGCGGTGGATGGCGCTGGCCGAGCCGGCGCCCAGCGCTTCGCGCACTGTGTCGAGGGAAACTTCTTTACCTTCGTCCTGCAGGCCGGAGGCCGCCGCCGTGACTTCGTCGAGTGTGACTTCTTGGCGTGGCATATCGGTCTCCAGAAAAGGGTGGTGTAATTGTAAAGGACAATGGTAGCGCATCGCATACGCTATGGCGACCGATACGATACCGTATATTCTTGCCTCTAAGCAAGGCGTGGTGGTGTTTCTCCTCCCTGCCCGTGCCACGACCGCACGAGCCCGCTGGGGAGGGCCGCCGCCGGGGCGCGCAAGCTGTTGTTTCCATGCCGCGTGGCCGGCATGGCCCGCCCTGTGAGGCGCCGGCCAGCGCGGCGATATCCTGTTGCCGCCGGGGTACAAATTGTTGACCAGCAACACGCCGCGGAGTACAACTTTAAACATCGGTAATTTGCACCACCAGCCCCAGCAACGGGCGTGCTGGCGCGCACTGCCGCGGATGACCAGCCATGCCCAGAGGATCAGCGTGAAACGATTTATACCGTTATGTGCCGCGTTGGCGTTGCAGCCGGCGCTGGCGCAGGCCCAGGTCGAGGTGTACGGCGTGCTGGACCTGGCCATCACCTCCGACAGCGATTCCGGCAAGCGCCTCACCAGGGTCGATAGCGGCCAACAGACGGCCAGCCGGCTTGGCATCAAGGGTTCGGAAGAGCTGGGCAGCGGGCTGCGCGCTATATTCGACGTGGAATCCCAGATCGAGGCCGACACCGGCCAGCCCTCGTTCGCAGGCCGGCCGTTCGGCAGCCAGTCCTGGGTGGGGTTGAGCGGCCCGTTCGGCGCCGTGCGCGCGGGCCGCATGTTCACGCCCTATTTCGGCGCCATCGCCAGCAACGATCCGTTCGACGCCAAGGGGCCCGGCGAATCGACGCGGGTGTTCTACGATTCCGGCGTGCGCATGGATAACACGGTCAAGTATTCGCTGCCGCCCACGCTGGGCGGTCTGTATGGCGACCTGGCCTACGGCGCCGGCGAGGTGGCGGGCAACAGCCAGGCCAACCGCCAGCTCAGCGGCGACATCGGTTACGCGGCCGGTCCGCTCAATGTGGTGCTGGCCTACCACAGCGCCAATGACGCGCAGGGCCTGAAGCTGGCCCGCAGCCACCTGGTCGGCGGCAGCTACGATTTCGGCCCCGTCAAAGGCTGGCTGGTGCTGGCCCGCAGCCGTAACGACAGCACGCTCGACACGCGCGATACCCTGTTCGGCCTCAGCGTGCCCGTCGGGCGCGACGTGATCGCGGCCGATTATGTGCACAAGAGCGATCTCTACAACCGCGACGCCGACGCCACCCAGCTGGCGCTGGCCTACTATCACACGCTCTCGAAGCGCAGCAATTTGTATTTGATCGGCTCGCATTTGAGCAACGATGGCGCGGCCAGTTACCAGGTCTCGCTGCCCGGTGGCACGCGGCGTGTGATCGCGGCGGGCATGCGCCACCAGTTTTGAACGGAGTGGTCATGGATGCGCGTGGTGGTGGGCGTCGCTGGTGGGTGACGGGGCTGGCGGCGGCGCTGTGGTGGCTGGGAAGCGGGCCGGCCCGCGCCGATGAGATCAGCATGGCGTTCGGTGAGAAGATCCCGCCGTTCTGTTTCCCGGAAACCAATTCCGGCATCGAGATCGAAGTGCTGAGCCAGGCGCTGGCGTTCCGTGGCCATGTGCTCAAGCCGGTCTACTATTCGTTCGCCCGCATCCCGGTGGCCTTCAAGTCCCACCAGGTGGACGCGGCCATGACGGACCTGGGCCAGGACATGACGGCCGTGGGCGCGTATTACGCCGAGCCGGCCGTCTACTACGATAACGTGTTCATCACGCTCAAGGAGCGCAACATCGTGATCCGCAAGCCGCAGGATTTGAAGGGCTTGAGCGTGTTGTCCTTTCCCGGCGGCGCCAAGCGCTATCCCGACTGGCTGGGGCCGGTGGCCAGGTCCGGCCGGTATTTCGAGCAGAACGACCAGGCGCTGCAAGTGCTCACGCTCGACAAGGGCCGCTACGACGTCGTGCTCAGCGACCGCAACATCTTCCGCTATTTCACCCTGCTGCTGTCGCTCAACAAATCGATTCAGCTGCGGCCCGTGACGGAGCAAAGTTTCGTCAAATTCAACCCGATGGATTACCGCGCCGTGTTCTGGAACAAGCGCTACCGCGACGACTTCAACGCCGGCCTCAAGCACATCAAGGAAAACGGCCATTTCGACGCCATCTACCGCAAATACCTGGGTGACAACAAGGCCGAGCCGAAGCCCGAATAAGCGCAACCACAGCCCTGTTTTCCAGCCTTGATATTCAGCCCTGCTCGCGTTCCAGCCAGGCGCGGGCCTGGCGCAGCGTGTCCGACAGCTCGGTTTGCACGGCTTGCCAGTGCGCCTGCGCTTCCGTGTCGCGCTGTTCGGTGATGGCCGTCTCGGCCGCGATGGTGGCTTGCACCAGGCGCTTGGCGCCCAGCACGCCGACGGCGCCCCGCAGGCTGTGGTAGAGCCGGGCCGCGTCCTGCATGCGGCCTTCGCGCAGCGCCGTGGCGGCGTCCGTCAGCGGCGCCATGCCTGTGTCGAGCGCGCCCCGCACCATCTTGAACATCACTTCGCGGCCCTTGGGGTCCTTGCCCATCACGCGCATCAGGCTGTCCATGTTGAACACGTTGCCGTCGGCGGGCGGCGTGGCCGCGCTATCAGTGCTATCAATGCTATCAATGCGATCGGCGGACGGCGCGGCTGGCGCGGCTGGCGGTGCCAGGCCAGGTGCTCCCCCCGGTGTGGCCGGCAACTGGCGTTCAAGTACGGCCAGCATCTGCTCCACTTCGATCGGCTTGGGGATGAAGTCTGAAATGCCAGCCTCCACGCAGCGGTCGCGCTCGGACGCCAGCACGCCGGCCGTCATGGCGATCACGGGCAAGCGCAGGCCCAGTTCCTGGCGCAGGATGCGGGTGGCGCTGAAACCGTCCAGCACCGGCATCTGCATGTCCATCAACACGGCGTCGTAGTGGCCGGCTGAACTGCGCAGCAAGTCCACGGCTTGCTGGCCGTCACCCACCACGTCCAGCGTGGCCCCGGCCTGTTCCAGGATGCCGCGCGCCACCGTCTGGTTCAACAGATTGTCCTCCACCAGCAGCAGGTGCACGCCGCGCAGGCGGCCGGTGATCCCGCGCGCTGGCGCTGGTGCGGCCGCGCCTTCGGCCTTGGCGGCCAGCGCCTGGTGCAGTGCGTCGAACAGGTTGGAACTGGTGATGGGCTTGACCAGCACCACGTCCGCCTCGGGTGCGTTGGAAATCTCCTCCAGCCGGTCCAGCGCGAAGGCGTTGATCATCACCACGATCAGTTGCTTGCCGCCGTGGGATGCCTGGCAGATGGCCTTGGCGGCGGCCAGTCCGCCCATGTCGGCCATGTGCCAGTCGGCCAGCACCACGTCGTAGGGCTGGCCGGCGTCGCGCCGGGCCCGGTAGCGGGCCAGCGCGGCCGTCCCCGAGTCGACCTCGTCGGCATGCCAGCCCCAGGCCCGGATCAGCTTGCCGATCAGTTCGCGGCTGGTGCGGTTGTCGTCGGCCACCAGCACGCGCAGCGGCCCCAGCGTGGGCGCCCGGCGCGGCCTGGCCTGCGCCGGCAACTCTGTGAACGGCAGCGTGAACCAGAAGCGCGTGCCCTGGCCCACCACGCTGCTGACGGCGATCTGGCCACCCATCATTTCGATCAGGCGCTTGCTGATGGCCAGCCCCAGGCCGGTGCCGCCGAAGCGGCGCGTGATGCTTTCGTCGCCCTGGGAAAAGGCGGTGAACAACTGGGCTTGCTGCGGCTCGGCGATGCCGATGCCGGTGTCGCGCACCTCGAAGCACAAGCGGGCCTGGTCGCCCTCGCGCCGTTCCAGCGCCACCCGTACCACCACTTCGCCCTGGGCCGTGAACTTGATGGCGTTGCCGGCCAGGTTGACCAGCACCTGTTGCAGGCGCAGCGCGTCGCCGCGCAGCAGGCGCGGCACGTCCGGTTCCACTTCGATGGCCAGTTCCAGTTCCTTGTCGCCGGCGCTCATGGTCATGGTGGTGGCCAGCGTGTTGAGCACTTCGTCCAGTTCGAACTCCGTGGGCGACAGTTCCATGCGCCGCGCCTCGATCTTGGAGAAGTCGAGCACGTCGTTGAGGATGGCCAGCAGCGACTGGCCCGACATGCGCACCATGGTCAGGTATTTGCGCTGCTGCGGCGTGAGCGCGGTGTTGCCCAGCAGGTAGACCATGCCCAGCACGGCGTTCATCGGGGTACGGATCTCGTGGCTCATGTTGGCCACGAAGTCGCTCTTGGCGCGGTTGGCCGCCTCGGCCCGGTCGCGCTCGCGCTCCAGCTCGCTGGCGCGGGCCTCCAGCTCGCCGCGCAGGCGCCGTGCCTCCGTCACGTCGGCGATCACGGCCAGCACCTTGGTGCCCTGGTCGGTGCGCACCGCGCTCAGGTTGACTTCGATGGGGAACTCGCTGCCGTCGCGGCGCAGCCCCAGCAGCGCGGCGCCCTTGCCCATGCGCATGGGCTCGTCGCTCAGGCGGTCGGTCACGAAGCGCAGCCGGTGGGCGCTGTGCAACTCGCGCAGCCGGGCTGGCATCAGCGTTTCCAGCGGCTGGCCAATGATGTCGGCGCGGCCATAGCCGAAACAGCGTTCGGCTTCGCGGTTGAAGGTTTCCACCCGGCCAGCGCCATCCACCACCACGATGGCGTTGGGCGCCAGCTCGATCAGGCGCTGCAGGCGGGCGTCGGCCGCCAGCCGTTCGTGCATCAGGCTGTTGAAGGCCGTCGTCAGCTGGCCAATCTCGTCCTGGCTGGTGACGGGCAGCGGACTGAAATGGCTGGTGTCGCGCCGCAGCCGCACGATGGCTTCGTGCAGCCGCAACAACGGCGCCATCAGGTGCAGCGTGAACCAGCCGATCAGCAGCGCGCCCAGCGCGGCGGCCAGCGCGCTCCACAGGGCCACCCGGTACAGCACGCCATTGAACGGTTCGAACGCTTCCTCGGCCGGCAGCGAGGCGCCCAGCACCCAGTCGACCGACTTGAGGGACTTGAAGCTGGTCAGGGCCAGTACCCCTTTGCTGTTGGTGGAGAGGGCCGTGCCCTCGAAGCCATCGCGCAGCGCGCGCGTGGTGGACAGGTTGGCGTTGGGCGGACGGGGCTGCAGCAGGCGCGTGGCGTCGGGATGGAGCACGTACACCGGCGTCGGGCTGCGGGTGAGCGCGAAGTAATAGCCGCTGCGGCCCACCTTGGCGGTGCGCAAGTGGCCCAGCAGATTATCCTTGTACAGCTGCAGCACACCCACCAGCACGCACGCCACGCGGCCCTGGGCGTCGAACACGGGGGCCGCCATTTGCACGATCGGTTGCTTGCTGGTCTTGCCGATCAGCGGTTCCGTGATCATGGCCTGGCGGGTGCGCATCACTTGCTGGAAGAAGGCGCGGTCGGCGGCGTTCACGCCCAGGCGCCCGGGCACGGCCGGCAAGTCGGCCACGATGGCGCCATCGGGCCCCAGCACCAGCAAATCGTCGAACAGCGACAACATGGCCCGTTCGCTGTAATAGGCGCGCAGTTGTGCCGTCGAGGTGGCGATGGCGGCCGGTTGCAGCTTGGCCGAGCGTTCCACGATGGTGAGCAACATGAGCAATTTGTCATCGAGTTCCTCGGCCGTGCGGTTGACCAGCGCCGTTTGCTGGTCGAACAGGACTTTCGTGAAATCGTCGCGCATGCGTTGTGTCTGCACCACGGTCACCAGCGCGATCATCAGGATCGAGGTGAGACTGGTGGCCAGGGCGACTTTGGCTTTGATGCCGAGGGGCTTCATGGGGTCCTTGTGAGCGGTGCATGAGCACGAGGAATTTTCCTATCAATACCCATCCATGGCAAGGTGCGCGACCGGCGCGCGCCATATTTTCTGACGGCAATACTTGATTGGATGAGTGCGGCTTTAGCGGTATTTGGCGGCAAGTAAGCTACACTAGCGGCATGATACAAGCTCTTCCCTCCCTCGTTTTGCCGGGTGTGTCGGTGGAAGCGTTGCGCGCGCGCTGCTCCAGTTGCAGCATGCACCAGCTATGTTTGCCCATGGGGCTAGATACGGCCGACATGGAACGCCTCGACCAGATCATCGGCCGGCGCCGCAAGGTGCCGCGCGGCGCCACCCTGTTCCGCATCGGCGACCCGTTCGTCAGCCTGTACGCGATCCGGCTCGGCCACTTCAAGACGTTCCAGGTCAATCCGGACGGCGCCGAACAGATCACGGGCTTCCAGATGGCCGGTGAGCTGCTGGGCATGGACGCCATCAGCACCGACCGCCACCACTGCAACGCCATCGCGCTGGAAGACAGCGAAGTGTGCGAGATTCCGTTCGCCAGCCTGCAGCAATTGCTGGTCGATATGCCAACCTTGCTGCGCCACTTCCACCGCATGATGAGCCAGGAAATCACGCGCGAACAAAGCGTGATGCTGTTGCTGGGTAATATGCAGGCCACCCAGCGCTTCGCCGCCTTCCTGGTCAACCTGTCGTCGCGCTACGAGGCGCGCGGCTATTCGGCCACCACCTTCCAGCTGCGCATGACGCGCGAGGAAATCGGCAACTACCTGGGCCTGACGATCGAGAGCGTGAGCCGCTTGCTGTCCAAGTTCAAGAAGGAAGGCATGCTGCGGGTCAGCAACCGCGAAATCGAGTTGCTCAATCCGGCCATGCTGAAGGCCATCACGGCCGGCACCCGCACCTGCGGCTGAGCAAAATCGGGGACGTAACACCATATTGCCGGCAGGCGAAATGGTGTTACGTCCCCGATTTTGAAACAAGGGCGCCTGCGGGGCGCCCTTGTTGTTTGCAGACGACCAGCGGCCTTATTCGGCCGGCGCGTTGGAGGGGGTATCGGCGCGCAACTGGATTTCCCGTTCCGCCGGCCAGTTCCATACGCCATCGAGGCGCCAGTCGCGCTTTTCGCTTTCCACCTGCACCAGCCAGCGGCTGCGTTCCAGCATGGGCAGCGCCAGCGTGAAACCGCCATCGCGATCCGGCTGCACCACCAGTTGCACATCCTTTTCCGGCAGCGTGGCATGCGCCAGGTGCAGCAGCAGGCGGCCGGGCTGGGCTTTCACGGGGCTGTCCAGGCGGCCCATCAGCACGCCCTGTTCCGGGTTGTAGCGCAGCGCCACGGCCAGGTTGAGCGAGGCGGCCACGCGGTCGCGCCGCAAGTCCTGGTTGATGGCCTTGCCTTGCTTGTAATAGTCGCCCACCACCAGCGCGTCCTGGCGGGTGTAGGCCAGGTACATGGTGTAGCTGCCGGCCAGGACCACCAGGAACGGGCCCAGCATCAACAGCCAGGGCCAGCGGTGGCGGTACCAGGGCAGGCTGCGCTCAGCCTGGTCGATGGGAATTACGTCTGCCATGTATTACTCCTGGGTTCTTAGCGCGGTACGATGAAGACCGCATGTTCACGCACGTGCAGGCTGGGGTCGTCCGTCGCCTCCAGCTCCACCTCGATCTTGTTGGAGCCCTTGTGGCCGGACTCATGTTCGGCGCGCAGGCGGATCGGGTAGGCCAGCGTTTCCGTGGCGCCCACCTTGACCGTGTCGGGCGTGACCAGGTGCAGGTGTTCCATGCCGGCCACGCGGATACGGTAGGTGTGCGCTTGCTCGGTGGTGTTCATGATCTGCAACCGGTACACGTTCTCGATCATGCCGTCTTCCACTTCGCGGCCCATGGCGCCGCGGTCGCGGATCACGTCCATCTTGAGCGGCGTGCGCAGCCACAGGGCGGTGCCCACGGCGGCCACGATCAGGCACAGGATGCCGGTGTAGATCAGCACCCGTGGCCGCATGGTGTGGGCGCGGATCTGGGCCGTCGTGTAATTCTCCGCCATGGCGTGGTCCGTGCTGTAACGGATCAGGCCGCGCGGCAGGTCGATCTTGTCCATCACGCCATTGCAGGCGTCGATGCAGGCGGCGCAACCGATGCATTCGTATTGCAGGCCCTGGCGGATGTCGATGCCGGTCGGGCATACCTGGACGCACATGGTGCAATCGATGCAGTCGCCCAGCTTGCTGTTATCGCCCGACTTGCTGCGCGCGCCGCGCGGTTCGCCGCGCTTGCTGTCGTAGGTGATGATCAGGGTGTCGGGGTCGAACATGGAGCTCTGGAAGCGGGCATACGGGCACATGTATTTGCACACTTGCTCGCGCATCCAGCCGGCGTTGCCGTAGGTGGCGAAGGCGTAGAACACCACCCAGAACCATTCCCACGGACCGAAACTGAGGGTGGTGACTTCGGCCGCCAGTTGCTTGATGGGGGTGAAATAACCGACGAAGGTGAAACCGGTCCACAGCGCCAGCGCGCCCCAGACCACGTGTTTGGTGGTTTTCTTGACAAACTTCTTGAGCGACGGGCCTTGCTTGTCGAGCGCCATGCGGGCGCTGCGTTTGCCTTCAATTTGACGTTCTATCCACAGGAAGATTTCCGTGTAGACCGTCTGGGGGCAGGCGAAGCCGCACCACACGCGCCCGGCCACCGCGGTGGCCAGGAACAGCAGGTAGGCGCAGACGATGAGCAACGCCGCCAGGTAGATGAAATCCTGCGGCCACAACACCAGGCCAAAGATGTAGAACTTGCGGGCCGCCAGATCGAACAGCATGGCCTGGCGGCCATTCCACTGCAGCCAGGCGAAGCCGTAGAAGACCAGTTGGGTCAGCCAGACAAAGACCCAGCGCAAGCGGGCGTAACGGCCCTTGGTTTCGCGCGGGTAGATTTCCTCCCGCGCCGCATACATCTTGATGACTTGAGGTTGTGGCGCATTCATTCCATGACTTCTTTACGGCTTGGCGGCAGTGGCTGTGGTGTCGGCGGTGGCCGCCACCTCGGCTGTACCGGGGGTGTTGGACAGACTCCAGATATAGGCCGCCAGCACATGGACCTTGCCTTCACCCAGGAACTCACCAAAAGCCGGCATCGTGTTGTTGCGGCCCTTGCGGATGGTTTCCATGACGGTTTCCAGACTACCACCATACAGCCAGATCTTGTCCGTCAGGTTAGGCGTGCCCAAGGCTTGGTTGCCCTTGGCATCGGCGCCATGGCAAGCCATGCACGCGCCGAATTTAGCCTTGCCGAATACGGCCTTGATGGGGTCGGCCGTGGAACCGGACAGGCTCAGCACGTAGTTTGCCACGTTTTCGACATCCTTGTCTCCGCCCAACGCCGCGCCCATCGGCGGCATCATGCCGTGACGGCCGCCCATGATGGTGGTCTTGATGATTTCGGGCGTGCCGCCATGCAGCCAGTCCTTGTCGGTCAGGTTGGGGAAGCCCTTGTTGCCGCGGGCATCGGAACCATGGCACTGCGCGCAGTAGGTCAGGAACAGGCGTTCACCCATGGCATGCGCCTTGGGATCGGCCGCCACGGCCTTCAGGTCCTGCTTCAGGTACTGGTTGAACAGCGGGCCGTAGTCGTTCTCGGCCTGCTTCAGCTCGGCCGCGTGCTGGCCGCCCGAGCTCCAGCCCAGGCTGCCCTTGTAGGTGCCTAGGCCTGGGTACAGGAACAGATAGGCCAGTGCGAACACGATGGTGATGTAGAACAGGAACATCCACCAGCGTGGCATCGGGGTGTTCAGTTCCGTCAAGTCCTCGTCCCAGATGTGGCCGGTGGTGCCGACCGGACCGTCATGCTTGTCGTTCGGGTTGACCTTGATCTTGGACTGCGAATACAGCAGGATGCCGCAACCGAACACGCCCAGCATGGTCAGGACGATAATATAGATGTTCCAGAAACCGCTGGTGAAATCAGACATGGGTATGCTCCTCGTCATCGGCGAACGGCAGCTGGGCCGCGGTCGCGTATGCGGATTTGCGGTGGCCCGAGTAGGTCCACCACAGGATGCCGACGAAGGTGATGAAGGAAATCACCGTCATCACGCTGCTGGCGTTGTCAAAAATGGTGTCGAGTGCCATGACTAGTTCCTCGTCTTGATTACAGTGCCCAGGCCTTGCAGGTAGGCGATCAGGGCATCTTCTTCAGTCTTGTCTTTCAGCTCTTCCGGCGCGGCCGCGATTTCCGCGTCGCTGTACGGGTGGCCCAGCGTGCGCAGGGCGCGCATCTTGGGCTGGACCTCGTCCGGGTTAAGCTTGTTCTGCGACAGCCATGGGTAGTTCGGCATGTTCGATTCCGGCACCACGTCACGCGGGTTGTTCAAGTGCGTCTTGTGCCATTCGTCGCTGTAGCGGCCGCCCACGCGGGCCAGGTCCGGCCCGGTGCGCTTGGAACCCCACTGGAACGGACGGTCGTAGACGTACTCGCCGGCCACCGAGTAGTGGCCATAGCGTTCCGTTTCAGCGCGGAACGGGCGGATCATCTGCGAGTGGCAGTTGTAGCAACCTTCGCGGATATAAATGTCGCGGCCCGTCAGGCGCAGCGCCGAGTAGGGTTTCAGGCCGGCCACCGGTTCAGTGGTCGACTTCTGGAAGAACAGGGGGATGATTTCGACCGCGCCACCCACGCTGACCACCAGCGTGACCAGGGCGATCAGCAGCCAGGGCTTGGTCTCGATCCATTCATGCGTAAATTTCATTTGTCGGCTCCAATATTAGGCGTGCGTGGCGCTCAGCGCCGGGATGCGGGCCACAGCCGTCTCGCGGTTGCGCAGCGTCATGAAGGTGTTGAGACCCATCAGGCACATGCCCGTCAGGTACAGCAGGCCACCGCCCACGCGCACCACGTAGTACGGATAGGAAGCCTTGACGCCTTCCACGAAGGTGTAGGTCAGGGTGCCGTCCGGATTGACCGCGCGCCACATCAGGCCTTGCATCACACCGGCGATCCACAGCGCGGCGATGTACAGCACGATACCGATGGTCGCGACCCAGAAGTGCACGTCGATCAGCTTGGTGCTCCACATCTTTTGCTGGCCAGCCAGGCGTGGCAGCAGGTAGTAGATCGAACCCATGGTGATGAAACCAACCCAGCCCAGTGCGCCGCCGTGGACGTGGGCGATACCCCAGTCGGTGTAGTGCGACAGCGAGTTGACGGTCTTGATCGACATCATTGGGCCTTCAAAGGTGGCCATACCGTAGAACGACAGCGAGACGATCATGAATTTCAGGATCGGGTCGGTGCGCAGTTTGTGCCAGGCGCCCGACAGGGTCATCATGCCGTTGATCATGCCGCCCCACGATGGTGCCAACAGGATCAGCGAGAACACCATGCCCAGCGACTGGGTCCAGTCAGGCAGCGCGGTGTAGTGCAGGTGGTGTGGGCCGGCCCACATGTAGGTGAAGATCAGGGCCCAGAAGTGCACGATCGACAGGCGATACGAGTACACAGGGCGCTCGGCCTGCTTGGGGATGAAGTAGTAAACCATGCCCAGGTAGCCCGCGGTCAGGATGAAGCCCACCGCGTTGTGGCCGTACCACCACTGGATCATGGCGTCCTGCACACCGGCGTAGGCGGAGTAGGACTTGAACGCCGACACGGGCAGGCTGGCGCCATTGACCACGTGCAGCAGGGTCACCGCCAGGATGTAGCCGCCGAAGAACCAGTTGGCCACATAGATGTGCTTGACCTTGCGGGTCATGAGGGTGCCGAAGAACACGGTGGCGTAGGCCACCCAGACGACGGCGATCAGGATCGTGATAGGCCATTCCAGTTCCGCGTATTCCTTGCCGCGGGTCAGACCCATGGGCAGAGTGATGACGGCGGACAGGATCACGGCTTGCCAACCCCAGAAGGTGAAGGCGGCCAGTTTGTCAGAGAATAAACGCACCTGGCAGGTACGTTGGACGACGTAGTAGGACGTGGCGAACAAGCCACTGACGCCAAAGGCGAAGATGACGGCATTGGTATGGAGCGGGCGCAGCCGTCCATAAGTTAGCCAGGGGATGTCCAGGTTCAGAGCTGGCCATGCCAGCTGGGCGGCGATGATGACGCCTACCAGCATGCCCACTATGCCCCAGACTACCGTAGCGACCGCGAATTGCTTCACGACCTTGTAGTTGTAGTTCTGTGCTTGATCCACTTGATGTTCTCCTGAGAACGCTTCGATGATGTGCATCAAAGGGTACGAGGAAGGACTTCAAAAATCTTTGATTTGGATCAAAATTGCCGGAATGAAGCCATATGGTGACGGCTGGCTGGATTTCAATCAGGTTTTTTTGTCGTCGGGGCTGGGCGGACGGTCATCGTCCTGCAGCACGCGCATGCCGGGACCGACCAGGTCGTCGAACTGGCCATGGTCGGCGGCCCGGAAGAACAGCCAGAGGGCGCCGAATACCAGCAGCACGCTGATGGGGATGAGCAGGTACAGGGCTTCCATGATATTGAATTGATAAGCTTTGATAAAAGATCAGGCGCGCCGCAGCCGCACCGCGTTCAGCACCACCACGGCCGAGCTGATGGCCATGCCGGCGCCCGACAGCCAGGGATTGAGCCAACCCAGCGCGGCGGCCGGGATGGCCACCAGATTGTACAGCGTGGCCCAGGCCAGGTTCTGGCGGATCACGGCCATGGTGGCGCGTGCCGTGCGGGCCGTGCCGGCCACCGCGTCGAGCGAACCGGACAGCAGCACGGCGTCGGCCTGGGCCTGGGCCAGCGCGGCGCCCGACCCCATGGCGAACGATACATCGGCCGCCCGCAGCACGGCCGCGTCGTTGATGCCGTCGCCCACCATGGCCACCACGGCGCCCTCGGCTTGTAATTTTTGCACGTAAGCGAGCTTGTCGGCCGGCAGGCAACCGCCTTGCGCGTGGTCTATGCCCAGTGCCTCGGCCACGTGGCGGGTCAGGCCGGGCGTGTCGCCGCTGAGCAGCACCACGGTCTTGCCGTTGGCGCGGAAATAATCGACCGTGGCGCGGGCATCGTCGCGCAGCGCGTCCTGCAACAGGAAGCAGGCCAGCCAGCCTTGGGCGCTGCCCAGGAATACGGCCGTGGTGCCGGGCGCACCGGCCACCAGCGGACCGGCGCCGTTGGCACCGGCCAGCCCCGCCACGAAGGCGGCATTGCCCAGCCGATAAAGTTGTCCGTCCACCATGCCGGCCAGGCCCTGGCCCGGGGTTTCCTCCACGGCCGTGGCGTTCCACGGCAGCGGACCGTCGGCGGCGCCCGCCAGCGCGCGCGCCAGCGGGTGGGCGCTCGATGCCTCCAGCGCGGCGGCGATCTGCACGCAGTCGGCGCGCCGTGCGGCGCCGTACAGCAGCACGTCCTGCAGCACCGGTTTGCCCACGGTCAGGGTGCCGGTCTTGTCGAAGACGATATGGGTGGCGCGGTGCAGCGTTTCCAGCGTTTGCGGGCCGACCGCCAGCACGCCGCGCCGCAACAGGCGGTCGCCGGCCGCCGCCAGTGCCGTCGGCGTGGCCAGCGACAGCGCGCACGGGCACGACACGACCAGCACGGCGATGGCCACCGGCCAGGCGCGCGCCGCGTCATACCAATACCAGAAGCCGAAACTGAGCAGGGCGAACACCAGCAGCGCCGTCACGAAATGGGCGGCCGCCTTGTCGGCCCACAGGGCGATGCGTGGCTTGCCCTGGCCGGCCCGTTCCACCAGCCGGATCAGGTCCGACAGGGTGCTGTCGCGCGCCGTGCGCGTGACGCGGCCCAGCACGGCGCGGCTGGCGTTGATGGCGCCACCGGGTACGGCTTCGCCCACGCGTTTGAGCTGGGGCGCGCTTTCGCCCGTCAGCAGCGACACGTCGAACGAGGTGTCGGCGTCCAGCAGCACGCAGTCGGCCGCCACCGCCTCGCCCGGCTTGACCAGGATCACGTCGCCCACCGCCAGCGCGGCGGCCGGCACCACGGCGCCGTCCCGCTGTTCCGGATAGCCGGCCACGCGGGTGGCCGAGGCCGGCAGCGCGTGGTGCAGCCGTTGCAGCGCGCCGGCCGCCTTGCGCCGCGCCTGCAACTCCAGGTAGCGGCTGCACAGCAGCAGGAAGATGAACATGGTGACGGAATCGAAATACACTTCGCCCGTGCCGCGCCAGGTGGCCACCAGGCTGGCGCCGAACGCGGCCACGATGCCCAGCGTGACGGGCACGTCCATGCCTGGCACCCTGGCCCGCAGGCTGGACAGCGCGCCCTGGTAGAACGGCAGCGCCGAATAGCAGATGGCCGGCAGCGTCAGCAGCAGGCTGGCCCAGCGCATCAGGGCCGCCATGGCCGGTTCCAGCGTGCCGTCGTCGCCGGCCAGGTAGGCTGGCGCCACGTACATCATCACCTGCATCATGGACAGGCCGGCCACGAACAACTGGCGGCCCAGGGTCTTGACGGCGCGTTGCAACTGCTCGCCGTGGCGGCCCGGCTCGTAAGGATAGGCCGTGTAACCCACTTCGCGCACGGCTTGCAGGATCTGGGCCGGTTCGCAATGGGCTGGATTCCACCGCACGTGCAAGGTTTCCGTGGCCACGTTCAGGTGCGCTTCCAGCACGCCCGGCTGCTGTTGCAGACGGCGTTCGATCAGCCACACGCAGGCGGCGCAGCGTATGCCTTCCACCGACAGGGCGGCGGCGCGGCCGTCCTCGCAGTCGGCGAAGCGGGGATCGGCGTTGGTGTAGAGCTGCAGTTCGGGCGGCACCAGCTGGTCGGCGCTGGCGGTGGCGCCATATTGCGTGCGGTCGTGATAGTAGGCGCTCTGGCCGATGTCGACGATGGCTTGCGCCACGCTGGCGCAGCCGGGGCAGCACATGGGGCGCTCGACGTCATCGATACGCACCGACCAGCGGCCGTCGCGCGGCAGCGGCAGGCCGCAGTGGAAGCAGCCGGCCACCGCAGCCGCGGCGGCCATGTCCGTGGTGGCCGCAGTGGCCGTGCTCGCGTTGGCGCGGGAGACGTGATCGGTCTGGCCGGCCATGTCTGGCAGCACGGCGTCCGGGCGGGCGCGCAGGTCGGTATTCAAATTGTTGCTCATGCGAGGAATGGATAGGCGGTTCAGGGATGGCCCGTCAGGCACAGGGCATCGAGCCAGCCCAGCGAGGCGCCGTGGCTGGCCCGCACCAAGCCTAGCACACCGAAGCCGAGCACGAGCAAGCCGCACGCCAGGCGCACGCTGCGCTGCTGCAAGCGGGCCCGTACGCCCGCGCCCATCAGGCCCAGCGTGACCAGCATCGGCAAGGTACCGAGACCGAACGCCAGCATGACGGCCGCGCCGTCGATGGCCGAGCCGCTCAGCAGCGCGGTCAGCAGCACGCTGTAGACCATGCCGCACGGCACCCAGCCCCACAGCCCGCCCAGCGCCAGCGCCTTGAGCTGGCTATCCATGGGCAGCAGCAGCTTGAGCAGCGGTTGCACGCGGCGCCACACGATCTGGCCCGCGCTTTCCAGGTGGGCCAGGCCGCGCCACACGTCCATCAGGTACAGGCCCAGCGCCACCAGCATCAGATTGGCCAGCCAGTAGAACGCCAGTTGCAGCGTGGCCAGCCTGGCCAGGCTGGCCGCGCCTTGCGCCAGGCCGCCGGCCAGCGCACCGGCCACCATGTAGCTGCTGATCCGGCCCGTGTTGTAGGCGGCCACGCGCAGCAGGCGCTGGCCGGCCGGCGCCAGCGCAGTAGCAGGGGTGATGGCGATCACGCGGGCCGGTGGCGGCGACGGACGGGACGTGGCCGACAGCGCGCTGACGATGCCGCCGCACATGCCGATGCAATGCACGCTGCCGGCCAGGCCGACGGCGAACACGGACAGTAGGTGCGCCCCGTTCATGGTGTGCCGCTCAAATGGTGCGCGAGAAGCGCAGCGGCTGCACCACTTGCGCCTGGGCGCGGGCGATGCGCAGGTGGCGGTCGAACACCATGCAGATGTTGCGGATCAGCAGCCGGCCCTTGGGCGTCACGCTCAGCCAGTGCGGCTCCAGCGTCACCAGGCCATCCTGTTCCAGCGGCGCCAGCGCTTCCAGCTCGGTGGCGAAATAGGTGCGGAAGTCGATCGGATAGGCTTGCTCGATGGAGTCGATCGACAGTTCGAAGTTGCACATCAGCATCTGGATGATGATGCGGCGCAGCAGGTCGTCGCTGGTCAGCTTGATGCCGCGCGCGACGGGCAGCTTGCCCTCGTCCAGCTTCTCGTAATAGGCGTCCAGCGTCTTTTCGTTCTGGCTGTAGGTGGCGCCCACGGCGCTGATGGCCGACACGCCGCACGCCACCAGGTCCGATTCCGCGTGGGTGGAATAGCCCTGGAAATTGCGGTGCAGCCGGCCCTGGCGCTGGGCCACGGCCAGGTCGTCCGTCGGTTTGGCGAAGTGGTCCATGCCAATGTAGACATAGCCGGCCGCGCTCAGGCGGCGGATGCACAGCGCCAGCATGTCGAGCTTGACGGCGGCCGGCGGCAAGTCGGCCTCCAGGATGCGGCGCTGCGGCTTGAACAAATGCGGCATGTGGGCGTAGTTGTATAGCGCGATGCGGTCCGGGCTCGCTTCGATCACCTGCGCCAGCGTGCGTTCCATGCTGTCCATGTTCTGCTTGGGCAGGCCGTAGATCAGGTCGATGCTGATGGAGCGGAAACCGGCCTCGCGCGCGGCCTGCATCACGGCCAGCGTGTCGGCCGCCGGCTGGATGCGGTTGACGGCGCGCTGCACTTCCGGGTCGAAATCCTGCACCCCCAGGCTGATGCGGTTGAAGCCTTGCGCGCGCAGCGACTGCACCCGTTCGCGGCTGACCGTGCGCGGATCGATCTCGATCGAATATTCGCCGATGTCGTCGGGCGCGAACTCGAAGTGGTGGCGCAGGTGGGCCATCAGGTCGTCCATCTGGCGGTCGCTCAGGTAGGTGGGCGTGCCGCCGCCGAAGTGCAGTTGCTCGATGTGGTTCATGCCCGAGAACAGCTTGCCCTGCATCGCCACTTCCTGCTTCAGGTAGCTGAGGTAGGTGGTGGCCTTGCTGCGGTCCTTGGTGACGATCTTGTTGCATGCGCAGTAGTAGCAGATCGTGTCGCAGAACGGGATGTGGATGTACAGCGACAGCGGGCGCCGTCCGCCGCGCATGCGCAGCCCGGCGATGGCTTCCAGGTAGTTGCCGTAGCCGAAGTCCTCGCTGAAGCGGTCGGCCGTGGGATACGAGGTGTAGCGGGGACCGGACTGGCTCAGCTTGCCGATGATGTCAGCGTCGAACTGCACCGTCGGGAAAAACGCGACGCTGGGTGGGGCGCTGGCTTCGGATGGGGACATGATCATTTCTACTATCTAATGGTGCGATGGGGACAAAAAATTCCGCTTCAGGCCGCCAGGCGCTTGACGTTGCCGGGCTGCAGCTTGGCTGGCCGCTTGCCGCCCCGTGGGCGCAAGGTGTGGCCAAAGTTGAACAGGCTGACCGCCTGCGACAAGCCGCTCGCTTCCTGGGCCAGGCTGGCGGCGGCGGCGGCGGCCTGCTCCACCAGCGCCGCGTTCTGCTGGGTCACCTGGTCGAGGTGGGCGATGGCCGAGTTGACCTGGTCCACGCCGATGCTCTGCTCGCGCGAGGCGGTGGAAATATCCTGCATGATGGCCGTCACCTGCTGTACGGATTTGACCACCTGTTCCATGGTCGAGCCGGCCCGGTGCACCTGCTCCATGCCGGCGCTGACCTTGCCGACCGACATGTCGATCAGGTTCTTGATGTCCTTGGCGGCCGTCGCGCTGCGCTGGGCCAGGTTGCGCACCTCGCCCGCCACCACCGCGAAGCCGCGGCCCTGCTCGCCGGCGCGGGCCGCTTCCACGGCCGCGTTCAAGGCCAGGATGTTGGTCTGGAAGGCGATGCCTTCGATCAGGCTGATGATGTCGACGATCTTCTTGGACGAGCTGTTGATGTCGTCCATGGTGGCGATCACGTCGGCCACGATCACGCCGCCCTCCTGCGCCACGGTGGAGGCGTTGACGGCCAGCGTGTTCGCTTCCACGGAATTGTCGGCGTTCTGTTTGACGGTGGCGGCGAATTGCTCGATGCTGGAGGCGGTCTCCTCCAGGCTGGCCGCTTGCGCTTCCGTGCGGCCCGACAGGTCGGCGTTGCCGGCCGCGATCTGGCGCGTGGCCACGGCCATGGTTTCCACGTTCATGCGCACGTCGCGGATGGTGGCGATCAGGTTGCTGTTCATTTGCTGCAGCGCGCGCAGCAACTGGCCCACCTCGTCGGTCGAGTCGGTGTCGAACCGGGCCGACAGGTCGCCGGCGGCGATGGCGCGGGCGCCGTGCAGCGCGTGGTTGAGCGGCTGCAACATGCCCACCCGCAGCGTGTACCACAGGAACACGTTGACGATCAGGCCGATGAAGGTGGCGCCGAAGATGCCGTAGCTGAGCGCCGTGTTGCGGCCGTCCGAACCCAGCAGGCTGGCCACGCAGACCCCGGCCAGCAGCGTGTTGACCAGGCTGGTGCTGGCCCAGATGCGCATGGCCAGCGAGGCGTGGCGCAGGCGGCCCAGCAGGTTGGCCAGGCCGGGCAGCACCACTTCGCCATGGTGGATCTTGATGCCGGGTTTATCCTTGGGCTGTTGGCGGATGGCGCGGTAAGCCTGTTCGGCCTTGACCACCTGGTCGCGCTCGGCGCGCACCCGCACCGACATGTAGCCGATGGTGCGGCCGGCGTCGCGGATCGGGGTGATGTTGGCCTTGACCCAGTAATAGTTGCCGTTCTTGCAGCGGTTCTTGACCAGGCCGGTCCACGGGAAGCCGGCCTTGATGGAGTTCCACAGGTCGGCGAAGGCTTCCGGCGGCATGTCCGGATGGCGCACGATGTTTTGCGGCGCGCCGATCAGTTCCTCGGCGCTGAAGCCGCTCACTTCGCAGAAATACGGGTTGACGTAGGTGATATTGCCGTCCAAATCCGTCTTGGACACGATGGCGTGTTCGTCCAGGACTTCCTGTTCGCGGTCGGTGACGGGCAGGTTGGTGCGCATGACGGCTATCTCCAAGGAAAAAAGTCTATTCTTGCTCTATCGCAAGCTATAACGTCAAGTGTAAGGAGTCAGCCTCGCAAATTTATTGATTTAGATCAAAAATCTCCAGATTGGAATCGGCTAGCCGGGCGGGCGCCAGGCGCGTCGCCATGCGGTTTTGGCAAGCTTGCGGGGGTGGGGGGCGCGCCGCGCCGGTTCAGCCGCGGCCGGGCGTCAGCGGGCGCACCTGGCCGACCGCGTAGCCCTGGGCATAATCGACGCCGATGTCGCGTACTTGGGCCAGGATGGCGTCATCTTCGACGAATTCGGCCACCGTGCGGATACCCATCACGTGCCCCACTTCATTGATGGCCTTGACCATGGCGCGGTTGATGGCGTTGGTGGCCAGGTCGCGCACGAACACGCCGTCGATTTTCAGGAAGTCGACCGGCAGCGCTTTCAGATAGGCGAACGAGGACAGGCCGCTGCCGAAGTCGTCGAGCGAGAAGCTGCAGCCGAGCGCTTTCAGCTTGCGCATGAATTCCTGCGCCGCAGGCAGGTTGGCGATGGCGGCCGTCTCGGTGATTTCGAAGCAGATCTCGTCGGGGGCCACGTCGTACTGGCGGAATTGCTCGACGATGAAGTCGTGCAGCGCGTCGTCGCCGATCGAGGTGCCCGACAGGTTGATGGCGTAGCGCGCCGGCTGGCGCTGGTGGCTGTCGACATAGGCTTGGTCCGGCGTCATGCTGTCGCGCACGCTCTGGATGTGGCGGCACACGGAGCGGATCACCCAGCGGTCGATGTCGAGCATCATGTCGTAGCGTTCGGCGGCAGGGATGAAGGCGCCCGGCAGGATCAGGCGGCCCTTGGCGTCCCGGATGCGCACCAGCACCTCCTCGTGCGGCTCGACCTGGGCCGTCAGGCCCACGATGGGTTGGGCGTACAGCCGGAAGCGCCGCTTATCGAACGCCTCCGTCAGGCGCGATACCCACAGCATCTCGCCATGGCGCTGGGTCAGCCTGGCGTCCGACTCCTGGTACTGGTGCACCCGGTTGCGGCCCCGTTCCTTGGCCTGGTAGCACGCCTGGTCGGCCGCCACCAGCAGTTCGCTGAGCGACTTGCTGGTCTCGTTCACCTCCACCACGCCGATGCTCACGCCCAGCTCGAAGCTGTGGTTATCCCACACGAAGCGGAAGCCCTTGACGGAGTGGCGCAAACCCTCGGCCACATGCAGCGCCTGGGCCGGTGGGCAGTGGGGCAGCAGCACCCCCAGTTCGTCGCCGCCGAGGCGGGCCAGGATGTCGGAATCGCGCATCTGGGTTTGCAGCAGCTTGGCCAGCAGTTGCAGCAGCAGGTCGCCGGCGCTGTGGCCGCAGGTGTCGTTGACCACCTTGAACTGGTCCAGGTCCAGGTACAGCAGCGCGTGCACGTGGCCTTCCTCCTTGGCGCTGTGCAGGGCGACTGCCAACTGGTTCTCGAATTCGGCGCGGTTGATCAGGCCGGTCAGGGCGTCGTGCGTGGCTTGCCAGCTGAGCTGGCGGGTCAGGCGCCGCTCGTGGCTGACGTCGCGGAACACCACCACCGCGCCCAGCAGTTCGTTGTCGTCGGTCCAGATGGGGGCGGCCGACTCCTCGATGGGGATATGGCGCCCTTCGCGCGTGATGAGCAGGCTGTTGGCCTCCACCGTGACCGTCTGGCGCAGCCGCAGGCATTTGCGGGCCACGTGTTCCTGGTCGGCGCCGGCCTCCTCGTCCACCAGGCGCAAGGTGGTGGCGACGTCCACGCCCTGGGCCAGTTCGCTGGTCCAGCCCGTCAATTGCTCGGCCACCCGGTTCAGATACAGGGTATGACCGTCGGCGTCCGTCGTGATCACCCCTTCGCCGATCGAGCGCAGCGTGATCTCGGCCAGCTCGCGCTGGCGCGCCACATGCCGCGCCTCGGACTTGCGGCGGCTGATGTCCCATACCATGCCCAGCGTGCCGCATGGCTGGTGTTGCGGCGTGAACAGGATCTTGGCCTTGGCGGCCAGCCAGTGCAGCGTGCTGTCCGGCCAGACGACCCGGAATTCGAGCTCGTAGCCGTCGCCGCGATCCACGCCCGCCTGCATGGTACGCAACACGGCGTCGCGGTCGGCCCGGTGCACGCAGGCCAGAAAGGCCGAGAACGGCTGGGACAGATCCTCCGGCGCCAGCCCCATCAGCGCCGGACCCGGCGCCATCCAGCGGACGGTGCTGTTGCGCACGTCGCCGTCATCCAACTCCGAATCCCAGGTGGTCATATTGGCCGCTTCCAGCGCCAATTGTAGTCTTTCCTGTAAGGTTTCCATGGTCTGCTCCCTGTCCTGCGGGCATACCTGTACCCTGCCCACTGCCCACTGCCCACTGCCCACTGCCCACTGTACGCTGTTCCCGCGCCCATTGCACGCTGCACGCTGGCCCTGTGCCGACCAGCGGCTGTCTACACGGTTGGACTTTCGCGCCGGGCGCGAGTTCCGCTCGCCAAGGCCTTGCTTCAGCGACCCGGCAGCAGGCGCCGCAAGCGGCTGGCCAGCCCGGCCATGGCCAGCGCGGCGGCGCCGGCCAGCACCCCGGCCACCGCGTTCAGCACGCTGGGCGTGACGGGCGCGAGCACGGGACCGGCCACCGGCACCAGGCCGGCCGCGCGGGCGGCCGCGTCCAGCAGCGCGTGGCTGCCCGGCACGCCGTGCAACAGGATGCCGCCGCCCACCATGAACATGGCCACCGTGCCGGCCACCGACAGCAGCTGCATCAGCCGGGGCGCGGCTGCCAGCAGCAGGCCGCCCAGCGCTTGCAGGACCGCGCCGCCGCGCTGGCGCAGGTACAGGCCGGCGTCGTCCAGCTTGACGATGGCCGCTACCAGGCCATACACGCCCACCGTCATCAGCACCGCCACCCCGGCCAGCACGGCCACCTGCTGGCCGAACGGGGCGCCGGCCACCGTGCCCAATGCGATCACGATGATCTCTGCCGACAGGATGAAGTCGGTGCGCACGGCGCCGGCGATCTTGTCGCGTTCCAGCGCCACCAGGTCGATGGCGGGATCGCTGACGGCATCGGCCAGTTGCTCCAGGTGCTGTGCATGCTCGGCCGGGTGCAGCAGGTTGTGGGCCAGCTTTTCGAAGCCTTCGTAGCACAGGTAGGCGCCGCCGGCCATCAGCAGTGGCGTGACGGCCCACGGCGCCAGGGCGCTGATGGCCAGCGCGGCCGGCACCAGGATCGCCTTGTTGCGCAGCGAGCCGCGCGCCACCGCCCACACCACGGGCAATTCGCGCTCGGCCTGGACCCCGGCCACCTGCTGGGCATTGAGGGCCAGGTCGTCGCCCAGCACCCCGGCCGTCTTCTTGGCCGCCACTTTGCTCATCAGGGCCACATCGTCGAGGATGGCGGCGATGTCGTCGATCAGGGCCAGCAGGCTGGAGCCGGCCATGTCAGCGGCCCTCCGTGGGGCGGGTGGTGGTGGTGGTGTCGCGCATGGTGGGGCTCCGGGATGTAAGTCCGGCAATCTTACCTCAGCCGGCGCCGGCGGCGGGCGGCCGAAGCCGCTACAATGGCCCATACCGTGTGGCGCGTCGCCGCCGTGGCCAGTATTTTGGATGCGTTTTTTTTTTGGATCGGATATCAGCATGAGCTTTACCACCTGGATCACGTTTGTCATCGCCGCCGCCATCATCGCTATCTCGCCGGGCTCGGGCGCGGTGTTGTCGATGTCGCACGGCTTGTCGTACGGTGTGCGCAAGACCAGCGGCACCATTGTGGGCCTGCAGGCCGGGCTGCTGCTGGTGCTGTTCATCGCCGGCGCCGGGGTCGGTTCACTGCTGCTGGCCTCCGAAATCGCATTCAACGTGGTCAAGACGGTGGGTGCGTTGTACCTGATCTACCTGGGCCTGAGCCAGTGGCGCGCCAAGGTCAGCGTGGATGCCAACGCCGTGGCGGCGCAGGCAGTGGCCATCGTGCCGTCGCTGCGCAAGCGGGTGCTGACCGGGTTCCTGACCAATGCCACCAACCCCAAGGGCATCATCTTCATGGTGGCGGTGCTGCCCCAGTTTATCGCGCGCGGCGCGCCCGTGCTGCCGCAGTTGCTGATCCTGGCCGCCACCATGTGCACCATCGACCTGATCGTGATGCACAGCTACGCCTTCCTGGCTTCGTCCATGCAGCGCTTCTTCCGCGATGCGCGCGCCGTGCGCAAGCAGAACCGTTTCTTCGGCGGCCTGCTGATGGCGGTCGGCACCGCCCTGTTCTTCGTCAAGCGAGGCGCGGCGGCGACGGCGTGACCGTTGACCGCTGGGCGAATGGGCAAAAACCGAATGTGCAAACATTTGTAACCCAGGTAGTCCTCATTGGCTGTGCAGCGTTAAATAGACAACGATAAACAGGGCCGTTCCGCATGCCGGCGGCCATACGCTTAGGAGCGCCGCCATGCGCCGCATCACCCTCCCCTCCGCCGTCCTCGCCGCGTTGCTGGCCTGGACCCTGCCCGTGCTGGCCGACGATATTCCGGGCCGGGTGGGCCGCATTTCCAGTGTCGAAGGCCAGGTGACGGTGGTGGGCCAAGGCGATCCGGCCGACGCCATGCTGAACTGGCCCGTCACCACGGGCGATCACCTGAGCACGGCCGGCGGCGCGCGCGGGGAATTCCGGGTGGGGCCGGCCGCCATCCGGCTCGATGGCGATTCCGACCTGGAAGTGATCCAACTGGACGACGACAACGTGCGCCTGCGCCTGCACTACGGCAGCGCCAGCGTCCACCTGCGCGACGCCAGCCTGCTGCGCGATTTCGAATTGACCACCCCGCAGTCCCGCGTGACCCTGGTGGAACCGGGCACGGTGCGGGTGGATGCCGAACGTATCGCCGACACCACCGTCGTCAACGTGCTGACCGGCGTGGCGCGGGTGGACGGCGCCGGCAGCCAGCTGGTGGTGCGGGCCGGCCACCGGGCTGAAGTGAGCAGCGACGATGTGCGCACCGGGGCCGCCCTGCGCGACGGTTTCGACACCTGGGCCGACCTGCGCGACCGCCAATACGAATCGTCCATCGCCAGCCGCTACGTACCCAGCGAAGTGACCGGTTACGAGGAGCTGGACCGGTACGGCGGCTGGACCGACAGCCCCGATTATGGTCCGCTGTGGACGCCGCGCGTGGTGGCGCCCGACTGGGCACCCTACCGCGATGGGCAATGGATCTGGATGGTGTCGTTCGGCTGGACCTGGGTCGACCGCGCGCCGTGGGGCTACGCGCCCTCGCACTATGGCCGTTGGGTGATGGTCGATAACCGCTGGCGCTGGGCGCCGGGACGCTATGTGGGCCGGCCCGCCTGGGCGCCGGCGCTGGTGGGCTGGGTGGGCGGCAACCGGCTGGAGGCGTCGCACCGCGACGGCCACCGCGGCCCGGGTCTGGGCTGGTATCCGCTGGCGCCGCATGAGGCGTATGTGGCGCCGTTCCACCTGTCGCCCGAACACGAACGGCGTCTCGTGTGGACCCACAATGGCCGTCCGGCCGAACGCCGCGATGGTCCGCATCAAGGCGTGACCGTGGTGCCGCGCGAGCAGTTCGATGCCCGCCACGTGGTGCCGGTGCGCGCCAGCCCGCAAGTGATCCTGCCGCCGGCCGTCATACACACAGTGCCGCTGGTGGCCGCGCCCGCCCCGGCCGCGCCCGCGTTCGTGCGCGGTTACGACCGGCGCCGTGGCGATAGCGAAGACCGGCGCCGTAGCGATGGCGATGACAGGCGCCATGGTGACGGCGATGGCCGGCGGCCGGAGCGTGGCGGCGCCGGGTATGCGCCGCAGGGGCAGGTGGTGCAGCCGCAGTTGCGTGGGCAATCGCAGCCCGCGTACCAGCAGCAGTTGCAGCAACAACAACAGCAGCAACAACAGCAGCAACAACAGCAACAACAGCAACAACAGCAGCAACAACAACTTCAGCAGCAGCAACTGCAACTGAAGCAGCAACAGCTCCAGCAGCAGCAACAATTGCAGCAGCAACAGCAACAACAGGTGCAGCAACAGCAACAGCAAGCGCAGCAACGCCAGCGGCAGGAAGAACAGCAGCGCCAGCAGCTGGAGGAGCAGCAACGGCGCCAACGGCAGCAACAGCAGCAACAGTTCCAGAACCAGCAGCAAAACCAGCCGTTGAGTACGCAACCGCCGGGCCGTCTGATCGAGCCGCGCGGCACCCAGCAGCCGACGCCGTCGCAGGATGACCGCAATCGCGAGCGGTTCGAACGCGGCGATCGTGGCGAACGCGGTGAGCGCGGCGTGCGCTATGAGGATGGCCGGCGCCAGATCCGGCCGGAGGCCGAGCCGGCCCGTTCCGCCGCGCAACCGTTCCAGGCGCCACCCCAGCAGCAGCCCGCGCAGCCAGCTCAGCGCGCGATGCCGCAGCAACCAGCGCCATCCCAGCCGCAGTCATACCAGGCGCCGGCCCGGCCCGCGCCCCAGCCGCAACCCGCACCGCAGGCGCAGCCTCAGCCCCAGCAGCACGAACAGGCGCATCCGGGCGGCGGCCATCCGGGCAACGAGAGTGACAAGCACCGGGACGAGGAACGCGAAAAGCGGGGCCGCCAGATGGAGCGCTAACGCCGCGCCGGCCTGTCGAGGCGCGGCCCTATCCTGCATTTCAGGGCAGGAAATTGGTCGTTCAGGCCGCGAAAGTTGCCGTTCATCACAAAACTGTAGCCAAAAACATTATTTTTATTTACAGTATGTGTTTTATGCAACAGTGGCGACAGCGCGTCAAGACAGGGAGGGCACTCCCGCAACGCCAGGTCGTCGGGATCGTAACCAGTCTATCCCGACTATTTTCATGACAGTGAGAATAGTTTTTTAAGCCAGCTTCCGCAGCTGGCTTTTTTTTGTCCGCGAACAAAATCGGGGACGTAACACGATTTTCCTGCCAGGCAAAACCGTGTTACGTCCCGTGGTTGCTAATTTGTTAATATGGCGTTGGACGGTACTGGTAATTCCTGAATTGGCTACAATATACGGGTGAGCGCCGCGTTGGCGCGACCGTTATTTATATTGATTGGAATGACCATGGCAGCGACGATCCCACCCACCATCCCTCCATCGGAGTCCCTCATCGAGTATCCGAGCGACTTCCCGATCAAGGTGATGGGCTTGACGCACGTCGAGTTCGCCACCACGATCCTGCAGGTGGTGCAAAAGCACGACCCGACCTTCCACGAAGGCAAGCTCGAGGTGCGCCCTTCGGCCAAGGGCAATTACACGGGCTTGACGGTGGTGGTGCGCGCCACCAGCCGGGAACAGCTGGACGCGCTGTACACGGAATTGTCGGCCCACCCGATGGTCAAGGTGGTCATGTAATCAGCCGCCCTGCTGCTGCCGGAACAGATCGATTTCGGCCAGCAGCCAGGCGCGGAACGCCTGCACCTGCGGCTTGACGGCCGCCGCCGGCGGGCTGACGAAGTAGTACTCATCCGGGCACGGGGTGGCGATGTCGAACAGCCGCACCAGCTGGCCCGAGGCGATTTCCTGCATCGCCACCACATGGCGCACCAGCGCCACGCCGTTGCCGTCCACGGCCGAGCGCACCAGCATCGATAAATCCTCGAACATGACACCGCCGGCTGGTTCGGCCAGCGCGAGCCCGGTCGCGCGGAACCAGGGCGTCCACGGTTCCACCGAGCGCAGCAGGCAAGCCTGCTCCAGCTCGGCCGGCGTGGCCGGCAGGCGACCGCCCCGGTACGTTGGACTCACCACCGGGTAGTACACGTCCCCCATCAGCCGCTGCACCACCATGCCCGGATAGTGGCCTCGTCCGAAGCGGATGCCCACGTCGACCGCGTCGCGCACCAGATCCTGTAACTGGCCGCTGGCCTGCAGCACCACTTCCACATCCGGATGCTGGTCGATGAACTGGCCCAGCCGGGGCGCCAGCCAGCGTGCCGCGAACGAGGGTATCGACGACACGGTCAGGCGCCGGCTGGCGCTGGCAGGCCGCAGCGCGTCGGCCGCCAGGGAAATGTCGCTGAAGGCCTTGGCCAGTTGGCGCGCGAAACGCAGGCCGTCTGCCGTCACCTTCACGTGGCGGCCATTGCGCACGAACAGCGGCGTGCCCAGCTCCTCCTCCAGCGCCCGCACCTGGTGGCTGATGGCGCCATGGGTCAGGTGCAGTTCCTCGGCCGCGCGTGAAAAATTCTGGTGCCGGGCCGCCGCCTCGAAGGCGCGCAGGGCGGAAAAATTGGGCAGGCGGTGCGGGTCGGGCATGGTTTTATGTGAATAAAATTAGCTAGAGTTGCCAAAATATATCGTTATGTCTATTCCTTTGCAAGGCTTACCATGTGAAATCCATTCACTCAGCACGCGGAGCCATGATGTCTTTCAAATTGTATGTCGATAGCCTGTTCGCCAGTCCTTACGCCATGTCCGCATATGTGGCGCTGACCGAGAAAGGCTTGCCCTTCAGCCTGGAAACCATGGACCTGGAAGCGGGCGCCCACCGCCGCGCACCCTACCGCGACCAGGCGCTGACGGGCCGGATCCCGGCCTTGGTGCACGATGGTTTCGTGTTGACGGAATCGAGCGCCATCACGGAATACCTGGACGAGGCATTCCCCGCGCCGGAATACACGGCCTTGTACCCGAAGGAGATCCATTCGCGTGCCCGCGCCCGCCAGTTGCAAGGCTGGTTGCGCAGCGGCCTGATGCCGCTGCGCGCCGCGCGTGACACGGAATCGGTGTTCTTCCGCCCCACCAGCGTGCCGCTCAGCGCCGACGCCCAGCAGTGCGCCGACCTGCTGATCCGCGCGGCCGAACAACTGGTGGATGGCGCCCACTTGTTTGGTCAATGGAGCATCGCCGATACCGATCTGGCCATGATGCTGCAACGCCTGATCGTCAATGGCGATCCAGTGCCGCAACGGCTGCGCGACTATGCGGCCGGCCAGTGGCAGCGCCCGTCCGTGCAGCGCTGGCTGGCCCACCACCAGCCGAACTGATGTAGTGCCCAGGGCGGCGCGTGCGCCGGCCGCCCTCGGCTACGGCCGGCTTGACGGGGCGGACAGCCCGGAATGCCGGCCTGGCTTATAATGCGGGGTTCCGGTTTCCGCCGTCCGGCTCCGAAACCAGCCTGCAGCCAGCCATTATGTCCACACTCCAAGCTGAACCGGCGCTGATCCGCCACCTGGGCCACGCCGATTATGAACCCACGTTCGCGGCCATGCGCGCCTTCACCGACGCCCGTACGCCCGACACGCGCGACGAATTCTGGATCGTCGAGCACCCGCCCGTGTTCACGCTGGGCCTGGGCGCCGACCGTGGCCACCTGCTGGCCGGGGCCGATTCGATACCTGTGGTACAGACCGACCGTGGCGGCGAAGTGACCTTCCACGGCCCCGGACAGGTCGTGATTTACCTGCTGATGGACTTGCGCCGCAACAAACCGGGCGGCAAGCTGTACGCCCGCCAATTCGTGCATAAAATCGAGCAAGCGATCATCAACGTATTAGGGGCGTATAATCTCGCAGGCGAGCGCGTCGAAGGCGCGCCCGGTATCTACATGGCCGATGGACCGAAGAAAGGCGCCAAAATCGCCGCCCTCGGCCTGAAAGTGCGCGGCAACGGCTGCACCTACCATGGCTTGTCGCTCAATGTGGCGATGGACTTGGCGCCGTTTTCCTGGATCAATCCCTGTGGCTATGCCGGACTGGAAACGGTCGACATGCGCTCCATGGGCGCGACGGCCGAACTGGCCGACGTGCAGCAGGCGCTGGCCCAGGAACTGGTGCGCGAACTGGCGCGCATCGAAGCGTAAACAAGCGCAATTAAGCTAACTGGGCGCAACCTGGCGCCGCAAGCGGCAAGTTTGCACAACAAACAAGCCGATATCGAACAACCAACCACCGCCCCTGTGGGCACGCAGCCAAATGACTTCTGACACCAACTCCACCGTCGCCCCCGCCTACAACCCGAACGAGAAGCAAAAAGGCGCCAGCAAAACGGCGCGCATCCCGATCAAGATCGTGCCGGTCGAGCAGGTGGAGCGGTTGAAGAAGCCGGACTGGATCCGCGTCAAGGGCGCCTCCGCCTCGACCCGCTTCTACGAGATCAAGGATATCCTGCGCGAGAACAAGCTGGTGACCGTGTGCGAAGAAGCCAGCTGCCCCAACATCGGTGAATGCTTCGGCAAGGGTACGGCCACCTTCATGATCATGGGCGACAAGTGCACCCGCCGCTGCCCGTTCTGCGACGTCGGCCACGGCCGTCCGGACCCGCTGGACAAGGATGAACCGGCCAACCTGTCGAAAACCATCGCCGCCCTCAAGCTGAACTACGTGGTGATCACCTCGGTGGACCGCGACGACCTGCGCGACGGCGGCGCCGGCCACTTCGTCGAGTGCATCCAGCACACGCGCGAGCTGTCGCCCAAGACCCAGATCGAAGTGCTGGTGCCGGACTTCCGCGGCCGCCTGGAAAAGGCGCTCGAGCTGTTCAAGGACGGCCTGCCGGACGTCATGAACCACAACCTGGAAACGGTGCCGCGCCTGTACAAGGAAGCCCGTCCCGGTTCCGACTACCTGCACTCGCTCAAGCTGCTCAAGGACTTCAAGGCCATCTACCCGAACGTCAAGACCAAGTCCGGCATCATGGTCGGCCTGGGCGAGACGGACGAGGAAATCCTGCAGGTGATGCGCGACATGCGCGAGCACGACATCGACATGCTGACCATCGGCCAGTACCTGGCGCCGTCCAACAGCCACCTGCCGGTGCGCCGCTACGTGCACCCGGACGTGTTCAAGATGTTCGAGGCGGAAGCGTACAAGATGGGCTTCAAGCACGCCGCCGTGGGCGCCATGGTGCGCAGCTCGTACCACGCCGACGTGCAGGCCCATAACGTGCTGGCCGGCGAATAAGCGTTCCGCTCCGCCGCGAAATGAAGGCCGCTGTTGTCAGCGGCCTTTTTTGTATGCGGCGTCCGTGGTCGTTGTGGGGGCGTGTGGCTGGTGCTGTCACACACCGGCCAGTTTCAAGTCAAACGCCCGTTCCAGCAGCCACACGGTGGCCACCAGCGCGATCAAGGCCGAGCCGCCGGTTAGCAGGCGGTGGTAGAACACTGTCCTCCGCAGCAGGAAGGCCAGCGGCAGGAACAGCGCGACGATGGCCAATTGCCCCGCTTCCACGCCGAGATTGAAACTGAACAGGCTCAATAGCAGGGCATCCCGCGCCAGGCCCAGCTCCGTCAGCACGCTGGCGAAGCCGAAGCCGTGGATCAGGCCGAAGCCGAAGGCGACCCACGGCCGCCGTCCGCGAAACAGTGGCACCAGGTTGTTCAGCGCCGCCAGCACCACCGAGGCGGCGATCGCCGATTCCACCCAGCGCGAAGGCGGTGACAGCAGCGCCAGGCTGGCCAGCGTCAACGTCAGCGTGTGGGCCAGCGTGAACGCCGTCACCACTTGCAGCACGTCGATGAATGCCGTGCGCAGGCTGGCGGCCGGCGCGCCGCGCGCGGCCAGCACGGCCGGCAGCAGCAGCGACAGCAGGAACAGGATGTGGTCGTAGCCGATCCAGATATGCCACACGCCGTGCCGCAGGTATTGGAGGAACTGGTCCAGCCGGTTGGGCGCCGCCGGCGCCAGCGCTTGCCGCGCGTGGTCGGGATCGAAAATGGCGCTGCTGGTGCGGCCGTCGCGGACCAGGCGCAGCAGCCCTTTGTGCTGCGGGTCGAGCTCGGCGAATAGCCGGTAGACGATGGTCAGCGCGTCGACCGGCTGCGGGCACAGGGCGCGCAGGCGCAGCACGCTGTAGGCGCCATCCGTATGGCGGTCGATCAGCTGGCTGGTGACGCTGGCCGCGCACGCACCGCCCGGCGTGCCCAGTTCCAGCCGCGCCAGCGCGTAGGCGGCGATGGCTGGCTGGCGGGCGCGGATTTCATCCCAGGTCAGGCGGCCGTCGCCGTCGGCATCGAGGCCGATGGCGTAATCGAGGTCGCGCAGGGCGATGTCCCACTGGCCATCGATCCGGGCGCCATCCACCCGCAGGGTCAGGTAGCTGTCGCTGGGCTTGTGCGCCTGCGCCGGTGGTGCGGCGCCGTACAGCAGCAGCGCCAGTAGCAAGAGTAGTTGTCCCATCATGCCCCCGGGTTCAGTTGATGGACCAGCGCGCGCAAGGTGGCGCCTTCCGTACGGTGGCGGGCGATCCAGTCCAGTACTGGCCGGGCGGCCGCTGCATCGTGCGCCTGGGCCGCCGCCTCCAGGTAGATGCGCATGTCGGCCGCTTCCTTTTGCACGTCCCAGTTTTGCCGCGCCAACGCCAGCGCCGATGCCGTGTCACGTTGCAGGTATAGCGCGAAGCGCGCCTGCTCGCGCTGGTGCACCGTGTCGCCGCGCTCAGTGGCGGCACTGAAGCGCGCGGCCAGCGCGGCCACGTCGGTGGCCAGAGCGGCCGCCGCGCCAGGCATCTGCCGCAGCGCCAGCGCGCGGCGCAGCAGCAGCGCGTCGACGCGGGTGTACTCCTTCAGCAGTGCCAGCACGTCGGCCGGACGTCCTTGATCGAGCAGGAAGTCGGCGTAGGCGCCCAGCAGGTAAGCGTCGTGTGGATTAAGGGCCAGTGCGTCGCGATAACGCGCATCGGCCATTGCTACGTCGCCGCGCTGCGCAGCCAATTCCGCCAGCAGGGTCTGCGCCCATAGCCGCTGGTCCGGCGGCGCACTGGCGCCGCGCTGCAAGGTCAGTGCCAGCAGTTGTTCGCTAGGCTGCGCGCGCCCGGTCAGCGCGCCTACGCTGGCGATGCAGGCGGCCGTGGCCAGTTCGTTGGCCAGCGCCGACAGGCGCGCGCAGCTGGCCGTGGCGCCGGCGTAGTCGCCGCGTACCGTCTGCACGGTGGCGCGCGTGAGCCACGCCTGCGCGTTGGCCGGTTCGGCCGCCAGCAGCCGTTCCAGGTCGGCCAGCGCGGCGGGGAAGTGATGGCCGCTTTGCAGCAACGTGGCGCGCAGCAGGAGCACGGCGGGCGGAGCCACCGCCTCGCGCCACCAGGGCGCCAGCGCCGCTTGCGCGTAACCGAGATAGCGCGGGTCGGCAGCATCGCGGCCAACGGCGATGTAGCGTTGCGCCAGCGCGGTGGCCAACGCCACGTCGCGCGGCCGCGCATTCAGCGCGAGGCGTAGCCGGCGCAGTTCCGTTTGCGTGGCGTCGGCCCGGCGCGGCAGCACTTCGATCACGTCGTCGCCGTGCGCGGGCAGGTAGGGCGTGGCGCGCGCGGTGCCCGTCAGCGCGGCCCATGCCTGCAGTAGCAGTGCCAGGGCCAGACGCAGGACAAGTTGGCGGCGCATGGTGGCGTGGTGGTGCATGACGTAGCCTTTCTGATCGTTGTGCCGGTGGCGGGCGCGCTACTTCACGGGTGCCGGTTCGCTGTCCTCCGGCGCGGTGGCGGCGAGCGTGTCGACGGCGGCCGGTTCGGTGCTGTCGCCGCTGTCACTGACCAGCGCCAGCAGCGCCGTGACGAAGGTGTCGACCACGGATGGCGGGGGCGCCGCCACAGGTGACGGGCCGCCCGCCCCATCGCCGTTGCCGCCGCCACCACCGCTACCGCCGCAGGCACTCAAGGCCAACATCAAAATGAGACTGAGCTTTTTCATGATGCGCTCCTGTTCGGATGGACCCGGTTACTGTTGCGGCGAGCCGGGGATGGGCGTTTTCAGATACGGGAAGGCGGCGTTGAAGAAGCTGTCGTCCAGGTAGGCGCCGTCCGTGAAATGCAGGGCGCCGGCCGGCGCATCGCCGGGCACGCAGCCGATGTTGAGCGTGCACAGTTTGCCCATCACCACCCGCAGCGCGATGTCGACCACGTCGTCACCGGGACGGCGGCCGTTGGGGAAGCCGGCGTTGTCGCCGCCGATCACCCCCAGCCGGTTCTGCGCACCCTTCGCCAGCGGTGCGATGGCCGTATTCAGCCGCAGCATTTCGGCCGGCGTCACATGGGCCGGCTGGTTCAGGCCCTTGACCCCGGTGAGGAAGGTGGCCACCAGGTCGTTGCGGGGGAAGTTGGTGGGTGCTTTGGCGCCGGCGGCGCCGAACAGGATTTCGATCAGCGCCGGCAGCGTGGGGTTGGTGACGTAGGTGGCGAACTGGCCATCGGCCGATGGCTTGCTGCTGTTGAAGCCATCCTTGTCCTTCAGGCCGATGACCACCTCGTTCACCAGCGGCATGCCCAGGCGCGACACCTGCGTCCATGGGCCGCCCTCCTTCGAGGCCGTGCTGCCCTGGGGCGCCGGATTGAGCAGCCGTCCCTGGCGCAGGCTGGCCGTGGTCCAGCCGCCGATCACCGGGTCGGACGCGCCGGGCGCCGTCAGGCAGGCGGCGGCCACTTCCAGTTCGATGGCCGTCACATTCTTGTCGTCCAGGTCGTCGCGCGCGGCCCGTTCCGCGTTGGCGGCGAACTCGGTGGCAGGCGCCTTGATGTTGATCAGGTCGAACGTCTCGCCCAGGTTGACGACGAACGGGTCCTTGCGCTGGCCGACGAACATGCGGCCCGGCGTGCCGCAGCCGGGGATGGTGATGTTGTACACGTGCGCGGCGGCGTAGGCGGCGTAGTCGGGAATCGACTTATTGCCGATGTTGTCGACCGGTTTGTCGAACACGGCGCCGCCCGTATCGGCATTGAGCACGGCAGTGCGGCTGCCGCCACGGCGGTCGCCGCGCACCAGGCTGACCGTGTAGGTTTCACGCACGTTCAGCCCCGGCGGATTGACGCCTGCGATGGGGCCGCCGTTGATCACCAGCGGGATCGCCACCTGCTTGCCGCCCACGGTCAGCGTGTTGTCCTTGTTGGTGTTGGTGAAGCGGAACTGGAACGTCAGGTCTTCGCGCGCGTCGCCGTTGTTGTCGATGTGGATTTCGTACAGGGCGTTCGGGTCCATGTGGAAGAAGTTCGGGCCGCCGTAGGCATCCTGCAGCGGCACGTAGTTGGCGATCAGCGTGACGAAGCCGGCGCGGCCCGGTTCGTAGCTGCGGAACAAGTAAAAATCGGTGCCGTCGGTCTTGGGGTGTTGCGTGATGAACGGCGCTTCCCGGTGGCTGGAGGCCGCCGCCCACGGCGACCAAGCCGCCGCCACGGTGCCCAGCAGCGCCGTCGCCAGCGCCCGTTTGCTGATAGTAGACATCATCATCCTCCTCGAAAGTCAGTCCAGAGTTGTGTTGCATGGACTTATACGTGGCGGCGCCGGAATCGGATGCAGATTTGATGTGGCGCCCCGCCGGCTGGCAAAAGTGTGATATTTTTGTCAGCATCCCTCCGCCCGCGCAAAGGCCAGCCGTGTCCTCCGCCGCCCAAGCACCCGACCCCGTCCAGCTGCGCCGCTGGCTGCAGGACGCCGCCCATGGCGACGCCCAGGCTTTCCGCGCCTTATACGACGCTACCTCCGCGAAACTGTTTGGCTTCGCGCTGCGTATATTGCATAAACGCGAGCTGGCCGAGGATGTGTTGCAGGAGAGCTTTGTCGCCATCTGGCACAACGCCGCCAGCTACCAGAGCCAGCTTGCCGCCCCCATGACGTGGCTGACCACCATCGTGCGCAACAAGGCGTTCGACTTGCTGCGCCGCAGTGACGCCACGGTGGAAATCGACAGCGACCCCTTTGCCACCGACGTGATGAACGCATTGCAGGATCCCCATGCCACCCCACCCGACGTGCTGCAGCTGAGCAGCGAGGCGCGGGCGCTGGCCCGCTGCCTGGCCGCGCTGGAAGGCATGCAGCGGCAAGCGATCGGGCTGGCCTATTTTCACGACCTGTCGCACAGCGAGGTGGCGCATCAGCTGGCGCTGCCCGTGGGCACGGTGAAAACATGGATACGGCGTGGACTGGAGCGCTTGCGGCGCTGCCTGGCGCAGCGGGAGCGCACATGAAGATCGGCGGCAACGACAATTTGCGCGAGCAGTTGGCGGCCGAATACGTGCTGGGCACCTTGCGCGGCGGCGCGCGCCGCCGCTTCGAGCACTGGCTGACGACCGACGCGGCCCTGCGCCGCGCCGTGGCCGAGTGGCAGGACCGGCTGGCGCCGCTGGCAGAATTCACGCCCGCGCAGGCGCCACGGCCGCAGGTATGGCAGGGCATCACGCGGCGCCTGCAACTGCCCGCGCCGGCGCCGGCCTGGGCTTTCTGGCGCCAGCCGCCGCTGGCGTTCTGGCGCGGACTGGGGCTGGCTTCAAGCGCGTTGGCGGCGCTGCTGGTGGTGGTGCTGGCGCTGGTGCTCAATGGGCGAGCGGAGGCGCCGGTGATTAACTATGTGGCCACGCTGGCCGATGCGCAGGCCCATCCGGCGCTGCTGCTCACCGCCGACAGTCGCCATCGCGCGTTGACGGTGCGGCTGCTCACGGCCGCGCCGGTGGCGGCCGACCGCTCGTTGCAATTGTGGGCCGTGCCGCACCAGGGCGCGCCCCGTTCGCTGGGCGTGCTGGCCGGGCGCGACAACCGGCTGGCGCTGCCGGCCAACGCCATCGGCGAGGATGTGGCGCTGCTGGCCGTGAGCCTTGAACCGAAGGGCGGTTCGCCCGATCCGCACGGCCCCAGCGGGCCGATACTGTACCAAGGACCATGGGTACGCGTCTTGTAGGATAGGTTGTGCGGGGCCCGCCTGGCCATGATCGGATCGGGAACCGGCGGCCCGCCACGCGCGTCGGGAAAAATTGCTATCATCGTTGCAGCCCCCGGAGCCGCACCTTGATGCATGCCCGGCCCTGCAACCGATATCGACCGAGCCGCCATGACCGAAAAAAAACCCACCCCCGCCTATTTCAACCAGATCGGCGCCGGCACGTTGCCGGCCTATCTGGGCATCGTCGTCACCGACGTGAGCGAAGGCAGCGTCACGGCCGAATTCGAGGTCACGCCCCAGCACCTGGCGCCCAACGGCTACCTGCACGCGGGCAGCGTCGTCACGCTGGCCGACACGGCTTGCGGCTACGCCTGCGTGGCCCACCTGCCGGAAGGCGCGTCCAGTTTCACCACCATCGAACTGAAGTCCAACCACCTGGGCACGGCGCGCGAGGGAACGGTGGTGGCCACCGCCTCCGTGGTCCACCTGGGCAAGACCACCCAGGTATGGGATGCGACCGTGCGCAACAAGGCCAGCGGCAAGACCATGGCGCTGTTCCGCTGTACGCAAATGGTGCTGTACCCGAAATAAGGAGCCAGGATGCGCAGATCGACCCCGCTGGCGGGATTGGCCCTGCTGCTGTCGGCCACGCTGGCCACGGCGCAGACGCCAGCCCGGGATGATGCCGTCTACCGTGGCCTGGGCGGCCAGCAGGGCATCCAGAAGATCGTCGCCACCTTCATCCCGCTGGTGCTGGCCGATCCCGTGATCCGCGACAGCTTCGAGGATTTCGACATGGAGCAGGTGGCCAAGCGCCTGGCCGACCAGTTCTGCGAAGTGAGCGGCGGCCCGTGCACCTACACCGGCAAGTACCGCGACAAGACCATGGACGGCGTGGGCACCGTGCGCGACATGGTGACCGTGCACCAGGACTTGAAGATCACGGATGCCCAGTTCAACGCGCTGGCCGAGGATCTGCAACTGGCCATGGCGCGCAACCAGGTGCCCAACGGCGTGGCCAACCGCTTGATCGGCAGGTTGGCGCCGATGCGGTCCATGATCGTCACCGCCCGCGCCGGCGGGGCCCGGCCGGATCTGGGCAAGTTGCTGGCCACGGGCGGCGTCAGCCAGCTGGAAGGCGCGGCCGGCGGTGGCCTCACGCCGTGGGCCCTGATCGGCGGCTACGGCACCCGCGACAGCTGGGGCGCCAACGCCCATTACACGTGGGTGCGCACCCAGGATTACGCGCTGGGCAGCGGCGGCGTGGCCGTGGGGCTGGCCGACCGGCTGGAATTGTCGCTGGCCGAGCAGACCTTCGCGGGCAGCCTGGCGCCACTGGACCGGCTGCGGCTGCGCCAGCAGATCGTCGGCCTCAAGCTGCGCGTGGCCGGCGACGCCGTGTATGGGCAGGACAGCCTGATGCCGCAATTGGCCATCGGTGTGCTCTACAAGCGCGATAAGGGTGTGGGCGGCCTGGGCGCGCTGGGCGTGACGGACGTGCGCCAGCTGGGCGCGCGCGACGACCATGGCTATGACTACTACGTGGCGGCCACCAAGCTGCTGCTGGAACAGAGCCTGCTGTTGAACGGTACCGTGCGCGCCACCCGCGCCAACCAGATGGGCTTATTGGGCTTTGGCGGCGACCGTGGCGACAGCATGCGGTTGATGCCGGAAGTGTCGCTGGCCTGGCTGGCCGACCGCAAGCTGGTGCTGGGCGTGGAGTACCGCCGCAAACCGCACAACCTGAGCGTGGATAATGAAAAGGCGTATTACGACGCCTTCGTGGCCTGGTTCCCGAATAAGCATGTGTCGGTGACGGCGGCCTACGCGGTGCTGGGCGACATCACCGTGTTCAACCCGGTGCGCCAGCGCGGCCCCTACCTGTCGTTGCAGGCGGGCTTCTGACGTAAAAAAGGAGCCGGCGGCTCCTTTTTCCTGTCTTTTGCTTATCCCTGCAAGGCTTTTTCCAGCAGCTTGTGCAGCGCCGGGAATTCCGGCTGGCCCACGTAGCGCTTGAGGATCTTGCCATCCTTGTCGATGACGAAGGTGGTGGGCGTCATGGCCACGTTGCCGTAGGCCTTGGCCGCGTCGCCGGCCACGTCCAGCGCCACCTTGAACGGCAGCTGGCGCGTTTCGGCGTAGTTGACGACGTAGTTGGGTGGGTCGTCCTTCATGGCCACGGCCACGAATTCCAGTCCCTGCGACTTGTATTTATTGTACGTTTCCACCATCTGCGGCATCTCGGCCACGCAGGTGGCGCAGGAAGTGGCCCAGAAATTGACCATCACCACCTTGCCATGCAGGCTGTCCGGCGAAATCTTCTCGCCCTTGATGCTCATGAACGTGACGGCGGGCGCGCTGCTGCGCTGGTTCAGCGTGGCATAAGCGGCCAGGCCGGCGCCAGCCAGCAGCACGGCGGCCAGCGCGGGCTTGAGCCAGGCCTTGGAGGAGGAAGTTGTCGCTTGCATGGTCGGAATCGGCTACGTTGGGCTGCGAGTTCAGGTACGGGCCATTATAGACCCGTATTCTTAAGCGTGCCTTGCGGGCCGGATGGCACTTGCCGGGCTGACTGGCCTTATTGGCCTTGCTGGCCGCCCTGCGCCGCCTGGGCCGGGGTTGGCTTGGGCTGGTAGGACTTCCATTCCTCTTCCGAGATGTACTCGAACACTTTGACCACTTTCTGCACGCCGCTCACGCCGCGTGCCACTTCGGCCGCGATGGTGCCTTCGCGCTGGGTCACGCGGCCCATCAGGAACACGGCGCCCCGCTCGGTGACCACCTTGAACGTGTTGGCCGAGATATCCTTCTGGTCCACCAGGCTGGCTTTGACCTTGGTGGTGATCAGGGTGTCGTTGGAGCGCGAGGTGAAGCTGCTCAGGCCCGAGATTTCCAGTTCGTTGACGGTCGAGGCCACGCCTTCGATACCGCGCACTTCACGTTCGACCTGTTCCTTCATGGCCTGGTCGCGCACTTCGCCCGTCAGCAGGGCGCGGCGGTTGAAGCTGTTGATGTTCACATGGCCGGCGTCGCCCACCAGGTTGTGCACCTTGATCTCGCCCTTGACGACGATGGCCTGGTCTTCCGTCTGGGCGCCGAAGGTGCGGCGGTCCGAGGCGGCCACGGTGCCCACCACGGCGCTGCCGACCATCATCTCCACGCAGCCCGACAGGGTGGCCAGCAGGGCGCCGCACAGCAGCGTCATCGCCAGCGGGCGTTGCCAGCGCTGGCCGGCGCGGGACTTGGTCAGCGACTCACTCATTGACGTCTCCTCCGAACAGGGCGACGTCGATGCCGTCGCAGATGCAGTGTATGGTCACCAGGTGCACTTCCTGGATGCGGGCCGTGCGGTCGGCCGGCACGCAGATGTGGACATCGGCGTCGGTCAGCATCTTGCCGATGGCGCCGCCGCCCTTGCCGGTCATGGCCACCACCCGCATCTCGCGCTCCAGCGCCGCCTCGATGGCCGCCATCACGTTGCCCGAGTTGCCCGAGGTGGACAGCGCCAGCAGGATGTCGCCGGCCTGGCCGAAGGCCTGCACTTGCTTGGAGAAGATCTCACGGTAACTGTAGTCGTTGGCCACCGCCGTCAGGATCGAGGTATCGGTGGTCAGCGCCAGCGCCGGCAGCGGGAAGCGTTCGCGTTCGAAGCGGCCCACCAGTTCAGCGGCGAAGTGCTGGGCGTCGGCGGCCGAACCGCCGTTGCCGCACACCAGGATCTTGTTGCCGTTCGAGAGTGCGAAGAACATCATCTCGATGGCTTGCGAGATCGGCTGGGCGAGCACGGTCGCCGATTGGATTTTGAGTTCGGCACTTTCGTGGAAGTGCGACAGGATGCGTTGAGTATTCATAGCTGGCGATTATAGTGCAATGGCCGCGCCCGCCCCACAAGCGCTGTAAAAAATGCTTACATTTGCAGCACATTGCGCAGCCAGCGCAACTGGCCGCCGTCGATGGCCACCACGTCGAAGCGGCATGGCGGCAGCGTGGCGCAGCGCAGCAGGTAGGCCTGGGCCGCGCGCACCATGCGGCGCTGCTTATGCGGCGTGATGCTGGCGGCGGCCCCACCGTGGCGGGTGTCGGCCCGGCGCCGCACTTCGATGAACACCAGGTGGGCGCCGTCGCGCATGATCAGGTCGATCTCGCCGCCCTTGCACAGGAAATTGCGGGTCACCAGCGTCAAGCCGTGCCGGCTCAGGTGGGCCAGCGCCTCGTCTTCGCCCTCCATGCCCAGTTGCTGGCGCTCGGTGCGGGCCACGGCGCGCTCACGGGGTGACCGGTTGCGGCACGCCGTTCTTGTACACGGCGGCCTGCTCGACGCGCTCGAAACTGGCCGGCCCCAGGCCGAAGCTGACCGTCAGCCGGCCCGTCACGCCATCGAGCTGGAAGCGCACGCCGGAGTGGCGGCCGATCTCACGCGCCACCCGGTAGGCGTCGATGCCCAGCGCGTACAGCCGTTCCAGGTCGGCCGCGCCGGGCTTGCGTTCCTCGGGCTGGGGCGGATGAGGATAAATCATCACGGCCGGATGGTCGGCCTGCAGCTGCCACGGCAAGTCCAGCAGCCGCACGCCATCCAGTTCCCGGTTGGGGAAGCTGTTGCCGTTGCCGGGATTGAGCGCGGACGTGCCGTAGATGGGCAGCGCCTGCGGCAGCGCGCCGTCGAGCGCGCCGCGCAACTGGCGGGTCTGGGCCGCGTCCAGCGCCGCGAACAGCAGGCCGGGCGGGTCCGATTGCAGGCGGGCGCGCAGCTGCACCAGTTCCGGGTCGTTCAGGTAGCCGTTGCTCGCGCCCAGCTCGACCGTCCTGACGGCCAGCCCCTGGCGTTGCCACTGGGCGGCGAAGGCGGCGGCGCTGCGGCGCTGCCAGTGCGTACTGGTGGTCAGCACTAGTGCGCTGGCGCCCGGTTGCTCGGTGGCGGCCCAGTTGGCGGCCTGGCGCGCCTCCTCCTCGATCGACAGCCCCATGGCCAGCATGCGGGCCGGCAGCGGCGGCTGGCCCGGCGTGCCGTAGCCTTCCGGCGTGTTGAGGGCGATGGTGGGCTTGCGCAGCAGCGGGCTGGCGGCCAGCGCGCCGACGGCGGAGCGGCCCAGCGGGCCCACCACCAGGTCCGAGCGCTCCTGGGCGCTGGCGTAGCTGGCCAGCACGTCGTCGGTGGCGTCTCCCGTGTCGGTGACGGTGACGGTGACGCCGTCGCGGTCGCGCTCCCAGGCGGCCAGGAAACCCGCCTTGACGGCGGTGGCGGCCTGGCCCAGCGTGTCCGAGCGCAGCGGCAGCAGCAGCGACAAGCGCAGCGGCGTATTGGAGGGGATGGCGTCCATGTCGGCCGCCGGGGCGGTGGCGGCCGACATGGACGATAACGATGGCAGGGCCGTTCCTGTCGTGCCGGTGGCGCCGGACGGGCCGCCGGCGCCGGGCATGGCGACGGCGAAGGTTTCGGCCGGCGCTGGCGGCGTTTCGGGGGCGGGCCGGGGCGCCGGCCGCGTGGCGCCAGCGGGAGCCGGGCTGGTCACCGGGCTTGTAATTGAGGTGATAGGCGCGCACAATCGGCCGGGCGCGCCGCAGGGCGTGCTGCAGCCGGCCAACGTGGCCGCCATGCCCAGCACCAGTAATCTGACACTCTTAGCCAGCATCCTACCCCCAATGACAGTACAAGATTCCAGCACCATCGCCACCCTGCCCGTGATGGGCGAAACGGCGCACCAGACCTATCCTAGCGCAACATTGTATGTAGTGGCGACCCCGATCGGCAACGTGACGGACATTAGCCTGCGCGCGCTGCACGTCTTGAGCCTGGTCAATGCGGTGGCGTGCGAGGACACCCGCAACACGGCCCAGTTGATGACCCGTTTCGGCCTGCACAAGCCCCTGATCGCGGCCCACCAGCACAACGAGCGCGAGGTGGCGGACACCCTGATCGCGCGGCTGCAGGCGGGCGAACGGATCGCGCTGGTGTCGGATGCCGGCACGCCGGCCGTCTCCGACCCCGGCGCCCGCATCGTCGACGCGGTGCGCGCGGCCGGCTTGCGCGTGCTGCCGCTGCCGGGTGCCTCGGCGGCGGTGACGGCCTTGTCGGCCAGTGGGCTGGTGAACGACCAGTTCTACTTTGTCGGTTTCCTGCCGGCCAAGGCCAAGCAGCGTGAATCGTTCCTGCAGTCGCTGCGGGCCGTCACAGCCACCATGGTGTTCTACGAGGCGCCGCACCGCATCCTCGATTGCGCCGGCGCGCTGGCGGCCGCGTTCGAACCGGAGCGCCAGGTGGTGTTCGCGCGCGAGCTGACCAAGATGTTCGAGGAAGTCCACCGCTGCCCGCTGTCCGAGGCGGAAGCGTGGATCAAGGCCGATCCGCACCGGGAAAAAGGCGAATTCGTGGTGCTGCTGGCCGGCGCCCCGCCCGCCGACGACGCGCAGGACGCGGAAGCCGCGCGTATCCTGTCCATCCTGCTGGCCGAATGTTCCGTCAAACAGGCCGCCGGGCTGGCCGCGCAGATCACGGGGCGCAAGAAGAACGCACTGTATGAGTTGGCCTTGAAGATGAAGGCGGACGGCGGCGAGTGAGGTGGCGTAAGGTGTTGTGGCGCCGGGGCCATGGCGGTGTGGCGTCAACCTTGAATTTTTGCTATTTCGCCTTGAAAAAATCGCGCCATGGTACATACTGTTTGGTCTGACCCTTGACGGATGGTGCCTAAGCCGGTATGATTCTCTTTATTCGGAGTGTAGCGCAGCCCGGTAGCGCACCTGGTTTGGGACCAGGGGGTCCAAGGTTCGAATCCTTGTACTCCGACCAAAATTTAAAACCCCGTGTGATGGAAACGTCACACGGGGTTTTTCCATTCCAAAAGCGGGGTCAGTTCCGGCAATCTGCCAAATGAGTGGCACGATGCCGGAACTGACCCCGCTTTTCGTTATTGCGCGCGCTTGGCGGCGATGGCGTTGCCGGCGCGGCTGGCGCCCTTGCGGCCCAGGAATTGCGAGATGTACTGGCCGGCGTCGACCACGATGTCGAGGTCTATCCCCGTTTCCACACCCAGCCCCTGCATCATGTACAGCACGTCCTCGGTGGCCACGTTGCCGGTGGCGCCCTTGGCGTACGGGCAGCCGCCCAGGCCCGAGACGGACGAATGGAAGATGGCGATCCCCACTTCCATGCTGGCGTAGATGTTGGCCAGGGCCTGGCCGTAGGTGTCGTGGAAGTGGCCCGACAGGCCGTCCACGCGGAACGCGGCGATGGCGCGCTCCATCACCGCTTGCGTCTTGCGCGGGGTGGCCACGCCGATGGTGTCGGCGATGTCGATCTCGTCGCAACCGAGCTCGCGCATGCGGCCCACCACGTCGGCCACCGCGTCCAGCGGCACGTCGCCCTGGTAGGGGCAGCCGAAGGCGCAGCTGATGCTGCCGCGCAGGCGCAGGCCGTTATCCTTGGCCGCCTTGGCCACGCCTTCGAAGCGGGCGATCGATTCGGCGATCGAGCAGTTGATGTTCTTTTGCGAGAACGCTTCCGAGGCCGAGCCGAAAATCACCACTTCGTCGGCACGCGCGGCCAGCGCCGCTTCAAAGCCTTGCATATTGGGCGTGAGAGCCGAGTAGATCACACCCGGCTTGCGCACGATGGCGTCCATCACCTCGCGGCTGGTGGCCATCTGCGGCACCCACTTGGGCGACACGAACGACGCCGCTTCGATATTCGGGAAACCGGCGTTGGTGAGGCGGTTCACCAGTTCGATCTTGACCTCGGCCGGGACGTTTTCCTTTTCGTTCTGCAGGCCGTCGCGCGGCCCCACTTCGACGATCTTGACTTGCTTGGGCAGGCTCGCTTGCTTGTTCATGTTTTCAGTATCCCAGGTTGCGGTCGACGATGCCGTCGACCATTTCGCCGTTTTCGATCTTGCGTATCTTTTCCGCGATCTGCTGCACGCTTTCGCGGCGCAGCGTGAGTGCGGAGATGTGCGGCGTGATGGTGATGCGCGGCTCCTGCCAGAACGGGTGCTGGGCCGGCAGCGGTTCGTTGCGGAACACGTCCAGCGTGGCGCCGGCGATGTGGCCGGCCTTGATCAGGTTGAGCAGGTCCGGTTCGGCCAGGTGGGCGCCACGCGCCACGTTGATCAGGTAAGCCCCTTGCGGCAGCTTGGACATGTTGCCGCGGTCGATGATGTTGCTGGTGTCGGGCGTGAGCGGCAGCATGCACACCAGCACGCGCGTGCCGCGCAGGAAGGTGTCCAGTCCGGCCGGACCATGGAAACACTGCACGCCGGCCATGCTTTTCTCGGTGCGGCTCCAGCCGCGCAGCGGGAAGCCGAACGGCGCCAGCGCCTTGAGCACCTGGCCGCCCAGCGCACCCATGCCCAGCACGCCGACCGTGAAGTCTTCGCGGTGGTATTGCGGCAGCGGCGCCCAGGTGCTGGCGCGGGCCTGGGTTTCATACTGGTCGAAACGGCGGAAGTAACGCAGCACGGCGTGCACCACGTATTCGGCCATCTGCGCGCCCATGCCGGCGTCGCCCAGGCGGATGATGGGTACGTGGCGCGGCAGCGCGTCACCGAACTTGAGCAGCGCGTCCACTCCGGCGCCCGTGTTGAAGATGGCTTTCACATCGGCCAGCTCAGGCAGCATGGTTTCCGGTGGCGCCCACACCACGGCATAGTCGCACGGCGGGGCTTTCTCGCCCGCGTGCCAGATCGCGATCTCGGCCTCTGGCAGGAATTTGCCGAAGTCCTTGATCCACGGCTCGGTCTTGCCGTCCGCGCGGTGCAACAGGATGCGCATGATGCCCTCCGCTTACGCCGCCGCCTTGAAGGCCAGCAGCGGCGCGCCGTCCGCCACCTGGTCGCCGACGTTGTACAGGATTTCCTCTACCAGGCCGTCGTGCGGCGCGGCGATGGTGTGCTCCATCTTCATCGCTTCCATGATCACCAGCGCCTCGCCCTTCTTGACGTCCTGGCCCTTGGCGGCCAGCACGGCCACCACCTTGCCCGGCATGGGCGCCGTCAGGCGGCCGCCTTCCGCTTCGCTTTCGCCGGCGTGGGCCATGGGATCGTTGTAGTGCAGCGGATAGTGCTGGCCGCCCGTGAACACGTGCAGCAGTTCGCCGTCGCGGCGCACGGTGCCATGCACGGCGGTGTTGCCCAGCTTGATGCTGAGGTCACTGCCATCTTGCTGCATCAGGCTCAGTACCTGCGGTTCGCCGCCATCGCGCGCGAACAGCCAGTCGGTGGCGCGGTAGGTGACGGCCACGCCGTAGGCCTTGGCCGGCAGCGTGGCCGCGTAGTCGTCCGCGAACGACAGCGCGCGCGCGTACGGGAAGTTCATGCGCCAGCCCAGCGCCTGGCCCCACGGGTCGGCGCGGTTGGCGCCCGACTGCGCGGCGGCGGCGTCCTTCTCCGATTCGATCAGGGAGACGGCGGCCAGCGCCAGCGCGGCCGACGGCGCGGCGTGGGCGGCCGGGAACAGGCTGTCCTGGTTGCGTTCGATCAGGCCAGTATCGAGGTCCGCGTTGGCGAAGGCGTCGCCTTCCACCAGGCGCTTGAGGAAGGCGATGTTGGTGGCCAGGCCGACGATCTTGTATTGCGCCAGCGCCTGCGCCATGCGGGCCAGCGCCTGCTTGCGGTCGGCGCCCCACACGATCAGCTTGGCGATCATGGGGTCGTAGTAAGGCGAGATGGCGTCGCCTTCGCGTACGCCCGAGTCGATGCGCACGGCGGCGGGTAGGTTAGGTGCCGCGCTGCCTGCGGCACCGCCACCGCCCAGTTCAAAGGTGACGGCGGCTGGGGTGTCCATGTGGCGCAGCGTGCCGATCGAGGGCAGGAAGCCCTTCTCGGGATTCTCGGCGTAGATGCGCGCTTCGATGGCGTGGCCCTGGATGGCCAGTTCGTGCTGCTTGCGTGGCAGCGGCTCGCCGAACGCAACGCGGATCTGCCATTCCACCAGGTCGGTGCCGGTGATCATTTCGGTGACCGGGTGTTCCACTTGCAGGCGGGTGTTCATCTCCATGAAGTAGAACGAGCCATCCTGGTTGGCGATGAATTCCACCGTGCCGGCGCCTACATAACCCACCGCCTTGGCGGCGGCCACGGCCGCTTCGCCCATGGCGGCGCGCCGTTCGGCCGGCATGTTGGGCGCCGGCGCCTCTTCCAGCACTTTCTGGTGGCGGCGCTGCACCGAGCAGTCGCGCTCGAACAGGTAGATGCAGTTGCCCAGCGTGTCGGCGAACACCTGGATTTCGATGTGGCGGGGACGCTGCAGGTATTTCTCGGCCAGCACCTTGTCGTCGCCGAAGGAGCTGATCGCTTCGCGCTTGCACGAGGCCAGCGCGGCCTTGAAGTCGGCCGTGTTGTCAATCACGCGCATGCCCTTGCCGCCGCCGCCGGCGGAAGCCTTGAGCAGCACCGGGTAGCCGATGCGGTCGGCCTGGGCGTGCAGGAAGTCGGCGTCCTGTTCGTCGCCGTGGTAGCCCGGCACCAGTGGCACATTGGCTTTTTCCATCAGCGACTTGGCGGCGGACTTGGAACCCATGGCGCGCATGGCGGACGCCGGTGGGCCGATGAACACCAGGCCGGCGGCGGCGCAGGCGTCGGCGAATTCGGCGTTCTCGGACAGGAAGCCGTAGCCGGGGTGGATGGCCTGGGCACCCGTGGCCAGCGCCACTTCGATGATCTTGTCGCCGCGCAGATAGCTTTCCTTGGCCGGGGCGGGGCCCAGCAGCACGGCTTCGTCGCACACGGCGACGTGCTTGGCGCTGGCGTCGGCTTCGGAGTAGACGGCGACCGTCTTGATGCCCATGCGGCGGGCGGTGGCGGCGACACGGCAGGCGATTTCACCGCGGTTGGCGATCAGGATTTTTGTGAACATAGTCTCTCTCTGTGCAGCTCGAAGCTGGAAGTTTTCTGTTGGTGTGCCCTGCCGTGGCGCCGTCCTTCGCGGAAGCGGCGCCGCTGGTCCGTCAACTGCTTAGCAGCCGCACTTCTCTTTCGGCGCCGATTCGAGCACCGTGCCGCGGGTTTTCAGGCCCAGTTTAGTCAGCAGCGTGCGGTCGTCCTCCGCTTCCGGGTTGCCGGTGGTGAGCAGCTTGTCGCCGTAGAAGATGGAGTTGGCGCCGGCCAGGAAGCACATGGCTTGCACCGCCTCGCCCAACTGGCGGCGGCCAGCCGACAGGCGCACGCGCGCTTTCGGCATGGTGATGCGGGCCACGGCGATGGTGCGCACGAATTCCAGCGGGTCCAGTGGCTCCAGGCCGTACAGCGGCGTGCCTTCCACCTGCACCAGGTGGTTGACGGGCACCGATTCCGGATACGGGTTCAGGTTGGCCAGTTGCGCGATCAGGCCGGCGCGTTGCAGGCGCGATTCGCCCATGCCGACGATGCCGCCGCAGCAGACCTTGAGGCCCGCTTCGCGCACCCGGCCCAGCGTGTCCAGGCGGTCCTGGTAGTCGCGGGTGGAGATCACGTTGTCGTAGAACTCGGGCGCCGTGTCCAGGTTATGGTTGTAGTAATCGAGGCCGGCCGCTTTCAGGCGCAGCGCCTGTTCCTCTTCCAGCATGCCCAGCGTGGCGCAGGTTTCCATGCCCAGTGCCTTGACCTCGCGGACCATTTCCTCGACCTTGTCCATGTCGCGGTCCTTCGGGCTGCGCCAGGCAGCGCCCATGCAGAAGCGGGTGGCGCCGCTGTCCTTGGCCTGCCTGGCCGCGTCCAGCACGGTGTCGATGTCGAGGATCTTCTTCGCTTCCACGCCCGTGTCGTAGCGGGCCGCCTGCGGGCAGTAGCCGCAATCCTCCTCGCAGCCGCCGGTCTTGATCGACAGCAGCGTGGCCAGTTCCACGTCACCATCGGGGAAGTTGGTGCGGTGGGTTTGCTGGGCCTGGAACATCAGGTCGTTGAACGGCAGCTCGAACAGGGCCAGCACGTCCTCCACCGGCCAGGTGGCGGCGGCGGGCAGAGTGATGGGCGCCGTGGGACGGTGCAGTTCGACGGTTTTCGGTTCTTGGGTCAGGGACATCGTGTTTCCTTCTACATTCAAACAGGTTAGGCAGCCGGCCAGTTGGGCAGCTTGGTAAAGTCCAGGTATTCGGCGGCGGCGGCGGCCGACGGTTGCGCCAGGCGCGGCACGCGGCCCAGCAGCGGCGCCGGGATGCGTTCCTCCAGCGCGGCGATGTTCTCGTCGATGAAGGCCATGTCGGGGTCGACTTCGTTGGCGACCCAGCCGGCCAGCATCAGGTTGCGGTTGGCGATCGCCTCCACCGTCAGCAGGGCGTGGCTGATGCAACCGAGGCGCATGCCCACCACCAGCACCACCGGCAAGTCGAGCTGCTCGGCCAGGTCGGCGGTGTCGAATTCCTCGTTCAAGGGCACGCGGAAGCCGCCCACTCCTTCCACCACCACCGCGTCCGAGGCGGCGCTCACTTCGATGTAGGCGGCCAGGATGGGCACGGGCGAAATGTAAGCGTCTTCCAGTTCGGCCGCGATGTGGGGCGCGGCCGGCTCCTTGAGCAGGAAGGGCGTGGTCAGTTCCTGCGGCAGCGCCACGTTGCCGGCCGCGATCAGCTGGTCGGCGTCTTCATTGTGCCAGCGGCCGTTGCGCAGTTCGGCGCCGGCCGCGATGGGTTTCATGCCGCAAGCGCGTACGCCGCTTTGCACCAGCGCGTACAGCATGGCGGCCGACACCAAAGTCTTGCCGATTTCCGTGTCGGTGCCGGTGGTGAAACAGGCGAAGCGGGGGCGCGCGCCGGCGGCCGCCGGTGCGGACTGCACCTGCGGCGTGGCGGCCAGAACGGGGTCGTCCAGACTCATGTCACATCCTTTCCAAGGCATTGATGGCGTTGATCAGCGTCGCCACGTCCGCGTGGGTGTGGCCGGCCGACAGCGTCACGCGCAGGCGCGAAGTGCCCGGCGCCACGGTCGGCGGACGGATCGTGCCCACCCACAGTCCCTGCTCATACAGGGCGGCGCCGGCGCGCATGGTTTCGGCGTTGTCGCCGATCAGGATAGGCTGGATCGCCGTGTCCGAGGGCAGCCGTCGCCAGCGCGTCAGGCGCAGGCCATCGTTCAATTGTGCCACCAATGCCCCCAGGTGTGCGCGTCTTTGCATGCCTTCCGGTCCTTCCAGCAGGTCCAGGCTGGCCAGCAGCGCGTGCGCCAGCGCGGGCGCGGCGGCGGTGGTGAAGATGTAGGGGCGGGCTTTCTGGGTTAACGTTTCGATCACGGTTTCATGGGCCGCCACGAAGGCGCCGCCCACGCCGGCCGCCTTGCCCAGGGTGCCCATGTAGACCAGGTAGGGCGATTGCAGCTTGAAATGCTCGAGCGCGCCGTGGCCGTTTTTACCCAGCGTGCCGAAGCCGTGGGCGTCGTCCACCACCAGCCAGGCGCCGTACCGTTCGCACAACGCCAGCAGGGCCGGCAGGTCGGCCAGGTCGCCGTCCATGCTGAATACGCTGTCCGTCACCACCAGCTTGGTGGCGGCGGTACTGGCTTGCAGCATGCTCTCCAGCGCTTCCAGGTCGGCGTGCGGGTAGACCTGCACGGCGGCGCGCGACAGGCGGGCGCCGTCGATCAGCGAAGCGTGGTTGAGCGATTCGGAGAAGACGGCCGCCTCGCGGTCGCCCGCCGTCAGGCCGGTGATGATGGCCAGGTTGGCCATGTAGCCGGTGCAGAAATACAGTGCGCGCGGGCGCTCCAGGTGGGCGCCGACGAATTCGGCCAGCCGGTCCTCCAGCTGGGCGTGGGCGCGGCCGTGGCCGGAAATCAGGTGCGAGGCGCCGCTGCCGGCGCCGTACAAGGCGACGCCCTTTTGCAATGCGGCGGCCAGCGCCGGATGGCTGGCCAGGCCCAGGTAGTCGTTGCTGCAGAAGGCCAGCAGCTCGCGCCCGTCCACGCGCACGCGCGGGCCGCACGGCGAATCCACCACGCGGCGGGTGCGGATCAGGCTTTGTTGCGCCAGCGTTTGCAGCTGGGCGTCCAGTCGGTTCAACAGTTCCATGGTCAGCCCGCCAATACCTGGTTGAACACGGCCAGCGTGTTGGCGGCCAGGCCGTCGATTTCCTCGTCGCTCAGGATGTAGGGCGGCATCATGTAGACGGTGGGGCCGATGGGGCGCATCAGCAGTTCGTGTTCCAGCGCCGTGGCGAAGAAGCGGCGCGAGAAGTCGGCCGGCGCGTCGATGGCGTCGAAAGCCCAGATCATGCCGCGCTGGCGGAAGTTGCGTACCCGTTCGTGGTCGGCCAGCGGTGCCAGCGCCTGCGTCAGCCGCGCGGCGCGCACGCGGTTGTGCTCCAGTACGTGGTCTTCCTGGAAGATCTGCAGCGTGGCCAGGGCGGCGCGGCAGGCCAGCGGGTTGCCCGTGTACGAGTGCGAGTGCAGGAAGCCGCGCGTGACGTCGGCGCTGTAGAAGGCCTGGTAGATGTCGTCGCGCGTCATCACCAGCGACAGCGGCAGGTAGCCGCCGCTGATGCCCTTGGACAGGCACAGGAAGTCGGGCCAGATGCCGGCCTGCTCGCAGGCGAAGAAGGTGCCCGTGCGGCCGCAGCCGACGGCGATTTCGTCCAGGATCAGGTGCACCTGGTGGCGGTCGCACAGTTCGCGCACCAGCGTCAGGTACAGCGGGTCGTGCATGGCCATGCCGGTGGCGCACTGCACCAGCGGTTCGATGATGATGGCGGCGATCTTGTCGCCACGCTCGGTGAACAAACGCTCCACGTCGGCCGCCGCGCGGCGCGCCACGTCCTGCGCCGTTTCGCCGTCCACGGCCTGGCGTGCGTCGGGCGACATCACGGTCTGGCTGGCGCGCAGCAGCGGGCCGTAGGCGTCCTTGAACAGGGCCACGTCGGTCACGGCCAGGGCGCCGATGGTTTCGCCGTGATAGCTGCCCTTGAGGCAGACGAATTCCTGCTTCTCGGCCTGGCCGCGGTTGCGCCAGCTGTGGAAGCTCATTTTCAGCGCGATTTCCACCGCCGAGGCGCCATCGCTGGCGTAGAAGCAGTGGCCCAGCACGTCGCCCGTCAGGGCCGCCAGTTGCTCGGACAGGCGGATCACCGGTTCATGGGTGAAGCCGGCCAGCATGGCGTGTTCCAGCAGGTCCAGCTGCTCCTTGAGGGCGGCGTTGATGCGCGGGTTGGCATGGCCGAACAGGTTCACCCACCAGGAGCTGATCGCGTCCAGATAGCGCTTGCCTTCGAGGTCGTACAGCCAGGCGCCGCGGCCATGGCTGACGGGGATCAGCGGCACAGTTTCGTGATGCTGCATCTGGGTGCACGGATGCCACACGCTGCGCAGGCTGCGTGCGACCCAGTCGCTTTGTTTGTTCGGTTCCAAAAATACTCCAGCTTAAAGGTGGCCTAGTTCAACCAGGCCGGCTTGCGCTTTTCCAGGAAGGACTGCACGCCTTCGCGGCCCTGCTCGGAAGCGCGGATATGGGCGATGCGTTCGGCCGTATCGGCCAGCAGCGCATCGGTGACGGGAAGTCCGGCCACGTCGCGCACCAGCACCTTGGCTTGCCGCACGGCGTTCGGACTGTTGTTGACCAGGGCCTTGACGATGGCGGCCACGGTGGCGTCGAGTTCACTGGCGGCCACCACCTCGTGGGCGAAGCCGATGCGCAGCGCCTGCTGCGCCGTGAAGCGCTCGGCCGTGAGGAAGTAGCGGCGCGACGCCTGCTCGCCCATGGCCTTGATGACGTAAGGCGAAATGGTGGCCGGGATCAGGCCCAGTTTCACTTCGCTCAGGCAGAAATTGGCTTCCTCCACCGCCACCGTGATGTCGCACGCGGCCACCAGGCCCATGCCGCCGGCGTAGCAGTCGCCCTGCACCTTGGCCACCACGGGCTTGGGGCACAGGTAGATGGTGCGCAGCATTTCGGCCAGTTGCATGGCGTCGGCGCTGTTCTCGGCGTGCGAGTAGCCGGCCATTTTCTTCATCCAGTTCAGGTCCGCGCCGGCGCAGAAGGCGGAGCCGTTGGCGGCCAGCACGATGGCGCGCACTGATTCGTCGCGGCCCAGCGCGTCGAACGCGCGCGTGATGTCGCTGATGGTGGTTTCGTTGAAAGCGTTGCGCACGTCGGGCCGGTCGAGGGTGACGGTGGCGACTTTGTCGGCGATGGCGATGGTCAGGGTTTGATAGGTCATGGCAGCCTCCATTACATGCGGAACACGCCGAATTTGGTATCGGGGATTTCCGCATTGAGGGCGGCCGACAGGCCCAGGCCCAGCACCATGCGGGTATCGGCCGGGTCGATCACGCCATCGTCCCACAGGCGCGCGGTGGCGTAGTAGGGGTGGCCCTGATGCTCGTACTGGTCCTTGATGGGCTGCTTGAAGGCCGCTTCCTCCTCGGCCGACCACTGGCCGCCCTTGGCTTCGATGCCATCGCGCTTGACGGTGGCCAGCACGCTGGCGGCCTGGTCGCCGCCCATGACGGAGATGCGGGCGTTGGGCCACATCCACATGAAGCGCGGCGAGTAGGCGCGGCCGCACATGCCGTAGTTGCCGGCGCCGAAGCTGCCGCCGATGATGACGGTGAACTTGGGCACGGCGGCCGTGGCCACGGCCGTCACCATCTTGGCGCCGTTGCGGGCGATGCCTTCGTTCTCGTACTTGCGGCCGACCATGAAGCCGGTGATATTTTGCAGGAACACGAGCGGGATCTTGCGCTGCGCGCACAGTTCGATGAAGTGGGCGCCCTTCAGCGCCGACTCGGAGAACAGGATGCCGTTGTTGGCGATGATGCCGACCTTCATGCCGAAGATGTGGGCGAAGCCGCAGATCAGCGTGGTGCCGTAGCGGGCCTTGAATTCATCGAACTCGCTGCCGTCGACGATGCGGGCGATCACTTCGCGCACATCGAACGGCTTGCGGGTGTCGACCGGGATCACGCCGTACAGTTCCTCGGTCGGGTATTTCGGCTCGGCCGACTCGCGCAGCGCCATCTGCTGCGGCTTGGTGCGGTTCAGGTTCGAGACAATGGTGCGCGCCAGCGACAGCGCGTGCAGGTCGTTTTGGGCCAGGTGATCGGCCACGCCGGACAAACGGGTGTGGACGTCGCCGCCGCCCAGGTCCTCGGCCGTGACCACTTCGCCGGTGGCCGCTTTCACCAGCGGCGGGCCGCCCAGGAAGATGGTGCCCTGTTCCTTGACGATGATCGATTCGTCGCTCATGGCCGGCACGTAGGCGCCGCCGGCCGTGCAGGAACCCATCACCACCGCGATCTGCGGGATGCCCTTGGCCGACATATTGGCCTGGTTGTAGAAGATGCGGCCGAAGTGGTCGCGGTCGGGGAACACGTCGTCCTGGTTGGGCAGGTTGGCGCCGCCCGAGTCCACCAGGTAGATGCAAGGCAGGTTGTTCTGGTCCGCGATCTCCTGCGCGCGCAGGTGCTTTTTCACCGTCATGGGGTAGTAGGTGCCGCCCTTGACGGTGGCGTCGTTACAGACGATCACGCATTCCTGGCCGGCCACGCGGCCAATGCCGGTGATGATGCCTGCCGCCGGCGCCGCGTCCACGCCGTTGGCGTCCTGGTACATGCCGTAGGCGGCCATCTGGGAAAACTCAAGGAAGGGGGTGCCGGGATCGAGCAGCATCTGGACCCGGTCGCGCGGCAGCAGTTTGCCGCGCGCCACGTGCTTGGCCGACGCGGCCGCGCCGCCGCCGGCCGCGATCTGCGCCACCTTGGCGCGCAGGTCGTCGACCACGGTTTGCATGGCGGCGGCGTTGGCCTTGAAGTCCTCGCTGCGCGGATTGAGTTTGCTTTCGATGTGCGGCATGGTTGTTCCTCGTGTTGTGGCGCTGTCTCCGGCGCCTTTATTCTGGAAAACTCCCGTCAACGTAATACCAACGCAAACCGCCTTCGCCCTGCTCCCGCACGAAATTGCTGACCTCGTGCAGCCGCTGGGCACGGCCGTTAAGCTTGCAGCGCGCCACGAATTCGACGGTGTCTTGCAGCAGCGCGTTATCCGATTCTGCTTTACGTTGACGTAAACGTAAAGCAGATTTTACCTCAAGTCCCAGCCACTGCAATTTTTCTCCTGCCACGATGATGGGTTCTGTGGGGCGCGTGCTGCTATGCCAGGTCGCCAGCAGGTAAGGTTCATTGCCTAAAGTGTAGGCAGTGTAGCGTGAACGCATCAGTGCCTCGGCCGTGGCGGGGATGGCGGCGCCCTCGATATAGGGGCCGCAGCAGCTGGCATAGGAAGGACCGCCGCAGGGACAGGCGGCTGGCAAAGTTGTCTTTTTTGGCATGAAGTGAGGGGCGGACTGCAGAACAATCCCGCATTATCCGCCAATTTACGGGGCGGGGGTGGTTGCCCCAAGGCGCTGCGGGCCGCCGGCGCGGCTCAGGCGGTCGGGGCCGGGGCCAGTGGCAGGCGTTAGTAGCTGCGGGTGAGCGTCATTTGGCTGGCGTTGCGCTGCAGTTCGCAGCGGTTCAGGAAGGAATTGCCCAGCAAGACCACGGACAGGCCGCCTTCCTGCACCAGGGCATCGACCTGCAACAGCTCCAGCTCGCCCACCCGCACGCTATTGAGCCGGACCAGGTAACCCGGCACGGTGCCGTTGGCCGTGTTGACGGGCACCACCCGGCCCTTGCGGCAATCAATGCCTCTTGTCGCCCACGGCATAGGTCCTGGGCGTGCCGCCGTCGACCACCAGCAGCGCCTTGCCCGTGTACAGGCCCAGTACGCTGATATCGGTGCCCTGGGCCGCGCCGGCCGATTAGCGCAGCGTTAGCCCGCCGAGCGCAATTGGCACGGGCCGGCCCTGCATCATGCCGGCCAGCAGGCTGGCGCTGCCGCTGGAAAATGTGAAGCCCAGCGGGCCGTGGCCCACGTTCAGCCACAGCCTGGGTACCGGCGTGGGACCGATGATGGGGGCGCCGTCAGGCGTGGCGGGGCGCAGGCCGGACCAGGCGACGGCGTGCGCATAGTCGGCCGCGTGGGGCATGGCGGCGCGGGCTGTGCGCATCAGGCTGGCGATGCGGCGCGGGTCGATGGCGGGCCGCTCGCCCACCAGGTCGACCATGGCCGCGATCCGCAGCTGGTCGCCGATGCGGGCGTACAGGGTCTTGCGTTCGAAGTCCGTGACGCTGATGGAAGGCGCCAGGTCGCCGGGGCGCACCGGCGCGCTCAGGCTGTAACCCTTGAGCGGATACAGGGGCAGCTGCAGGCCGGCGCGTGCGGCAAGGTCGCGGCTCTGGATGCCGGCTGCCAGCACGAACTGGTCGGCCGTTTGCGGCCCAAGGCTTGTTTCCAGCGCCACCACCTTGCCGGCCGCGATGCGCCAGCCGTGCGCATCGCCATGCAGCGTGCCGTCGTAGCGGGGATGGCTGTGCAGCAGCCGTGCCAGCGACAGGCAGAACGCACGGCAATCCGCCACCGCTTCGCCGCCCGTGTAGATGGCGCCGGCCAGCGCCGGTTGCAGTGCCTCCAGTGCCGGTTCCAGGCGCAGCGCTTCGCCCGGCGACAAGAGCCGAACCGCTTGCCCGTCGTCTTGGCCAAGCTCGGGCACCCGTTCCGCCTTCGCCCGCGCGGCGGCCTGGTCGAACAACGACGGCGAACGATACAGCACCAGCTTGCCCGGCGCGCGCCACGCGAACTGATCCGGCGGGATCAGCGCCATCAGCTGCTGCATGGCCGTGCGGCTGCACTCGCCCAACTGCAGCAGCATGGCCGTGGTGCGGGCGTTGCTGACGGTATTGCATCGGCGCAGGAATTGCGCCAGCCAGCGCCACTGGCGCGGGTCGGCCTCGGGCCGCAGCCGCAGCGGGCCGTCCCGTTGCAGCAGCCAGTGCAGCGCTTTCAGGGGCACGCCGGCATCGGCCAATGGCGACACGTAGCGGTAGCTGAGCTGGCCGCCGTTGGCGTGGCTGGCGCCGCTGGCCGGCTCGGCCGCGCGCTCCAGCACGCGCACGCGGTAGCCCGCTTCCAGCAGCCACCATGCCGTGGTCAAGCCCACCACGCCGCCACCGACGACAATCACCCGCTGTCCCATTGCCTCTCCCATCGTGGCGCGTGGCGGGCCGCTTGCCCGCTTCGCATCCGGATCGCATGTTTACCGCTGCGCCATGGCGCCAGCATAGCGCCGTTGCCGCGCGGAGCATGATGAAAATACATTATTCGTGCGTACGAACGCTTGTCATTTTCCGACAAACAGAAGGAAATTCGTCTGTTTGGCCGGCGCACGGCCTCCAACGCCAGTACACTAGCGCCGATAGGAGATCCGTATGACCCAGAGCAGTGCTGTATTCAAACCGGACGACAAGGACAATTCGCCCTTGTACATGCAAATCGCGCGCAAGCTGACCGATGACGTGCACAGCGGCCTTTACCAGGTGGACCAGGCGCTGCCGTCCGAGCGGACGCTGTCCGAATTGCTGAATGTATCGCGGGTGACGGCGCGCAAGGCCATCGACCAGCTGGTGGACCAGGGCCTGGTGGTGCGCCGCCGCGGCTCGGGCAACTACATCGCGCCCCGCATCGAGCAGCCGCTGTCGAACCTGACCAGTTTTTCCGAGCAGTTGCAGCAGCGCGGCCACCAGCCCGGCTCGCGCTGGCTCAAGCGTTCCATCGTGGCGCCGTCGCCGGACGAGCAACTGAGCCTGGGCCTGTCGCCCTATTCCAAGGTGGCGCGGCTGGAGCGCCTGCGCCTGGCCGATGACGTGGTGATGGCCTACGAGGTCAGCGTGTTGCCGCAAACCATACTGGCCAACCCGGAGGCGGTGGGCGATTCGCTGTACCGGTACCTGGACAGCATCGGCAAGGCGCCGGTGCGGGCCTTGCAGCACATCCGCGCCATGAACGCCTCGGCCGAGCTGGCCCGCCAGTTGGGCGTGCCGGAGGGCCAGGCCGTGCTCTACATCACCCGCATCGCCTACCTGGAGTCGGGCGAGGCGATGGAACTGACCCATTCCTATTGCCACAGCGATCACTACGATTTCGTGGCGGAGATGCGCCGCCCCACCTGAATTAGCATCCGGCGGAAAGCTTTCATGGCGGTAGGCACGAATTTAGGATTACACTGAGCCTGTCTCCTCCTCGGACCAGGGCGATGCTGAAAACGGAAACCCCCCATCCGGACCACGGCCAGCTGGACCAGTACCCGCTGCCGGAACTGATCGCGGCCCTGGTCGACGATCAGGCGCGGGCCGTGCAAGCCGTACGGGCCGCCGCACCGGCCATCGAGGCCGCCGTGGAAGCCATGTTGCCCCGTATTGGCGCCGGAGGGCGCCTGATCTACGTGGGCGCCGGCACCTCGGGCCGCATCGGTGTGCTCGACAGCGTGGAACTGCATCCCACTTTTTCCTGGCCCCATGAACGGGCGCTGGCCGTGCTGGCCGGCGGCCAACCGGCCATGTTCGCGTCGGTGGAAGGGGCGGAGGACAAGCCGGAACAGGGCGCAGCCGACCTGCGCCGCCTGTATCCGGCCCCGCACGACGTGGTGCTGCTGCTGGCCGCGTCCGGCGCCACACCGTATGTGCTGGGGGCGCTGCAGGCGGCCCGCAAGTTGGGCGCGTTCACGATCGGCATTGCCAACAACGCCGGTTCGCCGCTGGCGCGGGAGGCCGATCTCGGTATCACGGTGGATACGGGACCGGAAATCATCTCCGGCAGCACCCGGCTCAAGGCCGGCACAGCGCAGAAGATCGTGCTCAACACCTTGTCCAGTGCACTGATGGTGCGCTTGCATAAAGTGTATGGAAACTTGATGGTAGACTTGCAACCGACCAACGCCAAGCTGATGGCGCGCGCCGTGCGGCTCACCATGCTTGCCACCGGCGCCGACGCGGCCGCCGCCCGCCAGGTGCTGGAGCAGTGCCGGTTCCACGTCAAGGTGGCCATCGTGGCCCTGCTGCGGCAAGTGGACGTGGAGCAGGCCCAGGCCTGGCTGGACGCGGCTGACGGCAGCGTGCGCGCCGCGTTGACAAAATGATACATATTTTATATCCCGGCACCAAAAACTGAATCATTAGGACGGTATGGAGCAAGCGCAGCAACGTAGTCCGTGGTGGTGGGTGCCCACTTTATATTTTGGCCAAGCCATTCCCTACGTGGTAGTGATGACGCTGTCGGTCGTCATGTACAAGAATTTGGGCATATCGAATACCGATATCGCCCTGTACACGGGCTGGTTGTACCTGCCGTGGGTGATCAAGCCGCTGTGGTCGCCGCTGGTAGAGCTGTTGCGCACGCGCCGGTTGTGGATCATCGCCATGCAATTGCTGCTGGGGGCGGCGCTGGCGCTGGTGGCCCTGACCACCAGCCTGCCCCAATTTTTCCAGATCAGCCTGGCCGTGTTGTGGCTGATGGCCTTCAGTTCCGCCACCCACGACATCGCCGCCGACGGCTTCTACATGCTGGGCTTGCCCCAGCACCAGCAAGCGGCCTTCGTCGGCGTGCGCTCCACGTTTTACCGGCTGGCCATGATCGCCGGCCAGGGTGGGCTGGTGTACCTGGCCGGCACCTTGGCCGAAGCGACGGGCAGCGTGCGGCTGGCTTGGTCGGTGGTGTTCTTCGTGCTGGCCATCCTGTTCGTGCTGCTGTTTGTCTACCACCAGTTGATGCTGCCGCGTCCTGCCGCGGACCGGCCGCCGGCCGCTGGCGGCGCGCTGCTGCGCGATTTCTTCGCCACCTTCAAGAGTTTCTTCCGCCAGCCCGGCATCGGCGTCATTCTCGGTTTCCTGCTGCTGTTCCGGCTGGGCGAGGCCCAGTTGCTCAAGCTGGCCGTGCCCTTCCTGCTGGACCCGGCCGACAAGGGCGGGCTGGGGCTGACGACGGCCCAGGTGGGACTGGTCTATGGCACCATCGGCGTGCTGGCGCTGACGGCGGGCGGCTTGCTGGGCGGCGTGGCCATCGCGCGCTATGGCCTCAAGCGCTGCCTGTGGGGCATGGTGCTGGCCGTGCATGTGCCGGACCTGGTGTTCGTCTACCTGGCCAGCGCGCAGCCGCAGGATGTCTACCTGATCGGCGCCAGTATCGCGCTGGAACAACTGGGCTATGGCTTCGGCTTCGCGGCCTACCTGATGTACATGATCATGGTGGCCGAGGGTGAACACAAGACGGCCCATTACGCCATCTGCACCGGTTTCATGGCGCTCGGCATGATGGTGCCGGGCATGGCCAGCGGCTGGATCGAGCAGCAACTGGGCTACCAGCGCTTCTTCATCTGGGTGTGCGTGGCCACGGTGCCGGCTTTCCTCATGGCCGCGCTGGTGAAAATCGATCCGGCGTTCGGCCGGAAACAGGCGCCCGCCGCATTACAATAAGACATTGCGGCGCATCGCGCGTCATCTGAATCGGGGAACGGGAAGTGGAGTTTAATGCGAAAAAGCGGCAGTCCTTGGCCGCCTGCGTGGCTGGCGGCGTGGCCGCGCTGTTGAGCGGTTGCGTGTCCACACCGCTGCCGCCGGCTGCACCGGCCCAGCCCGCGCCGCCCGGCCCTGGCGCTGCCCCCGGCAGCGGCACCGGCGCGGGCATGGGCGCTGGCGGGAGTGCAGCGACAGGCAGCGCGGGCGCGCCCGCCGATCCGGCCGCGCCACCGCCGGCGCCGCGTGAATTTCGCGCCGCCTGGGTGTCCACCGTGGCCAATATCGACTGGCCCAGCCGCGCCAACCTGAGCGTGGACAAGCAACAGGCCGAGGCGCTGGCCATCCTGGACCGGGCCAAGGCCCTGAACCTGAACGCCATCGTGCTGCAGGTGCGCCCCAGCGCCGACGCCATCTACCCGTCCGAGCTGGAACCGTGGTCGGAATTCCTCACCGGCCAGCAGGGCCGCGCGCCCCGTCCCCTGTACGATCCGCTGCAATTCTGGATCGACCAGGCCCACGCGCGCGGGCTGGAACTGCACGCCTGGTTCAACCCCTACCGGGCCCGCCACGCGACGGCCAAAAGTCCGCTCACGCCCGGCCACATCGCCAACACCCAGCCCGACGCCGTCAAGTCCTACGGCCGCTACCTGTGGATGGACCCCGGTGAGCAGGCCGCTTTGCGCCACACGCTGGACGTGGTGCTGGATGTGGTGCGCCGTTACGATATCGACGGCGTCCACATCGACGATTATTTCTACCCTTATCCCATCGACGCGCCCAACGCGGCCGGCGCCGAGAGCGCGGCGCTCGATGGCGGCGCGTGGCAGAAGGCGGAGCTGGAGTTTCCCGACCAGCCCTCGTGGCAGCGTTACCTGCTGGCCGGCGGGCAGTTGGACCGGGCCGCGTGGCGCCGCCAGAACGTCAATCAGCTGATCGAAGCGCTGTACAAGGGCATCCACCGGGAAAAGGCGTGGGTGCGCTTCGGTATCAGCCCGTTCGGCATCGGCCGGCCGGACCGGCGCCCGGCCGGCATCGTCGGCTTCAGCCAGTACGACAAGCTGTACGCGGACGCGGAAACGTGGCTGGCCAACGGCTGGCTCGATTACCTGGCGCCGCAGCTGTACTGGCCGGTGGCGCAGGCGCCGCAAGCGTTCGACGTGCTGCTCGACTACTGGCTGGCGCAGAACACCCAGCGCCGCCACGTATGGCCGGGCCTGTACACCAGCCGTATCGACAATGCCGGCAAGGCTTTCCCGCCCGAGGAGATCGTCAAGCAGATCGGCGTCACGCGCAGCCGTACTGGCGGCCATGGCCACTTGCATTTCAGCGTGGCGCCCCTGATGGAAAACCGCAAGGGCGTGTGCGACCAGCTCAAGGCCCAGGCATACCAATACGCGGCGCTGGTGCCGGCCGCGCCATGGCTGGGCACCACGCCGCCGGCCACGCCGGCTGTGACAGCACGCCGTGATGGCGCCGGACTCGCGCTCAAGCTGGCGCCCGGCGCCGGCAAGGCCGTGGCCCAGTATGCCGTGTGGTCGCGCTACGGCAATGAATGGCGCTTCGCCGTCGCCCCCGGCGCGCGCACGGAACTGCGCCTGCCAGACGATGGCACGGCGGGCGCCGCCAGCGCCGTTGTGGTCAGCGCCGTGGACCGTCTCGGCAACGAGAGTGCGCGCGTGACGGTGGCCGCCGCGTGAGTACCATGGCCATCATCCACCCAACGTCCCGCCTTGGCCTGGGCATCGATGCCGGCGGCACCCAGACCCGCTGGGCCTTGGCCTCCGCCGACGGTACCATCGTGGCCGAGGGCCACGTGGGCGGCTTGACCGCCTTGCAGATGGCGAGCGAAACGGGCCGCGCCGCCGTCCACGCCAGCTTCACGGCGCTGTGCGCGGCCGTGCTGGCGGCCGGCCGTCCAGACGCCGTGTGCGCCGGCCTCACCGGTTTTGGTGGCGACAGCGTGCAAATGGCGCACTGGCTGGCCACTTTGCTGGCCATCGCGCCGGACGCCGTCACCGTCCGCAACGATATCGAAATCGCCTGCCTGGACACGTTCGCGCCCGGCCACGGCTACCTGGTCTACGCCGGCACGGGCTCGATCGCGGCCTGGGTCGACCAGCATGGCCAGTTCCAGCGGGCCGGCGGGCGCGGCGTGCTGCTCGACGATGGCGGCGGCGGTTACTGGATCGCGCGTGAAGCGTTGCGCGGCATCTGGCGCCGCGAGGATGAAACGCCGGGCGCTTGGCGCGATTCGCCGCTGGCGCAGGCCGTGTTCGCGCACGTGGGCGGCAGCGACTGGGCCCACAGCCGCCAGTTCATGTATGGCCAGGACCGGGGCACGATAGGCCGGCTGGCGCTGGCCGTGGCCGCCAGCGCGGAGGCGGACCCCGAAGCGCGCCGCATCCTGTTGGACGCCGGCCTGGAACTGGCCCGGCTGGCCAACGCCATGGTACGGCGCTACGGCCTGCGGCCCGTGGTGCTGGCCGGGCGCGCGGCGGAGCTGCATCCGCTGCTGGTGCAATCGATGCGCGCCGAGTTACCGGCCCATGTGCCGCTGCAGCAAAAGACCGTGCGCTCGCACCACGCGGCGGCCCGCATCGCGGCCCAGGCCCGCCACTTCCCGTTCCACCGGGCCGATAACCATCATGAATAAATCAGTAACCTTGCGCCGTGGCGGCGCACGCGTGGCGCTGGCCTTGCTGGCGCTGCTGGCCGGTTGCGCCGTGGCGCCGCCCGGCCCCCGGCTCGACCACAGCTACTCGGCCCGGGGCCAGAGCGACCGCGTCAAGTTCATCGTGCTGCACTACACGGCCGGCGACCTGCCACGTTCGCTCAAGACGCTGACCCAGGACGTGGTCAGCAGCCATTACCTGCTGACCGATGGCGAGCAGCCATTCTTCTATGCGCTGGTGGACGAATCGCGCCAGGCCAACCACGCGGGTGTGAGTAACTGGAAGACTTATACACAGCTGAACGTCAGTTCAATCGGTATCGAGATCGTCAACCCCGGCTTCCGCGAGACGCCGGATGGCCGGTTGTGGTATCCCTTCCCGCAAGCCCAGATCGACCAGTTGATCCCGCTGCTCAAGCAAATCATGGCGCGCCACAACATCCCGCCAGAGAATGTGCTGGGCCACAGCGACATCGCACCCCAGCGCAAGCAGGACCCCGGCCCGCTGTTCCCGTGGAAGCAACTGGCCGACGCCGGCCTGGTGCGCTGGCCCAGCCCCGTGCAGGTGGCCGCGCGCCAGCCTGTGTTCGCGGCGCAATTGCCCGATATCGGCTGGTTCCAGCAAAAACTGGCGCAACATGGCTATGCCGTGCCGCAGACGGGTGAACTGGATGCGGCCACCCGCAACGTGCTGGAGGTGTTCCAGTCCAAATATCGGCAGACCCGTTTCGATGGCGAGCCGGATGCGGAAACGGCGGCCATCCTTGATGTGCTGACATCGCCGGCCCTCCCGGTGCCGACAGGGCCGCGCGTACCGCCAGTACCGCCAGTACCGCCAGTACCGCCATTGTCACCGGCGCAGCCAGTGTCGCCAGTGCCGCCGGCGGAGCCCGGCGAAGGCCACTGACGGGCAGCTTTTGCGCCAGCCCCATGCGGCGCGCGGGCCATCGTGCTACGCTGGTGCTGTGATTAGTCGCGGCAGCTGAACAAGGATGGTTCTCATGCGTTTGCGCCACATCGACCTTTGCCCCACCACCCTGCGCGCGGCGCGGAGGCCGGCATGACGCCCGGCCTGCGCTGCGAAGCGATCGCCAGCGATGGCGCGTTCCGGCCCCTCAATAGCGTGGCCGGCATCGCCATCGACCTGCGCTATGCCACGGCCGATAACTTCGTCGGCCGCGACCTGTATTCACCGCTGGACTGCGCCTGGCTGCACGAGGAGGCCGCCATCGCGCTGGAACAGGCGGTCGCCTGGCTGGCCCTGCGCTGGCCCGGCTACCGGCTGCTGGTGCTGGACGCGCTGCGCCCGCAACGGGTGCAGGAACAACTGTGGCTGGCGCTGCAAGGCACGGATTTGCTGGGCTATATCGCGGAACCGGCGCGCGGTTCCATCCATTCCTTCGGCATGGCGGTCGACCTGACCATCCTCGATGAGCAGGGGGAGGAACTGGACATGGGCACCGCCTTCGACGATTTAAGTGAGCGTTCCCACCCCGCGCTGGAGCCGCAACTACTGGCCAGCGGCGCCCTCAACGCCACCCAGGCCGGCAACCGCCAACTGCTGCGCGACGCCATGGGACAGGCGGGCTGGATCGGCATCAACACGGAATGGTGGCATTTCGATTGCGGCGACCGTGATCGGGTACGGCGCAGCTTTATCCGCGTGCTGTAAGAAGCGGCGAGAAACGATATAAACAGTATGGTTCAATAGTGCTGGCGGCTCACCGGGTGGGCGCAACCGCCTGCGGGCCGCGCGCCACCCAGTCCACCAGCGCATCGAGCGCGGCGCGGCCGGCGCCGTTGGCCACGTGTTCGTCGTTGATGAAAGCCACGACCACGCAGGGCTGGCCGCTGGCGTCGGGCACATAACCGGCAATCGCCACCACCGCGTGCAGGCTGCCCGTTTTCAGGCGCGCGTGCAGGGCGGCGGGGCTGTCCTTGAGGCGCTTGCGCATGGTGCCGTCCAGCCCCGCGATCGGCAGGCTGGAGACGAATTCGGGCATCCACAGGCTGCGCTGGCCCGCCTGCAACACGGCCGCCAACTGGGCCGGCGTGACCCGCTCCGTGCGCGACAGGCCGGAACCGTTTTCCAGCACCAGGCCATCGGTGGCGATGCCGTGCGCCGTCAGCCAGGCGCGGATACGCTGGTCGGCGCGGGTGGCCGTGCTGTCGGCCGCTGGCGGCAGCGGGTGGCTGCCCAGCGCGCTGTCAGCCTCCAGGCTGCCCAGGCTGAGGAAGATGGTGCGGGCCAGCGTGTTATCAGATTGCTTGTTGATGTCGCGCAGCAGCTCGGGCAGCGGGCGTGACACGTGTTCGGCCAGCAGGCGCGCCGTGGCCGGCGTGGCGCCGGCCGCTTCCGCCTCGCGCACGTCGCCATTGAGCACACCGCCCAGGCGCTTCCAGGTGGTGCGCAGCAAGCGTTCCAGGTAGTCGTGCCGGTCCAATACGTTGATGCTGGTGGCCGCGCTGCAATCGCGCGGGAAAGTGCCGCGCAACAGTACGTTGATCTTGCCGTCCGTACGCATGGCCTGGGGCGGCTTCCAGCCCGTTTCCCACTGCGCGCATGGCGTGTCCACCAGTTTCAAATCCGTCTTCAGGCCCACCTTGTCCATGGCCGGCATCATCACGGCCGACAACTGGCCGCCCGTGGTGCGCAGTTCCAGCCGCAGCAGGTTGGTGTTGAGCAGCAGCGCGTCCGGCACCACGTTGTAGTAGGCGTAGGGATATTCATCGAACGGCGGCGCCTGCGGGTCCGGCTGGGCCGGTTGGAACAACTGGCGGTCCAGCACGATGTCGCCCTGGATGCGCCACACGCCCTGGTTGCGCAAGGCTTGCAGCATGCGGGTCAGCGCATCCTCGTTGAAATCGGCGTCGGCGCCGCCGCGCAAATACAGGTCGCCGCGCAGCACGCCGCGCACCAGTTCCGCACTCGTACGCAATTCCGTACGTCCCCGGAACACGGGACCCAGCTGTTCCAGCGCCACCATGGTGGTCAGCACTTTCATGGTGGACGCGGGTTGCATGCTGCGTTCGGCCCCGTGGCTCAGCAACGGCACGCCATCGCGCAGCACCACGGCGCCCATCGCCTCCTGCGGGATGCGGGCCGCTTGCAGCAGTTGGGCCACCGGTTCCGGCAGTTGGGCGTGGGCGCTCGCGCACAGGGTGGCGAGCAGGGTGGGCAGCAGATAGCGGTGCAGCTTGGACATGGTCAGTGGAAGAATGCGTAGGACACGAGGACGGCGGCCACCACCCCGGCGAAATCGGCGATGAGGCCGCAGGAAATGGCGTAGCGGGTCTTGCGGATGCCCACCGAGCCGAAGTACAGGGCCACGATGTAGAAGGTGGTGTCGGCCGAGCCCTGGAACACGCAGGTGAGGCGGCCGATGAAGGAATCGGGGCCGTAGGTCTTCATGGCGTCGATCATCAGGGCCTTGGAGGCGCTGCTGCTCAATGGTTTCATGAGCGCCGTCGGCAGCGAAGGCACGAAGTCGGCGTTCCAGCCCAGCTGGGTCACCAGCCAGTCCATGCCGCTGATCACGAAGCCCAGCACGCCGGCGTTGCGGATCACGCTGATCGCCACCAGCATGCCCACCAGGTAGGGAATGATGGTGATGGAAGTCTGGATGCCGCCCTTGGCGCCTTCGATGAAGGCTTCATACACGTTCACCTTCTTCCACAGCGCGGCGATGATGAAGGCGGCGATCACGATCATCAGCACCAGGTTGCTCACCACCTTGGACACCTGCTCGATCTCGCTCCGCGCCAGGTACTGGGTGAAGTACCACACGGTGGCACCGATGAAGGCCGTGATCCCGCCCAGCCAGCCCACCACCACACCGTTGAACAGGTTGATGCGCTGGCGTATCGCCACGCCGATGATGCCGGCCATGGTGGCCACATAGGTGGCGATCATGCAGGGAATGAAGATGTCGGATGGATCGTGCGCGCCGAGGATCGCGCGCTGGGCCATGATGGCCACCGGGATCAAGGTCAGGCCGGAGGTGTGCAGCACAAGGAACATGATCTGCGCGTTGCTTGGCTCATCCTTGTTGGGATTGAGCGTTTGCAGGCTTTCCATGGCCTTCAGTCCGAACGGGGTGGCCGCGTTGTCCAGGCCCAGCAGGTTGGCCGAGAAGTTCATCACCATGTGGCCGGTGGCCGGGTGGTTCTTCGGCACTTCCGGGAAGATGCGCGAGAAGAATGGCGAGATCACGCGCGCCAGCAGGTTCACCATGCCGGCCTTTTCGCCGATGTTCATGATGCCCAGCCATAGCGTCATCACGCCGGCCAGCGGCAGGGCGATATCCATCACGCCCAGGCGGGCCGAATCGAAGGTGCCCTCGATGATGCGCTTGAAGATCTCCGTATCGCCCAGCACCAGCCACTGCGCCAGCGCCGCGGCGAAACCCACCAGGAAGAAGCCAGACCAGATGTAATTGAGCGACATAAAGCGGGTTATTCCTCGGACTAGATGGGATAGGCAATATTGCAGGCAGAGTATAGAGTATGCTGGCCGCGCATTCTCAACTGGATATCACATGAAGCGTTACTGGAAACCGATGCTGGGCGCCGCGCTGCTGGCGCTGGCGGCCGCGAGCGGCGCAGTATCCGCCGGCCCGGCCGCCATGAGCGGCGCTGTCACCGCCGGCTTGGCCGCCACGCCCCACGTGCTGCACGCTTTCCTGAGCACGGGCGAAACGGGGCTGGATCCGGCTGTCGCCTCCGACCTGGCCAGCCTGAGCCTGCTGGAAAACCTGTTCGACCCGCTGCTGCGCTACGACTACCTGGCCCGTCCCGTGCGGTTGCAGCCGAACACGGTCAGCAGCATGCCCACCATCGATGAAAACGGCCTGCGCTACACCTTCCACCTCAAGCCCGGCATGGTGTTCTCGCCCGACCCCGCCTTCCACGGCACGCGGCGCGAAGTGACGGCGCAGGACTATGTGTACAGCCTGATGCGCCTGTACGACCCGGCCCTGAAATCACCGTGGCTGTTCCTGCTGGAAGGCAAACTGGAAGGCGACAGCGCGCTCAAGGGAGAAGGCTTCCGCTACGATCGGACCATCGCCGGCCTGCGCGCGCTCGACAAATACACGCTGCAACTGCGCCTGACGGCGCCCGACCCCAACTTTTTGTTCTATCTGGCCATCCCCGCCACCGGCGTGGTGGCGCGCGAAGTGGCGGACGCCTACGGCAGCCAGTTCGGCAACCACCCGGTGGGTACCGGTCCGTTCGTGATGGGTGAATGGAAGCACAGCGACAAGATCACGCTGCTGGCCAATCCCGACTTCCGCCCCACCGTATTCCATGCCGGACCGGACGTGGCGCCTGCCGACCGCGCGCTGGCCGCGTCGCTGGAAGGCAAGCGCCTGCCGCTGGTGCAACGGGTGGAAGTGAAGATCATGGAGGAATACCAGTCGCGCATGCTGGGCTTCCTGAACGGCGAATTCGACTATCTGGAGCAGGTACCCGAATCGATGAAGGACATGGTGCTGACGGCCGACGCCACGCCCACCCTCAAGCCCGAGCTGGCGCGCAAGGGGATCGCGCTCACGCCCTTCCCCGTGCTGCAGACCTACTACATGTGGATGAACATGGACGACCCGCTGATCGGCGGCTACAGCAAGGACAAGGTGGCGCTGCGGCGCGCCATCGCGCTCGGCTACAACGGCGCGGAAGACATCGCGTTGTTGAAAAAAGGACTGGCCCTGCCCGCGCAAACGCCGCTGCCGCCCAACGTGCGCGGCTACGACCCGACTTTCCGCAGCCCGACCACCTACGACCCCGCACTGGCGCGCGCGCTGCTGGATCGCTACGGCTACCGGCTGGGCGCGGACGGCTACCGCCGCCAGCCCAACGGCCAGCCGCTCACGCTCATCATGCACACGGAACCGAGCACGGTGGGCCGGCTGCGCGACGAGTTGTGGCGCAAGAACCTGAACGCCATCGGGCTGCGGGTGGAATTCAAGAGCGACAAGAAGACGGAAGTGATCAAAGCCTCGCGCCTGGGCAAGGTGATGATGTTTGAAACCAACTGGATCGCCGACTTCCCCGACGGCGACAATTTTTATCAGCTGCTGTACGGCCCCAACAGCGGCCGCGCCAACTACGCCCGCTTCAACCTGCCCGCCTTCAACGAGCGCTACGAGCGCGCCAGCAAACTGGGCGACTCACCCGAGCGCACCAGGCTGTTCAACGAGATGGCCCAGTTGCTGCATGCCTACGCGCCGTGGGTGCTGTTGACACACCCCATCTCGGCCGACCTGCGGCAACCGTGGCTCCGGCACTACCAGCGCCATCCCGTCGAGCTGACGACGTGGCGCTATGTGGACGTGGAACCCCGCACGCGTTAAAAAAAATTGGGACGTAACCCAATTCTCGCCGTGAGAATTGTGTTACGTCCCAAATTGACGAGCGTCTTAGAGCGCGCGGGCGATCAGCAGTTTCTGGATGTCGCTCGTGCCTTCGTAGATCTGGCACACGCGCACATCGCGGTAGATGCGTTCAACCGGGAAGTCGGACACATAACCATAGCCGCCATGCACCTGGATCGCGTCCGAACACACGCGCTCGGCCATCTCGGAGGCGAACAGCTTGGCCATCGCCGCTTCTTTCAGGCAGGGCTGGCTGGCGTCCTTCATCGAGGCCGCGTGGCGGATCAACTGGCGCGCCGCTTCGATCTGGGTCGCCATGTCGGCCAGGCGGAACTGCACGGCCTGGTGGTTGAAGATGGGCTGGCCGAAGCTTTCGCGGTCCTTGGCGTACGTGAGCGCGGCCTCATACGCGGCGCGCGCCATGCCGACCGACTGCGAGGCGATGCCGATGCGGCCGCCTTCCAGTCCGGACAGGGCGATCTTGTAACCCTGGCCTTCCTCGCCGATCAGGTTCTCGGCCGGGATGCGGCAGTTCTCGAACAGGATCTGGGCCGTGTCCGACGAGTGCTGGCCCATCTTCTGCTCCAGCCCGGCCACGATGTAACCTGGCGTCGAAGTCGGCACCCAGAACGCGCTGATGCCTTTCTTGCCGGCCGCCTTGTCCGTCACGGCCATGACGATGGCCACGTCCGCATACTTGCCGCTGGTAATGAATTGCTTGACGCCGTTCAGCACGTAGCTGTCGCCGTCGCGGGTGGCCGTGGTGCGCAGGGCGGCCGCGTCGCTGCCCGTGTGCGGTTCCGTCAGGCAGAACGCGCCCAGCATGTCGCCCTGGGCCAATGGCCGCAGCCACTGTTCCTTCTGGCGCTCGTTGGCATACATCATGGCGATGCTGCACACGGGGCAGTTGTTGACGGAGATGATGGTGGAGGTGCCGCCGTCACCGGCCGCGATCTCTTCCAGCACCAGCGCCAGCGACACGTAGTCGAGGCCTGCGCCGCCCAGTGCTTCCGGCACGGCCACGCCGAACGCGCCCAGCGCGGCCAGTTCCTTCAGTTCCTGTTTGGGGAAGTAATGTTCCTTGTCCCAGCGCGCAGCGTTGGGCGCCAGGCGCTCCTGGGAAAACGCGCGCAGGGCGTCGCGGATCATATTGTGTTCGTCGCTCAGTATCATGATGTCTCGTGTTCGTTGTTGAAAAAGGAACGTACCGCCGGCGGCAGCCAGGGGGCTGACCCCGGTTACGTGCCGGCGAGCGCTCAGACGCTTACCAGCCGATAGGCGTGCCGTCGTAATTGCGATAGACCGCGTGTTCCGCATGCGGCAATCCGGCCAGCGTGCGGCGCAGGCCGGCTGCGCTGGTCGCCACGTCCAGGTCGGCTTCGCTGCCGCCCATGTCGGTGCGCACCCAGCCCGGATGCAGGGCCACGCAGGTGGCGCCCTTGGCGCCGTACTGCAGCGCGGTGTCGATCAGCACGGAATTGAGGGCCGCCTTGCTGGCCCGGTATAACGTGCCGCTGGCGTTGTCGCGCTCGGATAAGGAACCCATGTGTGACGACATCACGCCCAGCTTGCCGCGCGCCGCGCACACCAGCGGCGCCACGATGGGCAGCAAGCGCATGGCGGCCAGCACGTTGGTGTGCATCACGCTGTCGAAATCCGATTGCAGCGGGAAGCCATCGTGGCGCGGGCCGTACACGCCCGCGTTGAGGATGGCCACTTCCAGCTGTTCGCCATCGAGCCGCCAGCCGAGCGCGGCGCACGCTTCCACGTTGTTCACGTCCAGCGTGTGGGTTTCGGCGCCCAGGTCGGCCAGCAATTGGCAATCCTGTGGCTGGCGCGCGGTGGCGATCACGCGCCAGCCGTCGGCCAGGTATTGGCGCGCCAGTTCGTGGCCGATGCCGCGCGAGGCGCCGATGATGAGTGCGGTTGGCATGGGAGTCCTTTATCTGCGGCGTTACTTGCTGCGGTATGTGCCGCGGTATGTGCCGTATTCCGTGTTGCGGCTCAAGGGTGACGCGGCGCCCGGCCCGGCCCCGTGCATGGGGTGGGACGGGGCCGCGTCTGACAGGTGGCGCTTACGCCAGTTCGATCGCCATCGCCGTGGCTTCGCCGCCGCCGATGCACAGGGCGGCCACGCCGCGCTTGCCGCCGGTGCGCTTGAGGGCGCCGATCAGGGTGACCAGGATACGGGCGCCGGATGCGCCGATCGGGTGGCCCAGTGCGCAGGCGCCGCCGTGCACGTTGATCTTCTCGTGCGGGATCTCCAGGTCGCGCATGGCGGCCATGGCCACGGCGGCGAACGCCTCGTTAACCTCGAACAGGTCGACGTCCTTGGTGCTCCAGCCGATCTTCTTGTACAGCTTCTGCACGGCGCCGATCGGGGCGGTGGCGAACAGGTCGGGCGCCTGGGCGAAGGTGGCATGGCCGTGCACGGTGGCGATGGCCGTCAGGCCCAGCTTCTTGGCCGTGGAGGCGCGCATCATCACCAGCGCGGCGGCGCCGTCGTTGATGGACGAGGACGAGGCGGCCGTGATGGTGCCATCCTTCTTGAATGCTGGGCGCAGTGCGGGGATCTTGTCGAGCTTGGCCTTGAGCGGACCTTCATCCTTGTCGATCACGGTGTCGCCGCCGCGGCCGGACACGGTCACGGGCGCGATTTCCCACTTGAAATAGCCTTCCGTCGTGGCCAGCTGGGCGCGCTTGACGGACTCGATCGCGAACGCATCCTGCGCTTCGCGGGTGAACTGGTACTTGGCCGCGCATTCTTCCGCGAAGGTGCCCATGGAGCGGCCTTCGCCCGTTTTCTCGTTGCGCGAGTAGGCGTCTTCCAGGCCGTCGTACATCATGTGGTCGAACAGCATGCCGTGGCCGATGCGGTAGCCGCCGCGTGCCTTGGGCACCAGGTAGGGCGCGTTGGTCATCGATTCCATGCCGCCGGCCACCACCACGTCGGCGCTGCCGGCCACCAGCTGGTCGTGCGCGAAGATGGCCGCCTGCATGGCCGAACCGCACATCTTGGACAGCGTGACGGCGCCGGTGGAGGTGGGCAGGCCACCTTTGAGCAGGGCCTGGCGGGCCGGGGCCTGGCCCTGGCCGGCCATCAGGCAGTTGCCGAAATAGACGTGCTCGACCAGCTGGGGATCGACGCCGGCCCGTTCCACGGCGGCGGCGATGGCCACGCCACCGAGGTCATTGGCGCTCTTGGCCGAGAAGTCGCCCTGGAAGGCGCCCATGGGAGTGCGCGCGGCACCGACGATTACGATGGGATCATTCATTTTCTAACGTCTCCATAAAGGGTGGCGGTGTGACCGCCGGGGGTGTGGTGAGGTGCTGATGGCAAAAACGGATGTGCTGCGGATAGGGGAACACGTCTTCCACGTAACCGTCGACGATGCGCTGCTTGCGGGCTTGCCAGTAGGACTGGGTCAGCAGGTCGGCGTGGTGCTTCATGAAATACTTGCGGATCTTGGCGTTGCCCAGCAGGAAGGTGCCGAATTGTTCCGGGAACACGTCGTTCCTGGCGACCGGATACCACGGTTCGGACGCCATTTCCTCCTCCTCCGTGCGCGGGGTGGGGATCACGCGGAAATTGCAGTCGGTGATGTATTCGATTTCGTCGTAGTCGTAGAACACCACGCGCTGGTGGCGGGTGACGCCGAAGTTCTTGTACAGCATGTCGCCGGGGAAGATGTTGGCGGTCACCAGTTCCTTGATGGCGTTGCCGTATTCCAGCACGCCATGCTCGATCTGGGCATCGTCGCCATCCTTGTCGGCGTTGCTGAGCCAGATGTTGAGCGGCACCATGCGCCGCTCGATGTACAGGTGCTTGATGATGAGCTGCTCGCCCTCCTCCTCCACCAGCGATGGCGCGTAGTGCTTGAGCTCGGCGATCAGGTCGTCCGTGAAGCGGTGCTTGGGGAAGGCCACGTTGGAGTATTCCAGCGTGTCGGCCATGCGGCCCACGCGGTCGTGGTTCTTGACCAGCAGGTATTTTTCCTTGATCAGGGCGCGCGTGGTTTCCTTGGGCGCCGGGAAGAAATCCTTGATCACCTTGAACACGTAGGGGAAGGACGGCAGCGCGAACACCAGCATCACCAGGCCGCGGATACCGGGCGCGATCTCGAACTGGTCGGAGGAGTGCTTGAGGTGCTGCAGGTAATCGCGATAGAACAGCGTCTTGCCCTGCTTTTGCAGGCCGAGGATGGTGTACATCTCGCTGCGCGGCTTGCGCGGCATCAGGCTGCGCAGGAACTGCACGTAGGCCGACGGCACTTCCATGTCCACCAGGAAGTAGGCGCGCGTGAACGAGAACAGCACCGTGATCTGTTCCAGGTCGAACAGCACGGTGTCGAGGATCAGTTCGCCGTTGCGGTTGTGCAGGATGGGCACGATGAACGGGTATTCCTTGTTGCCGTTGATGCCCTTGCCCACGATGTAGGCGCCCTTGTTGCGGAAGAACAGGCTCGACAGTACCTGGATCTGGTGATTCGGCTCCATGCGGATGGTGCCGAACAGCTGGCGCAAGCGCGCTTCCACCAGGTCCACGTCGCGGTCCAGGTTGGCGAACTTGGCGTTCAGCTGGAAATTGGTGATGATGCGCCGCAGCGCGAAGTGCAAGCCGTCCTTGCCGGGGTAATAGACCCGGTAGGTGGGCGACAGCTCGTCCGTCTCGATATATTCGGTCGACACGACGGGCCGCACGAAGATGAAGTCGTTGTGGAAATAGGTGCGGTGCAGGATGTTGCAGCAGACGGAGTTGAAGAACGTTTCAGCCAGTTCCGGCTGCTTGTGGTCCGACAGCATGCCGATGTAGTGCAGCTTCAGTTCGCGCCACACATCGTCCGTCAATTCCTCCTGGTCGTACTCGTCTTCCAGCATCTGCACGCATTCGTGCACGCGCTTGTCGTAAAAGCCGATGCGCTCGCGCGCGGCCAACTGGGCCTCGCGCCAGGCGCCCTGCTCGAAGTGCTGCTTGGCCTGCTGGCTGGTCTGGCGAAAGAGCCGGTAGTGCTTGTCGAAACCGTCGCGGATGGTGCGCGCGATGTCGAAAGCGATCTGGGAAGACAGCAGTTTAGGGAAAGCAGCTTGGGTCATGTCCTACTCGCGGTTGGGCTGGTGAGTGAGCGCCGTTCCCGCGCGGGAACGGCGTACGGACCGCCCCAGGCTTACATGGTTTCCGCGAACAGTTCGCGACCGATCAGCATGCGGCGGATTTCGCTGGTACCGGCGCCGATCTCGTACAGTTTGGCGTCGCGCCACAGGCGGCCCACCGGATACTCGTTGATGTAGCCGTTGCCGCCCAGGGTCTGGATCGCCTCGCCGGCCATCCAGGTGGCTTTTTCCGCGCTGTACAGAATGGCCCCTGCCGCGTCCTTGCGCAGCTGGCGGACCGCTTCCGGGGTTTTGGCCCGGTCGCAAGCCTGACCGACGGCGTACACATATGCCTTGCACGCCATCATGGTCGAGTACATGTCGGCTATCTTACCCTGCATCAGCTGGAATTCGCCGATGGGCTGGCCAAATTGCTTGCGGTCGTGGATGTAGGGCACCACGTTGTCCATGCACGCCTGCATGATGCCCAGCGGGCCGCCGGACAGCACGGTGCGCTCGAAGTCCAGGCCCGACATCAGCACGTTGACGCCCTTGCCCAGGCCGCCCAGCACGTTCTCGGCCGGCACTTCGCAATCTTCGAACACCAGTTCGCCCGTGTGCGAGCCGCGCATGCCCAGCTTGTCGAGCTTTTGCGCCACGGAGAAGCCCTTGTAGCCTTTTTCGATCAGGAACGCCGTCATGCCGCGCGGGCCGGCTTCCAGGTCGTTCTTGGCGTACACCACCAGCACGTCGGCGTCGGGGCCGTTGGTGATCCACATCTTGCTGCCGTTGAGCACCCAGCGGTCGCCCTTGAATTCGGCGCGCAGCTTCATGCTCACCACGTCCGAGCCGGCGTTCGGTTCGGACATGGCCAGCGCGCCCACGTATTCGCCGGAAATGAGCTTGGGCAGGTATTTGCGTTTCTGTTCTTCCGTGCCGTTGCGCTTGATCTGGTTCACGCACAGGTTGGAGTGGGCGCCGTAGGACAGGCCGACGGAAGCCGAGGCGCGCGAGATTTCCTCCATCGCCACGATGTGGGCCAGGTAGCCCATGTTGGCGCCGCCGTATTCCTCGCCGACGGTGATACCCAGTACGCCCAGCTCACCCATCTTGCGCCACAGGTCCATGGGGAACTGGTCGTTGCGGTCGATTTCAGCGGCGCGCGGCGCGATTTCGGCGGCGGCGAACTGTTGCACGGCTTCGCGCAGGGCGGCGATGTCTTCGCCATGGTCAAAGGTCAGGCCGGGGAGATGGAGCATGTCATCCTCTATTGTCGTGTAAGTGGCTGGGTGGGCCGGGTAGTGGTGTGGCAATGATACGCTTATGTGACGTTAACGTAAACGTCAAGTGAAACGGGCGGGGCGGCGGCCTGAGGGCCCCGCCCACGCTTATGGGGTGGCGGCCGGTTGCTGCTCGCCCGTCTGGGCCGCCAGCAGGCGTTTGCATTCATCTTCATGGGCGGTCAGCTCGGCCAGCGCCATTTCCAGGTCTTCGCGCTGTTGTTCCAGCGTTTCCCGGTGCTGCGCCAGCACGTTCAGGAAGCGGTGCATCTGGGCCGCCGTATCCTTGGGCGATTCGTACATGTCGACCAGGCTCTTGATCTCGGACAGCGACAGGCCCAGGCGCTTGCCGCGCAGGGTCAGCTTGAGCCGGGTGCGGTCGCGCGGCGTGTAGACGCGGTTGCGTCCGCCCGCGCCTTCGCGCGTGGGGCTCAGCAGGCCCTGGTCTTCATAAAAGCGGATGGCGCGCGCCGTCACATCGAATTCGCGGGCCAGTTCGGTAATAGTATAGGTCGGCATGGTAGGGCTTGCGGTAAAGTGGCGGAATCTGGATGACGGACGCGGTGTGCGCCGTTTACAATCGTCGCCAGCTTCCGTTTACGTCAACGTCAATCACATTGTAGCGCGCCCGCACCGAAAGATCGCCATGAATCCACTTGAATCGCAATTGCAGTATCCGCTGGGCGACACCGTGCCCGCCGTCGGCACCGTCACACCGTTGGCGGATGGGGTGGCCTGGCTGCGGATGCCGCTGCCGTTCGCGCTCGATCACATCAACCTGTGGCTGCTGAGCGACAACGACAGCGACACGGGCGCCGCCGGCTGGACCGTGGTCGACTGCGGCGTGGCCACCGACGCCACCCGGGACGGCTGGGAAGCCATCTTCGCCGGCCCCATGGCGGGCCGGCCGCTGCAGCGGGTGCTGGCCACCCATTGCCATCCCGACCACATCGGCCTGGCCGACTGGCTGGGCCAGCGCTGGCAGGCGCCGCTGTGGACCACGGCCGGCGAATACGCGTTCGCGCGCATGATGTCGGCCGCCCTGCCCGGTGTGGACGGCTCGTCCGCCGTGCCCCACTTCCAGCGCCACGGCCTGCGCGACCCCGAGATGCTGGACAAGATGGCCAGCCGGCGCCAGTACTACCCGTCGCTGGTGCCGTCCGTGCCGGAAAGCTATCACCGCATCCAGGATGGCCAGCTGATCACCGTCGGCGCCCACCAGTGGCAAGTGATCACCGGCTTTGGCCATGCGCCCGAGCATGCCTCGCTGTACTGCGCCGCGCTCAACGTGCTGATCTCGGGCGACATGGTGCTGCCGCGCATTTCGACCAATGTGTCCGTGTTCGCCGTCGAGCCGGAAGCCAACCCGCTGGGCTTGTACCTGGACTCGCTGGGCAAGTTCGCCGCCCTGCCGGACGACGTGCTGGTGCTGCCCTCGCACGGCAAGCCGTTCCGCGGCCTGCACACCCGCATCGCCCAGCTGCGCCAGCACCATGTGGAGCGGCTGGCCGAAGTGATGGCCGCCTGCGCCGAATGGCAGTCGGCGGCCGACATCGTGCCCATCATGTTCAAGCGGGCGCTGGACGCCCACCAGCTCAGCTTCGCCCTGGGGGAAGCGCTGGCCCACCTGCACAAGCTGTGGCAGGAAGGTATCGTGCGCCGCGAAATGGGGCGCGACGGCATCATTAGATTTCAGCGGCGATAAGCAGCCCCGGGCCGCCCGGGGGAGGATGCCGTAGTTTTATAACGGAAATTGCGTGGCCGGGCTGGCCGGCGGTGGGCATAAAGTGTTATGGTATCAATCTTGCCATTTAACCTCCATCCGCATCCCGCTTGCCTGGAACTGACGCTGGCCGCGACCAAATATAGTTTGGTAGCGGTGTTGCTCATTGGCCGTGCGCATGTGAGATAGAATGTCAAACGTTAAATCAATATATGTCACAATTAGTGTTTGCATACTAGAGACTGACTTTCATGCGGCAACGTGAAATAGTGCAATTATGAATTCTTCCAATGAACGCGAAAGCTTTAGTCAGCGCCTGCAACAGGCGCTCAAAAATGCTCACTACTCTCCCGACAGCCCCACGCGTCTGGCCCGGGAATTTAACATTCGCTTCGATGGCCGTCCGATCACGGTCCACGCGGCGCGCAAGTGGCTGGTAGGCGAAGCCATTCCCACCCAGGAAAAGCTGCGCATGATCGCGCAGTGGCTGGGCGTGCCGGCGGAATGGCTGCGCTTTGGCGGACCGGAGGCGGGCGCACCCGCCGGCGAGGGCGGCAACGGGCTGTCGCGCTTTGAGTCGGCCGACGTCAAGCTGATCGCTGATTTGCAGCGGCTGGACGAACATCACCGCCAGATCGCGCGTGAATTTATCCGTATGCTGGTGCGCGTAAACTACCAAAAGTAACAAATCGCCATTGCTTGTCCTGAACAAAAATCACGGCCGGGCAGGCCGTCGATTCCGCATTAAATTTAAGCTCTCTTCAATCCCCTTCGATTTTTGTTCGGTTTTTTGCTCTGTAGCAAAACTCCGCGCCGCCGGCTTGCCCGCCCGACGCGGGCCGGGCATGTTCGCGCTGTGTCATGCGCGCGACACGTGCGAAGCGCACAATGCCCGATGAACCATTTTATTTTTTGGCAATGACTCGCTTCTTACTGCGCAGTTGCCAATAGTGGCTCATAATTGGGGGTGTTTTCGCGTCGAGCAGTCTTCATTACGGAGTCGAGCATTTGAGCCGCCTTATCAAAAGCAATTACAGCAACGTCGCACAACTGAAAGACCTGATGACCGCGCCGCCCATGACAGCGGCCCAGCATGCGGAAGTGATGCGTAAGCGCATTGCCCAGCGCCGTATGGTGGAGGAAGCCCGGGAATTGAAGCAGGCCTGCGGCGCCCAGTTCGAGAAACGTTAGGGTGTCGTGCCGGGGCCATCAGGGCCCGGCCAGTGGTGCCAGCAGTGCTGTCGCCGCCGCCATGCGGACGGCGCGGGGGCGGTGCCGCCATCCCATCAGTCTTAAAAGGCAGGTGTTGGCCGCTCAGGCGTCCGTCGCCGGCTTCATGCCGTGCCAGCGGGGCGCCAGCGTGTGTTCGATGCCGAACAGGTCGATGACGCGGGCCACGGTATGGTCGACCATCTCGTCTATGCTCTTGGGCTGGTGGTAAAAGCTGGGCAGGGGCGGGAAAATGATGCCGCCCATTTCCGTCACGGCCGTCATATTGCGCAGGTGGGCCAGGTTGAAGGGCGTCTCGCGCACCATCAATACCAGACGGCGGCGCTCCTTGAGCACCACATCGGCCGCGCGCGCGATCAAGTTGTCAGACAGGCCATGGGCCACGGCGGCCAGGGTCTTCATCGAGCATGGTGCGATCACCATGCCATCCGACTGGAAGGAACCGCTGGCGATGGACGCGCCCACGTCGCGCGTCTTGTGCGCCACGTTGGCCAGCGCCTCGACGGCGCGCCGCGTCATGCCGGTTTCCTGCTGCAGGGTCAGCACGGCGGCGTCGGAGACGATCACATGCGTCTCCACGCCGGGCATGGCCCGCAGATGTTGCAGCAGCCGCACCCCATACACGGCGCCGGTGGCGCCCGTGATGGCGATGACGAGCCGCTGCGGCCGATCAGGCATCCAGCAGGGCTTTCAGTTCGCCCGACTCATACATTTCGTTCATGATGTCGGAACCGCCGATGAATTCGCCCTTGATGTAGAGCTGGGGAATGGTGGGCCAGTTCGAGTATTCCTTGATGCCTTGGCGCACTTCCGCATCGTCCAGCACGTTCACGGTGGCGATGTTTTCCACGCCGCACGCTTTCAGGATCTGGATGGCGCGGCCGGAAAAGCCGCACTGTGGGAACTGGGCCGTGCCCTTCATGAACAGCACCACAGGGGTGTTGGTCACGGTCTCTTTGATCCAGGTTTGTACGTCGCTCATAGCTGCCTCAGGGGAAATAAATTAAAGATGCCTGTATTTTATAAGAAAACGGCCGGGCGGGTATGGCGGGGCAGCGCCCGGAGATCATGGTTTTGGCAGAAACCGGGGTCGGCGGGGCGGGAACGGGTCAGCGCCAAGCATCTTGATGTTGATGGCACGGACCATTGCGGCCCGCCCAGAGGCAACCATCAGTGGCTTTATTGGTTTGCTCGCTGGTAAGACAAAAAAGTGGCGGCCCTCGAAGAAATGAAAGAGGTTTCCGAAAAAGGCTGGTCAGGTGGCGCGTGAAGATCTGACGCGGCATGTAAGTTGCAGGTATCCTATGCGCATGTCGCCTCCTCCTGCCCACTCCGGTCACCAATTCTGGCGCGATGCCAGCCTGCCGTTCGTCGAGGCGCGGGCGATCGTCGATGGGCGCAAGGTACGCTACGCCAAGCATTCCCACGAGACATTTTCGATCGGCGTGATCCGTTACGGACGGACCGACTATATCAACCAGGCCACGCGGCAGCATGCCGGCCCCGGCAGCGTGGTGGTGATGAACCCCGGCGACGTCCATGGCTGCAACCCGATCAGCGATGAGCCCTGGTCGTACCGGATGCTGTACGTCGAGCCCACCTGGCTGGGCCGGCTGCAGCATGAATGGGGTTTCAGCGCCAACCAGGATTTTCATCCCCTTGCCGCCACCATGAGCACGGCGCCGGCGCTGTACGCGGACTTCAACCGGTTTTTTGACGTGTTGACGGACGATGCGGCCGATCCCTTGTTGCGGCAGTGCGCGTCGGTGGCGTTTTTCGAGCAAATGCAGTCCAGTTTCGACCCCGCCACGCCAATGGCACGCGATGCCAACCACAAGCTCGCGCGGGCGGCCGATTACATCAGCGACAACTGCAGCGCGGCGCTCAAGCTGGAAGACATCTGCGCCGCGGCCGACCTGTCGCCGTCGTACCTGATCCGCGCATTCAGGAAGCATTACGGGATGACGCCGCACACCTACCTGTTGAACCGCCGGGTACAGCGCGCCCGTGGCTTGCTCAAAGGTGGCGGCGCGATCGCCGACGTGGCGCTGGCAACGGGATTTTCCGACCAGGCCCATTTTCAGCGCATCTTCAAACACTTCCTGGCCGCGACGCCGGGCCAATATCGCCGCTGAACAGCAGGTAAATGGCGCTGGCCGCCAGCAGTAGCGCCATGGCGCGATTGAACCGCCGCATGCCGGCCGGATCGTGCAAACGGCGGCGCAGGAACGTGCCGGCATAAGCCCAGCAAGCGATTGACACGTAGCAGACCGCGCAATAGAGGGCGGCGAATCGCCAGACCAGTGCCGCGTCGCCGTTCGCAGCGAACGCGCTGACGCCGGCCACGGCCGCCACCCAGGCTTTCGGATTGAGCCACTGCATGGCCGCGCCCACCACCAGTGACGGGCCTTTGCCGTCGCCGCCGAGCGTGAGCTTGCCGTCATCGCGGGCCAGTTTCCATGCCATCAACAGCAGGAAGGCGGCGCCGCCCAGCTGCGTCGCCTGTGTCAGGGCGGGCACGCGCGCCAACAAGGCTTGCAAGCCCACGCCGGTCAACAGCAACAGCAACGTAAAACCGACGGTGGCGCCGGTCACGTGGCGCATGCTGGCCCGCAGGCCGTGCTGCGCGCCGCTGCTGAGCGCGACGATGTTGACGGGGCCGGGGGAAATAGAGGATGCCAGCGCGAAGGCGGCCATGGAAATAAGAATGCTCATAGTGACGGGTCTCCGGTGAATGAACGCTACCGGAGCGGAAGATACGCGGCGAGGGCGCGCCTGTATTGAAGGAAATGACCCTGGTGCGCGGGGCCGGCCACGGCAGCGCCTGCATCAGGGTCTGCCCCTGGGGTGTATGGCCCTTGTGCCCGCGCAGTAGCTTCCCGCCAATCCGTGTAGAACCAATCAAAACGCCACCCGCAGGTGGCGTCCTTGTTTCTGGTGCGTCCGGGGGGAGCGAGGCGTCGGCACGAGGGCATACACGCCCCGGCGCCGGCCCGGGTCCGGGGCGGAGACCTAGCCGCGCAACTTCGCGAACGCCGCCGCCATGCTGCCGCCAATCGGCTCCGAGCGGGCCGTTTGCTTCTGGTGTTGCCCCAGGCTCTTGCGGTCGTTACGGTCGCCGCGCTGCTGCGGGTTGGCGCCCGCTTGCGGCGCACTGTCCGTCAGACGCATGGTGAGGGCGATGCGCTTGCGCTTTTCGTCCACTTCCAGCACTTTCACCTTCACCACCTGGCCCGCCTTGACCACCGTGTGCGGGTCCTTGACGTAGTTGTTGGACAGGGCCGAGATGTGCACCAGTCCATCCTGGTGCACGCCGATGTCGACGAAGGCGCCGAAGGCGGCCACGTTGGTCACCACGCCTTCCAGAATCATGTCCGGACGCAGGTCGCGGATTTCCTCCACCCCTTCCTTGAAGGTGGCGGTGCTGAATTCCGGCCGCGGGTCGCGGCCCGGTTTTTCCAGTTCCTTCAGGATGTCGGTCACGGTGGGCACGCCGAACTTGTCGTCCGCATACTTGGCCGGGCTCAGGGTCTTGATCACGGCCGTTTCACCGATCACGGCGCGGATATCCTTTTTGATATCGCTCAGGATCTTTTCCACCAGCGGATACGATTCCGGGTGCACGGCCGAGGCGTCCAGCGGGTTTTCACCGCCCATCACGCGCAGGAAGCCGGCCGCCTGTTCGAACGTCTTGTCGCCCAGGCGCGGCACGGCTTTCAGGGCCGCGCGCGACGGGAACGCGCCCTTCATGTCGCGGTAGGTGACGATGGACTGGGCCACCGAGGCCGACAGGCCCGACACGCGCGCCAGCAGCGGCGCCGAGGCCGTGTTCACGTCGACGCCGACCGCGTTCACGCAATCCTCCACCACGGCGTCCAGCGAACGGGCCAGCTGGGTTTGCGACACGTCATGCTGGTACTGGCCCACGCCGATCGATTTGGGATCGATCTTCACCAGTTCGGCCAGCGGGTCTTGCAGACGGCGGGCGATGGAGACGGCGCCGCGCAGCGATACGTCCATGTCCGGCAACTCGCGCGAGGCGAATTCGGAAGCCGAGTACACCGAGGCGCCCGCTTCGGAGACGACGATCTTGGTCAGTTTCTGGTCCGGATGGCGTTTGATCAGATCCTGTGCCAGCTTGTCCGTTTCGCGCGAGGCGGTGCCGTTGCCGATCGAGATCAGGGAAACGTTATGCTTGGCGGCCAGCTTGCCCAGCACGTGCAGCGAGCCTTCCCAGTCATTCTTGGGCTGGTGCGGGTAAATGACGGCCGTGTCCACCACCTTGCCGGTGGCGTCCACCACGGCCACTTTCACACCCGTGCGCAGGCCCGGATCCAGGCCCATGGTGGCGCGCTGGCCGGCTGGCGCGGCCAGCAGCAGCGCCTTCAGATTGGTGGCGAAGATATTGATGGCGTCCAGTTCCGAGCGTTCGCGCAGTGCGCCCATCAGTTCCGTTTCCAGGTGCATGAAGCTTTTCACGCGCCAGGTCCAGCGCGCCGTGTCGGCCAGCCACTTGTCGGCCGGCCGGCCGGCCTGCTTGATGCCGAAGCGGGCCGCGATGCGGCTTTCGCATGGGTTGTGGGGCGCGTCCCACTTCGGTTTTTCCGCTTCCGTGTCCAGCCGCAGCGTCACGTCCAGGATGCCTTCGCGGCGGCCGCGCAACAGGGCCAGCGCGCGGTGCGACGGCACGGTGCCCAGGGTTTCCGAATAATCGAAGTAATCAGCGAACTTTTCGCCTTCTTCTTGCTTTCCTTCAATGACTTTCGATTCCACTACGCCATGATCGAGGACGTACTCGCGCAGCGATTGCAGCAGCGTGGCATCTTCGGCGAAGCGTTCCATCAGGATCTGGCGCGCGCCGTCGAGGGCGGCCTTGGTGTCGGGTACGCCGGGATTGTTGCCGTCGGCCGTGGTGAAAGCGTCGCGCAGGAACTTATTGGCTTCCATTTCAGGAGTCAGTTCCGGGTTGGCCAGCAAGCCGTCGGCCAGCGGCGCCAGGCCCGCTTCAATGGCGATCTGGGCCTTGGTGCGGCGTTTTTGCTTGTAGGGCAGATACAAGTCTTCCAGCCGGGTCTTGTCTTCCGCGTGCATGACTGCATCTAACAACTCAGGCGTCATCTTGTTTTGCTCGGTGATCGAGGCGACGATGGCGGCGCGGCGCTCTTCCAGCTCGCGCAGGTAGCGCAGCCGTTCCTCCAGCAGGCGCAACTGGGTATCGTCCAGCCCGCCGGTGGCTTCCTTGCGGTAGCGGGCGATGAAAGGCACGGTGGCGCCTTCGTCCAGCAGGGCGATGGCGGCGGCGACCTGGACGGGCTTGGCGGCCAGTTCCAGGGCAAGACGTTGTTCGATGGAAGGCAACATGAGGGGTGGTTCCTAAGCAGTCAAGCCCGGAATGATACGCAATCGGAGCGATTGCGCCAGTCTTGACAGTCCAAAAGGACTGTGCGCCGCCCTACGCGCCGTGAAGCTTGCTGAAGATTACGCAAACACGAAGCCCCGTATCGCGGATAATATTGCCTGTTGCCGTTTTTGAACCATCTTTGACCAACAATGCGCCCTATGGATATCACCCGCGACGACGCCACCGATGCCCCAGCCGTACCGGCACGCCCCGCGCCGCCCGCGAACCAATTGTCGTACGCTGTCGCCATCTGGCTGCAGCGGGTGGATGCGGCCGCGCATCCCAAGGCCAAACTGCCCGCCGTCCCGGTCGACGCCGATCCCAAGCAGACCCAGTTCCGCTTGATCTACGTGATGGCGCCCACCAGCGGCGGCCGCCATGTGGCCCTGTGCCTGTACAAGGCGCGCCTGCGCGCCAACGGCGACGTGGCCGCCGCCAGCCCGGTCAGTGAGATTTTCTCCCTGTTGTCGGCCCCGCCCAGCTTCCTGGCCCCCGGCGATGAGGATTTGATCCGTTTCTTCGTGGCCATGCGCAGCGGCGCCGCCTCCCAGACGGGCAGCGCCACCGAGCCGCGCGGCAAGATCGGCGCGGCCCTGCTGCAAATGCTGTCCGATCAGGAAAAATTGCTGTGGGCCAACTCCTGGGCCGACGTGGGCAATGGCCTGGTATATCCGCTCAAGGCGGGACCGTTGCGTCCGGCCAACCTCGTGTGGCGCGAGGAAGGCAAGGGACTGCGGCTGGGCTGGCAGGTGGAGGCGCCCGAAGGCGCGCGCCACCATGGCGCCGACCAGATCGATTACATGTTGCCGACCGATCCACCGTGGTATATCGACAACCTGTCCTGCGGCGTGCTGCAACTGAACCAGGGCGGCGCCGCCATCCCGCTGGCTGAATTGCAGGCGCTGGTGGCCCAGGCACCGTTGCTCACAGCCAACGACAAGGTGCGTGTATCGCAATTGTTGCTGGCCCATGGCTTGCAGCAACTGATGCCGCTGCCCCAGCCCTTGCCCCAGCGCGTGCGCGAGGACGTGCGTCCCCGTCCCGTGCTGCTGCTGGACGCGGCCATGCTGGCCGACGGCAGCGTGCAGCGCTGGCACGATTTCGCCGTGCTGTCCTACGATTACGATGGCGAGCGGGTGTCGTTCGACCCGTCCCAGCGCGTGGTGCGCCAGCGCGGCGACGTGACGGAAATCATCCAGCGCGACATGGCGGCCGAGACGGCCGCGCTGGAACTGTTGCAATCGATGGACTTCCGCAAGCCGGGCGCCCAGCCGCTGAGCAGCGTGAAAGGCGGCCAGTTGCTGGCCGGCCAAGCCGACTGGATCCGTTTCGCCGGCGACGGCCTGGCCACCTTGTTGGCGCAAGGCTGGAAAGTGGAAAAGAGCCCCCGTTATCGCTATGACATGACGGCCGTGGAGGACTGGTATGCGGACGTGACACCGGACAGCGCCGACGGCGGCCACGCCTGGTTCGAGCTGGAACTGGGCATCGTCGTCAACCAGCAACGGGTGCCGCTGCTGCCGGTGCTGGTGCAGCTGATCCGCAACGCGCCTCACGATTTCAATCCGAAAACCATGGCCGCCTACGCGGCCCACGACCAGATGCTGGCCACTTTGCCCGATGGCAACCGGGTGGCCTTGCCGTGGGGCCGGGTGCAACCCATCCTCAATACGCTCGGTGAGTTGTATTTCAGCGACAAAATCAAGACTTCGCTGCGCATGGCCACGCTGGACGCGGCCCGCCTCGACGAACTGTCGCGCAACGTGGCATTGCGCTGGACGGGCGGCGAGGAATTGCGCCAGATGGGCGCGCGCCTGAACCAGTTCGGCGCCGTCAAGCGGGTGGCCACCCCGGCCGGCCTGCAGGCGACCCTGCGCGACTACCAGGCCGACGGTCTGGCCTGGATGCAGTTCCTGCGCGAATACGGTTTCGCCGGCATCCTGGCCGACGACATGGGCCTGGGCAAGACGGTGCAAACGCTGGCCCACATCCTGGTGGAAAAAGAGGCGGGCCGGCTGACGGCCCCCACCTTGGTGATCGCCCCCACCAGCCTGATGGGCAACTGGCAGGACGAGGCGGCCCGTTTCGCCCCCAGCCTGCGCGTGCTGCTGCTGCAAGGCAAGGATCGCATGGCCCAATTCGACCAGATCGCCCAGTCCGACCTGGTGCTGACCACCTACGCCCTGCTGCCGCGCGACGAGGAAAAACTGCGCGAGCATGATTTCCACCTGGTCATCCTGGACGAGTCGCACTACATCAAGAACACCCGCTCCAAGGCGGCCCAGAGCGCCGGCCTGTTGCGCGCGCGCCACCGGCTGTGCCTGTCGGGCACGCCGCTGGAAAACCACCTGGGCGAGCTGTGGTCGCAATTCCACTTCCTGCTGCCGGGCCTGCTGGGCGACGAGAAGACCTTCAATACCCAGTTCCGCCACCCCATCGAGCGCCAGGACGATCCGTTGCGGCGCACCCTGCTGAACCGCCGCATCAAGCCTTTCCTGTTGCGCCGGACCAAGGACAGCGTGGCCAAGGAATTGCCGCCCAAGACGGAAATGGTGCGCAAGGTGGAACTCACGGGCGCCCAGCGCGACCTGTACGAGACGGTGCGGCTGGCCATGGACCAGAAAGTGCGCGACGAAATCGACCGCAAGGGCGTGGCCCGCAGCCAGATCGTGATCCTGGAGGCCTTGCTCAAGCTGCGCCAGGTATGTTGCGATCCGCGCCTGGTCAAATCGCTGCCGGCCAAGAAGCAGACGGCCGGTTCCGCCAAGCTGGCCGACCTGATGCAGATGGTGGAGGATTTGCTGGAGGAGGACCGCAAGATCCTCGTGTTCTCCCAGTTCACCTCCATGCTGGAATTGATCGAGCAGGAACTGGAGGCGCGCGACATTCCGTACGCCTTGCTGACCGGCGACACCAAGGACCGCGGCGCGCAAGTGGCCGCGTTCCAGCAGGGTGCCGTGCCGATCTTCCTGATCAGCTTGAAGGCGGGCGGCGTGGGCCTGAACCTGACGGCGGCCGACACGGTGATCCATTACGATCCGTGGTGGAACCCGGCGGCGGAAAACCAGGCCACCGACCGCGCCTGGCGCATCGGCCAGGACAAGCCCGTGTTCGTCTACAAGCTGATCGCCAAAGGCACGCTGGAGGAGAAGATCCAGGTCTTGCAACAGAAGAAATCGGACCTGGCGCAATCCATCCTGGCCGAGGGGGAATCGCAGAAGATGGCGTTGACGCAGGAAGACTTGCAGCAGATCTTCGCCCCGCTGGTCGATTAAGGCCGAGGGGGCTATACTCGCCCATGTTGCTTTATAAATGTAGTTTCATTCATGCCAACAGTTCAGGAACTCGACACAGCGCTGCGGGAGGCCCGTCTCAACGCGGCCCGCTACCGGCTGCTGCTTGAACACAGTAGTGAAGTGAGCTGGATGGCTGACTGCGCCAGCGGCCGGCTGACGTATTTGAGCCCGGCGGCCGAACGCCAGTTCGGCTACCGGCTCGACACGGCGCAGCCGCTGGCGGCCGCCCTGCTGGCCCAGTTGCCGGCCCGGCTGGCCCGGCTGGCGGCGGGCGACCTGAGCCGCATGCGTGTGGTGCGCCAGTCCGAGCAACCGCACGCGGATGGCCACCTGGTGCCGGTCGAGATCGAATCGACCGTGGTGCTGGGCGACGATGGCCGCCCCGCCACCCTGGTGGGCGTGGTGCGCGACCTGAGCGGACAGCGCGCGCTGGCCGAACAGCACAAGAAATTCGCGTCCATGGTGTCGCATGAATTCCGCAGCCCGCTGGCCACCATCGACGGCGCCATCCAGCGCCTGGAAATGACGGGCGCCCACCACGATGAAGCCACCCGCAAGCGCTACAGCAAGATCCAGAGCGCCGTCGACCGCCTGCTGGCCATGGTGGACGACTACCTGTCGCCGGAGCGGCTGGCCAGCATCGGCCGCGCCCGCCAGCCCAATGAGCTCTCGCCCCAGGCCCTGCTGGAAACGGCCGCCAGCCAGGCCCGCGCCCGGCGCGCGGCCATCGCCGTGCGCTGCACCGGCTTGCCGCAGTGGATACGGTGCGAGCCCGATGGGCTGCGTCTGGCAATAGAAGTCTTAATCGATAATGCAATTAAGTACACAAAACCCGATACCGCGATAGAATTGATAGGTAAAAAGGCAATGGAAGGCGGCATCGAATTGTTGGTGCGCGACCATGGCGAGGGCATCCCGGCCGCCGACCTGGGGCGCGTATGCGACAAGGGCTACCGTGGCGCGAACGCGGCCGGCATCGCCGGCTCCGGTTTGGGCCTGTACATGGCGCGGGCCGTGGTCGATGTCCACGGCGGCACGCTGGACGTGAAGAATCTTCCTGAAAGCGGCGTGGAATGTCGGATTTGGTTGCCGGCCGCCGCCGCCGCCGGGAAAAGCCTTGCACAAGCACTAGGCAGCAGTGATAATTCCCCGACGCAAGTTCACTCTGCCACGGGGCAGAATTGAGCACGATTGCTCACACATCGGACCAAATGGCGCATCAATGACGCAAATACTCATCGTGGAAGACAATCTGGACTATGCCGAAGAGATGGCAGAGTTTTTGACTGAGCTTGAACACGAGGTGCATATCACCAACAACGCCAGCGAGATGTGGTCCGCCCTCAGCCAGGGCAAGGTGGGGGTGGTGGTGCTGGACCTGGGCTTGCCCGATGAGGATGGCTTCAATGTGATTCCCCGCATGCGCCAGCTGTATCCGCAGATCGGGCTGCTGGTGCTGACGGGGCGGGTGGCGTTCGACAACCGCATCCTGGGCCTGCGCCTGGGCGCCGACCATTATCTGACCAAACCCATCAAATTCCCCGAACTGGCCGCCCACATCGAGGCGCTGGACCGGCGCGTGGGTCCCCAGGATCCCGTGCCTGTGCCCAGCAAGTGGACGCTGCGGGTTTCGGCCCGCCAGCTGGAGCTGCAAGGGCTGGCCATCACGCTGACGGAAAAGGAATGCAATTTCCTGCACCTGCTCACCATTAACACCCGGCCCGTGCCGCGCCAGGTGATCGTGGCCGGGATCGGCGGCGACGATCCCGACGCCGGCCGCCGCGTGGATATGCTGGTGTATCGTTTGCGCAAAAAGGCGCGCACCGGCCTGGGCCAGGATCTGCCCCTGCGCAGCGCCTATGGCGAAGGCTACAGCCTGTCGGCCAGCTTTAACATTTCTTGACTTTTACTCAACAATACCGCAGGTATTTTTATTGCTTGTGGGAATATGTGAGTTTTCTCCTGCTATCCATCACGTAGTATGAACTTTCCACGCACCATCTGATCGTATCTACCGACAGCGGGTGGGCGCATTGTCCATGACTGGGGAGAGTTCACGATGAAGATTTCCGACTTAAAAATTGGGGTACGGCTGGGCGGCGGTTTTGGCCTGATGCTGGTGTTGATGATGGCGATGGCGGCGGCCGGTATCTGGCGCCTGCAAGAGGTGGGGCGGCTGACGGAGCAAATGGTCAGCGAAGCCATGCTCAAGGAACGCCTGACGGCCGAATGGCACAACCTGATCAGCATTTCCGGTATCCGCGTGATCGCCTTCGCCCGCAATGCGGACCAGGCCGAGTCGCCCACCGAGGCGCAACAGGCGGCGGCTACCCGGGCCCGTGTGAACGCCATCCAGAAACAATTGGAACCCATGCTCGTCAGTCCGGAGGAAAAAGTCCTGCTGGACGCCGTGACGGCCGTGCGCAAGGATTACGCCGCCACCCGCGACATCGTGTTCAAGCTCAAGAAGACCGACCAGGAGGCGACCCGCCAGTTGGTCGACAGCAAACTGGAAGGCCAGTTCACGGCCTACCTGACCAGTGTGGAGAAGATCGGCAGCTATGAGGCGGACGTGGGCCGCACTCTGGCCGCCCAAGTCCAGCAGCAATACCGCGACGGCCAGCGCTTCCTGCTGGCGCTGGTGGCCGGCGGGCTGGTGCTGGGCAGCTGGTTCGCCTACCTGATCGCCGTGTCCATCACGCGGCCGCTGCACAAGGCGGTGCAAGTGGCGCAGACGGTGGCGGCGGGCAACCTCAACAGCCGGATCGACGTGCGTAGCGCCGACGAGACGGGCATGTTGCTGCAAGCGCTGAAGGAGATGAACGCCAGCCTGGTCAACATCGTCGGCCAGGTGCGCCAGGGCACGGAAACCATCGCCACCGCCTCCAGCCAGATCGCCAGCGGCAACCTGGACCTGTCGGCCCGCACCGAGCAGCAGGCCAGCTCGCTGCAGCAGACGGCGTCCTCGATGGAGCAGCTGACGGCCACCGTCAAGCAGAATGGCGACAGTTCGCGCCAGGCCCACACGCTGGCGCTGTCGGCCTCGGAAGTGGCCGTCAAGGGCGGCACCGTGGTGGAGGAAGTGGTGGACACCATGGGCATGATCAATGCGTCGGCCCGCAAGATCGTCGACATCATCGCCGTGATCGACGGCATCGCGTTCCAGACCAATATCCTGGCCCTGAACGCGGCCGTGGAAGCGGCCCGGGCCGGCGAACAGGGACGCGGCTTCGCCGTCGTCGCCACCGAAGTGCGCAACCTGGCCCAGCGCAGCGCCGCCGCCGCCAAGGAAATCAAGGAACTGATCGGCGATTCCGTCGACAAGGTCGAGGCTGGCGCCCGTCTGGTGGACGAGGCCGGCAGCACGATGAAGGAAATCGTGATCAACGTGCGGCGCGTGACAGATATCATCGGCGATATCACGGCCGCCAGCTCGGAACAGACCGTGGGCATCGAACAGATCAACCGCGCCATCTCGCAGATGGACCAGGTGACCCAGCAGAATGCGGCCCTGGTGGAGGAAGCGGCGGCCGCCGCCGCCTCACTGCAGGACCAGAGCACGGCCCTGGCCGAGGTGGTGAGCGTGTTCCAGCTGACGGGCGCCGGCCAAGGCCCGAGCCGGGCGCAAACGGCGCCCCGTTCCCTGCCGGCCGCCCCGGCGCGCACGGCGCTGCCGGTGGTCCGCCCCGGCAAACAACAGGCGGCGGCGCCTGAGTGGGAAGAATTCTGACAATATAGGGACAGAGTCGGGCCGATGTTACGATTTTAAAAAATAATCAGGGACAGAGTAGAGGCTGGCGGGTAAGATAAGGGCTTAGCCCGCCCTCGCCGGCCTCACTTTCCCCTGATTTCCGCATGGCCCGACTGCCCCGCCTCATCATTCCCAACCAGCCGCACCACGTCATCCAGCGCGGCAACAATGGCCAGCCCGTGTTCCAGGACACGGCCGATTACCTGGCTTTCCTCGGCTGGCTGCGCACGGCCGCCCGCAACTACCAGGTCGCCATCCACGCCTACGTGCTCATGCCCAACCACGTGCACCTGCTCGCCACGCCCTCCGACGCGGAGGGCCTGGGCCAGATGATGCAATGGATAGGCCGTTACTACGTGCCCTACTTCAACCAGAAATACGGCCGCAGCGGCACGCTATGGAATGGCCGTTACAAGACCTCCGTGGTGGACGCCGACCATTTCTTCATGCAATGCAGCCGCTACATCGAGTTCAACCCGGTGCGGGCCGGGCTGGCGGCGGCCGCCGCCGACTATCCCTGGTCCAGCTACGCCCACCACGCGGGCCAGCTGGTGGACGCGCTGATCACGGATCATCCGCAATATTGGGAGTTGGGCAACACACCATTCCAGCGCGAAGCGGCCTATATCGCGCTGGGCGAGACGGCACTCACGGCGGAGCAGATCGACACCATCGACCGGGCCGTGCTCAAGGGCTGGCCGCTGGGTTCGGACCAGTACAAGCGCGAGCTGGAGCACAAGATGAAGCGCCAGGTCTTGCCCGCCAAGCGGGGGCGGCCGTTCAAGAAGCCGGCGCCGGCAGAGAACGGCGTGGCGGAGCCGTCCGAGCCGGTCAACTGAACGCGAGATTCTTCTGCATGAATACGCTTAAGGGATCATCCGCGTAGGTGCCGAAGCGAGCGCAGCGTTCGTAGCCGCAGCGAGCGTACAAGCCCAGCGCTTGCGGCTGATAGGGGCCGCTTTCCAGTTTCAGTACCGTGCATGCGGACGCGATGGCCGCATCCTCCAGGGTCCGCACGATCTTTTTCGCCAGCCCTGAGCCGCGTTGCTGGGGGCGTACGTAGATGCGCTTGAGCTCGCCATATTCCGCGCCCAGCACCACGGCCCCGCAACCCACGGCTTGCCCTGCTTCGTCCCGGGCCATGACGAACAGCAGGCCCTGTTCCGTGACCGCTGTCAGGTCCAGCGCATGCCGGCTTTCGGGCGGATACAGCGCGTCCTGGTAGGCATCCAGCTCGGCGACCAGGGCGATGGCATCGGCCTGGTCGGGGGATTCAAAGGAAATACGCATGTTGTCCCTTCAGGAAGTGAGAAAACCGGTGTTGACCACCACGGCGTAGCGCGCCGCCAGCGCGCTGGTATTCCGATAAACGATGTGCTGGTTCTCCCGCATCGCCAAACAGTCGCCCGCCAGCAAGCGGTGCTCGTTGCCATCGACAATGACTTCCATGCAGCCCGCCAGCATCCACACCTGCTGCTGGATGCCGACCTCGCGCCGTCCCGCCTCGTAGGTCACGGTGGCGCCCGCCGGGAAATCGATCTGGACGATCTGCAGCGGCGAACGGAAATGGGGCGGCGAAATATTGCGCCGCGTGTAGCCGGACTGCGGATCGGTCCATTGCAACTGCTCGGCTTGCCGCACGAGCGGGCTGGCGTCGGGGCGCGGCGCTTCGAACAGGGAGGCCAGCGTGACGCCCAGGCCGCATGCCAGTTTGTCCAGCACGACGGCGGTGGGGCTGGTTTCGCCGCGTTCGATCAGCGAAATCATCGAGCGGCTGACGTCGCTCTTCTTTGCCAGCACATCGAGCGACAGGCCGCGCTCGCCACGCAAGGCGCGCAGGCGATCCGCGATGCGCTGGTTGATGTCTGGTGGCGGCGGTGGGTAAGCAGGATCTTTCATGTTGGAATTTTCGTCCAGCATATTGGATATGTCAATCGATATTGTTGAACCACACACGGCGGCGCGCCGGAAACGGCGCCCAGCCGCATTTCTTTTATCCTGCACTCACTCTGTCCCTAATTAAATTTTGCGGCATCATTTAAAAATTTAATTCGACTCCGACCCTAATTGTTATTGTTGAAGTTTCTGCTGCATTGCACTACTCTAGGGCTTCGATAGTCCAAATTGCAGCGGAGAACCCCCAATGAAAGCCCAAGGTCTGTACGATCCGTCCAATGAACACGATGCCTGCGGCGTCGGTTTCGTCGCCCACATCAAGGGCAACAAGAGCCATTCGATCATTGAGCAGGGTCTGCTGATCCTGAAGAACCTCGATCACCGGGGCGCCGTGGGCGCCGACGCGCTGATGGGCGATGGCGCCGGTATCCTGATCCAGATTCCTGACCAGTACTACCGCGACGAGATGGCCAAGCAAGGCATCGAACTGCCGCCGCCAGGCGAATACGGCGTCGGCATGGTATTCCTGCCCAAGGAAAACGCGTCGCGCATCGCTTGCGAACAGGAAATCGAACGCGCCGTGCGCGCCGAAGGCCAGGTCGTGCTGGGCTGGCGCAATGTGCCGGTCGACTGCGACATGCCGATGTCGCCCACCGTGCGCGCCAAAGAACCCGTGATCCGCCAGATCTTCATCGGCCGCGGCGCCGACATCATGGTGACGGACGCGCTGGAACGCAAACTGTACGTGATCCGCAAATCGTCGGGCCACGCGATCCAGGCACTGAAGCTGATCCACGGCAAGGAATTCTTCGTGGCCTCGATGTCGGCCCGTACCATCGTCTACAAGGGCCTGCTGCTGGCCGACCAGGTCGGCGTGTACTACCGCGACCTGCAGGACGCACGCTGCGTGTCGGCCCTGGCCCTGGTGCACCAGCGCTTCTCCACCAACACCTTCCCCGAGTGGCCGCTGGCCCACCCGTACCGCCTGATCGCCCACAACGGCGAGATCAACACCGTCAAAGGCAACTTCAACTGGATGCGCGCCCGCGAAGGCGTGATGAAGTCGGCCGTGCTGGGCGAGGACCTGCAAAAGCTGTTCCCGCTGATCTATGAAGGCCAGTCCGACACGGCTTGCTTCGACAACGCGCTGGAACTGCTGCTGATGGCGGGCTACCCGATCGCCCAGGCCATGATGATGATGATTCCGGAAGCGTGGGAAAACCACGGCCTGATGGATGACAACCGCCGCGCCTTCTACGAATACCACGCCGCCATGATGGAACCATGGGACGGCCCGGCCGCCATGGCCTTCACCGACGGCCGCTACATCGGCGGCACGCTGGACCGCAATGGCCTGCGCCCGGCCCGCTACATCGTCACCGATGACGACCTGGTGGTGATGGCGTCGGAATCGGGCGTGCTGCCGATTCCCGAATCGAAGATCATCCAGAAATGGCGTCTGCAGCCAGGCAAGATGTTCCTGATCGACCTGGAAGCGGGCCGCATCATCGGCGACAAGGAATTGAAGGACACCTACGCCAACGCCAAGCCCTACAAGGCGTGGATCAACGCCGTGCGCATCAAGCTCGACGAGATCAAGCTGAGCGAAAGCCAGCTGGCCCACAACCGCGCCAAGTACGCCACCGCGCCGGGCGAGAAGCCCATGCCTTCCCTGCTGGACCGCCAGCAAGCGTTCGGCTACACCCAGGAAGACCTGAAGTTCCTGATGGCGCCAATGGCCGTGGCCGGCGAGGAAGCCACGGGCTCCATGGGCAATGACTCGCCGCTGGCCGTCATGTCCAACAAGCTCAAGCCGCTGTACAACTACTTCAAGCAGCTGTTCGCGCAAGTGACCAACCCGCCGATCGACCCGATCCGCGAAGCGATGGTGATGTCGCTGGTGTCCTTCATCGGCCCGAAACCGAACCTGCTCGACACCAACAACGTCAACCCGCCGATGCGCCTCGAAGTGGCGCAGCCCATCCTGGGCTTCAACGACATGGCCCGCCTGCGCGGCATCAGCGCCCACACGGGCGGCAAGTTCAAGTCGTATGAACTGAACATCTGCTACCCGCTGGCCTGGGGCAAGGATGGCGTGGAAGCCTGCCTGGCGTCGCTGTGCGCGGAAGCCGTGGACGCCGTCAAGTCGGGCCACAACATCCTGATCGTGTCGGACCGTTCGATCTGCGCCGACCGCGTCGCCATCCCGGCCCTGCTGGCCACCTCCACCATCCACCAGCACCTGGTGAGCAAGGGCCTGCGCGCCTCCACCGGCCTGGTGGTGGAAACCGGCTCGGCCCGCGAGACGCACCACTTCGCGCTGCTGGCCGGCTACGGCGCGGAAGCCGTCCACCCTTACCTGGCGATGGAAACGCTGATCGAACTGGCGCAGGACATGCCGGGCGAACTGTCGGGCGAAACGGCGATCTACAACTACACCAAGGCCATCGGCAAGGGCTTGATGAAGGTGATGTCCAAGATGGGCATCTCGACCTACATGTCCTACTGCGGCGCCCAGATCTTCGAAGCCATCGGCCTCAACAAGTCGCTGGTCGACAAGTACTTCAAGGGCACGGCCTCCAACGTGGAAGGCATCGGTGTGTTCGAAGTGGCGGAAGAGGCGCTGCGCCTGCACCACCTGGCCTTCGGTGACGATCCGCTGCTGGCCAACCACCTGGACGCGGGCGGCGAATACGCATTCCGCGTGCGCGGCGAAGACCACCTGTGGACCCCGGACGCGATCGCCAAGCTGCAACACTCGACCCGCGCCAACAACTATTCCAGCTACAAGGAATATGCGCAGATCATCAACGACCAGAGCAAGCGCCACCTGACCCTGCGCGGCCTGTTCGAGTTCAAGCTCGACCCGAAAAAGGCGATTCCGCTGGAAGAAGTGGAACCGGCCAAGGAAATCGTCAAGCGCTTCGCCACCGGCGCCATGTCGCTCGGTTCGATCTCGACCGAGGCGCACGCCACCCTGGCCGTGGCCATGAACCGCATCGGCGGCAAGTCCAACACCGGTGAAGGCGGCGAGGATCCAGCGCGCTACACGATGGAACTGAAGGGCATCAAGATCAAGCAGGGCGAAACCATGGCCTCCGTGGTCGGCAAGGACCGCGTGGTGGTCGACATTCCGCTGCAGGAAGGCGACTCGATGCGCTCGCGCATCAAGCAGGTAGCCTCGGGCCGCTTCGGCGTCACCGCCGAGTACCTGAACTCGGCCGACCAGATCCAGATCAAGATGGCGCAAGGCGCCAAGCCGGGCGAAGGCGGCCAGCTGCCAGGCCACAAGGTGTCGGAATACATCGCCCAGCTGCGCTTCTCGGTGCCGGGCGTGGGTCTGATCTCGCCGCCACCGCACCACGATATCTACTCGATCGAAGATCTGGCCCAACTGATCCACGACTTGAAGAACGCCAACCCGCGCGCTTCGATCTCGGTCAAGCTGGTGTCGGAAGTGGGGATCGGCACCGTGGCCGCCGGCGTCACCAAGGCCAAGGCCGACCACGTGGTGGTGGCTGGCCATGACGGCGGCACGGGCGCTTCGCCGCTGTCGTCGGTCAAGCACGCCGGCACGCCATGGGAACTGGGCCTGGCGGAAACGCAGCAGACCCTGGTCCTGAACGGCCTGCGCAGCCGCATCCGGGTCCAGGCCGACGGCCAGATGCGGACCGGTCGCGACGTCGTGATCGCCGCCATGCTGGGCGCCGACGAGATCGGCTTCGCCACCGCGCCGCTGGTGGTGGAAGGCTGCATCATGATGCGCAAGTGCCACCTGAACACCTGCCCGGTGGGCGTGGCCACGCAAGACCCCGAGCTGCGCGCCAAGTTCTCCGGCAAGCCCGAGTACGTGGTCAACTACTTCTTCTTCGTGGCCGAGGAAGCCCGCCAGTTGATGGCGCAACTGGGCATCCGCACCTTCGACGAGCTGATCGGCCGCGCCGACCTGCTGGACAAATCGAAAGCCGTGGCCCACTGGAAGGCGCGCGGGCTGGACTTCAGCACCGTGTTCTACCAGCCGGAAGTGCAGAACGGCCAGTCCGTGTTCCACACCGAAGAGCAGGACCACGGCCTGGACAAGGCGCTGGACCACAAGCTGATCGCGCAAGCCAAGGCGGCGCTGGAGAAAGGCGAGCGCGTCTCGTTCATCTCGCCGGTGCGCAACGTCAACCGCACGGTCGGCACCATGCTGTCGGGCGAAGTGGCCAAGCGCTACGGCCACGCCGGCCTGCCGGACGACACCATCCACATCCAGCTGCAAGGTACGGCTGGCCAGTCGGCCTGCGCCTTCCTGGCGCACGGCATCACCATCGACCTGGTGGGCGAAGGCAACGACTACGTGGGCAAGGGCTTGTCGGGTGGCCGCATCATCGTGCGTCCGAACACGGAATTCCGTGGCTGGGCGGTCGATAACATCATCATCGGCAACACCGTGCTGTACGGCGCCATCAGTGGCGAAGCCTTCTTCAACGGCGTGGCCGGCGAGCGTTTCGCCGTGCGTAACTCCGGCGCCACGGCGGTGGTGGAAGGCCTGGGCGACCATGGTTGCGAATACATGACGGGCGGCACGGTGGTGGTGCTGGGCGCCACGGGCCGTAACTTCGCGGCCGGCATGTCGGGCGGTATCGCCTACGTGTACGACCCGGACGGCGACTTCGCCGGCAAGTGCAACACGGCCATGGTGAGCCTGGAATCCGTGCTGACGGCCGCCGAGCAGCACCTCGACCGCGCCACCTGGCACAGCCAGCACCGCGACGGCGAGCCGGAAGCGGACGAAGTGATCCTCAAGCGCCTGATCGAGCGTCACTTCAAGCACACGGGCAGCACCCGCGCGCGTTACCTGCTCGACAACTGGGCCGAAGGCCGCAGCAAGTTCGTCAAGGTGTTCCCGAGCGAGTACAAGCGCGCGCTGGCCGAAATGGCCGAGGACATGGCGAACGAAGCGTCCGTCGTGCAGCCTAAAGCCGCCTGAGCCAACCAGCACATTACGACCGAGGGCAGGCTCCGGCCTGCCCCCCGCCAGCACATTATTTGAGGATTTATCGTGGGTAAAATCACCGGCTTCATGGAATTCAAGCGTCAGGAAGAGGGCTATCTGCCGCCTGCCGCCCGTCTCAAGAACTATGCGGAATTCGTCATCCCGCTGACCAACGAGCAAGCCAAGGTCCAGGGCGCGCGCTGCATGGATTGCGGCATCCCGTTCTGCAACAACGGCTGCCCGGTCAACAACATCATCCCTGACTGGAACGACCTGGTATATCGCGGCAACTACCGCGAAGCGCTGGACGTGCTGCACTCGACCAACAACTTCCCCGAGTTCACGGGCCGCATCTGCCCCGCGCCCTGCGAATCGGCGTGCACGCTGGGCATCAGCGAAGACCCGGTGGGCATCAAGTCGATCGAGCACAAGATCATCGACGAAGGCTGGGAACATGGCTGGGTGGTGCCGCAACCGGCCGCCAAGCAGACCGGCAAGAAAGTGGCCGTGATCGGTTCCGGCCCCGCCGGCCTGGCCGCCGCGCAGCAACTGGCCCGCGCCGGCCACGCCGTGACCGTGTTCGAGAAGAGCGACCGCGTGGGCGGCCTGCTGCGCTACGGCATCCCTGACTTCAAGATGGAAAAGTCGCACATCGACCGCCGCATCAAGCAAATGGAAGCGGAAGGCGTCGTGTTCCGCACCAGCGTACTGGTGGGCAAGGACTTCCCCGCCAACGTCAACAACTGGGCCAAGGAAACCATTTTCCCGGAAGACCTGGCCAAGGACTTCGACGCCGTGGTGCTGGCCGGCGGCGCCGAGCAGCCGCGTGACCTGCCCGTGCCGGGCCGCGAACTGAAGGGCGTGCACTTCGCCATGGACTTCCTGCCGTTGCAGAACAAGGTCAACGCGGGCGACAAGGTCAAGGACCAGATCAAGGCCACCGGCAAGCACGTGGTGGTGATCGGCGGCGGCGACACCGGTTCCGACTGCGTGGGCACCTCCAACCGCCATGGCGCCGCGTCCGTGGCCCAGTTCGAACTGATGCCGATGCCACCCGAGCAGGAAAACAAGCCGCTGGTGTGGCCGTACTGGCCGACCAAGCTGCGCACTTCGTCCTCGCACGACGAAGGTTGCCAGCGCGACTGGGCCGTGGCCACCAAGCGCCTGGAAGGCAAGGGCGGCAAGGTTGAAAAGCTGATCGCCTGCCGCGTCGAGTGGAAAGACGGCAAGATGACGGAAGTGCCGAACTCGGAATTCGAAATGAAGGCCGACCTGGTGCTGCTGGCCATGGGCTTCGTGTCGCCCGTGCAGCAAGTGCTGGACGCGTTCGGCGTGGAGAAGGATGGCCGCGGCAACGCCAAGGCCACCACCGACGGCGATGGCTGCTACCAGACCTCGGTGCCCAAGGTGTTCGCCGCCGGCGACGTGCGCCGTGGCCAGTCGCTGGTGGTATGGGCTATCCGCGAAGGCCGCCAGTGCGCCCGCGCCGTCGATGAATTCCTGATGGGTTCGTCGGTCCTGCCGCGCTAAGCTGCATTATCGTTGCACCAGGCCGGAAGCCGACGGGTGCCGCACCCGCCGCTTCCGGCTTTTTGCATTATGATTTGCTGCGTCGCAACAAATTAAACTGGTTTCCAATTGTAACTTGCTGACTTTTCGTTCATTAGTGTTGTATTATCTGCCATTTCCCGTCCCGAATCAGGGGCCTGTCAGCAGAGTTGTGTATTTCTGCACTACAATACGGCATCCCAAAAAATGAGTACCGATGTGCCCAATCTAGTCGAAATCCGCGATTTGCACTTCTCCTATGGCAAGCGGCCCATCCTGTCTGGCCTCCAGATGGACTTCCCGCGCGGGAAAGTGGTGGCCGTCATGGGCGGTTCGGGCAGCGGCAAGACCACTGTCCTGCGCCTGATCGGCGGCCAGTTGCGCCCCAAAAAGGGCCAGGTGACCGTGCACGGCCAGGTGGTGCATCAACTCAAGACCGATGACCTGTATCTGTTGCGCCGCAAAATGGGTATGTTGTTCCAGCATGGCGCCCTGTTCACGGACTTGACCGTGTTCGAAAACGTGGCCTTCCCCCTGCGCGAGCACACGGATTTGCCGGAAGAACTGATCCGCAACCTGGTGCTGATGAAGCTGCACGCGGTCGGCTTGCGCAACGCGGCCAAACTGAAGCCGGCCGAGATCTCGGGCGGCATGGCGCGCCGGGTGGCGCTGGCCCGTTCCATCGCGCTGGATCCGGAACTGATCATGTACGACGAGCCGTTCGCCGGCCTCGACCCCATCTCCATGGGCGTGACGGCCAACCTGATCCGCAACCTCAATACGGCGCTCGGTTCCACCACCGTGCTGGTGTCGCACGACGTCAAGGAGTGCTTCGCCATCGCTGATTACGTGTATTTCCTGTCGCAGGGCAAGATCGTGGCCCACGGCACGCCGGACGACATGATGGTGTCGACCGACCCTTACGTGAAACAGTTCGTCCACGCGGAAGCGGACGGCCCGGTGCCGTTCCACTACCCCGGCAAGTCGCTGGCCGACGACCTGGGCCTGGGAGAGCGTCCATGATCGGCGAAAACCTGCTGTCCCGCCTGGGCGCCACGGCCCGCGACCAGGTCGCCAGCGTGGGCTACGGCGCGCGCATGTTCGTGAACATGCTGGGCCTGTCCGCGGGCATGCTCAAGCGGCCCCGCCTGGTGGTCGAGCAACTGCATTTCATCGGCAATTATTCCCTGCTCATCATCACCCTGTCCGGCCTGTTCGTGGGCATGGTGCTGGGCTTGCAGGGTTATTACACCCTGAACAAATACGGCGCCGAACAGTCGCTGGGCCTGCTGGTGGCGCTGGGGCTGACGCGCGAACTGGGCCCCGTCATCACGGCCTTGCTGTTCGCCGGCCGCGCCGGCACTTCGCTGACGGCCGAGATCGGCCTGATGAAGGCGGGCGAGCAACTGTCGGCCATGGAAATGATGGCCGTCAACCCGCTGCAGCGCGTGCTGGCGCCCCGCTTCTGGGCCGGCGTGCTGTCCGTGCCCCTGCTGGCCTCCATTTTCAGCGCCGTGGGCGTGTTCGGCGGCTATCTGGTGGGCGTGCAGCTGATCGGCGTGGACGATGGCGCGTTCTGGTCGCAGATGCAGGGCGGGGTCGATATCTGGAAAGACATTTTCAACGGCTTCGTCAAGAGCGTGGTGTTCGGCATCGCCATCACTTTCGTCGCACTGTATCAGGGCTACGAATCGCAACCCACGCCGGAAGACGTGGCCCGCGCCACCACCCGTACCGTGGTGCTGTCGTCGCTGGCGATCTGGTGGCTGGACTTCATGCTGACGGCCTTGATGTTCAGCAAATAAGCGCCGTTTGAGCGCCGGTAAACGCAACACAGTGGCTGGCGGCACGCGCCGCCGCCCGAAAAATTCTTTAGGATGATGTTATGCAACGTAAATCTCTGGATGTGTGGGTAGGTCTGTTCATCGTGATCGGCGCGGCGGCGCTGATGTTCCTGGCCCTCAAGGCGGGCAATATGAACTCGCTGTCGTTCGGCAAGTCCTATACTATCGTGGCCAAGTTCGACAACATCGGCAGCCTGCGTCCCCAGGCGCCCGTCAAGGCGGCCGGCGTGGTGGTGGGCCGGGTGGGCCAGATCCAGTTCGACGACAAGAGTTACCAGGCGCTGGTCAAGCTGGACATGGACGAAGGCTACAAGTTCCCCAAGGATAGCTCGGCCAAGATCCTGACGGCCGGCCTGCTGGGCGAGCAGTATGTGGGCATCGAGGCGGGCGGCGACACCAACAACCTGGCCGCCGGCGACAAGATCGCCCGCACCCAGTCGGCCGCCGTGCTGGAAGACTTGATCAACCAGTTCATCTACAGCAAGGCAGCGGAAGGAAAGGACGCCAAATGAATCCCATCCCCGTCAAATGGCGTTCCGTCGCGCTGACGCTGGGTGCGGCCGCCGTTCTCAGCGGTTGCGCCGGCCCCAACCCGCGCGACCCGTACGAGAGCTTCAACCGCGCCATGTTCAAGTTCAACGACACGGTCGACCAGGTGGCCCTGAAACCGGCCGCCACCGCCTACCGCGCCGTGCTGCCGTCGTTCGTGCAGACCGGCATCGACAACTTCTTCGGCAACCTGGCCGACGCCTGGAGCGCCGTCAACAACTTGTTGCAAGGCAAGGGTGAGGCCGGCATGTCGGATGTGGCCCGTTTCACGCTGAACTCCAGCTTCGGCTTGCTGGGCCTGATCGACTTCGCCTCCCAGGCGGGCTTGCCCAAGCACAATGAAGACTTCGGCCAGACGCTCGGCCACTGGGGCGTGCCGTCCGGTCCGTATTTGATGCTGCCCCTGTTCGGCGCCTCCACCGTGCGCGACACGGCCGCCCTGCCGCTGGACTTCAACGGCGACATCTGGCGCTACAAGGAACCGATCTACCTGCGCAACATCGGTACGGCCACCCGTGCCGTGGACCAGCGCGCCAACCTGCTGGACGCTTCCTCGCTGCTGGAAGACGCGGCGCTGGACCGCTATGAATTCGTGCGCGACGGCTTTTTGCAACGGCGCGAAAGCAAGGTCTACGACGGCGAAGCGCCGCCGCACAAGCCATCCCGGGATGATGACGACGATGGCGTGAAAAAAGTTGGCGACGAAGAAACTTCCGCGCCCGTGTCATCCGAACCGGCGCCAAAAGAGTTAAACTCCGAGACACCGGCTGCAAAAAAAGACAGCCTGTGACCCCGTCGAGAACCAAACATAGGTAAGAAAAACATGAAATACATCAAACAATTGCTTGCCCTGGCAACCTTCGCGCTGGCCGGTTACACCGGCGCCGCCACCGCTGCCACCGCCACCACCGCCGGCGCCGCCCCGGCCGCCGTCGAGGCGCCGGATGTGCTCGTCAAACGCATTTCCCAGGACGTGATCGACACGGCCAAGGCCGACAAGGCGATCCAGGCCGGCGACCAGAAAAAGGTCATGGACCTGGTGGAGTCGAAGATTCTGCCCTACGTGGACTTCCAGCGCATGACGCAACTGGCTTCGGGCCGCTTCTGGCGCGACGCCACCCCGGACCAGCAGAAAGCCCTGTCGGCCGAGTTCCGCACGCTGCTGATCTATACCTATTCGGGCGCCTTGTCGCAGATCAAGAATGAAACGGTGGAATTCAAGCCGATGCGCGCCGATCCTTCCGACACGGAAGTGGAAGTGCGTTCCCAGGTCAACGTGCCGCGCGGCGAACCGATTCCGCTGAACTACCGCGTCGCCAAGTCGCCCGCTAACGGCTGGAAGATCTACGACATCAACGTGCTGGGCGCCTGGCTGGTGGAAACCTACAAGGGTACCTTCGCCTCCGAGATCAGCAAGGGCGGCATCGACGGCCTGATCAAGGCCTTGTCGGAGAAGAACAAGAAGCTGGCCAACAAGCCGCTCAAGGCCGCTTCCAACGCGAAATAAGACCTAAGACGACCATGGCCGAAACGTTAGACAACCTGCAGTCGCTGTCGTCGCTGACCGTGCTCAACGCCACTGCGGCGCTCGAGCGCGGGCTGGCGGCCATCCGCGCGGGGCAAAAGGAATTCGACCTGTGCCACGTGCTGACGGTCGATTCGGTGGCCGTGGCCGTCATGCTGGCGTGGCAGCGGGCCGCGCGCGAGGCCGGCTTCGCGCTGGCGCTGCGCAACCTGCCGCCGGCCCTGCAAAGCCTGACCAAGTTGTACGGCGTGTGCAACCTGTTGTTCCCCGACGCGGCCCCGGCCGAGTCGCTTCCCCTGGCAGGCGCGTCCGCGTCGGCCACCATCGGCCTGACGGCGGCCGAACTGCATCACCATTGACCCTTTCCCGTCTCCCCCGAATCGCCCGGTCCGGCTCTGCCGGACCAAATTTCCCCTATAATTGAACGTTGCCGCCGCCAAAACCGTGCCGCGGCGACGAGCACCACCTTCCGCCAACGAGCATCCCTGCCGTGTCCTTGCGCTGCGGCAACAACTGACAAGTCAAGCATGACAGCTATCCACATCAACCAGGTCCAGAAGCGCTACCAGTCGCTGCAGGCACTGGGCGGCGTTTCCCTGGCGATCGAGGAGGGCGAGTTCTTCGGCCTGCTGGGTCCAAATGGCGCCGGCAAGACCACCCTGATCTCCATCATCGCCGGCCTGATCCGCCCGGATGGGGGCAGCGTCACCATCCACGGCCATGACGTGCAGACGGATTTCCGCGCCGCCCGCCGCAAGCTCGGTGTGGTGCCGCAGGAACTGGTGTTCGACCCCTTCTTCACGGTGCGCGAGACGCTGCGCTTGCAGTCGGGCTATTTCGGCCTGGCGCGCAACGACGACTGGATCGACGAAGTGATGTTCAACCTGGACCTGACCAACAAGGCCGACACCAATATGCGCGCGCTGTCGGGCGGCATGAAGCGGCGCGTGCTGGTGGCCCAGGCCCTGGTGCACAAGCCGCCCGTGATCGTGCTCGACGAGCCGACGGCCGGGGTCGACGTGGAATTGCGCCAGACGTTGTGGAAATTCATCTCGCGCCTGAACCGCGAAGGCCACACGGTGGTGCTCACCACCCACTACCTGGAAGAGGCGCAAGCCATGTGCAAGCGGGTGGCCATGCTCAAGGCCGGCAAGATCGTCGCGCTCGACACCATGAGCGCCCTGATCCGCCGCATTTCCGGCTCCCAGCTCAACCTGCACCTGAAGGGCGCGCTGCCGCCCCAGTTGCAGCACCTGATCACCCATGCGGAACTGACCGTGCCGGGCGAATACAACCTGCGCATCAACGATTACGCGGAAGTGGAAACCATCCTGGCGCGCGTGCGCGAAAGCGGCGCCGTGATCGACGAGATGCAATTGCAGCAAGCCGACCTGGAAGACATCTTCCTGCAAATCATGGAAAAGGGGACCGTATGAGTTTGTTCTCGACCGGTTTCCGCACCCTGGTGTACAAGGAAACCCTGCGCTTCTGGAAAGTGGCGACCCAGACCGTGGCCGCGCCCATCCTGACGGCCATGCTGTATCTGCTGATCTTCGGCCATGTGCTCGAAGGCCGGGTGCAGGTGTACGCGGGCGTCAACTACACGGCCTTCCTGATTCCCGGCCTGGTGATGATGAGCGTGCTGCAGAACGCGTTCGCCAATTCCTCGTCCTCGCTGATCCAGTCCAAGATCACGGGCAACCTGGTGTTCGTGATGCTGACCCCGTTGTCGCACTGGGAAATCTTCTCGGCCTACGTGCTGGCCTCCATGGTGCGCGGCATCGTCGTCGGCCTGGGCGTGTTCATCGTCACGGCCTGGTTCGCCCACCTGTCGTTCACGGCGCCGCTGTGGATCGCCGTGTTCGCCCTGCTGGGCGCGGCCATCCTGGGTACCATGGGCTTGATCGCCGGCGTCTGGGCCGAGAAATTCGACCAGCTGGCCGCGTTCCAGAATTTCCTCATCATGCCGCTCACCTTCCTGTCCGGCGTGTTCTACTCGATCCATTCGCTGCCCAGGTTCTGGCTGACCGTGTCGCACCTGAACCCGTTCTTCTACATGATCGACGGCTTCCGCTACGGCTTCTTCGGCCAGTCCGACGTCGACCCGATGGTCAGCCTGGGCATCGTATCGGGCTTCCTGGTGGTGCTGGCGCTGGCGGCGATCCGCCTGCTGCGCAGCGGCTACCGGATGCCGCACTAATCATTTATACCGTTTATACCGAATTGAACATTAAGGAATTATCGTGTCCACTACGCCAGAACTGATTCATAGCTACATCGCCGCCGGCCTCGAATGCACCCACCTCGAGGTGGATGGCGATGGCCAGCACTTCCAGGCCGTGATCGTGTCGCCCGCGTTCGCCGGCAAGCGTCTGATCCAGCGCCACCAGCTGGTGTACGCGGCGCTGGGCGACCGCATGCGCGAGGAAATCCACGCGCTGTCGATGAAGACCCTGACCCCAGAAGAATTCCAAGGATAAGCATGGACAAGCTCCTCATTCAAGGCGGCAAGCGCCTGTCCGGCGAGATCGCCATTTCCGGCGCCAAGAACGCGGCCCTGCCCATCCTGTGCGCCGGCCTGCTGACGGCGGGCGACCTGGAACTGTCCAACGTGCCGCACCTGCACGACGTGGCCACCATGCTCAAGCTGCTGGGCCAGACGGGCTTGAAGGTGGACCAGGACGGCGAGCGCGTGACCCTCAACGGCAGCGCCATCACCAAGCTGGAAGCGCCGTACGAGATGGTCAAGACCATGCGCGCCTCGATCCTGGTGCTGGGTCCATTGCTGGCCCGCTTCGGCGAAGCCAAGGTGTCGCTGCCGGGCGGTTGCGCCATCGGCTCGCGCCCCGTGGACCAGCACATCAAGGGCTTGCAGGCGCTGGGCGCCGAGATCTCGATCGAAGGCGGCTACATCTACGCCAAGTGCAAGAAGCTCAAGGGCACCCGCATCGTGACGGACATGATCACCGTCACCGGCACCGAGAACCTGCTGATGGCGGCCACCCTGGCCGAAGGCGAAACCATCCTGGAAAACGCGGCCCGCGAGCCGGAAGTGACGGACCTGGCCCACCTGCTGGTGGCCATGGGCGCCAGGATCGAAGGCATCGGCAGCGACCGCCTGGTGATCCAGGGCGTGCCCGAGCTGCATGGCGCCAGGCACGCCGTGATCTCGGACCGCATCGAAGCGGCCACCTTCCTGTGCGCCGTGGCGGCGGCCGGCGGCGACATCACGCTGCGCAACACCCGCACCGACATCATGGACGCGGCGCTCGACAAGCTGCGCGAAGTGGGCCTGGAAATGACCATCGGCGATAACTGGATCCGCGCGCAGATGAACCGCCGCCCCACGCCGGTCAGCTTCCGCACCACCGAATACCCGGGCTTCCCGACCGACATGCAGGCCCAGTTCATGGCCGTCAATACGGTGGCCGATGGCGCCAGCCGCGTCACCGAGACGATTTTCGAGAACCGCTTCATGCACGTGCAGGAAATGAACCGCCTGGGCGCGGCCATCGAGACGGACGGCAACACGGCCTTCATCAAGGGCGTGGAGCAGCTGGTCGGCGCGCCCGTGATGGCGACCGACCTGCGCGCCTCGGCCTCGCTGGTGATCGCCGCGCTGGCGGCCCGTGGCGAAACGCTGGTGGACCGCATCTACCACCTGGACCGCGGCTACGACCGCATGGAAGTGAAGCTGTCGGCCGTGGGCGCCGATATCCGCCGCATCAAATAACGGGAACCACCATGAGTGCATTTAACGGCCAGTCCAATTCGCAACTGATCCTGGCGCTGTCGAAAGGCCGCATTTTCGAAGACACCCTGCCGCTGCTGGAAGCGGCCGGCATCACCGTGACGGAGAATCCGGAAACGTCGCGCAAGCTGATCCTGGGCACCAACGATCCCAACGTGCGCGTGATCATCGTGCGCGCCACCGACGTGCCGACCTATGTGCAGCATGGCGCGGCCGATTTCGGCGTGGCCGGCAAGGACGTGCTGCTGGAGCATGGCGGCGAAGGCCTGTACCAGCCGATCGACCTGAACATCGCCGCCTGCCGCATGTCGGTCGCCGTCAAGAACGGTTTCGATTACGAGACGGCCGTGCGCCAGGGCGCACGCCTGCGCGTGGCCACCAAGTTCGTGCAGACGGCGCGCGAGCACTTCGCCGCCAAAGGCGTGCACGTGGACCTGATCAAGCTGTATGGCTCGATGGAGCTGGCGCCGCTGGTGGGCCTGTCGGACGCCATCGTCGACGTGGTCAGCACCGGCAACACGCTGCGCGCCAACGACCTGGTGGAAGTGGAAGCGATCATGCCGATCTCGTCGCGCCTGATCGTGAACCAGGCCGCCTTGAAGCTCAAGCGCGAGCGTCTGCAACCGATCATCGAAGCGTTCGAACGCGCTTCCCAGTCCAAGAGCCAATAAGTCCCAACACCAGACCCTAGCCGGAACCCGCCCACCATGCCGATTCAGATCACCAAGCTCGACTCCAGCCAAGCCGATTTCAAATCCGCCCTGTCCGCCCTGCTGGCGTTCGAGGCCAGCACCGACGACGCCATCGAAACGGCCGTGACGGCCATCCTGGCCGACGTCAAGGCGCGCGGCGACGCCGCCGTGCTGGAATACACCAACCGTTTCGACCGCATCCCCTACGGCGGCGCCACCAGCATGGCCGCCTTCGAAGTGTCGCAGGAAGAGCTGCAGGGGGCGCTGGCCGCGCTGCCGGACGCCCAGCGCCAGGCGCTGCAGACGGCGGCCGACCGCGTGCGCGCCTTCCACGTGCGCCAGAAGCAGGAACTGAACGGCTTCACCTACACGGAAGCGGATGGCACGGTGCTGGGCCAGAAGGTCACCCCGCTCGACAGCGTGGGCATCTACGTCCCCGGCGGCAAGGCCGCCTACCCTTCGTCCGTGCTGATGAACGCGATTCCGGCCCACGTGGCCGGCGTGGGTGAGATCATCATGGTAGTGCCGACCCCGGACGGCGTGAAGAACCAGATGGTGCTGGCCGCCGCCGCCATCGCCGGCGTGACGCGCGTGATCACCATCGGTGGCGCCCAGGCCGTGGCCGCGCTGGCCTATGGCACCGAGAGCATCGCCGCCGTCGACAAGATCGTCGGCCCCGGCAACGCCTACGTGGCCGCCGCCAAGCGCCGCGTGTTCGGCGTGGTGGGCATCGACATGATCGCCGGCCCGTCGGAAATCCTGGTGGTGTGCGACGGCACCACCGACCCGGACTGGGTGGCCATGGACCTGTTCTCGCAGGCCGAGCACGACGAGCTGGCCCAGGCCATCCTGCTGTGCCCGGACGCGGCCTATATCGCCCGCGTGGAAGCGAGCCTGAACAAGCTGCTGCCGTCCATGCCGCGCGCGGCCACCATCCGTACCTCGCTGACGGACCGCGGCGCGCTGGTCAAGGTGCGCGATATGGACGAGGCTTGCGCCATCGCCAACGCGATCGCGGCCGAACACCTGGAAATCTCGGCCGAACAACCGCAACAGTGGGCCGACAAGATCCGCCACGCGGGCGCCATGTTCCTGGGCCGCTTCTCGTCCGAATCGCTGGGCGACTATTGCTGCGGCCCCAACCATGTGCTGCCCACGTCGCGCACGGCCCGGTTCTCGTCGCCGCTGGGCGTGTATGACTTCCAGAAGCGCTCCTCCATCATCCACGTGAGCGAGGCGGGCGCCCAGACGCTGGGCAAGGTGGCGGCGGAACTGGCCTACGGCGAAGGCTTGCAGGCGCACGCCCGCAGCGCTGAACTGCGCTTGAAGTCGGCCATCTGAGTCCCGTATGAGCGAGTCCGTCGACGCTTGGCTGAACCAGGTTTTTTGCGAGGATGCGCTGGCCGGCCTGGCCCGCATCCCCGATGGTTCCGTCGACCTGATCCTGACGGACCCGCCCTACAACCTGGGCAAGGATTACGGTAACGCGTCCGACAAGCAAAGCGTGGACGATTACCTGCGCTGGACCGAGCAGTGGATCGAACTGGCCCTGCCCAAGCTCAAGCCCAACGGCAGCCTGTACATCTTCCTCACCTGGCGCTTCTCGCCCGAGATCTTCGTCATGCTCAAGCGGCGCATGACGATGATGAACGAGATCATCTGGGACCGCCGGGTGCCGTCCATGGGCGGCAGCGTGCGCAGCTATTCGTCGGTGCACGACACCATCGGCTTCTTCGTGGGCCGCAAGGATTACTATTTCGACCTGGACGCGGTGCGCATCCCGTACGACGCGGCCACCAAGAAGGCCCGTTCGCGCTCCATCTTCGTGGGCGCCAAGTGGCTGGAAGTGGGCTACAACCCCAAGGACTTGTGGAGCGTGTCGCGCCTGCACCGCGAGCACCCGGAGCGGGCCGACCATCCGACCCAGAAGCCGCTGGAGATCATCGAACGCATGGTCAAGGCGTCGTGCCCGCCGAACGGGGTGGTGCTGGACCTGTTCATGGGCAGCGGCACCACGGCCATCGCGGCGCGGCGCTGCGGCCGCAATTTCGTCGGCTTTGAACTGAATCCCGATTACTGCGCCATCATCAACGCGCGGCTGGCGCAGCCGGAGCCGGCGGCACCGGCACCGAAGAAGCCAGCCAAACGGGCCGCCAAGCCCAAGCCCGTCGCCAAGCGCGCCCGCACCACCATCGCCGCGATGGACGACGACGAAGTCGCCGCCTAGCCCGCCCACCCTACCAGGAGCCCCGCCAGATGTCCGCCGTTTCCAACCTCATCGCCGCCACCATCCGTTCCGACGTGCGCGCCATCGGCAGCTACCATGTGCCCGACGCGAGCGGCTACATCAAGCTCGATGCGATGGAAAATCCGTATGTGCTGCCGCAACCGCTGCTGCGCGAACTGGGCCAGCGCCTGGCCGACGCCGCGCTGAACCGCTACCCGGTGGCGTCGTACAGCGCGCTCAAGCAGCGCATCTGCGCCCGGCTGGGCGTGCCGGCCGGTTACGACGTCATGCTGGGCAACGGCTCGGACGAGCTGATCGCCATCCTCGACATGGCCTGCGCCTTGCAGGAGCGGCGCGCCGTGGTGCTGGCGCCCACGCCATCATTCGTCATGTACCAGCGCTCGGCCCAGTTCGCGGGCATGGATTTCGTCGGCGTGCCGCTCAAGGATGATTTGTCGCTGGACTTGCCGGCCATGCTGGCGGCCATCGCCCAGCACCGGCCATCGCTGGTCTACCTGTCCTATCCCAACAACCCGACCGGCAACCTGTTCGACGCCGACGCCGTCGTCGCCATCGTCCATGCGCTGGGCGAAACCGGCATCGCCGTGGTGGACGAGGCTTACGAGCCGTTCGCCCAGGCCAGCTTCATGGACCGCCTGCCCGCATTCCCCAACCTGTTGGTGATGCGCACCGTCTCCAAGCTGGGCCTGGCCGGTATCCGCCTCGGCTACATGTCGGCCGCGCCGGAATTGCTGGCCCAGATCGACAAAGTGCGGCCTCCTTACAACATCAACGTGCTGACCCAGGCGGCGGCCGAATTCGCGCTCGACCATGTGGCCGTGCTGAACCGGCAAGCGGCCCTGTTGCGGGCCGCGCGCGCTGAACTGGCGGGCGCCATGGCCGCGCTGCCCGGCGTGACGGTGTTCCCGTCGGCGGCAAATTTTATCTTGATACGGGTGCCAAACGCCGACGATGCCTACGCGAAACTCCTCGATCGCAAGGTATTAGTCAAAAATGTGAGTAAAATGCACGCTGTGCTGTCCAATTGTTTGCGCATCACGGTCAGCACCCCGGAAGAAAACGCCGCCTTCCTCGATGCCCTCAAAGCATCGTTGGCAGCCTGATATCATCGTAGAGCCCTTCATGAACCGCACCGCAGAAATCACGCGCAACACCAACGAGACGCAAGTCCGCGTCGCCATCAACCTGGACGGCACCGGCCAGCAAAAGCTCAACACGGGCGTACCCTTCCTCGACCATATGCTGGACCAGATCGCCCGCCACGGCCTGATCGACCTGGATATCGAGGCCACGGGCGACATCCACATCGACAACCACCACACGGTGGAAGACGTGGGCATCACGCTGGGCATGGCCGTGGCCAAGGCCATCGGCGACCGCAAGGGCATCCGCCGCTACGGCCACGCCTACGTGCCGCTGGACGAGGCGCTGTCGCGCGTGGTGCTCGATTTCTCGGGCCGGCCCGGCATCGAATACCACATCCCGTTCACGCGCGCCATGATCGGCACCTTCGACGTCGACCTGACGCTGGAATTCTTCCGCGGCTTCGTCAACCACGCGCTGGTCACGCTGCACATCGACAACCTGCGCGGCACCAACGCCCACCACCAGTGCGAAACCGTGTTCAAGGCCTTTGGCCGCGCGCTGCGCATGGCGGCGGAACTGGACGAACGCGCCGCCGGCACCATTCCTTCGACCAAAGGCAGCCTGTAAGCACGCCCCTGCCGGGCGGGCGGCTCCGGTCACATTTTGATGCTTGAATATGAATAAAATTGTTGTAGTGGATTACGGCATGGGTAACCTGCGCTCGGTGGCGCAAGCCCTGCGCGCCGTGGCGCCGGAAGCGGACGTCAAGATTTCCGGCGAAGTGGCCGACATCGAGAACGCGCACCGCATCGTGTTGCCGGGCCAGGGCGCCATGCCCGACTGCATGCGCAGCCTGCGCGAGTCGGGCGTGCAGGAGGCGCTGATGCGGGCCGCCGAGACCAAGCCGCTGATGGGCGTGTGCATCGGCGAGCAGATGCTGTTCGACGTGAGCGAGGAAGGCGACGCGGCCGGCCTGGGCCTGCTGCCGGGCAAAGTGGTACGCTTCCAGCTCGACGGTATGCTGCAGGAGGACGGTTCGCGCTTCAAGGTCCCGCAGATGGGATGGAACCAAGTGCGCCAGACGGCGTCTCACCCGTTGTGGCAAGGTATTCCGGACAACAGCTATTTTTATTTCGTGCACAGTTATTTCGTGCAGCCGGCGCAAGCGGCCCATGTGGTGGGCGAAACCGAGTACGGCAAGCCGTTCGCCTGCGCCGTGGCGCGCGACAACATCTTCGCCACCCAGTTCCACCCGGAGAAGAGCGCTGCCATGGGCTTGCAGCTGTACAAGAATTTCGTTCACTGGCAACCTTGAGTTCCACCCCCTTTCACTCTCACTTTTGACACGATCATGCTGCTCATTCCTGCCATCGACCTCAAAGACGGTCACTGCGTGCGCCTCAAGCAAGGCGATATGGAACTTGCCACCGTATTTTCCGAAGAACCAGCCGACATGGCGCTGCACTGGCTCAAGCAGGGCGCCCGCCGCCTGCACCTGGTCGACCTGAACGGCGCCTTCGCCGGCAAGCCGAAGAATGAAGGCGCCATCAAGGCCATCCTCAAGGTGGTGCAGGACTTCGCGCTGGAAAACGATATCGAGGAGATTCCCGTCCAATTGGGCGGCGGTATCCGCGACCTCGACACCATCGAGCGCTACCTGGACGCCGGCATCAGCTACGTCATCATCGGCACGGCCGCCGTCAAGAGCCCCGGTTTCCTGCACGACGCCTGCGGCGCCTTCCCCGGCCACATCATCGTCGGCCTGGATGCCAAGGATGGCAAGGTGGCGACGGATGGCTGGAGCAAGATGTCCGGCCATGAAGTGATCGACCTGGCCCGCAAGTTCGAAGCCTATGGCGTGGAATCGATCATCTACACCGACATCGGCCGCGACGGCATGATGGGCGGCGTGAACATCGAAGCGACCGTCAAGCTGGCCCAGGCCGTCAAGATCCCCGTGATCGCTTCCGGCGGCCTGCATAACCTGGGCGACGTGGAAGCGCTGTGCGCGGTGCAGGACGAAGGCATCGAAGGCGTGATCTGCGGCCGCTCCATCTACGAGGGCACGCTGGACCTGGCCGCGGCCCAGGTGCGCGCGGACGAACTGACCGACGGCGCCGCTGAATAAGCGCCAGTTTCTTTGATTATGGCCTGCGGGCCGACGGGTTCCAACATGCTTGCAAAACGTATCATTCCCTGCCTGGACGTGACCGATGGCCGCGTCGTCAAGGGCGTCAATTTCACCGAGCTGCGCGACGCCGGCGACCCGGTCGAGATCGCGCGCCGCTATGACGAACAGGGCGCCGACGAACTGACCTTCCTCGACATCACGGCCACCAGCGACAACCGCGGCCTGATCCTGCACATCATCGAAGCGGTGGCGTCGCAAGTGTTCATTCCGCTCACCGTCGGTGGCGGCGTGCGCGAGGTGGCCGACGTGCGCCGCCTGCTCAACGCGGGCGCCGACAAGATCAGCATGAATTCCTCGGCCGTGGCCAATCCGCAGCTGGTGTACGACGCGTCGCAAAAGCACGGTTCGCAGTGCATCGTGGTGGCGATCGACGCCAAGCAGGTGTCGCCCGGCAAGTGGGAAGTGTTCACCCACGGCGGCCGCAAGGCCACCGGCCTGGACGCCATCGAATGGGCGCGCAAGATGGAACAGCTGGGCGCGGGCGAAATCCTGCTCACCAGCATGGACCGCGACGGCACCAAGTCCGGCTTCGACCTGGCGCTCACGCGCGGCGTGTCGGATGCCATCAGCATCCCCGTGATCGCCTCGGGCGGTGTGGGCGGCCTGCAGGACCTGGCCGACGGCGTCAAGCTGGGCCGCGCCGACGCGGTGCTGGCGGCCAGTATCTTCCACTATGGCCAGCATACGGTGCAGGAAGCCAAGCAGTTCCTGGCGGCCCAGGGCATCCCCATGCGGCTGGCGTGAGCGGAGCGACGATGATGGCTACTCCCCCCAACAACGGCCTCGCCAAGGCCAAATGGTTGAAGAAAGTACAATGGGACGAGAACGGGCTGGTGCCCGTGATCGCCCAGGAAGCGGGCAGCAACGACGTGCTGATGTTCGCCTGGATGAACCGTGAGGCGCTGGCGCGCACGGTGGAACTGGGCGAGGCCGTGTACTGGAGCCGTTCGCGCAAGAAGCTGTGGCACAAGGGCGAGGAGTCCGGCCATGTGCAGAAGGTGCTGGAAATCCGTCTCGATTGCGACGAGGACGTGGTGCTGCTCAAGATCGAGCAGGCCGGCGGCATCGCCTGCCACACGGGGCGCCATTCCTGCTTCTTCCAGAAATTCGAGGGCGACGCGCTGGAAGGCGACTGGCAGGTCGCCGAGCCGGTGCTGAAAGACCCGGCCACCATTTATCCCGAACCGGCCAAGACCGCGCCCAAGGCGGTGGCCAAAACGACGAAGACGAAACCGACATGAGTGCAATCCTGGACCGCCTGGCGGACATCATCGAATCGCGCAAGCTGGCCAACGGCGGTGACCCGGCCACTTCCTACGTGTCGCGCCTGTTCGCCAAGGGCGACGACGCGATCCTGAAAAAAATCGGCGAGGAAGCCACCGAGACGGTGATGGCGGCCAAGGACGCCCGCGCCGCCGGCGACGCCGACAAGGTGCTGTACGAGTGCGCCGACCTGTGGTTCCACACGCTGGTGCTGCTGGCCCAGTTCGACCTGCGCCCGCAGCAGGTGCTGGATGAACTGGCGCGGCGCGAAGGCGTGTCCGGCATCGTGGAAAAAGCGGCCCGCAAGGATGCGCCGGGCGACGCCGCCTGAGCTTAACGCAACGACTGACCAGGAGTGTTTGTGGATAACTGTATTTTTTGCAAGATTGCGGCCAAGCAGATTCCTTCGACCATCGTCTACGAGGACGAGGACTTGCTGGCATTCAAGGATATCAACCCGGCCGCGCCGGTGCACCTGCTGCTGATCCCCAAGCAGCATTTCGCCACGCTGTCGGACTGCACGGCCAACCAGGCCGCGCTGCTGGGCAAGATGCTGGCGCTGGTGCCGCGCCTGGCCGAGGAATTCGGCTGCGCCGTCAGCTACGAGGCGGACGGCACGCCCAGCGGCGGCTACAAAACAGTCATCAATAGCGGCCCCGATGGCGGCCAGGAGGTGTACCATCTGCACCTGCACCTGGTGGGCGGTCCGCATCCGTGGCGCCGTCTGCATTAAACACGCTATTAAGCATTCTGGATGAGGCCGGGCTAGTCCATGTGACATCCACATGACAGCCCGCGCTTCGCTTATACTGTGCGTATTGGGTATAACTGAGTTCTTTGGGCGTACGCCCTTGCAAGGGGATTAAGATGGGTTCTATGAGTATTTGGCACTGGCTGATCGTGCTGGTGGTCGTGATGCTGGTGTTTGGTACCAAAAAGCTGGGCAACATGGGTTCCGACATCGGCAAGGCCGTCAAGGGCTTCAAGGATGGCGTGCGCGGCGAGGAAGAGAAACCGGCCACCCCGGCCGCCCCGCCCACCATCGACGTCGACGCGAAAGAGAAGAACAAGCAATAAGCGGCGCGGGGCCCTGGCCCCGTCCGCGATCGCTTGCGCCCTATGATTGATCTCGGTCTTTCCAAACTAGCCATCATCGGCGTCGTCGCCCTGGTCGTCATCGGTCCTGAAAAGCTGCCGAAGGTGGCACGCATGGCCGGGTCCTTGTACGGCCGGGCACAGCGTTACCTGAATGAAGTCAAATCCGAAGTCTCGCGTGAAATCGAGATGGAGGAATTGAAGAATTTGCAAAAGGAAGTGCAGCAGGCGGCCGAGAACGTCAAGCAGGACGTGGAAAAAGCCGTCTCGGACAATCTGGCCGAAGTGCAAGGCGCCTGGGATGGCACGCCCTTCCCGACGGTCGAGCACGTGATCAGCGCCACCCCGGACGACCTGTCACGCAAGGCGCGCGAGTTCCGCCGCAAGAAGCTGGTGCGCAATTCGGCCATTCCCGGCTGGTACAAGCAACGCCACGGCGGCAAGCTGCACGTGACGTCGGGTGCGGCGCGCGTGGCCCGTTTCCGCCCGCGCGGCAATTCCTCCTCCTCGTTTTACTAAATGACTAAACCTGCACCGGGCGAAGAGACCTTTATCTCCCATCTGATCGAGTTGCGTGACCGCCTGGTCAAGGCGTCGATCGGCATCGTGCTGGTGTGTGTCGGGCTGCTGGCGTGGCCCGGCCCCTCGCACATCTACGACATCATCGCCCGTCCCATGATCGCCTCGCTGCCGGTGGGCTCGAAGATGATCGCCACCGGCGTCATTTCGCCCTTCCTGGTGCCGATGAAGGTGACGCTGGTGATCGCCTTCATCCTGGCCCTGCCGTGGGTGCTGTACCAGTTGTGGGCCTTCATCGCCCCCGGCCTGTACGCCCATGAGAAGCGGCTGATCGCGCCGCTGGTGATCTCATCCTCGCTGCTGTTCATGTCGGGCGTGGCGTTCTGCTACTTCTTCGTGTTCGGCCGGGTGTTCAAGTTCATCAACGAATTCTCGCCGCAGTCGATCGCCGTCACGCCTGATATCGAAAACTATCTCGATTTTGTCATGTCGATGTGTTTAGCGTTCGGCGCCACCTTCGAAGTGCCGGTGGTGGTCGTGATCCTGGTGCGCATGGGCCTGGTGAGCGTGGAAAAGCTCAAGGAAGTGCGGCCCTACGCCATCGTCGGCGCCTTCGTGGTGGCGGCCGTCGTCACGCCGCCCGATATCGTCAGCCAGTTCTCGCTGGCCCTGCCCATGTGCCTGTTGTTCGAACTGGGCCTGCTGGTCGCGCCCGTGTTCGTGCGGGTGACCCAGGCGCCCGAAGAGACGTCCTGACGGCCCGGCAAGCTCAGTTGGTCATGCGCTTGCCTTCATTGCCGAGGCCGCCCTCGACTTCCTGGGCCCGGTAATTGCGCACCGCTTTCACCATCTGGTTGTAGGAATCCATAAAGGCGGCCACCAGCACCTTGCCTTGTGGCGTGTTGGAAAAGCCGCTGGCACCCGGCATGGAAGAGTTGTCGTATCGCTAATGATGAGGCGGGATTTTGAGGGCACGCAATCGAATGACCAGGCGCGTCAGGCGAATAATTTGATGAGGATGACGGCGTTGGCGGCCAGGTTGGCGAATACCAGCCAGCGTAGTCCGTTGAACTGCCCGGCCATCCGGTCGAGCTTGGCGTCGAGCGCTTGAACCTTGCCACTCAACTCCTGCTTCACTTGGTCGATTTTGGCGTCGAGCGCTTGAACTTTGCCACTCAACTCCTGTTTCGCTTGGTCGATTTTGACGTCGAGTGCTTGAATCTTGCCACTCAACTCATGCTTCACGTCGTCAATTTTGGCGTTGAGTTGTTGACTCACACTGTCAATTTTGGCGTTGAGTTCATGCTTCACATCGTCAATCTTGGCGTTGAGTTCATACTTCGCACCATCAATCTTGGCATCAAGGATTTGGGTACTGAGGTCGATGCGGGCATGGATATCGTGCGTCGCGGCCGTTAGTCGGCCATCAAAATCGCGCTTGAGCAGGGCAATCGCGTCGTTGGCTTCCAGCCGGTTACGCGCGATGGCGCTGGCATGTTCACTGGCGACCTTTTCTATGGCGGCCGTCAGCTCGCGCTTGGCGACGTCGATGCGGGCCAGCACGTCCGTCTTGAGCAGCACCAGTTCGCTTGGTGCCACGACGGCAGTGGCCATCACGTCGCCCAGCGCCTGCGCGTGGGTCTCCGCCTGCGGCTGGGGAATGCCGCCCTCCGCCAGCTTTCTAGCGTACTCGAGCGTGTCGAATTGAATGGGCATGGTCATTGTCACTCCCGGAATTCATCGTAGCAGAAACGACGTCGCGCTTCCGTCACTGCGGCAATCGTAGCGGACCATTTTTCAACGCGCTTGCGGGCCCGCAAACACAGGCCAAACATCCGCCGTCAACGGTAGCCATGCTTGAATCCCGGAAAGCAAACGGGACGCGTTGCCGCGTCCGTCGTTGTCTTGCCTGCCTGCCGCTTACTGCGTCATCAGCTCGCGGATCACGCGCACCGGTGCGCTGCCGTAGCTGAGGAATTGCTCATGGAATTCCTTGAGCGAAAACTTGCCGCCCAGCGCCTGCTTGCGCTGCTCGCGCAATTCCATGATTTCGCTGTAGCCGCTGAAATAGCTGGTCAGCTGCACCGACGTCACCTGGGCCCGGTGCCATTTTTCCTCGGCCTCGCTGCGGGTCTGGAACGCCTGGCGCGTGAGCAGGTCCATGGCCTGTTCCTGCGTCATGCCCAGCACATGCACGCTATAGTCGAGGATGGTGTTGGTCACGCTGCGCAGGTTCCATTTGGACCACATCAGCCACATCTCGGGCGCGTTGTCGCCATAGCCCGCTTCGAGCATCATGCGCTCGCCGTATACGGCCCAGCCTTCCACCATGGCGCCATTGCCGAAGATGGACTTGACGATGGACGGCGAGCGGTTGGCGTACACCAGTTGCGCGTAATGGCCGGGGATGGCTTCGTGGATGTTGAGGATCTGCAGGATCCAGTCGTTGTACTCGCGCAGGCTGCTTTCGGCCGCTTCCGGGGTGGCGCCGTCGAGCGGGGTCACGTTGTAGTAGGTGCGGTCCTGCGGACGGTACGGGCCGGGCGCGTCGATGCTGGCGCCGGCCACGCCGCTCTGGTAGGCCGGGGTGGCGCGCACTTCCAGCTGCTTGTTGGGATCGAGCGTGAGCAGGTCGTGGCTGATCACCCAGTCCTGTAGCAGCGGCACCTGGCGCCGGATCTCCTTGAAGAAGTCCTCGCGCGCCACGTGGTGGCTCGACAGCTTGTCGATCACCATGCCGATCTTGGCGTAGCGGTCGTTCGGCTTGGCGGCGTCGCCCATGGTCTTGGTCCACAGCTCGTCGGACAGCTTGTCCATATTGGCCAGCAAGTCCTCGCGGGCGGCCAGCGCCTTGCGGTAAGTCTGCTCGGCGGTGCTGCCGGACTGGATGTCAAACGCGAACTTCTGCTCGTACAAATCCTTGCCGATGCGGAACGAGCGGCCACTGCCGTTCTTGGCCATGGTCTGGTCCAGGTCCGTCAGGTAGGCCACGTAGCCATCCACCGCCGTCAACGCCGCGTTGATGCGCTGGGTGAACAGCTGTTTTTCCATAGGCGTGAGGATGGACGCCTGCGCTTCCTTGTCCAGCTGGGTCAGCATGGTGAGCACGCCGGGCGCCTGCTTGATGGCCAGCTTGGTGTGCTCGGGCGTGGGGTTGGCCAGGTTGGCGCGGGCCGCGTCGTAATAGGCCGGCACGCTGGCGATGCGCTTGAGCAGGGTGCGCAGGCGCTGCGGCTTGGCCGCGTATTCCGTGTTGAGGATCAGGTCGATCGGGCCGGCCACGTTGTACAGCGCCGGATTCCACTGGTATTCGCGGAACGTGGTGAGGTTGAAGCGGTCCGATTTGAGCTTGTTGACGAGCAGGGCCAGGTCGGTGCGCTGGCGGGCCGACAGCTGGCGCGTATCGACCTTGGCGAAGCGGGCCAGCCAGTCGTCCGTGAACGCCTGCTGTTTGGCCAGCGTGGCCGGATCGTAGACGGTCATGGTGGCGGCCGTGTCGTACTTGCCCGCGTAGATCGCGCTTTCCGGGTCGATGCGCCACAGCGCGTTCAGGAACTGCACGCCGAGCGTGTCGAGCGCCTTGTCCTGGCGCCGTTCCGACGATGGCGCTGGCTGGGCGTGGTGCACGGCGGCGGCCACGGTGGCGGCCGCCGCTACGGGCGCGGCCGCATGGGACTTGCCCTTGCCATGCTTGCCGTGGCTCTTGCTGTCCCCTTTGGCGCTGCTTTTGCCGCCGCTTTTGCCATCGCTCTTGGCGTGCTTGCCGTGGGACGAACTCTTGGTCCCCGACTTGGCCGTGCTGGCGGCCGCCTTGGCATGGTGTTTGTGGGTGCTGGCGCTGGCCGGCGCCAGCGCGATCGACGTCAGCAGTGCAGCCAGCGCGATATGGGTCTTCATCATATAAAAGCAGCCTCGTAGATGTTGGGGCAAGACGCGCATATTCGCAGGTTTGGGGCGGCGCGCCAAGGTCAAGCGTGGGAGATTATCACTAAACGGGGCCCGCGAGGGCGCCCGTTACACCCCGCTACATCTCGCGTCCGCGCTGCATGCCTTCGGCCAGCATGGCCAGCATGTCGGCCGCCGACATGCGCGCCGCCAGGTCGCTGCCATCGAGCAGGCTGTCGGCCAGGTCGCGCTTGTGCTGGTGCAGCGCCACGATGCCTTCCTCGATCGTGTGGCGCGCCACCAGCCGGTAGATGGTGACGGGCCGCTGCTGGCCCATGCGGTGGGCCCGGTCCGAAGCCTGGTCCTCCACGGCCGGATTCCACCACGGGTCCATGTGGATCACGTAGTCGGCCGCCGTCAGGTTGATGCCCATGCCACCCGCCTTCAGGCTGATGAGGAACACGTCGCCGTCGCCGGCCTGGAATGCGTCGACCCGCGTCTTGCGCTCCTGCATGGGGGTGGCGCCGTCCAGGTATTGGTAGCGGATGCCGTTGGCGTCCAGGTGGTCGCGGATCAGCTTCAAGTGGTCGACGAACTGGCTGAACACGAGCACCTTGTGGCGGTTGTCCAGCAAGCCTTCCAGCAGGTCGGCGAAGGCGGCCAGCTTGCTGCTGGCCAGCCCCAGGGCCGGCGCCACCAGTTGCGGATTGCAGCAGGCGCGGCGCAGCTTCATGATCTCGGCCAGGATCTGGATCGATTTACGCTCGGTCGGGCCTTCCACCTTCTCCAGGTTTTCCAGCGCCGCGCGGCGCAGCGATTCGTACAGCGCCGTTTCCTCCTTTGACAACTCCACTTCCAGCGTGATCTCGGTGCGCGAAGGCAGTTCGGCCAGCACCTGGGCCTTGGTGCGGCGCAGGATGAACGGCTGGATCAAGCGCCGCAGCCGCTGGCGCGCGCCCACTTCCGCCTTGTGGTTCTGGGCTTTCTCGATCGGCCCCGCGAAGCGCAGGTTGAATTGCTCGATGCTGCCCAGCAGGCCGGGATTGATGAAGCGGAACAGGTTCCACAGTTCGCCCAGGTGGTTTTCCAGCGGCGTGCCGGTGGCCACCATCTTGAAGTCGCCCTGCAAGGCCATCACGGCCTGCGACCGTTTGGTGGCGCCGTTCTTGATGGCCTGCGCCTCGTCCAGTACGATGGTGTGCCAGCGCACGCCGGAAAAAAGCTTCGCCTCCAGCTGCAGCAGGCCGTAGCTGGCCACCACCACGTCGTACGGCTGCAAGGTGGCCAGCGTTTCGCCGCGGTCGCCCGCGCCGAACAGCTTGACGTTGAGGGTGGGCGCGAAGCGGGCCGCCTCGCTGATCCAGTTCAGGCACACGGAGGTGGGCGCGATCACCAGCGTCGGCCCTTGCGGTGCGCGGGCCAGGATCAGGGCCAGCGCTTGCAGCGTCTTGCCCAAGCCCATATCGTCGGCCAGGCAGGCGCCCACGCCCCAATGGGCCAGACGGGCCAGCCAGTCGTAGCCTTCGCGCTGGTAGTCGCGCAATTCCGCCTGCAGGGTGCTGGGCAGCTGCGGCTCGAACTCGGTGCGCGTCTGCATGCGCGCAAGGTGTTCCTTCCACAGCTTGTCCGCCTTCAGTCCGCCCGCGTCGTCGGCCAGGTCCTCCAGCGCGAACGCGGCCAGCGGATGCAGGCGCACGCCGTCGGCCGTCAGTTCGCCGTAGGCCGACACTTCCAGCAAGCGGCGGTGCAGTTCCTCCGTCAGCGCCAGGAAGCGGTTGTCACCCAATTCCACGAAGCGCCCCTGGCTGGTGTGCATCAGCTCCAGCAGGGTGCGCAAATCCAGCACTTGGCCTTCGTCCACCTGCACTTCGCCGCTGGCCGCGAACCAGTCCTTGTGGCTCTTGATGGCCAGCCGCAGCTGGCCGCTGCCCACCTTGGGCGTGACGCGGAAGCTTTCGCCTTCCGGCCAGGCCAGCACGATGCTGTCCTGTTCCAGCGCCTGCAGTTCCACCAGCAGTTGCAAGCACAGCGCCGGCTGGCCCAGCAGCCATTCGCCGTGTTCCTGCTCGGCCGATTCGAGGATGGGGCAGCGCGCCACCAGCGCCCGTTCCGCATCGCGTTCGCCGTTCAGGTCGCGGCGCGCCTGCACCGGCTTGCCGCCCGCGTCCGCGATCACGCTGTCGGCGCCAGTGCCGGGCGGGTAGTAGGCGCCGCCGGCCAGCGGCCGCACCAGCAACTGCATCTTCAAGCCGTGCTGGTAAGGCAGCAGGTGCACGTGCAGGCGGGCGTCGGCCGCCACCTGCTCCATGTCGGTGCCGGTGCCGCCGATTTCCGACTGCACCGTCACCAGCGACGAGATCGAGCCGATCACCTGCAGCACCTGCTGTTCCGCGTGGCGCGGCACGGTCAGGCCGTCGCCGACGATGGCGCCGATGCGCCGGTGTTCGTCGAGGATCTGGATCACCCGCAGCCGGGTTGGCGTTTCCTTGTTGATGATGACGGTGCTGCCGTCGTCGGGAATCGGCGGTTGCAGCGTGATCGTCAGGTTGTCGCCTTGCTTGCGGATCAGCAGTTCCGGCTCGCCGCCCAGCAGTTCAACCCGGGTGTCGGGCGCGTCGTGCCAGAACAGCAGCGGGTGGCCCACCAGCGCGGCGGCCGCCCGCTGCGGGTCGATCTCGTAGGCCAGGCCGGAGGAATGGTAGTGGCGGTGCGCCACCCCGATCGCTTCGGACGCGCGCACATCCTGCGGCGTGAGGAAATCGAACTGCTCCGCCTCGTAGCGCAGCCGCTTCAAGGCCACGGCGCGGCCCTTGCCCCAGATGCCGCGCGCATCGCGCTTCTGTTCGCGCGGTTCGATTCCCGTCAGGCCGTGGCGCGGATGGAAGGTCAGCACCCAGGCCAGGCGCGCGTTGCCGCCCGGCGCGGGCGCGGCGTCCTGCTGCAGGGCGATCAGGGCGGCCAGCTGGCGCTGCCACGCTTCCTGCCGCTCGAACCAGGAAGTCAGGTCGGCGTAGCCATGCTGGCGGCGCAGGGCCGCGCCATGGCGCGCCTGTTCCGCGTCGCCCAGGTGGCCCAGCAGGGTGGCTGTCTGGCCGGCGATGAAGTGATAGCCAGCGCGGTCGGCCAGCTGCACCAGTTCCTGCAATTGGGGACGATACTCGGCCAGTTGGGGTTGCGACAGCCAGAAGTACAGCAAGCCCTGGAACATCTGGGCTTGCAATCCTGTTTCCCACGCGCGTTTGGTCACCGTATCCGGCTGCAGCGTGCCGGCGCGCACCTGGCGCAGCAGGTCCAGCTGCTGGTAGACGGCGCTGTCGTGGTTGTGCGGCGCGCGCAGCGCCGCTTCCAGGTAGGCTTCGGCCGCCTTGGCCAGCTTGGCGTCGCCCTGGCGCAGCATGGCCAGCACGTACAGGTGGCCGCCCATGCCCGTGAATAGCTGCTTGCGCTTGCCCGATTCGCGCCGCAGCATCTTGAGCGCGGCGTCGAAGCCGCTGATGGCGGCCGAGGCGGCGCCGCGCAGCAGCACGATCACGCTGGCCAGGAACTGGCTGGGCGCGCCGGCCGTGCCTTCCAGGTAGCGGCCCGCGTCGTCCAGCCGGCCGCACAGGATGGCGTCTTCCGCCAGCGCCAGGCGCAGCGCTGGCGTGACGTCGTCGCCGCCGGCGCGGCGGCGCTGGAAGTGCTGTTCCGTGAAGTCGCGCAGCACGGGCGCGCTGGCGTAGTCGCGCTGCGCGTTCGATAGCAGCAGCGTCAGGATGTCGTCCTGCAGCAGCGGGTGGACGCGCGCGATCATGCCCGCCTCGAACGGCCGGCCGAAGATCTCGATAATGGGATGCAGTTGGGCCGCCTCGTAGCAACCCTGGCAGAAGGCCAGCAACGGCAGCACGCGCTGCGGGTCCTGGCCGCGCAGCAGCGCCATGCGCAGGCGGGCCACGCCGGCCCGGTAGCTGCGGGGCTCCACGGAATTCCAGGTCTGGCGCAGCGGCACCAGCAGGTCGTGCGCCTGGCTCAAGTCGTCCAGCGCATGGGTGCCGATGGCGGCCCGGATGGCGGGCCAGCGCAGGCCCGGATTGCAGCTGTGGCCACGGCCCGTCACCACGTTGGAGAAGGCCAGCCGTTCCAGCTTGCGCAGCGCGTCGTCCAGCGAGGCGACGGTGAGCTTGTCGCCATGGTGGTCTTCGATGCGGGCCGCGTGCAGGTGGTCCAGGATGGTGGCGCGGCCCATCGGCTCGCCCACCAGCGCGAGCAGGGCCAGCGTCATTTTTTCGTGGTAGGCCAGCGCGTCGAATTCGGCCTGCAGTAGTGCTTCGTTCATCAAGCGGGCAGGTTGTCGATATGGACTGCGCCGGGCGCGTCACCCGGATGCAGGCCGAACAGACGCTGGTAGAAGTACAGCTCCGCTTCCAGCGTGCGCACGATGTTCTCGGCCTTGCGGAAGCCGTGGCCTTCACCTTCCAGCGGCACGTAGGCGACGGGCACGCCGCGCGCGCGCAGCGCCGCCACCATGGTTTCCGATTGCTGCGGCGGCACCACCTTGTCGTCCAGGCCCTGGAAGAAGATCATGGGCCGCGCCAGCCGGTCCGTGTGGTTGATTGGCGAGCGGGCCTGGTACAGCGCCTCGGCCGCCGGCTGCGGCGCGATCAGGTATTCGTTGTAGTGCGATTCGAATTTGTGCGAATCCTGGTCCAGGCCCTTGAGGTCGGACACGCCGTAGTAGCTGGCGCCAAGCTTGAACACGTCGTGGAAGGTCAGCGCGCACAGCGTGGTCAGGCCGCCGGCGCTGCCGCCGCGGATGATCAGCCGGTCGCCGTCGGCCTGGCCGCGTTCCACCAGCGCGCGGGCGCCGGCGATGCAGTCCTCGACATCGACGATGCCCCACTGGCCCTTGAGCGCGTCGCGGTAGGCGCGGCCGAAGCCGGCGCTGCCGCCGTAGTTCACGTCCAATACGCCGAAGCCACGGCTGGTCCAGTACTGGGTGGCCAGCTTGAGGGTGCTGGTGGTCATGCTGGTGGGACCGCCGTGGCTGATCACGATCACGGGCGGCAGGCTGGCGGCCGGCGCCTGCACGGCCGGGTTGCAGGGCGGGTAGAAGAAGGCGTGCGCCGTGCGGCCGTTCGCGCTGGGGTAGCTGATGGACTGCGGCACGGACAGTTCGGCCACGGCCGGCAGCGTTTCGATGGAACGGGCCAGCACTTCCACTTCCGCGCTGGTGTACTCGATGCGGGCCAGTTCCAGCGCGATGGTGGGGCTGCCGCCCATCAGCGCGATGAAGCCGGGGCCGACCCGCAGTTCGCGGATTTCCTGATACGGGTTGGCGATTGGCTCCAGCCGCCCGCTGTCCACCCGCAGGCGGGCCAGCTTGCTCACGCCCTGCACGATGTAGGTGCAGATGATTTCATCGGCCGAGCGGAAGCCGTACATGGAACCGCCGAAGGTCCAGTGCGGGGTGGCGAATTCCGCCTCCATCGGACACAGGGCCTGGACTTGATCGCCGGCCAGGCGGTACAGATTCCACCAGCCGCTGCGGTCGGACACGAAGTGCAGCACGCCGGCGGGCGACCATTCGGGCTGGCACACGGCTTCCTCGGGGCCGCCGGCCACGCGGCGTGGCACACCCAGGCTGCCGTCGTCCAGCACTGGCGCCAGCCACAGTTCCGTGCCTTGCCACGGCATGCGCGGGTGGTCCCAGCTCAGCCAGGCCAGCTGGCGGCCATCGGGCGACAGGCGCGGCGCCGCATAAAAGTCCGCGCCGTGCACCAGCACCGTCTCGGCGCCGTCCGCGCCGATCGCGCACAGGGTGTTGACGGGCTGCGCGTGCGGATCGTCGCCATGCAGTTCGCGCACGCTGATCAGGCGTGCGCGGGTACGGTCGGCCACGAAGTCGGCGTGGCGCTGCTTGCCGGGGCGGGTCAGGGCCACGGCCGGGCCGTCGCCCTGCTGGCGATACAGCAGGTTGTCGGCGAAGTGCGAGAAGTAGACCGTGTCGCCGTCCACCAGGAAGGCGCCGCCGCCATATTCATGCACCCGGCTGCGCACGTTGTAGGGCAGCGGGGTCAGTTCGGCCGTCGCCGCGCCCCGGTGGCGCAGCAGGGAATTGCGGCCCGCCTCGGCGGCGCGGCCTGCCAGCCAGTAGATGTCGGCGCCGTCGGCCCCGCCCACGGCCAGTTGCGACAGCGGCGTGGCGCCGGCCGCCACGCGCGCGGCGCTGATGGTCGATGGCCAGGCGCCGAACGGTGCGGTGGGCAGTGGGGTGGCAGGGTGCATGGTCGCTCCAAAAAAGGTCGGGATCGGGGTGCTGGCATCATAGTGAAAGCGCGGCCAATGTTCCAGCCTTAGTTTCAGTATGCGTCCGGCATGAACGCGCGTCGCGCCGGGCCTACGTTTCGTCACGTCGGGGACAGGACGATGCGTAAAAACGGGGCGCGGGATGCGATAATAGCTTTTTTATTCCCGCCATCGATTGCCTTTCATGCCACAATTCGCCCCGCTCCAGAACGACACCTTCTTGCGCGCGTTGCTGCGCCAGCCCACCGACTACACGCCCGTGTGGCTGATGCGCCAGGCCGGGCGATATTTGCCGGAATACCGCGCCACGCGCCAGAAGGCCGGCTCCTTCATGGGCCTGGCCACCAATCCCGATTACGCCACCGAGGTGACAATCCAGCCGCTGGACCGCTTCCCGCTGGACGCGGCCATTCTGTTCTCCGACATCCTGACCGTGCCTGACGCGATGGGCCTGGGCCTGTACTTCGTCGAAGGCGAAGGGCCGAAGTTCCAGCGTCCCCTGAAGACGGAAGCGGACGTGCTGGCCCTGCGCACCCCGGAACCGGGTTCGCTGGACTACGTGTTCAAGGCCGTGACCCAGATCCGCACTGAACTCAATGGCCGCGTGCCGCTGATCGGCTTTTCCGGCAGCCCGTGGACGCTGGCCTGCTACATGGTGGAAGGCCAGGGTTCGCGCGAGTTCCACACCATCAAGAAGATGCTGTACAACCGTCCGGACCTGATGCACCACGTGCTGGCCACCAACGCCAAGGCCGTGGCCGAGTATCTGAACGCCCAGATCGACGCGGGCGCCCAGGCCGTGATGATCTTCGATTCCTGGGGCGGCGCGCTGGCCGATGGCGCCTACCAGGAATTCTCGCTGGCTTACATGCAGCAGGTGGTGTCCCAGCTCAAACGTGAAAAGGATGGCGTACGCATTCCCGCCATCGTGTTCACCAAGGGCGGTGGCCAGTGGATCGAGGAGATCGCCGGCGTCGGCGCCGACGCCGTGGGCCTGGACTGGACCGTCAACCTGCGCCAGGCGCGCGCCCTGGTGGGCGACAAGGTGGCCCTGCAAGGCAACCTGGACCCGGCCATCCTGTTCGCCAGCCCGGACCAGATCCGCGCCGAAGTGCACAAGGTGCTGGACGCGTTCGGCAAGCCGGGCGCCAACAGCGGCCACGTGTTCAACCTGGGCCACGGCATTTCCCAGTTCACCGACCCGGAACACGTGGCGGCCATGGTGGAAGCCGTCCACAGCCACAGCCGCGCCCTGCGCGCCTGACCTCGTTTCAAGCCAAAGGGGCCGTTTCCACGGAAACGCGCCCTTTTTTCATGCTGTCTTCGTTCGTCCGATACCGACTTATACACAATTTTATTTGCTGCTGAAATAACAGGCAGTGCGTTTTTCCCTACTGGGAGCGGTGTTCTAAGTAATTGATTATGATAGGTTTATTTTTGTCTCCCCAGAGGCAAGATTAGCGTTAGGTAAACCTTATCCCAGCGGTGAAACAGGCTTGTACGGCCATTGTCCACAAAGTTATCCACTAAAACTGTGGATAAAAAAGAAAAGACCTTAGTAAACCGCTACTTAGCCGTTTTCCTGGCACACAGCTTCAAGTCCATGTTGCGCTGCATCAAACCAAGGTAATGTTTTTGTCGTGATAACGGCCTTGTTTCGATCCAAACGTTGTTGTTGCAGTATGTGTAGAATGCGCTGCGCTTTATCGTTGGATGTAAAGGGATGCTGCTCTGCGGCAAACGTGATCTACGTGGCATCCGGTGCAAAAAAGTGCTTGATTTCGGGCCGAAAAGTCCACCAAATACTTCACTTATACACAGCGGCGCGGAACTGGCGCGATTTTTTCCTCCCCTAGGGAGTATTTTCCAAGTTATTGATTTATAAGGGAATTAATTTTGGCTTTTTGCACGGTTTATGACACTGGCAAGGCGAAAGTCGTCGGTTTCCGTGAATTAATTTTCCCTTGTCCACAAAGTTATCCACAAAAACTGTGGATAGTTTCCAGCCGCGCAAAATGGGCGCCATCGTCGGGGAAAAACACTTGAATTGTGCGGCCACATCATGACCACCCCCTGCATCCTGCGGATTGTGCTGGATACGCCACTGAACGCCGTGTTCGATTACCGCTGGACTTGCGATCCTGCAAATCCACCGCGGATCGGCCAACTGGCGCTGGTGCCGTTCGCCCGGCGCGAAGTGATGGGCTTGATCGTGGACATCGCCGACCGGACCGAGGTGCCGGAAGCCAAGCTCAAGGATGTACTGGCCGTGCGCAGCCAATTGTCGCCGCTGTCGCCGCAGTGGCTGGCGCTGGCCGGCTTCGCGGCCGATTACTACCAGCGCCCGCTCGGTGAAGTGGCGCTGCCCGGCCTGCCCAAGAATCTGCGGGTGCTGACCACGGTGGCGCTGGACCGGGCGCTGAAAAAGCTGGCCAAGCATGACACCCCGCACGACGGCACGCCGCTCGCCATGCCCCGCCTCAACCCGGCTCAGCAGGAAGCGGCGGACGCCATCGGCGGCGCCCAGGGCTACGCGCCCACCCTGCTGTACGGCGTGACGGGCAGCGGCAAGACGGAAGTGTATCTGCAAGCCTGCGCCCAGGTACTGGCGCGCGAGCCCGAGGGCCAGATATTGATCCTGGTGCCGGAGATTAACCTCACGCCCCAGCTGGAAGGCAACATCCGCGCGCGCTTCCCCGGCGTGATGCTGGCCACGTTGCACAGCAGCCTGTCCGAAGGCGAGCGCATGCTGCACTGGCTGGCCGCGCACCAGGGCAAGGCCCGCATCGTGCTGGGCACGCGGCTGGCCATCCTGGCCTCGCTGCCGCAACTGAAATTGATCGTGATCGACGAGGAGCACGACCCGTCCTACAAGCAGCAGGAAGGCTTGCGCTATTCGGCGCGCGACCTGGCCGTGTGGCGCGCCTGGCAGCTGGGCATCCCCATCGTGCTCGGTTCGGCCACGCCATCGCTGGAGAGCTGGCACCACGCCCGGTGCGGCCGCTACCGCAAGCTGGAACTGCGCGAGCGGGCCGTGCAGAACGCCACCCTGCCTGAAGTGAAGCTGCTCGACATGGAGCGCGACAAGCCCAAGGATGGCCTGACGTCGCAGCTGGTGGACGCGCTGCGCCTGCGCATGGAGCGCGGCGAACAGTCGTTGCTGTTCCTGAACCGGCGCGGCTACGCGCCCGTGATCTGCTGCGAGTCCTGCGGCTGGATCAGCGACTGCAAGCGCTGCACCTCGTTCATGGTGCTGCACAAGCCCGAGCACCGCTTGCGCTGCCACCACTGCAGCCTGGAGCTGCGCATCCCGCGCCACTGCCCCACTTGCGGCAACGTGGACTTGCAGCCGCTGGGCCGGGGTACGCAGCGGGTGGAGGAGGGCTTGCAGCAGTTGTTCCCGGAAGCGCGCATCCTGCGTATCGACGCCGATTCCACCCGCAGGAAGGGCAGCGCGCAGGAGGCGTTCGACACCGTGCACCGGGGCGAGGTCGATATCCTGATCGGCACCCAGATGGTGGCCAAGGGGCACGACTTCAAAAAGCTGACCCTGGTCGGCATCCTCAATCCGGATACGGCCCTGTTCTCGCAGGACTACCGGGCCAGCGAGCGCCTGTTCGCGCAACTGATGCAGGTGGCCGGGCGCGCGGGGCGGGCCGGCCGCACGGAAGGGGGCAGCGCCAGCGAGGTGCTGATCCAGACCCGCTATCCCCAGCATCCGTTGTACGGGGCCGTGGTCAACCATGATTACGACCATTTCGCCACCGCTCTGCTGGAGGAGCGCGAGCAGGCGGCGCTGCCGCCCTATCTGTTCCAGGCCTTGTTGCGGGCGGAGGCGCCGGAACTGGCCACGGCCATCGAATTCCTGCAGACGGCGCGCGACTGCGTGGAGCATGGCGGCATCACCATCAACGACCCCATCCCCATGAGCATGACGCGGGTACACAACGTGGACCGGGCCCAATTGCTGGTGGAATCGCCCTCGCGGCCAGCCCTGCAGGCTTTCCTCAAGCACTGGATGGCCACCTTGCGCGACCTGAAAAGCCGCGTCAAATGGTCGCTGGAAGTGGATCCGCTCGATATTTGAAGTGGCCGCCGTCCAAATAATTCGGGACGTAACACAATTTCCAAGCGCCGAAATTGTGTTACGTCCCGAATTCTAAATTGTGTTACGTCCCGAATTCTTTCAGGCTATGGTTGCAGCAGATAACGCCGCGCCGTCGTCACCACCTGTTCGGACAGGGCGCGCGTGAAGGGCGTGTCCAGGTTCCAGGCGTGCCAGGCCAGCGCCACGTCCACGTATTGTCCCGGCGCCAGGTCCACCAGCCTGTCCTGCGCCAGCGCCGGCCGCGCCTGCGGCAACGGCAGCAAGCCATACGCCAGGCCGCCGTGGATGCATTCGCTGTAGGCCGGCGACAGCGGCATGGTGTGGTGCGGATACGCCCCTTGCACCTGCACGGCGCCCGCCAGGTAGCGCGCCATCAGCTCGCCATCGCTGACCACGGCCGGCGCCAGCGCCACCGCCTCGGCGGAGAAGCCATCACCGAACCAGTGGCCGGCGAACACGGGCGTGGCCACGCACACATAGCGCATCAGACCCAGTGCCGTGACGTTGGGGCCGTTGGGCGGGTCGGCGCCGGGATCGGCGCTGGCCGCCACGCAGCCGAACACGCTGCCCTCATGCACCAGGTGCAGCGCCAGTTGCGGCGCCGCCGCCTGCACGTTTAACTGGCAGCGCGGTGGCGACAGCAACGGTTGCAGGCTCAAGGGGAACCAGGTGGCCAGGCTGGCCGCGTCCACCGCCAGCGCGATTTCCGGCATGCTGACCGGGTTGCCCAGGTCGATGTCGAGCGCCGCTTCCATCAGCTTGACGTTGCGGTGGTGGGAAACCAGCCGTTGCCCCAGTCCGGTGGGCACGGCCGGCTGGCCGCGCACGATCAGCAGGCGGCCGCTGGCGTCTTCCAGGGCCTTGATGCGCTGCGACACGGCCGACTGGCTGATGCCCAGGGCCAGTGCGGCTTTTTCAAAACTGCCCTGGCTGGCGACAGCGTCGAGTACGGCCAGGGCACGGTAGTCCAGGTTTCCCATAAGCTGCACTTATAAAAGTTCGGAACGATAAGTAATACTAATGCGGTTTTGCCGCAAAGTAAAACTGAAAGTCGATCCAACCGCGCTCCGCGCAACGGTGCGCGCCTTCCCTGTGCGGTAACGCAAACCAGCGTAACATCGGCCCATGCCGGCCTGCCGCCGGGGGGAGCACATGATGCGGATCATCGAAACGGACGTGGCCGTGATCGGGGCCGGCACGGCCGGCCTGGGCGCCTACCGGGCCGCCCGCGCGGCCGGCAGCCGGGCCGTGCTGATCGAAGGCGGACCCTACGGCACCACCTGCGCGCGCGTCGGTTGCATGCCCAGCAAGCTGCTGATCGCGGCGGCCGAAGCGGCCCACGCCGTGGCGGCCGCGCCCGCGTTCGGGGTGCATGCGGGCGCCGTACGGGTCGACGGCGCGGCCGTCATGGCCCGCGTGCGAGGTGAACGCGACCGCTTTGTCCGCTTCGTGCTCGACACGGTGGACCAGATTCCCGCCGCCGACAAGTTGCGCGGCCATGCCCGGTTTGTGGCGCGCGACTGCTTGCAAGTGGACCAGCACACGGAAGTGCAGGCGGCCCGGATCGTGATCGCCACCGGCTCCCGCCCCATCCTGCCGCCGGCCTGGCTGGCTGCCGGCCCCGGCGTGACCGGCAGCGACGCCGTGTTCGACTGGACCGCGCTGCCCGCCTCGGTGGCCGTGATCGGTACCGGCATCATCGGCCTGGAGCTGGGCCAGGCCCTGCACCGCTTGGGCGTGCGGGTGGCCCTGTACGCGCGCGGCGACAGCATGGCCCAGCTGGGCGACCCGGCCGTGCGCCTGGCCGCCGCGCAAGCGCTGGCGCGCGAACTCGATATCCGCTTCCACACGGCCGTCAAGGCGATCGCGGCCGATGGCCCGCAATTGCTGCTGCGCAGCCGCGACGACGCAGGCCGCTTGCACGAGGAGCGCTACGATCACGTGCTGTGCGCCATCGGCCGCCAGCCCAATGTACACCAGCTGGGGCTGGAAACGACGGGCCTGACGCTGGACCGCCATGGTATCCCGCTGTATGACAAACAGACCATGCAGTGCGGCGCCAGCGCCATCTTCATCGCCGGCGACGCCAACGACGAACGGCCGCTGCTGCCGGAAGCGGTCGACCAGGGCAAGATCGCCGGCCACAACGCGGCCCGCTATCCGCAGGTGGCGCCGGGCCTGCGGCGCACGCCGCTGGCGGTGGCTTTCAGCGAACCGCAGATCGCCACGGCCGGCGCCAGCTACCGCACGCTGTGCCAGACCCATGCGGGCAATTTCGCCATCGGCCAGGTGCGTTTCGAGGACCAGGGACGCAGCCGCGTCATGCTGCAAAACCAGGGCTTGCTGCACGTGTACGGGGAGCACGGCAGCGGCCGCTTCCTGGGCGCGGAAATGGTAGGGCCGCGGGCCGAACACCTGGCTCACCTGCTGGCCTGGGCATGCCAGGCGGGACTGACGGTGGCGGCCATGCTGGACATGCCGTTCTACCATCCTGTGGTGGAGGAAGGGGTGCGCACCGCCTTGCGCGACCTGGCCCGCCAATTGGAAGAGGGGCCGGCGAGGGGAGCGGAAGGCGTGCCTTGCTGCCCCGGCGAGTGAGTGGGCGCGGGTGGCGGCGTGGCCGTCGATTTGATTGTAGTTTGGAAATCAATGATGCGTTAAAGCAAAAATACAACAGTCTGTCCCACTTTTCCCGCCCCTACGCCGGAATCTCTACGGCAGGCCCCGGCAAACCCGTTATGCTGCTGTCCAGTGGTTTTTTACCAACAGGCGATGACGGTGCGCCAGCCAGCTTGGCCGCGCGGGGGAATGAGTGGGGATTAACAGAGTCAGCCGGGCGGACCTGAAGCTGGGGATGCTGGTGCCGTGGGATGTGTACGCCAGCAATGGCATGCTGCTGGTGCGCAAGGGGCACTTGATCGCCAACGCCAACCAGATCGACTACCTGGTCGAACGCGGCTCCTATGAGGATCACGGCGACGCCAAGGCGCCGGCACCGGCGCCCGCGACCCAGTCCGTGCTGCGCAAGCTCAACACGGCCTGCCTGGAATTGCAGCAGGCGCTGGAACTGGTGGCGGCCCGGCTGGCGCCGCAAGATACGGTGCGCCGGCTGGAGGAAGTGGCGCTGCTGGTGACGCAGGCCGTGGACCTGAGCGCCGACGTGGCCGTGGCCAGCATCCTGCACAACCAGCAGGCGGCGCCGTACGCGGTGCGCCACAGCGTGGACACGGCCGTGCTGGCCCAGTTGGCCGCGCGCGCGTTGCGCCACGATGCGCGCGCTATTTTCACCACCACGCTGGCGGCGCTGACCATGAACGTGGGCATGCAGGAACAGTCGTTGCGCCTGCACGAGAGCAAGGAAAAACTGAGCCCGCAAGACCTGGAACGGATGCGCCAGCATCCGCAGCGCGGCGCGGCCCTGCTGCGCCACGCGGGCGTCAGCGACCCGGAATGGCTGGCCTGCGTGCTGCATCACCACGAGAACGAGGATGGCAGCGGCTATCCGGGTGGCAAGGACGGGGCCGAGATTCCCGTCGGCGCCAAGCTGATCGCGCTGGCCGACCGCTATTGCGCACGGGTGGTCAGCCGCCATTATTTGCAACCGTTGCTGCCCAACGCGGCCCTGCGCGACATCCTGCTGGAAGGGCGCAGCGTGCTGGACGGGCAACTGGCGGCCGTGATGATCCGTGAGCTGGGCATTTATCCCGTGGGCACCTGGGTCAAGCTGCTGAACGGGGAGGTGGGCGTGGTGTCGCGCAAGGGTTTGCGTTCGACCACGCCGCATGTGGAATCAGTGATCGGCCCGCGCGGCGCGCCGCTCAATGTATTCCTGCAACGCGATACGCGCGGCGAGCTGCACGCCATCCGCGACGTGCTGGCGCCGGAGCAGGTACTGGCGCTGGGGGGCCAGCCGTTGCGGATGGAGCAGGTGTGGGGGCGGCTGGCCCGCCCCTGATGGCGCCGGGTTAGTTGAGAACCGCATCCAGGCGGCCGTTGGCGGCCAAATCGCGCAGCACGCGGATGGTGTCGATGTCCGACTCCTGGTAGGCCGAGCGGCGGAATTCGTCGTACATGGCGTTGGCCGCGTCGGTGGCCGCGTCGTGCGCGTCCTCATATTCGAAGCGGACAAAGAGTACGTGGGCTTCGGGCCGTTCGATGGTCATCGTCAGGCTGGAGGCGGCGATGTCCTGCTGCGGCGCCACGTCGTAGCGGATCTGGTGCATGGGCGTGAGCAGCACCTGGTCCTCGATCACCAGTTCGCCGTAGCGCAGGCGGCGGCGGAACGTGTGCTCGCCGCGTTCGACGATCACGCATTCGTCCAGGTGGGGCACGAACAGCTTGGGCGACTCGGCGCGCAGCACCAGGCCGCGCCACAGCTGGTCCACGCTGAGGGGATCGATCAGCGGATTGAGTGGATCGTTAATTTCAATTAAGTGTTCGAATTTCATAGTGCGGCCATTTTAAAGTCGGGCGCGCGGTGCGCCACTACCCGAGCATGGTAACGCAAATGGCCACGGCCTTCATGCGCCGCGTCAGGTGCGCGTAGGGCTGCTACAATGGCCGGCTCACCTCAGCCTGTCTGCCATTCCGATGTCCAAAGCACCACAATTCGGCCTCAACGTCCCGCAAAGCGCCGCCGTCACCTATCTCGACGGTCCGTGCCTGGTGCTGGCCGGCGCCGGTTCCGGCAAGACGCGGGTGATCACGCAAAAGATCGCCCACCTGATCGAGGACCGCGGCTACGATCCGCGCACCATCGCCGCGCTCACTTTCACCAACAAGGCGGCGCTGGAGATGCAGGAGCGCATTGCCAAGCTGCTCAAGCAGCCGCGCCAGGCCAAGCAGCTCACCGTGTCCACCTTCCACTCGCTGGGCGTGAAGATCTTGCGCCAGGAAGCGAACGGCGTGGGCTTGAAGGACCGCTTTTCCATCATGGACAGCGACGATTGCGCCTCGCTGGTGCAGGACTTGGCCATCACCACGGACAAGCAGCTGATCCGCCGCATCCAGACCGACATCTCGCTGTGGAAGAACGGCCTGGTCGATCCCGAGGTGGCGCTGGAAAAGGCCAAGGACGAGGACGAGGCGCAGTCGGCCCGCATCTACCGTAGCTACGTGGCCACCTTGTCGGCCTACCAGGCGGTCGATTTCGACGATCTGATCCGCCTGCCGGTGGAACTGTTCCGCAACAACGAGCCGATCCGCGACAAGTGGCAGCGCCGCCTGCGCTATCTGCTGATGGACGAGTACCAGGACACCAACACCTGCCAGTACGAGCTGGTCAAGCTGCTGGTGACGGGTATCGGCAAGAAGCCCATGTTCACGGCCGTGGGCGACGACGACCAGGCCATTTACGCCTGGCGCGGCGCGTCGGTGGAGAACCTGAAGACCTTGCAGACCGACTTCCCCAACCTGGAAGTGATCAAGCTGGAGCAAAATTACCGCTCCACCACCCGCATCCTGCAGGCGGCCAACGCCGTGATCGGCAACAATCCCAAGCTGTTCGAGAAATCGCTGTGGTCCGAGCACGGGCTGGGCGAGCCGATCAAGGTGCTGGGCATGGCCAATGACGACCAGGAAGCGGAGCAGGTGGCCATCATGATTTCGGCCGACCGTTTCGAGCGCAAGAACAAGTGGTCCGACTATGCCATCCTGTACCGGGGCAACCACCAGGCCCGCGTGATCGAGCAGGCGCTGCGCAAGGAACGCATCCCGTACACGATTTCGGGTGGCCAGAGCTTCTTCGACAAGGCCGAGATCAAGGACATCATCAGCTATTTGCGCCTGCTGGCCAACACGGACGACGACCCGGCCTTCATCCGCGCCGTCACCACGCCGCGCCGCGGCGTGGGCCAGTCCACGCTGGAAGTGCTGGGCACCTTCTCGGGCCAGTGGCAGTGCTCGCTGTTCGAGGCTGTGTTCAAGGGCGGCATCGAAGGCAAGCTCAACGAACGCCAGCTCAAGCCGCTGCGCGACTTCTGCAACTTCATCAACAACCTGGAAGCGCGCGCCAGCCGCCCCGGCCCGTCCGGCAGCGGCGACAACGCGGCCCAGGTGCTGGACGACCTGCTGGAAGCGATCAACTACGAATCCTATCTGTACGACATGTTCGAGGAGCGCGCGGCCCAGGGCAAATGGCAGAACGTGCTGGAATTCACCAACTGGCTCAAGGACCGTGGCCGTGGCGGCAAGGACCGCGACGGCGAGGAAAAGAACGTGCTGGAACTGACCCAGATGGTGGCGCTGATGTCCATGCTGGAAGGCCAGGACGAGGACCCGGACGCGGTGCGCATGTCCACCCTGCACGCCTCGAAGGGGCTGGAATATCCGCACGTGTTCCTGGTCGGTTGCGAGGAGGGCATCCTGCCCCACAAGGGCGACGCCGACGCGCCGGCCGAGAGCATCGCCGCCCGCGTGCAGGAGGAGCGGCGGCTGATGTACGTGGGCATCACGCGGGCCCAGCGCACCTTGCAGATCACCTGGTGCAAGAAGCGCAAGCGGGCCGGCGAGCAAGTCCATTGCGACCCGTCGCGCTTCATCAAGGAAATGGAGCTGGACGTGGGCACGGCCGCGCCCACCGAGTCTGAAGTGCTCACGCCCAAGGAAAGGCTGGCGCGCATGAAGGAATTGCTGGCCACCCCCAAGACTTGATTTGACAGGGGCTGGCGGCGTTTTCACCCCGTTTTGTCCAGTGCAAAAAATCGTCCACCTTGATTTGACGGTGGTGCTAGCATCTGATCATGCCAATCAGCATACAAATTCGTATGCCGATTCGGCATTCACCGTTGGAGGCGAGCATGTCACTACGCTGGAAATTCGGGGCGCCAGGAATACTGGTGCTGGCTGGTCTGCTGGGGCAGGTGCAGGCAGCCGAATTGGCCACCAAGCCGGAAGCGGAGGCCATGGTGCGCAAGGGCTTGCTCTACCTGAAGGCCAATGGCCGGGACAAGACCTATACTGAAATCAACAAGCATGAGGGCCAGTTCGTCGACCGCGACCTCTACCTGGTGGTCTACGGCATGGATGGCGTGGTGCGCGCCCATGGCGCCAACGCCAAGATGATCGGCAAGAACCTGATGGCGATTAAGGACGTCGACGGCAAGGCCTTCATCAAGGAACGGGTCGAGCTGGCCAAGAAAAAAGCGCCATTCTGGCAGGATTACAAGTTCACCAACCCCGTCAGCGGCAAGATCGAACCGAAGTCCATGTACTGCGTGCCGGAGGACGATCTGATCGTGTGCGGCGGGATCTACCTGAAGTAGGCGCGGCGGGCGGTAGAATGCATGCTTTCATGCAGGAGTTTGCCGTGAGTACCGAAGACCGTTTCATCGATATCGAAATCAAACTGGCGCACCAGGAACACCTGGTGGAGGCGCTGAATCAGCGCGTGTACGAGCAGCAACAGCAGATCGACAAGCTGGAACTGCTGTGCGCCACGCTGGCCCAGCGCGTGCGTGAACAGCCGCAGGGCGGCGGGGGCGGCATGCCCCATGAACGTCCACCCCACTACTGATCGCGCGGTGCGGTGCTTCCCCAGCCGCAGGCATGGGGAAGCCGCACCTTACATCACACCGCGTCCAATGCCGCGTTGAAGCTGGCGCTCGGACGCATGGCGGCCGAGGTCTTCTCCGCGTCGGGCGCGTAGTAGCCGCCGATATCGACCGGCTTGCCCTGCACCGCGGCCAGTTCCTCGACAATCTTTGCCTCGTTCGCTGCCAGTGCTTGCGCCAGCGGCGCGAAGTGGGTTTGCAGTTCCTTGTCTTCCGTCTGCGCGGCCAGGGCCTGGGCCCAGTACAGCGACAGGTAGAAGTGGCTGCCGCGATTGTCCAGCTCGCCGGTGCGTGGCGATGGCGACTTGTTGTTGTCGAGCAGCTTGCCGGTGGCTTCGTCCAGCGTCTTGGCCACGATCTTGGCCTTGGCGTTGCCGGTCTTGATGCCCAGCTCTTCCAGCGACACGGCCAGCGCCAGGAACTCGCCCAGCGAATCCCAGCGCAGGTGGTTTTCTTCCACCAGCTGTTTCACGTGCTTCGGTGCCGAACCGCCGGCGCCCGTCTCGTACATGCCGCCGCCAGCCATCAGCGGCACGATCGACAGCATCTTGGCGCTGGTGCCCAGTTCCATGATGGGGAACAGGTCGGTCAGGTAGTCGCGCAGGATGTTGCCGGTCACCGAGATGGTGTCCAGGCCGCGCATGGCGCGTTCCAGCGTGTAGCGCATGGCGCGCGTTTGCGACATGATCTCGATGTCCAGGCCGGTGGTGTCGTGATCCTTCAGGTAGACCTGGACCTTCTTGATCAGTTCGTTCTCATGCGGACGGTAGGAATCGAGCCAGAACACGGCTGGCATGCCCGAGTTGCGGGCGCGGGTGACGGCCAGCTTGACCCAGTCGCGGATCGGCGCGTCCTTGACCTGGCACATGCGCCAGATGTCGCCTTCTTCCACGTTCTGGGTCAGCAGCACTTCGCCGGTGGCCAGGTCGGTGATGTTGGCCACGCCCGCTTCCGGCACTTCGAAGGTCTTGTCGTGCGAACCGTATTCCTCGGCTTGCTGCGCCATCAGGCCCACGTTGGGCACGGTGCCCATGGTGCGTGGATCGAAGTTGCCATGCCATTTGCAGAAGTTGATCATCTCCTGGTAGATGCGGGCGAAGGTCGATTCCGGCATCACGGCCTTGACGTCTTTCGGACGGCCGTCGGCGCCCCACATTTTGCCGCCCAGGCGGATCATGGCTGGCATCGACGCGTCGACGATGATGTCGTTGGGCGAATGGAAGTTGGTGATGCCCTTGGCCGAATCGACCATCGCCAGTTCAGGACGGTTGGCGTGGCAGGCGTGCAGGTCCTTGAGCACTTCTTCCTTGAGCGAGGCGGGCAGCGTCTCGATCTTGTCATACAGGTTGACCATGCCGTTGTTGACGTTCACGCCCAGTTGCTCGAACAGCTTGGCGTGCTTGGCGAACGCGTCCTTGTAGAAGATACGGACGCAGTGGCCGAACACGATCGGGTGCGACACCTTCATCATGGTCGCTTTCACGTGCAGCGAGAACATCACGCCCGTCTTGCGCGCGTCTTCCAGTTCGCGTTCGTAGAATTCCAGCAGCGCTTTTTTGCTCATGAACATGCTGTCGATGACTTCACCGGCCAGCAGCGAGACTTTTGGTTTCAGCACGATGGTCTTGCCGGAAGCGGTCAGCAGTTCCATCTTGACGTCGCGCGCGCGGTCCAGCGTCATCGACTTTTCGCCGTGGTAGAAGTCGCCATGGTGCATGTGCGACACGTGGGTTTGCGACGCCTGGCTCCATTCGCCCATCGAGTGGGGATGCTTGCGCGCGAATTCCTTCACGGCCTTGGGCGCGCGGCGGTCCGAGTTGCCTTCGCGCAGCACAGGGTTGACGGCGCTGCCGATGCACTTGCCATAGCGGGCCTTGAGCGCCTTGTCGGCGTCCGTCTTCGGATCTTCCGGATAGTCGGGCAGCGGGTAGCCACGGCCTTGCAGCTCGCGTACGCACGCCATCAGCTGGGCCACGGAGGCGCTGATATTGGGCAATTTGATGATGTTGGTGTCGGCCTTTTGCGTCAGTTCAGCCAGTTCGGCCAGCGCGTTCGGCACTTTTTGGGCGTCGCTCAGGTACTCCGAGAATTCCGCCAGCACCCGTGCCGCGACCGAGATGTCGCTCGTGACGACGTCGACGCCGGCCGGGGCCGTGAATTTCTTAATGATAGGCAGCAGGGAATAGGTTGCCAGCAGCGGTGCTTCGTCCGTCAGCGTGTAAATGACTTTTGGTTTCTGTGTTGCCATATTAATTCCCTCGTAGATGGTAGGTACCCGCTGCCTGACATCGTGTTTCAGGCACGGACTTTTCGGGCGTCGCGCGGGGCGGCGGTGGGGTTTCCACGGCCCAAATGCGTATTTTAGACCTCCGCCTCTAGTTCGCGTAAGTCTTGTGATCATGATGACCCACCGCCAGTGTGGAAATACGGTACGCGGCGGCGCGGCGCCAGGGGGGAACGGCGCGCCGGATGGGTTACACTGGCCGCTCACTTCATTAACCGGGAGACAAGATGTTCAGCCATATCATGGTCGGCGCCAACGATGTTGATAAGTCGAAACAATTTTACGATGCGATATTGGGCGTGCTGGGCGTGCCGCCGGGCAAGTTCGACGACAAGGGCCGGGTGTTCTACGTGACCAAGACCGGCGTGTTCGGCATCGGCAAGCCGATCAACGGCGAAGCGGCCTGCCACGGCAACGGCGCCACCATCGGCTTCGCGGCGGAAACCCCCGAGCTGGCCGAGCGCTGGCACGCGGCCGGCCTGGCCCATGGCGGCGTGGCCTGCGAAGATCCGCCGGGCGTGCGGGCCAACGCCCATGGCGCGCTGTACCTGGCGTATCTGCGCGATCCGTCGGGCAACAAGATTTGCGCGTTGAAGCGCATGGGGTAATGGCCGGTTTGCCAGACCAGCATCCGTTCCCGCCCCCTGCCGACCCCTTGCGTGCTATGATCAAATGACCATCCAGATAGTCATGAGGTTCTCATGCACACGTTTTCTTTGGCTGAGGCGAAAGCACAGCTGAGCAAGCTGATCGAGTTGGTGGAAGGCGGTGAACAGGTGACGATCACCAAACGCGGCAAGGCGGTCGTCAAGCTCGTGAAGAGCGATCCACCGCGGCCGCCTGTCCCAAGCCTGGCCGAACACCGGGCCGGCATTCAATATCAGGGTGAGCCGGCAGCTGAATTCATCCGCAAATTGCGCGATTCGGCTCGCTTCTGATGCGGTATATCGATACCAGCGTCTTGATGGCTTTCCTGCTGCCGGAAACCGGCAGTCAACGCGCTGAAAGTTTGATGACCAGTCCGGGTGATGTCCTGGCGTTTAGCAGTTGGACGGAAGTGGAATTGTTGTCCGCCTTGGGCGTACAGGTCCGGCGCAAGCTCATCACCCGGAGTGGGGCACGCAAGGCGGTCGACGCTTTTGCCAGCCTGGTAGCGCCCGCCCTGGTCAGGCTTGCGGTCGATGATAACGACCATCGCATGGCGGCGCATATGCTGGATGGATGGCAGACCGGTCTGCGCGCGGGCGACGCGCTGCATTTGGCGCTGGTCCGGGCATACCAAGCGGAATTGTGGACCTTCGATCGGACCATGGCGAAGGCCGCCTCGCATTTCGGCCTTCGAAGCCGGCTGATGTCCGGCTAACAGGCCGGTCAATCGGGGGGGCATCGGTCCTGCACCAATAAGAGATGAGTCCACCGTGAATTGAACTGGCGGCGCCGTTGTGGCTGCCAATTTCCAGGAAATAGGAACATGGGTAAAGGCAGACTGGAAGCGTTCAGCGATGGCGTGATCGCCATCATCATCACCATCATGGTGCTGGAATTGAAGGTGCCGCACGGGAGCGACCTGGCGGCGCTGCTGCCGTTGCTGCCCGTGCTGCTCAGCTATGTGCTCAGCTTCATCTACGTGGGCATCTACTGGAACAACCACCACCACATGCTGCACGCCTCGTCCGTGGTCGATGGCTGCGTGCTGTGGGCCAATCTGCATCTGTTGTTCTGGCTGTCGCTGATCCCGTTCGCCACCGGCTGGATGGGCGAGAACCACTTCGCGCCCGTGCCGGTGGCGTTCTATGGCGGCATGCTGTTCATGTCGGCCGTGGCCTACCAGGTCCTGGAGCGGGCCCTGATTTCCCGCAATCCCCATAATCCGACGCTGGCGCAGGCCGTCGGCAAGGACCGCAAGGGCCTCATTTCCCCCGTGCTGTACCTGCTGGCCATTCCGCTGTCCTTCCTGCACGTGTGGGCCGCGTTCGCCATGTACGTGCTGGTGGCCGTGATGTGGTTCGTGCCGGACCGGCGCATCGAGGCACACCTGAAGTCGTGAAAACCCGGCCTTATTGCGCGTCCGCCGTCAACGCCCGTTGCTGCGCCTTGCTCAGCGAACGGAACGCCTTGTCGTAAGACCAGGCCACCAGTTCGGTCAGATAATCGGCCGGGAAACGGCGCACGTCCACCACCGTGACCCAATGAAAGCGGCCCATGTAGCGGGCCGGTTTCACACCCGGCATGCCCGTCAATTCCAGGAAACGGTCCGGCGTCACGCGGAAACTGAAGCGCCAGCGTTCCGGTTCGCTCGTCTTGAAGTAGGCGAAGGTCTTGTCGCCCACCTTGTAGACCAGGATGTTGCTGGGCGCCCCGTGCAGCGTGGCCACTGCGGCAGGATAGTGTTGGCAATGGTCTTTTAGCTGCTCGGTATTCATCGTGGTCAACAGTATGGTGCGTTCAGGGGGGCGCCAGCGCCGGGGGGGGGGGGGGGGGGGGGGGTTTTTTTTTTTTTAAATTAAGAAGTGCAGCCCCCCCCCCCCCCCCCCCCCCCCCCCCCCCCCCCCCCCCCCCCCCCCCCCCCCCCCCCCCCCCCCCCCCCCCCCCCCCCCCCCCCCCCCCCCCCCCCCATTGTCTTATTGTAAATGAACTCGTGCGCTTCCACTGCCGCCACGCTTGTGTGCGCTGCAACATTGCTTTCTGGTGAAAGTTGAATGTCTCCCTGCTATCATCTGCCGCTCCCATGCTGCGCTACCCGCGTCAGCATTCCTTGGCGTCCTTTGAAAGATGAAAACATGCCCCGTCCTCAGATGCTCGTACTCGTGGCCAGCCTCGGCCTTGCCATGACCCAGTTCGCCCATGCCGCGCCGGCCGCGCCGGCCACCGCCGCCGATGCCTCCCAAGCCGCCGCGCTGGCTGGCAACCCGTTCCTCAAGCCGAGCACGCTGCCGTTCGGCTACCCGGCCTTCGACAAGATCAAGGACGGGCATTTCGCGCCCGCCTTCGCCGAAGGCATGCGGGTGCAACTGGCGGAAATCGACGCCATCGCCAACAACGCCAAGCCGGCCACGTTCGACAACACCATCGTCGCCATGGAGCGTACCGGCCGCTTGCTGGACCGGGTCCAGACCACCTTCCAGAACCTGCAGGGCGCCAACACCAATGACGCGCTGGACGCCATCGACCGCGACATGTCGCCCAAGCTGGCCGCCCATGGCGACGCCATCTTCCTGAACGCCAAGCTGTTCGCCCGTGTGGACCAGCTGTACGCCAAGCGCGACAAGCTGCACCTGAACGCGGAAGCGAAGCACTTGCTGGAACGCTATCACACCGACTTCGTGCGCGCCGGCGCCAAGCTGTCGCCCGCCGACAAGGAAAAACTGAAAGCCATCAACGCCGACATCGCCACCCTGCAGACGGCGTTCACCCAGAACGTGCTGAAGGAAGCCAACGCTGCCGCGCTGGTGGTGGACAGCCGCGCCGAACTGGCCGGTATGACGGACGCGGCCATCGAAACGGCGGCCGCCGCCGCCAAGGCCAAAGGCCTGGACGGCAAGTTCCTGATCGCCATCACCAACACTTCCGGCCAGGCGCCGCTGGCCGTGCTGAGCAACCGCGCCGTGCGCGAACGCCTGATGGCCGCTTCGCTGGCACGCGGCAGCCATGGCGGCGAGTTCGACGGCCGCGACATCGTGCTCAAGATCGCCAAGGCCCGCGCCGACAAGGCCGCGCTGCTCGGCTACGCCAACTTCGCCGCCTATGCGCTGGCAGACCAGACCGCCAAGACCACCAACGCCGTCAACACGCTGCTGGGCGAGCTGGCCAAGCCGGCCGTCAACAACGCGCGCAAGGAAGCGGCCGACCTGCAAACGCTGGCCAATGCCGAAGGCGCCAATTTCCAGGTGGGCGCGGCTGACTGGGCCTACTACACGGACAAGCTGCGCGCCCAGCGTTTCTCGTTCGACGAGAACCAGCTCAAGCCTTACTTTGAACTCAACAACGTGCTGACCAAGGGCGTGTTCTACGCGGCCGGCAAGCTGTACGGCCTGTCGTTCAAGGAGCGCAAGGACCTGCCCGTGTACAACCCGGACGTGCGCGTGTTCGACGTGTTCGACGCCAACGGCAAACGACTGGCCATCTTCATCGCCGACATGTACGCCCGCAGCAACAAGCAGGGCGGCGCATGGATGAACGAGTACGTGTCGCAATCGAAACTGCTGGGCACCCATCCGGTGGTGGCCAACCACCTCAACATTCCCAAGCCGACGGCCGGCGAGCCGACGCTGCTGACCTACGATGAAGTGAAGACGGCCTTCCACGAGTTCGGCCACGCACTGCACGGCATGTTCTCCAACGTGACCTATCCGCGCTTCTCCGGCACCCACGTGCCCAGCGATTTCGTGGAATATCCGTCGCAAGTGAACGAAATGTGGGCCGTGTGGCCGGAAGTGCTGGCCAACTACGCCACCCACTACAAGAGCGGCGCGGCCATGCCCAAGGAGTTGCTGGACAAGGTGATCGGGTCCAAGAAATTCAACCAGGGCTACACGACGACGGAATACCTGGCCGCCGCGCTGCTGGACCAGCGCTGGCACCAGCTGGCCCCGGCCCAGATTCCGACCGACGTGCTGGGCTTTGAAGCGACGGCGTTGAAGGACATGGGTGTGGACTTCGCGCCGGTGCCGCCGCGCTACCGCACCACCTACTTCTCGCACAGCTTCTCGGGCGGCTACTCGGCCGGCTACTACGCCTACCTGTGGAGCGAGAAGCTGGATGCCGATTCCGTGTTGTGGTTCAAGGAAAACGGCGGCCTGCTGCGCAAGAACGGCGACTGGTTCCGCAAGACCCTGCTGTCGCGCGGCGGTACGGATGACGCGTTGCAGCTGTTCCGCGACTTCCGCGGCCGCGACGCCATTATCGCCCCGCTGCTGGACCGTCGCGGCTTGAACGGACAGTAAGCGCGGTGCCGGCGGGGCCGGCGCTACAATGGAGGGCCAGCCGCGTCACTGATGCGGCTGGCCCTGTTTCCATGTGCCGGCGCAAGCGGGACGCAGGAAACAGCGCCCGCCACCCTGAATATGCGTAAGATAGTCACCATGAGTACCATGAACAAACCCAGCCTGGACGGCGTCACCCTGGAAGCGATCGTCACCCGCCTGCAAGCCCATTACGGATGGGAACAGCTGGCCGTGCGGATTGACATCAATTGCTTCATCAGCGACCCTAGCATCAAGTCGAGCCTGAAATTCCTGCGCCGCACTCCCTGGGCCAGGAAGCAGGTGGAAGACCTGTACCTGGCCACCACCTTTACCCATTGACCGGACACTGAATATGGACAGCAACCTGAAAGCATCGCTCACTTCCCTGCACCACCGCCTGGCCTCGGCCGGCCCGGTGGATGAGGAATTGCTGGAACTGCTGCAGCAGCTCGATGGCGATATCAAGGCCCTCATGGAACGGGCGCCAGCCCAGCGCGCGGCCGATGCCGGCACCACCACCTACGGCCTGGCTGAACGCACGCAGGAATTGTCGGCCAAGTTCGCCGCCAAGCATCCGCAGCTGGAACCGGCCCTGCGCGAATTGGGCAACATCCTGTCCAGCATGGGCATCTGAGCGGGCCCGCCACGCAGCGCCGCCCATCAGCCCATAAGAAAGCCGGCCCCCGCGTACGCGTTGGGCCGGCCGGGAATCAGGACCCGGGACCGGTAGTCCCGGGCAGCCAGCGTTACGGAAACGCCAGCATCGGCGGTTCGCTACCGCCAAAGCTGATTTCGGGATGGCGCTTGGCGATCATGTCTTCGATTTCATCCACGCGCCGCACCGGCACGTCCACGATCAACAGCACCTGCCCTTGTTCGATGCGGCTGGCAAACTGCTTGAGCCGCGTGTTCGGAATGGCGGCCGCGTTCATGCCGGAAGCCCAGCCCCCGAACAGCGCTCCGCCCAGCGCCACCAGCAGGATGGCGGCCGTGCGCACGCTGTAGCCGTCCAGCGGGAACAGGGTCAGGAACACCCCCGCCGCCAGGCCCACCACGCCGCCGATGATGATGCCCAGCTGGGCGCCATGCACCACGTCCGTTTTCTGCAGGATGCTCACGTCCGGCATGTCGGCCGGCAAGGACCCCTCGCGGGCCATGAAACGCATGTGGCCGATCTCGATGCGGGCCAGCAGCAATTCGTCAAGCACGGCGCGGGCGCCGGGCACATCGGGCAGCATGAAATAGAGACGGCGTCGCATGATGTTCTCCTGCCTGGTTGGAGTAAGTTGCCTGTTTCCGTTATAGCAAAGATGACCGCTAAAGCAATGGGACTCTGACATGACTTGTCGCATCGCCATGTTTGCAAGCTCATCCACAAGTGATTGAATAATAAAAGAATTCCTGAAATGAATTGCCCAAAAAACGGGCAGTTGGTACGCGGCATCATGGTATTTCCGGTACAATGTCGTCCGATATGAGCTCCCCTACCCATTTATTTGCGACCGTCCCCAAGCGGTCTGCGCGTGCTGCGGCCGCGCCTTTCCTTCCCATGTCCCGCGCCGAAATGGACGCGCTGGGCTGGGATGCGTGCGACGTCATCCTGATCACGGGCGACGCCTACATCGACCACCCCAGCTTCGGCATGGCCCTGGTGGGCCGGCTGCTGGAGGCGCAAGGCTACCGGGTCGGTATCATCAGCCAGCCGGACTGGCTGTCGGCCGACGCCTTCCGCGTGCTGGGCCAGCCACGGCTGTTCTTCGGCATCACGGCCGGCAATATGGATTCCATGGTCAACCGCTACACGGCCGACCGCAAGATCCGCTCCGAGGATGCCTACACGGCCAACGCGGAGCCGAACAAGCGGCCCGACCGCGCCGTCACCGTGTACGCCCAGCGCGCCCGCGAAGCCTATCCCGGTACGGCGATCGTGGTCGGCTCGATCGAGGCGTCGCTGCGCCGCATCGCCCACTTCGATTACTGGTCGGACAAGGTGCGCCGTTCCGTGCTGGCCGATTCCAAGGCCGACCTGCTGATCTTCGGCAACGCCGAGCGGGCGCTGGTGGACCTGACCCACCGCCTGGCCGCCGGCGAGGACATCAAGACCATCCGCGACCTGCGCGGCACCGCCTTCATGGTGCCGCCCGGCTGGTTGCCGGGGCCGGACTGGGGTGTGCAAAACTCCACCCGCGTCGACGTGCCAGGCAAGGTCGATCCCATCCCCGATCCGTATGCGATGGCGAAAGAGGACAAGACGGCCTGCGCCACGGAAAACGCGGGCGCCGCGCCTGAGGTGCTCAAGCCGATCCGCATCATGAGCCGCGAGGAGCGGCTGGCCATGGCCAAGGAGCAGCACAACAAGACCGTGGTGCGGCTGCCGTCCTACGAGACGGTGAGTACCGACCCGGTGATGTACGCCCACGCTTCGCGCGTGTTCCACCTGGAATCGAATCCCGGCAACGCGCGCGCCATGGTGCAGGCGCACGGCGAGCGCGACGTGTGGCTCAATCCGCCCCCGCTGCCACTGCAGATGGATGAGATGGACGGCGTGTACGACATGAACTACGCGCGCGGCCCCCACCCCAGCTACGGCAACGCCCATATCCCGGCCTGGGAGATGATCCGCTTTTCCATCAACATCATGCGCGGCTGCTTCGGCGGCTGCACCTTCTGCTCGATCACCGAGCACGAGGGCCGCATCATCCAGAGCCGTTCCGAGCCCTCCATCCTGCGCGAGATCGAGCATGTGCGCGACAAGACCAAGGGCTTCACCGGCACCATTTCCGACCTGGGCGGGCCGACCGCCAATATGTACCGCCTGTCGTGCCGCAGCAAGGAGATCGAGACCACCTGCCGCCGGCTGTCGTGCGTCTATCCATCCATCTGCGTCAACCTGGGCACCGACCACAGCAAGCTGATCTCGCTGTACCGCAAGGCGCGCGCCATCCCCGGCGTGAAGAAGATCCTGATCAGTTCCGGCCTGCGCTACGACCTGGCCGTGCGCTCGCCCGAGTACGTCAAGGAACTGGTGACCCACCACGTGGGGGGGTTACTGAAGATCGCGCCCGAGCACACGGAAACCAACACGCTGTCGAAGATGATGAAGCCGGGCATCGGCGCCTACGACGAGTTCAAGGAAATGTTCGACCGTTTCTCGCTGGAGGCGGGCAAGAAGCAGTACCTGATCCCGTATTTCATCGCGGCCCACCCCGGCACGACGGACGAGGACATGCTGAACCTGGCCCTGTGGCTGAAGAAGAACAATTTCCGCCTCGACCAGGTGCAGACCTTCATGCCCACGCCGATGGCCATGGCCACCACCATGTACCACACGCGCAAGAACCCGCTGCACAAGGTGACGGCCGACTCGGAAGTGGTGGAGACGGCCCGCAGCGGCAAGATCCGGCGCATCCACAAGGCCTTCCTGCGCTACCAGGACCCGGACAACTGGGCCTTGCTGCGCGAGGCGCTGATCGCCATGGGGCGGGCCGACCTGATCGGTAACGGCGACAAGCACCTGATCCCGGCCTGGTCGCCGGGCGAGGAAGGCGGCAAGGCGCTGGCGGCCGAGCAGCGCCGCGCGTCGCCGCCGCCCGCGCCCAAGGCAGGACCCGCCGCGGCCGCGGCCCGCGGCGTCCGCGCCAACGCACTGACGGGCTCGCTGACGGCGCGCGCCGCCATCGAGACCAAGGCCCGGCCCTCCATTCTCGACACCATCAAGGTCAAGAAACCGGCCGCCGCCCCGGCCAAGGGCGGCAAACCGGCGCGTGCCGCCGCGCCGGCCCGCGGCCGCAAGTAGCGCGCGGCGGCCGCCCGTCACCCGCGGCGCGCCCACCGGCCGGCGCCCACCTGTCGCGACGACAGGCGGGCGCCGGTTTTTTTTTCTTATAATTCCGAAAAGAAATGTTGCGAATGGCCGCAATCCGTCCATTTACGTGGATAATTCAGGCTTGCTCGGACGATGGCCGGCCGGCGCCGCCGGCTACACTGGCTGCATGCTGGCGCGGCTTGCGCGTGGTGCGCGCCTCGCACGCCCTGGACCGGTGCGGCCCCTCTTTGTGAAGAAATGGAAGACCATGAAAGCTACCTTTAAATTGTCGCCCCTGTTACTGGTACCGCTGCTGGCCGTGCTGACCGCCTGCGGCGGCGGTGGCGGCGGCGCCAGCACCACGCCATCCACCACGCCGACCGTGGTGTCGATCGCCATCACGCCGGCCAGTCCCACCATCGCCATCGGCACCAGCCTGCCGCTGACCGCCACCGCCACCTACTCGGATTCCAGCACCAAGGACTTGACCAAGAGCGTGACCTGGAGCGCCAAGGGCACCCTGGTGACCGTGTTTTCCAGCGGCCAGATCACCGGCAAGGCGGTCGGCACCGACACCATCACGGCCACTTACACCCAGACCTCGGGCAACGTGGCCGGCAGCACCGACGTGACCGTCAAGGCGCCGTGGACCACGGTGGTGGCCGGCGGCAACCAGACCTTCGCCCGCAAGGCCGACGGCAGCTTGTACGGCTGGGGCCTGAACAACCGGGGCCAGTTGGGCGACACCACCACCACCGACCGCCAGACCCCGACCCTGGTGACGGGCAGTGTGCTGACGTGGAAACAGGTGGCGGTGGGTGAACAGTTCACCATCGCGTTGCGCACCGACGGTACGCTGTGGGCCTGGGGCTTCAACCAGAACGGCCAGCTGGGCGACGGCACCACGGTCGACAAGGCCACCCCGGTCAAGGTCGGCACGGCCAGCGACTGGACCTATGTGGCGGCCGGCAAGGCCCATGCGCTGGCCGTCAACAAGGCCGGCGTACTGTGGGGCTGGGGCCGCAACTTCAATGGCCAGTTGGGCGACGGCGGCAATATCGACAAATTGGTGCCGACCAAGATCACCATGGCCACTCCCATCCTCTGGCTCAAGGTGGCGGCTGGCGCCACCCACAGCCTGGGTTTGGCCACGGATGGCTCGCTCTATGCGTGGGGCGGCAACCTGAATGGTCAGGTTGGCAATAACAGTAGCGGCACGGATGTGTTGGCGCCTTACCGCGTGGGCAGTTCGACCTGGACCGCCGTGTCGGCCGGCGACACGCACTCGATCGCGATCCGCGCCGACGGGGCCCTGTTCGCCTGGGGCGGTAACAGTTTCGGCCAGGTGGGCAACAATGGCTCGCTCGATGTGATGGCGCCGGCCCAGATCACCACCGCCATCAATTGGGCCGTGGTGTCGGCCGGCGGCAGCCATACGTTGGCGGTGCGCACCGACGGCACCTTGTGGGGCTGGGGCGCCAACGGCGACGGCCAACTGGGTGACGGTCTGGGACTGGATACGAACAGCCCGAACCAGATCGGCGTGGCCACCACCTGGAGCAGCGTGAGCGCCGGCGCCAGCCACAGCTTCGGTTTGCGGACCGACAGCACCCTGTGGGGCTGGGGCCGCAACGTGGAAGGCCAGCTGGGCAACGGCAAAACCGTGTCGGCGCCCATGCCCATCAACCTGCCCTGACGGGCTGGCGGGGGCCGAAGCAGGCGGCGGGCGCGAGCCCAGCCGCCTTTTTTTTTTTACGCCATCGCCGGCCCCGCCGGACGCACTATTTTGTCGTAAAGCAACGACACGGCATGCGTGGCGGTGGCGGGACGGGCTACAATCTGCGGGCATGCCCGTGCCCGCATGCATGCCCATCACCCTGCCACTGGAATCCGCCGTGCCCGACTTGTCCGCCCGCCTTGCCGCCCGCTGCCGCCGCGCCGTCCGTCACCTGGTACGGGGGCGCTGGCTGTTGCTGGGCTGGGCCTGGCTGGCCATGGCCGCGGCGCCGGCCCACGCGCTCGACACCGTCACGCTGCAGCTCAAGCACCTGCACCAGTTCCAGTTCGCCGGCTATTACGCGGCGCTGGAGCAGGGGTACTACCGCGAGGCGGGGCTGGACGTGCAAATCCGCGAGGGCAACGACAGCAACGAGCCGGAGCGGGCCGTGCTCACCGGCCAGGCCAACTATGGCGTGGGCGCCAGCAGCCTGTTGCTGGCGCGCCTGGCCGGCAAGCCGGTGGTGGTGCTGGGCGTGATCTTCCAGCATTCGCCGTATGCGCTGGCGATGCGCCAGAGCGGCGCCGAGCCGGACCTGCGCCGCATCGTCGGCAAGCGCGCCATGATCGGTTCGCTCACCGATGAGATGAGCAACGCCGACGAACTGCTGGCCTACCTGAAGCAGGAAGGGATACCGGTCGGCAGCTTCCAGCGCGTCGAGCACAGCTTCAACCCGGACGACCTGGTGTCGGGCAAGGTGGACGCCTTGTCGATCTACACCACCAACGAGCCCGATATTTTCGACCGGCTCGGTTTCCCTTATGACATTTACAGCCCGCGCGCGGCCGGCATCGATTTTTACGGCGACAACCTGTTTACCAGCGAGGCCGAACTGGCGGCCCATCCGCAGCGGGTCAAGGCGTTCCGCGCCGCCAGCATGCGCGGCTGGCAGTACGCCATGAGCCACCAGGAGGAGATCGCCGACCTTATCCTCAACAAGTATTCGCGCCGCAACGACCGCCAGCACTTGCTGTACGAGGCGCGCCAGATGGTGCCGCTGGTGCAGCCGGTGCTGGTCGAGATCGGCTACATGAACCCGGAGCGCTGGCGCCATATCGCCGACGTGTACGCGGGGCTGGGCATGCTGCCGGCCCACGCCAGCTTCGACGGCTTCATGTACCAGGCCGGCGAGAACGGCACCCGCTTGCGCTGGCTATACCGGGTGCTGGGCGCGGCGGCGCTGCTGCTGGTGCTGGGCCTGGCCGTGCACTTCTCGCTGCTGGCGCGCGAACGCCAGCGGGCCGAGGAAACCATCCGCAAGGGCGAGCTGCGGTTCCGCACCATGTTCGAAAAAGCGCCCATGGGCATCGCCCTGATCGATTCGCTCACCGGCCGCTTCAGCGAGATCAACCCGCGCTACCTGGAAATCGCCGGCCGCTCGCAGCAAGAGATGGTGGCCAGCCGCTGGTACGACATCTGCCACCCGGACGACGTGGCGCCGGAACAGTTGCAGATGGAGCAGCTCAACGCCGGGCGCATCGCCGGCTACAAGCTGTCCAAGCGGCTGCTGCGGCCGGACGGCACGGTGGTGTGGGTGGACGCCTCGATCGCCTCGGTGGCCGCGATCGACACGGCCGACCGCGGCCACCCGCACCACCTGTGCATGATCGAGGACGTGACGGACAAGAAGGAGACCGAGGCGTTGGTGTGGCAGCAGGCCAATTTCGACGCCCTGACCCAGCTGCCCAACCGGCGCATGTTCCACGACCGGCTGGCGCACGCCATCCTCAAGAGCCAGCGCGACGGCGGCCGCATCGCGGTGCTGTTCATCGACCTCGACCACTTCAAGGAAGTCAACGATACGCTGGGCCACCACCAGGGCGACGTGCTGCTGGTCGATGCGGCGCACCGCATCAGCGCCTGCGTGCGCAAGTCCGACACGGTGGCGCGCCTGGGCGGCGACGAATTCACCGTGATCCTGTCCGGGGTGGACGAGGCGGGCCGGGTCGACAGCATCGCCCAGCACATCCTCGGCAGCCTGCGGGCCCCATTCCAGCTGGGCGAGGAGCAAGCGTTCGTGTCGGCCTCGATCGGCATCACACTGTACCCGGACGACGCGCGCGACATCGACAGCCTGCTCAAGCACGCCGACCAGGCCATGTACGCGGCCAAGGGCGGCGGGCGCAACCGCTTCAGCTATTTCACGCCGACCTTGCAGGTGGCCGCGCTCAACCGCATGCGCCTGACCAACGACTTGCGCGGCGCGCTCAAGGGCGGCCAGCTGGCGCTGTACTTCCAGCCCATCGTGCACCTGCGCACGGGGCGCATCCACAAGGCCGAGGCGCTGATCCGCTGGAACCACCCGCAGCGCGGCATGGTCAGTCCGCTGGAATTCATCCCGCTGGCCGAGGCCAGCGGCCTGATCATCGAGATCGGCTCCTGGGTGCTGCGTGAATCGGTGCAATGGGTACGGCGCTGGCGCAGCGAACACCATCCCGAATTCCAGGTCAGCGTCAACCAGTCGCCGCTGGAATTCCAGCGCGAGGATGGCTCCTACCAGGCCTGGCTGGGCGAATTGCAGGCGCTGGACTTGCCGGGCCAGTCGGTGGTGGTGGAGATCACGGAAGGCTTGCTGCTCGACGCCAACAGCGCCGTCAGCAACAAGCTGCTGCAGTTGCGCGACGCCGGGATCCAGGTCGCGCTGGACGATTTCGGCACCGGCTATTCCTCGCTGTCCTACCTCAAGAAGTTCGACATCGATTATCTCAAGATCGACCGCAGCTTCACCCGCAACCTGGCGCCTGAATCGAGCGACATGGCGTTGTCGGACGCCATCATCGTCATGGCCCACAAGCTGGGCCTGCGGGTGATCGCGGAAGGGGTGGAAACGGCCGAGCAGCGCGAGTTGCTGCTGGCGGCCGGCTGCGACTATGGCCAGGGCTACCTGTTCGCCCGCCCCATGCCGGCCGACCAGTTCGACGCGCTGCTCAAGGCGCAGGCACACGAGCAGGCCCAGCAGCAAGCGCTGGCGCATGCGCGCGAACCCCGCAGCCATGCCTGAACCCGGGCGGTGTGCGCCATAAAGCAGTAAGATTGCTTTTTTGCACACGCCCCCTACGCCGATGCCCGATACGCCCGCCGCCACCGTGACCGCAGAGCTGGTCGCGTCCGACGCTGCCATCCGCCGCCGCTCCCTGTTGGCCGCCTGCAGCGCCCACGCCATCCATGACGGCCTGACTGACCTCATCTACGTGCTGCTGCCGATCTGGCAAACCCAATTCGCCCTCAGCTACGCGGTGGTGGGCCTGTTACGGGGCGCCTACTCAGGCATGATGGCCGGTTTTCAGCTGCTGGCCAGCCGGCTGGCGCGGCGCTGGGGACGCGAGCGCATGCTGGTGGGCGGCACGGCGCTGGCCGGCGTGGCCTACCTGATCGTGGGCCAGGCCAGCGGCATCGCCGTGCTGCTGCTGGCGTTGCTGCTGGGCGGCCTGGGCGCCAGCACCCAGCACCCGCTGGCGTCGTCCATGGTCACCGACAGTCACGAGGCTGGTGGTGGCGTCAAGCAGGCGCTGGCCCAGTACAACTTCGCCGGCGACATCGGCAAGACCTTGATCCCGGGGCTGGTGGGGCTGATGCTGGTGGTGCTCAGCTGGCAGGCCAGCGTCACGCTGATGGGCTTGCTTGGCCTGGGCGCGGCCGCGCTATTGTGGTGGCTGATCCCGGCGGCGCCCGTGGGCGCCGCGCACGCGCGCACGGCGGCGGCCACCGCTTCCCGGCCGGGCTCGACCGGCGGACTGCGCGCGCTGCTGCTGACGGGCGTGCTGGACAGCGCCGTGCGCATGGGTTTTCTCACCTTCCTGCCCTTCCTGTTGAAAAGCAAGGGCGCCGGCACGGCCGGCATCGGCCTGGCGTTGTCGCTGCTGTTCGTGGGCGGCGCGTTCGGCAAGCTGTTTTGCGGCTACCTGGGGGCACGCATCGGCATGATGAAAACCGTGTGGATCACCGAGTCGCTCACCGCGCTACTGATGGTGCTGGCCGTGTGGCTGCCGCAGGCGGGCGTGCTGGCCTTGCTGCCGTTGCTGGGGCTGGCGCTGAACGGCACCTCGTCCGTGCTGTATGGCACGGTGCCGGAACTGGCCGCGCCCGGCAAGCGCGAGCAAGCGTTCGCCTTGTTCTACACCGGCACCATCGGCGGTGGCGCCCTCTCGCCGATACTATTCGGCCGCCTGGGCGACGTGGCCGGCGTGCCCGTCGCGCTGATGGCGCTGGCCGCCATTTTGCTGCTGACCTTGCCGTTGGCGTGGCGCGTGAACCGGGCGCTGGATAACACCTAAGAGTCGGTGTCAGGTCTGTCATTCGGACTCAGGGATAATCCCTTTGAGTTTAATCAATCGACGTAGTTGTCACATGTGGTAGGTCTTGCATTGTCACTCTTATCACAATAAAAAACACTCGCCTTGAGGAATCTCAAAGATATGCGGCGACTGTCCGAATGACAGACCTGACACCGAATTTCCCTTGGCGCGCCGGGCCGCGCCATCCTGGCGTGGAACGGGGATAATAGCGTTTCTATATGTTTAATCGATAGTCAAAATATATTGAATGTATTGCGACAATCAATTTTGCATATGGATCAAAAGACTTTACACTGACGTCTCATTGATTCACAACCTTCACGAGGAAACCACAATGTCTCTGATCAACACCCAAGTAAAACCATTCAAGGCCACCGCTTACCACAACGGCAAATTCGTTGACCTGACGGAAGCGTCCCTGAAAGGCAAGTGGTCGGTATTCGTGTTCTACCCAGCCGACTTCACCTTCGTCTGCCCAACCGAACTGGAAGACCTGGCCAACAACTACGCTGAATTCGCCAAGCTGGGCGTGGAAGTGTACGGCATCTCGACCGATACCCACTTCGCCCACAAAGCCTGGCACGACACCTCGGACGCCATCAAGAAAGTCCAGTACCCACTGGTGGGCGACCCGACCGGCCTGCTGGCCCGTAACTTCGAAGTGATGATCGAGGAAGAAGGCCTGGCCCTGCGCGGCACCTTCGTGATCAATCCTGAAGGCCAGATCAAGGTGCTGGAAGTGCACGACAACGGCATCGGCCGCGACGCCACCGAACTGCTGCGCAAGGTCAAGGCCGCCCAGTACGTCGCTTCGCACCCAGGTGAAGTGTGCCCGGCCAAATGGACCGAAGGCGCCGCCACCCTGAAGCCTTCGCTGGACCTGGTTGGCAAGATCTAAGCATAGCTGCATGAACCTGCTGGTTCACACACAGTAGTACCGCGATGCCGGTCCGGGCGTCCGGCCCGGCATACGCCTCAAGTTTTGAGTAAGGAAGAAAAATCATGTTAGATGCAGACCTGAAATCCCAGTTGAAAGCCTATTTGGAAAAGGTGGTGCAACCGATCGAACTGGTCGCATCTCTCGATGACAGCGCGGCCGCGCGCGACATGCGCCAGCTGCTGCTCGATATCGTGTCGCTGAGCGACAAGATCACGCTGGCCGAACGGCACGATGAGCACGTCCGCAAGCCTTCGTTCAGCATCAACCGCCCCGGCACCGACATTGGCGTACGTTTCGCCGGCGTGCCCATGGGCCATGAATTCACTTCGCTGGTGCTGGCGCTGCTGCAAGTGGGCGGCCACACCATCCGCCTGGACGACGCCGTGATCGAGCAGGTGCGCCAGCTGGACGGCGATTTCAACTTCGAGACCTTCATCTCGCTGTCCTGCCACAATTGCCCGGAAGTGGTGCAGGCCCTGAACGCGATGGCCGTCATCAACCCGCGTATCAAGGTCACCACCATCGATGGCGGCGTGTTCCCGCAGGAAGTGGAGACGCGCCAGATCATGGCTGTACCCATGATGTTCCTGAACGGTGAACACTTCGGCCAGGGCCGTACCAGCGTGGAGGAAATCCTCGCCAAGCTGGATAAGAATGCCGGCGCCCGCCAGGCGGCCGAGTTGAACAAGAAGGACGTGTTCGATGTGCTGATCGTCGGCGGCGGTCCGGCCGGCGCGGCGGCCGCCATCTACGCGGCCCGCAAGGGCATCAAGACGGGCGTGCTGGCCGACCGCTTCGGCGGCCAGGTGCTCGATACGCTGTCGATCGAAAATTTCGTGTCGATCAAGGAAACGGAAGGGCCCAAGTTCGCCGTGGCGCTGGAGCAGCACGTCAAGCACTATGAAGTGGACATCATGAACACCCAGCGCGCCACCAAGCTGCTGCCGGGCAAGCTGATCGAAGTGCAGACCGAGAGCGGCGCCACCTTGCGCAGCAAGTCGGTGATCGTGGCCACCGGCGCGCGCTGGCGCGAAGTGAATGTGCCCGGCGAGAAGGAATACCGCAACCATGGCGTGGCCTACTGCCCGCACTGCGACGGCCCGCTGTTCAAGGGCAAGCGCGTGGCCGTGATCGGCGGTGGCAATTCCGGCGTGGAAGCGGCCATCGACCTGGCCGGCATCGTGTCGCATGTGACGCTGCTGGAGTTCGGCGCGGAACTGCGGGCCGATGCCGTGTTGCAGCGTAAGCTGCGCAGCCTGGCCAATGTGACGGTGATCGTGTCGGCCCAGACCACGGAGATCCACGGCGACGGCAAGAAGGTCAATGGCCTGAGCTATACGGACCGCGTGTCCGGTGCGCCGCAACGGGTGGAACTGGAAGGGGTGTTCGTGCAGATCGGCCTGGTGCCGAACACGGAATGGCTGAAGGAGACGGTGACCCTGTCGCGCCACGGTGAAATCGAAGTCGACGCGCGTGGCCAGACTTCCGTGCCGGGCGTGTTCGCGGCCGGCGACGTGACCACGGTGCCGTTCAAGCAGATCGTGATCGCCGTCGGCGAAGGGGCCAAGGCCGCTCTGTCCGCTTTCGATCACCTGATCCGTTCCGACGACAGCGCCGCCTGACAGGCCGCCAGCAGCAACAGGCGGGAAGCAATAGCCGGGGCGTCACACCATGCGCATGGTGTGACGCCCCGGTTTGTTTATTCTGGCGGCGGAAATGAATAAGGGCCCGACATGATCGGGCCCTTAAGGGATGTTGGCGGAGCGGACGGGACTCGAACCCGCGACCCCCGGCGTGACAGGCCGGTATTCTAACCAACTGAACTACCGCTCCAAACTGCGGCGTCGGTATACGACGTTTTGTTACTCTGTGTGCGAATAACCCATGGGGGTCATCTGCGAAATGTTGGCGGAGCGGACGGGACTCGAACCCGCGACCCCCGGCGTGACAGGCCGGTATTCTAACCAACTGAACTACCACTCCAAATCGTCGATGTCTTCAGGTGCATGGTGGGTGCTGAGAGGCTCGAACTCCCGACCTACGCCTTGTAAGGGCGCCGCTCTACCAACTGAGCTAAGCACCCATGCTCGCTTGAAAACACGCAGCCAATATTGCAACTGCTGAACGAGGCCGTATTCTACAAGCAGGGCCGCGCGTTCCGCAAGGCTTTTCGCAAATAATTGCAGGCCGGCCCGCTAGCGTTCGTAATTGTCGAGAATGTCGCGCATGCCGCCGGCGAAGATCTGTTTGCTCGCCTCGGCGCCGAGACTGCGCCCGTAGATAGCCTGGACCGTGCCGTCGGCCACCATGGCGCGCAAGCTGGCATGGAAGGCTGAGCGCAGTTCGGGCGCCAGGTTGGCGCGCGAGGCGTAGGCGCCGACGATGCCGCGCGGCCAATCGGACAATTCGTAGCGCGCCAGGCCCGCCTCCGCGCCCAGGCGCTGGCTGTGCCAACGGTGGATCATCATAGGCGCCAGCGTGCCGTCGGCGCGGCCGGCCTGGATCTTGCGGAACACGGTATCGAAATCGTTCACATATTCGAGCCGGCCCGCTAGTTGCAGCCGCTCCAGCTGGCGCTGCACGGTGGGCGGATAGTGTATGCCGCGCGTGATGTTGAGCCGGCCCGTATCCCGCTCGACGAACTCGGCGAGGCTGGCGTAAGCACTATCGGCCCGGTGCTTGAGCACCAGTTCAAAGCGGGTGTAGGCGTAGGGCATCCACAGGCCGATCCGGTCGCGCCCGGCATCAGGCAGGGAACTCATCACTATGTCCACGTGGTTGGCGCTGAATTCGGCGAACAGCCGGCTCCGCGGATACCAGGCGAACTGGAAGCGGCAACCGGTGCGCCGGCCCAGTTCCTCGACCAGGTCCACGGCCGTGCCCCGGTAATGGCCATCCTGGCGGTAGGAAGCATAGCCGAGGTCACTCAAGCCGACCCGGGTGACGGGCGGGCAGACGTAGGCGGCCGCAGGCGCCACAGGGGCGGCCAGGGTCAGAGCCAGGGCCAACAGCGGTGGGCGAACAAGCATGGCAAGACGGTGGTCGATAGAACCCCAGTGTAGCACCGCCGCGCCGCGGCCAAGTTCCATTCCGCACGGAAAGTTTCACCGGCGGGGCTGGCCGGCGGCGGCTGTTGCATAAAAGTGATGGGGCCGGGCCGGGTCCCCCTTGCGGACCAGCCCGTTTGCGGTAATACTGTATGTATTCACAGTATCCGGCCCATGATGGCCACCCGCCACCACCATGACAGCGCGCGCGCGGCGCATTGCCCACCTCGATATGGATGCGTTTTACGCGTCCGTGGAATTGCTCCACTATCCGGACTTGCGGGGCCAGGCCGTCGTCATCGGCGGCGGCCGCGACAGCCAGCCCCAGGTGCTGCCCGACGGCAGCCGCCGCTACGCCCATTTGCGCGACTACGTGGGCCGGGGCGTGATCACCACCGCCACCTACGAGGCGCGGGCGCTGGGCGTCGGTTCCGCCATGGGCATGATGAAGGCCGCCAGGCTGGCGCCGGACGCGGTGCTGTTGCCCGTCAATTTCGACCGCTACCGGCATTTTTCGCGGCTGTTCAAGGCGGCCGTGGCGGCCATTGCACCGGAAATCGAGGACCGCGGCATCGACGAGATCTACATCGACCTGACCGACGTGGAGGGGGAGACAGTCGCGCTGGCGTCGCGCATCAAGCAGGCCGTGCGCGACGCCACCGGCCTCAGTTGTTCGATCGGCGTCACGCCCAACAAGCTGCTGTCGAAAATCTGCTCCGACCTGGACAAGCCGGATGGCCTGACCGTGCTGGACTACGACGACATCCCGGCCCGCATCTGGCCGCTGGCGGTGCGCAAGATCAATGGCGTCGGCCCCAAGGCCACCGACAAGCTGGCCGCGCTGGGCATCGCCACCATCGGCCAACTGGCCGCCGCCGATCCCGGCCTGCTGCAACAGCACTTCGGCCACCACTACGCGGGCTGGCTGGCCGACGCCGCGCACGGGGTCGACACGCGCGCGGTGGCCACCAGTTCCGAAACCAAATCCATCAGCCGCGAAACCACCTTCGAGCGCGACCTGCACGCGCGCCAGGACCGGGCCGCGCTGTCGTCCATCCTCACGGCCCTGTGCGACCGGCTGGCCGAGGACTTGCGGCGCAAGGGTTATGTGAGCCGCACCATCAGCATCAAGCTGCGTTTCGACGACTTCCAGATCGTCAGCCGCAACGTCACCGTGCCGCAAGCCGTGGACGACGCGACCGCCATCCTGCACGCGGCGCGCGCCGGCCTGAAGCGGGTGGGACTGGAACGGCGCTTGCGGCTGCTGGGGGTGCGGGCCAGCACGCTGGAGCCGCGCGGCGCGGCACCGCTGGCGCCCCGTCCGGTGCAGGGCGAGTTGTTTCAATAAGGCGCGCCGCGAGCGTGTAAAATGTCGTTCCCCTGGCAACACTGAAACAAGGCAAATACACTTATGTGGTTCAAGAATCTTCAGATTTACCGTCTGCCCGCCCCTTGGGCGTACACCCCGGAACAACTGGAAGCAGCGCTGGCGCCCCATTCCTTCGTGCCTGCCAGCAGCAACGAACTGCTGCGCCAGGGTTGGGACACGCCCCGTCCGAACGGCGGTCTGGTCCATGTGGTCAACAAGCAGATGCTGATCCTGCTGGGCACGGAAAAGAAACTGCTGCCTTCCACCGTCATCAACCAGGTGGCCAAGGCCCGTGCGGCCGAGATGGAAGAGGCGCAAGGTTTCGCGCCCGGCAAGAAAGCCATGAAGGAATTGAAGGAGCGCGTGGCCGATGAACTGCTGCCGCGCGCCTTCTCCATCCGCAGCAATGTGTGGACCTGGATCGACCCCGTCAACGGTTGGCTGGTGGTGGACGCGGCCAGCCCGGCCAAGGCCGACGAAGTGATCAAGCTGCTGCTCAAGGCGGTCGATAAATTGCCGCTGGAAAGCCTGCGCGTGCAGCGCTCGCCGGTGGGCGTGATGACGGAATGGCTGCAGGCGGACGACGCCCCATCCGGTTTCACGGTCGACATGGATACGGAATTGCGCGCCACGGGCGAGAGCAAGGCCGCCGTGCGCTACGTGCGCCACACGCTGGAAGCGGACGAAGTGCGGCGCCACATCGCCGCCGGCAAGCAGTGCACCCGCCTGGCCATGACGTGGGACAGCAAGATCTCGTTCGTGCTGACGGAATCGCTGGCCATCAAGGGCGTCAAGCCGCTGGATGTGATCAGCGAGAAGGAATCGTCGACCCGCAACGATGATGAGCGCTTCGACGGCGACTTCATGCTGATGACGGGCGAACTGAGCAAGCTGCTGGCCGACGTGGTCGAAGCGCTGGGCGGCGAAGCCAAAGCCTAAGCCACACGCCGCCAACCCCGGGGTCAGGTCATGCCATCGCGCAATTTGCGTGTGGGCATGACCTGACCCCGGTTTTTTGCATTTAGAGCGGCTGGAACACGCCGGCCGCGCGGTTTTTCTGTACGTTGTCCCAGGCGAAGATCTGGCCGTTCATGGCCACGTACACGCCCGGCGCCAGCGTCTGGGCCACGCCGCAGGCGAAGCCCAGGTTGAACAGGGCGTCGGAATTGGCGATCTCGTAGGGGATCATGGCGCCCGTCAGCACGATGGTCTGGCCCAGCTTGGCCGGGCCCAGCACGGCGGCCGTCTGCGGCATGGTGTCGGTGCCGTGGATGATGACGATGGCGCGCTCGCTGGCGGCCTGGCAGGCGGCCAGGATGCGGGCGCGGTCGGCGTCCACCATGTCGAGCGAATCCATCAGCGGCAATTGCTCCAACGCCACCGGCACCGTCAGGCGGCAGCGCGCCAGCAGGGCCGGCACGTGGCTGTCGCCAAAGCCCAGCTTGCCGTTGAGTTCATCGTAGTGTTTGTCGAAAGTGCCGCCGGTGGCGAGGATGCGCAAGGTCATGGTGGGAGAAATCCTCTACAGTGAAGTGAGGCGCATGATAGCAAAGAACTAGCAAGAAACGCGCGCTGACCGGGCCTGCCATGACCCGCGCCCCGGTCCGCCGCGCACCGTCACGGGGCACTGGAAAGTTGGGCATACTGTGACTACACTGGATACTTTGTTTGCCCCTGGCTGCCCCCGTCATGAAAACCCTCGCTCCCGGCACCGTCATCTTCCACCGTCACCGTGGCTACGGCGTGATCACGGCCGTCAACCTGCTGACGGGCTGGATCAGCGCCCGTTTCGGCAGTGAAAGCCGGACCCTGGACTTGAACCTGTCCACCGACGAGGTGCAGTTCGCCGATGGCGAGGCCATCCTGTTCAGGCGCGCCGCGCCCGACCGCATGCCGCACGCGCGCCTGATGGCGGTGGTGCGCGCGCTGCACCAGGCCGGCTATCAGCGGCTGTACCTGTATTCCTGGCCCAAGCCGTCCGGCCTGCATTGGCGCTGGCATCTGTTCACCGGCCAGCGCGACTGGATGCAGCGCTCCTGGCGCGAAGGCTGGTATGGTTCGGGCGCCGACTACAACGTCAATCCCGTGATGGGCTGGGGCGATACGCCGGGCGCCACCACGGACGAGCTGATCCACGCGCTGGCCCGTTTTGATCCGCAAGGGCTGGCGCAAGCGCTGGGCCGCGACGAGGACCACACGGCCTGGTTCGCCGCCGTGTGCACCGCCTTGTTGCCCGGTTATATGTACAGCCTGGACATGCAGCGCCCGGCCGGTGGCGCGCTGCAGGACATGCCGCCGGTGCCGGTGGTGCCGGTGCGGGCCACGCTGCCGCCTTACACGGGGCCGGCGCTGCCGTGGCCGCCCGGCTGGGCCGGCTTGTGGAGCCAGGTCCACGCGCTGCCCGCGCCCGCCATCAATCTGACGGGCCTGCCGGAAATCCGCTAGCCCGCCAGCCCGCCATTGGCCTCAGTCCGCCCGCAGGTGCTGGCGGTAGTCCGGGTTGAGGATTGTCTCGCAAGTACCTGCCGCGAAATCGACCACGTTCTGGAACGCATGGCGGAAGTACAGCTCGTAGCTGTCGCGCTCCACATAGCCCAGGTGTGGCGTGGCCAGCACCACCGGCATGCGCAGCAGCGGATGGCTGGCCGGCAGCGGTTCGTCCGTAAACACGTCGAGCGCCGCGGCGCCGGGCCGGCCCTGGGGCAGGGCCCGTTCCAGCGCCTCCGGCTGCACCAGTTCGGCGCGGCTGGTGTTGACGAACAGGGCGCTGGGCTTCATGCGCGCCAGGTCCTCGGCCGTGACGATGCCGCGGGTGGCGTCGTTCAGGCGCAAATGCAGGCTCAGCACGTCGGCCTGCTCGAAGAACGCTTCCCGGCTGCCGGCCGCTTCATTGCCATCGCGCACGGCCGCCTCGCGGCTGGCCTGGCTGCCCCACACCAGCACCCGCATCCCGAACGCGCGGCCATAGCCGGCCAGCAACTGGCCGATCTTGCCGTAACCCCAGATCGCCAGCGTGCGGCCCTTGAGCACCGTGCCCACCGTGTTCAGGGCCGGGTTGATGGAGGCGGTCTGCCACAGCCCATCCTTGAGGTTGCTGGCATAGGGCACGATCTTGCGGGTGGCGGCCATGATCAGGGTCCACGTCAGTTCGGCCGGCGCCGTGGGCGAACCCACGCCTTCGGCGATGGCGATGCCGCGTTCGGTGGCGGCCGCCACGTCGACGTGGCCGGACACCTTGCCGGTCTGGGAAATCAGCTTCAGGTTGGGCAGCTTGGCCAGCAGTGCCCGGTTCAACTCGGTGCGTTCGCGGATCAGCACCAGCGCGTCGAACGGCGCCAGGCGGATCGCCAGCTGGCCCAATCCGCGCGCCGTATTGTTGAAGACTTTGACATCATGACCGTCCAGGAGCTTGAAGCAACCCAAACTAGGCGTAGCATTCTGGTAATCGTCGAGAATTGCGATTTTCATGGGAGTAGACAGATTTTGGGGTGGATTTCGTAGCGAAATAACAGGTTTAGGGATTTCCGGAATAGCTTACTACTTTACTCAACAATTACTCCTACATTTTTGTCGGAAAGCGAGGTGGACAGGTGTACAATCGCCCACTTATTTTCGGGCCCGACCAGCGAGCCCGCGCAATACGTTCCATCAGCCCAGGCACATGATTGGGCTGCGTGTCCCGCCGGCGCGGGGCACGCGACATGACCGCCGACTCCGCCGGAACCTGGCCAACCATCGCCACGGCTTCCAGGCGCAAGGCGCGCGCCACCAGCGCGCGCGGCTGACGACGATCCTGCCTGCCGGGACTAGACCAGAATTCTTTTATTGGCATTGGAGGTACTATGAATCAGCCCGTTATGGGTGGCGTTGCAGCATTGAACGTCCCAGCTTACATCAAGCAGCAAAAACTGATCAATTGGGTGGCCGATGTGGCCGCCTTGACCAAACCGGATCGTATCTACTGGTGCGACGGTACGCAAGAGGAATACGACCGCCTGTGCGCCGAGATGGTGGCCGCCGGCACCATGAAGCGCCTGAGCCAGGACAAGCGTCCGAACTCCTACCTGGCCTGCTCCGACCCGACCGACGTGGCGCGTGTGGAAGACCGCACCTTCATCTGCTCGGCCACCAAGGAAGACGCCGGCCCCACCAACAACTGGATGGAACCGGCCGAGATGCGCGGCACCCTGAACGGCCTGTTCGATGGCTGCATGGCCGGCCGTATCATGTATGTGGTGCCGTTCTCGATGGGCCCGCTGGGTTCGCCGATCGCCCACATCGGCGTGGAACTGTCCGACTCGCCTTACGTGGCCGTCAACATGAAAGTGATGACCCGCATGGGCCGCGCCGTGTACGACGTGCTGGGCGAAGACGGCGCCTTCGTGCCGTGCGTGCACAGCGTAGGCGCACCGCTCAAGGCTGGCCAGAAGGATGTGGCGTGGCCATGCAACGCCACCAAATACATCGTGCACTTCCCTGAAACGCGCGAAATCTGGTCGTTCGGCTCCGGCTACGGCGGCAACGCGCTGCTGGGCAAGAAATGCTTCGCGCTGCGCATCGCCTCCAACATGGGCCACAAGGAAGCCAAGGCCGGCGGCAAGGGCTGGCTGGCTGAACACATGCTGATCCTGGGCGTGGAATCGCCGGAAGGCAAGAAGCACTACGTGGCGGCCGCCTTCCCATCGGCTTGCGGCAAGACCAACTTCTCGATGATGATCCCGCCAGCCACCTTCAATGGCTGGAAAGTGACCACCATCGGCGACGACATCGCCTGGATCAAACCGGGCGCCGACGGCCGCCTGTACGCCATCAACCCGGAAGCGGGTTACTTCGGCGTGGCGCCTGGCACCAACACCAAGACCAACTCGAACTGCATGGCCTGCCTGAACGAGAACACCATCTTCACCAACGTCGCGCTGACCGACGACGGCGACGTGTGGTGGGAAGGCTTGACCAAGGAAGCGCCGGCGCACCTGATCGACTGGCAGGGCAAGGACTGGACGCCGGCCTCCGGCACCAAGGCCGCCCACCCGAACGCCCGCTTCACCGTGGCCTCGACCCAGAACCCCGTGATCGACCCGGCCTGGGACGATCCAGCCGGCGTGCCGATCTCGGCCTTCATCTTCGGTGGCCGCCGTTCCACCACCGTGCCGCTGGTGACGGAAGCCCGTAACTGGATCGAAGGCGTGTACATGGCCGCCACCATGGGTTCCGAAACCACCGCCGCCGCCGCTGGCCAGATGGGCGTGGTACGCCGCGATCCGTTCGCCATGCTGCCGTTCATGGGCTACAACATGAGCGACTACTTCCAGCACTGGCTGGACATGGGCGCCAAGCTGGGCGCGGCCGCACCGAAGATCTACTGCGTCAACTGGTTCCGCACCGACGAGCAGGGCCACTTCGTGTGGCCTGGCTTCGGCGACAACATGCGCGTGCTGAAGTGGATGCTGGAACGTCTGGAAGGCCAGGCGGGCGGCGTGGAAAACCTGTTCGGTACCACCCCACGCTTCGGCGACATCCACTGGGACGGCCTGCCGTTCTCGGCGGAAGAGTTCGAGATGATCACCTCGATCGACAAGGATGCCTGGCGCGCCGAGCTGAAACTGCACGCCGAACTGTTCGAGAAGCTGGCCTACCATCTGCCGCAGGAACTGAAGGACAACATGGCCAAGCTGGAGCAACGCCTGAACGGCTGAGCCAGCATCTGACCCGGCGGCCCCGCGCCGCCCGCCAAGCGCGCCCCAGTGGCGCGCTTTTTTTATCAACATCTCGAAATCGGGGACGTAACTCCATTTTTCTAATTTGCAAAATGGTGTTGCGTCCCAGATTTTGCGTCTCCGGCTTCAAATTTCGCACAGGTGTGCTAAACTTGCTTGCATGGATACCCTGACCGCCAAGAGCGAAGCCACCTATGCCGCCATCATTGCCGCCGCCGCCGCCATGGCGGCCGCCGAAGGCATCGGCAAGCTGTCGCTGGGCGAGATCGCCAAGCGCACCGGCATCAGCAAGAGCGGCGTGTTTTCCCGCGTCGGTTCGCTGGAGGCGTTGCAGGAGGCGGTGCTTGATGAGTACGATCGCCGCTTCGCGGCCGCCATCGTCCTGCCCACGCTGCAACTGCCGCGCGGCTTGCCCCGCCTGACGGCCCAGGTTGGCAACTGGATGCGCCGCGTCTGTGACGGCGTGGTGCTCCATTCCTGCCTGTACACGGCTGGCGCGTTCGAGTTCGACGACCAGCCCGGCCCGCTGCGCGACCGTCTGGCCAAGGGCGCGCAGGCATGGCGCGCGTCGCTGCGCAAGACCATAGGCCAGGCCATGGAAGCGGGCCAGCTGCGGCCCGATACCGACCCTGAACAGCTGGTGTATGAGATCTACAGCCTGATCGTGGGCTTGCTGCACGATAGCCGTTTCCTGCACGATGACACGGCGCAGCGCCACGCGCAGCGCGCTTTCAACCGGCTGATTTCCACCTACAAGAGTTTCAACGAGGTGTAGCCGGCGGACCGGGGGCGTGCGCCCCGGCCATTTTTCGCTTTAATTTCGCACATGTGTGCGAAAAAGGAGGCTGACATGAGTATCTTGCTGTTGCTTGTCCCCGTGGCGCTCTACCTGGCCTGGCCTTCCGGCCTGGTGGCCTTGCTGCGTTCCCTGCCCGATAGTAACGACGACTTTTTTCCAGGAGTCTGACCATGAGCCGTGATATCGCGTTCTACTTTGACTTTGTGTCGCCGTATGCCTATCTGGCGGCGAGCCGCATCGAGCGGCTGGCCGCCGCCCACGGGCGCCAAGTGCGCTGGCAGCCCGTGTTGATGACGGTGTTGAGCAAGGCGGCCGGCACCCAGCTGACGCCATTCGTGCCCATGAAATGGGATTATGTGCGGCGCGACGTGGCGCGCAGCGCGCGGCTGGCGGGCATCCCCTTTCACTGGCCGCCCGGCTTCCCGAAGTTGTTGCTGGCGCCGGGCCGGGCCATGACGTGGCTGGCCACTACCCATGGCGAGGACACGGCCGCCGCGTTCGCCCGCACCTGCCTCACCGCCTATTTCGGCGATGGCGTGGACATCGAAGACCGGGAAGTGCTGGCCGGGATCGCCGCCCGCCTGGGCGTGGAACGGGCTGCGTTGCTGGCCGCGCTGGAGGACGAGGCCGTCAAAGCCGCGTTCAGGCAGGCCAGCGAGGACGCGATCGCCCAGGGCGTGTTCGGCGTGCCGTTCATGATCGTGGACGGCGAGCCGTTCTGGGGCTTCGACCGGCTCGACCAGCTGGAGTTGGTGTTGCGCGGAACGCGCGAGGCGGCCTGAGCTGTTTTTCAGGCTGGCGACCCGATGCCGCCTGCCTGGGGACAGACCCCGCGACCGGCGACCTGGATCGGGGCCGGTGGCGCCGATTCCGGGTGTGTCCCTGCCAGCCGCTTATTTGCTCTTGAGCAGCGGCTGCAGATACTTGCCCGTCACGCTGGCCGGGTTGGCGGCCACGTCTTCCGGGGTGCCGCTGGCGATGATCTGGCCACCGCCGGCGCCGCCTTCCGGCCCCAGGTCCACGATCCAGTCCGCTGTCTTGATGACGTCCAGGTTGTGCTCGATGATGACCAGCGTGTTGCCCTGGTCGCGCAGGCGGTGGATCACTTTCAGCAGCAGGTCGATGTCGTGGAAGTGCAGGCCCGTGGTCGGTTCGTCCAGGATGTACAGGGTGCGGCCCGTGTCGCGCTTGGACAGTTCCAGCGACAGCTTGACGCGCTGCGCCTCGCCACCGGACAAGGTGGTGGCGCTCTGGCCCAGCTTGATGTAACCGAGGCCCACGTCCAGCAGCGTGTGCAGCTTGCGCGCGATCAGCGGCACCGGCTTGAAGAATTCGTGCGCATCCTCCACCGTCATGTCGAGGATTTCCGTGATGCTCTTGCCCTTGTAATGCACTTCCAGCGTTTCGCGGTTGTAGCGCTTGCCGTGGCAGACGTCGCACGGCACGTACACGTCCGGCAGGAAGTGCATCTCGACCTTGATCACGCCATCGCCCTGGCACGCCTCGCAGCGGCCGCCCTTGACGTTGAACGAGAAGCGGCCCGCGCTGTAGCCGCGTTCCTTGGCCATCGGCACGGTGGCGAACAGGTCGCGGATGGGCGTGAACAGGCCCGTGTAGGTGGCCGGGTTGGAACGGGGCGTGCGGCCGATCGGCGCCTGGTCAACGGCGATCACCTTGTCGAAATGCTCCAGGCCACTGATGCTGTCGTGCGGCGACGGCTCCGTCTGCGAGCCGTACAGGTGGCGCGACAGGGCCGGATACAGCGTGTCGTTGATCAGCGACGATTTGCCGGAGCCGGACACGCCCGTCACGCATGTCATCAAGCCCACGGGCAGGTTGAGCGTGGCGCTTTTCAAGTTGTTGCCGGTGGCGCCAGTGATGACCAGCTGGCGGTCCGGGTCGGCCGCGTGGCGCTTGGCCGGCACGGCGATCTTGAGCGTGCCGTTCAGGTACTGGGCCGTCAGCGACTGTTTGTTTTTCAGGATGTCCTTCAACGTGCCTTGGGCGATCACGTCGCCGCCGTGCACGCCGGCGCCCTTGCCCATGTCGACGATGAAGTCGGCCGTGCGGATGGCATCCTCATCGTGCTCGACCACCAGCACGCTGTTGCCGATATCGCGCAAGTGCTTGAGGGTGTCGATCAGGCGGTCGTTGTCGCGCTGGTGCAGGCCGATGGACGGCTCATCGAGCACGTACATCACGCCCGTCAGGCCGGAGCCGATCTGCGACGCCAGGCGGATGCGCTGGGCTTCGCCGCCGGACAGGGTGTCGGCGCTGCGGTCCAGCGACAGGTAATCGAGGCCCACGTTGTTGAGGAACTTCAGGCGCGACACGATTTCCTTGATCACGCGGTCGGCGATATCCTTCTTGGCGCCCTTCAGTTTCAATTGCTCGAAGAACGACAGCGTATCGCGCAGCGGTTTTTCCGCGATCTCGTAGATGGCTTTTTCCTGCTTACCGGTGCCGACCTTGACGTAGCGCGCCTCCACCCGCAACCGCGCGCCGTGGCAGGAAGGGCATTTCTTCTCGTTGATGAACTTGGCCAGCTCTTCCTTGACGGCCATGGAATCCGTCTCCCGGTAGCGCCGCGCCAGGTTGGTGACCACGCCTTCGAAGGTGTGCTCCTTGATCACCGTGCGGCCGCGCTCGTTGACGTAGGCGAACGGGATCTGCTGCTTGCCCGAACCGTGCAGGATCACTTGCTGGGCCGCCGCCGGCAATTGCTCGAACGGCAGGTCGAGGTCGAACTCGTAAAAGGCCGCCAGGTTGGAGAGCATCTGGAAATAGAACTGGTTGCGGCGGTCCCAGCCCTTGACGGCGCCCGACGCCAGCGACAGGTTGGGGAAGGCGACGATGCGCTTGGGGTCGAAGAATTCGATGTGGCCCAGGCCGTCGCACTCGGGACAGGCGCCCATGGGATTATTGAACGAGAACAGGCGCGGTTCCAGTTCCTGCAGCGAGTAGCCGCACACATTGCAGGCGAACTTGTTGGAATAGACGTGCTCGTGGCCGGTGTCCATTTCCAGCGCCACGGCGCGGCCGTCGGCCAGCCGCAGCGCCGTCTCGAAACTTTCCGCCAGCCGCTGCTTGAGCTCGGCGTTGACCTTGATCCGGTCCACCACCACGTCGATGGTGTGCTTTTCCGTCTTCTTCAGCTTGGGCAGGCTGTCCACTTCATGGATCTTGGCGTCGTGGGTGCCGCTCTGCACCCGGAAACGGACGAAGCCCTGGGCCTGCATCTGCTCGAACAGGTCGGCGTGCTCGCCCTTGCGGTTGGCCACCACGGGTGCCAGGATCATCAGCTTGGTGCCTTCGGGCATGGCCAGCACGGCGTCCACCATTTGCGACACGGACTGGGCCGCCAGCGGATTTTCAGGGTGGTCGGGGCAGTAGGGCGTGCCCACGCGCGCATACAGCAGGCGCAGGTAGTCGTGGATTTCCGTCACCGTGCCCACGGTCGAGCGCGGGTTGTGGGAAGTGGCTTTCTGTTCGATCGAGATGGCGGGCGACAAGCCTTCGATCAAGTCCACGTCCGGCTTTTCCATCAGTTGCAGGAACTGGCGCGCGTAGGCCGACAGCGATTCCACGTAGCGGCGCTGGCCCTCAGCGTACAGGGTGTCGAACGCGAGCGAGGATTTGCCCGAGCCGGACAGGCCGGTGATCACGATCAGCTGGTTGCGCGGCAGGTCGAGATTGATGTTCTTGAGGTTGTGCGTGCGTGCGCCGCGGATGCGGATCTGTTCCATGTCGAGGCTTGCTTTCAGTAGTGTGGTGCGGGCCGGCGCGCGTCCGGACCGGGACTAACGGGTCAACCTAGTACTATAGCCGGGTTTCCGTCCGCGTGTCGGCAGGCGCCGACGGCCGGGCCGGCGCGTCATTCGCGGCGCGATTGATACAGCGCTAAAGGTTGAGTATTAAATACTGTATATAATAACAGTATCAGCCTCGCTTGTTTCACAGGCAATACGAAAAAGTTGCTCCCCAGCGGGCTGGCCGGGGCCGCGCGAATTGCTTGGCCTCCGGTTGGCGGCATGGCATATAATCGCCGTTTGGTTTTACAAAACATCCACCGCGCAGCAGCAGCGGCCGTTACTCAGGAGTTTTATTCATGGCATCAGTCAACAAAGTCATCATCGTCGGCAATCTGGGCCGTGATCCGGAAATTCGCTACATGCCCAGCGGTGACGCGATCGCCAACATCGCCGTGGCGACCTCGTACCGTTCCAAGGACCGCAACACGGGCGAGCAGAAAGAGCTGACGGAATGGCACCGCATTTCCTTCTTCGGCCGCCTGGCTGAAATCGTCGGCCAGTACCTGAAGAAAGGTTCGTCGGTCTACGTGGAAGGCCGCCTGCAGACCCGCAAGTACACCGACAAGGATGGCGTGGAGAAGTACGCGACCGACATCATCGCCGAGCAGATGCAAATGCTGGGTGGCCGCCAGGGCATGGGCGGCGACGCCGGCATGGACGAGGGCGGCTACGACGCACCACCGGCCCGCCAGGCGCCGGCTCCGCGTCCGCAAATGGCCCCACCGGCACCGCGCCCGGCACCGAAGCCGGCGCCGAACTTCTCGGATATGGATGACGATATTCCGTTCTGAGACGCAGTAAATCTGATTCTGTAAACAACGCCCTGCAAGTCTTTGATTTGCAGGGCGTTTTTATTTGTTTACGGTTTTTGTTGACGCGATAGTGACTTTGTGTATAACCTAATATAAGGAAATGTAAACAACAGGAGCTAATTTGGCGGCAAAGTATGCTGTTCGAAATGTCGATATGGGTGGGGGCGAACGGATGCCTCTGCTTGTTGATGGCGAGACAGGGCTGGGCTTATTCGAGCCTACGGCTTGGTCTTTGTCGCTCCGCTCGCAGCGTCTTGAGGTCAATACGATTGCAGACGCCTTGAGTGCCGTTTCATTCCTATATGAAAGCCTAGCCGAGGCGAAGGTAACTTTGATGGATAGGATTCGTCAGAATGACCTTCTTTCATTGGGCGAAGTTGAGGGTTTGGTTGCTCGTTGCAAATACGATAAGGCTGGACTGCGGTTTGCTGACCAGGTCGCGGAGACCGCAAACGTTTCACTTCATCGAAAACCTTTGGAGAAGTCCAAGGCTGCTCACTACGATGTAGCTGTTGTGCAAAGCAACACCGCTGGGAAGCGACTGCTTTACATTGCCAAGTATCTCGACTGGCTAGCCGATTATGCCTTTTTGTCGAAAATCCCTTCGAATCGGAATGAGTTTAGGGGAATCGCTGCGATGGTGGTCAAAGCGATTCGAGCGCGAACGCCTGGTAAGTCGCCAACTAAGAAGAAAAAAGGTTTGACCAAATCTGTGGAGGAACGGCTGTGGGCGGTGGTGTCCGCCGATTCACCAGAAAATCCCTGGAAGAACTCTTTCATCCGCAAACGCAACTACCTAATTGTTCGTTTGCTTCGTGATTTGGGTATTCGGAAGGGGGAGTTGCTGGGGGTGAAAATTGAGGATATCAATTTCTCGAACAACACAATCTTCATCGCCCGACGTCCGGACGACCCAGAAGACCCCAGGGACCGTCAGCCAGAGGCAAAAACCTTGGAGCGGACCCTTCCAATGGGAGACCTATTGGTCGAAGTTCTTAAAGCTTATATCGACGAGGAGCGAGCTGCTATTCCAGCTGCCCGGCGACATCCGTTTCTTATTGTTGCGAGGGATGGCGAACCGTTGGCGCTAAATTCCATCGACTATATGTTCAAAACAGTGAGGGAAAAATTTCCAGAATTGGCATCTGTTGCTGCGCACATCTTAAGGCATACATGGAACGATTCCTTCTCGGAGTTTGCAAAAGGCAGTCTTTCTAAGGAAGACCAACGGAAAGTCAGAAACTATCTGATGGGCTGGACTGAAAACTCGAAATCAGAAGCTGACTACACAGCTCGTTTTGTGGAAGAACAGGCTCAGGCGGCATCACTGGCAATGCAAAATGACATTTATAGAGAGGCACAAGCGTGAGTCAAAATGAGTTCGAGTTCTTTGCGGCTGACTCTGCTGAGAGCGAAGCTGAGGTTGAGGCCGCACGTAAACGGCGAGAGGCTTGGGCAAAACTTGATGACGAATTGCCTTCGGTAGTAACGCTGAGAAGCAAATCCCATTTTGACCCGCGCCCAATGTTTTGGTCTTTTGCGGACGGCGTGACGTATGTCGCTATCAATTTTGAGAGCCTGCCTGCTCAGGTCGCTCCTTTGGTGCTTCCTCTGAAACGGGTTCTAATCCACACCTTCGAGAAGAATTCACCGTCGTATGCGGTGAATCTCTTTCGTACTTTTAAACGATTAGCCTTGACGATTGCTAGCATCACTGCCGAACCGGTTTCCGAAATTACCGACTGGCACGTGTCGAGCTTTATCGGACAACACGGCCTGAAAGATGAGTTAGGGCTAGCTTCTCAGCTAGGGGCTCTCCTCTCAATGTGGTCAAAGTTGCAATATCGTGGCTTATCCGATGAAGCTGCTAGGCTACTGGCCAATACAAAAAAGAAGGGAAATAGCAAGGGTAAAGCGGTTCGCACACTTGACCCCGTAAACGGCCCATTTACTGACTATGAGCTTCAACAAATCGTAAGTGCGCTAAACAGTGCGTACGCCTCTAATCTCATCGAGGAACAGTATTTTTATCTAACTTGGTTAGCGATTCTGACAGGGCAGCGCATTTCGCAATACTGTGCGTTAAAGGTAAAAGACTTAGTCCGCAAGGTTGATGAGTTTGGTGACATCTCCTACGAAATCAGCATCCCTAAGGCCAAGCAGCGCGAAGAGGTGATTCGAGATTCGTTTTTGGTGCGGCCATTAGTGTTTCAGTTCGGCGAAGCTTTATGGGCTTATGCGCAAGGCGTGAAGGCCATGTTTGACCTTGATGGCGAGGAGCCCTTATTCCCCTCTGACGTTGAACACCGCCCGGGGCACCGAATTGGCGCTGGTTTTGAGTGGCATTGGGCTACCCAGGAATTGGCAAAGCATTACAAGGAAGCTTTGAGCGCAATCGCTCCAGTTAGTCCACGGACAATGGAACCCATGAATTTAGCTATCGGTCGTTTCCGCGATACGATTGGAACACGGGCTGCTCAAGAAGGTTTTGGTGAATTGGTCATTGCCGAAATTCTGGGCCATAGCGACACGCAAAACATCAAAGCGTATATTGCTGCAATTCCCGAGATTGCTTCAAGGCTGGATAGACTCCTGGGCAGTGACCTTGCACCCATCGCCAGCGCTTTCCTGGGTCGTATCTTATCGAAGCACGAGGATGCCACTCGTGCTGATGACCCAGCTAGCACAATCAAAGACTTCCGTCACAGTAAAGAGGGCTTCGGTAGTTGCGGCTCCAAGTATGACTGCAAATTTAGAGCCCCGATAGCGTGCTACACATGTTTCTCATTTGAGGCCTGGCTCGATGGCCCGCATGAAAAGCTGCTCGACCACTTGGAAAAAGAGCGTGAGCGCCTGTTTGTAACCTCAGGGCCTCGAGTGGCAGCGGTAAATGACCTAACCATAGACGCGATTCGTGCCGTCATTCGGGAATGCAATCGTATCAAAACTAAGATGAAAGAAGAGGCTTCGAATGAGTGAACACATGATTTTTGCATTCACTCCTCGGGCAGACCTCGACAAGCGAGGCAACCTTGACTTGTTCATTCATCGCTGCCGCACAGAGCTCAGCACCTTTGGTGCTGATTTACCCTTCGACGAGCCGATTTGGGACATTAGCGGCACTGTAAGCTCCAAGGGGCGCAATAAAGCAATCCGAGTGATTTTTTCGGGCTATCAAGCCGCGAAAGCGGCTTGCGATTTACCAACCATGTCGCCGTTGTTCTTGCCGTTTGCCCAGGCATATTTTAGATATTCTTACAGTCGCCGCCCGTCGAAGGCATGGGTCAACAGGCTTACAGCCTTGCGGGTTTTAGATGAAGTAATGCAAAGGCGAGGAATTGTCGGGCAGGTTCATTTAATCACGCACGACATACTTAACGATGCCCGTGACCTTCTCCTTGAAGACTACAGCCATGATGTAGCTGTACAGTACGCAGGTGAGCTCGAATATCTCAATAGTTTTCTTATTGAGCATGAACTCACGCAAGTCAAGGCTCAGTGGCATAAAGGGATAACGCGGAACCGAGACAACATTTCACGTGTTGGAGCCGTAGCCGATAAGGCCCGTGAAGAAAAGATGCCCTCGGCACGTGCCATCGAAGCGATGGCCCACGTGTTTGTGAATGCTAGCCAACCGGATGAGCTCTATATCGGGTCTGTACTCGGCCTCCTCCACTGCGCTCCGCAACGTATCAATGAAACCGTGCGCCTTGCAGTTAACTGCATCGTAGAGGCCGTTGATTCAAACAACACCCCTCAATTCGGCATTCGTCTTCCACCATCTAAAGACTTCCAAGACGAAGTTCGTTGGATTGTTCCCACGATGGCTGAGGTTGCCAAAAAGGCATTTGGTAATCTTCTGGATGTATCGGCTGAGGCCCGAAAGATAGCCTCATGGTACGAATCAAACCCTACCAAGGTCTATCTGCCTGAACGATTTGAGCACCTCAGAGCAAAGGAGTTAGTAACTTTGTCTGAGATTAGCCAGATTTTGTGGGGCATTGAAAATCCCGGCAATGCAAAAGGCTGGTGCAACAACGCAAAAATCAAAGTAGTGGGCTCTCGCACAGGGTTGTATTCGTTCGCGCAGGTTGAGGCGGCTATCGTCGCGAAGCTGCCAGAGGGCTTTCCTTACGCGCAACCGGGTCTGCGCTTCAGTGAGGCATTGTTTTGCTGTAGGCGGTTTGAACTGGACGCGACATTAAATACCTACCAGTGCCTTATCGACTACGTAACCTCGGACCAGATTGCCTCTCGAATCGGGGAAAGCGGAAGTGTAGCCAGAACAATCTTCGAGCGCTTTAACCTCACCGAGGACGATGGCTCGCCGATAAAAATCCGTTCACACCAGATGAGGCATTATCTGAACACCCTCGCTCAGTCGAACGGCGCTTCACAATTAGACATTGCTATGTGGTCCGGGCGCGCTGATGTAAGCCAGAACGCGGCCTATGACCATGTGTCTGGCGAGGAACTAGTCGCCAAGGTACGTGAAGTCTCCAAGACATCTCAAGCCGACGTGTTTGGCGGGGATTTAAACACTAAGAAGGTTCGAGTTGTCGCTCGACGGGACGACATTTCTGGAATCTTACGGACCAAAAGTGCCCATATCTCGGACTACGGGATGTGCACGCATGACTATGCGTCGTCGCCGTGCCAGATTCATTTGGATTGCCTTAATTGCAATGAATTGATTTGCGTAAAAGGGGATAACGTGAAGCTTGCCAATCTCATTCGCTTCAGGGATGAGACGCAAATTCTCCTTGCCAACGCTGAGGAGGCGGAGAAGGACTTTGTTCATGGGGCCTCTCGGTGGGTGGTGCACCAACGTCAAACCTTGAGCCACGCAGAAAAGTTAATTCAGATTTTGACGGACTCAAACATTCCTGACGGCGCGACCGTAAAGCTCACGGGTCTCCGGCCCGCTTCACGAATTGACCAAGCAACTGCTGCTCGTGCGGAGGCGAAGACGGTTTCTATGACGCCGAGGATGAATAAACTGCTGGATAAGGTGAATAAGCGTGGCTAAACCTAGAGGTCGGGTTATCGATGAAACTGTCATCGAGGTTGTTGAGCATCTTCTCGACAAATGGACTGGAAAGTTGACTTGGGATTTGCTGATTGCAGCTATTAAAGCTGCTATAGCAACGGAGTACACTCGCCAGGCGTTACTCAATCACCCCAGAATCGCGCAAGCATTCTCGACGCGGAAGCTTTCACTCGCGAAAGAGCAAGGACGTCCACAGCCTCAAGACGCTCGCACCCTGGGGCTCTTGAAGACTATCGACACGCTTAAGGCCGAAAATGCGCGGCTCATGAATGAGTGCGTGGGTTATCGAGCGAAGTTTATACGCTGGACACACAATGCATCGGCTAAAGGCTTTACCGAGGCGCAGCTGGATGTGCCTTTGCCACCTTCGTTGCGAGACTCTACAGACGACAAAATCGTCTCGCTGAACAAAGGCAGAAAGGCTAAGAATGGTAAGCAAAGGTAATGGCCAGCAAATAGCTGAGGTGAACTTTCAGAAGTTCATTACGTGGCTGTCCAGCAAAACTGACGATGATTTTAGACAAATCGTAAATATGCGCGACGGCGTCCTCTCGCGCAAAGAAATCGCAGCAGAGTGTGCCTTCGGCGGCAGTGCTATCAACCAGAATCCCCGGATTAAAGCGGCATTACTGGGGAAAGAGGCTGAACTGAGGGAGCGTGGCATTTTGCCGCCGCTGGTAACCAAAGGCGAGCCGCAATCGTCTTCCGTACAGCCGAAGACGGTCCCGGTTGCGGGCTCACCGAAGTCATTTGATGCCGAACGTCTTCGTCGCTTGGAGCTGGAAAATGCTTCTTTGAAGACCGAAAACCAAGAACTTAAACGGCAGCTTGATAAGTTTGCTGTTTTACGCGAAGTTCTTTCAACTACAGGACGACTGCCACGATGAGCCTTACGGTCAATCTTCGCGTTCAGTCTATCCGCAGCCAAAACCCTTATGGCCGTGGAGGCTGCATCTTTGTTGGCACTGAAATCGACCAGTTGGGCAATGTCGTTGATGCAAAGTCCTATTTTGTGGTTAAGACCACAGGAGCTCAGCTTGGAGAGGCTCGAGTTCAGCCAGGTCAGTGGTGGCAGGTAATCGGCGAGGTTAAGGAATACCGCAGGAACACCAATGGTTTTCTCATCACAGAGAAGCAGATTGATGCGCACGACATCGCATTGATGCAACTCTCCGGTGAGCATATCGTTTCGTTCATTGCGGAGTCCGAAGAGTTTGAAGGCATCGGAATGGTCAAGGCTCGGAGGCTCTGGGATACCTTTGGAGAGCGGTTGTATTCACTTCTCGATAGCGGAGATATCACGGAGCTTTCCACCGTCCTTTCGCCGGAGATGGCTGAGGTGGCGGTGGCGGCATGGGCGCAGCAAGGCAGCACTCGGACTTTGCAGTGGCTGCAAGGAAGCGGGATTGATGTTCGCACTGGTAAGAAGCTACTGGCCTTCTTTGGCAACGAAGCAGAAGAGAAGCTTGCTGAGGACCCGTACCGGCTCTTGTCCTTCTCTGCCAGTTGGAAATCGGTGGACGCTTTCGCCCGTGCCCGATTCCAAGTGGCTGAGGACGACCCACGCCGCCTTCAGGCCGCTGTCGAGGAAGCGCTTTACAGGCTATTTGATGGTGGGGACACCGTTACCCCTATCCCGAGCCTCCTGAAACGTGTGGAGAGCGTTCTGGGCGGTTCCGCGCATCGTTCGCTCATCATGTCCGCCCTTGAGACCGGACTAAGTAACGGAAGCTACGTCATTGGTGACAACGGCAACGTCCACCTGCTAGGTGCCATGCTGATGGAGCGGACTGTGGCGAAAGCCATTGCAAGCCGCCTTAGCCCAGCACCGTTGCTCAGCGCGGCACGGGTCAACGAGCTCGTTCATGACTACGAGCAGGCAGAAGGATTCGATTTAAATACTGAGCAAAAGCAAGCTGTTCACAGAGCGGTTGAAAATCCCTTTGCCGTGATACTGGGTGGCGCGGGCGTTGGCAAAACGACTGTGCTGAAGGCGATTCTTAAAGCGTATGAGATGTCTGGTGTTGCAGTGCACCAGGTGGCTCTTTCCGGTCGAGCGGCGAAACGAATGACCGAAGCCACAGGACTGGCATCTTCAACGCTAGCGCGCTTCTTTAAGAATGCCGACAGCCTTGATTTCGATGGCCCTGCGGTCGTGGTGGTCGATGAAGCCTCGATGGTCGATATCGTCACCATGCATCGGCTTTGTGAGCTGCTGCCAGACCACGTAAGGATTCTCTTGGTCGGCGATACCTCGCAGCTTATGCCCGTTGGGCCTGGGCTGGTCCTGCACGCACTGGCTAGAATTCCTCAGATTCCAGTGGTAGAGCTGACCCAGGTGAAACGATATGGCGGTGCTATCGCTGATGCGGCAGCCGCTATTCGCGCTGGGCGTTGGCCGCAGTTGCCTGATGACGGTGTCTCACCGATATCCTTCCTCCCAGCCAAGGTTGCAGACATTCCTGACGTGGTGATTGCGCTGTACGAATCTGACCGAGAACACACACAGATTCTATCTGCGCGAAAGGGCAATGCTGATGGAGTGCATTCCTTAAACGAGGTGTGCCAGGCCAAATTTACCAGGCAAGGGCCTACGCTGCTTGTCCAAAATGACGAATTCGATATGGACGTTTCGGCGGGCGTTCACTTGGGGGACCCGATTCTCTGCACAAAGAACCTTTGGGATTGGGGTTTGCAAAACGGTTCCCTCGGCACCGTGGTCGAGATTGAGAAAGCGCCGCGCTTGTTGTCGGAGCAGGACGGGACGGAACTTGGCCACGCCATTGCATGGGTTCTTTGGGATGACGGCGAACGCCGCCCCATCACTGCGGAGATGCTTCCAGACCTGGAGTTGGGCTATGCGTTGACCATCCACAAATCTCAGGGGTCTCAATGGAAACGCATCATTGTCGTCCTGACTGGCAGCCGTATGCTCGACCGAACGCTCGTTTATACCGCAATCACGCGGGCTCAGGAGCAAGTTATCATCGTAGGTGACGAAGCCGCCGCTAAAGCAGCGGTCGAGGCTCCTCCGAAAGCCGAGCTACGCAATGTTGGTTTGGTCAGCTTCCTGAGGCAGGAGATTGCCGCAAATTCCGAGGCTGCACTACTGCGTGCCTAAGTAATGCAGTCTCCCTCAGTAGCGGGGTATGGGCCGCAGGGCCCATGTAGACCACAACATTTGCCTTTTGTTGACCGATGAATGCGGCTCGTTAGTTCGCAGCCTCGGGCCGGTTCCCGCGCCATGCCAAACGGGGTTGCTCTTGATTTCGCCTTGAAATGTCAGGGTAATGCTCCACCTACGCTACCGCAAGACCGCAGTTTTGAAATTGTTCCTATACTGTTGAACGTAGAGAGCTGTCGGCCCCCGAGGAGCATCCACATAAGTTGCTGTCACTCACGGAGTTGACATGGCCCGGGTTCTTTGGTAGCATTGGTCTTGGAAGTTGTGGCGGATGGACGGCCCCACGTTAATAACATAAGAGTCTGAAGTACGAAAGTTTGTGGCGGATAGATGACCCCACGTTAAAAACATAAGAATCTGAAGTGCGAAAGCTTGTGGCGGATAAACGACCCCACGTTAATAACATAAGCGTTTGAAGTTCGAAAGATTGTGGTGGATGGACGGCCCCACGTTAATAACATAAGCGTCTAGAAAAAAGCCCCTAAGTGTAGGGGCTTTTTTTTCGCCTGAAATTTTTATACGGGAGAATACATGGAAGTAAAAAAACTTAACGAGGTATTCTACGAAGAGAATAAGCACCTTGTAGAAGTGATGGACAAAACTGGTACTCAGTGGACCGGTGATAAAACTCGCGGCTACGGCATCGTGCTTGTTGAAGTGAATGGGCTTAAATTTGGTATTCCTCTCCGCTCCAATATGAGGCCGTACAACGGGTTCATCACTGCCCCTAAGGAAAGTAAGGGATTGGACTTTTCTAAGGCCGTTCTGTTATCAAAAGAAGAATATATTTCTGAATCGGAGTTTATTATCCCCCGCCCAGAGTTTCTCCGCATTAAAGACAACTCGGCCGCAATCGCGAGAGATTTCAATAAATACGTGAAAAAGTATGTTCGTGGTGCTAGTAAAAATGATAGCAATATCCTGAAGGATTATCGCTTCACTACGCTTCAAAACTACCATGCCGAGTTGGGCATCAAACCGCCAAATAAAGAGTAAGCCATAACTCATTCGTGGCCAGTCGGCTGCTCTGCCCGTGCGCCGACTTATTGCCCCAATGTTTGGCGGTTACCTTAATATCCAGGCTCTCCTGGTAGAAGCCAAATTGGCCCGTAAGAGCCATAGCAGCTGTTGAGTACTGCCTCATTTCGAATTGCTACTGCCCTCAACTCTCCCCACTCGTTAATTTCAAAGTACTGTTGGACGGGCCCCAAGGGCTTGCCGTCCCTCCGAACATCGCTGTAGATTCTGACCGACTTGCCTCTATATCGGCCAACTTATCCGCATAACCTTGGTTATGCCTCAGTCTAAGACCAAGGGGAAACGCGTTCGGATTTGGCTTCAAAAGTGTAAACAACTGATGTATAGTAGATGTCTGTTTACATGGCGCACTCACTCACACGCCATATGCACGCGCACTCACTCACATGCAGAGCTGTTTACACTTTTTACTGTATATAACCATTTTAATCCGTAGCTTCGAACGAATTGTAGAAAAAGCCCCGTAACTTGTTGAAGTCACGGGGCTTTTTAACATCTAAAGCTTTTTTGGCAAAAACAGTGAGCGCTCACACAAGGCATTTGTCTGGATTCATCGCCGGCTCAATATGCGCCGAAGAGGCGATCCAGGGCGCCCTGAATCTCCAGCGCCAGACCCTCCTCTTCCACGCGCCGGTTATAGGCCGCCAAGAAATCCGCATGCTGCGGACGTTGCCCAGTAATTCGCCGCTTAGCTTAACCGTCAGTTAGAGAAGCTATTCTAATCGCGGCGGGCAACCTTTAACTTTTACTAATTTATGCCAGAATGATTCTACGCAATTACTGAAGAGCAATAACAATAATCGTGTTCGATTCTGTGTCACCCGCGCGTTCCGCGCAAGCCATCGCCCACCACATCGCCCCAGCGACTGGCGCGCCCAGCCCCGCTGATGCCAGCCATCTCCCTTCCCATTTGCCAGTCACGGCACCGCCGCGTCGCTGACGTCACGCGCGCCCCTCCGCGTCGCCGTGACGCATCTGCTTTTCCAGTTTTTTCCACCACCGAAAGGTATGTATGTCGAGCCTGATATTTGGCCTTATGGTAGTCGCTGTAGCGCTGCTGATAGCCATGCTGCTGTTGCTGGTTTCCGGTGTCATCAAGTACATCCCCAACGACCGCATCGGGGTCGTCGAAAAACTGTGGAGCTCATCGGGCTCCGTGCAGAGCGGGCTGCTGGCGCTGAAGGGCGAGGCGGGCCTGCAGGCGGAACTGCGGCGCGGCGGTTTCCACTTCTTCGCGCCGTTCCAGTACCGGGTCCACATTCATCCCATGGTGTCGGTCACGCAGGGCACCATCGGCTACGTGTTCGCACGGGACGGCATCGACCTGCCGGCCGGGCAGACGCTGGCCGACAATGCCGGCATCGCCGATTTCCGCGACGTGCGCAGCTTCCTCGCCAACGGCGGCCAGAAAGGCCCGCAGCGCATGATCCTGCGCGAAGGCACGCACATCATCAACCCGGCGCTGTTCGTCGTGATGACGGAGGAGGCGACCTATTCGATGTCGCTGGACGCCAAGGAAAAGATCTATTACGAGCAGATGCGCGGCCTGCTCGATGAACGCGGCGGCTTTACGCCCGTCGTCATCAAGGAGACCACCGGTTCGCACGATTCCGACCAGCTGGCCGTGGTGACGGTGCAGGATGGTCCCGGCCTGCTCAAGGACGAACTGCTGGCGCCGGACGTGGGCGACAGCCACAACGCCTTCCAGGAGCCGGAAAAATTTCTCGCCGCCGGTGGACGTCGCGGTCGCCAGGAACGGGTGCTGGTGGAAGGCACCTACTTCATCAACCGTTTGTTCGCGACGGTGGAATTCATCAAGAAGACGGTGATCCCGGTCGGCTATGTGGGCGTGGTGGTGTCCTACACGGGCCACAAAGGTACTGACTTGTCCGGCACCGAATACACGCACGGTGAGCTGGTGGAAAGCGGCTGCCGCGGCGTATGGCGCGATCCGCTCATGCCTGGCAAGTACGCGTTCAACACCTACGCCGGCAAGATCGAACTGGTGCCCACCACGAACTTTGTGCTGATGTGGAAGTCCGGCGAGAGCGGTTCCAATTTTGACAAGAACCTGCGCGAGATCACGCTGATCACCAAGGATGCGTTCGAACCGCAATTGCCGCTGTCGGTGGTGGTGCACATCGACTACCGCAAGGCGCCGATGGTGGTGCAGCGCTTCGGCAACGTGGCGCAGCTGGTGGAGCAGACGCTGGACCCGATGGTGTCCTCGTACTTCAAGAACGTGTCGCAGACCAAGACCTTCATTGAACTGATCCAGTCGCGCAGCGAGTTGCAGGCCAATGCTTCGGAAGACATGCGCCAGCGCTTCCAGGCCTATTCGCTGGAATTCCAGGAGGTGCTGATCGGCACGCCCAAGCCGCAGGAAGGCGACAACAAGATCGAGAACATCATGGCCCAGTTGCGCGACCGCCAGATCGCGCGCGAACAGGTGGAAACGTTCGCGCAAAAGCAGATCGCGGCCGACAAGGAGCGTGAACTGAATGAGGCCGAGCAGCGCGCCGCCAAGCAGAAGGAGTTGACCGGCTCGCTGGTCGATATCTCGATCAAGGAGAACCAGGGCGCGGCCAGCGTCAAGGCGGCCGAGAAGCGGCGCCAGGAGATCGAAGCGCTGGCGCAGGCGGAACGCTTCAAGCAGGAGATGGAAGGTTCGGGCCGCGCGTCCGCGATCCGCTCGGTCGGCGAGGCGGAAGCGGCGGCCATCCAGGCCAAGTCCGAGGCGATGCAGGGCGAGGGCGCCGACAAGCAATTGATGCAGACCGTGATGCTGCGCCTGGCCGAGGCGTTCGAGGTGGCCAAGGTGCCGCTGGTGCCGCAGGTGCAAATGGGCGGCGCCGACAGCAACGCCTTCAGCACGTTGTTGGGCTTGATGAGCGCCATCAAGGCTGGCGAGCTGACGGCAACGGCCGATAAGTCGTAAGGCCTGTTGGTCGGGGGCGTCGCCGGGTGCGGCGAACCCGCGCGCGCGCGGGACGGAGTGGAACGCTGACGCTATTTCGTCCTGGGCGGGCGATTGCGTATCGCCGATATTTGTTTCAGTTCCTTGTCGCTGGCGTTGCCGAGCAAGGCTTCGTGAGCCTTGCCCAGTTCGATGTACTGGGCCTGCTCCGGCGTGAGGGCGTTGCCGCGCAAGGCGCGGCTGGTGACGTACGCGGTGGCCACGCAGCACAAGATGGTGACTGCGGCGTAAGCCGCGATCCAGGCGCCGGTCTTGAAGCGCCGTGTGTCCAACGAGGCGGCGGCCTCCCGCGCCGCTTGCGTGGCGTCATGCATGGTTCCGACCAGCTCGCCGATGGCGGTGTGGACGGCGGCTGTCGCGGCGGCACTGGCTTGCGCGCTGGCGGCGTCGGCGCTCAGTTGCGCCTGGGCGCCGACCTGGACCGCTTCGGCGATCTTTTCGTCGATCTGGCCCAGGCTGGCGTTGGCCAGCTTGACCAGCCGGTCGCAGTTGGCCACTTGCCGGGATAGTACCGTCACCTCGTCATGAAAACGCTCGACCTCCTTGGCGTGGGCGTCGATCTGGTCGTGCAGGCGGTCGAATTGCGCGTCATTCATGCGGCGGGCGGCGGCTAGGCCTGGATGGTGTGCATCCAGTGGTGGCTGTCAGCCGCCGTGCCGTGCTGGATGCCCAGCAGGGCCTCGCGCAGGGCCAGGGTGACGGGGCCGTTCTGGCCATGGTTGATGGTCATCTCGAAACCGTTGGCCTTGACCGTGCCCACCGGGGTGATCACGGCGGCCGTGCCGCAGGCGAAGGCCTCGGTCATGCGGCCGGCGGCCACGTCGTCGCGCCATTGCTGCACGGTGAGCTTGCGCTCCTGTGCTTCGAAGCCCAGGTCGACGGCCAGTTCCAGCAGGCTGCGGCGGGTGATGCCGGGCAGCAGGGTGCCGGTCAGTTCCGGCGTCACCAGCACCGTCTTGCCGTCTTCCTTGTAGACGAAGAACAGGTTCATGCCGCCCATCTCTTCGATGTATTCGCGGTGCACGGCGTCCAGCCACACCACCTGGTCGCACCCCTTGTCCAGCGCCTGGGCCTGGGCCGCCAGGCTGGCCGCGTAGTTGCCGGCGCACTTGGCTTCACCGGTGCCGCCGGGCGCGGCGCGCACGTAGTCTTCGCTGATCCACACGGTGACCGGCTTCACGCCTTGCGGGAAGTAGGCGCCGGCCGGCGAGGCGAACAGCACGAACAGGTATTCGTTGCCGGGACGCACGCCCAGGAACGGGTCGGTGGCGAACATCAGTGGCCGCAGGTACAGGCTCTCGCCCACGGCTTTCGGCACCCAGGCCGCGTCCAGGCTGATCAGGGCATCGGCCGCTTCCATGAACAGGGCCGGCGGCAGGGCCGGCATGGCCAGCCGGGCCGCGCTGCGGTTGAAGCGTTCCGCGTTCGCTTCGGGACGGAAGGTCTTGACGCTGCCGTCCGGCTGCGAGAACGCCTTGAAGCCTTCGAAGATGGCCTGGCCGTAGTGCAGCGCGGAGCAGGAGGGGTCCAGGTGCAGGGGACCGTAGGCCTTCAGTTCGCCTTTTTGCCAGGCGCCGTCGCGGTAGGGGATCACCACCATGTGGTCGGTGAAGATGCGGCCGAAGCCGGGGTTGCTGATCAGCTTGGCGCGTTCGGCGTCGCTCAGGCGGTGGGTGGAGGGCGTGATGGTCAGGTTGGGCGTATTCACGGTGTCGGTGTCGGTAAGAGTCTGGATGGGGAGGATTGCACTGTTCGGTGTCCACGCCGGGCGTGGGCGTCCCCCATCATACCAAGAATTCCCGCTGGGCCGGCCACGTCCTGTCCCGCCGTCGCGCAATCCATGCCCAACATTCAACGCTCTGTCACATTCCCCCTGCCGCCCATGACCAGTCCGTCTACAGTGCAGCCTCCACCATTTTTCCTTGGATCAGCCACCATGACTTTGACTTCCCGCCGCGGCGCCAGCGCGCTGCTGTTCTCCCTCGTGATGGGCCTGGCCCATGCCGGCGCCGCCGCGCCCGACCTGGCCGCGCGCCGCCAGGCGCTAGCCAGCCTGATCACGGAGCAGTGGGATTACACCATGCGTACCAATCCCGAGTACGCTTCCATGCTGGGCGACAAGCGCTTTAACGACCGCCTGACGGACTACTCCCAGGCCGCCATCGACGCCGACCTCCGCGCTTCCGCCGAGTTCCTGCGCCGCTTCGAAGCCATCGACACCACCGGCTTCCCCGAGCAGGAACAGCTGAACCAGGCGTTGATGGTGCGCTCGCTGCGCCTGAACCTGGACGGCGCCCGCTTCAAGGAGTGGGAAATGCCGGTGTTGCAAAATTCCGGCATCCACATCGACGCGCCCCAACTGGTGTCGGCGCTGGCCTTCGACACGGTCAAGGATTATGAGGATTACCTGGCCCGTCTGCACCAGTTGCCGCGCGCCTTCGCCGACACCACCGTCCAGATGCGCAACGGCATGCACGACCATTTGATGCCGCCCCAGTTCCTGATCCCCAAGATCGCGCGCCAGTGCGACGAGCTGGCCGCCATGGCCCCGGCCGCCTCGCCATTCGCCGAACCGCTGAACCGCTTCCCGGCCAGTGTCAGCGTGGCCGACCAGGCCCGCCTGCGCCAGGACATCCTGGCCGCCATCGCCCATGACGTGCTGCCGGCCTATCAACAGTTCGCCGCCTTCGTGAAAAACGTCTACCTGCCGCAAGGGCGCACCCAGCCCGGCCTGTGGTCGCTGCCGGACGGCGCCGCGCGCTACGGGTACCGGGTGCGCGTGGCCACCACCACGGAACAGACGCCGGAGCAGATCCACCAGCTGGGACTGGCCGAAGTGGCCCGCATCGAGGGCCAGATGCTGGCCGTGGCCAAAAAGATGGGTTATGCCGACCTGAACAGCTTCAACGCGGCCGTGCACGCCAACGCGGCCCTGCATCCCAAGTCGCGCCAGCAATTGCTGGATCTATATAGTCAATACACGGACCAGATGTATGCCAAGCTGCCCCAGCAGTTCGGCGTCTTGCCCAAGGCCAAGGTCAAGATCATGCCAGTCGAGGCGTTCCGCGAGGAGGGCGCGGCCGGCGCATCGTACAACCAGGGTACGCCGGACGGCAGCCGTCCGGGCCGGGTGATGGTCAACACGGGCGAGTTCGCCAAGCGTTCGCTGATCGAGGTGGAAACGACGGCCTTGCACGAAGGTGTGCCGGGCCACCACATGCAGATCGCCATCGCCCAGGAACTGCAGGGCTTGCCCGCGTTCCGCCAGCAACCGAACTACACGGCCTATACGGAAGGCTGGGCCCTGTACGCCGAGCGGCTGGGCGAGGAGCTGGGCTTCTACGGCGATCCGTACAGCTACTATGGCCACCTGCAGGGCGAGATGCTGCGCGCCATCCGGCTGGTGGTCGATACCGGCCTGCACTATAAACAGTGGAACCGGCAGCAAGTGGTGGACTACTTCCACGCCCACTCGGGCATCGAGGAGGTGGATGTGCAGAGCGAAACCGACCGCTACATCGTGTGGCCGGGCCAGGCGCTCGGCTACAAGATCGGCCAGCTGAAGATATTGGAACTGCGCGACTATGCGCGCCAGCGCCTGGGTAGCAAGTTCGATATCCGTGCCTTCCATGACGTCGTGCTGGGCGCCGGCGCCTTGCCGATGGATGTACTGGAGGCGCGCGTCAAGGCGTGGGTGGCGGCGCGCTAGGGCGCCCCGGCAGGCGCGGACAGCGGCCCGCGCCTGGCCATGGCTGGCGATCGGTTGGCGGTGTCACTGTCCCGGAAGAAATATTGCTTGTATGTAAACGTAATTAAACGCAGAATACACGGCGATACCTGCCGCTCATCATTAATTTAATGGCAATCATTGTGCACGATACTAGCGATGGCCGGCGCGAGCTGGTGTCGTTGGTGTCGCGCAACAGTGGCGACCCGGTGTGGCCGGGTTCCGGCCCCGGCAGACGCTCGGCACCAGGTCGCCAATGGTGCTTTGCATGACTTGACGGGCAAAAAAAGATGGCGCAAAAAATGCGTTGGGGCAATTTTCTGGTTATACTTGGTCCCGACGCAGCGAGCGATATTTTTCCGCGTGGTAATGCCAGGCGTTGCGATTGGGAAAAAAAATATTTAATTCCCCGGCTGAGGCTGTCGCCTTGTACCAAGCACGCGCTGCAAAGAAATGGCTGTAAGAATGACAGCAAATATGTTCTTTCGGCAATAAAATAAATGCTTCAAAGTATCACGTACCACTAAAGTTCCGAAGTTGCCGGACGTTAAAAGGTAAACGTAGCGTCCGAATATTCGGATCGTCAGCGACAAACGGCAAGCTCGCGATATCCAATTCCGTACCCAATGCAGTTCCAAGGAGAATGAAAATGACCATCGTTTCAACCCTCACTACCAGCCAGATCGCCGCGCTATCCACGACGCAGATCGCTGGATTGGGTACGACTGAAATCGCCGCCCTGTCCTCGAGCCAGGTGCAAGTGCTGGATTCCGCCCAGTTCGGCTCGTTAACGACCGCCGAAATGGCCGCGCTGACGACCTCCGCGGTCCAAGCCTTGACGACCACCCAGATCGATGTGCTGAGCACCGCGCAGACGGTGGCGCTGACCTCGGCCCAGGTCGCGGCGTTGAGCACGAATTCGATCGCGGTCCTGCATACCGGCAATGTGAGCGTGCTGCGTTCGGCGCAGGTGGGGGCATTGAGCGCGACGGACGTGGTGGAATTGTCGTCGTCGCAATTCATGGCGCTGAGCACCTCCGGCATCGCCGCACTCGGTACCTCCAGTATCGTGGCATTGAGCAGCACCCAGATCCAAGTGATGACCACCGGCCAGGCGGCGGCACTGAAGACGGCGCAGGTCGCCGTGCTTGAAACGGCTGACCTGGTGGAGTTGAACACCGCGTCCTTCATGGCGCTGGGCAGCGCCGCCATCGCCGCGCTGACCACCACCCAGGCCGCGTCCCTGAGCACCACCCAGATCGACGTCATGCGCACCGCGCAAGTGGTGGCGTTGACCACCGGCGACGTGGCCGCGCTGACCACCAACGAGGTCGTCGCGCTCCAGACCAGCGCCATCGCCGCCCTGCGCACGGCGCAAGTGGCCGCGCTGGCCACCGCCGGTCTGGTGGAACTGAACTCGGCGCAATTCATGGCGCTGGGCACGGCCGCCATCGCGGCCCTGACCACGGGCCAGGTGGCCGCCATCAGCACCACCGAAATTGACGTGCTGGGCTCGGCGCAAACGGCGGCCCTGACCACCACCCAGCTGGCGGCCATGAGCACCAACCAGATCGTCGAGCTGAGCTCGACTGACATCGGCGCGCTGCGCACGGCGCAAGTGGCCTCGCTCGGCACCACCGACGTGACCGCGCTGACCACCGGCCAGTTCGTGGCCCTGAGCACCGGTTCCATCGCGGCCCTGAGCACCACCGTCGCCGCCGCGCTCAGCACCGTCCAAGCCAGCGTGATGACCAGCGCCCAGGCCGCCGCCTTGAAGACGGCCCAGGTCGCCGTGCTGAGCACCAGCGACCTGGTGGAACTGAACACCGCGTCCTTCATGGCACTGGGCAGCGCCGCCATCGCCGCGCTGACCACCACCCAGGCCGCAGCCCTGAGCACCACCCAGATCGACGTGATGCGCACCGCGCAAGTGGTGGCGTTGACCACCGGTGACGTGGCCGCGCTGACCACCAACGAGGTCGTCGCGTTCCAGACCAACGCCATCGCCGCCCTGCGCACCGCGCAAGTGGCCGCGCTGGCCACCGCCGGCCTGGTGGAACTGAGCTCGGCGCAATTCATGGCGCTGGGCACGGCCGCCATCGCGGCCCTGACCACGACCCAGGTGGCCGCCATCAGCACCACCGAAATTGACGTGCTGAGCACGGCGCAAACGGCGGCCCTGACCACCACCCAGCTGGCGGCCATGAGCACCAACCAGATCGTCGAGCTGAGCTCGACTGACATCGGCGCGTTGCGCACGGCGCAAGTGGCCTCGCTCGGCACCACCGACGTGACCGCGCTGACCACCGGCCAGTTCGTGGCCCTGAGCACCGGTTCCATCGCGGCCCTGAGCACCACCGTGGCCGCCGCGCTGACCACCACCCAGGCCAGCGTGATCTCCAGCGCCCAGGCCGCCGCCTTGAAGACGGCCCAGGTCGCCGTGCTGAGCACCAGCGACCTGCGGGAACTGAACACCGCGTCCTTCATGGCACTGGGCAGCGCCGCCATCGCCGCGCTGACCACCACCCAGGCCGCGTCCCTGAGCACCACCGACATCGATGTGATGCGCACCGCGCAAGTGGTGGCGTTGAACACCGGTGACGTGTCCGCACTGAACTCGGCGCAGATCGTCGCCTTCCAGACCAACGCCATCGCCGCCCTGCGCACGGCGCAAGTGGCCGCGCTGGCCACCGCCGGCCTGGTGGAACTGAGCTCGGCGCAATTCCTGGCGCTGGGCACGGCCGCCATCGCAGCCCTGACCACGGGCCAGGTGGCCGCCATCAGCACCACCGAAATCGACGTGCTGAGCACGGCGCAAACGGCGGCCCTGACCACCACCCAGCTGGCGGCCATGAGCACCAACCAGATCGTCGAGCTGAGCTCGGCTGACATCGGCGCGCTGCGCACGGCGCAAGTGGCTTCGCTCGGCACCACCGACGTGACCGCGCTGACCACCGGCCAGTTCGTGGCCCTGAGCACCGGTTCCGTCGCGGCCCTGAGCACCACCGCCGTCGCCGCGCTGACCACCACCCAGGCCAGCGTGATGACCAGCGCCCAGGCCGCCGCCTTGAAGACGGCCCAGGTTGCCGTGCTGAGCACCAGCGACCTGGTGGAGCTGAACACCTCGTCCTTCATGGCACTGGGCAGCGCCGCCATCGCCGCGCTGACCACCACCCAGGTCGCGTCCCTGAGCACCACCGACATCGATGTGATGCGCACGGCGCAAGTGGTGGCGTTGACCACCGGCGACGTGGCCGCGCTGACCACCAACGAGGTCGTCGCGTTCCAGACCAACGCCATCGCCGCCCTGCGCACGGCGCAAGTGGCCGCGCTGGCCACCGCCGGCCTGGTCGAACTGAGCTCGGCGCAATTCATGGCACTGGGCACGGCCGCCATCGCGGCCCTGACCACGGCCCAGGTGGCCGCCATCAGCACCACCGAAATCGACGTGCTGAGCACGGCGCAAACGGCGGCCCTGACCACCACCCAGCTGGCGGCCATGAGCACCAACCAGATCGTCGAGCTGAGCTCGACTGACATCGGCGCGCTGCGCACGGCGCAAGTGGCCTCGCTCGGCACCACCGACGTGACCGCGCTGACCACCGGCCAGTTCGTGGCCCTGAGCACCGGTTCCATCGCGGCCCTGAGCACCACCGTGGCCGCCGCGCTGACCACCACCCAGGCCAGCGTGATGTCCAGCGCCCAGGCCGCCGCCTTGAAGACGGCCCAGATCGCCGTGCTGAGCACCAGCGACCTGCGGGAACTGAACACCTCGTCCTTCATGGCACTGGGCAGCGCCGCCATCGCCGCGCTGACCACCACCCAGGCCGCGTCCCTGAGCACCACCGACATCGACGTGATGCGCACGGCGCAAGTGGTGGCGTTGAACACCGGTGACGTATCCGCGCTGACCTCGGCGCAGATCGTCGCCTTCCAGACCAACGCCATCGCCGCCCTGAAGACGGCGCAAGTGGCCGCGCTGGCTACCGCCGGCCTGGTGGAACTGAGCTCGGCGCAATTCCTGGCACTGGGCACGGCCGCCATCGCGGCCCTGACCACGGGCCAGGTGGCCGCCATCAGCACCACCGAAATCGACGTGCTGAGCACGGCGCAAACGGCGGCCCTGACCACCACGCAACTGGCGGCCATGAGCACCAACCAGATCGTCGAGCTGAGCTCGTCGGACATCGGCGCGCTGCGCACGGCGCAAGTGGCCTCGCTCGGCACCACCGACGTGACCGCCCTGACCACCGGCCAGTTCGTGGCCCTGAGCACCGGTTCCATCGCGGCCCTGAGCACCACCGTGGCCGCCGCGCTGACCACCACCCAGGCCAGCGTGATGTCCAGCGCCCAGGCCGCCGCCTTGAAGACGGCCCAGGTCGCCGTGCTGAGCACCAGCGACCTGGTGGAGCTGACCACCTCGTCCTTCATGGCACTGGGCAGCGCCGCCATCGCCGCGCTGACCACCACCCAGGCCGCGTCCCTGAGCACCACCCAGATCGACGTGATGCGCACCGCGCAAGTGGTGGCGTTGACCACCAGCGACGTGGCCGCGCTGACCACCAACGAGGTCGTCGCGCTCCAGAGCAACGCCATCGCCGCCCTGCGTACGGCGCAAGTGGCCGCGCTGGCCACCGCCGGTCTGGTGGAACTGAGCTCGGTGCAATTCATGGCACTGGGCACGGCCGCCATCGCGGCCCTGACCACGACCCAGGTGGCCGCCATCAGCACCACCGAAATCGACGTGCTGGGCACGGCGCAAACGGCGGCCCTGACCACCACCCAGCTGGCGGCCATGAGCACCAACCAGATCGTCGAGCTGAGCTCGTCGGACATCGGCGCGCTGCGCACGGCGCAAGTGGCCTCGCTCGGCACCACCGACGTGACCGCGCTGACCACCGGCCAGTTCGTGGCCCTGAGCACCGGTTCCATCGCGGCCCTGAGCACCACCGTCGCCGCCGCGCTCAGCACCACCCAGGCCAGCGTGATGACCAGCGTCCAGGCTGCCGCCTTGAGGACGGCGCAGATCGCCGTGCTGAGCACCAGCGACCTGCGGGAACTGAACACCGCGTCCTTCATGGCACTGGGCAGCGCCGCCATCGCCGCGCTGACCACCACCCAGGCCGCGTCCCTGAGCACCACCGACATCGACGTGATGCGCACGGCGCAAGTGGTGGCGCTCGGTACGGGCGAAGTGGCGGCCTTGAACTCGGCGCAGATCGTCGCCTTCCAGACCAACGACATCGCCGCCCTGCGCACGGCGCAAGTGGCAGCGCTGGCCACCGCCGGTCTGGTGGAACTGAGTTCCTCGCAAGTGCTGGCACTGGGCACGGCCGCCATCGCGGCCCTGACCACGGCCCAGGTGGCCGCCATCAGCACCACTGAAATCGATGTGCTGAGCACGGCCCAAGTGGCGGCCTTCACCACCACGCAACTGGCGGCCATGAGCACCAACCAGCTCGTCGAGCTGAGCACCGGGGATGTGCGTGCCCTGCGTACGGCCCAGGTCGCATCGCTGTCGACCACCGACATGCAGGCGCTGACCACCGGCCAGATCGAGGCGCTCACGTCCAGCCAGACCAAGGCCTTGAGCAGCACCCAGATCGACGCCCTGACCACCACCCAGATCAGCCACCTGACCTACATCGGCGTCACGCCGCTGGTGCTGGACCTGAATGGCGACGGCGTGCAGACGCTGAACGTGGCGGCCGGCGTGCAGTTCGACATCAAGGCCAGCGGTACGGCCGTCAACACCGGTTGGGTCGGCAGCGGCGATGGCTTGCTGGCGATGGACCGCAATGGTGACGGCCGGATCAATGACGGCGGCGAACTGTTCGGTAGTGCTGTGACCCTGGCCGACGGCAGCAAGGCGGCCAATGGTTACCAGGCACTGGCGGCACTCGACAGCAACGGCGATGGCAAGATCGACAGCAAGGATAGCGCCTTCGGCGACCTGAAAGTGTGGGTCGACAGCAATGCCGACGGCGTCAGCCAAGCGTCCGAACTGAGCACGCTGCAACAGCGCGGTATCGCCAGCCTGGATCTGACGGCCCAGAAGAACGGGGTAGTCAACAACGGCAACTGGGTGGGACTGAGCTCCAGCTACGAAACCGTTGACGGCCAGAACCATGCCATGGCGGACGTCTGGTTCCAGAACGACCTGCGCGGCAAGGCCAGCGCGATGGCGCAAGCCATCACCGGCTTCGATGCGGCGGGCAACAACGCCGCCACCGGCTCCGGCCAGCTGGCGCTGCCGCAACCAGGCGACACCCTGGGCGTCGCCACCCGCATGGCTGACGTGCTGCAACAGTTCGATGCCAACGGTAAGCCGTTGGGCAGCGCCGCCGATCTGGCCGGCACTGACCACAGCACCCGTACCATCGGCCTGAACCAGGGCGCCACCAACGGCACGCTGTTCGTCGCGAAGTAAGTAGTCAGTCGTCCCCACCTGCCGGCCGCTTCCACCAGGAAGCGGCCGGCACGGCACTCCGCACCACCATCACGGCGCAACATTAATTCATTGTTTTTGTCATAAGCTCAAGGAACGCAAGTTCAGGTTGACCGTCGACTCCGATAGGCGTAGCCTTGCTTGAAATCAATTGCTGTACGTCAATTTCATCTTTGAACCCAGTGTGGATCGATTCCGACCATGACCGATATTGCCTCTCTCAGCACGGCCGACATTGCCGCCCTGTCTACTTCCGCGATCGGCTTGCTCACGACCGCCAACATTGCCGTGCTCAGCACCAGCCAGCTGCAGGCGTTTAGTGGTGATCAGATCCGCTGGTTCAAGGGGCCGCAGCTGCAAGCGCTGGGGCCGACGCTGACGGCCGCACTCACCACCACCCAGGTGGCGGCCTTGTACACGGGCCAGGTGCGCTTGCTGGCCACCAGCGAAATCGCCGCCTTGACCAGTACCCAGCTGGCCGCCTTGGCCTCGGCCGACGTGGCCGCGCTGACGTCGTCCCAGTTGGCGGCGCTGGGCGTGGCCGGCGTGGACGCGCTGACCAGCGGCCAGCTGGCCGCCCTGCTGCCGGCCCAGATGGCGGCCATGTCCATTGAACAACTGCAAAGCCTGACGACAGCCCAGTTGTCGGCCTTGCCGACGGCCGACATCGGCGCCTTGCGCACGGTGCAGGTGGCCGCGCTGGGCAGCGCGGCGCTGGCGGCATTGGGCTCGGCCCAGGTCCGTGCGCTCAGCACCAGCGCCGTGGTGGCGCTGGGGACGGCCGGCATTGGCGCGCTCGGCAGCGCCCAGTTCGACGCCTTGCGCAGTGCCCAGGTCGCGGCCCTGACGGCCGACCAGCTGGCCGCGCTTGGCAGCGGCCAGGTCATGCAGCTGGCCACAGACGCCATCGCAGGCTTGAAATCGAGCCAGATCAGCGCGCTTGGTACCGCCGTGCTGGCCAGCCTGAGCACGAGCCAGGTGGCCGCCCTGCGCACCAGCGTGATCGGCGCGCTCGGCCAGACGGCGCTGGACGCGCTCACCACCGGCCAGCTGGGCGCGCTGCGTACCGCCCAGGTGGCGGCCCTGAGCAGCACCCAGATCGCGGGCATGAGCGGGGCCGACGTGGCGGCGCTGTCGTCCGCCGGCTTCGGCGCGCTCAAGACGGCCGCGCTGGCTGCGCTCAACACCTCCTTTATCGCCGCCTTGACAACCAGCCAGATCGCCACCCTGCGGACGGCCCAACTGGCGGCCTTCGGCACCGCCCAGATCGCCGTCCTGGGCAGCGCCCAGATCGGCGCCCTCAGCAGCGCTGAATTGATGGCACTGCGTACCGTGCAGCTGCAGGCCCTGGGCAGCACCGGTATCGCCGCCCTCGGCACGGCCCAGTTGGCGGTGCTGCGCACCAGCCAAGTGCGCGGGCTGGCCATGGACGAAGTCGCGGCCTTCAGCACGGCTCAGTTGGCCGCCCTGGGGACCGGCCAGGTGGCGGCCCTGGGCAGCGCCCAGTTGGCCGCGCTCGGCACCACCCAGCTGGCCGCACTGTCGCCGGACGACATCGGCGCCCTGCACAGCAGCCAGATGGCAGGCTTGAACGGCGCCGACCTGGCCTCGCTCAGCACGGCCCAGATCGGCGCGCTGCGCACCTCGTCCCTGGTGGCGTTGGGCAGCGCCGGCATCGTCGCGCTCGGCACCAGCCAGATCGATGCACTCAGCTCGCGCCAGGTGGCCGCGCTCAAACCGGAACAGGTGATGGCGCTGGGGCTGACGGCGCTGACGCCGCACTTGCTGGCGCAACTGGGCACCTCGGCCATCGCCGCCATCGGCACCACCGAGCTGGCGGCCCTGGCCACCAGCCAGATCGCCGCCTTGGGCACGCGCCAGATCGCGGCCCTGCGCACGGGCCAGGTGGCCGTGCTGGGCAGCGGCCAGCTGGCCGCCCTCGATTCGGCCGATATCGGCGCCTTGCGTACCGCCCAGCTGGCGGCCTTGTCCAGCGCCAGCGTGCTGGCCCTGGACGGCAGCTGGCTGGCGGCGTTGCGCACTTCCGCCATCGCTGCGTTGGCCACCTCGCTGGTGGCGGGGCTCAGCACGAGCCAACTTGGCGCGCTGAGCACACCCCAGATCGCGGCGCTGGGCACGGCCCAGTTGGAGGCCTTGAACAGCGCCCAGCTGGGTAGTCTGTCGCCGGACGACCTGGGGGCGCTGCGTACCGCCCAGGTGGCAAGCTGGAACGCCGCCGATATCGGCGCGCTCAGCAGCACACAATTGAATGCCTTGCGCACGGCCGCCTTCGGCGCGCTCAACACGGCGGCCATCGCCGCCCTGGGGACGGCGCAGGTGGCCGGCCTGGGGACGGCCCAGCTGGCCGCGCTGCGCACCGTCCAACTGGCCGCGCTGAGCACGGGCGATGTGGCCGTGCTGGCGCCCAGTGCCCTGGCCGGGCTGCGCACCAGCGCCGTGGCGGCGCTGTCGACGGCCGCCATCGGCGCGCTCGGCACCAGCCAGCTGGACGCGCTCGACACGCGCCAGGTGGCCGCCTTCACGACGGCCCAGGTGGCGGCCTTGTCGCCGGCCCAGCTGGCCGCCTTGTCCAGTGCCGACTTCGCCGCGCTGCGCTCGGCCCAGGTGCAGGCACTGGCGAGCGCCGGCGTGGCCAGCCTGGATGGCAGCCAGCTCAGCGCCTTGCGCACCAGCGCCATCCTTGGCCTCAGCAGTGCGGAAGTGGCGGCGCTGACCAGTAGCCAGCTGGGCGAGTTGCGCTCGGCGCAAGTGGCCGCGCTGAGCACGACGCAAGTGGCCGCGCTCAGCGGTGCCCAGCTGAACCAATTGTCGACGGCGGCCGTGGCGGCGCTGCGCACGGCCCAGATCGCGGCGCTCAGCACCTCCTTTATCGACTCGCTCGGCACCACCCAGCTGCAAGCCTTGAGCACGGCCGTGGTGGCGGCGCTGGGCACCAGCAGCATGGCCGTGCTCAGCACCGGCCTGGCCGCCGCCTTGACGACGGTCCAGGTGGCCGCGCTGCGCTCGGCCCAGGTGGCCGCGCTGGGCACGGCCGACCTGGTGGCGCTGGCACCGCAGGCGATCGCCGCGCTGCGCACGGCCGCCATCCACATCCTGTCCACGGCGGACATGGCCGCGCTTGGCACGGCGCAGCTGGAAGCGCTGACTTCGGTCCAGTCACGCGCCCTCACCACGACCCAAGTCGCCGCGCTCAGCGGCACCCAGTTGCCTCACCTGCTGTACCTGGGCCAGACACCGCTGGTGCTGGACCTGGATGGCAACGGCGTGCAGACCTTGAATGTGGCGGCCGGTGTGCAGTTCGACATCCAGGCCAGCGGTACGGCCGTCAACACCGGTTGGGTCGGCGGCGGCGATGGCTTGCTGGCGATGGACCGCAACGGTAACGGCCGGATCGACGACGGCGGTGAGCTGTTCGGTAGTGCCGTGACTCTGGCCGACGGCAGCAAGGCGGCCCAAGGTTACCAGGCACTGGCGGCACTCGACAGCAACGGCGATGGCAAGATCGACCGCAACGATAGCGCCTTTGGCGCCTTGACAGTGTGGGTCGACAGCAATGCCGACGGCGTCAGCCAGGCGTCCGAACTGAGCACGCTGCAACAGCGTGGCATCGCCAGCCTGGACCTGGCGGCCCAGGCGCAGGGGCAGGTCAACAACGGCAACTGGGTGGGACTGAGTTCCCGCTACGAAACCGTCGATGGCCAGCACCATGCCATGGCCGACGTCTGGTTCCAGAGCGCCGCCAGCCCCGGCCTGGCCGGTGCGGCCCAGCGGCTGGCTGGCCTGCTGGCCCAGGCCGGCACCGGCGCCGCCCCCCTGGCTGGCGCCGCCGCGCCAGGCGGCGTCAGCGTGGCCAGCGCCATCGCGCGCTGGGACGTGGCGGCCGTGCAAGGCGTGCTCGCCATGCCCCGTTAAACGGCGCCGCAGCAGGTGGAAAAAGCCGCCACAGGGCGCGGCAGGCAGAGTAGAATCATGCTCGGCCTGCCGCGCCAGCTTGTTCCCCCGTGTATTCACTTTAGCCTGAGACGATGCAAGCGAAATTTCCCCATACCGTCGTACAATGCTTGACCGCCATCGCCCAGCATCATGGGTTGCAAGTCCACCCAGAACGCTTGGTTGACGATTACGCCCTGGGGGCAGCCGAGCCAGCCGATGCCTTGGTGCTGCGCATCGCGACCGAGATTGGGCTCAAGGCGCGGGTCGGCCACCTCGACTGGGATACCCTGCTGGCCCAGGGCGGGGTGTTCCCGCTGATGGCGCGGCTCGACAATGGCAACGCCGTGATCGTGGTCGGCGTGCGCAGCGAGGATGGCAAGGTGGTGATCCTCGATCCGCTCGAGGAAGGCGTGGGCTTGATCCTGCTCGATAAAGCCCAGTTCACCAGCCGCTGGCATGGCGCGGTGCTGTTCGTCAAACGCCAGCACGCGCTGACGGACGTCAATCAGCCCTTCGGCCTGCGCTGGTTCATTCCCGAAATCCTCAAGCAGAAGGCGGCCTTCCGCGATATCGCCATCGCCGCCATCGCCATGCACTTCCTGGCGCTCGCCTCGCCGGTGTTCTTCCAGCTGGTGATCGACAAGGTGCTGGTGCACCAGAGTAATTCCACCCTGGTGGTGCTGGGCGTGGGCATCGTCATCGCGCTGGTGTTCGACGCCCTGTTCGGCTTCCTGCGCCAGATTTTGACCTTGGCGGCCACCAACAAGATCGACATGCGGCTGACCCGGCGCACCTTTGGCCACCTGCTGACGTTGCCGATCGATTACTTCGAAACCACCAGTGCCGGCGTCATCACGCGCCACATGCAGCAGCTGGAAAAGATCCGCAACTTCCTCACCGGCCGGCTGTTCTTCACGGCGCTGGACGCGACCGCGCTGCTGATCTTCCTGCCCATCCTGTTTACCTATTCCGTCAAGCTGGCCATGATCACGCTGGCCTTCACGGTGGCCATCGGTGCCGTGGTGGCGGCCATGGTGCCGACGTTCCAGCGCCGCCTGTCGGCCCTGTACTCGGCCGAAGGACGGCGCCAGGCCATGCTGGTCGAGACCGTGCACGGCATGCGCACGGTCAAGGCGCTGGCGCTGGAACCGACCCAGCGCAAGCATTGGGACCAGCGTTCGGCCGAGTCGATCGCGATGCACTTCCGGGTCGGCCAGATTTCCATCACGGGCAACGCCATCACCGACTTCCTCGGCAAGCTGCTGCCGGTCGTGATCATCGTGATCGGCGCCCAGGACGTGTTCGACCAGACCCTGTCGGTGGGCGCGCTGATCGCCTTCCAGATGATCACCGGGCGCGTGGTGCAACCGCTGATCAGCATCGTCGGCCTGGTCAACGAATACCAGGAGACGGCGCTGTCGGTGCGCATGCTGGGCGAGGTCATGAACCGCGCGCCGGAAGGGCGTGCCGGCGGCGCCGGCCTGCGGCCGCAGCTGCAGGGCCGGATCGCCTTCGACCAGGTCACGTTCCGCTATCCGGGCGCCACCACCACGGCGCTGGACCGGGCCAGTTTCGCCATCGAGCCGGGCACCATCGTCGGCATCGTCGGCCGCAGCGGTTCCGGCAAGACCACCTTGACCAAGCTGATCCAGGGCCTGTATCCGCTGCAGGAAGGCATTGTGCGCTTTGACGGGGTCGATGCGCGCGAAATCGACCTGACCCATTTGCGGCGTCAGATCGGCGTGGTGTTGCAGGAAAACTTCCTGTTCCGCGGCACGGTGCGCGAGAACATCGCCGCCGCCAAGGCCGACGCGACGTTCGAGGAAATCGTCGCGGCCGCCTCGGCCGCCGGCGCCGACGAATTCATCGAGCGCATGCCGCAGGGCTATGATACGCTGCTCGAGGAGAATGCCTCCAACCTGTCGGGCGGCCAGAAGCAACGCTTGTCGATCGCCCGCGCCCTGCTGACCAAGCCGCGCATCCTGATCCTGGACGAGGCGGCCAGCGCGCTGGACCCGGAAAGCGAAGCCATCTTCATCAACAACCTGTCGCGCATCGCCGTGGGCCGTACGGTGGTGATGATTTCGCACCGCCTGTCGACCCTGGTCAACGCCGACGCCATCCTGGTCATGCAGCGCGGCAGCCTGATGGACAGCGGCCGGCATGAAGAATTGTTACAGCGCAGCGAGACCTATCAGCACCTATGGAATCAACAAACAAGCCACCTGTGAACGACGGCGCCGGCCGTAAGGAAGTCGAATTCCTGCCCGACGCGGACGAGATCGAACTGCGGCCGCTGCCGCGCTTCGCCCGCATCACCTTGCCCGTGCTGGCCGGCGCGCTGCTGATCGCGCTGGTCTGGGCCAGCCTGTCGGAGATCGACCAGGTGGTGGTGGGCCGCGGCCGTCTGATCAATCCCTTGCCCAACATCGTGGTGCAGCCGCTGGAAACGTCGATCGTGCAAAAGATCGAAGTGCGGGTGGGCCAGGTGGTGCACAAGGGTGAACGGCTGGCCACGCTCGACCCCACCTTCGCCCAGGCCGACGAAAGCCAGTTGCGCAGCAAGCTGCGCAGCCTGACCACCCAGAGCGACAGCCTGGCGCTGGAACTGTCGGGCAAGACGGCGCCCACCCTGACCACTGGCGACGCCGACAGCTTGCTGCAGCAGCGCCTGGCGCTCGAGCGGCGCGCCAACTTCAGCGCCCAGCTGGACCGGCTGACGGAGAACATCGGCCGCCTGCGCGCGTCGCTGGAAACCAACCGGCGCGACCAGCAGGTGCTGGCGGCGCGCCTGAAATCGGTGCGCGAGCTGGAGGCCATGCAGGAGAAGCTGGTGGCCCAGCAGTACGGGGCCCGCATGCAGTTGCTGGCGGCCCAGGACAAGCGGCTCGAGGTCGAGCGCGACCAGCTGATGGCCAAGAACCGCGAGCAGGAACTGGTGCGCGAGCTGGCCGGGCTGGAAGCCGAGCGCTCTGCCTTCGACCGCAGCTGGCGCCAGAAGACGATGGAGGACATGCTGCTGATCTCGCGCGAGCGTAACGACGTGCAGGAGCAGTTGCAGAAGGCCGACAAGCGCCACCAGCTGGTGAGCCTGACGGCGCCGGCCGACGGCGTGGTGCTGGAGATCGCCAAGCTGTCGACCGGCTCCATCGCGCGCGAGGCCGAACCGTTCTTCACCCTGGTGCCGCTGGCGGCCACGCTGGAGGCGGAAGTGCAGATCGATTCGCTCGACATCGGCTATATCAAGCCGGGCGACCCAGTGCACATCAAACTGGACGCGTTCCCGTTCCAGCGCCACGGCGACTTGCCGGCCACGGTGCGCACCGTCAGCGAGGATGCGTTCCGGCGCGACACGGCGCAGGCCCAGGGCCAGGATGCGTATTATCTGAGCCGCATCACGCTGGGCAAGGCCACGCTCAAGAACATGAAACCGCAGTCGCGCCTGCTGCCCGGCATGACGCTGCAAGCGGAGATCGTGGTGGGCCACCGTTCCGTGTTGTCCTACCTGGTGTGGCCGCTGACCAAGGCGGTGAGCGAATCGGTGCGCGAGCCCTAGCACGCGGCAATTTTCTGGACCCCGTCATTGTTGATATGGGGCATACTAGGCATAATGGCGCGTCGGCCCGGCGCCACTACTCATCTATGGAAGACGCGATGCTCAATCAAAAAACCATCCTCATCACCGGCGGCACCGGCTCCTTCGGTAAACAGTTCGTGCAGACCATCCTGGCGCGCTATCAGCCCAAGAAGGTGATCATCTATTCGCGCGATGAACTCAAGCAATATGAAATGGCGCAGACGTTCAACGCGCCGCAAATGCGTTATTTCATCGGCGACGTGCGCGACCAGGCGCGCCTGACGCAGGCCATGGACGGGGTCGACTATGTGATCCACGCGGCCGCGCTCAAGCACGTGCCGGTGGCCGAATACAATCCGATGGAATGCATCAAGACCAATATCTATGGCGCCGAGAACGTGATCCATGCGGCGCTGGCCTGCGGCGTGCACCGGGTGATCGCGCTGTCGACCGACAAGGCGGCCAATCCCATCAACCTGTACGGCGCCACCAAGCTGGCCTCGGATAAACTGTTCGTGGCGGCCAACAACATCGTCGGCCAGCGCTCGACCCGCTTCTCCGTGGTGCGCTACGGTAACGTGGTCGGATCGCGCGGTTCGGTGATCCCGTTCTTCCAGAAGCTGCTGGCCGAAGGCGTCAAGGAATTGCCCATCACCGACGAGCGCATGACGCGCTTCTGGATCACGCTGCAGGACGGGGTGGACTTTGTGATCAAGAATTTTGCCCGCATGCATGGCGGCGAAATCTTCGTGCCCAAGATTCCGTCGGCCACCATCCTCGACCTGGCCCAGGCCATGGCGCCCCAGCTGCCGCGCAAGATCATCGGCATTCGTCCGGGCGAAAAGCTGCATGAGGTGATGTGCCCGCTGGACGATTCGCACCTGACGCTGGAATTCCACGACCACTTCGTGATCAAGCCCTCGATCGCGTTCAACATGGAAACGCCGTATGAAGTCAACGGTTGCGGCGAGACCGGCGCGGCCGTCGCCAGCGGTTTCGAATACAGTTCCGGCACCAATCCCGTGTTCCTCGACGTGGCGGCGATCCAGGCCCTGATCGCGCAAGGCAGCCCGACGTGATCCCTTACGGCCGTCAATCGATTTCGGAGCAGGACATCGCGGCCGTGGTGGCCGTACTGCGCTCGGACTGGATCACCCAGGGGCCGGCCATCACCGCCTTCGAACAAGGCCTGGCGGCCTATTGCGGCGCGCCGCACGCGGTGGCGGTGGCCAACGCCACGGCCGCGCTGCACATCGCCTGCCTGGCGCTGCAGGTGGGGCCGGGCGACCTGGTCTGGACCTCGCCCAACACCTTCCTGGCCTCGGCCAATTGCGCCCTGTATTGCGGCGCCCAGGTCGATTTCGTCGATATCGACCCGGTCACCTACAACCTGTGCCCGCAGGCGCTGGAACGCAAGCTGGAACAGGCGGCCCAGGCCGGGCGCCTGCCCAAGGTGGTGATCCCGGTCCATTTCGCCGGCCAGTCGTGCGACATGGCGGCCATCGCCGCGCTGGCGCAGCGCTACGGCTTCCGCGTGATCGAGGATGCCTCGCACGCGGTGGGCGCCGACTACCGCGACGGCAAGGTTGGCAACTGCGCCTACAGCGACCTGACCGTGTTCAGCTTCCACCCGGTCAAGATCCTCACCACCGCCGAGGGGGGCATGGTGCTGACGCGCCAGCCGGCACTGCACCAGGCCTTGCAACTGCTGCGTTCGCACGGCATGACGCGCGACCAGGCCCTGCTGCAGCATCCGGACGAGGGCGCCTGGTACTACGAACAGGTGGCGCTCGGCTACAACTACCGGATCACCGACCTGCAGGCCGCGCTGGGGCTGTCGCAGCTGAGCCGGCTCGATGAATTCGTGGCGCGCCGGCGCGCGCTGGCGGCCCGCTACGATACGCTGCTGGCGCCGCTGGCGTTGCGCACCCCCGGCCAGGCCGCAAGCGGCCGCTCGGCCTACCACCTGTATCCGATCCACGTGGCGCCGGAACGCCGGCGCGCCGTGTTCGACGCGCTGCGGGCCCAGGGGGTGGGCGCCAATGTGCACTACATCCCGGTCTACCAGCAGCCGTATTACCAGCGGCTGGGCTTCCAGTCCGGCCTGTGTCCGCAGGCGGAAAGCTATTACGCCGGGGCCATCAGCCTGCCGCTGTACTATGCCTTGAGCGAGGCCGAGCAAGACCAGGTGGTGGCCGCCGTGCGGAGCGCGCTGGCATGAGATTGGCCGTGATTCCGGCCCGCGGCGGCAGCAAGCGCATCCCGCGCAAGAACGTCAAGCCGTTCGCCGGCAAGCCGATGATCGCGTACGCGATCGAGGCGGCCCGCGCCAGCGGCCTGTTCGACCATATCGTGGTGTCCACCGACGACGCCGAGATCGCCGCCACGGCGCGCCAGTACGGCGCCGAGGTGCCGTTCCTGCGGGCGCCGGCACTGGCCGACGACCACGCCGGCACCACACCGGTGGTGATCGATGCGATCGAGCGTTGCGAAGCGCTGGGCTGGCCGCAGGCCGAACAGGTGTGCTGCATTTATCCGGCCGTGCCATTGCTGGCCAGTGCCGACCTGGGCGCGGCGCTGGCTTTGCTCGAAAACAACGCCGCCGGTTACGCGTTCGCCGTGACCGTGTTTCCGGCCGCCGTACAGCGCGCGCTGCGGCGCGACGCCGATGGCGCCATGGCGCCCTTCTTTCCCGAATTTACCGCCACCCGCAGCCAGGACCTGGCGCCAGGCTATTACGACGCCGGCCAGTTCTACTGGGGCCGGCGCGACGCCTGGCTGGCGGGCCGCTCGCCCCACCTGCACGGCAGCGGGCTGGTGATCCCGCCCTGGCGCGCGGTCGATATCGACACGCCGGATGACTGGCGCCGGGCCGAACTGGCCTACCAGGCGCTGCGCCTGGACCCCGGCCCCACGGCCTGAGGGGGCGCCATGCGTATCGTCTTTCGCACCGATGCCGCGTGGCAGATAGGCTCGGGCCACGTGATGCGCTGCCTGACCCTGGCCGAATCGTTGCGCGCCGGCGGGGCCGAGGTGGCCTTCGTGTGCCGTGCCCATCCCGGCCATCTGGGTCCGCAGCTCGAGGCGCTGGGCTTCCCGGTGCGCTTGCTGGCGCTCGATGGCGGGGCCAGCGCCGATGCCGATGCGCAGCCGGCGCACGCGGCCTGGGTGGGCGCGCGCTGGGAGACGGACGCGGCCGAAACGGCGGCCGCGCTGCCGTGGCGGCCAGACTGGCTGATCGTTGACCATTACGGGCTGGACTGGCGCTGGCAGCTAGCCATGCGCGCCAGCGTGGGCCGCATCCTGGTCATCGACGACCTGGCCGACCGGCGCCACGCGTGCGACCTGTTGCTGGACCAAAACTTGACGGCGCAGGGCGCGGCCCGCTACGACGGGCTGGTGCCGGCTGGCTGCCAGGTGCTGGCCGGACCACGCTACGCCCTGTTGCAACCGCTGTATGCGCGCCTGCACCAGGAAGCGCGCCCGCGCCAGGGCGCCGTGCGGCGCCTGCTGGTGTTCTTCGGCGGCGTCGACCGCGACGGCTTGACGGAGCGCGCCATGCGGGCCATTATCTCCCTGAGCCTGCCCGGTGTGACGGCTGACGTCGTGGTGGGGGCCAATAACCCGGCCTGGCCCGACTTGCAGGCGCTGGCGGCGCCGCACGCCATGTTGCGCCTGCATCGCGCCTTGCCCAGCCTGGCGCCGCTGATGATGCAGGCCGACCTGGCGCTGGGCGCCGGCGGCGCCACCTGCTGGGAACGCTTGTGCCTGGGCTTGCCCTGCGTGGTGGTGACGGTGGCCGACAACCAGCGCGCGGTGACCGGCCTGCTGGCCGAACGCGGCCTGGTGGACTGGCTGGGCGACGCCGCTGACGCGGACGAGCCCGCCCTGGCCGGCGCCCTGGAGCGCTGGTGCGCCGACGGCATCCCCGCGCACTGGTTCCCGGACTTCGGCATGATCGATGGGCAAGGGTGTGGCCGCCTGTGCGCTGCCATCCTGGCGCCCAGCAGTTGAACGTAAAGGAGGTTGCCTTGAACAAGCCCCGTCTGGACAGCGTCCAGTTCGTGCCGCTGCTGGAGCGCAGCGCGGCGGACCAGGAGCGGGTGCGCCAGTTGCGCAACGCGCCCGAAGTGCGTTGCCACATGTATTCCGACCATGAGATCGGTGTGCCCGAGCACGCCGCCTGGCTGGCCAGCCTGGCCGCCAACCCCAGCCAGCGGGCCTGGGTGGTTTTGTACATGGGTAACATCGAAGGGCTGGTATCGCTGAGCGCCATCAAGCCCCAGCATCAGTCGGCCGAATGGGCGTTCTACCTGAGCCCGGCCATGCAGGGGCAGGGTGTGGGCGGCCTGGTGGAATTCCGCCTGCTGGACCTGGCGTTCGGCGAATTCGGCCTGCAGAAACTCAATTGCGAAGTGTTGGCCAGCAATCCCAAGGTGATCGAGATGCACCAGAAATTCGGCTTCACGCTGGAAGGGACGCGGCGCGCCAACGTCATCAAGGATGGCCGCCGCACCGATGTGGCCTTGCTGGGCATCCTGGCGCACGAGTGGGCCGCGCAACGGCCACGCTTCGCCCGCCTGTTCGGGGCAGACAATTAACCAGAGAGTGAACATGAAAATCGCGCATCGCCAGGTCGGACTCGGGCACCAGCCCTTCGTTATCGCCGAAATGTCCGGCAACCACAATCAATCGCTGGAGCGGGCCCTGGAAATCGTCGAGGCCGCCGCCCGCGCCGGCGCGCATGCCTTGAAGCTGCAAACCTATACCGCCGACACCATGACGCTGGACGTGGCCGGCCCCGATTTCGTCATCAACGACCCCAAGTCGCTGTGGAACGGACGCACCCTGTACGACCTGTACCAGGAGGCCCATACCCCGTGGGAGTGGCACGCGCCCATTTTCGCGCGCGCCCGTGAACTGGGCATGATTCCGTTCAGCACCCCGTTCGACGACAGCGCCGTCGATTTCCTGGAAAGCCTGGACGTGGCCTGCTATAAGATCGCCTCGTTCGAAAACACCGACTTGCCGCTGATCCGGCGCGTGGCCGCCACCGGCAAGCCGATGATCATTTCCACCGGCATGGCCAGCATGGGCGAGCTGGACGAGACGGTGCGGGTGGCGCGGGCCGCCGGCTGCCAGGATCTGATCCTGCTCAAGTGCACCAGTACCTACCCGGCCCTGCCCACCAATACCAACATCCTGACCATCCCCCACATGCGCCAGTTGTACGGCTGCGAGATCGGCCTGTCCGACCACACCATGGGCATCGGCGTGTCGGTGGCGGCGGTGGCGCTGGGGGCGAGCGTGATCGAGAAGCACTTCACCCTGAACCGCGCCGATGGCGGCGTCGACTCGGCCTTCTCGCTGGAGCCGGCCGAACTGCAAGCGCTGGTGACGGAAACGGAACGCGCCTGGCAGGCGCTGGGGCAGGTCAGTTACGGCGCCACGCAGGCCGAGCAGGCGTCGACCAAATTCCGCCGTTCGCTGTACGCCAGCTGCGACATCGCGGCCGGCGCGCCGTTGACGGCCGATAACGTGCGCGCCATCCGTCCCGGTCTGGGACTGGCGCCCAAGCATCTCGGCACGGTGCTGGACAGCCGGGCCAAGGTGGCCATCGCGCGCGGCACCGCCTTGCGCTGGGACTTGCTGGACCAGGGAGAAGCATAGTGCAACGGGTCTGTATCCTCGACTACGGGTCGGGTAATGTGAAGTCGGTCTACAATCTGTTTGCCGCGCTGGCCACGGACGTGGTGGTCTCCAACGAGGTGGCCGATATCGAGGCCGCCAGCCATATCGTGCTGCCCGGCGTGGGCGCGTTCGCGGCCGCCATGCGGCGCATCCACGAGCGCCTGCCGCTGGACGTGCTGGAACGGGTGGTGCGCCAGCAAGGCCGGCCCTTCCTGGGCATTTGCGTCGGCATGCAAGTGCTGGCCGACGTCGGCCACGAGTTCGGCGAGACACCCGGCCTGGGCTGGATAGGCGGCAACGTGCGCCGGCTGGAAGCCGGTGACCTGCCCTTGCCCCATGTGGGCTGGAACAATATCGACGTGGTGCGCCCCAGCCCCCTGCTCGCGGGCCTGGAGCAGGCGCCGGACTTCTATTACGTGCACAGCTTCATGTTCGACGTGGCGCAGCCCGGGCAAGTGCTGGCCACCAGCGACTATGGCGGCACGTTCTGCGCCGCCGTCGGCCGCGACAATGTGTACGGGGTGCAATTCCATCCTGAAAAGAGCCAGCGCGCCGGCATGCGGCTGGCCAAGAACTTTTTGGCTTTGTCATGAAAAAACATCGCGTCATCCCGGTCCTGCTGTTGCGCAACGGTTTCCTCGTGCAAAGCAAGCTGTTCAAGCGGTACCAGAACCTGGGCAATCCCGTCACGGCCGTCAAGCGCTTGTCGGAATGGGGCTCGGACGAATTGATCTACCTCGATATCACGCGCGACGACACCTATGACATGCGGCGCGACGACCTGGGCCACGCCAACCACGATAGCGTGCTCGATATCATCGAGGACGTGTCGCGCAATGCCTTCATGCCGATCACCATCGGCGGGCGCATCCGCAGCCTGCAGGATATCGAAAAACGCCTGTCGCGCGGCGCCGACAAGATCGCCATCAACACCATCGCGCTGGACGACCCGGCCTTCATCACGACGGCGGCGCGCGAATTCGGTTCGCAGTGCATCGTGGTGTCGATCGACGCCCGGCTGGAGGAGGATGGCGTGCACCGCGTGCGGCGCGACGGCAACCGCGAAGCCACCGGCTGGACCGCCGTGGACTGGGCCCGCCGCGTGGAACAGATGGGGGCCGGCGAGATCCTGCTCAACTCCATCGACCGCGACGGCATGAAGAACGGTTACGACCTGCCCCTGCTCGACACGGTCAGCGCCGCCGTGCGGCTTCCCGTGATCGGCTGCGGCGGCGTGGGCGAGTGGGAACACATGGCGCAAGGTTTGCAGCAAACCCGGGTCGACGCCGTGGCGGCCGCCAATATCTTCCACTACAGCGACCAGAGCGTGTACCTGGCCCGCCAGCACCTGTACGGCGCCGGCCTGCTGGTGCGTTCCCCCGAGCTGCTGGAGATCTGAGGCCGGCGCGCTCGATATTGGCTTAGGGCAAAAAAAATCATCCACGCCATGCCCGTTGCGCTATGATCAACGAAACTTAGTCCTATGGAGTCATGATGAGTAATTATCGTCGGATGCAATACTGCAGCCGCTGCACCTACCCCTTTGTCGCCGTCAATCTGGCGGTCGATGACGACGGGATCTGCAGCGCCTGTCATACGGCCGAGGCGTTCGAAGAGTTGACGCCGGAATTCTGGGCCCAGCGCAAGAATCTGTTTGAACGCAAGATCGAGGAATTGCGCAAGCATAAGCCCGACAGCGACTACGACTGCATCGTGCCGGTCAGCGGCGGCAAGGACAGTTACTGGCAGACCCATATCATGGCGGTCGAATACGGCCTCAAGCCGCTGCTGGTGACCTACCACGGCAACAATTATCTGCCCGAGGGCAATTACAACCGCGACCGCATGCGCGAAGTGTTCAATTGCGATCACCTGGTGATGGGCCCCAGCGTCGAGGTGTTGAAAAAGTTGAACCGTCTGTGCTTCCGCAAGATGGGCGACATGAACTGGCATGGCCACTGCGGCATTTTCTCGCTGCCGATCCAGATGGCGGTGCGCTTCAATGTGCCGCTGATGGTGTGGGGCGAGATCGCCTGGGATATTTCGGGCATGTATGACCCGAACGATTTCGTCGAATTCTCGGCCCGGGTGCGCCACGAGCATGGCTTGCGCGGCTTCGAATGGTACGACATGCTGAACGACCCGCAGGAGCCGTTGAAGGAGAACGACCTGATGTGGGCCAAGTATCCGAATGATGACGATATCCTGAAGACCGGCGTGCGCGGCCTGTATATCGGTAACTTCTTCAAATGGGACCCGTACAAGCACACCCAGCTCATGAAAGACCTGTATGGCTGGAAGGAGTCGGCCACCCCGTTCGAGCGCACCTACCGGCGCGCCTCCAACCTCGACGACCGCTACGAGAATGGCATCCACGATCTGCTCAAGTTCGTGAAATTCGGTTATGGCCGCGGCTCCGACCATGGTTCGAAGGATGTGCGTACCGGCTATATGACGCGCGAGGAAGCGGTCGAGATGGTGCGCAAGTACGATCACGTGGTGTCGGGCGACCTGCAGTACTGGCTGGACTATGTGGACATGAGCGAGGAAGAGTTCTGGCGTACCGCCGACCGCTTCCGCGATCCACGCGTATGGTGGATCGAGAATGGCAAGTGGCACAAGGATAACATCTGGGGCGGCTCATCGGCCTACGGCGAGGTGCACCTGACGCAGGCCGAGCAGGCGCGCTACCTGCGCACGTAAAGCGCCGCCGGGCGCCGCCAGGCACGGGCGGGTACGCCAGTGCGGCGCGCCCGCCGGTGCCGCGGGTTCAGCCTGGCCGGCCGCCGCCGGCCGGGCCATCCAGGAAGGCCCGCAGCGGCTGGGCATCGCGGTAGGCCGACAGGTAGGCCGTGAATTGACGGCGGCGGAAATGATCCAGCGCCACCGGATCGCGCAGCAGCGTGGTGGCGGTCCTCAGCGTTTGCGCCACGCTGGCGCGCGGGATGATGTCCGGATCGGCCACCATCGCTTCCACATTGCTCATGTCCTTGACCACCGGGTTGAGCAAGGGGATACCGCGGTTGAGGAATTCCAGTTCGGCCGACGTCGGCGCGTCGTACATCAGGCACAGGTCGCAGCTGACCGCATAGTCGCTCATCGGTATTTGCACCGCGCTCATCAACATGTCGCGCTCCAGCCCCAGTTCCTGTTCCAGCATGCTGATCAGGAAATAGGCCGGCTTGCAGCGCAGCGTGAATTCCAGCTGGTGCTCACGGCACCAGGCCACCATCTGGCGCAGGCCCGCGATATAGGCCGGCAAGTCGGTGGCATAAATCCCATTCAACGACACGGCCTGCAGCAGGATGCCGACCCGGGCCAGCGGCTTGCGCGGCGCGGTGGCGAACTGCAGCTGTTCCGGAAACGCCAGGCTGGCCTGGGCCGCGCGCCGCCCATCCGGCCGCAGGATCACGTCGCCCTGGATCGGGTGGGTCAGGCACAGCAGGTTGCCATAGTCGAAGAAGATGTCCGAGGTGGTCTTCGAGTGCGGCACATACAGGACCGGCAACTGGTGGCGTTGCGCGAACGCCAGCAGCGGCCCGTGGAAGTCGGTGTCGTGGTCGGCCAGCAGCAGCCGTTCCGGCTTGCTGTGCTGGAAATGTCGCTCCAGCAGCGCCTGCGTCACCAGCTGGTCGCAATAGACTTGCGCCACGTGCTCGGCCTGGCGGCGGCGAAAATGCGGCAGCAGCGGGTAGGCTTGCAGCATGGCGTCGATCTCGGCCGTCAGCAGGCTTTGCAACTCCGGCAAGGCTGCCTGCCACGCCGGCGGCAGCAGCCCCAGCAGCGCGTCCTGGGATGCCGTCTCGATGGTTTCATGCGCCACCACCGGCATGTTGAAGTAACGGCCCTTCAGATTCACCACCTGCTTGCCACTGGCCGCCAGTTCCGCATTGAAGTACCCGATGTCGTACATGCAGGTCGGCAAGTGCGTCAGCAGCAGGTGGCGTTCGCCGGCGGGACGGATCTCGCTCAGCGCCGGCACCTGCCGTTGCGGCGCCTCCTTGGGCGGGTAGGTGAACGGCGCCAGCTCCACGCCGTGCTGGCGGCAGTAATCGAGCAGCATGGCGCTGGGCAGGAAGGAATTGAAATAGTAGGCCAGCGGCGTATCGCAGACCAGCACGTGCAGCTTGCAGTGGCTGAAATGGGCGGCCATGGCAGGCCAGATTGCCTGGTTCCAGCCCAGCGTCATGAACAGGAAATACAGATTGTAATGCTGCCAGCCGGCGATCGAGAGGCCGGGCGCGAGGCGTGCGATGAGCGGGTCCAGCCGCTGTTCAAATGCAGTGGCCTGGCGGTGCGCGGCGCGGTCCATGTCGTTGAACGAGGGGGCGTCGGGCCAGGCGATCAGTTCCGCGCGCGCCAGGCCGGCGTGCCGGATGCGGTCGAGCAGGGTGGGATCGAAGGTGACCACCCGGTAGCTGTCGAGGGGGGCGGCGATCTGAAGCGCCGGCCCGATATCGTCGCTGTGCAGGATGAGGATCAGGTTTTCCATGGGGGGCGATCAGGTGGCGTCGGCGGCGGCGGCGGGATGGCGCAGCTTGTCGCGCAGCGTGGCGTAAGCTTCGCGGTACTGGTGGTAGCCCTGCTCGCGCATGGCGATCTTGAGCGCATCGCTGAGCACGGCTTCGAGCTTGAACTGGTTGAGCGGCGTGCCCGACCAGGCGCAGTCGAAGGTGTTGTAGGCGGCCACCCGCCATGCCGGGTTGACGGTCAGCAGCAGCGAGACGATGCGCTCCATCAGGAACACCTTGCGCTGCACGGCGCCGGGGTAGTTGGTCGCCTGGGTCAGTTGCCGCTGCAAGTCGCTGGCCGGCCCTTCGCACAGGGCGAACAGGGCTTCGTTCAGCACCAGCCAGGCGCGCCAGAAGGCCGGCCGCGCCACGAAGTAATTGCTGAACACGACCTGGCGCGTATCCATCACCAGCGTGCCCAGCGCCAGCGGCTGGCCGACCTCGGCCAGGAACGCTTCGGCGGCGCCGATGAAGCCGGGCGAAAACACTTCTTCCTGCTCGAACACGTTGAGGAAGAAGGCGCCCATGTCGGCTTGCGGGCTGAAGGTGACCACGTCGGCGCGGGCCGCGTTGGCTTGCACGAAGGCCGTCACCTGGGCCGCGCTCAACCCCGTCTTCTGGGCAAAGCGGGGCGAGAAGAAGCCATACCAGGCATCGTCATCGAGCGCGTGATCGAGCAGGTAATTGCGGATCGGCCAGTACTCGCGCCAATCGTTGTGCGGACTGTTCAGGTTGTCGAGCGGCTGGTAGCCGGGCGGCACCTGGGCCAGGGTCTGCTCCGAATAGGCGATATGGAAGAGGTGAACGGCATCGGCCATGGGGCATCCTTATGCGGTGGCGACGGCTTTGACGACGTACTGGAAGGCGGTGGCGTCCTGCACGGCCAGGTCGGGGTCGTTGCCGCTGGCCAGGGCCATCTGGCGCAGCGCCGCCTCCATGGCGGCGCTGGGCCGGGTCAGGATACGGGCGATCATGTTCTCGACCCGGTAGCCGTTGGCCTGGAACAGGTCGATGATGGTCAGGCGCGTCAGCCAGCGGATGTGGGTGCGGTCGAGGATGCCGGAATCCTGGTAGATGAACTTGCCGCCGTTCAGGTGCGCCTGCAAGCCCCAGTATTGCGCGTTTGGAATGCAGGCCACGACTTCGGTGCCGGCGCCGGAGGCGTGCTTGATGCGGCGCAGCAGCTGCCATGGGTCGTACAAATGTTCCAGCGCGTCGGCGAACACCCAGCACTGGGCATCTTTGCCTATGCGGTTGATGGTGTCGTCCGACAGCTTTTCGACGTTGCCCAGTATGACTTCCGTGCAATGGCGGCGCGAGGCGTCGGCGTAGTCGGCGTCGATCTCGATGCCGACGTAGCTGCAGCCGGGGTTGGCGTCGCGGTAGACACGCGCCAGCGCGCCGCTGCTGGAGCCCACTTCCACCACGCCGCCGTAATCCTTGCGCATGAAGTTGTAGACGTCGGCGTTATGCACGTCGTTGATCGGGGTTTGCTTGATTTCCTGCGTCGGGTGCATGGCGATTCTTTCCAGTTGGTCTTCCAGGTTGCGCACGAGGCGCGGACTGTCGAACAAGGGACAGCTCAGGCGATTGTCGGCCAGGCGCTGCTTGAGCGTGGCCAGCAGGGATGGCTGGCGGCCCAGCTGCACCGCCAGTTCCTCGTAGTCGGCCAGGTTGTGGGTCACCAGCTCCGGCAAGCCGGCCGCCAGCAGCAGGCTGCCGGCCATGCGCGAGGAGAAGGTCTGGCCGGCGCAGGTCAGCAGCGGCAGTCCGGCCCACAGGGCGTCGCTGCCGGTGGTGCCGGCGTTGAAGGTGTCGGTGTCGAGGAACAGGTCGGCCACCTGGTAGCGGGCCAGGTATTCGGTCGGCCCCACGCGCCCCGCGAAATACAAGCGTTCCGGATCCACGCCGGCGCGCTGGGCGCTGGCGCGCAGGTTGTCGCGCACCACCTGGTGGTCGGCCACCAGCCACAGCACGCTGCCTGGCGTGCGCTGCAGGATCCGCATCCAGCACGCGAAGATGGTTTCCGTGATCTTGAAATTGTTGTTGAAGGAACAGTAGACGAAGGCGTCCTCGGGCAGCCCGCACGCGGCGCGCGTGGGGCGCGGGCCGATTTCGCGCTGGCGGTCGTTGATCTGGAAGGTGTCGGGCAGATACAGCGGCCGTTCGACGAAATAGGCGGCCAGGTCGGGCGGCAACACGAAGCGGTCGGCCAGCACATAGTCGATGCAGGGCAACGCGGTCGGGCCGGGGAAGCCCAGGTAGGTCACTTGCACGGGCGCCGGGCGCCAGGACAGGATGTTGGGCCGGGTGCCGGCCGTGAGGCCGTGCAGGTCGATCAGGACGTCGATTTCATGCTCGCGGATGCAGCGCGCGGCCTGTTCGTCGCTCATGTGGGCGATGGGGATGTAGTGATCCATGGCACGCACCACGCGCGCCCGCAGCGGTGTCCCATCTTCCTTGCTCCAGGAGAATGCATACACTTCGGTCCGGCTGCGGTCATGCAATTCATACAGCTCGGCCGTCAGGATCGAGACCGCGTGCGACTGCAGGTCCGATGACAGGTAGCCGATGCGCAGACGGTCGTGCCGGTAGCCATCGGCCGGCGCCAGCGGCGTGGTCGGCGTGATGACGTTTTCGGCCACGAAGCGGCGCGCCGCGTCCAGCTGCACTTGCGGGTCGCCCGACGCGCTCAGCACGGCCAGCGCCGAGGTGTGGGCCCGCATCGCCTGCGAGGTGACGCCAGGGATTTCCGCGTAGATCGGCCATTTACATTGTTTCTGGCGCAAATGGATCAGGTGGGTGATCACCTTGGGTTGGGCCGGGTCGACCAGCAGGCTGCGGGTCAGCATATCTTCCGCTTCCGGATACTGCTTGAGAATTTCCAGCAACCGTCCCAGGTTGTTCAGCGCCTGCTGGTAGAACGCCTGGTGGGCCGGCTCGTCCGGTTTGGCGATCGCGGTGACGCTGTTCCACTGCGTCAGCGCGCCGCGCGGGTCGCCCTTGCGTTCGAGCAGGGTCCCCAGGTTCAGCAAGCCTTCGATGAAATCGGGCTTGAGTTCGAGCGCGCTACGGTAGGCCGCCTCGGCGCCGTCGAGGTCTTGCAAATTGGCGAGCGTGACGCCCAGATTGAACAACACCGCGTACTTTGCCGGCGTCTCGGTGTGGGCCAACCACAACTGGAACAGCGCCACTGACTGGGCGGGGTGGCCTTGCTCGGTCCATTGCTGGGTGAGGTTGAACAGGTCCGTGATCGGCAAGGCACCGGTGCGGGCCAGCTGGGTGGCCAGCTCGGCGGTGCGTACATGGTCACTATTGCGCAAAGCGGCGGTAAACGCTTGGAGAAGAGCCGGTGGGCTCAGTTTGGATGTATTTGTCATCGTTCAATCGTTGTGCAACGGTTCGCCAGTGGCCGACACCGGCCTCATCCAACCGGCCGGCGAGACGCTTGCCCCAGAGACATGCGCAGATCATTCTAAACCAAAACAGCAGCAGGTCGGCGGTTTTCTCGGGGCGGCCGGGGGGCGCATTGGGCCCACGATGGCGGGGGCCGGCGCGAGCGCGTGGGCGTCGCCGTGTGAGCAATTTTGAAACACGGTAAGATGGACACCGTTATCGATGACGCACCCATGGCCCCATGCTCCGCACCCCTGCCGCCTTCATTCCCCTGCTCCGCCCGCCAGCCGATGCCGCACCCTGGACCTTCCTAGTGTATCGCGGGCAGTTGCTTTTGTGCAACAGCGATTTGTCGTTGCCGCCCGCTGCCGCGCTCGGCCCGTTGGCGCTGGCGCCCGAGCGCATCCACCCGGTCGGTATGCTGGACGGCCAGTACTACCAGACGGCCTGGACCGACAGCGATGCCGTGCCGGGGCCGGAATACGGCTGGCACAGCCTGCGCGCCCTGTTTGGCGTGTGCGACGACGGTTTTCTCGGCGTGGCGGGGCGGGCTGTGCAACTGGCCGAATGGGCCCGTACCCACCGCTTTTGCGGCGCCTGCGCCACGCCCATGCAGCATGTGGCGGGCGAGCGCTGCTACCAGTGCCCGGCCTGCGGCATGAGCGCCTACCCGCGCATCTCGCCGGCCATGATGGTGCTGATCCGCAAGGGCGAGCAGGTGTTGCTGGCCATGCACGCCAATTCGCCCTACCAGCGCTACACGGCGCTGGCCGGCTTCCTGGAGGCGGGCGAATCGATCGAGGAAGCGGTGCACCGCGAAGTGTACGAGGAGGTCGGCTTGCGGGTGCATAACCTGCGCTACTTCGCCAGCCAGCCCTGGCCGTTCCCCCACTCGCTGATGGTGGCCTTCACGGCAGATTACCTGGACGGCGAGATCCGGGTCGATCCCGCCGAGATCGCCGACGCGCGCTGGTTCGGCCCGGATGACGCGTGGCCCGAGATGCCCATCACCGTGTCGGTCGCGGCCGCCCTGATCAACGCCCACCGGCCGCCGGGGCGCTGACGGCGCGGCGCGCGGCTTGCCGCGCCGTCAGCCGATCCTCCGCCCGCATTTTCTATATACTGGCGGCAATCGTTATTTTTATGGTCTTACATCATCATGTCTAAAGAAGAAGCTTTCACGGAACAAGACTGGCGTCGCCTGCTCAGTTCGCTGGGCGAGGATCCGGACCGTCCCGGCCTGGCCGAAACCCCGCACCGGGTGGCCAAGGCCTGGAAACACTGGACCTCGGGCTACGAGCAAGACCCGGTCGCGCTGCTGAAAGCGTTCGAGGATGGCGCCGAGCAGTACAACGAGCTGATCGTGGTGAAGAATATCCCCGTCTACAGCCATTGCGAACACCACCTGGCGCCGTTCTTCGGCAAAGCCACGGTCGGCTACCTGCCCAATGGCAAGATCGTCGGCCTGTCCAAGCTGACCCGTCTCGTGGACTGCTTCGCCAAGCGGCTGCAAGTGCAGGAGCGGATGACGATCCAGATCGCCAACGCGCTGATGGAAGTGCTGGAACCGAAGGCGGTGGGGGTGGTCGTCAAGTGCCGCCACATGTGCATGGAAAGCCGCGGCATCCGCACGCCGGGCGAGGAAACCATCACCTCGGCCATGCTGGGCGAGTTGCAGCCCAACCTGGCGCTGCGCACGGAATTCCTGGCGCTGGCGCGCGACTGACACGCCCAAAAAATCAGGGACGGACCCCGATTTGCGCTCGCGCAAATCGGGGTCCGTCCCTGATTTTTTTTGCTGGCGCCGGATGGGTTTATTTCGGCCGCGCCGCCAGCGATTGCTCGCGCGCGGCCTTGAATTCGGCGCCCGGTTTCCATTGCGGGGTGGTGCCGCCTTGCGCCACCTGGTGGCCCACTTCGTACAACAGCGCGATATCCTGCGCCGCGCCGCGCAAATCCCAGTCCGCTTCCACCACGTCGTGCACGGTGTGGTATTGGTTGGCTGTGTAAGCCTGGCGCTTGGCCAGCGCCGCCGCCGCGCCCGCGCCCGTGTATTGCGCGCCGCCGCGCAGGATCAGGGCCGGCACGCCGGCGCGCGCGAATTCCAGCTGGTCGTTGCGGAAGTAGGTGCCCAGCTCGGGATTGATCTCGCCATGCACGGTGCGCCCCTGGGCCTTGGCGGCGCTGACCACCACCTCCTCGGCATCGCTGCGGCCCATGCCCACCAGTTCCACGTCGCGCGTGCGGCCCCACAGGTTGATGCCGTCCACGTTCAGGTCGAGCACGGTCTTGTTGAGCGGGTAGAGCGGATTGCGCGCGTAGTATTGCGCGCCCAGCAGGCCCCGTTCCTCGCCGGTGGTAAACAGGAACACGATGCTGCGCTTGGGCGCCGTGGGCAGCGCCTTGTAGGCCTTGGCCACGGCCAGCAGGGCGGCCACGCCCGAGGCGTTGTCGCGCGCGCCGTGGAAGATCTGCTGGGTGCGCGGCCCCGGCAGCGTCGTGTCGATGCCGAAATGGTCCCAGTGCGCGCTGTAGAGCACGACTTCATTCTTGAGCGCCGGGTCCGAGCCGGTGACCTTGGCCACCACGTTGTTGGACGCTACCTCACGCCACGAGTTCTGCGCGCTCAGGCTCACTTTCACGCCCAGCGCCACCGGCTTGAAGTCGCGCGACAAGGCGCCGCGCTGCAACTGGTCGAAGTCCTGGCCGCCGGCCTTGAACATGGCGCGCGCCTGTTCCAGCGGCAGCCAGCCGGCCAGCGGCGGAAACGCGGGGTTGGGCCCCTTGCTCTTGATGGTGAACACTTCCCGCGCCAGGCTGGCGCGCACCACTTCGTAGGGATAGCCGGCCGGCTTGGTGTCGTGCACGATCAGCACGGCGGCCGCGCCCAGCTTGGCCGCCATCTCGAACTTGTAGTTCCAGCGCCCGTACCAGGTGAGCGCCTTGCCGCCGAACTGGCTGGCGTCGAGCTGTTTCGGATGCTTGGGGTCGGGCAGCGGCGGATCGTTGATCAGCACCACCAGCGTCTTGCCGTGCAGGTCCACGCCTTTGTAGTCGTCCCACTGGTATTGCGGCGCCGTGATGCCGTAGCCGACGAACACCAGGTCCGAATCGGCCACGTTGAGCTGCTTTTCCGTGCGCGCGCTCCAGGCCACGAACTGCTCCGGATAGGCCAGCTTGACGGGCGCGCCGGCGCCAGCCCGGTAGCTGAGCGTGGGATGGGTGGAAATGCCCACCATGGGCACGGCTTGCAGATAAGTGCCGTCCGGGTTGCCCGGTTCCAGGCCCAGTTTCTTCAGTTGTTGTTGCAGGTAGTCGATGGTGAGCGTTTCGCCATGGCTGCCCGGCGCGCGGCCTTCGAACTCGTCCGAGGCGAGCGTGGTGATCTGGGACAGCATGGCGTCGGTGTCGACGTGGAGCGGCGCGGCGGTGGGGGCGGCGCCGGCGGCGGCGCACGCGCACAGCGCCAGCAACGCCGCGTAGGGGTGAAATGTCATGGGGAAGAATGCGGTTGGCGGAAGAATGGCTTATTTTGACACAGAATGCTGCAACAGCACATCAGCCAGCCAGTCGACAAACACCCGCACCCGAGGCGACAGGTGGCGGTTGTGGGCATACACGATGTTGAGCGGCAGCGGCGCGGGCCGGTAGGCGGGCAGCACTTCCTCCAGTTCACCTGCCGCCAGCAAGTCCAGCATGCCGAGCCGGGGCGACTGGATCAGGCCCAGGCCGGCGCGGCAGCTTTCCAGGTAGGCTTCCGTACCGCTGACCGACACCTGGCTGCGCATGGCAAGCGTGCGCGGCACGCCTTCGCCATCCACGTATTCCCAGTCCAGATCGCGTCCGGTCTGGCTGGAAAAGAAATTGACGGCCCAGTGCTGGCGCAGGTCGGCCAGCGTGCGGGGCCGGCCGTGGCGGTCCAGGTAGGCGGGCGCGCCCACGTTGATCTGTTCCATGTCCGTCACCTTGCGCGCCACCAGCGTGGAGTCGCGCAGCACGCCGGCCCGCACGGCGCAGTCGATGCCTTCGCCCACCAGGTCGGCGTAGCGGTCGCGCGAACCGAGCTTGACCTGGATCTCGGGATAGCGCTGGAAGAAATCGGGTAGCGCCGGGATCACCACCTGGTGGGCGAGACGCTCCGGCAAATCCACCCGCAGGCTGCCGGCCGGCTGGCGGCCGTCGCCCAGGAACAGGCCGTTCAGGTCGTCCAGGTCGTTGAGCAGCGCGCCGCAGCGGTCCAGGTACAGCGCGCCTTCCACGGTCAGGCTGACCTTGCGCGTGGTGCGTTGCAGCAGACGCACCCCCAGTTGCTGTTCGATCGCTTGCACGGCGTTGGTCACGGTGGGCTTGGGCAAGTCCAGCTGCTGGGCCGCCAGCGTGAAACTCTTGCTGTCGGCCACGGCCTTGAAGATGTGCATGGCTTTCAGCTGGTCCATGATTATTAATTTTTCTCGAATAAAGTTATGTATTTTTGCACATTTATTGTGCAAGTCGATAATAGCATAATGGCGCCATCGCGCTCCCATCCTGGCGGCGCCCCACACCGAACTGGAGAATCACATGCAAACACGTCAACTTGGCCGTACCGGACCGCAAGTGTCGCAACTGGGCCTGGGCCTGATGGGCATGTCGGACCTGTATGGCCCGGCCGACCGCGCCGAAAGCATCGCCACCATCCATGCCGCGCTGGAGGCCGGCGTGACCTTGCTCGACACGGGCGACTTTTACGGCATGGGCCACAACGAGCTGCTGCTGCGCGAGGCGCTGGCCGGTGGCCGCCGCGCGCAGGCCGTCATCAGCGTCAAGTTCGGCGCGCTGCGCGACCCGTTGGGCGGCTGGAGCGGGGTGGATAACCGGCCCGTGGCGCTGAAGAATTTCCTGGCCTATACGCTGCAACGGCTGGGCGTGCAGCACATCGACATCTACCGCCCGGCCCGCCTGGACCCGGCCGTGCCCATCGAGGACACGGTGGGCGCCATGGCCGAGCTGGTCAAGGCCGGCCTGATCCGCCACATCGGCCTGTCGGAAGTGGGGCCGGACACGCTGCGCCGGGCCCACGCCGTGCACCCCATCAGCGATTTGCAGATCGAGTATTCGATGATCTCGCGCGGCATCGAGGACGGCATCCTGCAGACCTGCCGCGAGCTGGGCATCGGCATCACGGCCTACGGCGTGCTGTCGCGCGGCCTGATCAGCGGCCACTGGACGGCCCAGCGTGCCGGCGAGGGCGATTTCCGTGGCCAGCACAGTCCCCGCTTCCAGGGCGATAACCTGCGCCACAACCTGGCGCTGGTGGAACAGGTGCGCGCCATCGCCGATGAGATGGGCGTGTCCGTGGCCCAGGTGGCGATCGCCTGGGTGGCCGCGCAAGGGGCCGCGCATGGTGGCGATATCGTGCCGCTGGTGGGGGCGCGCAGCCGCACCCGGCTGGCCGAGGCGCTGGGCGCGGCCAGCGTGCACCTGTCGGCGGCCGATCTGGCGCGGCTGGAGCAGGCGGTACCGGCCGGCGCCGCCGCTGGCGCGCGCTACAACGCCCATGCCGTGGCCCTGCTCGACAGCGAGCGGCGCGCCTGATGGCGTAATGGCAACAAGGTGAGTGTGCTGTTATCACTCACCTTATCAAAACCTCTACGGCAAATTAACAACATGAATGACAGACAGTTCCCATCTGTATAGCTCTCTGCACCATTTCGGCGTATTCTTTCTCCTTGTCAACAAAGGAGCTCGCCGTGAATCGCCTGACCTTCCAACAAAAACTGTGGGTACCATTAATTTGCAGCCTGCTGTGCATCATGGCGATTTTCATCGTCGACGCTTTTCACGCGCGCGATGTGCGGATGGAGGAACGCAGCAATGATTTGCGCAACATCGTCGATAGCGCGCTCAGTGTCGTCAAAGGGTTCGACGCCCAGGTGGCGTCGGGCGCGTTGACCAAGGAAGAGGCGCAAAACCGGGCCAAGGCCGCGATCCGCAGCATGCGTTACGGCGCCGATGGCTACCTGTCGATCAACGATTCCAAATCCGTCGTCGTCATGCATCCGATCAAGCCGGAAATGGATGGCAAGGACATGGGCAGCTTGAAAGACCCCAAGGGCAATTACATCTATCACGACATCGTCGCCGCCGGCAACAGCGCCGAAGGTGGCGGCTTCGTGCGTTATTACTGGCCCCGTCCCGGTGCCGCCGACCCCGTCCCCAAGCTGAGCCGCGTGGGCCGCTATGCGCCGTGGGACTGGCACCTGCTGACGGGCGTGTATGTGGACGATATCGACACCGCGTTCCGCAATTCCTTGCTCGCCTCGGGCGCCGTGCTGCTGGCCGTGTGCGCCGTGCTGGCGCTGATCGTCAGCGTGGTCAACCGCAGTCTGCGCCACACCATCGGTGGCGATCCGGAATACGCGGGCGAAGTAGCGGCCCGCATCGCCAGCGGCGACCTGAGTTCGGCCGTGGACACCCACGACAGCGACCGTGGCAGCATCCTGTACGGCATGCGCGCCATGCGCGATCAACTGGCCGACACCATCGGCGAGATCCGCCACAGCGCCGAGATGATCGCCACCGCCTCGGCCGAGATCGCCACGGGCAATATGGACTTGTCGGCCCGCACTGAATCGCAGGCCAGCGCGCTGGAACAGACGGCCGCCTCGATGGAGGAACTGACTTCCACCGTGAACCAGAACGCCAGCAACGCGGTGCAGGCCAATGAACTGGTGGAGTCGGCCTCGGCCGTGGCCGAGCAGGGTGGACGCGTGGTGTCGCAAGTGGTGCAGACCATGGAAACCATCAACGCCTCGGCCACCCGCATCGTCGACATCATCAGCGTGATCGATGGCATCGCGTTCCAGACCAACATCCTGGCGCTGAACGCGGCGGTGGAAGCGGCCCGCGCCGGCGAGCAGGGCCGCGGCTTCGCGGTGGTGGCGTCGGAAGTGCGCAACCTGGCCCAGCGCAGCGCGGCGGCGGCCAAGGAGATCAAGACCCTGATCAACGATTCCGTCGACAGCATCAACGCCGGCAGCGCGCTCGTGGCCCAGGCCGGCACCACGATGGACCAGGTGGTGGCCAGCGTGTCACGCGTGACGGCCATCATGCGCGACATCACGGCCGCCTCGACCGAGCAGAGCACCGGCATCGGCCACGTCAACATGGCGATCACGGAAATGGATAGCGTGACGCAGCAGAACGCGGCCCTGGTGGAGCAAGCCGCCGCTGCCGCCGGCAGCATGCAGGAACAGGCGGCCCATCTGGCGGACATGGTGGCGCGCTTCCGGCTCAGTGGCGAGGCCGTGCGGTCCGCCGCCACGGCAGCAGCCCCCGCGCGCGTGGCCAAGCCGGCGCGCCGGGTGGCGCTGTCGCGCTAATCAACCGGCAGCAACGAACATGGGGGCGTGACACGATCGTGTCACGCCCCCATTTGTTTTCCGCCGGGTTATTGCGCCGCTTTGCCGGATGCCGGGGCGCCGCCGCCGGCCGCGCCGGGTTCGGCCGCCGCCTGGCCTTCATCGGCCTGCGCCTCCGGCTGGCCATCGGCCGCCGCGCCAGGCGCGCCGTCCGGCGAGAGCACGGCCGGCACGAACACCAGCTTGCCGCCTTCCACCCGGAATACGCCCAGCAAATCGCCCGCTTCCTTTTTCGGTTCCGGCAGCTCGGTGCAGGTTTGCGTCTCCACCTGCCACAGCTGGTTGCCGTCGCGCAGGATCCACCCTTGTTCGCCCAGGCCGAACAGTTCGATTTCCACTTCCTTGGCCGGCATGCTGCCCAGCGTGATGCGGCGCTGGCAGTCCGGCAAGCGCGACAGGATCAGCGACACGGCCGCGTCGCGCTTCCACAGGTGTTCCTGTTCCCGCTTGACGGTCAGCGCGTGACTGCTGCCGCGGCCGCCCACGTAATAGGAGGCCGAGTCATCGACGCAGGCCGTCAGCAGCAGGGGCAGGGTGGCGAGCAGGATCTTGCGCATGGCGGGAGTCGGTAGCAAAAAAGGTGGGTCCATTATAGCGGCAGCGGGGCGGGCGGATGGCGCCTTTGCTGCCCAGGCGGCGCATGCGGTGCGCGCGATGGGTGCCGTTCGCGGATGGGTGGCCAGGGTGGGCCGGAGACGGGATCGAAGCGGAAGCGAGAAGAAAACGAAACGGCAAGCGAAGCGGAAAGCGCAATGAAAAGCGCGTCGCGCCCGGCCGGGTAATGACCGGGGGGCGACGCTGGCGATACACGCGGCGGGCGCCGCGTGAATGGATGGGGAACCGGCTTGCTTAGAAGCGGTAGCCCACGCCCACGCCCACCAGCCATGGGTCGATTTGCACGTTGCTGACCTTGGCGCCGCTGACGAACACGTCGCTGCGGATCTGCACTTTTTTCACGTCGAAGTTGAGCGACCAGTTCTTGTCGATCTTGTAGTCCACGCCAGCTTGCAGGGCCAGGCCAAAGCTCTTGTGCTCCAGGCCACCGGCGCCGTTCAGCAGTTCCACCTTGGTGATGTTGGTGTAGTTGATACCAGCGCCGACGTATGGATTCAGTTGCGCGTCGGGCATGAAGTGGTACTGGGCCAGCAGCGTTGGCGGCAGGTGCTTGAAGGTACCGATGTTGGTGCCGTTCAGGGACACGTCATGCTTTTGCGGGTAGGTCAGTACCAGTTCGGCCGACACGTTGCGGGTGAAGAAATAGGAGATGTCCACTTCGGGAATGGTCTTGGAGCTCACGTGGATGAGGTCCGAAGCGCCCACGCCACCGACTGGGTCGGATTTGTTTGCAGGGTCCAGGTGCACGGCGCGTGCGCGCACCAGCCATGGGCTTTCTTCCGCCATCACGTTGCCGGCGAACATGCCGAGGGAGACCAGAATGATTGCTGCTGCAGACTTTTGCATTTGTATTTCCTCTCTTTGTTTCATTGAAGTAACGCAATCAGTCTATTGCTGCGGTGCCACAGAAACTTTGATCTAAGTCAAAATTGTCCGGGACATGGCGGTGTAGCCCGTTTGGCGTGCGCGCACCTTGATTTGACGAATATTTTTTGTTGGATGTGTAAGTAATCGCGGCAGTAGGGCGACAGAGGTGCAAGTCCACGCCGGGTGCCAACTGTTGTGACAGTGCCGGGCGGGATGGGACAACGTGTCCACCAATTCAACCCCACCTGGAGAACAACATGAACACCACCAACAACCGCATCACCACCAAATCCGCCGCCCTGATCGCCGCCGCCGTCGCCGCCATGGCCTTGTCGGGCGCCGCCGTCGCCGCCACCAGCACCATCGCCGCCGACGACACCGTACACTGCGCCGGCATCAACAGCTGCAAGGGCACCAGCGATTGCGCCACGGCGGAAAACGCCTGCAAGGGCCAGAACGTGTGCAAGGGCCACGGCTTCCTCAAGTCCAAGGCCGGCGAGTGTTTCGCCAAGCAGGGCAAGATCGTTGACCTGGATAAGTAAGCATCGCATCGCACGAGCGGGCGGCGCCTCGCTCCACCGGGCGCCGTCTCCCCCAACCACCACCTGAGCTACCCGCACCATGCCATCCGCCTGCAAGCTTCGCCCGGCTTCGGCCTGGGCCTGCGTCCCGCCCACTACCTCGACGTGATCGGCAGCAGTCCCGCCAGCTCGGGCGTGGACTGGTTTGAGATCCTGTCCGAGAACTACATGGTCCCCGGCGGCAAGCCGCTGGCCATGCTGGAACGCGTACGGCGCGACTATCCAGTCGTGATGCATGGCGTGTCGATGTCGGTGGGCACGCCGCAAGGGCCGTCGGACGACTACCTGCGCGCGCTCAAGGCGCTGGTGGAGCGGGTGCAACCGCTGTGGGTGTCGGACCACCTGTGCTGGACCGGTGTGCACGGCCGGAACATGCATGACCTGTATCCGCTGCCGTACACGGAGGAAGCCGTGGCCGCCGTGGTGCGCAATGTGCGCCGCGTGCAGGACTACCTGGGCCGCCCCATCCTGCTGGAGAACGTGTCGAGCTATGTGTCGTTCACGGCCGACACGCTGCGCGAATGGGAGTTCGTGGCGGCCGTGGCGGAACAGTCGGACAGCCTGATTCTGCTGGACGTGAACAACGTCTACGTCAGCAGCGTCAATCACGGTTTCGATCCGCACGCGTATTTGCGCGCGCTGCCCACGCGGCGGGTGCAACAGATCCACCTGGCCGGCCACAGCGTGCAAGCCGGCTGCATCATCGACACCCACGACCAGCCGGTGGCCGATCCCGTGTGGGCGCTGTACGCGGACGCATTGCGCCGCTTTGGCCCAGTGGCCACCATGATAGAACGGGACGATAACATTCCGCCGTTGCCGGAGCTGGCGGCCGAACTGCGGCGCGCACGCCAGCTGGCCGCCGCCGTGCTGACCGAAGCGGAGGCGGCATGAACGGGCTGGCGGAGATCCAGGCCGCGTTCCAGGCCTATGTGCTGGCAGACCTGCCCGATGAGGTGCTGGAGAATGTGCCGAATGATGTCCCGCCTGATGCGCCGGATGATATGGCGGCTGACGTGTCACCGGATGCGCCGGCCAACATATCGGGCCAGGGCGGAGCGCAGCCCTCCATCGTGCGCGCTGTATGTGGCCAGTCTGGCCCGTCCGGCCAGTACGGGCTGGGCGCGCTGGAGCGGCTGGCGATTTACCGCAACGCCTACCGCGTCCGCATGCGCGAGGCGCTGTGCGAAGCATACGACAAGACGTGGAGCTATCTGGGCGACGCGCTGTTCGCGCAACTGGCCGACAGTTACCTGGCCGCCCATCCCTCGCGCCAGCCCAATCTGCGCTGGTATGGCGACGTCTTTGCCGACCATGTCGCGCAAGCCTTGCCCGAGTACCCGTGGGTGGCGGAGCTGGCCCGCTTCGAATGGGCCCTGGGCCTGGCGTTCGACGCGGCCGATGCCGCGCCACTGACGGCGGCCGATGTGGCGCAACTGGCGCCGTCAGCGTTGGATGAGCTGGCGCTGGACTGGCATCCATCCGTACGCCTGCTGCCGTTGCGCTGGAACGCGGTGGCGCTATGGCAGGCGCTGGGTGCGGAGCAAACGCCGCCCGATGCGGCGCCATCCGATACGAGCGTGACGTGGCTGGTGTGGCGCCACGGCGAGCAACCGCATTTCCGTTCGCTGGATGTGGGCGAGGTCGGCGCACTGTCGCGCATAGGCGAAGGCGCCACCTTCGGCTCGCTATGTGAAGACATCGGTGCGCAGCGGGGCGAGGCCGCCGTGCCGGCGTTGGCCGGCTATCTGCGGCACTGGCTGGCGCAGGGCGTGCTAACCCCGCGCCGCGAAGGCTGCGGCCGTACCGTCACAGCTTGATGATGAAATCCGTGTTGTAGGTATAGCGCATGGCGCAGGGCTTGCCACCGCAGCGCGCCGGTTTGAACTTGGTGAGCATGAGCACGGAACCGGCGATACGGCCCAGTTCCGGCTCGGGCGCCTCCAGTACGGCGACGCTGAGGGGCGTGCCGTCGCTGTCGATCTGCACATTGATCCGGAATTTGCCGCGCACCCTGGCCTTGGCGTGCATTTCCATGAACGCCTTGGCGATCGCTTCCGGCCCTTTGATCGGATAGGGCGGCTCGTCGTCTTCCAGCAGGATATGGTACGGCTGCTTGACCAGTTGCTGTTGTTCCGGCGACAGTTGCGCGTAGCTCAGGCCGGGTGGCACGTTGAAGCCATACGCGGCGTCATGCTTGATGTTGGTGCCGAGGTCGGGTTGCTCCTGGCGGACGCCGTAGCTTGGCCGTTCCACCGGTTCCCGCGGCCGTGGCTGCGGATGGAACTCACGCGTCACCTCGACCCCGTTCGGGTAGGTGATCACCCCTTTGCCGCTGAATTCTCCATTCGCCCAACCGCCTTCGTAACTGCCGCCGGCGCCGTAGCTCATCTTGCCTTGGCCGTGGGGGGTATTGCCGCGCCACTCGCCGTGGTACGTGTCGCCCTGCGGGGAACTGTAATCGGCGATACCGGTCGCCACGCCGGCAACGAAGGTCGCGTTGAGCTTGCCGCCCTTGGCGTTGGTGTAGACGCCCTTGCCCTCCAGCTTGCCCTCTTTGAAATCGCCCTGCAGCGAGGCGTCGTTGGCCAGCAGCAGGAAGCCTGGGCCGTTGGGCACGCCCTTCACCAACACGCCTTCGTAGCCGCCATGCGGGCGTCCCCGGACGGACCAGTTCAGGGTGCCCATGCCATCCGCGTAGCCATCCTTGCAACCGCCGCTCCAGCTCGCCTGTTCGTCCTCGATGGGGTGCGGATTGGCGATCAGGCAGTCTGGTTTGCCGACGTAGGTCATGGCGGCGCCGGCGTTGGTCGCCAGCAGCAGGGAGGTCAGGGGCAGCAGCAAGCGCATGGCCATGCTCCATAAGTTATTAATTTTTTAATGTTATCAGTTCTATTTTTGAAATGGAAGATTGCTTAGGCGCTCAGGCATTGAGTCGCCGCAGGGACTGGCCTAACATGGACGAATATCGTTTCCACAAGCAGGCTGGCATGTGTTCTTTCCTTCCGAGGCAGATACGACGTGCGGCGCCGGTGCTGGCGCTGCTGGCCGCTTCCGCCGCCGCGCCCGCACCATCGCTCGCGCAGCCGTTGACGCAGCCGTTGACGCAGCCGTTGACGCAGCCTGTGACGCAGCCTGTGACGCAGCCTTCGGCGCAACTTTCGACGCAGCCTTTGACGCGGCCGCTCACGCAGGAGCAAGTGGCGGCGCACGCGGCCGGCATGTACGCCAGCCGGGTCGCCGTGTTCGATGCGGCCGGCCAGCTCGATCCGGTGCCCGCCTTTACGGCCCGTGTGCGGCGGGTGGCGGCCGGCCTGATCGCGCAGGCCGCCCGCGACTATCCCGAAACAGCAAGCTGGCGCTGGGAAGTCCACACCAGCTCCGATCCGGACCAGGACGCCGATTGCATGGCCGGCGGCAAGATCCTCGTCAGCCAGGCCTACGTGGAACGGCTGGAATTGAGCGACGCGGAACTGGCCATGCTGCTGGCGCATGAGATCGCGCACGCCGCGCTGCGCCACAACTTGCGGGAACTGGAGCAGGCGCTGGTACTGGACCCGGCCTGGGCCGGGCGTCCGTTCGAAGCGCTGGTGGACGCCGTCGACCACGACGCGGCGCTGATGGCCAGGCTGGCGCCGCTGAATCTGGCGCAGGAGGCGGAGGCCGACCACGCGGGCCTGCTGCTGGCCGCGCGCGCCGGCTGGCCGCCCGAACGGCTGGCCCTGTACTACCGCAAGATGATGCGCGCCAGCGGCCGCCCCTATCTCGACAGCGAAGACCACCCGGCTCCGGCCAGCCGCTGGCGCGCGGCGCGGGCGCTGGCCGCCACGCTGGGCGCGCCGGGCACGCCGGAAGTTCAGCGGTAGCGGGCCAGGATCCGCTCCACGCTGCCGTCGTCGGCCAGCGCGTCGAGGGCGCGGTTGATGTCCTGGAACGGGATGGTCGACTTGCGCGAGAACGCGCACTGCGCCTTGAAGGTGGAGAACACCAGGTCGGGCCGCAGCCGCAGCGTCTTGTCGTTGCGGGTCAGGTAGGCCAAGGAGGACTGGACCATGATGGTGTACTGTACCTCGCCCGCCATCAGCCGGCGCAGGTTCTTGTCCATATTGGGCGACTCGGTGCGGAAGAACTGCTGGCCCAGCACCTGCTCCACGCGCGGATAGCGGTAGCCCGTGACGGTGCCGACGGGGCGGTCGCGCAGGTCGGCCAGCGAACGGATCGGCGGCGCGCCCTCGCGCGCCACCACCAGTTCCGCATCGGGGATCAGCGGCCGGCTCCACTGGTAGTCGCCGTCGATCCAGAACGGCAGCACGTAGCAGATGCCATCGGCGCGGCCCTGGGTCAGGGTGGGCGTCACGCCATCGACGTCCACGCTCAGGTAGCTGGCTTGCCGCCCCAGCCGCTGGGCCAAGGCGTCGCCCAGGTCTTTCAGGATGCCGCCGCTCAGTTTGCCGTCGCGGAACTGCACCAGCGGCATGGTCAGGTCGGTGGGCGCGATCATGACCAGCTCACCGCTCGCGGCATGCGCGGCTTGGCTCAGGAACAGCGCGGCAAGAAGACACAGGAATTGCCGAAGCATGGGCGGTTCGCCTCCGCGGATGTGGGTGGGGGCGGATCGCTTACGAAGGCAGGCAAGCGAGCAGCGTTGATTAAGGCCATTCTACGACAGGCGGGGTAGGAGCGTAGCCCATGGCCGTCAATTTTTGTGACGGCGTTCGTGGACCGGTAATAGCGCGAGCAGCGCCGCGTGCTGCAGCGTAGGACAATTGATTTGTAAGCTGCACGCCCGATATGGGGCCGCTGATGTTTACTTTGAGGCTAACGGTCCTTCTCAAAAACGACACTCATCGGACCACTTCCCGAATGACTTCTGTACCGCACAGTGCCATGATAGAAAAATGGCGCTGCTTTTCCATTTGAAAGCTTGTTTTCGCGTACAAACAAATGAATGGCAGTACCTGTTTTCTCGTGGTCAATTATTTCACGCCCTCTTTTATTGGTCGGAGTGGTCGAGTTTTGGCTTTGCCAATGGAAAGTATTGTCATCGATCCAGTGATCCATGTACCGATGATCCGCCGCTTTGCCTTGCTTATTGATCGTCACCAGCAGAACGGCCGCTTTCTGGCCGGCCAACGAGATATGGCCGACATTCCATTTGCCGACGCTGAACTCATCGCCGAACAACGTCGGGATGTCTTCGCGCATAAACGCCTGGCCAATCGCAAGGTCCAACGGGTTGATCACATCCTTCAACCGGGCCAAAGTGCGCATGTCTTCGGTCGCGGGTAAATCCTCATAGTCGGGATTGTTTGCGCGTAGGATATACCCACCCTCCGGTGATTTGACGACCGTTCGCAGAAGATATTGGTTTCCTTCACCAGTTTCGTCTTGCCGTTCGATCGCCATCACCGCGCCCGTGATGGCGCCGGCTCGAGTGGGGGTGATGAACTCCAAAAGAAGGTAGTCGCCGTCTTGAATGGGGTGTTTTCCTCCATTCATCGAGTTGCCCGACGCGCGGGCGATGAAATGCCGTTCGGGATCTAGGCGGCCGTAGGTCGGACCAAGCGCGCGGTATTCTTCCGCGTCGGTTGTGCCAGTCTTGAAGTGGCCGCAGGCGATTTTGAGATTGGGAAAATAGGGAAGCTCAACACGGTCGCTGGCTTTCGCGGCTGGGCCGATCGGGATGACATTGTCTGGGATGTCCTCGCTGACAAGACGCACCTCGTAGCTCGCGAGGCGATAATCCACTAGCTCTTGGACCATCGGGGCAAACTTTTGCATCTGCTCAGGCTCGACACTGAACGATGGCTGGAAAAGCCCATCAGTAATGCGGAAATATGAATTGTTCTTTTTCGCGCGGTTACCGCCGACCCAAGCATTCACCGGATTATCGAGCCAGTACCGATGCCAGGCACTGGTCGTACCGTCTTGTAGTTGCCGCTGTGCGGTCGGCAAGTCCGCCAGCAGTTTCCGGCGACGTTGCAGCACGCCCCAGGAAGATGCCGCCAACGCCTGTGTGGTCGGCGGGCCGCCCCAGCCATCCAATTCTTGAAACGCTTCGAGCAGCACCATCTTGAAGCTTTTCATCATGGCCGTCGTTTCGATTTCGCGGAAAAAGGCGCGATGCGCTGACGTGATTTTTCGCTCGTCATCATCGAGGTCATCCATTGCTTCCACGAGCTGGAACCAGCTGCCGTAGTCATTGCGCATCGATTGCATGCTGGCGCCACCTCGATAAAATTCCGCGAGAGTTGGGCGGCGAGCAAGGGTGTCGCGCATTGCCAGGTAGTCGTTCCTGATGCCGTCGCTGTCGAGCGATTTGAGGAAATCAATGAGACGCAGGTCGTAGTTGACGTAGCAGCCTTCTGGAAGCTTCAGCTGATCGGTTTCGTAATCGCGTGCGAATTTTGCCAAGCGTTTGTAGCTCGCGTCGAACTCGAATAAGCCTTGCGGCTTGTGCAGGAAGCTCTTGTGGTTGCCGATGAAATCCAAGATGACCAGCTTTTCCTTGCCATCGCACTTGCGCAATCCGCGCCCAAGCTGCTGCAAGAATAGAATTTTCGATTCGGTTGGCCGCAACATCATGACGGTGTCGATTTCAGGTAAGTCGACGCCTTCGTTGAATAAATCAACGGAAAAGATGACGGCAAGTCGCCCGTCTTTTAAACGCTCCAGCGCATCGGCGCGACTCAGCGGAGAGCCAGCATATACGGCGGCGCACGCGATACCTGCTTTGCCGAATTGGGCGGCCATGAATTCCGCATGCGCCACGGAGACGCAAAACGCCAACGTCCGTGCTTGTTTGCGCTGCTGCCACTCTGTCAGCGCATGCTTTGCGCGGGCCAGCGTGGCGAGTTTGTTGGACAGCTGATCGGGATCGAAGCGCCCACTGCGCCAGGGAATCTCGTTGTAGTTTACCGAGTCGTCGAAAATGCCATAGTAATGGAATGGCACAAGTAAGTTCGCGTTTATGCCTGCGCTCAGACCGCGCTCGAAAACGAGATTGTCGTCGCATAGCGAGAGTATGTCCGACTGGTCCGAGCGATCTGGCGTGGCGGTTAGACCGAGCAGGAAGCGAGGAGAAAAATACGTCAGCAGACGGCGATACGTTTCCGCAGCGGCGTGATGGAATTCATCGATGACGATGTAGTCGAAGTGGTGCGGCGAGAATCGCTCGAGGTGGGCGTTCTTGCTCAGCGTTTGAACCGATGCGCAAAGGATGTCGACCTCGGTATCCCGCGTTTGGCCAGCGTAATAGCCCACGCGCGCATGGGGACGAATTCTCAAGAACGTTGCAGCGGCTTGATTCAGAATCTCTTCGCGATGGGCGACGAAAAGCACGCGTCTTGCGCCAAATTGTTCCGCATCGAAGGCGGCTAGCCACGTTTTACCGAGGCCGGTGGCCAAAACGACTAGTCCACGTCGAAAGCCCTCGTCCCTCGTTTCAGATAGCGCCGCTAAGGCTTCGATCTGTACACGAGTTGGTTCAGGCGGTGGGTCTTGCTCCAAGCTGCCTGGTGCGACGGCGCGGGGCAACGGAACACGGCGCGCTTCGTATTGCGCGATCCAAGCGTCAGTTAGCGGGACGCTGCGGGGATGCGCAAATAGCTCCTCGAATTTGGCGCGCGCTTCCAAAAAGCCGCTGTCGCCCGGATATTCCACGCGGTAGTTCCACTCCAAGCCATTCTGCAACGCCTGTCTGCTGATGTTGCTTGATCCAATGAAGGCCGTGCCAGTGAGGCCGTCAGCGGCGCCGTGACGAGCGAATAAGTAGGCTTTTAGGTGAAAACTGCCACCAGCGGATTCGTAGACCTTCACTTGCGCGCCTTGCTCTTGAAGCAGCATAAGCAGGCGTAACGCTTCCGGGTCGGTAACGTCGAGATAATCACTGGTCAAAACGCGGACCCGAGCGGGGGCGAGCTCTCGCGTGTCATCACCGGTCAGAGCGCTTTGAAGATCCGGCAGCAGTAGACGCAAGCCAGTCGTTTTGATGAACGCGACCGCCATGTCGATATCCGTGGCGTGATTGATCGCTGCGCTGATGTGCGGCAGGAATGGATCATCTCCACCCGTGACCAGCTTGCTCTTCTCGGCCTTTGCGCGAAACGCGATCGCATTGAGCCACTGCTCGGAGCGGCCGGGGCGTTGGTCTGCAGATAGCCAGTATTCGGCGTGTTGAAAATCCGGGAGGGTGGATAGCCAACTATGTAGCTGCGCTTCGTTGACATCGGTGAAGTGGCGGCCGTCCTGCATGCGCTCACCAACACCGAGTTTAAAGCTTAGGTAAAACGTCGCGCCAGGCTTGAGGGCGTTCCAGAGGCACTGCAGGGCAAACGGTATGTCTTCCTGCGGCAGGTGAAGCAGGCTCGCGCATGCCCATATCCCGTCATAACAGGACTGTTCTTGAACCTCAGAGAATTTACGCACAGGGACCAGAATGCCAATGTGCGCGGACGCCAGCCGGGCAAGCTCGGTGGACCCATCAAACGCCGTGACATGAAATCCCCTTTCGAGAAACGCCTTGGCGTCTCGGCCTGAGCCGCACCCCGCATCAAGGACAGTTCCACCGGGGCTAACTGTCGACAAGAATCTGTCATGTAGAACCGACATATCGACATCCACGGTGTTGGCGTAGAAGACTTCCGCGTTTTGATTGTAGTAGGCGAGTGTGCTGGTCATGTAGGGACGAAAGGGGATTTGTCGCTATTGCATTTTTCCAAAGATCACTCGCATAGTATGACCAAAAAGCAAAAAAGCCAACCGCGAACGGTTGGCTTTTGCATCGTAGTGATAATGCAAATTGACTTAAACGTCGATATTCCCGGCGCGGAGCGCATTGTTCTCAATAAACGCCCGGCGCGGTTCCACATCATCGCCCATCAGCGTGGTGAAGATCTGATCGGCCGCGATGGCATCCTCGATCTGCACCTTGAGCAAGCGGCGCACGGTTGGGTCCATGGTGGTTTCCCACAGCTGTTCCGGATTCATCTCGCCCAGACCTTTGTAGCGCTGCTTGGACACCACACGTTCCGCCTCGTCGCGCAGCCACTGCATCGCGTGATGGAAGTCCGTCACGGCCGATTCCTTGGTGCGCTCGCCTTCGCCGCGGCGGACCACGGCGCCTTCGCCCATCAGGCCGGAGAAGGTGCTGGCGGCGTTGGCCAGCACGGCGTAATCGGCGCCTTGCACGAAATCGGCGTCGATCGAGCTGACCTTCACGTTACCGTGGTGCATACGTTCGATCCACAGCATGTGCTTTTCCGACAGCTCGTCCGAGCGCACGGTGACCTTCACACCCAGATCGCCGATGCCGTCGGTCAGCGCGCGGGCCGACGCTTCGGCCGATTCCAGCGAGCTCAGGTCCAGTGTCACGCCCGTCATGATGGCGCTCAGCGCGGCGCGGTCGATCACGCGCGTCAAACGCGTCATGATGGCGTTGGCCAGGTTGAATTTGCGTACCAGCTCGGCCAGCGGTTCGCCGGTGATCGGGTCGGCGCCTTCGCGCGGGGTCAGCACGGCCGTGTTCAGGGCCACGCTCATCATGTAGCTCGCTTCTTCCAGGTCGTCCTTCAGGTAGCGCTCGTCGCGGCCGGCTTTCACTTTGTACAGCGGCGGCTGGGCGATGTAGATGTGGCCCCGTTCCACCAGCTCCGGCATCTGGCGGTAGAACAGCGTCAGCAGCAGCGTGCGGATGTGGGCGCCGTCGACGTCCGCATCGGTCATGATGATGATGCGGTGGTAGCGCAGTTTTTCGACGTTGAATTCGTCCGGTCCGATCGAGGTGCCCAGGGTGGCGATCAGGGTGGTGATCTGTTCGGACGACAGCATTTTTTCAAAGCGCGCCTTTTCCACGTTCAGCACCTTACCGCGCAGCGGTAGGATGGCCTGGAATTTACGGTCGCGGCCCTGCTTGGCGGAGCCGCCTGCGGAGTCACCCTCGACCACGTACAGTTCGCACAGGGCCGGGTCTTTTTCCTGGCAGTCGGCCAGCTTGGCCGACAGGCCCAGGCCGTCCATCACGCCCTTGCGGCGGGTCAGGTCGCGGGCCTTGCGGGCCGCTTCGCGCGCGCGCGCCGCTTCCACGATCTTGCCGCAGATGATCTTGGCGTCGTTCGGCTTTTCCATCAGGTAGTCGGACAGCGTCTTGGCCACGATCTCTTCGACCGGGCCGCGCACTTCGGACGACACCAGCTTGTCCTTGGTCTGCGAGGAGAACTTCGGCTCGGGCACCTTCACCGACAGCACGCAGGTCAGGCCTTCGCGCATGTCGTCGCCGGAGATTTCAACCTTGGCTTTCTTGGCGAATTCCTGCTCTTCGATGTATTTGTTGATCACCCGCGTCATGGCGGCGCGCAGGCCGGTCAGGTGGGTGCCGCCGTCGCGCTGCGGGATGTTGTTGGTGAAGCACAGCACCTGTTCGTTGTAGGCGTCGTTCCACTGCATGGAGACGTCCACGCTGATGTTGGTGCCCTGGTCGGACAGGCGCTCGCCGGTGGCCTGGAACACGGTCGGGTGCAGCACGGTCTTGGCTTTGTTGATGTATTCGACGAAGCCGCGGGTGCCGCCTTCGAACGCGAACACTTCTTCCTTGCCGGTGCGCTGGTCGGTCAGCTTGATGTTGACGCCGTTATTCAGGAACGACAGTTCGCGGATACGCTTGGCCAGGATCTCGTAGTGGAATTCGACGTGGGTGAAGATTTCCTCGTCGGCCCAGAAGTGCACGTCGGTGCCGCGCTTGTCGGTTTCGCCAACCACCTTGATGGGCGAGACGGCGATGCCGTCCACCGTTTCCAGTTCGCGGTTCTGCGGCACGCCGCGCGCGAATTCCATGAAGTGCACTTTGCCGTCGCGGCGGATGGTCAGCTTGAGGCATTTGGACAGTGCGTTCACGCACGATACACCCACGCCGTGCAGACCGCCGGACACTTTGTACGAGTTCTGGTCGAACTTGCCGCCGGCGTGCAGTTCGGTCATCACGATTTCGGCCGCGCTGCGTTTCGGGTCGTGCTTGTCGTCCATCTTCAGGCCGGTCGGTACGCCGCGGCCGTTGTCGGTGATGGAGATCGAGTTGTCCGAGTGGATGGTGACGTGGATCTCGGTGCAGTGGCCCGCCAGCGATTCGTCGATCGAGTTGTCCAGCACTTCGAACACCAGGTGGTGCAGGCCGGTGCCGTCCGAGGTGTCGCCGATGTACATGCCGGGACGTTTGCGCACCGCTTCCAGACCTTCCAGGATCTGGATGGAGGCGGCGCCGTATTCTTCGGTCTTGACCGGAACTGGGTTCTCTTGGATGCTATCGGACATGGACTGCTTTCTCAAATAACGAATTACTGGAATGACTTGTTAAACCTGCGGTGACGCTCAGATCCGCATCGGCATGACAACGTATTTGAAGTCGGCGTTGTCCGGGATCGAGATCAGGGCCGACGAGTTGGAGTCGCCCAGCGCGATGTTGACGTAGTCGCACTTCAGGTTGTTGAGCACGTCGAGCAGGTAGGTGACGTTGAAGCCGATGTCCACGCTGTCGCCGCCGTAGTCGATTTCCAGTTCTTCCACCGCTTCTTCCTGGTCGGCGTTGGTGGAGCTGATCTTCATGCTGCCGGGGGTGATGATGCAGCGCACGCCCTTGAATTTGTCGCTGGTCATGATGGCGGCCCGTTGCAGCGAGCGCAGCAGCTCATCGCGGCCGATGGTGAATTCGTTGTGGTAGCCCTTGGGGATCACGCGCGTGTAGTCGGGGAACTTGCCTTCCACCAGCTTGGAGATCAGCTCGATGTCGGCGAAGGTCAGCTTGACCTGGTTGGCGGCGATGTCCAGCTGCACCGGGTCGTCGTTCTCTTCCAGCAGGCGCTGCAGTTCGATGATGGTCTTGCGCGGGATGATCACTTCCTGGCGTTCGAAGCGCTGTTCCGTCTCCACCTGGCAGAACGCCAGGCGGTGGCCGTCGGTGGCCACGGCGATCACGTTGTTGCCGTCCAAAACCAGCAGCAGGCCGTTCAGGTAGTAGCGGATGTCCTGCTGGGCCATGGAGAAGTGCACCATGTTGAACAGGTGCTTGAGCGTCTTTTGCGGCAGGGTGACGGTAGCGTTGTAGCTGTCGGCCTGCTGCACGGTGGGGAATTCCTCGGCCGCCAGGGTTTGCAGCGCGAAGCGCGATTTGCCCGTTTGTACCGTCAGGCGCTTGTTCACCAGCGTCATGGTCACGTCGCCCGCTTCGGGCAGCGCGCGCAGGATGTCGAGCAGTTTGCGGGCCGCCACGGTGGTGCCCGTCACGTCCGCGCCGGAACCAATGTCGGCGTGGGTGGTGATCTGCACTTCCGTGTCGGTCGACAGGAACGAGACGCTTTCGCCTTCTTTGCGGATGAGGATATTGGCCAGAATCGGCATGGTGTGCCGACGCTCGACAATACCGCTCACGATCTGCAGTGGCCGGAGAAGCGTATCTCGGGTGGTTTTGACCAATTGCATATTTATCCTCGAAAGTAAAATTTAACGATACAACTTTAACAATTCCGCCGGTTGGACGGTTTGCGAGTTTGCCAGAATCATAATGCAAAAAAACAGGGACAGAAAAATTGGGGACGGACCCCATTTTTCGCATGTTGGAAAATGGGGTCCGTCCCCAATTTTTCCGTCCCCGATTTTTTAGCCCTTCAGCGTTTGCTCCAGCACGTGCAGCTCGTGGTTGCATTCCGGGTTCTTGGTGCGGTCCAGCGCGATCTTGCGGACCGCGTGCAGCACCGTGGTGTGGTCGCGTCCGCCAAACAGCTCGCCGATCTCGGGCAAGCTCTTTTGCGTCAGCTCCTTGGCCAGGTACATGGCGATCTGGCGCGGCCGCGCGATGTTGGCCGGCCGGCGCTTGGAGTACATGTCCGCCACCTTGATGTTGAAGAAGTCGGCCACCGTCTTCTGGATGTTCTCCACCGAGATCTGGCGGTTCTGCACCGACAGCAAGTCCTTCAGCGCTTCCTTGACGATGTCGATCGTGATGTCCTTGCCGTGGAAACGTGAGTACGCAAGGATCTTGCGCAGCGCGCCTTCCAGTTCGCGCACGTTCGAGCGCAGGTGCTTGGCCACGAAGAAGGCCACGTCGTCCGAGAAGGTCACGCCTTCCTGCTTGGCTTTCTTGAGCAGAATCGCCACGCGCATTTCCAGTTCCGGCGGTTCGATGGCCACCGTCAGGCCGGAGTCGAAGCGCGAGATCAGGCGGTCGTCCATGCCCGTGATCTCTTTCGGATAGGTGTCGCTGGTGATGATGATCTGCTTCTTGGCCGCGATCAGCGCTTCGAACGCGTAGAAGAATTCCTCTTGCGTGCGGCTCTTGCCACCGAAGAATTGAATATCGTCGATCAGCAGCATGTCGAGCGAGTGGTAGTAATGCTTGAAGTCGTCGAAGCCCTTGCGCTGGTAAGCCGTCACCACGTCACGCACATACTGCTCGGCGTGGATGTAGCGGATCTTGGCGCCCGGCTGGTCGGCCATCACCTGGTTGCCGATCGCGTGGATCAAGTGGGTCTTACCCAGGCCCACGCCGCCGTAGAAGAACAGCGGGTTGTAGGACACGCCGGGGTTGTTGGCCACCTGGATCGCGGCGGCGCGCGCCAGCTGGTTGGCCTTACCGGTCACGAAGCTGTCGAACGTCAGGTCGGTGTTGATGCGGCTTTGCTCGCGGCGCGGCGCGGCGCTGGCCGGCAGCTCGGGCACGCTGGGTACCGGATCGGCCATGCGGGCGTTGCCGCTGGGGACGCCGCCATTGGCGTCCGGCACCGGCGCCACCGTGGCGGCTTTCTTGGGCGCGGACAGGCGCGGATCCAGCACAAACTGCACTTCCGTCGGCGCTTCCCAGTACTGGCAGGCCAGCGCCGTGATGCGGCTGGCGAACTGGGTCTTGACCCAATCGAGCTTGAAACGATTGGGCGCGGCCACGCGCAGCTTGCCCGCCTCGTAATCGAGGGGGATAAGCGGTTTTATCCACGCGCTGAATTGTTGCGGCGTCAGCTCCAGTTCCAACTGCGCGGAACAGGTCTGCCAGAAATTTTCCATGAATCGTCTACTGTGAAAAGGTGTGGGAGGGCGTCTCGAAACTGCCCTGGTGCCGCATCCGGACTCGGGCCGTTTACGCCAGGGCTCGCCACACGTAACGCGCTATTCTACTCTCGCCAGCCAAAGTTATCCACAGGCACGACGCTTATTTTCAAGTTGCGTTCGTGCTGCGGCGCGGCGGCCGGCATTTCGGCGGGGCCAGAGAAGTGTTGACACGCGGGATCGAAATGCTGATAATTCAGGGTTCCCCGCCCGTATTCCGTGTTTATTCACTTATATGGAGTAAGCGTGGATATCAGCGGGCGATGAGATGGACCCAGCTTGTGCCGTGGCAGTTGGCATGGGTGCGCGAAATGTCATTGGCACCAAAAACTGACGGGACGTCAGACCCGATTTTGCATTTTTTTGCTTTTTAGCGAGACCAACATGAAACGTACTTACCAACCTTCCGTCGTGCGCCGCAAGCGTACGCATGGCTTCCGCGCTCGTATGGCTACCCGTGGTGGCCGTGATGTGCTCAACGCACGTCGCGCAAAAGGCCGCAAGCGTCTGGCTGTATAAGCCTGAAGCTTGTTAGCTGATCGCGTGGAAAGCTGTATTTCAAGCGGCTCGACAGGCGAAGGTTCCCACGACTTCGCGCGCGTTCGGCGTATCGTTAAAACGGATGAATTTTCATCCGTTTTTCGTTTGCGCCCGGCGCAAAAAACGGCGCACTTCGTGCTGTACACCCGCCTGAACCAATTGCCGCATGCGCGGCTGGGCGTCGTGGTGGCCAAGCGTTTCGCGCCGCGCGCCGTCACGCGCAACACGATCAAGCGCGTCACGCGCGAGCTGTTCCGCGTGACCGGCCTGCCGGCCATCGACTGTGTCGTGCGCCTGGCCAAGCCGGTCAACAGCAAGGATGGTCCCGCCACCACTGCAAAGCTGAAAGCGGCCTTGCGGGTGGAACTGGCGCGTCTGTTCGCCGCGCAGGCCAGGCAGGGCCAGGCCCAACAGGGCCGCGCCACGGCGACGCCAACGCCGGCGCCGGCCGCCGTGCCGCCGCCGTTGGCGCCGACGCTGGAGCCAAAAGCGCCATGAGCACCTTGCTGCGCTGGTTGGTCCGGGCATATCAGCTCACCATCAGCCCCATGCTGGGGCCGCGCTGCCGTTTTTACCCTAGCTGTTCGAACTACGCGCTGGAGGCACTGCAAGTGCACGGCGCCGCGCGCGGCAGCCTGCTGACCGTCAAGCGCCTGTGCCGCTGCCACCCGTGGCATGCGGGCGGCCCTGACCCGGTGCCGCCCAAGGGCGAGACGCCTTCCGATTCTTCAACAACCGCTTGCGGTTGCAACCACTCCTGACAAATACCGTAATGGATATCAATAAACGTACCATCCTGTGGATCGTGTTTGCCGTGTCGCTGGTAGTTCTCTGGAACAACTGGATGGTATCGAGCGGCAAACCATCGATGTTCGCTCCCGCGCCAGCCCAGGTGGCCAAGGCCTCGGACGCGAAGAAATCCGACTTGCCAGCCGTGGCCAGCGCCGCCGCATCGGCCGCCGCCACCGCCACCCCAGGTGCGACTGGCGAGGCTGCGCCATTCAAGAGTGAGCGCATCACCATCACCACCGACGTGATCCGCGCCGATATCGACACCCTGGGCGGCACCATTAAGCGCCTGGAACTGCTGCAGTTCAAGGACGGCATCGATCCGACCAAGAACCAGGTGCTGTTCGACGCCGACGCCACCAAGACCTATCTGGCTGAAACGGGCCTGATCGGCGCGGCCGGCCTGCCCAACCACACCACCGGCTTCGTGGCCCGCCCCGGTGCGCGCATGCTGAACGACGCCAACCAGGTGCAACTGGTGCTGGAAGCGGAGCAGGGCGGCGTCAAGCTGACCAAGACCTTCACTTTCAAGCGTGGCGACTACGTGATCGACGTGCGCCACGACGTGACCAACACCGGCGCCGCGCCCGTCAAGCCTGAGCTGTATCTGCAGCTGGTCCACGACGGCAACAAGCCCGAGGGCGACTCCTACTTCAACAGCAGCTACACCGGTCCCACCCTGTACACGGACGCCGACAAGTACCAGAAGCTGAAATTCGAATCGCTGGAAAAACAGGCCCAGGAAGCCGCCAAGACCGGCAAGCCTGTGGCGCAGGATCATCCGACCAAGGCTGATAACGGCTGGGTCGCCATCTCGCAGCACTTCTTCGTGTCCGCCTTCGTCCCGCAGGACAAGCTGACCCGCGACATCTTCACCAAGAAGATCGACACCAACCTGTACGCCATCGGCACCGTCCAGCAACTGGGCACGCTGGCACCCGGCGCCACCGTGTCGAACGACGCCAAGCTGTATTCGGGTCCGCAGGAATCGAAGCTGCTGGAGAAAGTGGCGCCTGGCCTGGAACTGGTCAAGGACTATGGCTGGCTGACCATCATCGCCAAGCCTATCTTCTGGGTCATGGAGCAGCTGCACAAGGGCCTGGGCAACTGGGGCTGGACCATCATCGTGTTCACCATCCTGATCAAGCTGGCGTTCTTCCCGCTGTCGGCCGCCGGTTATCGCAGCATGGCCAAGGTCAAGCTGGTCACGCCGAAGATGCAAGCCATCCGCGAGCGTTACAAGGGCGATCCGGCCAAGATGAACCAGGCCACCATGGAACTGTACAAGGCCGAGAAGATCAACCCGCTGGGCGGCTGCTTGCCTATCCTGGTGCAGATGCCGGTGTTTATCGCCCTGTACTGGGTGCTGCAGGCGTCGGTGGAAATCCGCGGTGCGCCGTGGATCGGCTGGATTCATAACCTGGCCGCGCCGGATCCGTTCTACATCCTGCCGGTGCTGTACGCGATTTCGATGTTCATCACCACCAAGTTGAATCCGCAGCCAGCGGATCCAATGCAGGCCAAGATGATGATGTTCATGCCGCTGGCATTCTCGGTCATGTTCTTCTTCTTCCCATCCGGCCTGGTGCTGTACTGGGTGGTGAACAACGTGCTGTCGATCGGCCAGCAGTACGTGATCTCCAAGAAATTCGCGCCCGCCGCCGCAAACTAAGCGGCAGTGGCCGCAAGGCAAAATAGGGGACGTAACACGGTTTTGCCGTCAAGGAAAACCGTGTTACGTCCCCGTTTTTTTCAACGTGCAACGTGACTATGAACCTCGACTCCTCCCCCATCGCCGCCATCGCCACCGCACCGGGCCGGGGCGGCATCGGCGTCGTGCGCGCCTCCGGTAAAAACCTGCAAGCGCTGATCGCCGCGCTGTTCGGCGCCACCAAGCTGCAGCCGCGCCACGCCACCTACATCCCGTTCACGCAGGCCGATGGCGCCATCATCGACCAGGGCATCGCCATCTGGTTCAAGGGGCCCCATTCCTACACCGGGGAAGACGTGCTGGAACTGCAGGGCCACGGCGGCCCCATCGTGCTGCAATTGCTGCTGGCGCGGGTGCTGGAGGCGGGCGAGCAGATGGGATTGCGGCTGGCCGAACCGGGCGAATTCACGCGCCGCGCCTACCTCAACGACAAGCTGGACCTGGCCCAGGCCGAAGCCGTGGCCGATCTGATCGACGCTTCCACCGAGGCGGCCGCCAAGTCGGCTTCGCAGTCGCTGTCGGGCGCGTTCTCCAAGACCGTCAACGCGCTGGTGGAGCGCGTGACGGGCTTGCGCATGCTGGTAGAGGCCACCCTCGATTTTCCCGAGGAGGAGATCGACTTCCTGGAAAAATCCGACGCGCGCGGCCAGCTGGCCGGCATTATCGATGCGCTGGACCAGGTGTTTCGCCAGGCGGCGCAAGGCGCGCTGCTGCGTGAAGGACTCAACGTGGTGCTGGCGGGCCAGCCCAACGTGGGCAAGTCCTCGCTGCTGAATGCGCTGGCCGGGTCGGAGGTGGCCATCGTCACGCCCATCGCCGGCACCACGCGCGACAAGGTCAGCGAAACCATCCAGATCGAAGGTATCCCGCTCAACATCATCGACACGGCCGGCATCCGCAGCACGGAGGAGGCGGTGGACCTGGTGGAGCGCATCGGCATCGAGCGCACCTGGACCGAAGTGGGCAAGGCCGACGTGATCCTGCACCTGCTGGACGCCGACCATGGTCCGACCCGCGCCGATGAAGCCATCGTGGCCGCCTTCCCGCCCGGCGTGCCGGTGCTGCGGGTGTGGAACAAGATCGACCTGTCCGGCCACAAGCCGGGCATCGACGCGCGCGACGACGCCACCCACGTCTACCTGTCGGCGCACGAGCACATCGGCATTGACTTGCTGCGGGCGGAACTGTTGCGCATCGCCGGCTGGCAGCAGACGGGCGAATCGCTCTACCTGGCGCGCGAGCGGCATTTGATCGCGCTGAAGAACGCAGGCGCCCACCTGGCCCGCGCCGGCGAACATGCGGCGCAGGACGACCAGTCGCTGGACCTGTTCGCGGAGGAATTGCGGTTGGCCCAGGCGCAGCTGTCGAGCATCACGGGCGCGTTCTCGTCGGACGATTTGCTGGGGGTGATTTTCAGCCGCTTCTGCATTGGCAAATGACCGGCTGGTTCCGGTCAGCCCCCAGTGCCACACACCTGTGAAAGGATGCATTTCTTGAATCTGCGCCACTACGCATTTGCGCTCGCCGGTTTGCTTCCGCTGCATACCTACGCGGCCGCCAACCCCGACCACGTACAGGCCATCATTGATGAGGCCGTCCGGCCCATGATGGCGGAATTTGATGTGCCGGGCATGGCCATCGCAGTCACCGTCCACGGCAAATCGATGTTCTTCAACTATGGCCTGGCTTCCCGCGAAGACCAGACGCCGGTCGACGAACGCACGCTATTCGAGCTTGGCTCAGTCAGCAAGACTTTCACCGCGACGCTTGCCGCCCAAGCCATAGACCAAGGCAAGCTGTCGCTTGCCGATCATCCCGGCAAATTCCTTCCCGCACTGAAAGGTCATGCCATCGACCGGGCGACCATGCTTCATCTGGGGACGTATAGCGCTGGCGGCTTGCCGCTGCAGCTGCCGGATGACGTGGCGGATGATGCGCAACTTGTCCGCTACTACCAGCATTGGAAGCCGGCCGCGGCGCCAGGCAAGCTGCGCGAATATTCGAATCCCAGCCTGGGCCTGTTCGGCCGTGTCACCGCGCTGGCGCTAAAGCAGGATTTTACCGATGTGATGCAAAACCGCTTGTTCCCGCAGCTCGGCTTGCACAGCACTTATATGCGCGTACCCGCGGCTGCCATGTCCCACTACGCCTGGGGCTACAAGGTCAACCAGCCGGGGCGCGTCCACGAGGACGAAGTGCTTGCTCCTGAAACGTATGGCGTCAAATCCAATGCCGCCGACATGATTCGCTATGTGCAGCTCAATATCGATCCTGCCGTGCTTGACGCGCCTGTGCGGCGCGCGATCGAGGGCACGCATGTTGGCTACTTGAGGGCAGGTGAACTGGTGCAAGGATTGGGCTGGGAACAGTATTCCTGGCCAATTTCGCAGGAACGCCTTTTGTCCGGAAATTCGGAGAAGATGATCTGGGAAAGGAACCCGATGCAGCTGCTCGCCAAGCCGCAGCTTCCAGTCGGCCCCACACTGTTCAACAAGACCGGATCGACGTCGAATTTTGGCGCCTATGTCGCCTTTGTCCCCGCGCAGCGGATCGGCGTGGTGATCCTCGCGAACCGCAACTATCCGATTCCCGCGCGCGTCACAGCAGGTTACGCCATTCTTGAGCAGCTTGCGAAGCTGCACGGCGAATAGGGCAGCAAGGAACCCGGGTGGCTGCAACCGTCACATTTAACGTGAAGAACGATCTGGTATGACGACGATCCAGGCAGCGAGATTTCCCCAGGAGCTAGAGGCGGTTTGCGCAATCTTCCGCGAGTACATTGCCAGCGCCAGTGTCAGTCTTGTGTTCCAGGATTATGAAGCCGAGTTCGCCGCACTGCCGGGAAAATATGCCGCGCCTGAAGGCCAGCTGCTGCTGGCTTGGAAGGATGGCGAGGTCGTCGGTTGCGCGGCCTTGCGCCAGGTTGACGCGCAAACTTGCGAAATGAAGCGCGTGTATGTGCGCCCTGCGGCGCGCGGAGAAAACCTGGGGCGCCGCCTGGTGCAACGCATACTGGAAGCGGCCCGTGATGCCGGGTATTCCCGTCTGTGCCTGGATGTGCTCCCCGAGTTCATTGCGGCTCAGCGCCTTTATGCATCGCTGGGTTTTGTCGAAGCCGCACCAGTCGCGTTCAATCCGGTGCCGGGCACCAAGTTTCTAGCACTTGATCTGTAGTCCGCTTTTCCTTGAAGAGGTGCCTGGCCGAGCAAGGTGATCGCGGTGGGGGGGGGTGTGCTATATTGACAACTAGCGCAGGGAATACTTGCGCCGCCGGCGTGAGTCCGCGCGACTCCTCGCTACCCTCGTCCATGCATACTTTTTATCCTCGGGCTTACACCCGGGCAAAAGGAGGGCACTATGCACGTCAAACCTACGATCCTTGTGTTCGCGGTACTCGGTGCGTTTTGTGCGGGCACGTTCGCACCTTCGCTGCTGGGCATGATCACTACCAGTGCTTACGCCGAGTCCGCGCCGCTGAGCGCCGACATCATCGATCTTGGTGCACTCAAGTTCAGCGATTTGCCCGGCACGTCGTTTCCGGAACTGCATGCCAAGCCGTTGGTGTCCACGGACAACGCCACGATCGCCATCCAGTCGGGCAATATTGCCAAGCACATGCACTTGAAGACCGATGAGATCCAGTACATCATCGAGGGCAGTGGCACTGTGTGGTTGGGCAACGAACGCCGCGAGTTCAAGCCCGGGTCCTTCATCATCATCCCCAAGGGCACAGCGCACGCTGGCGTGGTCGTTGCAAATGGCCCGGTCAAGTCCATCGCGATCAAAATCCCGCCGCAGCCTAAGGACGACGTCGTCTTCCTGAACTGAGGCATCGTTCGCAAGGGCGGCGTGGCCGCCCTGTATTTCCCATCAACAGTTCACCTGTGCAGCGCTGCCGCATGAAGCCTTTGGGACCATTTTGCCGAAAAAATGCCTAGTGGAGAGTAAAAGCGCCTGCATCAAACGAGCCCTGGTTCGTGCGGTGCGACACCGCTGAACACCTGCGCCAACTGGGCGCTGTTCAATCCGTACAGGCGCGCGAACAGGCCGCCCAGCAGGGCGCGGTATTCGTTCAGCACCGGGTAGTCGCGGTTCTGGAACAGGGTTCTGGCCGTGAGCGCGGTCTGTTCGCCGGCTACCCGGCCGCCGCGTACGCCGCCGCCCAACACCCAGTAAGCCGTGCCATGTCCATGGTCGGTGCCGCGATTGCCGTTTTCGCGGAAGGTGCGGCCGAATTCGCTGACCACCACCACCACGGTCTGGCGCCAGTCCGTCCCCATCTCCTGTGCGAAGCCGGCCAGGCCGCGCCCCAGTTCATCCAGGCGGCTGGCGAGGTAGCCGGTCGCGCCGCCTTGTCCCACGTGGGTATCCCAGCCGCCCACATCGACGAAGCCGAGTGTGTATTTGTCCTTCATCAGCCTGGCGATGCGGCGCGCTTCCAGCTCGAAGCCTTTGGCGGAGATGGCGTTGCGGTTGGCGGCCTCCATCTCGCCGGCCATGTCGCGCATCACGTCCTCACGCACGGCGAAGCCTTCGTTCACATTGCGCGCCAGCGGCGTGCCGTCGTACATGGACGCGATGATGCGGGCCTGGCGCGCGTCGATGGCCGGCTTGGCGAGGTTGCGCAACGCCGCGTTGGGCACTTGTGCTGCGCCCTGCATGGCCAGCGGCAGCTGGTCAGTGAAGGCGATGGGATGGGCCCCTTGCAGCACGCCTGCCAGGCGGTTCAGGAAGCCCGAGCGGTAGTCGCGCTTGCCCGCCAACGGCTGGCCCAGCTCGATGCTGTCCTGGGTTTCGAAATGGCTGCGCGAGAGGTCGTCGATGCCGGCGAACGGGACGAAGGCGGCCTGGCCTGCCTGGAACAGCGGGTAGATGCTGTCGCGCAGGACCGGGTGCAGGCCCCAGTCGGCGTCGAGCGGCAGCGCCGTATTGAGTTCGGCGCCGGGACGGGCGATGGCGATGTTGGGACGCGACTCGTAATAGAACTGGCTGGACACCGGCACCAGCAGGCTGGCGTCGTCGTAACCGCCGCGCAGGAAGACGAACAGCAATCGCGTGCCCGCGCTGGGGGCGGCCCACAGGCGCGTGCTGGCGGCTGCCAGCGGCAGGGCGGCCAGATGGTACAGGGCGGTGCTGCGGTCCATGGCGGGTCCTTCAGCGATACATCATATCCGGCGCGGACAGCAGGAAGCTGTTCCACTCCTGCGGCGAGGTGGCCTGCTCCAGCGCGCGCCGCGTGCCCGCCGCGAGGTGGGCTTCAATGGCCTGGTAATACAGCGCGTTGGCCAGTTGCGGAAACGCCGGCCGCTCCTGCGGTTGCGGGCCGTCCGTCTTGAACAGGCCCGCGTTGCCGGTGCCGATGGCGCGCGCGATCTCGAAGCGCACATTGAGCTGGCCAGGACTGTTCCAGGCGGCAGCCGTGAGCGGGTAGCCGTCCGGCGTCTGCTTGCCATACAGTGGTTGTCCCATGCGGTTCAGCCAGTTCAGCATGGGCGCGGCGTTGAGGATGGTCTTGTCGCCATACGCCAGGCGCACGGAGGAGACGACGTAATGTACAGGATCCTTGAACTGGCGCCCCAGCGATGCGCGGAATTCGGGACTGTTGAACAGGATGCGCAGCACGGCGGCGATGTCGCCGTCGGTGGCCGTGAAGGTGGCGGCCATACGCTGCACCAGCGCGGGCGGCGGCGCGTCGCCCACCCAGAATGTGGCCAGCTTGCCGCTGATGAAGCGTGCCGTCGAGGGATGGCGCGCCAGGCGGTCGAGCGCTTCGTCCACCTCGGCCAGGCCCCGGCCACGCACGGGCTGGCCGAGCAGCAGCTTGTCGCCGAAATCATGGCGCTCGGGATTGAACTCGAACAGGCCCTGGTGCCGGTACAGGCCCTGCCGCTCGCGCCGGACTTTGGGTTCCGTGGCGCCCAGGTTGACGCCAACGCCGGTGAGGATACGCGCCAGTTCCTGCACATCGCGCTGGCTGTAGCCGCCATTGACGCCCAGCGTGTGCAGCTCCATCAACTCGCGCGCGTAGTTCTCGTTAATGTGGCCGGCCGCGTTCTGCTCGTTATCCAGATAGCGCAGCATGGCCGGATGGTAGACGGTGGCGGCCAGCAGGTCGCGGAATTTGCCCAGTGCGCGCGGGCGGATGGCGCGGTCTTCGTAATCGCCCAGCATCAAGCGGAGGTTGTGCTTGTACTGGTGGACGTTGAAATGATTCATCCAGAACCACGTCATTTGCTCCTGTACCTGGTTGGGCGAGTACAGGTCGCGCAGCAAAGAGCGGATGGCGGCCTCGCGCGCGAGGTGGTTCAGTTGATCCTGGTAGGCTTGCCGGGCCGCTTTCCGCTCGTCGTCGCTGGCGGCCTTGTCCGCATCCTGGCGCCGCTGTTCGAGGTCGCGGTTGAGGTCTTCGAGCGCGTGCTGGCTGATCGCCATGGCCTCGATCTGGGCTTGCACGGCGGCCGGCAGGCGCGCTGGCGCGGGATGCAACTGGGCGTCGATCCATGCGGCCAGCCCCTGGGCGCGCACCACCTGCATGTCGGCGCCGTCCAGGCCCCAGCTCAGGCGGTTGAGCACGCGGGTATCGTCCGCGCCGCCGGCCGGGGGTGGGGGCACGGTGGCGCAGCCAGTCAGCACCAGTACGCACAGGCAGATTTTCTTCATGCGCATACTCTACCGTGTCCACAGGGTCTTGTCGTGCCAGCTTGCAACGAATTGTTACTTTCCGGTACGACGAGACCGGCGACACTATCGTTAGCTGCGCTGGTCTGGGGTGCTATTGATTTGCGTCAAACAAGTTGTTGAAGTACCTCTGTATAAGTTCTTCTGGTGTGCCGTTCCTGCCCAGGCTTGAAGGCGACTACTCCGGCTTGGCAGCCCTCGTCGTTTCCACCTACTGGAGTGATTACACGTGAACATCGCCAGCCTCTTCCCCCCGCAGTTCCTTCGCTTCCGCTACCTTGCGGTATTGCTGCTGATGCCGTTGCTACTTGGTTCGCGCAGCGCCCACGCTTTACCCGTCTTTGCCCGTCAAACGGGACAGAACTGCGTGGCCTGCCACGCCGGTGGCCAGTTCCCGGAGTTGACCAGTTATGGCCGGCTGTTCAAGATGACGGGCTACACCATCGGTAGCCGGGCCATACCCTTGTCGGCCATGGGCGTGGCCAGCTATACCAAGAGCTCGTCGCCGACGGACGACGCGGCGTTCGCCAAGGATGCGAACACGCTGTTCCAGACCGGCAGCGTGTTCGTCGCCGGCAAGCTCACCGAAAACGTGGGGCTGTTCGCACAAGCGACTTATAACAACTACGACAACCAGAACCCGGACAGCGGAAAGTGGCAGGGCAAATGGGGCGCGGACAACATCGAGTTACGTTATGCCGACCGTCTGATCGGCGCCAACCGTGACCTGATCTTCGGCCTGACGGTCAATAACAATCCATCGCTGGCCGATCCCTGGAATAGCGCGCCGGCGTGGATGCAGTACGTGCCGACGCAATTCGGCGTGACGGGCCCGGACGCCGCCCCCATCGTGTCCCAACTGGGCGCGCAGGCCGCCGGTATCGCCGCTTATGCGTTCTGGGACCAGACCGTTTACGCGGAACTGGCAGGCTATCAAACGGCCAACGGGAAATGGTCGTTCCTCAGCCAGGGCACCAAGAACGCTGATCAGGTCAAGCTGCAAGGCACCAATCCCTACCTGCGTCTCGCACTCAGCCACGATTGGGGACCGCACAGCGCCATGGTCGGGGTGATGGCGATGCATGCCAACATCTACCCGGACAATCTGGAGCCGTCCGGCCCCACCATCCATTATCGCGACCGGGGCATCGACGCCCAGTACCAATACCTGCTCGATCCCCATGCCGCCACCGTGCAATTGAGCTACATCGCCGAATCCGTCGACAACGGCGACGTGGCCGGCATCGCCGCCAACCCCGGCAACCAGCTCAAGCAATTGAAAGTCAAAGGCAGCTATGTGTACCGGGCGCGCTATGGCGGCAGCCTGAGTTATTTCAGCACGACCGGCAGCTCCGATGCCACGCTATATCCAGACGCCGCCAGCAATCCCGATACGCGCGGCTGGGTGCCCGAGCTATTCTGGACGCCGGTCCAATATGTGCGCCTGGGCGCGCAGTACTACAACTTCAAGCGCTTCCATGGCGCCACCACCAACTACGATGGCGCCGGGCGCAATCCGAGCGCTAACAACACCTTGTTCATTTACCTATGGGGAGCATACTGATGACTGCCTGCGCATCCTCGCGCCCGGCCACGGGCGTCGCACTGGCTTTGCTGTTGGCCGCCAGCCTGGCCGCTTGCTCCTCCGTGGAGCGCTCACGTTCCCTGAGCGATGAACGGGTGCCGGCCCGGACCATCGCTACCCAGGTTTGCTCGAATTGCCATGGTATGCGGGGCGTTTCGACCTCACCCAATTTCCCCCACCTGGCGGCGCAGCCACCGGCCTATCTGGAAGCGCAGTTAAGGGCGTTCAGGGGCCATGGGCGTTCCGATCCCGCCGGCTTCGAATACATGTGGGGGATCAGCTCCAGGCTGACCGACCAGCAGATCGCGGACCTGAGCACTTACTACGCCCAACAACCGGCGCCCGGTGGGCGTTCCGGCAACGCCACGCTGGAACAGCGGGGGCGGGCGATTTTCGCCAACGGCAATAACGGCGTGCCTGCCTGCGCGTCGTGCCACGGCGCGCACGGCGAAGGCATGGGCACCTTCCCGCGCCTGGCCGGCCAGCACGCCGACTACGTATCGAAACAGTTGGCGGTATTCCAGCGCACGGATCAGCGCCCGGAAGGCGCCGTCATGAAAACGGTTGCCCATGCGCTGAGCCAGGACGACATTGATTGCCTGTCCTTGTACGTCGCGTCCATCAAGCCTGGTGGGTAGCGGAGGGCCGGAGGGGGGGCGGCGTCGCCCTGAACTTGTGTCGCCCCCGTCGCCCCCCATGTTGCAATACGTTGTTTCTTGGCTTTTTTGATACCCGAAACTCCAACACTTCTGACTTTGTAGTAACCTCATCACCATGGGGTGTATCTGGATGGAAATGAAAGTGGGCTGACCGTAATGATCCCATCGACCGGGCGGGTTGGCCTTCATATGCGGGTTGCTGGACTGGGGTAGCAGGAATGAGGGAACGATCGACACCATCGCGCCGGGCGGGGCTGCTCGCCCCGCTGTTTCTGTGGCTGGCCTTGGCCGGCTGCAGCGACGACAACCATATGTCGGCCGCGCCAGCACCGGCCAGCGCGGCGCCCACCACCATCACGGCCCTGGTCTGGGCCCCCGACTGGCCCAAGGAAATGCATGACGTGGCGGCCGCCTTCAGCCGCGAGCATCCCGACATCCGGGTCGACGTGCAATTCATGATCGGCAATTCAGTCGAGGAAAACCTCAAGCCCAAGGTGGCGGCCAACCAGTTGCCGGACCTGATCTCCGTCAACCCGAACGCCTACGCGGCCAGCCTGGCCGAGCAGGGCATCCTGGCCGAGGTGGGCCAGACGGCCGCCTGGAACAATATGCTGGATTTGCTCAAGCCCGACTGGACCAGCGCCGGCGGCAAGCATTTCGGCGTGGCCGGCGGCGTGGCCGCCACCGTCATCTACTACAACAAGACCATGTTCCGTCAGGCCGGCATCCACCACCTGCCGGAAAACTTCGAGGAATTCCTGGCCGTGTGCGCCCAGTTGAAAAAGGCCGGCTACACGCCGCTGGTGCTCGATGGCGGCTTTCCCAACATGCTGGGCAACGGCCCGTTCAGCCACGGCTTCGCCAACCTGGTGGCGGCCAACCGGCCGGACTGGCGCCAGGCGCTGGCCAAGGGCAGCCTGGACCTCGACACGGCGCCGGCGGCTGACATCTTCGGCCGCATCAAGCTGCTGGCGGCGCGCGGCTATGTGCAGCCGGACTACCTGAACACGGGCTACGACGAGGGCATCCGCCTGTTCGCGGCCGGGCGCGCGGCCATGGCGTTCGAAGGCACATGGGCGGCCGGCCGGCTGATGGTGGGCAAGCAGGACGAGGTGGGCGTATTCGTCCCGCCCTGGAACGCTGCCGGCAAGCTGGCCGTGCCGGTGGTCGGCAGCGAAACCGGTTTCGCCGTCTGCAATACGCGCCACCGGGCGGCGGCCATGCAGTTGCTGGACTACCTGGTCGGCAAGGGCTTTGTGATCCAGCAGAACGCGCGCCGCAACATCCCGCCCATGAAGCAGTTACCGGGCAAGATGGTGACCGATCCCCAGATCACGGCCTATATCCGCCAGGTGAGCGCGTATCCGCAAGTGGTGCCGCCGTATTACGTGTTCCTGCCCGCGTCCACCATCGAACAGCTGCACCCGCTGCTGCAGGATGTATTGGCCGGCAAGACGTCGCCGCGCGCCGCGGCCCGCCAGCTGGACCGCTCGCTGCGCGCCGAGGCGGCCGGCGGCGCCCACTGACGCTCACCAGGAACGCTGCATGAACCGTGTGATCGCCCTGTACCTGCCCGCGCTGCTGCGCCAGATCGCCATCCGCTACCGGCTGCTGGCGTCCTTCATCCTGATCTCGCTGACGCCGCTGCTGGTGTCGGGCTACATTTCCTATGTCGAGTCGAGCGAGGCGATCGAGCAGAAGACCCGCTTGTTCACCACCGAGGTGGTCAAGCAGATCGCCAAGAACGTGCAGCTGCGCATGGCGGAAGTGGAATCGGACAGCGAGACGCTGGTGCTGTCCGATCCCGTGCAGTATGCGCTGGCCCGCTACGCGCTGGATAATCCGGAGGACAAGGGCCGGGCGCGTGCGGCCCTGACCAAGATCCTGCTCGACAGCTACGGTTCGTTCCAGGATTTCGGCCAGAAGTATTTCCTGGACCGCGACAACCGCGTGCTCGACCCGCAAGTGTTCGCGCAATTGGGGCGCGGGGTGGTCGATTTCAGCGCGGCCGCGCGCGCCAGCCAGCGGCGCGTGGTGTGGGGCGCGCTGGAGCTGTGGGACGGCCAGAAAAGCATCGCCATGGTGCGCCAGATCTATTCCAAGAACGATAATCACCTGATGGGCAGCCTGTTGCTGGGCGTGCGCGCCGCGCGCTTCGCCGCCATCTTCGACAACGCCAGCCTGGGCGCCGGCAGCGATATCTTCATCGTCGACGGGCGCGACGGCACGCTGCTGGTGCAACGGCGCGAGCGCCCCGCCGGCGTCCCTGCCGCGCCGGCCCTGCTGGAACAACTGGCGGCCAGCGTGCGCGGCGGCGAACAGACCGGCTTTCTCGCCTACCAGCAGACGGTGGCGGACGGTCATCCGGCGGCCGGCTATTTCGCCGTCTACACCCAGGTGCCCAACACCAGCTGGTATGTGGTGAGCACCCTGCCCAACCAGCTGCTGCTGGCCGAAGCGCAGGCGGTGCGCAAGGAGATCGTGTTGATCGGCCTGATCTGCTTCGCCGGCGCGCTGGTACTGGCCTATGTCGTGGCGCGCAGTATTTCCATGCCGCTGGAGCGGCTGGCCGGCGCCATCCGCGCCACCCGCACCGGCGACTACGGCCAGCGGGTGGAATACGAAGGCCGCGACGAACTGGCGCTGCTGTCGAAACGATTCAACGAGATGGCGGCCAACATCAGCCAGACCCACGAGCAGCTGGAAAGCCGGGTGGCCGAGCGCACGCGCGACCTGGAACAGGCCAATCTGAAGCTGGCGGCGCTCACCATGACGGACCCGCTGACGGGCATCGCCAACCGCCGCCGCTTCGACGACATGCTGGCCTCGGAGCTGAACCGGGCGGCCCGTTGCGCCCATCCGCTGGCGCTGCTGATGATCGACGTCGACTACTTCAAGAGCTATAACGACCACTATGGCCACCAGGAGGGCGACACTTGCCTGCGCAAGGTGGCGTCCCTGCTGCAGACGCACGCGCGCCGCGCCAGCGACCTGGCGGCCCGCTACGGCGGCGAGGAGTTCGTGATGCTGGCGGCCGACACGGATGCCGACGCGGCGCTGGCGCTGGCCGAGTCGGTGCGGCAGGCGCTGGAGGCGCTGCGCCTGCCGCACGCGCAGTCGCCAATTGGCTGGGTCAGCATCAGCGTGGGCGTGGCGGTGCAGGTGCCGGACGAATTGCAGACCCCGGAGCTGTTCCTGCGCATGGCCGACAAGGCCATGTACCGGGCCAAGGAGCAGGGCCGCAACCAGGTGGTGCTGGCCGGGCGCAAGTGAGGCCGGCGGCAGCCGGGACTATCGCCGGCACCGTTTCCATTGAAAAATATTTTCTCGCCGAAATTCCCGGCGCGACCCCTCTGTACAGGGGCTGCGCACTGTGCGCGGCGTCGGATTTTTGCCGATCCGGCGCCCGAGGTGGGCGCGGCGAAACTGATATGATGAGTCACAACGCGGGGCAATTTGCGCATGATCATACCCGCCCACGACCGCTGACGTAACCTGCTGGTAGACCTGTGTACTGCCGCGAAAGGAGGGAGCCTTGGAACCGAAACCAGACAGCGTGCCAGAGGACGGGACCGAGCGCCCGCCGCCTACGCTTTCCCCCGCCGCGCGGGCACGCCAGCTGTTGCCGCCCAAGGGGGCCTGCTGGTATTGCGACAAGCCGCTCGACAACGTGCGCCGTTTCTGCGGCAAGGAATGCGCCGACGCTTTCGATGAGGAAAAGGAATATACGCGTTGAGCCGGCTGGCGCCTGAGCGGCGCCGCCACGACCGGCTACAACGGCGGCGCCAGCGCCGCCAGCGCCGCTTCGAAGTCGAATTGGTGGGCCGCTGCCGCCACCCGCTGGTAGCGCTCCACTCCCAGCCGGGCCGCCAGCGGCGAGGCCGATTGTTCCAGCACGTCGATCGCCGCGCCATCACCCGTGTCGAGCAGGCGGGCAAGCCGATCCAGCAGTGCAGCGTCGGCCTCCGCCTCGGCCGGCATCGTCCCGGCCGGCGCCGCTTCGCGCGCCTCGTCCAGCACCGTGTCGATGGCGGCCAACAGGCCGCATAGGGCCTCGTCCAGCAACATCACCGTTTCCGCGCAGGCGGGCGGCGGCAAGTGGCAGGCCGGCTCCAGCGCCGTGGCCAGCTGGCAGACGGTGCGCGCGCCGATCATGCCGGCGGCGCCACGCAGCGTGTGCACCCGGTGCCGTAGCGTGGCCAGTACATTATCGGCCAGCGCCTGGCGCAAGCGCGGGCCCAGGCCGCGGTAATCGTCGCGGAAGCGCCCCAGCAATTGCAGGTACAGCGCGCGGTCGCCCATCAACCGTTCCAGCCCGTCGCTCACGCACAGGATGGCGGTATCGCGGAATGAAAAGTGCAAGCCTGCTACGTTCGAGAGGGTCATGGCGTGCGTGCGGCAGGGAGCGCGCTAGCGCGTGGTGAACGACCAGCTGCGCGACAGCGGTACGCCGTCCACCGCGCCGCTGAAGGCGACGTCGTAGGTGGTGCCGGACTGCAGCGCGGCCAGCGGCACGATGGCGGCGGCCGAAGGGGGCGTTTCCGTATCCGTCGCGTGGCTCAGCAGACGCGTGGCCAGCGGCGCGCCGCCATGGGGTTGCACGGTGAAGTTCTGCACCGTCATGGTGGCCGTGATGTCGGCGTGCATGCTGATCGGGTACCCCACCTCGTTCAGGTTGGGTACCGGGTCGGGCGTTTCGTTATTGCTCAGGAAACTGGTCGGCACCTGGGTCTGGCCATTGACGGGATAATTGGCCGCCCGTCCGCCGCCCAGGCCGATGCCGTAGCCGTTGTTGGCCCCCATGTCGCAAGTGAAGTAGGAATAGCCGCTCGACGTCAGCGCGGCGCCGGTGCCCATTTCCTTGAACACCGGTTCGAACATGACGAAACGGTGGTAGATGGCCGTGACCAGTTCTTCGGCCAGCACGAAGCCGGAGCTGCTGTTGGTGGCGGAAATGATTTCGCCATAGGCGTAGGGCCGCACCAGCACATAGCCGGCGTTGGCCAGCCGGTCGGCCAGCGTGGCGCCCGTGAAACCGGGCAGGCCCGCCGTCTGGACGTGGGTGACGGTGTTGTTGATGCGCTGGTAGTCGGCGTGGCCCTGGGCCGCCAGTTCCAGCTTGCTGTTGCGCGCCAGGACGGCCACCCCTATTTGGGCGCGGCGGAAGTTGATCCAGTTGAAACCATCGAGCGCCGCGTTGCCGGTGAGCGCGGGCGCGCCAGGTTCGGCCGGCAGGTTGCTGCTGCTGGCCGGCGGGCTGGCGCTGGTCCCGTCGCCGCCGCCGCCACCACCACCACCGCATGCGGCCAGTGCCAGGGCCAGGCTGAGTACCGCGAACGGGAACTGCCAACGGGGATGGCTGCGCATGGAAGGCTCCTGTGTCGTTATCCGGGTCGTCGGTGGAGATCAGCCCGCTTATGGGTCGATTCTAAGGCAACTCGGGCCGCGCCGCACCCGATATGCGCAACGCCGCGTGCGGGGGAAGCTGCCGTGCGCCGGCCGGGCGGGTTAAAATAAGCCGCCGCCACTCCGGCGGCGCCCCCATCGTCGTGCTTTCCGGGATACGCCTGATTTGACTTCTTTACCACACCGTCCGCGCCTGCAGCGCGCCAAGTTCGCCCTCCCCAGTTTCGTCACGCTGCTGTCGATCGCCTGCGGCTTCGGCAGCATCGTCATTTCCGTCGACAACGCCTTCATCGGCAACGCCCACGATTACCGCCTGGCCGCCGTGTTGCTGGTGCTGGCCGGCGTGTTCGACGCGCTCGACGGCATGGTGGCGCGCGCCACCGGCACCAGTTCCGACTTCGGCATGCAGCTCGACTCCATCGCCGACGTGATGAACTTCGGCTGCGCGCCGGGATTGCTGCTGTACTGCTATGGTTTTGTGCAACTGGGCGCGCACCAGCCCACGCTGCTGCGCCTGGGCGGCATGGCCAGCTTCTTCTTCGTCGCCTGCGGCGCCTTGCGCCTGGCCCGTTTCAACGTCAACGTGGGCCGCACCGACCCGCGCTACTTCGTCGGCATCCCGATCACGGCCGGCGCCGCCTGCGTGGCGTCGGTGGTGGTGGCCTGGCCCGATCCGCCCACTAGTCTGTTGCAGGCCGCCTTGCTGGCGCTGCTGCTGTTCGCCGTCGGCGGCTTGATGGTGTCGACCATCCGCTTCCCCAGTACCAAGCAAAAGAAAAGCAAGGCGGCGCTGGTGCTGGTGCTGGTCAACCTGGCCTTGCTGGCCTGGTTGCAAAGCGTGTTCTTCGTGCTGTTCTTCGCCGTGTATATCGGCGCCACGCTGGCGCTGAACCTGGGCTGGAAGCTGGGTTGGCGCGGTATCGCGCCGCCGGCCGTCTACACGGACTGAGCGCACCGCAACCTGCACCCCCACACCGGGGTCAGCTCATGTGATCACGCAAGATGTGTGACGGCATGACCTGACCCCGGTTTGTTTTCCGCCTCAAGCCACCTCGTGGCCGCGCGCGGCGCGCAGGATCTCGAACCACTGGCTGGGGCTCAGGCTGAATTGCGTGGCGCGCACGGCGTCGACGATGGCTTCAATGCGGCCGCTGCCCGTCAGCGGTAATGGCCGCGATGGCAGTTGCATGATCCACGCGAACACCACGCTGGCGAATGGCTGTTGCAGTTCGTCCGCGATGCGCTGCACTACCGCGCGCACCCGCTCGCCCGCTGCGTCGCCGCCGCTGAACAGGCGGCCGCCGGCCAGTGGCGACCACACCATGGGCCGCACGCCCTGGTCCTGCAAGCCGTCGAAGGTTTCATCGAACATGGGCGCCACGTGCAGCGGCGAACATTCGACCTGGTTGGTGGCCAGCGCAATGCGCCGGTTCAGGCATTCGAACTGGTGGCGGCTGAAGTTGGAGACGCCGAAATGGCGTACCTTGCCATGCAGCCGCAGGCGGCTGAAGGTGCCGGCGATCTCGTCGAAATTCATCAGCGGGTCGGGCCGGTGGATCAGCAGCAGGTCCAGGTAGTCGGTGCCCAGCGCGCGCAGCGATTGCTCGACCGAGGCCGTGATGTGGGCGGCGCTGGTGTCGTAATGCTGGATGCTGTGTTCCGGCCGGGCCGGCGACACCAGCTTGATGCCGCATTTGCTCACCAGTTGGACCTGTCCGCGCAGCGACGGCTGCAGCGCCAGCGCTTCGCCGAACAGGGCTTCCACGCTGTAGTTGCCGTAAATGTCGGCATGGTCGAAGCTGGTCACGCCCAGCGCCAGGCAGCGCTTGATCAGGGTCAGGCGCTGCTGCGGCGTCATCTGCCAGGCATCCATGCGCCACATGCCGGCCACCACGCGCGACAGCGTGGGACCGTTCTGGCTGGTGACGGTGGAGGGGCAAAGCAGGCCGGCGGGCGGTTGGTAGTTCATGACGGTTTCTCGGACGGTGGGCGGGGAAGATTCAATACCGAATCGCAAGTAGTATTGTTACACGACTACTTGGCCCGAGTGCGACATTTCACCGATAAGCGGCCTCGACCGTTGCAAGCACCGCAGAGAGCAACATGCAATAACAAAAGTCCGCTGAAGCGGACTTTTGTTTGTTTGCGATGCGAGCGTTTATTTCAGCCAGAGGCGCATGGAATCCCAGGCGCGGCCGAAGATGGAGGCTTGCTCCACCGTCTCCAGCGACACCACCGGCAGTTCCAGCAGCGGCTTGCCATCGACCATCATCTTGAGCGTGCCAACGCGGCTGTTTTCAGCCAGCGGGGCCACCAGCGGGTCCTTGCGTTCCAGCAGCGGCTTCATCTTGCCGGCCACGCCCTTGGGCACGGTCACCAGCACGTCGTTCGGGAAGCCGATCTTGACGCTGCCCTTGGAACCTTTCCAGATTTCCGGGGTGGCGATGGCCTGGCCCTTGGAGTACAGCTTGACCGTGTCGAAGTTCTGGAAGCCCCAGTTGAGCAGCTTCTGGCTTTCCTGGGTACGGGCGCCGTCGGACGCGGTGCCCAGCACCACGGCGATCAGGCGGCGCTCGCCGGTGCCGTTGGGGCGGTGGGCCGAGGCGATCATGCAGAAGCCGGCGCCTTCCGTGTGGCCGGTCTTCATGCCGTCCACGGTCGGGTCCAGCCACAGCAGGCGGTTGCGGTTCTGCTGGGTGATCTTGTTGTAGGTGAAGCTCTTGACGGAATCGATCTTGTAGAACTCGGGGTAGTCCAGGATCACGCGCTTGGCCAGCACCGACAAGTCCTGCGCCGTCGAGTAGTTCTCGGGGCTGGGCAGGCCGTGCGGGTTGGCGAAGTGGGTCGAGGTCAGGCCCATGCGCTGCGCTTCGCGGTTCATCATCACCACGAAGGCGGACTCGTCGCCGGCCACGGCTTCGGCCAGGGCCACGGCCGCGTCGTTACCGGATTGCACCATCAAGCCGTACAGCAGGTCGTTGACCTTGACCGGGGTGGCCGGGTCGATGAACATCTTCGAGCTGCTGGTATCGACTTTCCACGCATGGGTGGAGACGTTGACCATCTGGTTCAAGTCCAGCTTCTTGTCCTTGACGGCGGCGAAGGTCAGGTAGGCTGTCATGACCTTGGTCAGCGAGGCTGGCTCGATGCGGGCGTTGGGGTCCTGCGAGGCGATGATCTGGCCGCTGGTGGCGTCCAGCAGCAGCCAGGATTTGGCGGCGATGGTGGGCGGCGGCAGCGTCTGGGCGACGGCGGCGGTCATCATCAAGACACTGGTGGCCAGTGCCGCGAATAATTTTTTCATGGGTGTGTTTCGGGTGTCTAAGTTGGGGGACGGGCGGCCTGGAACAGGCGCGCCCATTATAGTTGCTTAGGCCGCCGTCGCGGTGTCCTGTTCCGGCCGCGTGTGCCACAGCTGGTTGACCCAGCCTTTGATGTGCTGCAGCTTGCGGTGGAAGAAGTGGTCGGCGCCGGGAATCACGATCACGGGCAAGTCTTGCGGGCGGGCCCAGTCGAACACGTCCTTCAACGGGATGGTTTCGTCCAGCTCGCCGTGGATGACGATGGAATCGGCCGGCACGTTGGCCACTTCCCATTTGCCGGCCGCCGTGCCGATCAGCACCAGGCGCTCGGCCGGGGTGCCGGCCGCCACCAGTTGTTCCTGCAGGCGCGCCATCACGAAGGTGCCGAACGAGAAGCCGGACAGGGCCACGGGCAAGCCCGGGTAGCGCTGCTGCATGTAGGCCAGCAGCACGGCCATGTCGTCCGTCTCGCCGTGGCCGTGGTCGTGCTCGCCTTCGGAGGCGCCCACGCCACGGAAGTTGATGCGGGCCGCCACGTAGCCGAGGCCGACAAAGGTGCGGGCCAGGGTCTGGGCCACTTTGTTGTCCATGGTGCCGCCGTACAGCGGGTGCGGGTGGGCCACCAGCGCGATGCCGCGCGGCGCCTGTTTGGGAAAGTCGATCAGGCCTTCCATCTGGCCGGCGCCGCCTTGCAGCGTGAATTTTTCAGAGTTCTTGTTCATGTGAATCAAATCAGGGAGTTCAGATTTTCAAACGTTCCACCACTTTGCCGTTCACCAGATGGCTGTCGACGATTTCATCGATGTCGGCGGTGTCGACGTAGGTGTACCAGGTGCCTTCGGGGTAGACCACCAGCACCGGGCCTTCGTCGCAACGGTCCAGGCAGCCGGCCTGGTTGATGCGGACTTTGCCGGCGCCGTTGATGTCCAGTTCCTTGCAACGCTTCTTGGCGTGTTTCTGGGCCGCGATGGCGTTGTGGTCGCTGCAGCAGGGGCGGCCGTCGTCGCGCTGGTTCACGCAAAAGAAGACGTGGCGTTGGTAATACAGGTCGTCGCTCATGGCAGTCTCGTGTTGGTTGACAGCCGCTATGATACCCGCGATCGCGGCCCCATGCGGGCCGCCGTCACGTCCGTTGCTGGCCGTGCGCCGGCAGCCACAGGTACCAGACCGTGAAGAACGGCCACAGCAGCGACAGGAATTGGGCCGCGCCGTTGAAGTTGAGGAATTTTCCTTGCACCCAGGTTTGCAGCGTGGCGACGAAATACGGGTTGGCCGGCGTGGTGTTGACGATGAGCAGGCTCAGCAGCAAAGTCAGGGCCGCCAGCCGGCGCTGGGCCGCGTGCGGCGCGAACGCGAGGCCGGCCAGCATGATGGCGCCGATCAAAAAGCCCCCTTCGGCGCCCGGCGTGACCCACACGAAGGCGTTCTCGGGCGAGAACAGCAGCGCCGTCGCCAGCGCCTTGACGACGACGGCCGCGCCCACCAGCGCCGCCACCAGCGTGGCGCGTGGCGCCGGGCGGCGCAGCAGGCACAGCAGCGTGAGCGCCGCGCCCACCATGCCGCAGGCCGTGATGATGGTTTCGGACAGCCAGTATTGTTCCACCGTCAGCGTGGCCACGGGGCGCAACCAGGCGCCCAGGTCGATTTCCGTGTCCAGCAGCTCGGACAGCCATTCGGACAGGATGGGCAGCAACTGGCCGTGGCCGAACAGGAAGCTTTGCGGGTAGATCTGGGCCAGCGGCCACAGGGCCAGCAGCACCAGGCCCTGGCTGGCCTGGGGCGCGAACCAGCGCCGCCGCAGCCGGTACAACTGGCTCTGGTCGAGCAGGCGGCGCACTGTCAGCACGCCGATCAGGGCGCCCAGGCTGCAGCCGGCCGCGTTGGTGTAGAAGTCCAGGTTGGACGACACGCGGCTGGGCAGATAGGTTTGCACGGCTTCCATCAGGCCCGATAGCAGCACGCCGCTGGCGCTGGCCAGCAGCCAGGCGGCCAGCCGCGTCACGCGCGGGTAGAGCGCGTACACGAGCAGGGTGCCCAGCGGGATGTAGCCGATGACGTTGGTGATGGCGTCGAACTTGGTCCAGTAGCGGGGCAGCTCCACGTGCTCCAGGAAGATCAGCGGCGACAGCCCGTGGTTCTGCCAGCCCGAGAAGGGATACCAGCTGGCGTACACGATCAACAGCACATAGGCCAGCAGCGCGGCGCGCGCCAGCGCCGAACTGCGGCCGGGCGTGGCGCCGGACACGGTCGCCGGCTCCGGTGCTTGCGCCTGTGCTTGCGCCGATACTTGCGTCGGTACTTGAGCAGGTACGGGTGCCGGTTCTCGTGCCGGTGGCGGATTGGCCGCTGGTGGATCGGTTTGCTGCGTCATTGCTGCGCCATTGCTACGTTATTGTTGCGGCAGCGTGGCCAGCCACGTCAGCAGGTCGGCGGTCAGCGCGTCGCTGGCGTCGGCCAGCGCGTGGGCGCCGCCGGCCGCGTCGGCGCTGGGTGCCGGGCTGCTGCGCTGGAAGGTGCGCTGGTCCACCAGCCGGTGGTTACGGAACAGCGAGGCGCGTACGGCCAATGCGCCGCTGCTCTGGGTGGCGCTGGTGAAGTTCTGGGCGAAATCATCCAGTTCCAGGCGCAGCATGGGCGCGCCGCTGCCCACGTCGGTCGAAGTCAGCACCTTGACGCCAGCCTGCGCCAAACGCGCCTTGATGCGCTGGGTCAGCAACTGCGGCGGGGTGCTGGTCCACTGGTTGTAGGCGTAGGGGCGGGCCTGATGCGCATCCGCGTACAGCAGCCGGTATTGCATGCGCTCCGAGTCGAGCGCTGGCGGGCCGTCCACGTCGGCCACGATCAGGGCCGGCAGCGGCGCGGGCGCGGTGGCGGCGCTGGTTTGCGGCAGCGGGCCGAAATCGTACAGGGTGGTGGCCGTGCGGCCGCCGCTGGCGCAGCCGCTCAGCAGCAGGGTGGCGGCCATTGTGACCATAGTGGCCAGGCGGGAAGGGTTGGTCATCGCAGGGTTCCTCATTTGGCCGGTGCCGTAAAGCCGTCCTCGCCGGGGCCGGGCTGGGTGCCGGGCGCGCCGAACAGCAAGCTTTGCGGACGTTCATTGAGCTTGTTCATGGTGTTCTTCAGGGCCCGCATCGACGAACGCGATTCGTCGGTGAGCGAGATCACGTGCGGCAAGGCGTCCATCTCGACGCCGCTGGTGACCGCCTCCACCGACAGGCCGACCCGGTCCACCGTGCCGCTCATGCGCGCCAGCGGGCCGTCGGGCGCCTGCAGGCTGGTGGTCAGGCGGCGCGCGTCGTTGGCCAGTGCGGTCACCGATTGCAGCGCGCCGTGGGCCTGGTCGGCCAGCGCGGGCAGGCGGTCTATGGTGGGCTGCAGTTGTTCCGGCAGCGCGCCGTAAGCCTTGGCGGCCGTGCTGATGTCGGTGAAGGCGGACAGCATCACGCGCTGGTTGGCAGGGCTGAGCAAGGCGTTCAGGCGGTCGGCCGCCTGTTCGGCCTGGGACAGGATCTGTTTACCCCTTTTCTCCAGCTGGTCCAGCAGGCCGGGACGCAGCGGGATGCGGGCAGGGTTATCGACGTTGGTGCCCAGCAGCGGCGAGCCCACCTTGTCGTCGTCCAGCTGGATGTAGGCGATGCCCGTCACGCCCTGGTAGCCCAGCGTGGCGAAGGTGGTTTTGGTGATGGGCGCGTCCGGGTTGATGCTGAGGGTGACGAGGATCTGGCCGGTCACCTTGGGATCGAAGCCGATGCTGGCCACTTTGCCCACCTGCAGGCCACGGTAGCGCACCTGCGCTTGCGGGTTCAGGCCGGGCACGGGCTGGGTGGTGGCCAGCTGGTACGGCACGCGCTCGATGCGGTCGCGGTTGAACCAGAGGCCGAACAGCACCGCCGCGATCACCAGTGTGATCGTGAAAAAACCTGTCATGAGTGCGTGCGATCTGTTTTCCATGGATGCTCCGTTGCGTATTCAGTGTCCGCTCAGTGTTGACTCAGTGTTTGATTTCTGGCGCGCCCTTGGGCTGTGGCGGGGACGTGTCGAGCGCTTCCAGCGCGCGGCGGCCGCGGTCGCCCAGGAAGAACTCCTTGATGAATGGGTGGTCGATCTTCAGCAGCTCGCGCGTGGGGCCGATGGCGATCACGTGTTTTTCGGCCAGCACGGCGATGCGGGTCGACAGCGCGAACAGTGTGTCCAGGTCGTGCGTGACCATGACCACCGTCAGCCCCAGTTCGCGGTGCAGCGATTTGATCAGGGCCACAAAGCTTTCCGACAGGTCGGGGTCGAGGCCGGCCGTCGGTTCGTCCAGGAACAGCAGCCGCGGCTCCAGCGCCAGGGCGCGCGCCAGCGCCACCCGCTTGATCATGCCGCCGGACAGGTCGGACGGCATCTTGCCGGCGTGCTCAGGCCCCAGGCCCACCATATTCATCTTCAGCAGCACCACGTCGCGCACCAGGTCTTCCGGGATCTTGTGCAGTTCGCGCAGGGGCTGGGCGATGTTCTCGAACACGGTCAGGGCCGAGTACAGGGCGCCTTGCTGGAACAGCATGCCCCAGTGGTTGCGCAGCTTCTGCAACTGGCTCGCATCGACTTCGCTGATGTCCTCACCGAACACGCGCACGCAGCCGCGCGCGGGGCGTTCCAGTCCCAGCATCTGGCGCAGCAGCACGGTCTTGCCGGTGCCGGAGCCGCCCACGATGGACAGGATCTCCCCCGCTTGTATGGCCAGGTCCAGATCCTGGTGCACGACGGTGCGGCCGAATTTGGTCCACAGGCCCGTGATCTCCACCACCGGCACGCTGCCATCCAGTTTCAGCACGCCCGTGTTGGGCGCGCCGCAGGAGGACTCGGGAGATGGCGCTGGCTGGTTCTCGTCCATCAGTACCCCACGCCGTTGAACAGGATCGCGAACACGGCGTCGGCCAGGATCACGACGGTGATGGCGGTGACCACCGAGGTGGTGGTGCCGCGCCCCAGGCTTTCCGTGTTGGGCTTGATGCGCAAGCCGAAGTGGCAGGCCACCAGCGCGATCAGCACGCCGAACACGGCGCCTTTTCCCAGGCCGATCATGTAGTTCGCCAGCGGCACGGCGTCCGGCAGCTTCTCGATGAAGTAGTACGGCGACAGGTGCAATTCCACGTTGGCCGACACCATGCCGCCGATCAGCGCCATGACATCAGTCCAGATCACCAGCAGCGGCATGCAGACGGCCAGCGCGATCACCTTGGGCAGGATCAGGCGGAAGCCGTGCGAGATGCCCATCACCAGCATGGCGTCCAGTTCCTCCGTCACCCGCATCACGCCCAGTTGCGCCGTGATCGAGGAACCGGAGCGGCCGGCCACCAGGATGGCCGCCAGCAGCGGACCCAGTTCGCGGATGATGCTCATGCCCAACAGGTTGACCAGATAGATATCGCCGCCGAAATTGCGCAGCTGCTGGGCCGACAGGTAGGACAGCACCACACCGATCAGGAAGCCGACCAGCGCCGTGATGCCCAGCGCCTGCGGGCCGGCGTGGTAGATGTTGGCCGAGATTTCGCGCCACGGGCCGCGCAGTGGATGGCGCGCGAAGCGGCCGATATCCTGCGTCACGGAGCCCACCAGCGAGATCACGCCACGCAAGTGGGCGAAGAACTTCAGCATGGCGAAGCCGAGCACCATGACGGAGGTCAGGCGCTGTTTGCGCGGGGCTTTCAGTTCCAGATTACCGGCCGCCTCCAGCCGTTTGAAGAATTCCTCCTGCCCCGGCGCCAGCCGCAGCGCCGCGGGACGGGCCTTGCCCCAGGCGTTCCAGAGTAATTGGGCGCCGATGTGGTCCATGCTGTCGATACCAGTCAAGTCCCATTGGATATGGGCCTTGTCCTTCAGGGAATTGAGCTGGCCGGTGAGGGTATGCATCGCGCCGCCCAGCGCGAGTGCGTGGACTTGCCAGGTGCCGGTGGCGGTGGCGGCGCTGGAATCGAGAGTGAGTGTGGGCTCTTGGACGGAGGGCATGACGCCAGTTTAAGGGAGTTTGGGCGGGACCGCCACCGCTGATCCCGCCGGCCCTGCGTCTTATCAGGCCGCCAGGTGGCGCGCCTGGCGCTGCGGCGCCGCCGTTTCGGCCCGCGCCGCCGGTGTGTTGGCGGCCGCTGGCTTGATGCGCGAGCCCGATTCGTTGCGGCCGGCGTAGTCGCTGGCCAGCAGTTCGTCGGCCGCCGCTTTACTCATGCCGCGTGTCTGCAGCCATTTCGACACCATCGCGGCAAGGCGGTCAAGGGCGATGCGGTGAGTGGCGTCCGTGTTCGCATACAGCCAGTCGGAGAAGTCCATGAAGTGCTCGAACGCCGATTCGCCCAGCAGCACTGGTAGCGTGTGCGCGAAGCGGCCGGAGTTGGCCACCAGGTCCCAGTAGCGGGCGAAGCGCACCAGGCGCTGCATGGTGGGGAAGTCGATGTCCTTGTTGGCCAGGATAGTGTAGGGCGCATACGGCTCGAACACCAGGCCGTATGCTTCCGTATGGCGGATGATGGGTGTGCCGCGCAGCCGCTTCAATATGCCGAACTGGATCTCGTGCGGATGGAGCGCCCACAGCTGGTTGAAGCCGCGCGCGAAGCTGGCCACGTCTTCACCCGGCAGGCCGGCGATCAGGTCCACGTGCATGTGGGCGTGCGATTGGGTGGTCAGCCAGCGGATGTTGTCGGCCGCTTTCTGGTTGTCCTGCTTGCGGCTGACCAGCGTCTGCACCGCGGGATTGAAGCTCTGGATGCCGATCTCGAACTGCAGTGCGCCGGGCGGGAACTTGCTGATGCCTTCCTTGAGCGCGTCCGGCAGGTGATCGGGCACCAGTTCGAAGTGGGCGTAGACCGGGTCGTCGGGATAGGCGGCCAGCTTGTCGAGGAAGAACTGCATGATCTTCAGGCTGGTCTTGATGTTCAGGTTAAAGGTGCGGTCGACGAACTTGAACAGGCGGGCGCCGCGCGCGTGCAGTCCTTCCAGCTCGGCCAGGAAGGCGTCCAGGTTGAATGGCCAGGCTGTCTTGTCCAGGGCGGACAGGCAGAATTCGCACTTGAACGGGCAGCCGCGCGAGGCTTCCACATAGATGGTGCGGTTCTTGATGTCGTCGTCGCTATAGAGCGAATACGGCAGCTTGATCTCGGCCATCGGTGGCTGGACGCCGGCATGGATCTTCATCAGCGGCTTGGGGCCGTTCAGGATCTCGCCGCACAGCTTGGGAAAGGTGACGTCGCCCCATCCCGTGATCAGGTAATCGGCCAGCTGGACAATCTGCTGTTCGCCCGGCTCGTGCGATACCTCCGGCCCCCCCAATACGACCACCACCTGCGGCGCCACGCGCTTGAGCATGGCCACGACCTTGGTGGTTTCTTCGACGTTCCATATATAGATACCGAAACCGACGATGCGAGGCTGCCGGGCCAGGATGCGTTCCACGATTTCCGTCGTCTTCGCACCGATCACGAATTCCTGCAGCTTTGTTTGTTCCTGCAGCGGCCCCATGTTGGCCAGCAGGTAGCGCAGACCCAGTGAGGCGTGGGTGTAGCGGGCGTTGAGGGTGGTGAGCAGGATAGTCATGACAGGCGTGCGAATCGGTGAAACCGCTATTTTACGCTGCCGGCCTTGTCAGCCGCGCCGCCCTTTGCTATAGTTCGCCTCCCCGCAAAACGGCGCGTGCAAATGCGAGTTGAACGGGGCGGAAGTTAGGGGTTGACGAAACGAACTAAACGCTTCATACTCTTTCTTCTTCGCGGCTGATAAACAAAACGCTTTGTCAGAAACGCCGCAAGCAGTACCGAATAAGTTCTTTAAAAATTCACAGTCGATAAGTGTGGACGTTTGATGGAAGTGCACACGAAGCCAGTCTTCGTGATACTTAAAATATCAAATGTTCACAAGAAATAAATGAAATAGGATACTCGCAAGAGTAGCCTGTCAGTATTTTGAGTGAGCGAATTCGGACCAATGGGACGAATTCGGCGGCAGCAATGTCGTCGACAAACAAACAGAGATTAAACTGAAGAGTTTGATCCTGGCTCAGATTGAACGCTGGCGGCATGCCTTACACATGCAAGTCGAACGGCAGCGCGGGGCAACCTGGCGGCGAGTGGCGAACGGGTGAGTA
>NZ_JACEZU010000020.1 GCF_014042355.1 Rugamonas apoptosis
CTTCTATAACCGCCAGCGGCGTCATTCGCGCCTTGGCTACGTATCACCAGCGTCGTTTGCCGCTGATTTCAGCAAACAGGCGCTGGCGGCTTGAAACGGAAGTGTCCACTATTGACAGTACACCTCATACCTCCTGTCAGCTCAAGCCTGGATTAATACACTTGACCAGTCCCGCGACTTAAAGTTGGTTCTTGCCCGCCAGTCGCTCAATGGTGGCGGGCGTGACCACGCCGGAATGGGCCGTGCGCCGGCCTTGGGCGTCGAACCAGTAACTTCTGGGCATCTCGCCATGCCATTTGGGATCGATCGCGTAGCGCAGTTGTTCAGCCGGCGCCGCGCCGAAGCCCCAGGCGTTGCCGGTCAGGGCCAGCTTGCGCAGGCGCTGCTCCACCAGCGCGTCCGTTTGCGGATCGCCCACGCCGTCGGTCGACAGGGTCACGATGTCCAGTTCCGGGTGGTTGCGCTTCTGTTCCGCCAGCGCGTTCAGGCTGGCCTGGCAGTACACGCAGTCCAGCGACCACAGGATCAGCACGAACGGCTTGCCCGCGTGCGTACGCACGATCTGCGTCAGGCTGTCCGCTTCGAACGAGGCCACGGGCAGTCTGGCTTCGGCGGTCTGGGCGCCGGCCCCTGCGCCCAGCGACATGGATAGGGACATTAAGACGGTTGCGATCAAGCGTTTCATTATTTTTCCTCCAGTTTGACAGGCACCACGCGCACGCCTTCGGCCGCGGTGCGCCACACGAGCACGATGCCGCTGCGGCCCTGCAGCAGTTGCGGATGGTCCGACGCTTGCGCCGTGCTGGCCAGTTCCGTTTCGCGCCAGGTCTGGCCCGCATCGCGCGAGACGCGGCCCATGATGGCGGTGGCCTTGCCGTTGAACTGGCGCCACGCCAGCACGATGTTGCGGCCATCGACGGCGATGGCGGCATGGTCGGCCTGGTCGGAACCGAGCTTGACCGGGGCGCCCAGCGGCTTGCCCGGCGCCGCGCTGGCGTAATAGACGCCGCCATCCTCGCCCTTGACGGTGAACCACGCCTGGTGGCGGGTGCCGTCGGCAGCGTAGGCGAGCGCCGGGCCCTGGTGCGGGCAGGCATCCACGTGCCAGTCGTCGAAGGTGGCGCGGGTGGGCGTGGCGACGGCGCCGGACGGCGTCAGTTCGGCCAGCGCGTGGTCGCGCACGTTGGGGGCGAACACGTGGCGCCACAGGGCCATGGCCTTGCCGTCCGGGCTGGTGGTGAAGGCGATACGGCAGCATTCGCAGCTATGGTCGGCCACCTTGTAGTCGCCGTGGAAGCTGGTGCCGCGGTCGTCGGACATCGCGTAGTAGACGGCCGCACCGCTGTAGTCCTGCTGGCGCGCGCGGGCCTGTTCGACGTCGCGCTTGTCGATCCAGGCCACGTAGATGCGGCCTTGCGGGTCGATGGTCATGGCGTCGAAGCGGTGGGTGATGATGGCACGGTCGGCGTGCACGGTGACGGGGGCCGAGAAGGTGTGGCCGCCGTCGAGCGAACGGATGAAGCGCACGTCGCCCGTGTAGGGCTTGGCCAGCGGCTTGCTGTAGCTGATGTAGAACTCGCCCTTGGGGCCGAACAGCAGCTTGGGACGGCTTTCGCCATCGGCCGCGATGGCTTCCGGTTCGCTCAGGATGCGGGTGGGCGCCGACCAGCTGGCGCCGTCGTCGTCGGACTTGCGCAGCACCAGATATTGGGCCGCGCCGTCCAGCTCCTTGCTGACGGTCCAGATGGCGCCGCGCGCGTCGATGGCGGCGGCCGTGCCCAGTTCGGCCGGTTTGGCGGGCTTCATTGTGTGCCCCTGGGGCATGGCCTGCGCGCCGGCGGTGCCGCTGGCGGCGCCTGACGTCAACATCGCCAACGCCGCCAGCGCGGGCCAGCCGCGCGTACGGATGGAATTGACGATTTGCTGCATGGTGCATGCCTGGAAAGATAATGGTCGCATCGCAGTGTTCCGCTTCATGGTTGTATTAGTAGTCATATTTGACGCTGGCGAACAGGGTGCGCTGCGGATACGGGTTCGGGTTCACGTAGTACTTGAAATTGCCGATGTTGTTGATGCCCAGCGCCGCCGACCAGCGCTCGTTCACGTTGTACAGCAGCTTGGTGTCGAACACGCTGTAATGGCTCACGGCGCCGTACACGTTGGGATTGACGTCGTTGTACTGGTGGGTGGCCGTATTGTAAAGCGCATTGTGCTGGCGGCCGCTGAAGCGGTAGCTGACACTGAGTGCCATGCGGTCGGTGGCGTGGTACGTGGCCACCAGCGTGGCGCGCCAGTCGGGAATGCGGGGCTGGTCGGTGCCTACCAGACCGGGGTTGCGGGTATCGCCCGTGATGGTGGTGCGGGTCCAGGTGGCGCTGCCGTTCACGTCCAGGCCGCGCAGCAGCCAGTCGCGCGCGTCGAACGCTTCCTCGATGCCGTAGGTGCGCACCTTGTCCACGTTCTGGATGCTGGAGATGTTGGGCGTGACGGTGACGTCCGATTGCGAGATCAGCGCGTCGCGCTTGGCTTCCCAGAACAGCGACGAGCGCAGGCTGGCGCGCTGGAAGTGGCGCTCCGCCACCAGTTCGCCCGATACCACGCGCTCGGGCTTGAGGTTGGGATCGTTCTGCTTGACGTTGTTGGGCAGGCTGATGACCTGGAAGATCTCGGCCACGGTGGGGTAGCGCACGGCCTTGCCCAGCGCGGCGCGCAGCGTCCACTCGGTGTTGGCCAGCCAGGACAGGCCCAGTTTGGGCGAGATGTCGGTGCTGCTGCGGGCCGCGTAGTTCAGTTGCTGGTAGGCGGGCACGTTGGCCGCGTTGTAGTTGCTGCCGTCGAAGGCGCGCCAGTGTTCGGCGCGCGCCCCCGCCACCAGGCGCCAGGCCGGCGCCAGGCGCCACGCATCCTGCAGGTACAGAGCCTGCGTTTCCGTCTTGCCGTAGGAATTGCTGGACGGTTTGGCCGCCGCGTCGCCATACAGCCAGTCCGACGCCACGGCCGAGGTGACCGACTTGAGGGTGTAGCGGTCCACGTGATAGCCGAAGCTGAGGATGTGGGCGCTGGTGGCCGTGCCGTCGGCGCGCCAGGTGCCGCGCAGGTCCAGGTTGCGCCAGCCGGTGCCGTCGGCCACGGTGAGCGTGCCGGCGGGGCGTTGGGCGCCCGTGCCGGAATCCGTAAGGCTGCCCGTGTTGGCGGCGCTGCGGCTGCGGTCCATGTCCTGCGCGTACAGACTGGCGATGGCTTCCCAGTCCCACGTGCCGCCCGTGTCCGACTTGAGCGACAGGCCATGCATCAGGTGGCGGCTTTCGCTGTAGCCGGGCGAGGTGCCGGCCAGCGTGTAGTAATTGCTGTCGCCGGCGAACTTGACATATTTGCCCGCGCCGCTGGATGCCGTGTTGTAGACGGGATTGCCCGCGTTGTCGCGCAGGTAGGCGGTGACGTCGGTGGTGGACTTGTTCTGCCAGATGCCCAGCGTGTACATGGCGCGCACGGTGGGGCTGAAGTCGTAGGCGAGCTTGATCTTGTCGGTATCCTGTACCGTGTGGTCGGCGCCGATGGCGCTGGTGATGATGCGCGGGTTGCCGCTGGTATCTGTGTCGCGCAGTTCGCCGCTGACGGAGGTGTAGGCCGTGCCGGCCTTGGGGGAGTCCTTGGGTAGGGGTTTGGTGGCCGCGCCAAAGGTTTGGGGCTGGCCGTGGTTGTCCAGGTGATCGGCCGTGATCCAGTACGACCACGGGCCGGCCTTGTTGCCGAGGGCGGCGCTGGCGTGGGTCCCGTTGTAGTGCTGGCTGGTGCCGTACAGCTTGAAGTCCTGGCTGATCAGGTCAACGCCGGCGTGGGCTTCGAAGCGTTCCGGCATGTGGGTAGTCATCATCACGATGCCGCCGGCCGAGTTGCCGGGGTAGAGCGCGGAGAATGGGCCATACAGCACGTCCACCCGCTCGATTTCCACCGGCGCCACCATGCCCCAGCGGGGCGCGGTACTGAAGCTGTTGTTGAGGAAGTTCGACAACAGCAGGTCGTCCGCGTACACGGTGGTCTGTGCGCTGGAGATCGAGCTGTTGACGCGCATGACGAGGATGCCGTTGCGGTCGCCCGCGTAGCGCTCGCGCACGTGCATGCTGGGCAGGTAGTTGAGCACTTCGGCCGTGGTGACGGCGTTGATGCTGGCCTCGATCTGGGAGGCTGTGATGGACTCGGTGGTGACGACCGGCGCCACGGTGGCGCGTTTTTCGCCTTTGATCACGACTTCCTGCAGACCGCTGTCGAAAATGGCGTCGTCCGCCAGGGCGCCGGCGCAGGTGCAGGCGAAAGCCGCGAGCAGGGCCGCGGCGATGGGGGTGTGGTGCGACTTCATGGAGCTATCCTTCTGCACTGATCTTGTTATTTTGGGACGCAGGCCGGCGCGCCGGACCGCATGCCGCCGCCTAAGGCGTTTCGGATGCGGGAACAGGGCGCGAATTGACGGCACGAACCGGAGCCCGGCGGCGCGCAGTGCGCCTGGGCAGCCAGCGTCAGTGAGGCTTAGATCGTTGCGGAAGGTGGTGCGCGCGGGTGCGCCGCCGTCCAGATGGGCAGCGGGCGCGGGGCGTGATAGAACAGGAAGGGATGGGTGTCTTGCGCGGCGAAGGCGGGCAGCGTCAGTTGCGCGCCCGGCAGGGCCAGCGGGGCGCCGCCATGGGTGTAGCAAAATGGGCAATGATCGAGGTGGGAGGTGTCGACACCGCCGGCGGCCGGCAGTTGCATGTCCAGGCCCTGGCCAGCATTCATGTCCACCAGCTTGGCGCCCGCCGTGCTGCATACCTCCATCCAGCCGGCGCCGGTCGCGGCGGCGCGCGCGTGGGAAATCGATGGCGCGAACGCAGCGAACAGGATGGCCAGGCAGGCGATCCAGGCGGCGAAAAGGCGAGTCGTGCGTGTCATTCCCATGCGTCGATTATATCAGTGGCGTGTTGCGGAAAAGGGCGTGGCAACCATCGCCGGATCAAGTGGCTGCCGTTTGGGTGTTGCGCTGGCTGGGCATTTGGTGTGGCGTCCGGGCCAGGCCGGGTGGCGGGGCGGGCAAGCTTGATTGCCCGTCATCGTGTTCTGTGGCAGTATCGCCGGAGCTAATGGACCAAGGAAAGGCGCAATCCCGTGAAATCCATCCTGTCCCGGGCCGCCGCCGGCTTGTTGCTGGCCGGCGTGGCCCATGCCGTGGGCGCGGCCCAGATCACGTCCTACGAACTGGCCCGGCCCGACGGCGCGCGCCACTATCTGCTGGCTACCCCGGACCAGCCGGCGCCGGGCCGTCATCCACTCGTCATCGTGTTGCATGGCCATGTGGGATCGGCCGCCCAGGTGCTGGGGCGCGAGCGCATCGCGGCGCCCTTGTCCATGTGGCTGCACATCGCCGACCGCGAGCAGTTGCTGGTGCTGGCGCCGGACGGCACTTTGGGCAGCGACGGCAAATCGGGCTGGAACGATTGCCGTTCCGACGCCGTCTCGAATCCCCACAGCGACGACGTGGGCTTCCTTAACGCGGTGATCGACAAGGCCGTGGCCGAACACCATGCCGATCCGGCGCGGGTGTACGTGATGGGCATGTCCAACGGTGGCATCATGGCGTTCCGGCTGGCCACCGAGAGCGGCGCGCGGTTGGCCGGCTTCGCCACCGTGGGCGCATCCATGGCGGCCAAGAGCGGGTGTGCCGCGCCCAGGACGCCCGTGTCGGCCCTGATCGTGGCCGGCACGGCCGATCCCATCGTCCCCTATGCGGGCGGCGACATCCGCTTCGCCATGTTGCGCCAGCGCGGCTCCGTGGTGCCGGTGGAGGAGGCGGTGGCCGAATGGCGCCAGCTGGACCAGTTACCGGCGGCCGGGGTGTCGATGGAATTCCCGCACCGCGACGTGGCCGACGTCACGCGCGCCACCCGTACCACATGGGGCGCCGATCCCCGCAAGCTGCAAGTGGCGCTGATCCGCGTAGACAAGGGCGGCCACACTGAGCCGAGCATGGTCAAGCGGCTGAAATGGATGTACCGCATGATGCTGGGGCCGCAGAACGGCGACGTGGAGATAGCGGAGGAGGCGTGGTCCTTCTTCCGCGACAAGCAGGCGGGTTTGCAGCCTTGAGGGCGTTGCCCTGCCGCGGGGGATGCGGGGTGGTTCTCGTCCGGGATGCGGTTTTCTATACGCCGCGATAGCTAGCGAAACGATACGGGAACGCGCTATTCCTTACTAAAATGGCCATCCCGGAAACACTAAATCACACTAAATAGCGATATGGCGTTAGCGTCATTTAGTACGGTTTCGTCGCGCGATTTGACGCTAAGTAGCATGGAATAGCACTGGCTACAGTGAATTAGTAAGGTATCGCGCAATTTAGTAAAACCGAAAAAAATGGGACGCCCCCCTGTGTCCTGCCGCCATGGGGCGCGCACGATTGCCGCGCGCGGTGGCGCCGGCTGGCCGTCCGGTGTCATAATCTTGCGTCACGAAAATACGCCCTGGAAGAACTCCGCTTGAGAACACCCCGTCTTTTGTTGTCGTTGGCGGCCTGCCTCGCACTGCCCGGTGCCACGCCTGCCGCGCTGGCCGCGCCGGACAAGGAGGTCGCCGCGCCCAATCCGGCCGCCATCAACCAGTTGCCCGTCACCGCCACCATCGGCCCCCGCACCAAGGGCGCCAATGTGCTGCGGGCACAGGTGCTGCTGGACCGCGCCCACTTTTCGTCCGGCGAGATCGACGGCACTTATAGCCGCAACCTGCGTCTCGCCATCAGCGGCTACCAGAAATTGCACCAGTTGAAGGTGACAGGCGCCATCGACGCGGCCACCTGGTCGCTGCTGGCGCAGGACAAGGAGCCCATACTGGGCAGCTACATGATCACGGCGCAGGACGCGGCCGGGCCCTACGCGGCGGCGCCGGCCAGCATGGCGGACAAGGCCCGGCTGCCCACGCTGGGTTACGCGAACGTGGCCGAGGCGCTGGGCGAACGCTTTCATTGCAGCCCGGCGCTGCTCAAGCGGCTCAATCCCGGCAAGCACCTGAACCGCGCGGGTGAACAGATTGTCGTGCCCAACGTGCTGGCGGCCAGTCCGCTGCCCAAGGCCACGGCGCTGATGGTCGGCCGGGCCGACGGCACCCTCACGCTGCTCGACGCCGGCGGCATGCCGTTCGCCCAGTTCCCGGCCAGCACCGGCAGCGAGCACGATCCGCTGCCCTACGGCCAGTGGAAGGTCATGGCTGTGGTGCGCAACCCCGTCTACCGCTATGACCCCAAGCTGTTCTGGGACGCCAGGCGCAATGACGCCAAGGCCATGATCGCGGCCGGTCCCAACAACCCGGTCGGCGCCGTGTGGATAGAGCTGAGCAAGAAGCATTACGGCATCCACGGCACGCCGGAACCGGGCAATATCGGCAAGACGCAATCGCATGGCTGCATACGCCTGACCAACTGGGATGCGCTGGCCGTGGCTGGCGCGCTGGCGCGCGGCGCCTCGGTGCTGCTGCAGGAATAAGGGTGGCCGCCACGCGGCGCGCCGTCCCGTCGTAAAATGGCGGCTGTAACGTCCGCACTCCTCATCACAAGAAAGCCCACCGCCCATGAATTTTGACCAGCTTGAAGACGACCAGGAAGAATCCCAGCACAGCGTGCAGGAGCGCGCGGCGGCCGCCAGCCGCAGTACCTGGGTCAGCGTCGCCATCAACCTGGTGTTGAGCAGCCTCCAGGTGGGCGTTGGGGTGTTCTCCCGTTCGCAGGGTTTGATCGCGGACGGTATCCACTCGCTGTCGGACCTGGTGGCGGACTTCGTGGTGCTGTTCGCCAGCCACCACAGCAAGAAAGACGCGGACCAGGATCACCCCTACGGCCACCAGCGTTTCGAGACTGCCGCCTCGCTGGTGCTTGGCTTGCTGCTGCTGGGCGTGGGCGTGGGCATGCTGTGGTCCGCCATCGCCAAGCTGCAAAAACCGGATGCGATCCCGCAGGTGCATGTGGCCGCGCTGTGGGTAGCCGCCGCCGCGCTGGTGGCCAAGGAAACGCTGTTCCGCTACATGCTGGCCGTGGCCACGCGCGTCAAGTCCAGTATGCTGGTGGCCAATGCCTGGCATGCGCGCTCGGACGCGGCGTCGTCGTTGGTGGTGGGCATCGGTATCGCCGGCAACCTGATGGGCTATCCCATCCTGGACCCGATCGCGGCGCTGATCGTCGGCTTCCTGATTTCGAAAATGGGCTGGGAGTTCGGCTGGGATGCGCTGCACGACTTGATGGACCGCGCCGCCGACGAACTGGAAGTGGAGGCGATCCGCAGCACGCTGCTGGAGACGCCCGGCGTGAGCGGCGTGCATGACGTGCGCACCCGCAAGATGGGCGACCTGATCGTGGTGGACGCCCACCTGGAAGTGGATGCCATGCTGACCGTGGAGCAGGGCCACGACATCGCCGTGGTGGCGCGCCAGCGCGTGCTGCAACGCCACCGCGTATTGAACCTGATGACCCACGTGGACCCGTGGCGCCGGCCCGACCTGGATCACGTGCCGGCCGCCGAAGCGGCCGGCTTACTGCGCTGAAGCGCGCTGATTACAGGCCGTACAGCGCCCGCGCGTCGCGCTTGAACGCTTGCGCCGAGGCGTCGCGGCTGTAGAACATGTGGCCGCCGGGGTAGACCGACAGCCGCACCGGCGAGCTGCCCATCTTGGGCATCTGGTCGATGATCAGGCGCGAGGCGAAGTAGGGACAAGCCAGGTCGTTATAGCCATGTACGATCAGCACACCCATGTTGGGATCGTTGGCGATGGCCATGCGCAGGTCGCTCACCGGCTTGTCCTTGTTGGTGGCGGCCCGGTCCCAGGCATGATTCACGTCATACGACAGCGCGTTGTAGCGCGCCTCCGTCTTCCAGCCCACCTCGCGCGTGATGAAGTCCACCATGGCGCTGGTGGTGGGCGCGATCAGCGCGTCCAGGATAGGGTCGCCCGACTTGCGGTCGGCCGATTCCGGGAATGGGTCCCAGGCAGTCACGTTGGCGTCGTAGATGGAGCCGATCTTCTTGTCGGCGCGGTGCACTTCACGCAGGAAGGTGCCGATGTCCAGGCGGCCATCGAGCCGGCCCACCACTTGCGCATCGACCCCCGTCAGGCCCGACACCTTGCCCACCAGGCGTTCGATGGCGGCCGGATCAGAACGGCCCGCGAACAGGTCCAGCGCGTACTGCTTGCGCACATACGATTCCACTTCCTGCATGGCGGCCGGCGTCAGGCGGCGCTGGCTTTCCAGCTGCACGGCGGCCATCGACGGCAGGTTGATCATCCACGGCAGCGGCGACAGGGCCGAGTCGTCGCCGATGGCGGCCGGGTCCAGGTACGGCGACACCATGATCAGGCCCTTCACGCCCACGCCCAATTGGGTTTGCAGGTGGTAGGCGATGCGCGGCGCCCGGTAGCCGCCGTAGGATTCGCCCATCACGAACTTGGGCGAGCGCAGGCGGCCATTCTTGACCAGCCAGTCGTACACCACGCGCGATAGGTATTTGATGTCCGGTTCGGTGGCGTAGAAATCGGCCTTGGTCTTGTCGGCGTCCTCCAGCGAGCGGCTGAAGCCGGTGCCCACCGGGTCGATGAACACCAGGTCGCTCATGTCGAGCCAGGTGGCCCCGTTGTCCTTCAGTTCAGACGAATCGGACGGCACGTTGCCGGCGTCGCCGAACTGCACCCGCTTGGGGCCGATGGCGCCCAGGTTCAGGTAGACGGAAGCGGCGCCCGGTCCGCCGTTGAAGGCGAAGGTGACGGGGCGTTTGGCGTCCGCGCCCGGCACCACGTACGAGGTGTACACCACTTCGGCCGTGACCTTGCCCTTGGCGTCGCGCACCTTGATGGCGCCCACGGTGGCGTCGTAATTAAGCACCTTGCCGTTCAGGGTGATGGATTGGTGGACTTTCTTGTCCTCGGACAGGGGCGGCAGCTCGATCTCGCTCTTGGCGTCGGCTTTCGCTTCCGGTTTGGTGTCGGCCGCGTGGGCGGGGGCGTGCAAACCCAGGCTGAACAGGCCAATCAGGATAAGACTGGCGAGCGTCTGGGGACGTGCGGTTGGGGTGGGCATGGGCCGTCCTTTTCGTAGGGTGAAATAAAGCGCAATCAGTTTTGCGTAAAAATGCCCATAGGGCAAGTTTTACATGCAATTGTTTCCCGTGAGAAACTGTGAGAGAATATGTATATTGGACCAATGGCAAGCTGGTATGCTCATCTTGCTAGTTGCCAGGAAACACACCCCTGTGCTCGTGGCCGTGCAGCGCTGACGGGACGGGAGTATCATTTACGTCAGCCGTCCGCGCGCATGACGGACATGCTGCGATATCGAAAAGCGAACAGATGGCCGAATCCCTGCACATCGAACCGGTACATGCCAACGGCGCCAGCAGCCGGCGCCTGATCCTGATCGCGTGGCTGTTCTCGGCCATTATCGTGGTGGTATTGCTGTTTTCCTATTACGGCATCGGTTTGCTGTCGGCCGGTCGCGCCTACGTGGGCGGCGAAGGCTTGTGGTCAAAGGCCCAGAAAGATGCCGTGTTCGCGCTGGGGCGCTACGGGCGCTACCAGCGCGAAGAGGACTTCCAGGCCTACCGGCAAGCGCTGAACGTGATCCTGGGCGACCGCCAGGCCCGGCTTGAACTGGAACAGCCCCATCCCGATCTGGCGCGCGCCCGCGCCGGTTTCCTGCAGGGGCGCAACCATCCCGACGATATCGATGGCATGATCGGCCTGTTCCGCCACTTCCGCCACATTCCCGACATCGACCAGGCCATCACCATCTGGGCCCGGGCCGATGCCCAGATCGACCGCCTGATGGCGCTGGGGGAGCAGATCCGGCAGGCCGTGCGCGCCGGCGACACCGCCGACGAAGCCATGCTGCCCCGGCTGCACGAGTTGAACGTCATCAACCAAACCCTGAAGCCGCTGGAGGACGATTTTTCGTCCACCCTGGGCCGGGCCTTCCGCACCACCAAGGTGATCCTGCTGGCCTTGATGTTCGTGGGCGTGTCCGTGCTGCTGGTGGCCGCGTTCCTGTTCTCGCAGCGCATGGTGCGGCAAAGCGAGCGGGTCGAGCGCGCGCTGCGCTACGGCGAGCAGCAATTGCGGGGGCTGCTCCAGTTCGCGCCCTTGCCCATCGTGATCGTCCGGACCAGCGACAATACGATTCTGCTCGCCAACGAGCATGCCCTCAGACAATTCAAATGGCCGGCCGCGGCGCTGGCGCTGATGCGGCCGGCCGACTTCTACTTGCGCGGCGAAGACCGCGACGTGCTGCTCGCGCATCTGCGCCAGCATCGCAGCGTGGCGGACTGGGAGGTGCGCCTGCAGGACGCGCACGGCGTGCCGTTCTGGGCCTCGATGTCGTGCCAGTGCATCGTTTTTGACGGCCAGGAATGCGTGCTGACGGCCTTGAACAATATCGAACAGCGCAAGCGCTACCAGCAGGAATTGCAGCGGCGCGCCTTCTACGACGAATTGACGGCCTTGCCGAACCGGGCCATGTTCATGGAGGCGCTCGATGAGCAGCTATGCAGGAAGTCCCTGGAGGGGGGCGCGTTCGCGCTGATGTTCATCGACGTGGACCGCTTCAAGATCATCAACGACGAACTGGGCCACGACGCCGGCGACAAGCTGCTGCAGGAAGTGGCCGCCCGCCTGACGGCCAATGTGCACCAGACGGACATGGTGGCCCGCCTCGGTGGCGACGAATTCGTGGTGCTGGTGACGGAGAAGACCGATACCGATGCCATCAACCAGACGGCACGCAAGATCATGGCCGCCATGACGCCCAATTTCCATTTCGACCAGCATGAGATCAGCGTCACCATCAGCATCGGCATCAGCTGTTATCCGCAGGACGGGGCCGACCTGATGACGATGATGAAGAACGCCGACGTGGCCATGTACCGCGCCAAGGAGCGGGGGCGCAACAACTACCAATGGTACGGCCACAGCCACCGGGGCCAGGTCCAGCAGTCCGACGCGGCCTCGACCTATTAGCGCTGGCGCTGGTGCCGGCGGCCGGGAATCACCGCGGTCAGGCGCAGGCCACCACGGCGTTGCGGCCGCCTTGCTTGGCCTTGTACATGGCTTCGTCGCCGCACATGAGCAGCTTGCGGGCGTCGTCCGCCTGGTCGGGATAGAGCGCCACGCCGATGCTGGAGGAGATGTCGAGCAGCTGGCCGTCATCCATGGTGAACGGCAGCGCCAGGCTGGCGCGGATCTTCTCGGCCACGCTGACGGCGTCGTCCATGTTCAGCACGTCCGGCAGCAGCACCACGAACTCGTCACCGCCCAGCCGCGAGGGCGTGTCCGACGCGCGCAGGCAAGCCTTGGCGCGCTTGGCCACTTCCTTCAACAGCCAGTCGCCCGCCTGATGCCCGTGCAGGTCGTTGACTTGCTTGAAGCGGTCCAGGTCGATGAACAGCACGCCCACCTTGCGCCGCTTGCGCTGCGCCAGCGCGATCGCTTGCTGCAGCCGGTCCTCCAGCAGGCGGCGGTTGGGCAGGCCGGTCAGCAGGTCGTAATAGGCCAGCTTGTCCAGTTGCAGCTGGATCTCCTTTTGCGCCGTCGTATCGTAGTTCACGCCCATCATGTGCAAGGGCTTGCCCTGCGCGTCGAACGTGGTTTGCGACACCGCTTTCAGGTAATGGGTGGAGCCGTCAGGCCACAGCACCCGGAATTCAAGCGCGTATTCGCGCTCGCCGCGCAGCGCGGCCTGGATTTCCCGCTCGACGTGGGCGCGGTCGTCCGGGTGGATGGAGGCGGCCCAGGCGTCGAACGCGCCGCCGAAATCGCCTTCGCGCAGGCCGTACAGCTTGTACATCACCTGGTCCCACACCAGCCGGTTGTTGACCACGTCCCAGTCCCAGATGCCGACAATGCCGGCCGAGGCGGCCGCTTCCACGCGCTCTTTCGCTTCGCGCAGCGCCGATTCGGCCCGTTTCAGCTGCGTGATGTCGTAGAACACGATCAGGCGGCTGTCCTCGCCGCCGGCCTCGCCGCCGATGGACACGGTTTCAGCGATCACGGTGCGTACGTCGCCATCCTGGCAGGTCAGCGCCAGTTCCGTGGGCTGGAACGGCAAGCCCTTGGCGACGGATTCGTTCAGCCGATCGCACCAGGTGGCGACGGCGGCCGCCCGCGCCCGCGGCTCGGGCAGTACGCGGGTCCAGAACGCGTCCATGGTCGCGACCTCGGCCAGGGTAAAGCCGAAACTGCGGCTGAAGGCCGCATTGACATAGGAGATGTGGCCGTCGGCCGTCACCGTGGCCTTGGGGATGGGCGATAGTTCAATGATGGCGCGCATGCGCTGCTCGCTGCGGGCCAGTGCCTGGGTACGTTCGATCACTTGCCGCTCGACGTCCAGGTAGGCGGTGCGGGCCCGGTGTTCGGCCAGGCTTTGCGTGGCCAGCAGATTGGCGAAACCGACCAGCATCTTCAATATGGATGGCACCCGTTCTTCGGCCACGATGGGCACTTCCGCCAGCGCCTTGAAATAGCTGTCGCGCTCAAAGCCGAATTGTGCGCGCTGGCCCTCGAAATAGGCCAGGTCGGGCGGCTGCAGGAAGAACTGGCCAATGAACAGGTTGGCGATATGCTGGCCGTCGACGATGATGGGCGAGGCGCAGTCCGTCAAACCATTGCTGCAGCGGTAGATGGCGTAATTGGTGCCGTCCTGCATCTGGCGCGACAGGCTGGTGTCGCTTTCCAGGCAGCGGCTGAGGGTGCCCTCATGGTTGCGGTGGTATTCCATGCACAGCCGCTGCCAGTTCGACGACGCCAGCACCACGCCGTTGAAGTCGATGACCGCCACCGGCAAGCCGATCACTTCCAGGTAGCTGGCGAACACTTCGTTCATCTTGCTGAAGTCGATCAGTTGCGTGAGATCGATGCCCGACGGGGGCGTGGCATCGCGGGAGGCCAGTGCGCGGTTCCAGCTGGCGTGCAGCGGATCGCGCATCTGTGCCAGTTGCGATGGCCGCACAAAGAACATGGGCTGCTCTGGCGTGGGCAATGGTTGGGTCATCTTGGGGTGCCGGCGAAGGTGTAGCCTGTGGGGGCGAATCGTGGAAAGCTGGCAGTGTATCGGATTTCTGGCGGCATTCGGTTGTGAATGGCACAGCTGCTGCTGATCATTATTCGGTCGGCCCGGAAATAATGCTTGTTCAATTACAAGAATAAATCGTCGCGGCAGAGGCGCGTAATTACTCCCAGTGCAAGAACTTGATCCATGATAAGGCTGTTGCTGATAAACAACGGTGTTGCGGAGGGCGGGTGTGGAAAAGTAAAACGGGGAGGGCGCCCGTCAGGCGACCCTCCCCGTCGTGTGGGCTAGCGCCCCGTCAGGCTTAGTCCCGAATCTCCAGCGCCCGGTTCAGGCTCAGGGCGGCCAGCGAACCCACCGCGCCCGACAGCAGGTACAGGCTGACGTAGGCCAGGCCGAAGTGGGCCGACAGCCCCAGCGCCACCAGCGGCGCGAAGCCGGCGCCCACCAGCCAGGCCAGGTCCGAGGTCAGGGCCGCGCCCGTGTAGCGGTATTTGGCTTCGAAGTTGGCCGTCACGGCGCCGGCCGCCTGGCCGTAGGACAGACCCAGCAGGCAGAAGCCGGTCAGGATGAACACGTTCTGGCCCAGCGCGCCGCCATCCATCAGCATCGGCACGAAGCCGCTGAACACGCCGATCAGCACGGCCAGCGCACCGAGCGTGCTGCGGCGGCCGAAGCGGTCCGCGATCAGGCCGGAGAGCACGATGCCGACGGCGGCCAGCACCGCGCCGCCCATCTGCAGTTGCAGGAAGTCGGCGATCGAACGGCTCGAATACAGGTTGATCCACGACAGCGGGAACACGGTCACCAGGTGGAACAGGGCGTAGCTGGCCAGCGCGGCCAGCGCGCCGATCAGGATGTTGCGGCCCTGGCTGTGCGACATTTCGATCACATTGGTCGGCTCCAGTTCCCGTTCATCGAGCAGGCGTGAATATTCCGTGGTGGACACCAGCCGCAAGCGGGCGAACAGGGCCACCACGTTGATGGCGAAGGCCACGTAGAACGGATAGCGCCAGCCCCAGTCGAGGAAGTCCGTATTGTCGAGCGTGGACAGCAGGAACGAGAACAGCCCGGCGGCCAGGATGAAGCCGACCGGCGCGCCCAACTGGCCCAGCATGGCGTACCAGCCGCGCTTGTTGGGCGGCGCGTTCAGCGCCAGCAGCGAGGGCAGGCCGTCCCACGAGCCGCCCAGCGCCACGCCCTGGCCCACCCGCAGCACCGACAGCAGCAGGATGGACAGCGGCCCCAGCGTGGCATAGGTCGGCAGGAAGGCGATGCCGGCCGTGGAGGCGCCCAGCAGCACGAGCGCCAGCGTCAGCTTGGTCTCGCGGTTGAACCGTTGTTGTATGTACATGAACGCCAGCGTGCCGAACGGGCGGGCGATGAAGGCGAAGGCGAAGATGGCGAAGGCGTACAGCGTGCCTTCGAGACGACCGTCAAACGGGAAGAAGATGGAAGGAAACACCAGCACGGATGCGATGGCGTAGACGAAAAAGTCGAAATATTCAGAGGCCCTGCCGATCACGACGCCGATTGCGATCTCGCCGGGGGCGATATGCCCGTCGCGCGAGTTGATGTTGCGGGCGCCGCTGTCGGTATGACGCGGTGGATAGTCGACGCGGCCATTGCCGCCGAAAGTAGTCGTATTTGCCATGGTTGTCGTCTCTAAGTCGTTTTAATAGACGGTCACGCCCGTGGGGGTGGGGCAAAGTGTCCAATCGCCAGAGCGAGCCGTTACCGTTACAGTAGCATGATCTCCACTTTGTGTAACGCATAAAACCGCATGATTTCTCCGACCGTTCGTCGCGGACTGATGCTGCTCCCCCTGCTGGCCATGGCCGGCTGTAATACGGTGGTGCTCAATCCTTCCGGTGACATTGCTGCTCAGCAGGGACACCTCGTCGTTGTCGCTACGCTGTTGATGCTGCTGATTATCGTTCCGGTAATCGCACTGACCCTCCTGTTCGCATGGCGTTATCGCCAGAACAATACCCAGGCCAAGTATGACCCGGACTGGGACCACTCGACCAAGCTGGAGCTGGTGATCTGGGGTGCGCCCCTGCTGATCATCATCGTGCTGGGTCTGCTGACCTGGATCAGCACCCACTTGCTCGATCCGTTCCGTCCCCTGAGCCGCATCGACGCCAACCGTCCCGTGGCCGCCGACGTCAAGCCGCTGGTGGTGCAAGTGGTGGCGCTGGACTGGAAGTGGCTGTTCATTTATCCGGAGCAGGGTATCGCCACCGTGAATGAACTGGTGACCCCGGTCGACGTGCCCGTGCGGTTCCAGATCACCGCCTCGACCGTGATGAACGCGTTCTACATCCCCGCGCTGGCCGGCCAGATCTACGCCATGCCCGGCATGCAGACCACGCTCAACGCCGTGATCAACAAGCCCGGCGAGTGGGAAGGCTTCTCGGCCAACTACAGCGGCGCCGGTTTCTCGCACATGCGCTTCAAGTACCGCGGCGTGAGCCAGGCCGAGTTCGGCGACTGGATCAAGTCGGCCAAGTCCGCCGGTGGCGAACTGAGCCGCGCTGGTTACCAGCAGCTGGCCCAGCCCAGCGAACGCGAGCCGGTGCGCCACTACGGCGCCGTCGATGCTGAACTGTTCAGCAAAGTCGTGAACCGCTGCGTGGCCGATGGCAGCACCTGCATCAACGCCATGATGGCCGCCGACGCGCAAAAGAACGCCGCCCCTGAAAAGGATGGCCGCGTGGCCCTGAACGGCGCCGAGATTTGCGTTACCCCATCCACTTCGCAGAAGACTGACAATGCAAGACCATACTGACCTGACCAAGCTCCTACTCGGCCGGCTGAGCTGGGATGCGATTCCGTTCCATGAGCCTATCCTGCTCGGCACCTTCGCCATGGTGGCGCTGGGCGGCGCGCTCGTCCTCGGCCTGCTCACCAAATTCCGCCTGTGGGGCCCCCTGTGGCGCGACTGGGTGACCAGTATCGACCACAAGAAGATCGGCATCATGTACATGATCTTCGGCCTCGTGATGCTGCTGCGCGGCTTCGCCGACGCACTGATGATGCGCGCCCAGCAAGTGCTGTCGTTCGGCGACGCCAACGGCTTCCTGCCACCGCACCACTACGACCAGATCTTCACCGCCCACGGCGTGATCATGATCTTCTTCGTCGCCATGCCGTTGGTGACGGGCCTGATGAACTACGTGGTGCCGCTGCAGATCGGCGCGCGCGACGTCGCCTTCCCGTTCCTGAACAACTTCTCGTTCTGGATGGCGGTGTTCGGCGGCGGCCTGACCATGGTGTCGCTGTTCGTGGGTGAATTCGCCCGCACCGGCTGGCTCGCCTATCCGCCCCTGTCGGGCATCCTGGCCAGCCCCGACGTGGGCGTGGACTACTACATCTGGTCGCTGCAGATCGCCGGTGTGGGCACGCTGCTGTCGGGCGTGAACCTGATCGTCACCATCATCAAGATGCGCGCCCCCGGCATGACCATGATGAAGATGCCTGTCTTCACCTGGACCGCCCTGTGCACCAACGTGCTGATCGTGGCCGCTTTCCCCGTGCTGACGGCCGTGCTGGCCATGCTGTCGCTGGACCGCATGTTCGGCACCAACTTCTTCACCAACGACATGGGCGGCAACGCCATGATGTACGTGAACCTGATCTGGATCTGGGGCCACCCCGAGGTCTACATCCTGGTGCTGCCCGTGTTCGGCATCTTCTCGGAAGTGGTGTCCACCTTCTGCAGCAAGCGCCTGTTCGGCTACACCTCGATGGTGTACGCGACCGTCGTGATCACCATCCTGTCCTACCTGGTGTGGCTGCACCACTTCTTCACCATGGGGTCGGGCGCCAGCGTCAACTCGTTCTTCGGCATCACCACGATGATCATCTCGATCCCGACCGGCGCCAAGATCTTCAACTGGCTGTTCACCATGTACCGCGGCCGTATCCGCTTCGAACTGCCCATGATGTGGACCATCAGCTTCATGATCACCTTCGTCATCGGTGGTATGACGGGCGTGCTGCTGGCCGTGCCGCCAGCCGACTTCGTGCTGCATAACTCGCTGTTCCTGATCGCCCACTTCCACAACGTCATCATCGGCGGCGTGGTGTTCGGCCTGTTCGCCGGTATCAACTACTGGTTCCCGAAAGCCTTCGGCTACAAGCTCGACAGCTACTGGGGCAAGTGGTCGTTCTGGCTGTGGACCATCGGCTTCTACCTGGCCTTCATGCCCCTGTACGTACTGGGCCTGATGGGCGTGACCCGCCGCATGAGCCACTTCGAAGATCCTTCGCTGCACATCTGGTTCATCATCGCCGCCGTTGGCGCCGTGATGATCGCCGGCGGTATCGGCGCCATGCTGATGCAGTTCTACGTGAGCTTCAAGAACCGCGCCACGCTGCGCGACGTGACGGGCGACCCATGGGGCGGCCGTACGCTGGAGTGGTCGACCTCGTCGCCACCGCCGGACTACAACTTCGCCTTCACGCCGATGGTGCACGATAACGACACCTGGGCCGACATGAAGAAGAATGGCTACCAGCGTCCGCTGAAAGGCTACGTCGACATCCACATGCCGAAGAACACCGGCGCCGGCTTCATCATCGCCGCCCTGAGCGCCGTGGTGGGCTTCGCCCTGATCTGGAATATGTGGCTGCTGGCCGGCGTGAGCTTCGTCGTGATGATGGCCGCCATCATCATCCACACGTTCAATTACAACCGCGATTACTACATCAAGGCGGACCATGTGACCCGCGTTGAGAACGATCGTACCCGTCTGCTGGAAAGTGCTGCCTGAGATGAACGCTAATATCCCCGCCGGCGCCATGAGCGCCGACCCGAGCGCGCGTTACTACGTGCTCGAGCACCACCCGGAAAACGGCACGCTGCTCGGTTTCTGGCTGTACCTGATGAGCGACTGCCTGATCTTCGCCTGCCTGTTCGCGACTTACGCCGTATTGGGCCGCAACTACGCGGGCGGCCCCTCGGGCGCCGAGATCTTCGAGCTGCCTGTGGTGGCCCTGAACACGGCGTTCCTGCTGCTGTCGTCGATCACCTACGGCTTCGCCATGCTGACCATGGCCAAGAAGCAGAAGACCGCCACCCTGGTGTGGCTGGCCATCACCGGCGTGCTCGGTGCCTGCTTCCTGACCCTGGAACTGCAAGAGTTCGCGCACCTGATCGCCGAAGGCGCCGGTCCCCAGCGCAGCGGTTTCCTGACCTCGTTCTTCGCGCTGGTCGGCACCCACGGCCTGCACGTGACGTTCGGTATCGTGTGGCTGGTGACCCTGATGTTCCAGGTCATCAAGCATGGCCTGACGCCCGAGAACGGCCGCCGCCTGATGTGCCTGTCGATGTTCTGGCACTTCCTGGACGTGGTCTGGATCGGCGTATTTACCTTTGTCTACCTGATGGGAGTGCTGCCATGAGCGACCACAATCACCACGGCCACGGCCACGACGAGCACGGCCACCACGGCCACCACGGCCATGACGATCACGCCAACCACGGCAGCCTGAAGACTTACGCGATCGGTTTCATCCTGTCCGTGATCCTGACGGCCATCCCGTTCTGGATGGTGATGGGCAAGGTGTTCGATAAATCGAGCACCACCGCCTTCGTCATCCTGGCCATCGCGGCGGTGCAGATCGTCGTCCACATGGTCTACTTCCTGCACATGAACGCGAAAGCGGAAGGCGGCTGGAACATGCTGGCGCTGCTGTTCACCACCATGCTGCTGGTGATCATGCTGAGCGGCTCGATCTGGGTCATGTACCACCTGAACCACAACATGATGCCTGGCATGGCCCAGGACGTGGGCACGGTCGTGCAGAAAATGCGCGACATGCCATGATGGAAGCGGCCGGACGGCGGCGCCGGTCCACCATGCGTTTCGCATGGCTGGCCGGCGCCGCACTGATGTTGGCCGGTTTCCTGGCGCTGGGCTGCTGGCAGTTGTGGCGCCTGCAATGGAAACTCGATCTCATTGGACGGGTCAACCAGCGCGTGCATGCCGCGCCGGTGCCCGCGCCCGGTCCGTCCCTGTGGCCGCACCTGACGGCCACGACGGACGAATACCTGCGTATCACGGCGGCCGGCAACTGGCTGCCCAATTTCTCCACCCGGGTCCAGGCATCCACCGAGCAGGGCACCGGTTTCTGGCTGCTCACGCCCCTGTGCCGCCCCGATGGCACCATATTACTGATCAATCGTGGCTTCGTGCCAGCCCGTCCCGGCGACTACAACCCCGCCGCGCCCTCCCGCGCACAGCCCAACAGCTGCCTGCCGCACGCGGCCGGCGGTCCGGACGAGACCACCATCACCGGCCCGCTGCGCCTGAGCGAGCCGCGTGGCAGCGTGGTGCGTTACAATGACGCCGCCACCAGTCGCTGGTACTCGCGCGACGTGGACGCCATCGCCGGCGCGCATCGTTTGCGCCGCGTGGCCCCGTACTTCCTCGACGCCGAGGCGGATGCGGACGCCGCGTCGCCCGATGGCGCGCACCCCGTGGGTGGGCTGACCGTGATTTCGTTCCGCAACAACCATTTGGTTTATGCGCTCACCTGGTTCGCGCTCGCCCTGATGGCCGCTGGTGCTTGCCTGTTGCTGACGCGAGACAAATGGACACGCCGTGATGGAGAATCAAAATGAAGGCCAGGGCAGGGAAACCGGCTTGACGGAGCGCTGGAATGCGGCCGTCAGAGGCGGCCGCGCGCCCGGACATAAAAACATGCTGTTGCTGATCCAGTTGCGCTGGATCGCCGTGGCGGGGCAGGTGACGACGATCGTCATCGCCGCCATCGTATTCGGCGTGCAACTGCCGCTGCCGTACATGCTGGAAGTGGTGGCCTGCCTGGTCGCCTTCAACGTCGCCAGCCATCTGCGCTGGAGCGAACAGCAGGAAGTGACGAACAGTGAACTGTTCCTGTCCCTGCTGGTGGACGTGATCAGCCTCACGACCCAGCTCTACCTGAGCGGCGGCACCAACAACCCGTTCGCCTTCCTCTACCTGCTGCAAGTGATTCTGAGCGCCGTGCTGCTGCGCGGCTGGGCCACCTGGATCATCGTGCTGGCCACCAGCGTGTGCCTGGCCGGGCTGGCCCTGTTCGCCAAGCCGCTGCCGCTGCAACTGGATCACAGCCGCGGCATCTTCAGCCTGTACGTGCAAGGCCTGCTGCTGTGCTTCGCGCTGGACGCCGCGCTGCTGGTGTTCTTCATCCGCCGCATCACCAACAACCTGCGCGCCGGCGACGCCAAGCTGGCCGCGCTGCGCCAGCGCGCCGCCGAGGAAGAGCACATCGTCCGTATGGGCTTGCTGGCCTCGGGCGCCGCGCATGAACTGGGCACGCCGCTGGCCACGCTGTCCGTGATCCTGGGCGACTGGCGCCGCATGCCCGCCGTCAGCAAGAACCCCGACCTGCTGGACGACATCACGGAAATGCAGACCCAGCTGCAACGGTGCAAATCCATCGTCAGCGGCATTTTGCTGTCGGCTGGCGAAGCGCGCGGCGAATCGTCCGTGCGCACCACCATCCACACTTTTCTTGATCAGCTGACGGCCGAATGGCGCGCCAGCCGTCCTGTGGCCTCGTTCGACTATTACAACCGCATCGGCGAGGACTTGCCGGTGGTGTTCGACTCGGCCTTGAAACAGATGATCTGCAACGTGCTCGACAATGCGCTGGAAGCGTCGCCCGAATGGCTGAGCTTTGTCGCCACCCGCGAGGACGACATGCTGGTCATGTCCGTGGCCGACAGTGGACCGGGCTTCGCGCCCGAGATCCTGGCCCAGTTCGGCAAGCCCTACAATTCGAGCAAGGGCCGGCCGGGCGGGGGGCTGGGACTGTTCCTGTCCGTGAACGTCGCCCGCACGCTGGGCGGCACGGTCGAAGCACGCAACCGGCCGCAAGGTGGCGCGTCGGTACAAATGCGGCTGCCGCTGGCCGCGCTGGTGTTGCAAGAGGAGCCGGCCGATGCCGAATGAACGACTGTTACTGATTATCGAAGACGACGCCGCGTTCGCGCGCACCCTGAGCCGCTCGTTCGAACGGCGCGACTACACGGTGCTGGTGGCCGCCAACCAGGAGGAGGCGGCGGCGCTGCTGGAAGAACACGATCCCGGATACGCCGTGGTCGACCTCAAGTTGAAGGGCAACTCCTCTGGCCTGGCCTGCGTGCAGATGCTGCACCAGCATGACGAGGAGATGCTGATCGTCGTGCTGACCGGCTTCGCCAGCATCAACACGGCGGTCGAAGCGATCAAGCTGGGCGCCTGCCAGTACCTGGCCAAACCGTCCAACACGGACGACATCGAAGCCGCGTTCGGCCACGTGGCCGGCAGCGCGGAGATTGAAGTGACAGCGCGTTCCACCTCGATCAAGACGCTGGAATGGGAGCGCATCCACGCCGTGCTGGCCGAGACCGACTTCAACATCTCCGAAACGGCCCGCCGGTTGGGCATGCACCGCCGCACGCTGGCGCGCAAGCTCGAGAAGCAGCGGGTGAAGTAAGCCAATTCGGTGTCCTGATTCGGTGTCAGGTCTGTCATTCGGACAGTGGGCGCGCACCTTTGATTCTTCTCAACGTGCGATTTGTCGGTTACCAAATTAGCGTAAATTGGGGGCCGTGTATCTAATAGGATACCGTTTGATTTAGCGCAAAGGTGTCATCTTTGTGTCCAAAAGACAGACCTGACACCGACTCATGACACCGACTCACTGACCTGATGTTGTCCCAACGCCGCACGGAATTGGTGCAAAATAACCAGGCCAGTGCGGAAAGTTGACTCAAAGCATGCTTAACGGAACATAAACGCTGGCACGGATATTGCTGATCAGTAAGGGTTATCACTGTTGATTGCCCCACCATGCCCGATTGCATCGCACCGACCGAAGCGGCCGCCAGCCATAGCGCCTGGCAGGCCAGTCTCGCGCTGCGATTCGCCGACGATGCCGGTACCACCCGCCTGATCGATAACACCCACGTGGGCCCGCTGCGGGTGCAAAAGGCGCTGTACCCGGAAGGCGGCGCCGTGTGCCACGCGATCATCGTCCATCCGCCCGGCGGCGTAGTGGGCGGCGACCAGCTTGCCATCGCCGTCACTGTGGGCGAGCTCGCGCGGGCCTTGCTCACCACGCCCGGCGCGGCCAAGTGGTACAAGGCCAACGGCAAGCGTTCACGCCAGACGGTGCTGCTGGAGGTAGGCCAGGGCGGGTCGCTCGAATGGCTGCCGCAGGAAACCATCTTTTTCGACCAGGCCGACGTTGCGCTGGAACAGACTATCCACTTGGCCGCCGACGCCCGCTATATCGGTTGCGAAATTCTTTGCATGGGCCGGCGCGCATCGGGCGAAACGTTCGCCACCGGCTGCGTGGCGCAGCGCACGCAAATCCGCCGCGACGGCAAATTGATCTGGTGGGAGCAGGGCGCCTTGCTGGGTGGCCGGCTCGATAGTCCGCTGGCGCTCAATGGCCACACCGTCTGCGCCACGCTGATCGCCATCGGCGCGCCGCTGCCCGCATCGCTGCTGGACGAGCTGCGCGCCGGGATGGCGGCCGATACGGCGTTCGGCATCACCCAAACCAGGGGCGTGCTGGTGGCGCGCCATCTGGGCGACGACAGCGAGGCCGCGCGCCGCACCATGCTCGCCGTGTGGCGCCGCGTGCGCCCCCATCTGCTGGAACGCGCGGCCGTCACGCCGCGCATCTGGCAAACCTGAACTGGAACCATCATGGACCTGACCCCACGCGAAAAAGACAAACTGCTGATCTTCACGGCTGGCCTGCTGGCCGAGCGCCGCCTCGCGCGCGGCTTGAAGCTCAATTATCCGGAAGCCATCGCGCTGATTACCTGCGCCATCATGGAAGGGGCGCGCGATGGCAAGACGGTGGCGCAGCTGATGTCCGATGGCGCCAAGATCCTGACCCGCGCCGACGTGATGGAAGGCGTGCCCGAGATGATTCCCGACATTCAGGTGGAGGCCACTTTCCCGGACGGCAGCAAGCTGGTGACCGTGCATCACCCGATTCCATGAATGTGCCGATGATCTCGGCCCATTCCCCACGTGCCCGTGGCCCATCCGGCCGACGACGCACATTATTTTTCTGTTTTTAAGGAGCCCTTCATGATCCCCGGCGAATATATGCTCGAAGAGGGCGAAATTGGTTTGAATGTGGGACGCGAGACGGCCACCGTGGTGGTCCATAACCGCGGCGACCGGCCGATCCAGGTCGGTTCGCATTTCCATTTTTTCGAAGTCAATTCCGCCCTCGGTTTCGAGCGCTGGAAGGCATATGGTATGCGCCTGAACATTGCGGCCGGTACCGCCGTCCGTTTTGAGCCGGGCCAGCAGCGCACCGTTGAACTGGTCAAACTGGCTGGCGACCAGGAGGTTTACGGCTTCAACGGCGCAGTGCAGGGCAAACTGAAATCCACTCCACCCAGGAGCTGATATGGCGACTATTTCGCGCCAGGCTTACGCTGAGATGTTCGGCCCCACCAAAGGGGACCGCATCCGGCTGGCCGACAGCGAGTTGTTTATCGAGATCGAGCACGACTACGCCACCTATGGCGAGGAAGTGAAATTCGGCGGCGGCAAGGTGATCCGCGATGGCATGGGCCAGTCGCAGCGCGTCCACGCGCACGTGATGGACACGGTCATCACCAACGCCGTCATCGTCGACCACTGGGGCATCGTCAAGGCCGACATCGGCCTGAAGGACGGCATGATCGCGGTGATCGGCAAGGCCGGCAATCCCGACATCCAGCCCAACGTGACGATGGCCATCGGCGGCGCCACCGAGATCATCGCGGGCGAGGGCATGATCGTCACGGCCGGCGGAGTCGATACGCACATCCACTTCATCTGCCCGCAGCAGATCGAGGAAGCGCTGATGAGCGGGGTGACCACCATGATAGGCGGCGGCACCGGCCCGGCGGCCGGCACCTCGGCCACCACCTGTACACCAGGGCCTTGGCATTTGCACGCGATGTTGGGCGCGGCCGACGCCTTCCCCATGAACCTGGGCTTCCTGGGCAAGGGTAACGTGAGCCAGCCGGCGCCGCTGGAGGAGCAGGTGCGGGCCGGCGCCATCGGCCTGAAACTGCACGAGGACTGGGGCAGCACCCCGGCCGCAATCGACAACTGCCTGTCGGTGGCCGACCGCATGGACGTGCAGGTGGCCATTCACAGCGACACCTTGAACGAGGGCGGCTTCCTGGAGCACACGCTGGCCGCCTTCAAGGACCGCACCATTCACACCTTCCACACCGAGGGCGCGGGTGGCGGCCATGCGCCGGACATCATCGCGGCCGTGGGGCAGGGCAATGTGCTGCCGTCGTCCACCAATCCCACCCGCCCCTACACCGTCAACACGCTGGACGAACACCTGGACATGCTGATGGTGTGCCACCACCTGGACGCGGCCATCGCCGAGGATGTGGCGTTCGCTGAATCGCGCATCCGGCGCGAGACCATCGCCGCCGAGGATATCCTGCATGACCTGGGCGCCATATCGATGATGTCGTCCGATTCGCAAGCCATGGGCCGGGTGGGCGAGGTGATCATGCGCACCTGGCAGACGGCGCACAAGATGAAACTGCAGCGCGGTCCGCTGGCGCCCGATACGGCCCGCAACGACAACTTCCGCGTCAAGCGCTACGTGGCCAAGTACACCATCAACCCCGCCATCACGCACGGCATCGCGCACGCCGTCGGTTCGCTGGAGCCGGGCAAGATCGCCGACCTGGTGCTGTGGAAGCCGGCCTTCTTCGGCGTCAAGCCGTCGCTGATCCTGAAGGGCGGCATGATCGCGGCGGCGCAGATGGGCGACCCCAACGCCTCCATCCCCACGCCGCAGCCGGTGCATTACCGGATGATGTTCGGCGCCTTCGGCGGCGGGCTGAAAAAGTCGTTCACCTTTGTCTCGCAGTCTGCGTTCGATGCGGGCATCGGCGACCAGCTCAAATTGAACAAGACGCTGATCGTGGCGAAGAACATGCGCGCGCTGCGCAAGGCCGACATGATCCATAACTTTGCCACGCCGAAGATGGAAGTCGATCCCGAAACCTATGAAGTACGCGCCGACGGCGAGCTGCTGGTGTGCGAGGCGGCGGCCGTGCTGCCAATGGCGCAGCGCTACTTCCTGTTCTGACTACGCAGGGGAATCCATGCTCACATTGCATACCAAACTGGCCAACGCCAACGCCGGCGAGATCGCCGCGCAACTGGTGCTGCCTTATGAACTGCGCGAGAAATGCCGTCTGCGCGCCACCCTCGACACGGGCGAGGAGGTGGCCGTGTTCACCGTGCGCGGCACCGTGCTGCGCGACGGCGACCTGCTCACGGGCGAGGACCGGCGCGTGGTGCGGGTGGTGGCGGCGCCCGAGCCGACCTACAAAGTGACCTGCGCCGACGCGCAGGCCCTGCTGCGCTGTGCCTTCCACCTGGGGAACCGGCACACGCAGGCGCAGGTGGGCGATGGCTTCCTGCGCATCCGCGCCGACGCCGTGCTGAAGGACATGCTGGCCGGCCTGGGCGCGCGCGTGGAGGAGGAGATGGCGGCCTTCGAGCCGGAGTCGGGCGCCTATGGTGGCGGCCATGGCCATCACGACCATCATCCGCTGGCGCCGATCCCGCTGCGCCAGAAGATCCACCGTCCGGGCGACACGGCATGATGCAAGCGTCCGCCCTGTTGAATTTGCTGCAGTTCGCCAGTCCGGCCTTGCCGATCGGCGCGTACAGCTATTCGCAGGGGCTGGAGGCGGCGTTGGAGCATGGCATGGTGCGCGACGCCGCGTCCGCGCGCGCGTGGATCGCGCGCCACCTGCACGAGGTGGTGGCGCAGTGGGAAGCGCCCGTGTGCTGGCGGTTGATGCGGGCCTACGCCCAGCGCGACGCGCAAGCCGTGGATGCCTGGACGGAGCGCTTCATCGCCTCGCGCGACAGCGCTGAATTTCGCGCCGAGACGATCCAGATGGGCTATTCGCTGGCCCAGTTGATCGGGCAACTGGAGATCGCCGATGCGGACTTGCTGGCGCTGTTGCGGCGCGCGCCCGAAGTGCCGCTGCCAGCGGCCTACGCCTGCGCCGTGGCCGCGCTGGACATGCCGCACGAGGCGGCGTTGCTGGCCATGCTGTTCGCCTGGGCCGAGAACCAGGTGCTGGTGTGCGTGAAATCCGTGCCGCTGGGGCAGGTGGCGGGGCAGCGCATGCTGCTGTCGCTGCGGCCCGAGCTGGAGGCGGCCGCGCGCTACGCGCAAACCGTGGCCGATGACGATATGGGCAACTGGGCGCCCGGCCTGTCACTGCTGTCGCTGCGGCACGAGGCGCAGTACAGCCGCTTGTACCGGTCCTGATTTGAGAGAGAGAACACCAATATGACAACCATCACTTCCAATCCGCTGCGCGTGGGCATAGGCGGCCCGGTAGGTTCGGGCAAGACAGCGCTGTGCGAGATGCTGTGCAAGGGCATGCGCGAGCAGTTCGACATGGCCGTCATCACCAACGACATCTACACCAAGGAAGACATGGAGATCCTGCTGCGCGCCGACGCGCTGCCGGCCGAACGGCTGATGGGCGTGGAGACGGGCGGCTGTCCGCACACAGCCATCCGCGAGGACGCCTCCATCAACCTGGAAGCGATCGCCCGCATGCAGGCCGATTTTCCCAACCTGGACTTGATCCTGGTGGAGTCGGGCGGCGACAACCTGGCCGCCACCTTCAGCCCGGAGCTGTCCGACCTCACCATCTACGTGATCGACGTGGCGGGTGGCGAGAAGATCCCGCGCAAGGGCGGCCCCGGCATCACCCGTTCCGATCTGCTGATCATCAACAAGACGGACCTGGCGCCGTACGTGGGCGCCAACCTGGACATCATGGCGCAAGATGCTAAACGCATGCGCGGCGCGCGCCCCTTCCTGTTCACCAACCTGCGCAGCGGCGAAGGCGTGGCGGCCGTGATCGATTTCATCCGCGAGCAGGGCTTGCTGGGACCAGACCATCACATCGCAAAGGAGCTCACATGACATATCTCAAGCCATTCCTGGCCGGGGCGCTGGCGCTGGCCTGCCTGCCCGCGCTGGCCCACCCGGCCGCCGGGGCCCATGCGCACGGCTTCGCGGCCGGTTTTATCCATCCGTTCACGGGCCTGGACCATGTGCTGGCCATGCTGGCCGTCGGTATCTGGAGCATGCGCCAGCCGCACGCGCGCATGCTGCCGCTGGCCTTCCTGGCGATGCTGTTCGTGGGCGTGGTGACGGGTGTGGCCGGTCTGGAAATTCCGGAACTGGAAACCGGCATCGCGCTGTCGGTGGCGGTGCTGGGGGTGCTGATCTTCGTGGCCGCCCGTTTGCCTGCCGTCGTGGGCGCGCTGATACTGGCGGCGTTCGCCGTCCTGCACGGCAACGCGCACGGACACGAGATGCCTGAGGTGGCCAGCGCTATGGGACTGCTGTTGGCCAGCGCGCTGCTGCTGGAAACGGGGCGCTTGCTGGCCCGCGTCAGCCCGGCGCTCTTGCTCAAGCTGGCCGGCGCCATGATCGCGGCGGCCGGGGTGATGCTGGCGGCAGCCGCCGCCGCGGCGGGATTGGCCTGAGCACGGGCGCGGTTTTGCTGAGCGCGCGGCGCGGTATTTATTTGTCGCGCGGTTCCTGGCGGCGTTCGGACAGGACGATGGGCGCCGCCTTTTCCGGGTACAGGCCGAGGTGGCCTTCGTAGCCGGCGCGGATGGCGGCCAAGTCGGTCTCCTGGTCGCCCGTCAGGTGCACATGGTCCACCAGCCCCAGCGTCTTGTTCGGGAAATCGATGTAGACCAGCACCAGCGGCACCTTGGCTTCCAGCGCCAGGTGGTAAAACCCGCTCTTCCAGTTGGGGCGGTAGCTGCGCGTGCCTTCCGGCGTGATGCCGACCCAGTACCAGTCGGCCGCGTTCATGCGCGCCGCCTGCGTTTTGATGGTGCCGCTGGGCGTGCCCCGTTCCACCGGCTCGCCGCCCAGCGAGCGGAACCATTTGCCCAGTGGCGACTTGAACAGGGAATCCTTGGCCAGCCAGCGGAACGGCAGGTCGAGCGCCCATTTACCCAGCAAGCCGACCGGGAAATCCCAGTTCGACGTGTGCGGATAGATCACGCAGATGCCGCGCGGCCCCGGCAGCGGCCGGTACAACATGCGCCAGCCGAACAGGCCCAGCAGGCGCAGTGAGGCGCGCTGGCGCCAGGTGGGCAGATCACTCGGCCGCAAGAGATAGTCGGTCATGCTCATCACCCCGTCGTTCTTATAGTTTGTTTTAATTTCACTATTGACAGGCTGGCATCTCGCTAGTCAAAAAATCCGCCCGCATTCTATCCGGGCGGGGCCGGAGCGGCAAGCGCTTCCACCGCCCACCCATGCCGAGGCCGCCTTATCAAGGGAACAATAGGACGCTTTCCCGGTCAAAACTAGTCACGCCGGTCAAACTGTGCGGCGCGGACTTCGTGAACGGGTGGTAAATGAACGCGACTCCCATTTTATGCCTGGCCTTGGGCCAGCATGGCGTGCTGGACACGGCGGCGGCCGCCTTGTCCGGCTGGACGCTGTGCCCGGCGAAAGGGCTGGCCGAGGCGCGCCGGGCCCTGCGCATGCGTCCCGCGCCGGTCGGGCTGCTGCTGTTCGATGACCATCCGCACGGGGAGGACGCGCTGGACGCCTTCCTGCGCGAGCATTGGTACATGCTGTGGATCGCCGTGTTTCACCCGCCGGCACTGCTGCTGCCCGTCTGGCGCCGCCTGGTGCAGGAGCATTGTTGGGATTTCCATACCTGGCCGCTCGATGCGGCGCGCCTGTCCTATGCGCTGGGCCACGCGCAGGGCATGGCTTCCTTGCGGGGCGGGCCGCCGGGCGGCGCCGGCGCGCCCGGCTCGCCTGAGGGGGCGGAAGGGCCCCTGTCCGCGCCGGACGCCGCGCTGACGGGGCACAGCGCGGCCATCGTGCGCTTGCGCAACCAGATCGGCAAGGTGGCCGGGGCCAGCGCGCCCGTGCTGATCTGGGGCGAGAGCGGCAGCGGCAAGGAGCTGGTGGCCAAGGCCGTGCATCTGTGCTCGCCGCGGGCGGCCGGACCGTTTGTGCCCGTCAACTGCGGCGCCATGCCAGCCAGCCTGATCCAGTCCGAACTGTTCGGTTATGAACGGGGGGCGTTCACCGGCGCGGCGCGCGAGAAGCGGGGGCTGATCGAGTCGGCCGAGGGCGGTTCCCTGTTTCTCGACGAAATTGGTGATTTGCCGATGGAATTGCAGGCCAACCTGTTGCGCTTCCTGCAGGAAAAGACGATCTGCCGGGTCGGCGCCACCCGCAGCATGGAGGTTGATGTGCGCGTGATCGCCGCCTCGCACGTGCAGTTGCAGCAGGCGGTGCAGCGCGGCGCGTTCCGCGAGGACCTGTATTACCGCCTCAATGTGCTGGCGCTGGACGTGCCGCCGCTGCGCGAGCGGCGCGACGATGTGGCGGCGCTGGCCGAACACTTCTTCCGTCTTTATGCGGCCGAGCGCGCGCCGCGCCTGCGCGGCTTCAGCGCCCGGGCCATGCAGATGTTGCGTGAGCATGACTGGCCCGGCAATGTGCGGGAACTGATCAACCGCGTGCGGCGGGCCATGGTGATGGCCGAGGGACGGCTGATCTCCGCGCAGGACCTGGGACTGGCCGATGGCGTCACCGGGCCGGACGGGGCGCCGCTGGGAGATGCCCGCAGCCGCGCCGAGCGCGACGCCATCGACGCTTCGTTGCTGCGGGCGGGCAGCAACATGACGGTGGCCGCGCGCGCGCTGGGTGTCTCGCGCATGACGCTGTACCGGCTGCTGGCCAAGCACGGCATCCCGCCGCCGTCGCGGGCCAGCCAGCCCTGATGTATCGCTGAGGCGCCACGGAGGTACCGCTGAGGCGCCACGGATGTGCAATTGCAGTGTCACCGGCATGTTACAGCTTGCGCCTGGAAATTTTTCAGTCGCGGGAACGGGCGCTGCGCTATGACGCCTCATGCGACTTCCGCCGCCCCCCGCCGGCTGTCGCCGTCCAGTCCGCTCGCCGCTGTCACACGGATGAGACAAACAGGCGGCCGATACACTGTGCGTACCTCGTCGATGATTGAAATACGCGGCAATATATTCTTGTTTTTCAGGGACTTGCCGTCGGCGCACGGCAGGTGGCATCAAGCTTGCGGTGACTGGCTGGCCGGGCATTACGCCCGGCCAGCAACTTACCGATCAACCCTTGGAAGCTAGGAAACAGCCATGAAAAGAACTCTGATCAGTACGGCCATCGCGCTCGCGTTCAGCGTCAGCGCGTATGCCCAGACGACACCGCCTACTGTGTCGACCGCCCAATCGGGCGCCGGTGCGATCGCCAACGACAATGCCAGCGCCTCGCAGGACAGCAGCAGCAACCGCAATAACGACAGCAGCAGCAACCGTAACAACGACAGCAGCAACAAGAATGATAACAACAGCAGCTCCGGTGGGGCCGCTGCCAGCGCTGCTGGCGCTGTGTCCGCCAACAACGGGGCCGCTGCCACGTCCACCTTCAGTAATTCGTTCAACAATTCCAACGCCACGGCCACCAGCACACTGAACGGATCGGTCAGCAACAACTCCGTCCAGAATATCGGCAACACGGCCAGCAACGCCGGTAATACCACCGGTGGCGCCGCGGCCGGCGGCACGGGCGGTACCGGCACGGGCGGCATGGTCACCGCCACCGGCGGCACCGGTGGCGGCGCGGCGGGCGGCAATGGCGCCGCTGGCGGCATTGGCGGCACGGCCACCAATGGCAGCGCCAGCAATGGCGATGCGTATGGCGGTGGCGCGACTGGCGGTGCCGGCGGTGGCGGAGGCACGGCGGCCAATGCCACCAGCGGTGCCGGCGGTGCGGGCGCGGCCGGTGGCGCCGGTGGCGCCGGCGGCAATTCCGGCAATGCGGGCGGCGGTGCGGGTGGCATGGGTGGCGCGACGGGCTTGGCCACCGGCGGCGCGGGCGGCAACGCTGGCGGTTCGACCGGCGGCGCCGGCGGCGGTACCGGCGTGGCCAATGGCGCCAATGGCGGCATGGGCGGCAGCACGGGCAACGCCGCCGGTGGCGCTGGCGGTGGCGGCGGTACCGGCGGCCTCGGTGGTGCCGGCGCGGCCGGAGGCGGGGCCGGCGGCGGCACCTCCACGGCCAGCAACATGCCCGGTGCCGGCGGCGCCACCTCCGGCGGCGCCAGCGCGACCAACAACCATGGCGCCCCGGGCGAGACGACGCCAGGCACGCCACCAAGCCAGGCGGCCAGCGCGTCGACGGGCAACAGCACGGGCGGCGGCGCGACCTCGGGTGACAGCAACAGCACGGCCGGCGCGTCCACCGGTGGCGCCGGTGGTACGGGCGCGGCCGGTGGTGCCGGTGGCGCCGGGGCGGCGGGCGCCGCCGGTACCAACACGGCTGGCGCAGGCGCGGCCGGCGGCGCAGCCACCAGCGGTGCCGGTGGTGCCGGCGCGGGCGTGAACAACACGGCGGGCGCGGGCGCGGCGGCGACCACCGGCGCCGGTGGCGCGGGTGCGGCCGGTGGTAATGGCAGTACTGCCGGTGGCGCCGGTGCGGCCGGTGCGGCCGGCGGCAATGGCGCGGCCAGCGGCATGGCCCAGAACACGGGCGGCGCCGGCGCCGGTGGCGGCACGGCCACGGGCGGCAATGGCAGCAATGGCAACCCGAGCAACGGCAGCGCCACCGCCGGTGACGGCGGTGCCGGTGGTGCTGGCGGTGGCGGCAACACGGGCGGCGCCGGCGGCGCGGGCGGCACCAACACGGCTGGCGCCGGCACGGGTGGCGCTGGCGCGGGCGGCACGGGGGGCGCGTCCGGCAATGTCTCGGTGGACGCGGGCACGTTCAACATGTCCAACACCATGAGCAATGTGGGTCAGTCGGCGGCCGGCGTGATGGTCGTCAACCAGAACAGCGGGATCGCATCGCTGGTACAGCAAAGCGTGAACGTGCAGGCCAACTTGCAGGTCGGTAAGTAGTGCGCGGTGGCGGCGGCGGACCAGGGCAACGGCCCGCCGCCGTCCATCACTTCCAGACAGAGGACGATATGCACATTCGACAACATTCTATCGGTGGTGCTTTGGCCTTGGCCGCGTGCCTGCAGGGCGTGGCCTATGGAGAGGCGGCCGATACCAGTGACATAGCCCAGCCGGCCATCATGCCGATCACCGCGCCGGGGCCGGTCCCCGTGACGGTGCTGCTGCCAGTCGTGTCGCTGGCGGCGGCAACGGCGTCGGGCGACGCCGATGACGCCCCATTCGGGGTGGCCCCGTTGGCGGCGGACCGGCTGGCCCAGCTGCGCGGCGGAACGGATACGGTGTGGAACGACATGAAACTCAACGGCGCGGTGGCGGGCAATACGGCCGTCAACGTGGCCACGGGCGCCAACATCATCACCAACGGTTCGTTCAGCAATGCTTCCGGTTTGCCGGTGGCGATACAGAACTCGGGCGCGAACGTGTTGATCCAGAACGCGACCATTATCAACGTGCAACTACAATGAAACGCGCCGCTATCAGCCTGTTGGTACTTGCCGCCTTGTGTGGCCGGATGGCGCGCGCCGTCGAGCTGGAATTGCCGGCCGGGGGCGGCTCTTTCGCGCCCCCCGTCGCCAGCCTGAAGGCCATGCGCTACCAGAGCACGGTGCATCAGCAGTTTGACTTCAGTTGCGGCTCGGCGGCCGTGGCCACCTTGCTCAGCTATCACTACGGCTACCCGGTCGATGAACAGCACGTGTTTACGGAAATGATCAGCCACGGCGACCAGGCGAAGATACGGCGCGAAGGGTTCTCTTTGCTGGACATGAAGCGCTACCTGGCCCAGCACGGCTTTACGGCCGATGGTTACGAGTTGCCGCTGGCCAAGCTGGTGCAAGCGCGTTATCCGGCCATCGTGCTGGTGTCGGACCACGGTTATCAGCATTTTGTCGTCGTCAAGGGCGTCGCCGGGGGACGGGTGTTGCTGGGCGACCCGGCCGCAGGCACGCGCGCCATGAGCGAGGCGGCGTTCGAGGCCATCTGGCGCAACCGGCTGCTGTTCGTGATACACGGCTGGCGTGGCGCGGCACGCTTCAACGCGGTGGCCGACTGGCGCGCCGCGCCGCAGGCGCCATTGGTGGACGCGTTCGAGAGCCGCGGCCTGGCCGATGTCACGCTGCTCAAGAACGGCGCAGGCAATTTCTGAGGGAGCGTGCGGCTATGCCAATTTTGCCTATGTCGCCAACGTCGCCAGCATCGCCGGCGCCGCCAAGCCCGTCGCGCCTGCCGTACCTGCGACCGGTGTTGCTGACGTTGTGCCTGTGCTGTGCGCCGGCCCTGGCCCACGACACGCCCGACGACTGGGTGGCCGTGGATGACAGCCGGCTCGAGGCGGCGCGCGGTGGCCTGGACGCGGGCAATGGCTTGATTTTGTCGCTAGGTGTAGAAAGATTGGTTTCGATCAATGGCAACGTCGTGGCAAGTAGTAACTTTACTCTTTCCGACGTGGGCAAGGTGGTGGCGGGCCATGGCGCGCTGGCCGGCGACGCGCTGGCGGCGTTGACGCTGGTGCAGAACGGCGCGGGCAATGTGTTCGACGCCACGCTGACCGGGCAGGCGGCAGGGGCGCTGGTGATCCAGAACAGTGCCAGTGACCAGTTGATCCGCAGCCAGACGACCATCAGCACGGTCGTCAACAGTTTGTCCTTGCTCAAGAGTCTGAATTTCGAAGGCGGCCTGCGCGATGCGCTCAGCAATGCCGTGCGCCCGAAGTAGGGCGCGGCCGCCGCCTGTGGCCTTGGCGCCACCCACGCTTGGGGAGAGACAATGGCATACCGCGAGAAGGTGCGTATCAGTTCGATAGGATTGTCCGTGGTGCTGTGCAGTGCGCCTGTGCTCGCGCAGCAGGGCGGGGCGGCCGGCCAGGAGCAGACGGCGGCTGGCGTGTCGCTGACTGAGTTGCAGGTGCGGCTGCGGGATATGCAGCAACAACTGGCCGAGCAAAAGGTGCAATTGCAGGCGCTGCGGCGCCAGCTTGAGCAGGGCAGGGCCGGGCCGGAGGATGGCGGCCCGGGCGGCCCGGGCAGCCGAGTTGGACAGGGCGGCCAGGCCGGCGCGGCGTTCGCCGTCTCCGACACGCACTTGGCGGCACAACGCGGAACGGGGCAAGGACAAGTTCAAGGACCAGGATTAGCGCAAGGGCAATCGCCAGCGCAACCTCAACCTCAACCTCAACCTCAGGGACAAGCGCAAGGACAAGGACAAGGACAAGGACAAGGACAAGGACAAGCGCAAGCGCAAGCGCAGGGGCAAGGTCAAGGTCAAGGACAAGCTCAGGTGGCCGGGCCGGCGGCGGGCAGCAGACCCGTGGGCGAAGCGCCGCCGGGCGAGGGCCGCCCACCCGAGGTGGCGCCCCTGTTCGAGCAGCCGGGCGTGCTCACGGCCAAGGGCCACTACGTGCTGGAGCCGTCGCTGCAGTTCGGCTATTCCTCCAGCAACCGGGTGGCGCTGGTCGGCTACACCATTATTCCGGCCTTGCTGATCGGCTTGGTCGATATCCGCGAACTCAAACGCAACACGACGACGGCCACGCTCACGGGGCGCTATGGCATCGGTCCGCGTACGGAAGTGGAGCTGAAAGTACCCTATGTGTACCGTTCCGACAGCACGGTCAGCCGCGAAATCCTCACCGGCACCGGGGTGGACCGGGCCTTCGATACCAGCGGCAAGTCGCTGGGCGACGTCGAACTGGCGCTGCGCCACCAGTTCCGGCGCGGTGCCAGCAGCGAGGCTTATTACATCGGTGGCCTGCGCCTGAAGACCCGTAGCGGCAAGGATCCGTTCGACGTCGTCACCGATTGTGTGACCCGTTGCGTGGGTCCTGACGCCACCGGCACGGGCTTGCCCTTGCAGTTGCCGACCGGTTCCGGTTTTTATGCGCTGCAACCGAGCCTCACCTGGCTTTATCCCAGCGATCCGGCCATCCTGTTCGGCAGCGTCAGCTATCTGCACAATTTCCGGCGCAGCAACGTGATGCGCCAGGTGCTGAACGGTCAGTCCGAGCCGCTGGGCACGGTGGCGCCTGGTGGTGTGTTCGGCTTCAACTTTGGGGTGGGGCTGGCGCTGAACGACAAGCTGGCCATGAGCTTTGGTTACGACCACAGTTCCATCGCCCGTACCCGCCAGAACGGCCAGCCCGTGCCCGGTTCCGTGCGCACCCAGCTGGGCACGTTGCTGATGGGGATGTCCTATCGGCTCAGCGAGCGGCGCACCATCAACGTGGCCGTGGGCGCGGGCTTGACCCGCGACACGCCGGATGTGCAACTGTCGGTGCGGCTGCCCTTCACGTTTTAGGCGGCTGTTCAAAGCGAGCTCAGCAGGAACCTTGCGGTTCAGGTATCTTAGTGTTCCTGGCAACTTCTTTACAAAGGGAACACATGATTTCGACCACGCTCTCCATCCCGGCCCGTGCCGCCCTGGGTCTGGCCATCGCCGCCGCCATCTGCGCCGCACCGGCCCAGGGGGCCGCGCCCCTGGCCAAATTCCAGGCGCCGGGCTTTTACCGCGCCATGCTGGGCGATTTCGAAGTGACCGTGCTCAATGACGGCACGCTTGAGCTGCCCGTCGACACCTTGCTCAAGATGCCCAAGCAGAAGGCCGACCAGGCGCTGGCCAAGTCGTTCGAGCACAGCCCGCTGGAAACGTCGGTCAACGGCTACCTGATCAACACGGGCGAGAAACTGGTGCTGGTGGACGTGGGCGCGGCCGGGCTGTTCGGTCCCACGCTGGGCAAGCTGGTGGCGAACCTGAAGGCGGCCGGTTACCAGCCCGAGCAGGTCGACGAAATCTACATCACTCATTTGCATCCGGATCACGTGGGCGGGCTGATGGCCGATGGCCAACGCGTCTTCCCCAACGCCGTGGTGCGGGCCGGCAAGGCGGACGCCGACTACTGGCTCAGCCAGGCCAACCTGGACAAGGCGCCGGCCGAGCAGAAGGGGTTCTTCCAGGGGGCCATGGGCGCGCTGGGGCCGTACGTGCAGGCCAATAAGTTTCTGCCGATCACAGGCAACACGGAACTGGTGCCGGGCGTGAAGTCCTATGCCAGCGCCGGCCACACGCCGGGGCATACCACCTACGTGGTGGAAAGCAAGGGCCAGAAGCTGGTGCTGCTGGGCGACTTGATGCACGTGGCGGCCGTCCAGTTCGACGCGCCGGCCGTGACCATCGCGTTCGATACGGACAATAAGTCGGCCGCTGTCCAGCGCAAGGCGGCTTTTGCCGACGCAGCCAAACAGGGCTACCTGATCGGCGCGGCCCACCTGCAATTCCCGGCCCTGGGGCATCTGCGCAGCAGCGGCAAGGGCTATCAGTTCGTGCCAGTCAACTATGAGATTCCCCGCTGACCGGGTGTCGCGGCGGTAAACGGGAACAGGGCGCCACGGCGCCCTGTTTTACTTGGCAGGTGTTGCGTCCCCACGCCCATCACGTCCCAAATTCATCAGTGGCCGTGGTGGGCGGGCAACGTGCCATGAGGCGCCGCGGCGCCCCGTGCCTGTTTTACGCCACTTCCAGCGCCGGGTAGTCGGTGTAGCCTTCTTCCGTCGAATGGTAGAAGGTTTCCATCTTCCATTCGTTGAGCGGCGCGTCCAGTTGCAAGCGGCGCGGCAGGTCGGGATTGGCGATGAAAGCCTTGCCGAACGCGATCGCGTCGGCCGTGCCAGCGTCGAGCACATGCTGGGCGGTCTGCTTGTCCATCTTCTCGTTGGCGATGAACACGCCACCGAACTCGCGCTTGATCATCGGCGCCAGGCTGTCGTCACCCACCGCTTCGCGCGCGCAGATGAAGGCGATCTTGCGTTTGCCCAGTTCGCGGGCCACGTAACCGAAGGTGGCGGCCGGGTCCGAGTCACCCATGTCGTGGGTGTCGCGGCGTGGCGCCAGGTGCATGCCCACGCGCTCGGCACCCCACACAGCGATGCAGGCGTCCGTCACTTCCAGCAGCAGGCGGGCGCGGTTTTCGATCGAGCCGCCATAGTTGTCGGTGCGCTGGTTGGTGCTGTCTTGCAGGAACTGGTCGAGCAGGTAGCCGTTGGCGCCGTGTACTTCCACGCCATCAAAACCGGCCAGCTTGGCGTTTTCCGCCGCCTTGCGATAGGCGGCCACGATGCCCGGCAGTTCGGCCGTCTCCAGTGCGCGCGGCACGGGGAAGGGGCGTTGCGGACGCAACAGGCTCACGTTGCCCTTGGCGGCGATGGCGCTGGGCGCGACCGGTGGCTGGCCGTCGAGGAAGGATGGGTCGGAAATGCGGCCCACATGCCACAGTTGAGCAAAGATGCGGCCGCCGGCCGCGTGCACGGCGCTCGTCACCAGCTTCCAGCCTTCCACCTGCTCATCCGACCACAGGCCGGGCGTGTCCGCGTAACCCACACCCTGGGGCGTGACGGCCGTCGCCTCGCTCAGGATCAGGCCGGCGCTGGCACGCTGGGTGTAGTACTTGGCCATCAAGGCGTTGGGCACGCGGCCGCCGCCGACGGCGCGGGAACGGGTGAGCGGCGCCATGACAATGCGGTTTTTCAGGGTGAGGTTGCCGATGGTGATGGGGTCGAACAGATTTGCCATGATGAGTTCCTTAAAAGTGCCGGACCAGGCCGGCGAGGGCGTGCCCCGTTCAGAGGCCCGTATTCATGTGGTCGAGAAAAGCCTGGATGGTCGCTTCATCGCGCTTGAAGTAATTCCACTGGCCAACCCGGTACGACACGATCAGCCCGGCCTTTTGCAGCGTGGCCAGGTGGGCCGACACGGTCGATTGCGACAGTGCGCAGCGGCGGTCGATCAGGCCGGCGCACACCCCCAGACTGAGCGGGTGTTGCTGGTCGGCGAAAAATACTTCCGGCTCCTTGAGCCACGCCAGGATCTGGCGTCGCATCGGGTTGGCCAGCGCTTTGTGAATTGCATCGATATCCATGATTGCTCGCTTGTTTCGTCACAGGACGATATATGTATCGGTTTTTACCGATTTCAATATCGCCATATTACGATATAAATCGAAAGCGTGCTGGCGGTGCTCCAAAATGGTGGTAAAGGTGAAGGTGAAGGTGAAGGTGAAGGTGAAGGTAAAGGTGAAGGTGAAGGTGAAGGTGAAGTTGAAGTTGAAGTTGAAGTTGAAGTTGAAGTTGAAGTTGAAGTTGAAGGTCCCGGTCCTGGTCCTGGTCGCGGTGGTGGCAGGCAAGCCGGCCGGGGCGGTGCTACACTGCGGCCTTGCCGAATAAGGAGATGACGTTGACCTGGTTGATTTTGATACTGGCCGGCCTGCTGGAAGTGGCCTGGGCCGTGGGACTGAAGTACACGGCGGGATTTACCCGGCCCGTGCCGTCCGTGTTGACCCTGCTGGCCATGGCGGGCAGCGTAGGCTTGCTGGGATTGGCCCTGCGTAACTTGCCCCTGGGAACGGCCTACGCCATCTGGACCGGGATCGGCACGGTGGGCACCGTGATTTTTGGCATTATCGTGCTCGGCGAACCGGCCAGCGTGGCCCGGCTGGTGTGCATCGCCATGATCGTGGCCGGCATCCTCGGCCTGAAACTGGCCACGGCCTGAGCAACTGACCATGGCCTGAACGACCGGCTTCGCCCTGAGCAACCGACCACGGCCTGAACCACCGGCCGCGCCCTGGGCAGCTGGCCACGGCCTGCGCGGCCCGGCCCGTCAGCGCGCCGCACTCCAGCGCTCGTAAATTCGGTTCAGCTCGCCATTGGTCCTGAGTTTGAGCAAGGTCTGGTCCAGCAACTGGGCGGTGGCGGGCGGCGTTTTCTTGCTGACCCAGAAAAAGACCGGTTCTTCCTTCAGCACGCCTGGCACAATACGAATCTGGTCCCGCATGCCAGTCTCGCGCAGGATCCAGTTCAACGACAGCTCGTTCATGTAAAAGAACCGTCCATGGCCGGCGATGATCTTCTTCAGGTTGACCATATTGTCGCTGGAGCTGTCGTCCACCTTCAGGCCCAGCGCCCGCAATTGATCCGAATAGCCGGCCCCGCGCGAGGTATTGATCAGCGGCTTGAGCTTGATCAGCGCGTCCAGGCTGTCGACCTTGACATGATCGCTGGCGGCCGCCGCCACCCGGTGCCGTACCATGTATAGCGGCTTGCCCACGATGTTGGCGATGGCGCGCCGGTGCGCCGTGTCCAGTAATGCGCAGGCGCAAGTCACGCTGCCTGCCGCCAGCCCTTGTTCGATGACGGGGAGGGAACGGAATTCGTGCTGGCCGGTAAAGTGCAACCGCGGCTCCGCCTTCTCGATGGCGTGCAGGATGTCGGGACACATGCCCTCGCTGTGGTCGCCCCGGTCGATCCACTTGGGCGGCAGGCTTTCCTGGGCCTGCACGGTCAGCGTGATCGCCCCTGCACGTGCGAAGGCCGGCCATGCGGTGAAGGCGGCGGTCGCCAACAATAGTAACGCAGGGATATGCATGTTGCCTCCTGCGACGATTCTAGACGCATCGCCCGCAGCGCGCCACCATTGCATGGCGTGGGCCGGACCAAAAAACATCGCCCTTGTCAAAGGCCCGGGCTGGGGCGGGCCAGGTAATACCATTCGCAATTGGCCCCGGCTGCGCTATCGGGGAACAGCATCACCCCATCGAAGCCAGCCAGCACGGGCGTGCCGTCGGCGCGGCGGCCGATTTCCTCGCCCTGGCGTACCGGGTCGAAGCTGGCCCAGTCGCGGCTGAAATGGTCGCCGGCATGGTGCTTGTCATGCACTTCGGCCATGCTAAGCACGTCCAACTGCGCGTCGGGCAGCGCTTCCGGAGCCGCCGTGTCCGTCAAGCCGAGGAAGGCCAGCGTGTTCAGGATCGCCTGGTAAGCCACGTGTGGCGCCTGCGGATCGGCATGCTGGCCGCATTCGAGCGTAAGGGCATAGCCGCCTGTGCTGCGCATGTATTCCGTGGTGCCGACGCCGTAACGCAGCACCAGGTCCAGTTGGCTGTCGCCGCGCAGACGCCGTTGCACGCCCTGGCCATAGGTGCGCAGCCAGCCCTCCACGCAGCGGCGTACGCCCAGCCGCCGCGCCAGTGCCCGTTCCTGGCGTGCGTGCTGGAATGGTTCCAGCGGGCCATTGTTGTCGCGCGGCCCCACCATCACGAACGGCTGGCTGTGGGCGTTGAACGAGTGCAGGTCCAGCAGCACGTCATGGCTGGCTAGTAGCGGACACAGCCAGTTGGCCACGTGGTCCTCGAAGTCCTGCGGCGCGGCATTGGGGAACAGGTTGCGGTTCAGGTTGCGGTCGCCGGCCCGTTCACCCTTGGCATAGGCAAGGGGATTGGCCACCGGCACCAGCGTCAGGCAACCGTTGGCGATGTGCAGGGCGCCACTGTCGAGTTGCGCCATCAGGCGTTCGATGGCGCGCGTGCCGCAAGTCTCGTTGCCATGCACGGCGCCCAGCACGATCAGGCGTGGGCCGTCCCCCTGGCCGCAATATTGCACGGATTTGAATTGGATTTGGCTGGCTGGGTTCATGCGTTTCTCCGCCGGGGTGGCCGCGCCATGCTCAGGGGCGGGCGTCGATCACGTCGAATGGCGATTGCATGCTGCCGAGGTAAGCCATCAGACTGCGGGCCCGCTCGCCATCGTCCTGACCGTCGGTGCTGGCGATGGCTGCGCGCAGGCCCGGCAAGACTTCCATCACGTGCGGGCTGCGGTAAGCCTCGATCAGCAGCAAGGCCAGCTCGGTGGCGCGGCCACGGTTGTTGCGCATGCGTTGTTCCAGCGCGGCCAGCAGCGTGCGCTGCATGCGCGGCGTGGGATTGGTGATGTAACCGAACACCAGCGGCGTGTTGGCGATCGCTTCGCACAGCCGGTTTTCGATTTGCTCCGGTTTGACGTCGGAGGCGATGTCGAAGTACGCGCCGTTCCAGCGCGTGCGCGCGTAGGGATGGCCGGGCGGAAAAGCGTCGGCCGTCTCGAAGCCGCACACGCGGCTCAGGTGGCGCAGCCAGGCGAGGAGGGTGGAAGTCATGGCGTTATTTTAGCTGCAATACAACGCCAGCGGCAGTGCGGATGGGGAGTGAAAAGAAACCAGCCCCGGGTTTGCGCAACCCGGCGGCTGGTGTGATCGATGTGACCGCAATGTCAGACTTGGGCTTCCTCGCCCAGGCGGCCGGCGCGGAAGTCTTCCACGGCCGCGAAAATCTCGGCCTGGGTGTTCATCACAAACGGGCCGTATTGCGCGATCGGCTCGTTCAGGGGCTGGCCCGCCAGCAGGATGACCCGGCTGGCCTCGGCAGCGTGCAGCGTCACGCCATCGGCGCCGGCCGTGTTGGCCAGGATCGCCATCGCCTTCGACGGCACCGCTTTGTCGCCCACCGTGACCGTGCCCCGGTAGGTGTACAGGAAAGCGTTGTGGCCTTCCGGCAGCAACTGGCTGAAGCTGGCGCCGGCCGGGATCTCCAGGTCCAGGTACAGCGGTTCCGTCACCTCGCGCTGGACGGCGCCGTCCACACCATGGCTGCGCCCGGCGATCACCCGCACCGTCACCCCTTCGGGCGTGGTGTAGCGGGGGATGTCCGCACCGTTGAAGTCGCGGTACCACGGCGCGCGCATCTTGTCGCGCGCGGGCAGGTTCAACCACAGCTGGAAGCCTTCCATCACGCCTTCCTCCTGCTCCGGCATTTCCGAATGGATCACACCCCGCCCAGCCGTCATCCACTGCACGCCGCCACTGGTGAGCAAGCCTTCATGGCCGGCGCTGTCCTTGTGGCGCATGCGTCCGGTGAGCATGTAGGACACGGTTTCAAAGCCCCGGTGCGGGTGCGACGGGAAGCCGGCGATGTAATCGTTGGCCTCGTCGCTGCCGAACGCGTCCAGCATCAGAAACGGGTCGAGGCGGCGCTGCAAGGCTTGGGTCAGGACGCGGTTGATCTTGACGCCGGCCCCATCCATCACGGCCTGGCCGTGGATCAGGCGTTCCACCGTGCGGCCTTGCTGCACTGGTTCGGATACGGCAGTCGTAGTCTGTGTCATCACTTTCTCCCATCTTTGCGCGCCGCCCTGCGGCGCGGCACGTTGTTTATACGAGGACGGCGTTGATTTCCGCGTCAGCCTGGGCTTGCGCCTTGGCCACTGCGTCCGGGCCCAGGCCCATGCCTTCAGCGTACACGAACTGCACGTCGGTCAAGCCCAGGAAGGCCAGGAAGGTCTTCAGGTGCGGCAACTGGGTGTCGGTCGGGCCATCGCGGTGCATGCCGCCGCGGGCCACGGCCACATATACTTTCTTGCCGGTCAGCAGGCCGACGGGGCCGGTGGCCGTGTACTGGAAGGTCACGCCGGCGCGGGCGATGGCGTCGAACCAGCTTTTCAGTTGCACGGTAATGCCGAAGTTATACATCGGCGAGCCGATCACGATCACATCCGCTGCCTGCACCTGGGCGATCAGGGCGTCATCCAGGGCCACGCGGGCGGCCTGCTCGGCGTTACGCTGGTCGGCCGGGGTGAACAGGGCTTGCAGTGCCGTCTCGTCCAGCACGGGGTGAGGCTGGGCGGCCAGGTCGCGGCGGGTCACGCTGACGTTGGTGGCGGTGGCGCTCAGCTTGGCGACCAGGGCGTCGGCCAGGCGGGTCGATTCGGAACCGATGCTGCGGGCGCTGGAATTGATTTGCAGGATGTTCATGGTGTGCTCCGTTTCTGTGGGGTTGTTGTTACGATGGAAGAACTTTATCAGTTCCAAAAATGATCCGGAAGCCGTTAAAATGGATAACATTAGTCCGCCAATGGAACAATCATGGAAATCGACCCTGGCGACTTGCTGCTGTTCGCCCGCATTGTCGAGTGCGGCAGTCTCAGCCTGGCCGCTGCGCGCGTGCAATTGCCCAAGTCCACCGTCTCGCGCCGCTTGTCGCTGCTGGAAACGCAGCTGGGCGAGCGGCTGCTGCAGCGGACCACGCGCAAGCTGGTATTGACGGAATTCGGCGCCAGCCTGCTGGAACACGCGCGCCGGGTCACCGAGGAAACAGAGGCGGCCGGCGCGCTGGCCCAGCACCGGCAGGACGCGCCCAGCGGGCTGCTGCGCGTGTCCATGCCGGCCGATTTCGCCAATCTGATCATGGGTGCCTTGCTGGCCCGTTTCATGGCGCAATACCCGGCCATTTCGCTGGAGCTGGACCTGTCGCCACGCCGGGTCGACCTGGTGGCCGAGAACTTCGACCTGGCCATCCGCATGGGTGCGCTGCCCGACGATGCCACCCTGGCCGCGCGCCGCATCGTCATGAGCACGCTGGAACTGTACGCGGCGCCCACCTACACCGGCTTACATGGCTTGCCCGAACATCCGGACGACCTGTTCCAGCACGATTTGCTGAGCCTGCCGCCGCGCGTGAACGGGCTCACCCGCTGGACCCTGCAGCGGGGCAAGATTTTATGGGAGCGGGAATTGCCGGTGCGCGTGATGGCCAATTCGCCGGACTTGCTGGTACGCATGGCGCGCACGGGCGTCGGTATCGCGGTCAGCACGCGACAGCTGGCGCTGCCTTATCTGCAAACGGGGGAATTGGTGCGGGTGTTGCCGGACTGGTGTTTTCCGACGGTGACGGGCTGGGCCGTGTTCCCCGGCCGCCGGCTGATGCCGGCCAAGACCAGGGTATTTCTCGACATGCTAGAAGCGAGCTTCACGGCGGACAGCGCCGTGTGAGGTGTGGCGCTTATTTCGTGTTGCCCATCATCTCGCCCAAGCGGACGGCGGCGGCCGGCTGCCAGCCGGCATTGAAGTGGATGGTGTCCTTGGGGAACAGCATGACGACCGTGGAGCCGAGCAGGAAGCGGCCCATTTCCTCGCCTTTTTTCAGCACGATGTTCTGGTCCGCGTAATGCCACTGGCGCACCGCGGCCGAGCGCGGCGGATTGACCACGCCATGCCAGACGGTGGCCATGCTGCCGACGATGGTGGCGCCCACCAGCGTCAGCACGAAGGGGCCGTGGGCGCCTTCGAACACGCACACCACGCGTTCATTGCGCGCGAACAGGCCGGGCACGCCACGCGCCGTGGTGGGGTTGACGGAGAACAGGGCGCCCGGAATATAGATCATGCGGGTCAGCTTGCCATCGCAGGGCATGTGGATGCGGTGATAGTCGCGCGGGCTCAGGTACAGGTTGGCGAAGCTGCCGTGGCGGAAGTGTTCGGCCAGCGCGCTGTCGCCGCCCAGCAGGGCGGTGGTGCTGAATTGATGGCCTTTTGCCTGGAAGATCTGGTCGTCCTCGATCGCGCCGAACTGGCTGATGCGGCCATCGACCGGGCAGACGTAATCGGCCGGCGCCAGCGGGCGGGCGTCCGGGCGCAGTGCGCGCGTGAAGAACTCGTTGAAGCTGGCGTAGTGGCTGATATCGGGATCGAGCGCCTCGTCCATGTTGACGTCGTAGCGGCCCACGAACCAGCGGATCAGGCCGGTGGTGGCGGAGCCGCCTTTGGCGCCGGCCACGCGTCCCGCGAAATTGGTCAGCGCTCCCTTGGGAAGCAGGTATTGGGGCAGCACGGCAAGGCGGTCGGACACGATAGTCAATCCATGGCGAATAAATGGTGACGCATTATAGCGTCGGGCCGGGGAAAAAATGTACTTCCCATGCTAGGGCATCCCATCTAGTGATCGGCGCGGGCCGCGCCGGGTTTGCGGCAGCCCCGCGCTTTAACCTGGATTTAACTGCTTGGGTATTGCGTTGTAACAAAAAGTTCGCTTGATACTTACTGTCTCTGGCGTGCTTGGCATTGGTATCCGCTATTTCACCGCTATTCTCCCGCGGATTCTGAAATACATTCAGAAAGTTGTAGAAATTATTCGAAATACTATTTATATTGGTATTTGTTGTGTATATCGCCATAACAATTCGCCAGTCTTATGGTAAATTGGCATCTGGTGAATTCTCACACAATGTCACACCGAGAGTTAAGCCGCAACGCCACGAAAGACGAGTTTAAACATTCGCTCTCAACCGATCTAGAGGATATAAATATGACGACGTACCAGGAATACAAAGCAAAGATCGCGGAATTGGAAAACCTGGCCGAAACCGCACGCAAGACGGAATTGCAGGCAGCCAAGGAAAAAATCGCCGCCATCATGCGCGACTATGGCTTGACGCTGGCCGACCTGGGTGCGGTGACGAAAGCCAAACCAGTCAAGACGCGCGCCCCCGTGCCCACCAAATATCGCGACGACGCTACCGGCCAAACCTGGACCGGCCGCGGCCGCGCACCAAAGTGGCTGGAAGGTAAAAACAAGGATCAATATCTGATCAAATAATGGCGGACCGGGAGCGCGTGCGCTGGATTGAATGCCAGTGCGCGGATCCCGGGTTGATCGCCAGCGTCGCCGCCGGTGTGGACGGGTACTGCATTGGTCCGCGCCAGCGTGATCGTGTTTTATCGCCGGTGCCCTGACCGGTGCACGGCGCGCAGCGTTATATTCCTGCCGCCTTCTCCCATACCTGTTGCTTTTGTGGTGAAAGGAAGTCTGGCTTATTGCCTTTCTTGCGCTATCACCCGTTTAGGGCAATGCCGGCCGTCCCGATCTGTGCGATCATGCGGGATGCTTGCCATTTCACTATTTCCACTGAATACAGTCTTATTCCCCGACGGGCACCTGCCGCTGCAAGTGTTTGAAGTGCGCTACCTGGATTTGATCAAACGCTGCATCGCTCAGGACGAACCGTTTGGCGTGGTGCCGTTGCTGGAGGGGAGCGAGGTGCAAGTGCCGGAGCAGGAGCAAGTATTGTCCAGCGTCGGCACCATGGCCCGTATCATCGACTGGTCGGCGCCCATGCCGGGCTTGCTGCGCGTGTCGTGCGTGGGCACCACGCGCTTCCAGGTGCGTAACGCGGAGCGGCTCAGGCACGGCTTGTGGGTGGCCGACGTCGATCCGCTCGATGGCGACCGGGCCGTGCCCGTGCCCGAGGAACAGCGCAACGTGGCCGATGCGCTCGGCTCGCTGATCCGCTCGCTGGAAAAGAAACAGATTTCCACCGCCAATATGCACCTGGCGCCGCCATACCGGCTCGATGACGCGGGCTGGGTGGCCAACCGCTGGTGCGAACTGCTGCGGCTGGACTTGCGCGACAAGCAGCGGCTGCTGCTGCAGGATAATCCCGTGCTGCGGCTGGAACTGATCCAGGATCTGCTGAGCGAGAACGGCCTGTTGACCAGCCAGTAGCGCGCGCGGCTAGTGCGCCTCCTCCAGCGCATGCACGCGCACCGACCACACCACGCCCACGATCAACAGCACGATGGCCGCCACTTCCAGCGGGCGCGGCAGTTGTTGCTTGTAGATGAAACCGTAGAGCAGGGCGAACAGGGTTTCGAACAGGATCAGCTGGCCTGACAGCGTGACGGGCACGCGCCGGCTGGCCACGTTCCATAAATGGTTGCCGATCACGGAGGCGCCCAATGCCAGCAGCGCGTTGACGAGCCAGAATGTGCCCCAGTGGCGGCCGCTGGCCGCACCGGCCGCGCCCGTCACGTCGGCATGGTAGATGGCAAAGGCGGCCACGCCGATCACCAGCGCGATCAGGCCGCTGGCCAGGCCGTACAGGGCTGACCATTCGCCGCTGCTGAAGTGGGCATTGCGCTTGAGGTAGCGCGCGTTGTCCAGCGTGTACCAGCTCCAGCACAACAGGGCGCCGGTGGCGCACAGCACGCCCACCAGTTTTTGGCCGATGGCGATGCCAGCGCCGCCGCTGTCATGGGTGAATACGTCGATATTGATGCAGACGATGCCGGCCGTGACCACCAGCAGCGGCAAGGTCAGCTGGCGCAACGGCACTGAGCCGTGGTCCTTGTGTCCCATCAGTGTGACGGAGATGGGCAGCACCCCGATGATGAGCGAAGTGGGCGCCACGCCTGCCAGCTTCACGCCCAGTGCCAGCAGCATGTAATAGACGATGTTGCCGGCCAGCGCGTGGCGCAGCAGGGCCAGGTAGTCGCCCCGGTCGAGCCGGTGCAACAGGCTGTTCAGGCGCGGCAGCATCAGGCCGGCAGCGATGGCGCCATAGGCGACGTAGCGGCCCACGGCCAGCTCCAGCGGCGAGTAGGCCGCCATCAGTTCCGGCACGATGAACACCATGCCCCACATCGCACCGGCCAGCAAGCCACACAACACGCCATTCCACATCGGCCAGACTTTCTACATTGATTTCTTGCTGAGGATGGCGAGCGATTCTTACGCCGCTTGCCACCGGGCCAGCCAGGTGAAGGCGGCCACGTTGGCCGCCACGGTGCACCAGAATACGGCGCGGAACGCCGTCTTGCTGGACTTGTGCCGCAGCCATTGCTGGGCCAGGATGGCGCCCGGCCAGCCGCATGCCAGGCCCAGCATCAGCAGCGTGCGTTCCGGCGTGCGCCAGCGGCCGCGCACGGCGGCCGCCTTGTCGAGCGCGTAGGCAGCAAAGCACAACACGCTCGCCACCCCATACAGCAGCGCCACCCACGACGGCAATCGCCACAGCAGGGTGGCGGCCAGGTAGAGCAGGGCGAAGGCGGCCAGCGCCAGGTAGCCGACGCCGCCCGTAGCACTGGCAGCCTTGCCACGGCTAGCATCTGTTGCCTTGCCACGGCCACCATCGGCAGCCTTGCTACGGCCACCACCGGCGGCGGTGCTCCGGCCACTACCGGCGACGTTGCTGCTGGTGCGCCGGTCGGCCGGGCGTGGCCGGCGTGCGGTGGACATGGCTTGCGCGTGCCTGGACGGTGAGACTCAGGCCGTTAGAAGTAGCTCAGGCCAAGCGCGGCCTTCACTTCGTCGGCGGTGCGGGCCGCCACTTCGCGCGCGGCGGCCGTGCCATCCTTCAGTATTTGCATGATGTAGCCACGGTCCTTGGCCAGTTCCTCGCGGCGCGCGCGGATCGGGGCCAGCATTTCCTGCAGCACCAGTTCGAGGCGTTTCTTGACGATGCTGTCGCCCAGGCCGCCACGCACGTAATGGGCTTTCATTTCGGCCAGTGCGGCCTGGTCGGGATCGAATGCGTCCAGGTAGATGAAAGCGACGTTGCCTTCCAGGTGGCCGGGGTCTTCCACGCGCAGGTGCAGTGGGTCCGTGTAGACCTTCTTGACGGCGGCCGTGATCTCGGCGGCGCTGGCGCCCAGGTTGATGGTGTTGCCCAGCGATTTGCTCATCTTGGCCTTGCCGTCGATACCGGGCAGGCGGCCGATTTCCGGTACCAGCGCCTTGCATTCGACCAGGATGTCCTGGTTGGCGAGGCGGTTGAAGCGGCGCACGATTTCGTTGGTCTGCTCGATCATGGGAATCTGGTCTTCGCCCACCGGCACCAGCGCGGCCTTGAACGCCGTGATGTCGGCCGCCTGGCTGGCGGGATAGGTGAGGAAGCCGGCCGGAATGTCGCGTTCGAAGCCGCGCAGCACGATTTCGGCCTTGACGGTGGGGTTGCGCTCCAGGCGGGCCACCGTCACCAGGTTCAGGTAATAGAAGGTCAGCTCGGCCAGTTCCGGAATCTGCGACTGGATCAGGATGGTGGACTTGGCAGGGTCGATGCCCACGGCCAGGTAGTCCAGCGCCACTTCGACCACGTTGCGGTGCACCTTGCCCGTGTCGTCCATATTGTCGGTCAGTGCTTGCGAGTCGGCCAGCATGATGTACTGCTTGTAGTCGTGCTGGTAGGTGACGCGGTTGCGCAGGCTGCCCACGTAATGACCCAGGTGCAGGGGGCCGGTGGGGCGGTCGCCGGTCAGGATCACGGCGGGGGAGGTGGACTTGGCTGGCAGACTCATCAGGGTTCCTTTACGTTACCCCCGTCCGGCGCGCCAATAAAAACGCCGCCTGGCGGAGGCGGCGTTGATAAAAACATCATTCACTATGGATAAACAGTGGCCGCTCGCTGTCAGCGGCGCCACCAATTCACATTCGAACGAGGTATAGGGGTCAATTTCATGCCGCGTATGGTTGCAGTTCGGCGGCGGTCTGTCAAGTTGTTGTGGCCGGTCAAACGTGGAGGTGGCCGGGGAACTTGAGGCCGGCCCGCACGATCTAAACAGAATCAGGCCGCCCAGAGGCGCATAATGACATCTCCATTCAATTCACTGGCATTCAAGGACACTCTGGTGGAAGGAGGCTTCAGCGACAGGCAGGCGGCCGTGCTGGCCAACGCGATCTGGGACCTGGTGACGAATACGCTGGCGACCAAGGACGATCTGCTCGCCCTGGAGCAACGCATGGACGTCAAACTGGTGCAACTGAAAGTGGAACTGCTCATGTGGATCGTCAGTCTGACGGTGGTGCAGACGACGGTACTGGGCGCGCTGATGAAATTGCTGCACTAGTTGTTCCGGTCCCTTCTCAGCGACCCTGCGTATCCTTGGGCGGCGCATGGCCGCCGTCATCAGTGCGCCCGCACGCTGGCGGCCAGGATGTCGGGCCGATGATAGCGCCGGAAACCCTCCATCACCGCGCCCGATTTGGCGGCCTGTTCCAGCAGTTCGCGCAGCGCGCGCTGGTCTTCCGGCATGAGCGACAGGCGTGAAATGTAGGCGCCGCTCTGGCCCCAGGGCAGTTCCGGTATCGGCTCCAGCCGCAGTTTGTCGAGCATGCCGCTCACGCGCGGTTCGTGGGCGATGGCCCCGGCCAGGATGGTCGGCCCCATGATGGTGATGTCGACCGCGCCCATATTGAGCAGGCGCGCCACGGCGCTCACGTCCACTTCCGTGAACAGGCGTCCCTGTTTGGCCAGTTCCTTCACCAGCGCCGTGTATTGTTCGCCATGATCGAAGCCGCGCACCACGGCCACCCGCAGCTCGCGCCTCTCCAGCAACTCCTTGGCGCTGGTGATGGGCGCGCGGTCGCTGGCCAGCGAGATCAGGGTGGCGCGGTGGCCCATCATGGGGACGAAGATGCCGAGCTGGTCGCGCGCGGCCGTGCGCGTGGCCGGTACCAGCATGTCGGCCTTGCCCGCCTCGAACAGGGCTACCTGGCGCGCGCGCGGCACAATGGGGAACAGGAAGGTGCAGCCTTTGCTCTGGCCGACGTCGCGCAACAGCTCCGGGTAGATACCGCTGACTTTACCCGCTTCGATGATGACGCTGGCGCCGGTCGGCGCCACCGGCGCGCTGATGTCGCGTGAGCACGCGGCCCCGGCCATGCCGGCGGCGCCAGCCAGCAAGGCCAGCAGCCAAGCCAGGGGGCCACGCGACGGCGACGGAAGCAGCTTCATAGGAATTGTGGCGGGTTCAGGCCTGCATCCGCGCCTGCTGGCGCAGCCGGCTCAGGTGGAAATAGCGGCGCGCCACCAGGATGGCCAGCGCCTGCATGGCGGCGCAGGCGAAGAAGGTGGTACCGATGCGCCAGTCGCGCGCCGGCAGGTCGCTCACCTTGGCCACGATGGTATTGCCCAGCAGCGGCATGACGATGATGCCCAGGCTGCTGATCGACTGCAGCGATCCCATCAGTTCGCCCTGTTCCTGCGCCGGCGTGGCCTTGGAGATGATGCCCTGCAGCGCCGGGCCGGCCGCGAACGCCAGCAGGTTGCACAGGATGAAGACGTACATCATCCAGCCCTCGGTGGCCAGGCCGTACAGCATGTAGGTGATGCAACCCGAGCCCAGGCCCACCAGCATCAATCGAACTTCGCCCAGGCGCCGGATCAGCACGCCCAGCAGGCCAGCCTGCACGACGGCCGCCGCCAGCCCCACGCAGAACAGCGCGATGCCGTTTTCACGCGGGCTCCAGCCGAAGCGGAAGTGGGTATACAGCACCCAGGTCGAATGCAACATCATCTGGGCGAACGTGACCAGCGAGTAGACGATCACCAGGCCACGGATATCGGTGCGCCGCGCCAGCTTGGCGATGGCCGCCAGCGGATTGACCTTGGCCAGCTTGAAGGTCTGGCGCCGCGCCTGTGGCAGCGATTCCGGCACCACCAGGTAGCCGTAGACGAAATTGGCGGCCGACAGCGCGGCGGCCACATAAAACGGCAGGTGCAGATTCACGCTGCCCAGCAGGCCGCCCAGCATGGGGCCGCAGATGAAGCCCAGCCCGAACGCGGCGCCGACCTTGCCGAAGCTCTTGGCGCGGTTGTCTGGCGTGGAAATGTCGGACGCGTAGGCCGACGCCACCGACATGCTGGCCGACGACATGCCGCCCACCACCCGGCCGATGAACAGGCAAGCCAGGTTGGGCGCCCAGGCCGTGGCCAGGAAATTGAGGCACATGCCCGCCATCGAATACAGCAGCACGGGACGGCGGCCGATGCGGTCGCTGAGTGCGCCCAGCATGGGCATGAAGATGAATTGCATCAGGCCGAAGGTGGAACTGAGCGCACCATACCACCACGCCTGGCCGGCGCGGCCATGCACGAACTCGCCCACCAGGATGGGCAGCACCGGCACCACCAGGCCGATGCCCAGCATGTCGATGAATACGCAGACGAGAACGAAATTGAGGTTGCCGGCGGGCGCGGAAGGGGGGGGCGCGGACGGGACGGTGGCGTCGTGAGTGATGGTCATGGTGATGCGATTGTGGCATGAAACAGGGGCGCGCCATAGAGCGGCACGGAAATTCGTTGTGCACGCGCACGGTGCAAGGTTTTGATGAAAAGAAACATTATTTGCTTGCCAATTTCATTTGTGTTGTGCAAAATAATACAACAAATAACAACATCGGGAGACGTCGATGCGCACCATGTTAGCCGCCAGCCTGATTTTGCTCTGCACGTGCGCGCACGCGCTGGACGACACGCCGACCTCGAACGTCGTCATGGGCCCGCGCGGTGAAGACTTGCGGGCGCCGGCGCCGGCCCGTCCGCGCCAGGATGCGCCGACCGCACATCGTACTCAGGAGAGTGGGGATGAAGTGCGCCGCGGCGTCCGTCCCGCGCCCGCAGCTACCCCCACGCCCGCAGCCACTCCTGCGCCCGCTGTGCCCGCGCCTGCGGCGGCTGGCCGACAGGGCGTGCAGCCATGGCTGGCCATCCGCCAAGCCATGCCCACGGGGGCCGCCGCCCAGCGGTGAGGGCGCGGGCCGACGCGCATGTGCTTTGGAGGGGGGTGTCCCTATGTCGTTCGTCAAGCAGTTGTGACGGAGGCAGGACAATAAAGTGTGCCGTCTCGCATCATGGCGTAGATGACATCGCAGCGCCGCCTGGCGAGAGCAATTAGCGCTTGGTTG
>NZ_JACEZU010000021.1 GCF_014042355.1 Rugamonas apoptosis
CCCATGTGCCAGCACCAGTTTGACCGCCTCGGCCCGGAATTCCGGCGTGTATGTTGTTGATCTCATGATTTCACTCCCTTCGACAAGTTTATCAAATGGAAGTGTCCGAAAATGTCAGGCTACCTCAACCATCCGCAGGATTGTTAACGTTCAAAATGAAGCTCACGTGCTTGAGCGTCGTGGGATTATCAAAATCACCCATTGAGTAGAACGACAGATTATTGATCAGCCCATTGGCTCCGGGCGCCGATCCGACGTCCACGTATTTGCTGCCACACACCCCGTTCGTATAGCTTGAGGAGGGCAACCCGACCTCCGCACCAAGGCCACAATAGTCTTTCGGATGATGGTTAGAAGACATGCCCGCTGCTTGCGCACCCGCGCCGCAAAGCAACAGCACCATGCATGCCAGAATCCTCGTGGTCATGAATTTTCCTTGTGCCGGCGCCGGCCGGTTGCGGGCGCCACCAGGGCGCAATTTTCTTAGTCATCCGCAGATTCGATCGACTCCTCGATTCCAATCTGTACATCCTTCAAGAATTCTGCTCCCTTTGGTGTCAACCCTGAATTTGGAACCGCAAGTTCGACGAGGCACGTAAGCATCTGGCGAAACCAAGCGATATCCGATCCCATTGGCGGGATTGCATGTGAATCCACGAGATAGTGAACCGCCCTGGTGAGAATATTAGGGTCACGATTCTGGCCAACAATGAAATCGACGTGGCTCAGCACCTCGTCCTGAAATCTAGCAGCCAACGTCTCAACGATATCGCTCGATACCCCGTTGTTGGTCCAAAGAACTTGCTTCGCCAACTCAAGGCAAGCGTCGTTCAACGCACCTTTGTACAGTTGTTGGACCATATTTTCCTTTATGACAGCGCGTGCTTCAAAGCGGCACCTGCTAGAACCTTGATTGCGTCGAAGGTCAACTCAACGCCTTTCTTCTTCGCCATCGCTTTTATGGATTCCCACACTGTTGCGGACCTCATGGTATCGAGTAAGTCATGCCCTGCCATAGTCAGACGTGGCGCATGTCGACCATATGAGAAATGATTGTCTGCACCGCGAACAACTGACAAACCTTCCACATACCCACTTTTGATCAGCAATTCCAAATGACCAGCAAGACGATTCTCGGCTTGCTGCTGTTCCGCCGTCGCTTGCTCAAATTCCTCCCACGCGATATCGCCGGTCCAACTTATAGGGTCTGGAATATCTGCCAAGACGTCACGCCCCTCTTCGATATCCGTCAGCTGCTTTCTCAGCAAGTCCCAATCTCGTTTCATTCGTTTTCCTCGGGGTTAAGCGTCGCTTGGCAAGCTGCTCGCGAGGATTGCCAATTTGCTGAGAAATGAAAAATCTATCACTCGCTCACTCTTCTCGTATACATAGCGCCAATCAACAAAGGCTGCGCTTACGGATTGCAGCTTCTCATTGAATTCATCGACGGGAAGATTCGATCCTTTGATAAACCAGCTCTGGTCGTCGGAGGACAGCATCGCAAAGATAGTCGCCAAGTGGTGTGCCGCAGCCCCCTTTAGCGCTCTGTACTTCTTCCGGTTTCCATCGGCAATGATTCTCGCCTTGATTCCTAACTCAACTGAAAGTGCCGCGCAAACAACAGCAGGCACCCGAGCGCTCTGGAAGAACTGTTCATCAACGATCTGGATTTGAAAGGCTCTCTCCGAAGCAACTTGAAAAGCGCCGGATGTTGCGAAAGCATGCTCTGCTTCGTCAGCATCCAAGTCTGCGGTTTCAGGTCGAATTGAAATGATCTTCACTGCTATCCTTATAAACCGTTTATACGGTATTTTCCTTCAGCTCTTGAACCAGCCTAGACACCTGCTCTTCTGGCCGAAAATATCATCACTTCGAGACTGGATGCGGGTATATCCAAGGTGTTCGCAGATCGCCGCAATCTGCCGCCCAATGTCGGAATGTAGTTTGTGAAACAGTCGATCTCCCTCAACAGCTACCAGTGCTTCCGCGTAAATCCGCTGATTTTTTTGCGCGAACTCTTTAATCACATCGTGCGAGTCGAATTCGTTAGACATGGATTCGATCGCCTGCTCAATTAGATGCTCTGGAATTGGTATGTTCTTCATAGATATTCCGGCTCAAAAAGTTGAATTCGCACCAACTTCGAACTTCTACCCAAACCAGTTCTATCTGCTAAAACAGCGTACAGATTCATTCAACTGGCATCCTGAATTTTCGTCGAATTGATTACGGTTATTGCAACAAAATGTTTCCACATTGCAAAAACATTCTAGATTAATTACAACGGATGCAATCTCACCAATTATCACAATGCGGCGGCGAATGCCTGGCGAAGCCGAGCATGAGAAATTCCCAAATATGAAACAACATGGTCCAGCACCACAGCCCGAGCATCAATTGCAATGTTGCAAGATCATATCCCTGATTCAACAGCGTTGATGCCATCGTACGGCGACCGCTGTGTGAACTGCCGCCCCTAATCCCCGATTTCCTCTTGGCGTTAAGGCGTCAATGAGCATACATACCCACAGATATGTATCCCCTCAATGGGAGTAGTTAAAGACTATTTCGACTCTCGCTCCAGAATCTCTCCGATGAACCTCCACGCCATGTCGGACATGCCGCGCGATGATTCACTTGGCGGTAAAAGCCAGTTGTCCAAAGTCTTGCGAGACACAGCGATACGGGCCGCAAACTGGTCCTGCGTCAGACCAAGCCGGTTCATGGCATCGCGTAAAAAATCCTGCTGGCTAGGCTTCTTCTTCGTCATCAAAATACTCCCGCCGCGATCTTCCCAAGTCGCACTGGGTCGACATCTATGAGTGCCTTAGTTGCGCGCAGGGTCTTCATGCCAAGCAGCACCTTGATGTGTTTGAGATCGACCGGCCGGTCGCCTGTCGCCAATCGGACCGCGAACGTGCGCCGCCCAGACATCGCGCTTGCGCCCTCTATGCCGGCTTGCAGGTGTAGCTTACGAAAAAACTGGCTCAGGCTGTCGCAGGAGTAGCTGATTGCGCCAGTGCTGGTGCGTCTCTCGGTCAGTTTGTATGGTTCGCCGACATCTGTCAGGAACAGCGGAGCTTCAGGATCGAGCCCCCGGTACGCGGCCTGTTTCGTAGTGACGCGGTGGCGGTGCTCGACGCGGTACACGAGGTACTTGTCGATGGCATCAACCACTTTCTTGTTTGCCCAATATAGAGGCCGCTCATTGCCGTTATACGCAATGTCCGGCGTCACTGCGGATTCGTCGCGCACAGAACCATCCGGGTTAAGGTATGCCTTCAAAGGGAATCGGGCAAGCTCGGTCAGCATCATGCCAGTGCCGTAGACGCAGGTAAGAAGAGCGACATTACGCACGGGGAACTCGCCGCTGACGGCGGCCACTTTCAGCATGTGCTTCAATCTGTGGTCTTCAATATACGGTGCTTTTGCCATGTGAATGCCACGCCATTTTTGGCTTTATTCAGAGTTACTTTGCGCCAGCATACTCTGGAACCGCCGCACCGAGCAAGGTAGTGCCACGCCTCCTCGAAAAAGCCCGTCCGTCCGGTCACCGCCCGCTATATTGTGTTTTTATACAGTAATTTATATGCCATGTACGTCCGTGCCTGCAAGCTCCACGAGGATACCGGCCGCGCGTTGCCGCGACACCGGCTGGCCATGCTGCGCCCCGTGGACCTGGGCTGGCTGGTCTACCGGGAGTGCTACGACCAGGAGCACAAACGCATCATGATGATGGCCAGACTCCTGGGCGAACCGGGCCAGCCCGATGTCTATCCCGAGCTGCGCGACGCCGTGATGATGGTGGCCGAGAACAGCGTGATGACCATCCGTGGCCTGGAGCGCACGCGCGCGTTCTGCGCCACGACGGCGCGCATTTCCGCCGCCGCCGTCGCCAGCGAAAAGCAATTGTGCTGGCAGACGATCCCCGGCTCCTGGCCGATGCGCTGCGCGCAAGCTGTCAGTCGCGGGGCGTCGGCGCCTGCAACGTCTCCTGCATCTCGTTCATACCCTCGCGCAAAGGCTTCAGCACGGAACGCAATACCGGCTCGACGGGCTCGGGCTCGCGCTTGAAAAGCGTGATCAGCTTGGCCAAACGCGTCGAGATGCCCCCCCCTGCTGCGTTGAGATGGCGTCGAGCAGTGGCAAGACCTCGTTGATGTTGATCGCCATCTAAACCTCCCCCAGCCGCGTCCGCAGCGTCGTCACCAATACGTCGATGTTCGAATTCATCGGCAGCAGCAGGCCGCGTAACACCTGCAGCACGGACTCGGACGGCAGCTGCATCAATAACAGCAGTTCGTCCAGCTGGGCGCAAATGGTCTTCTGCTGATCGGAGATGCGCGTGAGCGCTGTCAAGAATGCGGATGTGTCGCTGTCGTTCGCTTGTATCGAGCTCATCTGTCATTTCCTCCTTCTGTTCGTCACGTTGCGTCACGTACGCGACCAGCTTGCCGAAGTCGGAATGCCAGTCGCGCCGCAGCGGTACCACCTTGGCTAGCATGGCGGGCTCCGGTGCCGGGTACGCGCGTCTTCGCCAACGGCGCTCCCTTCGGCTGGCCGCGCCGCGCTGGCGGCGCCATGCCATGCCAGGCACGGCGTGGCCGGGTCGATGGGCCATGCATACAGCCACATTGCCTGGCGGCCATGTCATGCTCCCAGGCGCCGCATGGCACCGACGATTTCGACCAGCACGACGCTATATTGGGCCGTGAGCGTCCCATCGCCACTGGCGTGCAGCGCGCGTTGCTGCTCCCCAAGGCGGCGCAATTCCTCCAGGATGTGGGCATCGGCCTGGCTGCGGGTGCGCCGGCCCAGCGCGCAGGACACCATGTAGGCCGGCACCGTCATGTTCACGTCGCGCGCGCGCTCGGCCAGCGCGGCGTGATCCTCGGGTGACACCCGCACCATCACCATCGACGTCTTGATCCGTTTCTCTTGCGTGCCCATGACCTTGCCTGTTTCAGCGATCGATTTCGGTCGGGGTCTCGGGGCTACGCCCTGAGCTGGGTGGTAGGCACATGGAGGGAGTGCAACGACTGGCATGTGCCGGTTGCTGTGCCGCCGCTTCGCGGCGGTATAGCAAACCCTACCCTGTCCCCTCCTCACCACCCGATCCACCGCCCCTGAACACACTGTAGATGCGCTAACGACCGTATACAACCGGCGACGCGACCGCCACTGATCCATATCAAACGGTTCAACACCAGCGCGACACTGATGCGATTTCGTTTCGACTAAGACGCGACGCTGTTTCGACTACGGTGCGACGCTGATACGACTACGATGCGACACCCACGCGACGCGCCAGCACCGGATTGCGATACGTCGGCGACACGATCGCGCCCCGTCCGCGACATCAGCGCACGGCATTGCGACAGCCACGAGACGCCAGCGCGACGATTTGAGCCACGTCCACGCCCCCCGTGGCATCAAGGCGCGACGTCCTTGGCGACAGCATGTCACCGACTGACCCGACTTTGCGATGGATCGGTGACATACTCACGACTGCCTAGCAACCATCATCGCAATCGGCATGCGACACCGTCACGACAATTGTGCGATTCAGGTTTAACGACCATGACGACACATCGGCGACGATAGCGGCAACACGCGCGACACTGATACGCATCAAGCCGCGCAACGCTACTGCCGACAAAATTGACACTGGTGCGCGACACGCCCCGGCGACCGCGTCTTGCCCGCCTTGGGGGAGGAAAACTCATTGTGGTCATGCACAACATCAAACCGATCGACCAGATCCGCGATGCGCTCGCCAATCTCCCGGAAAATCCCAGGGAAGCGAAGGTGGTGTCTATGTTTGGTGCCGTGAAATTGCTCGCCGATTCATGAGATTTACGACGACCTCGGCCTTGCCTATGATCGCGAGCGCATCTTCATCGAATGGCCTACCGATCGCCGTCCGCACCGCGCGCCAGCGCCTGGTCGCCTGGTCGCCTGGTCGCCAGGGAATCAGCGTGGCCTCCGCACAGCTCCTGCGGCAAACCGTAATACCACTCGTCTTTCGAGTCCTCCTCAACTTGAGCCCCTCACTAGCGATGAACAGCCGGCTCCAAACAGTCCCCCGAGACTGATTACCCGAGGCTCTCCAAAAGGGGGCACGCTGACTTCTAGCTCGCGATCACCTTCGCCGAACTTGCGGCACACCTTTTCATCCACATAAATTCCGCGGAAAATTAATCGCGTAAGGTTTCTGCCAGCGCTTGAAGCCGTGCCCGATATTGTTGCTCATTGAGCGAACGTTGTGCCACGCCACTCCGCAGCGCAGCCGCCGCAATCCGGGAAGGCAAGTTCAATAGCAGCCTGTCATCCAGCAAATCCGGAACCAGGTATTGCGTGCCGAATCGCGGATCATGGCGAGCCGTCTCTGCCAAAGCGTCAACGCAGGCGCGCTTCATTTCAGCATTGATCACGCTAGCACCACAGTCCAGTGCTGCCCTGAACAGGTAAGGAAAACACAACGCGTTGTTAATCTGATTGGCATAGTCTGATCGTCCCGTGGCCACCAAAGCATCAGGTACCACCTCAAGGATCAGCTCAGGGCGCAGCTCCGGCTCGGGATTGGCCAACGCGAAGACAATCGGGCACGCAGCCATATTCACGACATCTTGCTGGGACAACAGTCCAGGGCCCGATACACCAAGGAACACATCAGCGTCTCTTACAATCTGGGCCAGTGTTGTGCATTCCGAGTCCTGCGCCCACGCTGCCTTTTCCGACGAGAGCTGCCGTTGGGTGGTCAGCACGCCATGGCTATCGCAGACAAACACATTGGACTTGCTTACCCCTAGTTCGAGTAGCATTTCCAAGCAGGCCATTGCGGCCGCACCAGCACCCGAGCAAACCACCTTGATCTGCCCGATGTGGCGCCCCGTTAAATGCAGCGCGTTCAACAGTCCTGCACCGACAACAATCGCAGTGCCATGCTGGTCATCGTGAAACACGGGAATGGATAAGCGATCCCGTAGCTGGCGTTCGATCCAAAAACACTCAGGAGCCTTGATGTCCTCGAGATTGATCCCACCAAAGGTAGGATGTAGGGAGGCGACTATATCCACAAGCTTAGCTGGGTCCAGTTCATCAATTTCGAGATCGAAGGCATCAATGCCGGCGAACTTCTTGAATAGGACCGCCTTGCCCTCCATGACAGGCTTACCGGCGAGCGCCCCGATATTTCCAAGTCCCAGTACGGCAGTGCCGTTGGTAATCACAGCAACGAGGTTACCCTTGGCAGTGTACTCATAAGCCAAGGCTGGGTTTTCCTGAATGGCGAGGCAGGGAGCGGCGACGCCCGGCGAATACGCTAGCGCCAGGTCAGCCGAACTTCCAACAGACTTGGTTACTTGTATCGCGATCTTTCCGGGACGTTCTATCGAGTGATACTTGAGGGCTTGATCTGCAAGCGAATCCAAAATGAAGTTCCTTATTCAGTGTAAAAGCAATCGTAGCGGCATGATCTTTATGATCAGCGCACAAAAAAAAAGCCCAGCCAGCGCCGCCGCGCGAATGGGCAAAGGTCCATCGGAATGGAGCTTCCGGGAATGAACTACTGTTTATAGACGCCGCAGCTGACGATCAGATCTTCATACCGCTCGGAGTACATGGATTTCTTTTCGATTTGCTGTGTGGCCTGGTTTACGAATTTATAGTCTTGCCAGCCTTTTCCCGAGGCCTTTATCATCGCTATGCGCTCGCGCATAGGATATTTCCCATCAATATCCTTCAGGTCCATCAAGTTCTTACCAAGAATGCGGTGGTTGCCGCCATGGGCCAGATTCTTTGCGTTCATGTCGTTAATAACTACGTACAGGTCGCGATCAACAAAAGGGCCCTTCGGGTCGTTGACTTCGATAAAGGTCTTCTCCCTGCCGTTCTGCTTGAGGTGAGCTATGGTTTTCTGTACCATCGCGACCGCTTCGGCCTCATTGCCACGTTCCGCGCCCTGTGCCAGGGCGCCCAGCAAGACCGACGCGGATATGATCCCTTTAATCAGATTTTTCATGATGCTCCTTTGACGATGCTGCGAACAGGCGCTATTGCAGCGCCACCTATACGATGCCGCTTCAGTGATGCCGCGACAAAACCACTTGCCTTCATCATTTCCACAAATTCAACTAAGTATTCGATTGCCCGCAGGCGGCCCTTGGGAACCGCCATTGCCTGACAAATCGACATGAAGCTTCCATCCAGCAGACGCCCTCCTGGAAGACGACGCATATCAGCCTCAAGCTGTTGCTTTACTCCCGCTGCAACTTCATACCCCTCAGCTAGCATGGTTTCAGTAACCTGAGGAGATGTTGCCGTCCGTACGATCTGGGCATGGCGCATCATGCGACTCAAGAAGAGATCGTACGCACTCCCTTGTCCAACTACTACGCGATTCCCGGCCTGATCCACGTCGCGAATGTCACGAATCACCGAACGCTCCGGAACCAAATACGCTCCTTCAATCAGCACATACGGAGCGCTATATTCCATGCTGGATCCACGCTCGTGATCAATAGCCAGGAAGGCCACATCCCACTCATCGGCACAGGCGGCGGCGGTCACCTTTCCTGCAGCTTCGTACCCGACCAGGCGTAGTGCTAGGCCCAAACGCCTGGCCAATTCCCGCGCCAGATCCACAGAAACACCATAAGGTTCACCGGTACGAAAATCCTTACTAGCCAAGATAGGGTTACCGAAATTAATAGCCGCGCGCAGAACTCCACGTGGCGCCAGCGCTTCAATAGCCAACGGATTGACAAAAAATTGGTCCATCACATGTCCTAGTTCTCGAACACCCAGATTGCATGTTGAGGCAGGTGCAGCCAGTACTCTCCCGCATTCAACTTATGTGGCGAATAAGCGCGAATTCCCGCTTCACCAAGCTCCCCACGATGGAACAGGCACTCCCAGCGATCGCCCAGATACATGCAGGTGGACAGCGGCATGCGGACGGCGTTGACACCAGGTTCAGTTGAAATGCGCACATGCTCAACCCGAATAACCGCCGTGACATCGCTACCGGTTCCTGCGCCACATGCGGTACCAATTACTTCACAGCCATCCATCCGCAGCGTGACAGTGGAGTCGTTACGGCGGACAAATGTACTCTTCAGGCGGTTATTGCTACCCATGAATTCGGCGGTGAACAGCGTCTGTGGCTTTTCATACATACTTTGCGGATCTCCTTGCTGCTCAATCCTGCCATTATTTAGCAGCAGAATTCGGTCGGAGATGGCCATGGCTTCGCCTTGATCGTGTGTCACCATCAAGGCCGATAATTCGAGCCGCACAATCAGTTCACGCAAGAAGGCCCGTGCCTCCTCGCGAAGCTTCGCATCCAGATTGGACAACGGCTCATCAAGAAGAATCACTGGCGGGTTATATACCAGAGCGCGTGCGATCGCCACACGCTGTTGCTGGCCACCCGATAGCTGGTGCGGAAAGCGCTCAGCCAAATGGCCCAGGCCCAACTGCGCCAGCACTGCCTTCACGCGTTGCGCAATCTCAGTACTGCCGACCTTGCGCAGTTTCAGGCCATAGCCCACGTTATCAGCCACGGTCTTGTGGGGCCACAACGCATAGGACTGGAACACCAGTCCCAAGTTGCGCATCTCAGCCGGCAGCTCAAACTGTCGCGAACCATCGAACGCCACGCGTTCACCGATGCTGATCGTCCCCTGCTTTGGACTTTCCAACCCCGCCACGGCACGCAGCAATGTGGTTTTCCCACTTCCGGAAGGGCCAAGCAGCGCTACCACTTCACCTTTCGTCAAGTGCATGGATACACCCTTCAGGATGGGGTTGACGCTCGCGCCGCTGCCATATTCCAGATGCAGTTCGTTGACAGTTAATTCATTCATTGCCAGGTCTCGTTTCATGGTCAGGTTCTCTATTAGTTGTGCAGCTTGATGCCAAAGCGCAGCGCGATGCCCAAGCCAACGGATACCAGTGCAATGTTGATGAAGGACAGCGCTGCTACCAAATCCACCGCGCCGCCGGCCCACAGCGATACCAGCATCGCGCCGATCACTTCAGTCCCGGGCGAGAGCAGGTACACGGCCGTCGAATATTCACGCTCAAAGATCAGGAATACCATGAGCCACGCCCCCAGCAGGCCATAGCGCACCAGCGGGAAAGTGACATCGCGTGTGACCTGGCCTCGACTGGCTCCTACTGCACGTGCGGCCTCCTCCAGCTCCGGCCCTACCTGCAGCAATGCGCTGGAAATGAGACGCAAGCCGTACGCCAGCCACACTACGGAATACGCCAGCCACACTGAAAACAGGGTTGAGCGCAGGCTGCGCAACGGAGTCACTACATGGTCAATTAGATACTGGCCAGCTTCACCGTAAGGATGCAGGCCGCTTTCCAGGAGCGTTGGCATGAACAGGAACACCCAGAAGAAAGCCAACCCCGCCAACAGCCCAGGGACTGCGCGCGGGACTAACACGGTGTAGTCGAGGAAGCGCGTGATGCCATCTGCCTTGCGGTGTGCCGCCAGCGCGATCGCGAAATAGCAAGCTACCGCGAGTCCGCCACCAATAATGCCGATCAAGACCGTGTTGACGATCCCGCGCATCAGGCTAGGCTGGTTCCATATGTCGATAAAGTGCTGGACGGTCATTGCATCGCTCAGCTTGACGCCTTCGCCCCAATAGGAGACGAATGATCGCAGTGCTATGCCGGAGATGGGCATGAAAATGGTAAACATCAGCCAAACTGCGATGACGCCAAATGCCACCCATTTCCAACGCCCCAGGGGCAATGCCTTCTGACGTGAGCCTTTGCCCTTGATGGCAACATACTTTCCGGCGGTACGAAGTAGCACGCGCTGCAACAGCACCAGCGGGAAGGTTACCGCGATCAGGCAGACCGCCACCGCAGCCATGATGTGATAGGAAGGGGTACCCAGCTTGTTGGTCAGCTTGTACAGATAGGTAGCCATCACCAGATGCCCTTCCGGGTCTCCGAGGACAAGTACCAGCCCGAATACTTCAAAGCCCAGGAAAATGACCAATACGCTCGCATAGGCCAGCGCAGGCATGATCATCGGCAGCGAAACATCAAGCGCCACGCGCAGTGGCGAGGCACCGCCAACGCGCGCTGCTTCCTCAACATCCGAGCCCAGGCTCTTCAGCGCGGACGACGCGTACAGGTAGACGTGCGGTACGTGCGTGAGGCCCGCAATGACGACAATGCTGGAGAAAGCGTAGATATTCCACGGTTCGGCGATGCCGGTCAGCTCCTTCACCCATAAGGTATAGAAGCCAACCGGTCCCATCGACACCACATAACCAAACCCGATAACCAGCGGCGAGACGAAGATCGGTACCAGCAGCAGAGGCCCCATCCACGTGCGGCCAGGAAGGTCGGTACGCACCATCAGGAAGGCAAGTAGGGATCCCAATGGAACCGAGATTGCCGCCAGCCCGGCGGCCAGTTCACAACTATTCAGGAAAGCCGAGCGAAAATCCGGATCGTCGAAAATAAATTGGTAAGCACCAAGGCCAATAACTTTATCCGCAGAGAAGAACGGCGCCGATAAAAAGCTCTGATAGAAAACGAGGCTCAACGGCAAGAAGATAGCGATCGCGGTCAGCATTACGACCACGCCGCGCGGCCAATTCAGCCGCGCTAGAGTCAGGGTAGACATGATAAAAAGGACCTCAGCAATTCTGGAAGATAGCGGAAACGGCAGCGATCGCCTCCGCTCGAAGTTGGCCGCGAGGGCCGCAGAGACTTACTTGACTGCCGCTTCTTTCCATTGCTTGAAAAAGTCGAGCCGGCGCTTTTGATCCAGATTTCCCAGCAGCTCTTCGTTCAGAGGAATCGGCTTGAGTACACCAGGGCGAAGACGTGCCAGCGCAGCTGCTGTCGACTCACCTTCGACGTCGGTGCGCAGCGAGTAAAGTTCGGCCTGGTTAGCAATGACACTTTGGCCGCGCTTGGAGAGCGTGTAGTCCAGCCAGAGTTTGGCAGCGTTAGGGTGGCGCGCGCCTTTCGAAATGAATATCACACGCGACATCACGAGGACATAGTCCTTCGGGATGACAACGCCGATGGAAGGATCTTTCTTGGCGCGAGCATATGCGTAGGATCCGTGCAGATTGAAGCCAATCAGCTGCTCGCCAGAAGCGATACGCTCAAGCATGATGCCCACCGACGATTGGACACGCAGCCCGGCATGCTGAACACTGCGGGCAAAGTTCCAGAAGTCAGGGTTCGCTTTCGCATCCTGGGTAATGTACATGTAACCAACGCCGGATTTTTCGATGTCGAAGGCGGTAACTTTCTTGCCGAATTTTTCCGGTTTGTCGGTCACCAGTTTTGCGAGTTCCGCATGCGTCTGTGGCACCTCAGCATCTGAAACCAATCGTTTGTTATAAACAAACGCCGCTGGCTCGAAGGTGGTGCCGTAAGCCATGTCCTTCCAGTTTGCCCATGCTGGAATGTGGGTCGCTTCCGGCGTTTTGTACTGCAAGGCGCCCCCGTCATGCACCAACTTCATCTGCAAATCCATTGCAGAACTCCAGGTCAGATCCGCCGAAGCACCACCGGCCGCCTGCTCACTCAGGAATCGGTTGTAGATCTCAGTACTGTTCATGTCGTTGTATTCAACCGTGATGCCTGGATACTCCGCCCGGAAGTCACGAATCAATGGTTCGACGGCTTTGCTGTCGGTGGTCGAATAAATCACCAAGGTACCTTCTTTAACGGCAGCGGCAATGGTCGCTGCGTAACTGGCCGGATAGCCGGCCGGCACCGTTTGAGCGAAGGTGAGGCTGGTGAAAAACATGCTGGCGCTCAAAGCCAGAGCAGTGGCGGGAACTTTCGGCATTACGGTCTCCTGTCGGGTTTGTAAATTTTTAGTCGCATTTAATGAGCACATAATGCAACTCAAAAAAACCAAAGTCAAGCCCTTTATCGGCGCTAAGCCAATTCATGTGCACGCAGCGGCGCGTCGCGCACATGCGACAAGACATGTGTTCACGAGCAAATTGAGGGGATCAGGGAAAGGGAGGGCGGAGGAGCGGCACTGCAGAATTTCAGCGCGAACAGGGCGAGCCGATGCTCGCCCTGACGGCAGGTGGCTGGATCAGGCCAGCTTTTTTTGCCCGTCGTTGAAGGCTACGGAGGTGATTTTTCCCCGACGCGCGCCATCAAGGTGCTCACGCATCTTGCTGGCTGCCGCCAAGTTGTCGCCGCGGGCGATCGCATCAAGGATGGCCAGGTGCTCCTCCGCTTGGGCTTTGCGCGGAAGGCGTTTTTCGGCCTGCATGTATTCGACCAGCCGCCGTAATTGGTCGATGCGGCGCACAGTTTGCACAATAAAGCGGTTTCCGGACCACTCAGCGATCGTTTCGTGGAAGCGAGAGTTCGCTTCGAACAGCTCAATGGCAGTCATGGTTCGATATCCGTCCTGGGCAATGTATTGCTGCTGCTTGCGGCAGGCCTCGAGCTCGACCGGATCAGCCCGGAACTTTGGATTCATCAGTCCCGCCGGCTCCACTGCCAGTCGCAGCACATAGCTATCCTCATAGGCCTCGGCAGAATCGATCATGGGCAAGAATTCCCAGCCATGGCCAGTGCGCCGCTCGATCCAACCCTCCTGCTGAATTCGCGAGAGGACCTTGCGCAAAATTGCACGAGACACCTCGAATTCCCGCATTAAGTCCGCCTCGTTGACTTCATCAGGTAACACACCGCTTTGGCGTTTGACGGCGATCTGCAGATAGAGGGGGTCCTCCGCTGCAGCTGACCACTCCTGCGCCATGTCGCTCAGCTCAGACGCTGGCACTGCCAGGAAGTAACCGCGGTTGCGATCATGGCGTACCACCTCGAGCTCGGTTAAATGCGCCAGCGCAGCCGATATGGGGAAGCGAGAAACGCCGATTGCCTGGGCCAGGTGAGCCTCGGCAAGGTGAGTGCCGGCGGCCAAGTTTTCCCGCCGCGCATGGACGACAATTTCACGCAACACGCGTGTTTGTAAAGTTGTGAGTGCCATTTTTCCAACAGTTATTCAAGTTAGCCACGAGCTACGACCGCGCCTCTGCGCCAGTCAACATTATCGGGCATGTTAGGAGAACCACGCAGGCCTCTGTCAAAAAAAAATACATTGCATTTTATTTTCGCATAATGCAGTATAAAAAAACAGGCCGCATCCCAGCCGGCTACGCCAGAATGTCAGAAACCATCATGATCAACATCGAACGCCCCCTCCGCAGCTTGAACGTGGACGGTATTACGTATCAAAGTATCGACACTATTCAAGCATGCTCTCCGTTCGGCCACAACCCGTATGCTCGCTTGCCGTACAGCTTGCGCATTCTCGCCGAGAACATCGCCAGAAATGTCTCCGACGGCGTGGCGCGCGAAGTAGCCCTGAATGCCATCGTCAATCGCAAGCGCGACCAGGATCTGCCATTCCAACCGGGCCGTGTGGTTCTGCAGGACTTGCTTGGTACCCCAGTCCTGGTTGACTTGGCCGGGTTGCGCGACGCAGTGGAGAAACGTGGCGGCAATCCACGCAAGGTCAATCCGAGAGTCCCTGTGCATTTGGTGATCGATCACTCCTTGAATGTGGAGCACTGGGGTACGGCGCAAGCGCTGCAACAAAATATGCACATCGAACGGCAACGCAATCAAGAGCGCTTCGAATTTCTGAACTGGGCCAACAAAGCCTTCGACAATCTGTCCATCATCCCTTCCGGCAAGGGCATCCTGCATCAAATCAATCTTGAACGACTGACGCCCGTCATCGCTTCTCAGCGTACACCAACTTCAATGCTCGCCTATCCAGACTCACTAGTAGGCACCGATAGTCACACGACAATGATCAATGCCATTGGCGTGCTTGGCTGGGGTGTAGGTGGTATTGAAGCGGAAGCAGCGATACTAGGTAAGGCATTGATGATGCGCCTTCCGGAAGTGGTCGGTGTCGAATTGGTCGGTTCGCCACCACCAGGGTATATCGCTACCGACATCGCTCTCGCGTTAAGCGAGTTCTTGCGCGGTGAAGGTGTCATCGGCGCTTACGTGGAATTCTTCGGAGCCGCAGCGGCCCGCTTATCGGTAGCCGACCGCGGGACCATCGCCAATATGGCGCCAGAATTCGGCGCTACTGCCGCGCTATTCTCGATTGATCAGCGCACCATAGACTACATGCGCATGACTGGCCGGTCAGCGCACGCTTGCTCGCTCACCTTAGCGTATGCACAAGCGCAGGGCCTATGGCATGATGCGCTTTCTAACGCAGAGTATGACCGTACTCTACAGATCGACTTATCGAGGATCGGCCGCGCAATCGCGGGCCCTAAACAGCCACATCAGCGCATCATCCTGGGACCGCAAAGCAAGGCGGCCGCCGCGACCACGGCCTCTGACGCTCAAAAAAACCTCTCGACTGATTCCCTTCCAGCTGGCGCAGTGGTCATTGCCGCCATCACCAGTTGTACCAATACCTCAAACCCACGCGCTGTCTTGGCAGCTGGCCTACTTGCCCGCAATGCGCTTGCCCGCGGGCTAAGGCGCGCCCCATGGACCAAAACTTCGTTTGCACCAGGCTCACGTGTAGTGGCCGCCTATTTGCAGCGGGCCGGCCTACAGCAAGACTTGGACGCGTTAGGTTTCAACATCATTGGATACGGCTGCACCACCTGTAATGGCATGTCCGGTCCCTTATTGTCACCTGATCTTGAAGAAAATATCAAACGCGAGAGTATTGCAACCATCGCAGTCACCTCCGGAAACCGCAACTTCGAAGGCCGAATTCATCCACTAGCACGCGAGGCGTTCATCATGTCACCACCGCTGGTTGTGGCCTATGCTATCGCGGGCAATGGGAAAATTGATCCGGAGATCGACCCGCTTGGTAAGGACCATAACGGCCAACCGGTTTATCTAAAAGATGTGTGGCCTACTGATGCAGAATTGGACGCCCTTGAGGCCCAAGTAGTAACGGCCGACTTGTTCTCAAATGCCTATAGCGATCTACAGATCGATATCGCGACACGTGCTGATCGGCCCAACATCGAAGTAGCGGACTGCTATAACTGGAATCCAGCCAGCAGCTATATCCGCCGCCCGCCTTACTGGGACAGCGACTCAACCCTTGCCAACTCAGCTAGTGACCTCGTTGGTTTGCGAGCACTCGCGATGCTTGGAGACCATATCACAACCGACCATATCTCCCCATCGGGCACCATTCTGCCAGACAGCGACACCGGGCGCTACTTGATTGCCCACGGTGTGGCGCCACAGGAGTTCAATTCCTACGGTACTCGCCGCGGCAACCACGAGGCGGCCATGCGTGCAACGTTTGCAAGTGCACGATTGAAGAACGAACTAGTCGGCGAAAAGGAAGGCCCGTATTCGCTTGTGCTTCCGGAGCTGCAGGAGCTAACAATATTCGAAGCCGCACAGCGATATGCGCGCCGAGGAACGCCATTGCTGGTGATCGCCGGAAAGAATTATGGTAGTGGATCCTCGCGTGATTGGGCGGCAAAAGGGCCGCGCCTGCTTGGAGTGCGTGCCGTACTAGCGGAGAGCTATGAGCGCATCCACCGTGCAAACCTCGCCGGGGTAGGTATTTTGCCTCTCCAATTCATGAATGGACAAGACCGTCTGACGTTAAACCTGACTGGACGTGAGCGTTTCGATATTGAGGGCCTGGGCGGCACGTTACAGCCTGGTGAAATCTTGACGGTTAGGATCTCGACAGACTGCGGCCGCGTCATCACCATTTCGGTGCGTAGCCGACTCGACACTCATGAAGAAGTTGCCTACTTCGAACAAGGCGGGCTGTTGCCGCAATTACTCAATGAATATTTGAACTAGAGACAGGTTATGACTAAACAGTTTCGCATCCCCGCCGTGTATATGCGCGGGGGCACTAGCAAGGGTGTATTCTTCCGCAGTGATTCTTTGCCTGCAGATCCAATCCTGCGCGATCAACTGCTGCTACGCGTGATAGGCAGCCCAGATCCTTATGGACAGCAAATCGACGGTATGGGCGGAGGCACTTCGAGCACCAGCAAGGTGGTACTCGTGTCGCGTTCGAATCGACCAGACTGCGACGTCGACTATCTCTTCGGTGCCGTTGCGGTCGGATCCGCAGTGATTGATTGGTCTGGCAACTGCGGCAATCTCAGCTCAGCGGTTGGGCCCTTTGCAATCACCGAGGGACTGATGGAAACAGTACACGATGGCGTGACCTCGGTTCGCATATGGCAAGCCAATATCGGAAAGAGAATCGTTGCCCATGTTCCGACACAAGATGGGCAAGTCACTGAATACGGTAATTTCGAACTGGATGGCGTCACTTTCCCTGCAGCCGAAATTAAACTGGACTTCCTAGACTTGGGTGGCGACGATACAGACGCCAACGAACCAATGTTCCCAACTGGTAACGTGACAGATACCTTATCCATCCCTGAGCATGGAACGTATGTGGTCACCTACATTAACGCCGGCAACCCCGCCATTTTTATCGACGCGGCAGCCATCGGCTTGAGTGCAACCGAATCACAGCAAGAAGTTAATCAAAACGCGACATTGCTCGCACGCTGCGAGGCCATCCGCTCTCACGGCGCCGTCGCCATGGGTTTGGCTTCAACGCCAGAGCAAGCCAGTCGCGAACGGCCACACACACCAAAACTTGCATTTTTCGCACCTCCAAGGGACGCAATCACTTCAAGTGGAAAGCAAGTGCGTAAAGAGGACATCGACTTAAGTGCACGCATCCTCTCCATGGGTAAGTTGCACCATGCAATGACCGGCACCGGTGCCATCGGTATTGCGGCCGCCGCGGCCATTCCCGGCACGGTCGTGCATCGTCTGTCGACGAAGTCCAAGTCAGGACAAGTTCGCTTCGGCCATCCGTCTGGAACGCTTACAGCTGGTGCAGTCGCGCGCCTGGTAGATGACCGGTGGATGGTCACCCAGGCCAGCATGAGCAGAAGTGCCCGACGCTTGATGGATGGGTGGGTTTACGTGGTCCTTCCTTGAGCGTCCGCGCAAGAAAAACAGCACAATATTTGGAGACAGAAATGAATCAATACTCGTCAAGCGGCCCACGACGCCGCCTGCTGGCCAGTTGCACGCTGGCCGTGCTTGCCGCCGGCACGGGATGGCCGACCTCCGCCGCCAATGCCACGACCACATATGCTTACGTCGGCTCACGCACAACCAAGGAACGCAATGCACGTGGTGAAGGCCTCAGTGTATTTCACGTCGATGCAACTGGCATATGGACTCAGGTCCAGTTGATCAAAAACCTGGTGAATCCATCCTTCATCACGCTGGATCGCAAGCAACGTCGGCTATATGTGGTCCATGGCGACCATAGCGAGGTGAGCGCTTTCGCAATCGACCCGTTCTCTGGCAAGCTGACCTTCATGAATCGCCAATCGACCGGTGGAAAAAACCCCGTCCATTTAGCCGTCGATCCTGCCAACCACTTTCTATTCGTGGCTAACTACGCCACCGGCAGCATCGCCACTCTGCCCATCAACGCAGACGGCTCCCTGGCGTCAGCAACCTCACTCGTAACACTCCCAGGTGAGCCCGGCCCCCATAAAGTACAGCAAACTGGTTCCCACCCACATCAAGTCATGTTTGACCCCAGTGGAAGGTATCTGCTTGTGCCCGACAAAGGCCTGGACCGCGTGTTCAGCTATAGCATCCACCCACAGAGCGGCGCCCTGCTTCCTGCGGAGGTACCTTCAGTAGCAGCCCGTTCCGGATCAGGAACGCGCCACATCGCCTTCCATCCACGCCTCCCTTATGCGTACGTCATGAACGAGCTGAATTCCAGCGTTACTACCTACGCCTGGAATGCCAATGAGGGCGCGCTCACGCCAATGCAAGTACTGCCGACTACGCCCGCCAGCAATATCGATGAAAACACCGGTGCTGGGATCATTTGCAGCGCCAACGGCAAATTCGTCTATGGATCGAATCGTGGACATGACAGCGTAGCCATTTACCACGTGAATCAGGAAAGCGGACTATTGGAAGTGGTCGGCTGGCAGCCGACTGGAGGCAATGGACCGCGCTTCATCACGATCGATCCAGACAGCCAATTCTTATACGCGGCCAACGAGAACAGCGACACCATTTCGCGCTTTCGTATGAACCCAGCCAACGGTGCGCTAACACCTGCCGGTGAGCCCATTGCCACCGGCAGCCCTGTCTGCATTGTGTTCGCCCGCTACTGACTGACGCGGGCATAGCCCGCTCCCCATTTCAGCGTTTGCTCCTGCCTGGAAATTCGATTCCAAGCGGGCAGGACAAGTGCGCTCTGAATTCTTTAAACCACAATCAGGAGAAGCAAAATGCAATACAAAATTTTCACCGCAGCAGCACTGTCGCTGGCGACTTTGCCGGCCTATGCACAATCTAACGTCAGCATTTACGGCCTGCTTGACAGCGCACTGGTCATGTCGCAAGGAGGCCCAAGCGGGACGACAACCAAACTCGAAAGCGGTGTATCGAATGGCAGTCGCATTGGCTTTCGCGGGACGGAAGATTTAGGCAACGGCATGTCGGCATTGTTCACTCTGGAAGCTGGCCTGCTGCTCGACACCGGCGCCAGCGATCAGAACGGCACGCTATTTGGCCGCCAAGCCTATACCGGCTTGAAAGGAAATTTCGGCGCCGTAACCATGGGCCGTCAATACACGCCTATCTATAACACACTCGTGCAGGTTGATCCGTTTTCCAACAACTACGGCGGCGCGGCTGGTCAGCTGATGGCAGGTGAAAAAGCCGGCACCCGCATGAACAATACTGTGATGTACGCCACGCCAACTCTTCAGGGCTTCAGCGCACAGGCCGCCTATGGCTTTGGTGAGGTCGCTGGCAATTCAGCCAAGTCCCGACAGATTGGTGGCAGCGTCAGCTACGAAGCGGGTCGCCTGCTGCTGCGCGGAGCCTTCAACCGCACCACCAACGCAACTGCTACCGACAGCGCGCGCAACGTCCTGCTGATTGCTAAGTACGACTTTGGTCCGGTCATCGGCTCGATCGGCTACGGCGATAACAAAGGCACTGGCTTGACCGATAGCCGGGACTACATCGTCGGCGTCACGGTCCCATTCGGAGTACAGAGCCTGATGGCTAACGCGGTCCACAAGACAGATCGCGCCAACACCCATCTCGGAGCCAACCAGCTGGCATTGGTCTACAGCTATGCGCTGTCCAAACGCACCAACTGGTACATGGGCGCAGCCAAATTAAGCAATACGCGCTTTACCACTACCAAGTTCGGTGCCGGCGACACCGAGTATGACCTCGGCATCAAGCACACGTTCTGATTCGCCGCCCAGTTTACAGAACTCGCTGCGGGGTTTTCCACCATTTTTCCGAAGCGAGTAATCAGCAGTGAAATGGGGACTTCGTTTTTTATAACAAGGAGATATAGATGCAAAAGAAATACATGGCTGCCGTATTGTTGAGCGCATCGGCTCTGCCGGCCATTGGCCAGGCACAAAGCAGTGTTCAAGTCTATGGCTTGATCGACGCTACCATCCGCTCGATCAATAATACCAACGCCAAAGGCGACAGCATTGTCGGCTTTCAAACTCCCTGGTTTAGTGGAAGCCGTCTTGGCTTCCAGGGTCGCGAGGACTTGGGCAACGGCCTGGCTGCGGTGTTCAAGCTCGAAAGCGAATATGTGATCGGCACCGGTGCTATGGATACACCTGGCGTGCTGTTTAATCGCGATTCCTGGATCGGTCTGGAAAGCAAAGAGCTCGGGCAGGTTCGGATCGGCCGGCAAAATACGCTCGCGCGCGATTTCGCCCAAATTTATGGTGATGCCTATGGATCAGCAAAGCTGAACTACAGTGAAGGCGGCTTCTCCAACACCAATAATTTCAAGCAACTGGTGTACTACGCCGGCAGCGATACTGGCACTCGCTACGACAATGGCATTGTCTGGAAAAAGATCTTCAGCAATGGCGTGGTCGCGGGCCTGGGCTACAAGCTGGGCGAGGTCCCAGGCGACTTCTCGAGAAATACGACCAAGTCCGCAGCCATCGGCTACAACGGCGAGAACTACGTCGTCTCGACCTTCGTCAACGAAGCAAACGTGAACAACATGACCCACCGCTCGTATTCGCTGGGCGGCAGCTACATGTTCCCTGCCGTTCGCGTTAGCGCAGGCTACTTCCACTACACCGCAGAACAGCCAGTCGCGCTGGGTGAGCGTAAGGATAACGCCTGGACGATCTCGACCAAGTTGACCCCAGGTGGTGCGCTGGACTATGCAGTTGGCTACGTGAACTTCAACGTCAAGAACGGCGCCTACAATAGTGCCGGCACCGGCCTGCTCAACCCATACGCCAGCACGACGACGGCCACCGCCAGCGGTTCGGGAAAAAAGGACACGATCTACGGCTCGATCATGTATCACTTTTCCAAACGGACCGAGATGTACGTGGTGGCAGACTACATGAAACTGCGTGATGGGTTCCGTGTGGCTACTGCGGCGGGCAACACCAACCAGACCGAATTCGCCGTCGGCATGCGGACTCACTTCTAACGTCAAACGGGCCCATATTGATGTTCAGGTTTGAACATCAATATGTGGCCCGTTTGATATTTCACGCACTAACTCGTGGCCAGTTCCTTGAACCGGCCACGGCCTTTTAAACCAAGACTATACTGTCCAGAACGTACGAATATTGGTGAACTCGCGTACACCGGAAGAGGCCAGTTCACGGCCGTAGCCGGATTTTTTGGTACCGCCGAACGGAACGCGCGCATCAGATGCGGTGATCGCATTGATGAAGACCGCGCCCGAGGTGATGGCCTTGGCCAGCTTCACGCCACGCTCTTTCGAACCGGTCCAGATGCTGACAGACAGGCCGAACTGCGAGGCATTGGCAAGCCGGATGGCGTCATCGTCGTCACGGGCAACGCTGATCGCAGCGACTGGGCCAAAGGTCTCTTCATCAAACACGGCCATGCCAGGCATAACGCCATTCAGTACAGTTGGCAGATAGTAGTAACCGTCCCGTTCAACCGAACGCCCTCCAGCCAGCAGTGTCGCGCCGGCCGCAATCGAGCGTTCGATTTGCGACTGCAGCGCATCACGCAGATCGCCGCGCGCCAAAGGACCAATCTGAGTCGCAGGGTCAGTTGGGTCACCAGTTACCAGCGCACGTGCACCCTTGACGAAGAGCTCGGTAAATTCCTGCGCGATCGACTCCGACACAATGAAGCGCTTGGCGCAAACGCAGCTTTGGCCAGCATTGTGGAAGCGTGCCTTGACTGCGGCTGCCGCTGCGGCCTGCACGTCCGCGCCATCCAGCACGACGAAGGCATCCGAGCCGCCAAGTTCCAACACGGACTTCTTCGAAGCACGTCCGGCCGCCGCGCCGACCGCGGCGCCAGCACGGTTGGAACCTGTCATGGTAACCGCGGCGATGCGGTCATCAGCAATCAGGCGATCCACGGCTGCAGGCACGTCCGGTTCTGCTATCACCAGGGTGGTGATCAGATTCGGAGGCAAGCCGGCATCGAGGAAGAGCTGCTGCAGAGCGAGCGCGCAACCCGTGACGTTCGGGGAGTGCTTAAGCAAGATGCCATTGCCGGCAACGATGGAGGGAATCGCAAAGCGCATGACTTGCCACACGGGGAAGTTCCATGGCATTACAGCCAGCACCAACCCGATTGGCTCGTAGCTGACCCAGGCATCTACTCCACTGATCTGGACTGGCTCATCACCCAGAATCCGCTCAGCGTGGTCCGCATAATAGAGCGCGGTAACTGCAGATTTTTCCATCTCGCCAGCGGCTTCCGCGAGCGTCTTTCCCATCTCCTCCGTGATGAGATTAGCAAAGACCGCGCTCTGTTCACGCAGAACGATGGCCAGGCGCCGCAACGCGGTGACTCGCGTCTCCAGCGATTGGCGCCCCCAAGTTGCAGCGGCAACGTGACCTTGCTGGACTGCGACTTCGATTTGCTCCGATGTCCACGCCGGATATGTCTTCAATACCGCTTCGGTGGCGGGATTGATTGTGGTGATCGACTGCGTCATGAATTGCTACTCCTTCAGAAAAGTGGGGGACGCTTATGAGTGGTGGAATAAGCGGTTGCAGAACGTGTTGACTTGGCTTCCGGGGACCACACACTGGTCTGCTGCCTGTCGCCATTGCGCGAAATGGGGTGCTGCGCGATGCGCCTGAATCGCAGCGTCATCTTCATACAGTTCATAGAAGACAAAATGGGTGGGATTCTTCAGATCCTGAGTAACGTCGAAATAGCTGCAGCCCGGTTCATCATTGAACGTGCGTTCGGCGTTTTCCTGGATAGCGGACAGAAACTGCTCCAACCGCTCGGGATAAACATCAAGGGATACCATTAGCGCGATCATGTGTGTACTTCCTTTCAGTTAGATGATTGTTGGGTGCGTGGCAGCGCAACGCCAGTCTCGACAGCCAGGCGAGCGAGGCTATCCCAGGTATGCTCGGTCACCTCGATCCCCCGCACCAGGTTGCGCTCAGTGTTCCGGTCTTCCAGCTCGCCAGGGAAGAAAATTTCGTCCACGCCGTCGGCAGTGGGGACCGCTTTGATCTCGTCGATCAACGTCTCCATGCGGCTTTCAAATTCCTGAACCGGCATCATGGCGCTAATGTCGATGGTAATCAGCATGTGGCCGCAGCCACTCTCACGCTGTGGCTCGTACGGGCCCGCTACGTTGGAGCCGAAATGACTTCCGGTAAGGACTCCGGCCAATACATCCATCATGAAGGAAATGACGTATCCCTTATGTCCGGCCATCGGCAGGATAAGACCGTCGATCGCCGCCTGCGCATTGGTGGTCGGCACGCCGTTCGCATCTGCCGCCCATAAGGCGGGAATCTCCTCTCCGCGCTCAGCCGCAAGGTAAATCTTGCCTCGAGCAACCGAAGTATTGGCAATATCCATGACTGCCACACCGCGCTTGCCAGCTGGCGCCGCGATCGACCAAGGGTTGGTGCCGATGGTCTTGACCTTGCCCCCCCAAGGCGCCATCGCAGGGCTAGCGTTCGTGGCCAGCAGGGCGACGCACCCGGCTTTCGCGGCCTCCCGCGTGAAGTAGGCAGCCGTGCCAAAGTGATTGGAGTTGCGAATGCCAACAGCACTAATACCGTGCTTTCGCGCGCGCTCAATGCCCAAGCTGACTGCCTGCGAGGTCAGTACCTGCCCGACTCCGTGCATGCCGTCCAGAACAACGACCCCGCCGTTATCGACTGCAATTGCACTCGAAGTTACGGCCTTCATGGCGCCGCTGCGCAGACGCTCGACATACCACGGTAGTCGCAGCATGCCATGAGATGAATGCCCCCAAAGTTCGGCCGTGACCAAGCTGTCGGACAGTAAGCGAGCATCGGCTACGGGCACGCCAGTTTCAACCAGCACTGCGGTGCCGAACTCGCGCAGGCCCTCAGCATTAACGGTGTATGACAGACTCATGATTGTTTCCTGCCTAGATATTTATTGATTGATAAAACGGGCCTAAGGTTTCAGTTTGCTCCGTGCTCAGCGGCAACGGGATTGGTAATGCCAGAGGACGTCAACGTCCTGGTCGCATCGACACTGGCATAGATCCAGAGGATCTTCATCGGCTGGGTCTGCGACAGATTCCGGAAGCGGTGCGACACATTGGGAGGGATGTACGTCACATCGTGGGGTTTCAGACGATATTCCAACCCATCGATATCCAACATCGCGTCCCCTTCCATCAGCACCACGCTCTCTTCACAGTTGTGGCAATGGAACGGGATTTCCACGCCAGCGTCGAAGGACGTGTATCCGGTGATGAAGCTGCTGCCACCGAGCGACTTGCCAACGAGGGGCGTAGTACGAGCGCCGCCGCCGCGTTCATGCGTGGGCAGGGTTTCTGGCTTCAGCAGCGCGGCGTTTGAAGGGGTCTTGATGATCACGTTTATCTCCTAGCGAATGAGTGAGGAATTCCAAAATGTTGCGCAGCTATTTCCTCGTCTGTACTCACTGCCGCGCCACTTTATGTGCATCGTTTGGGGCAGCGCGTTAGCAAGCTCCAATCGATTGAATTAACTATAGCATTATTTGTTCATAAAATGCGATTTAATTTTCTCTATTCACAGACCAACCGGCTCCCTTGTTTGTCAAACGCATTTTCCTCAACTCGTCCTCTATCCGCCGGCTTTAAAGCCCGGCTGCACCATCCGCGTGAGCTGAAACTGCATTGAAGAATCAGCCAGAATGTAAATTCTTGACTCACATAATGCAATTACCAGATCTTGCACAGTAAAGGTATTGAGGGGATCGATGGGGGGGGGAACTGCTGGCGGAGTCGAGAAGTGGAATTTGCAGACGCACCGGCGAGCGCGTCTGCAGGCAAGGCCCGAAACCGAGCGCTAACGTACAGCGCCGGGCCCTGCCTGAAACTTCATCTACGCTGTTTTGGCACTGCAGAGGTGCGCGCGGCGGACAGCCGAATGTGTTGGGGAGATAGGCCGGCGCGTCAGCGTAAGCGTCGTCAGTGCACCAACAATTAAGAGAATGCCAGCGATGACGAACGCCCAGTTGTAACTGCCCGTCGCCGCGACGACATAGCCGGTAGCAATTGGCGCAATCATGCCAAAGATATTTCCGCCGACCACAACGAATGCAATCGCCTTAGCAACATCCTTCGAGTTCGGCAGCAAGTCATTGAGCAGTGAGAAGTTCAGTGAAGTTGTCGACGCGATCCCCGTCAACGAAATAGACAGCACGGCCATGAGCAAGTAGATGTTGTCTACCACTGGCACTGACAGGATAACAGCGGCAATGACGAGCGCCAGCGCAACTGCATTCCGTCGACGACCGGAATTGACTCCGCCTTTTTTGAGATAGAGGTCACTCAAGTAACCAGACGCGATGCACAGCAGGACAGAAACAGCGTACGGGGTCGCAGTCAGCCAGCCGGTATCTTTGATCGAAAGGTTACGGGTCGTTTGGAGGTAGCTGGGCAGCCAGGTAAGGAACAGGTATTGGGTGTAGACATTGCACCCCTGTGTCAGAGCAATGCCCCACAGGCTTGGCGATTTGATGAGCTGGCGCAGTCCGCCGCCGCTTTGGTCGTCACCAGATTTTGCAACCTGGCCGGTCTCGCGCTCCTCGACAATTTTCCTGCGCTCGGCATCACTCAGCCATTTGGTTTCCTCGGGGGTACGGAAGAACAGTAGCCATGCTGCAAGCCAGACAAAGCCAATTCCTCCTGCAATGATGAACGATGCACGCCAGCCCCAGACAGCGACAATCGCGCCGAGAATAACGGAGCAAATTGCAGGTCCGGCATAGGAGCCGCTATTGAAAATAGCCATCACCATGCCTCGCTCGCTGGCAGGGAACCATTGTCGAATTACTTTAGCTCCGACTGGATTGCTGCTCGACTCACCGGCCCCCATTACCAACCGCGCTACAAGCAATCCCGAAAAGCTCGACACCGCGGCGGTCAGGGCAGTTGCCGCAGACCATACGAAGATCCCGGCGCCGGCCATCTTGCGTGGACCAAATCGGTCAATCAGATAGCCCATTGGAAGTAAGAACAGGGCATAACTCCAAATGAACGAGGAGAAAAGATAGCCCATGGCGACGGCCGACAGATGAAACTCAGCTGCGATCGGCTTTGCCGCTATGGACAGCGCAATCCTGTCCATGTAGTTGATCATTGCCAGCAAAAAGAGAAAGAAAGCGGTCCAACCGCGGCGGTACGACATGAGTTGTCTCCTTTGATTATACTCAACGGCATTTTTTGCTTTATTTGACTACCAAACGCAAAAATACCAACCTTTGCATGACATACACATGGCGAAATCCAATTTCAAACACTCAATGCATGCAAATTCACTAGCCCCGACTTACGCTTCTAAAGCAAAGAAATCGAAGACTTCCTGCCTCTGAGCACAGATCAGCGACACAGGCGAGCAAAATTGAAACATACGGCATCATCTCGCACTGCATTTTGAGATCATAAAATACAATCTATGCCGATGCAAGTGTTTTCCCGTGCAGCCTTACTTGGCAGTAGAGGCTCTAGCCAAGCCTGTTGCGCGCTGACGGACGACGTCTGCAGTAAGGACGGAGTCAAGTGGAGCGGGAATGGTGCGATACTTGAGAAAGTTAAGAAAGCAGCGTACTATTACCTCAGAGTCTCCACACGGAATCGATATGGACTACCGAGATCAATTAAGAGCCGCTTATGAAGGTGTAACGCAAATCTCGAGGCTGATCGAGTCGGAGCTCGATCGGGTAATCGACGGCGCTGCCAGCAATCGTGTCGCTGCCCTGCGCAAAACATATCAGCGGTACCTGGACAGCGTCACAGTAGCGGGCCATGATAGCGAGACTGAACGCTTATACACGCCAGGAATAAGCCAAAGGCGGTGGTTTCTATGCCGTCTTGTTAGCAAACTCGACGAGCGCCTGATCGGCTGGGCACGCCGAATTCCGGCTTGCGGCAGGCCTACTCACTTGCTAATGCTGTGTGGAAAGGTGCGATTGATCACCATCACTCATCCAGCGATTGCCCCCCCTTCCCAGTCTGAGGTTTTGTCATGACACCCAACGCGGATCAAATCAGTCCTGCCGGCAAGGCGCCGGCGATGAATGAAATCAACCAGCGCTTCGTAGACCACTTCGCACAACTGGTCACTGAGCGTGTCGAGTTGCTTGCCGAAGGACCGGACCGCCAGCGCATCGTCGCTCTGGCGAAGCGGGCCCTCCGGGAAGCGCGAGCCACGTTATCGGAAGAGCGCCAGGTTGTACTTGATCAGCTACCGGTGTCGAGATTAAAGGCCTCGGATGTGATCGAACAGGGTTGGGTCAATCTGTCGCAGGCGAGCCTGTATCGCGCGGCTGAGAGTGGTAGGTTCTACTGCACCACACCCAAGGGGCGCAGCATCGGCAAGGAATTCCCGCTCTGGCAGTTTGTTGAGCCAGTACCGGAAATGATTGCCCCTGTATTGTCCCAATTGGCCGATCAGCCGAGTAGTGAAATTCATGCCTTTTGGGTATGCGCAGCGGATGAACTGAACGATTTGTCGCCAGCCGAAGTCATGGCCGGCAAGCCGTTTGAAACGCGCGGCACCTTGCATGCAAGTCAGCAGGCCCTTCTGGATCTGCCGGCTGCTACGCGGGTACGTCGGGTCCAAGTTGTCGCATCGCACCACAACAAAGGTATGACTGATATCGTAGGCTAATACATGCCGCCATTGAGTAATTTGGTAGCCCCTCCGAAAAACTTCGCCGGGATGCTGCCTGAGTTTGAATATCTTAATCAAGTGTTATCCGATGGCGTAATTGAACTGCCGGCCAAGCAGCCGCTGGTCAGAGCTGCCTGGAACGCTGCATCGGTGTGGCCTACTAGTGTGAATCGGACATACCGGTTCGGGCCACCAGAGGACTTGGTTGGCGCTGACGGAGCTTTCCCGTTCCATTGGGTCTACGCAGCCAATGAGGTGCTCACGGCCGTATGGGAGGCCCGTTTGTGCGTCAACGATGTGACGCGCCCCGGTACGTTTCAGTTCGCGCCAAAGGCCGAACAGGCATTGATTGCAACCCTGCGCTGTGCGCAGCCATTGCGCTTGCTTGATTTGTCTGGCGATCTTGCGAGCAAATTGGGTATCTATGATGCGCTGCGCAGTCCAGATTACGGCTTTTGCCAATGGTTGGGGTATTTTCTGGACCGCATTATCGCAAGCCATGACGGCGCGATTCACGGCTTCTGTTATCCGTCGCGTCGCCATCCTGGCCAGGATGCCTATGCCATCTCCTCCCGCTCCATGGCGGCACTGACGGAAGGCTTATTGATCACGACAGAATTGTTCGGTGCCACCGCGGCCTATGCGCGGCTCTCGCAAGATCGCTGTCGTGTCTAGCCGGAATAACGCGCAGCAATGCACTCGTGGCCTCCATGAGGTAGCCTGACATTTTCGGACACTTCCATTTGATAAACTTGTCAAAGGGAGTGAAATCATGAGATCAACAACATACACGCCGGAATTCCGGGCCGAGGCGGTCAAACTGGTGCTGGCACAAGG
>NZ_JACEZU010000022.1 GCF_014042355.1 Rugamonas apoptosis
AGGGTCGTTCGAGACCAGGACGTTGATAGGTCAGGTGTGGAAGTGCAGTAATGCATTAAGCTAACTGATACTAATTGCCCGTACGGCTTGTCCCTATAACCTTAGCAGGTTGTGGTGAATGAGAAGTACGTTGTAACGTTCGTTGATACAACTTCATTACCCCGATCTTTGCTCTTGTATAAACGGTATAAATCGTTTATAATTCTTCTTCCAGATTCGAGCTGTTGCTGCCCAGTTGGGAGCAATAAGCTGTACAAGTTATGCTTGATGACCATAGCAAGTTGGTCCCACCCCTTCCCATCCCGAACAGGACCGTGAAACAACTTTGCGCCGATGATAGTGCTGCAACCAGTGTGAAAGTAGGTTATCGTCAAGCTAGTTATATGAAAAAACCCCGCTGACATGTGTCGGTGGGGTTTTTTTTCGTCCGTACCCCTCCTGTCGCTGTAACAGTCACTGTCGCCGGACCCGGTGAAAACTTTTCACTTCAGCGGTCAATTCATTTCAATCTCCCGCGACGGTTCAAGCGGGCGCGCGCGACTTACACTTCCTCCAGTTTAAAAAATCCAAACTGGAGGAGAACACATGCAAGCCTGGAACCAGATATACACGCCGCTAGGCAGTTTGGGGCTATCCGCCCTGGCCGCCGCCATTCCCATTATTTTCTTCTTCCTGGCGCTGGCTGTGCTGCGCATCAAGGGCCACGTGGCTGCCGCCATTACGCTGGCGCTATCGTTGGCCGTCGCTATCGTGGCGTATGGCATGCCGGTACCGCAGGCGCTGGCCGCCGCCGGTTTCGGCTTCGCCTACGGCCTGTGGCCAATCGCCTGGATCATCGTCACCGCCGTGTTCCTCTACAAGATTGTGGACCAGACGGGCCAGCTCGACATCATCCGCGCTTCCGTCCTCTCGATCACGGACGACCAGCGTCTGCAGATGCTGCTGATCGGCTTCGCATTTGGCGCCTTCCTGGAAGGTGCGGCTGGTTTCGGCGCGCCGGTGGCGATCACCTCGGCGCTGTTGGTCGGCCTCGGCTTCAATCCCCTGTACGCGGCGGGCCTGTGCCTGATCGCCAATACCGCGCCAGTGGCGTTTGGCGCGATGGGCATTCCCATCATCGTCGCTGGCCAGGTGACGGGTATCGATGCGATGCACATCGGCGCCATGGCCGGCCGCCAACTGCCGCTGCTGTCGCTGGCCGTGCCATTCTGGCTGGTGTTCATGATGGACGGTAAGCGCGGCATCAAGGAAGTATGGCCCGCAGCGCTGGTGGCCGGCGGCAGCTTCGCCGTGACCCAGTACGTGACCTCCAACTACATCGGCCCTGAACTGCCTGACATCACGTCGGCCCTGGTCAGCCTGGTATCGCTCACCGCGCTGCTCAAGGTATGGCAGCCAGCCAGTGCCAAGGCTGGTGCGCGCAGCACGATTTCGATGGGCGGCGGTACGGCGGCCATGGCCACCTTCGGCGGCTTCGCCGCAGCTGGTACGGCGCCCGTTGGCGGCCGCACCAAGTCGCCGTACACGACGGCGCAGACGGTGCGCGCCTGGGCGCCCTTCGGCATCCTGACCGCGATCGTGACGGTATGGAGCCTGCCGCAGTTCAAGGCACTGTTTGGCGCCAAAGGTGCGCTGGCTGGCACCGTGCTGAAGTTCCATGTGCCTTTCCTCGACCAACTGGTGATCAAGACCGCGCCCATCGTCGCCGCCCCCAAGCCATACGAGGCGCTGTACAAGCTGGATCTGTTGTCGGCGGTCGGTACCGCCATCCTGCTGACGGCCTTCATCTCCATGCTGCTGCTGCGCATGAAGCCCAGCGACGGCGCCCGCGCCTTCCGCGCCACCGTGGTCGAGCTGCGCCGCCCCATCCTGTCGATTGGCCTGGTGCTGGCGTTCGCGTTCGTGGCCAATTACTCCGGCATGTCGTCCACCCTGGCGCTGGTATTGGCCGGCACCGGCGGCGCGTTCCCGTTCTTCTCGCCGTTCCTCGGCTGGCTGGGTGTGTTCCTGACCGGTTCCGACACCTCGTCGAATGCCTTGTTCTGCTCCCTGCAGAACACCACCGCCCACCAGATCAACGTGTCCGACACGCTGCTGGTGGCGGCCAACACCACGGGCGGCGTAACGGGCAAGATGATTTCGCCGCAGTCGATCGCGGTCGCCTGCGCCGCCACTGGCCTGGTGGGAAGGGAATCGGAGCTGTTCCGGTTTACCCTCAAACATAGTCTGCTGTTCGCGGCCATCGTTGGTATCATGACCGTGTTGCAGGCTTATGTCTTCACGGGGATGATTCCGCACTAACTCTCCCCGTGGCCCTCGCGACGCCTGTCCTTCACCGGACGGGCGTTGTTGCGTTTAATGTACCGCCGGTGAGATCACCATGCCACGTCGCTTCCCTCCTGTTCACGCCTTGTCCGCATTCGAAGCGGCGGCCCGCGCCGGCTCCTTCGCGGAAGCGGCCAACACCCTGTGCATCACGCCGTCCGCGCTGTCGCACCGCATCCGCCTGCTGGAGGACTTTGTCGGAGAACGCCTGTTCATCCGCGACGGGCGGGCTGCGACGCTGAGCCCATTTGGCCGCAGCTACCTGGACGTGGTGTGCCAGGCGCTGCGCACGCTGACCGATTTCCCGCTGCCGCACAAGACCACGCCCGCCCAGCCGCGCGTGAAGATCACAGTGCCGCCCACTTTCGCGCGCTACCTGCTGATGCCCAAGCTGGCCAGTTTCACGCAAGCCCATCCCGACGTCGTGGTTGAAGTGTTCCTGTCCGTGCCCTTGTACGATCTGTGCCTGAACGAGTCGGACCTGGAAGTGCGCTTCGGCGCGGGCAAATACCCGGACATGGTGACCACCAAGCTGTTTGAAGAACCGGCCTTCCCCGTGGCCAGTCCTGCCTACCTGGAGCGCATCGGCGGCATTGCCACGCCGGCCGACCTGGCCAAGGCCACGCTGTTGCGCTCCGCCCTGGAGATGTGGCAGCCATGGTTCAAGGAAGCGGGCCTGGACTGGCCGGAGCCGGCCACCGCGTTGCGCGTAGACGACCTGGGCTTGCTGCTGGAAGCCGTGCGCCACGGCCACGGTGTTGGCCTCACGCGACAGCATTTCGCACAACAGATGATCGCCAGCGGCGAAGTGGTGGAGCTATTCGACATCCGTCTGGCCTCGCCGCCCCATGCCTACTACGTCGTGTACGAGCAGAACCCGCGCCAGCGGCCGGAAGTGGCACTGTTCATCGACTGGCTGATGGCGACCTACGCCGGCACATGAAAATAGTTAAGCTCTGCGGTTAATTCTTTTCACCGCAGTACGGCCGTTGGTGTCGCTACACTGGACAGCATTCACATCGTGAGGCCATCCATGAACGCGCCGTCCCCCGACATTCCCTTTACCGCAGAACGCCAGCGCGCCGTCGTGGCCGCGCTGCGCACCGCGCTGCCGGCACACTGCGTGCTGTTCAACGAAGAAGATACCCGACCCTATGAGTGCGATGGCCTGACGGCCTATCGCCAGCTGCCCATGGTGGTGGCGCTGCCCGAAACCGAGGCGCAGGTGGTCGCCGTGCTGCAGGCATGCCGTGCATTGCAGGTGCCGATCGTGCCGCGTGGCGCCGGCACCGGCCTGTCCGGCGGCGCGATGCCGATCGCGGACGGCATCGTGCTGTCGACGGCCAAGATGAACCGCATCGTTGCCGTCGATGCCAACGCCCGTATCGCCGTGGTGCAACCGGGCGTGCGCAACCTGGCCATTTCGGAGGCGGCCGCGAAGCACGGCCTGTATTACGCGCCCGATCCCTCGTCGCAGATCGCCTGCACCATCGCCGGCAACGTGGCCGAAAACTCCGGCGGCGTGCACTGCCTGAAATACGGCCTGACGGTGCACAACGTGATGGGCGTACGCATGGTCAGCATCGATGGCGAGATCGTTGAACTGGGCGGTGGCGCGCTGGACGCGCCCGGCCTGGACCTGCTGGCCGTGTTCATCGGCTCGGAAGGCATGCTGGGCGTGGTGACGGAAGTGACGGTCAAGCTGATTCCCAAGCCGCCCGTGGCGCGCGTGATCATGGCGTCGTTCGACAATGTGGTGCGCGGCGCGGATGCGGTGGCCAGCGTGATCGCGGCCGGCATCATCCCGGCTGGCCTGGAAATGATGGACCGCACCAGCGCGCGCATGGTGGAGCCGTTCTGCAAGGCCGGCTACGACATCGACGCCGAAGCCATCCTGCTGTGCGAATCGGACGGCCTGGCGGAGGAAGTGGAGGAGGAGATCGGCCGCATGAGCGCGGTGCTCAAGCAATCCGGCGCCACCGCCATCGCCGTGTCGCAGAACGAGGCCGAGCGGATGCGCTTCTGGTCCGGCCGCAAGAACGCGTTTCCGGCGGCGGGCCGCATCTCGCCCGACTACTACTGCATGGACGGCACCATTCCCCGCAAGCGCCTGGCCGAAGTGCTGCTGGGGATCGCCGCCATGGAAAGCAAATACGAGCTGCGCTGCGCCAACGTGTTCCATGCGGGCGACGGCAACCTGCACCCGCTGATCCTGTTCGATGCCAACCTGCCCGGCCAGTTCCACCGCGCCGAACAATTCGGCGAGGAGATCCTCGCGTTGTGTGTGGAGGTGGGCGGCACCATCACGGGCGAACATGGTGTGGGGATCGAAAAGATCGACTCGATGTGCGCCCAGTTCTCCGTGCAGGAAGTGGCGGCCTTCATTGGCGTCAAGCGCGCCTTCGACACCGCCTTCCTGCTCAATCCAAACAAGGCCATACCCACGCTGGATCGCTGCGCCGCCTATGGCAAGCGGCAGGCGCGGGGTGGGCTGTTCAAGTTCGTCAAAGGATGACCGGCATGCAATCGCAACTGACTCAATTCCGCGAGCGCATCGCCGCCGCCACCGCCACGCAAACGCCGCTGCGGCTGCGCGGTGGCGGCAGCAAGGACTGGTATGGCCAGAGCCCGCGCGGGGAACTGCTCGATACCACACCCTACAACGGCATCGTGGCCTATGAACCGACCGAACTGGTGATCACGGCGCGCTGCGGTACACCGCTGCGCGAGATCGAGGCGGCGCTGGCGCAGCAGCACCAGATGCTGGCGTTCGAGCCGCCGCATTTCGGCCCCGGCGCCACCGTGGGCGGCATGGTCGCCTGCGGCCTGTCCGGACCGCGCCGCGCGGCGGTGGGCGCCTTGCGCGACTTCGTGCTGGGCGCCGTGCTGATGGATGGCCAAGGCGAAGTGCTGCGCTTCGGCGGCCAGGTGATGAAGAACGTGGCCGGCTACGACGTATCGCGGCTGCTGGCCGGTTCGCTCGGCACGCTGGGCCTGATCCTGGAAGTGTCGCTGAAAGTCCTGCCGCGGCCTGTGGCGGAAACGACGGTGCGCCTGGCGATGGACCAGCAGCAGGCGCTGGATAGCCTGAACCGCTGGGGCGGCAAGCCTTTGCCGCTGTCGGCCAGCGCCTGGCATGACGATGTGCTGGCGGTGCGCCTGTCCGGCGCGCAGGCGGCCGTCACGGCCGCGCTGCACCAGATAGGCGGCGCGGTGATGGATGGGGCCGAGGCGGACGCCTACTGGCATGGCTTGCGCGAACAGACCAATAGCTTCTTCACGGCGGACCAACCGACGCCGTTATGGCGGCTGTCCGTGCCATCCGTCGCGCCGGCCTGCCCGCATGCCGGTGCCCAGCTGATCGAATGGGGCGGCGCCCAGCGCTGGCTGCGCTCCGCCGCCGATCCGGCCGCCGTGCGTGCGCTGGCGCGGGAGTTGGGCGGCCATGCGACCCTGTACCGGGGCGGCTCACGGGATTCGGGCGATGGCGGCGTGTTCCATCCGCTGGCGCCGGCCGTCCATGCCATCCACAGCAATCTCAAGAACACCTTCGACCCGGCGCGCATCTTCAATCCGGGCCGCATGTACCAGGACCTGTAGCCATGCAAACCAATCTCGCAGCCCAATTTCTCAATACTCCCGACGGCGAAGAAGCCGAAGCGATCCTGCGCCAGTGCGTGCACTGCGGCTTTTGCACCGCCACTTGTCCCACCTACCAGTTGCTGGGCGATGAACTGGACGGACCGCGCGGCCGCATCTACCTGATCAAGCAGGTGCTGGAAGGCAGCCCGGCCACAATCAAGACTCAATCGCACCTGGACCGCTGCCTGACATGCCGCAATTGCGAAACCACCTGCCCATCCGGCGTGCAGTACAGCCGCCTGCTCGACATCGGCCGCAAGATAGTGGACCAGCAGGTGAGCCGGCCATCGAGGCAGCGCTTCGCCCGCACCCTGCTCAAGGAAACCCTGCCGCGCGCATGGCTGTTCAAGCCAGCCATGAAAACGGGCCAGTTGCTGCGTCCATTGCTGCCGCAAGCCTTGCGCGACAAGGTGCCGCACGCGCATCCGGCCGGGGCGTGGCCGCGCGCACAGCAAACGCGGCGCATGCTGCTGCTCGATGGCTGCGTGCAGCCGGCCATGGCGCCCAACATCAACAGCGCCACCGCGCGCGTGCTGGCGGCGGTCGGCGTGGAGCTGGTGGTGGCGCCGCGCGCCGGCTGCTGCGGCGCGATCCGCTACCACCTGGACGACCAGGACGGCGGCCTGGATGACATGCGCCGCAACATCGACGCCTGGTGGCCAGAAGTGGAGGCCGGCGTGGAAGCCTTGGTGATCACGGCGTCCGGCTGCGGCGCGACGGTGAAGGAATATGGCCACCTGCTGCGCGGCGACCCGGTTTATGCCGAAAAGGCGCAGCGCGTGTCGGCGCTGGCCAGGGACGTGAGCGAAGTGGTGTGCGAGTTCGAGGAGGCGCTGGCGTCGCGCATCCGTGGCAAGCTGGCGCAGCCCGTCGCCTACCATCCGCCTTGCACGCTGCAGCATGCGCAGAAGATCCGGGGCAAGGTGGAAGGCTTGCTGCGGGCGCTCGGGGTGGATGTGCGCCTGTGTGCCGACAGCCACCTGTGCTGCGGCTCGGCCGGCACCTATTCCGTACTGCAGCCGGAACTGTCGTACCAACTGCGCGACAACAAAGTAGCCAATCTGGAGGCCACCGGTGCGGCGCGCATTGTATCGGCTAATATTGGATGCCAGACCCATTTGCAGTCCGGGACTGAACTCCCGGTCGGCCACTGGATAGAACTGGTCGATCAGTTGCTGGCGCAGGCAAAATAGATCAAACCACAACAAGGAGACGAGCATGAAGTGCATATTCAGAGGCCTGGCCGTGCTGTGCGCGGCGCTGCTGTTGCAAGCCAGCGCGCTGGCGGCCAATGCAGGCGGCGGCGCCGACGAGGCGGTGGCGCTGGTCAAGCGCGCCGTGGCCTACATCAAAGCCAACGGCACGGAGAAAGCCTACGCGGAATTCAGCAATCCCAAGGGCCAGTTCGTCGAAGGGAACCTGTATATTTTTGTGTATGACCTCAATGGCGTCAGCCTGGCGATCGGCAACGGCAACAGCGCGCGCATGGTGGGCAAGAACCTGATCGACATGCGCGACGCGGAAGGCAATTACCTGATCAAGGGGCTGGTCAACGTGGCCAAGACCAAGGGCCACGGCTGGTTCGACTACAAATGGCCCAACCCCGTCAGCAAGGCCGTCGAACAGAAGTCGAGCTACGTGGAGCGGCTGGACGACACGCTGGTGGGCTGCGGCATCTACAAGCCGGGCAAATAGAACGCTAGGCCGCGCCCTTGCTCATGCTGTCGCCGTCGCCCTTGCGCAGGGTCCAGAAGGTGAACGACGACAGGATGGTCAGCACGGCCAGCGTGAGGAAGGCGTGGTGCAGGGCGGACGTGAGCGCGGCCCGGTCGCTCTGCGGCAGGCCACCGAGATACCAGCCCGTGACCAGCGAGCCGCAAGCGAGGCCAAAGCTCATCGACAACTGCTGCAGGGAGCTGGCGATGGTGCTGGCCATGCTGGTGTCGCGGCCTTCCACGTCGGCGTAGGCGATGCTGTTCATGCTGGAGAATTGCAGCGAATTGAAAAAGCCCAGGCACAGCCCGATCGCCACGATGGCGTAGATCGGCGTGCCGGCCTGCACCAGCGAGTACAGGCTGATGGTGAGGCCGATCAGCACCGTGTTCACCATCAGCACCGTGCGGTAGCCGAAGGTGGACAGCAGCCGCACGGAGATGAACTTCATGCCCATGGCGGCGGCGGCGGCCGGCATCATCAGCAGGCCCGATTGCCAGGCCGGCAGGCCCAGGCCCAGCTGGTACAACAGCGGCAGCAGGAAGGGCATGCCGCCTATGCCCAGGCGCGTGAGGAAACCGCCCGCCACCGATACCCGGAAGGTGCGCACGCGCAGCAAGGTCAGTCGCAGCAGCGGATGGGGCGCATCCTTGGCATGCCAGGCATAGGCGCCCAGCAGGCTGGCCGACAGCAGGAACAGGACACCGGTCGACGTGGCGTCGATCTTGTGCTCGCCGAAGATCTCCAGCAGCCATGACAGCAGCGCGATGCCGGCGCCGAACAGCACCAGACCGATCAGGTCGAGCGGCCGTTCCTGCTCGCCGTGATAGTCCGGCATGTAGCGCAAGGCCAGCACGATGGCCGCCACCCCCACCGGCACATTGACGAAGAAGATCTCGCGCCAGGATAGCCAGTGCACGATCAAACCACCCACGGTTGGGCCCAGCAAAGGGCCGATCAGGGCCGGCACGATCACGAAGTTCATCGCCCGCAGCAGCTCGGATTTTGGGAAAGTGCGGATGATGGTGATGCGTCCGACCGGCATCATCATGGCTGCGCCAAAGCCCTGCAGCAGCCGCGCCGCCACCAGCATGGGCGAATTGACGGCCAGGCCGCACAGGATGGAGGCGATGGTGAAGATGGCCACGGCGGTGGTGAACACGCGCCGGGTGCCGTAGCGGTCCGCCATCCAGCCGCTGACGGGGATGGAGACGGCCAGGCTGAGAATGTAACTGGTGACGACGGCTTTCAGGCTCAAGGGCGTCACTTGCAGGCTGGCCGCCATGCTGGGCACGGCCGTGTTGACGATGGTGGAGTCCAACTGCTCCATGAACAGGGCGGTGGCCACCACCCAGGGCAGATAGCGTTTGGCGGCGGAACTGGTCGTCTCGGTCATGGTGCCTGTTTGTGTCTGTCTATGCGCGTCATGTAATGGGTCTGATTGTCACACAATTGGCCGATCCGTGTCGGTCGGGCCACAGGACGCGCGATTCCCGTTGCGCGTCACGAGGCCGTCACGAATGACGCGTATTTTTCGTCTCATCGACATGGGGGACGGAGGCGAGATGGACGGCAAGGCACTGTTTCCACCTGCGGCGGCGGCGGGGCGGCGTGGTTTCATGCGCCAGGTATGCTCCTCGGCCTTGCTGGGCGCGGGCGGGCTGGCGCTGGCCGGCTGCGGCAGCACAGGCGGCAGCCAGGGCGAGCATGCGGTGGCCAGTTTCGTTCATGGCGTGGGCAGCGGCGATCCGCTCACGGACCGGGTGATCCTGTGGACGCGGGTTACTCCGCACCTTGCGCCGCATGTGGCGGCTGGCGGGGTGGTGGACATCGCCGTGCGTTGGTGGGTGGCCACCGATCCGGCCATGCAGTCCGTGGTGGCGGGCGGTACGGCGATCGCCAGCGCGGCCGGCGACTACACGGTCAAGGTGGATGCTGCCGGCCTGCTGCCGGGGCACGTCTACTACTACCAGTTCGCGGCCGATACGGTGAAGTCGCCAGTGGGCCGCACCAGGACGCTGCCGCGCGAGGATGTGCGCCAGGTGCGGCTGGCCGTGTTCTCTTGCGCGAACTACCCGGCCGGCTACTTCAACGTGTATGCCGATGCAGCGCGCCGCGACGATATCGACGCCGCGCTGCACATCGGCGACTACATCTACGAATATGAAAGCGACGGTTACGCCTGCGACCGCGCTGAAGAGTTGGGCCGCGTGTCGGAACCGCGTGAACTGCTGCTGCAACTGGACGATTACCGACGCCGCTACGCGCAATACCGCACCGACCCGGACCTGCAGGCGCTGCACGCGAGCGTGCCGATGATCGCCGTGTGGGACGATCACGAATTCGCGGACGATACCTGGCGCGACGGCTCGGCCGACCATGTCAGTTCGCGCCAGGGGCCGTTCTCATTGCGCAAGGCGGCCGCCATGACGGCCTATCACGAATGGATGCCGATCCGGGCGCCCGATCCGTCGAACCCGGAGAAGATCTACCGTTCCTTCGACTTCGGCGGCGTGCTGTCGCTGCACATGCTCGATACGCGCCTGATCGGACGCGACCAGCAGCTGGTGCTGGCCTCCTACTACGATGAGCGGCGCCGCTTCGACGCGGAAAAGTACCGCCACGACCTGTGCTCCCCGCACCGCACGATGATGGGCGGCGAGCAGATGGCGTGGCTGGAATCGCAGGTGGCCGCGTCGCGCGCGCGCTGGCAGGTGCTGGGCCAGCAGGTGCTGATGGCGCGCATGGAGTATCCGACCGCCGTCGCCATGGGCGAATGCAATTGCACGGATTTTGCGGCTCTCAAGCGGCGCGCCGCCTGCGATCCGGCCGGCGTGGGCGAACGGGAGCGGCGCTGGCTGGCGTCGCCCACGCTGCCGTGCTACCTCGATTCGTGGGACGGCTACCAGAACGACCGCGAGCTGGTGTTCGCCATGATGCGGCGCCACCGCAAGAACATGGTGGTGCTGGCTGGCGACTCGCACAATGCCTGGGCCAGCGATCTGCACGATGCGCAGGGCCGGCAGGTGGGCGTGGAATTTGCCACCGCGTCCGTTTCGTCACCGGGCATGGAAGGCGCCTATCCCGAGCGCGATCCGGAGGACGTGGCGACCATGATGGTGGACCTGATCGCGCCCCTGTACTACGCCCAGACCAGCAAGCGCGGCTATATGATTGTGACGGCGACGCATGAGCAGGTGCGCTGCGACTGGCGCTTTGTGGACACGGTGTTCGACCGGCGCTACACGGCGGCCACGGAACGCAGCCTGCGCACCTTGCCCGGGCCGGGCAATCGCCGGCTGGAGGAGTGCGCCGGCTAGCGCGCGCTGTTGCCCCAGCTATCCTCGAACATGACTTCGGCCAGCGGCCGGCGCGTGTCCCATCGCTCCAGTTCCAGCATGGGGGCGCTGTAGAACTCCGGCACCTGGCCCACGCACAGCACGGCGATAGGCTGGCTGCCCTCGGGCATGGCGCACAGTTCGCGCAGGCGCTGCGGATCGAACATGGAGACCCAGCCCACGCCGATGCCTTCGGCGCGCGCGGCCAGCCAGAAATTCTGCAGCGCGCAGGAGGCCGACGCCAGGTCCATCTCCGGCATGGTGCGGCGGCCGAAGACGAAGTTATCGCGCTTGTCCATCAGGCCCACCACCAGCACTTCGGCGCAAGTGAGGATGCCTTCCACCTTGAGCTGCATGAATTCCTCGGCGCGTTTGCCCAGCGCCTCCGCGGTGAGGAGGCGTTCCTCGTTCACGTGGGAATGGATCTGCGCGCGCAAATCAGCACTGGCGATGCGGATGAAGCGCCATGGCTGCATCAACCCCACACTGGGGCCGGCGTGGGCTGCGGCGATGAAGCGTTCCAGCTGGTCCGGCGCCAGCGGCTCGGAGGTGAAGTGGCGGATGTCGCGCCGTTCGCGGATGGCGCGGTAGACGCCGGCGATTTGGGCGTCGTCAAAGGCGTGCGGATTCATGCGGACTCCTGTTGTGCATGGGAAGGATGCAGCGCGAGCAGCGCGTCCAGCAGGGGGCGGCTGGCTTCAGCGATGCGATCCAGGCTGGCTTCGCGCAACTGCGCCGTGTCCACCGTGGCGCTTGCGTTCAGTCCGGCCCAGCGCAGCAGGGCGCCGCAGGCTTGCGGCGTGTCGAACAGGCCGTGCAGGTAGGTGCCCAGCACCTGGCCGTCTTCCGAACATGCGCCTTCCGGACGGCCGTCGATGCTGAACGCGGGGCGAGCCAGCGCGGTGCCGGTGGAGATGCCCATGTGGATCTCGTAGCCGCTCACGGCGGCGCCATCGTTGTCGAAAGCGCACACGCCTTGCACCTGCACCAGCCGTTTTTCCGGCGTCATTTCCGTGTCCATGTCGAGCAGGCCGAGCGCGGGCGAGGTGCCGGGCGTGCCTTCGATGCCGCGCGGGTCGCTTACGCCGTGCCCCAGCATCTGGAAGCCGCCGCAGATGCCGATCACCTTGCCGCCATAGCGCAAATGGCGGGCGATCTGCGCCGGCCAGCCCTGTGCGTGCAGCCACTCCAGGTCGGCCCGGGTGTTCTTGCTGCCGGGGAGGATGATCAGGTCGGCCGGCGGGATCGCCTCGCCCTGGCGCACGAAGCGCAGGTCCACGTCGGGGTGGGCGCGCAGGGCGTCGAAGTCGGTGTGGTTACTCATGCGCGGCAGGCTGGGGACGACCACGCGGAACGCGCCGCGCGCGGCCTGCACCGGCTGCACGGCATCCTCGGCGTCCAGGAACAGGCCGTGCAGATAGGGCAGCACGGCCAGCACCGGCTTGCCGGTCTGTTGTTCAAGCCATTCCAGTCCCGGCTCCAGCAGCGAGATATCGCCACGGAAGCGGTTGATCACGAAGCCGATGATGCGCTGGCGTTCGCTGTCGGACAGGCAGGACAGCGTGCCGACGATGTGGGCGAACACGCCGCCCCGGTCGATGTCGGCTACCAGTATCACCGGGCAGTCCACCGCTTCGGCGAAGCCCATGTTGGCGATGTCGCGGTCGCGCAGGTTGATTTCGGCCGGGCTGCCGGCGCCTTCCACCACCACCGCCTCGTATTGCGCGGACAGGCGCTGGTGTGAGGCCAGCACGGCTTCCATGGCGATGGTCTTGTATTGATGGTAGTCGCGCGCGTTCATGTCGGCCCGCACCTGGCCGTGGATGATGACCTGGGCGCCCGTGTCGCTGGAAGGTTTCAGCAGCACCGGGTTCATGTCGGTGTGCGGCGCCAGGCCGGCGGCGATGGCTTGTAGCGCCTGGGCGCGGCCGATCTCGCCGCCGTCGGCCGTGACGGCGCTGTTGAGCGCCATGTTCTGCGGCTTGAACGGCGCCACCCGTACGCCGCGCTGCTTGAGCAGGCGGCACAACGCGGCCACCACCGTGCTCTTGCCAGCATCCGAGGTGGTCCCTTGCACCATCAGGGTGGGGAAGGGGAAGCGCGATCCAGGGTTGCTCATGCCGCCCGCTCCTGCCAGAGCGCGACCATGTCGCTGATCTGGCGCAGCCCTTCCGTGATGGCGGAGGGGCCGGGCGACAGGATGTCTGGCGATTTGATCTCGAACAGCATGCCGTTGCGTACAGCGGGAATGGTGTCCCAGCCTTCGCGGGAGCGCAGCGACTCGGGCTGGAACTTTTTGCCGCACCAGGAGCCGATGATGATGTCGGGCGCGCGCCGTACCACGTCCATTGGATCGGCGATGATGCGCTCCTTGGCACTCTGGTGGACGGACAGGGCGGGGAAGGCGTCCTCGCCGCCGGCGATACCGATCAGCTCCGCCGCCCAGCCGATGCCGCTCATCAGCGGATCGTTCCATTCCTCGAAGTAGATCACCGGCTTGCGGGTCCATTGCGCGGCGCGGGCGCGGGCCTGGTCCACATGCGATTGCAACTGCGCCACCAGTTCCCGGCCCGCCTCCTCGCGCCGCACCAGCGTGGCCAGCACGGACACCATGCGCAGGATGCCTTCCACGCTGCGCTGGTTGAACAGGTGGATTTCCACGCCGGCCTGCGCCAGGTCGCGGCAAATGTCGGCCTGCAGGTTGGAGAAGCCGATCACCAGGTCGGGCCGCACGGCCAGGATGCGCTCTAGTTTGGACGACGAGAAGCCGCTGATCTTGGTTTTTTCCTCGCGCGCGCGGGGCGGCCGCACGGTGAAGCCGGAGATACCGGCGATGCATTGTTCCGCGCCCAGCGCGTACAGGGTTTCCACCGATTCGGTGGACAGGCAGGCGATGCGTTGATAGTGGCTCATGGTTTGTTCCTGTGCTGGCGCGCCAGCTCGAGTTTTTCGCACAAGGCGGCGGTGCCGGCGACCATGCGGGGGCCGGCGCGGTTGAGCAGATCACCGTTCAGCGTGAACAGGTTGCCGTTGCGGACTGCTTTCATGGTGGTATAGGGCCGCCACAGGTTGATACCGCCGTAGTTCTTTTCGGCCGTGCCGAAAATGGCTTCCGGGTCTTCCTGCAGCACCCCTTCCACGCTCACGGTGGGGGCGACCGCTTTCAGCTTGCCGAAGATGTTTTCGCCGCCGCACAGGCGGATGCTGTCGCTGACGATGTGGGTGCCATTGAGCGTGAAGAGCGGCTTGTCCCATACCTGATAGAACATGCGCACTGGCGGCCGGCCAGCATATTTGGCCGCCAGCGCGTCGAGCTGCTGGCGCAGGTCGGCCGCCGCCGGCTGGGCGACGGCTTCGGTGCCCATCAACTGGCCCAGGCGCAGCACGCTGTCCGGGATGGCTTCCAGCTTGTGGGGCTCGCTGTGGAACATGGGGATGCCCAGTTGGCGCAGCGCCTCGATCTGGCGCGGCGTGCTGCCGTGCCTCCAGACCACCAGCAGGTCCGGCTTCATGGCGATGATGCGTTCCAGGTCCACTTCGCGGTTGTCGCCCACGCGGGGGATGGAATTGGCTGCCGCCGGGTAGTCGCTGTAGCTGACGGTGCCGATGATGCGGTCGCCGCCGCCGGCCGCGAACAGCAGCTCGGTCGCGTGCGGCGCCAGCGACATGATGCGGCGGGCCGGCTGCTGCACGGTGACGGCCACGCCGTCGTCGTCGCGCACGGTGATGGCGGCGCTGGCGTGGCCGGCGTACAGCAGAAGAAGCAAGGTGGGAAGAATCTTCATGATTTGATGAGTTTCCATTCGGATAATGCATGATCCAGGCGCCGCCATCCCGACTCGTGGGGCGGCAGGCCAAGGCGGATGCCGCGCGCGGCATGGGGGAACAGGCGCACCCAGATGCCCCGTTCGGCCATGTGCTGCCAGAAGCGTTCCGCCTCCGGCTCCGGCCACCACTGGAACAGGGCGCTGCCGCTGGCGTTGATACCGTGTATGGCCAGCAGATGTCCCAGGCGTTTGCCTTCGGCCCACAGGCGCGCGCACATGGCGTCCTGCCAGGGCTGGTCGCGCAGCGCGGCCAGCGCGACCTGTTGGGCGGGGCCGCTGATGGTCCATGGCCCCAGCAGGTCGGCCAACTGCGCCAGCAGTGCCGGCTGGGCCGCCACGAAGCCGAGCCGGATGCCGGCCAGGCCAAAGAATTTGCCGACCGAGCGCAGCACGATCAAGCCAGGGCGACCAGTGTGCGGGCAGATGCTGGCGCTGGATGCCGTGTCGCCGAATGCTTCGTCCACCACCAGCCAGCCACCGCGCGCGGCCAGCGTATCGGCCCAGCGCAGCAGCTGTTGCGGCGGTACCGTGGCGCCGGTGGGGTTATTGGGATTGCAGACCACCAGCACGTCGCAATCGTCCACCGCGCCTTCCAGTTCACCATAGTCCACCTGCCGCAGCGTGTGGCCATGGCCGGACCAATGGTGCGCATGCTCGGCGTAGGAAGGCGCAGCCACCACCACCCGCGATGGTGCGCGCAGCCGGGGCAGGGCCTGGATGGCGGCCTGGGTGCCGGCCACGGGCAGCATCAGCGGCGCGCCGTAGTAGGCGGCAGCGGCGGCGGCCAGCGCCGGATCTGGTTCCGGCAAACGGTGCCACGCATCGGCCGCCACGGTTGGCGCGGGATAGTGGTGCGGGTTGATGCCGGTGGAGAGATCGAGCCAGTCGTGCGCGCCGAAGCGTTGTGCGGCGTCGCGCAGGTTGCCGCCGTGTTCAAGCATAGTGCTCCTTCAGGTACAGGGAAAGGGCGACGGCGGTGGCGCAGGCCAGCCATAGCCAGGTGGTACGCGCCACCAGTTGCCAGGCACGCGCGATGTCGCGCGCGCCGGCCGGCTGGCCGCTGCCCAGCGGTGGCCGTTGTTCAATTTCGCCGTCATAGGTGGCGTGGCCGCCCAGCGCCAGGCCCAGCGCGCCCGCACCACTGGCCATGACGGGACCGGCGTTGGGGCTGCTCCACGCGGGCGCTTGCGCGCGCCAGCAGCGCCAGGCCCGCCGCTTGCCTTCCATGGTGGACGCCAGCAGCACGTAGGACAGGGCGGTCAGGCGGGCCGGCAGGTAGTTCAGCGCGTCGTCGATGCGGGCGGCGGCGCAGCCGAAGCGCAGCAGGCGCACGGTGCGGTAGCCCCACATGGCGTCCAGCGTGTTGGCCAGCCTGAACAGGACGGCGCCGGGGCCGCCCGCCACGATGAACCAGAACAGGGTGCCGAACACGGCGTCGTTACCGTTTTCCAGCAGCGATTCCGCGCTGGCCTTGGCCAGGTCGGTGGCGCTGGCGCTGGCCGTATCGCGGCTGACGATGCGGGCCGTCAGGCCGCGCGCCGCATCCAGGTCGCCGCTGTGCAGTGCCTGCGCGATGGGCAGGTTGTGGTCGCGCAGGCTGCGCAGGCCGATACAAAAATACAGCAGCAGGGTGTCCACGGCGGGGCCGCCGGCCTGGCACAACGACGTCGCCGCCAGCACGGGCGGCGCCACGGCCAGCGACCAGGCCAACAGCCCGCGCCAGAAGCGCAAGGGGCCGCGATTGAGCCGGCGCTCCAGCGCGTAGGCCAGGTTGCCGAATCCGACCAGCGGATGCCAGCGCCGGGCCTCGCCCAGCAGCAGGTCCAGCAGCACGCCCGCCGCCAGCAGGACGGCGATGGTGGGCAGGCCCAGTCCTGTCAGCACGGCGTGCCCTTGAGGTACAGCGGCAGGCCGGCGGCCACGAACACGGCTTGGTCGCATACGGCGGCCACGGCCTGGTTCAGGCGGCCCGCTTCGTCCACGAAGCAGCGCGAGACGGCGCCCATGGGGATGATGCCCATACCCACCTCGTTCGATACCAGCAGCACGTCGCCAGCGCAGACTTCCAACGCCTGCAGCAGCGCGGCGCGCTCAGTATGGAAGCGGGGCGGCAGCACGATGTCTTCTTGCTCCGGGCTGGCATCGCCGGCGCTGAACAGCAGGTTCGATAGCCACAGCGTGAGGCAATCCACCAGCACCACGCGCTGCGGCGCGCACCAGCGGGCCAATGCGTCAGCCAGTGCCAGCGGTTCCTCCACCGTGATCCAGCGATCGTCGCGCTGGTTGCGGTGGTGGGCGATGCGGCTGGCCATTTCGCCGTCGCCCGCCTGCGCGGTGGCGATGTAGACCAGTTCCTTGCCGGAGGCGAGGGCCAGTTTTTCGGCAAAGCCGCTTTTACCTGAGCGCGCGCCGCCCAGCACGAGGGTGCGCGTCATGCCGCCGCCTTCCGCAAGAACAGCGCGGCCGTGGCGGCGGGGCAGGACGCGAAATAGGCGTGGAAATAGGACGCTATCAGCGAGCCCGCGCGGTACACGGCTTCGCCCTGCGCGTCGGACGGATGTTTGATCGTGTACGCGATGGGCGCCAGTTCCGTGTGCAGTTGCGAGTAGTGGAAGGTGTGCCCGCGCAGCAGGCCGTGGGGCGTGATGATGCCTTGCGAGCCCAGTCCCGCCAGGCGCGTTTGCATCTGGACGGCGCCCGGCAGCAGGCCGGCCATGGGCCAAACCTTGCCTTGCAGGCCGGCCAGCGATTCGGCCAGCGCCATCATGCCGCCGCATTCGGCCACGATGGGCATGCCGGCCGCGTGGGCGGCGCGGATAGAATCGCGCCAGGTGTGAGCTTGCGACAGCGCCTGCGCGTGCAGCTCCGGGTAGCCGCCGGGCAGGTAGACGGCGTCCGCCTCGGCCGGCACGGCTTCGTCGGCCAGCGGCGAGAAGTAGCGCAGCGTGGCGCCCAGCTTGTCGAGCGTATCCAGGTTGGCGGGATAGAGGAACATGAAGGCGGCGTCACGCGCCACGGCCACGGTCTTCCCGGCCAGCAGTGGCGCCTGTGGTGCTGGCGCTGGTGGGATGTCGAAGGATACGGGCGGCAGGCCGTTCCAGGCCGCCTCGTCGAATGTCAGGCCGTCGGCCAATTGGTCGAGCAGGGTGTCGATGCCGCCCACTTCGTCCGGCAGCACCAGGCCGAGGTGGCGTTCCGGCAGCGATTTTTCCTGGCGCGCCAGGGTACCGAACAGGGGGATGTCGCGCAGCGAGGCCGCGATCATGGCGGCGTGGCCGGGGCTGGCGACGCGGTTGGCGATCACGCCGGCCATGTCGACCGGGCCATAGTCGCGCAGGCCGTGCACCAGCGCGCCAGCCGTCTGCGCCATGGCCGACGCGTCGATCACGGCCATCACCGGCACCTTGAATTCGCGCGCCAGGTCGGCGCTCGACGGCGCGCCGTCGTACAGTCCCATCACGCCTTCGATCAGGATCACGTCCGCTTCCTCGGCCGCTTGCGCCAGCTGGGCGCGGCACTGTTCGGCGCCCACCATCCACAGGTCCAGCGAGCGCACCGGCGCGCCGCTGGCCCGTTCCAGCAGCATGGGGTCGATGAAGTCGGGGCCGCACTTGAACACGCGCACGCGCTGGCCCATGCGGACCAGCTTGCGCGCCAGCGCGGCCGTGGTGCTGGTCTTGCCCTGGCCGGAGGCGACGGCCGCCACCAGCAGAGCCTTTACGGCGATCTGCTTCTTCATCACCACTCCGTCCCTTCCTGCGCGCCAATGCCGGCCTTGAAGGCGTGTTTGACTTCGCCCATTTCCGTGACCGTGTCGGCGATGGCGATCAGTTCCGCCGGCGCGCCGCGGCCGGTGATGACAACGTGTTGCATGGCCGGGCGTTCCAGCAGGTCCGCGATCACGGTGTCGACGTCGAGGTAGCGGTACTTGAGCGCGATGTTCAGCTCATCGAACAGCACCAGGCCGATGGCGGGATCGGACAGGAACACCTTGGCCTGCTCCCATGCGACCTTGGCTTTTTCCATGTCGCGCTCGCGGTCCTGGGTCACCCAGGTATAGCCTTCGCCCATGGCGTGGAAGCTCACTTCGTCGGGGAAGCGGCGCAGGAATTTTTCCTCGCCGGTGGACATGGCGCCCTTGATGAACTGGACGACGCCCACTTTCATGCCGTGCCCCATGGCGCGGATGGCCATGCCGAAACCGCTCGAACTCTTGCCCTTGCCGTTGCCGGTGTTGACGATGATGATGCCGATCTGCTTGTCGGCGGCCGCGATCTTGGCGTCGATGATGGCCTTCTTGCGCTCCATGCGCAGCCGGTGGCGTTGGTTGATGTCGTCGGTGTTCACTTCGCTCATGCGTGGTCCTCGATGGGGATGAAAATGCTGCGCTGGCCGTGCCGTATCGTTTCGATCGGGTGGCCCAGGTAGTCGCTCAGGATGGGGGCTTGCATCGCGTCGGCCGTGGTGCCGGCTTGCCAGCGGCCGTCGCCCATCAGCAGCAACGCGTGGGTGGAGACGCTGTGCGCCAGGTTCAGGTCGTGGCCTATCATCACCACCGTCTTCTTCTGTTGCCGGCACAGGCGGGCCAGCAAGCGCATCACGCTGACCTGGTGCGCCAGGTCGAGCGCGTTGGCCGGTTCGTCCAGCAGCAGCAGCGGCGTGTCCTGCGCCAGCATGGCGGCGATGGCCACCCGCTGGCGTTCGCCGCCGGACAGCGTGCGCACGTCGCGCGCGGCCAGGTCGGCCACTTCCATCGCCGCCAACGCGTCGAGCGCCAGCTTGTGGTCGTCGCTGCCTTCCCAATAGCGGTTGCCGTGGTAAGGGTGGCGCGCGGCCAGCACGGTTTCGAGCGCCGTGTAGGCGAAGGCGTCGCTGCGGGCCTGGGCCAGGAAGGCGCGGGTGCGCGCCAGTTCTTCCAGCGGCCATTCCCGCAAGGCGCGTTGGCCGATGCTGACGCTGCCGCTGTCGGGCTGGCGCAAGCCGGCCAGGGTGCGCAGCAGTGTGCTTTTGCCGGCGCCGTTGCGGCCGATCACGCTCCAGCACTGGCCATCCTCGACATGCCAGGTCAACTGGTCGATCAGCGTGCGCTCGCCGGCGCGCAGGGTGAGTTGGTGGGTACGGATCATCTTATTTGCGCAAGCGGTGCAGTTGATACAGGAAGATGGGGGCGCCAATCAGCGAGGTGACGACGCCCACCGGCAGCTGCTGGGGTGCCAGCATGGTGCGCGCCAGCGTGTCGGCCAGCACCAGGAAGCTGCCGCCGGCCAGCGTGGCGGCCGGGATCAGCACGCGATGGTCGGGGCCGAAGGCGAAACGGCAGGCATGGGGCACGATCAGGCCGACGAAGCCGATGCTGCCGCCGCCGGTCACGGCGCTGGCCGTCAGCAGGCCGGAACAGAAGAACAATCCCTTGCGCAGGGCGCCCGCGCGGATGCCGAGCGTGGCGGCCGCTTCCGCGTGCAGCGCCATCACGTTCATGGCGCGCGCGCTGCGCAAGGCGAAGCCCAGGACGGCCGCCAGCACCACCCAGGGCATCCAGCGCAGCGGCGCGCCGGCCAGGTCGCCGATCAGCCAGAACACCATGCTGCGCAAGCGGCTTTCCGGTGCGATCGACAGCATCAGGGTGACGATGGCCATGCAGACCGAGGCCAGGATGACGCCCGTGAGCAGCAGCAGGGCGGTGCCACCTTCGGCCGCCGTGCCGCCGCGCAGGTCGCGCCGGGCCAGGACATACAGCAGCAGCGAGACGGTGACGGCGCCCGCGAAGGCGGCGGCGTCTATCATCCAGGTGGCGCACATGAACAGCAGCGCGGCCAGGGCGCCGACGGAGGCACCGCCGGAAATGCCCAGCACATAGGGATCGGCCAGCGGATTGCGCAACAGCGCTTGCATCATCACCCCGGCCAGCGACAGCGCGGCGCCGGTGACGAACGCCGTGGTGGCGCGGCCGCCCCGCAATTCCAGCAGGGTGGCGGCCAGCGAGTCGGCGCGGCCGTGCAGCAGCGCGTCGAGGGCGCCCGGCAGGTCGGTCAGCGGAATCGACACCGATCCCATCATGCTGGCGAACAGCATGCTGGCGGCGGCGCACAGCAGCAGCGTGGTGACGATCACGCTGGTGCGCTGTCGCAGGTTGGGGAGAGGAGGATGCATGGACTGCCTTTGTTTGTGATTCCGCTGCCGCCGGACGGGGAAGCCTCGCCCGGCAGGTTACACCAATTTTTTTCTCTATTTGTAGCCGTAGCGCAGACCGGCGAATACGGTGGAGCCGGCGGTGCTGTAGAAGCGCGCCAGCGTGTACTGCTTGTTGGCGACGTTATTCCAGCGCACCAGCGCCGACCAGTCCGGCGTGAACTGCCAGGTGGCGTACAGGTTTACCAGCCCGTAGCCGCCCAACCGGTTCTTGTTGGCCGCGTCGTCGTAGCGGGCGCCGGACAGCGTCAACTCCATGCCACCCTTGAGCGCACCGGTGACGTAATCCAGCGCCAGGTTGGCGTGGCGCTGCGAACGGCGCGCCAGGCGCTTGCCGGTGGTTTCATCCTTCGGGTCCTGCAGGTCGACCGTGGCGGCCAGTTCGAAGTCGCCCAGCTTGCGGCCGCCCTCCAGCGTCAGGCCTTCCAGCAGTGCGTGGTTGACGTTGTAGGCGCAGCTGCTGCTCTTGGGCGTGGTGTTGTAGGGGCAGGGGGTGACGCTGACGATCAGGTCGGCCAGGCGGTTATGGTAGTAGCGCGCGGCCAGCGTGGTGGTGCCGTCGTTGTAATTCAGGCCCGCTTCCGCATTGCGGCCCAGCTCAGGTTTGTTGGTCAGCAGTCCGTAGCCGGGGTAGTACAACTCGTTGTAGGTCGGGGCGCGGAAGCTGGTGCCCACGCTGGCGCTGGCGCGCAGCTGGCCATTGAAGCTGTAGCCGTAGCCGGCGGCGCCGGTGGTCTTGCCGCCGTATTCGGAATTGTCGCGGCGGATGCTGGCGTTGAACAGCTGGGCGCCGCGTTTGGCGTTGTAGGATGCTGCGAACGAATTGGTGCTGCGGTCGCGGTTCAGCACCGTGAGGCTGCTGGAGTGGACGGATTCCTGGCGGTGGTCGTACAGCAGTTGCAGCACGTCGGCGCCGAGCTGGATGTCGTTCTGCCAGGCGAAGTCGGTCTGTTTGGTGTTGAGCTGGGCGCGGTCCTTGGGCAGGTCGCTGGTGAAGTTGCCCGACTCGTCGCGCGCTTCGGCGTATTGCAACAGGCTGGTCCAACCTGGCAGCAGCTGGTTGCGGCTGTAGAGGGCGGCGTTCTCCAGTTTTTGCAGGCTGCGCGTGTCATAGCTGGACAGGCCGCTGTCATATTGGGCATCCAGTTTGCTGTGCAAGAACAGCGCGCCGATGTCGTGGCCCGGCGCCAGGCGCAGGTTCACTTTGCCGGCGGCGCTTTCCTTGTCGTAGCCGTCCCGGTCCGGATTGTAGGAGTAGTTGCCGGGCAGCGTGGAGGAAAAGCCGTCCGATTTTTCCTTGCCGGCGCTGAAGGCGTAGCTGATGCTGTGCTCACCGCCCGTCGCGCCGGACACGCTGGCGTCGGCCGTGCGGGTGTTGTCGCTGCCGTAGCCTGCCGCGGCCGTCAACGCGGGCGCGCCCTGGCCTTGTTTGGTGAAGATCTGGACCACGCCGCCGATGGCGTCGGCGCCGTACAGGGTGCTGAGCGGGCCGTAGACGATTTCGATGTGGTCGATGGCCGTCAGCGGGATGGCGCTCCAGGTGGCCGCGCCCGTGGTGGACGAGCCGATACGCACGCCGTCCACCAGCACGATATTCTGGTTGCTGTTGGCGCCGCGAATGAACACGCTGGCGCTGGTACCCGGTCCGCCGTTACGCGCCACTTCGATGCCGCGCTGGCGTTGCAGCAGTTCGATCACGGAGCCGGCGCCCGAATGCGCGATCTGCGTGGCGTCGATAGTCAGGGTGTCGCTCAGGATGTCGGCCGCCAGTTGCGGCGCGCGCGCGGCGGTGATGAAGACGGCGCTGCCGGCCAGGTCGTTCCGGGTGTCGGCGAAGACGGAGGGCGTGGCGAAAGCGAGCGCGATCGAGGTCGCGGCCGCGCGGCGGGAAACTGGAAAAGTCATGGCAAATCTTCTGTAATAGAGCAACCGGCCGACGTCCCCGTAGGCCAGATTGAACAGAAGCGGTGAACCGGGATAGCACATGGCAGCCCGCTGTGGCAGGCATGGTCCGTGTCGCGCAACTCCCCGTTCGCTCACTTCCACCTGATTTGGCCGGTATCCGGGCTGGCAAGTGGCGCCGCCTCACCTTCCCGTGCAGATGCACAGTGGTTGTTTGAGGCGGTTCGTCGCAGGTTGCGCGACACTTGCTTACCGTTGCGGGGGCAGCACACGTTGGCCGTCTGGGCGGCTTCGTGTTTCCCGTTTAACTGCAGGTCTGGACAGACATGCGGGCACCAAAACGCCGTCATTATACGGCTTGCGCGTATGGGGGCAAGCCTGGCTTGCAATCTGCCTGTCAGTCTTGCAGGACGATTTGCGCGCCGTAGGCGATGCTGTGTGGGGTACTGGCGGCATGCTGCGCCATGTCGGCCGGCGCCAGGCCGGCATGGCAGGCCATCAGCAGGCGGATGGTGCCGGCGTGGCAGACGATGATGGCGTCGGACGGCGCATCCGTCCGCAAAGCGGCGTAGAAAGAGGCCACGCGCGTGGCCATTTGCAGCACGCTTTCGCCGCCGCCGGGATGGTAGTGGGCCGGAGCGGCCGCCCAGGCGTCGATTTCGGTGCGGGGGATGTCGTCCCAGCGTTGCATCTCCCAGGTGCCGAAGTGCATTTCGGCCAGGCGCGCGTCGTACTTGGGCGGGGTGGTGGCAAGTTGTTTCGCCAGTGCGGCACAGCGCTGCAATGGGCTGGAGTAGAGCGGCGCGCCCACCGGTAGCGTGCCGGCCAGCGCGGCGAGGACCAGATTGATCTGGGCCTGTTCTACCTGCAGGTCGGTACTGCCGTAGCAAACGCCGGCGGCAACCAGCGGTTGCGGGTGACGGATCAGTGTGATGCGCATCAGCGCCAGACGCCGTGGCCCAGGCTGGCCAACAGGCACAGGTAGATCGCCACTTCCGATACCTGCTGCACGGCGCCCAGGCAATCGCCCGTATAGCCGCCGATGCGGTGCACGCATTTCTGCGCCAGCCAGTATGCGGCGGCAGCGGCGGCGAGCAGGCTGGCCGCGAGCGCGGGCCACGACAGCCATCCGGCCATGCCGCACACGGCAGCCGGCAGCAGGGCGCACATAGTGGCGATGGCGAATTCGGTATTGCCCATTTTCTGTGCCAGCGGTTTCGCCTTGCCTTCGTCGCGCGCGTAGTCGAGGCGCCAGATCAGCGCCGTCGCCGCGAGGCGCGACAGGGGATGGGCGACGAACAGCGCGGCAATGGCCACGCCCGGCGGCAGCAGCGACAAGGTCACGCATTTGAGCGCGAGCATGCACACGATGCCGATGGCGCCGTATGCGCCGATGCGAGAGTCCTTCATGATTTCCAGCACGCGCTGGGCTGTCATGCCGCCGCCGAAGCCATCGCACATATCGGCGAAGCCGTCCTCGTGGAAGGCGCCGGTGGCGTAGATGGTGGCGGCGGTTGCCATCACGGCGGCGACGGGCGCGGGGAACAGCCACGCCGCCAGCGCGTAAGTGGCGGACGCGATGGCGGCCACCACGACGCCGACCAGCGGGAAGTAGCGCGATGCGTGGTTCAGCCACTCCGCCTCGAATCCCACCCAGCGCGGGATCGGCAGCCGGGTAAAGAACTGCAGCGCGGTGAAGAACAGGCGAAGTTGGTGCATGGGCTGCCTTATTCCGATTTTTCGCTGACCTGTGCCGATTCGAACGTCGCCATCTGGTTCAGGAAGTTGACGGCGGCATGCAGCAGCGGCAGGGCCAGCGCGCAGCCGGTGCCTTCGCCCAGGCGCAGGTTGAGCTGGAGCAGGGGGCGGGCGCCCAGGTTATCCAGCATCTTTTTGTGGCCGCTCTCGTCGGAGCAGTGGGCGAACACGCAGTAGTCGAGGATGGCGGGCTGCAAGCGCGCCGCCACCAGCAGGGCACTGGTCACGATGAAGCCATCGATCAGCAGCACCTTGCGGCGCTTGGCTGCCATCAGCATGGCGCCGGCCATCATGGCGATTTCCAGTCCGCCGAAGGTCGCCAGGATGTCCAGCGGTTCGGCGGCCGATGCGTGCAGGGCGACGGCCGCCTCGATCACGCGCTGCTTGTGCGAGATGCCTTCGGCCGACAAGCCCGTACCGGCGCCCACGCATTGGGCGACGGGAATGCCGGTCAGCTTGTGCATCAGCGCGGCGGCGGCGGTGGTGTTCCCGATGCCCATTTCACCGAAACCGACCACATTGCCATCCAGTTCAGCCACCAGCGCCATGCCGGCGGCAATGGCGGAGGCGCAGGTGTCCGCGCTCATGGCCGGCTGTACCGCGAAGTTGTGGGTGCCGTGTGCCAGCTTGCGGTCGGTCAGGCCGTGGCGGGGACCGAAGTCGTGATTGACGCCGGCGTCGACGATGTGCAGCGCGCAGCCGTTCTGCTGCGCGAATACGTTGATGGCCGCGCCGCGTGCGAGGAAGTTCTCCACCATTTGCCAGGTGACGTCCTGTGGATAGGCGGAGATACCTTCGGCGACGATGCCATGGTCGGCCGCGAACACGAGGATGGCGGGCTTTTCCAATGCGATCTCGCGGGTGCGTTGGATCAGGCCGATCTGCTTGGCCACCGTCTCCAGCATGCCCAGGCTGCCCAGCGGCTTGGTCTTGTTGTTGATGGCGTTATCTAGCAGCGTGGCGAGGGCGTCGTTATGAGTGGGGGCGATAGCTGGAATGGACATGGTCAGTGCGCAGTGGCTGGTTTTGGTCGGCATTACGATAGCACACAGATATATTTCAAAACGGTCTTGCCAGTCGTACAGTTGATTTGCTATAGTTCGGTCCCTCGCGAAACGCCGCATGCAAATGCGAGTTGAGCGAAGAAAATAGAGGGGTTGACGAGCTGCACGAAACACCGCATAATCTCGCTTCTCTGCTGCTGACAAACACAACGCTTTGTCGATAACGCAGCAAGCAGTACCGAATAAGTTCTTTAAAAATTCACAGTCGATAAGTGTGGACGTTTGATGGGAGTGCACACGAAGCCAGTCTTCGTGATACTTAAAATATCAAATGTTCACAAGAAATAAATGAAATAGGATACTCGCAAGAGTAGCCTGTCAGTATTTTGAGTGAGCGAATTCGGACCAATGGGACGA
>NZ_JACEZU010000023.1 GCF_014042355.1 Rugamonas apoptosis
CCAGATCGGGATTCTCCTCCGCCTGCTTGCCCACCATGAAGAAGGTGGCCGAGATATTGTATTTCTTGAGCAAGTCGAGGATGAACTCCGTCGCACCCGGCGCCGGACCATCGTCGAACGTGAGCGCCACCCGGTTGACCGGGGGGGGCGTCGCGATGTCCGATTCGTACTTGCAGTGTTGTTCCAGCTCGGCCGGTTCAGTGACCAGTTTGTCGAGCATGCGGTTCACGTGGTGTTTGTGGATTTGCCTGGAGTCCTCCTCGTGGTTGTGGGGCGCACTGCTGTCGCTTTGATGCAAAGGGGCATTGGCCTGCGCGGCGTAGCCTTGTGGCATGAAAGCCAGCAAGGCTAGCGGTAAGACGGTGGTGGCCACCATGCGTGGCAGTGTATTCTGTGTCATTGGAAAGTTGAAATACATACTGGCGCGATACTATACCGCACAGGTGGCGAGGCATTTGGAATTGCCGCCGAGCGACTGGCGCGGTGGTGGCCATCGGCCGCGTATTGCTGGGGTACGGGGCGGTAACAAAGTGGCCGCATGCGAGGACCGCGGCCGGGATATCGCGCTCAGACATGGTGGGTTGCTTACGTTCTAATGGATTGGTTGATTAGCGCACGCGACGTCATATTGCGAAACGCTCTTTGGATTCCTGGAATTTTGCGGCTGTTGTCCGGCATAGACCGATCCTGCTGTGCCGTCGGGATTAAACGCCGACCCTGGTGCGGCCATGGCATTGCCCGGGGTATTGGGCGCGGTAATACTGCCGCAACTCTGGTTGGGCTGGCCGGTATGGGATGGGGCGGTTTGTTGTGTTGGCGCAGTACGCAGGGTAGTGGCCGGCGGCGCTTGCGTGATCGTTGGTGTCATGCTGGTGTGTGGTTGACCAACGATGGGGGCGCCTGCCGGGCGGCCTGCCGCCGCTGTGGCGGCTGACGCTGCGAATGCCAGCAGGCTGCTGGCGAATAGCGCGGTGGCGGTTTTCATGACGATACTCCTTTACCGATAATGGCGCTGCATTTGGGATGCATGCAAGCCGCAAACTGCAGCGATGGTCCGGTGGCATCCAGTGAATGCCGTCAGGTCGTGAACTGGTTCAAATGCGCGATACAGATAAGGAAGGGCGAGAGGTATGGTATGCAGAACAACAGACACATGACGAGACAACGGATTGAATTGGGCGGCGTCGCGACGGCTTTCAAGATGGGTAAAATTGCTGGTCTTGGACTGTTGTGCGTGGTCTCCGCCTGTCTTTTGACCGGCTGGTATTTCACGCCAAGCAAGCGCCTCGAACGCCTTGCCGGCGACATGCATTATGCGGCGTTGCAGGCGGTTACGCACGACGAGAATGTGGCGCTGATGCAGGCCTTGCAGATTAGGAGGGGCGGTTCCACATCCATTTCCACCTCCTGTTCAGCCTCTCCATGTACCGTGACCATGACCCAGAAATTTGTGGCTTCGGGCTTGCCAGGAGGGAGTAAGCGTTGTTGGAACTTCGTCGTGGTCGCGGACGTCGAACCTTATGTTGTCAAAACGGACCGCACGATCCTGGTACCGCCCAAGATCAGGTGGCGCGACCTGGGTTGGCATTGGAAGGCGATCATCGATTCTGATGCAGAAAAGAGTTTGATGTATGTCGGCGACATGGGGCAGCTTGACCTGACTACCCATATTGAAGGAAGCGATGTCATTGCCGTTCACCTCAGAACCATGGCCACCGGCATGGGCAGGGGGCTACGCAGTTAGCATCGCGTTTTTTATGGGGGCTTGGATGCAACGACTGTTCGGCGTATTTGCCGGGCTGATTTTCTTGGTCGTGGTCGCGGCGGCCACCGAATACTTGTGCGCCGCGATCGGGCACTCGTGATGTGTGCCATTCGGCAGGCGCGCTACCATGCATTCGGACTCCTAAACGCCTATCCCGACAGCCGCGACCATCCATTAAGTCTGCTCGAGACGGAAGCGGTTGCTTTCCGCTTCGAGCACAGTGGGCCTACTGTCCAGAAACTGTTGAGTACACCTGCTTGCGCTTGGAGGCGATGGCCGGCCGCACCTTTTGCGGACTGATGGCGGCGCTGGTCGTGCCGTCGCGCTGCACGGCGCCGATCACGACCGACACCGGACGGCCGTTGACGGGCACGCCGGTGGCCATCACGGGCGACGGCGGCAATCCGCCGCCCACGAACTCGCTGGCGCGAATACCGTTGCAGGTACCGGCCGTATCGATGCCGCCGGAACCGTTGAACAGGTTGACCCAATAGCCCTCGGCCTTGCCTAGTGCGGTGGAGCAAGTACCCGAGGCCGGAGGCACGGGCCGATTGGTGCTGAAGGTGACCATACCGCTGGCGATCAGGGCGGACGTGACGACCTGTTCGCCCTGGCCAAACTGGTTCAGGTTCATGAACCAGCCATTAAGGCTGGAGTTGGGTAGCACCGATGCCGTGTCGCACGTGGTATTGGTCGTGTAGTCGACCAGGTCCGTATCGAGATTCTTGGCCGAATTAGACGAATTGGAATTCAAGTCATCCTTGTAGACATAGAAACGGTTGGTCACGGAGGTGTACGGGTAATTGGATTGCAAGGGATGTTCGCGGTCGCCGCTGCCGATGGCCACGTACACCTTGCCAGACACGGCCAGCAGGGCCGGCGCGAACAGGAATTTGCGCCCGGCGCCATTGGTGTAGGCGACCCGGTGCGACGTCCAGTTACCACTCTTGAGCGGCGTGGCCGAGACGGGATTGGCGACGAAATCGATACGGTAGATATTGCCTCCCGTATCGGCCGCATAGGCATAGTCCGGCATGCCGTCATTGTCAATGTCGACCATGGCGATATCGGAGGCCACCGCGCGGGTGGTGGCGAACGAGGCGAGCACGGCGCCGGAATTGCCGTCCAGAATATAGACCATGCCGCCCTTGGTCGAGCCACAGCTGGGCGCGGACGTATCGGCATCTTCGCAGCCATCGTAGCCGCCGCCTACCACGACTACGGGCTGAGTGGTGGAATAACCTCGGATGAATGCCACCGATGGTGTTGACCAGGTCTGGCCGATCTGGCTCATACCGGTGGTGCAGTTGCTGTCGTCGGCCAGGTCGGGGCAGCCGGCCTTCCATTTCAGTGTGGGAGAGGCCGCATTGCTGACGTCCAGCGCATAGATCATGCGTCCGCCGCGGCGCATGGTGGGCAGCACCCAGACGCTGGAACTGTCCTGATTCTGGAACACACCGGTGGAGCCGTCGAAGAAGTAGTCCTTCTTCTGCGGCGTGGGCAGGATGCCGCTGGCCAGGTTGGGATAGGCGACCAGGGGACTGTTCGTCATCAGTCGATTCAGGCGCGGGAAGAACTCCGGCGCCACGAACGACCACCGCTCCGCGCCCGTGTTGGCATCGACGGCGCGGAACGTGCCGTCATTGGCACCGTAATAGACGGTGACCCCGCCGCCGCCATAATTGACGGGCAAGGGGCGCGAGTGGATCACATCGCCGTGGATCGAGGGACGGGTCGTGGCGGTGGCGCCAGTACCTTTCTCATTGTTGACATCCTCACCCCGGATAAAACGCACCAGCTGGTCGGACAGTCCCGAACTGGCGATGGAAAAACTGGCCAGGCTGTTGCCGGAGGCCGTGTACATCGTGCGGTTGACGGCCCAGGTCGGGGTCGTGTTGGTGCCGGGTGGCTGGTTGCCTTTGCGTAGCACCTCAGCCACCGCGCCTTTTTCCACCTGCGGGCCGTCCGGCAGGTCTGAATACGGGTCCTGGCCGCCGGTGGTGCAGCCGCTGGCCGGGTCCGGATTCAGCCCCAGTCCGTTCCAGTAGCTGCCGCTGTCGCTGGTCCAGTAGCTGGCCCCACAGGGCGTGATGAAGCCGGTGAGTGGATTGACGGCCAGCGTTCCATTGGCGTCGCCCAGGTCGATGCCGGCGCCGTTGGGAATCAACTGATAGCGTTTGAGGTTGCCGAACCAGCGCGGCTTGGCGTCGGGGTCGGGCCGGAACATACCGATGAAGACCTGATTTTCATTTTGCGAGCGGTTGGTGGCGTTGACCGGCAAGCTGGTGGAGGCGAACGTGGAGTTGACCGCCAGGATTTCGACCAGGATCTGCTTGAGCGCCGATACGATGGCTTGCTCGTTGGTGGCGGAAAAGTACTTGCCGCCGCCAGCCTTGGCCATGCTCATCAACAAGGAGGTATGGAGCGCATTCGGTTGCTTGTTGTAGACGTCGATGGTGTAAGTGGTCACCGAGGGGCGGATGGAGGTGCCGCTCACGGGCACGCCCTTGTCATGCATGAAACGGGCCCATTCATCGGCATTGAACGGATTGTTATCAACCGTGCTGGTGCCGGTGGCCACGTTGGTGACGACGGTGGTGGTGCCGATCACGCTGTATTGGCTGGTGCCGGATGCGCAAGGCGTGGGGCCGGTATTGATGCTGGTGCCGCCGATGCTGCAACCCTGGGTAAAGGTGCCGCATTGGGAGGAATAGTCTGACAGTCCCGCCTGCGCAGCCGTTGCGCTGGGGTAGCACTGGAGTGTATTGCCCAGATTACTGGTCTGTGTCGTGCTGGTGGTGGTGAAGTTCGGCAGCCCTAGTTGTTTGGTCGAGCCGCCCAGCGCGGCCAGGGCCGCAGTGTTGGTGGTGTCGTCGGCCGTCGGACCACGCGCGTCGGGGTTGCCGATGAAGATGATGAAGCTGCGGCCGCACGTGTCGTCGGCGGTCAGTGGAGCGGCGAACTGGCTGTACGGTACTGTGTAGCCGCCGGCGTCGGCCAGGCTGGTGACGACGGCCGAAGGGGAAACGTCGTTGGCGCCGGCAAAGTAATTGTAGGAGTCGTACATCAGGTTGCCATACGGCGTATTGGCGTTGCGCTTCTCGTTCGGCGTCGTGACATTGTTGTAGATAGTGGTCAGGGAGCTGCTGAACGCCGTTTTGTTGGCCGTTGTCATCGGCTTGACGGCGTAGCGGATGTAGCCGCCGTTCTGGTTGGCATTGCCGCCGGTGACAAATTCCATTAAGCCCAGGTTGACGGTGCCGTTGAGGGTACTGACGACGGTTTTGATGGCATTCGCCTCGGACTGGCCCTGCTGGATACCGCCTGGCCACTGCTGGCTTTGGCGCGACCAGTTGGCCGTGTTGTCGAGCACGATCAGGATGCGCGGGTTGATGGACGAACCTGCCGATGCTCCTGTGAAGATGTCGATGTCTTCTGCCAGTGCGATGGACGATGGCGCGGCCAACGCCAGCGATAGGCCCAGCCTGGGTAGAAAATGGGGGGGGAGCGGTATCATGGTACGCCTCTTCATTCAGGGACAGCTGGTTGCCACATCGTCTTTCGCTACCCGCACGGCGATGCCGCGCGTGACCTCGACTTGTGATTCGGTCACCGCGTCCGAGGCCACGGCATGTACCTCCCACACGCTGTCCTCGCACAACGAGTCGCCGGTGACGCTGCCGGCCACGCCAAAGCTTTGCCCGCCGCCCAGCGCGCAGCCCACGTCCTCGGACTTGCTCATGTCGAGTGCGGTATTCTTGATGGCCTGGGCCTTGACGCATTTGGGGGCTGGCGTGATGGTGACGGTCACGTCGGGCTTGCCGTCGCCGTTACTGTCGATACAGCGGGAATTAGGCGTGCCGTTGCAGGGCGAGGGGAGCGCATCGGTCGGCGTGGTGAAAAATTGCGTGCTGCTTATTACTTCTTCGAGCGTCTGGTCGGCCGCCGCGATGGCTTCGTTGCGATGCTGCATATTGGAGACGACTTGCAGGTTGGTCTTGCCCAGGTTGAAGCTGGTCAGGGCCAGCATGGTTACCAACAGCAACATCACCAGCGCCACAATCAGGGTGAAGCCGCGCTGGCGCGTGTGCACGGGCCGCAATTGGGGATGGCGGGCGTTCATTGTGCCTTCCTTCCGGCTGGATTGGACAGTACCACGGTAGCGTCGAAGGCGTGTCGCTTGTAGTGGTCATTGGCTGCGGCGATCAAGTTGGGCGTACCATCGGCCATGGCGCCCAGCACATAGGATTTCGTATCCGTGTAACCGGCACTCTTATCGATATTGCGTGCCAGCACATGCACCTTGGCTGACACGATACTGGTCCAGTTCGTGACCGCGCAGCTTGCAGTGGCGCAGCCGCCAAAGGTGGCTGGATCAGGCGTGTAGGCGTCGGTGGCGCCGTCGCCGTTGGTGTCGATCCCATATTCGAGCTGCAGGTTTTCCACCCCTTCGGCGAGCGGCACGATGGCGACCGATAATGCTCCGCCATTGTTGGCGATTTCTGCGCGCTTGAGGGTGGGGATGCCGTCGCCGTCCTTGTCATTGTTGGCGATGAAATAGATATGGATTTCGAGGAAGCGTACCGTGGCCGCCGTGCCGCTGCCGGCGGTGGCTGTGCAGTCGCGCTGATGGCGCGTCATGGCCGCAGCGGTGGCGCCCAGCGCATAGAAATCAGCGCTGTTGCCTGATCCGAGCTCGCTCAGGTTGCCGCACAGAGACGCCTGGAAGAACGGGGCACCGGCGCTATTGACCTCGCAACTGGGATCGGTGATGAGGCAGGAACTGGCATGGCGTACCACCAGGATGTCAGTGCCGGTACGCACGTCCGGCACGCAGTTGATGGGCGCGCTGGCGACGTCGTTGTAGCCCTGCACGTACAAGGGCAGGGCGGCCTTCAGGTCGGCCAGTACCACCGAACAGGGGGCGGCCAGCGCCGCTGGTGGGGCCAGGACGGTGGGATCGAACTCGCCATAGTAGGATGCGTTGCGTAGCTCATCGCTCAGCAATTGCACGGCGTAGCGACCATTCTCGATCTGGCGGTTCGATTTCTCCACCTCGGCCTGGGACTGGCTATTGCTGACGAACATGGTCGTCATGGCGGCCAGCACCATCAGGCCGATCACGGCTGCCACCATGATCTCGACCAGGGTGAAGCCATGTTGCTTGCGGGAGGGTCTAAACATCGCGTCGTCCTCCTACGAGCAGGCCGGCAGGCCGATGGTGACGTGCACGGCGATAGCTCGTCGATAGCTATCGTCGCCATATAACCCGGTGGCGCAGGTGAGCGCCGAAGCCACAGTCTTGTGCACTCCTTGCCAGGTCACTGTCACTTGGTAGATGCCGGGCCGGCAGACACCCTTGGTCGCATCAGGTGCCTGGACCTGGTCGATGCACCCGCGGGCTCCCACCATGGCCCCGACTTTTGCGCCGGCCTTCAGTTCTGCCGCCCCTTTGAGCGCATTGCTCCATTCGCAGATGTCACGCGGTGTTCCGGCCGCCAGCGTGCTGCAATCGCCTGGCTGGCCATCGCCCGTGCCGGCTGGTGTGTTCAGCACGTAGGCGGCGGCGCTGGCGCGGTTGGACTGGATGCGCGCGCCCATGTCCTCCAGCAGTACCACGGCCTGGGCCCGCTGGTAAGACTCGATCGTGCCCAATTGCATCTTGCCCTGCAGGGCCGCCACACCAAGCAATCCAAAGGCAAGGATGACCAGCGTCACGAGCACCTCTATCATGGTGGTGCCGCGCATGCGGCCGATATGACGCAGTTGATTTCTCGTCATGATCAGCATGCTCCCGTTTGCTGGTAAGGGCGTCCGCTCAGGTCCACCAGGACACAACGGTGGTCGGTACTACCAAGGGCGGAGATATCGAAACTGGGAGCGGTGTTGCCGCGCAGCCTGCCGTTGGCATGGAACACAATGCTGGACGGTCCCAACACGGTGGCATTGACGATGGCATCATGGCTTTCCAGCTTCGCGCCGCCTGCCGCTGGATTGAGAACGGCCCAGCCAAATTGCCACTGTCCATCACTCACTGGTTGCAGGGTCACGTCCGTATTGCGCTTGATCGCTTCGCTCCGGGTGCGCGTCAAGACGGTGATCAGGTCAGCGGCAATGCTCTTGCTGCGTTGTGTTGCGATGATACGATTGAATGAGGGGGCGGCGATGGCAGCCAGAATGGCGATGATGGTTAAACTGACCAGTACTTCGGGCAGGGTAAAACCCCTGCCGCTGACAGGTACGGGGGCACGCCGGTGCGCAGTGCGATACATGGCGGGCTACCACTTGCCACTGGGCGACTTCGCGCCCGTATTGTCGATCGTCAGCTGGCCGTCCGCTGCCTGGTTCGTCCCCGTCACAGGTGTGGCGGTAATCGTGAAGGTGGGAGGCGGACCATCCTGCGTACTGATGGTAATGGTGTACTTGGCGGCAATGGCGTCCGGCGTCGGCAAATTCAGTTGCGCCACGGTGCCTGCATAGCTGCGACTATCGGCCAGGTACTGTTGTTCGCGCTGCGCCAGGTCGAGCATATACGTCTGGGTCGCGGCACGGTTCGACTTGACGATCTGGCTTGTATACGCTGGATAGGCGACCGCGGCCAGAATACCGATGATGATCATGGCGACGAGCAATTCAATCAGGGTGAATCCATCCAGGTGGTGCGGTTGCCGGGTGTTTTCATTTCGGCTTAATTGTGGCATCCGTATTCTCCGTGGCGGCGAATTGCCACAGGGGTGGCAAAGTAAAAGGGACTCGTCAGTTGCAGCGTAGGCCGCCTAGCTGACATTTCCCTGAGGAATTACTGACAAAATCCTGACAGGGGAAATTTATTTCAAAAATACATTGAAAATATTTACTAAGAATCAATAATGTTCATAGGAACTATCCTCCGCACCGCCCTGAAGGAGACGATTCCCACCGCCACCTGAGAACTATTCGGCTTCGTCATTGCCTGCGCAGCAAGGGTAATATCTGTCATCCGGTAGTTCGAGAATCTGCAACTAACCTCGCCATCTTGGAATGGCTGTTGAACTTATGTTTAAACGCTGGCTTTGCCAAATGCTTGCATTGTTGGTCGCCTGGGCGATTGTCATGGCGACGACTGGGCTGTTCGATGAGTTCTACGGCACGATCTGCCAGTATGTCGCGATGATATGGCTCTGCGTCGGCATTGGCGTCATGCTACTTAAGAAGATCGATTTCCCGCTCCCACGACCCGACCGTATCGACGTGCCGGGGGCGTTCAAGATGCTGTGGTGGGCCACATTCTGGCCACGCTATTTGAGTAATTAGTATGATCGGTTGCGTGGTCAACCTTGCCATTCTCGATCACGGGTGGGGCGAGTTCAAGCGACAGCCGGGCGACAAGGTCGCGTGGCAGGGCGGTATTTCGCAGGCCGCTCCACCGCGCCACAGCAGGCAAATCAGGCTAAGTTGCCGGAGACCACTTAGTGACGGAAGACCAGTGTAACGTTGGTGCCTCCGAAAGCGAAGGAGTTGCTGATCGCCGCCTTGAGGTCAGGGGATTGGTGTCCCGGCTCGCGCACCAGTTTCAAGGCACAGGCTGGATCGGGTGTTTCGCAATGCATATTTGGCGGAATGGCGCCACGATGCAATGACAACACTGTGATTGCCGCCTCCAGCGCGCCGGCCGCCCCCAGCAAATGACCATGCATCGATTTGGTGGAGCTGACCGCAAGCTGATCGAGCGCATCGCCCCATACGCGCGACAGCGCCTCAGACTCGACCAGGTCGCCGATACGGGTGGCCGTTCCGTGTGCATTGCAGTATCCGATGTCGCGTGGCAGCAGGCCGCTGTCGCGCAACGCGGCCGTTAGCGCACGTACCTGGCCGGCTGCGTCGGGCTTGGTGAGGTGAGTGGCATCGCAGGAAACCCCACCGCCGCTGAATTCAGCGTAGATGCGCGCATTGCGTGCCACCGCCGCGTCGTATGGCTCGAGGACGAGAAAAGCGGCACCTTCTCCCAACACCAGGCCGCTTCGTTCCGCGCTGAACGGCCGGCTGGCGCGGGCCGGGTCATCATCGAGACGGGCCAGGGTTTGCATCGCGTGCCATGCGCGGATTGCGCCGGGAACCAGCAGCGCTTCAGCGCCGCCGGCCAGCGCGCACGGCACGTCCCCACGCGCCACAGCGCGCCCCGCCTCCAGCAAGGCGACCGCTGATGAGGCGCACGCGATTGAATAGGTATATGCCTGCCCGAGCAGTTGCTGACGCATCGCGATATGGGCGGCGGGGGCGTTTGGCATGAAGGCGGGAACCGATAGCGGCGGAACGCGCCCTGATCCGTAATGTGCGCGGAACGAATCCTCGACGGCCGCCGCGCCGCCCATGCCGGTCCCGACATACAGGCCGGTGTCAGGGGCGAACTGATCGATGCCGGCGTCACGGCGGGCCAGGTCCGCCGCGGCGACGGCGATCTGGCTAACCCGGTCCACTCCTGACAATTGCAGGCGCGTAAACCATGACGTGACGTCAAACGGCGTTCGCGCAACGGGCGTGGGCGCTGCCCCTTCTTCCTCCCAGCGGGTAACTGCGGAGTGACCAGCCAGCAGAGCGTCGAATACCACGGTTGGGTCGTCGCCATGTGGCGACACCAGCCCAATGCCGGTAATTGCGACGCGCCGTCTCATGCCGCCTTTTTATTGGTGAGGGCTTCGTCAATGACCGCCGCGAGCTCGGTCAGCGTATTGATATCCTGACGTGAATCAGGGAAATCAATATCGAATTTTTCCTCCACCGTAAACAGCAGCTCGGCAAGCGACAGCGAATCGAGGCCATATTCGGCCAAAGGCTGATCTGCTTGCAGGGTCGTTATATCGATATCGAATTTCTCATGTATCAGTTGCTTCAATTGTTGCAATGTATTCATGGCCGATTTCGCATCCAGTGGTGCTCGCCTTGGGCATCAAGGCGAATCTGGGTCCATCATAGCAAACTTGGGACCCTGTTGAATTACTCGCTGAGCCTCACGCGCCGGGCAAAATGCTCCAGCGCGCGGGAAACCTGCTCGCGGTCGTTATCTATCGTAATCATGTGGTAACTGTTGTCAAGCACCAGCAATTCCTTGTTCGTCTGCGGCAAGGTCGAGAATACCTGCTCGACACTGGATAGCCGCGTAATCTCATCGTCGCGCGCGTGTATGAATAAAAGAGGGCAATCCAATTCATGCAGGCGTGCCGTCACATCCGAGAGCATGCGTTCTGCTTCGCGCAAGGCACGCAACGGGACGCGCGCCGGCCCGGCGGCCGACTGAGCCCGATCCCGCAATTCGCGCATGATCCATTTACGAATCTTGGGATTTTTCACGCCATACGGTTCGCGCTCGTACATTGAAAAAAAGCGATCCAGTCCAGTCATGTATCCCAGGCGACGCAGATGACGGATTGGATGCATGCCCCAGCCATCAAACGTGAACGTGGGTGACATCAGTATCAGGCCAGCAATGCGTTGCCGGGCGCGCAGGGCCGCTGCAGCGGCCAAGATGCCGCCCATGCACAGGCCGCCAAGTATGACTGGCTCGCCAGCGTCGACACGGGCGTCAATGGCTGCGCTGGCTCCTTCCAGCCATCGTTTCCAGTTCGGGGTGATCGGATCATAGGCGAGGGTATAGTCAGGCACGCTGATGGCATCAAAACCTGTGCCCCGGTTGCGCAGTCCGTGGGCGATCAAGCCGAATTCTTGTGGCGAGGACAGTAGCCCATGAATCAGCAGCATTGGGACGGCCGCCGGACTTGCATTGGATTGCATTGAATTAGCGATGATATCGGTTAACAAAAAGGAGATGATACCGTAATTGGATGCTTACTATTTGCGGCAATTTCTTTGTTTCTGCCGGCATCTCAGGCGGTGGTGTTTGGCCCTGAAAGCGGCAGGTTTCGTCGTTCAGGGCGGGTAGTTGACGGCAGGTTCGATGCGACTTTCCCTGCGGCCGTTTTGGCCGGGGTAGTCGCCCATTGATAGGCTGATTGGAGAGGTCCCGCAACCGCGACAGTGTGCCGGAGCAAGAGTTAAGGTGGAATTAAGAAGTCACGATATTTGTATTAGTCAACCTTAATACAACAGCTGACTTGCATTTGCAATTCTTGTCATGGAGACGACATAAAGCATTTCTAGACTGGCGGCTTTTCTTCTTCCGCAAAGGGATGCTTCATGTACAGGTCGCACAAATCGAACGGTCTCTCGACTCCGCCACGGGTTGCCTTGGCGCTGCTCACCGCATTGCTGCAAACGGCGTTTGCGCATGCTGCGGAAGAGGCGGGTGCCAATATGGCGGGCGCCACCGCGGTGGTGGAAATCCGCTCGGCGTTGAATACCGCGTCGTCGAGCGCGCCATCCAAAAGCAATCTGGACGCCCGTTCGGCGCTCTCCGAAGTCAGCGACCAGTTCGTGCGCGACTTTACATCGCCTATCGCCGACTACAGCCAGCTACTGCAGATGGCGCCGGGCATGTTCAGCTACAGCCCCAACGGCGTTGGTCTGGGCGACAACAAGACCACCATGCGCGGGCTGAGCGACAGCAATAGCGTGATCTCGTTCGACGGCATTCCCTTCAACGACACCAACGGCGTGAGCCACCATGCATGGGTATTCTTCCCCAGCCAGTTCACCAGTGGCGCCGTGATCGACCGCAGCCCCGGTTCGGCCGCCACCATTGGCCAGGCCACCTACGGCGGTTCGATCAACCTGCTGTCGCGCGACCTGGAAAGCCAGCAGCGCACCAGTGCCACCGGCTCTTACGGCGCCTGGAATACCTCGTTGGCCGGTCTGGAACATGAGACCGGCCAGTTCGGTCCCAACGGCAGCTCCAATCTGCTGTTCAATCTGCAGGAAATGAAGTCGGATGGCTACCAGACCTACAACAAGCAAAAGCGCGATGCCGCGTCGCTCAAGTACCGCTACCAGGTCAGTGACGATACCGCCGTGACGCTGTTCTCTTCCTGGTTGAATCTGACCAACAATACGCCGAACATCAAGGGCGTCTCCCGTGCCAACTACGACATGGGCGATTACCGTGACCTCTTGAGCGGCGACCCGGCCAGCCCGAAATACTGGGGCTTTAACTTCTACGACATCACCACCGCCTTCAACTACGTCGGCGTGACCACCAATCTGGGCGGTGGCTGGAAGCTGGAAGACAAGGCCTACGTCTATCGCTACTGGAACCAGCAGAAGTACAACAGCGCCACCGCCATCAACGCCACCAGCGCCGTCGACAAGCTCAATTCCTATCTGACCAAAGGCAATCTGCTGCGCGTCAGCCAGGAATCCCCGTTTGGCGTGCTGCGCACCGGCGTTTGGTACGACTACGCCAACAGTTTCCGCTACCAGATCCCGAGCGATCCCCGTAGCTGGGTTGATGTGTCCACGCCCAACTTCACGGAGCGCTACAAGACCACGACGGTCCAGCCTTACTTTGAATACGAATTCCACCTGACGCCAACCCTGCGCATTACGCCGGGCGTGAAGTACGCTTCGTACAAGCAGGACTTCCACCATCTGCAGGATAATGGTGGCGCGGTCGGGCCATTGGGCGGTGTGTACAACAAGAACACCGGCAAGATTACCGGTGGTGCGCCTTACGTCGACAACTCGGTCACATACACCGACACCATGCCTTCGCTGGACGTGCACTACCAGCTGGCTTCAAACTGGTCCATTTACGCGCAAGTCGCCCGCGGCGACCAGATTCCATCGACCGGCGTGTTCGACACGCCGAACGCCAAGGTCACCACCACGCCGAACGCCACTAAGTCCACCACCAGCCAGGTGGGTTCGGTATATCAGACCGAGCAATGGAACCTGTCGGCCGACGTCTACCACATCCGTCTCGACAGCCCGTACTCCTCCTCGATAGACCCGGTCACCGGCAATCCCGTGTACTTCCTGAACGGTAGCGAGATCAGCCAGGGCGTGGAGGCCGAAGGCACCGTCCTGCTGGGCGGCGGCTTCAGCGTGTACGCCAACGCCACTGTTGGCAGCACCAAGTACGACACCGGAAAATGGGTGGCTGGCGCGCCTGGCGATACCGAAACGCTGGGCCTGAACTACCAGAAGAACGGCTGGAATACCGGCCTGTTCGTCAAGCGCGTCGGCAAGGTCTATGCCGACAACGGCGCGACGCACGAAGCCTACAACATCGATCCGGTGACGCTGGCCAACCTGTTCGTGAACTACCGCGTCAAGAGCCCGATGGCGATGGTCAAGCAGGCCAAGTTGCAGTTTGGCGTCAACAACTTGTTTAACAATCATAGCATCGTCGATATCGCTGCGGCCGGCACCAAGACCAGCTCCAGCGCGGCGCCGTCGCAAGCGGACCTGCTGACCGTGCTGCCTGCGCGTAGCGTTTCGATGACACTTATTGTGGATTTCTGATCGCCATGAAAAAACTTGCTATCGTATTGCTGGCAATGCTGGTGGTTCCCGTCTACGCGGAGGAGTCCAACTTTGCCGGTCCGTCCCAGATCCACGGGTATTGGATATTGCCCACGCCGCCGGCATCCGACTCGGCCATCGCCAAGGCGGAACTTGCTGAACTCCACCGCATCCAGTCCAGCCGCACCAGCGAAGAGGAGGCGCAGGCCAAGGCGGATGCCGCGGATGAATCGCTGTCCATCTACAAGACAGTGCTGGGCGAGCGGTTCAATCCGGCGGCGCTGCCGTTGACGGCCGCTTTAGGCAATCGCGTCAAGCATGACGAAGGTGTCAATGCGGATCCGCTCAAGCAAGCCTTCAAGCGTATGCGGCCATACAATCTGGATAAGAGTCTGAAGCCGGTCTGCAAGGCCACGGCCAAGGACAACTCTTACCCCAGCGGTCACGCCACCGCAGGTTATCTGGCGGCCCTGACCTTGATCGATATGGTGCCGGAGCAGCGCGACGCAATCCTGGTGCGCGCTGATGCCTACGCCCATAACCGCTTGATATGCGGGGTGCATTATCCAAGCGATATCGCGGCCGGCAAGCTGCTGGCCTACAGTGCCCACGCGGTGATGGAGACCAATCCGCGGTATCAGGCGGAACTGGCGGCCGCCAAGGCTGAACTGCGCAGGCAGCTCGGTCTTCCTGTGGCGGAGTAAGATGGCCGATTGATGAAGTGAAGGATGATATGCGTTTGCTGTTAATCGAAGACGATCCCATGATCGGCGAAAGCCTGGAGGAGGTGCTGCGCCGCGAGAACTACGCCGTCGACTGGGTGCGTGACGGCGACGGTGCCATGCTGGCGCTGCACCAGGACGTGTACAACCTGCTGCTGCTGGATCTCGGTCTGCCGAAGCAGCAGGGCATGGACGTTCTGCGCCAGTATCGCGCGCAAGGCGGCGCGGCGCCGGTACTCATCGTGACGGCGCGCGATGCGATGGCCTCGCGCGTGGAGGGACTAGACGCGGGCGCCGACGATTACCTTATCAAGCCATTCGACATCGATGAACTGCTGGCCCGTATCCGCGCGCTGCTGCGGCGCGGGAAGGCGCCCAACCAGGCACTGGTGTCCTATGGCGGGCTGCAGGTGGATATGGCAGCCCATATCGCCAGCTTTAACGGCACGCCGCTGCATCTGCCGGCGCGCGAATTCGCCGTGCTGCGCGCCTTGCTCGATACGCCGGGCAGCGTCGTGTCCAAGAATAAGCTGGAAGACAGCATTTACGGCTGGGGCGAGGAAATCGAAAGCAACGCCATCGACGTTTACATTCACCATTTGCGTAAAAAGCTGGGTAGTGGTTTCATCAAGAATGTCCGCGGCGTGGGTTACAAGCTGGCTACCGCATGAAGACCATTCGTACCCGCCTGCTGGCCGGTTTGATTGGCGGCATGGCCGTCTGCGTGCTGGCCGCCATCGCGCTGCTATATTCACGGGCCGTTCACGAAGTCGATGAGGACTCGGACCAGCGTCTGCGCCAGCTGGCCTGGTGGCTCCCGGTTCAGGCGCCGGGTAAATGGCGCATGCCGCTGGAAGACAAGGAGGATGACCGTCTCGAAGTCCACGTCTGGAATGCGGCGCATGAGCTGGTGTTTCGCACCGAGGCGGGGCCGATGCTGCCACTGCCGCGGGCGACTGGCTATGCCACGATTGAACACCGTGGCGGACGCTGGCGCGTGTATGCGGACCTGATCGCTGGATATTCCGTACAGGTGGCGCAGCCGGCTGCCATGCGCCAGCGCGCCGCGTTCTACATGGCGCTGCGCACGGCGCCGCCCTTGTTGCTGTTGTTTCCCGCCATGGCTCTGCTGATCTGGATCGTGGTCGGCCGCGCCATGCGGCCTTTGGAAAACCTGACCATGGCAGTGAGGGGACGCACGCCGCTGGATCTGCAGCCACTGAATGCGGACGATTTGTCGCCGGAGCTGCTGCCCATCGTCAGCGCGCTCAACGGCCTGCTTGACAAGATAGACGGCGCCATCGCCGCGCAGCGGAATTTTGTCTCGGATGCCGCGCACGAACTGCGCTCGCCGCTGACGGCGTTGAAGCTGCAACTTCGGCTGGCGGAAGTGGCGGACGGCGAGCAGGAGCGGCGGCAGGCTTTCCGCAAGCTGCACGAACGGCTGGACCGTGCGACCCACCTGGTGCAGCAGCTGATGACGCTGGCCCGGCAGGAACAGGGCACGCGGCCGCCTCACGGTCGCTGTGACCTGTTGCGGATCGCACAGCAGACGGTGGCCGACCATGCGATTTATGCGGACAGCAAGCGGATCGACCTGGGTATCAGCGCGGACGCCGCTGAGGTGTACGTGCACGCGCATGGGGAGGGATTGGCCGTCATGCTGAGTAACCTGGTCGATAACGCCTTGCGTTATACACACTCGGGTGGCCAGGTGGACGTCATGGTCGGTATGGCGGGCGACGTGCCATTCCTGCAGGTGGCCGATAACGGTCCTGGCGTGCCGGAACAGAACCGCGAGCGCCTGTTCGACCGCTTTTATCGCCCGGACGGCAACGAGGTCTGGGGCTGCGGACTGGGGCTCTCCATCGTCAAAAGCGTGGCGGATGCGCACCAGGTCAAGCTGATGTTGGGCACGAACGGCATCCGGGGTTTGGCGGTGACGGCGATTTTCCCAGCTGAGCTACTGAGGCCTGTCGGTTAATTTTAATCATGGCTTAATGATGTTTTCGGTCTAATGGAAGCGTCCGCTCAACTCGTAAAAGCATCGGTCCAATGTCCGTTTATCGTTTATGTTTGCCTGCCGTCCTGGCTCTATCCACTACGATTGTCCATGCAGACAGTGACACGCCGACGACCGTTGTCGTTGCCGGCAAGCTCGCCGATGTGATCAACAAGGTTGACCGCAAGGTGTACCGCGCAACTACGGATATCCAGGCCAGCACGGGCAGCGCAGCTGATCTGCTGAACAATATCCCGGCGGTCGACGTCGATATTGACGGCATGGTCAGCCTGCGCGGCGATACCAGCGTCACTATACTGATCGACGGCAACCCTTCCAGCCAGATGCAGGGCGCGGCGCGCGGCGCGACGCTCATGGGGATGGCTGCGGCAGATATCGAGGCGATTGAAATCATCACCTCGCCATCGGCCGAATTCAAGCCGGACGGCACCGGTGGCATCATCAACATCATCACCAGGAAGAATCGCAAGCGGGGCGGCGCCGGCCAGATGGTGGCCAACCTTGGTAACGATGGACGGCATAACGGCAGTGTCTCGGGCGGCTATAACACGGGGACGGTGGACCTCAGCGGAACGCTGGGTAATCGTCAGGACTGGCGCCGGCGCGTCAATGATGACCAGACCGGGGCGCCCGGCGCGGCAGCCAGCAGCTCGCACCAGGTGCAGGATGAGAGCAGCGAACGCTGGTACGGCAAGGGTGCGCTGAAATATGCTCCCAATGACAAGCGGACCCTGGGGGTGACGCTGGACTACGCGAGGCGCACGGAACACCGCATCTCTGCGCAGGAAGCGACGCCGGGAGACGCGCCACCCTACCATCGTGACGGTAACGGCGGCGGACCGCGCGCAGATACCGCACTGGCATTCAAATTGGACCAGAAGCTGGCAACGCCGGGTGAGGCGCTGTCGTTCGCTCTCCAGCGCAGCCATTCCATTGAATCGAACCTGGTCGGTTATCAAACGGTGCTTGCCGATCCGTCGCTCGAGCGCGACTTCGACCAGCAGGTCTATGACATTTCGAGGTTTGCCGGTTCCTATAGCCGGCCGGAAGGCGAGAACGCCAAGCTAAAGATGGGCTATGACGTTGAATACGATCATAATTCTTTCAATAACTGGCGCTCCGTTGGGACGAGTGAAAGCCATTTCCGCTATCGCCTGGCGGTCAACGCGGCCTATGCCATATATGCGTACAAGCGCGGGGCGCTGGAAACCTTGCTCGGCCTGCGCTTCGAACAGGCCGACATCCAGACCCTGCGGCGCGACTCCGGCGACGCCAGCAATCAGCGCTACCGCATGCTGTATCCGACCCTGAATCTGCTGTACACATTGAGCGACAGCGACAGCGTATCGCTGGGCTACAGCAAGCGCGTCAAGAAGCCGGACCCGGAAGACGTCAATCCCTATATCAATGCCACCGACCCGAAGACTCTGCGGCAGGGTAATCCGAATCTGGCGCCGCAGATGACTGATGCGCTGGAACTGGCGTATCGCCATGATGTCGGTGCAATTTCCTACGGCCTGATCGCCTACTATCGTCGCAGCCGCAATGGCGATACCGATATATTGGTCCCGCAGGCTAATGACGTGGTGCTAATTACCAAGGTGAATTTGCCGACGATCCAGTCCGGCGGTCTGGAATTCAGTGCCGTCGGAAAGTTGCTGGAGAGACTGGGTTATAACGTCAGTGGCAATGCCTTTTACAATCAGATCAATGGCCAGCAGGTGCAGGGTGGGCGCAACCATTCCGATGTCGGATTCAATGGAAAAGGGACGCTGGATTACCAGCTCGGTGTGCGGGACCGGTTGCAAGTTGGCGTAAACTACCGGGGCAAGCGCCTGACACCTCAGGGCTACCTGATGCCGTTCAGCGTCGTCAACCTGGGCTATCGCCATCTGGTGGACCAACAATGGACGCTGGTGGCAACATTGTCGGATGCTTTCAATACCCAACGACTGCGCCGCATCTATGAAACGCCGACCTTCAGCGGCGACTATCGCCGTCACCAGTCGGGGCAGGTTGGTTATGTCGGCTTGGCCTTTTCCTTTGGCGGAGCGCGCAAAGTCAAGGATGTGGAATTTAATTACGAATAAGGGAAGGTCTGATGAAGAACGTGATATTGAAGGTGCTGGCCATGATTATGCTGGCCTTGCCCGCCGCCCACGCGGCGGACTATTCCATCCAGCAGAGATGGACGCTGGATGGCGCTGGCCGCTGGGATTACCTGGAGGTGGAACCGGCGCACCAGCGCCTGTTTGTGACGCGCGGCGAGCGGGTCCAAGTGCTCGATCTCGCGACCGGCAAGGTGGCCGGCGAGATTCCCGGCCTGAAGCGCGCCCATGGCGTGGCCTTCGCCCCCAAGCTGGGACTGGGTTTTGCCAGCAGCGGCGAGGGCGACAGCGTTGTCGTCTTTGACCTGGAAAGCTTGAAGGTGAAGCAGGAGGTGAAAGTCTCAGGCAGGAATCCGGACGCCATCCTGTACCATGAGGCAAGCGGAAAGTTGTACACCTTCAACGGCAAGAGCACCAACGTCACGGTATTCGATGCGGCAACGATGAAGCAAGTGGCCAGCATCGCTGTCGGCGGAAAGCCGGAATTCGCGGTCAGCGACAGGAGCCGGATTTACGTCAATATCGAAGACAAGAATGCCATCGCCGTCATCGATGTCGGGGCCAACAGTGTGGTGGCGGAATGGGCGTTGCCTGGCTGCGAAGAGCCCACCGGACTGGCGTTTGACGTGGCCGGCAAGCGGCTCTTTTCCGTGTGCGGGAATGGCGTTTTGGCGGTCACCGATGCAAGCAGCGGCAAGGCGGTCGCGCGCAGCAGCATCGGCAAAGGCGCGGACGCCACCGTGTACGACCCATCAAGGAATCAAGTATTTTCCTCCAATGGCGAGGGCAGCCTGACGGTGATTCGCCAGTTCGACGCTGATCATTACGCACTGCCGATAAGTATTCCGACCATGAAAGGCGCCCGGACGATGGCGGTGGACCATGCCAGCGGCCGCATATACCTGCCGGCGCTGGTGGACCAGCACTTCACCATCACTGTCGTTGCGCCGTCGACTTAGCACACTTTGCTCAGTCTTGCGTCATCGAGTATCGCGAGCAGCTAATTGAATCGAATTTCGATGACGCGATTGTGGGACCATGGCTGGTCTTGGCAGATGGCGCGGTGGTCGGCGATGTTCTGACTGGTCGGCTGAGGTCTGTCCGGCGCAGCCGGCAGGTCATAGAATGCCACGTAGCCACCATTGAATCATGATGACGGGTGAGGCCAGCGAGGCCGCCGCCAATGTTGAATCAGGAGCATCCTAGCGCGGCGCGTGGGTGGCGCGCTGTCGTTCCGCGGCATGGAACGCGGCCGCATAGGCTTTCCAGTCCGCCAGTACCTGCCGATGACAGGCTTGCGCATGGTCGAGGAGGCCCGCCTGCCAGCGCCGCGCATCGGCGCCGAAGGCTATCCATTCATCCGCGCAGGCCGAGCCCTGGCGGCCGCTGGAGCGCAAGTGGGCCCAGGCGACCAGCGACCCCATGGCGCACATGACGGTTTCCAGTCGACTGAGTCTGCCATTCCATAAATCCAGCGAAAGCCGGTCCTGATCGGGAAGCAGTTCCTTGAGGACATAGGACTGGCCGTCAAACGGCATCGCCGCCAGGAACGCCGGGGTGATGGCCTGGACCCGCCGTTGGA
>NZ_JACEZU010000024.1 GCF_014042355.1 Rugamonas apoptosis
GTGGAAGTGCAGTAATGCATTAAGCTAACTGATACTAATTGCCCGTACGGCTTGTCCCTATAACCTTAGCAGGTTGTGGTGAATGAGAAGTGCGTTGTAACGTTCGTTGATACAACTTCATTACCCCGATCTTTACTCTTGTATAAACGGCATAAATCGTTTATACTTCTTCTTCCAGATTCGAGCTGTTGCTGCCCAGTTGGGAGCAATAAGCTGTACAAGTTATGCTTGATGACCATAGCAAGTTGGTCCCACCCCTTCCCATCCCGAACAGGACCGTGAAACAACTCTGCGCCGATGATAGTGCTGCAACCAGTGTGAAAGTAGGTTATCGTCAAGCTAGTTATAATGAAAAAACCCCGCTGACATGTGTCGGTGGGGTTTTTTTTCGCCTGAAGCATACGCAGCTGCCCAAGTATTCAACACTTGCCTGTCACATGTCACACCTGTCCCAATATGGGACAACGCTAGCCCTCCTTCCTCTGGAACTGCCCGGCAAATGACCCGGTAAGCGCATGGCACGGCAATTGCTCACTACCTTGATATTAGTCATTTCAAAACGGTAGGAGACCATCATGCACCATCCAATTCGCACCCTGTTCGCTGGCGCCGCTTTCGCAACGGCCGCTCTCACTTCCATGATCGCTTACGCCCACGGCAACGTCACGCCGCAGGCTGTCGATACCACTGGCCTGCCGTCCGTCGGTGACAAGTGGCTGGACCAGAACCCGTACCGCGGCAACAAGCTGGCCCTGAAGATTGGCAGCTCCGCCTATAACCAGAACTGCGCCCGCTGCCACGGCCTGGAAGCCATCACGGGCGGCATCGCACCGGATCTGCGCAAGCTCGATCGCGACTGCTTCGACATCAAGAACGACAAGAAGAAGCAAGCCTGCTACAAGGAGACGGATAACTACTTCCTGACCTCGATCCGCCACGGCAAGGTGCGTAACGGCGCCGTCTACATGCCCCCATTCGAAGGGGTGTTCAACCAGGAAGCCATGTGGGCCATCAAGACCTACCTGGAAGATCGCCGGGAAGTGAAATAAGTCCCGCGGTTCCAGTCGTTCCGATAGGTCGTTTTTGATTCCGAGGTGCTCTCATGTTCAAGTTTTCCATGCGCGCCACAAGCGCGACGATGGCCCTGGCTGGTGTGTTGATGTGCGCCGCTTCGCCTGCGCGTGCTGACTGGACCAAGATCCAGCAATCGGGCTCGCTCAAGGTGGCGGTGTACAACGACTTCGCGCCTTTTTCCGACCATAGCGCCGGTATCGATGTCGATGTGGCCGAGGCGTTGGCGCACAAGCTGGGCCTCAAACTCAGCCTGCTGCCATTCCCCGCCGGCGAAGCGCTGAACGACGATCTGCGCAACATGGTCTGGAAGGGGCACTACATGGGTTACGGCCCCGCCGACGTGCTGCTGCACGTGCCGGTGGAGCCCAAACTGATGAACGAGAACGACAAGGTCCGCATCTTCGCGCCGTATCACGTGGAGGCGGTGCGCCTGGTGCGCAGCGCCAAGAGTATCCCCACCTACACCGGCCTCGATTCGCTGACAGGTAAAACCATCGGCGTTGAAAAGGTGTCGATCGCGGGCATGGTGTTGCTGGGTGAAGGCAATGGCCGATTCCGCGACAATGTGCGCATTTTCGACACAGCGGAACAGGCGATGGAACAGCTCAAGGCGGGCAAGGTCGACGCCGTGCTGGCCAATCGTTCGGAGATCGAAGCGTCGTTCAAGAGCGATCCCGCGTTCCCGCTCGATGAAGTCAATTTCCAGCGGCTGCCGCGCGCCGGCTGGGCGGTGGGCATGGCCGTGCGCAAGGATGATGTAGAAGTGGCCAAGCTGCTGCAGTCGGCCATGAACGACTTGCGCAGCAGCGGCGAGCTGCAAGCCATCTTTGCCAAATACGGCGTGCATCTGGTGCAACCGTGAACCCGGTGCCGCGGCGCACGCGGCTGGCGACAGCCGTGGCGCTGGCACTGGTGACGGCGGCGGCCAGTGCGGAGCAGGGCGCTTCGACGGCGCAGCAATCGTTGCCGGAGCTGGCGGTGGGATCGGCGTTGGCGCTGGCCTCGATCAATGTAGTTGGCGTGGCGCCCTTGCCTGGCCTGGGCATCGACCGTGATCTGCTGCCCTATGCGGTGCAGACGGCATCGTCGCGCGACGTGCGGCAAGCGGCGGGCGAGAACCTGAGCGAGTTCATGGCCCGCACGCTGACGGGCGTGGGGATCAATGAAATCTCCGGCAGCCCGTTTCAGAATGACGTGACGTTTCGCGGCTTCCGCGCTTCGCCGGTGCTGGGCAGCTCGCAAGGCATTTCCGTCTATCTGGACGGTGTGCGGGTGAATGAGCCGTTTGGTGATGTCGTCAATTGGGATATGGTGCCGGAAGCGGCCATCGGCAGTGTGCTGCTGGCGCCCGGTTCCAACCCGCTGTACGGCTTGAATTCGTTGGGCGGCGCGCTTGCGCTGAACAGCAAGTCCGGCAAGACCTACCCTGGATTGGACGTCAGCGTGTCCGACGCCAGCAGTGGCCAACGCCGCACCGACCTGGCCTATGGCTACAGCGGCGAGCAATCGTGGCATGCTTTCGTCGCCGCGACGCTGTTCAATGACCAAGGCTGGCGCGAACACTCGAATGGCCGGCTTGGTAACCTCTACCTCAAATTGGGCGGCACCAGCGGTGCCAGCGAATGGAACCTTGCGCTGTTGGGCGGCAGCAGCAGCCTGGTGGGCAATGGCCTGTTGCCCAGTTACCGCAGCGACGAGAATGGCCAGGGCTTGTACGAAACGAACCGCCGTTCCATCTACACTTATGCCGACGAGACGCGCAACCGCTTGCACCAGGCCGTGTTCACCCTGATCCATGACCTGGGCGAGGCGGGTGAGTTGTCGGCCAACGCCTATGCGCGCAACAGCCGGCGCGACACCGTCAACGGCGACATCAGTGAAGCTTACGGCGACTATGTGGCCGATTGCGGCGCCGGCTTCCTGGCCGATGGCAGCGCCGCGCAGCCGGACACTTGTGGCTACGACCGTGCCTCCGCCGCGCGGCTGCATCCGGCCTCATTCAATACCACCCGCACCCGCCAGAACAGCCAGGGCGCGAGCGTCAACCTGCGTCGGGATGTGGCGGCGCACAAGCTGTTGGCCGGCCTGACCTTCGACCGCAGCAGCGTCAGTTTCGCCCAGTACGAACAATTGGCCTACTTCACACCCGACCGTGGCGTGCTGGCTGATTCCGCCGCCGGGCGCGAGGCCACATCGTCCGTCTCCGGCAGCACCCACACCGTGGGCCTGTATGGCTCGGATACGTGGAGCGTGACTCCTGATACGCATGTCACAGCGTCCGCGCGCTACAACCGGGCGCGCGTGGCCAATACACTGGTCAACGCCGGCACCGCGCAGGCGCCGGAAGCGTTCACCTATCAAAAGCTCAATCCCGCCATCGGTGTCGCGCATGACGCGGGCAGCGGGGTATCGCTGCTGGCCAACTGGTCGCAGAGCACCCGCGTGCCGACCGTGATCGAACTGGGTTGCGCCGATCCCGAACTGCCGTGCCGGCTGCCGGTCGGCCTGCAGTCCGATCCCTACCTGAAGCAGGTGGTGTCGCGCACCATCGAGGCGGGCGCGCGCTGGCAGGCGGGCCATGGCGCCAGCGCCACGCTGTCCGTTTACCGCACCGTCAACCAGGACGATATCCTGTTCCGCAGCGCGGGCACTACCCAGCAAGGCTACTTCTCCAATTTCAAGCGCACCCGCCACCAGGGCGCGGACCTGAGCGCCACCGGCCAGTTGGGCGATGTAACGGCGCGCCTCAGCTACAGTTATCTGCAAGCCGTGTACGACGCCGACGGTACCCTGTTCACGGGCGCGCGCAACGTGCAGGTGGCGGCCGGCACGCGCATCGCCGGTCTGCCCCGGCATACGTTCAAGCTGGGCCTGGACTGGCGCGCCACCCCGGCGTTGACCGTGGGCGCGGAACTGGTGGCCAGGTCGGATCTGCTCACGCAGGGCAATGAGGATGGCTTGATCGCGGATGCGCAGGAGGGACAGGCGCCGCAATCGGCCGACTTGCGCATTCGCGGCTACGCGACGCTTGGGCTGCATATGAACTATCACCCCACCCAGCGTTGGGAACTGTACGCGCGCGTCAACAACGTCACCAACCGCCGTTACGAAACCTTTGGCGCCGTGGCGCCCGATATGTTCCCGAACGGCAGGCTGCTGCAACCGTTGGATGGCGCGGTGCAGGCGGCGCCAGTCCACTTCGTGGCACCCGGCGCACCACGCTCAGTGGTGGCCGGGTTGCGCTATCACTTCTAATCGCGGTCAGAAGCCGTAGCGTGCGCTGGCGCCCATCAGCCAGTTGCGACCCGGGGCGGCTTCGTAATAGCGCTTGTTGGTGTCGCCCACGATCACCGAACCCACATAGGTCTTGTCGAGCAGGTTGTTCACGCGCAGGAACTGCTTGAAGGTCCAGCCTTGCCATTCCTGCTTGGCCGTGACGCGGGCATTCAGGATGCCATAGCCGGGCGCGGGCTGTTCGGCGTTGGCATCTTCCGCGTAGATGCGGCCACTGGCCACGCCTTCCAGCGCGGCGCCCAGGTGGCCACTGCTGTCGGCCCACGCCAGTTCCAGGTACATGTTCGCATTCGGCACACCGGGCAGGCGGCTGCCTTGCTTGACGGTGCCAAAGGCCTGGTCGTACACGGCGCGCAGCGTGGTCAGCGCCAGGCGCGTGCTCAGGCCATAGCGCCAGCTGGAATCGAGCGACAGTTCGGCGCCCTGGCGCAGCGTGCTGCCGCCGTTGCGGTAGCTGGTGCGGCCGCCCACCGAGCTGTCGACCACCAGTTCGTCGCTGGTGCGGACCTGGAACAGGGCGGCGTTGACGCGCGTGTTCTCCATTGCCTGGGCCTTGATGCCCGCTTCCAGGTGGGTGCTGTTGGCCGCCTTCAAATTGAAGTTGAAGCCGGCGCCCGTGCCCGAGTAGAACAGCTCATTGAGGGTGGGTGTCTCGAAGCCGCGCGCGGCGCTGCCGTACACGTTCAGCTTGGGCGACACCTGGTACAGCAGTCCCAGTACCGGCGTGGTGTGGCTGTAGCTCAGGCTGCCGCTGTCATTGCCGTTGCTGAGGAAGTGGTCGTCCACTTCCACCTTCACGCGGCTGTGGCGCAGGCCCGCCGTCGCCAGCCACGGGCCGGACTGCCATTCCGCCTGCAGGTAGGGATCGACATTGGAGACGATGTCGTCCTCGTCGCGCCGCAGCTTGCCTTTCACGCCGAACTGGGTGCCGATGAAGTTTTCAAAGCCTTGGCGCGCGTCGCTGGAATGGCCGTATTCAATGCCGAAGGTAGTACTGAGTTTGCCGCCGGCCAGCTGGTTCACGTGCAGCCAGTTGAGGTCCGTGCCATGGAAATTGCGCTCGAAGTCGACCACGCCGCCGGAATGGCTGGCCGGTGCCTGGAAGGCTTTGGAAAATGCCTGGTACTGGATCACGTCGCGGTTGCCGCCGTAGACGGTGGCGCGCAGGCGGTCGTCGCCAAAAGCCTGTTCCCACACGGCGCCGGCCTGCTGGTGGTGGATGCTCTTGCGGGTGTTGTAGCGGTCAGCCAGCGTGCGCTTGGGCGATTGGGTGTCGGTGGCGTCGATCTCGCCGGCGCGCGGGTCGCGCTGGAAGGTGGCCCAGGTCACGCCCAGCGCGTCCTGGGTGTCGTCCTGGCGCAGTCCGTTGGCGACGATGCTCAGTTTGGCGCCGGCCATGGGGGCCAGCGTCAGCTTGGCATAGGCCTGGTCGCGCCGGGCGGCGCTGTGGGCGCGGTAGCCGTCGGTGTCGAAGCGCGAGGCGTCGAGCACGTAGCCGACGCCGGCCGATTTACCCTGCGCGTTCAAGTCCACCTTGCGCGCGCCGTCGCTGCCGCCGGTGAGGTTCATTTCGACCGATGGCGCACCTTCGCCGTCGCGGGTGACCAGCTGGATCACGCCGCCCGAGTGGTTGCCATACAGGGCCGAGAAGGGGCCGCGCAGCACTTCGATGTGGTCCGCCATGTCGAGGTTGAAGGTGGCGGCCTGGCCCTGGCCATCCGGCATGCTGGCGGGGATGCCGTCGGCCACCAGGTGCACGCCGCGCACACCGAAGGCGGAACGGGCGCCAAAGCCGCGCGAGGAAATCTGCAGGTCTTGCGCGTAGTTCTGGCGGTTTTGCACCACCAGGCCGGGTACGGCCACCAGCGCTTCCGATGCGTTGATGCGGGCCTGGCTGTCGCGCAGGCGGGCCGTGTCCACCACGTCGAGCGCGGCTGGCAGCTCGAAGCTGGTATGGCCGGCGCGGTTGCCGCTGATGACCACCACGTCGCTCACGGCACCGGTGTCGGCGTCGAGCGCGGGGGCGGCCGTGGCGGCGAAGGCCTGCGGCGCCAGTGCGCTGCCGGCCGCGAACAGCGCGGCGACGGCGTTGAGTCGGAAGGTAGGGTGTTTCATGTTCTGGTCTCCATAGTGTTTGACGGGTCACGCCTGCTCCAGGCGCGGCGCGCCAGCAGGTCTGCCCTTTCATGAAAGCAATTTGCCTGCCATGCCGCGATGCCGCCTCACCCACCGTGGCACGCCGATTGCATGATGAACCGCGCACGCGCGCGATCGCGCGCATCCGCTCAATATCCGATCAAAGTCCGATCAACATTCGATGAAAGGCCGTACCGTGAAAACCTCCACTTTATTCGCCCTGTCGCTGCTGTGCGCGCAGGTGCAAGCGGCGCCGTTCGCCTACGTGCCGAACGAGAAATCCTCCAGTGTCAGCGTGATCGATGTGGCCAGCGGTACCGTGGTGCGCGAAATCGCGGCCGGCAAACGTCCGCGCGGCATCGCCGCCGACCCGGCGGGACGCCAGCTGTTCGTGACGGACGCCGTCAGTAACACCTTGCTGGTGATCGACACCGCCAGTGGCGCCACCGTGCGCACCATCGCGCTGGGTAAGTCGCCGGAGGGGGTGTATGCCTCGGCCGACGGTACGCTGGTGGCGGTGGCGGTCGAGGAGAGCAACAGCGTGACCTTGATCAGCGCGGCCGATGGCCAGGTGCTCGCAGATATCAAGGTGCAAGGCAAGAATCCCGAGCACGCCGTGTTCAGTCCGGACGGCCGCTGGCTGCTGGTGAGCGCGGAGGAGGCCGAGCAAGTCGACGTGATCGATGTGGCGGCCCGGCGCCAGGTGGGCACGGTGGCGGTGGGGCGCCGCCCGCGCGGCATGGGCTTCTCGCCCGACGGCCGGCTGGCCTACGTGGCGTGTGAACTGGTAAACACGGTGTTCGTGATCGACATGGCCCAGCGCAAGGCGGTGGCACAGATCCCGGCCGGGAAGAATTCGAACGGCATCGCCGTCAGCCCGGACGGGGCGCACGTCTATGTCTCCAACGGCATCGACGGTAGCGTGATGGTGATCGATACGGCCACCAATGCGGTGGTCCACACCATCGCTGTGGGCAAGCGGCCGTGGAACATGGCGTTGACGGCCGATGGCGCCACACTGTACGTGGCCAATGGCCGCTCCAACAGCGTCTCGGCGATCGACACGGCCAGCGCCACCAAGCGGGCCGATATCGCCGTTGGCCAACTACCTTGGGGCGTGGTGATCCGCTAGTGATCCGCTAGTGATCCACCAGGAGCACAGGGCCTGTGTCACACCTGTTCCAAACCTGAACAGGTGTGACAACGCGGCGCCGGCCCAGCGCCACCCCGGCGGCGGCCCGAATCGCTCTCCCGCACTGTGGCGCAGCCCTGCGGCGGGGCTGGTTGAAGGTGCTGGCACGGTGTTTGCGAATAGGAGCATGTGCCTTACCAACGCCGTTACGGAACGGTCCCATAACCACAGCAGAAAGAGGATGACATGAATCTCGCGGATATCAGCAAACTTGGCGTCGCCAGCCCATTCAAAGCACGCTACGACAACTACATCGGCGGCAAATGGGTAGCGCCGGTCAATGGGGTATATTTCGGTAACATCACGCCCATCACGGGCCAGGTCTTCTGCGAAATCGCCCGTTCCACCGAAGCGGACGTGGAACTGGCGCTGGACGCCGCCCACGCCGCCAAGGCTGCCTGGGGCAAGACCTCGCCGGCCGAGCGCGCCAACATCCTGAACCGCATCGCCGACCGCATGGAAGCGAACCTGAAGCTGATCGCCACCGCCGAGACGATCGACAACGGCAAACCGATCCGCGAAACCATGGCCGCCGACATCCCGCTGGCGATCGACCACTTCCGCTACTTCGCCGGCTGCATCCGCGCCCAGGAAGGCTCGGTCGCGCAGATCGACTCCGAAACCTATGCCTACCACTTCCATGAGCCGCTGGGCGTGGTCGGCCAGATCATCCCCTGGAACTTCCCTATCCTGATGGCCGTGTGGAAGCTGGCGCCCGCGCTGGCCGCCGGTAACTGTGTGGTGCTGAAACCGGCCGAGCAAACCCCGGCTTCGATCATGGTGCTGCTGGAAGTAATCGGCGACCTGCTGCCACCTGGTGTGCTGAACGTGGTCAACGGCTTCGGCCTGGAGTGCGGCAAGCCGCTGGCATCGAGCAAGCGCATCGCCAAGATCGCCTTCACGGGCGAAACGGGCACCGGCCGCCTGATCATGCAATACGCCGCGCAGAACCTCATTCCCGTCACCCTGGAACTGGGCGGCAAGTCGCCCAACATCTTCTTCGAAGACGTGATGGAAGCGGATGACGCCTTCTTCGACAAGTGCCTGGAAGGTTTCGCCATGTTCGCGCTGAACCAGGGCGAAGTGTGCACCTGCCCATCGCGCGTGCTGATCCAGGAATCGATCTACGAGAAGTTCATCGAGCGCGCGCTGGCCCGCGTGGCCGCCATCAAGCAGGGCAACCCGCTCGATGCGTCGACCATGATCGGCGCCCAGGCATCGCAGGAACAGCTGGAGAAAATCCTGTCCTACATGGATATCGGCAAACAGGAAGGCGCCGAGTTGCTGGCCGGCGGTGCGCGCAGCGCCCAGGCGGGCGAGCTGGAAGGCGGCTTCTACGTCCGTCCTACCGTCTTCAAGGGCAACAACAAGATGCGCATCTTCCAGGAAGAGATCTTTGGCCCGGTGGTGTCGGTCACCACCTTCAAGGATGAAGCCGAAGCGCTGGCCATCGCCAACGACACGCTGTACGGCCTGGGCGCCGGCCTGTGGACCCGTGACGGTTCGCGTGCCTTCCGTGTCGGCCGCGCCATCCAGGCTGGCCGCGTGTGGACCAACTGCTACCACCTGTACCCAGCGCACGCCGCGTTCGGTGGTTACAAGCAGTCCGGTATCGGCCGCGAAAACCACAAGATGATGTTGGACCACTACCAGCAGACCAAGAACCTGCTGGTCAGCTACAGCCCGAACGCGCTCGGTTTCTTCTAAGCGCTTGATGAAGTCCCGGCGCCGCTCGCGCGCCGGGATTGCGAAAGGAAGCCCATGAACAATGCCATCGCCCGCGTGACCGCCACTCCGGCGGCACTGGAATTCCTGGCGAGCTTGCGCCGCCAGCATGGTCCGCTGATGTTTTTCCAGTCCGGCGGATGTTGCGACGGCAGCGCGCCGATGTGCTACGGCGCCGGGGACTTCAACCTCAGCGACACGGACGTGTATCTCGGCAACCTGGATGGCACGCCGTTCTACATGGGACTGGAACAGTTTGAGTACTGGCAGCACACGCAGCTGATCATCGATGTGGTGGACGGGAACGGCGGCATGTTCTCGCTCGATAACGGTACCGGAAAGCGCTTCCTGACCCGCTCGCGCCTGTTCACGGACGAGGAGCTGGCGGTGCTCAACAGCGCGGAGTAGCACGCAGTAAAACAAAGAAGCTAAATTCGAAAAACGGGAACAGAGGAGAAGATTGTGCAGAAAAAAATTATCGCATCGCTGGTCGGCTTGAGCGTCCTGACGCTGGCGCATGGCGCCGACGTCACCACGGCTATGCTCAACAACGCCAGCAAGAGCACCGACAGCGTGCTGTCGTTCGGCATGGGCTCGGAAGGCCAGCGCTTTTCCACGCTCACGCAAATCAACGCCAAGAACGTCGGCCAACTGGTGCCGGCATGGTCGTTCTCGTTCGGCGGCGAGAAACAGCGCGGCCAGGAAGCGCAGCCAGTGATCTACAAGGGCAAGATGTTCGTCACCGCGTCGTACTCGCGCATCTTCGCGATCGACATGAAGACCGGCGCCAAGCTGTGGAAGTATGAGCACCGTCTGCCCGACGCCATCATGCCATGCTGCGACGTGGTCAACCGCGGCGCCGCCCTGTACGGCAATCTGGTCATCTTCGGCACGCTGGACGCGCAACTGGTGGCGCTGGATCAGGACACCGGCAAGGTCGTATGGAAGGAAAAGATCGACGACTACGCAGCCGGCTATTCGATGACGGCGGCGCCACTGATCGCGGACGGCGTGCTGCTGACGGGCGTATCGGGCGGCGAGTTCGGTATCGTGGGCCGGGTCGAGGCGCGCAACCCGATGACGGGTGAGCTGCTGTGGACCCGCCCGACGGTGGAAGGCCACATGGGCTTCAAGTACGACAAGGACGGCAACGCCATCGAGAACGGCGTGTCCGGCACCGTCAACAAGACCTGGCCGGGTGAACTGTGGAAGACCGGCGGCGCCTCGACCTGGATGGGCGGCACTTACGATCCCTCCACCAAGCTGGCTTACTTCGGCACCGGTAATCCGGCGCCATGGAACAGCCACCTGCGTCCCGGCGACAACCTGTACTCGTCGTCCACCGTGGCGATCGATCCGAAGACGGGCCAGATCAAGTGGGCTTACCAGAACACGCCTAACGATTCGTGGGACTTCGACGGCGCCAACGAATTCGTCACCTTCGACATGGACGGCAAGCGTTACGGCGGCAAGGCCGACCGCAATGGCTTCTTCTATGTGATCGACGCCAACAACGGCAAGCTGCAGAACGCCTTCCCGTTCGTGAAGAAGATCACCTGGGCCTCCAGCATCGACCTCAAGACGGGTCGTCCCAACTTCGTGAAGGAAAACCGCCCCAGCGATCCGACCACCGGACCTGAAGGCAAGAAGGGCAGCACCGTGTTCGCAGCGCCGGCCTTCCTGGGCGCGAAGAACCAGATGCCAATGGCCTACAGCCCGCAGACCAAGTTGTTCTACGTGCCGGCCAACGAATGGGGCATGGACATCTGGAATGAGCCGATCAGCTACAAGAAAGGCGGCGCTTACCTGGGCGCGGGCTTCACCATCCGTCCACTGAACGAGGACTACATCGGCGCCATGCGCGCGGTCGATCCGAAGTCCGGAAAGATCGTCTGGGAAGTCAAGAACAACGCGCCACTGTGGGGCGGTGTGATGACGACCGCCGGTGGCCTGGTGTTCTACGGTACCCCGGAAGGTTACCTGAAGGCGCTCGACGCCAAGAGCGGCAAGGAACTGTGGAAGTTCCAGACCGGCTCCGGCGTGGTCGCACCTCCTGTGACGTGGCAGGACGGTGGCACCCAGTACGTGGCCGTGGTGTCTGGCTGGGGTGGCGCGGTGCCGCTGTGGGGCGGCGAAGTGGCCAAGAAAGTCAACTTCCTGGAGCAGGGCGGTTCGGTGTGGGTATTCAAACTGCCCGCCAAATAAGTTTCGTCGGCAGCGTTCATAGTATGCGCGGTTAGTCTCCCCTTGGCGCTTGAACGCTTCTTTTTACTGACGGCCTCGGCCGTCAGTTTTTTTTTGTGGCGCGCCATCCGTGATCCTCCGCTGCGGTCAAATTTTGAACACTGCGCGCATGCGCTGATCCGATACAGCACAGCGCGGGCGGCGCACTTTTCATTTCTCCCTCTGTGGCGCGACAGGCACGCAAATTGCCATTACACGATTACATCAAATGTGATGTGTCTGACCAAACCTAGAACAATATGGAGAAAGTGATGAAGAAGATTTTCTTGCTGGGCGCACTGGCAGCTGCAGGTACTCAATCGGCACAGGCGGTGGACATCAAGGCCGGCGACTGGACGGTCAACGTCGGCGGCATCGTCAATGCCTATTACACGCAGGTGTCGTGCTCCGGCGATGCCGTGGGTGGGCTGGCGCTGGCCAGTAAGGGCGTGGGCTGCGGCGGCGAATCGAACCGTACCACCATCGGCAACGGCCTGCTGCCGAACGGCCTGGTGACGTCGGCCACCTCGCGCCAGGGCGATTACGACGTCAAGGCGCTGATCGGCATCTACAACGCCACGGCCACCGACAGCGCCATCGCCGCCAACAGCGGCGTGGACGTGCGCCAGGCCTACTTCACGTTCGGTAACGCCGACATGGGTACCGTCAAGCTGGGTCGCGACAACGGCATCTTCGGCGCCGGCGCCATCTTCGGCGACATGACGCTGATCGGTTCGGGCGCGCCAGTGCAGGCCACCCAGCGCGGCCGCGTCACGCTGGGCCACATCGGCGCCGGCTACAGCTACGTGGGCTACTATGGCCAGATCGGCTACAGCGCACCCAAGTCGGCTTCCGGTATCGGCTTCGATGCCGCACTGGTGAGCCCTGTAGCCGACACGCCGGTGGTGGCGGCGTCCACCTACTCGGCCAAGAACAGCCCGCAGGTACAGGCGCAGCTGACCTATGCGGCCGATGGCTTCAAGGGCTGGCTGGGCGCCAAGTCGCAGAAGTTCTCGTCCACTACGCCAGGCGTGAGCGACTTCACCATGTCGGCTGTGGAACTGGGCCTGTCGTACCAGGCTGGCGCCGCCGGCCTGTTGGCCAACTTCCAGGGCGGCAAAGGCCTGGGCGTGCTGTCGGATGCGGACCAGGGCGACGTGAAAGCGAAGAACTACTTCGTGCAGGCGACCTACAAGCCAACCGAGAAGCTCAAGCTGGGCCTGGGCTACGGCATCAGCAAGAACGACGACAACACCGTCGGCACGGGCGGCCTGAAGTCGAACGCCAACCTGACGGCTGGTGTGTACTACTCGCTGACCAGCGCCATTTCGCTGGTGGGTGAAGTGGGCCAGACCCGCTCCAAGGGCTTTAACGGCGGCGAGGCGAAGATGAACGGCGTCTCCGTGGGCGGCATCATCTTCTTCTGATCGCACCGCACTTATCGCGGCGCGGCGCTGGTGGCCGCGCTGCGATAGGAGACGATAGGACTGCCATGCGTGTTTTGTTTTCGATGTGGAGCGCGAAGTTGCCGCCCCCACTGCTGGCCCTGCTGTTGGTCCCGTTGCTGGCCCTGTTGTTGGCGGCGGCGCCGGCGCGCGCCGGGGTGTTGGACAAGGCCGAGCTGGAGCGCCGCTTCCCCGCGCCGCTGATGGTGGGCGAGCGTGATGCGGACTTGCCCGTGTGGCCTATCTTTAAGCAGAACGCAACGGCTACCCAGCTGGTGGCGTATGTGTTCGAATCAGCTGACCTGGCGCCGGTGCCTGGCTTCGCGGGTGTGCCACCCAATCTGTTGGTGGCGATCGACCCGCAAGGTGGATTTCTTGACGTGGCCGTGCTGTCGCAGCACGAGCCGGTATTCCTGGACGGGCTGGGCGAGGGGCCGCTGCTCCAGTTCGTCAAACAGTACAAGGGCTTGTCGCTCAAGCAGAACATCAGCATAGAGACCAACAGCAAGCGCGAGCGCCACCCGGACGCGGCGCATGCCTATATCGACGGCGTCTCGAAGGCCACGGCCTCGGTACGCATCATCAACCAGAGCGTGCTGGCGGCGGCGCTCAAGGTATCGCGCAAGAAGCTCGGTTTCGCGCAGGGCCGCGATCCAGACCAGATTGCGCGGATCAAGCCGGATCTGTTCGAAACCATGGACTTGCTGCGCATGCAGTCGGAAGGGCTGGTGCAGCATCTGCGCCTGCGCAACCGCGACGTCGAACGGCTGTTCGTCGGCGGCGATGGCGCTGGGCTGGACCCGGAAGGGCTGGCGCATCCCGATGATTTGTTCATCGACCTGTACGTGGCCTGTGTGTCCGTGCCTTCGGTAGGCCGTAACCTGCTCACCGAGCGCGGTTGGCGCAAACTGAAAGGGCGGCTGGAGGAGGGCGACCATGCCATCCTCGTGATGTCCTCGGGGCGCTACAGCGTGACGGGCGACGACTTCGTGCGCGCCAGCCTGTCCGAGCGCCTGCTGCTGAAGCAGGACGAACTGCCGATCGACATGCGTGACCTGGACCTGGAATTGACGGTGGCGCGTGAACAGCTGCCCGGCTTTACGGTGACGGCGTTTCGCGTGATCTCGCAAGCGGGGTTGGACCCGGCCGGCGTGCTTCACTTCTCGTTGCCCATCACCCGCAACAAGGGCATCGTGTACCCGGAGCGGATTACGCGCGCATTCGACATGGAATACCGGATACCGGAGCGCTTCTATGTCGCCCCGGAGGGCAACGACAAATCCTGGAAGGCGATCTGGCGTGGCCGCGCCGTCGACTTGCTGGCGCTGGCGGCCGGACTGGCGGTGCTGACCATCGCTTTGGTGAAGCAGAAGCGGCTGACGGCCGACGGCGCGCGCTTCGCCTGGTTCCGGCGTGGCTACCTGGTGTTCACGATTGCGTTCATAGGCTATTACGCCCAGGGGCAGCTGTCGATCGTCAACATCACCGGCGTGCTGCAGGCACTGCTGGCGCATCGCAGCCTGGAATTCATGCTGTTCGATCCCATGACGGTGGTGCTGTGGGCGTTCGTGTTCATCTCGCTGCTGGCGTGGGGCCGCGGTACTTTCTGCGGCTGGCTATGTCCGTTCGGCGCCATGCAGGAGTTTATCGGCAAGGCGGCGCAAAAGCTGGGCATTCCGCAGTATCGCCTGCGCAGCGCGACGGATACGCGCTTGAAGCGCCTCAAGTATGTGTTGCTGGCGCTGATCCTCGCCAGCACCCTGTTCTCGGCCGTGTGGACCGACCGGCTGGTGGAACTTGAGCCGTTCAAGACTTCGATCACGCTGGGCTTTGTCCGTTCCTGGCCGTTCGTGTCCTATGCCGTGGCGCTGCTGGCGGCGAGCGCCGTCGTCTACAAATTCTTCTGCCGCTACCTGTGTCCTTTCGGCGCGGGGCTGGCGCTGCTGGGCAGGTTCCGGCTGTTGTCGTGGATCGCGCGGCGCAGTGAGTGTGGCAAACCGTGCCAGACCTGCCGCCACAGTTGCGATTACCAGGCCATCAAACCGGCTGGCGACATCGACTACGCCGAGTGCTTCCAGTGCATGGACTGTGTCGTGATCTACGAGAGTGACGAGAAGTGCGCGCCGCGCATCATGGAAGTCAAACGGGGCCGCACTATCCCCATCATGCCGATGGCCGGAGGTCAATCATGAAACGCCGTACCTTTTTATGTGCTTCGATGGGCGTACTGGCGGGCGCCAGCGGGCTGGCCCTGTGTTCGGACCAGCATCTGCATAGCGGCGCGGCGCTGGCGTTTGGCACCACCATCTCGATCGCGGTACTGCACGCCGACGAGCGTCTGGCCAGGCAGGCGATAGCGGAGGCCCTGCACGCGGCGCAGCGGGTGGACCGGTTGATGAGTATTTACAATCCGGCCAGCCAGGTGTTCCAGCTCAATCGCGACGGGTTGCTGGCGCAGCCGGATCCCCAGTTGCTGGCGGTGCTGGCGCAGGCGCACGACCTGTCCCGGGTCAGCGGCGGGGCGTTCGATATCACGGTCCAGCCGCTGTGGCGGGTCTTCAGCGAGGCGGCCGCGCGCGGTGCACTGCCGAGCAAAGTGGATCGCGCGCGCGCGCGTGCGCTGGTCGGCTGGCAGGGACTGGAATTCGACCATGACGCCGTGCGCCTGGCCCGGCCCGGCATGGCCATCACCCTCAACGGACTGGCCCAGGGGTATGCGGCTGATTGTGCGCTGGCCGCATTGCAGGCACGGGGCATCCAGCATGCCTTGCTCGATACGGGGGAATTCGTCGCGCGCGGCCGCAAGCAGCACCAGCAGCCGTGGACTTTGGGTATCCGCGCGCCACGCGACGCCGACGCGCTGGCCACGACCCTGTATATAGAGGGATGCGGGGTGGCGACTTCGGGCGACTACGAAGCCACGTTCACGCCCGATTTCGCGCACCATCATATCTTCGATCCGGCGCTGGGCGATTCGCCGTTGGAGCTGGCCAGCGTCAGCGTACTCGCGCCCAACGCCATGCTGGCGGACGGACTATCCACGGCATTCATGGTGATGGGACGAACGCGGGCGGCCGCGCTGGCCGCCCAATTGCCCGGCGTGGACTTGATGACCATCGATAAGCAGGGACGCAGCTGGCAAACGCCCCATTTTCCGCCGCCAGCGTGACGCCGCCCTTACTTCAGGTTGGGTACCTTACGGTAGATGGTGTTGCGCGATACCCCAAGCGCGCGCGCCGTTGCTGACACGTTGCCGCCGTTCGCCTCCAGCGAACGCAGGATCACGGATTGCTCCATTTCCTCCAGATTGGCGCCGGTCGCGATCATTTGCGCCGTGCTGGTCTGGGTTTCCATGGCCTGGGTCTGTTCGATATCGTCCAGGAAGTCGTCGGGCATGTGGCGCAGGCCGATTTCCTGCTCGTCGCCCGCCATGACGATGGCTGTGCGCAGCAGGTTGGTGAGCTGGCGGAAGTTGCCCGGCCACTTGTGGCGCCGGAACAGGTGCAGGATTTCGGGCGAGATTTCATAGCCGCCGTGTTCCGATTCGGACGCCAGGATCTTTTTAACCACCGTTTCCAGGTCGGTGCGTTCGCGCAGCGGCGGCAGCTTCACCACCAGTCCATTGAGCCGGTAATACAGGTCTTCGCGGAATAAGCCCTGCGCCATGCGCTCGCGCAGGTTGTGGTTGGTGGCGCAGATCAGCTCCACGTTGACGGGGATGGATTTGTCGCTGCCCAGTGGCGTCACCATGCGCTCCTGCAGTACTCGCAGCAGGCGGGCTTGCAGGCTGAATGGCATGTCGCCGATCTCGTCAAGGAACAGCGTGCCGCCGTTCGCCTGCAGGATCTTGCCGGCCGCGCCTTTCTTGCGCGCGCCGGTGAAGGCGCCGTCTTCATAGCCAAACAGTTCGGATTCGATCAGGGTTTCCGGAATCGACGCGCAGTTCACGGCCACGAATGGGCTCATGGCGCGTGGCGAGTCGTTGTGGATGGCCTGGGCCAGCAATTCCTTGCCGGTGCCGGTTTCGCCCATGATCATGATGGGAATGTCGCGCCCCAGCACCTTGCTGACCTTTTCGATCACCAGTTCCAGCTGCGGGTCGCCAGTGCGCAGGTAACGCAGGCCGGACAGGCGGCGCGCATTGCCGGCGCCGCGGTTGGGCTGCTGGGCCGCGTTGGCAGGTCCGCCATGCGGCTCGCTTAGCGCTTGTTGGAACACGCTGTTAGACAGGCGCAACTGGGCGCGCCCAAACACGCGCACGCCGTTGTGCATGCACAGGTTCAGCAAGCCAGGAGAGGCGGTGCGGTAATGTTCATACAGGGCCGATACCGGCAGCCCGAACAGGGAGCTGAAGGTGTGCGACTGCAGCGCCGCATAGGACAGGCCAAGCTGGAATAGGCCGTTGCGATTGGCGGACAGGAAGCGCCCGCCGGGGCTGAACGATGCGATGCCTTCCATCAGCGTGCCGATGAATTCGGGGCGGACGTGGAAGTGCAGCGTGATCGCATCTTCGAATGTGGCCGAGAACAGCTGGTTTTCGATCATCAGCGCCGACATCCGCACCAGGGCCATGGTGTGCTTGTGGAAACTGCGCTGGTCGCCGGACACGTCGAGCACACCGATCACATTACCCAGGTGGTCGGTGATGGGGGCGGCGGAGCAGGTCAGGAAGTGGTTGGCCGAGAGGTAGTGCTGGTCGGCGTGAACCAGAGCCGGCGCCCGTTCCGCGATGGCGGTGCCGATCGCGTTGGTGCCGCGGCTCTGCTCAGACCAGGCGACGCCCGGCTGCAGCGCGACACGGTTGGCCTTTTCCAGGAAGTCGTCATCGCCCAGCGAGTGGACGATCACCCCGTTGGCGTCGGTCAGGATCACCATGTTGTGGGTGTTGATGATTTGCTGGTACAGCGTTTCCATGGCTGGCAGGGCATGGGCGTGCAGCAGGCGGTTCTGTTCAATCAGCGCGTTGAGGTCACCCCGCGCCAGCGGATTGAAGTCCGGCTTGCGCTCGGGGTTGAGCCCGTAGGAAAGGGAGCGCTGATGCGATGTTTCGATAATAAGCGGCATCTTGTCCGCCCACGCGTTTGCCGAGGTTGCCCCTAATGCGGACGAAGGGGCACTGTGCAGATCTGGAGCAGTCTGTGGGTGCATGGCGTTCTCAATATCTCCGTTAGGCCGTTATTGACGGCTCTCTCTTGCAGCAGGTGTTCCATAATGTAACACCTGCGCAAATTTTGAGCAAAATCAGTTGTCCCATCCCTGCGAACACTGTTGCTTAAGCTCTAGTAAGCAAGCATGGTGCCAGCCGACGGGAAAGACTTGCCAACAGGGATGGGGGTTTGCTATAGTTCTGCTCCCCGCAAAACGGCGCACGAAAATGCGCGTTGAGCGGGAAAAAAACGAGGGGTTGACGAGCTGCACGAAACACCGCATAATCTCATCTCTCTGCTGACGAACAAAACGCTTCGCAGCAAGCAGTGCCGAATAAAGTTCTTTAAAAATTCACAGTCGATAAGTGTGGACGTTTGATGGAAGTGCACACGAAGCCAGTCTTCGTGATACTTAAAATATCAAATGTTCACAAGAAATAAATGAAATAGGATACTC
>NZ_JACEZU010000025.1 GCF_014042355.1 Rugamonas apoptosis
CCAGATCGGGATTCTCCTCCGCCTGCTTGCCCACCATGAAGAAGGTGGCCGAGATATTGTATTTCTTGAGCAAGTCGAGGATGAACTCCGTCGCACCCGGCGCCGGACCATCGTCGAACGTGAGCGCAACGCGGTTGACCGGGGGCGGCGTCGCGATGTCCGATTCATACTTGCAGCTCTGTTCCAGTACGGCCGGTTCAGTGACCAGTTTGTCGAGCATACGGTTCACGTGGTGTTTCCGGATCTTCCTGGTGTCTTCCTCGTGGTTGTGGGCCGGAGTGTTGTCGCTCTGATGCAAGGAGCCGTCTGCTTGGGCGGCGTGGCCCTGCGGCATGAAAGCCAGCAAGACCAACGGGAGGATGGCGGCGGCCACCATGCGTGGCAGTGTGTTCTGTGTCATGGGAAAGTTGAAATTCATGCTAGGGCGATATTACTATACCGTACAGATGGCGAGCCAGTTGGAATTGCCACCGTGCGACCAACGCGGTTATGGCCATTGGCCGCTCTTTGTTCGGGTACTGGGTGGTCAGCCAAGTGCCGACATGCGAGAACCTCAGGTGGGCGGTATCTCGCTCAGGCATGCTGGATTGTCATCGCCAAACCGGTCGAGGCAGCCGGCCATTGAAGTAACTTATATGCGAGAAGTCAGGCCAATTGGCTGCCAATTTTGCATGCCTCGGTGCTAGTTCGGCGTTCGGCAGCGGTAAGCCATTGACCTGCATTAACTTTTCGCCAGCGATGAAATAGCAGCGGTTATTCGGTCTCGGTATGAGTTCGGTCCTTGAGGGGGGCGGTGGCAGGGGCTGGAAAACTTGTTGCGTTTCTTCGACTTGGTGCTCATCAGCTTGCCGGAGCGCCGTTCTGTTAATCCGCATGCCCCAGGCTCGAGTCCAGGTCGGGGCGCCAGAACACAGAAAAGCCCCATCAGCACTGAGCGCGATCTTGAGCGCAACCAGACTGATGGTTTTTTTCGCATTTGCGCCCCACCCATCGGCGTACGGTGAACAAGCCGGTATTCCTTCTCCTGTTCCAAGCGAAGCATCCCGGCGCGATCAATGATACTGGTCGAGCCTTGGGGTGGCAGAATAATATTTCTAAAATGTAATTTTAAATGTTATGTTGACATTGTCTTGAGTTGCTTTGATAATGGAAACAGAAGTTATCCAAATAAAACTAATCGGGAGCTGGAATGCGTAAATTTAAGACTGTTCTGACCGTTGCGGCGTTTGCTGCGCTGGCACCAATGGCGAATGCGGCCGAGTTGATCGTCAATGGCGGCTTTGAAGCGCCGGGTTCGTTCAGCGGCAACTTCCAGACCATCGGCACCGGTAATGGTCTGTCTGGTTGGAACGTCACCGCAGGCAGCGTGGACCTGATCAATACCTACTGGCAGCCGCAGTCGGGCAACTACAGCCTGGATCTCAACGGCAATGAACCGGCGACCATCTCGCAGGCGTTCACCACCGTTGTCGGCAAGAGCTACACCGTAAGCTTTGGCATGGCCGGTAACATGGACGGCGGCGGCAGCGTCAAGTCCATCACGGCCGGCGTGAATGGCGACCATACCTTCACGTTCGATACGACGGGCCTGTCGCATGACGCCATGGGTTGGCAAACGCGAAGCTTCACCTTCGTGGCTGACTCCACCCTGAGCACGCTGAAGTTCAGCGGCAATGGCAACAACGGCCCATATGGCGCTGCGCTGGACAATATTTCCGTGGCGGCCGCCGTGCCTGAGCCAGAAACATATGGCATGCTGCTGGTTGGCCTGGGACTGGTCGGTTTCGTGGCACGCCGCAAGAAAGCCGCCTAAAGCAGTTAGGCAGTCGTTGTGAACAATCCCGCTTCGGCGGGATTTTTTTTGGTAAAGAGGGACGGAGCCAGGTCTATTTCGTTTGTGATGGCGCCTAGTGTGTTCGTTTGCTGGCAGGATTGACAATCATCTAGCCCTCCATACCCTCGCGAACGCCGCGACCCTGTCGAGGCCGATTCTTACATGGGTTGACAACCGCTCCGGCAAGGCGAAATTTTCCTCAGATTATGGCGGCTTCCAGCTTCGAAATTCTGGACAAAGTCGTTGCACCACCGCGAACATGCGCCGCGGCCGGACGAGTCGAAGCTATCCGCGCCGTGTGCAGTATGGGTAAGCCGGCCTCCCGTACCGACTTGTCGCTAGTATGTTGCTGGCACTGACAATGTTGGTGCGATGAATGTTGTAGCGCGAGGACATTGCGTCTTAACCCATGGAGAGACGGCGCAGCCAGGTCGCTCGACGAAGCAGGAACCCACCGAAGCGATCGCGTAGATCATCACGCGGCGCTGTCGGAATCCACGTCCTTTCCGCGCAAGCGGCGGCCGTAGTCTGAGGGCGGGGAGGATGTCAAATTCGGATGTTGTATGATTTCTTCCCCTGTTCCGCGTCGGCAACCTGTGGCTGGGTACGGAACGGGACCCATACTTCGATCAAATACGGAGGCACTGTTGCATTGCTTGGTCATTGAAGACGAAGCCGATACCTCGCGCTACATCTGCAAAGGGCTGCGAGAGGCTGGCTATACGGTCACGGCCTGCGCCACCGGGCGCGAAGGGCTGGACTATGCCACCGGCGCCGACTGGGACATCATCGTCATGGACCGCATGCTGCCGGGCGGGATAGACGGCCTGACCATCGTCGAACGGCTGCGGGCACTGGGTAAGCAGACGCCCGTCATCATCGTCAGCGCGCTCACCAACATCGAGCAGCGCGTGTCGGGCCTGCGGGGCGGGGCGGACGATTACCTGTCCAAGCCGTTCGCCTTTTCCGAGCTGCTGGCCCGCATCGAGGCGCTGCTGCGGCGTGCCGTGCCGGGCCAGGACAGCGCCCAGTTGCAGGTGGCCGACCTGACGCTGGACATGCGCGCCATGCGCGCCAGCCGCGGCGGCCATGCCATCGCGCTGCAGCCGCGCGAATACCGGCTGCTGGAATACCTGATGCGCCACGAGGGCCAGGTGGTGACCCGCACCATGCTGCTGGAAGCCGTGTGGGATTACCATTTCGACCCGCAGACCAATGTGATCGACGTCCAGATCAGCCGCCTGCGCACCAAGATCGACAAGGATTTCCCTACCGCGTTGATCCACACGCTGCGCGGCGTCGGCTACTGCCTGTCGGCCCGCCCACCGGATGCGGGCCATGCTTAAACTGCGCGATTCGATCGCCGCCAAGCTGGTGCTTGGTTACGGTGTGCTGGGCATGGTGTCGATGGTGGCCGTGTCGGCCGTGTTTTACGTCGGCACCATCGGCGTGCTGGACCAGAATATCGACGGCCGCATCATCGCGCTGTCGGACCGGCTGCTGGCCCTGGGTGGTGAGCGCAGCAGCGCCGCGCTGGCCATCGAAGTGCGGCGCCAGCTCAGCGACGGCATCGACAGCGACCGCGAGATCTTCCTGCTGCAGCGTGGCGATGGGCGCGTCCTGGCCGGCAACCTGAGCGCGTGGCCGGGGCGCTTCGAGGGCGCGCTGCAAAGCGCCGACGTGGTGCGCGATGGCCGCATCACCCCGGCCCGCCTGCACCGCCGCCTGCTGCCCGATGGTTCGTTGCTGATTGTGGGGCGCGATTTGAGCGAGCAGGAGGCCATTCGGGCGCTGGTATGGCGCGCGCTGGCATCGGGCGCCGTGCTGTCGCTACTGTTTACGGTGCTCGGCGCGTTGCTGTTCCGGGGACAGATCGAGAGCCGGTTGGGCGCGATCCGCCGCACGGCCGAGCAGATCGAAGCCGGTGACCTGAGCCGCCGCATTCCCGTGCGCGGCGACGATGAATTCGCCCGTCTCAACGGCGACATCAATCGCATGCTGGACCACATTGAATTGCTGATGGATGGCGTGCGCCATGTTTCCGACGCCATCGCCCACGACCTGCGCACGCCGCTGGGCCGGGTACGCGGCAAACTGGAGGACGCGCTGCGCCACACGCGCGACGCCGACGCGCTGGAAGGCGCGGCCCGCGATGCGATCGATGACATCGATGACCTGATCCGCCTGTTCGAGCGCTTGCTGCAGATCGCCGAGGCTGAGTCGGGCGTGCGCGCGCGTCTGTTCGAGACCCTGGACCTGAACCGCGTAGCCGAAGACCTGGCCGAGATGTATGAAGCGAGCGCGGAGGATGTGGGCGCCCGCTTGTCGCTGGCGCTGGCGCCGCGGGCCGTGGTACTGGGTGACCGTAACCTGCTGGCAAGCGCCGTGGCCAGCCTGCTCGATAACGCGCTCAAGTACGCGGGGCAGGGCGCGGCCATTGTGCTCAGTACCAGCTCGCGTGAGGGCAAGCTGGCCATTGCCGTGGGCGACAATGGCCCCGGCATACCGGCCGGGGAAAGGGGCCGGGTGACGGAGCGTTTTTACCGGCTCGACCAGAGCCGCAATCTGCCCGGCAATGGTTTGGGCCTGTCCATTGTGCAGGCCACGGCCGTCCTGCATGGCGGCGCGCTGGAGCTGGCCGACAACCAGCCCGGATTGCTGGCGTGTATCGTCCTACCTCCCGCCTCTCGCCCCCCCGCCGTCACCATCTGACCACCCTCAGGTCATGGTGTTACCTTTCCAATCTGTAATGTTTGCGCAATGATCCGGTAATGTGTGATCCCTTATGATCTGCCCGCGCTGCCGTATGTGGTGGCGATTTTGCGCCTACCAACGCTGGCGCCATCAACGGAGCAGACATGAACAGCACGCCTTTGGTATTGATCGCAATTGTTGTCGGCATGGTATGCAGCGCTTGCGCGCCGCTGCCGGCCGAGCATGACGTGGACTGGAAGAATGGTGCCCGCCATGGTTGGGTTTCAGGCTTCTACGATGCCGCAACCCCGCGCAGCGAGCTGCCCAAATGCCTGGCCGGCGTGCCGGCCCAGGAGCTGGCCACTCACCGCTTCGTGCGCATCGACTACCGTCACTCGCGTCGCATGATGGTGGAGGTGGCAGAGCTGCCTGGCGACGCGCTGGTCAAGCTGGGCGACCGAGTAGAGCTGTGGCCGCAGGACTGCGACCAGGGCAAGCTGTCGCGGATCTCACGCATCATGCCGCCGCCCGCGACCTGACTATCTATTCCGTCCTTTCACCGGGGTGCCGCCAAGCTGGCGGTCGCCCGCACCTGATCGCTGCAAACATGGCTATCCATTTCCCCTTTTCGCGCGCGCTGCTGGCGGCAATGCTGGTGGCGGCGCTGCAGACGGCGCATGGCCAGGCGCTGGACCTGCGCCTGGCTACCGCGCTGGCGCTGGCCCATAACGCCGACCTGCATCTGGCCGCGCTCGATGCCGCCAGCGCCGATGCCGCGGTCACCAGCGCCGGCGCCGCACCCAACCCTATGCTGACGCTGCAAAGCTTCAACATCAATCCAAATGCTGGCGTAGGCGCCGGTTCTTTGCGCAGTAAGACGGTTGACAGCGCCATCCGCATCGACCAGCTGGTCGAGCGGGGCGGCAAGCGTGGGCTGCGCGTGGCCAATGCGAGCAGCCTGGCCGCCGCCAGCGCGAGCGATACGCAGGATATGCGGCGTCAGGTGCTGCTACAGGTGAGCCAAGCGTATTACGACCTGCTGGCGACTGAAGGGCGGCTGGCTATCATGCGCGACAGCGCGCGGCTGTTCGACCTGACGGTGGAGGCGGCCCGCAAGCGGCTACAGGCGGGCGACCTGGCGCCGGCCGACGTGGCGCGCGCGCAGGTCGATGCGCTGCGCGCCCATAACGACGCGGACCAGGCTGCAACGGACCGCTTCGTGGCGCGCCAGACACTGGCCACGCTGATCGGCCAGCCGGACAAGGCCGCCTCGTTGGAGGTGGCCGATGCGTGGCCTGCCGTGCAGGGGGAGACAGATTTGCTGGCGGTCGCGCTGGGCGGCGATGCAATGGCAGGCAGCAATGCAACGGCCGGCGGCGATGCGTTGCAGTCGGCTCTGGCGCGCCGTCCCGATGTGGCGGCAGCCCAGGCGCGGGTGGCGGCGGCGCAAGCGGCACGCAAGCTGGCGCTGGCCGCGCGCAGCGCCGACGTCACCGTAGGCGTGCAGGCCGAACATTATCCGACCAGCGCCGCCAACCCCCAGGGCAGCGGCAACAGCTTCGGCATCGCACTGCAAATCCCACTGCAAGTGCGCTACGCCTACCAGGGCGAGCTGCGGGCCGCCGATATCGCGCTCGACAGTGCCGAGCAACGCCTGCAGCAAGTGCGCCAGCGCGCCCGGGCCGAACTGGAACTGAGCCTGGAACAGGTACGCACGGCCGGCCAGAAGCTGCGCCTCGACGACGAGCAGTTGCTGCCTGCGGCCGGCAAGTCGGCTGACGCGGCCGAATTCGCATTCCAGC
>NZ_JACEZU010000026.1 GCF_014042355.1 Rugamonas apoptosis
CACTGGGCCGCGTCGCCGATCAGCACCGGCACGATGGGGGTGGCCGTGGACAGGATCTGGTAGCCCAGTGGCGCCATGCGCTCGACGAAATAACGCTGGTTGTCCCACAGGCGCTGGCGGCGCTGCGGCTCCTCCTCCAGCACGTCGAGCGCGGCGATCAGCGCGGCCGCCTGGTCCGGCGGCGGCGGGCAAGTGAAACCGTAGGCGGAGCTGGTCAGCCGGATCACGTCGGCGATCTCCCGCTCCACGGCCACGAAGCCGCCAATGGCGCCCAGCGCCTTGCTCAGCGTCCCCATTTGCATGATGCACGGACTGTGGCAGTTGAAATGCTCGGAGGTGCCGCCGCCATGTTCACCCAGGATGCCGGTGGCGTGGGCGTCGTCGATATACAGGATGGCGCCGTATTTCTCGGCCAGCGCCACCAGGTCCGGCAGCGGCGCGATCGTCCCTTCCATGCTGAACACGCCGTCGCTGACGATGATGGGGCACGTGCCGTCGGCCGCCTTGAGCAATTCCTCCAGGTGGTTCATGTCGCAATGGCGGTAAGTGTGGCGCTCGGCGCCCGACATCTGTATCCCTTCGCGGATGCTGATGTGATTGAACTCGTCCGAGTAATAAGCATACTTGCGGCGTTTTTTGGCGCGGTAGCCATGCAGGCGCGCCAGCATGCCGGCCTTGACCAGCGACGACAGCACGCCGATGTTGGTCATATAACCGGTCACGAACAGCACGGCGTCGCTCTTGTGCTTGAGTTCACCGAGGCGGCGCTCCAGCGTGCGGTACACCTCCAGGTCGCCGCCCAGCAGGCGCGATTCGCAATTGCCCACGCCGTAACGGTCCAACCCTGCCTTCGCCGCCGCCACCAGGCGCGGGTGATTGGCCAGCGCCAGGTAGTTATTGGTGCTGAACGAGACCACCGTCTCGCCCTGGGTGATGAAGGTGGGATCGGGCAGCGTGTCATGCACGGCCGATTCGTGGTGGATGGGATGGCTTTCCAGCCAGGTGGCGATGTCGCTCAGGTCATGCATGGTGTGCTCTCAAACGTGAAGGTGGCCGGCACGCGGGGGGCGCGCCGGCCGGGTTGCGGGGGCGTCCAGGCCTAGTCCTGGCTGGCGCGCTCCGCGAAATAGGGATAGGCCAGCGGCAGCAGCAGCAAGGTGAAGAAGGTGGCGGACACAATGCCGCCCACGATCACCACCGCGAACGGGCGTTGGGTTTCCGAACCGATACCGTGCGACAGGGCCGCCGGCAGCAAGCCCAGGCCGGCCATCAGGGCCGTCATCAGGATCGGGCGCAGGCGCTGGGCCGCGCCCTCGGCCGCGCTGGCCACCAGCGTGGCCGGCCCCTTGGCCAGCGCAACGATCTGCTCCACCATGATCACGCCGTTCTGCACCGAGATCCCGGCCACGGCAATGAAGCCGACGGCCGCCGACACGGAGAAATGCAGGCCGGCCGCCGCCAGCCCGGCGATGCCGCCGATCAGGGTGAACGGGACGATGGCCAGAATCAACAACGCCTTGCGCACCGAGCGAAACGCCCAGAACAGGAGCGAGAAGATCAACAGCACCGTGATCGGCACGATCACCTGCAGCCGCTGCACGGCGCGCTGCTGGTTCTCGAACTGGCCGCCCCAGGTGATCTGGTAGCCGGCCGGCAAGTGCACCTTTGCCGCCACCTTCTGCTGGGCCTCGGCCACGAAGCTGCCCTGGTCGCGCCCCAGCAGGTTAGCCTTGACGGAGGCGTTGCGCTCTCCCGCCTCGCGGCTGATGCGGGCCGCGCCCTGGCGCACTTCGATCCGGGCCAGGTCGCCCAGCGCCACCGTGCCCACGCCACCCGGCAGGTTGATCTGCAGCGCCGCGATGTCGTTGACGGAAGCGCGGCTGCGCTCCTGCAGCCGCAACGTGATGTCGAAGCGTCGCCCACCTTCGAAATAGGTGTTGACTGCCACACCGGCCAGCGCCGTCTGGATCGCGCCATTGACGTCGGCCACGTTCACACCCAGGCGCGCGATACGCACACGGTCGATCACGATATCGATCTCGCTCTGGCCGCCGATGCGCACGGCGGCCACGTCGGCGGCGCCGGCGATGCCGTTCAGGATGGCCGCGACCTGCTCGCTGGCCTGCGTCAGCACGTCCAGCTCGGGACCGCTGATCTTGACGGCGATCTCGCCCTTCACGCCCGACAAGGCCTCCTCCACGTTATCCTCGATCACTTGCGAGAAGTTGGTGGGCACGCCCGGCATGCGGCGGATGCGGGCCGAGATGTCGGCCACCAGCGCGTCCTTGTCGTTGAAGCGCCAGCTGGAACGGGGCGTCAGATCGGCCAGGATCTCCATGTTATTCGGCCCTTTGGGGTCGGTGCCATCGTCCGGCCGGCCCACGTGCGAGATCACGTTGCCCACTTCCGGGTAGCTTTTCAGGATCGCCCGTACCTTGTGCTCGATTTCCTGGGTCTTTTCCAGCGCCGTGGAATTGGGCAGGCTGATGGTGAGCCAGATATTGCCCTCGTCGAGCTTGGGCAGGAATTCGCTGCCCAGCAGCGGCGCCAGCGCCAGCGTCAGCACCAGCACAGCGCCCGAGGCGGCGAACACGGCCACCGGCCTCGCTTGGGCCCGCGCCAGCAAGCGCCGGTAACTGGCCGTCAAGCGCGCCATCCAGGCGCTGTGGCGTTCGGCCATCGGGTGGCGCTTGACAGTCCACGCCAGCAGCGATGGCACCAGCGTCATGCTCAGCACAATGGCACCCAGCATGGCGAAACTGAGCGTGAATGCCACCGGCGAGAAGATCTTGCCTTCCACCCGCTGGAAGGTGTAGATGGGGATGAAGGCGACAATGATGATGGCCTTGGCGAACAGGATGGGATGGCCCAGTTCCACCACCGTCTGTTTCAGCGTGCGCTTGCGCCACGCATAGGGCGACAAGTCGCCGGCCGGATCATAGTCCTGCAGCGCCAGACGCACCATGAGCGCCTCCACCAGCACCACGGCGCTGTCGATGATGATGCCGAAGTCCACCGCGCCCAGCGAGATCAGGTTGGCCGGGATGCCGCGCGCGTCGAGCATGATGAAGGCGAACAGCAGCGACAGCGGGATCACGGTGGCCACGATCAGCGCGGCGCGCCAGTTGCCGAGGAAGACGATCAGGATGGCGATCACCAGCGCCGCGCCCACCAGCAGGTTCTCGCCCACCGTGCGCACCGTATGGTCGATCAACTGGGTGCGGTCGTAGATGGTCTTGAGCCGCACTCCCTTGGGCAGGCGCGCGTTGACGGCATCCACGGCCAGCTTGACGTCGGCCACCACCTTGGCCGCGTTGCTGCCCTTGCTCATCTGGACGATGCCTTCCACCACGCTGTCGTTGCCATTGAAGGCCACCACGCCCGAGCGGGGCCGGAAGCCGGCGCTCACCGTGCCCAGGTCCGACACCAGCACCGTCTTGCCTGCGCTGGCGCTGACGATGACGCGGCCGATGTCATCCATGCTGTCGAAGATGCCGATGCCGCGCACCAGCAGCGCCTCGTCGCCACGGCGCACCTGGCCGCCGCCCACGTTGGCGCTGTTGGCCGTCAAGGCCTGGCTCACCTGGTCGATGGTCACGCCATAGCGTTTAAGGGCGGCCGGGTCCACCTGCACCTGGTATTCCTTGACGGTGCCGCCGAAGCTGACCACGTCGGCCACGCCGGAGACGATGCGCAGCTGCGGGCGCACCACCCAGTCCTGCAGCGCGCGCACCTCGTTGGGGTCCATGCCGGGCGGCGCCTCGACGATGTAGCGGAACACTTCGCCCACGGCCGTCGT
>NZ_JACEZU010000027.1 GCF_014042355.1 Rugamonas apoptosis
GTCAAAGCTTGATGACCATAGCAAGTTGGTCCCACCCCTTCCCATCCCGAACAGGACCGTGAAACAACTCTGCGCCGATGATAGTGCTGCAACCAGTGTGAAAGTAGGTTATCGTCAAGCTAGTTATTAAGGGAAAACCCCCATCAGCCTGAACGCGCTCAAGATCGCGCTCAGTGCAGATGGGGGTTTTTTTCGTCCTGCTTCAGCAGCCAGGCTGTTTGGTCGGTGCCAGCATCGGTAATTTCAGCGTGAACTTGGTGCCCCGCCCTAGCTCGCTATTGACCTCGATGGTCCCGCCCAGGATTTCCGTCACAATATTGTGTACGATATTCAATCCCAGGCCAGATCCACCCACCCCCATCTTGGTGGTGAAGAAGGGATCGAAAATCCGATGGAGGTCGGCCGGCTTGATGCCCATGCCCTCGTCCTCCACCACCAGCGTGACCCAGCCAAACGACGACAGTCTGGCGCTGACATTGATCGCGCCGTCGCTATAGCCATCGTAACCATGCACGATCGCATTGTTGATGAGGTTGTTGACCACCTGGCCTAGCGGCCCAGGGAAGCTATCCATCATCAGCGATTCCGGAATATCCTGCCGGATGACAAATGGCGTGCGCTTGATGGTCGGTTGCAGGGTCAGGATATTTCCTGCCACCACTTCGGATAGCAAAAAGCTGCGCCGTTGCGAACTGGTCTGGTCGACCGCGACCTGCTTGAAATTGGTGACAATATCGGCCGCCCGGTGCAAATTGCGGCTCAAGATATCCACCGTCAGGCGCGCATTTTCCATGTAGCGTTCGAAGACGGAGCGCTTGACGCTGCCATCCTCGGCCAGTCCATGCACGATGTCGCCGGTTTGATTTTCAAAGGTGCTGGCCGCCATCAGACTGTTGCCGATAGGCGTGTTGAGTTCATGTGCGATGCCCGCCACCATGGCGCCCAGCCCAGCCAGTTTCTCATTGCGGATCAGGTCTTCACGGGCCTTGGCCAGCGTGGCGATCATCTCCTGCAGTTCGCGGTTGGCCTTGCGCAGCGCAAGGTGGGTATTGATGCGGGCGAGAACTTCTTCGATCTGGAATGGTTTGGTGATGTAATCGACGCCACCCACATCGAATCCCGTGACTTTCTGTTTGGGATCGGTCACCCCGGTCATGAAGATGACGGGAATATCCTTGGTCGCCTTGCCGGCCTTCAGGCGCCGGCAGGCTTCGAAACCATCGATGCCGGGCATGACGACGTCGAGCAGAATGAGATCCGGTTCCGCAAATTCGGCCCGCATCAACCCTTCGGCCGCCGTCTGGGCCAGTACCACCAGGAAGCCGTGCCGTTCCAGCCGGTCCAGCAGCGCGCCGAGGTAGGACAGGGAGTCGTCGACAATGAGGATTGTCGGCATTGGTACATTGGGAAATGCACTTTGGTCCATCGAGCGCCCGGGCGAAAGTCAATTCCTCCCAAGTATAGGCATACTACGTTCCGGAATGTAAAAAATCACAGATCCGGAAGCAGTTTTCGTTGGCTTTTTTTCTTTTCGTTAAAGTAGGTTCAGGCCTTTCAGCATGACCAGCAAAGTCAGCACGGGCGATACGTAACGGAGCAGGAAGAACGCCGCTCGCGTTACACCCGGGTTGTTCAATTTTCCCTGATTGGACAAGGCATTAGTGAATTTTTCCTTACCCCAGACCCAGCCCACGAACACGGCAAGCAAGATGCCGCCGGCCGGCAGAATAACGTTCGATGAGATGAAGTCGTACAGATCGAACATGTTCAGGCCAAATAGCTTGAAGTTAGCGAGGACATTGTTCGTCAGCGCGCAAGTCGAGCCGAGCAACGCCAGGCCGAGGATGGTGAGCAAGGTCGCGCGGCGACGGGGGATGTTCAGCCGCTCATGGAGGATGACAACCGGTACTTCCGTCAGCGACAGCATGGCGCCGGTCGCCGCGATGGCTGCCAGCACGAAGAAGGCAATCATCAGCAACTGCCCCATGGGAATTTGGGAAAATACGGCTGGGATCGTGATAAACACGAGGGCCGGACCAGCCGCCGGGGCGAAGCCGAACGTGAAGACCGCGGGGAAGATCGCCATGCCCGCGAGCATGGACACGCACAGGTCGGCCGCCATGACACGCGCAGTTGTCATCGGGATGTTCTGATCATCGCGGAAATAGCTGCCGTAAGTCAGCATCGCGCCCATGCCCAGCGAAAGCTTGAAAAATGCCAGGCCCATGGCCGTCAGGATGGCAGAGGCCGTAATTTTGCTGAAATCCGGGCGGAACAGAAAGGCCAGTCCTTCGCCGGCCTTGTCCAGCGACAGGCTGACGGCGCATAGGATCATCAGCAGCAGGAACAGCAAGGGCATCAATTTCTTCGCCAAGGCTTCGATGCCTTTAGTGACGCCCAGCAGCAATATGCCGCCGATAAAGATCAGTACGCCCCATTGCCACAGTAGCGATTGCACCGGATCACCGATGAGCGCGTTGAATGCCGCCTCCGTGACATGGCGATCGTTGCTGAGGATAGAGCCGCCTATGGCCTTGAATACATAGGCGAACACCCAGGCCACCACTTCCGAATAAAAGGACAGGATCAAAAAAGCCGCGACCATGCCGGCCGCACCGATCAGCCACCATGGTTGGCCCTTGGGCGCCAGTTTTTGGAGCGCGGTAATGGGATTGGATCTGGCTTGGCGGCCGACCGCCAGCTCGGCCATCATGACCGGCAAGCCGATCACCAATGTCGCCAGGAGGTAGATCAGCAGGAAGCCGGCACCGCCGTTGGCGCCGGTGAGGTAAGGGAATTTCCAGATATTGCCCAGCCCGACGGCCGATCCCAGCGTTGCGGCGAGGACGCCGAATCCGGAGCTGAATGTGCCGCGCTTGGCGGTATGGGTGTTGGCTTCTTGCATGGCCATATTCCTTGTACTGTTTGCCATGGCGGCAAAAGGGCGGAATTGTAGCAGTTGTGCGCCGCAAAAATTCCTTGCCAAGCCATCGTTTCGTTTGTTATAGTTCGGTCCCTCGCGAAACAGCGCATGCAAATGTGAGTTGAGCGAGGCGAAACAAGGGGTTGACGAGTTATACGAAATGCCGCATAATCTCACTTCTCTGCTGCTGACAAACAAAACGATTTGTCGATGAGCAGCAAGCAGTACCGAATAAAGTTCTTTAAAAATTCACAGTCGATAAGTGTGGACGTTTGATGGAAGTGCACACGAAGCCAGTCTTCGTGATACTTAAAATATCAAATGTTCACAAGAAGTAATGAAATAGGATACTCGCAAGAGT
>NZ_JACEZU010000028.1:0-1353 GCF_014042355.1 Rugamonas apoptosis
GGTCATTGCATACTGAATACATAGGTATGCAAAGCGAACGCGGCGAACTGAAACATCTAAGTAGCTGCAGGAAAATAAATCAACCGAGATTCCCAAAGTAGTGGCGAGCGAAATGGGAAGAGCCTGCATGATTTAGCATGACGCATAACAGAATCCTCTGGAAATAGGAGCCATAGCGGGTGATAGCCCCGTATGTGAAATGCGATGTGTGGAACTAAGTATGCGACAAGTAGGGCGGGACACGAGAAATCCTGTCTGAATATGGGGGGACCATCCTCCAAGGCTAAATACTCGTAATCGACCGATAGTGAACCAGTACCGTGAGGGAAAGGCGAAAAGAACCCCGGGAGGGGAGTGAAATAGATCCTGAAACCGTGTGCATACAAACAGTAGGAGCGGACTTGTTCCGTGACTGCGTACCTTTTGTATAATGGGTCAGCGACTTACATTCAGTGGCAAGGTTAACCAGATCGGGAAGCCGTAGAGAAATCGAGTCCGAACAGGGCGTTCAGTCGCTGGGTGTAGACCCGAAACCAAGTGATCTACTCATGGCCAGGATGAAGGTGCGGTAACACGCACTGGAGGTCCGAACCCACTAATGTTGAAAAATTAGGGGATGAGCTGTGGGTAGGGGTGAAAGGCTAAACAAACTTGGAAATAGCTGGTTCTCTCCGAAAACTATTTAGGTAGTGCCTCAAGTATCACCATCGGGGGTAGAGCACTGTTATGGCTAGGGGGTCATCGCGACTTACCAAACCATTGCAAACTCCGAATACCGATGAGTGCGAGCTTGGGAGACAGACGTCGGGTGCTAACGTCCGGCGTCAAGAGGGAAACAACCCAGACCGCCAGCTAAGGTCCCAAAGATTGGCTAAGTGGAAAACGAAGTGGGAAGGCTAAAACAGTCAGGATGTTGGCTTAGAAGCAGCCATCATTTAAAGAAAGCGTAATAGCTCACTGATCGAGTCGTCCTGCGCGGAAGATGTAACGGGGCTAAGCCAGTCACCGAAGCTGCGGATATCCGCAAGGATATGGTAGGAGAGCGTTCTGTAAGCCTGCGAAGGTGTCTTGTAAAGGATGCTGGAGGTATCAGAAGTGCGAATGCTGACATGAGTAGCGATAATGGGGGTGAAAAGCCCCCACGCCGTAAGCCCAAGGTTTCCTGTTCAACGTTCATCGGAGCAGGGTGAGTCGGCCCCTAAGGCGAGGCAGAGATGCGTAGCTGATGGGAAGCAGGTTAATATTCCTGCACCGTCGTATGATGCGATGGGGGGACGGATCGCGGAAGGTTGTCCAACTGTTGGAATAGTTGGTTTCTGGTTCATAGAAGGCGCTTAGGCAAATCCGGGCGCA
>NZ_JACEZU010000028.1:1448-2859 GCF_014042355.1 Rugamonas apoptosis
GCCATGATTCAAGGGACTGGGACGAGGCACTTAGGTGCTGAAGCAATCGGAAGTGGTTCCAAGAAAAGCCTCTAAGCTTCAGTCATACGAGACCGTACCGCAAACCGACACAGGTGGGCGAGATGAGTATTCTAAGGCGCTTGAGAGAACTCGGGAGAAGGAACTCGGCAAATTGGTACCGTAACTTCGGGAAAAGGTACGCCCCGGTAGCTTGGCTGATTTACTTCAGTAGGGCGAAAGGGTTGCAATAAACTGGTGGCTGCGACTGTTTAATAAAAACACAGCACTCTGCAAACACGAAAGTGGACGTATAGGGTGTGACGCCTGCCCGGTGCTGGAAGATTAAATGATGGGGTGCAAGCTCTTGATTGAAGTCCCAGTAAACGGCGGCCGTAACTATAACGGTCCTAAGGTAGCGAAATTCCTTGTCGGGTAAGTTCCGACCTGCACGAATGGCGTAACGATGGCCACACTGTCTCCTCCCGAGACTCAGCGAAGTTGAAGTGTTTGTGATGATGCAATCTACCCGCGGCTAGACGGAAAGACCCCATGAACCTTTACTGTAGCTTTGCATTGGACTTTGAACCAATCTGTGTAGGATAGGTGGGAGGCTTAGAAGCGGGGACGCCAGTTCTCGTGGAGCCAACCTTGAAATACCACCCTGGTTTGTTTGAGGTTCTAACCTTGGCCCGTTATCCGGGTCGGGGACAGTGCATGGTAGGCAGTTTGACTGGGGCGGTCTCCTCCTAAAGTGTAACGGAGGAGTTCGAAGGTACGCTAGGTACGGTCGGACATCGTGCTAATAGTGCAATGGCATAAGCGTGCTTAACTGCGAGACTGACAAGTCGAGCAGGTACGAAAGTAGGACATAGTGATCCGGTGGTTCTGTATGGAAGGGCCATCGCTCAACGGATAAAAGGTACTCTGGGGATAACAGGCTGATTCCTCCCAAGAGTTCATATCGACGGGGGAGTTTGGCACCTCGATGTCGGCTCATCACATCCTGGGGCTGTAGCCGGTCCCAAGGGTATGGCTGTTCGCCATTTAAAGTGGTACGTGAGCTGGGTTTAAAACGTCGTGAGACAGTTTGGTCCCTATCTGCCGTGGGCGTTGGAAATTTGAAGGGGGCTGCTCCTAGTACGAGAGGACCGGAGTGGACGAACCTCTGGTGTACCGGTTGTCACGCCAGTGGCATTGCCGGGTAGCTAAGTTCGGAAGAGATAACCGCTGAAAGCATCTAAGCGGGAAACTTGCCTTAAGATGAGATTTCCCGGAGCCTTGAGCTCCTTGAAGGGTCGTTCGAGACCAGGACGTTGATAGGTCAGGTGTGGAAGTGCAGTAATGCATTAAGCTAACTGATACTAATTGCCCGTACGGCTTGTCCCTATAACCTTAGCAGGTTGTGGTGAAT
>NZ_JACEZU010000029.1 GCF_014042355.1 Rugamonas apoptosis
CACGCCAGGTCGTTGGATGGTCGATGAGTTCACGGATTGATACAGAGCTGGCGATGAATGCGCTGTTGATGGCTGTTTGGCGACGCAAGCCGGCTGATCCCGTGATGGTTCATTCGGATCAAGGTTCTCAGTTCACCAGCAAAGACTGGCGCGATTTTTTGAAGGAGCATCGCCTGGAGCCAAGCATGAGCCGGCGTGGAAACTGTCACGATAATGCCGTCGCTGAAAGCTTCTTCCAGCTTCTAAAGCGCGAGCGCATCAAGCGCAAGACCTATGCGAGCAGGGACGACGCCAGGCAAGATATCTTCGACTACATCGAGATGTTCTACAATCCGAAGCGCCGTCACGGATTCAATGACAGGCTTTCGCCAGCAGAGTTTGAGCGAAGGCATTTTGAACGGCTCGCGGGTGTCTAGCAGACTCGTGGCGATTCAGTTTGCTGTAGTTCGATCTGGTATCGCGTTCCAGCCAGATTATCAGCGAGGCCGTCAAGTGCGCTAAACTCACCGGCGACTGAAAACGGCCAGTAACGGTTTTTCTGAAACCTCGGCTTTTCAAAGCGAACATATGGAACTACGGCAAGAACTAACACCTCCACAACTCGATGAGCAATTTGTTGATCGGCTCGCCCAGCTTGCCGATACCATCGACGGTAACCCAAGTCAGGCGCTGTGCGCCGAGTTCAACAGACTCGCAGGCACTGAACTTCCACTGAGCTTTTTTCAAGGGGTGTACGGAAGTGAAAACCACGCTAACTTTGTGTGGAGGGTGCTGCGCAAACAGCGCATCAAACCCGTGCCCGATGTTACTCGAGAAGAGCTTGTCGAAATTGTTCGACGTGCGATGAAACCTGATCGGGGTGAGGTGCATGAGGCATACATGGCGATGTTCGAATGTAACGTGCCACGGCCACATGCGTCGAATCTAATTTTCTATCCGGCCGACTATGACCCCAATAGCGACACATGGGGCGGCGGCAAGCCGATGAGCGACTACGATCCGAGTCCTGAGCAAATCGTTGATTGGCCTCTCGATATGACCACTTTTCAGCGCTGAATTGTTGGAAATGGGGGCGACAATTGGCGGCACTTGCCTACAGCCGCATTCTCGGGATAGCTTCAAGTAAAGCGCTTGAAATTTGAGACGGTATCTGACACTGGGCGTCCGGTAGGATAGAATTTGCTCCAGCGGCTTTCACCAAAGAAGACCGAATATAACATATGAATTTCGTTGCTTTTCCACGTAGCTGTCAATTTAATAATTTTTTATATGTACGAAGATGACAAGGATAAGGTTCGTCGAAACTTGGTGGCTCTGAGTGGATTCATTCTCGTCTCCGCATATCTCGGGCTGAAATTGCCGAATAAAGTCTTTGAAGTTCAGCTTCCAAGCGAAACCAATAAGATTTGGGTTGTGGTTTCAGCGGCCTTGGCCTACGCGTTTTGGCGGTTTGTTCATAGCGAAGAGGCACGCAAGGCACGGTCGAGCATTGCCTCGCAATATGCCAGCAGCAGAGTCCAAGTTTATGATTTCTTGATCTCTCGAGACTTAAAGCGGGTGTTTCATGCTAAGTCGCCACGATGGGTCAATGCCTCGCCAATTAAGGCGAGATTAGAGCAAGAGCGAAATAGTTCCCAATACCAATACGTTCGCCTCACCGCGCTTGTGCCACTCAATACGCAGCAGTGGCCACATAAGGGATTTGAGCGACGGAGTGGTTCGACTGAGGTAGAAATACAATTCGCATTTCTTTACACCCCAGAAATGGCGGGAGATATACATCCAAATTTACATAATATGGAGCAGCAGGCTAGGACAAGGATCGGAGAACAAACCTTTACGTTCCCACGAAGGATCGAATTCTTCGTCACATTCTCTTCACTCGTGAATTTATTGGCGCGAAGCGAGCTTGTTCCTGAGGTCTTAATTCCATATGGGATGGCTGCCGGTGCTGGAGTGATCGCACTTGTTCGGGCATTGAACTGAATCTAGAAATGTCATTTATTCAATAGAATTTATGGTAGCTATTTTTACGACCGATGGTTTGATACTGAGGTAGCCTGACATTTTCGGACACTTCCATTTGATAAACTTGTCAAAGGGAGTGAAATCATGAGATCAACAACATACACGCCGGAATTCCGGGCCGAGGCGGTCAAACTGGTGCTGGCACAAGGG
>NZ_JACEZU010000002.1 GCF_014042355.1 Rugamonas apoptosis
CTTCTATAACCGCCAGCGGCGTCATTCGCGCCTTGGCTACGTATCACCAGCGTCGTTTGCCGCTGATTTCAGCAAACAGGCGCTGGCGGCTTGAAACGGAAGTGTCCACTATTGACAGTACACCTCACCAGTCCGCATATGCCCACTCATTCTTGCCGCGTCCCGGAAAAGGACGCGGACTAAACTATACCGAAAAAATATCAAGCGAGTCCGACTTGTTGTAAATAGCATTCAAGCGCATCGATATCTTGGCCACCGACAGTCGCAGCGACGTAGCCGTCTGGACGTATCAGCACCCAACCTGGTGACTGCAAGGCATAGGCCGCGTCGAAGTGGCCGTCCGCATCGATAACGTCGCCGCCCGTTCCCAACACATGGATATGCAGGCCCGGACGCGCGCGCACCCCAATGAGCCCTATCTCATGGCACAGCAGCGTCCAGTGCGGTCCCTTGAACAGATCAAATAGGCGCCTGGTCTGGCCGGCCGCGCCGCGCAGCGGAGCATCCGGCGCCCGACCGCCGGCGGCAACGGCATGCCCGTAACCCTTGCCGTCCAGTGCCAGCGGCGACTCGGGATAACCAAGGTCCAGTTGGTGCACTTCGCGCCCACGCTGCATCTCGCCTCGTTTTGCGGAGTCAAGCAGCTTGGTCGCCAGGCCTAACATGCCTGCGGCAACCGGTCGACGCTCCGCTTCATAACTCTCCAACAATTCAGCCTGAGCGCCGGCGATTGCGGCAGCCAGCTTCCAGCCCAGATTGTAGGCATCCTGTACACTCGTGTTGAGCCCCTGCCCTCCGGTCGGCGGATGAATGTGGGCGGCGTCGCCGACCAAAAAAACCTGTCCCACTCTATAGCGTTCAGCGAGTCTCGCGTTCATGCCGTACGCCGAGGCCCATGCAACCGATTCAATCACGATATCACTGCGACCAGTGCGTTGCTGGACCATGGAGGTCAGGCCTGCGGCTGTCAGGTCAACCTCTCCCTCCAGCGGCACCGGTGCCTGTAGCTGGAACAAGTTAGTGCCCGAGAGCGGACACAGCGCAATTTGCCGCTCCATGGATTCTTTGTTGAACCGATGCCACACATCACGTTCCAGCCCGGTCAGCACAACATCAGCTACCACTGCACGCACGCCCAAGGTCTTACCTGGGAAATCGATACCCAGCGAATGGCGCACAAAACTGCGGCCGCCGTCCGCCCCGACCAAATACCGAGTGCGCAGCACTTGCTCTGTGCCGCCGCGGCGAAGGCTAACGGTAACGACATCGCCATCTTGCAGGAACCCAATCAGCTCACAGCCAAATTCCGGCGTATGCCCCAGTTCCCACAGTCGCTCGCGCATGACCCGTTCGGTCAGAAACTGCGGCACCATCAACGGCAGCTGATACGGCTCAGCGGGAGTTGGGGTTGCTGCTACGATAAACTCGGCGTCCGTGCTGCTCCCGTCAGCCTCATATAGGCGCTGTGGCGGATACAGCCCGCCCACGGCGACAATACGGTCAAGTATGCCTAAATCCTCGAAGACTTCCTGCGTGCGAGGCTGAATTCCTTTACCGCGCGATCCATGGAACGGTGTGTTCGCTTTCTCGATCAAGCGGAAGCTTATGCCCCGTCGAGCAAGGTCGATTGCCAGTGTAAGCCCCGCAGCACCCGCACCGCAAATCAGTACGTCTATGTCAACATTCTCTGTCATAATACCTCCGATATATGTGCAAAATGCACTTAACTGAAGGAATGATATGCCATCGAAAAAAAATGTGCAAGATGCACATATCTCAAAAAATATGAAAGCCCTGCACGGAGCTATTCTCAGCATCGTCGGCGTCATGAACCGCCCTCAAGTGGATGAAAAAATGGTGCAGGAGGCCGGCATTACGCTCGATAGCACCTTGTTCCCCCTGCTGATGGCGGTCGACCGGCTGGCGCCAGTTGGGGTTGTGGAGCTCGCCGACAATATCGGGCGCGACTACACGACAGTCAGCCGGCAGATTGCCAAATTAGAGAAATTGGGACTCATTAAGCGACAAGAAGGCGAAACGGATAAACGAGTCCGGCAAGTGTTAATGACTTCTCAAGGAAAAACGATGTGCGCTGCCGTCGAAACGGCCAGGGAGCGAATTGGCCGCGCGATTTTTACACATTGGGAGCAACGGGAATTCGACCAGCTGCTAGCATTGCTGCAAAAATTTGCCAGCGGACTTGAGGACTTTGCCATCAAGGATCTAAGCGACCATGAGAACCCTGGCAAATAGGGCCACTTTGCACCTTCAATACGGATCGTTGATCGCCGGCTGGACCGGCGCCCGCCTGAAGCACGCAGCACAGCCGTCGCACCGGTTATAACCTTGGAGGCAAGATGCACATTATTGATGCCCAAATCCATCTCTGGACCGGCACCCACGCGCCGCGTCACCATTGGCGCGCGCCGTACACCATGGAGACCGCATTAAGTGACATGAAGGCAGCCGGTATCCATCGCGCAGTCAATTGCCCTGCTGTTTGGGATACAGGTTCCAATGACTATGCAGTACAAGCAGCGCAACTGCATCCTGACCGTTTTGCCACACTCGGGTGGTTCCCGCTCGACGACGATGCCAACGAATCGCTGGTCGACCGCTGGTTGGCCAGGCCGGGCATGAAAGGTCTACGTTTCTTGCTGGCAACACCAGACAGCGTCCAACAATTGACCAACGGTGCGCTGGACTGGTTATGGTCAGCGGCACACCAACGCGAATTCCCGGTCGGCCTAATGGTGATGCCGCAGTTGCTGCCGGCAATCGGGGAGGTCGCCGCCCGCTTCCCGAATATGCGACTATTGCTGGATCATTTGTCGGTCAGTCCGTTCACAAAGTTGCCCGATGCCGCGGCACATCTCGATGCCCTGCTTGCACTCGCCCGCCACCCCAATATCGCCGTCAAGGCCACAGGCATCCCCAGCATGGCCACTGATGCTTATCCCTTTTCCAGCACCCATGCAATGCTGCGGCATACCTTCGACGCTTACGGCGCCGAACGGATGTTTTGGGGCACCGATATCACACGCCTCCACTGCAATTGGCGCGACTGCGTGACCATGTTCACCGAAGAGCTACCTTGGCTTAATGGGCGAGATCTGGAGCTGGTGATGGGCGCCGCCATCGCCAACTGGATTGGCTGGCACTGATTCTATGAGCACACTGAAATCCGCCACCACGCTGATCCGCTACGGCAACGCCGAGGCACGGCAAGCATAATTAATCGCGCGCACGGCACCGGGACGCGGGGAGATAGCGGGCCACGTGATTGTCTGCGCCGCGCTGCCGCGGGGAACGCGCTATAGCTGGGCAGTGTTTGCCACCGCCCCGCACCGGCTAGCAGCACTAGCAGAGCGCGCGGGTGGGTTGATCGCGCCGGGCGTGGCAACTTTCGCGCTGAACCAAGCAGTCAGGGCACATCGCCATGTCGAGCAACGCGGGCCCGGCCGCGCCGTATTGCTATCACCCGGCGCCTGAGCCGTTTATTTCGCCTTGGCTGCGCCGCCACGCTTGGCAGGCACCCGCGTCTTCACCCTCGGCGCGGCCAACGCGGTCTGAGGCGATGGATGCGGCACGGCGATCACGGTTTTGAGGAACCACGACAGTACCTCTTCGACGGTCTTGTCATTGATCCGCTTGGGATCGCAAAGATGGGCAAAGCACATGCCCTCGCACAACGCCATCAGACCGATCGCAATCCGGTGCGAGGGTGCTGCCGGCGGCGTCTTGGCCAGGCGGAAAAACGTCGTAACAAACTCCGTCAACCGCTCATGACGTTCCTTCAGAAACTCGCTCAGCGTCGCGCGAAACTCCGCATCGCGCACTGCGACAACTTTGGCCTCCAGCCACAACACGCTGCACATATCGTCCTGGTATAGGCGGCTGTAGTAACCAGCGATCTTTTCCTGCAATACCGCGGCGTCCACCAGTGGGGCTCCCAACAACTGCTGGAAGTCACGGTCAATATCGGCGGTTTCGCGTCGCAGCAGCTCGACAAAAAGCTCGGTCTTGTCGGTAAAATTAGAATAGAAGGCGCCACGCGAATAACCGGCTGCGGCAGTAATGTCTTCAACACTGGCAAGCGCGAAGCCTTTCTTAATAATGACAGCGTGAGCGGCCTCCAGCAGGCGCTCACGTGTTTGCTCACGACTTTGTTCGCGGTTGAGGCGTTGACGTATGGTGATGGTATTCATACGTCAATTTTAATACAATTGAATTCAGATACACCCTCACATTTGAATTGCCGTCGAATACGGATGCTAAGACATGTGCTCCCGGTCATCCAAGCCCACGGCATCGGCAGGCACGTCATAGGCCCGCAAGGTTAGCGATACGGTAGTGAAATAGCCGATGAAGGCGATCAGATCGGTTAAACCGTCGTGGCCCAAAATCTCGACGGCTCTTTGGTGCAGCCCCACCGGGATAAGCCGAGGTGCGAGCAGCGCCTGAGTAATGTTATAGATCATCTGTTGTCGTGCGTCGTCAAACGAAGTCGGTAGTCCAGCAATCAGGGCTTGCACTTTTTCCGCCGGCAGTCCTCCAAGGTATTCCGCCATCCATTCATGCTCATAGCTGGGATAGACGGCCATCCACTTGCCTGCGGTCAAATTAACGGCGATTTCGATCTCCGCCTTTGACAGGGTTGATTGGTCTTGATAGTGCACGCCCATCCGCAGCATCACCTCCGTCAGCTTCAAGTTGCGCAACCAGATCTTGTATGGGCCAGGTACCATACCACGCGCTCCTTTGACCAACTCGTAAGCGACTTTTTCCTCGCCGGTCATCTGCTCGGCAGGGTGCTCCTTGAATCGTCCAAACGTGCCGAAATGCGATGCTCTCAGTTTCTGTGCGGTTGCAATCATCTGCTTGATTTTGTCTGGTGTGGTCGCCATCCCAGTTCCTCCTCGGTTGATGTCTCGTGTCTGCGTCACTGACGGATTGGCGGGCGCTATCCGCCCGCATCGGCTGATTATTGATCGCAACGACGTCGCGGGCTTCAGGGAATTCGCCATGACTTTCGAATTCTCGGCATCAACGCATGAAAATGTGACGAGCGCGCGCAGTCAGGCGCCCGCGCAGCGCCAACTTCCCCTGCTACTTGCAAGCCGCTATTTTGGCGTACACGCCTATGTGTTATGCTCAAGCAGCAGTTACGGGCAATGATCTGGTTTTACTGTCGACGCGATGTTCGCGCACAGGTAACTGGGCAAAATTCATGAAATAACACGAGCGGTGGTGAATCATGTCGTCTCCAAGTCCAGGCGAAATCTCGCCTTCTGACCTAACCAGTATGCTTGCCACGCCTCCGCTTTTTTCAGTAGGTGGTGATGGCCACCGTAGTGCCATTGTTCAGCATTACCGACATTCACCTGGTCCCGGTGCCATGACTGTGGCGCCCTTGCGCGACAATCTCTTGGTCGTCAATCTCGGTGGTCATCTACTCATAGAAGATGCGCAGACTTCAGGGCATTGGGAGCGTCGGTGGGCCGGCAGCGGACAGATGAGTCTAATGCCCGCCGGCATGGGAGCGGCACGCGGATTCAAAGGGCATTCCGATGTATTACTTGTGCATCTGCCCGCAGACCTGGTTCACCAGACCGCGGCGGAAAGCGGACTGCAAGACGAACACGCGACGCTGGTTCCGCGCCTGGCCGTAGCTGATGAAGTCGTCGATAAACTCGGACGACTGCTGCTGCTGGCCGCGTCCGACATGGAAACCGGTGCGGCGTCGATGCTGGATGCGCTCACACGGGCCTTGGTCGTACATTTGCTGCGCAAGCATTCAGCGGCCTCGCTAGACATGCCGTTTAACCAGTCGCCATTAAGTGGAGGCAAGCTGCAACGGGTAATCGCTCACATGCAAGCGCACATGGACGAGCACCTACCCTTGAGCAGTCTGGCGGATTTAGCCGAGCTGAGTCCATCGCAGTTTGCCCGCACTTTTCGCACCGTTATGGGCAAACCACCGCACGGCTATCTGCTTGACCTGCGCATCGAACGGGCCAGACATCTGCTCGAAAAGACCGAACTGGCCATCACCGAGGTGGGCATGCAATGCGGGTTTGACCAGCCGAACCACTTCGCCACGGCGTTCAGGAAAGCGGTGGGACTCAGCCCACGCGCATGGCGGATCGCCCGCCGCACCTAAACTGAAGCGTACAAGTTGTGGCTTAGTCTGACAGCATGTGTCAGATGTTGAGCTTTCAGGTTCGACACGGAGCGCCACTCCCCTTGCAAAGAAGCGGCCATTTTGCGCCGCCTCGTCGTTGCTGGGCGGCGACCTTCAATCCGAGCGCAATCAAAATTGCGCCGAGGATTTTTCCTTGCCACTGACCGATCGACGACACGCGTTTGAGGAGTCTTCCCAACGGTCGGATCGACAAGGCGATGAGGCTCGCGCCGCAGGATCTTGCCAACATTCTCTTCGGCAGTTCATCACGAAACCCTCGTACCCGACGTTTAGGAGACGGTGTGCCGATCCCGAACTACGGGCGGCTGCGGTACCTGGTTGCCAGGTGCCGCAACCACAGTGAGTACGGCAACCGGCTTCAACAGGAAGTAAGCCAGCGCAGGCAGTAACATCAGCGCTCCCAGCATATTCCAGATGAACATAAAGGCCAGCAGCACACCCATATCGGCCTGGAATTTGATCGGCGAGCAAGCCCAGGTGACTACAGCCAGTCCCAGCGTTACACCGGTCAGCATCACCACCTTGCCGGTAAAGCGCAGCGCCTCAGCATAGGCTTTCTGCAGGCTCGCGCCGCTGCGCAACTGCGTCAACATCAAGCTGAGCACGTAGAGCGCATAGTCCACTCCAATGCCGACCCCGAGTGCGATGACCGGTAAGGTCGCGACCTTCACGCCGATGCCCATCCAGACCATTAGCGCCTCACACAGCATCGACGTCAATGCCAGCGGCAAGATGGCGACCGCCACAGCCCGCCACGATCGGAAGGTTACAAAGCACAGCAGCGTGACGGCACCGTAGACCCAGAACAGCATGTCCCGTGAAGCCTTTCGGACGACAACATTGGTGGCAGCTTCAATCCCGGCGTTCCCGGCGGCGAGCAGGAACTGTAACTCGGGCCTGCCGTTCGCGGCGGCGTAGCGTTCGACAGTGCCAACCGCAGCGCCAAGCGTGTCGGCCTTGTGATCTTTCAAGAAAACGAACAACGGCAACAGGCTACAGCTTTGGTTTAGCAACTCACGCGGCGCGCGTGTGGTGACCGCGTTGAGCATGTCTTGGTTGGGCAGCAGTTCGTGCCACGCAAAATGGCCTTCATTCATACCGACGATCACGCGCTTGCTCAGTTTGGCCAGCGACATGGTGCTTTCGACACCGGTCAACTGCTGCAACTCCGCCTCAAGGCGGTCAATCGGCGCCAACACCTCGTACCGCGAACATTGATTTTCCGGGGTCTTAATCATGACCACCAAAACGTCGGAGCTGGTGGCGTAATTCGCGGCGACAAACGCATTGTCGCGGTTATAGCGGGAATCGGCGCGCAGTTCCGGCGCGCCCGGATCAAGGTCGCCAACCTGCAAGTTTCGGCTGACCAGGAAGCTGGCGACGGCCAATAGGCCCGCCAGGAGGACAGTGGCCGTCGCCCAGCGGCGTCCGGCGAACCGCACCAGCAGGCGTTCGATGCGCGACTGACGCGTCTCCGCCGCCAGGCTGCGCGCTGCCGCGGCCTGATTCACGCCGCTAAAACTCAACAATACAGGAAGCAAAACCAGATTCGTGAACACCAGCACCACCACGCCAAGGCCGGCCGTAATCGCCAGGTCCTGAATAACCTTGATTTGAATCGTCATCAAGACGGCAAAGCCAACAGCATCACACGCCAGCGCGGTCAGGCCGGCCAGGAACAAGCGACGGAAAGTGTAGCGAGCCGCCACCAAGCGGTGCGTACCCCGGCCAATATCCTGCATAATGCCGTTCATTTTCTGCGCACCATGGCTCATGCCTATGGCGAACACCAGAAACGGCACCAACATCGAATACGGATCCAGCGCGTAACCGAGCAACGGCAACAAGCCCAGTTGCCACACTACCGCCGCGAGCGAGCAGCACACTACCAACAGCGTGCTGCGAACGCAGCGTGTGTACCAAAACACCGTTATCGACGAAATCAAGATAGCCAGCACAAAAAATCCCGCCACAACCCTGGCGCCATCGATCAGGTCGCCCACCAACTTGGCGAAACCGGTGATGTGAATGTCAATGTCGCCGCTATGGTATTTCGCACGCAGCACCTCCAGCCGACTAGCCAATTCGGCATAGTTCAGCTTTCCTCCAGTGCGCGGATCGGTCTCCAGCAACGGCACTTGCAACACGCTGGAGCGATAATTCGCGGCGACCAGTTGGCCAATCTCACCGGACCGCTCAACGTTGGCGCGCACACGCGCGACACCGTCGGCGCCACCGTCATAGTTGTCAGGCATAACAGGGCCACCATCGAGGCCATCCTCGGTGACCGCAATCCAGCGCGTATTGGGCGTCCATAGCGACTTCATGAAAGCCCGGTCCACCCCTGGCATCAGCAATACTTCATCGTTCAGCTGGCGCAACTGTTCCAGATAGCGCGGTTCAAAGATCGTGGCGTGTTTTGTCTCCACGGTAATCGTCACCCGGTTACCGAGGCCCTTGAGATCGTCACGGTGCGCGAGGAAATTGGCGATGTAGGGATGATGTACCGGTATCATGCTCTCGAAACTGGCGTTCATGCGCAGTTTCGGTAATTGCCATGCCAGCGCCAGCGTCATCAAGACGAAGAAGGTAACGACCCAGCCCCGATGGTTGAACAGCACGCGCTCCGTCCGCCCACCGGAGCGGCGGTCGAAGTGGACGAGCTCACGCACGACGGGAAAATTCTGGTCTGACTGACTCTTCATTTAGTTATCTCATTTCCAGTTGCTGAGGCAGTCGGTCTGCCAGGTTCGACACGCGAGATACCGCGCATACTCGCCAGCACCCATGCGCCGCCGGCGCTGCGTGCCATGGACGTGTACGGCGCCAGCGCAATGCCGGGTACGGATTGAAGGATTTGGCCGGTACCACCGATCACGAATAGTTGCCCCGCTTGGTTGACAAAGGCAGCCTCGGTTGCCGACAGGTCGAACGCCGCGCTGAACGATGCTTGCGACGGCGCTTCGATCTTCGACCATGCCGCGCCGTGGTCGACGCTGCGATATAAACTGCCGCGCAAGCCATACAGATAGAGCTCGCCGCCAGACAGGGAGACCATTCCGAAATAGCTGCCTTTGTACGGTCCTGGCACGCGGCTGAATTGCTGTCCACCATCGGTCGAGCGCAGTAGCAAGCCTTGCTCGCCCGCGATAAACAAGGTGGCGCCATCGCGCGCCATGCCATACAGGTGCAATCCCTGAGGGTTGTCGACGTGTTCCATCCACGGCGTCCAATGGGCGCCGCCATCGCTGGTATGGAATATCAGACCATAGGCGCCAACGGCAAAACCAGTGCGCTGGTCCACGAACAGCATGTCGAAGAACGGTTTATCCGCGCCATCCAGTATCAGTTGGCGGGCCGCGGCGGCTTGCTGGCGCAACGCGGGATCCGTACTGTCCGCAACGTACTTCGTCGCCGCCAGCTGCGCGGCCTGTAGTCCGTCAAGCTGCCGGCCCCAGCTTTGGCCGCCATCGTCCGTATGCAGGATGACGCCGCCATGGCCGACCGCCCAGCCGACACGTGGCGATACGAACAGAGCCTTCGTCAGTGTGACACTGACCGGCCCCATCGCTTGGGTCCAACGCCGTCCATCGTCATCCGAATACAAGATGAGTCCACGCTCGCCGACCGCGACCAGCCGGTTACCGGCCAAGACCACGCTCAACAGCACCGACTGCTCTGGCTTGGCCGCCTTCGGCGCCGGACGCTGCCACGCGCCGGCTGCGGCGCGCGCGGCGCAGCAAAGGGTAAGCAATGCCAGCACCAATGCAGCGCGCCGCAGCATCCCTGTAGTTCCACTTATCATGATATGACTTCCGTTCTGGTGCGCCCGCCGCTTCACTTGCTCGTAGCGCAGCGCACCGCGAGGTTAACGAGCACCGGCCCCTGCCATGGTCTCGGGCGTGAAAAAGGTCTCAGGCCGCTTGGCAACACTCTTGAACGGTTCGACCATCGTGGCATTGCTGGCATAGCTTCCGTCGAGCATGTTGTATTGGACCTCACCTGACCAGCCCTGCGCCGGATCACCTGCGGCAAATGGCACATTTTCCGAATAGCGCCACAACCGTCCTTGGGCGTCATAGCCTTCCGCCAACATCACACCCCAGGTATCCTCGTCCAGATAGAAGCGGCGTTTCTGATACACATGACGCTTTCCAGGCGCCAGTGTCGCTTCCACCACCCACACACGATGTAGTTCCCAACGGGCGATATCCGGGCTGATAAAACGTGGTGTGAGCACTTGGGCTTCCTGCGCGGCAAACTGCTTATTGCGGTTATATGGAATGTAGATTTCTCTTTTTCCGAGCAACTTCCAGTCGTAGCGATCAAGCGCACCGTTGAACATGAACACTTCGTCAAAGTTGAAGGTGCCTGACGCAACGAAACTAGGCGTGTCGTAGCCGATGCTGGGCGCCCTGCGAACGCGGCGCTGGCCCACCAGGTATTGCCACGATTGGCGCCCGGTGCCGACCTGGTCGAGCGAGTCCTTGCTCAACACCTGCTCGCCAGCCTTGAATGCGGGGGCGACTTGCGTGGTGCGCATCAGGTTGAAAAATCCATCAAATTTGCCGGCGCTGCCATCCCGGTCGTAGTACGGTAACTGGCGCTCAGTGATCGCTTCACTTGCCATGACCCGCTTGCCGTCCGGGTTGACCATCCAGACACGTACATGTGTGCGGTAGGCTTCGCCGACGTAGGCCAGCAGATGGTTCCACATCGCTTCAGTTCCCGTCTTGGGAATCGGAAAAGGAATACCGCCATAGACGTTCGAGATCGACAGTCCACCTTGTGCACTATGAGCCGCCGTCGCGTTGCGGAAGGTGTTGTCATACACCCACTGGGGCGCCCCCCCGGTGCGCTGGGTCTTAAACACGTCCATGCGGTAATCAGGATATTTCCTGAACATCGCCAACGTACCCTCAGCAAGATTGTTCTGATATTGCGCCAGGTTTGCGGCGGTGATACTCAAAATGGGTTTGTCAGCAAACAGCGCCGCCGTGACTTCGCCCGACTTGGGTACCTTAGTCCATCCGCCATCCCAGGCCGGAATGCTGCCGTTAGCATTGCCCGCCTTTTCGGCGCCTAAGGGCGTCAGCGTGGTCTTGAGTTTGGCCGCCTCGTCGGCCGATACGCCCGCGCGCGCCAGGCCACCTGTCGTCAACAGCGCGGCCGCCATGGCCACGCACGAAATATCTTTCAACATGATCTATCCTCGTATTTTCAAAATGTGCGCTGCGCGCTGAATGCAATGAAATTGCGGTCCGCCAGGGTCTGGCCGAAAGTATTGGCAGTGCCGGAAGGTGAACTCGCCTGCATCGTCAGCGGCCGTGGACCACCGGTAAAGGACACGTAGTTCAAGCCAAATTTCCACTGTTTCTGATAGTCGGCGCTAATGCCGACCGTGACATCGCCGCCATGTTCAACGCTAAACTGGGGGATGACTGACGAGCGCCCCGACACGCCATAGCCGACGTTCAGCGGAATGGTCAGATCGACGCCGGACCAGACCTGGTAATAGACCGGCTCAAAGCCGATACGCACAGCGCTGGCGTCGCGGGTGCTGTTCGGATCCACCAGTCCTGCTTGACGCGTGACGCTCAGACGACGATTCCAAGCCAGCTCGGCGATCAGCGAACCGCCCTGCCACCAGGCCGTCCGTGACAGCGCATAGATGGCTGAGACCTGCATATGCGCGGTATTTCCAACCGGGTACAAGGTGTCGCCATGGTTGGCAATGACCTGTCCCGGCAACACCGGCACCGCGGCGACGACCAAGGGCATGTCGCGCCGCAACGACGCCTCACCGGCAAAGTTCAGCTCGCCGGTGGTGGTACTGAAGCTGGCACCAACAGTCTTGATTCCTTCAGGGTAGACCAGCGAATAGGTCCCCACCTGACCGGTTCGCGGATTGAATGCGGACGGGTCAACCACGCCTATGCCGGCAAGCACGGCCGGGCGCACGTGGACGATGGGATTCTTGGCGCTCGAACGGGTGGCGTACAGACCGAACTCCGCGTCAAGCATGGTCGGCTGCCAGCGCAACTGGGCACCGAATTGCCCTGAGTTCGAAGCCTCGACGTCTGCCGTGCGCAACAATACCTGCCCGCCGCCGCCGGGCACAAGCGGTGCCCCGCGCAGGAAGCGCGCTCCGCCGTCATCCAGGAAGTCGCTCACGGACAAGAAGCTGCCGGCCGCAGGCAGGCGATTCTTGCGCCATTCGAACTGATAGTAGGCCCCCACGCTCAGGTCCGGTCGCACCTGCACCTGGGTCGACAACTGGTTGACTGGCCTGATAATCTCCTTGACCTGGGACGACGGCACCTGCAGGGCCTTGATGACATCGACCGGCCCTTGCGTGCCGGCGATGCCATTGCTGCCGAAGTAGACGCTCTCTCCATACAGCAAAGCGTGCCGTCCCAGACGGAAACTCGCCAATTTGCTGTTCCCTAAATCAGCTTGTCCAAAAACGAACGCATCCAGTACCTCGCCACGCCGTCCGAGTAGCGATGCCGTTCCGGGCGCGAACACATTGGCCGGTAATGCATTAGCGGTTGCCGGTGAGTCGTTACGATTCTCACGCCGATACAGGCCATCGTACCAGGCCGCGCCGCTCACCCGCGCACCGAAACTCTTATAAGATACATCCAGTTCCGATAGCAGATCGACGCGGTTGGACACGAGTCCTTTGCGGAAATTCAGGTTGCCATCGTCTCCATTTGAATTACGCGCCCCGATGGTCTCGGTGGCCGGATCCTTGGTGCGATAGGCCGCGCTGTATTTCACGGTATTGTCCCACCGAATTTTTACATCGCCACCGGTATCAAATTCGGCAGCCTGCGCCGTCCCGGCGAGCAGCGAGGCGTAGGCCATGCAAATCGAAGTCAAACGGGGGGAAGTCTTGCGTGGTGCTATGCCGGTGTTCATTATTTTTGTCTCCTTATTATTCATTTCATATAGATGACAGTTCGCCCGCGTTAAGGCAGCAGCTTGAGGCGGGCAACGTGCCGTCCACAGCTCGGGCCGAACGCAAACCCAGCCGCCGGTGGGGACCGGGTGCCGATGAACGCATCGAACCGAGATTTTGCGGATCAGTCTGGGACGGCGTCAGTACAGTCCCGATGTGCTACCGCCGTCCACAACAATTGCGGTGCCTGGAATATGCCGCGCCGTCTGCGAGCTCAAAAATACAGCGAGCGCGGCAATATCTTCCGGCTGACCAAGGCGATGAAGTCTTTCACGCGCCATTTGTGCATGACGCGCTTCTTCGTGACGACGACCACTTTCCCTGCGAATTGCTGAGATATGGTTTTCCTCTCTGGTCCAGTTACCGCGAAGCGCGGTCACGTTGCAGCTTCGCATCACTCACCATGCCTTCCGCGCTGCTTTCACGACCGGTCTCCGGCCCGAAGCCGACGGCCACCAATCCGAGGATGAACGCGCTGGCGATGGCAATCCCTACCGCATTGAACCCATAGGTGCTGGACGCGGCGGACACCGTCAGGGGACCGATTGCGGTAAACACCCTTGCGATGTTCCACGTAAATCCTTGGCCCGTGGCACGCAAATGCAGAGGATAAAGCTCCGTCAAATAGATGGAGACGATGCCGAAGGCGCCCAACGCAAAGTAACCGAAGCCGAACATCCCCAGACGGAACAGCGGCACCGTATCAACAGCGGTGTAGAGGAACATCGACACCAGCCACGCGCCGCCACAGTAGAAGGCGAACACGGCACGCCGCGACACACGCGGCTTCAGCCACACCAGCACCAGCGTCGAAACAAAGCCCAGCGCGGCGCCAGCATTCATCGCCATGAACAGGATGCCGGTCTGACGGGTCAGTTCAGTCGAGCTGAGACCTAGGACCAAGGCTTGCAGCAGCGAGGGAAACAGCACCGCCCCACCCCAACTGCCTATCATCACGGCGGCGGCAACCAGCGAGCCAACGACCGTCCTGCGTCGCAGCGAGCTGCCGAAGATGTCGGAAAGCGAGCCCATCCTGGGCCCCTTATGCTGGAGCGCCGCCTCGTGCGAACGTTTCCACTCCGCAGATTCCGGCGTCACAAAGCGCAAGCCAAGGCTGACGATCGCTGGTACGGCACCCACCGCGAGTATCCAGCGCCACCCCAGATCAAACATGACTATCGCCAACATGGCGGCGGCAATCTGCCCGACCACGGCGGCAGCCGCCATCACTTGCACGGCCTTAGCGCGATGCCGTTTCGGCCAGCTCTCAACCACCAGCGCAGCGCCGGCGGCCCACTCACCACCAAGGCCGATACCGGCAATCATCTGCAAAGCCAGAAGTTGCTGCCAGTTTTGCGCCAACGCGCTGGCTGCTGTGAACAGCGAGTAAATCAGCATCGTGGCTAGCATGACCCGCGCCCGTCCAAAACGGTCTGCCAGCACGCCAAAATAAATCCCTCCCAGGCCAATGCCGAGCAGCTTTGCGCCAACAATGAGGCCGCCTATCCGCATCAGATCATGAGCCGAGGGTCCCATCAGATCGCGCAGTGCAGGCAACATGATCATCGTGAACAAATGCATGTCCATGGCGTCGAACATCCAGCCAAAAAAGGCCGATGCCAACACAATCCATGCTCCGGCGCTGATACCGGAAGGCTCAGGCAGCGGCGATCCACGTCGCACGTGTAAAGGGATAGTTCTCGCTAACATGCTCTTGTCTCCTTGCGGCCTTTTTCAGGCTCGCATAATTTCTCTTTTTGCTGCAGTACTCGATTGCTGGCCGGTACCCGGCATGGCGCACCACACCGGCCAGCAGATCAGTTGCGAACTAGGAAGCGTGGGTTTCAGCGGCGCCGGCCAGGACCTCGGTCAGTTCTGGCTGATACGCGCCCGAGATCAGGACAAACATCACCGTAGCCGGCGCATCTGACCGGTTTTGCCACGCGTGGTTGGTGCCGCACTGCACCAGTACATCGCCTGCACGCAATACGACCTCCGCCTCGTCCAGCACCAGGGTCAGTTCACCCGAAAGGACCATCACGTAGTCGATGGTCTCGGTACGATGCATCAGCGCGTCTTTTGCGGAAGCGCTGCCAGTATGCCCAGCGGAATTCCCCAGCGCCTTGAACGCTTGCGACGCCGCCGACGCGTCCATATTGCTGGTAGTCTGGTGGGTCGGTGGAACCTGACTGACGCGGATCACCGTCCCGCCCTGCGTTGGCAGTTGTCGGCGCGGGCCGTCGGTGGTTTCCGCGGTCTGCACGGCAATCGACACCGGGCTTTCAAAGGTGCGGAACATGTCGTAGGATACATACCCTGGCAGCGCGGGCGTCGAAAACGCCAGCGGCGGCGGTCCGTCCGACAGCACCACAGACTTGCCATTCTTGTCGTGGCCGGTCACTACGCGGCGTGCGACGAATCCTGCAGCGGCTGCAGCCTGAGAAGGTCGTTGTTCGCTCATTATTGCTCCCTAAATATTGTAGATAGACGGTGCGTCCTGCCGACGTGGCGAGGACGCGGCGGTGATTAGCGGTCCTGGGTCCATGGAATGGGGACGATGGCGGACGGATCCGTACGAACATCGATCAGTGCTGGCCGACCCGACGCCAGCGCGTCCTCGAACGCACGCTTAAAGTCTGAGGCGCGCTCAACCCGATAGGCTTTCGCACCAAACGTCTCGGCGACCGCCGCGAAATCCACCGGCCCGAATTTCCAGTTCTTCTCGAGCGCCGCGTTCTCGTCCCACAAGACCCGTTCCTGGTTAAAGCCCTGATTGTTATTCACTACCGTAACGGTATTGATACCGTAGCGAACGGCAGTCTCCAACTCTGCCAAGTGGTAATAGAAAGCGCCATCGCCAGTGAAGCACACGACCGGACGATCGGGATTGGCACATTTCGCACCCAGCGACGCCGGGAATGCCCAACCCAGCGATCCCGCTGCGCGTATCAGCGACTGGCCAGGCCGGTCGAGATAGATATTGCGCGCGGCCCACCCGGCCGCGTGCCCGGTATCGACCGCCACCAGCGCACCGTCAGGCAGCGCTTCGGACAGCATCGCGCAAAGGCGCTCCGGCCTGATCAGCGCAAGGTCCGAGGTTTCGTACTCGGCGGCGGACTGCTGCCACTGTTGGCGCAAGGCCACGATGCGCTGCAACCATGCAGAGTTGCCGACAGGACCAGCCAGCTCGGCACCAAGTTGTTCCAGCACCGCCGCCGGATCGCCCACCAGCCCGACAATCAAGGGATAGTTGCGGCCCAGCTCACGCGGGTCAATATCGATCTGCACCGCCGGCACGCCAGGCGCAGGCACCGACCATTGACGAGTGGCCATGCTGCCGGTGCTGGAACCGACGAACAGCACGAAGTCGGCTTCGGAGATTGCGATATTGGCAGTGTCGCGCGAATAGTCGCCGGCCACACCGACGTACAAGGCGTCGCTTTCAGGGATAGCGGCCTTGGCATCGAGCGACGTTGCAACCGGAATTTTTGCCATGCGTGCGAAGTTCAGCAGTGCCGTTTGCGCACGAGACGCACGGATGCCGGAACCAGCCATGATGATGGGACGCCTCGCCTTCCGCAGCGCGGCAGCGGCGGTGCGGATATCCTCCATCGGTGCTTGTGGACGTACCGGAGGGCAGGCACCGTAACGTGGTTCCGGCGGCATCACCGGCTCGAATTCCTCCATCAGCACGCCGCCCCAGAAGCCTCCCAGCTCCAGATGCACCGGCCCCGGCGAACCGGTAGTTGCCATGCGTACGGCCTGTTGAAACAGGTCCGGCAAGCGCTGAACCTTGTCAATCCGCGCGCTGAACTTGGTCAAGCCAGCGTAGATTGAACGCTGGTCGATTTCCTGGTAAAAGTTGCGTTCCCGAGTGTCCGGCGTGCTGCCGCCGCTGACGGCCAGCACCGGAGATTTCGCCATCAATGCATCCAGCAACCCTGATGCGAGATTGGCCGCGCCTATCGCCTGCGACGCGCAGACGCCAATGCGGCCGGACTCGCGGGCATAGCCGTCGGCCATGTAGGCCGCAGCCTTCTCCGAATGCGTGACAACGGACTTCACGCCGATCGCTGTCATTTCCTTGATTCCGGGTGGGATGATCATCGGCACGTTGAAGAAATGGTCGACGCCATATGCCTTCAGTGTTTCCGCAAAAACCCGATTTCCCGTCTTGTTTCCCATAATGTCTCCGTCTGATAAGGGTACGTGCATGGCGAGCATCAGTTACGCCGAGGGCTGGCGGACCGAGCTCGCATGCAACGATTATGGGACGGACTGCTACAGTGATCTTTCGGAAAAATGCTTGGACTTTCGATTTCTCGGCATTGAGACTTACTTAGCGGTAGGCATATCGAACTGGGCGCCGCGTTCGATGCTTTCCGGCCAACGTTGCATGATCGACTTTTGCTTGGTGTAGAAACGCACCCCCTCTTCACCATACGCGTGCGTATCGCCAAACAGGCTGCTCTTCCAACCACCGAAGCCATGCCAGGCCATCGGCACGGGAATCGGCACATTGATGCCAACCATGCCGACTTCCACCCGGCGTCCAAACTCCCGGGCGACATGACCATCGCGCGTAAAACATGTGACGCCATTACCGAATTCGTGTGCATTGATCAAGTCGATCGCGGCTGACAGATCGTGGACCCGCACGCACGACAGTACGGGCCCGAAGATTTCTTCCTTGCAGATACGCATCTCCGGCGTGACGTGATCGAACAATGTGCCGCCAGTGAAAAATCCCTGTTCATGGCCGGCCACTGTCAGACCACGTCCATCGACCACCAGCGTCGCCCCTTCCGCCACGCCAATGTCGACATAGCCCTCGATGCGTTCGAGCGCCTGGCGGCTGATGATCGGCCCCATTTCCACGTCGGTGTGCATGCCGTTGCCCACCACCAGGGCCCGCACGCGTTCCGCCAGGCGCGGCACCAGCCGTTCCCCGACGTCACCCACGAGCACGGCGACAGAGATTGCCATGCACCGTTCGCCGGCCGAACCGTAAGCAGCGCCCATCAGCGCATCAATGACCTTTTCAATGTCAGCGTCGGGCATGACCACCATATGATTCTTGGCGCCGCCCAGCGCTTGCACGCGCTTGCCGTCGCGCGCGCCGGTTTCGTAGATGTGGCGCGCGATCGGCGTGGAACCGACAAAACTGACGGCCTTGACTTCCGGATGCCACAGCAGCGCATCGACTACTTCTTTGTCGCCCTGCACCACATTGAAGACGCCATCCGGCAAGCCCGCCTGCTGGAAAAGCCCGGCCATGAACAACGATGCGGAAGGATCGCGCTCGCTCGGTTTCAGGATGAACGTATTGCCTGCGGCAATGGCAACCGGGAACATCCAGCAAGGCACCATGCACGGAAAGTTAAACGGCGTGATGCCAGCAACCACACCCAGCGGCTGGCGCGTGGTCCAGTTGTCGATGCCGGTGGAGACCTGCTCCGTGTAGTCTCCTTTCAGTAACTGCGGGATGCCGCATGCAAATTCGATGATATCGATGCCGCGCGCCACCTCGCCTTGCGCATCGCTGAACACTTTGCCGTGTTCGGCGGTGATAATCGCCGCCAGCTCGTCCTTATGCCGGTTCATCAGCTCCAGGAAACGGAACATTACGCGCGCGCGGCGAATCGGCGGCACCTCGCGCCATGTGGAAAATGCGACTTGGGCAGCGGAAACCGCGGCGTTCACATCGCTCGTATCTCCCAGATGCAAGGTACGCGTCGGCGTGCCGATAGCGGGGTTGAAGACCGGCTGGGTGCGCACACCATTGCCGGCGACACGCCGTCCACCGATGAAATGTCCGACGTCGCTTGGGTCGATAAAATTGTGCATCAAGTTCTCCTCACTAGTTATTGGTGAGGCGAGTATAGGCAAGCACGAGAGCGCCGAAAATACGCTAAGATTGAAATCATCGTTTACATTTTTAAACAATCCTTCATGAGTAACGCAAACATTGAGCGCTTGTGGTCGCACCTGCACTGGCTCACTGTGCTGGCCGCGCAAGGCAGTTATACCGGGGCGGCACGAAGACTCAACGTCAGCAAGGCCGCTGTCAGCCTGCGCATCGCCGAACTTGAACGCGCGGCAGGCGTGGCACTGGTCCAGCGCACCACCAGAAGCATTCGCTTGACCGAGACCGGGCAGCGACTGGTCGCCGAAACACGCGACCATTACGAACTGATCGCACAGAGCTTCGCGGGCGTTCGGGACAGTGCGGAAGCAGTACAAGGGTTAATCAAAGTGACCGCGCCAGTGGCGTTCGCCCGGCAACAACTCGTTCCGCGGCTGTCTGGTTTCTTGCGGTGCTATCCGCAGGTCTCGGTACAGCTTGATGTGTCCGACCGGCTGGTCTCGCTTGCGACCGAGGGATTCGATTTAGCGATTCGCCATACCGCGATTGCACCAGACACGCATGTCGCGTGGACACTATGCGAGAGCGCCACGCTGCTTGTCGCTAGTCCTGAGTATTTGCGGGAGCGTGGTACGCCAGCGTCTCCATTGGAACTTGGCAATCACGATTGCCTGTACTACCCGCGCGAGCATGGCAAGCCGAGTTGGACGTTTGCAGCAGCGGACCTGACGCCCACGGCGCCAGAACAGATAGTTGTGCTGATTTCAGCGCCTTTTTGCGCAAACAACAGCGAGGCGCTGCGCGATGCCGCGCTTGACCATCTGGGCATCGCCCTGCTGCCGGATTTTACGGCGGCGTCTTCACTCCGCAGTGGCAAGCTGGTACAAGTGCTTCCCGACTGGCGCCCGCTCGGCGCCTTTGCCAGCCAACTGCTGGCGATACGCCCCTATGCCCCCCACGTACCACGCGCTGTCAGCGCGTTCATCGCCTATCTGCAAGCAGAATTCTCCAACGGCTTCCTGTAGCACTTCGCGGGATCAGCACTACAGAGGTCGTACTGTCGGGGCCATCACAGTTTGCGCAGCTATCAAAAGGGGTTCCCGAGTCTGCACGCGGCTTTGCTCGCGCCTGAGATATTCGCGTTAGTTCGCGCTATTTTTTACTATTAAGGACACAGTAGATTTCAAATACATCATTGCATTTGGATTTCATGTTGAACTACAATGCAAAAGAAATCCCCATCCTTTGAAACGATGGGCAAGTCACCAACGGCTGGAGAAACTGACACGCCTCTACTAACGCGTGCTCTGCCAATATTTTTCAATGCCGCAGTTGCCGCCGCATCTTCCCCATGACCGACCGACGCCACTACAAATTCACTCCACCGCAGTTGCGATGTGTCGCCGATGATACAGGCATTACGCCAGCCGCCCCGCCTCACGACAGGGGTGGCGGCGCACACAGCCAAGCACCAGCGGGCCGGCCACGCAAAGGGGCGGAGCGCGCTCGTCTGGATAAATTACTTCACTCAGCCGAAACCTTATTTCTCAACAATGGTTACGACGGCACCAGTCTGGAGAGCATCGCCCGGCAAGCGCATGTAGCAGTACGGACCATCTATGTGAAGTTCGGCGGCAAGATCGGCTTGTTGCATGCCGTGATCGCCGATACCGGCATGCGCTATTTTGGCGACATACCGAACCTGGCAGCCGACAGCCGCTCAATGTTCGACATTCTGACGGATTTTTCCTACCGTTTTATCGAATTGATGTCCCAGCCATCGTTCCTCAAATTCCGCAGCATGGTGCTGGCCGAGGCGCTGGGAACACCTGGTTTGGCAGTGGCGCTTTATCGCGCTGGGCCCAAACAAATGCGCACAAAACTAATACATTTCTTTCGCCGCCCTGACATCGCCGCGCAACTACAGAGTCACCTTTCGGCTGACATGCTTACGAACCATCTATTGAGCTGTCTATTAGGAGACTTGACCTGGTCCATTTGGTTTGGCGTCGAACCGGCGCCCAGCAATGCGCAGAGCATTAAAGTGAATGAGCGTTTGCAACTTTTCTTGAGCGGAGTTTGCAAGCGGCGACAACGAACGCACACGTCGTTCAACTGTCCAGTTTTAGACTCCGGCCCCTCAAGCGTCTTGGTGATATCAGCAGCGCCTACAGACCTAGGTGATTGCAGCTTGATGGAAATCAGATCTGGCGCTACGGCTGACCTTGACGTGAACCGAATCATTATCAAAGATGAATCAGCAGTCACCGAAACGAGGCCCCACCACCAAAGAATATCAATGCAGAAACGAAAAATCGCCGACTAAGCGGCGATTTTTCTTGCTTCGATTTGCCGCGCACGGCGGTAAACCCTTGATGTTCTGGAGGCGAGGATCGGAATCGAACCGACCTAGATGGCTTTGCCGGCTGTTCCAACACCGCCTCCGCACCTCATCGAATCTCATGCAACGGCGAACAAAACGAGGAGAATTTCGGGAAAGCGGAATGACATTATCGCTATAATGTCGAAAATTGGCCGCCGTACCGGCGGCCGCGGCACCGGGCCACTTGATTCATGACGACTTCACCAAACCAGACTTTTCAACTGCCCCCCTCGAGCGATATTTGATGCGTTGGATAACAGTTTTACGGTCTCGGGCATCAAGCTGCAGCTGCTCATGAACGCTTTGCCCATGGGCACGCTGGCAATCGCGTTCAACTTCGTATCCAGGAATGGTATGTTTGCTGCATCTTACGAGCAGCTTGCGATCCATGCGAGCGCAACACTACGAGCCAGCTGTTGACGCCGTTGGGAGCCCCAGCGACCGGATTGGCGGGCCTGAAGATGCTACTGCGCGGCTTCAACCAGCATTTGCGCCAAGTCGCCATGGTCAATGCCAATGGCCAATTCAGCTTCAGCGGCGTCATCCCGGATACCTACCAGCTCACACTCAACGATCTGGCCCATCCCAACGTGGTCTCGTCCAGCGCCGTGATATTCCCCAACACGACGATGGCCCAAGTATCCATCGTCTACCCGCTAGGCATTGGTCCCACCAAGGCGGCCGCGTCGGCATCCCTTGCCACGAACCATGTCAAGCAGAACGTCACGCCACCACCCGCACGGCTGTTACTACGGAGTGGCAGGCAGGCCGCGAGTCTGGCGCCTGTTACACAGGGAGCGAACGACGCAGTTAGCCCTCGAAGCAAATAGTCGTTGTCCGATTGGTCGCCTTATCACAGCAGCGCAGCAAGTAATTCAGTCGTCATTCACAAAAAAAGATGCCTGTTAGGGCCATACATCGGATCCGCCGGCAAGCGGGCGCCAGGGCACTCGGCCGGAGATGTCTAATTTCTCCATACGGTGAGCTGAAGGCTTGGCTCACACCGTCATCGGACAACCCAACCGGGGAGCCACTTACTGATAAGCAGAACGCTTTGCTTGACAGGGCGAAAAGTGGACTTGAGCGGAATCACATCCCACCACCAATGTCTCGGTATGCGAGCCAATTTTTGCATAGTATTAGCTATGCAAACTGTTTGCTGTCTTACGGAAGTGGCACTCGAATCCGATGGAAAAATTCGGGATAGGCCTCGTACCGAGCGCGACGGACAGCCGGAGATACGTAACAGTCATTCATATCGTTCCGTATCATTTCATAACGTCACAGGAGCCCGACATGAGTCGAACCGCCTTGATCACCTATGAGCAAATCGCCGCCGCCGCCGATAACGCCGCGGCATCGGGATTGCGACCCACGATGCGGCTGATACGGGAACGCATCGGCAATGTGGGTAGCATCGGTACCGTCGCCCACTTCCTGCAACAATGGCGCACCGAGAAGCAGCGCATGACCGATCCGGCGCTCTCACTGCCTGTGGATATGCAACGGTCCATCATCGCGTTCACGGAACAACACGTCTCCGGCGCCCGCGCCCGCTTTGAAGTGGATCTCGATGAACAGCAGCAGGAAAACGCCGACCTGGCCGGCGAAAACGAGCGCCTGTGCGAACAAGTGGAAACCTTGCGTACCGAGCTGGAGATCAAAGCCGCTAAGCAAACGAGGGTGGAAAAGCGGCTTCGGCAACTTGAGGCCGATCTCGAACAAGCACGCGCTGAAAACGGGCGTGACCAGCAACGTGCGGAACAAGCTCGCATGAACCTGGCCCGCGAACAGCTTCGTCTGGAATGGCTGCTCCGGATGGATATGGAGCTCGCGGAGTTGCGCGTGACGGTCGCCAGCGAACGCACAACACGGGTGTCAGCGGAACAGAACGCGGCCGTCCTGGCATCCCAACGCAACGACCTGATCGAACGCCTGGAGGAGGCGCGCGCGCTAGGCGCCTCGGACCGTAGCTTGATCACGCAGCTGCGCGACCGCCTCGATACGCCGCGCCATGAACCGGTCGGTGGGCGCGCCGTCATCGCCGGAGCCGCCTCGCCCGTCCAGCCGCAGGCCCCTACCATTCCGGCGCAGGATGAGCAGCCGGCGCGCCACGCCAATGGTGGGAGCCCCGCCGTACCTGATGAGGAAGTCTTCGCCTCGAGCAAGGGGCAAGACGATGCGTCGCATCAAGCCTATGCCACCGTCACCAGGCCGGCGCGCGCGGCAAAGAGCGGCGACCGCAGGGCGCATGGCGTGGCGCCAGCACATAAGGACGACGCATGAAGGTCCCGCTGGAGGCGATCATCACGGCGCTCGAGCTAGCGCGATGTCCGCACGGCGCCGGCTTTGAACGACGGGGCCATGGCCCCATGTGTGTCGGAACGACATGATGTGAGCGAGGAGGAAGGAAATGAGCAGCCTGGCACTTACCGAGGATGAAGTCGTTGAAGTCACCGGCTATCGCCGCATCTCCAGGCAGATGGCGATCTTGCGTGAATTCGGGATACCATGTCGCCGCAGGCCAGACAATACGGTCCTGGTGTTGCGCATGCATTTCCTGCAGCCTGTTGAACATGCCAACCCAGAACTGCCCCGTTTGAAGTCGTCCAAGTCAAAATGAGCCGTCCGCGCAATCACAACAAGGGGCTGCCAAAACGCGTCTATATCAGGCGCAAACAGTACTGTTTTTTTCCTGCTGATCCGACGCTCGATCCCCGGGATGGCAAGATGAAGTCGTGGATCATCCTGTGCAACGTCAGCGACGGCGAGCCAGCCATGCACGCGGCGCTGGCCCTGGTGCTGGGCGATAGCGACGACGATGGTGAAGTCGGTACAATGCCGGCGCTTTGCCGCGAGTACAAGCTTAACAAGCTCAAACGCTACTCACCGGAGGTGCGCGGCCAGTATGGCGCGTACCTTGACTTTATCGCCCAGGACTTCAAGGACTTCGGCGTCGCCCAGGTAAGAACGCGCGACTGCGCGCAGTTCCTGCGAAATCATTTCAAGGACAAGCACAATACGGCGAAAAAATATGCGCGCCTGATGAAAAAGCTGTTTCGCTACGCCATCGCCGAACACGGCACCAGGGACGACAATCCGATGGACCAGCTGGACCTGGATGACTACGAGACCCATCGGCGCGAAGTGCTGCCCACGCACGCACAAATTCACGCGATTCGCCAAGCGGGCATGATAGGCGCGGACGGCCGGCGTACATACAGCGGTCCCATGTTCGCCTGCATCGTCGACATGGCCTACTTGTGCTGGCAACGTGGCATCGACATGCGCAAGTTGCGCGAGGACGAAATCCATGAAGACTATATCCGCTTCACGCCCAGCAAGACACGCGACACGAGCGGCATCGTGCTCGACATCTATATCACCCCGGCCATCAGCGCCGTCATCGAGCGTGCGCGCGCGATCAAGCGCGAGCGGCGCATGACGAGCGATTACCTTTTCCCCACGCGTAAGGGAACGCCGTATTCCAAGACGGGACTGGAGTCGATGTGGGACCGCGCCCGCGAGCGGGCGAAGATCGCCGACGGCATCGTGTTCCGTGACTTGCGGGCGTTGGGAGCGACCGACGCGCACAAAGTCGGTCGAGATCTCAAGGACATCCAGACGCGCCTCGCGCACACGACGGAAAAGACGACGCGCATTTATCTGAAGGAAGTGACGCCGACACGCTCCGAATTGTCCGTTTCACTGCCGTGGGAAGTCGAATAGCCTGGCGCCACAGCGCCCGCAGGCGCGGCATCGCTTCGCGCCGTTTTGACTGGGCTGGCCAGGCCAGTTCGCCCAGCCGCCGAAGTTCGGGCCGGCCAAATCCATCATCGCAGCTGGCGGGACTATCGTGGCCGGAACGAATCCTCCATCGCGCGATGCCCGCCAGGGGCGACCATACCGTCAACCAGAGGCGCGCCCCTGCCGCACCGGATCGCGTAGCGCCATCGGACCGGCGGGCGCAGGAATTCACGAGGCGAGCAGGCCGCGCGCGGCTTGAAGGGGAAACGATGGACGAAAAAAAACAGTACTGACACCGACCAGATGGCCGACATACAGTACTGTGTTTTTATACATCCACTCATATTAGCCAAATGGCCAATATACAGTGCTGTGCTTTTATACAGCTCAACACTATAAGTGCTTGATTCGATTGGTCGGGGCGAGAAGATTCGAACTTCCGACCCCTTGCACCCCATGCAAGTACGCTACCAGGCTGCGCTACGCCCCGACTAGGCAAGCATTATAGCAGCCCACTTATGCTTTTGCCACACTTGCAGCAGGCCTTTCGGCAATAAACCTTACTTTTTGGTCGGATATTCCCACCCGCAGCCCGTTCACACCAATTGGATGTTCAGCTCCGGCAGCCCCGCCACCCGCCCGGCCAGCGTCTGGCCGCGCACCACGGCGCCCACGCCTTCGGGCGTGCCGGTGAAGATCAAGTCACCCGGTTCCAGCGCGAACAGGGTGGACAGGTTGGCGATCGTCTCGCTCACCGACCAGATCAGGTGGGCGATGGTGCTGTCCTGCTTGCGCACGCCGTCCACGTCCAGCGTAATGGCCGCGTGGTTGATGTCGCCCGCGTCGGCCGCGCGCACCAGCGTGCCCACCGGCGCGGAAAAGTCGAAGGCTTTGCCGATCTCCCACGGCCGGCCGGCGTCGCGCATCTTGAACTGCAGGTCGCGCCGCGTCATGTCCAGGCCCACGGCGTAGCCGAAGATATGGCGCGCCGCGTCCTCCACGGCGATGTTGCGGCCGCCAACACCCAGCGCCACCACCAGTTCGCACTCATAGTGCAGGTTGGCCGTGGCCGGCGGATAGGGCAGCTCCAGCACCTGCCCCGGCGCCACCGGCACCACGGCCTGCGCGTCGTTCGGTTTGCAGAAGAAGAACGGCGGTTCGCGCTCTGGGTCGAAACCCATCTCGCGCGCGTGCGCGGCGTAGTTGCGGCCGACGCAGTAGACGCGCCGCACGGGGAAGCGCTGTTCGGTGCCGGCCACCGGCAGGCCGACGATGTCATGGGCGGGAAAAACGTAGGAGGTCATGCGGTTTCCTTGCAGACGGTTGAGCGATAAGGTGAAACAATCGGTGGCGCGACGCGCTACGACAGCAGCAACGCCCCAAGCCCCACGCGGTAGGCGCGCTTGAGCGCGGCCTTGTCCAGTTCGGGATGATGCAGCGCCCGCAACGCCAGTCCCTGGAACAGGGCGATGGTCGTTTCCATGCGGCCGTCGACGGTGGCGTCGTCGGCGTCCAGGCCATGCCGCTCGCGGCCAGCCTTGACGATGGCGCGGAGCTGCGTGCGCATGCGCAGATCCGCGTGCACCATCACGGCCGCCACCTTGGGATTGCGGGACGCCTCGGCAAAGATTTCCAGCTTGAGGGTCCAGAAACCCGGTTCCATGTGTTCGTCGACGGTGCCGTCGCTGTCGTCAATGATGGCTTGCAGCGGGTCGTCCTTCTGCTCCAGGTCGCGCAACAGCAGCGCCACGCGCTCCACTTCCTCCTCCACGAAGGCGGCGATGATGGCGTCCTTGCCGTCAAAGTAGTTGTAGATATGGCCGGCGCTCATGCCGGCCGCCTTCGATATCTCGGCCATGCTGGCACCATGAAAACCGCTGCGGCTGAAACAGAGGGCAGCCGCGTCGAGCACCTGCCTGCGGCGGCTGAGCGCCCGTTCCGGGTCGGTGTGTCGTTTTTCCGTGGTGCTCATGGCTGCTTTCGTGATATCTGGTCCAGGCGATACTGTGGCCAAGGCGGCGCCGTTTGTCAATTTGCGCGCGCGCCGCTATCGGCCGCCGCCACCTTGGCCCCGCCGCCGCCCTCCTCCTGCCAGCCACCGCCCAGCACCTTGTACAGCGTGACGGCGTTGCTGGCCTTGGCCAGGCGCGCCGTGATCAGGCTTTGCCGGGCCGCGTACAGCGCGCGCTGCGATACCAGCGCGTTCAGGTACGATTCGGCGCCCTTTTCGTAGCGCGCCTCGTGGATGCGGAAGCTCTTGTCCGATGCCTCGGCCAGCGCCAGCTGCGATGCCAGCCGCTCGTCCAGCGTGCCGCGCTGGGCCAGCGCGTCCGCCACTTCGCGGAAGGCGCTCTGGATCGCCTTGTCGTATTTGGCCACGGCGATGTCGCGGTCCACCTTGGCGATATCGAGATTGGCACGGTTGGCGCCGCCGTCGAAGATCGGCAGGCGGATCTGCGGCAGGAAACTCCAGGCCGACGTGCCGCCCTTGAACAGGCCGGCCAGGTCGCCGCTGGCGCTGCCGGCCGTCGCTGTCAGCGAAATGCTGGGGAAGAAGGCGGCGCGCGCGGCGCCGATGTTGGCGTTGGCGCCGCGCAGCGTCCGTTCCGCCTGCAGCACGTCGGGCCGGCGCAGCAGCACGTCGGATGGCAAGCCTTCCGGCAGGCTGGCCGTTTGCGTCACCGCTTCCAGTTCCCCCTGCGGCAGCAAGGCGTCCGGCACGGCGCCGCCCACCAGCAGGGTCAGTGCGTTGCGGTCCTGCGCCACCTGGGCCGTGTAGACGGCCATCTCGTTGCGGGCCGCTTCCACGCTGCTTTGTGCTTCATACATGTCGACGCCAGAGGTGGCGCCGGCGGCGAAGCGGCGCTGGCTCAGTTCATAGCTGATCTGCTGGCTCTTGAGCGTATCGGCCGCCAACGCCAGGCGCTGCTGGTCCGCGACCAGTGTCAGGTAGCTGTTGGCCACTTCCGCCACCAGGCTGATTTGCGCGGCGCGGCGCGCCTCCTGCGTGCCCAGATAGCTTTGCAAACCGGCTTCGGACAGGTTGCGCACCTTGCCGAAGAAGTCCAGCTCATACGAGGACACACCCAGCCCCCCGCTGTACTGACGGCTGATGGCCGCTTCGCCATCGGGCCGCATATTGGCCGGCGTGCGCGATGCGTTCTGGCTCACCGACGCGGACAGGGACGGCAGTTGCGCCGCGCTGGTCACGCCATATTGGGCGCGCGCCTTCTCGATATTGAGGGCCGCCACCCGCAGGTCGCGGTTGTTGGCCAGCGCCAGTGCTATCACCTGGCGCAGCCGCGCATCGGTGAAGTAGTCGCGCCAAACGATGTCGGCGGCGGTTTGCGCGCCGGGCGCAGTGGGCGCCGGTTTGTAGGCGTCGCCGGAAGGCCAGGCCTGCGCCACCGGCGTGGATGGCTGTTGGTACACGGGCGCAAGGCTGCAGCCGGACAGCAGCACGGCCGCCGCGATGGAAATCAAGGTCTTGTTCATTTTGCTTGCTCCGCAATAGCGGTTGGAACGGCCGCGCCGTGCTTGGCGGCGAACAGGCCGCGCACCAGCACGAAGAACAACGGCACGAAGAAGATGCCGAGGAAGGTGGCCGACAGCATCCCGCCCAGCACCCCCACGCCGATGGCATTCTGGCTGCCCGAGCCAGCGCCGCTGGCCACGGCCAAGGGCAGCACGCCCAGGCCGAAAGCGATCGACGTCATCAGGATGGGACGCAGCCGCAAACGCACCGCCTGCAGCGTGGCCTGTTGCAGCGGCACGCCCTGCTCCTGCAGCTCTTTGGCGAATTCTACGATCAGGATCGCGTTCTTGGCCGCCAGACCCACCACCGTCAACAGGCCGACCTGGAAGTACACGTCGTTCGACAGGTGGAAGGCCCAGGTGCCCAGCACGGCGCCGATCACGCCCAGCGGCACCACCAGCAGCACCGAGAACGGCACCGACCAGCTTTCATACAACGCGGCCAGGCACAGGAACACGATCAGGATCGAGATCGAATACAGGGCCGGCGTTTGCGCGCCGGAGTCGCGTTCCTCGGTTGACAGGCCGGTCCACTCGTAGCCGATGCCGGGCGGCAGTTGGGCCGCCATCTTTTCCATCTCGGCCATGGCCACGCCCGAGCTCTGGCCTGGCGCCGGCATGCCCAGTATCTCGACGGACGGCATGCCGTTGTAGCGCTCCAGGCGCGGCGAGGCGTAGATCCACTGGCCGCTGGCGAAGGCGGAGAATGGCACCATCTCGCCGGCCGCGTTACGCACAAACCATTTGCCCAGGTCTTCCGGCACCATGCGCGCGTCAGCCTGGCCCTGCATGTACACCTTCTTCACGCGGCCACGGTCGACGAAGTCATTCACGTAAGCGCCGCCCCAGGCGGTGCTGAGCACCTTGTTGACGTCGGCGATGGCCAGGCCCAGCGCGGTGGCCTGCTGCTGGTCCACCGTGATCTTGTATTGCGGCGTGTCTTCCTGGCCGTTGGGACGTACGCCCACCAGCAGCGGATTCTTGGACGCCATACCCAGCAACTGGTTGCGGGCCGCCATCAAGGCATCGTGGCCCACGCCGCCCTGGTCCTGCAGTTGCAGGTCGAAGCCGCTGGCGTTACCCAGTTCCAGCACGGCTGGCGGCGCGAAGGCGAACACCATCGCGTCCTTGATACGGGAGAAGGCCCCCATGGCCCGCCCCACCACGGCCGGCGCGCGCAGGGCGGCACCCTTGCGCTCTTCCCAGTCCTTCAGGCGTACGAAGGCGATACCGGTGTTCTGGCCATTGCCGCCGAAGCTGAAACCGGCCACCGTGAAGATCGACTGCACGGCGTCCTTTTCCTCGACCATGAAGTGCTGCTCGACCTGCTCGATCACCTTCAGCGTACGCTGCTGGGTGGCGCCGGTGGGCAGTTGCACCTGGGCGAACAACACGCCCTGGTCTTCCGCCGGCAGGAACGAGGTGGGCAGGCGCATGAAGGCCAGCGCCAGCACCACCAGCAGGACGGCGTACAGCGCCATCGAACGGCCGCCCCGGCGCAGCATGGCGCCGACCCAGCCCTGATAGCGGCTGCTGCCGCGCTCAAACGTGCGGTTGAACCAGCCGAAGAAGCCGGTGCTGGCCGCGTGGTGCCCCTTGGCCACCGGCTTGAGGAAGGTGGCGCACAAGGCTGGCGTGAACACCATGGCCACCACCACCGACAGCACCATGGCCGACACGATGGTGACGGCGAACTGGCGGTAGATCACGCCGGTGGAGCCGCCAAAGAAGGCCATGGGTACGAACACGGCCGACAGCACCAGGGCGATGCCCACCAGCGCGCCCGTGATCTGGCCCATCGATTTGCGGGTCGCCTCTTTAGGCGACAAGCCCTCCTCCGTCATCACCCGTTCCACGTTCTCCACCACGACGATGGCGTCATCCACCAGCAGGCCGATGGCCAGCACCATGGCGAACATGGTCAGCGTGTTGATCGAGTAGCCCAGCGCGGCCAGCACGCCGAAAGTCCCCAGCAGCACCACCGGCACGGCCATGGTCGGGATCAGCGTGGCGCGCACATTCTGCAGGAATAAATACATCACGAGGAACACCAGCACGATGGCCTCGGCCAGTGTCTTGACTACTTCCTCGATCGACAGCGTGACGAACGGCGTGGTGTCATAGGCCACCACGGCCTTCATCCCGGCCGGGAACTGTTTGCCCATCAAGTCGATCTTGTGCTTGACGGCGGCGGCCGTGTCGAGCGCGTTGGCGCCGGTGGCCAGCTTGATCGCCACGCCGGTGGCGGCATGGCCGTTGTAGCGGGCCACGGTGTTGTAGCTTTCGCTACCCAGCTCCATGCGGGCCACGTCGCGCAGGCGCACGGTGGCGCCGTTGGCGGAGGTCTTGAGCAGGATGGCGCCGAACTGTTCGGCCGTCTGCAAGCGGCTTTGCGCCGTCACGGTGGCGTTCAGCTGCTGGCCCGGCATGGCGGGCGCACCGCCCAGCTCACCGGCCGACACTTCCGTGTTCTGCGCCGTGATGGCCGCGCTCACGTCGGCTGGCGTCAACTGGTAGCTTTGCAACTTGGCCGGGTCCAGCCAGATACGCATGGCGTACTGGGAACCGAACAGCGTCACGTCGCCCACGCCCTGTACGCGGCTCAGCGGGTCGATCACATTGGCGGCCACGTAGTCGCCCAGGTCGGCCTGCTTCATGCTGCCGTCTTCGGAGATAAAGCCCAGCACCATCAGGAAGTTCTTGGTCGCCTTGGACACCACCAGACCTTGTTGGGTCACGGCGGCCGGCAACAGCGGCGTGGCCAGTTGCAGCTTGTTCTGCACCTGCACTTGCGCGATGTCGGGATTGGTACCGTTCTGGAACGTCAGCGTGATGTTAATGCCGCCCGTGGCGTCGCTCGACGAGGACATGTAGCGCAAGCCGTCGATGCCCTTCATTTTCTGTTCGATCACCTGGGTGACCGCGTCCTCCACCGTGCGGGCCGAAGCGCCGGGGTAGGCGCCGGTGATGGAAATCGAGGGCGGCGCGATACTCGGGTACTGCGACACGGGCAGGCCGTGAATAGCCAGCACGCCCGCCAGCATGATGACGATCGCCACCACCCAGGCAAAGATGGGACGGTCGATAAAAAATTTAGCCATGACTGTGCTCCCGTCTTAGTGCGCGCTCTTGGCGTTGGCTGGCACAGAGCCACCCGCGGCCACAGCGGCCGGTGCCGCTGGCGCCGGGGCCACGGTGGCGGGCGCGCCCGGCTTGACCTTCTGCACGCCTTCCACGATCACGCGGTCGCCGGCGTTCAGGCCAGCCGTGACCAGCCACTTGTCGCCCAGCGTGCCGCCGGTGGCGATGATGCGCTGCTCCACCTTGCCGTCCTTGTTCAGCACCAACGCCGTCGCCTCGCCCTTGGGATTGCGCGACACGCCCTGCTGCGGCACGGCGATGGCCTGTTCGTCCACGCCGTTTTCCAGCACGGCGCGCACGAACATGCCGGGCAACAGATCATGCTTAGGATTGGGGAACAGCGCGCGCAAGGTCACGTTGCCGGTGCCGGGATCGACGCTGGCGTCGGCGAACTGCAGCTTGCCCGCCTGCGCGTACTTGCTGCCGTCGGCCAGGATCAGGCTCACCTTGGCCTGGCCGCCCGACTGTTTCAAGCTGCCCGATTCCAGCGCGCGTTTCAGGCGCAGCATCTCGGTGCTGGTCTGGGTCACGTCCACGTAGATCGGATCGAGCTGCTGCACGGTGGTGAGCGCGGCGGCCTGGCCGGCCGTCACCAGCGCGCCCGGCGTCACCGTGGAGCGGCCGATGCGGCCACTGATGGGCGCTTCCACCCGCGTGTATTTGAGGTTGATGGCCGCCGCCTCCACCGCGGCGCTGGCCGATTCCACTTCCGCCTTGGCCTGCTCATTGGCGGCCACGGCGTCATCGAGTTCCTGGCGGCTCACGCCTTCGATCTGCACCAGCTCCTTGTAGCGGGCCGCTTTCGGGCCGCTGGTCAGCAAATTGGCGCGGGCCTTGGCCAGCGCCGCCTTGGCCGAGTTGTAGGCGGCCTGGTAGCTGGCCGCGTCGATCTGGTACAGGGCGGCGCCAACCGCCACGTCGCCGCCTTCGACAAAGCGGCGCTGTTGGACGATACCGCTCACCTGGGGCCGCACCTCAGCCACCTGGAACGCGGCCGTGCGGCCAGGCAGTTCGGTGGTGATCGGCAGCGCCTGCGGCGTGACGGTGAATACGCCCACTTCCGCCACCTGCGCATGAGGTGCTACGGCCGTGGATGGGGAGCAAGCGGCCAGCAGGCCACTCGCGCTAAGCAGGAAAACAGCGCCGGCACGACGGCGTACATGCTGGGTAAGCAAGGTTTTCATTGTTCTTTTTCCAATTCAACAATTAATCCAGTTGATAGAATGAACGATCATTCTAATGTCGTCAAGAAACGATTTGTAACGGCATGTGTGCGGAACGGCGGCGACAGAGGGCACGGCGGGCCAAAAAGCACCAGGCCCGCGCAACCGGAAAGGTTGGGCGGGCCTGGTAAGCGGACGGGGATGGGTGCGCGGGCCTGGTGAGGGGTTGGGGTTTGGGATGGGCGCGGGCCTGGGTTTATTTCCAGCCGCCGCGCAGTTCGCGCACTTGCTGATACAGGTATTCCGGCGTGGCCTCCAGCGGCGCCACCGGCTGGCCGACAGCCAGCGCCAGGCGCGAACGCAAGCCTTTGCGGAAGGTGCGTTCCAGCACCGGCTGGGCGCCCCGGCTCAATAAGTGGCCCCACAGGCCGCGCAGCGCCATGGGGATCACGGGTACCTGGGAGCGCGCCACGATCTTGGCGATGCCCCCCTTGAATTCATTCATGTCGCCCGTGCTGGTCAGCTTCCCTTCCGGAAAAATACACACCAGGTCGCCCTCATGCAAAGCCTGGGCGATATCCACATAAGCCTTTTCCATCAGCCACGGATCTTCCTTGGCCGGCGCGATGGGAATGGCGCGCGCCGTGCGGAAGATCCAGCCCAGCAGCGGCAGCTTGAAGATGCGGTGGTCCATCACGAAGCGGATCGGGCGCGGACTGGCGGCGCCGATCACGATCGCGTCCACGTAGCTGACATGGTTACACACCAGCACCGCCGCCCCTTCGGCCGGAATGCGGTCGGCGTTAATGCACTTGACCCGGTGGACGGTGTGGATCAGCATCCAGGCCAGGAAGCGCATCAGGAATTCCGGCACCAGCGAGAAGATGTAGAGCGCCACCAGCGCGTTCATCAGCGCCGTGGCCAGGAACAGCTCCGGTATCGTCAAGCCCTGCCCCAGCAGCACGATGGCCACGCCGGCCGCCGCCACCATGAACAGCGCGTTCAGGATGTTCATGCCGGCGATGGTGCGCGACAGGTGGCCCGGCTCGCAGCGCACCTGGATCAACGCGAACAGGGGCACGATGAAGAAGCCGCCGAACATGCCGATCATCAGCACGTCGGCCAGGATGCGCACCGTGCCGTGCAGCGCCAGCCAGTCGAACGCGCCCAGCCGCACGCCGCCCTGCTGCACCAGCGTGGCTGCCACCTGGCCGCCCGTGGCGGAGAAGCCCACGCTGGCCAGGTACAAATCGATGCCGAACAGGGTCAGGCCGATGGAACCGAACGGCACCAGCCCCAGCTCCACCTTGCGGCCCGACAGCCGTTCGCACAACAGCGAGCCGGCGCCCACGCCGAGCGAAAAAATGGTCAGCAGCAGCACGAACACGCCATGGTCGCCGTGCAGGTAATCCTTGGCGTACACGGGGAACTGGGCCAGCACCAGCGCGCCGTAGAACCAGAACCACGAGTTGCCCAGCATGGACAGGAACACCACCCGGTTCTTGCGCGAGAAGCCGATGTTGCGCACCGATTCCGTCAGCGCATTGAGGTTGATGCGCAGCGTGGGATCGGCCGCCGGCGTGTGCGGGATGCGGTAGCTGGCGATCAGGCCCAGCACGGCGGTGAGCACGGTGCCGGCGGCCGTCAACAGCAAGCCGGCCGGCTTTTGCATCACCAGCACCGCGCCCAGCACTTCGCCCAGCAGGATGCCGACGAAGGTGCCCATCTCCGTCACGCCATTGCCGCCGATGAGTTCTTCCGTCTTCAGGTGCTGCGGCAGGTAGGCATATTTGACGGGGCCGAACAGCGTGGAGTGGATGCCCATGCCCACCACGGCTGCGATCAGCAGCCACAGGATGTGCTGCATCCAGCCAATGGCGGCCACGCACATGATGCCCAGCTCCAGCCATTTGACGAAACGGGTCAGGCCCGATTTCTCGAACTTGTCGGCCATCTGTCCGGCCGTGGCCGACAACACCACATAGGGCAGGATGAACAGGCCGGGGATCAGGTTGGTCAGCAGCGACGGCTTGAGCGTGGTCCAGCTCAAGGCATCATAGGTGAGGATCACCATCAGCGCCGTCTTGAACAGGTTGTCGTTGAACGCGCCCAGGAACTGGGTCCAGAAAAACGGGGCAAAGCGGCGCTGCGACAACAGGGAAAACTGGTTGGCTTGGCTCATGTCCGGTCAGGATGGGTGGGGATGGGTAGAGAACATACAGCAGCGCGCGGCCGTCCGCAATGGCGGTGGGAGGATGATTGGGTGCCCGTCATGGCGCCCCTCTGGCGCCCGCACATGGTCACAATTGCAAACAAGTAAAATAAGTTTCCTTAGGCAAAAATAACTATTGCATACATTGCAATGAGTCAGTAAAATTTCAGTTTCCGCACAGCAACACCGGCGCCGTTCGCGCCCTTTGCTCTTGCTGCCCGGCTCACTCATTAAGGAAAAAATCCGTACCAGGCTACGGCTACTCGTCCAAGCCAGCAGCCATCTACGTCGCCGCGACCGGCACCCTGCCACTGAACGAGCAATTTTCGCTGTTCGGCAAACTGGGCGTGGCGTTCAACCACACGGAATTTAGAGTATGGGAGCCAGGCTTCAGCGGCAGCACCACCGAGAACCAGACCAGCCCAATGATCGGCATCGGCGCATCGTTCGCGCTGGACATGAAGATCAGCTTCGTCGCAGAATACGAAAACTTCGGCAAAGTCGCAAAAGATGGTGGCGACAGCGTCAAGGCCGACATGCTGTCCGTGGGCGTGCGCTTCAAGTTCTAATCACGCGTCAGGTTTGCCTGATCGCGAAGCCGGCCTCGCGCCGGCTTTTCTTTTTTCAATATTCGCTAGCGCCGCGCCAGCCCCCGGATCAAGCGGAATAACGGGCCTATGGTGAGCACCAGCACCACCATGCGCGCCACATGAAACGCGGTGACAATGGGCACGCCCAGCCGCAAGGTCTTGGCTGTCAGCGCCATTTCCGCGATGCCGCCCGGCGAGGTGGCCAAAATCGCCGTGCCGGGATGGATGCCGGCGCCGCGCGCCAGCAGCAAGCCAAAACCGGCCGCCAGCGCCATCGCCAGCGCGTTGCAGGCGGCCACACTGGCCAGGAAACGGGGTGCCGCGCGCAGGAACGCGGGCGAGAAGCGGCAGCCCAGCGAGGCGCCGATGAACAACTGGCCGCCCCGGATCATCCATTCGGGCAAGCGGCTCAGGTGGATGCCACCCGCCGTCAGCGCCATCGCCGCCAGCAGCGGGCCGATGACCCAGGCGTTGGGCATACCGGTGCGCTTGCACAGCAGCGCCGCCGCGCTGGTCAGCGCCACCAGCAGCAGCAAGCCCCACATATGTACCTCGGCCGCGCCGGGCAGGTACACATCATCGCCCAGCGCCAGACCATGGCTGCCCCACCAGCGCACCGTGAACGGAATCACGGCCACCACCAGCATCACGCGCAGGCTGTGCGCGGCAGCCACCCGCTCCACGCTGGCGCCATGCCGCTCCCCCTGCACCGCCATTTCGGACGCGCCACCGGCCGCCATGGCGAAAAACGCGGTGGTACGGTCAGTACGGGCCAGCTTGTGCAGCAAATAGCCGCTGCCCCAGCCCAGCGCCAGCGCGAAGGCCACAGCCAGCGCGATCAACGGCGCGTAGCGCGACAGGGCCAGCAGCACGGGCGCCGTGAAATACAGGCCCAGCGCCGTGCCGATGGCCCACTGCCCCGCCTCGCGCGCCCGCACGGGGGTGCGCAGGTCGCGCCCGGCCAGCCGCAGCGCGGCCGTGGCGAACAGCGGGCCTATCATCCACGGCAGCGGCGTATCGAGCCACAGGCACAGCGCCGCGCCAGCCAGCGACACCAGCAGCGCCGCCAGCCATGCCCTCACTTCTGTCCCGCCGCCATCGAACCAGACTAAGCTACCGGACCACTTCATGCCGCGGGACTCCCTGCCATGTTTAGAACACCCAGAGCTTGTCGGCCGGCAGTTGCAGCCAGTAGCGGCCCGCTTCCAGCTTGTAGCGCGAGTGGGCGCGCAGGCTGATCTCAGGGCCGGACTCGGACTTGAACAGGCACTCGAAGCGGTCGCCCAGATACATGCAGGTCAGCAGCGGCAGTTCGATCGCATTGTCCACCGGCGTGGCACTCACCCGCACTTCCTCGACGCGGATGATGGTGCTGCCCTCGGCGCCGGTGGAGGCGCCGCGCGCCGTCGCCTGCAGCGTGGTGCCGTTCACGTCCAGCTGCACGTGGCTGCCGTTGCGCTGCACGATGCGGCCCGGCAGGCGGTTGTTACTGCCCATGAATTCAGCCGTGAACAGGGTATCGGGCGTCTCGTACATGCTTTGCGGCGTGCCCTGCTGTTCGATCTTGCCGTTGTTGAGCAGCAGGATGCGGTCGGAGATCGCCATGGCCTCGGCCTGGTCGTGGGTCACCATCAGCGCCGACAGGCCCAGGCGCACGATCAGCTCGCGCAGGAAGGCGCGCGCCTCCTCGCGCAGCTTGGCGTCCAGGTTGGACAGCGGTTCGTCCAGCAAAATCACGGGTGGGTTGTACACCAGCGCGCGGGCGATGGCCACGCGCTGCTGCTGGCCGCCGGACAGCTGGTGCGGGAAGCGCGCGCCCAGATGGCCCAGGCCCAGTTGCTTGAGCACTTCGTTGACCCGTTCGGCGATGTCGGACGTGCCCATCTTGCGCAGCTTGAGGCCATAGGCCACGTTGTCGAACACGGTCTTGTGCGGCCACAGCGCGTAGGACTGGAACACCAGGCCCAGGTTGCGCTGCTCGGCCGGCATCTCGAAGGCGCGTTCGCCGTCGAACACGCGGCGTTCGCCGATGTCGATGGTGCCCAGCTTGGGGCTTTCCAGTCCCGCCACGGCGCGCAGCAGCGTGGTCTTGCCGCTGCCCGAAGGCCCCAGCAGCGCCACCACTTCGCCTTTTTGCAGATGCATGGACACGCCCTTGAGGATGGGATTGGCGTGGGCGCCGCTGCCATAGTCCAGGTGCAGTTCGTTGACGCTCAGTTCATTCATGATCAGGTCTCGTTTCATGGCTAGGTTCTATTTTAGTTATGCAGTTTGACGCCAAAGCGCAGTGCGACACCCAGGCCGATGGCGACCAGGGAGATGTTAATGAAGGACAGGGCCGCCACCAGGTCGGTCGAACCGCCGGCCCACAGCGACACCAGCATGGCGCCGATCACCTCGGTGCCGGGCGAGAGCAGATACACGCCGGTCGAGTATTCGCGCTCGAAGATCAGGAACACCATCAGCCAGGCGCCCAGCATGCCGTATTTGATCAGGGGCAGCGTCACGTCGCGCGTCACCTGGCCGCGGCGGGCGCCCACGGCGCGCGCCGCTTCTTCCAGTTCCGGGCCCACCTGCAGCAGCGCCGTCGAAATCAAACGCATGCCATATGCCAGCCACACCACGGAATAGGCCAGCCACAGGGCGAAGATGGTCGAGCGCAGTGAACGCAGTACGGGGATCGCATGTTCGCTCAGCCACAGGGCGGCGCCGTTGTCCATGCCTTTCAGGATGCCGTCCAGCCAGCTGGGCACGAACAGGAACACCCACAGGAACGACAGGCCCGCCAGCAGGCCGGGAATGGCGCGCGGCACCAGCACGCTGTAGTCGAGCAGGCGGGTGATGCCGTCCGGCTTGCGGTGCATGGCCAGCGCGATGCCGCTATAGCAGATCACGGCCAGGCCGCCACCCACCACGCCGATCAGGATGGTGTTGAGGATGCCGCGCATCAGCGACGGCTGCTCCAGGATTTCGCGGAAGTGGTCCAGCGTCAGCACGTCGGCCAGGCGCACGCCCTCGCCCCAGTACTGCACGAACGAGCGCAGCACGATGCCCGAGATCGGCATCACGATGGTGAACAGCAGCCAGGCGGCGATCAGCGCGAAGGCCAGCCATTTCCAGCGGCCCAGCGGCATGGACTTGGTGCGCGCGCCCTTGCCCTTGATCGACACGTATTTGTTGGCCGACTTGAGCAGCCAGCGTTGCAGCATCACCAGGGGCATGGTCACCATCACCAGGCACACGGCCACGGCGGCCATCAGGTGGTAGGACGGCGTGCCCAGTTTGTTGGTCAGCTTGTACAAATAGGTGGCCAGCACCAGGTGGCCTTCCGGGTCGCCCAGCACCAGCACCAGGCCGAACACTTCGAAGCCGAGGAAGAACACCAGCACGGCCGCATAGGCCAGCGCCGGCATGATCATCGGCAGCGACACGTTGAGCATCACCTGCACCGGCGAGGCGCCGGCCACGCGGGCCGCTTCTTCCACGTCCGAACCCAGGCTTTTCAGGGCCGACGAGGCGTACAGGTAGACGTGCGGCACGTGGGTCAGGCCGGCGATCACCACGATGCTGGTGAACGAATAGATATTCCAGGGGATGAAGCCCAGCAGGTCCTTGGCCCAGGTGGAGTAGAAGCCCACCGGCCCCATGGACACCACGTAGCCGAAGCCCATCACCATCGGCGACACGAAGATCGGCACCAGCAGCATGGGCGCGATCCAGCCACGGCCCGGCAGGTCGGTGCGGATCATCAGGAAGGCCAGCATGCCGCCCAGCGGCACGGCGATCACGGCCAGGCCGGTGGCCAGGATCAGGCCATTCTTGAACGCGACGATGAAATCAGGATCGTCGAAAATGAAGCGGTAAGCGTCCAGGCCCAGCTCCTTGGCCGGCATGAAGAACGGCGCCGACAGGAAGCTTTGGTAAAAAATCAGGAACAGCGGCAGGAAGATGGCGAGCGCGGTCAGCGCCACCACCACGCCGCGCGGCCAGTTCAGGCTGCGCCGGCCGGAGCCGGGAATAGTCATCGTTTGCATGTGAGGATACCTTCAAGCGCGGCGCGTGCTGGCGCCGTCGCGAGTTTGAACGGAGGAGTGATGCTGCCGCCGGCACGCGCCGGCGGCGGACCGCTGGAGGTTGCTTCAAAATGACCGTGGCGAGGCGTGGCGACGAAGACAGTGCACCTGCACGGCGAAGCGCCACAACGACGCCACGGGCTTTTTGAAGCGGCCTCTTACTTCTTGCCGGCCGATTCTTTCCACTGCTTCAGGAAGGCCATGCGCTTGGCCGGGCCGAGGAATTGCAGCACGATGGGGTGCACCGGCACCGGCTTGACGTTGTCCTTGCCGATCTGCTTGATCAGGTCAGCGGAAGTGGTTTCGCCCGTGACGTCGGCGCGGATCGCGTACAGGCGCGAGTCGTTGGCGATGATGGTCTGGCCGCGGTGCGACAGCATGTAGTCCAGCCACAGCTTGGCGGCGTTGACGTTCTTGGCGCCCTTGTTGATGAACAGCACGCGCGACAGGATCAGCGTGTAATCCTTGGGCAGCATCACGCCGATCGACGGGTCCGCCTTGGCACGCACCAGCGCGTAGGAACCGAGCACGTTGTAGCCGATCAGGTTCTCACCCGACGAGATGCGCTCCATCATGGTGCCGGTGGACGATTGCACCCGTACCTTGGCCACGCCGAACGCGTTTTCCAGCTCGGGGAACTTGGTGCCCAGCTCGCGCGCATCCTGCGTCATGAACATGAAACCGACGCCCGATTTCTCGATGTCGTAGGTGGTGACCTTGTCCTTGAACTTGGGCTGCTGGATCAGTTTGGCGAAGTCGGCGTGATTCTGCGGCACTTCCTTGGCGTCCACCAGGCGCTTGTTGTAGACAATGGCGGCCGGCTCGAACGTGGTGCCGTAGGCCTGGTCGTCCCACACGGCCCAGCCGGGGATCTTGGACACTTCCACCGATTTGTACTTGAGCGCGTAGCCGTCCGAGGCCAGGCGCATCTGCAAGTCCATGGCCGAGGACCACATCACATCGGCCGTGTTGCCGCCGGCCGCCACTTCGGAGATGAAGCGGTTGTACACCTCGGTCGAATTCATGTCGTTGTATTCGATGGTGATGCCGGGGTAGAGCGTGTTGAAGTCCTTGATCAGCGGCTGGGTGGCCTTGCTGTCGGTGGCGCCGTAGATCACCAGCTTGCCTTCCTTCTTGGCGCCGTCCACGAGTTTCTGGTAGTCGGCCGGGTAGCCGGTCGGCACCTGGGCCAGGGCGGCCGTGGCGAATGCGGTGGCCAAGGTGGTGGCCACTGCGGCGGCCAAAGTGGTTTTCAACATCATGTTTGTCTCCATCGGTTATGTACGGCTATATTTTTTGTATTGCGTTACTGCCTTACTGCTTTACCGCTGTCGGCTAGCGCACCAGACCCAGTTCGCTGGCGCGCTTGCCATAATCCTCGACCGCCTTCCTGACATAGGCCGTCAGCGCCGGCCCCGTCAGACTGAACGGATACAGGCCGTAGCTGGCGCGGATCTGCGCGAACCGCGGGCTGGCCAGCACCCGGTCGAAATCGCTCACCCACTTGCGATAATCGGCCTCCGGCACCTGCGGCCCCATCCACACGCCGCGGATCACGGGCCACACCACGTCATACCCCTGCTCGCGCGCCGTCGGTATCGCGGCCAGCACGCCCGGCAAACGCTGCTCGGACAGCACGGCCAGCACCCGGGTGCTGCCGCCGGCCGAATACAGTGTCGCTTCCGACGCATCGCCCGACACCACCTGCACAAAGCCCGCATGCAGCGCCGTGAAGGCTTCACCGCCGCCCTCCAGCGCCACGAAGCGCAGCACTTTCGGATCGAGGCCGGCCGCCTTTACCACCAGCGCGATCTTCAACCAATCCTGGCTGCCGATGGTACCGCTCACGCCAACCAGCACCTGCTCCGGGTGGCGCTTGAACGCCGTCACCAGCTCGCCCAGCGTGTGGTAGGGCGAATCGGCGCGCACCGCGATCATGCCGTAGTCCGCGCCCAGTGCCGCCACCCAGCGCACATCGTCCGCCTTGGCCTTGCCGAACTTGCCTTGCGCCAGATTGAGCAGCGAACCGCCCGAAAAGGCCACCAGCGTGTCCGGCTCCGCGCGCCGCTGCGATACCAGCGCATGCCAGGCCACGGCGCCGATGCCACCGGGCAGGTAGCTGATCCGCATCGGCGCGCCGCCCTGCTCCGGCAAGGTCTGCAAGCCCTTTTGCGCCAGCTTGCAGGTCAGGTCCATCGCGCCGCCCGGCTTGGAGGGCACGATGCATTCCTTGCCCGCCGCCTGCGCCGCCGTGCCGGCCATCAGGACGGCCAGCCATGCCAGCAATATTTTTTTCATCGATGTAGAGAGTGTAGGTCGCGCCAGCTTTCAAAGCGCTTTCAGCGTCCGGGCTGATTTGAAAATAAATGCCAGCCCGGACGCGCCCTGATCGCAGCCGATCAGAAGCGGTGCTGCATGCCCGTCATGAAGCCGCGCTGGGTGTCGGCGAAGCCGGCGTCGTCACGCGACAGGCCGGTCAGCTGGCCGTTCTTGGCCTTGGCGTAGGCGGCCGCCACATACAGGTCGGTGCGCTTGGAGAGCGCATAGCGGTAGCGCGCCACATACAGGGTCGGATCGGCGTCCTTGCCGGCGGCCACGTTCTTGACGTTGACGTGGTAGATCGCGCCCGTCAGCGTGGTCACGGCGTCGGTCTTGTAGTTGATGCCGCCCCAGTAGGTGGTGGCGTCCACGTCGGCCGTCAGCGCCTTGCCCGCCACCAGCTTGTAGTCGCGCACCACGCCCACCACTTTCATGGGGCCGTTCTCGTAACTGGCGCCCAGGTGCCAGACCGTGTTCTTGTCGCGGTTGCCGGTGGCAGCCACCAGGTTGCCGTTGACGCGCTCCCAGGTCGCCAACAGGTTCACCGGACCGGCGCCGTAGGTGACGGCGGTGGCGAACTTGGCGCTGTCGCTGGCGCCCGTGCTTTGCTCGCCCGCGCCATAGGAGGCGCCGAACTTGAAGTCGCCGGCCGTGACCGAATACTTGATCAGGTTATCGAAGGCGGTGGTGAAACCGTACTTGCTGGGGCCGGTGGCCGGACCGGAGGTGGCCCACGAATACAAGGGTGCGAAGCCCATCGGATCGAACGGCAGCACGAAGTCGTACACGCTGGTGAACGAGCGGCCCAGCACCACGCGGCCGAAGTTGCCTTCCAGGCCCACGTTGGCCTGGCGCTTGAACAGCACGCCGTCCTGGGCGCCGGTATCCATCAGGATGCCGCCTTCCAGGTTGAACACGGCTTTCAGGCCGCCGCCCAGGTCTTCCGTGCCGCGCAGGCCCCAGCGCGAAGTGTTCATGCCGCCCGAGGTCACGCGGGTCATCGCGCCGCCGCCCGCCTTGGCGTCGCTGGCGTAATCCACACCCATGTCCAGCAAACCATACACCTGCACGTTCGATTGCGCGTGTGCGCCGCCGGCGGCGCCCAACAAGGCCAGGATGGCGAGGGACAAAGAGGATTTTTTCATATGCGTCTCCGGAAAATGTAGTTTTGAGATTGTTATCAATGAAGCACCTGATCGGAAATCAGGCTTCCACTATAAAATTCGCTTCCTTTCATTTGCCTTTCAGTCCAGACAGGTAGGGGTTCCCCTGTCTCCCATGCACCACAAAGCGCCACCGCCGCCACCCGAACCGGCCACCGGGGCTATCATGCAGGTCTGACACTGAACTTTTTTGACTGGATTGGCAAGATTTATGCGCATTTTGTTAGTTGAAGACCACACCGAGCTGTCACGCTGGCTGTCCAAGGCCCTGCGCGACGCCCATCTGACGGTCGAATGCGCCGATAACGGCGCCGACGCCGACGCCCTGCTGCACACCCAGGACTACGCGCTGGTGATCCTGGACCTGACCCTGCCGCGCATGGACGGGCTGGAAGTGCTCAAGCGCCTGCGCACCCGCGCCGCGCCGCGCGGCCAGACCCCGGTGCTGATCCTGACGGCCCGCGGCGGCCTCGATGACCGGGTGCAGGGCCTGAACCAGGGCGCCGACGATTACCTGGCCAAGCCGTTCGAGCTGGCCGAGCTGGAGGCGCGGGTGCGCGCCCTGCTGCGCCGCAGCGTGGGCAACGAGGCGCTGGTGCACCACTGCGGCAGCCTCAGTTTCGACACGGTGACGCGCTGCTTCAGCTATGGCGGCGCGACGCTGGCCCTGACGCCGCGCGAGCACGCCGTGCTGGAGGCACTGATTTCCCGCTCCGGCCGCGCCGTCTCCAAGGAAAAGCTGTTCGACGAAGTGTTCGCGCTGGACGACGACGCCAACCTGGACGCGATCGAACTGTACATCCACCGGGTCCGCAAAAAGCTCGACAACGGCGCGCCCGACGCCGCCATGATCACCACGTTGCGCGGCATCGGCTACCTGCTGCAACCGCGCAGCGCCGTCGGCGGCTAAATGACGGCGCGCCCGTCCCGCCTGGCCGCGCTGCGGCGCCGGACCGGCCAGGGCGCGCCGCTGGGCAGCCTGCGCGGCCAGCTGCTGCGCTGGTTGCTGGTGCCGCTGATCGTGCTGGTGATCCTGAACGCCATCTCCGTCTACCGCAACGCGCTCGACGCGGCCGACATGGCCTACGACCGCTCGCTGCTGGCCTCCACCCGGGCGCTGGCCGAGCGAGTGCACGTCGTCGACGGCAAGGTGGTGGCCGACGTCCCCTACGTGGCGCTCGACAGCTTCGAGACGGACACCCTGGGCCGCATCTACTACAAGGTGACCGGCATCCACGGCGAAACCGTGTCCGGCTACGACGACCTGCCGCCGGTGCCGGCCAACGTGCCGCGCTCGCAAGCCTATCCGGCGCTGGTGCGCTTCTATCACGCCACCTACAACGGCCAGCCGGTACGCATCGCCGCGCTGCTGCAGCCCGTGTACGACGACTCCATGCGCGGCATCGCCCTGATCCAGGTGGGCGAAACGCTGGACGCGCGGCGCGGCCTGTCGAACCAGATCCTGTTCGACACCCTGCTGTGGCAAGCGGGCCTGCTGCTGGCGCTGGCGCTGCTGGTGTGGTTCGCCGTGCGGCTGGTGCTGCAGCCCCTGATGCGCCTGAAACTGGAAGTGGAAACGCGCAGCCTGAACGACCTGTCGGACGTGGACCCGGCCTTGGTGCACAAGGAAGTGCGGCCGCTGGTGGCCGCCATGAACACCTCGATGGCGCGCCTGCAAAGCCTGATCGCCAACCAGCGCCGCTTCATCGCCGACGCCTCGCACCAGCTGCGCACCCCGCTCACGGTGCTCAAGACCCAGGCCGAACTGGCACTGCGCGAATGCGACCGCCCCCAAGCCGATCCGGCGCAGATGAAAGCGGCCCTGCGCGACATCGTGCGCAGCATCGCCGCCACCACCGATTCCACCGTCAACCTGGCCAACCGCTTGCTCACGTTGGCGCGCATCGAGCATGGCGGCCAGGGTGGCGACCATGCGGCGCTGGCGCCCGTGTCGTTGCGCGACGTGGCGCGCCAGGTGGGACTGGAACTGGCGATCGCCGCCGTGACCAAGCAGATCGACTTATCGTTGGAAGGCGAGCAGCCGGCCATGGTGCAAGGCCAACCGTTGTTGCTGCACGAACTGGTGGCCAACCTGGTGGACAACGCGCTGCGCTATTCGCCGCCGGGCGGCACGGTGGTGCTGCGGGTGACGGAAAATGAACACGGCGCCACGCTGGAAGTGGAAGACAGCGGCCCCGGCATCGCCGCCGCCGAGCGGGAAAAAGTGTTCTCCCCGTTCTACCGGGCCTCGGCCACGATGGAGCGCAACCCCGGCGGCGCCGGCCTGGGCCTGGCCATCGTGCGCGACATCGCGGCCCTGCATGGCGCCAGCATCACACTGGCCGACGCGGCCGGGCCGCACGGCTTGCTGGTGCGGGTGGCATTTCCCGTGCGGTAGGACGGCCGCCGAAAATTGCCATATTATTAATTTTGTGTCATGATTGCATTTCTCAGCGATCGTCTGCCAGCCCTGAAGGCCAACATGAAAAGCAATGCAGTCGCCACCCGCCTCGCCATGCTCGTTTGCGCGCTCCTGGCCGCTTGTGGCGGCGGGAGTCAACCGGCTGCGCCGGGCACCGTCACCTTAAGCGCCAGCGTCAGCAATTTAACGGCCGCGGGCCTGGTGCTATCGAATGGCACGGACAAGGTGACCGTGCCCGCCAACGCCACCAGCGTCGCCTTCCCGACCGCAATGGCCCGCGGCGGCGCCTACAACGTGAGCATTGCCAGTCAACCGCCGGGATTCACGGATATTTGCGCGCTGAGCGGCGGCACGGGCACGGCAAGCGACGTCAACGCGATCAACATCGCCGTCTCATGCCGTCCGGCCGTCGCCGTCGTCACCACGTTCGCCGGCAGCGGCACGCCGGGTCACGCCGATGGGGCTGGTGCCGCCGCCAGTTTTAATGGTCCGGGGCATATCGCCGTCGATGCCGCCGGCAACCTGTATGTGGCCGACACCGGCAATCACACGATCCGCAAGATCACGCCCGATGGCAACGTCTCGACGCTGGCCGGGAGCGGCACGCCCGGCAACGCCAATGGCATGGGGGCGGCGGCCAGTTTCAACAACCCATCGGGCGTTGCCGTCGACGCCACGGGCAATGTCTACGTGGCCGATTTCCGCAACAACCTGATCAGAAAGATCACGCCGGCCGGCCTGGTCACGACACTGGCCGGCGATGGCAGCCATAACAGCGCAAATGGCGCCGCCATGTCCGCCAGCTTCGCATTTCCTGGCGACGTCACGCTCGACTCCGCCGGCAATCTCTATGTCGCCGACGTCGACAACTACCTGATCCGCAAGGTCAGCCCGGCGGGGTTGGTGTCGACCTACGCCGGCATCGGCAGCCCAGCCATGCCCTATTACGGCAACGGTCCGGCCGCGACCGCATCGTTCAACCTGCCCGCCAGCGTGCGCGCGGACGCCTCGGGCAACGTCTATGTGGCGGATAATCGCAACAATTCGATACGCAAGATTTCGGCCGACGGCATGGTCACCTCAGTCGCCGGCGACCTTTACGCCAAGAGTGGCAGGGTCAATGGCACGGGAACCGCGGCGACATTTTCCGCGCCCAATGGCATCGCCATGGACGCGTCGGGCAATATCTACGTGGCCGATTCCGGCAACAATTTGATCCGCAAGATCAGCGCCGCAGGCGTGGTGACGACGATCGCCGGCAACGCCAGCGACCAGAGTGTCAATGGCACCGGAACCGCGGCCAGCTTCCGCGATCCGGCCGGCGTGGCGGTGGACGGCGCCGGCAACGTCTACGTCTCCGATTCAGGCAGCAACTTGATCCGCAAGATCAGCGCGCAGTGACCGTGAGCGGCGGATTACGGCGGCGTGGCGACACTTGCCCGATGCCCATCCGCCGCTATCCCATCAATCCCGCTCGTCGAGCTTGAACACGCTGACCACGGCCGCCAGATTGGCCGCCTGTTCCTGCAGCGAGGCGGCGGCCGCCGCCGCTTGCTCCACCAGCGCCGCGTTCTGCTGCGTGGTGCTGTCGATTTCCGTGACGGCCAGGTTGACCTGGGCGATGCCGTCGCTCTGCTCGTGGCTGGCCGACACGATCTCGCCCATGATGCTGGTCACCTGCCCGACCGAGGCGACGATCCTGGCCATGGTGGCGCCCGCCTCGTCCACCAGCGCGCCGCCGGCGTCGACTTTGGCGACGGAGTCGCCGATCAGCTCCTTGATCTCCTTGGCCGCCGCCGCGCTGCGCTGGGCCAGGTTGCGCACTTCCGACGCCACCACCGCGAAGCCGCGCCCCTGCTCACCGGCGCGCGCCGCCTCCACCGCCGCGTTCAAGGCCAGGATGTTGGTCTGGAACGCGATGCCATCGATCACGCCGATGATGTCGACGATCTTGCGCGAACTGTCCTTGATCGAGGCCATCGTCTCCACCACCCGGCCCACCACCGCGCCCCCCTGGGTGGCGTAGCCGGACGCCGACTGCACCAATTCATTGGCATGGCGCGCGCTGTCGGCGTTCTGGGTCACGGTGGCCGTCAACTGCTCCATCGCGGACGCCGTCTGCTCCAGGCTGGAGGCCTGCCCTTCCGTGCGGGCCGACAGATCCAGGTTGCCGCTGGCGATCTCGCGCGATGCGAGGGCCATGGTTTCCGTGCTGTTGCGTACTTCCCGTATGGTGTGATTGAGCGAGGACACGAAACGGTTGAAGGCGTCGGCCAGCAAGCCGATCTCGTCGCCCGACTCCACCGTCATGCGGCGCGACAGGTCGCCATTGCCGTCGGCGATCTGGCCCAGCATCTGCGCCGCGCGCGCCACCGGCGCGGCCATGGCGCGGCTCACCAGGTAGATGATGAACAGGCCGATGCCGCCGCCCACCAGGCCGCCCACCAGCGCCGCCAGCAATACGGAACGGGTCACCTGGCCCAGCACTTCGTGCTCGGGCACTTCCGCGATCACGTACATATTCAGTTCCGGCACGAACGACGAGGCGACGATGCGCTTGCCGTCCGGCGCGCTGTAACTGGCCGTGGCGAATGGCTGGCCGCCCAGCAGCTTGCCGCTCAGCTCCTCGCCAAAGCCGGGCAAATCCTTCATGAAATGCTTGCTGTCGGCCAGTTGCGGATCGCGGTGCACGAGCAGCATGCCGTTGGGCCGCACCAGGTAGACGAAGCCCGACGCGCCGATCTTGTCGTTGCGGATGGTCTCGGCCAGCTTGTCCACCGACAGCCCGAGGCTGCCCACGCCGATCTTGCCGTCGCCGGCGTCGAAGCGGGTGTTGATGAACACGTTATAAGTGGTGCTGCCCTGTTCCTTGTCCAGGTTCAGCGTATAGGGCTTGCCGCTGGCGAGAAAGCCGTAGAACCACTGATCCGATGGCGCGTTCTTGTCGACCGTGCGGCGGAAACCCGTCTCGTCATAATACTTGCCGGTGGCGGCCGAGACCCAGGACACGGACGCCGCCTTGCTGACTTTTTTCGCGCTTTGCGCATAGGCGATCCAGGCCGCGTCGCCGCTCTCGGGCAGGCCGGCCTTCTCCCAGTCCAGCAGGAAAGTGTTGGCGCTGATGGCCAGCGCCGACGCGACCGGTTCGCCGATCTGGCGCAGGATGTCGTTGCGGATCTCGCCCACCACGGCCGGCAACTCCTGCTCCACCACGCGCGCGCGGATAGTGTTGCCCGTCATGACCACACTGAGCGTGGCCGACAGCGCCAGGAACAACAGCAGGCAAAGTGCCATGCTCGACATCAGCTTTTGCTGGATCGACAGGCGGCGTAGGAATTCAGACATGTGCTCTCCCCCCGGAATGTGAATTGGCGCTCTGACGGCGACCTGATGACTGCGCATGCCGCGCTGGCCGCACGAGCGACGCGCCGGCCACGATGAATCCAGCGTAATCGATTTCCATTCCACATTGCAACGAACTGTATGCAGCGGGAACAGTGCCCCATCCCGCCGTCCAGGCGCCCACCACAAGCCCCGCCCGGCCGCCCACGACGCACGCCATCCTGGGTAGCTGGACGGCAATAGTCGCTATCACTGTACCGCTATGAAAGGCGTTGCGCCACCGCCGCATCGATGGCCCGCGCATGCTGTCGTTTTACGGCGAAAAAAAAAAGAGGCCAGCGCCCGTTGCCGGGGGCTGGCCTCGTCGCCGCGCGGGCGGGCTGGGTGTTTAGCTCAGGTTTTCCAGGCGGATCTTGGTCACGCTGCCGAACACGCTGGCCAGGCCTTCCATCTTGGCGATGGCCGCTTCCACGTTCTTTTCCTGGGTCTGGTGGGTCAGGATGATGATGTCGGTGCGGATCTCGCCTTCGGCCGGTTCCTTCTGCAGCATGGCGTCGATCGAGATGGTGGCGTCGGCCAGGATACGGGTCAGGTCGGCCAGCACGCCGGGCTGGTCGGCCACGTTCATGCGCAGGTAATAGCTGGTGGTGATCTCGGACATCGGCAGGATCTCGATGTCGGTCATCTCGTTGGGCTGGAACGCCAGGTGCGGCACGCGGTGTTCCGGATCGGCCGTGGCCAGGCGGGTGATGTCGACCAGGTCGGCGATCACGGCCGACGCGGTCGGCTCGGCGCCGGCGCCCTTGCCGTAGTACAGCGTGGCGCCCACGGCGTCGCCCTGCACCAGCACCGCGTTCATGGCGCCTTCCACGTTGGCGATCAGGCGCTTGGCCGGGATCAGGGTCGGGTGCACGCGCAGCTCCACGCCTTCCGTGCCGTTGACCTTGGCGCGCTTGGCGATGCCCAGCAGCTTGATGCGGTAACCCAGTTGCTCGGCGTAGCGGATGTCGACGGCGTTCAGCTTGGAGATGCCTTCCACGTACGCCTTGTCGAACTGCACCGGAATGCCGAACGCGATCGCGGCCAGGATGGTGGCCTTGTGCGCCGCGTCCACGCCTTCGATGTCGAAAGTGGGGTCGGCTTCCGCGTAGCCCAGTTCCTGCGCCTGCTTGAGCACGGTGGCGAAGTCCAGGCCCTTGTCGCGCATCTCGGACAGGATGAAGTTGGTGGTGCCGTTGATGATGCCGGCCAGCCAGTCGATGCGGTTGGCCGTCAAGCCTTCGCGCAGCGCCTTGATGATGGGGATGCCGCCGGCCACGGCCGCCTCGAACGCCACCATCACGCCTTTGTCCTGGGCGGCGGCGAAGATCTCGTTGCCGTGCACGGCCAGCAAGGCCTTGTTGGCCGTGACCACGTGCTTGCCGTTGGCGATCGCTTGCATCACCAGCGCCTTGGCCGTGTCGTAGCCGCCGATCAGCTCGACGACGATGTCGATTTCCGGATCGTTGACGATGTCGAATGGATCAGCCACCACCTTGACCTGGCCGCCGGTGCGCTCCTTGGCCCGTTCCAGGTTGCGGGCCGAGACGGCCACCACTTCAATCCCGCGGCCGGCGCGGCGGCGGATTTCTTCCTGGTTGCGGCGCAACACGTTGAACGTACCGGCGCCAACGTTGCCGACACCTAACAGACCTACTTTGATGGGATTCATAACAACACTCGTTTCATTACGGTGATAGCAGGCGCCGCGTCGGCGGCGCCCGGTTGATAAGGGGCGGAAACGGCTCAATAGCCCAGGCTGTGACGCTTGCGGTAGCTTTCCATGAAGCGCGCGATGCGGCCGAACGCTTCCGTCATATCGTCCGTGTTCGGCAGGAACACGACGCGGAAGTGGTCATGGTTGATCCAGTTGAAGCCACTGCCCTGGACGATCAGCACTTTGGTTTCCGCCAGCAGTTCGTATGCGAATTGCTGGTCGTCCGCGATCGGGTAGATCTTCGGATCGAGGCGCGGGAACATGTACAGCGCCGCTTTCGGCTTGACGCAGGTGATGCCGGGAATATCGGTCAGCAGCTGGTAAGCCAGGTCGCGTTGCTTCAACAGGCGTCCGCCCGGTCCCACCAGGTCTTGTATGCTCTGGTAGCCGCCCAGCGCAGTCTGGATCGCAAACTGGCCTGGCGCGTTGGCGCACAAACGCATCGAGGCCAGCATGTTGAGGCCCTCGATGTAATCTTTGGCATGGCCCTTCTCGCCCGACACCACCATCCAGCCGGAACGGTAGCCGCAGGAACGGTAATTCTTGGACAGGCCGTTGAAGGTCACGCACAGCACGTCGTCGGCCAGCGAGGCGATCGACACGTGCTGGGCTTCGTCGTACAGCACCTTGTCGTAGATCTCGTCGGCGTAGATGATCAGCTGGTTCTGGCGCGCGATCTCGATGATCTCGCGCAGCAGTTCGACCGGGTACAGCGCCCCGGTCGGGTTATTCGGGTTGATGATGACGATGGCGCGCGTGTTGGACGTGATCTTGCTGCGGATATCGGCCAGGTCCGGATACCAGTCCTGCTGCTCGTCGCAGATATAGTGCACCGGCGTGCCGCCCGACAGGCTGACGGCGGCCGTCCACAGCGGGTAGTCGGGTGCCGGCACCAGCACCTCGTCGCCCGTGTTGAGCAGCGCGTTCATGGCCATCACGATCAGTTCGGAGGCGCCATTGCCGAGGTAAATGTCGTCGATGGTGACGCCGCGGATATTCTTGCCTTGCGTGTAATGCATCACCGCCTTGCGCGGCGCGAACATGCCCTTGGAATCCGTGTAACCGGCCGCGTTGGGCAGGTTGACCATCATGTCGTGCACGATCTCATCGGGTGGATCAAAGCCGAACACCGCCAAGTTGCCAATATTCAACTTCGTGATCTTGTGTCCTTCTTCCTCCATTTGCCGGGCTTTTTCCGGCACCGGCCCGCGGATCTCGTAGCACACTTCCGCAAGTTTGTTCGATTTATGAATCGGTCGCAAAATAAAATCCTGTGTTGGTGAGGCAAAACGTCGCGGCCTGCCAAAATACCGGCGCTGGCCCATGCTGCAATGCGAAAAGACCCATTCTGCCGAAAGCCTCCCATTTAATCAACCTTTGCGGGGGGCGGCCCCAGGAAAAACGCTACAATGACGCTTCTTTTTCCGACCAATGACCGCGACGAGTCGTCCAGACCGCTCGTCTTTACCGCCTATGAAGCTCCACGCCAGCAGTACCCAACAATACCAGACCGTCACCGGCTACGATGACACCGGGGTCGAAATCAACGCCCAGCGCTATAACTTCAGCCTGATCGTGCTGCCGGAAACGGCGCCCCGGGCCTGGGGTGCGCCCGTCTTCGAGCAACTGACGGAAGCCCATTTCAACGACATCCTGGCACTGGCGCCCGACGTCGTGATCCTGGGCACGGGTGAGCGCCAGCGTTTCATCCACCCCAAGCTGACGGCCGCGCTGACCATGCGCCGCATCGGCGTCGAGTGCATGGACAACCAGGCAGCTTGCCGGACTTACAACATCCTGATGGGCGAAGGCCGCAAGGTCACGCTGGCCTTGATCCTGGGTGGAAACGCGGGCGCGGGTGAGCCGGCCTGATGAACAACGACCTGTATAACTCCAAAAAACTGCTGTGGTCGCTCGCCATCACCTTCACGCTGGTGTGGCTGTACGTGCTGGGCTGGCGCACCCTGGTGCCGCCCGACGAGGGCCGCTACGCCGAAATGGCGCGCGAAATGTTCACCACGGGCGACTGGATCACCACCCGCCTGAACGGCATCAAGTACTTTGAGAAACCACCGCTGCAAACGTGGATGAACGCGCTGTCGTTCGCCGTGTTCGGCCTGGGCGAATGGCAGGCCCGCCTGTGGACGGGCTTGTGCGGCCTGACGGGCGTGCTGCTGACCGGCTACACGGGCCATAAAGTGTTCGGCGCGCGCGCCGGCTTCTACGCCGCACTGGCGCTGGGCGCCAGCCTGTTCTGGGTAGCTTCGGGCCAGATCGATTCGCTCGACATGAGCTTGTCGGGCATGATGACCATCGCCCTGTGCGCCCTGCTGCTGGCCCAGCGCGACGCCGCCACGCCCGCCGAACGGCGCAACTGGATGCTGGTGTGCTGGGCAGGCATGGCGCTGGCCGTGCTGGCCAAGGGCTTGATCGGCCTGGTGCTGCCGGGCGCCGTGCTGGTGCTGTACACGCTGGCCGCGCGCGACTGGGCCATCTGGGCCCGGCTGCACCTGGGCAAAGGCTTGCTGCTGTTCTTCGCCGTGGCCACGCCGTGGTTCGTGCTGGTGGCCCTGAAGAACCCGGAACAGCCGCACTTCTTCTTCATCCACGAGCATTTCGAGCGCTTCCTGCTCAAGACCCACCACCGCGAAGGTCCGTGGTACTACTTCTTCGTCATGCTCATCCCCGGCATCATGCCGTGGCTGGGCGTGCTGCCGCAAAGCCTGCTGGGCGCGCTGCGCCTCGAACAGCGGACCGTCTTCCAGCCGCGCCTGATGCTGCTGGTGTGGGCCGTGTTCATTTTCTTCTTCTTCAGCTATTCCAGCTCCAAGCTGCCCGGCTACATCCTGCCCATCTTCCCGGCGCTGGCCCTGCTGATCGCCGTCTACCTGGAAAACGCCTCGCGCCCCAACCGCGTGTTCGCCGCCGTGCTGCTGCTGGTGGTGGGCGTGGCCGGCATCGCGGCCATCCCGCAGATCGCCCACATCAAGGTCCACGACCCGGCCGAAGTGAAGATGCTGGAAGCCTACCAGCCGTGGGTGCTGGCGGCCGCCATCATCGCCGCGGCCGGTGGCGCGCTGGCCCTGCTCCATGCGCGCCACCTGCGCCGTGACGCCAGCGTGCTGACGCTGGCCATCGCCGGCTTCCTGGCCACCCAGATGGTGCTGGCCGGCTTCGAGCCGTATGGCAAACTGCGGGCCGGCAAGGCGCTGACCCACCGCATCGCGGCCGAACTGGCGCCGGACACGAAAATCTATTCGGTCTCCACCTATGAACAGTCGATGACCTTCTACCTGGGCCGCACCGTGACACTGGTGGATTACTGGGATGAATTCACCTTTGGCCTGGAACAGCAGCCGGAACTGTCCATCCCCACGGTCGACGCCTGGATCGGCATCTGGCAAAAAGACGCGGCGGCCGGCGTGAAGGACATCGCCATCATCGACGTCGAGGATTATCCGAAACTGCAAGCGCGCGGCGTGACCATGCGCGTGGTGGCCGAAGATACCCGACGCATGGCCGTCGCCAACCGGTAACTTATTAAATTATTAATTAGATAGTTAATGAACATCGCAACCTTCAGTTTTATCGTCACGGGCGTGCTGCTCAACGCCCTGGCCCAGCTGCTGCTGAAAGCCGGCACCAAGTCCGTCGGCGCCATCCACCTGACCATGGACAACTGGTTCGCCATCGGCCTCAAGGTGGCCACCCAGCTGCCCATCATCGGCGGCCTGACCTGCTATGTGCTGTCGGTGGTGTTGTGGATCATCGCCCTGTCACGGGTGGACGTGTCGATCGCCTACCCCATGCTGTCGCTCGGCTATGTGGTAACGGCCGTGGGCGCCTGGTACTTCTTCGGCGAAGCCGTGTCGGTGCAACGGATGGCGGCCATCGTCGTGATCCTGATCGGCGTGGCCCTGCTGGCCCGCAGCTGAGTTTTTCTGGTTCCGGTTTTGCCGGCCGGCCAACAAAATGGCCGGTCAAATCCAGAACCCATTAGAATATGCGCTGCCCTTGGGGGCGGTGCGCCACCAGCGCCCGCCCATCCGCAAGAACAAGATTGAGAGTGACCAACGATATGAGCGCTGCCCTGCCCTTCCTGCCTTTTTCCAAACCCACCATCGATGAAGCCACCATCGCCGCCGTCGGCGAGGTGCTGCGTTCTGGCTGGATCACCAGCGGCCCGAAAGTGCAAGCCTTCGAGGCCAAGCTGTCCGAATACTTCGGTGGCCGCCCCGTGCGCACCTTCAATTCCGGCACCTGCACCATGGAGATCGCGTTGCGCATCGCCGGCATCGGCCCTGGCGACGAAGTGATCACCACCTCGATCTCGTGGGTGGCCACGGCCAACGTCATCATCGAAGTGGGCGCCACGCCCGTCTTTGCCGACATCGACCCCGTGACCCGCAATATCGACCTCGACAAGCTGGAAGCGGCCATCACGCCCCGCACCAAGGCCATCATCCCGGTCTACCTGTCCGGCCTGCCCGTGGACATGGACCGCCTGTACGCCATCGCCAACAAGCATAAACTGCGCGTGGTGGAAGACGCGGCGCAGGCGTTCGGCTCCGAATGGAAGGGCAAGCGCATCGGCGCGTTCGGCGACTTCGTCTCGTTCAGCTTCCAGGCCAACAAGAACATCACCACCGGCGAAGGCGGCTGCCTGGTCCTCAACAACGAGGACGAAGCGCGCCTGGCCGAGAAATACCGGCTGCAGGGTGTGACCCGCAGCGGCGTGGACGGCATCGACGTCGACGTCCTGGGCGGCAAGTACAACATGAGCGACATCATGGCCGCCATCGGCCTGGGCCAGTTCGCCAATATCGACGCCATCACGGCCCACCGCCGCGCGCTGGCGCGCCACTACTTCAGCTGCTTCGGCCCAGACTTCGAAGCGCAATCGGGCGCGCAACTGCCGCTGCAGGCGTTCGACACCAGCAACTACCACCTGTTCCAGATCGTGCTGCCCGACCAGGGCCCGGACACGCGCGCCAACTTCATGCGCAAGATGGCCGAGTACAACATCGGCACCGGCTACCACTACGCGCCTATCCACCTGTTCACCATGTACCGTGCGCGGGGCTTCAAGGAAGGCATGTTCCCCGTCTCGGAAAAAGTGGGCCGCCTGACGGTCACGCTGCCCATGTTCTACGCCATGACCACCGCCGACGTCGAGCGCGCCGTGGCCGCCGTCAAAGCCATCCTGATTAAATAATGACCGCAATGACCGCAACATCCATGAAACCAGAAATATCCGTCGTCATCCCGGTCTACAACGAGCAGGCCGGGCTGCAGACCCTGTTCGACCGCCTGTACCCGGCGCTGGACGCGCTGCAAACCAGCTATGAGATCGTGTTCGTCAACGACGGCAGCCGCGACAACTCGGTGTCCATCCTGGCCGAGCAGTTCCGGGCCCGGCCCGACGTCACGCGCGTGGTGCTGTTCAACGGTAACTACGGCCAGCACATGGCCATCCTGGCCGGCTTCGAAGCGGCCCGCGGCGACATCATGATCACGCTCGACGCCGACCTGCAAAACCCGCCCGAGGAAATCCGCCACCTGGTGGCCAAGATGCGCGAAGGCTACGACTACGTGGGCTCGATCCGCCGCAAGCGCCAGGATTCGGCCTGGCGCACCTACGCCTCCAAGGCCATGAACCAGCTGCGCGAGCGCATCACCAACATCAAGATCACGGACCAGGGCAATATGCTGCGCGCCTACGGCCGCAACGTGATCGACCTGGTCAACCAGTGCGGCGAAGTGAACACCTTCGTGCCGGCGCTGGCCTACCGCTTCGCCCGCAAGCCGACGGAAATCCTGGTCGAGCACGAGGAACGCGCGGCCGGCGAATCGAAGTACTCGCTGTACAGCCTGATCCGCCTCAATTTCGACCTGGTGACGGGCTTCTCGCTGGTGCCGCTGCAAATGTTCTCCATGCTGGGCATGGCGCTGTCGATCGGTTCCGGCTTGCTGGTGCTGGTGCTGCTGGTACGGCGCCTGTTCCTGGGCGCGGAAGCGGAAGGCCTGTTCACGCTGTTCGCGATCGCGTTCTTCTTCATGGGCGTGATCCTGTTCGGCATCGGACTGCTGGGCGAATACGTGGGCCGCATCTTCCAGCAAGTGCGGGCCCGCCCGCGCTATGTGGTGCAGACCATCCTGCAACAGCAGCACGGCCATGAAACCCTGGACCTGGACGAGGTTGAAAAACGCTCGGTGGCGCGATGACGGACAGCCAACCGCAACGCCGGCCGCGCGCCGTCGTCTTCGCCTACCACAATGTCGGCGTGCGCTGCCTGAAGGTGCTGCTGGCCGGCGGCGTGGACGTGGCGCTGGTGGTCACCCACCAGGACAGCGAGAGCGAGAACATCTGGTTCGACTCCGTCATCTCCGTCTGCGACGCGGAAGGCATCCCCTACATCACGCCGGACGACGCCAAGTCGCCCACGCTGCTGGCGGTGGTGCGCGCGGCCCGGCCCGACCTGATGTTCAGCTTCTACTACCGCCACATGCTGCCGGCCGAACTGCTGGAAGTGGCGCCGGCCTACAATATGCACGGCTCGCTGCTGCCCGCATTCCGCGGCCGCGCGCCCGTCAACTGGGCCGTGCTGCACGGCGCCCACGCCACCGGCGCCACCCTGCACGAAATGACGGTCAAGCCCGACGCGGGCGCCATCGTGGCCCGGATGGAAGTGCCGATCCTGCCCGACGACACGGCCTTCGAAGTGTTCGGCAAGGTCACCGTGGCGGCCGAGCAGGCCCTGTGGCATGTGCTGCCCGCACTACTGGCCGGCACCGCGCCGCGCCTGCACAACGACCTGAGCCAGGGCGGCTACTTCGGCGGCCGCAAGCCGGAAGACGGCCGCATCGACTGGAACCAGCCGGCCCAGACCGTCTACAACCTGCACCGCGCCGTGGCGCCACCCTACCCGGGCGCCTTCACCGACATCGGCGCGGTGCGCTATGTGCTGCAGCGGGCCCGCCTGTACAAGCCAAATAATAAGCATAACTACAACATTGCCGCCGCAAGTTTGCGTCCGGGCTTGACAGTAGTGGATAATTGCATCTTTGGCGTGTGCGGCGATGGCCGCATGCTGGCGATTTCCGCCTTGACGGCCGACGGTGAACCCATCACGGCCCAGCAGTTGCACACCCGCCTGGCCGCTGCCGCCAGCGGACAATGAACATTACCTAGAGAACATCACATGAAAAAAGTCCTCATCCTCGGCGTCAACGGCTTCATCGGCCATCACCTGTCGAAGCGCATCCTGGAAACGACCGACTGGCACGTCTACGGCATGGACATGAGCACGGACCGCATCACCGACATCCTGGAAAATGATTCCTACAAGTCGCGCATGCACTTCTTCGAAGGCGACATCACCATCAACAAGGAATGGGTCGAGTACCACGTCAAGAAATGCGATGTGATCCTGCCGCTGGTGGCCATCGCCACCCCATCGACCTACGTCAAGCAGCCGCTGCGCGTGTTCGAACTGGACTTCGAGGCCAACCTGCCCATCGTCCGTTCGGCCGCCAAGTACGGCAAGCACCTGGTGTTCCCATCGACCTCGGAAGTGTATGGCATGTGCCACGACGAGGAATTCGATCCCGAAAACTCGGAACTGATCTGCGGCCCGATCAACAAGCCGCGCTGGATCTACTCCAACGCCAAGCAGCTGATGGACCGCGTGATCTGGGGCTACGGCATGGAAGGCCTGAACTTCACCCTGTTCCGTCCATTTAACTGGATCGGCGCCGGCCTCGATTCGATCCACACGCCAAAAGAAGGTTCGTCGCGCGTGGTGACCCAGTTCTTCGGCCACATCGTCCGTGGCGAGAACATCTCGCTGGTCGACGGCGGCAACCAGAAGCGCGCCTTCACCGACATCGACGACGGCATCGACGCCCTGATGAAGATCATCGACAACAAGAACGGCGCCGCCACCGGCAAGATCTACAACATCGGCAACCCGGTCAACAACTACTCGATCCGCGACCTGGCCGGCATGATGCTGAAACTGGCCGAGGAATATCCGGAATACGCCACCGGCGCCAAGCAGGTCAAGATCGTGGAAACCACGTCCGGCGCCTACTACGGCGCGGGCTACCAGGACGTGCAGAACCGCGTGCCGAAGATCACCAACACCTGCGAAGAGCTGGGCTGGAAGCCATCGACCACCATGGCCGACGCGCTGCGCAAGATCTTCGACGCCTACCGCAGCCAGGTGGCCGAAGCGCAAGCCCTGATGGATTGATGATTTGACCGGCACCGTGCAACACCAGCGTCGGCCCGTGCTGACGCTGAAGATCGACGTCGACACCTATCGCGGCACCCGCGAGGGTGTGCCCAACCTGGTGCGCATGCTGCAAGCGCACCAGGCCCACGCCACCTTCCTGTTCTCGCTGGGCCCCGACCACACGGGATGGGCCTTGCGGCGCGCCTTGCGGCCCGGCTTCTTCAGCAAGGTGTCGCGCACCTCCGTGGTGGAACACTACGGCCTCAAGACCCTGATGTACGGCACCCTGCTGCCGGGACCGGACATTGGCAAGCTGTGCGCGGCCGAACTGCGCGCCGTGCGCGATGCCGGTTTCGAATGCGGCATCCACACCTGGGACCACGTGCTGTGGCAGGACAACGTGGCCAAGCGCCACGCCGCCTGGACCGTGGCCATGATGCGCAAGGCGGGCGCGCGCTACGCCACCGTGTTCGGCGCGCCGGCCCACACCCATGGCGCGGCCGGCTGGCAGATGAACGGCGCCGCCTTCATCGAGCATGACACGGCCCGCTACCGCTACGCGTCCGACAGCCGCTGCGTGCTCAATGAAAACGGCACGCTGGCCAACCCGGCCGACGGCCCGCACCGGCTGTCCGTGGACGGCAAGGTGCTAGCCTGCATCCAACTGCCCACCACCTTGCCCACGCTGGACGAGCTGCTGGGGTGCGAGATCGACGGCACCGTCATCACGACGGCCAACATCGCCGACTTCCTGCTCAAGCTGACGGCCGGCGCCACGCGCGACCATGTGTACACTTTGCACGCCGAGCTTGAAGGGCAAAAACTCGCCCCCATCTTCGAGCAGTTATTGGCCGGCTGGCGCGCCCAGGGTTATCAGCTGGCGTCCATGGCCGACCATTACGGGCAGATCAAGGATGACGTGCTGCCCGTGTGCCCGATGACGTGGGGCGAATTGCCGGGTCGTTCGGGCCAGCTGATGGTGCAAGGCGCCGCCCGCTAAGCAGTACCCCAAGAAGGCGAAATGTCTTCCAAGCCGTATCCCTCTTGCTGTTCACCGTTCAGGAGAAAACCTGTGGCTGATCGCCAAACCGTAGCACCTGTCGCCGATTTTTCCGCCGCCATGACGGGCGGCCAGACCTTCCAGCTGGCCGGCCGTCCGGCCCGCCACACGGTGCTGTACTTCTACCCCAAGGACAACACGCCCGGCTGCACCACCGAGAGCATGGCGTTCCGCGACCTGCATGCACAGTTCCAGGCCGCCGGTGCCGAGATCTACGGCATCAGCCGCGACTCGCTGCGCTCGCACGAAGGCTTCAAGGCCAAGCTGGGCTTGCCGTTCGAACTGATTTCCGACCCCGAAGAAGCGTTGTGCCAGCAATTTGGCGTAATGAAACTGAAGCAGATGTACGGCAAGACCGTGCGCGGCATCGAGCGCAGCACGTTTGTCATTGACGCTCATGGGCAATTGGTGAAAGAATGGAGAGGCGTGAAGGTAGCAGGTCACGTCGATGAAGTGCTGGAATTCGTGGCGCGTCAGGCTTAGTCAGGCTAAAGGCGCGGTGCGAACGTCCAGTTTGCCCAACCGTAGCTAGTCCATGCGCAACCGGCCATTTTGAGTCAGCACTGTACCAACTCTCACCCTACATGGTGGCCAGCCGGCCACCACGCGGTATCTTACCCGGGCCGATCGTGTGCCCGTCGGCAGTCCTGTAACCCTGTTTCCCCCGCATCCACCCCATCCGGCCGCCTCGCCCGCGCCAGGCGCACCCATGGGCGGATTCCTCCAGAATTTATTTGATCGAGATCCTGATGCCACTGCCAAAAATTCCAAGTAAGCCAGCGACTTTACTGCTGGCAAAAGATTACCCCAAAGCCAGCGGCGCCAACCCCACCCCGGCCATCGCCGCCGAGGTAGCCGCACCGGCGACGGCGGCCAAGAAGGCGCCGGCCAAGGCAGCCGCCAAGCCGGTCGCCGTGGCCAAGCCAGTCGCCGTGGCCACGCCGGCCGTGGTCGCCAAAGCCGCGCCAGCGGCCAAGCCGGCCGCCGTCAAGGGCAAGCCTAAGGCGGCCATCCTGCAGGCCGCGCCGCCGCACGCGCCGGCTGGCGAAGCATCGCCCACCCCGTCCAAGGTCAAGGCCGCGCCAGCGGCCCGCGCCAAGGTCACGCCGATCACGGCCGAAGCGCCCCATCCGGCCAAGCACAAGCCGGTGGAAGTGTCGCTCAAGTCCTCCACCAGCCGCCACGCCGACCAGACCGGCCAGACCAAGCTGTTCGTGCTCGACACCAACGTGCTGATGCACGATCCGTCGTCGCTGTTCCGCTTCGAGGAGCACGACGTCTACCTGCCGATGATGACGCTGGAAGAGCTCGACAACCACAAGAAGGGCATGACGGAAGTGGCCCGCAACGCGCGCCAGGTGTCGCGCACGCTGGACGCGCTGGTGTCGAACACGGACGACGACGCGATCGAAAAAGGCATCCCGCTGTCCAAGCTGGGCAACAAGGACGCCAAGGGCCGGCTGTACTTCCAGACCCGGCTGCAAAGCGCGGACTTGCCGGCCGGCCTGCCGGTGGGCAAGGCCGACAACCAGATCCTGGCCGTGGTCCGTTCGCTGGAAGGCGAGCAGGAAGGCCGCCCCGTGGTGCTGGTGTCGAAAGACATCAACATGCGCATCAAGGCGCGCGCGCTGGGCCTGCCGGCGGAAGACTACTTCAACGACCATGTGCTGGAAGACACCGACCTGCTGTACTCGGGCATCGTCCAGCTGCCGGACGACTTCTGGAACAAGCATGGCAAGGACATGGAGTCCTGGCAGGAGAACAAGAACGGCCAGAGCGCCACCTACTACCGGGTGACGGGTCCGTTCGTGCCCTCCATGCTGGTCAACCAGTTCATCTTCCTGGAACCGAAGAATGGCGAAGCGCCGTTCTACGGCCAGGTCAAGCAGATCAACGGCAAGACGGCCGTGCTGCAAACGCTGCGCGACTTCTCCCACAACAAGAACAACGTGTGGGGCGTGACGGCCCGCAACCGCGAGCAGAACTTCGCCTTGAACCTGTTGATGAACCCCGAGTGCGACTTCGTCACCCTGCTGGGCCAGGCCGGTACCGGCAAGACCCTGCTGGCCCTGGCGGCCGGCCTGGCGCAAGTGCTGGAAACCAAGCTCTATAACGAGATCATCGTGACCCGCGTCACGGTGCCCGTGGGCGAGGACATCGGCTTCCTGCCAGGCACGGAGGAAGAGAAGATGTCGCCATGGATGGGCGCTTTCGACGACAACCTGGAAGTGCTCAACAAGTCCGATTCGGATGGTGGCGAGTGGGGCCGCGCGGCCACCCAGGACTTGATCCGTTCGCGCATCAAGATCAAGTCGCTCAACTTCATGCGGGGCCGCACCTTCGTCAACAAGTTCCTCATCATCGACGAAGCGCAAAACCTCACGCCCAAGCAGATCAAGACCCTGGTCACGCGCGCCGGTCCCGGCACCAAGATCCTGTGCCTGGGTAACATCGCCCAGATCGACACGCCCTACCTGACGGAAGGTTCGAGCGGCCTGACCTACGTGGTGGACCGCTTCAAGGGCTGGTCGCACAGCGGCCACGTGACGTTGGCGCGCGGCGAACGTTCGCGCCTGGCCGACCACGCCAGCGAAGTGCTGTAAGCGTTTCCCGCCTCACCCCAGCCCCGCCCGCAGCAATGCCGGCGGGGCTTTTTACTTGAGTACTCAAGTACCAAGGCGACACCCGCTGCGGCGCACCAAAACGGGGCTCGATGGTGGTCGCGCCACGACGGCGCGCGCGCTTGCGGCATCGCGTCGTAAATTGGCGGTCCCATGCACGAAATAGCTTGAAGCCTGACCTTGTCCGTGTAAAACTTAGTCTTGCAGCGCAACGTCAGCAATGGCCGCCCACTTTCCACAGGACAAGCCGCTATGGACATCCCTATTCTGATCCACATGGACAAGGAAAGTGTCTACGGCGTCACCGTACCGGACTTGCCCGGCGTGCGCTCCTCGGGCGCCACCATCGACAAGGCCATGAGCAACGCCGCCAAGGCCATCTACGGCCATGTGGGTCAGCTGGTGGAACAGGGCAAACCATTCGAGATCAAACCCTCTCCCGTGGAAACGCTGTCGCGCGAACCCGATTACGCGGGCGGCATCTGGGCCCTGGTCAGCTTCGACCTGGCCAGGCTGGACGATCCGCCGGACGACGACTGACGCGCCACCGCGACGCCTTAACGGTCCAGTTCCGGATAGTGGCGGAAAATCCCCTCTTCATTGAACGACAGGCGCCGCGCCGACTTCAGGTAGGCCGCGATGCGCGGTTGCGCCGCCACGCTGTCGCGCAGCGCCAGCAGCCGCGGCCACGCGTCCTGCTGGCGCGCCATCGCGTTGGGAAACGCGTAGCGCAAGCCTTCCACCAGCTGGAACAGCGACAAGTCCACATATGACAGCCGGCCACCGACGGCGTGGTTGCCGCGCGCCCGATTGCGTTCCAATACGCCTTCAAAATAATCGAGGTACTTGGGCAGGCGCTGCGCCGTGAAGTCGGCCGCGCGGGTGCGGGCGGCCGGCTTTTGCTGTTCGTAATACAGGTTGGTGGACAAGGGGTGATGGCAGTCGTGCACTTCGTTCACGATGTCGGCGATGGTCAGTTGTAACTGGTTGGCCCACAGCCGCCCTTGCTGCGCGCGCGGCGCCAGGCCGTGGCGGGTGCCCAGGAACAACAGAATGTTGGCCGTCTGCCCGATCAGCAGTTCGCCGGCCCGCAGCACGGGCGGCGCGAACGATGGCTGCGGTTCAAGCGCCCCATCCAGGCTGGCCAGCATGGCCGGCATGCCGCGCGCGCCCCGCCGGCGCGCCACGTCCACGTAGGGCACGCCGGCCTGCTCCAGCGCCAGCCGCACGAATTCGCCGCGGCCCTGGATGCCGGGCCAGTAGTAGAGCTGATAGGGAACGCCGGGCTGCTTGTCCATCGGCCCATGTTAGCAGCTTTTCGCCACCTCTCCTTCAACGCCGACATCCGCCAGCATGGTCTATGCGGTGCATATTGACGCAGGATGTACACAATTGTTAACGCCCACCCAAGCCGACATTGTCGAATCGCCAAAGAATCATGCATACTGGTGGCGCGCTGCTGACGCCGATCCGCCAGTTCGCCACCTGTCCAGCATGACAGGAATGCGAACACCTACAGTCACGGGATTGCCTACGATGATGATGCGACCAACCACACCATGCGGACAACCCGACCTAGTCTCCATCGTGGTTCCATTCTTCAATGAAGCCGACGGTATTCAATTGTTCCACCAGACCTTGCGGCCCATCCTCGACAGCCAGCCGCAGGTGCGCTTTGAAGTCATCTGCGTCGACGATGGCAGCCAGGACCACACGCTAGAACAGTTGCTCGCGCTGTCCGGTCTCGACGGCCGGTTCCGGGTAATCGAGTTGTCGCGCAACTTCGGCAAGGAAGCGGCGTTGACGGCCGGCATAGACATGGCCAGCGGCGAGGCCGTCATTCCCATCGACGCCGATCTGCAGGACCCGCCCGAGCTCATCGCCGCCCTGCTCGCCGAGTGGCGGCGCGGCTTCGACGTGGTGCTCGCCCGGCGCGTGGATCGGACTGCGGACTCCTTCCTGAAGCGGACCACCGCCAGCCTGTTCTACAAGGTCCACAACCAGATCTCGACCATCCAGGTCCCGCAGGATGTGGGCGACTATCGGCTCATGTCGCGCAATGCCATCGAAGCGCTGAAACAGCTGCCGGAAAACCAGCGCTTCATGAAAGGCTTGTTCGCCTGGATCGGCTTTCGCAGCACCACCATCGACTACGTGCGCCATACCCGCGCCAGCGGCAAGACCAAGTTCTCCGGATGGCGACTGTGGAACTTCGCGATCGACGGCATCACCAGTTTCAGCACCGCGCCGTTGAAGGTGTGGACCTATATCGGCGGCGCGGGGGCCGTCCTGTCCCTGTGCTACGCCTCGTTCATCGTGCTGCGCACGCTGATACTGGGGGTGGACGTGCCGGGCTTCGCTTCGCTGCTGGTGGCCATCCTGTTCCTGGGCAGCCTGCAGTTGATCAGCATCGGCGTGCTGGGGGAGTACATCGGCCGCATCTATCTGGAATCGAAACAGCGGCCCACGTATATTGTGCGTCAACGTTATGGAGTCGCCGATGAGTCCTGAAGCGTATCTGGAGATGGCCGCCACGGAGCAGCACCACTGGTGGTTCACCGGCCGCCGTGCCATCCTCGATGCCGTCCTCGCCGGCATGGGCCTACCGGCCGCAGCGCGCATCCTGGAAATCGGCTCGGGCACGGGCGGCAATCTCGACCTGCTGGCCGGCCATGGCACCGTCAGCGCCGTGGAAATGGATCCGACCGCCCGCTCGATCGCCCTTGACAAGACCGGCCACCGGTTCGATATCCGGCAGGGACGCTGCCCCGACAACGTGCCATTCCCGCCCGCATCCTTCGATCTGGTCTGCATGTTCGACGTGCTGGAACATATCGACGAGGATGTGGCCACGCTGGCCGTGGCGAAGGCTCTGCTTGCCAGCGGAGGGCGCATCCTGCTGACGGTACCGGCCAACCGCTGGATGTGGGGGCCGCATGACGTGTTCCTGCATCATAAGCGCCGCTATAGCTCCGCCGAGCTGCGCCGTAAGGCCGGCGCCGCCGGGCTGCGCATGGAGCGGCTCACGCATTTCAACACCCTGCTGTTCCCGCTGGCCGCCGTCATGCGCATCAAGGACCGCCTAGCGGGCACGCAAGCGGCCAGCGGCACCGCCATCCCCGCCGCACCCATCAACCAGGTCTTGCGCCACGTCTTCAGCAGCGAGCGCCACCTGTTGCGCTGGATGCCCCTGCCATTTGGGGTGTCCCTGCTCGCCATCCTGTCGGCCGCCTGAGCGCCGGCGTTTTGGATGGCTGGCCAGAGGCACCTGGCCGGCACGGGTATAATTCTGCTCCGCGCGCCCTTTTCCACCTTGTCACCCGATCCGCCATGCCATCCGTTCCGCCGCTAGAGATATCCGTCGTCCTGCTGATCGCCGCCGCCGGCTTCTTTGCCGGCGTGCAGAACGCGCTGGCCGGCGGCGGCTCCTTCATCACCTTCCCGGCCCTGCTGCTGGCTGGCCTGAATCCGCTGGCGGCCAACATGACCTCCACCATCGCCATGTTCCCCAGCCAGACCACCTCGGCCGTGGCCGGCCGCAAACTGGCCGGCGACGTGGGGCCGCTCACCTTCCGCCAGATGTTCGCCATCAGCGTGGCCGGCGGCGTGGTCGGGGCGCTGCTGCTGCTCAACACGCCGGCCTCCTTCTTCGCCCGACTGGTGCCGTGGCTGGTGCTGTTCGCCACCTCCATGTTCGCCTGGGGCAGTTTCCGCCGCCAGCCGCTGCACGCGGCCAGCGCCATGCCGCGCTGGACACTGGTGCTGGTCCAAAGCTGCATCGCCGTCTATGGCGGCTATTTCGGCGGCGGCATCGGCTTCCTGATGCTGGCCGCGCTCACCATCGCCGGCCAGCAGGTGCGCGCCGCCACCGCCACCAAGAACGTGCTGGCGATGGCCATGAACGCGGCCGCCACGCTGATCTTCGCCACCTCGCACCTGATCAGCTGGCCAGCCGCGCTGGCCCTGTGCGCGGGCGGCATCGCCGGCGGCCTATGCGGCGCCTGGCTGATCCACCGCCTGCCGGAAAAGGTAATGCGCACCTTCGTGGTGCTGGTCGGCGCCACGCTAACCGTGTGGATGTTCATGCGTTAAAAGATAGACAATCCCCGCCGCCCCTGCTATGTTGGCTGCATCACCGCCAGCATGGGAGGGTCGCCTTGGAATGCCACGCAACACCCCTTAGCCAACCCACGAGCGCCTGGCGTTGGCCGCCAATGGCGATGGTGGCGGCGCTGATCGGCTTCCTGTTCCCCCTGGCACACCGCCCCCTGTTGCTGGACGGCGACACCTACTGGCATTTGGCGGCAGGCCGGTGGATCCTGGCGCAGCGCGCCATCCCCCACACCGATGTGTTTTCCAGCACCATGCCCGGCGCACCCTGGGTGGCCCACGAGTGGCTGTCGGAAGTGCTCATGGCGCTGGCGTTCGACGCCGGCGGCTGGAGCGGCCTGACGCTGTTATGCGGCGCAGCGCTGGCGGCGACCCTCGGTCTGACCACGCACTATCTGCAGCGCCGCCTGGCCCAGCCCGCATCGCTGGTGTGCGCCACCCTGGTCGCCGCCTCCATCGTGCCCAGCCTGTTCGCCCGGCCCCATGTGCTGGCCCTGGTGCCGCTGAGCGCCTGGTGCGTCGCGCTCCTGACGGCACGCGATGCGGGACGCGCGCCATCCTGGCGCTGGTTAGCGCTGATGGTGCTGTGGGCCAACCTGCATGGCAGTTTCGTGCTGGGCCTAGCGCTGGCCGGCCTGTTGGCGCTGGAAGCGGTACTGGGCACGCCGGCGCCGCGCGCGCCGGCGCTGCGCCAGTGGGGCTGGTTCCTGCTGGGTGCGGCGGCGGCGGCCATGTGCACGCCGTTTGGCTGGCGCAGCCTGTGGCATCCCTTCCAGCTGATGCAACCGGAACTGACCTCCACCATCGCGGAATGGCAGCCGCCCAACTTCAACCACCTGCAACCGCTCACGCTGGCACTGATGACTTTGTTGTACACGGCGCTCAGCCGGCCGCTGCGCATCCCCACCACACGCGTGATCATGCTGCTGGGCCTGCTCTACATGGCGCTCAAGCACAGCCGGCATCAAATGGTCGCCGGCTTGGTGGGCGCGCTGCTGCTGGCCGCGCCGCTGGGGCTTGCGCTGGGCCGCCCCGGCGCGCCCCCGGCGCGCCCACGCGGCATGTCCGCCTGGGGCGCCGCGCTGCTGGCCATGGCCCTGCTGGCGGCCGGGCTGCGCCTGGCCATGCCACAGCAGCGGGGCGACGACCCGGCCACGCCGATGGCCGCGCTCGACCATGTGCCGCCCGCCTTGCGCGCGCAGCCTGTATTCAACAGCTATGAATTTGGCGGCTACCTGATTTACCGCCAGGTCCGCCCCTTCGTCGATGGCCGCGCCGACATGTATGGCAGCGATTTCATCCAGGCCTACCTGGCCGCGTTCCGGCCCGACCGCGCCGTCTTCGAACGGGCCAGCGAACGCTACGACGTGCGCTGGGCGCTGATCGCCGCCGACAGCCTCCCCATGCTGTACCTGCTCGACACGCTGCCCCACTGGCGCCGGCTGTATGCCGATGAGGTGGCCGTGGTCTATGTCCGCGAGCGATAAGCCGGCTGCGCTGGGCGCGCCGCGCACGCTATCGCCGCTGGCGGTGGTGGGCGCCACCTTGACCATCGGCGCGCATTGGAGTGCCGGTACCCTGTCGGTGGGCGTGCTGACGTGGCCGCAAGTGATGGTGGCCGCCTACTTCACCGGCTGTTATGCCCTGCTCTTCAGCCTTCTGGCCGTGCTCGAATCGGTGCGCCGCATGCGCCGCTTCCGCGCACCGGACGGCCGGATCGACGTCGCCGCACTGTGGCGCGCCGTGTTCCAGGCCGATAGCGCCGTGATGGGCTGCATGCTGGTGTTCGGCGCCATCCTGGCCATCAGCGGCAACGCCAACCTGGTGCAGATCTACCGCAGCGCCACCACGGTCTGGTACGATCCCGTGCTGTGGCAATTCGAACAGCCCTTGTGGCGCGCCGTGCTGCGGTTTCGCCTGGTGCCGCTGGCTTGGTGGGAGAGCATTTACCACTTGATGTGGTTGTATGTGCTGCTGGTACTGGCACTGCTGGTCAAGGCGCGGCGCACGGAAAGCTCCGTGACGCTGGCCGTGGCCATCGTGCTGGCGTTTTATGGCACCACCGCCATCGCGCTGCGCTTCCCCGTGGCCGGCCCCGAATACTACCACCCGGCCTCGTTCGCCCATTTGCGCGGCACGCTCAGCGGCCAACTGCAAGCCTACCTGCAAGCGTATCAGGCCGGACGCATCGCTCAAAATGGATTGCTGTACGGCACCATGGCCATGCCCAGCCTGCATGTGGCCATAACAGCCATGGCCACCTGGTTTGTCGGACGCCACTGGCCGCGCGCGCTGTGCTGCGCCGTGCCGCTGGCGTTGCTGATCTGGGCCTCGACCATCGTGCTGGGCTGGCACTATGCGCTCGACGGCGTGGCGGCGCTGGCGCTGGCCGCGCTGTGCGTGGCGTCGGCGCGCGCCATCGTCCGCCGCTGTTGGCGCGCGGCGGGGGGATGACGGTATGACACGCGCCGCCAATTTCACCGCACGGTCGTGCTTTATATCCCCAAAGTGTGGCATCGCCGTTATTGATACAACAAATTTTAGCGCTGGATATGGACGCTCATCAGTGTCTGCCGTTAGACTGGAGCAATTGTTACAAGACGAGCAAGAAAACCTGGCTGAACCCCTTGTGAACGACAACATTCCCATGCCCAGCCGCCTGCCTAAAGATGCCACCGACGCCTCCATGGTCAACCGGATGCGGCTGGTGTTGGCCATGACCTGCCTGCTCACGCTGATCATCGATCCGGCCGGCGTGGGCCGGATGAACGACTTCACCATTTTCGTGTTCGCCGGCTACTTGCTGCACAGCCTGGTGTTAAACTTGGTCGGATCACCGCGCCTGCGGGCGCACGTCGCCTACTGGCTGGACGTGGGCTGGTTCTACCTGATCGTGCTGGTCACCGGCGGCAGCAACAGCTTCTTTTTCCTGTTCTTCTTTTTCTCCATCCTGACCGCCTCGTTCACCTTCGGCTTCGAAGCGGGCGCCCGCACCACGCTGGTCTCGACCGCCCTGTTCGCAACGACGGCCATCACGGCCCACACCGACGCGGCGCTGGCGCGGGTGTTGCTGCGCGCCACCTTCCTGTTGGCGCTCGGCTACATGATCGCCCACTGGGGCGGGCTGGTGGTGTCGCAGCAACGGCGCCTGGCCTTGCTGCATGAAGTGACCCAGCAATCGAATCCCCGCTTCGGGGTCGACCAGACCATCGCCACCGTGCTGGAGAAGGTGCGCCAGTTCTATGGCGCCAGTCGCTGCATCCTGTTGATGCGCGAAAGCGGCGCCGAGCACTGGTCGCTGCGGGCGGCCAGCGGCGCCGACACGGCCCGGGCGATCCAGCCTACCCGCCTGAGCGTCGAAGCGGCCACCCCGCTGCTGGCCTTCAGCACCGGCCGCGCGGTGCTGCACACGCGCCCGCTGGACGGTCTGCTGCGCCGGCGCCCGCTGTCGCGCGAATACCTGGCCGCCCGCCAGCGCTGGGTGCGCATCACGCCCGACACGGCCAACGACCTGGCCGAACTGCTGGACGCGGGCGCTCTGGTGACCGTACCGGTGCCCCTGCGTACGGGCGAAGGCCGGTTGATCGTGGTCACCGAACGCCAGGAACTGAGCCGCCAGGACGCCCAATTCCTGCTGCACATCGTCAGCCAGGTGTTCCCCGTGGTGGAGAATATCGAACTGCTGGACCGCATCGCCTCCGACGCTTCCCAGCGCGAGCGCGAGCGCATCGCGCGCGACCTGCACGACACCACGGTGCAACCGTATATCGGCCTCAGCCATGGCCTGAGCGCGATCCGCAAGCAGGCCGGCGCGGACAACCCGCTCTTGCCGGAACTGGACAACCTGCAAGCGATGACCACCCAGGTGATCGGCGACCTGCGCCGCTACGCCAGCAGTTTCCGGGCCGGGCGCCCGGGCTTGAGCGAGCCGGAATTGCTGCTGGCGCTGCGGCGCCACGCCAGCCAGGTCAAGCAATTCTATGGCATCGACATCGCCATCCACAGCCAGGGCCAGTTGCGCGGCAACGACCGGCTGGCGGCCGAGGTGTTCCAGATCGTCAGCGAAGGCATCAGCAATATCTGCAAGCACACCACCGCCAGCAGCGGCGCCGTCATGCTGGCCTGCGGCGAGCGCGAACTGGAGATCCGCATCGAGAATAATTGTCCGGCCGAGGCGGTGACCAATTTCCGCCCCCATTCGATCGCGGAACGGGCGCTGGCCTTGGGCGGCCAGGCCCGCGTGCTGCCGGACCAGCAGCACGCCACCGTGGTCCAGATCACCATCCCCATTTGAAACGAGAGAAAGGCGACAACGTGTCCACTGATCCCCCCATCCGCGTCCTGCTTGTGGACGACCATCAAACCATGATCTGGGGCTTGCGCAAGCTGATCGAAAGCGAGGGCAGCACCATGCAGGTGGTCGGCTGCGCCGCCAGCTGCGACGGCGCGCTGGCCCAGGCCCGCGCCGTGGCGCCCGACGTGATCGTGCTGGACCTGGACCTGGACGGCACCAGCTCGCTGGGCATCCTGGCCGACCTGGTCAAGGGCAGCGGCGCGCGCGTGCTGGTGCTGAGCGGCACGCGCGACGCGTCCCAGCTCGACGCGGCCGTGCTCCACGGCGCTCGCGGCGTGGTCGGCAAGGACGCCGCAGCCGACGTGGTGCTGCGGGCGATCCGCAAGCTGCACCAGGGCGAGCTATGGCTAGATCAGAACCTGTTGGGCCGCATCTTCGACGAGATGCGCCACCCGTCCAAGCGGCGCAAGGCCGACGCCGGGGCCGACAAGATCGCCACCCTGACCACCAAAGAGCGCCAGATCTGCGACCTGATCGCGGCCGGCGGCGGCGGCAACAAGGCGCTGGCCCAGACCCTGTTCATTTCCGACCATACGCTGCGCAACCACCTGACGTCGATTTACCACAAGCTGGGCGTGACCAACCGCCTGGACCTGTATGTGTTCATGACCACCCACCGCGCCGAGCCGCAGGAACGCTAAACGCCCCCCTCCGCCGGGCCCAGAACCTGCCCCGCGCCCCCTCTCGGCAGCCCACTCCGCGCCACGCCAACGCGCCGCTTGTCATTTTATTTTGACAATATTCCTTCCCCATGACAAATGTCCCGAAATTGCTCCTAAAAAAAGGGCGTTTTGTCCCGGCAAAAAAAGGACAGTTGTCTGATGTACCTCATCACTCCTTTCTTTATAGTGAACTCATCAGTGCGGTGTCGGTGCCGGCTGAGACTAGCAAGGCTGAACCAACCTAACGACTTGGGAGCGCTGTATGCGTGATATCGATCCTCCGCCCACGCCCTGGCAGCGTTTCTTCTGGGGAGAGAGCGGAGCGACGTTTTACGAAGCAGTGTTAGTGGCCTCGCTGATCGCCGTTGTGTGCGTCATCGTACTGCTGGCGCTAGGCAAGAATTTCTGAGGCGGCGCACCAGCGCCTTGGAATCCGGACTTTTTGGTGCAGCAGTCTTCACTCAATCTTTAGGGAGTATTCCTCATGAACGCCATTCAAAAATTCCTGCGCGAAGAAGACGGTGTGACGGCCATTGAATATGGCCTGATCGCGGCCCTGATCGCCGTCGTCATCATCGCCGCCGTCACCATCGTCGGCACCCAGCTCAACGTGACGTTCAAGACGGTGGGCAACAAGCTGACCACTGCCAACACTTGATGCGGACAACCTGCCTGCCAAGCGAGGGCCATGTGCCATCGCCTGGCGGGGCGGGATGCCTCGCCGGCCGCGCACCGCGACGCGCACCCGGCCCAGCGGGCCATACCAACGCCTGATGGAGGTGCATCGTGAACAACTGGCTGTTGCGTTTTCACCGGGACTGCTCGGCCGTCACGGCCATCGAGTACGCCTTGCTGGCCGCCCTGATCGCCGTCGTCATCATCGGCTCGGTGACCGTCGTCGGCAGCCAGGTGCTGCAGATGTACAACAACATCAAGGACCAGGTCGTCCTGGCCATGCAATGAACACCCAGCCCTTCATTGTGTCCGCATCGCCATGGGCTGAACTGCGCGCCGCGCTACACGCCCACCGTTGGCTACTTTTGATCGTCGTGCTGCACGCGCTGGCGGCCGCCGTGCTGTACGCCACCTATCCGGACGACAACAGCCCGCTGCTGCTGCTGGAAGGCTTTCTCAGCTCGCTGCTGATCGGTCCCCTGTTCGCCCTGTGCACCTACGCGCTCTATGTCATGGTCTACCGGCGTCCACGCGAACTGGTACGCTACCTGCGCCAGCACGTCGCCGCCTACCTGACGCGCCAGCGCGTGCTACAGGCGCTGCCGGCCCTGCTGCTGCTGCCCGTGTTCACGTCCAGTTTCACCATCGCCAAGGCCGCCGTGCCGCAGCTCCACCCCTATGACTGGGACCGCCGCCTGGCCGCCGCCGACCAGTTGCTGCACGGCGGCGTGCAGCCGTGGGTCTGGCTGCAGCTGCTGGCTGGCTATCCCTTGGTGACGGCCATCCTGAACCTGGCCTACCACCTGTGGTTCTTCATCATGTTCGCCACCATGTACTGGCTGATATTAAGCACCGAGCGCGGCCAGCTGCGCATGCAGTTCCTGCTCAGTTTCGTGCTGACATGGATCCTGCTGGGCAACGTAATGGCCGTGCTGCTGTCCTCGGCCGGCCCCTGCTTCTACCACCTTGTGGCGGCCGGCCCCGACCCCTACGGGCCGCTGATGCAATACCTGCACCGGGCCGACCGCCACATCCCCGTGCTGGCTCTGCACGTGCAAGACATGCTCTGGCAAGGCTACCGCCAGCGCGTGGGCGTGTCCGGACTGACCATCTCGGCCATGCCCAGCATGCATGTGGCCAGTTCCGTGCTGCTCGCCCTGCTGGGCTGGCGGCTGCGCCCGGCCGCCGGCGTGGCGTTCACAGTGTTCGCCGTGCTGATCCTGGCCGGTTCCATCCACCTGGGCTGGCACTACGCGGTGGACGGCTATGCGGGCGCGGCCGGCGCCATCCTCATCTGGAAACTGGTGGGCTGGCTGCAACAGCGCGCTGGTGCCACCGACACTGGCGCCATCCCGGCGCCGGCCGGGAGCGCGCCATGAGCATCGATCCACGCATACTCCCCCCGGCCGCCGTGCTGGCCGCGCTGCTGGTGGCCGCCGTCTGGCATGACGTGCGCACCCGCCGCATCCCCAACCGCCTGGTACTGGGCGGCGCCGTGGCCGGCCTGGCGTTCCAGGCCTTGCTGGCGCCGGGCGCGGGCCTGTTCACCAATCCGTTCGGCGCGCTCGGCCTGCTCAATGGCCTGGCCGGCCTGGGCCTGGGCCTGGGCCTGCTGCTGCCCATGTACATGCTGGGCGCGATGGGCGCTGGCGACGTCAAGCTGATGGCCATGAGCGGCGCCTTCCTGGGCCCGCACGACATACTGGGCGCGGCCCTGCTGACGATGATCGCCGGCGGTGTGCTGGCGCTGCTGGTGGCGCTGGGCAGCGGCCGGATGGGGCAGGTGCTGGCCAATCTGCGCCAGTTGCTGCTGCACGCGCTGGTGCGGGCCGGCACCGGTGGCAGCGCCCGGCTAGACGCGCCGCCCGCCCCCACCGGCAAGCTGGCCTATGCCATCGCCATCGCCGCCGGCACCGCCCTGCAAGTGGCGCTGGCGCGCTTTCCCGCCTGGAGCAACCTGCTATGAACACGACATCACATGCGCTGGCCGGACTGTTGCGCTCGCGCCCTCTGAATGTGGGCCTGGGCATGCTGCTGGCCTGGGCCTGGGGCTGGTTCTGCTATGCCCACCTGCAGGGCTTCCTGCGCAGCGGCGACTGGAGCTATCTGCTGTTTTGCGCCTCCGAATCGCTGGTGGCCGTGCTGTTCCTGATCCGCTCGGAACCGGTGCGGGTGTCGCACAGCGCGCTCGACTGGGGCCTGGCCATCGCCGCCACCTTCCTGCCCTTCCTGTTCTCGCCCACCGGCGATGCCGTGCTGCCGGCGGCCCGTTTGCTGATCGTCGCTGGCGTGCTGATCCAGATCGGCGGCCTGCTGTCGCTCAACCGCAGCTTCGGCCTGGTGGCGGCCCACCGCACCCTCAAGACCAGCGGCCTGTATGGCGTGGTGCGCCATCCGCTGTACGCCAGCTACCTGCTGTCCTACGCCGGCTACATCCTGAACAACACGAGCGCGCTCAACGTCACCATCAGCGTGCTGGCCGGCGCCCTGATGGTGGCGCGCCTGCTGCGCGAGGAACGCTTCCTGGCGCGCGACCCGCGCTACCTGGCGTACATGGCGCAAGTGAAGTACCGCGTGATCCCGCGCCTGTTCTGAACCCGAGGAGCGCATGATGTTGGCCACCACTCTCCCCACCAGCAGCGACACTGTCGTTGACCCCTTGCGCGCGCCCGCCCCACGCACGGTGGAGGAAACGGGATTGCCCCAGTTGTTCCTGGTCGATTTGCTGTGCAAGATACTGGCCCAGCACGGCCAGATGCAGCTGAGCGAACTGGCCGCCAGCACCAAGCTGCCCGTCAGCGTGCTGGACGCCGTGCTGGCCCCCATGCGCACGGAAAAACTGTGCGAGGTGGCGCGCCGCGGCGGCAGCGGCACCGACGCCGACCTGTGCTTCAATCTGACGGAATTCGGCCGCCTGCGGGCCCAGGACGCGGCTTTGCGCGACGCCTACGCCGGCCCCGCACCCGTCGCTTATGCCGACTATGTGGCCCAGGTGCGGCGCAACAGCGTGGCCCACAAGCCCTTGTCGCGCGCCCACATGCAGCGCGTGTACGAGGGCGTGGTGGTGCGCCCGGCCCTGCTCGACCAGCTGGGCGCGGCCTTCAATTCCGGCCGCGCCATCTTCATGCACGGCCCGGCCGGCAGCGGCAAGAGCTACCTGGCCGAACGGCTGCACGGCTTGCTCGAAGGCGAGGTGCCCATCCCCCATGCGATCCTGATCGATGGCGCCGTGGTGCCGATCTACGATCCCGTGGTGCACCCGGCCGTGGCCGAGGAGGCGCCGGCCGGCAGCCAGTTCGACCGCCGCTACACGCGCGACCTGCGCTGGGTGCGCTGCCAGCGCCCGGCCGTGTTGACCGGCGGCGAACTGACCATCGAGATGCTGGACCTGCGCTTCGACCATGGCGCCCGCCTGTATCAGGCCCCGCCCCACCTGAAGGCCAACGGCGGCATCCTCGTGATCGACGACCTGGGGCGCCAGCGCTGCTCGCCGGTGGAACTGATGAACCGCTGGATCGTGCCGCTGGACCGCCACATCGATTTCCTGGCCCTGCAGAACGGCTACAAGTTCGCCGTGCCGTTCGACATGATCGTGGTGTTCTCGTCCAACCTGCAACCCGAGGAACTGGCCGACGGCGCCTTCCTGCGCAGGCTCGGCTACAAGATCCACGTCGGGCCGCTGCCCGAGGCGCTGTACCGGACCGTGTTCCAGCAAGTGTGCGAGCGGCTCGGTATCGCCTACGACGAAGCCTTGTTCGACTACCTGCTGCGGGCGCACCACGGGCCCGAGGACCGGCCCTTGATGGCCTGTTATCCGAACGACTTGCTGGGCCAGTTGTGCGACCTGGCCCGCTACGAAGGGCGCCAGGCACGCCTGGATCAGGCGGGGCTGGACTGGGCCTGGCAAAACTATTTCGGCGCGTCCACGGACGATGCTGGCGACAGCGCTAACCTGGGGGAACAAAAATGAGAAATACACGTGCCGTGATCATGATGCTGGTAGCCATCGCCCTCGCCTTCGGCGCGGTGCTGGTGGCAGCCCAGTGGATCAACAAGCAATCATCGACCAACACCCAAAAGGTGGCGGTGGCCCTGGTCGATATCCCGCTCGGCTCGCGCATCAACGCCGAGATGGTGCGGCTGGTGGACTGGCCGGCCGCCGCCATGCCGCCGGGCGCCTTCAACGATCCCAAGGCGCTCGACACGCGCGTCGCCCGCACCACCATCCAGCGTGGCGAGCCGCTGATGGAAGGCAAGCTGGCGCCACCGGGCACCCAGGGCGGGCTGTCGGCCGTGGTGGCCGAGGGCAAACGGGCCATGACGGTGCGCGTGAATGACGTGGTGGGCGTGGCCGGCTTCGCCCTGCCCGGCAACTTCGTGGACATCCTCGTCAACACTCAGGAGGAAGGAATGCGCAACAACACCGCCAAGGACCCCAGCATTTCCAAGATCGTGCTGGAGCACATGCTGGTGCTGGCCATCGCCCAGGAGGCGGGACGCGACGACACCAAGCCCAAGGTGGTCAACGCCGTCACGCTGGAAGTGACGCCGGAGGAAGCCGAGAAGCTGGACCTGGCGCGCAGCGTGGGCACGCTGTCGCTGGTGCTGCGCAACCAGATCGATCCCAAGCCGGTGCAGACGGCCGGCGCCACCAAGACCAGCCTGCTGGGCAAGCCGGTCGCCGTGGCCGAGGCCAAACCGGTGCCGGTGGCGGCGCCGCGCGAGCCGGCCCCGCGGCGCGTGGCCGCCGTGCGCCCGCCGGCCAAGGACCAGGTTGAAATCATCCGGGGGCTGGATCGCAGCACCCAGCAGTTTTAAGCCGACACCAGGAGCTTAAATATGAACACGATTCGCCGCATCCCCACCAGCACCGCGTTGCGCCTGAGCCTCGTCCTGGCTGGCCTGCTGAGCACCTGGAGCCACGCCGCCACCGAGCCGGCCCAAGCAGCCCAGCCAACCAAGGCGGCCAAGCCAGCCAAGGCGGCCAAGGTTACCAAGGCCGACGCCGCCCCGCCGGCGTCCCAGGCGGGCCGGGTGGAACTGGCGCCACAGGTCCAGCTGGCCGAAGGCAAATCGACGCTGATGCGCCTGCCGTTCCCGGCCACCTTGCTGTCGGTGGGCGACGCCAGCATCGCCGACGTGCGCCTGATCAAGCCGGATGAGATCTACATGCTGGGCAAGAGCGCCGGCACCACCAACCTGATCGTGCGCAACAAACAGGGCGACACCACCATCGTTGACCTGTCCGTGAGCGTGGACACCAGCGCCCTGCAGGCGCGCTACGGCCAGCTGCTGCAAGGCGAGAAGGACTTGCACATCACGGCAGCGGCCGACACCCTGATCCTGTCAGGCACGGTGTCGGACGTGGTCAAGGCCGACCAGGCCATGGCGCTGGCCAACGCCTACGTGCAGCGCAGCGCGCGCAGCGGCGCCAGCGGCGGTGGTGGTGGTGGTGGTGGTGGTGGTGGTGGCGCCAGCGCCAGTGGTGGCGCCAGCGGCGGCAGCTCGCCCAAGGTGGTCAACCTGCTCAAGATCGCCGCGCCCCAGCAAGTGATGCTGGAAGTGAAAGTGGCCGAAGTGTCCAAGACCCTGGTCGACCAGCTCGGCGCCAGCCTGGGCCTGAGCCGCACGGTCGGTGGCTGGAGCTACACCCTGCTGTCGAATCTGCTCAGCAGCAATCCCAGCAAGGTCGACGCGTTCAATAACCGCAACGGCAACTTCGCCAGCCTGGATGCCCAAAAACGCGACGGCCTGGTCAAGGTGCTGGCCGAGCCCACCATCATGGCCATCAGCGGCCAGGAGGCCAGCTTCCTTGCCGGCGGCAAGATCTTCATCCCGGTGGCTCAGAACAACAATGGCGGCACCCAGACCATCACGCTGGAGGAAAAGGAATTCGGGGTGGCCGTCAAGTTCACCCCCACCGTGCTCGATGGCGGCCGCATCAACCTCAAGGTGGCGCCGGAAGTGTCGGACCTGAACAAGGAAGGGGTGGGCATCACGGCCACCGGCATCAATACCACCGCCATCCTGCCCTCGTTCACCACGCGTCGCGCCACCACCACGGTGCAGCTGTTCGATGGCCAGAGCTTCGCCATCGGTGGCCTGATCAAGAATAATGTGACCACCAGCATCAAGGCCTTCCCCGGCCTGGGCGAGATTCCCGTGCTGGGCGCGCTGTTCCGCTCCAGCGACTTCCAGACCGACCGCACCGAGCTGGTGTTCATCGTCACGCCGCGCCTGGTGCAGCCGCTGCCGGCCGACTACAAGCTGCCCACCGATGGCTACATCCAGCCCAGCCGCGGTGAATTCTTCCTGCAGGGCAAACTCGAAGGCCAGCCGCCCGCCCAGTCCGGTCCGGCCCCCCAGCAGGCCGCACCCACGGCCGGCGGCTTTGACGTGAAATAGGAGAAGCATCATGAAAACCATGCTGTGCGCCACCAGCGCCGCCCTGCTGCTGGGGGCCTGCGCTTCCAACACTCCCTACCTGGACAGCCAGTTCGGCCAGGCCAACCGCATGCTGCAAACCCAGCAGATCATCCTGCCCCAGGGCCAGGCCGGCAACCCCAGCGCCGGGGTGGACGGCCAGGTGGCCCGCAGCGGTTACGACCAGTACCAGAAAACCTTCCGGGCGCCGGAACCGCAGACCCAGGCCTTCACCATCGGCCTGGGTACGGGCAAGTAGGCACGGGCGGAGCGGCCATCATGCTCATCTCAGACCGGACCCGCCAGCGCGGCACGGTGGCCATCATCGCCGCCATCGCGCTGCCCATACTGATCGGCTTCGCCGGCCTGGCGCTGGACGGCGGCCGGCTGTACGTGCACAAGACCGAACTGCAGAACGCGGCCGACGCCTGCGCGCTGGCCGCCTCGCGCGAACTGACCTGCGATCCCGCTGCGGGCGCCTGCGCCAACTCCTACCTGATCAACGCGGAAAACGCCGGCCTGACGGTGGCCGGGCGCAACTTCATCGACTTCCAGGGCACGGCCGTGGGCAGCGCCCAGCTGACGGCGGCCGACATCACCTTCAGCACCACCTTCGCGCCCGCTTCGTCCTACCTGTCGCGCGCCGCAGGCGCCAGTCCGGCCTCCAAATACGTCAAATGCACCCCGCACCAGAGCGGCATCCTGCCCTGGTTCATGGAGGTGCTGGGCTTTGGCGGGCAAACCGTCAACGCCTCGGCGGTGGCCACCCTGCTGGCGGCCGAGATCAATTGCGCGATCCCGATCGGCATGTGCAAGCTGCCCTCGGCGCCGGCCAGCGCCCCGTTCACCGGCCTGACCATCGGCCAGTGGGTCACGAGCAAACTGAGCCAGTCCTCGACGGGCGCCTTCGACTGGATCGATTTCACCCCGCCCGGCGGCGGCGCCAGCGAGCTGGCCGACCTGTTCCGCGGCACCGGCGCCTGCTCCGTGCCCAAGCCGCCGGCCGTGGTGGGCGAGCAGGGCAATATCGCCAGCCTCAATACGGCGTGGAACACCCGCTTTGGCCTCTACAAGGGCAGCGACAGCATCACCACCGCCACCCCCGACTACACCGGCTACGCCTATACGATCACCAGCTGGCCGTCCAAGTTCAACGCCTATAGTGGCAGCAATGGCGCCATCCCGAACTTCCAGACGGCCCGCAACCAGCACCAGCCATGGCAAGGCAACGTGGCCGCCGGCACCAGCATCAACCTGGGCGGGGTGACCCAGTCCACCCAGCCCCAGCTGACCACCTACGGCGCCGACCGCCGGCTGGTGACGGCGCCCGTGGTGGACTGCACCTCATTCGGCGGCGGCGGCGGCGGCAATACCACGGTGCTCGGCTACGCCTGCGTGCTGATGCTGGCCCCGATGGACAAGGACAACGACGAGGTGTTCCTGGAATACCGCGGCAAGTCGACCGACGTGAACAGTCCCTGCGCCACCTCCGGCGCCGTCGGCGGTCCGCTCGCCGAAGGCCCGCTGGTGCCGGCGCTGGTGCAATAGGAGCATGAAATGAAGCGCATGCGCAGACAACGAGGCGTGGCCAGCGTGGAACTGGGGTTCCTGATCATCCCGCTGCTGCTACTGACCTTCGGCACCACGGAATTCGGGCGCGCCATCTACCAGTACAACACGCTGGCCAAGGCCAGCCGCGACGCCACCCGTTTCCTGTCCGGCCAGGCCCCCGGCGATGCCGGCGACACGGCCACGGCCCAATGCCTGGTGGTGTACGGCGACGCCACCTGCACCAACACGACGCCACTGCTGCCGGGCCTGACGACGTCCATGGTCACCGTGTGCGATTCCGTCAGCTGCCCGTCCACCCACCAGAGCCAGACCACCGGCAGCGGCGCCATCAACCTGGTCACGGTGACCATCAGCGGCTACCAGTTCACCTCGCTGGTGCCCTTCATCGCGTCCAACATGACGTTCAACGATATCCACACCACCATGCGCCAGATCTTATGAACACGTCCGCCGCCCTCCGCCATCGCCACGCCGACCGGCCGCGCGCCCGCCAGGGCGGCGCCACGGCCGTCGAGTTCGCCATCGTGGCCAGCGTGTTCCTGATGCTAATGATCGGCATGATGGAGATGGGCCGCATGCTGTACTACTGGAACACGGCCACCGAGGCCACCCGCCTGGGCGCGCGCGTGGCCGCCGTGTGCGACGTCAACGACAGCATTATCAAGACCAAGATGCACGCCATGCTCGACGTGCTGCCCACCAGCGCCATCACGGTCAGCTACACGCCCAGCCTTTGCACGGTCGAGACCTGCCGCTACGTGACGGTGTCGATCAACAGCGGCGTCCCGATCGCCACCTATATTCCGTTCGTACCACTGGCGCTGTCGCTGCCGGCCTTGTCGACCACGCTGCCGCGCGAGAGCATGCTCAGCACCGTCGGCGGCAGCGCCAACCCCATGTGCCAGTGAACGCTTTACCGCTTAATTATTGACAGGAGTCATCGTGAAAATCACCGTCGTTTCCAGAACCGAGAAACAATTGCTGGAACTGTCGCGCCTGCTCCGCGAGCGCAACGGCGCCGACGAGATCAACGCCATCCTGGGCAAGCTGCAGCGCCTGCAGGAACCGGTCGACTGCCAATTGCTGTTGCTGGACCAGCCGACGCTCGACGACGCCGACCTGGACCAGCTCGAACGCATCAGCACCGGCTACCCGACCCTGGCCGTGATCGTCATCTGCCAGCAGCAGGAGCCGGAATTCCTGATGCAGGCCATGCGCAGCGGCGTGCGTGAAGTGCTGGCCAGCCCGGCCGACCCGGAACAATTGCTGCCGGCCGTGCGCCGCATCGAGGAAAAGCTGCAGAACCGCGTGCGCGCGCTGGGCAAGGTGCTGGCCTTTATCTCGTGCAAGGGGGGCAGCGGTGCCACCTTCCTCGCCACCAACCTCGGTTACGCACTGGCGTCCCAGGAAAACAAGAAGGTGGCCCTGTTCGACCTCAATCTGCAGTTCGGCGATGCCTCGCTGTTCGTGTCGGACCATAAGCCGCCGGCCACGCTGGCCCAGGTGGCCCAGCAGATCCACCGGCTCGACCCCTCGTTCCTGGCCGCCAGCATGGTGCAGGTGTCGCCCAACTACGGCGTGCTGGCCGCGCCGGAAGACCCGGCCCACGCCAACGACGTCAAGCCCGAGCACATCAGCCAATTGCTGCAATTGGCGCGCCAGCACTACGACTTCGTGCTGCTCGACATCGGCCGCAGCCTGGACGCCGTGTCCGTGCGGGCACTGGACCAGGCCGACATGATCTTCCCCATCCTGCAGCTGACCCTGCCCTACATCCGTGACGGCAAGCGCCTGCTGGGCGTGTTCCGCTCGCTCGACTACCGCAAGGACAAGATCCACCTGATCGTGAACCGCTACGCGCCCGGCGGCGAGATCCGCCTGTCCGACTGCGAAGACGCGTTCGGCACCCGCATGTTCAAGACCGTGCCCAACCACTACGAGGCGGCGGCCGCCTCCGTTAACCAGGGCGTGCCCATTTTGCAACTGGCCAAGGCCAGTCCCGTGTCCAAGGCCTTGCAGGAGCTGGCCCGCACCCTGGCCGGCGAGGCTGGCGAGGAAACCCGCGGCTGGCTGTCCAAGATTTTGAAACGCGCCTGATCGCGCGCCCGATACGGTTAATCAAACAGGAGCATCATCATGGCATCCCAGCCCCCCTCGATACGGGAACGCCTCAATAGCGGCGGTATGGCCCTCGGCGCGGCGCCCTACGTGCTGCCCAGCGGCGGCTCGATCGACACCCGCAGCTACCAGGACCTCAAGCACCGCATCCACCAGGCGCTGCTGGACCGGGTCGACCTGGAGGGCATGCAACGCCTGTCACAGGGCGAGATCCGCGACGAATTGCGCATCCTCGTCGAGCGCCTGCTCGATGAAGGCACCATGGTCATCAACGACGCCGAGCGCAAGAGCCTGACGCGCGACATCCAGTACGAGGTGCTCGGCTTCGGCCCGCTGGAACCGTTGCTGGCCGACCCCAGCGTGTCGGACATCCTGGTCAACACCCACAAGCAGGTGTATGTGGAGCGCCACGGCCGGCTGGAGCTGACCGACACCACTTTCACCGACGACGCCCACCTGATGAAGATCATCGACAAGATCGTGGCCCGGGTGGGCCGCCGTATCGACGAATCGAGCCCCATGGTGGACGCGCGCCTGCCCGACGGCTCGCGCGTGAACGCCATCATCCCGCCGCTGGCCATCGATGGCCCCATCATGTCGATCCGGCGCTTTTCAACCACCCCGCTGCGGCTGGCCGACCTGGTCGATTACAAAAGCCTGACGGGCAGCATGGGCACCCTGCTGCAAGGGCTGGGCAAGGCCAAGGTCAACATCCTGATCTCGGGCGGTACCGGTTCCGGCAAGACCACGCTGCTCAATGTCCTGTCCGGCTTCATCTCGCACAGCGAACGGATTGTCACAGTGGAAGACGCGGCCGAGCTGCAGCTGCAACAGCCCCACATCGTGCGGCTGGAAACGCGCCCGCCCAACATCGAGGGCAAGGGCGAGGTCACGCAGCGGGCGCTGGTGCGCAATGCGCTGCGCATGCGGCCCGACCGCATCATTCTGGGCGAGGTGCGCGGCGGCGAGGCGCTCGACATGCTGCAAGCGATGAACACGGGCCACGAGGGTTCGATGGCCACCATCCACGCCAACACCCCGCGCGACGCGCTGACCCGCCTGGAGAACATGATCAGCATGGCCGCCTCCAGCCTGCCGTCCAAGGCCATGCGCCAGCAGATCAGCTCGGCCATCGGGGTGGTGGTGCAGGTGGCGCGCCTGACGGACGGCAAGCGCAAGGTCACCTCGATCTCGGAGGTGACGGGGATGGAGGGCGAGATGATCACCATGCAGGAGATCTTCGCCTTCCGCCAGACCGGGCTGGACCCGATCGGCACCGTGCTGGGCAGCTTCCGCGCCAGCGGCGTGCGGCCCCGCTTCTGCGACCGGCTGCGCCACTTCGGCGTGGCGCTGGACGACACCATGTTCGACCCCAACCGCGAACTGAGCTGACCATCATGGACACTCTCTACTACATCTTCGGCATCCTGATCTTCGTGGCCGTGGTGCTGGGCATCGAAGCGCTGTACCTGGCCTGGAACGCCACCAAGGGACCGGAAGCGGAACGGGTGGCGCGCCGCCTGCGCACCATGTCGGCCGGCGCCCACCTGGGCCAGCAGAGCAATTCCATGATCAAGCAGAGGCTGCTGAGCGAGTCGCCCGGCCTGCAACGGCTGCTGCTGGAACTGCCGCGCATCCACCAGGTGGACCGGCTGCTGGAGCAAAGCGGGCTGTCGTGGAGCGTGGCCGAGCTGATCGGCGTGCAAGCGCTGTGCTTTTTCGTCGCCCTGTTCGCCGGCCTGTGGTTCGGCCTGCCGTGGCTGCTGGCGCTGTTGCTGGCCGTGGGTGGCACTTGCCTGCCTCTGCTGTGGGCGCTGCGCGCCAAAGAACAGCGGCTGGCCCGCATCGAGGAGCAACTGCCCGACGCGCTGGACTTGATCGGGCGCGCCGTGCGGGCCGGCCATGCCTTCCCCACTGCGCTGTCGATGGTGGGCGACGAGATGCGCGAACCGCTGGCCGGCGAATTCTCGGCCGCCTTCGACGAAGTCAATTTCGGCATCTCGATGCAGGACGCGCTGCTCAACCTGGCCACCCGCGTGCCCAGCACGGACTTGCGCTACTTCGTGATCGCCGTGACCATCCAGCGCGAGACGGGCGGCAACCTGGCTGAACTGCTCGACAACATCAGCGCCATCATCCGGGCCCGCATGAAGCTGATGGGGCAGATACGGGTGCTGTCGGCCGAGGGCAAGATGTCGGCCTGGGTGCTGGGCCTGCTGCCGTTCGGAGCGGCCGGTGTGATCCACATGACCAGCCCGCAGTTCCTGGCCGTGCTGTACACCGACCCGGGCGGACGCAAGATGCTGATGGGCGCCGCCCTGATGATGGCCATGGGCGCCTATGTGATGCGCCGCATCATCCGCATCCGCGTGTGAGCTAGAGGAGAGCATCATGACCATACCCCAGATCGGCCTGTTGCTATTATTGTTCATCATCGTGTTCGGCGGCGCCATGCTGTTGCTGAGCCGTTTCGCCAGCGACCCGGTCCAGCAGCGCCTGGAACAACTGGACAGCGTCGAACAAGCTGGCGGCGCGCGCCGGACCGGCAAGGCGCAAAGCCCGTGGCTGACCGGCTTCCTCAAACTGACCGGCCCGCTGGCCAAGCTGTCCGTGCCGGAAGGGGAGTGGGAAAAGTCGACCCTGCGCACCCGCTTCATGACGGCCGGCCTGCGCAACCCGAACGCGCCCACCCTGTTCTTCGGCGCCAAGACGGGGCTGGCCATCGGCCTGCCGTTCATCACCTACATCGTGCTGAACACCACGCGCAGCCACTACAGCGCCAACGTATTGCTGATGTGGCTGCTGCTGGCGGCCGCCTTCGGCTACTACCTGCCCAATATCCTGCTGGCCCAGCGCATCCAGAACCGCCAGCGCGACATCTTCGACGCCTTCCCCGACGCGCTGGACTTGATGACCGTGTGCGTGGAGGCCGGCCTGGGCATGGACGCGGCGCTGGGCCGGGTGTCCAACGAGATCGGCCTGAAAAGCCCGCTGCTGGCCGACGAACTGAATCTCGTCACGCTGGAACTACGGGCCGGCAACACCAAGGAACGGGCGCTGCGCAACCTGGCGCTGCGCACCGGGGTGGAGGACGTGGACGCACTGGTGGCCATGCTGGTGCAGGCCGAACGGTTCGGCACCAGCGTGGCCGATTCGCTGCGGATTCAATCGGAACAACTGCGCACCAAGCGCCGCCAGCGGGCCGAGGAAATGGCGGCCAAGATCGCCCTGAAACTGCTGTTCCCCCTGATCTTCTTCATCTTCCCCTCACTGCTGGTGGTACTGATGGGGCCTGCGTTCATCCAGATCTATCGCGTGCTGTTGCCTGGCATAGGCAGTGGTGGTTAACCCGACAACCGAAGGAGCACACATCATGTCGAACTTGAAACCGATCGTCATCGCCGTGGCCGGCGCCGTCATGCTGAGCGCCTGCGGCGGTCCGGCCGTGCGCCAGTCCTTGCAGGTGCAGGGCGTGCAGCGGGTCAGCCAGAGCACGGAACAGAGCGCGGCCAGCTGGTACCGGCTGGGCAAATATCACCAGGAGCGGGGCCAGATCAGCCTGGCGCTGGGCGCCTACGCCCAGTCGCTGGCGCTGGACGCGGGCCAGCTCGACGCCCGCAATGCGGTGGCCACCATCGACGCCCAGCAGGGCCGGCTGGCCGACGCGCGCGACGCCTTGCGGCGCCTGGTGGACGACTACCCCGGCGAGGCCCAGCCGCTCAACAATCTCGGCTATGTGTATTACCTGATGGGCGACTACAGCGCGGCCATCGCCACCTTGCAGCGGGCCGTGGCGATCGAGCCCAACGGACGCGCCTATTACAACCTGGTGCAGGCTCAGACGGCGGCCCGCGACGGCGCACCGGCCAGCGCGCTGGCGGCCGCCGCTGCCCCGGCCACCATCCCCGCCGCGCCGGTGGCACCCGCCGCCAACGTCGCCCCGTCCGTGCCATCGCGCATGGAACTGGTACAGCTGGCGCCCCAGGTGCTGGAGCTGAAACTGCGCCCAAGCCAATCCATTGCCGCCCTGCCCGCCCTGCCGGCCGCCGCGCCGGTGAACGTGCCGCCGGTACAGGTCATCGCGCCGGTGGTGGCCGCCGCGCCGGCGCCGGCAGCCAAGCCGGTCGCCGTGGCGGCGGCGCCCGTTGCCGCGGCCGTCCAACCGATCGCCATGGCAGCGCCCGCCAAAGTGGACGTCAGCAAACCAGTCGCCGTAGTGGCGCTCGCCACGCCGGCCATGGTGGCGAAACCAGTGGCAGCGGCGCCGGCGCCAATGCCGGCGATGGCGGCAAAGCCGGCGGAGGTGACCGCCGCCCCTGCCCCGGTCACGCCCGTCAAGCCAGTCGCGGTGGCGGCGCTCGCCGCCCCGGCCGTGGTGGCCCAACCTGTCGCCATGACCGCGCCGGCCAAGCCGGTGGCGGCCACGCCGGAGGTGGCGCTGGCCGCAGCGGCCGTTCCGGCCACGGCCACGCCGCGGCTGGAGATCAGCAACGGCAATGGGGTGACGGGCCTGGCCAAGCGCTACCGCTCGGTGCTGGGCAAGCTGGGCATTCTCGCCTCGCGCCTCAGCAACGCGCGCCCGTTCCGACAGCAGGCCAGCATCATCGAATACCGCCCCGGTTTCGCCGCCCAGGCCGCCAGTTTGCAAAAAGCCCTGCCCGGCCGCACGGCGCTGCAGCAGTCCGACGCCCTGACCCGCGCCGACGTGCGCCTGTTGCTGGGCAAGGACGCGCCGGCCCAACTGGCGCAAGCCGAACAACTGCAGGCTGGCGCGCGCTTTGCCGCCGTCGACACGACGCACTAATTGGAATGACACACATTTTTTCAAAACAACTCGAGGTGGCTCATGCTCATCACACTGAAACGTAGTTCCACCACACCGCTGCTGACCGGGCTGCTGACAGGCTTGCTGGCTTTGCTGCTGGCCGGCTGCGGCGGTTCGAACGGCGGCCCCGGCGGTGGCTGCACCAACCTGGACCCATCGCGTGACCCCAGCCTGCCCTCGTGCGGCAGCGTCAGCGGCGGCGGCACCACCACCGGCCAGCCCACGCTGACCCTGGCACTGACGGACGGGGCCGGCGCGGCCAGCAACAGCATCACGCCCGAGCACGGTGGCACGCTGCAGGTCAAGGTCAAGGACAGCAAAGGCGTGGCGCAGGCCAACGTGGCCGTCACCTTCGTCACCACCGACAAGACGGCTGTGCTGTCGCCGTCCTCCGGCACGGCGCTGACGGACGCCAACGGCGTGGCCAGCGTGGGCCTGGCGGCCGGCAGTGTGGCCGGCGCCTACACGGCCACCGCCAGCGCCACCGTGGGCGGGCTGGTGACGGGCGCGGTCAGCTACGCCGTAACCTTCAAGACGCTCAGCCTGAGCGCCCTGACGTTCTCGCCCGCCACCCTGTCGGCCGGCGGCAACGCCAGCATCAGCGTTAGCGTGCTCAGCGACGGCGTGGCCTACACGCCACCGCTGCCCGTCACCTTCAGTTCCCCTTGCGTGACGGCCGGCAAGGCCAGCCTCGGCAGCCCCGTGCTGACCCAGGCCGGGGTGGCCGTGGCCAGCTACACGGACAAGGGCTGCGGCGTGGCCGACACGGTGACGGCCAGCGTCACCCTGGGCAGCGCGACGGCCACGAAGAGCGGCACCCTGACCGTGCTGCCCGCCTCGGCCGGCTCGATCAAGTTCGTCGGCGCCCAGACCACCAACATCGCGCTCAAGGGTACAGGCGGCTTTGGCCGGCCGGAATTCTCGACCCTGACGTTCCAGGTGTTCGACACCACCGGCGCGCCCGTCTCGGGCAAGGCCATCGACTTCGTGTTCGCCGACTCGATGACGACCTCCACCACCGGCGGCCTTTCGCTGAACCCGGCCTCCTCCACCTCGGCCGCCGACGGCACCGTCACCACGCTGGTCACGGCCGGCACCATCCCGACCTCGGTGCGGGTGATCGCCTCGGTACATGGCGCCTCGCCTCCGATCACCACGCTGTCGAACATCCTGGTCATTTCGACCGGGGTGCCGGACCAGGCCCACTTCTCGTTGGCGACCTCGATCGGCAATTGCGAGGGATTTGAAATCGATCAACTGTGCTCGGTGATCACCGCGACCGTGGGGGACCACTTCGGTAATCCGGTCCCCGATGGCACCGCCGTCAACTTCACCACGGAGTCCGGCATCATCGACGCATCGTGTGTCACCGGCTCGCTGCCAGCAAGCGGCGCCACTCCCGGCGACAGCACGGCCGGCTCGCAGACCACCAACTCCAAGATTGGTCCCGGCTCGGGCACCTGCAGCGTCAACCTGCGCTCGGCGGCGCCACGCAAGGCCAATGGCCGCGTGACGGTGATGGCCTACGCGCTGGGCGAGGAAACGCTGATCGACAACAACGGCAACAATGTCTATGACAGCGGCGACAACTTCATCGACAAGAGTCCCGACATCTTCCGCGACGACGACGAGAACGGGCGCTGGAGCGCTGGCGAGCCTTGCATCGGCCCCAACACCAATGGCAGCTGCAGCACGCCCGGCGACGGCATCTATAACGGCGTGCTGCGGAAACCGCAAACCCCGAGCGCCCAGACGCAGTACGTCTCGGCCCAGTTTGTGGAAATCTTCTCGGGCAGCCACGCCTCCATCACATTCACGCCATCCACCGTCACCTGCAATGACAACCTGACGGCACTGGTGGGCGTCACGGTGAAAGACCAGAACGGCAACGTCATGCCTTACAACTCGCAAATGACGTTTGGCGCGCTGTTCGGCCTGACGGTGGCGCCCGTACTCCCCGCCAGCGCCAAAGTGGAGAACGTGCGCCTGGGAATTGGTCAACCCGATATCGTGCCCACCTATCCGATCACGATCGGCTGCCCGTCGCCCACGGCCAAGGGCGTACTGAACGTCACCGTCACCACGCCCGGCGGTACGCTCTCGGGGGCCAGCATCAACATCAACTAAGCGGGCCACAAACGCAAACCGCAAACCGGGGTCAGGTCTTGAAATCACGCGTTGCGTGATTTCAAGACCTGACCCCGGTTTGCTTTGCACATGCAAGAGGATTGCCCCGCGCCCCATTTTGGAGTAACTTGAGCTTCATCAAAGATTAAGGAATGTGCATGGGTCTACAGTACACCGTAGGCCACGGTTGCGAAGGCGGCACGCGGATTTCCAGGCGAATTCCACTTTCCACTCAGCAACACCATGCATGGCGTCCTGCAACTATCTCAACCACCTGGAGCAGAGCATGGAAACCGTGGCCCTGGAAATCGAAGGCATGACATGCGGCGGTTGCGCCGCCAGTATTGAAAAGATGTTGTACGGCGTGGCGGGCGTGCAGACGGCCGCCGTGACGCTCAACGGCGGGCGCGCCGAAGTGACGTTCGACCCACGCCAGACCAGCGCCGACGCGCTGACGGCCGTGGTGACGGATGCCGGCTACGGCGCCCATCTGGCCGGCAGCTCCACGGCCGGGCAGCGGCCCGTGGCCGAGCCGGCCGGCGGCGCCTGAATGCCCGGGCGGGGGCGTCGCACCTGATCCGGCGCCCCCGCCCCATCGCGACCTTGGGGGATGTGATGACTGAACGCACCGTGTTGCAATCGATCGGCCAGCGCCATGTGCTGACCGTCAAGCCAGACGCCAGCAGCTACCACGCCGCCTGCGCCATGACCAAGGCCCATTGCGGCAGCATCCTGATCGTCGACGACGGCGGCGCCATGCTGGGCATCCTCACCGAGCGCGACCTGATGACCAAGATCGTGGCCCAGCGCCGCGATCCCGAGGCCACGCCCGTGTCGGCCATCATGACCCACAACCCGCACTTCATCGCGCCCCAGACCACCGTCTCGGACGCGGTGCTGATCATGAAGCGGCATAACTTCCGCCACCTGCCGGTGGTGTCGTCCACCTCGCAGCTGCTGGGCGTGTTCTCGATCCGCGACGCCATGCCGCGCGAGCTGGCGGAAGCGGACACCATGGCCGAACAGATCGACCAGGAATTCACCAACGTATTGAGTTGAGCCCACCAGACATGACGTAGATCCGGCCCGTGCGGCCGCCAGGAGGAGCACTTGCGACCTACCGACATCATCAGTCCCGACTACTTCCACAAGGTGGTCGATTGCCAATGGGCCTGTCCGGCCCACACTCCCGTCCCCGAATATATCCGCCTGATCGCCGCCGGCCGTTACTCGGACGCCTACTTGATCAACTGGGAATCGAACGTGTTCCCCGGCGTGCTGGGGCGCACCTGCGACCGACCCTGCGAACCGGCCTGCCGCCGCAGCCGGGTCGAGGATGAAGCGGGCAAGCAGCCGGTGGCCATCTGCCGCCTGAAGCGGGTGGCGGCCGATTACAAGGACGACATCCGCGACCGCCTGCCCCAGCCGGCGCCGCGCAACGGGCGCCGCATCGCCTGCGTGGGCGCGGGCCCGGCCTCGCTGACGGTGGCGCGCGACCTGGCCGTGCAAGGCTACCAGGTGACGGTGTACGACAGCGAAGCGAAAGCCGGTGGCTTCATCCGCAGCCAGATCCCCAAGTTCCGCCTGCCCGAGGAAGTGATCGACGAGGAGACGGGCTACATCCTGGACCTGGGCGTGGAACTGCGCGCCGGCCAGCGCATCGACAGCCTGCAATCGCTGCTGGCGCAAGGCTACGAGGCCGTGTTCATCGGCTGCGGCGCCCCGCGCGGGCGCGACCTGCCGCTGCCGGGCCGCGCCGAGGCGGCGCCCAACATCCACATCGGCATCGACTGGCTGTCGTCCGTCTCGTTCGGGCACGTGGAAAAGATCGGCCGGCGCGTGATCGTGCTCGGTGGCGGCAACACGGCCATGGATTGCTGCCGCTCGGCCAAGCGCCTGGGTGGCGAACAGGTGAGCGTGATCGTGCGTTCCGGCTTCGATGAGATGAAAGCCAGCCCGTGGGAGAAGGAGGATGCCCAACATGAAGGCGTCACCATCCTTAACTACCTGGCGCCCAAGGCATTCGTGCTCGATAACGGCAAGTTGTGTGGCATGCAGTTCGAAGCGATGGCGGCATCCACCGACGCGGCCGGACGGCGCACGCTCACGCCCAAGGGCGAGCCGGAGCGCTTCGTGGCCTGCGACGACGTGCTGATCGCCGTGGGCCAGGAAAACGCCTTCCCCTGGATAGAGCGCGACATCGGCCTGGCCTTCGATGAACGGGGCATGCCGGTGGTCGATCCCGTCACCTTCCAGTCCAGCGCCGCGCGCGTGTTCTTCGGCGGCGACGCGGCCTTCGGGCCGAAAAACATCATCACGGCCGTGGCCCACGGCCATGCGGCGGCCGTCTCCATCGACAAATTCTGTAACGGCGAGGATTTGCGCCAGCGTCCGCCGCCCACGGTGCACCTGCTGAGCCAGAAGATGGGCATCCACGAGTGGAGCTTCGATAACGCCGTCACGTCCGACCACCGTTTCAAGGTGCCGCTGCGCGACGTGAGCGCGGCACTGAAAAACATCCGGGTCGAAGTGGAGCTGGGCTACGACCAGCAGCTGGCACTGAAGGAAGCGCAACGCTGCCTGAACTGCGACGTGCAGACCGTGTTCTCGGACAGCCTGTGCATCGAGTGCGACGCCTGCGTCGACATCTGCCCCATGGACTGCATCAGCTTCGTCGAGAACGGCGAGGAAGGCGAGTTGCGCGAGCGGCTCAAGGCGCCGGCGCTGAATCTGGCCCAGGCGCTGTTCGTGTCCGGTAATTTGAAGACGGGCCGCATCATGGTCAAGGACGAAGACGTGTGCCTGCACTGCAGCCTGTGCGCCGAACGCTGCCCCACGGGCGCCTGGGACATGCAGAAATTCTTCTTCTCGCCCGGCCGCGCCGGCCCGGCCTGCCGTCCGCAACCGAGCGCGCCGCTGCGCCAGATCGGATAGGAGCTCTCCATGCCGCCCACCCTGCAAGCAGTGAACGATTTCGTCGTCAAATTCGCCAACGTCAACGGCTCCGGTTCCGCCTCGGCCAATGAACTGTTCGCACGCGCCATCCTGCGCATGGGAGTGCCCGTCAGCCCCCGCAACATCTTCCCGTCCAACATACAGGGCATGCCCACGTGGTACGAAGTGCGCGTGAGCGAAGCGGGCTACCTCGGCCGGCGCGGCGGCTGCGATCTGATGGTGGCCATGAACCCGCAGACGTGGGCCGCCGACATCCGGGAGATCACGCCCGGCGGCTACCTGTTCTACGACGATACGCGGCCCATCCCGCCCAGCCAGTTCCGTCCGGACGTGCATGCCATCGGCATGCCACTCACGGAAATCTGCAACGCCGCCTACACGGACGTGCGGCTGCGCCAGCTGTTCAAGAACATCGTCTACGTGGGTGCGCTGTCGGCCATGCTGGGCATCGAACCGGCCGTGCTGGAGCAGCTCTTCTCCGAGCAGTACAAGGGCAAGGAAAAGCTGTACGACTCCAACGTGAAAGCCCTGCACCTGGGGCGCGACTACGCGCTGGCGCATATCGATTGCGCCGCCGTGGGGCTGAAGGTGCGACGGGCCGACAACGTGGGCGACCGCATCTTCATGGACGGCAACAGCGCCGCCGCACTGGGCTGCGTGTACGGCGGCGCCACCGTGTGCGCCTGGTATCCCATCACCCCCTCTTCCTCGCTGGCCGAGGCATTCCAGAAGTACTGCCACAAGTTCCGCGAGGACGCCGACACGGGCCGCCGCAACTACGCCATCATCCAGGCCGAGGACGAACTGGCCTCGATCGGCATGGTGATCGGGGCCGGCTGGAACGGCGCGCGCGCGTTCACGGCCACCTCCGGCCCCGGCATCTCGCTGATGACGGAGTTCATCGGCCTGGCCTACTTCGCCGAGATCCCCGCCACCATCATCAACGTACAGCGCGGCGGCCCCTCGACCGGCATGCCCACGCGCACCCAGCAGGCCGACATCCTGTCCTGCGCCTACGCCTCCAACGGCGACACCAGACACGTACTGCTGTTCCCGGAAGACCCCAAGGAGTGCTTCGATTTCGCCGCCACCGCGCTGGACCTGGCGGACCGGCTGCAAACGCCCATCTTCGTGATGACGGACCTCGACATCGGCATGAACACGCGCCTGTGCGCGCCGCTGGCGTGGGACGACGCGCGCCGCATGGACCGCGGCAAGGTGATGCACTTCGACGACCTGGAAAGCGGCCGCGATTTCGGCCGCTACCTGGACGTGGACGACGACGGCATCCCCTACCGCACCCTGCCCGGCACCCATCCCAAGCGCGGCGCCTATTTCACGCGTGGCACCACAAAGGACAGCTACGCGCGCTACAGCGAGGAAGGCGCCGTCTACGTGGCCAACATGGAACGGCTGCACAAGAAATTCGAGACGGCCAGGACGCTGGTGCCGGCGCCCATCGAACGGCGCGCGGCCAAGACCACGCGCTATGGCGTGCTGTACTTCGGTTCCACCAGCCCGGCCATGAGCGAGGCGCTGGACATGCTGGCGCGCGAGGACCAGCAGGTGGACGCGCTGCGCATCCGCGCCTATCCGTTCAGCGCGGCCGTGATGGACTTCATCGCCAACCATGAACAGGTGTTCGTCGTCGAGCAGAACGCGGACGCGCAACTGCGCGGCATGCTGATCCTCGAAGGCAATCTGAACGCGGCCAAGCTGCTGCCCGTGCTGCATTACGACGGCACGCCGATCACGGCGCGCTTCATCGCCGACGCCATCGGCGCCCGGCTCGACTCCCACAAGGTCACTCCCATCAAGAAGGTGGCGCAATGAGCTATCTGGCCAAACCCAAGCTGCACCACCCGGAACTGAAGACCAACCGGCTCGGCTACACCCGGCGCGACTACGAAGGCGCCATGTCCACGCTGTGCGCCGGTTGCGGGCACGACTCGATCTCGGCCGCCATCGTCCAGGCCTGCTACAACCTGGCGATCGAACCGCACCGGGTGGCCAAGCTGTCGGGCATCGGCTGCTCGTCCAAGTCGCCCACCTACTTCCTCGGCGGCTCGCATGGCTTCAACACCGTGCACGGGCGCATGCCGTCCGTGCTCACGGGCGCCAACCTGGCCAACCGCGATTTGATCTACCTGGGCGTGTCGGGCGACGGCGACTCGGCCTCCATCGGCCTGGGCCAGTTCGTGCACAGCATGCGGCGCGCCGTGAACATGGTCTACATCGTCATGAACAACGGCGTGTACGGCCTGACCAAGGGCCAGTTCTCGGCCACGGCCGACCAGGGCTCGCGCTCCAAGCGCGGCGTGATCAACAGTGACGCGCCGGTCGATCTGGCGGCGCTGGCGCTGCAACTGGGCGTGAGCTACGTGGCGCGCGGCTTCTCCGGTAACAAGGAGCAACTGGTGCCCATGATCGAAGGCGCCTTCATGCACCAGGGGGCGGCGTTCATCGACGTGATCTCGCCCTGCGTGGCCTTCAACAACCACCCCGGCTCGACCAAGAGCTACGACTACGTTCGCGAGCATAACGAGTCTGTCAACCGGGTCGACTTCGTGCCGCACATGGAGGAGCTGGCGGGCCAGTTCACGCCCGGCACCGTGCAGGAAGTGCTGCAGCACGACGGCAGCGTGCTGCGCCTGCGCACACTGCAAGCGGAATTCGACGTGCACGACCGCATCGCCGCCATCAACTACCTGTACCAGCGCCAGGCCGAGGGTGAAGTGGTGACGGGACTGCTGCATATCGATCCCACGCCGGAGGATATGCACAGTCACCTGAACACGTCGCTGCGGCCGCTGAACACCCTGGATGAGGCCGTGCTATGTCCCGGCGCCGATGCGCTGGCCCGCATCAACGCGGCGCTGCGTTAAGCGCGGGATCGGATACCTTCCCCCCCCTGGCGTACAGGTGGGGGGGTGCTACGGCTGCCAATTATCGTAAGGCAGATCCACCGGATTTTCGATTTCCGCCAGCTCGCCGCTGGCCTTCAGCTTGTCCAGCGCCTTGGACATCAAGACAGCCACCTGGGCACCGCGCGGCGTGCGCGGATAGATGATCTTGACGTCGAAGCGCTGGTAAATGCTTCGTTGGATATTGGTCAGGTGAAGCGACTTCAGAACGGGATCGGTCGCGGAGTCGGCAAAAATATAGCCATCTATCCTGCCCATGCTGAGCATCTTCAGGCTTAACTCTATGCTGTTCGAGGGCTGCACATGGAAAGGAAAATAGTCCACGTGGGCGCGATCCGATGCGATGTTGTAGCGCGCCAGATTTTCGACGGCCACACCACTGCCCCTGCGCGTATACAGCACGAAATTGACGTGGAAAATCGTCTCTCTGGAATAGAAGAACTTGAGGTCGTTTTCCGCGACCACCGTGTTGCGGATGAGTGGAATATGAAAATCGGCCAGGCCGGATTCCACGTTGGTGACGGAGCGGGCGAACGGAAAAATATTGTATGTAATATCAGTTCCCGACGCCCTGGCCAATGCCTTGACCAGCTGAACCTGCACTCCTTCCGACGGATTTGGCGCATGGATGGGCATACGCGCCAGGGACGCGACTATCGGCTGCTCGGCTCGCGCGCATGAAGCCGCGAACAATGCGGTGAACGTCAGCAGTAATGCGAATAGTGCTTTTTGCAATCTCGTACCCAAGTATCCCGTCGATGCTTTAGCATACCCCAGAACCCCGCAAGCCAGCAGAGCGCAAGCTCATGATCGGCTCGGATAGTGTCACGCCGAAGGCCATGGTACGTGCCGGCGTTCCAACAAAAAAGGGGAGCCACGCAGGCTCCCCTTCTTCGCCGGCTGCCCGCGGGCGGCCGTCTTACATGATGTGATGCCCCAGCCACCACGCGCAGGCAGCCACGAAAGCCGAGGCGGGAATGGTGAAGATCCACGCCCACACGATGTTGCCGGCCACGCCCCAGCGCACTGCCGACATCTTCTGGGCCGAGCCGACGCCGACGATGGCGCCGGTGATGGTGTGGGTGGTCGATACCGGCACGCCGAAGTGGCTGGCGATCAGCAGCGTGAGCGCACCGCCGGTTTCGGCGCAGAAGCCGCCCACCGGTTTGAGCTTGGTGATCTTCTGGCCCATGGTCTTGACGATGCGCCAGCCGCCGAACAGCGTGCCGGCCGAAATGGCCGTGTAGCACGACACGATCACCCACATCGGTGGCGTCTTGTCGGTGGCGGCCACCTGGCCGGCCGCGATCAGCAGCATCCAGATGATACCGATGGTCTTTTGCGCGTCGTTGCCGCCGTGGCCCAGGCTGTAGCTGGCCGCCGACAGCAGTTGCAGGCGGCGGAACCAGCGGTCCACCTTGCGCGGCGTGGAGCGCACGAACACCCACGACACGATCAGCATGATCAGCGAGCCAAGAACAAAGCCCATCAGCGGCGACAGCACGATCCATTCCACGGTCTTGAGCAGGCCACCTCCGGCCAGCGCGCCAGTGCCCGACTTGGCGACAGCGGCGCCCACCAGGCCGCCGATCAGCGCGTGCGAGGACGACGAGGGAATGCCGTAGTACCACGTAAACAGGTTCCAGGCGATGGCGCCCACCAGCGCGCCAAAGATCACGTACTGGTCCACCACACCGGGGTCGATGGTGCCCTTGCCCACCGTGGCCGCCACGCCCAGCCCCACCACGAAGATGGCGGTGAAGTTGAACAGCGCGGCCATGGCCACCGCCGTTTGCGGCTTGAGCACGCCGGTCGACACCACCGTCGCGATCGCGTTGGCGGCGTCATGGAAGCCGTTCATGAAGTCAAACACCAGCGCCAGGGCGATCAAAACGCCCAGCACGTAGATGCTTATTTGAAGGGTATGCATGAATTGTTCTTTTCGATTTTGTCTGATTCAGGACGTCGGCACCGCGGGTAGCGGCGCTTAGGCGTTTTCAACGATGATGCCTTCGATGATGTTGGCCACATCTTCGCAACGGTCGGTCACCGTTTCCAGGATCTCGTAGATGGCTTTCATCTTGATCAGGTGGCGCACGTCCGGTTCGTCGCGGAACAGCTTGGACATGGCGGCGCGCATCACGTGGTCGGCGTCCGACTCCAGGCGGTCGATCTCTTCGCACACGGCCACGATCTGGCGCGAGTTGTCCATGTTGTGCAGCATGCCCACGGCTTCCTTGACCTTCTCGCAGCAGGCCAGCACCAGTTCGGCCAGGCGCTTGGCTTCCGGCGTGACGGCATGCAGGTCGTACAGCGACACGGTCTGGGCCGCGTCTTCCATCAAATCCAGGATGTCGTCCATGCGGGTGATCAGCTTGTGGATGTCGTCGCGGTCGAGCGGGGTGATGAAGGTCTTGTGCAACAGATCGACGGTGGCATAGGTGATCTTGTCGGCTTGCTTCTCGACGCCCTCAATGGCGTGCACACGGTTTTCCAGGTCGTCGAAATTGCTCATCAGGGCCAGCATTTCGCGCGCGCCTTTGACGCACAGGTCGGCGTGCTGGTTAAACAGGTCAAAAAATTTGCCCTCGGTGGGCATCAAACGTCCAAACATGTCATTCTCCGTTGAGTATTTCGAGTTGCTTGGCCACCCGTCCAGACGGGCGGCGCGTGGGGTTAGTCGCCTTGGTAAAGCGCCAGGTTACCGACATAATTGCCAAACTTGGTGTATTGGCCTATCCAGGTCAGGCGCACGGCGCCAATCGGGCCGTTACGCTGTTTGCCGATAATAATCTCGGCCGTGCCTTTATCGGGCGAGTCCGGGTTATAGACCTCGTCGCGATACAGGAAAATGATGACGTCCGCGTCCTGCTCGATAGCGCCGGATTCGCGCAAGTCGGACATGACGGGACGTTTATTGGGGCGTTGTTCCAGCGAGCGGTTCAGCTGGGACAAGGCGATCACGGGGCACTGCAATTCCTTGGCCAGGCCCTTGAGGCTACGCGAGATTTCCGAAATTTCGGAGGCGCGGTTGTCGCCGGCCGTGGAACCGGTCATCAGCTGCAAGTAGTCGACGATGATCAGGCCCAGCTTGCCGCACTGGCGCGACAGGCGCCGGGCGCGGGCCCGCATCTCGATCGGGTTCAAGGCCGGGGTTTCGTCGATGAACAGCTGGGCGTCGTTCATCTTCTGGATGGCGTGCGTCAAGCGCGGCCAATCCTCGTCGTTCAGGCGGCCCGTGCGCAGGCGGTGCTGGTCGAGCTGGCCCACGGAACCGAGCATACGCATGGCCAGCTGGGCGCCGCCCATCTCCATCGAGAAAATCGCCACCGGCAAACCCGCTTCGATTGCCACGTTCTCGCCAATGTTGACGGAGAACGCCGTCTTGCCCATCGATGGACGGCCGGCCACGATCACCAGGTCGCCCGGCTGCAAACCGGACGTCATGCGGTCCAGGTCGATGAAACCGGTCGGCACGCCCGTGATTTCACTCTGGTTGTCGCGGCTGTAGAGCTCGTCGATGCGCTCGACCACCTGGGTCAGCAGCGGCTGCACGGCGGTCCAGCCGGCGGCGCCGCGGGCGCCCTGCTCGGCGATGGCGAAGATCTTCGATTCGGCCTCGTCCAGCATCTGCTTGACCTCCTTGCCCTGCGGGCTGAAGGCCTGGCCGGAGATTTCGTCGGCCACCGTGATGAGCTGGCGCAGGATGCCGCGATCGCGCACGATCTCGGCATAACGGCGAATGTTGGCCGCCGATGGCGTGTTTTGCGCCATCGCATTCAAATAACTCAAGCCCCCCACATCGTCCGCCTTGCCCAGCTGGGTCAGGGCTTCGAACACGGTGATCACGTCGGCCGGCTTGGATGCGTTGATCAGCCGCACGATCTGTTCGAAGATCAAACGGTGGTCGTAACGGTAAAAGTCTTCCGCATGCATGAAGTCGGCGATGCGGTCAAACGCCGCATTGTCACGCAACAAGCCACCGATCACAGACTGTTCTGCTTCGATGGAATGCGGTGGGATGCGGAGTGAATCGACTTGTGGATCTGGGGGGGCATTCATGGCGCGAATTATACCTGCATAGTCACCCGCCAAAAATTATTGGCGAGAAAAAATTTCGTAGCTTGGCTACAAACATCAGGCCGCGCCACAGGCCGGCCGGCAAGGCCATGCTGCAGAGCAACATCTTGCAAAATAAGCCAGTGGGACGCCCATAGAAAAAGCCGGGCGAACCCGGCTTTTTCTGGCATGGCGGCGGGCGTCGCCGCCCGCGCATGATGCGTTTGTTACTTAGGCAGCTTCGCCCACGACAGCAACGGTCACTTCCACCACCACGTCGGTGTGCAGAGCGACGGTCACTGGGTGCTCGCCGACGGTCTTCAGAGGACCGGTAGGCATGCGCACGGCAGCTTTTTCAACGGCGAAACCAGCTTTGGTCAGGGCTTCAGCGATGTCGAAGTTGGTCACGGAACCGAACAGACGGCCGTCCACGCCCGCTTTTTGCGACACGGTCACGGTCATGCCGTTCAGCTTCTCGCCTTGGGCTTGCGCAGCGGCCAGCTTGGCGGCAGCAGCTTTTTCCAGTTCAGCGCGCTTGACTTCGAATTCCGCCACAGCCGACGCGGTAGCGCGGCGAGCCATTTTTTGCGGGATCAGGAAGTTACGTGCGTAACCGTCTTTAACTTTAACGACTTCACCCAGGTTGCCCAGGTTGACGACTTTTTCCAACAGAATGATTTGCATAGTTCTCTCCAGGATCTTATCTAGACGACGCGATTAAGCGTTGTGCAGATCGGTGTATGGCAGCAGCGCGAGGTAGCGAGCGCGCTTGATTGCGGTGTCAACTTGACGCTGGTAGTGCGCCTTGGTACCGGTCAGACGTGCTGGCATGATCTTGCCGTTTTCCTGGACGAAGTCCTTGAGCGTGTCTACGTCTTTGTAGTCCACTTGTTCCACGTGAGCGGCCGTGAAGCGGCAGAACTTCTTACGTTTGAACAGTGGGTTTTGTTGCTTGCGCTTTTCTTTCAGCTTGAGCTTGTTTTTGTCGAACTTTTTACCGAATGCCATTTTAGGCTCCTGTATCTAAATAGGTGCGCTGTCTGCGACAGCACGAAAATCAATGATGTGAAATACCAGGCTTTTGCTATTGCGGCTTTTCTTGTTCAGAAATCCCGTGAACTGATACACGCCTCCCAGTGGCGCCTGGCTGAAACGGTTCGAAATGTCGCCCGCGGCGACCGCGGACACTTCAAACTCGCTCAACCGGGCGATGCCCGCCTCCATCTGCTGCGACTGATGCTGTAACACAGCATTGACGATCGGCATGCCGGCCGGGGTGTACCTGATGGTGTCCCGTTCGGCGATGAGGGCAGTAAACTGGAGCTGGTTCAGCTCGGAATCCTGTTCAATTAAGCGGCTGGAGCAGCGGCTGCTGCTGGAGCTTCAGCGCGATGGGATTTCGCTGCATCTTCACGCTGTACCGACTTCATCATTGGCGAAGGAGCGGTTTCCGCTTTCTTCATCTTGACGGTCAGATGACGCAGCACGGCATCATTGAATTTGAATGCGGTTTCCAGCTCGACCAGGGTCTCGTTGTCGCATTCGATGTTCATGCAGATGTAGTGTGCTTTGGCCAGTTTCTGGATCGAGTAAGCCATTTGACGACGGCCCCAATCTTCAACACGGTGTACCGAACCGCCGCGGGTGGTTACGCTGGCTTTGTAACGTTCGATCATGGCGGGCACTTGCTCGCTCTGGTCCGGATGGACGATAAATACTATTTCATAGTGACGCATGCAAACTCCCTTAAGGACTGTGAAAATAGCCCACCCTGGCGTCAAGACAGGTGTGGGAAGAGGTAAGCCCGCGACTATAGCAGCTTTCCCGCCAAAACTCAACTCCGGCCTCGCTTTCGCCCGGGACGGGGGCCGCGCGGGGATGTGCGGGGGCCTTGCGCACGTTTTTTTCACATTATTTCGCCCAAAGCAAGAAATCCCTCTTGCAAACCCAGGCGCACTGTACAAAAATACAGACTGTCTATATCCACAGCCCCTGGCGCCCCCATGATTAAGCTCACCGCACGGCAAGAACAAATTCTCAACCTGATCAAGGATGCCATCGAAAACACCGGCTTCCCTCCCACCCGCGCGGAAATCGCGAACGAACTGGGCTTCAAATCGGCCAACGCGGCCGAGGAGCACTTGCAGGCGCTGGCGCGCAAGGGCGCCATCGAAATCGCGGCCGGCACCTCGCGCGGCATCCGCCTGCTGGGCCAGCACGCGGAAGCGGCGGCGCATAAAGTGGCCGCCACCGTGATGATGTCGCTGCCCCTGATCGGCCGCGTGGCGGCCGGCTCGCCCATCCTGGCGCAGGAAAACCTGGAAACCAGCTACAGCGTGGACCCGGCCCTGTTCTCGGCCAGGCCCGACTTCCTGCTCAAGGTGCGGGGCGAATCGATGCGCGACGCCGGCATCATGGATGGCGACCTGCTGGCCGTGAAGAAAGTGGACAGCGCCAAGAATGGCCAGATCGTCGTGGCCCGGATCGGCAACGATGTCACCGTCAAGCGCTACCGCAAGACCGGTTCCACCATTGAACTGCTGCCGGAGAATCCCGACTTCAAGATCATCAAAGTCGATCCGGAGGCGGACGAGTTCGCGCTCGAAGGCTTGGCTGTGGGCTTGATGCGCACCTGGCACTAAATAAAAATGGGGACGGACCCCAATTTCAGGCACGCCTGAAATTGGGGTCCGTCCCCATTTTTTGGTGGCTCAGCAGCCAGCCAGCGCGGCGCGGAAGTCGTCCAGCAAGTCCACCTCATCCTCGATACCCACCGACACCCGGATCAGCGATTCCGCGATGCCCATCGAGGCGCGGCGCACGGGGCCCATTTCGTAGAAGATGGTGTGCGCCACCGGAATGATCAGCGTGCGCGTGTCGCCCAGGTTGCTGGCCGGGATGGCCAGCTTGAGCCGGTTCAGGAAATCGAAGCAGTCGATCCCATCCTTCAACTCAAAACTGAGCAGCGAACCGTACGAGCGGAACAGCTCGCCCGAAATACCGTGTTGCGGGTGCGTTGCCAGGCCGGGGTAGTAGACGGCCGCTACCCGCTCATCCGCTTCCAGCAAGCGCGCCAAGGCCAGCGCGTTGGAGCTGGTGCGCTCCATGCGCAGCGCCAGCGTTTCCGCACCGACGGCGATGTGGTGCGCCGCTTCCGGCGCCAGCGAGGCACCGAAGTCGCGCAAGCCCTTGGCGCGGATCTGCGCCAGCCCCCACTGCGCGGGCGCGGCTTTCTTGTAGTTCTCGTAAATGTGCGGGTACTGGTTCCAGTCGTAGACGCCGGTATCGGTCAGGCTGCCACCCAGCGCGTTGCCGTGGCCGCCGATCGACTTGGTCAGCGCGTTCACCACCAGGCCCGCGCCCACATCCTTGGGACGGAACAGATAAGGCGTGGTCATGGTGTTGTCGACCACGTACAGGATGCCGCGCGCCTGGCACAGCTCGCCGATACGTTTCAAGTCCGCCACCTGGGTGCGCGGGTTGGCGATGGTTTCCACGAACACGATGCGGGTGGCCGGCGTCAGCGCCGCTTCCACGTTGGCCACGTCGGTGGCGTCCACGAAGGCCACGTCCACGCCCTGCCCGGCCGTGGTCTGCCACAGGCTGTTGGTATTGCCGAACAAGAAGGCCGACGACACCACATGGTCGCCCGCCCGCAACAACGCCTGGAACACGGCGCCAATCGCGCCCATGCCGGTGGCGAAGCAGATCGTACCCACGCCCTGCTCCATCTTGGTGACCTTGTCTTCCAGGGCGGAGATGGTGGGATTGCCCTGGCGGCCATAACGGAAGCCGGGCTCCTTGCCCTGGAACACGGAAGCCAGCTGGCGCGCGTCGCCATAACCGAACGCCACCGAGGTGTGGATGGGCTTGTGCAGCGAACCGTGCTCGATGCCCTTCTGGCGGTCGTTGTGCAAGATGGTGGTGGTGAAGCCGTAGTTTTTCTTGTCGTTCATGTCGAATCCGAATACAAAAAACCCGGCGCGGGCTGGGGCCGGCGCCGGGTGGGAACGCTTAACCTTCCGTGGCGGCCAGGTTCAGGTTCAGCTGAGAACGGGCCGCATCCTCGGCCGGCGCGGCCTTGGGATGGTGACGCGCATATTCCAGCTTGTCCAGGTAGTCCTTGGAAATGTCGCCCGTGACGTACACGCCGTCGAAGCACGACGCTTCGAAGTTCTTCAGCTCCGGGTTGACGTCGGAAATGGCGCGCTTGAGGGCGTCGATATCCTGGTACACCAGCGCATCGGCCGTGATCTCGCGGCACACTTCCTCGTTCGAGCGGCCGTAGGCGATCAGCTCGTCGCGCGTGGGCATGTCGATGCCGTACACGTTAGGATAGATCACCGGTGGCGCGGCCGAGGCGAAGATCACCTTGGTGGCGCCCGCTTCACGCGCCATCTGCACGATCTCGCGGCTGGTGGTGCCGCGCACGATGGAGTCGTCCACCAGCAGCACCACTTTGTCCTTGAACTCGGAGGCGATCGCGTTCAGCTTCTGGCGTACCGACTTCTTGCGGGCCGCCTGGCCGGGCATGATGAAGGTGCGGCCGATGTAGCGGTTCTTGATGAAGCCTTCCCGGTATTCGATGTTCAGCGCCAGCGCCAATTGGATGGCGGCCGGACGGGACGAATCGGGAATCGGCATCACGACGTCGATCTCGCCGTCCTTGAATTCGCGGCGGATCTTCTCGGCCAGGTATTCCCCCATCTTGAGACGGGTGGCGTACACGGAGGCGCCGTCGATCACGGAATCGGGACGGGCCAGGTAGACGAACTCGAACACGCAAGGGTTCAGGCTTGGATTGTCGGCGCACTGGCGCGCGTGCAACTGCTTGTCGGCGTCGATGAACACGGCCTCGCCCGGCGCGATGTCGCGCACGAAGCGGAAGCCCATGCCTTCCAGCGCCACGGATTCGGAGGCCACCATGTATTCGGCGCCCTGCTCCGTTTCATTGATGCCCAGGCACAGGGGACGGATGCCGAACGGGTCGCGGAACGCCAGCAGGCCGATGTCGGCGATCTGGGCCACGGCCGCGTAGCCGCCGCGCACCCGGCGGTGCAGCACGGCCACGGCCTTGAAGATGGCGTCGGCGTCCAGCACCAGGCCGGTGGTGGCCTTGTGGATTTCGTGGGCCAGCACGTTGAGCAGCACTTCCGAGTCGGAATCCGTGTTGATGTGGCGGCGGTCGTTCTTGAACATCTCCTGCTTGAGCTGTTCCCAGTTGGTCAGGTTGCCGTTGTGGGCCAGCGTGATGCCGTACGGGGCGTTCACGTAGAACGGCTGCGCCTCTTCCTCGCTCGACGAACCGGCCGTGGGGTAACGGCAGTGGCCGATGCCGGAATTGCCTTGCAGCGTACGCATGTTCCGGGTGCGGAACACGTCGCGCACCAGGCCGTTCGCCTTGTGCATGGCGAACATGCTGCTGTGGTTGGTTGCAATACCTGCCGCGTCCTGGCCGCGGTGCTGCAACAGCAGCAGCGCGTCATACAGCAGTTGATTGACAGGTTGATGGGAAACGACGCCGACGATGCCACACATGGTGTGCTCCTAGACTGGTACTACTGATTTAAAGAATTCAAAAATTCACATGCTGCGCCAGCGCAGCAGGCAGGAAAGGCTTGACGGTGCGGGCCCCGGTTTCCGCCAGCGGACTCAACAGCGCATCGCGCCAGAACGGCTGGTGGGGGATAGTCGTCATGCCGCACAGGATCACCACCGTCAACACGATCACCAGCCCCCGTCCCAGGCCGAACAGGCCGCCCAGGCCGCGGTCGACCAGGCTCAGGCCGCCGGCCTGCACCAGCGCGTCCAGCGCCATGGTGAGCAGGCCCATCAAAATCCGCACGCCGATGAACAGCGCGATAAACGCCAAGATCAAGCGCACCACCTGGCCCGGCACCACCGCCGGCAACCATTGTGCCAGCGTGGCGCTGTAGGCGTTGGCCGCGATGAAGGCGATGATCCAGCTGGCCAGCGAAAACATTTCCTTGACCAGGCCGCGCATGGTACTGATGACGATGGAAGTGATCAACACGAAGATCACCAGGTAATCGAATAAAGTCACGTCCGTACTATCCGTCGCGTCACACCGGCACCAGGCTGCCGTTCAAGCCCATCCTGGCCAGCTTGGCGCGCACTTTTTCCGCCTCTTCCTTGCTGGAGAACGGCCCCACGCGCACGCGGGTGCGTTCGCCCGACTGGGTCGGCACTTTCTGCGTGAACGACTTGATGCCGGCGCCGCGCAGCTTTTCCTGCAATTCATCCACCTTGTCCTGGGCGGTCAGCGCGGCCACCTGCAGCACGTATTTCTGGCCAGCCGCTTCGGCCGGCTTGGACGGCTTGCCTTCCAGGATGGCCATGGCGCGCGCCGCGTCGTCGCCCGACTTGGCGTCATCCTTGGCCGGCTTGGCGTCGGCCTTGTGTTCCTGCCTGGCTTCCGCCTTCGCTTCCAGCTTGGGCTCGGCCTTCGCTTCCTGCTTGTGTTCAGGCTTGGCTTCCGCCTTGGCCTCGGCCTTCACTTCCGCCTTGGGCGGTTTCACTTCCGCCTTGGGCAGCTCGGCCACCGGCAAGCTTTCCCTGACCTTGGCGGGCGCCAGCTTGGCCTCGGCGGCAGCGGGCTTGGGTTCGGCGGCGGGCTTGGCTTCGGCCACTGGCTTGGGCTCGGCCGCCGGCTTGGATTCGGCCACGGCGGGCGCCGGTTTGGCCGGAGTGGCCTTGGCCGGCACGCTCACGATTTCTTCAGTATTGTCCAAAGCGGCGCTGGCCGCCACCGCTGCGGCGGCCGGCAGCTCGCCGCTCTTGTCCTTGGACGGAATCTTGATGTCGATATCCGACGACAAGGGCTTGGGCTCGGAATCGAGCACCATGGGCAAGCCCACGGCCACCGCCAGCGCCAGGGCGATAGCCCCCACCAGGCGGCGGCGCGCACGTTTTTTTTCCGGCAAAACAGGATCGGCCGCCTCGGCGTCGGCACGCGAGCGGCCCTTGCCGCCGGCGGACGAAGCGCGCTTGGAGCGGGCACGTTCCGTGGCGGCCTGGTCTTCCGCGCGCGTATAGTGGCCGCTATCTTCGCCAGCGGATTCTTGCTTGTTTTTACTGAGTTTCGAGAACAAGCCCATGCGTGATTTCAGTCGATTGCGTTCAGTGAGTTGAGTGAGGGTTGGATTTTCGCGCCGCCATGACGCCGGCGACGGTGAGGAAAGATCCAAAGACCACAATTCTATCATTCTCCCCGACCCGGCTGATTGCATTTGCATATGCCTGTGCGGGATCGTCGAAAGTATTTATCGTCCGTTCCGGGCGCTCTGGCTGCACGATCTGCACTTTTGCCGCCAGTTCGGCCGCCGTGGCCGCGCGCGGCGATGGCAGGCCGGTCAGGCACCAGTGGTCCACATGCTCGGACATGGCGGCGATCACGCCGTCGATATCCTTGTCGTGCATGGAGCCGAACACGGCGTAGGTGTACGGGTGATAGCCCATATTGCCCAGGTTCTGGTTCAAGGCGGCGGCCGCATGGGGATTGTGGGCCACGTCCAGGATCACGCTGGGACGGCCCGGCAATACCTGGAAACGGCCCGGCAGTTCCACCGTCACCAGGCCGGTGCGCACTTCCTGCGCGCCCACGGGCAACTCCAGGCGCAACGCTTCCAGCGCGGCCAGCGCGGCCGAGGCGTTCAGCAACTGGTTGGCGCCACGCAAGCTGGGGTAAGCCAGGGCGCTGCGGCGCTGATTGCGCCCGCCATAGTTCCACTGCTGCTTGTCGCCCGAATAATTGAAATCGCGCCCCATCAGCCACAGGTCGGCGCCGATGGCTTCTGCATGGTCGATCAGCGACTGCGGCGGCACGGGATCGCTGCAAATGGCCGTCTTGCCGGCGCGGAAGATGCCGGCCTTCTCGAAGCCGATCGCCTCGCGCGTGTCGCCCAGGTAATCCGTGTGGTCGATATCGACGCTGGTGACGATGGCCACGTCGGCATCAATCACGTTGACGGCGTCCAGGCGGCCGCCCAGGCCCACTTCCAGGACCACCACGTCCATGCCGGCGCCAGCCAGCAGGTGGCAGATGGCCAGCGTGGTGAATTCAAAGTACGTCAGCGGCGTATCGCCACGGGCCGCTTCGACGGCATTGAAGCTGGCCACCAGTTGCGCATCGCTGGCCAGCTCGCCATTGACGTGGGCCCGCTCGTTAAAGTCCAGGAAGTGCGGCTTGATGTACAACCCCACCTTGTAGCCGGCCCGCAGCAGCATCGATTCCAGCATGGCGCAGGTGGAACCCTTGCCGTTGGTGCCAGCCACCATGATGACGGGGCAAGTGAAGGCCAGCGCCATGCGGTCCTTGACGGCGCGCACGCGCTCCAGCCCCATGTTGATGACGGTTTCGGCGTGGCGCGACTCAAGCAGCGCGAGCCAGGCAGGCAAAGTGGTAGGAAGCGTAGGCATGGAATGGGACTTCTGAATGAGAGCGGCGCGCAGCGGACGGAAGTCCTGCTGCGCGCCGGCGGGTGATACGGCTGCGTATTACGCCAGGACCTCGACGGCCTGGTCTTGCAGCAGGGCCAGCAGGCGGGCGATTTCCTCGCGCATCTTGCGGCGGTCGACGATCATGTCCACGGCGCCCTTTTGCACCAGGAATTCGGCGCGCTGGAAGCCTTCCGGCAGTTTCTCGCGCACCGTGTTCTCGATCACGCGCGGGCCGGCGAAGCCGATCAGGGCCTTCGGTTCAGCGATCACCACGTCGCCCATGAAGGCGAACGAGGCCGACACGCCGCCCATGGTGGGATCGGTCAGCACGCTGATGAACGGCAGTTTCTTTTCCGACAGCTTGGTCAGCATGGCGGTGGTCTTGGCCATCTGCATCAGCGACAGCAAGCCTTCCTGCATGCGGGCGCCACCGGTGGCGGTGATGCACACGAACGGCACTTTCTGTTCCAGCGCGATCTGGGCGCCGCGCACGAAGCGCTCGCCGACCACGGAACCCATGGAGCCGCCCATGAATTCGAACTCGAAGCATGCCACCACCACGGGCAGGCTCATGATGGCGCCGCCCATGACGATCAGCGCGTCCGTCTCGCCGGTCGCTTCCATGGCCTGTTTCAGGCGGTCAGGATATTTCTTGCTGTCTTTGAATTTCAGGGTATCGACGGGCAGCGTGTCCTGGCCGATCTCATAGCGGCCGCCGGCGTCGAGCAAGCCGTCGAGGCGCTCGCGGGCGCGGATGCGCATGTGGTGGTCGCACTTGGGGCACACGTGCAGGTTCGATTCCAGGTCGGTGCGGTACAACACCGCCTCGCAGGACGGGCACTTGACCCACAGGCCTTCCGGCATGGTCTTGCGTGCCGCGGCGTCGGAACGCTGGATACGCGGGGGCAGAAGTTTTTCCAACCAACTCATCATTTCTCCTTGCTGCTAACTAGTGGCGGAAGTGTAGCCGTTTCTGGCCACCCTGTCGAACATTCCGAATTACCAACATTACCAGATAACTCATGAAAATCGCCGCAATTCGCTGATGTTAAAGCCGTGTTGATGGCTTCCACTGCAAACTGCGCCCAACCGCCCCCTTCAACATAGTTAAGGCTTAACTCTATGTCAAGGCAATCGATGGGGCGGTCAGCGCCCCCGATCAGGCGTCGAGGGCGGTGCGGATGCGGGCGACGAAGGCTTGCACGGCCGGCAACACGGCATCCTGGGCGTTGTTTTCAATTTCCTGGATGATGCGGCTGCCGATCACCACCGCGTCGGCCACCTCGGCCACGGCGCGCGCCGTGGCGCCGTCGCGGATGCCGAAGCCCACGCCGATCGGCAGCTTGACGTGCTGGCGGATGGCCGTCAGACGTTCAGCCACCTCGGCCGTGTCGATATTGCCGGCCCCCGTCACGCCCTTGAGCGAGACGTAGTAGCTGAAGCCGCCGCCGACCTTGGCCACCTGGGCGATGCGTTCCTCGGTCGAAGTGGGCGCCAGCAGGAAGATCAGGTCCAGCTCGTTGGCGCGCATGGCGGCCGCGAATTCCTCGCATTCCTCGGGCGGGTAGTCGACCACGATGGCGCCATCCGCGCCCGACTCTTTCGAGGCGGCGATGAATGCGGCCGCGCCGATCCGTTCGATCGGATTGGCGTAGCCCATCAACACCACGGGCGTGCTCTGGTTGGTCTTGCGGAACTCGCGCACGTAGCCGAACACGTCATGGATGCCGACCCCGAACGCCAGCGCCCGCTCGCAGGCGCGCTGGATGACGGGGCCTTCGGCCATGGGATCGGAAAACGGCACACCCAGTTCCAGGATGTCGGCGCCGCCGGCCACCAGCGCGTGCATCAGGGGCACGGTCAGTTCCGGCGCCGGGTCGCCGGCCGTGATGAAGGTGACGAGAGCGGTTTTTTTATCGGCTTTCAGGGCCGCGAAAGTTGGTGCGATACGGGACATGGCTGATTCTTTCAATATAGAGTGATCGGTTGGGGAGACAGCGCAACGCGGCAAGACATCAGCCGAAATTGAGCCCCATCCGTTCCGCCACCGTATGCATGTCCTTGTCGCCGCGGCCCGACAGGTTGGCCAGCACGATCTGGTCTTTCGGCAAGGTGGCCGCCAGCTTGGCCGCGTAGGCCAGCGCGTGCGACGACTCCAGCGCCGGAATGATGCCTTCGATATGGCAGCAATCGTGGAACGCGGCCAGCGCTTCCTCGTCCGTGATGGACACATACTGGGCCCGGCCACTGTCCTTCAGGTAAGCATGCTCGGGGCCCACACCCGGATAATCGAGGCCGGCCGACACGGAATGGGTCTCGATGATCTGGCCATTCTCGTCCTGCAGCAGATAGGTGCGGTTGCCGTGCAACACGCCGGGTATGCCGCCCGTCAGCGAAGCGGCGTGCTTGCCGCTGTCCAAGCCCTCGCCCGCCGCTTCCACGCCCACCAGCTTGACGCTTTTTTCGTCGATGTAGGGATAGAAAATCCCCATCGCGTTGGAACCGCCGCCGATGCAGGCCACCACGTAATCAGGCTGGCGGCCCGTCATTTCCGGCATCTGCACCCGGCATTCCTCGCCGATCACGGACTGGAAATCGCGCACCAGCATCGGATACGGATGCGGACCGGCCACGGTGCCGATGATGTAGAAGGTGTTTTCAATGTTGGTGACCCAGTCGCGCATGGCTTCGTTGAGCGCGTCCTTGAGCGTCTTGGAGCCCGACTCCACCGGCACCACGGTGGCGCCCAGCAGCTTCATGCGGTACACATTCTGGGCCTGGCGCTTGACGTCCTCGCTGCCCATGTAGACCACGCATTCGAGGCCGAAGCGGGCGCAGATGGTGGCCGTGGCCACGCCATGCTGGCCGGCGCCCGTTTCCGCGATGATGCGCGGCTTGCCCATGCGCTTGGCCAGCAAGGCCTGGCCGATCACGTTATTGATCTTGTGGGCGCCCGTGTGGTTCAAGTCTTCGCGCTTGAAGTAAATCTGGGCGCCGCCGGCCTGCTCGGACCAGCGCTTGGCGTGGTAGATGGGCGATGGACGGCCGACGAAGTGCTTGAGCTCGTAGCGGAATTCCTCCAGGAAGGCCGGGTCCTGGCTGTAGCGGGTGTAGGCTTCGTTCAGCTCGGCCAGCGCATAGGTCAGGGTTTCGGCCACGAAGGAACCGCCGTAGGGGCCGAAATGGCCGCGCGCGTCAGGCAGTTGGTACTCGGTGGTGTGGAACAGGGGGGCGGCGAGGCCGCTGTCAGGCAAGGCGTTCATGGTGGTTCTCTTTTTCAATGATGGCATCGGCGGCCCGCACCGCCGCGATGAAGTCGGCGATCTTGCGGGCGTCCTTGATCCCCTTGGACGCTTCGACACCACTGCTGATGTCGACCGCGTAGGGGCGTACACGCACCACGGCGTCAGTCGCGCCGGGTACGCTCAAGCCACCACTTAAAACGACCCGAGGCGCGAGTTCTTTTGGGATGAGAGACCAATCAAATACCTTTCCTGCACCGCCGTAGGCATCCACAAACGTATCGAGCAACAGGCTGGAAAACAGTGGGCTGGCGGCGCGGCATTGCTGCTCGTATTCTAGCAAATCGTCCGGCCGTGTGTCAGGTTTGACGCGGAACACGCGCAGGAACTGTCGTCCGCACGCCGCGGCGATGGCGGCGCTGTCGGCCACCGTCTCGTCGCCGTGCAGCTGGATCAGCGCCAGCGGCGCCACGGCCGTGGTGGCCGCCACCTCGGCCGGGCTGGCGTTGACGAACAGGCCGGTGCAGGTGACGAACGGCGGCACGGCAGCGATCAGTTCGGCCGCGCGCCCGGGCGTCACATAGCGCGGGCTCTTGGGATAGAACACGAAACCGAGCGCGTCGGCGCCGGCCGCCACGGCGGCCCGTACGTCCTGTTCCCGGGTCAGGCCGCAGATCTTGATGCGGGTGCGGTGCATGGGCACTCCTTCAGAACCAGGGCAGCGGGCTGGTGGTTTCCAGCGGCAACTGCCATTTGGGGTCGTAATCGATGCGGGCCAGGTACAGGCCGTCGGGCATGAAGGTGGGCGCCGCATGGTGGCGGTCGCGCGCTTCCAGCACCTGGCCCAGCCATTCGGGCGGCTGGCGGCCCGTGCCCACGTACACCAGCGAACCGACCAGGTTGCGCACCATGTGGTGCAGGAAAGCGTTGGCCGTCACGGTGAACACCACCAGCTCGCCGCGGCGCTCGATCTTGATTTCATGCATCAGCTTGACGGGCGACTTGGCCTGGCACTGGGCCGCGCGGAAGGCCGTGAAGTCATGCCAGCCCAGCAGCGGCGCCACGGCCGCCTGCATCCGCTCCACGTCCAGCGGACGGAAGCAGAACCCGGCCCGGCCCGCCAGCAAAGGCGAACGGGTGGGATTGTTGTACAGCACGTAGTGATAGGTGCGGGCGCGGGCGCTGAAGCGGGCGTGGAATTCGTCACCTTCCGGGTCGGACACCACTTCCTTGGCCCAGCGTACCCCGATCGACGGCGGCAGGAAGGCATTCACGCCGCGTACCCAGGAATGGGCATCGCGCGACAGGTCGGTGTCGAAGTGCACCACTTGTTCCAGCGCGTGGACGCCCGTGTCGGTGCGGCCGGCGCAGGTGGTGGCCAGCTTGACGGTGGCGAACTGCGCCAGCGCCAGTTCCAGCTGGTCTTGCACGGTTTGGCCACCGTCCTGCTTCTGGTAGCCATGCCACGCGGTTCCGTCGTACTGGACGCCGATTGCTATCCGTTTCAATTGCTGCCCACTGAGAAGTTAAGTCAGCGCATTATAAACGGGAAACGGCGTCCTCATGGCCGGGACGGCGGCCCCGGCCAGCTTGCCTCAGCCCAGCAGCGCGCGCATGGAGCTGGCCTTGGCCACTTGCTCGTCGCTGCCGCCGCGGACCACTTCGTCCAGCAATTCGCGGGCGCCTTCCTTGTCGCCGATTTCCTGGTAGGCGATGGCCAGGTCCAGCTTGGTTTCCATTTCCATGTGGAGGGCCGACTGCGGCTCGGCGCGGGCCGGCTTGGTTTCCACCGCCGCGTTGTTCAAGTCCAGGTCGATGCTGGACAGGTCGAACTCGGGTGCGGCCAGGTCGGCCGGGGCCGGCGCGGCGGCAGCGGCGGCCGGGATTTCCGGCAGCGCGAAATCGCTGGCGCTCAGCTCGGCCGCTGGGGCCGGGGCCGGCACGGCCGGAATATCGAAGTCCATCAAATTCAGGTCGGCCAGCGGGTCGCTGTCCACCACCGGCAACGGTGCTGGCGCGGGTGCGGGCGCGGCGGCGGCGGCCGGCAAGTCCAGGCCGAAGTCCATGCTGAAGTCCTCGGCCGCCGCCGCTGGCGCGGCTGCCGGTGCGGGCGCGGCGGCCGGCGCGGGCGGTACGGCATCAAAATCCAGGTCGAAGGCGGTTTCTTCCGCCTTGGCCGGCGCGGCCTCGGCGGGCGCGGCCGACGCGGGCGCGGCCGCTGGCGTATCGAAGCTCAGCCCACCCAGGTCGAAGTCCAGGAACTGGTCGGCGGGCGCGGCGGCGGCCATCGCTGCCGGCGTGGGCACGTCGGACGGCAAGGCCGTCTCCAGCGCGTGGTCGGTGCCGAAGTCCATGGCGGCCGGGGCCGGCGCGGCATCCTGGCTCAAGTCCAGGTCCAAGCCGCCGGCGGCGGCCGGCGCGGCAAAGCTGCTGGCCAGGTCATGCGCCGCCTCGGCCGGCGGCGGCGCGAACATGGAGGGGTCGAAATCGTTCAACGGCGCGGCCGCCGGCGCCGGTGCGGCCGCCTGCTGCTTGCCGGACGCGTACAGCGGGTTGTGCGGATCGAGTGCCAGGCCCAGCGCAACGGCCTGGGCCCAATCGTCGCCCGTGCCGCCGGTCTGCGAATACAGTTCCGAGGCCTGGGTTTCGAACGCGCGGCTATCCTTGCGGGTGGCGTAGATTTCCAGCAGCTTCAGGCGCACAGCCTGGCGCTCCGGATGCATGCGCAGCGCTTCCTTCAGAATTTCCTCGGCCTGGGCATCGCGGCCGTAGGCGATATAGACGTCGGCTTCGGCCACCGGATCGACTTCGTTGGTGTCGAGCTGGCTGGCCGAAGGAGCGAAGTTGGAATTGAACACGCTGTTGTTGGTGTCCACGCTCTGGCCACCCGTTTCAGCGATCAGTTGCTGGCCCGTGGAGGGCGAGTCGCCCAGCACGCTCGTCTCCGAGCGCACTTCACCGGCCTGCGCCTCACGGCGGCGGCGGGCCACCAGCAAGCCCACGCCACCGAGCAAGGCGGCCAGGCCGGCGCCGATGTAGGTGATGTTGTCCATCACGGTGTCCATGATGCTCGGCTCGGCGATGCGGGGCGGCACCACCACGGTGCGGCGCGGCTTGGGCGGCGCACTGGCGGCCGCGCTGGCCGAAGCCGATTCCGACGCACTGACCGATGCAGCAGCCGACGCACTGGCCGATGCTTTGGCTGAGGCGTTCAAATCAATCACGGGCGCGGAAGCGGCCGCGCTGGCCGAGGCGGACGGCTTCTTCTGGTCCGCCAGCGCCTTGTTCTTCACCGCCATCAGGTTTTCCAGGTCGCTGACGTTCTTCTCCAGCTCCTTGACCCGGCTGGCCGCCTCGGCCACCTGTTTTTCCTTGGCGATCTTGTCTTCCACCGCCATCGCCGTCTTGCCGCCGGCCGGGGCCGACGCGGGGTTGGCCTTGGACAGTTTCAGTTGATCCTTCGCTTCATTGACGGGCGTGGCGCGCTCCTCGACCTTGGCCGTGATCTTGCCGCCCACGCTTTGGGTCGCTTCCGGTTCCTTGGCCGGGGCGCTGGTGGCCACCTGCCCTGCCAGCTTGCTGCGGTAGGCATTGAAATCGGTCGCATGGGCCACCACTACGCCGCGCGCCTCGCCTTCGGTGGCGGTGGCGCGCACGCTGTCGGCGTCCGGCACGGCCAGGATGCGGCCAGCCTTCAGGCGGTTCATGTTCTTGCCGGCGAACGCTTCCGGATTGGCGCGGTACAGCGCCACCAGCATCTGGTCCAGCGACACGTCGACCGGTTTCAACTGGCCGGCAATGCGGCTCAGGTTGTCACCGGCCTTGACCCGGTACTGGCTGCCGGCTTGACGGCTTTTCTCCCCTTCCGGCGCGGGCGCACGGGCGGCCGGGGCCGGCTGGGTGGCGGCCGCTGGCGCCGGCGCGGCTGGCTGGGCGGCGGGTGGCGCGGTCACGGCGCGGGCCGGCGCGGCCACCTGGGCCGGCTGGGTGCTGCGCAGTTCGGCCGGGTCGAGCAGGAAGGTGTATTCGCGCACCAGCCGGCCGCCGTTCCAGTTCAACTCGAGCAACATGTCGACGAACGGTTCGTTGACGGGCTGGCCGGAAGTGATGCGGATCATCTGGCGGCCGTCGCGCTGCTGCACTTCGAAGCGCAGCGACAGCAAGGTGGGATTGAAATCGATGTTGGCGGCGCGGAAGGCGTCAGCCGGGGCCAGCTTGGCCACCAGCGCGCCCGCCTCATCGGCGGAGACGGCCGTCAATTCTATTTCCGCCCGCAATGGCTGGCCCAGTGAGGACAGCACGGTCAGCTTGCCGAGCCCGGCTGCGTTTGCTGCGGGGGATAAAAGCACGGCACAGGCGACGGCGCTGGTCAGTGTTTTCAACGCGAACGAAACGATGCGGGGGCGAGTGGTTAAATGCATAGTGGGCGGCGATAGAGTTGTCAGAGGGAAAAATGTTACTTTCCCGGAAGTATCAACATATCACCACGGGCGGGACCATGCAAGCTTTGCACGTGCCGTGCGCCCTGATATGTCACCTAGGCGCCTAATGTATGCCCAAAAAACCCGTTTGGGAAGCACCGCAAAAGAAAAACAGCGGCGCCGCGTGAGCGGGGCCGCTGCCAGGAGCATAAGGGACAGACCCCGCGGGGTCTGTCCCTGGTTTGAAGTAAACCAGCTGAGCGCGAGCTTACGCGTCGAGCACGATGCGCAGCATGCGGCGCAGCGGTTCGGCCGCGCCCCACAGCAGCTGGTCGCCCACCGTGAAGGCGGACAGGTAGTCGTTACCCATGCTCATCTTGCGCAGACGGCCGACGGGAATCGTCAGGCCACCGGTCACGGCGGCCGGCGACAGGTCCTTCATCGACGCTTCGCGCGTGTTCGGCACCACCTTGGCCCACTGGTTGGACGAGGCGATGATGTCGGTCAGCTCATCCAGCGGCACATCCTTGGTCAGCTTGATCGTCAGTGCCTGCGAGTGGCAGCGCATGGCGCCCACGCGCACGCACAGGCCATCGACTGGAATCGCCTTGGAGCCGAAGTCCGCGCCCAGGCCCAGGATCTTGTTGGTCTCGGCGCCGCCCTTCCACTCTTCCTTCGATTGGCCGTTGCCCAGGTCCTTGTCGATCCAGGGGATCAGGTTGCCGGCCAGCGGCACGCCGAACTGCTTGGTCTGCTCAGCCGACATGCCGTGCTGGGTGGCCAGCACCTGGCGGTCGATTTCCAGAATGGCGGAAGCGGGATCGTCCAGCAGCGGCTTGACGGCGCTGTTGATGGTGCCGAACTGGGTCAGCAGCTCGCGCATGTGCTGGGCGCCGCCGCCCGAGGCTGCCTGGTAGGTCATGGAGGTCATCCACTCCACCAGGTTGTGCTGGAACAGGCCGCCCAGGCCGATCAGCATGCACGACACGGTGCAGTTACCGCCGACGAAGTTCTTCACGCCCTTGCCCAGCGCGTCCTTGATCACGTGCATATTGACCGGGTCCAGCACGATCACGGCGTCCTTCTCCATGCGCAGGGTCGACGCGGCGTCGATCCAGTAGCCGTTCCAGCCGGCCGCGCGCAGTTTCGGGAACACGTCGCTCGTGTAGTCGCCGCCCTGGCAGGAAATGATGATCTCGCACTTGCTCAGCTCAGCGATGTCAGTCGCGCTTTTCAGCGTGGTTTCGTTTTTCGCCATGGCCGGCGCCGCGCCGCCCGGATTCGAAGTGGTGAAGAACACCGGTTCGATGTGGGCGAAATCGCCCTCTTCCCGCATGCGTTGCATCAGGACCGAACCAACCATGCCGCGCCAACCTACCAAGCCTACTAGTTTCATCATCATTCCTTCAATATCGTTTATATCGTTTATATCGTTACTGCGCCAGCGCCTTGACCACCGCGTCGCCCATCTGCGAAGTACCCACCTTGGTGGTGCCTTCTTCGTAGATATCCGGCGTGCGCAGGCCCTGCTTGAGCACCGCCTTGACGGCGTTCTCGATGCGGCCGGCCTGTTCGGCGCGGCCCAGCGAGTAGCGCAGCATCATGGCGGCCGACAGGATGGTGGCCAGCGGATTGGCCACGCCCTTGCCGGCGATGTCGGGCGCCGAGCCGTGCGACGGTTCGTACAGGCCCTTGTTGTTGGCGTCCAGCGAAGCCGATGGCAGCATGCCGATCGAACCGGTCAGCATGGAAGCCTGGTCCGACAGGATGTCGCCGAACATATTGCCGGTCACCAGCACATCGAAGCGCTTCGGTGCGCGCACCAGCTGCATGGCGGCGTTGTCGACGTACATATGGTCCAGCGCCACGTCCGGGTATTCCTTGTGCACGTCGGTGACGATATCGCGCCAGAACTGGAACGTTTCCAGTACGTTGGCCTTGTCCACGCTGGTCAGGCGCTTGTCGCGCTTTTGCGCGGCCTGGAACGCCACGTGGGCGATGCGGCGGATTTCGCCTTCCGCGTAGCGCATGGTGTCGAAACCTTCGCGCTGGCCCTTGAAGGCGCCGTCCGGGCATTCGCGCACGCCGCGCGGCTGGCCGAAGTAGATGTCGCCCGTCAGTTCACGGATGATCAGGATGTCCAGGCCGGACACCACTTCCGGCTTGAGCGTGGAGGCGCCCGCCAGTTCAGGGTACAGAATGGCCGGACGCAGGTTGGCGAACAGGCCCAGGTTCTTGCGCAGGCCCAGGATCGCTTGTTCAGGGCGCAGCGCCCGCTCCAGCGTGTCGTACTTGAAGTCGCCCACGGCGCCAAACAGGATGGCGTCGGCCGCCTTGGCCAGCGCCAGCGTGCCTTCGGGCAGCGGGTGGCCATGGGCCGCGTAGCCGGCGCCGCCGACAGGCGCGCTTTCGAGCTCGAATTTTTCGTCCAGCGCGTTCAATACCTTGACGGCCTGGTCGACGATTTCCGGGCCGATACCGTCGCCCGGGAGGATAGCAATTTTCATGAGATTTCGATCTTTAGATGACGTTGGCCAGCCAGGGCTGGCTTGCCAGATGGCGCTCTTCGAAGCTGCGGATAACGTCGGCGTGGCGCAGGGTCAGGCCGATATCGTCGAGCCCGTTCATCAGGCAGTATTTGCGGAAGGCGTCGATCTCGAAGGGGTAGGAGACGCTGCCATTGCTGGTGGAAATGCGCTGCTGCTCAAGGTCGACCACCAGACGGTAACCGGGGAAAGCCTTGACTTCGTTGAACAGATGATCGATCTGTGCTTCAGGTAAAACGATGGGCAGCAAGCCGCTCTTGTAGCAGTTGTTGAAGAAAATATCGGCGAACGAAGGCGCGATGATGGCGCGGAAGCCGTATTGGTCCAGCGCCCATGGCGCGTGCTCGCGCGAGGAGCCGCAGCCGAAGTTCTTGCGGGTCAGCAGGATCGAGGCGCCCTGGTAGCGCGGCTCGTTGAGCACGAACTCCGGGTTCAGCGGACGGCGGCTGTTGTCCTGGCCAGGTTCGCCATGGTCCAGGTAGCGCCATTCGTCGAACAGGTTGGGGCCGAAGCCGGTGCGGTGGATGGACTTCAGGAATTGCTTCGGAATGATGGCGTCGGTGTCGACGTTGGCGCGGTCAAGCGGGGCCACCAGGCCTTCGTAGATCGTAAATTTATCCATGGTACTCAATCAGTTGGTGCGGCGGCGGGCCGCCGGGGCCCGCCGCGCCGCGGTTTATTTTTTGCCAGCGCCTTCAACAACCTGCCCCAGCTTCTCCACATCCTTGCCAACGCCGGCGATGGTGTTGCAGGCGGTCAGGGTCAGGGCGATCAGGGACAGGGCGAACAGTTTTTTCATGATGGACTCTCGTTTAGGACTGGTTATCTTGTTACATTCGCGATGGCCGCCGGGCAGGCGAAGCTCGCAAGGGGCGGCCCCTAAGGCCCGCCCGTGACTTGACGTCTGCCGCTCAGCGCAGCGCGCGCACGTCGACGAAGTGGCCGGCGATACCGGCCGCCGCCGCCATGGCCGGCGACACCAGGTGGGTGCGTCCGCCCTGGCCCTGACGGCCTTCGAAGTTGCGGTTCGACGTCGAGGCGCAGCGCTCGCCCGGCTCCAGCCGGTCGGCGTTCATGGCCAGGCACATCGAGCAGCCCGGTTCGCGCCATTCGAAACCGGCATCCTTGAAGATGCGGTCCAGGCCCTCGCGTTCGGCCTGGTCCTTCACCAGGCCGGAACCGGGCACCACCAGCGCCAGCTTGACGTTGGAGGCGCGCTGCTTGCCGCGCACCACCTCGGCGGCGGCGCGCAAGTCCTCGATGCGCGAGTTGGTGCAGGAACCGATGAACACCTTGTCGATGCGGATATCCTCGATCGCCGTGTTGGGCTTGAGGTCCATGTAGACCAGGGCCTTTTCCATGGCGTCGCGCTTGACGCTGTCCTTTTCGTGGTCGGGATCGGGCACCCGGCCATCGATCGCGACCACCATCTCGGGCGAGGTGCCCCAGGTGACCTGCGGCTTGATCTCGGCCGCGTTGAGCGTGACCACCAGGTCGAAGCGAGCGCCCGCGTCCGAATGCAGGGTGCGCCAGTATTCCACCGCGCGCTCCCAGTGCGGGCCCACGGGCGAGAACGGACGGCCCTTGACGTAGTTGATGGTGGTGTCGTCGACGGCGATGATGCCGGCGCGCGCGCCCGCCTCGATGGCCATGTTACACACCGTCATGCGGCCTTCCATCGACAGCGCGCGGATGGTCGAGCCGCCGAACTCGATGCAATAGCCGGTGCCGCCGGCCGTGCCGATCTTGCCGATGATGGCCAGCACGATGTCCTTGGCCGTCACGCCGGCCGGCAGCACGCCGTCCACCTGCACCAGCATGGCCTTGGATTTTTTCTGCAACAGGGTCTGGGTGGCCAGCACGTGCTCCACTTCCGAGGTGCCGATGCCGTGCGCCAGCGCGCCGAAGGCGCCGTGGGTCGAGGTATGCGAGTCGCCGCATACCACCGTCATGCCCGGCAGGGTCGCGCCCTGCTCCGGGCCGATCACGTGCACGATGCCCTGGCGCTTGTCGTTCATATTGAAATACGTCAGGCCGTAGGACTTGGCGTTGGCGTCCAGCGTTTCCACCTGCAGGCGCGAAACCGGGTCGGCGATGCCATGGCCGCGGTCGGTGGTGGGCACGTTGTGGTCGGCCACGGCCAGGTTGGCGGAAATGCGCCACGGCTTGCGGCCGGCGGCGCGCAGGCCGTCGAATGCTTGCGGGCTGGTGACTTCATGCACCAGGTGGCGGTCGATGTACAGAATGGTGGTGCCGTCTTCCTCGGCCTTGACCACGTGGGAATCCCAGAGTTTGTCGTAAAGCGTCTTCATCATGATTTATGCAGTGCTGCTACCGCCTGTGTGAGTAATCCACTTTGATTATGCCATATTTGTGCAATGCAAAAGCGTAGCCGCTCTCAAGCCTCGTGAGCTGATGCGCTTGCGCGTCTTGATACACCCCTTATGACTCCTTTGCTAATTTTGCATCATTTTGCCAGCCTGGCCTGTACGGCCGCGACGGCGAAAAAAAAAGCCTGCGGGGTTCGCAGGCTTCGTGTCGGTCGCCAGCGTAACGCTAGGCTGCCATTCGGACACTGCTGCGGCACCCGTCCATCAGGAACGATAGGCCCACCACCAGCACCAGCTCGCCCTCGGCGGAGCGGGCCGTGCCCGTAATGCCTTCCACGGCGATGGCCGTCATCGGCTTGATCACCAGGTCGGCCGTGCCATCGACCGCTTCCACGGCCAGGATGTACGGTTGTGGCGCTGCAACAACAATGCCCACCTTCTCGCGGCAATTCTCGTAACCGAGCGCGCCGGCCAGCGAACGCACCGGCAACGGCCGGCCCTGGTCCTTGAGCACGGGCGCGCCGCCCACTTCCATGAACACTTCCGGCAGCTCGACCACGCGCTGCACCACCGCCATCGGCAGCGCCAGCGCCGCGCCCGAGGTGGAGACCAGCATGGTCGGCACGATCGACAGTTCGATCGGCAGACGGATCGCGAACTTGGTGCCGAAGCCGAGCGCCGATTCGATGTGGATCGCGCCGCGGTTCTTCTCCACGGCCGTCTTCACCACGTCCATGCCGACGCCGCGGCCGGACACGCTGGAAGCCACTTCCTTGGTCGAGAAACCAGGCAGGAACACCAGCTGGAAGCAATCGTCCGGGGTCAGCTGGGACGACTCGCTGATCAAGCCCTTCTGCAACGCCTTCTGGCGCAGCTTGATCGGGTCCATGCCCTTGCCGTCATCCTGCAGCACGATCATCACGCTGTTGGCTTCCTGCCATGCCTTGAGCGAAATGTAGGACTTGGTGGACTTGCCGGCCGCCACCCGTTCCTCGGGCGATTCGACCCCGTGGTCGAGCGCGTTGCGCAGCATGTGCACCAGCGGATCGTACAGGCTGTCGACCACCACGCGGTCCACTTCCGTCTCCGCGCCCTCGATGGTCAGTTCCACGTCCTTGCCCAGGTCCTTGGCCAGTTCGCGCACCAGGCGCGGGAATTTCTGGAACAGCCGGCCCACCGGTTGCATGCGCGTCGCCAGGGTGGCGCGCTGCAGCTCGGTCGAGTAGCGCGAAGCGCGTTCCAGCGTTTCGGCCAGCGTGGCCATCAGGGTCGCGGCCTGGCCTTCGAATTTGAATTGCAGCAAACGTTCCAGCAGCACGGCGGCCTGGTTGGCGGCCTGCACCGATTCACCCGCCACTTCCAGCAGCGCGTCGAGCTTGACGGCGTCGACCCGGATGCTTTCTTCCTTGACGGGCGCCGATTGCGGCCGGTCTTCGCGTTTCTCGCCTTCGGGACGGGCGCGTGGCGCGGCGGCGGGTGCGGCGACGGCGGCGGCGGCCACGGCGGCGGCCACCCCTTCAGCCACGGCGGCGGACGGCGCGGCGGCGGCCGGCGCGGCGCTGCGCGTGTAGGTGCCTTCCGGCACCACGGAGATGTACATGCCTTCCCAGTCCAGCCCATCCTCGGAAGCCGATGCGGCGGCAGGCGCGGATGCGGATGCGGATGCTGCGGCGGCTGGCGCGGCAGCGGCTGGCGCCGGCGCAGCGGCGGCGGCCGGCTTGGCGGCGGCCTTGGGCGCGTCGGCCTTGCCTTCGATGGCGTCCTTGAGGATCGCTTCCAGGTCGCCCGGCATGGCGGGCAGGCTGTCGGGCTCGGCGCCGTTCGACAGTTCGGCCAGCTGGTCGGCCACGAAGCCGGAGGCCTGCAGCGCCGCCTCGATGGCCAGCGGCGTGACGGGCGCGGCGCCCGTGCGCAGCGCGTCAAACAGGTTTTCCGTCAGGTGGCAGGCCGCCACCAGCGCCGGCAGGTTCATGAAGCCAGCCCCACCCTTGATGGTGTGGAACGAGCGGAACACCGCGTTCAGGGTTTCCTTGTTTTCCGGGTCGCGTTCGAGGCGCAACAGATGTTCTTCCACATTGACAGCCAGATCCATCGCCTCGACGACGAAATCCTTGAGCATATCGTCCATTAGAATCCCAGGTCAGCAAGCAGGTCGTCGACATTGTCCTGATTCAGCGCCACGGTCGGCGCCGATGGGCCTTGCATCAGAGACACTTCTTTTTGCGCCAGTTTCTCGCGCACGTCGGCCGGCGCGTTGTCGCGCAGCAGTTGCGCCAACTCGTTTTCCACCGTCTTGGTGATGGTCACCACTTTCTTGATCAGCTGGCCCGTGATGTCCTGGAAGTCCTGGGCCATCATGATTTCCAGCAAACGGGCTTTTTCCGCTTCGGTGGCCACCGACACGGCCTGGGCGAAGGCCCGGGAGTCGCCGGCCAGCGCCTTGAACTGATCCAGGCTGAGTTTGCCCGCGAACAAATCGTTCCAGCGGGTTTCCATTTCCTTCGATTGCTTGGACAGCACGTCCTGGGCCGGCATACCATCGTCCAGCGTGTTGAGCACCTTGTTGGCAGCCTGCTCGGTCAGCGAGGCCACGTATTCCAGCCGGTCCTGGGCATCGACGATCTGCGACGACGCTTCCGTCAATGCCTTGTCGTAGCCCAGTTCGCGCAGCGAATCGTGCAGCAGGCGCACGATGCCGCCCAGCCGTTCAAACATGGGCTTATCGCCGGCCGCGCCATCGGCGCCGTCGGCGGCCGCGGCATGCGCGGCGGGGGCAGCCTCGGCCACCACGTCGGCCGGACGGGCCGCCGCTACCTGCTCGAACAGGCTTTCCAGGTCATCTTCGGCCGCGGCCGGCGCTGGAGCGGGCGCTGGGGCAGGCGCTGCGGTCTTGCTTTGGGCAGACACTTCATCAAATAGTGCGTCGAAATCATCAGCGGCGTTGGTCATAATCCCTGCTTCTCCATAATTTGTAAAATTGCTGCCCTCTACTTGCTTTTCACTCCGCGCGCCGCCCCATCCGAAGGCGGGCTCAAGAGTGATGACGCCCGGCAATATAACGCGCTTACGCGAGTTTAGCAGGGCGACGCCAGATTGTTCAATCTCCAGGGCCGGAAAGCCGGTCGGCTTACCCGCTGTTCAGCGCGAAAAGCCAAGTTTACTGTTGTATTTGCAGATACTAACATTGGAAAGATCGTCAAGGTACGGCCGCAACCATAAAACAAGTGCCTTGGCGCAAAATATGCCCGCTTAGTCTTGCATTAACAGCAAGCCCCAGTGTGCTTATTGATACAGATCAAAACTTTCCGTGCTACCAATAATGTGAATCAGGATTACAATTAAACTGGCGCGCTGGGCAGTTGCCGTTTGCCGGTCGCGCCGCCGGCTTTGCGTCAAAAGGAGTACTGCCATGTACCGCAAAATCCTGATTACGACCGATGGTTCCACCGTGTCGAGTAAGACGGCGTGTGCCGGCGTCGACTTCGCCGAACAGATGGGGGCCGACATCCTGGCCTTGTTCGTGGCGCCGGAATACCAGTATCCGATTTACGTGGAGATCATCCCCCCCAGCTATCCCAGCGAGGAGGAATACCTGGCCGCCATGCAGCGCGCCGGCCAGCAGCATGTGCAACCGATCGTCGAGGCGGCCGCCCGGCGCGGCCTGCGCTGCCAGGGCATGACCGTGTTCGCGGAAAGCCCGGCGCTGAAGATCGTCGAGGTGGCCGCCCGCGAGGGTTGCGACCTGATCTTCATGGGTTCGCACGGCCGCAGCGGCTGGGGCCAGTTGTTGCTGGGCAGCGTCACCAACAAGGTACTGTCGCATTCGCGCATCCCGGTGCTGGTGCACCGCCTGATCAAGGAACCGGCACCCAGCCCGGCCTGAGCCAGCCGGGCGACGGCGGTGCCGGCCGGGGGATGACCGGGGTGCCGGCCGGGGGGATGACCGGGGTGGCAACATTAGGTAATAAGCATGCCCGACCCGGATTTGGGGTAGTATGGCCGGCGCGCCGCAAGCGCCAGGGCCCGCTTTTTCCCATTAAGAACAACAATACATGCCGACAGGCATAATCCAGACTGACCTATGATACGAATTGTCATCGCCGACGACCACACCATCATGCGCGAAGGCCTCAAGCGCATCCTCGACGGCGCACCGGACATCGACATCGTGGGCGAGGCGATCGACGGCTTCGAAGTACTCAACCATGTACGCCAGGGCGGCTTCGACTTGCTGCTGCTGGACCTGTCCATGCCCGGCCGCAGCGGCGTGGACCTGATCCGCCAGATCCGCAGCGAAGCGCCCAAGGTGGCGATCCTGATCCTCACCATGCATGAGGAGGAACAATACGCGGTGCGCGCCATCCGCGCCGGCGCCCAGGGTTATCTGACCAAGGAAAGCGCCGGCACCCAGCTGGTGGGCGCGATCCGCAAGGTGGCCTCGGGCCGGCCCTACATCAGCACCGAAGTGGCCGAGCAACTGGCGCTCAACATCATGATGCCCAACGAAAGCCTGCTGCACAAACAGTTGTCGGACCGCGAATTCGAAGTGTTCTCGTTGCTGGTGGCCGGCAAATCCATCACGGAAATCGCCAACAGCCTGCACCTGAGCGTGAAGACCGTCAGCACCCACAAGACCCGCATCATGCAGAAGATGGGCATGAACTCGCTGTCGGAAATGGTGCAATATGCCGTGGCGCACCGGCTGTTGTCCCCGTTCAAGACTTGAGCGAACCGCCCGGCGCCGCCCCGGCGGCCGGGCACATTAGGAAGACTCCTACATTCTCGCGCCACCTCCTACGCGCATATTCAGCACTTACCGATATTCATCCGCCCTCCCCGTTGGCATACTGAAATCACACGATTGTTTTGCTTCGCGGCCATTTCGATATTCGACCAGGCACAGTGCCAAGCGGAACAAGCCAGAACAAGAATCAGCCGGCTTCGGGCGCGCCTCATCCCTGCGCGCGTGGCAGACGGCATGGCGGCCGCACCATGCGCGCCGTTCTACCGACCGCCACTGAACCGACTCATATGCAACCAGGAGATGAATATGCTGTCCACGCAAGCGTCTGTAACCCGTCCGGCCTCCCCCGCGACCATCCCCCCGCCTTCCATGGAGGCGGGGCGACAACGCCAGGGGCGACTGTGGTCGAACTTGAAAGAAGTGTGCGATCTGCTCCACATTCCCGCCGCCTGCACCATCGCGAGCGAGGAATTGCTGTTCCAGCATGTGCAATTCAAGACGGGTCAACGCATCCACACCATCGGCCAGCCGTTCGATACGCTCTACATCGTCAATTCCGGTTTCCTGAAAACCGTGCTGATCGATGAGTTCGGCAACGAGCAGGTGCTGAGCTTCCCCATGAAAGGCGACATGCTGGGCGTGGACGGCATCCACACCCGCCATTACTCGTCGGAAGCGGTGGCGTTGTCGGATTGCGACCTGATCCTGCTGCCATTCAAGAAGCTGACAGCGCTGGGCCGCATCCACCTGGAACTGGAGAACATGATGTACGGCGTGATGAGCCGCGAACTGGTGCGCGAGCAAGCCATGATCGGCATGCTGGGCGCCCTCAGCGCCGAAGCGCGCGTGGCGCGCTTTCTCGTGTCGCTGGCCGAACGCTTCGCCCAGATGGGCTATTCGAGCAAGCTGTTCAACCTGCGCATGACGCGCCACGAAATCGGCAGCTACCTGGGCCTGACGCTGGAGACGGTCAGCCGCACGCTGTCGGCCTTCAACGAAATCGGCCTGATCAGCGTGGACCAGCGCACCATCGGCATCAAGGACGGCGAAGCGCTGAAGACGCTGCGCCGCCTGCCGCCCTCGCGCGCCCGCGCCCGCCAGCAAGCGACGGCCAAGAGCAAGGCCGGCGCCGCGCCGGCCGCACCGGCACAACTGGAAACCACCTTGTAACGAGCACCCTTGCTGCACCCAGCTTGGCCCGGCTCGCGCCGGGCCTTTTTTATGGACGCCGGCTTTATGCGACAGCGGTAGGACGGGACAGCAGCAGCGCCAGCCGGCCGATCCGGTGCCGCAGCACGGCGCCGCCTGCGTCCCGCACGGCGACCCGTTCGGCCGCCGCCGCCAAGGCCCCGCGCGCGATCTGGCAGCCGAGCGTGCGGTAGCTTTCGAACTGGTCCTCGTCGAACCACTGGTCGGCCGTCGATTGGTGGGGAAACTCGGGATGGGTCTTGCTGTAGTTGAGCACGTCCGCGTTCTCGCAGCCCGTGATGGCCGGTTTGATGTACAGCAACACCCCATCCTGGCCCCGGCCGTCGGCGGCCCGGTACTGAATGTGGCCCGTCACGCAGCTGGCGCCCAGCGCCCCGCCGCCCGCTTGTGGCAACATACGGCGCGCGTCGAGCACGATCGGCACGTGCAAGTCCATATAGCACTTGCGGATCGCGTTACCCAAGTCCTCGAACATGAATTTCCCGTCGCAACTGGCGTCCACCGCCACCACCAGCCGGCAACGCCGCCGCACCAGTTCGTACAAGCCCAGGTTCTCGAAATGGCCGCCGTCGGACAGGTACAGGAAATCGGCGTTGCTGTCCGTCAAACCGAACAGCTCGGCCAGGATGCTGAACAGGCCGATGCGCGGCGACGAACGCTGCCAGTCCAGCTCCTTGATGGGATTGGGCGACCAGCGCCCCAGCCGCAAATTAAACAGCGTCATGAGAAAGGTCAGCGGCGGCGACGAGTGGTAACCCATATTGGGACTGGCGGCCGCGCCCGACACGGCCACCGCCATGCCCAGCTTGACGATGGCGTCGTCGTCGCGGAACACGGACGGGCGCGACGCGTAATCGGCGCTGGGCCGGTAGCAGCCGCGGTGGGCGCCCGGTGTGAGCCGGTCGGGCGACGGCATGGCCGGCATGTCGTAGCCGCAGTAGGCTGGCGACATGCAGAACGCGGCCGCCTTGCGCGCCTGCCACGCCAGTTCCTGGCCGCTGACCATGTTGAGCGCCGCGTTGATCAGGTGGTAGGGCCGTTGCAACGGCGCCGGCGCGGCCGGGTCGGCCTTGCGCAGCAGCGTGTGCAGCGCCGGATCGTCGGCCGGGTCGAAGCCGGTGAACGGATGGGGACGGCGGTGCGGATTGCTGGCGCCAAAATAAGCGCGCACCAGCCGCATGCGGTACATCATGTAGAGCGAGAATTTGTTGATGTCGACCCGCCAGCCCAGCACCAGCGCCACGATACCGAAAGTGGCCAGCAGCGCCAGCACATGGGCCTGGTCAGCGCCGATGGTGGCCGCGAAATACGCATCGTAATACGCCCACAGCGGCGCGCTGGCGGCCCGCCAGGCTTGCCCGTGGCGCTGCCGCTGCTGGACTTGAGGCCGACCAGCGTGACGCCAGGCTGCCCAGCAAGGCCGACACCATCAGCGGCAGGCAGATACAGATCAGCACATCGCTCTGGTCCTGCGGCAGCCAGCTGCCCGGCGGCGGCCGGCCCCGGCGCGAGATACTGAGCGCCATGAAGTACACGGCCAGCAGGAACAGGCCGACGGCAAACGGCGCCGTATAGCGGCCCGGCACCACCATCTCGTGCGCCACCACGGCCGTGAGCAGGCGCGGCAGCAAGAACAGGGCCGCCAGCCACGCCGTCAGCAGGCCCAGGTTGAGCAAGGTGTTGCGGGCGTAGGTGCAGATCAGGGTCCAGGTGTCGGCGCTGAACATGCCGCTGGCCGGCGTCAGGTAATGGCTGTACTGGCGCAGGAACTGCACCGGGATCGGCTCGCTGCGCGGTGCGCCGCATCCTGCCCCGCCCACCCCACCGGCGTCGCCGTCCGGCGCCAGCGCCCGCTCCACGGCCGTCACCTCGCCGCCCAACTCCTTGATCCAGCGCGACAGCCAGCCGCCGATATAGCCGCCGCCCGACACGGTGGACAGATAGTCGAAATCGCGCAACAGGCGCAGTTCCGCCAAGGTCTGCAACACGCCCAGGTTGAAGGTGGCGCTGCGGATGCCGCCGCCGGAGAATGCCAGCCCGGCCAGCTTATGGCGCTGGGCGCGGCGGTAGACGTCGGACAACCGGGCCGGGCGTGCGCCACCGAGGTCGCCATCGAGCGCATCGAGCTCGAACTGGAACACTTCGCTGAACACGGTGCCGGCGCGCGCGTTCAGGCGTGGCCAGGGATCGTCCGTGCGCTGCAGGTTTTCGTCCTTGCGAAAACGGTCCAGCGCCAGCGCGAAATCGGCGCTGGCGCCATAGCCCAGGCTATCGAGCTTGCGGATCAGGTTCTGCCGCAGCTCATCGGGCGCGGCGGCGGGGGCTTCGGGTGGCATGGCGAGAAGAAAGGCAAAAAAGGAATCCACAAGCACGCTTGCGGATTCCTTTTTTTTCACGGGGCCGGGCTGGCCGGCTGGTTAATCGGGTCAGGTCTTGCTGCTGCCGCCGCTACGGCCGCCGCTGCGTTCGCTAGGCTCTTTTTCGTCACGCGATGCGCCCTGGCTGCCGCTGCTGCCGCTGGAGCCGCTGCGCGAGCTGCCCGTGCTGCTGCTGCTCTGCTTGCTGCCCTGGTCATTCTTGTGGCTCATGCTGCCGGCCCGGCGCGCCTCTTCCGAAGTGAATTCGTGCGCCGTGCCTTTCTCATGGGCTGCCCGCCCGCCTTCGCTGGCGATTTCACGTTGCTGATCCGGGTCCATCGAAGCGAAACCACGCTTGCTGGTATCGCCGCTTTGTTTGCTGCCGCCCTGACTGCCTTGTTTGCTGCCGGGGTTGTCCTGGTTTGAGGTGGCCATAATCTTCTCCTGATGTAATGCACCCTTTCAGATGGGTGAAAATCCAACCTCCTCACGGCAACCGGGCCTGCGCTGTGACTGGCTGGCCCGGCGGCCGGTAAGAGGAGCATTCATGGTAGTGCAAGGCCCTGCTGGGGGGCATAGGACATGCTCAAGTGTGAATGTAGGAGAAGTCTGGCGGCCGGTATCGGGCCACTGGCGAGCATCAATTAGCCTCAGCGCGCTTGCACGAACTCGGCCATGAAGGTTTTGCTGCTGTCCTCGTGGAAATCGATGACGATACGCTCGCCGGCCACCGTCAGCAGGGCGGCCAGGTCCAGCGGCGGGCGCGGCGGCATCAGCGCCTGCCCCGCGCCGCCGCAATGGTCGCACTGGCCGCAGCTATCCCAGCCGTCGGCATCCGCGCCCAGGCCTGCCAGCAGCAGGCGCCAGCGGCAGGCGCCCCCTTGCAGATAAGCAGCCAGCGGTGCGGTGGCGCCACAGCCGCTGTGGGGTGGCGCCAGCAGCGTGCACTGGGCCGGCAGGCCGTCGCGGCCGGCCCGGCACGATTCGCGGTAATAGGCTGGCAGGCTGGCGGGCAGGCGCAGGTGGATCACGAAGCGGATATCGTGGCGGTCCATGCCGCCGCCAAAGGCGGGAGTGGCCACCATCACGCGCCGCGCGCCCTGGCGGAACTGGCGCAGCCGCAAACGGCGTGTGGCCGGCGGCAACTTGCCGTGGTAGGTGCAGGCGCTGTCGCCGGCGTCGCGCAACTGGCGGCACAGGCGTTCGGCCGTCTCCATGCTGTCGACATGGATGATGCCGGCGCCCGGCGTGTCGTGCGCCATGCGCAGCGCCGCCAGATAACGCGCCTCCGGGCCCGCGAAACGCAGCACGCGGAAGCGCAAGTTGGGCCGGTACAGGCCGGCGTCGAGCACTGCCGCTCCCGCCCCCGCTCCCGCTGCCGCCACCAGCCCGCCAGGCGCGCCGGCGCCCGTCTTTCTGCTCTCCATACGCCCCCCCGATGTGTGATCCACGACCGACGACGCCCTGCATGGGGCGCAGTTCAGCAGACAGGGTAAACGGCTCGCTTGTGACACGCTATCGGAAGACGCCCCGGCGTGGGATCAGATCATCACCGGGGGCCGTTAGGAATGCGCCGTATGGCGAACTCAGGCGTCCAGGCCCGCCATGCCGGCCTCGCTGTAGCGCGCGCCGCTGGCCATGCCCGGCGGCAGCACGGCGCCGATACGGGCGCAATCGTCCGCGCTCAGACGCACCGCCAGCGCCCCCAGGTTGTCGTGCAGATAGGCGATGCGCTTGGTGCCGGGAATGGGCACGATGTGCTCGCCCTGCGCCAGCAGCCAGGCCAACGCCAGCTGGGCCGGGGTGCAGCCCTTGTCGGCCGCGAGCGCCCGCACGCACGCCACGATGCGCTGGTTGCTGCCCAGATGCTCGTCGGCGAAACGGGGATTGAAGCTGCGGCAATCGGCGCTGTCGCGCGTGGCGGCATACGCCCCCGTCAAAAAACCCCGGCCCAGCGGGCTGTAGGCGCAGAACGCCGCCCCCACTTCACGGCAAGCGTCCAGCACGCCCTGCTCCGGCTCGCGCGTCCACAGCGAATACTCGCTCTGCACGGCCGCCACCGGATGCAGGGCAGCCGCGCGGCGCAAGGTGGCGGCCGACACTTCGGACAGGCCGATGGCGCCGATCTTGCCTTCGCGCACCAGCCCGGCCAGCGCGCCCATCGATTCCTCCAGCGGCGTCTGCGCCAGGTTCAGGCGGTGCAGATAGTACAGGTCGATGCGCTCCACGCCCAGCCGAGAGAGCGAGGCTTCGCACGCCTGGCGGATGTAGGCGGCCGAATTGTCGATCCGGCGCGCATATTCACCCGGCGCGCGCACCAGGCCGCACTTGGTGGCCACGTGCACCCGCCCCTGCTTGCCGCGCAGGAAGCGCCCCAGCAACTGCTCGTTGTGGCCGGCGCCATAGCAGTCGGCCGTGTCATACAGGGTGACGCCAGCCCCATAGGCCGATTCCAGCGTGGCCAGCGATTGGGCGTCGTCCGTGGCGCCGTAGAACTCGGACATGCCCATGCAGCCCAGGCCCAGCGCCGATACCGTCATGTCACCGATCTTACGTTGTTGCATGCTGTTCTCCTCCAGTGGTTGATGCAGGCCAGTCTAGCCACCGGTACGCGCTGGAGGAATGTCCAAAAACGTGATACCTTTTTGGTATCAGGACAGTGATGAGAAGAAGCCATGAGAAAACTCGACAGCCACGCCTTGCAAGTGTTCGTCGCCGTCGCCACCTGCCTGAACTTCCGCCAGGCGGCCGAGCAATTGCACATGACCCAGCCGCCGCTGAGCCGCGCCATCCGCCAGCTGGAAACCCGGCTGGCCACGCAACTGTTCGAGCGCGACACCCAGCACGTTGCCCTCACCCCGGCCGGGCGTCAGTTGCTGCCCATGGCCCAGCAGATCCTGGCCATGCTGGACGCGGCCGAACTGGCCATGCGCGACCATCCCGCCCCCGCGCGCGTGCGGCTGGGGCTGACGTCATCGGTGGAAGCGGACCTGTTCCGTCCGTTCACGCAAGCCATGGCGGCCACCTTGGGCGGGTCGCCGGAGCCCGTGTTCGCCACCTCGCCGCAACTGGTGGCCAGCGTGCGCGCCGGCCGGCTGGACGCGGCCGTGATCGCGCTGCCCACGGCCACCGGCGAACTGGCCGTGCAGACGCTGGGCCGGCAGCCGCTGCTGGCCGCCCTGGCCAGCCGCCATCCACTGGCGCGGCGCCGCACGCTGACACTGGCCGACCTGGCCAGCGAGTCCGTCTACTGGTTCGAGCGGGCCCGCCAGCCCGCCTTCTTCGACCACTGCCACGCCGTGTTCAAGCGCCACCAGTTCGCGCCCGCGTTCGTGCGCGAACCGCACGACCACCATGTGCTGCTCAGCGACGTGGCGGCCGGCAAGGGCATCGCCCTGCTGCCCGCGTCGTTCGCGGCCTTGCGCCGCCGCGGCGTGGCTTACCGCAAGCTGGCCGAAGGCGAGGAACTGGCGGCCAGCCTGGGCCTGGTGACGGCGCCCGGCCACCCGGCCGCCGCCGCCCTGGCCGACCTGGCGCGGCGCACGCTGGCCTGAGGGCCGGCCCCAGCGGCCCGGCACGGGTGGCGCAACACCAGCAAGCGACGGGGAGACGTTGGAGCAGAGAAAATTCCTCCGGCGCTACGCTCAGGACGCGCGCGGCGGCATGCTGGCCATGCCTTCCCGGATCTGCTCCGGCGTCAGGTCGCGCTGGTGGGTGGCGACCGACCAGTGATGGCCAAAGGGGTCGACCAGCATGCCGTAACGGTCGCCCCAGAACATGTCGGCCACGGGCATTTTTGCCGTGGCGCCGGCCGCCACCGCCTGGTTGAATGTGGCATCGACGTCGTTGACGTACAGGTGAATGGTGACGGGCGAGCCTTTGAGCGCCAGGGGGCCGAAGCCGCCGCAGTCCGGGAACGCATCGTTCAACATGAGGGTCGAGTCGCCGATGCGCAACATGGCGTGCATGATCTTGCCATCGGGGCCGGGCAAGCGGCTCAGTTCCACGGCATTAAATGCCTTCTTGTAGAACTCGATGGCATTGGCCGCCCCCTCGCAGATGATATGGGGGGTGATGGTGTGCATTCCCTCGGGAATGGGACGTACTGGTGCAGTCATGGTGTTCTCCTTGATAGTCAGTGTTGGGGAGCAGAACGATCCGGATACTGGTTCAGGCACGCGCCGGAAGATTCGTACTTTACCCCCATGACGGGCGAGCACCCTTCAAATCGACATATTTTTTTGATATTCTTTTTGCCGGCTAATTTTGCCCAGGACAAGACACCCGATCAAGCGCCGGCGATGGGATCGGGGAACAACACTTTCACCACCAGCCCGCCGTGCGCGGAATTGCGCAATTCCAGCGCCGCGCCCAAGTGGGTCACCACGGCCTGCACGATGGCCAGTCCCAGGCCGCTGCCGTTCTCGCCCGTGCCGGGTACGCGGTAGAAACGGTCCGTCACGCGCGCCAGGTCCGCCGGCGGGATGCCGGGGCCGGAATCGGCGATGGTCAGCACACCCTGCCTGCCGCGCCGTTCCACGCCGATGGTGACGGCGCCGTGCGGCGGCGTATAGCGCACCGCGTTATCGAGCAGGTTGCGCAGCAGGATCATCAGGCTGTCGGCATCGGCCCGCACCGTCACCGGCGAGGCATCGAGGAAGCTCAGCTCCACCCCTTTGCCACTGGCGAACGGCGCCACTTCGGCGATGGCCGCGCTGGCGTATTGCACCAGGTCGACGCTGGCGTCGCCCGCGTTGGCCTGGCGCAGCGCATCCTGGCGGGCCAGCCCCAACAACTGTTCCACCATGCGGCTGCTGCGTGCGATAGCGCCGCCCAGCGCGGCCAGCGACGCCTTGCGCCCCTCCTCCGGCTGGCTGCGGCCCAGCATCTGGATCTGCACCTGCAGCACCGTCAGCGGCGAGCGCAGTTCATGGGCCGCGTCGGCCACGAACTGGCGCTGCGAAGCGATGGCATCGCGCACCTTGCGCAGCAATTCGTTGATGGCCTCGATCAGCGGCATGATCTCGCGCGGCGCCTGCGAGCAATCGACCTGCTCCAGCGCGTTGGCGTCGCGCTGGGCGAGCTGCTGCCGCACGGCCGCCAGCGGACGCAGCGCCACCGACACGATCCACCACATGGCGCCCAGCAGCACCACCGCCATCAGCAGGATGGGCCACAAGGTGTTGAGGGCCAGTGTGATGGCCTCCTGGCGGCGGGCCGACATTTTCTGCGCCACCTGCACCAGCCCCCCCTCGAAGGCGGCCGCGTAGATGCGCCACTCGCCGTTGGCCATGGTGACGGTGGAATAACCGAGCGCGGCCCGGCGCGGCAGTTCACGGTGCTCGCGCTGCTGGTAGACGGTCATCTCGTCATGCCGCCAGCGCTGGATCACCAGGTCGTATTGGAGCGGATATTCGCGGTAGGCTTCCGGCACCTGGCCCTGCATCTGGCCCAGCGTGCGGGCGATGCGCAGCAACTGGGCATCGAACAGGCGGTTGGTCTGCGCCATCGAGGCGCTGAAGGTGGCGGCGAACTGGATGCCGCTGACGGCCACGATCAGCACGCCCAGCAACAGCAGCAGGCGGCTGCGGATGCCGTTCATGTGCTTTTTGGGACCATGTAACCGAGGCCGCGCACGTTGATGATGGACGCCGGCCCCAGCTTGCGGCGCAGGCTGTGGATGTGCACTTCCACCACGTTGCTGTCGACGTCGGCCACGCTGCCGTACAGCGCCAGCTCGATCTTGGTGCGCGAATAAATCATGCCGGGCCGCGCCACCAGCAAATCAAGGATGGCCCACTCCTTGGCCGACAGCGCCACGGCCTGGCCGTCCAGCGTGGCCAGGCGCGCGTCCGTATCCAGCGCCAGCGTGTTGTGCTGGTAGGCCAGTTGCTGGCGTCCGCGCGCGCGCCGCACCAGCGCCCGCACGCGGGCCAGCAGTTCATCGCAATCGAAGGGTTTGACGAGGTAATCGTCGGCGCCCGCGTTCAAGCCCTGCACGCGGTCGGCGATGGTGTCGCGCGCCGTCAGGATCAGCACCGGCACGTCGTGGCGCGCCGCGCGCAGGCCCTGCAGCACGTCCAGGCCGTCGCGGCTGGGCAGCGACAGGTCGAGCAGCACGGCGTCGTAGGCGCCGCTGTCGAGCAGTTGTTCCGCACCGGCGCCGTCGCGCCGCCATTCGACCTGGATCTCCCCGCTTACGAGCGCCTGGCGCACGCTATCGCCGATCAGGGCATCGTCTTCAATCAACAGCACTTGCATGGCCGGCCGGGCTCCTTCAAAAAAAACCGGGTCCACGCCGTTCCCGGCACGCTGGCGCGGCTGGGGGCGGGAACCCGGCGGTCTGGCATGGAAGCCGGTGCGGACACCGGCCTCACACCGCGCGCGCCGGCTGGCGGCCTGCGCGCGGCCGCGCCATCAAGGATACACGATGTCGGCGCGGCGGTTCTGCGACCAGGCCGCTTCGTTGTGACCGTCGGCCTTGGGCTTTTCCTTGCCGAAGCTGACCGCTTCGACCTGGGCTTCCCTGGCGCCCTGCACGACCAGCACTTTCTTGACGGCTTCGGCGCGTTTCTGGCCCAGGGCCAGGTTGTATTCGGCGCTGCCGCGTTCGTCGGAATTGCCTTCCACGCGCACCTTGATGTCGGCTGCCGTGGACAGGAACTTGCCGTGCGCGGTCAGGGCCGTGTTGTACACCGGCTTGACGGTGTAGTTATCGAAGTCGAACAACACGCTGCGTTGCTGGTACAGGATGTTGCTGGGATCCTTGTACGGCGGCAGCACAGGCGCTGGCGCGACCACGGCGGCCACCGGCTTGGCCGGCGCCGGCTGCGCGGCGACAGGAGCGGCTGGCGCGGCTGGCGGTGGCGTGGTGGCGCATGCGCCGAGCAATGCGGCGGCAGCGGCGCAGGTCAGGATATTTTTCATGGGAGTGGTCATCTAATTTTGCTTGGTTTGGATGTCGTCTGATACGCCTCAAAGCATGCTTGGCCTTGTGAGCTTGTTGTGCCGCCGGCGTCCTGCAGCCCGAATCGCGGCCATACCACGGCGCCGCCATTATGCCCAGCCCAACTTAACTCCCACTTAATTTTCTTGCTGCACGGCACATTTTTTCCGCGCGGCTTGTATTTTTTTCAGCACCCGCGGCGGCACCGGGGAATTGTCATGCCATGGTCACAATCGATGCCTAGAATTCGGCGCTTTCCACCCCGTTCCGTAGAGGACTTACCATGCACATCAACACCGTACTGAAGACCATGACCGCCATCATCGGCGCGACCGTTGCCCTGTCCTCCGCCTCGGCCGCCGACATGACCGGCGCCGGCTCGACCTTCGCCTACCCGATCGCCGCCAAATGGGCCGAAGCCTACAAGCAGGTCAGCGGCAATGGCTTGAACTACCAGTCCATCGGTTCGGGCGCCGGCATCAAGCAGATCAAGGCCAAGACGGTCGACTTTGGTGCCTCCGACATGCCGCTGTCGGCCGAGGAACTGGACAAGGAAGGCTTGATCCAGTTCCCCGTCATCATGGGTGGCGTGGTGGCCGTGGTCAACCTGGAAGGCGTGGCGCCAGGCCAGCTGAAACTGAACGGCCATGTGCTGGCCAATATCTACCTGGGCAAGATCACCAAGTGGAATGACAGCCAGATCGCTGCCCTGAACGCGGGCGTCAAGCTGCCGGCCGATGACATCACCGTGGTGCACCGCGCCGACGGTTCCGGCACCTCCTTCCTGTTCACCGACTACCTGTCCAAGGTCGACGCTGAATTCAAGTCCACCGTGGGCGCCGGCACGGCCGTCAAGTGGCCAGTGGGCGTGGGTGGTAAGGGCAACGAAGGCGTGGCCGCCAACGTGCAGCGCATCAAGGGTTCGATCGGCTACGTGGAATTCGCCTACGCCAAGAAGAACAAGATGGGCTACACCCAGCTCAAGAACAAGGACGGCCAGTTCGTGCAGCCGACCGATGACGCCTTCAAGGCCGCCGCTTCCGGCGCCGACTGGGCCAAGACCCCAGGCTTCGCCGTGGTGGTGACCGACCAGCCAGGCAAGGCCGCGTGGCCGATCACGGGTGCCACCTTCGTGCTGATGCACAAGACCCAGGCCGACGCCGCCAAGGGCAAGGAAGTGCTGAAGTTTATCGACTGGGCCTACAAGAACGGCGCCGGCATGGCCACCGAACTCGATTACATCCCGATGCCGGCACCGGTCGTAACGCTGATCGAAGGCGCGTGGAAAATGCAGATCAAGGACAGCGCCGCCAAAGCCATCTGGTAAGCGGTTTTTTTGACATGACGCCAGCGGGGGCTGGCCTGGGCGCGGCTCAGGCCAGCCCCTGTGCTTTCAGGCGCCGATAAAGCGTACGCTCGCTCAGGCCCAGGTGGGCCGCCAGTTCGGCGCGGGTGCCGCGAAAGGCCGCCACGGCACGCGCGAAATCGGCCGCACCGTCGCCGTCGGCGCGCGCCGCCACGCCATGGGCCGCCGGCTCCGCCTCATCCCAGTGCGGCAAATGGGCTGCCCGTATCTTGCCGTCGTCCGCGAACAGGCGCGCCCGTTCCAGCACGTTGCGCAGCTCGCGGATATTGCCCGGCCAATCGTGGCGCTGCAGCGCTTCCAGCGCGTCCGCTTCGATCGTCAAACGGGGCTGGCCGGGTAAGGCGCGCTGCAGGAACGACTGCAGCAGCAGTGGAATATCGTCGCGCCGCTCGCGCAGCGCCGGCAGCCGGATCGGGAACGCGCTGATGCGGTAGTACAGGTCGGGACGGAACAGCCCTTGCGCCATCATCTGCCGCAGCGGCTTGTGGGTGGCCGCCACCAGCCGGAAATTGGCGTGCTGGGTGTCGATGCCGCCCACCCGCCGATAAGTGCCCGACTCGATCAGCCGCAACAGCTTGACCTGCATGGCCAGCGGCACATCGCCTATCTCATCGAGGAACAGGGTGCCGCCCTGCGCCGTTGCCACCAGCCCCTGCTTGAGCGCCGTGGCGCCCGTGAACGCCCCCTTCTCATGGCCGAACAATTCACTCTCGAACAGCGTCTCCGTCAAGCCCGAACAATCGACCACCACGAACGGTCCGCTGGCGCGCTCGCTGGCCTCGTGCACGGCGCGCGCGAACAACTCCTTGCCGGTCCCCGATTCACCCAACAACAGCACCGGCAGCATGGACGGCGCCACCCGCTGCAACGCGGCCAGCGCCCCGTTGAAGGCGGCCGAGCGCCCCACCAGCCCGGCGCCGCTGGGACGGGCCGAGGCGCTGCGCACCAGCGTCAAACGCTCCACGTAGGCGGCGATCTCGCCGTGCGCGTCGAGGATGGGGCGTAGCTCCACCTCCACGTGTTCCGGCCCGCGCGGCGTGTGGTGAATGTGCAGCACCCGGTCCGGCCCGCGCGACAGGCGGGCCTGGCGCATGGGGCAATGCTCGCCCGCCTGGTCGCACGGCACTTCGTAATGATGCGAGATACGGAAGCACTTCTGGCCGAGATAGGGCTTGTCCACGCTGCCGAACTGGCGCTGGTAGGCGATGTTGGCGGCCAGGATGTTGTAGTCGGGATCGAGCACGATCATCGGCTGGGCCTCGTGCTGCAGGAACGACACCAGGGCCTGGACCTGGGGCACGTTGGGCAGATTGTCGGCGGCGATCGGGATGATGGGATGCATGGCGGCTCCGGGGAATGGCGCTACTGTGCCATAGATCAGTGAACTCTGCCATATTACTGCCACAAACTGCCATCGACAGCCAAAACACTGCCATACAGGCCAGCAACGCCGCCCCGGCCAGCGTCTCCCGGCACCACCACGCGCCGATTTCCTTGATTTTAATCAATCACTTACGGAGAGCGAATGCTACCAATAAACGTCTGGCATGCAATTTGCGCTCAGTTCGCTATCATTTCCCAAGGAGAACGGCCATGTCCACCACCGCCCAGCTGCAAGTCGAAGGCTTTTTCGACCCCGCCACCTCGACTGTCAGCTACCTGCTGCTCGATGGCGCCAGCAAGCAGTGCGCACTGGTCGACAGCGTGCTCGATTACGACCACAAGTCCGGCCGCACCTCCACCCACACGGCCGACCGCCTGATCGAACGGGTGCGCGAACTGGGCGCGAGCGTGCAGTGGATACTGGAGACGCATGTGCACGCCGACCACCTGTCAGCCGCGCCTTACCTGCAACAGCAACTGGGCGGCCGGATCGGCATCGGTAAATTGGTGACGACGGTGCAGCAAGTGTTCGGCAAACTGTTCAACGCCGGCGCCGACCTGTGCCGCGACGGCAGCCAGTTCGACCACCTGTTCGCCGATGGCGATACGTTTGACGTGGGCGGCCTGCAATGCCGCGCCCTGCACACGCCCGGCCACACGCCGGCCTGCATGAGCTACGTGGTGACGGACGGCCGCCAGACGGGCGTGTTCGTGGGCGACACCCTGTTCATGCCCGACTACGGCACGGCGCGCTGCGATTTCCCCGGCGGCGACGCGCGCACCCTGTACCACTCGATCAACCGCTTGCTCAGCATGCCGGCCGACACGCTGCTCTACATGTGCCACGACTACAAGCCGGGTGGACGCGAAGTGCAGTTCATCAGCACCGTGGCCGACCAGCGCGAACTGAATATCCACGTACGCAACGGCATCAGCGAGGAAGAATTCGTGGCCATGCGCAGCGCGCGCGACGCCACGCTGGACATGCCGGCGCTGCTGCTGCCGTCGGTGCAGGTCAATATGCGCGCCGGCCACTTCCCCGATCCGGAAGACAACGGCGTGCGCTACCTGAAGATACCTCTCAACGCACTATGATGCGCGCCATGCCTGCACGCCACGACCAACACGGAGACACCTAGATGACCTTACAGCAGCTGGCGCCCGGCCTCGCCGTCGCGCCCCAGATCCAGCCCGCCGACGTGGCGCAACTGGCGCGCGATGGCTACCGCACCATCATCTGCAACCGCCCCGACGGCGAGGCCGGCGACCAGCCCGTGTTCGCCCAGATTGCCCAGGCGGCGCGCGAACACGGCATCGAAACCCATTATCTGCCGGTCGAATCGGGCAAGGTCAGCGACGAACAGGCGGCCGCCTTCGGCCAGTTGCTGGCCACCGTGCCCAAGCCGGCGCTGGCCTACTGCCGCACGGGCATGCGCTCGACCACCATGTGGGCGCTGTCGCAATCGGGCAGCCAGCCCCTGCCCCAGTTGCTGGCCGCCGCCGCAGCCGCCGGCTATGATTTGAAAGGCGTGGTGCGCCGCATCGCCAACCACGGCCGCACCCCGGTCGAAGTGGCGGAGGCCGAACACGCCGTGGTCATCATCGGCGGCGGCGCGGCCGGTATCGCCACCGCCGCCAGCCTGCTGGCGCGCGCGCCGGAGCTGGATGTGGCCATCATCGATCCGGCCGACGTACATTACTACCAGCCCGGCTGGACCCTGGTGGGCGCCGGCGTGTTCGACGCGGCCACCACGGCCCGCACCATGGCCGCCACCATTCCGCGCGGCGTACACTGGATCAAGGCCGCCGTGGCCGCGTTCGAGCCGGAACGCAACGCCGTGATCCTGGACGGCTGCCGCGTGGTGCGCTACCAGCACCTGGTGGTATGCCCAGGCCTGAAACTGAACTGGCAAGGGGTGGATGGCCTGGCCGACACGCTGGGCCGCAATGGCGTCACGTCCAACTACCTGTACCACCTGGCGCCCTACACCTGGCAGCAGATCCAGTTGCTGCGCGGCGGCCGCGCCCTGTTCACGCAGCCGCCCATGCCCATCAAATGCGCCGGCGCGCCGCAAAAGGCGATGTACCTGGCGGCCGACTACTGGCGCCGGCAAGGCCGGCTGGACAACATCAACATCGACTTCTGCAACGCCGGCGCGGCCCTGTTCGGCGTGCCCGACTACGTACCGGCGCTGATGGAATACGTGCACCAGTACGACATCCACCTGCGCCTGGGCGAAACGCTGACGGCCGTCGATGGCCCCGCGCGGCGCGCCACCTTCACCCGCGTGCGTGCCGACGGCGGCAAGGAAGTGATCGCGCGCGATTTCGACATGCTGCACGCGGTGCCGCCGCAGATCGCGCCCGACTTCGTGCGCGTGAGTCCGCTGGCCGACGCCGCCGGCTGGGTCGAAGTCGATCCCGGCACGCTGCGCCACAAGCGCTATCCCAATGTGTACGGCCTGGGCGACGCCTCCAGCACCACCAACGCCAAGACGGCCGCCGCCGCCCGCAAGCAGGCGCCCGTGGTGGCGCACAACCTGCTGCATGCAATGGGCAAGGAAACCGGCATCGCCCAGTACGACGGCTACGGTTCCTGCCCGCTGACGGTGGAACGGGGCAAGATCGTGCTGGCCGAATTCACATACGGTGGCAAGCTGGCGCCCAGCTTCCCGCGCTGGCTGATCGACGGCACCCGTCCCTCGCGCCTGGCGTGGCTGCTCAAGGAACGCATCATGCCGCCGCTGTACTGGAAAGGCATGCTGAAGGGCCGCGAATGGCTGGCCACGCCGGAGTTGACCGACCGATGAACGCGCACTTCCCACACTCATCCCCATGCCTGCGTGGCCGCGCGGAGGGCACATGCTGACTATCTTGCTGCTTGGTCTGGGCATCGGCATCATCCTGGCGCTGACGGGTGCCGGTGGCGGCATCCTGGCCGTGCCGGCGCTCGTGTTCGGCGCCCATTTAAGCATGGCGCAGGCCGGCCCCGTGGGTTTGCTTGCCGTGGGCCTGGCCGCCGCGCTGGGCGCCGTATTGGGACTGAAGGCGGGCACGGTGCGCTACCGCGCCGCCACGCTGATGGCCGGCGCCGGCATCGTGTGCGCACCGGCCGGCCTGTGGCTGGCGCAGCGCAGTCCGAACCGCCCGCTCAGCGTGGCCTTCGCCCTGGTCCTGCTGTACGTGGCGTGGCGCGGCTACCGCCGCACGCTGCCTTCGGCCGCGGCGCCCGAACAGCATATGCTGCCGCCGTCCTGCCGCACTGATACCGCGGGTGGTCGCCTGATCTGGACCGCCCCCTGCACTCGCGCGCTGACGATGACGGGCATGGTGGCCGGCACCCTGTCCGGCCTGCTGGGCGTGGGCGGCGGCTTCGTGATGGTGCCGGCCCTGCAGCGCTACACGGATTTACGGATGCAGTCGGTGGTGGCCACCTCGCTGGCCGTGATCGCGCTGGTGTCGATTTCGGGCGTGACGGCCAGCGCGCTGGCCGGCCACCTGCAATGGGCCGTGGCCCTGCCGTTTTCCGCCGGCGCCATCATCGGCATGCTGGGCGGACGGGCGCTGGCCGAACGCTTGGCCGGCCCCATGCTGCAACGGGGTTTCGCGCTGCTGTCAGCCGCCGTGGCGCTGGCCATGATCGCCAAGGCGGCGGGTTAAGTTATTCGCCCGCGCCGCGCCTTGGCGAAGCACGCGCCCGCCGCGCCCTTGGCGAAGCGCGCGCCCGCCGTGCCGTTGGCGAGGCACGCGTCCGCCACGCTTCATGCGCCGCTGGCCGCCCCCTTCCCCGCCACTTTCTGATTGCGCAGCACGCACAGCATGTCCGCCGCCAGGTGCGCGGCGGCCAGCGCCGTGATCTCGCTGTGATCGAATGGCGGCGCCACTTCCACCACATCCATCCCCACCAGGTTGAGCGGCCCCATGGCGCGCACCAGCGCCAGCGCCTGGGCCGACGTCAGGCCACCGGGCACCGGCGTGCCCGTGCCGGGCGCATAGGCCGGATCGAGGCAATCGATATCGAACGTCAGATAAGCCGGACGCGCGCCGACGATGGACAGGATGCGCTCCATGGTGGCGGCCGTGCCGTTGGCATGCACCCACGGCGCGTCGATCACGTTAAAGCCCAGGAAGTCCTCGTTCCAGGTACGGATGCCCACCTGCACCGAGGTGGCGGGATCGATCAGCCCTTCCTTGACGGCCTTGTAGAACATGGTGCCGTGGTTGAGTGAATCGGGATTGTCATCGGCCCAGGTGTCGCAGTGGGCGTCAAAGTGGATCAGCGACAGTGGCTTGCCGTATTTTTCCGCATGGGCCTTCAGCAGCGGATAGGTGATGAAGTGGTCGCCGCCAAAGGTCAGCATCTTGGCGCCGCTGGCCAGGATGGTGCGGGCATGTTCGACGATGGTGGGCGCGATGGTCAGCGGATTGTGCGCGTCGAACCAGCAGTCGCCATAATCGATCACAGCCAGCTCCCCGAACGGATCGAAGCCCCACGGGAACGGCATCAACTCCGCCAGTTGCACACTGGCGGCCCGCACGGCGGCCGGTCCCAGGCGCGCGCCGGGGCGGAAGGTGGTGGACAAATCGAGCGGTATGCCGGAGATGGCCACATCGACCCCGGTGAGGTCGCGGCTGTAATTGCGGCGCATGAAACTGAGCACGCCCGCGTAAGTGTTTTCTGGATTGCTGCCGTACAGCGACTGGCGGCGGATCGCGCCGTCGCCCTTGATTTCCGCGCTCATGAGATTCCTGATATGAATGGTTGAAATGAATGGTGCTGCGGTACTTCTCTGACATCCATTCTGCAAGGGATACGGCGCCATGTAAAATGAACGATATCGTTCAACTCATTAGTTTTTTTCATAGCTCATGGAAAAGCGCCTGCCCCCGCTGCAAAGCCTGCTGGCCTTCGAAGCCACCGCCCGCCTGGGCAGTTTCACCAAAGCCGCACAGGAACTGGCGCTGACCCAGTCCGCCATCAGCCACCAGATCCAGCACCTCGAGCAGTGGGTGGGCCAAGCCCTGTTCAGCCGGCTGGGACGGGGCGTGAAGCTGACGGCGGCCGGCGAGTTATTCAGCCAGACAGTGGCCAGCGCGCTCAACACCCTGCGCGACGGGCGCGAACGGATCGAACCGTATCGCAATCCCGACTCCGTGCTGCTGGCATGCGGCGCCGACTTCGCCGGCGGCTGGCTGATGCCGCGCCTGCGTCAACTACGCGCACGTTACCCGCGCATGGAAGTGTGGCTGATCACGCAGGACGAGTTGCGCGAGATCGACCGCATCGACGTGGACCTGATCATCTCCACGCAGGAATTGCGGGGCGGACAAATGAGTTCCGTGCCGTTGCTGGACGATCATGCGCTGGCCGTGTGCGGTGCGGGCAGCGCCTCGCACCTGCTGCCGCTGCCCTTCCCCGACGTGCTGGCGGCGGCGCCGCTGATCATCGACGAACATTATCCGGAATGGGCGCCATGGCTGGCCGCGCAGGACATGGCGACCACGCGCGCCATCACCATCGACGCCGCGCGCTTGCGGCTGGACGCGGCGCAGGAGGAGCTGGGCATCGCCATGGTCCCGCGCCTGCAGGCGGACGCCGCGCTGCGGCGCGGCCTGGTGCACGCGCTGCCGCAAATCCCCACAGTGGCGCTGCCGCGCCTGTGGCTGACCCGCTCCACGCTCGCCCCGCGCACGCCGGCCGTGCAACTGGCATTCGACTGGCTGTGCGAGGTCAGCGCCAGCACCTAAAGCCAGCCCCCGCAATCCCCCAGGGTCAGTGCCAACATTCGTGCACGAGCCCGGCAGTTAAACGCCCATTGTCGAATCCGTGTACGATTGTTGGCACTGCCCCCGCCCTCCAATTCCTTCACGGTGAGTGATGCCAACCGCAATCGATGCGCCATTACGCGTGAATACATTCGCATGCCGGCGGGAACGCCGATGATCAAGCGCCTGCTGCTGCCCGCCGGGGCCAGCGCCTCCGCCCTGCCACTGCTGCAGGGCCGGGCGTTGCGCGCGTTCGCCGACGGCTATGTCGCCGTGCTGTTGCCCGCCTACCTGATCGCATTGGGATTGAACACCTGGACGGTGGGCCTGCTCGCCACCGCCACCCTGCTCGGCTCCGCCCTGGCCACGCTGGCCATCGGCGCCTGGGGCCATCGCGTCCACCACGGCCGCCTGCTGCTGGGCGCCGCCATGCTGATGGCCGCCACCGGCTTCGCGTTCGCGGCCAGTTCCACCTTCGGGCCGCTGCTGCTGGTGGCCTTTGTCGGCACGCTCAATCCCAGCGCGGGCGATGTGAGCCTGTTCCTGCCGCTGGAACACGCCCGCATCGCGGAGGCGGCCGATGGGGAGCAACGCACGGCACTGTTCGCCCGTTACAGCCTGCTGGGTTCCCTGCTGTCCGCGTTTGGCGCGCTGGCCGCCGCGCTGCCGGGCCAGATCACGGCATGGAGCGGGCTATCCACGCTGGCCGCGTTGCGCTGCATGTTCGTGCTCTATGGCCTGATCGGCTGCGCGGTCTGGCTGCTGTACCGCAAGCTGCCCAAGCCACATGAGGAGGCACGCAAGGCGCCGGCGCCACTGGGGCCATCGCGCGGCATCGTGATCCGCCTGGCGATGCTGTTCTCGGTCGACTCGTTCGCCGGCGGGCTGGTGGTCAACGCGCTGCTGGCCTACTGGCTGTTCCAGCGCTTCGATCTCTCGCTCGCGACGGCCGGACAATTCTTCTTCTGGTCCGGTTTATGCTCGGCCGCGTCCCAACTGGCCGCGCCGCAGCTGGCCCGGCGCATCGGGCTGCTCAACACCATGGTATTCACCCACATTCCCGCCAGTGTGTGCCTGATCGCGGCCGCGTTCACGCCCAGCCTGGGCGTCGCGCTGGGATTGCTGATCGTGCGCTCGCTGCTGTCGCAAATGGATGTGCCGGCGCGCAGCGCCTTCGTCATGGCGGTCGTCACGCCGGAAGAGCGGGCGGCGGCGGCCAGCTACACGCTGGTGCCCAAGAGCCTGGCCTCGGCCGCCGCGCCCAGCGTCGGTGGCGCCCTGTTCGCCGCCGGCCTGCTGGCCGCGCCGCTGGTGGCTTGCGGGGTGCTGAAAATCGCCTACGACCTGGCCATCTGGCGCAGCTTTCGACAGCACCGGCATTGACGCCGAACCGGCGCCCCAGCCTCCTACAAAAATTTATTGATTTGATATCAGATTTTGATTGCGCGCCTTTCACATGTCAGATATTCTTTACACGTGAAATCAATAAGCGAACATGTAAATGGCGATCACCTTCGGGCCGCCACCAACAATTCAAAGGAGACACGCATGAACACGATACACAAGCACACCCGTATCGCAGGCCTGATCTATCTGCTGGTGATCCTGATCGCCCCTTTGCGCCTGGTCTACATCCCCGGCAAGCTGTTCGTCGACGGTGACGCAGTGGCCACCATCAACAACATCGCCACCCATGAAATGCTGTTCCGTTTCGGCCTGGTGGGCGACCTGGTGACGGCCGCCGTCAGCCTGGTGCTCACTTACACCTTGTACCGGCTGTTCAAGAGCGTCGACCGCAACGCCGCCTTGCTGATGCTGATGCTGGGCTTCATGGACACGCCACTGTACTTCTTCAACGCGCTGAACGACATGGCCGTACTGGTGCTGGCCCACGGCGCCGACTTCCTGTCCGGCTTCGACACGGCCCAGCGCGACGGCCTTGCCATGCTGTTCCTGCGCATGCACAGCCTGATGACTTATGCGTCGGAGATCTTCTGGGGCCTGTGGCTGTTCCCTCTGGCGCTGCTGGTGTACCGCAGCGGCTATATTCCGCGCCTTGTGGCCGCGTGGCTTGCCATCAACGGCGTCGCCTACCTGGCGCTCAGCTTCACCGGTTTGCTGCTGCCGCAGTACAACGACGCGGTCGCCAACTTCGCCTTCCCCTGCCAGTTGGGCGAAGTGGCGTTCATGCTGTGGATACTGGTCATGGGCGCGCGGCCACGGGTGGTGGCCATGCCCAGCGCGCGGGCCGCGTAAGGTGCATTTGTTTGCAAGCCACACATCACCATTTTCCAGCTCAGGCAAATTGATTTTTGCACAACAGCATGGCAGTATCAAAAAATCAATATCGACCATTTATGGGGAGCCTGGATGCGCTTGTTGTCGAAATTTATATTTCTGGGCATGGCCTGTTCGCCATTGATATGCCATGCCGGATGGTTTTCAACATCTTGCGCGGAATTGAAGAAGGACCTGGTCCTTGAGCCTAACCTGCGCCAGGATTATCGCGACCCCGCCCCAGAAAACCCAATTGACGTCGTCGCATCTCTGACCATGGTTGATGGGACAGCGTATGGGCGCCTGACCGCTCCATACAAGAAACCATTGGTAGAGGTTGCATACATTGAATCGGACGTTAAGTCATGCCGATTTTCAGCAGGCATGATTACCCGACTTGAACGGAAAAGCCCGAAGTCGTTTGAGGTTACTCTAACGAATGGCAAGACGTTTACTGCATCGCTCTACCGTTGGCGAGGGCTTCCAGCGACTCCATTTAGTTCGGATGGTGGGGTGATGCTCGATAAGGATAACAATTTCGCCGAGGTGCGTTTCGCCAATTGGTTTGACAGCGTCCAACTGCTGACAATGAAGCACGAACCCGCGACGGACGCGGATGAGGAGCAATGGCAAAAAGCAAAGAGAATAGAGCAAGTGGAGGCTGCTGGGCGGGCAAAAGTTCGACAGGAAGCGCTTGCGAGAGAAGAGGCCAGAAAGGCTGAAGCTGCCAGAGCGGAGCAGGAGCGCTTGCGCCGTGAATCTGAAAGGAAGTTGGCTTTGCTGCCTTTGATAAAAACGGTCGGACAGAAAGTTTGTCTGACTGCGGATGGCACCGAGGATGTGTACCTTGGATTTGTCGCGATGGGGCAGCCCCAATATCGGACGGAGCAACGTCAATTTGTCTTGTCTGGTGTGACAGAGAACTCGGCGGGTAATCGCATCCTGGTGCGCATCGGCGCTATCATGTCATTTAGACAAGCAGGTGGGGCGGCGAAGTATTGGACGGAGCTGAAAGGTGACCCTACCTATCAAGTCAATCAGGCTTCGTGGGATGAGGCCGAGAAATGGATGCCTTGCCAGTAGCAATGGGATGGACTCCTCCTCATGTTGCACAGAATCCACCATCGCTCAAACTAAGTCAACTTAACTCAACAATAACGCTACCAAAATATTGATCAACCGCCCCGTTGGCTTGGTTAAATTCCCCAACTTTGGCCAGGTCAAAATCTCCCGGGCAGGACAAAGTGGATTGTAGTCCGTGTTCCCGCCATGGGCCCAATCAGTCCTGCTTGACGTCGGCGAATGTCAAGCACGTCAGCCGTGAAGTCAGCTCGACCACTATTTATTTGGTGCACTGAAAGTGCAGGGAGTCTGATCCTTATCTTGCGTCAGCCACCATCAACGCCGCCACGCCCTTCCGCTCCAACAATTGCAGTAACTTGGCAGCGGCCCCGCTGGGCCGCTTGCCAGATTTGGCCGACTCCCACTTCTGCACGGTCGATACGCTGACATTCAGCAGCGATGCAAACACCGACTGACTCATCTTCGCCTGCCCGGTCCGTATCGCTATCACTCGCTCAGGCGTATATGCCGGCGGTATCTCGCACATACCCCTGATCGCCACCATGTCCGACTTCGACAACAAGCCGTGCTGACTCAGGTCAAGCGCCGTTTGCAGCAGTTCATGCAACACCCGCTGCTTTTCGTTATCCCTACTCTTCATGACAAATCTCCTTGAGCGCCCCGGTGACCACCATGCGCTCCAGCATCACCACATCCACTCGCTCAAGCCCCTTGGCAACACTTTTCGCGACGGCCACTTCCGTCTCCGAAAAGTCGGTTCCGGACGCGCTCTTCTCGCGTCCCACCAGAAAAAAGACAGCATGGACACTCTTCTTCGCCACCAGCGTCCGAATTGATGCCCGTTTTCCCCGACCAAACGTGGCGATTCGCTTTTTTGCACAATCCGCCGCCAATATCTGCCTCGTATAGTCCGGCTTCAATCTCACGCGCCGCCAAACACAATGCGGCGTCGTTCACGGTCTTCTTCGCCCAACGGTCGAAAGTCTTCGTTTTGAACACGCGCTTGAATGGCACGGATGAATCTCACTATAGCACTGAGTACCACAACGAACAGGCAACAGCCCCGAAGTCCAGCCAGAAGGTACAGCACTTGCCGCCCAACGCGCGCCGCACAGCTATGCTGCCCCCGAACGCGGTAAAATGCAGGGTTAATCGCGCGGCAGCCTGCGCTGCCGCAAAACCAGACTCATCGCACCGCCGAAAAAGAACCAATGACCACCGTCCCCAACGAAATCAACGCCGCAGCCGTCAAGAACAGCCCCACCGAAAAAGTGACCCCAATGATGCAGCAATATTTACGCATCAAGGCCGAGCATCCGACGATGTTGGTGTTCTACCGCATGGGCGATTTCTACGAGCTGTTCCACGAGGACGCGGAGAAGGCGTCGCGCCTGCTGGGCATTACGCTCACGGCGCGCGGTTCGTCGGGCGGCCAGCCGATCAAGATGTGCGGCGTGCCGTTCCATTCGCTGGAAGGCTATCTGGCCAAGCTGGTCAAGATCGGTGAGTCGTGCGCCATCTGCGAGCAGATCGGCGATCCGGCCACCAGCAAGGGCCCGGTCGAGCGCAAGGTGATGCGGGTGGTCACGCCCGGCACCCTGACGGACGCCGACCTGCTGCCGGAAAAGGCGGAACGCCCGCTGCTGGCCATGTGCCTGATCAGCCAGCGCAAGGTGGTCACGGCCGGCCTGGCGTGGCTGTCGCTGGCCAGCGGCGCGCTCAAGCTGATGGAGTTCTCGGGCGACAGCCGCACCGTCAGCACCCGCCTGCTGCAGGAACTGGAACGCATCGCGCCGGCCGAGATCCTGCGCGGCGATAACGCGGACCTGTTCGAGGAAACCATGGCCTGCCACGTGAACCGCGTGCCAGACTGGCATTTCGACGTGGTGAGCGGCCACAAGGCGCTGCTGGACCAACTGAGCGTGGCCACGCTGACGGGCTTCGGCGCCGATGGCTTGGGCGCGGCCTTCGGCGCGGCCGGCGCGTTGCTGCGTTACGCCCAATCGACCCAGGGCCGCGGCTTGCAGCACGTGCGCAGCCTGACCACGGAAACGGAAAACGAATTCATCGGCCTGGACGCGGCCACCCGCCGCAACCTGGAACTGACGGAAACCATCCGCGGCCAGGAGTCGCCCACCCTGTTCTCGCTGCTGGACCACTGCCGCACGGCCATGGGTTCTCGCCTGCTGCGCTACTGGCTGCACCACGCGCAGCGCGCGCAGGGCGTGGCGCGCGCGCGCCACGAGGCGATCGGCGCGCTGGCCGCCAGCGATGTGACGGGCGCCCTGTCGGCCACGCTGGCGCAGGTGCCCGACATCGAACGCATCACCACCCGCATCGCGCTGCTGTCGGCCCGTCCGCGCGACCTGGCCAGTTTGCGCGACGGCTTGCAGCAACTGCCGGCCCTGCGTCACGGCATGCAGCGCAGCCTGACGGGCGCTGACGACAGCCTGTTGGCGCAGACCGCCGCCGCCTTGTCCACGCCGGAGGATTGCCTGGACTTGCTGGTGCGGGCCGTGGCCCCGGAACCGGCGGCCATGGTGCGCGACGGCGGCGTGTTCGCACGCGGCTTCGACGCGGAGCTGGACGAACTGCGCGCGCTGTCGGAGAACGCGGGCCAGTTCCTCGTCGACCTGGAGACGCGCGAGCGGGCCCGCACCGGCATCGCCAACCTGCGCGTGGAGTACAACAAGGTGCATGGCTTCTACATCGAAGTCACCAACGGCCAGGCCACCAAGGTGCCGGACGATTACCGCCGCCGCCAGACGCTGAAGAACGCGGAGCGCTACATCACGCCGGAGCTGAAGGCGTTCGAGGACAAGGCGCTGTCGGCGCAGGACCGCGCGCTGGCGCGCGAGAAGCTGCTGTACGATCAGTTGCTGGCCGACCTGGCGCCGCACATCGGCACGCTGCAGACGATCTCGCAGGCGCTGGCACGGCTCGACGCGCTGACCGCCCTCACCCAGCACGCGCTGCGCCACAACTGGTGCGCGCCGCAACTGGTGGCCGAACCGTGCATCAACATCGCCGAGGGCCGCCACCCGGTGGTGGAAGGCCAGATCGAGCGCTTCATCGCCAACGACTGCCGCTTCGTCAACGAACGCCGCCTGCTGCTGATCACGGGCCCCAACATGGGTGGTAAATCGACCTTCATGCGCCAGGTGGCGCTGATCACATTGCTGGCCTACGTGGGCAGTTATGTGCCCGCCACCAGCGCTGTGATCGGCCCCATCGACCGTATCTTCACCCGCATCGGCGCCACCGACGATTTGGCCGGCGGCCGTTCCACCTTCATGGTGGAGATGACGGAGGCGGCCGCGATCCTGAACGGCGCTACCGAACACTCGCTGGTGCTGATGGATGAAGTGGGCCGCGGCACGTCCACCTTTGACGGTCTGGCGCTGGCGTGGGCCATCGCGCGCCACCTGATCGACACCAGCCGCAGCTTCTCGCTGTTCGCCACCCACTACTTCGAACTGACCCAGCTGCCCGAGAGCCATCCGACGGCGGCCAATGTGCACCTGTCGGCCGTGGAGCACAAGGACAGCATCGTGTTCCTGCATGCGGTGCAGGATGGCCCGGCCTCGCAAAGCTATGGTTTGCAAGTGGCGCAACTGGCCGGCGTGCCGCAGCCCGTGATCAAGGCCGCCCGCAAGCACCTCGCGCGGCTGGAGGCGCAGGCGCTGGACGCCACACCGCAATTGGATTTGTTCGCCGCACCGGCGGTGGACGCCGACGACGAAGCGGTCACCCATTCCGCCCCGGCCGACAACTCGGCCGACAACCCGGCCGTCCAAGCGCTGCTGGGCGCGCTCGACGCGCTGGACCCGGACGCGCTGTCGCCGCGCGAAGCGCTGGAACGCCTGTACGAGATCAAACGCCTGGCGCAACCGGCACTGGCATGATGTACTGCGCGGGCTCGCTACTTCGCCGCTCGCCGGGCGCGATGCGGACGGCGCAGGCCACGCTGGTGGCGCTGGCCTTCGCCTTGCCCGCGCCGGGTGCATGGGCAGGCGGACACGCGAAGCCGGCATCCAGTTCCGCACAAGCCACCGGCACACGTGGCGCGCCATTCCAATTCAGCGTGGTCGGCCACATTTGGGGTAACGGCGGGGGCAACAACGGGGGCAACGGCGCGAGCAGTAGCGCAAACACCGGCGGCGGCGACGAATCCGCGCTGCGGCGCATCCTGGCCGACGCCAGCGCCGCCAATCCCGCCTTCGTCATCGCGACCGGCGTCAAAGCCGGTGCGGAACCTTGCAGCGACAAGCTGTACGCCCAACGCCGCCAATTATTCAACGAGGTGGACGCGCCGCTGATCGTGTCGCTGGCCGGCGACGACTGGACCGAGTGCCTCAATTCGGCCGGCCGCTCCAACGCCATCGAACGCCTGAACCGGCTGCGCGAACTGCTGTACGCCGATAGCCAGTCGCTGGGCAGCCGGCGCCTGACGCTCACGCGCCAGTCGGGCACGGCCAAGTTCCGCAGCTACGCGGAGAACGCGCACTGGGAATACGGCAACGTGCTGTTCGCCACCATCAACCTGCCTGCCAAGAATAATCACTTCCGTCCCGAGGCAGGCCGCAACAGCGAATACGAGGACCGCCTGGTGGCCAACCGCGCCTGGCTGCACCGCCTGTTCACGCTGGCCGAACACCGCAAGCTCGATGGCCTCGTGCTGTTCTCGGACGGCGACGTCGGCCTGCAGGCGGAAAAAAGCTTTTCACTGCTGTCTGGCTTCCTGCCGAAACAGGATGGCTACGCCGAACCAAGGCGACAGATCAGCAACCTGGCGGAGCAATACAAGGGAACGGTGCTGCTGGTGGATACCCAGGGGACGGGCAATGAACCGGCCATCAACTGGCACGGCAAGGTGGGGCATTTGAGCCTGGCCGCCGACTGGGCCGAGGTGCGCGTCGCGCCCGGCGCCGCCACCCTGTTTGTGGTCAAGGGTGGCAACGCGGACGCGGCGCCGCAATAGACAGCAACCGCATGGCCGCGCACGGCGGCCGATGCGGCTACGGCATACTGACTTAGTGGATCGGGTGGATGGCGACGTGATCGCCGTCCTCGCCCTCGTCACCGTCGTCGCCGTGGTGATGGCCATGGGCGCCATGCACGTGCTCGTGGGCGATTTCCTCGTCGGTGGCAGGACGCACGTCGGCCACGTTCAGCGAGAAGCGCAGTGCCATGCCGGCCAGCGGATGGTTACCGTCCAGCACAACCTTGTCGTCGGCGATATCGGTCACGGTGAAGATCATGGCTTCTTCGTCGGCGCCGTCGGGCATGCCTTCGAACTGCATGCCCACTTCCAGCGGCTCTGGCAGGCGGTTGCGCTCTTCCACCTTGACCAGCGCGGGATCGTAGTCGCCGAACGCGTCTTCCGGCTCGATCTGGATGATGGACGAGTAGCCCACTTCCTTGCCGTCCAGCTCTTCCTCGATTTTTGGCAGCGTGTTCTCGTAGCCACCGTGCAGGTAGACCATGGGCTCGCGGCCGTCTTCGATCAGATTGTCCTGCGCGTCGGACAGTTTGTAATTCACAGTCACGACCGTGTTCTTGGCAATCTTCATTGTTGTATCCTTTCTATAATGAGCAGGCAAATTATACAGCCTCGCCTCCCCCGCCACAGGAAAAGCCGCATCGGGAAGCCGCCGCCGCACGGGCGCGATTGTTATAATGAGGCATGAAAAAATTACCTCTCCTCGGCAACATCACGCCCGCCCAGTTCCTGAGCGAATACTGGCACAAAAAACCCCTGCTGATCCGTCAGGCCATCCCCGGCTTCAAGCCGCTGGTCAGCCTGGACACGCTGCAAACCATGGCCACCAAGGACCACGTGGAATCGCGCCTGGTGACGGCCACCGGCGGCCACTGGAACATGCAGCACGGCCCGCTGGAACACCTGCCGCCGCGCACCCAGAAGGAATGGACACTGCTGGTGCAGGGCGTCAACCTGCACGACGCCAAGGCTGACGCGCTGCTGCGCCAGTTCCGCTTCCTGCCCGATGCGCGCCTGGACGACCTGATGATCAGCTTCGCCACGGACGGCGGCGGCGTCGGCCCCCATTTCGATTCCTATGACGTGTTCCTGCTGCAAGCCCAGGGCCAGCGCCGCTGGCGCATCGGCCCGCAGAAGGACTTGAGCCTGATCGAAGGGCTGCCGCTCAAGATCCTGTCCAAGTTCAAGCCGAACGAGGAATTCGTGCTGGAGCCAGGCGACATGCTGTACCTGCCGCCCCACTACGCCCACGACGGCGTGGCCATCGGCGATTGCCAGACCTATTCCATCGGCTTCCGCTCGCCGTCCTATCAGGAGCTGGGCGAAGCGTTCCTGCAATTCATGGCCGACTCGATCGACCTGCCGGGCCGCTACGCCGATCCAGAGCTGGAAGCGACCAACAAGCCGGCCGAAATCCCGCGCCACATGCTGGACGCCGTGGCCGACGAACTGAACAAGGTGCGCTTCACCGAGGACGACGTCACCATCTTCCTGGGTGAACACTTGTCCGAGCCCAAGCACAACGTGTTCTTCACGGGCCCGGCCAAGCCGCTCGCGGTGGGCAAGTTCGCCGAAACGGCCGCTAAAAAAGGGCTGGTGCTGTCGCGCAAGACGCAAATGTTGTATCGTGGCAAGCACGTATTCATCAACGGCGAATCGTTCGCCATCGGCCGCGCCGACAAGGTCACGCTGGAAGCGCTGGCCAACCAGCGCGCCCTGGACGGCTCGGCCATCGCCGGCGCCTCGGACGATGTGATGGATGCGCTCTACACCTGGTATCAGGATGGCTGGATCGAACTGGCCTGAACGTCCGTACCTGGGCGGCATAGGCAGGCATAGGTATATAAGGGAGGTTCCGTGGACAAGCAAACGCGCGCGTTTTCCAGCCGGCTGGAATTTGAACAGCTGCTGCAGCTGTGCTTGTCCCGGGCCAGACTCCAGCTGCAGATGTTCGACCCCGACTTCGCGCTGTGGCAACTGGGCAGCAGCGCGACAGACGCCATCTTGCGTCCTTTTCTCAGCGGCGGCGGCAAGCTGCAATTAGTCGCCCACAGCAACGCCTACCTGGAGCGCGAGGCGCCCCGTTTCCTGCGCCTGCTCAAGGATTATGGCCACGCCATCGAATGCCGGCTCACCCACAAGAATCTGCGCCAGCTGACCGATTCCTTCTGCATCGCCGACGGGCGCGACCAGGTGCGCCGCTTCCATGCCGAGCACCTGCGTGGCGAGGCCGTATTCGACTCTCCGCCCGACACACAAGTCTGTGCGGAACGCTTCATTGCCATCTGGAAGGAATCCTCGCCCGGTTTACATGCAAGTACGGCTGGCTTATGAGCCATATCAAGGTAAAATGCGCGGTGCGCGTAAAAATGCCGGTGGTAAGTGATGATTAGGTGATAATTCCGTTCCACGGGGTTTGAAACGAAATGTTGCGATATCGCAAAATAGTTATGAAAAACGATTGATTGCGCTATTGCGATGCACCAAAAATCGCTATAATATTCGGTTAGGAAGTTTCCGTTGTCTGGCAGGCACCTTATGGTACGAAAAGCCTTCGAAGACGACCTAATGAGCGATAATTACCGGTAATTATTCATCGCAACAATGTTGTTTTTAATTTTGAATTAATTAAGGAAAACCCCATGAAAAAATCCCTGCTGATCGTCTCCCTGCTGGCTGTTGCTCTGGCTGCTTGCTCGAAAAAAGAAGAAGCGCCTGCCGCTCCTGCTCCAGTAGCCGCTCCTGAAGCCGCTGCTCCTGCTGCCGCTCCAGCCGCTCCTGCTGCTGACGCTGCTGCTCCTGCTGCTTCGGCTGCTGCTCCTGCAGCTTCGGACGCTGCTGCTGCTCCTGCCGCTTCGGCTGCTTCGGCTGCTTCCGCTGCTTCGAAGTAATCAGCTTGTGTAAAGAAACCGGTCTTCGGGCCGGTTTTTTTACGCCTGGACTTCAAGAAACCGGCTCATGGGCCGGTTTTTTTACGCCCAAACAACTGCCATTGCCGCACGTCATGTCTTCAATATAGTTCAGCCAGTTTCATAATCAAGGCAAGGGGCGTAAAAAAACCGGCCAGCGGCCGGTTTCTGTGGCGGCCAGCCACGCTCGAGCGTGTGGCTGGCTGCGACTTGCCGTTATTTTAATTGCTCGTGCAGCAGGGTCAGGATCTTTTCCGCTACCGCGCCCGTTTCCGGCTTGCCGGCGTTGTTGAGCACCGTGACCAGGCTGTCGCTGCCCGAGCCCGCCTTGACGGCGATGCGGTAACGCTGCGCTTCCTTGTCCGCCTCGGAATCGCCCCAGCTGAACAGTTTGCTGAAGAAGCCCTTGGTTTCGCCCGCGTCCTGGTTCACATAGCGCACAAAGTACGTGCCCTGGGTACGGTCGCGGTCTTCCACCGTGAAGCCGGCGCGGTCCAGCGCCAGGCCCACGCGGCGCCAGGCACGGTCGAAGCCCTCGTCCACCGACACGGCGCGCTCGGCGCCCGCCCCCACCAGCGTGGCGTGCTGCGGCTGGACGATGGCGTTCGATACCGCCGTCTTGGCCTGCGCGTCTTCCGTGCTGCCCAGCTTGGTCATCAGGCGTGCCAGGAATTGCGCTTCCAGGCCGGGATCGTTGGGACGGGCGGTCCACATCGTCGATTCCTTCTGGGCGCCCGTCACCACTTCCTGGGCGCCGCGGTGGCTGATGTAGACTTCGGTACTGCCATCGGCGGCACGTTCGAGGCGGGTACGGAACTTGTCGCGCTCACCGCTCGAATAGAGCGAATCGAATACCTTGCCCACCGTATTGCGGATGAAATCCTGCGGAATCTTGGCCCGGTTCTCGTTCCATTCCGTTTCCATCAGGCCAGCAGCTGGCATGTCCAGCGCCAGCGTGAAGCCCGAGTCTTCCCAGAACTGTTTCAGTTGCGGCCACAGCTGCTCCGGCGTCTGCTTGACGACCAACCAGCGCTGGTTGCCGGCACGTTCCACGCGGATGTCGTTCAACGCGGCAGGCGCCACAACCGTGCCGGCCTGCACTGCGGCGACCGGGCTGTTGCCTTTTTGCGCGTTATAGCCGGATGCGGTGGCGATGCCGTTGGCCGAATCGGGCAGCGAGTAGCGGTTATCTTTCTGCAATTGCGTCAGATCCGGCGGCACGTCGAGCGTGCTGGCCTTTTTGGCGGACTTGTAATCCACCTTGTCATTGCCGACAACGGAACCGATCATGCCGCAACCGGTCAAACTGGCCATCAAGGCGCCCACGATCAGGGCACGCTGCGAGGAAATAGATGCTGTCTTGCGAATAGTCATGTCGTTACTGGTTAAGAAGCTGGATGACAGCTGGAATCAGGTTAGAGAGCGAACCGCGTGCGGCACGCGGTTCGCTGACGGTGAACAGCCAGTTACGGCAAGATGCCCGCTTCGCGCAGCGCCGCGCGCACGGCGTTGTGGCACTCGCCAGCCAGCGGCACCAGCGGCAGGCGTATGCCGGCCGGCATCATGCCCATCTCGGCCAGCGCCCACTTGACGGGCACCGGATTCGGTTCGATGAACAGTTTCTGGTGCAGCGGGAACACCTTGTTGTTGATCTCCACGGCCTTGGCGATCTCGCCCGCCATGGCGGCCTTGCACATTTCGTGCATGGCGCGCGGGGCCACGTTGGCCGTCACGGAGATATTGCCCATGCCACCGGCCAGCATCAGGGCCATGGCGGACGGATCGTCACCGGAATAGACGGCGAACGACTTGGGCGCCAGGCGCAGCAGGTCCAGGCCACGGCCGATGTTGCCGGTCGCGTCCTTGACGCCGACGATGTTGGGGATAGCGGCCAGGCGCAGGATGGTTTCGTTGCTCATGTCGGCAACGGTGCGGCCAGGCACGTTGTACAGGATGATGGGCAGGTCCACCGCTTCGGCGATCGCCTTGAAGTGCTGGTACATGCCTTCCTGGGTAGGACGGTTGTAGTACGGCACCACCAGCAGGGCGGCGTCGGCGCCAGCCTCTTTGGCGTAACGGGTCAGCTCGATCGCTTCGGCGGTCGAATTGCCGCCGGTGCCGGCGATGATGGGGATGCGGCCCTTGGTGTGCTCGACCGCGGCCTTGATCAGCGCGCAGTGCTCATCCACGGTAACGGTGGCCGACTCGCCGGTGGTGCCGACGATCACGATGCCGTCCGTACCTTCAGCGATGTGCCAGTCGATCAGCTTGTTCAAACCCGGGAAGTCCAGACTGCCGTCTGCGTGCATCGGGGTGACGATTGCTACTATGCTGCCCTTAATCATAGGAAACCAATTGCATAAAGGATTAAAACAACGATTGTAGACGATAGCCCGCGCCTGTGGTGCATCGCCACCTACAAATCACTGTTCAAAATGGCGGCAACAGGGCCGCCACGCGGGGAAAGTCCTGCTTGACGGCGCACAAGCGTTGCACCATCGCAGGTTTAGGCGCTTCAACCACACCCTCCTCGAACGCGACGACGCGCAACTCGTGGTCGCGCGCCAGCTCCAGCAGTTCGCCCGCCTGCAACAAAAAGGCGGGATTGGATGGCTTGCCGAACTGGGCGTTCCCGTCGGCGAAGGTTTCGTAAATCAACACACCGTTCGCCGCCAGGCTGTCCACCATGGATGCCAGCAGCGGGCGGTGCAGATAATTGGTGACGACGATGCCGGCGAAGCGGCCGGGGCCGAACGGCCACACGGCGTCATCGGCCTCCAGGTCCACTTCCGAGGTGACGATGCCGGGGCCAGCGGCGGCGGCCAGCGCGGCCGGATCGCGGTCCACGGCCACCACGGCGTGATCGAGCGCGGCCAGGTGGCGCGCATGGCGGCCACTGCCGCAGGCCAGATCCAGCACTTCGCCGCCCGGAATCAGGGGCGCATAGCGGCGCACCCAGGAAGAGATGCATTCGCTCATGCGTAAGCCAGGCCCATCGCTTCGCGCACGTCGCGCATGGTTTCCTGGGCCAGCTTGCGGGCCACGTCATTGCCGTCGGCCACGATGGCGCGCACCAGCGACGGGTCGTCCAGGTATTGCTGGGCGCGCTCGTGCATGGGCTCCTGTTCCTTGATGATGGCGTCGATGACCGGCTGCTTGCATTCGATGCAGCCAATCCCGGCCGACTTGCAGCCCTTGACCACCCATTCCTTGGTGGCCGTGTCGGAATAGACTTCGTGGAATTGCCAGACCGGGCATTTGGCCGGATCGCCCACGTCCGTGCGGCGCACGCGGGCCGGATCGGTGGGCATGGTGCGTACTTTCTTGGTGACCACTTCCTTGTCCTCGCGCAAGGCGATGGCGTTGCCGTAGCTCTTGGACATCTTGCGGCCATCCAGGCCCGGCAGGCGGGAGGCGGCCGTCAAACGGGCTTGCGGTTCGACCAGGATCAGCTTGCGGCTGCCTTCCAGGTAGCCGAACAGGCGTTCGCGGTCGATCATGGACAGGCTCTGGGCGTCGTCCAGCATGGCCTTGGCCTGCTCCAGCGCATCGTCCTTGCCGTCCTGCTGGTATTCCGTGCGCAGTTCGTTGTACAGCTTGGCGCGTTTGCTGCCCAGCTTCTTCACGGCTTCCTGCGCCTTTTCCTCGAAGCCCTTCTCTTTGCCGTACAAGTGATTAAAACGGCGCGCAATTTCGCGCATCATCTCGATATGGGGCACCTGATCCTCGCCCACCGGCACCTGGCTGGCGCGGTAAATCAGCACGTCGGCCGCCTGCAGCAGCGGGTAGCCGAGGAAACCGTAGGTGGCCAGGTCGCGGTTGGCCAGGTTTTCGATCTGGTCCTTGTAGGTGGGCACCCGCTCCAGCCAGCCCAGCGGCGTGGCCATGGACAGCAGCAAGTGCAGCTCGGCGTGTTCCGGCACCTTGGACTGGATGAACAGCGTCGATTGCGAGGGGTCGATACCGGCCGCCAGCCAGTCCACCAGCATATCCCAGGTGCTGCGCTCGATAATGGCGGGATCGTCGTAATGGGTGGTCAGCGCGTGCCAGTCGGCCACGAAGAACAAACAAGGCAGTTCGGACTGCATCTTGATCCAGTTTTTCAGTGCACCGTGGTAATGCCCAAGGTGCATGGCGCCAGTGGGGCGCATGCCGGAAACGACGCGATCAGGATACATAATTGGTCAACTTAAAAGAAGGGAAAGCGGCGTGAGCAGCATACGGAGCGCATATTCGGTCAGCATGGCCAGCGGCACGACGAAGAAATTGAGGATTTTGAAGTATATCAAGGCCAGCACGATGTAAAAACCATATGGTTCAATACGGGCGAACTTGTAGGCCAGCGCATGCGGCAACGCGCTGGTGAGGATGCGGCCCCCGTCCAGCGGCGGGATGGGCACCAGGTTAAAGGCGAACATCAGGATATTGGTCAGGATGCCGGCCTGCGCCATGCGGACGAAGAACGGTTCCGTCACGCCGGCGGCCGATTCCAGCAGGGCCAACATCATCCAGCCGAACGCCATCACGAAGTTGGCGGCCGGGCCAGCCAGGGCTACCCACGCCATCTGTTTTTTCGGATTGCGCAAGGCGGAAAAGTCCACCGGCACCGGCTTGGCGTAGCCGAACACGAATTTACCGTCCGTGGCCAGGTACAACATGATGGGAATGATGATGGTACCCAGCAAGTCGATATGCTTGATGGGGTTCATGCTCATGCGGCCGGCCAGATAGGCCGTGCTGTCGCCAAAGTAACGGGCCGCGTAGGCGTGCGCCGCTTCGTGCAGGGTGATGGCGAACAGCACCGGCAGCGCGTAGACCAGGATGGTTTGATAATCGTTCATGTGGGGGATTTTATCAGAGCGGCAAAACCGCCATTGGAGCGGGCGCCACTTAAGGCGGGGTTAAGGCCCGCGCGGCGGACGGGGTGGGCGCCCACTTACAGGCCGAACACGGCGGCGTCGCCCCGGCCCTGGCGCACCAGCTCGGCCTCATTGCCGCTCAGGTCGATCACGGTGGTGGGTTCCAGGCTGCAGGCGCCGCCATCGACGATCAGCTCGATCTGCTTTTCCAGCTTGTCGCGAATGTCGTCGGCGTCCGTCAGCGGCATGTCCTCGTCGCCGGGCAGGATCAGGGTGGTGCCCAGCAGCGGCTGCTGCAGCTCTTCCAGCAGGGCTTGCACGATGGCGTTTTCCGGCACCCGCAGGCCGATGGTCTTGCGCGACGGGTGGCTGAGGCGACGGGGAACGCACTTGGTCGCCTCCAGGATGAAGGTGAACGGCCCCGGCGTGGCGGCCTTGAGCAGGCGGAACTGGCGGTTATCGACCCGCGCATAGACGCCGATCTCGCTCAAGTCGCGGCACAGCAGCGTCAAATGGTGTTTCTCATCGATACCGCGGATGCGCCGCAAGCGCTCCACGGCCGATTTGTCGTCCAGATGGCACACCAGCGCGTAGCAGGAATCCGTGGGCAGCGCGACGATGCCGCCGCCATGGATGATCTGGGCGGCCTGCTTGATCAGGCGCTGCTGCGGATTGTCGGGGTGGATCTGGAAGAATTGACTCATGAGCCGGTCACTGTGGCGCGCGAACGCCCCGCTGTTGATTTCTCACAATTGTACGCTACGCAAGGCCGCGATCCGCTGCTCCAACGGCGGATGGGTGGAAAACAGCGCGCCCCAGCCGCCGCCGGCCGTGATGCCAGAGGCCGACAACGATTGCGGCAACGCGCCCGGCGCCATGCCGCCCAGGCGGGCCAAGGCGTGCTGCATGGGCAGGCTGTTGCCCAGCAGGCGGGCCGAGCCGGCGTCGGCGCGGAATTCGCGCTGGCGCGAGAACCAGGCCACGATCAGCGAGGCGGCCAGGCCGAACACGATTTCGCACACGAACACGGTGACCGTGTAGCCGATGCCGGGGCCGCGCCGCTCGTCATCGCCCTTGAGCAGCACGCGGTCGACGAAATAACCCACCACGCGGGCCAGGAACACGACGAAGGTGTTGACCACGCCCTGGATCAAGGTCATGGTCACCATGTCGCCATTGGCCACGTGGGCCATCTCGTGGCCCAGCACGGCTTCCACTTCATCGCGGTTCATGCTTTCCAGCAGGCCGGTGGAGACGGCCACCAGGGCCGAATTCTTGAATGCACCGGTGGCGAAGGCGTTCGGTTCGCCCTGGTAGATGGCCACTTCCGGCATGCCCACGCCAGCGCGCTCGGCCAGCGTCTTGACGGTGTTGACCAGCCACAGTTCAGTGGAATTGGCGGGCGTGTCGATCACGCGCGCGCCCGTGCTCCACTTGGCCATGGGCTTGCTGATCAGCAGGGAAAAGATGGCGCCCGTAAAGCCCACCACCAGCGAGAACGCCAGCAGGCTGCCCAGGTCCAGCCCACCGTTGACGCCCGGACGGCCGATGCCCAGCACGGACAAGACGATGGACAACACCAACATCACCGCGAGGTTGGTGGCGATAAACAGGAAGATGCGCTTCATGAAAGTTTCCCTATGGCCAATGCCGAAATCCTAACGAAGCTATAAAATACGGGCGATCACTGGGAAAAACAAGCTTCTGGTCACAATCGGCCGTTAAAACCAGTCGTGCCAGATCGGCGTCACATTCGCCGGCAACGGCGGCAGCAGGGAAAAATCAATGCGCGCCTCGCCCGGCGCATGGAAATCCGTGCCGCGCGAGGCCAGGAAACCATACTGGTTGGCCAGTTGGGCATAGACGGCGTACTGGTCCGGCGTGTGGCTGCCCGTCACCACCTCGATGGCCGTGCCGCCCAATTGCTTGAATTCGTCGAACAACACACCCTGCGCCATCTGGTTGAACTTGTAGCGGCCCGGATGGGCGATCACGGCGACGCCGCCCGCGCCCCGGATCCAGCCCACGGCGTCCGCCAGGCTGGCCCAGCTGTGCGGCACGTAGCCAGGCTTGCCTTCGGTCAGGTATTTCTTGAATACTTCGGGCACGTTGGCGCAGGCGCCGATTTCGATCAGGTAGCGGGCGAAATGGGTGCGCGACATCAGGTCCGGGTTGCCCACATACTTGAGCGCGCCTTCATAAGCGTCCGGAATGCCGACGGTGGCCAGTTGGGCCGCCATTTCGCGCCCGCGCGCATCGCGCCCGGCGCGGGTACGGGCCAGGCCGGCCAGCAAGGCGGGATTGGTTTCGTCCACCTGCAGGCCGACGATGTGCACCGTCTCCTTGGCCCAGGTGATGGAAATCTCGACCCCGGACACGAAACGCATGCCCAGGTCCTGGGCGGCGATGCGGGCCGCGGCCACACCGTCCACTTCGTCATGGTCGGTCAATGCCCACACATCCACCCCCGCCTTGCGGGCATGCGCCGCCACGGCGGACGGCGCGAGCACGCCGTCGGAAACATTGGAATGGCAGTGCAGATCGACTTTTAACATACGGATACCAGGCCTTGCTTCAGCAGTACGGAAACGCTCATTGTACGCTGCCTGCCAGCGTCCCGTTAGAGCTGGCTTAACGCTGGCGCGCTTGTGTTTCAGGCGAGGAATTCCTCGATCATGCGGGCCAGCACTTCGGGTTGGTCATGGTGCAGCATGTGGCCCGCATCGTCCATCATCTTGCACCGTACGTCGGCCAGGTGGCCCAGGCGGCGTTCGATTTCAACGCGCGCCTCGGGCTTGGGGCCCATCCAGTCCCACATATTGGTATGCACTGCCTCCACCCACAGCACGGGCGCCGTGATGGCTTTCCAGCACGCCATCACTTCATCTACGTGGTACAACAGCGGCCCCATGCGCTTGTGGGCCGGGTCACCCAGGATTTCCCACTGCCCCGCTTCGTTGCGGGCCGACCAGTGCTGGGCCAGGAAGGCGGCGCGCGCGTCCGTCAGGCGCGGATTGGTCTTTTGCAGGCGGGCCGCCACCGCTTCCAGCGAGGCGTAGCCGCGCATGGTGGGCGGTTCCAGCATGTCGTCCATCCATTTGGCGTAGCGCTTCGGTGCCTGTTCTGGCCGGTTGGCGCGCAGGCCGAAACCTTCCAGGTTGATCAGGCGCCGGACGCGCTCCGGCCGCGCGCCCGCGTACAGCCCCACCACGTTGCCGCCCATGCTGTGGCCCAGCAGGTTGATGGCTTCATCGGGCGCGTAGTGGCGCAGGACGGCATCCAGGTCGGCCAGGTAATCGGGGAACCAGTAGGTGTCCGAGCCGGACCGTTCCGACAGGCCGAAACCGCGCCAGTCCGGCGCGATCACGTGCCAGTCGCCCTGCAGGGCGTCGACCACGAACTGGAACGAGGCCGACACGTCCATCCAGCCATGCACCATGACGATCTTGGGCGCGCCCACCCGGCCCCAGTGGCGCACGTGGTAGCGCAAGCCGCGTACTTGCAGGAATTCGGAACGGGATGCTGTATGCATGATGGTCTGCCTTGAAATGGGTGCGCATGGCGCAATATAGTCGGCTTGCCGGCCGGAAATCAAAATATTAGCACGACCGTTCGATTCATGTGTGCAGTGCCTCGCATTGGCCGTTTTTGGCGGGAATTGTCGCCCAGGGCGTAAAATAGCGCCATCCCGTTGCTCTCAACCAAGGTATCCCATGACTATTTACCAACTGGGCGAACACGCGCCTGACATCGCCGCTTCCGCCTTCATCGCCGACACCGCCAACGTGATCGGCAAGGTCACCGTGCATGACAACGCTTCCGTCTGGTTCGGTGTGACGATCCGGGGCGACAACGAGCGCATCACCATCGGTGAGAATAGCAATGTACAGGAATCGAGCATCATGCACACGGACATGGGCTATCCGCTGACGGTGGGCCGCGGCGTCACCATCGGCCACCAGGCCATGCTGCACGGCTGCACCATCGGCGATGGCGCCCTGATCGGCATCCAGGCCGTGATCCTGAACGGCGCCGTGATCGGCAAGGGCTGCCTGGTGGGCGCCGGCGCGCTGGTCACGGAGGGCAAGCAATTCCCGGACTACTCGCTGATCATCGGCTCCCCGGCCAAGGCCGTGCGCACGCTGACGGCGGAAGAAATCGAGCGTCTGCAAGGCAACGCGGACAATTATGTCCAGCGCGGCCAGATGTTCAAGACGCAACTTAACAAGATCGGATAAGAAACATGAGCACTACCCCGGACACCCTGCAGAAATTCATCTTTGAAAACGCCGCCGTGCGCGGCGAGTTCATCGATATTTCCGCCACCTGGCGCGAGGTGTTGTCGCGTCATCACTACCCGGCCGCCGTCAAGACGGTGCTGGGCGAAATGGTGGCCGCCGCCGCCCTGCTGTCGGCCAATCTGAAGTTCAACGGCTCCATCATCATGCAGATTCATGGCGACGGCCCGGTGCGCCTGTTGGTGGTCGAGTGCGACGCGGAACTGCGCCTGCGCGCCACCGCCAAGCTGGCGCCGGACGTGACCATCGCCGACGACGCCGGCCTGATGGCGCTGCTGAACGAACACGGCAAGGGCCGCTTCATCATCACCCTGGACCCGGCCGACAAGGTGCCGGGCCAGCAGCCCTACCAGGGCATCGTGCCGCTGGACGGCGATGACGTGGCCACCGTGATCGAAAACTACATGCTGCGTTCGGAACAGCTGGACACCAAGCTGTGGCTGGCCGCCAATGATGACGTGGCGCGCGGCCTGCTGCTGCAAAAGCTGCCCTACCACGGCGGCAAGGCCGAAGCCGTGCCGCTGTCGCAGGAAGATGCGCTGGAAACGTGGAACCGCGCCGCGATCCTCGGTTCCACCCTCAAGCGCGAAGAATTGCTGGAGACGGGAATCGACGTGCTGATGCAGCGCCTGTTCTGGGAAGAAACGATCCGCGTGTTCGACCCCGTCCATCCATCGTTCCACTGCACCTGCACCCGCGAGAAAGTGGGCAATATGCTCAAGATGCTGGGCCGCGAGGAAGTGGACAGCGTGTTAGCCGAGCTGGGCCACGTGGGCGTGAACTGCGATTTCTGCGGCCAGCACTACGACTACGACAAGGTCGATTGCGCCCAACTGTTCACCAGCAACGCGCCGGTGGAAGTGCTGATTCCCGTGGGCGAAGCCAAGCACTAAAACGTAGGGGCTGTTTCAAAATAAGAAACCCGGGGTCAGTTCCGGCAATCTGCCATATTGATGGCACGATGCCGGAACTGACCCCGCTTTTTGCGTTTACCAGTGGACGCATTTGATGGGCGCGATATCGACCGTACCCACTGCCTTACCTGCGCTCGCACGGCGCAAGTCCACCTGCTCGATGCAACTGCCGGGGAAGATCCGCTGCTGGCTGCGCGTGCACACGATGGCCGGCGCTTCCGCCTTGCTGTCGCAATAGAATCCTTCCGCAGCCATGCGCACCAGCGCTTGCTCCATCGGCATGCCGGGCATCACCGTGCCGGCCACGAAGGTGGAAAAGCGGTTCTGGTCCACCGTGTAGCATCCCGTCAGGACCGCCGCCATCGCCACGGCAATTCCCCCTATCGCCAGTCTGCGCATCATTGCCTCGCATTGCATGTTAGTGATGGGGCGCAGTGTACGAGCGCCCTGCCCGCTTGTCCAGCCGCATACCAGCCACCGCGCCAGCCACCGCGGCCGGCAATTGGAATACCGCCTCCAGCGCCCGTCATCACGGCGTCACACAGACTGCCTATCATCCGCCGCGTCGCAGTTCCCCAAGCAATGGCATTTCACTCGAGGCTCAATGATGATCCGTACCGCTTCCCGCGCCCACGCCGGCGCCATGGCCGCCTGCCTGGCGGCCTTCAGTTTCCCCATGCTGGCCATGGCCGCCAACGTGGCCAGCGCCGTGGCCGACATGGGCACGCCCGACAGTCTCGCCATGGTGGCCGCCGACAGCACGGCCAGCGCGGCTGAATTCGCCACCGAAGCGGCCGCCGTCGGCCCCATCACGACGGTGGAAATCGCCACCCGCAAGACCCGTTCCTCGGTCGCGCTGGGCAAGGCCGACATGCAGAAAATCCTGCCCGGCGTGAACCCATTGAAAGCGCTGCACACCCTGCCCGGCGTGAGCTTCCAGACGGCCGACCCGTGGGGCAACAACGAGCAGAACCTGTCGCTGTTCGTACACGGCTTCTCCGGCCAGCAACTGGGCTACACCATGGATGGCGTGCCGCTGGGCGACCAGCAGTACGGCAACTACAACGGCCTGTCGCCACAGCGCGCCGTCATCAGCGAGAACGTCAGCAGCGTGATCCTGTCGTCCGGCGCCGGCGACCTGGCCACCGCCTCCACCAGCAACCTGGGCGGCACCATCGAAACCTTCTCGGCCGACCCGCTGGCCACGCGCGGCGCGACCGTGCAGCAAACGGTGGGCAGCCACCGCACGTCGCGCACCTATGCCCGTTTCGACACGGGCAGCTTCGGCAACGGCAACAGCGCCTACCTGTCGGCCATCCACCACGAAGCGCGGGCCTGGGACTTCCAGGGCCGCCAGGGCGGCGACCAGGTCAACGCCAAGTTCGTCAATCGTAGCGACGCCGGCAAGCTGACCGTGTTCTTCAACTACTCGGACAAGATCGAACCGAACGAGGACAGTACCGTCCACGTGGCCGGCGAAAAGAGCGCGCCCTATACCCGCCCCTTCCTGTACCCGGACTTCGCGGCCGCGCTGGCCTATCTGTCGCCCACCGGCGCCACCCCGGCCGCCGACGGCAACAACTACCACAACTACTACAGCGACGCCCAGCGTACCGACTACCTGAGCTACGCCAAATACGAAGCCAACCTGAGCGAGAGCGCCACCTGGTCCAACCAGCTCTATTACCACCACGACGATGGGGTCGGCGTGGTGGCCGGCCCGATCGGCGTGGCTGGCCTGCCCGGCCTGTTCAGCGTCTACTACCCGAACCAGAACCTCAAGCAAGTGTTCGGCAATTCCGGCTATGCCACCCGCACCACGGAATACGCGATCAACCGCGCCGGCCTGCTATCGACCGTGCGCATGGAACTGGGCGAACATCAGGTACAAGCCGGCCTGTGGCTGGAACACAACCGCTCGGAAGCGTACCGCCGCTGGTATGCGCTCGATGTGAACCACCCCAGCTCGCCGTATGACCGCCCCAGCAATCCGCTGATCACCCAGTACGGCAGCGAAATCAACAACAAGGTGGCGCAGTTGCACCTGCAGGATGAATGGCGCGTGCGGCCAGACCTGGCGCTGCAGGCCGGTTTCAAATCCAGCCTGCAATTTGCGCAAGGCAGCTTCCCCGTGCAGCCGGCCAAAGGCGCCATCGCCAACGGCTCGCTGGCCTTGCCGGTAGGCGAAATCATCACCAAGAAATGGTTCCTGCCGCAGGCCGGCGCGCGCTGGGATATCAGCGCCCAGGACCAGTTGTTCGTCAACGTGCAAAAGAACATGCGCCAGTTCGTCACCTACGGCGGCGGCGGCGCTTCGCCGTGGAGCCTGGCCAGCCAGCAGGCGTTCGACCTGTTCAAGGCCATGGCCAAGCCGGAAACGTCGGTCACCTATGAGGCTGGCCTGCGCGGCAACCGCATCCTGCCCAGCGGTCCGGTGACGGCCATCGACTCGCAGATCAGCCTGTACCATGTGGACTTCAAGGACCGCCTGCTGCAGATCAGCCCCACGCCCGTGCTGCTGTCCATCATCGGCGGCAACCCGGTGCTGGCCAACGTGGGCAGCGTGAAGACGGACGGCATCGACCTGTCCGGCACGTTGCACTTCGGCCGCGCGTTCTCGTTCTACGACGCGCTGTCCTACAACCATTCCACCTATTCGGACAACTACAGCAATGGCGCGGCCACCGTCGCCACGGCCGGCAAGTCGGTGCCGGGCAGCCCGGAATGGATGAACAAATTCGTCGCCACCGCCACCGTGGCCGACACGGCATTCCAGCTGATCGGCGACTACGTGGGCAAGCGCTACGCCACCTACACCAACGACTTGAGCGTGCCCAGCTACTTCCTGCTGAGCCTAGGTGTATCGGGCAAGTTGCCGTTCCTGAACGGCGGCGTGCTCAAGAACGCGCGCTACCGTGTCAACGTCAGCAACCTGCTGGACCGCGAAGGCAGCCTGAACGTGGTGGTGGGCGCGGCCGACAAGACCTACAATACTTTCCCGATCGCCCCGCGCCAGGCCTTCTTCACCGTGATGGCGGACTTCTGATGCACACCTCAACCTACCCTGCCCGGCTGTCGCGCCGCGGCTTCATGCGCGCAGCGGCGGCCGCCGGCTGCGCGCTGCTGGCGCCAGCCGCCGTGCTGGCAGCGTCGACTGGAGCCAAACCGCTGGTGTTCGGCCACCGTGGCGCCAGCGCGCTACGGCCCGAACACACACTGGCCTCGTACGCGCGCGCCATCGCCGACGGCGCCGACTACGTGGAACCGGACCTCGTGTGCACCAAGGATGGGGTACTGGTGGCCCGCCATGAAGCGAACCTGACGGAGACGACGGACGTGGCCAGCCGCGCCCAGTTCGCCAGCCGCCGCACCCGCAAGACCATCGACGGCGTGCCCCACGAAGGCTGGTTCGTGGACGACTTCACGTTCGCGGAACTGAAAAGCCTGCGCGCCATCGAGCGCCTGCCCGACGCCCGCCCCGGCAGCGCCCAGTACGACGGCATGTTCCAGGTGGTGAGCTGGGAAGAGATCATCGACTTCGTGGCGGCCGAGTCGGCCGCGCGCGGGCGCGTGATCGGCCTGGTGCCGGAGCTGAAAAGTTCGACTTATTTCGCCAGCGTCGGCCTGCCGCTGGAGGACCGCTTCCTCGCCATCCTGGCCGGGCACGCGTACACGCGCCGCAATCCGGTCGAAATCCAGTCGTTCGAAGTGGCCAACCTGAAATACCTGCGCGGCAAGCTGGGGCGGCGCGCCAACTTGCGCCTGATGCAGTTGGTGGTGACGGACGCGCTGCGTCCCAGCGACGTGGCGGCGGCCGGCGGCACGCTCACTTTCGCCCAGATGTGCACTCCGGCCGGCCTGCGCGACATCGCGGCGTATGCCGACGTGGTGGCGCCACCCACGCGCGCCATCATCCCGCTCGCCAAGGACGGCAAGCTGGGCCAGCCCACTGCGCTGGTGGACGATGCACATCGCGTGGGATTGCGGGTGGAACCGTGGACTTTCCGCCCCGAGAACCGCTTCCTGGCGGCCGACTTCCGCGACGGCGCGGGCGACAACGCGCGCAACGAGGCGGGCTCGGTGGCCGAGATGCGACGCTACCTGGCCGCCGGTATCGATGGCTTCTTCACGGATGATCCGGCGCTGGGCCGGCGGGCGGTAGACGCGTAAGCCAGGCAAAGTGGCCGTGCAACCGCGCCCACGGCCGCGCGCCTGGATAAGCAAGGCAGGGGCAGTTCCAACATCACGCCACGCTTTGGCAGATTGCCGGAACTGACCCCGCTTTTCGCTTCTTGCCGGCCACGCGCCAGCTAGAAACGCACGAAGTTGCCCTCGTCCGGCTGCTCGCCGTGGGCGGCCTTGGCGCCGCGCGTATTGAAATTGCTGGATGGCCGGCGCTCCGGCTTGCCGCCGCGGCGCGGTCCGGCGCGCCCCGTCTGGCTGCCGCCACCGAGCTTGAAGAACGACATGGTCTGCTGCAATTGCTCGGCCTGTCCGCTCATTTCCTCCGACGTGGCCGCCAACTCCTCCGAGCTGGACGCATTCTGCTGCGTGGTCTGGCTCAACTGCCCAACGGCGCTGTTGATCTGGCCCACGCCGGATGACTGCTCTTCCGACGCCGCCGTGATCTCCTGCACCAGGTCGGATGTCTTGCGGATATTGGGCACCATCTGATCCAGCAGCCGCCCCGCCTTCTCGGCCAGGTCCACGCTGCCGGTGGCCACCTGTTCGATTTCCTGGGCCGCCAACTGGCTGCGTTCGGCCAGCTTGCGCACTTCGGCCGCCACCACGGCGAAGCCCTTGCCGTGCTGGCCGGCGCGGGCTGCCTCGATGGCCGCGTTCAGCGCCAGCAAGTTGGTCTGGTAAGCGATATCGTCGATGATCTGGATTTTCTTGGCGATCTGCTTCATGGCCGCCACCGTCGAACGCACGGCCTCGCCGCCCTCCACCGCCTCGCGCGCGGCCTGGCTGGCCATGCCATCCGTGACCTTGGCGTTTTCCGTGTTGGCGGAAATGGAGGCCGTCATCTGCTCAATGGCGGCGCTGGTTTCCTCGGCCCCGGCGGCCTGCTCGCTGGCCGCCTGCGACAAAGTCTGCGCCGTGGCGCTGATTTCCTCGGACGCGCTGGCCAGCGCCTCGGCGCTGCTGTTGACCTCGGTCACCACCTGGGCCAGTTTCTGCACCGTGTTATTGCAGTATTCCTTGAGCTGGCCGAACGCACCCTCGTAATCCTTGTCGATCGCGCAGTCCAGTTCGCCGTCCGCCACCGCACTCATCATGCGCACCACGTCGCTGATGCTGGCGCCGGTAGTGGTGACGAGATTGTTCAAGCCCTCGCCCATCTCTTTCTGGAAGCCTTGCAAGCCAGCCAGGTCCACGCGCGCGTCGAAGTCGCCGTGGTTGGCGGCGTTGACCACCCGGGCCTGGCTATCGATCACCTGGCGCAGGCTGGCGATCATGTGCTGCATGGCCGCCAGCAACTTCCCCGTTTCATCGCGCGCATTGCTCTGCACGTCGATCGCCAGGTCGCCCCGCGCCAGCGTCTCGGCCACGGTCACGGCGCGGCTGATGGGGCGCGTGATGCTGAGCGTGAGCAGCACGCCGGAGACGATGGTCAGCAGTACCGTCACACCCAGCGTCATCAGCACACGCGACTGCGCCACCGCGCTCACTTCCGTCATCCTGAGGTCGGCCTGCTTGAGCGTCTCGTCGGTGCGTTGTGTCAGGCTGACCAGGGCGGCCGAGATGGGTTTGTCGGCGCCGGCCACGGCCTTGTCCAGTTCGTTGGGCTTGTCCGTCTTGGCGCGCATGGCGACCAAGGTCTGCATGTCGGCACGGTAGGCCGTGGCCCCGTCGCGCAGCTGGTTCAGCAGCTTTTCCTCGTCCGGATGGAGCGCGCCGACGGCCTTGTAATCGTCCGCGACCCGCTCGACGGCCGACATGTCATTGCCGAATTTCTGCGCATAGTCGCCGCCGCGCAGGACGAAGTTCTTGAAGTGGTGGATGCCGTCACCGAGCGCGATATTGCCCCGGTTGACGGCGTTACGCTTGGCCAGCGCGTCTTGCTTGATGGAGTTCCACTGCGCGTTCATGGCCGACGTTTGCTGGATCGCGATCCAGCCCAGCGCCAGCGATAGCAAGGTCAGCAGAAAAAAGGCCAGTCCCAGACGGGTACCGATGCGGACATTCGACAACATTGACGTCTCCTCCAAGAGTGTTTTGTGTTTCCGTCAACTGCGACTTCTTGCTGCATGTCAAACGCAATACTACCTTTGTTTAAGCTAATTTAATACTCGCCATTTTTACTGGCGATAGCGATGCGACAGGCAACCGTCGGCACTACGCGCTGGCGCCGTCGAATGTGACGTTCGCGATCCAGTTACGCTTGCGCCGAGCCAGTCGGGTATCCTCGCCTTCGCCGTCGAACGACGCGCTGCCGTGCTGCAGCAGCGTGCGATCCACATCATCGAACGCGTTCACGCTGACGACGGCGTACAAGTGATCGTCAATGCGGCACGTCACCACCGGCACCACGCCGCATTGCGTGCAGAGGTGAAAGCGTGCCGTCTTGGTGCCGAAGCTGTAGGGTGATACGTGGGCCGGATCGCGCACCGTGACCGCCAGCGCGCCGGTGGGGCAGGAAGTCCACACGCCGCCGTGCTTGACGCAAAAGCCGCAAGTGCAGGCGCGGGCCGGAATGAAGGCCGGTTCAGGCGCCCAATCGAGCGCGAAGGAGATATTGCCGCAATGGCAGCTGCCGTGTATGAGCATAAGAAATCCCTTTATTGTGGCCGCGACGGCGGCATGTGGCAACAGCTTGCCACAAGTCGGTATCACAATTCGGTGTCAGGTCTGTCAATCGGACAGTTGGCGCGCACTTTAGATTCCCGTCATGGTGCGCCTCTTCAATTGTCCAAGTAGCCTCAGCAAGTGGCGTTTACCACATGCGATATCGATACCGATTGATTAAGCGCAAAGGTATTATCTGCTAGTCCGATTGACAGACCTGACACCGAATTGTGACACCGTGTACCGACTTGTGACACCGACTCGAGGTTCGGGGAAAACTGGGGGTAACGAAGCACCGCGCTAGCGTATGGGCGCGGTGGCGGCGGCTGGTGCGGGCGCGGTTTGCCCCTTGCCGACGATCTGGATGAAAATCTCGTTCTGCTTGATCATGCTGAGCTCATAGCGAGCCCGTTCTTCGACCGCGCCCGTGCCGTCCTTGAGGTCGCGCACTTCGGAGTCCAGTTTGGCGTTGCGGGCGATCAGCTCCGCGGTTTTCTTGTGGGCGACAGCGACCTGCGCCTCGTAATCGGCCACGCGCAGCCAGCCCCCTTTGCCCAGCCATAACGGGTACTGTATCAGCAGCAGCAAGGCCGCCAGTGCGAGGGTGATCAGACGCATGGTGTGAAAAAGCGGCCGGATCGCTCCGGCCGCTGGTGACAATTACTTCAGATTATAGAACGCGTCGCGGCCAGGGTAGGAAGCGATATCGCCCAGGTCTTCTTCGATGCGCAGCAGCTGGTTGTACTTGGCCATGCGGTCGGAACGGGACATGGAGCCGGTCTTGATCTGCAGTGCGTTCAAGCCCACGGCGATGTCGGCGATGGTCGAATCTTCCGTCTCGCCCGAGCGGTGCGAGATCACGGCCGTGTAACCGGCGCGCTTGGCCATTTCGATGGCGGCGAAAGTCTCGGTCAGGGTGCCGATCTGGTTGATCTTGATCAGGATCGAGTTGGCGATGCCTTTCGAGATGCCTTCTTTCAGGATCTTGGTGTTGGTGACGTACAGGTCGTCGCCCACCAGTTGCACTTTCTTGCCCAGTTCCTTGGTCAGGATCGCCCAGCCGTCCCAGTCGCCTTCGGCCATCGCGTCTTCGATCGAGATGATCGGGTACTTGTCGCACCAGGTGGCCAGCAGGTTGGTGAATTCGGTGGCCGTCAGGCTCAGGCCCTCGCCTTCCAGCTGGTATTTGCCATCCTTGTAGAACTCGGAGGCGGCGCAGTCCAGGCCCAGCGCGATCTGGGTGCCTGGCTCGTAGCCGGCTTCTTCGATGGCCTGGATGATCAGCTTGATCGCTTCTTCGTGATTGGTCACGGACGGTGCGAAGCCGCCTTCATCGCCCACGGCGGTGGTCAGGCCCTTCTTGTGCAGGATCTTTTTCAGCGTGTGGAACACTTCGGCGCCGTAACGGATCGCTTCCTTGAACGATGGTGCGCCCACGGGAATGATCATGAATTCCTGGATGTCCAGATTGTTGTCGGCATGGGCGCCGCCGTTGATCACGTTCATCATCGGCACCGGCAGTTGCATGGCGCCCGAACCGCCGAAGTAGCGATACAGCGGCAGGCCGGCTTCTTCAGCGGCGGCCTTGGCCACGGCCATCGACACGGCCAGCATGGCGTTGGCGCCCAGGCGGCCTTTGTTTTCGGTGCCGTCCAGGTCGATCAGGGTACGGTCCAGGAACGCTTGTTCATTGGCGTCCAGGCCCATGATGGCTTCCGAGATTTCCGTGTTGATGTTCTCGCACGCTTGCAGTACGCCCTTGCCGAAGTAGCGCTTGGGGTCGCCGTCGCGCAGTTCGATCGCTTCGCGCGAGCCGGTCGAGGCGCCCGACGGTACGGCGGCGCGGCCCATCACGCCCGATTCCAGCAGCACGTCGCACTCCACGGTCGGATTGCCGCGCGAGTCGATGATTTCACGGCCGATAATGTCAACAATAGCACTCATGTCATTCTCCAAAGGTTAAGCGTAACGGTTCGCGCCTTGCGTCTGGTGCGCAAGCTGCGGTGTGCGAGTAACGGGACGTTGTCCGGCGCCGTGGTCAGCGCCGCGCCGGACAAGGACCAGCTTGCAGCAATTAATTGAAGCTGGATTCGAGGAAGCCCGCTTTCTTGGTGATGCGATCGAGGTCGATCAAGGTGGCCAGCAGTTCCTTCATGCGGCCCAGCGGCACGGCGTTGGGGCCGTCCGACAGCGCGGTGGCCGGCGTCGGGTGGGTTTCCATGAACAGGCCCGAGACGCCCACGGCCACGGCCGCACGCGCCAGCACCGGCACGAATTCGCGCTGGCCGCCGGACGAGGTGCCCTGGCCACCGGGCAATTGCACCGAGTGGGTGGCGTCGAACACGACCGGGCAGTTGGTTTCGCGCATGATGGCCAGCGAACGCATGTCCGACACCAGGTTGTTGTAGCCGAACGAGACACCGCGCTCGCACGCCATGAACACGTCGTCCGGCAGGCCGGCGGCCTGGGCCGCGGCACGTGCCTTGTCGATCACGTTCTTCATGTCGCCCGGGGCCAGGAACTGGCCCTTCTTGATGTTGACCGGCTTGCCCGACTGGGCGCAAGCGGTGATGAAGTCCGTCTGGCGGCACAGGAAGGCCGGCGTCTGCAGTATGTCCACCACCGACGACACGGCCGCGATCTCTTCGATCGAGTGCACGTCCGTCAGCACCGGCACGCCCAGCTCGCGTTTGACGTCGCCCAGGATTTCCAGGCCCTTGTCCATGCCGGGACCACGGTACGAGGTGCCCGAGGAACGGTTGGCCTTGTCGAACGAGGACTTGTAGATGAACGGGATGCCCAGTTCAGCCGTCATTTCCTTCAGCGCGCCGGCCGTGTCGAACGCCATCTGGCGCGACTCGATCACGCAGGTGCCGGCGATCAGGAAGAACGGCTGGTCGAGGCCGACGTCAAATCCGCACAGTTTCATGCTGCATCTCCTTGCAGGTCGCCATCTTTCACGGCGTGCAGGCGCGGCTTGCCGCTGGCAGCCTGGTGCGCGAGCGCGGCCTTGATGTAGGACGTGAACAGCGGGTGGCCGTCACGCGGGGTCGATTTGAACTCGGGGTGGTACTGCACGCCCATATACCATGGGTGGGCATGTTCGCCGGTACGCGGCAGTTCCATGATTTCGCACAGGTCTTCGGTCGGGGTGCGGGCCGCCACGATCAGGCCGGCCGCTTCCACGCGTGGCAGATAGTGGTTGTTCGCTTCATAACGGTGACGGTGACGCTCGGTCACCACGCCGCCGTAGATTTCGGACGCCAGCGTGCCCGGCTTGACGGCGCAGGTTTGCGCACCCAGGCGCATGGTGCCGCCCAGGTCGGAATTCTCGTCGCGCTTCTCGACCTTGCCATCCTCACCCTGCCATTCGTCGATCAGGGCGACGACGGGCTGATCCGTGGTCAAGTCGAACTCGGTCGAGTTGGCGTTGGTCAGGCCGGCCATGTGGCGCGCGTATTCGATCAGCGCCACTTGCATGCCCAGGCAGATGCCCAGGTAAGGGATCTTGTGTTCACGGGCGAACTGGGCCGCCATGATCTTGCCTTCCACGCCGCGCTTGCCGAAGCCGCCCGGCACCAGGATGGCGTCGTACTTGGCCAGCTCGGCGCAACCACGGGTTTCGATCTCTTCCGAGTCGATGTATTCGATATTGACGCGCGCTTCGTTGTGGATGCCGGCGTGGCGCAGCGCTTCCGTCAGCGACTTGTACGATTCCGTCAGTTCCACATACTTGCCCACCATGCCAATCGACACTTCCGATTTCGGATGCTCCAGCGTGTAGATCAGCTTGCTCCACACGGACAGGTCGGCCGGGGCCGGGTCCAGGTCCAGCGCTTCGCAGATGATGGCGTCCAGGCCCTGGTCGTGCAGCATCTGCGGCACTTTGTAGATGGTGTCGACGTCCCATACGGAGATCACGGCCTGCTCTTCGATGTTGGAGAACAGCGAGATCTTGGCGCGCTCGTCTTCCGGAATGCGGCGGTCGGCGCGGCACAGCAGCGCGTTGGGCGAGATGCCGATTTCGCGCAGCTTCTGTACCGAGTGCTGGGTCGGTTTGGTTTTCAGTTCACCGGCCGAGGCGATGTACGGCACCAGGGTCAGGTGCACGAAGGCCGTGTTCTTGCGGCCGGCGCGCAGGCTCAGCTGGCGGGCCGCCTCCAGGAACGGCAGCGACTCGATGTCGCCCACCGTGCCGCCGATTTCGCACAAGGCCACGTCATAGCCTTCCGCGCCGCGGCGGATGTAGTCCTGGATTTCGTTGGTGATGTGGGGAATCACTTGCACCGTCTTGCCCAGGTACTCGCCACGGCGTTCCTTGCGGATCACGGATTCGTAGATCTGGCCGGTGGTGAAGTTGTTCACCTTTTTCATCCGGGTGGAAATGAAGCGCTCGTAGTGGCCCAGGTCGAGGTCGGTTTCCGCCCCGTCGTCGGTGACGAACACTTCACCGTGTTGCATGGGGCTCATCGTGCCCGGATCGACGTTGATGTACGGGTCGAGCTTGAGCATGGTGACTTTGAGGCCGCGCGATTCGAGGATCGCGGCGAGAGAGGCGGCGGCAATCCCTTTACCCAGGGAAGACACGACGCCGCCAGTGACGAAGACAAATTTGGTCATTGCAGATGGTGCCGAATGGCACGTGCGGGAAATTGAAATTATAGCCTAAACTGAGTCATTCTTCATCCTTCCCGCCGGAAAATTACCATTCCGGGCGTAGAATCCGGGAAGGAAAGCGGTGGAAAATAGCCAACTATCTAATTTCTTTTTAACATCTTTGTCATTCCGGCAGCAGTGTGAAACAACGAACCGACCGGCACGCCCGGCGGCACCAAAATGGCCACTTTCTCGAGGGAGGTCACCATGTCCTACCAAGACCGCGATGCCGACGGCGCCTACGTGGACACGGGCCACCATGGCCCCGGCCCCGAGCTGATGGGCGCCGGCACCGTGCTCGGCGACCCGGTGCGCAACCTCAAGGGCGAACACCTGGGCCAGATCCGCGAAATCATGCTCGACATGCGCAACGGTACCATCGCCTACGCCGTGATGGCGCACGGCGGCGTGTTCCACCTGGGCGCCAAGCTGTTCGCCGTGCCCTGGCAGGCGCTCACGCTGGACCCGGCCCACAAGGGCTTCACGCTCAACATCGACAAACAGCGGCTGGACGAGGCGCCCGGCTTCGACCCGGCGCACTGGCCCAACATGGCCACCCCGGCGTGGGCGGCGCAAATCCACCGCTACTACGAGCATCCCGCCGACGAGGGTTCCGGCCTTAGTTGACTTCAGTTCAAGCCTGGCAAGGGCGGCACGGCTGACACCATTGTGGCGGGCGCCAGGGCCGGCAGGCTATGGCCGCGCATATACCTGCTATGCGCACGCCGGCAGGCGCATGGGCACCCAGGCGATGCCGCCCTCCTCCACCCGCGGGCCGGTGGGCATGAAGCCCCAGCGCTGATACATGGGAAACGCATAATCGGACGCATTGACGGTGAAACCGGCCGTGTTGCCCGCCGCCAGCGCGGCGTTGCGCGCGGCCAGCCACAACTGGCGGCCCAGGCCGCAGCCGTGGAATTCGCGCGCCACGAACAGGTGGAACAGATGTGCGCCGTCGCGCACGGCCACCGCGCCGGCCAGCGCCGAGCCGATAAACCCCAGCAGATACTGGTAACGGGGTTGGGACAGATAGGCGGCGATGGCCGGTTCGGCCATGCTGTCCATGAATTTTTCCGCGCCGGCGCCATCGGCATCGAGCGTCATGTAAGGCATCAGATCGGTGATCAGGGCGCTGATGGACGCCGCGTCTTCCGGCATGGCCGGACGCAATGTTAAAGTCTTCATATTATTATTTTGCCATCATCGGCGCGTTATTTGAAGGGGATTAGGCGTTTTTTAGCAAAAATCGCGGCTGATTGTGGGCAGGCGGCCCAATAAATGCGACATGTCGACCAGCCGTTTGGCCACCAGGTGGCACACCGTGCCCTCCCGCTGCCACACGCCATACACCCCCAGCAGGGCCGCGCCGAGCACTTCGCGCCGCTGCTGTTCGACCAGCGCCGGCCACACGATCACGTTCACATTGCCCGTCTCATCCTCGATGGTGATGAACAGCACGCCCTTGGCCGTGCCGGGCCGCTGGCGCACGGTGACGATGCCGCAGCCGCGCGCCAGCTGGCCATGGCGGAAGCCTTGCAAGGTGGACGCTGGCAGGAAACGCCGCTCCAGCAATTGCGGGCGCAGCAGCGCCAGCGGATGGCGGCCCAGCGTCAGCCCCTGGGCCCGGTAGTCGCCCAGGATGGTTTCCCCTTCCGACGGTGCGGCCAGCGCCGGCACTTCCTCGTCCGGCGTGGTGGGGCGCAGCAAATCCTTGTCCGGCACGGCGCCCACGGCTTGCCACAAGGCTAGTCGGCGGTGGCCGGCCAACTGGTGCAGCGCGTTGCCGCCGGCCAGCACCTGCAAATCATGCCGGCCCAGTCCGGCCCGCCGGGCCAGGTCGGCCACCGAGGCGAACGGCCGCACGGCGCGCGCCGCCTCGATGCGCAACGCCGGCTCGGCCCGCATGCCGCGCAGCAGCGACAAGCCCAGCCGCACGGCCGGCTGGCCGCGCGCGCCAGCCGCTTCCTCCAGCGTTGATTCCCAGCCGCTCACGGCCACGTCCACCGCCCGCACCACCACGCCATGCCGCTTGGCGTCCTGCACCAGTTGCGAGGGGCCGTAAAACCCCATGGGTTGGCTGTTGAGCAAGGCGCACAGGAAGGCGGCTGGTTCGTGGCACTTGAGCCAGGAACTGGCATAGGTCAGCAGCGCGAAGCTGGCCGCGTGCGATTCGGGAAAACCGTATTCGCCAAAGCCCTGGATCTGGCTGCAGATGGCTTCGGCGAACGCCAGCTCGTAGCCGCGCTCCAGCATGCCGTTGATGATGCGGTCGTGGTACTTGTCCATGCCGCCCTTGCGCTTCCAGGCCGCCATGGCGCGCCGCAACTGGTCGGCCTCGCCGGGCGAGAAGCCGGCCGCCAATATGGCCACCTGCATCACCTGCTCCTGGAAGATGGGCACGCCCAGCGTGCGGCCCAGCGCCGTTTCCAGGCCGGGCGGAAAGCGCACCAGCGCCGGGTCCAGGCGCCGCTGCAGATAGGGATGGACCATGCCGCCCTGGATGGGCCCGGGCCGCACCAGCGCCACTTCGATCACCAGGTCGTAGAACTGGCGCGGGCGCAAACGCGGCAGCATGCTCATCTGCGCGCGCGACTCGATCTGGAACACGCCGATGGTGTCGGCCTCGCACATCATGTCGTAGGTGGCCGGGTCTTCAGCCGGCACGTCCTGCATGCTGAACACGGACTGCCGTTGCTGGCCCACCAGGTCGAACGCGCGCCGCAGCGCCGACAGCATGCCCAGCGCCAGCACGTCCACTTTCAGCAAGCCCAGTTCCTCCAGGTCGTCCTTGTCCCACTGGATCACGCTGCGGTCCTCCATGGTCGCGTTCTCCACCGGCACCAGGCGCGACAGCTTGCCCTGGGCGATCACGAAGCCGCCCGGATGCTGCGACAGATGGCGGGGAAAACCCAGCAGGCTCTGGGCCAGCGTGGCCCACTGGCGCGCCAGCAGCGAGGTCGGGTCCAGGCCGCATTCGGCCAGCCGGTTCAGCAGGTCGCGCTTGCCGTCGAACCAGTGGTGCGAGCGCGCCACTTTCTCCACGATGGCCAGGTCCACGCCCAGCGCCTTGCCGCTGTCGCGCAGCGCGCTCTTGGGCCGGTAACTGATCACCACGGCCGCCAGCGCGGCCCGCGTGCGGCCGTATTTCTGGTAGATGTACTGGATCACTTCCTCGCGCCGCTGGTGCTCGAAATCGACGTCGATGTCGGGCGGCTCGGCCCGCTCGCGCGAGATAAACCGTTCCACCAGCAGGTTGCCGCGCGCCGGGTCCACTTCCGTGATGTGCAGGCAATAGCATACGGCCGAGTTGGCGGCCGAGCCGCGCCCCTGGCACAGGATGCCGTTGGCGCGCGCGTAACGGACGATGTCGTAGACGGTGAGGAAATACGGTTCGTAGCGCAGCGCTGCGATCAGCTGTCCCGGCAAAATAAAGTGGATACCACGGCACCCGCTTAACTCATTGATTTGTAACTAAATAACACGTACCGCATGGAATAAAGTTTGCACCGATATTGCATGAAATAAAGTTGGCACCAGCCCAAGGAATAAAGTTGGCACCGACCTTACGGAGGCGTTCCATAATTGGCCTAACAGCACTCATCTGATTTCGAGGCTCTCTCTCGAAATTCCGATGTGGTCTCTTGAGTACATCGCAACGCGTCGAGCGTTCGAGGATACTTTGCTTTGGCTTCTCTTAAGATGTAATTCGATATCCCAACTTTTTTCCGGATACGGTTTCGGGAAACCCGTATGGCCGGTTGCTGCTGACTGATTGAAGCGGCAGCGCTTATCACTTCCTCCGCGTACTTAAGGTCTCTGTTTTCATGGTCCACTCTTTTACTTGAAGTTGGCGTGCAAATTCTTCCCCGCTTGTTCCAGTACTTTTGAATCTCAGCCAACGTAGCTTCAGATTTTGGAGCTGGTATCCCCTTCCTGTTTTGCGCAACCCTAGGGAAGGTTCCGGCCAAAATCTGTTTGACTAAACGAACATCAACACCTAAATCCGCTGCAATGACCGAGAGTGGCGTTCCCATAGCATGCATCGCTCTGCATCGCTGAATGAACAGCTCACCAGGCGTCCGAACCCTTGTAAGTACAGGCTGTCCCTGCAAATCCCGTTCGTTATCGAAAGCCGAGAACGAAAAACCGCACACGCAACTAAACACCTGTGTTGCTCTGCCTCTGACCATGCGTGAGGTCTCCACTTTTTGCATGACCAAAGTTCCGTAGTGGTCCGCCGCAGGATTTTGGCAGAGCCAAAGCCCAGCAGGATTTGCGCTGAGAACCTTTGCGGCCTTCGGCGCAAGGCGACCTCGTGGAAGAAGGAATTCGTCGATAAACATACTCATTACGATGTGTTTCTTAGTCTCACATTGGCTTCGCTGCTCCGGGGTTCCGAACATGGTCCTAAACCAGTTCGACTTCTTTCCAGGAACCAGCTGTAGATTCATAATTTCGAAAAATTGCTCCCCAAAGAACGAAATGAAATGGCTCTCCATCGCAGTCAAGTCGATTCGCTTGGACCTAGCTGCGAACGGATACATGCGCGTAAAGAATGCTCGCCCAAGGGAGTCGATGTTGTACGCGATTTTCTTCTGCGCCTCTCCGTTTAGATATGAGTTAGCTCGCCGCGCAAATTCCATAAGAAGCTGCCTCGTGCGCTCGGAGTGCGAACTTAAATAGGGCTTCGTGGAGGTCGTTAGATGAAGCGCTTCCAGAGGTTTGTAATAGTCATCGAAGTACTCCGTAGCAGCTAAACTCAGTTCGACGCCATGTAGCCAGCAATAATGCACACCCTCGACGTTGTGTGCGCGATGCCAGAACGGTGTACCAACCGTAAGAGCATCGGTATGCATACAGTCGAGACAAACCTTCATTCCAATTGGGCGCTTCACGAACCGAGCAACAGCAGAGCCACGTCCAGTTGCAGCGACCAACATTTTCTTCTTCGCATTTTTCCGTACCACACTACTCACGTGGGCGTAGTCATAGGGAAAAAAGGTCAGCTTATCAATCATCTCCGAAGAAGTCATTTGAAGATATGCGCCGACATTGGCCTGAAGACCTGCGATGTTTGTTGGCATTGAGACGGACGTACGCTGATGCCGCTGGCCATACAACTTCTCGTTCTCAGCTTGGACAACACTCACCAATCTATTTCGGTGGTATCTGGCAACCACGCTGGCCAAAAGCTCATCATCAAACGCTGCGGGAAAGTAGGAAATCATTTCAAACTCCAGGAATAGTCGATGTGGCTCACCAGACAATCATTACAAGACGGCTTCCTGCAAGAAGCCAATTTGCCTCGAGAACATGTCGGAGGCTCTCTTAAGTTGGCTTATATTCCGCGTAGCAATGGCGTCTAGAACGGGTTGGCAAATCTTGAAATGTTCGTTCGCGATTTCATCGAGGAGGTCTTCAGTAATTACCTCGTCCCCGCAATCGATGGCTCGTTTTTGAGCTAGCTGATAAAGAACGACAGCCAACGCAAGAATCCCCTGACTACGCACAAAAAATTTGGCAATGAGCTTCTCAGTTAGAGGAGTCTCTACCCGCAAATACTGATACCGAAAAAATGACGATACAAAATGGTCGAACTCGGGACCTGGAGGGCAGCTAAAGATGATTTCTCCGATACTCCGCCGAGCGGCTCGGAAACTCACCGAGAGCATGTCGAAACATTCGGCGGTCCCAATCATCACTACGGGAATCCGCACTTCGTTGATAAAGCTGACAAGAAAGCTGGCCAAGTTATCGCTAGCCTCTTTCGAGCTCTTTTTCGCATGCTGAAGCTCATCGAGGATAATTGCCCCCAAGTGAACAGACTCGATGCGGGTAATCAACTCAGCCATTGCGTCATGCCGAACGTATTTTTTACGCTCTATTTCGCGAGCCACGTTCTCCCCGAGAACTCGGTCCAACGCCCGGTGAACCGCTCTGATTAAGCTTTTGGTTGAACCATCATCCGGCGTCTCGACTCGCACCCAAACTACTTGCAAGGTCCGGTACTCGGGATGCCACCAAACCTGCGGATAGTTCGCCAGAACGCGGTCCATGGTTCGGGACTTCCCCATACCGGAAACTCCAAAAAACGTAGTATTCGAAATCACTGGAGTGTGGTCGAGTGCGGGCTCCAAGTGTTTACCGCCCACCTCTTGCCTAATCTTAATGAGCGGACGGTGAACATAACCGTTTCGGAGCACCTCTCCGAATTTACGGCCCATTTCTGCTTGAATGGAAATTGGAACGTATCCCAGCCCCAACAGGCTGATATTAGCCAGGCGCTGGGGATTAGATTGAAAGCGCTGCTCATCTGAATAGGGGCGCACAACCTGCATCTTCAATCCAATCTCTTCGAGCGAATATAATGGCCCCAAAGTTTGAATGAGGGGATTTTCATACCCAGGTACTCCCAGTTCGTAATACTGTGCCGCACGAGGCCTCACTCCTCCAAGGCCGACCTGCGGTACCTGCGGGATACTCGCATCCCCTGCATGATTTTTGCGCACCACCTTTGTTCCTCCAGTGCAGACAGCAAGTGCTCCTCATAGGCTGTCCCATTAGGTGCCGAATGGCTTTGAAATTAAATAAGGCCTCCGATAGCGCCGGACGTCCTTCTCAAGTAGTTCACTCGCCGCCTCAGGGGCGGCAATGCTAGGCCCAGAACTCACAGGCTGCACCTCCCCGTTTGGCGTTGAAGGTGCCCCCCCGCCGCCTGCAATGATAAGGGGCTCTTCCTTCGCCTTTTGCTTTGCAGCTTCAATTGCCCGGTTTGCATCAATTGCCGCAATTTTCGCGGCCTTTCCGCGTCCGTCCGGCCCCGCTGCCTTCTTTTCCTTAGTCGCTTTTTTGTTCGTATCAGCGCCGAACTTTTTTCGGTTTAAACGACCTGCCGTCTCCTTCGCCTTTGCTGGAGCGTTATTTTGCTGTTTTTTCTCCCTTAGGAGCTCCAACTCGACTAACGACATTTTATTTTGCATATCTAACCCTACATTTAATTCATACCTCACAAATCGACTATTAATGGTTGGATGGCGCAAATACACGACTTTCAGCGCCGCTGGGTCGAAGTGCACAGTTCCAACCTCAAGATTAACCAACGCATTCTGAGTTTCGGCATTTTGCATATATTCTTCTGATTCATAGAAACGTCCCTTGAACTCAAGTACACCCTGATTAAGACTCCCCGATTTCTCTTCATACAACAAGGCGATTAATTCGTTATGAGAAACCTCCCGATTTCTCGACTGAATGTTATCCACTCCCCATTGCCAAATTTTCGCCGGAACTGTCGGCACCCCATCTGCAATCAGGTATGGGTCATCGGGGTAATTTTTATTAACCGAATTGTTGTGCTCGATGACCCATAAGACCACTTGTTTTGTGAATTCTTCCAAATTCCAAGCAGCCTTTAATCGACTATCAACCGAGCCACGCTTACCGGCATCCCTATCCACAAAACCTTCAGCCTGAACGAAAGTTCTCCGTAATTCGGCGAACATCCTTTCGACAACTCCCCGCAAATCAGCGCGATATGCTGGCGGGTTCTCTTTTCCACCCAATTTCGCAAATCTCTCCATCATTTGCGACATGAATTCTGGGCCTTTATCAGTTGAGAGATAAGAAGGAATTCCCATCGTCGGCCATTCTTCCGAAGTTATGTTTATCCCAAATTTTTTGCAAAATTCAACCTTATCTTCGAGGGCATTCAGCAGCGTACGTATCGCAGATTCTCCCGAGGGATTCTCAAGGCTGATGTATATTGCACCAATTAGGCCCGATACGACATCAATGAGGAAATACACGGTTGGGCGGCCGATGGGCTCCAAGCGGCTCCAACTTGCCACTAGTTGCATGTCACCCCGAGTTGAATCCATCTGACCTCGAAACCCTGGGGCAATCGACTCGCCCCGAGAGTCGCTGGTAATCGGACGATTATTCAAAGCATAGTGTTTCTCGCCGTATTTTTCCCGTTTCTCTTCCTCGACACTCACATCACGCTGATACCAATAAAGAAATTGGTCATAACTAATGCAGCGCCCTAAGTCAACGTTGAAAATTTCTCCGGCTTCATCTAGCTCGAGGGCATCCTGAAACTTCTCCAAAAGAAGCATGTCGTATGCATCTTGTTTCGTTGCCTCGACTGTTCTAAAGTAGTGCTTTCTCGCCTGGAATATCCAGCTGCGAATCTCAGGAGTGACGTTAATACCTGCCCCATCTCGACGGTAAGCCTTTCGGCCCCGCTTTTCCGAAGATGCCTCAGCATTCTTCGCGGACGCCGTTCGGGTTTTTCCGGCCCCTCCGCATTTATGATACATATTAATAAGCGATAACTCATGGCACCCTCTCTGCCAGTAAGTAATCACCCAATTATTTAAGCGTTCAGCCGAAATTCCGAGCTCAACAGCCAGTCTATCGATTGCCTTTTTTCTCTCTTTCGAATTAAGGACGTATTCAATATTTCCGACAATTGGCGCTATTGCTGCCATTCGCTCATCCACTACTGCTTTATTTTTTTCTGTCAAGTAGTCAGAAAAAATTGGATTCGGGTCCTCCAGCTTTACTAGCTCACCGACTTCCCATTGACTGCGCAGAGCTGCGTAGCCAAATTTGGTCGGCACACAGCGCTTACCCATCAAGTTAATCGCTATGACATAGTCATTAAGCTTTGAAGCCAAGATTACTCGCTGCGGCTTCTCAATCCCACCAATTTTAAATACCTGACCGGTCTTAAAATCTTCCTGCACTATTTCGCCTCACTCAATTTCAAATTCGTTAGTGTTGACATTGAAGCTTCCTGTCGGCGCAAACCAAACACTATCGACTTCAAAATCAGTGGACAAAACACTCTTTGCCAGAAGATGGCGAGCAACCAAGAGATGCTCGCCAAGTTTGAGGCCGCCAAGGCGGTCGAGTTCTTGCATATACTTTGTGAACGGCATGTCAGCTGGGGCATTTGGCAAACCAGCGACAATGCTATCGCCCAGATTCTTAAAGTAATTTGGGAAAGGCTCGCTATGAAATCTGAGCGTTTCATGTGTTGAGAGCCAAAGAAGGGACCGTTTCAGTTTCTCCGAAATGTCGGCCTCGGTGAACTCCACGAGCTCTATCCCTTGCTCCTCCCAATACCTCCGTTCAATCGCCAACTTCTCTTTGACGCGATTGTTCTCCAAGTCGTTTTTGTACTTCACGAAATAGGCAACATGATATGGCCCTCGCGGGCCCATATATGTAACCACCAAGTCCGTAGTCATAACCATTGTGTGTGCATCACTTTGATTGTCACGGGGATGCTCAACGCCCAATTCCGCTGCTATTGCACGTGTTACGTCACGCGACAAAGCAACTTGCTCACGAAAATCAATCGCATTCTTTTCCCGCAAGCGAACGAGATAGTTATACCACTCCAAATCAGATAGAAAATGGAGCTGACGACCGAGACGGTGATTTGCGATGAGATGAACCCGCCCCTTACTGGAAATATCGGTAATCCGGAGAAACGGGTGATATTCCTCCGCGTCGAGTTGGCCCCATCCTGCGGCAAGCCTCTCTTGAATCTTCTTTTCGGTGAGGACATATTTTCGTACCGGCATTAAATCAACCTTTACAGTAAGCTAATATATTTACACATTCAATTAGCATACGTATCTGTTGCTTTTGATACGCACACCTAATTGGGCGTGAAAATATATACATATTGACTTATAATGTCAATTTTATTTGGGGCTTTATTATGGTCGAAGATATTACTCCCGCCGAGGAGGCACGGGATATCATCAAAATCGAACTACTGGCCAAAGGCCTAACTTATCGTGGCCTGTCGGAAAAATTAGCTCTTATAGGTGTTCATGAAAATGAACTTCAAATTAAAGCTAAGATTAACCGAGGTGCATTTCCTTTTTATTTTTTTGTCCAAGTTATGCGGGCGATAGGCGTGCAGCAAGTTGATTTGAGCCGATATGTCAAATCGGTTGAACTAAAAAACAATAAGGATAACTGGACTGACTAGGGCCAAAAAGTTATTGGCAACACCAGCGTAGCGGATTAGACCATCGCCACGTATTCGTTTCGCCATTTCTCTTTAGGGCGCATGGTTTCATATTCCTCCTTCGCTGACAAGTACTGCTGGGCGGAGCACTATTAGTTATTCGCCCATGGCTTGTTAGAATATCAACCGGAATCTTCAATATAACTACACTTCGTTTTTCAATCTTTTTGAGTTTTATAAAAAGATGTTTTTTTGTTTTCGCGATTTTTTTTCATTACCAAGTTTAAATATTCTTCTGGGCAGAAGAATATTTTTCATTGTCGTTTTTTCTGCTTCTCAACCTTCGCACCAACAATTTCCCCACGGGAAACTTTTTTGATGTCAAGGCATTTATTTTTCCAAGCATCGTCGAACTCAAGTTCATTGCATCGTTGAAGGTGTTGTTTTTCAAGCATCGTGCTTCAGATTTTTTCCCTTGCTCGAAGGGGGGGGGTACTCTCAATACTTCAACTATCTGAGCATTTTTATTAGGTTGCCTGAATTTAGCCCATATATTTTTAAAATTTTCATGACTTTTCCGGTATATTTTCCCTGTGGTGGATTGCAATTTTTGCATCCAAATTGCTAGGGGCCACATGGATACATCTCTATAAAATTCATCTATAAAGAGGCTGGGTATCATGAAAAATTCCGCTAGGTCTTCGCTCGTAGTTAGTGTCCTTCTTCTTTCCGCCTGCTCTACGCAATTTAACGCGGTGCGAGTTACGGATGGGACTGACAGCAAAGACATCCCAGTGTCCGGCGCACCGTACAATTTGACGTTCACCCAATTCGATATTACTGTTACACGGCAAATTTCCTGCGATTCGGATAACAACAATCAGGCGAAAATTAAAATCAAAGCTGAGGCGACGCCTTCCGAGGTACGAGACTCAACTCGCTCGTATGTAATTGACCTCGGCTCCTTGCAAAGCTTTTTTAAGTCCACCGATGTCGAAGTGAGCTATTACGACAACGGGGCCCTGAAGTCGATAAATGCGAAGGCGGAAGACAAGACCGCAGAATTTATTGGTGGTGTGACCCAGACTATTACGACAGTGGCTGAGGCAGTCATTGCAGCCTCGCCTGCAAATCTCAGCCTGCTCAATAGTCACTTATCATTGGATTCCCAGAATTTCTTAGCCATCTTGAAGGAAGGTCAGAAGAGCCTCCCGACTACATCAAGAAGCTGCTCGGCCGCCGCAATCCGGAATTTAAGAGACCTAAAAAAGGCTCAAGATGAGCTTGATACGCTTAATGATGATGTGACTGCTGCCACAGCCCAACTAAATCAGTACACCACGTTGGTAGTAGCGTTTGGTAAGCACACATCGAAGGAAGACCGAGACGAATTCAATCGGCGGCTACGTGCATTGAGCTTGCAGTGGGCGTCGCAACTTGCGAAGAAGGCAGAAGTTAAGGCGCTCACCGATAAAGTATCGGTTACCGATAAGGTAAAGTGGCCACTCGACGGAGAGACGTTCATGGCCGGAGAACCGGTTGTTAAGCCGCTCGAATCAAAACAATACAAGGACTGGTTCCCCGCTGACATCAATCACTCTTTCCTCGAGGGACTAGTTGCTGAGTCAGTGGTCTATTTCAAGATTTCGGGTACTGAGCCTTTGGCAAGAAAGACCTCCTGCGGGGCGAATTGCAGCGAGGGCGACGGACTTAAATACAGGATGCCAGCTTACGGCAAGCTTTTACTGTGCAATAAAGTCACCGCGTCGCTCGACTCCAGCGGTAAGCCTGGGCCTGTTGAATGCGACTCCACATCTGAGGACCTGGCATATAAATCGGGACCAATCTCGCAGATGGGGAGAATTTATGTGCTGCCGCTAAAGAGCGCATTCCTGTCTACGAAATCCGTCTCTGCAACTTTTAGTGAGACTGGAGTTCCCACTTTGCTGGGCGTGACTAGCGCAGCTTCTTCCGACAAGGCCTCTGCTATGCTGGCATCGCTCGGAGGCTCGGCCGCCTCTTTATATAAATCGAAGTCCGAGATTCAGGCTAATGACATGGATGCAAAGATTAAGATGCTCACGCTTCAAAAGCAGTATCAGGACGCAGTGAATGCACTCAATCCCAAGGCCCCGTTGACGAATGCTGACGGTAAGTCTGCTGATGACTTCACCGCCTCCACTGCACTGGCAAATGCGGAAGTTGCTGACCTTGCGGCCAAGAAAGCACTCGACGATGCAAGGAAGGCCGCGAATTAGCCGCCTACATCGGGAGTGCTTTCACATTTTTCTTTAAAAGCGTGCTCGAAATGCGGTCTTAAATCGTTATCGTGCGCATAGGTTCTATAGCATTTTTTATGCTTTACTGACCTGGCCAAGGCAAAGACTTGAATTGCTGCTTCATTTTATAAGCATAAGTAGGGTCTACTAGGTTTGCGTAATTTATCAAGCCAAGAATGTGCCGATAAAGCCCGCCTACAGAATCAAATTCTCGACGGCGCATGTGAGCCTCTACGCCCAGCGTCTTGATGTAGTACAGATGCTGGCGCAATTTTTCTTTGAATTCTTTGGTGAGGTTGGGATATTCGCGGTCAGTTAGAAGTCCTAAGACGATTTTTCGAGAACCTGGTGGAACTATCACCGTCTTTTTCCTGTTTAGATAGAGCCCGTCTGCTTTTAGTAACGCTGAGACGGATGCTACAAACTCAACCGCTTGCTTTCGCGAGTAGTCACCTTTGGTGGAAAAAGTTATGTCATCGCTATATCGTGTATAACGCAAGCCTTGCTTTTCGGCCAGCTCTGCAATCGTCTTGTCCAGTCGAAGCATGACCAAATTTGAGAGTAGCGGGCTAGTGGGTGCTCCTTGTGGCAAACGCCCAAAGTTATTTTTGTTGTGGTATTCAGTAATCGAGTATTTATTCTCGAAAATCTGCCATGCCTGCATCTTATATTTTTGTGACTTTGGTATTAGGTCTGTACAAATGCGCGCCATGTGAAAGGAAATCAGGGGGTTGTAACCTAAGTCCTTAAATACACGATATGCTTGAATTTCGGTAATGCTGCCAAAAAAGTCTGCGATATCAATTTTTATCATCCATTTTGCACCGCAATGAACTTCTGCACATTTTAAAATTGAATCATGCTTGCGAAATGCTTTGCTTGCAGAGTGCACGCTGGGGAGTTGGAGGATATTCTGAGATATCCAAGCCTGCACCTTCATAAGGTCGGGTTCAGGGATTGAAATTTTTCGGTACCCAGATGTACGCTTTTTGATATTGAATCGTTTGTAGCTGACTTCCGGAGCTATTCGCTCGACGAAGCATTCAAGTTTTGCTTTTCGGACCTTCGTGACCTTTGCCAGGTGCTTCAAGGTCAAAATTGGGGGAAGCGGAGGATTGTGCGCTTGCAAACGCTTGATTTGCTCAACCGCTACGGCCAAAACGGCGCTCGGCTGTTTTTGAAGCCTACCTTGTTCCAGGTAGTGTCGAGGAGACCACATTAAGATTACTCTCGTTAAGTTTTGTACGGGGGTGCGTAGCGCGGCTAAAACCCGGAGTCCGCGACGCGGGGATAGTCGTGCTACGCATCCGTCAATGCGTAGGCTACTTCAATGGGAAGCGGAATCCGCCACCACCCTAAACCCGAAGGCAAAGGTACATGCCTGCACCCGAAGGTATGGCACGTGGTAAACACTAACTCTCGCTGTGGCTCCTCAACGAGGTTGGATAGTAAACCTCATCCATGGGATTGGGAAGCAATTTTTCCTTTTCAGCATTTAACCTCTTCGCAGCGCTAAGTTCTCTTCGGCCTGCGTCAGTTAGTCGCCAGTTCTGGTCAATGAGACCCGCCTTAACGCATTTCTCAACTACGTCCGCAGCCTGGACGCTATTGAATTTGGTGGCGGCTTCCACAGCATCCAAACGGCGAGCACGAGTACTAAACAGTGCCAATACGGTCAGCCAGCTTGCTGGGATTGGGCCTTTAACTTGGTTCTGCATTGTCGAAGCTATGCGCTTTTGACCGGCTGCCATGAGCATGGTCGTGTCATCGCCGAGTGCAATTGCAGGCGGGAAGATGGAGCGGAACTCGCTGTCCACAGTCTTCTTCGGGAACAGGGGCACCCAGCTTTTCTTCTTTGGAGTGAACCATAGAAGCTGCGGACAGTTGTTGGGGCAGCTATGTTCGAAGACCAGTAGCGCGGCCACTTCCCCGTAACCCAGGGGGTACCCCATCTTCAACCTCTCACCGTAATCGAGACAGAGCTGTGTCAACGCTTTCCTTTTCTTCGTATCCCATAGGAGCCCGCCCAATGTTGGACAGCTTCGCTCTATGTGCGCGACTAGCTTGTATTTCGACCGTGCGAGCTTTTGCAGCCCCTTCGGAGTCCCCGAGTATGCAATTACCGCCGTCTTAAAGAGATGGTAAGACTTCCAGGAGCGTACACTAGGGTTACAGAAAAATGAATCGACATAAGAGCGTACGCGCCGCCCTGAGCCAATGAAGTCATCAATAAAAAGAACATGCCTACATTTTTCGGTACGCATTGTCGCAACGTCTGGATGATTCAAAAACTCAGACTTATTGTTCGCGAGGGTCCTTATGATGCTCGCCACTCGGCCTTCGCTGCCGACATCGACACCACGAGGCGTTGAATTAACGCCCCTGCCTTCCTTATCAAATACACTTTCGCCTTTTTTGATGTCTAGCTCACGGGCCCCAAAAAGCGCAATCTTTCCTTCTTTTCCCTGAGCATAGTTCTCTATTTTCTGTATTAAGCTGCGTTCAAATTCTGTGGCGGAAACTAGCGTTAAATTCGACACTAGCTCACGCGCCAGCTGTTTGTCGACGTCCCTAAAATTTGAAACCCACTGTTCCCCCCTCTCGGTAAGGAGCAGCTTCTTTGAGGGGAAGTGGTCGGCGGGGTCGCCTTGGTCAATTTTCTTTGTTGAGTATTTGCGCATGGAGGTGCTTGTGTCGCGTCTTTGCCGTTAATCTGCGGTGGACTTTAGAAGAGGCTACCTTGGTTTTGAGAGGTGGAAGCGGAGGCCTTCTCTTCAATGATTAACTTCTTGGACTGCGATGAAGGTGCTCGCGGCGCGGGGTGTGCCGCAAGGAGCTCTGCGGGGTAGAGCTCGATAAAGGCTCGAGCCATTTCAGGATTCTTGCAACCCAACCAGTCATCATAATTTTCCGGACGCACGATTGCTGCGCCGCGCTTCTCTTCGTTTGGCTCATGGAACCGATTCAGCAAGGGGTGTGCGTCTGCATTTAAGGTGAAATGCGTGAAGCTGTTCATCACAGTGCCATCAGGTTCTTCCCAGGTACGCCACATTCCCGGCATGGCAAACGGCTCCTTTGATGCTAACTCAATAGCCCACCTTACGGAGCCCGGGCCAGCCTCGTAGTTTGGTTCGAAGAGTGCTAGCGCAGGAACCAGGCACAGCTTCGACTCTAACCAGAATTTTTTGTAATGACGCTTCTCACCGACTTCCTCGGCACGGGCGTTCATTGTGCTCATGCGGATGAACTTCGGCTCCTCGCCTGGCTTCATCACTTTCTTTGGTCGATGACGTTGCGGCACGAAGCCATAGCTACCCAGCATGCCTCTGCGCTGGCCGTGCTCATCATGGACGATGAAGGGCGCAGCGTAGTCCTGGTAAATCTCATCACGCCAATCATCATTGACTTCAATAGGCGTGCGGAACCAGTCGAAGCAGATTTGCCTTGATACGGAGATGTAGTTTACGCACATGAGTAGTACCTTTTAGCGCTGACAGTTTTAATGTATGATTAAATTTTCCGCTTTGCAACTTCTTCTGCGCGACAGCTTGAACTAATCCATTTTACTAGCTATTCCCGGAAATGGCGTTTATCCCTAATTCTGGATTAATCATGATAAAAAAAATATCAAATTTCTTTGCATCAGTCTTTCTTTTTCCATTATTTGGCGGAATTACGACAATAACGGGCATTCTGGCGGGTTATTTGGGGTCGCTTTGGACGAAAGAAATAAAGGAATCCGTTTTTCAGATTTATCATCCGCACATCTTTGGACTGAGCAGTGTTTCGTTCGATGGGAAATCCTCTTTATTCTGGTTTTTCTCAGCAATCGCGGGCTTGTCACTCTCGGCGACTTTTTGGGCACAGACCAAAGCTGGCAACGAAACAAATGAGGCGATTAAAAATTCGTTGTCTAGGCTTATGACACTCCCGCCAGAAGATTTTCTTTTAAATTATCGTGACTTTATGATTTTAAGCAATAGTGTCGAAAGCACATTGCCAGTTCCGATGCAGTTAGTTGATTTGGAGCAAGCCATCCGAATCCAACTAAGTTCTATTTGTAGCGTTTGCGCTAGATTCGATTCGAACGGGGGGCGGACACGTTTCGCGGCCAATGTTATGATGTTCATCCCGGCCGGAGGCGGTAAATTCAACAATCTACACGCGACGTTGCAAACTGAGACCCGTTGCATCGAATCGGCCGTATCCATTGCGAACTTGCATGGAGTGTTGCGTTTGGAGTTGAACTTAAGCGCGTCAGAAGGCTCTAATAAAGCGGACCCTAAGCTTTCATCATTGTGCTTGCCTATTCCAAAAGGTGTTAGCAATCCACTGATATACATACCGGGAGCACCGTTAGCATTTGCTCAAGGTAAGACGCAGGTTTATAGAAATCAGTCTGACTTAATTGAACAAGTTGAAAACAATCGGCTATTTTCTTCAACGGTTCTGAATGAGTTAAAAGATGTTTTAGGAGCGCAGAATGAATCTGTTAAGTGCCTGATGTGTTTTCCTTTATTTTCAGATTCGACAACTGGTCCCAGTTCTGTAATCGGAGTTCTTAATATTCACAAAAGCATAGAGGATGAGTATATTCAGCGAAAAATGGAAAACCTTGAACCTCTGTTAGCGCCGATTTTACGGAATTTAGAAATTTTGCTTTGGCTTTTGCCTTAAAGTGCTATACTAGATTTATGGAGGTTACATCATGGAAATTAAATTGCCGGAACGCAGCCGTGACGCTTTTGAAATGTTGTTAAAAAAGTCTGATGAGATGCTTCAGGAAGCCATGCATGCACCTGTCCGGGAGGTGGTTGCGGTTGAGAATCCCAGTGGCGGTTTCGAGATTCGCACTCAACTGATTCAACCTAGATTCTTCCGCAGAGCTAAGTGATTCATTTTTCCTGGTGGGCGGCTTATTGCTCGCTCACCTTTCTACTTGAACGTGAGCGAAGAGCCTTTTCAGGTCAGAGGCTATGTCAATGAAAGTCTCGGCTGCGTGTGTCGAGTTCACCAAGTAAATGGCTCAAGTCCACCAAGCGCTTGGCTACAAGGTGGCGCACGTTGTTTTCGCACTGCCAGATGCCGTACACACCGAGGAGCTGTGCCCCCATGACTTCCCGGCGGAACTGCTCAACAACACTGGACCAGCAGATGACATTCACGGTTCCTGCCTCATCCTCAATCGTGATAAACACTACGCCATTCGCTGTGCTTGGCCGCTGGCGAACGGTAACGATGCCGCAGCCTCGTGCCAGCTGGCCATTGGAAAAACCAGCTAGTACGTCACTTGGAACGAAGCGCAACTTATTTAGTCTCTCTCTCAAGAATGCCAGTGGGTGACGGCCAAGTGTCAGCCCCACGTAGCGGTAATCCGCAGCTACACTTTCGGCCTCGCTTGGACTCTCAAGTTCAATCAGGTCCTCCACGATTTCCGCTGGTCTAAGCAGGCCCTTATCCGGAATACTTGCTCTGGCCTGCCACATCGCCTGGCGGCGGTTCCCCGAAAGCGATTCAAGCGCGTTGGCGCTAGCCAGTGCATTCATGTCAGCCGCATCGAGCCGAGCTCTGGCTGCAAGGTCTTTCGTGCTCTTGAAGTTCTCAATGGAACGCGCCTCTTCGATACGCCAGGCTGCGTCCTGCTCAAGTCCTTTCACGTTGTTTAGCCCAAGACGAACGGCGGGCTGGGCCCCAACTGTCGCAGGTTCTAGCGAGGCTTCCCAACCGCTCACACAGACATCGACCGGCCGAACTTCTACGCCATGACGGCGCGCATCCTGCACTAAGGATGACCTTGAATAGAAGCCCATTGGCTGGCTATTCAAGAGCGCGGCTAAGAACGCAGCTGGCTCGTGGCACTTGAGCCAACTGGACGCATACGCAAGTAGCGCGAAGCTGCTGGAGTGCGACTCTGGAAATCCGTATTCCGCGAACCCACGAATTTGGCTGACAATAGAGTTGGCGAACTCGACGGTGTACCCACGCGAGGTCATGCCAGACAATAGGTCGGTTTCGAACTGCTCGAGATTTCCCTTCTTCTTCCAGGCCGCCATAGCTCGGCGTAAGGCATCGGCTTTACCTGCTGAGAAGCCAGCTGCGACCATCGCGATGGACATGACCTGCTCTTGGAAGATAGGGATGCCTAGCGTCCGCTCAAGCACGCCTTCTATTTCCGGGCTCGGATATGTCACAGGGTCAAGTCCTTGCCGACGCCGCAGGTACGGGTGAATCATCCCGCCTTGAATCGGCCCAGGCCGGATGATGGCCACCTCGATGACCAAGTCATAGAATGTCCGGGGACGCAAACGAGGCAGCATCGACATCTGCGCACGGCTCTCGATTTGGAAAACACCCATCGTATCGGCTTGGCAAATCATGTCGTAGGTGGCAGGGTCTTCGGCAGGGATATCTCCCATTTCGAAGCGGGAGCCGCGTTGTTCCGAAATCAGTTCAAGCGTACGCCGGATGCACGACAGCATGCCCAGTGCGAGTAGGTCGATTTTGAGAAGTCCCACAGCATCCAAGTCATCCTTATCCCATTGCACCACCGACCTATCTTCCATCGCGGCTGCCTCGATAGGGACGAGGCGCGACAGCTTCGTATGCGAAATAACGAATCCCCCTGGGTGCTGAGAAAGATGCCGTGGCACGGACATTAAGGCGTCAGCCAGGTCATTCCACTTCTCTGCGATAGATGAATTGGGGTCGAATCCGCAGTCCTCCAAGCGCTTTTGAAGGTCGGCGCGTCCGCCCCAGGAGCTCGAAGCTTTCGCGACTTTATCGACAACGCTAAGGTCAACGCCCAAGGCCTTGCCTACATCTCGCAAGACAGATTTTGGGCGATAAGAAATCACGACCGCAGTAAGCGCAGCCCTCATACGGCCATATTTTTGGTACACGTACTGGAGTACCTCTTCCCGGCGCTGATGCTCAAAGTCGATGTCAATGTCAGGCGGTTCATTGCGCTCCTTCGACAAGAATCGTTCGAATAACAGTGTGCCGCGTGACGGGTCTACTTCGGTCACGCCAAGGCAATAGCAAACGGCAGAATTTGCAGCGGAACCTCGCCCTTGGCAGAGAATCTGCTGTGACCTGGCAAACCTAACGATATCAAAAACCGTTAAAAAATAAGGCTCATACCGAAGGTCTGCAATGATGTCGAGCTCATGCTCAAGCTGCGCCTGAACGTTCGCGGGAATGCCTTGCGGGTAGCGCCAGTGTGCACCAATGTAGGCTTCCTTTCGCAGATAGCTGGTTGGAGTTTCGCCTTCAGGAACAAGTTCGTGGGGGTATTCGTAGCGAAGCTCATCCAAGGTGAAATTGCAAAGTGCCGCAACACGCACGGTCTCATCCAAGGCCTCCCGTGGATAAAGGTTCCCCAGCCGGACCCGAGACCGCAGGTGCTGTTCCGCGTTAGGAGGCAGCCGGTACCCACATTCGGCCACGGGAACACCGTGACGGATTGCGGTCATCGTGTCGTGGATGGGTTTGTAAGACCGTACGTGCATCGCTACATCTCCGGTGGCCACTACCGGCATGCTAAATTCTTCAGATATATCTTGGACGAGTTGGCGGTGTTGGACGTCCTTATTTCTATGGTGAAGCGTGAGTGCGACTCGTGCGCGGCCAGGCGCACACTGCACGAGCCATGCGGCTTGGCGCTCAACTTCCTCATAGCTTGCACAGTACTTCGGCACAAGGATGAACTGGCATTCAGGTAGGCCTCGCAGATGAACCAGGTCGCCTACTGGCGTAGCGATGTCGCGTGGACGGATAAGATACGAGCCTTTCTCGGCCCGCATTCGACCTACAGTAATGAGCTCGCTCAAGTTGCCGTAACCGACCTTGGTCGTGGCTAGGACGATTAGCCTAAATGACGGGCTGCCATCTTCTGGGGTTACCTCCAGCTGGCTGCCAATGAGTAATGGCAGGCCGAGTTCTTTAGCGGCCACGTGAGCGCGCACGACACCGGCCAATGAGCATTCGTCGGTAATGGCGAGCGCTTTATAGCCTAGCTTGTGGGCACGCTCGACCAGCTGTTCAGGAGCCGAGGCACCACGCAAAAAGGAGAAGTGCGTGAAGCAGTGGAGCTCGGCATAATCCGGAAGAGCCGCTACAAGAGCAGATTGTTTTGACGGAAGGGTATGCATAGCTCACGCGAATAGTCCATGCAAATACCAGCGCGGGTCTTCTTGGACGCGCTCAAAGTAAATCCAATAGCAGCTGGCATCGCTACCCTGGGCCACATAGTAATCGCGTGCGGCAGTCTGGTCGTTCCACCAGCCAGCCTCTAGGCGCTCCGGGCCATCAATGATTTTTAGAGGGCTCACATAAAACGGCCGCTCATCTCGCATAAGCAGCCGAATAGGCGTAGGTAACAGCCAGAAGGGGCGTCCATCCAGGATTTCCTCAACCTGAGTCTTCGGCCGTTTGGATGTGGCTGGTGTCCAAGAATTGCAGACCTCGGGTCTGTAATCATCCACGTTTGCTGGCACAAGCACGTTTTCTGCACCTAAGCGAGCAGTCAAAAGCTCCAGCAACCGTGCATAGTCTTGCGGCGAGCCTCCCGGCTCTGGAAACAGCGTTTCATTAGGGGGCAGCATCGGCTCAATTTTTACTGCTTCTAACCGGAGCGCTATAACGGGCCGTTCAAGCTCTATTTTTCCTAAGCGCTCTTTCAGCAAGCGCACCAGGTGCTGCTCGTGCCATGTTGGCTCAGCGAGCGCTAGCTCGATTTCGGTGGGAGGCACCGCTGCACGGCCGCGCTCATGCTCCAAATGGAGTGCGAGAACACGTATTGACTGCTGGAGTGAACTCAGCCAACCAACGAGTTGAAGAATGAGTCGAGTGGCACCGTGCAGGAGCGCTTCTGCGTGTTCTACTCGGTCGAATGTTTCAATACGAGCGCTAAACGATAACGCTGGCTTTATCCACTCGAACATCTCTGGAGCTTCGCCATATGCGCGGTCTAGCGTGGCCAGGAGCTCTTTATTCGTACGACGTAAAAGTCCGGCCCGTGGCAGTTGGCGAAGTGCACCGATGCGCTTTGCGCCAATGTCGTTGAGCCAGTCGTGAAATTGAACCGCTTCTGGGACCAAACCGCACGGTAATACATCCAGGCGACACTTTAAGCTGGTCATCGAAAGCACGCGGCGTTTAAGCAGTAGGCCCTTCATCCGATAGCTGTGCGCCAGGAGCCAGGCCCCTTCAGCAGTTGGAGCAACGCCAAGTTGTGCAGTGAACCCCAATGCCCTGATGGTGTGCATGATACGTACACAGAGCGCATGTGGTCCGCGAAATAGTGTCAGGCTGGCGCTAACGTCGAGTAGTACGGAGAAGTCCCGTTGATGCGTGACTTCTGGGGTGAACTGCATTAACGCCGTCGAGATAGCCTCGACCGCTAAAGCTTCCTTCTCTTCCGAGCGCTCTAAGATTTGTGTATCTGGCGATATTGCGGACACACCGCCGCTTCTCATGCCTAATCGCACGCCTGCGCGAGCGGCTTCAACAGACACCTTCAAAACAATGCCTTTGTCGATAACCGCCAGCGGTCCCGCGTCAGACCAATGCGGGCACAGCGCTTCCAATGGAAGCAGTGGTAAGTACACGGTGACGTGGAGCTTCATGATGGTCTTGTTCAAGCTGGCGACCAGCGGGCATGTCTAAAAGTGGTACAAAAATAGGAGCCTCGCATGTGGGCCCCTTCCTTTTTACGATGTCTACAGAGACGCCGCCCAAGGCCGGGCGCAGCGCAATGCGTAGTGGCGATACAGAAGCATCAGCGGCAGCTGCCAGCGGCCTGATAAGCCATAGCCAGGTATCCGTAGATTGTGCTGCTAGGTTCAGCCTTCGCAACGACTCTGGCCTCACATTCGACTGCCACAGCACCACAGCACCGCATGACCCGTTTTTCAGAATTTGCTCGGCAGACCAGAGTGCATCCGCTGAGCTCTTAGGCCGTAGCCACAATACGTTTTGCTCGTTTAACCGCCACGACCGGCATGCCATCACATGGGGCAGGTAAGGCGGTTGAATAAACGCAACGCGTTGCTGGCGGGAGAGCCCAGCCAAGGCTGGTTTTAAAAGCTGCATTTCTCCAATTCCATGCTGCTGCACCAGTAGCTCAACCAAGGCCGACCGAGGCCAGCCACCATTCGGTAGCTCCTGGTCCAGCATCGCATGGCCTGTAGCCATCGTTGTCGCACGTGATACCGCCCGCTCGCTTGCTCGCCATACGTTAGTGCGCATGACCTGGTCCAACGCGGCTTGCGTGGAACGGGGGCTAGGCAACGAAGTAGCACTCATCGGCATAATTTAACTGGATGGATATACAGTATTTGTGCCAGTATAGTCGTTCTGTGTGACGGCTATCAAGTGGATTTTTATTACCAAAGAGACACTTTTGTGTGAGGCGAACTCTTCAGACACTGGAGGGAATTGGGAAAAGAAGGCTACCCGCGCTAAATTTTCGCGCTATGCAAGCCTCTCAGAGGGGGTATTCAACAAAAATTTGTCTTATTGTTATGTTGGGCTGTATTCTTAATGCTACGTATCTACAATTTTCAGATGATAAACAAGCAATGTCATGCGAGAAAAATTATTAGAACTTCTATCTACTCGTAATCTTGATAACGTCAATGAGTGGTTGCGCAGTCTAAGACCGCGTCCGGATGACAAGACAATCCAGGAGGAGATAGCTGCACTTCATGGCCAATTAAATTTGTTTTCTCTTTTAAATGAGTTAACTAATGACAGATATATGTCGGCAATTTATTTGGTATTGGAGTCAGCAAAGAACATAAAAGAAAGAACTGAGGCAGATATATATGCCTTGAGTGAGTATTCACGAAAAGTAGATGGTGCGTTTCTGGAGATGGTGGCTGATGAGATTTGTTTCTCACTCAAGAGTCATCCTAAATTCGCTATAACGCTATTGGAAGAAATATGGAAAAAAGAGGATGCTCTTGATGCCGCGCTGCTGGCATGGGCTATTGCTTATGCTAAAGCGTTTCCAGATGCAGCCTTTGAGTTTCTTCACCAGTCCAGTTCATCACCGTTGATTGATAGTTTTCTTTATGTATCATTGTTGATGAACTTGAGTAGAAACTGCCAGTTTGAGGAGTTTTTTGGCAATCATCATGACGAAGCGATTGCGAGCATAATAAAACTGAGCAGGGAAAAACCGGATAGTCACATAGCTTGGCAAGTCCTTTGTGAAATTTCTGAATTTTCAGGTGAGGCTACGGAATATCTAAGAAGTAATATTTTAGAAGGGCGAGTGCCGGTAGCTAAAGCATTTTTGTTTAAGTTGGCAACGAAAAAACAAAAACTTCTTACCGTCAAGAAAATTCGTTTAAGTGAGTTCTTAGTATCAATTTTGCATATTGCGTTAAAAAATAATGAAATTGAAGCGCAATATGGTGCTGTCATTGCTATATTGGTCTCCTGCAAAGATACGAGTGATGAAGTATTTTTTGTTATGGAATATGCGGAGAAAAATTTAGGAATAGATTTATCTCAAAAATTTGAAAGCCTATCTCATGCGATAATTCAGAATGCCGAATTATTCAGAAGGTTGCTAACAAAAAGGTTGGTGGAGAAAAATTCTGATTCAAATGTGATTCGGAATTTGCTGCAATTTTGCATCGTCGGCCAAGTTGAGTGTGATATAGACGAAGAGTTGTTCATGTCTTCTGACTTTGAGCAACGTAAACGGATGATGGCACGCTTAATTGCATACACGCATCATGGCCCTTCGCTGTGTGCATTTGCTTCAGTTTTTGCTGAATCGGCAAATATGCAACCGGATGGCGTGGGGATAGCACAGACAATAATCGAATATACGATAATGGAATATCCAGACTCGTCGGAGAAGTTTTTTACGGAGAAGAATAAAACAAAAAAATTGTCCAAAAATTCTGGGTTATTGTACTCTTCCGCTGTGAAGTATCTCGTTAATTCAAGGGTTGAAAGAGAAGCATTGCCGGATTTGCATGAACTGAAGCCGTCGAGCTCACAACACTTGGCATTGATTCATCAGAATATCAAAATGAACCGAGAAATTAATCAGGAGGCCGAGAAAAAATCGATATTTTCGTCAATTGCAAAAAAGGTTCGGATTCTGCAAGGAAAGAAAGTGGCTACAATTATGTATGATGGCAGAACGAATATAACGGAAATGGGAAATATAAGTTACTCCATAGAACTGCCTCGAAGCGAGCGTGCGGACCCTGTTGGCGGCCTAATACAACGCATCAGTTGGCTACGGGGGACTGAATGAGCATCCGTCTGTTATTGGAAAGTTTTCTCGGGTTAATGAAAGAATCCGGCGAGTTAGATAAGCTTCTACCTCTTTTGGTCACCAGCATGGGGCACGACATTCCATTTTCTGCTCAAAAAGGAATTCGTGAATATGGCATAGATGTCGTATCTGTTGGAAAAGACCCAGAAGATGGGCGTCGGAAGATTTTCTACTGGCTAATTAAATGCGGTGATATTGGTAGGGCTGAATGGAATCTGACGAATCAATCAATTCGCCAGTCAATCGATGATGCAGGCGACACGTTTCTTTCTACAAACGTTCTCCCTCAGCATAAAAAACTATCGAAAAAACTTGTAATTTTAACAAACGGAATTTTTAAAACAGAAATTAGACAAACATTAAGCCAATATTTGGAAAAGTGGAATAGGACTAATAAAGCGGAAAGTTTAATAGTCAATGGCTCACTTTTGGCATCTTGGACAGAAAAATATCTGTTCGACGAAAATATTCTTCCGCCTGAGCATAGGACCCTTTTCAGGAGGGTGCTCGCGAACATTGCAAATCCTGAACTAAGTGTGCCGGTTGGCCGTCAGTTGATTAAGGGTATCCTTGAGTCGCCCCAACCGTCTGGATTACAAACACAAAAACAAACGAAACGTAGACTCTCCTCCTTTCGTGCAGTTAGAACTGCGTTAACTGTTATCTTTCAATGGTCGATTAACGAAGGTGGGCTTGAGACCATCCGGCAGTTATCGGAATTTGCAGTCCTGGAGAGTTGGGCTCAGATACAAAATGATTTAGAAGAGCTGGATAAAGCGATTTCGGAGGAGTTTGCTGAACTCCAGTACCAAATGCTAAGTGTGGGACAGAGCTACTTTACTAAAATCCATCCCTATCTAGTGATAAAAGATGCGTTGTCATTGCAGGCCGGAGATGCTCTTGTAACCAATACGCTAACTTTTAGGGAAATAGGCCAGCTCGGGTTGCATGGTGTTACTTGGGGATTCTTTGCGACCGAAGCGACAGGCGACGTTTCTATCCTTGCAACGCAATGGACATTAATCTGTTCTAATTTAATATCGAAAATATTACAAACACATGAGGGCAGTCAGTCCCCAGCGTTCGATTACCAAGCAGTAGAAATACATTGTGGCCTGCTGTGCCTAATGATTACGGGGAAGAGAAATGACGCCGCAATGTGGGTAACAAACATTATCGGAAGACTAGGTTTCATCGTTAAAGATAAGAAAAAATTTTGGCCAATGGTGGCGCAATTTGAAGAGGTACTGGAAACCCGAAACAGTTCTTCACCACCCAACCCCGAGTTTTTAGATGTAAGCAGTCTAATTCCTATATTGGCATTGTGGTGCGCAGTACTAGACATTGATGAATCTTATCAAGTGATTCGTCAAAGAATTTTACCTTCTATGCCTGACCTATCATTAAATATATGGTCTTCAGACCAAGATTTTGATGGAATAATAAGCGACCAAGCTAAACTGCACGAAAGTGGCTTCGGTCAAGTCCTTTCTGGTGTTCCAGAAACTGCTTCGCAACTTCTATCAATATTGAAAAAAGAAGCGGAAGAGATACCTTCGTTAGATAAGTTTTCTTGGTACCGAAACCGAGTCCCAATGATTCCACTACTGGCTGCGCTTCACTGGAAATTACAGATACCTAAACAGATGCTTGTAGAGCATATCTCGGCGTTCCAACTAAGCAAAGGTGCGGGTTAGGCTATATGGTACAACCTGCTCTGCGGTCGGCGGAGCAGGTTGAGCTCGAATGGGGTTAAACCAAATAGTCGTCTTTGTTTTTCCCATTCAGCCAAACGGGGGAGCGACCACGGCCAGTCCAGGTAGCACCTGTCTCAGGGTCACGGTATTTGATTGCTACCGGTTCACGCAACTTAGCTGACTTCGCCTTTCCAATGCCCCCCAAGTCTGCAATAGTTAAGCCAAACTCATCCATGATTGCCGCAATCTCCGCCTTTGCTTTCGTTAATTCGGCGGCTCGCGCAGCTTGGGCCTGTTTTTCTAGTTCAGCAATTTGTGCTTTGAGTTCGGAATACGACGACATTTTTTCTCCTGTTAGGTAGGGATAACGCAAACGGAATTTAGCACGAGAGCTGATGCTCGGCAAAGAGCAATTTTCGGGATAACCACGCTAGAGGATATATGTTAATTGTGAGAGTCAGTCGTTTCTGGCACGGTTGTAGCCCATGCGTACATGAAAGTGGCACACAGCCCCCCTTGAAAAGCGCTCAAAAATGCGATGAGTATGCTCATAAGCGATGTCGGTAAGGTCGTTTTCCCATCTGCTAATTCTTGTTGTTCTTTGGAAATGGCGGCAGTTAGGATTATGCAAGGCGAGAGGTCGGCGAGGTTATTCGCCTTGCCTGTTATTTCCTTGACCCACGCACTACGACAGTGATTCTTTAACAGTTCATTCGTGCCGGGGGAATTCTGCGTTACTTTGATTATTTCCTGCTCCATGCCGCTGCCTGTGTTCAGGACCAAATTTATCCCATATAAATAGCTAGCTAGGAAGAAAAAAGCGAGGAGCAGTCTGACTATGCTCATGTGTTTTTTAAGATGGTTTTTTTCTAACAGATACTTGTATCCCCCTAGCACTACAAAACTGATGACGTATGTGAGCAGAAAATGCAATGTAAGGGATTGACGGAGAGTGTCTATGTTCAATTGAAGTATCCTTGTATTTGTGAGGTCGAAGATTACAAATACAGAATAGTAGAAAAATTTCCTATTTGCAATTTGCTGGCGACGCCTGGGCCGTCGAGGCGCGGCGTTATCAGCGCGAATCTTGCAGCTGAAACGGTGATACAGGGCAGCGTCTTCCATATGAAGGGCATTGAAATGCTGGTTAAAGCTTGGTCGAATGGTAAAGGCACTTATGGCATCCGAGTCGGTGGCCCAAATCGGAATGCATACTTCAGGCCTGAGTGGAGGCAGATAACGGTAGAGCTTAGCGGCATCCCGCGCACCTTCAGGCTTACAGCAGGATTCTGGAAGGACTGTCCAGAGTTCCGGGACTCTGGCACCACCTGGATTCAACAATGGATAAGAAGTAACGCTAACGTGCCATGGTCGCCATACCATCCTCCGACCTTTCAGCTTGTCCCGACTGGGAAAAACACGTTTCGGCTGGAACCCTAACACGCTGTTCAACCCCATACGCAAAGGGAATCGTTCATGCTTGAATTTATCGTTACACAGTTCAGTGGGTTGATTAAACCATTGCAAGAGCTATCCAAAGACAGGCGTGACTTGAGGGATAATGCACTACGAGCTATCTCACACGCTCTAACGGAGACCTATCTGTACTACCGTGATTTGGACAGCGGTAAGCCGAAAAATCCAGACGTCGAACGTCAACTCGCAAACTATTGGGCGGCCGCTGCAATTCCAATCAGGCACCTTGACCCTGACCTAGCGATGACATGCGAATTTAAGGCGGAATATTGGGTGAATCCCGAAAACTGGTCGGAAGCTCAGATTCATGAGCATGGGATTGCCCTTGCGGGACTTCGGGAAACATACCGTAAGCTACTTTATCCGCAATTTCGCAGTGCGAAATCTCGGGTTGAGCCAACGCTGTAGTTGCGGAAGTCATGTATGAAAACAAGTCAATCCACGTTGGAAGCAGAAATTCGGAGCAAGCTTCAAGCAGGTGAAGCGTTCCGTCTATGGGGCGCAACAGCTGAAATCACTTGTGAATGGAGGATGGGTGAGTGCCATTCAAATGTTGAGATTTGGGTGTCCCGAAATCCTGGGCATAAAGCAGTGCTCGGGTGGGCAATAATTGCGAACTGCGTCGCTGTGCTGCATTCTGTAGTCGATACAGGTCTTGAAATTTTAGACATCACGCCACGTCTACCAGCAGACATGCAACGCGGTCTTTGGTTCGTGAGAGAGCCACGGCCAAGGCAAGGCCTGTTAAATATTCTCAATGTGATTGAGGATTGGCCTGTGCCCACTGCTGAACAAGACGAAAGGGCCAACTAGAGTCTAGCGCTAGGGGACTTCGGTGGAATCAGGGTAGCATCGCCGTCCTCGGCCAGTTTTCTGAGCCATGCAAGAAAGGCTCTAGCAACTGAGATATTTTGAAATCTGGCTTGCTCAGCACCGCCAGGTATGTACACTCATCCCTGAAGGCGTTACCCCATCTGTCGTAAAACCTGACCGCTCGAAAAGCTCTGCCATGCGACGAGATGGTTTTCGGCAACGGCCCATCAGGTGCGACTTCTTGGCGTCCACAGCCCATTTCTTTGCGAACTCACTCACCAGGGGCCAAACCCCTAAGCCACGAAATTCTGGTTGAATCCAAAGAAAAATCAACTCTCCAAACCACGCACTCTCAAGAAGTTGGAAATCGTTGTAGTCGCGGAGCCAAAGGACACCCACAGGAATATCATCTTTCTTTAGTACGAAGAGGTCATCGAGTGGATAAACGCGTGGCTGTCCCGAAGCAAAGGGATGGGGGTGCATTTGGGGAGCCAGTTCTCTCTGCGAGACGGCAATACTTCTACTAATGTACTCATCCGTGTTCGGCTGCGAGGCCACAGCCCCGTCAGATGCCGCTGACAAATAGGCGTTTGTGAGGAAAGCAGCGTCAGTATATACAGCAGGGATTATTGAAAAATCAGGATGACTTTTATGACTTTTCTTGTTGGATGAAACCTTCGAAGTGAATCCAAAACGCCTCAAAAATTTAGTAATCATGTCCGGAACAAAGTACATCGCGGTGTGTGCTGTAGTCAGCCGAAAGCGCCTGGATAGCAAATCCAAGTTGTACGCGTCTTCAAAGCAATGAGGTATAAAATCAAGTGCTATACGGTGGAGAGCAAGGCCCGTTCGCCTCGCCCTCCGGCTAAGTTTTACCGCTCAGCTAAATCGTTGATAACGCGCCATCCCTTTAATACGCATATGCCCGTTGCCAGAACGAGGACTCCGGATATTTGTAAAGATGAGAAATCACCGAGGAATTGCGAGATGCCAAAAAAAGCCTCCCCCACAGTGAGTGCAATCACAGCGGACTTTTCAATTTTGGCCGAAATCGATTTTGTTTTTATTACATCTACAGCTAGATTATGTTTCATAAAAGTATTCCAAAAAAAGTAAGAGACGAACTTTTGTCTCGGGTGTTGCAGCAAATGCTCACCTATGTCCTAATTAAGAATGCCCTCAATTCACAAAAAATTACCTCTTTAATACACGTACCTCAATTGCTGCACGGCAATTATACTCCAAGTATTCCCCTTCACGGAGGGGGCGTTTGAGCCCACTATCCGGCTCCTGCGTGCAGCACCTTTCGGTCGGGCTTTCCCACTACTTTACGAAATATGCTTCGGTTCGCCCAATCGAGGCTAGGTGGTGACAGTTTGCGTATTTTCGTGCCAATTTAGATGCTATCCTGCAACATTTGGACCTTCCTCAGCGGGCAAAATGTAAGCCTCAAATGGTTGTTTGCCGCGACCAAGGATGGCTCAGAAGTTAGACTTTTTTGACCTAAACACAGAAGCCACCGGAGTTTTTTACAGGGAAATACTATGAAGGCATTTTGGGAAATCGCGAATGAGGATGTACTCCGTTGGACAGATTTTGTTCAGGAAAATAAAAATAAGGCATTGCCGAGAGCTCGACGCCGACGAAACGTGAAACGCATCAACCTGGACATTAGCAAGCAAGCGATATGGGGTGCGCTGGTGGGATGTCAGGTCACCACACAGCAAAAGTCCGGTCCCGGTAGTAAAGTGGCGAAATTCTTAGACTCCGAAAGCCCTGTGCTAGACCTTCGAGCCTGTATAGCCGAAAAGAATCTCGAGCCCATGATATCGACTGCATGTAAGAAAGCAGGGTTGCGGCGGAATGATACTATTGCAAACAACCTAGTTTGCATACTTGAGAATCTGGAAAGTGGAGAGTGGGAACCTCTGTTGTCGGCTCTGGAAACTATCCGTACCCATACCACGCTTAAAAAAGAGCAGGAAGTTGTATCTTACATTCTGCGAGGGGGGAAATTTCCTGGATTAGGACAAAAGCAAGCAAGAAACTTTATCCAGTGGCTAGGCTTGTCGCGGTATGAAATACCACTCGATAGCCGAGTTCTGAAAAAGATGAAGCAATTGGGAGCAAGTTTTGTTCCCAAGGGTGCGGCGTTGGTGGATGAAACAGTCTACCTTTTTGTCCAGAGCAGTCTTCAGCAGCTTTCTGAAAAGCTTGGACTTTATCCCTGCGAACTGGACGCTTGCATCTTTGCTAGCTTTGACGTCGAACGAGACCAAGACGTAGGCGATTGAGCAAAAAAATGGTGATAGTCTGAAGGCGCTTCCAATTGCGCATCGCAAAAAATACTATTGACTAGGATTAAACACGATGAAACATATTCTTCTATTGGTCACTATGTTGGCTCTTACGGAAGTGGCTGCCGCAAGTGATACCTTGCCAGCGCAGTCTCTGCGAAAACAGTTTGTAAACTCATGCGTAGCACGAGCTATAGAGCGCCAGGACGATGCCGCCAGTGCAGCCACATTCTGCGATTGCACTTTTGATGTCCTTGCCAAAAATTTGACTGTGTCCGAATATATTGAGCTCGAGAAGGCGTCTGAAGAAAAACGCTCCCCAGGCACCTTACCGGCGTTGGCACGAATAAAGCCAAAGCTGGCACAGTGTAAGCGTTGAGGCTCCTCGTTCCCTGTAATCAAAGTAAATGAGCGTCAAGGCCCAAACGATGGAGAAGTCGTCAGAAGGTAATCAAGAGAGGGCTAATTGCTACAAATCACAACCGGAAAATTTTTCCAACGACCGCCTTCACGCGAAAATTCATTGCGAGGAGTACTCTACACCAACCTTCACCTAGACCACATGAACGACGATGTGCTCTCAGCATCATCGTTTGGCCGTTTAGTTCAATCTTCAGAGTTGAGCGCTTCACCGAAGATGGTCGTTTATGAGTTTGTTGAACGAATTGAGGCACCTTCGGATGGGCCGGGAGTATTGATTAGCCACGGGGCCGATGCTTATCTTCAAGACATGTCCATGATTGTGAGCCTGTTCTTTAATTGCACTTGCTCACCCGACATTGACCTTGTTCGCAGGCTCATCAGCGGAGTCGCGGGAACGGCGACCCGCAAGGTGCCCCAGCGCCTTCTCCGGCGTACATTCGATAAAGATGTATTTCTCCAGCCTGATGACTCGAAAGAATTCGTAAACTTTATAAATCAGTTGCTCGGGCTTGAGCGAAAGACCTATCTCGGCGTAATGCGGGCAATTCGTACTTACGTAACAGGATTGCATCGCGTGGCGGATGATTTAGAGCTCGCGTACACTTTAATGGTTGCGGCTGGCGAATCTCTTACTCAAGACTTTGATGGCTATGAGTCAGACTGGGATTCGATTCAAGAGAAAAAAAGAGTGCCTATCGATGAGGCATTGGAGTCTGCGCCAGCTGAGGTAGCCGAACGGGTACGTGAGGCGGTGATTTCAATTGAGCATGTAGCATTGAGCCGTAGATTCCAAGAGTTTGTAGCTGCAAATGTGTCCGCAGACTATTTCGAGGGGAATTTTGAAGAGCACGCCAATCCACCTGGGAGAAGTGAGTTGCTTGGGTTGTTGGAGGCGGCGTACAAGGCACGCTCGCAATATGTGCACAATCTACGGCAACTACCCGGCATGGTTTCGATGCTGCCCGGCCACGTTGAAACTGTTCTGCCTATAGAGGGGCGGCAGCGGATGCTTACCCTCCAAGGGTTAGCTAGGCTAATTCGAGATGTCATCATCTCTTTCGTATGCAAGCAACCTGTCGTTGATAAGGAAAGTTATGACTACCACTCTGAACTGTCCGGTGTGGTGACAGTAAGATTGGGCTCTCAGGCTTGGATAGCCGATACGAGCGGAGATATTTCCAAACTTGGCCGAGACAGATTGGAAGCATTTCTTGAGCAGTTTAGCGGCGTACCTTCAGGCGGAAAAGTCACGGACATTTCCGACCTACTTCGGAGCTACCTATCTCATGCAACCAAAATGAAGGCAGACGCGCGCCGCCCGTACTGGGTGATGCTGGTGCTTTTTAACAGCATTGCGAAAGAAAAGTCCGTACCAATCAGCGGGGCATTTAATAAGCTGATGGATAGAGACTTCAAAACAGTTAGTGCAGAATCGCTATTGCTCCATGCATACTTATCACAAGCTGTCGACTGTACAATTGAAGAACAATTTCAAACCTTCCAGCGCTACAAGAAAAGGCGTGGGAACGCGGGCGGGATACGCTTTCCTAGACTATTCGAAGCCGCGATTGGTCTCGAATTGGCTGAACGATACCGTGCATTGGGTCAATATGAACGCTTCCGCGAAACTGCGACGTTAACTGCTGATGACTATCCTGAACATCTGGAATTGCGGGCTTCTTTGAAATCTCTTTCAAATGACGTGCCCATATCCTGGCCGGACATTCTTTTGCCGAAACGGAGCGCTGCATCTACCGACTCGACTACCATACCAGAACAAGATATGCATTCGAGGTGAACTTGAGTGGCGGCAATATAACAGTAAGCGTAAATACTCGGGTAACTAATCCTATGAACCAGCAACTAAAGAATAGATTTAACGAACTGGAGCAACAGGCCCAAGACATCGCTGCCACCGAATCTACTAAGAGCGGTGCTTACTCCGGCGTATATCAGCATATCGATGCGGACGTAATTTTAGGTTGGTGTGTGAAGGCGAGGAATTTGCTTTCAACGGCATGTGGACGCGAGTCAGAGCATTTCAAATCGTTCGTCGAAGCCGAGGAGCCTCAATCCTATGAGGACTCACCAACGCGATTCAAACGTGTACTCAGCGTCTTCCGGGCTGCAAAGGAAGATTTTGAAGGCGGTTATCTCACCACTATGCGTAACCTAGTTCAAGCTGAGGTGTTCACCACCGAACTTGAGCAAGCAGATGAACTCCTGGGAGCTGGTTACCCGCTTCCCGCAGCCGTCATTGCGGGAGTTGTTCTAGAAACCACGCTGAGGGACTTGTGTGCACAAAGCGGTCTTGTACCCGGAAAGCTCAGCAAGATGAATGATGACTTGGCAAAAGCTGGGCGATACAACTCGGTGGTGCAAAAACAGATTACTGCGCTTGCTGCTGTTAGGAACAGCGCGGCTCATGGGAAGGTCGATGAGTTCACACGAGAGGATGTGAAGGCGATGATACGAGACGTCGAACGCCTGTTGGGGATGTGGCTGAGCTAAAGCAAAGGCAATCAAGGCGAAAAAGGACCGGCGGGATGCGATTCTGGGGCCATCAAAGGGGCTTCGAGCCATCCCGGTCAGAATTGGGCCGGAAGCGGAGGGAAAGGCTCTGGATTACCAATATTTCGATATCCACTCTCATCGAAGTACAGGCTACGCGGCAAATAGCGGTCGTCCCCGCCCCAAGCATTACTCTTCAATCGGCTGTAGTCAGCTTGCGCTTGTCCGAGTCGGCCAGCCTTCAGGTAGGCGTCACCTCTAAGGGCGTAAAGGTCCGACAATACGCTGGATAAAATTTTCCCTTGATTGTGCTTGGTGCCAGAAATGAACTCGGCATTCCAATCTTTTGAGAACTGTGGGAAGTACCTTCTGCGCACGGCTTCTGCGAGGATTTCGTCCGGCAGCAGGTCGTATTCTGGATACAGGGCGCGGAACCCTCGGATGCCGCCACTGAAAATCACCACATCCATGCCGCCACCGGACACGTTCATGAGAGCTTGTGATAAAAGGTTCGCAGCGTCATTGAATCGCCCAATTTTGAGGTATAGCCCGGCGAGCTGCATATAGACAAAAGGACTGTCCTCGACGCCGTTTTTTGCGTATTTCATGCACTGCTCGTACCCTCGAGTCGCATCCTTCAATAAACCAATAGATGCCTGAGCTAGGGCGCGGTCACAATACAGTACGTGCTTATCGCCAGCACCCACTGCGAGTGCTGCATCAAAGTCCTTGATTGCGAACTCGAAGAGCTTACGCGATGGCTTGTCGTCAGCGGCCGTACCCTGGGCAAGGGTCAGATACAAGTTAGCTCGGGCAGCGAGTGCCGGTAAGAACGTCGGCTCAATCATTAAGGCCATCGTCATCTCGCGAATTTGCTGCCGCATTCCATCATCATATTTCTCGCAAACGCTCACGATTTCTGGGACGGGACTTGAGCGGATGCAGCCAGCCCCTTTCATGGAGTGCTCACTACCCAAGGTATAGCTGCTGCTAACAAGGTAATGCGGAATTGGGGAATGCCATGATTTCGACGCACGGTCATAAAGGTTGCGGATTTCCGCTTCATTAACAGCTCCCCTGGATTGCGCGCCAAGCGAAAGAAACGAGCTTAGATAAAGCCCTTTTGCAGCAAGAGCTCGCGGGTCACTTCCAAGTGAGTCAAAATCAGCAATGCTCCAACCACAAGCGGAAGACTCCTTATGGGGCTCGGTTCCTTCACCTCTAAGCGCATTCCTTTGGTCATGAGCCATTATTTTTTCAAGGTCATCGAGAGCGCTGTTGGGTTTCGAAGCTCTCAAGTACATCCGAGCCCGCAGCGCTAATGCATCATCATCCTTGTCGCCTATGGCGCTGTTCGCGTATCCAATAACAGTCTCGGGAGTTGCGCCATCAATGCAGCTAAGCATAGCGACTGCGCTGTACAACGTCGCTTTGCCCCAATCTTCGTTTAGAGCCTGGTCCTTGCTAAGTTTAAGCAGAGCGTTGATAGTCTCGGCACGTTGACTATGAGTTGCTTTCTCAGGCGAGCCAAGGGAATTCAAGATATCGCCGACCTGTACTATTGCTGGAGACGCGGGCTTCCGTACCTGCATAGGCTTCAACGCCATCTCAGGGGGCTCAGTAATTTTGGCAAGCTCCGCAGAATATTCAGGTCGAAGGGGAGCTAGTTCCTCGGCTGTCGGCGGCGTGTACTTTGACTTTCTCGTTTCGCCAGCCGCTGCACTGGCAGAGGCTGGCCCACCTTTAGCGCCAGTGTTAGATTCACCCTCAGCCTTATCGGCGCGCTCAGTGCAGCCGCTGATAAGCAAGGTTACGACAGCCGCAAGCACGACAAACGATTTTCTCATAGGCCTTGCGCAAAGAAGTCCAGAATTGGGGACTAACACCGGTCAGTGCGGACCCAGACTGTGTGACTGCCACCGAGTTATAGCGGAGAGCACCTGGTGAACGTCAGGTTCTATGACTTCGCCAATCTCAGGACAGAATAAAGAGCAGTGATGCAGTTTCGCCTGCTCTATGACCAAAACTAGAAACTGCGGCGCGTCGTTTCTGATGTCGAGTCGAACAGAAACGCTGGCTGAACCATCATCGTTAAACGTGGCATCGACGCGGTTACCATTTTCGGGGCCGAAGACAAGCCAGTCCTTTAGCATGAACCACGGTGCTCCCAAGTAGTGTGCTAAGTCCTCTTGAAGAGAACGCGCAACCTTCGGGGGCAGGACTGGCTCCCAACCGGCAACGCCCGTATCAGGCGCGACGGAGCCACGCGGAATGAAATAAACGTCGAATTGCCAAACCGCCATAGCATCACCTTTAAAGAAGGGAGGAACTCTCGCTGTCAGCAAATATCCTGCATGGGCATTTGACATTTAAAGGCTACGGTGCCCCAAGCTGTCCCAATTCTACATCGCGCACGCACTTAAACTCAACGATGTTTCATCCCCGATGGGCTTTCGTTGATGGGGATTTGCGACCGCAAAATTAAACGAGCTTGGCTCAGTGCGTCGTCATCGAAGCCGCAAGGTACGTCGCAGAACACCGTGTAGTCAGCCAAATGTGTGTCTGACGTCGCGCCGCAGTTGCGGGCATCTTCAATGACGAGAAACGAAAACGGTTCACGTGGTGAAGGCTGCTGACGGGCCCAAGCACCAATCCGTGCATCCGGGCTGACCGCAGAAACTGAGGCCAGGCTCCAGACTTCGTGCAAGCTGTCCACCACAAAAGCAAGGCCATCCCTTATAAGAGCATCGACCACCTGGTCACGGGTCAATCGGTCCTCGTTGGCCACCACATAGTAGGGGTAGAACTCAATGTGCAGTGCCAGTAACGCCTGTACGCTGGCCGAAGAGTTCAGCAGGCTAGTGTTCAAAAATACGATTGGGGGCAGTTTTGGGTCAGCTACAGGTAGTGGCATCGTTTGGCTCCTAGTGGCTACCTTGAATGCAGGTCTCGACTGCGATTGAACTCCTCGATTTCCGAAAATCTGCTAGCCGCTGAAGGCGGCCCCACATCAGCGCTATCACGGCCGATTCGTCTGCGGTCATAGGGCAGGCCCAGGGATTTCAGGTAGAGCTCAAGCTCATCGCTGTCTGCAATAAACGCATCGAGCAACCATGAGAAGCGGGGAGGTCGAACAAGCACTGGACGCTGGAAAATCCAACACAGAAAGGCGTACCCCATTGCTCGGTCGTGGAAACCTTCGATGCGGTGTCCCATCGCTACCTCAGCTTCGGGAGTTGGCTTCTTAAGATTGCCTGGGCCTGGCGCAGTTGGACTAACAAAAATCCCGCCCCGGCTTCGCAGAGAACCGTATTTGCTTCGAGGTGCGAATAGCTCAGAGACAGGCCGCTCACCACATCGTCGAGGACCACAAACGGTACCGGCTTCAGTAGCGTGTGCGTGTCAAGCCAGGCATCAATTTCGACCAGTCTGTAAGACTCGTCATCACGCGGCGTGCACCAATGTTCGTGCAGTCCATCGGCCACGAAACCGAGTCCGGTTTTTTTAAACGTCCCGCACAGCTGTGCCTTGGTCAATTCCAGCGTCCAGCTTGAACTGATGACATAAGCAGGCTCAAACTCGGTGTGCAGTTGGCGTAGGTTTTCGACAGCTGCGACATGAAAAATCTGCTGCCACACCTGGTTTGCATCAGCGGTCTCGTCGCCCGCTAGTGCAGCCAACACTTCACGGGTGTTGAGAGTGCGATGCACGCACAGCACATCATCTATGTCGAGGAAGACCACTGGCTGTTGATGCGCTAAGGAACTTGGCATATCAATCTTTGATGGTTTATGGCGTAGTCAGACGCAATTCCAGAACCTTAGCGTCGGCTTCAGTTAGGCCAGTCGCCGGGCTCGTAGTGAACAGGTTTGGACAGAATGGCTTAAACAAGTGCTTCTGGTCATCGACAGCCAGCCAGCGCTCCCAGATGCGGCCGGTCGTACGAAGCCATGCCTCGATTTCTGCCTGCCGGACGTATGTGCCGAAATTTGCGTCATCTTGTACATCACGCCAGGCGGGCGTTAGGTCGATAATGCGCTGTGCAATGTCAGCGCTGAAGAGCGATTGGAGCTCGGGTAACGTGCGCTTCTCGCGCCAAGTCGAACTGACTACCACCTGCACATTTGACCTGCGGCGCAGTACGCCTTCAAGAATCGGTAGCTTGCACAGCAGCGCGCTATCACCGTACGTAATGTCCGGATGGAGAACGCCATCAAAATCGAGAAATAAAATCATCGACTCACTTTTCCGCTATGAGTTACAGAGGTTACGCAGCCGGTTCATAATCCATGCTTGCTCCGCTGGCGTAAAAGGCCAATGGCCACTCTCGGCTTTGCTGGCCAGGCCTTTGCGAATGCGTTCCAGGTTCTGCTCAGACGTCCAGTCGGGATTCTCAACTTGCTTACGCAGGAAATAGGTGCGGAGCTGGCCGACAACGTCATCTGCCGCTTCAAATCGCGCCAGGAGCGAATCGCCACTGTGCTGCGTCGGGCCATAGGTGCCGTCGGCACTTTTTTTCAGCAGAAGTTTTGGCTGTGAGCCTCCAACTGAGCCCAGCACTTCTTCGCGTGGGAAGTCAGCGAGGATTTCATTATGACGCGTCGAATCAGTCTGCATGGCCACTCCTTTAGATTACGTGCTAACTAGCGACAGCGTTAAGCTGGCTGCACTGTTTGATTGCTTCAGCATCGCAGTAGACGCCTGTTCCAACATCTGCGCACTGGTGGCACTGGCAGTTTCAGTAGCGTAGTCGGTATCCATGATTCTTCCCGCAGCGTTCTGGGTATTCGCGGATTCGTTGGCGAGATTGGCGTACACGTGCTCCAGCCTGTTCGCGACGGCACCCACCGCGCTGCCGACGGCGCTCCAAATATCTATGGCCTGCGCGGTGTCGTCGATAGTTTGACTCGCGTTTTGCGTCAAGACAGTCTGTAATTCTGCGGTTCCCCACTTTAACCCTAACGGGGTTTGCCCCACGACAGGGCGCAAATCGACAGTCATCGTATCGCTCTTCGATGCCCCAATTTGCAGATTAAACGGAGCCCACAATTTTGCGTTGTACTGAGGAGCCCTGGTGATGAACAAGTCCTCTCCGGCCCATTGCAACCCGAGTTGGTTCCAGACTTCATCGTACTGCGCGGCGAACTCGGTCTGTAGCGCAGCCTTATCGGACTGAGATGAGGAACCATCGGCGGCTTGAATCGCCAAATCGTGCATCCGGCTATACAGCGAGATGATGTTTTGAACGGCACCTTCGACAGTCTGCATCATCGAGATGCCGTTTTGTGCGTTCTTCATCGCTACAGCTATCCCGCTAGACTGAGCCTTGAGGCGCGTCGCGATTTGAAGGCCTGCCGCGTCATCCTGAGCTGAGTTGATGCGGTAGCCCGTTGAAAGCCGAGTTTGCGCTACGGCTGCCGCACGGCCAGCACGGTCAGCAGCCCTAATCGCAGACATCGCAGCAGAATTTGTGCGCAAACTCAGCATTCCTAGTCTCCAGTCGTATACAGCCTTAAATTGCTTTCACAGGCACGCCATCCACAACCGAAGGCAAACGGCTTGGCCCAACATACGTGCAATTGACGATAGTGTTATCGCCGTCATTGACGGGCGTGTTTACGACCGGCTTAGACAGGTCACAGACAAGCGAAATCAGGTGGGCATTGAATCCGGGCTCTGCACGCCGAAGAGTCATCGGGCTGCCCACAGCGCACGTGTAATACTGATTCGAACTGTTGTGGCCAGCGGTGACGAGCAATGCGTCACGCGATGGCGAGAGCTCGGTTCTGCACTGGTTGAGCGTACCGGCCGAAGCCAGCGAAATTTGCGGCGCTGCCGGAGTTGCTGGCTTCGGCGTGACTTGAGATGCAGGGGCGTTGGTCTGCATCGCACGAGCGAATTGTCCGACTTGCTCCGTTGAGCAGGCCGTCAATGCGACCGATGCGATAGCGATGCTGAAAATTGCTTTTTTCATGTGAGTGTTCCTGTGTGCTTAGATTTTCGGAATGGCTTTGTAGGTCGTTACGTCAATGCGGCTGCCATCCGACTTTTGCGACAGGTCTCGTTCGAGCTCGACGCCGGTATTGCCGTCGAAATTCCCGCGAACAAATTGGTCAGCGCATTTCGAGTAGTCAGAGGCAGATTCTTTACACAGCACGCTCGTGACGAAAAACAGGCCGTCTTCATTTGAGCGCGCCGCCACTAGGTCTCCGGTCGTGCCCCAGAAGCTTGCGGAAAACTTTCCGGGGAAATCGACGAGTGCCACATCGGCCTTTCGCACGGCTGCGGTAGTACGGCGAGAGACGAATCCGGGAATATTCCAGGTAGTAATGCCTGTATAGCCCGCAAGCTCCTTTATGAGGTCGGCCTCAGTCATCGCAGGCGCAACTCCCGGGTGCCATTTTTCCGCGCTAACTACATAGGACTTCCGGTAGAACTCGGGGATGTCCTCGGCGCTTACCTCACGTAGACTGCCGACATTACCAACGGTAATGACACTTGGCCGCACAGTGCTTGCGACCGCACCCTCAGCGACAGCTTTAACCGTACTGGATTTCGCGTTTTGCTCGAGATGCCCCTTCATTTTTTCAAACTCTTCATTCGAGGTTGGGCCGCTACCCGGCAGCCTGTAACCATCTTCGCCGGGGCCTCGGGTTGTGGAGCAAGCCGACAGAGCCAGCGTGGCAGTAGCGATTACGACAGCAGTAGTGATACGCACAAAAAAGACCTTTCTGTTGTGATGAAAATTGAGGGGGCTGGCTCGGCGCTCAGGCCGCGACAAAGTGTTCCCAATCGCGGGCATGTACAAGCGCTTTGCTTTTGATTGAGCCGCATGACGCCAGACGGAAGCGGCGGCTAAATGCGTCAAAGGCAGCCTGTGCATAGCTTGGAATTTGTTCGCGGAGAACATAGCGCACTCCCGACGAATCGGTCACGACATCTAAGTTCGAAGCGCAAGGGGGTTCCTCGATATCCATTACGTCCTGTTGGATTGCACGCAATGCACTAAGGGCGGCGTCGATGGGGACAGCGTGCATGACCCTTACGGGCAGACTGCGAGACTCAGGTACCGTTTGGTTCAGCCTGAAACTATCGTAGTAAGTTGCTCGCGGCAGGGTCAGCGTGAGGTGTCCCAGCCGAACATCGGTTTCGCCGCAAGCGTCAACCCCGACGATGGATAACTCCAGGGCTTCGATACGGGTCACGTGCAGCTCAGCACGCAGATTGACATACCAATGATTCTTCAGTGTTTGAAGTGCCCGCAGCAGCAGTGCCACAGGGCTTTCACACCAGGGCGTATAGTTGTCAAGCCACCCCGTATGCATCGGCGTCAATTTCCTGCCGTCCCTGCCGTAGTTGAACGTCAGAATCATGCGACCTTCACTGCGTACGTGCATGGCTTCGACCTCAAACCGAAGCGGTTCCATCAGTTCGTCTGAGGGAAATGAAAATAAAAAAGTCGCTTTAAACATAGCCAAACGTCCCAGTAGAAATTAGACGCAACTGCTTTACAAATCGCAGGCAAGCCGTTCCCCTGAAGGAAAAACCTCCCGAAAATTTGTGCACAGATTTAGGCAAACGAAGTCCCTGAGAAGAAACATTCCCCAAAAACGATGATTGCTGACATGACTGACTGGAAACGCTGATAGATTCAGCAAGCGTTTCACCTTGGAAATGGATTGTAGGGCAAAACAAATTATAAGTAAACTTTGCTATCGCAAATATTGCCATAGTAAAACCAGCTATAGTATGTCGTCTGGTGATATTCAACATTGTGGGCGAAAGTCGCACCGATGAAGAATGCCACCCCAGCCCTCAACTCGTTGCGTACTACCCTCGCGCTTGCGATGACGACCCGCAGGGCGCAGCTCGGGTGGTCACAAAGACATCTGGCCAAGCTTGCAGGAGTACGTGGCGCATACATTGGCGGCGTAGAAGCGGGCTCCATCAACGTCTCGTTAACGAACTTCGAGCGAATCAGGTCAGCTCTTTGGCCTTCAACAATTGGGGTAAGCGTCAAAAGCTTCCTGGCAAGACGGTTACTCGAAGCCCGTGCTAAGGTGTCGCAGGAGCGATTGGCTGAGCTTGCCCACGTCTCAATCTCTCTAATCGTTGCTATCGAAGGCGGCCGGAGTAATACCTCGCTTGACCAAATCGAAGCGTTGGCGTTATCACTTGATGCGGACCCAGCGGCTTGGCTTGGCCTTGACCCAGCGTCCTTGCAGACCAATGCGCATGAGTCCGACACCACACAAAGCGAAGCTCCTAAACTTCCTTTGCGCCAAGCGGTAGCAGAGGACCTTCGAAAGCTACGCCAGTTTTACGCCATGAACCAATCTCAGTTGGCAGAAAAACTTGGGCAGACGAAAGGTCATATCAGCCAAATCGAAAATGCCAAAGCCAACTTCTCGCTGGTGACGCTAGAACGATATGTGAATGCCGTGATGGGTAAGGCCGAAGGGCCCGAAGCATCCTACGCTCTTCAGCTAGGGAACGAGCTTCGCCACAAGAGGCGTGACCTGAAACTCAACCAAGAGCAAGTAGCCGCACTTAGCGGGCTTACCGAATCTTTTATTGGCCGTCTGGAACGCGGTAGCGCTGCGGCATCAATGGACCAACTTGAGAAGCTCACTACCGCGCTTGAATTGGACGGGTACGAACTTTTAGCGAGGTTATATCCTCGAGTTACCTCTGACGGCGCACCCAAGAAGTTGAAATTACGTGAAGCCATTCAGTCGCTAATGAATGGATGACCCGACTTAATAGCAAAAAAGAATAGCAGCGCCCCCTAATCGAGCCGCATGGTTTAGTGCTTACTTTATTTCGCCGAGGTCAAAATTTGGTGCCTACTTTAGCTGGTGCCTACTTTATTACGCCGGGACATCAGCGCCAGCTCGTGCTCGATCTGCTGCTGCACCTTGGCCGGGATGCCGTCCACAAAACGCTGGTGGGCGCCGATATAGGTTTCCTGGCGCAGATAGCTGGAGGGCGTGTGGCCGGGGGGCACCAGCTCGTCCGGGTATTCGTAGCGCAACTGGTCGAGCGAAAATTGGCACAGGCTGGCGATGCGCACCGTCTCGGCCAGCGCCGCCGCCGGGTACAGATTGGCCAGCCGCAAACGCGGACGCAAGTGCTGCTCGGCGTTCTGCGCCAGCGCGTAGCCGCACTCCCCCACCGGCTTGCCGATGCGCACCGCGCACAGCGTGTCGTGCAGCGGCTTGCGCGAGCGCACGTGCATGCACACATGGCCCACCGCCACCACCGGCAAGCCATGTTGGCTGGCCACTTCGGCCACGCTGACGCGGTGCGCCTCGTCGAATGCCCGTTGCAGCAGGTTCAGCCCCACCCAGGCCCGGCCGGGAAAGGTGGCCGCCATCCACGCCGCCTGCGCGTGCAAACGGTCCACGTCGCCGGGCTGGTGGGCCGGGTAATGGGGCAGCAGGATCAGCAGGCAGTCTGGCAAGCCTTGCAGGTGGGCGTACTCGGGCGGCGGCGCGGCCAGGTCGCCCGGCGTGAGCAGATACGTGCCCTTGGCGGCCCGCGTGCGGCCGATGGTGATCAGTTCGGCCAGGTTGCCGTAGCCGTTGCGGTTCTGCGCCAGCGCCACCAGCGACAGCGCCACCTGGCCGTCCGCGCCGCGCAACTGGAACGAAGCGCCGATCAGCAGCGGCAGGCCGGCCCGCTTCGCTTCCGCATGGGCCCGCACCACGCCGGCCAGCGAACATTCGTCCGTCAGGGCCAGCGCCGCATAGTCGAGCTGGGCCGCGCGCGCGACCAGTTCCTCCGCATGGGAAGCGCCATGCAGGAAGGAGAAATTCGACAGGCAGTACAGCTCGGCATAAGCCGGCAGGCCGGCGGCGAGTGGAGGCGGAGGTGGGGCGGCAGACATGGCAAGGTATGACAACGGCACTGTGTTTATATACAGTATTTTACGCTGTTTGGCCGGCTGCCGGATCATCCATTTTCGATGGGAATACGATACATAATTCCAATCAAAACAACAAAAAATGACTCATTTTCGTGTTTTGTATGCAAAACAGCACATTCCCTCACTTTTTGTTATAGCGCTACCAAGATTTGATATGTGTCTATAGGATAAATTGTCTAGAATCATGCTTTTCATAGGGAGACGTCAACGTGTTCGCCACTTCAACTTTACGTAAAGCCGTCTTGCTGAGCCTGTACGGCAGCGCCGCCCTGGCCATGATGGCGCCAGAATCCTACGCCCAGACCAACGATGCCGGCATGCAGACCGTGAACGTGGTCGGCTCGCGCCGCGCCGCCAGTTCCGCCACCGACACCGCCGTGCCGGTCGACGTGATCCCCATGAACAAGGCGGCTGAATCGGGCGGCCAGTTCGACCTGGCCCAGACCCTGACCAATATCTCCCCCTCGTTCAACTCGACCCGCCAGACCGGCGCCGACGGCGCCGACCTGGTGGACTCGGCCGCTCTGCGCGGCCTCGGTTCGGACCAGACCCTGGTGCTGGTGAACGGCAAGCGCCGCCACACGACGGCCCTGGTCAACCTGTTCGGCGCGCGCAACCGCGGCAACACGGGCACCGACATGAATTCCATCCCCATGCTGGCCATCAAAGACGTGCAGGTGCTGCGTGACGGCGCCGCCGCCCAGTACGGCTCGGACGCCATCGCCGGCGTGATGGACATCGGCCTGAAAAAGAGCCTCGGCTGCGAAGCGGTGGCCGGCTACAGCCAGTACTCGGTGGGCGACGGCAAGAACTACCTGGCTTCCGCTTACTGCGGCGTGGCCCTGGGCGACAAGGGCGTGATCGGCATCACGGGCGAATTCCTGGACCGTGGCCGCTCCAACCGCGCCGATCCGGCCGACCTGCGCATCATCGGCGACACCAAGGCCCAGAACCAGACCCTGTATGTGAACGGCGACCTGGCCACCCCGGCCGGCAAACTGTACTTCACGGCCGGCGCCCAGACCCGTGACGCTTCCAGCGCCGCCTGGTCCCGTGGCGGCGTGGGCACGGGCGATATCCCATCGCGCAACTCGGCGGCCATGTACCCGAACGGCTTCGTGCCCTTCATCAACGGCAAGATCGATGACCAGTACGCCATCATCGGCCACCGCGGCCAGATCGGCGAATGGAACGCCGACTTCTCGCAGACCTACGGCTACAACAAGATGATGTACGACATCAGCCACACGCTGAACGCGTCCATCGCCAACCAGGACCTGCTGGCCGGCGGCAAGGGCATCAGCCCCGACCACTTCCAGGCCGGTGGCTTCTCGTTCCAACAGTTGACCAGCAACGTCGACTTCACCCGTTTCTACGACACCGTGATGAGCGGCCTGAACGTGGCCTTCGGCGCCGAGTACCGCAGCGAGACCTATAAAATCTTCGCCGGCGAACCCGGTTCCTACATCGACGCCGATGGCATCAGCTTCGGCGGCAACGCCGGCAGCCAGGGCTTCCCCGGCTTCCAGCCCAGCGACCGCACCAACGCCAAGCGCCACAGCTCGGCCGGTTATGTGGACATCGAACTGGACCTGAATCCGATCGTCAAGACCCAGGCCGCCGTCCGTTACGAAAACTACAGCGACTTCGGCTCCACCGTCACCGGCAAGCTGGCCGGCAGCGTGCGCGCCGCCGACAATGTGCTCGTGCGCGGTTCGGCCTCGACCGGCTTCCGCGCCCCGTCGCTGCAGCAGAAGTACTTCTCGTCCACCTTCACCGACATCGTCGCGGGTGTGTCGACCGACGTCAACCTGGCCCCCAACGGCGGCGCCGTGGCCAACCTGGCCGGCATTCCCAAGCTGAAGGAAGAGAAGTCCACCAGCTTCACGCTGGGCACCACCTGGACCCCGAGCAACAACGCCTCCATCACGGCCGACCTGTACCAGATCAAGATCAAGGACCGCATCGTGCTGTCGGGCCGCTTCACCGCCGACAACTACCCCGCGCTGGCGGCCAAGCTGGCCACGCTGGGCGTGGACCAGGCCCAGTTCTTCGTCAACTCGGTCGACACCAAGACCAGCGGCCTGGATTTGACGGCATCCCACAAGACCAACTTCGGCCCCAACAAGATGACCACCTACCTGGCGGCCAACTTCAGCAAGACCGAAGTGACGGGCATCCACGCTCCCGCCTCGCTCAAGGGCTATGAGGACGTGCTGCTGTCCGAGCGCGAGCGCCTGTTCATCGAGCAGGGCGGTCCCCGTTCCAAGTTCACGCTGGGCTTCGACTACGTGGCCGGTGCGCTGGAGACGGACCTGAAAGTGATCCACTTCGGCCCGCAGACGCTGGGTACCTTCGACGGCACCGCCGCCGGTGTGCCGAATGCGCATTACGAAGCCAAGACCTCGGCCGACCTGGCGTTCACCTACACCATCAACAAGAACACCAAGTTCACCTTCGGCGGCACCAACATCTTCAACGTCAAACCAACCGCCCAGGATCCGAACGAAACCGACAACGGCTTCAAGTACGACAGCGTGCAGTTCGGCCTGAACGGCGCGTCCTACTTCGGCCGCCTGTGGGTCAAGTTCTGATGATGTGAGCATGATGCCCTGAACGGCGGCCGCTGTCCGGGCTGCCCGCCAGCGCCAGCGGCGCCCCGCACAGCAATGTGCCGGGCGCCGTTTTCACTTGTTGAGATGGTAACATTTGCTTACATCTTCCTAACTCAAGGCAACGCCGGGCCGTCATACACTCGGCGCATGCCAGGGTCGCGTGGTACCCCGGCCACCTGGAATACCTGGAGTTGTCATGCGCCGTTCATTGCTACCGTTGTTGTTGTCGCTGCTGCCGCTGCTGGCCTGCGGCTATGCCTATGCCGCCCTGGGCGGCGCCCCGTCCCACTTCGGCGCCACCTCGCCCCGGCTCACGGCGCGCAGCCTGGCCGCCGCCGCCGCCGCGACACCGGCCGCGTGGACCGTGAGCACCAGCACGCTCGACAGCGGCACCGTGGTGCGCGAATACGTGAACCCGGCCGGCGCCGTGTTCGCCGTCAGCTGGAACGGCCCCTTCCTGCCCGACCTGCGCGCCCTGCTGGGGCAGCACTTCGGCACCATGACAGGCGCCGCCGCCCAGCGGCCCAAGGCCGGCCACTCGCAACTGGCCGTGGAGCGGCCCGACGTGGTGATCGTCTCGAACGGCCATATGCGCGCCTTCAGCGGCCGTGCCTGGATCCCGGGCGAACTGCCCGCCGGCTTCAGCCCCGACAACATCGAATAAGGAAGCCTGATGCCGACACCATCGAAGCTGGCGGCCAGTGCGCCTTCATCGCACTCCTCGCGCTCCTTGCACGCCTGGCATACCTTGCGCGCCTTGATTGCCTGGCGCACGCGCACGGTCTCAGTACTGGCCGCCGCCGGCTGCGCGCTTGCGCTGGCCGCCTGCGGTGGCGGCGGGGGCGGCACGACCACCGCCCCAACCACCCCCACCCCCACCCCGGCCACGCCGGCCGTGGTCAGCATCAGCGCCTCGCCCAGCACCGTCACGCTGGGCCAGGTGGTCAGCGTGACGTGGAACGCCACCAACACCACCAGCAGCGATTGCACCGCGTCCGGCGCCTGGAGCGGCACCCTGCCCACCAGCGGCACGGACGCCGTCACGCCGTCGGCCGTGGGCACGGCCAGCTACACCATCACCTGCAGCGGCGTCGCCAACACCACCAGCGTAACGGTCAACCCGGCGCCGCTGCAGCCGACGGTCAGCCTGGCGCTCACGCCGGCCAGCGTGACCAGCGGCCAGAGCGCGCAGCTGACCTGGTCCTCCACCAACACCACGGCTTGCACGGCCAGCGGCGCCTGGAACGGCGGCAAGGCCACCAGCGGCGCCGTGGCCGTGGCGCCAACGGCGGCGGGCAGCTATCAATACGCGCTCAGTTGCAGCGGCGACGGCGGCAACGCCAGCGGCAGCGCCACCCTCACCGTGGCCGCCATCGGCGGTAGCAACAACAGCACCACGCTGCTGATCGATAACGGCCCGCCGGGCGCCGGTGGCGCCATCAACGTCCCCTATGTGAACGTGACCGTATGCCGTCCCGGCACCAGCGTGTGCCAGACCATCGACCACGTACTGGTCGATACCGGCTCCTACGGCTTGCGCCTGCTGGCGCCGCTCGATCCGTCGCTGGCACTGCCGCAGGTGACGACGGCGTCCGGCGCCAGCGCCGGCGAATGCAGTAAATTCGTCAGCGGTTACACATGGGGCGCGGTGCGCCAGGCCGACGTCAAGCTGGGTGACGAGACCGCGTCGAGCATCTCGATCCAGGTGATCGGCGACAGCGCGGCCAGCTTCGCCAACGTGCCCGCCGATTGCACCAGCAGCGGCAACAACCTGGGCACGCTGCCGGCGCTGGGCGCCAAGGGCATTTTGGGCGTCGGCCTGTTCAAGCAGGACTGCGGCGCGGGCTGCACCCGCTCCACCGCGGGCGGCATGTACTACGCGTGCACGCCGGCCGGCTGCACGCCCAGCACCATGGCGCTGTCACGCCAGGTGAGCAACCCGGTGGCCTCGTTCGCCGCCAACAACAATGGCGTGCTGCTGGTGCTACCCGCTGTGAGCGCGAACGGCGCCACCTCGATCAACGGCACGCTGGTGTTCGGCGTGGGCACCCAGGCCAACAACGCCATCAGCGGCGAAAGCGTCTACCGGGCCGACAGCAGCACGGGTGACTTCAACACCACCTATAAGGGCAAGACCTACAGCGCCAGCTTCATCGACAGCGGCTCGAACGCCTACTTCTTCGCCGACACCGGCATCCCCAGTTGCAACTTCAGCACCGGCTTCTACTGCCCGCTGGGCACCTTGAGCCTGACGGCCACCAACGCCTCGTATGACGGCAGCGGCGCCGGCGCCGTCAGCTTCATCGTGGTGAACATGGATGACCTGTCGAACAGCATCACGGCCGCCTCCATCGGCGGTACGGTCGACAACCGCGCCAGCGTCTCGATCAGCAATGGCTTCGACTGGGGCCTGCCGTTCTTCTATGGCCGTCGCGTGTTCGTCGTATTCGAAGGCAGCAGTGCCACGGCCGGCAACGGACCTTACTGGGCTTATTGAGCGGCCACGCGAACGTCCGCACGGGGTCGGGCATGCCTGGCTCCGTGCGGTTCGGGCCATGCCGATAGCATTGTCATCACCTTGTCATTTGGACTAGTTAAAGTCGCCACCTCTCTTTCCATACGAGGTAACGATGAAAACGAATCTGGTCCTGTTGGCTGCCCTGAGCGCGGCCGGCCTGGTGGCATGCGGCGGCTCCTCGACGCCGGACAACGCCGCCACCTCCCCCGTCGGCCCGACCGTACCGGCCATCCCGGACGGCACCACCGTCACGCTGGCGCTGCTGGAGACGACCGACCTGCACGCCAACGTGATGAGCTATAACTACTACGCGCTGGCCGACGACACCAGCCTGGGCCTGGAGCGCACCTCCACCCTGGTGCAGGCGGCGCGCGCGGAAAACCCCAACAACGTACTGCTCGACGACGGCGACGTGATCCAGGGTACGCTGCTGGCCGACCTCCAGGCCGTGGCTAAACCGGTGGCCTGCGGCGACACGCTGGCCATCCACAAGGCCATGAACGCCCTCAAGTACGACGGTGGCGGCATGGGCAACCACGAATTCAACTACGGCCTGCCGTTCCTGAGCCAGATCACCAACACCGACTTCGGCATTCCCGGCGTGAGCAAACCGGCCGGCACCTGTGGCGCGCCCGCCTTCCCGCTGGTGCTGACCAACGTGACCGGTGTGGCCAGCCAGAAGCCCATCCTGCCGCCATACGCCATGCTGCCGCGCGACTTCGCGGCCGTGGCGCCGGACGGCAGCAAGCTGACTGTGAAACTGAACATCGGCATCATGAGCTTCGTGCCGCCGCAAATCCTGGAATGGGACCAGAAGAACCTGGCCGGCAAGGTCGCCGTGACAGGCGTGCAGGAAGCGGCCAGGCAGTACGTGCCCGAACTGCGGGCCAAGGGCGCCGACCTGGTGGTGGCGTTGTCGCACGGTGGCCTGGACACCAGCGCCTACAGCCCGAAAATGGAAAACGGCAGCTACCACCTGAGCACCACCGGCATCGACGCGCTGATGATCGGCCACTCGCACCTGGTTTTCCCCAAGGGTAAAGAGACGGGCGCACCGGCGCTGGACGCCTCGTTCGCCGCCATCCCCGCCAGCGCCAACGTGGACGCTGTCAACGGCTTCGTGAACGGCGTGCCGACCGTGATGGCGCAGAGCTGGGGCCGACGCCTCGGCATCATCAAGATGACGCTGGCCCGCCAGGGCGGCAAGTGGGTGGTGCAGCCCACCAGGACGACGGTGGAGTCACGCGGCTTCAAGTACGCCGACGGCGCCACCGTGGTGAAGGCCGATCCGGCCATCGCGCCGCTGGTGGCCACCGAGCACGCGGCCACCATCGCCTATGCCAAACAGCCGCTGGGCGTGGCGACCGACTTCGAAATGTCGGCCTACTTCGCGCTGGCCGGCGACGTGAGCGCGATCCAGCTGGTGAACCAGGCGCAGATCGACTATGTGAAAAAATTCATCGCCACCAGTACCGACGCCACCATCGCCAGCTACAAGAGCATCCCCGTGATCTCGTGCAGCGCGCCGTTCAAGGCCGGCCGCAACGGCGCCTCCGACTTCACCGACGTGGCGCCGGGCGCCAGCGCGGCCGCGCCCGTGGGCCTGCAAGTACGCAATCCGGGCGACCTTTACCTGTACAGCAATAACAACCTGCAGGCCGTGAAGATCAAGGGTTCCGACCTGAAAGCATGGCTGGAGACGGCCGCCAAGCAGTTCGGCCAGATCGATCCCGCCAAGGCCACGGAACAGGACCTGGTGCCGAGCTACGGCACCATCTACAACTACGACGTGTTCTACGCCGAGAACAACGCCCTCACCTACCAGATCGACGTGACCAAGCCCGTGGGCAGCCGCATCGCCAACCTCACTTACCTGGGCAAGGCGGTGGCCGATGGCGACGACTTCATCGTGGCCACCAACGACTACCGCGCCGGCGGCGGCGGCAACGTGCCCGGCATCGACGGCAGCAAGACCATCATCAAGTCGCCGGACGCGAACCAGGCCGTCGTCAGCAACTACCTGATGGCGCAAGGCCAGGCTGGCGGCAAGGTCACGCTGGCCAACAACGGCAGTGCGCGCAGCTGGAGCTTCGTGAAAGTGACGACAGCCGGCCCCGTGATCCTGCGTTCGGCGCCAGGCCACCTGGCACTGGCGAAAAGCAGCGGCATCAAGAACATCACGGCTGAAGGTAGCCAGGATGCGAGCGGCTTTGCCAAGTACGCGGTGGACTTGAGCAAGTAACGTTACGTTGCCTCGATCGGAGTCGGCCCCTCGTCCCCACGAGGCATCCGGCTCTTTTTCAACGATGAAAACTGGATCAGCCATGAACCACCACACCCGCACGCCAAACGGTGGCAGCTTCGTTTATCTGCCCCTCTCCGCGCTGGCGCTGATGCTGTCGCTGTCGGCGTGCCAGCTGAGCAAACCGGTGCCGGCGCCGGCGCAGATCGAAAGCATGTCCATGCGCGCCGCCCAGCAAGGCGACGTGGTGGCGGAGAGCCGCCTGCGCGATTGGGCACAACGCCAGGCGCCGGTGGCCCAGCGTGAACTGGGATTGCTCTATTTGACGCGCCCGGCCCAACGCGCCGAAGCGCAGCGCCTGTTCATGCAGGCGGCGCGCGCGGGCGACACGGAGGCGGCGTTCCAGCTGGCCGAATTGCTGCGCCACGGCGCCCCCGGCATCGCGGCCGCGCCGGACCAGGCCATTCCGTGGTATCGGCAAGCGGCGCAACAGAAACACGCCAGGGCGGCGCTGGTGCTCGGCATGCAGTTCAATAACGGCGAAGGTGTCAGCCCGGATCATGCACAAGGCGCCAGATGGCTGGCCGTGTCGAGCGACCTGGGGAACGCGCACGCCATGTTCCTGCTGTCGAACGCCTATCGCGAAGGCCGTGGCGTGGAGCGGGATGAAGCGCACGCCCGCCAGCTATTGGAAGAAGCGGCCGAGCACGAATATCCGCCCGCGATCCAGGAACTAGCGATGGCGGTCCAGACGGGCGACGCCCTCAGCGGCAAGGACGAACTGCGCGCCGTGCACCTGCTCAAGGAAGCGACCGAGCATCGGCACAACAACTGGAACCGCTTCTGATTCCCGCCATGTCACAGTCGGTGTCACACAGTCGGTGTCAGGTCTGTCAATCGGACTCAAAGATAATACCCTTGAGCCCAATCAAACGGTGCAGAGATCGCATGTGGTAAGCGGTCTAACCCTGAAGCCAATTTGAGTATCAAAAAGGCGCGTCTTGAGAAAAATCAAAGATGCGCTGCGCCTGTCCGTTTGACAGACCTGACACCGACTTGTGGACACCGACTTGTGCGGTCCGCCTCAGCCCGCCAACTGCCCCAGCTCCCGCGTCATGTTCTCGATCGCCCGCTCGTTGTACTGGTCGGCGAAGTAGGCGTTGCCAAACAAGCGCCCTTGCTCGGCCTTGCGCCGCAAGTGGGCCAGCGCGCCGCTGCGCTGTTCGCGGTACTTCGTTTCCGTCAGGTGGATGTATTCCTGGCGGATACCACGGGCATAGTTCTGATACACCTCCTCGTCCTGCCCAAGGATGGCCAGGTCCACGCTGAGCATGATGTCCTTCAGCCGGTGCTCGATGGCAGCTTCCTGGAAATGGTCGGTGGCCCGTATCAGTTCGGCCGCGTCGCCCATGTCGTGACACAGGCTGCTGCCCAGCCACAGCTGCACGCTGGCCTCCTCGTTCGACACGGCGCCATGGACGGCGCCATATTCGGCGTCATGGAACCAGAACGCTTGCTTGATGATGTCCACGTCGCGCGGGTCAGGCTGGGTGTTGGCGGCCCACACGCGGATCTCGCACAGGCCGTGCACCAGGTGGTCCAGGTTGTGATAGTGGCGCGCAGGACCGCCATAAGCCGTGCTGCCCGTCAGGCGCACGAACCACTGGTCGGCGTGGGCGATGGAGGGCGCGTCGGCGTGCGCGTAATCCCACAGGGTTTCCCACTCCTTGCGCAGCCAGCTCAGTACCCAGGCGTGGTAGGCCGGGCCAGGTACGAACTTCTTCATGATCCAGTTCCAGCCTATCGGCCCTTCCAGCGCCTTGACGAAGCTGGAACTGACGGAACCGAGGTCGCGCGGCGGCATCACGAAGATGGTCTTGGCACCTTGCAGCACGTCGACGTTGGTTTGCTGGATCAGGTTTTCGTAGTCGAAATCGGCGGTGGTGCGGATGCCGCGGATCAGGCAGTCGGCGCCGTGCTTTTTGGCCGCGCGCGCCGTGTAGTCGCCCTTGACGATCACCACCTGCACGTTGTCCCAGCCCTGCTCGGCGCAACTGAGCGCGATGATGCTCTTGCGCTCCTCGGCGGAGAACTTGGGCTTCTTGGCCGGATTCTCGGACAGGAACACCACCACCTCGTCCGCCAGCGAACGCGCTTCGCCGATCACCCACATGTGGCCGTTGGTGATCGGGTCCAGGGTCCCGGAAAATCCGATTTTCTTCATACTCCGCTCCGCCGCGTGTCGCGTGTCAAAAGCGACATTCTAGCCGGAGCGGGAACTCAGAGGCTGAGAGTTATTCGAGCGTGACCGAGCAGCGCGCCAAAAGGCGGCCGATCCAGGCGCAAAGCGCAGCCATAGCGAGCTATCGCGAGCATTTGCAACGACGAGCGGGCGACTTTTGGCGTGATGAGCGGGCATGAACGAAAAACTCTCAGCCTCTTAGGTCGCGGGAAAATCTATCCTTACCCGCAACCCGCCCAGGCGCTCCGACTGTTCCAGCGCCAGCGTGGCGCCATGCCGTTCGGCGATGGACTTGATGATGGCCAGCCCCAGGCCGCTGCCGCCGGCGCCAGCGCCGGGCACGCGGTAGAAGCGGTCGAACACGCGTTCACGCTCCTCGGGCGAGATGCCGGGGCCGCTGTCGTCCACGCACAACGTGACGGCGCCGTTGCCGGCGCGCCGCAGTTCCACGTCCACCGTGCCGCCGGCCGGTGTGTATTTGATGGCGTTGTCGATCAGGTTGCGCAGCAGGATCACCAGCGCGTCAGGATGCCCGGCCACGCTGGCCTGGTCCGCGTGGTGCAGGCCCAGGTCGATCTGGCGCGCCTGCGCCAGGCCGGCCATGTCGCCCAGCGTGCGCCGTGCCAGCTCGGTCAGGTCCTGCGGCGTCAGCTTGCTGTCGTCCGCTTCCTGGCGCGCCAGCACCAGCAGTTGTTCCACCAGCCGTGTGGCCCGTTCGATACCGGCCGTCAGGCGGCCCACGGCCACGGCTCGGGCGCCGTCGTCGGCGGCGCGCTCCAGGCTCAATACCTGTAGCTTGAGCGCGGCCAGCGGCGAGCGCAGTTCGTGCGCGGCGTCGGCCACGAAATGCTGCTGGGCGTCGAACGCGGTCTTCACGCGGCCGAACAGCAGGTTCAGTTCCTGCACCAGCGGCCGCACTTCGTCCGGCAGGTCGGCGTCGGACACGGGCGACAAATCGTCGGCCCGGCGTGCGGCCACTTGCCGCCGCACCCGCGCCACCGGCGCCAGCGAGCCGCTCACCACCCACCACACCACCAGCATCAACATGGGCGCCATGACGGCGATCGGCCCCACCGTGCGCAGCGCCAGCGTGCCTGCCATGCGCTGGCGCACGGCCATGTCCTGCGCCACCTGCACCGTCTGGTTGCTGGTGGCGACCGAGAAGATACGGTAGGTGGTGCCGTTGGCCCGTACGTTGGAGAAGCCCAGTACAGCGCGCTGCGGCAGGTCGGCGTGCGATTGGGAGCGGAACAGCTGCACCCCGTCCGGCGTCCACACCTGCACCACCAGATCGTCGTTCTCGGGATCGCTGTTGGGCGCGGCCGCGCTATTGGCCAGCGGCGCGCTCGAACGCAGCGACAACGCCATCTGCTGCATGTGGTAGTCGAAGATCTGGTCGGCGTCGTACAGCGCGCTGCGGTAGGCGATCATGGCCTGCGCCACGGCCGCCATGGTGATGGCCGCCAGCAGGAACCACAGCAGGCGGCCGCGCAGCGAGTGCGTGACGGGGACGCGCGGCACTTTCACTTTCATTCTTTGGGCACCATGTAACCGAGGCCGCGCACGTTCTGTATCAGTTCGCTGCCCAGTTTCTTGCGCAAGCCGTGGATGTAGACTTCCACCGCGTTGCTGTTGACTTCATCCTTCCAGCTATACAGCTTTTCCTCCAGCTGGTGGCGCGACAGCACGATGCCGGGACGGGCGATCAACGCTTCCAGCACGGCCCATTCACGGGCCGACAGGTTGACCAGCTTCCCTTCCACCGTCACTTCGCGCGTTTGCGGGTTGACCGTCACGCCCTTGTGCTCGAACACAGGTTCGGCCCGGCCGGCCGAGCGGCGCAGCAGCGCGCGGATGCGGGCCAGCAGCTCGTCCAGGTCGTAGGGCTTGAGCACATAGTCGTCGGCGCCCGCATCCAGGCCGGCGATGCGCTGTTCCTTGGCGTCGCGCGCGGTGGCCACCAGCACGGGCGTGAGCTCCTTGCGCGCGCGCATGGAGCGCAGCACTTCCAAACCATCCTTGCGTGGCAGGCCCAGGTCCAGCAGCACCAGGTCGTAGGTCTGGGTTTGCAGCGCCGTGTCGGCCATGTCACCATCCTTGACCCAGTCGACGGCGTAGTGCTCGGCCCGCAGCAGGTCGAGCACCACTTCGCCGATCATCGTGTCGTCTTCCACCAGCAGAAGTCGCATGTGTATCCTTTCTGTTTTTGTTGTCGCGCCCCGCCGGTGCGGGAATCAGCCCAGCCGCACGGGAATGAAGATCTTCTCATCCCCGCGCTGGATCAGCAAGGCCACCGACTTGTCGGACTTGGCCACCACTTCGCGTACCTGTTCAATGCTGGTGACGGGCCGGCCGTTCACGGACAGCAACACGTCGCCCGGCTGCACGCCCGCGTTGGCGGCAGCGCCACCCGCATCTTCGATCAGCAGGCCGCCAGCCAGGCCGGATTCACGCTTCTCCTGCGGGTCCAGCGGACGCAGGGCCAGGCCCAGCTTCAGCTTGGCGCTGGCGCCATGGGCGGGCTGGTCGGCGTCGGCCGTCTTGTCGGCGGCATTGGCCAGGGTGGCCGTCAAGTCCACCGATTTGCCCTGACGCCAGACCTGCAGCGCCACTTTATCCCCGGGCGTGGCCAGGCCCACGATAGCGGGCAAGTCACCCGAGCTGACCACGGTCTGGCCATTGAGCTTGCGGATCACGTCGCCAGGCTTGAGGCCAGCCTTCTCGGCCGCGCTGCCCCGCTCCACGTTCGACACCAGCGCCCCTTCCGGCGTGGGCAGGCCGAACGAGTCGGCGAAGCCCTGGTTCACTTCCTGCACCGACACGCCCAGTTTGGCGTGCACCACCTTGCCGGTGGCGACGATCTGGTCCTTGACCTTGTTGGCCACGTCGATCGGAATGGCGAACGACAGGCCCTGGTAGCCCCCCGTCTGGCTGTAGATCTGGGAGTTGATGCCCACCACTTCGCCGCGCGTGTTGAACAGCGGACCGCCCGAGTTGCCGGGGTTGACGGCCACGTCGGTCTGGATGAAGGGCACATTACCGTCCGGCAACGAGCGGCCTTTGGCGCTGACCACGCCGGCCGTCACCGTGCTCTCCAGGCCGTACGGCGAACCGATGGCCAGCACCCATTCACCCACTCTCAAGTCGTTGGCTTTGGCCAGCGGCACCACGGGCAGGTTCTTGGCGTCGATCTTCAGCACGGCCACGTCGGTCTTGGGGTCGGAACCGAGCACCTTGGCGCGGAATTCCCGGCGGTCTGTCAGCTTCACGCTCACTTCGCTGGCATCGCGCACCACGTGGGCGTTGGTGAGGATCACGCCGTCCGGGCTGATGATGAAACCGGAGCCCACGCCATGGGTGGGCACTTCGCGCATGCCGCGCTGCTGGCCCTGGAAGCGGCGGAAGAATTCGAAGAACGGGTCGTCGCCGAACGGGTCGCCACGGCGGCTGGCCTGGTCACCCATGTCCATGGCCGTTTTGGTGGAACCCGTGACGCTGATATTGACCACGGCCGGGCCGTTGTGGGCGGCGATGACGCTGAAGTCAGGCAGCGTCATGAGCGGCGCGGGCACGGGGGCGGCCACCGGTGCGGCGGCCGAGGCCACGGTCAGGCCGGGCGCGGCGGCGGCCACGGCGTTGTTTTGATGAACTGCGATCGCACCTCCCGCGGCGAGCACGCCCGCGGCGGCCACTGCCAAGGTAAGACGCTTGACGGTCATCGATCCGAACAGAGTAGTTTGAGACATTGCGGCACTCCTGAATTGAATGAGGTTGTTGACGTATCCAATATGGAGCACAAGACTTAGGCGCCGCTTAACTTTGGGTACCATCCGTTGCGGCCATGCAGGCCGGCGGCGGCACAAACGGCGCTGGCCGGACGAGCCGGCCAGTGTCTTGCTGCGGATTGTGTTGCGGGGGGACGGAGCGTCGCCCCTCGCCCCTGGCTCGACCGCGTTATGCGGCCTGGCGTGGCTGTTCCAGCGAAGTCACGTTGTCACCGCCGATGACGATCTTGCGGGGCTTGAACGCCTCGGGCACTTCACGCACCAGCTCGATGGTCAGCATGCCATTCTCGAACGCGGCACCGGTCACCTTGACGTGGTTGGCCAGCTGGAAGCGTTGCTCGAAGTCGCGCGCCGCGATGCCGCGGTGCAGATAAGTGCGCTCGGCGCCGTCGCGCTGCTTGCGGCCCACGATGTGCAGCGTGTCGCGCTCGGCCGTGATGTCGATCTCGGCGCGGTCGAAGCCGGCCAGTGCCATCACGATGCGGTACTTGTCTTCGGACACGAGTTCGATGTTGTAGGGTGGATAGCTGGGCTGGCTGTCGCCGCGCTGCGCGTCATTGAGCAGCTGGGCCAGACGGTCAAAACCAATGGCGGAACGGTACAGGGGAGTCAGGTCGAAAGTACGCATGATGGATATCCTTTTCAAGTTAAGCGATATAAGGGTGTGGTCCCCTTCTGGGCAACCACTGAGTCCCATATACGGCGTGCGGCGGGGGTTTCAAGATCTTGAAAAATCGGACCACCATCCCCAGACGGCAAAAATTTTTCAAAAATTTTTTGTCCTCAAGCCGACCTCACTATGGCGAGATTGGTTAGTTTCCCCCGTGCTACACTCGCCAGCTTGCCCCCACTGCCATTGCCATCGTCACTGAACATGACCGCGACCAAGACTGTATCCCCGTCCCGTCTGCCTCGCCTGCGCGCCGCCGCGCTGCTGGCGGCCTTGCTGGCCACCGGCCTCGCCGCGCATGCCGACACCATCCCGGCTCCAGCTGACCAGCCTTATCCTGGCACCATCGTCCTGAAGGTTGACGCCAGCAATACGGCCCAACAGATTTTCCGCATCCGTGAGAGCATTCCCGTCCGTCCCGGCAAGCTGACGCTGCTCTATCCGCAGTGGGTGCCGGGCAATCACGGCCCCAGCGGCCCGCTCAACCAGTTCGCCGGCCTCAAGCTGACCGTGGACGGCAAGTCACTCGACTGGTTGCGCGACATGGTCAACATGTATGCCTTCCATGTCGAGGTGCCGGCCGGCGCCACCACGCTGGAAGCGGAATACCAATACCTGTCGCCGCTGGAAGCCAACCAGGGCCGCACCACCATGACCGGCGAGATGCTCGGCGTGCAGTGGCACGCGATGGCGCTATACCCGGCCGGCTACCGCACGCGCGCCATCACCGTCCAGCCCAAGCTGACGCTGCCTGCCGGCTGGCAATACGGCACGGCGCTGGAGACGGCCCAGCGCACCGGCGACGAGGTGGTGTTCCAGCCGCTGGACCTGGAAAAGCTGGTCGACTCGCCCCTGTTCGCGGGCCGCTATTTCCGCCGCTTCGACCTGGCGCCAGGCGCCAGGGTGCCCGTGCACCTGGACCTGGTGGCCGACACGGCCGAAGCGCTGGAGGCCAGGCCGGAGCAGATCGAACTGCACCGCGCCATGGTCGCGCAAGCGCTCAAGCTGTTCAACTCGCAGCATTACGCGCACTACGATTTCCTGCTCGCCCTGAGCGATGAGTTCGGCGGCATCGGCCGCGAACACCATCAGTCCAGCGAGAATGGGCTGAGGACGGGCTACTTCACGGACTGGGCCAAGAACGAAGGCGAGCGCAGCTTACTGCCCCATGAATTCGCCCACTCGTGGAACGGCAAGTTCCGCCGTCCGGCCGGCCAGGATGTACCCGACTTCAACACGCCGCTGCAGAATTCCCTGCTGTGGGTGTACGAGGGCCAAACCCAGTATTGGGGCGAGGTGCTGTCGGCCCGCAGCGGCCTGATCAAGATGGAACACATGCGCGACCTGTTCGCCGCCATGGCCGCCCGCTACGACACGGTGCAGGGCCGCGACTGGCGCGCCGTGCAGGACACGACGAACGATCCCATCATCAACTCCCGCCGTCCGCAGCCGTGGAGCAACTGGCAGCGCGCCGAGGACTATTACTCGGAAGGTGCGCTGATCTGGCTCGACGTGGATACCAAGATCCGCGAAATGTCCGGCGAGCGCCGCTCGTTGAACGACTTCGCGCGCAGCTTCTTCGGCGTGGACGACGGTGTCAGCGTGGCCAGTCACTACACCTTCGAGGACGTGGTACAGGCGCTGAACGCGGTGCAGGCATACGACTGGGCCAGCTTCCTGCGCGCGCGGCTCGATGGCCACGGTCCCGGCGCCCCGCTGGATGGCCTGACCCGCGCCGGCTGGAAACTGGTGTACGCCGACAAGCCCACCGATTTCCTGAAGTCGCAGGAAGATCAGAGCAAGTGGGCCAACTTCCAATATTCGCTGGGTTTCTCGGTGAGCGCGGAAGGCCGGATCGAAGCGCTGCGCTGGGAAGGCCCAGGCTTTCGCGCCGGCCTGTCGGGCAATACGATGCTGCTGGCCGTCAATGGCCGCGCCTACAAGGCCGACCTGCTGCGGGCCGCCATCACGGCCGCCAAGGATGGCAAGCAGCCCATCGAATTGCTGGTCAGGAAGGGCAATCTGTACCGCACCATCGCGCTCGACTACCGCGACGGCTTGAAGTATCCACGCCTGGAACGCATACCCGGCACGCCGGACCGGCTGAGCGCCATCCTGCAACCGCTGAAATAAGCGTTCAGCGGCGAGGCCCGGCGGTGGCGCGACCTGCGCCACCGCCCGATGGTGTATGCTAACAATATGAACAAAGACACCGACATCCAGCTCAGCGGCCCGTTCAAGGCCACCGACGGCTCCGGCCGTGCCCACGACATCAAGGCGATCCGCATCTTCGACGAAGGTTACGGCGCCATCGACGTGTACGTGGATTTCGCCGGCTCCATCGCCGGCCTGCACAAGGACAAGACCCTGATCGCGGCCATCGTGGCCCAGTTGCGCACCACCGGCTACAAAGGTCCCGTGCTCACGCCAGGCGACTCCGTGCTGCAGGAAAACAAACTGATGGTGCTGGAAGCGCCCGACGAATTCAACGCCTACGCGGCCGGCAAAGGCTGGAAAGATCTGGCCGAAGAATTCAACGACGACGATTGAGCACGACAGCAAGCTGCACGCGCGAGGCGCTGGCCGCCCACGCGCGCGTGCGCGCCTTGCGCGGTGCATCTGCTGATGCACTGCCTGACTCTATGCCACACTTGCCGCGCGGGCGCCGTCCCGCCCCGCCCCGCATCTCCCCCTAGCCAAACAAGCCGTGCAGATACCAGCGCGGCTCGGCCTGCCCGTCCGCGCTGGCCAGCCGTTCACGGTACACCCAGTAATGCGCATGGTCCTGGCCTTCGGCGATGAAATAGTCGCGGGTCTGGGTCTGGCTCCACCAGCCCGCCTCGATGCGCTCGCCACTCGACATCATTTTCAACGGTGAACCATAGAATGGCCGATGGTCGCGCATCAGCAGCGCGACCGGCTTGGCCAGCAGCCAAGCCGGCCGGGGCAGGCTGGGCATGTCCGGCGGCAGTTGGGCGCGGGCGTCGGCCGGGCGGATCTTTTCCTGCACGCTGACCCACTGATTGGCCAGTTCCGGCCGGTAATCCGCCAGCGGCACGGCCTGCAACACATTGTCCGGCCCCAGCCGCGCCACCAGCAGTTCGAACAGCCGCTGCCGGTCCTCCTTGCTGCCGCCCGGTTCGGGAAACAGCGACTCGCTGGGCGGCATCATGGGCCGCACCTGCGGCGCCTCCAGGCACAGACCGATCACGGGCGCTTCCAGCACCAGCTTGGCCAACCGCTCCTTGAGCAGGCGCAGCAGGTGTTCGGCGCGCCAGGTCGGTTCGGCCAGCACGATTTCCAGCATGGTGGGCGGGCGCGCCACCCTGCCCCGTTCATGCTCCAGCGCCAGGCTCACGCGCTCGACGGCGAACTGGCGCGCGCACAGCCACCCCGTCATCTGCAACAGCAACCGGTGCGCGCCGAACAGCAGCGCTTCCGCATGCTCGACCCGGTCGAACAGTTCCACCTTGGCGCGGAAGCTTTCCGGCGCGGCCAGCCATTCGAACAGCTCGGCCGTCTGGCCATGCGCGCCATCGAGCATGTCGAGCAGGGCCCGGCCGCAGCGGCGTTGCAGGCCGGGGCGGGGCAGGCGGCGCAACTCGCCCACGGTCAGGCAGCCTATGCCTTCGAACCAGCTCAGGTAAGGCCGTGCCGGCGGCAGCAGACTGCACGGCAAACGCGCCAGGCGCCGTTCCAGCGTCGCCATTGTCAAGCCGCGCCCGCCGCCGCTACGGGCCAGCAGCCAGGCGCCGCGTGCCGTGGGCGCGCAGCCCAACGCGGCCGTGAAACCCAGCGCCTGCAAGCTGGCCAGCACTTGCCGGCACAGGGCGCGCACGCCGCCGAACAGGCGCAGGCTGGCGCCCACATCCATCAACAGCGTCGCCTCCTCGCCCTCGGCCACCTGGGGCGTGAATTGCAGCAGCGCCATGGCCACCGCCTGCAAGGCCTCCGCCTCCAGCGTGGGCGCCCGCTGGTGCAACTGGGCTTGCGGCGCCAGCATCAGCGCGCCACCGCGCCGCATGCCCGGCCGCACACCGGCCGCCTGCGCCTGCGGCGAGGCGGCCAGCACACGCTCCTGTTCCAGCACCACGCTGCCCTGGTCAGCCGACCAGCGCGGGCAAAACACTTCGAGCGGGAGCCGGGGCAGGTAAAGGCCGATCCAGAGACGCATGGCGCTGCAACAAAGAAGGAGTGAGGGGCAGGAACAGCGGCGCATCGCGCTGCGGTCCCCGGCGCTTGACGAAGCCCAGCTCGATGCCGCCGGCCGCCGGCCGCAGCGGCAGCCGCAGCGGCGCCGGCGACGCATCCTGCGCGGCCGCCAGCGGCCGCAACATGCAGAACAGCGTATCGCCGCTCTGGGCCGCCAGGTGCAGCCGACGCAGCGTTTCGCCGCGCGCGTGGGTCTGCCACAGTAAGAGTGCGCCGCAGCAGCCGCTGCGCAACACCTGTTCCGCCGCCCACAGGGCGTCGGTGCTTTTGGCGCCACTGCGGATCCAGATCAGCTGCGACGGCGGCACACCCAGCGCGGCCAGCGCCAGCGCCTGCGGCACGTGGGGCGGCTGCAGCAGCACAATGGAACGCTGGCCAAGACTGGCCAGGGCCGGCCGCAGCAGCCGCAACTCGCCGCTGCCGGGCTGCTGCACCAGCAAGTCGATCAGCGTGCCCAGCGGCCAGCCGCCACCCGGCAACTGGGCCGACAGGGCTGCATAGCCCGTATCGACACAGCGGGTGCTGCTGTGCGCCAGTTGCGAAGCGAGCCATAACGACGGATGCACGGCTTCGGGCGCGGCAATGAGAGCGGAGCAGGACATGAGGATAGAAGATAGAGAATGCGAGATAAATTCAAAAGCAAAGTACTGTATAAATACACAGTACTATTCGGGCCCTGTTTTGGCAAGGATTATCTGCCGCCGAATGCGCTTTGAATATTGAGAACCCTTTGAATATTGGAAACCTTGCCCATGCTGTAACATAGTGGCGATACCTCCAACCAACAAATAAGCCATGAATACGATGCAACTGATCGGTGCCGCCCTGTTCGGCGTGGCGCTGCTGCACACCTTCGCCGCCAAGTCGTTCGAAGTGCTGGCCCACCGCCACCCGCGCCACGCCGGCCTGTTCCACCTGCTGGGCGAAGTGGAAGTGGTGTTCGGCTTCTGGGCCTTCGTGCTGGTGCTGGCCATGGCCCTGCTGCAGGGCGGCCAGGCCGCCATCGACTATGCGGAAACGCGCCAGTACACGGAACCGCTGTTCGTGTTCGTCGTCATGGTGGTGGCCGCCTCGCGGCCCGTGCTCGACATCGTGCAGCGCACTTTGCGGCTGCTGGCCCGGCTGGTGCCGCTGCGCGCGGAACTGACGCTGGTCTGGTTCGGCCTGGCGCTGGTGCCGCTGATGGGTTCGTTGATCACGGAACCGGCCGCCATGACGCTGGCCGCGCTGATGCTGGCGCCGCAAGTGTTCCGCCAAGGTATGCCGGAATGGCTGAAGTATGCGGCGCTGGGCGTGTTGTTCGTCAACGTCTCGATCGGCGGCACGCTGACGGCCTATGCCGCGCCGCCCGTGCTGATGGTGGCCGCCACCTGGCAGTGGGACAGCGCCTTCATGGCCAGCCACTTCGGCTGGAAGGCCGCCGTGGCCGTGCTGTGCAACGCCACCGTCGCGACCTTCCTGCTGCGCGGCCAGGTGCCCACAGCAGCCGCACAGGCCGGCGCGCAGGCCGCGCCGGCCGCACCGCCCGTGCCGCTGGCCGTGGCCGCCATCCACCTGGCCTTCCTGGCCGCCGTGGTGGTGCTGGGTCACCATCCAGTGCTGTTCCTCGGTATTTTCCTGCTGTTCCTCGGTTTTACCCAGGCGTATGAACGCTACCAGCAGCCGTTGATCATCAAGGAAGCCTTGCTGGTAGGCTTTTTCCTGGCGGGGCTGGTGGTACTGGGCGGCATGCAGCAATGGTGGCTGCAGCCTATCGTCTCCGGCCTGCCGCCCGTGGCCCTGTTCTTCAGCGCGCTGGGCCTGACGGCCATCACCGACAACGCCGCCCTGACCTATCTCGGCTCGCTGATCCAGGGCATCTCCGCCCAATCACAGTACATGCTGGTGGCCGGCGCCGTGGCCGGCGGCGGCCTGACCGTGATCGCCAACGCGCCCAATCCGGCCGGCGTGTCGCTGTTGCGGCGCGGTTTCCAGGATGAATCGATCGGCGCCGTGGGCCTGCTGCTGGGCGCGCTGGCGCCCACGGCCGTGGCAGCGCTGGCGTTCCTGCTGTAGCCCTCACGCGGGCGCGCGCCGGTGGCGCGCAAAAAAATCCAGCATCATCTGGCCCGCGTCCGGACCGCCGCTGGCATGGAACGGCACAGCCGGGTCGCCCCCGCTCCAGGCATGCTCCAGCTGGGCGATCCGCGCCACCCTGAGCAACAAGGTACGCCCAACGTAATAGTCCTGGATCTGGTGCGCCTTGCGGCTGCCGGCGCGACCGCCCGGCACACTGCTGACCTTGGCCGCCATGCCAGCCGGCAGCCCGTTCAGCAACAAGCCCTGCTCCAGCAACTGGCGCTGATTGATGGGCCGGACCACGCGGTCAACTTCCCCCTGGATCAGGATGGTCGGCATACCGGGAAACGGCGGCCGCCGCTGCAACAGGTCGCGGATCGCGTGCTCGCCCCGGGCGCCGGCGCCGTGCTGCAGCACACCGAGCGCGCCCATCACGCTGTGGCCGGCGCCGAACGCGGGCCCGGAATGGAGGCCCACCGCCGCGATCAGATCGGGATGGTTGAGCGCGACGATATGCGCCATGCCTGCGCCGGCCGACATGCCGGCGATATAGATGCGGCTACGGTCCAGCCCATACTGGCGCTGCACCTTGTCGATGATGCCAACGATCATGGGCACATCGCCGCCGCCCAGCTGGGTGGCATGGTCGAACCATTTCCAGCAACGCTGGGCATGGCTGCTGACGCGCTGCTGCGGATACAGCACGGCACAGCCGCTGCGCTCGGCCAACTGGTTCATCCGCGTCCCTTGCGCCAGCTGGGTGGCCGTCTGCTGGCAGCCATGCAGCAGCACCACCAGCGGCAAGCCGGCGCTGGCCGGATCAGGCGCCTGCTCGGGCAGATAGAGCCAGTAGCTCATGCGCCGCGCCGCGCCAACGCCGCCGAGCGCAGGCGCCGTGTAATGCGACGCCAGCCATTTGCCGGGCGACGCCGGTACATGGGGCGCCGCCACTTTTGCCGGCAACGATGCCGGTGCGGCGGCCGTCTTCCGCGCCGGCCGCACTGTCGACTTGGCCGTCGATTTGGCCGTCGATTTGGGCTTGGCCGTGGGGCCCGCCAGCAGCTGCGCCACGACCTTGCCGACGGCGCGCTGCTGTGCCATACCGGACCGTACCAGACCACGCAAGAACCGCAAGCCAGCGGCACGTTTGACCATCATGTTCACCGCCGCATGCTGCAAGGAACAGGCAATGTAACGTGGACCCGGTGCGCCCGTCCGTACGCTGGAGCACGTACCGCCGCAGTGACGTGAGCACGATTGAACGAATCAAACACGCGCCAGTCTCCAGGGGTATCCTGACCGAATCCGCTGCATTCCGGAGCGGTATATTGCACATAAGGAGACCATCATGAGCTATCTCGACCGTGACGTTTTCGGTATCTACAAGCACTCGGACAAGAGCGGCCCCGGCCCTCGCCTGATGGGTGCAGACACGCTGATTGGTGAAGACGTGTACAACCAGAATGATGAAGACCTGGGCGACATCAAGGAAATCATGCTCGACATGCAGACCGGCGAAGTGGCGTATGCCGTGCTGTCGTTTGGCGGCATCATCGGCATCGGCGAAAAACTGTTCGCCGTGCCATGGGAAAGGCTGTCGCTCGACACTGTCAACAAGCGTTTCGTGCTGGACGTGGACAAGGAAACGCTGAAGAACGCGCCCGGCTTCGACAAGGACGACTGGCCCGACATGACCATGGACGACTGGGCCAGCCAGGTGCGCACGTTCTACGGCAGCGGCCCAGGCACCAGCCACCACTGATCCTTCCACCTCTGGCACGCCCGTCAGTCATGGGCGCGCATGCCGGTAGCCAGCGGCGCCATGGCTGGCGCCGGCGCTTAACGCAGCATGGACTCCCACACTTTTTGCAGCCGCTTGACGGACACGGGCATGGGTGTGCGCAGCTCCTGCGCGAACAGCGAGACGCGCAACTCCTCCAGCATCCAGCGGAACTCGACCATTTTCGGGTCGGTGTTCTTGCCGGCCTGGCGGTCCTTGCTGGCGCGCAGATACGGCGTGGCGGCCTGCTGCCATTCCGCCATCAGCTTGGCATCGCGGGCCGGATCGGCGCGCAGCTTTTCGATGCGCACGTTGATGGCCTTCAGGTAACGGGGGAAATGCGCGAGCTGGCTGTATTCGTTCTCGGACAGGAAGCGCTTGTGGACCAGGCCCTGCAACTGGCTTTGCATGTCGGCCGCCGCTTGAGGCTGCAATCCTTGCAGGCGCTTGGGCAAGCCGTGGAATTCCGTCAGCACCTGCGCCAACAGGCGGGCGATTTCATTCACCAACAACACCAGCCGTGACTTGCCCTCGTCCTTGCGTTTGGCGAACGAAGCAGCGTCGATGGGCAACGGATCTTGCAGGCAGGCGATATCGAGCGCCTTGTTGATGATCTGGTCGCGCAACTCTTCCTGCGTGCCCATGGCCATGTACTGCATGCCCATCTGTTGCAGGCCAGGGATGCTTTTTTCGATGAACTTGATCTGATCCTTGAGCTGCAGCGCGAACAGGCGACGCAAGCCCACGCGATGGGTGCGCGCGGCCACGGTGGGGTCGTCGAACACTTCCAGGTCGCAGTGCGCGCCCTTGTCCACCAGCGCGGGGAAGCCGATCAAGGTCAGCTTGCCTTGGGCGATTTCCAGCAGTTCCGGCAATTCCCCAAAGGTCCAGCTGGTCAGACCGGTCAGTGTGATGCCATCGGTGGACGTGCCTTGGCCGCCATTGGCCGCGCCATCGGCCGCGCCGGTGGACGCGCCACCTTTGCCCTTGGCGCCCACGCCTTGCGTCCCTGCTCCGTCCATGCCGCCCGGGCCACCCTGCGCCTGCTTGCCAGCGCCAGCACTGGCGCCCCGCCCCGCCGCCGGCAATGCGCCGCCCGTGCCCAGTGCGCGCATGCTGACGCCCTGCGCGCCCGATACCTCGGCCATCTTCTGGAAACTCTCGCGCGCCTGCGTGCCGAACTCGGCCTGCAGGGTGGCCAGGTTACGCCCCATCTCCAGTTGGCGGCCATGCTCGTCGATCACCTTGAAGTTCATGAAGTGGTGGGCGGGCAGCGTTTCCGGTTTGAAGTCTGTGGTCAGCACGGAAATCGTGATCTGGGCGCGGATGTCAGCGATGATGGCGTCGATCAGGTCGCCACGTCCGAACGTTCCCGCATCCTGCACCCGCTCGCAGAACTTGGCCGCGTAATCGGGCAGCGGCACGCAATGGCGGCGCAGCTTTTGCGGCAGCGACTTGAGCAGCAGGTGTACTTTTTCCTTCAGCATGCCCGGCACCAGCCATTCGCAACGCTCGCGCGGTAACTGGTTCAGCGCATAGAGCGGCACGGCCATGGTCACGCCATCGCGCACGCTGCCCGGCTCGAAGTGATAGGTCAGCTGCATTTCCAGGCCCGTCACCGCCATCATTTTCGGGAACAGGTCGGTGGTCACGCCGGCCGCCTCGTGGCGCATCAGCTCGTCGCGATTGAGGTACAGCAGCTTGGGTTCGGCCGCCGTGGCGTCCTTGTGCCATTTTTCGAAACCGGCGCCGTTGACCACGTCGGCCGGAATCAGCTTGTCGTAGAAGGCGGCGATCAATTCATCGTCCACCAGCACGTCGAGCCGGCGCGACTTGTGTTCCAGGTTTTCGATTTCCTTGACCAGCTTGTGGTTGTGCGCGAAGAACGGCGCGCGCGTGTCGTAATCGCCGCCCACCAGCGCGTCGCGGATGAAGATTTCGCGCGCCTCGGCCGGGTTGAACAGACCGTAGTTGATGCGGCGCTGGCTGTACACCACCAGCCCGTACAGGGTGGCGCGCTCGGACGCCGTGACCTGCGCGGAACGCTTTTCCCAGCGCGGCTCGCCCCACGATTTTTTCAACAAGTGGCCGCCCACTTTTTCCAGCCACTCGGGCTGGATCTGGGCCACGCAGCGCGCGTACAGCCGCGTGGTGTCGACCAGCTCGGCGGCCATGATCCACTTGCCCGGTTTTTTCAGCAGCGAGGAGCCGGGCCAGATATGGAACTTGATGCCGCGTGCGCCCAGGAAGCCGGCACCCGGCTCGTCCTCGGACTTGAAGCCGATGTTGCCCAGCAGGCCGGTCAGCAGCGCCAGGTGCAGGTTTTCATAGGTGGCCGGCGTGTCGTTCAAGCGCCAGCCCTGCTCCTTGACGATGGTCAGCAGTTGCGAATGCACGTCGCGCCACTCGCGCAAGCGCAATTGGGACAGGAAATTGCTGCGGCAATTGTCCTGCAACTGGCGGTTGGTCTTCTTGTGCTCGATGGCCGACTCAAACCATTTCCAGATCTTGATGTAGCTGAGGAATTCGGACTTCTCGTCGGCGAATTTCTTGTGCGCCTCGTCGGCCGCCTGCTGGTGTTCCAGCGGCCGGTCGCGCGGGTCCTGCACCGACAGGGCCGAGGCCACGATCAGCACTTCGTTCAGGCACACGTTGTCGAGCGCGGCCAGGATCATGCGGCCCACGCGCGGGTCCAGCGGCAGCTTGGCCAGCTTCTTGCCCAATGCCGTCAACTGGTTGTACTCGTCCACCGCGCCCAGTTCCTGCAGCAACTGGTAGCCGTCCGCGATGGCGCGCGCCAGCGGCGGTTCGATGAACGGGAAAGTCTCCACGTCCGTCAGGTGCAGCGATTTCATGCGCAGGATGACGGAGGCCAGCGACGAACGCAAAATCTCCGGTTCCGTGAACTTGGGGCGTTGCAGGAAATCCTGCTCTTCATATAAACGGATGCAGACGCCGTCGGCCACGCGGCCGCAACGGCCGGCGCGCTGGTTGGCGGCCGACTGCGCGATCGGTTCGATCTGCAACTGCTCGACCTTGTTGCGGTAGCTGTAGCGCTTGACGCGCGCCAGGCCCGCGTCCACCACGTAGCGGATGCCGGGCACGGTCAGCGACGTTTCCGCCACGTTGGTGGCCAGCACGATGCGGCGCGCGTTGGTCAGCTTGAACACGCGCTCCTGCTCCTCGGCCGACAGGCGGGCGAACAGCGGCAGGATTTCCACGTGCGGCGGATGGTGCTTGCGCAGCGCCTCGGCCGCGTCGCGGATTTCACGTTCGCCCGGCAAGAACACCAGCACGTCGCCGGAACCGATGCGGCACAGCTCGTCCACGCCATCGACCACGGCATCCATCAGGTCGCGCTTGTCGCGTGCGCTGTCACGCGCATTCTCGCGTGCGGGCGCACCCTTGGCCGCCGGCTTGGGCGCGTCGCCCGTCACCAGGTCGCGCTCCACCGGGCGGTAGCGCACTTCCACCTGGTACAAGCGGCCCGATACTTCGATCACGGGCGCCGGTTTGTCCGGCGAGCCGAAGTGGCGCGCGAAGCGTTCGGCGTCGATGGTGGCCGAGGTGATGATCACCTTCAGGTCCGGCCGGCGCGGCAGCAACTGTTTCAGGTAACCGAGCAGGAAGTCGATGTTGAGGCTGCGTTCGTGCGCCTCGTCGATGATGATGGTGTCGTAGCCCTTGAGCAGCGGATCGGTCTGGGTCTCGGCCAGCAGGATACCGTCCGTCATCAGCTTGACGGAGGCGCCCCGGGTCAGCGTGTCGGCGAAACGCACCTTGAAGCCCACCGTTTCGCCCAGCGGCGTGCCCAGCTCCTGGGCGATGCGCTTGGCGGTGGACGAGGCGGCGATCCGGCGTGGCTGGGTGTGGCCGATCAGGCCGGCCTGGCCCCGGCCCAGCTCCAGGCAGATCTTGGGCAACTGCGTGGTTTTACCCGAGCCCGTCTCGCCGCAGACGATGATGACCTGATTATTCTGCAACGCCTCGGCGATCTCGTGGCGGCGGCCCGACACGGGCAAATCTTCCGGATAGGTGATCGGCGGCAGCGGATTACGGAACGCCGCCTCGGCCGCGCGGGCAGCCTGCTCTTCCGGTGTCAGGCGCGCGCGCGGGGGGCGCGGCTGGCCCTGCCCTTCCGGGCGCCCTTGGCCCTGGCCGCCACGCTGGCCGTCGCCACGGGCCGCGCGCAGCGCTTCGCCCAGTTGCCCGGCCGGCCGTGTCCCGCGCTGCGCCTGCGCCCCCGGAGCCGCTTCGGCACGCGGTGCGCGCTGGCCTTGCCCCTGCGCGCTGTCGGCACGCGGTGCACGCTGGCCTTGCGCTGCCTGCCCACCCTGCGCGCCGTCGGCACGGGGCACGCGCTGCCCTTGCGGGCCGGGCTGGGCGGCCGCCGATCGCTGTCCCGGCTGTCCCGGCTGTCCCGGCTGCCCATGGCGCGGCGCGTTGCGCTGGCCCTGCCGCCCGCCGTCGGACGGGCGCGACTGTCCCGGCGCTGGCCTGGTGTCCGGCGCGGGCTGGCTGCGGGAGGAGTTGGCGGGCGGGTTCTGGGCGGGCTGGCTGGCTTTGTTACTAATTTCTGACATTGTTTTTTACATGTATTTGGCGCGGGACGTCGCGCAGCGAATTATAATGCGCCAAATGGAAAATCCTACCCAATTCGTCCAATGGCTGCGTTCCGTCGCGCCCTACATCCACGCCTTCCGTGGCAAGACCTTCGTGGTTGCCTTCCCTGGTGAGCTGGTCGCCGCCGGCGCCCTGCAGGTGCTGGCGCACGACCTGTCGCTGCTGCACGCGCTCGACATCAACGTCACCGTGGTCTACGGTTCGCGCCCCCAAGTGGCCGAGCAACTGGCCTTACGCAACGTGGAAGGCCGCTTCCACAACGGCATACGCATCACCGATCCGGCCGCCATGGAATGCGCCAAGGAAGCGGCCGGCGAATTGCGTCTGGACATCGAGGCCGCCTTCAGCCAGGGCCTACCCAACACGCCCATGGCGCACGCAGCAATTCGTATCATTTCCGGCAACTTCATCACAGCCCGTCCGCTGGGCGTGATCGATGGCGTCGACCTCGAAATGACGGGCATCACCCGCAAGGTCGATGCGGAAACCATTCATTCCATCCTCGGCTCGGACGGCCTGGTGCTGCTGTCGCCGCTGGGTTTCTCGCCCACCGGCGAAGCGTTCAACCTGACCATGGAAGACGTGGCCTGCAGCGCCGCCATCGCCCTGCACGCCGACAAACTGATCTTCATCACCGAAACGGAGATGATGACCGACGCCGGCGGCACGGAAATCCGCGAACTGTCCTCGCACCAGGCCCAGGCCGTGCTGCAAGCCGGTTTCCTGCCCGACGCCACCGCGTTCTACCTCAAACACTGCGTCAAGGCGTCCGAAAACGGCGTCGAGCGCTCGCACATCGTGCCGTTCGCCATGGACGGCTCGGCCCTGCTGGAACTGTTTACCCACGATGGCGTGGGCACCATGATCAGCCATGAGAACCTGGAAAGCCTGCGCCAGGCCACCATCGAGGACGTGGGCGGCATCATCAAGCTGATCGAACCGCTGGAGGCGGACGGCACGCTGGTCAAGCGCGGCCGCGAACTGATCGAACGGGAAATCGACTACTTCTCCGTGATCGAGCACGATGGCGTGATCTTCGGTTGCGCCGCCCTGTACCCGTTCCCGGAACAGAAGATGGCGGAAATGGCATGCCTGACCGTCAACCCGGAAGTGCAGGCCCAGGGCGACGGCGAGCGCATTCTCAAGCACATGGAGAACCGCGCGCGCGCCATCGGCCTGACCAAACTGTTCGTGCTCACCACCCGCACCTCGCACTGGTTCCAGAAGCGTGGCTTCGTACCGGCCACCGTGGATGCGCTGCCGAAAGACCGTCAGCGCATGTATAACTGGCAGCGCAAATCCCAGGTGCTGATTAAGTCTTTATAATCCTCATTTTCCTTACCGCTTTAGGAGCAACTCAGATGGCCCGCACCGTGCATTGCATCAAACTCAACAAAGAAGCCGAAGGGCTGGATTTCCCGCCGTATCCTGGCGAGTTGGGCAAGAAGATCTATGAATCCGTCTCGAAAGAAGCCTGGGCCGCCTGGCTCAAGCACCAGACCATGCTGGTCAATGAAAACCGCCTGAACCTGGCCGACCAGCGCGCGCGCAAATACCTGGCCACGCAGATGGAAAAGCATTTCTTCGGTGATGGCGCCGATGCGGCCCAAGGTTACGTGCCGCCGACGGAATAAGGCGAACATGGGCGCATCCGGGTCCGGTACGCCGGCCCGGCCCGCCTCGCCAGAATCTGGCTGAACTGAGTGAACTGAGTGAATTTGCTTACATGGCCTTGCACTGGCGCAGTTCGCAGCGGGCCATGAACACCTTGCCGTTATCGCAAGCCATGCGATAGATTTCCACCGGGCCCGGCGCGCTGATCAGCCCCGCCCCCAGGCCGCCCACGCACTCGCGCTGGCGCGCCAAGCGTTCCACCGTGGTCGACGACACGCCGGCCTGGAACGGCACCTTTTCGATTTCCACTCCATCGACCCGCACCAGCGGTGTGCCGTCGGCCGCCACCGTGCGTGGCGCCGGCTGACGCGCGGCTGCCACTTGGGCCGCGGCGGCGGCTTCGGCCTCGTCGCGCGCGCGCGAAGGCAGCCAGGAACAGGCGCCCAACAACAAACTGCTCAGCAAACTGCAGGACAACAGCACGGCTAACGATGGTTTCATGGGCAGGCTCGGCAAGGCGAAGGGATGGGATAGCAGGAGGTGAGGACCGGCGACCGGCGCGCGCGCCGCCGCGCACGCCCAGGCGGCGCGGCGGCGGCTGATGCCTTAGAAGGTCAGCTTGCGCACGCCTTCGGGCATGCCGAGCAGGCAGACGTTGGCGCCACGGGCAGCGAACAGGCCATTGGCCACCACGCCCACGATCTGGTTGATCTGTTGTTCCAGCGCCAGCGGGTCGGCGATGGCCAGGCCCAGCACGTCGATGATCTCGCAGCCGTTATCGGTGATGAAAGCCTGCTCGGTGCCGGCCTTCAGGCGCAAACGGGGCTGGCCGCCCAGCGTGGCCAGGCGGCGCATGACGGCCGCGCGCGCCATCGGCAGCACTTCCACCGGCAGCGGGAACTTGCCCAGCACCTCGACCAGCTTGGAGCCGTCGGCGATGCACACGAACTGGCGCGACACGGAGGCGACGATCTTCTCGCGCGTGAGGGCCGCGCCGCCGCCCTTGATCATGGCGCCGCTGGCCGTGATCTCGTCGGCGCCGTCCACGTAGACAGAAATCTCGGGCACGTCGTTCAGGTCGTACACGGTGATGCCATGGCCGGCCAGGCGCGCGGCCGTCGCTTCCGACGAGGCCACGGCGCCCTTGATGCGGTGCTTGATCTTGGCCAGTTCGTCGATGAAGAAATTGGCGGTGGAGCCGGTGCCGACACCGATGATTTCGCCGTCGACCACGTAATCGATGGCGGCGCGGGCGACCGCCTGTTTCAGTTCGTCTTGAGTCATGATTGCTTCTAAGTGGGTAGGAAAATGGCGCTATTTTAACGGATCGCCCGCCGCCACCGCCATTTCGCGCTAAAAATTGCGCCAGAACAACCCCGCGCGCCGCCACTGTCGCACACTTGCACAGTTGCTCTCGTACTTGGACTGCGGCGGGCGCGATTGTGCGAAAATGAACCACGCTCCGCCTATGTCAGGAACCGTCATGGATCATCGTAAAACCATACTGATTGTGGATGACAGCCGCGTCTCGCGCATGATGGCGCGCCAGTACATCGCGGCCCTGCACCCGCACTGGGTGGTCGAGGAGGCCGCCAGCGGCGAGGAGGCGCTGGCGCGCGCCCCCACGCTGGCGCCGGACTTGATTTTGATGGACGTCAACATGCCCGGCATGGGCGGGGTGGCGGCCGCCGAACAGCTGCGCCAGCAGTTCCCCGACACGGCCATCTCGCTGCTGACGGCCAACGTGCAAAGCGCCACGCGCGACCGGGCGGCCCAGATCGGCGTCGGCTTCATGGAAAAACCCATCACCGAGGCCCGCATCGTCCAACTGCTCGCCGTGCTGGAAACCTGACCATCATGTTCAACCTGAGCGAGCTGGAAAACGACGCGCTGGTGGAAATCTTCAACATCGGCGTGGGACAGGCGGCGGCGGCCATGAGCGCCATCGTCAACGAGGAGGTGCGCATGTCCGTGCCCTCGATCCGCTTCATGCAGCGCACCGCCGCCGCCCGGCTGCTGGGCGGCCAGGACGTGCCGGCCGAACGCATCTGCGGCGTCAGCCAGCACTACAAGGGCGCGTTCGACACGGAAGCGATCCTCATGTTCCCGGAGGATAAAAGCCTGGAGATCGTGCGGCTGATGGTGGGCGAAGCCGTACCGCTGCAGGAATTGACGGAGATGGAGCAGGAAGCCCTGTGCGAGATCGGTAACATCATCCTCAACGCCTGCGTGGGCACGCTGGCCAACATCTTCCAGCGCGAACTGCATGGCTCGCTGCCTGAATACCACGTGGGCACCAGCGACGAAATCCTGACCGCCTCGGGCAGCGTGGCCGACACCGTCGTGCTGATGCTGCACATCGACTTCGTGCTGGAGAAGCACCAGATCCACGGCTACGTCGCCTTCATCCTCGACATCTCCGCCCTGCACGACCTGAAGGAGCAGATCAACCTCTACATCGCCCGCGCGATGGGACAGGCCTGACGCCATGGGCACGGACAGCGAACGCCTGATGCTGCTGCAACAAGTGCTGGGCGGCTTGAACGTGGGCGCCATCGTGCTCGACGCCGAGCGCCGCATCGTGCTGTGGAATCACTGGATGGCGCGCCGCACGGGCCGCAGCGCCGACAGCGTGGCCGGCAGCGACTTGCTGGCCGTGTTTCCCGAACTGCGCGGACAGCGGGCGGAAGCGGCCGTGACCCAGGCCCTGCACAACAATTTCCCCTCGCTGCTGTCGCAAAGCTTGAACAAGGCGCCCTTCCCCCTGTACGCGAGCGCGGCGGCGGCCGCGCGCGGCGAGCGGGTGCAGCAGGCGGTCGAGGTGACACCCATCGCCGTGACCGGCGCCGCCCGCCACTGCCTGATCCAGATCAACGACGTCAGCCTGGCCGTGGGCCGGGAACGGCTGCTGCGCGAGCAGACCATGGTGCTGCGCTCGCAAACCTTCGCCGACGGCCTGACGGGCATCGCCAACCGCCGCCACTTCGACATGGCGATCGAAAAGGAACACCGGCGCGCCCGGCGCGGCGGCGTGCCGCTGTCGCTGCTGATGATCGACATCGACAACTTCAAAGCCTACAACGACCACTACGGCCACCCGCAGGGCGACCAGTGCCTGATCCGGGTGGCGGCCGCGCTGGCGGCCATGCTCAAGCGGCCATGCGACCTGGTGGCGCGCTACGGCGGCGAGGAATTCGCCGCCATCCTGCCCGACACGGATTCCGAGCAGGCCTGGCAGATGGCCGAGGCGATCCGGCTGCGCACCATCGAGCTGGCCATCCCCCACTTGCCGGGTGCCGACGGGCAACTGGTCACGGTCAGCCTCGGCATCGCCACCCGCCACGCCGACGGCTCGGCCGACGCCGCAGGCCTGATCAGCGCCGCCGACCGCGCCCTGTACCAGGCCAAGCGCGACGGCCGCAACCGGGTGGCGGCGCAGGCGCTGGCTTAGCGCTGAACGCGCACCTCCAGTTCCACCCAGCCGTCGTTGCAGGATCTCCACGCCGCGCGGATCGCGCACCTTCACGTCCAACTGGTGCATCAGCGCCGTCACGCGCAGCTTGGCGCGCGCGATGTCGTGGCCGTCAAACAAAACTTGGGACGTGTGTATGGTCGTTGACAAAAGGATGTCTCTTGCCAAGAACCAAACAAAATGAACTACCAAGCACTGAACTTTTCTTGCGCCAATAAAAAAACGACGCACGTGGCGTCGTTTTTTGGGAGGGACACTGGCGTGCTCAGCGCAGGCTGCTGGCGGCCTTGGCCAGATCCGTGATGCGGTCCCAGTTGCCGGCGGCGATGGCGTCCTTCGGCGTGAGCCAGGAGCCGCCCACGCACGCCACGTTTTTCAACGCCAGGAACTGCGATGCCGTGTCCTGCGAAATGCCGCCCGTGGGGCAGAACGTCACGTCCGGCAGCGGGCCGCCGATGGCGCTCAGCATGCCCACGCCGCCCGCCGGCACGGCCGGGAACAGCTTGAGTTGCTGGAAGCCTTGCTCGCGCGCGGCCATCACTTCCGACGGCGTCATCACGCCCGGCAGCAGCGGCAGGCCGCTGCTCTTGGCGGCGGCGATCAGGGCCGGCGTGAGGCCGGGCGAGACGCCGAACACGGCGCCCGCATCGCGCGCGGCAGCGAATTCCTCGGGCTGGGTCAGCGTGCCGACGCCGACGATGGCGCCTTCCACGGCCGACATGGCGCGGATCGCGCCCAGGCCGTGCTTGGTGCGCAGCGTCACTTCCAGCACGCGGATGCCACCCGCCACCAGCGCGCGCGCCAGCGGAACAGCGTGTTCAGGATCGTCGATCGCGATCACAGGGATCACGGCCGAGGTACGCATAATGTCGAGCAGAGTCATGGTCATGGCTTAGGCTTCTTTCTTCATCGAGTAGTCTTCATCGGAACCGGGCACGGTATTGCCTACCGGGTCGGCGTCATGCAGGCCGACCGTGGTCGGGATCGGCGACGGCAGCGGGAACGTGGTGGCGCCCTGCTCGGCCGCGCTCACGCTGGCGCGGAACATGGAGAACAATTCGCGGCCCATGCCCACGGCGTTGGGCGACAGATCAGCCGTGGCCAGCGCACGCGCGCACCACTCGTCCGACGGCACCAACGCTTCCAGCGCGCCGGTGGCCGCGTCCAGGCGGATCATGTCGCCGTCACGCACCAGGCCCAGCGGACCGCCGGCCAGGATTTCCGGCGACACGTGGATCGCCGCCGGCACCTTGCCCGAAGCGCCCGACATGCGGCCGTCCGTCACCAGCGCCACGCGGCGACCGGCGTCCTGCAGGTTGGCCAGCGCCGGCGTCAGCGCGTGCAGTTCCGGCATGCCGTTGGCGCGCGGACCCTGGAAGCGCAGCACGGCCACGAAGTCGCGATCGAGCTTGCCGGCCTTGTAGGTGGCCATGAATTCTTCCTGCGAGTTGAACACCAGCGCCGGCGCTTCCACCATGCGGTGCTGCGGCTTGACGGCCGATACCTTCATCACGGCGCGGCCCAGGTTACCCTTGACCAGTACCATGCCGCCGTCGGCCGAGAATGGCGCGCCGGCCTTGCGCAGCACGCCTTCGTCGCCCGATTCCAGCGGCGACGCCTGCCACACCACGCCCTTGCCGTCTTCCGACAGGAACGGTTCGCCGCAGTGCGCGCGCAAGCCCTTGCCCAGGATGGTGGTGACGTCGTCGTGCAGCAGGCCCGCGTCCAGCAGTTCGCGGATCACGAAGCCGGTGCCGCCGGCCGCGTGGAAGTGGTTCACGTCCGCTTCGCCATTCGGGTAGATGCGGGCCAGCAGCGGCACCACGGCCGACAGTTCATTGAAGTCGTCCCAGTCGATCACGATGCCGGCCGCCTTGGCGATGGCCACCAAATGCAGCGTGTGGTTGGTGGAACCGCCCGTGGCCAGCAGGCCGACGACGGCGTTGACGATGCACTTCTCGTCGACGATATGGCCGACCGGCAGATAATTGTCGCTCTGGGCCGTGATCTGGGCCGCGCGCTTGGCGGCGGCCGCCGTCAGCGCGTCGCGCAGCGGGGTGCCGGGCGTGATGAAGGCGGCGCCCGGCAGGTGCAGGCCCATCACTTCCATCAGCATCTGGTTGCTGTTGGCGGTGCCGTAGAAGGTGCAGGTGCCGGCGCCGTGGTAGGACTTGGCCTCGCCTTCCAGCAGTTCCTCGCGGGTGGCCTTGCCTTGCGCGTACAGCTGGCGCACCTTGGCCTTGTCGGAGTTGGACAGGCCGCTCGTCATCGGGCCGGCCGGCACGAACACGGCCGGCAGGTGGCCGAAGTGCAGCGCGCCGATCAGCAGGCCGGGCACGATCTTGTCGCACACGCCCAGGTACAGGGCCGAGTCGAACATATTGTGCGACAGCGCCACGGCCGCGCCCATGGCGATGGCGTCGCGCGAGAACAGCGACAGTTCCATGCCTGGCTGGCCCTGGGTCACGCCGTCGCACATGGCCGGCACGCCGCCGGCGAATTGCGCCACCGCGCCCACTTCGCGCACGGCGTCCTTGATGATGCGGGGGAAGCTCTCGAACGGCTGGTGCGCCGACAGCATGTCGTTATAGGCCGAGACGATGGCCACGGAAGGCTTCTTCACTTCCTTCAGCACCAGTTTGTCGTTGGCCGGGAAGGCGGCGAAACCGTGCGCCAGGTTGGTACACGACAGCGCGCCGCGCTGCACGCCCTTGACGCGGGCCGCCTCCAGGTGGGCCAGGTATGCGCCGCGCGATGGTTTGCTGCGCTGGATAATGCGCGCGGTGACGGTTTCAAGTACAGGATGCAGCGCCATGATCGTTCCTTATGAATGAATTCGCTGAAATTTTACTACAAAATTTTGCGCATTCCGATCTTTTATTCCATATTTTTTGTCACAACCGTGCACAAACCACCCAACAAGACCAGCGAACGGATGAAGGAAACCGAGACAGCGTAAGGCCGCGCACGAAATTGTAGTGAATTTACCTGTTTTTGATGTATTATTAGTCATCCGAACCGCAAACCAGCATCGCGCGGTGACCTTCCCAACCCCAGCCAGACCACGACGCCAACCATTATGCGCCAGCCCGCCCTCTCCGCCACCGCCAGTTTCCAGGCTCTCGAATCCCATGCCGCCACCGCCCGCCAATGGACATTGCGCGACCTGTTCGCCCAGGATGCACAGCGCTTTCCCAAGCTGACCGTGGACGCGGCCGGCCTGTTCCTGGACTATTCGAAGAACCGGCTGGACGCCACCACCGTGGAACTGTTGCTGGAGCTGGCGCGCGAACGGGGCGTGGAACAGCAGCGCGACGCCATGTTTGCTGGTGAAAAAATCAATCTTACCGAACAACGTGCCGTGCTGCACACGGCCTTGCGTATGCCGCGCGGCAACAAACTGGTGGTCGACGGCCAGGACGTGGCGCACGACGTGCACGCCGTGCTGGACCACATCAAGGACTTCACCGACCGCGTGCGCAGCGGCGCCTGGACCGGCCACACCGGCAAGCCGATCACGGACGTGGTCAACATCGGCATCGGCGGTTCCGACCTGGGTCCGAAAATGGTGTGCCTGGCGCTGCGTTCCTATGCCCATCCGCGCCTGAAGATGCACTTCGTCTCCAACGTGGACGGCCACGACATGGACGCCGTGCTGGACCAGGTCAATCCCGAAACCACCTTGTTCATCGTCGCCTCCAAGACCTTCGTCACGGCCGAGACCATGCTCAACGCGCAAACGGCGCGCGCCTGGTTCCTGCAAGGCGCCCAGCCGGAACACCTGACGCGCCATTTCGTGGCTGTCTCCACCAACACGGAAGCGGTCAAGGCCTTCGGCATCGACCCTGCCAATATGTTCCCGTTCTGGGACTGGGTGGGCGGCCGCTATTCCGTGTGGTCGTCGATCGGACTGGCCGTGGCGCTGTCGGTGGGCTTTGGCTACTTTAGCGACTTCCTGGCCGGCGCCCACGCGCTGGACGAGCATTTCCGCACCGCGCCGCTGGCCGAGAACATGCCAGTGCTGCTGGCACTGGTGGGCTTCTGGAACCGCCAGTTCCTCGATTGCGCCTCGCTGTCGATTGCGCCCTATCATCAGGACCTGAGCCGCTTCCCGGCCTATCTGCAGCAACTGGACATGGAGAGCAACGGCAAGCGCGTCACGCGCGATGGCGCCGATGTCGGCGTGCCGACCTGCCCGGTGGTATGGGGCGAGTGCGGCACCAACGCCCAACACGCCTACTTCCAGCTGCTGCACCAGGGCACGGACGTGACGCCGATCGACTTCATCGCCGCGCTGCGCCCCACCCACGACCTGGCGGGCCACCATGACGCGCTGCTGGCCAACTGCTTCGCCCAATCGGAAGCCTTCATGAAGGGCAAGACGGCCGACGAAGTGCGGGCCGACCTGCGCCAGCAAGACCTGAGCGCGGAGCAGATCGAAGCGCTGGTGCCGCACAAGACCTTCCCCGGCAACCGGCCCAGCAACACCATCCTCATGGACCAGCTCTCGCCGCCGCTGCTGGGCGCCCTGATCGCGCTGTACGAGCACAAGACCTTTGTACAGGGCGTGCTGTGGAACGTGAACAGCTTCGACCAGTGGGGCGTGGAACTGGGCAAGGTACTGGCCAAGAACATCCACGCGGAGCTGACGGGCGAGATCGCGCCCGAGCGCCACGACAGTTCCACCAATGGCCTGATCGTCATGGCCAAGGCCGCGCAGCACCTGTAACTCTCCATGAGCAACGCTATGAGCAACGCAGTGAACAAATACGAGATCATCCCCGCCTTCGACGCCGTCATGCAGGTGGGCGAATGCCCGCTGTGGCATCCCGAGGAACAAGCCCTGTACTGGGTCGATATCGAAGGTTTCGCCATCCACCGGCTGGTGCCGGCCACCGGCGCGCACCGCAAATGGCCAATGGCGAGCGAACCCTCTGCACTGGCCCGTAACGAGAACGGTGGCCTGATCGTCGCCCTGCGGCGCGGCTTCGCCCACCTGAACACGGACAACGGTGAGCTGACCGACATCGCCGCCGCGCCCTACGACACTGCCACCACCCGCTTCAACGATGGCCGCGCCGACGCGGCGGGCCGCTTCTGGGTCGGCACCATCTACGAGCCGCGCGACCGCCAGGCGGCCGAGATGTACGTACTGGAACGGGGCCAGATCCGCAGGGTCTGGTCGGGCGGCATGACCGTCTCCAACGGCCTCGGTTTCAGCCCGGACCAGCACACCCTGTACCACAGCGACACCACGGCCCACCGCATCACCCGCTACGCCTACGACCTGGCCAGCGGCAGCGTGTCCGAGCCGCGCACGCTGATGCAGTTTTCCACTGACCGCACCGACAATTACGGCGGCCGTCCCGACGGCGCGGCCGTCGACAGCGAGGGTAACTACTGGTGCGCCATGTTCGAAGGCGCACGCGTGCTCAAGCTGTCTCCGGAGGGCGCCATCCTCGACGAGATTGCCCTGCCCGCCCGCTGCCCCACGATGGTGGCGTTCGGCGGCCCCGACCTGCGCACGCTGTACATCACCAGCGCCAGCTACAAGCGTCCCGCCGGCGAGGCGGAGCAGTATCCCCACACGGGCCGCCTGCTGGCGGTGCGGGTGGAGGTGGCGGGCCGGGTCGAACCGGCCTACATCGAATAAGCCCACATGGCGGCGCCGCAACGCGCCGCCCAATTTGTAGTAAATTTTCTTGCTTTAGCGCTTTTCGTGTAGTAAATTTACACCAAGGCAGCACCATCCCGGCACCACCACTTTTGCGATCACACACATATTATGGCTCTTACCGATTTTGACCTGGTTCTGTTTGGCGGCAGCGGCGATCTGGCAATGCGCAAACTGCTGCCCGCGATGTACGCGCGCGACGTTGCCAAGGACCTGCCGCCGACCGCGCGCATCATCTGCGTGGGCCGCCAGGACTGCGGCCAGGAAGAATTCCTGCGCACGGTGGAATCCACCTCGCGTCCACACATCAAATCGCCGGCCGTGACGGCCGAGGCGTGGGCCCGCTTCACGGCCCGCATCGTCTACGTGTCGCTGAGCGCCACCGATGTGGACAGCTACCTGCCGCTGGTGAGCGCGCTGCGCACCGACCCGGCCCTGACCCGCGTCTACTACCTGGCCACGCCGCCGCACCTGTTCTCGCAAATCTGCGACAACCTGGCCGCCAACGACCTGGTCACGCCCAACTCGCGCGTGGTCTTGGAAAAGCCGCTGGGCCGCGACCTGGCCTCGGCCAAGCAGATCAACGCCGAAGTGGGCAAGGTGTTCGCCGAATCGCAGATCTACCGGATCGACCACTACCTGGGCAAGGAAACCGTGCAGAACCTGCTGGCCCTGCGCTTCGGTAATATCCTGTTCGAGCCGCTGTGGCGCCGCGAATGGATTTCGGACGTGCAGATCACCATCGCCGAAAAACTGGGCGTGGGCAACCGCATGGGTTACTACGACACGTCCGGCGCGCTGCGCGACATGCTGCAGAACCACCTGCTGCAACTGCTGTGTATCGTGGCCATGGAGCCGCCCACCTCGATCGCGCCGGACGCCGTGCGCGACGCCAAGCTGCAGGTGCTGCGCTCGCTGAAAAAATTCACCCCGACCACGCTGGCGCAGAACATCGTGCGCGGCCAGTACCGCGCCGGCCACGTGGACGGCAAGGCCGTGCCGAGCTATCGCGACGAACCGGACGCGCCGGAGCAATCGCGCACCGAAACCTTCGTCGCCATGAAGGCGGAAATCGACACCTGGCGCTGGGCGGGCGTGCCGTTCTACCTGCGCACCGGCAAACGTATGGCCGACTCGCTGGCCGAGATCGTGGTGCGCTTCAAGCACATCCCCCATTCGATCTTCCACCAGCCCACGTCGAGCTTCCAGCCCAATTCGCTGGTGATCCGTTTGCAGCCGGACGAAGGCCTGCGCATGAATTTGATGGCCAAGACGCCCGGCGACGGCATGCGTTTGAAGCCGGCTGAACTGGAACTGGACTTCCGCGAATCGTTCAAATCGCCCCGTATGGACGCCTATGAGCGCCTGCTGCTGGACGTGCTGCGCGGCCAATTGACCCTGTTCATGCGCGGCGACGAACTGGAAGCGGCGTGGGAATGGGTCGAGCCTATCCTGAACAACTGGGAGCAGGACGACACCATGCCGATCCCGTACGCCGCCGGCACCTGGGGCCCAGCCGCCGCTTCCGCCCTGATCGGCCGCGATGGCCTCCAGTGGCGCGAAGAAGCGCTTCCTGAAGACTAAGAATGGAAGCGCAAGGAGTCTGGCCATGCATGGCCAGACCGTTACGCAGGCGCGGTGCGGTGCACCGCGAAACCCCTGCTTCCCCCCTTCCTGAAGACTAAACGGAAAAACCACAAGAATGCTGCTCGATTCCATCCGCACCCAGCTCGACTCGCTGTCCAAGTCCGAGCGCAAGGTCGCGCAAGCCGTGCTGGACCAGCCGGCGCAGACGGTCAACCAGAACATCACGGCGCTGGCCAAAAGCGCCCAGGTGTCCGAGCCGACCGTGGTGCGGTTTTGCCGCACGCTGGGTTACGATGGCTGGCACGAGTTCAAGCTCAAGCTGGCCCAGGGCCTGGCGCTGGCCCTGCCCGGCCTGAACGAGCAGCCGGCCCAGGACGACCTGGCGGCCGACCTGGTCAACAAGATCTGCAGCCGCTCCATCAACACCCTGCTGGACCTGCGCAACAACCTCGATCCGGAAGCGATCCAGAAGGCGCTCGACATCCTGTCCAAGGCCAACAAGATCGAGTTCTACGGCCAGGGCACCTCCGGCATCGTGGCCTCGGACGCGCAGCACAAGTTCTTCCGCTCCGGCGTGCCCACGGTGGCCTACGCCGACCCGGCCATCCACTCCATCGCCGCCGCCCTGCTGCGTACCGGCGACGCCGTGGTGGCCATTTCCCAGCGCGGCAACAGCCCGCCACTGGTGCGCTCGGCCAAGCTGGCGCGCCGCGGCGGCGCGGACGTGATCGTGATGGCGCCATCAGGTACCCCGCTGGCCGAGGAAGCCACGGTGCTGATCCCGATCGACCTGATTTTCAACACCGATCCCTACACGCCGATTTCGGCGCGCCTGGCCTACCTGGTGGTGATCGACGTGCTGGCGGTGGGACTGGCGCTGAAACGCGGCCCGGAATTCCGCAAGAAGATGCAGAACGCCCAGAAAGCGCTGCAGGAATTCGACCTGCAGTTCGACTCCTTCATCGGCTGATCAACCGGCTCGCTCAGGACGACTGGGCGCCAAACACAATGCCGGCGCTGAAACCGAGCTGCTTGGCGAAGCAGACGGCCAGCGGATTGCCCGCGTATTTCCCGTAATTCTCAATCGGCGTGTAGCCGGCCGCCGTGTAGAACTGCACGGCGCGCCGGTTGACTGCGCGCGTCTCCAGCCACATTTCACGGTAGCCACGCGCCGTCGCCTCGCGCTCCAGGAACGCGAGGATGGCGCGCCCCGTGCCCACGTTGCCGGCGCGCGCGTACATGCGCTTGACCTCGGCCACACCCGGCTGCAACGGCCGGAACGCGCCGCAGCCTATCGCCACGCCCTGCAGGTTGCGCGCCACCGCGAAGCAGGCCGTCTCCCCTCTCACGTCGGCCACGTCGAACGAGGCCTTGCCGCTGCTGCCCGTAATCTCGGCCAGGATGCCGGACAACTCGTCCATCAGCATTTGCGCATCGGGCGTCTCGGGGTCTTCCTGCGCGATCGAGATCTGGTTACCCAGCTGCTCCATCAGGAAGGCGATGAACAGCTTGGTGCGCGCGGGCAGGTGGCGCGTGTCCGTGATCACGTACACGTGGGTCGGCTCCAGCTGCCAGTCGGGCAGCACGCGTACCAGCCGCCCGGCCTCCACGTCCTGCCGCACGATGCGCGGATCGAGGCCGGCGATACCGATGCCGCTGGCGGCCATGGCCCGGTTCACCTCCGCGCTGTTGCTGACGAAGCGCGAGCCGCCCATCACTTCCACCGTCTCGCCGCCCCGGTGCAGGCGGCGCCACACGTCCGTCTCGCGCGCCGCGCCACGGCCCACGCACAGCGAATGGTTGGACAGGTCGCTCGCGTGCATCAGCCGCGGCGCCCGTCCCAGGTAGTCCGGCGCCGCATACAGGTAGCGGGGCAGCGTGGCGATCTGGCGCACCACCAGCGAGTTGGGCCCGGCCGGCGGACGGCCCATGCGAATGGCCAGGTCGATGGGCTCGGTCTGCAAATCGACGGGCCGCACCGTGATGTCGAAGTTGAACTTGATCTGCGGGTAGATGCGCGCGAAGTCGCCCAAAATGGGCGCCAGGTAGCCGATCGCGAAGTCGGACGTCAGCGACACACGCAAAGTGCCGATGGGCCGCTCCGACACATCGCGCAGCGCCTGATGCGCCGACAGCGCCTCCTCGACGATATTCTGGCAGCGCTTGAAATAGACCTCGCCGGCCGCCGTCAACTCCACCTTGCGGGTGGAACGGTGCAGCAGCCGTAGGCCAATGATCTTTTCCAGTTCCGCGATATTGCGCGACAGCGTGGAATTGGGCATGTCCATTGCATCGGCGGCGGCGCGGAAGCTCTTGCGCTTGGCCACCTCCACGAACAGCCGCATGTAGTTCAACACGTCCAATCATTGCTCCATTTTTGGAATACTCAATTCGATTATACGTATTTATCCCACCGACGGAACAGTGCAAAATAGACAAACCAAATCGACAAGGAGTTCAAGATGGCAACACTGCTCAGCGCGCACCAGACGCCCGTCCCCTGCGAACGCCCTTCCCCTGCCTCGCCTTCGGCCAGCGTCCGTCCGGCTGCCGCCCAGCGTGCGGCGAAGCCGGCCACGCCGCCCTCCGACTTCATGCGCGAGCTGCATCACATCCTCGCCGCCCTGACCCACAAGTAGGCACGGCATGGCGGCACGGAGCGTGACATCACGCACGTCTCATTTAGCATTTGACCAAGGGTGAGGACAATAAGCTAAGATACTCGTTGCAATTCCGCTTACCTCTTTTGGCACCGCAAATGAACCAACTCGAACAGCTCAAGCAATTCACCACCGTCGTCGCCGACACTGGCGATTTCCAGTCGATGAAGGCCTATACCCCGCGCGACGCCACCACCAACCCGTCGCTGATCCTGAAGGCGGTGCAGAAAGACGAATACAAGCCACTGCTGCAAAAGGCCGTGCGCGATAACCCCAACGCCAGCACCGGCGACGTGATCGACCACCTGCTGATCGCCTTCGGCGGCGAAATCCTCAAGATCGTGTCCGGCCGCGTCTCGACCGAGATCGACGCCCGTCTGTCGTTCGACACGGAAGGCTCGGTGGCCAAGGCCCGCGAACTGATTCACCTGTACGAAACGGCCGGCTTCGACCGCGAGCGCGTGCTGATCAAGATGGCCGCCACCTGGGAAGGCATCCGCGCGGCGGAAATCCTGGAAAAAGAATGCATCCACTGCAATATGACCCTGCTGTTCTCGCTGAGCCAGGCCATCGCCTGCGCGGAAGCGGGCGCCCAGCTCATTTCGCCGTTCGTGGGCCGCATCTACGACTGGTACAAGAAATCGACTGGCATCGAATATCCAGCCGATGAAGATCCAGGCGTGCAGTCCGTCAAGCGCATCTACAACTACTACCGCAAGTTCGGCTACCAGACCGAGGTGATGGGCGCCAGCTTCCGCAACACGGGCCAGATCCTGGAACTGGCCGGCTGCGACCTGCTCACCATCAGCCCTGACCTGCTGCAGCAACTGGCCAGCAGCGACGCGCCCATCACGCGCAAGCTGTCGGCCGACACCGCGCCGGGCGCCGGCATGGTCAAGATGACGCTCGATGAAAAGTCGTTCCGCTTCATGCTCAACGAAGACGCGATGGCGACGGAAAAACTGGCCGAGGGCATCCGCGCCTTCTGCGCCGATTCCGGCAAGCTGAAACAGATCATCGCCGGCATGCGCTGACCGATCCAGCCCTCGTTCCTCGCCAGCGGGGACGGCGCACGCGGCCCCGCACTTGCGGGCGCGGGCCCCGTCCCCGCTGGCGTTCCTGGGCACGGCAACCGCACTTGTTGCATACAAAACGTTACATGAATTGCTGTATTACAATGCTGCAACCCTCCCTGCCCACACCACGCGCCAGGGACCAGCACCATTCAACCATCCAATCAAATAACGAGACATCCATGAGATCAGTCCCGCGCCGCGCCGCTGTCGCCCTCTCCCTCCTGACCTTGGCCGCACTGGCCGCCTGCGGCGACAAGGCCGCAGGCAATGGCGGCCCGCCGCCGCCGGCCACCGTCGCCACCATCACCGTCGCTCCCGCCGCCGTCACCCTGAGCACCGAGCTGCCGGGCCGGCTGGAAGCGTCGCGCACGGCGCAGGTACGGGCGCGCACGGCCGGCATCGTGCTGCAGCGGGTCTACGCGGAAGGCAGCGACGTCAAGGCGGGCCAGGTGCTGTTCCGGATCGACCCGGCCAGCTTCCAGGCTTCCTACGACAGCGCCCAGGCGGCCGTGGCCAAGGCCGAGGCCAACCTGGCCCAGGCTGAACTGAAAGTGAAGCGCTACAAGCCGCTGCTGGCCGCGCAAGCCGTGAGCCAGCAGGAATACGACGACGCGGCCACGGCCCAGAAGCAGGCCGCCGCCGACCTGGCCACGGCCAGGGCGGCGCGCCAGAACGCCAGCCTGACGCTGGGTTATGCCACCGTCACCGCGCCCATCGCCGGCCGCGCCAGCCGCGCGCTGGTCACGGAAGGGGCGCTGGTGGGCCAGGGCGAAGCGACGCCGATGGCCACCGTGCAGCAGCTCGATCCGATCTACGTCACCATCACCCAATCGTCCACTGAACTGCTGAAATTGCGGCAGGCGCTGGCCAGCGGCAAACTGACCAGCGCAGGCAAGGGCCAGGCCAAGGTCACGCTGGTGACGGAGGATGGCCAGCCTTACCCGCTGCCGGGCAAGCTGCTGTTCTCGGACGTGTCGGTCGATGAAAGCACGGGCGCCGTCTCGATGCGGGCCGAGTTCCCCAACCCGCAGCACACCCTGCTGCCGGGCATGTACGTGCGGGCCCGCCTGGAACAAGGCGTGCGCGAAGCCGCCATCACCGTGCCGCAACAGGCCGTGGTGCGCGGACCGGAAGGCGCTTCCGTGCTGGTGGTGGGCGCGGACGACAAGGTGCTGTCCCAGCCAGTGGTGGCCGACAACGCCCAGGGCCAGAACTGGGTCATCAGCTCCGGCCTGAAAGGCGGCGAACGCATCATCGTGGAAGGCTTCCAGAAGGCCAAGCCGGGCGCGCAGGTCAAGCCGCAGCCGTGGGCGGGGCCGGCTTCGGCAGCCGCTTCAGCTTCAACTTCGGCCGCCGCATCGGCTTCGGCTTCGGCTTCGGCTTCGGCTTCGGCTTCGGCTTCGGCTTCCGCTCCCGTTTCCGCATTGAGCTCCGCCGCCACCGGTGCGGCGCCGGCCGCGGCCAAATAAGCGCGGGGAGCACAGATGCCTAAGTTCTTCATCGACCGCCCCGTGTTCGCGTGGGTGATCGCGCTGTTCATCCTGCTCGGCGGCGCGCTGGCCATCACCACCCTGCCGGTGGCCCAGTATCCCACCATCGCCCCGCCATCGATCGTCATCACGGCCAACTACCCCGGCGCCACGGCGCAGGTGCTGGACGACGCCGTCACCAGCGTGATCGAGCAGGAAATGAACGGGGCCGACGGTTTGCAGTACGTCGAATCCCAGAGCGAGGCCAATGGCGCCGTCACCATCACCGTCACCTTCCAGCCGGGCACCAATCCCGACCTGGCGGCGGTCGATGTGCAGAACCGCATCAAGCGGGTCGAATCGCGCCTGCCGGCCGCCGTCACCCAGCAGGGTGTGCAGGTCAACAAGGCACGCTCCAACATCCTGATGTTCGTCGGCCTGTCCTCCACCGACGGCAAGCTCGATCCGACCGCACTGGGCGACTACCTGGCCCGCAACGTCGTCAACGAGATCAAGCGCATTCCCGGCGTGGGCCAGGCCCAGTTGTTTGGCACCGAACGCGCGATGCGCATCTGGATCGACCCGGCCAAGCTGGTGGGCCTGAAGATGACCATGGCCGACGTGACGGCCGCCATCAAGGCGCAGAATGCGCAGGTGGCCTCCGGCACGCTGGGCGACCTGCCCAGCCCCGCGCAGCAGACCTATTCCGCGCCCATCGTCGTCACCGGCCAACTGGCGTCGACGGACGAATTCGGCCGCATCGTCCTGCGCGCCAATCCCAACGGCTCGCTGGTGCGGCTGTCGGATGTGGCCCGCATCGAAATGGGCGGCGCCAGCTACAGCATCAACGCACGCCTGAACGGCGCGCCGTTCTCCGCCATCGGCGTGCAGTTGTCGCTGTCCGGTAACGCCCTGCAAACGGCGACGGCCGTGCGCAACAAGATGGACCAGCTGGCCAAGTACTTCCCGCCCGGCGTCAAGTACACCGTGCCTTACGATACCTCGCTGTTCGTCAAGATCTCCATCGAGGAAGTGGTGAAAACGCTGGTCGAGGCGGTGATCCTGGTGTTCCTCGTGATGTACCTGTTCCTGCAAAACATACGCTACACCCTGATCCCCACCATCGTGGTGCCGGTGGCCTTGATGGGTACTTTCGCCACCATGCAGATGTTCGGCTTCTCGATCAACGTGCTCACCATGTTCGGCATGGTGCTGGCGATCGGCATCCTGGTCGATGACGCCATCGTGGTGGTGGAAAACGTGGAACGCATCATGAGCGAGGAAGGCCTGTCGCCGCGCGACGCCACCCGCAAGGCCATGCAACAGATCACCGGCGCCATCATCGGCATCACGCTGGTGCTGATCGCCGTGTTCATCCCCATGGCCTTCTTCGGCGGCGCCGTGGGCGCGATCTACCGCCAGTTCTCGCTGTCGATGGTGTCGGCCATGGTGTTCTCGGCGCTGATGGCGCTGTCGCTCACGCCGGCCCTGTGCGCCACCATCTTGCAGCCGGTGGAAGCGGGCCATCACCACGAAAAACGGGGCTTCTTCGGCTGGTTCAACCGCCGTTTCGCCGTCACCGCCACCGGCTACCAGGGCATGATCGCCAAAATCCTGACCCGCACCGGCCGCTACCTGGTGGTGTTCGCGCTGATCCTGGGCGTGGTGGGCTGGCTGTACGCGCGCCTGCCCTCGTCGTTCCTGCCCAATGAGGACCAGGGCTATCTGATCACCAACGTGCAGTTGCCGGCCGGCGCCTCCACCAGCCGCACGGCCGCCGTGCTGGCCAAAGTGGACGCCTACTTCCGCCAGCAGCCCGGCGTGGCGCGCACCATCGCGGTGGCCGGCTTCAGCTTCTCGGGCAATGGCCAGAACGCCGGCCTGGTGTTCGTGCCGCTCAAGGACTGGAGCGAACGGGGGCCAGACCAGTCGGCCACCGCCATCGCCCAGCGCGCGTTCGGCGCCCTGTCCGGCATTTCAGACGCCATCGTGTTCCCGCTCAGCCCTCCGCCCATCCGCGAACTGGGTAACGCCACCGGCATCACGGCGCGCCTGCAGGACCGCAGCGCCCAGGGCCACGCGGCCCTGCTGGCCGCGCGCAACCAGTTGCTGGAACTGGCCGGCAAGAGCAAGGTGCTGAAAGGCGTGCGCCCCGAAGGCCTGGAAGACGCGCCCCAGCTGCAGCTCGACATCGACCGCGAGAAAGCCAACGCGCTGGGCGTGGCCTTCGCCGACATCAACAGCATGCTGTCGATCTCGCTCGGCTCCTCGTACGTGAACGACTTCGCCAGCGCCGGCCGCCAGCAACGCGTGATCGTGCAGGCCGACGCGCCGCAGCGTTTGCAGCCGGAAGACCTGATGAAGCTCAACGTGCGCAGCGCCAGCGGCGCCATGGTGCCATTTGCCTCGTTCGCCCGCTCCCACTGGATCAACGGCCCCGTGCAACTGGTGCGCTACAACGGCTACCCTGCCATCAAGCTGACCGGCGATGCGGCCCCCGGCCGTTCCACCGGCGAAGCCATGGCCGAACTGGAAAAGCTGGCCGAACAACTGCCGCCCGGCTTTGGTATCGAATGGACCGGCCAGTCGCTGGAGGAAAAGACTTCCGGCTCGCAGGCCCCGGCCCTGTTCGCGCTGTCGCTGCTGGCCGCCTTCCTGGTGCTGGCCGCGCTGTACGAAAGTGAATCGATCCCGGTGGCGGTGCTGCTGGTAGTGCCGCTGGGCGTGCTGGGCGCGCTGCTGGGCGCCACCCTGCGCGGCCTGCCCAACGACGTCTACTTCAAGGTCGGCCTGATCGCCATCATCGGTTTGTCGGCCAAGAATGCGATCCTGATCATCGAGTTCGCCAAGGACTTGCAGGCGCAAGGCAAGGGCCTGATCGAATCAACGCTGGAAGCGGTGCACCTGCGCTTCCGCCCCATCATCATGACGTCGCTGGCCTTCATCCTCGGCGTGTTGCCGCTGGTGGTGGCCAGCGGCGCCGGTTCCGCCAGCCAGCGCGCCATCGGCACCGGCGTGATGGGCGGCATGATCACGGCCACCGTGCTGGCTGTGTTCCTGGTGCCCGTGTTCTTCGTCGTAATCCGCCGCATATTCAAGGGCAGCGAACGCCAGCGCCGTCTGGCAGCACATGAACTGGACCTGCCCGTGGAGAAAAAACATGACTAAGCCCGCCCCGACTCTGTTTACGGCGCCGCTGACGGCGCTGCTGACGGCGCTGATGGCGGCCGGCCTGCTGTCGGCCTGCTCGCTGGCGCCCACCTTGCAACGCCCGGCCACGCCGGTGGCCGCCACCTGGCCGGAAGCGTCGGCCGCCGACAGCGCCGCCGACGGCAAGGCCGCAGCCGACACGGGCTGGCGCGACTACTTCGCCGACGCCCGCCTGCAACAGCTGATCGCCGCCGCGCTGGAACACAACCGCGACCTGCGCACGGCCGCCCTGCGCATGGAGGAAGCGCGGGCCCAGTACGACATCCAGTCCGCCGACCGGCTGCCCAACGTCAACGCCAGCGTGGCCGACACGCGCGCCAGGACGCCTGCCTTCCTCACCTCCAGCGGCCAGAGCACCATCGGCAAGCGCTATGACGTGGGCCTGTCCATGCCCGCCTTTGAGCTGGACTTCTTCGGCCGCGTGAAAAGCCTGAACGACGCCGCGCTGGCGGCCTACCTGGCCACCGACGAAGCGCGCCAGGCGGCGCAGATCAGCCTGGTGGCCGACGTGGCCAAGGCCTATTACACGGAACGGGCCTACGCCGAGCAGTACGCGCTGGCCCAGCAAAGCTTCGAGACGCGCCAGCGCACCTACGACCTGACGCGCCAGCGCGCCAACGTGGGCGCCTCATCGCTGCTGGACTTGCGCACCAACGAAACGCTGATGGAGACGGCACGCGCGGCCGCGCTCACGCTGGCGCGCCAACGCGCGCAAGCGGAAAATGCGCTGACGCTGCTGGTGGGCCAGCCGCCTGCCCCGGCCAACACCGGTGGCAATACCAGCACCAGCGCCGGTGGGCTCGTCAGCGACGCCCAGGTCGACGCCATGAGCGCGCTGCCGGCCGGCCTGCCGTCGGACCTGCTCACGCGCCGGCCCGACATCCGCGCCGCCGAGCAGCGCCTCAAGTCGGCCAACGCCAACATCGGCGCCGCGCGGGCCGCCTTCTTCCCGCGCGTGAGCCTGACGGCGGCCGTGGGCAGCAGCAGTCCCACGCTCGGTGGCCTGTTCGACAGCGGCTCGGGCAGCTGGTCGTTCGCACCGCAACTGGTGCTGCCCATCTTCGACGCGGGCCGCAACCGCGCCAACCTGAATGTGAGCGAAGTGCGCAAGAACCTGGCCGTGGCCGACTACGAGAAGACCATCCAGGTCGCCTTCCGCGAAGTGGCCGACGCGCTGGCCGCGCGCAGCTACCTGGGCGACCAGGTGACGGCGCAGCGCGCCATCCAGGATGCCCAGGCCGACCGCCTGCGGCTGCTGGAACTGCGTTTCGCCAACGGCGTGGCCAGCTCGCTCGACGTGCTGGACGCCCAGCGTGAACTGTTCGCCAGCCAGCAAACGCTGGTGCAGGCGCGTTTGCTGCGCACCACCAGCGCCATCGACCTGTACCGGGCTTTGGGCGGCGGCTTGAAATAAGCATGACGTCCCCCATCACCATCCGCCTGGGCCGGCGCGCCCGCGAACGCATCGCCGCGAATGGCCTGCAAGCGGCCGACGTGGCCATCGTGCCCGCCGCGGCTGGTGGCCCCAAGGGCCTGATCCTGAACGGCATCGACTGCTGGCTGTTCGGCTCCTGGCTGGCGCAGGCGCCGCGCCAGCGCGCGCTGGTGGGCGCCTCCATCGGCGCCTGGCGCATGGCCGCAGCCGCCTTCCACGACCCGGTGGCCGCGCAACGCCGGCTGGCCCGCCTGTATGCGGCCCAGCGTTATCCGGCCAAGGTGGATGCGGCCTACGTCAGCCGCACCTGCCGCGCGCTGCTCGACGAAGTGCTGGATGGGCGCGGCGCCGAAGTGCTGAATCACCCCGGCCACCGGCTGTCCGTGCTCACCGTGCGCGGCGCCGGACCGCTGGCCGGCACCGGCGGCGTGCGCTGGCGTGAAATGGCGGGCTTCCTGCGCGCCGCCGCCAGCAACGCCATCGCCCGCAGCCGCCTGGCCGGGTCGATGGAACGGGTGGTGTTCCACGACAGCCGCGACGACACCCAATGGCTGCGCCAGCCGTTCGACGCCTTCGCCGGCCACTTCGTCGGCCTGTCCGACGCCAACCTGCGCGACGCGCTGCTGGCCTCCGGTTCCATTCCGCTGGTGCTGGAAGCCGTGTCGGGCATCGCCGGCGCGCCGCCGGGCGACTACTGGGACGGTGGCCTGATCGACTATCATCTGCACCTGCCCTACCAGCGCGATCCCGGCCTGGTGCTATATCCCCATTTCGCTGATTACATCGTGCCCGGCTGGCTCGATAAATCCATGCCGTGGCGCCGCGTGCGCGACGCGGCGCTGGACAACGTGATCCTCATCTCACCGTCGCCCGCGTTCGTGGCCAGCCTCCCCAACGGCAAGCTGCCGGACCGGCGCGACTTCAAGTTCTACGGCCAGGACCACGCGGCCCGCACGCGCGACTGGAGCCGCGCCATCGCCGAAAGTGAACGCATGGCCGAAGCGCTTGCGCACTGGTGCGAGCGGCCCGACATGCGCCAGGCGCTGTCGTTCTGACGGCCCCGTCCGGCGCTTCCGGTCTGAAATATTGTTTCTAAAAAGCAACAAAAATGACAGAAAATTTCATGCCGGAGGGCGGCGCATGAGCGCATACTAACAGCGCCGCCGCCCCCAAAATCCCCCGTGGCACGCCGGCCTTTCACGGAGACTCCGCCATGAGATTCCTGTCCCATCTGCGCATCCGCACGCGCCTGTCGATCGGCTTCGCCACCGTGCTGCTCATGTCCGTGTTCGCCACTTCCGTCGCGCTGGTGGACGCCCGCGCCAATGCCGAGGCGACCAAACTGATGATGTCCAAGCCGCTGGCCAAGGAGCGCATCGTCTCGGACTGGTATGTGCTGATCTACTCGGCCATCGCCCGCACGGCGCTGATCGCCCGCAGCACGGACGAGACGCTGTCAGTCACCTTCGCCGACGTGATCGCCGACAGCGTCAAGCAAGGCACGGCGCTGCTGAACAGCCTCAAGGAATTGCTCGTCACGCCCGAGGAAAAGGCCTTGTACGAACAGGCCCTCGCCGTGCGCAATACCTACCAGTCGTCGAAGAACGCCGTGATGGCGGCCCGCAAAAAAGGCGATGCGGCCGAGGCCGAACGCCTGTACCAGCAAGTGTTCACGCCAGCCGCCGCGGCCTACCAGAACAAGGTCAAGGCGCTGCTGGCCTACCAGCGCAAGGCCATCGACGACACGGCGCTGGCGATCGAAGCGGCCAATGATCGCGGCACCCGGCTGCAAATGATATTGTCGGTGCTGCTGGTGGTGGTCGGCGGCCTGGCCGCGTGGCTCATCTCGCGCAGCATCACGGCGCCGCTGCATTCGGCGGTCGACATCGCCAGCATCGTCGCCAGGGGCGACCTGACCACCGCGTTCAACGAGCCGACCTCGCGCGACGAGATCGGCGATTTGATGAAGGCCCTGCACAGCATGAACGACGCGCTGCGCAACGTGGTCAGCGAGGTGCAGCAAGGCACCCACACCATCGCCACTGCGTCCAGCCAGATCGCGGCCGGCAACCAGGACCTGTCGTCGCGTACGGAGGAACAAGCCGGCTCGCTGGAGGAAACCGCATCGTCAATGGAGGAACTGACCTCCACCGTGCGCCAGAACGCCGAGAACGCGCGCCAGGCCAACCAGCTGGCGCAGGCCGCGTCGGACGTGGCGGAAAAAGGGGGCGCCATCGTCGGCCAGGTGGTCGACACCATGGGCTCGATCGACGCCTCGGCCAAGAAAATCGTGGACATCATCGGTGTGATCGACGGCATCGCCTTCCAGACCAACATCCTGGCGCTGAATGCGGCGGTGGAAGCGGCCCGTGCCGGCGAACAGGGGCGCGGTTTCGCCGTGGTGGCGACGGAAGTGCGTAACCTGGCCCAGCGCAGCGCCGGCGCGGCCAAGGAAATCAAGGCCCTGATCAGCGACTCGGTGGAACAGGTGGACCAGGGCGCACGGCTGGTGCAGCAGGCCGGCAGCACCATGCAGGAGGTGGTGGCCAGCGTCAAGCGCGTGACCGACATCATGGGCGAGATCACCTCCGCCAGCAGCGAGCAAAGCACGGGCATCGACCAGGTCAACACGGCCATCACGCAGATGGACCACGTCACGCAGCAAAACGCGGCGCTGGTGGAGGAAGCGGCCGCCGCCGCGGCCAGCATGCAGGAGCAGGCGGCGCGGCTGGCCGACGTGGTGGGATCGTTCAAACTCGGTAACGAAGCCATGCTGGCGGCGCCGGTGCGCGCGCCGATCAGGGCGGCGGCGGTGGCGGCTCCGAAGGCGCCCGCGCGTCCAGCGGCGCCGGCAGCCAAGCGCCTGGCAGCCGTGCCCTCGCCCGCCAAGGCCAAGGCCAAGGCCAAGCCCAGCCCGAGCAAACCGGCCACGGTGGGCGGCGATCAGGACTGGGAAGAGTTCTGATACGCCGCTTGTTTTGATCGTTGAAAGTTTCTTGACCTTCCGCCGATGGTAAGGTGTAGTGTCGCCACACCGAATCACGCAATGTAGAAGGAAGCCAAGAATGAATGCACTCCGTACCGTCATGATCATCGCCGCCATGGCCGCCGCCACGCTGGCCAGCCCGTTCGCGGCCGCGCACGCAAGCCTGAAGAGTTCCAACCCGGCGGCGGGCGCCACCGTCGACGCGTCTCCCAACGAAGTCACGCTCACCTTCAACGAAAAAGTTGAGCCGGCCTTCAGCAGCATCACCATCGCCGATAGCCAGGGCAAGAACGTGGCGCCGGACAAGGCCAAGGTGGATGCCAGCAACCCGGCCATCCTGCGACTGCCCGTACCAGCGCTGGCTTCGGGCACCTATACGGTCAATTGGGCAGTGGCCGGGCATGATGGCCACCGCCGCAAGGGCGACTTCAAGTTCTCGGTGAAGTGAGTGGATGCGGTATCGCTGCTGCAGATAGCTTCGGCGTTCCTGCTCAATCTCGGTTTCATCTGGCTGTCAGGGTCATGGTGCGCGCGCTTCTGGATGCGTGCCAACGGCGCCAAGCGGAATGATTTCGAGCCCGCCCTGCGCCGGCTCGATTTGATGGCTGCGGGACTGGGTGTCATCAGTGGCACGGCCAGCCTGCTGGCGGCCACCGCGATCATGGGCGATGTCGGTCTGAGGGAAGCCTGCCCGATGTTCTGGGTGATGTTGACCGGGACGGATTATGGCCGTGCCGGCTGCGTCGCTAACGCGGCCATGGCCGCGCTGTTTGTCCTGCGTTGGACCGGCGCCTCCAGCCGGGCTGGCGATCTCGCGCTCGTTCTGGCGTTGTGCGTATTCGCGTTGACGCGCGCATCGATGGGGCATGCCGGCGAAGATGGCTACTGGTCCCTGGCGCTGGCGGCGGAGGCCATCCATTTTGTGGCCATCGGCGTGTGGACGGGCGCGGTGCTGGTTTCCGCATGGTTCGCGCTCGATGCCGCGCGGGTCGACGCCCGCGTGATCGGTGCTCAGGACCGCTACCTGAACCGCATGTCGCAAGCGGCCATGGCGGCGGTGATGGCGATCCTCATCACCGGTGTGTACAGCGCCTGGCACCGTGTGGGGACACCGGAGCACTTGCTGCACACGGCCTACGGCGCGACCTTGCTGGCGAAAGTGGCGTTGGTGCTGGCCGCCATCGCGCTGGGCGGCTACAACAAATTCATCGGCTTGCCCGCCGCCAGCCGTTCGCAACGAGGCCTGGAACAGGTTCGCGCAGCACTGCGGATAGAAAGCGTGTTCTTGCTGGCAGCAGTTTTGGCCGCTTCGATGCTGATATCGCAGCAGCCGCCGACAGCGCTGTAAGAAGTGGGGTCAGCGGCACTGACCCCGGCGAAGGTGTTCGCTTACGACCGCAGGAACATCTCCTGCAAATCGTTCAGGAAACGCTGACCCAGTTGCGTCGGCCGGATCACCAGGTGGTCACGGTACAGCAAGCCCTTGGCCTCGGCCGCGTTGAGCGTCTTGTCGATCGCGTTCAAACTCATGCCCGTGCGTTCGGCGAACAGGTTGGGCGAAAAGCCGCCGTGCAGCCGCAGCGTGTTGAGCATGAATTCGAAGCCCATGTCTTCGCGCGCGATCTCGAATTCCTCCTGCACCGGCGTGCCGTTGCGCACCTGCTCCATATAGCTCTTGGGCTGCTTGTAGCGGGCCTGGCGCAGCACGCGATGGGGGAACGACAGCTTGGAATGCGCGCCGGCGCCGATGCCGAGGTAATCGCCAAACTCCCAGTAATTGAGATTGTGGCGCGCCTGCCGGCCCGGCTGGGCGTAGGCCGACACCTCGTACTGGCCGTAGCCGTTGGCCGCCGTCAGTTCCGCGATCATGTCCTGCATGTCGGCGCTGGCGTCGTCGTCCGGCAGCGCCGGCGGGTACTTGGCGAAGACCGTGTTGGGCTCCATCGTCAGGTGATACAGCGACAGGTGCGGCGGCTTGAACGACATGGCCGTTTCCAAGTCCAGCCGCGCCTGTTCCAGCGTTTGCGACGGCAGCGCGTACATCAGGTCGAGGTTGAAGTTGTCGAAGTTGGCCTGGGCGATTTCCACCGCGCGGCGCGCCTCATCGCCATTGTGGATGCGGCCCAGCGATTTCAAATGGCCCGCGTCGAAGCTCTGGATGCCGATCGACAGCCGGTTGATGCCGCTGGCGCGGTAGGCGCGGAACTTCTCCGTTTCGAACGTGCCGGGGTTCGCTTCCATCGTGATTTCAGCGTCGCCATCAAGCGGCAGCAGCGTGCGCAGATCCGACAGCAGCCGGTCCAGCCCCGCCGCCGACATCAGGCTGGGCGTGCCGCCGCCGATGAAAATGGTATAAATCTTTCTGCCCCAGATCAGCGGCAGCGCCATTTCCAGGTCGGCGCGCAGCGCGTCCAGGTATTCCTGTTCGGGGAAATCGCCGCCCTTGGCCTCATGCGAGTTGAAGTCGCAATACGGGCACTTGCGCACGCACCACGGGAAGTGCACATACAACGACAGCGGCGGCAGCGCCTGCAGGTTCAAGGCGCCCGGTTGCAGGTATTTGACGGCGGCGCCGGCCGCGTCGGCGGTCGCCATGGCTGGTTTGAGCGGGGCGCCTGCGACTTTGATCGGGATCATCGCAATTTCTCAACCAATGCGCGCAAGGCCTGGCCACGGTGCGACAGCGCGTTCTTCTCGTCCGACGACAGTTCAGCGGCGCACTTGCCCAGCGCGGCGATGTAGAAATGCGGGTCGTAGCCAAAGCCGCCGTTGCCCCGCGCTTCAGCGATCATCTCGCCGTTCCAGCGGCCTTCGGCGATCACCGGTTGCGGATCGTCGGCATGGCGCACGTAGACCAGCACACAGTAGTAATAAGCCGACTTGTCGGCATGCGACGCCAGGTCGGCGATCAGCTTGGCGCTGTTGGCCGCATCCGACTTGGGCTCACCCGCGTAACGCGCCGAGTACACGCCCGGCGCACCGCCCAGCGCGTTGACGCACACGCCGGAATCGTCGGCCAGCGCAGGCAGGCCGGTCAGGCGCGATGCATGGCGCGCCTTTTCCAGCGCGTTCTCGACGAAAGTGATGTGCGGTTCCTCGGCTTCGGGCACGTTGTATTCGCCTTGCGCGTGCACGGAGAAGCCGACGGTGGACAGCAGTTCGTTGAATTCCTTGAGCTTGCCCGCGTTGTTGGAGGCAAGGATGAGACGTTGGGTCATGGGTAATCTGGCTAGAGTGGCAATGCGCCCCGCGCGCGGGGCTGGAAGTGCCGCCATTGTAAACCCAAACGCCAACGGCCATGCCCGCCGCGCCCCTCCGCACTGGTCGGCGGCGCAGCAGGCCTGGCTGGCTTGGCAGGCATGGCTGGCGTCAGCCGCGCGTCACTTTGAGCACCAGTTTGCCGTTATTGCTGCCGTCGAACAGCTTCTGGAAGGTTTCGGGGAAGGTGTCCAGGCCCTGCACCACGTCTTCGCGGGTCTTCAGTTTGCCGGCCGCGATCCAGCCGCCCATGGCGACGATGGCTTCCATCGCACGCGGGTAGTAGTCCGCCACCATCACGCCTTTCATCGTGGCGCGCTTGACCAGCAATTGCAAATAGTTGGCCGGGCCACGCACCGGCGTGGTGTTGTTGTACTGCGAGATGGCGCCGCAGATCACGATGCGCGCGTTGAGCGCCAGGCGGTTCAGCACCGCGTCCAGGATCTCGCCGCCCACGTTATCGAAATACACGTCCACGCCCTGCGGGCAGTGCTCGCGCAGCGCCTCGGCCACGTTCTCGCTCTTGTAGTCGATGGCCGCGTCGAAACCCAGCACGTCGACCAGGTAGCGGCACTTGTCCGCGCCGCCGGCGATGCCCACCACGCGCGCGCCCTTGATCTTGGCGATCTGGCCCACCACGGCACCCACCGCGCCAGCCGCGCCGGACACCACCACCGTTTCGCCGGCCTTGGGTTGGCCCACGTCGAGCAGACCGAAATAAGCCGTCAGGCCCGGCATGCCCAGCGCGCCCAGGTACAGCGGCAGCGGCGCCAGTTTGGGATCGACCTTGGTCAAGCCCTGGCCGCGCGAGACGGCATATTCCTGCACGCCCAGCAGGCCGGTGACATGATCGCCGGCCGCGAAGCCCGCATGGCGCGACTCGACCACCTGGCCCACGGCGATGGCGCGCATCACTTCACCAATGGCCACCGGCGGCATGTAGGAATCCTCGCTGGCGTTCATCCAGCCGCGCATGGCCGGGTCGAGCGAGATGTATTCCAGCTTGATCAGCAGTTCGCCGTCGGCCAGCGCCGGCACGGGCGTGGCGGCGTAGTCGAAATCGCTGCGCTGGATGGCGCCCACGGGACGGCGGGCCAGCAGGAATTGGTGATTGGTGGTGGACATGGTGGTCTGTGCTCGCGAAATGATGGATAACAAACAGCAGTATAGGCGTTGGTATGATGCTTGATTAGTCATCAATTAAGCATTACATTGTTGCCCATATGGCGACAATCTCCCCTTCCAACTCCACATTCCACGCTCCCGCCCTCCATTCCCAGCGGCTGGCCATCTTCGCCACCATCGTGCGGGCCGGCAGCATCAGCGCGGCCGCCACCCAGCTCGGGTGCGGCAAGTCCGTCGTATCGCGCCAGCTGGCGCGGCTGGAACTGGAGCTGGGCGCACGCCTGATCCAGCGTTCCACTCGCCGCCTGGCGCTGACGGAGATCGGCGCGCTGGTGCTGCAACAGGCGCAGCAGATCGAACAGGCGCTGGAACGCATCGCCGACATCACCGACCAGTATCAGCAGCAGGTGCGCGGCCTGCTGCGCGTTTCGTGCTCGATCGCCGCGCGCCGCCCGCTGGCGCCGCTGCTGGCCGAGTTCACGGCCATGTACCCGCAAGTGAAAGTGTCGCTGCAACTGGAAGACCGGCTGGTGGACCTGATCGCGGAGCAGATCGACGTGGCCATCCGCACCTCCAACCTGGTCGATTCCACGCTGGTGGCACGCAAGCTGGCCGACAACGTCACCATCATGGTGGCCGCCCCCGCCTACCTGGCGCGCGCCGGCACGCCGGCCACGCCGCAGGATCTGCGCGCGCACGCCTGCCTGCTGTACGCCAACGGCGGCAGGGTGTATGACGAATGGACGTTTATCGGCGACGAGGGGCCGTATGTGGTGCGAGTGGATGGCCCGCTGCAGATCAATGATGGCGGCTCGCTGGTGACAGCCGCCGTGGCCGGCGCCGGCATCCTGCGCATCCCGCAGGCGCTGGCGCGCGAAGAGCTGGCCAAGGGTGAGCTGGTGCCGGTGCTGGCCGATTGCCGGCTGCCGCCGGCGCCGGCCAGCTACGCCGTCTACCCGGCGCGCGACTTTTTGGCGCTGAAGACGGTCGCCTTTGTCGACTTTCTCCAGCAGCGCATGGGAGACGTCAGTCCGCCAGGCCCAGCGCCTGCTTCTGCATCCTGATCAGATCAGCGATGCCGCCCTGGGCCAGGTCCAGCAGGCGGTTCATGCTGGCGCGGTCGAAGGCCGCGCCTTCGGCCGTGCCCTGCACTTCGATGAAATGGCCGGCGTCGGTCATCACCACGTTCATATCGGTGTCGCAGCCCGAGTCCTCCACGTAGTCCAGGTCCAGCACTGGCATACCCTGGTACACGCCCACCGAGATGGCGGCCACGAAGTGCTTGAGCGGGATGGCCGGCACGGCGCCGCGCGCCACCAGCTTGGAGAAGGCGTCGTAAGCGGCCACCATGGCGCCAGTGATGGACGCGGTGCGGGTGCCGCCGTCGGCCTGGATCACGTCGCAATCGAGGTGCAGGGTACGTTCGCCGATGGCCTCCAGGTCGAACGCGGCGCGCAGCGAGCGGCCGATCAGGCGCTGGATCTCCTGGGTGCGGCCGGACTGCTTGCCGCGCGCGGCCTCGCGGTCCATGCGGGTGTGGGTGGAACGGGGCAGCATGCCGTATTCGGCCGTCATCCAGCCCTGGCCTTTACCCTTCAGGAAGCCGGGTACTTTTTCCTCGATGCTGGCGGTGCAGATCACCTTGGTGTCGCCGCATTCGATCAGCACCGAACCTTCGGCGTGCTTGGTGTAATCGCGGGTCAGGCGCAGGGTGCGCAGCGCATCGACGGCGCGGCCGCTGGGGCGGGATACAAAAGTCATCAAGTTTCCTATGTCAGTCTATTTCAGTATTTGGGAGGATTTTTCGATCGCCCCGCGAATTTCCGCGATGGCGCGTTCGATTTCGTCGTCGTTGAAGGCGTCCGCTTCCGGCGCCGGCGCGGCGTCGATGGCCTGCTCGGCGTCGGCCGCCGGCTTGGCTTCCGTCGGCGCGCCACCGTGGATGGTGGTGCTGTGCAGGTCCTCGGGCAGCGCCTCGGTCGAGATCACGGTGGACATGTCGGGCGCCGTCACGCTGGCGATGCCGTCGGTGACGCCGCCGCCCTGCCACATGATGGCCAGCGCCGTCACGTTGTCGCTGCCGGCGCCGGCCTTGGCCAGCGCCGTGCTGACCAGGTCCGGCACGGCGCGCACCACCGTCTGGGTGGCCAGCCGGTGCGCCATGTCTTCGTCCGGCAGCATAGACCACAAACCGTCGGAGCACAACAACAGCTGGTCGCCCGGCAGCAGGCTGGCGCGGCCCGACAATTCAATGCGCGGCACCACGCCCGCGCCCAGGCAGTTATACAGCTTGTTGCGGTCGGGATGGGTGGCACGCGCCGAGGGCGGCACCACGCCGCGCGCGATCAGGCTTTCCACATGCGAGTGGTCGCGCGTGTGCGCCAGCACTTTGCCGCCGCGCAGCCAGTACAGGCGCGAATCGCCCACATGGGCCCAGATCGCCGTGTTGTGCTGGACCAGGCACACCACCACCGTGGTGCGCGGCGTGTCCGGCAGGTTGTTGGCCGCGCAGTAGCGGTGGATGTCATGGTGCGCGGCCATGCAAGACAGCTCCAGGAAACGCTCCGGCTTCTTCACGTACGGCGTGGCCTGCTGCTGGAACATGGTGGAGATGGTCTGCAGCGCGATGGTGGCCGCCACCTCGCCGCGCAGGTGCCCGCCCATGCCATCGGCCAGCACCAGCAGCAGCGCGTCGCGGGTGAAGCTGTAGCCCATGCGGTCCTGGTTGACCTTGCGGCCGCCGATATGGCTTTCCTGATACACGGAGAATTGCATGGTGATGCCTTGTGTCGGTTGTTGACGCCGTTATTGCTGCGTGTCGGGCCCTGCCTTGTCCTTGCCGCGTCCCATGCCGCCCAGGCGGCCCACCAGGCCGCGCAAGCCGCCGCTCAGCTTTTCCAGCGTGCCCTGGGGCGCCGGCGCGGGCGCTTCCGGGGCCGGCGCCTGCAGCACCTTCTGCAAGGCGAACAGGCTTTGCGGGCGGGCCAGCGGATCGAGCGCCAGGCACCAGCGCACCAGCTTGACCAGCTCCTCCGAATACAGGCCGTCCAGCTTCTGGAAATGTGCCTCCATTTTATCCTCAGTCTTGCGCTGATCGGCCGGTTGTGGCGGCGATCCCACCATACAGGCGAACATCGAGGCGCCGATGCTGTAGACATCCGTCCACGGCCCCAGGGTCGCGTTGCGCGTGTACAGCTCAGGCGGCGCGAAGCCGGGGGTGTACATGGGCGTGAGCTTGGGCAGGTCGGTGTTGACGGTCTGGCGCGCCGCGCCGAAGTCGAGCAGCATGGGCGTGCCGTCGGTGCGGAGATAGATATTGGCCGGTTTGAGGTCCAGGTGCAGCAACTTGTTGGCGTGCACCTCGCGCAGCCCGCGCAGCACCTGGGTGAAGATCTGGCGGATGAAAACCTCGTTGGGCCGGCTGCCCTTGGACTTCAGGCGCGCAATGTGTTCCTGCAGCGAGTGGCCCGACTCGTAGGCCATCACCATATAGACCGTGTCGTTGGCGCGGAAGAAATTGAGCACGCTCACCACGTTGGGGTGGGCGATGCGGGCCAGCGCCCGCCCCTCCTCGAAAAAGCACTTGAGGCCGATGCGGAACACAGGCAGGTTGGCCTTGGAAATGGCGGGCACCAATTCGCCTTCCTGGCGTAACGCCAGCGAACTGGGCAGATATTCCTTGATCGCCACCGCATTGCCGTCCGGGTCATACGCCAGATAAACAATACTGAACCCACCGGACGCAATTTTCTTTACAATGCGATATCCAGCAATTTCCAGTCCATCCGGCAACGGAGCGTTGTTCTGTGCAGCCATAAGTTTCCTCGCCTCAACAACCGGATTGTGTGGATAATTCACTGATTTGTAAAGATTTAACCGGGGACATCCATTGAGCATTTCCAGCATGACAGGCTACGCGGTTGCCACCAGCGAGAGCGCGGCGGGAACCTTGACGATCGAGATCAAGAGCGTAAATTCGCGTTTTCTTGACCTGCAGTTTCGAATAAACGACGATTTACGCGCGCTCGAACCGGACTTGCGTGCCGCCGTCATGGCTGCCATCACCCGTGGCAAAGTGGAAATCCGTCTCAGTTTCGGACGCAAGGCCGCCACCAGCGGCAGCACCGCGCTGAACATGGCCCTGCTCGGTGAATTGCAACGATTACAACTCGAAGTGGGCAAGCACTTCGTCAACGCCCCCGCCATGACTGTGGCGGAATTGCTGCGCTGGCCAGGCGTGATCGAGGAAGCCCAGATCGGCCAGGAATCTCTGCAGGCCGACGTGGCCGCCCTCACCGCCCGCACCGTGGCCGCCTTCGTCACCAGCCGCCAGCGCGAAGGCGCGGCGCTGGAAGCCATGCTGACGGCCCGCATCGACGCCATGGAAGCCATCGTCAAGCGTATCACGCCCCTGATTCCGCAAGTGGTGGCCGCCTTCCAGCAGAAAGCCGTGGAACGCATGCAGGACGCGCTGGGCCTGGCCTGCCAGGGTTCGAACTCGTCGCTGTCGCGCCAGGACGCGCTGGAGCGCATCCGCCAGGAAGTGATCCTGTACGGCATCCGCATCGACGTGGCAGAGGAACTGGGCCGGCTCTCGGCCCACCTGACGGAAACCCGCCACATCCTGAAAAAAGGCGGCCAGGTCGGCAAACGCCTGGACTTCATGATGCAGGAACTGAACCGCGAAGCGAACACCCTGGGCGCCAAAGCCTCCGTCAAGGAACTGGCCGACGCGTCGATGGAACTGAAACTGCTGATCGAGCAGATGCGGGAGCAGGTGCAGAACCTGGAGTAAGGGCTAGCGCGGGGCGTCTCCCGGCGCCCTATTGCACTGCTCAGCTCTTGCTATGTAGTCTTGGCGCGGCATTGGATGCCGTACCATCCGGTCACAGGATGGATTCGCCCGTGGTTCAGGGTTGCTAGTGGGCCGCCGCTCCCAGCAGCGGGTGATGATCGCGAGCCGAGGTTGTTACACAATGACTCGGAGGACGTGAACTTGCCGACCATTGGCCTCTTATAGTGCGTGTTGGCTCAGACTTTGCTGACACTTGACGTCCGACGATGGTCCGTTTCCGCCCCGAAGCCGACGGTGAAAGCATGAGCTGACACTCAAACGCGAGAACGCTGAACGACTGCGAACACGTCGCCTAACGTCAGTTTTTCGCTCCAAATTTCACTAAGTGCAATCCCATATTTCGCACTTAGGTCGTCAGTCAATGTCTCAAGCTCCATCGCGTCTGCTACCCAACGGTTCGGATATAGGTCGCGATAGATTTCCCATACTCGGTCATGTGGGCTGAACTTCAGCCTTTCACTATCTCGAAAGGCAAATGCAGAGGTGAAGAGCGATAGAAATTCCCGAATCTCGTCCTTTGTCGCTTGAGGGAATGCACTTCGCCACTGAGCGCCTTCGCATTTCCGGGCTCGATATCTCCTCGGCAGACTGGTTCCGAACTTTAACCAGAGAGCCGATAGCAAAATCAGGAAACCTGCTACTGCGAGTGTGCTCATATCACACCTTCTGGGTCGATGTCGTCAACACGTCGCCAATGACTGTTTTTGGCCGTCAACTGTCTTCAGCTGTACGAATTACCGCTATGGCAGCACGGCGGTGGACCATGGCGAGAGCACTCGCCAGCCAAGTTTTTCATAGAGGGCGCGCCCGTCTTTCGTCGCGACCAAGAGCCGCTCGGTCTTTCTGGCCCTTTCGGCCATCGAGTCCAAAGTCTTCATCACCACGGTGCCAAGACCGAGACGTCGATGCGCTTCGTCGGTCACGATCTGGTCAAATACGGCACAGCCCACCCGCAGTGCAATGCGTCCAAAAGCAGCTGTCGTGTCGCTGACGTGCATGATGCGGGCGATGTACCCACCATGCTCTGCTTCCAGCGTGATGCGATAGTCCTGCGGTAGCTCTGTATTGGCAACCATGGCTGTCGGTCCCTGCATGAGATAACCAATGTCTTCGATTCTCCAATGGCCCGGCAACGCCGAACGCAGGGTGCCTGGATCAACCGCCGCCTTCAGGTAGACGCGCGGCACGTGAATTTGCTTAGCGCAGGCTTGAAGGGCCAGCCCAGCGTCAAGGAACACATGGCGGCGCAGCTCCACAGCGTTGCCAACCTCGACGCACAGGCCGCCGGCTTGATGGAAGGGAAGTGGCAAGCCACGGGCAAGGCTCCTGCCGATAAGCCAGCGTTCGATGAGTGCGAGATCAGGGTTCATTGGGTTGATATTCAAAGGCAGCAATTGGCCGAATTCGGCCGACGCCCTCAGGTTAGCAGCTTGCTTATCTGCAAAACTCACGAATTCTAACTCTGGGCTGAAGACGCTCTGTACCGGACGTTCCCTCTTAACGTTGCGGGTCCACGTTCCTCTGTCGGCGAACGTGGGCTTGTACGTAGGCGAACCACTTGTCGTCATCTAACGAGCGACCATCCGCTGTGTCGATTTCCTCGAAACTCCGCCATGTTACGGGACGATCCCGGAACACCAGGTACGTTTTTCCGACGACGAAGTCAGGGTATATGACGCAATCAGTGTCGTTCATCACGCGTCCCCCGCCTCTACGCCAGAAGGCGGCGTCCTGGTGGTGGTCAAACGTCGTGTCGCGGCTGCGTCCCGGCGCGCGACCCAACAAAGAGAACAACTGCTCGTTACGTCCCGTCAATCGTTTTACGGCAAGGAACTGATAATCGACCTCTCGACCATTCTCGAGCCGACGCGCCGCGCTGATCACTTTCGCTAGCACGATGTCATTGGCCAGCGCTATTTGAACATCAGGGTTGACGAGTTGTTCGGCGGGAGGGGCACGACACGCCCAGCTCGCGCTAGGGATGATGGATAGTGCACACAGCAGCAGAGGACGAATCAGGGGCATTGATGACCTTTCCTAAACGCGAGTGGCCGGTCCTGGCCGACTTCGGCCTCCCAAAACTGTAGGTCATTGTGAGCAGGATCAGGCTTTCACCAAGGCAACTACAACGCCCCTTTGAAGACGTCATATTCGGCAACGATTGGGGGCTGGGGGCTGAATGCCTTGTAGTAGTAAACGTCTCGCTCGTAGGGCTCTAACTCGACAGCTCGTGGACCGTAAGTAAGAACAGCAACCTTCGCGGCCAGCACAATCAGCTTCTCAACGTCTGGAGAGAACTCAGTGGCCTTGTTGCATTGAAGGTCCACAGATTTCGTTCGCAAGCGGCTCGCAAGCTCCGCCCCATTTTTCGTCACCTTCGAGGTGTGAAGGAATTCTTCAGCTTCAAGTATCAGATTCTCGATTTGTTCAACTTTCAACATCATTGGCTCATTCCTTAGCTATCTCTGATGTCAGCAATTGGCCGACTTCGGCCTGCCGGCACATTGTGTTGTGCCACGTCGCGGACACTTTGCGTTACCTTAATTAATTCAGAAAATTGGTATCTTTGAGAATGAGTAATGCCGCCTTACTTGCACGACACTTGAACGTTGACGAAGTTGGCAAAGTCACCGAAACTCAAAGCTCCGGAGCCACCAGTGAGCGTGCAGGTCTGCCCTATTGGATTGGTTTTTACAGTCACCTCGTAGCCACCCGCGCGCCCTGCGTAGACGGCCTGCTTGGCGTAATTATCCGCAAACAGATACAGGCCGTTGTCCGTGACAGTCAAAACGCTCGCGCCGTTGGCAAAGGTAACACTCTGGCCAGAAGCCAATCCAGAAACCGTCACGCCGACATTGAAATTGGCAAAGGCAAGAGCGGCCGGTTGACAGGTGACTACTACCGTCGGAACACTTGTCACTCCTTGTGGCACTGTGCCACTTCCACTCAGCACGTTGCAGTTGTAACCGCTCGGTTGGGTGACCAGCGTAACGTTATAAGCAAGGCCCGCAGCCACTTTTTTATTGAATGTAAAAACACCGCCCCCCGTAACGGCGAGCGTTTCAACATCACCATTTTTTAACAGCACCGTTACACCGGTCGGCATGCCGCTCACCGCCCCGCTTATCGCCGCCTCTGTGGGGGCCGCAGTATCTGCGCCTGCGTTGGTACTGCTACCACCGCAGGCAGCCAAGGCTGCCGTCAACACCGTCAGGAAAAGTAAGTTATTGCGCATGGTTGTCATCCCAAAAATCGAAAAGTATCAAAGATATCAGATTTCATAAATGACAAATTCACGGTTTTCCACGCTGTTGGATGTGTTTCACAGCCGTGATTGCTGGCCTGCACTGGCAATGTCCATATCCATGTCGGCTCTGGGCCGATTGTATGCGGTCAGGATATCGAACTCATCGGCGCTTCGCCACTTTGCAAACACGAGCAGCAACAGCTTGTCAAAGGGTCGATTGGCATACTAAACGTTTCGAACGATATCCCGCGCCGGTGGATCACACGGCGGTGCCGGTTTTCCTGAAGCCGAATACATAGCTTTTGAACACAAATCCCCATGGCACGGCGACTATCGCGAGGACAACCAGCAAGAACATATAGGTCATGCCTTCCGCATGCGAGCCCGCCAGCTTATCGGCCTTCCAGAGCGGATAGGCCACGATCAGTAACCAGAGCACCTTATAAAATATTTCGAGCAGCAGCAGCGGAATCATCTTCACCGGTTGCAGAAGGCCCAGCAGGGCCAGCGACGCAAACGCAGCCCACACGCTCCATGCCATCGCTTCGTAGGACTCCCAGGGGCCGGTATGGGCCAGGATGAAAGTCCACGAGTCCTTGCCGAGGAAAAGTAGCATCAAAATATACAGCAGCCGCATAAGATAGATATTGATTCTGCGAACGCCATCGTAACGCACGTGGCCGTGCTGGAAGATGCTCTTGAGGTCGAATGACATGGATTGCTTCCCCTTTGGTCAAGGTAGGAAAATCGTAGGATGTGCGTGATTGATTTTTTGATCACATTGTCCAGTGTGCCCTATTTCGGCGGCAAGATGTAAGACAAAATCGCGCGACGCAAAAACCGGGGCGGCGGCTCGATGCGTTGACAGCGCATCCGCTTGGCTAACCCAAACTTGGTCCGTAATCCTCATCTTCGTATTTCGTCGGCACGGGGATTAGCGTGCGCTGCCGCTCGGCGGGTTCCGCTCCAGTTAGGCCTTGTGCCAAGCCAGTTGCGTATTCGACGCTATCCCTGGGGACGGTCTACAGTGGCTAGATGGTCGGACGGTCCGTTCCTGGCCGATTAGGGCACATGACTCGTCATCTTGCATATCGGTCAGTCAGTTAGATTTCCGATGATGCCGAAATGTCACCCGTCAGGTCCAAAATATCTCCCAAGCCATCCCATCGACACGTTCCCACCGCTAAACATCAACCGGAGCGCAACCGCCCACTCGCGCAGTGCGCCACCACAAGTTGCAATGATCGTTCTTTTTATACCTTTGCGCGCAAGTCAACACCTCCTGCGCCAAACTGGCATCCATTCATTGCTTTTGGTAAAATGCCCCTTTGGGCGACGCCCACGTTTGGAAAGATCAACATGAGCCAACCTACCGCCTTCTCCGGCAGCCTGTTCATGGTGGTGGCGCCGTCGGGCGCCGGCAAATCGACCCTGGTCAACGCGCTGCTGGCGCAGGAACCGGCCATCAAGCTGTCGATTTCCACCACCACCCGCGCCCCCCGTCCGGGCGAAACCCACGGCAAGGAATACTACTTCACCAGCGCGGAAGACTTCGTGGCCCGCGCCCAGGCTGGCGAGTTCCTGGAATGGGCTGAAGTGCACGGTAATTACTACGGCACCTCGCGCATCATGGTGGAACAGCAGATGCAGACCGGCACCGATATCCTGCTCGAAATCGATTGGCAGGGCGCGCGCCAGGTCAAGAAGCAATTCCCGCAGGCGGCCGGCATCTTCATCCTGCCGCCGTCGATCGACGCGCTGGAAGAGCGCCTGAACAAACGCGCCACCGACGCGCCCCACGTGATCACCCGGCGCCTGCTGGCGGCCGGCGGCGAAATCGCCCACGCGCCGGAGTTCGAGTATGTTATTATCAACCAAGACTTCCCGGTCGCCCTGTCCGAGCTGAGCGCGATCGTCCGAGCGGCCCGTTGCCGGTTTGCGCAACAAGCGGCCCGCAACGTATCGCTCTTCGCCCAACTGGGCATCCACGCAGAATAAATACACCCGCTTTTAGGAGTTAAGATGGCCCGCATCACGATTGAAGATTGCCTCAAGAATGTCCCCAACCGCTTCCAGCTGACCCTGGCCGCCACCTATCGCGCACGCCAGTTGCTGCAAGGCCACACGCCTAAAGTGGAAGCCAAGGACAAGCCAACCGTGGTCGCCCTGCGCGAAATCGCGGCCGGCAAAGTCGGTCTGGAAATGCTGAAAAAGGTTCCCATGTAAGTGGCACCCGCGTTCCATGGTGATGGTGGTCAGGACCTGGGCAGTTCTGCAATAATGCAGCTGGCGTGTTGACCATTTCACTGCGACGGAACGCGAACAAGATGAACCTGACTCCTGCCGACACCCTCCCCACCGGCACCCGCGCCAAGAATCCGCCCTCGGCGGCTGGCGCCAGTATCGCCACGTCCGCGGCAAGCGCCGCTCCCGTTTCCTCCCCATTGGCAACGCCCACCGTCACCGCCGGCGTCGCCTCGGTCACCCACCTGACGGAAAAACTGGCCGAATACATGACTCCCGCCGACCTGAAAAAGGTCAAGGAAGCCTATCGCTTCTCGGACGAGATGCATCTGGGCCAGGTGCGTAAATCGGGCGAGCCCTACATCTCGCACCCGATCGCCGTGGCCGAGATCTGCGCCGACTGGAAGCTGGACGCGCAAGCCATCATGGCCGCCCTGCTGCACGACGTGATGGAGGACCAGGATGTCAAGAAGGAAGAACTGATCGAGCGCTTCGGCGCGCCCGTGGCCAGCCTGGTAGATGGTTTGTCCAAGCTGGAAAAGATCGAGTTCCAGAGCCAGATCGAAGCGCAGGCGGAAAACTTCCGCAAGATGCTGCTGGCCATGGCCTCGGACGTGCGGGTGATCCTGATCAAGCTGGCCGACCGCCTGCACAACATGCGCACGCTGGACGTGATGGCGCCGGCCAAAAAGGCCCGCATCGCCGGCGAGACGATGGAAGTGTATGTGCCCATCGCGCACCGCCTGGGCCTGAACAATATCTACCGCGAACTGCAGGACTTGTCGTTCTGCCACCTGTACCCGCTGCGCTACCGCACCCTGTCCAAGGCCGTCAAGGCGGCCCGCGGCAACCGGCGCGAAGTGGTCAAGAAAATCCTGGAAGCGGTCAAGAGCACGCTGTCCATGGCCAATATCCAGGCCGAAGTGTACGGCCGCGAAAAGACCCTGTACGGCATCTACAAGAAGATGCGCAGCAAGCACCTGTCGTTCTCGCAGGTGCTGGACGTGTACGGTTTCCGCGTGGTGGTCGACAGCTTCCCCAACTGCTACGTGGCGCTGGGCACGCTGCACTCGCTGTACAAGCCCATGCCGGGCAAGTTCAAGGATTACATCGCGATCCGCAAGCTCAATGGCTACCAGTCGCTGCACACGACGCTGATCGGCCCCTACGGCACGCCGGTGGAATTCCAGATCCGCACCCAGGAAATGCACCGCACGGCCGAATCGGGCGTGGCGGCGCACTGGCTGTACAAGAATGGCGATTCGAACCTGTCGGACCTGCAGCAGCGCACCCATGCGTGGCTGCAATCGCTGCTCGATATCCAGCAGCAGACCGGCGACTCGGCCGAATTCCTGGAACACGTCAAAGTCGATCTGTTCCCCGATTCCGTCTACGTGTTCACGCCCAAGTCCAAGATCATCGCCCTGCCGCGCGGCGCCACGGCGATCGACTTCGCCTATTCGATCCACACCGGCATCGGCGACCATACGGTATCGGTCACCATCAACAACGAAGCGGCCTCGCTGCGCACGGAACTGCGCAATGGCGACATCGTCGAGATTGTCACCGACAGCAATTCGCGGCCCAGCCCGACATGGCTGTCGTTCGTGCGCACCGGCAAAGCCCGTTCGGCCATCCGCCACCACCTGCGCACCATCAACCTGCCGGAATCTATCACGCTGGGCAAGCAGTTGCTGGCCCAGGCCTTGACCACGCTGGGCATCGACCCGTCGATGGAAGACCAGCTGGTGGAACGCTTGCTGAACGAGTCGAGCGCCAAGTCGCTGGATGAACTATATGCCGACATCGGCATCGGCAAGCGCATGGCGGCACTGGTGGCGCGCCACATCTTCGGCCTCAAGGGCGGCGAATCGGCCAGCGCACCGATCGACCACAACAGCGCGACGGAGCTGGATCCTGTCACCATCTGCGGCAGCGAAGGCGTGTCCGTGCAACTGGCCCAGTGTTGCCTGCCGATTCCCGGCGACGCCATCATCGGCCAGTTGCGGCGCGACCAGGGCTTGCTGGTGCACACCAGCGACTGCACGCTGGCCAAGCGCCAGAAAAGCAAGGAGCCGGACCGCTGGATCGCCGTCAAGTGGGGTTCGGAGCTGAACCGACGTTTCGACTGCCGCATCAAGCTGTTGATCAACAACGAAAAAGGCATCCTGGCCCGGGTGGCGGCCGAGATCGGCGAATCGGACGCCAACATCACCTACGTGGGCATGGACGAGGACAAGGAACACATCCTGCACCAGTTGCGCTTCACGATACAGGTCAAGGACCGCGTCCACCTGGCCGGCCTGCTGCGCAACGTGCGCCGGGTGGCCGGCGTCAACCGCATCCTGCGCGAGCGCAGCTGATCAAAAATTTGGGGACGTAACTCAATTTGCGCTGACGCAAATTGTGTTACGTCCCCAATTTTTTCGCCGGTTTAACCCGCTTCCGGTGCCGGATAGCTCACTTCCAATATCTCCAGCTCCTCCATCCCGTGCGGCGCCTGGAAACTGACCACATCCCCCACCCGCGCCTTGGTCAGCGCGCGCGCCACCGGCGCCACCCAGCTGATCTTGCCCTTCAAGGGATCGAGTTCGTCGATGCCGACGATGGTGATGGTGCGCTCCGCCCCCGTCTGGTTGCAATAGGTGACGGTGGCGCCAAAAAAAACTTGCTCGCTGCCATGGTGCACGCTGGGATCGACCACGGCCGCCAAGTCCAGGCGCTTGGTGAGGAAGCGGATGCGGCGGTCGATCTCGCGCAGCCGCCGCTTGCCATATATATAGTCGCCATTTTCGGAGCGGTCGCCATTGGAGGCGGCCCAGTGCACGATGCGCACCACTTCCGGCCGGTCGACATCGATCAGCTGCAGCAGCTCATCCTTGATGCGCTGGTAGCCAGCCGGGGTGATGTAGTTCTTCGACCCGGGCGGGATGGCCAGCGCCAGCGCGGCCGCTTCCTCATCGTCGTCATGGTCGGATTCTTTGACAAAGGCTTTGTTCATACGCCTATTGTAGCGGCTAGCGGCTGGCCGGCGCCCTGCGCAGCGCACGTTTTTTCACGTATGATCCACGGATGCGCGCACTCGCCCAGCCGGCCTTCCCGGCATGAAACTCTCGCCCTCCGCGCGGCGCCGGCTGACGGCGCCCCTGGTCTATGTGGCCGCCCTGCTCCTGCTGCTGGAAGACTGGCTGTGGGACCTGGGCGCGGCCCTGATGGCCTACCTGGCCCGTTGGCCGCCGCTGCGCCGGCTCGAAGCCTGGCTGCAAGGCTTGCGCCCGGGGGCCGCGCTGGCCGTGTTCGTGCTGCCGGCCATGATGTTGTTTCCCGTCAAGCTGTTGGCCTTGTTCGCCATGGCCCATGGCCACGCCCTCATGGGCCTGGCCGTGATCGTGACGGCCAAGGTGGCAGGCGCGGCGGCGGTGGCGCGGCTGTATGCGCTGACCCGGCCCACGCTGCTCACCATCGCCTGGTTCGCCCGCCTGCTGCACTGGTTCCTGGCCCTCAAGCAACGCTGGATCGCCCGCCTGCGCGCCAGCGCCCCGTGGCGCGAAGTGCAGGCCCTGGCCGCCGCCGTGCGCCACTGGCGCCGCCGCCTGCCGCGCAAGCGCTGGTGGCCAACCCGGGTATTGCGCCGTTACGCGGCCCGCTGGCGCGCGCGCCGCCACGATTTTTCCGATGACCACGAACAATGACTGATCCCACCGCCTCCACCGCCCCCGTCCCCGCCCCTGCCGCCGACCCGGCCGCCGTGGCCGCCGAGCTGGCCCAGGTCCGGGCCCGCCTGGACGCCATCGTCTCCAACACGCCCGGCCTGGTGTACCAGTTCGAACTGCGCGCCGGCCAGCGCGTGTGCTTCCCTTACCTGAGCGATGGTTGCCAGGCCCTGCTGGGCTTGACGCCGGCCGCCCTGCACGCGGCGCCCGAGTGCTTCCTGGCCCTGATCCTGGAACCGGACCGGCTGTCCTACCTGGACGCCATGCAAGCCTCCGCCACCACCCTGGCCAGCTGGAACTGGGAAGGCCGGATCTGGATCGAGGCCTGGAAGGACATCAAGTGGATCAACCTGCGCGCCACCCCGCACCTGCTGCCCGACGGTGGCGTGCGCTGGGAAGGCATCATGACCAACATCACGGAAAGCCGGCGCGAGCAGCAGGAAGTGCGCCAGTCGCGCGCCCGGCTGGCCGAGCTGACGGCCCACATCGAAAAGGTCAAGGAACAGGAACGCACCCGCATCGCGCGCGAAATCCACGACGACCTGGGCGGCAACCTGACGGCCATCAAGATGGCGCTGGCCATGCTGGCGGCCCGCCTGCCCGAGGGCGATGCGGCGCTGCACGACAAGGCGGCCTATGTGGACGCGCTGGTCGACCGCACCATCGACGCCGTGCACCGCATCTCGCTGGACTTGCGCCCGCCGCTGCTGGACCTGGGCATCGTGGCCGCGCTCGAATGGCTGTGCAAGGAATTCGAGCAGCAGGCCGGGGTGCACTGCGCGTTCAGCGCCAACGCCCGCGAGTTCGCGCTCGACAACGACCAGACCACGGCCCTGTTCCGCATCGTGCAAGAGGCGCTCACCAACATCGCCAAGCACGCCGGCGCCAGCCGCGTCACCGTCAAGCTGGCCCGTACCCGCCACCACGTGGGCCTGAAAATCAGCGACAACGGCGGCGGCATCTGGCAGGGCGACCGCGCCAAACCGGAGTCGTTCGGCATCCGCGGCATGACGGAACGGGCGCGCGCGCTGGGCGGCACGTTGACGCTGAGCCACGCCGTGGGCGGCGGCACCGTGGTAGCCGTCAAAATTAAACGCGATGGCGTACACCCGGCCGCCATTCCAGCCGCCAGCGGCGCTACAATAGCGGATCAGAGTGTTTCCACTGTGAAATAACGCAACCCTGCAGAAGATCCATCCATGACAGAAAAAGCCATCATCAAGGTCTTCATCGCCGATGACCACGCCATCGTGCGCGAAGGCTTGAAACAGATCCTGGCCGAAACGGGCGACATCGTCGTGGCCGGCGAGGCTGAAAACGGGCTGGACGCCATCAAGCTGTTCCGCAAGGCCGACTGCCAGGTGGTGTTGCTCGACATCTCCCTGCCCGACCGCAGCGGCATCGAAGTGCTCAAGCAGATCAAGAAGGAAAAGCCGGAACTGGCCGTGCTGATGCTGTCCATGCACCGCGAAGATCAATATGCGATCCGCTCGCTCAAGGCCGGCGCGTCCGGCTATCTCACCAAGCAGAGCGCGCCGCGCGAACTGGTGACGGCGATCCGCCAGGTGGCCGGCGGCCTCAAGTACATCAGCCCCGCACTGGCCCAGGAACTGGCCAACCACGTGGGCGAAGACCACGAGGCGCCGCCGCATGACTGCCTGTCGGACCGCGAATACCAGACCCTCACCATGATCGCATCGGGCAAGACGGTGGGCGCCATCGCCAAGGAATTGTCGCTGTCGGTCAAGACCGTCAGCGAATACCGGGCCCGCTTGCTGGTCAAGATGAAACTCAAGAACAGCGCCGAACTGACCCACTACGCCATCAAGAACCAGCTGATCGAGTAAGGGCGGCGCCCGCGAGGGACAATAAAATTGCCAAGAAGAATATTTCGTATGCGTTTAATTAAGACCCCTTCCGGCCGCTAATCGTCGCTATGCACGGCCGCCGTGTCGCCTATCATGATAGGACTGAGTCACTGAAAGAGGCTGTGCGCAACCATGTCTAGCAAAAACACCCAAGCGGCCGCGGCGGAACAGAACCCGGCCGATATCGCCCGCGAAGCGTTCCGCCGCCTTGCCGTGCGCCGCATCGCGCCCACGCCCGACGCCTATCGCGACATCTATCTGGAAATCGCCGGTTTGCCGCCGGCCGTGCCCGCCATGCCACCGGCGCCGCTGGGCAGCGTTGACCCGGGACCGGAATCGGTGCTGAGCGGCTTCGCCAGCCGGTTGTCGGACGGCGTGGGCGACCTGGCCGAGTTCGGCCGCCGCTTCAACCGCGCCGTCAAGTCGCGCGACTGGGATGGCTACGCCAAAGCCCTGTCGCAACTGGTGGACAAGCACATCACCGTCAAGAAAGGCATCGAGACGGCCGCCGCCCCTGATTCCGAACAAAGCCGCATGCTGCGCGACCTGCTCAGCCGCACGCTCACCTTCGCCGTCGCCTCGCTGCTGACGGGCGCGCCGGCCCTGGTGGCCGAGGCCGAATCGCTGGGCGCGGCCACCCGCCAGGCCCACAGCGAGGAAGCACTGGCCGAAATCGCCGTGCGCCTCAAGCAACTGTGCTACCAGATCGAACTCAAGAGCGGCGACACGGCCGAGCAGCAGGAATTGTTGCTGCGCCTGTTCAAGCTGCTGCTGGAAAACGTCAGCGAACTGCTGGACGACGACAGCTGGCTGCGCGGCCAGATCGACGCCGTGCAAAACCTGATCGCCGGCCCGATCGACCAGCGCGCGCTGGAGGACGCCACCCGCAGCCTGAAGGACGTGATCTACAAGCAAAGCCAGCTCAAGCACAGCCTGTCGGACGTCAAGCTCACCGTCAAGAACATGATGATGACCTTCATCGACCGCCTGGGCCAGGTGGCCGCCTCCACCGGCGACTTCCACGAGAAGATCGGCGGCTATTCGGAAAAGATCAGCCGGGCCGAGAATATCGGCGAACTGAACCAGATTCTCGACGACGTGCTGCGCGAAACCCGCATCGTCCAGAACGAAGCGCTCAAGGCGCGCGACAAGATGGTGCTGGCGCGCCAGGAAGTGCAGGACGCCGAACAGCGCATCCACGCGCTGGAAGCAAAGCTGCAGCATATGAGCGAACTGGTGCGTGAAGACCAGCTCACGGGCAGCCTCAACCGACGCGGCCTGGACGACGTGTTCGAGCGCGAGACGGCCCGTTCCGACCGCCGCGGCACGCCGCTGTGCATCGCCCTGCTCGATCTGGACGACTTCAAGCGCCTCAACGACACCTACGGCCACATCGCCGGCGACGCGGCCTTGAAGCACCTGGTCAAGATCGTCAAGGAAACGCTGCGCTCAATGGACGTGATCGCCCGCTTCGGCGGCGAGGAATTCCTGATCCTGCTGCCGGAGACGACGGTGGAGGCGGCTTCGCAGACGATGACCCGGCTGCAGCGCGAGCTGACCAAGCACTTCTTCCTGCACGATAACGAGAAAGTGCTGATCACCTTCTCGGCCGGGGTGGCCTTGCGCCGTCCCAACGAGGAACAGGGCGAACTGGTCAAGCGGGCCGACAAGGCCATGTACCAGGCCAAGCAGTCGGGCAAGAACCGGGTGGTGGTGGCTGACTGACGGCTTGCCCCGCCTTATCCGCCGCCCCCAAGGCCGGCGCCAGCGATGGCGCCGGCCTTTTTTTCATCTCCACCACGCACTATGCTTAACATGAAGACCACAAAATTCCCGCCACCCTGTCCAAAACTGGCGGAAATAAAGGGCAAAATATAATTATTTTCACCCTAAAGATTCACCGGTCGCGGTCGTTTAAGCGGGCATGGGCCACCAACGTTTAGCCCCGCAAGTGAAAATTTCGCGCTCTTTTTTCGCTAAATTTTCCCGTGGGGCAACCGTTACACATTACAACAGCGGTTTGATTGTCTCGGAACGCGGAGACAGACCAAAGTGAAATGAGCAAGTCGCCCAAATCGAAGTACTAGTCTGGAGAAATATCATGGCTGCAACCATCAATACCAACATCGCCTCGCTGAACGCACAACGCAATCTGAACACCTCGCAGGCTTCGCTGTCGACCTCGTTGCAACGTCTGTCTTCCGGCCTGCGCATCAACAGCGCCAAGGACGACGCCGCCGGTCTGGCCATTTCCGAGCGCTTCACTTCGCAGATTCGCGGCGATACCCAGGCGGCACGCAACGCCAACGACGGTATCTCGCTGGCGCAAACTGCCGAGGGTGGTTTGAGCACGGCCGGTGACCTGCTGCAGCGTATCCGCGAACTGGCCGTGCAGTCGGCCAACGGCACCAACTCCGATTCGGACCGCAAATCGATCCAGAACGAAGTATCGTCGCTGTCCCAGGAACTGAACCGCGTGGCCAACACCACCCAGTTCAACGGCCAGAACGTGCTCGACGGCAGCCTGACCAGCACCCAGTTCCAGGTCGGCGCCAATTCGAACCAAACCATCAACGTGGGCATCCAGAGCGCCAAGGCTTCCGACATCGGCAACAACACGCTGAAATCGGCCTTCACCTCCGCTGGCGGCCAGATCTCCGACGCGTTCGGTGGCACCGCCAACAACGTGACGGCACAGACTCTGACCGTGACCTCGGGTACCGGCACCACCACCAGCGTGGACGTCAAGCTGGCCGACAGCGCCAAGCAGATCGCCGCCAACGTCAACGCCCTGAGCGGCACCACCGGCGTGACGGCCACCGCCAGCACCACGGCCACCCTGTCGGGCCTGGCCACCGGCGTCGACGGTTCCGTGCAATTCGAACTGCGCGGCCAGAATTCCGTCGCCAACGACGCCAATTCGACCCCGGTGACGATCTCGGCCAAGGTGAAAGGCAACGACCTGTCGGCCTTGGCCCAGGCCATCAACGCCCAGTCCGGCACCACCGGCATCACGGCCGCCGTCAAGCTGAACTCGACCACCAACGTCAAGGAAGTGGTGCTGACTGAAGCGTCGGGCGACGACATCCAGATCAAGAACGTCAACTCGGCCGCCGACGACCTGCTGACCGCCACCACCATGCGTGGTGCGGAAAAGCCAGCCGCAGGCCTGACCGCCGCCGTGGCCGCCAATGCGACGGCGATCGGCGCCAGCGGCCAGTCGATGACGGTGGGTGGCAGCCTGGCCTTCTCGTCCGACAGCGGCTTCACCATCACCAGCACCGCCACCAACGTGGTCAACAACGCTGCCGATGGTACGGGCGCCAACAACAACACCGGTAGCGACCTGCAATCGGTGGCCAAGATCGACGTCTCCACCGTGGCCGGCGCCAACGCCGCGCTGCTGTCGATCGACTCGGCCCTGAACCAGGTCAACAGCAACCGCGCGTCGCTCGGTGCGATCCAGAACCGTTTCGCTTCGACCATCTCGAACCTGCAAACGACGACGGAGAACTTGTCCGCCTCGCGTAGCCGGATTCAAGATACCGACTTCGCGGCGGAAACGGCCAGCCTGACCCGCGGCCAGATCCTGCAACAAGCCGGTACCGCGATGTTGGCCCAGGCTAACTCGCTGCCGAACGGCGTGCTGTCGCTGCTGCGTGGTTAAACCCGTGTGACGATGGACCTACATCGTTAAAACCCGGTTCCCCGGCTGCCTCGTGCAGCCGGGGTTTTTGCACAAATAGGAACCATCATGACCATCGACTCATTAAGCACTGCCTCGGCAGCGCGCCCGATCGAGCGCCATCCTGCCGGCTACGATGCCGCCCCCGCCTCCGGCGGCGCGGCGCGCGCACCGGCCACCGCCGTCGAGACGGCAGCCGCCGTCAAAGGCGCGGCCGCCGTGCCGACCCTGGACCAGGTGTCGCAAGCCGTGTCGCAGCTGAACCAGTCACCCCAGGCCCGCGCCCAGGGACTGGAATTTTCCATCGACAAGGACAGCAAACGCACCGTCGTCAAAGTGATCGACCAGACCACCAAGGAAGTACTGCGTCAGATCCCCTCGCCCGAAGCGCTGGAGATCGCTAAATCGCTGGGTAGCGCCAGCCACAACGCCGGCCTGCTGATCAAGCAGACGGCCTGAAGCGGACGCGCCAGGGGCGCGCCGCTTTTCCTTCCATCATGGCATGTTTGCGCTAAGCTATAGCCATGCGTCCCGTGCCGATCGCGCCCGCCCCGCCCCCGCGCGGCCAGCTTCCCCGCCCGCCGCATCAACGGCACGAACCCGTTTGCCGCTGCACAATTTTTAAGCGAAAGGCAAACAGACCGGCATTTCCCCCTCTCAAGTCCTCTTTGATTGCGCCGATAATGTCTTATATTGTTGCTTTCCTTAGGAGTCCAACGTGGGTATCTCTTCTCCCGGCATCGGTTCTGGCATCGACGTCAACACCATCGTCAGTAAGCTGATGCAGGTGGAGTCCGCCCCGTTGGCGGACTTCGACAAAAAATCGGCCAGCTACCTGGCCCAGGTATCGGCCTTTGGCAACCTGTCCGGCGCGCTCGGCCAGTTCCAGAGTTCGCTGTCGTCGCTGACCTCGCTGTCGAGCTTCCAGTCGCTCAGCGCCGTCCCCAGCGATTCGAGCGTGCTGAGCGCCAGCGCCACCACCAAGGCGCTGCCGGGCAGCTACCGCATCAACGTCAGCCAGGTGGCGCAGGCGCAGACCCTGGCCTCGGGCGGTTACAAGAGCACCACGGCCGCCATCGGCCTGGGCGCCACCACCACCATCAACTTCGCACTGGGCACGGTGGCCGGCGGCACCTTTGGCCTGGCCGGTACGGCCCTGGGCGCGGGGGTGAAAACGGGCGGCCTGACGCCGGGCGCGCTGACCCTCAACGGCACCACCATCGCCACCGACGGCAGCACCCGCAGCGCGCGCCTGCTGGCCGACGCCATCAATGCCAAGAGCGGCACCACGGGCGTATCGGCCAAGGCCAGCGCCACCGTCACCAGCGCCACCCTGTTCGGCGCGGCCGGCGCCAGCACCTTTGGCGCGGTCGATACCAGCGGCGGCGGTACGTACGCGCTGACAGTGGGCGGCGTGACCATCGCCAGCCAGGCCACCGGCGTGGCAGCCGGCGCCGCCGGCAGCATCGACGCGGCCGCGCTCGATACGGCACTGACCGGCGATACGGCCGTCACCCGCGCCCTGGCCGACGCCAACATCACCATCAGCGGCACGGCCGCCGGCGGCACCTTGCAGTTCACCAACGCCGACGGCACCAACATCAACGTGGCCGAAGCGGTCAGCGGCAGCGTCACCGGCGGCATCGGCAACAGCGGCACGGCCAATATCGGGTCCACCACCACGGCCGTCAGCACCATTGCGCTGGAGTCGGCCGACGCCAGCCCCATCACCGTGGGCGGCACCAATCCGGCCGCCGCCGGCTTGACGGCGGGCGTGGGCGGCGCCTACCTGGGGGCCGGCTTTACGGCCGATCCCGACCGCACCTCGGGCAGCATCGTCATCGACACCAGCAACAACACGCTGCAAGGGATCGCGGCCGCCATCAACAAGGGCAATTTCGGCGTCACCGCCAGCCTGGTGTCGGACGGCGCCACCGGCGCCAACGCCACCCCCAACCACCTGGTGCTGACCTCCACCGCCACCGGCGCCTCGTCGACCATGCGCATCACGCTCAGCGGCGCCAACGGCAACCCGGCCGACCCCGACCTGGTCAATCTGCTCGGTTACGACCCGGGCGGGGTGCAGAACATGAGCCAGAAAGCGTCCGCGCTCGACACGCTGGCCAACGTGAACGGCATCGCCGTCAGCAGCAGCAGCGCCTCCATCAGCGGCGCCATCGCCGGCGTCTCGCTCAACGTGAGCAAGACCGGCAGCAGCAGCCTGACGGTGGCGCGCGACACCGGTTCGCTGACCAATTCGGTCAACAGTTTCGTCAAGGCCTATAACGACCTCAACAACCAGATCACGCAGCTGTCGGGCTATAACGCCGATACCAAGACCGGCGGCCCGCTGTTGGGCGACGCCACCGTACGCAACCTGCAGGCGTCCGTGCGGCGCCAGCTGTCGCAACAAATCACCGGGCTCAAGGGCAACCTGACCAACCTGTCGCAGATCGGCATCTCGTTCCAGAAGGATGGCACGTTGACGCTCGACACGGGCAAGCTGAACAAAGCCATCACCAGCAACTTCAACGACATCGCGGGCCTGTTCGCGGCCGTCGGCAAGACCAGCGACAGCAAGATCAATTTCGTCAGTTCGACCTCGGCCACCCAGGCCGGCGACTACGCGCTCGATATCACCACGCTGGCCACCAAGGGCAACCTGACCAGCGCCGCCGCCGTGCCGGCCAGCACCGTGATCGACAGCGACACCACCTGGGTCGTCAAACTGAACGACACGGCCACGGCCGCCAGCACGGCCACCATCACGCTGCCGGCTGGCACCTACACGCCCAGCCAGCTGGCCACCCAGCTGCAATCGTCGATCAACGGCGTGAGCGGCTTCGCCAACGCGGGCTGGTCGGTCAGCGCCACGATCGGCACCGACGGCAAGCTCAAGCTGGAATCGAACCGCTATGGCGCCCAATCGAATATCAGCCTGGTCGATGACACCGGCAGCAGCGTGGCATCGCTGTTCGGCGGCGCCGCGTCGGTGGACGGGGTGGACGTGGCCGGCACCATCGGTGGCTACGCCGCTACCGGCGATGGCCAGACGCTGACGGGCGCCCCCGGCGCCCCCGTCGCCGGCCTCAAGCTCACCATCGATGGCGACACCACCGGTTCGCGCGGCGACATCGGCTTCTCCCAAGGTTATGCCTACCAGCTGAACAACCTGGCCGCCAACTTCCTGGGCAGTAAAGGCTATATCACCAGCCGCACCAACGGGCTGAACCAGAGCGTCAAGGATATCGGCAAGCAAAAGGATGCGCTTAGCGCCCGCCTGGTCGATGTCGAGGCGCGCTACCGGGCCCAATACACCAAACTCGATACGCTGGTGGCCAGCTTGAACACGACCCAATCGTATTTATCGCAACAATTGGCGGCCATCGCCAAAAACGGTTAACAGACAGGAGATACCCTATGTTCGGATCCCGACAAACTGGCGTGCATGCCTATGCCAAGATCGGCATGGAAACGGGCGTGCTCGCCGCCAGCCCGCACAAACTGATCGTGATGCTGTTCGATGGCGCCCTGGTGGCCATCAACACGGCGCAGGCTGCCATGCGCAGTGGCAACATCGGCGAAAAAGGCAAGTCCATCTCCAAGGCCATCATGATCATCGACAGCGGCCTGCGCGCCGCGCTCGACAAGAAGGCCGGCGGCGAGATCGCCGAAGGCCTGGACGCCCTCTACGAATACATGAGCGCGCGCCTGCTGGCGGCCAACCTGCAAAACGACCCGGCCATCCTGGAGGAAGTGCAGCGCCTGCTGACGGAACTGCGCGACGCCTGGAACGCCATCGGCGACGCCCCGGCCACCACCGGCCGTGCCACCCCCACCCCTTCCCTCGCGAGTGCCTGAACGATGATGACCAGCCAAGAAGTGTTGACCGTGTACGCCGCCATGGCGGAACTGACCGAACAGATGGTGCAGGCCGCCACCGCCAGTGACTGGGACCAGCTGGTGCAGCTGGAGCAGCGCTGCGCCGCCCATGTCCAGCGCCTGCGCGCGCATGAGCCGGCCGCGCCCATGCAGGGCGCCCAGCGCGAGCAAAAGATCGAACTGATCCGCCAGATGCTCAACGCCGACCGCCAGATCCGCGACCTGACCATGCCGTGGATGGCGCAGTTGTCCAAGCTGATCAATAACACCGGCACGGAACGGCGCCTGGTCAACGCCTACGGCAGCGTCTGATCCCGGCGGGGGCCATGCTGCCGCGCCTGGACGCCACCGTCGGCCCGCTCACCGCGGCCGACGCCGTACATGGCACGCCGGCCATCGGCGACGCCCGCCAGGCCGCGTTCCAGCGCAACCTGCAGGCGCTGGTGGGCCAGTCGCTGCAAGCGACCGTGCTGTCGAAATACCCTGACGGCAGCTTCCTGGTGCGGGTGGCCGACAACGCGGCCCGCATGCTGTTGCCGCCCGGGGTGCAAGTCGGCAGCGAAGTGCCGCTGACCGTGATCGCGGCCCAGCCCCGCCCCACTTTCCAGCTCGGCAACACCCCCGGCAGTGCCGCCACCCTGGTCTACAGCGACACCCCGCCGGCCGACGCCGACGCCCAGCTCTACCACCCCACACCGTCCGCGCCGGACACGGCCGCCAGCGCGGCCCGCCCGGCGGCGGGCGCGCCAACGGCCAGCCCGGCCAGCACCGCCCAGCAAGCCTTGCCAGCCGGCGCCCAAGGCGCCAACCAGGGCAACGGGGCCACCGCCAGCGCCACGCCCGCGTCCGCCGAGCTGGCGCGCCCGGCCACGGCCGGCGCCGCCCTGCTGGCCAGGGCGCCCTTGATCCCCGCCAGCGAATTGCCATCGCTGGACGCCAGCACGCCGCCGCCCACGCTGAGCGCGGCCGCGCGCGTGCTGACCACCGTGCTCACGGCCGCACCGGCCACCCCGGCTGGCGCGCCCGTCGTGCTGACGGGAAAAACGCCGCTGGTGGCCGCCGGCGCGCCGCCCGTGCCCGAGCAACTGGCCCAGCAGCTGCAAACGACCATCGCGCAAAGCGGCCTGTTCTACGAATCGCATGTGGCCGAATGGGTCAAGGGCGAACGCAGCCTGCCCGACCTGATGCGCGAACCGCAGATGCAGCGCCAGCAGCAAGCGCTGGCCGACGGCGGCGCACGGGCCCAGGCCGGCGGCCCGGACCTGTCGGCGGCGCTGATGATCAACCAGCAATTGCACGCACACGAACAAGGCCGGGTGCAATGGCAGGGCGAGGCGTGGCCGGGCCAGCCCATGCAGTGGGAAGTGCGGCGCGAGCAGCGCGACAGCGACAGCCAGCGGCGTGGCGACGGGCGCGACGGCGCCGATGGCCAGCCGGAACAGGTGTGGCGCAGCGGCGTACGGTTCCGCTTTCCGCTGCTGGGCCAGGTGGCGGCCTCCGTCACCCTGGTCGGCGACCAGGTGCAGATCCAGGTACAAACGGGCAGCGACCAGTCGGCCGTCACGCTGCGCGCCTACGCCGGCCTGCTGGAACAAGCGATGGCGGCGGCCGGCGCACCGCTGTCCTCGCTCACCATCTCCGCCGATACCGCCCAGGCCGGAGAGCACCATGAGCCGTGACGCCCCGCGCCGCCCGCTGCAAAGCGCCGTGGCGCTGGCCTACCAGACGGGCGCGGCCGCGCCCAAGGTGGTGGCCAAGGGCCGCGGCCTGGTGGCCGAGCAGATTATCGCCGTGGCCCAGGAGCACGATGTGTTCGTGCACGAATCGAAGGAACTGGTGTCGCTGTTGATGGAAATCGACCTCGACCACCAGATTCCGCCCACCCTGTATCGTACGATTGCGGAACTGTTGGCCTGGCTATATCATATTGAATCAGCGCAAAAATCAGGCGCGCCGCTTCCCGCGCCGCCCGATACCAGCCTGCCGCTCACCGAACCCTAGACCCCGATACGGACGCGATGCATTCACTACGACAGGAAGCAGACTTGGAAAACTGGCATGACTTCGAAGTCGAGTCGCGCCGGGAGATTATCGCCCTGCTGCGCAGCATCGGCGAGAAGAACCAGCTGATCCGCATGTTGGTGCAGGGCGAGGCCGACGTGTGCGTGACGTCCATCCTGGAAGTGCAGCCCGACAACGACGCCGTCATCCTCGATTGCTCCATCGACCGCGAGCAGAACCAGCGCGTGGTGGGCGCGGCGGCCGTCCATTTCGAGACGACGCTGGACAAGATCCGCATCCTGTTTTCTTCGAACAAGGTGGAAAAGTGCTTATACCGGGGTAACCCGGCGTTCCGCATGGCCTTGCCGGCCACGCTGATCCGTTTGCAGCGGCGCGAGTTCTACCGCATGAACACCCCGGTCAGCAATCCGGTGCGGGTGGCGATTCCCCTGCCGGCCGAGCTGGGCGGGGGCAACCACCCGTTTCCGCTGGCCGACATCAGCTGCGGCGGCATCGCCATCCTCGACAACAAGCAGTTGCTGGGCGACACCATTGGTCACAACTATGTGGATTGCCGCATCGACTTGCCGGACGTGGGCGCCATCGTCACGACCTTGCAGATCCGCAATTCGCTCGACATGACTTTGCTCAACAACAAATCGAACCGCCGCCTCGGTTGCCAGTTCATCGACATCCCCCGGCCCATGCTGGCCCAGGTGCAGCGCTACATCACCAAGCTCGAACGCGAGCGCAACGCCCGCCTGGCCGGCCTCGGTTGAACGGGCGGGGGCGTTCCAGCCCGGCCCGGCCGGCGCCGGACATCATTATCATTGGATGATGATCCGATGATAGTATAACTACAATACAATTACACTTGCATGTTCATGATGTCGTGATAGGCCGTCACCAGCTTGTTGCGCACCTGCATGGTGGCCTGGAAGTTGATGCTGGCCTTCTGCATCGAGATCATCACGTCCGACAGGCTGACCCCGTCGTCGCCCATGGCGAAGCTCTTGCCTTGCGCATCGGCCTTGACCTGGCTGGCGTTGACCGCGTCCAGCGAAGTTTTCAGCGCGTCGGCGAAATTGACTTTCGCGGCCGGGGTTTCCGTCTGCACCACGGGCGGCGTGGCCTGGGGCCGCGTCGCGTGGGCTTTCAGCTGCGCGATCATGGCCTGGATCTGGCTGCCGTCGATACCACCTGTTCTCATCTTGACTCCAATTTGTTGCTGCCGCGGAACAACTTCCGGCGGCCAGGACGACAGCGCACGTTACAATAGTGACTGTCAGGCTGTCAGAATAACAGTCCAGGCGCCAGCGGCACGCGCGAGCAGGAGGGGAAACGGGGTTCTGTTTGACCATTTGAATTCCCCTGTTCCCGGCGATAATCCGTATCAGGCCCAACTCCCGGCAGGGGATTGGATAGCGACACTCAGAGAACCTCACACCCACCATGGCCGTAGCCGAAGAACGCGACATCGACGCAGCAGAGCAAGCGCCCGCGCCCGACGAGGCGGCGGAAAAGCTGCCCTTCATCCAGACGCCGATGGGCAAGAATTTCCTGCGCGGGGGCGCGGCCGCCGGCGTGCTGGCCGTGATCCTGGCCCTGTGGCTGTGGAACAAGCCGCCCGAATACGGTGTGCTGTTCTCCAACTTCACCGACCGCGACGGCGGTGCCATCACGGCCGAACTGGACAAGCTGAACGTCAAGCACAAGTTTTCCGAGAACGGTACCGCGATCCTCGTGCCCACCGAGCAAGTGCACGACATCCGCCTCAAGCTGGCGGCCCAGGGCTTGCCCAAGGGCGGCAACGTCGGCTTCGAATTGATGGAGAACCAGAAGCTGGGCGTGTCCCAGTTCCTGGAACAGGTCAATTACCAGCGCGCGCTCGAAGGCGAACTGGCCCGTTCGATCCAGTCGCTGGCGGCGGTGGAGTCGGCGCGCGTGCACCTGGCCTTGCCCAAGCCATCCGTGTTCGTGCGCGACCAGCAAAAACCGACCGCTTCCGTGCTGCTCAACCTGCACCCCAACCGCGTGCTCGACCCGCAGCAAACCAGCGCCATCGTGCACCTGGTGGCCTCCAGCGTGCCGGAACTGCTGCCGGCCAACGTGACGGTGGTGGACCAGGCCGGCAACCTGATCTCCGACCTGAACAAGAACGGCAACGCCGGCCTGAACGCCAAGAACATGGATGAGACGCAGCTCAAGTATGTGAAGGAGATGCAGAACGCCGTCATCAAGCAGGTCGAATCGATCATCATCCCCATCGTGGGCGAAAACAATGTGCGGGCTGAAGCGACGGCCGACGTCGACTTTTCCCAGGTCGAGCAGGCGGCCGAGACGTACAAGCCGAACTCGCCGCCGGCCGCCTCGGCCATCCGCAGCCAGCAGACCAGCGAGAGCGGCGGCGCCGGCAACACCAACCCGTCCGGCATACCGGGCGCGCTGTCGAACCAGCCGCCGGGCACGGCCACCGCGCCGCTGACGGCCACCGGCCCCGGCGCCACCGCGCCCGCCCCCGGCACCCCACCGGGCGCCACCAACGCCACCGGCAACGGCCAGAGCCACAAGGAATCGACCACCAATTACGAAGTCGACAAGACGGTGCGCTACGAGCAGCGCGGCATGGGCGGCCTGCGCCGCCTGACGGTGGCCGTGGTGGTCAACTACCGCCGCATCATCGACAAGAACGGCAAGGTCACCATCAAGCCCTACACGCCCGAGGAGATGGGCAAGATCAACGACCTGGTCAAGCAAGCCATGGGCTACAACCAGGACCGCGGCGACGCCGTCAGCGTGGCCAACTCGCCGTTTGACGGCGTGGACCGCCCGCACGAGCCGGCACTGGACTGGTGGCGCGATCCGGCCAACCTGCCGATGGCCAAGGAGCTGGCCAAGTTCCTCATCACGGCCCTGATCCTGCTGTACATCTTCCTGCGCATCGTGCGCCCGATGATGCGGCCCGTGTTCAAGAAGATCGACGAAATCAACGCGCCGGAGCCGGAACCGGAACCGGAGCCGGAACCGGTGGAACACGCACCGGATCCGGTCCTGATCGCGGAAGAGGAATTGCGCCAGATGGAAGAGAATACGGCCCGCTCCTATCGTGACAACCTGGCCATGGCCAAGAAACTGGCGGCCGACGATCCACGCATCGTGGCCAATATCATCAAAGCTTGGGTAGGCGCCAATGACTGAGAATACCGGACTGCAAAAAGCGGCCATCCTGATGCTGGCCATGGGCGAGACGGAAGCGGCCGAAGTGATGAAATTCCTGGGCCCGCGCGAAGTGCTCAAGCTGGGCGCGGCCATGGCCACCATGAAAAACGTGCCGCACGAACAAGTGGTCGACACGCTCGACAACTTCCGCGACGAGGTGGCGGCCGCCTCCACCGTGGGCCTCGATTCGGACGAATACATCCGCCAGGTGCTGACCAAGGCGCTGGGCGACGACAAGGCCTCCGTGCTGCTGTCGCGCATCCTGGGCGGCAAGGACGCGTCCGGCATCGAAAGCTTGAAGTGGATGGATTCCAATTCCGTGGCCGAGCTGATCCGCAACGAACACCCGCAGATCATCGCCACCATCCTGGTCCACCTGGAACGCGACCAGGCTTGCGAAATCCTGGGCAACTTCACCGACCGTTTGCGCAACGACGTGGTGCTGCGCATCGCCACCCTCGATGGCGTGCAGCCGGCCGCGCTGCGCGAACTGAACGACGTGCTCACCAAGCTGCTGTCGGGTAATGAAAACATCAAGAAATCATCGCTGGGCGGGGTCCGCGCGGCGGCCGAGATCCTGAACTTCATGAGCGGCGAGCAGGAAGGTTCGGTGATGGACAACATCAAGAACTACGACAACGACATGGCGCAGAAGATCATGGACGAGATGTTCGTGTTCGACAACCTGATCGATATCGACGACCGCGGCATCCAGCTGCTGCTGCGCGAAGTGCAGTCGGAAATGCTGATCATCGCGCTCAAGGGCGCGTCGCAGGAATTGCGCGACAAGATCTTCAAGAACATGTCGGCCCGCGCCGGCGAAATGATGCGCGAAGACCTGGAATCGAAAGGCCCCGTACGCCTGTCCGAAGTGGAAACCCAGCAGAAACAGATCCTGCAGATCGTGCGCCGTCTGGCCGACGAAGGCCAGATCGTGCTTGGCGGCAAAGGTGAGGATTCCTTCGTCTGATGGCTACCATTCCGAAAGAGCAGCAAACGGCGTTCCAGCGCTGGGAGATGACGTCGTTCGGCGACGAGCGGGCCAGCACGCTGGCCGCGCGCCAAGCCGAGCAGCAAGCGCTGGAAGCCCAGCACGCCCAGGAATTACAGGAACTGCAACTGCAACAAACCTTACTGGAACAGCAACAGCAATTGGCCGAGATCGGCCCGCCCCTGCCGCCGCCGCCCACCTACCCCAGCGTGGAGGAAGTGGAAGCGATCCGCGAGCAGGCCCGCCTCGACGGTTACGAGGAAGGCCACGCGGCCGGCCATGCGGACGCGCTGGCGCTGGGCAAGATCGAATCGGCCAAGGAACTGGAACACCTGCAAGCGTTGACGGCCTCGTTCGGCACCGCCGTGCAGCAGGCCGACCAGCTGATCGCCAACGACGTGCTGGAACTGGCGCTGCAACTGGCCAAGGGCATGCTCAAGACGGCGCTGCACGTGAAGCCGGAACTGGTGCTGCCCATCGTGCGCGAAGCGATCGAATACCTGCCCGTATTGCAACAGCCAGCGCTGCTGGTGCTGCACCCGGACGACGCGTCCGTCGTGCGCGAGGGCATCGGCGAGGAACTGGACAAGGGCGGCTGGCGCGTGATCGAGGACCCCAGCGTGGGCCGCGGCGGCTGCAAGGTCGACACGGCCAGCAACCAGATCGACGCCCAGGCCGCCTCACGCTGGCAACGCCTGACCCACGCGCTGGGCAAGGACGTGGACTGGCTGGCCTGAGATGGACGTGATGGAGCACCTGATGCCCGCCTCTGCCGACGACCCCAACGGTCCCGCCAATCCCCACAGCGGCCGCTGGCAAGCCTATCTGCACGACTGCGGCGCGCTGGCCGGCTTTGTGGAACCGATGCAAGTGTCGGGCCGCGTCACGCGCGTGGCCGGCCTGGTGATGGAAGCGGTCGGCCTGCGGCTGGCCGTGGGCGCCGCCTGCACCGTGCCCCTGCCCAGCGGCGGCAAGGTGGAGGCGGAAGTGGTCGGTTTCGAAGGCGAGCGCCTGTTCCTGATGCCGCAAAGCGACGTGGAAGGCATCGTGCCCGGCACCCGTGTCTTCCCGGTCGAGCCCGCCATCCCCCGCCCCGGCAGCGTGGCCCATCCGCGCCGCCGTCCCAGCGACCGGGCCCGCCACCTGCCCGTGGGACCGGAACTGCTGGGCCGGGTGCTCGATGGCGCCGGCCGTCCGCTCGACCAGCTCGGTCCACTGCACGCGCATGACAGCGCCCCCATCAACGTGCGCCCCGCCAACCCGCTGGGCCGCGCCCCCATCGTCGAAACGCTGGACGTGGGCGTGCGCGCCATCAACGCCATGCTGACCGTGGGCCGGGGGCAACGCATGGGCCTGTTCGCCGGTTCCGGCGTCGGTAAATCGGTGCTGCTGGGCATGATGGCGCGCTACACGGAAGCGGACGTGATCGTCGTCGGCCTGATCGGCGAACGGGGCCGCGAGGTCAAGGAATTCATCGAACAGATCCTGGGCGAGGAAGGCCTGGCGCGCTCGGTGGTGGTGGCGGCCCCGGCCGACACGCCGCCCCTGATGCGCTTGCAGGGCGCCGCCTATGCCACCGCCATCGCTGAACATTTCCGCGACCAGGGCCAGAACGTGCTCTTGATCATGGATTCGCTGACCCGCTACGCCATGGCCCAGCGCGAGATCGCGCTGGCCATCGGCGAGCCGCCCGCCACCAAGGGGTATCCGCCGTCCGTGTTCGCCAAGCTGCCGGTGCTGGTGGAACGGGCCGGCAATGGCGAGCTGGGTGGCGGCTCCATCACCGCCTTCTACACCGTGCTGACGGAAGGCGACGACCAGCAGGATCCGATCGCCGACTCGGCCCGCGCCATCCTCGACGGCCACATCGTGCTGAACCGGCGCCTGGCCGAGGCCGGCCACTACCCGGCCATCGACATCGAACAATCGATCAGCCGCGCCATGCACTCGATCACGTCGCACGAGCACCAGACCCAGGCCCGCAACCTCAAGCAACTCTTTTCGCGCTACGAGCGCAGCCGCGACCTGATCAGCGTGGGCGCCTATGCGCCCGGCACCGATCCCGTGCTGGACCAGGCCATCGCGCTGCACGACAAGATCGAACATTTCCTCCAGCAACAGATCACGGAACGGGTCACGATGAGCGAGAGCTTGGGGCAACTTACCTCGCTATTCGACTGATTGCCTGTCAGACAGGACGCCTATAATGCTTGATCATGGCATCCCAATCTCAACTACAAACGCTGATTGAGCTGGCGCAACGGGAAACCGACGACGCCGCCAAGCGGCTGGGCGCGGCCCTGAAAGCGGTGGCCGAGGCGCAAGAAAAGCACCAGATGCTGATCGGCTACCGGGACGAGTATGTCAAGCGCTTCGAAGCGGCCCAGGCCGCCGGCATCACGCCCATGGCCTACCGCAACTTCCAAGCCTTCATGGGCAAGCTGGACCACGCCATCACGGGCCAGCAGGAAGTGATACGGCACGCCGAACAGCGTAGCGCGCAGGAAAAACAGGCCTGGCAGGCCAGCGAGCGCAAACGCATGTCCTACGCCGCGCTCAACGAGCGGGCGGCGGCGGCCGCACTCAAGGTCGAAGCCAAGCGCGACCAGAAGCAGATGGACGAACACGCAGCACGACAGGCTTATTACAAACGCTGAAGACCCACGCTCCATTGAGCTCGGCGGCAACCAACCATAACGGCGCAACCATGCAAACTCCCATCCTTCCCCTGCCCACCATCGGCGCCAAGGCGGCCGCCGCACCCAAGGTGAGCTTGAACGCGAACGGCCAGGATAACCAGTTCCAGCGCGCGCTGTCGCGCGAGATGGAGCAGCGCCAGTCGGCCAACGGCAGCAACGCGCCCACCCGCACGCCCGAGCGCCAGCCGGCCGCGCCGGCCGCCCCGCGCCCAAGCGGCATGCCGACCCGCCAGGCCGGCGCGCCGGCCAAACAGAATCCGGCGCCCACGGCGCGCGCAGCGGACAGCTCGGTGCAGCCGGGCGCGAAAAGCGCGCCGCCGGCCACCACCACCAGCGCCGCGCCCGCCACCGGCAAGCCGGCCGACGACGACGACGCGGACAGCGCCCAAAGCGACGCCCAGGCCGCCCTGGATGGCCCCGTGGCCGACATGTTGGCCCTGGTGGCCGCCTTCAATCCGCCCCCCGCGCCCGCCACGGCCGCGCTGCCGGCGGCGCTCACGCAGGCGGCCCCGGCCGCGCTGGGCACCGACGCTGGCGCTGGCGCAGCTACCACCTTGCCCGACGCGGCCGACGCCACGTCCGCCGCCACCGTGACCGACCCCGCCCTGCTCCAGGCTGGCGCCGGCCAGGCCGCCGGCACGGAAGATTTTCAGGCCACGCTGACCCAGGCCGGCGCGGCCCTGGCCGGCGCCAAGGCGGATCCGGCCGCCGCCGGCCCAGCCGATGCCGCCGCCAGCGCCGCCGCCAGCGCGCCGGCCGGCGGCGACGCCACCCTGGCCCAGCTCAGTACCGTCGACGGCGCCAAGGCTGACGCTGGCGCCGACGGCGTCGGCCAGCACAAGCCCAAGGCGGCGCCAGCGGACAACGCCGCCGTGCAAGCGGGCGGCGAGCGGCCCGCGCCGGACAACGCCATCCCCGTCACGGTGGCCAAGGCCGCGCCGGCCGAAACGGCCGCCGCACTGAAAGCGGCCACGCCCGCGGCACCGGCACCGGCCGCCCCCCCGCTCGCCCCGGCCGCCGTGGCTGGCCTGGAAGTGGCCAAGGCGGCGGCTGCCGCCGTGCCGGCCGAACGGCTGCCGGCCCGGGTCGGCACGCCCGGCTGGGACCAGCAACTGGGACAGAAGATCGTCTTCATGGCCGCCGGCGGCGAGCAGAGCGCCACCATGGAATTGAATCCACCGGACCTGGGGCCAGTGCAGGTGGTGCTGAGCATCTCGAACGACCACGCCACGGTGGCGTTCTCGTCGGCCCAGCCGGAAGTGCGGCAGGCGCTGGAAGCGGCCGTGCCCAAGCTGCGTGAGATGATGGGCGACGCCGGCATCCAGCTGGGCAACGCTACCGTGTCGGCCGGCATGAGCAACCAGGACCAGGGCTTCCAACAGCAGGCCGCCTCGACCCAGTCGGGCCACGGTGGCGGCACCGGCCAGGGCGGTTCCCGCTTCGGCCGCGACAGCACCGAAGCGGCGCCGCGCGGCGCCGCGCCGGTCCGCCGCCTGCCGGCCGGCGCGGTCGACACCTTCGCCTGAGCACCCCGCCCCGGCACAACGGGGACAGGGCACAACATGGGGACGTAACACATTTTTAACAGAAAATGGTGTCACGTCCCCATTTTGCTGCGCATTGTTGTTTGTTTCATCAAGGAAACGTGGAGCAAGCCCCGCTTCCCCCCTCTTTTCCATCGATGCTGATGCGCAGTCTTTGCCGATAATGACATAATGACGGCGTGAACCACTATCGCATGACGCAAGGATTATTTTGAAAGCGAATCCCAAATTGAAGGCTGACCCCAAAGCGGATGCCGCACCGGCTGGCGGTGGCGGCAAGAAAAAGCTGATCATCATCGTGGTGGCGGCCGTGCTGGCGCTGAGCGGGATCGGTGGCGGCGCGGCCTGGTTTTTCCTGCACGGAAAAGCGGACGAGGAAGCACCGGCCAAGACCAAGCACAAGCAGGCCAAGTCCGGCCCGCCCGTGTTCGTGCCGATCGAACCGTTCACCGTCAATTTGCAGCCGGAAAACGGCGCCGACCAATACCTGCAACTGGCGTTCACGCTGCAGGTGTCGGGCCTGGAGGAAGTGGAACTGATCAAGAACAATATGCCCAAGGTGCGTAGCCGGCTATTGTTGCTGTTGTCGGGCAAACATGCGTCGGAAATCAATACGCCCGAAGGCAAGAAGCAACTGAGCGCGGAAATCATCGCCCAGGTCAAGGAACCGTTTGAAGACCACGGCGCGCCGCAAGACGTGACCGACGTTTTATTTACCTCGTTTATCATTCAGTAATACTGTCATGGCCGATAATTTTCTCTCCCAGGAAGAAGTCGATGCCCTGTTAAAGGGGGTCAACGGCGATCAGGACGACGCGCAGGCGCCGGAAGAAGTCGCGGGAGTCAGAACCTACAACCTGGCAACCCAGGAGCGCATCGTGCGCGGCCGGATGCCGACGTTGGAGATCATCAACGAGCGCTTCGCGCGCCTGTTGCGCGTCGGCTTGTTCAATTTCCTGCGCCGCAGCGCCGAAGTGTCGGTGGGCTCGGTGCGGGTGTCCAAGTACAGCGAATTCATCCGTAACCTGGTGGTGCCCACCAACCTCAACCTGGTGCACATGAAGCCGCTGCGCGGCACGGCCCTGATGGTGTTCGATCCGGGCCTGGTGTTCCTGCTGGTGGACAACCTGTTCGGCGGCGATGGCCGCTTCCACACCCGGGTCGAGGGCCGCGATTTCACCCAGACCGAGCAGCGCATCATCCTGCGCATCCTCGACATCGTGTTCGAGGCCTATACCAAGTCGTGGGAACCGGTCTATCCGGTCGAGTTCGAATACATCCGTTCAGAGATGAACACCCAGTTCGCCAACATCGCCACCCCCAACGAGGTGGTGGTGGCCTCCACCTTCACGGTGGAACTGGGTTCCGTGTCGGGCCAGATCCACTTCTGCATGCCCTATTCCATGATCGAGCCGATCCGCGACGCGCTCACCTCCAGCCTGCAGGGCGAGGCGCTGGAAGTGGATAAACGGTGGATCCGTCTGATGACGCAGCAGATCCAGATCGCGGAAGTGGAACTGGTGGCCTCGCTGGGCACGGCCCGCGTGTCGTTCGACGAAATCCTCAACATGCGGGTGGGCGACATCATCCCCCTGAACATTCCGGAAATGATCTCGGCCACGGTGGACGGGGTCCCCGTGATGGATTGCAGTTACGGCGTATTGAACGGACAATACGCGCTCAAGGTCGAGAAATTGCTGGCCAATGCCGATAACATCAAATAAGCGGTCCAGCGACTACAGCTACACAGGAGAGTAACATGTCGGATAATCAAGACGATCAAAGCTTGGATGATGATTGGGGCGCCGCGATCGCCGAGCAGGCCAAGGCCGAAGCCGAGGCGCTGCAGAACCAGCAGGCCGCCAGCGCCGCCGTGTTCCAGGACTTTTCCAAACAGCAAAGCAAGACGGAAACCCACAACGATATCGATTTCATCCTCGATATCCCGGTCCAGCTGACGGTGGAACTGGGGCGCACCAAGATCGCCATCAAGAACCTGCTGCAACTGGCCCAGGGCTCGGTGGTGGAACTGGACGGCCTGGCCGGCGAGCCGATGGACGTGCTGGTCAACGGCTGCCTGATCGCCCAGGGCGAGGTGGTGGTGGTGAACGACAAGTTCGGTATCCGCCTGACCGACATCATCACGCCGTCTGAACGTATCCGAAAACTCAATAAGTAATCAATGAAACCTGCCCTCCTCCTAGGCCTGCTGCTGGCGGCGCTGGCCGCCGCTCCCGCGCAGGCCCAGCGCAGCGTGTCGGGCACCATCGGCGCCGCCCCGGCGGCGCCCGCCACCGCGACGACAGCAACCACAGCAACCACATCGACAGTGGCGCCCGCGCCAGCCACGCCGGCTGGCGCCGCCGCCGCCGCTGCCCAGTCCGCGCCGCAGGATACGGCCGTACCGGCCGCGCCGGCCGCCGTCCCATCCGCCCCCCCGGCCGGCGCCCTGCCCGCCGCCCCCGCACGCGCGCCGTTGCCGGCCATGACGCTGCCGGCGCCGGCGCCGTCAGCCACCGGTGGCCTGCTGCAAAGCATTTTCGCGCTCGGTTTCGTGCTGGCCCTGCTGGTGGGCGCGGCTTGGCTGCTCAAGCGCTTCGGTCCCAAGTCCGTCACCGGCGGCGCCCATGTGCGCCTGGTGGGCGCGCTCAGCGTGGGCGCGCGCGAACGTATCCTGGTGGTGGAAGTGGGCGAACAGTGGATCGTGGTGGGCGCCTCGCCCGGCCGCATGAACGCGCTGGCCACCATGGCGCGCCAGCCGCACGACCCGGCCGACGACGCCGTGCTGGCGCCGGCCTTGCCCGGCGCCCAGTTCGCCGAATGGCTCAAACACACAATAGAAAAACGTAATGGCAAATAAGCAAGTCGGCCTGACGCCGGGCGCGGCATGCAAGTGGCTGCTCACGTTGGTGGTACTGGCGCTGCCGCTGTGGGCGGCGGCCGAACCGGGCATCCCGGCCTTCACCAGCACCCCGGCGGCCGGCGGCGGCACCAGCTACACGCTGCCGATCCAGACCATGCTGCTGATGACGGCGCTGTCGTTCATCCCGGCCGCGCTGCTGATGATGACCAGCTTCACCCGCATCATCATCGTGCTGTCGCTGCTGCGCCAGGCGCTGGGCACCCAGTCGGCCCCGCCCAACCAGGTGATGGTGGGGCTGGCCCTGTTCCTGACCCTGTTCGTGATGGGGCCCGTGTTCGACAAAATTTATACGGAAGCCTACCAGCCTTTGCAGGAAAACAAGATCACCATGGGCCAGGCGATGGACAAGGGCGTGGCCCCGCTCAAGGAATTCATGCTCAAGCAGACGCGCCAGGCCGACCTGGCCCTGTTCGTCAAGCTGTCGCGCACCCCGGCCCTGCAAGGTCCGGAGGATGTGCCGCTGCGGGTCTTGATCCCGGCCTTCGTCACCAGCGAGCTCAAGACGGCGTTCCAGATCGGTTTCGCCATCTTCATCCCCTTCCTCATCATCGACATGGTGGTGGCGTCGGTGCTGATGTCGATGGGGATGATGATGATGTCGCCGGCCGTGATCTCGCTGCCGTTCAAGCTGATGCTGTTCGTGCTGGTCGATGGCTGGCAATTGCTGCTGGGTTCGCTGTCCCAGAGTTTTTACTGACGAGGCCGCAAGATGACTCCGGAAAGCGTCATGACGATGGGCCGCCACGCGATGGAGGTGACCTTGATGATCGCCGCCCCGCTGCTGCTGGTGGCGCTCGTCATCGGCCTGGTGGTGAGCATTTTCCAGGCCGCCACCCAGATCAACGAAGCCACGCTGTCGTTCATCCCCAAGCTGGTCGGCATTTTTGTCGCGCTGGTGGTGGCCGGACCGTGGATGCTGGCCGTGATGCTCGATTACATGCGGGAAGTGTTCAGCGGCATTCCTGGCCTGGTGGGCTGAGGCGGCCATGGCAGGACAGAGCAGCACAGGCGGGCGCGCATGATCACGCTGACCACGGCCGAGATGAATACGTGGATCGCGGCGCTGCTGTGGCCGCTCACGCGCATCCTGGGCTTGATCGCGGCCGCGCCCCTGTTCGGCAACTCGGCCGTGCCGGTCACCATCAAGGTGGGGCTGGGCGTGCTGCTGGCGCTGATCGTGGCGCCGGCCGTACCGGCCCTGCCGGCCACCGATCCGCTGTCGCTGGCCGGGCTGCTGATCCTGGCGCAAGAGTTGCTGGTGGGACTGGCGATGGGGTTTTCCATCCGTATCGTGTTCGCGGCCGTGGAAATGGCGGGCGAGATCGGCAGCCTGACCATGGGCCTGGGGTTCGCCACGTTTTTCGATCCTAACACCCAGGGCCGCTCGTCAGCCATCAGCCAGTTCCTGGCGCTGGTGGCCACCATGGGTTTTTTGGCCGTCAACGCGCACCTGGTGCTGCTGTCGGCCCTGGTGGAAAGTTTCAACAGCCTGCCGGTGTCGGCCCGGCCCCTGTATGGGGGCGGCTTCAAGCAGCTGGCGGACTGGGGCAGCATCATTTTCAGCACCGGGGTGCAACTGTCGCTGCCCATCGTGGCCGCTTTATTGATCACCAACGTGGCGCTGGGCATTTTGACACGGGCCGCGCCGCAACTGAACTTGTTCGGGATCGGGTTTCCCATCACCTTGGGTGTAGGTCTGCTGGTGATCGCCATGTCGCTCCCCTACCTGGCGACACCCATGCAAAACCTGTTCCTGGAAGGCATAGAACGGGCCCGGCTCCTGCCGCGCACGTGGTCGCAACGGCAAGATGCGATCAAGACGCCCACCTCACCATTGACGCCGCAGCGTCCACCCGGCCAACATCCCTAGCCGGTCGCGCCACCATGGGGCGCCGCGGGTCAGCTGATATAGTTGAACAGGGACAGGCCCGACAGCGTTTTGAACGATTTTTGCGCCGCGTCCAGGGTGATTTGCTGCTGGGTAAATGCGGAAATCGCCTTGACGGTATCGACATCCTGCAAGTCCGACAGCGTGGACGCGTATTGCAGGTTCAAGTCATCGCCCGCGCTGTCGAGGTAATCGAGCTCCTTCAAGCGCGAACCGACCTCGGCCCGCACCGACAGCACGTTGTCGAGCGAGTTGTCGATGCTGGCATTGGCCTGGTTGAGCTTGTTGGTCAAGCTGGCCTGGCCGGCGGCACCGTCGCCGGGTGCCCGCAACGTGCTGATCAGGTCGGTCAGTGTGGTGAACACCGACTGCCGGGTGGAAGGCTGGACCGTGAACTGGTCCAGGTCGGCCGGCGCCCCCTTGATGTCGAACTGCATGCCGTCGAACGTGATGTTCTGCCCGCTAACGTAGGGAATCGGCGTGGCCGGCACCGGCGCTGGCGGCACCGGCTGGTTCAAAGTCAGGTCTGTCACGGTGTAGGTGGTCACACTGGGCACCCCGGGCGTGGCCGGCGTGACGGCGAAGTCGAGTTGGTACTGGTGGCCCGTCAGCAGGGTGGGATCCTGGACCGAACCGGGCGAAATGATGCCGCTGCCGCCGCGCGCATAGTTGCCCGCAGCGGCGCCCGTCAGGAAGGTGCCATTGCCGTTGATATTGTTCTCGAACACGGACGAACCGGAGTCGCTGATGGCCAGCTTGCGGGTCGAGCCCACTTGCAGTTCGCGCTGGCCCTGGTCGCCCTGGTAGGCGGCGCCGGTGGCCGTCTGGGTGAACGGCAAGGTGGTCGATTTGTAGCCCGAGAACAAATAACCGCCGGCGCCATCGGCCGTGTTGGCGATGCCCAGCAGATCGGTGAGCCGCCCTTCCAGTTCCACCGCCAGCGATTCGCGGTCCTTTTGCGTCATCGAGCCATTGCCGGCGTTCACGGTCAGCGTCTTGACGTCCTGCAGCAGGCTGGTGGTGCTGGTCAGCGCCACCTCTTCCTGGCCCAGGCTGCTCTTGGCGTTCTGGCGGTTGGTCACCAATTGGGTGTTGATCGATTGCGACTGCGTCACCTCCAGCGCGCGCGCGGTGGCGATCGGGTCGTCGGCCGCCGTCAGGTTCTTGCGGCCCGTGGACAGTTGCTGCTGGGTGCGCGCCAGCGAGGTCTGCAGGGTGCCGATCTGGTTGACCCCGATGTCATAAATCGTCTTGGAGCTGATGCGCATGTTCATGATGCTATCCTGTCAAAAAATTCTCAGCCGCCCAGGTTCATCAACACGTCGAACAACTGGCCGGCCACCTGCATCACCTTGCCGCACGCCTGGTAAGCCTGCTGGTAACGCAGCAGATTGGCCGCTTCCTCGTCCAGGTTGACGCCCGACACGCTCTGCTGGGCATTGGTGGCCTGCTGCACGGCCGCATCGCTGGCCTGGCCGCTGATCTGGGCTTCGCGCGTCTTGTTGCCCACGAAGTTGACCATTTGCGCATACGAGGACTGGAACGTGGCGTTGCCGCCATCGAGCACATTCTTGGTCTGCAAGCCGGCCAGCAACTGGCCATTGCGGTTGTCACCCACGCCCGCCGTGTTGGGGCCGACGATATAGGTATCGTTGTCGGCCGGGGCGCCGCTGATGGAAAAATTAACGCCGCCAAAACTGATGGCCGCACCGTCCGTGTACGGGATCGACGGCGTGCCGGCCGGGTACAGGGTGGGCACGCCGTTGACAGTCACCGTCACGTCCTGCGCCGGCGGAAAGCCCGACAGCGTATTGGCCGCCTTGTTATAGCTCAGCGTCACGGGCGCCGCCAGCGCGTTGCCCGGCGTCAGATAGTTGACGTCCACGCTGCCGGCGCTGATCTTGGCGCTACCCACATTGGTGGTGGGCGCGGAGGTGCTGATGGGAGCGGCCAGCGCCACCTTGGTACGGTCGCTCAGCACCACCTTGAAATTGGCGGCCGCGCTGTAGGTCGGGCGCACCAGGAAATCGTCGCCCGCTTGCGGCGCGCCCGTGATCGTGTAATCGACCCCGTCGATGGTTTGCGGCACCGCTTGCGGGAAGGGGTTGATCTGGGTCTTGGTGCCGTCGGACTGGCGGGTCACATAGAAATTGGTGCCGTCGTAATCGACGCTGTAATCGCTGGCCGTGAGCTGGCTGGGGTCCGACACGACGGCCGTCACGTCGGCCGTGCTGAGCGGCGAATTGCGGGTGCTGGCCGCCACCGACGCCTGCACCGGCGCGAAGAAGTCGCCGCCCAGGGCGCCGTTCTGGTCCTGGCCCAGGTGATGCTGCTGGTTGAACGCGGTGGCCATGCCGGCCGCCACTTGGCCCAGCTCATTTTGCGCCTTGTCCAGTGCGCCGCTGCGAAAGTCCAGCAAGCCGCCCAGCTGCCCGCCCGCGAACACGCTCTCGGGCAAGGCGCTGACGACGTTGCCAACCTGATAGCCCACCGTCACGCGGGTGACGTCGGTGGGCGAGGTGGTGGTGGCCAGCGAAAAATTATGGTTGCCCACCACCAGCGGCTGGCCGGTGCCGATTGACACGGTCAGCATGTGGTTTTCGCCCGGAATGACGGTGGTTTTGACCAGCTTGTTCAATTCCGTCAACAACTGGTCGCGGTGGTCCAGCAAATCGTTGGGCGCCTTGGACGGGTCGCTGCTGAGGCCGGCAATACTGTCGTTCAGGGCCGCGATCTGGCTGGCGTAGGAATTGATCTGGGTGACGGTGGACGTGACCTGGCTGTTGACGCCGTCGCCGATCTCCGACAGGCGCGCGCTCAAGCCCTGGAAACGGGCGGCCAGCGAGTCGGCGCTCGACAGCATGGCCTGGCGCGAGGCGGCCGAGGCCGGATTGGAGGCCGCGTCATGCACCCCGTTGAAGAAATCCTGCATGGCCGGCGACAGGCCGGCCGTGGGATCGGCCAGCAAGTTGTCGATCTGGCTGATCTGCGAAAAATACGTGTCCAGCGACGCCTTGGTGGTTTCCGCGCCGCGCAACTGGTTGTTCAGGAAGTCGTCGTAATAGCGCTTGACCTGGCTCACCTCGGTGCCGGTGCCGACGAAGCCGAAACCCATGTCCTGGGTGCCGGTGTCGGCCTGGATCGCCACCTGGCGGCTGTAGCCGGCCACGCTGGCGTTGGTAATATTGTTGCCGGTCGTGGATAAACCGACCTGGGCCGCCAATAAACCGCTTTTTCCGATGCTCAGTAGGGACATGATGTGTTCTAACGCTCTGTGTGGTTAATTTACGGCGGCGCGGCGCAAAACTTGAACCGGGCCCGCCGCCATGCCGTCAGCCGACCAGCGAATGCTTGATGATGTTGGTCAGCTTGCGGGCGTAATGGGGGTCGGTGGCGTAGCCGGCCCGCTGCAAGCCGTGGGCGAAGCTGCTGGCGTCGCCCGCGCTGGCCAGCACTTTTTCATAACGGGGATTGCTGGCCAACAACTTGGCGTAATCCTTGAAGCTGTCGCCATAGCTGTCGTAGGCGCGGAACCGTTCCACCCGGGTCTGGGCCTTGCCATTCACATATTCCGTGGTGACGGCCTCGGCCACCTTGCCCTTCCAGTCGGGGCCGGCCTTGATGCCGAACAGGTTGTGGCTGTTGCTGCCGTCGCGGCCCTTGATCTCGCGTTTGCCCCAGCCGCTCTCCAGCGCCGCCTGGCCCAGCATGAACTTGGCCGGAATGCCGGTGGCGCGGCTGGCCTCTTCCGCGTGGGCGCCCAGCTTGGCCTGGAAATTGCGCACATGGGGGGCGGTGCTGCCCTTGGCCGCGTCGCTGGCGGCGTCGGTGGCGCTGGTGCCGGACGTGCTGGCGCCGGCCGCGCCGGCGCCGCCGGCGGCCGCGATGGCCCGCTGCAGCAGGGCCGGGTCGAAACGGCTGCTGGCGGCCGGTGCGGCCGGCGTGGCCCCGTCCGTGGCCGCGCCCTCGTTGCCGATCGCCAGCGCCTGGGTATTGGCCGCTTGCTGCGACAGTTGCCGGATCAGCACGTCGGCCAGGCCGATGCCCTTCTTGGCGATGCTCTGGCTGGTCTGCTGGTCCAACATGGTGGTGAACATCTTGCTCTGCTGGCTGTCGAGCATGCCGTCCTGGGGCGTGGCGTCGCGCATGCTCTTCATCATCATGTTGACGAACATGGCTTCGAACTGGGTGGCCGCGCTTTTCAGCGCCTCGGGCGAACCGGCCTTGGCCGACTGGCGCAGCGCGCCCATGCCCTGCACGTCGAGCGCGAGCTTGCCGCTCAGGTCGTTTTGGGTGTTCATGGGCGTGTCCTTAAATGATTTCCAGCTCGGCCCGCAAGGCGCCGGCCGCCTTCATCGCTTGCAGGATGGCCAGCAAATCCTGGGGCGTGGCACCGATCGCGTTGAGCGCCTTGACCACCTCGGCCAGCGAAGCGCCGCCCTTGACCAGCATCACCTTACCGCTGTCTTTCTTGATGTCGACCTGGGTATTCTGGGTCACGGCCGTGCGCCCGCCCGACAAGGCGTTGGGCTGGCTCACCTGCGGTTCGGCCGTGACGGCGATCGACAGGTTGCCGTGCGAAATGGCACACGTGTCGAGCGTGACGGCCTGGTTCATCACCACCGAACCGGTGCGGGCGTTCATGATCACCTTGGCCGCCTGCGCCGCCGGGTTGACCTGCATGTCCTGCAAGGTACCGATGAACGTCACGCGCTGGTCGCTGCTGCTGGGCGCCTGGACCCGGATCACGCGCCCGTCGAGCGCGTAAGCGATGCCGGGGCCATACTTGTCATTGATGGCTTCGACGATGCGGCTGGCCGTCGAGAAGTCCGTGTTGTTGAGCTCCAGCTTGATCATATTGTTCTCGCCGAGGGCCGAGGCGACGGCCCGCTCCACGGTGGCGCCGCCCGAGATCTTGCCCACGCTCAGGTGGTTCACCTGCAGCGAATTGCCGCCGGCGGCCACGCCCACGCCGCCCACCAGCACATTGCCCTGGGCCATGCCATAGACCTGGCCATCGGCGCCCTTGAGCGGCGTCATCAGCAAGGTGCCGCCGCGCAAGCTCTTGGCGTTGCCCATGGACGAGACGGTGATGTCAAGCGTCTGGCCCGGCTGGGCGAACGGCGGCAGCGAGGCCGTCACCATCACGGCCGCCACGTTTTTCAGTTGCAGACTGGAGGCGGCCGGCAAGTTCACGCCCAATTGCTGCAGCATGGACACCACGCTTTGCACCGTGAACGGGGTTTGCGTGGTCTGGTCGCCGCTGCCGTCCAGGCCCACCACGAGGCCGTAGCCGATCAACTGGTTCTGGCGCACGCCGGCGATGCTGACCAGGTCCTTGAGGCGCTCGGCGCTGGCCAGCGGCGCGGCCAGCAAGGCGGCGCCCAGGCCCAGCACGGTGGCGGCGCGGCGGAAAAGAGTGAGAGTATTCATGATCAGAAAGGCAGCAAGCTCTGGAAGAAGCGCGACGCCATCGACGTCATTTCAGCCCGGTCGATCTGGCTGTTGGTGCGGTACTCGACCCGGGCGTCGGCCACGGCCGTGGACGCGACCGTGTTGCCGGTGGCGATGTTGTCGGGATTGACCATGCCCGAGAAGCGGATGAATTCCGTGCCCTTGTTCATGGCGATCTGCTTCTCGCCGGCCACGATCAAATTGCCGTTGGCCAGCACTTCGACCACGGTCACGCCCATCGTACCCGTGAACGTGTTGCTGGCCGACTGGTTGTCGCCGTCCGCATACTTGCTGGCGCTGTTGGCGGCCACGGTGGCGCCGAACGTGCCTTGCAGCGGATGGGGCACGCTGGCGCTGACGCTGCCGGACTTGTTGCCCGAGCTGGCGCCGGCCTTGACGGCGGCCGTCTTTTCCGTGATGACCAGGGTCAGCACATCGCCCACGTGGCGCGCGCGGCGGTCCTCGAAGATGGGGCGGAAGGCGGCCGGCTGGTAAATGGCGCCGTTGTTGGCCACGGCCTGCTCGGCGGCCAGCGGACGCGAGGTCAGCGGCGTCTGCACGATGGTGGTGGGAATGGCCGTGCAGCCGGCCAGTGCGGCGGCGCCCAGCGTCAGGACCATGGTGGCGAAGGTTTTCATGGCGCCTCCTTACATCTGCGTCAGTTTTTGCAGCATCTGGTCGGAGGTGGTGATGGCCTTGCTGTTGATCTCGTAGGCCCGCTGGGTCTGGATCATATTGACCATCTCCTCCACCACGCTCACGTTCGACGTTTCCACGTAGCCTTGCATGATGGTGCCGGTGCCGTTGGTGCCGGGGGTGTTGGCTTGCGGATTGCCCGAGGCGCCCGTTTCCACGTACAGGTTCTCGCCCTTCGATTCCAGCCCGGTGGGGTTGATGAAGGTCGACAACTGGATCGAGCCGATCTGGGATGGCGCCGTCTGCCCCGGCAGCGTGACGGACACGGTGCCGTCGCGGCCCACGGTGATGCTGGTGGCGTTGATGGGAATGGTGATGGCCGGCTGCAGCACGAAGCCGCTGGAGGTGACCATCTGGCCGTTGTTGTCGCGTTGGAAGGAGCCGTCGCGGGTGTAGGCGGTGGTGCCGTCAGGCAGCAGCACGTTGAAGAAGCCATTGCCGTTGACCATCAAGTCCTTGTCGTTGCCCGTCGATTGCGGATTGCCCTGGGTGAAGATGCGCTCCACCGCCACCGGCCGCACACCGGTACCGATCTGCATCCCCGAGGGCAAATTCGTCTGCTGCGACGACTGGGCGCCCGGCTGGCGCACATTTTGGTACAGCAAGTCCTCGAACACGGCGCGCGATTTCTTGAAACCGTTGGTGCTGACGTTGGCCAGATTATTGGACGTCACGTCCATCTGCGTCTGCTGCGCCTCCATGCCAGTCTTGGCAATCCAAAGTGAACGTATCATTTGCTTCTCCCAGTCGCTTGGATCGCGGCGGCCGGTACGACCGCTGCTTATCCCATGCCACCATTATGGAGCAGCAACACTCAACTCAAAGCGAGGATCTGGGTGGCTTTTGCGGCGTTATTCTCGGCGTTCTTCAGCAAGCTCATTTGCATTTCGAACTGGCGCGCCAGGCTGATCATGTTGACCATGGAATCGACCGCGTTCACGTTGCTGCCTTCGAGCGCGCCATCGACCAGCCGCACGGACGGGTCGTTATCGGCCGTCACGCCGCTGTTCAGGCGGAACAAACCATCGTCGCCGCGCACCATGGCCTTGGGGTCGGGATTGACCAGCTTGATACGCCCCAGCACGTTGGCCGGCCCCGGCTTGAAGTCGGTGGAGATGGTGCTCACCGTGCCGTCGCTGGCGATCGACACGCTCGTATCGGGCGGCACCGCGATCGGGCCGCCGTCGCCCTGCAGGGTCTGGCCGCTGGAGGTTTGCAGCAAGCCGTTGTCGCTCACCTTCAGACTGCCGTTGCGGGTATAGGCTTCCGAACCGTCGGCCGATTGCACGGCGAGCCAGCCGTCGCCGCGCAGCGCCACGTCGAGCGCGCGGCCGGTGGTCTGGATCGGGCCGGCGCGCATGTCGGCGCCGGCCGTCGTGTCGACCACGAAGGTACGGGTGGGCAAGCCTTCCGACATCACGGGCACGGCCCGGAACGCGTCGAGCTGGGCCCGGAAGCCGGTGGTGGTGGCGTTGGCCAGGTTGTTCGACACGGTGGACTGCTGGTCCAGCACGTGGCGCGCGCCAGTCATGGCGGTATAGACGAGACGGTCCATGGTGTTCGGTGACTCCGGTAAGGGGCTGGGCGCGGCCGGCTGGCCGCGCCCCTGCCGTCAGGCTAGGTTTAACGCAGGTTGACCAGGGTCTGCAGCACCGAATCCTCGGTCTTGATGGTCTGGGCGTTGGCCTGGTACACGCGCTGGGCCGTGATCATGTTGACCAGCTCGGCCGTCAAGTCCACGTTCGAGGTTTCCACCGAACTGGCGCGCAGACTGCCCAGGCTGCCCGCGCCGGGCACGCCCACCTGCGGCACGCCGGAGTTGGAGCTCTCGGCCCAGGCGTTGTTGCCCAGCGGCGTGAGGCCGTTGACGTTGGCGAAATTGGCCAGCACCACCTGCGCCAGCGGACGCGATTTACCGTTGCTGTACTGGCCCAGGATCACGCCGTCGGCGCCGGCCGCGAAGCGTTCCAGGTGGCCCGACGAATAGCCGTCCTGGGTCGACGCTTTCTCGCTGGTGCTGCTGCCGTATTGCGTGGTGCCGACCCAGTTGGCCTTGATGGTGAGCGGCTGCAGCGAACCCGTGTCCGGGAAGATCGGCAGGCTGATGGTCATGGGCAGGGTTTGCGGCACGGGCAGGTTGGCCATGGCGGCCGCGCTCAGCGCGCCATTGTTGTTGAACACCAGGCTACCCACTTTCACGGCCGGCACCCCGACGGCGGCCGCCAGCGCGGCATCGATCTGGTCCAGGTTGGTGCCGGTCTTGGTGCCGGCGCCATTGACGGGATCGTAAGCGGCCTGCAACGTGGCGAGCTGGGCGGCGCTGGCGCCGGCCGCCGTGGCCGCCGCCAACATGACCGGGCCGGCCGCCTGGGCATAGGCCAGCGCGTCGGCGTCGATGGTCGCTTGCACGGGAGGCAAGGCGTTGACGTCGGTCTGGTACTGCAGCCGCGCCGCCTGCACCCCGGGGTCGGCCAGGATCGACGTGGCCACGGTCTTGGCCGTGATCTCGGTGCCATCCACGCCCGCATACACGTCCCAGTTGTTGGCGCCCGTCTTGACGTAGTAGGTCGACATGGTGTGGGCGTTGCCCAGGCTGTCGAACACGTCGAGCACGGTCTGCTTGTTGTAGGTGAGCGGATCGTTGGCGTCGAACGGCACCTTGGTCGGCGCCAGCGTGTTGGAATTGAGGTTGAGCGAGAAGTTGGCCTGGGTGGTGGCCACCGGCGTCAGGTCGGACGAATCGATGGTGATCGGCACCGGCGCGCCCTGCAGGATCACACCCGAGGAATTGGTCAGGAAGCCCGTCACCTGCGCGCCCTGGGCGTTGATCAGGGTGCCGTTCTTGTCGAGCTGGAACTGGCCGTTGCGCGAATACTGGATCGCGCCGTCGACCGAGGTGCGGAAGAAGCCGCCGCCATTGATGGAGATGTCGAGCGGGTTGTTGCTGGTCTCGATATTCCCCTGGGTGAACTGCTGGGCGATCTGGGACACCGACACGCCGATACCGGCGTTGTTGCCGCTCACGCCATTGAGCGAATTGGCGTACAAGTCGGCGAACTGGGCCTGGGAACCTTTGAAGCCTACCGTACTGGCGTTGGCGATGTTGTTGCCGATCACGTCGAGCGATTTAGACGCGCCGTTCAGGCCGCTGAGTCCTTGTTGGAACATGGTATTCCCCTATCTGATGAGGTGGCTTACAAAACTGGTTGAACGTTGAGGTTGTTTCAAAATGACCGTGGCGCGGCGTGGCGACGACGACAGTGCGCTTGCACGGCGAGGCGCCACAACGACGCCACGGGCTTGTTGAAACGACCTCCTTAGAGCACTTGTTTGATGTCGGCCATATTCAGCTGGCCGATGGCGGGCACGTTGAGCTTGACGCCAGCGCTGCCGGTGGACACGCTGGCGACAGTGCCGAACGTCAGGGCGGTGGCGTCCTTGAGCGCCTTGCCGCCCGAGGTGGCCGTGACGGAGAACGAATATTTGCCGTCCGGCGCGACCGTGGTGCCGTCGTCCAGCTTGCCGTCCCACACCAGCGGCAAGGTGCCCACGTCCACGCCCTTCATGGCGATGCTGTGCACCACGGCGCCGCTGCTGTTCTTGACATCGATCTGCACACTGTCGGCGGGGGTGGCCAGGTCCACGCCGAACACGGCCTTGCCGCCGGACAGGGCCAGCTGGTTGCCGGGGGCCAGCACGCCGTGGTTGATCAGGTTGGTGGCCTGCATCGCCTCGCTGGACTGGTAGCTGGACTTGAGCGACTCCAGCGTCGTGTTGAGCTTGTTGACGCCTGTCACCGTCGACAGCTGGGCCAGCTGGCTGGTCACTTGCGCGTTGTCGAGCGGATTCAAGGGGTCCTGGTTCTTCAACTGGGTCACCAGCAAGGTCATGAATTTGTCGGTGTCGGCCTGGGTGCTGTCGGTGGCCGTCGCCTTTTTGGGGTTGACGGCGTTCAGCAAACTGTCCGAAATGGGGGCGGCGGTGGATACGCTCATGATGATCTCTTTCTATGTCCGGCTTACTGGCCGATGGTCAGGGTTTTCAGCAACAGGGTCTTGGCCGCGTTCATGGTTTCCACGTTGGTCTGGTAGGAACGCGAGGCCGACAACATGTTGACCATTTCATCGACCACATTGACGTTGGGCATGGTCACATAACCCTTCTCGTCGGCCAGCGGATTCTTGGGGTCGTACTTGAGCTTCATGGGCGATTGGTCCTCCACCACCTGGCGCACCCGCACCCCGGTGGAGGCGCCGCCCTCGGTGGCCGGGGTGGCTTCGAACACCACCTGCTTGGCGCGGTAAGCTTCGCCGCTGGCGCTGGTGGCGCTGTCGGCGTTGGCCAGGTTGCTGGCCACCACGTTCAGGCGCTGGGCCTGGGCGCTCATGGCCGAACCGGAAACATTGAAGATACTGAACAGCGACGACATGATTAATTACCTCCCTGGATGGCCGCCATCATTTCCTTGATCTGGGCGTTGATCATCGTGATGCCGGCCTCGTAGCGCAGCGCGTTATCGGCGAACTGGTTGCGTTCCACATCCATATCCACCGTGTTGCCGTCCACGGCGCCCTGCACCACGCCGCGGTACAGCAGCGGGGTACCGTCCGGCAGGGCCGTGCCATCCTTGGCCGGGGCCGGATAGTGGCGCGCCGCCGTGGTACGCAAGGGCGCCGGCGCACTGGCGGCCATGGCGCTTTGCAGCGCGCTGGAAAAATCGATGTCACGGGCCTTGTAGTTAGGGGTGTCGCCGTTGGCGATGTTGGACGCGAGCACCGTCTGGCGCTGCGAGCGCAAGCTCAGCGCGGCTTCGTGAAAGCGCAGGTAATCGTCGAGTTTCCCTAACATGACAGGCTCCTAAGCGTGCGTCCGGCCGTTGCAGGCTGGACGAACTGGTGATGACAGGAGCCATGATACGGCCGCTTGCCCGGCGGCAATCGAACGATAAAGCCGTGCTTTTCCGCCCTATTCCGGGCTTGCCCGCTGGCGCGCCGGACTATCATGGCATCATTCCAGGAACCTCCACACCATGAAACCACTGTTACTCACCACCTTGCTGCTGGCCTTGTGCGCCCATGTTCCCGCCGGCGCCGACACGGGCGCCGGGCGCCAGGATGCGGCCGCGCTGCGCCATAGCGTGGAACAATTCCTGCAAACGCAAACGGCCGGCTTGCCGGGCCAGGCCAAGGTGACCGTGGGCGCGATCGATGCCCGTATGGCCCTGCCCGCCTGCCCGGCGCCGCAAGCGTTCCTGATGCCCGGCAGCCGGGCCTGGGGCAAGACCACGGTGGGCCTGCGTTGCACGGCGCCCCTGTGGACCATTTATGTGCAGGCCAACGTGAGCGTGGTGGCCGATTACATCGCCAGCGCCGTGCCGCTGGCCCAGGGCCAGACCATCGAAGCGGGCCAGCTGGTGGCCGTGCAGGGCGATTTGACAACCTTGCCACCCGGCATAGCCACCGACATGGCCCAGGTGGTGGGCCGCTATGCCAACGTATCGCTGCCGTCGGGCACGCCGCTGCGGCTGGACACGCTCAAAAGCCGGCCCGTGGTGCAGCAAGGCCAGCTGGTGCGGCTGGTATCGAGCGGCAACGGTTTTTCCGTCTCGGCCGAGGCGCGCGCCGTGAGCACTGCCGGCGACGGCCAGGTGGTGCAGGTAAGAACGGCTGGCGGGCAACAAATTAGCGGGATCGCCAAAGCGGGCGGCCTGGTGGAAGTCGCGTTCTGAAGAAATATGGGTCGTATGCGGCAAGACGCTAAAGTTTATTCAAGCGACGCCGTTATAGACTCATATCCCGGAGTCCAGGACTTCGATCAGACGAGGATGATGCTGTGAAAATCAACGATACACTCAAGAGCACCCCCGGCTTGCCGGCGTCGCCTGCCGGCACGTCCAACGCCCGCGGTGCCGATAAGGCGGCCGCGACCCCGGCCACGACGGACAATGTACGCCTGTCGCCGCAAGGCCAGGCATTGGCGGCCAGTGCGGCCGGCGGCGCCAGCGCCGTGTTCGACACCAAGAAAGTCGAACGCATCAAGCTGGCCATCGCCGACGGCCAGTTCCAGGTCAATTCGGAAAAAGTGGCGGACGGACTGCTGGACACGGTCAAGGATCTGCTGCACTCAAGGAAACGTTAGGACTCATCATGCAAACCGTCGACCCGATGCACCTGCTGCGCGAAGAACAGCGCCTCATGACGTCCCTGCTGGAAGTGCTGAAGCAGGAGCAGCAGCATCTGGTGGCCGCCAACATTGACGGCTTGACGGCGCTGACGCCGGAAAAATCAGCCCTGGTCGGCCAGATGTCGACCCTCGCCAAGCAGCGCCACGGCGCGCTGGGCACGGCCGGTTTCGCACCGCAGGAAGCGGGCATGACGCAATGGATCGCCGCCTGCGGCGATAGCACGGCCGACGCCTTGTGGCAAACCCTGCTCGCGCAGACGCGCGAAGCGAAAGAACTGAACCGCATCAATGGCATGTTGATCAACAAGCACATGAGCCACACGCAAGGCGCGCTGCAAGCGCTGCGCCCGCGCGCGGCCGCCAGCAGCAGCTTCTACGGCCCCAGCGGCCACGCCACCACCTCCACCACCAGCCGCGGCTTCTTCGCCGGCTGAGCAAAACACAGCAAAAAAAATCGGGGACAGCCCCCATTTTCACCTGCGGATTGCGCACTCCCCGATGTTCCCGACGCCGTTCTTCCCGGGTTGGGAACGCCTGCGCGAGCGTGAAATATTATTTCATCCTCACGCCTGAAATGAACAAATATTTCATGGCTTGATGACGGGTGCCGGCAATTCCGTGACCGTGTCCGGCAGCCCGGACAGGATGGTGACGGCCACCCGCCGGTTGCGGGCCCGGCCCTCGAGCGAGGCGTTGGACGACACGGGATGATTGGCAGCATGGCCGACGGCCGTCAGCCGGGTGGGCGCCACGCCGGCGTCGATGAACAGCCGCACCACACTGGCCGCCCGCACCGACGACAGTTCCCAGTTCGACGGATACAAGGTGTTGCGGATCGGCTGGTTGTCCGTGTGCCCTTCCACCTGTACGTCGTGGCTGTCATCCTTGAGCAGCACGGCCACAGCCCGCAACGCCTCGGTCGACTCGGCCGTCAGGCGCGCGTCACCCGGATCGAACAGCACGCTGGCGTTGATCTCCACGCTGACCCCGCGACTGTTCTGCGTGACCCGCACTTTGCCTTCCTTGACCAGTGGCGCCAGCGTGGACAACAGATCCTGCGCCAGCTTGGTCATGTGTTCCTTTTCCTTGCGCAGCAATTCCGTGCGGCGGCGCAGGCCGGGATTGGGGATGGGCAGGTTCTGCACCTGGGTGGTGACGGGCTTGGCCGCGCCGGCGCCGCCGAAAGCGTCGCCGAGCGCGTCCGAGAACACCTTGTACTTGCCGATATTGACCGAGGACACGGCGTACAGGACGACGAAGAAGGCGAACAGCAGCGTGATGAAATCGGCGTACGAGATCAGCCAGCGCTCGTGGTTCTCCGGTTCGTCGTCGAACTTCCTGCGCGCGCGCCGGTACTGCATATCACTGTTCCCGCAGCAGGGTGGCCACGCGCTCGTCGATCACGCGCGTGTGGTCGCCGGTGGCGATGTCGTGGAACACGGCGGCCGCGATTTCCTGCTGGTGCACGGCCTGGGTGACGATGGCCTTGAGCTTGTTGGCCACCGGATACAGGAACAGGTTGGCCAGCCCCACGCCATAAATGGTGGAAACGAAGGCGACCGCGATGCCCGCGCCCAGCCGGCTGGGGTCGGTCAGGTTTTCCATCACGTGGATCAGGCCCAGCACGGCGCCCAGGATGCCGATGGTGGGCGCATAACCGGCCGCCGATTCCCAGATCCGCACGGCTTGCCGCTGTTCCGTCTCGTAGGCCGTGATTTCCGTGTCCAGGATGTGGCGCAGCTTGTCGGGCGCGATGCCGTCCACGATCAGGCGCAAGCCCTTGGCGTTGAATTTATCCTTGGAGCCGAGCATATAGCGTTCCAGCGCCAGCAAGCCGTCGCGCCGGGCCGCCAGGTTCCAGGCGTTGATCTCGCGCGCCAGCGCGGCGCGGTTGTCGGGCGGTGGCGCGAACACCAGGCGCAACATGCGCAGCCCGCGCCAGAACGTGGGCGGCCGGGTCTGCAGCAGCACGGCGCCGAAGGTGCCGACGATCACGATGGCGAACGCGGCCGGCTGGATCAATGACCCCAGCCGCCCTCCTTCCAGCCCCTGGCCGACGATGATGCCGGCCAGCGCCAGCAGCACCCCGGCTACGCTGGCCCAGTCCAAGACCGCTCCCGTAAGGTGGCCCGCAGCCGCGCCACGGCTTGCGTGTGCAATTGCGACACGCGCGATTCCGATACGCCCATGACGGCGCCGATTTCTTTCAAGTTCAGTTCCTCTTCGTAGTACAGGCCCATCAGGATTTTCTCGCGCGGTGGCAAGGCGTCGATGGCGTCGATCACGGCCTGGCGGAAGTCGCCGTCGAGCAGCGAACGCAGCGGATCGCTCTCTTCGTCCGAGCAATAGCGGTCCAGGAAGCTGTCGTTGCCGTCGTCGTCATGGAAATCTTCGTAATAAACCAGTTGGTGGCCGCCGCCGTCGGACAGCATTTCCTGGTAGTCGGCCAGCGACATCTTGAGCATCTTGGCCACCTCCGATTCCGTGGGCGGATGGCCCAGGCGCTGCTGCAGCGTGCTCATGGCCGTTTCGATCTTGCGCATGTTCTGGCGCATGGAACGGGGCAGCCAGTCGCTGTTGCGCAGCTCGTCGAGCATGGCGCCGCGGATGCGCAGCACGGCATAGGTTTCGAACTGGGCGCCATGGGTTTCCTCGTAGCGGCTGATGGCGTCGAGCAAGCCTATCATCCCGGCCTGGACCAGATCATCCACCTCCACGCTGGGTGGCAGCTTGGCCTTCATGTGGTGTGCGAGGCGCTTGACCAACGGCATGTGCTCCGTCAGCAAGCTGTCTCTGCTCGGTTTCCCTTTGACCGTGTACATAAATTCTTGTTATTCGTTAGGCGCTAAAATGGTGTGGACTCCCCGCGCGTAAGGAAGGCGAGCCGGCCAGCGCGAACCGCCCCGCCAGTTGACGAAACGCGACCGAGGCGCCAGCCAGCGGGAAGGCGTCGACCACGGCCCGCCCCAGGCGCGCCGCCCGTTGCAGGTATTCGTCGGCCGGCACCGAGCCCATGGATACCAGGTTGACCGCCAGGTAACGGCTCGCCGCTTGCGCCATGTTATCGTATACCACCTTTGCTTCCGTTTCGGAAGCCCCAGTGACGAGAATTCCGAACGGGCGGCGGCCCAGTTCATGGTTCAGGCGCTTGATCATGGCATAAGCGGCCGTGATGGAACGGGCGTGGTTGGACACCTGCACCACGATCTCGGCGCTGGCCATGACGGGCACGGGAAACGCGCCGTCGTCGAACTCGCCATCGACGATCACCATCCCGGTCTGCTTGACCAGCACGTCGAAGGCCTTGGCCAGCCGGCGCGCCTCATCCGGACCGCGGCGCGCTTCGCCGCGCGTCATCGACGCCACCGTGAAACCTTGCGGCGCTTCATACAGCACCTGGTTCAGCGCGCACTCCTGGCGCGCCACGTTGAGCAGGCTGGCGCCGCCGTCCACGCCCAGGCGCGAGGCCACGCCATGGGCGCTGGCGCAGGCATCCATCAGCAGCACGTCGTTGCCGGCCCGGGCCAGCGAGGCGCCCAGGTTGACCAGCATGGCGGCCTTGTCGTCTTGCGGCGTGGCCGACAGGAAGGTGACGATGCGTGGCGTGGGGCCGGCCAGCATCCGGCGCAGGCCTTCAGCCTGGTCGAAATCGAAGTTAGCCAAGGTGCACCTCGCGCAGCGAGCCGTCCACGCCGGCGTTGGACATCAGCAACGGCAATTCCGCGTCCAGGTACTGGCCGGGGATGGCGTCGCGCTTGAGCTTGAAGGCGCGGTCGATCAGCCAGGCCGGATCGGCCAGGTGCAGGTCTTCCGGCACGCGCTGGCCGTTGGACACGTAGAACAGGTTGAGCTTCTGGCGGATCACCACGTCGAGCACGTTGCCGATGGCGGCCGCCTCGTCCAGCTTGGTCATGATGCAGCCGGCCAGGCCACTGCCCTGGTAGGCGCGCACCACTTCGTTCAAGGTTTCCTGGGTGGCCGTGGCGTTCAGGCACAGCAGGCGTTTGACGTCGGCGCCGGCGCCTTGCAGCATGGCCACCTGCTCCGTCACCATCTGGTCGCGCTGGCTCACGCCGACCGTATCGATCAGCACCGTGTGCTTGTTTTTCAGTTCCTTCAAGGCGATGCGCAGGTCGGCCTCGTCCTTGACCGAGTGCACCATCACGCCCAGGATCTTGCCGTAGATGCGCAGTTGCTCGTGGGCGCCGATACGGTAGGCGTCGGTCGTGATCAGGGCCAGCTTGTCGGCGCCGTGGCGCATCACGCAACGGGCGGCCAGCTTGGCCGTGCTGGTGGTCTTGCCGACGCCGGTGGGGCCCACCAGGGCGAACACGCCCCCCTGGTCGATCAGGGCATCCTCATTGGCCATGGCGCTCAGGTTGCGGGTCAGGACAGTCTTGATCCAGCGCATGCTGTCGGCCGCGTCGGGGCTGGCCGGCAGTTTTTCGATCAGGTAGCGTGCCAGGCTGGCCGAAAAACCGGCCGCCAGCATCTCGCGCAGCACGGCCGCCTTGTGCGGTTCACGCTGCTGGGTCGAGCCCCAGGCGATTTCCGCCAACTGGGTTTCCATCATGCCGCGCATGGCGCGGATTTCATTCATCATGCCGCTCATTTCGGCGGCAGCGTTCTGCTTGGCGCTGGCCACGGCGGCGGCCACCATTTCCGAAATACGTTCCATGTCGAGCGCGGCGGCGCGTGGCTGGGCCGGCGCGGCGGCCGAGGCCGACGCGTACGACGAAGGCGAAGCCACCACGCGACGGGCCGGCTGGGCTGCCATCGCGACCGGCGCGGCGGGCGGCAGGTCCAGCTGAGGACGGGGCGCGGCCATCGGCGATTGCGGCGAGGGGCTGGCCAGCGAAGCGGCGTCGTCATTGGCGAGGGCCAGGATTTCGACTTCACCATCGGCCTGGCGGTTGGACAGGATCACGGCGTCGGGGCCGAGCGCCTCGCGCACCTTGCGCAGCGCTTCGCGCGACGTGGGCGCGGTGAATTTCTTGACGTTCATGGCCGGCTCCCCTGGGCAAGGGCAGCACGTGGTTGGAAAAGTGGTTTGGCCATCATCATCGACTCCTGTTACTTGAGCGCTGCGTCTTCGACATGAGACGCATCTTTGCTCTGACAGTGCCATTATTGACGATGCACCACGGAAACGATCTGACGAACAAGCGTGGAAATGGGCCGTATTTCAGCGTTGCCACATCGGCAGCGTGCGCCATGCGCCCAGTTCAGGCTCCGCGCGATACGGCCCCGTGCGCGGGCGCAAGGGGCCGTGCGTCACCATCAAGCCGGCTGCCCGCCCACCAGCGACGTCACCCGGATGGTCTTGGTTTCCGGAATCTCCGCGTGCGACAGCACTTTCAGCTGCGGCAAGGCGCGGCGCAGGAAGCGCGACAGCAAGGCGCGCAGCGGCCCCGGCACCAGCAGCACCGGTGTCAGCCCCAGCGCTTCCTGCTGGCTGGCGGCCGCCTGGGCTTGCTGGGCGATCGTGTCGGCCAGGCCCGGTTCGATGCCGGCGCCATCCGGTCCGCTGGCCGACAGCGCCTGCATCAGCAAACGCTCCAGGCGGTTGTCCAGCGTCATCACCGACAACTCGCCGGCGCCAGGGAACAGTTGCTGCACGATGGCCCTTCCCAGCGCGATCCGCACCAGCGCCGTCAAGTCGTTCGGGTCCTGGGTGTGCACGGCATGCTCGGCCAAGGTTTCGATGATGGAACGCATGTCGCGGATGTGCACGCCTTCGACCAGCAGGTTCTGCAACACTTTCTGCAAGGTCGACAGCGACACCAGCTTCGGCACCAGGTCCTCCACCAGCTTGGGCGCGTCCTTGCCCAGGTGGTCCAGCAGCGCTTGCACCTCGGCCCGGCCCAGCAGTTCCGACGCGTGCGTCGTGATCAGGTGGTTCAAATGGGTGGCCACCACCGTGCCGGCATCGACCACCGTGTAACCCATGCTCTGGGCCTGGTCGCGCAGGCCGGCATCGATCCAGGTGGCCGGCAGGCCGAAGGCGGGATCGGTGGTCACCAGGCCCGGCAGCGTGCCGCTGGCCATGCCCGGATTGATGGCCAGGAACTGGCCGTTGAAGGCCTCGCCCGTCCCCACCTCCACGCCCTTGAGCGTGATGCGGTAGGCCGACGGTTTCAATTCCAGGTTGTCGCGGATGTGCACCGGCGGCGCCAGGAAACCCACTTCCTGCGCGAATTTCTTGCGGATACCCTTGATGCGCTTGAGCAGCTCGCCGCCCTGGGTCTTGTCCACCAGCGGGATCAAACGATAGCCCACTTCCAGGCCCAGCGTGTCGACCGGCATGATGTCCTGCCAGGTGGCCTCCTCCTGCTCCGGCGCGGCCGGCGGCGGCGCTTCCGGGGCCGCCTCGGCCGCCGTGGCGGCAACGGTGGCGCGCCGCGTCAGCAGCCAGCCCGAACCGATCAGGATGCTGGCCAGCAGCAGGAACACCAGGTTGGGCATGCCAGGAATCAAGCCCATGCCGCCGATGATGCCACCCGTGATGTACAGCACCTGGGGCTTGGCGAACAACTGGCCGATCACCTGGCCACCAATGTCCTGCTCGCTGGCCACGCGCGAGACGACGATACCGGCCGCCGTGGAAATGACCAGCGACGGAATCTGCGCCACCAGGCCGTCACCGATGGCCAGCAAGGTGTAGTTCTTGATCGCGTCGGCGAACACCATATCGTGCTGCAGCAAGCCCACCAGCAGCCCGCCCACCACGTTGATGACGGTCACCAGGATGCCGGCCACGGCGTCGCCGCGCACATACTTACTGGCACCGTCCATGGCGCCGTAGAATTCCGCTTCCTGCGCCACTTCGCTGCGGCGCTTGCGGGCCTCGGCCTCGCCGATCAGGCCGGCGTTGAGGTCTGCGTCGATCGCCATCTGTTTACCAGGCATGGCGTCCAGCGCGAAACGGGCGCCCACCTCGGCGATACGGCCCGCGCCCTTGGTGACGACGGTGAAGTTGATGATGGTCAGGATGATGAACACGACGATACCGACCGCGTAGTTGCCGCCGATCAGGAAGTGGCCGAACGCTTCGATCACCTTGCCGGCCGCATCGGCGCCCGTATGGCCTTCCGTCAACACCACGCGGGTGGAAGCCACGTTGAGCGACAGGCGCAGCATGGTCGACACCAGCAAAATGGTGGGGAAAGCCATGAAGTCCAGCGGCTTGACCGTGTACAGGCTGGTCAGCAGCACGATGATGGCCAGCGCGATATTGAAACTGAAGAACAAGTCCAGCACGAACGCAGGCAGCGGCAGCACCATCATCGCCAGCAGCATGATGATCAGGATGGGCGCGGCCAGGCTCTTGTTGGCGCCTTTGGCCAGGCCCTGCATCCAGGCCGGCAGTTTCAGGTTGCTCAAGGCGTTCATGCGGGTGCTCCGTTATTCGTATCGTTAAGCTTGCGGCTGGCGTAGGCCGGGTCGAGCGGATCCAGCTCGGGTGGCACCTCGAGCCTGGTCGGGGTGTCGGGACGATGGCCGCCCTGTTTGCTGAACACGCGCAGCTGGAACACATAGGCCAGCACTTCGGCCACGGCCGCGTACAGGGCTTCCGGGATCTCGTCGCCGATGTCCGTGTGCTTGTGCAGCGCACGCGCCAGTGGCGGCGCTTCCAGGATGGCGACCTTGTTTTCCTTGGCGATCTCGCGGATCTTGGCCGCCACCTCATCGGTACCCTTGGCCACCACCCGCGGCGCGCCGCGCGAACCGTCGGCGTATTTGAGCGCCACGGCATAGTGGGTCGGGTTGATCACCACCACGTCGGCAGTGGGCACGTCGGCCATCATGCGGCGCTTGGCCATCTCGCGCTGCATCTGGCGGATCTTGGCCTTGATCTGGGGATTACCGTCGGACTCCTTGGATTCCTGGATCATTTCCTGGCGCGTCATCTTGAGCTTGTTGGCGTAGTGCCACATCTGATACGGGCCATCGACGGCGGCGATCAGGCCCAGCGCGCCGACGATGAACAGGAAGCTCATGGCGATCATGTCCAGCAAATGCACGGCGCCCAGCTTGAGCGGCTCCACGGCCAGGCCCAGCACGGCATCCTTTTGCTTCATCACCACCATCCACGCCACCAGCCCCACCACCAGCGTCTTGGCGATCGCCTTGAGCAATTCCACCAGCGCGTTGGCCGACACCAGGTTGGACAAGCCCTTGATCGGATTGAGCTTGCCGAAATTGGGGGTCACAGCCTTGCCGCTGAACAGCCAGCCGCCCACCAGCAGCGGCGACGCCAGCGCCACCAGCATCACGGCCAGGCCCAGCGGCAAACAGGCCAGCAGCACGCGGCCCACGTCGATACCGATGCGGTTCAGCAGCACGTCGGCATGAAAAATCTGTTCCTGGTCCAGCGCCAGGCCCGACACCATGGCCGAGCGCAGCTGGCGCACCAGCGAGGAACCGGTCAGCCACAGGCCGGCGCCGGCCACCATCAGCACGGTGAACGTCGCCACTTCACGCGATCGGGGAACGTCGCCTTCTTCTCGCGCCTGCTCGAGGCGCTTCGCTGACGCCGGTTCGGTCTTTTCTGCGTCGCTTTCTTCAGCCATCGCCTGCTCCTGTGGATACGCTAGCCATCATAGGCGATATTGCCGTATGGCTATGCGCGGAACAGGATGGCAAAAGGGGGCCTATTTGCCGCTCCCGGCCGGATCGGCCCGGGTCACGGTCTGCTCGATGGCGCCAAAGATGGACTTGCCGTCGCCGTTCAGCATCTCGATGCGGATGGTGTCGCCGAACGCCATGAACGGCGTGACGGGCGCGCCGCCAGCGATGATTTCCAGGCAACGTTGCTCGGCGATACAGGAGTAGCCGCGCTTGCTGTCCTTGTTCGACACGGTGCCGGAACCGACGATGCTGCCGGCCCGGATACGGCGCGACTTGGCCAGGTGCGCCAGCAGCTGGGGAAAGTTGAAGATCATGTCCACCCCCGCATGCGGCTGGCCCACCAGCTTGCCATTCCACGTCGACCGCAGCGGCAGGTGCACCTTGCCGCCCTTCCAGGCGTCGTCCAGCTCATCAGGCGTGACGGCCACGGGCGAGAAACTGGTGGCCGGCTTGCTTTGCAGGAAACCAAAACCCTTGGCCAGTTCGTCCGGAATCAGGTTGCGCAGCGACACGTCGTTGACCAGCGCCAGCAAGCGGATCTGCTGGTAAGCCTGGTCGGGCGAGGCGCCCATGGGGATATCGTCCGTGATCACGGCCACTTCCGCTTCGAAATCGATGCCCCACTCTTCATGGAACAGCGCGATATCGTCGCGCGCACCGAGCAAGTCGTCGCTGCCGCCCTGGTACATCAGCGGCTCTTCCCAGAACGAGGCGGGCAGCTCGGCGCCGCGCGCCTTGCGCACCAGCTCCACATGGTTGACGTAGGCCGAACCGTCGGCCCACTGGTAGGCGCGCGGCAACGGCGCCATGCAGCGCGCCGGATCGAAGTCGAAGCTGCGGCGGCCGCGGCCATTACTCAAGTCCTGGTACAGCTGCTGCAACTGGGGCGCGATGAAGGCCCAGTCGTCCAGCGCCCGCTGCAGGGTGGGCGCGATGCCATCGGCCAGCTGGGCCGTTTTCAGGTCGCGCGCGACGACGGCCAGTTGGCCGTCGCGGGTGCCGTCTTTGAGAGTGGCGAGTTTCATGGATGCGTGAGGAAAAATGCAACGCCCGCGCCGCCAGGCGGCGGCACGGACGGCGGGAACGGGGTTTAGACGGGCGCCAGCAAGGCCAGTTGTTCAGGCGTCAGATAGCACCACTCGCCTTCGCCCAAGCCCAGCGATTCGAGTTGCAGGGTGCCGATGGCGGAACGGTGCAGCGCGCTGCAATGGTTGCCGGCGGCCGCCAGCATGCGCTTGACCTGGTGATATTTGCCCTGCTCCAGCACGATTTCCAACAGGTGCTCGCCGCGCTGCTCGCACACCAGGGCGGCCAGCGGCGCCGGCTCGTCATGCAACTGCACGCCGGCCAGCAACTGCGCCACCAGCGCCGGCGTCACCGGGTCCTGGGTGGTGGCCTGGTAGACCTTGGGCACGTGGCGCTTGGGCGAGGACTGGGCATGGATGAAGGGACCATCGTCCGACATCAGCAGCATGCCGGTGGTGTCGTGGTCGAGCCGGCCCACGGGCTGCACTTCGCGCCACGTGAATTGTTCAGGCAGCAAGGTCAGCACACCGGGATGGTGGCTGGGCTTGCGCGAGCATTCGAAATTGGCCGGCTTGTTGAGGGCGATATACAGGTGTTCGCGGTACACCCACTCCTCGTCGAATACGGTCAGCACCAGGCCATCCGTTTCCACCGTGGTGCGGTAATTGTCCTGCACCTGGCCGGCGATGCTCACTTCGCCGTCCTCGATCAGGGAGCGGCAGTACTTGCGGGTACCAAATCCTTGCGATTGCAGGATGCGGTCTAGGGATAATTTACTCATGGCGAGACTTTAACAGATGCGGCTGCGAGCGTGAAGGCAAGCGGCCCGGCCCGGCGCCGCCCCGCCGGACGGCGGCCCCCACACTTTATTGATGCAAATCAATAAGCCTACGCTTGGCGTTGATACACTGAAACTTCATTAGGAATCGGCCTAACACCAATTGGGAATAACGGAAGAGGTTGTTAGACCGGACAGGCTGCCCGCCGAAGGAAGTATCATGCCAAATCGCGCCCCACACCGCCAGCTTACCCCATCCCGCGCTGAGGATACGGAGGGCGAACCGCATCCGCCCGCCACCACCGTGGCCGCCGAAGCGGCCGCGGCGCACCGCACGGCGCTGGCATTGTCGCGCTGGTGCAGCGGCGACACGGCGGCCGACTTGCGGACGGCCGCCGCGCTCCACCCGGGGCCGCAAGCCCAGTGGCACGCGGCCCTGCAACGCCAGTTCTGCGCCTGGCTGGAAGCGGGTGGTTTCGCGGCCCAGGAGCGGCAGCGGCCCACGCCGCGTACGGACGCGCCAATGAAAACAGCGGCGTTGCGCCGCTGTTCTCAGCCCCATTGCGGGACTATTGACGAGGAATTGAAATTCTCTCTACTCCGCATTCGCGATGCGGTTGAGTAGTTCCATCAACTGCTTGGCAAGACAGTGCGGACAACGATCTGAACTGTTAATCTGACCTCCCTTGGAAAGAACTACAACACCACTATAGACCAAGGTGAGCGATATACAAGCCCATTCCAGGGCGTATTAATAATGTTAATCGTCCTGACATTGCCGCTCAATGGAGCAGCGGCCGCGCCCCCGCGACCACGGATTTGACGGCGCCCGCCCCCATGGCGGCGCCGAATTTCTTCAGCACCCGCTCCGGCAAGCCTTCATGCTGGGTATAGTCGATGATGTCCTCCGCCTTGATCACGTCGCGCGCCACGCTGTCGACCGTACCCAGGTCGTCGGCCAGGCCCATGTCGATGGCCCGCGCGCCACTCCAGAACAGGCCGGAGAACATGTCAGGCGTTTCCTTCAGGCGCTTGCCGCGGCCACTGCGCACCACGTCGATGAACTGATGGTGGATCTCGCCCAACATGGCCTGGGCATGCTGCTTGTGCTTTTCTGTCAGCGGGCTGAACGGGTCCATGAAACCCTTGTTCTCGCCGGCCGTCAACAGCCGCCGCTCCACGCCGGCCTTCTCCATGATGCCCGTGAAGCCGAAGCCATCCATCAGCACCCCGATCGAGCCGACGATGGAGGCCTTGTCCACATAGATGCGGTCGGCGGCGGCCGCGATGTAATAACCGCCGGAGGCGCAGATCTCGTCCACCACCACATACAGCGGCTTGGCCGGATAGCCCTTGCGCAGGCGCCGGATCTCGTCGACGATCATGCCGGCCTGCACCGGGCTGCCGCCGGGGCTGTTGATATGCAGGACCACGGCCACCGAGCCGCTGTCGGAAAACGCCTTGTTCAGCGCCGGAATCACGACGGCGGCCGAACCGCTGCCTTCCGTGTCGATTTCGCCTTCGATCTCGATCAGGGCCGTATGGCGCCCCAGCGCCTCGCCGTCCACCCCGGGCCAGCTGAAATCGAAATAGGCGGCCAGCCCCACCAGCACCACCAGCAGGAACAGGAACTTGAAGAAGATGCCCCAGCGGCGCTGGGCGCGCTGCTCGGTCAAGGTGGCGAACACCAGCTTTTCCAGCACGTCGCGTTCCCAGTTGGTGGGCGCGGCGGCCGGCTTGGCCGGCGCCGCCGGCGGGATGGGCGCGCGTTCGGACGCGCTATCGCTCGTATTTTCGCTCATGGTTGCTGCCAGATGGAATACATGGAATGGAAAGGCGGCGACGGCTCAGGCACAGGCCGGCCGTACATACTCGTCAGGTTGCCAATAGATATGCTGGTCGCGTTCGATCACCGTGATGGGGCGCAGCCGTCCGCCCCGGCACGGTCCGCCGGCGCAGAAACCGCTCTCGGGCACATAGATGGCGCCGTGCGTGGAACACATCAGGTACAGGCCGCTGGACTCGAAGAACTCGCCTTCGGCCCAGTCCAGCTCGATGGGCACGTGGGCGCAGCGGTTCAGGTAGCCATACACCTTGCCTTGGTAGCGCACCACGAAACCGGTGCCGTCCTCGCCGCCGGCCGTGACGGGAAAGCGCACGCCCTTGCCGCCTTCCAGCACGGCATCGGCGGCGCACACCAGGATCTCCGGCGCGCTGGAAGTGCTGACGTCGCTCATGGTCAAGCGTGCTCGTTCAGCCAGTGGTGCAACTCGGTCACGGAAGCGGCCGAGAACAGCGGCTGGCAGGCGGCCAACTGGTCCACCGGATGGGCGCCATACTGGACCGCGATGGCCGATGCACCCGCATTGTTGGCCATCAACAAGTCATGGGTGGTATCGCCGATCATCACCGTGCGCTTCATGTCCTGGCCCAGCTCGCGCGTCAGTTCCTGCAGCATGGCCGGATGCGGCTTGGAGAATGTTTCGTCCGCGCAACGCGTAGCATCGAACAGCGACAGCAGGCCGGCGTCGTTCAAGGCCCGGTTCAGCCCGACCCGGCTCTTGCCGGTGGCCACGGCCAGGAAATACGCTTGCTGCGCCAATTCCTCCAGCATCTCGCGCGCGCCCTTGAACAGCGTCAACTCGTGGTCGCGCGACAGGTAATGGTAGCGGTAGCGCTCCACCAGCCGTGGATAGAATTTGGGGTCGATGCCGGGCATGGCGGCCTGCATGGCTTCCGACAGGCCCAGGCCGATCACATGCGCGGCCGCCTCGTCGCGGGGAATCGGCAAGCCGAGGTCCTTGGCCGCCGCCTGTATGCATTTCACGATCGCCGATGTGGAATCCATCAGCGTGCCATCCCAATCGAATACGATTAAGTCAAATTGCTTTCTTGCCATGTCTCCCGGCCGCGTTTGGCGCCGGCTCCTTGATTCCATGCCCGGCGACGGCGGATGGCCGTGCCTGACACTATATATATTAGCTAGATGCGTTAAGGGGTTTCCCTAAGCTTAACAAGAAACGCTCACATTCGGCGGCCAATGGCGCATTTAATGTTAACAATTTGCCAGTTTCCGGGTGCGTAAACGTAATTTGATGGGCGTGCAGGAACATCCGCTTGAGCGCGCCGCGCGTGGCGTCGGCTTTCAGCAAGGCGCGGTTGAGCGCGAAATCGCCGTACTTGTCGTCACCTGCTATCGCGAAGCCAGACGATGCCAGATGAACGCGAATCTGGTGGGTGCGCCCCGTTTTCAGCTCCGCCTCCAGCAGCGCGAAATCCTTGAACTTGCGCAATAAGGTGAAGACCGTGTGCGACGGCAAGCCATCGGCCTGCACCGCCACCCGGCGTTCACCATCGGCCGTCGTGTATTTATGCAATGGCAACTTCACGTGCTGGCGCGCGTTCTTCCAGTCGCCCGCCACCAGGGTCAGGTAACGCTTGTCCGTGTGGCCTTCGCGCATTTGCTCGTGCAGGTTGGTCAGCGCCGTACGTTTCTTGGCGAGCAACAACAAGCCGGACGTATCGCGGTCCAGCCGGTGCACCAGTTCCAGGAATTTCGCTTGCGGGCGTGAAGCCCGCAACTGCTCGATCACGCCGAACGACACGCCCGAGCCGCCATGCACGGCCACTCCGGCCGGCTTGTCGATCACCAGCAACTGCTGGTCCTCGTAGATGATGTCGAATTCGGCCGCCGGCACCGTGCTGGTGTCGGCCTTGTCGGCCACCCGCACCGGTGGAATACGGACGATATCGCCTTGTACCAAGCGGTACAATTGATCGATCCGGCCCTTGTTGACCCGCACCTCGCCCGAGCGCAGGATGCGATAGATATGGCTTTTCGGCACGCCTTTGCATACACGCAACAAGTAGTTATCGATGCGCTGACCGGCCTCTTCTTCCGTGATTGTGACGAATTGTGCTTGCGGCGGAACCTGTGTTGAAGGGGGAACAACATCGTTTTGCATCTTCATTTGCTCTGTCTTCCCAGAAAATCTCTCTAAGTCCTTCATTTTGAATATATAATCATTTAGCGGCGGTTCATGCTGCTGCAAGTGTAAGAATAAAAGCATATTTTACACAGGGGCGTCTCCACTGGCCTCGCCAAATTGCAAATTCAGAGGAAAAAATGTATACGCACCACCCCTGCGCGGATCAAGGTTGCACCGTCGTTGTAATCGGATGGCGCGCAAGAGTGCTGAATTAGGATGGTTGGATTGTAAGGATAACGCCGGCAAGCATGATCAAGAGTTGTGCTCGCTGGTTAATGAAGTTGATAACGCTTGCCGTTTTCGCCAGACCCCATGCTTAGTTGCAAGCTAATGACGGAAGGCTGAAACAAGCCTAGTTGTCGAAGTTGTAGTACTTGTCACGTAAGCACGGCCAGGATCTGGCTCATCGACGCTGCCCACCGCCTGCGTTCTCTGCCCCCCGCCCACGCGGGCCGCATGGAAGAATCGCAGGTGACGCGGGTACTCGGCATGTCGATCGACCTCATGCGCCCAGTGGCGGCCGCAACCTACGTTGCTGCGCCGCCCATCAGGGCATACCCACCGCAACCATGTTAATTCTCGCGTATATCCCTGTACCTTCGCCGCTCCACGGAGCGGCATTGAGATGGCCCATAGGGTCGCGGAGTTAATAAAAATGAAACGCATGTTGTTTAATGCTACGCAACAAGAGGAGCTGCGTGTAGCGATCGTCGATGGCCAGAAACTGATCGACATCGACATCGAGACGGCCGGACGCGAGCAACGCAAGTCCAACATCTACAAAGGCGTGATCACCCGTATCGAGCCGTCGCTGGAAGCGTGCTTCGTCAGCTACGGCGAAGACCGCCACGGTTTCCTGCCGTTCAAGGAAGTGGCCCGTACCTACTTCCGCGAAGGCGTGGACGTACGCAACGCCTCCGTCAAGGAAGCCCTGCGCGAAGGCCAGGAAATCATGGTGCAGGTGGAAAAGGAAGAGCGCGGCAACAAAGGCGCGGCCCTGACCTCCTTCGTCTCGCTGGCGGGCCGCTACCTGGTCCTGATGCCCAACAATCCACGCGGCGGCGGCGTGTCGCGCCGGGTCGAAGGTGAAGAGCGCCAGGAATTGCGCGAAACCATGGACAAGCTGGACTTGCCGCCAGGCATGTCCGTGATCGCCCGCACGGCCGGCATCGGCCGCAATGTGGAAGAGCTGCAGTGGGACTTGAATTACCTGATGCAACTGTGGCGCGCCATCGAAGGGGCCGGCAAATCGGCCTCGGGCGCGTTCCTGATCTACCAGGAATCGTCGCTGGTGATCCGCGCCATCCGCGATTACTTCCAGCCCGACATCGGTGAAATCCTGATCGACACGGACGACATCTACGAGCAGGCCCACCAGTTCATGAGCCACGTGATGCCCGACATGGTGCACCGCGTGAAACGTTACAGCGACGACGTGCCGCTGTTCTCGCGCTTCCAGATCGAACACCAGATCGAGACGGCCTACTCGCGCACCGTGCCGCTGCCATCGGGCGGCGCCATCGTGATCGACCACACCGAAGCGCTGGTGTCGGTGGACGTCAACTCGGCCCGCGCCACCCGCGGCTCCGACATCGAAACCACCGCCTTCAACACCAACTGCGAAGCGGCCGAGGAAGTGGCCCGCCAGCTGCGCCTGCGCGACCTGGGTGGCCTGATCGTGATCGACTTCATCGACATGGAAGTGGCCAAGAACCAGCGCGAAGTGGAACAGCGCCTGAAGGACGCGCTGCACCATGACCGTGCGCGCGTGCAGATGGGCAAGATTTCCCGCTTCGGCCTGATGGAACTGTCGCGCCAGCGCCTGCGCCCTTCGCTGTCCGAAGGTTCGCACGTGACGTGTCCGCGCTGCTCCGGCACCGGCCACATCCGCGATACGGAATCGTCCGCCCTGCAGGTGCTGCGCATCATCCAGGAAGAGGCCATGAAGGAAAACTCGGCCACCATCCACGTGCAAGTGCCGGTGGATGTGGCCGCCTTCCTGCTGAACGAAAAACGCGGCGAAGTGCTGAAGATCGAGAACCGTCACCGCATCGCCGTGATCCTGATCCCGAACAAGCACCTCGACACCCCGCACTACAAGCTGGAACGCATCAAGCACGACGATCCACGCCTGGAAGACAGCCAGGCCAGCTACACGCTGGCCGAGCAGGCCGAAACCGACATGGCCTACAGCAAGCGCCAGAAGGAAGAAGCCAAGCCGCGCCAGGAAGCCGTGGTCAAGACCATCACCCCGGAGCAGCCAGCGCCGATGGTCGAGCGCACCGCCAAGCCAGCCGAGCCGGTCAAGGCCGCCGCGCCAGCCCAGCCAGTGGCCGAACCCGGTTTCTTCGACAAACTGTTCAGTTTCTTCCGCGCCAAGCCGGCAGCGCCGGTCATGCCGGTGGCCCCGACCATCGTCGTCAAGCCCGTGCCGACCGATCGCGGCGACCGCAACGCCCGTGGCCCACGCGGCCGCAGCCGTAACGGCAAGCCAGGCGGCCGCGAGCGCGACGAGCGCGAACCAGGCGCCCGCCCAAGCCAGGAAGAAGGCGCCAAGGCGGCCGACAGCGGCCGTCCAGCCCGTCCACCGCGTCCACCACGCGAAGGCCGTGAAGGCCGTGAGCCACGCGAAAACCAGGCAGCCGAAGGCCAGCGTGAGCGCGGCGAACGTGGCGAGCGCGCCGAGCGCCCACCGCGCCCACCCCGTGAGCCACGCGGCGAGAAGCCACAGGTAACGGAAGCGAAAGTGGAGGAATTGGCATTGACGGCAGCTGTCGGCGCCGCCGTGGTCGCACCAGCGGCTGCGGCAGCGGCAGCAGGCACCGGCCCTGTCGTCGAAGCAACGTCCATCCTGAAAACGGCACCACTGACGGGTCCGGAAGGTGAGGAATCGGACGCCGCTGACGGCGAAGAGCCGCGCCGCCGCCGCCGTCGTGGCGGCCGCAACCGCAACCGCCGCGAACGCGAAGGTGGCGAAGGCATGGAAGCGGGCGCCAACGAAGGTGACGCACCGGTCGTGACCTTCACCGTGGCACCGGAAACGAACGCTGAAACCGTCGCCGCCGTGGCGCCAGTGGCAGTGGCCACGCCAGCAGTGGAAACCGCTGCCCCGGCAGCGGTCGCCGCCGAGCCGGCAGCCCCTGTGGCGGAAGTCGTCGCAGCGGCCGCTCCCGTGGCCCACATCGCGCCAGTGGCCGAAGCCGCACCGGTCGTCGCGCCAGTGGTGGAAGTGGCACCAGTCGCCGTCGCACCGGCAGCCGTAGTCGAAGCCGCCGCAGCTACTGTGACCGAGGCCGCCGCGCCTGTGGTGGCCGAAGTGGCCAAAGTGGCCGAAGTCGCTGCCCCAGCCTTCGAAGTGGCGCAAGCCGTGGCCGTGGCTCCGGCCGCGCCTGCGGTTGAAGCCGTCGTCGCCGCACCCGTCGTGGCCGCACCCGTCGTCGCCGAGCCAGTGGTGGTGGCAGCCGCCGCGCCAGTGGCAGCGCCCGCCCCTGCTCCAGCGCCGGTGGCCGCCGCGCCGGTAGCGCCGATCGACCTGCAAGCCGTACTCGGCTCCGCCGGCCTGACGCTGGCGGCCACCGACCCGGCCAAGCTGCGCGCCGCCCAGGAAGCCGCCGCCAAGGCAGTGGCTCCCGTGCGCGTGCCACGCGAGCGCAAGCCGCTGCCACCGCAAGCGGACGAGCCGCTGGTGCAAGTCGACACCCGCCGTTAAGTCCAGCCGTGCGGGGTCATCCCCGCCGGCTGTACACAGAAAAGGGAAGCCGCGCGCTTCCCTTTTTTTCGCCCTTCCCAAGCCGCTCTTTTGCGGGCAGACTGAGGGCCGCATTGATTTCCCGCCCATGACAGGATGCCACGCCGATGAACCAGCCTGACTTGCACCGTCCCGCCCCCGTTAGCCTGCGCACCGCATTCCGGTACTGGCTCAAGCTGGGCTTCATCAGCTTTGGCGGCCCGGCCGGCCAGATCGCCATGATGCACACGGAACTGGTGGAACGGCGCCGCTGGATCTCCGAACAGCGCTTCCTGCACGCGCTGAACTATTGCATGTTGCTGCCCGGCCCGGAAGCGACCCAACTGGCCATCTACATCGGCTGGCTGCTCCACAAGACGCGCGGCGGCATCGTCGCCGGCGTCCTGTTCGTCTTGCCATCGCTACTGATCCTGACCGCTTTATCGTGGATCTACATGGCCTACGGCAGCGTACCGGCGGTCGCGGCGGTGCTGTACGGCATCAAACCGGCCGTGGTCGCCATCGTGCTGGCGGCGGCCTGGCGCATCGGCAAACGAACCCTGAAAAATGGCGCGCTGATCGCGCTGGCCGCCGCCGCTTTTGTCGCCATCACCCTGTTTCATCTGCCATTTCCGCTCATTGTCGCCGGCGCGGCGCTGATCGGACTGATCGGCGGCCGGTCCTGGCCGGCGCTGTTCCAGGTGGGCGGCGGCCATCCCGGCCAAGCCGCATCCTACGGCCCGGCCCTGATCGACGACGACAGCCCCACACCAGATCATGCCCGCTTCTCCTGGCCGGCCCTGCTCCGCGTGGCCCTGGCCGGCTGCGCGCTGGGCACGCTGGCGTGGCTGGCGCTGGCCCTGTCCACCGGCGCGCGCGCGCCGCTGGCGCAAATGGGCTGGTTCTTCACCAAGGCCGCCATGCTGACCTTTGGCGGCGCCTATGCGGTGTTACCTTATGTCTACCAAGGCGCCGTGGACAACTTCCACTGGCTGCTGCCGGCGCAAATGATCGATGGCCTGGCGCTGGGCGAGACCACGCCCGGCCCGTTGATCATGGTGGTCGCCTTCGTCGGTTTCGTGGGCGCGTGGAGCAAGGCCGTGTTCGGCACCAAGCTGCTGGCGGCCGGCGCGGCGGGCGCCACGGTGGCCACCTTCTTCACCTTCCTGCCCTCCTTCCTGTTCATCCTGGCCGGCGGCCCGCTGGTGGAAGCGACGCGCGACAATATCCGCATGACCGCCCCGCTGACGGCCATTTCCGCCGCCGTGGTGGGCGTGATCGTCAGCCTGGCCGTGTTTTTCGGCATGCATGTATTCTGGCTGGATACCCCAACGCCGCACCTCGACTTGCGGGCGGTATTGCTGGGCGGTATGGCCAGTATCGCCTTGCTGCGCTACCAGATGGGAACGATCAAGCTGATACTGGCCTGTGCGATCTGCGGCCTCGTGCTATCGTATCTCCGTTAGCGGCATCCTGATGCCCGTGTTCTTTGCTGTACCCGGCAGTAATTGTGTAATCATTCATGACTGAAAAAATCATTTTCGTGGCCAACCAGCGCCATCAGGTGCCAGCCATCCCCGCCGTGCCGGAAGCGCCCACCGGCCGCGTGACGGACCAGCTTGCCCGTCCCTTGCACGACCTGCGCATCTCCGTCACCGACCGCTGCAACTTCCGCTGCGTGTACTGCATGCCCAAGGCCGTGTTCGACCAGAATTACAGCTACCTGCCGCACAGTTCGCTGCTCTCGTTCGAGGAGATCACCCGCGTGGCCCGCCTGTTCGTGGCCCATGGGGTCGAGAAAATCCGCCTGACGGGCGGCGAACCGCTGTTGCGCAAGGATGTGGAACGGCTGGTCGGCATGCTCAGCGAGCTGAAGACCGTCAGCTGCCAGCCGCTCGACCTGACGCTGACCACCAACGGCTCGCTGCTGGCCAGGAAAGCCCAATCGCTCAAGGATGCCGGCCTGCGCCGGGTCACCGTGTCGCTGGACGCGCTGGACGACGCCATCTTCAAGCGCATGAACGACGTCGACTTTGCCGTCGAGGACGTGCTCAAGGGTATCGACATGGCGCACCAGGTGGGACTGGGCCCGATCAAGGTCAACATGGTGGTCAAGGGGGGCATGAACGACGACCAGATCCTGCCCATGGCGCGCCACTTCAGAAATACGCCCTACATCCTGCGCTTCATCGAATACATGGACGTGGGCGCCTCGAACGGCTGGAACCTGGACGAAGTGATTCCCTCGGCGGAAGTGCGGCGCCGCATCCACGCCGAATTGCCGCTGCTGCCGGCCGACCCCAACTACACGGGCGAGACGGCGGCCCGCTGGCGGTATGCGGACGGCGGCGGCGAAATCGGCCTGATCTCCAGCGTGAGCCAGGCGTTTTGCAGCGATTGCACGCGGGCCCGCCTGTCGACGGAAGGGAAGTTGTATACTTGCCTGTTCGCCAGCCATGGCCACGACTTGCGCGCCCTGCTGCGCGGCGGCCACAGCGACGACGACATCGCCGGCGCCATCGCGCTGCTGTGGCGCGCGCGCGCCGACCGCTATTCGGAAACGCGCACGCAGCACACCAGCGGACTGGGCGAGCGAACCAAAAAAGTTGAAATGTCTTACATCGGGGGATAGTTTGTCTTTGAACAGCAAGGTAAGTGGCCTGATACTGGCCGGTGGTCGTGGCACCCGCATGGGCCGTGTGGACAAGGGCTTGCAGCCATTCCGTGGCAGCACGCTGGCGGCCCATGTGCTGCAACGGCTGGCGCCCCAGGTGGCCAGCGTGGCCATCAACGCCAACCGCAACCTGCCCCAATACGAGGAATATGGCTGTCCCGTGCTCAGCGACGAGCTGACCGGCTTCGAAGGCCCGCTGGCCGGCCTGCAAACGGGCTTGCGCCACTGCGCCACGGAACTGCTGCTGACGGCGCCCTGCGATTCGCCCTTCCTGCCGCCCGACCTGGCCCAACGCCTGGCCAGCGCCCTGCAGTCGCAGGATGCGGAGGTGGCCGTGGCCGTCACGCTGGAAGCGGACGAGCAAGGCGTGGTCCAGCGCCAGCTCCATCCCGTGTTCGCGCTGCTGCGCGCCGGCCTGCTGCCGCAACTGGATGCCTACCTGGCCACCGGCGCGCGCCGCATGGAAGGCTGGTACAAATCGCTGCGCCTGGCCGAAGTGGTGTTCGAGGACGCCGCCGCCTTCCGCAACATCAACACACTGGGCGAGCTGCAGCAGCTTGAAGCGGCCAACGGCCAGGCCGACCAGCCGCTCACGCTGGCTGCCGTGGCCAGTTGCCTGGACGCCTACGACCCCGACGCCATGTCCGTGCGCGACGCCCAGCGCATCATCGGCGACTTCATCACCCCCATTCAGTCGGCCGAAAAAGTGGCGCTGCGCAGCGCCCTCGATCGGGTGCTGGCGCAGGATGTGATCTCGCCCATCAACGTGCCGGCCTACGACAATTCGGCCATGGACGGCTACGCGCTGCGCGGCGCCGACCTGCCGCAGGAAGGCAACGTGACGCTGGACGTGATCGGCATCGTCTACGCGGGCCGCCCCACGGCGCTGGCCTGCGGCGCCGGCCAGTGCGTGCGCATCATGACCGGCGGCGCCATGCCGGAAGGCTGCGACACGGTGCTGCCGCAGGAACTGGCCGCCGCCATCGGCGACGGCACGGTCACCATCGCGGCCGGCGTGCTGCGCGCGGGCGACAACCGCCGCTTCAAGGGCGAGGATTTGGCCGAAGGCGGCGTGGCCATCGCGCGCGGCAAGCTGGTGCGCCCGGCCGACCTGGGACTGATCGCCTCGCTCGGCCTGGCCGAAGTGGCCGTGCAGCGCCGCCTGCGGGTGGCCTTCTTCTCCACCGGCGATGAGCTGCGCTCGGTCGGCGAGACGCTCGACACGGGCTGCGTCTACGACAGCAACCGCTACACCCTGTTCGGCATGCTGCAACGGCTTGGTTGCGACGTGATCGACATGGGCATCGTCAAAGATGACACGGTGGCGCTGGAAGCGGCGCTGCGCAGCGGCTGCGAGAACGCGGACGCCATCATCACCTCGGGTGGCGTGTCCGACGGCGCGGCCGACTACACGCGCGCCATGATGGCGCGCCTGGGCGACGTGGCGTTCTGGAAGCTCAACATGCGCCCCGGCCGCCCGCTCGCCTTCGGCAAGATACTGTCCAACGGCCGCAGCGCCTGGCTGTTCGGCCTGCCCGGCAATCCGGTCGCGGTGATGGTGTCGTTCTACTTCTTCGCCCGCGCCGCCCTGCTGCACATGATGGGCGCCAACGCCCCGCTGCCGCTGCTGCGCGCGCGCGCCCAGTCCGGCATCCGCAAGCGTCCCGGCCGCAGCGAATTCCAGCGCGGTGTGCTCAGCACTGGCGCGGACGGCCAGCCGCAAGTGCGCCTCACGGGCGCCCAGGGCTCGGGCATCCTGCGCTCCATGTCGGAAGCCAACTGCATGGTGGTGCTGCGCGACGACCAGGGCAACGTGGCCGAAGGTGACATGGTCGACGTGCTGCCGTTCGAAGGCTTGCTGTAAGCGACGCCGCGGTTCGTCCCAGCTATTGGTCCCGGCGGTTCGTCCCTACTCGTCTTTCTGTAATCGCGCCAGCGCCTCGGCCGGATCGGCATACAACGAAGGATCGGTGGCCGCGCGCCGGAACGCCCGTCCCAGGCTGGCGCGCATGAAGGTGCTGTGGGCGAAGCGCGTCACCTTGCTGTAGTAGCGCTCGTGCAGGCCGTTGACCATGGCCACGTAGTCGTCCATCAGGTCCGGCGCGATCGAGAAATTGTCGTAGTTGATCACGGCCGGCACCTTGTGCCCCAATCCTTCGAGCCGCTGCGCCACCAATGCCCGTATGGCTTCGATGGTGGCCCGGTCGGCCACTTCATAGCCCTCGAAATTGGCGAAGAACAGTTGCTGCTGCGGGTCGTAGACGAGGCGCTCTTCCAGTGGCCGCGCCAGGAAATCGGCCCGCCAGCCCATGGCGGCGGTACCAAAGATGCGCGCATCCATGGTCTTCAAGCCGGCACTGATGGCGGGCCGGAAGCTCATGTGAGCCAGGATGTCGCGCTCCAGGTCGATGCCGGGTGCGATCTCGATCAGTTCCAGTCCCTGCGGCTGCAAGCGGAACACGCAGCGCTCCGTCACGTACAGCGCGCTCTGGCCGCGCCGCAGCGCATATTCTCCGCTGTAGGTACGGTGCTCGACCTCGTCGACGAACTTGCGCGCCTGCCCTTCCCGCAAGATGCACAACTGCCCATCGCGCACAGCCACCTGCAGCGCGCCGGCCGTAAACGTGCCCACGAACACCACCTTCTTGGCGTTCTGGCTGATGTTGATGAAGCCCCCCGCACCGGCCAGCCGCTCACCGAATTTGCTCACGTTCAGGTTGCCGTGGCGGTCGGCCTGGGCCAACCCCAGGAAAGCCACATCGAGCCCGCCACCGTCATAAAAATCGAACTGGTAGGGCTGGTCGATGATGGCGTCGGCGTTGGTGGCGGCGCCAAAATTGAGGCCACCGGCCGGCAGCCCGCCGATCACGCCCGGTTCCGCCGTCAGCGTCACCAGGTCGAACACCTTTTCCTCGGCCGCCACGGCGGCCACGCCTTCGGGCATGCCGATGCCCAGGTTGACGACGTAATTGGGCTTAAGTTCCATCAGCGCGCGGCGGGCGATGATCTTGCGCTCGGACAGAGGCATGGTGGCCAGTGTCCCCAGCGGTACCCGCAGCTCGCCCGCGAACGCCGCGCTGTAGGGTTCGGCGAAGGTCTGCATGTGGTATTCGGGCTGCTCGGCCACCACCACGCAATCGACCAGGATGCCGGGAATCTTGACCTCGCGCGGCGGCAGCGTGCCCCGTTCGGCGATGCGCTCCACCTGCACAATCACGATACCGCCTGAATTATGGGCCGCCATGGCGATGGCCAGCGCTTCCAGCGTGAGCGCCTCGCGCTCCATGGTCACGTTCCCGTTGGCGTCGGCCGTGGTGCCGCGGATGATGCCCACGTGAATGGGTTGGGCCTTGTAGAACAGGTGTTCCTTGCCGCCCACCGTCATCAGCTCGACCAGCTCCTCCGTGGTGCGTTGATTGATCTTGCCGCCGCCGTGGCGCGGATCGACGAAGGTGCCCAGGCCCACATGCGTGAGCAGGCCGGGCTTGCCGGCGGCCGTGTCGCGAAACAGCTGGCTGATCACGCCCTGCGGCAGGTTGTACGCCTCGATCTTGTTGGAGGTGGCCAGCTGCTGCAGCTTGGGCACCAGCCCCCAGTGCCCGCCCACCACGCGCTTGAGCATGCCCTCGTGGGCCAGGTGATTGAGGCCGCGCTCCTTGCCGTCGCCCTGCCCGGCCGCGTACACCAGCGTCAAGTCGCGTGGATGGCCGCCGCTGTCGGGCGCCAGGAAGCGCCGCTCCAGCGCCACCGCGATGTTCTCCGCGAAGCCCACGCCGACAAAGCCACCGCTGGCGATGGTGTCGCCGTCGCGGATCAGGCCCACGGCGTCGGCCGCGCTCACGATCTTGTTGCGCCGCACGGCCGGCATGGCCAGCGACGAGAAATCCGGGCTACGAACAGGCATGACAGTCTCCGCTCAGAATGACGCCGGGGGATGATTCCCCTCTATCGATCCGTACCGCTGTACTCCTTGTACTCGCTGCTTCTACTGCGCCGCTTCCCTACGCTACTTCTGATTCATTCACATCCTGGTCAGGCCCCAGCAGCAGCTGCGCCGCCTCACTGGGCAAAGCTTCCACCGACTTGAGCTTGCGCGCCATCTGGCGGCTGCGCGTCTCGGCCGATTCGATATTCTTGGCGGCCCGTTCCAGCGTCAGCTTGGTGGCCGACAGCACGTCGCCGAACTTGGAGAACTCCGTCTTCACGGCACCCAGCACCTGCCACACTTCCGACGAGCGTTTTTCCAGCGCCAGCGTGCGGAAGCCCATCTGCAGGCTGTTGAGCAGTGCCGACAGCGTGGACGGACCGGCGATGCTGATGCGGTTGGTGCGTTGCAGTTCGTCGGCCAGGCCGGGGCGGCGCATCACTTCCGCGTACAGGCCTTCGGTGGGCAGGAACAGGATGGCGAAATCCGTCGTATGCGGCGGCGCCAGGTATTTGTCGGCGATGGTCTTCGCTTCGCCACGCACGGCCCGTTCCAGTTCGCGTCCGGCCGCCGCCACGCCGTCGGCATCGGCCCGCTCGGCCGCATCCAGCAAGCGTTCGTACTGCTCCTTGGGGAACTTGGCGTCGATCGGCATCCACACGGGCGGACCGCCTTCCACATGGCCCGGCAGGCGCAGCGCGAACTCCACCCGCGCGCCGCTGCCGGCGATGGTCTCCACGTTGCGCGCATACTGTTCCGGCGTCAGCACCTGTTCCAGCAGCATTTCCAGTTGTACCTCGCCCCAGGTGCCGCGCGTCTTGACATTGGTCAGCACCCGTTTCAGGTCGCCCACGCCCAGCGCCAGCTGCTGCATCTCGCCCAAGCCCTGGTGCACCCGTTCCAGCCGTTCCGACACTTGCTGGAACGACGCCGACAGGCGCGACTCCAGCGTGGCATGCAGCTTCTCATCCACCGTCTTGCGCATCTCCTCCAGCCGCGCGCCATTGTCGGCCTGCAGGTCGCGGATCTTCTCCTCCAGCGTGGCGCGCACTTCCAGCATGCGCTGCGCGTTCGATTCCGTCAGCCGGATCAGCGCCAGATTCATGCTCTCGCCAAAACGCTTCAAGCTTTGCGCCTGTTCCTCGCGCCCGCTCTGGCCCTGGCTATCGATCTGGCGCCGCATCGCTTCCAGCTGCTGGGCATTGGCCGCTTGCGCCTGCGCCAGCAACTGCGCCATGTCCTGGCGGCTGGCCTGGGCCGTCGCCTGCAGCTGCATGCGCACTTCCCGCTCCACGCGTTCAATGCGCTCGGCCAGCGCGGCCTCGCCCGCGCCCGTGCTGGCCTGCCCGCGCGCGCGCAGCAACGCCAGCACCTGCAAGGCCAGGACGGCGATACCCACGGCCAGCAGGACGATGAATTCAGTGGTGGTCATGGTCAATCCGGCTTGTTGCGCATCCAGTCGGCCGTCTGATAGAACGATTCCATCAGCCGCAGCCGCAAGTCTTCGGCGATGCCCACGTCCTCCATGGCCCACGCCATGGCACGCAGCCACTGGTCGCGTTCCTGGGTGCCGATGGCGAACGGCATGTGGCGCGCCCGCAAGCGGGGATGGCCGAAGCGTTCAATATAGGCGTCCGGCCCGCCCATCCAGCCGCACAGGAACCAGAACAGGCGGTCACGCGCGTTGTCCAGCGACGGCGGGTGGGAGGCGCGCAGCAACGCGAATTCCGGCTCCAGTTCCATCAGGTCGTAAAACCGGTCGACCATCTCGCGCACGCGCGTTTCGCCGCCGATCACATCGTAGAGAGTTTGAGGTTCAGTCATAACCCCCATCATAGCGCACGCGGGGCCGCCATCACAGCGCGGCGGCCCCGGTGGCGCGATGGACGCCCGTCCGGCCCACGTTCGACTCACCTGGGGCTCGAGTTCAGCTCACGCGGGGCGCATGCCGGGCCCGTGACGGGCTCATGACGAGCTCACACCAGCGCCAGCCGGCGCGAACGGCGGCTGGACGACCAGCTCTCCAGTTCCACCTGCTCGCGGATGGCGGCGCAGCCGGCCAGCACCCGCGCTTCCTGCGCCGGGTCCAGCCCCGCGTTCAGCGTCAGGCGCACCAGCGCGCGGTTCTTGGCCGTGGCCGGCGCGCAGAACATGGCGCCGTATACACCCTGCCGCTCCAGCGCCTTGCGTAGCGCCAGCGTGCGCGGTTCGGTGCCCGCTTCGAGCGCGATGATCTGCTCGGTGCCGTCGCTCACGTTGTAGCCCAGCGCGTCCAGCCCGGCCCGCACGCGCGCGGCGATGCCGGCCAGCGCGGCGCGCCGGCCGTCGGCCGCCGCCACGAAGTCGATGGCCGCGTCGAACCAGGCCAGTTCGTGCTCCAGCAGGCAGGAACTGAAAATGGCGGGGCGCGACTCGGACAGGAAATAGCCCTTGAATTTGCTGGAGCAGGTGATGATGCCGGCCCGGCCCGCGAACGCCTTGGCCAGCGAGGCGGTACGGAAGTGCACGCGCTCGGCCAGGCCCAGTTGCGCCACCAGTCCGGCCCCGCGCGGGCCATGGGTGCCCAGCGAGTGCGATTCGTCCACCACCAGCAGGCAGCCGGTGTGCTCGGCCAGTTCCACCAGTCCCACCAGCGGGGCCACGCTGCCGTTGGTGCTGTACAGGGCGTCGACGGCGATGATGCCGGGCCCGCGCCGGGTCACCTGGCGCCGCAAATGGTCAAGGTCGTTGTGGAGATAGGCGATGGCCTCGGCGCCTGCCGACTGCACGCCCTCCCACAGCGAGGCGTGGGCTTGCATATCCAGGTAGACGGGCACGCCGGGACCCGCCAGGCATTGCACCAGCCCCACGTTGGCGGCCCAGCCCGATTGGCTCAGGATGCCGTCCTCGGCGCCCATCAGCGCCGCGAACTTGCGTTCCAGCCGGTGCTGGGGGCTGCCTTCCTGCAGGTAAACGGCCGACATCAGCAATGCGGCGCCACCGGCCAGGCGCTCGGCTTGCGCCCGCACCAGGGCTGGCTCGCCGCCCAGGCACAGATAGTCGTTCCCGGCCAGGATGATGGCGTCAGCCGGGGTGGGTTGCCAGGCATGGGGATGCTCCCCTCCCAGCAATTGTTCGATACGGCGCACGTAATGGGCGTCCATACGGCTGGTGACGTAGTCGGGCAAATGATGTTCGGCGGCAGGCAGGCGCGCGCGGACGGGGGCGGGGGCCGGAGCGATAGCAAAGGACATATATTCCTCTTCTGGAATGGTTGTTTTATTTGAACTACACCCAAGACACTGCCGTTTCGTCACGCAGTGGGGTTGATACGGATCAACGAGGTGCGCGAAAGGCCCTGATCCGTTGCGAATCCGGCGCATCATGAAATTTTGATAAAAATCAAACCACCATGCCCCCTCTTGCTCGCGCGCAGTGGAAGCACTGGCGACACGGCCTGCTGCTGTCGCTGCGCCGTTACCATTGCCACGACGAACACACCACCGCCCGCGTGCTGTTGCTGGCGGCCATGGGCACGGTGGGCATGCCGCTGTATTACGTGATCTGGCACTATTTCTTTCCGCAGGAATATGACAGTCTGACGCTGCGCGGCATCGGCCTGGTGCTGTGCGCGCTGGGCCTGCGGGCGCGCCATTTCAGCCGCCGCTGGCTGGAGCGCTACCTGCTGCTGACGCTCAGCTACAACTTTTCCTTCTTCTTCAGCTACATGTTCCTGATGAATCACGCCTCGGGCGTGTGGGGCGAATCGCTGTTGATCGCGCTGGTGGTGCTGTTCCATTTCGACACGGGACTGGCCTGCCGCGCCTACGTGGCCGGCACGGTGGCGGCCTGCCTGGCCGTGGTGGTGCCCGGCCATGGCGACTTATTGCTGAGCCGCAATGTGCTGCAACAATTGCCGATCCACTGGTTCACCATCGCCGTGCTGTCCGTGGCCAAGGTCAGCCGCGACGTGCTGGAGCAGGAAAAGCTGGCCGGCCTGGGCGCCGGCCTGGCCACGGTGGCGCACGAACTGCGCACCCCGCTGGCCAGCGTGGACGCCAACGTGCGCGGCCTGGGCCGGCTGGCGCGCAATGGCGCCAATGGTGGCGATGGCGCCGGCCGGCTGGACGCGCTGGGCCGCATCCAGTTCGAAGTGCGCCATATGCACCACATGATCGACCTGTTCCTGCTCAGCGCCACGGCCGTCAACCGCAACCTGCGGCCCACCGAGTCCGTCTCCATGGCCGAGGCGGTGAACGCGGTGCTGCAGCGCTATCCGTTCACCAGCGCCAGCCAGCGCCAGACCGTCGTGTGCGAAGTGCGGCACGACTTCCGCTTCGCCGGCCAGAACGAGCTGACCGTGGTGATCCTGCTCAATCTGCTGCGCAACGCCCTCAAGGCCATCCACCGCGCCGGCAAGGGCCGGGTGCGGATCGTGATCGACGGCGCCCGACCCACGCCGCGCCTGCTGTTCATCGACACCGCCTGCGGCGTGGCGCCGCGCCAGTTGCCGCTGATCTTCCGCCGCTTCTATTCCTACCCCGCGCATAACGGCACAGGAATAGGTCTTGCGCTATGCAAAGAAATCATGGAGGCATGGGATGCTACTATTCGCTGTGTCTCGCGGGAGACCGCCTACGCGATCTTCATCCTGGAATTTCCTACGTTTAGTGCAGCAGACCTTAGGTGAACCATGCAATTGCCCGTTTATACTCATCCGACCCTGACTGTCCTGGTGGACGACAGCGACTCGTTCCTGAAAAGCCTGTCGTTCCAGCTCGACCCCATGCTCGCCAGCAAGACCTTCCACGACACCAGCGTGGCGCTGGACTGGCTGACCCAGAGCCGGCCCGGCGACGAGGTGCCGCTGCACGTCAATTTCGACACGCAAAACCAGCCGCCCGACCAGTGCAATGTGGCGCTCGACCTGGAGCGCATCTACCGCATCAGCGAACAGCGCCAGCGCTTCGCCACGCCGTCCGTGCTGGTAGTCGATTATTCGATGCCGCAGATGAACGGGCTGGAGTTCTGCCAGGCGGTGCAGCACCTGCCCTGCAAGAAGATCCTGTTTACCGGCGCGGCCGACGAGAAGATCGCTGTCACCGCCTTCAACCGCGGCCTGATCGACCGCTACATCAAAAAGAGCGACGATAACGCGCTCGACATCCTGGAAATCGAGATCGCCGCCCTGCAAAAAGCCTACTTCGTGGAACAGTCGGAAACGCTGCGCGAGATGGTGGTGCTGCACAACTACCAGTTCCTCGGTGATCCGGCCCTGGTGCAACTGGTGGAGGAACTGAGCCGCAGCAAGGGCTTCGTCGAACACTACATCTTCCCCAACCCGACCGGCATCCTGTTCTTCGACAAGGCCGGCCACCCCACGCTGATGATGATCGAGACGGAACAGGGCATGAGCGCGCAGTATGAGATCGCGCGCGACAGCGAAGCGCCGCCGTCGCTGCTGAACGCGCTGCAAGAGCGGCGCGTGATTCCCTTCTTCAGCGATGCCGATGGCGACGGCATGTATTCCAGTGCCGTGGGCGAGCACTGGCACCGCTATTGCCAGCCGGCCCAGGTTTGCCAGGGCCGGGAAACCTATTACTGGGCGCTGTTCCCGCTGCCCGCCCATTACTTCGATGGCCCCTTGTTCTCCTACGCCCAGTTCCTGCAGGAGCAACACGAACCTGCCTGATGGCGGCGTGACGGCGGGCGCCGGCCGGCGCGCCGTCCACACATCATCGACGCCCCCATCACAGCGCCGTCAGGCCGCCTCGCGCAGCGTCTGCAAAGGCGGCCGGCGCAGCACGCGGCGCAAGCCCAGCCAGCCGCCCACCATGGCGCACAGCGCCCCGGCCAGCAAGCCGGCCAGCCACACGGTGGGCTGGAAAGTCCAGTCGAACTTGAACTGGTAAGTGGCCAGGCCCCAGCCCATGGCGGCCGCGCCGGTGGCCGCCAGCAGGCCGGCCAATCCCCCCACCAGCGCGAACTCGATCAATTGCGCCTGCGACAACTGGCGCCGCGTGGCGCCCAACGCCCGCAGCAGGCCCGCCTCGCGGCTGCGCTCATCCTGCGATCCCATCAACGCCGCATACAGCACCAGCACGCCCGACGCCAGCGTGAACGCGAACAGGAATTCCACGGCCGCCACCACCTGGTCCAGCACCGCTTGCAACTGACGCAGCAAGCCGCCCACGTCCACGATGGTCAGGTTGGGATAGTCGCGCGTGAAGGCATTCATCAGCGCGCCCTGCCCGGGCGGCAGATGGAAGGCCGTGATCCAGCTTTGCGAGGTGCCTTGCAGCGCATGCGGATTGAGAATCACAAAGAAGTTGACCCGCATCGAGCCCCACTCCAGCTTGCGCAGGCTGGTGATGGTGGCCTCCACCGGCGCGCCGGCGATGTCGAAGCGCAGCTTGTCACCCAGCTTCCAGCGCAGCGTCCTGGCGATCCCCTCCTCCACCGACGCTTCGGCCACGCCGGGCCGGTCAGCGAACCAGGCGCCTGCGCTGATGCGGTTACCCTGCTGCGGCTGGGTCATGGTGGACAGGTTGAATTCGCGGTCGGCCAGGTTTTTCGCGCGGTCTTCCGTGTAGGTGTCGGCCGTCACGGGCTGGCCGTTCACGGCCGTCAGCCGGCCCCGTATCATGGGGAACTGGGGCGCCTCGTGCACGCCCGCGCGCGCCAGGCGGGCCGCCAGTTCGTCGCGCTGCTCAGGCTGGATATTGATGATGAAACGGTTGGGCGCGTCGGCCGGCGTGGCGTTGCGCCAAGCTGTCATCAAATCGCCCCGCACCACCGTCAACAACAACAGCGCCATCAAGCCCAGCGACAGCGAGACGATCTGCACCAGCGTGGCGCCGGGCCGGCGCTGCAAGGAAGTGAGCGCGAAGCGCCAGCTTTGATGGTCGATGGCGCCGCGCAGCGGCTTGAGCGCGGCCAGGCCCAGCCAGCCGGCCAGGCCGAACAGGGCGAACGCGCCCACGAAACCGAGCGCCGTGTAGAGCGCCAGCTGGGTATCGCCGGCCTGCCACAGCAGCAGCACGACGAAGCTGGCCAGCCCCAGGCCATAGGTGGCCAGCGCCAGCGGCTGGGGCGCGGCCTGCTCGCGCCGGATCACGCGGTTGTGCGGCACGTTGCGCAACTGGAGCACGGGCGGCAGCGCGAAGCCCACCAGCAGCAGCATGCCGGCCGCCAGTCCCTGCAAGGCCGGCGCCACCGTGGGCGGCGGCAGCGCCACCGCCACCAGGCTGCCCAGCGCCTGCAGCAGCACATAATGGGCCGCGTAGCCAATCGCCACGCCCAGCGCGCTGCCGGCCAGGCCCACCACCAGGAATTCGATCAGGTACAACGCCGTCACCTGGTTCTGGCTCAGGCCCAGGCAACGCAGCATGGCGCAGGCGTCCAGGTGGCGCAGCATGAAGCGGCGCGCGGCCATCGCCACGGCCACGGCGGCCAGCAGCGCCGACAACAGGCCCACCAGCGCCAGGAAGCGCTCGGCCCGGTCCAGCGTGGCCCGCATTTCCGGCCGCCCCGTCTCCAGCGATTCGATCCGCACGCCCTTCACGTTATGGCGCTGGATCTGCTCCTGCAGCCACAGGCCGTAGGCGGCGGCCTGTTCCGCCTGGGCCGGCGTGGGCGCGGCCACCAGCAGCCGGTAGCTCACGCGCGAACCGGGCTGGATCAAATGGGTGGCTTCCAGGTCGGACAGGGCCAGCATCACGCGCGGCGCGAAATTGAGGAAGCCGGCGCCGCGGTCCGGTTCGGCGGAAATCAGCCGCGCCACCGTGAACGCGCGGTCGCCCAGCCGGATCGTGCCGCCCAGGCCCACGTTCAGGCTACCCAGCAGGCCGGGATCGAGCCACACCGTGCCGGCGGCGGGGATGCCGGCGGCGGGCTGGCCTATGCTTTGCTCGGCTTGGGCCGGGTCGTCACTGAGTTTGAGTTGCCCGCGCAGCGGGTAGCCGGGGCTGACCGCTTTCAGCGCGGCCAGCTGGGCCTGCGACTGCGCGCCCTCGCCGGCTTGCGCCATGCTGGCGAAACCGACCGTGTCGGCCAGCAGCAGGCCACGGCGCTGCGCTTCCGCACGCCAGGCCGGGTCCACCGGCAGGTCGGCGTTGATGACCACGTCCGCGCCCAGCAACTGGTGCGCGTCGCGCTCCATGCCCGTGCGCAGGCGGTCGATGAAAAAACCGGACGCGGCCAACGCCGCCACCGCCACCGTCAACGCCACCAGCAGGAAGCGCAACTGGCCGGCGCGCCAGTCGCGCGCCGTCATCTTCAGGGCCAGGGTCAGCATGCCGCGTCCGCCTTACAGCTGGGCGAAGAAGGCGTCCACCTCGTCCAGGTAGCGCTGCTTGACGTCGGCCGGCAGGAAGGCCGCCGCGAAGCTGTTACGGGCCAGGCGCTGGGCGTGCGACAGGCCCAGCGGCAGCGCCTCGAAGGTGGCCAGGAAGTTGGCGTTCATGTAGCCGCCAAAATATGCCGGGTCGTCCGAGTTGATGGTGGCCATCAGGCCGGCGTCCAGCAACTGCACCATATTGTGCTGCTCCATACGGTCGAACACGCACAGCTTGACGTTCGACAGCGGGCACACCGTCAGCGCCACCTGCTCGCGGGCCAGGCGCGCCGTCAGGGCCGCGTCCTCCAGGCAGCGCACGCCGTGGTCGATGCGCTCCACATGCAGCACGTCGAGCGCCGTCTCGATGTAGGCCGGCGGGCCTTCCTCGCCCGCATGGGCCACCAGGTGGAAGCCCAGCTCGCGGCAGCGGGCGAACACGCGCGCGAATTTCTCGGGCGGGTTGCCCACTTCGGACGAATCGAGGCCGATGCCGATGAACTTGTCACGCAACGGCAGCGCCGCCTCCAGCGTGGCGAACGCGTCCTCCTCGGACAGGTGGCGCAGGAACGACAGGATCAGGGTGGCGCTCACGGGGCTGTCCTGGCAGGCGCGGTAGATGCCGTCGATCACGGTTTGCATAGGCACGCCGCGCGCCGTGTGGGTTTGCGGGTCGAAGAAGATTTCCGTGTGGCGCACATTGTCGGCCTCGGCGCGGCGCAGGTAGGCGGCCGTCATGTCGTAGAAGTCCTGCTCCTTGAGCAGCACGCTGGCGCCGGCATAGTAAATGTCGAGGAACGATTGTAGGTCGGTGAAGGCATACGCTGCGCGCAGCGCTTCCACGGACGGATAAGCGAGCGCCACGCCGTTGCGCTCGGCCAGCGCGAAGATCAGTTCCGGCTCCAGCGAGCCTTCGATGTGGATGTGCAGTTCGGCCTTGGGCATCTGTTGCAATGCGGCGCGCAATTGGTCGTTCATCATGTTTTTTTCCTTGGTCTGGCAGGGTTGACGCGGCGTTGTTACAGCCATCAACAGCCATCTTAGCGCATGCGCGCCGCGCCTGCGGGCGGGCGCCGCTGTTGCGGCGCCATTTCTCATTTCGCGGCGTGTGATGCGCGCTCTCGGCAGCCGTGATATGGTGATATCCATGGGTCGGAAAAACGCCGGAAACGCCATCAAAAACACATTGAAAATACCATAAGCCGCTCATTTTAATCTTTTAGAATCAATGGCTTATAAAGTATTATTAAGAATGAAGTGACATAGCGCTTGACTTCCTGAACCAATAGAGCAATGATAAATTTCATAGACGTAAGATGCGTTACGACGAACTAACATAAAGCCGGCCAACATCCATCGCGCGGCGATAAACGTCAGCTCCAAGGGCCGGGCAATCCGGACCGCCACAGGGAAGCGGACGAGAACAACAAAAACCATCAGGAGTCAGTAAAGACCAAGAAAATCAGGCAGAGACCACAACACCGACTGCCGGGACACAGTGACTTGTAGGCTTACATTAAAGGACATTCAAATGACCATTTTTGACAACTACGCCGCACGGTACGAACGGACTCGCGAAGAGGAAATGTCGATGTCGGAATATCTTGCCCTGTGCAAGAAGGACCGCCTGACCTACGCCAGCGCCCCCGAGCGCATGCTCGCCGCGATCGGCGAGCCGACCTTGGTCGACACCCGTAACGATACCCGGCTGTCACGCATCTTCGCCAACAAGGTCATCAAGATCTACCCCGCGTTCCGCGAGTTCTACGGCACCGAGGAAGTGATCGAGCAAGTGGTGTCCTACTTCCGCCACGCGGCCCAGGGCCTGGAGGAACGCAAGCAGATCCTGTACCTGCTCGGTCCCGTCGGCGGCGGCAAATCGTCGATCGCGGAGAAGCTCAAGTCGCTGATGGAACATGTGCCCTTCTATTGCCTGAAAGGGTCGCCCGTCAACGAATCGCCGCTGGGCCTGTTCAACGAGGAAGAGGACGGCACCATCCTGGAAGAGGATTACGGCATCCCGCGGCGCTACCTGCGCAACATCCCCAGCCCATGGGCCGTCAAGCGCCTGCATGAATTCAACGGCGACATCAACCAGTTCCGCGTCGTCAAGCGCTATCCGTCCGTGCTGAAACAGGTGGCCATCTCCAAGACCGAACCGGGCGACGAGAACAACCAGGACATCTCCTCGCTGGTGGGCAAGGTCGACATCCGCAAGCTGGAAGACTACGCCCAGGACGATCCGGACGCCTACAGCTATTCGGGCGGCCTGTGCCTGGCCAACCAGGGCTTGATGGAATTCGTGGAAATGTTCAAGGCCCCCATCAAGGTGCTGCACCCCTTGCTGACGGCCACCCAGGAAGGCAACTACAAGGGCACGGAAGGCTTCGGCGCCATCCCCTTCGACGGCATCATCCTGGCCCACTCCAACGAATCGGAATGGAAGTCGTTCAAGAACAACCGCAACAACGAAGCGTTCCTGGACCGGATCTACATCGTCAAGGTGCCGTACTGCCTGCGCGTGACGGACGAGATCAAGATCTACGACAAGCTGGTGGCCAATTCCTCGCTGTACCAGGCCCCATGCGCGCCCGGCACCCTGAAGATGATGGCCCAGTTCGCCATTCTGTCGCGCCTGAAGGAACCGGAGAATTCCAGCGTCTACAGCAAGATGCTGGTGTACGACGGCGAGAACCTCAAGGATACCGATCCCAAGGCCAAGTCCATCCATGAATACATGGACTACGCGGGCGTGGACGAAGGCATGAACGGCCTGTCGACCCGCTTCGCGTTCAAGATCCTGTCCAAGGTGTTCAACTTCGACACGACGGAAGTGGCGGCCAATCCGGTGCACCTGCTGTACGTGCTGGAACAGCAAGTGGAACGGGAACAATTCCCGCCCGAGACGGAACAGAAATACTTCTCCTATATTAAGGAGTACCTGGCGCAGAAATACGTGGAATTTATCGGCAAGGAAATCCAGACCGCCTACCTGGAGAGCTATTCCGAATATGGCCAGAATATCTTCGACCGTTACGTGACGTTCGCCGACTTCTGGATCCAGGACCAGGAATACCGCGATCCGGACACGGGCGAGAGCTTCGACCGCGAGTCGCTCAACAACGAGCTGGAGAAGATCGAGAAGCCGGCCGGCATTTCCAATCCGAAGGACTTCCGCAACGAGATCGTCAACTTCGGACTGCGGGCGCGGGCCAACAACGGGGGCAAGAACCCGGCCTGGACCAGCTACGAGAAGTTCCGCACCGTGATCGAGAAGAAGATGTTCTCCAACACGGAGGAATTGCTGCCCGTGATCTCGTTCAACGCCAAGGCCAGCGCCGAGGACGCCAACAAGCACGCCGACTTCGTGGCGCGCATGGTGGAAAAAGGCTATACGGCCAAGCAGGTGCGCCTGCTGTGCGAATGGTACTTGCGCGTGAGGAAGTCGTCGTAAGACGGTTGTGGGCTTCAGCCGGGACGCGCCGCGCGCGTCCCGCCCCGACCGCCGGATCAATAGCAGCAGGAGGCATCTTTTGACTTACCTCATCGACCGTCGTTTGCAGGGCAAGAACAAGTCCGCCGTCAACCGCGAGCGTTTCCTGCGCCGTTACAAGGCTCAGATCAAGGACGCCGTGGGGCGCGCCATCAAGGGCCGTTCCATCACCGATATCGAGAACGGTGAAAAAGTCTCCATTCCCGTCAAGGACGTGGGCGAGCCGTCGTTCGGCCACGCCCATGGCGGTGTGTGGGAGACCATCAACCCCGGTAACGAGGAATACCAGAAAGGCGACCTGATCAACCGGCCCAAGGGTGGCGGCGGGGCCGGCCGCGGCAAGGCCGGCAATAGTGACCAGCTGACCGAGGATGATTTCATCTTCGAATTGTCGCGCGAAGAATTCATGAATTACTTCTTCGAAGACCTGGAATTGCCGCACATGGTCAAGACCCAGTTGACGGCCACCACGGAATTCAAGAACCAGCGGGCCGGCTACACGGTGTCGGGCACGCCCTCGAACATCCACGTGCTGCGCTCCTTGCGCGGCGCGCTGGGGCGGCGCATCGCCGTGGGCGGCACGTCGCGCAAGCGGGTGATCGAAGCCGAGCGCGAGCTGGAGGAATTGCTGCTGGCCGGCGCCCCGCTGGAAGATCCGCGCGTGGTGGAACTGAAAAAACTGATCCACCACCTGCACACGCGGCTGCTGGCGATACCCTACATCGACCCGTTCGACCTGCGCTACAGCAACCGCATCAAGGTGCCCAAGCCCATGACCCAGGCCGTGATGTTCTGCATCATGGACGTGTCGGGCTCCATGGACGAGACGCGCAAGGATACGGCCAAGCGCTTCTTCATCCTGCTCTACCTGTTCCTCAAGCGGGCCTACGACAAGATCGACGTGGTCTTCATCCGCCACCACACGGCCGCGGCCGAGGTGGACGAGGAGGAATTCTTCCACTCGCGCGAGTCGGGCGGCACGGTGGTGTCGTCGGCGCTGCACCTGCTCACCAAGATCATCGACGAGCGCTACGGCGGCGGCCAGTGGAACAGCTACGTGGCCCAGGCCTCGGACGGCGACAACTGGGACAACGATTCCGTGCTGTGCCGCCAACTGTTGATCAACACCATCATGCCCAAGGTGCAGTACTACACCTATGTCGAGATCACGGACGGGCCGCCGCAAAACCTGTGGGAGCAATACGCCCAGGTGCCCGACCACCATCCCAATTTCGCCATGCAGAAAATCGTCACGCCGGCTGACATCTACCCGGTGTTCCGTGAACTTTTCAAGAAGCAGCCGAAATGATGAACCAGATGCTAAAAAAACCGCGCCACCCCAACGCCCTGCCGGAACAATCGGAATGGACGTTCGACCTGATCGAGCAGGCGCACGAGGAAATCCGCCGGGTGGCCGAGAATTTCGGACTGGACACCTATCCCAATCAGCTGGAGATCATCACGGCCGAGCAGATGATGGATGCCTACACGTCCGTCGGCATGCCCGTGTCCTACAACCATTGGTCGTTCGGCAAGCACTTCCTGGCCACGGAAAAGGGTTACAAGCGCGGCCAGATGGGGCTGGCCTACGAGATCGTCATCAATTCCAACCCCTGCATCGCCTATTTAATGGAGGAGAACAGCCTGACCATGCAGGCGCTGGTGATCGCGCACGCGGCCTATGGCCATAATTCTTTCTTCAAGGGCAACTATCTGTTCCGCACCTGGACCGACGCCGAAGCCATCGTCGACTATATGGTGTTCGCCAAGAACTACATCGCCGAGTGCGAACAGCGGCATGGCATCGACGCCGTGGAATTGCTGCTCGATTCCTGCCACGCGATCCAGAATTACGGCGTGGACCGCTACAAGCGCCCGGCCAAGCTGTCGCTGGCCCAGGAATACGCGCGCCAGAAGGAACGCGAAGCCTATGTGCAGTCCCAGATCAACGAGCTGTGGCGCACCGTGCCGCGGCGCGAGGAAGAGGAAGTGGACAAGACCAACCACCGCTTCCCGCCCGAGCCCGAGGAAAACCTGCTGTACTTTATCGAGAAGTACGCGCCGCTGCTGGAACCGTGGCAACGCGAGATGGTGCGCATCGTGCGCAAGATCTCCCAGTACTTCTACCCGCAGCGCCAGACCCAGGTGATGAACGAGGGCTGGGCCACGTTCTGGCACTACACCATCCTCAACCAGTTGTATGACGAGGGCGTGGTGGGCGACGGCTTCATGATGGAATTCCTCAAGAGCCATACCAACGTGGTCTACCAGCCGCCCGTCAACAGCCCTTATTACAGCGGCATCAACCCGTACGCGCTCGGTTTCGCCATGATGACGGACATCCGCCGCATCTGCGAGCATCCCACGGCCGAGGACAAGGAATGGTTCCCCGACATCGCCGGCAGCGACTGGCGCAAGACGCTGGACTTCGCGATGCGCAATTTCAAGGATGAAAGCTTCATCGCCCAATACCTGTCGCCCAAGCTGATCCGGGAATTCCACTTCTTCGCCGTGCTCGACGACGACAACAACGAGAAGCTGGCCGTGTCAGCCATCCACGACGACCTCGGCTACCGCTACGTGCGCCAGCAACTGGCCGAGCAGTACAACCTGGGCAACCGCGAGCCCAATATCCAGGTGTGGTCCGTCAATACCCGCGACGACCGCGCACTCACCCTGCGCCATACCCAGTTCCAGCGCCGGCCCTTGAACCAGCAGGCCAACGAAGTGCTCAAGCACGTGGCGCGGCTGTGGGGCTTCGACGTGCACCTGGAAACGGTGAGTCCGAGCGGCGAAGTGGTCAGCTCGCTGGAAGTCAAGCGCGAAAAACGGGCCCGCAACAGCTGACCCGGCAGCCGCCCAACGGCCGCCCCGGCGGCCTCCCCCATGCGCGCGGAGGCCGCCGTTCTCAACCCGGTTTGAATCGGCAATGCATGCTGCGGTGCGGAAGTCAAATTTTTTTTGATGAAATTTGTATAGCGCATTCAGAACAAGTTTCATCGAAGCAACGGAAATCACAGAATTTTCCATCGATATACAAAAAATCTGCCACACAAAATTCCGCGTTATTTGAATTTGAAAAACAAAGTAACGCTCTCAATTATCTTGCATCAAAAACGCGCTGAAGTTACTTGCTTTTTGTACCAGAACGGTGCAGACGCACCGCAACAAAGCACCGCCCACAGAGGCTAAGCGCATGAAATTTAACCGGTTTTAGGCTTGAAAATTCTATGTAAAATCAAGAATTCGTATGTATAATTCGCCGACGTCCCGGATGCGACTGTTGTTTTGTGTCGCCATTTTGGGGTTTGGTAGCAACAAAAAAGAGTTGGTATTGGAGAAAGCAGGCATGAATTTCACGCACAACGAGAAAAGCGCCGGGAAGAACGTAACAGGCATCACAATCGTGGTTCTTCTGCACATCCTGGTCGCTTACGGGATCGTGTCAGGCTTGGGCAAACGGATGGTCAGCAAGATGATCGAGCCGGTTGAAACCAAGATTATCGAGGAAGTGAAACCTCCTCCACCGAAAGAGCTCCCACCGCCACCCCCGCCGCCGGAAATGAAAGCGCCACCGCCGCCTTTCATCCCGCCAGTTGAGGTGAACGTGCAGCAACCGCCACCGGTACAAAACACGATCGCCAACGCGACCAACGTGAAACCGGCGACGAATGACCTGCAGAAGGCGCCACCGGCCCCGCCGGCAGCCCCTCCTGGCCCGGCCAAGTCGGTGCATATTCCAGCAGTTTACGATTTCAACGCTTGCGCAAAACCAGAATGGCCTAAGTCATCGCTGCGCAACGAAGAAACCGGTACGGTGACCTTACAGTTCCTGGTGGGCACGGACGGTCACGTACTCGAATCCAAGGTCCTGAAATCGAGTGGTTTCAGAGAACTGGACAAAGCGGCCGTGGCAGGGATTAGCAAATGCAAATTCAAGCCAGGCATGACCGACGGCAAGCCAGAACAGTCGTGGACGCAAGTGCAATACGTTTGGACGCTGGAGTAAACCGAGACCTCTCGTCTCACCGAAGTTCGTTGTTAACCTACATTCAGCGATCTGATTATTTTATCAATTTGGAGGAAGCATGTTTAAGAATACCCGTTTGTCCGCTGTACTGGCCGCTGTGCTGTTTTCGGTGACCGCAGCTACCGCCCTGGTAAGCGCACCAGCCATGGCTGAAGACGCGCCAGCTTCGGCAGCCGCTTCGGCACCAGCAGCAGCGCCTGCAGCGGATGCGGCAGCAGCAGCACCGGAAGCGTCCGCTCCAGCCGCCAAGGTCACCAAGGAAGAAGTGGAAAACCCATACGGCTTCGAAGCGGTCTGGAACGGCGGTTTCGTGTCGCGCGGCACCCTGATCATCCTGTCGCTGATGTCGATGGGCTCGTGGTACATCATCATCACCAAACTGATCGACCAGATGAAGATCTTCAAACAGTCGAAAGAAACGTCGGCCAAGTTCTGGAAAGCTTCGTCGATCGCCGCTGGCTCGACCGCGCTGACCGATGGCTCGCCTTTCCGTTTCATCGCTGAAACCGGCACCAAGGCCACCGCGCACCACGACGGCGCCCTGCTGGAACAAATCGACCTGTCGACCTGGGTCACCATGTCGATCCAGCGCGCTGTGGACAAAGTCCAGTCGCGTCTGCAAGATGGCCTGTCGTTCCTGGCAACCGTTGGTTCGACCGCACCGTTCATCGGTCTGTTCGGTACCGTGTGGGGTATTTACAATGCACTGATCGCCATCGGCATGTCCGGTAACGCGTCGATCGACAAAGTGGCAGGTCCTGTGGGTGAAGCGCTGATCATGACCGCCTTCGGTCTGTTCGTCGCCGTTCCTGCCGTGCTGGGCTACAACTGGCTGGTGCGTCGTAACAAGGCCGCCATGGAAGACGTACGTTCCTTCAGCGCCGACGTGCACTCCGTGCTGATCTCGGGCGCCATGTCCACCAGCGAAGCTGGCCGTGCCGCCGGCGCTAAAAAGATCGGGTAATCATCATGTCGATGTCCGTAGGCTCCGATAGCGGAGATGAAGATCAAGTCATGTCGGAAATCAACACGACGCCCCTCGTGGACATCATGTTGGTTCTGCTGATTATCTTCCTGATCACGAGCCCGGTTGTTCTGAAGCTGATCAAGATCAAGCTGCCAGAAGAAGCCAACCAGGTTATTCAGACCAAGCCGGAAGATGTCAACATCGTAGTGAGCAAGGATGGCGACATCTACTGGAATCAGAAGAAAATGAAGGACACGAATGAGTTGTTCGATTTTCTGAAGCTGGAAGCAGTCAAGCTGCCGCAGCCGGAAGTACACGTACGTGGCGACCAGGAAACGCGCTACGAAGCGATCGGCAAGGTGATTTACACGACCCAGCGTGCTGGTATCCAGAAGGTCGGCTTCATCACCGAACCGCCTGATAAGGGTTAATGCCCTGCCCGCCCCGGACGGCCACAGCGCGCCGGGGCGGATCCAGCCCCCTTCTTAAAAGGAAACACCATGAGTATGAATGTCGGTTCGGGCGGCGCCCAAGGCGCGGATCCGGAACCAATGATGGAAATGAATATGACGCCCCTCATCGACGTGATGCTGGTGCTGATTATCATGATGATCATCACGATTCCTAAGGCTAACCACTCGGTGAACTTGAACATGCCGGTCGGCACCCCGCCGCCACCGACCAAGGAACCCGTTGTGGTCACCATCGACGTGGACTTCGACGGTACGATTCTGTGGGACAACGCGGTCATTCCTGACCGTCACTCCCTGGAAGCGAAACTGATGGATGTGGCGGCGCAAGCCGACCAGCCGGAAGTGCACCTGCGCCCCAACAAGCTGGTGTCGTACAAGGTTGTGGCAGGCGTGATGGCTTCGGCCCAGCGTCTGGGCGTGACCAAGATTGGCCTGGTCGGCAACGAACAGTTCCAATAAGAAGTTGGTTCAAAGTGACCATGGCGCCACTCCGACGCCATGGACTATTTGAGCACTTCTGCAGTACGTTCCCTTTACAGCAATGATAGGCAGGATTATCCTGCCTATTTCGCATTTTGAAGAAAGATTCCTCCCCATGACCAAGTTTCGTCTCGCTCATCTCGGCCTGGTAATGGCCGCCATCGGTTTCACCGCGGCAGCTCCCATCGTTGGCCTGAGCCCGGTCGCCTACGCCGCCGACGCCGTGCGCGCGGAAATCGGCAAGCCCCTGCAGGAAGCGCAGAAACTGGCACAGGCAGGTAAGAACAAGGAAGCGCTGGCCAAGCTGAAGGAAGCCGACGCCGTGGGCGGCAAGACCCCCAACGAAATCTACATGATCGAGCGCACCCGCGCTTCGGCCGCCGCCGCCGCCGGCGATAACGACGCCGCCGCCAAGGCCTTCGAAGCGGTGATCAATTCCGGCAAGCTGTCGCCTGCCGAAGCCCCCAAATTCACCCAGGCCCTGGCCGGCATCTACTACCGCGCCAAGGACTACCCGAAAGCCATCATCTGGATCCAGCGCTCGCTCAAAGACGGCGACAATCCGCAGATGCATGAACTGCTGGTACAGACCTACTACATCAGCGGCAAATACGCGGAAGCGGCCAAGGAACTGCAATCGTCGCACGCCAACAGCGAAGGCTCGCTGCAGATGCTGGCCAATATCCAGCTGAAACAGAACGACAAGGCCGGCTACGTGCAGACCCTGGAAAAACTGGCCGGTTCCTATCCGAAGACCAGCTACTGGGCCGACCTGCTGAACCGCGTGTCGGGCAAGCCTGGCTTCTCGGGCACCCTGTCGCTGGACGTGCTGCGCCTGCGCCTGGCCAACGGCCTGCTGGCCAAGCCGGGCGAATACATGGAAATGAGCCAGCTGGCCCTGCAAGCTGGCAATCCGGCTGAAGCCCTGAAAGTGATCGACCAGGGTTACAAGAAGAATGTGCTGGGCGTCGGTTCCGACGCGGCCCGCCACCAGCGCCTGAAGGACCTGGCTGTCAAGACGGCCGCCGATAGCGAGAAGACGGCCGCGGCGCAGGAAGCGGAACTGACCAAGAACAAGGATGCCGATGGCTTGAGCAACCTGGGCTTCGGTATGGTCACGGCAGGCAAGGTCGATAAGGGCCTGGATCTGATGACCAAGGCCGCCAAGATGGACGAGGCCAAGCACCCTGAAGAGCTGAAGCTGCACCTGGGTATCGCCCAGGCTCAGGCCGGCAAGAAAGCGGCCGCCCTGGCGACGCTGAAGACGGTCAAGGGCACGGACGGCGCCGCCGACCTGGCCCGTTACTGGACGCTGCAGATCAATCACCCAATGTAAGGTGGTGGGAGGCGATCAAGGGCGGCTCCGGCCGGTTCTCGATCCGTCCCTCTAAAAAGCGCGGTTTATCCGCGCTTTTTGCGTTTACAGGGCCGAAATCGGCCCCTCACTGCCCCTTGCGGCTGTGCTTAGTCCAAACAGTCCGTATAATCCTCCATTTAGCGACAGTTTTCCTCACATCCCATGAAGGTATTTCGCGGACTCCCCAACGCGGCGGCGCGCGCGCCGTGCGCGTTGACAATTGGCAACTTCGACGGCGTGCACCGGGGCCATCAGGCCCTGCTGGCGCATGTGCGCGCCGCCGCCGACCGGCTCGGCCTGGAAGCGGCCGTGATGACGTTCGAACCCCACCCCCGTGAATTCTTCGCCCGCCGTGCCGGCGACCTGTCCAAGGCCCCGCCCCGCATCGCCAACTTGCGCGACAAGCTGCAATCGCTGGACAACAACGGCATCGACCGCGTCATCGTCGAGCACTTCTCGGAACACTTCGCGGCCTTGACGCCGCAGGAGTTCACGGAAAAAGTGCTGGTCGACGGCTTGCACGTCAAATGGCTGATGGTGGGCGACGACTTCTGCTACGGCGCCAAGCGCGCCGGCAACGTCGCCCTGCTGCAGGAGGCGGGCCGCCACTACGGCTTCCAGGTCGAAACCCTGCCCACCGTGATGAATGGCGAGATCCGCATCTCGTCCTCGGCGGTGCGCACCGCGCTGGCCGCCGGCGACTTCGCCCACGCCCAACAGTTGCTGGGCCACCCGTACGCCATCTCCGGCCACGTGATCCACGGCGCGAAACTGGGCCGCACGCTGGGCTTCCCCACCCTCAACCTGCGGGTGCCGCACCGGCCCGCGCTGGCCGGCATCTTCATCGTCCAGGTGCACGGCCTGGCCGACGCGCCGCTGCCAGCCGTGGCCAGCCTGGGCGTGCGCCCCACGGTGGAGGACAGCGGCCGGGTGCTGCTGGAAGTGCACGTATTCGACTTTAACCAGAGCTGCTACGGCCGCCAGGTGCGGGTGGAATTCCTGCACAAGCTGCGCGACGAGGAAAAATATGTGGACCTGCCCACGCTGACGGCCGCCATCGATCGCGACGCCGAGCAGGCGCGCGCCTGGTTCCGCGAGCACGCCGGCGCGAGCAATGGCGCGACCGGCGCCACCGACCGAATTTGAGTGCGCAACGCAAAGCCAAACGCGCCGGCACTCCCAAGCAAATACGATAGACGTCACCTAGAAGATAAACATGTCCGATAACAAACCAGCCAATCCGAAACAAGACAAGCAAGGCAAGAAGCCCGAGAGCAAATACCCCGTCAACATGACGGAAACCCCCTTCCCCATGCGCGGCGACATGGCCAAGCGCGAGCCGCAATGGGTCAAGGAATGGCAGGACAAGAAGATTTACCAGCGCATCCGCAAGGCGGCCGCCGGCCGGCCGAAATTCGTGCTGCACGACGGCCCACCGTACGCCAACGGCGACATCCACATCGGCCACGCCGTCAACAAGATCCTCAAGGACATGGTGGTCAAGTCGCGCACCCTGGCCGGCTTCGACGCGCCCTACGTGCCGGGCTGGGATTGCCACGGCATGCCGATCGAGATCCAGATCGAAAAACTGTACGGTAAAAACCTGCCCACGGCCGACGTGCTGACCAAGGCCCGTGCCTACGCCCACGAACAGGTGGAGCGCCAGCGCAAGGACTTCATCCGCCTGGGCGTATTGGGCGAGTGGGAAAACCCTTACCTGACCATGAACTACTCGAACGAGGCCGACGAGCTGCGCGCCCTGGGCCAGCTGCTGGAGAAGGGCTTCGTGTATCGCGGCCTGAAGCCCGTCAACTGGTGCTTCGATTGCGGCTCGGCCCTGGCCGAAGCGGAAGTGGAATACGCCGACAAGCGCGATCCAGCCATCGACGTGGGCTTCAAGTTCGCCGAGTACGACAAGCTGGCCACCGCCTTCGGCCTCGATAAGCTGCCGACCGAGAACGGCTTCATCGTGATCTGGACCACCACGCCGTGGACCATCCCGTCCAACCAGGCCCTGAACGTGCACGCCGAAGTCAAATACGCGCTGGTGGAAACCGTGCGCGACGGCCAGCCGCTGCTGTTGATCCTGGCGCAGGACCTGGCCGTGTCGTGCCTGGCCCGCTACAAGCTGGAAGGCACCACCATCGCCACCTGCGACGGCCAGGCCCTGGCCGGTATCGGCTTCCGCCATCCGCTGCACGCGCGCGACGCCTTCTTCGACCGCCTGTCGCCGATGTACATCGCCGACTACGTGACCACCGAAAGCGGTACCGGCGTGGTGCACTCGGCACCCGCCTACGGCCTGGACGACTTCATCTCCTGCAAGGCGCACGGCATGAAGGATGACGCCATCCTGACCCCGGTGCTGGGCGACGGCAAATACGCCGAATCGCTGCCCCTGTTCGGCGGCATGACGATCTGGGAAGCGTCCAAGCCGATCTGCGCGGCCCTGAAGGAGAAAGGCGCGCTGTTCGAAGTGAAGATGTTCGACCACAGCTACATGCACTGCTGGCGCCATAAGACCCCCATCATCTACCGGGCCACCTCGCAGTGGTTCGCCGGCATGGACGTGCATCCCAAGGATGGCGGCCCGACCCTGCGCCAGACGGCCCTCAAGGGCATCGACGCCACCCGGTTCTTCCCGGACTGGGGCCAGGCGCGCCTGCACGGCATGATCGCCAACCGTCCCGACTGGACTTTGTCGCGCCAGCGCCAGTGGGGCGTGCCGATGGCCTTCGTGGTGCACAAGGAAACGGGTGAACTGCACCCGCGCACCCCGGAACTGCTGGAACAGGTGGCCAAGCTGATCGAAAAGAGCGGCATCGACGCCTGGCTGCAACTGGACCTGAAAGACCTGATCGGCGACGAGGCGGCCCACTACGACAAGAACAAGGACACGCTGGACGTGTGGTTCGACTCCGGCACCACGCACCAGACGGTGCTGCGCGGCTCGCACCAGCAGCAGTCCCACTTCCCGGCCGACCTGTACCTGGAAGGCTCGGACCAGCACCGCGGCTGGTTCCACTCCTCGCTGCTGACGTCGTCCATGCTGAACGGCGCCCCACCGTACAAGGCGCTGCTCACGCACGGCTTCGTGGTCGATGGCGAAGGCAAGAAGATGTCCAAGTCGGTCGGTAACACCGTCTCGCCGCAGGACGTGTCCAACAAGCTGGGCGCCGATATCCTGCGCCTGTGGGTAGCCGCCACCGACTACACGGGCGAACTGTCGATCTCCGACGAGATCCTCAAGCGCGTGACGGAATCGTATCGCCGCATCCGCAACACGCTGCGCTTCCTGCTGGCCAACACCTCCGACTTCGACCCGGCGCAGCATGCCGTGCCGGTGGCCGAACTGCTGGAGATCGACCGCTACGCGATCGCCAACATGGGCGCGCTGCAGGCGCAGATCACGCAGCACTATGAACAGTTCGAATTCCATCCGGTCGTCTCCAAGCTGCAGAACTTCTGCTCGGAAGACCTGGGCGGCTTCTACCTGGATATCCTCAAGGACCGTCTGTACACCTCGGGCCTGACTTCGCACGGCCGCCGTTCGGCGCAAACGGCCTTGTGGCACATCACGCAAAGCCTGCTGCGCCTGATGGCGCCGGCCCTGTCGTTCACGGCCGAAGAAGCATGGGCCATCTTCGCCGGCCCGGCCTCGTTCCAGGCCAGCGACGAAACCATCTTCACCCAGACCTGGTGGCAACTGCCGGAACTGGCCGATGGCGCCGCCCTGCTGGCCAAGTACGAGGCCCTGCGCGCCGTGCGCGCCGACGTCACCAAGCAACTGGAAGACCTGCGCACCTCGGGCGCGATCGGTTCGTCGCTGCAGGCGGAACTGAGCATCAAGGCGGCCGGCGACAAGTACGCGCTGCTGGCCAGCCTGGAAGATGACCTCAAGTTCGTGTTCATCACCTCGCAGGCCAAGGTGGCCAAGGTGGCGGGCGAAGCGGAGGAAACGGTGGAAGTGGCCGCATCGGCCGCCGATAAGTGCGAGCGCTGCTGGCACTACCGCGCCGACGTGGGCAGCCACGCCGACCACCCTACCCTGTGCGGCCGCTGCCACAGCAACCTGTTCGGCGCAGGCGAGCGCCGCAAGTTCGCTTAAGTCTGTACTATGCCTGCCTCCGCCGCCGCGCCGCCCAGCACCCGCTGCGCACGGCGCGGCGGCGGTCACGAAACCAACCGACATTCCATGGCCACCAACAAATCCCGCTTTTCCGCCAAACCCCAATCCAGCCTGACGCCATGGCTGGGCATCGCCGCCATCGTGATCCTGCTCGACCAGCTGTCCAAGATCACCATCACCAAGCTGTTTACGCTCGGTGAGGAAAAAGTCGTCACCTCCTTCTTCAACCTGGTGCTGGCCTACAATCCCGGCGCCGCCTTCAGCTTCCTGCGCGACGCGGGCGGCTGGCAGCGCTACTTCTTTACCGCCATCGCGCTCGGCGCGGCGGCCTACATCATCTTCCTGCTCAAGAAGCATGGCGGCCAGCGCCTGTTCTGCTGGGCCCTGGCCCTGATCCTGGGCGGCGCCATCGGCAACGTGATCGACCGCCTGCTGTATGGCCACGTGATCGATTTCCTCGATTTCCACCACAAGGCATTCGGCCACTTCCCGGCGTTCAACCTCGCCGATTCGGCCATCTGCCTTGGCGCCGGCCTGTTCATCCTCGATGAACTGCGCCGCGTGAACCGCTAAGCACGGAGCACCAGCATGGACCTCACCGGTAAGAAAATCGTCCTCGGCCTGTCCGGCGGCGTGGCCTGCTACAAGGCGGCCGAACTGTGCCGCCTGCTCACTGGCCAGGGTGCCAGCGTGCAGGTGGTGATGACGGACGCCGCCGCCCACTTCATCACACCTGTCACCATGCAGGCCCTGTCGGGACGGCCCGTGTTCTCCAGCCAGTGGGATCCGCGGGTGGACAACAACATGGCCCACATCGACGTCACCCGTGGCGCCGACGCCATCCTGATCGCGCCCTGCTCGGCCGACTTCATGGTCAAGCTGGCCCACGGCGTGTGCGACGACCTGCTGTCGACCATGTGTCTGGCCCGCCCACGCCAGTTGCCGCTGCTGATCGCGCCGGCCATGAACGTGGAGATGTGGCAGAACCCGGCCACCCAGCGCAACGTGGCCCAGCTGCGCGAGGACGGCATCGTCCTCTTCGGCCCCGGCGCCGGCGAACAGGCTTGCGGCGAAGTGGGCCTGGGCCGCATGCTGGAACCGCAGCAGCTGCTGGAGGAAGTGATCGCCGCCTTCCAGCCCAAGACCATGGCCGGCAAGCGCATCCTGGTCACGGCCGGCCCCACGTTTGAAGCCATCGACCCGGTGCGCGGCATCACCAATCTGTCTTCCGGCAAGATGGGCTACGCGGTCGCGCGCGCGGCGCGCGAAGCGGGGGCCGAGGTGCTGCTGATCTCCGGCCCCACCGCCCTGCCCACGCCCTACGGCGTGCAGCGCGTCAACGTGCAAAGCGCGCAGCAGATGCACGACGCCGTGATGGCGGCCGTGGAAGGCCAGCACGTGTTCGTGGCCGTGGCGGCCGTGGCCGACTGGCGCGTGGCCAACAGCAGCGCCCAGAAAATGAAGAAGAAGGGCGACGGCTCCGTGCCCGAACTCAAATTCGAACAGAACCCGGACATCCTGGCCACGGTGGCCGCCCGCACCTCGCTGGCCGGCCATCCCTATTGCGTGGGCTTTGCCGCCGAATCGGAAAACCTGCTCGAATACGGCGCCGTCAAGCGCGAGAAGAAAGGCATCCCGCTATTGGTCGGGAATATCGGCCACCACACCTTCGGCCAGGACGACAACACCATCATCCTGTTCGACGAAAACGGCCACACCATCCTGCCGCGCGCCGACAAGCTCACGCTGGCGCGCCAGCTGGTATGCGAAATCTCCAAGCGGATCGACAAGTACTCGCTGTTCCAGTGACGCTTGCGCTCCATCACCACCTGAATCACCTGAAACCGCAACAATGAAAAATATCGACGTCAAGATCCTCGACCCACGCATGAAGGACATGCTGCCCGCCTACGCCACGCCCGGCAGCGCCGGCCTGGACCTGCGCGCCTGCATCGACGCCCCCATCGTCATCGAGGCCGGCCAGACCGTGCTGATTCCCACCGGCCTGGCGATCCACGTGGCCGATCCTGGCTACGCCGCCATGATCCTGCCGCGCAGCGGCATGGGCCACAAGAACGGCATTGTGCTGGGGAATCTGGTAGGCTTGATCGATTCCGACTACCAGGGCCAGTTAATGGTATCGACCTGGAACCGCGGCCACAGCGCCTTCACGCTGCAGCCCATGGAGCGCCTGGCGCAATTGATCATCGTACCGGTGCTGCAGGTCGGGTTTAATATCGTCGAGGATTTCGACGCCAGCGAACGCGGTGCGGGCGGTTTCGGCAGCACCGGCAAACACTAAGGACAGGACAGACCATGCCTCACTCCGGCCAGCAGCCAGGCGCACCGCGCCGCCAAATCGCCAAACCATGGGCCGCCATGACGGCGGTGCTGCTGCTGTCGGCCTGCTCCATGTTCAAGACGGCGCCGCCGGCGCCCGCGCCCACCATCACGCGCCCCGCGCCGGCGCCCGAACCGGTGGTGGTCACGGCCCGCATGCTGGAAGCGCGCGACACGGTGAGCCGCATGGTGGCCACCCAGGAACGGCTGTACCAGATCGTGGCGCCGCTGCTGATCAACAACGCGGACCTGTGCCGCACCCACGCCCACGAATTATTGGGCTTCACGGCCAAGAACAAGTACTCCTATCCCGGTGAATTCGCCGACGCGGCCCAGGCCGCGCTGGGCTACGGCGAACAGCTGCAGGTGTCGGGCGTGCTGCCCGGCAGCGGCGCCGCCCGCGCCGGCCTGCGCAAGGGCGACGAGCTGGTGTCAGTAGAAGCGCAGCCGCTGCCCACTGGTCCCAATGCGGAAACCCAGGCCGCCCGCATCCTCGGTCCGCTGGTGGGCCGCCATTCCGCGCTCAGCATCACCGTGCGCCGGGGCAGCGCCGTGCGGGCCATCACCGTGCCCGTCACCCGCGCCTGCGCCTTCAAGGTCGACCTGGGCAACGCGGACAACATCAATTCCTATTCGGACGGCCAGCGCGTGCTGATCACGCGCGGCATGGTCAACTTCGCCCAGAGCGACGAGGCAATCGCCTTCGTGCTGGCCAAGGACATCGCCCACAACGTGCTGGGCCACGCCAACACCACGCGCCAGGCTTACACCGTGGGCGGCATGATCGACAACCTGGTGGCCGTACGGCCCGACACTTCGCTGCTGATCGGCAGCGCCGGCATCAAGCCCGTGCCGCAGGATCTGGACGCGGCGGCCGACTACCTGGCGCTGTACCTGCTGGCCCGCGCCGGCTACAACATCGAACACGCGCACGCCTTCTGGCAGCGCCTGGCCGGCCAGTACCCGCCGACGGTACTGAACGGCTACACGGCCATCCATCCCGCCACCAGCTACCGGCTGGGCGTGATCGACAAGACGGTGGCCGAGATCAAGGCCAAGCAGGCCGCCCGCAAGCCGCTGCTGCCCTGATCCGGGAGCCAGTCATGCGCGCCCTGCTCCTGCCCTTGCTGCTGCTGATCTGCTGCGGCACGGCGCAGGCGGCGAAAGGGGCGCATGGCAGCGCGGCCCACCACCGGACCCACTGGCACCGCGTGGGACGGGCCGAAGGCGCCACGCTGTACCTGGACCGGGCCAGCATCGCGCGCCTGGAACAGGGCCGGCGGGCGTGGACGCTGCGCAGCTTCCGCCGCCCGCAGAACACGCCGGGCGGCAAACCATTCCGCTCCATCAAGGCGCAGCACGTGTATGTATGCGGGGCGCGCAGCGCTATCCTGCAGGCGCAGATCTACTATCCCGAAGCGATGGGCCGTGGCGAGCCGGTGGAGAACTACCGCTTCGAACAATTCAGCCCCGAAGCCATCGCCCCCGGCAGCCCATACGCGGCCGCGCTGGCCGCCGTATGCCGCCGCCGCTAGCGGGCGACGCCTCTTGCCATCTACTTGAAGTTGGGGAAGTCGGGGAACACTGCGCCCATCACCCACGTGAGGGCGACGCAGAACAACACGGCGATGATCAGCACGATCAGCAGGCGCCCGAACTTGGGATTGCCGTCATCGTGGTTGGCGGATTGGGTCATCAGGGCTTCCTGCAGGCTTTGGAGAGCCATAGTATAGTCGAATGGCTGCATCCGGGGCGGGCCACCGACATGAGCAGCCTAGCCCGCACGGCCCATGAGTTCAACAGCAAGAACCAGGTGGCGCGCACGCCGCCGATACCCGACAATCACGCTTTTTCAATGGGACGCCGTCCATGAGCACCGCCAACCTGTTCCGACTGATCCTGCTGGCCGCCATCTGGGGCGGCTCCTTCCTGTTCATGCGCATCGCCGCGCCGGTGCTGGGCGCGGGGCTGCTGATCCAGTACCGGGTGCTGTTCGCCGCCTTGTTCCTGGCCATTGTGGCGCTGACGCTGCATAAGCCCTTGAACTTGCGCCAGCACTGGAAGCATTACCTGATCCTGGGCCTGTTCAATTCCGCCCTGCCCTTCCTGCTGTTCGCGTACGCCGCGCGCAGCCTGTCCGCCTCGCTGATGGCGGTGCTCAACGCCAGCACACCGCTGTGGGGCGCCGTCATCGGCGCCGCCTGGTCGCGCCGCATGGTGTCGCCCACCGTGGTGGCGGGGCTGCTGCTGGGCGCGGCCGGGGTGGCGCTGCTGGTCAGCTTCGACCATGTGAGCGCTGGCCCGGGCGCCGGCATCGCCATCGCGGCCGTGCTGTTCGCCTCCTTCAACTACGGCATCGCCAGCAACTACGCCAAGTCGGCCAAATCGGCGCAAGCGGTGCCGCCGTTCGCCAACGCCCACGGCAGCATGTGGGCCGCCACCTTGCTGGTGCTGCCTGTACTGCCGTGGTTCCCGGCGCCGGCCACGCCCACCATCGGCATCATGGGCGCCGTGCTGGCCTTGGGCGTGTTGTGCAGCGGCGTGGCTTACCTGATCTACTTCCGCCTGATCGAGGATGTGGGGCCGGCGTCCGCGCTCACGGTGACCTTCCTCAGCCCCATGTTCGGCATCCTGTGGGGCGTGCTGTTCCTGGGCGAGACGACCGGCTGGTACACCTGGGCCGGTGCCGCCATCGTGCTGTTGGGGACGGCGCTGGTGACGGGCTTCCGCCCCAGCCTGGGCGCGCCGCGCAAGGCCAGCGCGACATGACGCAGTCCGCCGCCGCACAATTCACGCTGCCGCTGCCGGCCAGCTACCGGCTGGACGACGTGCTGGCCTTCCACCGGCGCGACGCGGAAAGCGTGGCCGAGCAGGTCAGCGCACGGCAGCTGCGCAAAGGCATGCTGCTCGACGGTGTGCCGGTGGTGCTTGAGATTGCGCTCAACCTCGCGCCCGACATGGAGCACGACCGCGCGCACACCGGCGCGCGATCGAGCGCCACCTGCACCGTGCTGGCCGACGGCCCCTGCACGCCAGCCATCGTGGCCTACGCCCGCGCCGCCGCCGACGCCGTGCTGGGCCTGCGCATCGATCCCCAGCCATTCGCCGAGTTCACGGCCGCCGATCCCCTGTTCGGCCCCCTCACGCGCGCACAGGCAGGCCTGCGCGTGGTGCAGTCGGCCACCGTGTTCGAAGCGCTCACCTGGGCCATCATCGGCCAGCAAATCAACCTGCCGTTCGCCATCGCCCTGCGCCGCACCTTTATCCTGCAGGCGGGACGCCAGCACAGTTCCGGCCTGTGGTGCTACCCGGACGCGAGCAGCGCGGCCAAGCTCGGACCGGACGTGCTCACGACACGCAAATTTTCGCGCGCCAAGGCCGAGACCGTGCTGCGCCTGGCGCAATTGGTGGCCAGCGGCGAACTGCGGCTGGCGTTGGGGCCGGATTATGGCATCGAGGAAGTATCGGCCGCACTGCTGGCCGTGAAAGGCATCGGCCCGTGGACCGTCAATTATGGCCTGCTGCGCGGCTACGGCTATGCCGACTGCTCGCTGCATGGCGACGTGGCCGTGCGCGCCGCGCTGCAGCGCTTACTGGGTGAGCAGGACAAGCCCGACCTGGCGCGCACCGAACAATTCCTGGCCCGCTACCGCCCCCACCGCACCATGGCCGCCGCCCACCTGTGGGCCAGCCTGCATCCACCCGCAAATGGGCAGGACACGACGCCACAGAGCTGAGGGGCCGAGGCTTGGTGCCCGGTCCCGCGCCACTTATTCCCCGGTCCACTGCCACGGCGCCCGGCGCCGGTAGATGACATGACCGCGCTCCCGTTCGCACGGCGCGGGACGACGCGCGCGGCGCCGCAGTACACGATAAGCTCTTATGCCGCGCATGCTTCCACCTCCCGGGCGAAGTGGCCGAACTGCTCGGCCGTAAGGGGCTTGCTGTAGTAGTAGCCCTGGATTTCATCGCAGCCGTGCTCGCGCAGGAACTCCAGCTGGGCCTGCGTTTCCACGCCCTCGGCGATGGTGCGCAAGCCCAGCCCGCGCGCCATGGCGATGATGGCCGTGACGATGGCCCGGTCCTCCGAATCGGCGCTGATGTCGCGCACGAAGGACTGGTCGATCTTGAGCTTGTACACCTTGAACTTCTTCAGGTAGCTGAGCGAGGAATAGGCGATGCCGAAATCGTCGATCGCCATGCGCACGCCATGCTCGTGCAACTGGTCCATCACGGCGACGGCGGCCGGCGGATCGTGCATGGCGCCGCTCTCGGTCAGTTCCAGCTCCAGGTACTGGGGCGGCAACTGTTCCTCGGCCAGGATGGTGGCCACCATGGCCGGCAGGTTGGGATGGCGGAACTGCACGGTCGACAGGTTGACGGCCATCACGAACGGCGCCATGCCTTCGTCCAGCCACGCCTTCATCTGGCGTACGGCGCGCCGCAGCACCCATTCGCCGATCGGCACGATCAAGCCGCTATCCTCGGCGGCCGGAATGAATTCGTCCGGCGACACCTGGCCCAGCACCGGATGGTGCCAGCGCAGCAGCGCTTCGGCGCCGATCAGGCGCCCATCGCGCGCGCTGACCTGGGGCTGGTAGTGGATGGTCAGCTGGTGCTGCTCGAGCGCGTGGCGCAGCGCGCTCACCAGTTGCATGCGGCGCACCGTCAGCGCTTCGATCTCGGCGGTAAAGAAGCAGTAGCGGTTACGGCCATTCTCCTTGGCCCGGTACATGGCGGCGTCGGCGCACTTGACCAGCCCTTCCGGGATGCCGCTGTCGTCCGGGTACAGGGCGATGCCGATCGAACCGCTCACCGCCAGTTCATGCTGTTCGATGGAGAAGGTCTCCTCCACCACGTCCAGGATACGCTGTGCCGTCTGCGCCAGGCCGGCCACGTCCACTCCTTGCAGCAGGAACACGAATTCGTCGCCCCCCTGGCGCGCCACCATGTCGTCGGCGCGCATGATGGTGCGCAGCCGCCGCGCCAGCGCCACCAGCAGCGCGTCACCCACGCTGTGGCCCAAGCTGTCGTTGATGTCCTTGAAATGGTCCAGGTCCAGGAACAGCAGGGCCAGTTGCTGGCCGCTTTCCGCGGCCTGGGCGATGGCGTGCTGGATGCGTTCGTCCAACTGCACCCGGTTGGGCAGGCCCGTCAACACGTCGTAATGGGCCAGGTACTGGATGCGTTCCTCGGCCGCCTTGCTCTTGGTGATGTCGCGTGACACGCCGAACAGGCCCACCACGTTGCCGGACGGGTCATGGATGGGTCCCTTGGTGGACTGGAACAGGATGCGCTCGCCATCCTGGTTGACCATGTACTCCTCCTTGGTCTGGGTACGGCCCGACGCGATGATCTCGCGATCCAGCTTCAGCAGCGCCAACGCCGTGTCGACCGGCAACATGGCCAGGTCGTCGCACCCCAGTACTTCGTCCTGGGTGCGGCCAAGGTAGGCGGCCGCCGCGCCATTGGCCAGCAGGTAGCGGCCTTGCAAGTCCTTGACGTAGATGGCGTCCGAGGTACCGCTGACGACGCTGGTCAGCAGGTTGCGGTCCACGTCGCGCCGGTGCAGGGCGCGGCGCAGCACTTCGCTCAGCACGCTGACCACGACGCCGTTCAGCACCAGCAAGCTCCACACGAGCAAATCGGTGCCGCTGTTGAAGCGCATGGTGTACAACGGTTCGATGGCCAGCAGCTTGTCGCCCACCGTCGCCACCGCCGTGGCCAGCAAGCCCGGCCCCAGGCCGCCAAGCATGGCGCTCAGGATGATGGGCAGCACGAACAGGATCAGCCAGGGATGATGATGGTCGATCATCACCATGTTGAGGCGGGCGAACAGGGTGGCGCCGGACAGCGCGGCCGCCAGCACGTAGGCCAGCGCGCTGTTGCCGCGCTCGGGCGCCAGGCCGATCGCCATCATGGACAGCAGCGGTTGCGCGCGGCCCTCGTCGCCGCCCACGGCACGCAAGGCGAGGAAATAACCGACCGCCGTGCTGACGACGAAAAACACGCCCTTGGCGGTGGACAGCCAGGCGGCGTCCCGCACATTGAGCACACTCAACAACATCTGGTCGGACAGGAAGATCCAGGCCAGCGCCAGGATGGTGTAGCTGACGGTGACGAGGGTGATGAAACGATTGCGCGAGCTGGCCATCTCATCCCCCTTTCAGGTATCGGCAGCGGTGAATCCACGAGGCGTCCGGCCGAGGGCGGGACGGCGGTTCCGGGTGGTCCCGGCGGGTTCAAACGGCTGGCACGGTGTTTGGGGGCGCAGACTGGCGTTTCAGGAGCGACAACCCGCGGGACAGAGGGGGATTGCCAACTCAACGCATATTATTGAAGAGTAGCACCGATCTTCCATTATGACCACGCATCTTGCGCTGGCTCAATAACGGAGTGGCATTTCCATGATCTGGGTCAAATCATCGCCCGACAGTGTTGTGGTTGGTCGCGGCAATAAAAAAACCGTCACCAGCTTAGCACGGATGACGGTTTTTTTGGAATTTGGTTGCGGGGACAGGATTTGAACCTGTGACCTTCGGGTTATGAGCCCGACGAGCTGCCAGACTGCTCCACCCCGCGTCTGATGTGATCATTATAGGACAGTTCAGCGATTTAGGCAATATCAATCCCGAAATCGCCGCTGATAGGCCATATAAATATCGAGACTGGGCCAGCGGCGCGCCGCCCGGCCCGGTTTTCCCTCTGGCGTGGCCGCCGCGGACATGCCGCGACGGCTGCAATGGGTGTAAAGTAAGCACATCACGACTTGAGCTACCGTCCCATGAAATTTTGTTCCGAATGCGCCCACCCCGTGTCCCTGACCGTGCCGGCCGGCGATAACCGTCCGCGCTATGTCTGCACCCACTGCGCCACCATTCATTACCAGAACCCGAAAATGGTGCTCGGTTCGATTCCCGTGTGGGAGCGCGACGGCCAGACCCAGGTGCTGCTGTGCCGGCGCGCCATCGAACCGCGCTACGGCTATTGGACCCTGCCGGCCGGTTTCATGGAAAACAATGAAACCACTTCCCAGGCCGCCGTGCGCGAAACGGTGGAGGAAGCGGGCGCCAACGTCGAACTGGGCCAGTTGTTCACCTTGCTCAACGTGGCGCGCGTGCACCAGGTCCACATGTTCTACCTGGCCACGCTGCGCGACCTCGATTTCGCGCCCGGCGAGGAAAGCCTGGAAGTGAAGATGTTCACGGAAGCGGAGATCCCTTGGGATGAGCTGGCCTTCCCCACGGTCCGCACCACGCTGGAGCTGTTCTTCGCCGACCGCGCCCGCATGCGCGAAGGCGGCGGCCACGGCTTTTATACCCAGGACGTCGACCGTCCCATGCGCAGCGACGTCTGAGGCGGCCGTGATTCCCTGGCTCGAAGCGCACAGCCCCTTCCCGGACGTGGCCAGCGCCCTCACGACGGACGCGCCCGGCCTGCTGGCGGCCGGCGCCGACCTGTCGCCCCAGCGCTTGCTGGCGGCTTACCAGCGCGGCATCTTCCCCTGGTTTTCCGAAGGCCAGCCCATCCTGTGGTGGAGCACCGACCCGCGCATGGTGCTGATGACGGAACAATTCCGCATCAGCGACAGCCTGAAGAAAACCCTGCGCAAGGTGGAACGCAGCCGCCACACGGATGGCCGCTGGCAGGTGCGCTTCGACAGCGCCTTCGAACAGGTGATGCGGGCCTGCGCCGCGCCCCGCAAGGATGGCCCCGGCACCTGGATCTCGGAAGACATCATCGCCGGCTACACCGGATTGCACCAGCTCGGTTACGCCCACTCGTCCGAGCTGTGGCTGGATGGTAAGCTGGTCGGCGGCGCCTATGGCGTGTGCATCGGCCGCATGTTCTACGGCGAATCCATGTTCGCCCGCGTCAGCGACGGCTCCAAGGTGGCGCTGGCCTATCTGGTGCAATTCCTGCGTAGCCAGGGCGTGGCCATGATCGACTGCCAGCAAGAGACGGGCCACCTGGCCTCGCTGGGCGCCGCGACTATGCCGCGCGCCCGCTTCCTGGCGCATCTGCGCAACAGTATCGCCTTGCCGCCAATTTCCACTTGGGAACCAATTGCGCCCTTGCCGTGCGCCGGTTAAGCTGGACCTGCATGCGCGTGCGCACGCCACGGCGGCCGCGACGCGTTAAGATATGCCTGAACGCACTTCTGTTTTGCCACCGTATCGATAGGACACGTGCATGACGCACCTGAACGACCTGCCTTTCGCGACGCTGCAGTTTTACACCACGGCGCCCTACCCTTGCAGCTACCTCGATGGCCGCCAGGCCCGCTCGCAGGTGGCGACCCCGTCACACCTGATCAACGCCGACGTGTATTCAGAGCTGGTCAAGAACGGCTTCCGCCGCAGCGGCATCTTCACTTACCGCCCGTATTGCGACGGCTGCCAGGCCTGCATCCCCGTGCGCGTGGTGGCCGACCTGTTCACGCCCAGCCGCACCCAGCGCCGCGCCTGGATGCGCCATGGCCAGTTGCGGGCGGCCGTGGCCACGCTGTCGTTCTCGGACGAGCACTACGCGCTCTACCTGCGCTACCAGAGCGCGCGCCACGCCGGTGGCGGCATGGACCAGGACAGCCGCGACCAGTACGCCCAGTTCCTGCTGCAAAGCCGGGTCAACACGCGGCTGGTCGAATTCCGCGATCCGGACGGCACGCTGCGCATGATCAGCATCATCGACATGCTGTCGGACGGCCTGTCGTCCGTGTACACCTTCTTCGACCCGGATGTGGAAGGCGCCTCCTACGGCACCTTCAACGTGCTGTGGCAGATCGAGCAGGCGCGCGAACTGGGCCTGCCCTACGTCTACCTGGGCTACTGGATCGAGGACAGCCCCAAGATGAGCTACAAGATCAACTTCCGGCCGTTGGAAGCGCGCATCCGGGGCCAGTGGGGCGTGTTGCAACCAGGACGCTAACGAACAGTCCCATCTAGGGCTTGCCGGCCGGACACGGTAAAATATCGCACCTCATTCAAAGTGCCCCCATGTCCAACCATTTCCTGTATTCCCTGGCCCGCCCGCTGCTGTTCTCCATGGACCCCGAGTCGGCCCACCACCTGACCCTGCCAGCCCTGAAGCGCGCCGCCGCGCTGGGCTTGACCAAGTGCCTGCCGCAACCGCAGCCCGATCCGCGCACCGTGATGGGCCTCACGTTCAAGAACCCGGTCGGCCTGGCCGCCGGCCTGGACAAGGATGGCGCCTATATCGACGCGCTGGCCGACCTCGGCTTCGGCTCGATCGAAGTGGGCACCGTGACCCCGCGCGCCCAGCCCGGCAATCCCAAGCCGCGCATGTTCCGCCTGCCGGCCGCGCACGCCATCATCAACCGCATGGGCTTCAACAACGGCGGCGTGGACGCCTTCGTGGCCAATGTGCAAGCGTCGCGCTTCTACCAGGACAAGGCCGGCATACTGGGCCTGAACATCGGCAAGAACGCCGACACCCCGATTGAACGGGCGGTCGACGACTACCTGCTGTGCCTGCAAAAAGTCTACCCTTACGCCAGTTACGTGACGGTCAACATTTCCTCGCCCAACACCAAGAATCTGCGCCAGTTGCAAGGCGGCTCGGAACTGGATGGCCTGCTGGCCCAGCTCAAGGACGCCCAGTCGCGCCTGGCCGACCAGCACAAGCGCTACGTGCCGCTGGCCTTGAAGATCGCGCCGGACATGGATGGCGAACAAGTCAAGAACATCGCCGACGCCCTGCTGCGCCACAAGATCGACGGCGTGATCGCCACCAACACCACGCTCAGCCGCACCGCCGTGCAAGGCATGCGCCATGGAGAGGAAGCGGGCGGCCTGTCGGGCGCGCCCGTGTTCGAACTGTCGAACCAGGTGATCCGCCTGCTCAAGGCGGAACTGGGCGACGCCCTGCCCATCATCGGCGTGGGCGGCATCATGAAGGGTGCGGACGCCTGCGCCAAGTTCGACGCCGGCGCCCAGCTGGTGCAACTGTACAGCGGCCTGATCTACGCCGGTCCGGCCCTGGTGCGCGACTGCGCGGCCGCCCTTCGCAAGCGCTAAGCCATGCTCTACACTACTCTCGGTAAGACCGATGTGAAGGTCAGCCGCATCTGCCTCGGCACCATGACCTTTGGCGAGCAGAATACGGAAGCGGACGCGCACAGCCAGCTCGACCTGGCGCTCGAGCGCGGCATCAACTTCATCGACACGGCCGAGATGTACCCCGTGATGCCGCGCGCCGCGACGCAAGGCAGCACGGAGCGCCACATCGGCAGCTGGCTCAGGAAGTCCGGCAAGCGTGACCAGGTGGTGCTGGCCACCAAGGTGGCGGGGCCGAATCCCAATATGCACTGGGTGCGCGGCGGCCGCAACAACCTGGATGCGGCCAACATCCGCGCCGCCATCGACGACAGCCTGCGGCGCCTGCAAACGGACTATATCGATTTATACCAATTGCACTGGCCCAGCCGCAACGTGCCCATCTTCGGCGCCAGCGTGTTCAATCCCGACCAGGAACGCACCCATGTGGCGATCGAGGAAACGCTGGCCGTGCTGGGGCAGTTGCAGCAGGAGGGCAAGATCCGCCACATCGGCGTGTCGAACGAATCGAGCTGGGGCGTGAGCGAGTTCATCAAGCAGTCCGAGCTGAAGGGTTTGCCCCGCATCGCCACCATCCAGAACCTGTACAACCTCACGGCGCGCCATTTCGAAACCAGCCTGCTGGACGAAACCTGCTACCGCGAGCAGGTCAGCCTGCTGGCCTACAGCCCGCTCGCGTTCGGCCAGCTCAGCGCCAAGTACCTCGACGATCCCAAGGCGCACGGCCGCCTGACCATCTTCCCGCCCAACTGGAGCCCGCGCTACCTGCGGCCCGGCGTGCTGGCCGCCGTGGCCCAATACGCGGCGCTGGCGCGCGAGCACGGCATGACGCCCGCGCAGATGGCGCTGGCGTGGTGCTACACGCGCTGGTTCGTGGCCTCCACCATCATCGGCGCCACCAGCCTGGCGCAGCTGGAGGAAAACATCGGCGCGCTGGACGTCAAGCTCACGCCGGACGTCATGGCGCGTATCGACGCGATTCACGCCAGCCTGCCCAATCCGGGCCAGTAAGCGGCCGCGGACCGGGAACCCTAAGCCACCGGGGCCGGCAACCGCCGCGCCTCCGGTCTGGCCACTGCCGCTGACTGCTGCCCCGCCAGCCTGAACACACTCACCGCCTCGGCCAGTTGCTCGGCCTGGTCGCGCATCGATTGCGCGGCCGCCGCCGCTTCCTCCACCAGCGCCGCGTTCTGCTGCGTGACATCGTCGATCTGCACGATGGCCTGGTTGACCTGGGCGATGCCTGAACTCTGCTCCTGGCTGGCCGCGCTGATCTCGGTCATGATGTCGGCCACCTGCCGCACCGCCTTGACGATGCCGTCCATCGTCACACCCGCCTCGTCCACCAGGCGCGCGCCGGTATCCACCGTCTCCACCGAATCCACGATCAAGGCCTTGATCTCCTTGGCCGCCGCCGCCGAGCGTTGCGCCAGGTTGCGCACTTCGCTCGCCACCACCGCGAAGCCGCGCCCCTGCTCGCCCGCGCGGGCCGCTTCCACCGCCGCGTTCAAGGCCAGGATGTTGGTCTGGAATGCGATGCCGTCGATCACCGCGATGATATCGACGATCTTGGTGGAAGACTCCTTGATGGCGCCCATGGTGGCCACCACTTCGCCCACCACCTTGCCGCCCTTGGTGGCGAACTCGGACGCCGATACCACCAGCACCGTGGCCTGGCTGGCGTTCTCGGCATTCTGGGTCACGGTGGAAGTGAGCTCCTCCATCGAGGACGCGGTTTCCTCCAGGCTGGAGGCTTGCTGTTCCGTACGGGACGACAAGTCCAGGTTGCCGCTGGCGATCTCGTTGGAAGCAGTGCTGATGGTGTCGCTGCCGGAACGCACCCGGCCCACGGTGCGCGCCAGGCTGTCGTTCATATTGCCCAGCGCGCGCAACAAACGCCCCGTTTCATCCATGCTGGCCGATTCGATCTTCATGGTGAGGTCGCCGCACGCCACCGCTTCCGCCACGCTCACGGCGCGGCTCAGCGGCCGGGTGATGCTGCGCGTGAGCCAGTAAGCGATAAACACTGCCAGCGCGGCCGCGATCACCGTCAGTGCGATCATCATGGTGCGTGCGCTGGTATAGGCAGTGTGCGCCTCCAGCGCGGCCTTATTGGTGGCCGCGATCTGGTACTTGACCAGCTCCTGCAAGGCATCCAGGTAGGCGGTCTGCTCCTTGCGCACGGTGCTCAGGAGGTAGGCCACATTCTCATCGCGTTTGGTATCGTCGGCCGATTTGGCGACGAAAGCACTCTGCACCACCATGTAACGGTCGCGCGCCGCCAGGACGGCCTTCAGTTTCGCCTTGCTTTCGGCGTCGACATCGTCCTCGATCAGCTTGTTCAGTTTATCGAGGTGGAGGGCGATATCGGCCTTCTTGTCTTCAACCCGCTTGAGCTCTTTCTTCACCGTGTCCGGATCGGTCGACAACATGGCGTTGCGCATGGCGCGCGCGATGTCGTTCACGTTGCCCACCGTCTCATAGGCTTCGATCACCTTGGGCACCTTGTCGGTGGCCAGATCGTCCGTGCCGTCATTCAGCTTGCCCAGATTGCCGATGCCGACCACCGACATGCCGATCATGAAGAGCAGCGACAGACCCAATCCAGCAGCCAGGCGCGTCCCTATCTTCCAGTTTCCGATATCCATTTGACGCTCCTTAAAAAGAGGCTTCAGACGTATGGCAACAACCGTGTTTCAGCATAGCTTGAAAATTTCTGCCCGAGATGGCCTTGCCGCGTCATTGGGCCGCCAACCGGACCCGTGCGCGACGCCCGCGAGGGACGGTATCCATGGCGTCTGGTGCCCTGTTTCGTTTCCACCACAAATCGCCTTTCCTTGACCATGCGACGTCCACGCACGCCGTCCCCGCCGGCAACTTATTTCATTACTGTATATCATTAGTCGAAACGATTCGTGGGCGGCAATTTTGCCCGCTGTTAAGCTTTTTTTTCCACCAATTCCGGAGAGAGCCGCATGCGTTTCCGCCCCCGCCATACCCCCACCCCGCCGGCCGTGCTGGCCACCACCCTGATCGCCACCCTGGGCTTGCCCGCCGCCGCGCAAGAGAGCGCGCCGCTGGAAGGCGAATTGCCGTCCGTCGTGGTGGTCACCGGCACCTATGCCAAGAACCGCCGCACGGTCGATTCCGAATCGCCGATCGACATCATCGGCGCGCGCGAACTGCAAGCGACGGGCTCGACGGAACTGGCCACCGTGCTGGGCCGGCTGCTGCCCTCGGTCAATTTCCCCCGCCCATCCGGCGCCGACGGCAGCGACGCCGTCCGGCCCGCCCAGTTGCGCGGCCTGTCGCCCGACCAGACTTTGGTGCTGGTGAACGGCAAGCGCCGCCATACCTCGGCCGTGGTCAACGTCAACGGCACCCAGGGCCGCGGCTCGGCGCCGGTGGACTTGAACGCCATCCCGCTGTCGGCCATCGACCACATCGAAGTGCTGCGCGACGGCGCCGCCGCCCAGTATGGTTCCGACGCCATCGCCGGCGTGATCAACATCATCCTGAAAAAAGGCCCCACCGGCGGCGATGCCGAACTGGGCTTCGGCGAATACCAGAAGCGCGATGGCAAGCAAGTGTCGCTGAAAGGCTCGACCGGCTTCGCGCTGGGCGACAGCGGCTGGCTGCGGCTGGCCGTCGAAGCGGCCGACCGCGATCCCACCAACCGCGCCGGTCCCGACCTGCGCAACGTCAAGGACCCGCGCTACGGCCAGGTCAACCAGCGTTACGGCGATCCGGAAACCCGGCCCCGCACCGTGTTCGTCAACAGCCAGGTCACCATCAACGACGACCTGGAGTGGTACGCCTTTGCCAACTACGGCCAGCGCGACACCTCGGCCGCCGCCACCTGGCGCACCTTCGGACGCTCACCCATTTATCCGGAAGGTTTCCTGCCACTGGAAAACAGCAGTTCCACTGACCAGTCGCTGGTGACGGGCTTGCGCGGCGAGGCGGGCGGTTGGCGCTGGGATGCCAGCTTCAACTACGGCAACAATGAATTCCAGCTCGACCTGGACCACACCGTCAACCTCGATTTGTTCGCCAACAGCCCCACGCATTTCTATGCAGGCAAGCTGGAGAACACGCAAACGCTGCTGAACCTGGACGTGGCGCGCGAATTTCCCGTGGCCGCCTTCAGCGGTCCGCTGACGGTGGCGCTGGGCGCGGAAGCGCGGCATGAAAAATACGAGATCGGCGCCGGCGACCCGGCGTCCTACCAGGGCAGCGGTTCGCAAGGCTTTTCCGGCTTCCGTCCCGTCAACGCGGGCAGCAACAGCCGCCACAACGAATCGCTGTACCTGAACCTGGAAGCGGAAATCAGCCGCCGCTTCTCCGGCTCGGCCGCGCTGCGCCATGAACGCTACAGCGATTTCGGCAGCACCACCTCCGCCAAGGGCTCGACCCGCTACGCAGTCAACGACGCCGTCTCCGTGCGCGCCACGGCCTCGTCGGGCTTCCGTGCACCGTCGCTGGCGCAGCAGTTCTACACCATCACCACCACCAACTTCTCCGTCATCAACGGCGTCAACACGCCGATCGAAACGGGCACCTTCGCCGTCGGCAGCGCGGCCGCCACGGTGCTGGGCGCCACCCAGCTCAAGGCCGAGAAGGCGCGCAACTATAGCCTGGGCCTGCAAGTACAGCCGACCAGCAACTGGAACGCCACCATCGACGCCTACCGCATCGACGTGGACGACCGCATCGCGCTCTCTTCCAACATGACGCTGTCGGACACGCTCAAGCGCTCGCTGGCCGCGCAAGGCATCCCGGTGGGCGCGGGCCGCTACTTCACCAACGCCATCGACACCCGCACCACGGGCGTGGATGTGGTGAGCACCTATCGCTGGAACCTGGCGCTGGTGGGCCGCTTCGACTTCACGCTGGGCTACAACCACAACAAGAACACGGTGGAGCGGGTGGCGCCCAATCCCGCTCTGCTGACGGCCAACGGCTTGACCCTGATCGACCGCCAGACCACCAACCGCATGACGGTCGGTTCGCCGCGCGACAAGTTCAGCCTGGCCACCGAGTACACGGCCGGCCCATGGAACGGGCGCGCCACCGTGACCCGCTACGGCAGCTTCACCGTGCCGCAGAACAATCCCACGCTGGACCAGGTGTACGCCCCGCAATGGGTGCTGGACCTGGCCGCCAGCGTCAAGCTGGGCGACCGCTGGAAGCTGACGGCCGGCATCGACAACGCCACCAACCGCTATCCGGACCAGGTGACGTCAGCCGGTAACCTCAACAACAACGGCATCAATCCCTACAGCGTCTTCGCGCCGAACGGCTTCAACGGCCGGTTCTACTACGCGAAAGCCGGCTACAGCTGGTAATTGGCCATGTCAAAAAGCCCATGGCGTTGTTGTCGCTGCGCCTCGCCATGGTCAATTTGAGACAGCTAAAAAAAATGGATCAGGCGGCGGCGGCGCCCAGTGCGGCGTCGATTTCCGCCCGGGTCAGCCCGGGTGCGAACTGCTGGATGAAGTCATAGGCGTAGCAGCGCAGGTAAGCGCCGCGCCGCACGGCCAGGCGGGTGGTGTTGGTGGCGAACAAATGGGAGGCTTCCACGGCGCGCAAACCTTGATCGCGCCCATGGTCGAACGCCATCGAAGCCACGATGCCCACGCCCAATCCCAGCGACACGTACTGCTTGATCACGTCCGAATCCATGGCCGTCAGCACGATGTCCGGTTGCAGGCCGGCCTGGGTGAAGGCGGCGTCGATGTGGCCGCGGCCCGTGAAGCCCTGGTCGTAGGTGATCAGGGGCACGTCGGCCAGATCCTCCAGCCGGATCGGGGTGCGCGTGAGCAGCGGGTGGCCATCCGGCACCACGATCAAATGGCTCCAGCGGTAGCACGGGAACGACACCAGTTCCGGATATTGCGACAAGCCCTCGGTAGCGATGCCGATATCCGTCTTGCCCGACAACACCCACTCCGCGATATGCTCCGGCGCGCTTTGCTGCAGGCCGATACGCACTTCCGGGTACGCCGTGCGGAACGACTGCACCACGCGCGGCAGCGCGTAACGGGCCTGGGTGTGGGTGGCCGCCACGTTCAGCGTGCCGCTGCGCTGGCCCGCGTATTCCAGGCTGGCCTGCTGCAGGTTTTCCGCCTCCACCAGCAAGCGGTCAATGATCTTCAGGATGCCTTTGCCCGGCTCCGTCATGCCCGTCAAACGCTTGCCGTTGCGCTCGAAAATGATCACGCCCAGCTCATCCTCCAGCTCGCGGATCTGGCGGCTCACGCCCGGTTGCGACGTGAACAGGGCGTTGGCCACTTCCGTCAGGTTGTAGCCGCGCCGGGCCGCCTCGCGCACGGAGCGCAATTGTTGAAAATTCATATCAAACTCCTTGATTCACAAAAACCTGCAAGCGCCGGGGCCGCACCACCAGCGTTTCGCCTTCCTGCAGCCGCAGCTGGCGAAAATGCTCGTGCGGCAGCACGGCTTCAATCAGTTCAGCGTTGTCGCCCCGCTCCAGGTCCAGCTGGGCCAGCGGGCCGACCGCATGCGCGCGGCGCAGCTTGACGACGATGCCGGGCGCGCCCGGCGTGTAGCGTTCGATATCGAGCTCGTGCGGACGGACATAGGCCGTGCCATGGCCGTCGGCCCCGCCATGGCCGACCACGGCCAGGTTGGCCTCGCCGGTGGCCAGGAAGCCATCCTCCACGCGCCCGTGGAACGTATTCACATTGCCCAGGAAGCTGAACACGAATGGCGAGGCCGGATGGTTGTACACCTGCTCCGGCGCGCCCGTCTGCTCCACCTGGCCCTTGTTCATCAACACCACCTGGTCGGCCACTTCCAGCGCCTCCTCCTGGTCGTGGGTGACGAAGATGCTAGTCACATGCAACTCGTCGTGCAGGCGGCGCAACCAGCGCCGCAATTCCTTGCGCACCTTCGCGTCCAGCGCGCCGAACGGTTCATCGAGCAGCAGCACGCGCGGTTCCACGGCCAGCGCGCGGGCCAGTGCGATCCGCTGGCGCTGCCCGCCCGACAACTGGGGCGGGTAACGGTCGGCCAGCCAGTCCAGCTGCACCAGTTCCAGCAAGGCCTTGACCTTGTTGCGGATCTGATGTTCGGTGGGGCGCTGGTCGCGCGGCTTGACACGCAGCCCGAAGGCCACGTTTTCGAACACGGTCATGTGCTTGAACAGCGCGTAATGCTGGAACACGAAACCGACCTGGCGCTCGCGCACATGGCGGGCCGAGGCGTCCTCGCCGTCCAGCAGCACCTGGCCGCTGTCGGGATGTTCCAGGCCGGCGATGATGCGCAGCAGCGTGGTCTTGCCGCAGCCCGATGGGCCCAGCAGCGCCGTCAGTTCGCCGGCGGGAAAATCGAGCGAGACGTCGTTCAGGGCCGTGAACGCGCCGAACTGCTTGTGGATATGCTTGACTGCTATCGTCATGATCAGTGCTCCTGGGAAGATGTGTGGTCGGCGCTCGCGGTGAGGCGCCAGGCGATGAACGATTTCAGGGCCAGCGTCACCAGCGCCAGCAAGGCCAGCAGCGACGCCACGGCGAACGCGGCGGCGAAGTTGTACTCGTTGTACAGAATCTCCACCTGCAAGGGCATGGTGTTGGTTTCGCCCCGGATGTGGCCGGACACCACCGACACGGCGCCGAACTCGCCCATGGCGCGGGCATTGCACAGGATCACCCCGTACAGCAGCCCCCACTTGATATTGGGCAGCGTGACGCGGCGGAAGGTTTGCCAGCCCGACGCGCCCAGCACGATGGCGGCCTCCTCCTCCTCGCTGCCCTGGGCCTGCATCAGCGGGATCAGTTCGCGTGCCACGAACGGGAAGGTGACGAAGATGGTGGCCAGCACGATACCCGGCACGGCGAACAGCAGCTTGATGTCATGCGCCTGCAGCCACGGCCCGAACCAGCCCTGGGCGCCGAACAGCAGCACATAGATCAGGCCGGAAATGACGGGCGAGACGGAGAACGGTAAATCGATCAGCGTCAGCAGCAAGCTCTTGCCGCGGAAGTTGAACTTGGCGATGCACCACGAGGCGGCCACGCCGAACACCACGTTAAGCGGCACGGCGATGACAGCCGTGAGCAAGGTCAGGCGGATGGCGGCCAGCGCGTCGTCCTCGCTGATGGCGTCCAGGTAGGCGTGCCAGCCCTTGCTGAACGCTTCGGCGAACACGGCCGCCAGCGGCACGAACAGGAACAGCGTCAGGAAGCCGAACGCCACGGCCAGCAACAGGGCACGCACCCAGCGCGGTTCCAGCGTCGCCTCCGGCGCGCGCGTGGCGGAGGACGACAACTGCGCGGACGGCGCGCCTGGCGCGGCGGATGGCAGGTTTGTAAACACGGCACTCATCGTACTTTCCCTCCATTGCCGCGCGCCCACGCTTGCAGCAGGTTAATCGACAGCAGCATCAGGAACGAGGCCGCCAGCATCACGACAGCGATGGCGGTGGCGCCCGCGTAGTCGTATTGTTCCAGCTTGGTGATGATGAACAGCGGCGTGATCTCGGACACCATCGGCATATTGCCGGCGATGAAAATCACGGAACCGTATTCACCGGTGGCGCGCGCGAACGCCAGCGCGAATCCCGTCAGCAAGGATGGCAAGATGGCCGGAAACACCACCCGCCCGAAGGTCTGCAGCGCGCTGGCGCCCAGGCTGGCGGCGGCCTCCTCCAATTCGCGTTCTGCCTCTTCCAGCACCGGTTGCACGGTGCGCACCACGAATGGCAGGCCGATGAAGGTCAGGGCCACCACCACGCCCAACGGCGTGAACGCCACCTTCCAGCCCAGCATGCCTTCCAGCACGCGGCCGAACCAGCCGTTGGCCGAGTACAGAGCCGTCAGCGTGATGCCGGCCACGGCGGTGGGCAGCGCGAACGGCAGATCGACCAACGCGTCCACCAGGCGCTTGCCGGGAAATTCATAGCGCACCAGCACCCAGGCCACGATGCCGCCGAACACCACGTTGAGCGCGCCGGCGATCAAGGCCGCGCCGAAAGTGAGCCGGTACGACGCCAGCACGCGCGGCGAGCTGACGGCGGCCCAGAAGCCGTCCCAGCTGAGCGTGAACGTTTTCAGGAACACGGCCGACAGCGGAATCAGCACGATCAGCGTCAGATAGAAAACCGTGAAACCCAGCGATAAGCGAAAACCTGGCAGCACCCGGTACGGTGCGGCCGTTGCGGCGAGTGTCGCAGACATGATGCCCCCTTAATTACAAATTCATCTAAAGAGGCTAAATACTCTCATCGTTCGAACATATAACAAACGAAGCATTTGGCATGTCGATAGTTGTTTCCGCTATAAGGTGGGCGCTGAGCTGGACGCTAAGCTGGACACCGTCCGCGCAGGGTTCACGCCATAAAGGCAACGGCCCGGCGCCGCACGTAGCGGGCCGGGCCGGAAGCGCCGGCGGACCGGCGATGCGCATCCTGCGCACAAATTCAGGAAATCAGTTTGGCGGCCACGCTGACCAGGGTGAAGGCCAGCAGCCCGCGCAGCACCCGCTCAGGCACGGCGCGCGCCGCGTAGGCGCCCAGCGTGATGCCGGGCACGGAGCCGACCAACAGGGTCAGCAGCAATTCCCAGTTGATGGAGCCGAGCCACCAGTGGCCAACGGCGGCGATGGCCGTCAGCGGCACGGCGTAGGCGATGTCGGTGCCGGCCACTTCGGCCGCCGTCAGGCGTGGGTACAGCATCACCAGCAGCGTGGCGCCGATGGCGCCGGCGCCGATGGAGGAAATGGTGACCAGCGTGCCCAGCAAGGCGCCGGAAGCGATGGTGGCCGCCGTCAACGCCCCGCCCTGCAACTGATACTCGGGATGGGTGTTGATCCAGGCCAGCATCTTACGCTTGAACAGCAACGCGACCACGGTCAGCATGACGGAGACGGCGATCACGTAGCGGATCACCTGGCCAATTTCCTTGTCCAGCACGCCGAACTGCTTGAGCGCCAGGCTGGCCAGCACGGCCGCCGGCAAGGCGCCGATGCACAGGCGGCGCACGATGGGCCAGCGCACAGTGCCGCGCATGCGGTGCGTGAACGTGCCCACGCCCTTGGTCAGCGACGCGAACGCCAGATCAGTGCCCACCGCGATCGACGGCGATACGCCGAACATCAGCGTCAACAGCGGCGTCATCAACGAACCGCCGCCCACGCCCGTCATACCGACCAGCAGGCCCACCGCAAATCCCGAAATTACAAACGACAAGGTCATACCATCCCCCTAGAGTAAGCGTCAGGGTAATGACTCCAGCCGAAAAACCAAAGGACGAAGTTCCTATTTGCTTATGCCATATCGACATAGGCGCGCCATGGGCAAGGTCCCGCGTCCCCGGTCGCCGCTACTTATTCGGTTGCGGCGTGAGGCGCAGATAGGGGCGTTCCGCCTTGTAGCCTTTGGGATATTTTTGCTTGATCAGGTCGGGATCCTGCACCGTCAGCGGGATGATGACATCGTCGCCATCCTTCCAGTTGCCCGGCGTGGCCACGGTGTGGCTGTCGGTCAGTTGCAGGGCATCGATCACGCGCAACACCTCGTCGAAATTGCGGCCCGTGCTCATCGGATAGGTGATGGACAGGCGCACTTTCTTGGCCGGGTCGATCACGAACAGGGTGCGCACGGTGGCCGTGACCGAGGCGTTGGGGTGGATCATGTCGTACAGTTCAGACACTTTGCGGTCCACGTCGGCGATGATGGGGAAGCCCACCACCGTGTGCTGGGTTTCCTCGATGTCGGCGATCCATTCGCGGTGGGCGTCGGCCGGGTCCACCGACAAGGCGATGGCTTTCACGTTGCGCTTGTCGAATTCGGGCTTGAGCTTGGCCGTCAGGCCCAGTTCCGTGGTGCACACCGGCGTGAAGTCGGCCGGATGGGAAAACAGGACCACCCAGGAATTGCCGGCCCACTCGTGGAAGTGGATCGGGCCGATGGTGGAGTCCTGCGTGAAGTCAGGCGCGGTATCGCCCAGGCGTATGGTCATGGTGTCCTCCTGTCAGATGGTAGCGGTGGCGAGCAGCACATTGTGCGCCTTTTCTATTCAAATTAGCAACACAATTGCATGCTGCAAGGGGCTGTTTCCCCCCTGTTTTGGATTGATGCAAAACAAAGAAATGGCCGGCGGCCAGAGGCTGCCGGCGCGCGCCGTTCACTTGCCGGGCTGGTAAATCTGGTCGAACACGCCACCGTCCGCGAAATGCGTCTTGTGCGCCGTGCTCCAGTCGCCGGCCACCTGGGCCAGGGTGAACAGTTTGACGTTGGGGAACTGCGCCGCGTATTTCTTCGCCGCCTTGTCCTGCACGGGGCGGTAGTAATTCTTGGCGATCAACTCCTGCCCTTCATCAGTGTAGAGGAATTGCAGATAGGCCTGCGCCACCTTGCGCGTGCCGTGGCGCTCGGCCACCTTGTCCACCACGGCCACCGGCGGCTCGGCCAGGATGGACGACGACGGCGCCACCACTTCCACCTTGTTCGGCCCCAGTTCCTTGATGGCCAGCAAGGCTTCGTTCTCCCACGCGATCAGCACATCGCCGATGCCCCGCTCCACGAAGGTGGTGGTGGCGCCGCGGGCGCCGGAATCGAGCACCGGCACGTTCTGGTACAACTTTTTCAGGAAGGCGCGGGCGCTGGCATCATTGCCGCCCGGCTGGCGCAGGGCGTAGCCATAGGCGGCCAGGTGGTTCCAGCGCGCGCCACCAGAGGTTTTCGGGTTGGGCGTGATGACGGCCACACCCGGCTTGACCAGGTCGTTCCAGTCGCGGATGCCCTTGGGATTGCCCTTGCGCACCAGGAACACGATGGTGGAGGTGTAGGGCGCGCTGTTGTGCGGCAAGCGTTGCTGCCAGTCGGCCGGCAACAGATTGTGCGCCGCGACGGCGTCGATATCGTAGGCCAGCGCCAGCGTCACCACGTCCGCCTCCAGGCCATCGATGACGGCCCTGCCCTGCTTGCCCGAGCCACCGTGGGACTGGCGGATCTTGACCGTGTCGCCGCTGCTGGCTTTCCAGCTTTTGGCGAACGCCGCGTTGATATCCTGGTACAACTCGCGGGTGGGGTCGTAGGAGACGTTCAGCAGGGAAACGTCAGCCGCCATGGCGGTGGCGGCCGGCAGGAAGGCGGAGGCGGCCAGTACGGCCGCGGCGAGGAAGTTCTTGGTCAGCATCGGTATTCCTTGTGGTTGAAACGTCAGGAACACCAGCGTAAGACGCGGCACTAATAAACAGAAGGAATCATTTCGACGTTTTATATACCGAAAACGTATGTAAGGCGGTCAAGCAAACCGGTCCAGCAACACCACGGCCCAGGCGGCGGCGGCCAGCAGGCAAGCCAGCAGCACGGCGGCGCTGCCGAAGTCCTTGGCATTTTTCGACAGGGGATGGCGTTCCAGCGACACCCGGTCCACCACCGCCTCCAGCGCCGAATTGATCAGTTCCACGATCAGGATCAACACCAGCACACCGATCAGCAACAGTTTTTCGAACGAGGAAACGCGCAGCGCCAACGCGATGACGGTGCCGACGACGAATAACGCCAATTCCTGGCGGAATGCATGTTCGTGGCGCCAGGCCGCCTTGAGCCCATCGAGGGAATAGTAAAAGGCCGACAGGATGCGTTTGAGGCCGCTTTTGCTCTTGAATTCGCTGACTGGTTCCATGCAGGGGGTGTTGTTAATGATGAAAGGAACAATTATGCCCGTTCGCGACGGCATGGTGACAAATTTGGACCATCGCCCCCAGAGATTTCCCAATATTTTCACATTATGGTATAAAGCTGGTATAACTTACCGCATCGCACCAACCACATCATGAAAATTGAAACCGTTCCCGAGCAAAAGACCACCATCCAGGTGATCGAGCGCATGGTCGCGCTGCTGGACGCGCTGGCCAAGTATCCGGACCCCGTGAGCCTGAAGGAATTGTCCAAAGTATCGGGCCTGCACCCTTCCACGGCGCACCGTATCCTGAATGACATGGTGCTGACGCGCTTTGTCGACCGCATCGAACCGGGCACCTACCGGCTCGGCATGCGCTTGTTGGAACTGGGCAATATCGTCAAGAGCCGGCTGTCGGTGCGCGAGGCGGCGCTGGACTTCATGCGCGCACTGCACAAAAAGACCCAGCAGACCATCAACCTGTCGGTGCGCCAAGGCGACGAGATCGTCTATATCGACCGCGCCTTCTCCGAGCGCTCCGGCATGCAGGTGGTGCGCGCCATCGGCGGCCGCGGCCCGCTGCACCTGACCTCGACGGGCAAGCTGTTCCTGTCGGTGGACGAGCCCAAGGCCATCCGCGCCTACGCCACCCGCACCGGTCTGGCGGGCCACAACAAGAATTCCATCACCGACCTGGCCACGCTGGAACGCGAGCTGAGCCTGGTGCGGGCGCGCGGCTATGCGCGCGATAACGAGGAACTGGAATTGGGGGTGCGTTGCATGGCGGCCGGCATCCGTGACGATTCCGGCAAGCTGATCGCCGGCCTGTCGATCTCGGCCCCAGCCGACCGTCTGCAGGATGCGTGGCTGGACGACCTGGTGGCCACCGCCAACCAGATCTCGGCCACGCTCGGTTACATGCCGGTCGAGTAAGTCGGCGCGGCGGCCGTGCCGGTGCTCATGCCGGCCGGCTTGAGCGCCTCCAGCCATTTGCGCATGCGGCCGGCGTCGGCCGTACGCGACTGCTTGCCCTTGGAATCGAGGAACACCATGATCACGGCGCGGCCTTCGATCACGGCCTGCATCATCAGGCAGCGGCCCGCCTCGTTGATGAAACCGGTCTTCTGCAAGCCAATTTCCCAGGTGGGGTTGGCCACCAGGTGATTGGTGTTACCGAACTGCATGGGATGGCCGTTCGCCTCCACCACTGCTTTTGGATCGGTGGAATACTGGCGCAGCAAGGGCTGCTGGTAAGCGGCCATGGCCAAGCGGGCCAGGTCGCGGGCGCTGGCCACGTTCATCTTCGACAAGCCGTTGGAATCCACATAATGGGTATCGAGCATGCCCAGCTCGCGCGCCTTGGCGTTCATGGCCTCGACGAACGCGGGCCGGCCGCCCGGATAGTTGCGGCCCAGCGCGGAGGCGGCCCGGTTCTCCGAACTCATCAGTGCGATATGCAGCATATTGGCGCGCGTCAGCTGCGAGCCCACCTTCAGGCGCGAACTGCTGAACTTGACGCGATCCACATCGTCTTCCGTCACAGTCAGCACTTCATTCATGTCCTGTTGCGCCTCCACCACGACCAGGCCCGTCATCATCTTGGTGATGGACGCGATCGGCAACGCCACGTTGGAATTCTTCTCGAACAGCACCTGGTCATTGTTCTGGTCCAGCACCAGCGCCACGTTGGACTTCAAATCGAAGGGATCGCGGGTCTGGTTCAAGCCGGCCAGGTCGCCCATGGTGGGCATGGCGGGCGTGGCGGCCAGCAGGCGCTGGTAGACCACCTTGCGGCGGCCATGCACCATGACCACGCGGCGCACCAGTTGTTCACGGGGAGCGGCGGCGGCCTCGTGCAAGGCGGCGGCCTTGCCTTTGCGGACGTGGTGTTTCTTGTGATGGGTATCGGCCGCCGAGGCAGCGGTGGGTAGCGACACCAACAGCGCTGCGAACAGCGCACCAGAGGCGAGCTTAAACATAAAATTCCCCGGTAAACGAACAGACGAGTGACTGTTGCAGTGTAGCAAAACCGTGCGTAAGCGCAAGCCCGTTTAACAATGGCGGCATCATAGTTTTCCCCTGCGCAATGCACTCACCATAAGCTTGTTTAAACGACCCGCGAATGCGCGGCGCACAACCCGCCATCAGTCGACAAATTTAACAAATTCCGCGACCGGCATGCGTTCGGTGACCAGGCTGTTCTCGACCTTGTCCATATCAGCGTAGCCCAAGGACATCCCGCACACAACTGTTTCTTTGTCTGGAATTGACAACATTGACTGAATGATCTTGTGATACTGGGTGAATGCCGCCTGCGGGCAGGTATCGAGCCCCCGTCCGCGCGCCGCCACCATGATGTTTTGCAGGAACATGCCATAGTCCAGCCACGAGCCCTGCTCCATCACGCGGTCGATGGTGAAGATCAGGCCCACCGGTGCGCCAAAGAATTCATAGTTGCGGCCATGCTGGGCCGCCATGCCGGCCTTGTTCTCGCGTGTCAGGCCCAGCAGCGCGTACAGGTCCCAGCCCACCTTGCGGCGCCGCTCGATGAAGGGCGACACCCACTCGCGCGGGTAATAGGCATATTCCTCCGTATGCTGGCGCGACAGCGACGGGTCGTTGTGGGCGGCCAGGATGGCGGCCGACAGCGCGTGTTTGCGCTCGCCCGTCAATACATACACTTTCCATGGCTGGGTATTGGTGCCGGACGGCGCGCGCGCGGCCACTTGCAGCAATTGTTCGATATCGGTCCGCGACACGGCCTTGGGCAGATAGGCGCGGATCGAGCGGCGCGAGGTGATGGCGGTGTCAACGGCTAACTGGTCGGATAGGCTGGGCATGCGTCCTCACTGGTAGGGAAGGTCAAAGGCGGCCTGCGCGCGGGCGGCCGGGCCGATGCGCAGTCTAGCACGGGACGGCCGGACGGCCGCTGGCTTAGGTCAACCAGCAACATTCAATTCCTGCAAGAAATCGTGCCTCAAAGCCAAAGTGGCTTCTTTGGTGCAACGCACAAAATTTCGCTTGACTTAATCATGGAAGGCCGTAAAATCGGGTTTGTTGCGTTGCACAATTTGTTTTTTGGTCTGAAGGCTGGATACAACTGCTTCGTACCACTGGTAGAAACAGCAGCACTTATCGATGACTATTTTCTAACTTCTGGAGAGTTATATGTTTTCAATCCCTGAGCAATTTTCCAATGCGACCAAGGCCAATTTTGAAGCCCAGTTCGCCATCTTCTCCGCGCTGACCAACAAAGCCTTCGAAGGCGTGGAAAAATTCGTCGACCTGAACCTGACCGCTGCCAAGGCGTCGCTGGAAGAGTCGTCGGTGACCACCAAGCAACTGCTGGCTGCCAAGGATCCGCAAGAGTTCTTCTCGCTGACCGCCGCCCAGGCTCAGCCAACGGCTGAAAAAGTGGTGGCCTACGGCCGTCACCTGGCTTCGATCGCTTCCGGCACCCAAGCCGAATTCAACAAAGCGGCCGAAACCCAGATCGCTGAAACCAACCGCAAAGTGATTTCGCTGGTGGAAGAAGTGAGCAAGAACGCCCCAGCCGGCACCGAAAACGCCGTCGCCCTGCTGAAGACCGCCATCGGCAACGCCAACGCCGGTTACGAGCAGTTCACCAAGACCGCCAAGCAAGCTGTGGAATCGATCGAATCGAACATGGCCACGGCCGTGAACCAGTTCTCGCAAGCCGCCGCCAAGGCCGCTCCTGCCAAGAAATAATGTAGGCCATGCTGGCGCCTGCGGGCGCCAGCCCCGTTGTACAGACTCCTCGGCATCCGTGGTGTCCTTTCTAACGGGTGTCCTTCTCAGCCCCGGGCCCTGCCCGGGGCTCTTTTTTTTGGGCCTCAAAAAATGGGGACGTAACACAAAAAAAAATGTGTTACGTCCCCCATTTTTTTGAGGCTAACTTTCGCTTACTCGCCCAGGTAGGCCGCCTTCACGCGCGGATCGACCAGCATGTCCTGGGCGTTGCCCGTCATGGTGATCAGGCCGGAATCCATCACATAGCCGCGATGGGCCGCCTGCAAGGCCAGCTTGGCGTTCTGCTCCACCAGCAAAATGGTGATGCCATCGGCCGAGACGTTGCGGATCACTTCGAAAATCTTGTCCACCATGATGGGCGACAAGCCCATCGACGGCTCGTCGAGCAACAGCAGCTTGGGATGCGACATCAACGCGCGCGCCATGGCCAGCATTTGCTGCTCGCCGCCCGACAGCGTGCCCGCCATCTGCTGCGCCCGCTCCTTCAAGCGGGGAAACACGTCGAACCACTTGGCGATGTCGGCCTCGATGCCCGCCTTGTCGTCGCGCGTATAGGCGCCCATCATCAGGTTTTCCTGGATCGACATGCGGGTGAACACGCCCCGCCCTTCCGGCACCATGGCCAGCTTCTTCTCCACCAGGTGGAACGATTGGTCGCCCTTGAGCGAGGCGCCCATGTACGACACGGTACCGTCGACCTTGCACGGCGGCAGCGTGCCGGTGATGGCTTTCAGCGTGGTGGTCTTGCCGGCCCCGTTGGCGCCGATCAGGGCCACCAGCTCGCCCCGGTTCACTTCCAGGTCGATCCCCTTGACGGCCTTGATGCCGCCATAGGCCACCGTCAATCCCGCTACTTTCAGCACGTTTTCGCTCATCAGTGCGATCCTCCCAGATAGGCGTCGATGACGGCCTGGTTGCTCTGTATTTCGGCCGGCAAGCCTTCCGCGATCGGTTTGCCGTATTCCAGCACCATCAGGCGGTCGCACATGCCCATCATCATCTTGACGTCGTGCTCGATCAGCAGCACGGTCTTGCCTTCGTTCTTGATCTTGACCAGCAGTTCGCGCAGCGCCAGCTTCTCGGTCGCGTTCATGCCGGCCGCCGGCTCATCCAGCGCCAGCAGTTGGGGATCCGTGGCCAGCGCGCGCGCGATCTCCAGCCGGCGTTGGTCGCCGTAGGACAGGAAGCGCGACGTACGGCTGGCGAACTGGCCGATGCCGACGAAGTCCAGCAACTCCTGCGCGCGGCGGCGGGTGGCCGCCTCCTCCTCGCGTGCCGCCTTGTGGCGGAACACGGCGCCGAACACCCCCTGGTGGGTACGCACGTGGCGGCCCACCATCACATTTTCCAGCGCCGTCATGTCGCCGAACAGGCGGATGTTCTGGAAAGTGCGGGCGATGCCGGCCTTGGCCACCTCATGCGGGGTGGACGGCGAATACGGCTTGCCGGCCAGCTCGAAGGTGCCCGTGTCGGGCTGGTACAGGCCCGTAATCACGTTGAAGAAGGTGGTCTTGCCGGCGCCGTTGGGGCCGATCAGGCCATAGATCTGGCCCTTCAAAATCTTGATGCTGACGTCCGTCAGCGCCTGCAAACCGCCGAAGCGCTTGTTGACGCCGGCGATGTTGAGTATCACTTGTTCGCTCATGGCTTTCCTCAGGCACGCATCACAGCGGACGCCGGCTCGGGTTTATCAATATCGTTGTCGGGGCGGTCCTCATGCTTGGGCGCGGGCCACAGGCCGGCCGGACGGTTCAGCATGATGAACACCATGGCCAGGCCGTACAGCAACTGGCGCAGCACTTCCGCTTCCATCACGACGTGGCCGAACAGTTTCTGCTGCAATGGTTCGACCACGTGGCGCAGCACTTCCGGCAACGCGGCCAGCAGTGCGCCGCCCATGATCACGCCCGGCACGTGGCCGATGCCGCCCAGCACCACCATGGCCAGCACGGCGATCGATTCCGTCAGCGAGAACGATTCGGGCGACACGAAGCCCTGGAACGAGGCGAACATGGCGCCCGCGATGCCGCCGAACGAGGCGCCCATCGAGAACGCCAGCAACTTGACGTTGCGGGTGTTGATGCCCATGGCCTTGGCCGCGATCTCGTCTTCACGGATGGCGACCCAGGCCCGGCCCAGGCGCGAGTGCTGTAGCCGCGTGGTGACGAACACAATGGCGACGCACAGGAACAGGAACAGGAAGTAATACGCGTTCACGGACGGCATGGAGAAGCCGCCGATGACGACGGTGGCGCGCGAGCCGGCCTCGCCGGACAGGTTGACGCCGAACACCCGGATCGGATCGATCAGGTTGATGCCTTGCGGACCGTTGGTGAAGTTGATCGGCTCGTTCAGGTTGTTCATGAAGATGCGGATGATCTCGCCGAAACCGAGCGTCACGATGGCCAGGTAGTCACCCCGCAGCTTGAGCGTGGGCGCGCCCAGCAGGGCGCCGAACAGGCCGGCCAGCGCGGCCGCCATGGGCACGATCAGCCACACGGACAAGTGGATGCCGTGTTCGCGAATGTCCGAGCCCAGCACGGCCACCAGGGTGTCGCCCAGCGCCGGGTACTGGTTGATGATGGATTCCAGCAGCGTGGCGAACTGGGGCGAAGCCAGCAGGCCCGTCATGTAGGCGCCCACGGCGTAGAACGCGATATAGCCCAGGTCCAGCAGGCCAGCGAAACCGACCACGATGTTCAGGCCCAGCGCCAGCATGATGTAGAGCAGCGCCATGTCGATGATGCGTACCCAGGAGTTGCCGAACTGGGCGGCCACGAACGGGAACACCAGCAGGCCGATCAGCACCACCGCCATGCTGGTGTACGCCTTGGCCGGGTTGCGGACCGTGTCGAAATTGAGGAGAGCCATAATAGTCCTTTCTGCGGTCAGGCGCGGTCGGCCACGCGCTCGCCCATGATGCCGGACGGACGCACCGTCAGCACGAGGATGAGGACGACGAAGGCGAAGATATCCTGGTAGTTACTGCCCAGGAAGCCACCCGTGAAATCGCCGATGTAGCCGGCGCCCAGGCTTTCAATAATGCCCAGCAAAATACCGCCTATCATGGCGCCGTAGATATTGCCGATGCCGCCCAGCACAGCGGCCGAGAACGCCTTGAGGCCGGGCACGAAGCCCATCGCGAACTGGATCGAGGCGTAGTTGGCGCCCCACATCACACCCGCCACGGCCGCCAGCGCGGCGCCGATGGCGAAGGTGGCGACGATGACCTTGTTCGAATCGACGCCCATCAGGCCGGCCACACGGGGGTTTTCCGCCGTGGCCCGCATGGCGCGGCCCATACGGGTCTTTTCCACCAGCAGCACCAGGCCGAACATGGACGCCGCCGCCAGCACCAGCAGCAGCACCTGGGTTTGCGAGATCACGGCGCCGCCCACCATGATGGGGTCGGACGACAGCAGTTGCGGGAAGGCCAGCGGATTGCGGCCCCAGATCATCATGGCGAAGGTTTGCAGCAGGATCGACACGCCGATGGCCGTGATCAGCGGCGCCAGCCGGGGCGCGTTGCGCAGGCGACGGTAAGCGACGCGTTCGATGATGATGTTGACCAGCATGCAAACGGGGATGGCGCCGACGATGGCGATGCCCAGTTGCACGAAGCCGGGCAAGCCCGGCGCCACCGTCTGCAGCAATTTGAGGATGGTCAGGCCGGCCATGGCGCCTATCATCAGCACATCGCCGTGGGCGAAGTTAATCAGATTGAGCACGCCATAGACCATGGTGTAGCCGAGCGCGACGAGCGCGTACATGCTGCCCAGCACCAGGCCATTGATAAGTTGTTGGATAAAGGTATCCATGGATTCTTTCGCCTTTATTGAGAGTCACGGATGCGCGTGGCGGGGCCGCCTAACAAAAACGGCACCCGGAGAAATCCCCGCAGTGCCGTCATAGACCTGACGCCGCCATCCCGAAAAAAGCACTTTCGACAACTTTTCGGGCGAGCCAATGATAGCGACTATTGTGAAAATCGAATAGTGAAAAGTGTGAAGATGGGCCAAATATAATTCAGTCAAGCGTCCGAATTGAACGGGCGCGAGGCCGTCAAGCCGGCTCCGCCTTCGCGCCATCCAGGCCCTTGGGCAAGGGGAAGGTGACCGCTTCCTGCACCCCGTCCAGGGTGCGCACGCTACGGGCGCCGCACTGTTTCAGGCGGTCGATCACGGCCTGCACCAGCACTTCCGGCGCCGACGCACCGGCGGTGACCCCCACGCGCAGCTTGCCGTCCAGCCATTGCGGGTCGATCTGCGAAGCGTTATCGACCATGTAGGCCGGCGTGCCCTTCTTCTGCGCCACCTCGCGCAGGCGGTTGGAATTGGAGCTGTTCGGGCTGCCCACCACGATCACCACGTCCACCTGGGGCGCCATGAATTTCACGGCTTCCTGGCGGTTGGTGGTGGCGTAGCAGATGTCGCCCTTCTTGGGCTCGATAATGCTGGGGAATTTGACTTTCAAGGCCGCGATGATGTCGGCCGTATCGTCCACCGACAACGTGGTCTGCGACACATAGGCCAGCATGTCGGGCTTGCTGACCACCAGCTTGTCCACGTCGGCCACCGTTTCAACCAGGTACATGCCCTCCTCGGTCTGGCCCATGGTGCCTTCCACCTCGGGGTGTCCATGGTGGCCGATCATGATGATCTCGCAACCCTGGCGGCGCATCTTGGCCACTTCCACATGCACCTTGGTCACCAGCGGACAGGTGGCGTCGTAGATGGTCAGGCCGCGCGCTTCCGCTTCCGCCCGCACCGCCCGGGACACGCCGTGCGCCGAGAACACCAGCGTGTTACCGGCCGGCACGTCGTCCAACTCCTCGATGAAGATCGCGCCCTTGTTGCGCAAGTCATCCACCACGTAGGCGTTGTGCACGATTTCGTGGCGTACGTAAATGGGCGCGCCAAACTGCTGCAGGGCGCGTTCCACGATCTCGATCGCACGGTCCACGCCGGCGCAAAAACCGCGCGGCTGGGCCAACAGAATTTCTTTATCCATCAGTTCCTCGACAAGTGATAGCCGCAAGCGGGGGGGCGCAAGCGGGGGCTGCCAACGGTCCACTAGCGGGAACCGCTTACAGCACCGAAATCAGGTTCACTTCAAAGCGCAGCGGCTGGCCGGCCAGCGGGTGGTTGAAGTCAAACAGGACCGATTCGTCGCCGATCTCGCGCAGGATGCCGGCGAAGCGGCCGCCGCCCGGGGCCGCGAAGTCGATCAGGTCGCCCACTTTATATTCCGCTTCCGGGTCCGAATTCTCGTCCAGCGTGGCGCGCGAGACGGAGCGGATCAGTTCCGGGTTGCGTTCACCGAAACCTTGGGCTGGCGCCAGCTCGAACGTCTTGTGGGTGCCTTCAGGCAGGCCCAGCAGGCAATCTTCCAGGAACGGCGCCAACTGGCCCTGGCCCAGCATCAGCGTGGCCGGATTTCCGTTGAAGGTTGTGACTATATCAGTACCGTCCAGGGTGGCCAGACGATAATGCAGGGTGAGATAAGCCGACTTGGTGACGACGTTAGGTTGCGCGTTAGACATGACTTGGTACTCAGTAAGCTTGCAGGAAGCGATATTGTAAGCCACCTTGCCCGCCGCGCCCCCCGTTCCAGAACAATTCGGCCCACTTCAGGGAGGAAATATGGCTATCAGCGACTGGCCGGCCCACCGCCGTCCCCGCGAACGCTTGATACTGGAAGGGGCCACTGCCCTGTCGGACGAGGAGTTGCTGGCCGTGTTCCTGCGCGTGGGCGTGCCGGGCAAGGACGCCGTCACGCTGGGCCGGGAGCTGGTGCACCGTTTCGGCTCGCTGCACGCCCTGTTCGGCGCCAGCCTGGACGAGTTCTGCACCATCCACGGCCTGGGTGTGGCCAAATTCGCCCAGTTGCAGGCCGTGATGGAACTGGCCCGGCGCGCCATCGAGGAGCAACTGAAGGAGGGCCAAGCCTTGAGCTCGCCCAAGGCCGTCAAGGAATACCTGCGCGTGATCCTGGGCGGCAAGACCCACGAATCGTTCCACGTGCTGTTCCTGGACGTGAAAAACCGCCTGATCGACGCCAAGGAATTGTTTCGCGGCACCCTCACCCATACCAGCGTCTACCCGCGCGAAGTGGTCAAGGAAGCGCTGGCCCGCAACGCGGCCAGTGTGATGCTGGCCCACAACCATCCGTCCGGCACCCCGGAACCGAGCGAATCGGACTTGCTGCTCACGCGCGCACTGATGCAGGCCCTGGCCCTGGTGGACGTGCGCATTCTCGACCATTTCGTGGTGGCCGGCCATCAAGTGCACTCGTTCGCCGAGCACGGCCAGCTGTAAACCCGGCCGGACGCGATCGCCTGCGCCCACCCCGCGCCCGCCCCACACCTGCCCCGTTTACCCTTGTTTACCAAGGGGAAATTGCCATTTCTGGCACGATTTTACAATTGTTAAATTATTTTGAAAATCCATGACACAATTGTTTTTCACAAGTCATTGAAAAAGCTGGGTTTTTTGGATATACTCTCGTTTTTCCAATTGTGGAATGTCTTTAAGGAGTGCGCCATGGCACGTGTTTGCCAAGTCACTGGGAAGAAGCCGATGGTCGGCAACAATGTTTCCCATGCAAACAACAAAACCAAACGTCGTTTTCTGCCTAACCTGCAGAGCCGTCGTATTTTTGTTGAATCTGAAAACCGCTGGGTCTCCCTGCGTCTGTCCAACGCCGGTCTGCGCGTGATCGACAAAGTCGGCATCGACGCCGTTCTGGCCGACATGCGCGCGCGTGGCGAAAAAGTCTAAATAGGGAGCTATCATGGCAAAAACTGGCCGCGACAAAATCAAGCTGGAATCGACCGCTGGTACGGGTCACTTCTACACCACTACCAAGAACAAGCGCACCATGCCTGCTAAGATGGAAATCATCAAGTTCGATCCTAAGGCACGCAAGCACGTTACGTACAAAGAAACCAAGATCAAGTAATCCGATCTCAGCGTTTTGTGAAAAAGCCGTTCATCTGAACGGCTTTTTTTTGTCCCGGCCTAAAATAGGTCGTCATGTCCCGCCTTATTGGCAGCCCTCCTCCTGCAACACCTGCGCCAACGCGCCCGCATACATGGCGGCCACCCGCCCCTGGTCCGTCTCGAAGCGGATCGCATACTGCCCTTCCCCCGCCTTGACCGTCAGGTAATGCGCCCCAGGCCGGCCTGGATGCGCGGCCGTCCGCACCGCCTCGCCATAGTGGCGCCGCACCTGGCCTTCCGGATCGTCCAGCGCCACTCCCCGCTCCGACTCGATGCCGGGTTGCGTCACGTCCACCCGCTTCAGCACATCCTTCACGAACATCAAGAGGATGCCATCCTGGTCCGCGGGCGTGACCTGGAAACAGGTGGGTACCGTGCGCTGCCCGGACGGCACACGCTCCATGTGCTCGCCCAGTATCTTGTTGACCGTGTCGAAGCGCATGCCCACCTTGAGCGGGCCCGCGCCATCCACGCGCAAGGTCCAGTCGCGCGCCTGCGCCGCCGGCAGCAGCGCGCACAGGGCCAGCGCGGCCGTCCAAAGCTTAGCCTGCCGCCAATTGCCATGCCGATTCATCAATCTCGTCTCCCCAATGCAAAACGGCTCCGTTTCCGGAGCCGTTTTAAAGTATTAACCAAGCGCTATCATGCGTAGCTGCGCAGGCGCAGCGAGAATTCCTGCAGCGACTTGATACCGGAAGCTTCCGCACGGGTGCACCAGTCCTGCAGCTTGTGCAGCAACTGGTCGCGGGTGAAGTGCGAACGTTCCCAGATCGCGCCCAGTTCCACGCGCATGGTGTGCATGGTTTCCAGCGCCTTGCTGTGCTGGAACAGTTCGCTCAACTGTTGTTGCTGCTGTTCGGCCAGCTTACCCGGCTCGCGCTGCAACAGCTTGCGCGACGATTTCAGGAAACGCGCTTCCAGCTGGGCCTTGTCCTTCAGGTGGGCCAGCTCTTCCTTCCAGGCGTGCTTGACGGATTTGGCGTACTTGGCCATCACGTCGTAGCGGTTGGTGATCACCGATTGCAGCGTGTCGAAGTCCGCTTCCATCTTGCCGGCGGCGAATTTCGGTGCCGGCGCCAGCTTCTTGACCTTGGCCAGGCCCATTTTTTCCAGCGTGCGGATGTACAGCCAGCCGATATCGACCTCATACCACTTGGACGACAGCTTGGCCGAGGTGGCGAAGGTGTGGTGATTGTTGTGCAGTTCCTCGCCGCCGATCAGGATACCGAACGGGAAGATGTTGGTGGCCGCATCCGAACACTCGTAGTTGCGGTAGCCCCAGTAGTGGCCGATACCGTTGATGACGCCGGCCGCCATCACGGGAATCCACATCATCTGCACGGCCCACACGGACACACCGATCACGCCGAACAGCAGGAAGTTCAGCACCAGCAGCGCGGCCACGCCTTGCCAGCTGTATTTGGTGTACAGGTTGCGTTCGATCCAGTCGGTCGGGGTGCCATGGCCATATTTCTCCATGGTTTCCATATTCTTCGATTCAGCGCGATACAGCTCGGCGCCTTCCCAGAACACTTTCTTGATGCCACGGGTGACGGGGCTGTGCGGATCTTCCTCGGTGTCGCACTTGGCGTGGTGCTTGCGGTGGATGGCGGCCCACTCCTTGGTCACCTGGCCCGTCGTCAGCCACAGCCAGAACCGGAAGAAATGGCTGGGAATGGCGTGCAGTTCCAGCGCCCGGTGCGCCTGGTGGCGGTGCAGATAGATGGTGACGCTGGCGATGGTGATGTGGGTGACAGCCAGGGTATAGAAAAACACTTGCCAAGCGGTGAGTCGGGTAACGCCGTTAGCCAAAAAATCCAGTACTGCGGGTAAGCTCAAATTCATTCCTGCTCCAAAGTGGGTGTCGCGATCCGGTCCCCACCGCGCGCGGCAGGTCCGATATTCTTGATTTTAATCACCATTGTACGATGAAACGCTGGTGTTTTGCGGAACCATTGCCCTTGTCGCTGATTATTTTTTAGGCAGAACAACGGATTCCGGCAGGGGAAGATCACCGAGGATGCGCATTTCCCGTTGTGGGAAGGGAACGGAAATATTGTTCTCTTTCAAGGCTTTCCAGATTGCCCGATTCACATCGGAAATCACGCCGCCACGGCCGTTTTCCGGGTCGTGGATCCAGAAACCCAGTTGCAGGTCGAGGCCGTCGGCGCCGAAGCTGAGCAGTTGGGCCGACGGCGGTTTTTCCTTGGACACGCGGGCCACGCTGGAGGCGGCCTGCTCCAGCAACAGTAGCACAGGATCGAGTTCCGTGTCGTAGGCCACCGAGACCTTGGTCGACAGCCACAGCATGCTGTTGGTCAGCGAGGAATTTTGCACGGCGCCCGAGACCAGCATTTCATTCGGCACGATCGACTCCACCCCGTCCAGCCCTTGCAGCACCGTGTAGCGGGTGTTGATCTGGGTCACGCGGCCACTGTATTTATCGACCGTGATCATGTCGCCGATGGTGAGGCTACGGTCCAGCAGGATCACAAAGCCGGACACATAATTGCTGGCGATCTTCTGCAAGCCCAGTCCCAGGCCCACGCCCAGCGCGCCGCTGAACACGGACAGCACCGTCAGGTCGATGCCCACCAGCGACAAGCTCACCAGGACGGCCATCACGATCAACAGCGCGCGCCCGGTGCGCGACAACACCACGCGCAAGTTGGTGTGCAGGCCAGGCACCAGCATCAGCCGCTCCTCCAGCGCCGCGCCGGCCCACAGCGCCAGCATCTGCAGCAGCAACACCGACACCGCCCCTTGCAGGATGGCCAGGATGGAGACCTTGTGCTTACCCAGCGGCAGCACCGTATCGTCGAGGAAATCGAAGATCTCGACCCACAATCCCGTGATGTACAGCACGAAGGCCAGCCACACGAGCAGCTGGAACACTTTCTCGAACATCAGCATGGCCGCCCCCACCTGCCCGCGCCGTGCAAACACGCGCCGCAGCACGAAGAAGGTGAAGCGGATCACCACCAGCGCGCCGAAGATGGGGATGGCCACCTTGAGCAGGTTGACGTGATGCGCGCGCGCCAGCACGGCGCGCGACACGGCCAGCAGGCAGACGATCAGCAGCGGACCGACCACGCGGCCAAAGCTCTCCACCCCGAACTGCATCACCCCGGCCTGGCCGCTGCGGCCGAAACGGCGGCGCAACAAGGTCGCCAGGCCCCAGCCCGCCAGCACGGAGACGACGATGGCGCTCAGCTGCCACAGCAGGCTGGGATCGGTGAGGTCATCGGCCAGGCCGGCGATCAGGTTGGCGAGCGGTAATTGATTCATGGGCATGGCAAAAATAAGAATGGGAGACAGGTTAGCGTAAACGCCAAATTTTCCGCGTGAGTGGTCGACGAAAAAAAGGCCGGGAAGAACCCGGCCTGTCTGGATTACCCGGCGGCGTCGTCGGCCGCCTCGTCCGCCGGCGCGGCGTCCTTGGCCGGTTTGGCGGGCTTGGCCATCGGCTTGCGCTCGAACACGGCGGCGAAGAAGCCGTCCGTCTGGTGCTTGTGCGGCAGCAGCTTCAGGTAGTCGCCCATCTCCAGCGCGATCTTCTGCTCGGCCAGGACCTTGTTCATCGGCACCAGCTCGAAGTCGGGATGGTTGGCCAGGAATTGTTCCGCGATGAAGTCGTTTTCTTCATTGAGGAAACTGCAGGTCGCGTACACCAGACGGCCGCCGCCTTTGACGAGGCGCGCGGCGCCGTCCAGGATGGCGGCCTGCTTGACCTGCAGTTCCGCGATGGCGCCCGGCTGCTGGCGCCATTTGACGTCCGGATTGCGGCGCAAGGTGCCCAGGCCCGAGCAGGGTGCGTCCACCAGCACGCGGTCGATCTTGCCGGCCAGGCGCTTGATCTTGGCATCGCGCTCGTGCGCGATCTGCACCGGATGCACGTTCGACAGGCCGCTGCGGGCCATGCGTGGCTTGAGCTTGGCCAGGCGCTTTTCCGACACGTCGAACGCGTACAGGCGGCCCGTGTTGCGCATGATGGCGCCCAGCGCCAGCGTCTTGCCGCCGGCGCCGGCGCAGAAGTCCACCACCATCTCGCCGCGCTTGGCGCCCACGATCTGGGACAGGATCTGGCTACCCTCGTCCTGCACTTCGATGGCGCCGCTCTTGAACAGCGGCAGGTTTTGCAGCGCGGGCTTTTGCAGGATGCGCAGGCCCAGCGGCGCAAACGGCGTGGGCGTGCTGCGGATCGGCGCCAGCGCCAGTTCGGCCGCCACGTCGTCGCGGTTGGCCTTGAGCGAGTTGACGCGCAAGTCCAGCGGCGCCGGGGTGTTCATGGCGTCGGCCAGCAGCAGGGTTTCCTCTTCGCCGCACTGCTCCACCAGCTTGTCGAACAGCCATTTGGGCATGTTGGACCGCATGGATTTGTGCATCAGCTTGCGGTCGATCTGGGTCACGCGCTCCAGCCACTGCACTTCTTCCTCGGACAGGCCGCCCATCGACTCGATGCCGACCGCATCCGCCATGCCCAGCAGGGTCAAGCGGCGCATGGTGGGGCCGCCACCCGCTTCCGAGAAGTCGGTGAAGAACGATTTATTGCGCAGCACGTTGTACACGCACTCGGCGATGGCGCCGCGCTCGCGGCCGCCCAGGCGTGGGTGGTCCTTGAAGTAGCGCGACAGGGTGGTGTCGGCCGGCGCGCTAAAGCGCAAAATCTCGCGCAACACTTCTTCAGCATTGGCGAGTATCGCTGGTGGCAATCTCATGGTATTCCTTGTTTGTTATTTTGTACGGTTATTCCGTACGTGTTGTGTGGTCCACCCGGACCTGGCCTTGTTCGATGGACAGCCTGTCTTCGACAAACCAGCGTATCGCACGCGGATACAGCTCGTGCTCCTGTTGCAGCACGCGGGCCGACAAGGTGTCGACCGTGTCGTCCGGCAGCACCGGCACGGCGGCTTGCGCCACCATGGGGCCGTGATCCAGTTCGGCCGTCACGAAATGCACCGTCGCGCCATGCTCGGGCACGCCGGCCGCCAGCGCCTGCGCGTGCGTGGCCAGGCCGGGGAAGGCGGGCAACAGCGAGGGATGGATGTTGAGCATGCGTCCCTCGTAGTGCTCGACGAACGCCGGCGTGAGGATGCGCATGAAGCCGGCCAGCACCACCAGGTCGGGCGCGTAGCCATCGATCACGGTGCGCAGGGCCGCGTCGAACTCGGCGCGGGTGGCATAGTCTTTATTGGGCACCACGGCCGTGGCGATGCCGTGGCTGGCCGCGAACACCAGGCCGGCCGCGTCGGCACGGTTGCTGATGACGGCCGCGATCCGGGCCGGCCATTGCTGGTCCCGGGCCGCCCGCACCACGGCTTCCATGTTGCTGCCGCGGCCAGAAATAAGGATGACGATGTTTTTCATAGGCCGCATTGTACCTGCTCGCGCGGGTCGGACCAAGAAAACGGCGGACGACAGGGGGTAAGATGCTGCGGCGCAGCACGGCTCAAGGGGATACGCCCGGTCCGTGGAACCGGGGAATGACGGGCTTACTCGAACGAGTAGAAGACCCGGAATGGTACTTTTTTCTCGGCCCAGTAGTCGGCCGCATCGCGGAATACGTCCAGCAAGGTTTCGCGCGCTTCCTTGTCGAATTTCTGCGTGTTGGGCAATTGCTCCAGCACCACCAGGAAGCCCGTCTGGGGGCCGGCCTTGTGCATGGTGTCGGTCAGCGTTTCACGCAGGCCGTCGAAATTCTTGCCCACACCTTTAGGAAACTGAAACGATTCTGCGATAATGCCGCAAACTTGTTGCTTGGTGACGCCGGCCAGGCAGTGGGCGTACAAGAAATGCTGCCCCAGACGGACGGCCTCTTCCTGCAATTCCAGCACGCGAAAGGCGCGTATGGACTGCACAAGGTTGGGCGGCACGGTCATTAACAAACTCATTTTTCCCTCAATTCGACCTGGTATGTAGGGTGTGTACATGTTGTCGTGCATATTGATATATCCGGCCATAAATACCGTTACACGGCTCGCGGCAAACGGGTCAATGCGCTTGCCTTGAGAGATCCACGTTTCTATCCGTCAATCTAATCCCATACACATATTAGGGTAACGTGTTGTTCCCCGTGAATCAACTCGAATGTGATGCCTAACGCAAGATTTGTTAAAAGCAGAACATTTTTCAGCCATTTTATAGGTGTTTTCAGCAAGATTCCCGTACAGGCGGCCCCGTTTTTCGCCCGCGCCTGCAACAGTTGTTGCTGTTACAAATTGTTGCCTTAAGCGCGAGTGGGCCGGTTACACTGGGATTACCATACATCCATGCAATATCGGACCATTCCAACAGCGCCGATATCCATTTATCCAAAACCGACACGAGGTAGAACAATGAAACTGTCATCCAAACTGATCGCATCCGCCGTTTGCCTTGGCGCCCTGCCATTCGCCCAGGCCGCCGATTTTGAAGATTTCGGCCGTGTCGTGCGCGTCACGCCACAAGTGGAACAAATCAACCGTCCGCGCCAGGAATGCCGCACGGAATATGTGCAAGTCCAGCAGCCAGCGCCCCAGCGCGGCGTGGGCGGCGCCATCATCGGCGGCCTGATCGGCGGCCTGGCCGGTAACCAGGTGGGCGGCGGCACCGGCCGCTCGGTGGCCACGGCCGCCGGCGCCATCGCCGGCGCCGTCACGGGCGACCGCATCGACAACGCCAACCAGCCCCAGGGCGGCGTCACGGAACAGGCCGTCAAGCAGTGCCGCACGGTGGACCATTGGGAATCGCGCACCAGCGGCTATGAAGTGACCTACGACTACCGCGGCCACAGCTACACCAGCCAGATGTCCTACGATCCGGGCGAACGCGTGCGCCTGCACGTGAACCTGGAACCGGCCCAGCGCTGATCCACACCGCGTTCTCCCCCACTGCCGGCCCCACTCGTGGCCGGCAGTTTTATTTTGGGTGGCGCCCCGCCCCCACCCCGTTGCAGCATCTCCGCCGCGCGCCGCTTGCCTTGGGGTAAGTCCTCGCGGGATAATGGCTGCTCACTTCCCGCCCCACCCGTCCCATGCTGATCAAACGAAAATCCATCGAAAAAGAAGAATCCTCCCGTCCGGCCCGCAAGGTCAAGTACGCGCCCGTCACCTTGTCGGAGCAGGATGGCGTGCGCTATCTGCATTTCGGCACGGAATGGGTGCAAGGCGCCATGCGCATCCGCAAGCCGGACTGGCCGGAACTGGAATACGCCCAGCAGATGATGAGCTGGATGTTGTGGCAGGAGCAGCCGCGCGCCATCGCCCAACTGGGCCTGGGCACGGGCGCGCTCACTAAATATTGTTACAAGCAGTTTCCGGACGCCCAGGTGACGGCCGTGGAACTGAACCCGTCCGTGATCGCCATCTGCGCCTCCATGTTCAAGCTGCCGCCCAACGATGCCCGGCTGGCCGTGCTGGAAATGGACGCGCTCGACTTCGTGCACGATGAACAACGCCATGGCACACTCGACGCGCTGCAAGTGGACCTGTACGATGCCACCGCCAAGGGCCCGGTGCTCGACACGGCCGAGTTCTACCAGGCTTGCGGCGCCTGCCTCAACGAGGACGGCATCATGACCGTCAACCTGTTCGGCGACCACCCCAGCTACGCGCGCAACCTGAAGGCGATGAAATTCGCCTTTGCGCAAGTGGTTTGCCTGCCGCAGGTGCATGATGGTAACGTGGTCGCGATCGCCTTCAAGCGCGCGCGCCCCATCGACCCGACGGCGCTGGCCGAGCGCGCGGCCCAGATCGTGGCCGCCACCAAGCTGCCGGCCAAATCGTGGGTCAAGGGCCTGGCGGCCGCGAAGTAAAAACTGCATCCCGCGCGGCCCGCCGCGCTTTTTGAAAGTGGCCGTGACGATGTCCGCAACTTCAGCAAGCTCAGCAACTTCGGCAACCGCGCCCATGCCCGCCCACCGGGTGCTGGACCTGCAGCAGATCTTCACCTGGCTGCTGGCCGACGGCATGGTCGAGAAAGCCCACGTCAAGGCCAACTACGCGCAAGCCCAGGGCATCCTGAAAAACACGGCCGGCGCCATGCACCCGCTGTGCGCCGTGGCCCACTGCAAGCTGCTGTCGGCCATGGCGCCGCACAAGCAGCTGACGCTGGATTTGCTGACGGAATGGATGGCGCGCCGTGTCTCGCTGCCCTTCATCCGCATCGACCCGCTCAAGATCGACTTCACCAAGGTGGCCGACGTGATGTCGGCCAGCTACGCGGCCCGCTTCAACATCCTGCCGGTGGAACTGACGGCCGACACCCTGGTGGTGGCCACGGCCGACCCGTTCGCGCTGGAGTGGGAACCGGAGATCGCCAAGATTTCACGCCGCGTGGTGCGGCGCGTGATCGCCAATCCGCTCGACATCACCCAGTACATCTCGCAATTCTTCAGCCTGGCCAAGTCCATCAAGAAGGCGAATAAATCCACCGGCCAGGACCTGGCGCTGCGCAACAACTTCGAGCAGCTGGTCGAACTGGGCAAGATGAACAAGCAGGTCGACGCCAACGACCAGCACGTGATCAACATCGTCGACTGGCTGTGGCAATACGCGTTCGAACAGCGCGCCTCCGACATCCACCTGGAGCCCAAGCGCGACCTGGGCACGATCCGCTTCCGCATCGACGGCATGCTGCATCAGGTGTACCAGGTGCCGGCCGTGGTGATGATCGCCATGACGGCCCGCATCAAGCTGCTGGGCCGCATGGACGTGATCGAAAAGCGCCGCCCGCAGGATGGCCGCATCAAGACCCGCACGGCCGGCGGCCAGGAAATCGAACTGCGCCTGTCCACGCTGCCCACGGCGTTCGGTGAAAAGCTGGTGATGCGTATCTTCGACCCGGAAGTGGTGGTCAAGACCTTGCCCGAACTGGGCTTCCCGCCCGACGACGCGGCCCGCTGGGACGCGCTCACCAGCCGTCCGCACGGCATCATCCTGGTGACGGGCCCCACCGGCTCGGGCAAGACCACCACCCTGTACACCACGCTCAAGGCGCTGGCCACTTCCGAAGTGAATGTGTGTACGGTGGAAGACCCGATTGAGATGGTGGAGCCCTCGTTCAACCAGATGCAGGTGCAGCCCGGCATCGACCTGTCGTTCGCGGACGGCGTGCGGGCCCTGATGCGGCAAGACCCGGACATCATCATGGTCGGCGAGATCCGCGACCTGGCCACGGCCGAGATGGCGATCCAGGCCGCGCTGACGGGCCACCTGGTGCTGTCCACGCTGCACACCAACGACGCGCCGTCGGCCGTGATGCGCTTGCTGGAACTGGGCGTGCCCTACTACCTGCTGGAAGCGACGCTGATCGGCATCATGGCCCAGCGCCTGGTGCGCACCCTGTGCCCCGATTGCAAGTCGCCCGATGGCGAACTCAGTGACGAATTGTGGAACAGCATCGGCGGCGCGTGGGATTTGCCCAAGCCGGCCACCATCTACCGCCCGGTGGGCTGTCCCGAGTGCCGGCAGACGGGCTACCGGGGCCGCACCGGCATCTACGAGCTGCTGACGGTCACGGACGCGTTCGGCAAACTGGTGCGCGAGGAGACGGATATCCAGGCCCTGCGGCGCCAGAGCGTCGAGGATGGCTTGAAGCCGCTGCGCATCGCCGGCGCCATGAAGATCGAGGAAGGCGTGACCAGCGCCGAGGAAGTACTGAAGGTGACGTCCTCGTTGAGCTGAGCGCGCCGCCCGTCTTATTGATCGAAGAAAAGCCTTTGCAGTTTGCCGCCAGCTGTATATAATACGGCCTCTTTCGGGTCGTTAGCTCAGCTGGTAGAGCAGCGGACTTTTAATCCGTTGGTCGCAGGTTCGAATCCCGCACGGCCTACCACGAATGCATCAGGAAAGCCCACGAATTTCGGTTCGTGGGCTTTTTTGTTTTTTGGCCGCAGTCGTAACCAAGCGCATGCGTGTGCGCCTGGCCTCATCGGAGCAGCGCTCCCGGCGTCGACCCCATGCGCGCGCTTTGGGAGTACACTGGCCCGCAAACGGTACGCTCTGTCCGCCTGTACCGCCCTCCCTGCCACGGACCCGGCCGCCATGACGACATGCTTGCGCCTGCTGTGTTTGCTGCTGCCGCTGCTGTGCGGCGCCTGGCCATACGGCATGGCCGGTGCCGTGACGCTGCGCGTGGCGGCCCAGGAGGGAACGGAACCGAAATTCATCGCCAGGGGCGGCGCCGTGGTGGGGCTGTGCGTGGATATCCTGCGCGCCATCGAAAAGCTGGAACCGGGCCTGAGCTTCACGGGCGACCAGCACTGGATGCCACTGGTGCGCGTGTACACGGAACTGGCCAGGGGCGCGCAGGACGCAGCCTGCGGCGTGCAGCGCACGGCCGACCGGGAACGCACATTCGTCTTCCTGGAGCCAGCCCTGTTCCCGCTGCATTACATGCTGATGGCGCGCGCCGACGATCCCGTCGTGATCAACAACTGGGACGATGTGCGTCAACTGGGGCCCGATACGGTGGTGCTGGCCAACCGCGGCTTCGCCGCTGTGCAGATCCTGGAAGCGGTGGGGGGATTGAAGGTGGATGCGCGCTCGGCCAACCCGCTGATGAACCTGCAGAAGCTGATCGCGGGCCGGGGCCGGCTATTCCTGCACCGGACACCGGGGCTGCAAGCGTTCCTGCAGCGGGCCGGCGCAGCGGATAAAGTCAGGATCCTGCCTGTGGTGCTGGAGACCAGCGATATCTATCTGGTATTGGGCAAGCATGTGGACCGCGCCACGGCCGCCCGCGTGCAAGAAGCGCTGTCCCGGCTGGACAAGGCCGGTGAACTGGAACGCCTGCTGCACCGCTGGGATGGGCCCGTCACGCCGTGATCGCGGCCGTCGCGTCCCATCCGCACGAACGTGCTGAAACTTGATTGACAGCAACGCAAGATTTAGCCACTATCGGCGTTTGCCTGACTTTCAAGCGACACCCCATGATGCCTTCCCGTTGCCGCCAGCCCGTGCTGGCCCTGCTGCTGGCCGCCGCCTTCGCCGCGCCAGCCGGCGCCGCCACAGCGGCCACCCCAGCCACCGCCACGCCTATCCCGCACACCATCACCCACGAAGACGTGTGGCTGATGAAGCGCGTGAGCGCCCCCGTCCCCAGCCCGGACGGCAAATGGGCCGTGGTCTCCGTCACGGAGCCGGCCTACGACAGCAAGGAACAATGGTCGGACTTGTGGCTCAAGTCGCTCACGGACGACACGCCGGCCCGCCGCCTCACCTTCAGCAAGGGTGGCGAAGGCGGCGCCAGCTGGTCGCCCGACAGCCGCCAGCTGGTGTTCACGGCCAAGCGCGACGGCGACGACGCGACCCAGCTCTACCGGCTGGACGTGGCGGCCGGCGGCGAAGCGCAGCGCCTGACCACGCTCACGCTGGGCGCGCGCCTGCCCAAGTGGAGCCCGGACGGCAAGCAGTTGTTGTTCACCAGCGATATCTTCCCCGGCAACGCCAGCGAAGCGGACGTCAAGCAATCGGCCAAGGAACGCAAGGAGCGCAAGACCAGCGCGCGCGCCTACGAATCCTTCCCGCCCCGCTATTTCGACCGCTGGCTGGACGACAAGCAAGTGCGCCTGTTCGTGATGGACGCCCAGCCCGGCGCCGTGGCGCGCGACCTGCTGGCCGGCAGCAAACTGGCCGCCCTGCCCGGCTTCGGCGGCGCCCAGGGTGACGACGGCCAGTCGCTCGACGCGCTGTGGACGCCGGACGGCAAGGCCATCGTGTTCGCGGCCGCCACCAACCGCAACGAGGCGGCCAGCACGCCCACCATCACCCAGCTATACAGCGTGGCGCTGGCCGGCGGCGAGCCGCAAGCGCTCACGGCCGACGAGCACAGCTACCATGCCATGCAGTTCGCGCCGGACGGCAAGACCCTGTTCAGCCTGACGGAAGCGGAAACCAAGGGCAAGGTGTACGACCTGACCCGACTGGCCAGCTTGCCGTGGCCCGTGGGCAAGGCGCAACCGGCCATCCTGACGGCCGGCCTGGACCGCTCCATCGCGCGCTACGCGCTGCCCGACGGCGGCAAGCGCGTCTACTTCAGCTACGAGCACGCGGGCCTGGAACAGCTGCACTCGATGGCCTACGACGGCGGCGCCCTGCGCGACGAGCCGTCCGCCGCCACCGGTTCCATCAACGCGCTGCGGGCTGGCGGCAAGGCGCTGGTGGGCGTCTGGGAATCGTCCATCAACCCGCCGGAACTGGTGGCCTTCCACGGCGCCCAACCCAAGCGCCTGACGGACTTCAACACGGCGCGCGCTGCCGCCATCGACTGGCAGGCGCCCGAGCACTTCTGGTTCCAGGCCGCCGACGGGCGCCGCATCCACAACATGCTGATCAAGCCACCCGGCTTCGACCCGCACAAGAAATATCCGCTGTTCGCCGTCATCCACGGCGGCGCGGCCGCCATGTGGCGCGACCAGTTCGTGCTGCGCTGGAACTACCACTTGCTGGCCCAGCCTGGCTACGTGGTGTTGCTGACTGACTACAAGGGCTCCACCGGCTACGGCGAGGAATTCGCGCGCGCCATCCAGTTCGATCCGCTCAAAGGCCCGGCCGATGAACTGAACCAGGCGGTCGATGCAGCCATCAAGCAATACGCCTTCATCGACGGCGACAAGCTGGCCGCCGGCGGCGCCAGCTATGGCGGCCACCTTGCCAACTGGTTGCAAGCGACCACCACGCGCTACAAGGCCATCGTCTCGCACGCGGGCGAAATGGACCTGGTGATGCAGTGGGGCACCAGCGACAGCATCCACAACCGCGAAACCAACAGCGGCGGCCCCGTATGGAGCGACTTGCCGGTGTGGCGCGAACAAAGCCCCGTCATGCAGGCCGGCAATCACGACAAGGGCACGGGCTTCCTCACGCCCATCCTCATTTCCGTGGGCGAGCTCGACTACCGCGTGCCGGCCAACAACGCGCTGATGAACTTCGCCACCCAGCAGCGCCTGCACGTGCCGAGCAAGCTGCTGGTGTTCCCGGATGAGAACCACTGGATCCTGAAAGGCGAAAACAGCCGTTACTTCTACAACGAAGTGCACGGCTGGCTGGCCAAGTACCTGAAATAAGCGCGGCGAAAACGTTATAAACGATTTACCGCAATATATTTACAACTACACATTTACAACAATAGGCTAGGAGACAAGATGACGATTGCGAACTGGACGATTCTGGGCGCGTGCATGCTGCCGGTGCTGACCATGGGGTTGGCGAAGGCGGCATCGCTGACCCTGAAGGACCGCAAGGCCCGCTACGACAACAACCACCCGCGCGACTGGGAAAGCAGGCTGACGGGTTGGCAAGCGCGTGCCCACGCGGCGCACAACAACGGCTTCGAAGCGCTGCCGCTGTTTGTCGCCGCTGTCCTCCTGGCCCAGCAGGCGCACATTGATCAGGGCCGCATCGACATCCTGGCGCTGAGCTTTATCGGCATCCGCATCGCCTATGTGGCCGCGTATCTGGCCAACATCGGCACGTTGCGCAGCCTGATCTGGGGTGCTGGCGTGGCCACCAATGTCGCGCTGCTGATGGCCTGATCCCAAGCCAGCGATCCCCCAAGAAATCGGCACAGACCCGGGCGGCCAACGACAGCCCGCCCGCGCCCACCTTGCCACCGCCGGCTTATTTGCGGTCAGGGTTCTTATCAACCCGCAGCGCGCTTTGCACCTGGGTCACCCCCTTCACATTGCGCGCCACTTCCACCGCCTTGTCCACTTCCGTCTGCGACGGCACGAAACCGCTCAGGCTGACCACGCCCTGGTTGGTTTCCACGTGCACATCCAGCGACTTCAGGTTCGGTTCCCTCAGCAGCTCAGCCTTGACCTTGGTGGTGATGACGGAATCGGCCACCGTGTTGCCCGCCATTTCGGACTTGGTCCGTGCCAGGCAGGAAGTCTTGGCGGCGCCCGTCATGGTGTTGCAGTCCTCACCCGTCTGCGCCACGTCGGCCGCATGCTTCTCGGCCTTGGCATCAGCGATGGCGGCCGTTTGCGCCGATTTGGCCGTGTTCAGGCAGCTGCGCTTTTCCGTGCCGGTCATGTCGGCGCACTTGGCCTTGGCCAGGTCGTATTCCGCGTCGGCCACGGCGATTTCCGCCTTGCGCACCGAGCTCTTATCGTTCTTGTACTGCACCACGGCATCGGACTCCGTATGGGCCCGCGCCGCCTTGGCCTGCTGCACGCAAACATCCTTGGCATTGCCCGACTGTTCGTCGCACTGCGCCCTGGCCGTCTTGTAGTCGCGGGCCGCCTTGTCCATCATCTGCTTGTAGGCCACGGTATCCATGTGGGGCGTGGCGGCGGCGGGAGTGGCCGGCTGGGCGGCGAAACTAGCGCTGGCGAAGCCCGCCAGCATGATGAAGAGAAGCTTGTTCATGGTGTGTTCCTTATCAATGGTTGACAGGCTGATTAAATCCTCGCGCCAGCCACAACTCTGTGCGAGAACGAACACAATCCGGGAATTCAGGGCAAATTGGCTACGGAACAGCGCGCCGTTTGTGGTGGATCAATCGCTACTGAACAAACCTTTGCTCCACAGCATGGACACTTGCTCGAACAGGGGGGAGGAAGAGGAAAACACGGCGCGATCGGCCGCCAGTTGCAGCCAGGCCGTCGTGTCGTGCGAACCGCCGGCCGCCGGCTGGCGCACCTGGCGCATCCAGCGGTACACCTGCGTGTATTGGGCCGGATGGCGGCGCGCCGTCCAGGACAGGGCCAGCAGGTCGGCATAGCCTTCCTCGCGCTGGGTGGCGCGCTGGATACGGGCTTGTTCCAGCAGGTCGGCCGAGCTGGCGCGCTGCTGGCCCGCTTCGACGAAACCGGCCGGCAGCATATGCCACTGGTGGTGCACATAGCGCCAGCAGTGGCCGATCTCATGCGCCGTCATGGCTTCGATCAGGATCGCGCGCTGGGCTTCCGGTACACCGTCGAGCACGCTTTCGGCGGCGGGATTGCCGCGCATGGACAGCACCAGCTTGCAGCGGCCATCCTCGAAGCCGAGCGCCAGCGGCACATCGTTCGGCCCGGCCTGCGGCTGTACCGTGATATCGAGCGGCAAACCCAGCTCCTGCCTGGCGTAGTTGAGCGCGGGCAGGCCGGCCGTGAGCCAGCGCGTTTCCAGCTCGGTCAGCTGGGCCGCGCCCGCCAGGGCTGGCAACAATAGCAACAGGGATAAGGGGGTCTTGGACATGGCTGGATTCCTGTGTTGGACTCTAGCATGTCAGGCGCGCAAAAATTTGCCTTGCGGAAGGTTTTTTTCTACGTAGAAAAAGTGGAATGATTGAATGTCAGGCCAAGGCGTACCGGCCGCCAGGACCGGTACGCTTGCACACCTGACCAGATCAGCTTACTTGGCCAGCAAGGCGTGCGCCGTCGTGAACGACGGACGGATATCGTTCGGCACAGCCTTCATCTTGTCGAGCGCCTTTTGCACGTCGGGACGGATGACGACGTACTTGGTCATCATGGCCTGGGCGCGCGCATAGTCGCCCGTCGCTTCGATGGTGAGGAACTCGCGGTCAAGGTTGACCACCGCCTGTTTGATCTTCTTGAAGTCCACCGCGAACGTGCCGTCGCCATGCGACACGAAGCCGCCCTGGTCGAGCAGGTAGTTGATCTGGATCGCCATGCCGCGCGCGTGCGAATCCGTCAAACCGAAGTGCAGCGTGCGGAAGCCGGACGCGAGGAAGGTGGTGTACAGCTTGCGCTCAGCCGCCTCGCCCTGCCCCAGCGCACCGGCCAGTTGGCCCTTGTCCATCATGTAGGCCAGCGCGTACAGGCCGGTGATGTCGGCCTTCGCTTCCTCGATGGTGGAATAGGCTTCCTTCAAATCCTGGCGCGGCGTGGAGGCGGCGCCGTTGGCGTGCGTGATGTGCGGACCCAGGCCGTGCGTGATCTCATGGGCCAGGATGTGGGTGAAGAAAGAATCGAAATCCACGTCCTTCTGGTCGGCCCGTTTCAGCACCAGCTTCGAGATCGGCGTCAGCGTGGACTTGAATTTCGCCTGCTGCACATTCTTCAGCATCACGCGCTTGGAACCGCGCTGGCTGATGATGCGCTCATCGTTGGGCAAGTTGTAGGCGGCCGTCTGCACGCCCATGTTGCCGTCGCCGGCACCATACACCTGGTTCACCACCACCATCGGCGCCAGCGCGCCCACCTTGGGGTTGCGGTATTGCGCGTCCAGCGGCAGATTGTCTTCCAGCTCCTGCATGTGCTTGGCGAAGAAGTTCAGCTTCTGGGTTTCCTTCTGGTCGCGGATATTCACGTAGGCTTCAAACGCGGCCTTGTAGCCAAACAGCTCGTCGTTGTAGGTTTCGTATGGTCCGATGGTCACGTCCACCGGCGAATCGAGGTCCATCCACGCGAAGTCGGAGGCCAGGTAATCGTTGGACAGCAGCGCTTCCGCGCGCAGGCCGAGGAATTTTTTCAGCGATGCGTTGTCGGTGGCGTCGGCCGCCTCCTTCAGCAGCGTGGCCAGGCGGGTCAGCTCCGGCTTGTATTCCTCGGCGTAGGTGACGGTCTTGAACTGGCCGCCCTCGCCCTGGCGGATCACGGTATAGAACCATTGCGCCTGTTCCTTGTCGGCCGCCGGTAGTCCGTTAATCCACGTCTCCAGCGCCTGTTTGCTGGCGCCGGCCGGATAAAAATTGGCCGCCGCCGGCTTGGTGGCGGGGATGGCGATACCCGCCACCTGCTCGGGCAGGAAAGAGGCGTTGCCGTCGATGATGGACCACGGGCCCTTGTTGAGCCAGAAGTAGTTCAGGCGCGCCTTGCCCAGCGGCGTGGTGTCCTTTTGCAGCGCGGCCCACAGCGCCTCGTTGGACGCCCAGCGCTGGCGCAGTTGCAGCACGTCGACCAGCTTGGCCGCTTCGACCAGTTTGGCGATGGCCTTACGGTCGCCGGCCGACAGCTTGGAGGTATCGGCCTTCAGTTCGACCGGTGCGAAACGGGCCGTCATTTTATTGAGTTCAGTGACGTTGGCCGGCGCGGCGGATACAGCCGATGCGGCAATCGCCAGTACCACAGGAAGCAGGATGGTTTTCATGTGACCTTTGCGGAGGGATGGATAGCCGCGTATTGTAATCCGTCCCTCCGCGGTTTTGCCGCGGCTTTTTTACGCCGCCCCGCTTACCAGACGCGATACTCCTGTCCCGTCTCGGCGCCGTCCACGCTGCGCGCGTAAGCCAGCGCCACGCGGCTGGCCTTGACCGGCTCGAAGCCGATGAAGAACGGGCCATACACCGGCATCGACTCCTCCAGCACGCTCGGGCTGACGAGATTGATGCGCAACCCGCGCGGCAAGTCGACGGCGGCGCCGCGCACGAAGCCCGCCAGCGCGCAATTGACGGCGGCCGCGCTGCTGGCGTGGCGGATCAGGGGCCGGTCGCCGATGATGCCGCTGGTGAGCGTGATGGAACCGCCGTCATTCAGATAGTGCTGGGCCACCATGGCCACGTTGACCTGCCCCATCAACTTGCTGTCCAGGCCCACGCGGAATTCCTCGGGCGTGATATCGGCGAATGGCACCAGCCGCAGCGCCCCGGCCGCCACCACCACGGCGTCGACCTTGCCGACCTGCACGAACAGTGCGCGTACCCGGGCGATGTCGGCGATGTCAGCCTGGTATTGGCCGCTGCTGGCGCCCACGGTGATGATGTCGTGGCGCTGGCCCAGTTGTTCCACCACAGCCTTGCCGATGGTGCCGGCGGCACCGATAACGATGACTTTCATGGTCTTGCTCCTGTCTGAGTGAGTGAGAACCGAGAGTTTGACCACGAACCGTTAATAGAGAAATACACCAATACTTACCTCATCCGAAATAAAAAGTTAGGGATGAAAATTGGCGAATGGGGACCACATCGCCGCAGCGGTGTGCAAGAGTCAGATAACGCATCGGGCCAGCGGCACGTTTGCCGCTGGCCTCTTCCGCGTTGGGGGGGAGGAATGTGAACGGAGCGGGCACGCCGCTCCGCCGCCGCTTACTGCGCCTTGGCGGCGCCGCTGGTGGAGACGGCCGCCAACGCCGGCGATGGCTGCCAGCCGGCGCCCAGCGCGCGCGCCACGGACACGGTGGCCAGCAGGCGCTGGGTGTTGATCTGCACGGCGGCACGGTCCGCCGCCAGCGCGCTGCGCTGGGCATCGGTCACGTCCAGGTAGGTCGACACGCCACGCTCGTAACGCGCGCGCGCCACCAGGTAGGCGCGCGCCGCCGCCACTTGCGAGGCCGACTGCGCCTGGCCCTGCAACTGGCGCTGTTCCGCGTCCGACAGCGCGTCTTCCACTTCGCGCAGGGCCGTCAGCAGCTTGCCCTCGTGGTTGGCCACGGCTTCCTCGTAACGGGCCTTGGCGACGGCCAGGTTGGCCTTGTTGCGGCCGCCGTCGAACAGCGGCAGCGACAGCGCCAGCGGACCGACGCTGAACTGGCGCGCGCCGCCCTTGGCCAGCTCGCGCAGGTTTTCGGAAGCGAAGCCGAAATTGCTGGTCAGCGACAGCGAGGGATAGAACGCCCCTTCCGCCACGCCGATCTGGGCGTTGGCCGCGCGCAGGTTGGCCACGCTGCCGGCCAGGTCGGGACGCTGGGCCAGCAGGCTGGCCGGCAGGCCGACGGGAATGGCGGGCGGCTGCGGCAACGCGCCGCCGTTGTCGGCCGCCGGCAAGCGCATGGCCGACGGCGAGGCCCCCACCAGCGTGGCCAGGCTGTGTTCCAGCAGGTTACGCTGACGCTGCACTTCATGCAGGTCGGCCTGCGCGTTGGCACGCTCGATACGGGCGCGCGACACATCCAGTTCGTTCGACAGGCCAGCGTCGAAGCGGGCCGTCACCAGTTCCTCCGTTTCGCGGCGGGTGTCGAGCGCGCCTTTCAGGATCGCCATTTCCGCATCCATGCCGCGCAACTGCCAGTAACTCGTCGCCACTTGCGACGACAGCAGCAACAGCACGCCATCGCGGTCCGCCTCGGCCGCCAGCGCTTGCGCGTCGGACGCTTCCACCAGCCGGCGCACGCGGCCCAGCAAGTCCACTTCATACGACATCGAGGCGCCCACCGTGTACTGGTTGCCCTTGATGGCGCGGCCGCCCAGCGCCAGCGCCTGCGACGTTTCGGCCGAGGTGCGGGAATTGGCGGCCGAGGTGCTCAGGTTCACCGATGGCGACTGGCTGGAACGGGTCACGTCCGACTGCGCCTGCACTTGCAGCAGGCGCTGGGCGGCCGCCTTCACGCTGGGGTTGTCGCGCAGGGCCGTCCGTTCCAGGCGATCCAGCGTGGCGTCGCCGAACACGGTCCACCACTGGGCCGGCAGGTGCGCCTCGCTGGCGCTACCGGCGCCCTGATGGCGGAAGCCGGCGTCGGCCACATTTTTCGGCGCGGCGAAGTCGCTGCCCACGGTGGCGCAACCGGTCACGGCCAGCGCGACGGCCGCGGCCAGGGTCAGGCGTTTGAATGCTGTGTACATGGCGTTACCTCGAAATCAGTATAAATAGTATTGTTCTTAATGGGCGCTCAATGGGCACCACCACCGCCACCGCTGGACGGGGCTTTGACCTTGTCGGAGAACCACAGCACGAAGATGCAGCCGATCAGCACCGCGCCAACCAGGAAGAAGCCATCGTTATAGGCCATCACGTAGGCTTCGCGCCGCACGATGGAGTCCACCGCCTTGAGCGCCATGTCGGAGGCCGTGTTGGCGTCGATGCCCTTGGCCATGAAGGACTGGGTCAGCTGGTCCAGGCGCAACTGGGTGGCGCTGGAGAAGCTGTTCACGGCTTCGCCCAGGCGCTGCGAGTGGAAGTGCTCGCGGGCGCTCAAGGCCGTGGCCAGCAGCGCGATGCCGATCGAGCCGCCCAGGTTACGGGTCATGTTGATCAGGCTCGATGCGGATGGCGTGTCCTTGGGCGAGATGCCATTCATGGCGAAGTTCGACAGCGTCAGCATCACGAATGGCTGGCCGGCGGCGCGCACGATCTGCGAGATCAAGAGCTGGTCGTAGCCGGTGGTGGCGTCCATGTAGGCGTTCATCAGGCAGGAGCCGCCGAACAGCAGCAGGCCGAAGGTGCACAGGATGCGGTTGTCGACCTTGACCGACAGCTTGGCCACGAACGGCATGATGAACAACTGCGGCAAGCCGGCCCACATGATCACTTCACCGATCTGCATCGGCGAATAACCGGCGATCTGGCCCAGGTACAGCGGCAGCAGGAACGAGGAACCATACAGGCCCATGCCCATGCAGGCCGACAGCGCGGTGGCGGCCACGAAATTACGTTGGCCGTACAGGCCCAGGTTGACAAAGGGCTGGGCGCGCATGGTGCTGGTGACCACCCAGCCCAGCAGGCCGATGATGGCCAGCGCGGCGAAAGTGATGATGAAAGCCGAGTCGAACCAATCCTTGGAATTACCCTCTTCCAGGAACACGGTCAGGCTGCCCAGGCCCAGGGCCATGAAGGCGATACCCAGCCAGTCGGCGTTGAACAGCTGGTCCAGCTTGACCTGCTCGCGGTCCAGGCCATACGAGATGCCGGCGATCAGCAGCAGGCCAGGCACCCAGTTGATGTAGAAGATGGAAGGCCAGCCATACAGCTCGCTCAGGTAGCCACCCAGCGTGGGGCCCATGGAGGGCGCCAGCGTGGCCGTCAGGCCGAAGATGGCCATGCCGGTGGCGCGCTTGGAGGCGGGCAGCTTGGCCATCACCAGCGTCATCGCCATCGGGATCAGGGCGCCGCCCGTGAAGCCCTGCAGCATGCGGAAGCCGATCATGCTCGACAGGTTCCAGGCCGAGCCGCACAGGGTGGAGAACACCAGGAACAGGGCCGTGGTGCCCATCATGTAGGCACGCATGCCGAACACGCGGGCCAGCAGCGCCGTCATGGGGATGATGATGATTTCCGCCACCAGGTAGGCGGTGGAGATCCACGAGCCCTCTTCCTGGGTGGCCGACAGCGTGCCCAGGATATCCTTGAGCGAAGAATTGGTGATCTGGATGTCGAGCACGGCCATGAAGGCGCCCAGCATGCCGGCGGCCACGGCCATCCAGGTGCGCGCCGAAACGTGTTCGCCCACCATGGGCGGGCCCAGCGGCTTGGCGCCGGGCGGCAGGGTTTGCGTGCTGCTCGTCATGGCCGGCGCTCCTTAGCGTTGTGCCTGTTGCGCCACTTTGGCGGCGGCAGGCTCGCCCTGGTTCACTTCCACTTCTGCCAGGGCCGACATGCCCGGCACCAGGCGGCCGCTCAACGCTTTCACGTCTTCCGGTTTGAACACGATCTTGACCGGCACCCGCTGCACGATCTTGGTGAAGTTGCCGGTGGCGTTATCGGCCGGCAGCAGCGCGAACTGGGCGCCCGAGGCGGGCGAGAAGCTCTCCACCTGGCCCATCAGGGTCTTGCCGGGGATGGCGTCGATCGTCACTTTCACGTTCTGGCCGGTGCGCAGGTCGGCCAGCTGGGTTTCCTTGAAGTTGGCTGTCACCCACACGTTGTCCTGCACGATGGCCGTCAGTTGCTGGCCGGGCTGGACGCGCTGGCCCACTTCCACGGCGCGCTTGCCGATGCGGCCCGTAACGGGCGCCACGATCCGGTTGTACGCCAGTTGCTGCTGGGCGTCCTTGAGCTGCACGCGCAGCACCTTGATCTGCGCCTTGAGCACGTCGCGCGCGGCAGTGGCGGCACCGATGTTGGCCTTGGCGGCGGCGGCGCTGTCGCGGCGCGCGGCCAGGTCGGCCACGGCGCTGGCGCGGCCGGCGTTGGCGGCGTCCAGTTCGGCCTTGGAGACGGCTTTCATCTGGCTGTTATACAACTGGCCGAAACGTTCGGCGTCCTGCTTGGCGCGCACCAGCTGGGCTTCCGACTGGGCCACCTGGGCGGCGGCGGCGCTGGCCTGGGCCTGCACCTGGGCGATCTGGGCGTCCGACTGGCCCACCTGCTGTTCGGTGGTGTCGATCTGGGCCTGGATCTGCTCGGCCTTGACGCGCTGGTCGAACGGGTCCAGCTCGGCGATCACGTCGCCTTCATGCACCAGCTGGTTATCCTCGATCATGACGCGAGTGACGACGCCGGCGATGCGCGACGACACCGGATGCACATGGCCCGTCACGTAAGCGTTTTCCGTCTCGACGAAATAATGGCCGCGGTACCACATGCGGCCGCCGGCCGCCAGCGCGGCCAGCGCCACCAGGGCGGCCACCACCAGCACGCGACGGTTGGGCTGGGGAGCGGCCGGGGTGGCGCGCGGGCTGGCGCCCGCACTGGCGCCGGGCACGGCGTTGAGCACTTTTTGTTCTGCTTCGGTGTGCAGGTTGGACATGGGACGCTCCAGAAATGAAATTGGGTAGGAGCATTATTGGTCAAGTTTTGGGCAAAGTCAAGAAATGAAACGATTGCATTTCATTTTAATTTGGACTACATTATTGGCATCGACTACCATTGCGCCCCATGAAGATTTCCGCCCCCACCGCCCTGGAACCGGACAGCGTCCAGCTCGATCACGCCGCCAACGACGCCACCGACCATCAGTGCCCCGGCAAGACGGCCGGCCGGCCGCGCGCGGCCGATAAACAAGCCCGGCTGGAGAGCTTGCTGCAGACGGCCGCCTGCCTGTTCCTGGAAAAAGGCTACAGCAAGGTCAGCCTGGAAATGATCGCCCGCGAAGCCCATGTGGCCGTGCGCACCATCTATGTGAAGTTCGGCGGCAAGGCCGGCTTACTGAACGCCGTCATCGCCGAAGGCCGGGCCCGCTTCTTCGCCGGCATGAGCAGCATGGACACGGACACCCGCCCCATGGAGGAAGTGCTGGCCGATTTCGGGCAGCGCTTCCTGGGCCTGGTGTCGGCACCCGCCTTCGTCAAGCTGCACCGCATGGTGATCGCGGAGGCGCACAGCACGCCGGAACTGGCGATCACCTTCAACCAGGCCGGCCCGCAGCAGACGCGCGAACAACTGTCGCGCTTTTTCGCCCGGCCCGAAATCAAGGCCCAGTTGCGCACGGAAGTGCCGCACGAGGCGCTGGCTGTGCACCTGATCAACTGCCTGCTCGGCGACCAGCTGAGCCGGGTGCTGTTCGCCGCCGACACCCCGCCCACGGCCGAGGAAAACCAGCGCCGCGTGGCGCAGGGCCTGGACTTGTTCCTCAACGGCGTACGGCGCCCCGCGCGCGACTGACACTGCAAAACATTGTGATTTGCGCCATACTATCTCTTTATTAACAGGAGGCAGAATGAGCAAGTCGAATCGTCTTGAATGGAGCAGGCAGGTGGCGCGATTGAACGAGCGCATCAAGGGATTCCAGGCCAACCCCGACCAGGAACAATTGGATGCCGCCATCGCCGAATTGCGCGCCTATGCCGAGGCCGCCCGCAGCGGCGGCATCGAAATTCCCACCCAATTCGTCGCCAACTGAGCGACTTTCCCCCGTCGCCCCGTGCCGCCCCGGCACGGGGGCCTTAGCTTGTTGCGGGCAAAAAACAACAACGCAAGCCCCTTCCCCACCGCCCCCCGCACTTTGCGTCAACCATGGGCAACCGCCCTAAAGGCGTATTGAGAACCGTCAAACTTCAGCGTATAAAAGTAACGTTTGCCTTTCCCAATCGGCGGCCCTGAAGTGATAGGGCGGCCAGCTCGCCAGCGAGCGCGGCAGCAAGGAGGCGGAAGTGAACCCCGCGCTGGCGGCCGTCGTCAAAGCACTGAAGGGCAGCGAGCGCGATATCGACGCCTCCCTGAGCGCCGTCAGCCAGGGCTGGGACAGCCTGGCCAAGGAAGTGGCCACGCGCGCCATCACGCCGGCGGAAAGCCTGCAGCGCCGCGCGGCCCAGGCCGACCGCCTGCTGCTGCTGATCGAACAGGTGGCGGCCCAGGAGATCGACGCGGTCGCCAACGGCAGTGTGGCCCTGGCGGAACGGGCCGGCGGCCTGCTGAGCCAGATCGTGCCCAACATCAGCAAAACGTCGCAACTGGTGCAACAGATCACGTTAGCCTCGGCCGAACAAACTGCGGGGGTACGCCAGATCAACGTGGCCATCAACCAGCTGAGCATGACCACCCAGCAGAACTCGGCCAGCTCGGAACAACTCGCTTCCACGGCCGAGGAAATGAGCAGCCAGGCCGAGGAGCTGCATCACACCATGTCCTTCTTCAAGGTGGCGCCCGGCGCATAGCGCGCAAAAAAACGACAAGGCGGCGACACGGTATACCGCCGCCCTCCCCTCTCCTGCCTTGGCCCGCCAGCGCAAGGCAAAAAAGTTGTATTGAACGCCGTCATCTTTGAGCGTATAAAAGTAATAGTCACTTCTTCCTGACGACGCCCGGGAACCACCGGGCCGCCGCCTGATCGGTTCTTCGGGAGAACATCATGCGCAGCAGATTGTCCATCAAGCAGATTTTCACCGGCTTTTTCATCATCACCCTCACCCTGTCGGCCCTCAGCCTGTGGGCCTTGTTCCAGATCGCGTCGCGCCAGGCCGAATCGACCAAGGCCAGCGAGGCGCGCTACCACTCCTACCTGCTGGCCGACGAACTGCGCCAAAGCTCGGACGATTTGACCCGGCTGGCGCGCACCTACGTGGTGTCGGGCGATCCCCGCTACGAACAGCAATACATGGATATCCTGGCCATCCGCAACGGCGCCAAGCCGCGCCCCCAGCACTATGAGCGCATCTACTGGGACTTCATCGCGGCCGGCATGGACAAGCCCACGCCCGATGGCGAGACGGTGCCGCTGGCCGACCTGATGAAGAAGGCCGGCTTCACGGACGCCGAGTTCGCCAAGCTCAAACAGGCGCAAGCCAACTCCGATGGCCTCGTCAAGACGGAAGTGATCGCCATGAACGCCGTCAAAGGCTTGTTCGACGACGGCACCGGCAAGTTCACCAAGAAAAGCGAGCCGGACCTGGAGCTGGCGCGCCGCATCATGCACGACGCCGAGTACCACAAGAACAAGGCCAAGATCATGCAGCCGGTGAATGAATTCCTCACCATCCTGGACCAGCGCACGGGTGAAGCCGTGGATGCGGCGGCGGCCGGCGCGCGCAACGCCTACCTGCTGGCCATCAGCCTGCTGGTGCTGTCGGTAGGCGCCTCGCTGGTCGGCCTGTACTTCGTGTACCGCCATATCCGCGACAGCCTCCGCAGCGCCGTGGGCTGCGCGGAGATGATCGCCGCCGGCGACTTGACGGGCCAGATCGAAGCGCAAAATAACGACGAGGTGGGCCTGCTGATGCGGGCCATGGACACCATCAACAACAACCTGGCGCGCATGATCGGCAACATCCGCAGCAGCACCGACGAGATGACGACGGCCACCCATGAGATCGCGATGGGCAACGCCGACCTGTCGGCCCGCACCGAATCGCAAGCCAGTTCGCTGGAGGAGACGGCCAGTTCGATGGAGGCGCTGACGGGCACCGTGACCCAGAACGCCGGCCACGCGCGCCAGGCCAACGAGCTGGCGGCCAGCGCCTCCACGGTGGCGGCCCAGGGCGGCGAAGTGGTGGCGCAGGTGGTGCAGACCATGGGCGCCATCAAGGACAGTTCGGGCAAGATCGTCGACATCATCGGCGTGATCGACGGCATCGCCTTCCAGACCAATATCCTGGCCTTGAACGCGGCCGTGGAAGCGGCCCGCGCCGGCGAGCAGGGCCGCGGGTTCGCGGTGGTGGCGTCGGAGGTGCGCAGCCTGGCCCAGCGCAGCGCGGCGGCGGCCAAGGAGATCAAGGAACTGATCAACGACTCGGTGGAACGGGTCGATACGGGCAGCAAGCTGGTAAACGACGCCGGCCAGACCATGGACCAGATCGTGCAATCGGTGCGGCAGGTGGCCGACATCCTGGTCGAGATCACGGCCGCCAGCCAGGAGCAGAGCACCGGCATCACGGAAGTGAACGCGGCCATCACGCAAATGGATTCCATCACCCAGCAGAACGCGGCGCTGGTGGAACAGGCGGCGGCGGCCGCCGAAAGCTTGCAGGAACAGGCGCAGGCGCTGGCCCAGGCGGTGAGCATCTTCCACGTGCCGGGCGGCGCGCATGCGGCGCCGGCCCGGCCCGCGCTGGCGCCCACGCCCAAGGCGCCCGCACCGGCGGCCGCCGCCCGTCCGGCCCAGCGTCCCGTGCTGAAAACGGTGCCGCGTGCGCCGGCGCCGCAACTGGCGGCCAAGACGGCCAAGGCGGCAAGCAAGGCGCAAAGCGCGCCAGCCGACGAGTGGGAGGAATTCTAACCAGCGCCTGGCCGGCCGGGGCTGGCCAGGGCTTGCGGAGGCTTGTTGGGGCTTACTTGTAAATACCGGAGCCGACGATCAAGTCGCCGCTGCGCTCGACGTAGCCAGCTTTCAGGTCAACCTGTTTGGTGACCGGGTTGGGCCATTTGTATTCGACCCAGCCCTTGCCGGCCGGCCCGGTGGCCGTTTCAATGAAGCTCTTGACGATGGCCTTGCCGTCGCCGTCGCGCATCTCCAGCAGGTTGCGCCCGACCATCTTGGGATTGACGCCGTGCGCCAAAGAGATGCCCTTCATGTCATACACGTAGACATACAGGTCGCGGTCGTGGAAGGTGGTGTTGGCGGGATTGGCGAATTCGGCGAACGCCTTGTCCTTGCCATGTTCCTTGATGTAGGTGATCGCCTTCTGGGTCATGGCGACGGCTTCGGCCGCCGTGCCTTTCTCGGCGGCGCTGGCTGGGGCCAGCACGCACAGCGATGCGCCGAGGATGGCGCAGCTGAACAGGGTTTTCATACGATGTCTCCGTTATTGAACTAATGGCTGGTCTGGGGCACCCTCGGGCTGCCCGCGCCAAGTATGGGAGAATTCCGCCCGCTTGTCGTCAGTAGAAATACGGAGCCGCACGCCGCGCGCATAAAAAAAAGCCGGGAACCAGTCCCGGCTTTCTGTTCCACAGCTTACCGCATTAATGCATTCACGCCTTAGCGCTTGCGCGGTGGCGGCAGGTCGGTGCAGCTGCCTTCGTACACTTCGGCGGCCATGCCGATCGACTCGCCCAGCGTCGGGTGCGGGTGGATGGTCTTGCCGATGTCGGTGCCGTCGCAACCCATCTCGATGGCCAGCGCGATCTCGCCGATCATGTCGCCAGCGTGCGTGCCGACCATGGTGCCGCCGATGATGCGGTGCGTTTCAGCGTCGAACAGCAGCTTGGTGAAGCCTTCGGCGCGGCCATTGGCCACGGCGCGGCCGCTCGCGGCCCACGGGAAGTGGCCCTTCTCGACCTTGATGCCCTTGGCCTTGGCTTCGTCTTCCGTGATGCCGGCCCATGCCACTTCCGGATCGGTGTAAGCCACCGATGGAATGACCTTGACGTCGAAGTGCGACTTCTGGCCCACGGCCGCTTCGGCCGCAACGTGCGCCTCATGCACCGCCTTGTGCGCCAGCATGGGCTGGCCCACCAGGTCGCCGATGGCGAAGATGTGCGGCACATTGGTGCGCATCTGGCTGTCGACCGGAATGAAGCCGCGGTCGCTCACCACCACGCCGGCCTTGTCGGCGGCGATCTTCTTGCCGTTCGGGCTGCGGCCCACGGCCACCAGCACCAGATCGTAGAGCTGCGGCGCGGGCGCGGTTGCACCGGCTTCAGCCGCTTCGAAGGTGACCTTGATCCCTTCCGGCAGCGCTTCCACGCCAACCGTCTTGGTCTTGGTCATGATGTTGTCGAAGCGCGCTTCGTTGTACTTCTGCCAGACCTTGACCGCATCGCGGTCGGCGCCCTGCATCAGGCCATCCATCATTTCGACCACATCGATGCGGGCACCGAAAGTCGAGTAGACGGTCGCCATTTCCAGGCCGATGATGCCGCCGCCGATGACCAGCATGCGTTTCGGGATCTGGCGCAGTTCCAGCGCGCCGGTCGAATCGACGATGCGCGGGTCTTCCGGCACGAACGGCAGCTTCACCACCGACGAACCGGCGGCGATGATGGCCTGCTTGAACTGCACCACCTTCTTGCTGCCATCCTTGGCGGTCACTTCGATATGGTTGGCGCTCAGGAACTGGCCGACGCCGACCACAACCTGCGTCTTGCGGGCCTTGGCCATGCCGGCCAGACCGCCGGTCATGTTCTTGATCACGCCTTCCTTGTACTTGCGCACCTGGTCGATGTCGATGGCCGGCTTGGCGAAGGTGACGCCGGTGTTGGACATGTGCGCCGTCTCGTCGATCACGGACGCCACGTGCAGCAGCGCTTTCGACGGGATGCAGCCCACGTTCAGGCACACGCCGCCCAGCGTTTCGTAACGCTCGACGATGACGGTGTTCAGGCCCAGGTCGGCCGCGCGGAAGGCGGCCGAGTAGCCGCCAGGGCCGCCGCCCAGCACCATCATGTCGCAATCGACATCGACGGCGCCGGTATAGCTGCCGCCGATCGGCGCCACGGCCGGGGTGGCGCTCGGCGCCGGTGCCGGTGCAGGCGCTGCCGCCGCAGGGGCCGGCGCGGCGGCGGCAGGCGACGCGGCCGCGCCGCTCGATTCCACCACCAGCAGCAGGCTGCCTTCATTGACCTTGTCGCCCGCCTTGACCTTGATTTCCTTGACCACGCCGGCGTCGGTCGAAGGGATCTCCATGCTGGCCTTGTCCGATTCCACCGTCGCCAGCGACTGGTCGACCTTGATGGTATCACCCACCTTGACCATCACCTCGATCACTTCCACGTCCTTGAAGTCGCCGATGTTCGGTACTTTCACTTCCACTGTGCTCATAGATCGCTCCCCTTACAGCAGAATTTTGCGCATATCGGCCAGCACATCGCCCAGGTACACGGCGAAGCGCGCACCCATGGCGCCGTCGATCACGCGGTGATCGTAGGACAGCGAGGTACCCATCATCAGGCGCGGCTGGAAGGCCTTGCCATCCCACACCGGCTTGATCGAAGCCTTGGACAGGCCCAGGATCGCCACTTCCGGCGCGTTCACGATAGGCGTGAAGTGCGTGCCGCCTATGCCGCCCAGCGACGAAATGGTGAAGCTGGCGCCCTGCATGTCGGTCGGTTTGAGCTTGCCTTCGCGCGCCTGCGCGGACAGTTCGCCCATTTCCTTGGCGATCTGCGCCACGCCTTTCTTGTCGGCGTCCTTGATCACAGGGACCACCAGGCCGTTCGGCGTGTCGGCCGCGAAGCCGATGTTGTAGTACTGCTTGAGGATCAGGTTCTCGCCCTTCTCGTCCAGCGAGGCGTTAAAGGCCGGGAATTTCTTCAGCGCGGCGACCGAGGCCTTGATCACGAAGGCCAGCATGGTCAGCTTGACGGCGTCCTTGTTCTTGGCGTTGGCGGCGTTCGATTCGACGCGGAACGCTTCCAGGTCGGTCACGTCGGCTTCGTCGAACTGCGTCACGTGCGGGATCATCACCCAGTTGCGGTGCAGGTTCGGGCCGCTGATCTTCTTGATGCGCGACAGCGGCAGCAGTTCGGTGGCGCCGAACTTGCTGAAGTCCAGCGACGGCCATGGCAGCAGGTCCAGGCCCACGCCGGTGCCGGCGGGCTTGGCGGCGCCGGCTGGCGCGGCCACGGTGCCCGCCATCACGCCCTTGACGTAGCCTTGCACGTCAAGCTGGGTGATGCGGCCTTTGGGGCCGGTGCCGGGCACCAGGCCCAGGTCCACGCCCAGTTCGCGGGCGAACTTGCGGATCGACGGCGAAGCGTGCGACAGCTTGCCAGTCACCACCGAGCCGGCCGATGCGGCTGGCGCAGCGGCGGCAGGGGCAGCGGCCGCAGGCGCGCTGGCGGCGGCTGGCGCGGCAGCGGCTGGCGCGGCGGCGGCGGGTGCCGCCACCGCGGCGCCGCCGGTCGCTTCAACCACCAGCACCAGCGAACCTTCAGCGACCTTGTCGCCCACCTTGACCTTGATCTCCTTGACCACGCCGGCGTGGCTGGACGGGATCTCCATGCTGGCCTTGTCCGATTCCACGGTGATCAGCGACTGGTCGACCTTGACCGTATCGCCGACCTTGACCATCACCTCGATCACTTCCACTTCCTTGAAGTCGCCGATATCCGGCACCTTCACTTCGACCGGGCCGGCCGATGCCGCAGGAGCGGCGGCTGGCGCAGGGGCTGGCGCAGCAGCGGCAGCAGCGGCTGGCGCTGCTGCGGCGGCTGGGGCGGCCACTGGGGCAGCGGCGGCGCCATCGGCCTCCACCAGCAACAGCAGCGAACCTTCAGCCACCTTGTCGCCCACCTTGATTTTGATCTCTTTGACCACGCCGGCCTGGCTGGATGGAATCTCCATGCTGGCCTTGTCCGATTCCACCGTCACCAGCGACTGGTCGACCTTGATCGTATCGCCCACCTTGACCATCAGTTCAATGACTTCGACTTCCTTGAAATCACCGATATCCGGGACTTTAACTTCCACAATGCTCATAGCGTTTGCTCCGTATTCTATTTATTGGGTCACCGGATTTGGCTTGTTGGCGTCGATGCCGTACTTGGCGATCGCCTGCTCCACCACGGACACGTCGATCTTGCCTTCTTCGCTCAGCGATTTCAGCGCGGCGACCGTGATGTAGTAACGGTTCACCTCGAAGAACTCGCGCAGCTTGGCGCGGCTGTCGGAACGGCCGAAACCGTCCGTGCCCAGCACGCGGTAGGTGCGGTTCTTCGGCACGAAGGCGCGGATCTGTTCCGCGAAGGCGCGCATGTAGTCGGTGGTGGCGATGATCGGACCATCGGTGCCCTGCAGGCATTCGGTGGCGTACGGCACGCGCTGCTGCTTGCCTGGGTTGACCAGGTTCCAACGCTCGCAATCCTGGCCATCGCGGGCCACCAGCGTCAGCGACGGCGCGGACCACACGTCGGCGGCGACGTTCCAGTCGTTCTTCAGCAGTTCGGCGGCGAAGATCGATTCGCGCAGGATGGTGCCCGAGCCGATCAGCTGTACGCGCTGCTTGGCTTTCTTGTCGCCTTCCTGCAGCAAATACATACCTTTCAGGATGCCCGCTTCCTGGCCAGCCTTCAGGCCTGGATGCGCGTAGTTCTCGTTCATGATGGTGATGTAGTAGAACACGTCTTCCTGTTCCGCCACCATGCGGCGCAGGCCGTCCTGGATGATGACCGCCACTTCATGCGAGAAGGTCGGATCGTACGGCACGCAGTTCGGGATGGTGGCCGCGATGATGTGGCTGTGGCCATCCTCGTGCTGCAAGCCTTCGCCGTTCAGCGTGGTACGGCCGGCGGTACCGGCCATCAGGAAGCCGCGGGCGCGCATGTCGCCGGCCGCCCAGGCCAGGTCGCCGATACGCTGCATGCCGAACATCGAGTAGAAGGTGTAGAACGGCACCATCACCCGGTTGTTGGTGGAGTACGACGTGGCCGCCGCGATCCACGAGCTCATGCCGCCCGCCTCGTTGATACCCTCTTGCAGGATCTGGCCAGCCTTGTCCTCGCGGTAGTACATCACCTGGTCCTTGTCGACCGGCTCGTACAACTGGCCCTGCTGGTTGAAGATACCGATCTGGCGGAACAGGCCTTCCATACCGAAGGTACGGGACTCGTCGACCAGGATAGGCACCACGCGCTGGCCCAGGTTAGGGTCTTTCAGCAGCGAGGTGATGATGCGCACGTAAGCTTGCGTGGTCGAGATTTCGCGGCCTTCCGGGGTCGCGTCGAGCACGTTCTGGAACGACGACAGCGCGGGCACGGGCAAGGACTCCTCGGCCTTCTCGCGGCGCTGCGGCAGGTAGCCGCCCAGCGCGGCGCGGCGCTCGTGCAGGTATTTCATTTCCGGCGAATCGTCGGCCGGCTTGAAGAACGGGATCTCGGCCAGCTTGTCGTCCGGGATCGGCAGCGCGAAGCGGTCGCGCATTTCGCGGATCGCCGCGTCGTCCAGTTTCTTGGTCTGGTGCGCCGTGTTGCGCGCCTCGCCCGACTTGCCCATGCCGAAGCCCTTGACGGTCTTCACCAGCAGCACGGTCGGCTGACCCTTGTGTTCCTGCGCGACCTTGAAGGCGGCGTAGATCTTGTGCGGATCGTGGCCGCCGCGGGTCAGGCGCCAGATGTCGTCGTCGGTCATGTTGGCGACCATTTCCAGCAGCTTCGGATGCTTGCCGAAGAAGTGCTTGCGCACGTAGGCGCCATCCTTGGCCTTGTAGTTCTGGTATTCGCCGTCGACGGTTTCCATCATCACGCGCTGCAGGATACCGTCCTTGTCGCGCGCCAGCAGGTCGTCCCAGCCCGGGCCCCAGATGACCTTGACGACGTTCCAGCCGGCGCCGCGGAAGTCCGCTTCCAGTTCCTGGATGATCTTGCCGTTGCCGCGCACCGGACCGTCCAGGCGCTGCAGGTTGCAGTTGACGACAATGACCAGGTTGTCCAGGCGTTCGCGCGCGGCCATGCCGATGGCGCCCATCGATTCCGGTTCATCCATCTCGCCGTCGCCGCAGAAGGCCCACACTTTACGCTCGGCCGTATCGGCGATGGAGCGGGCGTGCAGGTACTTCAGGAAGCGCGCCTGGTAGATCGCCATCAGCGGGCCCAGGCCCATGGACACGGTGGGGAACTGCCAGAACTTCGGCATCAGTTTCGGGTGCGGATACGACGACAGGCCCTTGCCATCCACTTCGCGGCGGAAGTTCAGCAGCTGCTCTTCCGTCAAACGGCCTTCCAGGAACGCGCGCGCGTACACGCCGGGCGAGGAGTGGCCCTGGATGTACAGCAGGTCGCCGCCGTGGGTGTCGCTGGGGGCTTTCCAGAAGTGGTTGAAGCCGATGCCCAGCATATTGGCCAGCGAGGCGAAGCTCGACAGGTGGCCGCCCAGGTCGCCGTCGGCGCGGTTGGCCTTGACCACCATCGCCATCGCGTTCCAGCGCATGAACGAGCGCAGGCGCTCTTCCAGCTCCAGGTTGCCGGGGCAATGCGCTTCCTGGTGTTGCGGAATCGTGTTCACGTACGCCGTATTGCTGGAGAACGGAATGTGGGCGCCGCGGCGGCGTGCCAAGTCAACCAGACGTTCCATCAGGTAGTGCGCGCGATCCGGCCCCTCTTGTTCCAGCACCGCTTCCAGTGCATCAAGCCATTCTTTCGTTTCTTGCGAATCAGGGTCGATGGCGGCGAGCGCCGTTACCTGGTCAAGTTGAGCTGACATGTATTAAGTCTCCTGTGTGAATGCCTTGATCCAGGGATCGCCGGCGGACGGTACTACGCTGATTATTTACCAATACGACAATTTAGTGGAGTGATTCTAACAGCACTCCCACGCTTTTTCAAATAGCGATATGAGTTTTTATAATGTGAAATGACCTGTCGTTTTTTGCCACACCGGGTGCTGCAATGCAGCATGCGAGAACCGGAAAAATCGAACGAGCGGACAGGCGAAAAGCCTGCCGCCACGGGGGAAATGCAGCAGCAACGCCGGGCAAGTGAGCGGCGCTTGACAGACGCGGCGGCGAGGAGTTGGCCCACATGGCGCGCGGCGGCGCGCCATCCCATGGAAAGGTGCAATAACAGATCATTTGAACACTTCAACTATTGTTGTATTATCAGAGTATGGAAAAGAACACCGCCACCACCATTTTTGAATCACTGGCATCGGGCGTCCGGCTGGATGTGTACCGGCTGCTGGTGCGCAACGGGATGCAAGGCATGGTGGCCGGCGAGATCGCCGCGACGCTCGACGTCCCGCCAACCAACCTGTCGTTCCACCTCAAGGCACTGACCCAGGCCGGCATGCTTACGGTCGAACAGCAAGGACGGTTCCAGCGCTACCGGGCCAACATGCCGCTGATGCTGGACCTGATCGCCTACCTGACCGAGGAGTGCTGCGCCGGCCATCCCGAGCAATGCGCGGATATGCGCGCCGCGTCCGGCTGCGCCAGCACCGTCCTGCCACCACTGCCTCCCACCCGAAAGCGTTCCGAACCATGAAGGTGCTGTTTCTCTGCACCGGCAATTCGTGCCGCTCGATCCTGGGCGAAGCGACCTTCAACCGCCTTGCCCCGCCAACGTGGCGCGCCATGAGCGCGCGTATCGAAGCCTGGCTTGCGTTGCCGCTGTATGAATTGGCGCACGATAAGGCTAAGCTCAAGACGGAGCTTGACCGTATCGGCGCGTTGACCGCATGACGCGTTCCCCTGCACGTTTTTGAAAGGACTAACCATGGCAACCATTCAGATTTTTGACCCTGCCCTGTGCTGCAACACGGGCGTCTGCGGCGTCGACGTGGACCAGGCGCTGGTGAGCTTCGCCGCCGACGTGGACTGGGCCAAACAGAACGGCGCGCAGCTTGAACGCTACAACCTGGCGCAACAACCGCTCGCGTTCGCGGAAAACCCGACCGTCAAAGCCTTCCTGCAACGTTCCGGGCAGGAGGCGCTGCCCTTGACCCTGGTCGATGGCGAGGTGGCCCTGGCGGGCCGCTACCCCAACCGGGCCGAACTGGGCCGCTGGGCCGGCATCGCCACCGCGGAAACGGCGCCAGCCCAAGGGGCTTGCTGCTCCGGCGGCCGCTGCTGCTGAGCGGAGGGCCAGCCCATGTACTTTCTCGCGCAACCACCACGCCATCTGTTCTTCACCGGCAAGGGCGGCGTCGGCAAGACGTCGATCGCCTGCGCCACGGCAGTGCAACTGGCCGCCGAGGGCAAGCAGGTGCTGCTCGTCAGCTCCGACCCCGCCTCGAACGTGGGGCAAGTGTTCGGTATCGACATCGGCAATCACATCACGGCGATCCCCTCCGTGCCCGGGCTGTCGGCGCTGGAGATCGACCCGCTGGCGGCCGCCCAGGCTTATCGTGACCGCATCGTCGGCCCGGTGCGCGGCGTTTTGCCCGATGCCGTCGTCCGGGGGATAGAAGAACAGCTTTCCGGCGCCTGCACCACCGAAATCGCGGCCTTCGATGAATTCACGGCGCTGCTGACCGATACGGCCTTGACGGCGAACTACGCCCACATCATTTTCGACACCGCCCCCACCGGCCACACCATCCGCCTGCTGCAACTGGCCGGCGCCTGGAGCGGTTTTCTTGAACAAGGCAAGGGCGACGCGTCCTGCCTGGGACCGCTGGCGGGACTGGACAAGCAACGCACGCAATACAAGGCCGCCGTGGACGCCTTGGCCGATCCGCGGCGGACCCGCCTGGTGCTGGTGGCGCGCGCGCAGCGGGCCACCCTGCGGGAAGTGGCCCGCACCCACGAGGAGCTGGCCGCCATCGGGTTGTCGCAACAGTATCTCGTCATCAATGGCGTGCTGCCAGCCGGCGAGGCGCAGCAGGACGCCCTGGCGGCAGCGATCGCCCAACGCGAGCACGCCGCGCTCGGCGCCATGCCGGCGGTGCTCACGGCATTGCCGCAAGACCGGATCAGCCTGAAACCCTACAATCTGGTGGGACTGGACGCGCTGCGTCATTTGCTGGACGACACTGCTGCGGTGGCGCCATCCAACACCATCGACCTGCCCGCCCGGCTCGACGTCCCCAGCCTGGCCGCGCTGGTCGACGACATCGCCGCCGACGGCCATGGCCTGGTCATGCTCATGGGCAAAGGTGGGGTGGGCAAGACCACCCTGGCCGCTGCCGTCGCCGTGGAACTGGCGCAACGCGGCCTGCCCGTGCATCTGACCACCTCCGATCCGGCCGCGCATCTGACTGAAACGCTGGAGGGTACGCTGCCGCACCTGACGGTCAGCCGCATCGACCCGCACGCGGAAACGGAACGCTACCGCCAGCACGTGCTCGATACCAAGGGCGCCCGGCTCGACGCGGCAGGACGCGCACTGCTGGAGGAGGATCTGCGCTCGCCCTGCACCGAGGAAGTCGCCGTGTTTCAAGCCTTCTCGCGCGTCATCCGGGAAGCGGGCAAGCAGTTCGTGGTGATGGATACGGCCCCCACCGGACACACGCTGCTGTTGCTGGACGCCACCGGCGCCTATCACCGCGAAGTGACGCGCCAGATGGGCACCACGGGCCTGCACTACACGACCCCGATGATGCAACTGCAAGACCCGAAGCAAACCAAGGTGTTGCTGGTCACGCTGGCCGAAACGACGCCGGTGCTGGAAGCGGCCAACCTGCAAGCGGACTTGCGCCGGGCCGGCATCGAACCGTGGGCGTGGGTGATCAACAGCAGCGTGGCGGCCAGCCGCCCAAGCTCGGCGCTGCTGCGCCAGCGGGCCCACAACGAGCTGCGGGAAATCGACGCCGTGGCCACGCGGCACGCCCGGCGCTATGCGGTGGTGCCGCTGCTGCAACAGGAGCCCGTAGGCGTGGAGCGCCTGCGCGAGCTGGCCCACCTTGCGCACGGCGAACCCTGAGCCGGCCCGCAAGCGCCCCCATCCCTTTCCTGTCAACCCAGGCCGCGCGCGCCCATGCGGCGCGGCGCGCCGTGGCCGCCGCGATCAGCCTGTTCGGCGGCGCACGGATTATTTCGCGACAGCGTAATGGACAGCATGGCTACCGGCCTCGCGTGCGTGGATCACTACTGACACTTTCTGACAGTAGGCGGTAGGATAATGACAACATTGATCACTAGCCAAGGAGCTTGAACCATGCGTCTTTACTACCATCCCATCTCGACGTGCTCGCGCCGCGTCCTGATGACAGCCCACAGTCTCGGGATCCAACTCGATCTCGTGTTGGTCGATCTCACCAAGGGGCAGCAAAATGCTCTGGAATTTTTGCAACTCAATCCGAATCATCGGGTTCCGGTACTGGAGCATGACGGTTTTGTACTCTGGGAATCGTACGCAATCATGCAGTACCTGGCCGACACGGTGCCGGATCAGACGATTTACCCCCTCGATCCACGGTCTCGCGCTGACGTCAATCGTTGGCTGTTCTGGTGCGGGCAGCATTTCATGCCGGGTGTGGCTATCCTGAATTGGGAAAACTCAATCAAGAAAATGATCGGTATCGGCCCTGCGGACCCCGCTGAGGTTAGCCGTGGCGAGAACCTCTTCGTCGAGGCAGCGAAGATACTCGATGCACACCTTGAGCATCGTGAGTGGATGTGCGACACCGGTGTGTCGCTCGCTGATTTCGCGATCGCCGCGCCGCTAGCCGACCAGCATAGCGCCAAACTTCCGATGGATGACCGGCCTAACCTCCTGCGATGGCTCAGCCGTATACAGGCGCTCGATTCCTGGAAAAAGACTGAAGCAGGCAACCTATAAGCGCCAGAGCAATGGAAACAGCGTTGCGGATGCACGGGCTTCGCAACGCGCTGGCGTACGCCTCCAAGGGGCAGCGCCAGGCCGTCATGGCCATGCAGCGTGAGGGCTTACAGTCCTTGAGAGCGGCCAGCGCCGCACTTCTGCCTGAGCCGAATTCTTCTACCCAGGCTATCCTTCACGCATTACAATAAACGGCGCCTGCCAACCCGCTCTCGTGACTTTTTGCCTATGAAAACGCCAAGCCGCCCAAAAGCGATGCTGTGTAGTCTGGTGTTTGGCCTGCTCTGCCATAGCGTCAGAGCCGAGAGCATGAGTTGGTGGCTGACCGATTTCCCGCCCTATTCCATTCCAGAAAATGGCGAGCCTGGTAGCGGCGCGGTGGATCTGGTGTTGCACGGAGTAATGGCGGCTTGGCCGGAGAAAATTACCCATCAATTCCGCATCGCCAACACCAGCCGCATCTGGACTTCCATCGATGCCGGCACGGAGGCTTGCTACACCAGTGCCTTGCACACGCCGCAACGGGCCAGACAGGCGTACCTGAGCGATGTTTTTATCCTTCCGCCCATCCAGCTGATCGTGCGCAAGGACCGCCTCGAACAAGTGCCGATGAACGCCAACGGGGAAGTCCAGTTCGCCGCCTTGATTTCCAGGCGCGATATCAATGGCGTCCTGGTCTCCGGGCGCGCCTACGGCACGGAATTGGATGCCGCGCTCGCCGGCACCCCGCATGGCGAGAATCTCACTTTCAGCGGCAGCAAGGTGCTAGGCGCCAACCTCTTCAAGATGATCGCGGCGGGCCGGGCCGACTACACGCTGGATTACGATTTCATCCTGGCCTACCAGATGAAAGACGCGGCCGCGCTGGATGTGCTCACGACCTTACCTATCGATGTCGCCAATACGCCCTTAGTTGGCAGTTTTGCCTGCCCCCGTACCTTGTGGGGACAAAAGATGATAGAGCGAATCGACCATATCGTAAGCCAGCTCGCACAGAATGCGCGCTACCGCGATCAATTTGAGCGCTGGCTCTTGCCGGGCACCAAAGCGCGCTATGCCGCGAAATTTGACCAGTTCTATAAAAGTCGAAGCAAAAATCAAGGGTCGAATCACTGACTGTTATCAATCGATAATCATCCAGCCATCCACCCGCCATTGCCGAACCTCCTCCAACCTGCAAAAAACAGAGTCTGGCCGCGCACCAGAGTACAGGCTACGCGCCCGGCATTGCAGGTGCTGTTCTCGCATTTTATTACCTCCTTTCAGTTTCTCCATGTTCTACAGAAGGGCTCGATCCTCATCTCAAGATGCCGAATTCGCCTTTGCTGGGCCGGCGCTATCGCCGCTTTCGGTTGTCCTCCAAACCGCGAGGATTCGTCGCCCGCCCCCGCCCGGCTTTATAATCTTGTTTTTCCCTCCAACTGCCAAAATCATGCCTGCTCAACTGATCGATGGAATCGCCCTCTCCCAAAAACTGCGCGGTGAAATAGCCGCGCGCGCCGCCGCGCTCACCGCCAAGGGCAAGCAACCCGGCCTGGCCGTGATCCTGGTCGGTGAAGATCCGGCCAGCCAGGTCTACGTACGCAACAAGGTCAAGGCTTGCGGCGACGTGGGCTTCCACTCGGTGCTGGAAAAATACGAGGCCGAGCTGTCCGAGACGGCCCTGCTGGCCCGCATCGCCAAACTGAACGCCGACCCGGCCATCCACGGCATCCTGGTGCAAATGCCGCTGCCCAAGCACATCAACCCGCACAAGGTGATCGAAGCCATCTCCACCACCAAGGACGTGGACGGCTATTCCGTGCTCAGCGCCGGTGAACTGATGACGGGCCTGCCAGGCTTCCGCCCCTGCACCCCGTACGGCTGCATGAAGCTGATCGAATCGACCGGCGTCGACCTGCGCGGCAAGCACGCCGTCGTGATCGGCCGCAGCAACACGGTCGGCAAACCGATGGGCCTGCTGCTCTTGCAAGCCAACGCCACCGTCACCATCTGCCATAGCGCAACGCCGGACCTGGGCCTGCATACCCGCCAGGCCGACGTGGTGGTGGCCGCCGTGGGCCGCCGCAACACGCTGACGGCCGACATGGTCAAGCCGGGCGCCATCGTGATCGACGTGGGCATGAACCGCGACGACGCGGGCAAGCTGTGCGGCGACGTCGATTTCGCCGGTGTCAAGGAAGTGGCCTCGCACATCACGCCCGTGCCGGGCGGGGTGGGTCCGATGACCATCACCATGCTGCTGATGAACACGGTGGAAGCGGCCGAGCGCCTGTAAGCGCGGCTGAGTAATTCGTGGTTCCCGCCGCTGCTGTCGCCGGCGGGAATCCATGCCCAACCCGCCTTGCCATGAGGCGGGCTGGGCATGGAGCCCCGTCCACGGCGGGGACGACGCCGAACGACCAACTTGGAACCGATATGACGACCGACGCCCTCAATCCCCTGCTGGACTTTAGCGGCCTGCCGCGCTTCGATGCGATCAAACCCGAGCACGTCACACCCGCCATCGACTCGTTGCTGGAACGCAGCCGCGCCGTGGTGGCCCAACTGGAAGCGGACGCCGGCGCCGTGCGCTGGGACAGCTTCGTGGCGCCGCTGGAGAACGCCACCGAATTGCTGGGCCGCGCGTGGGGCATCGTCAGCCACCTGAACAACGTGGTCGACACGCCCGAACTGCGCGCCACCTACAACGAAAACCAGCCCAAGGTGACCGAGTTCTGGACCGCGCTGGCCCAGAACGAAGCGCTGTTCGGCAAATACAAGGCGCTGCGCGCCAGCGCCGAATTCGCCTCGCTGGCGCCGGCCCGCCAGCGCATCATCGATAACGCCGTGCGCGATTTCCGCATGGGCGGCGCCGAACTGCCGGCCGACCAGAAGGAACGTTTCGCCGCCATCCAGGAAGAACACGCGGCCGTATCCACCCGCTTCTCGGAAAACGTGCTCGACGCCACCAACGACTACAAGCTGCTGGTAACCGACGAGGCCGACCTGTCCGGCGTGCCGGACGACGTCAAGCAGGCCGCCCGCGCCGCCGCCGAAAAGGATGGCAAGGCCGGCTACGCGTTCTCGCTGCACTTCCCATCCTACTTCCCGATCCTGCAATTCGCCGACAAACGCGAATTGCGCGAAACCGTGTACCGCGCCAACGCCACCAAGGCGTCCGCCGAGGGCAGCATGTTCAGCGAGCGCGACAAGTGGGACAACACGGCCAACATCGTCACCCTGCTCAAGCTGCGCGACGAGGAAGCCAGGCTGCTGGGCTACCGCAGCTTCGCGGAAGTGTCGCTGGTGCCGAAAATGGCGCAAAGCCCGGAACAGGTGATCGCCTTCCTGCAAGACCTGGCCAAGCGTGCCCGTCCGTTCGCAGAACAGGACCTGGCCGAACTGCGCCAGTTCGCCAAGGATGAGCTGGGCCTGAACGAACTGGCCGCCTGGGACTTGCCGTACGCGTCGGAAAAACTGCAGGAGCGCCGCTACGCGTTCTCGGCCCAGGAAGTGAAGCAGTACTTCCCCGAACATAAAGTGATCGATGGCCTGTTCCGCCTGGTGCAGAACCTGTTCACCGTCAGCATCCTGCCGGACACGGCCACCACCTGGCACCCGGACGTGCGCTTCTTCTGCATTGAGCGCCATGGCAAGCTGGTGGGCCAGTTCTACCTGGACCTGTATGCGCGCGCCGGCAAGAGCGGCGGCGCCTGGATGGACGACGCGCGCGGCCGCCGCATCGAAAGCGGCGGCGCCGTGCAGACGCCGGTGGCCTACCTGACCTGCAACTTCACGGCACCGGCCGTGGTGGACGGCAAGCCGCAGCCTTCGCTGTTCACGCACGATGAAGTGATCACGCTGTTCCATGAATTCGGCCACGGCCTGCACCACATGCTGACCCAGGTGGACGAGATCGGCGTGTCCGGCATTTCAGGCGTGGAGTGGGACGCGGTGGAACTGCCGTCCCAGTTCATGGAAAACTTCTGCTGGGAATGGGAAGTGCTGGAACACATGACGGCCCATGCGCAGACGGGCGCGCCGCTGCCGCGCGCGCTGTACGACAAGATGCTGGCCGCCAAGAACTTCCAGTCCGGCCTGCAGACGCTGCGCCAGGTGGAATTCTCGCTGCTCGACATGCACCTGCACTATGACTACGATCCGAACGGCGCCCAGTCCGTGCAGCAGCTGATCGACGAGGTGCGGCGCCAGTTCGCCGTCATCATTCCGCCCGCCTTCAACCGCTTCCAGAATGCGTTCGGCCACATCTTCGCGGGCGGCTACGCGGCCGGCTACTACAGCTATAAGTGGGCCGAAGTATTGTCGGCCGACGCCTACGCCGCCTTCGAAGAAGCCAAGGCGCTGGGCGGCGCCGACCTGGCCTCGGAAACGGGCAAGCGCTTCCAGCAAGAGATCCTGGCCGTGGGCGGTTCGCGTCCGGCGCTGGAATCGTTCACGGCCTTCCGTGGCCGCGAGCCCAGCATCGACGCGCTGCTGCGCCACAGTGGCATGGCGGCCTGACCGTTCAACCCGCATAAGGAGCGCATCATGACACCCACACCGGCCACGCCGTTGGCCTCTCGACTGGCCTGGCCGCTGGCCGGCGTGGTGGCCATGTCTTTGCTGCTCTCCGCCGGCCCGGCCGCCGCGCAAATGTACAAATGGGTGGATGGCAGTGGCGTCACCCACTACAGCGACGCGCCACCGCCGCCCAGCGCCCCGCTCAACACCAGGGTGGAGATCAAATCGTTCACGTCCGGGCCGCAGGTGGAACTGCCGGCGCAACTGGCCACTGCGATGCGCTACCGTCCCGTCACCCTGTACAGCACCAGTCCGTGCGATATCTGCGACCAGGCCCGCGTCATGCTGCGGGCGCGCGGCATTCCCTACACGGAAAAAACCGTCAACACGGCGGAGGACCACGCGGCCCTGAAGCAAGCCGGCAGCAACGGCCAGTTGCCGCTGTTGCTGGTGGGCCGCACCAAACAGATAGGCTACGAACAGAACAGCTGGGATGTGCTGCTCAGCGATGCCGGCTATCCGATGGACAATCTGCTGCCGTCCGGCTACCGCCAGCCGGCCCCCGTGCCGGCCGCGCCGCCCCCCCAGTCCAGCGCCGGGGAACAGGCAGCCGTGGCGGCCAAGGCGGCGGCCGACGAGGCGGCAAGGCTGAAGAAATTGCCGCCGCTCAATGCAACACCTGATTTTCAGTTTTAGCGTGGGGCCTATACAATCCCGTTTGCCATCCCGTCTTCCATTCCGTCCCGGCCCCCAGAGCACTTGAATATGACCCGCATCGACTTCCACACCAACGTTCCCGACAAGCTCGCCTACGCCTGCCGGCTGGTCCGCAAGGCTTACACGGCCGGCAACCGCATCGTGCTGATGACGGACGATGCGGCGCAGCTGGCGGAACTTGACGCCATGATGTGGACATTTTCGGCCACCGACTTCCTGCCGCACGTGCCCGCCGGCGATGCGCTGGCGTCCGCCACCCCCATCATCCTGGCCGACAGCGACAGCGCCGAACTGCCCCACCACGACTTGCTGGTGAACCTGTCGCGCCGCGTTCCGGCCGGAGTGGACAGCTTCCGGCGCGTGATCGAAGTGGTGTCGTCCGATGAGGCCGACGCGGCCGCCGGCCGCCAGCGCTACGTGGCCTACAAGCAGCAACAACATCCCCTCACCCACTTTGTCGCCAACAAGTCATGACTCCAGCCCAACCATTTGACGCCAGCATCCCCGTCCTGACCGAAGTGTTGCGCGACGATCCGGCCCCAGCCGCCAACGGCGCGGCCTTGCCGCACGCCGACCTGGGCGCCCAACTGGAAGCGCAGGCGCTGGCCGGCTGGAGCGAGCAGGAGTGGGACTTGCTGGAACGGCGCCTGTCCACCCGCATCCTGCAGCAACTGCAAACCCGGGTCGATTTCGTGCTGGAGCAACGCATCAAGGACAGCATGGCCGAAGTGCTGAGCCATGCGCTGCGCGACTTGACGGGCGAGATCCGCCACGGCCTGCAGGACACGATCGAGAAAATCGTGGCCCGCGCCGTGAGCCAGGAATTAACCCACCTGCAAGCGCGCAAATAAGCGCACAAACAGACTGCCCCGCCCCCTCCGCGCCGCCCCGCTGGCGCGGTGCACCATGTGCTCCCGCACGACGTTATCTGGCCAGGTTGCCGCACCAAATGAACAACCTTGGCAAATCACTCTTTGCTAACCAGATAATTTGTTGTACCTTCTGGCCTTGTACAAATTTCCGCCCAGCTTCACTGTGGCGCCGCCATGTTCTATCCATTGGAGAATGTTTATGCTGCTCAAGACTAAGTTCATTCCACTCGCCATCGCCCTCGCATTCGCAGGCAGCGCCGGCGCGCAAGAAGTGGTCAAGATCGGCCACGTGGGCCCCGTGTCGGGCGCCTCCGCCCACTTGGGCAAGGACAACGAGAACGCGGCCAAGATGGCGATCGACGACCTGAATGCCAAGGGCATGAAGATCAACGGCAAAGCCGTCAAATGGGTGCTGGTGCCGGAAGATGACGGCGCCGATCCGAAACAGGGCACGGCCGTGGCGCAGAAACTGGTCGACGCCAAAGTCAATGGCGTGATCGGCCACCTGAACTCGGGCACCACCGTGCCTGCCTCCAAGATTTACTTCGACGCCGGCATCCCGCAGATCTCGCCGGCCGCCACCACGCCGCAGTACACCAGGCAGAACTTCAACACGGCCTTCCGCGTGGTCGCCAACGACAACAAGCTGGGCGGCACGCTGGGCGCCTACGCGGTGCAGAAACTGGGCGCCAAGAAGATCGCCATCATCGACGACCGCACGGCTTATGGCCAGGGTGTGGCCGAGGAATTCGTCAAAGGCGCCAAGAAAGCCCTGCCGGGTGTGCAAGTGGTCGGCAAGGAATTCACCAACGCCAACGCCACCGACTTCAACGCCATCCTGACCAGCATCAAGTCCAAGAATCCAGACCTGGTGTTCTTTGGCGGCATGGACTCGGTGGGCGGCCCCATGCTGCGCCAGATGAAGGCGCTGGGCATCAAGGCCAAGTTCATGGCCGGCGACGGCGTGTGCACGGAAGCCCTGCCGCGCCTGGCTGGCGACGGCATCGGCGAAGGCCAGGTCACCTGCGCCGAAGCGGGCGGCGTGACGGCCGACCAGCAGAAAGGCATGGACGACTTCCGCGCCCGCTACAAGCAGAAGTTCAACATGGACGTGCAACTGTACGCGCCGTATGTGTATGACGCCGTGATGACCATGGCCACCGCGATGGCGGACGCCAAGTCGGCCGAGCCGGCCAAGTACCTGCCGTACCTGGCCAAGGTCAAGTACCAGGGTGTGACGGGCCTGATCACGTTCGACCCGAAAGGCGACATCAAGGACGGCGCGCTGACCCTGTTCACCTACAAGGACGGCAAGAAGACCAAGATGGAAGTGGTCAAATAAGCGTCAAGTAAGCACCCACTCACGGCCGGGCTACCAGCCCGGCCTACCACCCCGCCACCGCCACCGTGCGGCGGGGCAAAAAAAAACGCGCCGTCAACGGCGCGTTCGTATTTGGATCCGGGCAGATTATTTCTGCGCCAGCACCCACTTCACCAGGGTGTGGGCTTCCGCCTCGGTCACCTGTGGATTGGCTGGCATGGGGATCGCGCCCCACGTGCCCGAACCGCCCTTCAAGACTTTCTGTACCAGTTTGGCTTCGGCATCCTTCTGGCCAGCGTATTTCGCCGCCACGTCCTTGTAGGCGGGGCCGACCAGCTTGCTGCTGACAGCGTGGCAAGCCAGGCAGTTTTTCGACTTGGCCAAATCCATACCGGCATCGGCCATCGCAGCTTGCGAAGCGAAAGCCGACACAACCATACCAACCATCATCAAAGTGCGTTTCATCGTTATCTCCATAGTAAAACCAGCGGCAATTCTACCGTGTTTTGCGCTAGCGCACGGCAGCGAACGAGAATACAACGCAGTCAAATCCACACCCGTTGACGCATGAATGAAAATTGCTCCCCGTTAAGCCCGTTTCTTTGTAAGATGGTGGAATACGAGGAGTCGCCATGCCACTGATATTGCTGATCGTCGCCCTGGTCGGGCTGCGTTATTTCGAAGTCTGGCGTTTCGCCCAACTGTCATGGTGGTGGATCGTGGGCGTGATGGTGTTCGCCTTCATCTGGTTCGAATTCCTGGAACCGATGCTGGGTCTGGACAAGCGCAAGGCGCACAACGTCGACGAGCAGCGCCGCAAGGACCGCGTCAAACAGAGCTTCGACAAAAAAAAGAAGTAAGCTCCATCACTTACATACTGGCAACGAAATTATTCCTATTCGTTGCCTTAGATCAACTTCAAAGGTAACCAGGTGGCTTTATAATGCCCGCCTGAAGTGCCACGCCCCACCAACTTGGCACTGAAGCATATGGGCGCCCTTGCATCACAGCTGGACATGAATAACGCCGTGGCCATGGCCTCGCCGGACGCGACCAAAGCCAATCTTGAGAACATCGACAAGAATGTGGAACAGGTCACCAAGGTATGGAACGCCTTCATGGGCTCCACGCTGACGGCGCGGGAAGCGGGAATCGCCAAGGCTTTCCAGGAGGCGCGCGCGCGCTACCTGGACGGCGTGGTCAAGCCCGCCATGGCGGCGATGCGGACCAACAACCTGGAGACGCTGCGCGCCATCCTGGTCGAGAAGGACGCCGCCACCTATGCGGATGTGTGCAAGAACATCGTCGACCTGACCGACCTCCAGCTCACCGTCGGGAAAGAGGAATACAACGCCGCCCAGGACCGCTATACCACCGTGCGCAGCGTGTCGCTCACGGCCATGATGCTGGGCCTGGCGCTCGCCGCCCTGTTCGGCTGGACCATCGTGCGCGGCATCACCCGTTCCCTGTCGATGGCCATGCACACCACGGACGCCGTCGCGGCCGGCGACCTGACCACCAAGATTGTACTGGAAGGGAAAGATGAAACAACGCGCGCCAGGCCAATGTGCTGGCCCAGGCCGCCTCGGGCGTGGCGATCCAGGGCGGCCAGGTGGTGTCGCAAGTGGTCGACACCATGAAAGGCATCAGCGAGTCGAGCCGGCAGATTTCGGACATCATCAGCGTGATCGACGGCATCGCATTCCAGACCAACATCCTGGCGCTCAACGCGGCAGTGGAGGCGGCGCGCGCGGGCGAACAAGGCCGTGGCTTCGCCGTCGTCGCCACCGAGGTGCGCAACCTGGCCGGACGCAGCGCCGAAGCGGCCAAGGAAATCAAGGAATTGATCAATGCCAGCGTGGAGCGGGTCGAGCAAGGCACCAGCCTGGTCGATCAGGCCGGCAGCACCATGGAGGAAGTGGTCACCGCGATCCAGCGGGTGACGGACATCATGGCCGAGATCAGTTCGGCCAGTGCCGAACAGAGCGCCGGCGTCACCCAGGTGGGCGAGGCCGTCACGCAAATGGATGAAAACACCCAGCAAAACGCGGCGCTGGTGGAGGAAATGGCGGCCGCCGCGTCGGCCTTGAACGGCCAGGCGGCGGAGCTGGTGCAAGCCGTGGCCGTGTTCCGGCTGCAGCCTGGCGCCGCCGCGCGGAGCCAGGCGCCGGTGCTTCTTAACGCTTGAGCTGCGACAGGTCGCGCACCGCGCCGCGATCAGCGGAGGTGGTCAGCGCGGCGTAGGCTTGCAGCGCTTGCGACACATAACGGTCACGGTTGACCGGCTGCCATGCCTTGTCACCCTTGGCTTCCATGGCCGCGCGGCGCGCGGCCAGGTCGGCATCGCTGATGCGCAGGTTGATTTTGCGGGCCGGGATGTCGATGTCGATCATGTCGCCCTCTTCCACCAGGCCGATGGCGCCGCCTTCAGCCGCTTCCGGCGAAGCATGGCCGATCACCAGGCCCGACGAACCGCCCGAAAAACGGCCATCCGTGAACAGTGCGCACGCCTTGCCCAGGCCCTTGGACTTGATGTACGAGGTCGGGTACAGCATTTCCTGCATGCCGGGGCCGCCCTTCGGACCTTCGTAGCGGATGATGACGACGTCGCCTTCATGCACGGTGTCGCCCAGGATGGCTTCCACCGCCGCGTCCTGGCTTTCGAACACGCGCGCCTTGCCGCTGAATACCAGAATGCTTTCGTCCACGCCGGCCGTCTTCACGATGCAGCCGTTTTCCGCCAGGTTACCGTACAACACGGCCAGGCCGCCGTCCTGCGAGTAGGCGTGCGCCTTGTCGCGGATGCAGCCGGTGGCGCGGTCCGTGTCCAGCGTGGCGTAGCGTTCCGATTGCGAGAACGCGACCTGGGTCGGCACGCCACCCGGGGCGGCGCGGAACAGCTCCCGCACGGCCGGGTCGTCGCTGACCTTGATGTCGTTGCGGGCGATGGAGTCGCCCATGGTCGGCGCGTGGATGGTCGGCAGCGACGTGTCGAGCAGGCCGGCGCGCGCCAGTTCGCCCAGGATGGAGACGATGCCGCCGGCGCGGTGCACGTCTTCGATATGGAATTTGTCCGTCATCGGCGCCACTTTGCACAGGCAAGGCACTTTGCGCGAAATGCGGTCGATGTCAGCCATGTCGAACGCCACGCCCGCTTCATGCGCGGCAGCCAGCAGGTGCAGCACGGTGTTGGTGGAGCCGCCCATGGAGACGTCCAGCGCCATCGCGTTTTCGAACGCGGCCTTGGTGGCGATCGAGCGTGGCAGCACGGAGGCGTCGTCCTGCTCGTAGTAGCGCTTGGCCAATTCGACGATCAAACGGCCGGCGCGCAGGAACAGTTGCTTGCGGTCGCCGTGGGTGGCGACGATGGTGCCGTTACCGGGCAGGGCCAGGCCCAGCGCCTCGGTCAGGCAGTTCATCGAGTTGGCGGTGAACATGCCGGAGCAGGAACCGCAGGTGGGGCAGGCGGAACGTTCGATCTCGGCCACGTCGGCGTCGCTGACGGTGCTGTCGCCGGCCTTGATCATGGCGTCCACCAGGTCCAGCTTGATGACTTTCTGCGCACCGTCCACCACTTTCAGTACCTTGCCCGCTTCCATCGGGCCGCCGGAGATGAACACCACCGGGATATTCAACCGCATGGCGGCCATCAGCATGCCGGGGGTGATCTTGTCGCAGTTGGAGATGCACACCATGGCGTCGGCGCAGTGGGCGTTGACCATGTATTCGACCGAGTCGGCGATCAGGTCGCGCGAGGGCAGCGAGTACAGCATGCCGCCGTGGCCCATGGCGATGCCGTCGTCCACGGCGATGGTGTTGAATTCCTTGGCCACGCCGCCGGCCGCTTCGATTTCGCGCGCCACCAGTTGGCCCAGGTCCTTCAGGTGCACGTGGCCGGGCACGAACTGCGTGAAGGAGTTCACCACGGCGACGATCGGCTTGTCGAAATCGCCATCCTTCATGCCGGTGGCGCGCCACAGGGCGCGCGCGCCTGCCATGTTACGTCCGTGGGTGGTGGTGCGTGAGCGGTATTGCGGCATGATGGATCTCCTGAGTGAATTCAATTGCAGTTGCTAAGGGCTCTCTAAGCCCAGCGTAGTAACGTAGGGTGCCTTGCGCCGGGGGGCCTGTCAAATATATGATGCACCTGTCTGTGAGTCGAAAAACATATCGAACCGTCTAAAACACTTAGAAACGCATATCAATGAGCCTGGAATTGCGGCAACTACGCTATTTCGTCACCGTGGCCGAGGAACTGCACTTCGGCAAGGCGGCGCTGCGCCTGCACATGACCCAGCCGCCGCTGTCGCAAACCATCCTGGCGCTGGAAGAATTGCTGGGCGCGCCCCTGTTCGAGCGCAACCGCCGCGGCGTGACGCTGACGGCAGCCGGCGCCGCCCTGCTGCCCGAGGCGCGCCGCATGCTGGCCCAGGCCCAGCAACTGCCTGATCTCGTGCAGCGGGCCGCCGCCGGCGAGGTGGGACGGCTGTCGCTGGCCTTCGTCTCGTCGGCCGACTATAGCGTGCTGCCGCCATTTTTGCGCGCCTACCGGGCCGCCTATCCGCAAGTGCAGATCAACCTGCAGGAAGCGACTTCCGACCTGCAACTGGACGACCTGCTGCACGGCCGCATCGACGCCGGCCTGCTGATCCCGCCCCTGCCCGACAAAAGCCGGGCCGAACTCGATTACCTGCCGGTGCTGAACGAACCCTTGATCCTGGCCGCGCCGGCCGGGCTGGATGCGCTCAAACATCCCGGCCCGGTGGCGCTGGCCGAGCTGCCGCCGCTGCCGCTCATCATCTTCCCGCGCGCCATCGCGCCGGCCCTGTACGACGCCGTGCTGTCCGTGTTCGGCGCGGCCGGCATCACGCCCGAGATCGGCCAGCAGGCGATCCAGATGCAGACCATCGTCAGCCTGGTATCGGCCGGCATGGGTCTGGCGCTGGTGCCGCAATCGGTGTCTAACCTGATGCGGCCCGGGGTAGAATACCGCTCGCTGCGCGACCCCACGCCGCTGGTCGAAACGGGACTGGCCTGGCGCCGCGACCACGTGTCGCCCGTGCTGCAAGGCTTTTTGGATTTACTACGAAAGAACACACCATGCTGATACACCCTATGCCCGATCCGGTCGCCGTTCATCTCGGCCCGGTCGCCGTCCACTGGTATGGCCTGATGTACGTGCTGGCGTTCGCGCTGTTCATCGCGCTGGGCCGGCTGCGCATCAAGCAGCCGCACATCGCCGCGCTGGGCTGGAAAAACGAAGACCTGGACGACATGCTGTTCTACGGCATGCTGGGCGTGGTGCTGGGCGGGCGCCTGGGCGAGGTGCTGTTCTACCGGCCCGCCTTCTTCTTCGCCAATCCGATCGAGATCCTGGAAGTGTGGCATGGCGGGATGTCGTTCCATGGCGGCTTCCTCGGTGTGATGGTGGCCATGTGGCTGTGGTCGCGCAAGGCCGGCCGCAACCTGATGGACGTGTATGACTTCATCGCGCCGATGGTGCCGCTTGGTTACGCGGCTGGCCGCCTGGGTAACTTCATCAACGCCGAACTGCCGGGCCGCGTGGTGGCCGATCCGTCGCTGCCATGGGCCATGATGTGGCCGGACACCAGCTACCCGCTGCTGCCCAATCCCGTGTTCCTGCAAGGCTTGCGCCACCCGTCGCCGCTGTACCAGATGCTGATCGACGGTATCCTCGTGTTCGCCATCCTGTGGCCGTACGCGCGCAAGGCCCGGCCGCAACTGGCGGTGGGCGCCATGTACACCCTGCTGTACGGCTGCGCGCGCTTCTTCACTGAATACTTCCGCACGCCGGACTGGGAAGTGAACTGGGGCGGCATCCCCATCACCTCGGGCCAGATGCTGTCGCTGCCGATGATCATCGGCGCGCTGCTGATCCTGATGTGGTCCTACAAGCGCAACGTGGTGATGGGCGCCACGCCCGCGGCCCGCAAGCCGGCCTGACAGATCAGCCCAACCTTCAGCGCAAACGTCAGCGCAAAGCCTTCCACAGCATGTAAGCGGCCAGGCAGTACAGCACGGCCGCGAACACCTTCTTGAGCGACTGCACCGGCAAGCGGTGCGCCGTGCGCGCGCCCAGCGGCGCGAGCGTCACGCTGGCCGTCGCGATCACGGCCAGCGCGGGCAGGTAGATGAAGCCCAGCGAATACTGGGGCAGCCCCGCCACATTCCAGCCGAAATAGATATTCGACAGCGTACCCGCCAGCGCGATGGGGAAGCCCAGCGCGGCGCTGGTGGCCACGGCGTTATGGATCTTCACGTTACACCAGCTCATGAACGGCACGGAGATGAAGCCGCCGCCCGCGCCCAGCAGGCCGGCCAGCACGCCGATCACCCCGCCGGCCGCGAACATGCCGGCGCTGCCGGGCAGTTCGCGGCCGGCGGCCGGTTTGCGGTTGAACAGCATCTGCGTGGCCGAGAACGAAATGAAGAGGGCGAACACCAGCGCCAGCGTGGGCGACGGCAACTGCTTGCCTATCCACGGCCCCACCCACGAGCCGACCAGGATGCCCGGCGCCAGCAAGGCCACGATGGGCCAGCGCACGGCCCCGTGCAGGTGATGGGCGCGCACCGACGATAACGAAGTAAACAATATGGTGCCTAACGAGGTGGCGATCGCCATGTGCACGATCACCTCGGGCGGGAAGCCCTTGGCGCTGAAGATCATGGTAATGAAGGGCACCAGGATCATGCCGCCACCAATGCCCAGCAGGCCGGCGCAAAAGCCGCCAAAGGCGCCCATGGCCAGCAAGGCCGCGATCAAAGTCCCATCCATCAGGCTTCCTTGTCCAGCAGCGCGACGATGGTCTTCCACTGGCCCGGCGTGACGGGCGTGATGGACAAGCGGCTGCCCTTCTGCAGCAGCACCATGTCTTCCAGCGCGGGGATGGTGCGCAACTCGGCCAGCGCCAGCAAGCGGGTTTTCTTCGTGGCGCGCACGTCGATGGAAATCCAGCGCGGCTGTTCCGGCGTGGCCTTGGGATCGTGGTATTTGCTGTGCGGGTCGAACTGGGTGGCGTCCGGATAGGGCGTGCCCACCACTTCTGCCAGGCCGGCGATGCCCGGCTGCGGGCAGCTGGAATGGTAGAACAGCACCCCATCGCCGGGTCGCATGGCGTCGCGCATGAAGTTGCGCGCCTGGTAGTTGCGCACGCCGAACCACGCCACCGTGTGCGCGGGCGCGGCCAGCACGTCATCGATACTGACTTCGTCCGGTTCGGATTTCATCAACCAGTATGCCATCGGAGCTTCCTCTCAAAACGTACGGACGTAAAAAAGCGGCTGCGCACACGACATGCTCGCAACCGCTTTTTCTGAATTCAAGCCCCGCCTGTGCCGTTCTGCCGGCATCCCGAACCTGATGGTTCAAGGTGGTCACAGTTAGTTCAATTTCGGGTTCGTCGGACTAGCGACGCTCACGCCCACCAAACAAAATCCCGCGACCGATGCACATAAATGGTTCAAGGAATATATGGCATTCGCGAACACTGCAGGGTGACACGGAGTTTACTCTCTTTACCCCGTTTTGGGGAAGGCGTTTCGCAAACTAAAATAAGGTTTCTTGCGGCGTCAGCGCGCTATCGAGCACCTGGTTCATGGCCGCGATCTTCTGCTGCACTTCCAGTATAGACAAGTCCGACAATGGTCCCTGCGGCGCTTTCACGGACAGGAATTCAGCCGCCACGCCCAGCGCCGCCATCACGGCGATCCGGTCGTTGCCCTTGACTTTGCCGGCGTCGCGGATGGCGCACATCTTCTTGTCCAGGAAGGCGGCCGCCTCGCTCAACGCACGCTCCTCGTCGGCCTTGCACATCAGCCGGTAGGACTGGCCCATGATCGTGACGTCCAGCTGCTTCATTGATTGTGCTCCTGGTCAGGCATCGCGCTGGCGGCGTCGGCGTCGGCGTCAGTTTCACCGGCGGCGTCGAGCGCGGGGATCTGTTCCAGCAGGGCCGAGACGCGGCTGTGCGCTTCGCTCAGGCGCTTCTGGTAACCGATGTTCTCCACCACCAATGCGGCGTTGGCTTGACGCAACTGGGCATTCTCGCGGCGCAGGGCCTGGGTCATCTCGGCCAACTGGTCGATTTTGTGGGAAAGTTCTTGGAATTCTGAAATCATCCCGTCACTATAGGATGGCTTGCGAAGCTGCGTCAACCGCTACACGGTAGAGAACACGCATATTTTTGAGGCAAGGCAGGAAAGGGAACAGACGGCAACACACGGGCCGGGGGCGGCATCGCTGACGCGCGCCGGCCCGGCCCGAAAAGTTGCTGTTTCAATCAGAGCCCGGGTGACCCACCCGGGGGCGTACTCAGGGATACACTCAGGCGTGCACCCCCACCAGCTGCACCGCGCTGCTGCCGCCCGTGAGCGACGCTTCCAGCAGGTCGGCGAAGGTGTGCAGACGGTCGGCCGTCCAGGTGGTGGCCATGTCGTACGGGCTGCTGCCATGGTCGGCCTGCGCGATCAGGTCGGCCATGGCGAGCGCCGCCACCAGCTTGCCCGAGGCGTCCACCAGATCCAGTTCGCTGACATTGACCTTGGCGTAATCGAGCACCGTGAACTGGGCATACGATTTGCCGCCGTCCACATAGTTGATCACCAGGTCGCTGCCGTCGATGTTGGCCTTGACGTGGTCGGCCGCGATGGCCACGGTGCTGAACAGCTTGTTGCCGGTGAACTTGAGCACGTCGTTACCGCCGGCCACTTCGTGCACCGTGTCCTTGCCGTCGCCCATCGACATCACATAGGTGTCCTTGCCGCTGCCGCCGTACAGCGCATCGTTGCCCATGCCGCTGTAGAAGGTGTCGTCGCCGTCGCCGCCGAACAGGCGGTTATTGCCCGCGTACTTGTAACCGAGCGCATAGGCCATGGCGCCGGCGAGGAAGAAGTCGGCACCCTGGAAATCGCTCAAGTGCAGGTTGACGCCCAGGTTCTTGGTCAGCCAGTCCACGCCGTCGCCGCTGGCGTTGGAGGCCGTCTTGAGCGCGCCGCCCAGCCACGACACGGCGTCCGACAAGGCCGTGCCCACGTCGGCGTCGGCCACCGCGTCCACCCCGGTGCTGATGCCGTTGATGGCCGTGTTCAAGCCGCTCTTGGCCGAATCCAGCGCCGATTTCAGCGGGGTGGCGATGTCGAAGTCGGCCGAGCCCACGCCGGCCGTCTTGGTCACGGCCGACAGGGCACTGTTGGCCGTGCTGTTCAAGCCGTCGACCAGTTTGCCGGCGTTGGCCGTGTCCTTGGCCAGTTCCGCCTTCATGCTGTCGGCCATGCCGCTCCACTGCTTGGCGATATCGTCGGTCATGCCGTTCAGGTATTTGCTGACGGCGTCGAAGCCCTTGCCGGCATCGGTCCAGGCGGCGTTGAGCGCGTTGGCCTTGCCCACCAGCAGATGGTCGATCACGCCCCAGCCCAGACCCATCATGGTGTCGTTGCCCTTGCCGCCGCCCACGTAGGAACCGGCGTTGGTGGCGAGGATGGTGTCGTCGCCGTCGCCGCCGACGATCACATTGCCCACCAGGTTCAGCTTGCCCAGGTCGCCGCTGGCCAGCGACTTGTATTGCGAGCGGATGAAGTTGGCGTTCATGGCCGCGCTGACCCAGTCGCCGGCCGACTCGTAGTCGTTCTCCACCACCGCCTCGGCCGCGTTGAACACGGTGATCTCGGCCAGGCCGATGATGGTGTCGTTGCCGGCGCCGCCAATGGCCACGTTGTTCTGGCCGGACGAGACGATCAGGTCGTCGCCGTTGCCGCCCATGCCGATGGTGGTGGTGCCGGCCAGGATCACGGTGTCGTTGCCGTCGCCGGCGTGCACGAAGTTCATGCCGGTGTCGATGCTGACTTTGGTGGAACTGGTCTGCACACTGTCGCCACCTTCCACGGCCTGGGTGGTGCTGCTGTTGTAGCTCAATTTGCTGCCGCTGTTGAGCACCACCAGGAAGTCGTCGCCGGCGTCCGACAGCACCACGTTGTGCTGGCCGTAGACCACGGCCGTATCGTTGCCGGCGCCGGTCCAGGCCAGGTTCAACTGCACGTTGCCCTTGGTGGTGCTGGCGGTGGTCAGGTCCGAGCCTTCCGGCTGGCTGGTGTTGGTGCTGGTGCCGTCGCCGCCCACACCGATCATCACCAGCGTGTCCTTGCCGCTGCCGCCGATGACGGCATTGTCCGCGCCCACCACCGTCACGACGTTATTACCGTCGCCCGTCACCAGCAGGTTGCCGTTGACGTTGACGTTCTTGGCGGCCGAACCGAACGACAGCGCCGTCAGCACGTCGTTGCCGCTGCCGCCTTCGATCACATTGCCCTTGCCGATCGCCGTGACGACGTTGTTGCCCTCGCCCGCCGCCACCACGTTGTAGGTGCCGGCCACGGTAACCACATCGTTGCCGCTGCCGGTGACGATGCCCGACTTGCTGCCAATGGCCGTCACCACATCGTTGCCGGCGCCCGTCAGCACCAGGTTGTTCACGCCCACGGCGGTGGCCACCGTGTCGGCGCTGCCGCCCACCAGCACATTGTTCTTGCCGAAGGCCGTCATGGCGTCATGGCCGGACTGGCCGCTGGCCGCGCCGCTCAGGCCAGCCTTGCCCACCAGGTCGGTGGCGGCCACGCCGGAGGCGAGCGCATCGACCAGGCCCACGGCGGTGGCCGCCGTTTCCTTGTAGTCGCCGCTGGCCAGCAGGTTGTTGGCACCCACCGCCGTCAGCGTGTCGGCGCCGGCATCGCCCCACAGCACGTTGCGCGCACCGAAAGCCGTCACCACGTCGTTGCCGGTGCCGCTCCACACCACGTTGTTGGCGCCGATGGCCGTCACCACGTCGCTGCCGCTGCCGGTGTAGACCACGTTGGTGGAGCCGACCGTGCTGACCACGTCGTTGCCGTCGCCGTGGGCCAGCGTGCTGCCGATGAAGGTGGCTGCGGCCTTGGTGACGGCGCCGCCGGCGGCGCTGGACAGCTTGCTGCTCACGTCCGCCAGGCCATCACCGAGGCCGGTGACGATGACGTTGACGGAGCCGGCCGCCGTCACCACGTTGTTACCGGCCGTGTTGACGACGATGTTATTGCCGCCCAGCGCGGTGGTGATGTTGTCGCCGCCATTGGCCAGCACGATGTTGTTGCCGCCAGCCGCCGTCACGATATCCTTGCCGGCGCCCGTGTAGACCACGTTGTTGCCGCCCACGGCCACCACCACATCATTGCCGGCGCCGCTGTTGATGCCGGCCGCCAGCTTGGCGGTGGCGTTGCTGATGGCCTTGGCCGCACCCGCGCTGGGCATGACATCGGCCAGCACTTTACCCAGGCCGCCGGTGGCCGCCTTGACCATGCCGCCCAGTTCCGTCAACACCACGTTGGTGCCGCCCAGCGTGACGACGGTGTCGCCGCCAACGGTGCTGGCCACCAGGTTGGCGGCCCCCAGGCCCAGCAGGGTATTGCCGCTGCCGTTGGCCAGCAGCGCGTTGTTCACGCCCAGCGCCGCTTCGATATTGCCGCCCTGGTTGCTGACCAGCGCATTGCTGTCGCCCAGCGCGGCCACCTTGTTGCCGGCGCCGCCAGTGTAGGCGATGTTGAGCAAGCCACCCAGCACCAGGTTGCTGTTGCCGCCATCGTCGATAACAACGTTGGCGCCGCCGCCGGCCACCAGGTTGTCGTTACCGTCATTGGCCGTGATAACGTTGGCGCCGCCCAGCGTGACGATGGTGTCGTTGCCCGTGCCGGCCGTGACCACGTTGGCGCCACCGGCGGCCAGTACGTTGTCGTTGCCGCCGCCGACGGTCAGCACGTTGGCGCCGCCGTACGCGGTGACCTGGTCGACACCGGCGCCGCCCTTGTAGACGTTGGCCGCACCGTTCAGCTTGGCCGTATTGTTGCCCGCGCCCCCGTCGATCACGTTGGCGCCGCCGTTGGCGGTGATCGCGTCGTTGCCGGCGCCGGCGTTGAGCGTGTTGCTGGCACCGTTCAAGGTGACGTTGTTATTGCCCTCGCCCACGTTGATGATATTGGCGCCGCCGTTGGCCGTCACCACATCCCAGCCCGTGCCGGTGGTCAGCTTGTTGGCCGCGCCGCCCAGGGTCACGTGGTTGTTGCCGTTGCCGGCCTGGACCTGGTTGGCGCCGCCGTTGGCGGTGATGGTGTCGTCACCCGCGCCGGCCGTGATGTTGTTGTTGCCGCCCTCGGCGTTGACGGTGTTGGTGCCCTCGCCCGCGTCGATCACGTTGCTGGCCGCCTTGACGGTGATGGTGTCGTCGCCGCCGTTGGTGTGGATCACGTTGCTGGCGCCGTCGGCCGTCACGTTGTCGGCATCCTTGCCGGTGTTGATGACGTTGGAGGCGCCGCCGGCGTGGACCACGTTCCAGCCGTCGCCCGCGTTGACCACGTTGGAAGCGCCATTGACGGTGATGTTATCGTTGCCGCCGTCGATGGAAACGTTGTTGGCGCCGCCGTTGGCGGTGACGGTGTTGTCGCCGCCATCGAGGTCGATCTGGTTCCAGCCGCCGTTGGCCGTGACGCGGTCGTTGCCGTTGCCGCCGTTGATGTGGTTGTAGGCGCTGTTGATGGACAGGCTGTTGTTGCCGTCGCCCAGGTCGACATCGGCCGCCGCGCCGGCCGCCACGGTCACCGAGTCGTTGCCGGCGCCGCCGCTGATCTTGTTGTAGGCGCCCACGTCGACACGGATGGTGTCGTCGCCATTGCCGCCGTCGATGCGGTTGTAGCCGCCCACCTTGACGACGATGGTGTCGTTGCCGTCGTCGCCGTACAGGTTGTTATAGGCACCGGCCGTGACGGTGATGGTGTCGTTGCCGCCGTCGCCGTGGATGATGTTGGCGCCCAGCGAACTGGCCGTGTAATTATTGTCGCCATTGCCCAGGCTTTTCTTGGTGTAGCCCAGTTCGCTGATCTTCTTGGCCACGTCCGCCATGTCGTTGCCGATCTCGTCGAACGCGTCACCGATGCTGGTGAGGTCGCTCCCCAGGTCCTTGACCGTGTCGCCCACCTTGTCGACCGCCTTTTCAATAGGCTTGACCACATGTTTTTTCAGCCAGCTGCCTACACTCATCTATTTCCCCTTGTAAGTGGTTTTATGACACTTGCATTGAATCAATAGAAGATGACATCTAACCAAACAATTCGATTACAGCGCTGTAATCGAACGCCGTGATTGACGGCGCCGGGGCCAGGCCGGACAATGCCGCACATGAAAGTTCTGCTAGTTGAAGATGAAAGCCGCATCGCCAGTTTCGTGTGCGCCGGCCTGCGCGAACACGGTTTCCTGGTCGAACATTGCGAAGATGGCAACATCGGCCATGACTACGCGCTCACCCGCGACTACGACGTGGTGCTGCTGGACGTGATGGTGCCCGGCCGCGACGGCCTGGCCATCCTGAAAGCCATGCGCCGCGAAGGGCGCGATACGCCCGTGATCCTGCTCACGGCGCGCAACGAGCTGGACGACCGCCTCACGGGCCTGAACCTGGGCGCCGACGATTACCTGGCCAAACCGTTCTATGTGGAGGAACTGCTGGCGCGCATCCATGCGCTGCTGCGCCGGGTCAACGGCGAACGGCAGAACATGGTGACGGTGGGGCCGGTGCGGCTGGACCGGCTGACCCGGGTGGCCGAGGTGGCTGGCCGCGCCGTGGAACTGACCAGCCGCGAATTCAACCTGATGGAATACCTGATGCGCTCGCCCGGCCGGGTCTATACCCGCACCCAGATCCTGGAACATGTGTGGGGCTACGATTTCGAGCCGCAAACCAATATGGTGGACGTGTGCATGCAGCGCCTGCGCAAAAAGCTGGAATTGCCCGAAGCGGTGGCGATCGAGGCTGTGCGCGGTGTCGGCTACCGCCTGCGCAAGCCGGACGCGACCGCGTGAGAGATGGCGATGGCGTCGGCGCGGGCGTGAGCGCGGGAGCTGGCACCGGGACGGACGCGGGCGTGCGCCGGTCGATGTTCCGCCTGCGCTCATTCCGCCTGCGCATCGCGTTGACGGCCACCGCCACCGCGCTGGCCGGCATCCTGGCGCTGTCTGTGGCCGCCAGCCTGACCATCGTCCACCGCCGCGCCACCATCATCGACCGCATGCTGTCGGCCCACCTGGCCGGACCCGGCTTCCAGGCCACGCCGCAGGCCCTGTGGCCGGCCACGGACGCCCAGCTCAACGCCAGCTTCAGCGCCTTCGCGCCGGACGGCACCACGGAAGCCTACGCCATCCTGCGGGTGGACGACGCCCGCCTCGGCCCGTTGTACCGTAGCCCAGGCTGGCCGCGCGAACTGGACGGCGCCGGGCTGCCGGATGGCGCCGGCCTGCACACGATGGACGGCGCCGGCCGCAGCTGGCGCATCGGCCAGGCCAGCTCCGGCCCGGTCACCATCTGGGTCGGGGTCAACCGCAACCTGTCGGACGCCCAGCTGCGCGCCAGCCTGACCCGCTTTGGCGTGGCCGTGCTGGTGCTGGCGGCCCTGATCGGCGCACTGGCCTGGTATCTGGCCGGCCGGGCCATGCGCCCGGTGCGGCATTTGACGGACGTGATCGTGGGGCTGGACGCCAACCAGCTGGACCAGCGCGTCTCGGCCGCCGAGGAGGACGTGGAATTCGCCCAGCTGGTGACCGTATTCAACGCCATGCTGGACCGGCTGCAGCGCAGCTTCCTGCAAGCGGCCCGCTTTTCCGGCGATGCCGCCCATGAATTGAAGACCCCGCTGGCCATCCTGCAGGGCGAGCTGGAACGCCACTTCGCCCGCGCCGGAGCCGGCGCCGACCCGGTGCTGGAACAGGGACTGGCCGACATGCTGGACGAAGTGCGCCGGCTGGACAGCATCGTGCGCAAATTGCTGCTGCTGGCGCGGGCCGACGCCGGTCAGCTGGCCATTCCCCTGTGCCCGCTCAATCTGCGCGCCACGCTGGACGAACTGGCCGAGGATATCAGCCTGCTGGACGTCGAGCGCCCGCTGCACCTGGCGCTGCCCGATCGCATCGGCGTGCGGGGCGATGCCGAGCTGCTGGGGCAGGTGCTGCAGAACCTGGTCAGCAACGCCGTCAAATACGGCTCGCCGGGCGGCTGGATCTCGCTGGCCGCCCGTGCCAAGGATGGCCATTGGGTGATCGACGTGGCCAACGCCTCCAACGGCATCGCGGCCGAACACCGGCTCCGCCTGTTCGACCGCTTCTACCGGGCCGACCAGGCCCACCAGCGCCGCGTGCCCGGCGTGGGGCTGGGTCTGTCGCTGGCGCGCGACATCGCCGTGGCCCACGGAGGCACGCTGGACTTGGCCGCGCCGGTGGCGGGCCAGGTCTGCTTCCGGCTCACCCTGCCCGCCGTTTGAGCGGGGCCGCGCAAACAGTTTGCCAAGTTTGTCTTGAAATAGCCCAACACCGTCCCTATAATTGGCACTCGTTAGCGAGGAGTGCTAACAACGATTTCCGCTGTTACAACGACAACAACAGCCTTTGTGATTCATTTAGCAATAACCCATTGATAGGAGTTTTGTATGAACCTTCGCCCCTTGAACGATCGCGTCATCGTCAAACGCCTGGACCAGGAAACCAAAACGGCATCTGGCCTGATCATCCCTGATGCGGCTGCTGAAAAACCGGACCAAGGCGAAGTGCTGGCCGTCGGCAATGGCAAGATTCTCGATGACGGCAAAGTGCGTCCGCTGGACGTCAAAGTCGGCGACCGCGTCCTGTTCGGCAAATACGCCGGCCAGACCGTCAAGATCGACGGCCAGGAACTGATGGTCATGCGCGAAGAAGACATCATGGCGATCGTCACCAAGTAATTGGTCACCGCCCCAATAAATTCCACGAAATTCAGGAGAAAACAACATGGCAGCTAAAGAAGTAATCTTCGGCGACGCAGCGCGCGCCAAAATGGTCGAAGGCGTCAACGTTCTGGCCAACGCAGTCAAAGTCACCCTGGGCCCGAAAGGCCGCAACGTGGTGCTGGAGCGCTCGTTCGGCGCCCCTACCGTGACCAAGGACGGCGTGTCGGTCGCCAAGGAAATCGAACTGAAAGACAAGCTGCAGAACATGGGCGCGCAAATGGTCAAGGAAGTCGCTTCCCGCACCAGCGACAACGCCGGTGACGGCACCACCACCGCGACCGTGCTGGCCCAGGCCATCGTGCGCGAAGGCATGAAGTTCGTGGCCGCCGGCATGAACCCGATGGACCTGAAGCGCGGTATCGACAAAGCTGTCGCCGCCACCGTCGAGCAGATCGCCGCCATCGCCCGTCCTTGCACCACCACCAAGGAAATCGCCCAGGTTGGTTCGATCTCGGCCAACTCGGATTCCTCGATCGGCGAGCGTATCGCTGAAGCGATGGAAAAAGTGGGCAAGGAAGGCGTCATCACCGTGGAAGACGGCAAGTCGCTGAACGACGAGCTGGACATCGTGGAAGGTATGCAGTTCGACCGCGGCTACCTGTCGCCATACTTCATCAACAACCAGGAAAAGCAAGTCGCCATCCTGGAAAACCCGTTCGTGCTGCTGTGCGACAAGAAGATCTCCAACATCCGCGACCTGCTGCCGGTACTGGAACAAGTTGCCAAGGCTGGCCGTCCACTGCTGATCATCGCTGAAGACATCGAAGGCGAAGCGCTGGCGACCCTGGTGGTCAACAACATCCGCGGCATCCTGAAGACCTGCGCCGTGAAAGCCCCAGGCTTCGGCGACCGTCGCAAAGCCATGCTGGAAGACATCGCCATCCTGACCGGTGGCCAGGTAGTGGCTGAAGAAGTTGGCCTGACCCTGGAAAAAATCTCGCTGGCCGAACTGGGCCAAGCCAAGCGCATCGAAGTGGGCAAGGAAAACACCATCGTCATCGACGGCGCTGGCGAAGCTGCCGGCATCGAAGGCCGCGTCAAGCAGATCCGCGTGCAGATCGAAGAAGCGACCTCGGACTACGACCGTGAAAAACTGCAAGAGCGCGTGGCCAAGCTGGCCGGCGGTGTTGCCGTGATCAAGGTTGGCGCTGCCACCGAAGTCGAAATGAAAGAGAAGAAAGCCCGCGTGGAAGACGCCCTGCACGCTACCCGCGCTGCTGTGGAAGAAGGCATTGTGCCAGGCGGCGGCGTTGCCCTGCTGCGTGCCCGCGCTGCCCTGAACGTGAAAGGCGACAACGCCGACCAGGAAGCCGGCATCAAGATCGTGCTGCGCGCCATGGAAGAGCCACTGCGCATGATCGTGCAGAACGCCGGTGAAGAAGCGTCGGTGGTCGTGGCCGCCGTGCTGGCTGGCAAAGGCAACTACGGCTACAACGCCGCCAACGGCACCTACGGCGACATGGTCGAAATGGGCGTGCTGGATCCAGCCAAAGTGACCCGCTCGGCACTGCAGAACGCCGCGTCGATCGCCGGCCTGATGCTGACCACCGACTGCATGGTTGCTGAAATCGCTGAAGACAAAGCAGCTGGCGGCATGGGCGGCATGGGCGGTATGGGTGGCATGGGCGGCATGGACGGCATGATGTAATCGCCGGCTCCCGGCATGCCGGGAGCACCGCAGCCCGCTGCGCGCAATACCCTGATCGGGGACGTAACACAATTGTTTATTGTGTTACGTCCCCGATTTCTTTTTGCGCGGGCACAAAAGCGGCGCGCTGCCGCGCCCTTATAGTGGACGCCAGCGGCGGCCGGACGCCGCGCGGAGGGAGCATGGAACACAGCAACGCGGCGCGCCCCACCATCGCCAGCCAGGACAAACAGTTGGCGTTCGAAGAACAGGCCCGCAAGCTGGGCCTGCGCCCGTGCGACCCGTGGGTGGGTGGCTACGTCGATTACGAATGGGATCATTTGCGGCTGGTGCTCGACCTTCTGCCGCTGCGGCTGGAAGGCTTGTCCGTGCTGGAATTCGGCTGCAACGTGGGCGCCTCGGCCATCCTGTTCGCCTACCTTGGCGCACGCGTGTGCGCCACCGACATCGCGGCCGACTGGGTCACGCTGGCGCGCCTGAACGCGGCGCGCTACGGCGTGGACGGCATCGACTTCATCCATGTGCCCGATTCCTGCCGGCTGCCGTTCGCGGACGGCCAGTTCCAGCTGATCGCCTGCAACAGCGTGCTCGAATATGTGGCCGCCGACGAGCAGCGCGCCGTGCAGCGCGAACTGGACCGCGTGCTGGCGCCCGGCGGCGCCATCCTGCTGACGGGCACCAGCAACCGCCTGTGGCCGCGCGAGGCGCACACGGGCAACTGGCTCATCAACTACCTGCCGCGCGCGTGCGACCGCCTGTGGGGCAAGCCGCTGCAGCGCGGCGTGTGGCCCTGGACGGCGCGCCACGGCTTCGGCCCCCACTACCGCAACCTGGATACGGCCAGCGCCGACAACTATTTCGCCCGTTCGCGGCGTGGCATGGGCACCTCGCCGCACCTGCTGCAGCCGCTGCTGTGGGTCGCCGCCGCGCTGGGCGTGGGGCCGGGATTGCTGGCCCAGCACATCTCCTGTCTGCTGTTGAAACAGCAAGCGCCCTGAACCCGCCGCATTGCCCGCAGGCGGGCTTTGCTTTAGTATGGCCGCTTTCAACCTGCACGCCGCCCCGCTCTCCCGTCCATGGCATTCCGCGCCCCACTTTCCCGCCGCACCACCATCGTCGCCGCGCTGACGGGCGCACTGACCGCGGGCGTGGGCAGCTACTGGCTGCTCCCGGCCGTGGCGGGCACGCCGCCGGCGCCAACGATGCCGGCCGCGTCGGCAACCGCCGCGACGGCACCGGCGCCGGCGCCGGCGCCCGCCCCCGCCACTGCCACTGCCAGCCCGGCGGCCGCTACGGCCACGCCGGCGGCGCCCGCGCACGCCAGCCGCAGCAAGGAGCAAGCCGCCGCCGCGCTGATGGCGCTACCCGAACTGCAAGCCTGGTCCGCGTTGCTGGAAAAGCAGTCGGGCGGCAAGACCCATGGCGCCCTGATCGAATACGATGCCGCCCTGCGCACCGTGCGCGGCAAGAGTTACTGGCAATTCAGCTTCGTGGAAAACAGCGAAGAGGCGGCGCTGCGCTGGGAAAGCTTCCTGCTGTCCACCACCGACGATGAAATCCTGGTGGAAGACCTGGCCAGCGACGAGCTGCTCAGCCTGGAACGGTGGCGCAAGGAAAAGCAGCCCGCCAACCGCAGCGGCGTCGACGGCTGAAAGGGCGCCAGCGCCCTGCCGCCACTCAGGCGGCCGAACGCGCGCCCGCCTGGCTGGCGCCGCTCACCTGCCCTATCCACGTCACCGTCAGCACCGTGATCCCGGCCGCGATCCAGCCGTTGATGCCGTAGCCGGCGATATGGCCGGCGCTGTCGGTCTGCAAGGTCAGCCCGCCCAGCAAGGCGCCCAGGCCGCTGCCCAGTTGCTGCAAGGCCGAGTTGACGCTGAGGAAGGCGCCGCGGCTGGATGGTTCCGGGATGGTCGTCATCAGCGCCTGCAGCGGGATATTGCGGCCCGATACGGACAACATGAAGAACGGGAAGAACGCCATCACGGCCAGCAAGGGCAACTGCGGCAAGTGCGTGATGAACAGGAAGCACAGCGCGGAGAACAGGGCCACGTAGCGGTACACCTGCGGCTTGCCGGCCCGGTCCGACCACACCCCGATCAGGCGCGCGGTGAACAGCGTAACGCAACCGCCAGCCAGGTAGACGTAGGTGATCTGCGCCGGTTCGATTCCCAGGTTCCCCACCAGCACGGGCGAGATGAAGGGGATGATCAGCATGCCCGCCATCATGTTCAGCACCGACAGCAGGAAGGCCCGCAGATGGCGCGGCACGCGGAACAGGCCGAACAGATTGGGCAGCACCTCGGCCAGCGGCGTATTTTGGCTCAGGTGCCCCCGCAACGACGGCAGCACGCCGCTGGCGGCCAGCCACACCAGCAGCGACAACAGCACCAGCAGATAGAACGGCGAGGCCCAGCCAAAGTGGGCCGCCAGCATGATGCCGGTGGGGACGCCCGCCACGGCCGCCATGCTGAACGAGGTCATCACGATCCCCATGGCCGCACCGCGGCGCTGGGCGGGAATCAGGTCGCCGATGATGGCCTGGCCGATGGCGCCCAGCACGCCGCCCGTGAGGCCCGCGAAGGCGCGCGACCACACCAGGGTGGCGAAGTCCGGCGCCAGCGCGCAGGCCAGGTTGGACAGCGTGATCAGCATGAACACCGTCAGCAGCAAGCGCTTGCGGTCGAAGCGGTCGATATAGGTGGCCGCCAGCAAGCCGGACAGCCCGGCGCACCAGGCATAGGCCGACACCGCGCCCGACACGGCCGCGGGTGAAATGGAGAAGGCCCGCATCAGCTGGGGCGCCAGCGGCATCATGACCATGTAGTCCATGATGACGGTGAATTGCGTGAGGGCCAGCAGCCACAGCACGTTGCGCTCGCGCGCGGGAGTCAGGATGGTTGTCACTTATTATTGTCCTTGGAAAGTGAGGGGACGCAGCTGTCAGTCCAGCGCCCCGATGTCGGCGAGGGCGCGGCGCAGGATGGCGCGCACCTGCTCCAGCCGGGCCGGGTCGGGCTGGCCATCGCGGGCGCGCGCATGGACCACATTGCGCAGTTCATGCATGAGGTTGCGGATATCGCCGCGCGCATCGCACGGTTCGCCCATGCGGGCCAGGATGGCGTCCACGAACTGGCGGTTCTCGGCCAGGAAAGCCTCACCTTCGGGGGTAATGGTGTGCAGTTTCTTGTTGCCGTCGGCCGTAGCCGACACATGGCCCATGTCCAGCAGCATGGACAGCAGCGGGTAGATGGCGCCGGGGCTGGGCGTGTAACCGCCGCCGGAGCGTTGCTCCAGTTCCTTGATGATCTCATAGCCATGACGCGGTTTTTCCGCGATCAGTTGCAGCACCACATAGCGCATGGCGCCGGCGTCGAACATCTTCGGCCCGCGCCCGTGGCCGCGCCCGCCGCCGTGGTGGCCGTGCATGAGCGAATGAAAACGATGGGAACCGTGCAGGAATCGGAACATGGGGAACTCCATAAGATATATCGGAATAAGATATATCGTAAACGTATTCCGGCAGAGTTCAAGCAAAAAATTGTAACCAAAGCAAAATCGGGGACGGACTCCGGTTTTCCCACATGGGAAAACCGGAGTCCGTCCCCGATTTTGCTGGTGAGCAGTGTTTTAGCTGTCGAGGTGGGAGATCAGCAGGCGGCGGGTTTCCGATTCGATGCCCTCGCCTTTGCGCTCCAGCACCAATTCGGCGTTCTGGGCGTCCAGTGAAATGCCCACCGACAGGATATCGATCAGCAGCAATTGCAGGATGCGCGAGATCATCGACAGGAAGGTCGTGCTGTCCTCGCTGTGGTCCACCGCCAGGCAAACCGTGGCCTTCTTGGCCAGCGGCGAGTTGCTGGCCGTGATGGCGATGACGTCGGCGCCGGCCGCGCGGGCCGTGTCCACTGCGTCCAGCAGGTCGGGCAGCTTGCCGGAATTGGAGATGGCGATCACCACGTCGCCCGCCTTCAGCAAGCCGGCCGCCAAGCCGAACAAATGCGAATCGCCATACGACGAGGTGGGAATGCGGAAGCGGAAGAACTTGTGCTGACCATCCAGCGCCACCACACGCGAATTGCCCATGGCGTAGAACTCGACCCGCTTGGCCTTGCTGATCAGGGCGATGGCGCGGTCCAGCGAGCGCACGTCCAGCTGGTCGCGGAATTTCAAGATGGCCGACACGGTGTTGTCGATCACCTTGGCGCTCAGGTCGTGCGTGCTGTCGCTCACCCGCACCTGGCTGTGGCGCACGGGGATGGCGCCCGTCAGGCTGCTGGCGAACTTGAGCTTGAAGTCGGCCAGGCCCAAAAAGCCCAGCGAACGGCAGAAGCGGATCACGGTCGGCTGGCTCACTTCGGCCAAACGGGCGATGTCGGCGATCGGTTCATTGAGCACCAGGCGCGGCTGCTCCAGCACCAGGCTGGCCACCCGCTGTTCGGCCGGCGTCAGTTCGTGCTGCAGGTGCTGCACGCGCTCCATCAGCGTGTTGGCGCCGCTGCGTCCGCGCAAGTGTTCGGACAGAATCGTGGCCACGCCGTAGAACGCGGGGTTGGGCGTGGTGATCACATAGGTCGGGATTTCCGACAAATAGCTGGTGAAACGGCCCTTGGCTTCGAAGCGGGCCCGGAACGGCGACGTCTTGAACCACTCGCCCATGCGCGGCACGATGCCGCCGCCGATGAACACGCCGCCGAACGCGCCCAGCGTGACGGCCAGGTTGGCGCTGGCGCCGCCCAGCATGGCGCAGAAGCATTCCAGCACTTCCAGGCACAGCGGGTCTTTGTCCGTCAGCGCGCCGGCAATGATTTCCTGGTTGGTCAGATCGCGCACTTGGCGGCCGTTGCGCTTGGCGATGGCGCGGTAGATGATTTCCATGCCGGGGCCGGAGATCAGGCGTTCGGTCGATACGTGCGACCAGGTTTGCCAGGCGTATTGCAGGATCGAATATTCGCGCTCGTCGGCCGGTGCGAAGTTGGTGTGGCCACCTTCACTGCCCAGCGTGACGAAGCCGTCCACGGTCGGAATCACGCCCGACACGCCGAGGCCCGTACCCGGTCCCAGCACGCCGATCACGGAATTGCTGGCCGGCGCGCCGCCGCCCACCTGCATCAAATCCGCCGGTTTGAGGCCGGGCAGCGACATGGCCAGCGCCGTGAAGTCGTTCACCACCAGCAGCGTGTGCAAGCCCAAGGCGCGGCGCACTTCGTCGGTGGAGAATTCCCAGTCGCGGTTGGTCATGCGCACCTGGTCGCCGCTGACGGGGTTGGCCACCGCCAGCGCCGCGTGGTTCAGCGTGATGTCGCCATGGGCCGACAAATAGGAGCGCAGCATGGCGACGATGTCGGGGAAGTCATCGCACTTGAGCACGCTGACGGCGCGAAACTCGCCGGGTGCCGTCTGCAGCGCGAAGCGGGCGTGGGTGGCGCCGATGTCGGCCAGCAGGCGGGGACCGTCGGCAAAAGCGGTGCGATTGATTTTCGGGTCAACTTCAGCTTGTTTCATTGTCGATACAGTCAATTCGTTGAGCGGCGGGTTTTGTTTGGATGTTAACGCGCCGGAAGGCGGCAAGCATACCCGAAATACTGTTCTTAAAGAAGTTGTTTCAAAATGACCATGACTAGGCATGGCGACGAAGACAGTGCGCTTGCACGGCGAGGCGCCACAACAACGCCATGGGCATTTTGAAACGACTTCCAAGAAGAAAACCCCGCACAAACTGGCTGTGCGGGGTTTGCTGTTGTCTAGCGGCTGGCGTCCGTTTGGGGCGCCAGGCCGAACCAGGCGCCATAGGCCGGCAAGCTGACCTGTTCGCCTTGCACCTGGCCGGGCAGGCCGTAGCCCTGCATCTGCTCGGCCCCGGCCACTTGCGGCAAGGTGAAGCTGACGGGGTCGCCGCCCAGGTTGAAGATGGCGACGATGCCGCGTTCGCCTTCCAGATCGCGCCGCAGCGCCAGCACCGGTTCCGGCGCGTCGAAGAAGGTGATGCCGCCACGGGTCAGCTGCGGCAGCGCGCGGCGCCAGGCGATGAACTTGCGGGTGTAAGCCAGCGACGATTCGGGATCGCTTTCCTGCACGGAGGCGGCGCGCGCAAGCTGGGGCGCCACCACGGGCAGCCATGGCTTGCCGCTGGTGAAGCCGCCATGCGCGGCCGCATCGTCGCTCCAGGCCATCGGCGTACGGCAGCCGTCACGGCCCTTGAATTCCGGCCAGAAGGTGATGCCGTACGGGTCTTGCAGCAGTTCGTAAGGCACGTCCGCTTCCGGGAAAGCCAGCTCGTCGCCCTGGTACAGGCAAGGCGTGCCCTTGAGCGAGAGCTGCATGGCGAGGATCATCTTGGCGAAGGCGACCGGCGCATCCGGGCCGCCCCAGCGGGTGGCCACGCGCTGCACGTCGTGGTTGCCCACCGACCAGGAGGCCCAGCCGCCCTTGACGCGCGCTTCGAACTGCTCGACCTGCTTGCGGATGTACTGGGCCGAGCAGGTCGGCACCAGCAGGTTGAAGCTGTAGGCCATGTGCAGCTTGTCGCCGTCGGCCGTGTAGTCGGCCATCACGGCCAGCGAATCGTCGGCCCCCACTTCACCGATGGCGACGGCGTTGTATTCGTTGAGCAGGCTGCGCAGCTTTTTCAGGAAGGCCAGGTTTTCCGGGCGGCTCTTGTCGTACACGTGGGCCTGCATGCCGTACGGGTTGACGTCGGACACGGTGGCCGTGTCGCGGTTGACGGCCGGCGGATTGCTGCGCAGTTGCGTGTCATGGAAATGGAAGTTGCAGGCGTCCAGGCGGATGCCGTCCACGCCGCGCTCCAGCCAGAAGCGCAGGCAATCGAGGTGGGCTTGCTGCACTTGCGGGTGGTGGAAATTCAGGTCGGGCTGGCTGACGAGGAAGTTGTGCATATAGTACTGGCGGCGGCGGCTGTCCCACTGCCAGGCCGAACCGCCGAACACGGACATCCAGTTGTTGGGCGGATTGCCGTCCGGCAGCGGATCGGCCCACACATACCAGTCAGCCTTGGGATTGTCGCGGCTGGCGCGGCTTTCCTTGAACCACGGATGTTCCTCGGCCGAGTGCGACATCACCTGGTCGATCATGATGCGCAAGCCCAGGCCGTGGGCCTTGGCGATCAGCGCGTCGAAGTCGGCCAAGGTGCCGAACAGGGGATCGACGTCGCAGTAGTCGGACACGTCGTAGCCGAAATCCTTCATCGGCGACTTGAAATACGGTGAAATCCAGACGATATCGACGCCCAGCGATGCGATATAGTCCAGCTTGGCCGTAATACCGGGCAAATCGCCCACGCCGTCGCCATTGGTATCGAGGAAGCTGCGGGGATACACTTGATAGATGATGGCTTCGCGCCACCACTGGCGTTGCTGATCGGCAGGCTGGGAGAGTTGTTTGGTCATGGCAGGGCCCGATGTTGAATTTGTAGACAATATACATTAGAAGTATGCATTTTTCAACGTGGAGACGGTTTTCGCAACATCAAGCAAAAACCAATTAAATCAATAACTTACAAAGTTAAATGGAAGCAGGAGCAGCAATGACTAGTAGTCAAACTACACAAATAAGATCACAGAACGAGGAATTGGAGGCTGGCAACGGCCCGATGCCGAAGCAAATCCCCTACATCATCGCCAACGAGGGTTGCGAGCGCTTCAGCTTCTACGGCATGCGCAACATCCTCACGCCCTTCCTGATCAGCACGCTGCTGCTGTTCCTGCCCCAGGCCGAGCGGGCCGGTGAAGCCAAGCATGTGTTCCACACCTTTGTGATCGGGGTCTATTTCTTCCCCCTGCTGGGTGGCTGGCTGGCCGACCGCCTGTTCGGCAAGTACAACACCATTTTCTGGATGAGCATGATCTACGTGGCCGGCCACGCCTGCCTCGCCATCTTCGAGAACAATCTGCAAGGCTTTTACACGGGCCTGTTCCTGATCGCGTTCGGTTCGGGCGGCATCAAGCCGCTGGTGGTGTCGTTCATGGGCGACCAGTTCGACCAGACCAACAAGAAGCGCGCCAAGGTAGTGTTTGACGCTTTCTACTGGATCATCAACTTCGGCTCCTTCTTCGCCTCGCTGTTGATGCCCATCTTCCTGCGCGATTTCGGTCCCGCCGTGGCGTTCGGCATTCCCGGCGTGCTGATGGCCATCGCCACCCTGGTGTTCTGGATGGGGAACAAGAAATACGTGCACGTGCCGCCGGCGCCAGCCGATCCCCATTCCGTGCTGCGGGTGGCGCGCACGGCGCTGCTGGCGCGCCAGCCCGGCCAGTCCCGCCCCGGCCTGACGGTGGCGGTGATGGGCGCGGCCGGCGCCGTCGCTTCGCTGTGCATGACGCCCCTGTGGGGCTTTGTGATCGCGGCCTGCCTGGCCGTGGTGCTGCTGCTGGCCTTTGGCGGCATGGGCACGGCCATGCAACTGGAACGGGCCCGTGGCGCCCACCCGGACGAGACCATCGAGGGCGTGCGCGCCGTGCTGCGCATCCTGATCGTGTTTTCGCTGGTCACGCCGTTCTGGTCGCTATTCGACCAGAAGGCCTCGACCTGGATCGTACAGGCCAACGACATGAGCAAGCCGGACTGGTTCCTGCCGGCGCAGATGCAGGCGCTCAACCCCATGCTGGTGATGCTGCTGATCCCGTTCAACAACTTGCTGCTGTATCCCATGCTGCGCCGCCTGGGCTGGGAACCGACCACGCTGCGCCGCATGACGGGCGGGATCGCCTTCTCGTCGCTGGCCTGGCTCGTGATCGGCGCCATCCAGTTGCAGATGGACGGCGGCACGGCCACCTCCATCGCGTGGCAGATCCTGCCCTACACCTTGCTGACGTTCGGTGAAGTGCTGGTGTCGACCTCGGGACTGGAATTCGCGTACAGCCAGGCGCCAGCGTCCATGAAGGGCACCATCATGAGCTTGTGGAGCCTGGCCGTCACCATCGGCAGCCTGTGGGTATTGATCGTCAACGCGGGCGTCAAGAACGATGGCATCACGGCCATGATCGCCACGACGGGCCTCAGCCCGATCGCGTTCCAGATGTTCTTCTTTGCCGCCTTCGCGCTGGCCGCATCCGCCCTGTTCGGCTGGTACGCGCGCAGCTACCGCATGGTGGACCACTACCGCAAGGCCTGAGCCTTACCTCCCGCCTTGGGCGGAAATCCGCATCCGGCACCACGCCGATGGCGGATTTCCGCCCTGAATGCTGATGGCACCCAAGCGACGCGCCATCGCGAGCCGATATAAATCAATACCTTAGCGTTCACGAAGGCGTCTCCTTGTGGCTGGCACAGAACCTGCAATTGCTTCTGGACACAACCACAACGGAGACCAGCATGTCCAAGTACCGCCTGATCGCGCTCGCCGCCGCCGTCCTCTGCACCGCCGCCCAGGCGGAAGATGTCGTCCGGCTCGGCAATCTCAAATTCGCCCACTATGGCGCCGTTTCCTACATCAAGGAAATCGCGCCCAAGTGCGGCATCAAAGTGGAAGAACACGTTTTCGCCAAAGGGCCGGATGTGATGCAAGCCATCCTGGCCGGTGAACTGGACGTGGGCGCCACCGCCTCCGAGGCCGCCATTTCCGGCCGCGCCAACGGAGCGCCCATCTACGTCGTCGCCGGTTTCGCCAAAGGCGGCGCGCGCCTGGTCGCGCGCCCCGATGTCGGCGTCAAGTCCATCAAGGATTTGAAGGGTAAAAAAGTCGGCGTGACGCGCGGCGGCATCCATGAAGTGCTGCTGGTGGCGGAGCTGGCCCAGCACGGCCTGACGGCCTCCGACCAGCCGGGCAAGGATGTGCAACTGGTGTACCTGGCGTTCGCCGATCTGAACCAGGCGCTGTTGGGCAAGAACCTGGACGCCATCATGCAAAGCGAACCGCAGTCGTCGCAAGCCATCAACAAGGGCTATGGCGTGGAGGTGATGAAGCCCTACGACACGCCGATCGGCGCGCCCGTGCGCACCATGGTCATGAGCGAGAAGTTCTACAAGGAGCACCGCGCCGTGGCGGCCAAGTTCATGAACTGCTTCGTGCAGTCCACCAAACTGTTCATCGACAACAAGGCCGTGGCCGAGAAATACGTGCGCGAAGTGATCTTCAAGAACCAGATCACCAAGGATGATTTCGAGGACGCCATCAGCAATTCGCCCTACAGCTACGACGTCACGGCCGAACATATCCAGGTCACCACCGACGTCATGGCCAAGACCGGCACCGGCAAGATGCGCACCCCGCCCGTGGCCAAGGACTGGGTCCGGACCGACTTGCTGGAAGCGGCCAAAAAAAGCCTCAACATTCAATAAGCGGGGGACACCATGAAACAACAACACTGGCGTGAACTCGCCGCCGGCATTGTGGTGCCGGTCCTTGTCGTCGCCCTGTGGCAGATCACCGCCATGCTGGGCTGGGTCAACCCGCAGGTGCTGCCGTCGCCGGCGGCCGTGGTGCACAAGTGGTTCGAATACCTGCTGCCCTTGCAGCCCTACGATCCGGCCGCCGGTTCCTGGCTGGCGTGGGCCGTTTCCGGTGAGCTGGTGGGCGACACCTTGAGCAGCATGTACCGTGTGGTGGTGGGCTTTGCGGTGGGCGCGGGACTGGCGCTGCCGCTGGGCCTCGTCATGGGGTCGAGCAAGCGCATGTACGCATGGCTCAATCCACTGATGCAGGTGCTGCGCCCCATCCCGCCGATCGCCTACATTCCGCTGGCGATTTTGTGGTTCGGGCTCGGTAACGCGCCGGCCGTGTTCCTGATCGCGCTGGGCGCTTTCTTCCCGGTGCTGATGAACACCATCGCCGGCGTGCGCCAGGTGGACGGCATCTACATCCGTGCCGCCCGCAACCTGGGCGTGGGCCAGCACACCATGTTCGTGCGCGTGATGCTGCCGGCCGCCGTGCCGTACATCCTGTCGGGTGTACGGATCGGCATCGGCACCGCCTTCATCGTCGTCATCGTGTCCGAGATGATCGCCGTGAACAACGGGCTGGGCTTCCGTATTCTGGAAGCGCGCGAGTACTTCTGGTCGGACAAGATCATCGCCGGCATGATCAGCATCGGCTTGCTGGGGCTGGCGATCGACGTGGCCATGAACAAATTGAACAACCATTTGCTGCGCTGGCACCGCGGCCTGGAGAACTAAGATGAGCGCATCCCATATCGCCGTACGCGGCGTCAACAAAGTGTTCCAGGCCGATGGCCGCGAAGTCGTCGCGCTGAAAAACATCGAACTCGATATCCCGCAAGGCCAGTTCGTGTGCCTGCTGGGGCCATCGGGCTGCGGCAAGTCCACCCTGCTCAACGCGGTGGCGGGCTTCTCGCTGCCCTCGTCGGGCACCATCCACGCGGACGGCAAGCTGGTGACAGGCCCCGGCCCGGAACGCGGCATGGTGTTCCAGGAATACGCGCTGTTCCCTTGGATGACGGTGGCGAAGAATATCGCCTTCGGCCAGGAGATCAAGGGCATGGGCCAGCGCGAGATCGACGCCAAGGTGGTGGAGCTGTTGAAGATGCTGTCGCTGCAGGACTTCGCGCAGCGCTATCCAAAAGACCTGTCGGGCGGCATGCGCCAGCGGGTGGCCATCGCCCGCGTGCTGGCACTCGATTCGCCCATCATGCTGATGGATGAACCGTTCGGCGCATTGGACGCGCTGACCCGGCGCAACCTGCAGGATGAGCTGCTACGCATCTGGTCGGAGCTGAAGAAGACCATCATCTTCGTCACCCACAGCATCGAGGAAGCGATCTACCTGGCCGACCGCATCATCGTCATGACCTACCGCCCCGGCACAGTCAAGCGCGACATGCTGGTGGACTTGCCACGGCTGCGCGACCCCGCCGCCGCCGAGTTCAACGCCCTCAAGCGCGAACTGGGGCAGCTGGTGATGGAGGAGCAGCAGCGCCACCACAACGACGAGATCCGCCTCGCCGCCGTGGATTGAGCCTGCCAGGGTCCGTCCCCACCGCCGGCGAGGGGACGGCCCCTTCGCTGGCAAGGGGACGGACCCTTCATCAGTTGACGTGGCCGTAGTCCGCGCCCCGTCATGTGGGTCCGTCCCCTGTTTCCGCGCTGCGGGCCCGCACGCGCCCACCCCGCAATACTGTACAGTACCAACCATGAAGCGCGCCCCCTCCTCCCTGCTGCTGATCCCGGCCCTGATCGCCGCCGCCTGCATCATGGCGGGCGCCTGGCTGCTGGGCACCCGTCACGCCCGCGCCGAGCTGCAGGACCAGGCCCAGCGCCAGCTGCAACTGATCGCCCCCGACCTGCAATCGGTGCTGCAAAAATTCGAAACCCTGCCCTTCGTACTGGGCTTCCAGCCCGACCTGATCCAGGCCCTGGCCCACCCGGACGACCCGCAAGCCATCGCCCGCCTGAACAGCACCCTGCACACCATCCAGCAGCAGGCCAAGGTGGGCGCCATCTACGTGATGAACCGCGACGGCCTCACGCTGGGCGCCAGCAACTGGGACCAGCCGCTGGGCTTCGTCGGCAAGAACTTCTCCTACCGCCCCTACTTCCACGCCGCCCTGCACGGCCAGGCGGGCCGCTTCTACGGCATTGGCACCAGCACCAGCGAGGCCGGCTACTTCATCGCCCAACCCGTCTACCGCGACGGCAGCGCGCGCGGCGCCGTGGCTGGCGTGGTGGCCGTCAAGATCAGCCTGGCCGAATTCGAACGGACCTGGCGCAGCAGCGCCGATCCCATCGTGCTGGCCGACCGCAGCGGCGTGATCTTCCTCAGCAACCGGCCGGACTGGATCTACCGCAGCCTGCGCCAGCTGGACGCGGCCACCGTGCAGGAATTGGCACGCACCCAGCAATACCTGGGCAAACCCATCGCACCGCTGCCCGCCAACGTCCTCGCGCCCATCGCGCCTGTCACGCAACCGGTCGGTGAACTGGGGTGGCAATTGATGCTGTTCCCCGGCCAGGACCGCGTGTCGCGCGCCGGCGCACAGTGGGCGCTGGCGGCGGCGCTGCTGCTGGCCTGCGCGGCCGCGTCCAGTTGGGCCATCCACCAGCGCCGCCGCCGGCTGGAGGAAGCCCAGGCTTCGCGCGCCGCGCTGCAACGGGCCGCGCTGCAACTGGAGGACCGCATCGCCGAGCGCACCGGCCAACTCAGCCAGACCAACGCCAGCCTGGAAGCGCGCTACGCCAAGCTGCAGGAAACGGAACAGCTGCTGCGTTCGACCCAGAATGAACTGATCCAGGCCGGCAAACTGGCCATGCTGGGCCAGATGGCGGCCGGCGTCACGCATGAACTGAACCAACCGCTGGCCGCCATCCGCGCCTTCGCGGATAACGCCCGCACCTTCCTGGAACGGGGCATGACGGTGCAAGCGGCCGGCAACCTGGGACACATCGCCGATGCCAGCGCGCGCATGGGCGCCATCATCAGCCAGCTCAAAGGCTTCGCACGCAAGGATGAAAGCGTGGCCACGGTGGACCTGGCGGCCTGCGTACGGGCCGCCTGCTTCCTGCTGCAAAGCGAATTCCGCCGGCTCGACGTTGCGCTGGAGGTGACGGCCGAGAATAACTGCTGCAAGGTGACCGGCGATGCCGTGCGCATCGAACAGGTGCTGATCAACCTGCTGCGCAACGCGCTCGACGCCGTGGAGGCGGGCGCGCCTGGCGCGCCGCGCCGCGTGAGCGTGGCGCTCGCGTGCGCGGGGGCGCACGGACCTGCGCACGACCATGTGCGCGAACATGCGTACGACCATGCATATGCCCTGGTGAGCATCAGCGACAGCGGCCCTGGCATACCGGAACAGGTGGTCGCCCACCTGTTCGAACCGTTTTTCACCACCAAGCCGTCCGGCAAGGGACTGGGGCTGGGACTGGCGATTTCGTCGTCCATCGTGCAGGCCATGAACGGCCAGCTCACGGCCCGCAACCTGCCGGACGGCGGCGCGCGTTTCGAACTGCGCCTGCCACTGTTGATAGAAGGAGAAATGTGAAGTGAGCGCGATGCAAGCGATCTTGATTGAAGATGAGGCGGCGCTGCGGCTGGCCACCAGCCAGACCCTGGAGCTGGGCGGCTTTACCGTGCAAGCTTGCGCCAGCGCGGAGGAAGCGCTGCCCCTGCTGCGGCCCGACTACGGCGGGGTGGTGGTGACGGACGTGCGCCTGCCGGGCCGCAGCGGACTGGAACTGCTGGAGCAGGTGGTGGCGCTGGACGCGGAACTGCCCGTCATCGTCGTCACCGGCCACGGCGACGTCAGCATGGCGGTGGCGGCCATGCGCGGCGGCGCCTACGACTTCATCGAAAAGCCATTCGCCGCCGAGCGCCTGCAGGAGACGGTGCGCCGCGCCCAGGAACGGCGCGCGCTGGTGCTGGAGAACCGCGCGCTGCGCACCCAGCGCGCCCTGCATCCCGACCTGCCGGACCTGGTGGGCCGCTCCGAGGCCATCGAGCGCGTGAAGACCATGATCCGCAACGTGGCGCCGGCCGCCGTCGATGTGCTGATCCACGGCCAGACCGGCACCGGCAAGGAAGTGGTGGCCCGGCTGCTGCACGCGGCCAGCGGCCGCAAGGGTCAGTTCGTGGCCATCAATTGCGGCGCCCTGCCCGAATCCGTGTTCGAGAGCGAGATCTTCGGCCACGAGGCGGGCGCCTTCACGGGCGCGCAAAAACGCCGCATCGGCAAGCTGGAATACGCCAACGGCGGCACCGTGTTCCTGGACGAAATCGAGAGCATGCCGATGGCGCTGCAAGTCAAGCTGCTGCGCGTGCTGCAGGAACGCCGGCTGGAACGGCTGGGCGGCAACGACAGCATCGCGCTCGATTGCCGCGTGGTGGCCGCCACCAAGACCGACCTACTGCAACTGGCGGCCCAGGGCCTGTTCCGCGAAGACCTGTACTACCGCATCGGCGTGGTCAGTTTGGAGCTGCCCCGCCTGCACGACCGGCCCGACGATATTCCGCTGCTGCTGGCCCATTTCGTACAGGACGCAGCGGCCCGCTTCCAGCGCCCCGTGCCCGTCTGGAGCGCGCAGCAGATGGCGCAGTGGCAGGCCGCCGACTGGCCTGGCAACGTACGCGAACTGCGCAACTTCGCGGAGCGGCTGGTGCTGGGGGTGGCGCCAATGCCGGCCAGTGGCGCGGCCATCGGCGCGGCGCCGTCCGATACCGCTGGCCCGCCGTGCGCGGCAGTGACCGGCTCCTCCCTGCCCCAGCAAGTCGACCAGTTCGAGCGCGAACTGATCGTGCGTGCGCTCGACGCAGTGGACGGTAACGTGTCGCTGGCCGCCGACCACCTGGCCGTGCCCCGCAAGACCCTGTACGACAAGCTCAAAAAGTACCAAATCGGCACGGGCAGGAAATAGCTGCGGCGCGGGAGTACTATCGAAGCCAATCTGGAAAAGCGCGATGCGTCATTTTCCTTTGATGAAGCGAAAACCAACGTCGCCGCACTAACGCAAGCGCTTGAAAGTGCTGGCTACCTCATTCGGGACGCGGACTATATTTTTTTGATCGATTGGTTGATGGCCTGCATTTGCCGCTCATTGCGTTCGCTGTAGCGGTTCGTCAGGTAGTCGGTGCGGCCACGCAGCAGCAGCGTCATTTTGAACAGTTCCTCCATGACATCGACCACCCGGTCGTAGTAGCCCGAGTGGCGCATGCGGCCGGCTTCGTCGAATTCCCTATACGCCATCGGAACAGACGACTGGTTCGGGATGGTGAACATGCGCATCCAGCGGCCAAGAAGGCGCAGCGTGTTGACCACATTAAAAGACTGCGAACCGCCGCATACCTGCATGACCGCCAGCGTGCGTCCCTGGCTTGGCCGTACCGCACCCTGTTCGAGCGGTATCCAGTCGATCTGGTTCTTCATCACCGCCGTCACGGCGCCATGACGCTCCGGGCTGCACCATACCTGGCCCTCGGACCACAGACAAAGCGCCCGAAGCTCCACCACCTTGGGATGATCCTCCGGCACGCTGCCAACCATCGGCAACTCCATCGGATTGAAGATTCTGACCTCGGCGCCCAAGTGCTCCAGGATGCGCGCCGCTTCCTCGGTCAGGAAACGGCTGAACGAGCGCTCGCGCAGGGAGCCGTATAGCATCAGGATGCGCGGCGGATGGTTCATGTCGCCAACGGGCGCCAGCTTGTCGATGGTCGGGATATCGAGCAGTTCCGTCTTGATGTTTGGCAGATCTGGGATGGTCATGGTTAAGCTCTTACTGTTTTACCGCTTCCGGTACGCGCTCAGGCGTGGTGCTTTCCGCAGCCGCCGCGCCTTGCACTGGGTATAGCCAGCAGAATACGGCGGTGGCCGTCGCCGCGCCCACTAGCTGGGCCAGAATGAAGCCAGGCGTATCGCCCGGACGAATGCCGGCAAAGGTATTGGTCGCGCTACGCGCCAGCGTCACGGCGGGATTGGCGAACGAGGTGGATGAGGTGAACCAGTACGCCGCGGTGATGTAGGCCGCTACGGCAAACGGCGTCACCGCCGGACGGCTGCGCGAGCAGCCGATGATCACCGCGATCAGGCCAAACGTGGCGACGCACTCGCTCCACCACTGCGCTGATCCGGTACGCACGTGCTCGGACGCCAGGAACAGCGGCTCGCCGAACATGGCGTGCGCCGCGGCCACGCCGGCAAACGCGCCGATTACCTGCACTGCGATGTAGGGCATCACTTCGCGGCCCGGCAGGTTGCGCTGCCATGCCTGGGACAGCGTGACCACCGGATTGAAATGGGCGCCCGATATCGTGCCGAACATCAGAATCAGCGCGATCAGGCCCGCGCCGGTCGCAATCGCATTCGCGAGCAGCGCGATCGCCACATTCCCCCCGGCCAGGCGCTCGGCCATGATGCCGGAACCAACCACCACCGCCAGCAGCATAGCCGTGCCCAGTCCCTCGGCCACAAGACGTCGTGCAAAAGTCATCGCGATTCTCCCAGATCAGGCTTGCAGCGTGGCGATGCGGTCCATCTCGGCTTTCATGCGGGCGCGGTCGTTTTTCAGTTCGTCCAGCGGCAGCGCCAGGAAGGCCTCAATGCGCGCGCGCAGCGTGCGATAGGCCAGCATGAACGCGAGATCGATTTCCTGGTCCGTGCCGGTGGCGTGGGCGGGGTCCTCAACGCCCCAGTGCGAGCGCAATACGGGGCCAAGGTAAGCCGGGCAGGTTTCGCCGGCGGCGTTGCCGCAAACGCTAATGACTATGTCCGGCGTCACCGGGAGGTTTTCCCAAGACTTGCTGAAATAGCCCTCGGTGGAGATGCCTTCGCGCTGCAGCAGCGCGATCGAGCGCGGATGGACATAACCGGCCGGCTTGCTGCCGGCGCTGATGGCACGCCAGCCCGCCGGCGCCAGGTGGTTGAAGGTGGCTTCGGCCAGGATCGAGCGGCAGGAGTTGCCAGTGCAAAGCATCAAAACGTTCATCGAGATTTCTCGCAAATTGGTCAAAATTACTGTGGGGCGGCGGCGCTCGCCGGGCCGCACGTAGCTGGCGCGCAAACGGCCACACCGGGCGAGCAGCTTTGGCCAGCGCAGCAGTTCTCGGTCAGGAAGGAAACCAGTCCGTTCATGGTGTCGAAATTGGCGCTGTAGATGACAAAACGCCCCTCCTGGCGGCTTCCGACCAGACCGGCATGACTGAGCTCCTTCAGGTGGAACGACAGCGACGACGGTGCGATATCAAGCTGCTCGCCGATCTTCGACGCCGCCAATCCCTCCGGGCCAACCTGTACCAGCAGGCGGAAAACGGCCAGACGGCTTTCCTGGGCGATGGCCGCCAGAGCGGCCAGAACATCTTTGGTTTCCATGGGACCGATCCAACACTTCAATAATTATCGAAATATGATATCGCATACGATACGACATTTCAAATATTATCGAAGTATCTTGCCAGCTTATGACGTCGGGCAGATTCCTTGTTCGCTCAACACGGCACGCGCTTTTCACGCAAACTAGTATCAAAACTACAGAATTTGGATTACCATATTCACGGAATTAACGGGCATTTGCAATATTTTTGTAGTCACACTACCAAATCAAGAGACGGAGAAGATCTGATGGGCGCATACCAGTATGGCGCGTGGCAACGCATGGCACACCTGACGGCGGGCGGCGCGCTCGCCCTCACCTGCCTGGCTGCGGCGGCCGCCGATACCGCCACCCTGGGCAGTTGTAATGGTCCATTCGCGACCGTGCTGCAACCGGCCGCCGCGACCGATGCCCGCGCCTACTGGTTCAATCGTCAGCTGCTGCGCTGGCCGGGTGCCGACGCCGGCGCCACCTTCAAACTTTACTACTCTTCCGCCGGCTTGCTGGACGCCACCGCTGGCGCCAAGGTCAGCGGCGCGGACGGCGCCATCACGCTGGAACGCGACGACGGCGCCTTGCCCGCCGACCTGGCGCAGCGCTTCAAGTTCGTCACCGCCGGCGCCACGCTGGCACTGCCGGCGGTCGATGCATCGCGCGTGGGCGACCTGCTGCGGCAGCAACTGGTGCTGGTGCAGGAAGGGCCAGACGGCATCGTGTGCGACGCCACCAGCGTGCAGATCGCCGGCGCGCTGGACGACCTGTACGCGACAGCCGGCGAAGTGGCCGACCTGGGCGTGACCGTGGCGCCCGGCCGTAGCACCTTCAAGCTGTGGGCGCCCACGGCGCGCCAGGCGGCCGTATGCGTCTACCCGAAAGGCAGTGGCGCAGCCAGCGCCATCGTCCCCATGGCGTTCGACGCGGCCACCGGCGTCTGGTCCGCCACCCGGCCGGCCGACCTGTCGGGCCAGTACTACCAGTACGCGGTGGACGTATTCGCGCCCGCCACAGGCATGGTGCGCAACCTCGTCACCGACCCGTATTCCATCAGCCTGACGACGGACTCCAAGCGCAGCTACATCGCCAGCCTCGATGCGGCCAGGTTGAAACCGGCCGGCTGGGAGCGCGACCGCCCGCCCAGCAAGGTGGCGGCGCAGCCAGATATGTCCGTCTACGAACTGCATGTGCGCGACTTTTCCATCAACGACAAGACGGTCAGCGCCGCCCATCGCGGCAAATACGCGGCATTCACGGAAACCGGATCGAACGGCATGAAACACTTGGCCGCGCTGAGCCGCGCCGGCATGACGGACGTCCACCTGCTGCCCGTGTTCGACATCGGCAGCGTGCCGGAACAAGGCTGCGTGACGCCCCATCCGTCCGGCGCGCCCGACAGCGATGCCCAGCAGGCGCTGATCAAGAGCAGCCAACTGACGGATTGCTACAACTGGGGCTACGATCCCTACCACTACAACGCGCCGGAAGGCAGCTACGCCACCGATCCGGCCGACGGCGCGCGCCGCGTGATCGAGTTCCGCCAGATGGTGATGGCGCTGCACAAGGCCGGCCTGCGGGTGGGCATGGACGTGGTCTACAACCACACCTATATCGCCGGCCAGAACGAGAAGTCGGTGCTGGACCGCGTGGTGCCCGGCTACTACCACCGCCTGGACGCGCAAGGGAAAATCGAACGGTCCACCTGTTGCGACAACACGGCCACGGAAAACCGGATGATGGCCAAGCTGATGATCGATTCGGTGGCCCAGTGGGCCGTGCAGTACAAGATCGACTCGTTCCGCTTCGACCTGATGGCGCACCAGCCGCGCGCCGCGATGGAGCAATTGCAGCGCCGCGCCGACGCGGCCACCGGCCGCCACGTCAACCTGATCGGCGAAGGCTGGAACTTCGGTGAAGTGGCCAATGGCGCGCGCTTCGTGCAGGCGTCCCAACTATCGCTCAACGGCAGCGGCATCGGCACCTTCAGCGACCGCGGGCGCGACGCCGTGCGCGGCGGCGGCGCGGGCGACTCCGGCCAGCAGCTGTTCAGCAGGCAGGGTTACATCAACGGCCTGGTCTACGATCCCAACGCGCAGGCCAGCCAGCAGGAGCACCAAGCCGCCGCCGAATTGCTGCATGCGGCCGATATGGTCAGGGCCGGACTGGCCGGCGCCATCCGCGACTACCCGCTGCCCATGGCCGACGGCACGACCCGCGAACTGCAGGCCATCGACTACGCGGGACAGCCGGCCGGCTACGCCAGCGAACCGGGTGAAGTGGTCAACTACGTGGAGAACCACGACAATCAGACCATGTACGACAACAACGTGTTCAAGCTGCCGCTGTCCACCAGCACGGCCGACCGGGCGCGCGTGCAGATGCTGGGGGCGGCCATCAACGCCTTCAGCCAGGGCGTGGCCTACTTCCACGCGGGCTACGACATCCTGCGTTCCAAATCGCTGGACCGCAACAGCTTCGAATCGGGCGACTGGTTCAACCGGCTGGACTGGACCTACCGCGACAATAATTACGGCGCGGGCCTGCCGCCGGCCGACGATAACGGCAAGGACTACGCGCTGCTCAAGCCCCTGCTGCGCAACGCCGCGCTGAAACCGGCGCCGGCCGACATCGCCTACGCGCGCGACGCCTTTCGCGACCTGCTGGCGATCCGCGCCAGCAGCACACTGTTCCGGCTGCGCACGGCCGACGATATCAAGCGCCGCCTGCGCTTCTACAACACGGGGGCGCAGCAGCTGCCGACCGTGATCGTGGCGCACCTGGACGGCGCCGGCTACGCGGGTGCGCGCTTCAAGTCGCTCACGTATCTGATCAACGTGGACAAGGTGGCCCACACGCTGGCCGTGCCGCAGGAACGGGGCCGCGCCTACGTGCTGCACCCGGTGCACCTGCGCGCCAGCGCGGCCGACCAGCGCCCCGCACGGGCGGCGCGCTTCGACAGCGCGACGGGCACATTTGCAGTTCCGCCACGCTGCGCCGTCGTTTTTGTCGAGAATTGACAAGATAGACAAACTTTCATGTTATCTTTTTGGCTTTCCAATTTAGCCAGAAAGAACACATGAAGCGTACGTCCCTGCCGCAGCCGCTGTTGTCGATGGCCCTGACGTCGGCCCTGAGTTTGCTACTCTTGTCGCTGACCGCCTGCGGTGGCGGCGACGCCGGCCCGCCCAAGAATGTCGCCCCCGTCGCCAATGCCGGCACGGGGCAAACGGTGGACGCGGGCACGCTGGTCAAACTCAATGGCAGCTACACGGACGCCAACCAGGACCTGGTGAGCTACACCTGGACCCTGGCCAAACCGGCCGGCAGCATGGCGTCCTTGCTCAATCCGAAAGTGGCCACGCCGGACTTCATCGCCGACGTGGCAGGCACTTACACGGTCACGCTGACCGTCAACGACGGGGAACTCAATAGCGCACCGGCCACCGTGTCGTTCACGGCGCAAGTGCCGGTGGCGGCCTTCGTCAAACTGTGGGATGGCGATACGTGCAGCACGTCGCGCCGCATCTACGTGGTGGACGGCCACCTGGTGACCACGCAAAGCGTGTCCAACAACTGCTCCGACAGCAACATCGTGTCCCTGTACGAGAGCTCGCCGGCCCGCAAGCTGTGCTCAACAGGCGGCATCGCGTCCCTGCCATGCAGCGAATCGACCGCGCAGGCGCTGATGACGAGCATCCAGGCCGACCTCGTGCACTTCCTGCGCAACGAACCGACCGTCGATCACACCATCAAGCAGGTCTACACCTACGGCCCTTGATCACTGGCCGATCAGCACCACCGCGTTGTGGGCCGGGAAGGTGACTTTGCCCCTGGCCACCACGGCGCTGGTGCCGGAGTAGTAGTCACGCACCCGCGCGCCGTTGGCGAACACGCCATGCACGTCGATGGCGGCCGGCTTGCCGGTCGGCTGTTCCAGCGCCACCACCACCTGGTCGCGCAGGCCGTCGCGCGCGAAGGTGCGCTTGAACACATAGGGGTGGGCCTGCAGTTGCTGGTGCACGCCCGCGCCCACCGCCACGTGGGCCTGGCGGAACTTGGCCAGCTTGCTCCAGTGGCTGCGCACGGCCGCCACGCTGTAGCCGTCACGCTTGGCGTCCGATGCCAGTTCGTCCCAGTTCATGTAGGAGCGCAGCTTGGCGTCGCCCTGGGCCTCGGCCGGATCGAGCCGGCGCGCCGTTTCGTCGCCGTAGTAGATCTGGGCCGCGCCGGGGGCCAGCAGCAACTTGTTGGCGCTTTCGAACGGCTTGGTGCGGGCCGGATCGAACGGCTGGTCGAAGTCGTGCGAGGCCAGGTAATTGAGCACCGTGTAGCCTTGCAGCTCGCCGTGCAGCCTGGCCGAATAGCTGCTGAACAGCGTCTCGTAATCCTGCTTCGCGTCCCACACCAGACCGAAGTTGATGATGCTGTCGAAGCCGCCGTCCTTGTAGTAGTTGACCTTGTTGCCGCCGCCCAGGTCGAACTGCTGGCCATGGGCGATGTTGTAGCCAAACAGCTCGGCCGTCATGAAGAACTTGTCGTCGCCGAGCTTGCGGGCCGGATTGGCGCGCTTCCATTCCTCGTAAGCCAGCGACGCCTCCTGGCCCAGTTCCTTCCAGGCGCCTACTTCCACGTGCTTGACGGTGTCAGCCCGGAAGCCGTCGAAACCATATTTGCGGACCCAGTCCGCGTGCCATTTGATCAGGTGGTAGCGCGGTGCGCGCGGGTAGCCGGTGCGGGCGAAGAACGCATCCAGCTCGGCCACCTCCCGTTCGTAGCGGCCCTCGGCCTTCCACTTGGCCACCAGCGCCGGCGGCAGCGCCACGTTGTCGTTACTTTCGGTGCGCACGTCGGGCAGGTTGGGCACCAGCGTGCACGAGATGGTGGTGGCCGGGTCCTTGTAGGTGCACACTGGTCCCGTGCGTACCCATTCCGGCGGCCACACGGGGTCCTGTTCCGTCACCGGGCCGGTCTGGTTCATCACCACATCCAGCAGTACGCGGATGCCGTGCGCGTGCGCCGTGTCCACCAGCGTGCGCATGTCCTGCTCCGTGCCCAGGTTGGCGTCCACGCTGGTCCAGTCGCGCGCCCAGTAGCCATGAAAGCCGTAGGACTTGCCCGTGCCTTCGTCCGTGCCGCCGTGGATCTGCTCCACGGGGGGCGTGATCCAGATCGCGTCCACGCCCAGGCTGTCGAAATAGCCTTCCTTGATCTTGGCCGTGACGCCGGCCAGGTCGCCGCCCATGTAGCCGCGCAGCGGCGCCGCGTCGCCCTGGCGGCCGTAGGCCAGGTCGTTGGCGTGGTCGCCGTTGTTGAAGCGGTCCGTCAGCAGGAAGTAGACGGTGGCGTTCTCCCACAGGAACGGCTTGGCGGCCGTGCGCGCCGGCCTGGCCGATGCGGCGGCGTGCGCCGGCCCGGCCAATGCGGCCGCGGCCCACACTTGCTGCGGCGCGGCCAGCGCGCCCAGCGCCAGCGCCAAGGTCATTGCGAGAGGAGTCTTCTTCATGCGGTCGGTTCCTGTGTGGTTGACGGAGTGGTTGAAAATCAGGTGATCACGCTGGGCGCGGCGCGACCCGTGTAGGCGCTGATGCCCGCCACATGCTCGGCGACGGCGATCAGGCCGGCCAGCGCCTGCTGCGTGGGGAGGTGGTGTTGCGCCGGGTCGGCCTCGTAACGTTCCAGGTAGACGCGCAAGGTGGCGCCCTCGGTGCCGGTGCCGGACAGGCGGAACACCACGCGCGAGCCGTCCGTCATCACGATGCGCACGCCCTGCTGGCGCGCCACCGTGCCGTCCACCGGGTCGGTGTAGCAGAAGTCGTCGGCCAGTTCCACCGCGTAGTCGCCCAGCCGCTGGCCAGCCAGCCCGCCCAGGCGCGCGCGCAAGGCGTCCATCAGTTCGGCGGCCGCGGCGCTGTCGATCGCTTCGTAATCGTGACGCGAATAATAGTTGCGGCCGAAACGGGCCCAGTGTTCCTGCACCAGCGCCGCCACGCCCTTGCCGCTGGCGGCCAGCAGGTTGAGCCAGAACAGCACGGCCCACAGGCCATCCTTTTCGCGCATGTGGTCCGAGCCTGTCCCGTAGCTCTCTTCGCCGCACAAGGTGACCTTGCCGGCGTCGAGCAGGTTGCCGAAGTACTTCCAGCCGGTGGGCGTCTCGAAACACGGCACGCCCAGCGCGAGCGCCACGCGGTCGGCCGCGCGCGAGGTCGGCATGGAGCGGGCCACGCCGCGGATGCCGGCCCGGTAGCCCGGCGCCACGGTGGCGTTGGCGGCCAGCACGGCCAGGCTGTCGGACGGCGTGACTTCGAAGCGGCGGCCGACGATCATGTTGCGGTCGCCGTCGCCATCGGAGGCGGCGCCGAAGTCGGGCGCGTGCTCGCCCGCCATCAGCGCGATCAGGCCGGCGGCGTTGACGGGATTGGGGTCGGGATGGTGGCCGCCAAAATCCTCCAGCGGCACGGCGTTGAGGACGGTGCCGGCCGGCGCACCCAGCATGCCTTCCAGGATCGCCTGCCCATACGGGCCGGTGACGGCGCTCATGGCGTCGAAGCGCATGGTGAAGCCGTCCGCGAACAGGGCGCGGATGGCGGCGAAATCGAACAGCCCTTCCATCAACTGCGCGTAGTCGGCCACGGAATCGATCACTTCCACCGTCATCTGTTCGATACGGGTGCTGCCCAGTTGATCGAGGTCCACGTCGGGCGCGTCGCTGGCGCGGTAGCGGTGCAGCGCCACGCTGTGCTGCCACACGGCCTCGGTCAGCGCTTCCGGCGCCGGGCCGCCGTTGGCGATGTTGTACTTGATGCCGAAGTCGCCATCCGGTCCGCCCGGATTGTGGCTGGCCGACAGGATGATGCCGCCGGCCGCGCCATGCTTGCGAATCACGCAACTGGCGGCCGGCGTGGACAGGATGCCACCCCGCCCCACCAGCACGCGCGCGTAGCCGTGGGCAGCGGCCAGCCGCAAGATGGTCTGCACGGCGGCACGGTTATAGTAGCGGCCATCGCCGCCCAGCACCAGCGTCTTGCCGGCGCAATCGCCCAGCGTGTCGAACAGGCTTTGCACGAAATTGTCGAGATAGGCGGGCTGCTGGAAGACCGTCACTTTTTTCCGTAAGCCCGAGGTGCCCGGCCGCTGGCCGGGATATGGCGTGGTCGCCACCGTCTGTATCGTCATGTTCGCTCCGCATTGGTTGGGGGACAGCGGGCGGGCCGGGCCGCCGGCGTCGCGCCGTGTTCTATCGCGCAGGCGAAGAACACGGCGCGCACATGCGTTGTCGCGCGGACAATATTAACGCACGACGCCCCCAGGCGGCGCTACTCAGGCGGCGGCCTTGATCGCAGCATCCTTGGCGGCGGTGGCTGCGCTGTCCTTGACGAACAGCGTCAGCACACCGGCCAGCACCATGCATGCGCCGCCCAACATCACGGTGTTGACCGTGTGGCCGGCGAAAAAGTGCTTGGTGATGGAGCCCAGCAGCAGGCCGCTGCAGATCTGCGGGATGACGATGAAGAAGTTGAACACACCCATGTAATAGCCCATGCGGTTGGCGGGCAAGGCGCCGGCCAGGATGGCGTAAGGCATGGTCAGGATGCTGGCCCACGCGATGCCCACGCCGATCATGGGCACGAACAGCAGGTTCAGGTTATGGATGGCGAAGATGCTGATCAAACTCACGCCGCCGATGGCCAGGCAGGTCATGTGCACGAACTTGCGGCTGGTGTAACGTGCGAACACGGGCAGGATGAAGGCGGCCAGCGCCGAGACGCCGCCATACACGGCGAACATGACGCCCACGTGGTTACCCGCTTCCTGGAACGCGGCCGATTGCGCGTCCACCGTGCCGAACACGTTTTCCGCGACGGCCGAGGTGGTGTAGATCCACATGGCGAACAGTGCGATCCAGGTGAAGAACTGCACCAAGGCCAGTTGCACCATGGTCTTGGGCATGCGGGCGAAGCCACCCAGGATTTCGGCCATGGCATGGCCCAGTCCCTTGCTGCGCGCGCGCTCGGCGCGGAACGCTTCCAGGTCGTCCGGCGGCGCTTCCTTGGCCGTCAGCACGGTCCACATCACCGAAAACAGGTAGATGGCGCCGCCGATGTAGAACGAGTAGCGTACGGTGTCGGGGATGGCGCCGTTGACGGGCACATTGCTCACACCCAGCAGGTCCGAGAAGATGGTGGGCAGCAGCGAGGCGATCACCCCGCCCAGGCCGATGAAGAAGGTCTGCATGGCGAAACCGGCTGTCTGCTGCGCGGGACCGAGCTTGTCGCCCACGAAGGCGCGGAACGGTTCCATCGACACGTTGATGGCGCCATCCATCAGCCACAGCACGGCAGCGGCCATCCACAGCGCGCTGGAATTGGGCATCAGGAACAGGGCGATCGAGGCCAGCACGGCGCCGACGAAGAAGAATGGCCGGCGCCGCCCCCAGAACGGGTGCCAGGTGTTGTCGCTCAGGTAGCCGATCACGGGCTGCACCAGCAGGCCGGTGACGGGCGCGGCCAGCCACAGGAAGGCCAGGTCGTCGGGATTGGCGCCCAGCGTGGAGAAGATGCGGCTGGTGTTGGCGTTCTGCAGCGCGAAGCCGAACTGGATGCCGAGAAAGCCAAAGCTCATGTTCCAGAGCTGCCAGAACGTCAGCCTGGGCTTATTGAAAGAAGGTTGCATGCCTGCGTGTCCCCGTTGTGCCGTCCGGTCTAAAGGCCGGATCGGACGATCAAAATACGAATTTGTAGCAAAGTAACACGCGTCTCAACAGGTGTCAATCGAAACAACTTCATAGTAAAATAAAGGACTTAGCCGCACACAGCACCGTGGTTCTGTAGTCAAATGTAGTCAAATAACAGAAACAAAAACCTGATTCGAATTCATCGAAACCTTACACATGACAAGCAAATATTACGTTGGCCTGGCCCTGCTGCTCGCCGCCAGCCCCGCCGTGCTGGCGCAGAACCTGGAGCGCCGTTTCGACCGCGCCACCCTGCGCGGCAATCAACTGGAGATCCGCACCAGCGACGGCCAGTACCTGATCAAGCCCTACTCCACCCGTATCGTGGAAACCACCTTCGTGCCGGCCGGGCAAAGCGTGGAGCTGGACTCGCACGCCGTGGTGCTGGCGCCCGCCCCGGTGACGGCCACACTGAAGAACAAGGGTAACACCGTCGAATACACGACGGGCGGCCTGTCCGTCACCATCACCCGCACACCATTCCAGATCGCCTATGCCTACAAGGGCCGGCCGCTGGTGGCGGAAAAACGCGGCTACGGCAAGACCGGCTACGGCGAACGCATCGAATTCGCGCTGGACGCCACCGAAGCCCTGTACGGCGCCGGCGCCCGCTCGGTGGGCATGAACCGGCGCGGCCACCGTTTCACCTTGTTCAATAAGGCGGACTACGGCTACAGCGACCATTCGGAGCTGATGAATTTCACCATGCCGCTGGCGCTGTCGTCCAAACGCTACCTGCTGCACTTCGATAATCCGCAAACGGGCTACCTCGACTTCGACAGCAAGGGCGACAACAGCCTGACCTACGAAACGGCCGGTGGACGCAAGACCTACCAGGTGGTGGCCGGCGACAGCTGGCAAGACATCATCGCCGACTACACCAGCCTGACGGGCCGCCAGCCCATGCCGCCGCGCTGGGCGTTCGGCAACTTCGCCATGCGCTTCGGCTATCACACGGAAGCGGAAGCGCGCGCCACGGTGGACAAGTTCATCGCCGACGATATCCCGGTGGACGCCATCGTGTTCGACCTGTACTGGTTCGGCAAGGACATCAAGGGCACCATGGGCAACCTGGCTTTTGACAAGGACAACTTCCCGCACCCGGCCCAGATGATCGCCGATTTCAAGGCCAAGGGCGTCAAGACGGTACTGATCACGGAGCCGTTCATCGTCGACTCGTCGTCGCGCTGGCAGGAGGCCGTACAGAAGCAGATCCTGGGGACGGACGCCAACGGCGCGCCGCTGGCCTATGACTTCTATTTCGGCCACACGGGCCTGATCGACATTTTCGGCCAGCCGGGGCGCGACTGGTTCTGGAACATCTACAAGGGCTTGCACGAGATGGGCGTGGCCGGCGTGTGGGGCGACCTGGGCGAACCGGAAGTGCATCCTGGCGCCATGCACCACGCCACCGGCACGGCGCAGCAGGTACACAACATCTACGGCCACCAGTGGGCCAGACTGGTGGCCGACGGCTACCGCCAGGACTATCCCGCCGAGCGTCCCTTCATCCTGATGCGGGCCGGTTACTCCGGTTCGCAACGCTTCGGCATGATTCCATGGTCGGGCGATGTGGACCGCAGCTGGGGCGGCTTGAAGTCGCAGCCGGAGATCGCGCTGCAGATGGGCATGCAGGGCCTGGCCTATATGCACTCGGACCTGGGCGGCTTCGCCAACCCCAACCTGGACAACGAGTTGTACACGCGCTGGCTGCAATACGGCGTGTTCCAGCCCGTGTTCCGCCCGCACGCGCAGGAGGAAGTGCCGTCCGAGCCGGTCTACCGCGACGCGCCCACCAAGGCGCTGGCGCGTGAAGCGATCCGGCTGCGCTACCGCATGCTGCCCTATAACTACACGCTGGCCTTCGACAACCACCAGCAAGGCTTGCCGCTGATGCGCCCGATGCTGTACGAGGAGCCGGATAACGAACAAGCGCGCGCGGTTGCCTCCACCTACCTGTGGGGCAAGGACTTGCTCGTCACGCCCGTCACCACCAAGGGCGCCAGCGAGCAGCCGGTGTGGTTCCCGGCCCACAGCGCGTGGTTCGACTTTTACACGGGTCAGCGCCAGGACGGCGGCGCGCGCCGCAACGTGAAGCTGGCGCCGGACCATATCCCCGTCTACGTGCGGGCCGGCGCCTTCATCCCATTGGCGCCTGTGGCGCAAACGACACGCGACTACTCGACCAAGGCCATCGAACTGCACTACTACCACGACCATACGGCCCGCGACGGCCAGGGCAAGCTGTATGACGACGATGGCGAGACGGCGCAAGCCTACGAACAGGGCAAGTACGAACTGCTGCACTTCGCCAGCAAGCTGCAGGGCCGCGAACTGACGCTGTCGCTGTCGTCGGAAACAGGGGCACACTACCAGCGTCCACAGCGCGCCATCGCGCTGCAGGTGCACAACGTGGGTGCCAAACCTGCCGCCGTGCGGCTTGATGGCCAACCGTTGGACTTCGCATGGGATGGCGCAGCGCGCCTGCTGACGGTTCAGCTGCCGGCCAGCGACCACGCGGCCAGCAAGGTATCCATCACGCTGGCGGCGGCCGACGCCCACTGACATTTCCGCAACACTTGGCATAATCGCCACACGCGGCAGCCTGACGTGTATATTAATACCCTTCGAACCACCCGGTTCGAAGGGTATTTTTTCATTTCAGGGAGACACGCGTGTCATCTACCTTCATCAAGGCGCTGCTGGCGGTAAGCGCCATCGCAGCCGCCAGCGGCGGCGCCTACGCGGCGCCGGCCGCCAAGCCTACCGTGGCCGAAGCCGAACGCTTCCTGGCCGACGCGGACGCCCGCCTCAATAAACTCAGCATCGAGCAGGCGCGCGGCGCCTGGGTCGGCGAGAACTTCATCACCGACGACACGGAAGCGATCAGCGCCTACTTCTCCGAGCGCTACCTGACGGCGTCCGGCGAACTCGCGCTGGCGGCACGCCGCTACAACGGCCTCAAACTCAAGCCCGAGTCGGCGCGCAAGCTCAAGCTGCTGCAACTGACGCTGATGTTCTCCGATCCGAAAGAACGCGAAGCCTACACGTCCAGCCAGACGGCCATGACGGGCGCCTACGGCAAGGGCAAATACTGCCCCAGGAACGCGGACGGCAGCACAGGCACCTGCATGGCGCTGGGCGAGATGGAAAAAGTATTGGCCGACAGCCGCGACCCGGCCCGCCTGAAGGAAATCTGGCTTGGCTGGCACGCGCAGTCGCCCGCCTACAAGCAACGCTACAGCCAGTATGTGGCACTGTCCAACAAGGGCGCCAAGGAAATGGGCTTCGCCGACACGGGCGCCCTGTGGCGCTCGCAGTACGACATGCCGCCCGATCAGTTCGCGGCCGAGATGGAACGCCTGTGGCAGCAGGTCAAACCGCTGTACGCGTCGCTGCACACCTACGCCCGCTACAAACTGCGCCAGACCTACGGCCCGGACGTGGTGCCGGCCAGCGGCCCGATTCCGGCCCACCTGTTCGGCAATATGTGGAGCCAGACCTGGGACAATATCTACCCGCTGCTCAAGCCGGCCGGTGAAACGGGCAGCTATGACCTGAGCCAGGTACTGGTCGAACGCAAGATCAGCCCCAAGGAAATGACGTCCGACGCGGAACGCTTCTACACCTCGCTGGGCATGCAGAAACTGCCGGCCAGCTTCTGGGAACGCTCGCTGCTGACCAAGCCGCGCGACCGCGAGGTGGTGTGCCATGCCTCCGCCTGGCCGATGGACGACAAGGACGACGTGCGCATCAAGATGTGCATCACGCCCACGGCCGAGGACTTCAGCACCATCCACCACGAACTGGGCCACGTCTACTACTACCTGGCCTACAACAAGCAGCCCTATTTGTTCCGTGCCGGCGCCAACGACGGCTTCCACGAAGCCATCGGCGACACGGTGGCGCTGTCCGTCACGCCCGACTACCTGAAGACCATCGGCCTGATGCCGCAGGAAGCCGTGGCCGACGCCGACATTGGCCAGTTGCTCAAGCGCGCGCTGGAAAAAGTGGCCTTCCTGCCATTCGGCTACTCGGTCGACAAGTGGCGCTGGGACGTCTACTCCGGCAAGACCAAGCCGGCCGACTACGACCAGCACTGGTGGGAGCTGCGTGAACAGTACATGGGCATGTCGCGTCCGGCCGCCATCAGCGCGGAAGGTTTCGACGCGGGCGCCAAGTACCACGTGGCGGCCGACGTGCCCTACGCGCGCTACTTCCTGGCCGATATGCTGCAGTTCCAGTTCCACCGCGCGCTGTGCCGCGAAGCCGGCTACACCGGTCCGCTGCACCGCTGCTCGGTGTACGGCAATCCCAAGGCCGGCGCCAAGCTGCAGCAGATGCTGGCCATGGGCGCCAGCAAGCCATGGCCGGAAGCGCTGAAAGCCATCTCGGGCGAGGACAAAATCGACGGCAACGCGCTGCTCGAATACTTCGCCCCGCTCAAGACCTGGCTCGATGCGCAGAACGCGCAGTTCGCAGCGGCCGAAAAACACTGACCGAAAAAAAACCTCGCCACTTGCATGGCGAGGTTTTTTTTTGCCGGCTTGCGCCGCCCGGAAGGTTTAGAACTTGTAGTTCGCGCCCATCAGGATGGTACGGCCATACTTCTGGTATTCCAGCTGCTGGCTGCGGACGCCGGTATAGGTCTCGTAGGCCGAATTGGTCAGGTTGTTCACCTGCAGCACCAGGCCCAGGCCCTTCATGCTGCCTTCCTTGAAGGTGTAGCCAACCTGGAAGTCGATCACGTTTTCACCCACCACATAGCGCAGCGAACGCTCGGCGGCGAAGTTGCTGATCTCACCCACGAAGTCCGAACGCTTGCGCTGGCTGATACGGGTTTCAAAGCCGTTCTTCTCGTAGTAGGCGGTCAGGTTGGTGACGCGCTTGGACAGGCCCGGCAGCGGAATATTGCTGCCGATGCTGCTGCTTGGATCTTCGATCTTGATGTCGCTGGTGCTGAAGGTGGCGCTCGCTTGCACACCAAAGCCGTCCAGTGATTTGGTCACCAGGTCCAGAGGCAGCGAGCCGGACAGCTCCAGGCCCTTCATCACACCGCCCTGGCCGTTGTAAGGCGCCGAGAACGGGCCGGTGGCGGTGTTGAGCGAACCTGGCACGCCCGTGCCGTACACATAACCGGCCGGGACGAACGACGAGAAATCGAAGTCCTTGGTCTGGGTGTAGATGTAGCTGGTCAGCTTCTTGTAGAAGCCGGCGGCGGCCAGGTAGGCCTTCTTGTCGAAGTACTTCTCATACGAGATGTCGAAGGCATTGGCGCGCCATGGATCCAGCTTGGCATTGCCGCCGTTGGCGGTCAGGCGCAGCAGGGTCTTGTCGTAGTCGAGCTCGAACGCCGAACGCAGCTGGTCCACGCGCGGACGGGCCAGTTGCTTGGCCACCGCAATGCGTACGGTCTGCTGGTGGTCGAAACCAAACGCCAGGTTCAGGCTCGGCAGCACGTCGGTGTAGGTCTTGCCCAGGTCCACATCCTTGATGACGCTGCCGGAAGCGCCGGAGGTGCCGGAAGCATCCAGGTAACGCGACTGCGACGACTGGTCGGTGCGCTGCACTTGCACGCCCACGTTACCGCGCACGCTCACGTCGCCCAGCTCGGCCTCGATGTTGGCTTTGACGAAGCTGGTGGTGACTTTTTCCTGCACGTCCCAAGCCTTGGTGATCAGGTAGGACAGATTGTCGACCGGATGGAACACCATGCCGCTGGCCACGACGCCGGGCACGTTCCAGGCCGGAATGGTGCCGACGCCGGCGAAGCCCAGGTCCACGGGCGAGTACTGCAGATTGGCGGGCACGCTGAACTGATCGCCGGCCAGCGTGATCGGACCTTCAGGTTGGCGCTTCTTCTTCGAGCGGTCGGCATAGTTGATGCCGATATCCACGCCGGAGAACAGTTTTTCCATCATGCCCGGCACCGGCAGGCTGGCCACCAGTTTGAAGCCCTTCAGCTCGTCTTCCACGTGGGGCGTCTTGCCGTAACCGGAGCCGTAGATCGTATTGCGCACGTACAGCTGCGTCGGGTCGCTGTAGTTCAGGCCGGGCTTGATGGTCGGGAAGGCGCCATTGGCATATTGCAGCGCCACGCTGTCGAGGAATTGGCTACCTGCCAGCGGATTGTGCTGCAGGTTGTTTTCCATGCTCAGTTCGTCGCGCTTGGCTTGCGAGTAGTTCACGTCGGCGAACAGCGACCAATCCTTGAACTTGATGGTGTTGCTCCAGCCGGCCGCATGGATTTCATCCTTGCGCTTGTTGTACATGCCACGCACCAGCGGGAACACGCCGGTGGCCGTGCCGCCGGCCAGACTGTTGCCATTGAACACGGGGTTGACGTAGTTCAGGCCAGGCGTGAAGCCGCCGTTGTAGTTACCCAGGTTGATTTCCAGCTGGTTGTTGGTTTGCTCTTGCTTGAACTCGGAAGCGTAGACGTCCAGGATACTGGTCCACTGCTTGGTCGGACGGTATTGCAGCACGCCCATGAAGCCATCGCGCTTGTTGGTGCCGCTGGTGGCCACGGCCTTGATGCCGTCGGTGATGTAAGTGCCTTTTGGAATACCTGGACGCGAATCGGTCTTCCATGGCTCGTACATGCCCGTCTCGTGGTCGAGGATGGGCGATTCCAGGTGGGCGAAGCCGAGCGCGATGCCGATGGTGCGGTCGGCGAACTGGTCGATGTAGCTGGCGCTGAAGCGGTTGCCGTTGGCCGAGGCGCCGGCGATGCTGCCCAGCGAGTTGTGTTCGCCACGTGCGTTCAACGCCACGGTACGGCCGCCGAACGACAGCGGACGCACGGTCTGCATGTCGATGGTGCCCGACAGACCCTGGCCGACCAGGCCGGCGTCCGGAGTCTTGTACACGACCACGCCGCTCATCAACTCGGATGGGTACTGGTCGAATTCCACGCTGCGGTTGTCGCCCGTACTCACTTGCTCGCGGCCGTTCAGCAAGGTGGTGGAGAAGTCCGGCGACAAGCCGCGCACGCTGATCACCTGGGCGCGGCCGGAGACGCGCTGGGCGGCCAGGCCGGGCAGGCGGGAAATGGATTCGGCGATGCTGACGTCGGGCAGCTTGCCTATGTCTTCCGCCGAAATGGCTTCGACGATGGAGGTGGCGTCTTTCTTGACCGAGATCGCGTCTTCGATGCCGCGGCGGATACCGGCTACGGTCACGGTCGCCATCGGCGCGGCGTCAGCCTGGGCGGCGGGCGCCGTTTGCGCGCTCGCCGGTTGTGCCAACGCGGCCACGAACAGGGCGCAGCCTGCCGCCACGGGACTCAGTTGAAATGCGACGCTGCTGCGCTTGTTTACGAACATACTCATGCTTAATGCTCCCCTCACTCGACACCAAATATATTTCCCGCCACCATCAACCTGAGCGCTCGCGCCAGCCAGTACGATTTCACGGGATCCTGGGAATTCAACGTTCTTTGACGTTCCAGAAAGAATTTTGTACTAAAACTAGATCGAGTGTCAATCGAAGTTCAGTTCAGCTACATCCTTACAACCCGCATAAAATCACACTCCCTATGAGAAATGCGGTAAGACGTTGTATTTCGGCTACAGCAAATGGCCGCAAGCCATGTAATCGAACTACAAAATCCAGGATAAACCCCACCCGAACGCCACCCCAATTGCCGCAAGCCCTGCCCTGCACCCAGCAGCGCCAGGCGAGCTAGCCCCTGCCAAGACGAAAAGCCGTGGCCAACCGGCCTCACCGAACTCAAACCATGTACCTTCACTAGAAATGACCCAAGACAATCCGGGCCAAAACTCCAGCTACGTTGCTAAGTACATGTTTTTAAATTATTATTTTACGAATACGAAAAACAAGGCACACTGTAGTTTGCCTACCAAATCCATGGAGATCGCGATGCGACGCTTGATCATGCTGGCCGCGCTGGCCGCACTACCCCCATCCCTGACATGGGCCCAGCCTGCGGATCATGGCATCGACCATCTGGAACCGCCATCGTGGTGGACCGGCATGCGCAGCCCGCAACTGGAACTGATGGTGCATGGACCACGGATCGCGGAACTGGAACCGGCGCTGCACTATCCGGGCGTACGCATCGCCCAGGTAACACGCACATCCAATGATAATTACATGTTCATTCAACTGAACATCACGCCCGGCACACTGCCCGGCAAGCTCACGCTGCAATTCCGCCAGCATGGCAAGACCGTGCTCAGCCACCCCTACACGCTACAGGCGCGCGCGGCCGGCTCGGCCGAACGGATCGGCTTTGGTGGCGCCGACGCCATCTATGAAGTAATGCCCGACCGCTACGCCAACGGCGACCCGGCCAACGACAACACGCCCGGCATGACGGAGCGCGCCAACCGCCAGGACGGCTCCGGCCGCCACGGCGGCGACCTGGCCGGCATGGCGGCCCACCTGGACTACGTGGCCGCCATGGGCTACACCATGCTGTGGCCCACGCCGCTGCTGGAAGCGAATATGCAGCAGGGCTCCTATCACGGCTACGCCAGCACCAACCACTACCGCATCGACCCGCGCTACGGCAGCAACGAGCAATACCGCGACTTCGTGGCGCAGGCGCGCACCCGCGGCATCGGTGTGATACAAGACGTGGTGCTCAACCACATCGGCGACCGCCACTGGTGGATGCGGGACTTGCCCAGCGAGGACTGGATCACCCACCAGGGCAAGTTCGTGCCCACCCAGCATCACCGGGTGGCCGTGCAGGACCCGTATGGCTCGCAGGCGGACCGGCGCGACTTCACCCAAGGCTGGTTCGTGGACACCATGCCCGACCTGAACCAGGCCAATCCCCACCTGGCCACCTACCTGATGCAAAACAGCATCTGGTGGATCGAGTACGCGGGCCTGGCCGGCCTGCGGGTGGACACCTACAGCTATTCGGACAGCGCCTTCCTGAGCGCCTGGTCGGCCCGCATCATGGGCGAATATCCGAAGCTGAACCTGGTGGGCGAGGAATGGAGCCCGCACATTCCCATCGTCGCCCGCTGGCAAGAGGGCAAGCGCAATTTCGACGGTTATGCGTCGCACATGCCGGGCATGATGGACTTCCCGCTCAACGACACGCTGCGCCGCGCGCTGGCCTCGGACGACGCCGATGGCGCCCAGTACAGCCTGACGAGCTTGTATGAAACCCTGTCGCAGGATTACCTGTACGCCGATCCGGGCAAGATGGTGCTATTCGAAGGCAACCACGACCTGCCCCGCATCTACAGCGACCTGCACGAGGACGACGCGCTGTTCCGCATGGCCATGGCTTACGTGCTGACGGCGCCCCGCATCCCCCAGTTCTACGCCGGCACGGAAGTGCTGATGACCAGTACCACCGGCCGCCGCGACGACGCTTCCTACCGGCGCGACTTCCCCGGCGGCTGGGCCGGCGACACGGTCAACGCCTTCACGGGCGCGGGTCTGACGCCCAGGCAACTGGCGGCCCAGGCGTTCCTGAAAAAGCTGCTGAACTGGCGCAAGGGCCAGCCCGTGATCCATCACGGCAAGACCATGCAGTTCGGACCAGAACAGAATACCTACGTGTTCTTCCGCTATGACGGCGCACGCAAAGTGATGGTGGCCTTCAACAAGAACCACAGCGACACCACACTGGCCACGGCCCGCTTCCAGGAAATGCTGGCCGGCGTGCATGGCGGCGACGACGTCATCAGCGGGCAGCATTACGCGCTGGGCGACACGCTGACCTTGCCGGCGCGCTCGGTACTGGTGCTGGCGTTGCGCTAACGCGGCACGCGCACCATCACACCCGGCTCAAGGCCCGCGACGGCGAAGGCCGCGCCGATGGCGCCGTCCCCTCGTTGAGCTTGAAGATGCTGACCGCCTCGTTCAAGCTGGCCGCCTGCTGCTGCAAGGCGTCGGCCGCGGCGGCGGCCTGCTCCACCAGCGCCGCGTTCTGCTGGGTCACATTGTCCATCTGGCTGATGGCCGTGCTGACCTGCTCGATACCCTCGCGCTGCTCGGCGCTGGCGGTGGCGATCTCGCCTATCATGGCCGTGACCTGGCGCACGCTGGTCACCACTTCCTCCATCGTCGTGCCAGCCTGTCCCACCAGACGGCTGCCCGCATCCACCCGCCCCACGGAATCGTTGATCAATTCCTTGATTTCCCTGGCCGCCGCCGCGCTGCGCTGGGCCAGGTTGCGCACTTCCGACGCCACCACCGCGAACCCCCGGCCCTGCTCGCCGGCGCGGGCCGCTTCCACCGCCGCGTTCAAGGCCAGGATATTGGTCTGGAACGCGATACCGTCGATCACGCCGATGATGTCGACGATCTTGCGCGACGATTCATTGATCGAACCCATGGTCTGCACCATCTGCTCGACCGCCTCGCCGCCGCGCTGGGCCACGCTGGAGGCCGCGTCGGCCAAGCGGCTGGCTTCGCTGGCATTGTCGTTATTGTGCTTGACGGTGGTGCTCAGTTCGACCATGGAGGCGGCCGTCTGTTGCAGCGAACTGGCCTGCTCCTCCGTACGGCTCGACAAATCCAGGTTGCCGCTGGCGATTTCCACTGTGGCCTGATGGATGGTGTCCGTGCCATGACGCACCTGGCCGACGATGCGCGCCAGACTGTCCTGCATGGCCTTGAGTGCCCGCAGCAGGTCGCCGATCTCGTCCATGGTGCTGGCCCGCACCTCGCTGCGCAAGTCGCCCGCCGCCACCGTCTGGGCCATGCCCACGGCCGCCCCCAACGGCACGGTAATGCTGCGGATCAGCCAGCGTACGGTGATGAAACCCACCACCACCGTCACCAGCAGCGTGGCCAGCATCACGGTGATGGCGCTGCGGTATTCGCGCTCATTGCCCTGCGCCATTTCCGTCGTCAAACGGCGCGATTCGGTGCCGATGAAGGCGACGATGTCGTTGATCTTGGCCGTAGGTACCCGGTCTATGCCCTTGACCAGCTTGTCGACCACGTGCGCGCTGTCAGGATTGGCCGCATCAAATTGCTTGAGCGCTTCCAGGTATTTCCCCTGCAACTCGGTGTGGGTGAGCAAGGCTTGATCGACCAGCGGCGTGTGCAATTGCAACCGGTCCATCATGGCCTTCAGCTTGCCCAGCTCAACCCGGGTCGCTTCGCTGCTCTTGACGAAGGCTTTGGAATATTTGTCGAAGGCAGCCGGGTCGTTGCCACGCAACAGGATGTCCTTCCACTCCTGCACCTGGATCTTGAATTGCAGCTGCGCGCTGCGGGCCGTGTCCACCGCTTCGCTGAGCATGTCGGAACGGGCCATGGCCTCGGCGCTGCGGGTATTGCTGTTATTTAAGGCGCGCCAGCCGCCGCCGGCCACCACCAGCAGCGCGGCCAGGAAGAAGGCGCCCAACAAGGCCAGCCGCAGTCCGATTTTCAAATTAGCGAGTTTCATGTCGCTCCCTTCATCAAAATGAATCTTGGGTGAAATTCGGACCGGCGGCGGCTGGGGCGGTCCAAGGTTGCATGTGCAATAGTTACATCATGCGCTTCCGTACGGAAAAATCAAGCAAAGCCGGCGTTGCCGAAGTCAAGCCGGTACACATTGGAAGGCACGGCGGGCGTCAGCTCGGCGCAGCGCTCAAATTGCAAACCCAGCTTGCGCAGCAGCGCATTGGAAGCGACGTTGTCCGGCCCGGTGATGGCCAGCAAGGCGGGCAGGCGCAGCGTATCGCGCGCATGGGCCACCACGGCGCTGGCGGCCTCGAAGGCATAGCCCTGGCCCCAGTAAGCGGGCCGCAACGCATAGCCGATATCGACGCCGGGCAGGCTGTCGCGCTTGATGAGGCCGCACAGCCCCAACGGCGCGCCATCGTCCTTGCGCTCGACCAGATACAGGGAGTGGCCCAGGCGGCGCTGCATGTCGCACGGCCCCTGCTCGATGGCGGCGCGGGCCGCCGCCACGGTGTGGATATTCTTGTCGCCGATATGGCGCAGCCAGGACGGCTCGTTGACCAGCGCCAGGTAGAACGGCGCATCGTCCGCGGCGAGCGTGCGCAGGCGCAGGCGGGGCGTGTCGAGCACGATCATGGGTTTATTCAGGCCAGTGGGCGCGGTCGTTGAGCAACTGGCACATCACATAGGCATCCACGTAGCCCAGTTGCGGATGGCGGTAGGCGCCGGGCAGCGTGCCGGCCACCTGGAAGCCCAGCCGTTTCCACAGCAGCACGGCCGCCACATTGGAGCTGATCACGAAATCAAGCTGCACCGACAGGTAGCCGGCCTGGCGCGCCGCGCGCAGGCAATCGGCGCCCAGCAGCTTGCCCACGCCGATCCCCTGCGCGGCCGGGCTGACGACGAAGAAAGCGCTGGCCACATGGGCGCCCCGCCCCGGCTGGGCCGGCTGCAGCCGGTACATGCCCAGCAGGCGTTCGCCGTTCAGGATCGCCACGTGGCTGGCCACGCCGGGGCCGAACCAGTAGGCCAGGCAAGCCTCGCGCGTGATGTCGGCGGGGAAATACAAAGTGTCGCCGCTGGCGACCAGTTCTTCCTGCACCGCCCACATGGCGTCAAAATCAGCCGCTGTGGCGGGACGTATGGCGATTTCTTTCAAGACAGCTCCAACAGGTTGCCCAGCAATTTTTTTGATAGCCGATTGTCATGTATTTTGATCGTCAAGTCCAGCGTGCGGCTGCAAGCGGAACCCGGTGCGCGCCGGCCGCCCCGGCAAGTCCAGCGTGGCCACCGCGCGCGGCGTGCTGCTGATCACCTTGCCGCGCCGCATCACCAGGCGCCGGCCCGCCCGCAGGCGGATCGCCTCCACCGGATTGGCCGCGTCCAGCAGCACGAGGTCGGCGTGGCAGCCCGGCTCCAGGCCGTAGCCCTGCAAGCCCAGGATGCGGGCCGGCGCGGCCGTGACGGCCTCGAAACAGGCGCGCATGGCTTGCTGGCCCGTCATCTGGGCCACGTGCAAGCCCATGTGGGCCACTTCCAGCATGTCGCCCGAACCGAGGCTGTACCACGGGTCCATCACGCAATCGTGGCCGAACGCCACCTCGATCCCGGCCGCCAGCAGTTCCGGCACCCGCGTCATGCCGCGCCGCTTGGGATAGCTGTCGTGGCGGCCCTGCAGCGTGATGTTGATGAGCGGATTGGCCACCGCCGCCACGCCGGCCTCGCGGATCAGGGGCAGCAGCTTGCTCACGTAGTAATTGTCCATCGAATGCATGGAGGTCAGGTGCGAACCGGTGACCCGCCCTTGCAGGCCCAGCCGGTTGGTTTCGTAGGCCAGCGTTTCGATGTGGCGCGAGTGCGGGTCGTCCGATTCGTCGCAATGCATGTCCACCCGCAAGCCCTTGCCGGCCGCGAATTCGCACAGGATGCGTACCGACTCGGCGCCTTCGGCCATGGTGCGCTCGAAGTGGGGAATGCCACCCACCACGTCCACCCCCATGGCGATGGCGCGCTTGAGGTTGGCCAGCGCCGTGGGGCTGCGCAGCAAGCCATCCTGGGGGAAGGCCACCAGTTGCAGGTCCAGGTAGGGCGCTACCTGGTGCTTCACGTCGAGCAGCGCTTCCACCGCCAGCAGGCGGTCGTCGCAAATGTCGACATGGCTGCGGATGGCCAGCAAACCCTTGGCCACGGCCCAGTCGCAATATTGCAACGCGCGGGCTACCAGTGCCTCCTGGGTCAGGTGCGGTTTCAGCTCCCCCCACAGCGCGATGCCTTCCAGCAACGTGCCGGACTCGTTTACGCGCGGCAAGCCATAACTGAGGGTGGCGTCCATGTGGAAATGGGCGTCCACGAACGGCGGTGCGAGCAGGTCGCCGCCGGCGTCGATCTCGTGCCGCCCGCGCGGCGCCAGGGATGGGCCGATGGCGGCGATGCGGCCATCGGCGATGGCCAGGTCGATGCCCTGGCGGCCATCCGGCAGGCTGGCATTGCGTATGACAGTATCAAAAGGCACATCCATAGGCGGCTCCCGGCCAGCTTACTTCTTCCAGTAGGAAAATTCGGTCTCGTAACAGACCGTCTCGATGTCGGCGATACGCTCCTGCATCGCGCTTTGCGCGTCCAGGATGGCCTGATTGTAGACAGAGGGGCCAATTTCACGCAAACAATAATCGAGCAGCAGGCGCGCCTTGAGCTCGCCCACCTCCTCGTCCATGTTCTCCGCACAATAGCGCTGGATGGAGGACAGCAGGCGTTGCTCCACGTCCTTGTTCAATTTGATCGTCATGTTGTTTCACCTGGAAAAGGTTATTGTTGCAGTGCATTAATTTACTGGGCGATATCGCCCTGTTGTATCGCACGGATGGCGGAAAAAATAACTTTCCAAGCCCGTCAATCGCCGCTAGAATGCATTTATTGCAGCGCATCATAAATCCACGGTCGCGGCCCTTGCGGTGCGCCAGGCCAGCATTTTAATCGTCCCAGGAGAAGCCATGTTTTCGATCCCAGAACAGTTTTCCGCAGCTACGAAATCCCAGCTTGAAGCGCAGTTGAACATTATCAACAACCTGGCCGCCAAGGCTGTGGAAAGCGCCGAAAAAGTCATCGCCCTCAATATCAGCACCACCAAGGCCTCGGTGGAGAAGTCGTCGTCGGCCGCCAAGCAGTTGCTGGAAGCGAAAGATCCGCGCGAATTCTTCACTCTGAGCGCGGGCCAGGGCAACTACCTGGACAACCTGCTGGCCTACAGCCGCCAGTTGTTCAACATCGCCAGCGCCGCCCAGGCCGAACTGATCCAGAGTGCCAAGGAACAGATCAAGGATGTGCAACCGGTACTGACGCTGGCCTCGCCCGTCAAGCCAGTCGCCGTCCCCAAGGCTGCCAAGGCCGAGCCGGAAGCCAAGGCGGTGGTGCCGTCCGAGCCAGTGGTGGAAGTGCAGGCCAAGCCGGCTGTCGTGGCCGCGGTGCCCGCCCCCGCCAAGGTGGAAGTGGCTGCCCCGGCCAAAGTGGACGCGCCCGCCGCCGCCAAAGTCGAAGTGGTTGCCGAACCAGCGCCCGTCGTGACGGAAGCCGCGCCAGTGATCAAGGCTGTCGCCTCGCCCACCCAGCCAGCGCCCAAGGTCAGCGCCAAGCCTAAGAAATAAGCTAAGCAATCGGCCAGCACGCTGGCAGCGCATCTCCACAGAGCGGGCTACGGCCCGCTCTTCGTTTTTTCAGCGCCGTTGTCGGGCATGGGCCGCGCGCACGCGCGTGCCGGGCTTGTTGTATCCTAGCGCACACCACGCCAGCGGCATCGCTCGCCGGCCTGCCCGTGCAAGGACAACAATACAATGAATTTATTCGGCCTGATCGGCCACTTCGTGCGCCAGCATTCCCGCGCCTATGCGGCCGCCGGCGCCATGCTGGCCGGCGTGGCCGCGCTCGGCGTGTGGGTGCCGCGCAAGGTTGGCGCCATGATCGATGGCCTGGCTGCGCACCGCCTTGGCGGCAACGCGCTGCTGCTGGAAATCGGCTCCTTGCTGCTGATCGGCGTGGCCATCTACTTCCTGCGCGTGGGCTGGCGCCAGGCCCTGTTCGCGGCCGCCTACCAACTGGGCGTGTCGCTGCGCACCCGGCTCTACGAACGGCTGGCGCGCCAAGGCCCCGCTTTCTACCAGCAGCAGCGCACGGGCGACCTGATGGCGCTGGCCACCAACGATATCGACGCCATCGAACTGGCGGCCGGCGAAGCCATGCTGGCCGGCTTCGACGGCTCGCTGACGCTGGTGATGGTACTGGGCGTGATGCTGCTGGGCGTGGACTGGCGCCTGGCCGCCGTGGCCCTGCTGCCGTTTCCCTTGATGGGACTGGCGTTCTGGCGCATCTCCAGCCATATCCACAAGGCTTCCACGGATGCGCTGCGCTGCTTCAGCGCCCTCAACGATCATGTGCAGGAAACCCTGGCCGGCGTGCGCACGCTGCGCGCGCTGGGCCTGGAGCAGCGCAGCGCCAGCCAGTTCGCGCAGCTGACCGAGCACGCGGCCAGCGCCAGCTTGAGCGCGCAAGTATGGGAAGCGGCCTACGAACCGGCCGTGGGCCTGACCTTGACGGCGGCCAGCGCCCTCACGCTGGGCCTGGGCGGCTACCTCGTGTGGCAGCAGCAGCTCACCATCGGCGCGCTGACCAGCTTCACCATGTATCTGGGCCAGCTGATCTGGCCCATGTTCGCGGCCGGCTGGGTGCTGTCGCTGATCGAACGGGGCCGCGCGGCCTGGGCCAGGCTGCAACCGCTGCTCGACGCGCCGCTGGCGATCGACGACCATGGCACGCTGGCCGTCGTGGCGCCCGGCGCGCTGGCATTGCACGACGTGGGCTACGCCTATCCGGGCCAGACGGCGCCGGCCCTGTCCCACCTCACGCTGACGCTGGCGCCAGGCCAGACCCTGGGCCTGGTGGGCCCCACCGGCTGCGGCAAGTCGACCCTGCTGCGCCTGCTGCTGCGCCAGCTCACGCCGCAAACTGGTTCCGTGCAGTGGTCCGGCCAGCCGTTGGACGCTTACCGCCTGCACGCACTGCGCGCCGCCATCAGCTGGGTGCCGCAGGAGTCGTTCCTGTTCTCGGCCACCATCGCCGACAATATCGCACTGGCCCGTCCCGACGCCAGCCGGGCCGACGTGGAGCGGGCCGCCACGCTGGCCGCCATCCATGACGACATCATGCTGTTCCCGGACGGGTATGAAACCCAGGTGGGTGAACGCGGCATCACGCTGTCGGGCGGCCAGCGCCAGCGCGTGGCCATCGCCCGCGCGCTGTTGGCCGATAACGACTTGCTGCTGCTGGACGACGCCCTGTCGGCCGTGGATACGGGTACCGAAGCACGCATCCTGCAGCACCTGGAACAACTGCGCCAGGCGCGCCCCGGCCGCAGCGCCATCATCGCCAGCCACCGCCTGAGCGCCGTCGTCAGCGCCGACCTGATCGTCGTGCTGCGCGACGGCCACGTGACGGAATCGGGCAACCACGAGCAGCTGCTCGCACTGGACGGCTGGTACGCCAGCCAATGGCGCTACCAACAACTGGAGGCCAGCCTCGATGCCAGCTGATCACGACCTGCAACCGCACGACGCGCGCCGCCAGACCCTGCAGGCGGTGGCGCTGTTGCGCCGCGCCGCCCAGCCGGATCAGCGTCACCTGGGCTGGGCCGTGCTGTGGCTGGTGCTGGCCGCGCTGCTGGAAGTGCTGGGCCCCATCATGGGCAAGGCCCTGATCGACCAGCACCTGCTGCCGCACCGGCTGGACTGGCCGCGCATGGCGGCCCTGCTGGCCGGCCTGCTGCTGACGGGCTGGGTGGCCAGCGGGCTGCGCTACCTGCAACTGGTGCGCCTGTCCGGGCTGGCCATGCGCTCCGTGCGGCGCTTGCGCGAGCAAGTGTACGGCCACGTGCTGCGCCTGCCCATGGCCTTCTTCGACCGCGCCATCACGGGCCAACTGGTGTCGCGCGTGACCAACGACACGGAAGCCGTCAAGACGCTGTACGTGCAAGTGCTGTTCGTGATGCTCGACAGCTCCATCGTGTTGATCGGCACCGTGTGCGCGATGGCGTGGCTGGACTGGCATTTGATGACCATCGTGCTGGCCCTGCTGCCGGCCGTCCTGGCCATCATCTGGCTGTACCAGCGCTGGAGCGCGCCGGCCGTCACCCGCGCCCGCGCGCTGCGCAGCGACATCAACGGCCAGATGGCTGAATCGATCGGCGGCATGAGCGTGCTCCAGGCCAGCAACGCCGAAGCCCGTTTCGCGGCACGCTTCCAGGCCACCAACGCGCGCCACTACGAAGCGCGCATGGCCGAACTGCGCGCCAATGCCTGGCTGCTGCGGCCCGCGCTGGACTTGCTCAACATCGTGCTGCTGGCCTCCGTCATCTTCACCTTCGGCCAGCGCCAGATGACGGCCACTGAAGTGGGCGTGCTGTATGCCTTCATCAGCTACATCGCGCGCGTGATCGAGCCGCTGATCCAGATCACCATGCAGTTCAGCCAGTTGCAGCAATCAGTGGTGGCCAGCGCCCGCGTGGCAGCCCTGCTGGAGGAAGCGCACGCGCCCGAGCATGCGCCCGAACTTGCGGCCGGACTTGCGGCCGAACATGCGTCGTCCACGCGCGCCGCGCCGCGCCTGCGCGACGCCAACGCGCCCGCCGTGGCGCTGCGCCATATCGAATTCGCCTATGTGCCGGGCCAGCCCGTGCTGCACGACCTGTCGCTCGACATCGCCCAGGGCGATTTCGTGGGCATCGTCGGCCACACGGGCAGCGGCAAGTCCACGCTGCTGTCGCTGCTGCTGCGCTATTACCCTGTGCAGCACGGCGCCATCACCATCCTGGGTGCGCCGCTGGAGTCGATCGCCAACACCCAGTTCCGGGCCGAGGTGGGGCTGGTGCCGCAGGAACCATTCCTGCTGGCCGCGTCGGCGCGCGAAAACATCGCCATGGGGCGTGACTTGACCGATGCCCAGATCGAGGCGGCCGCCCGCGCGGCCCACGCGCACGACTTCATTTTGGCGCTGGAACACGGCTACGGCACGGCGCTGGGCGAAGGCGGTTCGCGCCTGTCCGTCGGGCAGAAACAGTTGATCGCCATCGCCCGCGCGCTGGCCGGCCAGCCCCGCATCCTGCTGCTGGACGAGGCCACCTCGCACATCGACAGCCAGACGGAGCAGATCGTGCAGACGGCGCTCGACGAGTTGCGCGGGCGCGTCACCATCATCGCCATCGCGCACCGGCTGTCCACCATCCGCGAGGCCGACCGCATCGTCGTGCTCAACCATGGCCGTATCGCTGAATCGGGCCCGCACGCGCAGTTGATGCAAGTGGACGGCGGACTGTACCAGCGCCTGTATCTGCTCCAGCAACTGGCCGCGTAAGGCGGGAATCGGGAAGCCGGAAGTGGAAAGCGCAGTTTGATATAAATCAAACAATTCATCTTCGGCCAATATTGCTCTAAAATTCAGTAAAGCCATAGTAAATCACCAACTTCGATCGTATAACGCGCTTGGAACTGTGCGGATTTGCACAAATAAGCGGGGCGCGCTGAATTTTCTAGACTGCAACAAGAATATAATTGTCTAGACACTTTGCGTATACACGCGCAGTGCAGGTGGAGGTGACCCGTTGGCAAGTTGGATGGCAATTCCTGTACCCGGCGCCCGGCGCCTGCTGATCGCGGCCTTGCTGGCGCCGCTGCTGGCCTGCGCCCAGACCCCGCTTGACCAGCGCATCGCCGAGGTGCGCGAACAGAGCCGCTTCGTACCGGACAAGGCGCTGGCCCAGCTGCTCAAGCTGCAAACGGAGGCCGACGGCGCGCCCCCCGCCACCCGCGCCGAAATCATGTCCCAGATCAGCCTGGCCCATATGCGGCTGGGCGAGAACGAGGCCGCGCTGGCCCAGGCCGACGCCGTCATCGCCTACGGCAAGGCCCAGCATAACGACGCCATCGTGGCCAACGGCCTGCTGTCGAAAGCCTATGTGAAATTCGCCCAGGCCGACGTCAGGCAGGCGCACCAGCTGGCCTTCGAGGCCGAGGCCACGGCAGCGCGTACCGACGACCTGCCGCTGCGGGTGCAGGCAACCATCACGGCCGGCCAGGCGTATGCGGAACGGGGCGACTTCCCCAGCGCGCTGGTCAAGCTGCAGACGGCCGTGGACCTGGCGCGCCTGATCACAAACCAGTTGCCGCTGGCCACCGCGCTCAACGCCCTGACCCAGTTGTACAACCAGATGCGCGAATACGACAAGGGTTTCGCTGTGCTCGACGAACAGTTGCGTGTGACGCGCGCACTGCACTCGGCCGGCCGCATGGCCGTGGCCAAGGACACGGAATACGGCCTGGCGATCGAAGCCCACCAGCCCGAGCGGGCGCTGCACGCCTTGCAGGAGGCGCTGGTGCTGGAGCGCCAGCTGGGCGCGCACCGCATGATCGCCAACTCGCTGGTGAACCTGTCGGACAACTACCTGAAACAGCATGATTACGCCCGCGCGCTACGCTACGGGAACGAATCGCTGCAGGCCGCGCGCGAGGCCGGCTCGGCCCCGATCGAAGCGACCGCCCGCGTCAACATCGGCGAAGCCTACCTGGGCATGGGCCGCATCGCCGACGGCAAGAAGAGCTTCGAGGCCGGCCTGGCGTTCTACGAGAAAGCCAACAGCAAACCTGATTTGCAGTCCGTGTTGACGGAGTATGGACAGGCGCTGGAAAAGGCGGGCGACCTGCGCGGCGCCGTGGAGGCGTACCACCGCGAGCGCGCCATCTCCAACGAATTGTTCGAAAAGCAGCGCCAGCAAGCCGTGCTGGAACTGCAGGAAAAATACGAGGCGGACAAGCGGCAGCGCCAGATCGAGCTGCTCAGCCGCGAGAACCAGGTCAAGGGCGCGGAACTCGATAACCGCCGCCTGCAACAGCGCGTATGGTGGCTGCTGGCACTGGTGTTCGCATTGGCCGCTGCGGTGGTCGGCCTGTTGTACCGCAAGGTACGCCACGCCAACGCCCAGCTGGAAGTGAAGAACCTGGAGCTGAAGGCGCAAAGCGCGCTCGACCCCCTCACCTCGCTCTACAACCGGCGCCACTTCCAGGACTACATGCGCGGCCACGCGCCGGCCGAACGGCGCGAGCCGCCCGTGCGCACCAGCGGCGGCGACGACATCGTGGGCGCCCTGTTCCTGCTGGACGTGGACCACTTCAAGCACGTCAACGACACCTACGGCCACGCGGCCGGCGACACCGTGCTGAAGATGATCGCCGAACACCTGCGCATCGCGCTGCGCGAGACGGATATGATCGTGCGCTGGGGCGGCGAGGAGTTTCTCGCCTTCCTGCCCGCCATCCCGCGCCACGGCGTGGACGAGGTCGCGCGCCGCGTCCTGGAGAGCATCTCGTCGCAGACGGTGGTGTACCAGAACCACCGTATCCAGGTCAACGTGTCGGTCGGCTTCGCGCCATTCCCGCTGTTCCCGGACGAGCGGCCGCTGTCGTGGGAACGGGCCGTCAACCTGGTGGACATGGCGCTCTACCTGGCCAAGGCCCACGGCCGCAACCGCGCTTATGGCGTGCGCGGTTTCGCCAACTTCGCCGACACCTCGATGGAAGCGATCGAACAGGATCTGGAACGGGCCTGGCGCGCCGGATTTGTGGACTTGAGCGTGGTGCTGGGCCCGGCCGCGGACAGCCCGCCGCCGGCCGGTTCGGAACCGAGCAATGTGGTGCCACTCAAGCAGGCGGCCAAGAACGGACACTAAAGCGGGCACGCCGCGCGCGTGCGTCTCACACTGGGAGAACGGCATGACGAACAGGCGATTGACTATCTTGTTGCTGAGCGCGCTGCTGTGCGCGGGGGCGCACGCGGAAACCGCGCCCGCCGCACCGACGGCAGCCACGGCGCCAACCACGGCACCAACGGGCGAAGCGATCGGCATCATCCAGAACCTGCAAGGCACGGTGACCATCGCGCGCGCCGGGGCCACCTTGCCGGCCATGGTCGGCACGCCCCTGTACCGGGGCGACCTGGTCCGCACCGGCAAGCCCGGCGCCGTCGGCATCGTACTGGGCGACGACACCACCATCTCGGCCGGTTCCGCCAGCGAACTGGCGCTGAACGACTACATCTTCGACCCCAACAACGGCAAGTTCGCGCTGGCGGTGCGCATGCTCAAGGGGACCTTCTCCTACATCACGGGGCAGATCGGCAAGCTGGCGCCGGACACGGTCAAGGTACGCACGCCCGACGCCACCATCGCCACCCGCGGCACCAAGGTGCTGATCGAGATCAAGGACTGACCATGCGCACACTCCCCACCTCGCTGGCCGCCGTGCCGGCATTGACATTGGCCGCGCTGCTGGCCGGCTGCGCCGGCGGCCAGAGCGTGATCCTGGTACCGGACCAGCAGGGCAAGGTCGGCAAGGCCGAAGTGACCACGGAAGGCGGCAAGCAGTCGCTGACGCAGGCGGGCGCCATGACCCGCACCGCCGGCCCGCGGCAAGCGCCGGGCGCCGTCACCAGCGCCGATCCGGCCTATATCGCCAGCACCTTCGCCGATGCGCTGGCGGTGGAGCCGGCGGCTGGCGAAACGTTTACGCTGTATTTCAAGAGCGGTTCGGCCACCCTGGCGGCCGATGACCAGAAAATCATCGACGACATCGCCGCCGCCGTGAAGCGGCGCGCCGCCATCAGCGTGCGCATCAGCGGCCACACGGACAGCACCGGCTCGGTCGCGCTGGACACGGCGCTGTCGCTGGAGCGGGTCAAGCAGGTGCAAGCCCTGTTGCTGGAAAAAGGCGTGCCGGCGCAACGCATCAGCACCTCCTATCACGGCAAGGGCAACCCGGCCGTGGCCACGCCCGACGGCGTGGCTGAACCGCGCAACCGGCGCGTGGTGGTGATCGTCCACTAAGGCCGGCGGCCCACCACTCCCACCGACCATGGCCACCGCCAACCGCCCCTCCCCATCCCGCCTGGACCGCCTGCGCGACCTGCTGCGGCCGCGCGAAGGCCAGGCGCGCATGTATGGACTGGGACTGTGCCTGACCTTGGCCGTGGCACTGCTGTCGATCTTCCAGCCGCCACCGCTGCAGCAGCTCGACTTGCTGTTGTACGACATGATGGTGGCCGGCCGGGCGGTGCCGCCGCCGCCGTCCGCGCCGGTGGTGGTGGGCATCGATGAGGACAGCCTGGCCGCCTATGGCCAATGGCCCTGGCCCCGCTACCGGCTGGCGCAACTGGTGCGGCAACTGCGCCAGCAGGGCGCGTCGGTGGTGGTGCTGGATTTGCTCATGCCCGAGGCCGACCGCACCGCGCCCGAAGTGATCCAGCGCGAGCGCCAGCGTGATTTGGCCCCTGTGGCCCCTGCCCCTGCGGACGCCGCCCCCATGGACGCGGCCCACGCGCCGCCGTCCGCACCCGACAGCAACTCGCAACGCCTGGCCAACGCGCTGGCCGAAGGCCCCAGCGTGCTGGCCTACTACCTCGATTTCAGCCAGCCGGCCGACATCGCAACCACGGCCGCGCCAACCACCGCCACTGCCGCCATCGGCCCGGCCGCGCCCGACGGCACCGTGGTGCTGCGCGCCGACGGCGGCCACGCCTGGCACATGCCGCGGGCCGGCCGCCAGCTGCGCAGCGTGCCCGTGCTGACGGCCGCCGCCGGCGCCGAAGGCTACACCAACGCCCTGGAAGACCTGGATGGCACGCTGCGCCGGGTACCGCTGCTGCTGCCCGTGGCGGGCAAGGAGCGGCCGTCGCTGGCGCTGTCGGCACTGCTGTTGACGTCGCAGAACCGGCTGCTGCGGCTGGGTAAAGACGGCAGCGACTTCACCCTGTATTGGGACCGGCACGCCATTCCGCTGGACACGGCCGGCAACCTGCTGCTGGACTACCGCAACGCCAGCCACGCCTACCTGTCGGCGCGCGCCGTGTTGGACGGCAAGGTGGCGCCGGCCAGCCTGCGCGGCAAGATCGTGCTGATCGGAACCTGGGCCAAGGGTTTGGGCGACTGGCACCGCACCCCGTCGGGCAAATGGCTCAATGGCCTGGACATCCACGCCACCATCATCGACAACGTGCTCAGCGACACCTTCATCGTCCGCCCCGACTGGGCCCGGGGCGTGGAACTGACGGCCGTGCTGCTGGCCGGCCTGGCCGGCACGCTGATGCTGAGCCAGCCCGGCTATGTGCTGTCGCTGCTGGCGGTGCTGGCCGGCACCGGCGGCTTTTACTGGACCGCGCGCCAGCTGCTGCTGGAGCTGGGCGTGCACCTGTCGCCGCTGTTCCCCATCATGGCACTGGTGCTGATCACCACCTGTCTGAGCCTGCTGAAATACGGCATCGAGGCGCGCAAGCTGCACGCCCGCACGCTGGACCTGTACGAAGCGCAAGACGAGATCATCTTCAGCCTGTCGGTGCTGGCCGAATCGCGCGACAAGGACACCGGCCAGCACATCCTGCGCACCCAGCGCTATGTGGAAATCCTCGCGCGCGAGCTGGCCGCCACGCCCGCCTACGCCCACCTGACGCCGTCGGACATCGAACTGTATGCCAAATCGGCGCCGCTGCATGATATAGGCAAGGTGGGCATCCCCGACAGCATCCTGCAAAAGCCGGGCAAGCTGACCGACGACGAATACACCATCATGAAAACCCACCCGCTGATCGGCGCGGCCACGCTGGCGCGCATCATCGTCGGCCACGGCCACCCGGAAAAGCGCCACTTCCTCAACTATGCGCGCGAGATGATCGAAGCCCACCATGAACGGTGGGACGGCGGCGGTTATCCGCACGGCCTGCGCGGCGCGGCCATTCCGCTGGCGGGGAGATTGATGGCGCTGGCCGACGTGTACGACGCCCTGATCAGCAAGCGCGTCTACAAGCGCGGCTACAGCCACGCCGAAGTGCGCACCTACATCGCGGAGCAATCGGGCACCCAGTTCGATCCCGACCTGGTGGCCGCGTTCCAGCGCCGGCATGAAGAATTCTTCCGCGTGGCGCAGGAATATGCGGACGTCGCGCCGGACGCCGCGCCGCAGGCCGCACCGGATGCCGGCACGGCGCTGGCCGGCTGAAGCGCGGGCGCCCCGCTTACCCGCTTACTTGGCGTCCTTGTCGCGCGCCTCGCGGGCTTTCTCCTGGATCTTCTCGCCCGCTTGCTCGATCTTCTTGCCGGCCACCTCGGTCGCCTTGTTCAGCTCCTCGCCGGCCTGGCTGGCGGCCTTGTTGATCTTCTCGCCGGTATCCTTGGCCGCTTCCTGCGCCTGCTGCGTGGCCTGGTCCAGCTTGCGGCCCATCTGCTCGGCCGGTCCCGGTTCCTCCTTCTTCTGGCAACCGGCCAGCGCGGCACCGAGCGCCAGCAGCGCCACCAAGGTTTTCGTGGAAGTCATCATGGTTTTCTCCTGTCAAAAAATACACAATAATAGGCCACAGCATACACCAGCCCGCGTCGCACACGGTGTAACACCGCGATTGACAGCGGTCACGTGAATCCCGACAATAGCACGACCGTTCACTTTCCTCGAAAGGCCAGGCCATGACCGAACAGCACGCCGTCGCCCACCGCATCTGCCCCCTGTGCGAGGCCAGTTGCGGCCTTGTGATCGAACGCGAAGGCCAGCAGGTCACGCGCATCCGCGGCGATGAGGCCGACGTGTTCAGCGCCGGCTTCCTGTGCCCGAAAGCCGTCAGCCTCAAGGAGTTGCACGACGATGGCGACCGCCTGCGCAGCCCGCTCGTCAAACGCGACGGCCGCTTCGTGGCCGTCAGCTGGGACGAGGCTTACGCGGAAATCGAACGGCGCCTGCCGCCCATCATCGCGGCCCATGGCGCCGACGCCGTGGCCACCGTGCTGGGCAATCCGGTGGCGCACAAGATGAGCCTGATGCTGTACTTCCCCCGCCTGGCGCGCGCGCTGGGCACCCGCAATATGTACTCCGCCTCCAGCGTGGACCAGGTGCCCAAGATGCTGTCGGTCGGCCTCATGTTCGGCAACTGGATGACGGTGCCCGTGCCCGACATCGACCGCAGCGACTACCTGCTGGTGTTGGGCGCCAATCCCATGGTTTCGAACGGCAGCATGTGGACCGTGCCCGATTACCGGGGCAAGGCCAAGGCGCTGCGCGCGCGCGGCGGCAAGATCGTCGTGGTCGATCCGCGCCGCACCGAGACGGCGCAGGCGGCCGACGCCCACCACTTCATCCGCCCCGGCGGCGACGTGTTCTTCCTGCTGGGCCTGGCCCACACCCTGTTCGAGGAAAACCTGGTGCGCCTGGGCCGGCTGGCGCCCCATGTGGCGGGCCTCGATGCGCTGCAAGCGGCCGTGCAGCCCTACCCGCCCGAACGCATGGCGGCCCGCTGCGGCGTGCCGGCCGACGTCATGCGCACGCTGGCGCGCGAGCTGGCAGGCGCCCGGCGCGGCGCCATCTACGGCCGCATCGGCACCTGCACCCAGCAATATGGCACGCTGGCCTCGTGGCTGATCGACGCCATCAACGTGCTCACCGGCCACCTGGACGCGGCAGGCGGCGCCATGTTCCCCAAGGCCGCCGCCTTCGCCGCCAACACGCGCGGCAAGCCGGGCACGGGACGGGGCGTGGTCATGGGCCGCTACCGCAGCCGCGTGGCCGGCGCGCCGGAAGTGATGGGCGAACTGCCCGTCACCTGCCTGGCCGAGGAAATCGACACCCCCGGCCCCGGCCAGGTGCGGGCCCTGATCGCCATCGCCGGCAATCCGGTGCTGTCGGCGCCCAACGGCGCACGGTTGGCGGCCGCGCTCGAACAACTGGATTTCATGGTCAGCCTGGACATCTACCTCAACGAAACATCGCGCCACGCGGACGTGATCCTGCCCGGCGTGTCGCCGCTGGAGGATGCGCACTTCGACGTCAGCTTCGGCCAACTGTCGCACCGCAACCACGCGCGCTACAGCGCCCCCGTGCTGGCGCGCGCCGACGGCCAGCCGGACGAATGGGAAAGCCTGCTGCGGCTGGCCGCCATCGTCAAGGGCATGGGGCGCAACGCCGACCTCGATGCCTGGGACACGGCGCTGCTGGAGGAGGAAGTGCAAAAATCGGCCGGCCCGGCCACGCCCCACGTGATGGCGGCGCTGGCGCCCCGGCGCGGGGTGGAACGGATGCTGGACCTGGCCCTGCGCAGCGGCCCGTATGGCGACCAGTTCGGCGCCCAGCCGGACGGACTGACGCTGGCCAAGGTGCAGGCCGCGCCATCCGGCATCGACCTGGGGCCCATGCAAGCGCGCATCCCCGAAGTGCTGCGCACGCCCTCGGGCAAGATCGAGCTGGCGCCTGCAGTACTGCTGGCCGACCTGGCGCGCGTGGCCGAAGCGCTGGGCGCGCCGGACGAGGCGCCGACCCTGGTCATCATCGGCCGCCGCCAGTTGCGCTCCAACAATAGCTGGATGCACAACCTGCCCGTGCTGGCCAAGGGGCCGTACCGCTGCACGGCGCTGGTCCATCCAGGCGACGCGGCCCGGCTGGGCTTGGCCGACGGCGGCCGGGCGCAGATCCGCAACGGCGCGCGCATGGTGGAAGCGCAAGTGGAATTGAGCGAGGAGATGATGCCGGGCGTGGTCAGCCTGCCGCACGGCTGGGGCCATGACTTGCCTGGAACGCAACTTGGCGTGGCCGCCGAACGGCCCGGCGCCAACCTCAACGCGCTGCTGGACGAGCAATTGCGCGATCCGCTGTCGGGCAATGCCGTACTATCGGGTATCGCCATCGAGATGCGGCCCTGCTGAGGCGCAAACGGGGCGATGGCGGGTATCGTGAGACGCGAGCCACGCGTGTGTCACGAAATCCGCCGCTTTTCGATATACCATACAAGCACGCGATTATTAGGATGCGCGGGCGGAATGTTGTCGAACAGACTAGCCAAGAGGTACTGCCATGAAACCCAATACCATCACCCCGGAACTGACGCATAGCCGCGAGGACATCGCCCGGCAAAACCGTGAATTGCGCAAGCTGTGCGCGGCCATCCTGCCGGCCGCGCGCAAGCTGGTGCAACAGGGCGTGGCCCGCACCACAGCACGGGAAGCGAGCGCCGTGCAGACCGGGGAAGCCGATGCCCTGCTCAAGTCCCTACTGGCCGAGCTCGACGAGTATATCGCCGCCCAGCCCGACGCCTTACCTGAGTTACTGAACCGTGACCTGAGCGCTGATGCCCCGGCATTCGACGAGGCCGAGGATGATCGGCAATGGATAGACCAGATGGCCGGCGATTGGGCGCTGGCCGCGGCGGGGTTCTGGTTGGAGATGGGCGAGCTGAACCGGCAAGAGTCACTGCTGGCAAGCCTGGCTACCGGGCAGGATAGCGATATGCTGGCGGCCTTCGACCTGGTCGCCAGCAGATTCCATGTCGGGCGGGAAGGCCGCGCGTTGCTGCCCAAGTTAAATCAACTCACCCGGCCAGTCTTTATCACGACGCAAGTGCCCATTGAAATCAGTACGACGCTGTATGTGCCGGAACCAGCGGGTAGCTACGTTCAAAAATGACGTCAGCCCGGCCTGACGTCCGCATTCAGTATGCCCAAATGATGGACTCGATGCGTTTTGGTACGCTGCGCGGCAGTAGAAATTGATACTGTCCGAAACTGCGGCGCCCGACGATGCGGCGCTCCATCAGCAACTGTCCCCGCTTCGCGTAATTGGGCGACGAAAAGAACGTGAGAATCTGGAACTGTTGGGGAACGAACTCATCGTCCGCCTTTTCCCTGCTCACGGTGTGGCTGGACGACTGCGATAGCGACCCTGCGATCAATTGCAACTGGCCTTCATACAAGGGCGTGTATTGTTGCCCCGTCGACGTGGGCGGCAAGGCGCCAAGGCGCGGGTATGTTTCATGGGTATGGCCGCTCAACAATAAGTGGGCAAGCTTGCCCCGCTGGAGGCGGCTGAAATCGGCCAGCGCCACCGCGACGGCGGTATCGTTGCGCATACTCATTTGCAGCGTCGGGCGCGGCGGTGGATAGTGGACCGGATGATGCACGGCCAGGATGCGGAAGTCGCGCGTCACGCCGTCCGGGTGAAATTTCTTTTGGGTTTGCTCGGCCAGTTGCCGCAGTTGGTCATCACCAAACGTGTTCCAGGGCGGATCCATGCCGACCTCACCACGCGCCAGCGTGTTGGGCCAGCGCTCGCCGATGGTACTGTTGACGGCGCTGAGCCGCAATTTGGCGTTGGAATGGGGGATGCTGGTCTGGATCGCCGTCTGTGGCCACGCCTTGCCCAGCAAGGTGCGCAATGCTTCCTGCTGCGCATCGATCTCCATATTGTTGGCGGCCAGTGGAAACTTGCCCGGCCATGCGTCATGATTCCCATGCAGTATGAGTGTCTGTTTCGCATCGAGAATGATGCGGTAGTCATCCAGCCACCCCAGCGCTGTTTTCAGCGAGTCCATATCACCGAGTGCGCTCAAGTCACCCGTGTCGAGCAGCCAGGTTTCCACGCCCGCGTAATCCTCGTGCTTGACGAAATCGCAGAGGAATTTGCACATCCGCTCATGGGCAATGGGATCGTGGCCTGCCAGACCGGCTTGCCAGCGCTGTTCAAGGTGGTCGGCCCACTTCGTGCGGCCAAGCCGCCGCAGCGTGTTGACCAGACCGCGCACTTTATTCTCCGTCTCGGTGTCCACCACGGCGCCCTGCCCTTTGCAGTGCATATCAGACACATGCACGATATGCAGGAACGCTTCCAGTTCAGGATCTGAATAGATAGCCATGTTCGTCGCTCCTCAAGATAAGTCACGCAACAGCTTGTAAGCATCCTCGCCCAGCTCGCGCTGGATGGCGGCGGCCAGGCGCTTGCGCACGCGATGCAGGCGCTGGCGCTCGGCCGCAGTCAGCGCTTCACCCTGGCTGGACGCCAGCCCGGTGGCGATCGCCACGGCCATCCGGTCGTGTTCGGAAATAGTGGCCAGCTCCGCCACGCATACGCGCAGCATGCTGCGGTACATGGTGGTCGTGGCCAGGTCGCCCGCGCGCTCATCGGCTTGTTCCTCGGATAGCGGCGCCTCGTTGATGGCGGCAAGTTGGGGGCGGGATTTGCGGTACAGGTCCGCCGCGCGCCGGTTGAAGATGGCGTGCGCGATGCGCAGAATGGCCTCTGCGCCCAGCGCGGGGGCGGCCTCGCGCTCACGCAGGTATTGCCACAGGTCGGCCACGGCCTGCGCCGCCAGATCATCTATGTCCGCACGCAACAGGGGGAAGCGGGCGTGACCGGCGCGGCGCAGACTGGCGCGCAGCGCGGTCAACTGCTCATCGGACAAGAGTTCAGGCATGTTGACCCCCATCTTGCAAAATAAGCATTCTACGCCGCCTGTGCGGCAGTGCGCGCCACCTACCCGGGCGGCAATTCGAAGCGGTAGCCGACGCCATACACGGACTGCAAGCAGTCAAGCTGGGGCAGGCGCGCGGCCAGTTTGCGGCGGATATTCTTGATGTGGGAATCGACCGTGCGGTCGTTGTTGTCGCGCTGGTCATCGTGCGCGCAGTCGAGCAATTGCTGGCGCGAATAGACCCGGCCCGGGTTGGCGATCAGTTCAGCCAGCAAGCGAAATTCCACCGGCGTGAGCGCCAGCGCCACGCCCCCGTGCAGGATGGCCATGCGTTCGCGATCCACCTGCAACAGCGGCGGTGCCGCCGACGACGACGATGCCGATGTTAGCCCGCCGGCCGCCAGTTGCCCCATGCCGGCCGCGCGGCGCAAGTGGGCGCGCACGCGCGCCACCACCTCGCGCGGGCTGAAAGGCTTGCACACATAATCATCGGCGCCCGATTCCAGTCCCAGCAGGCGGTCGATCTCGTCCACCCGCGCCGTCAACATGATGATGGGCAGCGCCGAGAACGCGCGCACGGCGCGGCACACGCCGACGCCGTCCAGGCTGGGCAACATCAAGTCCAGCACCATCAGGTCGGGCGCGTGGGCGCGCACGGCTTCCACGGCGGCCAGGCCGTCCGCCACGCGCGTCACGCGCAGGCCGGCGGCGACGAAATAATCGGCCAGCAGCGCGGCGATCTTCGCGTCGTCTTCCACGATCAGGATGTGGGCGTTGTTATCCATGCGCTCGTTGATTGGTGAGAGGTTGTATCGGCAGCCGCACCAGCATTCTCACGCCGCCCAGCGGAGAAGGCAAGGCCACGATGCTGCCGCCGTGCGCCTCCACCATGGCCTTGCAGATGGCCAGCCCCAGGCCGCTGCCGCCACGGCCGCGCGCGCCGTCGGCCCGGTACAGGCGATCGAACAGACGTGCCAGCAGGCCGTCCGGCACGCCGGGCGCGCTGTCGTCCACCGTCAGTTGCGCCCAGGCGCCGTCGGCGGCCAGCGTGACGGCGATCCTGCCGCCGTGGTCCGTGTAGCGCACGCTGTTCTCAAGCAGGTTCACGCACACTTGCGTCAGGCGGCCGCTGTCGCCCGTCAGCGTCAGCGGCGTGTCGGGCAGCGACGCCGTCAGCGCCAGTCCCGCCTGCTGCGCGCGCAGGCGGTAGCGCTCCAGCAGCGGACGCAATAGCGCGGCCAGGTCCAGCTGCTGCCAGTGGTATTGCAAGTCGCCCGCGTCGGCCAGCGCCAGCTGGTGCAGGTCATCAACCAGCTGGTTCAGGCGCAGCACTTCCGCATGCAGCGAATCGAGCGCGTTGACGTCGGCCCGGCGTATGCCATCGAGCAGGGCTTCGATCTCGCCCCGGATCACCGTCAGTGGCGTGCGCAATTCGTGCGAGATATCGGCCAGCATGCGGCGCCGCTGCTGCTCGTTTTCCTCCAGCGCCTGCGCCATCGCGTTCACATGCAGCGCCAGTTCGGCCAGCTCGTCGCGCGACAGCACGGGCGCGCGCGCCGCGAATTCGCCGCGCGCCAGTTTCTCTGTCACGCCCCGCAGCGCCGCCACGGGCCGCAGCAGGTGGCGCGCCAGCCAGATGGCGGCCAGGATGGCCATGCCGATCAGCGCGCACGCGAGCAGCAGGATCGTTTGCAACTGGCCGCGCAGGAAGGTGGCGGCGCTGGCGTCGTCGCCGCCGGCCTGGCGCAGCGGCATGAGCCGCATGCGGCCCACCACCTGGCCCTCGACCTTGATGTCGCGCTCTATCCCGGGCGGGAAATCGGGCGGACCAATCAGCGACTGGCCTTGCGCATCCACGATGGAAATGCGCGAGGCGAAACCGGCCGGGTCACCTCCACCGAGGCGGCGCGGCGGCGGCAACCCGGCGCGTGGTGGCGGCAGATCGGCGCGCGGCGGGCGCAGGTCGGCACGTGGCCGTGGCCGGCCGTAGCCGGGCGGGCCATCTGGTTCCGGCGGCGGCATGTCCCGCTCTGGCAGCCGCGTGTTCCGTTCCGCCCGCACACTCTGTTCCGGCCGCGTGTTCCGCTCTGGCGGCATGTCCTGCTCCGGCGGCGGCATGGCCCGTTCCGGCGGCGGTCCTTCTTCTTCCGGCGGCGGACGGTCGGGCCGGCCGGCGCCGGCGCCGGGGCCTCGGCGGCGCGCGCCCATGTCGTCCGTCTCGGCCAGCAGGCGCGGTTTCATCTGGTCGAGCACGGAACGCAAGGCGCGCGGCTGGTGGCGCAGCCATTCGAAGTCGCCCTCGGTGCGGTAGCGCGCCTCCAACAGTTGGCGCAGTTGATCCAGGTCCTGCGTCTGCATCTCATTGAGGTAGGTCACAAAGCCGCGCTGCAGGCTGATGCTGGTCACCCACGCCATGGTGACGATGCACAGGATGACGATGGCGATCACGGCCAGCGCGATCTTGCGCGCGATCGTCAGCCGCATGCCCGGCTCCTGCATTGGTGATTCATGTCTCTCCTCTGGCGCATCCGTGTCCAGCGCCATCATACCTGCCAATTGTGCAGACAATGTGAATGACGCGCGCCCGTCACATGCACACCACAACGCAGTTTCCATCTCCATTTTTCCTGCACATTTGGCCGTCATTCTTGTTTCCGTAGACCAACCAAGCAGTCCCACGAAACTACCGACGGAGACCATCATGCACCAACGCGCCCTTCGCCTGCCCCTGCTGCTGTTACCCGCCGCCCTGCTGGCGGCCTGCGGTGGCGGCGGCACCGACACCACCGCCAGCGATGCCGCACCGCGCGCACTGGCCGCCGGCACCGTACTGCGCCCGGCCGATACCGGAATTGACGCCGGCACAGGCGCTGGCACCAGCACAGGCAGCAGCACCAGCGCCGCCCCCACCGTCACGGCCGCCGTACTGGTGCAGTCGCCGCCGCCCGTCGTACTGGCGCCGGTGCCCAACGCCGATGGCGCCTCACTCACCTTCAGCAGCGCCGGCACGGTCGATACCAGCAATCCCTTCTTCCAACCGTTCGGCAATGGCCGCAGCTGCGCCAGTTGCCACCAGCCTGGCAACGGCTGGACCGTCACTCCGGCCGGCCTCACGGCCCGCTTCAACAACAGCGCCGGCCTCGATCCCGTGTTCCGCGCGGTGGACGGCGCCGTCGCGCCGAACGCCCCGGTGGCCACGCTGGACCAGAAGCGCCTGGCTTACAGCATGCTGCTCACCAAGGGCCTGATCCGGGTCGGCCTGCCCATGCCGGCCAACGCCGAATTCACGCTGGTGAAAGCGGACGATCCCTACCACTACGCCAGTGCCGCCGAACTGTCCTTGTTCCGCCGCCCCCTGCCCAGCACCAACCTGCCATTCAACAGCACCGTGATGTGGGACGGGCGCGAAACGCTGGCCGACGCCAGCTCCGGCATCTGCATCAAGGACGTGCGCCCGGCGCGCTGCTTCGCCCCGCTCGACACGGACTTGCGGCATCAGGCCAACAGCGCCGTGCGCGGCCACGCCGAAGCAGCGCAGGACTTGACGGCCGACCAGCAGCGCCAGATCGCCGCCTTCGAGCAGACCCTGTTCACGGCCCAGTCCAGCGCCACGCTGGCCGGCAGCTTGTCCGACGCTGGTGCGCTGGGCGGTCCGCAACCACTGTCACAGCAAGGCTTCTACTTCGGTATCAACGATCCACAATCGGGCGACTACCGCGGCGGCGCCCCGTTCAACCGCAATGTGATGAACCTGTACGCAGCCTGGCGCAACCTCGCTCAACCTGCACAGCCGGCACCGCCACCACCGCCGCCCGGACGCGGCCAGCCGGCGCCCGTGGCACCAGCCGCCACCACGCAGAACCAGGCCCGCGCCGCCATCGCGCGCGGCGAGCAGATATTCAACAATAAGCCGTTCAACGTGGTCAACGTGGCCGGCTTCAACAACGAACTGCGGCTGCCGCTGCAACGCGCCACCTGCGCCACCTGCCACAACGCGCCCAACGTGGGCAGCCATTCCGTGGCCCGCCTGTTCAACACCGGCACCGCCGCCGCCAACCTGCGCACGCCGGACCTGCCGCTCTACACGCTGCGCAACAACGCCACCGGCGAAGTGATCGACACCAGCGATCCGGGCAGCGCCATGGAGAGCGGCAAGTGGTCCGACATCGGCCGCTTCAAGACGCCCGGCCTGCGCGGCCTCGCATCGCGCGCGCCCTACTTCCACAACGGTTCGCAGCGCCGCATCGAGGACGTGGTGCGCTTCTATGACACGCGCTTCCGCATCGGCTTCTCGCCGCAGGAGGCGTCCGACCTGGCCGCGTTCCTCAAGGCCCTGTGACGCGGCGAGCCATATCGCATGGCCTGGCGAGCCAAAAGTTAAGCCAGTTGAGCGGCCGCAAAAACTCCGGCGCGCGCGCAGTGAAATCCGTGCACAAGAAAAAGACAAAGCGGCCATGAACATCTTGTGTACATGATAAAACTGTAGGCATAATCGTTGAGACATAAACGATTTCGCCGGAGTTTGCATGCACCAGACGGACCTGCTCGCCCACGCGCACGCGCGCCTCGCACGCAACCGTCTGGCGCGCACCACCTTCGCCGCCAGCGTGGCCTGCGCGTTCGCCGCACCGGCCGCCTGGAGTGCAGACGAGGTCCAGTCCATCGTCGTCACGGCACAGGCGCGCAAGCAGCTGGTGCAGGATGTGCCGATCGCCATGCAGGTGATCTCGGCCACGGACATCAGCAACATCGGCGCCAAGGACCTGGCCGATTTGAACGGCTACATACCCGGCCTGGTGGTCGACAGCACGGAACCGACCCAGCCCAGCTTCGGCATCCGGGGTGTGCAGCCGGGCGACTTCGGCATCGCCACCGATTCGCCGGTCGGCATCTACGTGGACGGCGTCTACACCGGCAAGACGGGCAGCGCGCTGATGAACTTCATCGACGTGCAGCGCATCGAAGTCATCAAGGGTCCGCAAGGCACGCTGTTCGGGCGCAACAGCGCGGCCGGCGCAATAGCCATCAGCACCAACGAACCGGGCCAGGCGCGCGACGCGGAAGCCCACCTCAAGCTGGGCGACTACGGCCGTGCCAACGCCGACGTCATGCTCAACCTGCCCCTGTCCGCCACCACGGCCGCGCGCCTGGTGGCCGTGCGAGCCGGCAGCACGGGCTGGGTCACCAATCAAAGCACCGGCCAAAAGATGGGCGGCGACAAGGACTGGGCCACCCGCTTGTCGCTGCGCCAGGACGTGGGCGCGGCCAAGGTGATCGTCGGCTGGCAGCACGAGAACATGGAGCAGTACGGCCGGCCCGCGTTCGGCGTGATCCAGAACCCGGCCCTGCCGCTGGGCGGCTACCGGGGCGTGTACGACGCGGCCTACACGGCCAACTTCGTCGATCCATTCAGCGCGCCGCTGCGCAACGATACCCAGGGCGCGGAAGGCCGCAACTTCGACGGCGCCACCTTGCGCGTCGAAGCGCCGCTGGCCGGCATGGCGTTCGCGTCCACCACCGCGTGGCGCCGCTTCAGTACCCACAACTACACGGACAACGACGGCAACGCGCGCCAGGATTTATACCTGGCCACGCAAGACGCCAAGCGCGCGCACAGCTTCCAGCAAGAGTTCAAACTGTCGGGCAAGACGGAGCGGCTGGACTGGATCGCCGGCCTGAGCTACTTCCACAACAACGAGCAGCAGGACGCGGGCGCCTACGTCACCACCGGCACGCTCGACACCCTCAGCCAGTTCGGCGGCGGCGCGCCCACCTTCGCCCGCTTGTTCGGCGGACTGGGAGCGGCCGGTGTACCCGGCGCGAGCGCCAATACGCACTTCCCGTGGCGGGAAACCCACTACAGCGACATACGCACCGGCTCCGTGGCCCTGTACGGCGACGCCATCTGGCACGCGGCGCCAGCCACCAATCTGACGGCCGGCCTGCGCTGGACCCAGGATAAGAAGACCATGACGTGGTACGTGCCGGGCCGCGTCTCGCCCGCGCTCGACCAGTTCCTCACCGCCTACGGCCCGCTGGCCGGGGTGGACCCGCGCGCCTTACCGTCCAACATCGTGTTCGCCACCTCCAGCCAACTGGCCGGGTCGCCCGCCACGCGCGACAAGGACTGGACCGATTTCAGTCCGCGCCTGGTGCTGGACCACAAGCTCGATGCCGGCACGCTGCTGTTCGCGTCCGTCTCGCGCGGCTACCAGGCCGGCGGCTTCAATACCTTCACGCCGCCCAATCCGGCCTCGCCCACGGCCACCGGGCGCGATCCCAGTTTCGCACCGGAGAAGATGACCAACATCGAGACTGGCGTGAAGTGGCAGGTGCCGGCCCTGCGCGCCAGCGTGAACGCTTCGCTGTTCACCTACAAGTTCAAGAACCTGCAGGACATCCAGTTATACAGCGTCGGCGCCATCCCCACCTACAACGTGATCGCCAGCGACCAGAAGGCGCATGGGCTGGACCTGGATGGGCGGGTACGGGTCAATCCCAACCTGACGCTGTTCGGCGGCCTCGAATATCTGGACCAGACCTACACCCGCTACCAGCGCCTGGACGCGGCCGGCAATGTGAGCCTGGACCTGTCGGGCCAGCCGGTGGGCACGCCGCGCGTGAGCGTGATGGGCGGGGCCAGCATGAGCTGGGAGACGGCCGGCGGGCGCGCCAGCGTCAACCTGCAAGGCAGCCACCGCAGCGCCACCCGCTGCAACAGCGACACGGCGGCCCTGGGCTGCCTGCGCACGGCCACCTTGAAGACGGGGACGGGCGCCAGCAAGTTCGACCTGCGCGTGGGCTGGGACAGTCCATCGCAGCGCTACGGCGTGGCGCTGCTCGTCAACAACCTGTTCGACCAGCGCTATATCACTTCGCTGGGCGGCCAAATGCAGCAATTCGGCTTCCCCTACGCCTACCTGACGCCGCCGCGCACCATCGCGCTGGAGCTGCGGGCCAGCATGTGAATACGGCCGTGGCGGCCAGCGATGGCGCCACGGCGACAACGGTAATCTCGCCGCGCTCGCGCGGTTTCGGGCGGCGCCTCCCTCCCCGGGGTCGCCGCCCATTTTTTTGCCGCCGCGCGGATGCCGGTGAAATCACGGTGAGATGCCCAAAACCCAGTGTTGTTGTTTTTGCTCTAAATGTAGGCTAGCATGCGCTGAGTGGAGGTATCATCGGCAGCACTCTTCAAGGAGGAACGCAATGAACACCTGGGTCATGTCGTTAAAGTTATTCGCTTATCTTGTCGTGGTTCTCGTCGCGGTGGCGATCGCCTATTCGGCGGTGACAGCGCTCCGCTACTGGCCTGCGATTTCCGTCTAGGAGGTCAGCGTGAACAAGCGACAAGCCAGACTCTTCGCCATTGTTTCCACCGCCATCGCCTCGGTCGTCTTCCTCGGACTGACACTGGACAGCCATCGCCAGTTCGACAAGCTGACCAATGCCAGTACGATCACCGACCAGGTCACGCGCGGCAAGGATGTATGGCACAACAATAACTGCATCAATTGCCACACCTTGTTCGGCGAGGGCGCCTACTATGCGCCGGACCTGACCAAGATCACCCAGCTGCGCGGCGAAGCCTACCTGCGCGCCTACCTCAAGGATCCGGCCAAGTTCTACGACGAGAACAAGCATCGCCGCCTGATGCCGCGCCAGAATCTCAGCGACGGCGACATAGTCTCCCTGATCGCGTTCCTGGACTGGGTATCCAAGGTCGACAACCAGGGCTGGCCGCCACGGCCACTACTGGTGACGGGCGCCACCTTCCCCGGCTCCGATCGCGGTGCCGGCGCGAGCGCCCCGGCGGCCGCGCCCGGCGGCGGCGCGGAAGACCCGGTCGCGCTGGGCGAGGCCGTGTTCCGCGGCGCCGTGCCGGCCTGCACCGCCTGTCACTCGACGGCGCCGAACGTCAACATGGCCGGGCCATCGCTGGCTGGCCTGGCGAGCCGCACCCAGTCGCTGCTCACCAGCAGCGACTACCACGGCCAGGCCAAGGATCTCGCTGGCTACATCCGCGAATCAGTGCTCACCCCCAGCGCCCACATCGTCCCTGGCGCCATGTATTCGGCCGATGGCAAGTCGTTCATGCCGGCCACCTATCCCAGCACGCTCAAACCGGAGCAGCTGGATCATCTGGTGGCCTACCTGTCGACCCTGAAGTAAGCGGACAGTACCTTTTACGACGGAGCAATGCGATGAAATACAAATCACAAGCAGTCGCCTATTGGTACTTTGCGGTGGCGGTGGCCCTGTTCGGTCTGCAATTGGTGTTCGGGCTGCTGTCGGCCGCGAAATACCTGGGGCCGGACCCACTGCTCTACATCCTGCCATTTGACGTCACCAAGGTCATCCACACCAACCTGCTGGTGGTGTGGGTGCTGTGCGGTTTCATGGGCGGCACCTACTGGATGGTGCCGGACGAATCGCGCACCGAACTGCACAGCACACGGCTGGCCTACATCCAGCTGGTGCTGTGGGTGCTGATGGGCGTGACGGCGATCATCGGCTACCTGTTCCGCTGGGGCACCGGCAACAAGCTGCTGGAGCAACCGTTGCCGCACAAGCTGGTGATCGTGGTCGTCATGCTGATGTTCCTTTACAACGTCGGCATGACCATCAAGAAGTCCGGCCGCCTGACCACCAGCGAAGGCGTGCTGCTGGCCGGCCTGGGCCTGGCTGCCGTGCTGTATCTGCCGGCCTTGCTGCATTTTCAAAATTACACGGTGTCGATCTTCTACCGCTGGTGGACCATCCACCTGTGGGTCGAGGGCGTGTGGGAAATGATACAGGGCGGCTTCCTCGCCTACCTGCTGATCCGCCTGTCCGGCGCCGATCGCGAAGTGATGGAGAAGTGGCTGTACGTGATCGTCGGCCTGGTCTTCATCGCCGGTATCCTCGGCACGGCGCACCATTATTACTGGGTGGGCGTGCCGAGCTACTGGCTGCCCATCGGCGGCATCTTCAGCGCCCTGGAGCCGGTGGCCCTGATCGGCATGGCGATCTACGCCTATTCCAGCATCCGCCGCGCCGGCGCCGGCCATCCGAATAAACTGGCGCTGCACTGGACCGTGGGCAGCGCCGTGTTCACCCTGTTCGGCGCCGGCCTGCTGGGCCTGGCGCACACGTTCCCGGCCGTGAACAAATGGACCCACGGCACCCTGATCACGGCCATGCACGGCCATGCGGCGTTCTACGGCGCCTATGCCATGATCGTGCTGGCCATGATCTCGTTCGCCATGCCCAGCCTCACGCGCCGCCCCGAAGAGGGCACGGCGCTGGGCTACTGGGCGTTCTGGCTGCAGATCGCCGGCATGTTCGGCATGACGCTGTCGTTCGCCACGGCCGGCATGGGCCAGGTGTATCTGGAGCGGATCATGGGGCTGGGCTTCCTGGACGCGCAGCTGAAAATCCAGGTGCACTTCCTGATGCTGCTCGCGACGGCGTCGCTGTTCGCCTGCGGGGTGGTGCTGTTCATCGTCGACTTCTTCCGCTACGCGCCGCGTTTCGATAGCGTCGACAACACCCAGGCGCAGCCGTATGCAGCGGGAGCCTGAGGCGGCGAACGGGGCGGGGAGCCCAACCCCGGCCGCGCCCTACTATCAGGCCCAGGGCGATGAAGTGGCACTGTTCGCGCAGTGCCACGAGCGCAAGCTGGCCGTGATGCTGAAAGGGCCGACCGGCTGCGGCAAGACGCGCTTTGTCGAGTATATGGCGTGGAAGCTGGGCCGGCCCCTGATCACGGTGTCATGCCATGACGACCTTACCACGTCCGACCTGGTGGGGCGCTTCCTGATCGAAGGTGGCAGCACGGTCTGGCAGGATGGCCCCCTCACGCGCGCCGTGCGCGGCGGCGCCATCTGCTACCTGGACGAAGTGGTCGAGGCGCGCCAGGACACGGTGGTAGTGCTGCATCCGCTGACCGACCACCGCCGCATCCTGCCCATCGATAAAACGGGCGAGACGATCGAGGCGGCGCCGGGATTCCAGCTCGTGATCTCCTACAACCCGGGCTACCAGCGCATGCTGAAAGACCTCAAGCCCAGCACGCGCCAGCGCTTTGTCGGCATCGATTTCGACTTCCCCCAGCCGGAACGCGAAGTGATGATCGTCGCGCACGAAGGGGGCGTGGACACGGCGCTGGCCCATGAGCTGGTGGCACTGGGCGCACGCTTGCGCCAGTTGCATGACCGCGGTCTGGTCGAGGTGCCCAGCACCCGGGTGCTGGTGGCCGCCGCGCGCCTGATCGCCAGCGGCATCCCGCCGCGCCAGGCCTGCTATGCGGCCATCGTCGCCCCGCTGTCGGACGACCGCGCCCTGACCGGCGCCATGGATGACCTGATCCTGGCCAGTTTCATCTAGCGCCATGGCGGAGGCGGAAGACGTCATCACCGACGCGGCACGCATCGCGTTCGACTATGTGCAGCGGGTGCGCCAGCGCAAACGCGGTGATGGCGGCGAACCTGGCCTGGCGCTGAAGTCGGTGGCCGAACGCCTCGACCTGCTGTGCAACGCTGCTTTCGGCCGCGGCTTCCGCTTCCATGCCGCGCAAGCGCCCCTGCCCCGCACCATGCTGGAACGCCTGTTCCGGCGCGGGCAGGCACCTGCGCACAGCGTCGCCCTGCCGGCCACCGATGGCCAGGCGATCTGGCTACCACCGCTGATGCGCCTCGATCCCGGCCCGGCCATGGAACGCTATCGCGCCCTGGCCTTGCTGCAGGCGACCCGCGCGCTGCGCGGCGCACCGGCATTTGGGCTGCGCCAGGATCTGGCGGGCGCACTGTTCCATGTGTGCGAAGCCTGGGTTTCCGACGCCCTGTTGCAGCACCGCTTCCCCGGCCTGCGGCCCGTGTTGGCGCAGTTGCGCGCCGACGCCCTCGCGGCGCGTCCCGATCCTGAGCGCTTGACGGGAAGCGTGGCCTGGATCGAACAGGCGGTGCTGCGCGCATTGCGGGGCCAGCCGCCCATCGCCGGACTCGCAACGGATCCGTTGGCACTCCCCAGCGCGGCGCTGTATCAACTTGCCGCGCAGGCGGTGCGGGAGCAGCCACACAGCCAGGGTGCGCTGTTGCACAAGGACCTGTGGCTGGGTGATTTCAAACAGGCCGATGCGGCCTCTACACCACTGGCCGGCGGCCACGATGCGCCGCCCGACACGCCCAGGAAGCCGCGCAGCGCCCGGCTGGCACGGCGTCCGCAGGCCAGGCCGGCGCAGGATGGCGAAGACGAGCAAACGTCGCCAGGGCCGTTCGTGCTCCAGACCGCGCAGCCACAGGAAAAGGCGGAAGACCCGATGGGACTGCAGCGCCCCACCGACCGCGATGCGGAGACCGCGGCGGACGACTTCGGCGATGCCTTGTCCGAGCTGCCCGAGGCGCGGCTGGTCACGACGCCCGGTTCACCGGCGGAGGTGCTGATGAGCGATGAACCCATCGCGGGCAGCAGCGCGCGGCAAGGGACGCGCCATGACAGCCGCAAGGGCGGCAGCTACCGTTATCCGGAATGGGACCACCGCCGCCAGGATTACACGGCCGCTGGCAGCATCGTCTGGGCCAGCCAGGCGGAGGCGGGCGATCCCGCCGTCGTCGCGCGCGCCGTTCAACAGCACGCCGCGCTGCTGGTCGCGCTGAAGCGGGGCTTTCAAATGCTCAGCGCAAGGCGCGCGCGCTATCGCCGCCAACTGGATGGCGACGACCTTGACGTCGATACCTGGGTGGACGCGGAATCCGCGCGGCGCGCCGGCGGCGCGCCGGATGGCCGGGTGTTCGAGACGCAGCGCCTGGAACGGCGCGACCTGGCGGTGCTGGTGCTGGTGGACGTGAGCGGATCGACCGATGGCTGGATCACCGACCAGCGCCGTGTGATCGATGTGGAACGGGAAGCGTTGCTGCTGGTGAGCCATGCGCTCGACGCGCTGGGGGAGCCGTTCGGCATCCAGGCATTCAGCGGCGAAGGCCCGGACGGCGTGGTGGTACGCGAGATCAAGGACTTCAAGGAGCCGTTCGGTCAACCCGTGGCCTTGCGCATCGCCGGCATCGAGCCGGAACATTACACGCGAACGGGCAGCGCGGTGCGCCACGCGGCCGCTTGCCTGGCCGCCCAGCCGGCCCGGCATCGGCTGTTACTGTTGCTGACCGATGGCAAACCGAACGATGTCGACCAGTACGAAGGCAAGTATGGCCTGCACGACTTGCGGCAGGCCGTGGTGGAAGCCCGCAACAGCGGCGTTTCGCCGTTCTGCCTGACCATCGATCATCAGGCCGCCCACTACCTGGGCCAGGTGTTTGGCCAGCACCAGTTCGCCATCCTGCCGCGCACCGAGTTGTTGGCCACGGTGTTGTTGACGTGGCTGCGCAAGCTGGTCGCCTGACAGCCGCCGCCCTATCCCGGTCACTTGTAGATACCGACCCCGATCACATACTCACCCACTTTTTCCACGTAGGTGTTCTTCTCCTCCATGTTCTTGGAGATCGAATTGGGCCACATGTACTTGACCCAGCCCTTGCCGGCCGGACCGCTGGTGAGCTTGAGGAATTCCTTGAGCGGATACACGCCGCCGGCGCTCAGTTCCAGCAGGTTCTTGTTGACCATCTTGGGATTCTGGCCGTGCGCCAGCATCACGCCGGTGGTGTCGATCATGAACACATACAGGTCGCCGTTGATGAATTCGCCCTTGGAATCGTTGAAGGCGGCGATCGCCTTGTCCTTGCCGTTCTTTTGCAGGTAGGCGCTGGCCTTCTTGACCATGGCCACGGCTTCGTCGGCTGTACCGCGGTGGGTCGCTTCCTGGGCTTGGGCGGCGCCGGCCACCATCAGCGCCAGCAGCGCGGTCATCAGGTATTGGTACAGTTGTCGCATGATGCATTCTCCTTGTCGTCAACAGGGCGGCCAGGCAGCCGCCGTAAATACGGCTGTATGCGCCGCTACTGGCAACGATAGCACATGCTCATGGGAAAGTTTCAATTCACCCAAGAAAATTTTTGAATGAGTTGATCCGGCCGCCACAAGGATGCGCCGGCCTCGGCGCCACCTTATGGCTACCTTACCGTCACCTTACTCGGCGACGATTTTCTTGGGCGGTGGGGGCGGCGTGAACTGGATCAGTTCGCCGGCCGGCGCGCTGTCGAGCGCGTCGGATTGTTCCAGCCAGCGCATCAGGCTGGCCATGCGGCGGAGGGTGATGCCCTTGCCGTTGATGTAGCCCACCTGCTCGAAGTGCTCCAGCTTGACCGTCATCTTGGACACGGTGGGCAGGTTGTCGACCAGCCGCTCGTAAGCCTTGCGCGCCTTCTGTTCCCACTTGTTCAGCCCGGGCTCGTTGAACCGGTTGCTCTCGTAATAAATGGTCAGGGTGCGGTCATGGTTGCCGAAGCCGACCACGGCGGCACCCTTGCGGATGGTTTGCAGCACGTCCTCCTTGATGGCGGCCGTGGGCACGAACAGGGCCGCGCGGCCTTCGGCATCGGGCCGTTCCAGCGGCAAATCCTGTCCCATCGTTATGCTCATCGGGCATCCCTCATGACGTGCATCTAGTTTCCTAGCGGCTATATTTCTCTGAATTCTACAACGCACCTCGATGATGTACAAGAAGAAAGAACGGCCGTCTTCCACCGTATAATGCACAACATTCCCTATTGCATTGATCCAACACAACATGACGTCCGCCGCTCTCGCCTCCCCTTCCCCCGCCGCGCCGATCGGCGTGATCGCCGCGAGCACGGTGGACACGGCCGCGCGCAACGTGCGCGACCTGCTGGCCATGGCCATCGACTACGCACCCAGCCACGGCGCCCTGATCGTGCACGACACCCGCACCGATCTCAATCGCGCGCTGACGGAAGCCTACCGGCGCGCCATTCCCGGCGCCACCTTCGTCGATTTCGACAGCGTCACGCCGGAGCAGGTGCTGGCCGCGTTCGCCCGCATGGCGCCCGGCGACCTGGTGGTGCTGATCCAGTCCACCAGCTTCCGGCTGGAGGCGTTCCGCATCCGCATCGAACTGTTCAAGCGCGGCCTGAAAGTGATCGAGCACGTGCACCTGTCGCGCATGCCGGGCGATCAGGGCCGCCACTACATCGACGCGCTGGCCTACGACCCGGCCTATTACCGTGGCGTGGGCCACGCGCTCAAGGAGCGCATCGACCGCGCCGCCGGCGGCATGATCGACAGCGGCGGCGAACAGCTGGTGTTCGGCTCCCCGTTCGAACCGGCCAAGCTCAATATCGGCGACTACCGCGCCATGAACAACGTGGGCGGCCAGTTCCCGCTGGGCGAAGTGTTCACGGAAGCGCTGGACCTGGAAGCGGTGCACGGACGGGTGCGCATCTTCGTGTTCGGCGACACCCAGTTCCTCGTCAACCGCCCCGAGCATCCGATCACCCTGATCGTCGAGCGGGGCCGGGTGACGGGCGTGGAGCACAGCACGCCGGCGTTCGACAACATGCTGGCCATCATCCGCGCCCACGAGGGCGAAGTGTGGCTGCGCGAACTGGGTTTCGGCATGAACCGCGCGTTCTCGCGCGAGCAGATGGTGGACGATATCGGTACCTACGAACGCATGTGCGGCATCCATCTGTCGCTGGGCGCCAAGCATGGGGTCTATCCCAAGCCGCAGTTCCGCCGCAAGGACACGCGCTACCATGTGGACGTGTTCGCGGTGACGGAGGCGGTCTACCTGGACCAGGAACGGGTATACCGGGATGGCGCCTGGCAGGTGTAGCAGGTACAGTGTGATGGCATAAGGCCACGCGCGGCGCCGGTCCGCGATGGCGACGATAACGACGGAAGGGAACATGCACGCGCTCATCCGATGGCTGGAATCCATGTTCGGCAGCATTCCACTGAGCCTGTTGCAGGTGTGGGGCGGGCTCGGCTATCTGCTGGGCTTCGTGCTCATGCTGTGCGCCTTCGGCGGCATCACGCTGCGTCCGGACGGGCGCTGGGGCCTGGGCTTCACACGCCAGAACTGGGACAGCAAGGCCATGGCCAGCGTGGTCATCACCTTCGCCGCCATCTTCGTCACCGGCTACATCGGCTCCTTCATCGTGCTGGTGCCGGGCGCGCAAACCTTCGAATCGCTGAAAGACCTGTCGGTATTCCTGTGCGTGGTGCTGTTCGGCTACCCGGCCCTGATTATCGTGCCGTTCGCCTACGGCCTGTCGGACCTGGTGGAAGGCGTACCGCCGGCGTTCCTGCTGGACTGGCTGGCCGGCTACTTCATCAACCCGGCCTGCTTCTGGGTGGCGCACCAGCTGCTGGACCGCCAGCCCGACTTCCGCCGCCGCGCCACATGGCGCCGCTACCTGCTGTTCGTGGCCATCTTCATGGCGCTCGAACCGCTGCTGTGGGGCCATATCACCTCGCCCCAGTTCACGCCCGCCATCGCCTACCGCACGCTCACGCCGGCCCTGTTCTTCACCACCGCCATCACCTGGCTGCTGGCGCCGTTCGCCATGCTGGCCGCGCTGCCGCTGGCGCGCCGCTACGGCATGTTCTGGGCCGAGATTCCCCGCCACGTGCGCCAGCGTCAACTGGGCCAGCCGAAGTGGCGCTGGGTGGACGGCGCCGGCGCGCCCGACGCGGGCGGGGCATCTTACCTGCCCATGCGGCTGTTCCTGGCCGCGCCATTCATCGCGCTGCTGCTGGCGACGGTGGGCGCGACCGCCTACCTGACCCTGAGCAGCGCCGAATCGGCCGCCGTCAAGCTGGCCGGCCGGCTGCATGAGGAAGTGGCGGAAAACATCAACCTGCGGCTCGATGAACACCTGGCCAGCCTGCAGCAGGCAGGCCAGCCCGTGCGCCCGGCCGCGCTGAACCAGTTGTTGCGCGAACTGCCCATGGCCCGCAACGGCCGCGTGCTGGTGGTCGACCGCGACGGCCACCTGATCGCCACCTCTGCCCCGTTATCGGTCCCGGCCACGGCCTCCGCCGCCAACTCCGCCTCCGACCCGGTGGCCCAGGCCGCGCTGGCCGCACTGGGCGCGGGCGCGAACGCCCCGCGCCTGCTGCACGCGCCCACGCAATTCAATTTCGACGTCATCAGCAGCAAGCCACTGTCACGTGAAACGTGGCTGATGCAGGCCACACCCTACCAGGACCGGGCCGGCCACACGGACTGGCTGCTGCTGACGGCCATGCCGGAAGCGTATTACCTGGAAGGTGTCCGTACCGGCAACAGCCAGTCGGCCATGGTGTTCGCGCTGGCCCTGCTGACCACACTGGTGGCGGCCATCGGCTTGTCGGCCATCGTCACCGCGCCCATCCGCCGCCTGGCCAGCGCCACGCAGGCACTGGCGCAGGGCGACCTGGGCCAGCGCGTGCCGGGCAGCCGGCTGGAGGAACTGGGCGGGCTGTCGTCCTCGTTCAACCACATGGCTGATCGGATGCAGCAATCGTTCGACCAGTTGTCGGCCATGACCAGCCAGTTGGCCGCGCGCGAACACGAACTGCGGCGCCACCGCGACCATCTGGAACAGGCCGTGGCGGATCGCACGGCCGCGTTATCGGTGGCGCTGAGCCGTGCCGAAGCGGCCAACGAGGCCAAGAGCGTATTCCTGTCCAATATGAGCCACGAGCTGCGCACCCCGCTCAACGCCGTGATCGGATTTTCCCAACTGCTGTCGACCGACGCCGCCATCGGCGCGGAACACAAGCGCAAGCTGGGCATGATCCACCGCTCCGGCCAGCACTTGCTGATGCTGATCAACGACATCCTGGACCTGTCGAAAATCGAAAGCGGCAAGACCGCCTTGCAACTGGCGCCGGTGGACCTGCACGCGCTGCTCGACACGGTGCTGGAGATGGTGCAGTTGCGGGCCGGCCAGCAGGGCGTGGGGTTGCGGCTGCAATGCGGGGGCGTGCCGGGCGTGATCATGGCCGACGGCGCCAAGCTGCGCCAGGTGCTGATCAACCTGCTGTCGAACGCCGTCAAGTACGCCGGCCGGGGCGACGTGACGCTGGCGGTGGACGCCGTGGCCACACCCGAACCGCTGGCCGACGGCCTGGTGCGGCTGCGCTTCGCCGTCAGCGACCACGGCCCCGGCGTGGCGCCGGCCGACCGCGAACGCATCTTCCAGCCCTTCGTGCAGGCCGATACGGCCGCCAGCCAGGCCGGCACGGGCCTGGGCCTGACCATCAGCCGCGCGTTCGTGCGCCTGATGGGCAGCGACCTGGAACTGGCCTCGCAGCCGGGCCAGGGCGCCACCTTCTCGTTCACGCTGGACGTGGCTCAGCGCCATGGCGCGCTGGCGCCATCGCAGGCGCAGGCGCGCGTGCTGGGCCTGCCGCCGGAACAGCGCGGCAAGATCGTGCTGCTGGTGGACGACAACGCCACCGGCCGCCAACTGCTGCGCGATATGCTCGAACCGCTGGGGTTCACCCTGCACGAGGCGGCCGACGGCATCGAGGGAGCGCACCAGATCGCAGCCCTGGCGCCGGACCTGGTGCTGATGGACTGGCGCATGCCGGGCATGGACGGCCTGGCCCTGACGCGCCAGGTGCGGGCCGATACGACCTTGCGCCAGCCCCGCATCGTGATCCTGACGGCCAGCGCCTTCGAGGAGGAACGGCGCGAAGCGCTGGCCAGCGGCGCCGACGACTTCATGCGCAAGCCGGTGGAGCAGGACAAGCTGTTCGCACTGCTGGAGCGGCTGCTGGGCGTGTGCTTCATCCGCGAACACGACGCGGATACCCAACAGCACGCAGCCCCCGCGCTACGGGACGCGCCGTTGACGGCGGCCGAACTGGCCGCGCTCACGCCGCCGTTGCGCCACGACTTGCAGCAAGCCGTGGCCAGCCTGGACGTGGCGGCCATCGAACAACTGCTGGCCTGGATCGGCGCCGGCGCGCCGGAACTGGCCCGCCGCATCGGCCGCATGACGGAGCGCGCCGAATACCGCCAGTTGTGGGACTTGCTCGACCAGTAGCATGCCAGCGGCTGCGCCAGCAAAGCGGCAACCGTTCAGCACCTATGACGCGGACGGCTCCCACACGGGCGCCTCCAGCGGCAGCGTGAGCGTGACGCTGGTGCCCTGCCCCGGCGCCGACTGTACCTCGATGCGGCCATGCAGCACATTGGTGACGATGTTGTAGACGATATGCATGCCCAGCCCCGAGCCGCCCTGTCCCAGGCGCGTGGTGAAGAAGGGATCGAACACCTGGCGCAGCGTGCGCTCCGACATGCCCTTGCCATTGTCGGCGAAGCGCAGCACGGCCTCGCCCCCACCCTGGCGCCGGGCGTGGATGGTGACAGTGCCGCCGCTGCCGTCGAAGCCGTGCAGCAGGGCGTTGTTGATCAAGTTGCTCAGCACCTGGCTCACGCTGCCCGGATACGACAACAGCTCCAGTCCCTGCTCCACCTCCACCTCCACCACGCACCCCGCGTGGCGCAACTGCGCGGCGAACGTGGCCAGCACGTCGCGCACCAGTTCCTCCAGCAGGAAGCGGCGGCGCTGGCCGCTGGACTGGTCCACCGCCACCTGCTTGAACGACGTGATCAAGTCGGCCGCCCGCGCCAGCGAGGCGGCGATGATGGCGCAAGCCTTGCCCGCGTCGGCCAGGTGGGCCACCAGCGCCGAGCGCTTGACGCCGCCCTCGCCGTTTAACTTGCGCTCGAAATCGGCCACCCGGTCACCCAGCGCGGTGGCCGTCAGCAGGCTGTTGCCGATGGGGGTGTTCAGTTCATGCGCCACCCCCGCCACCAAGGCCCCCAGCGACGCCATCTTTTCCGACGTGATCAGGTTGGCCTGGGCCAGTTGCAGGCTGGCCAGCGCGGCCGACAAATCGGCATGGGCCGCGTCGGCGTTGTCCTTCTGGCGCGCCAGTTCGGCCAGGCTGCGTTCCAGTCCCTGCTTGGCCATCAGCAGCGCGCCCACCAGGGCGCTGATGATCAGGCCCGCGGCCGCCGTCAGCAGCACCGGCGTGGGCACGCCGCTGTAACGGGCGCCGTCGTGGCCGTCCACCCGCAGCAGCCAACGGCGCTCACCCACCACCAGACTGGCGCTGGCGCTCAGGCCCGGCAAGGCCGGCAGGCGCGCGGCGCCGATCCGGCCGCCGCTGTCGAACAGCAGGTTGTCCGCGCCGGGCGCCTGGCTGGCGCCATCCTTGAGGTAGCCCGTGTCGTGGATGCGCACGTACAGGTCCGGCAGCAGGGCCGGCTCCAGCACTTCCCGCATCAGCGTATTGACCTTGAACACGATGGCCACAAAACCCACCAGCGCCGCGCGCCGCTGGTCCACCGTGGCCAGCGGCGCGCCGTTGCGGTAGATGGGCGCGCGCGCCACGAAGCCTGGCTGGCCGCTGGCGTCCTGCACCAGCGTGATGCGCTCGGTGGCCACCACCACGCCGTCGTCGCGTCCCAGTTCCAGCGCCCGCAAGTGCGGCGCCAGCGCGGCCAGGTCCAGGCCGAAGGCGTTCTCGTTGCCGGCCAGCGGTTCCGTGTATTCGATCACGAAGTGAGTGTCGCGCAGCGTGGCCGGATGCACGCGGAACTGGGGATAGCCTTGCGGCTCCAGGCTGGTGTCGCCCCGCACCGTATCGGCGAAGGCGGCCAGTCGCAGCGACGGCACGGCGCGCACGAACTGGATGGCCTGGAAACCCGGGTAGCGCCGCGCCAGGTCGAGCGCGCCGACGAAACGGTGAAACTCGTCCCGGCCAACGTTGTCGTCGTGCGCATACATGGCCCGCAGGGCCAGCAGCATGTCGAAATAGGTACGCAGCCGCACTTCCGTGGCATGGATGATCTTGTCGGCGTCGCGCCGGAAGATGTCGCGCCGCTGCCGCTGCTGTTCGTTGGCCACGAACAGGCACAGCGCGGCTGTCAGGCACAGTCCGACGAAGAACGCGATATATCCCTGCTTACGCATGGCCTGCCTTACCTCCACGCTGCCCTGCCCTGCCCTGGCCTTAGAAGTCGTTTCAAAAAGCCCATGGCGTCGTTGTGGCGCCTTGCCGTGCAGGCGCACTGTCTTCGGCTCCACGCCTGGCCACGGTCATTTTGTAACGACTTCTACGCCGGCCACCTGTCCTATGACGCCGCCACCGGCTCCAGTGCCGCCAGCCCGGCGTCGGCCCCGCTCCCGGCCTCGCCCACGTCGGCATAGCGGGCCGCGATGTCGAGAAACTCCTCCTCCACCATCAACAGCGCGTCCACCAGGTCGGGATCGAACTGCTCGCCGCTGCCCTGGCGGATCAGTTCCAGCGCCGTCTCGTGGGTGAAGGCGGGCTTGTAGACCCGGCGCGAAATCAGCGCGTCGTACACGGCGGCCACCGCCACCAGCCGCGCCGACAGGGGGATGGCGTCGCCGGCCAGACCCTGCGGATAACCGGAGCCGTCGTACTTCTCCTGGTGCGAATAGGCGATCTCGCGCGCGTAGCGCAGGAACGTGGTGCTGCGGCCCAGGTGGCGTTCCACTTCGGCGATGGCGTCGCGCCCGTAGACGGTGTGGCGCTGCATGACGGCGAATTCCTCCTCCGTCAGCCGGCCCGGCTTGAGCAGGATAGCGTCCGGGATGCCGACCTTGCCGATATCATGCAGCGGCGCGGCCTGGAACAGCAGCGCGATATTGGCGTCATCCAGTTCCAGCGCGAAGCGGGGCAACGGCTGCAACTGGCGCGCCAGCGCGGCCACGTAATGCTGCACCCGGCGGATGTGGTTGACCGTCTTGTGGTCGCGCGATTCGGCCAGCGCGGCCAGCGCCCAGATCACCGCTTCCACCATCTGGCCCTGTTCGGCCGTGCGTTCCTGCACCAGATGTTCGACCAGGCCGGCCTGGTGGCGCAGCAGTTCGCGCGAGCGGCGCAGTTTGACGTGGGTGGCCACGCGCGCCCGCAACGCCTCGGCCAGCAACGGCCGCTGCACCACGTCGGCCGCCCCACCCTGCCAGGCGCGCCGCTCGGCCTGTGGCTGGCCGCCGTCGACCAGCATCAGCACGGGAATGGCGGCCGTGTCGGGGCAGGCCCGCAGTTGTTCCAGCACGCCGTGGCCATCCAGGCCATCGGCACCGGGCAGCGCCGCATCCAGCAGCAGCAGATCCGGGCGCGGCAACTGACGCGCGGCCGCCAGCGCGGCGGCGCCATCGCCCGCTTCGCGCAGCGTGTACTGATCGTGCAGCAGTGCGCCCAGCGTCGCGCGCTGCTGCGGCGCGCCATCGGCGACAAGTACGATGGCCCTGTGATGGACGTCCATGCCTGGCAACCCCTTGCTAAGTACTAGTTTCCAAACATCATCATACCTGAGCCCTCGCCGCGCGCCGCATTTTTTGCGCGCCGCGCTTGCAAATGAATAGTGCGCTATCTATACTGGCCACATGACGACCACACCCGCCACCACCACCTCGCCGCTGCACCAGGTCCCCAAGCTGGATGCCCAGTTGTGCTTCGCCCTGTATTCCACCTCGCTTGCGATGAGCAAGCTGTATCGCAAGCTGCTGCGCAAGCTGGGGCTGACCTATTCCCAGTACCTGGTGATGATGGTGCTGTGGGAGCGCGACGGGTTGACCGTGACGGAAGTGGGCGAGCGCTTGTTCCTCGATTCGGCCACCCTCACGCCGCTGCTCAAGCGCATGGAGCAGGCCGACCTGCTGACCCGCACGCGCGCCGCCAGCGACGAGCGCCAGGTAATCATCACCCTCACCCCGGCCGGCGACGCGCTGCGCCATGTGGCGGCCACGCTGCCGCCCGAGATCATCGGCGCCACCCGCTGCAGCCTGGATCAGGTGGTGAGCCTGAAAAACGAATTGAACGCCCTGCGGGCCAGCCTGCTGCAGGCGGTTTGACGCCACGCCTGCGCAGCAAAACCGCGCGCGGCGTAAAATGCCTGCACCATGACTCCCAGCAGGCATCCATGACCATTCCCGTCCCCACCTTCACCGCCCCCGAATCCGTCCCGCAGGCGCTGCGCCAGCAAGGTTACGCGCTGCTGCGCCCCGAGGACGTGGCCAGCCTGGCCGGCTGCACCCTGGCCGACCTGGCCGCGCTGGAACCGAGCTGGGATGACCTGGCGCAGGATAACTACCTGAAGGACGGTGGCCGTTACCGCCGCCGGCGCCACTCGTGCTTTGTCCAGGACGGTGACGCCTTGCGCCAGACGGCGCACCGCCCCCACTGGCAACCGCTGGAATACAACGCCCTGCACGGCGGCATGCAGCGCCTGTTCGAGCCGGTGCTGCCGGCCACGGTGGCGCAGCCGGCCTGGCAAGGCCTGGTGCGCGGCATCGGCCAGTTGTGCACGGCCGCGCGCGGAACCCACCCGTGGTACATCGAGGCGCACCAGTTCCGCATCGACACCACCGACGGCATCGGCCGCCCCACGCCGGAAGGGGCGCACCGCGACGGCGTCGACTTCGTGGCCGTGCTGCTGGTGGGCCGGCGCGACATCAAGGGCGGCGAAACCCGCATCTTTGAAGCGCAAGGCCCGAACGGCAAGCGCTTCACGCTGACGGCGCCGTGGTCGCTGCTGCTGCTCGACGACGCGGCCGTGATCCACGAATCGACCCCGATCCAGCCGCTGGCCGCGCACGGCCACCGCGACACGCTGGTGCTGACCTACCGGGCCGGCGCGTTCCAGGGCATGCCCGCGTAGCGCCGCACACACGGCGGCGGTGAAATTGCACTGCGGCGCCGCTAAATCCGATATAGTTTCACCAGCCCGTAACAACACGGCACGGGCGGCCCGGCCGGCCCGTCCACGCCGCCAACCGCCCGCCAGCCGGCCCGCCCGACGATGCGGTGCGAACCTACTCCAGGAGAGTGCCTGTGGACTCCAGTTATGAAATCCTCCCCGACGAAACAGAAATCCTGATCGTCGAGGACAGCCCAACCCAGGCCGAGCGGCTGCGCCGGCTGATCCAGTCGATGCGCTACCGCGCACGGGTGGCCAGCAATGGCCGGCTGGCGCTGGAAGCGATCCGCGAAGCCAAGCCGCAACTGGTGCTGTCCGATGTCGTGATGCCGGAGATGGACGGCTACACGCTGTGCCGCGCCATCAAGACCGACGACAAGCTGCGCGACATTCCCGTGATCCTCGTCACGTCGCTGACGGACCCCAAGGACATCATCCGCGGCATCGAATGCGGCGCCGACAATTTCATCCGCAAGCCCTATTCGGAGGAGTACCTGCTCAACCGCATCGGCCACATGCTGATGAACCAGAAGCTGCGCCGCAGCCAGAACATGGAGATCGGCATCGCCCTCTACCTGGGCGACCAGAAGCACTTCATCAACGCCGAGCGCCAGCAAATCCTCGACCTGCTGATCTCCACCTACGAACAGGCGGTGCAGGTCAACAGCGAATTGCAGGCGCGCGAACGGCAAGTGATCGAATTGAACATGCGGCTGGCCCACCACGCGGGCGAGCTGGAAACCATCAACCGCGAAATCGCGTTGAAGAACCTGGAGCTGGCCGAGGCTAGCCGCATGAAATCGGCGTTCATCGCCAACATGTCGCACGAACTGCGCACCCCGCTCAACGCCATCATCGGCTTCACGGGCGCGCTGCTGATGAAACTGCCTGGTCCCCTGACCACGGAGCAGGACAAGCAGCTCAACACGATCCGGGCCAGCGCCCGCCACCTGCTCTCGCTGATCAACGACATCCTGGACGTGGCCAAGATCGAGGCGGGCAAGGTGTCGCTCATGGTGGAGCCGGTGCCGTGCCAGCAACTGGTGGCCGAAGTGGTCGACAGCGTACGCCCGCTGGCGCTGCAAAAGGGACTGGCGCTGGAAGTGGTGCTGGCCGAGCAACCGCTCGCGGTCGACACGGACCGCCGGGCCCTGACCCAGATCCTGCTCAACCTGCTCAACAACGCCATCAAGTTCACGGACAAAGGCACGGTGCGCATCAGCCTGGCCCTGTGCGACGCTGAAGGCGGCCCGCGCGTGGAATTCACCGTGACCGACAGCGGCGCCGGCATCCGCACCGAAGACCAGGCCAAGCTGTTCCAGGCGTTCTCGCAACTGGATTCCACCTCGACCCGCCACGCCGAAGGGGCGGGGTTGGGCCTGTACCTGTGCCAGAACCTGGCCAACCTGATAGGCGGCTCGCTGTTCTTCACCAGCGATTTCGGTCACGGCAGCACATTCACGCTGGCGCTCAAACCCCGGCATTGAGCGGGTTGGCGGCCCACGGCCGCAGCGGAGGAAGATATGGCGGCATCGATACTGGTCATCGAGGACAACCCGGCCAATATGAACCTGATGGTCTACCTGCTGGAGGCCTATGGCTACCGCGTGCTGTCGGCCTGGGATGGTGAACAGGGTGTGGCGGCGGCGCGCCGCGAGCGGCCCGACCTGGTGCTGTGCGACTTGCGCCTGCCGCGGCTGGACGGCTACGGCGTGCTGCGCCAGCTGAAGGCCGATCCGGCCACGCGCGCCATCCCCGTGCTGGCGGCCAGCGCCGAGCCGGCCGACGATGGCGGCGCGGCCCTGCTGGCGGCCGGCTTCGACGGCGTGCTGGCCAAGGCCTTCGAACCTGAACAGCTGTTGCCGGCGCTGGCCGCGTGGCTGCCGGCACCGCTGCGCACTGCGCACATGTCGCCGCCCGCGCCCGCCGTTGACGTATCCGACTATGCCGCACCGGACGCCACGCCCGTTCCCGGCATCGCCCCCCTCGCCCGTGCGCGCGTGCTGCTGCTGGATGCGGCGCCCGCCAACCGCGGCCTGCTGGCTTCCGTGCTGGGTCCACTGGGCTATCCACTGACGGTGGCGGCCAATGGATCGCAGGCCGAAGCCTGCGCGAGCCAGGCGTTCGATCTGGTGCTGTGCGACTGCGACGGCGAGGATGAAGCGGCGCTGCAAGCGTTTCCCGTGGCGGCGTTGCGGCGCCTTGAACACTTGCCGCTGGTCGTGCTGCGCCCCGCGCTCGACGACAGCGTAGCGTGGGTGCCTGGCGGACGGCGTTATCCGGCCCGCTTGCTGGCCCACCCGATCGAACCGAAAAAACTGGTGGATGAAATCGCGGCCTGCCTGGCGGCCGCGCAGCCAGCGGCGTGAGTGGCGCTGAATGAACTTGCAGTTATCTTTTTGATACCACCGACCTCGAAGACGCTGGTGGCGGAAACCGAACTGACCAAAAAAAATCGCCCGCTACCTTGCGGTGCGGGCGTAATTCCAATGTTCAGCGAACGGTTGGAGGAGACAGTTCCAATATATGCCGATTCATGGTGCGCTGCAATACAGTAGAACTACTAGTCCGGCGCATGCGGTCCCCGATTCAGGACGAGCGCAGCACGCTGAAACCGGCGCGCTGGCCCGGCATGGCGGGGAACACCTGCGCCAACTGGCGCTCCGTGAGGCCCAGATGGCGCAGCGCGACCTGAGCCAGCACGGTGCGGAAATCCGTCGTCACGGGCAGGTCGCGCCCTTCGTTGAGCTGATCCTCGCCCAGCCCCCGCCACTCGCCATACACCCGGCCGCCGGCCACGCCACCGCCCAGCACCCACATCGCGTTGCCATGGCCATGGTCGGTGCCGCCGTTGCCGTTCTCGCGCGCTGTGCGGCCGAATTCGGACATGACGACGATGGTGGTCTGGTCGAACAAAGGACCGAGCCGGCGCGCCAGCACTTCCAGCCCCTGCCCCAACGGCGCCAGGCGGTTGGCCAACTGCCCCTTGGCCGCGCCCTGGCTGGCGTGGGTATCCCAACCACCCAAGGCCACGAAGGCCAGCTGGATATTGGAGTCGTTGCGCATCAGCGTGGCCAGGCGCGCCGCGTCGTCCGGGAAGCCGTTGGGCAGCGGTGCGCCGCCGTCGGCCATTTGCATCTCCATGTCGGCGGCGGCCATCATCACTTCCTGGTGCGCATCCCGTCCCTGCTGGTAGGCGCGGCCGAAACGGACATGGTTGGCATACAGCTGGTCGAACGCGCGCCCCAGCGCGGGCCGGTCCAGCACATTGGCGCGGGTGCCGGCCGCGCCGCTGGCAAGGTTGACGGCCGGCGCCCGGCCAGCCAGGATGCGCGGCATGGTGGAGCCGATGCTGAGCGCGCGGGTGGGCGTGGCCGTGCCGGGCAGCGCGCCGGCCAGCCGGTTCATCCAGCCGTCCGCCGTGCTCTTGGCGCCGGGTGTGGCCGACTCCATGTAATCCTGCGCGTCGAAATGGGAACGGGTGGGATCGGGCGAACCGCTGGCGTGCACGAAGGCCAGCTTCTTCTGCTCCCACAACGGCAGCAGTGGCGCCAGCACCGGGTGCAGGCCGAAATAGCCATCCAGTTCCAGCGCCCCGCCCTCGGCGCCGGGCCGGGCCAGCGCGATGGTGGGCCGCAGCCGCCCGTAATTCGGATCGCCCACGGGTGCCACCACGCTCAGGCCATCGACGGCGCCACGCAGCATGATGACGATCAGGCGCCGGCCGTTGCCGCCGCCCTCGGCCGGCGTGGCGGCCCAGGCGTGGCGCCCCAGCGGGATCACCAGGCCGGCGCTGGCGGCCAGCGCGTGCATGAAGTCTCGGCGTTGCATGGTCACTCTCCTTGTTTCACTTCTCAATGCTGCATGAAGTCAGGGCCGCCTAACAGCATGGCGGCGCGCAGTGGTTCGGGGCTGGCGGCCACCGCGTCGCGCGTGCGGGCCGAGACGGCGCCGCCCAGCGTGGCTTGCAGCGCGCCCGCATCCAGCGCGCGCGCCATGCCCGTGGCGTAGGCGATGCGGCGGCTCAGCGCATCCGGATTGAGCCAGGCCGCCTCCGTGTTCTTGTAGCCGTCCGGCGTCTGGCAGCCGTACAGCGGCATGCCGAGCCGGTTCAATGCGCCCAGCACGGGCTTGATCTCCGTCAGCGGCGCGCTGCCGGCCCGCACGGCCGATACGACGAACTGATACGGCGTCTTGAACTTGGCCCCCTGCGCCTCGGACGCCATGAATTCGGGGCTGGCGAACAGCGTGGCCAGCACGGTGCGGATGTCGCCCTTGCTATCGAGGTAGCTGTGCGCCATGCGCTCGACCAGCGCCGGCGGCGGCGCGTCCTGCACGAAGTACTGGGCCAGCTGATAGCTCAGGTGGTGCGCCGTGGCCGGATGCATGGCCAGCACGTCAAGCGCATATTCACCCTCATCCTGGCCGCCCCCATGCACGGTGCGGCCCAGCCACTGCTTGTCGCCCTTGTCGTGGCGGCGCGGATTGAACTCGAAGCCCTCGTTGCGCTGCGCCAGCGCGCGCGGGTTGAAGGTCCAGCCGGTCAGCACGCGGGCCAGCTCGCGCACGTCGCGCTGGGTATAGCCGCCATCCACGCCCAGCGTGTGCAGCTCCATCAGCTCACGCGCATAGTTTTCATTCAGGCCAGCCGCCTTGACCTTGTCGTTGGCGCGGCCACGGGGCACGAAGCCATCCGCCGTCGACAGCCAGTTATCGAGGTAGAACAGCATGGCCGGATGGTGGGCCGTGGCGCCCAGCAGGTCGCGGAAGGAACCGAGCGCGTACGGCCGGATCGCATCACGCTCATAGCTGGCCACCAGCGCCCGGTCCAGCCCTTTGCCTTCAAACACGTTGAAGTGGTTGAACCAGAAATCGACCATCACTTCTTCCAGCTGGCGCGGGCTGTCCACGGCACGCGCCAGACGCGCTTCGGCCGTCTGCTCGGTGATATTCACCACCACGGCGCGCCGCCTGGCCTTGGCGTCCTCGCCCTCGTCCTTGACCATTTCGCGCACGGCCAGGAACTGCGCCAGCGTGCGGCCGGCGGGCTGGCGCGCCGTCTCCAGCGCATCCAGCCGCGCCGTCAGCGCGGCCGGCATGGGGATGGATTCGGGATGGAGCTGGCTGTCGATGTAGCGCTGCACGCCCATCTGCGTCACCCGCTCGATGTCGCCGGGACGGGGGCCATAGGCCAGCCGGTTCAGCACATGCAGGGCGGCCTGCTCGGGCGATTGCGGCAAGTCGGCGGCATCGGCGGCACCGTGCGACAACAAAGCAAAGGCGGCGATGGCGATGCTGCGCTTGGCGTTCATGGCGGTCGTCCTCGGTGGGTAGCGGTGCGGCCATTCTAGCGCTGCCCCCGCCGAAATGTGTGAGTACTCAAGTATCGAAAGTAAGCATATGTTACAGACAACTTTCACCAAGAAGTTAATCAATCGATCTAGTTATATCAATTGTTTGAATTTCGTGTTGTAATGCCGGGATGACTCAAGCAAACCAACCCCCAAGCCGCCCCGCCGAGGACACCCGCAAGCCCCGCTCGGACGGCGAACAGTCGCGCCAGCGGCTGCGCCTGGCCGCCATGCGCCTGTTCGCGGAACAGGGCTACGCCCGCACCTCCACGCGCGAGATCGCGCAGGCCGCCGGCGCCAACGTGGCCGCCATCAGCTACTACTTCGGCGACAAGGCGAGCCTGTACCGGGCCGTGTTCGAAGGCATGTGCCCGGCGCCGGCTGCCAATATCGCCCAATACGAACAGCCCCATTTCACGCTGCGCGAATCCCTGCTGGGTTTTTACCGCCAGATGCTGGCGCCGCTCCAGCAGGACGACGGCGCCCAACTGTTCCTGCGCCTGTGGCTGCGCGAACGGCTGGAACCCACCGGCCTGTGGGCGGCCGAAATCGACAACAGCATCCGTCCCGAGCACATGGCCATGGTGCGCGTGCTGTGCCGCCACCTGGGCCTGGAACAGGGCGACGACGAAGTACACCGCCTGGCCTACGCGCTGGCCGCGCTGGCCGTGCAGATCATGGTGGGACGCGACATCGTCACCGCCATCACGCCGCAACTGCTGGCCACGCCGGAGGCGATCGAACAATGGCTGCACCGGCTGGTCCGCTATGGCGAAGCGCTGGTGATGGCGGAACAGATCAACCGTAAGGAAGGAAACGCATGAAGAGAGCACTACGAGGCGCGGCGCTGATGGCGGCCGTGGCGAGCGCCCTGAGCGCGTGCGCCGTGCAAGGCCCGGCGCAGCAAGTGAGCGCGCCGCTGCCGGCCCAATGGCAAGCCCCGCTGCCGCACGAAGGCAGCGTGACGGAACTGGCGCAATGGTGGCAGCGGCAGGGCGACGCCCTGCTGGCGCAACTGGTGACGGCGGCCCAGGAAGCCAGCCCCTCGGTGGCCAGCGCCGGCGCCCGCATCGCCCAGGCCCGCGCCGAACGGGTGGCCAGCGGCGCCGCGCTGGCGCCCTCGCTGGACGCGGCGGCCAGCGTCAGCCGCATGAGCCAGCAGTCGGCCCTGCCGCTGGGCACCACGGCGCAAGCGGCCCTGCAAGCGTCGTGGGAGATCGACCTGTTCGGCGCCGGCCGCGCCGCGCGTGACGCGGCCCAGGCCCGCCTCGACAGCGCGCAGGCGGGCTGGCATGACGCCCGCGTGTCGGTGGCGGCCGAAGTGGCCAACCAATACTACGCGCTGCGCGCCTGCCAACAACTGCTGGACGTGGCCCGCCAGGACGCCGCCTCGCGCGCCGACACGGCGCGCCTGACGGAACTGAGCGCCCGCGCCGGCTTCCAGCCCCCCGCCACGGCGGCCCTGGCCCGCGCCAGCGCGGCCGACGGCAACAACCGCGCCGTGGCCCAGCGCGCCGCGTGCGACGTGGGCGTCAAAGCGCTGGTGGCGCTGACCGCCCTGCCCGAACCCGAGCTGCGCGCGCGCCTGGCCGGCGCCGCGCCGGTGACGCCTCCCGCCATCGCCATCGACGCGCTGCCGGCCCAGACCCTGCGCCAGCGGCCCGACGTGTACAGCGCCGAGCGGGCCGTGGCGGCCGCCAGCGCCGACGTGGGCAACGCCCGCGCCCAGCGCTATCCGCGACTGACGCTGACCGGCTCCGTGGGCGCGGCCAACTTCAGCACGGGCGGCCACAGCACGCAGCTCGACACATGGAGCATCGGCCCGCTGGCGCTCACGCTGCCGCTGGTCGACAACGGCCGCCGTGGCGCCAACGTAGATGCGGCCAGCGCCCGCTACGATTCGGCCGTGGTGAGCTACCGCGCCAGCGTGCGCCAGGCCGTGCGCGAAGTGGAGGAAGCGCTGGTCAACCTGCACAGCACGGGCGAGCGCGAAGGCGACGCCAACACCGCCTTGCAAGGTTACCGTGAATCGTTCACGGCGATGGAAGAGCGCTACAAGAACGGCATGGCCAGCCTGCTGGAACTGGAAGACGCACGCCGCACCCGGCTGGCCGCCGAAGACACGGTCATCAATCTGCGGCGCGAACGCAGCGCCGCCCTGGTCGCGCTGTACCGCGCCGCCGGCGGCGGCTGGAGCGCGCCCAACAACAACCGCAATGAGCAATGACATGAAGCGAATCGCCATGAACTCCATCCAACTCAAACCCCTGGCCGCTACCCTGCTGGCCGTGTTCACCCTGTCCAGCATCGGCATCGCGCTGTACGCGCCTGCCTCGCGCGCGGCCGATGCCAGGAAAACCGATACCGCCAAACCGGCGCTCACCGTCACCACGGCCCTGCCGCAAGCTTCGCGCCTGCCCATCAAGCTGGCCGCCAACGGCAACCTGGCCGCCTGGCAGGAAGCGAGCGTGGGCAGCGAGGCGAACGGCCTGCGCCTGACGGAAGTGCGCGTCAACGTGGGTGACACCGTCAAGGCCGGCCAAGTGCTGGCCGTGTTCTCGGCCGACAGCGTGAACGCCGACCTGGCCCAGGCCCGCGCCGCGCTGCAGGAAGCGGAAGCCAACGCCGCCGAGGCGGCCGCCAACGCGGCCCGCGCCCGCACACTGCAAACGACGGGCGCGCTGAGCGCCCAGCAGATCAGCCAATACCAGACGGCCGAACAGACGGCCAACGCCCGCATCGCCTCGGCCCGCGCGGCCGTGGCCAGCCAGCAGCTGCGCCTGAAAAACACGCAGGTGCTGGCGCCTGACAGCGGCGTGATCTCGGCCCGTGGCGCCACCGTGGGCGCCGTGGTCGGCGCCGGCACGGAATTGTTCCGCATGATCCGCCAGGGCCGGCTGGAATGGCGCGCCGAAGTGACGGCGGCCGACCTGCGCCAGCTGCGCACCGGCACCAGCGCCGTTGTCAAGGCCGCCAACGGCGCCGAGGCCACGGGCAAGGTGCGCATGGTGGCGCCCACGGTCGATCCGCAAACGCGCTACGCGCTGGTGTACGTGGACTTGCCGGCCAGCGCCACCAGCGCCGCCAACGCCCCGTTCAAGGCCGGCATGTTCGCCAGCGGCCAGTTCGAACTGGGCGCGTCGGACGCCATCACCGTGCCGCAGCAGGCGATTGTGGTGCGCGACGGCTTCAGCTACGTGTTCCGCTTGAACGCGGACCAGCATGTCAGCCAGCTCAAAGTGAAAGCGGGCCGCCGCCTGGCCGACCGCATCGAAGTGCTGGACGGCATAGGCGCCGACACGCGTGTGGTGGTCAACGGCGCCGGCTTCCTCAACGACGGCGACCTGGTGCACCATGTGGCCGCCGCCGCATCGGCGCCAGCGGCGGCGGCGGTGGTGGGAAAGACCCAGACCCAGCCCCCGGCGCAAGCCAAGGCCGCCGCGCCCACCGCGCCCGCCGCCCGCTAAGGAGCCGTCGTGAATTTTTCCTCCCTGTCGATCAAGAATCCGATCCCGGCCATCATGCTGTTCGCCCTGCTCACGCTGGCCGGGCTGATCGCCTACCGCGCCAATCCGGTGCAGGACTTCCCGGACATCGAACTGCCCATCGTCACCGTCACGGCCGCGCTGGACGGCGCCGCGCCGGCCCAGCTGGAAACGGAAGTGGCGCGCAAGATCGAGGACTCCGTCGCCACCCTGCAAGGGGTGAAGAACGTGTACACCAATGTGCTCGATGGCGTGGCCACCATCACCGTCGAATTCATCCTCGAAAAGCAGTTGTCGGACGCCGTCAACGACGTGCGCGACGCGGTGGCCCGCGTCAAGGCCGACTTGCCGGCCGAGCTGCGCGACCCCAGCGTGACCAAGGCTTCCACCGCCGGCCGCGTGGTGCTGACCTTCACGGCCAGCGCCGCCCCCGGCGAAGGTGTGCCCATGGACCAGCAGGAGCTGAGCTGGTTCGTTGACAACACGGTGGCCAAGCGCCTGCTGGCCGTGCCCGGCGTCGGCGCCGTCAAACGCGTGGGCGGCGCCTACCGCGAAATCCGGGTCGAACTGGACGACGCCCGCATGGCCGCGCTCAAGGTATCGGCGCTGGACGTGTCGCGCCAGCTGCGCCAGGTGCAGAAGGAAGCACCGGGCGGCCGGGGCGACATCAGCGGCGCCGAACAATCGGTGCGCACCATCGGCACCGTCAAGAGCGCGGCCGAACTGGCGGCCATGGACTTGCCGCTGCCGGACGGCCGCCGCATCCGCCTCGACCAGGTGGCCAGCGTGCGCGACACGGTGGCCGAGCCGCGCGCCGTGGCCCAGCAGGATGGGCGCGACGTGGTGGCGTTCGAAGTCTTCCGCACCAAGGGCGCCAGCGAACTGGCCGTGGCCAAGGGCGCGCGCGCGGCCATCGCGGAAATCCAGCAAGCCCACCCCAACGTGGCGCTCACCCAGTCCATCGACAACGCCTTCCCGGTCGAGGAGAACTTCCACGGCTCGATGGATCTGCTGTATGAAGGCGCGCTGCTGGCCGTGCTGGTGGTGTGGTGGTTCCTGCGCGACTGGCGCGCCACGCTGGTGGCGGCGGCCGCGCTGCCGCTGTCGGTGATGCCCGCCTTCCTCGGCATCTACTGGTTCGGCTACACCCTCAACACGGTCACGCTGCTGTCGCTGGCGTTGGTGGTGGGGGTGCTGGTGGACGACGCCATCGTCGAAATCGAAAACATTTCGCGCCACCTTGCCATGGGCAAGACGCCGATGCAGGCGGCCATGGAGGCGGCCGACGAAATCGGCATGGCGGTGATCGCCACCACCTTCGCGCTGGTGGCCGTATTCCTGCCCACCGCTTTCATGAGCGGCATTCCCGGCCTGTTCTTCAAGCAGTTCGGCTGGACCGCCGTGCTGGCCGTGCTGGCCTCGCTGGTGGTGGCGCGCCTGCTCACGCCGATGATGGCGGCCTACCTGCTCAAACCGGCCAAGCAGCACCAGCAGCAGGACGGCTGGCTCATGACACGCTACATCCGCGTGATGCGCTGGTGTTTGTCGCACCGGCTGGTGACGGGCATCGCCTCGGGCGCCTTCTTCGTCGGCGCCATCATGCTGGTGCCGCTGCTGCCGACCGGCTTCGTTCCGCCGGCCGACCGCGCCCAGACCCAGATCAACCTGGAACTGCCGCCCGGCTCCACGCTGGCCGAAACCGAGGTGGTGGCCGAACGGGCGCGCGTGGCGGCCATGCAGGTCCAAGGCATCAAGAGCGTGTACAGCTCCATCGGCGGCGGCTCCAGCGGCGACGCCTTCGCGCCCGGTGCGGCGGCCGAGGCACGGCGCGCCGTGCTGACCCTGACCACCGTGCACCGCAACGAGCGCAAGGAATCGATGGCCGATATCGAAAACCGGATCCGCCTCAAGCTGGACGAGATTCCCGGCGCCCGCTTCAACGTGGGCCCGCCCGACACGGGCGTCAAGATGCAGCTGGTGCTGCGCAGCGAAGACCCGGTGGCGCTGATGGCCACCGCGCAGCAGGCCGAGCGCGAACTGCGCACCCTCAAGGGCGTGGGCAACGTGCGCTCCAGCGCCTCGCTGGTGCGTCCGGAGATCATCGTGCGGCCTGACTTCGCCAAGGCGGCCGACCTGGGCGTGACGGCGGCCGCCATCGGCCAGACCGTGCGCGTGGCCACGGCCGGCGACTACGACACCGACCTGACCAAGATGAACCTGCCCGAACGCCAGGTGCCGATCCGCGTCAAGCTGCCCGACGCCGTGCGCGCCGACCTGGACGCCATCGGCCGCCTGACTGTGCCGGGCAAGAACGGCCCCGTGATGCTGGCCAACGTGGCATCCATCACGATGGAGAGCGGCCCGGCCCAGATCAACCGCCTCAATCGCAGCCGCAACGTGACGCTGGACGTGGAACTGGGCAAACGCTCGCTGGGCGAAGTGAACGAGGAAGCGCGCGCGCTGCCGGCGCTGAAAAATCTGCCGGCCGCCGTCAAGATCGCGGAATTGGGCGACACCCAGGAGATGGCGGCGCTGTTCGCCAGCTTCGGGCTGGCCATGCTGATCGGCGTGATCTGCATCTACTGCGTGCTGGTGCTGCTGTTCAAGGACTTCATGCAGCCGGTGACGATCCTGGCCGCGCTGCCGCTGTCCATCGGGGGCGCCTTCGTGGCGCTGCTGATCACGGGCCGCGCGCTGTCCATGCCGTCCATGATCGGCTTGATCATGCTGATGGGGATCGTGACCAAAAACTCAATCTTGCTGGTCGATTATGCTATTCTGGCCCGTCAGGCCGGCATGGGCCGTTTCGAGGCGCTGGTGGACGCTTGCCACAAGCGCAGCCGCCCGATCCTGATGACCACCATCGCCATGGGTGCCGGTATGATGCCGCTGGCGCTGGGCTGGGGCGCCGATCCCAGCTTCCGTTCGCCGATGGCCATCACCGTGATCGGTGGCCTGATCACGTCGACGTTACTGAGCCTGCTGGTGGTGCCAGCCGTGTTCACCTACATCGACGACCTGGAACATTTGCTGAAGCGGCTCATGCGCAAGCTGCGCCGCCATCCGCCGGAATCGCCTGCGCCGCTGCGCCAGGTGGCCAGCGGCCGAAACTAATTGGAGATAGACATGGACGTACAAATCAAAGAACTGCCCGCCGTGCGCGTGGCCTACCTGCGCTACAAGGGCCCGTTCGGCCCGGCGCTGGGCGAATTCTGGAAAGAGGTGTTCGCACCGTGGCAAAAGGCGTTTCGCCTGCAGGGTCGCGTCAGCTATGGCGTGGCGCAGGACGACCCTACCACCACGGCGCCCAACGAGTGCCGCTACGACGCCTGCGTGGAAGTGGCGCCCGACTATCAAATCGCGGCGCCAGCCAAGGAAGCCATGCTGGCCGGAGGCCGTTACGCCGTGGCCCAGTTCCACGGCACGCCGGACCAGATGCCGGCCGCTTGGCAAGAACTCCAAACCCAATGGCTGCCGGCCAGCGGTCTGAAGAAGGATGCCCGTCCCTGCCTGGAACGCTACGCGGCCGATTTTTCCATCGATCCGGCCACGGGCGCGTTCAGCTGCGAACTGTGCATCCCCGTCGCCTGAGATAAGCGCAGGTATGCGCGGGTAGGCGCCGGTAGCACAGGCAAGCCCACCCGCGCGCTCATGGCGCCCAGCCGCCGCCAAGCGCGCGATACAGATCAACCGACGCCTGCAACAGCCGCGTCTTGAGCTGCAACCGTCCCACGTCGGCGCCGTACAGCGTACGTTGGGCGTCCAACTCCTCCAGATACGAAGCGTAGCCGTTGCGATAGCGGTTATGCGCGATGCGCAGCGTTTCGGCCGCCGTGGCGCGGCGCGCGTCGTTCTCCACCGCCTGTTCCCGCAGCCGCTGCAAGGCGCCCAGGCCATTTTCCGTCTCCGCCAACGCCCCGCGCACCGCGTTTTCGTACGCATACGCGAGCTGGTCACGCTGCGCCGCCGCCGCATCCGTCTGCGCCTGCACCCGGCCGCCGTCGTACACGGGCGCGGCGGCCAGCGCCGTCAACCGCCACAAGGCGGTGGGCGCGTTGGCCAGATCGTGCAGCCGGAAATTCTGCACCCCGCCAACGGCCGTCAGCTTGAATGACGGCAGCAACTGGTCGCGCGTAGTGACCAAATTGGCGTTGGACGCCACCAGATTGAATTCGGCCCGCGCGATGTCGGGCCGGCGCCGCAGCAATTCAGACGGCAGCCCGGCGGGAACCTCCGGCGGGGTCAGGTCGGCCAGCGGCGCACCGCGCGCGATGGGGCCGGGATTACCGCCAGCGAGAACGGCCAGCGCGTTCTCCTGCTCGAAAATGGCGCGCCGCAGCGGCGGAATCTGCTCCGCCGCCGCTTCATATTCTGCCTGCGCTTGCAACCATTCCAGCCGCGAACTGTAGCCAACCTCGAACTGGCGCTGCGCCAGCGCGCGCGAATGCTCGCGTAGCGTCAAGGTCGCCTGCGTCAGTTCCAGCTGGGCGTCCAGCCCGCGCAAGTTCAGGTAGCCCGACGCCGCCAGCGCCGCCACCGACAATGCGGCCGCGTCGGCATTAGCGCGTTCGGCGTCGTAGCTGGCCTGCGCCGCGTCGGTCTGCGCGGCCAGCCTGCCCCATACGTCGATTTCGTAACTGGCCTGGAATTCGGCCTGGTACACATTGGTCACATACGGCACGCCGTTGTAGGCCAGCAGGCGGGTGCGCGTGGGCGAGGCATCGACGCTGACGCTGGGCCGCTGTCCAGCGGCGGCCACGCCCAGCCGCGCGCGGTACTCGCTCACACGCGCGCGGGCAATGCGCAGGTCGCCGTTGTTGGACAGCGCCGTCGTCACCAGCGCGCTCAAGGCGGGATCGCCGAAGCTGTGCCACCACTGCTGCTCCGGCGCTGGCGCGCCGGCCGACGGCCCCACTGGCGCGCGCCACGCGAGGGGCACTTGCAGCGTGGATGGCGGCGGTGGCGGCGCCGTTGCGGCGCAACCGGCCAGCACTCCGACCGACAACGCGGCAAACGCAGCGGCGGTCAAACCGACGCGCAACGCGACGGCAGGCTTGCCCGTCCCCGCAGCCAACCATCCGGCGCCCACCACGCTCATGGCCTCGCTCCCGCCGCATGCGCGGATGCGGACACAGGCGAAGGTGCAGGTGCAGGTGCGGACGCGGGCACAGGCGCGGGTGCTGGTGCGTGCGCGGGTGTCGGCGCGGACGCGGGCGCGGGCGCGGGCGCGTGGCCGGCGTCGTTCAATTCCGCCGAGGTGTCGATACTGACGATCACCGACATCCCCGGCCGCAGCCGGCGCGCCTGCGCCTGCCCCGGATCGATGCGGATACGCACCGGAATCCGCTGCGCGATCTTGACGAAATTGCCGGTCGCGTTATCGGCCGGCAGCACGCTGAATTCGGAGCCGGTGGCCGGCGAGATACGCTCCACCTGCCCCGTCAATGTGGCGCCGTCCAGCGCATCGACCTTGAAGGTGGCGCCCTGCCCCACCTGCACCGCGTTCATCTGGGTTTCCTTCAGGTTGGCGATCACCCACAACTGGCGCGGCACCAGTCCCATGAGCTGCGCGCCCGCATTGACGTAGGCGCCCTGGCGCACAGTGACCTGGCCCAGCTGGCCATCGGCCGGCGCCGTGATGCGCGTGTTGTCCAGGTCTACCTTGGCCGCCTTGAGCGCGGCCGCCGCGTTGGCCACGGCCGCCTCCAGCGCCGCCTTGTTGACCTGCACCGACTGCACCTGCTGGCGCGCGATATCGAGCGAGGCGCGGGCTTGCGCCACGGCTGCCACCGTTTGCGCCCGTGCCGCGCGCGACTGGTCCTGCTCACGCACGGACAGCGAACCATCGGCCGCCAGTTGTTCCACCCGTCCCAGATCGGCCGTAGCCTTGCTTGCCTGCGCTTGGGCGTTGGCCAGCGCGGCCAGGTTCAGGGCCACGCCCGCCTCCGCGCTGCCGCGCGCCTGCGCCCAGTTGGCCAGCGCCGCCTGCTGGGCCGCCAACTGGGCCTGGGCCTGCTCGTAACGCTGCTGGAACACGCGGTCATCCAGTTGCACCAGCAAGTCGCCCTGGCGCACCTGCTGGAAGTCCTGCACCTTTACCTGTGTCACATAGCCAGACAACTGCGTGCCCACCAGCGTCACCTGGCCCCGCACCAGCGCGTTTTCCGTCGACACGATAGCGCTGCTGAACGGCGGCAGCCGCCACGCATACAGCACCACCAGCACGCCCGCCAGCGCCACGGCCGCGAAGCCGATGGCCGACAACCACTGCGCGCGCCGGTCCGGCGGCATCGGCGGTGGCGAGGCGGCGGCCACCGCGGCGGCGGCGGCGGCAGCTGCCACCGCCGCCATGTCGGCTGGTGCGTGAGCCGGAGCCGGAGCCGGAGCCGGGGTCGGAGCTGAAGCTGAAACCGGAGCCGAAGCCTGGGTCGAGGTTGGGTCCGAAGCGGAAGCCGAAGCCGGGGTCGGGCCCGGGGACGTGGAGTCGGGTGCAGTGTTAGTCATCGCAATCCGGAATTGTTAAGTGAAACGTTAGCCATGCCCGTTTGCGCGTTGGGCCCGGCGCTGGCCTTGCCGACCACGCACTGCTCCCAGAAATAGCGTGCCGTCAGCCACGCCAGCGTAGCCAGCGCCACGGCGCAGATCAGCATGAACACATCGTTGTAGGCCAGGATGTTGGCCTCGCGCGTGGCCGCCGCGCCCAGCGACGCCACACCCTGCGCACTGCGCGTGGCCGGATCGGCCAGCGTGCCGCCCAGCGCCGCGCCGCCAGCCTGCACCCGCGCCGCCACTTGCGGGTCGAGCAAGGTCAAATGTTCGACCAGCTGGCTGGAATGGTATTTTTCCCGCACCACCTGGAACGTCCCCACCAGCGCGGAGCCCAGCAGGCTGCCCATGTTTTGCGAAATGGTGAACATCAGCGAAAAACTGATCAGGTTACTGGGCGCCGCGATCACGGCGCCAAAGCCGGATATGAAGGTGGGGCCGAGGAAGAACGCGCCGCCAAAGGCCAGCAGGAACTGGCTCACATACATATTGGCGGGCCGCGTGAGGTTGGTGGCGTGGGCGTCCATCCAGGCGCCCATCGCCATCATCGCCAGCGACAGCATCAGCGACGGCGCGATGCGGGACGGCGCGATGGTGAGCGCGCTGGCCACCATGCCGGCCACGGTGCCGGCCATCACCACCAGCCACAGTTGCTGCATCTGGTCGTTGTTCAAACCCAGCGCCTGCAGGAAGCCCACCGTGCCGCTGGCTTCGGACTGCACCACCCGGATCAGCAGCACGGACAAGGCCAGCCGCAGCATGCTCCCCGTGCTGAGCCAGCGCGTATTGAGCAGCGGCGCGCGCCGGTTATGCTCGACCAGCAGCGCGGCCGCGATCAGCACGATGGACGCGGCCAGGCTGTAGCCCAGCCAGCGCGACTCCAGCCACCACACGGTGCGCCCCAGCGCCAGCACGGCCGATAGCAGCGCCACACCCGGCGCAAACAGGGCGAAGGTGAGGAAGTCCAGTTTGACGAACGCCTTCACGCGGTCGCCCGGCGGCAGCTTGAGCATCAGCACGCAGCCCAGCGCCAGCAGCGTCATGCCCAGTTCGAACCAGTACAGGCCGCGCCACTCGCCCAGCTCCAGCAACTCGGACGAAAACAACCGCGCCAGCGGCAGCGCCAGTTGGGCGAAACCCACGCCCAGCACCACGCCCTTGAGCCGGTGCCTGGCCGGAAACGCCTGCAGCGTGTAGTACAGCCCCAGCACCGTGAGCGCCGCGCCGGACATGCCGCTGGCGGCCCGCACCGCGATGGCCGACGCCAGCCCGTGCACGAACAAATGGGCCAGCGTGGCCGCGGCGTACAGCATGAGGAACAGTTCCGTGAACAGGCGCAGGCCGAACTGCTGGCGGAATTTCACCAGCAGCAGATTCATCGACACATTGGCCATCACGTAGGCGGCCGGCAGCCACTGGATTTCAGACGAATAGACGCCCAGCGAACCTTGCAGGTACGGCAGGTTGACCGACACCAGCGCGTTCCCCAAGCCACCCGTGAGCGCCACGATCAGGCCCACGATCAGGTAGGCGGCCCGGCGCCGGTCCGAATGCAGGGGCGTGGACGGCGAACCCGGTAGCGAGGGCCGTTCATGGGGAAGCCAGACTTGTGGGGTGTAGACGTCCATCCCGGTAGACCCGTCAGGTTGCTCTTACGTTGCGCGCTGGAACTCTCTGACGGTGAGCATACCACCGGCGGCGGCAATGTTGAGCGATTTGCAGCGGGTACGGGGCGGCCACCCTGGTGCCAAAACCAAATAAAATTCCGGCAGGCGCACTGTCGCCGCTCAATTCCCGCCAAAATGACTGCCCCTGCGGCGTAAGTCACACGATAATATGTGTCGAATTTGGCGATAATTCTGCTCACTGCGCGACGGCCGCCGGCCCGCGCGCCAACCTCGGGAGACTCAATGCAATTCAAGCACATCGCAGGCGCCGTGGCGCTGCTGGGCATGGCCGGTGCGGCCGGCGCGCAGGACACGGTGGTGAAAATCGGCCACAGTGGCCCGCTGTCGGGCGCCCAGGCGTTCTCCGGCAAGGACAATGAAAACGGCGCCCGTCTCGCCATCGAGGAATTGAACGCCAAGCCCATCACGGTAGCCGGCAAAAAAGTTAAATTCGAGCTGCTGTCCGAGGACGACCAGGGCGACCCCAAATCCGGCGTAGCGGTGGCGCAGAAGCTGGTGGATGCCGGTGTGCGTTACGTGGTCGGGCCGTACAACTCGGGCGTGGCCATTCCCGCCTCGCGCACCTACCATGACGCCGGCGCGCTGGTGGCCACCGTGGCCAGCAATCCCAAACTGACGCAGCAAGGCTACCAGGGCCTGTTCCGCGTCAACGCCAGCGACACCCAACTGGGTTCGAAGATGGCGCTGTACGCGGCCAACGCGCTGCACCTGAAGAACGTGGCCGTGATCGACGACCGCACGGCCTTCGGCCAGGGCGTGGCCGAGGAATTCAAGAAGCAGGCCAAGGCATCGGGCATGGCGGTGGCCGGCCACGAGTTCACCAACGATAAGGCGATCGACTTCACGTCCATCCTCACCAAGCTCAAGGCGAAAAAGGTGGAAGCCATCTTCTTCGGCGGCTACGCGCCGCAGGGCGCACCCATGGCGCGCCAGATGAAGCAACTGGGCATCAACGCCAGGCTGCTGGGCGGCGATACCATCTGCACGGCGGAGATGGGCAAGCTCGGTGGCAACGCGGCCGGCGAGAACGTACTGTGCTCGCAGGGCGGCGCCATCCTGGACAAGGCCACCAGCGGCCCCGCGTTCAAGGCCAAATACAAGCAGCGCTTCAAGCAGGATGCGGACGTGTACGCGGCTTCCTACTACGATGCGGTGCAGCTGTACGCGCAAGCCATGCAGAAGGTCAATTCGACCGATCCGCTCAAGGTGGGCGTGGCCGTGGCGGCCGGCAGCTACCAGGGCGTGGCCGGCACCTATGCCTTCGACACGCACGGCGACATGAAGCAATCGCCCGTCACCATCTTCACCTTCAAGCACGGCCAGCCCGTGCCGCTGACCAGCTACTGAGCCGCTTAGTCAGGCGGCGCCGTCTTCGGACGGGCCGCCGCGGTCGATCGCATACTGCTGGGTCGATGGTTTGAGCACGGCGTCGAAGCGCACCAGTTCGGCCGCCGGGTCGGCCTTCAGGCGCGCGCTGATGACGATATCGAGCCGGTTCACCAGCGCGTCCGACAGCCGCAGCGCGGCGCTCACCGCATACAGGCGCGGCTCGTGGCGTTCGATGGCCTGCCGCACGGCGGCGCAGATTCTCTGGCGGTCCTCGTCGCTGGTCAGGCACATGCCGGCGAAATCAATCAAGCCGTAATTGAGGATGGAATTGCGCACCTCGGGAAACGGTTCCAGTTCGGTGCCAGCCAGCGCCGCGCGGGTGTTGAACAGCGCTTCCAGGTCACACGCGACGGCGTCCTTGAGCCGTTCCAGCGGCCAGCCCCGGGCGCGCGCCGGTCCATCCATCAAGCGATCGAACAGGCCTGGGGCGTAGCGCTGCTGCATGGCGGCTCTCCTGGGGTACTGTGTAAGGAGCATCAGCCACAGCACCGCCACCCGGGCCGCCCGCGACACCGCACCGGGCCGGGCGCCAGCATGGCACGCGGCCCACAGGCGGCGCTGATGTGACTGACGAGCTTGCCATTATCCAACTTTGTGCGGCGCGCCCCTTGCGTTCGCGCAAAGGGCGCGCCGCTCCGCGCACCGGGGTCAGCGCACCGGGGTCAGTGCCAACATTCGTACATGAGTTCGTGTCCGAATGCCAGACCTGACACCGGTGTTGCGTTCGCGCAAAAACACTCCTACGCGCCTACTTCAGGTCGATGCGGCCATACTGGCCATGGGCCTCGTCCTTGGGCCCGGCGGCGAAGAACAGCGTGTTGGTGGGCTGGCTGTTGAGGCCATTACCGAACGCGATACCCCACAAGCCGTCGATCACCAGCGGCTGGCCGTCCGCCCCTTTCAACGTGCCCATGGCGGCGCCATTGGCCGGGTCATAGACGTTGATCTTGCCATCGCCGAAGTTCCCCACCAGGAGCATATTGCTGTTGCTGCCGAAGTCCGCCGGCGCCATCGCGATACCCCATGGCGCGTTCAGCGCGCCGCCAGTCACCAGTTGGCGCACCAGCGCACCGCCCGTGGTGTACACGTCCAGTACACCGAGGCCGGCGCCGGCCTGCTCATCGTCACCGGTGGCGGCCCGCTTGGCGTAGGCCACGTACACCTTGTCGCCGATGACCTGGATGCCGAACGGCGCATAACCGGCCGGCAAGCCAGGATCGGTGAAGCCACCGGGCAGGCTGACCTTGGCGAAATTGGTGTCGAACACGTCGACCCGCATATTATGGAAGTCGGCCGCGTACAGGTAATTGACGCCGCTGAAGCTGCCGATGGCCAGGCCCTTGTAGACCGCCCCGGCGCCACTGCCGTCGAAAGTGGTCACGGCCGTGGTGGCGCTCACGGACGGCGACCAGGCCGCGATCATGCCGCTCTCGGTGGAGAACAGGAAGGGGCTGGCGCCGGTCACGCCGCCCTGGGTCAGCTTGAAGTCGGTGGTGCCGTTGAAGACGATGCCGGTCGGCGCGTCAGGCGTGCTGACCACCAGCGACTGGGGCACGCCATTGCCGTCGTACAGGGTCGATTTGGAGGTGCCGTTAGCGGCCACCCACACAAAGCCTTTCGGATTGAAGGCCACGCCCCAACCGTTGACGAGATTGGCGTCCGTATGGGCCGCCGGGATCACGGCGTCCGACACCAGGCTGGTGACGGCGTAGCTGCTAACGACAGGTGGGGCGGGCGGCATGTAGCTGCCGCCGCCACCGTAACCGCCGCCGCAAGCGGTCAGCATAAGGGCCAGGCCAACGCCGGCCAATTTGTGCAGGCAATGCGAGGTATTCATGGTGCGTCCTTTCAGCGAGAATGGCGATGTACCGCTGCCCGTTCATTCCCGCAGACGACCGCAAGGTTTCATGAAAAAGTGGGACGGAAGAAAATTGAAGACGGAAAATTTGGGACGCAATACAATTTGCGCCAGCGCAAATTGTGTTGCGTCCCAAATTTTCAACCGCTAGAAAGCATAAGCCACGCTGAGCACCAGCACCTGCCTGGATGGCGCCGTGTAGTAGGGCGATGCGCCTGCACTGGGCCCGCGCGAGGACGCGGCCACCCACGCCAGTTGCACGTTCCAATCGCCCAGCGCCGCCGCCAGGCCCAGGCGGGCGTCGCCGCGGGACGGCAGGTTCGCGCCATCGCGCGGCAGGTAGCGCAGCACGCCCGCGTGCGCGACCAGTTTGACAGTGTCACCGAGCGGATAAAAACCGTTCGCTTCCACGTAGGCGGTGCGCATGTCGCGCCCGAAGTAGTGCGGCGCGAAATAGAGCCGCAAGCCCACCCGCTCCGAGGCCAGGCCCGCATACCACTCGCCATAATCGCTGTCGCGCGCGCCACTGAAGCGGGATGCGCTGGCGCCCGCCTCCCAGCTCCAGCCAGACGCCAGGCGCCGCGCCAGTCCACCATAGGCCATCAACTGCGTCATGTCGCGCTCGCGCAAGTTGGCCCCTGCCACCTGCGCGCCGGCGTACCAGCCTTGGGGACTGTCGTAATTCAAGCCCAGTTGGACCGAGGGACGGCCATCGCTGAGCGAGAGGCCACGGAAGCGGTAGTCTGACAGCAGCGCCACGCTGCCGCTGCTCTGCGCCGCCGCGCCGCCCACGGACAGCAGCAGCGCCAGCGCCACGGCTGCCCTCAAGGCCGGCGGCTGGTGTGCAGGGTGACGGCGGCGCATGAACAGGTGCAAGCGCCTGTGGTGTTGGCGATGGTGGCACATGCGTCGATGGTAGCAGCATTTTGCCCCGTGCCCGGCACCAGCAGGCGTTCCAGTTGCGCGCCTTTTGCGCCGGGCCGTAATTCGGCCAGCAGCGCCAGCATGCCCGTCACATGGGCCGCCGCATAGGAGTTGCCGGACACGAAACGCCAGCCGCCGCCCGCCAAACTGGCCGGCACATCCTGGCCCGGCGCCAGCACGGCGCCGCTCGGGGTCGGGGTCAGGGCCGAGGCCATGGTCGGGGCCAGTGCCGCCACAGTGCCAACGCGTGCCTGCTGGGCCACCGCGATCACGCCGGGATGGGATACGGGGAACGCACGCGCCGTCCCTTGCGGATCGATGGCGCCCACCACGCTGATACCGCGCGCCAGCGCCGCGTCCAGCAAACGGTCCAGCAGCCGGTCCGGCGGCCCGGACAGGCTCAAGTTGATGATGCGCGCCTCATGCAGGATGGCAAAATTGAGCGCCTTGCCCAGCGTGAAGCTGCTGCAACGCGCGCCCTGCCCGTTCTGCTGCCAGCAGGCGCGCAAGCCCATCAGCCGCGCGCCAGGCGCCACGCCCAGGATGCCCTGCCGCCCCCCGCGCGCGGCGATGATGCCGGCCACCGCCGTGCCATGGGCTTCCGGCAGATAGCTGCTGCCTTCAACGAAATTCTCAGTCTGCGCCAGTTGCCCGTCCAGGTCGGGATGGTGGCCATCGATGCCGCTGTCGACCACCGCCACGGACACGTCGCGCCCCGTGGCCGCCCGGTGCAGTTCGGCCACATGCCAGTAGCGCGCGCTGGGCTGCACCGGATACAGGGGCGGCGCCGCGCCATCCATGCCGGAATACATGGCCACCGGTTGTGCCCACTCCACGCGCGGGTCGTGCGATAGCAACTCCGCGATGCGGGCCGGCTCACCGCCGGCGGGCGTCTCCAGCACGTAGCAATCGACACCCAGTGTGGGCATGGGCCAGTCGCTCACCAGCTTCAGGCCGTGCAGCCGGGCCAGTTCCTCGGCGATGCGGTGACGCGCCGCGCGCCCGCCATCGTCCAGGTAGCGGCCGCCATAGCCGGCATCCGGGCGGTAATGGGGCGGCGGCAGGCGCAGCATGACCAATAACTGGCGCTCCGGCGCGGCCGCGTCGCCGGACTGAGCAGGCCCGCCATCGTCCGCCTGCATCGCCACGGCGGTGGCGGCAGGCGACAGCGCCGGTGATAGCGCCAGTGATACCACTAAAAGCATTGATAGCATTGATAGCACTGGTAGCACCAGCGATCGCACCGGCGGCGCCTGTGGCAGCGTGTTCACGGCAACGCTCCTCCCGCCAATGGCTCGGCCAGCACCACGGCCGGCTCGGCCCTCAGGCGCGCGCGTGCCGCACCTGGGTCCGGCACGCTGAGCAGGTAAGCATCCGTCACGGTGGGACCGTCCACCACATGCGCGCCGTTGGCTTGCAGGATGCGGCGCAAGTCCCGTTCCGCCGTCTCTGGCTTAAATACCACCACCAGGTTGCCGGCGCTGGCCCCGGCGCCCAGCACATGATAGGCGCCGCCGTCGGCCACCGGCCGCGCCAGCAGCAACGTCAGCCCCGCAATGACGGCGAACTGCGCCGCCAGCGCCCAGCGCAGCCAGGACGGGTCATTGGCGGCAGCGCGGCGCCACCAAGAACGGACCGGGGCCGGGGCCGGGGCCGGGGCCGGGGCCGGGGCCGAGGCCGAGGCCGAAGCCGAAGCCGAAGCCGAAGCAGAAGCAGAAACCGGAGCCGTAGCCGCAGCCGGGGTCGTAGCCATGGCTGTAGCCGGAACCGGGGCCAAGACCGGGATCGGGACCGACATCGGCACCTCCTCATCGAGGCGCGGCAACAAGGCGGCCAGCGCCCGCTCCACGTCCAGGCCACCGGCCGCACCCGCGCCATCATCCGCCGGCAGGGCGGCCGCCGCCCGCAGCCGGCGTTCAAAGTCCAGTTCGGCGCGGCACGCCGCACACTCGGCCAGGTGCCGCCGGACGGTGGCGTTGTCGGCCGGGTCGAGCCGGTCGGCCGCGTACCAGGGCAGCAATCCCCGCGCGGCCTCATGTGCTGGATCGTCCAGCTGGATGGTGTGGCCGTTCATGAGTAATCCTCCTTCTGGCTCGCCAGCAATTCCTTCAATTTGTGGCGCGCATGAAACATGCGGGTCTTGACCGTGTTGACGGGACAACCGACCACGTCCGCGATCTCCGCGTAACCCATCTCGTGGTCGTAGGTGAGCACCATCACCACCCGCTGCGCCAGCGGCAACTGGGCCAGCGCCCGCTCCAGCACCTGACGCAACTGGCGCCCTTCCAGCAGGTGGTCCGGCTCCAGTTCCGGGCCGGCCTGGTACAGGTCGGTGTCGGACTCGACCGGCTCGTCGCTGCCGCGCAAGCCCTTCAGCGCCTTGCGGTAGGCGATCGCGAAAATCCAGGTCGACACCTTGCAACTGCCGTCATAACTGGCCGCCTTCTGCCACACCACCAGCATGGTGTCGTTGATCACTTCCTCGACCAGCGGCACACTGCGCACCATGCGGCCCAGGAAACGGCCCAGCCGGGGGAAATAAGCGCGGTACAGCTGTTCGAACGCCCGCCGGTCGCCAGCCACGATCCGCGCCAACAGGCACGCATCGTCACAGCCGGCGCCGCCGGTGCCGGCCACTTGTCCGTCCAGATTCCGCCCCTCCCGCATCGTCACTCTCCCTGGTCGCCTGTTAATGCCTCAAGGCAGCAAAAAGGTTCAACCCGCGCGCCGCTCCATGCTAGCACCACGGAGCGATGGTGGCATGGCCGCCACACCACGCTTATTACCTGTGGCGAAATGACAGTGACAAGCCGTCACCGATCTCGTACAGTGAGCACAGGCACAAGGCTTAGCAGAATTATCATAACGAGACACTCGCCATGACCGATCCGCACACCGCGTTCCCCGCCAATAAGCCCTTGTTCCAGTACTATGCCGCCATGACCTGGCTGCTGGCCTTCCTTGCCTGCCTGTACATCGGCAGCAGCGCGATCCGGGTCTACCAGCACAGACACGAGCTGGAACAACAGATCGCCCAGCAACTGCAAAACGTGGCGCTCAGTTCGCGCCGCTCGCTGACGCTGCAAATAGCGCAGCTGACGACCACCGAGAACTTGGTGATCGATACGCTCAACGATCATTTACCGCTGGACCTGGCCAGCGCCAACCGGCAGCAAGTGGCCATCCTGCAGGCGCTGTTGACGCGGGAAGCGGCCGCCAATGACGATATCGAGCTGCTGGGCGTGGCCGACCGTCATGGCCGGGTGCTGTTCATGTCGAACAACGTGACCACCGTGCGCGCGCACGACCAGATCGACGTTTCCATGCTGCGCGATGATCCCGTGCGGGCCAGCGCGATCACGATCTACCAGGGCGGCCCCCGTTCGGCCTGGCCCAGCGGCTTTGTGGTGACGCGCTCCGTGCGAGGGGAAAACGGCCTGCCGCGCGCCTACGTGTTCGCCCTGCAAAGCCACGAGCACTTCCAACGGCGCCTGAAAGAACAGGAACAGGCCGGCTTTTCGCTGGGACGCCACAGCGTGGTAGCCATCGTCCAGACGCCAGGCAACCGGCTGGCCTTCCGCTACCCGATGGCCGACGCCGTCATCGGCGCCGCTATCCCGCCCGTGGCGCACCAGCCGTTCCGCGACCGCCCACAGCTCAGCTACTGGATCTCGCCCTACGACCACATCAAGCACCTGGTGTATGAGCTGCCCTTCGCCAACGGCGCCTTCCTGTTGCGGGTGGAGGCGGCGGAACTGGACTTTCTGGCGCCCTGGTATGCGGAACTGGTGTTCACCGGCGTCAGCACCTTGCTGCTGCTGATGGCGCTGGCGTTGCTGTTGCGGCTGGTACGCCAGGGCGCGCGCCAGGCGGCCCAGCTGCAATTCGACAAGGAGCAGCTCGACATCGGCGCGCGCGCCATGACGCGCCTGATCGCCACCGCGCCCGTGGCCCTGGCCCACGTGCGGCTGGACGATGGCTTGTTGTTGCGCGCCAATCCCGCCTTTGGCCACCTGTTTGGCGCCATGCCGGGCGAGCAATTGAAGGTGGCCGAGTCGCTGTTCGCCGATCCGGCCGGGTGGCGCGAACTGTGCGCCGGCGCCCGCTTGGCCGGCGCGGCCGAGGGCCGCAGCATGGAGGCCACGCTCAAGGTGGGCGATGCCACCCGTCATGCGCTGGTGGCGGTGGCGCCGCTGCCGTCCAGGCGGGACGAGCCGCGCGAATTGCTGCTGAGTTTTACGGACACGGAAACCCAGCACGCACGCGAACAAGCCTTGGCCACCATCGCCTACACCGACCCGCTGACCCAGCTTGCCAACCGGCGCGCGTTCTTCCAGCAAGCCGACGCCGCCTTCGCCATCGCCAGCCGCTACCAGCGCCCGCTGGCGCTGCTGATGATCGACCTGGACCGCTTCAAGCGCGTCAACGACAGTTTTGGCCACGCGGCCGGCGACGCCGTGCTGGTGCGCACGGCCAACTGCCTGCGCCACAGCGTGCGCCACGCCGACTTGCCTGCCCGCCTGGGCGGCGAGGAGTTCGTCGTAATGTTGCCCGAGACCACGCTGGCCGAGGCGCTGGAGACGGCCGAACGGATCCGCAAGACCATCGCCGACGCGCCGCCGGCCGAGTTCGAGGGGCGCGCGATTCCCATCACGGCCAGTTTGGGGGTGGCCATGATGCGCAGCGACAGCAAGGGCATCGAAGCCATCCTCAACGAAGCCGACATGGCACTATACGAAGCCAAGGAGACGGGCCGCAACAAAGTGCGATGTGTCAGAATGGCGGCCACGAATATGGCGGCGCCCGGCGCGCCCCCTCAAGGAAGCTCATGCAAAAGTTAATCTCGGAACTCATCCGGCTCTACCTGCCATCGCAGGCCACGGCGGCCACGGCAGCCAACACGGCCGACATGCTCGCGCGCCGCATGGCCGGCCAGCCCGCGCCCGCGCTGCGGCTGACCACGGACGACGGGCGCACGCGCGCCATCGTCATCCACTTCAACCATACGGCTGGCGCCGGACAGGAACAACACTGGACCCGCCTGTGCGCCGTGGCCAACGCCTTGCAGACCGAACTGGGCCTGCCGGCGCCCGCCGTCAGCATCTCGGGCGCGGGCTACGACCTGTGGCTGTCGCTGGAAGTGCCGGCCCCGCCGGCACAGGTCGATACCTTCCTGGCGCTGCTGCACGCGGCTTACCTGCCTGAGACGGACGCGCCGCGTATGAGAACGGGCTCGGCTGCGGCTGCGGCTGCGGGTATGGCTGCGGCTGAGGCTACGGGCGCGCGCCCTGCCGCTGCCGCGGACGAACTGCCGCCCTGCCCGCTGCCTGGCGGAGAAAAATGGGCGGCGTTTATCCATCCGGAACTGGGCGCGTCGTTCGCCGACGAACCGGCCCTGGAGATCGCGCCGCCCCCGGCCGGACAAGCGGCGTTGCTGGACAAGCTGCACAGCATCAGCACGGCGCAATTCGAGCACGCGCTGCAACAACTCCAGCGCGCGCACAGCAAGCCGGCGACGGGCACGCCAACGGATGCGACGAGCGCCATCCCAACGGGCATCCCAGCGGGCGCACAGGCGAGCGCGCACGCGGGCGCATCCGCCACCGGCACGCCCGCCGGCGCGCCGGATCGCGCGTGCGCGACCATATGCGCGACCGCCCCGGACGCATACGCCGCGACACCACCGGGCTTGCTGCTGAAAGACGCCACCCTGGACGATATCGTGCGCTTCCTACATGCACGCAATATCGAACCGACCTTCCGGCACCTGCTGCCGAAATGACGGTCCCGGCGCGCTAGCCCTTCATGCGGTCCCAGCCGGTCCGCACCGCATCCTTGAATTTCTCCCAGCGCGATTCCGGATAGGCGCGCTGCCACTCCTCGCGCAGGGCCGGCTCCACTTCTTCCCAGGCGCTGCCCTGGTAGGTGGTGCGGTTGGCCATCGACGCGCCATAGCGATAGGCCGGGTCATACTCCTGGTAGGTGCCGCCGGTGTAGGAAAAGGTGTCGAGCCAGTGCGCATGGAAATACGTCTCCTCGCTGATACCTATATTGTCGCCGCGCTGGATGTTCAGGCTGTCCTGATTGGGATGCGGATCCATGCGCATATCGGCGCGCTGCCGCGATGCGCCGGACTGCGCCGTCCCTTCCGTCCCTTCCGTCCCTTCCGTCCCTTCCATCCGTCCCATGTCCCCCGAAGCGGACTGCCCCGCCTCGCGTTGCGCGCGCTCGCCTTGCGGCGCCCCCGCGTCCGCCTGTTGCATGGCCGCGCCGGCCGCGCGCCACGACTCGTTGTCCCCGCGCGCCCATTGCTGGCCCATACCGGCCGGCCCGAAGGCCTGCAGGATGCCGCCCGCACGCTCGGCCTGCTCGCGACTGGTGGCATGCACCGTCAGCACGACATGGCCGCGCCGGATCGCCTCGGCGATCATGCGCTGGTCGTCGTGTTCCGTGCCGAACAGGCGGCCGAAGAAATGCTTCACGCTGTCGAGCAAGCTCTCGTCGGTGGCGCCCGGGCTGGTGTCGATGTCCTGTTGCCGCGACGCGCCGGTGGCGCCGGCCCCGTCGCTCAATTGTATGGTGTGACCGTCAAAGCCGGCGCTGATCAGCGCATCGCGCGCATAGTTGGCGTCGGTACGGTGCTCGAATACGGCTGCCAATGTGTAAGTCATGTTGAACTCCCCCCTAGTAGGCGGCGCCAGCGCGTGCTGCAAGGACTGGCTTCCGCAGCCGGCCCAGTGTACGCCGGGCGCCGTGCCACGAGCGCCAGATTGGCATGGGAGTAACGCCGCGTTGCGGCCGGTTCAGGTCCGCCTCAACGGTGGTTCACACGCAGAGATAGCCTCCGTCGACATTGAGGATCGCCCCCGTCGTATAGCTGGCCGCGGCGGACGCCAGGTACAGTACCGTGCCCGCCATCTCGGACGGCTGCGCGGCGCGGCGCATGGGCACGTGCGCCAGCAACTGCTTGAGCACGGCGGGCGACTCCTTCAGCGCGCTGGTGAACCTGGTGTCGGTGAAGCCCGGCAGCAGCGCGTTGCAGCGCACGCCCGCTTGCGCCATCTCGACCGCGAACGCCTTGGTCATGGAAATGACGGCCGCCTTGGTGATCGAGTAAATGCCCTGGTGCAGGCCCGGGATCACGCCGTTGACGGACGCCACGTTGATGATGGAGCCGCCGCCATTGGCCGCCATCAGCTTGGCGCCGTGGGTGGACATGAAGAAGTAGCCGCGGATATTCACATCCACCGTCTTCTGGAACGCGTCGGCGCTGGTATCGGCGATGGGGCCGAAGTACGGGCTGGTGGCCGCGTTGTTGACCAGGATGTCGAGGCGGCCATGGCGCGCGGTGATGTACGCGTACAGCGCTTCGATCTGCGCCAGCTCGCCGATGTGGCAAGCCGCCGCTTCCGCTGAACCGCCGGCAGCGATGATGTCGTCGGCCACGCGCTGGCAATCGTCGCGGCGGCGGCTCGTCACGATCACGTGCGCGCCGCTGGCGGCCAGCAGGCGGGCGACCTCCTCGCCGATCCCACGGCTGGCGCCAGTGACCAGGGCGACCTTGCCTGTCAGGTCGAACAGCGTGCTGGCGTTCATGCTGGCGGTCTTCTCAAGGTTAGTCGTCTCGCTCATCGCACGCTCCCGCCCGTGGTGATCACGGCCCGGCAGCGTTGGCCCAGGTAGCGCACCATCTCGCCAAAGCCCGCGAACTGCGCATTGGTGGTTTGTCCCAGCGCGTAGCGGCGGTAGATCTGCTGCGCGATCACCATCAGGCGGAACAGGCCGAACACTTCATAGAACGCGAAGTCACCGATATCCGTGCCGGTGCGCTCGGCGTAGTAAGCCAGCACTTCGCGGCGCGTCAACATGCCCGGCGCATGCGTGGGCTGGCGGCGCGACGCGAGGAACGCTGGCTCATCACCCGCTTCCACCCAGTAGGCCAGCGAGCCGCCCAGGTCCATCAGCGGGTCGCCCAGGGTCGCCATTTCCCAATCGAGCACGCCGACGACCCGCGTGGGATCGGCGGAATCGAGCACCACGTTGTCGAAGCGATAGTCGTTGTGGATCACACACTGGCGGGTATCGCGCTGCGGCCGCACGGCGCCCAGCCACGCCACCACGTCCTCGCAGGCATCGGTGCCGTCGGTCAGCGCGCGCTGCCAGCGCCCGGTCCAGCCGTCGTACTGGCGCGCCACATAGCCCTCGCCCTTGCCCAGCGCCGCGATCTCCGGGCGCGACGTATCGACGCCGTGCAGTTCGATCAGGCGGTCCAGCACATTGGTGCACAGCTGGCGCACGCCGGCGGGGTCCAGCCCCAGGCCGGCCGGCAGGTCGCGCCGCAGGATGATGCCGGGCAGGCATTCCATCACAAAGCACGGCGCGCCCACGACAGCGGGATCGTCGCAACGGGCCAGGATGGCCGGCACGTAAGGATAGCTTGGCTTGAGGGCCGCCATCACACCGGCCTCGCGCAGCATGTCATGCGCGCCCGCGCCGGCGGCGCCGGCCGGCGCGCGGCGCAGCACGAGGGAACGTTCGCCATAGCTGACCAGGTAAGTCAGGTTGGAAGCGCCGCCCTGGAACTGGCGCAGCTCCGGTTCTCCCTCCAGGCCCGCGATGGCGCCCTTGAGGTAAGCGTCCAGGCGCGCCATATCGAGACGGTCTTCATCGCGCACGGGGCGCGCGTCGGTGACGGTTGCGCTCATGCCCCTGCCCTCCACGCGGCGTTGCGCCGCTGCGATGCAAGGTTGGCGGCCACGCCGCGCACGGTCCACGCGCGGCTACGTTCAAAACGGGAGTAGTCCATGATGTAAAGCCCAAGCTGTTGCGATACGGCCAGCGTACGCGAATTGAGCCCATCCATAAAATGAATATTTATAATGTTCAGGTATGAATGGGATTAATATGCCTGACTCACCCATACACTGCGCCCAACCATGTCCAAGGACAACCGCATCGACTTGAATCTGTTCCGCGTACTGGACGCGATCTACCAGCAAGGCGGCATCACCGCCGCCGCGCGCGCGCTGCACCTGACGCAGCCGGCCGTGACCCATGCGCTGAACCGCTTGCGCGAGCACTTTGACGATCCCTTGTTCGTCCGCCAAGGCAACCGCATCGTCCCGACCGAGCGCACGCTGGCGGTGATCGACGCCGTGCAAAGTCATCTGCACGGCTTGCAGGGCACCTTGCGCAGTGAGGCGGAAGTCGAACCCGCGACGCTGGATATGGAAATGACGATGGGCACGCGCGACATGCTGGAATCGATGGCGCTGCCCGCGTTGGCCGCCACCTTCGCGCGCGAAGCGCCGCGCCTCAGATTGGCCAGCCGGCGCGTGCCGCTGGACGAAGTGGAACGGGCGCTGGCCAGCGGCCAGCTGGACCTGGTAATCGAGCGCCAGCTGCGGGTGGGGCCGCGCGTGGCCAGCGCCTACCTGTTCGACGAAACCCACGTCGTCGTCATGCGCCGCGACCATCCGCTGGCGCACGGCACCCCGACCCGCGCCGATTACTTCGCGGCGCAGCATGTGTGCGTGTCATCGACGGGCGAGCCCAATACGCTGGACGTTTTGCTTGGCAACGATGGACGGTACCGCAAGATCCACCTGTTCTGCCAACACCATTTCGCGGCCTGCCAGATCGCCGCTTCCGGCGACCTGCTGCTGACCTTACCGCGCTTTTACGCGCTGCGCCTGGCCGCCTTGCTGCCCATCGTCGTCAAGCCGCTGCCGCTGCGGGTGAAGCCGTACCAGATCTTCGCGTACTGGCATGAATTGCGCGATCCGGATCGCGTGCATCAATGGTTCCGGGAACGGGCGATCGCGGTGATGCGGGAGCAGTCAATGCTGGCGCCGCCGGAGCAATGATCCGGGGCGGCGCACAGGTTCCGCCGGCAGGTCGCACAGGATCACTGCTTTGCCGTCACGGCATCGGGGCGGCGAAATCCCAGTGCGGCGGACAAGAGCTCGCATTCACGCATCAATAACCGCGCAATTTCTTCCACTTTTTCATCATTAAGCCGCGCGCCGGGGCCATAGACGCACATGGCGCCCTCTACTCGCCCGCCACCGCCAAAGAACGGCGCCGCAACCGAGGTGGCCCCTACCATCAGTTCATCACGACTGACGGCGTAACCATGCTCCCTTATCCACGCGAGTTTGTTGTGGTGCTCGGCGGGCGTGATGTCCGCCGCACGCAGCAACTCTTCAATGTCATGCCTTGGTTGATCGTCAAACGCAAGGATGGCTCGCCCGCCGGCGCCAAGAATGAGCGTTTCCTGATATCCGATTCCACGCCTTAAGCTCAATGGGTGCGCGCTGGGGATTTCTGCGACACACAAACGTTTTCCCTCTTGCGTGATGAAGAGCGAAACCGTTTCTCCGGTCGCATCCCAGAGCCGGCGCAACATAGGCTGGGCAAGGTAATGAATGTCCTGGCGCGACGCCCACACGTGCGCCAGATGGGCAACCGACGACCCGAGCCGGAACCGTTGCGGCTCCCCGGTCGAAGTAATGAAGCCGCTCTGCTGCAACGTGCCCAGCAGCCGATAGAGGGTGGGCCGGCTCAAGGCAACCCGCTTGAGTAACTCGCTCGCAGTCAGCTCGAAATCACTCGCGGTGAATGCCATGAGGATATCCAGAGCCCGCTCTACTGCCCGCACGTTGTCATTCAATTTCTCATCTGCCAATAGAGTCTCCAAAACCGTAAGAAGCCAGCGCGACCAACAGGCCACCCAGAGGTCCGCGATTGTACCAGTCCGCCTGCCGGACACAATTCCCCGCCATTGACACGGGAATCCTAGTCCGTATACTGGACAGCCGTATCGCTTTACGGACACATTGTATGCGATCCCCGATGCGTTGCCAGCTCGGATGGAAAACGCATGGGCCGCGCGTTGCTGGCGGGAAGTTTAAAAACGATATGGCAAGGGAGAAATTCATGTTAAAAAATATATCAATCAAATCGCGCCTGATATTTGTTATTGGGTTTCTATCCGTTGGCATGATGTTCCTTGGCGGCGTAGCCCTTTTCAGCTTGGGCACCACCAATGCTTCACTTAAAACCGTCTATCAGGATCGCCTGGTCGCGTTGGGGCAACTTGATAAAGTGATCAGGAACTTACTGCGTAACCAGGTGCGCGTCGCAAGCGCCATTAGCGGCGATCTCGCTCAGATCAATAAAAAGATGGACGCGGTCGATGCGGATGTCAAACAGGCGACTGAAACGCTGGAGGCGTATACCGCCACGTACTTGACGCCCGAAGAGAAAAACTATTCCGACGAGCTCATCAAGGTACGAAAACAATTCGTGGAAGAAGGCATGCGGCCAGCCGTCGCCGCGCTGCGCGCACAAGACCTGCCACGGGCGACAGCGCTGTTGCATGGAAAAATTCTTCCCATATCCGAGCATATCCGTGAGGTGTCCAATAAGCTCATCCAGATACAGCTGGACGTCGGTCAAAGCGAGTATGAACGTTCTCAGCAGCGCTTTGCCACGCTTCAAGTCGTGTTTATTTCCTTGCTCGTCTTCGGGCTGGTCGTGGGCATCGGGATCGGTGTCTGGTTGATCCGTAGCATTACCATTCCACTCAACTATGCGGTGGAAATCGCCGAAAAAGTCGCGGGCGGTGACTTGTCGAACGATATCGCAGTGCATTCCACCGATGAGATCGGCAAGCTTTTGCATGCGCTGAAGGACATGACGGCGAGCCTCGTCACCATCATCTCGGAAGTCCGTACCGGCGCCGACACCATCGCCACGGCCTCCGGCCAGATCGCCGCCGGCAACCTAGACCTCTCATCACGTACGGAAGAGCAAGCGTCCTCGCTGGAAGAAACCGCATCGTCGATGGAAGAATTGACTTCGACGGTCAGGCAGAACTCCGATAACGCGCACCAGGCCAATGGACTGGCCTTGTCCGCTTCCGAGGTCGCCAGCAAAGGTGGCGCCGTCGTCGCCAAAGTCGTTGAAACGATGGGCTCGATCAGTGCATCATCGAAGAAGATCGCCGACATCATCAGCGTCATCGACGGCATCGCCTTCCAGACCAATATCCTGGCTTTGAACGCGGCCGTGGAAGCGGCGCGCGCCGGCGAGCAGGGCCGTGGCTTCGCGGTGGTGGCTTCCGAAGTACGCACCCTGGCGCAGCGCTCGGCCGCCGCCGCCAAGGAAATCAAGGAGTTGATTGATGACTCGGTGAACGAGGTCGACACAGGGTCGAAATTGGTGGGCGAAGCCGGCGCGACGATGCAGGAGATCGTCGAAAGCATCACACGTGTCACCGACATCGTGAACGAAATCAGCTCAGCCAGCCTGGAGCAGAGCGCAGGCATAGACCAGATCAACCAGGCCATCGCCCAGATGGATCAGGTGACGCAACAGAACGCATCGTTGGTGGAAGAAGCCGCCGCCGCGTCTGAAGCGATGCAAGATCAAGCCGGCAAGCTGGCGGAAGCGGTCGGCGTGTTCAAACTGGACAGCCGCCAGGCATCCATCCGTTCGACGATGCTGAAACCGGTTGCCGCCCCAAAAGCACCTGCCCCATCCATCGCTAAAAAGGCGACGCCTGAAATTGCCCATGCGGTGGCCAGGCCCAAGCCCGTCGCAGTCGCAGCCGGAGCGTGGGAAGCGATTTAATCCGGGATGGCCGGCGCGCCATGCCCCCTCGTTCTGCCGGCCGGTGGCCGTTACTCCGCTTCCGCCGGCGGCGCCTGGCGACGGCCGCTGGCCAGCTCGCACGGGGTGGCCCCGAACCAGCGCCGGCACGCCCGGTGCAACACGCTCGGATCGGAGAAGCCGAGCCGGCCACACAGCCGCTTGAGAGGCAGCCCGCCAGCCACCAACGCTTGCCTGGCGAGCTCGCGGCGGGTGGCGTCCAGCAGCGCCTTGAAACTGGTCCCTTCCATGGCCAAGTGGCGCTGCAGCGTACGTTCACTGACGAACAGCCTGGCGGCGACCACTTGCCGCAGCGGTCCGCCATCGCCCAGCGCCTGCGTCAACGCCTGAAGTACCCGGGCCGACATGCTCACGGGGAGCTCCGCTTCCGGCCGGCACGGATCGTCCGGCGGCAACCCGATCAAGGGATCGCCCGTGCGCGCCACCATCAGGCTCCACAGCGCGCTCAACCGGTCCGACAAGGATTGCTCATCGCAGGCCTGCAGTTCGTGCTCATCGAGCCCCGCTGCCAGGAACAGGGCTTCCAGGTTAAGGTCCAAGCGCGCCATGCTCAGCTTTAAGACGCGCACCACGTGCAGCGGCGATGGCAGTGTGTGCAAGGCCATACCCAGGCCGGAAGAACCAGTCGGGCCATGCCGGTGCGGGCCGCCCGCCGCACCGCCGGGTGGCTCATCGACGGGTCCGGCGCCGGACCCAGGCTGTGTTGGAACAATCATGGTCACCTCGCGCATGGTTATTGGCGCGTCCGGATCGCTTTATCCCAGCCATCCAGCGCGGACTTCCCGCTGTCGCCAGTTCCGCTTACCGCGACGCGAAGACCATGCGCTGGCGTTCAATCGCCATCCGGCACTCCGCGGCCATGCGCTCGAGCAGCGCCTCGCAACTGGGAATATCGTGTATCAGTCCGACCGCCTGGCTGGCCCAGACGAGTCCGCCATCCACTTCTCCACTGCCGAGCGCGGCTCTGCCACGAGCGCCGGCGACCAAATGATGGATGTCCTTGAATTCGCAACCGCCCGCGCGCGTCTCCAGCGCCACCACCTCGTCCGAAACGGCATTCTTGAGCACCCTCCCGGTGTTGTGCAGGGTCCTGAAAATCAGGTTGGTATCGCGCTCGCCGGCGCGCACCAGCGCCTCCTTGATATCCTGGTGGATGGGCGCCTCCCGCGTCGCGCAGAACCGGGTCCCCATATTCACACCTTCGGCCCCCAACGCAAGAGCCGCCGCCATGCCGCGACCATCGGCGATGCCGCCCGAGGCCACCAAGGGGATTTTCACCTTGTCGGCGGCGGCGGCGAACAGCACCAGGCCGCCCACGTCATCCTCGCCCGGATGGCCCGCGCATTCAAAACCGTCGATGGAAATCGCGTCGACGCCGTTGCGCTCGGCGGACAGGGCATGCCGCACCGACGTGCATTTGTGGATGATCTTCACGCCCGCCGCCTTGGCCTTGATGATGAATTCCTTGGGATTGTTCCCGGCGGTTTCCAGTATCTTCACGCCTTTACTGAGGACGACATCCAGATAGGCCTCGTAGGGAGGCGGATTGGCCGATGGCAGTATCGTCAGGTTCACACCAAACGGCTTGTCCGTCATCGCCCGGCAACGGTCGATCTCAGCCCCCAGCGCTTCAGGGGTGGGCTGGGTCAGGCCGGTCAAGACGCCCAGGCCACCGGCGTTGGAGACGGCGGCCGCCATTTCAGCGACGCCCACCCACATCATGCCGCCCTGGATGATGGGATAGCGGATGCCAAACAGTTCAGTGATTCGAGTCTTCATGGTAGGTCTCACCTTATAAATTCACTTTGCAAAATATTTCAAACCCAGTCGGCTTCCATCCGCCGTGCGATGACGATGCGCTGCACGTCGCTCGTGCCGTTTGAGCAGCATGGCTTAGCCGCCCTTGAACACGGCGGGCCGCTTGTCGAAAAAGGCGGCGATCGCCTCGCTGAAGTCCGCCGTCTCGCTGCTGGCCTTGAACGCCTCGCGTTCCGCGTCGAGCTGGCTGGCGAAGTCGTGCTCGAACGACTGGCGCATCAAGCGTTTCATGCGGCCGTAGGCCAGGGTAGGCCCGGCGGCCAGCCGCTGCGCCAGCTCCCGCGTTTCCTGTTCCAGCTGCCAGGCCGGCACCACGCGACAGACCAGGCCAAGCTGCAACGCTTCGGCCGCGTCCACGGTCGGCGACAACAAGGCGATCCGCAGCGCATGGCGCAATCCGACCATGCGCGGCAAGCTCCAGGAACCCGACACATCGCAACTGGCGGCCACACTGGTGTAGGCCAGGTTGAAGCGCGTGCCCTCGGCCGCGATGGCGAGGTCACACGCCAGCGACAGGCTCAAACTGCCGCCGGCCACGGCGCCATGCACACTGGCGATGACGGGCGCATCCAGCGCGGCCAGGATTTTGATGCCTTCATGCATATACTCGATCAAGGCCAGCACCGTCTCGCCGGTGCCCTGGCGCAGCGCGGCCAAGTCGCCGCCCACGCCGAACGCCCTCCCTTCACCGCGTATCACGACCGCCCTTGGCTGGGGATCACGGGCCAAGGTACGGCAGGCCGCCAGGAAAGCCGCCGCCGTCGGCACGTCGAGCGCGTTCAATGCCGCCGGGCGATTGAAGCTCAGGGTCGCGACATCGCCGTCGCGGGTCAATACAACGTGATTCGCATCCGGCATACTCATGGCCATCTCCCCCGGTTCCCCATTTATCTTGTCTAGAATTTTCATGGTGTTTTAGCGCCGTTCAGCCCGTGAACTCACGGCCAAAAATATTGCGCGCAATCACCCATTTCTGAATCTCATTGGCGCCCTCGTAAATCTCGCCGATCTTGGCGTCGCGGTAGATGGATTCCAATGGCATCAAGTCACCCGTGGCGGACAGCTCGCGCACAAAGCCATAGGCACCGCACACTTGAATCGCATCCCGTGCCACGTCCACCGCCAGGCGGCTGCCGGCCAGCTTGGCCATCGCCGCTTCGACTTCCGCACCGCCCGCTGTGTCGTGCAGGTAAGCGGCTTTCTGGTACAGGTTGCGGGCCTGCTCGATCCCGACCGCATGCTCGGCGAACAGGTATTGCCAATGCTGCATACGCGCCAGTTCCTGGCCGAACACCTTGCGTTTGCACATGTAGTCGGTCGCGGTATCGAACGCCGCCTGCGCCATGCCGACGCCGATCGCGCCTATGCCGACGCGGCCGAGCGCCAGCGCGGCCAGCGCGACACGCAGACCGCCGCCCTCGGTGCCGAGCACGCGCTCATCGGGTACGAACACGTCCTCAAACACGACGTCGGCCGTCAGCTGGGCATGGTTGCCCATCTTGAGATCGGGCTTGCCGACGGATACGCCCTCGGCACGCATATCGGCCATCAGCATGGTGAGCCGCTCGCCGGTGCGGCACAGCACCACGATCCAGTCGGCGGCCACCGAGTTGGTGATCCAGCGCTTGCGGCCCCGGATCCGCCATCCGCCCTCCACCCGCGTGGCCGTGGTGCGCATCGATCCCGCCGACAGGTCGGTGCTCGCTTCCGGCTCGCTGGTGGCGAAGGAACCGACAAATTCACCGCGTATGAGCCCCGGCAGGTATTTGTTGCGCACGGCCGATGGCGCCTGCTCCAGCGTCTTGCCCACCAAGATGGCCTGGCCGTCGTACAGCGCCGAGGCCAGCCCGCGCGAGTAGTAAGCCAGTTCCTCAAGCGCGGTCATCGTCGCCAGCGTGGGAAATTCCAGCCCGCGCCCGCCCACGTCGGCCGGGAACGGAATGGCGTACAGGCCGGCGCGCGCCATCGCATCGAACTGCTCGCGAGGAAACGCTTCCCGGCTTTCTGGCCGGGTGTTGAGTTGGTGCGCGGCGGGGGCGATCACGTCGCGCGCGAATTCACGCACCTCGGCGCGGATCCGGCGTGTTTCTTCCGGCAACCATGCGTCATGAAACAAGGTATCGGCTCGTCGTACTGGGTGGTGCATTGTGTTCTCCTGTTGGTTCGGTTCCGCCGTCAGTGGCGCGGGATTGCGCGCGGCGGCCGATGTTGTTCAAGTGCAGGCTGCGAGCGCCTGGATGGCGCTCAATGGAAAGGCGGCGTCGGCCAGCTGATGATCGGGCACGCTGGTTTGCGAACTGATCAGCCTCCTGGCTTGCGCGAAGTCGGCCGGGCTGTTGACGCACTCGGCCGCCCGTATCCGGTCGCCGGCCAGATGGAACACGCTGAGCTGCCCTTCGCTCTGGCCAGGACGTGACACGGTCCGCAATCCGGCCTCGAACACGCCGACAATTTGTATCTTCTGCTCGCCCTGATTCGACCAGAACCAGGGCACGCCGCTGGCCGGGACGGGCCGTCCCGTCAGTTGCGCCGCCACCCGCCGGGCCTGCTCCGAGGCGTTCGGCACCGATTCGAGCCGGATCCGGCGCGACAGGAAATCATGGAAACGATCGCAGCAGTCGCCTATGGCATAAATCGCCGCGTCGGAAGTCCTGGACAGTGCATCGACCGCGATGCCGTTGGCGATCGCCAGTCCGGCGGCCTCGGCCAGCGCGACTTCGGGCGTCATGCCGATGCCGCCGACGACGATATCGGCCACCACGGTGGCGCCATCGCTGAGGCGCGCCTCGCAACGCCCGCCATGCCGCGCAAGCGCGGCCACGGTCGCGCCCAGCCTCAGCTCGATGCCCGCCTGGCGATGGGCGCGCTCGACAAACGCGGACAACTCGGGCGATGCGACGCGCGCCAGCAGCCGCGGCATCGCCTCCGCCACCACCACCCGCAGGCCGGCCGCGGCGGCCAGGGCCGCCACCTCCAGCCCGACATAACCGCCGCCGACCATCAACAGACGCTTGCCTGGCACAAATTGCTTGTGCAACAGCGCGGCGTCGTCGAACCCGCGCAGGTAGTGAATCGCCACGCCAGCCGGCACCTCGAGCGGCAGCCGTCTCGCCCTGCCGCCGGTCGCCAGCACCAGCACGTCGTAGCCCAGCTCCGCGCCCTCGCTCAAGCGCAGGGTCCGGCGCTGCCGGTCGATCGACGCCACGCGGGTATTCAGCCGCAGCGCTATCCCCGCACTGTCGTAGGCGGCGCCGGGGCGCAGCGACAGCGCGTCCGCGTCCGTGTGCGCGGCGAGCAAAGACTTCGACAGTTCGGGACGGCGGTAAGGCAGATGCGCCTCTTCACCCAGCAGGACGATGCGGCCCGCCCAACCGTACTGGCGCAAGCTGAACGCCAGCTCCTGTCCGGCCATCCCGGCGCCGACGATCACGGCCACAGGAACCCGGTCCTGGTCCGGGTTGCCCTTATTTATGTGTGTTGACATCGGTACGGCCTTTCTGCGTTCCCAGGTACAACTTCAACGCCCACCGCTGCGCCAGGTTTCCGTACGGCGGATGGAGCAGCCGGATCGGGAACCACGGGCGCTCCCTGAAGATGGACTTGCCATGCGACAGGGCATGGAATCCCTCGATGCCGTGGTAACTGCCGGAACCGGAGGCGCCAATGCCGCCGAACGGCAAATCGTTTTGAAACACATGCCAGCCCCAGTCATTGATCGTCATCCCGCCCGCGTGGGTGCGGCGGCGCAGCGCCTCGCTCTCGGCCTTGTTGGCGCCAAACCAGTACAGGGCCAGCGGCCTGGGCCGTTCGTTCACGTACGCAATGACCTGCTCAACATCGTCATAGGCGATGACCGGCAGGATGGGGCCGAAAATCTCTTCGCGACAGACCGCCATGTCATCGCTCGCATCCAGCACCAGATGCAAGGGCAGGCGCTGGCCGTGCGCGCCCTCCTCGCAAGCGATCACCCTGCCCCCCTTGGCGCGGGCGTCCGCCAGCATCCGGTGCAGCCGCTCCGCGTGGGCCGGCGTCACCACGTTCGAGTAGTCCGCGTCGCGCACGCTGGTGGCGGGATACATCCGGCGAAAATGCATCTTCACCGCTTCGACGAAGCTGTCCAGGCGTTCGCGCGGCACCAGCGCGTAATCGGGCGCGACGCAGATCTGGCCGCAGTTAAAGCCCTTGCCGTGCGCGATGCGGGCCGCCGCCTCCGCCACCGACGCGCTGCGCGATACGATGGCCGGCGACTTGCCGCCCAGCTCCAGCGTCACCGGCACCAGGTTCTCGGCCGCCGCGCGCATTACGTGGCGCCCCACGACGGTCGAGCCGGTGAAGATCAGATGGTCGAAGGGCAGCGCGGAAAAGGCGCGCCCGACTTCCACGTCGCCGCCGAGCACGCATACCTCGTCCGGCTCGAACGCGTCGGCCAGCATGGTTCTCAGGGCGCGGGTGGTATGGGGCGAAAATTCCGACATCTTGATCAGGGCGCGGTTGCCGGCGGCCAGGCTGGCGACGAGCGGACCGAGCGATAAATAGACGGGGAAATTCCAGGGTGCGATGATGCCGACCACCCCTTTGGGCTGGTACTCGACCCAGGCGCTGTTGACCGCGAACAGCAGCTCGGCGCTGCGGCGGCGCGGCTTCATCCATTTGTCCAGCTGCCCTATCGTGTGGCGGATGGCCGTCGCCACCGTCAGCAGGTCGCCAATTTTGGACTCGGCGACCGAGCGGATGCCGAAGTCCGCCGACAGCGCGTCGCACAGCGCATCCTGGTGCTGGCGCAAGGCCTTCAGCAGGCGGCGCAACTTGTCCTTGCGCTGGGCGGCGTCGGGATACGGTTGGGCCAGATAGGCGGCGCGCTGGCGCGCCAGCAACTGCGCCAGGTGCGCCGGCGGTGGCTGATCCAGATCCACGCTGGCGGCACGCGCCGGTGGCGCATGGGCTGGCAGCGGATCGACATAGGCCGGCGAAGCAGGTAATGGGGTGGCGACTATCGTGTTCATGCGTGGCTCTCCGGTGCGTTCAAAAGCGATAGCTGATGCCGGCGGAGACCATCAGCGGGTCCAGCCGCATCGTCAGACCGACGGGCATCGCGCCCAGCGCGGGAACGTAGCCGGTCGCCTTGGTTTTGACAAAGACCTTGCGGGCGTCGAGAAACACGCTCCAGCGGCGATCGACAGGGAGGTTGAAACCGGCCTGGATCACGCTACCCCAGGCGTTGTCCACCGACAGCCCGGCGGTATCGCCATCGCGGGTGGAGACGGTCCGGGTGTAATTGACGCCGGCGCCCACGTAGGGTTCGACCGGGCCGACACTGCCCGGACTGTAGATGACGGTCCACATCAGCGGCGCGTACTTGATCTTCCCCAGCACCCCCGTCAATGGCCCGTTCGGCTGGACGTACGCGCCCAGCACGCCAGCCGCGTGCAAGGTGGTGGTCGGCGGCCGCCCAAGGGCGAACAGCGACTGCCAGCGCGGCGCAATCTGATAAGCGACATCGAGCCCGACGCTCGTATTGTTGTCGACGTCGACCCGCGCGCCCGGCACCGTTTGCCCGCGCGGCATTTCCGCACTGGTGTCGCTGTGGAAGCGGATCAGCCCGGCCGCCGCGCGGACGGTCCAGGGCGACAGCTCCGGGGTGGCGATTTCGGCGTGCGCCTGGCACGCCACCAGGGCGATCAATCCCGCCGTTGAACGATATTTCATGCTGGTCTCCAATCCGGTGGATGGCCTCTGGCGGCCACATCTGTTTGTAGATTGGAGTTTCCATGCAAACCAGCGGCCCCACACCACCCTAAAGAGTGGGTGTGGTGGTGGCTTCCGGCCCTAGACTTCAGCAGGTCGGCTCACCACAGCAGTTGAACCACGACTACCGGGAAGCGCCACCGTGGCCGGTGCTTCCCGCAACTACAACTAACCGGAGACATCCATGACTATGACCTCATCCCCCGCCGCCGCGTTCACCGTCCCCCCCGACAAGCAGGCGCGGCTTCGCGCCTTGCTGCGGATCCCCACCATCTCCGCCTCTGTGGCGCTGTGCCTGGCACTGGTCGTACTGGGGGTGGGCGTGACCGATCTGCTGGCCCTGCGCGGCCAGATCGGGCTGCTGACGGGCGCGGCCCTCAACAGCTTCTTCATGTACTGGGCTTTCACGGTGGTGCACGACGCCATCCATCGGGCGGCGGCCAGCAACCAGTCGCTCAATGACTGGATGGGCCGCTTTGCCCTGCTGTTTTTCGCGCCGCACGTCGGCCTCGGCCTGTTCCGCTGGGCCCACATCCAGCATCACCGCTTCACCAATGGCTCCAACGATCCGGACAACTGGCTGCATGGCCCATGGTGGTCGATGCCGTTTCGCTTTCTGCTGATCGACGTCGGCTACATGATCTTCGTGCTGCGCCATGGCGATGCGAGCGGAAGACGGGCCCTGCGCGTCACCGTGCGGACGGCGGCGCTGACCGCCTGCGCCGTCGCGGTGCTCACCTATCTGGGCTATGGCTGGGAAGTGCTGTTGCTGTGGTTCGTGCCGTCACGGATCACGCTGGTCACCACCGGCTTCGTGTTCTTCTGGCTGCCCCATGTGAAAAACGACGTGCCCGCCGCGCACGACGTGACCCTGGCAACCTCGATCCGGCTCGGGCACGAGTGGCTGCTCCATCCCTTGTTCCAATTCCACAACTACCATTTGATCCACCACCTGTTCCCCAGCATGCCGTCGCACCGACACCCCCAGACCTGGCGGCTGCTGGAGCCGGAATTACGCAAGCGCAACCTGCAGGTGCAGCACGGCTTCGCCATCCGGCCCACGGTCCATGCGGCCAATTAAGGAGAACGCGATGAGAACCTGGCAATGTAATTTCTGCTCGCATATTTATGACGAGGCCAAAGGCGATCCCGCCAACGGCATCCTGGCGGGCACCCGGCTGGAAGACCTGCCGGAGACGTGGATCTGCCCTGATTGCGGCGCGGGCAAGGCCGACTATCACCTGCTCGACGAATAAGCCCGGGGCGGCTTAGCTGGCCGGGGACAGTATCCGCAAGATACGGGCCCGCGCCAGCGCCGCGGCCCGGTTTTTCACGCCCAGCTTGCTGTACAGATTTTTCAGATGCCATTTCACGGTTTCCACCGAACGGCCCGTGCGATCTGAAATCTGTTGGTTGCTCAAGCCCTGTTCCAGTAACTGGAGGAACTCGACTTCGCGCGCGGTCAGCTTGTCGAGCTGCACGTCATTGACCGACGCTGCCGGCGCAGACGCCGCCCCCGCCGCGATGCACAAGCGTTCAAGCAAGGCCAGTTCCGCCACCTGCGTCAAGCCAAAGTCCCTCGCTTTGGCCTGCGCCAGCAGCGCTTGCAACTGCGGCGCGCGGCTCAGCAAGGGCCACACCAGCTGCTGCGGCGCCGCCTCCATCAACGCCATCGACAACTGCCGCAGCGCCTGCCGCTGGTCGCCATCGCGCAAGCGCAGGTGACAGGCCAGCAATCGCAGCTCGACCAGGTCACGCAACCGCCCTTGCGTCTGGGCCCGCTTGACTTCGCTCGCGATCGCTTCCCAGCGGCTGGCCGAGCCTCCGCCCACCGCATCCAGTTCCAGCGCCGCCATCAATACGTCGCCCTGGCTGGGCACGGTGGCGTCGCCGGGCGGCAGGCCGCGCCTGGCCAGCGCCTTGGCTTCCTCGATCCGCCCCTGCAGCAGCAGTTGCCGGACGCGCGCGGCGCACAACATCCGGGCCAGGCGCGGCGGATAGGCATGGGCCACGGCTTCCAGCGCATCCAGGGCAAACCCGGTCTCGCCCGGCAAGGCGGCCAGGGCCACGCAGCAAGACAAGCCCTGCGCCACCGTATCGACCACGCCATGCAGCGCCGCCATGCGCAGGCCGCTGGCCGCGGCTTCGCGCGCCTCGCCGACATGGCCCAGGTCCAGCAACGCGCGGGCGTGCACGAAGTCCATCACCGCGACCGCGTACGAATCGGCTCCAGCCAGCTCGGCCACGCCGGGACGGGCCGCCGCCAGCACGTCGCTGGCACGCCCCGGGGCGCCCCGCTGCAGATGGATCGATGCCTTCACGGTGGCGACCCAGGCATGCCCGTAGGGACTGCCTGCGCGCTCGGCCGCGCCGCTGGCCGTCTCCATGTGGCGCTGCGCGGCATCGAGCTCGCCCATCGCCAGCTCCACCAGGGCCGCGCCCGACGCCACGGTCGCCAGCCCCAGCGCGTCGCGCGCCTCATATCCCTTGAGCCACAACAGGGCTTCGCGATGCGCATCGGCCAGCGCGTCGAGATTGACGCCGACCACGACCCGCATCACGCCCAGGCGCATGTCCAGTTCCCGGTCCGCCAGCCCCTGCCCTTCCATGGCGGCCACGCGCGCATCGATCGCATCGATGGCGCCACGGGCCTGCTCGTAGCGCAGCGAAAAGCACAGGGCCCACACGTACCAGACCATCGCGTTCAGGGAAACTTCCGTGCCGGCGGCCTGCAGGCAATCGATCCAGCGGATGTACAGGGCGAATCGCCCTTGATCGCCGACCACCACGCGCGCGATCCGGTCGAGCCAGCCAGATGCCTGTTCCAGCGCAGGGATCTGGATGGCCAGATCGATGGCCGTCGCCAGGTCGCCATGACCGGCATGCCATTGGGCCGCGCGCTCCAGCAACTGCCGGCGCCGCTGGGCGGAGATGGCCAGCCGCCCCTGCGCCAGCAGGTGCTGGCGCAGCAGGGTATGCATACGCAACCAGCGTTGGCCACGGTCCAGCGGAAACACCAGTGCATTGCGCTCCAGTATCTGCGCGATCCAGCTTGTCGCCTGGGCAGTCCCGCTGACATGGACCGCCAGCTCGGCATTGAATTCCCGCAGCAAGGCCATCTCCTGCAAGAAACCCACCAGCGGCGGCTCGAAGCTGCTCAGCAAGCTTCGCATCAGCACGGCGGCGACGTCATGATCGTCGCCGGAAAAACGCTGTCGCACATCCGCGTCGGACCAGCCTTCTCCCACCAGCACTTGCAGCAGCCGCACGGCCGCCGGCCAGCCTTCGGTCAAGGCCTCGATCGCGGCGAGCGTCGGTGGCTGCGGCAGCCGCCCGCCCGCCGCCAGGAACAGCCGCTCGATATCGGCGTACGCGAAACGCAGTTGGTCGACGCCGATATCGACGCCGCCGATTTCCAGCCGCGCCCGCGCGCCGTCGACGGGAATGGCCACCGTGCTGGCGATGACGATGCGCACGTGGGCGCCGGAGCCGAACACCAGGTGATCGATGAAGCCACCCAGTTGGGCATCCTGGCAACATTGCAGGTTGTCGATGAAGATGACGGTCGGCCGCGCCAGGTGCGCGATCTTGTCCACGATGGTATCGGCCGCCGCCTCGTTGGCGTGCGCCACGAGACTTGCGCCGGCCCTGGACGCCGCCCCATCGCGCCCGTCATGCGCCAGCGCCACATCGAGCAGATAGGCCAGCTCCGCGACCGAGTCGTCGCGGTCGTCGAGTGACAGCCAGAGGCAGCGGTGACGCGCCGCCTGCGCGCGGTAAAGTTCGGCGAGCAGCACGGTCTTGCCGTAGCCGGGCGGCGCGCTCACGCGCACCAGCTTCGGCAGTTGCGTGGCCTCGATCAGCGCCAGCAAGGCCCTGGGCCGCAGCGCTTCGAACGCCCAATACGGCGGCGCCAGCTTGCCTCGCGCGCCATTGGCGAGCATGGGCGGCGTGGCCGGTTCCGGCTGGGGCCGGCCCGCCGCCGGCGATCTCATCGTCATTACTTCGTCTCCCCCTGATACGGCGCGGCCGGTTCTGTTTGTTTTAAGCGACACCATAGCCCCGCATGGCATTTTAACCGCGTGCGAGCCCCACTTAGGGGTGGTCTCTATTTCCCCTCCCGCATTTAAGGTGGGGAAAACCACAAGGAGACCGAATGTGATAAACGAAGTCGATTACATCATCATCGGCGCCGGCTCGGCCGGCGCCGTCCTGGCGGCGCGCCTGAGCGAGAACCCGGCGGCGCGGGTCGTCCTGCTCGAGGCGGGCGGCACCAGCGATACGCTGTTGCACCGCGCCCCGATAGGCGCCGCCGCGCTGATGCCGCGCAGGAATGCCCACAACTGGGCCTTTGACACGGTCGCGCAGCCGGGGCTGGGCGGACGGCGCGGCTACCAGCCCCGCGGCCGCGGCCTGGGCGGATCCTCGTCGATCAACGCGATGGCCTATGTGCGCGGGCACCGCAGCGACTATGACCACTGGGCCGCCCTCGGCAACCCGGGCTGGAGCTATGCGGAAGTCCTGCCCTATTTCAAGCGCGCGGAATCGAACGAACGCATGGGAGAACCGTTCCACGGACGCAGCGGCCCCTATCCCGTGATGGACCAGCGCAGCGGGAACGGCTTCACCCAGAGCTTCCTGGACGCGGCGGTCCAGGCCGGCTACCGGCTCAACGCCGACTTCAACGGCGCCGAACAGGAAGGTTTCGGGCGCTTCCAGCTCAACCAGGTGAACGGCGAGCGCTGCTCCGTTTCCCGGGCCTACCTGGAACCGTACATCGGCAGGCGCGCCAACCTGCAGGTGCTGACCCACGCCCACGCCTGCCGCATCCTGACGCTCGACGGCCGGGCCTGCGGCGTCGAATTCCTCCGGGACGGGGTGCGCCAGTCGATCGGCGCGCGCGGCGAGGTCATCGTCTCGGCCGGCGTGTTCCAGTCGCCCCAGTTGCTGATGCTGTCGGGAATCGGCGAGCCCACGGCCCTGCAGGCCGCCGGCATCCCGGTGGTGCAGGCGCTGCCCGGTGTCGGACGCAATCTGCAAGACCATATCGACTTCACCTTCGTCAGCCGTTGCGACCACCTTGACCTGGCCGGTTTTTCGCTGGCCGGCGGCGCCAGGATGCTGGGGCAGATGCTGCGCTGGCGGCGCGAACGGCGCGGCTTCGTCGCCTCCAATTTCGCCGAGGCGGGTGGCTTCCTGAAAACCCGGCCGGACCTGAGCGCGCCGGATGTGCAACTGCACTTTCTGCTGGCCATGGTCGAGAACCACGGCCGCAGCGTCCGCTGGGGCCATGGTTACTCCACCCACGTATGCTGCCTGCGGCCGCGCTCGCGCGGCAGCGTCACCCTGGCCAGCGCCGATCCGCTGGCCGCACCCGTGATCGACCCGCGCTTCCTCGACCATCCGGCCGATCTCGACACGCTGGTGGCCGGCTTCAAACTGACCCGCCACCTGCTCGGCCAGCCGGCCCTGATGCGGCATGGCCCGCGCGGCCTGAACGCGCAGAACCTGGACGACGACGACGCCATCCGCGCGGCGATCCGCGCCGGTGCCGACACCGTCTACCATCCGGTCGGCACCTGCGCGATGGGGACGCACGGCGAGGCGGTGGTGGACGCGCACTTGCGCGTGCATGGCATGCGGGGACTGCGCGTGGTGGACGCATCGGTGATGCCCACGCTGATCGGTGGCAACACCAATGCCGCGACCGTGATGATCGCCGAGAAGGCCGCCGACCTGATCCTCGGCGCGGGCTGACGGCCGGCATTCACGCCGGCCACCGGGCCGGCGGGGTTCCGCATTCGGTTCCGCATTCGGTTCCGCGTTCGGTTCCGCATTCGTTCCGCGTTCGGGCCGCCCCATCAACGGCCCGGAAACACGGGCGGGCGGCGCGCGGCGAACGCGCGCACGCCCTCGGCGAAGGCGGGCAGGTCGATCATCTCGCGCTGCCGGTCCCGTTCATAAGCGAGTTGCTGCTCCAGGCTGTTGCTGTCGGCCGCCGCGAACACGCGCCTGGCTTCCAGCGCGGCATGGGCCGGCAGCGCCGCCAGGCGGCTGGCGATGAGGCGCGCCACGTCGGGCAGGGCCGCGTCTTCCACGCAGCGCCACACCAGGCCCCACTGCTCCGCCTGCTCGGCGCCGATGCGCTCGCCGAGCAAGGTCAGGCCCATGGCGCGCGCGCCGCCGATGCGGCGCGGTAGCAACCAGCTCGCGCCCATGTCCGGCACCAGCCCCAGGGCCGGCATGAAGGACAGGTACAAATAACTTGAACGCGCCGCCACCACGATGTCGGCGGCCAGCACCATGCCGACCGAGCCCCCCACGGCCGCGCCGTTCAGGGCGCACACGATGGGCACTGGCGACTCGCACATCTCCAGGATCAGGCGATTGGTCGCGCGCTCCATCCAGTCGGCCACCCGTTCGCCCGTGCTCTTGCCATCGGGCGCGTCCGGCTCCATGCCGCCCAGGTCGGCGCCCGAGGAAAACGCCTTGCCGGCGCCGGTCAGGATCACGGCCCGCACCTCGGGCCGGGCCGTCACCTCGGCCAGGGCCGCGCGCAATGCCTCGACCAGCGGGAAGGTCAGCGCGTTGAGCCGCGCCGGTTGGTTCAGGGTCAGGGTGGCGATGCCATCGCTCACTTCGCTCAATACATAATCGGTCGTCATCAGTTCATCTCCGCGGGTAATTGGTGTCAGGGGCAGGTTCAAATCAGGGCCGCCGCGATCTTGCCGTGGGCGGCGGCGCCGTGCTCGATCAGCCAGGCATGGGTTGTGATGCGCGGCAGCACACAGTCGAAGTAGAAGCGCGCGGTCTGGCGCTTGCCGGCGTGCATGGCGTCGGTTCCGTCGCGCCCGCCCGATACGGCGGCGGCGCGCGCCCACATGTAGCCGAGCACGACGTAGCCGGCCAGCATCAGATAGTCCACCGCGACCGCGCCCACCAGGTCCGGCTCGTCCGGGGCGCGCTCGGCCAGCGCGGCGGTGGCGTCCAGCCAGCTCCGCAGCGCCGCCCGCAAACGGGTCACCAGGTCGGCCATCCCGGCATCGTCCTGCCAGGCCGCGCACCAGGCCCGCACTTCGTCGGCGAACTCCTGCAAGGGCCGCGCATCGGCCAGCACTTTGCGTCCCAGCAAATCCATCGCCTGGATCCCCGTGGTGCCTTCATAAATGCGGGTCACGCGCACGTCGCGCAGGCGCTGCTCCATGCCCCATTCCGTCATGTAACCATGGCCGCCCAGTACCTGGATGCCCAGGTCCACCGCCTCGCAAGCCAGTTCCGACAGGCAGGCCTTGGCGATCGGCGTCAGCAGGCCCAGTTGCCGCGCGGCGCGCTCGCGCCCCTCCTGGCCGGGGCCATCGGCCAGATCGACCCAACGGGCACAATGGTGCACCAGCGCGCGCCCGCCCTCGACGATGGCCTTTTGCAGCAACAGCATGCGCCGCACGTCGGCGTGCTCGATCAACGCGTCGGCGCACGCGCCGGGCTGCGCCGCGCCGCTGGCCGCCCGGCCCTGCTGCCGCTGGCGCGCATAGGCCAGCGCATCGGCATGGGCCGCCTGGGCCTGGGCCACGGCCTGGGTGGCCACGCCGAGGCGCGACTTGTTGATAAAGATAAACATGCTCGCCATGCCGCGATGCGCCTCGCCCACCAGCCAGCCCTGCGCGCCGTCGAAGGCCATGACGCAGGTGGCGCTGCCCTTCAGGCCCATTTTGTGTTCGATGGACAAACAACTCACCTGGTTTTCCCCGCCCAGCGCGCCGTCCGCCAGCACGTGGCGGCGCGGCACCACGAACAGCGAAATGCCGCGCACCCCGGGCGGCGCGCCGGGCAACCTGGCCAGCACCAGGTGCACGATGTTGGGCGCCAGGTCATGCTCGCCGGAGGAGATAAAAATCTTGTTGCCCGTGATGCGATAGCTGCCATCGTCCTGCGGCACGGCGCGCGTGCTCAGCAAGCCAAGGTCGGAGCCGGCCTGGGCTTCCGTCAGGCACATGGTGGCGGTCCACTCGCCGCTCACCAGCTTGGGCAGGAACATCCGCAGTTGTTCCGGCGCGGCGCCGGCCAGCAGGGTCTTGATGGCGCCATCGTTGAGCATGGCGTACATGCACCAGGCTTGATTGGCGCCCTGCAGGAACTCGGCGCCGGCCATGTGCAGCGAATACGGCAAGCCCTGGCCGCCATGCGCCTGGGCCTGGGCCAGCGCGGGCCAGCCGTCCGCCACGAAGCGCGCATACGCCGCCGCGAAACCGGGCGGCGCGCTGACCCGGCCCGCCGCCCAGCGCGCGCCGGCTTGATCGCCCGATGCGTTGAGCGGCGCCAGCTCGCCCTCGGCGAACTGGCCCATGGCCTCCAGGATGGCGCGCACGGTTTCGCCGTCGAGTCCGGCCTCGGGAAACAGCGCCCCGTAGTGGGCTGCGTAGCCATGCAAATCCAGCAGGGAATACAGGGTATCGCGGAGCGGAGCCTGGTAAGTGGTCATGCGGTTTTCCTTGTGGTGGTCGATCTACAGCGCACGGGCGATCACTTCGCGCATGATCTCGCTGGCGCCGCCGTAGATGCGCTGGACACGGGCATCGGCGTACAGGCGTGCGATCAGATACTCGTTCATATAACCGTAGCCGCCGAACAGCTGCAGGCACTCGTCCACCACCTGGCCCTGCTGCTCGCTGGCCCACAGCTTGAGCATGGAAGCGGTCGCCGTGTCGAGCCGGCCCGCCACCATGTCTTCCACGCAGCGGTCGACGAAGGCGCGCGCCACCTTGGCCGTGGTGGCGATCCCGGCCAGCTTGAAGCGGGTGTTTTGCAGCTCGGCCAGTGGCTGGCCGAAGGCCTTGCGCTCGCGCACATAGTCCAGGGTGGCCGCATAAGCGCCTTCGATGGCAGCGGCCGAGCCGACGCCGATCAGGGTGCGCTCGTACGGCAGGTCCGACATCAGTTGCGCGAAGCCCCGGCCCACTTCGCCGCCCAGCAGGTTTTCCGTCGGCACCCGCACATCGTCGAAGAACAGCTCGGCGGTGTCCTGCGCCTTCATCCCCAGCTTGTCCAGCAGCCGGCCGACGCGGTAGCCGGCGCACTCGGCGGTTTCGACGATCAGGATCGAGATGCCGCGCGCGCCCGGCGTCTCCTCGGTCCTGGCCACCACCAGCACCAGGCCGGCCAGCAGGCCGTTGCTGATGAAGGTCTTGGCGCCGTTGAGTACATAGTGGTCGCCGTGGCGCACGGCGCGCGTGCGCACGCCCTGCAGATCCGATCCCGCGCCGGGCTCGGTCATGGCGATCGCGCCGACCAGTTCGCCGCTGGCCATGCGCGGCAAATACCTGGCCTTCTGCGCCGGCGTGCCATGGTTGAGCAGGTAGTGGGCGACGATGCTGTGCACCGACGTCGCCATGCCGGACAGGGCGCGCCTGGACATCTGGTCAAACATGATGGCTTCGTGGCGGAAATCGCCGCCCGCGCCGCCATACTCCTCCGGGATATCCGTGCACAACAGGCCCAACTGGCCGGCGCGGCGCCAGATCTCGCGCCCCACATCGCCACGCTTCCTGGCCGCCTCGTCGCCAGGCTGCAACTCGGTTTCGACGAAGCGGACCACGGTATCCGTGTAAGTCTCAAGATCCTCGTCCATCCAGCTCGGTCGTAGATTAATTGCCATTGCTGTTCTATCCTTTTCACTGCGTGATTCGTTCAGCCGGCACGCATGCCGGCGCGCGCGTGGCCGCCGGTTGTCAGCCAGCGGTGCTCGACACCCGGTCCTGGTAAGTCTCCCGCAACTTCGCCTTCAGGAATTTGCCGGTCGCCGTCTTCGGTATGCTGTCGACCCATTCATAGTCGTCCGGCACCTGGAAGCGCGCCAGCCTGGTGGCGAGAAACGCGCGCAGCTCGGCGGCATCGACCTCGGCGCCCGCGCGCCTGACCGCGACCACCAGCGGCCGCTCATCCCACTTCGGATGGGCGATCGCGATCACGGCAGCCTCCGCCACGCCCGGGTGGCCCATCACGAGGTTCTCCAGGTCCACCGAACTGATCCATTCGCCGCCCGACTTGACCAGGTCCTTGGAGCGATCCACCAGCCGCAGGGAGCCGCCGCTGTCGATCACCCCCAGATCGCCGGTGCGCAGCCAGCCGTCGGCCGTGAACTTGGCCAGGTCGCGCGGCGTGGCGTGGTAGTCGCCGGCCACCCAGGGGCCGCGCACCTGCACTTCGCCGATCGCCTGGCCGTCCCAGCGCAGCGCATCACCGGATTCGCCGACAATACGCATCTGCACAAACGGCACGGCCACGCCCTGCAGCGCCCGTACCGCATGTTGTTGCTCGACAGGCAACGCCTCATGCTCAGGCCGCAGAAACGCGAAGCTGCCCAGCGGCGACGTTTCCGTCATGCCCCAGCCGTGCTGCACTTTCATGCCATGCCGCTCGAAATTGGCGATCATCGACAATGGCACCGCCGATCCCGCCACCACCATCCGCAGGCCCTCGGCCAGCTTCCATTGGCGCCGGCCCTGCTCCAGCACCTGGTGGATCATCATCCAGATCGTCGGTACGCCCAGCGCGACGGTGACGCGGCCCTGTTCCATCAGATCGAGCAGATCTTCGCCGCCCATATGCGGTCCGGGCAGGATCTGCGCCGCGCCGATCATCATGGCCGAGAACGGCGTAGCCCAGGCGTTGGCATGGAACATCGGCGTGACGATCATCAGGCGGTCGCGCACCGACAGGTTCAGGAAGTCCGGCAGGCTGCTCGTCACCGCGTGCAGCACCATGGAGCGATGGGAATACACCACCCCTTTGGGCTTGCCGGTCGTGCCCGAGGTGTAGCACATGCCCACGGCCTCGTTTTCGTCCTGCTCGGGATATTGGTAGGCCGTAGCGTCCACATCGATGAAGTCCTCGTAACTCTCCATGCCGGCCGGCACCACCGCGCCGCTGAACGGGACCACGATCACGCGCGGCGCCTGGCGCAGCAGCGGCAGCACGCGCTCCCACAATGGCAGCAGGATGTCGTCGATGATGAGGACCCGATCGTCGGCCTCGTTCATGATGTAAGCGATGTCCTCCGGCGACAGCCGCAGGTTGAGCGTATGCAGCACGGCGCCGGCGGCGGGAATGCCGAAGTAGCTCTCCAGGTGCCAGCTGTGGTTCCAGCACAGGGTGGCCACCGCCTCGCCTTTGGCCACGCCGGCCTGATCGCGCAACGCTTGCGCCAGTTGACGCGCGCGGCGATAGATGTCCGCATAGGTCAGGCGGTAGATCGACTTGTCCGGCAGGCGCCCCAGCACTTCCGTCGCGCCAAAATAGCGTCCGGCACGTTCCAGCAGCATGTTCGTGCTCAGCGGCACTTGCATCATTGTCGACTTCATTGTTTGTCTCCCTAGGTATTGTGACTAACTGAACCGGACCGGCCGCGCGGCCACCCGCGCGGCCGGTCCGTGGCTTGACTCAGATACCGGTCATGCCACCTGTGCACATCAGTGTCTGGCCGCTGACGTAGTCGGCCTCGGGCAAGCAGAACAGATAGACGGCGTTGGCGGCCTCTTCGGGCGTGCCCGCCCGTCCCAGCGGAATCATCCGTTCCATCGCGCTCAACAGGTTCGGATTCACGCCCAGCTTGATGTCGCGGCCATCGATATTCTCGAGCGCGTTGGCGTCGGCCGGCGCCTCGGTCAGGCGCGTCTTGATCAAGCCATAGGCGACACAGTTGACGGTGACGTTCATCCGTCCCCACTCCTTGGCCAGGGTCTTGGTCAAGCCTTCGATACCGGCCTTGCCGACGGAATAATTGGCCTGGCCAGCGTTACCGAACAGACCGGCCACCGACGAGATATTCACCACCCGGCGCGACACCTGGCGCCCCGCGTCCTGATCGGCGTTGAACTGGGCGCGGATCACCGGCTGCGCCGCGCGCAGGATACGGAACGGCGCCGTCAGGTGCACGTCCATGATCGCGTACCATTGCTCATCCGTCATTTTCTGGATCACGTTATCCCAGGTGTAACCGGCATTGTTCACAATGATGTCGATGCCCTGGTATTCCCGGACCGCCGTGCCGACCAGGCGGTCCGCGAAATCGGCCGCGGCGACGCTGCCCGCGCAAGCGACGGCCTGGCCGCCCAAGGCCCGGATCTCCGCCACCACTTCCCGGGCGGGCGCCTCGTCGAGGTCGTTGATCACCACGCGCGCGCCCTCCGCTGCGAACTTGAGTGCGATGGCACGGCCTATCCCACGTCCCGCGCCCGTTACGAGGGCGACCTTGCCTTCCAGTGTTGCTGCCATATTGTTCTCCTATTTTTTGAAGGGAAAGACCACCAGCGCTTCGCCCGCGATGCGGGTCTCGCCGTACTGATTGGTGGTCTGGATTTGAAGCTGTGCGGTGGGCACGCCGTTGAGTTCCGACTTGGCGCTCACGGTGCCGCTGCAACTGACGATGTGGCCGATCTGGGTCAGGCCCAGGAAGCGCACCTCGAAGCGCTTCAATTGCGCCTGCGGCACCCAGTTGGTCACCATGCGGCCCAGCCAGGCCATGCCCAGCATGCCGTGGGCGAACACGTCGGGCAGGCCCGCCTTGCGCGCGAAATCGAGGTCGATATGGATCGGATTGTGATCACCGGAAGCCCCGGCGAACAGCGCCAGCGTGGTCCGGTTGACCGGCGCCAGCGTCAGCGCGGGTATCGCCGCGCCCACCTCGATCTGATCCCATTCGGGAATTGCCATCATGTTGATTCTCCTGTTTGCGGCATTAGTTGCGAACCACCACGATGCCGCGTGATTCGGCCACCGTTTCGCCGCGCTGGTTGACGGCCGTGGTGTCCAGCACGACGAACTCCAGCGCGCCATTTTTTTTGTCGTAGATGTCAGCCACGCGGGAACGCACGCTGACCGTGTCGCCCGCGTGCACGGGCAGGTGATACTCGAACGACTGCTCGCCGTGCAGCACCCGCTCCAGCGGCACGCCGGCTTCCTTCAGCCAGTTCATCTTCAAGTCCGATTCCATCTCGGCCGAGAACAGGAAAGTTGGCGGTGCCGGCAAGTCGGGATGGCCCGCCGCGCGCGCCGCCTGTTCGTCGAAATAGATGGGATTGACTTCGCCGATGGCATGCGCGAAGAAGCGCAGGCGCGAGCGTTCGATGGGAAATTCCGTGGCCGGCAACTGGTGGCCGACCCATTTGCGATCGATCATGTCCGCTCCTCAAACCCGCTCGTAGAGCGTGACCACGCAAGCGCCGCCCAGCCCCAGGTTGTGCTGCAGCGCGAGGCGCGCGCCGTCGACCTGACGCCGCTCGGCGGTGCCGCGCAATTGCTGAACCAGTTCGGTGCACTGCGCCAGCCCGGTCGCGCCCAGCGGATGCCCCTTGGACAACAGGCCGCCGGAGGGATTGGTGACGAACCGCCCGCCATAGGTATTGTCGCCATCGATCACGAACTTTTCCGCACCGCCTTCAGGGCACAGGCCCAGGCCCTCGTAGGTCAGCAGCTCGTTGTGGGCGAAGCAGTCGTGCAGCTCCACCACCTGGATGTCTTGCGGGCCGACACCGGCCGCCTCGTACACCTGGCGCGCGCCTTCGCGCGTCATGTCGACGCCGACCACCTGTCGCATGTCATGCTTTTCAAAGGTGGAGGGGTAGTCGGTGGTCATGGACTGCGCCTTGATGCGCACGGAGCGATCCAGACCATGGCGCATGGCGAACTCCTCGGAGCAGACGATGGCCGCCGCGCCGCCGCAGGTGGGTGGACAGGCCATCAGGCGCGTCATGACGCCGGGCCACATGACGGGCGCGTCCATCACTTCCTGCTCCGTCACCACCTTCTTGAACAGCGCCAGCGGATTGTTGGCGGCATGGCGGCTGGCCTTGGCGCGGATCTTGGCGAAGGTGCTCAGCTGGGTGCCGTACTGCTGCATATGGGCCAGTCCCGCGCCACCGAAATAACGCAGCGCCAGCGGCACGCCTTCGACCTGCAGCAGGGCATCGGCCTCTTCCTGGAAGCGATCGAAGGGCGTCGGCCGGTCGAGGAATACCGAGCCCAGCGCGCCCGCCTGCATCTGCTCGAAACCAACCGCCAGCGCGCAATCGACGGCCCCCGAAGCGACCGCCTGGCGCGCCAGGAACAGCGCGGTCGAACCGGTCGAGCAATTATTGTTCACGTTAATCACCGGCACGCCCGTCATGCCGACCTCGTACACCGCCCGCTGACCGGCGCACGAATCGCCATAGACATAGCCGGCATACACTTGCTGGACCTTGTCGTAGTCAAGATGGGCATCCTGCAGGGCAATGCGGATCGCCTGGGCGCCCATCACATGGTAATGCTCGCTGGAGCCCGGCTTGGCGAACGGGATCATGCCTACCCCCGCCACATATACATCTCGTCCCATTCATTTCTCCTTGGTATGTAGAATTTGAAAACATATGATATAAATCGCCAGGCTCTCTGCTTAGCCATGGGTGCGATGAAGATCGGGAATTTGGACTTCTCCCTAGTCAAACGCTTATCATGGCTGTATTTTTATCCAAGTCGCCCTGGCTGGCGATAACGATGCCTGACAAAATATTTGCATAAATGGACATCCCGCGAGCGACCATGACAATCAAATCGGCCCCATCAACAGTACCCATGCGCTATATCCGCGGCATGGTGAACGCGGCGGTGCGCCGCGGCCTGTCCCCGGAACAGGTGCTGGGCCTGGGCGGCGGGATCAGCATGGAAATGCTGGAAGTGCCACGGGCGCGGGTCAGCCTGAAGCAGTTTTCCAGGCTCTTCGGTGCCGTCTCCCAATTCCTTGAAGATGAAGGTGCGGGCTTGTCCGCCTGCGCCATACCGCTTGGCGGCGTGGAAACCATGTGCCGCGCAGGCATGACCACCAATACGCTGATCGAATGTGCGGAGACCCTGGCAAAGGGGTCGAACGCGGTGCTGTACGCGTTCAAGGTGTCATTCTCCGCCGATCAGCACGGGATCCACATCACGCTCCATGAGATCGTGCCGCAGGAAGGGGATCGGAATTCCACCTATGAAGCCATACTGTTGACGCTGTACGCCGTGTTCAGTTGGTTGTTCGGGCTGCGTTTGCCCTTGGTGTCGGTCGACTTCCCTTGCGCGGCACCGCGCCATTTATTCGAGGTGCGCGCCCTGTTCGCGGGGCGCGTCCGTTTCAATCAACCGGCGGGCGCCTTGCACTTCAGCGCCAATTTAGGCGCGCTGCGCGTGGTCCGGTCGCCGGGGGAAATTCCCAAGTTCCTGCGCCGCGCGCCGGGCAGCCTGATTGAAGCGTTGCTCACGACCGGCAGACTGACGGTGGAAGTGCGCCGGAGAATTCATGCGGCCCTGCCGAAACTGCTCACCCTCGATGACGTCAGCCGCCAACTGGCGCTGTCGCCGCGCACCCTCCATCGCAAGCTGGATGCCGAAGGCGAATCCTTTCAAAAGATCAAGGATGAACTGCGGCGCGACATCGCCATTCATGCCTTGACGCGCACCAACACCCCCATCAAGCAGATTTCGACGGATTTAGGTTTTGCGGATCAAGCCTCGTTCCAACGGGCGTTCGCTGAATGGACCGGTCGCCCGCCTGGCACCTGGCGCCGCATCTCGGCACCGGCCAGGTGAGCGCCGTTCGCGCGGCACAACGCACGCAGTGAACGGACGACAAAAAACCCGCGCCTCTTGCGAGTACGCGGGCTTCTGGGCCTTACCTGGAAGGACGGGCTGATCCGGTCATCAGCCCGCCCGTCTTTCATGCGCGCAGCGTCAGCAACAGCTCATCCAGGCGCTCAAGCGTGGAAGTCATGCCTTCCTTCATGCCCATGTCGATCACTTTTTGCACGTCTTCCGGCGAGTTGTACTGCACGACCGTGGTGACCAGCGTGTGTTCTTTCAGGTCTGCAAACGTCACCTCCCAGCGCGAACGCGGCATGTCGGCATTGATGACACCGGTTTCGTCGGTGAAGCCATCCAGGGTCGCATAACTGTCGATGGGGCGGATGGCCAGGTAGTCCAGGCGGCTCCAGTAAGCCTGCCCATCGGGCGTGATCATGGCGTAATGCCAGTAACCACCCTCCTTGAATTCCATATGTTTGGTCTTGGTGCTCAGGGGCTTGGGTGCGAACCAACGGTCGAGCAACGCGCTCTGCGTATGGCAATCCCAGACCAATTGCCGCGGACCAGCAAATTCCCGCGTCACAGTGAGGGTGCTCGTTTCCTTGTTGATCGCAAAATCAAATTGAAGCTTAGCTGCCATTGTCGTCTCCTTGCAGTTGTTCCAAGAGGTTGTCCAGGTTTTCGTATCGGCTGCTCCAGAGCGCGCGCTGCTCCTCGAACCAGCGCTCGGCTGCGGCGAGCTTGTCCCGCTCAAGCGTGCAGGTCCGCACCCGCCCGCTCTTGCTGCTGCTTACCAGGCCGGTCTCTTCCAATACCCGCATGTGCTTCATGAACGACGGCAGCGCCATGTCGAAGGGCTCCGACAATTCACTGACAGTGGCCGGGCCCGCGCCCAGCCGACACACCACCGCCCTGCGCGTTGGGTCCGACAAAGCGTGAAAGATCGCGTCCAGCGCAACTCGATAGTTATCCATATGGCTAACTATACGCGCAAAAAAATGGAACGCAAGGATTTTCGACATCGCGTTAATCAGATGAATCTGGAATTATTGTCCAATACTTTACAATGTGTCTTGATGCGCTCAAACTTCAAACCATGAAAAAGAAAACCCTCGAACAAAAGCAGCTGCTGTCCCAGGTCAAGCAAATCGCAGAAGGCTTGGCCCAGACCTTCGCGCCCTTCACGGAAGTGGTTGTGCATGATCTATTGGACCCAGCGCACGCGGTGCTTGCCGTGCACAATAACTTGTCCGGCCGCCAGGTTGGCGATCCCGCGACCGAGCTGGGATTGGCCCGCATCATGGATCCCGAGTATGACCAGGTCATCGCAAATTACCCCAATCGCTTCGCTGACGGGCGGCAGGTCAAGAGCACTTCCATCGGTATCAAAGACTCGGACGGGCAGTATGTCGCGGCCCTCTGCATGAACGTGGATCTGACTCTTTTTCAAGGGTTCCAAAGTGCATTGAATATGTTTACGGCGGTGGAAGGCACTACGCCAGCAAAAGAATCGTTGGATCCTTCCGGGGCCGATGCCATCCGTTCCCGCATAGACGAGTTTGCCGCCCGGATGGCTGCTACACCGCGCTCCTTGAAGGCTGAAGACCGTCGCACGCTCATGAAGGAGTTGAAGTCAGCCGGGCTGTTGGACGTTCGCCGCGCAATGGACACCGTTGCCGCGCATCTGGGGGTTTCTCGTGCGACGGTGTACAGCGATGCGAAGTGACGCCTGCCTGCGGCTTGTTGACAAGGACGCCGTTGAGCAGCTCCTCGTCCCGGACGATGTGCTTGCCGCCGTGCGCGAAGCATTCGAATTGCACAGCCAACAGCAAGGGCGTTTATTCCCAGTGGTGCGGGAAGCGCTGGACGCAGGCGGAATTTTTGGGATCAAGTCCGGTGACGTTGGCGGCCAGGGCCTGCTGGGACTCAAGGCGGCAGGGTTCTGGCCCGCCAACAGGTCGCTAGGCGGTGAACCGCACCAGGCCACGATCTTGTTGTTTGATCCGTCCACTGGACGTCCACTGTGCGTGATCGATGGCAATGCCATCACGACCGCGCGCACGGCCGCTGCTGGAGCCTTGGGCCTGTCTCTGTTAGCACGCAAAGATAGTCGCGTCCTGACGGTGTTCGGCACGGGCATACAAGCAAAGGCCCAATTGGACGCAGCCCTGCGCGTGCTGCCTTGCCTGACCAAGGTCTTTTACGTTTCGGCAGATCGATTGCCGCGAGCGCAATTTGAGTCAGCTTTTACGGATCGATGTGAATTGATTTGCGCACCGGATGCCGATGCGGCTGTATTTCAAAGCGACGTGGTGATTACGGCGACACCGGGCGCTGGCGCCCTGTTCAATGTCGAATCGATACGGCCCGCAATACACCTCAATTGCGTGGGTGCGGATACCCGTGGCAAGCGCGAGTTGCCCCCTGGTGCGTTGGAATTGGGAAGCGTCTTTACCGATGATCTTAGTCAGGCACGACAGCTCGGCGAGCTTCAATGGGCACCCAGCATTCATGCGCAAGAGATTGGGGACTTATTGACCGGCAAAGCGCAATTTCAACGCGGACACCATGCGATCACATTTTTCGACCTGACCGGACTTGCCCTGCAGGATATGACGGTTGCCCGTCTCATTCATCGACAAGCTGTTGCTCGCGGCATCGGAACAGCAGTGGCATGGCCCTGGTAAACATTTCTTGAAAGGCGCACCTATATGACAAATCTCCCTACCTACGAAGATGTGGCCGCTGCGGCCTCACGCATTGCCGGCTTTGCACACAAGACGCCGGTACTTACTTCCAGCACTGTCAATGAGGAGTTCGGCGCGGAGGTCTTCTTCAAGTGCGAAAACTACCAGCGCATGGGCGCCTTCAAGTTTCGCGGTGCCTTCAATGCTTTGTCCAGGTTCAGTCCTGAGCAACGCAAAGCGGGCGTGGTGGCCTTTTCGTCGGGGAACCATGCACAGGCAATAGCACTGTCCGCAAAAATTCTCGGCATTCCGGCGACGATCGTGATGCCGCATGACGCACCAGCAGCCAAGGTTGCCGCAACAAAAGGATATGGCGGAAATGTCGTGATATATGACCGCTACAAAGAGGACCGTGAACAAATAGGACGCTCGCTAGCGGAACGGCACGGGCTCACGCTGATTCCCCCCTATGACCATGCGGATGTCCTTTCGGGGCAAGGGACGGCAGCAAAGGAGCTGTTTGAAGAGGTCGGCCCGCTGGATGCCTTCTTTGTACCGCTGGGCGGCGGTGGACTGCTCGCGGGTTCCGCATTAAGCACCCGAGCTCTATCGAAAGATTGCCAGCTTTTTGGGGTAGAGCCAGAGGCTGGCAATGATGGTCAACAGTCATTTCGCTCGGGCAGCATCGTCCACATCGACACGCCCAAAACCATCGCGGACGGGGCACAAACGCAGCACTTGGGGAATATCACATTTCCGATCATACAAAGAGACGTCAATGACGTACTCACGGCAACGGATGCGCAATTGGTCGAATGCATGGGGTTCTTCGCCAGCCGCATGAAGACCTTTGTTGAGCCAACCGGCTGCCTCGGGTTTGCCGCCGCGCGTCAACTGAAAGCTGAACTCAGGGGCAAACGCATAGGCATCCTGGTTAGTGGCGGAAATATTGACCTCGCCCGTTTTGCCAGCCTGGTGGCAGGCTGACTACGCCATTTCAAGCCGCATAGCTCCAACTGCCATCCACAACGATTTCTGTCTTGACTGAATTTGCCAAAAAGCAGCTTTCATGCGCCTCATGGTGAAGTTGCTTCAAAGTGGCATCGGTTGGAACTTTGGCACCCGAGAAGCAGACTGCGGGCTGCAGCGTCACACAGGTCACGGCATCTTTGCCTTCGGCGTTCTTTTGCATGTCGCCGCGTGCCAGGTCCAGATAGCTGTCGACGACATAGCCGTCGCGCGCCGCCAGCCCCAGGAACCACAGCATATGGCAGCTCGACAAAGCCGCCACGTAGGCTTCTTCAGGGTCGACGCAAGACGGATCTGAAAATGGCAGGCGCACCACATGGGGCGAGCTGGACGCTGGCACCACCGTGCCACCATCGAAGCGCCATTGGTGCGCCCGGCTGTAACGGTTGTCGGTAAAACGGCTGTCGTTTCGTTCCCAGCAGACTTCGGCGGTATGTGTAGACATGGAGTGGCTCTCAGGCTTGGGTTGACGGAGATATGAGCGAGGCAAGTGCACTTTGTTGAGTCTGTCTCAGGTGCGAAGTTAGGATAGCGCTGGCCGCTGCAACATCACGGCCCCGCACGGCGGCGATTAATTGATGATGCTCGTCGCTCCATCCTGTGCGGCGCGTGTCTGGCCCCATATGCGCGAGGCTAAACCGCTCGACTGAACCGCGAAGACCAGCGATCAATTGCAAGGTGTGGGTTCGTCCAGAAGGGGCATACAGTTCGCCGTGAAAATCCCTGTCGATGCGCACCCACTCGGCCGGCTGGTCCTCATCATCCAATTCGCGCTGTAGCGCCTCGAGCTTGCGTATGGAACGCTCAGTATGTTGCGGAATGGCGTATCGCAAGGCATCAACCTCCAGCATTACGCGCAAATCAAACATTTCACTCAGTTGCTCGGCGGAGTAGCTGGCAACAAAGGCGCCACGATTGGGCTCTATGACTACCAGCCCTTCCGACTGCAGCGCCTGCAGTGCCTCGCGCACGGGAATCCGGCTAACGCCGAACTCTTCGGCTAACTCCACCTGACGTAAGACGGTCCCCGGGGGCAAACTGCCTGACGTGATCGAGGTGCGTAACGCAGCCAGAATTGCGTGGCCGCTGCTTGGTTTATGGTTGGATTTGGTGGGCATGCTCAAGATTGTATACATGTATCCAATGAGCTGCAAGGATAGCAGTATTAGGCCGAATCTGAACCAGCAAGAAGCAATGGCTGTCCAGGCGACGGACACGATTGACTGCAAGCGGATGCGTATAATGAGATCCACCAGGCGGCTCGAGACCGGTGTATGCATGGTGCGGTGCAGCCCCCCTGCCCTTTTTGACCACGTCGTCGAAAGGTTTGCCGATTCCCTTCAAAGGGCGGACTTTACCGCAGCCGGGACGTCTGCCAACCAGTGTTTCCACATCAAGTACTCAACGTGGGCATCTGTGCCGTCGCTTGCCGGCATGATCGGTATCGTGGCATAGACCTCGTAGCCGCACTGGCGGTACAAGGCATAGCCGGGCTGGAAGTCTGACGTCGCCAGGCGACTACGGAAAATACGGCGTGATGTCGCATACTCCTCGATTTCTTGCAACAGGACGGTGCCAATACCACGCCTACGAAATGACTCGTCAACCCACAACATGTTCACATAAAGCCAGCCGAACTGCAGCCAGCCGTGGACCGCTCCGCAAATCTGTCCATTATTTGTACCAGCCTTCACGAGGATCGGCTCAGCGCTGTAGTCACCAAGCTGCGCCTCGTTGAACGCTTTTAATGCATTGCGCAACGGTTCGACCTGCTCCGCATCCGGCTTTAAAATTTTTTCATATTGAATTGTCATGTTCGCTCGTCGTCTTTGGTTGACTTTGTCCTGGTAAACTCCGTCCGGATAGATGGCTAGATCAATAGCGATAGCTCAAATTCCGTCATCCACGCTAAGCAGGAGGCGTGCGCCCAGCTCAAGCAAACACCGCTTTGGATCGGCGGATAAATTCCAAGAAATCACGGCATGGAACTTTCACGGTTTCCATCTGAAAAACGGCGGGGATTTTATCATTCACAAGCTTGTGCTCACGGCACGGTTCATCCCCGCAGGTGCGGGGAACAGCGTCAACCACCAACTTGATGACGGAGGAATTGCGGTTCATCCTCGCAGCTCCGGAGGTAGCTCATCGGCTTGGGGACTGGTTGAAATGGCGCCCCCGTTACTATATATAGACCTTGATCCTCAAGGTTTTGGCCAGCCAAGTTCGGCACGATTGTTGCCCCCCAGTCGTCCATGATCCGAGGGGTGTTGTCACCGAACTTGGTGGGTGGCTGGTGATCGCTAATAAGGACTTGGTCCAGGGGAACGCCTGAGACCATTCGTAACGTGGATGCCGAGACCTGCTGCCGTAAGCCGTTGGCCATTAGAATCTCTTGTAGCGGGAGGTCGCATGGACGCGATTGAACATTACGATGCTGTAGATGTCTGTATCGGTGTAGACGTCGGCAAGGGGGGGAGCACCACGCGGTCGCGCTCAGCAAAGCCGGAAAACGCTTATTTGGTAAAGCCCTGCCGAATGATGGAGCGAGACTGCGGACGCTGATCTCCAGTCTCAAAGAACACGGCAAACTGTTGCTAGTCGTTGACCAGCCCACAACCATCGGTGCATTACCGGTAACCGTCGCCAGAGCGGAAGGTACGTGACGTTCGCCGCCTGCTTCGGCGCCGTCGCGTGGCAATGTATAGCCACATACGAAAAATAACAGTATCTGTCCTGGCTTTTATGCTGCTCCCGAAGACGGCAGGAGACAACAAAAAACCCGCGCCTCTTGCGAGTACGCGGGTTTTTTGCTGAATCTCTGGTGCGCTTGCCGGAATCGAATGCCCTATGAAGAAAGTTCCGAAAAACTCAGGTCCCTCCCAGGTCCCTCACTTTTAGACGCGGTTCGCCCGTTCGGTTCCGCGCTTCCGATCAGCTCCCATTAAAGCACAAAGTGGCTTTCACTGGCGCACTGCACCGGCATTCAAATTTAGACCTGATTTGACATCCCATGTTCGCCCCGACGGCAAGAGCACCTACGGTTCCATTTGCTGACAAGGCTGCCGAACCTCTCCTAGTAGTCAGGTTGATATCCAGCGCCAGAGGAATCGAACTGCCCAAACGACCAAGGCAAAAGCAAGCATTCCAGCGGCCATCGACGAGCCAATCATTCAGGCGAGTCCGGAGTTCCTGGAGCTCGTCGTCCTGCACGGCAAGCCTCTTTTTCAGCTGTCCGACCTCCTTGGATGCCACGTCCGCCCTACCAGCGTTACCTATCGCGGCTTCGTTCGCCACCGATGCCTGCCTTGCCAGCGCCCACGCTTCTTCTTCCAGCGTGCCGACAACCCTCGAAAGCTCTGTAACGCGCTCCTCGGCGGTTGTCCGGCTGTGCTCGGACGCTCGAAGCTTCTTGCGCAGGTCGGCTACCTCCAGCTTCATGTACTCTACGGTGCTGGGATCGGAAAGCACTTCGCACGCCAGGAATCCGTTCTCGCTTTCCAGAACGCGCTTGATCCGCAAGACGTAGGCGTCCTCTCGTTCGTCCGTCGTGTTTTCAGCATCGTAGGGGTAGATGAGGCTCGGACATCGGCTTTCGCCTGCCTGCAGAATGTATGCTGTAGTAGATCTGCCCGGTAGGCTCGCCACGGTGGAGCTTATCTCGTTCCTTCGCGACGCCCATATGCCGTTACCGTCTCTTTGCCGAACTGGTCCTTTATGCTCTCGTCTTCATGATCGACTTCCTAATGTGGCGAGGCTTCGCGCCAGGCGGCGGCCGCCCGTTTTTATGGTCGGGCCAGCGCTACAGTGCAGGCAGCCTCGTACTTCCCGTTGTCCTTCTGCAGGTAGACAACCTTTCCTCCAGCGAGGTATATGCGGCACAGGATGTAGTCCCAGTCGGATCCGTGCACTTGGATCAGGGCCTGCAGTTCGGGCGATTCGATAAGTTTGGTGGGCGGCAGCTCGAAGCCGGTATTCAGGTACGGCTGGATCGAGGGGAACTTCTCGAAATCACGCGTCGTGGAGATGTCCGTTCCATCGATTTCAAAGGAAATGCTTCCGCCCTCTTTCTTAAATCGCTCCCATTCCGCCTTCTTCTCATCCGAATAAGTAATGGCCATTTTTCTTTCCCCTATTTCACTGCGCGTTATTGATCGTCCGGACTAGCGCACGCATGCGGCCGGCCCGGGTCGCGACGCCCCTACGGGCGTCGTCCGAAGTCCTACAGAAACACCTCAGTCTCCGAGCGGTCGTCGGTCTTGAGGCTGAGCCAGAAACGGATAGTCAGGCCGTCGTGCATTTCGAAGTCCTCCCCGGCGCGCATCATCGACACGGGCAGCGCGCAGATCGGGCCGTAAATCCAAGGCGGCTGGCTCAGCATCTCCTTCTGTGGAATACGTCCGTATTCCGCGAGCGTGGACTTCTTCAGGAACTCCTGCGCGGACGCGACGTCGGAAAACTTGTCCGGCTCGCGCTCGTGGAGGATTCGCCCCGCCTCCAGCCAGTTCCCGGTCTCGAAATAGAATCGTCGGTTCATGTTCTCGTCCCCCGTCACTCTTGCGCGGGAACGCTTTTCGATTGGCGGGAAGCTTTCGGAGCGTACAGGAGATACGCCGTGTCGCCGTCCTTGTTCCATACGGTCTTCTGGTGGTTCCAGTGGATGGCATGGATGACTTGCTTGCTTTCATTGACGAAGACCTTGTCTTCGCCTGACCGGGTGCGGAGCGAGACGAATTCGCCTTGCTTGACGGTTTTCGGAGGGAACAGGAACGAGTGGCGGTTCTCGTTGGAGGCTTGGTGGTCCGAGCCGAACGTGGAATCCATCAGCACGTAGTCGCCAATGTCCACGTCCTCAATAGCCTCAAGCCAAACGTGTTCCGACGACAATTTACCGGGATTGTTGACGCTTAACAGCTTGAATTTTTTTGACATCTACGGGCCTCGCAAATAATAAACCTCCCATCATGACGGATTGTCAACGGGCGGAAGAATGCCATGGCGGAAATCGCCCGGCTTGGAGCTTAGGTGGATTCAATTGCATGTATTTCAAGAGTGATTGCCGAAAAGAATTTTTATTTGCGACTCGCAAGCTTCACCACGCGGCCTTCGAATACATCCATCCATATCCCGACGGAAAAGGCGGGGCGGAAGGATTGCCCTGAACTCGCTCCTCATCATGGCGGGCTTTCCGAACGTGGCGATCAAGGGCATACGGCAAGGACCGCCAGAGATACTACCGGCGCCGAGTAAATGCGCAGGTAATCAACGTCGTCCGCAAGCACAGGGCGTACACGCACCCGGATCTGTGCATCTTGCCGGAAAGCGTCGCACGGTAAGCGAGATCGGTCGCGCCGAGGGCACGCCACTTGCTTGAAATAGAGAACGCCCGCCCTCACGTTGAAAGACAGCTAGGTTGGTGTGTGAACGCGCTCACCAAGAATGCAATGCCCCGAATCAGAAGGAGGAATCTTTTGAGCCCAGTCCGGCGGGCAACCGCCCAATAGCTAAGACCCACACTGTGGCGTGACAAAGCTCTCGCCACTCTGCAAGAGGAGGAACATCCATGCTGTCAGACGATCTCGCGGCGTCCGCTCTGAGCGCGCTGGGATTTGATGTGCAAGTAATTCCCGTGTCCGGAGACGGTGGAAAGAAAAGGCCAGACTTCATTATCAGCAGTCGCGGTGAGACCGCAGTCGTGGAAGCAAAGCTGAAATTGGACGACGCTGCCGAGGCAAGCCGCAGGGAGGAAATTTTAAGCAACGGAGAAGTCTATGTGTCGGAGCACGTTCTTGGCCGCGACGAAACCCTTTCCGCAATCGTCGGAAGGAGCAATAGGCAGCTCAGGGCCTCCCCCTTGGACGCGGACTACAAAATCCTCATGTTCCTGGCGCACTGCATCAATGCGAAAGTCGTAGCGGATCAAATGGTCGATACCCTCTACGGAAGGACAACCGTGATCGAGATGGCAAAAGGGGCGGCCGCCAAGCCATGCTATTTCTACAGGAACAGCGACTTCTACCGCCGCCCCGAATTGGATGGTGCCATCGTGGGTTACGTAGCGCAGGGGCGCGCTAAGCTGCGGTTCTGTATCAATCCCTATTCGCAGAAATTCGCGGAGCTCAGGGCTTCGGACCTCCTCCTTCCATTCGGCGGAGCTGTCATCGACCCCATCGAGGAAGAAGCGAAAGGACTCGCGTATATTCCGGACCCGGACATCGAGCGGAAGGAGAATGCGTTCAGCAAGCTATTTCCGCTCTATGATCCCGTCCTCAGGCATTTGGCCGCCAAGTATCAAAAAGGCCATCTGACCCGCACGGACTTTAACTCACCCGAGATTACCATCAGATCGACGAAGCATGGCAATGACGGCGGCTAACCGATTCGCAGGCCGGTCCGTCGCACTGCGTTGACGAGCGCAGGGCTACCCCTCCGTTCGGACAGGAGGGGAATTCGCGACGCTGGGGGGGCCGTCAGTGCCCCTGAGCGCTTCGCCAGCGGGTCGGCTGAGCGCGCCGACCTGCCTCTGCACTTCCCCGAGGCGCGCTTTGACCAGCTTCATGAATTCCCTGCGCCCAAGCGCCTTCGGTGCCGTTCGCTCAGCCGTCCCGCTCCTCGTCGGAATGAAGACCGAAGGTGCGCCCGCCAAGAATACCGCCGTAATGAAGAGCCTAGGGATGCTGACAATGCTCAGCGAATACTTCCGCCTGCCGCCACCGTATGCCGACGCTTGCTCAAGCGCTGCGGCCAGCGCTCTGGCAGGCTCCTGCCCACGTACAGATTCGGACAGCTGCTTTCCATCCCTGGACAGCGGGATGTCCGCCAAGGCTTCCGGCATGCCTCCGTGCTGGACGAGGATGCGCCAACCGCTCGGACTCTCGGGGGCTTTCGTCGCGCCTCTCGCCACCCTAAATGGATCGAGGGTATAGATGGGTATCGGCCCTAGCAGCTCGAGTTCCGTCTGCGGCCCGATTGGGCTCCCGAGGTGAACCAGCGCCTGCCTAATCCTGTACTCCAACCCGTCCAGCTGGCCGTCGAATCTTTGCACGTTAATCATTCAGGGCCTCGTCAGGTACGTATGAGTCCAGCGCCCATGCCCGTTCTGGTACGCGCCGTTCACCAGGTCATCGCGGGAATAGGAGCTGCTTCCGAAAATGGGATCCGACAGCAGCAGCCGCTCCGTTCCAGCGGAGTCCTGGTAGGTGCCGATGACAGCGAGGAAATGGCCGCCGCCGTCGGGCCACTCCACGCGAATGCAAATGGGCCGCCCGGAACCGAGCTCGCCCGCCGTCTGCTGAACGTCGGAGGCGCCTGCGAACCAGCCGTTGGCGTTCTGGGTCCGGGCGAGCGCCCTATCCAAGTACCACCAAGTATTGCAAGGCCCCCCATCGGAACAGCATTGCAAGGACAGCTCGGCGCTCGCGACTTGGCATTGCGTCCACTGGCTGGCCGAGTCGAAGTATTTGGAAACGCTCGACGAAACCGCCGCCCAGCACCATTGGGTGTACAGCTGAGGCGCGACGACGAAGTTGATTTTCACCGGAACGCTCCCGCCCCCGGCCCCTCCGCCGGCATTCTTCCCGGCTGTCCGAAGCGGCTGGAGAAATGGGAAGCTGACCGCCGGAATCTTCCCGCGATTCATTTATGGGCCTTGATGTAGTCGTCGAGTTTTACGAACGTGACGCCGTCCTCTCCTGCATCACAAGCTTTGGGCTGAGGCGCTGCCCCGCCGCCGGGTGCCGCCGCCGTCGCAGCGGCAGTGCCTCCGGTAGTTGCGGCGACCGCGCCTCCAGTTGCCGCAGCTGCGCCAAGCGAAGGGAATACCGTCTTAATCAGGTCGTTCGTGGCCTTCAAAGTGTCGGCAGCTGCTGGCTCGCTATCCAGGCCGACTTCCGCAAGCGCGCCGTTGTCGGCGAACTTCATGTGGAAACCAGTCTTCGCGAACTGCGCAGTCTTCGCAGTCGCAAAATACTGGGCACCTGTTGGCAGCGCGACAGTTTCGAAAAACGCCGTCTTGGCGCAGTCGCCCCCTTTGGAATGCTTGTCGTGGTAACCACCTTTAACATACACTTCCGCCGCCTTGAACGGCACGCCCTTGATTTCTGCTTGACTGGCATCAAACACCTGCAATTGCCCCGCACACCCAGCCAGCAGAATTGCAACGCCAACCCCGCAGGATGTTGCCTTGGCAGTCATATGGCCTCCGAGTCTTCCGACTTACAAAAGTAGGAATTTCCTACACCCGCAGCCAATGATGATCCCATTTCCTGCGGACATTCTCACCAACAGTAACAACCGCGCAGAATTCCAAAAATACAACGGATCGTAAATTCCGGTGGCTAGCGTTCCGCAAACCTTCGTTTTCGGACCATCGGTCCGATCGAGGGACGGTCCCATCAAAAATGGCATAGAAGCGTTCCGAAATCCCGTTCCTTGTTTTTATCTCCGGACTCATATACTTGAGACAAGTTTCGGAACATATCATCCCTCCGCCGGCGACAATCGGCTAAGCCTGCCTGTCCATCTACGAGAATGACGGAAGGGTGGCGCAACAAGGTGACGCCTGAGCGGCTGGTAACGGCCAAGGAACCTTATCGCAATCGGTCATTCCGCCCGCGCTGCGGCGACGAAGCTGGGAATTCCGCACGTCTCGCCCGACGGCAACTGGCACCGCCAGCAGGCGGCGGTATCTCGTGCCCAACTCTCCTACCGGCCCGCCTGGTAAAAAACAGCGAAAGTGAGAATTGGAGAGATTGCAGATAGGAAATTGGAGACAGAATTCGTGTAGGACCCTGCCTACATTTAGAAAGAGCCTGTTTGCTTAACCAGGACGCAGAATGCAAATCAAAAACATCGAAATCAAGAACTTCCGACTACTCAGGGATATGAAACTTTGCCTCGACAAGCAGACCACGCTGATAGTCGGGCGCAACAACAGCGGCAAGACCTCTCTCGCCGAGCTGTTCAGGCGGCTCTTGTCGGAAACCTCAGTTGGTTTCAAGTTGGAAGACTTTTCCGTCGCCTCGCACGAGGACTTCGTGACCGCCCTGAATCTCGCTGTCGAGAAGGAGGACAGCGTCAAGGTTCGCGCGGCCCTCCCCGCTATCGAGATCGCTATAGCGATTTCCTACGACGAGAAAGCCGCCAGCCTCGGCCCGATTGCCGACTTCGTCATCGACCTGAACCCCGCGTGCACCGAGGCCCGGATCGAAATCCGCTACGAGCTCGAAGAGGGGAAGATAGGAGCTTTTCTCGAAGCCGCCGAGGCTGCCTCAGCGGAGCCAGATGCGGAAAGGAAGTCGGCCCTGCTCCAATCCATGAAGGAACTGGTCCCGAAGCATTACAAGTGCAACCTGATGGCGGCCGATCCTAACGATCCGGAAAACCGAAAGCCGCTGGAATGGCAGAAGTTTCGAACGCTGATTCAAGGCGACCTCGTCACTGCCCACCGTGGCCTCGACGACACCACGCACAAGGACAACGACTCGCTGGGAAAAATCCTGAGCGCGCTGTTCGCGACCGCCGACGCGGATTCTGCCGGAGAGGCGGACAGGAACACTGCCGAGGAGCTCAGGGCGGCGGTGAAAGACGTGCAGGGAAGCATCGACAAGAGCTTCAACGAGCAACTGACCGGCCTGCTGCCAGCTCTCGACCTTTTCGGATACAGGCTGCCGGACCCCAAGCTCAGGACCGAGACGCAGCTGGACGTCGAGCTCCTGCTAAAGAACCACACCAGGATCCGGTACTCCGGCGAGGACGGGGTCCACCTCCCCGAAGCGTACAACGGCCTGGGCGCGCGCAACCTCATCTACATCCTGCTGAAGCTGTTCGAGGCTTTCAAGTCGTTCATGTCACGCCCCGGAGAGCCCGGGGCTCACCTCGTGTTCATCGAGGAGCCGGAGGCGCACCTCCATCCCCAGATGCAGGAGGTCTTCATCCAGAAGCTCGGCGAGATGGCGGCCCTGTTCTCCAAGGAATATGGCGCCGATCGGCTGTGGCCCGTCCAGTTCGTTGTAACGACGCACTCCCCGCACATGGCGAACAAGGCACCGTTCGACGCCATCAAGTATTTCCTGTCCTCGCCCGCAAAGGGAACGGCCAACTCCTTCAGCACCAAGATCAAGGACCTGAAGGGCGACTTCGGCGACACGAGCGACAAGTGCAACGAGTTCCTCCACCAGTACATGACGCTGACACGGTGCGACCTGCTGTTCGCCGACAAAGTCATCCTCATCGAGGGTACGACGGAGCGCTTGCTCCTCCCGAAGCTCGTCGAGAAGGTGGACGCCGGCCTGCCTCAGGCGAGGAGGCTCGGCAGTCAGTACGTCGCGGTCCTGGAAGTCGGAGGAGCATACTCCCACATATTCTCAAGGCTCATCAGCTTCCTTGAGCTGCCCGCGCTTACCATCACCGACCTCGACACCGTGAACGATGCCGACGACGGCAAGGCGTGCAAGGTCTCGGAAGGCACGGGCACGAGCAACGCCAGCATCAGGGCCTTTTTCAGCGGGAGCGCCGGAAAGGACTACACGCCTGCGGAACTGCTGGCGAAGACCCAGCAAGACAAGACTTGGGGAAGCCAGCGGCTCGCCTATCAAGTGCCGGAAGAAGACGGCCATCCATGCGGGCGCAGCTTCGAGGACGCCTTCATGCTCGCGAACCGCGCGAAATTCGGCATCGACGCGGCCGATCCCGAAGAGTCCGCCTGGAAGAAGGCCGCTAACGTCAAGAAGTCGGCCTTTGCCCTCAGGTACGCGATACAGGAAACCGACTGGTCCGTGCCCCGCTACATCGCGGAGGGGCTCGCCTGGCTGGCCGAGGAAGGGCTTCCTGAAAGCGCCCCTGGCGCTCCCGCAGCGCCTTCCGGCATCGTGATTGGAATGGAGGTCCCTGAGGATGCCGCCGATGGAAAATAGCGCCCAGCAGAAGAGCCCGGCAGTACTCGCCGCCGAAGAGTCGCTCGGAAAGATATACGGATGCGTCAACGCCGGAAAGAGCTTCCTGCTTGAAGCCGGGGCCGGATCCGGCAAGACGCATTCACTCGTGATGGCGCTGCGCTACCTCATAGTGAGCCGGGGCGCCCAGCTCGCGCGCCGCAACGAGAAGATCGCGTGCATCACCTTCACGAACGTCGCGAGCGACGAGATAAAGTCCCGGACCGACGGCCATCCTGTCATCTTTTCGTCGACCATACACGCGTTCTGCTGGTCCCTTATCAAGGACTTCCAGGGGTTCATGCGGGAGGAGCTTCCGAAGCTTCCGGACTGGGAGGAACGGTTGGAGGAAGGGGGCGGAATAGCGGGACGCGCCATAGCCTACGAGCTGGGCTTCCCGTCGGCGAAGAGGGACGAAAAGGAAATAACCCTTCACCACGACGACGTCCTCGCTCTCATGGTCAAGCTGATGGGCATGCCAAAGTTCCGCCGCCTGCTCGTTTCGCGCTACCCCGTGGTGTTCATCGACGAGTACCAGGACACAAACAAACATTTCGTCCAAGCTCTGCGCGAGCACTTCATAGGCAAGGAAGGAAGCCCCCTCCTCGGGTTCTTCGGGGACCACTGGCAATGCATATACGGCGAGGATGGCTGCGGAAAGATCGAGGACGACTCGCTCACCTTGGTCGAGCAGAAGGCGAACTTCAGGTCGGTGCGTCCCATTGTAGAGGCGCTCAATGAGATGCGCCCCGAGCTCCCGCAGGCGTTCAGCGACCCGGAGAGCAAAGGGCAAGCCATGGTGTTCCATACGAACGGATGGGCAGGCAAACGGAGGTCGGGAGCCGGCGGGCACTGGACGGGCGACCTTCCTGCTGAAGACGCCCACGCCCATCTCGAAGCGCTAAGGGAGAAGCTCGGCGGAGAAGGCTGGGACTTCTCCGAACGGAAAACCAAGATCTTAATGCTCACGCACGGGGTGCTCGCGTCAGAGCAAGGGTATAGCGGCATAGCGAAGGCGTTCCTGGGCAGGCCGGGGGCATACTCGAAGAAAGAGGACAAACTCGTCAAGTTCCTGCTCGAAATCGTGGAGCCGGTCTGTTCAGCGTACGAAGGCAAGCGCTTCGGGGAAATGTTCCTGGCGCTCGGGACCGGAACTCCGGCCATCCGGTCCCACGCGGACAAGGCGGAATGGGCGAAGGACATGGATGAGCTTCTCGCCCTGCGCGCGAAAGGGAGCATCGGCAACGTTATCGACCACCTGAAAGAGACAAGACGGCCCCGGCTGCCGGACTCGATCGAACGGAACGAGCGCGAGCTGGCACAATGGACGGTCGGCGGCGTGGACGAGCCCAGTTCGTCGGTAAAGCGCCTATCCGACCTCAGGAAGGTCCCCTATGCCGAAGTCGTAGCGCTCGCGAAGTTCGTTGACGACCACACCCCTTTCTCAACGAAACACGGGGTCAAGGGCGCTCAGTTCGAGAACGTGATCGTCGTAGCTGGACGGGGCTGGAACCACTACGACTTCAACAAACTGCTCGAATGGCTGGAAGACCCGGCCAGCGTCCCCGCCGACAGGACCGCGTACGAAAGGAACAGGAACCTGTTCTACGTGGCGTGCTCGAGGCCCAAGAAGCGGCTCGCCGTCCTATTCACGCAAAAGCTCTCTGACCCGGCGCTCGACCGCCTCTGCAAGCTCTTCGGCAAAGAAAACGTGCAGGCATTCGATGCCTAAACCAGGCGAGAAAAAGAGTTCGCAGGTGCCGAGCGCGAAACCTGCGACCGGCAATTCGACCGCCCCAATCCATAGAGTATTCCAAAGGAGTCAATGATGACATCAGTCGGCACAAGCTTTCCAGTTCACATACTAGCGACGCACCCTAACATACGGTCACTCGCGAAAAGGGTCAAAACCGAGGAGTTGAGCGGACTGTACTTAGATTTCCTCCTGGCGTATATGTCTGGCCTCTTCGAGCACGTAACCCTGGTCCATGACGCATCCCTGCGCCCCCGCATGGTAAAAACGGAGCCTTCAACCCAGAGGTGGAAGCCCAGCAGCAGCAGAGAACAGGCGGCCAAGGCGATTAGCGCGATCACAGGCGTGAGCACCTTCGGGGATGTCAGCGATGCCGACCTTACGGGCAGGTTGAGGAGAGCTTTGCTCTCGAAAATCGGTCCCGAATGCACCATTCCGGTCTATGAGAAGTAAGGAAGTATAGAACCAGCTCGTTCTTGCCATTTCCTCGAATTCGCTGTGCCATGACGAGACACAGGAAAGCCGGACAGTGGCGACGTTACCCTCGGCCCACACCTCTGCTTGCGTCGATAAGCATATTTCGGCGAAAGTACTAATTTGCCAATTTACTGATGGCAACATAAAATCTTCACCAGGTCCTTCAATTCAGCGGGCTAGCACGGCTTTCACATCACATTGAGAAATGCAAACGACATGAAATATCCTGCAGTCGCGGCTTCGTTCCGCGTTTTCTTGATAATATCAAGCGCGCGAGTCCCGGGAAGCCTGAGCCTGGGCAAAATGAGCTAAACGGTATAGTTCATTTTCTGCCTGCCCCGGAAAGATTTACATCGTTCTCGTGGCACCATTTCGGACTTCCACGGCGATGCCTCAAGCGCTTGCTGTCGCGCCCCCCCCTCCAATAAGAAATCAGGTCCTATCCGTGCCTTAGGCAGAGGAAATTGAGGTGCCGTAATTATGGGGAATTATGGCGAAGAACATAATTCTCCATAATTCTTAGGTGCATCGAACTATCGTTCCACAGCAGATAGATCAGCCAGCTGCCAACCGTGTCACCAGCAAAGCAATGCTGATATTTTCCTTTTCCGTTTACGGGCTTGCCGATCAGAAGTAGACTGCGGCCGGGTCTCGGGGCTTAGCCCTGAGCAGGGAGGTAGGAACATAGAGGGAGGGCAACGACTGGCATGTTCCGGTTGCTTTGCTGACGCTGCGCGGCGGTATAGCAAACCCTACCCTGTCCCGCTCTTTTCCACCAAATCCCCCGCCGCACAACGGAAGTAACTGAAGCGATATACGACCGTGCACGCCTCGTTCACTGATTGCGGCATATCGTGCACGGTGCGCAGCGACTTCGCGGCATATCCGCGACGCTCCAGCACCGAAGTGCGGCAAAGCGCGTCATCTTTGCAGCGCTTTGGCGATATCCGCACTACGCCCTCGCGACATGGCGCGCACGCTGGCGCACCGCCACTGTTATGAACCGCAACCGTGGTGTGCATATGCACGCAACTAGCGCGACTGCCTCGCGACCGGTTTGTCGGAACAGTGCACAAAGCGCGTAACTGAGGCGTATCAAAACCTGATCACGAGAGGGCCACAAAATGAACTCTTACCCCCAAGCCCTCGGATGACCTGGCGGGCGACAGGAAGGAAATCATATTGTGGCCACGCTTACCATTAAGCCGATCAGCGAGATCAGGGACGCGCTTACCAAGCTCGTGCAACAACCGCGTGAAAACAAGGTCGCGTCGAAGCTCCGCGCGGTATCCTTGCTTGCAGAGGATGTGCGAGCTCTGGCTCGCCAAGGCTATACCTACACAGAGATCGCCGACATTCTGAGCGAACATGGCCTCCCGATTTCCGCCCCCACGCTGCGGAGCTATATGTCCCGCATCAATGCCACAAAGCCCGAACAGCGGCAGCCTGTAGCGCGCTCCGCCCAAAGTCCGCTAGCAACCACGCTCACTACGAAAAGCACCTCGACGTCCCCGTCGCATGCCCGCAGCACGATAGAACGGCCCAGCATTTCCAGCGGGAGATTCAGGCCGACGCCTGATAGCGACGACATCTAAATCCATTCGCTCAAATGCTCATCCGTAGACAACCGCAGCAAGTTTTTACGAATTGCAATTCCTCGTCAAATCAATAGCTTGCAACTCCTCAATATCCGCAGCAGTACACTGTAATACTCTAAAAACAGAAAATATTTAGTGCACGGCTAGTGCACGAAAGAGGCCGCCAGATGAAAGGAAAACTGACTGCCCGAGAAATTGCCGCTCTCCGCGCTGCTATCCTGCCGCAACGGATCGATTGGATATTGAACGATCCCCACTTCGGCGCAAAGAGTCTTTCGGAGTTGAAGAAGGAAATTTTCGGCGCTAGGATACTGCTTGTCTGTTCAGACTTAGCCAACGGAACCAAGCATTTTCGACTAGACAATCCCAAGACCGATATCACCCTGTCTAGCCGTACAGGATTCCATGTCGATCCGGCCTTGGGTATTTTTCAAGAGCACTTCTATATTATCGCGCCCTGCACGAACGACGCCTTCCACCGCAAAGAAGTCAGGGACTTTCTGCTGGAGTGCAGGGACACATGGCGCCGTATCATTCGACAAGCACTATTTGTCGTGCGTCGATGACGAGGCCCGATTCTTCGATGCCTGAGACGACCTATCTCTTGCTTGATTTTAGGGCATTGCCTTGATGGCTAGCGGTGCTAAGAACGAAGATCGCATTCTCAAACTTGTATGTGAATAAGTGGCTGGCGCCGAGTTGTTACTGTTCTGCTGAGGGATTTACGAAATGCTTCCACATAATGGATCCACTAATCATCACTATATCCCGCAGTTCTACCTGAAGGGCTTCTGTCGTAGTGACGGCACGTTCGACGTGTATGACAAGAGCATTGGAAAATTCAAGAAAGCACCACAAACCCCTGCAATTGTCTTCTTTGAGCCTAAGCGAAACACCATTAAGTATCGCGGACAAACAACAGACATCATAGAACAACAATTTTCACGCATGGAGGCATCCCTCGCAGAGTTATTCAAGCTCATTCGAAATGGGCTGCCAGTGAAAACTCTGCTAAGTCCAGATGGCGTTCGCTTGCTGAAATTTCACATGGCGCTTCAGTTTTGGCGGCTACCTCGGTTAGATAAATTTTCGAATGAATTCCTGAAGTCACGCACGATCGAGCAAGTCGCACACATGTGCACGATCACTGTTCCCCCGTTACCTGCTAGTGAGGTCCACAAACTTCTGCAAAGTGATGAGGGGTATCGAAAATTTGCGAGGGCATTTTTTCTTCCACTCACCACGTTCGATTTAAATCGTCCGATCCCCGGCCACATGGAGTGGAAAGTCTTGGAGGCGACGCCTGAAAGTGGCTGGTCAAATCACCTTTGCACGGATGCGCCGTTCATATTTGGCCAACCAAATGACCTTATGACATTTTCAGCGCCATTTATCTTCCCGTTGACGAACACGAAACTCCTCGTCGGAGGTCATCGTGCGCGAGATTTTAGCTCTCTAGAACCCATTATTTCTACGAAGATTTCGATGCTCTCCTTCCTGCAGGCTAATCGATACGTGGTTGCATCGAACAAGGACTATTTGACAAAGGTGATTGGCCTATCAGAGAACTATGATGGCTTTACCGGAATACTCCTCCTTCAAAACGAAGTTCTAAGTGTACTCACAGAAGGCGTTTAGGATTTTAGCTATGCGGCCAAGTGAATCGCCACGAGTTCTATAGACACTCCTGAGCCATAATTTAGGCAAAGGAGAAATCATGAGTGGGAAGCGTTACACGGGAGAATTTAAGGTCGCTGCGGTCAAGCAAATTATTGATCGCGGGCACCCAGCGGCCGAGGTCGCTGAACGGCTTGGTGTCAGTGTCCACAGCATCTATGCGTGGACAAAGCGGTATGGTGTGCCCGAGGTTGAACGTAAAGCCCAGGACGCCCAATCTGACGAGCTGCGGCGACTGAAGGCTGAATTGAAGCGCGTAACCGAGGAGCGCGACATCTTGAAAAAGGCCGCAGTGTACTTTGCCAAGACGTCCGGGTAAGGTACACCTTCATTCAGGAAGTGCAGGACGAATTTCCGGTGCGGCGCTTGTGCAAGATGATGGGAGTTCATCCCAGCGGTTTCTACGCGTGGTGCGTTCAACCTGA
>NZ_JACEZU010000030.1 GCF_014042355.1 Rugamonas apoptosis
GACTACATCGAGATGTTCTACAATCCGAAGCGCCGTCACGGATTCAATGACAGGCTTTCGCCAGCAGAGTTTGAGCGAAGGCATTTTGAACGGCTCGCGGGTGTCTAGCAGACTCGTGGCGATTCAGGTGAACATGGCGACGGCGTGGACGTACTTGCTGGTTTGTGCGGAAGGAATTACCTACCTCGGCGCGACCAGCAATTTGAAGCGGCGGCTTCACAGTCATAATTCTCAAAACAACTCTGGATGGACCAAGGGACGCAAGTGGCACCTTCTGGCTGCAAGACGCTTTGAAACCCGTGAGGACGCTTTCGCATATGAAGCTCTCTTGAAAAAAGATGCTAGGCGCCGTAATGCTTGGAAAAGGCAGAGCATCCCGCGAGCGGAAGTCATATTCAACCGTCACGGCATTGAGTTCGACGTGCAGGACTGGATGCCACGCAAACGCCGCTCCGTACAGCCAGCGCCCCGGCCAGACTACTGGGCCAAGCAAAACAAAAAGCTATTCATGTGAAACCGGTGAGGATAAGGCGCCAAACGAGCTCGCACCAAACGAGCTCGCACATTTGCTCACGTGGCCCATCAGTTAGTATGCAACGAAACAGGGACTAAGGTGCAGATCAGCGAGCTAGCATTAGCAATAACTATTGACTGAGGGCGCGATGCGAAGATTTGCGACAAACAAAGGTGGGTTCCTTCCGAAGGAATTCAATATTGCTCATGACCTCTGCTTTGCAGTGCACGATATCTTGGCGCAGTTCCTGGTATCAGGAGAAGCCTGCGATGTATTCACTGCACAGATAACGTTTGAGGATCATCAGGCAGCAGCAGATTTCGAGTCAACAGCAGATATCTTCGAATGGCTGGAAAAAAATCAGAGGTTTCAGGATCGAGCACGGGTGCTTAAGACCCTTGTACTGCCTGCCGTCCTTTCTGACATGCTGCATTGTATCTATGAAGCGTTGGAGTGCTCTCGTAAAGGCAAGCTTAACATCAGCTATATGCTGATACGTAAGCCGATTCAAGAAAGTCTTTTTTTGCTGGAGTCGATCATCCTGGATGAAGTTGCATTTGCTGAAAAGCTTGCTACCTCCCCGATTGCGTTACGGCCACAGACCGCAACAGGAATAGAGGGGGAGCATAAACGGCGTATTCAACAGGTCCTTGAGACAATAGGCCAGACCGAAGCATTCGATGCCGAATATTTAGCGCAACTGAGGTATGTCAAAGTCGAGGATGGGTTTGACGGTTTGTGTAACAAGGCAATTCATCTGTTCACCGAGCATAAAGCGATCAAAACGGAATCGCTGAACGTTAACTTCATTTTTTCTGGTTGGGACGCAAAGCAATCTCAGTGGGAATTTCTTTACAGTCGGCTGCCTTACCTCTTAATCTATATGTGGCGTGTGATCGAGTACATTGGCGATGCTGTATGTCCTACGCATCCCGAATACACACTTGATATGACTAGACGAACTGCTGTGAAATAGCCCCCTGATTCACCGGACACAGCCTATGCGCTATTCTTACGGATAGGAATAGGACTGTGCATATGACTAGGAACAAGCAAACAATCGAGGTTGTAACGATAAGCCAGGAGCGCCGCAGG
>NZ_JACEZU010000031.1 GCF_014042355.1 Rugamonas apoptosis
CATGTGCCAGCACCAGTTTGACCGCCTCGGCCCGGAATTCCGGCGTGTATGTTGTTGATCTCATGATTTCACTCCCTTCGACAAGTTTATCAAATGGAAGTGTCCGAAAATGTCAGGCTACCTCAACGTGACCATGGTGCGGACTTTGGGCCCCTTGGGTCTCTCCGTATAAAGAATACGATTGGTATGCACCGGGGCCACAGCGTCCCCCTTCTCATCGACAATTTGGATGCGCCCGTTCTTGACGGTGAAGCCAGTTGCCGTATGTCCTGGCTCAAGTGAAATTGATGTCACCAGATGCAGTTCTTTACTCACGGTTTCCTCAAATGTGCGCAGCACTGAGCAGCAATGGATCCATTGTACTGTACAAAAAAGCTGAGAATCGTCGATTGCCATCCGGCCAGCCGAATGCGCCTTAAAGCTCATTAGCTGCCAAGCTGATGAGTTAGACTGTAGATATTCCTGATCAGCGCTGCTGCTTTTAATCTTATGCTGCCGAACGGGCGTGATTTCCATCCGACTGAAGCCTTGCATCTAAGTCCATCAACGAAAAAATATGAATCAGAGACATAAGCCTATTCGTCACCCAGTACCCAGCCCCGCCACGCTGAAGGAGCTGTACGCGAACGCATATTTTTGTGCTTTTCCAGGCTGCCAAGCCCCGCTTTACAAGGTTGATCCTGAGAGCAAGATAAGGACTTTGAATTCGACCGCAGCGCATATCTGTGCACGCAGTGAAGGTGGGCCTAGGTGGGATCCGACTCAGAGTCAAGCGGAAAACATGTCTGTATCCAATTTGTTAGCGCTTTGCAGGGAACATTCTGCGGAGATTGATGACCCAAAGAAGGAGTTTCAATACCCTCCTTCGTTGCTTCGGGAATGGAAAACACAACAACTTGCTACCTACGATGCGTTAGGTCAAGGTTGGAGTGTTTCAGAATCGGACGTTGAAGCGCTTCAGCAAAGAATCGAAAATTTTGAAAACACGTTCGTCAACACGACTATTGAACTTGGCGGACAAGGCGGAAATGCCCCGGGAGCTGGTGGTGGCGGTGGCGGCGTCCTAGGCAGCAGCAACTCTGTTGGTGGAAAAGGTGGCGATGGAGGTCACACCATCAACCTAAACGGAAAGCCGGGAACCGCTCCAGGTGCAGGGGGTGGTGCTAGCGGCGTGTTAGGGGATGGGGCTGTTGCCGGAGAGGGGGGCTCGGGTGGAGAACAAGTAACTGGAGTAATCTCGGGACTTCAGCCGGGGCAAGTCCTTCGCATCGAAGTTGGCGAGGGTGGAGTGGACGGAAGGGAAGGAGGCGCCTCGTCCGTAAGCTTGGTGAATGCCGATGGATCCTTAACACCGTTACTTCAAGCAAAAGGGGGAAAGCCTTGAGGTAGCCTGACATTTTCGGACACTTCCATTTGATAAACTTGTCGAAGGGAGTGAAATCATGAGATCAACAACATACACGCCGGAATTCCGGGCCGAGGCGGTCAAACTGGTGCTGGCACATGG
>NZ_JACEZU010000032.1 GCF_014042355.1 Rugamonas apoptosis
GTCAAAGCTTGATGACCATAGCAAGTTGGTCCCACCCCTTCCCATCCCGAACAGGACCGTGAAACAACTCTGCGCCGATGATAGTGCTGCAACCAGTGTGAAAGTAGGTTATCGTCAAGCTAGTTATATAGAAAAACCCGCCAGAGAGATCTGGCGGGTTTTTCGCATTCTGCGGCCCGTTCGCCGCGACACTGGCGCGTTTCACTTCAGCACAGCCCGTGCGTCATTTATGAAAAACCCCCCGTCAACGCTTGTGTTGGCGGGGGTTTTTTTCGTTTTCAATATCAGAATTGGAAGCGCAATCCCGCAGTCAGGAAATTGACATCCGTTTTGGTCAGGCGCGATGCCTCCAGATTCAGCGACCATTGACGGTTGAATGCATAGCTGGCGCCGATCCCGATGCTCGGATCGGTTTCGTGCGTGGTCGGCAGTGAGGATCTGGTGGATGGCATTCTCGTGCGACCAATACCCAGGCGCCCATAGACGCCGAATTGATCGCTGACCGGCACCGAGCCCAGCAACGCGACGCCGATATGGCTATCAGGATAATTTCCTGGCGCCGCAAGAAGTCCTTTGAACGGATCGAAGCTCAACGTTTGTGCGAATACCTCTGCACCCAAAGTTGGCGTTGCTTGATATCCAACCGCGAGTGTGCCACTCGCGTCATTCCCACTTTCAACATACTTCGATGAGATGCTGGCCCTGCCCAGTTTAAGGCCCACATAGGCGCCAGGTTCGAAGGCGTCACTGGCGAGAGCGGGCAGCGCGAGTGACAGGCTCAACATGGCTGTGAGGGTGGGACTGATCTGTGATATGCGCATAGAAACCCTAGATGAGATACCAGGCCAAGCTGTCCGCGTGGCCAGGCGAATGATAATGTAACCGTAGGTGAGAATGCATTATTGATAATTTCCTGCGAAATGAATTCTAGTAGTATATTGTTTTTATTGCAAATCTTGAAAACCATCCATGGAGTGCTCGCATTGCTGCGGCGCGGCTACTTGCCAAATCACCCCGTGTTTGTTATAGTTCGGTCCCTCGCGAAACGATGCATGCAAATGTGAGTTGAGCGAGGCGAAACAAGGGGGTTGACGAGTTATACGAAATGCCGCATAATCTCACTTCTCTGCTGCTGACAAACACAACGATTTGTCGATGAGCAGCAAGCAGTACCGAATAAAGTTCTTTAAAAATTCACAGTCGATAAGTGTGGACGTTTGATGGAAGTGCACACGAAGCTAGTCTTCGTGATACTTAAAATATCAAATGTTCACAAGAAATAAATGAAATAGGATACTCGCAAGAGTAGCCTGTCAGTATTTTGAGTGAGCGACCCGTTAGAAATAACGGTGCGAGAAATCGCAAACAAACAGAGATTAAACTGAAGAGTTTGATCCTGGCTCAGATTGAACGCTGGCGGCATGCCTTACACATGCAAGTCGAACGGCAGCGCGGGGCAACCTGGCGGCGAGTGGCGAACGGGTGAGT
>NZ_JACEZU010000033.1 GCF_014042355.1 Rugamonas apoptosis
CTATATACAGACCTTGATCCTCAAGGTTTTGGCCAGCCAAGTTCGGCATGATTGTTGCCCCCAGTCGTCCATGATCCGGGGGGTGTTGTCACCGGACTTGGTGGGTGGCTGGTGATCGCTGATAGGGACTTGGTCCAGGGGCACGCCTGAGACCATTCGTAACGTGGATGCCGAGACCTGCTGCCGTAAGCCGTTGGCCATTAGAATCTCTTGTAGCGGGAGGTCGCATGGACGCGATTGAACATTACGATGCTGTAGACGTCTTTATCGGTGTAGACGTCGGCAAGGGGGAGCACCACGCGGTCGCGCTCAGCAAAGCCGGAAAACGCTTATTCGATAAAGCCCTGCCGAATGATGAAGCGAGACTGCGGACGCTGATTTCCAGTCTCAAAGAACACGGCAAACTGTTGCTAGTCGTTGACCAGCCCACAACCATCGGCGCATTACCGGTAACCGTCGCCAGAGCGGAAGGTATCCTGGTGGCGTACCTCCCCGGTCTTGCCATGCGCCGAATTGCAGATCTGCACACTGGCGAAGCCAAGACCGACGCGCGAGATGCCGCCATCATCGCCGAGGCGGCACGCTCAATGCCGCATGCGCTGCGCTCAATTCGTCTCGACGACGAACAGCTGGCCGAACTCACCATGCTGTGCGGCTTTGACGATGACCTGGCCGACCAAATTACACAGACAAGCAACAGAATTCGCGGACTTCTGACACAAATCCATCCTGCACTAGAGCGTGTACTTGGCCCGCGGCTTGAGCATCCGGCTGTGTTGGACCTGCTGCAGCGGCATCCTTCACCGGCTAGCCTTGCTGCCGTCAGCGAGAAAAGCTTGGCGAACAAACTCAGCAAACTCGCGCCGAGAATGGGGAAAGGCTTGGCCCATGAGATCTACCTGGCTCTTTCCGAGCAGACGGTGATTGTGCCAGGAACGAACGCAGCAACGATTGTCTTGCCGCGCCTGGCACAGCAGCTCGCGGCACTGCGCGGTCAGCGCGATGAAATCGCTCAAGAGGTCGAGCGCCTGGTGCAAGCGCACCCTCTTTATTCAGTCCTGACAAGCATGCCCGGAGTCGGCGTCAGGACAGCTGCCCGACTCCTTACAGAGGTCGCTGCAAAAGCGTTTGCCTCGGCCGCCCACCTCGCGGCCTATGCTGGACTGGCGCCAGTTACCCGTAGATCCGGCTCCTCGATTCGTGGAGAACATCCATCGCGACGAGGAAATAAAGTGCTCAAGCGGGCGTTGTTCCTGTCCGCCTTCGCGGCGCTGCGCGACCCAGTATCCCGGGCCTACTACGCACGAAAGATCGGCCAAGGAAAACGGCACAACCAAGCGCTAATTGCTCTCGCCAGGCGGCGCTGCGATGTCATCTACGCCATGATGCGAGACGGCACACTTTATTGTCCTGCCTCCGTCACAACTGCTTGACGAACGACATAGGGACACCCCCC
>NZ_JACEZU010000034.1 GCF_014042355.1 Rugamonas apoptosis
CAAACAAACAGAGATTAAACTGAAGAGTTTGATCCTGGCTCAGATTGAACGCTGGCGGCATGCCTTACACATGCAAGTCGAACGGCAGCGCGGGGCAACCTGGCGGCGAGTGGCGAACGGGTGAGTAATATATCGGAACGTACCCTGGAGTGGGGGATAACGTAGCGAAAGTTACGCTAATACCGCATACGATCTAAGGATGAAAGTGGGGGATCGCAAGACCTCATGCTCCTGGAGCGGCCGATATCTGATTAGCTAGTTGGTGGGGTAAAGGCCCACCAAGGCATCGATCAGTAGCTGGTCTGAGAGGACGACCAGCCACACTGGAACTGAGACACGGTCCAGACTCCTACGGGAGGCAGCAGTGGGGAATTTTGGACAATGGGCGCAAGCCTGATCCAGCAATGCCGCGTGAGTGAAGAAGGCCTTCGGGTTGTAAAGCTCTTTTGTCAGGGAAGAAACGGTTGTGGCTAATATCCATGGCTAATGACGGTACCTGAAGAATAAGCACCGGCTAACTACGTGCCAGCAGCCGCGGTAATACGTAGGGTGCAAGCGTTAATCGGAATTACTGGGCGTAAAGCGTGCGCAGGCGGTTTTGTAAGTCTGTCGTGAAATCCCCGGGCTCAACCTGGGAATTGCGATGGAGACTGCAAGGCTAGAATCTGGCAGAGGGGGGTAGAATTCCACGTGTAGCAGTGAAATGCGTAGATATGTGGAGGAACACCGATGGCGAAGGCAGCCCCCTGGGTCAAGATTGACGCTCATGCACGAAAGCGTGGGGAGCAAACAGGATTAGATACCCTGGTAGTCCACGCCCTAAACGATGTCTACTAGTTGTCGGGTCTTAATTGACTTGGTAACGCAGCTAACGCGTGAAGTAGACCGCCTGGGGAGTACGGTCGCAAGATTAAAACTCAAAGGAATTGACGGGGACCCGCACAAGCGGTGGATGATGTGGATTAATTCGATGCAACGCGAAAAACCTTACCTACCCTTGACATGGCAGGAATCCCTGAGAGATCGGGGAGTGCTCGAAAGAGAACCTGCACACAGGTGCTGCATGGCTGTCGTCAGCTCGTGTCGTGAGATGTTGGGTTAAGTCCCGCAACGAGCGCAACCCTTGTCATTAGTTGCTACGAAAGAGCACTCTAATGAGACTGCCGGTGACAAACCGGAGGAAGGTGGGGATGACGTCAAGTCCTCATGGCCCTTATGGGTAGGGCTTCACACGTCATACAATGGTACATACAGAGGGCCGCCAACCCGCGAGGGGGAGCTAATCCCAGAAAGTGTATCGTAGTCCGGATTGTAGTCTGCAACTCGACTGCATGAAGTTGGAATCGCTAGTAATCGCGGATCAGCATGTCGCGGTGAATACGTTCCCGGGTCTTGTACACACCGCCCGTCACACCATGGGAGCGGGTTTTACCAGAAGTAGGTAGCTTAACCG
>NZ_JACEZU010000035.1 GCF_014042355.1 Rugamonas apoptosis
CTGGAGCCGCTGTCGTGGGCCAGGGCAACCACGGGTGCCGCGGTCGCGGTGTCGAGGGTGAAGGTGAAGGCCGCGGCATTGTGGGTGTTGCCGGCCACGTCGGTGGCGCGCACGATGACGCTGTTGTCGCCCTCGACGGCGCTGAAGCTGTTAGTCCAGGTGGTGCCGCCATCGGTGCTGTAGCTGATGGTGGCGCCGGCCTCGGTGCCGCTGACGGCCAGTGTGCCGACGTTGGTGATGCCATCGCTGCCGCTGGAGCCGCTGTCGCTGCTCAGCGCGACGACAGGCGCCGCAGTCGCGGTGTCGAGGGTGAAAGTGGTTGATGCCGTGCTGGTGTTGCCGGCGACATCGGTGTCGGTGATGCTGACAGTATGGGCGCCGTCGGTCATGCCGGCGGCGTCATAGCTGGCGACTTGCTTGCCATCGACTGTGATGACGCGGGTGGCGTCGGCATCTGGCGCACTGAACGTTAGCGCGGCCTGGCTCGTCACGCCGTCGCCGGCGACGCCAGTGTCCGTGGTCAGGGCCACGCCCGCAGTTGCGATCGTGGTGTCGAGGGTGAAGGCGAAGGCTGCGGCATCGTGGGTGTTGCCGGCCACGTCGGTGGCGCGCACGATGACGTTGTTGCCGCCTTCGACGGCGCTGAAGCTGCTATTCCAGGTGGTTCCGCCGTCGGTGCTGTAGCTGAGGGTGGCGCCGGTCTCGGTGCCGCTGATGGCCAGTGTGCCGACGTTGGTGATACCGTCGCTGCCGCTGGAGCCGCTGTCGTGGGCCAGGGCAACCACGGGTGCCGCAGTCGAGGTGTCGAGGGTGAAGGTGAAGGCCGCGGCATTGTGGGTGTTGCCGGCCACGTCGGTGGCGCGCACGATGACGCTGTTGTCGCCCTCGACGGCGCTGAAGCTGTTAGTCCAGGTGGTGCCGCCATCGGTGCTGTAGCTGATGGTGGCGCCGGCCTCGGTGCCGCTGATGGCCAGTGTGCCGACGTTGGTGATGCCATCGCTGCCGCTGGAGCCGCTGTCGCTGCTCAGCGCGACGACAGGCGCCGCAGTCGCGGTGTCGAGGGTGAAAGTGGTTGATGCCGTGCTGGTGTTGCCGGCGACATCGGTGTCGGTGATGCTGACAGTATGGGCGCCGTCGGTCATGCCGGCGGCGTCATAGCTGGCGACTTGCTTGCCATCGACTGTGATGACGCGGGTGGCATCGGCATCTGGCGCACTGAACGTTAGCGCGGCCTGGCTCGTCACACCGTCGCCGGCGACGCCAGTGTCCGTGGCCAGGGCCACGCCCGCAGTTGCGATCGTGGTGTCGAGGGTGAAGGCGAAGGCGGCGGCATCGTGGGTGTTGCCGGCCACGTCGGTGGCGCGCACGATGACGTTGTTGCCGCCTTCGACGGCGCTGAAGCTGCTATTCCAGGTGGTTCCGCCGTCGGTGCTGTAGCTGAGGGTGGCGCCGG
>NZ_JACEZU010000036.1 GCF_014042355.1 Rugamonas apoptosis
TGAAATAGCCCCCTGATTCACCGGACACAGCCTATGCGCTATTCTTACGGATAGGAATAGGACTGTGCATATGACTAGGAACAAGCAAACAATCGAGGTTGTAACGATAAGCCAGGAGCGCCGCAGGCGCTGGTCAGCCGATGAAAAGGCGGCGCTGGTGCGCGAGACATACGAGCCGGGCATGACCGTCTCGCTGGTCGCCCGCAAGCACGGTGTCGGCGCCAGTCAGCTATTCAACTGGCGCAAGCTGGAACGCGAAGGCGCGCTCACGGCGGTCTCGGCTGGTGAATCGGTGGTGCCGGCAAGCGAACTGGCCGCCGCCCGCGCCCAGATCGCCCAGCTGCAACGGATGCTGGGCAAGAAGACGATGGAAGCGGAGATCCTGAAGGAGGCAGTCGAGTTCGCTCGCGAAAAAAAGTGGATTGCGCGCTCGCCCTTGTTGGACAAGGACGGCCAGTAAAGGCGGTCTGTTCGGCACTGGGCGTGGCGCGCTCGAATGTGTGCACTAGGGCGGCGCGCCCGACCGACTGGGTTGATGGCCGTACTGTGCAGACGTTCCACCAGCCTACCGACGCCATCTTGGTCGACGCGGTGCGCGCCGAAATCACGGCACTGCCGACTTACGGGTATCGCAGGGCGGGCGCCTTGGTGAATCGAACGCGTGCTGTGATGGGCCTGCAGTCGATCAACCACAAGCGGTTTTATCGGTTAATGAAGGAGCACCGCCTGTTGCTGCCGAAGGCGCCAAAACGCCGCGTCAGCAGCCGCGTGCACGACGGCGTCGTGGCCGTGGCCGAGCCAAATCAGCGCTGGTGTTCGGATGGATTTGAGATCGCTTGCGACAATGGAGAGGTTGTCACTGGCGTGTTCATGAAGGACTGCTGTGATCGCGAAATCATTGCTTGGCGTGCCTGGGCTGAACGTGGCTTGCCTGGTGAGCCAGTACGCGACATGTTGGTGGAAGCGGTCGAGGCTCGGTTTGGCCAGGCCAGCATCGGCTCTGCGAAGCTGGAGTTCTTGAGCGACAATGGCGGCGCCTACCGGGCCCATGAAACGCATGCTCTGGTTCGCGCGTTGGGCTTGGAGCCGATTCATACGCCGGTGTGCAGCCCGCAGTCGAACGGGATCGCTGAAAGCTTTGTGAACACATTTAAACGGGATTACGTCAGCCTGATGGACCGCACCAATGCCAAAGTCGTTCTCGCGCAACTGCCAGACGCTTTTATGCATTTCAATGAGGTTCATCCGCATTCATCGTTGAAGTTGAAATCGCCTCGCATGTTCAGGAGGGAGCTGGCGCGCCGGGCTCAGGAAAACGGCGCTAACTAAGCGATAGGCTGTGTCCGGCTATACGGGGGCAAGATCA
>NZ_JACEZU010000037.1 GCF_014042355.1 Rugamonas apoptosis
TGAGGTGTACTGTCAATAGTGGACACTTCCGTTTCAAGCCGCCAGCGCCTGTTTGCTGAAATCAGCGGCAAACGATGCTGGTGATACGTAGCCAAGGCGCGAGTGACGCCGCTGGCGGTTATAGAAGATTTCGATGTACTCCCTGATCGCTGCTTCCGCGTTGGCCCGCGTGGCGTATCTTTGATGATGAATCATCTCATTCTTCAAGCTGCCCCAGAAGCTCTCCATCGGCGCGTTGTCGTAGCAGTTCCCCTTGCGCGACATGGATGCCTGCATACCGAACTGCGCGACCAGCTTGCGGTAATCGTCGGCGCAGTACTGGCTTCCCCTGTCGGAGTGCAGGATCAGTCCCGGCGCCGGTCGCTTGCCTCGTACGGCCCGCCACAACGCTTGCGCTGTCAGCTCCTGCGTCATTCTCGCGCCCATGGCGAAACCCACCATTTCGCACGTAAAGACGTCCTTGATGCCTGCCAGGTAAAGCCACCCTTCGTCAGTGGAGATGTAGGTGATGTCACTGACCCAGGCTTCGTTCGGGCGCGTCGGCGCAAAGGTCTGATCCAACAGGTTCGGCGCGACCGGGTAGCCATGCCTCGAATTCGTCGTCGCCTTGAACTTCCGTTTTTGCTTGCAGCGCAGCCCAAGTTCCCGTCGCAGTCGAACGATGCGGTCACGCCCTGTGTTGAATCCTTGCGCGACCAGCTCCGGTTGCAAGCGCAACGGTCCGTAGGTTTCGCGAGTCTGCACATGGGCTGCCTTGATGGCGACCTTCAATCGTTCATCGTCCTGCGCTCGTTGCGATGGCCGACGATCGAACGCCGCGTAGAAGCCGCTGCGCGACACATCAAAGACGCGGCACAACAGACCAAGCGGATATTCGAGTCGCACCGATTTCATGAACGCGTACCGGGCAGCGACTCCCTCGCAAAGTACGCGGTGGCCTTTTTTAGCACTTCCTTTTCCATCCGTTCGACCGCCAGTTCTTTGCGCAGCTTGGCCACTTCAGCTTCCAGTTCAGCCACGCTGCGGCTGCCCGGCGGTGCCGCTGGATCGGTGCCGCGCTTGGCAGCGCTCACCCAGTTCGCCAGAGTCCCTTTGGGGATTGCGATTCGCTGCGCGGCCTCTTCCAACGTCAGCCCATGTGCCAGCACCAGTTTGACCGCCTCGGCCCGGAATTCCGGCGTGTATGTTGTTGATCTCATGATTTCACTCCCTTCGACAAGTTTATCAAATGGAAGTGTCCGAAAATGTCAGGCTACCTCA
>NZ_JACEZU010000038.1 GCF_014042355.1 Rugamonas apoptosis
ACTGCATGAAGTTGGAATCGCTAGTAATCGCGGATCAGCATGTCGCGGTGAATACGTTCCCGGGTCTTGTACACACCGCCCGTCACACCATGGGAGCGGGTTTTACCAGAAGTAGGTAGCTTAACCGCAAGGAGGGCGCTTACCACGGTAGGATTCGTGACTGGGGTGAAGTCGTAACAAGGTAGCCGTATCGGAAGGTGCGGCTGGATCACCTCCTTTCTAGAGTCGCACTGGTCTTCGGATCATCCTCAAGCGTTCACACTTATCGACTGTAAATCAAGAAGAACAGCATTTGGGGCTGTAGCTCAGCTGGTTAGAGCACCGTGTTGATAACGCGGGGGTCGTTGGTTCGAGTCCAACCAGCCCTACCAGTTATCAGAGTGGACGGAACTAAAGTTCCATCCCGCTAGGGTCACGATGGGGGATTAGCTCAGCTGGGAGAGCACCTGCTTTGCAAGCAGGGGGTCGTCGGTTCGATCCCGTCATCCTCCACCATAAAGTTCAAACGTAAGTCAGCCAGGTCTGGTTGCGATTTAGGTTTGGTCTTTTAGAGATCAAGTGCTGTATGTTCTTTAACAATCTGGAAGAAGTAAGTAAAGATTATTTATTGATCGCTTTGACGTCAAAATCAAAGTGATGGGTAATGATTGTATGTATCAACAAACGCAACAACGTAGTACTTCTTATTTCTATGACCGCTCCTTTGTTTAGTCGCAAGGGGCTAAAGTTATAGGGACAAGTGAATAAGTGCACATGGTGGATGCCTTGGCGATTACAGGCGATGAAGGACGTAGTAGCTTGCGATAAGCTGCGGGGAGTGAGCAAACACACTTTGATCCGCAGATTTCCGAATGGGGAAACCCGGCCTTTTAGGTCATTGCATACTGAATACATAGGTATGCAAAGCGAACGCGGCGAACTGAAACATCTAAGTAGCTGCAGGAAAATAAATCAACCGAGATTCCCAAAGTAGTGGCGAGCGAAATGGGAAGAGCCTGC
>NZ_JACEZU010000039.1 GCF_014042355.1 Rugamonas apoptosis
AGCTGCGCAAAGAACTGGCGGTCGAACGGATGGAAAAGGAAGTGCTAAAAAAGGCCACCGCGTACTTTGCGAGGGAGTCGCTGCCCGGTACGCGTTCATGAAATCGGTGCGACTCGAATATCCGCTTAATCTGTTGTGCCGCGTCTTTGAGGTGTCGCGCAGTGGCTTCTACGCGGCGTTCGATCGCCGGCCATCGCTACGAGCGCAGGCCGATGAACGATTGAAGGTCGCCATCAAGGCAGTCCATGTGCAGACTCGCGAAACCTACGGGGCGTTGCGCTTGCAACCGGAGCTGGTCGCGCAAGGATTCAACACAGGGCGTGATCGCATCGTTCGACTGCGGCGGGAACTTGGGCTGCGTTGCAAGCAAAAACGGAAGTTCAAGGCGACGACGAATTCGAAGCATGGCTACCCGGTCGCGCCGAACCTGTTGGATCAGACCTTTGCGCCGACGCGCCCGAACGAAGCCTGGGTCAGTGACATCACCTACGTCTCCACTGACGAAGGGTGGCTTTACCTGGCAGGCATCAAGGACGTCTTTACGTGCGAAATGGTGGGCTACGCCATGGGCGCGAGAATGACGCAGGAGCTGACGGCGCAAGCGTTGTGGCGGGCCGTACGAAGCAAGCGACCGGCGCCGGGACTGATCCTGCACTCCGACAGAGGAAGCCAATATTGCGCCGACGATTACAGCAAGCTGGTCGCGCAGTTCGGCATGCAGGCATCCATGTCGCGCAAGGGGAACTGCTACGACAACGCGCCGATGGAGAGCTTCTGGGGCAGCTTGAAGAATGAGATGATTCATCATCAGAGGTACGCCACGCGGGCCAACGCGGAAGCAGCGATCAGGGAGTACATCGAAATCTTCTATAACCGCCAGCGGCGTCATTCGCGCCTTGGCTACGTATCACCAGCGTCGTTTGCCGCTGATTTCAGCAAACAGGCGCTGGCGGCTTGAAACGGAAGTGTCCACTATTGACAGTACACCTCA
>NZ_JACEZU010000003.1 GCF_014042355.1 Rugamonas apoptosis
CCCTTGTGCCAGCACCAGTTTGACCGCCTCGGCCCGGAATTCCGGCGTGTATGTTGTTGATCTCATGATTTCACTCCCTTTGACAAGTTTATCAAATGGAAGTGTCCGAAAATGTCAGGCTACCTCAAAGCATGAGAATGTCTACGCAGGGGAACAATGCAATTCACAAAGACAATCGTGCAGACCGTGCGCACGTATACGACTGGTGCGATAAAAATATGCCCGACTACCTGACGATGGACAAAGCTGCAGCGGCTGTCTTTGAAACACGTGAGGTCGCGGCACAATTGAAGACGATTCGTAATTGGATGACGAGTTGGAAGCGTGAGCGAGCGGGAAAAATTAACTAATTGTTTGATCCTTAAAGGCTTCACCCGCCGCTGGTAGCTCCTCCTCCCGCTCCCGGCAGCGGGATTCCATCATGAGCCACGATGATCCAGAATGCACATGTTCCTAACGACATCGATACACATGAACGCAATCTCTCAATTAGGCTTCCTGCGCCTCAAGCAGATCATTGGTGATCCTACTGCTGTACCACCAATCGAACCTATCATTCCGGTGAAAAAATCTTGCTGGTGGGCAGGTGTAAAGTCAGGTCGTTTTCCACAGTCTGTAAAGAGTGGTCCACGCCTGACGATGTGGCGCGTCGAAGATATTCGGGCGCTGGTAGCTAATCTGCAAAGCGGAGTGGAAGCATGAGCGCCGTCACCTTCATCACCGGCGCCTGGGATTACCTAACTCGCGCACTGGCTGCCGTCGAACCGCCAAAGGTAGCCGCTGCCCAACTGTGGCACCGCGCCTACGGCTACCAGCCCATCGAGGGCATTTCTACGGCAACGATCATACACGCCTCGCTGTATGGCAGCACGCTGCAACTAAATGTGGTGTTCCCGCTCCTGCCGTCGAAGCCATGGGGAGTCTTCGAGCTGCCAGCATCGGCAGTGCAGCATTTCGCCCAAAAACGCCGTTTCAAATTTTCCGCCCCAGCCGAGCTGTACGGCGCCCGCGTTGAGCTACACACCGGGCCGCAGTTCCAGCATGACGGCTACCCACGATCCCGCGTCATCGGCGTCAAGGTGCTGAGCACCGCGCCGCCAGACACGACGCACTAACTCATTTTTCCTTGCGGGTACGCCCGCGTGTTTTGCAAATATGGCCTCGCTGCCAGGGGCCAACTCACGCCGAAATTTCGGCAACCAACCATAACCTGAAAGTAATAACAATGACTACCACATCTCTCGTATTGTCCTCGACCGTTCATTCTGATTCCAGCTTCTTGACTCAAATTGCCCAAGGGCGCCAATTATTGGCGGAAGCTCAAGCTAAGACGAATGCGATCGCAGATTTCTGTGAACGGGAGTGGCAACAAATTGAGGCCGGGATTACACACCCTCACGCTGGTTTCGACTTGCTGGAAGAGGCCCCGATGACGTTGTTCGCCAAGGATCGCGTTATGCGCGATTTGCCTATCGTCCCTGTTCCGATCTGCGCCGCTTTCCTGGGATTAAAGCCAAACGACATTTTCAGCTTCAAGCGCAAGAATCAATCTATGGGAGCTATTTATCAGCAATCACTGTGCTTCTCCATCAATCAGTTGGAAGTGCTGGCCAACAACCGCGACTGGTTCGTTGACGAGTATGGGCACAAGTACACTAAGCTGAATCAGATCCCTTCCACTGATTTTCTGCTGCATGGCACCTTCGTCGATTTTGAGGTCGTATGGGGATACCTGAGCTTTGAGGGGCAAACCTCATTTGACGGGTTGACGGTCAATGCGGGGTGCCGCCGCCCATACCGCTTGGCTGACGTCCGGAACGAGTTCTGCAAACAACTTAAGGCCAGGTCGGCAAAACAGTTGGCGGCCGCTCTCACCCCAATTGGAGCCACCCACTAATGCAAACCCTGCCGACTGGATTGAGCGCTTCGCGTTCCCTGCCGGCAGGCCCGCCCCTCCGGGGGCAGGGTCTGGCGTGCAACCCACAAGAGGCCACAGACGCGATGAATTATCTATTCCCGCCGGTAGATCGGTCGGACTGGATCAAGCTGGCAACTGCCGCAAAGCGTGCTGGCGTATCGTTTGAAGATTTCCTCGCCTGGAGCAGTTCCGGCGAGGGCTTTGAAAATGAACGACGCTGCCGCACGGACTGGAATGGTATCAGCGAAAACGGAGACATCACACCCGCAACGTTGTTCCATGCGGCGCGTGTTGCTGGGTGGCGTCCGCAGTCCAGTAGTGGGCCACGAACGTCGCCAATGCTTCCACCAGCGCCACCGCGTGAACCTTTGCCAGAGACGCCAGTCCTCAACGCCAAGGCTCAAGAAATCTGGGACCTCTGCGTGCCCGCGCCGGCCACACATACCTACATCGAGAAGAAGGCCGGCAATGCCGACGGGCTGCGCATCTATCCCGTTGGTGCGCCAGCACTAGTAATTCAGGGGCAGAATGTGGCCGGCTGGCTGGTAGTTCCCTGCGTGTCGGCGGGATTGCTGCAAACGTTGCAGTTCATCCCACAGGAAGGTCCCAAATTGAATATGCCGGGCGGCACCTTCAACGATGGGTATCACGTCGTTGGCTCCATCGGTGACGGCAGTACGATTTACGTTGTTGAGGGAATCGGGCAGGCGTGGGCGTGTCAGCAGGCCACTGGCTCACCTGCCGCGTGCACCTTCGGCGCGGGCCGTATGACAACTGTAGCGCAGGCCATTGCGCGTGCTTATCCAAGCGCTAAAATCGTTCTGGTTCCAGATCGCGGCCAAGAGGGGCCAGCAGAAACCATCGCTCATAAGTTGGACTCTGAATGGGTCAAGATGCCGACCGGGACCGCGAACAACTACGACGCGAACGATCTTGCGCAAGAGCATGGCAACGATGCACTGCGCGACCTACTGATGCAAGTTCAGACGCCACCGTTGCACTACAAATTGCTCACCGCTGAACAGCTTTCGCGTGCGGCACCGCTCGAATGGATCGTTCGAGGGATACTGCCAAAGAAAGGGCTGGCTGGATTGTACGGTCCAAGTGGAAGCTATAAGACCTTCGTGATGCTCGACTTGGCGGCCCATATTGCTGGCGGTGGGCCGGAGTGGTTTGGCAAGCGGGTCATGCATTGCCCCGTCACCTACTGCGTCTTGGAAGGCGAGGCGGGCATGAACAATCGGGCCAAGGCATGGAGCCAGCATCACGGTAAACCATTGCCGGATCAGCTTCGCTTTGTAGTCCAACCAGTTCACCTCGTCGGTGGCGACGACGTACACCAGCTTGCCAAGGCGATCAGGCATGTGGGCGGCATGAATGGCGTCGTCATTCTCGACACGCTCAATCGTGCCACTCCAGGTACGGACGAAAATTCGTCCAAGGAAATGGGCACCATCCTGGCGGCAGCGAAGCAGTTGCAGGAGCTGATTGATGGCTTGGTCATTCTCGTTCACCACACTGGCAAGGATGAGACGAAGGGTCTCCGTGGTCATTCGAGCTTGTTCGCGGCCTTGGACGGCGCAATTGGCGTTATCAAATCGGGCACTAATCCTTCGTGGACCGTCGCCAAATCCAAGGACGATGCAACTGGAGCTGTTTACTCGTTCCGGGCCGAAGTTGTAACGCTGGGTATTGACGACGAGGGGGATGAGGTCACCTCATGCGTAATCGTTCCTGTCGGCGTGCCGTTTGCGCTGCGCGAAAGTAAGGCGCTGTCGGCCAATCAGCAGACCGCATTAGACGCGCTGCACGACCTTTTCAATGGGATTGGCGAGGTCGATGTGCGCGTGGCGCTAGGCGATGCTGTAAAGGCCGTAGCGGCCGTTATCGACACGGACGCAAAGCATAAAAACCAGCGCGCAAAAGAGGCGATTGAAGGGCTGATCAAAAAGTCACTGATCTACTCTGACGAAACTCACCTCTGGGCGCAGCCCAACTAACCACCGCCGCCCGGTCCCGGTTCCCCCTCCCCCTTATAGGGGGAGCGGGAAAAGCCGGGAAGGGGATGGGCCACCCGGAAAGGCCCGCTTTTTATAAAACCGGGAAGAACCGGGAAACCGGGACATTTTTTTTATTTACGCCGGCGGGTCGAATTGCTGTCGGTGCGATGTAATGCCTGTAGGGCACGACCTACAATTTTTTGGAACTACAAATGCATACTAAATCTAACAATCACGTGACGTCCGTAGTCAACTGCAAGATCATCAGCCGTAACCACGGCAAGGCATTGGTCGATGAATTCGGCTTCGTCTGTGGCCTTGAGGCGCTGCGCAAGCATGACGACTTTGCGCACACCACGTTTTCCCAAGCAGGTGACCTCGACAACTTCGACTTGGTAAAGGCGATTCAATTCGCCATTGGCTACCTGTCCAGCAGCGCATCAAGAACGGTCGATCCCGAACATAAGCAGTGGCTGCTGGGCGAACTCGAAAAAGCGTGCGGCCCACTGGATAAACCCATCACGTTGATCATCTACGAGGGCGACATGGCCACCGTCCCAGCGTAGTCCCCGCCGATATCCAGCATCAACCCAGCGAACCGCGCAGCAACGCCCGGTTCGCTTTTTATTTAGGTACCCGAAAATGAAGAAAGCCAAGCTCGACCGCGTGCCGGTCATCGAAGACACGCTGGGCCTGAATCTGGCCACGCTGCTGGCCACGTCCAAGAAGACCGGCAGCGGCCTGCTGGCGGTGACGTGGCAGGGCACGACGGGCTTGGTGATGCTGGAGGCCGAGCGCATGACGCTGATGTTTGGCGGCGTGACGGCGTGCGCTGAGATCGCAACCGTGCGCTGCCTGAATGGCCGGTTACGCCCCCTCCTGACTTGCCCTCGCGCGCACGAAGGAGATTTCCAGACCTTGTACCTGCGTGGCGGCGAGCTGGCCTGCCGGCACTGCCATGGGCTGCGCTACCGCAGCACGTTGGCCGCGAACGCGACCGACCGCGCTCGTCTGGCCCGCTTCAAGCTGCTGGACCGTATGGGAGGCCAGCCAGGCGACGCAATCCCTACGCGGCCATCTCGGGCTTGGCGAAAGCGGTATCGGCGCATGGTGGGGCGTTTGGCGGGCCTGACGGGCATGCACTACGGGCAGATTCGCCAGCAGCTTGCGCGCCTAGCTGACACGGCGTAGCGTGATTCAACCCCACTGCTTGTTTTGATGCCTAATTTGCAATTAAGTGTCAGACTCTGACACTTTCGACGGATCTAGCCGTTACAGGGGATTTCAGCCGACATTTGCACCTCGGCAACGGCGACCGACTGGGCACTGCTGGCGCGCTTCAAGCTCTTGGACAGCATGGGAGGTCGGCCAGGCGACACGATTCCAGCACGGCCGCCTCGGACTTGGCGCAAGCGCTATCGACACATGGTGGGGCGTTTGGCGGGCATTTCCGGTGCTCACTACACAGATCTGCGCCGGCAGCTTGCGCACTTACTTGTATAAAAAGGTTCTGACCATACGCAATCAATTTCGACCTTCTCGAAATGAGACGTCATGGGCCCACTGTATTTTGCAATTGGAGAAGTGAAAAGCGGGATGTGAGGCTACGCAGCACCGATTAGGTAGCCCCCTCCAATAATCTGTGTAGTTGTTCTAGCAGGGGGCGCAATGACTCCAAGATCTCTGGTTCCGCGTCTGCTAAAGTAACTACCCACTCTGCAAAAGTTACTTTACTTTCCGGTGTTGGTGTCAAAATATGATGATGTCCCAAGTCTTCCCGGCGAACGAGATAAGGAGTCACTTTTGGGATTAACTCTGGGGAGCATAGTTCTGCATGAGGTGAGCCCGTCAGTGCAAGCGCACCGGCTTCCACAGCACGTTCCCTGAGCGCAGGTGTAAAAAGGTTTTCCAGACTTCCAGGCCATTTTGATTCGGGGATTTGCAGATGACGCATTGTAGCCACCAAGCCAGGCTCGAAAGGGAGCCTGCACCAATGTACTTTGTTGGAGTTGTTTTGGTACCAGCGACCACCTGGCGCCAACCGGGTGGTGGAATATACGGTACGTCCCTCCGCGTCATTGTCGACTAGCGCGAAGACTTTTCGCAAAGGAGCTATCCTGCTAAAGACCGCCCCGTCCTTCCCTAGGCCCTCCATCTTTGTGGTCCCCCCAGCAGGCAGGAAAATGGCCTGCAATGGTACGCCGATCAGAATTTGCCACGCTTTTTCAAACACTAATTTGTCGCTCTCACCTTCGACAAACACTATTGGGAGTGCTTGTTGGACGACCTTCTCGGCTAACACGGCAGCCTCTGCGGTGCGGCGCTGTATCTCGGCGTGGGCCGCTTCTAAGTATCGGCTGATAACTGGCAGGTGAGGCGTTTCTCCCATCAACTCTTCGGGAGGCTCTCCTGTCTCAGAAATCGGGCGCACAGAAGACGAAAGGCGATCATGACGAGACTCGGACCGTGATATGAAGAAGCGCCGTACATCCTCGCCGGTCATCATAAAGAACGCGGGACTGTGACTGGTCAAGAAAATCTGCTTATTGGCCTGTCGCCCCAAGTGTCGCAGGGTATCTGCTTCTTTGATCGCGTTCGCGAGTTCCAAAGAATTCTCCGGTTCTTCAAAGCCCCAAATGTTGAAATCAGCCGTACCGTGGTGAGATAAGAAATTTAGGATTGGGGGAATATGACGCACTTGTATGCCATCGCCTCGTTGGAGCGTCAGGCTATACGAGTCGCCAGCTGCTGAAGTGGTTATAAAATCAAGCGATCTAAACAAATCTGTAAGATCACTTGGCGTAGAAACCGCGCTATTAATTTCCAACGTTTCACGCAAGCCGGCAGTCAGGTCGTTAGTGGTGTCACGAAGAGCCTGCGCAAATTCCCCGAGCGATCCATGGAACTCATTCTGACGTGATACTACGCGGTATATTTCTGCTTGGAGATGCTCGAATATCCGACGGTCTTTGATCGCTGGAATGTAATGGAAGCGGATCTTGTTTAAGAAGCGAGTTAAGTAAATCTGCTTTCTGTTAGCGAACGACGATGTGACCTGAGGCTCGGGGCCAGTTGTTACACTCCATTGTTTTTTTACCCAGAATCGCTCGCCTAGCGACGCGCGCCAGTTCGCCGGAGCATTAAAAGTAATCTTTACATAAACAAATTTCCTGATATCTGCGTCGCGCCCAGCTGCTATCGCTTCTGCTTGTCGGGCATGGCTGAAGTCTCGGGCAAAATCAAAAGCTTGATTCGGATTCGTCTTTCCATCAAAAAACAAGTTCAGTGCTCGCAAGACGTTGCTCTTGCCGGAGTCGTTCCTGCCAAAGAGCACGTTCACATGTGACAGGTCGCTCAATTGGAACTTGTAAACGGACCGGAAATAAGCTATTTCAATCGAGTGGATGAGCTGCATGCGTGACTTTGAGACAAAGTTGGTATGTCAGCAGAGTAACATTTGCGCCCTCTTGGCGCTATGTCTCAACCGACGTAAAAAAAGGGCCGTTTTCCAACATCCTTCCCTGGGCTGTTCTAGCGATGTTGAAAAATTAGCCTTTACATAAATCAACATGTTGATTTATATTTATACCGTTTTTCAACACAATAGGAGCGCGGTATGGCGATATTCGGGTACGGGCGGGTTTCTACGGCAGAGCAAACAGCAGATAACCAGCAGCATGAGATCGAGCAGGCGGGCTACAAGGTCGAGTATTGGTACGCCGACACTGTGAGCGGCAAGGCACACGCGGCACAGCGCAAGCAGTTCGGCATCCTGCTGGGCAAACTTCGCGCGAAGGACACTGTGGTTGTCTCCAAGCTGGATCGCTTGGGGCGCGATGCCCCCGACGTGCTGGCGACAATCAAAACCCTGGGGGCGCTTCAGGTTGAAGTGGTCGTGCTACAGCTCGGCAAGCTGGACCTGACCTCGCCCGCCGGCAAGCTGATGTTGGCCATGCTGGCGGCCGTGGCTGAGATGGAGCGTGATCTGATCGTGGAGAGGACGCAAGCCGGGCTGGCCCGCGCCAAGGCTGAGGGTAAGACTCTAGGCAGACCCTCTAAAACGACGCCAGAGCAGCGCGAAGCGATGATGGCTGCATATCAGCGCAAAGAAAGCGTTAGTGCACTGGCGCGGATGTATGGGGTTTCCAGGGCGACCGTCCTGTCGGTGGTGCAGCCTTCAGCAAAGTTATTGGCGGGCTAATACAGCCATGTAACGTCGCCGTACCAAACGCTCGCGTATGCCTTGAATTTTCAGCGCTGAGGGTGCTTCATAGCCTCAGATTCCATGGCGGCATTTCGCTCCTCGCTGGCCTCAATCGGCTCCATGGCCTCGTCGATAAATGCCTGTGCACGTTCAGCGTCCTCACGAATGCTGGCGGCGGCGAAAGATCGCTCGTCGTCATAGCTTGGTGGCTCAAGCATGTCCTTAAGCATGGCTTCTAATTCCAGTACGTCCAGCTGCTCGCCAAACTGCCTGCTCTGTTGGATGTAATGTCTAATTTCTTCGTCTTGCTCAGCCGTCAATGGAAGTCCACGGAACGTACTGCTGGGATCAATCTCTGGCATGGTGTGCCTCCTACTATCATTGCTTCCTCAGTGTACTCGGTTATGGTATTGTTGGATTTTAGTTGCCAATATTGAAATTCCGCCAGCGTGAATTGACGGTGTGGAGTGCGAGCAGACCAAGAGTAAGGCGTATTGTGACGAGCGCTGCATTTTGTTTTTTGCTACTAATCTTATTTGTTCAACAGTCTCCTACTTGAACGGGGCACGAAATGAACCAAGATTTGTTGACTGGCCTATGGCTGGCTCTTGAGGCGCACGACAGTCGGACATCAAGTATTTCGCCGGAAGTCAGTTTTAACGGCATGTACGCTGTCTCTTTGTATAAAAGCACAATTTTGCAGACTATGCTCGTAAGCGATTTATCGCCGGTGCAACGCTTCGTCGGCCGTGATGGCCAAGCAACGTATGTGCGCTCGCGGGATAGCGCTAAGGTGAATTGGGGGCCGTGGCGGCATGTTGAGGCGATGACCACTCCTTAACAGTATGATCTGCATAGACGCCATCTGACCAGCCGTGGCGGGCCACACCAAGCTATGGCCTCAGCTAGCGGGAAGAGCAAACCGGCGACAACCATCTTCACACCATATTCGTCGTGCACCTGCATCTAGCAACTATTTCGTCATGCGCACCCAGCCTGCATGAACCGCCTCCTTGAACTTATCCCAATGTGATTCCGGATGATCGCGCTCCCAGGATTCGCGTAATTCTGGTTCGGCATCCTCCCAAGCGCTGCCTTGATAGGTCGCGCGGTTCGCCATCGATGCACCGTGGCGATATGCAGGGTCATACTCTTGATACGTACCGCCAACGTAAGAAAAAGTGTCCAGCCAATGGGCGCGGAAGTAAGTATCCTCACTGATTCCTAAACTGTCGCCACGCTGTATGCTCAAGCTGCCCTGATTGGGCGGCAAGCCTCTGCTGCTGTCGAACCGGGAAGGCTCGCTTGACGGCGACTCCGCTGCGGGCTCGGCACGCTGCATCGCCCCCGCCTCCTGCGTGCCCTGTTGAGAAGCAGATGACCCGGACTGCATCGGCTGCGCCATTTCCTGCGCATCCCTTTGCGCTGTTTGCGACAGGTCTTGCTGTCGCGGTGAACTTTGTTGCAAGCGCGTGTCCGGCGGGGGAATGAAAGCGCTGCCTTGCTCAGTCTCGGCGCCAGCCCATCCGCCAGCCCCCCACCGGGCCTGTTGTTGGTTGATATCCAGCGGTCTGAAGGTTTCGACTATAGCCGCCGCGTTCCGGGCTTGTTTGCGGCTATCTGCCTGGATGGTCAAGACCAAACACCCGCGCTTTATCGCCTCGGAATAGATGCTGTGTTCGCGGTAGTCGGTGCCAAAGCACCTACTGAAAAAGTGCCTAATCTTGTCGGCGATGACCTCGCCAGCTTCGTTTGAGCCGACGATAGTATCGAATTGCTGCCCAGCGCCGGCGACCGCAGCAGAATCGCTCAGTTGAATGGAGTTAACATCAAAGCCGGCATCTATCAGTGCCTCTCGGGCGCCGTTTGCGTCAGCACGATTATCAAATACGGCTGCCAGTGTATGTGTCATGATTACCCCCTCAGTTACGGCGCCTAGCCATGCTCAGCCGGTTTAGTACTCAACCTGCGCGCTGCCTGCATAAATACAGCATAGCAGTTTGAAAGACGCGAACACAGGGTGAACAATCTGTACTTGAGGGACATCCAGCACCGCCTACAAGCACAACTGCAGTTCCTTGAGGATATGCAAGTCCAACGCTACTTGCGACACGCTGCGGCCGTGTAATCGTTGCCTGACTACGCGGTCGATGGCAACGCCGTAATCTTCCAAGAAGGTGCGGGCATAGAACAGGCCGTGTGTCGCAGTGAGGGCCGTTTCCACAGCGCGTACTGCTGCACGATGAAATAGAACTTCGACGTTAAACTTGATTGGGATTGGACTGTCTATGGCTCGCTCCAGATGATGCATTAAGGGTAGCAGTAGCGACTGGCGAGCAGTTGATATTTCTCAACCCGCAGCGATTGCCGGGTAGCGCGTGAGGATGAGGTGTTTGGCCGTCCAGGAGCTGTCGGCATCTATTCCAAGTGACCTGCTGTGCGCAGATATTTTTCGCCGAGGATCACCGTCGGTGCTGGCCCAGCGTCTTGATTAGCTCTTCCGCCGCGCGCCTACCCCAACCGATGAATTCAGCATCTGCCCGTGCGGCAATTTCTTCCATGGTGTACGGAGCGCGGTGCAACGAAGCGTGTGCATGGCTTCGCCAGCTGGTCTTGTCTGCTTCACGCGGCGGATCTGGGTCGGGTCTGCGTATTTGCACGGTGCCCCCGAATTTTCCTGAAATTTCACCCGATCAGTCAAGTCTACTATTATGGAGTACAAAGTCAAAAGGATTGCACCAGCGAGATTGCTTCCGAAAAAAAGGCCCCACCCATGGGGGGAGGCCGAAGGCACCACCCCGCCCCATAGCCCTAAAACGGTCATTCCCTCAAAAATTTTCCGCCATAGAAAAAGTAAAAATTTTTTCGGCGGCGGACATGGCGCGTAAAAGGCCGAATCGAATTATGTAGGTTGAGGCTCCTCGGCGCCATGGTGAACATCGAAAGCCATCCGTTTCGTCATAGCAAGTGATGCCCTAAGTGCATTCCAGCGCTCGCGGGAACACCTTCAGATCCGTGTGCAAGCGCGCGAGCATCAAAGTGAACGGCTGACTATGTCCATTTCGTCGCCGGTGGCGAACTGATTGACACCCAATCTGGGCGCACGTGAAAAAACGGCATCTCGCACGATGCCGTTGAAAGAGCTAGAAATGCAACTCCCGCAGGGTGTCGTTGATGTTAGCCCTGATCGCTTCGCGCGCGCCACGGTCACTGGTCGCACGATACCGCTCCCGCAACGTCGCGAGAACAATATATTCCGACTTGTTCTTGCGAACGTGCGCACCGATGCCGAGGTCATACCCGGAGTCGCCGATGAGGTTGACGAACTTGGCGCGCTCCGAATACGCCGCAGCTGCGGCGACAAAATCGTCGATTTGGCTCGTCGCGCACGATTGCGTTTCGCAGTTGAGAACGTTGGTTTCGAGACGTTGAAATTCACGCTTCGCCGCATAGAACTTTTGGATGTTCTCAGAACTGCCGATACGTTCGGCGCGCTCTTTGTCTTTGCGTACACGTTCCTCTTCCCGTACCTTTTGGTCCTCCTCATTTTTACGCGCGAAGTCGAGTGAGTCGTGAAGCATGGCGGATGCGGCTTCGTTGTGGGTTGTTAGCGCAACCAGGCTCACAGGTTTTTCTTCCTGATCCTGCGTCTCTGTAAGGCTCGGATGCAGGAAGTTTTTGTTTACCTTGCAGCCATCGAGCACTTCGCCCGCGAGTGTGTTGTCGGTTATTTCGTAGCCGCTATTTTGCCGCATGAGGAGTTTGTGATTGCGCACGAGGCATGCATTGCGCGAGTCGAGAAGGAGGATCGAGTTCGGCGTTGAAGCAACGTACCCCGATTCCACTTCGCATTCATGCTTAATACGATCAATAATCTTCTGGTCGGTGAGCGGGCCTTTCTTCTTGGCGTCCGCGATGCCGTTGGCGAAACATGTCGCCAGCGTTTCTGCCCGCGCCGCCTTGACGTCGTTCATCACCGCGTCGTACTCCGCTTGCACCTTCGATGTTTCGAAGGGATTGTTGATGGCAAGTAGTCTTTGCGCGGACGGCGATTCGTTGATGATCTTCTGACCCCAATGGGTACCGTAGAGACCGGCGAAGACGAGGTAGCCAAAGATGCACCAGTAGATCGCGCGCAGAATGATGAGGCCGCGGTTGGCGTCCGTGCGGATGCTTGCCATCTCGATCACCCAGTAGACGATGAGGCCGAGCGCCGCGAGTCCGAAATATTTCTCGATCGGGAGGAAGGTGATCGTGAGTGGAATGATCATCACCAGGTAGACCGTTGCCGGCACCTGCTTCGTGACCCAGACCTTGCTTGCGTTCCAGCCGCCGCGCACCGACCAGGAATCGAGCGCGTCGATCATGAAGACCGCGCACAGTATGGCCGGCTGCAACAGCACGAAGAAGGCGAGGAAGAGGAAGACGAACAGCATGAAGATCGTCGCGCCTTGCCAGCCCATGGCCTTGAGTCCGACGTCAACGAGCACCAGGCCCGCATAGCCGACGAGGACGAACCAAACGTTGATGTAGGCGCGATTTGCCAGTCCGAGTGCAGACACTTTACCTCCCCTTGTTTGCTTGCTTCGCCTTCTGCGCGAAGAGTTGATTCAGGAATTGAATCTCGTTCGAGGTCGCGGCCGAGCCGTCGATGCCGCCGACCAGTAGCTTGCCGAGGAACACCTTCGCGAGCGATTGCTTGCGCGGCGTGGTGTCGACGACTGCGCCGTGCGTCTTGAGCGCGCCCGCCTTGATCCAGCCGATGAGCTGCGGCGCGCGCTCGGCGATAAAGGTGGACGTGCGGCTTGCATACCATTTCATGGTTGCCGCCGCGCCGGGCTTGGGCGTAATGCCGACGCCGGTGCGCAGAAACATGAGCGCCTCATCCATGTCGTGTGCGGCGACCTCGGCCAGGTCGGCCAGGAAGTCCAGGCGCTCCCGATCTAGTGCCTGGAAGTCCGCCGTGGATTTATGCTGGGCCACACCGGCGTGGTTGGGCGAGCGGCGCGCAGCCATGAGCGCCCGGAAGACGTTGCGCTCGGCGGCGTCCAGCTGGTCCATCAGCGCGAGAATGTGCTTCTGGGCTGCCTCGCTGCGCTCGCTGCGCAGGAGATGCAAGAGGCGCGTGAATTCTCCGGCGTCAGCCTCGGTTTCTTGTAGCGGGAGTTCGCCAAGAAGTTGGGCGATTGCGGTCTGGAGTTTTTTGACGTCGAAGTGGTTTTTCACTTGCATGGCGGCGAGCGCGCCGTTGATCACGAGCGAAACGATCGAGGGACTGACCATAGCGCCTCCAAAGAATTATCTTGATAGATGAATCAACTTTATTATATATTTAAAACATTTTCACAACTAAATGTTTGAGTCCGAAATAGGGGACTAGTGAGTTGACGCTCGTGAAATCAAGAACTGGACTTCTTTCCGAACCGCCGCCACCCGCGGTGACCGTGCGCCGATTCAGTGCATGCCCAAGCTTGGCTGGTGAAGCTGCGTGCCCGGGTGTTGGCGGCTTGACGACTGCACACTGAGGAGAGTTACATGAATACCCTTCCCGATCCCAAGCAAACCATCCGTTCCCTGCGCAACATCGCCTCGACGATCCACTCCCTCGAAGCCAAGCTCGCGCCGCTTGCAAGCCAGCTTGCACTGATGAAGAACAATGGCATCACGAGTGGCAAGCAGTACGACCGCCTCGTTCGCGACATCGGTACAACTGAATGCAAGCTTGCGCCACTCATCGCGCGCCGCACTGAAATCGAAGAGCCGTTCCAGAAAGCTCGCCACGCGGCAGGCCAGGAATGTACTCGCCGCTCGAAGGAAATCAAAGACCTGCAGGACGTCATGAACCAGTGGGCGGAATCCGCCCTCGACGAGAAAATCAAGGATACGATTTCCGAACTCACGAAGTCGGGTATGAGTGAGAATAAAGCGCGCAAGACCCCTGTCGTTCTCGCGCTCAACGAACAACGCCCGGAATACAAGGTGAAAAGTGCTGCCGCTAGGCAGACATATGAAAAAGTGTATGCCGAGACGCTTGGAATCGTAAATCACTGCGACAAGGTGCTCGAGCCCGGACTGCAGCCGCCTGCGTTCGCGAACACCAAAGGCGGTCGCGTAATCGCCATCGGCATATTCGCAGTTGTCTTCGCGTTGATCAGCATTATCCTCCTCCAACACTCCTCGCACAGAACAGGTCACGTACTCCTCGTCTTGCGGACCCTCCTGCTGGGCTGGGTGTGCTACGATGTGATCGATACACGCGCCAAGCGAATAGAGTGGAAGGCGACGTGGAACGATGAATCGAGTAGCTCCTGGTCGCCATTTGCGGGAGCCTGCCTGCTTGGCCTTGTCGTGCTCTACATCGACTCCATGCCGTTTAGCTCTGACACTTTTGGTGTAATTGACTTCATCGCTACCATCATTAGCTTGGCCGCGTCCGTAGGCATCTTTGCCTTCTTCGTGGCTTCCCTTGACACCAAAAATGCGGACGCGAAGCAAGCCGATGAGAAATGGTGGAAGGAAAAACGTGAGTCGGAGTGGACTCGCGAGGACGATATCAAGCATGGCCTCGAAAAGCTACAGCGCGATATCGAAGAGGACGTCATCAACTACGGTAAAAAATAAACTACCTCCATGTAGGGCGATTGGTCTCGGTCCGTTCAACGCTTCTTTGGAAGGAAAAAACATGTCCGCCGATTCCTGCTTGAATGGCGTACGCTCTACAGGACCGTAACCACCCGCAGCTACATCATAGAAATTCTCTTTTTATCTGTAATCCTGGCCATGCCGACCATCGCCCTTTTTGGCTTGCTATGGGATCAGCGACCGCGAAAACGTAGCATTTGCCAGGCGGCGGAAGCCGTTCATCCCATTGTGCGGCACCCGCCTGCTGGCGAGGTGCCTGCATTGCTGCCGGCCGATTACATGGTCATTGGCCTGGCATCGATGGAGGACGCCGCGATCCTGGCGCGACTGCAGCGGATCGAGCGCTTGATTGACCCGTTGCCGGACAGGGTGCAGTAACCGACAAGACCAGCTCCCCGTTGATCCTTTATCCGAGGCGGTTGTGAAGCCAATCTGCGACCTTGGCCCTCAACCTGGCACGCCAGTCATCGTTCAGCTCGATGGGGTGATCGAGGACTTTCCCGGTATAAATCTGGGCTGGTATCTCTCGTGGCGGCCAGTCAATTTCGGGACGTGCCTTGGCCAAATTCGACTCAGCTAGAGCGCTGTCGCGCTTATCCGTCACAGCACTTCATCACTCAAGGGCCGCACCTGCGTGTCGCCACGCCGCGCCAACCTTTCGATCAAGCTCGCCCTGATCTCACTATGTCCATCCGGCTGCACGGCCCTCAGCACGGCCGCCGCCTCATTTAAGCGGCCCAGCAGGCGCAACAACTCGCCTTTTTCAACCATGTCGGCCGGCCGCATCTCGCCCTGCTCAAGCAAATCCAGTATCGCCCGCATGTTGGCCCACTCATCGGCCTCGGGCATGGTCGGCACGTTCGGGATCGGCGACCCGTCCGATCGGACGCGGAAGCGGTCGTTCAGGGTCCACCAGATGCGTCTACGCAGCCACAGGAGCCTGTCGCGACTCAATCCTTCGGACCTGGCCAGCACGTAGGCCACGTCCTCGAAATCGGCGCTGTCGGCGCTCTGGGCGCTCTTCCAACCATCAGGTAGCTGGAGCCACTCTTGCTCTTCACGGAGCCGACCATGAGGGTCATCACGCCAGCGCGCCAACAGGCGCGCCAAGCGCCCTATGGGCCATGGCTTAGATGGCAACACACCGACCACTTCAGTATCTTCGCGCCAGAAGATCGCGGCACAGGCGCGACACCGTACCAGAGGCGACTGTGCCCACCACGCGGTCGGTGCTCCATCGGACCAGTCGCGGGTCCCGCTGAAGTTGATGGTACGCAGTCGCTGGCGAAGGAAGAAGCCCTCGCAGCCCGGGCACTTGCGTACTTCGGGGTCTTGGAAGCTGGTCATGCAGTATTGGCGCTAATCCGTGGCTTCACGATAGCAGTCGAAGAGCCGACAGAGGAGCCTGCTCAACCAGTTCCTGTTTGCTTCGCGCTCGATGCGAGCAAGTTTCATCCTGTCGAAGCCATTGCCGCCATAGTTGAAATGGCTCGAAACATCCATGCGGCGCGGGATGACATTATCGTCATGATTCATGTGAGTCTGAGCGGCGGGGGCACCGAGGCCGGCGTTTTCCATGGGCTTTAAAAGGAGCAATTCAAAAGTCGCGGGCGGCTGCGGCAAGAGCATCAGCAAGGACATCCTGGCCAGCGCCATCAGCGACGTTACCGCCAACTGGAATGCGACAGGTAATGCAGACGTAATCCCGCTTGACCGGACGAAGGAGCTTCCGCCGAAGATTTTCAAAGCCGCTGACGAGCGCGGCACAGAATTTGGATAGATTCATAGCGTCCTTTATTGTAGTCCTGCCGCAGAGCGGCTCTGCGGCCTACTCACTCGCGGCTGGTGCCGGGCACAACAACAACGTGAGGTATTCATGGAGCGAAGTCGTTCACAAAGAAGAAGGCCCTGGCAGGCAGGGCACTTGTAGACGGCTGGGTTGGCGTAGCTGGTCATAGTACTATCGTACCGCCACATTGCAGGAGTGACTACTCGTCAAAGAAGCCAGGCTTGTCCATATTCTTGACGATCCAGTCATGCATCTCGTCCAAATCCCGGTGGGTGAACTTGTAATATCTGGCGTCTTCCATCCGACGCCAGCGTGACGTTCGATGTATTACATCAAATATGTCATCGAGACGCTCCTTGCTCACGACATTCTTCAAGCGCCTTGCGACTCGTACAAGCAGTCGGGACATGGGCATTGTCTTGGGGCGTTTCTTGCGCGCCTTAAGGCGGCTAATTAGAACAATAGGAAGGCCGTAGGGCATTTTTTGGCCTCGGTCGAGTACGGCCGGAGCAGACACCAAGTCCGAGAATGTGAGAAGGCCCCGGGGTACGCCGGCCCTGTCACTGCGTAACACCGTGAACAGATAGCTGATGAACGTGCCGGAAAATCTCAAATCAAAGTATTCAATCCCGTTTGTCAGACTGTCAGCCCATACAAAGTGCGACGTCGCGCCATCGTCAAAATTCAAACAGACACTGCGGTCAAACAACGCGTGAGTTGCGACATCAAGGCGGCGAAACGCGACCTTCGGTGTAAGTCCAGCGTGGGCCGCGAATTCGACAACAGGGATGGTGATCAATGCGCCGGCCGGTTCACGGGCAGCAGCCGGGGACTGCGCGACTACCGATGCCATGCGCCGCAGGATATAGCGCTCATCGACCGATAGGTTCCGGGCGCTTTCTGCCAGCGCCCATTGCAGGCGGCGCTCGCGTTCGACGTCTGTTGATTCTGGTGGCAAGATATCTAACATGTCTACACGCAGGTGAACTGCAAGCTGGTTTGTGGGAACTGGCCGAACGAGCGAGGTACGTCGTTCTCCCGGATGATCTGCATGGTCTTGCCTTGGCCAGCACAGAAAGCACCCGCCTCTTGGAATACCTGGGCCTTGATGGCGCCCAGCGACGAGGCCGGGCCGTTGTCCTCTCGGGCAATCATGTACTGGTCCTTGCCGGCGGATACGACGCCGGTGGTGGAGGCGCAGCCCGCGAGGATTGCGGCGATGAGGAAGTAGTAGGGTTTCATCGTTGAGTCTTTCAAATAGTCGTGGTCACGCGTGGCGCGTTGGCGCCCACGATCCTAAGTATTCCTTAGTGTGATGTCAACGAAATACTCAGATTATCTTAGCCTTTAGGGGCTAAGAATGTCGGTTTTTGCCAAGCGGTTGAAAGAGGCACGTTGCCGCGCGGGGTTGTCGCAGGAGCGGCTAGGCGTGCTGGCCGGCATCGATGAAATGTCGTCGAGCGCACGCATGAATCAGTACGAGAAGGCGAAGCATGAGCCAGACTTTTCCATGGTCGAGCGCATTGCCAAGGTACTTGACGTGCCTGAATCATACTTCTATGCAAAGGATGATGAGGCGGCGTGGTTGATAGTGGAATTCCACCGTATGATGCCGGCTAATCGTATGAAAATGGTTGAGGTCGCTAAAGCACTTTTGAAATGACGCGAAGCCTCCAAGCGTGATTGTCCATTTCAGGGCTGAACTTAAAGTGGGGGTAGCCGTGTGGGTAGAGCGGAATATCTTTTAATTTTCATAGTAAGATCGGCGGACACCGCTTCCGCCAGGAAATAAAGAAACCGCCGCAAGGCGGTTTTTTATTTCCTGGCGGAAGCGAGGGGAGCGCCAGTGCGCTCCCCGTGTGGGATTCGAAGGGCTTGGGCCTACCGGCCCAACCCGCCCCGAATCGCCCGACTGCTGGGCGCTTTGCGCCCAGCCTCGCGCGCCGGGGGCGCGCGGCCACTTCACCTCATATTCTCAGTCCGCTGGCCAGCGGCCTCCAAAAAAAAATTTCCCAGCAACAATTCCCAGTTGCACTACATGTTCGATGAAGAGCGGTCGCGAAAGCCGAAGGACATCCCAAGGGCCGAGCACACCGACTGCCGGCTGGTCCGGCGCCCAGTCGCTCAGCCCCAAGGCGCCGACCGTTCTGATATATCCATTCGTGATACAACTAATTACAAATTAGAATTAGACGTATATGCTGTGTTGCAGCATAATTCGCCTGTCTCCTCCAACTCCTCCAAGAATTGGATTCAACCCGCCCTCATCGGTGGGTTTTTTTTTGCTCTTGCGTGTCAGTTGCTCCACTCAATCAAGGTAAGCGTTGAGAGAGCCTCCGCCGCGCCATAACATTCACATCGGTGATACAACTGATTACAATTTAAAATTAGACGTATATGCTGTGATGCAGCATACTTCACCTGTCTCCTCCAACTCCTCCAAGAATTGGATTCAACCCACCCTTGCCGGTGGGTTTTTTTTGCTCGGCAGGGCAGGCCGGACAGGTTTGCCGGGGTGTTCGCCCATGTATACTGTCGGCCAGCTTGTGCTCAGGCACGCACGGCACAGGAAAGCAACGGGAAGAGAACGAAGGTCTATGTCCAAGGAAAACAACGCAGTGACGCGGCGCCTGCCGCCGCCCAGGTCGGCGTTCATCGCCGCCACGCCGGAAGCTGCCATCGCCAGGAAACAGGTACTGGAGGAACGCGATGCGCAAGTGCGCGGCGTGACGTCGATCCAGGCCATGCGGGACGCGATCAAGCTGGCCGCCCGCGCGCTGCCCACCATCGCGGAAGTGCCGCGCCTGGGCCTGCTCGACGCGGCCGCCTTCCGGACCCAGGCGGAGCTGGGCCTGCCGTTCCTGATCAGTGGCGTCGTCAACCGCTGGCCGCTGACCAGCCTGCTGCCGTCCATCCTGCGTGAACGCTACGGCCACGTCCCCGTGCGCGCGCGCGTGGGCGACTACATCAACACGGCGTTCGCGCCGGACCGCGCCATGCGCGACCTGACCATGCTGGAATACCTGGACCTGGTGGCCGCCGGCACGCAAGCCTTGCCGCCCTACCTGGGCAACCTGGAATTGCGCGAGCTGAACCGCCTGTGCCACTGGCCCACCTATTTCGACAAGATGGGGCCACCCCGTTTCTGGGTGGGCCCGGCCGGTACGGTGACGCCGCTCCATTGCGACTACGACGACAATATCTTCGCCCAGGTATGGGGCAGCAAACGTATCTTCCTGTCGCCGCCGCACCATGAGGAATTCCTCTATCCCAAGGAAGCGAACGCCATCCTGTTCGGTTCGCCGTTCGACCCGGAGGCGCCGGACTTCGAGCGCTTCCCGCTGGCGCGCCAGGCGACCATGGTCGAGTGCGTGGTCCAGCCCGGGGATATGCTGTATGTGCCGGCCGGCTGGTATCACCAGGTGCGCGCGCTGACGTTCTCGCTGTCGTCCAACCGCTGGGCCAGGGCGGTGCCGTTCGCGTTGCGCGACGACGCGTCCGTGCGGCGCCCGGCCTGAAGTTCCATAAAAAACAACACTTGCGCACCCGATCGTTGAGCTTGCCGAATCGCCGCAAGACGGCGGCGTCATAGCAGTTTTATAATCCCTGATGGGGTGGCAAGTGGCCGCCCATCCGCAACAGCTGGTCAGCAATCGCAGTCCGTCTTTTCCTCTCACAACAACACGCCGCAAGCGTGCGGCGCAAGGAGAAACGCATGGCGCATTTCATACAGATTGGCGGCCTCAGGGACAAATGCTATGTCCAGATTCCCGACGGGATCTGGTCCGCGCGCAGCGACCTGGAGCAGAAACAGATCACCGAAGCAGTGGAAAAGGGTTTCATTTCCGACGCGGCAGGCGGCATCGGCATCAAGAAATCACCCCGCTATCACATCAGCATCAAGTCCGACTACCGGCTGTGCACGCAGTTGCGGGCGGAATTTAACAGCGAAACCTTCCGCTCCAACGTGCTGACCCCGTTCGTGTCGCCATACGAAGGGCGCACACCCGCCACGGCCGGTGAACAGCGCCGCTGGTTCGAGGAAGAGCGCACGGCGCGCTCGACCTACGACAGCAATGTGACGGACGTGGTGCTCAAGTTCCTCAACTTCGACCGCGAAAAAAACCACTCGAACCTGAGCACGCCCTGAACCGGGCGCGTCAGTAGTCGAATTTGCTGCTGCGGGCGCCGGCCCGGAACAGCGGCTGGGCCGCTTGCTCGGCCCGTGCCGCCTCGCGCGCCTGGCGGGCTTCCTCGGCCTGCCGCGCGCGCAGTTGCTTGTGCTCGTCGATGCGGCGCTGGGTGCGCAGGTTGTGCATGCCGGTCTGGAAATGGTTGATTTTTTGCCGCATGGCGAGCGCCCACACCAGGCCCAGCACGAGCAGGGCCAGCAGGTAACCGGCCTGCCAACTGCCGTAATTCTGGTCGATGATGGGGAAGATGGGGCGCGCCGCCTCCAGGCTGCCCTGGCCGTAGATGGCCAGCGGCACGGCCAGCAGCCCCAGGCCCAGCGTGGCCGCGATGTGCCAGCCGCAGGTCTTCAGCTGTTGATCCAATTGCTCTTGAGTGATTGCTGCGCTGTTCATGATCGTCTTTGCTACGCCGGTCGGGACCTGTGGTACGGGGGCGCGACGGGCATCGGGAAGGGGGCCGTCGCCGCGGTCGTGATTATCTCACCAATTTTCCACTCGGGAAAGTATATTGCCAAGTGGTATTAGTGAGGTTTGGGCATGCTTGCTGAGGTGCATCAAGGTCGCTCACGCTGGTCGTTGCATGCTGGTACAAGCCGAGTTCCCATCCATCCAGCCGGAGAACGCCATGCGCCTGCCCCCCAAAGTACTATGGTCCGAAGGCTTGCCTTTGGGGCCACAGCAGTTGCAACAACTGGACCGTTATCACGAAGCGCGCTTGCAGCGCACGGCGGCCGCCCTGCATCCGCACCTATGGGGCGTGTGCGCCTTGCAATGGGATAGCGACGGCCTGGCCAACAACCGCCTGACGGCCGACACCCTGTCGCTGATCTTTCCTGACGGCGAACTGTACGATGCACCCGCGTCGTGCCCGTTGCCGTTGACGGTGGACCTGTCCCAGCTGCCACCCGACACGCAAAGCTTCACCTTCCACGCGGCGCTGGCGCGCGTCAAGGAGCATGGCGCGAACGTGATCGATGGCGCCGCCAACGGCGCGCGCTATGCCCAGATCGGGCGCGACACGGCGGACCTGTATTCGGACGCCGTCAGTGTCGACGTCAGCTACCTGCAGCCGCATGTGCGGCTGCTGTCGGAACTGGACCCGCTGGGCGATTGCATCAGCGTCCCGGTGGCGCGGGTGCGGCGGCTGGCCGGTGGCGGCTTCGAGCTGGACCCGGACTATCTGCCGCCCAGTGTGACGGTGGCCGCCGCGCCCTTGCTGGCGCAGCGGCTCGACAAGCTGTTGGGCAAGCTGAGCGTGAAGATCGAGGCGCTGTACAGCCGTCACAGCCAGCCCAACAAGAACGTGTTCGAAATCCACAGCGGCGACATTTCCTCGTTCTGGATGCTGAGCACCCTCAACACGGCCGGGGCCGGACTGACCCATTGCGCGCGCTACCGCCAGCATCATCCCGAGCTCCTGTTCGAACGCTTGATGACGCTGGCCGGCGGCCTGCTGACGTTCTCGCAGCAGTACGCGCTGGCCGACCTGCCGGCCTATGAGCATGCCGACCCCGGACCCGGTTTCGCGCGGCTGGACGCCATCATCCGCGACCTGGTCGACACGGTGATCTCGTCGCGTTACATCGCCATCGCGCTGGCGGCGGACCCCAACCGGCCCACCCACCACAACGGCGTGCTGGACGCGGCCCAGGTTCAGCGGGACATGCCATTGTGCCTGGCGGTGCAGGCCGACATGCCGGCGCTGGAGCTGGTGGCCGCCGTGCCACGCCTGCTCAAGGCGGGCGCGCCGGACGACGTCGAGCATGCGATCCAGTTCGCGCTGGCCGGCGTGGAATTGACGCACATGCCGCAAGTACCGCCGCAGGTGCCGGTGCGGCCCAACACCTACTACTTCGCCATCGAAGGCAAGGGCCAGCTGTACGAGAACATGCTGAAGGCGGAGGCCATCGCCGTCTATGCGCCGATCAACATCAAGTCGCTCAAGCTGGAGTTGTTCGCATTGACGGCGTAGCGTGCCCGAAACGGATCGTGGCGAGGGGCTTGTCAGCGCGCATTTGTTTCGGCTAGTATGGTTGCCGGCACAGCTTAGTGCCAACGTCGCTCGGACGGTTCCGGGCGCTTACGTAAAGACAAACATGACCACCACTCCTCCTGTGCGCAACTTCGCGCGCATTGACCGCCTGCCGCCCTACGTTTTCAACGTCACCGCCGAACTGAAGCTGGCCGCCCGCCGGCGCGGCGAAGACATCATCGACATGTCGATGGGTAATCCGGACGGTGCCACGCCACCCCATATCGTCAACAAGCTGGTCGAGACCGTGCAGCGGCCCGATACGCATGGCTATTCCGCGTCCAAGGGCATACCGCGGCTGCGGCGCGCCATCACCAAGTGGTACAAGACCCGCTACGAGGTGGACTTCGATCCCGATTCGGAAGCCATCGTCACCATCGGCTCCAAGGAAGGGCTGGCGCACCTGATGCTGGCCACGCTGGACCGGGGCGACACGGTGCTGGTGCCCAACCCCAGCTATCCGATCCACATCTGGGGCGCCGTGATCGCGGGCGCCAATATCCGCTCGGTGCGCATGACGCCGGGCGTGGATTTTTTCGATGAACTGGAACGGGCCGTCCGCGAGAGCTATCCCAAGCCCAAGATGATGGTGCTGGGTTTCCCGTCCAACCCCACGGCCCAATGCGTGGAGCTGGAATTCTTCGAGCGGGTGGTGGCGCTGGCGCGCCAGCACAACATCCTGGTGGTGCATGACCTGGCCTACGCCGACATCGCATTCGACGGCTGGAAGGCGCCGTCCATCATGCAGGTGCCGGGCGCGCGCGACGTGGCGGTGGAATTTTTCACCATGTCCAAGAGCTACAACATGGCGGGCTGGCGCATCGGCTTCATGGTGGGTAACCAGGAACTGGTGGCGGCGCTGGCGCGCATTAAGAGCTATCACGATTACGGCAGCTTCACGCCGGTGCAGGTGGCCGCCATCGCCGCGCTTGAAGGCGACCAGAGCTGCGTGAATGAAATCGTGGCGCAATACCAGAGCCGGCGCGACGTGCTGCACAAGGGCTTGACGGAAGCCGGCTGGCCGGTCGACAAACCGAAGGCGTCCATGTACATCTGGGCCCGCATTCCGGAAGCCTATCGCCACCTGGGTTCGCTGGAGTTTTCCAAGCTGCTGCTGGCCGAGGCCAAGGTGTGCGTGTCGCCCGGCATCGGTTTTGGCGAGTATGGCGATGAGTACGTGCGCTTCGCGCTGATCGAAAACGAAGCCCGTATCCGCCAGGGTTTGCGCGGCATCAAGGCCATGCTGCGCAAGGGCGACGGCAGCGGCGCCAAGTAACCACACCACGGCGGGAACGGCGCGGCAGGCCGTTTCCGCCTTTCCCTCGTACCGCCGTTTGTGGCGGAATGCGCACTGAGCGTTCCGCTCGCGGTGCGTTCTCTTAAGGCAGGTCAAACTCTGTGCGTGTCGCGCAGCGGCACCGTGTCCGCTTTGCTACTGTAGCGTGGATCAACTCCATCATTTCGGAGACACGCATCATGTCCAACGCGCCCATCGGCATTTCCCTGGAACGCTTGCTGGCCAGCGTACGCTGGCTGGAGCAACGCTCGCGCGCCGTCGGCCTGCCGCCCGTGCTGGCGCGGCTGCCCATGCGCTGGCTGTGCTGGCATTACTGCCGCATGTTGCAAACGAAGATAGTGCGCATGCGGCGCATCTCCACCAAGTTTCGGCGCTGGGTGGTGGTGGTGCGCCAGATGGCGGCCATCGGCGCGGAACGGCTGGAGATGCTGGACCTCGACAAAGGCTTGACGGACGCGGTGGAATCGACGCGCCAGTCCTTGTGGGAATTGCGCGACTGCTGCCTGGAGATCGACACCATGTTCGCGCAACTCGGCTATGTGTCGGCCCGTTTGCAGCGCCGGCAACAGGAACTGCTGCAGGCGATCTCCGACTCTTGCGAGCTGGCGGGGGTGCTGCAGGCCGAGCTGAGCGCGCACGACAACGCCGTGCTGGCGCGCCTGCGCGACTTGCGGGCGCAGGAACTGGCCGCCTGCGGGCCGCTGCCCGGCGGCTAACGGCCTGGCGAGCGGTCGGCCGCCTGCCTCAGAACCCTTCCAGTACGATCTTGCCGATGGCGCGGTTGCTCTCGATCAGCGCGTGGGCCCGTTTCAGGTTGGCCGCGTTGATCTTGCCGTAGCGCTCGGAAAGCGTGGACTTGATCAGGCCCGTGTCCACCAGTTGCGCCACGTCGTTCAGCAACTGGTGCTGTTGCTGCATGTCGGGCGTGCCGAACATGGAGCGGGTGAACATGAACTCCCAATGCAGCGACACGCTCTTGCGCTTGAGCAGGCGCACGTCGAGGGCGGCCGGATCGTCGATCAGCGCCACCTTGCCTTGTGGCGCCACCAGTTCGGCGATGGCCTTCCAGTGCTGTTCGGTCTGGTTCAAGCTGGCCACGTAGTGCACTGGCGGCAAGCCGAGGCGCGCCACTTCCTGGTCCAGTGGCTTGGTGTGGTCAAGCACGTGATGGGCGCCCTGGTCGCGCACCCATTGCGCCGTGTCGGGCCGCGAGGCGGTGCCGATCACGGTCAGTCCCGTCAACTGGCGCGCCAGTTGCACCAGGATGGAACCGACCCCGCCGGCCGCGCCCACCACCAGCAGCGATTGCCCGGCGGCGCCGGCGCCGCGCGGCACACCGAGCCGGTCGAACAGCAATTCCCAGGCCGTGATGGCCGTCAGGGGCAGGGCGGCCGCCTGGCCGAAGTCCAGCCGTTGCGGCTTGTGCCCCACGATGCGCTCGTCCACCAGGTGCAGCGCGCTGTTGGTGCCGGGGCGGGTCAGCGAACCGGCATACCAGACCGCGTCGCCGGGGCGGAACAGGGTCACATCCGGCCCGACGGCCTGGACGATGCCGGCCGCATCCCAACCGATCACTTTGGCTTCGCCCGCGGCCGGGGCGACGCCGGTGCGGATCTTGACGTCGACCGGGTTGACGGAGATGGCGTGCACCGCCACCAGCAAGTCGCGCCCATGCACTTGCGGCACGGGCAGGTCGACGTCGAGCAGGGCGTCGGCGTCGGTGATGGGCAGGTTGTGGCGGTAGGCGATGGCTTTCATGGGAATGCTCCGGTGGATGGGAATGGGCGTATCATCATTTATTTGATCTTGAAGAAAAAGAAGGTCAATGCCGAAACACTTTCAAGGGAATGAGGAAAATTGCTGCGCCTGGATGATTTGACCGTGTTCGTGCGCACGGCCGAGCACGGCAGCCTGTCGGCCGCCGCCCGTGAGCTGGCGATTTCGCCGGCCCTGGCCAGCGCCGGCGTCAAGCGGCTGGAGCTGGCGCTCGGACTGCGCCTGTTCGCCCGCACCACCCGCTCCTTGCGCCTGACGGAGCAGGGCGAGCACTACCTCACGCATGCGCGCGAGGCACTGCGCCTGCTCAAGGAGGGACATGACGCGCTGATCCAGGGCAAGGACGATTTCGCCGGTACGCTGAAAATCGCGCTGCCGTCCGACATCGGCCGCAACATCGTGCTGGGCTGGCTCGATGCATTCCAGCAGCAATATCCCCGTATCGTGTTGCAGTTGAGCGTGGGCGACCGGGTCTCCGACCTGTACCGGCAGCCGGTGGACCTGGCGATCCGCTATGGCCAGCTGGACGATTCCAGCCTGGTGGCGTTGCCGCTGGCGCCGCACAACCGGCGCGTGCTGGTCGCCGCGCCCGATTATGTGCGCCGGCACGGCCGGCCGGCCACGCTGGCCGCGCTGCGCGACCACAATTGTTTGCGCTTTTGTATCGACGGCGTGATCCATGACCGCTGGACCTTCCACGGTCCCCATGGCGCGGCACCGGTGACAATGGTCGTCGCTGGCGACCGCAGCGCCGACGATGCGGACGTGGTGCGGCGTTGGGCGGTGGCGGGCCAGGGCATCGCCTGCAAGTCGCAGTTGGACGTGATCGATGATCTCCGCAGCGGCCGGCTGGAGCAGTTGTTGCCGGAATTCGCCGGCGAAGCGGCGCCGCTGAACATGGTGTGCATGCACCGCAGCCAGGTCACGCCGGCCGTGCTGCACTTGCGCGATTGCCTGCGCGCCCAGTGCGAGCGGCTGCTGGCCGGTTGAATCCGGGAAAAAATTTACCTCCGCCTGGTTGCGCCGGGCGGAAATGCCCTTACCATTCGTTCAATCTTCACTGGAGACCCATCCATGACCGAATCCCAGCGCGACCTCTTGAGTGCCGGCTTTTCCCTGACCCTGATCGCGCTCGCTGCTTTTGTGATGCAGCGCTTTTTCCTGCCGCTGGTGTGGGCCGGCATCCTGTGCGTGGCGACATGGCCCTTGTACCGCCAGGTGCTGGCGCGGCTGGGCAACCGCGCCATTCCGTCGGCGGCGTTGCTGACGCTGGTCTGCGCCTGCGTGTTCGTGCTGCCCGTGCTGCTGGCCCTGACCCAGGCCGCACATCAGGCGCCGCTGCTGGCCGCTTTCATCGCAGGGGCCAATACGGACGGCATCCCCGTGCCCGCCTTCCTGCACAATCTGCCGCTCGCCGGCGAAGCCATCGCGGACTGGTGGCTGGCCACGTTGAGCCAGCCGCATGGATTGTCGCACCTGCTGTCCGGCAGCGGGCTGGGCAGTTTTCACACGGCCGGCGACATGCTCAAGAGCATGGGCGCCGGTTTCTTCCACCGCCTGGTCGATTTCGGCCTGGCCTTGCTGTGCCTGTTTTTCTTCTACAAGGACGGTCTGGCGTTGACGCGCCAGATCACAGCCATCGGCAGCCATTGCTTCAGCGAACAGCGTTGGGGCCGGTATGCGGCCAAGATCCCCACCGCCATCCGCGCCACCGTCAACGGCCTGGTGCTGGTGGGCCTGGCCGAGGGCGTGCTGATCGGCATCGGCTACGCGCTGGCCGGCCTGGCGTCACCGGCCCTGTGGGCGGCCGTGACGGGCATCCTGGCCATCATCCCGTTTGGGGCGCCACTGGCCTTCGTCAGCGCGGCCGCCGTGCTGGTGGTGCAGGGTAGCGTGCCAGCCGCCATCGGCGTGGCTGCGTGGGGCACGGCGGTGCTGTTCGTGGCCGACCATTTCGTGCGTCCCGGCATGATCGGCAATGCGACGCGCTTACCGTTCCTGGCCGTGTTGTTCGGCATCCTGGGCGGGGTGGAAACCATGGGCCTGGTTGGCCTGTTCATTGGTCCCGTCGTCATGGTGCTGTTCATGACCCTGTGGTACGAGGCCGATGTGTTCGACAGTCGCGTGGCGGCGGACCTGCCTGATCAAAGCGTGTGAGCGCGTGAGCGTCTGGGCGTTGCCGGCATTGCCGTGTTGCCGGCGGAGGCGCTCGCGTTCAGCGCGAACGGCTCCCCGAGCCGGCGGACATCAATGTGCTTTCGACAGGATCAGCAGCCAGCGGCGCAGCAGCAGCACTTCCAGGTGGCCCGCTTCCACGCCCGTGTCCAGTTCGATCACGGGATTGACGGCGTAGTAGCGTTTGCGGAAGTCACGGCACACCAGCATTTCGCGTTTGCCCATGCGAAGCAGGAAGGACATCGGTGCGTATTCCAGACCAAAACGGGAACCAAAGCTGCTATTCAGTGTTGTCATGACAATTCCTTGGAAGGGAGATGCGTTGAACGAGTCATCAGAATAGCACAACTACTGTATGAATCCACAGGTACTGTATAAATATTCAGTAAAGTACTGGATCTGTGGTTTTTCCGCCAACGTGCCGCCATGCTCACAACCAGTACGCCATGATGCGCGCCAGCCACTCGCGCAAACGCTCGCCGAGCGGGCGGGCATGCCATGCTTGCGGCGTGATCTCGACCGAATCGCGCAAGTCTTCCTGGAAGGCGCTTTCCATTTCCTTGCCGAAGCCGTCGCCCAGCACCACCACGTTCAGTTCGCTGTTGTGCAGGAAGCTGCGGGTGTCGATATTGGTTGATCCCACCGTGGACCATTCGCCGTCGATGACGGCCGTCTTGGCGTGCAGGATGGCCGGCTTCATGGCGTGGATGTGCACGCCAGCGTCGAGCAGTGCATCGTAGCTGGCGCGGCCCGCGTAGAACACCAACCCCTGGTCCGACTGGCCCGGCACGACAAGGCGCACGTCGACGCCGCGTCGGGCCGCCGCCGCCAGCGCGGCGACGGTTTGCCGGTCCGGCACGAAATAGGCGGACGTCAGGTGGATGCTGTGGCGCGCCTGCTGGATCGCCAGGCTGTAGGCCCGGTAGATTTCGTAGTGGCCGCCGGGTTCGCTGGCCAGCACGCGCACGATCTTGTCGCCGGCCGCTACCGGCGTGGGGAAGTAGTGCGCATCGCGCAGGTCGTCGGCGTCCTGGCTGGCCCAGGTGCGCATGAACAACCACTGGAACGCGGCCACAGCCGGGCCTTCCACCATCACTTCCGTGTCGCGCCAGCCCAGGTGCGCTGCGTCGGCTGGCTGGCTGCGCGACCGGAACAGCGAACCGCGCGCATACGTGCCGCTGATGTTCAGGCCGCCCGTGAACGCCACCTTGCCGTCGACGACCAGCAGCTTGCGGTGGTCGCGGTTGTTGATGCGCCAGTCATCGCCGCGCAGGCGCGCCGGATTGACGGGGTTGAACGCCACCAGGTGGATGCCGGCCGCGCGCATGCGCTCGAAGAACGCTTGCGGCACCTCCAGCGTGCCCACGCTGTCATACAGGATGTTGACCGTGATGCCTTGGCGCTGGCGCTCGATCAGCAGGTCGGCGAACTGGCGGCCCAGCGCATCCTGTTCGAAGATATAGGTTTCCAGGTTGATGTGGTCGGTGGCCGCGGCGATGGCGGCCGCCATGGCCGCCATGGTCTGCGGGCCGTCATACAGCAGCGTGCACTTGTTGCCCGCGATCAGGGGCACGCCGGTGGCCGCTTCTTCCAGCGCGGCGGCGGCCTGCAAGTCCAGCGTGCCTTTGGGCCAGCGTTTGCGCAGCAGGGTCAGCGTGCGGCTGTCGCTGAGGGGGCCGTGGGCGCCGCTCACGGTGGGCGTGGCCGACGGCGTCAGCGTGCTGCCCAGTTCCCGGACATCGGGCAAGCTGGCGCAGCTGCTCACACCCGAGCACAGCAGCGCCACCAGCAGCCAGCACGCGTGCCGGAGGCCGGAAGCGCCCCGTTGGGCGCTGTTGCGTTGGAGGAGGACGCGCATGGGGGCAACGGCCGGGCCGCATCGACGAAAGCCCTAGCGTAGCACTTTCGTCAGCTGTTGCCCGTGCGCTAGCGTACACGTACGCACGCGCGGCGCCGCTGCCCCCGGTTCCGCGTCAGCCGAGCAGCATCTTGCCGGCGGCGGCCCGCAGCTCGGCCCGGAAGTCCGGGTGGGCGATGGCGATCAATGCCTCGGCGCGCTGCTTGGCGGACTTGCCGCGCAACTGCGCCACGCCATATTCCGTGACCACGTAGTTCACGTCATTCTTGCTGGTGGTGACGTGGGTGCCGGGCGTGAGCGTGGGCATGATGCGCGAGATGGTGCCATCCTTGGCCGTCGATGGCAGCACGATGAAGGACTTGCCGCCGCGCGAGCGGTTGGCGGCCCGCACGAAGTCGGCCTGGCCGCCCGTGCCGGAGTAGGGCAGGTGGCCCATGCTCTCGGAGCCGCACTGGCCCAGGAAGTCCACCTGCAGGCTGGCGTTGATGCTGATCAGCTTGTCGTTCTGGCCGGCGATGTAGGGATCGTTGGTGAAATTGACCGGATGCATTTCCAACATGGCGTTGTGGTGCATGAAGTCGTACAGGCGCTTGGAGCCGAGCGCGAAGGTGGCCACCATCTTGCCCGGCAACAGGGTCTTGCGGCGGTTGGTGACGGCGCCCGCTTCCACCAGCGTCATGATGCCGTCGCCGATCATTTCCGTGTGGATGCCGAGGTCGTTCTTGTTGGTCAGTTGCATCACGACGGCGTCGGGAATGCCGCCGTAGCCGATCTGCAGGGTGGAGCCATCATCGATCATGTCGGCCACGTATTTGCCGATCGCCTCCTGCACCGGGCCGATCTTGGGCAAGCCCACTTCCATCACGGGCTCGTTGCTTTCCACCACGGCCGCCACCTGCGATACATGCACGTGGCACTGGCCATGGGCGAACGGGACGTTGGGATTGACTTCCAGCAGGATGACGCGGGCTTTCGCCACGGCCGCCATGGTGTAGTCGGGGCCCAGGCTGAGCGAGAAGAAGCCGTGTTCGTCCATGGGCGACGCCATCGCGCACACCACGTCGGCCGCGATCTGGCCCCGCTCGATCAGGCTGGGCAGCTCGGAGAAATAGGCGGGGACGAAATCGGCCCAGCCGGCCTGGCCGGCCGCGCGCGAGGCGCCGCCGAAGAACAGGGCCACGTGGCGCACGTGTTCGACCGTCTCGGGATCGAAGTACGCGTATTTGCGCATGGCCAGGATCTGCGCCACCTTGACGTCGCGGAACTGGCGGCGCTGCTCGGACAGCGCCGTGAGCAAGGTGGGCGGCTCGCCGACACCGGACGGGACGATGATGGTGTCACCGTCGCGCAGCAGGCGCAGCGCGTCGCTGGCGGTGCCGCGTATATTGTCATAGAGCGCTTGGGGGGAGGGGCGTTGCATGGAGTGTCGGCCTTTCTTTATAGTTGTCTCGTATTATTTTTCTTCACTATAAACCAGCACGCCGGGCACGCAGATGCCGGAAAAATTAATTTCTGATTTTGTTGCCGGGCGCGTCACAAGCGGGCCTTCCGTCAGCACGCTGTAAGGCTGATCGGGTCTGATACAGGGTGGCGCGCCGGCCGTTGTCAGTGCGGTGGTTGCGCGCAAGCGGGCGCCAGCCAGCGCCCGGAGGTATCGACCGCCATCTGTTCCGGCTTGCCGCGCGCGCTGGTGGTCACGTTCATGTGCATGGTGAATGCCGTGTCGCCTTGAAAGCGTACTTGTCCCTGGCCGCTGGACGGCGGGTTGGTGCAGCTGAAACTGACGTTCATGCCGCCGCTTACTGGCTGCGTGTGGCTGCTGCATTGGCCTTGCTGGCCGGTGGGCAGTTCATGGCGGGCCGCCATCTCCGGCGTGATACAGGCGCGCATGGCGACGCCGCCATCGCCCGACAAACGCGGCATGGTGGCGCCATGCTGCCCCATCATTTGCTCCATCTGCTGGCGCTGGGCGGGCGGCATGCTGTTCAGCTGCTGCAGCGCCGCCGTCATGGCTTGATCCATTTCCGGATTCGCGCTTTTCATTTTGCTACTCAGTTCCCACTGTCCGGGCCGTATGGTTTGGGCGCCCGCGTGGGCGGCGGCGAAGACCAGCAGGATGGCGGGCAGGCGGGACATGGCAGCTCCAGTGGGGGAGTGGAGCTTGCAGGATATACCCAACAGGGCGGTAACGCGAGTGGCGCGCGAGGTCATTGTGGCGCACCTTCGCGCGCCCATGGTTGTGGTGTGGACCGGTCAGACGCCCCGTCCGCTGATCAGGCGCAGCAGCACCATGACAATGGCGACCACCAGCAGGATGTGGATGAACCCCCCGATCGTGTAGGAGCTGACGACGCCCAGCAGCCAGAGGATGAGCAGGATGACGGCTATGGTATAGAGCATGATGAAATCCTTCGCGTAGAGTGAGCGCCGGACACACGCCGGCTGGCTGGACGACGCGGCCAACCGCTGTGGCGGGCCGCGTCCTGTATGGCCTAGATTCTCACCGTGGCGTGGCGCGGGGTCTGTACGGTGCCGTACACGCGCGCCGGACCGTCAGCGCCCGTCGTGCGGCGTGCCGTTGGCGATGTTTACCGGCTCGGACGGCATATAGGCTTGGACCGGCGTGCCGGCGGGCGTGCCGCCGGCAGGGTCAGCAACCGGGGCTTCCGGTGCGGGTGGGGCGGCCATCTGGATCTCCGGCGCCGCCGCCTGGATAGTTTGCTGGGCTTCCAAGGAGTGGGCCACGGGCCGAACCGGCTGCCGCGTCGCTATCGCTTGCTGCGCGGGCGGCATTGCCGGCGCCGGCTGTTGGATCACCGGCACGGGTTGATAGGCGCTGCCTTGGGACGAAGGCAACCAGCCGAGTATGGCGGCGGTGCCGACACCGCAGAACAGTACGACAGCGACGGCGGCGATGATGAGAATGGGATGGGTGACCTGCTGGGCCGAGGCTTCGTGAATATGCATAACGCTTCCTGGGTTGAATACTTGACGGCTGGCAAGCCGCTTTCTGAATGCAAGGATTCTCCTCCGATGAGTGTCATGGTTCTGTGCGACAGCGTACATACAGCGCCAATTATCGGCGTGACGGGCGCGGCCGTTGGGGCCGGCCGCGCGCGTTGTGCAGGTTGCAACTTAGTGGCGTTTGTCGATCTGGTTGCCGATCACACCGCCGACGGCGGCGCCGCCCACCGTGCCGACCGAACTGCCGTTGGTCAGCACCGAACCGGCCACCGCGCCGACGCCGGCGCCCACGGCCGTGTTGCGGTCGCGCGTGGACATGCCCGAGCAGGCGCTCAGGCCGATGGTGCCGATCAGCATCGCGGTGGTCGCAATCAGTTTTGCTGTGCTAGCCATGATGTTCTCCTTGAAGAGGGCGGGCGCCCTCCTGTGATGATGGTTGCAGGCTACGGCGGATCGGGCTGGCAGTCCGTACGCCAGCACACATAGATGGCCGCCGGCCTCAGCGCCGGGCCGGCGTCAGCAACGGCGCGCAGCCGCTGACGGCCGTGCCACCGGGACCGGCGTTGACCAGCGGCAAGATGGCGGCCACCGGCGCCACCGCCGCCAGCGCCAGCGCGCCGCCCGCGCGCAAGGCCAGCACGCCCTTGTCCACGCTCACGTCGGGCTGCTTGAAGGTGCCGCGCACGTAGATGGGCGCGCGCAGCGAGAACACACGCAAGCCCTTGCTGTCGGGCTTGAGCGTCAAGTCCAGCTTTTCCTGCGCCAGGCTGACGGTGCCGGTGACGTTGAGCGTGGCGTCCTCGGTGTCGACGATGAACTGGCGCGTGTGCATCAGCCCGTTGGCGACGCTGAAGTCGGTCAGCATGCAGTTGAGCCTGACCTGTTTGTCGCCGAACAGCTTGGCCAGCACCACGTTGCCGATGTTCAGTCCCATTTCCTCCAGCAACAACTTGCTCACGCTGCCCTGGTTGACCACGGTGCGCAGCTCGCCATTGGACGAGGCCAGCAGGCTGGCCACGGAGTCGCCCGTAGCGGCCAGGCTGGCATCGCCGTTCAGTTCGCCCATGCTGGTGTCCTTGACGGCCAGGGCTGGGAACAACTGCTTGAGTTGCACATGGCGTGCGCTGGCCTTGAGCGTGCCTTGCAGCGCGTGCGGCGTGCGCTTGCCGCTGCCGTCGAGCCGGATGTCGGAACTGAGCTTGCCGCCGGCCACGTCGAAGGTCAGCGGCGCCAGCGTCAGCACGCCGTCGCGCAGGCGCAGTGCCGTGTCGAGCCGGTGGATGGGCAGCTCGCGTTCGCGCACGATGCGCTGGGCCTGGAAGCGCACGTCGGCGTCGATGCTGGTCCAGCGTTCCGTCTTGAACGATTCGATCGGCAACACCTTGTCGCCCGGCTGCACCGGCGCCACCCCGCGCGCCCGCTTGCTGGCGTTGGAGTCGGCGCCGATCAGCGGCGCCAGGTCGGAAAATTGCAGCAGCGTGGAATGGACGGCGCCCGTCAGCACAGGCCGCGGGCCGCCGGTGCGGAACGCCAGGTCGCCGGCGATGTCGCTGGCGCCCACCTTGCCCGTGAACTGGTCGTAATGCCAGTCGCCGCCGTGCGGGCCGAGGCTGGCGCGCAAATGGCCGGCCGTGCGGAACGCTGGCGTTTCCGGCAGCAGCACGCCGGTCAAGCCATACAGCCGCGCCATGCTGGCGCCCGCCACTTGCAGTTTCAAGTCGAGCGCGGCCAGTTCCGTGGGCTTGGTCAGGGTACCGGTGATGCTGATGTCGGTGGCGCCTACCGTTAAGCGCGCGGTGAGCGGGTAGGGCGTCGTTTGCTGCTGCAGCGACAGCACGGCGCCGGCCTTGCCGTCGCCCTGCACGGGCTGGCCGTTCCAGCGGCCGCGCAAGCGCCATGCCACGCCATACAGCGGGTCGCCGGCCAGGGTGTCGATATCGGCCGCGGCGTCGGCCCTGGTCAGCGCATCGACATAGTGCACGCTGCCTTTGGAGAACACCACCTGCCGCAATTGCAGCCGCCACGGCGAGGGCTGCTCGGTCGGCTTGAAGGTCCAGTTGTCGCGGCCCTGGGCGTCGCGCCGCAGCAGCACGGCGGGCGTGTCGAAGCGCAGCACGGGAATCTCGATGCGGTGTTCCAGCAGCGGCAGCAAGTCCAGCGAGAAGGACAACTGGCGCACGCTGGCCATGTCGTCCGCGCCGGCCGTGGTGGCCGTCTCCGCCATGGTGGTGGGATTGCCCAGATGGACGTCGTCGGCCAGCAGGTGGGGCAGCGGCAGATAGTCGCGCCAGGTAGTGTCGGCCGCGCTGTGCCCCTGGCGTTCCCAGGTCAGGCGCAGGTCGCCGCGGATGGCGAACGGACGGCCCAGCGCCTCGCCCACACGTGCGCCCAGCCAGGGGCGCGCGCTGTTCCAGTCCACATTGAGCAGGACGGCCACGGCCAGCGCCGGGATGGCGATGGCCACGGCGGCGACGGTCAGGGCGATTCGGACAGGACGGGACAGTGACATGCTTGGCCTGGATGTGGTGCTTGATCGGACGGTTGAGCGCGCGAGGATAACGTAGTCGGCTCCGTTTGGGTATGGGCAGTGGCCCATGATCGACAGCCTACACCGGTGCGCGCACTGGCGGCGCGGCATTGGCGGGCCGGGGACTATGTGCGGCAACGTACTGAAACTGGCTCGGCATGGGCCTATAAGAGTAAGCATTGTGGCCGCCCCGACGCAGGCGGCTCCCACTTGACAAGGAGAACGACCATGCGAACTAGCCTATCCCAGATGCAACGGTGGCCACTGCTGGCGGGCGCGGCGCTGTTAGCCGCCTGCGCCGGCTGCGCCAGCCAGAAGACGCCGGCCACGGCCGACGTGGCCGCTTCGCGCGCGGCTGTGGACAGCGCGGCCATCGCGGGCGCCGGAGAACTGGCACCGGACGAGATGCAGGCCGCGCGCGACAAACTGCAGCGTGCCAACCAGGCGCTGGCGGCCAAGGATTACCGCACGGCGGAAAACCTGGCCGTGCAAGCCCAGGCTGACGCCAACCTGGCGCAAAGCAAGGCCAGCGCCGGCAAGGCCAGCACGGCGGCGGCCCAACTGCAGGACAGCATCCGCGCGCTGCGCGATGAAATCGAACGCAACCGCAGTACCCAGCAACAGTGACGCGCGGCGCCACCACTGGCGCCAACACAGGAGACCATCATGAAAACAACCATCATGAACAAGACCCATTGCATTCCGGCGGCGTTCGCGCTATCCGTGCTGATGGCGGCCTGCGGTACCAGCCCTGTCACCACCAGCCTGCTCGACCAGGCCCGTGGCGATTACCTGGCCGCCCAAGGCAACCCGGCCGTGGCGCGCGATGCGCCGGCCGAGCTGCAACGAGCGACCGAAGCGCTCGAGCGCGCCAATGCGGCCGCCGCCCACCGCGACAGCCTGAACACGATCGACAGCCTGGCCTATGCGGCCAAGCAGCGCATCGCGGCGGCGCAGGAAGCGGCGCGCCAGAAAGCGGCTGAACGGCAGGTCGCCGACGCCGGCCGCCAGCGCGACCAGGTGCTGGTGCAGGAGCGCACCGAGGAAGCGGACCAGCAGCGCCAGAAAGCGCAGCAAGCCCAGGTCCAGGCGCAGAGCGCCAACGCCCAGGCCCAGGCCGCCAACGCCCAGGCCAGCGCCTTGCAACAGGAATTGGCCGACCTCAAGGCCAAACAGACCGACCGTGGCCTGGTCATCACCTTTGGCGACGTGCTGTTCAATGTCGACCAGGCCCGGCTCAGTGCACAAGGCATGCGCACCGCCGAACGGCTGGCCGACGTGTTGCGCCAGCAGCCGGCCAGCAGCGTGCTGGTGGAGGGCTTCACGGACAGCACCGGCAGCCCGGCCCACAACCTGGAATTGTCGCAACGGCGCGCCGAGGCCGTGCGCGACGCGCTGACCAGTATGGGCGTCGCGCCCGAGCGCATCGCCACCCGCGGCTATGGCGAAGCCTATCCCGTGGCCAGCAACGACAACGCGGGCAACCGCCAGCTCAACCGCCGGGTCGAGATCGTGCTGTCGCAGAACGGCGGGACGATCGCCAACCGCCATTGAACGCCCACTCTGGAAAGGAAGATCATGGATGACATCCAACCCACGCCGCGCAGCGGCATCGACAAGGTGGCCATCCGCGCCGCCGCCTCGCACCTGCAGGACGGGCCCGTGACGGCCGGCTACCAGGGCGACCGCGCGGCCGTGGTGGAACTGCTCAACGACGCGCTGGCCACGGAGCTGGTATGCGTGGCGCGCTACCGGCGCCACTACTACACGGTGGTCGGGCGGCAGAACAGCGCCATCAAGGCCGAGTTCCTGGCCCACGCCGAGCAGGAGCAGGAACACGCCGGCTGGCTGGCCGAACGCATCATCCAGCTCAATGGCCAACCAGATTTCAATCCAGCAACGTTGCTCGCACGTAGTCATGCCGAGTATGATGAGTCTGTCGACGTGCAAGCCATGGTGCGGGCCAATCTGATCGCCGAGCGGGTGGCGATCGAATCGTACCGGCAAATGATAGAACGGCTGGGCACGGCCGACCCCACCACCACCCATTTGCTGATCAAGATCATGGCGGTGGAAGAAGAACATGCGGACGATATGCGCGATTTACTCGATTGAGTCCGAAACGCGGTAAGGTAGGACCGGGAAGTTCTTTCACTCACATTACAGGAGCCTCATCATGCTGGAAAACAATATCAGTACCGTGAACAACGACGTCAAGACCCTGGTCAAGGATGCGCAAGCCCTGTTTACGGCGGCCACCGCGCTGACGGGGGAAAAGGCCGAGGAATTGCGCGGGCGCGGCATGCGCGCGCTGGACACGGCGCTGGCCAAGGCCCACGAGGCCCAGCAGAGCGCGCTCGAAGCGAGCAAGGAAATGGCCAAGTCGGCCGACGTGTACGTGAAGGAAAATCCGTGGCGCTCGATCGCCCTGGCGGCGGGCGTGGGCCTGCTGGTGGGCGTGATCCTGGGCCGCAAGTAATCCATCGTGGCCCATACTGATCCGAGGGAGCAGGGGGCGGTGCCGCCGCCCGGCCTGCTGGCCTCGCTGGCCACAGTCGCGCGCAGCGTGCTGGGCCTGGCGTTGTCGCGGCTGGAGCTGGCGGCGCTGGAGCTGGGCGAGGTGCGCAACCAGCTGCTGCGGCTGGTGGTGGCGTTCGCGCTGGCCGTGGTGGCCGGCTGTTTCGCGCTGGCCTACGGCACCGTCACCATCGTCTACCTGGCGTGGGATGCGCTGGGCTGGAAAATCCTGCTGATCATGACGGGCGCCTTCGTGCTGGCGGCGCTGTGCCTGATCCGGTATGCGCGCGGCATGCTACGTGATGGCAAGCTGTCGCTGACGGCGACCATGGCCGAACTCAAGTCCGACCGCGATATGTTGCTGTAGCCGGAGGAAGCATGACGACACAGACGGAACAGGCGGCGCTGGCGGCCGACAAGATGCGCTTGATACGGGAAGGCGAGTTGCAGCGGGTCAAGGTGGCCCATGCCAAGGCCCAGCTGGGCATGGCCTTGCGGCCGGAAGCCCTGTTGCATAGCGCCGTGGACCAGGCCTCCGCGCTGGCGCAGGCGCGGCTGGGCGGCTTGCTGTCGCCCGGCGGGCTGAACATGGCCAACCTGAAGACGGTGCTGCCGATCGCGTTGACGGTGGGCTCCTTCATTATGCGCAAGCGTTTGCTCAAGCCGGCGCTGGGCGTGGGCGCCGTGGTGGCGCTGGGTGTGGCCTGGCTGGCCCGGCGCAAGCGCACCGCGTCCACCGGCGAATAATCCCTTCCCACTGACCCCACCGACCACAATGAAAATGGAAAACCAGGCGGCGCAGGTGCCGCTGCGGCCGCTCAATCCGGCCGGCATGCGGGTAGTATTGGTGTTGCAGGGCGGCGGCGCGCTGGGCGCCTACCAGGCTGGCGTATTCCAGGCGCTGCACGAGAGCGGCCTGGCGCCGGACTGGATCGTGGGCACGTCGATCGGCGCCATCAATGCCGCCATCCTGGCCGGCAATACGCCGGAAGTGCGGCTGGAGCGGCTGCGCGCGTTCTGGCATGGCATCGCCCATCGCGACACGGTGGACATGCGCGCCATCCCCGACACTATGCGCCGCACCAACATCCTGATGCAGACCTGGGATACGATGCTGCGCGGCGTGCCGGGCTTTTTCCGGCCGCGCGGCTTCAACCTGTTTCCCACCGGCCTGGCGGTGGCGCCCGAACAGGCCAGTTTCTACGATACGAGCGAGTTGGGCCGTACTTTGGACCAGCTGGTCGATTTCGATTACCTCAACGCGCCCGGCGGCATCCGGCTCACCGTCAATGCGCTGGCTGTCACCAGCGGCAATTTGCGCCGCTTCGATAACCGCGACCTCGACATCCGCGCCGACCACATCCGCGCCAGCGGCGCCTTGCCGCCCGGCTTTCCCGCCGTGCGTATCGATGGCGACCTGTACTGGGACGGCGGCCTGTATTCGAACACGCCGCTGGAAACCGTGCTGGAAGACGCGGGCGCCACCGATACCTTGTGCTTCATGGTTGATTTGTGGAACGCGGAAGGACCGGAACCGACCACACTCGATGAAGTGCAGACCCGGCAAAAAGATGTGACCTTCGCCTCCCGCTCGCGGCGCCATCTGGACGACTATGTAAAAACCCAGCGCATGCGCCAGAAGTTGCGCGAGCTGTACCAGGCGTTGCCGGCGGCGGCGCAAACGGAACAGACGGCGCGCGAACTGGCCGCGCTCGGTTGCGACACGACGCTGCATGTCGTGCGCCTGCCGTACAGTGGCCGCGACTGGCACATGGCGGCCAAGGATATCAATTTCTCGCGTGGCTCCATCGACTGGCGCTGGGACCAGGGTTATGCCGATGGCCAGCGCGCCATCCAGGCGGCCTCCTGGCTATCGTTCGTCAGCGAGGATACGCCCCTGGTGGTGCACGAACTGCCACCGGCCTGAGCATCGCTCTGGCCGGCGGCGCCGGCCGCTGTCATCGCGGGCCGCTATCATTCCAGCCGGTTATTTTCATCCCGTATCAGTTTGGCGTTGACCATGTCGTGCCGGTAGGTGCTGCGCGCCTCCTTCAGGCAGGCGTTGCGTTCGGCCGCCGGCTGTTTCTTACAGGCCAGCGTGGCTTCCTGCAGCGCGGCCGCGATTTCCTTGCGGACGATGCGTAACTGATCAGCCGGCGTGCTGTCGTGCTGGTACCAGCGGCCGGGGTCGCCGTGCGCGATTTCCTTTTTCTGCTGCTGGGCCACGGCGGGCGGCGTGACGCCCGGCGTGCTCTCTTGCACCGTGGCTGCGGCGGGCGCGTTGTCTTGCGTGGGCGCGACCGCTGGCAGGTCCGCCGGTGGCGTCACGGGCGTGGTTTGCGGTGCCGGCGGCATGGCGTCGCGCGGCTGTTCCGTGGTCTGGGCGTACGCGGCGGCGCCCAGCATGGCGCTGAACAGCAAGGGCGCCACGCGCAGCGGTGCGCGTGCAATAGGGTTCAGTATGTTCAGGTTCATCATTTTTACCTCCCATCTCAGGCCGAGGGCGGCCAGTCAGAGTCTGCCGGTGAGCAACATGACGAGCAGGACCAGCACCACCAGCCCCGTCACGCCGCTGGGCGCGTAGCCCCAGTTGCGGCTGTGGGGCCAGGCGGGCAGGGCGCCGATCAACAGCAATACCAGGATCAGCAGGATCAAGGTTCCCATGGCGCCCTCCGGCCGTCAGTAACGGTACAGGTGGTCATTGACCAGGCGTACCCGGGCACCGACCTGCATGCCGGCCAGGTCGTCCTGCTGCAGCACGCGGTAGTCGCCGTTGTCCATGCGCACGCTGATCTGGTAAGTGTCGTGCGCCTGGTTGCGGTCGCTCTCGACCTTGTTGCCCACCAGCGCGCCGCCCACGGCGCCGGCCACGGTGGCGGCCGTGCGGCCGCTGCCCGAGCCCACTTGGTTACCCACCAGCGCGCCCACCAGGCCGCCCGTGACGGCGCCGGCGCCGCTGGTGCCGCCGCCGGTGCGCACCACCTGGATGCTGTCGATGGTGCCATAGCTGGCCGCCACCGACGATGTGGCCGGTGGATAGGTCACGGCGGCCGGTTGGGTGTTGCTGGCGCAGCCACCGAGGACGGCCGCGGCCGAAGCCGCAACCAGCGTGATGGCGCCCATGTAGGTGCTGTGTCTCATGTTGTTCTCCCGAAAAGTGTGGCTTCAGATTAGCCAGCGCACGCTACCCGGTCTGTACGCTGCCGCACCGTGCGTCCTGTGTACGGCAACGTACGGATGACCGGCGTTTTTGCGGGTACAACTGGGCTGTCGGTGCGGCGCCATGCGCGCTGGCTGGCTCGCTCCGGGTATTTCGTCGGACCATCCCATCTAGGAGACTTACCATGAAATCCGCACATTACATCGCGACGGCCTGCCTGTCCGCCGCACTGCTGGCCGTGGCCGGTTGCGCCTCCACCCCCAAGCAGGAAGGTACGGGCGAGTATGTTGACGACAGCTTCATCACCACCAAGGTCAAAGCCGAGATATTCAATGAACCGACCTTGAAATCGACGGAAATCAATGTCGAAACCTTCAAGGGCAAGGTGCAGCTGAGCGGCTTCGTCGCCAATCCGGCCGATATTGCCAAGGCCGCCGAGATCGCCCGCAACGTGAAGGGCGTGAAGGAAGTGAAGAACGATATTCGGGTCAAGTAGGGAACCAAGCGCGCCGGCGGCTATCCAACAGTGATAACCCTGCCGTGCGCGCGGCCGCGCGGCGTCCATGATGCATTTGGATACAAATTGATGACTTTATATGTTCGTTGCCGCACAGACCGAAAAATCGTGCCCCGGCAATCTAGTGACCGATGCACAACGCTTGGCGTTGCTCTTGCATGGCCGCCATTTGTCCCGGGAATTAGTTTTAAGGAGTAAAAAAATGCATGCATACAGACAAACTCAACATCTCGACGTCAGCCCAGCCCGGGGCCAGGGCTGTCCCGAGATGCCGGCTCTGCCGGCGCGCGATGGCGGGCTCCGGCCGTCCCAACTGACTCTGGTCGAGCGGGCCGCGCCGCCGCTGGACCGCAAGCCGGCCCTGTCGATGGCCTCCATCGAGCGCGTGCGTTCCACCTCGGCCACCTTGCGCCGCATCGAAAACATGCAAAAGCTGATCGGCGAGCTGTCCATGCATGAGATGTTGGCCGATGAGATCGCGTGGTTCCTCAAGTTTTCGCCGTCCGGCGCCCGCAAGTACATCCGCGACCTGCGCGAGGCCGGCGTGATCGAACTGGCGCGTTACATCGAAGGCACGGCCACCTACCTGGGCAAGGCCGTGTACCAGATCACGCCTGATCCGGAGCGGGTGCGCGCGTTCCTGGCCGCCATTGTCCAGCCCAAGCGCGAAGGCACGCCGCCGCGCAAGGAGCGCCCCGGCGCACGCGAGCTGGCCATGGCCGGCAACGGCCGCCATTTCCACATCCTGGCCGACGACACCCATTACGCGATCCGCGTCAACCGCGGTCCCGTGATGCGCGATCCGCTGGTGGCGGCCTTGTTCGGCTCGCCCGAATCGCAACAGAAGGCGGAATAGCGGGACTGGCGCCAGTGCAAGAAAAGTGATTGAATTGACGGCAAGCCGCCCCACTTGGGGTGGATGGCCGGGCATCCCGTCGCGGCCGATTGACACGGATGCACATGGACGCTTTGCTCTTGGTAGGCTTGACGCTGCTGGCGCTGGTCCTGCCCTGGCTGATTCCGCGCTGGCGCTTGCGGCGCGCGCTGGCCCGGCCCTTGCCGGCCAGCGCGGTGGCCGTGCTGGAACGCCAGATCCCCCCTTACCGCCACATGGCCCCGGATTTGCAGGCCCAGTTGCGGCGCCTGGTCGCCCAATTTCTCCATCAGAAAAAATTCATCGGCTGCGAAGGGCTGGTGGTGGACGACGCGATGGCCGTCACCATCGCCGGCCAGGCTTGCATGTTGTTGCTGAACCGGCCCAGCAAAGTCTATCCCGCGCTGCACACCATCCTCGTCTATCCCAGCGCCTTCGTGGCACGGCGCGACCAGGTGGGGCCGGGCGGCGTGGTGACCCCGGGCCGCCAGAGCATGCTGGGCGAATCGTGGGACGATGGCCGCGTGGTGCTGTCGTGGGACGACGTGCAGCGCGGCGCGGCCGACTGGACGGACGGCCACAATGTGGTGCTGCACGAATTCGCCCACCAGCTCGACAGCGAGTCGGGCCGCGCCAACGGTGCGCCCTACCTGGGCCACCACGCCAAGTATCGCGAGTGGTCGGAAGTGCTGGCGCGCGATTTCCAGGCCCTGCGCTGGCAAGCCACGTACCGCCAGCACAGCGTGATGGATCACTACGGCGCCACCAGCCCGGCCGAATTTTTCGCCGTGGCGACGGAAACGTTCTTCGAGAAACCGTGGCAGATGGCCCAACACCATGCCGAACTGTACGCCGAATTCAGCCAGTATTACGGGGTCGATCCGCGCCTCTGGCAGGCGCCGCCGCCAGCGCCACCCGAGCCTGATCCGCACCATCTGGCCTGGCACGCCCACGGGTGAAATTTGCGCAGCACGATAGTGAAATCGGGCATAATCGGAAACAGCCGCGCATGTCTGCCCGCCGCACCCATCGCGTCCGTCGCCATGCAGTGTTCGCCGCGAGACTATCGCTATCGTTATGCAATTCGAAGAGCTCGAATTCTTTTCTTCCGACACGCCGGCCCGGCCCCCGGCAGCCGAGGCGGCCTCGCCGCTGGTGCGCCTGCAATACCTGGTCGATAACACGCCGGCCATCATCTACAGCACCGTACCCAGCGGCGACTTCAAGATGACCTTCGTCAGCAACAACGCCTACCACGTGCTCGGTTACCGGCCCGAGCAAATGCTGGCCGACCCCAACTTCTGGTTCGACCACATCCACCCGGACGACGCGCCCAACATCTTCTCCAGCCTGGCGCTCGTGTTCACCCAAGGCCAGCGCGCCTATGAATACCGCTTCCGCGTGGCCGACGGGTCCTACCTGTGGATGCACGACACGCTGCGCCTGATCCGCGACGAACATGGGGCGCCGCTGGAAGTGATCGGTTCGCTGACCGACATCACGGCCCGCAAGCACATGGAGCAAGTGTTGCTGGCCAAGGGCCAGGAACAGCAGCAGCTGATCGGCAAGCTGCGCGACGCCCACCAGCAATTGCTGCAGTCGGAAAAGATGGCATCGATCGGCCAACTGGCGGCCGGCATCGCGCACGAGATCAACAACCCGGTCGGCTTCGTCAATTCCAACATGGGCGCGCTGCAAGGGTATGTGGGCACGCTGCTCAGCGTGATCGACCAGTATGAGCAGGCCGCGTCCGACCATCCGGCCCTGGGCGCGCGCCTGCAGGCCGTACGCGAGCAGGCCGACCTGGATTTCCTGCGCGAGGATGTGGGCGAGCTGGTGCGCGAATCCATGGATGGCCTGAAGCGGGTCAAGGACATCGTCCAGTCGCTCAAGGACTTTTCCCACGTGGGCGAGACGGAATGGCAGGTCGCCGACCTGCACAAGGGCCTGGACAGCACGCTCAACATCGTCGCCAATGAACTCAAGTACAAGGCCACCATCATCAAGCAATATGGCCAGTTACCGCAGATCCGCTGCCTGGCGTCGCAACTGAACCAGGTGTTCATGAACCTGCTTGTGAACGCCGGCCACGCCATCAAGGAGAAGGGCGAGATCACGCTCAGCACGGGCACGGCCAACGGCTGGGTCTGGGTGGAGGTTGCCGACACGGGCGTGGGTATCGCGCCCGAACACTTGAACCGCATCTTCGAACCGTTCTTCACCACCAAACCGGTGGGGAGCGGCACCGGCCTGGGTTTGTCGCTGTCCTACGGCATCGTCCACAAACATGGCGGCAAGATCGACGTGGCGTCCGAAGTGGGCAAGGGCAGCCGTTTCATCGTGCGGCTACCGATGACGCCAGCCAGTTGAGCGCATGGGCGGGCAACGTTCGCTGCACGCCATCAACACTCCATTCTCCCGGTAATTTGTATTTTTACCACGATCCGGCCCGGGCCGCCCCGGCGCCCGGATTCTGTGGGAAGATCGCCTAGCGTTGATGCTGCAGTGCATCAATTTCACCTTGCTAGGCACTGCGCGACGCCCGCCTTTCTTCCCCCTTGCCGATCCTGGAGCCCACATGAAATTGCCCGTCCCCGCTTCCCTGCTGGCCGTCGCGCTGGCGTTTTCTCCTCTGGCGCAAGCCAGCAACAACTTGCCCGCGCTGGGTGCCGACCATGGCGCCACGTCCGTCTCCGGCCTGTCGTCGGGGGCGTTTATGGCGGTGCAATATCAAGTCGCCTATTCCAGCTCCGTGGTCGGTGCCGGGGTGGTGGCCGGCGGGCCGTATTACTGCGCGGCCGGCTCGCTGGTGAACGCGGCCGTGTGCATGGGCCAGGTGCCGTTCCTGCCGCCCAATCCGGCCCTGTTGCTGCTGTCGGCCCAGGGGTTCGCCGCCGCCGGCCAGATCGACCCGCTGAGCGACTTGCAGAACGACCGCATCTACGTGTTCAGCGGCACCAAGGATACGGTGGTGTACCAGCAGGCGGTGGACGCCACGGTCACCTTCTTCAAGGATGCCGGCGTGCCCGACGCCAACCTCGTGTACGTGAACAACGTGCCGGCCGGCCATGCCTTGCTGACGCCGGCGTTCGGCAACAGTTGCGGCGCCAATGCCGCGCCCTACATCAGCAAGTGCACCGTGCACCACGCGGCGTACGACCAGCCGGGCGCCATGTTCGCCCACATCTACGGCAACGCCAAGGCGCCGGCCAGCAAGCTGTCGGGCAAGATCATCACGTTCAACCAGCGCGAATTCGCCGACGCCAGCACCGGCATGGCGGCCGACGCCTTTGCCTATGTACCGGCCAGCTGCAACGCCGGCAAGGCTTGCCGGGTGCACGTGGCATTCCACGGCTGCAAGCAGTCGGCGGCCGTGGTGCAGGATGATTTCTATGGCAAGAGCAGCTACAACAGCTGGGCCGACAGCAACAACATCATCGTGCTGTACCCGCAGGTGAACGCGTCCAACGTGCCGTACAACCCGCAGGGCTGCTGGGACTGGTACGGCTACACGGGCCTCAATTACGCGTTCAAGTCCGGCCCGCAGATGTTGGCCGTGCACGCCATGGTGGAACGCTTGACGGGCACGCCGGCCAACACGGTGGCTGCGGGCCGGTAAGGGATGACGCTGGACCCGCGACGCTGGACCCGCGCCGTACGCGCGGGCTCACGGCGTTTTGGCCAGCCGCACCCAGATCGCCAGCCGGCCCTCGCTCTTCGATTCGAAGTCCTGCACTTGCTGGATCATGCGCGGGTCCAGCGTGTGCTCGGCCGGCAGCAGCATCAGGCCGTCGCGGCTGATCAGGTCGCGCGCCAGCACCATGCCCGGCTGCAGTTCGCCCGACAGCACTTCGACCCCGGCGCCCGGATCCTCGACCGCGAAGTCGATGATCTGGCGGAACGCGGCCACCACGGCCGGGTCGTAGCGCTTGCCGGCGGCGTCCATGATGAGCGACTTGGCTTCCTCAGGCCGCAGGTGGCGCTGCACCATGGCGCCCTGTTGCAGGTTGAAATAGTCGGCCGCCAGCGCCAGGATGCGCGCGCCGATGGGGATGGCCAGCCCCGAGATCCCGTACGGGAAGCCGTTGCCGTCGAAGCGTTCGAGCTGGGCGCGCAGGATGGCGGCGCTGCCGCGCAAGTCTTGCAGCGGCATCAGCAGTTGCTCGGCCCGCAGCGGATGCTTGCGGAACTGGCCCAGCGCCTCGCCGTTGAGCATGGTGAGCGGGGTGGACAGCATGTCGTCGGTGAAGCCGATCTTGCCGATATCCTGCAGCAGGGCGGCGATGAACACTTCCTGGGTTTCGCGCGGGTCCAGCTTGAGGGCCACGGCCAGCTTGCGGGCCAGGTCGGCCACCTGGCGCGCGTGCCCCGTGTGCTGGCCGCCGCGCATCTCGACGATGCTCGACAGGATCTTGATGGTGGTGATGAAATTGGTCTTGAGCTTGTCGCCGGCGGCCACCGCCGCGTCGTGCGCCACCTTGAGCTGGCGGGTGCGGGCTTCGACCTTCGCCTCCAGGCTCTGGTTGAGTCCCTTCAGTTCCTCGTTCTGGCGCAAGGTCAGTTGCTCCAGGCGTTCCTTTTCCAGCTCCAGTTCGCGCCGTTCCAGCGCGTGCCGCACCACCAGCACGATGTCGTTGTCGTCCCACGGCTTGGTGATGTAGCGGTAGATCTCGCCGCAGTTGATGGCGTCCTGGATCGACTGGATGTCGGAATACCCGGTCAGCAGCAGGCGCAGCGTGCCCGGCCACTGCTGGCGCACCTGGGCCAGGAAGCGGGCGCCGTCCATTTCCGGCATGCGCATGTCGGAGATCACCAGGTCGACCGCTTCCCGCGCCAGCACTTCCAGCCCCTCGGCACCGCTTTCGGCGGTGAGCACCTTGTAGCCGCGCGGGCGGAACAGCCGGCGCAACGAGGACAGGATGTTGGGCTCGTCGTCCACGAACAGCAGGGTGGCGCTGGCCGTCTGCATGACGGGTGGGCTGTGCGGCAGGGCGGCTGGTGTCATAGGCTGGCGTCCTAGGTCTCGGTGGGATGATGGATGGGCAGCGTGACGCGGAAGCAAGTGCCTTTGCCCAGTTCCGTGCTGACCTCGATCTTACCTTTATGTTTCTGCACGATACCATAAGCGAGCGACAGGCCCAGCCCCGTGCCCTTGCCCACGGCCTTGGTGGTGAAGAACGGGTCGAAGATGCGCGACAGCGCCTCGGGCGCGATGCCGCTGCCGGTATCGGCCACTTCCAGCCATACTTGCTCGCCCTCGGTACCGGTGCGCACCGTGATCTTGCCGCGCTCGGGGCCGATGGCGTGGGCCGCGTTCACCACCAGGTTCATGACCACCTGGTTGATCTGCAGCGGCAGGCATTCGATGTCGGGAATGGCGCCATATTCCTTGATCACGTCGGCCTTGTACTTGACTTCGTTGCTGACGATGTTGAGGGTGGAGTCGATGCCCTGGTGCAGGTTGGACCATACCCATTCCTGGTTGGCGTCCACCCGCGAGAAATCCTTCAAGTCCTGCACGATGTGGCGCACCCGCACAATGCCTTCCTTCGATTCGCCCATCAGGGAAGGGATGTCTTCGCGCAGGAAGTCGAGGTCGATCTGTTCGCGCATGGCGCGCAGCCTGGCCGCCACTTCCGGCGCGGCCAGGCTGGCCTCCGACTCCTGGTAGGCGGCCAGCATCTCGAACAACTGGTCCAGGTAGCTTTGCAGGGTGCCGAAGTTGGAGAAGATGTAGCCGATCGGGTTGTTGATCTCGTGCGCCACGCCGGCCGCCAGCTGGCCGATCGAGGCCAGCTTTTCCGACTGCACCAGCTGCTCCTGGGCCATCGACAACTGCTCGTTCAGTTCCGTCAGCTCCACGTTGCGCCGGCGCAGTTCGGCGTCGGCCCGTTCGCGCTGGCGGATGTCGTCCTCCAGCCGTTCGTTCACCTCGGCCAGCTGGGCGGTGCGCTTCTCGATCAGGCTTTCCAGGTTGTCGTGCGCCTTGCGCAGCGCGTTCTCGGCGACCCGCCGTTCCGTCACGTCGCGCAGGGTTTCGATCGCGCCCACCACCTGGCCCTGGCGGTCGCGCAGCGGGGCGGCCGTGAAGTGCAGCCAGTGGCCGCTTTCGCCGATGTTGGGGAAAAAGTCCTCGCTCTCATAGGCGCCGGGAATCAGGGTCGAGCGCTTGTGCTTGCCCAGGTAATGGCGGTCGATCTCGTCCTCCTCGCCGGAGATGATGAGGTCGGCCAGCAGCGGGCGCTGCTTGGCATAGAACGCCTGCCAGTGGTTCTGGGTACCCACCATCTCCGCCTTGCTCCAGCCCAGCAACTGTTCGCACGCCTTGTTCCAGTGGGTGACGAAGTGGTTGTTGTTAATGGCGAAGGTGGCCACCGGATGGCCGTCGAAGAACTCGGACAGTTCGATGCCGGCGTTTTCCGTATCGCCGTCGGCGGGCTGGGTATCGAAATGGGCGTTCATGAATCTCAAGGCTCCGTTAGTGGACCAGGATCTGGCATAGCTCCTGGAACGTGGCTTCCGTCTCCGCGCACACGGCCAGGCAGGCCGCGTCGCTCAACGCCAGCATACGCCAGGTCTGCTGCGACAGGGGCGGCACCTGGTCGTCCTGCTCGCCGGCCAGGTCGAGCGCGTGGGCCAGGGCGTCGGCCACATGGATCAGCAACGCCAGCGACACGCTGTCGGCGCCGTCGGGCTGGTGGTGGCCGGCCACCGCATCCTGGATGGCGCGCGGGAATTTCCAGTGCGCCGCCAGCGCGCTGCCCACGCGCGCATGGTCGTAGCCGAAGATGGCGTGCTGGGCCATGCCCACGGTGCAATCCTGCTGCTGGCGGTAGGCTTCCACCGCGCCGTACTCGGCCGGGTAGCGGGTGGCCAGCACCAGCGTGCCCAGGTCGTGCAGCAGGCCGGCCGTGAACGCCGTCTCGGGGCTCAGGCGCGCATGGGGCGCCAACGCGCGCGCGCACACGGCGGTGCCGATGGCGTGGCGCCAGAACGGTTCGAACGCGAACGCGCTGCCCGGCGCCGGCGTGAAGGCGCCCGTGACGGAGCAGGCCGTGACCAGCGTGCGGATGCTGTGGAAGCCCAGCACCGTGATCGCTTGCTGGATGGTGGTGACCTTGGTCGACATGCCGTAGAACGAGGAGTTGGCCAGGCGCAGGGTCTTGGCCGCGAGCGACTGGTCCAGCGCCAGTTTGGCCGCCAGCGCGTGCAGGTCGACGTCGTCCTGCTCGACGGTGGTGAGCAGTTCGGCCACCACGGCCGGCAGTGACGGCAAGTCCTGCACCCGCTTGATGATGTCGTCCATGGTGGGCATGGTCACTCCCGGTTGCGGTAGTCGGTCAGCAATTGCAGCAGCGTGGCGTTGGCCTCGTAGCCCGCGCTGTGGCGGAACAGGTGCTGGAGCCGCGCCAGCTGGCGTTCGCGCAAGGCGGCGCGCGCCGCCTGCCCGGCCTGGGACGACAGGGCTTGCGCGCCGTCGGCGTCCTCCCCGCACGCCGCGTGCTCGACCGTGCAATGGCCCACGCCGCGCCGGCGCAGGCTGGCCAGGGTGGCGTCGGTCAGGGTCGCGCCGTGCGGCAGCAGCACGGCGCCGTGGGCGTCCAGCAGGTCGTCGGCCAATATCATGCCGGCCGCCGCCTGGTCGATCGCGATGCGCAAGTGGGGGGACTGGTCCATCATGGTCCTTCGCTGTGCCTCAGGGTGATCAGGCTGCCGCGCGATTCCGAACGTTCGCCCATGGGGTAGACCAGCACGTCGTAGCGCTGGCCGTTGATCACGGTCTGGTGGGCAGGCGCGCCGGCCGTGCCGGCGTCGGGGGACAGTTCCGGCAGCACCAGGCTGGCTTGGTTGCCGAGCAGGGCGCCGCTGTGCTGGAACAGGGCGGCGGCGGCGCCGTTGACGAAGGCGATCATGCCGGCGTCGTCCATCCCGATCACGGGCAGCGGCAAGTGCTGCAGCACGTCGTGGGCCACGTTCAGGCTGATCTCGTCGCGGCTGATCTGGCGCTGCTTGAGCAGCAGCAGTTCCTCCATGCGGCGGTTGGCGGCGGCCAGCTCGTGGTTGGCGGTGCGCACTTCCAGGTGCAGGCGGGCGTTGTCGTCGGCGATCTCCTTGAGCTGGAACGCTTGCGCGATATGGCCGCGCAGCAGTTCATCCTCCCACGGCTTGGTGAGGAATTTGTAGATCGCCCCTTCGTTGACGGCGTCCGTGACGGACTGCAGTTCCGTGTAACCGGACAGCATGATGCGTATCGTGTCCGGATACAGCAGCTTGGCCTTGCGCAGGAAGTCGGCGCCCAGCATGCCGGGCATGCGCTGGTCCGATACGATCACGTCCACCGCGTGCTGGGCCAGCACGTCCAGCCCTTCCTGTCCGCTGTTGGCGGTGTGGATCTGGTAATCGTCCTTGCGCAGCAGGCGCTTGAGGGCCGAGACGATGTTCTGCTCGTCGTCCACCAGCAGCAGGCTGCGCTTTTGTTTCTGGATGCGCAGCAGGTGCGGCGGCAGTGCGCGTCCTTCGTCGCGCATGGCCTGCAGGGCCTCCGCCGTGACGGGCGGCGCGAAGAAGTGGCCCTGGATCAGGTCGCACATATTGCGGCGCAGGAAGTCGCACTGGGCTTCCGTCTCCACCCCTTCGGCCACCACCTGGATGCCCAGGTGGTGGGACATGGAGATGATGGTGCGGGCCAGCGCCGCGTCGTCGCTATCGGTGACGATGTTGCGGATGAACTGGCGGTCGATCTTGACGGCGTCGAACGGGTGGCGTTTCAGGTTGCTGAGCGATGTGTAGCCGGTGCCGAAGTCGTCCAGCGTGAGCCGCACGCCCAGCGCCTTCAGGCGCGCCAGGCTGGCGCTGCCCACGCCGCTGTCCTGCATCAGGCACGCTTCCGTGATCTCCAGTGTCAGCGCCGGCGCCAGCACCCCATGCTCGTTGAGGACGGCGGCCACGGTGCCGGCGAACAGGCGGTCGCGGAACTGGCGCGGCGAGATGTTGATGGCCACCGGCAGCGGCGCCAGTTGCTGCCCGTGCCAGGCGGCCAGGTCGCGGCACGCCTGGCGCAGCACCCAGTCGCCGATGGTGTCGGCCAGCCCGGCCTGCTCGGCCACAGTGATGAATTCGGCCGCCTCCAGCAAGCCCTGGGTGGGATGTTGCCAGCGCACCAGCGCTTCCACGCTGACGATGGCGCCGCTCTGCAAGTCCACCAGCGGCTGGTACAGCAGGCGCAGCTCGCCGCGCGCGATGGCCTGCCGCAAGGCCGCTTCCATGCCGATGCGGGCCAGGGTGCGCTGGTTCATCTCTTGCGCGAAAAACTGGAATTTGGCGCCGCCCTGGTCGTGCGCACGCGTCAGGGCCAGGTCGGCGTAGCGCATCAGGGTGGCGCTGTCGGCCGCGTCCTGCGGATACAGCGCGATGCCGATGCTGGCGCTGGCGTGCACCGGCTGGCCGTCCAGCGTGAAGGGCTGGGCCAACACGGCGAACATATGCTCGCAGACGGGCATCACGTCGCCGGCGCCGTTGACGGCGCCCAGGATGGCGAGGAATTCATGGTCGCCCAGCCGCGCCAGCGTGTCGTGCTCGCCCATGCATTGCTGCAAGCGCTGGGCGGCGATGGCCAGCATCTGGTCGCCGGCCGCGTGGCCCAGGCTTTCGTTGACCAGCTCGAAGTTGTCCAGCCCCACGCACAGCAGGGCCACCGCGTGTTCGTGGTGGCCGGCCCGCAGCATGGCTTGCTGCAGCCGTTGGTTGAACAGGCTGCGGTTGGGCAGGCCCGTCAGTTCATCATGGGTGGACTGGTAGGTGAGGCGCTCTTCCTTTTCCTTGAGCAGGGTGATGTCGTTGAGGATGCCGACATAGTGGGTGATGACGCCGTGCTCGTCGGGCACGGGCGAGATCAGCAGGTCGTTCCAGAACAGGGTGCCGTCCTTGCGGTAGTTGCGCAGCACCACATGGGCATCCTGGCGCTGGCCCAGCGCGTGGCGCAGGGGGGCCAGCCCGGGCTGGTCATGGTCGCCGTTTTGCAGCAGCCGGCAATTGCGGCCCATGATGTCCATCGGCGTGTAGCCCGTCATCGCGTAGAACGCGGGATTGGCGTACATGATGGGGTAGTCGGGCTCGCCGGCGCTGGCGATCAGCACGCCGTTCGAACATGCGGCCAGCGCCCGGTTCGACAGTTGCAGCATGTCCTTGAGCTGGCGCCGCTGGGTGATGTCGCCGACCCACCACACCTGGCCCGCGGGCGCGCCGCCGGCGCCGATGATGCTGTAGCGCGTCACATGGCTCCACAACAAGGTCTCGTCCTTGCCGCGCCAGCGCGCGTCGCTCTGTTGCGGCACGCCGGGCGCGGCCAGCAGTTCGGCCTGGCCGGCCGCGATGTGCTGGCGGTCGGCCTCGGCCAGGAACTGGCTGTAGTGATGGCCTTGCAGTTCGTCCGGCGTCATGCCCAGCATCTGGCACAGGTGCGCATTCACGTGCACGATCCGGCAGTGCGGGTCCAGATAGACGAAGCCCACCGGGACTTGCTCGATCGCCCATTGCAGCCGCGCGCCGGCGTCGTCTGGCGACAGGTGCTCCGGTGGCGGGGTGGCGGGCTGGTCGTGCAGATCCATCAGGCGTACCTATCGTAATGAAAGCATTGTAGACAGAAACATAATAAACCGGCGCAATTGATTATACGGCCAAGGGTGGCGCGGACGGGGCGCGGGTGGCAAGTTTTTTCGCCCGGCGTGATCCCGGCACGGTATTGTTGCGACTGGCGATAATTTGCGGCGGCGCCTGTCATTTTCCGCATGATAGTTGCTACAATAAATTGCCACATTCCGTCCGGCGCGCCACGTGGCGGCCGCCACCGGGCCTGGAGCAGAGCTACATCATGGCCGTGCCGCGCAGGACAGGCATGATTGCCAGCAGGTTGCTAACGAGTGTGAAAGGGAGCTTCTCTATGACACAGGCATGGGTAGAGCTAACGCGGCCCGACGGGCGTGACGTGACGGCACCCACCGAAGCCCAGCTGGTGGCCGCGCTGGCCGACGTCTACAGCGGCAAGACGGCCGCGCCGGACGGCGGGCCCGGCACGGCCGTGCTGCGCTTTGGCTACGACGATGGCTTGATGTACGCGCTGGAAGTGGCGTGCGGCGGCGATGTGCGCTTCGAGGAATGGTCGGACCGCGATTGCGAGATCGCGCTGGCCAATCCGCGCCACATGACGGCCTTGTCGCAGGCCGACGCGCTGCAACTGTGGCGCTGGCTGGCCCTGCGCCAGGTGGCCAAGATCCGCAGCCAGCCCTGGTTGTCGGAAGGTTAGCGCTTCACGCGCTGGCCAATACCTCATCCGCGACACATTTGATCTGGCGCAAAACGGCGTTTGACCCCTCTCATAAAATGCTGCATTTATAACAATATTTGGAGGGGAGCATGGACAGCAAACGTGTGGCCATTGTCACTGGGGGCATGGGTGGATTGGGGACGGCGATCTGCCACCGGCTGTACCGGGCCGGTTATGCCGTGGCCGCCACTTATTCGCCCGGCAACCATGGCGCCCAGGCGTGGATCGAGGCGCGCAAGGATGAAGGCTTGCGCTGCCGCGGCTACCAGGTGGACGTGGCCGATTACGATGATTGCGCGCGGGCCGTGGCCCGCATCCGCGAGGAGCTGGGCCGGGTCGATGTGCTGGTCAATAACGCCGGCATCACGCGCGACCAGAGCTTGCGCAAGCTCAGCCGGGAAGACTGGCAAGCCGTGCTGCACACCAATCTCGACAGCGTGTTCAACATGAGCAAGCAGGTGCTCGACGAGATGCTGGAACGGCGCTGGGGCCGCATCATCAACATTTCCTCCGTCAATGGGCAGAAGGGCGCGTTTGGCCAGTGCAACTACGCGGCGGCCAAGGCCGGCATGCACGGGCTGACCAAGGCGCTGGCGCTGGAAGTGGCGCGCCATGGCATCACCGTCAACACGGTGGCGCCCGGCTACTTGCGCACACGCATGGTGGAAGCCGTGCCGGCCGACGTGATGGAACAGAAGATCCTGCCGCAGATTCCCGTGGCCCGCCTGGGTGAACCGGACGAGGTGGCGGCCCTGGTGGCTTACCTGGCGTCGGAGGAGGCGGCGTTCGTGACGGGGGCGGAGATAGCCATCAACGGCGGCCAACACATGCGTTAGGTCGTTTCAAAAAGCCCGTGGCGTCGTTTTCGCTGCGCCTCGCGGCGCAGCCGCCTCGCCGTGCCAGCGCACTGCCTTCGTCGCCACGCCTAGCCACAGTCATTTTGAAACAACCTTTGTAGGGTTAGCGGTGGGGTTTTTCCTCGCGCGTCTGGCAGGCGATGCACAGGCGCGCTTCCGGGCGTGCGTTCAGGCGCGAGTAGCCGATCGGATCGCCGCATGATTCGCACAGGCCATAGCTGCCGTCGTCGAATTTGGCCAGCGCGTGACGCACCACTTGCAAGTGGCGCGCCGTGTGTTCGGCCGCCTCATGCACCAATTCATTGAGCGTGCGGTTGCTGGCGTTGTCGGCCGGCGACGCTTCCACTTCCAGCACGGGCGGCGCCAGCACGTCGGCGCCCGGGTCGAGGTCGTCGGCCAACTGGCTCAGCAGGTCCAACCGGGCTTGCTCAAGCCGGGTTTGCAAGGCCTTGCATTGTTCCTGTTCCAGACCGTTCATGACCGCCTCACTGGCTGATAGACAAGGACGCACCCGCGCAGGGCGCGCAGGATAGCGTTCGGTCCATTGTACTGCAATCGCCGGGCTGCGGCAGGGCGACCGCGCGGCGCGGGCGGCGTGTGGTCAAACCGGTGGCGGGAGCGCCGGATCGCGCAGGTCCGCCAGGTGCTGCTTGATTTTCTCCAATGGCGCGGCCAAGTGCTCGGGCGTGCCGCTGGCGACGGCCGCGCCCAGTTGCAGCAATTCGGAGGTCAGGTCGATCAGGTCGCGCAGGCGGTCCAGCGTGCGGATGCGTTCGGCCGCCTGCGCGGTGAGCGCCAGCAACTGCTGCTGGGCGCCCGCCAGGCCGCCGGCGGCCAGCACGGCCGCGTCCAGGTACAGCCCGTTGGCGCGCTGGCGCAAGGCCACCTCATTTTCGAACAGGGCTTGCGCCGCCCCTTGCGACAGGCCCTGGTCGATGGATGCACCGCGCGCCGGCGGCGTGGCGGCGGGGCCGGAGACGACGGGGGCGGGCGTGGTTGTCGCGGCGCGAATGGCCTTCATCAGGCGCGCATGCAAGGCGTCGGCGCAGGCCGACAGGCGGTCGGCCAGCGCTTCAATGTCGCGCGCGCCGGATGGCGGGGGCAGGGGAGTGGACATGGTGGTTCCTTGCGCGATGGTGGCTGGTTGGCGGGGCGGCTGGTTTGCCGGGCTGGCTGAGCGGCGCTACAGGGGGCGGTGACTCAGGGTGCCCGTGTGGCGGACCAGGCTTCGTCCGCCGCGCGCTGGCTGGCGCGCACCGTGGCGCTGGCTTGGGCCAGGCTGACGACGCTATCGTCGCCAGGCTGGGTCAGCTGGGCCAGCAGCGTCTTGTGGCCGGCCGCGATGGCGTCGATGTTGTGCGCCGTGAGCGTCAGGCGGCGGCCGATCAGCTGGTATTCGCTGCGCAGCGCGCGCAATTGCACCTTGGCCAACGTGGCCAGCAGGCGCTGGTCGGGCGTGTTCTGATAGGGAATGCTCACTTCCAGCAATCCCGTGACGATGGCTTGCTCGTTATCGTTGCTGCCGGCATAGGTGCGCAGCAGGATGCGCATGGCCTCCAGCATTTCCTGCAACGGCGCGTCGCCGGCCTGCACCAGCTCGCGCACGGCCTGTTCCTGGTGGCGCCCGCCAAGCACGTGGACCAGCAGCCGGGTCAGCCCGGCATAGGCGTTCACGTGGCGGTCCTGCAAGCCGCTGTCGGGCCAGGCCTTGATGGCGGTGCTGGCCGATTTGACCTGGTCCTCCAGGTCGTACTGGTTGTCGCCGGCCAGCGTGCCCAGGGTCTGCATGTACAGTTGCACGCTACGGCCGATGCGTACGAAGTCGGCGCTGGCGGCGCGCCGGGCCGCATCCTGCGCGCGCTCGCGGGCGTCCGCCTGCGGACTCAGGTAAGGTTGCTCGCGCGCGTAAGTGTCGCGGTAGCGCTCGGTCAAATCGCTCCAGGCGCCCAGCTTGGCCGACTCGGCCGCCAGGTCGCGCACTTGCGCCATGCGCGCCGTGCTGCTGGCGCAGCCACCCAGCGTGGCGGCCAGCGACAGCGCCAGCAGCAAACGTAACAAACTGAACGGCATGGCCAGGCGCAGCGGTTTCATCGCATCCTTTCGCGGAGGTGTCGGGACTATTGTTGTGCTACAGCTGAGGATTGATTTTGCGGATACGCAAGTTCAACGTCAGGTGGTGAGCGCGTCCCGCCAGCCCAGGCCGCTGGCCGTATCGTTCAGCGGCACGTATTCGCAGCCGATCCAGCCCTGGTAGCCCATGGCGTCGAGCTGCTGGAACAGGAAGCGGTAATTGATCTCGCCCGTGCCTGGCTCGTGGCGGCCCGGCGTGTCGGCCAGTTGCATATGGCCGATCAGGGGCAGGTTGGCGCGGATGGTATTGGCCAGTTCGCCTTCCATGCGCTGCATGTGATAGATGTCGTATTGCAGGAAGATGTTGTCGCAGCCGCTGGCCGCGATCAGCTCGCGCGCCTGCCAGCTGTGGTTGAGGAAATAGGCGGGGATGTCGTAGTGGTTGATCGGCTCGATCATCAGCGCGATGCCGTGCGGGCGGCATCGTTCCGCCGCGTAGCGCAGGTTGTCCAGGTAAGTGTCGCGCGCGCGGGCAGGTTCCAGTCCGGGCGGGACGATGCCGGCCATGCAGTGCAGGCGCGGCGTGCCCAGTTCGACCGCGTATTCGAGGCCCAGCGCCACGCCGGCGCGGAATTCCTCGATCCGGCGCGGATCGCACGCCATGCCGCGGTCGCCTGCCGCCCAGTCGCCGGGCGGCAGGTTGTACAGCACCAGTTGCAGTTGATGGCGGCGCAGGCGCTCGGCGATCTGCTGCGCGTCATAAGCGTAGGGGAACAGGAATTCGATGCCCTCGAAGCCGGCCTCGCGGGCCAGCGCGAAGCGGTCGAGGAACGGCGCTTCGGTAAACAGCATGGTCAGGTTGGCGGCGAACTTAGGCATGAAGACTCCCGGAGACGTGAGCCGCTATCGTAATCGAAAAGCGCCAGGGCCGGCCACCACGGAAAGAAAATCGGGGACAGACCCGAATTTCCGCGATGCGAAAATAAGGGTCTGTCCCCGATTCTGTATTTGCGCCTGAGCTTGTGCGCGAACGTTGGCACTGACTCCGGCGCTTGCTATGCCTGGTGCTTAGCGGCCGCGGCCGCCAGAGCGATGCTGGGCGGCCGAGCGCGAGCTGCCTGGACGGCCAGCGCCGCCACCACCGCCGCCAGCGCCACCACCACCGGCGCCGCGCGGCTTGGCGCCGCCACCGGTCTTGACACGCACCACCTGGCCGCCACCGCCGCCGCCGCCGCTGCGGGCGCCGCCACCGCCACCGCCACTGCGATTGCCGGGATTGCGGTGGCCAGGGCCGCCGCTGCGCAGTTGCACCGGTTGGGCGCGCGCGTTCGGATCAGGCTCGAAGCCAGGAATCACGGCGCGTGGCAGAGTCTGCTTGATGAGCTTTTCGATGTCCTTCAGCATGTCGTGCTCGTCCACGCACACCAGCGACACGGCTTCGCCGGTGGCGCCGGCGCGGCCGGTACGGCCGATACGGTGCACATAGTCTTCCGGAATGTTGGGCAGGTCGTAGTTGACCACGTGCGGCAGCTGGTCGATGTCGATGCCGCGCGCGGCGATATCGGTCGCCACCAGCACTTGCAGCTTGTTGTCCTTGAATTCGGCCAGCGCCTTGGTGCGCGCCGACTGGCTCTTGTTGCCGTGGATGGCCATGGCGCCGATGCCGTCGCCGCCCAGCTGTTCGACCAGCTTGTTGGCGCCGTGCTTGGTGCGCGTGAACACCAGCACCTGGTGCCAGTTGTTGCTCTTGATGAGGTGGGCCAGCATCGGGTGCTTCTTGTCGCGGTCGACGGGGTGGATCTTTTGCGCGATCACTTCCACCGTCGAATTGCGGCGTGCCACTTCGATCGTGGCTGGCTTGTTCAGCAGGCCGTCGGCCAGGGCCTTGATCTCGTCCGAGAAGGTGGCCGAGAACAGCAGGTTCTGGCGCTTGGCCGGCAGCGCGGCCAGTACCTTGCGGATGTCGCGGATGAAGCCCATGTCGAGCATGCGGTCCGCTTCATCGAGGATCAGGATTTCGACTTTCGACAGGTCGACCGTGCGCTGTTCCATGTGGTCCAGCAGGCGGCCCGGGGTGGCGACCAGGATGTCGACGCCATGCTTGAGCTGCTTGATCTGGGGATTGATGCCGACGCCGCCGAAGATCACGGTCGAATTCAACTTGGTGTACTTGCCGTAGATGCGCACGCTTTCCTCGACCTGGGCCGCCAGTTCGCGGGTCGGGGTCAGGATCAGGGCGCGGATCGGGCGCTGCGAGGTGTTGCCGGTCATGGCCGCGCCGTTGGCGTCGGTCGACAGGCGGTGCAGCACGGGCAGGGTGAAACCGGCCGTCTTGCCGGTGCCGGTCTGGGCGCCGGCCAGCAGGTCGCCGCCATTCAATACGGCAGGGATCGCCTGCGCCTGGATCGGAGTCGGGGTGGTGTAACCCGTTTCGGTTACAGCACGGACGATAGCGTCGGACAAACCGAGTTTGGAAAAGGACATGATAACTTTATGTAAAGATCGGCCTGTCGCCACGGATGACGCCAGTCGCAGGCAATCGGATTAGGTAAGACAGCGGCAGAGGACTGGTCAGGGCGCCGCAGGCCGGAGTATAACAGCATCCTTCGCCAATTGTTTCGCCACGGAAATGAAAAAGGGAGCAAATGCTCCCTTTTTTTGTAACAAAACTTCTCTTTCAGCCGCGGGCCGTGCGATCTCAGATAAACGGGGTCAGCAGGCTGACCATCTGGCCGAAGACCTTGGGGCTGGCGGCGATGATGTCGCCCTTGTACAGGTAGTCGGACTCGCCGCTGAACTCGCCGACGATGCCGCCCGCTTCCGTCACCATCAGCGCGCCGGCCGCGATGTCCCAAGGCTTCAAGCCTTTTTCGTAGAAGCCGTCCAGGCGGCCGGCGGCCACGTAGGCCAGGTCCAGCGCGGCGCTGCCGGGGCGGCGCACGCCATGGCAGCGTTCAGCCATGATGCCGTACATCTTCAGGTATTCATCGAGCGCCTTGGCCGAGCCGGCCACGTAGCCGGTCGACAGCAGGGCGTTGGCCAGGCGGTCGAGCTTGGTGACGCGGATACGCTTGTCGTTCAGGTAGGCGCCGGCGCCCTTGGTGGCCGTGAACAGGTCGTTACGTACCGGGTCGTAGATCACGGCCTGGGTGATCACGCCGCGCTGCGACAGCGCGATCGAGATCGAGTACTGGGGGAAGCCGTGCATGAAGTTGGTGGTGCCATCGAGCGGGTCGATGATCCAGGTGAATTCACTCTCGTCGTTGGCGTTCTTGGAAGCGCCCGATTCCTCGGCCAGGAAGGCGTGGTCGGGGTAGGCCTTGGACAGCACTTCAATGATGGCCTGTTCGGCGGCCTGGTCGACATCGGTGACGAAATCGTTATGTTGTTTCTCGGTCACAGTGATGCGATCGAGGTCGAAGGAGGCGCGGTTGATGACGGCGGCGCCGCGGCGGGCGGCTTTGATCGCCGTGTTGAGCATTGGGTGCATGTAAGCTTTTCCGTTAAAAGAACGCCATCACCCGCCCGGACGAAACGATCCCGGCGGCGCAATGGGGTACAAGAATGAATTAAAGAGCGATGCGGCGGCGACAGGGTAAAATCCGGGTCTGCGGGCCGTCATTGCTGACTGGCTTGCAAGATTGAAATTTTTGCATCGATACCGCGCGATAGCGCTATTTTAAATGAACCTGCCCGAAATCAACACGACTCTTTTTCAACGGCTGCGATTTATTCTGGTCCAGACCAGCCGTGCGGGCAATATCGGGGCCGTGGCCAGGGCCATGAAGACCATGGGCTTCACCGAGCTGGTGCTGGTGTCGCCCCGTTTCGACGGCATGCTCGACGACCCGGAAGCGGTGGCCTTCGCCAGCGGCGCGCTCGACATCCTGCAGGGCGCGCGCGTGGTGGACAGCATGGCCGAGGCGCTGGAAGGCATCAACTTCGCGGCCGCCGTGTCGGCCCGGCTGCGCGAGTACTCGCCGCCCGTGCTCACGCCGCGTGAACTGGCCGGCCAACTGGTGGCCAATGGCGAACTGCGCGCGGCCGTCATTTTCGGCAATGAACGTTTCGGCTTGCCCAACGAGGTGGTGGCGCAGTGCAACGTGCTGATCAACATTCCCGCCAATCCCGATTATTCGTCGCTGAACTTATCGCAGGCGGCCCAGGTGCTGGCCTACGAGTGCCGCATGGCGGCGCTGGATGGCCAGCGCGCGGCCACGGAAGTGGGCTTCCAGGGCGAAGCGGCCAGCCTGGCCCAGATCGAGGGCATGTACACCCATCTGGAACAAGCGCTGGTGGAGATCGGCTTTCTCGATGCCAGCAACCCGCGCAAGCTGATGCCGCGCCTGAAACGCTTGTTCTCGCGGGCCGGGCTGGAAACGGAAGAGGTCAACATCTTGCGCGGCATTTCGCGCCGGATGGCGGCTGTGGCGCAGGGCAAGGGCGCGCGCCGCCGCTGAATTACACCACTTCGAATGGCGCGTCCGCGCCGGCATAGATGTTCTCCATCGCTTGCTGTTCGCGGCCGACGATGGTGGTCACGAATTGCTCGGCCTGCTTCATGCGCTTGAAGGCCGTGAAACCGCGCTCCAGAAATTGCTGCAAGTCACCCAGTCCGGCCAGCTTGGCGGGGCCGCGCATCATGTGCAGCGTGGCGTTCAGGAATGGAATTCGCACCAGTTCGCACAAGGACATGCCCAGCGCCCGCACCAGCCCCAGTTGGCGTGCGCGGTCGGGCGCCGTGGTGTGGGCGCGGTAGGCGGCCACGTAATCGTCGAGATCGAATCGGGTGCCCAACTGGCGCGCCATGGCCGTGTCCAGCCGTTCCGACAGGGCGTCGAGCATGATCGCTTCCGTGATGGTCTGCAATGCGTTCACAGGCAACAAGCGTTGCATGGTGGGGATGATGCGTTCCAGGTCCGCATCGCGCTGGCTCAGGTCGTGCGCGCCGTACAGCTCTTCAAGGAAGAACAGCGCCGCCTCGCGTGAATTGGGCGCGGCCAGCAGGTCGGCATGGGTGGCGGCCAGCCGCTGCGACTGGAATTGCTTGAGCGCCGTACGGGCCGCCAGCAGGGCTGGATCGCGCTTGGCGCCTTGTCGTTCCGACTGCACGGCATGCAGTTGCTGTTGCAGCGTCTGTACCAAATCTTCTTTCTTCATGTCACCGTTTTACCAGAAGCCGGTAGACGCGGCACTCTATTTTTCCGCGCAAAATCAAGCTTGCCTTTGACGTACACTAGAAAAATAGGCCATACACCTCATTAAAATAACACCAGAACTGGATGGAGACATGACCACTTCCCGCAGATCGTTCTTGAAGATCGGCATCATCGGCGCGGTGACGCTGGCCGCTGGCGGCGCGCTGTACCGCGCCGTGCAGGGGCCGGCCCAGCCGCACGCGTTCGCGCTGGACGACAACGCGCGTGCCGTGCTGACGGCGCTGATCCCATCCATGCTGGGCCCCGTGCTGCCCACTGCACCCGAGGCGCGCACGGCCGCCGTGGCCAACACGGTGGAGCGCGTGGCCGGCGCCGTGCACGGCTTGCCGCTGGCCACACAGAAGGAAGTGCAGGACCTGTTCGGCCTGCTGTCGCTGGGACCGGCGCGCCGCTTCCTGGCCGGTGTGCCGGCCAGCTGGAACGAGGCCACCCCGGCCCAGATCGACGCTTTCCTGCAAAGCTGGCAGCATCATCGCATCGCCATGCTGGTCACGGCCTACCAGGCCTTGCATGACCTGATCGCCGGTGCCTGGTATTCCGATCCCGCGCATTGGGATGCGATCGGCTATCCCGGCCCGATCAAGGAATTGAGCTGAACTGTCCGCCACCTTTCTGGAAGCTGCAATGATCAAAACGAATATCCCCATCGCGCCCGTCACGGGCCGCATTCCCGATCCCATCCAGGCTGGCCTGGCCGCCGGCTGGGACGTCACTGATTGCGCCCGGCTGGACGGCGACCGCACGCTGGAAGCGGACGTGGTCATCGTCGGCAGCGGCGCCGGCGGCGGTGTCACGGCCGAGATCCTCGCGCTGGCCGGCGTCAAGGTGCTGATCGTGGAGGAGGGCGCGCTCAAGTCGTCCAAGGACTTCAAGATGCGCGAGGCGGACGCCTATCCCGCGCTGTACCAGGAGTCGGGTGCGCGCAAGACGCGCGACAAGGGCATCAACATCCTGCAGGGCCGCACAGTGGGCGGCACCACCGTCGTCAACTGGACCACCAGCTTCCGCACCCCGCCCGGCACGCTCAATTACTGGACCGAACGCTTCGGTTTGAAAAGCTACACGCCGGAAGCGCTGGCGCCGTGGTTCGCCATGATGGAGGAGCGGCTCAGCATCCACGAGTGGAATACGGCGCCCAACGCCAACAACGACTTGCTGCGCCAGGGCGCGGCCAAGCTGGGCATCCCGACTTCCACCATCCACCGCAATGTGAACGGCTGCTGGAATCTCGGTTACTGCGGCATGGGCTGTCCCACCAACGCCAAGCAATCGATGCTGGTGACGACTCTGCCGTCGGCCCTCAAGCGCGGCGCCGTGCTGCTCACCCGTTTGCGCGCGGAGCGCTTCGTGTTCAAGGGCGACCGGGTCGAGCAGCTCGACTGCGTGGCGCTGGACGCTCCCGGCCTGGCCACCACCGGCCGCAAGGTGACGCTGCGCGCCAGACATTTTGTGCTGGCGGGCGGCGCCATCAATTCGCCGGCGCTGCTGATGCGCTCGGCCGCGCCCGATCCCCATGGCCTGCTGGGCAAACGCACCTTCCTCCATCCCACCATCATCTCGGCCGGTTTATTCGAGCAGCGCGTGGATGGCTACGCGGGCGCGCCGCAGTCGGTGTACTCGGATCACTTCCTGCACACCGGCCCCATCGATGGGCCGATCGGCTACAAACTGGAGGCGCCGCCGCTGCACCCACTGCTGCTGTCGTCCACCATGCCCGGCTTTGGCGCCCGGCATGCGGACATGATGCGCCAGTTCCCGCATCTGCAAGGCATGCTGGCGCTGCTGCGCGACGGCTTCCATCCCGAGTCCGTGGGCGGCAGCGTCATGCTCAACAACGGTGCGCCCGTGCTCGATTACCCGATTACTGATTTCCTGTGGGACGGCGTGCGCCGTTCGTTGCTCACCATGGCCGAGATCCAGTTCGCGGCTGGCGCCAAGAGCGTCACGCCGGTGCATGAGCAGGCCGACAGCTACAGCACGCTGGCGGCGGCCAAACAGGCCATCAACAGCTTGCCGTACCAGGTGTTGCAGGCCAAGGTGGTGTCGGCCCACGTGATGGGCGGCTGCACGCTGTCGGACGACGAGCGTCAGGGCGTGGTGGGGGCCGATGGCCGCTACCATGGCGTGGCCAACCTGTCGGTGCATGACGGTTCGCTGTTCCCTACCTCGATCGGCGCCAATCCCCAGCTGTCGATCTACGGCATCACGGCGCGCATGGCCAGCGCGCTGGCGCAGCAACTGACGGGCAAACCGGCGCCGCGCGCCAGCGCGTAGCGTCGCCAGGGAGCGGCGCCAAGGCCGGCGCCGCATTGAGAGCGAGCATGTTGAAACGTATCCTGATCGTGTTGTTGCTGGTGCAGGCCGCCGCCGCGCTGGGCGTGGCGCTGGCCGCGCAACAGGCCTGGGGACTGGGCCTGTGGCCGGCGCTGGCCGTCGGTGTGGGCGCCGTGCTGGTGCTGCGGCTGCTGATCTCGCTGCACAATTTCTACCTGAGCTGGCGCGCCGGCAGCATGGTGCCGCCCGCGTTCAAGGTGACGCCGCTGGGCTGGCTGCGTCTCGTGTTGTATGAATTCCATGCATCTTTAGCCGCTTCTTCCATACATATGCTGCATAGTACGGCGCCCCATGTGGCGGCCGGCACGCAGCAACTGCCCGTGTTGCTGCTGCACGGCTATGCCTGCAACAGCGGCTACTGGACCCAACTGAGCGCCCGGCTGCGCCAGGCCGGCATCAGCCATCTGGCGCCGGACCTGGAACCGCTGGGGGCGGACATCGATCATTACGTGGCACAAGTGCGGGCCGCCATCGAACAACTGTGCGCGGCCACTGGCGCGCGGCAGGTGGTGATCGTGGCCCACAGCATGGGCGGGCTGGTGGCGCGCGCCTATCTGCGCCGCCATGGCGAGGCACGGGTGGCGCGCGTGATCACGCTGGGCACCCCCCACCACGGTACGGCGCTGGCCAGTTGGGGCCTGGGCCGCAACGCGGCGCAAATGCGCCACCGCAGCGCATGGCTGCGGGCGCTGGACGCGGCTGACGCAAATTCGCAACGCGGCTTGATTACTTCCATTTATTCCCATCACGACAACATTGTTGCGCCACAGGACTCCAGCCAGCTGGCCGGCGCGCACCATGTGGCGGTGGGCGCCATCGGCCATGTGGCGCTGGGCCGCCATCCCGCCATCCTGCGCCAGGTGCTGGCGGAAATCGCCGCCGTCCCCTTGGCGGCGCGGCGCGTGGACAGCCCCGGCCAGCTTCGATAGACTGTTGTTGACGCGTGGGCAAAGTCACACTTGTGGTGGCTGCTCAGTTTTTACGGCTGGTGCGTGATTTTCTGTGAGATTTTCGCTTGTGCGTTGCTGTATGGTTAATCCTAAGCAGCGCGGCACGCTGGGTTGCAGGCCGCATGGCTCGCGAGCCGCGACTTCCTTCCCTCCAAGGCGCGACGATGGCAACAGACTTCGGTACCTTGATCCTCAACGAAACGCCAGACGCGGTGATCCTGACCTCGCCCGCGGGAGAGGTGCTGTGCTGGACACCAGGTGCGCAGGCCGTGTTCGGCTACAGCGCCGAGGAGGCCCTCGGCCACCTGCTGCACGAGCTGATCGTGCCGGCCGACCGCGTCAGCGAGGAAACGGCCGTGATGCGGCAGACCCTGGACACTGGCGCGGCTACCTATGAAACCGTGCGCCGGGCCAAGGATGGCACGCTGGTCTACATCGACAGTTCCAGCAAGGTGATTCAGCACCAGGCGGGCGCTGTCCAGTACATTTTGTGGAGCAAAAAAGACGTCACCCAGCTCAAGGTGACGCGCGACGCCAAACTGGTCGAGGCGCGTTTCGGCGGCTTGCTGGAATCCATGCCGGACGCCATCATCATGGCCAACGCCAGCGGCCGCGTGGTGCTGGCCAACCGCCAGGCCGAAACCCTGTTTGGCTACGGCCGCGGCGAATTGCGCGGCACCTTGCTGGAGCAATTGATGCCGGCCCGCTTTCGCGGCAGCCACGTGGGGCACCGCAGCGATTACTTCACCCAGCCCCAGGTACGCCCCATGGGCTCGGGCCGCGACTTGTACGGCTTGCGCAAGGATGGCAAGGAGTTTCCGGTCGAGATCAGCCTGAGCCCGATCGAGACGGGCGAGGGCATGCTGATCATGAGCGCCATCCGCGACAGTAGTGAGCGCCGTCATATCGAACACACTTTGCATGAAAAAAATATTGAGCTGGCCAACGCCAACGCGGCCAAGGACCGTTTTTTGGCCGGCATGTCCCATGAATTGCGCACCCCGCTCAACGCGATCATCGGATTTACGGGTACTATGTTGATGAAGTTGCCTGGCCCCATCAACAGCGAGCAGGAACGCCAGTTGCACACCATCCAGGGCAGCGCCCGTCACTTGCTGTCGCTGATTAACGATCTGCTGGATTTGACCAAGATCGAGTCCGGCAAGGTGGAGCTCAATTTCCTGCCGCTGCAAGGCCGGCCGCTGATCGAGGAAGTGCTGCAGTTGTTCCGCCAGCCGGCCCTGCAAAAGGAGCTGGCGCTGAGCTTCGACAGTGAACCGCACGACGTGGCCTTGATGACGGACCGGCGTGCGTTGCAGCAGATTTTGATGAACCTGATTAACAACGCGATCAAATTCACGGTGCAGGGGGAGGTGGCGGTGCGGCTGGACGTGGTCACGCGCGATGGCGCGGCCTGCGCCCGGGTCAGCGTGCGCGACACGGGGCCGGGCATCGCGCCGGAGCAGCAGGGCCGGCTGTTCCAGGCCTTCGCCCAGCTCGACGCCAGCAACACGCGGCCGCAGGAGGGCACGGGGCTGGGCCTGCACCTGAGCCAGAAGCTGGCCGGCCTGCTGCATGGGCATATTGAATTTGAAAGTCAGTACGGCGTGGGCAGTACCTTCACGCTGGTGTTGCCGCTCGATTGAAGGCGGTGCAACGATGAGGCGGGGTGTGGCTGCCCCGCTGGGCAAGTGGATCAACCTGGAGCGCTAACGTGTCGGCACGCATCCTTATCATTGAAGACAATCCCACCAACATGGAGCTGATGGTGTATCTGTTGCGCGCCTTCGGCTATACCCCGCTCACGGCCAGCGATGGCGAGGCGGGCGTGGCGGCGGCCCGACAGGAATTGCCCGACCTGATCATCTGCGACGTGCACTTGCCCAAGCTCGATGGCTATGGCGTGGTGGCCGCGCTCAAGGGCGACCCGGCCCTGCGCGCCATCCCGACCCTGGCCGTGACGGCGCTGGCCATGGTGGGCGACCGGGAAAAGCTGCTGGCGGCCGGCTTTGACGGCTATATCGGCAAACCGATCGAGCCCGATACCTTCGTGACCCAGCTCGAGTCTTTTTTGCCGGGGGCGTCGGCCCCCGGTAAAAGCGAGGTTGCCACCATCCTGATCGTGGATGACCACGTGCTGAACCGCGAGTTCCTGATGACGCTGCTCGGCTATGGCGGCCACCGGCTGCTGGAGGCGTCCAACGGCGCCGAAGGCTTGAAGATGGTGCATGCCGAGCGTCCCGACCTGGTGATCTCCGACATCCTGATGCCCAATATGGATGGCTACGAGTTCGTCACCCGCATGCACGCCGACCCGGCCACGGCCGACGTGCCCATCATCTTCTACACGGCCACCTACCGCGAGCGCGAGGCGATGGCCGTGGCCCAGTCCTGCGGCGTGCGCTGGGTGCTGCCCAAGCCGTCCGATCCCGACGTGATCCTGCGCACCGTGCACGAGGCGCTGGGCCTGTCGATGGAAGTGGAAACCATGCCCTCGTTCGCGCCGGAACCGCCGTCCGAAGGCCGCTTCCACGGCATCGACCACAAGGTGGCCGAGTACCTCGATGTGCTGGAGGCGAGCAGCCAGCAGATCACGCAACTGGCCAACGCCGGCGACGGCGACGAGCCGGCGCCGGAACATCTGTCGCTGATGACGGCGCGCTTGTCGAGTTCACTATCGAGCTTGCAGGCGGTCAGCTTGCGCCTGACGGCCCTGATCGAACTGGGCATCGAACTGGGCGCCGAACGCGATCCGCAGGCGCTGGTGGAGATCGGCTGCCGGGTGGCGCAGAATATTTGCGTGTCCAAGTACGCTTGCATCGGCGTACTCGACAACGGTGCTGCCGAGCTCAGTTTTTTCGCCGCCTGCGGCACCGGCCAGCAAGTGCGGGTGGTGGCCGGCGCGCCGCGCGCGGGTGTGCTGCGCGGGCTGCTGGAACAGCGCCTGCCGGTCCGCATCAACGACGTCGACGGCGATCCCGGCCGCATCGGGCTGCCGGCCGGCCATCCGCCCGTGCACTCGTTCCTGGGCGTGCCGATCGCCTCGCGCGAACGCACCCACGGCTGGCTGTATCTGGTCGACAAGCTGGGCGCCGATGAATTTTCCGAAGTCGATGAACGGGTGGCCGCCACGGTGGCGGCGCAGATCGCCGTGGCCTACGAAAACCTGCTGCTGTACGATCAGATCAAGCGCCACCACGCCCAGCTCACGCTGGACATGAACGCCCGCATCCGGCTCGACGAGGACTTGCGCCGCTTCCGGCTGGCCATGGACGCCACGGCCGACGCCATCTTCCTGGTGGACCGGGCCGGCATGTGCTTCGTGGACGTGAACGTGACGGCGTGCCGCATGCTCGGCTACAAGCGCGAGGACTTCCTGGAGGTGGGGCCGGACAAGAAGCCGTCCGGCGACCTGAGCCGGCTGGAGGACTTGTATGACAAGCTGCTGGCCGGCGACCAGAGCGGCGCCATGACGGAACTGCTGCTCACGCGCCATGACGGCACGCCGCTGTCGGTGGAAGTGCAGCGCCGCACGCTGCGTTCGGGCCAGAGCTGGATCCTGGTGGCCGTGGCGCGCGACATCACGGAACGCAAGGAGGCCGAACAGCGCCTGCTCAAGCTGGCCCATTTCGACACCTTGACCGGCCTGCCCAACCGCAGCCAGTTCTACGATTCGCTGACCCATTCGCTGCACCAGGCCGGCGAGCACAAATGGGCGCTGGCCGTGCTGTTCCTGGACGTGGACCGCTTCAAGAACGTCAACGACACCCTGGGCCATACCATCGGCGACGAACTGCTGCGCCAGTTCTCCAACCGGCTGGTCGATTGCCTGCGGGTGCGCGATACCATCGGGCGCTTCGGCGGCGACGAGTTCGCGGCCATCCTGATGCTGCCGGAGGGCGCGCAGAACGCCATCGCCGTGGTCGACAAGATCCGCGAAGCGATGCGCCGTCCGTTCGATTTGAAGGGGCATGAAGTGACGGTGACGGCCAGTATCGGCATCTCCGTGTTCCCCGACGACGGCACCGACGCCGACACGCTGATCCAGTACGCCGACACGGCCATGTATCGCGCCAAGGAAGCCGGGCGCGACGCGTTCCGCTTCTTCACGGCCGAGATGAACGCGCAATCGCTGGCGCGGCTGGACCTGGAGAACGCGCTGCGGCGCGCCATCGAGAACGACGAATTCGTGCTGTTCTTCCAGCCCAAGGTGGATATCGGTTCCGGCCGCATCAGCGGCGCCGAGGCACTGATCCGCTGGCAGCGTCCCGGCCACGGCATGGTGTCGCCGGCCCTGTTCATCCCCATCCTGGAGGAGACAGGCTTGATCGTGCGGGTCGGCACCTGGGTGCTCAACGAGGCGTGCCGCAAGATCGCCCAATGGAGCCGCAGCAATATCGGCCCGGTGCATTTGTCCGTCAACGTGTCGGGCATCCAGTTCTTCGTCGGCGGGCTGGAGGAAGAGGTGATGAAGGCGATCAAGGAAAACGACATCGCGCCGGAGTTGCTGGAGCTGGAGCTGACGGAAAGTTCGCTGATGTCGAACGCGGAAGACACCATTACCGTGCTGCAGAACCTGAAGGCGCTGGGGATCCAGATTTCGATCGACGATTTCGGCACCGGTTATTCCAGCCTGGCTTACCTGAAGCGCTTCCCGATCGACAAGCTGAAGATCGACATCGCTTTCGTGCGCGAAGTGACCAGCAATCCGGACGACGCGGCCATCGTGCTGGCCATCATCAACATGGCGCACAGCATGAAGCTGGAAGTGATCGCCGAAGGCGTGGAAAAGGATGCGCAACTGGCCTATCTGCGGCGTCATGGATGTGACGAAATGCAGGGCTATTATTTCAGCCGCCCGTTGCCGGAAGAGGAGTTCGAACAAATGCTCAGCGAAGGAAAATCCCTGCAGGCGCCAGTCGACGAGACGGTGCTCGAGCAGCAGACCTTGCTCATCGTGGACGACGACGCGTTCATGCTGGACGTGCTGACCGACTTCCTGGCCCAGGATGGCTACCGCATCCTGACGGCGCAAACGGCGGCCGAGGGCTTCGACGTGCTGGCGCGGCACCGGGTGCAAGTGATCCTGTGCGACCAGTGCATGCCGCTCATGAGCGGGACGGAATTCATGGAGCGGGTCAAGAACCTGGCGCCGGACACCTTCCGCATCATGCTGTCGGCCTATGCGGACCTGACGCCCATCATGGCCGCCATCAACCATGGCGCCATCGACCGCTTCTACACCAAGCCGTGGAAGGGGGCCGTGCTGCGCGAGAACATCCGCGAAGGCTTCCGCCTGCACGCCCAGCTGCACGGCCCCAGTGCCGTGCTCAGCGGCTGAGCGGCGCCGCTGCCGTGTGCTCGTCTGGCCGGCAGTGCCGGGGAGGGGTTATGCGGCTTGCAGCAGGAATTCCACTTTCACGGCGTCATAGGGGAAGATGATGCCGCCGCCCGGTCCATGTTCGAGCACGCCGGCATGCAGCAGGGCGGTAACGTCGCCATGAACGGCCTTGACGTCGCGTTCGGCACGGCGCGCCGCTTCTCGAATTGAAACCTCCCCGGCGCCGCACAGAATCTTCAGCAATTGCCAGCGCCTGGCGGTCAATACTTGCCACAACAGTTCCGGCGCGGCGAAACTGATGCGGGTGCCGCGTTGCGGCTTGCCCGTATTCCATGCGGTGGTGAAGTCGGCCATGGCGTCGGGCCTGGCGCGCACATCAAGAACGACGGTCTTCATCATTCCACCTCGCTATATCGTGCTGAAAGTCGGCGACCAGCTGTTCCGGGGTGCTGAACGCATAGTCGTATTGCTTACCACGCCAGTGCCGATGGTCGCCTTTGCCGGATTCGTTATCGTATCGTAATACGCATTTTCCGCGAACAACAAAGGCCAGCCGGTATTTGAAGTGATAGGCCGAACCTTGCATGGCTACAGGCAGGCGCCACAGCACCATCTCCGCGAACCGATCAGTGGCGATGACGATACGGGTTCGCGAGATCAGCGTCGCCTTCATGTCGGAAAGGCTAACAACTGCTTAGGGTGTTGTCAATCTTTCCAACATGTCTCGAGATCAGAACTCTTCCCACTCGCTGGCGGCGGCGGCCTTGGCGGGCTGGCGCGCGGCCGGCGCAGGCTTGGGTGCCGGCACCAGTGCGGATGCTGCCGGCGCGGCCGGTGCCGCGCGGCGCGGTGCGGCCGATGCCTGGCGCGCCATGTCGATGGTGAACGCGCTCACCGCTTGCGCCAGGTCGCTGGCCTGGTCCTGCATGTTCTGCGAGGCGGCCGCCGTCTGTTCCACCAGCGCCGCGTTCTGCTGCGTGCCCTGATCCATCTGCGCCACCGCCTCATGCACTTGGGCGATGCCGGAATTCTGCTCCGCCGTGGCCGAGCTGATTTCGGCCACGATGTCCGACACTTGCTGCACGCTCGTCACCACCTGGCCCATGGTGGTGCCGGCCTGTTCCACCAGGCGGGTGCCGCTGTCCACTTTTTCCACCGAATCGTCGATCAGCACCTTGATTTCCTTGGCCGCCGCCGCCGAGCGCTGGGCCAGGCTGCGCACTTCGCCCGCCACCACGGCGAAACCGCGGCCCTGTTCGCCGGCGCGGGCCGCTTCCACGGCCGCGTTCAGGGCCAGGATGTTGGTCTGGAAGGCGATGCCGTCGATCACGCTGATGATGTCGACGATCTTGCGCGACGATTCATTGATCGAGCCCATGGTGACGATCACCTGTTCCACCACGCCGCCGCCATCGGCCGCCACTTGCGAGGCCGATTGGGCCAGCTGGTTGGCCTGGCGCGCGTTGTCGGCGTTCTGGCTGACGGTGGAACGCAACTGGTCCATGCAGGACGCCGTTTCTTCCAGCGCGGCCGCTTGCTGGGCCGTGCGTGAGGCCAGGTCGGCCGTGCCTTCGGCGATCTGCTGCGACGCCAGTTGCACCGCGTCGGCCGAGCTGCGGGCCGTGCCCACCACGCCGGCGATCTGGCGCAGCAAACCGTTGAACGCGTGCGCCGTGTGGCCGATTTCGTCCATCCGTTCGATCCGCACCTGGTGGGTCAGGTCGAGCGACTGGCTGACCTGTTCCAGCGTACCGCGGATATTACCGAGGCTGGCGTTGATGATGCGGTACAACTGCAGGGCCAGCACGGCCGTCACCAGCAGGCCGGCCGCCGTCACCGTGATCAGCAGGCGCACGGCGCTGGTGTAGGCCGCGTCGCTGCTGTTGCGCACTTCCTCGATCAGTTTCTTGTTGAAGGCGATGTGTTCGTCCAGCCCTTTCTTGACGCCGGCCGCCGACAGCGCCAGCGGCGTGCCGGCCAGCAGCGTGGCGCGCACGCCGTCCATGTCGCCCGCGTGCGAGGCCGCCAGGAACGGTACCAGCGCCTGGCGGTAGGCCGCCATATTGGCCTTGTCGGCCTCCAGCAGCTTGCGGTCGGCGTCGTCGTACAGGTGCTCTTTTTCGTAGGTGGCGATCACCTCGTCGAACTTGGCGTGGGCATCGTTGTAGGTCTTGTCGAGCGCCGATTTGTCGTCCAGGTTGGAGAACACGGACAGGCGGTAGCCGGCCAGGCGGCTGTCGGCCAGCGCGCCCTTGGCGTTGTTCAAGCCTTCGATGCTGGGGATCAGGCGGGCCTGGACCATGTCGAGGCGCTGCTGTGCGGCGGACAGTTGCCACAGCCCATTGGCGCCTACGAAGATCAGGGCCAGCAGGGCCACCGACAGAGTCAGGATAAGACGCTTGGAGATAGTCATGGGGAGGTGTGTTTCTTCAGGTTAGGGAGGGTCGTGCGGGGATGCCGGGCGGACGCTGCCAGGAGGATAAGTATTGCAGAATTACATTTGTTGGTGCAAGTTTAATTGCACTGCAATAGCGGACAACGCAACGGTCGGGCAAGCATGGGGTGTGCCCGACCGAAATCCTGTCCTGGACAGGGCTTGCATGGCGGCAAGCTTGCCCGTTCAGCCGAGCAGTGCCACGTCCGGCAGGTTGGCCAGCACCTGGTCGTAGGTGGGGTAGGTTTCCAGCGCGTGGATGACGACGGGCAGCGGTTCCACCCAGATTTCCGGTAAATCGCGCTCCATGGGCGGGCGCACGGCGAAGGCCAGCACCTCGGTGGGCGGCGAAAACCGGGCGGTGACGCCGGGCTTGTTGCCGCGCGCGTCCACGCGGTACCAGCCGAACTGCGGCAGGTGGATGGCGTTCAAACCGTGCAGGCAATAAGGCCCGCCGTCCGTGCCCACCGTCAGGCGCTGGTAGCACAGCCCGGCCGGGATGCCGTTGGCGCGCAGCAGGGCGGCCAGCAGGTGGCTCTTGGCGTAGCAATAGCCGGTCGCATGGCGCAGCACGTCGGACGCCTTGCACGTGACGGGGTTGAGTTTGTAATCGGAACTATGGCGGATCTCGTCGCGCACGAATTCGAAGCAGCGCTGCGCCACGTCCAGCGGCGTGGCCGCGCCCTCGGCGAGCGCGGCGGCCTTGGCGGCCACTTCCGGATGGTCAAAATCGATGTACTTGCTGGCGGCGAGATAGTTTTGCATGAAATGACAAGTTGAAGGTAATGCCAACAATCATACATGGACTCGTGCAGGATTGTTGGCGCTGACCCCGCCGGGGCATTTATACTGGCGAGCCTGACTCCGCCGCAGCATCGCATCCGAACTGACTACCATGACCAAAGCCGCCACCGCCTCTCAGCCAGCCGTGCCCGTACCTGCGGCGCCCACGGCGCCGGCGCGTGCGCGGGTGGCGCGCGCAGGATCCGCTCGCGCGTCCGACCGGGGCGGGCGCACGCGCGAGCAGATCCTGCGCGCCACGCTGGAGATCATCGCGGCCCATGGCCTGTCCGGCGTGAGCCACCGCGCCATCGCGGCCAAGGCCGATGTGCGGCTGTCGCTCACCAGCTATCACTTCGGTTCGCTGGAGGATTTGCTGGAGGCGGCGTTCGATGCCTATCACGCCCACACGGAATTGCGCCGCACGGAACTGGTGGCCCGGGTCGACCAGCAGATGGGGCAGTTGCCCACCCAGCTGACGCCGGCCGTGTTGACGGCCATCGCCGACACCATGTCCGATACGCTGGCGGCCTACATCCATGCCGGCGTGCGCGAGCACCGTACCGACCTGGCCGTGGAGTGCAGCTTCCTGTTCGCGTGGAATCTGTCGCCCACCTTGCGCCACAAGGTCGACCAGCACAGCAAGGGCCTGGTGCAACTGGCCGCCCGCGTGTTCGCCCGGTTGGACAGTCGGGCGCCGGAAGTGGATAGCGCCGTGCTGCTGGCCACCATACGCCAGCTGGAATTCACCCAGGTCTCCACCGGCGTGGTGAGTCCCGTGGCCGACATCAAACTGTCGCTGTTCCGCCTGCTGTTGGGCCTGCTGCTGGCGCGCGACACCATGCCGCCCGCCGCACCCGTCTGATTTTTTCCTGAGCTGATTTGACAACACATCGGTTGACACTGGTTTTAAACAATGTAAATATTGGACGACTGTCCAATTTTTGTGTTGTTCAATACCGGAGCATGGATGCGGAATCAAAAGTCAACCAAGTCGCTGGCCTGCCTGGCGGCGCTGCTGGCCACGCTGCCTGCGCTGCTGGGCCAGGCCGGCGCGGCGGAGCTGAACGCGCGCCAGTCCCAGCTGCTGGCCGCTAACTGCCTGCAATGCCATGCGCGCGCGGGCGTGGGCGCACCGCAAGCGGGCGACGCGGAGGCCTGGAAAAAGTACACGGCCAAGGGCGAGCCGGCCATGCTGGTCAACGTGGTGCAGGGCACGGGCGGCATGCCGCCGCTCGGTTATTGCAGCGCCTGCACCGAGGCGGATTTCCGCGCGCTGATCCGTTTCATGGCCAAGCTGGCGCCACCGGCCGCGGCCAGTGCTGGGAACGCGTCGGGAGCGCCCAAATGAAGCGCCGCACCTTCCTGCAGGCGGCCGCCGGCGCGGGTGTGGCGGCGACGGGCTTGCTGACTGGCTGCGGGCGCAGCGACGCCGTGCCGCAAAGTCCCGTTGAATTCGTGCCCGGCAAAGCCCTGCCGTGGATGAACTGGTCCGGCAACCAAAGCTGCACGCCAGCCTGGCGCGCGGCCCCGGCCAGCGAGGCGGAACTGGTCAATGTGCTGGTGCGTGCCAAGGGCGTGGTGCGCGCCGTGGGTGCCAGCCATTCCTTCAGCGCCGTGGTGCCGACGGATGGCACGCTGGTCGCCACCGACCTGCTGAGCGGCCTGGTGGCGCATGACCCGGCCACGCTGCGCGCGGAAATCCGCGCCGGCACCCGCATGCATGCGCTGGGCGCCATGCTGCACGGCGTGGGCCAGTCGGTGCCCAATATGCCGGACATGGATTACCCGGCCATGGGCGGCGCCATCGTCAACTCCGTGCACGGCACGGGGCAACGCTTCGGTTCCATGTCCTCGTGCGTGACGGCGCTCACGCTGGCCACGCCGTCCGGCCAGTTGATCGACTGTTCGGCCGAGCGCAACGCGGAAGTGTTCCATGCGGCCCGCACTTCGGTCGGCGCGCTGGGCATCATCTCGCGCATGACCTTGCAGAATGTGGCGCCGTTCCGGCTGGTCGAGACGACGAAAATCGAAACCACCGAGGACGTGCTGGCCGAGATCGCCAAGCGCTGCGCCATGCACCGCAATTTCGAATTCATGCCGCTGCCCCATTCCTCGCTGTGCGTGACCATCGCCACCGACGAGGCGGGCCCGCACGACACCCCGGCCGGCGAGGACGATCCGCAAGCCGTCAAGTCGCTGCGTACGCTGTGGCAGGCCGTGGGCTGGATGCCGGGCATGGGCGAGGCGGCCTACGACAAGCTGCTCACCACCTTCATGGCGGGCGAGGGCACACAGGTGCGGGTGGGGCAGTCCTACGACGTGTTCCCGCATGTGCGCGTGGTGCGTTTCCGGGAGATGGAGTACACGGTGCCGGCCGAGGCGGGACCGGACTGTGTGCGCGAGATCCTGCGCACCATCCGCGAGCGGCGTTTGCCGATCGCGTTCCCGCTCGAATACCGTTACGTGAAGGGGGACGATATCTGGCTCTCCATGTTCGAAGGCCGCGATGGCTGCTCGATCTCGGTGCACCAGTATGGCGACACCGACCACCGCGCCTATTTCGCCGAGATCGAACCGATCTTCTGGAAGTACGGCGGCCGGCCCCACTGGGGCAAGATCCACACGCTCGATGCGGCGCGGCTGGCGGCGCTCTATCCGCGCCACTGGCAGGACTTCCACACGGTGCGGCGCAGCCTCGATCCGCAAGGCCGCATGTTGAACCCGCACCTGAAACATATCTTCGGAGCCTGAGATGGTCACACGCCGTACCTTCCTGGCGGCCGGTGGCGCCGCCGCCGTGGCCGCCACCGCCATCGCCCGGCCGCATGATGAAGGCGGGCCATACCCGGCCTATTTCGCCGCCATGAACCGCACGCTGCGCGCGCAGCGCATCGACCGTCCGGTGCTGGTGGTCGACCTGGATAGGCTGGACCGCAACATCGCCCGTGTGCGCCAGTCGGCCGCCGTGGCGCCGGCCAAGACCTACCGCATCGTCGTCAAGTCGCTGCCCAGTCCGGGGCTGATCGACTACGTGGCCAAGGCCGCCGGCACCAATGCCTTCATGGTGTTCCACCGTCCCTTCCTGAGCGCGATGACGGTGCTGCGGCCGGATGCCGATATCCTGCTGGGCAAGCCGATGCCGGTGGATGCGGTGCGCCATTTCTACGCCGACTTGCAAGGCGCCTTCAAGCCCGAGCGCCAGTTGCAATGGCTGATCGACACCAACGCGCGGCTGGCCCAATATCAGCGCCTGGCGCGCGAACTGGGTGTGAAGATGCGCATCAATTTCGAGCTGGACGTGGGCCTGCACCGGGGCGGCTTCGATGATCACGCCGCGCTGGCCCAGGCATTGGCCACCATCGCGGCCGATCCGCAGCACCTGGAGTTCGCCGGCTTCATGGGATACGACGCACACCTGATGGGCTTACCGGATTTTCTGGCCGAGCGCGAATTCCCCAAGGTGCGGGCGCGCTACCAGGCTGCCCTCGATGTGCTCAAGGCCACGCAACCGGCCATGGCGGCCAAGCCCCTTTGCCTGAACGGCGCGGGTAGCCCCACCTTCCGCCGCTACGAAGGCGACGCGCTGTTGAACGACATTTCGGCCGGCACCTGTTTGATGAAACCCAGTCATTACGACTTGCCGATACTGGCTCAATTCGAACCGGCGGCCTACATCGCCACGCCCGTGCTCAAGCGGCTGGCGCATACCCGGCTGCCGTCGCTGGAGTGGACCGCGCCGCTGCTGGAAGGGTGGAATCCGAATATGGCGCAGACCTATTTCATCTACAGCGGCAACTGGCTGGCCGAGCCGGAGGCGCCACCGGGACTGCATCCCCATTTCGCCTACGTCAGCTCGAACCAGCAGGGCTTGAACGGTTCGGCCAAAGTGCCGCTGGAGGTGGACGATTTCGTGTTCCTGCGTCCGCTCCAGAGCGAAGCGGTGCTGCTGCAGTTCGGCGACTTGCTGGCCCTGCGCGGCGACAAGGTGGCGGCCCGCTGGCCGGTGCTGAGCGCGGGGCTGTAGCGCAAGGGATCGTTTCAACCACGGGCATTTGACAGCCAGGTATTCAACCGCCGCCATCGATCAAGAGCGGCGATGCCAGCAAAGATAACAACGACAACAACAACGACAACAACGATACCAACGGAGACCAGTATGCAGAATCGCAATCCTTGGGCAGCCGCCCGTTCCCCATCGTCCGCTGCGCGGGCGCGTCCACTGGCGCTGGCCATCTGGCGCGCGCTGCTGGGCGGCGCATTCGCGGCAGGCGCCTTGCTCGATCCGGCCATGGCGGCCGAAGCGGGCGGCGCGCAACCGGGCGCTCCCTCCGCTCAGGGGGCACAAGGCGAGGACGCCGCCATCGGCATCGTCACCATCACGGCGCAAAGCCGCACCCAGGCCGCGCAGGCCGTGCCGATCGCCATGCAGCTGATTAGCGCCGATCAGATCGGCAAACTGGCCGCGCCCAACCTGTCGGGCATGAACGGCTACATTCCCGGCCTGGCCGTGGACGCGGAACAGCCCACCCAGCCCAAGTACGCGATGCGCGGCATCGGCACCAGCGACTTCGGCATCGGCACCGATTCGCCGGTCGGCGTGTATGTGGATGGCGTCTACACGGGCAAGACGGGCGGCGCGCTGATGAACTTCAACGACACCCAGCGCGTCGAGGTGTTGAAAGGGCCGCAGGGCACACTGTTCGGCCGCAACAGCGCGGGCGGCGCCATTTCCGTCATCACGCGCGAACCGTCGCAGGAGCGCGCGGGCGAGGTGCATCTGCGCGCGGGCAACCACGGTCTGGCCTACATGGACGGCCTGCTGAACGTGCCGCTGAACGATACGATGGCGTTGCGCGTGACGGTGGTGGACCAGTACAGCAAGGGCTGGCTGCGTGACGCGGGCACGGGCGAACGCCTGAACGGCAACAGCGACTGGGGCACGCGCGCCACGCTGCGCTGGAATGCGCCGGAGCAGACCAAGGTGCTGCTGTCGTGGGAACATGAGAAGCTGGATCAGAAGGCGCGTCCCGCCATCGGCCTGGTGGCCTTGCCGGCCGCGCCGGGCGTGCCCACGGTGCCGGTCAATCCGCAAGCGTATCTGGACCCGCGCACGGCGCCCGTCTACAACGACGCCATCGGCAACGCCGAGGCGCGCGATTTCGATGGCGTGACCTTGCGCGTCGAGCGTCCGTTCGGCTGGGGTACCTTTAATTCCACCACGGCCTACCGCCACTTCAAGTCGCGCAATCTGGAGGACAGTGACGGCACCAACCGCGTCAACACCCACCTCGACACCATCAACTACGAGAGCAACGGCAGCTGGCAGCAGGAGTTCAAACTGTCCGGCAAGACGGCGCTGGTGGACTGGGTGGGGGGCGCCAGCTTCTATTACGAGAACGCGCACCAGACCAGCCAGATCGGCATGAACACGGACACGCTGGACACCGTGTTCGGCAACCTGGCCGGCATGCCTGTCTACACGCTGCTGGACGGCGCGGCGCAGCAATTCGGCATCCCGGCCAAATTCTTCGGCAACAGCTGGCAGGAGAGCATGAGCAACCGCAGCCAGTCCAAGGCTTACGCGCTGTTCGCCGACACCATCTGGCACGTGGCGCCGAAAACCAACCTGACGGCCGGTGTGCGCCTGACGCACGACGACAAGCGCTTCTCGTGGTACAGCCCGAACCGCAGCGCGCCGGGGCTGGACGCCACGCTGGCGGCCCTGAACGCGCAAGGCTTCTTCCCCGGCCTGGTGCAGGCGGGCGCGCTGACGCCGGATCAGTTGCAGCAAGTGATGGGCGCGCTGACGCAGAACATCGAGTTCAACAATCCGGCCGCCGCCGATGGGGCATTCACTGCCCACAAGGGGTGGACCGACGTGAGTCCACGCGTGGTGCTGGACTACAAGCTGACGCCGGCCGTGATGGTGTACGGCGCCGTCACCAAGGGCTATCAGGCCGGCGGCTACAACGCGCTGGCCGTGGCGGGCAAGTACGAGCCGGAGACGATCTGGAATTACGAGGCGGGGTTCAAGAGCTATTTCCGCGAGCAGCACTTGCTGGTCAACGCGTCACTGTTCCACTACAAGTTTTCCAACCTGCAGTCACTCAGCCTGATCGGCAACACGGGTTCGGCCATCCCCAGCTACCAGGTCAGCAGCAGCAACCAGGTGGCCACCGGGCTCGACGCGGAAGCGCGCTGGCAGGCCACGCGTGATCTGCGGCTCACTTTCTCGTCCGAGTACATCAACCAGAAGTACCAGCATTTCGTCACGGGCGATGGCGTGGACCTGAGCGACCAGCCGGTGGGCGCGCCCTTGTGGTCGGCGGCGGGCGGCATCGATTACACGTGGCGTAACGCGTTCGGCGGCACGGTCAACGTGAGCGCGCAGCATGCCTACACGGGTGCCACGCGCTGCAACGCGGACGCGCTGCAAGGCGCCTGTCTGCGCACGCCCGCGTTCACGGTGGGTGCGGCGCGCCAGCGCAGCGATTTGCGGCTGGGCTGGGAGGCCGACAGCGGCAACTGGGGTGTGGCGCTGTTCGTCAACAACGTGTTCGACAAGCGCTATGTGCACCGGATCGACAACACCTCGGCCGGCATCATGGGCACGCCATTCGCGACCGTCTCCGAACCGCGCCGGATCGGGGTGGAGTTGCGCGCCAGCTTGTAAGGCGAGAAGAGGCGGCTGCTCGGCGGCCGCCGCCATCCAACCGCATTGACGGTTTCCTGCCTTGGAGTTGCGCGGCGCAGTTCGCCCCCTCCAACTCACGACACGCCGCTTCCCAGCGGCGTGTTCACGTCATCACGGCAGTCGACGTCTCGTTCAATACGGTACGGCGTAGACGCCGATAAAACAACGGAAAATTAATCAATAGAAAATTAGTGCGCGCCTATCGCGGTATTTGTCCGATCAGCGCGCAAGCGGCTCGCATCACACTCTCTTTCGAAGTTCGCTGACCTAGAATCAATCAAGCGATTCCCATCGGCATGTCGCGCTAACCAAGGAGAGACCATTTGACCCCCACGCTTATCCGCCGCAGCCTGTTTGCCTTCGGTCTATGCCTGGCCGGCGCCGCGCTGGCCGCCGAGCCCATCAAGATCGCCACCATCGTCGAGCTGAGCGGCTCCGGCGCCACGGCCGGCACCAATTTCAAGAACGGCATGGACCTGGCGATCAAGGAAATCAACGCCGCCGGCGGCGTGCTGGGCCGGCCGATACTATCGGCCTCCATGGACAGCCAGTCCAGCCCGGCCATGGCCAGGAGCCTGACGCTGAAAGCCATCGACCAGGATGTGTTCACCGTCTTCGGCCCGGTGTTTTCCGGCTCCATCCTGGCCAGCATGGGGGAGACGCGGCGCGCGGAAATCCCCAACTTCACCGGCGGCGAGGCGGCCAACATCACGCAGCAGGGCAATCCCTACATCTTCCGCACCAGCTTCACCCAGGCCGCCGCCATCCCCAAGGTGGCGCGTTACATCAGCCGCATCGCCGGCATCAAGAACCTGGCCGTCCTCTACGTCAACAACGATTTCGGCCGGGGCGGCCATGAGGTCTTGCTGAAGGCGCTCAACCCGGCCAAGACCAATGTGGTGGCCGATATCGCTATCGAACCCGGCCAGGGCGATTTCTCCGCCGCCGTGCTCAAGGTCAAGCAAAGCAATGCGGACGGCGTGTTCGTCTACGTCAACGACGACGAATCGGCGCGTGCGCTGCGCGAATTGCGCAAGCAGGGCTGGAGCAAGCCGGTCATCGGTGAAACCACGCTGATCGGCCAGAAGGTGGTTGACCAGGCTGGAGAAGCGGCCAATGGCGCCGTGGCGCATGTCGGCCTGACGGTCGGTGCGCCCAATCCCGGCGTGCAGGCGTTCCGCGCCAGGTTCGAGAAGGAATACAAATACATGCCCGACCATAACTGCATGAAGGGCTATTCCGGCGTCTTCGTGTTCAAGGCGGCGATCGAGAAAGTGGGTAAGCTGGACCGCAAGGCGGTGGCGGCGGCGCTGCACGGCTTGAAACTCAAGGTGGCCCAGCAGCCCGGCATCCTGATGGACGTCGAATACAACGACAAGGGCGACTTGAATCGCGAAAGCTATATGGTCGAAGTCAAGCACGGCAAGCAGGAGGTCGTGCTGACCTTGCCCATGATCTCGGAATAATCATCCCGCCTGGGATCACAAGAAAGAAAACTGCCTGATCCGCGGTGTTCCAAGGCACCGCCTGAGTTCCGGCCAGCCCCGACCTGGTGTCGCCATGTCTGTTTTCAGTATCGGCGATAAAATGAACGGTGCGCATAGCTGGATTCCACCCTTGAGTTCTAATACAAGAGGCGTCCATGAAAACAAGTCTATGATAATTGCAACCTCCCTGGAGCATGACGGATGCGGATTCGTGGTTTACTGATGATACTGGCGACGTGCTGGGCCCAGGCCACGGCCGCCAAGCTCCAGGCGGATTGCCCCAAGGTAGTGGTGTCCGCTGATCCCGACTATCCACCGCTGCACTGGTACGACGGCAAGGAATTGCGCGGCCCCAGTATCGAGCTCGCCACGCATATCCTGGCCGACCTGAAGATCCCGTATGAAGTGCGCTATGTCGGTCCGTGGAAGCGGGTGCTGGCCAATGCCGCGATCGGCAAGATCGACCTGGTGGCGACCCTGAAAATCCAGCCGGAGCGCGAACGCTACCTGGATTTTGTGCGCACGCCGGCATTCCCCAATCCGGTGGCGGTATTTGTTCCGCGCGAGCGCGCCTTCGTCTTCAATACCTGGCAGGACCTGGCCAGCCACAAGGGCGGCATCGCGCTGGGCAATACCTTCGGCCAGGAATTTTCGGAGTTTGCCGCCGCCCATTTGCGGCTGGAGGAATCCGGCACGGCGGACAGCAACTTCCGCAAGCTGGGCCTGGGCCGCATCGACTATTTCGTGGTCGGCCTGTTCGCTGGCGAAGCCTGGCTGGCCCGCCATGGCCGCAGCGCGCAGATTGTGGCGATACGTCCTTTCCTGGCGGATGACAAGAACTACTACGCCTTCTCCAAGTACAGCCCCTGCACCCGCTATCTCGATGCGTTTGAAGCGCGGCTCAAGGAGCTGGTAGCCAACAAGACCAACATCGCCATGCTGAACGCCAGCCTGCAAGGCTTCGATATCAAGCTCGACAGCACAACGCTGGGCCACAGATAGCCCAGGAAGGGAGTGAGACCATTGGCCTATTGCGGCAGCGCGAGCTTGTGGCTGGCAGGCATTTCAGGTACGCCGCCCAGCGCCATATAGCTGTCAGTGTTTGACGGTGCTTGCTGTTCACGTGGCGACGATAGCACGGTGGATATCGCATGTTCCCGGGCTTGATCAATACTGCGTGCCGATAAAAAACGCCGGCCCACCGCTGGTGCCGGCGTTTCTGTTAAACCCTGCCGCGACTTAGAAGTGCACCCCGCGCAGCAGTTGTTGCATGGCGATCTGTTCGGACGACAGTTGCGGCGCCTTTTTGCCGTCGCCGCCTTTGGCCGCGTCGGAATCAGGGAACATGCGGAAGGTCGTGTTGAGCACGATCTGCGCCACGCGCGGCATCAGCGCGTGCAGCACCTGGCCGAAGATGCCGACCCGGGTGGCGATGCGCACCGGCTTGTAGACGATGGCCTGGCCGATCATGTCGGCCGCTTCGTCCGGCGACAGGGTGGGCACGTTCTGGTAGATCTTGGTCGGCGCGATCATCGGCGTGCGTACCAGCGGCATGTTGATGGTCGTGAACTTGATACCCACGTCCGACAGTTCGGACGAGGCGCAGCGGGTCCACGCTTCCAGCGCCGCCTTCGAAGCTACATAGGCCGAGAAACGGGGCGCGTTGGTCAGCACGCCGATCGAGGAGATGTTGATGATATGGCCGCTCTTCTTGGCGATCATCGATGGCAGCAGGCCCATGGTCAAACGCAGGCAGCCGAAGTAGTTGAGCTGCATGGTGCGTTCGAAATCGTGGAAGCGGTCGTAGCTCGATTCGATGGCGCGCCGGATGGAACGGCCAGCGTTGTTGACCAGCACATCCACGCCGCCGTGGTTCTCGATCAGCAGTTGCACGAAGCGGTCGCAATCGGCCATGTCGGCCACGTCGGCCTGGTAGGTGATCAGTGCATGGCCGCGCGCTTCCACTTCCGCCTTGGCTTCGGCCAGCTTGTCCAGGTCGCGGCCGCAGATGATGGTGATGGCGCCTGCCTCGGCCAGCTTGTGTGCGGTGGCCAGGCCGATGCCGGATGAGCCGCCCGTCACCAGCACCACCTTGCCGGCCACCTGGCCGCGCAAGGTGTGGTCGATCTGCAGGGCCGGGTCCAGGTTGCGTTCCCAGTAATCCCAGATCGGCGCGGCGTAGCTGTCCAGCGGCGGGCAGCTGATGCCGCTGCCTTTCAGGGCGGCGGCCGCGTCGCGGTTGTCGAAGCGGGTAGGGTAGTTGATGAAGCGCATCAGATCGTCCGGGAAGCCCAGGTCCTTCATGATGGCGGCGCGCAGGCGGCGCACCGGCGTCAGCGCGAACACGCCCTTGCGGATCGAGCTCGGGATGAAGCCGAACAGGGCCGCGTTGATGCGCAGGCTCATGGTGGGCGCGTGCGCGGCGCGGCAGAAGGTGTTGAGCACTTCGCCCACACGCTTGGGATCGGGGTCGGTCAGGTGGAAGGCGCGGCCGTCCAGCTTGGGCAGGTGGGAGATGTGGTCCATCGCGTTGACCACATAGTCGACCGGGACGATGTTGATGCGGCCGCCTTCGAGGCCGATGGTGGGCATCCACGGCGGCAGCAACTGGCGGATGCGCTGGATCAGTTTGAAGAAGTAGTAGGGGCCGTCGATCTTGTCCATCTCGCCCGTCTTGGAATCGCCCACCACCATGCCGGGACGGTACACGCGCCATGGCGTCTTGCATTCGTCGCGCACGATTTTTTCCGACTCATGCTTGGAGGCGAAGTAGGGATGGTCCAGTCCTTCAGCCTCGTCGAACATGTCCTCGCGGAAGATGCCTTCGAACATGCCGGCGGCCGCGATGGAGCTCACATGGTGGAAGGTGCCGGCCTGGATCGCGTTGGCGAACTCGACCGTGTTGCGGGTGCCGCCGATGTTGGTGGCCATTTCTTCTTCTGGATCGGCCGCCATGTCGTAGATGGCCGCCAGATGGTAGAAATGATCGATATTTTTCGCCAGATCCTTGATTTCTTCCTTGGACACGCCCAGCTTGGGTTTGCGCAGATCACCATATACCGGGATGGCACGGGTCTTGGTCGTGCCCCAATATTCGAGCAGGTCGGGCAGCTTGTCACGGCTGCTTTCCCGCATCAGGAAATAGACGACACTGCCTTTGCGCGCCAGCAGCTTCTTTACCAACCGTTTGCCGATGAATCCAGTTGCCCCTGTTACAAAATACTGCATTCGACTTCTCCTTTTGTGTTTTTGGTAACCCGCTGCAGCATCATTACAGGCCCGCTTATGATTGGCAAGTGCCGTGTTTTAAGGGCGAGACACATTAGAACGGCGGCTCTACCGCATTAGTATCACCGCTCTAGTTTTGCTGTCTAAAATGAAATTATGTAAATCCGAATCAATCAAAAACAGACAGGAGCAGACCATGGTAAAGAAACTGAAGACTCTGGCAAAAGACGACGACAAACAACTGGCTAACGCCGTGCGCAATTCGGCTCAGCAAATCTGGCAAGCCGGCCTGGGCGCTTTCGCCAAGGCGCAGGAAGAAGGCGGCCGTGTGTTCGCCAAGCTGGTCAAGGAAGGCACTGAGCTGCAAAAGCGTACCCGCAGCCTGGCCGAGGAAAAAGTATCGGACGTGCGTGACACCGTCAGCGGCCTGGCCGATGGCATGGGCAAGCAAGCGGCCGGTTCGTGGGACAAGCTGGAGCAAGTGTTCGAAGAGCGCGTGGCCCGCGCCCTGAGCTCGATCGGCGTGCCTACCCACAAAGATGTGCAAACCCTGAGCAAGCGCGTGGAACAGCTGAGCAAGGCCGTTGAACAGCTGACCGGCAAGAAGCTGCCAGCCGCCAAGGCCGAGCCGAAAGCGGCCGCCGCCAAGAAGCCAGCCGCCAAAGCCGCCGCCAAGCCAGCCGCAAAAGCTGCCGCCAAGCCTGCCGCCAAAGCCGCGCCGAAAGCAGCCAAGCCTGCCGTGAAAGCCGCCGCGAAACCAGCCGCCAAGACCGCAGCCAAGCCAGCCGCGAAAGCCAAGCCAGCCGCCAAGGCCAAGCCAGCCGCCAAGGCCGCCATCAGCTTCCCGACCGTCGCTTCCGTGAAAGCGGCAGCCGAAGCCAAGAAGCCTGTCGTGGCAGTGAACGCGGTGGCAACGGACACGCCAGCAGCCTGAGCAAGCGGACGCGGCGCCGATTCCCCTCGGTCCTCACCCCGGCCTGTGCACGGGCCGGGTCTGAGGGGAACGCGAACGTAGCAATATCCGGGCTTGTGCGGTGCGCAGGCCTTTTTTTTGTCCAGTATCGTCCTCACACTTGTGGCATAGAAACACGCCACCAGCACGTATCGCCGGTAACAGCTGAAGAAATGTAGTACTGCCATGCCCAAGATTGACGCACCACCCAGCAAGTCCGCCCGCCGCGCCGGCGCCACCGTATCGCGCCGGGCATCCCGCGCAGCGGCGCCCAAGCCCCGTATTGGTCTGGCGCTGGCTGGCGGTGGACCGCTGGCCGCCGTGTACGAGATCGGCGCGCTGGCCGCGCTGGAAGAGGCGGTCGAAGGGCTGGACCTGAACCAAGCCAAGATTTATGTGGGTGTGAGCGCGGGCGGCATCATCGCCGCCGGCCTGGCCAATGGCGTCACGCCGCACCAGATGTGCAGGTTGTTTATTGAAAGCGATGTGGACGCCGTCGATGGCGCCATCCTGTTTAAACCGGAAACGCTGCTGCGTCCGGCGTTGCGGGAGTTCGGCAAGCGCGTGAGCGCCGCGCCTGGTCTGTTCGCGGGTGCGCTGTTCCATTACGTGAGCCGGCGCGGTACGCTGGCCTCGTCGTTCGAACGCATGAAGGAATTGCTGCCGGCTGGTTTCTTCTCGGGCGACGCGATCGGTGATTTCCTGGCCGCCACCTTTTCCCAGGCTGGCCGCAGCAACGACTTCCGCAAGCTGCGCCGCAAGCTGGTAATCGTGGCCACCGACCTGGACACGGGCAAGGCCGTCCGTTTCGGCACGCCGGGCTGGGACAGCACGCCGATCTCGGTGGCCGTGCAAGCCAGTTCCGCCGTGCCTGGCCTGTTTCCGCCGGTGGAGGTGGATGGCCACCATTTTGTGGACGGCGCGCTGCGCAAGACCATGCACGCCTCGATCGCGCTGGAAGAGGGCGTGGACCTGCTGCTGTGCGTGAATCCCATCGTGCCGTACAACGCGCGCTTCCAGGCGGGCGCGCGCAAGCTGGCCAATGGCGGTTTGCTCGATGTGTTGTCGCAGACGCTGCGCTCGATCCTGCATTCGCGATTGGAGACGGGCCTGGCCAGTTACCAGATCAGCCATCCGGATGTCGACATCCTGCTGTTCCAGCCCAGCGAGGATGACGCGGAGCTGTTTTTCACCAACATTTTCAGCTACAACAACCGGCGCAGGATGTGCGAGCAAGCCTATCAGAACACCCGCATGATGTTGTGGGAACAACGCGAACAACTGGCGCCGCGCCTGGCGCGTCACGGCATGCGCCTCAAGTTGTCCGTGCTGAGCGACACCAGCCTGACCCTGGTGAGCCAGAAACCGGCGCGCAGGGCCACCACGCGGCTGGACAATGTACTCAACGACCTTGAACGGTATTTAAAAGTAGTCCATGGCCATCCAACGCACGGCAGTTTCTAAATTGGCAGCTTCGGTGTTATGCTTGCAGGAGAATAAAGAGAGATCGCCTGCTATGCTACAAAAAGCTCCCCGCCGCACCCGAGAACGCATCCTGGAATTATCCCTGCGCTTATTTAACGAATTTGGCGAACCGAATATCACGACCACCGTGATAGCCGAGGAGATGAATATCTCGCCGGGAAATCTGTACTACCACTTCCGCAACAAGGACGACATCGTCAATTCGATCTTCGCGCAATTCGAGGCGGAAATCGAACGCATTCTGACGGTGCCCGATGGCCGCCGCTCGAATATCGAGGACGTGTGGCTGTATCTGCACCTGATGTTTGAATTGATCTGGCGTTACCGGTTCTTTTACCGCGACCTGAATGACCTGTTGTCGCGCAACCGCAAGCTGGAACTGCATTTCAAGCAGATCCTGGCGCACAAGATCAAGGTGGCCAAGCAGCTGTGCGAAGACTTGCGCAGCGAACAGTCGATGGAGGCGAGCGACGTGGCCATCGACGCCATGGCCACCAATATGGTGGTGGTGGCCACTTATTGGCTGTCCTACGAATACGTGCGCAATCCCCGTAAATACACGGAGCAGCAATCGATGGCGGACGCGCTGGCGCGCGGCTGCTACCAGGTGTTGTCGCAGATCGGCCCTTACCTGCGCGGTGAAACCAGCGTGCTGTTCCAGAAGTTGTCTGAAGAATATTTGAAAAAGTTGAAATAACCAATTGAAATAACTCTCGGAGAAAACTATGGCATGGAGTAAATTCCCGCATCCCGACGATGCTTATGTGTACACGGCGGCCAGCCTGAAGAAGGCCTGGCCCCGCCTGCACGTGGGCGATGCGGAACCGTTCCCGAAAGACGCGCGCCTGGTCGAGGCGTGGATCGCCTTCCATGCGGGCGATTTCGAGCGCGCCACCAAGCTGGGCCTGGATGTCGGTGTGGATGGTTACTCCGTGGCGCACAAGGCCACCTGCATGTACGCCACCTATCTGGAAAAGAACGAGAAGAAAAAGATCGCCACCTTCGAGGAAGTGGCCGAGCGCTGCGAGCGCCAGCAGCAGGAGCAGCCCGACAACGCGGCCGGTTACTACTGGCATGCTTATGCGCTGGGCCGCTACGCCCAGGGCATCTCCGTGGTCAAGGCGCTGGCCCAGGGCGTGGGCGCCAAGGTCAAGCACAGCCTGGATATGACCCTCAAGCTGGCCCCCAAACATGCGGATGCGCACATCGCGCTGGGCGCCTATCACAGCGAGATCATCGACAAGGTGGGCGCCATGATCGGCGGCCTGACCTATGGCGTGAAGAAGGAAGAGGGCTACAAGCACTTCAAGCAGTCGCTGGAACTTAATCCCGACTCGGCCATCGCCCGCATCGAGTATGCTAACGCCTTGGTCATGCTCGACGGCAAAAAGAAGATGGACGAAGCCGTCGCCCTGTACGAGGCTGCGGCCGGCTGCGAACCGCGCGATGCGATGGAACGGCTGGACGTGGAATTGGCGAAAGAAGAATTAGAGGATTAATCCGCTGTGACGAAAGCGATCTGTGTGTACTGCGGCGCCAACCCCGGCGCCAGCCCCCGTTATGCGGACGCGGCCCGCGCGCTGGGCCGCGCGCTGGTGGAAGACAATATCGCGCTGGTGTACGGCGGCGGCAATGTGGGCCTGATGGGCATCATCGCCGACGAAGTGCTGCGCCTGGGCGGCGATGTCACCGGCGTGATCCCGACCGCGCTGATGGAGCGCGAAGTGGGCCACATGGGATTGACGCGCCAATTCATCGTCAAGGACATGCACGAGCGCAAAGCCATGATGGCCAAGCTGGCCGATGGCTTCATCGCCATGCCCGGCGGCATGGGCACGCTGGAGGAATTGTTCGAGATGTTGACCTGGTCGCAGCTGGGCATCCATGCCAAGCCGGTCGGCCTGCTCAACGTGGACGGCTTCTATGACAGCCTGATGGGCTTCATCGGCCATGCCAGCGGCGAAGGTTTCATCCGCCCGCAGCACGCGGCCCTGATGATGGTGGAGTCCGATCCACAAGCGCTGGTGCAACGCCTGCGCTCACGCCCTGCCGAGGTTTAAGACCAGAGCCGCTGGCCCGCCGTATCGAGCTGGGTCAGGTACAGCCGCAAGTCGAACTCGTACTGGTGGTAGTTCGGTTCCATGTAGGTGCACAGCTTGTAGAACGCCTTGTCGTGCTGCTTTTCCTTCACGTGCGCCAGTTCATGGACGGCGATCATGCGCAGGAATTCCAGCGGCACTTCCTTGAACACGGTGGCCACACGGATCTCGTGCTTGGCCTTGAGCTTGCCACCCTGCACCCGCGAGATGGACGTGTGCAAGCCCAGCGCGTGGTTGATCACATGGATCTTGCTGTCGAACTCCACCTTGTTGATCGGCTCGGCGTTGCGCAAGTGTTCAGTTTTTAAATCCTGCACGTACTGGTACAGCGCCTTGTCGGTGCGGATGTCGTGCGCCTTCGGGTAGCGCTTGAGCAGCACTTCGCCCAGGCGGTTTTGCGCGACCAGCTGCGACACCTGTTGCTGGGTCTGTTCGGAATAGGCGCTGAGGTACTTGAGGGCGGACATGATGGAAAGGCAAGAGCGAGCCGGGCAGGGGAGGCGGAAATATACCACAGCCGTTCAAAACGCCGTATGATGAGGCCGTGTCCCCGCTGCTCAGATTGCCCCGCTCTTTCTTCTCATGCGTACCCACGTCAATTCCCTGGGCCTGCTGATCCATGGCGATCCCGTCATTCCCTTCGTCTATCCCGAACATATCGACCGCGCCAGCCTCGATGCGCTGCCGTCCCAGGCCGGCATCTACATTTTCCGTGACGACGCTGGCGAGCCGCTGTATGTGGGCAAGAGTGTCAATATCCGCCAGCGCGTGCTGAGCCACCTGCGTACGCCCGAGGAAGGACGGATGCTGCAATGCGCGCGCCGGGTGGATTTCGAATGCACGGGCGGTGAGATCGGTGCGCTGCTGCGCGAGTCGCAACTGATCAAGCAGTGGCAGCCGCCGTTCAACCAGAAACTGCGCGGCTTGCGCGAGATGTGCTCGCTGCGCATGGCGGGCGACCTGCCTGAGGTGGTCTTTTCCAGCGCGGTGGACTTCGCCCGCACGCCAGGTTTGTATGGCCTGTTCGGCACCCGCGCCAGCGCGTTGGAAACGCTGCGTAACGTGGCCGACAGCGCCGGCCTGTGCTGCGCCACGCTGCGGCTGGAAAAAGTGGCGCGCGGCCGGCCATGCTTCGCGCGCCAGCTGGGCCGTTGCGGCGGCGTCTGCGTCGGCGCCGAGAGCGCCCAGGTGCACGGCGAGCGGGTGCGGGCGGCGCTGGAGCCGCTGCATATCGCGCCGTGGCCGTTCGCGGGCGCCATCGGCATCGTCGAGCTGGCGGATGGGGTGCGGCAGGTGCATGTGGTCGATCACTGGTGCTACCTGGGGCCGCGTGCCAAGGGACGGCGCCGCGCCAGGCCCCCGCTGGCCCAGTTTGATTTCGACGTCTACCAGATCCTCGTCAGGCCGCTGTCGCAAGGTGGCTTGACGCTGGAACTGCCCTAGGCCTATTCCTGTTCCATGCCCGCTTTAAGCCGTAGGGCGTCTAGCCATTTCGGTGTACAGCGGGAAACGATATTGCGCTATATAATCCCGTATATTGCGAAATTGGCCACCTTGGAAAGGAATAGGTATGGTGCGGAGATTCAGTGTAGTTGCGGCGCTGCTGTTGCTGGCTGCGACCGGGACGGCTGGCGCAGCCGATATCACGGTGTCGGCGGCGGCCAGCCTGACCAATGCGTTCAAGGATATCGCCCAGGCTTACCAGCAGGCCAACGTGGGCGACCGGGTGCAATTGAACTTCGGCGGCTCCGATGCGCTCGTGCAGCAGATCGCCAAGGGCGCGCCGGTGGACGTGTTGGCATCGGCCGACCAGGAGGCGATGGACAAGGCCGAGAGCCAGCGATTGTTGCAGTTGGCGAGCCGCGTCAATTTCGCCAGCAACCGCGTGGTGCTGATCGTGCCGGCCAGCGGTGGGCCGGAGGTGCATGGCCTTGGTGATTTATTGCACTCAGGCGTCAAGCGCATCACGCTCGGCAATCCGGCCAGCGTGCCCATCGGCCGCTACGCCAAGCATGCGTTGGAACAGGCGCGGCTGTGGACGGACGTGGAGCCCAAGGCCATTTACGCCACCTCCGTGCGCCAGAGCCTGGATTACGTGGCGCGCGGCGAGGCGGACGCCGGTTTCGTCTACGCCACCGACGTGGCGGTCCAAAAGGACAAGGTGAAAGTGGTGGCCAACGTCGCCACCGATACGCCGGTCAGCTATCCGATCGCCGTGACGGCCGGCAGCACGGCGCCCGAGGCCGGACGCCGCTTCGTCACGTTCGTGCTGTCCCCGGTTGGGCAGGCTATTTTGGGCAAGTACGGTTTCGGCCGTCCTTGAGCGCGCGCTGACATGATGGATAACCCGGCCTGGATCGCGCTCGCGCTGTCGCTCAAAGTGGCGGGCTGGGCCACGGCCATCGATTTGCTGCTGGGCCTGGCGCTGGGCTATCTGCTGGCGCGCTGCCGCTTTCCCGGCCGCGAGTTGCTGGACGCCATGTTGACCTTGCCGATGGTGATGCCGCCTACCGTGCTCGGCTATTACTTGCTGGTGCTGATCGGCCGTAACGGCTGGCTCGGCGGCTGGCTGCAGCGCAGCTTTGGCATCAACCTGATTTTTACCTGGCAGGCGGCCGTGATCGCGGCCGCCGTGGTGGCGTTCCCGCTGGTGCTCAAGGCGGCCCGCTCCGCGTTCGAAACGGTGGACCGCCAGCTGGAGCAGGCCGCCCATGTGCTCGGCGTGTCATCGTTCGGCGTGTTCCTGCGCGTGACCATGCCGCTGGCCTGGCGCGGCGTGCTGGCTGGCGCCTTGCTGGCGTTCGCCCGCTCCATGGGCGAGTTCGGCGCCACGCTGATGGTGGCCGGCAGCATCCCCGGCAAAACGCAGACGCTGTCCATCGCCGTGTACGAAGCCGTGCAGGCGGGGCAGGACGACAGCGCCAACGCCCTGGTGCTGGTCACTTCCGTCACCTGCATCGTGGTGCTGGTGCTGGCCAGCAAACTGACGCCCAAGCGTCTCGTGAACGATTGAACCGCCATGCAGATCCAGGTCGACATCCGTAAAACCCTGCGCTCGGGCAGCCGCACGTTCACGCTGGACGCGCAGTTCGCGTCGGACAGCCAGCGCATCGTCATCTATGGCCCATCGGGCGCCGGCAAGAGCCAGCTGATGAAAGCCGTGGCCGGGCTGATGACGCCGGACGCGGGCCGCATCGCGCTCGATGGCCGCTGCCTGTTCGACCGCGAGGGCGGCGTGGATCTGGCGCCGCAGCGGCGCCAGGTGGGCTATCTGTTCCAGGACTACGCGCTGTTCCCCCATTTGAACGTGCGGCAGAATATCGCCTTTGGTTTGGCGCGCGGTTGGTTCAATCCGCGTGCGCGGGCCGACAGCGCGGCCGTGCGCTACTGGCTGCAAGCGTTCGAGCTGGAACATGTGGCGCACCAGTTTCCGCACGAATTGTCGGGTGGGCAGCGGCAGCGCGTGGCGCTGGCGCGGGCGCTGGTGGCTGATCCGCAAGCCTTGCTGCTGGATGAGCCGTTCGCGGCGCTGGACCCCAGCCTGCGCGCGCGCATGCGCTCGGAGTTGGACGCGCTGCAACGCCGGCTGGCCATCCCCATGATTTTGATCACGCACGACCCGGACGACGCGCGCGCGTTCGGCGAGCATATCCTGCGCATGGAAGACGGCAGGATCACGCCGGTGCGCACTTTCGATTTTTCTGAGATGAACGATGGCACACGACAAACTGCAAGCTGAATCGCTGGCCTTCGCCGCGCCCGCCGAGGCGCACGACATGGGACAAGGCGTGGAGCAAGACATGGAACAAGACCTCGCGCAAGGCATGGCGCCCGCGCTGGCGCTGGAAGGTGATGTATGGATGACGGTGGGCGGCGCGAAGCTGGGCGGCCCGGACCGGGTGGCGCTGTTGGCGGCCATCGCCGAGACGGGTTCCATCACGGGCGCGGCCAAGGCCGTCAAGATGAGCTACAAGGGCGCGTGGGACGCCATCGACGCCATGAACAACCTGGCCGGCGCCACGCTGGTCGAGCGCGTGGCCGGCGGCAAGGGCGGCGGTGGCACGCGGCTGACGGCGCGCGGCGCGCAACTGGTGGCCAATTTCCGCCAGATCGCGGCCGAACATGAAAAATTCATCGCTCACCTGAGCAGCCAGTCCCACGGCCTGGCCGACGATTTTTTATTGATACGGAAGATGCAGATGCAAACCAGCGCACGTAACCAGTTCAGCGGCACCGTCATCGCCGTGCAGCGCGGCGCCGTGAATGATGAGGTGGTATTGGAAATCATGGGCGGCCAGCAGGTGGTGGCCACCATCACGCGCGACAGTTGCGACAGCCTGGGCTTGCAGGTGGGGACGGCCGCGTTCGCACTGGTCAAGGCTTCGTCCATCATCGTTATGACGGACGCGAGCGGCGCGCGTTTGTCGGCCCGCAATCAGCTGGCCGGCACGGTGGTGCGCTTGCAGCCTGGCGCCGTCAATTCGGAAGTGAGCATCGCGCTGCCGGGCGGCGGCACCGTCGCCGCCATCATCACGCGCGACAGCGCCGATGCGCTGGGCCTGGCCGTGGGCGCGCCGGCCACGGCCATCTTCAAAGCCTCCAGCGTCATCCTCGGCACGGCCGGCTGACGCATCACCACTGGGGGTGGCTAGACCTGGCCCCAAGGCAAGAACTTGGCGGGCGTGGTGCCCAGGGTGCGGCGGAACAGGGCGATGAAACTGCTCACGCTGTCATAGCCCAGGTTCATGGCCACCGTGGTCACGGATTCGCCCGCCGTCAGCAGTTCCATGCCTTTCTGCAGGCGCGCGATCTGGCGCCATTCCACCAGCGACATTCCGGTTTCATTGCGGAAGTGGCGCGTTACGCTGCGCCGCGACAGGCCGATGCGTTCCGCCCAGCCGTCGAGATCCGTTTCGTCGGCCGGGTTTTCCGCGATGCTGGTCGCCATGCTCAACAGGCGCGGGTGGCGCGGCATGATCAGGCGCAGCGGGTCCGGCTCGGCGCGGCCTATTTCATCGAGGAACACCATCATCAAACGGTGCTCGGCCGCGTCGGTGGGCGCGCCTTGCGGCCAGCCGCGCATGCGCTCGAACAGGGCGTGGGCCACGGGCGACAGGCGCAGCACCTGGGGCTGGGCCGGCAGCGCCTCGCACAGCGACGGCGCCAGGTGCAGCGTGTAACCGGCCAGGCCGGGGCGCAACTTGCTGCCGTGGACGCTGGCGCCGTGCGCCATCTGCGGCGGCACCCAGCCCAGCCGTCCCGGCGGCAGCACGGTGCGATTGCCGCCCGCTTCCAGCACGATCAATCCTTGCAGGGCGATGTACATCTGGCCTTCCGGATGACGGTGGACGTGTTTGCCGCTTTCTGTCCCGGACAGGTCGGCATGGGTGGGCATGAGCCGCATGGGAAAGTCGGCCGACAGCCGGCGTTCTTCAAAGGGAGGAGGGTGTAAATGCATATTGTGGCCCGATCGCGTTATCTCTTGTCTGGCGCCAGTTAGCCGGACGACGGCGCTGCTGGCATGCTAGGACTTTCATTTATAGCAAGGATTTAACATGACTGCAATCGATACCGAGGAGGTGCTCGCCTTGTTGCGGACCGTGGGCGCATCCTTGTGTGACACTTTCTGGCAATTGGAACCGGTGGTGGAGCTGGATGAGATGGCGGCCGCCTTCCAGCGCATCGACGGTGCGGCGTCGGCCGCGTTGCGCTGCGGGCTGGCCGAACTGTATCCGCGCATCGGCTGGATGGAAGGGGAATTCGAAGGCGCCGACAGCGACGACGAGGAAGCCATCGCCTTGCTGGCGCGGGGCGAATACTGGATCTGCGACGCGATCGATGGCGCGCCCCAGTTCCTGCGCGCGTTGCCGAACTGGGCCATGTCGCTGACGCTGGTGCGCGAAGGCGTGCCCGTGTTCGTGGCCGTGTTCGACGCGGCCCATGACGAGATGTTCCATGCCGTATGGGGCGCTGGCGCCTGGTGCAACGGCAAGCCGGTGCGGGTGAACGAGCGCGAGAGCCACTACAACGGCGTGGTGGCCACCAGCCAGCCGCCGTTCGCCGTCAAACAGCCGCGCGCGGTGAGCAGGGCCGGCCATGCCCTGAGCGCCATGTTGCCGGACGTGGCGGCCGTGCACAACCTGGGCTGCACGTCGCTGCAACTGGCCTATGTGGCTTGCGGCCGCCTCGATGCGTTCTGGGAATTTGGCGAGGACGGCTTCAACTGCCTGGGCCCGGCGTTGCTGGTGCGCGAGGCGGGTGGCATGGTGACGCAGGTCGATGGCGCGCCTTATCGCCTGCTGTCAGCCGATATCGCGGCCGCGCCACCGCGGGTGCACGCATCCATGCTGCTGCGATTGCGGGAAGTGCTGGCGGCATAGCGGCCGCCGCCAGCGCGAAGGCGGCACTTAGCTGCCGTCTTCCTTGTCGCCTTGTCTGGCGCCGCTCTTGTCTTGTTGTTGCGAGCTGGCGCTGGCGCGCGCCTTGCCGTTCTGGCGCGCGGCCAGTTGCCGGTTCTCGCCGCCCTTGCGGCCGATTTCCGCCATGTGTTCCCGGTCGCGGCTGACCGCTTCGCCGCCTTTCTGGCCGGCGCGGCGCGCTTCCTCCGAATCGAACTCGTGCGCCGTGCCTTTCTGATGCGCGGCCTGGCCGCCCTTGCTGGCAATTTCGCGCTGCTGCGCTTCGCTCATGGCGGCAAAGCCGCGTTTGGCCGTGCCTTTTTGCGTGCCGCTCTTGCCTTGATCGCTACCGTGATTGCTGGCCATATCGACCTCCTTGGTCTTGGGTGAGTTGTGGTTCGCTGAGCACCGCGCCGCCCGCGAGGCGCGCACGTTCGGGCTGCTCTGCGTGGTTAGAGGCGGGACGCCGGCGGAAGTTCCAGTTCCTTGCGGCGCGGGCCACCGTTCAATGGGGCCGCTGGTCGGCGGGCTCGCCCGCATGACCGTCGCCGCCATGCATGCCGGCGTGCATCTGCTGCATCGTCTCCTGCTGGCGTTCGGTGGCCCTGGCCGCTTCCTCCGAGGCGCGGCGCATGGTGTCTTCGGCCACGGCCGTGGCCGAACGGCTCAGTTTGGGCATATGGGTTTCCGTGGCGCGCGCCAGGTCGTCGCAGGCGTGGGCCATGGTGTCGGCCAGCTTGCGCTGGTAGTCGCGCAGCGGGCCGTTGGCTGGGTTGAGCTTGCCGCCTAGCGCCGCGCCCAGTTCTGCCGCGTTGCCGCCGCTCAGTGTGCGCTGGTATATCTGCCCCAGGTCGCCCAGCATGTCGCGTGCCAGTTGTAAATTCAGTTCGCCGACCTTGTGCAGCGTGTCGAGCATGTGCTGGCTGACGTCGGTGGAATAGGTGATCAGGGCATCGCAATGCGAGCGTAATGCGGGAGTGACGAAGGTGTCCATGGCATATCCTCAAGCTGGCGGGTGCAAAGGTCCGGCGGCGCCGGACGGCAAATGCAGACTTGGGATAGACGGCGGCCGAGAACGGAAGTTCCGTGGCCGCGAAAAAAAAGAGGGGAGGGACGCCGCACCGCGCGTGCTGGCGGTGGTGCGGCGCCGGGGCGTGGGCTTAGTCCTGCGCCACCTGCAGCACCAGCTTGCCGAAGTTCTTGCCTTCAAACAGCATGTTGAGTGCTTGCGGGAATTGTTCGATGCCTTGCACGATGTCTTCCTTGCTCTTGATCTTGCCTTGCTTGAGCCACTGGCCCAGCGCGGCCACGCCCAGGTGGTAGCGGTCGGCGTAATCGAAGACGACGATGCCTTCCATGCGCGCCCGGTTGACCAGCAGCGACAGGTAGTTGGCCGGCCCTTTCACGGCGTCCGTGTTGTTGTACTGCGAGATGGCGCCGCAGATAACGATGCGGGCCTTCAGGTTGATACGGGTCAGCACCGTATCCAGGATGTCGCCGCCCACGTTGTCGAAATACACGTCCACGCCTTGCGGACAATGCTGCTTGAGTCCATCGCGCACGGAACCGCCCTTGTAGTCGATGCAGGCGTCGAAGCCCAGTTCATTGACGACGAAATCGCATTTCTCCTTGCCGCCGGCGATACCCACCACGCGGCAGCCCAGTTGCTTGGCCACCTGGCCCACGGTCTGGCCCACGGCGCCGGCCGCGCCCGACACCACCACCGTCTCGCCGGCCTTGGGCTGGCCCGATTCGAGCAGGCCGAAATAGGCCGTCATGCCGGGCATGCCCAGCGTGTTGAGGTAAGTGGTCAACGGCGCCAGCGCCGGATCGACCTTGTAGAAGGCGCCCGCCTTGTCGTCGGCCGCGCCGATCCAGTAGCGCTGCACGCCCATGCCGCCCGACACGTGGTCGCCCACGGCGAATTTGGGCGAGCGCGAGGCCAGCACCACGCCCACGCCGCCGGCCCGCATCACTTCACCGATGGCCACCGGGCGGATGTAGGACTTGGCGTCGTTCATCCAGCCGCGCATGGCCGGGTCCAGCGACAGGTACAGCACCTTGACCAGGATTTCGCCCTCGGCCAGTTCGCGCACCGGTTCCACCACCTGCTGCCAGTCGCTGGCCTTGACCATGCCCACCGGGCGGGCGGCGAGGCGGAATTGCAGGTTCTCCAAGACGTTCGTTGTCATTTTTTCTTCCTCTGTAAGGGTAGGTGGCGTCCACTATACCGCATAAATGCACGACCGTGCTATTTCCTGTTTTGTGACGCGAGCTTGTCCGCGGTCATGCTAATTTACCCACTTTTTTACGGCAGGGCCTCAGGCATGCGACAATATCGCCCTTGTTCAGATAACCAATCATTGCCCAAACGCAGCCATGACCCACCCCGAATACATTTTGACTCTCTCCTGCCTGGACCAGCGCGGTATCGTTCATCGCGTATCGGGCTTCCTGGCCGCTCACGGCTGCAACATCATCGACTCGGCCCAGTTCGGCGATGGCGAGTCGCGCCTGTTCTTCATGCGCGTGCACTTCGCGCTGGAGGACAGCGCCGTGGGCGACGCGCTGCTGCGCGCCGATTTCACCGTGCTGGCGGCCGAGATGGGCCTGAACTGGGAACTGCGCGACGCCCGCTACAAGCCGCGCGTGATGCTGATGGTGTCCAAGATCGGCCACTGCCTGAACGACCTGCTGTTCCGCTACAAGAGCGGCCTGCTGCCGGTGGAGATTCCGGCCATCGTGTCCAACCACATGGACTTCTACCAGCTGGCGGCCAGCTACAACATCCCGTTCCACCACCTGCCGCTGGCCACCGGCGCGCCCAAGGAAGCCAAGGCCGCGCAGGAAGCGAAAATCATCGAGCTGATGGACACCCACGGCGTCGACCTGGTGGTGCTGGCGCGCTACATGCAGATCCTGTCGCCGGAACTGTGCGCGGCCCTGAAGGGCAAGGCGATCAACATCCACCATTCCTTCCTGCCCAGCTTCAAGGGCGCCAAGCCGTATGCGCAAGCCCACAACCGCGGCGTGAAGCTGATCGGCGCCACCGCTCACTTCGTGACGGGCGACCTGGATGAAGGCCCTATCATCGAGCAGGACGTGGAGCGGGTCGACCATTCGATGGATGCCGAGACGCTGTCGGCCATCGGCCGCGACGTGGAATGCGTGGTGCTGGCGCGCGCCGTCAAGTGGTTCGTCGAGCACCGCATCCTGCAAAACGGCGACAAGACCGTCGTTTTCAAGTAATCGTTTATATCACTACAAAGATTCACAAGATGGCCCTCAAAGCGACAATCTACAAAGCCGATCTGCAAATCGCGGACATGGACCGCAACTTCTACGAAGGCCAGGTGCTGACGCTGGCCCGTCATCCGTCCGAGACGGACGAGCGCATGATGGTGCGGTTGCTGGCCTTCGCCATCCACGCCAATGAGGCGCTGACCTTCACCAAGGGCTTGTTCGACGTGGAGGAGCCGGACCTGTGGCAGAAGGACCTGACGGGCGCCATCCAGCTGTGGATCGAAGTGGGCCAGCCGGACGAGAAGAAGCTGCTCAAGGCCTGTGGCCGTTCCGAGCACGTGGTGGTGTACAGCTACAGCGCCACCAGCCATATCTGGTGGAAGCAGCTGGCCAACAAGGTTGAACGGTGCAAGAACCTGACCGTGATTAACCTGCCGTCGGACGCCATGGCCGAGCTGGAAAAGATGGCCCAGCGCACCATGCAGCTGCAATGTACGATCCAGGATGGCCAGATCTGGCTGACGGATGGCACCACGACGGTGGAAATCGGCCGCGAAACCTTCAAGGGCGAACGCTGATCTATTCCTGAAAAGGACAGCATAAATCAAGTTCATCCAAGCTCGCCGCGTGGGGGAAATCCACGCTCGGCTATAATCGACCCATGTCCAGGAAAACGAATCTACGCGCGCTGCACATCTGGATCGCATGTCTTGCGATCCTCATGAACGCGCTCGCGCCTTCGATTTCCCATGCCGTCGCCTTCATGCAGGGCCAGCCCGCCACCTGGGAAATCTGCCGCACCACCATGCAGGCCGCACCGGCCGGCGATGTGGTCCAGGCCATGCTGGCCGATGGCGCCGACCAACAGCAGGCGCCGCACAAGGCCATGTTCAGCATGGACGATTGCGGCTATTGCACACCGCACGCCGGCAGCTACGGCCTGCTGCCCACGCTCGTTTCCGGGCTGGGCCTGTTCAGCACCCACTCGATCCAACCTTTCCTGTTCTACCGCTCGCCCGCGCCGCTGACGGCGTGGTCGGCCTCCCGTCCGCGCGGTCCGCCCGCGGCCTGATCGCGGCCGCGCCCTGCGCGCCGCCGCTCCTCTCCCGTACCCGATTACCCTGGGCGCCTGATCGTCGATCGCCGCGCCTGAAATAGTGCCGCCCCCGTGCGGCTCCGCGCGTACCGCCGTCGTGCGCTCGCCGCTGTCCGCCCCAGGACACGCAGGCCCAGCACCGCGCACCGGCCCGTGCCGCCACTTGAAGAGAGAATGAACATGAAAAAGCAAATGCTGACCTTCCTCGCGTCGATGACGCTCGCCTCCTGCGCCATGGCCCAGGTCACCGTGAAGGATGCCTGGATCCGCGCCACCGTCCCCACCGCCAAGGCCACCGGCGCGTTCATGCAGTTGCAGTCGGCACGCGACGCGCGCCTGGTTGAAGTGCGCTCCAGCGCGGCCGGCGTGGTCGAGATCCACGAAATGGCGATGGAAGGCCAGATGATGCGCATGCACGCCGTCGCGGGCCTCGATCTGCCGGCCGGCAAAGCGGTGAACCTGGCCTCGGGCAGTTACCACGTGATGCTGCTGGACTTGAAGCGCCAGTTGAAGGAGGGCGACACGGTGCCCATGACGCTGGTGATCCAGAACCAGGACAAGAAGACGGAAACGGTGTCGTTGTCGGTCCCGGTCAAGGCGCTCAACTACGCCGCGCCTAAACACTAAGCCGACGGAGCCTGCCATGACACATCGCATCCAGGTCAAACCGCTGGTCCTGTTATTGTCCCTGCTGGGCGCCGGCCATGCCGTGGCCGACGAAGCCCAGCCGATGACGGTGATCGCCATCAACGGCGGCCGTCCCAGCTCGCTGCCGACCCAGATTCCCACCACCATCGAAGGCATCACCGGCCCGCAGATCGAGGAGCGCATCAACGCCCTCGACAGCGAGGACGCCCTCAAATACCTGCCCAGCCTGAACGTGCGCAAACGCTACGTGGGCGATTACGACCACGCCGTGCTGGCCAGCCGCGCTTCCGGCACCGGCAACAGCGCCCGTTCCATGGTGTACGCGGACGGCATCCTGCTGTCCAACTTGCTGGGCAACGGCGCCACCTACACGCCGCGCTGGGGCCTGGTTACGCCCGAGGAAATCGAACGGGTGGACGTGCTCTATGGTCCATTCTCGGCCGCCTACGCGGGCAATTCCGTCGGCGCCGTGGTCGACTTCATGACCCGCATGCCGACCCGCTTCGAAGCCCACTTCAAGCTGTCCGGCTTCGGCCAGGCGTTCAGGCAGTACGGCACCGACGCCCATTACGTGGGCAAGCAGGGCAGCGCCTCCATCGGCGACCGCCAAGGCGCGTGGTCGTGGTGGCTGGACCTGTCGCGGCTGGACAGCAATGGCCAGCCCATCGCCTTCGCCAATAAACTGGTGAGCAAGGGCGTGCCCGGCAGCGCCGGCCTGCCCGTGACGGGCGCGCTGGCCGACCGCAATCCCATCAACCAGGATTGGCTGATTTTGGGCGCCACCAACCAGATCCACACCATCCAGGATCACGCCAAGGTCAAGCTGGCCTACGATGTGACGCCTGTGCTGCGGGCCAGCTACACGCTGGGCTGGTGGAAGAACGACGCCGAGCGCCACTCCGATTCCTACCTGCGTGATGCGGCCGGCAACGCCGTCTACACGGGCGACGACAAGAACCGCATCAACTTCGGCGGCAAGACCTACACCTTGCTGGCCTCCGACTTCGCGCCCAGCATGGGCGACCTGGAACACATGATGCACGGCCTGTCGCTCAAGAGCCATAGCAAGGGCGTGTTCGACTGGGAACTGGCGGCCAGCCTGTACGACTACCACCGCGACCTGGTGCGCACCCCGACCGTGCTGGTGGCGAATGCGCAAACCAATGGCCAGGGCAATATCACCGATATGGGCGGCAGCGGCTGGAATACGCTGGCGCTGAAAGGCACGTGGCGCCCGGACGGCATGGCTGGCGCCCACATCGTCGATTTCGGCCTGCAGCGCGACAGCGCCAAACTGCGCACCCACGTGTTCAGCAGCGGCGACTTGCTGCACGCGGTGGACGGCACGCCGGTGTCCGACTTCAATGGCGACACCCGCCTGGAAAGCCTGTTCGGGCAGGATACCTGGCGTATCGCACCGCTGTGGAAAGCCACGCTGGGCGCGCGGCTGGAGCGCTGGCAGGCGTTCGATGGCCAGGTCGGCGCCAAAGGCAAGCTGTTGCCGTTCACTGACCGCAGTGAAACGGCCTGGTCGCCCAAGGCGGCGCTGGCCTGGAACGCCACGGACGAATGGACCATGAAAGCCTCCACCGGCCGCGCCGTGCGCAATCCGACGGCGGCCGAGATGTTCCAGGGTTCTATCGTGGACGGCGATCTGCTCTATTCCAACCCCAACCTGAAGGCGGAAAAATCGTGGACCAGCGAGTTGACGGCCGAGCGCCTGAACGCCGATTCTAGCCTGCGTGCCACGCTGTTCCATGAGGTCACGCGCGATGCCCTGTATTCGCAGCCGCTGACGCCGACCGTCAACACGGTCCAGAACGTGGGCAAGATCCGCACCACGGGCGTGGAGTTCTCGCACCAGGCCGACAATGTGCTGCTGTCCGGCCTGAGCATCACGGACAGCCTGACCTACGCCGATTCGCGCATCGTCGCCAACGACGCCTTCTCGGCCAGCGTGGGCAAGCTGCAACCGCGCGTGCCGCGCTGGCGCGCCAACTTCCTGGCCGCCTACCAGGCCAACGCGCAGTGGAGCGGCACGTACGGTGTGCGCTACAGCGGCAAGCAGTACGGCACGCTGGACAACACCGACCCGAACGGCAATACCTACACGGGCGTGTCGAAGTTCCTGGTGATGGACGTGCGCCTGCGCTACCGGCTGGGCGCGCACTGGACAGCGTCGGCCGGCATCGATAACCTGAACAATGCCAAATACTGGGCCTACCATCCCTACACCCAGCGCACGCTGGTGGCGGAACTGAAGTACGACCTGTAGGAATGGAAATACGACCTGTAAAGCAACATGCCCGGAGCGATCCGGGCATGTTGCTTTCAGGGGGAGGGATTCCCGTGCCATGTGTGTCAATTATCTTTGTCGAGTTAAATATTTTGTATCATGTTTGCGCCGACCGTGCCAGCGGCGTGCCGGCGGCGCCGGTGCAATGAGGTATCATGCCGGCATCGCACCGCTTGGCGGCGCAACGTCACCCTGACCGGCCGCGCCGGTCAATCTCACTGGAATACCATGCTGATCATCACCATCAAACAGGGCAAGGAAAAAAGCTTGCTGGCCGGCGAACCGTGGATTTACGCGTCCGCGATCGAAAAAGTGGACGGGAAGCCGCAGGAAAAAATGAAGCCCGGTTCGACTGCCATCGTGCAGACTTCGTCGCGCCAGTTCCTGGCCCGCGCCGCCTATAACTCGAAATCGCAGATCCGCGCCCGCGTGTGGAGCTTCCGCCAGGATGAGCCGATCGACCACGCGCTGATGAAGCGCCGCGTCAAGGCCGCCATCGAGAAGCGCGCCGCCAGCCTGCGCCAGGCGGCCGCCACGGCCCTGGTGCCGCTGGTGCTGGGCGAGGAGGATGGCTTGCCCGGCCTGCTGGTGGAGAGCTATGGCGGCCCGTCCGGCTACCTGATCTGCCGCTTCCAGGCTGGCGGCGTGGATGCGTGGAAGGTACCTATCGTGCAGGCACTGCTCGCGGAAACGGGTTGCAAGAATGTCTACGAGCGCTGCGACGAGCTGGTGCGCAAGGGCGAAGGCTTGCCACTGTTCTCGGGCGCCCTGGCCGGCGACGCGCCGCCCGACCGGGCCGAGGTGACGGACGCCAACCAGCGCTGGCAGATGGACTTGCGCACCGGTTTCGAATACCCCAAGACCCGCCAGCCACGCTGACGCCAGGCGCCTGTTGCGCCCAAGTTCCATATAGTTAATTTTCTTGTGGCAATCTTTGGCGCTGGTCTTATAATCGCCGTAGCAGTTGGGGACGGTTGCCCAACGGCGCAACGGACCCGGAGAGCAGAGCAAAGATGGAACATCACTTGTCGTCGCAAATACGCACGTTGTCCTATGTGGAGAACGAAGACCATCCCGTGTTTGGCACGCTGGTCGAGCAGATCCTGCACCTGCTGAACTCCAAGCTGATCTTCAGCGACATCCTGATCCACCAGAACAGTCCCTTGCTGCTGCGCCAACCCAAGGGCCTGGTGGCGGTGACGGATTCGCCCATCACGCGCGAGGAGCTGGAGGAGTTCTTCGAAGTGGTGGAGCCCAATTGGTCCGAACGGATCCAGGACCGCGCCTTCGACCGTTCGATCGACCTGCACACGGCCCGCATCCGCGCCAACTGCTTCACCTTCCAGGGCAAGAAGCGGCTGGGCTGCGTGATCCGGCGCTTCCCCAAGGAGCCGATGGCGCTGGGCCAGCTGGGCCTGCGCCAGGACGAGCAGGACTTCGCCAAGCTCGCCAGTGGCCTGGTGCTGATCATCGGCGACACGTGCCAGGGCAAGTCGACCACCATCGCCTCCATGCTCGACGAGATCAACAAGAACCGTTCGGGCCACATCATCACCATTGAAGATCCGGTGGAAACCCTGATCCCGCAGCGCAAATGCGTGATCACCCAGCGCGAGGTGGGCTTCGACGGCGACGTGGAAAGTTTCTACCTGGGCGCGCTGGACGCGTTGCGCGAGCGGCCTGACGTGATCGTGATCGGCGAGATCCGCGACGCCCAGACGGCGCAGGAAGCGCTGGCGCTGGCCGAATCGGGTCCGCTGGTGCTGGCCTCGCTGCACGCCCGTTCCACCGAGCTGGGGTTGCAGAAGATGGTACGCCTGCTGGGTAACACGGAACCGCAATCGCAGGCGCTGGCCCATGCGCTGCGCGGTGTGCTGTGCCAGGCGCTGCTGCCGTCTGTCGAGGGCGAACGCTACCACCTGGCCACGGAATGCCTGACCTCCAATCCGGAAGTGGTGCAGATGATCGCCAGCGGTAATGTGTCGGCCATCCGCGGCTGGATGGAAGGCAAATCGGCGCCCGGTTGCCACACCATGAACGCTTCGCTGCGCGCGCTGCTGGCCGCCGGCAAGGTCAGCCCGGAAGATGCGCGTAACGCCAGCACCAACCGCGTCGGCCTGACCGAGCGCGTTTAACCGGAGGCCGCGCGCGGCCCCCTCCATCTCACCACTTCAATCGAGCGGCACGTTGCGGTAGCGGTTCACGTCCTGGCCCGTGATGGGCGGGGCATTGTTGCCCCACGCGCTGCGCAGGTAGGACACCACGGCCGCCACTTCCGTATCGTTCAAGGCATGGCCGAACGGCGGCATGCCATAGGGGCGCGGATTGCCCGCCGTGCCGGGCGCGAAGCCGCCATTGAGCACGAGACGGATCGGGTTCACGGCTTCCTCCATCGTCAGCGCGCGGTTGCCGGCCAGCGGCGGCACGCCCGGTGGCAAGCCCTTGCCGTTGGCGCCGTGGCAGTCCACGCAATGCTTGTTGTACAGCCGCGCGCCGGCCAGCAGGAATTCCTTGGCCTGGGCCGACGTGTCGCGCTCGTAATTCGATTTCTCCGCCGCGCCCGGCAACGCCCGCAGATAGACCGTCATGGCCTGGATGTCGGCGTCGCTCAGGTGCTGCAGGCTTTGCCGCACCACTTCGGCCATCGGCCCGAACACGGTGGCGCGCGGCGACACGCCCGTCTTCAACAGCGCCGCCACATGTTCCGGCCGCCATTCGCCCAGGCCCGCTTCCGCGTCGGCCGTCAGCGATGGGGCGTACCAGCCCAATACGGGGATCATGCCGCCTGACAGGGTGTCGCTGGTGGCGCCCAGCGTATTGCGTTCGCTGTGGCAGGCGGCGCAATGGCCCAGGCCTTCGACCAGGTAGGCGCCCCGGTTCCAGTCGGCCGATTGGGTGGGCTGGGGGCGGAACACGGCCGGCTTGAAGTACAGCGCGCGCCACGCGGCCAGCATGAATTGCTGGTTGTACGGGAAGCGCAGCTGGTGCGGGCGGTTGGGCTGGCGCGCCGCCGGCACGCTCTGGAAGTAGGCGTACAGCGCATCGGCGTCGTCGCGCGACACCTTGGTGTAGTTGGTGTAGGGGAAGGCCGGATACAGCAGGCGGCCATCTTTCGATTTGCCGTTGTGCAGGGCGCGCCAGAAGTCGTCCGCGCTCCAGGCGCCGATGCCCGTCTCGCGGTCGGCGGTGATGTTGGGCGTGACCATGGTGCCGAACGGCGTGGGCAGCGCCCGCCCGCCCGCGTAAGGCGCGCCGCCGCGCGTGGTGTGGCAGGCCATGCAGTCGCCGGCGCGGGCCAGGTAGGCGCCGCGCGCCACGCGCTCGGCCGGCGCCAGCGCGGCCGTGGTGGTGGGCGGCGGGCCGGCATCGTCGATGGGCCACAGGGCGATGGCGAGCACGGTGGCCAGCAGCGCGCCGGCGCACGCGAGGATCAGGGTGACGGTCTTCATAGGATCATGGGGCCGGCACGCTGCCGCACTTGAGCGGCATCGGCATGGCGATGGTGGTGGCGGGGCGGGCGGCCGGATCGGCCGGCTGGCTGGCCAGCCAGGACGAGACGGCGGCGACGTCGGCGTCCGTCAGGCGGCTGGTGATCTCGGCCATGCAATCGGGCGCGGCGGCGCGTCGTACCTTGTTGCGCCAGGCGCCGAATTGGGCGTTGATGTAATCGTGCGGCAGGCCGATCAGGCCGGGGATGGCGGGCGCCACGCCCGTCAGCGGTTCGCCGTGGCAGGCCACGCAGGCGGGAATTTTCTTCGCCGGATCGCCGTGGCGCACCAGCGTGCGGCCCCGTTCCAGGGTGCCGGCGCTGGCGGTGCTGGTTGCTGGCGGCGGGTAGGGCGGGTGCTGTTCGGAGAAGTATTGCGCGATTTCCCGCAGATAGTCATCGGACAGGTGCTCCACCATGTAGGTCATCATGGGATAGCGGCGCCGTCCCTCGCGGAAATTGAGCAGCTGATTGTACAAGTAGCCGGCCGGCTTGCCGGCGATGCGGGGAAAGAAGGCGTCGCCGCGTTCCTTGATGGCGTGGCAGGCGGTGCAGGCTGCCACGCGCTGTTCCATGGTGTCGGGCAGGGTGGCGGGCGTGGCGGCCCGCGCCGGCAGGGCGCACGATAGCACCAGGGGCAGCGCCAACGTCAGCGTGCGTGCGGTGTGCCGTGCCACGGTCAAGGGTTTGAACATGAGCTATACCGTCTATCAGGAAAACGCGCAGGAAAATGCGCAGGAAAGCAAAGCGCCATTGCATATTTGGCGGTTTGGCAAGCATATACCGTGCTGCTGAATAATGACAGACGGGGTGCTGTTTTTTGCGCGTCGGTTGGATGCGAGCGAGTGGGGGGGCGTTCAGTGCTCGCCGGCCTGATCGTCCGCAGGCGCAGGCGCAGGTGCGGATGCAGGCGCGAGGGTGGATTCGGGGCGGCGCTTGCCTGGCCGGTGCTGGCGCGGCGGCTTGGGGGCCTTGAACGGCGGGATCTTGCCGCCTTGCGCGATCCAGTGGCGGTAGATGCGCAGCGCCACATGGGCGTCGTCTGCCGCGTACAGGATCTGCTTTTCGTTCAGGCGCGGGGTGGCCCAGTTGGTGGTGGAGATTTTTTTCGACTTCTGCAGCTTCTGGCCGAAGAACTTGGCCACCGCCGTCTTGGCGCCCAGGTCGTTGCGCTGGCCCGGCGTGCGCAGCGCAACCGACAGGTCCAGCACGCGGGCGGCCTGGATCTCCAGTTTGGCGTGCAGGCGCTTGACGTCGTCGGACAGGCCGAAGCCCACCTTGATGGTCTGTTCCGACTCCAGGATGGCCTTGAGCACATCGCGCGCGGGATGGGCGCCGACGGGGAACAGGTAGGCGATGCGGTCCGTGGCCAGCTGGATCAGGTGCGGCCCGGTCGATTTTTCACCTTTGAGGAAGGTGGGCTTGGATTCCGTGTCGAAGCCGATGGCGTCCGATGCCAGCAAGTCGGCGCGCGCCTCCTCGGCTTGCGCCGGCGTGCTCACCACGCGCACGTCGCGCAGCGTGATGCCCGGGTAGGGCGGCAGTTCAGGCGCTCCGGGCGCGCCGGCCGGCACGGCTTCCGGCATCAACTCAACCTTTGCGCGAGAATTTCGCGGTCAGCTGATTGAGCTTGTCGGCGCGCACGCGGGCCGCTTCCTCGGCGGCGGCGGCGGCGCGCTCGGCCTTCTTGCGTTCCGCTTCCTTCTTGAAGCGTTCCTGCAGCACCTGGGTGGCGTGGGCGCGGTGGGTATCGGTCACTTCGGCGCCGGCGGTGCCGTCCAGGTCGTAACGCACCTTGGCCTTTTCCATCACTTTCAGGTAGCGCAGCGAACCGGTGTGGATGCCGAGCGCGGTGCGCATGGTCTTGCGGTCCAGGTCGGGCATGCGGGCCAGCAGTTGCTTGTCGATACCGATCGACAGCGGCAGGAAATCGCGGAAGGCCGGGAATTCCGTCTGCAGTTTTTTCAGCAGGCTGCGCGGGGACTGCGCCGGCGCGGCGGCGGTCGAGGCGGTGGTCGAAGCGGCGTTGGCGGGCGTCGTGGCGCCAGTCGTTTCAACGTCGCCGGCTGGCGGCAGGGGGGTGAGGCTAGTGTTCATCGAATCATAGGTTAAAGCGAGAGGCGCCAGCATATCATGCGTGCTCCATCAATGCAGTGCATTTCAAATCACCATGTCATTTCGACCACGTTTTTCAATCGAGCCGGGTAGGTGCTTTTGCGCGCCAAACCTTGTATAATGACTGACGCACCAAATGTAGGGTGGTGCGATTTCAGTTTGGTACAGGAAGATTTAACGGGGCGCTAGCCCTTGTTATGTGGTTTTTGGATAACAGATATTTGATTTATCAATTATCTTGATGTCTCGCGATACGGCATAATTTGCCCTCTCCTCTATTCTTCACTGAAAAATAGATCGAAGCCCGTTGATAGGTAGCGGGCTTTTTTTATTCCGCAGCTTCATCGTCAACTTTTATACAACATTGCTTAGCCAGGCGGACCGCATGCGGTGAGCGCCGGCCAATGGCATTGGGGTATGGACCCATGGGTCTCGCATAGAGAGAATTTTAATGACAAAAACGCCGAAAACTTTAACGTTGTCCGTCAAGGCTGCCCGCACCAGCTCCGCACCGCTGGTGGTGCCAAAGACGACTTTATCTTATGTCATCGAGAATGCGCAAGAGGCAGCGGGCAAAGTAACGGTAGTCAAGAAAAAGAGCTCGCGCCTGGCGGCGGTCGCCGCCGCCGAAGCCGTCACGGCTGAAGCGAGCGTGGCGACCGATGCGTCGGCCAAGGCGCCCACCGTCAAGGTGGCCCGCAAGGCTGGCGCCGCTTCGGCCGCCGTGTCGCTGGCCGCGCCGGCTGGCCCCAAGCCGGCCGCCGCGCCCAAGTCCAAACTGGTCAAGGCCAAGGCCGAGCCGGCCCCGGTGGTGATCGTGACGGCCGGTCCGGCCGTGAGCCAGGTGACCGACGCGGCCACGCTGGCCTCGATCGACACCTCCGGCTACCTGCTGCCGAGCGTGAAAGTGCCGGGCCGCCGTGGCCGTAAGCCGAGCGAATTCACGCCGGAAAACGATGAAGTGGCGGCACTGAACGCCGTTGAACGGGCCGAACTGAAGGCCGTCTCCAAGGCCCGCGAGCGCAAGGCCAAGGGTGGCGCCGCCGACATGCTGGGCCTGGACCCGAAAGCGTCGGCCGAAGACCTGGAACGCCGCCGCCAGCAGATCAAGAACCTGATCAACATGGGTAAGGAGCGCGGCTTCCTGACCTATGCCGAGATCAATGACCAACTGCCGGAAAACATCATCGATCCGGAAGCGATCGAAGGCATCATCGCCACCTTCAACGACATGGGCATCGCCATCTACGAGCGCGCCCCGGACGCTGAATCGCTGCTGCTGACCGATAGCGTGGCCACCGTGACCAGCGACGACGAAGTGGAGGCGGCCGCCGCCACCGCGCTGTCGACCGTCGATTCCGACTTCGGCCGCACCACCGACCCGGTGCGCATGTACATGCGTGAGATGGGCGCCGTGGCGCTGCTGACGCGCGAAGGCGAGATCGAGATCGCCAAGCGCATCGAAGGCGGCTTGAAGGACATGATCCAGGCTATTTCCGCTTGCCCCACCACGATCGCCGAGATCGTCGCGCTGGCCAAGAAGATCGAAGCCGACGAAATGAAGGTCGATGAGGTGGTGGACGGTTTCGTCGACCTCAATGAAGCCAACAACGCGCCCGCCGCCAGTACGGCCGCCGTCGCGTCGGACGACGACGAGGAAGAGGAAGTCGAGGAAGAGGAGGAGGACGGCGACGCCAATGGCGGCGCGGCCGGCTTCTCGACCGAACAACTGGTGCAGCTGAAGAAGGCAGCGCTGGAAAAATTCGCCGTCATCTCGGCCCAGTACGACAAGATGCGCAAGGCCTCGGGCGGCTACGGCTCCAAGGGCTATGTGGCGGCGCAGGAAGCGATCTCCAACGAACTGCTGGAAATCCGCTTCACGGCCAAGGTGGTGGAAAAGCTGTGCGACACGCTGCGCGGCCAGATGGAAGAAGTGCGCCACATCGAGCGCGCCGTGCTGGAGCTGTGCGTGAACAAATGCGGCATGCCGCGCGCCCACTTCATCAAGGTCTTCCCCGGCAATGAGTGCGACCTGGACTGGGTTGACCTGGAAGTCGATTGCGCCTACCCGTACAGCGCGGTGCTGGGCCGTAACGTGCCGGCCGTGAAAGAGCTGCAGAAGAAGATGATCGACCTGCAGGCGCGCGTGGCGCTGCCGCTGGCCGACCTGCGCAAGATCAACAAGCAGATGGCGGCCGGCGAGAAGCGTGCCCGTCAGGCCAAGCGTGAAATGACGGTGGCCAACCTGCGTCTGGTGATCTCGATCGCGAAGAAGTACATCAACCGCGGCCTGCAATTCCTCGACCTGATCCAGGAAGGTAACATCGGCCTGCTGAAGGCGGTGGACAAGTTCGAATACCGCCGCGGCTACAAGTTCTCGACCTACGCCACGTGGTGGATCCGCCAGGCCATCACCCGCTCCATCGCCGACATGGCGCGCACCATCCGCGTGCCGGTGCACATGATCGAGACGATCAACAAGATGAACCGCATCTCGCGCCAGATCATGCAGGAAACGGGCAGCGAGCCGGATCTGGCCACGTTGGCCGTCAAGATGGAAATGCCGGAAAACAAAGTGCGCGAAATCATGAAGATCGCCAAAGAGCCGATCTCGATGGAAACGCCGATGGGCGAGGATGGCGATTCGCAGCTGGGCGACTTCATCGAAGACAACACCACGCTGGCACCGCTGGACGCTGCGCTGCACGCCTCGATGCGCAACGTGATCAAGGAAGTGCTGGATTCGCTGACCCCGCGCGAAGCGAAAGTGCTGCGCATGCGCTATGGCGTGGAAATGTCGAACGACCACACGCTGGAAGAAGTGGGCAAGCAGTTCGACGTGACGCGCGAACGTATCCGTCAGATCGAAGCGAAGGCCATGAGCAAGCTGCGCCAGCCATCGCGTTCGGACAAGCTGAAGACCTTCCTGACCACGCACTAGGCGCGGCAGGCGGTAGTAAAGAGAAGGGAGGCGCGAGCCTCCCTTTTTTCATGTCCGGCCGCCGCGGGTGGTTATAAACACGATGATGGCGGCCAGCGACAGCAGGGCCGCCGCGCCAAAGGTCCAGGTGGGGGCTATGCTCCACAGCGCGCCCGCCAGCAGCGACGCCGGCAGGTACAGCACGCCCGTCACGAAGCTGTAGATGCCGATGGCCGAGGCGCGCCGCTCCGGTTCCAGATCGGCGATGTAGGCTTTGCTTTGCGCATCCTCGATCGCGTAGAACAGGCCATACACGCCGAAGGCTGCCACCAGCTCCCACCGCGCATGGGCCAGCGCCAGCCACACGTTGAGCAGGCCGTGCACCAGGTAGCCCAGTACGACGATATGACGGCGGCCGATGCGGTCGCCCAGCCGCCCCACGGACGGTGCGGCCAGCACGCAAGTGACGTTGAAGAAGGCGTACAGCAGCACGATGTCCGTCACGCCAAAGCCCACGTCGTGCGCCTTCAACAGCAGGAAGCCCAGGCTGTAATAGGCCAGGGCGAACAGCCCGCCCGGCAGCAGGAAACGCTTGAAGCCGGGGCTGAGCGCGTGCCAGTTGCGCCATACGCTTTCGCGCGCGTGGGGCGTGGCGGGGCGATCCTTCACCGTGGCCAGCACGGCCATGCTGACGATGGCCGGCACCACGGCCACCCAGAACAGCAGCCGGTAGGCGCCGCCCGATTCGCCCAGCCATTTCAGCAGTGCCCACGCCACCAGCGGGCCCACCACGGCGCCCGATTTGTCCAGCGCCTTGTGCACGCCGAACGCGTAGCCGCGCCGCGCCGGCGTGGCGATGGCCGACAGCCAGGCGTCGCGCGGCGGGCCGCGAAAACCCTTGCCCAGCCGCTCGATCACGCGGAACAGGCTCAAGCCCGTGATGGCGGTACTCACCAGCAGGATGGTCTTGGCCAGCGTGGAAAAACCGTAACCGGCCAGCACCAGCGCCTTGCGCCCGCCGCTGCGGTCGGACAGCCAGCCCGACAGGTAGTTGAGCGAGGAGGCGGAAAAGTCGGCCAGGCCTTCGATCAGTCCCAGCAGCGCGCTGGAGGCGCCGGCCACGGTGGTGAAGAAGATGGCGAACACGGAGAAGATCATCTCCGAACTGAGGTCGGTCAGGAAGCTGACCAGCCCCAGTTTGAGGATGTCGGGATGCAGGCCGCGCCAGCCGGGCGCCGGGGTGTCAATGCGCTCCGGCATCACTGTGTGGTTTGAGGGCGGCCGTCAGGCGGCCTTCGAGCGCGCGCAGGTCGAATGCATTGCCGGTGCGGGTGCCGTCCGCGAAGTAGACGGTGGGCGTGCCGATCACGTGCAACTGCTTGCCCAGCGCGAGCACCTGCTCGTGCGGCGCCGTGCAGCCGGCAGGTGCGGCGGGCGCTGGCTTGCTATCCTCGATCCACGCCTGCCAGGCTTGGGCGCGGTCGGCCGCGCACCAGATATCGCGCGACTTGACGGCTGAATCGTTGGACAGGATGTCGAGCAGGAAGGTGTAGATGGTGACGTTGTCGATGTCCTTGAGCGTCTGGTGCAGCTTGCGGCAGTAGGGGCAGTTGGGATCTTCGAACACGGCCATCACGCGCTTGCCGTCGCCGCGCACGGTCTTGATGGCGTTCTCCAGCGGCAGGTCGCGAAAGCGGATGGTGGCCAGCTGGTCGGCGCGGGCGCGCGTCAAGTCCTGGTAGGTGCCGGTGTCGACCACCTTGCCGACGAACAGGTACCTGGCGTTTTCGTCCGTGTAGAACACGTCGCCGTTGGTGCGCACTTCGTACAGGCCGGCATAGGGTGTCTTGCTGACGCCATCGACCTTGATGTTGACGCCCATGCGCGGTTCAATCAGGGTGTGGATGCGCGCTTCGGTGGGCGTTTCCGCGCCGGCCTGGGCCAGCGCCGGCAGGGCGGTGACGAGCAGCAGCGCTATCTTGTGCTTCATGTGCAGTCCTTCTCGTGTGGTCATTCGATGCCGCTGGCGCGCGCGCGCAGGCGCTCGCCTTCGGTGGGAAACAGTTCGGTGCGCAGCGCTTCCAGCTTGCGGCGGCGTGCTTCGCCCGGGCTGGCGGCGTCCCCTTGCAATTGGCCGGCGGCTGCACGGTAGCGCGCGTAGTGCAGGCGCCACTGCCGCTCCTCGGCGGCCGCCGTTTCGTAAGAGCGGGTGGCGTCGCGCACCACCTCGGCCAGCTCGGCGTCGCGCGCGGCTTGTGCCGTGGTGCCGTGCAGGCGTTGCTGGCGCAGCGTGTTGGAATCGGTTTCGGCGTCGGAATCGGAACCGAACCCGGAACCGGGGCGGCCGGCGCGGGCGGAGGTGTCGCCGTCACGCACGCGCAGTTCGGCCACGGCTTCCAGCAGCACTTCATCGTCGTCGCCGAACCAGGCTCGTTGCAGGACCGCCGGGAAGTTTTGCTGGCGTAGCCGTGCACGCTGCGCCTGCCAGTTGGCCAGCCGTTCCGTTTGCTGCGCGTCGGGTACGGCGCCAGACGCCAGCGTCAGTTGTTGGCGCGCCAGCAGCTCGTCGTGGGCGCGCACGTAGGCCAGGTAAGGCGTGAGCAGCGCCTCGGCCTGGGCGGCGGTGGCGGCCGGCAAGCGCTGCTTCAGGTAGGCGCGCAGCTGGGTGGCGCGCGCGGCCAGGTCGGCGCCGTCGCTGCGGATCAGGAAATAGTCGAAACTGGCGCGCAGCTGGCGGTTGGCCACCAGTTGGCCGCCATCGCCGATGGTGAAACCGTCCGGCGGCAGGTCGTCCGTGTCCAGGTCGAGGGCGGCGTTGTGGGGCGCGCCGCCCAGTGCGCCGGGGCCGATGGCGTCTTTCCAGGCCGCGGCGGCGCGCGTGCCTGAGCCACTGTCACTGGACGTATCGGCTGGCGTGGCCGTCTGCCAGTACCAGATCAGGCCGGCGCTGGCCACTGCGGCGGCCAGGTAGCCACCTTGGCGGAGATAGGAGCTCAGGTGCATGGACGGCTCGCCGCGGTGAGGCGCGGGGTTCAGATCTTTTTGTCGACGGCCGGCGGGCCAGGTTCGGCGCCCGGCACGGCCTTGGCGCCGGCCTGCACCGGCGCGGCATAGCGGGTCACCACCTGCCAGCCATTGTCGCCTTGCTTCCAGGTGTCGATCACGAACACTTGCTGGGGCAGGGGGCTGGTCTTGGGCACGTCCAGCTTCCACAGGAAACTCACCACCATCAGCGGGCCGTATTCATGCACGGCCATTTGTTCAATGCGTGACTCGAACGGGGCGCCCGATTGCGCCTGTTTCAGCCACGCGGCGCGGGCCGTGGGGCGGCCGGGAGCGGCCGAGGTGCGCAGTTCGAAATTGTCGGCCACCAGCCGGTTCAGGGCGTCCGTGTCGTGCTGGCGAACGGCTTGTAGCCAGTCCTCTTCCAGCTCGGAGAATTGTTTCACCGTCAGCGTCACGGTGGGGACTACGCGTTGTTGCGCTTCGGCGGCCAGCGCCGGCGGGCCAGCCAGGGACAGCAGAGTAAGCGAGGTCGCTAGCGTCAGGGCGTGCTTGTGCATACGTGTTCCGGTAAGAATGGCCGCCGCATCGAGCGCGCGGCGGCCCTGCATCATGCTACACCTTCTGGCTTAGGGATATTGCATGGTGCATGCCTGGGTCGGCTGCAGTACCCAGTTCTGCTGGATCAGGTACTTCAGGCCGCCCATGGTCACGTTGTACTTGGCGCCGTTGGCGGCGGTCGACGTGGTGCCGAAGGTCCACGCGCATTTGTCGCCGTTCTCCATGCCGCTTTGCAGCGAGTACCAGGCGTTGCCGTCCGGGTCGGTGACGGCTTCTTCCAGTTCGTGCGCGAAGATGCTGGCCATGGCGTCGGCGCCCGGGGTGTTGTTCGGGCTGGGTGTATTGGCGCCGCAGGCCGACGGGCACTGGGTTTCCGGATTGCCCACGAAGGCGTACTTGATGTTCTGGCCGCTCACGGTGGTGTTGGTATGCCAGCCGCAGTACTGGGTGCAGAAGCCGGAGGTGGCCGTGGTGGCGCTGTCGGTCATCACGAAGTAGACGGCGTTGCTGTCCAGCGGCAGGGCGCCGGACGAGATGGCGCTGGTGACCACGGTCTGGATGTTGGCGTCCGTCAGCTTGGTGCCCAGGGTGCCGGCATTGGTGATGCTGCCGGCCAGCTTGACGCTGTTGCTCACGTGGGTGTTGCTGCCATTGTAGTAGGTGGTGTTGATGTTGAAGTAGGGCGAACCGCCGATGCTTTGCGCCAGCGTGGACAGCACGCTCTTCGATGCGGGGCCGTTGCCGGTATCCCAGTTGCTGCCGTACCAGATGTAATAGACGTTGGTGTTGGGCGCCACCATCACGGGGCCGCCCTGGTAGGTCAGGTTGGAGGTGCGGCGGGCCTTGAGTGTGGCCGCCTTTTCCGGATGGCTCATGGAGTCCAGGTCCAGCTCGCCCCAGCCTTTGCCGGTCGGTTTGAAGATGGAGTCCTTGGACTCCTTGATCACGCCCGCATGGGCGGCGGTGGCGCATGCCAGGCTGGCGGCGAGCAACGTAAGTTTGAGGCGCAATGTCATTTTGACTTCTCCAATGGGGTGGAACATCAAAGGTGTCCTGGTGGCGGACAAGCTGCTCTTACTCCGCTGTCAACATGCTGTCGTGAATCAACGAGCGTGAGTATATTTTAACGCTCTCGACGGTTGGCGAGCGCTAAAAAATAGGCAACAACACACGATCTCTTGCCATCAAGAGACGGTTATTGCTAGGCGTTAAATAAATTGTGGCGGCGCGGTGTGGCTACGCAGGGGGGAGTTGGGACAGACGGACAAGATGGGAAGACTGCGATGCGCGGATGGTGCCTGTAGCGGTACTCAAGGTGCTCAACAGCATGTGTTTCTCCCGATGAGATTGTGCGGCACTGCGGTTGCGCTTGTGGCGCGAGCAGATTTCATTGTTATGGTGTTGCTTTGCTGCGATGTTGTGAGTTCATTTTACTGAAAGATTTTATATTTGCTATCGTTTTCGTGGCTCTGTTGGGAAATTAATACAGTTGAAGATGGCGAGCGGGCCAAGTCCGGCCGGGCACGGCGGCTGGCCATGGTTCAATCAGCCCGTCCATATCGATGCACAGCATGCCGAATCGTTCATGCCGGCGTTCGGCCTGGGCGATGCTATGCCGTAGCCTGTCGTAGTAGAGCGCCCGGTTGGCGACATTGGCGAGCGCATCATGCGCGCCGGTGGCGTGGGTGAGGGCCTGGGCGCCTTCGCACACCAGCGCCATCACGCCGCCAAGGTCCAGGCCGCAGCGGGCGATTTCCGTATGAGTTCGTATCACCTCGAGCAGGGTGGCCGTATCAAGGCGTAGGAACTGCCAGCCGTGCGGCGCCGCGCTATTGCTTGTTTTTGGGACGGCGCACTTTCGGCGCGCCAAACAGCGCTTCCACCATGGGGTCGCGGCGGGCGATGGCGCGGCTGGCGCGCACGGGGTAGATCACGTCGTCGACCAGGCGGTGGATGCGGGTGCCGTCGCGGTCTATCGTGATGTTGAGGGCCGATTCACGGCCGGGGCGTGGTACATGCTGGTTCATCAGACGCACTTCCTCTTTCATGGCGCCCGGCGCTGCCTGCGGTATCGGAGCGGTAGGCGAGCGGCCATGCTACGGCACGCGCGGCCCCGCGCGCAATACACCGTCCGCTGCGCGCACCTAGTCACTATGGCCTAGCTCCGCTAGTTCGGTTGCTGCCGCCCGCCCCACTATTCACCGATAGCGCGGGCGTGCCGCGCTCCCTACACTGACCAGGTCGTTCAGTGCCTTGCAGGCTTGAAATTCCTTGATGCAGATCATTCAACTTTGCCTAGGGGAAGCAAGACAATATGCGCTGGCCCGGGACCACGCGTGCAGCGTGGTAACCCACCGAACCGATGTAAGCACACTCAGGAGAAAAAAAGATGGATAGGGATAGCAGCAACAAGGCAGGCAAGGAACTGGATACCGAAGTCGTCAACGCACGCCGCGGTTTCCTCGGCAAGAGCGCGGCGCTGGGCCTGGCTGGCGCCACGCTGGGGCTGGCTGGCTGCAAGGAAGAAGGTAGCGCGCCCAAGGGCAGCGCCTCCGCATCCGCGTCGGCTGCGGCCAAAGGCGCCGGCGGCCATGAGATCGCACCGGGCCAGCTGGATGACTACTATGCCTTCACCAGCGCCGGCCACGGCGGCGAAGCGCGCGTGATCGGCCTGCCATCGGGCCGTACGCTGAAACGCATCCCCGTGTTCAACGTCGATTGCATGGTCGGCTGGGGTATCACCAACGAATCGAAAAAAATCATGGGCACCAAGGCCGATGGTTCGCTCGAATACATCACGGGCGACACCCACCACGTGCACGCCAGCTACAAGGACGGCACCTATGACGGCCGTTTCATGTGGGTCAACGACAAGATCCACTCGCGCCTGGCCCGTATCCGCATGGACACGATGGAATGCGACAAGATCACCAAGCTGCCGAACGTGATGGGCTTCCACGGCATGTTCCCGGACAAGTGCGATCCGGTCGATCCTAAGATCAACTACTCCACCCGCGTGTTCTGCGGCGCCGAATTCCACATCCCGCTGCCCAACGACGGTCACGACCTGAACGATCCAAGCAAGTGGGGCGCGCTGTTCAGCTGCGTCAACGTCGACTCCATGGAAGTGATGTGGCAAGTGCGCGTGGACGGCAATATGGACCTGGTGGCCACCTCGTACGACGGTAAGCTGGCCGCCTCCAACCAGTACAACACGGAAAACGCACACGACCTGACCGGCATGATGTCGTCCGAGCGCGACGCCTGCGTATTCTTCGACGTGGCCCGTATTGAAGCGCTGGTCAAGGCTGGCAAGTTCACCACCATCGGCTCCTCCAAGGTGCCAGTGGTCGACGGCCGCAAAGCCGCCAACCCCGATCCAAAAACCTCCATCACCTGCTACGTGCCGGTCGGCAAGAACCCGCACGGCGTGAACGCCAGCCCGGACGGCAAGTACTTCGTCTGCTCCGGCAAACTGTCGCCTACCGCCACCGTGATCGACCTGTCGCTGGTGCACAAGTGGTTCGCAGGCGAACTGAAGACCGAGCGCGACGCCGTGGTGGCGGAACCGGAAATCGGCCTGGGCCCACTGCACACGGCATTCGACGGCCGCGGCAACGCCTACACCTCGCTGTTCCTGGACAGCCAGTGCGTGAAATGGAACGTGGACGCCGCCATCGCTCAATTCAAGGGTGACAAGAACGCCAAGGTCATCATCGAGAAGATGGACGTGCACTACCAGCCTGGCCACAACTACGCTTCGATGGGTGAAACCAAGGAAGCGGACGGCAAGTACCTGAACTCGGGTAACAAGTTCTCCAAAGACCGTTTCCTGCCGGTCGGCCCGCTGCATCCGGAAACGGAACAGCTGATCGACATCAGCGGTTCGGCCATGAAACTGGTGGCCGACCACACGGCTTACTCGGAACCGCACGACGGTATCATCGTGCGCCGCGACGTGGTCAAGACGCGCCAGATCTACAACATGGACGACTTCCCGAACGCGGTCAAGCAAGAGAACGCCGGTATCACCCGCCAGGGCAATAAAGTGACCGTGCGCATGATGTCGGTGGCACCGAACTACAGCCTGCCTGAGATCAAGATCAAGAAGGGCGACGAAGTGACGCTCATCCTGACCAACCACGACAAGGTGGAAGACTTGACCCACGGTTGCGCGATCCCGACCTACAACATCAACTTCATCGTCAACCCACAGGAGACCAAGTCGGTCACCTTCAAGGCTGACCATGCGGGCGCGTACTGGATCTACTGCACCCACTTCTGCCACGCGCTGCACCTGGAAATGCGCAGCCGTCTGCTGGTAGAAGCGTAACAAGCAGGGCGTACGATGACAATTCGTTTTCGTTTGCCCCGCGCCGTGCGGCACTGTCTGGTGCTGCTCGGCGTCGCATGGACCGTGTTGTGCGCCGCACCGGCGCACGCCACGGTCTACGACGCCGAGCTGCCCGCGCAGATGCTGCACGGCCCGGACCTGTGCGCCTACGCGCCATGCGCGGACGTACTGCCGCAAGCCACCCGTTTTTCGCAGCGCAAAGGTGCGCCAGCCTACGTGGAAGCGTGGGGCGCCGGCGCCGACAAGCACGAGAAATTGCTCGGCTATGTATTCCTGTCGACCGACGTGGTCGATATTCCCGCTTATTCCGGCAAACCCGTTGTGACCCTGATCGGCATGGACCGCCAGGGCGTGATCACGGGGGTGCGCGTACTGAAACACTCCGAACCTATCCTGCTGGCCGGTATTCCCGAGTCGGCACTGCTCAAATTCATCGGCCAGTATGTGGGCCGCAAGGGTGACGCCAAGCTGGAGATCGGCCATGGCGACGCGTCCACCGGCGCCGTCGGCCTGGACGCCATCAGCGGCGCCACCGTCACCGCCATCGCGGAAAACCAGGTCATTTCGCGCAGCGCCTATGAAATCGGGCGCCAGGTCGGCATCTTCACTTCGGCCGCGCGTCCGTCGGCCCACTTCACGCCGCTCAACGAGCGCCTGAACTGGAGCAAGCTGGCCGCCGAAGGCAGCATCGGCCACCTGCTGGTGCCGGCTTCCGAAGTGGGCGCCAGCGACAGCGGCGGTCCCTACATGGACCTGTATTTCGGTTACCTCAATGTGCCCACCATCGGCAACAGCATCCTGGGCGAGCATGGCTACCAGCGCCTGATGGAGGACCTCAAGCCCGATGAACACGCGATCTTCCTGATCGCCAAAGGCCAGACGTCATTCAAGGGTTCCGGCTTCGTGCGGGGCGGTATCTATGACCGCATCCAGGTGCGGCAAGACCCCGTCACCTTCACCTTCCGCGACACGGACTACCTGAACCTGTACCGGTTGCAGCCGTCGGACGTGCCCGAGTTCAAGGAATCGGCGATCTTCATCGTGCGCTCCAAGGACTTCAACCCGGCCTGGCCATGGCAGCTCACCATGCTGGCCAACAAACCGGACCCTGAGCACGGCGGCAAGACCTTCGTCCACTTCGACCAGCAGTACTGGCTGGCCGACCGCTACCTGGAAGGTGGCCGGCCCAACGTGGTGCAGCCGGAAGCGGCCTGGAAAGCCTTGTGGCGTAACAACGCCCTGGTCGGCGCCGCCTTCGTGGCGTTGCTGGGCGCGGCCGCGTTCTGGTATGCGCGCCGCGACAAGCTGGTGCGCGCCTCGAACCGCAAGCACAAACCGTTGATCAGCGGCCCCCGCACGGCGCTGTGGATCGCCAGCGTGTTCTTCTTCGGCTTCTACCTGAAGGCCCAGCCCAGCATCACCCAGATCATGACGTGGTTCCACTCCATCCTGCATCAATGGAAGTGGGAGCTGTTCCTGTCCGATCCATACATCTTCACGTTCTGGTGGTTCATCATCGGCACCGTGCTGCTGTGGGGCCGTGGCCTGTTCTGTGGCTGGCTGTGCCCGTTCGGTTCGCTGCAGCACCTGGCATTGAAGTTCGGCGCCATCATCGGCCTGAAAAAATACCAGCGCCTGCTGCCCAAGGCTTTGCACGACAAGCTCAAATGGATCAAGTACGGCGTGTTCTTCGTGCTGCTGGGCGTGTCGTTCTATTCGATGGAAATGGCCGAGAAGCTGGCCGAGATCGAGCCGTTCAAGACCACCTTCCTGGTGGGCGTGTGGAACCGCACATGGCCGTTCTGGATCTTCGTCGGCGGCATCCTGGGCTTGTCCATGATCAGCGAGCGGCCGTACTGCAAGTACATCTGCCCGATGGGCGCCGGCCTGGCCATCCCGAGCAAGTTCCGCCTGTTCGGCCTGAAGCGCAAAGCCGAATGCCAGACCTGCCATGCTTGCGCGGCCGGTTGCGGCTCGCACGCGATCGACAAGAACGGCAAGATCGACCAGATGGAATGCCTGTTGTGCCTGGACTGCATGGTCATGTATTACGACGACCACGCCTGCCCACCGCTGGTCAAGGAACGCAAGCGGCGTACGGTGGCTGGCGAGGCCCTCACGCCCATCAACGATCAGGGATATTTCATTTCCCTCGACAGTTTGCGCAGCACCCTGAAAGAGCGGCGTCCCGCCGCTGGGCAGGGGGCGCTGTGAACTCGCACAGACGAGGCGAGACGCGGCCGGTGTTAACGCGCCGGTTGCGGGTCTGGCTGCTGGCGTGTGCCAGCGGCCTCGCCATCCTGGGCACGGCGGCCGATGGGGCGGCCGCCGTGTTGCGGGTAACGCCGGGCCAGTCCATCGCGGCGGCCGTGGCGCGCGCCGCGCCCGGCGACACGGTGCAGGTGGAACGGGGCGATTATCGGGAAAACCTGCGCATCGACAAACCGCTCACGCTGCGCGGTCTGGATCACCCCACCCTCAGCGGCGGTGGCAAGGACGACGTGATCCGCGTGACGGCCAAGGATGTCACCATCGCCGGTTTCAACGTGCGCGACAGCGGCGTCAGCCTGGATGCCCAGAACGCCGGCATCTACGTGTTTCCCGGCGCCGACCGCGTCACCATCGCCGATTGCGCGCTGGTATTCAACCTGTTCGGCATCTGGCTGGAAAAATCGGACGATGCGCAAGTGCTGCGCAACACCATCACCGGCCGGCGCGACATGATGTCGGCCGCGCGCGGCAACGGCATCCAAGTCTACAATACGCGCGGCGCGCAAATCATCGACAATAACATCAGCTTCACCCGCGACGGCATCTACGTGGACGTGTCGCGCGATGCCCTGTTCCGGGGCAATAAGATCCACCACGTGCGCTATGGCACCCACTACATGAACACCAACCACAGCACGTGGGAAAACAACGAGTCCTACCTGAACCGGGGCGGCCTGGCCCTGATGGAAGTGCGCAACCTGATCGTGCGCAACAACGTCGCCTGGGGCAATGCGGACCACGGCATCATGCTGCGCACCATCCAGGATTCGCTGATCGAACACAACGTGGTGGCCGGTAACGGGCGCGGCTTTTTCATCTACGACGCGGAATACAACGTGGTGCGCGACAACCTGGTGAGCCACAACCGCACCGGCGTGCACCTGTCGGCCGGCTCCTCGAACAATGAAGTGGACGGCAACGACTTCATCGGCAACGAGGAGCAGGTCAAGTTCGTCGCCGCGCGCGACGTGGAGTGGGGCCGCAAGCGCGGCAACTACTGGAGCAACTACAGTGGCTGGGACCAGGATGGCGACGGCGTGGGCGACGTGCCCTACGAAGCGAACGACCTGGTGGACCGCCTGAACTGGCAGTACCCGCTGGTCAAGCTGGTGCTGACCAGCCCCTCGGTGCAGACGCTGCGTTTCGTGGCGCGCCAGTTCCCGCTGCTGCGCGCGCCGAGCATCGTCGACCGCCATCCCCGCACCCACCCACTGAACCCCAACTGGAGACGCTGGAATGACATCCTCCCCCATTGAACTGGCGCAGGTCAGCAAGTCCTTCGGCGCCGTGCAGGCGCTGCGGGGTGTGTCGCTGACCGTGGCCCCGGGCGAAATGTTCGGCCTGATCGGCCACAACGGCGCCGGCAAGAGTACCTTGTTCAAATTGATGCTGGGCTTGTTGCCGGCCACCTCCGGCACCGTGCGCGTGCAAGGCGTGGACACGGCCAGCCCGGAATTTCGCCAGGTGCGGCGCCGCATCGGCTATCTGCCGGAAAGCTTCGTCACCTATGACAACCTGACGGGACTGGAAGTGCTGCACCTGTTCGCCGACCTCAAACACGTGCCGCGCAGCGCCTGCGCCGGCGTGCTGGAGCAGGTGGGCATGAGCCTGGCCGCCGGCCGCCGCGTGCACACCTATTCCAAGGGCATGCGCCAGCGCCTCGGTTTCGCGCAAGCCTTGCTGGGCGACCCGGACCTGATTTTCCTGGACGAACCGACCAACGGCCTGGACCCGGAAGGCATCGCCGACTTCTACCGCATCCTGCGTGAGGTACGTGAGCGCGGCTCCACCATCGTCATCACCTCCCACATCCTGGCCGAGATCCAGGACCGGGTCGACCGCCTGGTCATCATGCACTCGGGGAAAATCGCCGAGCAAGGCACGCTGGCCCAGCTGCGTTCGCGCATGGTGCTGCCGTCGCAGATCGTGGCCACGCTGCGCCCCGGCACGGCGGACCAATTGCAGGCCGCGCTGGCGCCGCTGGACGGCCCGGAGCTGCGGCTCGATGGCGCCAAGGCCACCATCGCCTGCCAGTCCGGCGAGAAGATGGCCGTGCTGGCGGTGCTGGCCAAGCTGGCGCTGGACGTGACCATCCATGAACCCACACTGGAACAACTGTTTCTCGGCCACGGAGGCGCCCATGTCCACGCGCATTGAATGGTCCCAGGTATGGGTCATCGCCAGCAAGGAATGGCGCGACCGCCTGCGCAACCGCTGGGTGCTGGCCGTGGCCGTCATCTTCGCGCTGTTCGCGCTGGCGATCGCCTATTTCGGCGCGGCCCAGCAGGGCGAGGTGGGCTTCCATGGCGTGGACGCCACGGTGGCCAGCCTGGTCAGCCTGGTGATCTACCTGGTGCCGCTGATCGCCCTGATCCTCGGCTACGACGCCATCGTCGGCGAGCGCGAGCGCGGCTCGCTGGAATTGCTGCAATCGATGCCCATCACGCGGGCTGAAATCTTGCTGGGTAAATACCTGGGCCTGGCTGGCGCGCTGGCCGGCGCCACGGTGGTCGGTTTTGGCGCCGGCTTGCTGCCGCTGTCGGCCGAACTGACGGTGCGCGACGGTTACCACTACGCCGGTTTCGTGCTCAGCGCCGTGTTGATGGGCATGGCCTTCCTCAGCATTTCCGTGCTGCTGTCCGTGATCGCCAGCGACCGCGTGCGCGCCAGCGGCGCCGCCATCGGCCTGTGGTTCTTCTACGTGCTGATCTTCGACTTGCTGCTGATGGGCGCGCTCGTGATGAGCCAGGGCAACCTGAGCAGCGCCCTGTTCGGCGCCATCCTCATGCTCAATCCGGCCGACGTATTCCGCCTGCTCAATATTTTCAGCTCGGAGCAGGTGCAGACCATGTATGGCCTGTCGACCGTGATGCCGGGCGCGCTCACCAATCCACTGGTGCTGCTGGCCATCATGTTGGCCTGGATCGTTGTGCCATTCTTTATCGCAATCAGGAGATTCAAATGAAGTTCACCACTCTGGCGGCACCCGCCGCCCGCCGCGCCCTGTTCGTGAGCGTGCTGCTGCTGGCGGCCTGCACGCCCAACCCGACGAAAGTGGCGGCCCAGGAACCGGGCGCCGACACGGCCTGCGCACTGGACGGCATGGTGCTGCGCGACTTCCCCGGCCCCAAGGCCCAGATCCAGTTCGCCGAGGGCAAGCCTGATTTCTATTGCGACCTGATGGAATTGTTCGCCGTGGTGCTGGGCGCCGAGCAGAAGCGGGTCGTGGCCGGCATGTACGTGCAGGATATGAGCAAGGCCGACTGGGACCACCCAAGCGGCAACTGGATCGAAGCGCGCAGCGCCTTTTACGTGACGGGCAGCCGCAAGCAGGGCTCGATGGGCCCCACCTTCGGCGCCTTCGCCACCTTGCAGGGGGCGCAGGACTTCGCGGCCGCCCAGGGCGGCAAGGTGTTGCGCTTCGAGCAGATCAGTCGTGATATGGTGAGCATGGGTGGCAGCGCCGCCCATGACAACGCCATGTCGCACTGAGAGAGGGGGCAATCATGCGTTGACCTTCCACTTTGCATCGCCCCCTGGTTTATTTTTTTGTTTTTTTATTTGAGAGTCTATCCCCATGAAATTAGCTACCATCCTGTCCTCCCTGCTGCTGGCCGTGTGCGCCGCCGGTACCGCCCAGGCCGCTCCTGACCTGGTCAAAGGCGAGAAGATCTACAAAGCCACCTGCCTCGCCTGCCACGGCGCCGGCGTGATGGGCGCGCCCAAGTTCGGCGACAAGGCCGGCTGGAAACCACGCGTCGCCAAAGGCCAGCCAGCCCTGTACAAGAGCGCCATGGACGGCGTCAAGATGATGCCACCACGCGGCGGCAACCCAGGCCTGAAGGATGACGAAGTCAAGGCCGCCGTCGACTTCATGGTTGCCAAGTCGAGCTGAGATTGACAGGGCCGCCGCCACGGCGGCGGCATGATGTACACGGGATTCGGGTACGCCCGGTCCCTCACCGCAAGGAGGGCGCCAGCATGCAAGGTGCCAATCAGAACCATACCGGAATGGCGCGTTGGCTGCTGACGCTGCTCGCGCTCGCGCTGTGCTCCGGCCTGTTGTCGGGCTGTGCCCGCGAATACCATACCTACAAGACCCAGGGCCATGTGTTCGGCACCGTGGTCGAGATCAGCATTTACGGCGAGACGCCGCAGCGGGCCGATGCCCTCAGCGCCGCCGTGCTCAAGGAATTCGACCGCCTGCACCACAAGCTGCACGCCTGGCAGCCCAGCATGCTGACCGGCTTGAACGACGCCATCGCGGCCGGCCGGCCGTTCGAAGCGGACGCCGAACTGGTGGGCCTGCTGCAATCGGCCACCACCTTGTCGGCCAAGTCCGACTATCTGTTCAATCCCGCCATCGGCCACTTGATCCGGCTGTGGGGCTTCCAGAGCAGTGACATCCAGGACCAGGGACCGGCGCCCGAGGAGATCAAGCGCTGGGTGGCGGCCAATCCGCGCCTGTCGGACTTGCGCTACCAGGGCAACACCATTACCAGCACCAATCGCGCCGTGATGATCGACCTGGGCGGCTACGCCAAGGGCTACGCGCTGGACCGCGCCGCCCGCATCCTGCGCGACGGGGGCGTGAACGCGGCGCTGGTCAACGTGGGCGGCAATATCCTCGCCATCGGCCAGCCTGGCAAACGGCCGTGGCAGGTGGGCATCCGCGACCCGCGCGGCAATGGTACGCTGGCCACGCTGTCGCTGCGCGATAATGAAGCGATCGGCACCAGCGGCGATTACGAACGCTACTTCATGAAGGACGGCAAACGCCATCCGCACATCATCGACCCGCGCACGGGCCAGACGATCGACCTGGTGGCCTCGGTGACCATCATCGCCTCCGGCGGCAGCGATCCCGGCTTGCGCTCGGATGGCAACTCCAAGCCCCTGTTCATCACGGGGCCGGCCGGCTGGGAAGCGATGGCCCAGCGCCTGGGCTTGAAGGAAGTGATGCTGGTCGATGCCCAGCACAAGGTGGCCATGACGTCCGCCATGCGCGCACGCATGGATGGCGGCCGGCCGCACTGACGGCCGACTCAGGCCACCTCAACCCACGTCAGGCCGGCGCCATCTCCGGGATGCCGGACTGTAGCGCTTTCACCCCGGGCAGCAGCAGCGTCATCATGCTGCCGCCCTGGCTGCGCGCCAGCACCATCTCGCCCCCCATGGCCGCCACCCGTTCCTTGATGGCGCGGATGCCGAACGCGTCGGTCGTGGCCTGCTCGGCCTGCACGATGCCGGCACCGTCCGTACGCAGCACAATGGTCATGGTGTCGAGCTTGAGGTTAAGCGACACGGTCACCGCGCCGGCGCGCGCGAAGCAAGCGATGCTGGTGAGTGCCGCCTGCACCAGCCGGAACAGGCTGGAAGTCAGGTCGCGGGTCAACAGCGTGTTGGCGCTGTCGTCCAGCACCTGTAGCCGGTAGCGCAGGCCGCTGCGCTGATTCAGTTGGCCCAGCAGCCACTCGACGGCCGGGCACAGGCCCAGTTCCAGCGTGCTGGGGTGCAGATCGTTGATCACGTCGCGCACGGATTTGATAGTGGCGTCCAGCGTGGCCAGCACGTGGCTGGACTGGCCGTGCAGGACGGCATGGCCGGCTGCCGTGCGCGCATGCAGGCGGCCGATATCGAGCCGCATGGCCAGCAGGTTCTGGCCCAGTTCGTCATGAATGTTGAGCGCGATGCGGCGCCGTTCATCCTCGCGGATGCGGTCCTGGTGCAAGGTCATGGCGCGCAGCTGGTCCAGCGTACGCTGCAAGGCCGCCTCGGCGCGTTTGCGGTCCGTGATATCGAAGCACATGCCGATCAACAGTTGCGGCTGGCCGTTGGCATCGAACACGGGTTTCTTAAAGGTCTGCATCTGGCGGTTCTCCGCGCGCGACACGCACCACACGAATTCCTCGTTGACCACCAACTGGCCGCCGGCGAAGGCGGCGCGGTCATTGCTCAGGAAGCCCTCCATCTGCTCGGCGGGGAAATAGGCGCTGCCGGTATGGCCTTTCATCAGGGCGAACGGCACGCCGAACACATCCTCGCAGGCCGCGTTCATCATCACGATGCGGTGCTGGGCATCCTTGATGAACAGTGGCGCGGGCATCATGGCGACGATTTCGCGCAGTTGCAGGTCGGCTTGGGCATGCGTCACGGCAGCGTGTTCGTACGCTGCGATGTCCGCTCGCTGTCGCACATCGGCTGCGTGAAGGCGCCACAATAGTACGGCGGCCAGCAGCATCGTGCCGCCACCCAGCAGATAGCCTGCGGCGGGCAGGGCGCCACGGTCCCACATGGCACCGCTCAGCCAACCGGCCAGCAGCAGGATCGCGCCGGTGGCTGCCGGGCGCTGGAAGAGGGGGGGGCAATTGTTCATATGATCTGTCGCGGAGTAACGTGATGGCGCGCTTCGCCTGCGCCCGTTATTGCTAGGGAATGTTGGCGTATTGTAATGACGTTATGGTTGATTTGTCTTTCTTTTAATGTAACAGATATCCTGAATGGGGGAGTGTGGCCACGTGGCGCGGGACCCATCCAAGTTGGTGCTTATTGGAGGGGGGAAGTGGTTTGCGACCCTCCGCTGGTCTGCCGGCGGCAGCCGGGCCGTGTGAGTTACAAAGTGCGTATTTTGGCGAGGGGACAGTGCAGTATAGTGCTTTGTCAATTATGTATTTTTTGTATTTTAATATGGCGTTTCATTCCTGCCGCGCTCAATCTTTCGATATTTTTAAAAGTACGGGCAGGTGGCGGCAGACGTATATATCGATTGCCAGCCTGGACCTCGCTTGGCTGAACGCAGACGAGTTATTAAGTTATCGTGTTATTCGCTTCGATAGGCCAAGGCTTGACGCCGCTAAATAGAAGAAGGCAAAGAGTTTGCCATTTTGGAAGAATGAAATTTAAAGATGAAAAGAAAGATACAGTTTTTTTTGCTGGTAATGTTCTGTGTCATGGGTCTGGCGAGTGGGTTCTTTGCCAGGCGTAACTTGTCGGAGCCAACTTGGTGGGCGCTGTTTTCTACGGTTTCGATCAGCGTCGCGGTATTTTGGTGGTATTGCATAGACAGCGCTCAGAAGGAATTCACGCGCTCATTTTGGCTGAATGTGGGTGTCGTGGCCATCGCGCCGATAGCGATTCCATGGTATGTATTTCGTAGCAATGAACGAGGTCTTCGATTGCGTGCGGTGGGCCGTGTTTTGGGTTTTTCTTGCCTGTTATTTCTCGCTGGCATAGTTGGAGGTGTGGCTGGTGTTGCCATCGGCTCGTGAGCTTTGCGTCGCCGCGATAGGGCTGTTGACGCTCTCTGGCTGCGACCTCATGCCGTATTACTATCCGCCCTACGTCAGCTTGTGTGCGCCCAGCGACCGCGCGGGATGGGAGGGGGCGGGCACCCATTTTTCGTTGCAGCGCGAGGGGCAGCATTATCAATTCCAAGTGCGGGATATCGACTATCCATCCGCGTCCGATGCCAAACGGCTGCGTCAAGACGGGACGCTTTGGATCGAGTTGCGGGGTTACAGTGCTCCGCCAGGTACCATGCTGTATGACCCGGCAGGCGCGATCGTCGAGATAGACGGTCAGCAGGTCAGGGCCATGCCGGTTGTATTCGAGGGCAACGGCGCGCCGGAACGCGCGGTGCCGACCATGCCGGTTGATTTGGCCCGCCGTGGTTTGCCGCACGAGTATGTACATGGATATTACGTGGGCTTCAAGATGGCTTTACCCGGGCGGCACGACAGCTATCAATTCCTGCCTGGCGCCATCACGCTCAATGGTGTAGCGACACCGTTGCCGCGACTACGGTCGTGTTACACCCCAGCCAGGAGCGGCGTGTCACCCCTTCGTTGAGCGGTCCTGCTGGTCCCGCGATCCCTTCCAGGTCGGTGATTTTGTGACCCCGACGCGCCGATTCCGAAAATGAGGAGACATCATCATTGAATGGTAAGCAATACATCGACTCGCACAACCAGCATAGGAGAGTACACCATGCCCATCATTCGTGCCTCGCAACGACGGGTTGAGGAAAGTGAGACATCAGATCCCGGCACCATGAACCGCGAGGAATGGATCAGCGAACCAGGCGGGCTGACGCAGTTCGGGACCTTCGTCCAGGTCCTGGCGCCCGGCACACGGTCATCGATCAAACATTGGCACAAGGCGGAAGACGAACTGGTGCTCGTCCTGGAGGGGCAAGTGACGGTCGTCGAAGGAGACGCTGAGCACCTGCTGGGCCCGGGTGACGCGGCGACGTTCCCGCAAGGAAGTCCTGTGGGACACTATCTCTGGAACAGGACGGCATCGCCGGTCACGTGCATCGTAGTCGGAACGCGCGCGCCGATTGATCAAATCACCTACCCCGACCATGACAGAGTCATGCACCGGGACAGGTCGCAGCCGGACGATCGCTGGACTGACTTATCCGGAAATCCGGCGACGAATCCGTACGCGCGATGGTTGCCATGACTGTGCGCTAAAACGTGTCCAATTCGGTGTCAGGTCTGTCATTCGGACAGTTGGCGCGCATCTTTGATTCTTCTCAATGTGCGCTTTTCCGATTGCCATAGCAGTTTCAAGGGGCGGGCATACATCAAAGTGAATCGACGTAGTTTGATTAAACGCAAAGGTACTCTCTTGATGTCCGAATGACAGACCTGACACCGACTGAACATGACACCCAAAAAAACGGGGACGCAGCACGCTTAACCGTGTTACGTCCCCGCCATGGGCAAGACGCCGTCGTCAGCCCGTGTTGCGCAGGCCGGCCGCTACGCCGTTGATGGACAGGTGGATGCCGCGGTGGACCCGCTCATCGACCTTGCCCGGTTCGTTGCTTAATGCGCGGTGGCGCTTGATCAGCTCCACCTGCAAGTGGTTCAGCGGATCCAGATAAGCGAAGCGGTTCTGGATCGAACGCGCCAGCAGCGGGTTGCCCGCCAGTCGCTCGGTGGCGCCGGTGATGCTTTGCAGGACCTGCAGCGTGTGGCCATGCTCTTCCGTGATGCGCTTGAAGATGCGCTCGCGCAGTTCCTTGTCCTGCACCAGCTCCGCGTAGCGCGAGGCGATCGCCAGGTCGGTCTTGGCCAGCACCATGTCCATGTTCGACAGCAGCGTGGCGAAGAATGGCCATTGCTGGAACATGGCGCGCAGCTGGGCCACCCGTTCCTCCTGGTCGCCTTCCGCGATCCAGCCGCCGATGGCGCTGCCGAAGCCGTACCAGCCCGGCAGCAGCAAGCGGCACTGGCCCCACGAGAAGCCCCACGGAATGGCGCGCAAGTCTTCGATGCGCTTGGTCGATTTGCGCGAGGCGGGACGGGAACCGAGGTTCAGTTCCGCGATCTCGGCGATCGGGGTGGCGGCGAAGAAGTAGTCGGTGAAGCCGGCCGTCTCGTACACCAGGTCGCGGTAAGCCTTGTAGGCGCGGTCGGAAATCTCGGCCATGATGGCTTCGAAGCTGCGCAACCGGGCCTGGTGGTCCAGGTCGGCCGACTGCGGCATCAGGCTCGCTTCCAGCGTGGCGGCGACCAGCAGTTCCAGGTTGCGGCGGCCGATGTCCTTGTTGGAGAACTTGGAGGCGATGATCTCGCCCTGTTCCGTCAGGCGGATCTGGCCGTTGACGGTGCCGTGCGGCTGGGCCAGGATGGCTTCGTAGCTGGGGCCGCCGCCGCGGCCCACGGTGCCGCCGCGGCCGTGGAACAGGCGCAGCTTGACGCCGGCCTTTTCGAACACGGTCACCAGGTGGGTTTCGGCCTTGTACAGTTCCCAGTTCGAGGTGAGGAAGCCGCCGTCCTTGTTGGAGTCCGAGTAGCCCAGCATGACTTCCTGGATCTGGCCCTGCTTGGCGATCAGCTGGCGCACCAGCGGCAGCGCCATCACGGTTTCCATGATGCCGGCCGCGCGCTGCAGGTCGGGGATGGTTTCGAACAGCGGGATCACCATCAGGTCCAGCTCCGCCTCGCTCAGGCGCAGCAAGCCCATTTCCTTTTGCAGCAGCAGCACTTCCAGCAGGTCGGACACGGTTTCCGTGTGCGAGATGATGTAGTTGCGGATCGCGCGCGCGCCGTAGCGGGCGCGGATCTGGCGCGCCGCGCGCAGGATGGTCAGCTCCGATTCCGTCTCGGCCGAGTAGTTGATATAGGGCGTGTACAGCAGGCGAGGCTGGCTCAATTCGCTCAGCAGCAGGTCGACCTTGGCATCTTCATCCAGTGCCGCATAGTCCGACAGCACGCCGGCCTGGGCGAACAGTTCCGTCAGCACGCGCTCGTGCACGTCCGAACTCTGGCGCATGTCCAGCGAGGCCAGATGGAAGCCGAAGATGTCGGCCGCGCGCTTGAGCGTGGACAGGCGCGGCTTGACCAGCATGCCGCCGTGGTGTGCTTCCAGCGAGGAGATCAGCACTTGCAGGTCGGCCGAGAATTCGGCGGCCGTGTCGTACGGTTCGGCGTGGCCCACTTCCTTGCGCAGGATGTTGGTGGCGCCCAGCGCGCGGGCCGTGCTGGCCAGGCGCGCGTAGATGCCGATCAGGGCGCGGCGATACGGTTCGTCGCTGCGGTGGGCCGAGGTGTCGGGCGAGCTGTCGGCCAGCTTTTGCAGCTCGGGGCTGCAGGCCACCATCAGGGTCGAGACGGACAGTTCGGCGCCGCAGGTGTGCGCTTCTTCCAGGTAGAAGTCGAGGATGGTGGTGGCGTGGCGTTCCAGCGCGTGCTGCATGGTGCTGGCGTTGACGTTGGGGTTGCCGTCGCGGTCGCCGCCGATCCAGCTGCCCATCTGCACGTAGGGCGCGCTGATGGTGTCGCCTTCGGTGGACGGGTAGTGCTGGGCGATGTCGGCTTCGATGTCGTCGTACAGGCCGGGCAGCTCGCGCAGGAAGGTGATGCGGTAGTAGGACAGGGCGTTTTCAATCTCGTCGGCCACGGTCAGCTTGGAGTAGCGCAGCATGCGGGTTTGCCACAGCGTGGCCACGCGGGCGCGCAGCAGGTGCAGGTTGGCGGCGCGTTCCTTGGGCGTGAGCGGCAGGTCGCGCTCGGCCAGCAGGCGGGCGATATCGTGCTCGGCGTCGAGGATGGACTTGCGCTGCACTTCGGTCGGGTGGGCCGTCAGCACGGGAGCGATCAGGGCCTCCTGGAAGAAGGTGGCGACCGTGTCCTGGGCCACGCCGGCGTCTTTCAGCTTGGCCAGCGCGAAATTGACGCTGCCTTGCTGGGGCGCGGAGCCGGCCAGCAGATGGGCGCGGCGGCGGCGGATGTGGTGCTGGTCTTCGGCGATGTTGGCCAGATGCGAGAAGTAGGAGAACGCGCGCACCACGGTGATGGTCTGCTCGCGGGTCAAAATCTTCAGCATGCCGTCCAGTTCCTTGGCCGCGCCGGCATCGGCTTCGCGGCGGAAGCGCACGGCCGTCTGGCGGATGGTCTCGACCACCGAGAACACTTCCTCGCCTTCCTGCTCATGCAGCACCTCGCCCAGCAGGCGGCCCAGCAGTCGGATGTCTTCCTTGAGCGGCGCGTCCTTGTCGGCTTGCGCGTCCACGCCCGGTTGTTCGTCTATTGCACTAGATTGTTTTGCCATGTGATGAGTCGCAAAATATGATGTAAGTCGGTGCAAAGGCTTGTGGCCTGCTTCTGCAAGAAGGCGCGCGTGATAAAATTTGTGATCTTAAACATGCGCGAAATAACTGGCCACCGCCGGTTAGCGTCGGCTACAGCGAAAGAACTGGTTTTGAAAACTTCCGAATTGGTCCAACCTCTCCCGTCCAGATTAATCATCGCGTCGCGCGAAAGCCGTCTTGCCATGTGGCAAGCGGAGCATGTGCGGGCGCGCTTATCCGCATTATATCCGCAGTGCAGCATTGAAATTCTGGGAATGACCACCCGTGGCGACCAGATTCTTGATCGCGCGCTGTCCAAGGTGGGCGGCAAGGGCTTGTTCGTCAAGGAGCTGGAAGTGGCCATGGCGGAAGGCCGGGCCGACCTGGCCGTACACTCGCTCAAGGACGTGCCCATGGAGCTGCCGGAAGGCTTCGCGCTGGCCGCCGTGCTGGAACGTGAAGATCCGCGCGACGCCTTCGTCTCCAACGATTACGCTTCGCTCGACGCGCTGCCGCATGGCGCCGTGGTGGGCACCAGCAGCCTGCGCCGCCAGTCGCTGATCGCGGCCCGCTATCCGCATCTGGTGATCCAGCCGTTGCGCGGCAACCTCGATACCCGGCTCGGTAAGCTGGACCGGGGCGATTACGCGGCCATCATCCTGGCCGCCGCCGGCCTCAAACGTTTGGGTCTGCCGCAGCGCATCCGCGCCTTGCTGGAGCCGGAAACGAGCTTGCCGGCCGCCGGCCAGGGTGCCATGGCGATCGAAATCGCCGAGCGTAACGATGGCCTGGACCTGCACGCGCTGCTGGCGCCCCTGAACCACGAGGCGACGGCGCAAGCCGTGTCGGCCGAGCGCAAGGTGTCCAAGGTGTTCGGCGGCAGTTGCCAGATCCCGCTGGCCGCGTTCGCGACCGTCGACGCTGGCCAGATGCGCTTGCGCGCCATGGTGGCCACGCCGGACGGCAGCCGCATGGCCAGCGCCGAAGTGAGCGGCCCGGCCGCCGCGCCGGAGCAATTGGGCGAGCAGGTGGCCGAGCTGCTGCGGGGCCAGGACGCGGAAGCCATCCTGGCCGTCTGCGCCACGGCCGCGCCGGCCGACGACCAGCCGGCAGCCTGACGGGGATGGCCGGTACGGTCGTCATCACGCGGCCGGCGGCGCAGGCGGGGCCGCTGGCGGCCCGCATCGCCGCCACCGGGCGCGCGGTGGCGCTGCTGCCACTGCTGGAGATCGCGCCGCTGGCCGATCCTGCGCCGCTGCGAGCGGTGCTGGCCGGCCTGGCCGACTACGCCATGGTGGCCTTCGTGTCGCCCAACGCCATCGATGCCGCTTTCGCCCACATCGCCCGCTGGCCGGACGGTGTGACGCTGGCCGTGCTGGGCGAGGGCAGCCGCGCCGCGCTGGCCGCGCACGGCCTCACGCCGGCCAACGCCACCATCGTCAGCCCGGCCGATACGGCCCACAGCGATTCCGAACACTTGCTGCAAACGCTGGACCTGGCGGCCCTGCGCGGGCGCCGCGTGCTGATCGTGCGCGGCGAGCAGGGCCGGGAGCTGATGGCCGACGGCTTGCGCGCGGCCGGCGCCGACGTCACCGTGGTGGCGGCCTACCGGCGCGCCGTGCCGGCCCTGACGCCGGCCCTGGCCGAACAGTTGCGCGGCCTGCTGGCCCAGCCCAATGACTGGATCATCACCAGTTCGGAGGCGCTGCGCGGCCTGGTGGGCTTGCTGGAGCAGCTCGATCGGCAACAAGGCGCCAGCCTCGCCGTTACCACACAAGAGACGAAATATGTTGTAATGATGCAACGGCAACATTTGATTATCCCGCACACCCGAATTGCCGAAACGGCAAACCATTTGGGCTTTACCCGACTGACGCTCACAGGATCAGGCGACGAACGACTGCTCGCCGCGTTACAATCACACCCATGAACGAATTGCCTACATTACCTGAACCTGTCACCGCGCCCGGCCCGGCCGCGGAGACGCCGCCCGCCCAGGCCACGCCACCCGCGCCTACCTGGATGGACACCCTGCTGCAACCGCAAGTGCTGGGCTGCGCCGTGGTGGCGCTCGGCATCGTGGTGGCCGGCCAGACCTGGTCCACCCACGCCCAGGTGCGCAACCTGCGCGAGGAGATGGCGCGCCGCCTGCAAAAGAATGACGCTTCCAACGCCGAAACGGGCACGCTGACCCGCTCCGTGCTGGAGTCGAGCAAGGAGCTGCAGTCCAAAGTGGCGCTGCTGGAATCGAAGCAGGTGGAAGCCCAGAGCCAGCAACTGGCGCTGGAACAGCTGTACCAGGACCTGTCCAAGAACCGCGACGAGTGGGCGCTGACGGAAATCGAACAAGTGCTGTCCACCGCCAGCCAGCAGCTGCAACTGGCCGGCAACGTGCCGGGCGCGCTGATCGCGCTGCAGAACGCTGACCGCAGCCTGTCGCGTTCCGACAAGCCCCAGTTCATCACCATCCGCCGCGCCATCGCCAAGGACATGGACAAGCTCAAGGCCCTGCCCAGCGTCGATTCCGTCGGCCTGGCGCTGCGCCTCGATAACGTGATCGCCCAGATCGACCTGCTGCCCATGCTGGCCGACGAGAAGCCGACCCTGCCCGCGCCGCCCGAGAAGAAGGCCGCCAAAGCCAAGCCTGGCGCCAAGCCAGCCGCGCCGGCGGAAGCGCCCAATCCGTGGCTGCTGAAACTGCAGGACGTGTGGGCCGGCTGGAGCACCGACATGTGGACTGACGTGCGCCAGCTGATCCGTGTGCGCAGCGTGGAAACGCCGGACGCGCTGATGCTGTCGCCGACCCAGGCTTACTTCCTGCGCGAGAACCTCAAGCTGCGCCTGCTCAACGCGCGCATGGCCCTGTTGTCGCGCAATGAAGGCGCGTTCCGCAGCGACTTGATCGCGGCCCAGGATGCGCTGGTCAAATACTTCGACACCCGCGCCAAGTCCACCCAGACCGTGCAGGCGCTGCTGCGCCAGGTCCAGGGCAGCAACCTCTCGATCGAGATGCCGACCCTGGCCGACAGCCTGAACGCGGTGCGCAACTACAAGGCGAAGCCATAACCATGCGTTTATTCCTCTGGTTAGTGGCCTTGATGGCCGCCGCCATCGGCATCGCCGTGACGGCCCGTTTCAACCCCGGTAACGTGGTGCTGTTCTATCCGCCGCACCGCATCGACCTGTCGCTGAACTTCTTCGTGGTGCTGGAAGTGGCGTTGTTCGCGCTGCTGTATGTGCTGATCCGCGCCTTCCGCGCCACCCTCAAGATGCCGGCCCGGGTGGCCGCCTATCGCCTGCGCAAGCGCGAGCGTGACGGCAACAAGGGCTTGCGCGAAGCGCTCAAGGCCTTGTTCGAAGGCCGCTTCGGCCATGCGGAAAAAGCGGCCGCCCGTGCCGCCGAGCTGCCGGAAAACGCCGGCGTGGCGGCCTTGATCGGCGCCCGCGCCGCGCACCGCATGCGCCAGGGCGAACGCCGCGACAGCTGGCTGTCCAAGCTGCAGGGCGATGCCGCCATGAAGACGGCGCGCCTGATGACGATGACGGAACTGCTGGTGGACGACCACCAGCCGGAAGCGGCGCTGCAAGCGGTGGCCGAATTGAACGCCAGCGGCACGCGCCACATCCACGCCCTGCAATGGTCGCTCAAGGCCCAGCAGCAGGCCAAGAACTGGCCCGAAGTGCTGCGCCTGGTGCGCTCGCTCGACAAGCACCGTGCCCTGCATCCAGCGCTGTCGGCGCGCCTGCGCGAGATGGCTTACGAGGACATGCTGGCCGACCATGGCCACGACGCCGAATCGCTGCGGCGCGTATGGGCCACCGTGCCCACGGCCGACCGCATCAAACCGTTCGTCGCCGCGCGCGCCGCCACCGCCCTCAACGCCCGCGGCCTGCACGACGAAGCGCGGCTGGTGGCCGAGGAATCGCTGGCGGCCGACTGGGATGAGCGCGTGGTGCGCGCCTATCGCGAGGCGGCCGCGCCGGCCGGTTCGTCGGCCTTGCTGCAGCAGATCGAGCATTGCGAGAAGTGGGTCGCCCAGCGTCCGGCCGACGCCGAACTGGCGCTCACGCTCGGTTCCCTGTGCCTGAAGCAGAAGCTGTGGGGCAAGGCCCAACGCCATCTGGAGCAGGCCCTGTCGGACGCGGGCGACGCCCGCATGGTGCGCGAAGCCCACCTCAAGCTGGCCCAGTTGCATGAAGCGTTGCAGCAGCCGGAGGAGGCGGCCAGCCACTTCCGCCAGTGCGCGCTGGCCACCATCCTGTAATAACACAGGAAATCGGAAACAAAAATCGGGGCCTGTCCCCGATTTTTTTTTGTCCTTCAGCTATCCCTGGCACGCCGCCCTTACGGCTTGCTGACGTGCCTGTTTTTTGTGCTGCGGCGCACAAGCAGGCACGCTTTCGCTATAATGGCGCGGTTAAACCATCCGCCTGCATAACAAGGAAATTCCATGAGCTTGAATAAAGTGCCTTCGGGCCGCGATTTGCCCAACGATTTCAACGTGATCATCGAAATCCCGATGAACGCCGATCCGATCAAGTACGAAGTGGACAAGGAGTCCGGCGCCATCTTCGTCGACCGTTTCATGGGCACGGCCATGCACTACCCATGCAACTACGGCTACGTGCCGAACACGCTGTCGGCCGACGGCGACCCGGTCGACGTGCTGGTGATCACCCCGTTCCCGCTGATCCCAGGCGTGGTGGTGCGCTGCCGTCCAATCGGCGTGATGAAGATGACCGACGAATCCGGTGAAGACGCCAAAGTGCTGGCCGTGCCAGTCGACAAGGTACTGTCGATCTACAGCCACTGGCAGAAGCCGGAAGACCTGAACGAACTGCGCCTGCGCCAGATCACCCACTTCTTCGAGCACTATAAAGACCTGGAGAAGGGCAAATGGGTCAAGATCGACGGCTGGTACGGTCCGGAAGATGCGAAAGCGGAAATCCTGAGTGGCGTGGCCGCGTACAAGAAGGAAAATCCGGAAGGTTAAGAAGTCGTTTCAAAATGACCGTGGCTAGGCGTGGAGCCGAAGACAGTAGGAACGGCACTGCCGTTCCGCACGGCAAGGCGCCACAACGACGCCATGGGCTTTTTGACATGACTTCCAAGCCCCCGGTGAGCGCGCGACCGGTGCCAGCGCTGGCCCGGTCGCGTGTTCTGGTTGCGGTATCAACTTGGTTCACCATAAGTTGTTTTTCTTTATAGTAATTGTCGTCGCGCTAACGTAATATAGCGGTCAAGGTCACTAGTTGGTTGCCAGCATCCAATCGACCGTGTTGTCTCGCCCTATTACGACTGGAAGTCCGTGAGCGCCTTATTCGACTACGAGATCATCGAACCGCTGCATGCCAGCGCCCGTTCCCTGGTCTACCGGGCCCGCTCCAAGGCTGAGCGCGCGCCGCTCATCGTCAAGATTCCCAACACTGATTGCCCCTCGCACGAGGAAGTATCCCGCTTCAAGCGTGAATTCGCGCTGGCGCGCCGCTGCGCCGATCCTGGCGTGCTGCGGCCGCTGGCGCTGGCGCAGCAGGGCGGGCGCTGGGTCATGTTGCAGGAGGATATCGGCGGCAGCGCGCTTAGCGTGCTGCTGCGCGACCGCGCCGCCGCCGGCCAGCCCGGCCTGGCGCTGGACGACTTCTTCGCCATCGCGCTGCAACTGTGCGCCGCGCTCGACGCCGTGCATGGCCAGGGCATCATCCACAACGACATCACGCCATCCAACATCGTGTGGAACGGCGCCCGGCGCCAGCTGCAGCTGATCGATTTCGGCATCGCCGGCGAACTGGCGCAGGAAGTGCAGGGCATCGTCCATCCCTACGCGCTGGAAGGCACCTTGCCCTATATGGCGCCCGAGCGCACAGGGCGCATGAACCGGCGGGTCGACTACCGGGCCGACTACTACGGGCTGGGTGCCACCTGGTATGAACTGGTCACGGGCCAACCGCCGTTCGCCGGCAGCGATGCGATGGAATTGGTGCACAGCCATATCGCGCGCGTACCCGACTGGTCGCACCCTGCGCTGGCGGCCGCGCCGGCCGGACTGACGGCCATCCTGGGCCGGCTGCTGGCAAAGAACGCCGAGCAGCGCTACCAGACCCTGCACGCGCTGGCGCTGGATTTGCAGGCCTGCCGCGCAAGCGCGGCGGGTGCGCGTGCAGGCGCGGGCGCGGAGGCGACGGTATCGCCGCTGGCCGGGCTGGCCGACCGCCACCGGCCGTTCAATGTGTCGCAGCGCCTGTATGGCCGCGAGCGCGAAGCGGCAGCCTTGCTGGCGGCCTTCGAACGCACGGCCGTCGGCGCCAGCGAACTGCTGCTGGTGGCCGGGCCGGCCGGCAGCGGCAAGTCGTCCGTGGTGGACGAGGTGCAGCCGGCCATCGTGACGCGGCACGGCCGTTTCCTGTCGGGGAAGTTCGACCAGTACCGGCGCGACGTCCCTTATGCGCCGCTGATCCAGGCCTTCCAGGCATTGCTGGGGCAGTTGCTGAGCGAGCCGGAGCAGCACTTGCGGCGCTGGGCCGACCGGCTGCGCACGGCGCTGGGCGACAGCCTGGGCGTGCTGGAAGAACTGATACCGGAACTGGCGCTGGTGGCCGGCCCGGCCGAACCCGGCGCCGCGCTGGCGCCGGACCAGGCCCAGGCCCGGCTGGACCGCGCCTTCCACCGCCTGGTGCAAGTGTTCGCCACGGCCGATCATCCGCTGGTGCTGTTCCTGGACGATCTGCAGTGGGCCGATCCGCCCACGCTGCGCTTGGTGGAGTTGTTCCTGCGCGAGCGCGAAGGGGACCACATGCTGCTGATCGGCGCCTGCCGCGACAACGAGGTCCCGGCCACCCATCCGCTGACGGGCTTGTGCGAGCGCCTGCAGCGGCACGGCGCGCGCGTGACCCGGCTGGCGCTGGCGCCGCTGGCCGTGGACGATGTGGCGCAACTGGTGGCCGACAGCCTGCATGTGCCGGCTGACACTGCCGCGCCGCTGGCCCGGCTGTGCCACCGCAAGACGGACGGCAATCCGTTCTTCCTCAACCAGTTCCTGCACGCGATCCACGACGCTGGCCAATTACGCTACCAGCCAGCCCAGGATTGCTGGCGCTGGGACCTGGCCGAGCTGGAGCAGGCCGCCTACACGGACAACGTGGTTGAACTGCTGGTCGATAAGATCCGCCGGCTGCCGCCGCCCACCCAGCAGTTGCTGCAACTGGCGGCCGCCGTCGGCAACCAGTTCCGGCTCGATACGCTGGCCGTGCTGGTGGACGCGGCGCCGGCCCAGGCCCAACACACGCTGTGGCCGGCGCTGCAGGCCGGCCTGATCCAGCCGCGCGACCTGCGCTACAAGTATCTGGACGCGGACGCCCCCGATACCGATGTCAGCTACCGCTTCCTGCACGATCGCGTGCAGCAGGCCGCCTACGCGCTGGTGCCGGCCGACGCGCGCGCCGCGCTGCACTTGCGCATCGGCCGCCTGTTGCTGGGCCACGCGAACGAGCGCCAACTGGACGAGGCGTTGTTCGCCATCGTCGAGCAGTACAACGCGGGCCGCGTGCTGCTGGACGATGGGCCGGAACGGTTGTTGCTGGCACAGCTCAACTGCCGGGCCGGCATCAAGGCGCGCCGCTCGGCGGCCTTCCAGTCGACGCTGGAACACATGGGCATCGGCCTGGCGCTGCTGCCGGAGCAGCCTTGGCAAGCGCACGGCGCACTGTGGCTGGAACTGCAGCTGGGCGCGGCCGAAGCGGCCTACCTGTGCGGCCAGTTCGAGCGGGCCGAGGCCAGCTACCCGCTGCTGATGGCGCACGCGGCGCCGCTGGAGCAGGTGCGCTGCATCGCCGTGCAAGCCCACCAGTACCAGTTGCAGGGGCGGCTGCCGGACGCCATCGCCGTGCTGCGCGCGGGGCTGGCGCTGCTGGGCATGCCCATTTCGCACGACGTGGCCGAACTGAGCGCCCGCTCCGACGACATTTACGCCGAAATCGAACGCCATCCGCTGGCGCGCGACACGCAAGCGTTGCTGGACGCCCCCGAACTGGACGACGGCCCGGCGCTGGCCGCCATGCACATGATGCAGTCGATGTGGATGGCGGCCTACTACGCCGGGCAGCAGGAACTGAGCGTACATATGGTGCTGTCGATGACGCGGCTGTCGATGCGGCAGGGGATCAGCGATTTCAGTTCCGTGGCCTATGTGGGGCACGCGCTGATGCTGGCCCTGCGCACGGACGACATGGACCTGGCCTACCGCTTTGGCGACATGGCGCTGGCGCTGGCGCGCCGCCGCGCCAACCTGCAAACCCGTACCCTGACCGGCCTGATGTTCGCGGCCCTGTGCAACCACTGGGTGCGCTCGCTGCGCAGTTCCGACACGCTGTACGACGAGGCGTTCGGCTGGGCGCTCGACATCGCCGACTACGTGCAGGTGGGCGTGGTGGCGGCCGTGCGCGCCACCGACCGCTTGATCCTGGGCGACTACCTGCCGGAACTGAAGCTGGCCATCGCGCATGATTTGCTGCTGATGCGTGCCAACGGCCAGCAAGCCATGGCCGACTGCTGCGTGGCGGCGGCCGTGCAGCCGATCAAGTGCCTGATGGGACAGACCCCGGAGGGCGCCAGCTATGACGACGAGGGCTTCAGCGAGGCCCGCTTCCTGGAGCGCTACGGCGATTCCAGGCTGTTCCGTGCCTATTTCTTGCAGGGCAAAATCCGCAACGCCTTCCTGTTCGACGGGCCTGACGCCGAAGCGCTGGCCGGCCAGCTGGAACTGGTGGCGCAAATGATGAGGGGCCAGGCCAAGGTGCCCGACGCCACCTTCTACGCGGCCCTGATCTGGATCCGGGCCTTGCGGCGCGATCCGGTGCGGGCCGACGCCGGCGCCATCCGCGCGCGCATCGCCGCGCTGCGCGATAGCCTGGCGCGCTGGGCCGAATTGGCACCGTCCCTGTTCGTGGCGCGCCATAGCCTGGTGCTGGCCGAACTGGCGCGTGGTTCGCAGGACCTGGCGCTGGCGACCCAGCATTACCAGCGCGGGCTGGACGCGGCGGCCGGTTGCGTGCCGCTGCAGGCGCTGGGCAATGAGTTGTGTGGCGAATGCTGGCTGGAACAGGGGCAACCGCGGGTGGCCGCCGTCTATCTGACGGATGCGCTGGCGCGCTACCGCCAGTGGGGCGCGGACGGCAAGGCCAGCGTGATGAGCGCGCGCCATGGCCCGGCGCTGACCGGGCACGCGGTGTCGGGCTGGGCAGCGCCGTCCACACCGGGCTGGACCACGCGCGGACGTGCCGGCGCCAACGCGGAACTGGATTTGATGTCCTTGCTCAAGGCGGCCCGGGCGCTGTCGCACGAAGTCGGCCTGGCCAATGTGCTGCGGCGCCTGATCGCCATCGTGTGCGAGAACTCGGGCGCCCAAGTGGCGCGCCTGCTGTTGCACGAGCGCGATGGCTGGCAGCTGGAAGTGGAGACGGTCGATGGGGTGACGGCCGTGCCGCAGGCGCGCACCGTGGACCTGGAGGCGGCCAGCGACCCGCTGTTCCCGTTGTCGCTGCTGCGCTATGTGGTGCGCGCCGGCGCCGAGGTCATCGAGGACAACCTGGCGGCGTCGCCCCGTTTCGCGGCCGATCCCTACCTGCGCCAGCCCGGCGCCCGTTCCGTCATGTGTCTGCCGATCCGCCAGGCCGGCCGGCTGGAGGGCATGCTGTACCTGGAAAACCGGCTGGCCGAAGGCACGTTCACGGCGGCGCGGGTGGAATTCCTGCGCATCCTGTGCGCCCAGGCCATCGCCGCCATCGGCAACGCCCGCTTGTACGACAGCCTGGAACGGCGGGTGGTGGAACGCACGGCCCAGCTGGAGGAAGCCAATGCGCGGTTGGCCGCGCTGGCCATCACGGACGGGCTGACGGGGCTGGCCAACCGGCGCCACTTCGACGACGTCCTGCGTAACGAGTGGGCGCGCGCGCGCCGCGCCGGCCAGCCGCTGGCCGTGCTGATGATCGACGTCGATCACTTCAAACGCTACAACGACCACTATGGCCACCAGCGCGGCGACGATTGCCTGATCCGCGTGGCGCAGGCGTTGCGCGGCGGCGCCCGGCGCGCGGCCGACCTGGTGGCCCGCTACGGCGGCGAGGAATTCGCCATTGTGCTGCCCAACACCGGCGCGGCCGAAGCCATGGAGGTGGGGCAGGGCTTGCGTGCGGCGATCGGGAAGCTGGCCCTGGCCCACGCGCAGGCGCCGGACGCCACCGTCAGCATCAGCGTCGGGGTGGCCTGCACCGAGGGCCAGATCGTGGCCGATACGGACGCGCTATTGCGGCTGGCCGACACGGCCCTGTACCGGGCGAAGCACACCGGCCGTGACCGGGTTGTGTTCAATGGTGGCGATCAGGACCGGGGCCTGAACCAGGCCCTGACCCGGCCGGGCGGGCGGCACGGCTAAGGCGCCAGGCAGGGGCGCGGAAGTTGTCTTCCTGCAAATTGCCAGTTGTCCTGGAGTGGCGTAGCATGCGGCCTCGGCACTCGTATGCCACCTAAACTCGTATGCCACCTAAACAACACTTCACGAGAGTATTGGAGATTCATGAACACCCCCGTCCCAACTTATACGCAGACACGATCGTTCGCGACCGTCGCGTTGATCGAACTATGGGAGCGCTTCGGCTATTACGGCATGCAAGCGCTGATCGTCTACTTCATGGTGCAGCGCCTGGGCTTCGAGGACACCCGCGCCAACCTGGTGTGGAGTGCCTTTTCCGCGCTGGTCTATGTGTCGCCCGCCATCGGTGGCTGGATCGGCGACAAAGTGCTGGGCACCAAGCGCTGCATGATGCTGGGCGCGCTGATCCTCAGCATTGGCTACGGTCTGCTGGCCATTCCGAGCGATAACACCTGGCAGATCTTCTCGGCGCTGGGCGTGATCGTGGTCGGCAACGGCCTGTTCAAGCCCAACACGGCCAACCTGGTGCGCAAGATTTATGAGGGCGACGATTCCAAGATCGACAGCGCGTTCACCATGTATTACATGTCCGTCAACGTTGGCTCCACGGTATCCATGCTGGCCACGCCGTGGGTCAAGGACTACGTCAACGCGCAGTATGGCAATGGCCTGGGCTGGCACATGGCGTTCGCCGTCTGCAGCGTAGGCCTGGTGGTAGGCCTGTTCACCGTGCTGTCCATGCGCCAGACGCTGCACGCGGTGGGCTCCCGGCCCGACGAGCTGCCGCTCGACTTGCGCAAGCTGGCCATGGTGCTGGGCGGCGGCCTGGTGGCCATCGTCTGCGCGGCCTTCATCCTGCAATACCAGAGCGTGGCGCGGGCCTTCGTGTACGTGGCCGGCTTTGTGGTGCTGGGCATTTTCGCGCACCTGATCCGCAGCAGCGAAGCGAGCGAAAAGGCCGGCCTGATGGCGGCCCTGATCCTGATGCTGCAAACCGTGTTCTTCTTTATTTTCTACCAACAAATGTCGACTTCGCTGTCGCTGTTCGCGCTGCGCAATGTGAATGGCGACTTCGCGGTGCTGGGCACCCACTTGTGGACCTGGGCGCCGGCCCAGTTCCAGGCCCTGAATCCGATCTGGATCATGATGCTCAGCCCCGTGCTGGCGTGGGCCTATGCCAAGGCCGGTAGCCAGGGCAAGGACCTGTCGATCGCCGGCAAGTTCGCGCTGGGCTTCTCCATCGTCGCCATCGGCTTCTTCATCTACGGCGTGGCCGGCCAGTTCGCCGTCGACGGCAAGACTTCGTCCTGGGTCATGATCGCCGGCTACGGCTTCTATTCGCTGGGCGAACTGCTGGTGGGCGGCCTGGGCCTGGCCATGATGGCGCGCTATGTGCCGGCCCGCATGGGCGGCTTCATGATGGGCGCCTATTTCGTCGCCGTCGGCATTTCCCAGTACCTGGGCGGGGTGGTGGCCAATTTCGCCAGCGTGCCGAAGGACGTGGTCGACCCGGTGCTGACGCTGCCCATCTACACCAACCTGTTCACCAAGCTCGGTTTCGGCGCCGTGGTCTGCACCGTCATCGCGCTGGCCGCGCTGCCCATGATGCGCCGCCTGACGGCAACCCATCAGGCGCATAACTGATCATTGCCTGGCGCCAGCCGCCAGCCGCATCCTGCGCGCAGCCGCCCGGCCCCATGCCGGCCGGCTGCGTTTTTCATTTCCGGACCTGATCCCGATCAGAATTTTTTATACCGTGCGCGGGGGGCACCGGCGCATACTGAATATTCCGACAACGGCCATCCGCACTCCCGGGGCGACCGGCGATGCGGACTACAACAGGAGGCGGGAAATGACGGTTGCGAAAATAGATAAGTCGGAATGGCAAAGCTATTTCGACCGCGTATCCAAGGAATTGGAAGGCAAGAGCGTGGAAATCGACGTCGAGGCGCTGTCGCTGGGCAGCCAGGTGGAGCAGGAGTGGATACCCCTGCTGGGCCTGACCTACGAGCCGCGCGACGATATCCTGAGCGTGATGGTGGAGGGCTTGAACCACCTGATCCGGGCGCCGCGCACGGTGTTTGTCGATATCGAACTGGGGCAGGTGAGCAGCATGGAGGTGGTGGACGGCGAAGATTACCGCCACATCCTCAAGCTCAGCGATCCGCTGCGCTTGACGGCGCCGCACTGACGCTGCCGCCGTCGTTGCCTGCGTCACCTTCGCCATCTTGGCCACGATCGCGCCCGGCTTGGTCGCGGAAGGGATTGCGCTCGTTGAGTTCATCGAGGTAGGCTTCGATGCCGCCTCCTTCGCGTGCCAGGAAGCGTTCGATGGCGTCCGCGAAATCGGGGTGGGCCAGCCAGTGGGCCGACCAGGTCTTTTGCGGCAGGAAGCCGCGGGCCATCTTGTGCTCGCCCTGGGCGCCGCCTTCGAAGGTGGCGATGCCTTGCGCGATGCAGAATTCCAGCGGCTGATAATAGGCTGTCTCGAAATGGAGGCAGGGGATGTGTTCCAGTGCGCCCCAGTAGCGGCCGTACAGCGTGTCGGCCGTATGGAACACCAGCGAGGACGCCACTGGCCGGCCATCGCGTTCGGCCAGCACCAGCATCACGTTATCCGGCATGGTGCGGCCCACGCGCAGGAAGAAATCCAGGTTCAGGTAGGGTGAGGAGCGGTGCTCGGCATAGGTATTGGCGTAGCAGCGGTGGAACAGACGCCAGTCCGCCTCTGTGATGGCGGCGCCGCGCGCCTGGCGCAAAGTGACACCCGCCTCGCGCACCTTGCGCCGTTCGGCGCGGATGTTCTTGCGCTTCTTGTGCTCCAGCGTGGCCAGGAATTGGTCGAAGTCCTGGTAGCCATCGTTCAGCCAGTGGAACTGCACGCCGCTGCGCAGCATGAACCCCGCTTCCTGCAACTGGTGCGCCTGCTCCTCGGGCGGGAACAGGACGTGGGTGGACGACATGCCCGCCGCCTGCTGCTGGGCGCACAGCAATTCCACCAGCGCGGCCCGTTCGGCCGGCCCGCGCGCCAGCAGGCGCGCGCCCGTGACGGGCGTGAACGGAATGGCCGACAGCAGCTTGGGATAGTATTCCAGCCCGTGGCGCTGGTAGGCGTCGGCCCAGGCCCAGTCGAACACGTACTCGCCGTAGGAATGTGATTTGACGTACAGCGGCATGGCGGCCGCCAGTACGGGGCCATCCCACAGCACCAGGTACTGCGGCTGCCAGCCCGTATCGGCGCAGGCCGAACCCGATGCGTGCAGGGCGTGCAGAAAGGTGTAGGACAGGAAGGGGTTGGCATCGCCCTGGGCCGCCAGCAAGGCCGTCCACGCCGCTTCGCCCACCTCGGCGAGAGAAGAAACGATACCTGTGCGATAGTTCATTTTTTGCTGCCCGCTCATCTTGTTTGCCCTGACTTGCCCTGACCAGAGGGGGATTTTACGCACATTAGGCCATCGCCGCCGGACATGGGCTTACACCACGATGCCGGACGTGCCATCCGGGCGCTGCGCCAGCAGCTGCGATAACTTGCGCAGCGCCGCTGCCAGCCGGTTGCTGTCCTGGATCGAGCCCAGCGAGATGCGGATGGCGTGCGGTGGACGCGGGCTGGCGGCGAACACTTCCGATGACGTCACGGCCAGGCCCGCGCCGCGCGCCACCCGTGTCAGCTCGTTTGCGGTCCAGTAGCCGGGCAGGTCCAGCCAGACGTGGATGCCGTCCTCGGTGGCGTCCGTCCGGCCGGCCAGCAGCTGGCGCGCCATGCGTTGGCGCTGGCGTGCCTCCGCTTTGACACCCACCAGCAGCTGTTGGGCGGCGCCATCGTGTATCCATTGGGTGGTCAGGGCCGTGGTCAGCGGCGTGGACATCAACACAAAGGAGCGCAGCGCCGTCATGAAGCGTTCGCGCAGTTGCGCATCGTGCAGCAGCACGAAGGCGGTCCGCAGGCCCGGCGCCAGGCACTTGGACAGCGTGGCGATATGCACCACCTGGTCCGGCGCCATGCGCGCCAGCGGCGGCGGCGGATCGGCCGCCAGCAGCGAATACGGGTCGTCCTCGATGATGCGCACGCGGTGGCGGGCGGCCACGCGCAGGATTTCCTGGCGCCGCGCGGCCGGCATGGTGTGCGTGGTGGGATTCTGCAGGGTGGGGTTCAGGTAGATCAAGGCCACCCGCTGGTTGGCGCAGGCCGCGTCCAGCAGGTCGGGGCGCATGCCCGATGCGTCCACCTCCACCGGCACCACGCGCCGGCCCAGTTGCTGGGCGGCCGTTATCAGGCCGGGGTAGACGGTCGGTTCGGTGAGGATGATATCGTCGGGATGGCTGAGCGCCAGAATCAGCGCCGCCAGCGCCGACTGCGCTCCGGCGCACACCGCGATCTGCTCGACATCCCACTTGCCAAACAACGGCGCCAGCCAGGCCGCGCCCGCCACGCGGTCAGCCACGCTGCCGCCGCCCAGGTGGTAGTTCATCAACAGGCGGCTGTCGGTGCGCAGCAGCACCTGTGCCAGCCCCTGTTTCAGCATGTCGTTGAAGTCGACGTTGGCCGGCGGGGGCGGGAGGTTCATGCTCAGGTCGAGCAACTGGGCCAGTTCCACCTTGGGCGCGGCCGCATAGGTGCCGCGCGCGCCTTTGCCTTCCAGCAGGTGGCGGCGCCGCGCTTCATCGTAAGCGCGGGTGATGGTGGTCAGGTCGACCTGCAGCAGCGCGGCCAGGCGGCGCTGCGGTGGCAGGCGGTCGCCCGGCAGCAGCGTGCCGTCGGCCAGCGCCTGCTCGATAAAGTCCGCGACCTGCAGGTAGCGCGGCCCGCCGTGCTGCACGAACTGGCCGATCCAGGCGATCGCTTTTGTTTCGTCTTGTATGGATTTTGGCGGCGGCATTTTGTCCTGATGTATGGATTCTACGTCGACATAGTATGGGTCGTAGCCTTGAATATATCCATAGAAACGCAAGCCCGCATCGGCCGGCGCGACGATCCGCCAACTGCGCGGCGAAAACGCGCGCATCAGGAAGCGGGTGGCGGAACTGTTGACAGACCGCCATATCCTGCAAGGCGTGGCGCGTTTTTGTTGGCAAAGTACTGTGGCCGCCAGCCCACAGCCGCGAGAGAAGTAAAGTAGTGATACCCGTGCGATAATTCATTTTTGTTGCCCCGTCAGCATGGTTGACTAGATTTCGCCATGAACCGAGGGGCGCTCCACGCAAGATATTCCATCACCGCCGGGCACCTGTGTCGGCGGTGCGAAAGATGCACATGACCGCCAATTTCTTCAATCTATACTCGCACGACTTCGCGCGCGTGGCTGTGGCCGTGCCCCGGTGCCGCGTCGCCGACCCGGCTTTCAATGCGGCCCAGACCATCGCCATGGCCACCGAGGCGCACCAGCAGGGCGCGGCCCTGGTGGCGTTCCCTGAACTGGGCCTGTCGGCCTACACTTGCGACGACCTGTTCCACCAGCGCGCGCTGCTGGACGGCTGCGAGGCGGCGTTGGCTGAGGTGGTGGCCGCGTCGGCCAGCCTGCCGCTGGCGCTGGTTATCGGCATGCCATTGCGGGTGCAGCATCAGCTGTACAACTGCGGCATCGTGATCGCGGGCGGCCGCATCCAGGGCGTGGTACCCAAGAGCTACCTGCCCAATTACGGTGAATTCTACGAGGCGCGCCAGTTCAGCACGGGCGATTACGCGGCCGTGTCGGAAGTGACGCTGCTGGGCCAGACCGTGCCGTTCGGCTCCAGCTTGCTGTTCGAAGTGGCCAACCTGCCGCTGCTGAAGTTTCACGTTGAAATCTGCGAGGACGTGTGGGTGCCCGTGCCGCCGTCGTCGTTCGCGGCGCTGGCCGGCGCCTCGGTGCTGGTCAACCTGTCCGCCTCCAATGCGCTGGTGGGCAAGGCTGGCTACCGTCACCAGTTGGTGTCGCAGCAGTCGGCGCGCTGCGTGTCGGCGTATCTGTACACGTCGTCCGGCAGCGGCGAATCGACCACCGACATGGCCTGGGATGGCCAGGCCCTGATCTGCGAGAACGGCGAACTGCTGGCCGAAACGAAGCGTTACCAGGATGAGCCCAGCCTGATTTACGCGGACGTGGACCTGGAACGCTTGTCGCGTGAGCGCATGCGCCAGACCACCTTCGGCCAGTCCGTGCAGCGCCATGCGGATGAAGTAGGGCGCTTCCGCGTGGTGCGCTTCGAATTGGCGCTGCCGCTGGAGCGGACGCTGGCGCTCAAGCGCTGTGTGGAACGCTTCCCCTACGTGCCGGCCGACAGCCGCCGGCGCGACGAGCGCTGCAACGAGGTCTACAACATCCAGGTGCAGGCGCTGGCCCAGCGGTTGCAATCGAGCGGCATCCAGAAAGTGGTGATCGGCGTGTCCGGTGGGCTCGATTCCACCCACGCGCTGCTGGTGTGCGCACGCGTGATGGACAAGCTCAAACTGCCGCGCACCCATATCCTGGCCTACACCATGCCCGGCTTCGCCACCAGCGAACGCACGCTGACCCAGGCCCACCGGCTTATGCAACTGGTTGGTTGTGCTTCGGCTGAAATCGACATCCGCCCCAGCTGCATCCAGATGCTGCAGGACCTGGGGCATCCGTACGCCGCCGGCGAGCAGCAGTACGACATTACGTTCGAGAACGTGCAGGCTGGCGAGCGCACCAATCATTTGTTCCGGCTGGCAAACCACAACCACGCCATCGTGATCGGTACCGGCGACCTGAGTGAGCTGGCGCTAGGCTGGTGCACTTACGGCGTGGGCGACCACATGTCGCACTACAACGTGAACGCCAGCGTGCCCAAGACGCTGATCTCGCACCTGGTGCGCTGGGTGGCCGAATCGGGTGTGATCGGCCGCAGCGACGCGCAAGTGCTGCTCGATATCCTGAGCACGGAAATCAGCCCGGAACTGGTGCCCGGCACGGCCGACGGCCAGCCGGAGCAGCGCACGGAAAGCACCATCGGGCCGTACGAGTTGCAGGACTTCAACCTGTATTACGTGCTGCGCTTCGGTTTCGCGCCGTCCAAGGTGGCTTTCCTGGCACTGTCAGCCTGGCACGACCGCGAGCAGGGCCGCTGGCCGGAAGGCGAGCACGTGGCGCGCAACCAGTACGACTTGGCCGCCATCAAGAAGAACCTGGGCATCTTCCTGGACCGCTTCTTCCGTACCAGCCAGTTCAAGCGCAGCTGCGTGCCCAACGCGCCCAAGGTGGGCACGGGCGGTTCGCTGTCGCCGCGCGGCGACTGGCGCGCGCCCAGCGATGCGCAAAGCGTTGTCTGGATGCAGGATTTGCAAAGGATTCCCGTTTGAGGCGGGGCGAAGGGCTCGCCATAACCGAGCGGCGCCTCGGTATTGGCGTGCCCGGATAGGAGAGCGGCGCCGGGTAGCATACAATGCGGTCTGGATACCGTGCATTACATCGTCCGATCGCCGCCGTCTTGGCCGCCGGCTACCCGCCGCGCGGCACGGCATGGGTTACCAGCCTGCTCAAGATCCGGGACTGCGCCGCCACTAGCGGGTGCCTTCCTATTGACGCACCGGTTTTACGCAATACGATTTATATTCAAGGAGATGTCATGAAACAGATTACCGCAGTGATCAAACCGTTCAAGCTGGACGAAGTGCGCGAAGCGCTGGCCGAAGTCAATGTCACCGGCCTGACCGTGACGGAAGTGAAGGGCTTCGGCCGCCAGAAAGGCCATACCGAACTGTATCGCGGCGCGGAATACGTGGTCGATTTCCTGCCTAAAGTGAAGGTCGAAGTGGTGGTGGATGACGGCGTGGCCGAACAGGTTGTGGACGCTATCATCAAAGCCGCCCGCACCGGCAAGATCGGCGACGGCAAAATCTTCGTGCAGAACGTGGAACAGGTGATTCGCATCCGCACCGGCGAGACTGGCCCAGACGCCGTCTAATTTTCCCGCCCCCAAAATCGGGGACGTAACACGATTTATCCGCCCGGAAATATCGTGTTACGTCCCCGATTTTTCCTGGCGTTAGCGGTTGATGCGCATATCAAATTTCCACGTCAGCAGCCGCAGCAGCGTGATGAAGGTGGCGCTGAACCACAGCGCGAAGTCGTTCGATACGTTGGTGTGCTGCAGGCCGATGTAGAGCCAGGCACCGAAGAAGGCGCAGATCGCATACGGTTTCCCGTCGCGGAACACCATCGGCACCTCGTTGCAGACGATGTCGCGCAGCACGCCGCCGAAAATCCCCGTAATCACCCCCATCATGGCCGCGATGAACACCGGCATATCGGCCGCTTGCGCCTGCGACACGCCGGCCACGGCGAACAGCCCCAGGCCGACGGCGTCGGCAATCACGATAATCCGTTCCGAGACGATTTGCCGGATAGTGCGCACCAGCGGCGTAGCCACCAGGGCCAGCACGAAGATCAGGATCGCGTAGCCCTGGTGGGCGACCCAGAACAAAGGCCGCACGTCCAGCAGGATGTCGCGCAGGGTGCCGCCGCCGAAGGCCGTGATGAAGGCCACCGTGAACACACCCACCAGGTCCATGCGCTTGCGGCGCGCTTCGACGAAGCCCGACATCGCCCCCACCAGGATCGCCACGATTTCAATGACGGTGATGAGGGAGACGTGCGGGATATGCTTCATGCTTGCGAAGGAAAAGACGGAGTGGCCGGTGCGCGTAGGTTAACACGCGCCAGCCAGTCGTGGGGCAGGATTTGCTGCCGTCAGCGGGGCGTTTGCAGGGCGGCGCGCAGCAGCACCATCAGCGCGCCTTCGCCGCCGTCCAGCGGGCGGGCGGCGCAGAAGGCGATCACTTCCTCCTTCTGTTCCAGCCAGCTGTGCACCATGGAGCGCAGCACCGGTTCGCCGTTGACGGAGCCGTAGCCTTTGCCGTAGATGACGGCCACGCAGCGCGCGTTGCGCCGCTTGGCCTGCTGCAGGAAGGCGCCGATCGCGTCGCGCGCGGTGTCGCGCCGCATGCCGTGCAGGTCCAGTTCATCCTGCACCGGCCATTGGCCCTTGCGCAGCTTGCGCATCACGTCCTGGCCTACACCGTTGCGCAGGAAGCTGACGGTCGGCTCCGTTTCCAGCAGGTGTTCAACGTCGAACTGGTCCGACATGGCTTCGCGCATCACGGCCGCGTCGTCCTCGGCCTGGCTGCGGGGGCGGGCTGGCGTGGCTGGTGCGAAGGTGGCCGACTTGGGCGCGCCCGGCGCCAGCCGGTTCTGCTCCGGCAGGCGCTTGACGCCGCCTACGCTGGCGTGGAACAGATTCGCTTCCACCGCCTGCACCTTGGCCTGCTTGGCCGCTTCGGCCTTGGCCACGGCGCGCGCGTCGGCCTGTTCCTTGAGCTGCTTGCTCAGGGATTTGAGGTCGGCGAAGTCCTTCAGCGCCATGTCGCTTATTCCTGGCTTTCCAGGTAGCGCTGGGCGTCCAGCGCGGCCATGCAGCCGGTGCCGGCGCTGGTGATGGCCTGGCGGTAGATGTGGTCCTGCACGTCGCCGGCCGCGAACACGCCGGGGATGTTGGTGGCCGTGGCCATACCTTCGGTGCCGGTGCGGGTCTTGATATAGCCGTTGTGCATTTCCAGCTGGCCTTCGAAGATATCCGTGTTGGGCTTGTGGCCGATCGCCACGAACAGGCCGTGCACGGCGATGTCGGTGATGGCGCCATCGGCGGTGGCGGCGATCTTCACGCCCGTCACGCCGCTCTCGTTACCCACCACTTCATGCAGGGTGTGGTTGTACTTGATGACGATCTTGCCTTCGGCGACCTTGGCGTTCAGACGGTCGACCAGGATAGGCTCGGCGCGGAACTTGTCGCGGCGGTGGATCAGGGTGACCTTGTTGGCGATGTTGGACAGGTACAGCGCTTCTTCCACGGCCGTGTTGCCGCCGCCGACCACAGCCACTTCCTGGTTGCGGTAGAAGAAACCGTCGCAGGTGGCGCAGGCCGATACGCCCTTGCCCATGAACGCCTGCTCGGACGGCAGACCCAGGTACTGGGCCGAGGCGCCGGTGGCGATGATCAGGGAGTCGCAGGTGTATTCATGGCTGTCGCCGATCAGACGCAGCGGCTTTTCGTTCAGTTTGACGGTGTGGATGTGATCGAACACCATTTCCGTCTTGAAGCGCTCGGCATGCTGCAGGAAACGCTGCATCAGGTCCGGGCCTTGCACGCCCATCGGGTCCGCTGGCCAGTTTTCCACGTCGGTGGTGGTCATCAGCTGGCCGCCCTGTTCGACGCCGGTCACCAGCATCGGATTCAGGTTGGCGCGCGCGGCATAAATGGCGGCGCTGTAGCCGGCGGGGCCGGAACCGAGGATCAAGACGCGGGCGTGTTTGGCAGTGGTCATGGGATGGCTTCTTATTCAGAGGTTGGACGAAGGATGACGAATCCGAATTGGGGGCAAATTCCGGCAAGGCAAGGGCGGCGCGGGGCGCCAGCTATTGCACACGGTTAAGCAATGCAGGATTATAGTCCAAGCGGCGATTCGACACGAATCAGAGGGCCGGGCAGGGCGCATATGCCTTAGAATAGTAGGGATGACTGTTTCTAGGTCGATAACATTGCAATAATTTTAGCCGGCGGCAGCGCCGGCGGTAGTACTTGTCCCAGAACGTATGACGAAATCCAGCTCCTCGACTCCATCCAGCTACACCCGCAATGTGACTGAACGTCAACCTTTGCCCAACCGGCTGGTGCGCCTGTTGTCGGAGGCGCGCTGGCTCGCGCTGGCGGCGCTGGCCGTGTATTTCGTGCTCATCCTGATCAGTTATTCCAAGGGCGATCCAGGCTGGTCGCACGCCAGTGTGGTGCCACGGGTACACAACCTGGGCGGCCGGGCCGGCGCCTGGCTGGCTGATTTGTTGCTGTTTATCTTCGGTTTTTCGGCCTGGTGGTTGTGCCTGTGCCTGCTTCGCCTCGTTTGGAAGGGCTATACGGGCCTGACCCAGCAGTTCGTGCTGTCCAAGGAGCCGGAGCCGGAACACCAGCATGAATACATCATCCGCATCGTCGGCTTCGTGCTGCTGTTTTTGGGCAGCGTGGGGCTGGAATTCCTGCGCATGTGGTCACTCAAGGTGGAGTTGCCGCGCGCGCCCGGCGGCGTGCTGGGCCAGTTGATCGGCCATTCGGCCCACGTGGGACTCGGCTTCACGGGCGCCACCTTGCTGCTGTTGCTGCTGTTCGGGCTGGGGTTCAGCCTGTTCTTCCAGGTGTCGTGGCTGGCCGTGGCCGAGCGCATCGGCGGCGGCATCGAAACGGCCATCGACTGGTTTATCCAGCGCTACCAGTACCGCGAGGATCGCCGCCAGGGTGAAGTGGCGGCCGTCAAGCGCGATGAAGTGGTGGTCAGCGAGCGCGCCAAGCACGTGGAAAAACATGTGGCCGCGCCGCCCGTCAAGATCGAGCCGCAGGTGGTCACGGTGGTCAAGTCGGAGCGCGTGGAGAAGGAAAAGCAGGCCAGCCTGTTCCAGGATCTGGCCGACGGCAGCCATTTGCCGCCGCTGTCGCTGCTGGACGAACCGCCGCCGGTGCAGGAAACCGTGTCGGTCGAAACGCTGGAATTCACCAGCCGTCTGATCGAGAAAAAACTGTCCGACTTCGGCGTGGAAGCCAAGGTGGTGGCGGCCTATCCCGGCCCCGTCGTCACGCGCTACGAGATCGAACCGGCCACCGGCGTCAAGGGCAGCCAGATCGTCGGCCTGGCGCGCGACCTGGCCCGTTCCCTGTCGCTGACCTCGATCCGGGTGGTGGAAACCATCCCCGGCAAGAATTACATGGCGCTGGAGCTGCCCAATCCCAAGCGCCAGATCGTGCGCCTGAGCGAGATCGTCGGCTCCAAGGTCTACAACGACAATCCGTCCAGCCTGACCGTGGCGCTGGGCAAGGATATCGCCGGCAAGGCCGTGGTGGCCGACCTGGCCAAGATGCCGCACTTGCTGGTGGCCGGTACCACCGGTTCCGGTAAGTCGGTCGGCATCAACGCCACCATTTTGTCGCTGCTGTACAAGTCCGATCCGCTGGACGTGCGCATGATCCTGATCGATCCGAAGATGCTGGAAATGTCGGTCTACGAAGGCATCCCGCACCTGCTGGCGCCGGTGGTGACGGACATGCGCCAGGCCGGCCACGCGCTGAACTGGGCCGTGAACGAGATGGAGCGCCGCTACAAGCTGATGTCCAAGCTGGGCGTGCGTAACCTGGCCGGCTACAACGCCAAGATCGCGGAGGCGAGCAAGCGCGAGGAACACATTCCGAATCCATTCAGCCTGACGCCGGATTCGCCGGAACCGCTGGAAAAACTGCCCACCATCGTCATCATCATCGACGAGTTGGCCGACCTGATGATGGTGGTCGGTAAGAAGGTGGAGGAATTGATCGCCCGTATCGCGCAAAAGGCGCGCGCGGCCGGTTTGCACTTGATTCTGGCCACGCAGCGTCCATCTGTGGACGTGATCACGGGCCTGATCAAGGCGAATATTCCGACTCGTATCGCGTTCCAGGTATCGTCCAAGATCGACTCGCGCACCATTCTCGACCAGATGGGCGCGGAAACCTTGCTGGGTATGGGTGACATGCTGTACATGCCGCCCGGTACCGGCTTGCCGGTGCGGGTGCACGGCGCGTTCGTGTCCGATGACGAGGTGCACCGCGTCGTCAAGCATTTGAAGGCGACCGGCGAACCGGATTACATCGAAGGCATCCTGGAAGGCGGCACGCTGGACGGCGAGGGCGGCGGCGATGGTGCGGCGGCCGGCGAAGGTGGCGGCGAGGCCGATCCGATGTACGACCAGGCGGTGCAGGTGGTGCTCAAGAACCGTCGCGCCTCCATTTCGCTGGTGCAGCGCCATTTGCGCATCGGCTACAACCGTGCGGCCCGTCTGCTGGAGCAGATGGAGCAGAGCGGCGTGGTGTCGCCCATGCAGTCGAACGGCAACCGCGAGATTCTGGCGCCCACCGCCAGCGCGGAATGAACAGGATAAACAGGATAAATCGTATGAAACATTGCAACGCCCTGGCCCAAACCGTGGCCACCCTGGCCTGTGGCCTGCTGCTGGCGGGCGCGGCCCATGCCAGCGCGCTGGAACAATTCAAGTCCTTCGTAGCTGGCACCAAGTCGGCCAAGGGCGAATTTTCCCAGCATCAGGTCAAGAAGCTGGAAAGCGGCGGCACCAAGACGTCCACCTCGTCCACCGGCACCTTCGTGTTCGCCCGTCCCGGCAAGTTTATCTGGACGTACGTGAAACCGTACGAGCAGGTGTTGCAGGCCGATGGCGACCAGCTCTATATTTTCGACAAGGACTTGAACCAGGTCACCGTCAAGAAGCTGGGCAATGCGCTCGGTTCCTCGCCGGCCGCCATCCTGTTCGGCAGCAATGACCTGGAAAAGAACTTCACCTTGTCGGAAGCGGGCACCAAGGATGGCGTGGAATGGCTGAAGGCCGTGCCCAAGGCCAAGGACACCAGTTTCGAGGAAATCACCATCGGCCTGCGCAACGGCTTGCCGGAAGCGATGGAGCTGAAGGACACGTTCGGCCAGTTGTCCGTGCTGGCGTTCAAGAAAATCGAGCGTAATCCGGCGCTAAATGCGGCGAACTTTAAATTCGTCATGCCCAAGGGCGCGGACGTCTTCAATAATTAAGCCTGGACGGCCCCACGACATGCGCCGCGGCCGGGGCCAGCGGCGCTTTTTCCTTTGATACGGCAATCTAGTATGGCAGACCTTTTTTCGAACGAACCGCGCCAGCCGCTGGCGGAAGCGCTGCGGCCCAAGACCCTGGACGAAGTGATCGGCCAAAGCCATCTGCTGGGGCCGGGCAAGCCGCTGCGCCTGGCGTTCGAGTCGGGCCAGCCCCATTCGATGATCCTGTGGGGGCCGCCCGGCGTGGGCAAGACCACGCTGGCGCGGCTGACGGCCAACGCCTTCGATTGCCAGTTCATCGCCTTGTCGGCCGTGTTCTCGGGCGTGAAGGATATCCGCGCCGCCATGGAACAGGCCGAGCAGCATTTGGCCATGGGCAAGCACACCATCCTGTTCGTGGACGAGATTCACCGCTTCAACAAATCGCAGCAGGATGCCTTGCTGCCGTATGCGGAATCGGGCCTCGTAACCTTGATTGGCGCCACCACGGAAAATCCTTCGTTCGAAGTCAATTCCGCGTTGTTGTCGCGCTCGCAAGTGTACGTGCTGCAATCGCTCAACGAGGATGAGCTCAAGCAACTGGTGGCCAAGGCGCGCGAGAAAGTGCTGTCGCACCTGATGATCGAGGACGCGGCCATCGACACCCTGGTCGGCTATGCGGACGGCGACGCGCGCCGCCTGCTTAACCTGCTGGAGCAGACCAGCACAGCCGCCAATGCGGCCCGCACCAACATCGTCACGCCCGAGTTCATCCAGAATGCGCTGACGTTGAATGCGCGCCGCTTCGATAAGGGCGGCGACAATTTCTACGACCAGATTTCAGCCCTGCATAAATCCGTGCGCGGCTCCAATCCGGACGCGGCCCTGTACTGGCTGTGCCGCATGCTGGACGGCGGCGCGGACGCCAAATACCTGTCGCGCCGCATCGTGCGCATGGCGTGGGAAGACATTGGCCTGGCCGATCCGCGCGCCATCCAGCTGGCCAACGACGCGGCCGCCACGTTCGAGCGGCTCGGTTCACCCGAAGGGGAATTGGCGCTGGGACAGGCCGTGATCTACCTGGCCATCGCGGCCAAGAGCAACGCCGGTTACATGGCCTACAACCAGGCCATGGCGTTCGTCAAGAAGGACAAGTCGCGCGAAGTACCGGTGCACCTGCGCAACGCGCCGACCAAGCTGATGAAGGAGCTGGGCTACGGCCACGAGTACCGCTACGCCCACGACGAGCCGCACGCCTACGCCGCCGGTGAAACCTATCTGCCGGACGGCATCGGCGAACCGGGCTGGTATCAGCCGGTGCCGCGCGGGCTGGAAAGCAAGATCGGCGACAAAATGGCGTTCCTGCGCAAGCTCGACGAGGATGCCGGCAAGGAGTGAGGCGACGCGTCTGGCAGCCGGCGCGTGCCACCGGGCCTCAGGTCGCCGTTGATGCCGGCGCGTGCCGCAAGGCCGCTCAGGTCGCCGTTGATGCCGGCGCTGATGTCGCCGCTGGTGGCGCCTGCGCGTAGTCGGCCGCGCGCTTGAGGAAGCCGGCCAGTTCCATCGGCAGCGGGAACACGATGGTGGTGTTCTTGTCCGCCCCGATCACGGTCAGGGTTTCCAGGTAGCGCAGCTGGATGGCCTGGGGCTGTTGGGACAGGATCTTGGCCGCTTCATACAGTTTTTCCGACGCCTGCAATTCGCCTTCCGCATGGATGACCTTGGCGCGCCGTTCCCGCTCCGCTTCGGCCTGCCTGGCGATGGCGCGCACCATGGACTCGGTCAGGTCGACCTGCTTGATCTCCACGTTGGCTACCTTGATGCCCCAGGAGTCCGTTTGCGCTTCGAGCGCATCGCGTATGTCCTGGTTCAGTTTTTCCCGTTCGGCCAGCAAATCGTCCAGGCTGTGCTTGCCCAGCACGGAGCGCAACATGGTTTGCGCCAGCTGGCTGGTCGCGTTCAGATAATTGACGACCTGAACGATTGCCTTGTCCGGTTCGACGATGCGGAAATAGACCACGGCGCTCACCTTGACCGACACGTTGTCGCGTGAGATGACATCCTGGGTTGGCACTTCCAGGACGATGGTGCGCAAGTCGACCCGCACCACCTGCTGTATCAGTGGAATGATGAAGACCAGGCCCGGCCCTTTGACTGTCGAGAGGCGGCCCAGCGTAAAGACGACGCCGCGCTCATACTCCCAGAAAATCCGGATGGACGTGCCAATCAGCAGCAGAATGATGAAGAACAGGAACGTGCCAGACCAGTTTGTCACAACCATAGTGCCCCCTAAGAAGTCGTTTCAAAATGACCGTGGCTAGGCGTGGAGCCGAAGACAGTGCGCCTGCACGGCAAGGCGCCACAACGGCGCCATGGGCTTTTTGAAATGACTTCTAAGTCCATCGCCCTGCCGGAACAATGAGGAACAGCCACTTCCATGTATCGGTGTCGAACTCCTGTAACTCATGGTAGGTGGCTTTTGGTCGTTTGTCTATTGTGCGCCAGTCGTCGCGGCTTGTCGCCATGCCGGCATGGGCGCAGGCGAGCGGGCGGGAGCCGTCCCGGCGGCACGATGCACCGGGACGGCCGGGCAGGTCAGCGGCTGAACTGCGTGAAGCCTTTCTGGCCCGGCTTGCGGTTCGGTGCGAAGCCGTTCTTGGCCAGCGCTTCATCCGCCGTTTCGTAGAAGGTGCCGATCTTGTAGATCTCACGCGCTTCCTTGCCATTGGCCACGTCGCGGCCGAACTCGCGCGAGATGCGCACCAGCTGTTCGATCTGCTCCACGGTCGACATCTTGCGCGAACGGTCCTGGGTCCACAGGTTGTCCTCGATACCGCAACGCACATGCAAGCCCATGGCGATGGCCATCATGTTCAGCGGCAGGGTGTTGAGCATGGAGCTTTCCAGCGTCAGCACGGAGCCGTCCGGGCAGGCGCGCACGAAGTTGGCCAGGTTGTAGATATTCGGCGCTTCGAAGCCGCCGCCGATCGCCACCCAGGTCAGGATCAGCGGCACATTGCACACGCCGCGCCGCATCATGCGTTCCACCGTTTCCAGCTGGGCGATATTGGCCAGCTGGAAGTGGGTCTGGATGCCGCGTGCCGACAGGCGGCGGATGTGTTCCTCCACCCATTCCGGACCGGCCGGAATCGTCATCTCGCGGTAGGCGAAGTAGCCAGGCGTGCCCACGGCCAGCGAGGTGCCTTGCACGTCGGCCGCGCACATCTGCTCCACCACGTTCATCTGGTTGCTGTTGATGGCGATGGTGACCTGGTCCGGCGTGGGATCGATCATGGCCAGGCCGTGGCGGGTGTCGTCCGACAGCCACTTGGCCGTGTCGCCTTCCTTGGTGGGGGCGAATGAGATTGAGCCACCCACTTGCAAAATCATGTCCGGGCAGCGGGCGCGGATGCCGGCCACCAGTTCATTGGTGCGTTCCAGGCGCTTGGAGCCGGTGCCGTCGTCTTCGCGGCCGTGCACGTGCAGCACGGTGGCGCCGGCGTTGTAGCAGTCCACCGCTTTCTGGATCTGCTGTTCCAGCGTGACGGCGATATCTTCAGGGAAGTCGGAAGGTTGCCATTCCGGGCCGAACGGGGCGGCGGTGATGACGAGTTTTTGCTGGTTTTCCGGGAACAGCGAGCCATCGAGGAAGTTCATTTTTTGCTCCTTGGTGAGAGATGCGTGGTTTGTTCTGGGATGGCCCAGGTTTAGAAAGGTTTGTCGCCGATAATGGCGGCGCGCTCCATCTTGCGATGGCAGGGCGGGTAATCCATGACGGCGTAGTGCTGGGTGCTGCGGTTATCCCAGATGGCCATGCTGTTCGGTTTCCAACGCCAGCGCACCTGGTACTCGGGCACGTAAGCCTGGCTGATCAGGTATTGCAGCAGGTCGCTGCCGCCCTTGTTGTAGTCCTGGCCGTAACGTACATGCTGCTTGTTGTGGTAGTTCACGAAGTGGGTGGCGAAGGCGTTCACGAACAAAATCTTCTCGCCCGTTTCCGGGTGGGTGCGCACCACCGGGTGTTCCGCGTCCGGGTACTGGGCCTTCATCTTCAGGCGCTGTTCGATCGGCATGGCGGCGGCGAACGAGCCGTTGAAGCTGTGGTTGGCGATCAGGCCTTCGATTTCCTGTTTGACGTGGGCCGGCAGCTTGTCGAAGGCAAGCACCATATTGGCCCACATGGTGTCGCCACCAACGGCGGGCGACTCGATGCAGCGCAGCACGCAGCCCAGGGCCGGCGTCTCGCGCCAGGTGCCGTCGCAGTGCCAGCTGTTCTCGTAGCGATCCATCGGCGTGTCGGGGGTTTTGTAGATCTGCACCAGGCCGGGCGCTTCCGGATGGCTGGGCGCCATCGGGTGGGTTTCCAGCTGGCCCAGGCGCTGGGCGAATGCCATGTGGTCCTGGCGCGACAGCTTGTCCAGCGTCTGGTCGCGCAGGAACAGCACTTTGTGCTTGAGCAGGGCGTCGTAAATGGCGTTGAACAGGCCGTCGTCGCGGACCGCGTCGCCCAGATTCACGTCCAGCAACTCGGCGCCGATGGCGCAGGTCATTTGTTCGATCTTCATCATGTCTCCGTGGTGTTGTTGTCTTTTGAATCGCCGCAAAATGTGCTGCGGTTGAGAGAAAGTATAGGGAGATGGCCCGTCAAAGTTTCTCTTTGTGCGCCAATGTTTTCTCATTTTGCGCCACCCGGACTATACTGATCTCTGGAATTGATTTCGCGCATAAAAACGGGATGGCAGGCGGGGCAGGCGGGGCAGCTTCCGCCTTGGCGCCAGGGGCTGACGCTGAAATTGGCGCCATTGCTGACAAATGGGAGGGCACATGGAAACCTTGATTCGCGCCAGTACGCTCACCGGCTACCTGGAGGTGGCCAGCAGCCACAAGCTGAACGCGCTGGCGCTGCTGGCCGAGGTGGGTATCACGGCGGGGCAGGTGGGCGACCAGGAACAGCGGGTGCCGCTGGCGGCCGTGTGCCGTTTGCTGGAACTGTCGGCCGAGCGTTCAGGCTGCGTCACCTTCGGGCTGGAGATGGCGGCGCTGCGGCAGCGGCGCGACGTGGGCCCCATCGGCCTGCTGATGTCGCACGCGCGCACCTTGCGCGAATCGCTGTTGACGGCCGAGCGCTATCACCACCTGCTTAACGATGCGCTGGCCATCCATATCGAAACGGTCGATGACACGGTGCTGATCCGCGAAGAGATCATCGCCAGTGCCGGCGTGCAGACGCGCCAGGCGACGGAGTTGGCGGTGGGCGTGCTGTCGCGTATCTGCCGCGTGCTGCTGGGGGAGGGCTGGCGGCCCAAGAGCGTCAATTTCACGCACGCGGGGCCGGCCGATGCCAGCTACCACCGGCGCTACTTTGGCTGCGGCGTCCATTTCGGGCGCGAGTTCAACGGCATCGTGTGCGTGGCGGCGGACCTCGATGCCCCCAACCCGGCGGCCGATCCGGCCCTGGTGCGCTACGCGGAAAGCCTGGCCGCGCCGCTCAACGCGGCGGACTATGAATCGATCGTGTTCGAAGTGCGGCGCGCCATTTACCTGCTGCTGCCGTTGAACGAGGCGACGGTGGATGGTGTGGCCGTCAAGCTGCGGCTGAGCGGGCGCAGCCTGCAACGCCACCTGCGCGAGCAGGGTACGGACTTCATCGACCTGCTGTCGGACGTGCGGCATGAGCTGGCCATCCGCTATCTGGGCAATCCCCGTTTTCCCATCGGCCGCATCGCCGCGCTGCTGGGCTATACGCGGCAGGCGTCATTCACGCGCTGGTTTATCGCACGCTTCGGCAAGCCGCCCAGCGTGTGGCGCGCGGAACGGTTTCATCCGCACGCGGCGCCGGTCACTGCTTCCTGATCTGCGGGGCTTGCTACTGTCCCGCAGGCGACAAGCCCTGCACGGCCTTCAATGCGCCCCAATAGCCGGGCTTTGGATGCTGTTGGCTATTAAAGAGCAAGGGTGCATCGCTGCGCCACCAGTCCCAGCCCGCGTTGCGGCTGGTATGGGCGTCGGAGATGCCCCACCATGTCACCGACGTCAGCTCCGGATGGGAAAGAAAGACTTTCATCAGCGCTTCATAGCGTTGGCCCTGTACGGGCAGGAGACGGTCCACGGAATCCGGCAGCAGGTAGGCATGACGTTGATACAGGCTCATGTCCATTTCGGTAATCTGGTTTTCCAGTCCCAGGCGGGCGAATACCGCCAGCGTTTCATCCACCTCGGCAACCGCGGGCTCGAAAATCGAAATATGCATCTGGTGCCCCACGCCATGGACAGGAACATCGCGCGCCAGCAAGCCTTGCACCACACGTTGCAGGCATGAGCGCTTTGCGGGCAGCGTCGTCGAGTAGTCGTTAATCATCAAGCGCGCGCCGGGATCGGCCGCATGCGCGTAGCGGAACGCCCAGTCTATATAGTCGGGGCCGACCACCTGCAGCCATTGGTCGTGGCGCAGACAGTCAGGCTGGGCCGGATCAATGACTTCGTTGACCACATCCCAGGTATAGACCTTGCCCTTGTAGCGGCCTACCACTGTCTCGATATGCTGCCGCAGGCGGGACAACACCAGATCGCGCGACGCCGGTTGGCCGTCCTTGTCGGACCAAAACCAGTCCGGCGTGCGCTTGTACCACAGCAGTGTATGGCCTCTGACCGTCATGCCGTGCTGTTGGGCGAAATCGACGATCGCATCGGCTGGCGCAAAATGGAATTCGTTTTCGCTGGGCTGGATGCGCGAAGGCTTCATGACGTTCTCGGCCACGACGCTATTGAACTGGGCAGCGAGCAAGCGTCCCTCGGGCGCGTTCAACTGGCCTGGTTCAACAGCGGCGCCGAGGCGCAGCCTGCCCCGATATGCTTGCGCCAGCGACGGTATGCCGGAGGCAGGTTCCGGTGCAGTGCAGCCCTGCAGAAACGCTGCGAACATGGCGGTCAGCAGGGCGGAACACAAGGCAGGGTAAGCCGTCATGGTGGCCTCGTTCAGCGTGGCAGGACGAGGGCCGCGATCTTTGCCGCCAGCTCGTCTGGAGCAGGATCGCCAGCGTCATTGTTCGCCAGCACGGCAATGAAAATTTCCTCCTGTGGGAAGCGCATCATGTCGGCGCTGAAGCCGCCGATATCGCCACCGTGTTCAATCGCAGCTTTGCCCCGTATGCTGCGGATGAAAAAGCCGTAGCCATAGCCTGTCGCGCGTGTACCGTGCAGCCGGTAGCTGGTGGCCATCCGCTGCCAGGATTCGGGTTTCAGCAACTTGCCGTGAACGATAGCCTGGTCCCACAGCGCCAGGTCATCGACACTGGTGCGTAACGCGCCTGCCGCGTAAGGCCAGCGCATGCTGTAATCCGGCGACACGGTCACCTTGCGGTGTTCCTGTGTGTAGCCGATGACGTCGGCTGGAGCGGCGGCGGTTTCGATATGCGTATGCGTCAGCTGCAGCGGTTCGAAGACGTTGCGGGCCATGAAGTCCGCATATGGCATGCCGGACACGCGCTCGATGATGGCGCCTAGCAGGAAGTAGTTGGAATTGCTGTATGCAAAGCGGTCACCTTGAGCAAATTCAGGTCTGGCGTCTTTGAAGAAAGCGATGCCATCCTCCACGCTGACCTCCGAGTTCATTCGTTCGACGAAGTGCGGCAGCTCGGTGTAATTCCGGATGCCGGAGGTGTGCGTGAGCAAATGCTCGATGGTGACCGGGCGGTCCGCCTCGGCGAAAGCGGGCAGGTATTGCCCGACCTTGTCGGACAACGCGAGCTTACCTTGCTCAGCCAGCAGCATGATGGCCGCTGCCGTAAATTGTTTGGTGATGGAGCCGACACGCAAGCTCATTCCGGGATCGAGCGCGACGTTTTCGCTGACCTTGGCCAGGCCGTAGGCTTTGCGGAACAGCGGCGTGCCATGGTCGGTTACCAATACCACCGCACCCGGTACGCCGGGCTTGAGATAGCGCTGCAGCATGGCGTCGATGGCATGCGCGCGTTCGGCTGCGCCGTCATCCTGCGCCTGGGCTGGCAGTGCATCGGGGGTGGCCTGTGACGTAGCACAGGCACCGAGCAGCGTCATGGCGATGATCAGGGCGCAGCGCGCGGGCGCCATGCGTAGCGGCAGGGACATCTTGATGGGCCTTAGTTGCGCTTGCCAGTGGCCTGGTCGCGCTGCTTCTTGTAATCGTCGTAGCTGGTCGAGGAGCGGTTCATGCAAGCGGTGCGATCCGGGTCGCTCATTGCGCTGCAACGGTCGCGTTCATGGTCTTGCAGGGAGTCATAAATGTTGGCGGTGCTACAGGCCGATAATGCCAAAGCCAGGACAGTAAAGAGGACGGAGATGCGCATGTGAATTGATGTTGATCTAAAGGATATCAATTGTACCAATCAACGCCGGAACATGATGAAGGTAAGCTTAAGGCGGCCGCTAAGAACCCACCATCTACTGGCCTGAGCCGGTAAAACCGTATCGTCCGCGCTCTGCGCTGAAGCCGAGCTGGAATATGCCGCGCGTGATTTGCGCACTACCTCACTCCGTCAAAAATCGGTTATTCGAGGTCGCCTTAGGGCGCTCGGCCTCGTCCCGCCGCGCCAGTTCGCGGCACAGCTCGGCCGTCGCCTCGTCGACGGGGAAGCAGCATTCGATGTGCACTTCATCCAGCGTGACGTCGCGCGGGGTGCCGAAGGTGGTGATGGTGGAGAAGAAGCGCAGTTCGCCGCCGTCGTGGCGCAGGATGGTGTTTTGCAGCGGCACGGCCGCCGCGTCCAGCTCGCGCACGCGCCAGCGGGTTGGCACACCGGGGTAGGCCAGCACTTCGTCGAGCAGCCCGCGCGCCACCTGGTCCGACGGCGCGCCCGCCACCACGCTGTGCAAGTGGTGGATCAGGTTGCCCGCCACTTCCTCCCAGTTGACGATGGCGCCGCGCAGGTCGGCCGGGTCGAATATCTGGCGCAGCAGGTTGCGGTGGGCCGGGCGCCGGCCGCCCATCACGTAACGGTTGACCCGGGCCGAGGCGCGGTTGGCCATCAGCATGTCCCAGTGGCGGTTGAGCAGCATGGCCGGATACGGTTCCTGCTGACCCAGGATGAATTCGATGGCGCGCCGCATCTGGGCCAGCTCAGGCTTGACCAGCGCCGTTTCCGGATAACGCGGCGCGAAGCCGGCGGCCACCATCAGCGCGTTGCGGGCGCGCAGCGGCATTTGCAGCGTGTCGGCCAGGCGGGTGAGGATTTCGCGGCTGGGCTGGGCCTTGCCCGTTTCCACACAACTGAGGTGGCGGGTAGACAGGCCGGCGTCCAGCGCCAGGTCGAGCTGGCTCAGGCGGCGCGCGGCGCGCCATTCGCGCAGCAAAATGCCGGCGTGGGCGGGCGGGGCGGATGGCGGTGCGGGCGGGGTGAGCGATTCCATTAATCTATTCTACCGTCCGCGCCGCGCGGCAGCCATGACCTGCCAGGTCATGCAAAGATGATCTCCGAGGTCATTGATCCTGTGCGCGGCTTGGTTCATTATTGTCATTCGTACAGCATCGCAGCAGCCGCCGGATTGGGCCAGATGTTGTTAGGATGTTGTCAAAACACAAAAGGCCGGAGCGGTCCGGCGCCCACCCAAGGAGCAGGCATGAAGCAGCAAGTACAGATCGACGGCATCGACGTCCTGATTGACGGGGAGGGCGAGGAAACCATCGTCATGATCCACGGCTGGCCCGACACCTACCGCCTGTGGGATGCCCAGGTGGCTGCACTGGCGCCCCGTTACCGCTGCGTGCGTTTCACCTTGCCCGGCTTCGATAGCGCCAAGCCGCGCCGCGCCTTTGGCCTCAACGAGATGCTGGCTACGTTCGCGCGCATCGTCAACCAGGTCAGCCCCGGCCGCAAGGTGACGCTGATGCTGCACGACTGGGGCTGCGTGTTCGGCTACCAGTTTTATATGCGCCATCCGGAGCTGGTGTCGCGCATCGTGGGCGTGGACATTGGCGACGTGGAATCGAAGGCTTACATGAAATCGCTGTCGCTGGGCGCCAAGCTGATGGTGGTGTGGTATCAGCTGTGGCTGGCCGTGGCGTGGAAGGTGGGCGGCGGCCTGGGCAACTGGATGACGCACTTCATGGTGCGCCTGATGAAGGTGCCGGCCGATCCGCGCTTCATCACCTCTGCCATGAACTTCCCGTACTACATCCAGTGGACCGGCGCCCACGGTTCTTACCGGAATCCCCAGCGTTTCGTGCCGGCCTGCCCGATGCTGTTCATTTACGGCAGCCGGAAGCCATTCATGTTCCATTCGCGGGGGTGGGCGGAAGCGCTGGATACCCAGCCATCGTGCAAGGTGCTGAGCTTCAAGGCCGACCACTGGCCCATGGCGCGCGAGCCCGAGGCGTTCAACGCGGCCGTCGCCGGCTGGCTGGGCGAAACGGACGCCGTGGTGGCCGGGGCGTCCGCGCGGGCGCGGGGTGCGTAAAACTGGCTGATAAACGCCGTCCTCTTGGTACAATTGCGCTTTCGTATTTAACGGCACGTTTCCCCACATGATAGATATCCAACTCCTTCGTAAAGACATCGCCACCGTCGCCGAGCGCCTGGCGACACGTAAATTCCAGCTCGACGTGGCTGGTTTCAACGCGCTCGAAGCTGAGCGCAAGGCGATCCAGACCCGTACCGAAGAACTGCAAAGCAAGCGCAACTCGCTGTCCAAGCAGATCGGCATGATGAAGGGCAAGGGGGAGGATACGTCGGCCGTGATGGCCGAAGTGGGCGGCCTGGGCGACGAGCTCAAAGCCAACGAGACGGCGCTGTCGGCCCTGCAGGCCAGGATCAGCGACTTCATGCAGTCGATTCCCAACCTGCCGCACGAATCCGTGCCAGTGGGCACCGACGAGACGGCCAACGTGGAAGTGCGCCGCGTGGGCACGCCACGCGCCTTCGCGTTCGAAGTCAAGGATCACGTCGACGTGGGCGCCGCGCTGGGCCTGGACTTTGACGTGGCCACCAAGCTGACCGGCTCGCGCTTCTCCGTGATGAAGGGCGGCATCGCCCGCCTGCACCGTGCGCTGGCCCAGTTCATGCTGAACACCCATACCGACGAGCACGGCTACACGGAGTGCTACACCCCGTACATGGTCAACGCCGATTCGCTGCGCGGCACCGGCCAGTTGCCCAAGTTTGAAGCCGACCTGTTCTCGGTGAAAAAAGGCGGCGCGGAAGGCGAGGGCGAGACCTTCTACCTGATCCCCACCTCGGAAGTGTCGCTGACCAACATCGTGCGCGACGAGATCCTGGCGGCCGACGCGCTGCCGCTGAAGATGACGGCCCACACCCCATGCTTCCGCTCGGAAGCGGGCAGCTACGGCCGCGACACCCGCGGCATGATCCGCCAGCACCAGTTCGACAAGGTGGAAATGGTGCAGGTGGTGCATCCCGACACCTCGTACCAGGTGCTGGACGAGATGGTGGGCCATGCGGAAACCATTTTGCAACGCCTGGGCCTGCCGTATCGCGTGATGTCGCTGTGCACCGGCGACATGGGCTTTGGCGCTACCAAGACCTTCGACCTGGAAGTGTGGCTGCCGGCGCAGAACACCTACCGCGAGATTTCCTCGCTGTCGAACTGCGAAGCGTTCCAGGCGCGCCGCATGCAAGCCCGTTTCCGCAATGCCCAGGGCAAGCCGGAACTGCTGCACACGCTCAACGGTTCCGGCCTGGCCGTGGGCCGCACGCTGGTGGCCGTGCTGGAGAACTACCAGCAGGCCGACGGCAGCGTCGAGATCCCGGCCGTGCTGCGTCCCTACATGGGCGGGCTCACGCATTTGAAGGCGGACTAAGCTTTCTTGTTGGGCAGGGCGAACATATTTTTTACGTTTGCCCTTCCAATTCAGTTTTGCTCTGCTATAATTTTGCCTTCGCAGCAGCAAGCGACAGTAGTCAGACCCGGAAAGGTGGCAGAGTGGTCGAATGTACCTGACTCGAAATCAGGCGTAGGGTGTCCCCCTACCGTGGGTTCGAATCCCACCCTTTCCGCCAAATAGGTCGTCGTTTGTTACAGACCACCCTTGTGCCAATACGTTGGCCGAGCGCTCGAAAAGAACACCGGAGAGGTGGCAGAGTGGTCGAATGTACCTGACTCGAAATCAGGCGTAGGGTTTCCCCCTACCGTGGGTTCGAATCCCACCCTCTCCGCCAGTAGTAGGAAAACAGCCCCAGCGATGGGGCTGTTTTTTTATGGCCAGCCAATTACGGTGTCACATCCCTGACAGGCATAGGTGCCCCGGTGCCTCAAGCTTCGCATTACGATAAGGAGATGCTTGAATGGCCTCGATCAGCGCACTTCCCATCCGTACGCCTCGCAGACGCCTATAATCTTCCGCAGCAATGACGACCACTTCGCCCTGACTGTGGACGATCACACGTTGTGGTCCCTCGCGGTGGACGCGGCGCACCAATTCGCAAAAATGCGCTTTTGCGTCATGCAACTGCCAGTAATGCAGTGGTGCGGACGTAGTCATCTTTATCTCGTCCATAAGGCGCCAGAAAATTTGGGTCTGTCCAGAATAGCGGGAGGTAGCATTGGCTGCAAGTAGGACTCGACGAGGCTCCATCAAACTCATGCACGCGTCCTGCTCGAGTACAATGCTCAGCTCATCCAAACAAATACATACTCGCTTCAACGCGAGCGCCAACCACACATGAAACGACTGCTTTCCTCCAGCATTATCGGTCTGACCCTCACCCTGGCATTGGCCGCCTGCGAGCGTGCTCCGGCTCCGGCATCGGCTGATGCCGCCGCCGTGCCTTTGCAAAAGATCGACGCCGTGGTCGGCGCCGGCAAGGAAGCCGTGGCTGGCACGATGGCGGTGGTCAACTACACCGGCTGGCTGTACGAACCGAACGCGCCGTTGAAGCACGGCGCGCAGTTCGATTCTTCGATCGGGCGCGCTCCGTTCAACTTCCAGCTTGGCGCCGGGCAAGTGATCGCAGGCTGGGACGAGGGCGTGAAAGGCATGAAAGTGGGCGGCAAGCGCACGCTGATCGTGCCCCCCGGCATGGGCTACGGCGCTGGCGGCGCCGGCCCGATTCCACCGAACGCCACCTTGATCTTCGACGTCGAACTGTTGGAAGTCCGCTGATCTTCAACCGCGACTTGCCGGGTGCGCGCGGCGTCACTGCGGCGTGTCGGCGTCACGATGGTGTCCGTTGCTTTGCGCTTGTTTTCGCATAGCCCGTGGCGTCGCGCCGAACCAGCGCCTGCAGCTGCGCGTGAGCACCGACACTTCCGCGTAACCGAGGATATAGGCGATCTGCGTCATCGCCGGCCCCGTGGGCAGGCCGATCAGTTCCAGGAATTGTTCCTTGCGCACATCGTCGACCAACTGTTCGAAGGTGGCGCCTTCGGCCGCCAGCCGCCGCTGCAGCGTGCGCGGATGCAACGATAGCGCGCTGGCGATGTCGGTATGGCGCGCATGTCCGGCGCTGAGAAAATGCCGCACCAGCCGGCGCACGCGATCCGAGAACAAGGTGTGCGGTTTGCCGCCTTGCTGTTCCAGATAGCCCAGCGCCAGTTCCTTCATGTGCGGGTCGTTACCCGACACCACCACCTTCAAGTCGCTCACCCGCAAACGCACGGCCGCCACCGGCGCCAGGAATTGGACCGGGCAGTTGTACGCTTGCCGATACGCGTCCTCATCCGCGACGGGGGCGTGCGGCAGCATGACCAGTTGCGGCGCGATGCGGGTCGCCGTCATCACGCTCAAACCCTGACAGACTATCCCCAGCGCCAGGCTGATCACCTGCGGGCGCGCCGTCAGCTTGGCGTGGCTGAGGTCAAACACCACGTCGATCAGGTCGGGCTGGCCGGGCACGATCTGCGTTTGCAGTTTCAACGCCGGGCTGTGGACGAACAGGTAGCGCGAGGCCAGCGCCAGCGCCTCGCCCACCGTGCCCGCATGGCGCAGCAGCACGGCGATGGGGCCGAGGATACTGATGCCGCGCGCCTGCGCCAGCCGCAAGCCCAGGTCGGGACAGCGCCCGAGCGAGGCCGAATATTCCAGCAGATTGATGAAGCCCTGGTACGACACCAGCATGTCCGGATCGTGCAGCGCCTGCAGGGGGATGCCGAAACGCGCCAGCAGGCTGGGCACGTCCAGCCGCAAGCCTTTGGCGAGGATTTCAAAGGTGGAGAGCGTCGCGGAGCGCACCAGCACGGTCATGAGGACGCCGATCTTGGGTTGAGGGTGTCTTCAAGTGTTAACTTATAGTCGCCAAATGTCAATACTGGCCCATCCATTTCCAGCATGATGTGTGCAAATCAATAACGGAGACGGTTATGGCAAACGGCGCCCAAGCAATGCTGCGCACCCTGATCAACGCAGGCGTCAAGGTCTGCTTCACCAATCCCGGCACGTCGGAAATGCACTTCGTGGCCGCGCTCGACAGCGCGCCGGAAATGCGCGCCGTGCTGACCCTGTTCGAGGGCGTGGCCACCGGCGCCGCCGATGGTTACGCGCGCATGGCGGACCAGCCGGCATCCACGCTGCTGCACCTGGGCTGCGGCCTGGGCAATGGCCTGGCCAACCTGCACAACGCGCGCAAGGGCAGGGTGCCCATGGTCAATATCATTGGCGATCACGCCACTTACCACACCAAGTTCGACGCGCAATTGCAATCGGACATAGAGACGGCGGCGCGCAACGTATCGAGCTGGGTGCGCACGTCGTCCAGCACCGCGGCGCTGTGCCGGGACGTGGTGGAGGCCGTGACAGCCGCCAAGGGGCCGCCGGGACAGGTGGCGACGCTGATCCTGCCGGCGGACGTGTCCTGGGGCGAAGGCGCCGAGGCCTTGCCCGCGCCCGCGCCCATCCAGCCGCCATGCGTGGACGACGCGCTGATCGACCAGATCGTCAGCGTCCTCAAGCGCGGCGGCAAGAATGCGCTCTTGCTGGGCGGACGCGCGCTGCGCGAGCCGGCCTTGCTGGATGCGGCGCGTATCGCCGCCCAGTCCGGCGCCAAGCTGTACGCGGAAGTGTTCCCCACGCGCATAGAGCGCGGCGCCGGCCTGCCGCATGTGGAGCGCATCGCCTATCTGGCCGAGATGGCCTCGGTGCAATTGGCGGGACTGGAGAACCTGATCCTGGTGGACGCCCGTGCGCCCGTATCGTTCTTCGCCTATCCGGGCAAGAAAAGCGACCTGGTGCCGGAAGGTTGCACCGTGCATCAACTGGCGCTGCCGGAACAGGACGCGCTCGGCAGCCTGAGCCGCCTGTGCCAGCGCCTGGGCGCAGCGCAGGCCACGCCCGCGTTGCAACCGGTGCAGCGCCCCGGCCGGCCGCGCGGCAAGCTGTCCGCGCCCAAGGTCTGCAAGGCCATCGGCCACCTGCTGCCCGAGAACGCCATCATCGTCGATGAGGCGCAGACCTCCGGCACCATGTTGCCCATGTTCACGGCCGGCGCGCCGCGCCATGATGTGCTGGCCTTGACGGGCGGCGCCATCGGTTACGCGCTGCCGGCCGCCGTCGGCGCCGCCGTGGCTTGCCCGGAACGCCAGGTGCTGGCGCTGGTGGGCGACGGCTCGTCGATGTACACCATCCAGGCGCTGTGGACCATGGCGCGTGAAAAATTGAATGTGGTGTCAGTCATTTTCAACAACGCTTCCTACGGCATCCTCAACGTCGAGCTGGAGCGGGTGGGGGCGGAAAAGGCCGGCCCCAAGGCCAAGGCGCAACTGGACTTGAAGAATCCGGGGCTGGACTTCGTGCAACTGGCGCAAGGCATGGGCGTGCCCGCCGTGCGCGCCACCACGGCCGAGCAGTTCAACATCGCGCTGGAGCGCGCGCTGGCCACGCCAGGCCCGCATCTGATCGAGGCGGTGGTGCCCAGCGTGTTCTCCGGCCTCAAGCTGCGCGTGCTGCCGTACGTGCTGCGTTCGCTGGAAAGCCTGCCACAGCCGGTGGCGCATGCGATCAAACGCAAGGTGGCGCCATGAGCCAGGCTATCCAGTCCGATGTGCTGGTGGTGGGCGGCGGCCTGGCCGGCATCGTCACGGCGCTCGAATGCCTGCGGAGGGGCAAGCGCGTCACCGTGGCCGATCGCGACAGCCGCGAACGGCTGGGCGGGCTGGCGCGCTGGGCCTTTGGCGGCATGGCCCTGGTGGGCACGCCGCTGCAGGCGCGCATGAAGATTCCCGATACGCCGGAACGGGCGCTGGCCGACTGGATACGCTTTGGCGAACTGAGCGAGGCCGACACCTTGCCGTTGGCATGGGCGCGTTATTACGTGGAGCACAGCCGCGGCGAAGTGTATGACTGGCTGGCCGGTCATGGCCTCAAGTTCCTGCCGGCCGTGAACTGGGTCGAGCGTGGCCGCTTTGGCGACGGCAACTCGCTGCCGCGCTATCACGTGTTGTGGGGCACCTCCCGGCACTTGACGCTGACCATGATCGCGGCGCTGGAACAGGCTGGCGTGCAAGGCAAGTTGACGCTGTTGAGCCGCACACGCATTGATGGGCTGGACTACGCCAACGGTGAATTGCTCGGCGCCCATGGCGTGAACGAGGAAACGGGTGAGGCGTTGCGCTTCGCCGTGCCGGCGGTGGTGCTGGCCATGGGCGGCATCAACGGTGGCCACGCGGAAGCGCGCGCCAACTGGCCGGCCACCATGCCGCAGCCCGCGACCATGCTCAACGGCGCCCATCCCTATGCCGACGGCAAGCTGCACCATCTGGTGGCCAGCATCGGTGGCCGCATCGCGGCGGCGGGGGAGATGTGGAACTATGCGGCTGGCTTTCCCCATCCGCACCCCCATTTCGAGGGGCACGGCTTGTCCGCCATTCCGTGCAAGTCGGCGTTGTGGCTCGATCACAAGGGGCGGCGCATCGGCCCCGACCCGTTGATCACTGGCTTTGATACGCACGAGTTGTGCCGGCGCGTGGCGAGCCAGGAACAGCCGTGGACCTGGCACCTGCTCAACTGGCGCATCGCGGCCAAGGAACTGGCCATTTCCGGCGCCGAACACAACCAGCGCATCCGCGACCGCCAGTTGTTCGCCTTCCTGAAGGAAACGCTGCTCGGCAATCATCGTCTGGTGCGGCAATTGGCGCGCGAGAGCCGGCATGTGTTGGTGGACGATACGCTGGCCGGGCTGGCCGCCAAAATGAACGCGCTGGCCGGCGGCGACCACGTGCGGCCCGAAGTCCTGCAAGCCACCGCCGACGCCTTCGACGCCAATTTCGCCAACGGCGACAAGCTGTACAACGACGCCCAGCTGCGCCGCATCCTGCATGCCCGCCAGTGGGGCCCGGATCGTTTGCGCACCTGCAAGCCCGCGCCATTGCAACAGCGGGGCAGTGGGCCTTACCTCGCCATGCAGATGCAGCTGATCACCCGCAAGAGCCTGGGTGGACTGGTCACGGATCTGCACAGCCGGGTGCTCGACGCGGATGGCCAGGCGCTGCCGGGGCTGTATTCAGTGGGCGAGGCGGCCGGTTTCGGTGGCGGCGGCGCCTGCGGCAAGCGCTCGCTGGAGGGGACGTTTTTACCGGGATGCATCCTGACCGCGAAGGCGGCGGCGCGCGATATCAGCCGGACGTTATGACATCGTTCCTGGTACACCCGGCGCGCGATGGCGCGGCCGGGTTGAGCGAATTATCAGGGTGCGGCCGCATACAGGCCTGGAAAATAGCGCTCCATGAGCGACTGTGGATACAGCGGCGTAGTAAAACCATATTGAGCATATAGCCCATGCGCGTCACCTGTGGCGAGCGTAAATCTGCGCAGTCCTTGAAGTCGTGGATGGGCGAGGACGGCGTTCATGAGCGTCTTGCTATAACCCTTGTTCCGATGCTCGGGCAGGACGAAAACGTCGACAAGATTGGCGAAGGTCGCATAGTCGGAGATGACACGGGCGAATGCCACTTGGTCCTCGCCAAGGAAACCGCCAAAGCATAGCGAGTTGTCGATGGAGCGCTGCACCAACGCAAACGAAATGCCTTTGGCCCAGCTCGTTTGCTCGGAGAGGAAGCGGTGGATGAGCGGCACGTTCAGCCCAGCGACTTCCGTGGTGATTCGAAATTCTTCCATAGTTCCCTAATGTGTAAACACCTGGCCGCCGGAACGCGCGGCGTGCATGCTCATGCAACGCAACGTCCAAGCTAACCGGCTGTCCGCTTGCGGGTAGTCCGCGTTGAGGGAGACGTTGGCGGTGGATCGTAGTTCGCCACATAGGCGTCCACAAGACGTCTGATCATGCGTTGATACTGGGTGTGGTGTTTCGCAGCCTCGGCCTTAAAAAAATCCACACTCTTCTTACTCAGCGCAAGGGTGACCTTTACGCCTTCCTCGCGGAAAGCCAATTGCTCGGGAGGGGGGAGGAAGTCGCAGACAACCTTTACATCGCCAAGCGGCTCATTTGTGTATTTGATTTTCGCGCTCATAAATTGCTTTGCCTTTACGCCAGTAGCCGGCACCAAAGATACGTATGACACCGTTGCGGTAAGTGAAGCGAACGGTGAGGATGCCGCCCTCGACCTCGCCGAAGCAGAAATGTCGCTTTTCGTCTACGCTGTGCGTCATGTCTTCCGCGAGGACACGGTGTGGATCAGCGAACGCGTATTGAGCCAAAGAAAAAGCTACTCCGTGTTTTTCCTGGTTCTCGACGTCCTTGCTTACATCCCATTCGAACCGCACCTTTTCCATGAGCCTACGCTAGCATAGTGGAGATAGGAAAGCCATATAAACGTATGGTGAAAAATACTGTTATTTGGCGCGAAGTAACTACCGTTCTGCGAACGGGCACCCCCTGCTAAGCAGGTCGGGTTGAGCATAGGGTTTGGCCAAGATCGGGCCAAGGAAATGACGCATTATTACCAGTCCAGCTACGGCCAGCGCGTGCTCAAGCAAACCTACAACAGCGGCCCCTCGCTGTTCGACACGGCGCCCGTACCCACGGCCAAGGAAAAAGCGGAACTGAAGCGGCCCGCCTACGTCAAAGCGGATAAGGCGTTCAAGGAAGCGGAACCGGCCATCCGCCATGAAACCTTCGTGTTGCTGACTTCCATCAGCCGCTGAAGCCCGGCCCAGGGGCAGTGTCCAGGACGGTTCACTGGTATTTCTGCAACATTGATGAAAAATGCAAGTATGCAAACAGACTCGGCAGGCAAAGCGACTATAATTTTTGTTACCAACACCGATAAAGGCGTTGGTGGGTAATCGATCTATTTCCGCTGTATTGCATAACGCTGCCGCGCGGCGCTGGCGGCATTGATGAGGCTAGCTAGCCATGCGTCATTCCGTGCGCACCCGACATGCCGTATCGTTGCTCCCGTTCGCGCTGGCGGCCGCGCTGGCCGCGGGCACGGTCCACGCGGAAACCCCGGACAACGGCGCGCTGGCCGACCTGTCGCTGGAGCAGCTGGGCGACCTGGTGATCACTTCGTTGTCGCGCCAGGAGGAGCCGCTGAGCGGGGCGCCCGCGTCCGTCTACATCATCAGCGCCAGCGACATCCACCGCAGCGGCGCCCACAATCTGCCGCAAGCATTGCGGCTGGCGCCCAACCTGCAGGTGACGCAAGTGGACGCCCGCAACTATGCGGTCACGGCGCGCGGCTACAACAGCCCGTTCGAAAACAAGCTGCTGGTGCTGATCGATGGCCGCACCATCTATAGCCCGCTGTTTTCCGGCGTGTTCTGGGACGTGCAGGACGTGGTCATGGAAGACATCGAACGCATCGAGGTCATCAGCGGCCCCGGCGCCACGATCTGGGGCGCGAACGCCGTCAATGGCGTGATCAACATCATCACCCGGTCCGCCCGCGACAGCCAGGGGGCGCTACTCAGCGGCGTGGCCGGCGAGCACGAGCAATACGGCACGCTGCGTTATGGCGGCGCGCTCGGCGGGGGAGGGTATTACCGCGTCTATGGCAAATCCGCCGTTGCGGGCGACACCGAAACCTCGGCCCGCAAGTCCAGTCAGACAGGCTGGCGCCGCAGCCAGACCGGTTTCCGTGCCGATTGGGAGCAGGAGCGGGGCGGCCTGACCGTCTCTGGGGATGCCTATCAAGGTGCCTTGCATCAGCCCAATACGGCCAATATCCTGGTCAGCGGCGCCAATCTGCTTGGCCGCCTGAGCCGCAAGCTGGCTGACAATAGCGACTTGCAGGTCGAACTGATCGCGGATCACACCGAGCGCAACCAGCCGCTGGCCTTCGCCGAGCGGCTCGACACGCTGCAAGTGGAAGCCCAGCACAGCATCCGCCTCGGCCAGCGTCACAACCTGGCCTGGGGCGGCGGTTACCGCTACGCCTGGGATCGTGTGGATAATGGTCCCCTGTTCGGCTTCCTGCCGCCTGATTTACGTTTGCACTGGGGCAATCTGTTCGCCCAGGATGAAATCACCTTATCGCCCACGGTGCGCCTGACGGCCGGCCTCAAGGCGGAGCACAACAATTACACGGGCATGGAATATCTGCCCAGCACCCGCCTGGCGTGGACTCCCGACAGCAAGCGTTTGGTGTGGGCCAGCCTGTCGCGTTCGGTGCGCGCGCCGTCCCGCACGGACCGCGACTTTTATGCGCCCAGCAAGCCGCTGATCGTAGCCGGCAAACCGTTCTTCGTCTATGGGGGCGGCCCCGATTTCCAGTCCGAGGTGGCCAGGGTGCTGGAGCTCGGCTATCGTGCCCAGCCGCATCCCAACTGGAACTATTCCGTCACGGCTTTTTACGGCCGCTACGATGGCTTGCGCACGCTGGAACCCCAGCCTGGCGGCACGCGGCTGTTCAGCAACATGGCCGACGGCCATACGCGCGGGGTGGAGCTATGGGGAGTATGGCAAGCCCAGCCGCGCTGGCGCCTGACGGGCGGCCTGGTGGTGCAGCATGTCGATACGCAGCTTGCGGCAGGCAGCCATGATGTGGGCGGCGTGGTCACCAACGACCCCAACCGCCACTGGACGCTGCGCTCGTCCTACGAGGTCAGCGACCACAACCAGTTCGATGTGACCTGGCGCTACACCAGCCAGTTGCCGTCGCCCGTGGTGCCGGCCTATTACGACGCCGATGTGCAATGGCTGTGGCGTCCGCGTCCCACTGTGGAGCTGGCGCTGGTGGGGCAGAACCTGGTCCACGCCCGCCACCTGGAATTTGGCGCCGCGCCCAACCGCAGCGTGATCGAACGCAGCGTGCTGTTGACGCTGACGTTACGGTTTTGAAGCGGCGACCGGCCGGATCGCGCATCGCACCCTTGAAAAACGGGGATCGCCCCTGATCTGGTCAGAACGGCAGTATTGCCTCGTCGTCCAGGAGGACACCATGATGATCCCTGTCAACACGCTCACGTCGCCCCTCGTCCCAGTGCGCCGCGCCCACTCCACGCCGGAGCCGGACATTCCTCCACCCAAGCCCGAGAAAGAGCCGCCGCCGGACGAGATGCCGTCGCCCGACCACGCGCCCATCGAGGAACCCACCCCGCCCCGCGCACCGATCCAGACCTGACGGGGGGAGCGCTTGGCGCGCCTATGATGGCGGCGGCGGCGCTGCGGCCGGCGCCGGGTGGATTCATATGCTTGTTGCATTTCTGTTGCTCGTCGGATACAAATTTATGCCTTTGTGTCCGCCGTCACACAGCCGTAATGGAAGCGTTTATATAATTTATTCACGACATCGTTTTTCCGTTCACGGAGGCCATCATGGGCAATTCCTTACACAATAAAATCTATCTCGGCCGCCGCAGCGTAGCAGTGCTCAATAGCAAGCGTGTGCAAGCGATGATCTGTGTCGGCGCCTTTGCCAGCATCGGCCTCGTGTGGCTGCTGATCCGAGCGTTCAAGTAATCCCGTTGATTGCCATCGCCCATGCGCGGTGCCGGGCGTCCTTCCACCAGGAAGGCGCGTAGGGACCGGCTTGTCTTGCCGATGTGAGGCCGGGCGCGTACCATGAGGGCCGCTGTTGTCTCTTATGGAAAAAATGGTAATGAAAAACGAGAAATTGACGCAAGACGAATACGACGCACTGGCCGAAGTGGCGCGCGGCCTCAAGGGCGAACGTGTCAGCGCTTGCGTGGGCCGCAACACCAAACGGCTGGCCGGCCTCAAGCTGTTCAGCGTGGCCAAGAACGGCCGTCTGTCGCTGACGGACAAGGGCGAACAAGCGCTGTTCCTGCGCCGCTGCATCCTCAGCATGCGGGCTCTGGCCACCGACCCGAGCGCGCCGCTCGACGCGGACGTGGCCAACTTCCTGGGCAAGAAAGCCCACATCGTGGCCAACGCCGACGGCGCCGGTCATATCCTGACGGACAAGGGCCGCGAATCGCTGGCCGATATCGACAGCCAGGGCCGGTAAACGCCCCCAGGCCCGGTCATGCAGGCGTTGCGCGGCTCAGCCCGCGCTGGCCTGGCGCAGTTGCATGATGTCGAGTTTCTTCATTTTCAACATGGCCTGCATCACCCGGCCGGCTTTGGCCGCGTCGGCGTCCATCAGCAGGGCGGGCAGGATGGTGGGCACGATCTGCCACGACAGGCCGAACTTGTCCTTGAGCCAGCCGCACATTTGCGCGTTGGGATCGCCGCCTTCCGTCAGCCGTCCCCAGTAATAATCCACTTCCTGTTGGTTGTCGCAATTGATTTGCAGTGACAGCGCTTCGTTGAAGTGGAACTGCGGGCCGCCGTTGAGGGCGGTGAAACCCACCCCGTCCAGCTCGAAGGCGACCACCATCACGGATCCGGGCGGCTGGCCATGGACTTCCTGGCCGGCCTCGCCATAGCGCGACACGCTGGTGATTTTCGCGTTGTTGAATATGCTGGTGTAGAACTGTACCGCGTCTTCCGCCTGGCCATCGAACCACAGGCAGGGGGTGATCCTTTGTAGGTTAGCCATGAGTTGCTCCAGTCGTTGAGGGCATACGCGTCCGGCGCGTGACCCGACGCTGCGGCCAGACTAACAGGATAGCGCGGCGCGGGGCGCGCGCCTGCGGGCCGCCGATTCACTTGTCCCGCTCAGACGGCGTGACCGTCCGCAGGCGTCGCCATGCGCTGCGCCAATTGCGCCACGGCGGCGGCCGTGGCGGGCAGTGCCGCCAGCACGGCTTCGATCTCGGCTGCGCAAACGACCGGATCGGCCGTGCCGCGCAGGATCGCCTCGGCTTGCGCGGCCAGCGCGGCCAGCGCTTCGGCGCCTACCGTGCCGGACAGGCCCTTGAGCGTATGCAGCAGCGCTGGCGCCGTGTCCAGCCGGCGTCCGTCCACCGCTTCGCGCAAGGCCGCGGCGCTTCGTTCGGCCTCGACGGCGAAGCTGTGCAACGCCATCAGGTAGACCGGCGCCAGCCCACCCATCCTGGCCAGCGCGGCCGTGCTGTTGAGCTGAGCGGCCGGCGCGGCGGAGACGGTGGCGCCCTGTCCGGAAGCCGAAGTCGCAGCCGAAGTTGACGTGGAAGCCGAAGCCGAAGCCGATACCGGTGTCGACGCCGAAGCGGAGTCGCCAGCGGCGTCAGTATTGGCGCCAGCGGCCGCATCCGGGCGCGCATGGCGCAGGATGACGGCGATCAGCTGGGACAGGTCGAATGGCTTGCCGATGTGGTCCACCATGCCGGCCGCCAGTGCGGCGGCACGGTCGGCCGGCATGGCGTTGGCTGTCATGGCCACGATGGGTGGCGCCAGCTCGCCCAGCCGGGCGCGGATCTGGCGCGTCGCCTCGTAGCCGTCCATGTCCGGCATTTGGATATCCATCAGGATCAGGTCGGGCCGCTGGCCTGAGCGCAGCAGGGTGTCGATGGCGGCCTGGCCGCAGCCGGCCACTTCCACGTCGGCGCCATCGTTGCCCAGCAACTCGCTGGCCACTTGCTGGTTGGTGGGATTGTCCTCCACCAGCAGCAGGCGCAGGCCGGCCAGGCGCTGCAGCGAGCGTGGCGCCACGTTCGCCGCCGGGCCATGCTGGCTCAGGCGCGCGTCGGCCACCACGTTGAACATCATGGAGGCCGTGACGGGCTTGACCAGCACGCCGTCCAGCACCGGTTCCAGCTCGGCCTGGCGCTGGGCCAGCAGTTCGCGGTCGTAGGCGGTGACCATCACAATCAACGGCGTTTTCCCTTCCGGCACCAGGCGGCGGATTTGCCAACTGGTTTCCCAGCCATCCAGGGCCGGCATGCGCCAGTCGACGAATACCACGTCGTAGGGATGCTCGGCATCGCGCCCGGCCACGGCGGCCAGCGCGTCGTAGCCATTGTCGACCACGTCCACCCGCCAGCCGAACGAGTGCGCGATGTCGCGCAGGATCTGGCGCGCGCTGGCATTGTCGTCCACCACCAGGCAATCGAGGTCGTGCAGTGACTGGATGTCCGCCAGCGCAACGGTGGCGGGGCCGCTGCCGCTGATGCCGGCGAGCTCGGCCGGCTCGGCCGCCGGCTGCAGCTCGATCACGAAGCTGAATACGCTGCCCTGGCCCAGTGTGCTTTCCACCCGCAGCGTGCCGCCCATGATGCGCGTCAGGCGCTGGCTGATGGCCAGGCCCAGGCCGGTGCCGCCGTAACGGCGCGCCGTGGACGCCTCGGCCTGTGAAAAGCCATCAAAGATGTGCTGGCAATGTTCGGCCGAGATACCGATGCCCGTGTCGCTGACGGCGAACGCGATCGCCAGGCCCCGTTCGCCGCGCCCGGCCAGCTTGGCCGACAACACCACTTCGCCCGATGCCGTGAACTTGATGGCGTTACCGGCCAGGTTGAGCAGGATCTGCTGCAGGCGCAGCGCGTCGCCCACCACCCACGACGGCAGCGCCGGGTCGATGCTGAACAGCACCTCCACGTTCTTGTCGCCCACATTGGCCGACAGGATCACGCCCAGGTCGCGCCACAGCTTGTCCAGGCTGAACGGATGCGGGTCGAGCGCCAGCTTGCCGGCCTCCACCTTGGAAAAGTCGAGGATGTCATTGAGCAGGCCCAGCAGTGCGCGGGCCGCCGTTTCGGCCTTGCTGGCGTAATCGTGCTGGCGGCCATCGAGCGCCGTTTGCTGCAGCAGTTGCAGCATGCCTAGCACGGCGTTCATGGGCGAGCGGATCTCGTGGCTCATGTTGGCCAGGAACTCCGACTTGGTGCGGCCGGCCTGCAAGGCTTGTTCCTTGGCCAGCAGCAGGGCGTCGTGGGCGGCGCGCGCTTCCGTGATGTCGGTGCTGCTGCCCACCCAGCTCAGTACCACGCCGTTGGCATCGCGTTGCGCCAGCGCGTGGTGGTCGAACAGGCGCCACTGGCCGTCGTGGCGGCGCAGCCGGCAGTCGCAGCGGAATTCGTGCCCGTTGGCCTGGGCTTGCCGCCAGGCCGATTCCAGCGCCGGGCCATCGTCGGGATGGACGATGGCCGACCAATGCTCGCGCGCCAGCAATTGCGCCGTCGGCACGCCCGTGTAGGCATCCCAGTGGTGGCTCAGGAAATCCAGCCGCAAGGCCGGGGTGGTGGTCCACACCATTTGCGGCAAGCCTTCCGTCAGCGAGCGCCAGCGCGATTCGGACGCCGTCAACCGGGCCAGCGAGCTTTGCAGCGCCGCATCCTTCTCCACCAATTGCGTGAGCGACTGGTATTGCTTGCGCATGGCCACCCGCACGCTGGCCAGGAAGGCGCCTGCCAGCAAGTACATGACGGCGAGGAAGATGCTGGCGTTGCGGATTTCCCTGTGCCAGGGGATCAGGAAGTCGTCGCTCGACAGGCCCACCAGCACATAGACCGGGTAATTGCCGATGCGTTCAACGTTGTACACGCGCCACTGGCCGTCGAGCCGGCTTTCCGCCTGGTAGGTGGCGTGCGCCTTGCCGCTGGCCAGCACCGCTTCCGTGGCCGCCGACAACCGGGCCGGGGCGCCGATGACGACGCCCGGCGCCTCCGGATAGCGGTGCAGGAGGCGGCGTCGGCTGTCGAGCAGCGAGATCACGCCGTGCGGCCCCGTGTTGAGCGAGGCGAACAGTTCCGTGATGCGCGAAGTGCTCATGTTGACATAGGCCGTGCCGCCGAAGCTGCCGTCGGGCTTGGTGAGCGCGTACATCAGCGGCAGTACCCACTCGCCCGTGATGCGCGACTTGACGGGCACGCCGAAGATCAGCTCGCGCTCGGCGCGGGCGCGCTGGAAGAATTCACGGATATTCAAGTCCTGTGGGTGGGTTGGGTCGACCTCCTCGCCATAGATCACCAGGCCGTCCGCGTTCGAGCCGCGCACCGAGCGCGCGTGCGGCGTGCGTTCCTTGAGCGTGCGCAGGTAAGCGCTGAAGGCGGCGTCGTCGAAATGGCCGCTGGCCTGCATGGCGCGGAATTCCTGCGCCGCGCGTTGCATCGACAAGTCCACTTCCTGGAAATGGGACAGCAGGAAGTTTTCCAGCGCCACCGACAGGTTGCGCGAGGTTTCCTCGGCCGCCGCGTAGTAGCGCAAGCGGCTCTGGTTGAGGGCGTGGACGACGAAAATGGTGAGGATCAGCAGCACAGCGGCCACCGCCGCCACCAGCCGGGCAAACAATTTACGCAGTTTGAGCACGGTGTCGAGGTTGGGGGCGGGCGGGGAACGGTGGGGCATGGACAAGCTCGTTGTTGCGGATCAAGGCGCGGTTGGTAGATGGCATACCTTACCATCTGTACACGGCTTTGTAACCTTCGACTTGCATAGGCGCAACCGGGATGTGGCCGTGTTATTTGCTAGTGACGGGCTGAGCAGATAGGATGGCGGCATCCCTCACGCTTTCACACAGGAATAAAGATGGAAAAACCGATGACCTGGTCCGCCCACGAACTCACCATGACGGTCTTGATGACGCCGGATATGGCCAATTTCTCCGGTAACGTGCACGGCGGCACCATCCTCAAATATCTCGACAGCGTGGCCTATGCCTGTGCCAGCCGCTATTCGGGCAGCTATGTGGTGACGCTGTCGGTGGACCAGGTGATGTTCCTGCAGCCCATTCATGTGGGCGAGCTGGTCACGTTCCTGGCCTCCATCAACTACACGGGCCGCACCTCGATGGAGGTGGGGATACGGGTGGTGACGGAAAATATCCAGCAGCGCCTGGTGCGCCATGCCAACAGCTGCTACTTCACCATGGTGGCGGTGGATGAGAACCGCAAGCCGGTGGCCGTGCCGCCGCTGGTGCCGGAAACGCCGGAGCAGGTGTCGCGCCACGCCCAGGCCCAGTTGCGCAAGCAGGCGCGCCAGATGGTGCACGGCGCCAAGAAACACGGCGCCTGACGGGAGCGCCGTCAGCGGCCCCAGCGCAGGCGCAGCACCACCCAGTGCGCCAGCAGCCGGTTCAGCATGGCCAGCCCCAGTCCCTGGCGGCGTGCCACGCGGCGCTGCATGGCCAGCGCCGGCGAGCGGGCGCCGCCCTTGACGGCGAACACGATGCGGTTGTTGCCGGCCATGCCCTGGAACCAGCACAACTGCTCCTGGAAGGTGTGGCGCAGCCGGCGCAGCATGGCCGGGTAGAGCGGATCGTAGCTGAAGATGTTGGCCGCCAGCACCCCACCTGGCCGCAGCGCGCGCCGGCAATCGGCGTAAAAGCTGGCGCTGCCCAGCGCCGGCGGCAAGCCCGCCTCGTCGAAACCGTCCACCAGCAGTACGTCGGCGCAGCCGCTCTGGCTGGCCATGTAGTGCACGGCGTCCGTGTGGATCACGCGCAGGCGCGCGTCGTCGGGCGGAATGGCGAACTGCTCGCGCAGCGCGATCACGTCGGCCCGCAGTTCCAGCACCGTGATGCGGCTGCGCGGCAGGTAGCGGTGGCAGAACTTGACCAGCGAACCGCCGCCCAGGCCCACCATCAGGATATGTTCAGGTTGTGGCTGGAACAGGACGAAGCACATCATGGCGCGCGCGTAGCTGAGCACCAGTTCATCGGGGCGCGATAGCCGCATTTCGCTTTGCACCATGCCCGGCAGGAATTCCAGCGAACGCCAGTCGCCGCGGGTGTGCACCCGTGGCGCGGTGGGGCGTGTTGCCTGGGTGGGGTGTGGATCGGCTGGTGGTGGCATGGATGGCGTGGGCGGTGTGCGCGACAGGGCGTGCTCCGGTTGACGGACGCCGGGGCGTGTTTTTATAGTAGCATGCGGCCGCCGCGCCGGTCATCCGCATTTACAGATGGGCAATTTGTAGGTACATTGGCGAAAGCCGGGATCAGCCCTGGGCCCCATTGGAGAGAAAGATGTTTTTAGACCACCCCACCATTACCGCAACCAACAGTTTCACTGAGCCGGACCGTATCGAGCGCCTGACCCGCGTGTACGGCTACGTGGTGGCGCTGGCCGACCTGGCCAGCAATACGGGTTTCATCGAAAAGTTTTCCCAGATTCATGATCACAAGGGCACGCTGATCGTATTCTGGCACGAGGCGCCCACCGAAGACGAGAAGGAGTACTTCGTCAAGGCGTGGAGCAGCAAGATCGGTGACGGCAGCACCAACGTCGAACACGAGGTGTAAGCGGCGCACCCTGGCGCGCCACGCTTCCTGGCATCCATGGATATCAAAACACTGCTGCTGGCGCTGGCGCTGGGCAATTTGAGCCTGTGCGCGGCGCTGTTCTTTTTTGAGTACGAGCGCAAGCGCACGCTCAGCTTATCGACCTGGGCCGTGGCCAAGCAGTGCCAGGCCGGCGCCTGGCTGCTGCTGTATTTGCGCGGCACTTTGCCCGACCTGCTCAGCGTCGGCGTGGGCAACGGCTTGCTGTTCGCCGGCATGGCGCTGGACGCGGCGGCCCTGTGGGAACTGGCGGGCCGCCCCATCTGGCGGCGCTACCTGGCGCCCGCGCTGGCGCTGGCCGTGGCCGTGTTCCTGGCCGCTTACGTGGGCGAACTGGACAAGACCATCCGGGCCGCGGCCGGTGCGCTGATCGTGGCCGGTTTCTTCCTGGCCGGGGTGTTGGCGCTGGCTTTGCGCTGGCGCGACGGCACCATGCTGCGCCGTTTCCTGGTGGTGACCATGGCGTTGCTGTCGCTGGCCGTGGCCGCGCGCGGCATATTGTCCGCATTGCAGCCCGATGGCTGGGGCTGGGTCAGCGGCACCATGATCCAGTGGCTGGGCCTGGCCGTGCTGTATTTAATGATGCTCACCAACGCCTTCGGCTACCTGCTGCTCACGCGCGAGTCGCTGCAGGGCGAACTGGACCGCCTGGAAACCGTGGACACGGTGACAGACGTGCCCAACCGGCGCGGCTTTTATCAGGCGCTGACGCCTTGGATGGCGCTGGCGCGCCGGCCCGGCATGCCCACCGCCTTGATCGTGCTCAACCTGGACCATTTCAAGCGCGTCAACGACAATTATGGCCACCCGGTGGGCGACGCCGTGCTCAAGGCCATGGTTGACGTGTGCAAGAAGCAGTTGCGCGACAGCGACCTGATGGGCCGCCTGGGCGGCGCCGAATTCGCCATCCAGTTGCCCCGTACCTCACAGCAGGATGCGTTGATGGTGGCCGAGCGTATCCGCAACGCCGTGGCCGGCCATCCCGTCAAGACCGAGCGGGCCGTGATCAACCTCACGGCCAGCCTGGGCGTGACCACCATCCGCGCCGAGGACAGCACGGTAAGCCTGTTCAAGCGGGCCGACGAAGCCTTGCAGCAAGCCAAGCTGGACGGGCGCAACCGGGTGGTGGAGGCACGTGCCGAGAGCGCGCTGGAGGCCTGATTAAGCAAGAAGTTATTGCAACATGGCCATGGCGCGGCGCCCCGGCGACGCCTTGGGCTGGTGGAATTGACTTCCATGGCGCGGCTGTCATCGGCGCGTCATAATCCGCGCTTACTGTGTGAGGATTTTTCACCTGATATTCTGAAAGCCTTCGCGGTGGTCATCAGAAAAGAGGCTTCTCCTATGTATGCAGCAGTAGATTTGGGTTCCAATAGTTTCCGCCTGCACATCGGCAAACACGATGGCGAAGCGATCCGCGTGCTGAAAAGCGTGCGCGAGCCGATCCGGCTGGCGGCCGGCCTGGACGCCAACGGCAACCTGACCGAGGCGGCCATGCAATCGGCCCTGAATTGCCTCAAGAGCTTCCGCGTCACCCTGGCCGCCTACCAGCTGGAGGCGGTGCGGGTGGTGGCCACTTCCGCCATGCGGGTGGCGCGCAACGTGTCCGCCTTCCTGCCGGCCGCCGAACAGGCCATCGGCTATCCCATTGAAGTGATTTCCGGCGAGGAAGAGGGACGCCTGATCTACATGGGCGTGTCCAACGCGGTGGCGCTGCCGGGCGAGCGGCGGCTGGTGATCGACATCGGCGGCGGCTCCACCGAGCTGATACTGGGGCGCGGCCAGGAGATCGAGCGGGTCGAGTCGTTCAGCCTGGGCACGGTCAAGCAAAGCCTGTCGTTCTTCGTCGGGGGCCGGATCGATGAGCCGTCGTTCGAAGCGGCCATCCTGTCGGCCCGCAGCCACCTGGAGGACGCGGCGCCGCCTTACCACCCCCAGTACTGGCGCCAGTGCTACGGTTCGTCCGGCACGGCGCGCACGCTGGCCGAGATCATCGTCAAGAACGGCCTGGGGCGCGAGATGAACGCCGCCACGCTGGAGGCGCTCAAGCAGCGCTTCATCCAGATCGGCCATGTGAGCAAGATCGAACTGACCGGGCTGCGGCCGGAACGGGCCGGCACCATCATTGGCGGGCTGGCCATCATGATCGCGCTGGTGCATGAACTGGACATCCCCGTGGTACAGCCGATCGAGGCCGGCCTGCGCATGGGCGTGATGTGGGACTTGTACCTTCGTTCGACCAAACGTGACCGGCGCGAGCAGTCGGTGCGCGCCTTCCAGCAGAAATTCCATGTCGACGAAGGCCGTGCCGAGCGCGTGGCAAACGATGCGCTGGCCTTGTACGGGCAAATGAAACCGGGCTCGGACACCTACAATCGCCCCCTGTTCTGGAGCGCGCTGCTGCACGAGGTGGGCATGGTGGTGTCGCAAACGGGCTACCACAAGCACGCCGCCTACATGATCGAGAACGCCGATCTGCCAGGCTTCACCACGCGCGAGCAGAAGACCATGAGCCGCTTGATCATGGCCCAGAAGGGCAACCTGCGCAAGGTGGGCGAGGCGCTCGCGGAGCCCGATTTCGCCAAGGCCGTGGTGGCATTGCGGCTGGCGATACTGTTCATGCATGCCCGTATCGACGTCGATTTCCGTCAGCTCAAGCTGCGCATGAAGAATCGCATCGAACTGGAAATCCGGCGCGACTGGGTGGCCGACCATCCGACGGTGTCATACTGGATGGAGAAGGAGCAGGAGCTGTGGGACGAGGTAGGGGTGGACTTCAGCATCCGCGCCAACGCATGAACGGACGCCGCATGGCGTGATGCTGCTCAAACAAAACCTTCAAAAATAGTATATATTGTTTATATTGTTAATGAGGAGTGATGATGAGCAAAGCAATCGCCATGAAATCCACGGCCGGTGGGCCGGTCGCCAACGGCAAGGCGGCCCCGCTGCCCAAGATGATCGTCAAGGCGCCGGCCGCCAAGGCCAAGCCGGCCGCCCGCGCCGCCACCGTCAAGGCGGCTGCGACGCCGGTCGCAAAGCCTGCCGCCAAAGCGGCGGAAAAACCGGCCGCCAAGCCAGCGGCCAAGGCCACCGTGAAAGCCGCCGCGAAACCGGCGGCGAAACCAGTGGTGAAAGCGGCACCGAAGCCTGCCGCCGCCAAAGCAGTCGCCAAGCCAGCTGCCAAAGCGGCCGTCAAGGCTGCGCCGAAAGTGGCCGTCAAGCCTGTTGCCAAACCGGTCGCCAAGGCGGCTGTGAAGTCCGCGCCCAAAGCTGCCGCTAATGCCGGCCCTAAAGCTGCTCCCAAAGCGGCCCCTAAAGCCGCCTCCAAAGCTGCGCCCAAGGCCGCTGCCAAGGCGCCCGCCGCCCGTCCGGTGGAGCCGGCCAAGGACAAGCAGCGCAAGGACAAGCTGGTACGCGACAGCTTCACCATGCCGGAGCAGGAATATGCGGTGCTGGGCCAGGTGAAGAAGGCTTGCCTGAAGGCCGGCTTCGAGATCAAGAAGAGCGAGCTGCTGCGCATCGGCGTGGCCCTGATCAGCCAGATCGACCTGGCCACGCTGCAGAACGTGTTGTCCGCCTTGCCGCAGCTGAAAACGGGGCGCCCTAAGAAGGACTGACAAAAAAACAACGCTGCCCCGATGTCACGGAACCGACACCGCGATGTCATTTTCCTGAAGTATTAGACCGTTACGCTTGCTTCGTCTCCCACTGAAAGGACGAAGCATGCAACATTCGATCGTACAAGCGGACGTCAGGGCAGCGTCGGCCAAGCTGGTCCTCAGCATGGCAAGCACGCCGGAAGAACTGCGCGAAGTGCAGCGCTTGCGCTACAAGGTATTCATCGAAACCATGGGACTCAGTTCGCTGGCCCGCGACGATGGCCTCGACAGCGATGAATTCGACGAGCACTGCGATCACCTGATCGTGCGCGACACCAACACGCTGAAAGTGGTGGGCACGTACCGCCTGCTCAGCCCCACGCGCGCCCGCAAGCTGGGGCGCCTGTATTCCGAGAACGAATTCGACCTGGGCCGCCTGAATAACCTGCGTGGCCGCATGGTGGAGGCGGGCCGCGCCTGCATCCATCCCGACTACCGGGGGGGCAGCGTGATCATGCTGCTGTGGTCCGGCCTGGCCGAATACATGCGCCGCGAAAGCTCCGATTACCTGATCGGCTGCGCCAGCATCAGCCTGGCCGATGGCGGCCACAATGCCGTCGCCGTGTATGGAGCGCTGGCGGGCCAGCACCTGGCGCCGACCGAATACCGCGTCACGCCGCACCTGCCGTTCCCGATCAGTAAGCTGGAGGCGTCCGCCAAGGCCCAGGTACCGCCGCTGCTGAAAGGCTATATGCGCTCGGGCGCGTGGATTTGCGGCGAACCGGCCTGGGACCCTGATTTCGAAAGCGCCGACCTGTTCCTGCTGCTGCCGTTGGGGAACCTGGATAACCGTTATGCCCGCCATTACGGCGTGGCCGGTGAGGGTGCCGCCTGAGGTAATGCGTCACTGCCGCCGCGCATGTATCATGGCAGCATGATACGAGCGGGGAGGCGGGATGTGGTTTGACACAGAGCTGGAACGGGATGGTTTTCAGCAGCGGACCGTGGTGCGCCACCAGGGGATGTCCCAGGCGCGCACCACCGACCGCGTGGTCGAGGAAATGCCGGTGGCGCTGGTGTTCAACGGCGTGTCGCAAGCGGTGATGATGGCCACGCCGCGCGACCTGGAAGCGTTCGCGCTCGGTTTCGCCCTGTCCGAAGGGGTGGTCGATCAGCGCGACGATATCTATGATCTGGTGTTGCGCACGAACGGCGACAGCGCCGAAGTGGAACTGACCATCTGCCAGCAAGCTTTCATGCGCTTGAAAGAACGGCGCCGCACGCTGGCTGGCCGCAGCGGCTGCGGCGTGTGCGGCGTGGACAGCCTGGCGCAGCTTGACCTTTGCCCGCCGCGCATCGCCGCGCCGGCGCTGGAACACGCGCCCGCACCGGCCGTGGCGCGCGCCGCGCGCGAGCTGACGCAACACCAGTCGCTGATGCAGGCCACCGGCGGCGTCCACGCGGCCGCCTGGTGCCGTCCGGACGGCGCCATCCTCCACGTATTCGAAGACGTGGGGCGCCACAACGCGCTCGACAAGTTAATCGGCCATCTGGCCAGGCAGGGCGAGGACATGGGACGCGGCTTCGTATTCCTGTCCAGCCGCGCCAGTTACGAGCTGGTCCGCAAGGCCGCGCGCATGGGCATCCCCATGCTTGCCACCATCTCCGCCCCCAGCACACTGGCGATCGACATCGCCGAACGGGCCGGCCTCACGCTGGTGAGCTTCTGCCGCGAGGACGGTTGCGTGCAGTACGCTTGATTCAGGCGTTGGCGGGGGCGCTGGTTGGCGCGCTGGCTGGCGCACTGGCTGGATACAGCAGCACAGGTATCGACTTGGAGGTGGGCGTGCCGGCGCCGTCGGCTGTGCTGTGCAGCGGGATCAGGGCGTTCGTCTCTGGGAAGTAGGCGCCCAGGCAGCCGCGCGGGATGTCGTATTCCACCAGCATGAAACCGTCCGCGCGGCGCTCCACGCCGTCGTCCCACACGCTCACCATGTCCACCCAGCCGCCCGGCCGCAATCCCAGCATGTCCATATCGGCCCGGTTGGCGAACACCACGCGGCGCATGCCGTACACGCCCCGGTAGCGGTCGTCCATGCCGTAGATGGTGGTGTTGTACTGGTCGTGCGAGCGGGCCGTCATCAGCGTCATCAGGCGTTCGCCATGCATGGCGCGGGCGCGGTGGATGGGGGTGTCCGTGTCCACGGCGCGCACCAGGAACTGGGCCCGGCCGCTGGCCGTGCGCCATTCGCGCGCGCGTGACGCCACTTTCAGGTGGAAGCCGCCCGGCTTGGCCACGCGCGCGTTGAAGTCGTAGAAATCGTCGAACACCTTGGCCACGGCGTCACGGATGCGGGCATAGTCGGCCGCGTACCAGTTCCAGTCGACCAGCGCGCTGCCCAGCGTGGCCTCGGCCATGCGCGCCACGATGGCCGTTTCCGACAGCAGGTTGGGCGAGGCGGGCGGATTGCCGCCGTAGGACAGGTGCACCATGCTCATGGAATCCTCCACCGTCACCCCTTGCGCCACGCCTTTCTGCAGGTCGATCTCGGTGCGCCCCAGCGTGGGCAGCAGTAGCGCGGCCTTGCCGTGCACCAGGTGGCTGCGATTGAGCTTGGTGGCCACATGCACCGTCAGCTCGCAGGCGCGCAGCGCCGCGAAGGTGAGCGGGGTGTCGGGCGTGGCCATGGCGAAGTTGCCGCCCATGCCGAAGAACACCTTCACTTTGCCATCCAACATGGCCTGGATGGTGTCCACCACATCGTAGCCATGTTCGCGCGGCGGGGTGAAGCCGAACACCTGGCCCAGCCGGTCGAGGAAGGCGGCGGTCGGCTTTTCCTCGATGCCCATGGTGCGGTCGCCCTGCACGTTGGAGTGGCCGCGCACGGGGCACAGGCCCGCTCCCTGGCGGCCGATATTCCCCCGCATCATCATCAGGTTGGACAGCATCTGGATCGTGGCCACGGCGCCCTTGTGCTGGGTCAAGCCCATGCCCCAGGTGGCGATCACGCGCTGGCCGTGGGCGTAGATGTCCGTCAGGCGGTCGAGCTGCGCGCGCGGCACGCCCGATTCGGCGATTAGCTGGTCCCACTCTTGGTGCCGCAAATCGTCGGCGAAAGCATCGAAGCCGTTCGTGTGTTCGGCGATGAAAGCCACGTCCAGCAAGCGTGCCTGGCCGGCCGCGCGGGCCGCGTCGTCCAGTTCCAGCAAGCCCTTGGCCATGGCTTTGATCAGCGCGAAGTCGCCGCCCAGGCGCGGCTGGATGAACAGCGAGCCGATGGTGGTGCTGGCATTGGTCAGCATCTCCAACGGGTGCGATGGCGAAGTGAAGCGCTCCAGCCCCCGTTCGCGCAGCGGATTGATGGAGACGATGGTGGCGCCCCGCCTGGCGCAGTCGCGCAGTTCGCCCAGCATGCGCGGGTGGTTGGTGGCCGGGTTCTGGCCGAAGATCAGCAGCGTGTCGGCGTGTTCGAAATCGTCCAGCGTGACGGTGCCCTTGCCGGTGCCCACGGTGCCGGGCAGGCCGCGGCTGGTGGGTTCGTGGCACATGTTGGAGCAGTCCGGGAAGTTGTTGGTGCCATACATGCGCACGAACAGCTGGAACAGGAAGGCGGCCTCGTTGCCGGTGCGGCCGGACGTGTAGAACGCGGCCTGGTTTGGATCGGGCAGGGCGTTCAGGTGGCGCGCAATCAGGTCGAACGCGCTATCCCAGGAAATGGGGATGTATTTGTCGCTGGCCTGGTCGTACACCAGCGGATCGGTCAGGCGGCCGTGTTGTTCCAGTTCGTAGTCGGATTGCTGCAGCAGCGCCCCCACGGCATGCCGGGCGAAGAACTCGGGCGGCACGCGCTTGCTGGTGGCCTCCGCCGCCACCGCCTTGACGCCGTTCTCGCAGAATTCGAAGGTGGACGTGTGGACCCGGTCGGGCCAGGCGCAACCGGGGCAGTCGAAGCCGTCGGGCTGGTTCTGCGCCAGCAGGCTGCGGTAATTGCCGCCGCTGACCTTCTCGCGCACCAGGTTGATCGCCACTTGCTTCAACGCGCCCCAGCCGGCGGCGGCGTGCGGGTAAGGTTCGATGCGGCCTGGTTTGGTATCGTTCATGCGGCGTGCTCCGTGGATGGTTATGCGTTGTCGCTGTCCCGTCGTGGCGCGCGGGCGGCCGCCGGGAAATGGGGAGTATAGTGCCTCATTGATTTTTTGAAAACAGTGCAGTTTTGTCTGTTTTCGGCCGGCATGGCGGCAGGGACGCGGGCTTACTGGTCTTCCGAGCCCACGAACTGGTAGCGCTTCTTGAGTTCATCGACTTCCTGCCGGTTGGTGGCCATGAAGCGCTTGAATTCCTCGACCAGCCTGGGATGCTTGACCGAGGAGACATACCACTGGCCCGATGCATGTGGCAGATCCGGGTCGTACACCACCGGCGGCTGGTCGGCCTTGCGGATCTTGGTCCAGTAGTAGCGGGCGATGCGGGTGTTCATATACGCGCCGTCCACCCGCTTGACGATCAGCTTTTGGTACAGGCTGTCGTAATCGCCCGTTTCCTCCACCCGCAACGTGCCGTTCGACATCAGTTGCTGGTAGGGGTAGGGCGTGAAACCCAGCGGTATGCCCAGCACTTTCAGGCGGCCTATGCCTTTGCCCAGGTTCTCCGGCCGCACCAGCACACCGTCCGTGAACTCCAGGATGGGCGCGTAGCTGATGGTGACATTCCTCTTCAGCGCGGCCACCCAGTTGGGATTGTCCGGGTAGGCCAGGTCCAGTTTGCCATCCACGAACAGGTGGTCGCGCCGCTTGAGCGGGTAGGCTTTATACACGAAGGTATAGCCTTGGTGGCGGGCGAAGGCGTCCAGGATGTCCTTGCCCAAACCGCCATATACGCCGCCACGAAACTCGGAATAAGGCAGGAAATTCTGATAGTCCTCAACCCCGACCGTAAAGGTTTTGCCGTCGGCGCCCAAGGCTGCACCCGACAGCATGAGGCAGGCGAGGGTGCTGATAAATAGGGGGCGCATCATGACAAACTCCGGTCGGCCAAGCTGGCGGCGTGGTGCCGCGGGCATGGGTTTCTTTTACCATGGATGTGTGCGCATGGCAATCACCGTGTATCAGCCACAAGAAACCGTTAGTTACAAATTTAGGCCAGTTGAAGCTCTGTATAGTTACTTCGAGAAAATTACTGTTGATTACTGTCAAACGTCGTTCAGCGGGGTTTGGGCTGGACGTTGAAATGGAGTCGCGGATAAACGGCAGGCTCGCTGCACGTGTTTTCTCTGGCGCGGTTGGGGCGCCGGAAGCCGCATGCCGGCGCCTGGCATAGCATGGTCAGCGGGGCTGCTCAGTGCATGGAAGCGGTCGACAATTCCTTCAGTTCTCGGATGCTGATGTCCGATTTCTCGTGCATGCGCAATAAGATGGTGGCCCCGACGGCCAGCTTGCGATGCCGGATCTTGCTGATGATGGGGGGCTGCACTTCAAGCACGCGGCACAGCTCCGCATCGTTTTTCAGGTTCATCTTCTCGATGAGCGTGTCCAGCAGCTTGTTCGGGACAAAGCTGGACGGTTCGAGCGCGCGAGCCCGGTTCATGGCCTCGATCAACTCCAACTTTTTTTGCCGTACGTTCATTTTTGCTCCTCCTTTGCTCAAAAAACGTGGTTGGGTTGGCGTGTCCTCGCTGGCGAGCCATCCCACATTTCGGTTGCCGAATGTGGAATGTGGCTCAACATTCTTGATAACCAAGCAAGTTACTTTCAATAATACTACGGAGAGAATTGGATAGGATGATTTGATAAAAAAATTATCTTGTTTTTTGCTCAAACGGATTGACGATTGTTGTTTCTTGTATGCCGAGTTTCGTTAAGAGCAACGTTTTGTCGGCCATGGCGGCCGCGGCGTGGGAGTGGGTGACCATGATGGCGCAGGCGCCGGTCGCTTTGATTTCCTGGCGCAGCAGGGTGAGGATGGTGTCGGCCGTGTCGGGGTCGAGGTTGCCGGTCGGTTCGTCGGCCAGCACCAGGGCCGGTCGGTGCACCAGCGCGCGGGCGATGGCGACCCGTTGCAGTTCGCCGCCGGACAGTTGATGCGGGAAGTCGGCGCCGCGCCCGCCCAGGCCCACCGCTTCCAGCATCTGGCCGGCGCGTCCGCGCGGCAAGCCGTTCAGCAGCAGGGGCAGGGCCACGTTCTGCAGCAGCGTCAGATGGGGCAGTACGTGGAAGGCCTGGAAAATGAAGCCCATGCGGGCCCGCCGCAGCCGGGTGGCCGCGTCGTCATCCAGTCCGGACATGGCCACGCCGTCCACCAGGATGGGCGACGCTTGCGGGCCGGGATCGGGCTGGTCCAGGCCTGCGATCAGGTTCAGCAAAGTGGACTTGCCGACCCCGGAGTCGCCCATGATGGCGACGAACTCGCCGGCCCGGAAACGCCAGCTGAGCTTGTCCAGCACGGGATGGCCGCTGGCGTAGGATTTGGTGAGTTGGCGCAGTTCAAGCACGGGGACGTCCTTCAGCGGGTCAGCACGCGGCGCAGCGCGAAGCTGACGGCATCCACCAGCCCCACCAGCAGCAGCATGGCGGCGATCACGGTGGCCGCTGGCTGCATCTGGAACAGCGACAGGTGGTACTTGAGCATCTGCCCCAGTCCGCCCGCGCCCACCACACCCAGGATGGCGGCCGCGCGGATATTGTTCTCCCATCGGTACAAGGTGTAGGACAGCATCTGCGGCAGCGCCTGCGGCAAGGTGGCGTACAGGAAGGCGGCCATGGGCGCGGCGCCATTGGTGCGCAGGCTCGCTTCCGGATGGGGGGCGGCGTTTTCCAGCGCGTCGGCGAACAAACGACCCAGCACGCCGGAAGTGTGCGCGGCCAACGCCAGCGTGCCGGCGAATGGCCCCAGGCCGGCGGCGATCAGCAGGATCGAGGCCCACACCAGTTCGGGGATCGAGCGCAGCACGTTGAGCAGCGCCCGCACGGGTGCGCGCAGCACGCGCCCGAAGCGGCCGGCGCCGGGCAAGGCCAGCGCCAGTCCGGCCAGCGCGGCCAGCAGCGTACCGAGGGCGGACATGGCCAGCGTTTCGGCGGCGGCGCCGGCCGTCTTGGTCAGGAAGGGCAGGGCCAGTTCAGGCGGCGCGAAGCCGGCCAGGAATTCGCCCATGCTGGCCACCGCGTCCAGCGTGAAGAAGGCGCGCCATTGCAAGGGTAGCGTGGCGAAACTGGCCGCCACCAGCATGGCCAGCAGCGCGCCCAGGATGATGATGGACCAGGCACGCGGCGGCGCCGGCGGCATGCCGGATGGGGTGCGCGCTGGGGTGTGAGCCGGGGTCATGCGAGGCGCCTCCGCAGTATTTTCGAGACGGTGTCGGCGCCTGCCACCAGCAGCACGAAGATGATCAGCATGGACGACACTTCGCCGCCTGACAGCATCTTCATCGATTCATCCATACGCTGGCCCAGGCCGCCGGCGCCCACGAAACCCATCACCACCGAGCCGCGAATCGCGCATTCCCAGCGGTACAGGGTATAGGACACCAGTTCCGAGGCCGCTTCCGGCAGCGTGCCATACAGCAGGGCTGCCAGCCGCCCGCTGCCGTTGGCCAGCAGCACGGCGCTGGCGCCGCCATCGGCCGATTCCAGGATCTCGGCGTAGACCTTGCCCAGCATGCCGCAATAGGTGAGGGCGATGGCCAGCACGCCGGCTGTGGGGCCCAGGCCGATGATGCGCACGAACAGCAGCGCCCACACCAGTTCCGGCACGCTGCGGAGCAGCACCAGCAGCCAGCGCGCCACCTGGCGCAGCAAGGCCGAGGGCAGGCGGATGCGGCCCGTTCCCAGGCGTGAGATGGACAGCTTTTCCGTCACTAGCAGCGCGGCGGGAATGGCGCCCAGCAGGGCCAGCGTGAGGCCCGAGGTGGCGATGGCCACCGTCTGCCACGTTTCGTGCAGCAGCATGGCGAGGAATTCGGGATCGTGCGCGGGTGGCATGAAGCCGGCCAGGAAGCGGCCCGTGGCCTGCAGGCTTTGCCAGTCGAACAGGATGGACGGCTTGAACTCGCTGGTCACGACCATGGGCCACAGCAGGGCCAGGCCCAGCACGGCCATGATCACGCGGCCGCGCCAGGCAGGGTCGGGATGGCGCGTGGTGCCGTGCGTGTTGGACATCTTGAGCGTCGCTTGCATGGCTTAGAAACAGGCGCCCACGGCCACACGCGAGGTTGGCGCGGACGCGGCCGGCACGCTGGCGCTGGGCTGTTCGCCTTGATACAGCGCCGTCACCATCTCCGGCGTGACCTGCTCGCGCGGCAGGTCGAATACGATGCCGCCGTCGCGCAGCGCGACGATGCGGGGGAAATGGGCCAGCGCCAGGTCGACCTGGTGCAGGCTGCAGATCAGGGTGGCGTGACGCTGGGCCGCCTCCTGGCGCAGCGTGGCGATGGTCAGTTCGGACAGGGCCGGATCCAGTGCCGACAGTGGTTCATCCACCAGCAGCGCCTGGGCCGACGACAGCAGCAGCCGCGCCAGTCCGCAGCGCTGGCGTTCGCCGCCGGACAGGCGGTCCACCCGTGCATACAGCTTGTCGCCCAGGTTGAAGCGGGCCAGCGCGTGGTAGGCCGCTTCGGGATCGGCTGGTTTGACCAGCGACACGAGGGCACGCCACAAACTCCACTGCGGCAGGCGCGCCGCCAGCACGGCCGTCACCACGCGCTGGCGCGGCGGCAGGGGCGGCGTCTGCGGCGCCAGGAACAGACGCGCGCGCAGGCGGTGGCGCTGCGCCTCGCCCAATGTCCACGGATCCTGGCCGAAAGCCTGGAACACGCCATCGGCGGGGCGGTGCGCGCAGGCCAGCACGGCCAGCAAGGTGGTCTTGCCGGCGCCGGACGGGCCGATCACGGCCACCTGCTCGCCTTGCGCCACCGTCAGCGTGATGTCGCTCAGGGCCGCGCTTTGGGCTGATACTTGGGCGGCGGCCAGATGGCGCACCGTCAGGCGTTCCAGGCGATAGGTGGGGCCGGCGCCGGCGTCGGCGCCGGTGCCAGTTTCTGTGCCGGTAATATTACTGCTGTCTTGCATCGTCGTTTACTTCTTCAGCAGACCCGCGTTGACGGCGGCCGCTTCGATGGCCGTGTAGTTCTCAGCCTTGGTCGGCACGAATTTCGAGGCGCGCTGCAGGTCCAGAATGGCCTTGTCCTGCGGGTTCTTCGGGTCCAGCGCCAGGAAGGCGTCGCTCAGCTTTTTCTTCAGGTCGGCGTTCATGTCGGACCGCACGCTCCAGTTGTAGTCGTAGTAGCCGGGCGTGGTGTAGAACACGCGCACCACGGCCGGATCGACCTTGTGCTCGCCAACCAGCTTTTCCCACACGGAGATGTTGAGTGCACCCGCGTCCACCTTGCCGCCGGCCACGGCCGCCACGGTGGCGTCATGGGCGCCGGAGAAGGCGATGCGTTTCAGGTCCGTGTCCGGATTGATCTTGGCGGCCAGCAGGAAGGAACGGGGCATCAGGTGGCCCGAGGTGGACGACTCGGAACCGAAGCTCAGCGTGTGGCCTTTCAAGTCTTCCAGCTTGCGGATGTCCTTGTTGGTGGTGATGAACACGGAGTGGAATTGCTCATCCTCGGCGCGCTGCACCAGCGGCGTGATCTGGTTCTTGCTGCGGTCCTTGGCTTGCACGAAGGTGAAGCCGCCGAACCACACCATGTCCACTTTTTTGTTGATCAGCGCTTCGACCGAGGCGGCGTAATCCGTCACGGGCGTGAACTCGACCTTCATGCCGATCTTCTTCTCCAGGTATTCGCCCAGCGGCTTGAACTTGCGCTGCAGTTCCGTCGGCGCCTCGTCCGGAATGGCCGACACGCGGAACACCTGGCTTTGCGCCTGGCTCAGTGGCGCGGCCAGCAGCAGGGCCGCGCTCAAGGCGGCGGTCAGGGCGGATTTGAAGGTGCGCAGGGCGGAAGTGGTCATGGTGGGTGTGCCTTTCTTGTTTGGGTAGTTATCCGATTGCTATCGCAGCGTGGCGCCGCGGATTGGATATTCGGCTATGATAACAAAATTGTTATCCGTAGCAGTGGCCGGCGTGGCCAGATGCAAGGGCAGCGCCGGCAGGCAAGACCGTCATCCACCCTCTGACCGAGTCCACTATGCTGATGCCCAAAACCCCGGCGATGCGCATTGTTTCGCCCGATGCGCGCTCCCCGTCTGCCCATGGCGCGCCCGCCGTGCTGGCCGAGATCAGCGCCGGCCTGCTGGCGCCGTCCGCCGCCGTCTCGCCCAAGTTTTTTTACGATAGCCTGGGTTCGCGCCTGTTCGAGGCCATCTGCGAGCTGCCCGAATATTATCCGACCCGCACCGAGGCCGCCATCTTCGCCCGCCATGGCAGCGACATCGCGCGCGCCGTCGGCACCGGCTGCACGCTGATCGACCTGGGCGCTGGCAACTGCGCCAAGGCCGCCGCGCTGTTCCCGCTGCTGCGACCGGCGCAGTACGTGCCGGTCGATATCTCGCGCGACTTCCTGGCCGACGCCGTGCGCGGCCTGCAACAGCGCTTTCCGGAGATCGGCATGCTGGCGCTGGGCATGGACTTCTCGCAAGGTTGCACGCTGCCCGATGGCGTGCGCCATGCGCAGCGGCTGTTCTTCTATCCCGGTTCGTCGATCGGCAATTTCGGTCCCGATGAGGCGCAACGCTTCCTGCGCGGCCTGCGCGACAGCGCGGGCGAGCAGGGCGGGCTGTTGATCGGGGTGGACCTGGTCAAGGATACGGCCCTGCTGGATGCGGCCTATGACGACGCGCTGGGTGTGACGGCCGCCTTCAACCTGAACCTGCTCAACCACCTGAACCACCTGGCCGGGGCCGACTTCGACGTGCGCCACTGGCTGCACCGCGCCTTCTTCAATGAACAGGCCAGCCGCATCGAAATGCACCTGGAAGCGCGCCATGCCCTGACCGTGCGCTGGCAGGGCGGCGAGCGCCATTTCGGCGCGGGCGAACGCATCCACACGGAATACAGCTACAAATACACCCGCGCCGGCTTTATCGCGCTGCTGGAACGGGCCGGCTTCGAGGCGGCCCGCATCTGGACCGACCCGGATGGCTGGTTCGCCGTGATCCACGCCCGCGTCGCGGCTGCGCACCCATGAGCATGCACCAACCTCCGCAACTGGCCGGCGCCCACGCGCTGTGGCGCGCCCGCTATGAAACCGTGCGCCACCGCACGCTGGCGCTGGCCGAACCGCTGTCGGACGAGGATTGCGGCGCGCAGTCGATGCCCGACGCGAGTCCCGTCAAATGGCATCTCGCGCATACCACCTGGTTCTTCGAGACCTTCATCCTGGAGCGCATGGAACCCGGCTTCGCGCCGTTTCATCCGGCGTTCCGGGTGCTGTTCAATTCCTACTACAACGGTGTGGGTGAAAAACATCCGCGTCCCCAGCGCGGCTTGCTCACGCGGCCGTCGATGGCGCAGGTGCGGGCCTACCGGGCCGACGTGGACCGCCGCATCGCGCGGCTGACGGATAGCGTGCGCGATGAGGAGCAGGCGCGGGAACTGGGCGCGCTGCTCACGCTGGGCCTGCAGCACGAACAGCAGCACCAGGAGCTGATGCTGACGGACGTGAAGCATCTGCTGGCGCAAAACCCGCTGCTGCCGGCCTACCTGGAAGGCGCGCTGGCACCGGCCGAAGCGGCGCCGCTGGCGTGGCTGGTGTGCGAGGGGGGCCTGGTCGACATCGGCCACGATGGCGACGGCTTCAGCTTCGACAATGAGCTGCCCCGCCATCGGCAATACGTGGCGCCATATGCGCTGGCCTCGCGGCTGGTGAGCAATGGCGAATACCTGGCCTTCATCGAAGCGGGCGGTTATGACGATCCCGCCTTGTGGCTGGCCGAGGGCTGGGATTGGGTGCGGGCCAACGGCTTGCGTCATCCGTTGTACTGGCTGCGCGGCGAAGGCGCGGGCGAGGGCCGGGGAGCGTGGCGGGAATTCACGCTGCATGGCGCGCAGCCGCTGGACCTGGCGCGCCCTGTCACGCACATTTCTCTGTTCGAAGCGGACGCCTATGCCCACTGGGCGGGCGCGCGTTTGCCGACGGAAGGGGAGTGGGAGTTGGCCGCCCGCGCGGCCGAGGTGGAAACGGGCTGCTTGCATCCGGCTGGCGTGGCGCCGGCCCATGTGGGGCAGGGCCTCGCCCACATGTTCGGCCAGTGCTGGCAGTGGACCAGCAGCAGCTACGCGCCGTATCCCGGCTACCGCGCCGCGCCGGGCGCGCTGGGCGAATACAACGGCAAGTTCATGGTCAACCAGTACGTGCTGCGCGGTTCCTCATGCGCCACACCGGCCGGCCATGCGCGTGCCAGTTATCGCAATTTCTTCCCGGCTGGCGCGCGCTGGCAGTTCACCGGGATCCGCCTGGCGCGCTAGTGTAATCAGGCCGCCAGTTTCAGCCGTTGCTGCTGCTGTTGTTTCTCGCGTTCGGCCTTGGCGCCGTCCGCGAAGCCCAGCTTGAATACGCTGACGGCCGACTGCAATTCCCGGGCCTGCAGGTTCAAGGACTTGGCCACGGCCGCTTCCTCTTCCACCATGGTGGCGTTCTGCTGGGTGACGGAATCGAGATGGGTGACCGCTTCGGTGATCTGTTCGATACCGATCGCCTGTTCGCTGCTGGCCGTGCTGATCTCGCCCACGATGTGGTTCACGCGCGAGATGCTGCCGATGATCTCGTCCATCGTGGCGCCGGCCTGCTGCACCAGCTTGGCGCCGGCGCTCGATTGTTCGGACGAGGCGTCGATCAGGGTCTTGATCTCCTTGGCCGCCGCCGCCGAACGGTGCGCCAGGTTGCGCACTTCCGTGGCCACCACGGCGAAGCCACGTCCCTGTTCGCCGGCGCGCGCCGCTTCCACGGCCGCGTTCAACGCCAGGATGTTGGTCTGGAACGCGATACCGTCGATGATGCCGATGATGTTGGTGATCTCGCGGCCCGAGGCGTTGATCGATTCCATGGTTTCCACCACTTGCGCCACCACGGTGCCGCCGCGCACGGCCACGTCCGAGGCCGATGCGGCCAGCGTATTGGCCTGGCGCGCGCTTTCCGCGTTCTGGTGCACGGTCGAAGCCAGTTGTTCCAGCGCCGACGCGGTCTGTTCCAGCGCGCTCGCTTCCGATTCCGTGCGGCTCGACAGGTCGGCATTGTCGGTCGCCATCTGGGTCGAGGCGCTGACGATGGCGTCGCTGCCGGCGCGTACCGTGCCGACGATGCCGACCAGGCTGTCCACCATGGCGTGCAGGGCGCGCCCCAGTTGGCCCGCCTCGTCTTCCGAGTGGGCGTCGAAGTTGACGGTCAGGTCGCCCTGGGCCACGCGGTGCGCCGCTTCCACCGCTTCGGCCAGCGGCACGGTGACGGATTTGATGATGGCCACGCAAGTCACGGCGGCCAGCACGGCCAGCGCCAACATGCCGGACAGGGCGGCGTAGCGCACCGCATTCAGGTGCGCCAGGCGCGCATCGACCCGGCTGCGCACCAGGTCGAGCGCGGCGTCGTTCAGTTTGAGCTGGCTGTCGATGGCGCCGGTGAGCTGGCTGAAGTACTCGGCCGGGGCCAGCGTCAGCGCCTCCGGCTGCACCAGTTGCTGCTCCACCAGTTGCAGCACGGCGCGGCCGGCGTCCTGGCTGGTTTGTTCCAGCGCGCCCAATTGGCCCTTGATGCTGGTGTCGCCATCGCTGGCCTTGCGCAGCGAATTGGCGGCGCCGTCATACAGCTCGCCGATGCCGGCGGCCATGGCGGCGATGGTGACGCGGTCTTCCGGCGAGGCCGTCTTGGCGGCCAGCGCGGCCGAACCCTTGGCGCGCAGGCGGCCCAGCGCTTCGGTCAGCGTGGGCGACTTGACCAGCGCCGAGTCGATCAGATAGAAGGTTTCGAATTGCGGTTCCTGGCTCAGCTTGTAGTGGTCCACCAGCGCCTCGTTAAAGCGCATCAGCTTGCCGATCAGGGCGCTGTGGGCGGCAAAGCTTTCCTTGCCCGTCAGCGCGCCTTGGTCCACGCGCGCCGTCAGCGCACCGGCTTCGTCGCGCAGCTTGGCGTAGCGCTCGAACAGGGCCGGGTCGCCGTCCTTGAGCAGCCCATCGGCGGTGGTCAGCGCTTGGGCCAGTTCCTGTTGCTTGGCGTGGCGGTGGTCGGCCGCGCTGGTGTCGCCACCGAGCACGATGGCCGACAGGCCGCGGTGCTGCTGCGCCAGCTTGATGGCGGTCAGGGTGGCGCGGATCGGCGCGATGCCTTGCGCTTCCTGGCGCGCCACGCTCACTTCCTGGCCCGACTGGACGATGTACAGCAGCAGGGGAATGGCCACCAGCACCGCGCACAGCAGTGACAGGACCAGGAATTTTTGCCAGAGCAGCAGGCGGCGCAGGATCAGGTTCATGATGGACTCGTTTCTAATTCGTTCAGCTAGGGGATGCGGGGACGTCGGATCGTTGCGTCAATTTGGTGCAGTTTTTCCGCGAAATGACCGGGTTGGTGCAAATCAGTGTCACACTATAGTGCACTGCAGCAAGAAATCGCATGATCTAAAACAATTTATGCACAAATTGGGCCAGCCAGCCCCTATGGAAGGGGTAGCGGCTGTGGTAAACGCGCACGCACGTGGTGCAAATGTCCATATTGCCGCGAGGAAGGGAACAGAGGAGAGTTCGACTGGTTGCACAGATCGCACTCCTGGCCAAAAGTGCAGTGTAGTGCAATCCGTGGTTTAGTTATCATATTTTCCACTTTTTTTTGAGCGGAAAACGTTGCGTGCAAACGACTGGCGGTGGCACGCAACGGGGAGGGGACGTGTGGCGTCAGGCGGCGACCGTGCTGGCCGTGGCGCCGGCCTTGGTCTGCTTGAGCTGGCGGTTGACGGCGCTCAGCACAGCCTTGAACGAGGCGGTGACGATGTTGCTGTCGATGGCCGCGCCGAACAGGGTGGGGCCGTTGGCCAGCCGCAGTTCCACGTAGCAGGCCGCCTTGGCATTGGCGCCCGAGCCGATCGCGTGCTCATGGTAGTCCATCAGCTTGATGTCCAGGCCCAGCGCGTCGACGAAAGCGTCGATCGGACCGTTGCCGCCACCTTGCAGGGCCAGTGGCGCCTGGTTGTGGATCACGGCGATGTCGATCTGCACCGGCTCGTCGCTGCTGGTGTCTTCCACCATGCGGTGCGAACTGTAGGCGTAGGGCGCGTTCTGCTCCAGGTATTCGCGGCTGAAGATCTCGTGGATGCCGTCGGCCGTGATTTCCAGGCCGGTGGCGTCGGCCACCGCCTGCACGGCGCGCGAGAATTCGATCTGCAGGCGGCGCGGCAGCACCAAACCGTAGTCCTGTTCCAGCAGGTAGGCCATGCCGCCCTTGCCGGACTGGCTGTTGACGCGGATCACGGCGTCGTAGCTGCGGCCCAGGTCGGCCGGGTCGATCGGCAGGTAGGGGATTTCCCACAGCGCGCCAGGCTGCTGCTGGGCGAAGCCTTTCTTGATCGCGTCCTGGTGCGAGCCGGAGAAGGCCGTGAACACCAGGTCACCCACGTAGGGGTGGCGCGGATGCACGGGCAACTGGTTGCACTCTTCCACGCACTTGCGCACTTCGTCGATGTCGGAGAAGTCCAGGCCCGGATGCACGCCCTGGGTGTACAGGTTGAGCGCCAGCGTCACCAGGTCCACATTGCCGGTGCGTTCGCCATTGCCGAACAAGCAGCCTTCGACGCGGTCGGCGCCGGCCATCACGGCCAGTTCGGCCGAGGCCACGGCCGTGCCGCGGTCATTGTGCGGGTGCACGCTGATGAGCAGCGAATCGCGCCGCGCCAGCTTGCGCGACATCCACTCGATCTGGTCCGCGTACACATTGGGGGTGCTGCATTCGACCGTCGACGGCAGGTTGACGATCATCTTGTTGTGCGGGGTCGGTTCCCAGATGGCGCTGACGGCATCCACGATGTGCTTGGAAAAATCCAGTTCCGTGGTGGAGAACGATTCGGGCGTGTATTCGAACACCCATTCCGTCTGCGGATGCTGGGCCACCAGTTCCTTGACCAGGCGGGTGCCGCTGGTGGCGATCTCGGTGATCTGCTCGCGCGACATGCCGAACACCACCTTGCGGAACACGGGCGCCACCGAGTTGTACAGGTGGACCACGGCGCGGCGCGCGCCGGCCACGGAGGCCACGGTGCGGCGGATCAGTTCATCGCGCGACTGGGTCAGCACGATGATGGTGACGTCTTCCGGAATGCGGTTCTCGTCGACCAGCTTGCGCACGAAGTCGAAGTCGGTCTGCGAGGCGGACGGGAAGCCCACTTCGATTTCCTTGAGGCCGATCTTGCACAGCAACTCAAAGAAGCGCAGCTTTTTCTCGGCGCTCATCGGTTCGATCAGGGCCTGGTTACCGTCGCGCAGGTCGGTGCTCATCCAGATAGGCGGCTTGGTGATGACGTTGTTCGGCCACTGGCGGTCGGACAATTGGACAGGGGGGAAGGCGCGATACTTCGCTGCTGGGTTCTGCAACATCATGGGATACTCCTGGAATCTTGAAGGGGGAAAGCCGATACGGGCGCGGGTGGCAACGGGCTGGCAGGCGGCCACGGGTCACTTGGCCTGACAACCGATCGGTAGCGATAGCAGTAGATGCGACTGGACGCGCAGGCGCAGCGGCAGCGCGCGCGGGGCGCGGGTGCTGGTGCTGGTCGATACGCGGTGGGCCGTAGTGGGCATCGGTGCAAACTTTCCTGGGGTTCGAAGATCCGTGCGGCTTATGGCCGGCGGAGTATAACGAGTGCTTGATTGGGTGCGTTCGGTGTTGCGAAACGCGGGTGCGACGTGCGAATTAAGCGCGTGCTGGTAGGTGCGCCGCTAGGGATAGGGCGGCCTGCAGGAAAGAGGATAGGTGCAGATGCGAGGTCATGCCTTCAATGTAAGGGTTGGCGCGCATCCTTGTCAAGCAAAATGATGGGCGCCGTGGCGCCGCCCGCTCCGGCACTGATGCCGCGCTTGTGGTGCCGTCAACACGGCGCGGCCCGCCGCCGCGTCACCGGCCCTGTGGCGCCATGTACAATGTGTCATAGACAATTCCTGTCTGATCCAATCGGAGTTCGCCCCACATGACCATGGGTTTGCCCCGCCTCGCGCAACGCTCGGCCGCCGTCCTGACGCAGGAGGGAGAGGCCGCCCGGCTGCGGGTGGCCGATACCAGCGACCGTTTCGTGCGCCATTTCGTCGACGCGTGGATCGTATTTGGCGCGGCGTTGTGGCTGGGCCTGTACCTGACGGTGCCGGCTACCCAATATCCCGGCATGCTGATGGTGGCGGCCGGCGTGCTGGCCAAGGGCACGGTGATGCTGGGGCATACCGGCCCGGCGCGCTACCTGATCGTCAGCCTGTGGGCCCTGTTCGTGCTGTTCGTGCCCATCTTGCTGAACGGCGTGCGCACGCCCTTGCTGCTGACGATAGCGCCGTTGCTGATGATGACGGGCTGGTTGCTGGGACGGCGGGTGCTGGTGGGGTTGACGGCACTGTTCATGGCCGGCGTGGCGTGCTACTGGCTCGCCGAAACGCAGGGCTGGCTGACACTGACGGTGCCGCTGCGCCCGGCCGGCGTGTGGGCCGTGGTGCATGTGATCGTGATCGGCTTCACGGGGTTCATGGTGTGGTTCTTCGTCGCCAGCCACGAGGCCAACTACGGCATCGAGATGGACTTGCAGAACCGGCTGGCGGCCGCTTTGGGACGCGCGGAAAAGGCCAACCAGGAACTGGCCGCCGTGCTGCGCTTTAATGAAACCATCGTGCTGCATTCGCCGGTGCCGATCGGTGTGTACGCGGCTGATGGCAGCTGCGTGGAAGCCAACGAAGCCTACGCCCACATGGTCGGCACCAGCCGCGCCAAGCTGATGCAGTACAACTTCCACCAGATCGACAAGTGGCGCGAATCGGGCCTGCTGGAACAAGCCTTGCTGTCGCTGGAGGACGGTCAACCGCGCCGCGTGGAAGGCGCGGTGCTGACAGCGTTCGGGCGCGCCATCAGCGGCGAGTGCCACCTGATGGTCACCGAACTCAATGGCGAGCGCCACCTGCTGGTGCAATTCCTCGACCTGACGGAACGCCATGAGATGGAAGAGCGCTTGCGCGACGCGCTCGAAGCGAGCCAGCGCGTGCAGCAGGAGCTGCTCGATGCGCGCGGCGTGGCCGAATCGGTCAACCGCGAGCTGCGCGCGGTGCTCAAGTTCAACGCCTCCATCCTGCTCAACTCTCCACTGCCGATGCGGGTGTTCGAGGCCGACGGCCGCTGCATCGAAGCCAACGACGCCTTCGCCCGCCTGATCGGCGTCACGCGCGAGGAACTGCTGGCGCAGGGCGCCTACGAAACCAGCCGCTGGCATGTCGCGGCGCTGGTGGACGATTGCCGCCAGGCGCTGGCCAGCAACAGCGTGCAGCGGCGCGAGGTGCAGGTGGGCACCAGCCTGGGGCGCGATATCTGGCTGGAATCGCGCATCGTGCCGGTGGAGGCGGACGGCGGCAGCCATCTGCTGGCCCAGTTCGTGGATATGACGGAGCGCAGGCGGCTGGAACAGGAGCTGCGCATGATGGCGTTCTACGACGCGCTGACGCAATTGCCCAACCGGCGCCTGCTGCTGGACCGGCTCAAGCAGGCCACGGTGGCCAGCCAGCGCCACAACAGCTATGCCGCCATCCTGTTCATGGACCTGAACAAATTCAAGCAGCTCAATGACACCCATGGCCACGACGCGGGCGACCAGTTGCTGGTGAAAGTGGCGCGGCGCCTGCGCGCGCTGGTGCGCCAGGCCGACACGGTGGCCCGGCTGGGCGGGGATGAATTCGTGGTGCTGGTCGAGGAGCTGGGCGCCGACGCGGTGGCCGCGCACCATCACGTGGAGTCGCTGGCGGACAAGATCACCCGCATCCTGCATCAGGAATACCAGCTGGGCGAGCTGCATTACAGCTGCACCATCAGCATCGGCTGGCGCCTGTTCCTGGGCAACCAGAGCGACCCGGACGAGATCCTCAAGCACGCCGACGCGGCCATGTACCTGGCCAAGCGCAACGCGGCATAGTGGCCAAGCGCAGGGTCTGACCGTCGGCTCAGACCCTGGTTTGAAAGTGGAGCGAACTTACGCGGCCACTTGCACGCGCGGCGCGCCGGCCACCATCTCGCCGATCACGGCCGCCTCGCCGAAACCTTCGCGGCGGAACAGGGCCAGCACTTCATCCACGCTGGCGGGATCGCACGACACCAGCAGGCCGCCCGAGGTTTGCGGGTCCGTCAGCAGCATGTGCTGGGCATGGGTGATGGAGGGCGACAATTGCACGTCCTTGCCGTAGGCGTCCCAGTTGCGGCCCGAGGCGCCCGTGAAGTAGCCGTCGTGCGCCAGTTGCTGCACGCCCGGCAGCAGCGGCACCTGGCTCATGTTCAGTTGCCCCGTCAGGCCGGCGCCGCGGCAGATTTCCAGCAGGTGGCCCAGCAGGCCGAAACCGGTGACGTCCGTCAGCGCGTGCACCCCGGCCAGTTCCGACAGCGCCTTGCCCGGCTTATTGAGCTTGGTGGTGTTGGCGATCATGGCCGCGTAGCCGGCCGCGTCCAGTTTGTCCTTTTTCAGCGCGGCCGACAGCACGCCCACGCCCAGCGGTTTGCCCAGCACCAGCACGTCGCCGGCGCGCGCGTCCGCGTTGCGCTTGACCTTGGATGGATGCACCAGCCCCATCACCACCAGGCCGTAGATCGGTTCCACCGAGTCGATGGTGTGGCCGCCCGCGATCGGAATGCCCGCTTCGGCGCAAATGGCTTCGCCGCCCTTGATGATCTGGCCAATGGTCTCCAGCGGCAGTTTGTTGATGGGCATGCCCACCAGGGCCAGCGCCATGATGGGCGTGCCGCCCATGGCATACACGTCGGAGATGGCGTTGGTGGCGGCGATGCGGCCGAAGTCGAACGGGTCGTCGACGATGGGCATGAAGAAGTCGGTGGTGGCGATCAGCGCCTGCTCGTCATTGAGCTTGTAGACGGCGGCATCGTCGGCCGTCTCGATGCCCACCATCAGTTCCTTGGGCACGGGGAAGCCGGACGAATTTTTCAGGATCTCCGACAGCACGCCGGGCGCGATCTTGCAGCCGCAGCCGCCGCCATGGGAAAAGGAGGTGAGTTTGATGGGAGCGTCGCTCATGGTGATTCCTTAGTGTGGTGCGGCCGCCGTCGATGCGGCCATGGTTACAGGCGTATGGAGCAGATTATCCACTAACTTGAGCAGCGCCGCCTGCTCGGCCGCCGGCGTGAACAGCGCCGCGCGCGCCGCGCACTGGCTGCGCAGGCGGGCGTAAAAGGCGGGATCGGCGGCGCAGCGCTCGATCAGGGCCGCCAGCGCGCCATCGTCGCCGGGTGGGAAGTAGCCGGCGTAGTCCTCGCCCAGCATGCCGCGGTTGCCGCTGATGTCGCTGGCCAGCACCGGCACGCCGCTGGTGACGGCTTCGATGATCACGTTGGCGCCGCCCTCCATGCGCGAGGTGATGGCCATCAGGAAGCTGCGCTTGAGGCGCTGGCGTGTGGCGGCGTGGGGCAGGGCGCCCAGCCAGCGGTAGTGTGGTTGTTCGCGCGCCGTGGCCTCGGCCAACTGGCCCAGCGCCGGATCGAGCGCGCCGCCGATGTGCAGCAGGCGCACCCGCGCGTCATGCACGCGCGCGGCCGCGCGCATGAAGGTGGCCGGGTCTTTCTCCTCGCGCAGGTGACCCACCATGCACACGTCCAGATGGCGGCGCGTACCGCTGGCGGGGCGCAGCGTGTCGGCCGACTGGTAGATCACGCTGGCCTTGGCGCGCAGCGCCGGCGGCAGTTCGGCCAGGCCGGCCGGCTGCAGCACCACCAGCGCGCCGGCCTGGCGCAGCGAGGTTTGGGCGCTGGCGTCGTGGGCGATGTCGCGATACAGGTCGGTGCCGGTCAGCAGCAGGATGGTGGGGCGTTGCGGGCACGCTTGTACAAAGGCGTCCAGCGAGGCGGCCGAGCGGCGCGCGTGGAGCGCGATCAGCAGGTCGGGCAAGTCGGGCAGGTCAGGAAGGTCGGACGGGGCGTGCGGATTGTGCGGATTGGACGAGGTGCCCGGGTTGCCGGCAGGCGCACGCACGCTGGCATCGCCATCGCCATCGCCATCGCCATCGCCATCGGCATCCGGCGCTGGCCATTGTTGCGCGATTGTCACGCGGTAGCGCGTGCGCAGGAAACGCGCCCAGCGCCTGGCGCTTTGCCAGTTGCCGTTGTTGGCCTTGGCCGAGGCCGGGCTGATGATCCAGATGTGGGGTCGCTTCACTGCCGCCTGTCGTGATGAGTGGATGTCGCGCGCCGCCAATTGATCTCGCGCCTTTTTTTCGGCGCAAAAGCCGTTACAATCGAACGATGAGTGCTATCCATGCTTCGTTCCGCCACGCCCGCCCGATGCAACTGGCCGAGGCGCTCCATTCAGCGCGTGATTATACGCTGCGCCTGTTCGACTGTTTCGCCGCTGCGGGACTGGACGCTTCGGCCCGCGTGCCGCAACTGACGACCGTCAATCCGCCGTTGTGGGAGTTGGGCCATACGGCCTGGTTCGCGGAATGGTTCATCCTGCGGGAGGCTGCGTCCAGCCATCCGGCCGATGCGCTGTACAACTCCCTGCTCACGCGCGGCGACGACTGGTTCGATTCCAACACGGTGCCGCACCGCAGCCGCTGGAACCTGGACCTGCCCAGCACGGGCGCGCTCAAGACCTACTGCCACGAAGTGCTGGACCGCGTGCTCGACAAGCTGTCGCGCGAGCCGAATACGGATGCGGCGCTGTATCCCTACCGGCTGGCGCTGGCGCACGAGGATATGCACGGCGAGGCCTTCCTGTACACCCTGCAGACGCTGGGACTGGCGGCGCCGGCCCAGCTCACGCACGACGAACGCACCCTGTTCACCCCGTCCGAGATCCGCTTCCCCGGCGGCACCATCCAGTTGGGCAGCGCGCAAGAGGGCGGCTTCGTGTTCGATAACGAGCGCGAGGCGCATCCGGTCCACGTGGCGCCGTTTACCATCGACAGCACCTTGGTGAGCAACGCCCAATATGCCGACTTCGTGGCCGACGGCGGCTACGACAACCGCCAGTACTGGAGCGCGGCCGGCAGCGCATGGCTGATGCGCCAGGAACGCTGCGCACCCCGCTACTGGCAGCGCGATGGCGCGCAGTGGCGCACCATGCGCTTCGGCCAATTGCACACGCTGGCCGGCGCCGAGCCGGTACGCCACATCAGCCTGTACGAGGCGCAAGCCTATTGCGCGTGGGCCGGGCGCCGCCTGGCCACGGAGGCCGAGTGGGAATACGCGGCCCTGTCCGGCCATCCCGCGTTCCGCTGGGGCCAGTTGTGGGAGTGGACGGCCTCGCCGTTCGAACCGTATCCGGGCTTCCAGCCGGACCGCTACCGCGAATATTCCGCGCCCTGGTTCGGCACCCACCAGACGCTGCGCGGCGCCTCGTTCGCCACCCCGGAGCGGCTGGGATCGGCCAAGTTCCGCAATTTCTACCGGCCCGAACGGGACGACATTTTCGCCGGTCTGCGCACCTGCGCCTGGCCGGTTTGAGCGGCGGGCGGCGCCGCCGCCCCCGCCATCGCCGGCAGGTTTGCTGAAAAGAATATTGTGTTAATATTATTCAATTGGCATCGCGGCGCTGTTGTGGCGCGCGACCTTACCGACGAAAGAGAAAATGAGCACAATGACCGACTTGTCGCCCATCCTGATCCCCGTGATCGCACTGATGATTCCCATCGTGGGCATCATCGCCAGCACCGTGCTGAAGGTCACGCGCCTGCATTTGCTGCATGAGACCGTGCGCAGCCTGAGCGCCAATGGCCAGCCGATTCCGCCCGAGCTATTGAGCGAAATCGCGACCAAGAAATCGTCCTGAAGCGGCCTCAGTTTTTGGCCGGATCGTAGGACAGCACCGTCTTGTAGCCGTCCGGCGCGATCGACGTGTCGAATGGGTAGGTGGCGAAATTGAGCTGGTCCACCAGCCCCAGTTTGACCAGGATGGTGTGCGGCAATTCCTTGTTGCGTCCTTCGAGCGTGCTGACGGCCGCGTTGATGGCCACCCGCGCCTGGCTCACCCCCTTGGTGTCGGCCGCCGCCACAATTTCCTTGTTGTGTATCAGGCGCGCGATATCGTCCGTCAGGTCGTAGGCGACGATGCGGATCTTGCCGGCCAGGCCGGCGTCCTTGACCGGTTGCACGGCAGCCGGCGCGCAGCCGGTGCAGCCGATCAGGTAATCGAGCTTGTTGCCGTACTTGGCCAGCATCTGCCTGGCCAGCCTGGTCTGGCCCTTGAAGTCGCTGTCGCCATAACGGATGTCGATGATGTTGACCTGGATGGGCGCCTGCTGCGCGCCGATCCGGCTGCCATCGACCTCGCCCTTGACCCAGCCCGCGCCCATGGGGCCGGGCAGCAGGCCGACGTTGATCGCTTTCAGGCCGCGCCGCTGGGCGTCACGCACCGCCCAGCCCATCGCTTCCAGGCCCATGGCGCGCAGCGAGGTGGTGACCTTGATGGTCAGGTCGTCGCTGCGGCTGTCGTTGGCCAGTTCGAACACGGGAATGCCGGCCGCGCGCGCCTTGGCGATCGAGGCGTTATTGGCCGTCATGCCGATCGGCGACAGCACGATGGCGTCGTATTTGGCGGCGATGGCCTGATCCGTCAGGCGCAACTGGCCGGGCAGGTCGTCGTAGCCATCGGCCGCCAGGATGTCGACCGCCACGCCCAGCCGGTGGGCCTCGCTGATCACGCCGTAGCTGCAACCGACCCAGTACGGATCTTTCAGGTGCGGGAACAGGAAGGCGATGCGCCAGTGCTTGCTGGCGCGCGCCGTCATCGGGTAGTGGCCGGCCACCACGCGCCCGCTGGCGATGGCATCGTCGGCGGTGCCGTTGGCTTGCAAGGGACGGAAGATGGACAGGACCGGGATGGGCGCGAATTTGACCGGGAACTGCGGCGCCGGCGCGGACGGCGCCGGGGATGCCGGTTGCGCGCCGGCCGTGGCCATGGCCAGCGCCAGCGCGCCCAGCGCGGTCAAGTCTCGCATGCGTGCAATGAGCATCCTGTGATTGTTCTTCCGTATCTGCGGGTTAGGTTCTTTGGTGCAATTCTACCTGCTGCGGGCATGGATGGGCGCAGGCTTCTTGCCTGCCGTTGTTGTGGCAAGGAGACAAGTGCCGCAAGCGGCCGGAATGCGGCATGGGGCCATGGCGATTCTGCTATCCTTTCCGCCGGGGAAGTTTTTCGATCAAAAACAGGCACCCCCGGCCTTCTACCAAGAAAGAGCGCAACCGTATGAAATTCAAGCATCTCGTCGTCGCCGCCACCGCCCTGGGCGCCATCAGCGCGGCCGCGCCCTCGTTGGCCGAGGCCGCGCCGGCCAAAGTGCTGGCCATCCGGGCCGGCAAACTGGTGGATGTGGTGGCCGGCACCGTGCTGGCTGACCAGACCATCATCGTCACGGGCGAGCGCATCACGGCGGTCGGCCCCACGGCCAGCGCCAAGGTGCCCGCCGGGGCCGAGCTGATCGACCTGTCGGGCCAGACCGTGCTGCCGGGCCTGATCGACATGCATACCCATCTGACGGCCGACCCGATGCAGAGCGGTTACGCGGCGCTCGGTGTGTCCGACATCCGCGCCGCGCTGTATGGCGCCCGGGCGGCCCGGCTCACCCTGGAAGCCGGCTTCACCACGGTGCGCAACGTGGGCGCCGGCGGCTTTGGCGACGTGGCGCTGCGCGACGCCATCAACGACGGCGACGTGACCGGCCCGCGCATGCGCACGGCCGGTTACGCGCTCGGCATCAAGGGCGGCCATTGCGACAACAATCTGCTGCCAGCCGATATGAACGTCACCGAGCGCGGCGTGGCCGACGGCCCGTGGGCGGCCCGCGCCAAGGTGCGCGAGATGGCCAAGTATGGCGCCGACGTGATCAAGATCTGCGCCTCGGGCGGGGTGCTGTCCAAGGGCGACGAACCGGGCGCCCAGCAGTACACGCTGGAAGAGATGGCAGCCATCGTGGACGAGGCCCACAAGCTGGGCCGCAAGGTGGCCGCCCACGCACACGGCGCCAGCAGCATCCGCGCCGCCATCACGGCCGGCGTCGATTCAGTGGAACACGCCAGCCTGATAGACGAGCAGGGCATGCGCCTGGCGCGCGAGAAGGGCACTTACCTGGTGATGGACATCTACGACGACGACTTCATCCTGCAGGAAGGCGCCAAGGCCGGCATGCTGGCCGAGTCGATCGAGAAGGAACGGGCGCTGGGCCAGCTGCAGCGCGATAACTTCCGCAAAGCGCTCAAGGCGGGCGACAAGATGGCTTTCGGCACCGACGCCGGCGTGTATCCGCATGGCGACAACGCGCGCCAGTTCGCCTACATGGTGCAGTACGGGATGACGGCCATGCAGGCGATCCAGTCGGCCACGGTGCAGGCGGCCGACCTGCTGGGCTGGCAGGACAAGGTGGGCGCCATCGCGGCCGGCAAGTTCGCCGACATCATCGCCGTCCAGGGCGACCCGCTGGCTAATGTGGCCGAGCTGACCCACGTGTCGTTCGTGATGAAGGGCGGCGCCGTGATCCGCCGTTGATGGGCGCGGGCGGCCCGGGCGCGCACCGCTCGCCCGATAGGCCACCCGCCAGCGCCTGTCCGCGCTAAAATGGCGGCCTGACAGTTCACCGTGTCGTCTTGTTCCTGGCACGGGTAGCGGGGCGGCATGGAACGCATCCTTTCATCGCTGGCGAGTAGCGACAGCATCCTGCGACTGGGCCTGCCCAGCCGTTCCGCCTTGCTGGTGGCCACCTTGCGCGCGGCCCACCAGCTGCTCGACCATCCCCCCGTATTCGCCGATCCGCTGGCCCTGCCCATCCTGGGGCCGGAGCTGGAAGGGCAGTTGCGCGCCCAGTTGCCACGCTATGCCCATGGGCCGGTGCGCCAGTTGCGCGGCGCCACGGCCGTGCGCAGCCGCCTGGCCGAGGAGGAACTGGCCGGCGCCGTGGCCTGCGGCGTGAAGCAATACGTGGTGCTGGGCGCGGGGCTGGACACTTTCGCTTACCGCTGCCACGGCCTGCCGCTGCGGGTGTTTGAAGTGGACCATCCGGCCACCCAGCGCTGGAAGCGCGAGCAGTTGCGCCACGCCGGCATCGCCGCGCCGGACTCGCTGACCTTCGTACCGTTCGACTTCGAGCGCGACACGCTGGACGCGGCGCTGGCGGCCGCTGGCTGCCGGCTCGACCTGCCCGTGTTCCTGTCCTGGCTGGGCGTGACCCTGTACCTGAGCGACGACGCCGTGTTCGACACGCTGCGCGTGGTGGCGGCGCTGCCGGCCGGCAGCGCCATCGTGTTCGATTATGGCGTGGTGCCGGAGCTGCTCGACCTGTTCGACCGCATGGGCATGGCCTATTTCGCCAGCAAATTCGAGGCCGCCGGCGAGCCGTGGAAATCGCTGTTCGCGCCCGCTGTGCTGCTCAGCGAATTGCGGGCGCTGGGTTTTGGGGCCGTGTCCGACTACGGGGCCGACGCGCTGCGCACCCACTACCTGGGCGGGCAAAGCGATGGCTGGCACCTGGGCGGCGCCATGCGGCTGGTGGTGGCCCACACGGGTACCAGTGTGGCTTGAAGGGGGGCGTGGATCGCCAAGTCACGGCGATGGCTCGCCAGGCCATGCCGCTGGCCGCTGGCGCAAGTTGTCATCCTCTATACTCATTCCTTCATCTCATCATGCTGGGAATTCGTATGCACCACCGCTCCAAGCTCACATTTGCCGCCTTGCTGGCCGGGTTGACCTTATCCCTGGGCGGCTGCGGCGGTGGAGGCGGGGGCGGCGGCACCAATGTGGCCGCCGGCACCGTGGTCGACACGGGCGGCGACAAGGCCGTCGTCACCATCACGGTGAGCGCCCAGCAGGAAGTGCGGGCCGCCTCGTCCGACCCGGGCCAGCCGTCCGGCGTGCCGCTGGCCCGGATGCGGGACGCGGTGGTGGTGGGCGATCATATTCTTGTGCGTTCCGATTCGGCCGCCACCATCCAGGTCGACCGCGACCTGATCCACCCCGGCACCCGCGTCAGCGCGCTCGATGCGCAGGGCAAGTTCCTGTCCACCCATGATTACGGCAATACTCTGGCCAGCAACTACCTGGGCGAATGGGCGATGCTGCCCATGGCTGGCGGCGTGGTGATGGTGCAGACGGGCGCCGGCTCGAAGCTGTTCCGGCTCGACGCCCAGGGCGCCATGGTGGGCGCGGCGGCCGGCATCGACCTGTACGCGGTGCAGCCCATCGATTCGCCGCTGCCGACCGTGGTGGCCAGCGCCGCCGCCGTCGATGGCGATGGCTTCTGGTACGCCACCACACTGGTCGAACGGCCCATCCCCAACAGCGAGAAGAACGCCATCTACAGCATGATGCTGGTCAAGCTGGACGCCAACGGCAAGGAATTGACGCCGCCGTTCAAGCTGACCATGTCGACCAAGTTCCTGCAGCCGCGCATGGTGGCCTCGGGCGGCTCGGTACTGGTGACGTGGCTCGACAGCGGCGCGCCCATGCAGGCTTACTGGCGCTACGGTGGGCCGCGGCCATTGGTGCATTCGGTGACGGGTACCGGTGGCGGCACACCCGATTTGCTGCCGGTGGCCATGGCCAGCACGGGCAAGGTGGGGATGCTGTGGAATTTCAAGGTGGGCATGACCAGCAACCTGTTGGGCGTGGCCTTGAATGACGGCGGCAACCCCATCATCGATACGGCGCGCGTGGACCTGACGCAGGAAACACTGTCGGACAAATGGGGTTACAGCCGGCGCGACCGCGTCTCGTTCGACGCACGCACGGCGGCCAATGGCTCGCTGCTGATCGCCGATGTGGTCACGGGGCGGCTCAAGCCCACCGATCCGCTGGGCGACCTGCTGCTGCTGGCGGACTACAGCTATGGCGCCGCGCCCCTGTCGTCGGCCACCATGAACGTCCTGCGCCAGCGCGACCCTGGGGCCGCGCCGCTGGGGCAGGCGCCCATCTTGCGCCAGATGCTGTTCGCCGACCATGCCGTGCTGTTGATCGGCGACGAAACTCACCTGGATACGGCGATCGTCACGCGCGCGGCCGCCGCGCATTGAGCGCGCGGCGGCCGGCGCCGCGTCGTTACAGCAGTGAAGCGGACAGGTCTTCCAGGTTGGCCGCGTACTCCGCCTCGTCAACCTGCTTGCGGGCCACGCCACTGCGCATGGCCGCCGCCGCGATTTTCGGCGTCACGCCGCCCAGCAGGCGTGGGTCCAGCAAGCCCGGCACCACATAATCCTTGCCGAAGCGGGCGTCGCCGCGCGCCATCTCGGCCAGCGCCATCACGCAGGCGCGCTTCATTTCCTGGTTGATGGTGGAGGCGCCGCAGTCGAGCGCCGCGCGGAACAGGTAAGGGAAGCACAGCGCGTTGTTGATCTGGTTCGGATAGTCCGAGCGGCCGGTGGCGATGATGGCGTCCGGCGCCACTTCGCGCACCAGTTCGGGCCGCAGTTCCGGTTCCGGATTGGCCAGCGTGAACACGATGGGCGACTTGCCCATCTTTTCCACGTCCAGCGGCGACAGCACGCCGGGCCCGGACACGCCCAGGAACACGTCGGCGCCCACGATCACTTCCGACAGGGTGCGGGCCGAGGTGGCTTGCGCCCAGGCGGCCTTTTCGCCATCCAGTTCGCGCGCCGTGGTCAGCACGCCCTTGCTGTCGCAGACGAAGATGTTCTCGCGCCTGGCGCCCAGGTCCACCAGCAATTCCAGGCAGGCGATGGCCGCCGCGCCCGCGCCCGAGCACACCACCTTGGCGGTGGCCAGCTCGCGCCCCGTCAGGGCCAGCGCGTTGAGCATGCCGGCGCCGACCACGATCGCGGTGCCATGCTGGTCGTCATGGAACACGGGAATGGCCAGCCGCTCGCGCAGCTTGCGCTCGATGTAGAAGCACTCGGGCGCCTTGATGTCCTCCAGGTTGATGCCGCCGAAGGTCGGGTGCAGCGCGGCGATGATCTCGACCAGCTTGTCCGGATCGCGCTCGTCGATCTCGATGTCGAAGGCGTCGATGCCGGCGAACTTCTTGAACAGCACCACTTTGCCTTCCATGACGGGCTTGCCGGCCAGCGCGCCGATGTTGCCCAGGCCGAGCACGGCGCTGCCGTTGGTGATCACGCCCACCAGGTTGCCCTTGGCCGTGTAGTCATACGCCTTGGCCGGATCGCGTTGGATCTCCACGCAAGGCGCGGCCACGCCGGGCGAATAGGCCAGCGCCAGGTCGTCCTGGGTGCTGACGCTCTTGGTCACTTCGATGGCGATTTTGCCGGCGCCGCCGGCCTTGTGATAGGCCAGCGCCTTTTGTTCGATGCTGCTCATGCTGTCGGTCTCCGTGAATGGAAAAAACGCCCGCACAAGTTTTACTCGTGCAGGCGCATACTTGAATCTACCCTGGATTATGGGTACAGGCCGCGTACTTCACGCGCCTGCAGCACGCGGGTGCAGGCCAGGATGAAGGTGGCGGTACGCAGCGTGACCTTCTTCTCCTGCGCCACGGTCCACACGGCGTTGAACGCTTCCTGCATGATGCGGGTCAGGCGGGCGTTGATCTCGTCCTCGCTCCAGAAGAAGCTGGAGAAGTCCTGCACCCACTCGAAGTAGGACACGGTCACGCCGCCGGCGTTGGCCAGCACGTCCGGCACGATCAGTACATCCTTGTCGGTCAGGATGTCGTCCGCTTCCGGCGTGGTAGGGCCGTTGGCGCCTTCCAGGATGATCTTGGTGCGGATGCGTGGTGCGTTCTTGGCCGTGATCTGCTGTTCCAGCGCGGCTGGAATCAGGATCTCGGATTCGACATCCCAGAATGCATCGCGGTCCAGGAACGCTTCAGCGCCCGGGAAGCCGGTCACGCTGCCGCATTCGGCCACGTGCTTGTGCAGGCTTGGGATATCCAGGCCGCCTTGATGCACCACGGTACCGGTATGGTCCTGCACCGCGATCACTTTGGCACCGGCTTCCGCGAACATCGTCGCAGCGACACCGCCGACGTTACCGAAGCCCTGGACGGCGACACGTGCACCTTCGATTTTCACGCCGCGCTTGGCGGCTGCCTCGCGGCCCACCACGAACACGCCGCGGCCGGTCGCTTCGCGGCGGCCCAGCGAGCCACCCAGCGAAATTGGTTTGCCGGTCACGACGCCGGTCGACAGGTTGCCTTCGATCATGGCGTAGGAGTCCATCATCCATGCCATCACCTGTTCGTTGGTGTTCACGTCCGGTGCTGGAATGTCCTTGGTAGGGCCGATGATCAGGCTGATCTCGCTCGTGTAGCGGCGGGTCAGGCGCTGCAGTTCGCCCTTGGACAGGGTTTTTGGATCGACACGGATGCCGCCCTTGGCGCCGCCGTAGGGCACGTTGACGGCCGCGTTCTTGACCGTCATCCAGGCCGACAGGGCCATCACTTCGGACAGGGTCACGTCCTGGTGGAAGCGCACACCGCCCTTGCCGGGACCACGCGACATGTTGTGCTGCACGCGGTAGCCTTCGTAGTGGGCGATCGAGCCGTCATCACGTTCGATCGGCACGTCCACGGTCAGGATACGCTTGGGGCGCTTCAGGGTTTCGACCCAGCGCGACAGGTTACCCAGGTGCGGGGTGACGCGGTCGATCTGCTGCAGGTAGACGCCCCAAGGACCGAGGTCGTCGGCGTTGAGGTAGGAAGGCAGTGCGTGTTGGGTGGTCATGCTCATTACTCCTATGGATTCGGGAAGTGACGCGGTTTATGGCTGCGATCAGTGGGACGAATCATAGGCTTGGACGAGTTAGCCCGGCCAATGCTGTATGCGCATTCGATTATGCAAAATTTGCATAGTTGTGCACCGCGACGGTGCATGAACGAGCGTGCTTTTCCGGGGTTGGATTTTCCTTCAAAAAACCCCGAAACCGACACAAAATCAAGGCACTACCCACGCCGTGCGCGCAGCGTGGGCAGCGCCCGGATCAGCGTTCCGAGACTGGTGTGCGGCGCTTGCGATTGGCCTTTTTCTGCTGCATTTCCAGGAACTCCCACAGCCGTTCGACGATGGGTTTGCCGCGCCGCTGGGGCGATGGGCGCTCGCGGTAGAGCCGGATTTCCATCTCGATGTCCCAGCCGCCATTGCCGCCGTCGGCGCATGCCAGCTGCTTTTGCTTGAGCTCGCGCGTGACGGCCGATTCAGGCAGGAAGGCCATGCCGCGGCCTTCCAGCACCATCATCTTCAAGCCTTCGGCCATGTCCGTTTCATAGCGCGGATCGAGGTAGGGATGCTGCTTGGCGTCGGCCAGAATCAGGTCCACCATGCGGCCCAGGTAGGCATTGTTGGTGTAGGACAGGAAGGGCAGCGGCGCGTCCGGCGCGCCGGGCAGGGCGTAGGCCGGGGTGCGCATCTTGTCGCAGCGTGCGTAGGGACGCAGCGCCTCGCGCCCCATCACCAGCATGTCGTAGCGGCCCGGATCGAGCTGCACCGGCTGGCGCGGATGGTGATAGCACAGCAGCAGGTCGCAACCGCCTTCCACCAGTTGCAGCACGGCGTCGTGCACGTTGAGCGCCATCAGGCGGCTCTTGATGGGGGCGAAATCCTGCTCCAGCGCCGACAGCCATTTCGGCACGAAGGTCAGCGACAGCGTGTGCGGCACGGCCAGGTCGATGCTGGTCAGGGCGGCAGCGCGCTTGTTGCGCATCATATCGCGCGCGCCGTTGATCTGGGCCAGCATTTCCAGCGCCTGCTCGTAGAACACGATGCCGGCCGACGTCAGCCGGGTGGGGTAGGAGGTGCGGTCGATCAGGTCCGTGCCCAACCAGTTTTCCAGCGACTGGATGCGGCGCGAAAAGGCCGGCTGCGTCACATGCCGCAACGCCGCCGAGCGGCTGAAGTTATTGGTTTCCACCAGCGAGATAAAGTCTTCCAGCCATTTGGTTTCCATCGTATTGCTCCTTAATTTTGCTGGGCGGTGGTGGGGGCGGTGGCGCTGGCCCGGATCGCGCGCATGGGCGTGAACAGCCAGGCCAGCGTGGCCAGCGCGATCAGCGTGGCGCCGCCGCCGGCGAACAGTTGCGCCAGCGTGATCGATTGCAGCAGCCAGCCGGTGGCGGCAGCCGACAACGGCGCCAGTCCCATGAAGATGAACATGAAGATGCTCATGGTGCGGCCCATCATGTGGGGCGGCACTCGGCGCTGTATCCAGGTGAACACGGCTACCTGCATATAGCCCGAGACGGCGCCGATGGCCAGCAGCAGCAAGGCGCCTTGCCAGGTGCGGTCGATGCGGCCCAGCGGCATGACGAGTGCGCCGACCGCCATGTCGGCCAGCAGCACCATGGCGCCGAAGCTGGCCATGCGCAGGCGCGCGCCGGCGATGGCGGCGGCGCCCATACCGGCCAGGCTGCCGGCGCCATTGGCCGCCATCAGCAGGCCGAACGCGGTGGCGCCATGCAGCCGTTCGTTGCCCAGCGCCGGCAGGGCCACTTGCATGGCGCCGCCGATGAACAGGGCCACGATGCCCCAATAGCTGAAGCACAGGCGTAGTGCCGTGTCGCGCCACACCATGGCCAGGCCCGCGCCGACGGCGCGCCAGACCGACGGTTGCCGGCCGTTGCCGGTGTGCGCCGCGCCCGCGCTATCAGGCGTCGCGGCCGCGCGCGCCGTCAGTGCCGTCTGTGCCGTTTGCGCCGCAGAGGCGTCGGGCAGTTCGCGCACCTTGGCCAGGGTCCATGCCGACAGCAGGAAGCTGGCGCAATCGAAGCCGAACGCCAGCGCCAGGCCGAGCGCGTCGCGCACGGCGCCGCCGCTGTCGCCGGCCAGCGCGATCAGCAGGGCCGCCAGCAGCGGGCCGGCCAGCGTGGTCAGTTGGCGCATCCCCATCAGTATGCCGTTGGCCTGTTCCAGCCGCTGCGGCGCGACCACGCGCGGCAGGATCGAGGTGCCGGAGGGGATGCCGAACGCCTGCGCCAGGCCCAGGCCCAATGCCAGCGCGTACACCAGCCACAGCGTCACGTGCGGGTTCAGGGCCAGCGTGATGGACAGCGATGGCCCAAGGGGCAAGGTCAGCGTGGGTGCGTTGTTCAGCACCAGCAGCGTGAGCATGGCCAGCAGCAGCGCGTTGGCGTACTTGCTGAGCATGAGCACGCGCTTGGGCGAATGGCGGTCCACCAGCGCGCCGCCGATCAGGATGAACAAGGCGCGCGGCGCGCTCATGAGGGCGATCACCAGGCCCAGGGCCAGGGTGTCGCCCGTCAGCTTGAGCACCAGCCAAGGCAGGGCGAGCATGGTCAACTGGTCGCCCAGCATGGAGATGGCGCCGCCGCGCAGCAGCCAGCGGAAGTTCGGATCGCGCAGCAGCGTGGCGCGCTGTGGGTCGGGGGCGGACGCGGGCACGGCCATGGTGTACTCCTCAGGAGTTCGATGGGCCGATGCCGGCGATCTGGCCCAGCACGGCCGACAGCGCGGCCAGTTGTTCGGGCGGGCAGCTGCGCAACAGTTCGGCGCTGGTTTGCTGGGCGATGACGGTGGCGTGGGCCAGCAGTTCGCGGCCGGTGGCCGTGATGGCCGCATAGCCCACGCGCGCGTCGCGCGGGTCTTGCTGGCGCTCGATCAGGCCGATTTTCTCCAGCGGCAGCAGGGTGCGGGTGACGCCGGACGCCGTCAGGCCCTGGCGTTCGGCCAGGTCGACCCGGCGCAAGCGGCCGCCCGGCGCGCGGTGCAGGTAGAACAGCAGCATGAAGTCGCTGAAGCTGATGCCGTGGTGGCCGCCCAGCGTGGTGTCGAGCCGGCGCACCAGCATCGCCTGGGCGCGTGCCAGCCGCAGCGCCACCTCCAGTTGTGGGCTGATGGTGTCGGTGGAGTCGTTGTTGTGTTCGCTCATGGTGTGCCTCGCTGGTCCCGGGATGTTTGCGTACTGCTTGATTCATTGTTGATTAATACTTGAGTGCGCAAGTATATGCTATTTGGCCAGATTTGCAAGCGTGAATTGGCACTGACGCCGCCGGCAGGCGCCGCCCCGGATTCCGGGCGTAAAAAAACCACCCGTCCGCGAGGAGGGGTGGTTGTGCGCTGCCGTCAGGCCGGGCGATAAACCGGATTAACGGTCGCCGTAGCTGCGGCGGGCGCCGTCGGTGCTGCGTGGGTTGCTGCCTTTGTAGCCGCCGCCGCCGGCGCCGGCGCCGTCACGGCGCGGTGCGTTCGGCTTGCTGAAGGTGCGCTGGCCTGGCTTGGCGCCGCCACGGTTGTCGCCCGGTTTCCAGCCGCCTGGACGGGAGGTGGAGCGCGGCGCGGCCGTTTTCTTTGGCTCGTAGCCTTCGATCACGTTGACCGGGATCAGCTGCTTGGTGAAGCGCTCGATGCGCTTCACGTTCATGCCTTCAGCGTGGTTCACCAGCGAGATCGCCAGGCCGTTGCGGCCGGCGCGGCCGGTGCGGCCGATACGGTGCACGTAGTCCTCGGGGAACTTCGGCAGGTCGTAGTTGAACACGTGGGTGATGGTGGGCACGTCGATGCCGCGTGCGGCCACGTCGGTCGCCACCAGCACTTTGACCTGGCCGCGGCGCAGGCTGTCCAGGGTGCGGTTGCGGGCGCCCTGGTGCATGTCGCCGTGCAGCGCGGCGGCCGAGAAGCCGGCGATATTGAGGCGGTCGGCGATGGTGTCGGCGTCGCGCTTGGTGGCGGTGAACACCACGGCCTGGTCCAGCGAGTCGTCGCGCAGCAGGTGGTCCAGCAGGCGGTTCTTGTGCGACAGGTCGTCCACGAAGTGCACGCGCTGGGTGATGTTCTCATGCTTGTTGGCGGCGCTGACGATCTGGATCACTTGCGGGTTCTTGGTGATGCGGCGCGCCATGTTGCCCACCACGCCGTCCAGCGTGGCCGAGAACAGCATGGTCTGGCGGGTGTCCGGGGTCGCTTCGACGATCTTTTCGATGTCGTCGATGAAGCCCATGTCCAGCATGCGGTCCGCTTCGTCCAGCACCAGGATTTCCAGTTGCGAGAAGTCGATCTTGCCCGATTCCATGTGGTCGATCAGGCGGCCTGGCGTGGCCACCAGGATTTCAGGATTCTTGGCCAGCAGTTGCATCTGCTTAGGGTAAGGCATGCCGCCCAGGATGGAGACGGCCTTCAGGCGGCGCAGGTTGACGCTGTACTTGTCGGTGTTGGTGGTCACCTGCAGGGCCAGTTCGCGGGTCGGGGTCAGCACCAGCATTTTTGGCTGTGCAGCTTTGAAACGGGGGCGCTCGCCACGGGCGCGCGCCGCTTGCATTTCCTGGTTGGGCGTCTTGCCGGCGGCGGCTGGCTCGGACGCGGACAAACGGTGCAGCGACGGCAGCATGAAGGCCGCCGTCTTGCCGGAACCGGTTTGCGAGGATACCAACAAGTCCTGGCCCGCGATAGCGGCGGGTACCGCCTGCTCTTGCACCGGAGTTGGCTTGGTGTAGCCGGCGTCGGTCAGGGCTTTGATGATGGACGTGTTGAGACCAAGTGCTTCAAATGTCATTCTTTTCTTTCGTAAAAATCAGCGTTCGTGCAAACAAGCAGAACGCGAAATAGCAACGCCAACCAAAACGAAATGACTCAATCTAAATCGATAGAAATTTCGGCACAAAAGCTTTGCGCCGGGACGGTGTCAGGTGCGACACACAAGGCGGGAGGGCTTTATAAGCGACATCAGTGTGATGCGCTAAGGCTTGCGAAGCTGCTAGTTATTTTTCGGGCGACTGCTGTCATGCAGCGCAGAGGCAGAACTATACCTGATTTCCACTGTTCTTGCACGCCTAAATATGCATTTCATTATGGACGTACTTTTCTAATTTTCAAAAAGATAAGCTTGTTATTTCATAGTAAGATGCCTGTTACTTAATTTTTTGCATATTCATCATGGCAACTTCGCGCAAAACTTCCCGCAACTACCTGGCCGCCGTGGTGGCGCTGGCACTGGCCGCGTGCGGCGGCGGCGCGGGCGTGCCCAGCGGCCCCATCGTCGTGGCGCCGGCCATCAATACGCCCGCCACGGGCGCCAACGGGGTGCAGATCATTCCGGCCGGCGGCAGCCATACCATGGCGGCCGGCGAGAAAGTGCTGGTGCCGTCCGGCGCCATCGTCACCTCCAATGGCAGCACCGTCAATATCAACGGTTCGGACAACACGATCAACGTGACGGCTGGTGCCGTGGTGCGGGTGCCGTCGTCGTCCACCGGCAAGGCTGACAATACCGTGGTGGCCAGCGCGGCTGCGCCCGGCGTGACGGTGGCCGCGCAGCTGATTGCCGGCCCGTCGACCATGGGCGCCTATGATCCGGTGGATGGCACGGGCGACCAGGCCCGCTTCGGCGGCCTGTACCAGTTGACGCTCGATGGCGCGGGCAACCTGATCGGCACCGACCGTGGCCGCCTGCGCCGCATCACGCCGGCCGGCGTGGTGAGCACGCTGCCGGCTTCCATCGCGCTCACGTTCGAAGGCGTGGCCGTCGATGGGACGGGCAATATCTACGGCACCGACAGCATCAGCAATGTGCTGTACCGCCGCACCCCGGACGGCGCCGAGCAGCCCTGGGGCCCGGACTGGAGCAAGGTGATGGTCAACAAGGGCGGCCAGTTGCTGGTTGATGGCGCCGGCACCGTGTACCGGGCTGATTTCGACAACCGCCGCATCCTGAAGATATCGGCGGCCGGCGTGGTCAGCGTGCTGGCCGGTGGCGGCTCCGGCGACGGCAACGATGGCGTGGGCGTCAACGCGGCCTTCCATGGCCCATGCGCCATGGTGTTCGATGCCAGTGGTGCGCTGCTGGTCAACGACAGCGACGCCATCCGCAAGATTTTGCCCAACGGCACGGTGACGACGGTGGCCAAAATTCCCAAGCGCATCATCCCGGTCGATGGTTCGATCGCCATCGACCATGGCAACATCTATGCGGCGACCGACAGCGCCATCGTGCGCGTGGCGCCGAACGGTACGGTGGAGGCCATGCACTTCGCCAACGGTAGCATGCCCTACATCATGACGCTGGTGTCCGATGGTAACGGCACGCTGTATGCGGGCACTGGATGGTCGTCGCCGGTGCAGGTATGGAAGATCACGCTGTGATTTTTCTGCTTGTGTAGATTGGAGAGAAACAAACGCGCATGAGTCGCTATACTTTATAAAAAGCATAACGTTAATAACTTTCCAAATGCTAGCAAACCATGGCTGGCGCGAGGAGACTATCATGCGCGGCAGGAGTGTTCCCCATTTGATGATCGTCGGCGGGGTGGCGTTGGGCGCCGCCCTCGGCGCGATGCAGGTCATGCGCGACATGACGGCGCCCAAGCCGGCGCTGGAGCCGGTGAGCGTAGCATCGCCCGCGCCCGCGCCGGCGGTCAAGAAGCACTCCAGGGTGCGGCAAGCGATCGCGCAGGCGTCGCAGACGGACAAGATCGCCCTGGCGCTGGGCGGCTCGGATTAGGCAGGCGCGGCGCCGCGCCCCGTCAGGCGTCGGCCGCGCCGCAGCACTTCTTGTACTTTTTCCCGCTGCCGCAAGGGCAGGGGTCGTTGCGGCCCACCTTGGGCGTGGCGCGCTGGGCCGGACGGCCCGCGCCGCCTTGCTGCGGTGAGCGCGTGCCATGGATGGCGATGATGGCCGGCGCCACGGCATCCATCCACTTTTCCGTTTCCTCGTCCGGCATGGGCGGTTCGCGTCCGTCCGACGCGGCCAGCTCGCGCATGGGCGCGAACCAGTCCGGCTGCGCGGCCTGCAGCGGCGCCCAGCCGGCCGCATCCAGTTCCAGGCCCGCCATAAAGCCCTGGCACCAGGCCGCGATGCCCCATTCCGGGCCGCAGTGGAAAATAGGTTCGAAACTGGCCGCGTCCCTGGCCAGCCATGCGCGCAGGTGGTGGAAATGGCGCAGCACCAGGCTGGTGGCGCGCTGCCGTTCGGCGTTGTCGGCGTCCGCCGGCGCCGTTGGCCACACCTGGGCCAGCCATTCGGCTTCCGCCGGCGGCGTGGCGGCTGTGGCGATGGCCGTCAACAATCCTTCCAGCGTGGAGACGTCATGGATGGCCGCGCCGGGCGTGGCCAGCAGCGCGCCGAGCGCCTCGTATTCATCGTCGGACAGGGGAGTGGCGAGCGCAGTGGTGGTCATGGTGGTGTCGGGGGCAGGTGGGCCGGCCGCGACATCATGCGCGGCCGGTCCGGATGTAAAAAAGCCGCCCGGCGGGGCGGCTGGTGCGATGCGCCAGGGGGGCGATCAGGTGTAGTCTTCCGCGTTCAGGCCCATCACGTGGGAGAAGCCGCCATCCACGTAGGTGATTTCGCCCGTGATGCCGGAAGCCAGGTCCGACAGCATGAAGGCGGCCGTGTTGCCCACTTCCTCGATGGTGACGTTGCGGCGCAGCGGCGCGTGCGAGGAGGCGAAGCCCAGCAGCTTGCCGAAGTCCTTGATGCCGGAGGCGGCCAGGGTCTTGATGGGGCCGGCCGAAATGCCGTTGGCGCGGATGCCCATCTTGCCCAGGTTTTCCGCCAGGTAGCGTACCGACGCTTCCAGCGACGCCTTGGCCAGGCCCATGGTGTTGTAGTACGGAATGGCGCGGATGGCGCCCAGGTACGACAGCGTCAGCAGCGACGAGCCTTCCTTCAGCAGCGGCAGGGCGGCCTTGGCCATGGCCGGGAAGCTGTAGGCGGAAATGTCATGGGCGATGCGGAAGTTCTCGCGGGTCAGGCCGTCCAGGAATTCGCCGGCGATCGCTTCGCGCGGCGCGAAGCCGATCGCGTGCACCAGGCCGTCCAGCTGCGACCAGCTTTTCGCCAGGTCGGTGAACAGGGCGGCGATCTGCTCGTCGCTGGAGACGTCGCAATCGTATACCAGGGTGCTGTCGAATTCGGCGGCGAACTCGGTGATGCGGTCCTTGAAGCGTTCACCAACGTAGGTGAAAGCCAGCTCGGCGCCTTCGCGGTGGCAAGCCTTGGCGATGCCGTAAGCGATGGAACGGTTCGACAGCAAACCGGTGATGAGGATTTTTTTGCCTTGCAAGAACGCCATATGGACTCCGATTGCTACTGCTGCGCCGTAGCGCCACCCGCTAGGCGGCGACGGCGACAGTATGGGTTGTTTGGTAGTGGTGGCCAGGACTGTGCGCGCTCAAGGTCTGGCTGCCGCAAGACCGAGATTGTAGGGCGTGCGCGCCGCGATGGCAACTTTTCATCGCGGCCAACACGGGCATCAGTCTTCGTTGCGGTGCCGCGATTTGTGGTAACGGGTGACGTGGGCCTTGACCAGCTTGACGGGTGCCTCATCGTCGTCGCCGTGGTGGCGGGCCGCCTTGTAGCCGCGGCCGCGCTTGTTGCCGCGGTCCGCTTCCAGCGCCACCACCGCGTTGTCGGCCACTTCCGGCGCGATATCCACGTTGGCCGAGGTGGCCAGCTTGGGCACCAGGATGGTGGAGCCAGCCTTGAGTACGGTCTTTTGCGGGATGTTGTTGGCCTGGCGGATCACTTCCGGCGTGGTGTGGAACCGGGAGGCCAGGGTTTCGATGCGCTCACGCGCGGTGGTGATCTTGTGGGTGGTCCAGGTCGACAGGGCGCGGCCCCATTGGGCCAGGTTCAGGTGGAACTTTTCCGCGTTCTGCTGCGGCAGCAGGATCTTGGTCTGTTCGCCGCCCGTGATGACGGGGCGGTTGAACTGCGGGTTCAGGGCCTTGAATTCATCGACCGACAGCTCGGCCAGGTGGGCGGCGATGGTCAGGTCGATGTCGCTGGTCTTGTCGACGGCCGTGAAGTAGGGCTGGTTGTCGACCAGCGGCAAGGTCAGGCCGTACTGGCCGGGATTGGCGATGATGTTCTTGACCGCTTGCAGCTTGGGCACGTAGTTGCGGGTTTCGGCCGGCATCAGCTCGGCCAGGCTTTCGAAATCAGTCGGCTTGCCCAGCGCGCGGTTGCGCTGGATGGCTTTCTGCACCGAGCCTTCGCCCCAGTTGTAGGCGGCCAGCGCCAGTTGCCAGTCGCCGAACATATCGTACAGGCGCTGCAGATAGGTGAGGGCGGCGTCGGTCGAGGCCACAATGCCGCGCCGCTCGTCCTTGAACACGTTCTGTTTCAAGTTGAAGTCGCGTCCCGTGCCGGGCACGAACTGCCACATGCCGGCCGCGTTGGCGCTCGACAGGGCTTGCGGGTTGAAGGCGGATTCGATGAAAGGCAGCAGCGCCAGTTCGGTCGGCATGCCGCGCTTTTCCAGTTCCGTGACCACGTGGAACAGGTAGCGCGAGGCGCGCGCCGTGGTGCGGGCCATGTAATCGGGACGGCTGCTGTACCAGGTGATGTGCTTGGCCACCAGCGGGTTGTCCAGGTCGGGAATGGCGTAGCCGGAGCGGATCCGGCCCCACACGTCCGTCTCGCGCAGCGCGTCTTCGCTGGCGGGGCGGGCTTGCTTGCTGTCGGTTCTGCTGGTGAAAGTGGTGTCGGGGGCCTTGGCCGCGGCCGGCTGGGAGGCCGGGGCGGGCAGCGCGCCCATGTCGGCGGCCTGGCTCAGCGCGGGAGCCAGCATCAGGGCCAGCGCCGCCAGTGCAGCGGAAGTGTTATTGCGTGCTTGCATAGTATTCCATTGTTGTCGGCGGGGAAATAACCGAGCGGACATGAATAAACGTGGAGTGTACGAAGGTCGATTGGCTGAGTCAAGCAATATGTCAGCCGCATGACGGTACGGTGGCTTAGTGCTATTTGGCAATAATTGCCGGTGAGTACAATACAGTTGTCGTGGAATTCAGGCTAAAACATGGGTGGTGGACGTTGCCACAGGGCCAGCATGGACCGGACCGGGCGTTGGCGCAAGCGGCGCGTGATCTATATATGAGATGGCGCAAAGAGTGCGTACAATTCGGGTTTTGAATCCAGGAATAACATGAACACCACCACCGACGACCACGCCGGCATCATCGCCGCGACTGAACAATGGCTGGAAAAGGCCGTTATCGGCCTGAACCTGTGCCCGTTCGCGAAAGCCGTGCACGTCAAGAAACAGGTGCGCTACGTGGTGTGCGACGCCGACACGCCGGAAGCGCTGCTGTCCACGTTGATGGATGAATTGCAATATTTGTCGGACGCGGACCCGGAAGCGGTCGATACCACGCTGTTGATTCACCCCAATGTGTTGACCGATTTCCAGGACTACAACGAATTCTTGGACGTGGCCGACGCCGCGCTGGAAGACATGGACCTGGCAGGCGAGCTGCAAGTGGCCAGCTTCCACCCGCAATACCAGTTCGCCGACACGGCGCCTGACGATATCAGCAACTACACCAACCGGTCGCCCTACCCGACCTTGCACCTGCTGCGCGAGGAGAGCGTGGAACGGGCGGTGGACGCCTTCCCTGAAGCCAGCGACATTTTCGAGAAAAATATCGCAACCCTGGAAGCGCTGGGCCATGAAGGCTGGGACAAGCTGGGATTGAAGGTGAAATAGGATGAGCAACGATTTGCCGGTGCGGCCCGACACGCCGTGCGTGGCCGTCTGTTCCACCACCTTCGACGAGATTTGCCGCGGCTGCGGGCGCAGCGTGGTGGAGGTGGCGCACTGGGTGGCCATGACGGCCGATCAGAAGGAAGTGGTGTGGCAGCGTATCCTGGCCCAGGGTTACCCGCGCCGCAACACCTGACGTCTGACGCGGCATGGCGGCCTGGGCGCCGCCGTCCGCCGCGACTAATTAATAGGTGCCGATGAAGTTCTTCTTGCCGATATCGAGGCCGTTGTGGCGCAGGATGTCGTAAGCCGTGGTGGCGTGGAAGAAGAAGTGGGGCAGCGCGTAATGCAGCAGATAGGCCTGGCCCGTGAAGTGCTTGGTCTTCTCGCCGCTGCCGGTGGTGATGGCGCGTTCCTCGCTGCCGGCGATCTGTTCCTGCGGCACGGTGTCGATGAAGGCCAGCGTCTTGACGATGCGCGCCTTCAGGTCGGCGAAGCTGCGCTCATTGTCCTCGAACGCGGGCACGTCCACGCCGCCCAGGCGCGCGCTGCAGCCTTTGGCGAAGTCGCAGGCGATCTGGATCTGGCGGATGAAGGGCAGCATGTCCGGATACAGTCGGAATTGCAGCAGGGCTTGCGGGTCGATTTTTTTCTCGTCGGCGTGGGTTTCGGCCTTGTCGAGGATGGCCAGCAAGCTGTTCAGTATTTGTTTGAACACTGGCACGGATGCGGAGTACATGGATAGGGTCATGGCGATTCCTCAGGTTGGGAGCGCAGATCATAGCCTGCCTGCGGTTTTTTTGCTGGCGGCGACCGAACTGTGCCATCAGGCGCGCCGGCGGATGACTTTTGCGTGTCTTTCCGTGCATAATTCTGTATAGAACAACGAATCGACCAACCAGCTTGATGATGCAAACTGATAAAACAGGCCGCTGCGGCGCGTCACGTGCATGACCAGTGCCCTCTACCAGCAGGTGCGTCAGCGGCTGACCGCGTTGTACGGCCTGTCCATCTATGGCGCGCTGCTGCTGGTGGTGTTCGGCGGCCTGGTGATTCCGGCCATGATAGGCAGTTACCTGCTGATCGGCGTGCACGAGCAGCAGTCGGCCAAGGTGGCACTGAACGAGGCGCTGCAGCGCAACGCCGACATCCTGGCGCTGGGCATGCAGGAATCGCTGTGGAACATGAATGCGGAATCGGCCCATTCGCTGGTCGAATCCGTCATGCGCGACCGTTCGGTGTTGCAGGTGGAAGTGACGGGGCAGGCCGATACCCAGTTCATCAGCGTGCAGTCGCCGCGCCGCGCCACCGGCCACGTGTTCCGCGCCGAGCGCGAAATCCTGGTGCGGGGCGAACATATCGGCCGCATCATGGTCGAGATGGACGACGCGCGCAGCCAGCAGGACTTGCGCGAGAAGCAGCTGTCCTATGTGTTCGTGCTGGCGGCCCAGCTCACCGTGTCGCTGCTGCTGATCATACTGTTCCTGAATAAGCGCCTGATCAAGCCCTTGCGCAAGCTGATGCGCTTTTCCGACCGCCTGTCCCATGGCGACTTCGAAACCCAGCTCGACCTGACCGGCAGCGATGAACTGGGGCGCCTGGCCGGCCAGCTGGAGCAGATGCGGGTGGCCATCAAGCACCTGTTCGAAGATATCGGCCAGCGCGAGGAACGCTTCCGCACCATCGTGACCCAGGTGCCGGGCGCCGTGTTCCGCTTCCGGCCGGATGGTCCGATCGACTTCGTGTCGGACGCCATCGAAGGCATTTGCGGCTACTCGGCCGCCCAGTTCATGCGCAGCACCACCCACGCGTGGGCCAACCTGATCTGCCCGGAAGACCGCAAGGCGCAGCGTCGCTGCGTGGCCCAGGCCGTGCGCGATGGCCAGCCGTACGAGATCGAATACCGCATCACCGACGCCAACGGCATCGAGCGCTGGGTGGCCGAGAATGGCCAGCCGCAGATGGCGGACGGCGACCATGATTCGCCCTGGGTGGACGGCATCATCTCCGACATCAGCCAGCGCAAGCATAACGAGATGCGCATCGAAGCCCTGCTGGCCGAACAAAGCGCGATTCTCGATAACGTGATGTTCGGCGTGATGTTCGTGCGTAACCGTACCATCGTCTCCGTCAACCGCCGCTGCGAGGAATTGTTCGGCTACGAGCCGGGCGCCATGACGGGCAGCTCCACCGCCATCGTGTTCCCCAACGCGTTTGACTTCGAGGCGGCCGGCGCGCGCCAGTACTCGTCGCTGGCCTCGGGCGACTACTTCAGCGAGGAACGCAACTACCGGCGCAAGGACGGCAGCCTGTTCTGGTGCATGGTGAGCGGCTGCGCGATCGACCAGAACCGCCCCAACGAGGGCAGCATCTGGGTCTATGCCGACATCTCGGCCCGCAAGGAGGCCGAGGAAAAGCTGCGCCTGTCGGCCACGGTGCTGGAACACATCGCCGACGGCGTGATGGTGGTGGATGCGGCCGGCAAGATCGTCGCCGTCAATCCGGCCTTCACCCAGATCACGGGCTACAGCGAGCAGGAGGCGCTGGGCCGGGACCGCACGCTCACGCGCTCGGGCCGCCACGACGACGCGTTCTACCAGAGCCTGTGGACGGAACTGGTGACCACCGGTTTCTGGCGCGGCGAGATCTGGAACCTGCGCAAGAGCGGCGAGCTGTATCTGGAATGGCTGACGGTGAGCGCCGTGCGCGACAACCGGGGCCAGACCACGCACTACGTGGGCGTGTTCAGCGACATCACGCAAGTGAAGGAGTCGCAGGAGAAGCTGGACCACCTGGCGCACCACGATCCGCTCACGGCGCTGCCCAACCGCCTGCTGTTTAACGACCGCCTGCAGCACGCGCTGCAGCGGGCCACGCGCGACCACGAACAACTGGCGCTGCTGTTCATCGACCTGGACCGCTTCAAGAACGTCAACGACACGCTGGGCCACCACATCGGCGACGAACTGCTCAAGCAGGTGGCCAAGGCGCTGCAGGAAAAGCTGCGCGAAGGCGACACGCTGGCGCGCCTGGGGGGCGATGAATTCATCGTGCTGCTGGAGAATGTGGATGGCCAGCACGGCGCCGGCCTGGTGTCGGACAAGCTGGTGGCCATGTTCGAGCAGCCCTTCATCGTGGCGGGGCACGAACTGTTCGTCACCTGCAGCGTGGGCATCAGCCTGTTCCCGACCGACGCCACCGACCTCAATATGCTGATCCGCAACGCCGACGTGGCCATGTACCAGGCCAAGGCGCGCGGGCGCAATGGCTACAGCTTCTACGCGCCGTCCATGACGGGCGAGGGCGTGGAGCGCTTGCGGCTGGAGACCTTCCTGCGCCGTTCGATCGAGAAAGAGGAGATCTTCCTCAACTACCAGCCGCAGGTGGAGATCGACACGGGACGGCTGGTGGGCGTGGAGGCGCTGGTGCGGTGGAACCATCCGGAGCTGGGGCCGGTGCCGCCGGTGCGCTTCATTCCGCTGGCCGAGGACACGGGCTTCATCAACCAGCTGGGCAAGTGGGTGCTGCACGAGGCCTGCCGCCAGATGATGCGCTGGCAGGACGCCGGGTTGCATGTGCCTAAGATCGCCGTCAACCTGTCGGTCAAGCAGTTCGAGCGGGGCAGCATCGTCAACATGGTGGCCGAGATCCTGCGCGAGACGGGGCTGGAGCCGGAACGCTTGCAGCTGGAGGTGACGGAGTCGGTCATCATGAACACGGGCGACGCGCTCAATTTCATCAATGACCTGCACTCGATCGGGGTGGGGCTGGCGATTGACGATTTCGGCACCGGCTATTCCTCGCTGGCCTACCTCAAGCAGTTGCCGGTGCAGACGCTGAAGATCGACCGTTCCTTCATCCAGGATATTTCGACGGACGTGAACGATGAGGCGATCGCCATCGCCATCATCCAGCTGGGCAAGAGCATGAATTTGTCCGTGATCGCGGAAGGGGTGGAAACGGAAGATCAGGCCGCCTTCCTGCTGCGGCAGGGCTGCCGTCTGGCGCAAGGTTATTTGTACAGCAAGCCATTGCTGGCCGAGGATATGCTGCTGCGCTGGCGCGTGCCCGCGTAAGGCGCCGTTTCAGCGGGCGGCCGGCGGGCCAGCTCCGTACTCGCTAGCCGCTGGGCCGACATTGTCGTCGCAGGCCGTGTGCGCGTGCGTCAGGTGTGCGCGGCGCGCAGCAGCGTGCGCAGGTTGCAGTCGCGCTGCCACTGGCGGCGTTCCTCGCTGGCGGCCGTCAGCGCGTTCAATTCCTCAGCGCTGTGGGCTGATTGGGCCTGCACCAGACGGTGCGCCAGACCCGCGTCGGGCAGCATGGTGCCGAAGAAGGCCACCTGTTCGCCATGCTGGATCAACAGGGTGGGGAAATTCTCCACGTCCAGCTCACCCACCACGTCCGCGTTATCCTCGATATCGATCCAGATGAAGCACTTGTCGGGATGGCGCGCCGCCAATTCGTCGAAGGTGGCGCGGTACGAGGAGCAGGTGCCGCACCAGGCGGCGCAGAGGCAAGCGACGATCCAGCGCTCGCCAGCGAGGGCGGCGGCGATGTCGTGGTGATTGTCGGAGCTGAGGGTCAGGCTGTGCATGGGAAATCGGCTATCGGAGGCGCCCGGGGCGCCAAACGTTCACATTCTACATGGGCGAAGCCTGCGGCGGAGGGGGGGAGGCCTGGAAGTGGCGTTCAAAAGGGCCGCGTATGGCCCGAATCAGGAGAGTGCGGGTTAAAATACGGGATGCCTACGATACTTGCCATTGAAACTTCCTCCGAACTGGCTTCCTGCGCGCTGCTGCGCGATGGAGCCGTCATCGCCCGCGCTTCTTCCGGCGTGCGCACCCATTCCCAGTCCATTTTGCCGATGGTGCAGGAGCTGCTGGCCGAAGCTTGCATCGCGCTCCAGCAATGCGACGCCATCGCCTACGGCTCCGGCCCCGGCTCCTTCACCGGCGTGCGCACCGCGTGCGGCGTGGCGCAGGGGCTGGCGTTCGGCGCCGGTTTGCCCGTGGTACCGGTGGTGACGCTGGACGCGATGGCGCTGGCCTGCCATCAGCAACATGGTGCGGACGCGGTGCTGACCGTGCTCGATGCGCGCATGGGCGAGGTCTATTGGGCCCAGTATCGCTTTGACGCGGGCGCGGTGGCGCCAGCGGTGGTGCTGGCGCCGGCGCTGGCAGCGCCTGAGGCGGTGCAGCCGCAAGGCCAGCCTGTCGCCTGCGGCAATGGCTTCGCGGCCTATGCCGAGGCGTTGGCCGGCCTGGCCTGCGCGCCATCGGCCCACGGCGAGGTGATGCCGCACGCGGCGCAGATCGCGCAGCTGGCCGCCGTGGCGTTCGCAGCCGGCCATGCCGTGTCGGCCGCCGAGGCGCAGCCGCTTTACCTGCGCAACAAGATCGCCTACACCAGCGCCGAACGCCGTGACATGCAGGCGGCCAAGGCGGCCCAGGCGGATGGGGCTGGCGCATGAAGCCAGTGTGGGATCTGGCCCGGCTCCAGTATGAGCCGATGCAATCGTCCGACCTGGAAGATGTGGTGGCGCTGGAGCAGACCGTCTATCCACACCCGTGGAGCCGCGCCAATTTCGACGATTCGCTGGCTAGCGGTTACCAGGCCTGGGTATTGCGCGACGCGGGCGGCGAGTTGCTGGGCTATTTCCTGCTGATGGCCATTGTCGATGAAGCCCATCTGCTTAACGTGGCCGTGTCGGCCGAGCGCCAGGGGCAGGGGCTGGGACGCTTCCTGCTGAACCAGGCCGTCGCGTGCGCGCGCGGGCTGGGCATGGAATCGGTGCTGCTGGAAGTACGGCCTTCGAACACGCGGGCGCTGGAGATCTACCAGCGCTATGGATTCCAACAGATCGGCCGGCGCAAGGCTTACTACCCGGCCGCCAATCAGCAACGCGAGGACGCGATCGTCATGCGGTTCGGATTATGAGTCAGCAGTCTGTCCGCAGCTCCGCCTTTCTCGATGAGATGGGCGTCGGCCCCCTGTGGCAGTTGCGCCATCCAACACCGTCGCAGCCGGACGCCGCGCCCGGTGAGGTAATGGATGCGCCGGCGGTGCAGGTGGCGGCGCCCGTGCCCGCAGCGCCAGCCGTCTCCGCGGCGCAGATTATGTCCGCCGCCGTACCGGTGGCCGCACCGACATTTGCTCCCACCGCTCCCGCAGCTGCGCCCGCGCCTGTCCCCGTGGCCGCGCCCGCGCCAGTGCAGGCGCCCGCGCGCGAGGCTGAGACGCCAGCCGTGTCCGCGCCGATGGCCGCCGCCATGGCCGCCCCCGAGCCAGATGCGCTCGACGCAGCCAACGCATCGGCCGCCGACCTCGCCGATGACGATTCCACAGCCTGGTTCGATGATGCGCCCACACCCGCCCGTCCGGCCCCGGTCAGCGAGGAAGCCATCGCCGCCATGGACTGGCCGGCGCTCAAGCAGGCCATCGCCAGTTGCACCCGCTGCGACCTGTGTGCCACGCGCCGCGCCACCGTGCAGGGACGGGGCCACACGGGCGCGCAATGGATGGCGGTCACTGCCGCGCCGAACCGGCTCGATGAAAAGGAAGGCCGCGCCGTGGCCGGCGAAGCGGGCAAACTGCTCGACAACATGCTCAAGGCGATCGGCCTGACAACGGAAACGGACGTCTACCTGACTGGCCTCGTCAAATGCCGCCCGGCTGGCGACGATGGCGCCGAACGCGCACCCTCGCCGGACGAAGTGGCGGCCTGCCGTCCGTTCCTGGAGCGGGAACTGGCGCTGACCGGCGCCGGCATGGTGCTCACCTTCGGCCAGGCCGCCGCCAAGGGCTTGCTGGGCGTGGCCTCGCGCGGCAAGGTGCATCGCCATGGCGCGCTGCCCGTGGTCGCCACTTACCATCCGGCCGACCTGCTGCGGCGGCCGGAAGACAAGGCCAAGGCATGGGCCGACCTGTGCCTGGCCAGGGGCATGCGTGACCACGCCGCCTGACGCCGGCGACGACAACTTCCAGGCGCGTTTCGAGCGCCGCTGGGGCCATTTGACCCGTTCCCATGTGCGGGCGCTGGCCTGGCTGCTGGACGCACCCGACCTGCTGGACCCGGCCTCGCCGCACTGGCGGGGCCGTATCGCCATGCTGGGCGCGGTGACGCCGGCCGTGGCCGATTGGCTGGCCGCGCTGGAAGCCGATCCGGCGCCGCTGGACGCCGCGCTGGGCCAGCGTTTCTATTCCCGTCTGGGCCTGTATGCGGAGAAGCTGATGGCCTTCTATTTTCAGCAGCACGGCATGTTGGCCGCGCACGGCCTGCAGGTGCGCGCCAACCGCAATGACACGGTGGGCGAATTCGACTTCCTGCTGCGCGATGGCGGCCGGTTGCTGCACTGGGAGCTGGCCACCAAGTTCTACCTGTTCGACAGCGCGCCGCCATGGGATGCCGATGACGGCAGTTTCAATTGCCTGATCGGCCCCAACCTGGCCGATACGCTGGGCGCCAAGATGCGCAAGATCCTCGACAAACAGCTGGTGCTGGCCAGCCATCCGGCCGCGCAGGCGCTGCTGCCGCAGCCGGTCGATCGCGCGCAGGCGCTGGTCAAGGGCTGGCTGTTTTATCCGGGTGGCGTGCGGCGCGCGTTGGAAGGCATCTCGCAACCGCATTGCCACGGTTTCTGGTTCACGCTGGCCGAGTCGGCGGCGCTGGAAGGGGAGCGCTTCATATTGATGCCGCGCCTGGAATGGCTGGCGCCCATGAAGGCGCCGCTGGCTACGGCCCCGGTGCTGGACCGGGCCGAATTGCAGCAGGTCCTGGCGCGCCATATGGCGACCGTGGCCACGCCGCAGATGGTGGCGGTGGTGGTTCCGCAAGATGGCTGGTGGGTGGAGCGTGCGCGCGGCTTCGTGGTGCCCGATGATTGGCGCGCACAGGCGGTGGCGCGCCGGCTGGCCGGCACGCTGCCATCCTGATTTTTTGAGGCTGGTTCAAAATGGCCGTGGCGAGGCGTGGCGACGAAGACAGTGCGCCTGCACGGCGAGGCGCCACAACAAAGCCACGGGCTTTTTGAAACGGCCTCTTAGTGTTTCATCTCGCCGATCAGCGATAGTGAATCGTGCTCGCGCTGGTTGGCCGCGTGCTTGCGCATGATGAACAGCATGACGCCGGCCACGAACAGGCCAAACAGGATGATGATGGCGTCCAGTTCCAGGTGCACACGCAGCATCAGCGAGTAGATCGCCAGCATGGTCAGGATGGACAGGTTTTCGTTGAAGTTCTGCACCGCGATCGAATGACCTGCGCTCATGAGCACGTGGCCGCGGTGTTGCAGCAGGGCGTTCATTGGCACCAAGAAGAAGCCAGACAGCACGCCGACCAGGATCAGCAGCGGGTAGGCCAGCCACACGGAATGGACCAGCGTCATGCCCATCACGATGCCGCCCATGGCGACGCCGAGCGGGATCACGGTGAGCGACTTGCGCAGCGAGATGAAGCAGGCCGACAGCACGGCGCCGGCGGCCACGCCGATCGCCACCACGCCCACCAGGCTGGTGGCTTTGTCATACGGCAGATGCAGCGATTTCTTGGCCCATTCCAGCACGATGAACTGCAACGTGGCCGCCGCGCCCCAGAACAGGGTGGTCACGGCCAGCGAAATCTGGCCCAGCTTATCCTTCCACAGCAGGCCGTAGCAGTTGGCGAAGTCGCTCACCAGCTTGATCGGATTGTGCTCCTGGTGCGGGTATTTGCAGCCGGTGTCGGGAATTTTCAGGTTGAACAGGGTGGCCAGCACGTAGATGCCTACCACCACGCAAAGCGCCGCTTCCGTCGGCGTGTCGATGCCGGTGTCGATGAAGGGCACGTCAAAGCCCAGCAGGAAGGCCGAGGTGCGGCCGCTCACCAGCATGCCGCCCATGACGGTACCGAAGATGATGGAAGCGACTGTCAAGCCTTCGATCCAGCCATTGGCCGCCACCAGCTTTTCCGGCGGCAGCAGTTCCGTCAGGATGCCATATTTGGCGGGCGAATAGACGGCCGCGCCAAAGCCCACCACGGCGTACGCCAGCAGCGGGTGGACGTTGAAGAAGATCAGGGCGCAACCGGCGATCTTGATCAGGTTGGCGATGAACATGACCCGGCCCTTGGGCAGCGAGTCGGCGAACGCCCCCACGAATGCGGCCAGCAGCACATAAAACAGCACGAATGACAATTTCAGCAGCGGCGTGATCCAGCCGGGCGACTTCATGCTGATCAACAGGTCAATCGCAACAAACAGCAGCGCGTTGTCCGCCAGGGACGAAAAGAACTGCGCTGCCATGATGGTATAAAAACCACGATTCATACTGAGACCTGAAAGCTTATCTGGCATGCTTTATACCATAAATGCCCTGCGATCCGAAGCAAACCGGCAACGACCCTGATATGCCTTATGGCCGTGGCGGTCGCGCGGCGTGTCCCCGGTGGTCCCAGCACGGCGTGCGAAGTGGACCCGCGCAGAACCGACCGGCTCCGGTAAAATACGGCTTCTTTCACCCAGCCTCGATTTCCTATGCCACGGCCGATAGTTGCAACCATCCACCTCGAATCCATGCAGCACAACCTGGCGCGCGCCCGACAGTGCACGCCGCACGCCAAAGCCTGGGGCGTGGTCAAGGCCAATGGCTATGGCCACGGGCTGGAACGGGCCATGCGCGGTTTCGCGGCGGCCGACGGCCTGGCCCTGATCGAATTCGACAACGCGGTGCGCCTGCGCGAGCTGGGTTGGAGCAAGCCGATCATGCTGCTGGAAGGCTTTTTCGACGCGTCCGACCTGCACACCATGGCGCAGTACGACCTGAACGGCGCCGTCCACTGCGAACAGCAGCTGGCCTGGCTGGAGGCGGCCACGCTGCCGCGCAAGCTGAACCTGCACTTGAAGATGAACACCGGGATGAACCGCCTCGGCTTCAAGCCGGAAGCCTTCGCGGCCGCCCATGCGCGCCTGCGCGCGCTCGATTGCGTGGGCGAGATCACCATGATGACGCATTTCGCCAACGCCGACGAACTGGCCCACCCCGGCCTGCCGATCCGCGAACAGATCCGCCGCTTCGAGCTTGGCGCGGCTGGTTTGCCGGGCGCGCGCAGCCTGTCCAATTCGGCCGGCGTGTTGCAGGCCAGTGAATTGGCCGACGTGCTGGCCAACGACTGGGTGCGCCCCGGCATCATGCTGTACGGCGGCACGCCGGGCGGCAAGAGTGCGGCCGATTTCGGCCTGCTGCCGACCATGACGCTGGCCAGCGAAATCATCGGCATCCAGGATATTGAAGCGGGCGACATGGTCGGTTACGGCAGCCGCTTCCAGGCCGACGGCCCGATGCGGGTGGGCGTGGTGGCCTGCGGCTACGCGGACGGCTACCCGCGCCATGCGCCGCTGGGTACCCCGGTGCTGGTGGATGGCGTGCGTACCCGCCTGGTGGGGCGCGTCTCGATGGACATGTTGACGGTGGACCTGACCCCGATTCCCCAGGCCCGCGTGGGCAGCGCCGTGACCCTGTGGGGCAAGGGCATGCCGATCGACGAAGTGGCCGAGGCGGCCGGCACCATCGGCTATGAACTCATGTGCGCGCTGGCGCCGCGCGTGCGCGTGGTCGAAGGCTGATATGGCCAAGGTCAAGACCAACTACACCTGCAGCGATTGCGGCGCCATCAGCAGCAAGTGGACCGGCCAGTGCGGCGCGTGCCAGCAGTGGAACACGATGGTGGAGACGCTGCCTGACAATCCGGGCGCCAACCGCTATTCCAACACCCAGCACCAGGCGCTGGCGCAGACGGCGCCCGTGCTGTCGCTGGCCGATATCGACGCCATTGATGTGCCGAGGTTCGGCACCGGCATCGAGGAATTCGACCGGGTGCTGGGCGGCGGCCTGGTGGCCGGCGGCGTGGTGCTGATCGGCGGCGATCCCGGTATCGGTAAATCGACCCTGCTGCTGCAGGCGCTGGCCAATCTGTCGCACCTGAAAAGCGTGCTGTATGTGTCGGGCGAGGAGTCGGGCGCGCAGATCGCGTTGCGCGCCAAGCGGCTGGCCATCGATGCGCGCGAGCTGAAACTGCAGGCCGAGATCCAGCTGGAGAAGATACTCGGCACGCTGGCCGAGCTGCGGCCCGAGGTGGCCGTGATCGACTCGATCCAGACCATGTATTCGGACGCGCTCAGCTCCGCCCCCGGCTCCGTGGCCCAGGTGCGCGAATGCGCGGCCCAGCTCACGCGCGTGGCCAAGACCACCGGCATCACCATCATCCTGGTGGGCCATGTGACGAAGGAGGGTGCTTTGGCCGGCCCCCGCGTGCTGGAGCACATCGTCGACACGGTGCTGTACTTCGAGGGCGACAGCCATTCCAGCTTCCGGCTGGTGCGGGCGATCAAGAACCGCTTCGGCGCCGTCAATGAGCTGGGCGTGTTCGCCATGACGGAAAAAGGCTTGAAGGGCGTGTCCAACCCGTCGGCCCTGTTCCTGTCCCAGCACGACAACCAGGTGCCCGGTTCCTGCGTGATGGTGACGCAGGAGGGCACCCGGCCGCTGCTGGTGGAAATCCAGGCGCTGGTGGACGCCAGCCACCTGCCCAACGCGCGCCGGCTGTCGGTGGGCCTGGAACAGAACCGGCTGGCCATGCTGCTGGCCGTGCTGCACCGCCACGCCGGCATCGCCGCCTTCGACCAGGACGTGTTCATCAACGCCGTGGGCGGGGTCAAGATCACGGAGCCGGCGGCCGACCTGGCCGTGCTGCTGGCCATCAATTCCTCGATGCGCAACAAGGCGCTGCCGCGCGGCTTCGTGGTGTTCGGGGAAGTGGGGCTGGCCGGCGAGATCCGGCCCGCGCCACGGGGCCAGGAGCGGCTGCGCGAGGCGGCCAAGCTGGGCTTCTCGCTGGCCATGATTCCGAAGGCGAACGTGCCCAAGCAGGCCATCGAAGGCATGACCATCATCGCCGTCGAGCGCATCGACGATGCCTTCGCCCGCATGCGCGAGCACCAGTGATCCTGGCGCGCCAACAATTTGATCCAGTCGTACTGTCGTCCCGCACGCCGATCCTGTTTGGCCTGTAAAATCATGTCCAGTGCTGGCGGTGCGTTGACACCGCTGGCCATGCAGGCAGGCGGCGCACGGCGCCGCTTCATTTTTTAATGCTCTTACATTATCGGAACATGCAGTGTCAGTAGAACAAAGATCAGCCGCGCGCAAGATCATGCGCGCCAAAGCGGTGGTGACCATGGACGGCATGCCGCCCCAGCCGGCACGCACGCTGGACATCGGCGCCAGCGGTATATCGCTCACGTTCGAGCACAAGCTGGAAGTGGGCCACCTTGGCAGCGTGGCGTTTGAGCTGTTTTTGGACGGTAAGGCGCACATCGTCACTTGCCGCTCCAAGGTCAGTTATTGCATCTTCAGCGGCGACCATTTCAAGATTGGTTATCAGTTCATTAACCTGGACCCGACGGCGCTGAACGCCATCACCAAGTTCCTGCGTTAGGCGTCGTCCGGCGCCGTCAGGCGTCCGGTCCGCGGCGCGGGCAAAACGGCCAGATGGCGGGGGAAACGGGCCTTGTTCCCTGTTTTAATTATTCGGCAATAGTGGATAATCAGGCAATTCAAGGCGCATCCGCCACTTTCAGGAACCGTCATGGCCACTTCCCCCATCAACGCCAGCAATGTCGGTACGGCGCCGTCGACCGATGTCTACAATCGCGTGCAGCAGACGCTGTCGTCGCAGAATACGGGCGTAAGCAAGCTCAACGCCACGCTGGCGCGCGACCAGACCCGTTTATCCGGGCTGGGGCAGTTGCACAGCGCGCTGGCCACCTTCCAGGCCAAGGCGGCCAGCCTGGCCGGCGGCGGCAAGGCGTCCACCACCGCGCCCGATGCCACCCAGACCGGCAAGAACGTGCGTGCCTTCGTGGCCGCCTATAACGAATTGAACCAGAAAATGCTGGCCTTGCAGGGCGGCGACTTGAAGGGGGACGTGGCGCTGGGCCAGGTCAGCCGCCAGATGGCGCAGCTGCTCAGGACGGGCGGCGATGGCGTATCGGCCGGGGCGCTGGCCAAGGCCGGCGTGACGCTGGACGGCAGCGGCAACCTGCAAGTGGACGACAAGAAATTGAGCGCCGCGCTGGCGGCCGACGCGGGCGCGGTCACCAAGCTGTTCACCAACGGCGGCAAGGGCATGGCCGACCAGCTGGCCGCCAAGGCGGGCGCCTTCACGGCCGACAACAGCGTGATCCGGCGCGAAGCCAGCTCGCTGAACAAGGAAATCACCACCATCAACAGCAAGCGCGCCGTGCTGTCCAAGGCGCTCACCGCCCAGGCCAGCGCGCTGGCGTCCCTGTACAGCCAGCAGGCGCAGACGGGCGGCGGCGGTTTGCCGGGCGGCACCTCCGGCGCCACCGGCACCGCGTTCGACTTCCTGGCTTGAAGGACAACGCTTGCAATCGTGACCACTATGCCTGATCATTTCGGCTTCACAGGGAATTCCATCTTCAGGAGGCGGGCATGGCAGGCAAAGGGTTGGGCAAGCTGTTTGGTTTGGGACTGGCCGCTGCGGCCGTGATGGCGGCGCTGGCCGCGCCATCGGCGCGCGCGCAGCAGGAAGAAAAAGTCCTCAACATCTACAACTGGTCGGACTACATCGCTGACGATACGGTCAAGAATTTCGAAAAAGAGACCGGCATCAAGGTCCGTTATGACCTGTTCGACAACAACGAGATCCTCAATTCCAAGCTGGTGGCGGGCAAGTCCGGCTACGACATCGTGGTGCCCACGGCCCAATGGGCGAAGTTGCAGATCGACGCCCATCTGCTGCGCAAGCTGGACAAGTCCAAACTGAGCAACCTGGGCAACCTGGACCCGGCCATCCAGGCCAAGTTGTCCAAGATCGACCCCAATAACGACTACCTGGTGGACTGGCTGTGGGGCTACACGACGGTGGGTATCAACGTCAACAAGGTCAAGGCGGCGCTGGGCGGCATGCCGATGCCGGACAACGCGTGGGAACTGATCTTCAACCCCAAGTACGCGGCCAAGCTCAAGTCCTGCGGCGTATCGTTCCTCGATTCGCCGTCCGAAGTGCTGCCGGCCGCGCTGATCTACCTGGGCAAGCCGGCCTATTCGGCCAGCGCGGCCGATTATGACGCGGCCGGCAAGATGTTGCAGGCCATCCGTCCCTATGTGACCCTGTTCAGCTCGTCCGGCTACATCAACGACATGGCCAACGGCGCCGTGTGCGTGGCGCTGGGCTGGTCGGGCGACATCAACATCGCCCGCCAGCGCGCCATCGACGCCAAGAACGGCAACGTGATCGAAGTGCTGGTGCCCAAGACCTCGGCCGCGCTGGTGTTCGACACCATGGCCATCCCGGCCGACGCGCCGCACCCCAACAACGCCCACCTGTGGATCAATTACATCCTGCGCGGCCAGGTGCACGCCAGCCTGACCAACAAGGTGTTCTACGCCAACCCGAACACGGCCGGCATGAAGTTTGTGCGCAAGGATATCGCCGGCAACAAGACCGTGTTCCTGTCGGACGCGGACAAGCAGCGCATGGCCGCGCCTGAAGCGGTGCCGGCCGACATCCGCCGCCATGTGACGCGCGTGTTCACCAAGTTCAAGTCGGGGATGTAAGCAAGGGGCTGTAAACGGCGGGGGAGGGGAGAAATGATGATGGCGCGAGAGGCAAAATCCGCGAGGACTTTGCCGCTGGCGCCACGGCTTCAATGAAGCTGGATGCTATTCGTGATAGCGGTCGATCAGTTTGTGCTTACTTCCCCGCAGTTCTTCCACGAGTTCGTAAATAACCAGGGCAATCATGCCACCAAAGATGCCCATGGTGAACCAGGTGATCATAGTCATTCAGTCGACTTACGACGGCTGCCCCCTAGAGTTGGTACACTTAAACTGTAGCAGATCGTTACCGGTTTGCAAGCCCATCCCAACCATCCGTTTCTATTTTACGACCAGGTCGGACCCCATCACGGCCTTCAGGTAGACGCTGAGCGGCTCGTTCGGGTCGCGCTGCGACAACCACCATGCGCCGGCCTTGCGGATATCCCATTCCTGCACCTCGCCCGTCATCAACAGCGCGGCCGCCTGGCCCAGCGTGGGCTGGTGGCCGACGATCAGCACGGCTTCGCGGCTGGCCGGCCAGTTGGCCGCCTTCAGGATGTCTTCCGGATCGGCGCCCGGCGCCAGGTCGGCGTGGATCTTGTATTTGCGCCCCAGCGCCTCGGCCGTCTGCAGCGCGCGCACGGCGGGGCTGACCAGTACCCGGCAACTGTCGGGCAGTTGTGAATCCAGCCATTGGCCCATGCGGCGGGCCTGTTTCTGGCCTTTGGCCGTCAGGGCCCGTTCCAGGTCGGACAGGCCGGGGCCGGCTTCCTCCGCCTCGGCGTGACGCCACAATATCAGGTCCATGCTGTGCTCCCTTCGAACGAAACCGGCACCTGGCGGCGGGGCCGACGCCCGCCGCGCATATGCTTAGAAGTCATTTCAAAAAGCCCATGGCGTCGTTGTGGCGCCTTGCCGTGCAAGCGCACTGTCTTCGGCGCCACGCCTAGCCATGGTCATTTTGAAACAACTTCTCAATCACCCACTTCGCTGGCTGGCGTGCCCAGCGACTGCATCAGGAACTGTTGGGCGCCGAACGGGGCTTGCTTGCCACGCGCCTTGCGGCGGTGATATTGGCCGTCCGCTTCCAGGTCCCAGGCGTTGGTGTTGTCCTTCAAATAGGGGTTCAAGCCTTCCGCGATCACGCGCCGCTTGAGGGCCCGGTCCAGCACGGGGAAGGCCACTTCGATGCGGCGGAACAGATTGCGGCTCATCCAGTCCGCGCTGGCCAGCAGCACATCGTGCGCCAGGTCGTTGCGGAAGTAATAGATCCTGCTGTGTTCGAGGAAGCGGCCGATGATGGAGCGTACCTTGATATTCTCCGACAGGCCGGGCACGCCCGGCTTGAGGGTGCAGGCGCCGCGCACGATCAGGTCGATCTTGACCCCATCGTGGGAGGCGGCATACAGGGCCCGGATCACCGATTCGTCCACCAATGCGTTGATTTTAACAATAATCCGGCCCGGCCGTCCCGCGCGCGCGATGCGCGCTTCGTTGCGGATCGCCTTGATGATCTCATTTTGCAACGCGAACGGGGCCAGCCATAAATGGGTCAGCTTGTGGGGTTTGGTCAGGCTGGTCAGGTGGATGAAGATCTCGTTGACCTCCTGGCTCATTTGCGGGTGGCAGGTGAGCAGGCCGAAGTCCGTGTACAGCTTGGTGGTGGTGGGGTGGTAGTTGCCCGTGCCCAGGTGGGCGTAGTAGCGCAACTCGCCTTCCTCGCGCCGGATCACCAGCGCCACCTTGGCGTGGGTTTTGAGGCCCACCACGCCGTACACCACCTGGGCGCCGGCCTGTTCCAGCTTGTCGGCCCAGTTGATGTTGGCTTCCTCGTCGAAGCGCGCCTTGAGCTCCACGATCACCGTCACTTCCTTGCCTTCGCGCGCGGCCGTCAGCAGCGATTCCATCAAGTCCGAGTTCATGCCGGTGCGGTAGATGGTCTGCTTGATGGCCACCACGGCCGGGTCATGGGCGGCGCTGCGGATGAAGTCGATGACGGTCTGGAAGGTCTGGAACGGGTGGTGCAGCAGGATGTCGTGCTGGCGCAGTTCGGCGAAAATGTCGGTGCCGGGCGACTTGCGGCCCACGCCGGGGTAGAACGGCGGAAAGCGCAGGTTGGCGTGGTTGACGTGGTCGATCATTTCCGTCAGCCGCACCAGGTTGACGGGGCCGTTGACGGCGTACAGCCGGCTCTGGTGCAGGCCGAACTGGTCGAGCAGGAATTGCGACAGCTCGGGCGGGCAGTTCATGGCCACTTCCAGCCGTACCGAGGTGCCGAACTGGCGCCCCTGCAATTCGCCCTTGAGGGCCTGGCGCAGGTTCTTCACTTCATCCTCGTCCACCCACAGGTCGCTGTCGCGGGTCACGCGGAACTGGGAATAGGCGATCACTTCGCGCCCGGCGAACAGGTCCGAGATGTGGGCGTGGATGATGGACGAGAGCAGGCAGAACGACACGCCGCCGCTCTTGGACAGATGGTCGGGCAGCCGGATCACACGCGGCAGCACACGCGGCGCCTTGACGATGGCGATCGCCGTGCCGCGGCCGAACGCATCCTTGCCCGACAGCGAGACGATGAAATTGAGACTCTTGTTGACCACCTGGGGGAAGGGGTGGGCCGGGTCCAGTCCGATCGGGGTCAGCAAAGGCCGTACTTCGCGCTCGAAATACTCCTTCACCCAGGCCCGCTGGCCTTCGTTGCGCTCGTTGTGGCGCACCAGGTGCACGCCTTTGGCTTGCAATTGCGGCAATACTTCCTGGTTCAGGATTTCGTACTGGTGCGCCACCAGCGCGTGGCATTCCTGGCTGATGCGGCTCAGCGTGGCCGTCAGGGCAGGGTGTTCGGACAGCGGGCCGTCCACGCTGGCGGCCGCCAGCAGGCTGGCCACCCGCACTTCGAAGAACTCGTCCAGGTTGCTGCTGGCGATGCACAGGTAGCGCAAGCGCTCCAGCAACGGGATGCTGCGATCCTCGGCCTGGGCCAGCACCCGCCGGTTAAAGGCGAGCTGGGACAGTTCCCGATCAAGAAAAATGCTGGACGTACCAGCTTCCGCGCGCAAATCAGGCTTCATGGTTTTCTTGTTCACTTTGCAGATAATAGATTCTAGCCTGTCATTAGTATGTATGTAACACAGCGCGCCAGTGTAGATGTCAAATATGACAAGTCCATGACACGGGCTGTCATAATTGCCCCTCCAGGCCGTCCGATTGTGACAAGAAGGGGTAAGATGCTGGGCAAATCGCCCCCTCTCATACTGTATCCGCGCCGTTTCCACTGAATTACACCGATGTCATAAACCTGTCATATTTCGCCGGTAGACTGCGCAGCATTCCAACCCCTGTCATACTCTTGAAGGACTAGTTATGCGAATGAAACAGTTGTTGACCTCGATGGTCGCCGGCGCCGCCGCCGTGATGGCATTCTCGTCCGCCGCCTCGGCTGCCGACATGACCGGCGCGGGTTCGACCTTCATGTATCCGATCGCCGCCAAGTGGGCTGAATCGTACAAAAGCGCCAGCGGCAACGGCCTGAACTACCAGTCCGTCGGCTCCGGCGCCGGCATCAAGCAGATCAAAGCCAAGACCGTCGATTTCGGCGCCTCCGACATGCCGCTCAAGGCCGAGGAGCTGGACGCGGAAGGCTTGATGCAATTCCCCGCCATCATGGGCGGCGTGGTGACCGTGGTGAACATCGACGGCATCGCCCCTGGCCAGCTGAAACTGACCGGTCCCGTGGTGGCCGACATCTACCTGGGCAAGGTCAAGCAGTGGAATGACGCGGAAATCGCCGCCCTCAACCCTGGCGTGAAACTGCCGGCCGCCGAGATTACCGTGGTGCACCGCGCCGATGGTTCCGGCACCTCCTTCCTGTTCACCGACTTCCTGTCCAAGACCAGCGCCGAATTCAAGACCAAGATCGGTTCCGGCACCGCCGTCAAGTGGGTGACGGGCGTGGGGGGCAAGGGCAATGAAGGCGTGGCCGCCAACGTGCAGCGCATCAAGGGCTCGATCGGCTACGTGGAATGGGCTTACGCCAAGAAGAACAAGATGGCGCACACCCAGCTGAAGAACAAGGACGGCAATTTCCTGCAGCCGGACGACGACTTCTTCAAAGCCGCCGCCGCTTCGGCCGAATGGGCCAAGACCCCCGGCTTCGGCGTGGTGCTGACCGACCAGGCCGGCAAGAACTCGTGGCCGATCACGGGCGTGACTTTCATCCTGATGCACAAGCAACAGGCTGACGCCGCCAAGGGCAAGGAAGTGGTCAAGTTCTTCGACTGGGCCTTCAAGAACGGCGGCGCCGCCGCCACCGAGCTCGACTACGTGCCGCTGCCGGCCACCGTCGTCAAGCTGGTGCAGGACGCCTGGAAAGCCAACCTGAAGGACGCTTCGGGCAAGGCCATCTACTAAACGGATCGCCCCTGGTTCACCGCGCCTGAGAGAGCGGCGGGCCAGGGGGTTAGCCTGCATCGCTCGACCCGGGCGGCGCAGGCTAGCTGTCATCCCAGAGATAAAAAAAACCATATGAGCGCTGAACTTATTTCCCCGCCCGTCATCCAGCCGGAGCCCACCATGAGCGTCACCGTCCATCCCGCCCCAGCGGCCCAGCCTGTCGTCTCGACGGCGCGCGCGCAGGCCGCCGCCGAGGCGGAGCAGGCCGCCAGCCTGGCCGCCATGCACGCGACCATGCGCAAGCAGCGCATCCAGGACTTCATCTTCCACAAGCTGACGATGACGTTCGCGCTGTCCGTGCTGGCGGTGCTGATCGGTATCATCATCTCGCTGATGATAGGCGCCTGGCCCGCGTTCAAGGAATTCGGCCCGGCCTTCATCACCACCGTCGAATGGGACCCCGTCAACGACAAGTTCGGCGCCCTGATCGCCATCGTCGGCACCCTGGCCACTTCCGGCATCGCGCTGCTGATCGCGTTTCCCGTCAGCTTCGGCATCGCCCTGTTCCTGACCGAGATCTGCCCACCCTGGCTGCGCCGCCCGATGGGCACGGCCGTGGAATTGCTGGCCGGCGTGCCGTCCATCATCTACGGCATGTGGGGCTTGTTCGTGTTCGCGCCGCTGTTCGCCGACTACGTGCAGCCGCTGCTGAAAAACACCATCGGCCACTTGCCGCTGATCGGGCAGTTCTTCAGCGGCCCCACCATGGGTATCGGCATCCTGACGGCCGGCCTGATCCTGGCCGTGATGATCATCCCCTTCATTTCCTCCGTGATGCGCGACGTGTTCGAGATCGTGCCGGCCGTGCTGAAGGAATCGGCCTACGGCCTGGGCTGCACCCGGTGGGAAGTGGTGCGCAAGATCGTGCTGCCTTACACCAAGACCGGCGTGGTGGGCGGCGTCATGCTGGGCCTGGGCCGCGCGCTGGGCGAAACCATGGCCGTCACCTTCGTGATCGGCAATGCCAACGAATTGTCGCTGTCGCTGTTCTCGGCCGGCAACAGCATCGCCTCCACGCTGGCCAATGAATTCGCGGAAGCGGAATCGAAGCTGCATGTATCGTCGCTGTACGCGCTGGCCTTGATCCTGTTTGCCATCACCTTTATCGTCCTGTCGGCCGCCAAGATCATGTTGGCCGGAATGTCTCGCAAGGAAGGCGTGAAATAATGACCCAAGCAATCAACCCCGTCTACCGCAAGCGCCTGTTCGTGCACCGGGTCGGCATCGCGCTGTCGGTGGCCGCCATGTCGCTGGGCCTGGCGTTCCTGGTCTGGATCCTGGCCACCTTGCTGTTCAAGGGCTTCGGCGCGCTGAGCATGGTCATGTTCACCCAGAACACGCCGGCGCCCGGCAGCGAAGGTGGCGGCTTGCTGAACGCCATCGTGGGCAGCCTGATGCTGGTCGGCCTGTCGACCCTGATCAGCACCCCGGTCGGCATCCTGGCCGGCATCTACCTGGCCGAATATGGCGACGAGAACAAGGTGGCGCATGTGACGCGCTTCGTGACGGACATCATGCTGTCGGCGCCGTCGATCGTGATCGGCCTGTTCGTGTACGCCATGTACGTGGCCAGCGTGAAGCACTTTTCCGGCTACGCGGGTACCATCGCGCTGGCCCTGATCGCCGTGCCGGTGGTGGTGCGCACCACTGACAACATGCTGCGCCTGGTGCCCAACAGCCTGCTGGAAGCGGCGTTCGCGCTGGGCGCGCCGCGCTGGAAGGTGGCCTTGCTGGTGCGCCTGCGCGCCGTCAAGGCCGGTGTGGTGACGGGCGTGCTGCTGGCGCTGGCCCGCATTTCCGGCGAAACGGCGCCGCTGCTGTTCACGGCCCTGAACAACCAGTTCTTCAGCGCCGACATGAACCGGCCGCTGGCCAACCTGCCGGTGGTGATCTACCAGTTCGCCATGAGCCCGTACGACAACTGGCGCAGCCTGGCCTGGGGCGGGGCGCTGCTGGTGACTTTCAGCGTCCTGGCCCTGAATATCCTGTCGCGCACGGTGTTCCACCAGCGCACTCCGAATTGAACGACGCATCGCATCCACGAGCATAACTATGAATACGCAACTGATCCAGGAACCCGCCGCCGCCATGACGTCCAAGCGCAAGACCATCGAGATTTCCGGCCTCAATTTCTTCTACGGCAAAACGCAGAGCCTGACCAACGTCAACCTCGACATTCATGAACGCCAGGTGACGGCCTTCATCGGCCCGTCCGGCTGCGGCAAGTCGACCCTGCTGCGCACGCTCAACCGCATGTACGACCTGTACCCGGGCCAGCGCGCGGAAGGTTCCATCATTTATCGCGGCAAGAATATCCTGGAGCCGGACCAGGACGTCAACATGCTGCGCGCCAAGGTCGGCATGGTGTTCCAGAAACCAACCCCGTTCCCCATGTCGGTGTACGATAATATTGCCTTCGGCGTGCGCCTGTATGAAGACCTGTCCAAGGGCGAGATGGACGAGCGCGTGGAATGGGCGCTGAAAAAGGCGGCCCTGTGGACCGAAGTGAAGGATAAGCTGAACAAGAGCGGCTTGTCGCTGTCGGGCGGCCAGCAGCAGCGTTTGTGCATCGCGCGCGGCGTGGCCGTGCGGCCGGACGTGCTGCTGCTGGATGAACCGACCTCGGCGCTGGACCCGATCTCGACTTCCAAGGTGGAAGAGCTGATCTCGGAACTGAAGCAGGATTACACCATCGCCATCGTCACCCACAACATGCAGCAGGCGGCCCGCTGCTCCGACTACACGGCCTATATGTACTTGGGCGAACTGGTCGAATTCGGCGAGACGGACCAGATCTTCATGAACCCGGCCCGCAAGGAAACCCAGGATTACATCACGGGCCGCTTCGGCTAACCTTATAATATCAACAACATTGTTACGAAGAGAGACCAGCATGTTAGGCGAGCATTCCTCCAAGCAGTACGACCAAGAACTCGAAGCCATCCGCTCCAAGGTGTTGCTGATGGGCGGCATCGTCGAGACCCAGTTCCTCGACGCCATGACCTGCTTCCGCATCGGTAACCCCGAGCGCGCCGACCGCGTGATCCGCGAGGACGACACCGTCAACCAGCTGGAAGTGTCGCTGGACGACGCCTGCAGCCACCTGATCGTGCGCCGCCAGCCGGCCGCCAACGATCTGCGCACCATCATGGCCACCATCAAGGTGATCACCGACCTGGAACGGATCGGCGACGAAGCCACCAAGATCGCCCGCACGGCCAAGTCCCTGCATGCGCGCGGCGCCGTCACCGTCAACCATTACGAGATGGTGCGTGGCATCGCCAACAACACCAGCGACATGCTGCACGACGCGCTCGACGCCTTCGCCCGCAACGATGGCAAGCAAGCCTTGCAGCTGATCGCCCAGGATGCCGTGATCGACCATGAATTCCGCTCCATCATGCGCAACCTGATCACCTTCATGATGGAAGACCCGCGCACCATCTCGGCCGCGCTCGATACGCTGTGGGTGGCCAAGGCCATTGAACGCATCGGCGACCATGCCAAGAACATTGCCGAGTACGTGATCTACGTGGTCGAAGGGCGCGACATCCGCCACAGCAAGACCGTTCCATTGGCCGACGACAGCGCCGAGTAACCGGTAACACTGAGACACATGGCAACCGACAAAACCACCATACTGATCGTTGAAGATGAACCGGCCATCGTCGAGCTGGTGACGTTCTCGCTGCGCGAAGCGGGCTGGAACTGCTGCGCCGTGCCCACCGTGGGCGAAGCGTGGGACTTCATCCAGCACCGCACGCCCCAGCTGATCCTGCTGGACTGGATGCTGCCCGACCAGACCGGCCTGCGCCTGCTGGCGCGCATCCGCGCCGACCGCCAGTTCAATGAAATCCCCGTCATCATGTTGACGGCCAAGAGCATGGAAGAGGACAAGCTGGCTGGCTTGAACAGCGGCGCCGACGACTACATCACCAAGCCGTTCTCGCCGCGCGAACTGCTGGCCCGCGCCAAGGCCCTGCTGCGCCGCAAGAGCCCGGAGCATGCCCAGGCCACCATGCGGGCCGCTAATGTGCTGCTGGACCCGGTCAGCTGCACCGTCATGCTGGACCAGCAGAAGATCGACATCGGCCACGCCGAATACAAGCTGCTCAAGTTCCTGCTGGCCCATCCCGAGCGCGTGTTCTCGCGCAGCCAGTTGCTCGACAAGGTGTGGGGCGACCATGTGGTGATCGAGGAACGCACGGTGGATGTGCACGTGCTGCGCCTGCGCAAGGCATTGAAAGAGGCCGAGCATTTGATCCGCACCGTGCGCAGCGTCGGCTACATGCTGTCAGAAAAATAAATCATGAATCCAAAACTGTTGTTCTGGGTGCCCGCCGCGTTGCGCATGGGCTTGATCCTGGCGGGCCTGGGCGTGTTGTGGTTCCTGTTCGGCGCCATGCCGGCGCTGGCCGTGGCCACGTTGGCCATGTCCGTGCTGGTGTTCATCCAGCTCGGTTATCTGTACCAGCTGAGCGGCTGGCTGGAAGATCCGCAAAGCGCCAAACTGCCCGATGGCTGGGGCGCCTGGACCGACATCTTCTCCCGCCTGTACAAGCTGCGCCGCGACGATGAGAAGAACCAGGCCGAGCTGACCGAATGGCTGGCCCGCTTCCGCCAGGCCATGCATTTGCTGCCGGACGGCGTGGTGATCATGGACGACGTGCTGTTTCTCGAATGGTGCAACCCGGCCGCCGAGCAGCACCTGGGCCTGACCCACGAGCGCGACAAGGGCATGCGCGTGACCAACCTGGTGCGCAATCCCGATTTCATGGACTACATCATCCTGGGCCGCTACGACCAGCCGCTCACGCTGAGCTTCCGCGAGCGCAAGCTGATCGTTCACATCATCCCGTTCGAGAACCGGCGCCAGATCCTCGTCACGCACGACGCCACGGAGACGGAACGGATCGAGGAAATGCGGCGCGACTTCATCGCCAACGCCTCGCACGAACTGCGTACGCCGCTGACGGTGATCGTGGGCTTCCTGGAAATCGCCGCCTCGGAAGACCTGGACGCGGCCACCCGCGGCGCCCACCTGAAGCTGATGACGGAGCAGGGCCACCGCATGCAGAACCTGATCGAGGACATGCTGACCTTGTCGCGGCTGGAGTCGGTGGATTATCCGATGCGGCCGGAACGGGTCGACATCGTCAAGCTGATGGGCCAGGTGCAGCGCGACGCGCGCGCGCTGTCGGCCGGCAAGCACGAGATCACGATGGACGTGTCGGGTCCGGACGTGATGGGCAGCATGGAAGAGCTGCACTCGGCGTTCGGCAACCTGGCCTCGAATGCCGTGCGCTACACGCCGGCCGGTGGCAGGATCCACTTGTCGTGGCAGGAAGGGCCGGCCGGCATCAAGTTCAAGGTGGAGGACACGGGCATCGGCATCAGTCCCGAGCACATCTCGCGCCTGACCGAGCGCTTCTACCGGGTCGACAAGAGCCGTTCGCGCGAAACCCAGGGTACGGGCCTGGGCCTGGCCATCGTCAAGCACGTGCTGCTGCGCCACGGCGGCACGCTGCAGATCAAATCCGAAGCGGGCAAGGGCAGCAGCTTCATCGTCTGCCTGCCCAAGACCGCCATCGCCTCCAAACAGCCGGAACTCCTGCTGGGCTGATCTCGTCCAGTTCCTAAAATAGATCAAAAGGCCCCCCAGCCCAGCGCTGCGGGGCCTTTTGCTTTTCTTGATGCACATTGTGGCGCCTGGCGGTGCCGGAAACGTAGACTGGCCCCCGTCGCGCTTGCATGGCGCTTTGCTGTTGACATCACTATATAAAATAATATAATGTGTACTTGTAGAGTGATGTGACAACCCGATCCGTACAACCCAATCCGTATCTATATTTTCAAAGGAATAGCGATGAGCACCCCATTGACCGGTTTTCGCGAACTGACCCAGGCCGTTTCCACCCAACTGGCCACGCTGCGCGCGGACATGCCGGAGGTGATGAAAGGCTTTAGCGACATGGCCCGCGCCGCCACCAAGGATGGCGCGCTGGATAAGAAGGCCAAGGAATTGATCGCGCTGGCGCTGGGCGTGGCCGTGCGCTGCGATGCCTGTATCGGTTTTCACGTCCAGGCCCTGGTTCAGCTGGGCGTGACCAAGGCCGAGCTGGAGGAGGCGCTGGCCATGGCCGTCTACATGGGCGGCGGCCCGTCGCTGATGTATTCGGCCAATGCGATGGCGGCCTTTGCCGAGTTCTCCGCGGCGAAGTAAGCGTTCTGCCCGCAGGGTGGGGCGTCTTAAGGTGGTTCTCAGGGGCAAGGCCGGCAATTGGTATACAATCTGCGGCGCCGACTTTTCCCCACCATCACCACCACATGCACCCTAGACGCCTCTTTACTTTCGCACTCGCCGCGTTCGCGCTGGCCGCCTGCAGCACCACGCCCCACGTCGATACGTCCCCGGCGGCAACGCCCCTGGCGGCACCACAACCACCGCGCAAGATCAAGATCGGCCTGGCGCTGGGCGGCGGCGCGGCGCGCGGTTTTGCCCATATCGGCGTGATCAAGGCACTCGAAGCGCAGGGCATCTATCCCGATATCGTGGTCGGCACCAGCGCCGGCAGCGTGGTCGGCGCCATGTACGCGGCCGGCAACACGGGTTTCCAGCTGCAAAAGATGGCGTTTGATATGGACGAGGCCGCCATTTCGGACTGGGCCTTGCCCCTGTTCGGCAAGAGTTCCGGCGTGCTCAAGGGGGAGGCCCTGCAAGCCTATGTGAACAAGGCCGTTAACAACCAGCCCATGGAAAAGCTCAAGATTCCGTTTGGCGCCGTGGCGTCCGACCTGAAGACGGGCCAGCCTATCTTGTTCCAGCGTGGTAATACGGGTATGGCCGTGCGGGCATCGTCGTCCGTGCCGGGCGTGTTCCAGCCGGTGGCCATCAACGGCCACACCTATGTGGACGGCGGCCTGGTGGCGCCGGTGCCGGTGCGTTTCGCGCGCGACATGGGGGCTGACTTCATCATCGCCGTCAATATTTCCACCCAGGCTGACGCGCAAGCGACCGTCAGTTCGCTGGAAGTGATCATGCAAACCTTCAGCATCATGGGCCAGCGCATCAACCAGTTCGAACTGAAGGATGCCGACATCGTGATCCAGCCCGCGCTGGGCAAGATGGGCAGCAGCGATTTCAACAGCCGCAACCAGGCCATCCTGGCCGGCGAGCAGGCGGCGGCCGCTTTAATGCCGCAAATCAAGCAAAAACTTGAAGCCAAGCGCAGACCATAACGGCGTACAATCGTCGTTCAATTTTTTAGGGAAGTAACATGCAAACCAAACCATTCCTGACTCTTGCGGACGTCAAGAAGATCGCCGCCGCGGCGGAAGCGGAAGCCGTGGCCAATAAATGGGCGGTCGTGATCGCTATCGTGGACGACGGCGGCCACCCGCTGTGGCTGCAGCGCATGGATGGCGCCGCGCCCCTGTCGGCCCACATCGCCCCGGCCAAGGCCAAGACGGCCGCCCTGGGCCGCCGCGAGTCGCGCATCTATGAAGAAATGATCAACAACGGCCGCGTCTCGTTCCTGAGCGCGCCGGAAGTGGAAGGCTTGCTGGAAGGCGGCGTACCGATCGTCGTCGACGGCCACTATGTGGGCGCCGTGGGCGTGTCGGGCGTGAAATCGGCGGAAGACGCGCAGATCGCCAAGGCCGGCATCGCCGCGCTGAACTAAGTCGTGACGAGGGCCGCCGCTGCGGCTTTCTCGGCAAAAATCAGGGACAGCCCACGCACAAAGTCGTGGCCTGTCCCCGATTTTTATGGAAGTTGCCCGGTTTGCAATGCGGCTCAGACCAGTGCGCAGGGCTGCGTTCGTTGCTGCCAGCATCTTGTCAAACGGCAGGCTTTTGGTTATAATTCAAAGGTTTAGCCAATCTCACATCTACCGTAGCGACTACCACCCATCCATCATCGATCTGACCTCGACCCGGGCCTCGGCCGGGGATGCTCGACGGTCGTCTGACGTGGCGCAGCTACGGTAACTTTATCAGGAGTTGCCCTTGCCGCCATTTTTTTCTGGCCCCGCTGTTCCAGCCATCCTCGCCCTCGCTGACGGAACCATCTTCAAAGGTTTTTCCATCGGCGCCGCCGGTCACACGACTGGTGAGGTGGTCTTCAATACCTCGATGACCGGTTATCAGGAAATCCTGACCGATCCCAGCTACTGCCGCCAGATCGTCACCCTGACGTATCCGCATATCGGCAATACCGGCGTCAATGCCGAAGACGTCGAGTCGACCAAAGTCCACGCCGCTGGCCTGATCATCCGTGATCTGCCGCTGCTGGCCTCGAATTTCCGTTCCACCCAGTCGCTGTCGGACTACCTGAAGGCCGAGAACGTCGTGGCCATCGCCGGTATCGATACCCGCAAGCTGACCCGTATCCTGCGCGAAAAGGGCGCCCAGGCCGGCGCCATCCTGGTCGGCACCCAGGGCAATGAGCCATCCGTGGCACAGGCGCTGGAACTGGCCCGTTCCTTCCCCGGCCTGGCCGGCATGGACCTGGCCAAAGTGGTGTCGACCACGGCCGCCTACGAATTCACGGAAACGGAATGGACGCTGGGCGAAGGCTACGGCCAGCAGAGCGCGCCTAAATTCCATGTGGTGGCATTCGACTTCGGCGTCAAGCGCAACATCCTGCGCATGCTGGCCGCACGCGGCTGCAAGGTGACGGTGCTGCCGGCCCAGTCCTCGGCCGCCGACGCGCTGGCCCTGAACCCGGACGGCGTGTTCCTGTCGAACGGCCCCGGCGACCCGGAGCCATGCGATTACGCCATCGCCGCCACCCGTGAACTGATCGAGAAGGGCATTCCCGTGTTCGGTATCTGCCTGGGCCACCAGATCATGGCCCTGGCCTCCGGCGCCAAGACGCTGAAGATGAAATTCGGCCACCACGGCGCCAACCACCCGGTGCAGGACCTGGACAGCAAACAAGTGCTGATCACGTCGCAGAACCACGGCTTCGCGGTCGACGCCGACACGCTGCCGGCCAACTGCCGCGTGACCCACCGCTCGCTGTTCGATGGTTCGCTGCAGGGCTTCGCCCGCACCGACAAGCCGGCTTTCTGCTTCCAGGGCCACCCTGAAGCATCGCCCGGCCCGACTGACGTCGCTTACCTGTTTGACCGCTTCATCGGCATGATGGAAGCTACGGAGAAAAAATAAATGCCTAAACGTTCTGACATTAAAAGTATTCTGATTATCGGCGCTGGCCCCATCATCATCGGCCAGGCCTGCGAGTTCGATTATTCCGGCGCCCAGGCCTGCAAGGCCCTGCGCGAGGAAGGCTACAAAGTCATTCTGGTCAACAGCAACCCGGCCACCATCATGACCGACCCCGAGATGGCCGACGTGACCTACGTCGAGCCCATCACGTGGCAAGTGGTCGAGCGCATCATCGCCAAGGAACGTCCGGACGCGATCTTGCCGACCATGGGCGGCCAGACGGCGCTCAACTGCGCGCTGGACCTGTTCCACAACGGCGTGCTGGACAAGTACAAGGTCGAGCTGATCGGCGCCACCCCGGAAGCCATCGACAAGGCCGAAGACCGCTCCAAGTTCAAGGATGCGATGACCAAGATCGGCCTCGGTTCGGCCAAGTCGGGCGTGTCGCACACGATGGAAGAATCGTGGGCCGTGCAGCGCGAGCTGGGCTTCCCCGTCATCATCCGTCCTTCGTTCACCATGGGCGGCACGGGCGGCGGTATCGCCTACAACGAGGAAGAATTCGAAACCATCTGCAAGCGCGGCCTGGAAGCGTCGCCCACCTCGGAACTGCTGATCGAAGAATCGCTGATCGGCTGGAAAGAGTACGAGATGGAAGTGGTGCGCGACAAGGCGGACAACTGCATCATCATCTGCTCGATCGAAAACCTGGACCCGATGGGCGTGCACACCGGTGACTCGATCACCGTGGCGCCGGCGCAGACGCTGACCGACAAGGAATACCAGATCATGCGCAACGCCTCGCTGGCCGTGCTGCGCGAGATCGGCGTCGATACGGGCGGCTCCAACGTGCAGTTCTCGATCAACCCGGCCGATGGCCGCATGATCGTGATCGAAATGAATCCGCGCGTGTCGCGTTCGTCCGCGCTGGCCTCGAAGGCGACCGGTTTCCCGATCGCCAAAGTGGCGGCCAAGCTGGCCGTGGGCTTCACGCTCGACGAACTGCGCAACGAGATCACGGGCGGCGCCACTCCGGCGTCGTTCGAACCGTCGATCGACTATGTCGTGACCAAGATCCCGCGCTTCACGTTCGAGAAATTCCCGACCGCCGACCACCACCTGACCACCCAGATGAAATCCGTCGGTGAAGTGATGGCCATCGGCCGCACCTTCCAGGAATCGTTCCAGAAAGCCTTGCGCGGCCTGGAAGTGGGCGTGGATGGCCTGAACGAGAAGACCAAGGACCGCGAGAAGATCGAAGAGGAACTGGGCGAGCCAGGTCCGGAACGTATCTGGTACGTGGGCGACGCGTTCGCCCAGGGCTTCACGCTGGAAGAAGTGCACCAGCTGACCCATATCGATCCATGGTTCCTGGTGCAGATCAAGGAGATCGTGGACCTGGAGCTGTGGCTCGACACCCAGAAGCTGGAAGCGCTGGACAAGACCACGCTGTACAAGCTGAAACAGAAGGGTTTCTCGGATCGCCGCCTGGCCTTCCTGCTGCAGACCACGCAAGCCGCCGTGCGCGCCAAGCGCCACGAACTGGCCATCCGTCCGGTCTACAAGCGGGTCGACACCTGCGCCGCCGAGTTCGCCACCAACACGGCGTACATGTACTCGACCTACGACGAGGAATGCGAGTCGCAGCCGACCGACAAGAAGAAGATCATGGTGCTGGGCGGTGGTCCTAACCGCATCGGCCAGGGTATCGAATTCGACTACTGCTGCGTGCACGCCGCGCTGGCCATGCGCGAAGACGGCTACGAGACCATCATGGTCAACTGCAATCCGGAGACCGTGTCGACCGACTACGACACCTCCGACCGCCTGTACTTCGAATCGCTGACGCTGGAAGACGTGCTGGAAATCGTGGAACTGGAAAAACCGGTGGGCGTGATCGTCCAGTACGGCGGCCAGACCCCATTGAAACTGGCGCTGGACCTGGAAGCGAACGGCGTGCCTATCGTCGGCACCTCGCCCGACATGATCGACGCCGCCGAAGACCGCGAGCGCTTCCAGCAGCTGCTGCACAAGCTGCAACTGCGCCAGCCGCCTAACCGCACCGCGCGCACCGAGGAAGACGCGCTGCGCCTGGCGCAGGAAATCGGCTACCCGCTGGTGGTGCGCCCATCGTACGTGCTGGGCGGCCGCGCGATGGAAATCGTGCACGAACAGCGCGACCTGGAACGCTACATGCGCGAAGCGGTCAAGGTATCGCACGATTCGCCCGTGCTGCTGGACCGCTTCCTGAACGACGCCATCGAGTGCGACGTGGACTGCATCTCGGACGGCGAAACCACCTTCATCGGTGGCGTGATGGAGCACATCGAGCAGGCTGGCGTGCACTCGGGCGACTCGGCCTGCTCGCTGCCACCGTACTCGCTGGCGCAAGCCACGATCGATGAACTGAAACGCCAGACCTCGCTGATGGCCAAGGGCCTGAACGTGGTGGGCCTGATGAACGTGCAGTTCGCGATCCAGAAGCAGGAAATCGACGGTGAGCTGCAGGACGTGGTCTACGTGCTGGAAGTGAACCCGCGTGCTTCGCGCACCGTGCCTTACGTGTCCAAGGCGACCGGCCTGCAACTGGCCAAGATCGCGGCGCGCTGCATGGTGGGCCAGAGCCTGGCCTCGCAGGGCGTGACCAAGGAAGTGGTGCCGCCTTACTTCAGCGTCAAGGAAGCCGTGTTCCCGTTCGTGAAGTTCCCTGGCGTGGACACCATCCTCGGCCCGGAAATGAAATCGACCGGCGAAGTGATGGGCGTGGGCATGACCTTCGGCGAAGCGTTCGTCAAGTCGCAGCTGGGCGCGGGCGTCAAGCTGCCCAAGTCGGGCCGCGTGTTCCTGAGCGTGAAAGCGTCGGACAAGCCACGCGCCGTGAAAGTGGCGCGCGACCTGGTGGACATGGGCTTCACGCTGGTGGCCACCAAGGGCACGGCCGCCGTGATCGCCGCCGCCGGCATCCCGGTCACTCCCGTCAACAAGAAGACGGAAGGCCGTCCGCACGTGGTCGACATGATCAAGAACCATGAGATCGTGTTGGTCATCAACACGGTGGAAGAGAAGCGCAGCGCCATCGCCGACTCGCGGGCCATCCGCACCTCGTCGCTGGCGTCGCGGGTGACCACCTACACCACCATCGCCGGCGCGGAAGCGGCCGTCGAGGGCATCCGTCACCTGGACGAGTTGCGCGTGTACGATTTACAAGGTCTGCATAAAACCTTACACTAAGCTTCTTGGCACCACCCTTGAACCACAGAGCCCGCGTCGCAGGATGGCGCGGCCTCTGTGGTTTTCCGTTGTAATAACACGTAAATAGCAGATTAAACATGACTTCAGTCCCACTCACCAAGTTCGGCGCGGAACTCTTGAAAGAAGAGTTGCATCAGTTGAAGACCAAGGAGCGCCGCATCGTGATCGACGCCATCGCCGAGGCCCGCTCCCATGGCGACCTGTCGGAAAACGCCGAGTACGATGCCGCCAAGGAGCGCCAGGCGTTCGTGGAAGGCCGTATCGCCGAACTGGAAGGCAAGCTGAGCGCCGCCCAGATCATCGACCCGACCCAGCTCGACGCCGAAGGCCGCGTGGTGTTCGCCTCGACCGTGGACCTGGAAGACCTGGATTCTGGCGCCAAAGTGACCTACCAGATCGTGGGCCTCGATGAAGCGGACCTGAAGCTGAGCAAAGTGTCCGTCACTTCGCCCATCGCCCGTGCGCTGATCGGCAAGTCGGCCGGCGACGTGGTGGAGGTGCAGGCGCCGTCCGGCCCGCGCGAATACGAAATCCTGGAAGTACGCTACATCTGATGCTGGCCCGCGCGCGCCTGCTGGTCGCGACCGCCTGGGCTGGCAGCCTGTGGACGGTGGGCTATCTGGCCGCGCCCACCTTGTTCGGCACGCTGAGCGACCGGGTGCTGGCCGGCACCATCGCGGCCAGTCTGTTCCATGCGGAAGCGCTGTTATCGATCGCGTGCGCGGCGTTGCTATTGCTGCTGTTGTGGCTCGATAAAACGGGCTTGCTCGGCGCGCGCCGTACCACGCTGTTGCTGGCGCTGGTCATGCTGGCCTGCACGCTGGTGTCGCATTTCGGCTTGCAGCCGGAAATGGCGGCCTTGCGGGCGGCGGCGGGGCCGGGCGGGGTGATGGAATCGGCCGCCAAGGGCCGGTTTGGCATGCTGCACGGGGTCTCGAGCAGCATTTACCTGTTCCAGAGCCTGCTGGCGGCCTGGCTGGTCGTCAAACAATAAAAATGGGGACGTGGCACAAATTTGTGCCACGTCCCCAAATGATTCCAGGCAGATCGTCGGTTTATTTGCCCAGCGCGCTCTTCTTGGCCGAGCTCTGACGCGGTTTGGCGCGCTTGATGGAGCCGCCTTCGGTCACGCGCTCGTTGCCTTTGATCATGACCTTGGTCACGGATGGACGCTTGGTGCCGCTGGCGCTGGGCTTGACGATGGTTACCTCACGCAGGCCCTTGCCGGTTTTGGCACTGCGTTCCTTCACCACCTCTTTTTTCGGACGGTACAGAACCAGCAGTTTACCGATGTGTTGTACGGGAGCTGCATCCAATTGCTCGCAGATCGTGTCGTACATGGCGACGCGGGCTTCGCGGTCATCGCCGAACACACGGACTTTGATCAGTCCGTGGGAGTCGAGTCCCAGTTCGACTTCTTTCATGACGGCCGGGGTCAGTCCCGCCTCGCCGATCATGACGACTGGCTTCAAGCCATGGGCTTCGGCGCGCAGGGCGCTGCGCTCAACGGGTGTAAGTTTAATCATAATAATTTTTAGTGGTTCCTCAAAAGCAGTATTCTACGCGAATGGCAAAGAAAAAATTAAACAAGAACTGGTTGCACGACCACATTAACGATCCCTACGTGAAATTGGCGCAGAAGGAGGGCTATCGGGCCCGCGCCGCGTTCAAGCTCAAGGAGATCGACGAGGATGAAAAGCTGATCAAGCCGGGCCAGGTCATCGTCGACCTCGGTTGCACGCCGGGCAGCTGGGCCCAGTACACGCGGCGCAAGCTGTCGGGCAAGGAGGGCGGCGGCGTGAACGGCACCCTGATCGGACTGGACATGCTGCCCATGGAGCCGATCGCCGACTTCCACTTCATCCAGGGCGATTTCCGCACCGGGCGCGTGCTGCGCGAGCTGGAGGGCGTGCTGGCCGGGCGCAAGGCCGACCTGGTGCTGTCGGACATGGCGCCCAACCTGTCGGGCATCGCCACGGCCGACGCGGCCCGCATGGAGCACTTGATCGACCTGGCCATCGAATTCTCGCAATTGCATTTGAAACCGACCGGTTCCTTGCTGGTGAAGTGTTTCAAGGACATGGGTTTCAGCCAGATCGTGGAGAAATTCCGGGCTGAATTCAAAGTCGTGATCCAGAAAAAACCCAAGGCCAGCCGCGATAAATCGTCTGAAATATTTCTGCTGGGTAAGGGTTTGAAAAATCCCACCACCGGCAGCATGGCGATCGACGATGAAATGGATGATTTCCCTCTTGATATTTAAGGGCAGGGCCGCACTTTACTGTGGATAGAAACGGTTTGTGCCCGCAACCGGGGTGGGAAATCGTCAAAATCCGGGACTTTCCTGCGCCCGTGGTGGCTTATGGGCCGCGCGGATGGGATGGTTTCTGGCACCGCCTGCTTATTGCGAGTAAAATCGGGTTTCTAGCTATTGGTAAAAGATGCGCCCCGCATCCAAGGAGTTTTCGTGAATAACATGTTTTCCAAATCGGCCATTTGGGTAGTCGTTGCGCTGCTCTTATTCATGCTGTTCAAGCAATTCGACAACCATGGCATGACCGGTGGCAGCAAGGCCATCGCCTATTCCGACTTGTTGGATGAAGTAAAAGCGAAACGCATCAAGGAAGTGCTGATCGAGGGCGGCACCATCACGGCCACCCGCGTCGATGACAGCAAGGTGCGCACCAGCGCCACCTTCCTGGACCGGGGCTTGATCGGCGACCTGCGCGACAACGGCGTGCGCTTCGACGTGAAGCCGCCCGAGGAGCCTGGTTTCCTGCAGCAAATGTTCGTCTCCTGGTTCCCCATGGTGCTGCTGATCGGCGTGTGGATTTTCTTCATGCGCCAGATGCAAGGCGGCGGCAAGGGGGGCGCGTTCTCCTTCGGCAAGTCGAAGGCGCGCATGATGGATGAAACCAACAACACCGTCACCTTCGCCGACGTGGCCGGCTGCGACGAGGCGAAAGAGGAAGTCAACGAGATCGTCGATTTCCTGAAAGACCCCACCAAATTCCAGAAACTGGGTGGCCGTATTCCCCGTGGCGTGCTGATGGTCGGTCCTCCCGGCACCGGTAAGACGCTGCTGGCGCGCGCCATCGCCGGCGAAGCCAAAGTGCCGTTCTTCTCGATTTCCGGTTCCGACTTCGTGGAAATGTTCGTCGGCGTGGGCGCGTCCCGCGTGCGCGACATGTTCGAAAACGCCAAGAAACATTCGCCTTGCATCATCTTCATCGACGAGATCGACGCCGTGGGCCGTCACCGTGGCGCCGGCATGGGCGGCGGTAACGACGAGCGCGAACAGACGCTGAACCAGTTGCTGGTGGAAATGGACGGCTTTGAAGCGAGCTCCGGCGTGATCGTGGTGGCCGCCACCAACCGCGCCGACGTGCTCGACAAGGCGCTGCTGCGCCCGGGCCGTTTCGACCGCCAGGTGTCCGTGGGCTTGCCCGACATCCGCGGCCGTGAGCAGATCCTCAATGTGCACATGCGCAAAGTGCCGATCGGCACCGACGTCAAGGCCGACATCCTGGCCCGCGGCACGCCTGGCTTCTCCGGCGCCGACCTGGCCAACCTGGTCAACGAGGCGGCCCTGTTCGCGGCCCGCCGCAGCAAGCGCCTGGTGGACATGATCGATTTCGAGGACGCCAAGGACAAGATCTTCATGGGTCCGGAACGCAAGTCCATGATCATCCGCGAGGAAGAGCGCCGCAACACGGCTTACCACGAGTCCGGCCACGCCGTCGTGGCCAAGCTGCTGCCCAAGGCCGACCCCGTGCACAAGGTCACCATCATGCCGCGCGGCTGGGCCCTGGGCCTGACCTGGCAGTTGCCTGAACACGACAACCTGTCCGGCTACAAGGACAAGATGCTGGAGGAAATCTCGATCCTGTTCGGCGGCCGTATCGCCGAGGAGATCTTCGTCGGCCAGATGTCGACCGGCGCCTCCAACGACTTCGCCCGCGCCACCAAGCTGGCCCGTTCCATGGTGACCCGCTTCGGTATGTCCGACAGCATGGGCGTGATGGTGTACGAGGATAGCCAGAACGATGGCTTCTTCGGCGGCGCCTCCAAGACCATTTCCGAAGCCACCCAGCAAAAAGTGGACGCGGAAATCCGCAGCATCCTCGACACCCAGTATTCGCTGGCCCGCAAGCTGCTGGAGGAGCACCGCGAGCAGGTGGAAATGATGACCAAGGCCCTGATGGAGTGGGAAACCATCGACGCTGACCAGATCAACGACATCATGGCGGGCCAGGAACCCCGTCCGCCGAAAGCGGGCGTGACCATCCGCAAGCATCCCAGCGATGGCGGCCCCGGCGTGACCCCCAGCGTGACCGCGCCGGCCTGATCTTTCCAGGCCGATGACCAGTAAAGGGTGAGGAGCGATCCTCGCCCTTTTTCATTCTGCGCCCCGGCGCCCAACAACATACGTTTCAATGCGACAACAACTTCAGTTCGGCCGTTTCAATTTTCCGCTGGCGGGCCAGGGCTATCGCCCGCGCGTGATGGGCATTCTCAACGTCACCCCCGATTCCTTCTCCGATGGCGGCCATTACCAGTCGCTGGAATTCGCCGTGTCGCACGCCGAGCAGTTGATCGGGCAGGGCGTGGACATCATCGACGTGGGCGGCGAATCGAGCCGCCCCGGCGCGCCGGCGCTGCCGCTGGAGCAGGAGTTGCAACGCGTGATGCCGGTGCTGTATGCGCTGCGCGACAGCGGTCCGGCCATCTCGGTGGACACCTACAAGCCGCAGGTAATGCGCGAAGCCATCATCGCTGGCGTCGACATGATCAACGACATCAACGGCTTCCGGGCCCCGGGTGCCATTGAAGCCGTGCGCGACAGTGACTGTGCGCTGTGTATCATGCACATGCAGAGCACGCCCGATACGATGCAGTTGCAGCCCGACTATGGCGACGTGGTGGCTGAAGTGACGGCGTTCCTGCGCGAGCGGGTGGCGGCGCTGACGGCGGCCGGCATCGACCCGCGCCGCCTGTGCATCGATCCGGGTTTTGGTTTTGGCAAGACGGTCGCGCATAATTACGCTTTGCTCAAGGCCACCGGCCAGTTGATTGAACAGCTGGGGCTGCCGCTGCTGGCGGGGCTGTCGCGCAAGTCCATGATCGGGGCCGTGACGGGCAAGCCCGTTGAGCAGCGCCTGGCCGGCAGCCTGGCGGGCGCGCTCGCTGCGGTAGCGCAGGGTGCGCTGATCGTGCGGGTGCATGATGTGGCGGAGACCGTCGATGCCCTCAAGGTGTGGCAGGCGGCACAATAAACGAATTTTCTATCAGGAAGAGAACAAAATGGCACGCAAATATTTTGGTACCGATGGTGTACGTGGACTGGTGGGCGTGGCGCCCATCACGCCGGACTTTGTCATGCGCCTGGGCTACGCGGCCGGCAAGGTGCTGGCCAAGGCCCGCTCGGGCGGCAACAAGCCGACCGTGTTGATCGGCAAGGACACGCGCATTTCCGGCTACATGCTGGAAGCGGCGCTGGAGGCGGGCTTCTCGGCCGCCGGCGTGGATGTGATGCTGGCCGGCCCCATGCCGACCCCCGCCATCGCCTATTTGACGCGGGCGCTGCGCTTGCAGGCCGGCGTCGTCATTTCCGCCTCGCACAACCCGTTCCAGGATAATGGCATCAAGTTCTTCTCCGACCAGGGCACCAAGCTGCCGGACGCGGTGGAACTGGAAATCGAAGCGGCGCTGGACTTGCCGATGGATTGCGTGCCGTCCGAAAAGCTGGGCCGCGCCAAGCGCCTGGACGACGCCCAGGGCCGCTACGTCGAATTTTGCAAGAGCACCTTCCCCAATGAGCTGGACTTGCGCGCGCTGAAGATCGTGGTCGATTGCGCCCATGGCGCCGCCTACAACATCGCGCCCCACGTGTTCCATGAGCTGGGCGCGGAAGTGATCGCCATTGGCAACAAGCCCGATGGTTTCAACATCAACGCCGGCCACGGCGCCACGGCGCCGGACGCCATGTCGGCCGCCGTGCGGGCCCATGGCGCCGACCTCGGCATCGCGCTCGATGGCGACGCCGACCGCCTCATCATGTGCGACGCCACGGGCCGCCTGTACAACGGCGACGAGCTGCTGTACGTGATGGTGATGGATCGCCTGGCCACCGGCCCCGTGCCGGGTGCGGTGGGCACCTTGATGACCAATATGGCGCTGGAAGTGGCGTTCAAGGAAAAGAACATCGGCTTCGCGCGTGCCAAGGTGGGCGACCGTTACGTGCTGGAAGTGATGCAGGAAAAAGGCTGGATCCTGGGCGGCGAAGGCTCGGGCCACTTGCTGTGCCTGGACAAGCACACCACGGGCGACGGCATCATTTCGTCGCTGCAAGTGCTGTCGGCGCTGGTGCGCAGTGGCAAGTCGCTGGAGCAGTGCGCGCAGGAGCTGGTGCTGTTCCCGCAAACGCTGGTCAACGTGCGCGTGGCGCCTGGCTTCGACTGGACCCGCAACGCGGCCATGGTGCATGAAAAGGAACTGGTGGAACGCGAACTGGGCGACAGCGGGCGCGTGCTGATCCGCGCTTCGGGCACGGAACCGCTGATACGCGTGATGGTGGAAGCGCGCAGCGCGACCGACGCGGCCGCCATGGCGCAACGCATCGCCGACAAGGTCGACAGCCAGCTGGCGGCCTGAGGCAAGGGAGGGCGCGGCGGTCCGGCCGTCAGGCACGGGCCGCCGCCTCGCCCGGGCGCCCGGAGGGGATCGGGCGGGCGACGCCGGCTGGCCAGACACGACCCGCCGGCCTGGCCGGCGCTCGATCAGCGTACGGCCAACGCCATGGTCTGGGCCGGGATCACAGTGCCGTCGGACATGGTCCTTTCCGGCACCACCATCAGCAGCTCACCCGCGACGTTATCGTTCGGCAGCAGCTCGATCGTCATTTGCAGTTGCTGGTCCAGCGCCGTGAACGAATTGCTACTGGTGGCCACGATCTGGTGCTTGCCTTGATCATTGACTTCAGCAAACATCTTGGTGCCGCGGGCGGTCAGCGTCAACTCCTGGCCATTGGCCAGTTCATACGTGGCTTTGTAGGGATAGAACTCGTCCTGGCTCATGTGGCGCACATGGGTGGGCGCGTCGATGCGCAGCGCGTGGCCGGGCACGGTGACGGTTTCACCCGGGGTGACGGTTTGGCTGAATGCGGCCAGGGATGCCACACTTAATAGTGAGGCGAGAATAAGCTTTTTCATGATTTTCACCATCCTTTCTTATTAAACAGTATCGCTGTCAGTTCGGTGATTTGATCGGTTGATATTGGCGGTCTTGCTGTGTGATATAAACTTCATCATGCACATTTCGCGTGAGAAGTTCCGTGGCCGTATCATTTCAATACCTGTGACTGAATATTCCGGTCATGCTGTTTATTTATATTCGCGCTCTGGACTGAATATAAATCTGGTTGTGCGCCGAGCTGGCGGGAAACGGACGGCCAACCGTAATCCCGCCAGCTCCATCCGCCCCCGCAAGGCAGGGACGAACCAGCGCAGCGTAACTGCTGAAGCAAAAGCAACGATGTCGCTCAAACCATCCGAGATGGAGAAGAACCCTGCCGGCGCGATGAGAATGGCCGGCTGAACAAGGCACGCATGGCGCGAACCTGATTGGCGATGGGCGGTCATTTGTATTACTGAGAGAAGCGTTATAACTGTTCTCTGGCAGTATTGCCCATTCGTCCCCTGCTGCAGCTCCGGCGGGTGCGCGGAGATATAGTCTGGTATCGTCTCGTGGACGGCACCACGCAGCGCAAGAATTTTCGATTGATAGTCATTCTGCTATTAAACGAAAAAAATGTAACTAAATATATTTCTATCGTTTATGGGTAGGTGCTGCATAAAATATATGACACATTGTGCGGTGTCCGGCTTATAAAACCGGCTCGGAATAGGGCGAAGAAGGTCGTCATTTCTGGACGGGCCTGAAACGAGGGCGGCCGCTGGCAAGGCGCTGACAAATCGATAACTGAGCTCGAACATTGACGAAAATGGCCACTACGGTTATGATGTCGTCATCGGAGTGTAGCGCAGCCCGGTAGCGCACCTGGTTTGGGACCAGGGGGTCCAAGGTTCGAATCCTTGTACTCCGACCAAGAACAAATAAGACGGGTTGTCGATGACAGCCCGTTTTTCATTTCCGCATGCGTTCGCGTGCGCACTTCACATCGCACTGCCCATAGCTCAGTTGGATAGAGCATCAGCCTTCTAAGCTGAGGGTCGCAGGTTCGATTCCTGCTGGGCAGGCCAATAAAATCAAGGGCTTAGGGTAAATCTAAAGTCCTTTTTTTGTGCCTGAAATTTCCATGTAGGCACCATGTAGGTTTTGAAGCCAAGGAAGCTCGTGCTACCAAATTTGCTGATCAAAATATTTTGCTATTACCCGCGCGCACTCCATGCAACAGTAAAAAAGGCTCTGTTTGCGGAGCGACCTACTATCAAAGATTTCCTTGACTCACCGTCGAACGTGAAAGGTATTTTTGATAATGTTTCTAGGTCGATACAGTCTACGGCCGTCACGATAGGCGGGGGCTACCTCTTCAATGAGCGCGCTATGCGAGCACAAAATCGGATCGCAACAGAGTGCTTGGGCTATTTTATTTTTGCTGTTGGCCTAATTTTACTGCTCATCAATCTCGCGCATGGGCACCATCACGTAAAGAAAAGATATCCTCGCATCGCTCCGTTTTTTTTCTTGGCATACGCCTGTTTTTCTGTCGGGCTGGTGCTATCAATCCTCTTCGCAAAGGGCATGAGGATAGCCTAATTTATTGCTGTTTGAAAACTTCGCGCTGCTTGATCACACCGAGATTTTTGCGCACCAGAGCGGCTTATCGACTCAGACGAAGGGGGGGCGAACGGGGCATTGTTTATTCGCGCTTTGCCCGCTCAATCGTGCGCCACGCGTACCCGGCGCCAGCCGCATCCGCCTTTACCTGCTTCGTTGATATCGGGCCGTCCGCCAACAGGTCAAGGCACTGGTGGCCTTCCTGTGACCGCTTCGTAGGTACGGGCGAGAATAGCCATTTCGTTAATGATTGCTGTATTGAATTTATTCACTGTCTCGCGAAGCGATTCCTTCGTGTGAGCGCCAGTCTTGGAAATCATTCCGGAGTAAAGATCTGAGACCATTATGACGGTCCGCGCGATACAGTGTGCGTCTCCCTCATGCAAGTCTTCGAATGAAATTGACTCCAGCCCACGAAGGGCAATGGCAAGGCGGTGTTCCTGATACTCGAAAGCTCCATTAAGCATTGTCTTTTTGCTCAATGCAACCTCAAATTCGTTAAGAATTTTGCGAACATGAAGCCCATGCATGACTGCGAGCAATATGCGATTTGCGCGAAGATCATTTCGTCGCTCTTGTTGTGCCTCTCGCTCCCTCTGTGTTTGCATTCTTGCAATGGTGAATGCACCGAGGATCGCTGTAATCGACCCAACAGCCTGAACCCACGCGGCAAGACCATATTTAGCGTCAGGCCAAGCGTACGCAAGAAAGAAGCAAATTATCACAAGCGCGATGAGCATCAACACGATTTCAAATGCGTTTCGGATATATTGCATGCGATTCCCATATCTATTTCCTCATGAGAATATTACCATGAGGTTACTTTTTTACCACCTTCAGGATATTGGCGCGCTGCGGCTCCCAGCCCTCCGGGCGGTCACTGCTGTTTGCGATTAGCGCCATAGGCGATGATTTGGCGGTTGAATGCAAGGTGACGCCGCTCTTCGCGGGGGCATACAGCACGGCAAGATCATTTTATGAACTAGGAGACATTGATGGAAATGACGGAGCACGACAAAGCGGAACTCCAATCGCATCACGCCCATCGCATAGAAACTTACAAATCTATGATTTCGATTTCGGTGGAAGGATTCAAGTACACGGCCTTGCTCAACGGCGGAGCTGCGGCTGGCATGATCGCGACCATCGACAAACTGCGCAATGCGATGCTCCCAGGGCCCATGCAGATAGCCATGCTCCTCTTCGTGGCTGGGCTTGGCCTAAACGGTTTCGCAATCGCGTTTTCGTATGTGACCCAAATGGCGCTCTACAACGAATCGATAAAGAGACTTCGCGATGGCCAACACAGTTGGCCGCTGAACATCTCGGTTGCCTGCTTCGTCGGCAGCCTGCTGGCTTTTTGTGCTGGAGCAATTGTCGCTGTAAATGGGTTGAAGCCTTAAATTCAGTTGGTTTTGTCGGCTGACGCCAACGAAGCGCCAAGAAAGCAAAATGCCCAGCGCTCGGCTGGGCTCGGTTCCTCGGTGCGCTCGTTCAGGTACCGCGTTGCGCCGGCATCAACTTACCATCGAGCGCCGCCAGACGAATGCCGGGTGACTCGCTTGCCGCTATCGGCCGCGTCAGGATTTGTCCTGGCGGTCACGGTGCTCCCCCGTCACAAGGCGCAGCGCCGGCGTGATACGGCGCGGGAACTCGCTGGCCATGCCCTCCATGCATACCAAATTGTCGCGTTGGCATTCGTCATCCATCCTCCGGAAGGCATCTAGCCAGCGCCTCTCCGCATAGGTGAGTGGCTGCTCAGATGGCGGCGTGATGGTCTTCATTTCGCACCTCCAATCAGAAGCCGAAGCACAGGGGCGTGGCGATGCGGGTACTCCCGCGCATAACAATCGGCGATGGCTTGCAAGTCCAGTTTGCTCTCAGCGTCCATCCTGCGATAGGCGCTCAACAGACGCTGCTCGTAGACGGTGAGCGTTTGTGCTGGCGGCGGTGGTTGAACGGTCTTCATTTTGTGACTCCTTCGGGAGCCTGAATTTCTTGCCAGTGCGTGACAACGTCGTTGCCCAAGCGGAGACCATCATATTTCGAGAACCAGCAGTTCTCATCCGTGCAGTAGAAGGCTGCAGTGGGCTGTTGCTCTGCAGTGTTCCAGACGAGAACATCGCGGTTGCTATCGGGTGTGGCGCCGGTCGCCACAGGCATCCAGCCGTTACGGTCAACGCCGATGTTGTTGGGCGTGGAGTTCGCCGCGCCGCCGGTGGCGTGCAACTGCCGGGCAATGGCGCCGATGTCGTCGATGAAGCGCTTTGCACCCCGAATGGCGGCGTTTGCGCCGCTGTCGGCCACACCAGGCAGTCGGTCAAGTGCGAGCCGCAACAGGTCGTTCGCCGTCTCAATCGCGCATTCGATATCATCGGCCGCATCACTAACACCGTACACCTCGCCGTCGAAGGTAGTCACCCAGGCGGCCAGAAGTTTTTCGCGCTCGCTATGGTTGAGGGCGCTGCCTTCCAGAACGTCGCGAACTTCGTCGCGGCAGCTGTCACGCCACGCCATCAAACTGGAGACGTTGCGCAAATCGGCTTCGTTGTCGTTCCATGCCGCTGCTTGGCTCAGCGCGGACGAACTCATACTGGCGACGGTATGGGCTACCACCTTTTTAGCCACTGCTGCGGTGGTACGGGCGCTCATGCTCGCACCTGTTCGTTCAGTTTGTCGGCGGTCAATGCGATATCCTCGCTGATGCCTTCGCACACCGTGGCCACCATGTTAGTCAGAGCGCTGATCGCGGTGTTGCTGAGCGGGGGCTCGGAGGCGTCTTCAGGGTTATAGCAGTCTTCGAGCACGGGATTGCCCCCGACGATGCGCATCACGACGCCCATGCCTGCGCAAAGCTGCTGAATTCGATTAAGGCGTTCCATCAACAGCCCAGCGTTCGGTGATGCTTCTTTGTTTTGCTGGATCGTCGACTCCCAGAAAGACATGTAATTATCCTCCAGCGAGTTTTTGTGCTGCGTCAGCGGTTGAACCGTTGTACCTGCAATTGCATCTGCGTTGCTGAATTGATTCATCATGGTATCTCTCCAAAAAGTTCAGGACATACGGGCCCAGCCAGTGCGGGGATGCCTGGTGGTGGGACATTTCTACTGCGGGATAAACCACAGTTGACTGCGTGTTTGCAGGCGGCCAGATTACCTACCAGCTTCATCTGCAGGAAGGGCCCAGTTCGAGCGCAGTTGGGACCTTCCTAATTTCGATGAACAGGTGCAGGTGCCTATTTGGTCGTGAGGGATTCGGCCTGGGCGCGGCGCCAGAGCGCATGGCCTTCCGCTACGCCAGCATAAAATGCATCGTCCTCGGCAGATGCCGGGTCATACAGGCGCGCGATACGGCGGCCCTCGATGCGGAACGCCAGCGCGGCACGGACGCCGTTCTTGTAGGAGGTGCTGCGTGGGTCGCGCGGGACGCTGAATGCGGCTTGGAAAAGCTGTTCGACGGTCGCGGCCGGTGTCGCTTGGAGTACTGCGGGTGGGAGTAAGGCTGGCGCGGCGCTGGCGCCGGGCGTGAGGGTGCTATTGACCATAATGGCCTCCTGTGCGGTTGATGAACCGCTCAACCCGCTTCCAAACGGGGTGAGCAGCGATGACAAGGTTGGAAGACCGGCGCACAGGGTACCGGCAGGCGTGAGCCTCCCCACCACCGCCGCTCATTGAAGGCACGACGTGGTACGGACGAAAAAATACCGCCTATTGGCGGTCGTCCGCCTATGCATTCGGGCTTCCAAACCCGTTCCCCTCTTTCTCGGGGATGATTAAGAATAGTCCTGCAACTGGCGCCGCGTCAAGCAGAAGTTGCGGTGATATTTTGAGAGATTTCTCGGTGCTGATGTTTATAGAATGTCTGGAACGCTAGAAAGGGCGCATGATGAAATTTCTAAAGTGGCTTGCCATCGTCGTTCTCTTGGTGCCTGTACTGTTGGTCGCTGGGTTTTATGTGCGGAACAAGGCAGTAGGGCCTGCGGGTTGGGCCGAGGACAATACCATTAAGACGCTCAGGGCGCGAATGAAAGACCCAGATTCGATGGTTATTCGTTCATCTTACTTCGTGCGAAAAGTAGCGGCGTCAGGCGATGTGGAAATTGCGATGTGTGGGATTGTTGATGGGAAAAACAGCTTTGGCGGCTTCACGGGTGGCACCCGGTTTGTCTCGGTCAGTACGGATTATAAAAATACCGAGACCTTCGACACGCACATCGTGCAGATGGACGAATCAAGTTCATCTGATCGTGCAGCCGCACAATCGCTGCATCGCGTAACTCCATTCGAGGAGGTGTACTGGAACGGGCACTGCGTGGACGATGCGCATCCGGCCCTTGTAGCCGAGAACTGAAACCGAGCACGGTCAACGTTCTTCTATCCCTTCAGATGGTACTCGCGGTCATCTCCTCAAAAAACGATTTTTCTATCCTGCACGCGCAAAAAAAACTCTGAGCAGCCGGTTTTTAAAGCTGGCGGCTGTAGAGATTTTCACCCCCTACCCCCTAGCGTTGGGTGGCTGCTGCGCGCCTCGCCAAAGCTCGCTCAATTGTGAGCCGACGGTCGAGCTCACCACTAAAGCAAAATTCCTGCATTTAATCCCCACCTGTCGCAAGCCCCTTCGAAGCCCCTCAAAAGGGGTTTTCGAGCCCAGCCCCGCAACAAGCGTTCAACGCTCGCTGGAACCCAGCTGGAACCGGCTGGGTTTTCAGCTACTAACGCTCCGAGCGTTACCTCTAGCGTTACCCCGGCGTTACCTGTGACGTCACTGCAGCGTCACCGTAACGTCACCGCGCGCGTCCGCATTGTGTCCGCTGGCAGTGCGGACAAGATGCGGACAGGACAGGAATAGCGTTCGCAAGGGGGTAGCGTTTCGTTATACCCTTTGGCCCCGTTGCCACCGGCGCCGTCCACGCGTTGGCTGTGGGGTCGTGAAGCGCTACCCCATCATCGACAGCGCGCGCCGGCAAGGAGGTGCAAGAACGGCACCCCCTTCAAACTGCTGGCGGTGAGCGCTCGCGAAGCCTCGCGCGTCCTCAGCGAAATTACCTTAGGACCGTCTCGGATATTTTGCCGAGACGGTTATTAGGCGCTGTACAGTAGCACGCCCTCATGTTTGCACGTCGTTAATAACTACTCGCAAAGCCGCGCTGACCAACGGCGGCGCCAGGCCGCTGGACCGGGCTTGCCCGTGACGGATAGTCACACGCCGATTTGCGGATTACCGATGTTCACTCGCGCCCGGGCCCGTGTACATACGGGAAAATCACACATGTAGGACTAGGCCAGCTATTTACCAGAATATCTGGTATTGAGAAGGTGCCAGCCAAATACCGGGGAAACCGGTATTTGCGAGGGACTAAATGTCACCCGCAAATCTGCGCCCCTCTTAAAGAGGGTTGCAAAGCAGTGATGGCTGGCAGTGGGCTGCTTTGACGCGTGCGGCACGCGTCAGGCACGCGTGGCTGACGCGTCGGCGTCGATATGGGATTTCCCATACCTGGGGCAAAGTGGGATTTTCCCACTTCGAGGCGATGTCGGATTTCCTGCTTCGGTAAGCACCAAGGGCAAGTTCCGTTCTGGTCCTTGGTGATGATTCCCGGTTGCGCGGGAACCTTCTGGGGGCAAGATCCGGACGGCCTCCTTGAATTTCAGGAGGGGTCACATCCGATGTGAGTGGTGATGGCACGGCGCCGGCACGTTCCTAGAAATTCAGGCCCGCGCGGCACTGGGGGCAATCTCCTAGAATTTCAGGAGAAGTCCAGGCCAGCCAGTGCCTGTCGCAGGACGGCGCCCAGCTAGTCCCAAATCGGGACGGGGTGTCCTAAATCGGGACGGGGCAAGGCCGAATTTACCGCCGACGTACGGCACCGACCGGAGAACTTCTGCTTAATCGCTCAGCGACCGGCAGAGTTCGAGAAGTTCGATGTCATAGCCGTCAGCGCTGACTAGGATCAAGTGGGAACGCCGGGCCGGTAACCACCCAACTTCGTCCAATAATTCAAGTGCAGTGTCTCGAAACTCTTCAATTTCTTCTGGTGGTGTCGCCTCCAATGCTTTGCGCGCATAGTATGTGCATGCCATGGCAGCATGCGCGACAGCGTAGGAATATTGATCCCGCCATAGGCCGCGAGCCCATAGGTGCCCAGAAATGCGGTAAAAAGCGGGATGTCCATTGGCGGGCATCCAATCCGGTGGCACTGGTCTATCCGTTTGCATGGCTTTCCCCGTTTTGGCGAATCGGTTTGCCGGTTTGTACTTTAACAATGATACCTTGTAGGCACCAACCACAAAGAGTTTTTAGACGGTACGGCTATACGCCGGCTGGCGTGCTGGTCGGAATTTTTCGGCGAGTATTGCTGGCCTGAGATTTTAGGTGAGTGCTGACCCAAAATTTTGGGCAAGTGCTGCTGGGCTGAAGTTTAAGCCGAGCGACCGGACAAACTATCGGTGCCGTCCAGTCGCTGGACGTCATCGGAAGCGGCGCGCCGCGCCGGAACTCAGCCGGTGGTCGGCAGTAGCACCGCCGTACCGTCCAGGTCGATGACGTCTGCAGAATCCAAGTGGCCGCGCTGCTTCGCGCAGGCCTTGGCCAAGGCGCGCAAGGCAGCCAACTCCTTGCGCTTGAGCTCCGTCAACTGGCGCGCAGCGTTTCCCTGCTGAGTGTAGGCCGGCGAAAATATCGACAAGCCTTCGGCTTTGAGCTGCTTCTCCAAGCGGCGTTTCTCGGCGCCGATGGCCATGCGGCGTGCGTGGGCGGTATGCCACTGCAGGACAGCGTGAACTAGTTCGCGTTCGTGGCTCATGTCAGCTCCGTTTGGTGGCCGGCCGGCGGGCGCGGTTCGCCGGCTCGGCCTGCGGTTTCAATAGCTTCGCCTCACCAGGGAAAAGCAGCCCGTGGCGTTTCAGGTATGCGGCCTGGCTCTCCCACACTGGCGGGTCAGCGAGAAGGGCTGGGTCATCGTCGTCCAGATTAGAGGCGGGAATGCCGAAATTGCTGGCGCAGTAGAACGGCTCCGGTTCAACGGGCGAGCCACCAACCTGCAGGCGTGGGCACGGCGCCGGCCACGGTTCGCCGTCAGGATCATCCTCGTTGGGGAATAGCTCGCATGGCGCGTCGTACTTCCACCAAAAGCTGGGCCGGGTGCCTGGATGCTTCGTCACCCATTCGGCAAGGATGGCGTCTTTGTGCTGGGTCCACAGATCAAGCCACATTTTGTCACGTCGGATTAACCTAACGAATTTGTTCTTAGGCTCCTGGTCAGTCAGATATGCCCATTGATCGGGATCGATAGGCGGCCCACGACGGCCACGCACGGTGCGTTTTCGGTTCGTCGGCATGTCATTTCCCAGGTTGCCGGCCCGGCTTGCCGATTGGCTCCAGGTCGAGATTCAGGGCTTTCAAGGCGCTGATCATTGCGGCGCGCGAGTCGCGCTCGATGGTGGTCGCCGGGTTCGGCCGTAGTTGGCCAAAACGGTCTTCGGTGACGATGCCGTGCTGAGTAATGAGTGCCGCTGCTTCGGTCATGCGGTCCATTGCGCGCATTGCCGTTTCAAGCAGGAGCAATCCGGCCTGGTCGTCAATTCCGTATTCGTCGGTCAGCTTGTTCCACCAGGCTTTTGCCAGCGCGGACAGTCCTTTCGGTGCGGCGTGAATGGAATTTTTCAAAGCAAATCCTTCGATAAATAAAAAAAAACTTAAGGCAACGGTTTTCGCCGGACGACTCCCTAGGGATTTACATCCCCCTACCCCTGTCTGAATGCCTCTGGCACCGCCCATCCGGGCCGCCATGCCACGATCAGAGAGGCAGTCCCATCACGGCAGCAATCCAGACCGGCGAGCGTCATAGGCGCTTCTAGCGCGTCTGGTACTTGGCGACGATGCCCCGCAAGGCAGACTCACCGGCGGCTGCGGTCGCGGCCTCGGCCATCTGTCTCACACGTGCCGTCACCTCGTTGCGGGCAAGCAGTGTGGCCAGGATGTCGCCCTGTGCGAATCCGCCGGCGCGGGCAGCAGCAAGAATGTCATCCATGATGTATTGCGCGCGGACGATGCTTGCCGGATCGGTCGCCAGGGTTGCCCGGTAACAGACTTCCGCACATTGCAGCAGCAGGCACGCTGGACTCGGGTTGTGGTCGCTACCGTTGTGCGGCGCTGCGGGTTGTTGTGTTGCCATGCCGTTCCTCGCTGATCTCTGATGACTATCAATAATCATGGGTTACTGTACCTAAAGGCGATATGCGGAATCGTTCGCCATTTTCTCGCCACCGATTCAGGCTTTTAATGCCGCATCGGCCGGGTCAACGTGCGCTTATGGCAGCGTCCAGGTCACCTGCACCTTGCCGACATCGGCGGCGTTGCTCAGTGTGAAGAACGCCGGCCCCCAGACGTCGGCCGCCACGCTCTGCACGCCGTTCAGGCCGCCGGTGCTGGTGAAAGCCAGGCCGTTGCCGTTGATGCTGACGGTGCCGACCAAAGCCGATGACGTGCACACCGTCATGTTCTTCACGTGGTTGACGGTGTTGAGCTGGCCGGTCAGGGCGCCGTCGAGCAGTGCGCCGGATACGAGGGTTGTCATGTTGTGGTCCTTTCAGTTGGTTGGGCTGGCGGTCATTTCGATGCGATTTCGATCTGGCGCCAGCGGGCCGCAATGCGGGCCCGGACCTGCTCGCTGTTAGCTGCCCTGCTGGTGCTGCTGGTGGTGGGCGATTGGCCGGTCAGGGCGGCAATCTCTACTTGCCGCTGGCGCGCTGCGGCTTGTGCTGCTGTCGTCGGGCCGGCCGTGCGCCGTGCTGCTGGACTGGTGCCGCCCTTGATGCGCGCGCCCAACTTGGCGATTGCCTGGTCGAAGGTGCAAACGCCATCGATCAGGCCAGCCTTCAATGCCTCGTCAGCCAGCAGGCAACGCCCTTGACCATAACCGGCCTTGACTGCAGCCGTCGTGGTGCCGCGCCCGCGCGCTACGTCGCCCGTGAACGCGTTGTAGAAGCTGTCAATTTGGCCTTGGATGTGGGCGCGACCTTCGGGATTCAGCGGGCCGTTTGAATTGCCCTCGGTCTTGTACTTGCCGGCGCTGATGAACTCCTGCGCGAGCCCAGCCTTTTCCATCGCCTTACTGGCGTCGGTGTGGGTGCAGTACACGCCGATGCTGCCGGCGCTGCCGCTGGGCGTCGAGTAGATGGCCTCGCAGGAGCTGGCCACCCAGTAGCATGCCGATGCGGCCAGGCCGTTCACAAACGCATACACGGGCTTGACGCCGCGCGCCTTCATAACCTCGGCCGCCAGTTCGGGCGTGCCGGTGACGGAGCCGCCCGGGCTGTCACAGTCGATGAGGATGCCGGCCACTGAGGGATCGGCCATCGCGTCACGGAACGCTTGCGTGAAGGCTTGTGTTGATGTGCCGCCGCCACCGGAGATTTCATTCACCAGGTTGGCCTTCTGAGTCATCACGCCCCAGAGGTTCAGCACCTGGATATTGCCGGTGGCCTTGGCCGGCGTTGCCGCCTTGCGCGCCGCACGGGCTTCCTGTGCCGCCTGTACATCGGCCATGACATCGGCGCCAGCCGATTCACCAGCAGACCAGCGCTGCAGCACTGCGGCGAGGTTGGTCAGATAATCGGGATGCATCGCCCATGCCTGGCTGGCCAGATGGCCGAGTAGGATTTGCTTTTTCATGGTCAAGTCCTCACGGCGTCAGAGTGGCGATTTGTTTCGAGCGGCGGACATTGGCGCGGTGCGCAGCAGCCTCCACTTTGTCGTCCTTGTCCTTTGGCTTGCGGCGCTCGGTCCATTCCTGCTTCGAAACACCCAGCGCGAATGCTTGCGCTTTCGCGGCTTCAACCAACCTCTCCGTCTCGGCTTGGCTTTCCTCGAACGGCGCGGACTCCAACATCATCGCCAGCAGGCGCTTCTGCGCGTCGGCAATGGTGGTCCGGCAGGCCAACATCGCGTCGCCGTTGCTGGTGGTGACGGTGCGGCGTCCACCGAACCAACCGTCGGCGACCGACTCATGCTCGTAACGGAATTGACCCTGCACATGCCCGTCGAGAATCGCCAAGTCTTCGTACGCGTCCCGCATGAATTGCGGCGACAGTTCGCGAGCCCGTAGTTCCAGGCTGTTGCGGGCGCCGTCGAATTTCAGCTGCGCACCGTACACCTGCATGGAGCTTTCCTTGTACGCACGGTCGGCCGCCATGTATGCTTCCTGTGCCAGTTCGAGCGCACGGCGGGCCTTGGTGGCGGCCTCAGTCAACGCTGGCAGACCGGCTTGTTCGGCGCTTGGTAATGAGGCCAGTTCAGCGATGACGGCCAAGCGTTCTTCGTTTTTGCGCAGTTCCAATTCGCGGTCCATCTCTTCGATCAGGCCGAACTCACGAGCCTTGCGCATGAATTCTTCGGTGTCGTGGCGAAGCATGTTTTTTCCTTTGTCGGGTTGGGTGAAAATGGTTTTCAAGTAAGCCCATCATGGAGCACTTGCGTCCGTTTTTTTTCGCGCTTCCCGGACAGTTGTAGCGCGGCCTCGATGGCGCTGTAGGCGACGGATCGGCAGATGTCGAAGCGCACCATCAGGCGGTCACGGATGGTCGACCTGGGCTCGCCGGCATCGAGCAAGCGTCGCGCGAACTGGACACGTGCCGCTCGGTCAACGGCTTTGATGCCGGCCGCCTGGCATTGCTCGGTGATGAAGCGGGCGAGTGCATAGCGGGCATGCTGCGGCGCTTCCATGGATTCGACAGCGGCCAGGATGTTAAGGACCAGCGCAGCGGTTTGACGGCTCATGATGCCTCCGCTGGTTCGTGGTCGCAGTCGGCATTGCCCTGGTCTGCGGATTTAAGTTCACCGGCACATGGTGAAGCTAGAAGGAATCTCTGAGAGAGAGTAGAGGCCGAATCAAAAGTGGCCTTGATAGCTCTCTCTCCGAGAGTAGACGGTACGTCTTCTACTCCTTCTGAGAGAGCTATGCACCGTTCGCCTACTCCCTCGGAGGGAGTAAGGGGCTCAATTTTTTCTGGCTTGAAATTGCGATATTCGCCACGTATGAAGGCAGCTTTCACACCTGGGTCATATGCCGGATTTGGAGAGAGCGCGTACCAGGTCACGGCGAACCATGATGCTTTGTTCGGCCGATGGCCCTGCACAGTCTGGAAGACAAGTCCTTTCGCCAGCAGGTCTTTCTTCGCGCGGTCAATCACTCCATCCGAATTCCATCCACGCTTGGCTAAGTAGGCGCTGGACAATAGCAACCGCCCGTTGTTGTCCTTGCCTAACTGACGCCCGAGCTCCCACAACAGACTGCGCGCCGGATGCGACAGGGACCGAAAGGCTAGGCTATCAAGCACTGACCAAGGGAGCGCGACGAAGCCGCCGCCGTCGCGCCCTGAGTCGCCTTTTTTGCGCTTGCTGGCGTGGTCGATGCCCATACTATTCGACCGCCTTCCGGTCGCGCATGCGCAGCCACACCATGACAGCGCGACGGCCGGCGTTGGTCAGGCTATAAACGCCACGCTTGATCTTGCGGCCGTCGCGGTCGGTGTCATCGATCAACGTGCACGCGAGTCCGGCCTTGCCCAAGCCCAGCTCACGGATGTTCAGCACTAAGTCGGGACCGTTGGCGCAGCCGGCTACCTCGTCGAGGTGGGAACGGGACATCGGGCGCGTCAGCAGTGCTTGCAGAGCGCGCAGGTAGCGCGGATTGTCGGTACCGAAAAACCGGGCGGAAGGTGTAGAATGCGGCTCAGATATAGCATTCCCGAAAAGGTCAGGGCGCTCCCCAGCATCCCCTGACTTTTTCTTTTTTGAGTCCTGTGGTGGGCGCTTCATTATGCACCGCCGTTCAGAACTTGGGCGATGCCAGCCACCGGCCACAACAAGAACTTGCCCCGTTTGACGGGGCGGATGCCGTAGCATTCGCCAGTGAGGCAGTGATTCTTCAGGATGGTCTGAGTGGCCAGGCTGACAGCATGGGCGAACTCAGAAGTTTTGATGTGGTCGCGACCTTGGGCGACTGCTGCCAAAGCGGGTGGAATAGCAACGGACGCTGCTATCTGCAGTTTCGGAACGTTTTGCATCATCTTTCCTTTCATGGATTTGATGATGCAGAAATCTACGCACGGCAACCATGCAACCTGGTTGCAGCAACCGCGCAACCCAGCAACCATGCGGGTTTCAGGCCGGTTTATGCAACCATGCAACGCAACCTATTTTTTTCTGCTGGGCGTTCCAAGAGCGGCAAAAGGATCTGCCTTCTTAGGCCCGAATTCCTCTTTTGCCTTTTTTAACGATTTTTCAATAGACTGACGAGTAATGCCGTATTGGTCGGATAGATTTTTGATACTCGCGCCAGGTGCCAGGCTCTCGTCCCATAATTTTCGAAGGGCGTGCTTATCCCAAGTATACGGTTGACGCTTCTGTGGCATTGCCGTCGTGGTGGCCGGGGCGGAATTGTGGTCAGGGAGTGGTATCACGGTCTGCTTGCTTGATGTAGCATCCCTAATTGTCTCCTCAAAGGCTTCAATATCCTCCCGCCGGAAGACGACTTCATGCCTTTTTGGGAAATGGAAGAAGTCCGAAATCCCTTTGCTTGCTTCGTCATATAGTTCCCATGTCACGCCCTCTTCATCGATGACAAGGGGGCCGCACATGTCGCCACCTTCACCACCCAGCCCAATAAAGGTAAGTATCCACCAGCCCCAGGACGGACACCAATCGACGGGAAGCGAATAGATTCCCGCCAACGATTCACCCCATGATTCACCGTTTGCGTCATACACAGGTTCAGAATAGATAAGAAAGCGCGGATTACGAGGATAGGCACAATAGGCTGTTGCGCGCCGCGCAAAATGAGCGCCGTTAAGAAGCCAGCCGCACTTAAGTTTTCCTTCTGCGGCAAGTTGAATGACGTCCTTGTCGGTAACGACTTCGCCTAGTGTCTGCGAAAGCCGTGCCGCAGTCTCCTCGAACGAGTACCAGCTCTTAAGTTGATGCAACTTGCTCACGTTGCGCTCCTTCAAGCGCCTTCATAAATTGGGGCGCCAGCCAGGCGGGTGAAGGTCTCCCGCTCTTCGGTTCGCGGGCCTAGGCTGACGCTTTGAACTAGTTATTCAGCATGCGATGCGGGGCTTGCTCCTGCATCTAGTCGAGCGGTGCTTATACTTCACCCGCTTTTTTCAGCGTGTCGAAGGCAAGCGCCGGTATCCGTTTTCCTTGCGCTGTGGCTGAAATTGTCCGCAGCGCTAGGATCATTTCTCCGTATGAATTGACAGCATTGACAAGGTATTCAGCGGTCCTGACGCCGTTGGCACACAAAGGGCTATTGTGTGCGTCTGCGACTGATATTCCTGTGACGATTCCAAACAGTTCACCAATGATTTCGCCGCGCGCGTCCACGAGCAAATGCGCATTGCTACCGTCGGTCATGCCGAATCGTATTGGAAGAGCCGGCGGTGCATTATTTGTCGATTTTTTCATGTGTTGGCCACCACGTGCAATACTGCTGGCGCTGGTTGAAATTCGATGCCGGCCTGTTCTAGCATCCATGCCTCAATCTGATCATGGAACTTTCGGAGTAGGTCCAGCGGCCGGCGCCGGTAGTGCTTTTCAGCCAGAGCGCTGGGTTTGTGGCCCATGATCTGCGCGGACACGCCGCTCGGTACCTCGACCCACTCGCACAGTGTACCGAACGACCGACGCAGGCCATGTAGCGACACGTGCGGCAGGCCGGCCGCGATCAGTGCATCGGTGTGGGCTATGCGCGGCTCGGTAATGTGGCCGCTTTCCGACGTGGTGCTCCCGAAGACCCAAGGGGAGGGCGCCCATTCGCGACCGGTTTTCTCCAGCGTGCGCAGCCGGCGGACCTTGGGTGGCGTGTCGTTGATGCCCTTCAGTTCCAGCAGCAGGCTGGCCAGGTATGGAGTCAGCGGGATGATGCGCGTACCCTCAACCTTGTCCCGGATTTTCATACTACGCCACTGGAAATCCACATCTTCCCAGCGAAGCGCGGCTAGTTCTTCCCGGCGCGCGCCGGTCAACAGTAGGCCTTGCAGGTAGTTGCGAATGGTCGGATTGGCTATCTTGTGCATGGCGTCAAACCAGTCCTTCAACTGCTCGCGCTGCAGGCAGTCGCCATCTTTGGCCCGGCTCTTTGGCACCACGTCGCGCACGCGACTGGCGCTGTATGACTGGGCGGGGAATAATCCGCGATACGCCGACTGGTCGTCCGCCCAGCGGATGAACGCGCGCAAGATGCGATAGCTTTGCGCCGCGTTGGTGGGACGGGCCGCCGCCTCGCGCTCAAGCCACTCGGCAATCTTGGTGGCCGTGAGCTCTGATAGCAGCAGTTTCATCAGCGGCGCAAGCGGGCCGGCGACCGTCTCTCCCTTGCCGCGTTTCTTCGCCTGGCCACCTTCGGCCGCCAAGTTAATGTGATTCTGGTAGTGGCGTTCGCCCCAGCGTGCGCGCCGCGCCTCAAGGTATAGGGGCCAGACGTCGCCAAGCTTAAGATCCTGGCGCTTTGCTTCTGCGCGCGCTGCCTCTGCCTCGGCGGCTTGGTCAACGCGCAACTGGCGCGGGTCAATGCCTTGGTCGGTTAGCGCCTTGTAACGGGTGGCTTCTGCTTGAGCTTTTGCCACTGTCCATGTCAGGTGATTGCCGATGGTGATGCGGATGGTCTTGCCATTTAACCGCGACTCGAAGATGTAGGATCGAACGCCCCCGGCTGTCACGCGCAGCCCCAAGCCGGGCGCCTTGGCGTCCCAGAATATGGATTGCTGCTTGCCGGCTTCGCACTGGAAGCTTGCCACGCGGTCCGCCGTGAAGTTGAGCTTTGCCACTGTCTGCCTCTCCCGTGTAGGCACCGTGTAGGCACCATGTAGGCAAATTTTAGCAAATTAAGGGTAACCATGGGAAAACGTCGAGGCGGAAAAGAGGGCGTAAAACGTGATTTCTCCTATGAGAGCGCGCGTTTTTGGCATCAAAGGGAAACTATCGAAAATCGTTTTTGGTCAGCCTTCTAAGCTGAGGGTCGCAGGTTCGATTCCTGCTGGGCAGGCCAATAAAATCAAACACCTACCATCGTCGGCTCGTGCCGATTTTTCTACCGGGTTATGCCTGGCTTGCACCAGGTTTGACGCACGCATTGCACCGCGCATGGACCAGCGCCGGCAGGGGGCTGGCATGAAGACGGGGGCGCGCGCGCTGGGCCAGGACGATCTCGTTTGCCCGTCCTTGTACGTCAGCTCCAGCAAGCCCGCTGGGCAGGGGGCTGATGCACGCTGTGAGGGGCGTGCCCCTGTGTTGTTAAAGCCGGGGTTTGACGGGCCTGCCGACGGCCCGATCCACCATTGTGACAATGTGTGAGTATTTCAGTTTTCGTGAAATGTTATTGTGTCCACTCAATTGTTGAAAAGCACGACACGGAGTGGCGATGATTCCGCCGCACTGCGCCATGTGACCAAGATGGGCCTCACCCCGCCTCCGGATGTTCAGCGCGGTGAATATCGGATTGTTCCCTAAGCTGCGAGAGGAATGGCCATGCCGCAACAAGTGATCGTGCTCGACGGTGAACTGACCATCCAGTACGCCGGCAGCGTCAAGCCGCTGCTGGCCCAGGCCTTCAGTAGCGCCGCCCCGGCAGCGCCGGTGCTCGACCTGTCCGGCGTCACCGACATGGATGGCGCCGGCCTGCAGTTGCTGCTCGCTTTTGCCCAGGCCGTCGCGCGCGCTGGCGGCCAGCTGACGCTGCAGGGCGTACCGGCGGTGGTGGCGGCCGTGCTGGAGCGCTACCGGGTGGCGGACCAGTTTGCGGGAGTGGCGCCATGAGTGGCCTGGATGCCCGTTTCGACGACGCTTTGCTGCTATTCTATAGCGAGGCACGCGACCTGCTGCAGCAAATCGAGGACGCGCTGCTCTGGCTCGAGGAGAGCCCGGGTGACAGCGAGGCCATCAATGCGCTGTTCCGCGCGGCCCACACCATCAAGGGGACGGCCGGGGTGTTCAACATCGGACCGGTGGTCAGCTTTACCCATCAGGTCGAGAGTGTGCTTGAGCGCGTGCGCCAGGGCCAGGTGCCGTTCGATGCCACGCTCGGCGCGCTGATGCTCACCTGTTGCGACCAGATCGCGGCCCTGCTGGCCGATGCCGAGCAGGGGGGCAGCGCGGCGCCGCCGGCCGAGGACCTGCTGGCCCGGCTGGCCGCTTACCTGGAGCAGCAACCGCCGGCGCCGCCGGCCGCCGACCCCAGGATAGGCACTTGGCACTTGTCGCTGCGCTTTCGCGACGACACCTTCCGCAACGGCTTCGATCCGCTCAGCGTGATCGACTACCTGGCCACCCTGGGCCGCGTCACCATCCTCGCCACCATCGTCGAACGGCTGCCAGCCTGGGACGCGTTCGACCCCGAAAGCTGCTTTCTGGGCTTTGAGCTGCGCCTTGAGACCGAGGCGATGCGCGCCGACATCGAGGCCGCGTTTGAATTCCTGACCGACGACTGCGTCGTGCATATCCTCGCCCCGACCCGGCGCGCGGCCGACTTTATCGCCCTGATCGAAGAACTGGACCATGAGCAGCGGCTCGGTGAGATCCTGGTCGGTTGCGGCGCGCTCAGCGCGGAAGCATTGGCCGCCGCGCTGGCCCGGCAGCAACAAACTACGCACCCCGCGCCCATGCTCGGCGAGATCCTGGTGGACCAGAACCACGTGGCCCCGGAAGTGCTCGACGCCGCCCTCAAGCGCCAGGCCCGCGCGCCCGTCCCGCAAGGCAGGCCGGACGCCGGCCTGTTCGTCCGGGTCGCCGCCGACAAGCTCGACGACCTGATCAACCTGGTTGGCGAACTGGTCATCTGCGGCGCCAGCGCGACGCTCCAGGCCCAGGGTTCGCGCAACCCGGACCTGATCGGCACCACCGCTCACCTGGGCCGCCTGGTCGATGAGATCCGCAATGGCGCGCTGGCCCTGCGCATGGTCAGGATAGGCGAAACCTTCGTGCGCTACCGGCGCGTGGTGCATGACATTTCGACCGAACTGGGCAAGGAAGTGCGGCTGGAAATCGACGGCGCCGACACCGAGTTGGACAAGTCGGTGGTCGAACGCATCGGCGATCCCCTGATGCACCTGGTGCGCAATGCCCTGGACCATGGCATCGAGCCGGCGGCGCAACGCGAGGCCAGGGGCAAGAGCGCGGTCGGCACCATCACCCTGGCGGCGCGCCACGACTCGGGCAGCATCGTCATCGAGGTCGGCGACGATGGCCGCGGCCTGGACGGCGAAGTGCTGCTGGCCAAGGCGCGCGAACGGGGCCAGGTGGCGCCGGGCCAGGTGTTGAGCGAGGCGGAAAAACTGGAGCTGATCTTCGCGCCCGGCTTTTCGACGGCGGCCGAAGTGACCAATTTGTCCGGACGCGGAGTCGGCATGGATGTGGTGCGCCAGAACATCGAGGCGCTGCGCGGCTCGATCAAGCTGAGCAGTGTGGTCGGACTCGGCACCCGGGTCGAGATCCGCTTGCCGCTGACGCTGGCCATCATCGATGGTTTCCTGGTCAAGGTCGGCGACGGCGCCTTTGTCATCCCCCTGCAGGCGGTGACCGAGTGCCTCGACGCGAACGGTACCCGCTTGCAGGGCATGGCGGGCGCGGCCGGCTACATCGACTTGCGCGGCGATGTGCTGGCGGTGCTCGACCTGCGCGCCGTGTTCGACGTGCCGGGCCCGGCGCCGTCACGCCGGCGTATTGTCGTGGTGCGGACCGGCGGCGGCGCGATGGCCGGTCTGATGGTCGATGAACTGCTGGGCGAATACCAGACCGTGATCAAGCCGCTCGGCAAGCTGTTCCGGCAGCTGCGCGGCATCAGCGGTTCGACCGTGCTCGGATCGGGTGATGTCGCCCTGATCCTCGACGTGGGGGTGTTGGTCAAGATGACGGCGGGACAGGCACGGGATGGATGGCGTCCGCAGATCGCGGGCATGGGAACAGGCGCAACTTCACAGGAGATGAGCAATGGGTAATCGGCTCGGCATGGCGCAACAAACAGGTTTGGTGATCGCAGCGCTGGTGGCAATTGGCCTGCTGTTGCCGTCGATGGCACAGGCGGGGCTGGCATCGCCCCTGCCCCAGTTGTTGTTCGTGGCGGCCGGTGCGCTGCTCGGCTACTGGTTGTGCGCGGCGGGCCAGGCGCGCGCGCTGGCGTACGCGGGTCAGGCCCGGGCGCTGGCGCGGGGCGAGTTCGACGCTGCCGCGGGCGGCGACGACGCGCTGGGCAGTGCGCTGGGCGAGCTGGGTAAGCAGTTACGCCAGTTCCACGCGGCCCACACCGAGATGGCCAACAAGCACACGGAAGGCTGGATCGACGAGGGCATCGACGCCAGCCGTTTTGGCGGCAGCCTGGCCGAACTGGCGACCGGCATCAACCAGCTGGTGCGCGCGCACATCGCCGTCAAGATGCAGATCGTCGAGCTGGTGACGGCCTACGCGGGCGGCGACTTCTCGCGCGCCATTGATCGCCTGCCGGGCAAGAAGGCCGCCATCACCACCGCCATCGACCTGGTGCGTGAGCGCCTGCAACAGGCGGCCCAGGCGGCTGTCGCCAACGAGATCGTCAAGCAAGCCCTGAGCGCGACCTCGACCTCGGTGATGATCGCCGACGCCGATGGCACCATCACCTATATGAACCAGTCGGTCAAGACCCTGCTGCAGGAGGCCGAGAGCGACATCCGCAAGGACTTGCCGCAGTTCAAGGCCGACGACATCATCGGCGGCAGCTTTGACCGCTTCCACAAGAACGTGGCGCACCAGCGCAACCTGCTCGGCGCGCTGCGCAACACCTACCGTGCCGACATCCAGGTCGGCGGGCGCGCTTTCGGGCTGGTCGCCACGCCCATGTTCGGCGGCGCCGGCGAGCGCCTGGGCACCGTGGTCGAGTGGAAGGACCGCATGGCCGAACTGCAAGCCGAACAGGTGGCGCGCGCCAACGCCCGCCTGAAGCAAGCGCTGGACCGCTGCTCGACCTCGGTGATGATCGCCGATGTCGACGGCCAGATCATTTACCTCAACGAGTCGGTGAGCAAGATGATGGCGGCGGCCGAGGCCGACCTGCGCAAGGACTTGCCGCACTTCCGCGCCCATGACATCCTGGGCAAGAACTTCGACAGCTTCCACAAAAACCCGTCGCACCAGCGCAACCTGCTCGGTAGCCTGAACTCGACCTATCGCACCCAGATCAAGGTGGGCGGCCGCACCATGTCGCTGTTGGCCAGCCCCGTGTCGGACGAACAAGGCGCGCGCCTGGGCACGGTGGTGGAGTGGAATGACCGCACCGCCGAGGTGGCGATCGAGGCCGAGATCGCGGACATCGTGTCCGGCGCCAGCGAGGGCGACTTCACGCGCCGCATCGACCCGAGCGGCAAGACCGATTTCTTCGGCACCCTGGCCGGCGGCATGAACCGCCTGCTCGACACCAGCGAGACCGGCTTGAACGAAGTGGTGCGCATGCTCAAGGCGCTGTCCACGGGCGACCTGACCCAGCGTATCACCAACGAGTACCAGGGCACTTTCGGCGTGCTCAAGCAATACTCCAATTCGACCAGCGAACAGCTGGCCAACATCATCGGCGAGGTGCGCGGCGCCGCCAACGCGCTGACCTCGGCCTCGCAGCAGGTCAGTTCGACCGCGCAGAGCCTGTCGCAGGCGGCGTCCGAGCAAGCCAGCGGCGTCGAGCGCACCAGCGAGGCCCTCGAGCAGCTGTCCGGCTCGGTGGCCCAGAACGCGGAAAACGCCCGCGTCACCGACACCATGGCCGCCAAGTCGGCCACCGACGCGGGCCAGGGGGGCGACGCCGTCAACCGTACGGCCGAAGCGATGAAGCAGATCGCCGGCAAGATCGGCATCATCGACGACATCGCCGACCAGACCAACTTGCTGGCCCTGAACGCGGCCATCGAGGCGGCCCGCGCCGGCGCCTCCGGCAAGGGCTTCGCCGTGGTCGCGGCCGAGGTGCGCAAGCTGGCCGAACGCAGCCAGATCGCCTCCAAGGAAATCAGCGAACTGGCCAGCAGCAGCGTGAGTACGTCCGAACTGGCCGGCAAGCTGCTCGACATGATGATCCCCTCGATCCGCAAGACCTCCGACCTGGTGCAGGAAATCACGGCCGCGTCGGAAGAGCAGACCTCGGGCCTGGCCCAGATCAGTACGGCCATGGGGCAGTTGAACCAGGCCACCCAGCAGAACGCGGCCGCTTCCGAAGAACTGGCCGCGACGGCCGAGGAAATGTCGGGCCAGGCCGGCTCCTTGCAGGAATTGATGGCTTACTTCACCGTCGAGACCACAACGGACGAGCATGAAGGCGTGCCGCACAAGGTCGCCATCAAGCGGGCGCTGGGCGGTCCGCGCAAGGTGGTCGGGGCCGTGCCCGACGAGAGCTATTTCAAACGCTTCTGAGGAGGACGCATGCAAGCCGATCTGACGCATGGCGGGCGCGGTGCCGACGAGGAGGATGCCGAAAGCCACCAGTTCCTGACCTTTTCGCTGGCCCAGGATTGCTTTGCGCTGGGCATCGCCAACATCCGCGAGATCATCCGCAACGCCAGCCTGGCCAACGTGCCCCTGATGCCGCAGCACATCAGGGGCGTGCTGAACCTGCGCGGGGCGGTGGTGCCGGTGATCGACCTGGCCGTGCTGTTCGAGCGGGCCCCGATCGCGATCAACAAGCGCACCTCGATCATCGTCATCGAAATCGTCGATGCGGGTGAACCGATGGAGATCGGGATCATGGTCGAAGCGGTGGCCGCCGTGATCGATATCGCGCCCGAGCGGATCGAGGCGGCGCCCAGTTTCGGCACCCCGGTGCGGGCCGAATTCATCGATGGCATCGGCAAGCTCGATGATGGCTTCGTGATCATCCTGAACGCCCAGGCCACGTTTTCACTGAGCAGGATGGCGCCGGCCGAAGACACGGCCGGGGTGGCTTGATGCTATGGAGCTGCACGGCATTTCCGACTATGAGTTTGTGTCGATCCGGGACTGGTTGTTCAAACAGACCGGCATCAGCCTGACGCCAGCCAAGAAGACCCTGGTCTGCAGCCGCCTGCACAAGCGGCTGCGGGCGCTCAGCCTGTCTTCCTACGGCGATTATTTCTCGCTGCTCAGTTCCAACCGCGACCAGGATGAAGCGCAGACGGCGATCGATTTGTTGACTACCAATGAAACCTATTTCTTTCGCGAAGCCGAGCATTTCCAGCTGCTCGGTGAGCTGGCCCAGAAGGCGCGCCGCGACCAGCCGTTCCGGGTCTGGAGCGCGGCCTGTTCCAGCGGCGAAGAAGTGTATACGATCGCCATGACGCTGGCCGAACACGAGCGCAGAGGGGCCGGTCCGGCCTGGGAGGTGCGTGGCTCGGACGTGAGCGCCCGCGTGCTCGACATGGCGCGCTCGGCCCATTATCCGATGGACCGCGCCACCGACATCCCGCCCGCGCTGCTCAAACGCTACTGCCTGAGCGGAACCGGACCGTACCATGACACGCTGCTCGTCGAGCGCAGCCTGCGCGAGAAGATCGAATTTGCCCAGATCAACCTGATCGAGCCGCTGCCGGAGCTGGTGCCGTTCGATGCGATCTTCCTGCGCAATGTGCTGATCTACTTCGACCCGCCCGTCAAGCGCAAGGTGGTGGGCCAGCTGCTGTCGCGGCTGACCGGCGATGGCGTGCTGTTCGTCAGCATGGCCGAATCGCTGCACGGCCTGTTCGACAAACTGGTGAGCGTCGCCCCCGGCGCCTACCGCTTCGACCGACGCCGATGAAACACGATTATGTCCATGAATTGGCCGCGCGCGAGATCCTGCTCCATCCGGGCGATCTGGGCAGTGGCGAAGCGGGCCAGGTGTTCGGTACCGTGCTCGGTTCCTGCGTGGCCATCACGCTGTGGCACCCGCAGCGGCAGTTCGGCTGCATCTGCCACTTCCTGCTGCCGATGCAGCCCGCCTCGGGCGGCGACGGGCGCTATGCGCCGACCGCCTTCGCCATGATGCAGCGCGAGCTGGCGGCGCGCCAGGTGCCGCTGCGGCAGTGCGTCGCCAAAGTGTTCGGCGGCGGACGCATGTTTGACCAATCGCCGGTGCTCGACATTGGCGCGCGCAATGTCGCGGCGGCCCGCGCGCTGCTGGCGCAGGCCGGCCTCGTGCCGGCGGCCACGCATGTGGGCGGTGGTTACCGGCACCTGTATTTCGACGTGGACAGCGGCGATGTGTGGGTCAAGGGCGATGGCAACGGCGACGATGAGGGGGACAGCTTCCTGTGAGCGCACCGATCAAGGTCTTGATCGTCGACGACTCGGCCGTGGTGCGCCAGGTGCTGTCGGTCATGCTGGGCGCCGACCCGGCGCTGCAGGTGATCGGTGTCGCGCCCGACCCCATCGTCGCCTGGGACCGGATGGCCAACGACTGGCCGGACGTGATCGTGCTCGACATTGAAATGCCGCGCATGGATGGCCTGACCTTCCTGCGCAAGATCATGGCCGAGCGCCCGACCCGGGTGCTGATCTGCTCCACCCTGGCCGGGCAAGGCGCCGAAGTGACGATGCAAGCCCTGGCGGCCGGCGCCATCGGCTATGTGACCAAGCCCACGCTGGGCTTGAAGGACTTCCTGTCCGCCTCGGCCCAGGAGATGATCAAGACCATCAAACAGGCGGCCCGGGCCACGCCGCGCCGTATTGCGGCCGCCGCCGCGCAGGCCGTTGCCGCCTCGCCGGTGCCGCTCGCCGCGCGCTCCGACAAGGTGATCGCGATCGGCACCTCGACCGGCGGCACCCAGGCGCTCGAGGCCTTGCTCACAAGCCTGCCGCGCTCCACACCCGGGATCGTGATCGTCCAGCACATGCCGGAAAAATTTACCGCCATGTTCGCCCAGCGGTTGAACGGCCTGTGCGGTATGGAGGTCCGCGAAGCGCGCCACGGCGACCGGGTGCTGCTGGGACGGGTGCTGATCGCACCGGGCGGCAAGCACATGCGCCTGGCCAGCGACGGCGCCTACTACACGGTCGAGGTGCTCGACGGCCCGCCCGTCAACTGCCACAAGCCCTCGGTGGACGTGCTGTTCAAGTCCGTGGCCCAGGTGGCACGCGATGCGGCGCTGGGCATCATCCTGACCGGCATGGGCGATGACGGCGCGCGCGGCCTGCGCGACATGCACCGGATGGGCGCGCGTACCCTGGCCCAGGACGAAGCCACCTGCGTGGTGTATGGCATGCCCAAGGAGGCGGTCAAGCTGGGCGCGGTCGACCGCGAGTTGCCGCTCGAACAGATCGGCCCGGAACTGCTGCGCTATTGCGGGAACGCCTAGCGCCGGTTGGCTGGCCATACGGTATGTTGTTGGCGACAAACAAGTATTTCCTGTATTACTATAGTGCCCATGGACATCAATCTGGCACGTACTTTTCTGCAAGTGGCCGCCAACGGCAGTTTTATCGAGACGGCGCAGCGCATGCATTTGACCCAAACGGCCGTCAGCGCCCGCATCCGCACGCTGGAGGAGCAACTGGGTCAGCGCCTGTTCGTGCGCAACAAGGCCGGCGCCCGGCTGACCGCGGCGGGTGAGCAATTCATGAGCCACGCCCATGCGCTGGTGCAAGTGTGGGAGCGGGCCCGGCGCCAGATCGCTTTGCCGGCCGGCAGGGCAGTGGGGATCAGCGTGGGCACGGAACTGAGCTTGTGGCATCCCTTCCTGGCCGACTGGCTGGTCTGGATGAACCGCAACCATCCGGAAGTGTCGATCCGCTCCGAAGTGGCCATGGCCGGGCGCCTGCTGGACCGGGTGCAGGATGGTTCGCTCGACATCGCCGTGCTGTACAACCCGCGCCCCCGCGCCGGCCTCGTGTCGGAGCTGCTGCTGGAAGAAAAGCTGATCATGGTCACCACGGCAGCGGATGGCGCGGTTGATCCCGAGCGCTACATCTACGTTGACTGGGGGCCGCAGTTCTCCATCAACCATGAGGCGGCCCACCCGGAATTGAGCATGCCGCCCATGTCGATCTCGCTGGGGCCGTTGGCCATGACGTATATGCTGAGCGTGGGTGGGGCAGGGTATTTCCGTGCCAGTACGGCGCAGCAGTTCATCGCCGATGGCCGCCTGCGCCGGGTCCAGGACACGCCGGAGTTCTCCCACTCGGCCTATGTCGTGTACGCCACCCAGCGGGGCAGCGCCACGCTCGACCGGGTGCGCCAGGCAATGCGCACCGTGGCCGAGAGCACGGATCGCTCCAGTCTCCAGCACAGCATCGCCGCGCGCCCGGCGTCGCTCCCTTCCGGCGACACCCTGGACGACGCCTGAGCAGGGCCGCCCGCGCCAGGCGGGCCGGTGGCACCCGGCGCCGGCAATTTCAAACACATTTTTTTGCTATGAATTGCCAGAATTTTTCATTGGCCATGCCACAGCGCGGGATGCGACACTGGTTCCTCCTGTTCTGGCTGGTTCGTGATGCGGCCAGTGTGCTCACGTAAAGGTCTTGCTGTGTCCCTGGTTAGAAATTGCTTACGCCGATTTGCCCCCGCCGCCATCCATCTCAACAACAAGGAACGCCTGCGCAGCTGTCTCGGCGCGCTGATCGGCATCGCCCTGACGGCCGGCCTGACCCGGCTGGCCGTCGGTTCCAACAGCAGCCTGCCCTTGCTGCTGGCCCCCATGGGCGCCTCGGCCGTGCTGCTGTTCGCCGTGCCGGCCAGCCCGCTGTCCCAGCCCTGGTCCATCATTGGCGGCAATCTGGTATCGGCGCTGGTGGGCGTGGCGTGCGTGCGCGCGGTCGGCGATTCCATGGTCGCGGCCACGATGGCCGTGCCGCTCGCGATCGCGGCCATGTTTTACCTGCGCTGCGTGCATCCGCCATCGGGCGCCGTCGCGCTCACGGCGGTGCTGGGCGGGACCACCGTCCATGGCTTGGGCTATGGTTTCGTGCTGGCGCCGGTCGGCCTCAATACCGTGGCCTTGCTGGCCAGTGCCCTGGTGTATCACCGCCTGACTGGCCACCGCTATCCCCATCGGGCCGCCGCCAGCGCGGCGCCGGCGCGCCGCACCGGCTTCACGCGGGCCGACCTGGAGGAAGCCTTGGCGCAGCACGGCGAGATGCTCGACGTGGAGGCGGAGGACTTGCAGGCGCTGTTCAGCGAAGTGGAGATCCGCGCCTATCGCCGCCACATGGAAAACCTGTTCTGCGCCGACGTCATGTCGGCGGCGGTGCGCACGGTGCGGCCGGATATGACGGCCGACGCGGCCTGGAACCTGTTGCGCGAACACCAGATCAAGGCGCTGCCCGTCGTCGACGATGCGCAGCGCGTGATCGGCATCGTCACCCAGATGGACTTCGTGGTGCATGCCCACGCCCAAGTCCAGGCCAATGCCGGCGCCGAGTTGCCGGGCACGGTGCGGCTGCGGCCCCGCGTGCTGGTGCGCGATATCATGAGCGGCGAGGTCAAGACGGCCCGGCTGCTGCAACCGATTTCCGAACTGGTGCCCATGTTCGCCAGCTATGGACACCACCACCTGCCCGTGGTCGACACGGCCAACCGGCTGCGGGGCATGGTCACCCAGGCCAACCTGGTGGCCGGCCTGTATCAGAAATCGCTGGACCAGATAACCGCCCGCGCCGCTTAGTCAGAGTGAGTTTTCGCCGCCGGGCTGGTACAGTGTGGGATACCGCGCGGCGGTGTTCTGGGTCTGGATAAGGGTAGGCAGGTGGTGCAAGAAGAGCAGGGATTTGTGTTGACCCGGCACTGGCGCGATACGGCGGCCGGTACCGAGGTGGAATTTTGGCTGGCCACCGACCAGGGTCCGCGCCAGTTGCGCCTGCCCGTGCAGCGGGCGGTGGCGTTCGTGCCGGCCGAGCAGCGCGCGCAGGCCGAATTGCTGCTGCAGGCTGAACGCGGCTGCGAACTGCGCGAATTAGCCCTGAACGATTTCCACAGCCGTCCGGTGCTGGGCCTGTACTGCCGCCAGTACCGGCAACTGCTTAAGGTGGAAAAGCGCTTGCGCGCGCACGGCGTGGACGTGTACGAGGCCGATATCCGGCCGCCGGAACGCTACCTGATGGAGCGCTTCATCACGGCGCCCGTCGCCTTCAGCGGCCAGCCCGGTCCCGCCGATGCCGGCGCCGGGCCGCTGCTTGACTGTATATTGAAACCGGTGCCCGGCTACCGTCCCACATTACGGTTGGTGTCGCTCGATATCGAAACGACGGCGCGCGGCGACCTGTATTCCATCGCGCTGGAAGGCTGTGGCCAGCGCCAGGTCTACATGCTGGGGCCACCGAACGGAGACGCAGCCGCGGTCGATTTCGCATTGGAATACTGCGACAGCCGCGCCCAGATGCTGGAACGCCTGAACACCTGGCTGGCCGTGCACGACCCGGACGCCATCATCGGCTGGAACCTGGTGCAGTTCGACTTGCGCGTGCTGCGCGAGCACGCGGAGCGCTTGCAGGTGCCGCTGCTGTTCGGGCGCGACGGCAGTGCCATGGAGTGGCGTGAACATGGCGGCGGCCAGCAGCACTATTTCGCGGCGGCGGCTGGCCGCCTCATCATCGACGGCATCGAGGCGCTCAAGTCGGCCACCTGGAGTTTCCCGTCCTTCAGCCTGGAATACGTGGCGCAAACGCTGCTGGGCGAAGGCAAGGATATCGACAATCCTTACCAGCGCATGGCAGAAATCGAGCGCCGCTTCGCCGAGGACAAGCCGGCCCTGGCCCGCTACAACCTGCACGACTGCGAACTGGTCACGCGCATCTTCGCCCACACCGAGCTGCTCACCTTCCTGCTGGAGCGGGCCAGCGTGACGGGGCTGGCGGCCGACCGCAGCGGCGGTTCCGTGGCCGCCTTCGAGCACCTGTACCTGCCCATGATGCACCGCCAGGGCTACGTGGCGCCCAACCTGGGCGACGTGGTGGGCGAGAACAGCCCCGGTGGTTTCGTCATGGATTCCCAGTCCGGCCTGTACGACTCGGTGCTGGTGCTCGACTACAAAAGCCTGTATCCCTCCATCATCCGCACTTTCCTGATCGATCCGGTGGGACTGGTGGAGGGCATGCGCGCGCCGGCAGACGCGGACACCGTGCCCGGCTTTCGCGGCGCCCGCTTCGCGCGCGAACGGCACTGCCTGCCGGCCATCGTCAGCCAGATCTGGCAGGGCAGGGAGGCCGCCAAGCGCGAGCACAATAAGCCCTTGTCGCAGGCGCTCAAGATCATCATGAACGCCTTCTACGGCGTGCTCGGTTCCAGCGGCTGCCGCTTCTTCGATCCGCGCCTGGCCTCGTCGATCACCTTGCGGGGCCACGAGATCATGCACCGCACCCGCCAGCTGATTGAGGCGCAGGGCTACCAGGTCATCTACGGCGACACGGATTCCACCTTCGTCTGGCTGGGCAAGGCCCACGACGACGCGCGCGCGGGCGAGATCGGGCGCGCCCTCGTCAGCCACGTCAACCAGTGGTGGAGCGCCCACTTGCGGGAGCAGTTCGGCCTGGACAGCGCGCTGGAGCTGCAGTTCGAAACCCATTACCGGCGCTTCCTCATGCCCACCATCCGCGGCTCCGACCTGGGCAGCAAGAAACGCTACGCCGGCCTGGTGACGGACGCCGGCGGCGACGACAAGATGGTCTACAAGGGCCTGGAGACGGTGCGCACGGACTGGACCCCGCTGGCGCAGCAATTCCAGCAGGGACTGTACGAGCGCATCTTCAAGGGCCAGCCTTACCGCGACTACGTGCGCGATTACGCGCGCCGCACCGCCAGCGGCGAATACGACCACCTGCTGGTGTATCGCAAGCGTTTGCGCCGCCCGCTGGAGGACTACCAGCGCAACGTGCCGCCCCACGTGCGCGCGGCCCGCAGCGCCGACGATTACAACCGCCGGCACGGCCGCCCGCTGCAATACCAGCGCGGCGGCTGGATCCGTTACGTGATGACGGTGGCCGGCCCGGAACCGCTGGAGGCGCGGCGCGCGGCCATCGATTACGAGCATTATCTGACGCGCCAGTTGCAGCCGGTGGCCGACGCCATCCTGCCTTTCCTCGACGACGATTTCAGCGCCCTGACCAGCCGCCAGCAAACCCTGTTCTGAGGCGGCGCGGTTGACGCGGCGCCGGCCGGCGCGGATACTGCCGGACATCGGCGCCCGCCGGGGCGCGCCACGCCAACCCGCCAGCAGGAGAACACCATGCCATCACCGATACGCCGCATCGCCATCAACACCGGCGGTGGCGACGCGCCCGGCCTGAACGCCGTGATCCGCGCCACCGTGCTGGCGGCGCTGGAGCGGGGCTGGGAATGCTACGGCATCCGCGACGGCTACAACGGCATCCTGTGCCCGGAACGCTATCGCGACGGCGGCGTGCTGCGCCTGACGGCCGAGCACGTGCGCGGCATCGCCCACCTGGGCGGCACCATGCTGGGCACCACCAACCGCGGCAATCCGCTCAGCTTCCCCACCACCCAGGCCGATGGCAGCGTGCGCGACGTGGACCGCAGCGACGAGTTGCTGGCCTGGTTCGCGCGCGAGGGCATCGACGCGTTGGTGGCCGTGGGCGGCGACGGTTCGCTCACCATCGCCGACGCGCTGGCGCGCAAGGGCTTGCGCGTGGTGGGCGTGCCCAAGACCATCGACAACGATCTGGACCAGACCACCACCACCTTCGGCTTCGACACCGCCGTCGCCTTCGCCACGGAATGCGTGGACCGGCTGCACAGCACGGCCGAGAGCCACCAGCGCGTGATGGTGGTGGAGGTGATGGGGCGTTACGCCGGCTGGATCGCGCTGCACACCGGCATCGCCGGCGGCGCGCACGCCATCCTGCTGCCCGAGATTCCGTACGACCTGGAGAAGGTGGCGGCCGCCATCACGGCCCGCGAACAGGCTGGCCACAGTTACTCGATCGTGGTGGTGGCCGAGGGCGCGCTGGCGGCCGGCGGCGCGCGCGACGTGCTGGCGCCGGCCGCCGGCGGCCATGTGGAACGGCTGGGCGGGGCCGGCGAGCACGTGGCGCGCGAACTGGCGGCGCGCACCGGCAAGGACGCGCGGGCCGTGGTGCTGGGGCATCTGCTGCGCGGCGGCAGTCCCAGCGCGTTCGACCGGCTGGCGGCGCTGCGCTTCGGCGCGGCGGCCGTGCGGGCGCTGGACGCGGGGCAGTCCGGCGTGATGGTGTCGCTGGCTTATCCCAACATGCAATACGTGCCGCTGGCGCAGGTGGCCGGCCGCATGAAGAACGTGGCGCTCGACGGCGACACGGTGCGCACCGCGCGCGACCTGGGCATCTGCCTGGGCGATTAAGGGGCGTATCGGGGATCAGGGCTGGTTCGTATGCGAAAATGCGATAGTTTGCTTCCTCGATCCTATCCCCATCACCGATGACGCCTCCGGATTCCCCTCATTTTTACCAGCCCGCACTGGGCCACGGCCTGCCGCACGACCCCTTCAACGCCATCGTGGGCCCCCGTCCGATCGGCTGGATCGCCAGCCAGAGCGCCAGCGGCCAGCGCAACCTGGCGCCTTACAGCTTTTTCAACGCCTTCAACTACACGCCGCCCATCATCGGTTTCGCCAGCATCGGGCGCAAGGACACGTTGCGCAATATTGAGCAGACGGGCGAATTCGTGTGGAACCTGGCCACGCGGCCCCTGGCCGAGGCCATGAACGCCAGTTGCGCGCCGGCGCCGGCGGAAGTGGACGAATTCGGACTGGCGGGCCTGACGCCGGCCCCGTCGCGGCTGGTGCAAGTGCCGCGCGTGGCGCAAAGCCCGGTGGCGTTCGAGTGCCGCAAGACGCAGATCATCCAGCTGCAAGGGGCCGATGGCGGCGCCGTGCCAACCTGGCTGGTACTGGGGGAGGTGGTGGGCGTGCATATCGCGCGCCACCTGCTGGTCGATGGCGTCTACGATACGGCCGCGGCGCGGCCTATCCTGCGTGGCGGTGGTCCCGCCGATTACTTTGAAATTGGCGCCGATGCGTTGTTCCGCATGGCGCGTCCGGCCTGGCCTTGAAGCATCAAGGCACTCAGGCCTTGAGCGGTAGGGGCGCCGCGAGACGGCGCCCCGGGCGCGATCAGTAGGTGTAGAAGATGCGCTGGATTTCCTTGCTGTCGGTGGTGCGCGTCAGGGCCAGCATCAGCAGGATGCGTGCCTTCTGCGGGTTCAGCGTGTCGGACACCACGAAGTCCAGTTCATCGTCGTTGGCTTCGCCGTTGCGGGCCACGATGCCCTGGCCTACGCGGCTGGAGCGCACGATCAGCACGCCCTGCTTGCGGGCCGCCACCAGGGATGGCTTGACCTTGTTGGCCAGGCTGCCGTCGCCCACGCCGGCGTGGACGATGCCCTTGGCGCCGCCGGCCACGAAGGCGTTCAGCGCGGCAGGACCCATGTTGGCGTAGCCGTAGACGATGTCCACTTGCGGGAGGCTTTGCAGTTGGCTGATGTCAAATTCCGTATCGGCCGTGTGCTTGCGCATGGCGCGGTGGTAGAAGTAGGGATGGTTGCCCTGGATGTAGCCCAGCATGCCCAGTTCCGTGGTCTTGAAGGTGTCCAGCGTCGAGGTGTTGGTCTTGCTGACGTCGCGCGCGGCCTGGATCTGGTCATTCAAGGCCACCAGTACGCCCTGGCCTACGGCTTCACGGCTGGCTGCCAGCAGCACGGCGTTGTACAGGTTGATGGGGCCGTCGGCCGACAGGGCCGTGCTGGGACGCATGGCGCCCACCACTACCACCGGCTTGCGGCTCTTGACCACCAGGTCGAGGAAGTAGGCCGTCTCTTCCAGGGTGTCGGTGCCGTGGGTGATGACGATGCCGTCCACATCCGAGCGTGCCAGCAGTTCGTTGACGCGCTTGCCCAGCGTGAGCCAGTGCTCGTTGCTCATGTTCTCGCTGGCGATCTGGAATACCTGTTCGCCCGTCACGTGGGCCACCTTGGCCAGTTCCGGTACCGCCTGGATCAGGCTGTTCACGCCCACGGTGGCGGCCGTATAGCCGATGGTGGTGGTGCTGCTGCTGCCCGAGCCGGCGATGGTGCCGCCGGTGGCGAGGATGGTGACGTTGGCCAGCTTGGGCGCGGCGGTGTCAGCCTGGGCGTTGCCGGCCAGCAGGACGACAAAGGCGAAGATGGCGGTAATAAAGGGGGCAGGTTTGCGATACAGCATTCGATCTCCAATTTGTAGTAGATGGTAACAAATTCACATTCTGGGAAGCGATTTCGTTCATGTCAACAACGCGCGTCGCTGGCGCGTTATGGACAGGCCGGGGAAACGCCACCGTATGTTTTTTGCTATCGGCCGGTGGCATGGCGCCCCGGACCGGTTGTCTAGTTAGCAAACGGCGTGCCCGTTATGGGCTGAATGACAACTCCCTGTAATTAAACGGTTTTATCGGGTCGCTGGTGGCCAGTGTCGCACAGATAGTCCAATTTGTTGGATGTGGCCGCGCGTGCGCGTCTGAATAATTGGATGGGTGAGGTGTGGTGCTTGTGTATTCAATCAGGATTACAATTTGATAATTAATTCATGCAAGCGACGCGGTTTTGACCGATAATGGCTAAAAGCAACACATCAGGATGGAAGATTATGAACAAGCTATCGGCCCTGTGGCTGGCCGTGCTCGTGTGTGCGACCCTGGCCGCTTGCGGCAAGTCTGAAGCGCAACGTCAGCGGGAATCGGCGGCGACGCTGACCAGTCTGGGCGAGAAATATGTAAAGGAAAAGATACTGGAGCCTTCGTCGGCCCAGTTCCGCAACCAGTTCATCGGCAAGAAAGGCGCGCCCTGTGGCGAAGTGAATGCCAAGGATGCGTTTGGCGCTTATATCGGTTTCCAGCGCTATATCTCCGTCGCGCGCGACCTGACCTTGCTGGCCCAGGATGTGGCGCCGGCTGAATTCGAGGCGTCCTGGGTACAGTTGTGCCGCTGAGGCGGCGCCGTGCCAATTCATCAAAATAGAAAGGCGCCAAGCCCGATTTATCGACAATCGCGATAAATGGGCGTGGCGCCTGATGCCGCTGGCGGCGCTTACGCTTGTTTCTTGCGGCGCGCGACGAAGGCCAGCAGGCCCAGGCCGGCGGCCAGCATGGCGTAGCTTTCCGGTTCCGGCACGGGTGGCGGGGTGGCGCTGTCAACGCCGCTCAGGTGCACGCTCCAATTCGGGCCCATGCCAACGTGGTTGGCCGGTTGGTCCCAGCTGGCCAATGGGATGGCGGCCTGGCTGTCATAGCGGAAACCGTCGTTCAGATGGGTGCCGTTGGCGAAGTTGTTGAAGGTCGCGATGGTGAACAGGTAATTGCCGGCCGACAGATTGGCGAAGCGCAGGCCGGAGTCGTAGTAGGTCTGGCCCAATGCGATGGTGCTGTCGTCGTCGTTCTCGCCGACGATCACGCCGTTTTTCCAGACCGCCGTGATCGGGTCGAAATTGCCGCCGCTGTGGAACGAGTCGGTCCACACGCGCACGTCGGTGGCGTCCTGCAGCAGCGTGAACGGAATCTTGATCACATCTTTCTGGTACTGGATGGTGCCGCTGAAGCTGAAGTCGGCGGCGTGGCTGGGGGCTGCGGCCACGGCGGCCAGCAGGGCGCTGCCCAGCAGAATCTTAAATTTCCTCATGTCATATCCCTAAAATTAATTTTAAAACAATGTCAAAATGACAGCGCATTATGGCAAAAAATGACGATATTGTCATGCCTTTTTGATATTGTTTTATATGGGTCGTGGGATAGGGCGGGACTTCAGGCGCCGCGCCGCGCCTCCGTGTGGCGGTTGCTGCGGCGGAAAGCCGTTGGCGCGCCGGGCGGCCGGGCATAGGCCTCCATGGCGCGCTCATAGCCGTATTGCCATTGGTCGTTCATATGCTGGACGAAGGTCGCGTAGTCGCGCGGCATGACGAGGCGAATGCGGTTGCGGCGCCAATCGAGTTTTTTCTGCATCTGCTGGCGCGCCAGCACCCGCGACACGTCCGAGGCGTCGATGCGCACGTCGGCCGGATGGCTGTTGGCGTAGCGCAGCCGCTCGTTGCCGTCCAGGCCCAGCACGGCGCGCCAGGCGGGAATGGCGAACGCCTGGTCGAACGCTTCCTTGTATTCGATGGTCACATGGCCGGCCAGGCGGCGCGCGAGTTCGATCGGGAACAGGTCCAGCACGCCGCCGATGTAGTGGTGCCCGCCGTGCTGCTGGCAGCGGAAATAGACCATGTCGGCGATCGACAGCCGGGCCGCCTCCGTCAACGGCACCGTGCTGTCCGTTTGCAGCGTGTCGGCCACGGCATGTTCGCCCCAGCGCGGGTCGCTCAGGGGCGAGGCCATGCCGGCCAGCAGGGCCGCCGCGCGCGGGCCGCAGAACACGGTTTCGGCGAACAGCTTGCGCTGGCCGCGCGGCTGGCCCACGTCCTCGGGGCCGAACAACAGGCGCCCGCCGATGATGGCCACGTCCACCTCGGGCGTGCCGGTGACGGGCGGGAAGGGTAGCGCGGGCGGGATTTCGAACAGGTAATCACGGAACAGGTCGGGAATGACGGGCGCCCGGGCCGGCGACAGCTTGCGCCTGGCCGCGTCCAGCAGCGTGCCCACCATGCCCGCGTGCTGGGCCGACCTGAGCTCGCACCAGAAACGGTACATGGCGCGCGAGGTGAGCCAGGCGCGCCGGGCGGTGTCGTCCGGCAACTGGTGAATGATGGTGGCGGCGATCGAGCCGCCGCAACTGGCCAGCAGCAGGTCGGGTGCGCGGCCGGCCTGGCGCGCGGCCGCGTACATGCCCAGGTAGATACCGAAACGGAAACCGCCGCCGGCCATCACCATGCAGCGCTGATAGGGAGTCGCTTGCGTCATGGGAGCACCATATCATATCGTCCAGGCGCAATGATTTTTTTATATTGTCGATAAAGTTGTAACATTTCTTCTCGCCAACAAAGTGCTGTGCTAGGATTGCGTTTTTACCAATGTTCGTCCTGGTATTGTGCGGGTAGTGGAGGGCCACTAAAGCGGGCTTGAACCTACATCATGTCAAGGCGGCGCGGCGGGCGGCGGGCTAGAATGTCCGTTGTCGCCGCACGCCTTGCGGCCCTCGTCCGCATTGGAACCGGTTCATGTACTACGGAGAACGCTTCAACAGCATCACCCACAGCGTGGGCACCGCGCTGGCCGTGATCGGCGGCACGCTGCTGATCGTCATGGCGGTGCGCGGCGGCGATCCCTGGAAGGTGGTCAGCTTCAGCGTGTATGCGGCCTCGCTGGTGACGCTGTACCTGGCTTCGACCCTGTACCACAGTGTACGCGGTCCGGCCAAGCAATGGCTGCGCCGGCTCGACCACTGCGCCATCTACCTGCTGATCGCGGGCAGCTACACGCCGTTCACGCTGGTGAGTTTGCGCGGGCCGTGGGGCTGGTGGTTGTTCGGCGCCGTGTGGGCGCTGGCCGCGATCGGCATCGTGCAGGAGCTGTGGTTCGCGCGCGGGGCGCGGGTGCTGTCGCTGGTGATCTACGTGCTGATGGGCTGGCTGAGCGTGCTCGGCGTGCGGCCGCTGATTGCCGCGCTGGGCTGGCACGGTTTCCTGTGGCTGGCCGCCGGCGGCCTGCTGTACACGGGCGGCATTGGATTTTATGCCACCGACCACAAGCTGCGCCATGGGCACGGCGTCTGGCACCTGTTCGTGCTGGGCGGCAGCATCTGTCACTTCGGCGCGGTGCTGCTGTATGTAGCGTGACGGCGGTTTGTTTTACGAATTTACCACGCGGGACTATTTTGGATATCCATTCCGACGATTTGAAAACCTTCGTCGCCGTGATCGACAGCGGCACCCTGAGCGCCGCCTCGGTTCACCTGGGGCAGACCACCTCCGGCGTCAGCCGCGCGCTGTCGCGCCTCGAAGATAAACTGGCCACCTCGCTGCTCACGCGCACCACGCGCCGCATGGAGCTGACGGAGGAGGGCGAGCTGTTCCTGAACCGGGCGCGCCACATCCTGGCCGCCATGGAGGAGGCGGAGGAGGCGATCCGCATCCGCCAGCAAAAGCCGGCCGGGCGCCTGTGCGTGGACGCCGCTTCGCCGTTCATGCTCCATTGCGTGGTGCCGCACGTGGCCGAATTTCGCGCCATGTACCCGGAGATCCGGCTGCAATTGAGCAGCAACGACCAGATCGAGGACGTGATCGAGCAGCGCACCGACATCGCCATTCGCGTCGGCGCCGTGACCGATTCTACGCTGCACGCCCATGCGCTCGGTTCCAGTCCGCTGCACCTGCTGGCCAGCCCGGCCTACCTGAACGCGCATGGCATTCCGTCCACGCCCGAGGAACTGGCCCGCCACGTGCTGCTGGGCTATGCGCATGACGAGGCCGGCAACCATTGGCCGCTGCGCCACGCTGGCGGTAACAGCCTGGCCATCACGCCCACCATGACGGCCACCAGCGGCGAGACGCTGCGCCAGCTGGCGCTGGCCGGCCAGGGCATCGCCTGCCTGGCCGAGTTCATGACCCGCGCCGACATCGAGGCCGGGCGCCTGGTCAAGGTGCTGGTGGGCAGCAGCACGGGGAGCCGCCAGCAGATCCACGCCGTCTACTACCGCAACACCCGGTTGTCGCAGCGCATACGCTGCTTCCTCGACTTCCTGCAGCAAAAACTGTGATGGCCGCGTGCGCTGTGGCGTATGTGCGTGAGCGTACAGTGTGCGGGCGGGGCGCGGGCATATGATGGATTTGCCTGATGGGGCCATGTCCGAACAAGACCAGGCACCACCGGCGGGTAGGCCGGGCGCCCCGAGTTCCCGGCACCAACAGCAATGCTAGCTATGCGAGGGCATCATGGTCCATTCCAACCATCCATCCAAATACCTCGTACGGGCCTATCTGGAGCGCCGCTCCCATGACGTCAAGCCACCGCCTTCGCCGGACGAAATCCGGCGCCAGCTTGGCTGGGGGCTGCTCCTGTGCGGCTGGCCATACGGGAGCGCCGCCCGCTCCTAGGCGTGACGCATACCACTCCTGGCGCTGCATGTTCGCAGCGCATCCACGGCGCACTCAGTGCGCCGCCCATGCTTTCCTCCCCCCTTCGATGTGCCACCAGCCAGGCAGCAGGGCCTGGATTTCCGGCCGGCCGAAGCGGTCGTCGATCAGGAATACGGTGCCCTGGTCGGTCTGGGTGCGGATCACACGTCCGGCCGCCTGCACCACTTTCTGGATGCCGGGGTAAAGATAGGTGTAGTCGTAGCCGGCACCGAAAATGGTTTGCATGCGCGCGCGTATCTGCTCGTTGACGGGATTGATCTGCGGCAGGCCCAGGGTGGCGATGAAGGCGCCGATCAGGCGCGCGCCCGGCAAGTCCACCCCTTCGCCGAACGCGCCGCCCAGCACGGCGAAACCGATGCCCACGCTGTCGGGCGTGAAGCGCGCCAGGAACTGCGCCCGTTCCGCTTCGTCCATGCGGCGCGCCTGGCGCCATTGCGGCACCTCCGGACAGCGTTGCGCGAACAGCGTGGCCGCCTGCTCCATGTAGTCGAAGCTGCTGAAAAAGGCCAGGTAGTTGCCGGGCTGGCGCCGGTATTGTGCCTCCATCAGTGCCGCGATGGGGGCCAGCGACTGGTGCCGGTGCTGGTAGCGGGTGGAGATGTGGCCGGCCACCTGCACCGACAACTGCTCGGCCGCGAACGGTGATTCCACGTCCACCCAGGCCGTGTTGGCGGGCATCCCCAGCATGTCGCTGAAATAGTTCCAGGGGCTGAGCGTGGCCGAAAACAGGGCCACGGTGTGGGCCGCCTCGAAGCGCGGCTTGAGGAAGGGCGCCGGGACGATGTTGCGGATGCAGAGCTGGGAATTGCTGTGGCTCGCGTTGCGGCCGGCAGGGCCGCTTTGGTCGATGTCGAACAGCGAATGGTCGCCGAAGCTGTCGGCCAGCCGCGTGAATTGCAGCAGGTCGAAGTAGAACGCCTGCAGCTCCGGGTCCACCTGGCCGGGGTGCTCGGCCATGTAGTCGGTGATGGCGCCGGCCGCGCCTTGCAGGGCCGCCATGAATTTGTCGGGCAGGGCGGGATAGGCCTGGTAGCCGGCCTGCTGCTCCTTCTCCAGCGCGTTCCACTGGCGGTGCACGCGGTCCAGCGGCTTTTTCAGTTGCTCCGGTGCGAACTTGCGCAGGATACGCAGGGACGCGTGTTCCAGTTCGGCCGAATACATGGACCGGGCACGCGACACCATGTTGTGCGCCTCGTCCACCAGCACGTTGACCTTCCAGTCGTGCATTTGCGCGAGCCCGTGCAGCATGGCGCCGGCGTCGAAATAGTAGTTGTAGTCGCCCACGACCAGGTCGGCCCAGCGCGCCATTTCCGTGCCCAGGTAGTAGGGGCAGACCTGATGCGCCAGTCCCACTTCGCGCAGCGCGGCCCGGTCCAGCGTGGCCGCTTGCAGTGCGGCGGCGCGGGCGGCGGGCAGGCGGTCGTAGAAGCCGCGCGCCAGCGGACATGATTCGCCATGGCAGGCCAGCTCCGGATGCTCGCAGGCCGTATTGCGGGCCGCCAGTTCCAGCGTGCGCAATGGCAGCAAAGGCGCCGCGCGCCGCAGCACGGCCGCCGCGTCCAGCGCCATCTGGCGGCCCGGCGTTTTGGCGGCCAGGAAGAACACCTTGTCCAAGCCATGTTCGGCGCTCGCCTTGAGCATGGGGAACAGGCTGCCCACGGTCTTGCCGATACCGGTGGGTGCTTGCGCCAGCAGGCAGCAGGCGCGGTTGCTGGCCTTGTACATGGCTTCGGCCAGTTGCCGCTGGCCGGGGCGGAAGGTGGCGTGGGGGAAGGGCATGGCCTTGAGCTGGGCGTCGCGCGCGGCGCGGTGCGCCAGTTCCTGCCGCGCCCATTGCAGGAACAGGCCGCACTGTTGCTCGAAAAATTCCTGCAATGCGTCGGCCGTGTGCTCCTCGTGCAGCACGGTTTCCTTCTGGCTGGCGATGTCGAAATAGACCAGCGCCAGGCGCACCCGCTCCATCTCCCGTTCGCGGCACAGCAGGTGGCCGTAGATTTTCAGCTGGGCCCAGTGCAGTTGGCGGTGGTTGTCCGGCATGCGCGCCAGGTCGCCGCGGTAGGTTTTTACTTCCTCCAGCTGGCGGCGGGCCGGGTCGTAGCCGTCGGCCCGGCCGCGCACGTGCAGCGGGCCGTAGTCGCCCGCCAGCGGCAGCTCGCGCTGGTAATCATCGTCGCGGCGCGCGGCCACCACGGCGTGGCCGGCGATGCCTTCCTGCGCCGTGGGCGCAGGCGTGAAGCGCAGGTCGAGGTCGCCCACCTTGGCCGTGAACTCGCACAGCGCGCGCACGGCCACCGTGTAGCGCTGCTCGCCCGGTTCGTCCGTCATGCTGATGGTGCCCATTGCAGGTAGCACACGGCCACCGGCATGTCGTGCGCGGCGCAGTAATCGATCCATCGCTGCTGGCTGTCCTGCAGGCGGTCGCCGGGGCCTTTGACTTCGATCATCGCGTAGCGCCGTTCGGCCGGCCAGAACTGGATCAGGTCGGGGAAACCGCTGCGGTTGGCCTTGACGTCCTGCAGGATGCGTTCGAACGCATGCCGCAGATGGTGGGGCGGAATGCAGTCCAGCGCCAGTGCCAGCAACTGTTCGTCCAGTACTTCCCAAAACACGAAGGGCGACTGGATGCCCTGCTTGGCAGTGAAATTGCGCATGATGGAGGCGCGGTAGCTGTCATCGTCGAGCTGCGCCAGGCAGGCTGCGAACTGGGGTGCGCGGCGGCGCTGGAAGTCGGCGCTGTGCAGGTCGGCCGGCCCACGGTGGAAGGGGTGGAAGAAGGCGCCGGGGATGGCGCTGAACACGGCGTCCCAGCACAGCAGGCCGAACAGGGAGTTGATCAGCCCGTTTTCCACGTAGTAGACGGGGGCGTCGTCGCGGGTGAGGTAATCGCGCACCACCAGTTCCACGTAGCTCGCTTGCTCCGGCGGCGGCAGGCTCAAATCGATGCGCTCAGCCTGCGCGGGTGCGGCGCCGGCCGGCTTGGCGTGGCCCAGGCTGCGCGCCAGGCGCGGCGCCATGCGCAGCAGTTGCAGGCGTTCGGCCTCGCTTTCCGGCTGCGCCCACGCCGTTTGCAGCAGCGCGTAGGCCGCCGCGTGGCGCGCATCTTTTTCCAGCACGCGGATGGCGCGGGCGCGGGCGCCGGGGTAGGCGCAGTCGGCGTACAGCGCGTGGGCGGCGGCCCAGTCCCGCTGCTTTTCCAGCTGCTGGGCGAATTGGAACACGAGCCGGTCGCGCCGGCTGCGCAGCCATTCATTGTCCGGCGCGCACGGCGGCAGGTCGGCCAGCACGGCCGCGATCTCCTCGCCAGCCTGGAAGCGTTCGCGGCACTGGTGCAGTTGCAAATAGTTGTCGATGTCGTGGCGGGTGCGGAAACCGCGCGCGGCCGGCGAGAACGCCACTTTTTCGTACTGGTAGATGCCCAGGTCCGACAGCACGAACTCGGTCCAGTCCTGGTGGTAGTTACCGAAGAAGATCAGGCGCAAGCGGTCGCACAGCGGCTGGGTGACGATGTGGTAGACCTGGTCGCCCGCGTCCGGATACCAGGCCGAGAAGCGGTGGGCGCCTTCGTGGCGCGGGCGCAGCGCTTCCAGTTGCTCCGCCTTGCGCAGGGTCTTTTCCTGCGCCGACAGCGGGAACAGACGGCCGATTTCCGGCTTTTGCAGCAGCTCGAATAGTTGGTCCAGCGTGAGCACGGGGTCGGCCGTGATCCAGCCCTGGTCGGCCAGCGGCGCGGCGGCGGCCATGCTGTTGCCGATCTCGGCGTAGCTCAGCTTGCTGGCGCGGAACAGTTCGCCCTTGCGCATCACCATGCGCACGAACAGGGCGCGGGCGGTCTGGGGCAGGGTGGGGAAGGCCTGCAGGAAGGCCCGTTCGTCGGCCGTCAGCAGGTCGTCGTAGCGTTCGCCTATCCAGGTCAGGACGAGCTGAAAGTTGTCCAGATAGTAAAACGGGTTTTCCAGGACTTTGATCATTGCGGCGGACGGACGGCGGGATAACTGTATTTATGTACAGTCTATCGCGTCCGGCGCCGCTTGCCCAGCACATTCGTGCCGGGCGGGGGAGACGTGCTTACTTCCTGGCGGCCTTGGCGGCCTTGGTGCTGCCCTGTTCCACGACGGCCGAGGCCTTGGCGATCTGGGTTTCGACCGCCGCCACGGCTTCCTTGGTGGCCTTGGTCACCTGCTCATAGCCGGCGAAGGCGTTGTCGATGGCCGTTTTGACGATCTGCACGGCGTTCTCCGAGCCGGGGCGCACGTTCTTGGTCACGTCGTAGATCAGCGCGCTCAGGTTGCTCTTCGCTTCGGCCATGTGGGCGTCGGCGGCGCGCGTGAATTCCTCGCGGATCTCGGCGATGATGTCGCCCAGTTGCTGGTTGTAGGCGGCCGCGCCGGCCATGCCTGGCTGCACGTGGGAGGCGGCCAGTTCCATGGCGGCCTTCGCATCCTGGGCCTGGCTGATGGCCTTGCCGGCGGCCAGGCTGTCTTCGACGTTCGATTTGGCGGTGGCCATGTTGAGCGCCACCACTTGCTCCACGCCCTGGACGGCCCGGTTGGTCAGGGTGCTGAAGGTTTCAAGCTGAAATTCGAACAGGGCTTTGGTGGCGTTGGCAAATTGTTCGGGATTCGTAAACATAGGTTCTCCTCGTTGTGATGGGATGTGGCTATCGTTTGTGTGAAACCGGTGTTGCGGAATCGTCGGGCTGTCCCGTGCGCTTGCTCCCCATTATTTAGCAAGTGAAGGCTTTTCGCAACGGCTATCGCGGTAGGGGCCGCCGGCCCGCTCCCAGCCCGGCCCCAGCGGCGTTTGCGAACAGGTGGTGGCGCCATCGAGCTTGCTGCGCCATTTGTACCAGGGCGCCGGCGCGGCCCACAGGGCGGCGCTGGCCAGCAGCAGGGTGGTTGCCAGCGTGCTGGCCAGGGCGGCCGCCAGCGGGGCCGGCAGCGGGCGGCGGCGCGACGGAGCGGGCGTCATGGCGTTCTCGCGAGGTGATTCAAGGCAGTTGCAGGGCGCACACCTGGTTGCGCCCACCTTCCTTGGCCGCGTACAGCAGCTTGTCGGCCGTGGCGATCATGGTTTGCTGGGCCGCGATGCTCTCCGGTTCGGAAAAATCGATGCTGGCCACGCCGAAGCTGGCCGTGGCGCGGATCATGTGCTCGCCGTGCGGCACGGGGTTGGAGGCCAGCGCCTGGCGCAGCCGCTCGGCCAGTTGCACCCCGCCGCGTAAATCCGTCTCCGGCAAGATCAACAGGAATTCCTCGCCGCCGTAGCGCACCACGCTGTCGATGCTGTCGCGCGTCATCGATTGCATCAGGCCGGCGAAGGTCAGCAGCACGGCGTCGCCGCCGTGGTGGCCGAAGTTGTCGTTGACGCTCTTGAAGTGGTCCAGGTCGCACATGATGACGGTCAGGCTCAGGCGGTAGCGCTGGGCGCGCGACAGTTCCGTTTCCAGCAGTTGGTCGTGCAGGTGGCGGCGGTTGAAACAGCCCGTGAGCGGGTCGCGCACGGACAGGTTCTTGAGCACGGTCTGGGCCCGGAATTCGTCGCGCCACAGCAGCTGGTAGCGGCGCGCGGCCACGTAGCCAAATACATTGGCCAGCACCAGCAGGGTGGCCATGGTGGCCAGCTCCACCTCGCGCATGTTGCCCAGCAGCCGGGCCAGTACCACGAAGCCGATGGTGGCCGTGACGGCCACCGCCAGCGCATACAGCAGCCGGTTCGGAATATAAATGTAGAGCACAATGATCAGGATGGTCATCGAGATCGCGTGCAGCGAAAACTCGGACGAACGCCACGCCGAGATCAGCAGGAAGCCGGCGCAGGCCGCCACCTCCGTGATGGTAGCCACGATGCGGGCCATGCGCAGCGAACGGGGATAGCGCCGCAACAGCATCAGGCTGGTGAGCGCGATGCCCACCACCAGCAGGCGCGCGCCCACCAGCAGCGCGCTGTGGGCCGTGTAGCCCATCCACATCACGTCGGTGATGGCGAAGCCCAGGTAGAACACGGAGCAGAACAGGAACGTCACGCGCAACTGGGCCTGGGTGTCGCCCAGGTGGTGCAGCTGGAAGCGGCGCTCGGCGTCGGCGTTGCGGAATTCGCTGCGGATGGGCGCGATGTCGAGCGCCAGGGGAGCGGGGCGGGGTCGCATCGGTTCAGCGCGGCGCCACGGCCGGTAACAGTAGCGTGAAGCAGGTACCCTGGCCCGCCGTGCTGGCCGCCTCGATACGCCCGCCCAGCACGCCGGTGATGATGTTGTGGGTGATGTACAGCCCCAGTCCGCTGCTGCCGTGGCCCAGGCGCGTGGTGTAGAACGGGTCGTAGATCCGCGCCAGCGGCGCCGCCGCGATACCCACGCCATCGTCGGCCAGCGTCAGCTCCACCTCGCCGGACGCCGTGGGGCGGGCGCGGATGGTGATGGTGCCGGCCGTGCGGCCGTCGAAGCCATGCAGCACGCTGTTGTCGAACAAATGGGTCAGGGCCTGGTCCAGCGGGCCGGGGTAGCTGTCGAGCTCCAGGTTGGGGGCGATATCTTCGATTACGGTCAGCTCGCAGTGCTTGACGGCCGCCTGCAACGGCACCACCAGTTCCGCCACCAGGCGGTCGAGCAGGAAGCGGCGCCGTTGCGAGCTGGCCGCGTCCACGGCGATGCGCTTGAAGCTGTCGACCAGGCCGGCCGCGCGCTTGAGGTTGCGCACCACCACTTCGTCCGCCTCGGCCGCCTGCGCCAGGAATTGCTCTAGCGCTGAACGGCGCAAGCCGCCTTCCACGTCCTGGCGCAGCACGCGCAGGCGCTCGCTCATGGTGGTGGTCATGATCAGGCTGTTGCCGATGGGCGTATTCAGTTCGTGCGCCACGCCCGCCACCAGCGTGCCCAGCGCGGCCAGCTTGTCGCGCCGCACCAGCTCGTCCTGGGTCATGCTCAGATTGACGAGCGCCGTGCTCAATTCTTCGTTGGCCATTTCCGCCTGTTCCTTGGCCTTGCGCAGTTCGGCCGTGCGGCTTGCCACCTGTTCCTCCAGCCGTTCCTGGTGGCGCGCCAGTTCTTCCTCGCGCCGGGCGCGCACGATGGCGATGCCGGCCAAGTGGGCGGCCACGCTGATCAGGCGCTGGTCTTCGGCGGCGGGCGAGCGCACTTCGCGGTAGTACATGGCGAACGAGCCCAGCACCTTGTCGCCGTCCAGCAGGATGGGTATCGACCAGCAAGCCCGCAAGCCATGGGGGGCGGCCAGTTGTTTGTACGGCGCCCACAGCGGATCGACCTGGATGTCGGACACGATCACCATCTCCTTGCGGAACATGGCCGTGCCGCAGGAGCCCACGCCGGGGCCGATGGCGAGGCCGTCCAGCGCGCGCAGGTAGTCGGGCGGCAGGCTGGGGCCGGCCGCCGCGGTGACGGTGCGCCCGTCCGCTTGCAGCAGCATCATCGAGCACAGCACGCCGTCGGCCTGGGACTCGATCAGCAGCATCAATTGGTCCAGTGTGGCTTGCAGCGGCGCGCCGCCGGCCACCATTTCCAGCAATTTGTTCTGGCCTTCGCGCAGCGCCTCGGCGCGCTTGCGCTGCGTGACGTCCGCCAGCCGGATGTGCATCAGGCGCCGGCCCGGCACGTCCAGCGCCACCATGCGCAGTTCGCAATCGATGGGGCGGCCGCTGCCGTGGCTGAAACGGGCTTCGAACACGCGGATATCGCCAGCCGTCACCATGGCCATCTGCTCGGCCAGCCGGTCGGCCGAACTCTTGCCGTCCGCCTGTAACGGTGGGCACAGGGCCAGCAGGCTCGATTGCAGCAGCACGCTTTCCGTGCGGCCCAACAACTGGCAGGTGCAGCGGTTCACGTTGAGCAGGCGGTTGTGTTCCAGGTCCAGCAGCAGCACCGCGTCGGGCGAGGCGGCCAGCATGGTGTGGTAATTGACTTCGAGGTCGTCCAGCCGTGGCATGGCTGGCGCGGCGTCGCGGCCCAGCTGGGCCACGATCTGCTCGGCCAATGCCGCGGCCTGGAACGGCAGGGCCAGGTAGTGGCTGGCACCGGCCGCCATGGCGCGTACGCGCTCGTCCTCGCTGGGGATGGCCGACAGCAGGAACACGGGGGCATGGACGCGCGCGCCTTGGCTGAGGCGCTGGCACAGTTCGAAACTGGCGCTGCCGGCCAGCGTCACATCCAGCAGCACCAGCGCGATGTCGCCCTGGCTGGCGGCGCTGAGTACGCTGTCACCCTTGCTGACCGAGTGCAGCACCAGGCCATGTTGCGACAGCAGGCGCTGCAGCTCGGACAGGTCCGGCGCCGAACTGGTGGCGATCAGCACAGTGTGCGCGAGGCCGGAAGGGGGCAGCTGGGTCATTGATTAAACGGATCGTTGCACTCGGGTAAGGCAAGTGTAGTACAAGATGGCGGGCGGGAGGCGGTTCGCGGCGGTGGCGGTGTCAATTTAGCCGCGTATGGCGCCTGCAATGTTGCGCAAAATGAAAAAAGCCGCGAACTCGTGAAAGTTCGCGGCTGTTTCGCGTATCCGGTAGAGTGGTGCCCACGGAGGGACTCGAACCCCCACACCTTGCGGCACATGGACCTGAACCATGCGCGTCTACCAATTCCGCCACGTGGGCACTGTTACTGCTTGCTGCTGACTGTCGCCGCATGTGCTGCAACAGAGGCACGCATCATAATGGACGACTCGGCGTCCGTCAATAGCGATGTGCGACGTTTTACGTACTTCCCGTGCGATCAGCACGGATGCGGCGCGAATGCGGCGTGGGCGGCGGCCTGGAATGAAAAAAGCCGCGGACTCGTGAAAGTCCGCGGCTTTTTCGCGTATCCGGTAGAGTGGTGCCCACGGAGGGACTCGAACCCCCACACCTTGCGGCACATGGACCTGAACCATGCGCGTCTACCAATTCCGCCACGTGGGCACTGCGTTTTACTCTTGCTCCGCCGCGTGTTCTGCGGCAGAGGCAAGATAATGAGGCATGCGCGCCGCGCCGTCAAGGGCGGCGCCGCACTTTAATTGAAATACATGGCGTTGACCTTGCCGGCCGCGTCCAGTTGCAGCAGCAGCAGGGCGCTGTCGGTGTGCGACTTGAGCAGGTAGCGGTAGACGGTGCTGCCGTTGTCGGTGCGGCTGTCGACCAGGCCGAACTGTTCCAGCGGGCCGAAACTGGCCGCCACGCTGGCGTAGGCGTCGAACGCGCCGCCAGCCAGGCGGGCCGCCTCGCTGGCCGTGTAACGTTCCGGGTGGAAGGTGTTGTTGAGTACGTCGTCCACCAGGCTGCGCGCCAGCGCCCCCACTTGCGGTTGCGGGTCGGGTACGGTCTGCCATGCCAGCGTGGGATTGATGCGGGCCACGATGCCGGCCGAGATGCGTTCGGGCAGGGCGTCGCCCTGGTTGGTGAACACGATCACGGTCAAGCCTTCGCGGTAGTGGCGTTCGAACTGCGTGTGGAAGCCTTGCACATGGCCGTTGTGCCACACGTAAGGATGGCCGTTGATGGCGTCCGGCACCCAGCCCATGCCGTACTGGGCCACGCTGCCGTCGTTCAGCACGGCGGGCGTCCACATGATGTCGCGCGACTGGCGGGTGAGGATGCGCTCGCCGTACAGGGCCGCGTCCCATTTGGCCAGGTCGGGCGCGCTCATGCGCAGGCCGCCGGCCGCGTCATCGTCGCCGGGGAACAGGGCGTTCTCCGGTTGCCAGCCGTTGTCCCACAGGTAGCCCGACGCTTCCGTGCCCGGCGCGGAAGGCGCGGTGACGAGCGCGGCCGTGCTCATGCCCAGCGGCGTGAAGATGCGGCGCTGGAGGAAATCGAAGTAGGGCAGGCCGCTGATTTTCTCGATCACCATGCCCGCCATGAAGTACCCCATGTTGCTGTAGCTGTGGGTGCTGCCGGGCGGCGTGTCGAGCGCAATCGTGCCCATCAGGCTGATCAATTCGTCTTGCGTGTAGTGGTGCTGCGGGTCGTACAGCGGCGCCAGTTGCTGCTGGAAGTCGCGCGGGAAGCCGGCCGTGTGCTGCAGCAGCTGGCGCACGGTGATGTCCTTCCAGCTGGCCGGCGCAGTGGGGAACAGCTGCGCGATGTGCTGGTCCAGCGACAGTTTGCCGTCCTGTACCAGCAGCATGACGCCGGCCGCAGCGAACTGCTTGGTGACGGAGCCGATGTGGTAGATGGTGTCCGGCGCGGCGGCCTGCTTCAGTTCGATGTTGGCCAGGCCGTAGCCTTTTTGCAGGATGGGGGTGCCGTTGCTGGCCACCAGCACGGTCAGGCCGGGAATGTGCTGCTTGCTCATCTGCGCCTGCACGTAGCTGTCGATGTCGGCCAGGGTGGCGTTGCTGATGACGGTGGTGGCGGCCGTCACGTCCGGCGCGGTGGCCGATTTTTCGTTGGAGCCGCAGGCGCACAGCGCGGCGGCCAGGACGGCGGCGGTAAGGCATTGCTTGATCATGGTGGGAGCCTCTTGCGGTTGGCCCGATGCCTCGCATGGGATCGGTATGGCCGGCAGTGTCGGGCTTGCTTGCTGTATTGGCAATGGCCGATGGCGAAGGCGTGCGCGGCGGCACTGGTGGTATCGCGCCATGACACCGGCTGGCGCGCGGGCGGGGCAGAAATGAAAAAAGCCGCAGACTCGTGAAAGTCTGCGGCTTGTTCCTGTATCCGGTAGATGGTGCCCACGGAGGGACTCGAACCCCCACACCTTGCGGCACATGGACCTGAACCATGCGCGTCTACCAATTCCGCCACGTGGGCACTGCGGGCTGTAGCTGTTCGCTACAACGTTGCAACGGGGCGTATCTTACTGGAGTGCAAGCGTCGTGGTCAATGGCGAAATAGGGCTTAATATGAAATATTTTCAGTGCGCAGTTTCGACATTTCACGTTCGGAAATGAAAAAAGCCGCAGACTCGTGAAAGTCTGCGGCTTTTTTGCGTATCCGGTAGAGTGGTGCCCACGGAGGGACTCGAACCCCCACACCTTGCGGCACATGGACCTGAACCATGCGCGTCTACCAATTCCGCCACGTGGGCACTGATGCTTCTCAACAACTTCTGCTATTATAGCGATCGGGAGAGTTTTGCGCCAGATGAACTTTCATTCCTTACTGCACATCAACTCTGTCTTACGCTTCCCGCTTTGCCGCTGTCCGTAGACGTTGTCGCCGCGAGAGACCAGAATTATAGAGCAAACTTGTGGGATGTCAAAGGTGGTCGCGTAAAAATTTTCCAAAAATTTCTGAGCCCGGACGGCCCCATGTTAGGTAAAGCGGGCCGATACGAAGTACACTACGCGCTATCACCGTGTCAATATAGGTGGCCGGTCGCAGTCGTCGGGCAACCACTTGGTCCCCAGTGAACACTGTCAATAATAAAACTATAGAAATACTTTTGAGCCAAATTACCCATATCCCTAGCCGGGAGGAAATCCTCGGCATCTTCCGTGGCGCCAAGGCGCCGCTCGATCTGCGCGCCCTCGCCAAATCGTTGAAAGTCGGCACGGAGGCGCAAGCCATCCTGACGCGCCGCCTGAACGCCATGGTGCGCGATGGCCAATTGATGGCCGACCAGGACACGGGCTGCTTCGTGCTGGCCGACCTGAGCGGCTTCATCGCCGGCCGCGTTACCAGCCACCGCGACGGTTTCGGCTTCGTCATTCCGGACGAACCGGGCGACGATCTGTTCCTGCCTGAAAAGGAAATGCAGAAAGTGCTGCATGGCGACCGCGTGCTGGCCAAGGTGGTCGGCGTGGATCGCCGCGGCCGTCCGGAAGGCACCATCGTGGAAGTGGTGCAGCGCGCCAATACCCACATCATCGGCCGCCTGCACAACGAGAACGGCGCCTGGATCGTGGCGCCGGAAGACCAGCGCATCTCGCAGGACATCCTGGTGGCCGGCGGCGTCGGCAAGGCCAAGTCCGGCCAGGTGGTCAGCGTGGAGCTGACGGAACAACCGATGCGCTTCAAGCAGCCGGTGGGCAAGATCGTCGAAGTGCTGGGCGAACTGGACGACCCCGGCATGGAAATCGAAATCGCCGTGCGCAAGTTCGGCGTGCCCCACATCTTCTCGGACGGCGCCCTCAAGCAGGCCGCCAAGCTGCCCGACGTGGTGCGTCCGGCCGACCTGGCCGACCGCGTCGATTTGCGCGACGTGCCGCTGGTGACCATCGACGGCGAAGATGCGCGCGACTTCGACGATGCCGTCTACTGCGAACCGGTCAAGATCGGCCGCACCAAGGCCTATCGCCTGATCGTGGCCATCGCCGACGTCAGCCACTACGTCAAGCCGAACGATGCGCTGGACCTGGATGCGCTGGAGCGCAGCACCTCGGTCTACTTCCCGCGCCGCGTGATTCCCATGCTGCCCGAGAAGCTGTCGAACGGTTTGTGCTCGCTGAACCCGGCCGTGGATCGCCTGACCCTGGTGTGCGACGCCGTCGTCACGGCCAAGGGCGAGATCAAGGCTTACCAGTTCTACCCGGCCGTGATCCACTCGGCCGCGCGCCTGACCTATACGCAAGTGGCCGATATCCTGGGCAATACCAAGGGGCCGGAGGCGGCGCGCCGTCCCGGCATCGTGCCGCATTTGCTGAACCTGTACGAGGTGTACCAGGCACTGCTCAAGGCGCGCCTGGAACGCGGCGCGATCGACTTCGAGACGACGGAAACCTACATCGTCTGCAACCCGTCGGGCAAGATCGAGAAGATCATTCCGCGCACCCGCAACGATGCGCACCGCCTGATCGAGGAATGCATGTTGACGGCCAACGTGTGCGCGGCCGACCTGCTGATCCGCCACAAGCACCCCGGCACCTACCGCATCCACGCCAGCCCGACGGCCGAAAAGCTCAAGCAGGTACGCACCTTCCTCAAGCAGGCCGGCCTGCATCTGGACGGCGGCGACAAGCCGACGGCGGCCCACTACGCGGAACTGATGCGCGAAGTGAAGCTGCGGCCCGACGCGTCGCTGCTGCAGACCATGCTGCTGCGCTCCATGCAGCAAGCCGTCTACAGCCCGGACAACATCGGCCACTTCGGCCTGGCCTATGAGGCGTATGCCCACTTCACCAGCCCGATCCGCCGCTATCCTGACTTGCTGACCCACCGCGCCATCAAGGCTATTTTGCTGGGCAAGAAGTACGAGCCCAAGCTGACGGAAAAGAGCGTGTTGAACACCAACGTGTCGAACGCCACCCGCAAGCAGCAGGCCAAGGACAAGGCGGAAGGGCGCGAGAAGAAAGCGGCCGACCTGACCGTGTGGGACGCGCTGGGCGTGCACTGCTCGGCCAACGAACGCCGCGCCGACGAAGCGTCGCGCGACGTGGAAGCATGGCTCAAGTGCTACTTCATGCAGGACAAGCTGGGCGAGGAATTCACGGGCCTGATCACGGGCGTGACCACGTTCGGCATCTTCGTCCAGCTGGACCAGTTGTTCGTCGAAGGCCTGGTGCATGTGACCGACCTGGGCGCCGACTACTTCCAGTACGACGAAGCGCGCCATGAACTGCGCGGCGAACGTACGGGCCAGCGTTACCAGCTGACCGACCGCGTCACCGTGCAGGTGGTGCGGGTGGACCTGGAGGCGCGCAAGGTGGACCTGCGCCTGGCCGGTGTGCCGGAACGCGAAACGGCGCCCGCCAAGGGTGGCCGTGGCGCGCCTTCGCCGGCGCCGGGCAAGGCCAACGTCAAGCCGGGCCCGCGCACGGAACGCCAGCCGCGCTTCGAAGCGGCCAGCGCCGGCAAGGCCAAGGCCAGCAAGACCAAGGCGACGGCCAGCAAGGCCAAGCCGAAACGCAAGACCAATGCCGCGGCGAGTGCCGCGGTAGCACCCCGGGCAGCCAAGCCTGCCTCAAAAAGTAAGAAGAAGCGATAGACAATGAAGAATAAAATGATTTTTGGTTTCCATGCGGTGACCTCGCGCCTGCGTCACGAGGCTAGCTCCGTGGAAGAGATCTTCATCGACGCCGGCCGCACCGACCGTCGCATGCAGGATCTGGTGGCCGCCGCCAAGGCCGCCGGCGTACGTGTGATGCCGGTCGATTCGTCGCGCCTGGACAAGATCGTCGGCACCCGCCGCCACCAGGGCGTGATCGCCTTCGCGTCCCAGCTGGCGCTGGCGCGCAACCTCGATGAACTGCTGGACGCCATCGACGGCCCGCCGCTGCTGCTGATCCTGGACGGCATCACCGATCCCCACAACCTGGGCGCCTGCCTGCGCGTGGCCGATGGCGTGGGTGCCCATGCCGTGATCGTGCCCAAGGACCGTGCCGTGGGCTTGAACGCCACGGCCGCCAAGGTGGCCAGCGGCGCGGCCGAGACCGTGCCTTACATCACCGTGACCAACCTGGCGCGCACCATGCGCGAGCTGAAGGAACGCGATATCTGGCTGATCGGCACCTCTGACGACGGCGAAAAAGGCTTGTACGAAGGCGACTTCACCGGCCCCACGGCACTCGTCATGGGCTCGGAAGGCGAGGGCATGCGCCGCCTCACGCGCGAAACCTGCGACGTGTTGGTGAGCATTCCCATGTTTGGTTCCGTCGAGAGCCTGAACGTGTCCGTGGCCTCGGGCGTCTGTCTGTACGAAGCCCGCCGCCAGCGCATGGCCAAGGAAGGCTGACCTTCCTGCCCATTCTGGCGGCGCCGCAACGGGGCCGCCGGCTGTTCACCCGCCGTCCCCGCCGTTCCCCCGCCAGCAATTCCGGACCGGATACGCTACCATAGCTATCCGGTCACCTTGTTTCCCCGTCACTAAAGTCCGCACCATGTTCCGTCACTTGCGCCAAGACATCAACAGCATCATCGAACGCGACCCCGCCGCCCGCAACGCCTGGGAGGTGCTGACGTGTTATCCGGGCCTGCAGGCCATCGTGATGCACCGCTGGGCGCACTGGTGCTGGACCCATGGCCTGAAGTGGTTCGGCCGCTTCATTTCCTACCTGGCCCGCATCATCACCGGCATCGAGATCCACCCCGGCGCCACCATCGGCCGGCGCGTGTTCATCGACCACGGCTTTGGCGTGGTGATCGGTGAAACGGCCGAGGTAGGCGACGATTGCACCATCTACCAGGGCGTGACCCTGGGCGGCACCTCGCTGCACACGGGCAGCAAGCGCCACCCCACGCTGGAGCGGGGCGTGATCGTCGGCGCCGGCGCCAAGGTGCTGGGCGCCTTCACCGTGGGCGAATACGCCAAGGTGGGTTCTAACGCCGTGCTGCTCAAACCCGTGCCGCCCGGCGCCACGGCGGTCGGCAATCCGGCCCATATCGTGCAGAAGGAGGCGGCCCACTCGAGCGCCAGCGCGGCGGCCAACCTGTTCACGGCATATGGTGTGACGGCCAACGGCGACGATCCGCTGTCGAAGGCGCTGCACGCGCTGATTAACCACGCCGTGACGCAGGAGAAGCAGATCGAGCGCGTGGTGGCCGTGATGAAGGCGGCCGGCCTGAGCTGCCCAAGCGTGCCTGAGTGTGATAAATTCGATTCGGCCCAACTGAACAAGCTTGTCGATTAAGGAAGCAGATGAACATGGCATCGTCGCCGGAAGGCACTGAAGTACTGGACCCGTTTGAAATCCGCGTGCTGGCCGTGCTGGCCGAGAAGGAAGGACTGACGCCGGATAACTATCCGATGTCGCTGAACGCCATCACCAACGGCTGCAACCAGTTGTCGAGCCGCGATCCCGTGATGTCGATCTCGGAGGAGACCGTGGCCGACGTGCTGCAGCGGCTGATGCAGCGCAAGCTGGTGAACGGCATCACGCAGGCGGGCGCGCGCGTGACCAAGTACGAACACCGCATGCGCATCAAGTGGTCGCTGGAGCAGGACAAGCTGGCCGTGCTCACCATCCTGATGCTGCGCGGTTTGCAGACGGCGGGCGAGATCCGTACGCGTAGCGGGCGGCTGCATGACTTCAAGAGCGTGGCCGACGTGGAACATGCGCTGCAGTTCCTGATCGATAAATATCCGCCTATCGTGGCACGACTGGCGCTGGCGCCTGGCACCAAGGAGCCGCGCTACGGCCAACTGCTGGGCGGTGAGGATGCGCTGGCGCGCGAGGAAACGGCGGCCGGTTATGCCGGCGCCGTGAGCGCGCCCCAGCAGGGCAGCCGCGTGGCGCAGCTGGAGCAGGAAGTGCAGCAGTTGCGGCGCGACTTCGACGACCTGTCGGCCCAGTTCGCGGAGTTTCGCAAGCAGTTTGAGTGAATCACGGCGGCGCTTGCCGCCGCAAATCGAATAAATGCACGCGGTGCCTGGCGCCGCGTGTTCTCTCGCTGTTCTCGTTTTCTTAACCTTCCTCGCGCCGGCGCCGCATCCACACGGCCACGGCGATCATCGCCACGCCAGCGGCCACGCCCAGCCACAGGCCGGGCTGGCTCAAGGTGGCCCACGACGATCCATACACGCTGTCGCCGCGCAGCAGCTGATGGTCTTCCACGTTGGTATGCAGGAACCACGATCCCGGCGCCACGCCCAGCAGGATGCGGGCCACGATGGCGTGCATGAACCAGCCGGAATCGACACCCAGGTGCAGCACCTTGTCGGCCCAGCCCATCAGCATGGCCGCCAGCAGCGGCCCGCCCACGGCCCACAGGAACACCTTGGAGCGCGCCATGCTCGACACCATCAGCAGCCAGCCCACCGTGGGCAGCGCCCACAGCACGTAGACCGGCAGCAGCGACACCACGCGCAGCGGCGCCAGGTACAGGTCGGGCGTGGCCAGCACGGCGCCAAACAGGTTGGAGCCATGCATTAACAGCATGCCGCAGGCGGCCAGCAGCAACAGCAGCGATTCCACGGTGCCGATGGCGATCACGATCAATGGCGCGACCATCAACGCCAGCGCGACCTTGGACAGCACGGTGGCGCGGTCCGAGATGGGCAGCGACTTCCAGAACAGGATGCTGCGGTCGCGCCGCTCGTCGTGCAGCGCGCCCAGGCAGTAGAAGAACACCAGCACGCCCAGCATCATGAACAGGGGCAGGGCGGCGGCCATGTAGTGCCGGGTCATGGTGGCCGCCACGCCGGCGCGCGCGTGGCCTTGCACGACGATGTCGCCGATGGGGCCACCCACGCCATCCACCTCGTAGGTAAAGTTATGCCCCAACAGCAGGGCGGTGCCGGCCAGCAGCGCGATCAGGACGGCCGCCGCCAGCGGCGCCCACAGCAGCATCCCCTTGTGTTCCCAGATTTCGCGCCGGATCAGCCATTTCATCGTGTTCATGCGTAGGTTCCTTTCATCGTCGCCACGAACAGGTCGGCCACGCTGGGGGTGCGGGTTTCGCCGAAGTTGTCGAGCTGGGTGCGGGCCACGCCGTCGAACAGCATCACGGCCTTGCCGAATACGTTGCGCTGGCTCAGTGGCTGCAGCGCGTTGGCGGCGGCCACGAACTGCGGTTCCACCATCACTTCCGTGAAGCGGTCGCCCACTTCATCCATCGAGGCGGACAGCGTGATCTTGCCTTCGCGGATGAACATCAGGTCGGTCAGGATGTGCTCCACTTCCTCGATCTGGTGGGTGGTGATGAGGATGGTCTTGTTCTCGTCGAAGTAGTCCTCCAGCAGGTTCTGGTAGAACTGCTTGCGGTACAGGATGTCCAGCCCCAGCGTGGGTTCGTCCAGCACCAGCAGGCGCGCGTCGATCGCCATTACCAGCGCCAAGTGCAGTTGCACCACCATGCCCTTGGACATGGCCTTGACCTTCATGTCCATGGACAGCTTGGTGCTGGCCAGGTAGCGTTCGGCCTTGGCGCGGTCGAAGCGCGGGTGCACGCCTTGCACGAAGTCGAGCGCCTCGCGCACCCGCAGCCAGCGCGGCAGGATGGCCACGTCGGCGATGAAGCACACCTGGTTCATCAGTTCTTCGCGCTGGGTGCGCGGATCCAGCCCCAGCACGGACAGTTCGCCGTCGAACGGCGTCAAGCCCAGCATGGCTTTCAGGGTGGTGGTCTTGCCGGAGCCATTGGGGCCGATCAGGCCCACCACGCGGCCGGGCTGGATCTCGAAGCTGGCGTCGTCCAGCGCCGTCTGTTTGCCGTAGCGCTTGACGAGGTGGCGGGCCGTGACGATGGCGCTCATGATGGCGCTCCCGGTTGGGCCGCTTTCAGCAGCTGCTCCAGGTCCAGGCCCAGGCGGCGGATGCGCGCCACCATGGCCGGCCATTCCTCGCGCACGAAGCGCTCCCGTTCCGTAGCCAGCAATTTGTCGCGGGCGCCGTCGATGACATACATGCCTAGTCCCCTTCGTTTTTCTACGAGCGATTCGTCCACCAGCTCCTGGTAGGCGCGTGAGACAGTGATCGGATTGAGTTGATAATCGGCCGCCACCTGGCGCACCGAGGGCAGGGCGTCGCCCGGTTTGAGCAGTCCGTCCAGCATCATGCCCACTACGCGCTCCTTGAGCTGGCGGTAGATGGGCGTGTGTTCGTTCCAGCCTATGTTCATGGCGGTTTCCGGGGTTGTGGTGGTGTTGTAGTGAACTATAACACTGAATGTTAAAAAGGCAAGCTAATTTACCATGCGTGCCGCGTACCCGCCAGCGGATGTGGAATAATGGCGCACTTTACTCAGCCAGGAATTTGAAAGCATCCACCATGACCATCCTCACCAAACACGGCGCCCTGCGGCGCTGGATCACCGTGCGCGGCACGCCGCTGCTGCTGGCTGGCCTGCTGGGTGCCTGCGCCACCCTGATCGGTCCGCGCCAGGTCGAGCTGCCGCAAGAGCGTTTGCAGCACAGCATGGAGCGCCGCTTCCCCATGCACCAGCGGGCGCTGGGCATCCTGGAGGTGGAACTGAGCCACCCACAATTGACTATCCTGGACCAGAACGACCGCGTGTCGCTGTCGCTGGACGCCAGCGTGGCACCGCTGCTGGCGCGCCAGTCGTGGAACGGCAGCATGGCCATTTCCGGCCGGCTTACCGTGGACCGGGCCCGCAACGCTGTCTATCTGGCCGATGCCCATGTGGACCGTTTTGTGTTCGATGGCCTGGATGAAGGCCGCCAGCGCCAGGTGGCCAGCATCGCCAACCTGCTGAGTGAAAAGGTGGTGCGCGAGATGCCGATCTACACCTTCCGTCCGGAAGACTTGCGCTACGCGGGCGTGCAGTTCGCGCTGACAGGCATCGGCACCCGTCCCGGCGCGCTGGTGGCTACGGTGGAACCGGCCCAGTAAGCACCATGGCGCAAGCATCGGATACACTGGGCGAGGGCTTGTTGCAACAGGGTGTGGCCAGTCGCAGCGCGCTGGCCGTGGCCATGCTGCGCGCCGCCCACCAGTTGCTGGACCAGCCGCCGTTGTTCAACGATCCGGTGGCGCTGTCCATCCTTGGTCCGGAACATGAGGCCGCGGTGCGTGCCGGCCCCAATCAGTTCGATGTGGGCATACGGCGCATGGTGCGCATGGCCATGGCCGTGCGCAGCCGGCTGGCCGAGGACGAGCTGGCGCAGGCCGTCGCGCGCGGCGTCACGCAATACGTGGTGCTGGGCGCGGGCCTGGACAGCTACGGCTGGCGTTCCCACCCGCCGGGCTTGCAGGTGTTCGAAGTGGACCATCCGGCCACCCAGGCCTGGAAGCGCGGCCTGTTGCAACAGGCGGGATTGGCCACGCCCGCCAACGTGCGGTTCGTCCCCGTCGATTTCGAGCGCGACCGCCTGACCGATGCGCTGCGGACGGCCGGCTGCCGGCTCGATCAGCCGGTCTTCTTTTCCTGGCTGGGCGTGACGCTGTACCTGACCCGTGTAGCCATCTTCGATACGCTGGACATGGTGGCCCAACTGCCCGCCGGTAGCGCCATCGTGTTCGATTATGGGATCACGCCGTCCATGCTGGAACCCGTGGAGCAGTGGGGCGTGAACCAGTTGGTGCGCAAGTACGCGGCCGAGGGCGAGCCGTGGATTTCCTTTTTCGCCCCCGAGGCACTGGCCGGCGAGCTGCGCACGCTGGGCTTCAGTGCCGTTGCCGATTTCGGCCCCGCCGCACTGGCGGCCCGCTACCTGGCCGGCTGCCCCTACCTCACCCGTTTCGGCGGCGCCACGCATTTAATGCTGGCCACCGTATAAATTCCTTCCCTTCACACCTGCATTTCGCGCCGCGTGGCTGCATTTGGCGCCGCGGCGGCGCCGTTTTATCGCTTCGCCACCGCCGTTTGGGCTGGACGCGGCATAGTGGTGACACTTCTTCAACAAACCAACGGAGTCCACCATGTTGCAGCAAATCGTCAGCCACACCCCGATCTATGTCTGGTTCATCCTGGCCTTCCTGATTTCGCGCGGCGTGGCCGCCAGCGCCGATCGCGACGTCACCATGCGTAACCTGGTCGTCATTCCCGCCGTAATGCTGGTGCTGTCCTGGCTCGATATCAACAACAAGTTCGGTTTCGACGGCCTGGTGGCAGCCGGCTGGGTGGCGGGTGCGTCGATCGGCGCCGGCCTTGTATGGCGCAATTTCGACAGCAGCAGCATCGCCTGCGATCCGGCCAGCGGCGCGATCCGCCTGCGCGGCAGCTGGCTGCCGCTGGCGCTGATGATGGCGATCTTCTGCACCAAATACGTGGTGGCCGTGCTGGTGGCGATGCAGCCCGCCGCCCGCGAGAACTCCCTGTTCGTGGCGGCCGTGTGCATCGTGTTCGGTATGTTCAACGGTGCCTTCCTGGGCCGCCTGGCATGCCAGATGGCCGTCTGGCAGCGTGCCGCCGGCCCGGTGCGGGCTTGAGCGGAAGCGGATTTCCCAGCCCGGCGGCGATGCAGGTTGTCGGCGCCGGGCTTAGGTCCTACAATCGGCCCCATCGAATTTTCTGATTGGGCAGTCATGGCGATTTTTGGCATAGGTTTGCATGTGCTGGTGGCGTTGTTCTTCGCCGTGCACGTGATCCGCAGCGGGCAGCAGATGTACTGGCTGCTGATCCTGTTCTCGTTCCCCATGTTGGGCAGCATCGTCTATTTCATCGCGATCTACCTGCCCAATTCGCGGCTCGACCATGGCGCCCGCAAGGTGGTGGCCGCCGCCGCCCGCTCGCTGGACCCCACGCGTGAACTGCGCGAGGCGCGCGCCGCGTTTGATTACACCCCCACCGCGCAAAACCAGATGCGCCTGGCCGCCGCCCAGCTGGCGGCGGGCGATGCCGATGGCGCCACCGCCAGCTACGAGGCATGCCTGCAAGGCCCGTTCTCTGGCGACCTGGAGATCCGCTACGGCGCCGCGTGCGCCAACGTGGCCGGCAAGCGGGCGCAGGCCGCCATCGCCCACCTGGAACTGATACGCCAGCGCGACCCCAATTTCCGCGCCGAGCCAGTATCGCTGCTGCTGGCGCAGGCGCTGGCCGGCGCGGGGCGCCAGGATGAGGCCAAGGCGGAGTTTGAATTCGCGCTGGCGCGTTTCGGCAGCTTCGCCGCCCGCGCCGAATTCGCCATCTGGGCCGCCGCCACGGGCGACGCGGCGCTGGCGCGCCAGCTCTATCCCGAACTGGAACGCACCATGGCACGCTGGAACGGCGCCACCCGCGATATGAACGCGGCGCTGATCCGCCGTCTGAACTCGGCCATGGGCGGCATCCGCTAAGGCGCTTTAGCGTTCCACAGCCCGTTCGATCACCAGCACGCGCGCTTCGCCGCGCGGATGGGCCACGTGGGCGCAGCCTTCGCCGGCGAAGAACACGTCGCCCGCATGCAGCAGGGCGCTGCCTTCCTCACCCGCCTCGCGGTACAGCATCTCGACCGTGCCATCGAGCACGGCGAACACTTCCTCGCCGTCGTTGACGTGCCATTCGAACGGCTGATCGGTCCAGTGCAGGCGGCTGGAAATGCCGTTCATGGTGGCGATGTCGATCGCGCCCCAGGCGCGGCTGGCCGTGAATTCGCGGCTTCGGATGACTTTCATGCATATTCCCTTTCCGTGAGGCGGGCCGCGCGCACCATGCGGCGACCCATGGCGGTAGTGTGGCCGCATGCGCCGCGCGCCAACAGTGGCCCGAATACACATCTTCGATATAATCGGGCCATTCATTTATCTGGCCGGGAGCGGCATGCAAACCCACACCATCGCCGTGCTGGCATTCGACGGCATCAGTCCATTCCATCTGTCCGTGCCGTGCAATGTGTTCGGCGCCGACTGCAACGAAGGCAGCCAGCGCCGCATCGCCTTGCTGGTGTGCGCCCAGCAGCGTGGCCTGCTGCGCACCAGCGCCGGTTTCGATATCCAGGTCCATCACGGCCTGACGGCGCTGGCCCGGGCCGACACGGTGATCGTACCCAGCTGGACCAGCCCGGACGACGTGCCGCCGCCGGCGCTGCTGCGGGCCTTGCGCGCGGCCCATGCGCGCGGCGCGCGCGTGGTGGGGCTGTGCCTGGGCGCGTTCGTGCTGGCGGCGGCCGGTCTGCTGGATGACCGTCCCGCCACCACGCACTGGCAAGGCGCGGACGCGCTGGCGCGCCGCTACCCGCGCGTGCGCGTGCAGCCGGACGTGCTGTATGTGGACGATGGCGATGTGCTGACCTCGGCCGGCACGGCGGCCGGTATCGATTGCTGCCTGCACCTGCTGCGCTCCTTGAGCGGGAGCGCCGTGGCCAGCCATGTGGCGCGCTGCATGGTGGTGCCACCGCACCGGCAGGGCGGCCAGGCCCAGTACGTGGAGCGGCCGATGGCCGATGCGGCCGGTGGCGAGCGCTTCCTGGCATTGCTGGACTGGCTGGGCCGCCATCTGCACCAGCAACATGACCTGGACGCGCTGGCCGGGCGCGCGTTGATGAGCCGCCGCAGTTTCACGCGCCGTTTCCGGCAGGTGACGGGAACCACTGTGGTGCAGTGGCTGTTGGTGCAGCGGCTGGCGCTGGCGCGGCAACTGCTGGAGACGAGCGAACACTCGGTAGAGCGGGTGGCGGAGCTGGCCGGATTCGGCTCGGCGCTGTCGCTGCGCCAGCATTTCGGCAAAACGCTGGGCACCACGCCCAGCCGCTACCGGCGCGAATTCGGCGGCGCGTGAGCACGTGTGTATGCGTGCCTGAGCGCTAGGGGCGCTGATGCGCCTTGCGCTCCTCCTCGGTCCCATGGGAACTGCGGACGGCGCCGCCGGTGGCCGTGATAGCCTGGTTGATCTTGTCCATCACCAGCGGCGAGATGTCGCGGCTGCACACAATATAGCGTTTCAGGCCAGGCGGCATGTCGGGAAAATCGAGCCGGGTGGTCGACTGCAGGATCGGTTCGTGCCGGTGCACGTATTCCCAGTCTTCGCGGTCGACCAGCATGATCGAGGCCCGGCCCACGCTCAGCATGCGCATCATGGACGTGGTGTCGACCGTGCGGCGCATCATCTGGTTGGCGCTGTGGGCGATCATGGCGTCCAGTTCCGGGCCGTAGGACACGCCATCGACCACCCCCAGCGTCAGTTCCTGGTCCGCCAGCAGCGCGGCCAGCGTGGCATGGGTCTTCACGCGCGCCAGCGCGGCGCCGGACACCAGCACGCTGTGCGGTGGATCGATGGAGATCGGCAGCGTGTATTGTCCCACCGCTTCCCGCTCCGGCAGGCGGTACCAGCTGAACGAGCAGTAGTTGGTGGCGCCGTGGCTGAAATTGGCCCAGATCCGCTTCTGCGGTTCGGGCGCCAGGCGGGTGGCGATGCCGGCGGCGGCGAAGATGGCTTGCGTGCGTTCCAGCAGAAAGCCTTTGGGCACGCCGTTATCGAGGTAGTGGTAGGGCGGCTTGTCGCGCCAGCTGACGGTGATGGTGGGCGAGGCCGCCGCGGCGACGCTTCCGCCCAGCAGCATGAATACTGCCAGCATGGCGGGGCGTGGGTTGTTCAGGGCGGTCAGCATATGCCGCCGATTATAGGCAGCGCGCCGGGGAAAGTCACGCCGGTAGCGAACCTGCAACGCTGGCGCAGGTTCAGGCGGCCAGCGTGCCGTCCAGGTTGTGGCGCGTGATGGCGCCTTGCGCGTCGATGGCGATCCAGCCGCCGCGCGGCGGACTGGCGTCCGGCTCCCAGTCCGGCAGCACGTAACGGCGCGTGTCGCCCACCGTGTGCAGGGCGGGGCGGTGGGTGTGGCCGTGGATCATGACGCGCGCGCCCGTGTCCGCGAACACGGCGGCGATGGCGGGCGGCGCCACGTCCATGATCTCGTACGATTTGCTGCCCTGGTCCTCGCGGCTGCGCGCGCGCATGCCAGCGATGATGGCCTTGCGCTGAGCCAGCGGCATGGCCACGAACTGCTGCTGCCATTGGGGCTGGCGCACCATGGCGCGGAATTCCATGTACTTGCTGTCGTCCGTGCACTGGGCGTCGCCGTGCAGCAGCGCCACGCGCTGGCCGCCGATGTCGGCCACGTGGATTTCCGGCAGCAGGGTCAGTCCAGCCGCTTGCGCGAAGCCGGCGCCGGCCAGGAAATCGCGGTTGCCGGCGATCCAGTACACGGCCACGCCGGCATCGGCCACGCGGCGCAGCGCCGCGATGATTTGCTGGTGATAGGGATCGTGCAGGTCGTCGTCGCCGGCCCAGTATTCGAACAGGTCGCCCAGCAGGTACAGTTGCCGCGCATGGCGCGCATGCTGGTCCAGGAAGGCCAAGAAAGCGTTGGTGGTATGCGGGGGGGACGCTTGCAGGTGCAGGTCGGAGATAAATAAGGCGAGTGGGGGCGATGTGGGCATTGCTGAAATCCAGAAAGACCGCCGCAGCGGGTACGGCGGCCTTGTACTAAATGCCGATTAAGCGGCGGCTTCCACTTTTTCGATGATCACATCTTCCGCTGGCACGTCGGCGAACATGCCGCTGCGGGTGGTCTTGACCTTACGGATCGCGTCCACCACGTCGGTGCCGTCGGTCACTTTACCGAACACGGCGTAGCCCCAGCCGTCCTGGCCTGGGTAGTCCAGGAAGCTGTTGTTTTTTACGTTGATGAAGAACTGTGCCGAAGCCGAGTGTGGCGCCGAGGTGCGGGCCATGGCCAGGGTGTAGGGCTCGTTCTTCAGGCCGTTCTTGGCTTCGTTTTCGACCGTGGTGTCGGCTGGCTTCTGCTTCATGCCTGGCTCGAAACCGCCGCCCTGGATCATGAAACCGTCGATCACGCGGTGGAAGATGGTGTTGTCGTAGTGGCCGGCGGTCATGTAGGCGAGGAAGTTGGCGACCGTCTTCGGTGCTTTTTCAGCGTCCAGTTCGGCGGTGATCTTGCCCATGTTGGTGGTGATGATAACGGTGGTCATAATGCATCCTGTGTTGATTGAGTTGTTATTTAAGAAGTCATTTTGAAACAACTTCCAAGTACTGTCCCGGCGGGCGCCAAGCGCGTGACCGGGGGCAAACCGCTATTTTACAGTTTTGGCTGCACGGGAGTCTTCAAAATCGTGGCCGAGGTGATCACGACCGGTACCACGGGCACATTCTGGAACATGCCTTTGTCGTCCACCAGCACGCCCTTGATCTTGTCGACCACTTCCTGGCCCTTCACCACCTTGCCGAACACGGTATAGCCGAAGCCGTCGCGGCCGGGGTAGTTGAGCGGCTCGTTGTCGGCCACGTTGATGAAGAACTGGGCCGTGGCCGAGTGCGGGTCGGCCGTGCGGGCCATGGCGATGGTGTAGGGGGCGTTGGTCAAACCGTTGTTGGCTTCGTTCTGCACCGGCTTTTTGGTGGGCTTTTGCTTGAGATTGGTGTCGAAACCGCCGCCCTGGATCATGAAACCGTCGATCACGCGGTGGAAGATGGTGCCCTTGTAGTGGCCGCTTTTTACGTATTGCAGGAAGTTGTCCACCGTCTTGGGCGCCTTGTCGTGGTCCAGTTCGACGACGATCTCGCCCATGGAGGTTTTCATCGACACTTGCGGCGTGGCGTCGGCCGCCAGCACGGCGCCGGACAGGGCCACGCCCGCGAACAGGCTCATGAATTTGCCGACGGTGGGCAGGCGTTGTTGCAGGGTGGAAAGCATGTTGGGTTCCTGGTCAGAAGGGATGTGCTTAAAAGTAAAGTAATTGAATATTCGCAGGGTGCTGCAAAAAACCTAAGGTAGATCGGGCCAGCCGGGATTTTATCAATGCTATACTTGACGACGACGTTCCATTCTAACCCGACAAGGTTGGAAAAAAGAACAATAACGAGGACCCCGTCAGTTTCCAAGGTGATAACACGCGTGCCGGCGCCGCACCCTCCAGTGTGGGCGCCACGGCGTCGTATTGCCAACTGGCCGGTGCCTGCATAACAGCAAGAGTGCGATGAGTAATTTAAAGATTTACAACACGCTGGCGCGTGACAAGCAGACTTTCGTTCCCATGGTGGCCGGTAAAGTGGGCATGTATGTCTGCGGCATGACCATCTACGATTACTGCCACATCGGCCACGCCCGCATGATGATGGCGTTCGACGTGATCTACCGCTGGCTGCGCGCCAGTGGCTACGACGTCAACTACGTGCGCAACATCACCGATATCGACGACAAGATCATCAAACGCGCCGTGGAGAACGGCGAGTCGATCTCCCAGTTGACGGCCCGCTTCACCCGGTACATGGATGAGGACACCACGGCGCTGGGCATCCTGCCGCCCACCCAGGTGCCGCGCGCCACTCAGTACGTGCCGCAGATGCTGGCCCTGATCGAACAACTGGAAAGCAAGCAACTGGCCTACCAGGGCGCCGATGGCGACGTCAATTACGCCGTGCGCAACTTTCCCCAATATGGCCGCCTGTCCGGCAAGTCGCTGGACGATCTGCGCGCCGGCGAACGGGTGGACGTCAACACGGGCAAGCGCGATCCGCTCGACTTCGTGCTGTGGAAGTCGTCCAAGGAATCGGAACCGGAAGAAGTGAAATGGGACTCCAAGTGGGGCAAGGGCCGTCCGGGCTGGCACATCGAGTGCTCGGCCATGTCGTGCGCGCTGCTGGGCGAACAGTTCGACCTCCACGGCGGCGGCGCCGACCTGCAGTTCCCGCACCATGAGAACGAGATCGCCCAGTCCGAAGGCGCGTTCGGCCACACCATGGTCAACTACTGGATCCACAACGGCTTCGTGCGGGTCGATAACGAGAAGATGTCCAAATCGCTGGGCAACTTCTTCACCATCCGCGACGTGCTGAAGAAATACGACGCCGAAGTGGTGCGTTTCTTCATCCTGCGCGCCCACTACCGCAGCCCGCTGAACTACTCGGACGCCCACCTGGACGACGCCCGCGGCGCCCTCACGCGCCTGTACACGGCGCTCGATGGCGTGGACGGCGACGGCCAACCGCTGGACTGGAACGAGGAACATGCCAAGCGCTTCGCGGACGCCATGGACGACGACTTCAACACCCCGCTGGCCGTGGCCGCGCTGTTCGACCTGGCCACGGAACTGAACAAGTCCAAATCGCCCGTGCTGGCGCGCCAGCTCAAGGGCCTGGCCGGCGTGATCGGCCTGCTGGAGCGCACGCCGCAGCAGTTCCGCCAAGCCAGCGTGGGCGAGGCCGCCGGGCTGGACGAAGCGGCCATCGCCGACGCCATCGCGCGCCGCAAGGCCGCCAAGCAGGCGCGCGATTTTGCCGAGTCGGACCGCATCCGCGCCGGGTTGCTGGCGGCCGGCGTGATCCTCGAAGACAAGCCTGACGGCAGCACCAACTGGCGCCGCGCATAATGGTCCCCGCCAAGGAGATGAACGTGGGCGGCGCCGCCGCCACTGCGACGGCGGCCGTGCCGCCGTACTGGGAAGAGGCCAAGATCGAGCTGATGAAGCGGGACCGCATCATGAAGAAGCTGATCCCGCAATTTGGCGACCTGCACCTGGTCGGCCATGACGACCCGTTCACCACCCTGGCCCGTTCCATCGTGGGACAGCAAGTGAGCACCAAGGCGGCCGACACGGCCTGGCGCAAGCTGCTGCTGGCTTGCCCCAAGTGCACCCCGGCGCAAGTGCTCAAGGCCGGCGCCGAGCAATTGGCGGCCTGCGGCCTGTCCAAGCGCAAGACGGAATACATACTCGACCTGGCTGACCACTTCAAGGCGCGCCGCGTGCACGCCAGCCAGTGGGACCAGATGGACGACGAGGCCGTGATCGCGGAACTGGTGCAGATCCGCGGCATCACCCGCTGGACGGCCGAGATGTTCCTGATCTTTAACCTGCTGCGCCCCAACGTCTTGCCGCTGGACGACCCTGGCCTGATCCAGGGCATCAGCGTCAATTATTTTTCCGGCGAACCCGTCTCGCGCAGCGATGCGCGCGAGGTTTCGGCCAATTGGGAACCCTGGCGCACGGTGGCCACCTGGTACTTATGGCGTAGTCTGGACCCGGTTCCTGTAGAATAATGACTCTAATCGCCAGGTGCGGCATTTTTGAGCCTGCCTGGCTGAGCAAAAACACGGAGGTACAATGACTAAAACGACTTTCCTCAACTTCGAGCAACCGATCGCGGAACTCGATTCCAAGATCGAAGAGTTGCGCTTCGTCCAGGACGATTCGGCGGTCGACATCTCGGAGGAGATCGATCGCCTGGCCAAGAAGAGCCAGCAGCTGACCAAGGATATCTACGCCAAGCTGACCCCTTGGCAGGTCGCGCAGATCGCGCGCCACCCGCAGCGCCCCTACACCATGGACTACGTGAACGAAATCTTCACCGACTTCCATGAACTGCACGGCGACCGCAGCTACGCGGACGACCTGTCCGTGGTGGGCGGCCTGGCCCGCTTCAACGGCCAGGCCTGCATGGTGATCGGCCACCAGAAAGGCCGCGACACCAAAGAGCGCGCCATGCGTAACTTCGGCATGCCCAAGCCGGAAGGCTACCGCAAGGCCATGCGCCTGATGAAGCTGGCCGAAAAATTCGGCATCCCGATTTTCACCTTCGTCGACACCCCGGGCGCCTTCCCCGGTATCGACGCGGAAGAGCGCGGCCAGTCGGAAGCGATCGGCCACAACCTGTACGTGATGGCGGAACTGAAAGTGCCGCTGATCGCCACCATCATCGGTGAAGGCGGTTCCGGCGGCGCGCTGGCCATCGCCGTGGGCGACGCCGTGCTGATGCTGCAATACGCCACCTATTCCGTGATCTCGCCGGAAGGCTGCGCCTCCATCCTGTGGAAGACCTCCGAGCGTGCCGCCGACGCGGCCGAAGCGCTGGGCCTGACGGCGCACCGCCTGAAAGCCATGGGCCTGATCGACAAGATCGTCACCGAACCGCTGGGCGGCGCCCACCGCGATCCCAAGCAGATGGCCACGCTGCTCAAGCGCGCGCTGGCCGACTCGCTGCGCCAGTTCCACGGCATGAAGACCAAGGACCTGCTGTCGGCACGCCATGAGAAGCTGATGAGCTACGGTAAGTTCAAGGAAACGACGCCGCAGGAATAAGCACGGGGCGAGCGCCCCTGGCATGAACACGAACCGGGGACGGGCCACCGCGCGGGGAAGCGATTCCCCGGCGCGCGGCCCGTCCCCGGTTTTATCTTTTTGGAGCACTGATTGAAGAAGCAACAACTCCCCACGCTGGCCTCCACCTTCGCCCATGCGCTGGACGCGATGGGGCAGGGCGTCACGGCCCGCATGGCCGTCGCCCTCAGCGGCGGTCTCGATTCGTCCGCGCTGCTGCACCTGGCGCACGCCTGGGCGCGTGAACATGGCGCCGCGCTGCACGCCTTCCACGTTCACCACGGCCTGAGTCCCAATGCCGACGCCTGGCAGGCGCATTGCGAGCAGGCTTGCGCCGCGCTGGGCGTACCGTTCGCCGCACGCCGCGTGCAGCTGGACCAGCGCGACGGCACCGGCACGGAAGCGGCGGCCCGCAAGGCCCGCTACGCCGCGCTGGGCGGCATGTGCCGCGAGCACGGCGCGACGCTGCTGCTGACGGCCCACCATCTGGACGACCAGGCCGAAACGGTGCTGCTGCAACTGCTGCGCGGCTCCGGCCCGGCCGGCCTGTCCGGCATGGACGCGGCCAACGTCGCCCCCGGCCTGCTGGATCACGAGGCGCTGGTGATGGCCCGTCCGCTGCTGTCGGCCTCGCGCCCGCAACTGGAAGCCTATGTAGCCGGGCATGGCATCGCCTACGTGACCGATGAATCGAACAGCGACCCCCGCTTTGCCCGCAACGCCTTGCGGCACCAGGTGATGCCGGCGCTGGAGCAAGCCTTCCCCGGCTTCCAGCAGCGCTTCGCCCGCAGCGCCGCGCACGCGCAATCGGCCCAGCGCCTGCTGACGGAAATCGCGCAGCAAGACCTGGCCGCCTGCCTCGATGGCGACTGCCTCGATATCGGCAAGCTGCGTCTGTTGAGCCAGGACCGCAGCTACAACCTGCTGCGCCACTGGTTCGGCACGCGCCAGTTGCGCATGCCCAGCGCGGCCTGGTTGTCTGAAATGCTGACCCAGCTGCTGGAAGCGCGCTACGACGCCCAGTTGCTGGTCACCCATCCCGACTGCCACGTGCGGCGCCACCGCGACCGTCTGTACCTGACGCCCAAGCTGGCCGATCTGGCCGGCAGCCGCGAAGACCGGTTCGACCAAAGCCCGGGCCAGGACTTCGTGTGGCAAGGCGAGGCCTCGCTGGCGTTCCCGGCCTACGGCGGCGTGCTGCATTTCGACGTGGCCGACACGGGTTTCGCACCCGACTGGCTGCGTGGCCAGGCGCTGGTGATCGAGTTTCGCCGCGGCGGCGAACGCCTCAAGCTGGCCGCCAACCGTTCCACCCGCTCGCTGAAATACCACTACCAAGAGTGTGGGATTCCCGCCTGGGAGCGCGGCCGCCTGCCCGTGGTGCGCACGGCAGCCGACGTGTTGTTCGCGGCCGGGCTGGGCATGGATTGCAGGCATGTCAGCGCGGGGACGGGGGAGCGCATCGCCTTGCGCTGGGAGTCTGTATAGACAAGCTTCCATTCGCGCAATTTTGCATGTAGATATGCCGATACTGTATGATTTTATGCGGTTTTTGACTTGTTATTTTGCAGTGCGGCATGTACAGTGAAGGGCTCCATTTACTCCTTATTTGAGCGGAAAACTCACTGTTATGGCTTTAATCGTGCACAAATATGGCGGTACGTCGATGGGTTCGACGGACCGTATCAAGAACGTCGCGCGTCGCGTTGCCAAGTGGCACGACGCTGGACACCAGATCGTCGTGGTCCCGTCGGCAATGTCGGGCGAGACCAACCGCCTGATTGGGCTGGCGAAGGAAATTCAAGCCCAGCCTGATCCCCGCGAACTCGACATGATCGCCTCCACCGGCGAGCAAGTGTCGGTCGGCCTGCTGTCGATGGCCCTGCTGGCGATCGGCAAGCAAGCCGTGTCCTACGCCGGCTGGCAAGTGGCGATTAAAACCGATTCCGCTTTCACCAAGGCCCGCATTCAATCCATCGACGACGAAAAAGTACGGCGCGACCTCGACGCCGGCAAGATCGTCATCATCACCGGTTTCCAGGGTGTGGATGAGCACGGCAACATCTCGACCCTGGGTCGTGGCGGTTCGGACACCTCGGCCGTGGCCATCGCCGCCGCCATGAAGGCGTCCGAATGCCTGATCTTCACGGACGTGGATGGCGTGTACACCACCGACCCGCGCGTGGTATCGGAAGCGCGCCGCCTGAAAGCCATCACCTTTGAGGAAATGCTGGAACTGGCGTCGCTGGGCTCGAAAGTGCTGCAGACCCGTTCGGTGGAGTTCGCCGGCAACTACCGCGTGCCCACGCGCGTGCTGTCGTCGCTGACCGACCCTATGCTGGACCTGGAAGAAGAAGCCAACTCGGGCACCCTGATTTCGTTTGAGGAAGATACACACATGGAACAAGCAGTCATCTCCGGCATCGCATTCAACCGTGACGAAGCCAAAATCACCGTGCTGGGCGTGCCGGACCGTCCAGGCGTGGCCTACCACATCCTGGGCCCAGTGGCGGACGCCAACATCGAAGTGGACATGATCATCCAGAACCAATCGGTGGATGGCAAGACCGACTTCACCTTCACCGTATCGCGCAACGACTACGCCAAGGCGATGGACGTGCTGACGGCGGCCAAGGAAGAACTGGGTGCGGCCAGCTTCACGGGCGACGCCAAAGTGTCGAAGATCTCCGTGGTCGGTGTGGGCATGCGCAGCCACGTTGGCGTGGCATCGCAGATGTTCCGCACGCTGTCGGAAGAGGGCATCAACATCATGATGATCTCCACTTCCGAGATCAAGATTTCCGTGCTGATCGACGAGAAATACATGGAGTTGGCCGTACGCGCGCTGCACAAAGCGTTCGAACTGGAAAAAGCGTAAATATTTCGAAAAAAAATCACCGTCAACCTTGACCAAACAGACGGCGGTCTATACTATGACGGTCGTCTGCTCTAGCGCAGTTTGCTAAGGAAGACATAGTTGAGAAATCGACTAGGAGACGTGGCCGAGTGGCCGAAGGCACATCCCTGCTAAGGATGCATACGGCTTATACCTGTATCGTGGGTTCGAATCCCACCGTCTCCGCCAGAACAAAACAAAAAGCCTCCCCTGCGGGAGGCTTTTTGTTTTGCTCTGGACAGAACGGTGGGATTCGAAGGGTTGGGCCGTGCCGGCCCAACCCTTTCCGAATCGCCCAACTGCTGCCGCTGCGCGGCAGCCCGGTGCGCCGTGGGCGCGCGCTTGGGGCGATACGCGCATGCGTACGATGGCGTCGAGTTGGTCGTGGCAATGACCAGCCGCCCGGCACAAAATTGTATTGATGCATGTTTTGTTTTCAATTGTTGCGACGCCGGGCTAGAATGGCCGGGGGCGATCAGGGGAGGGGTGCCTGTGGCCGGAAATTGTATCTCGCGCTGGGGAGTTTATGTTGTTGACGCAAACGCTGGCGCGCCGCTTATTCCATACCATGTTGCCGTGGTATGTGTTGTCGGCGCTGTTCCTGACGCTGTTGCAGCTGGGCATACAATATGCGTCCGCCAGCAAAGCCATCGGCGACGACCTCACGACGCTGGCCAGGACCATCACCCCGGGCGTGACGCAGGCCGTGTGGGAGCTCGACAGCGCGCGCCTGGCGGCCATCGTCGACGGCGTGCGCCAGAATGCGATTGTCACCGGTGTGCGGATCAGCAATGGCGCCGGCGTGGCGCTGGCCGGCGGCGGCGACACCTTGCGTCCGTTCAGGCAAGCGCGGCTGATGCTGGTGCACGGCCAGCGCGAAGGCCGCCAAACGGCGATTGGGCAACTGGAACTGTTCGCCAACCACGGTATTCTGTGGGAACGCATCAAATACAGCCTGTTCGTCACCGTGTTCAGTTCGGTACTCGGCTTCACGCTGCTGTGGCTGATCTTTTACTGGACGATACGTTTTCGCCTGTCCAACAGCGTGACCGATATTGCGCGTGCGCTGGCCAGCTGGCGCGCCGGCGACAGTTCGGCGCAGATCGCCAGCCTCCACTACCCCTACCAGGATGAGCTGGGCCGTCTGGTGACGGCGCTGAACGACAGTCACGTGCAGCTGTATGCGTCCATGAACGCGCTGCGCGACGTCAACCATAATCTGGAGCGCATCGTGGCGGAGCGGACCGCCCAACTGCGGCTGGCCAAGGATGCCGCCGAATCGGCCAACCTGGCGAAAGGCCAGTTCCTGGCCAACATGAGCCACGAAATCCGCACCCCGATGAACGCCATCCTCGGCATGCTGTTCCTGGCCATGCGGACCGATCTGCCGCCGGCCGTCAGGAACTACCTCGGCAAGGCGCAAAGCGCCAGCATGTCCCTGCTGGCCATCATCAACGACATTCTCGACTTCGCCAAGATCGAGGCCGGCAAGCTCGACATTGAGGCGATCCCGTTCGCGCTCGATACGGTGCTGGAGCAGTTGGCGAGCACGGTCGCGTTCCAGGCCGAACCCAAGGGCGTGGAATTTTTGATCCGCTATGACCCGGCCATACCGCCCACGCTGATCGGTGATCCCTTGCGCCTGGGCCAGATTCTGCTCAACCTGTGCGGCAATGCCATCAAGTTCACCGAGCAGGGCGAGGTTGAATTGCGGTTTCGCGCGCTCGCCAGCGACGCCCACGGCATCACCATCGAAATGGCGATACGCGACACCGGGATCGGCATGGTTGACGAGGTGCGGCGTCGCCTGTTCGAGAAATTCACGCAAGCGGACCAAAGCACCACGCGCCGCTTTGGCGGTACCGGGCTGGGGCTGGCCATCAGCCGCCAACTGGCCGAAATGATGGGCGGGCGGATCTGGGTCGAGCGCTCGGCGCCTGGCCAGGGCAGCACGTTTTGCTGCACACTCACATTCGGCCTGCCCGCGGCCACGCCGACGGCCGACGCGCCATTGGTCGATCCTGTCGGCCCGCTGCTCAAGGGCATCCGTGCGCTGGTGGTGGACGACAGTCCCTCGGCCGGCGAAATTCTGGGGGACATGCTGCGCTTCCTGCATCTCGATGTGGCCGTCGCCACCAGTGGCGCGCAGGCGCTGGCCATGCTGGCGTCGGCGGGCGACCATCCGTTCGACCTTGTGATGATGGATTGGCGTATGCCGGGCATGAATGGCGATGAAGTGACCCGTCGCTTGCGGGCGGACCAGCGCATCCGCCCGACGCCCAAGGTCATGATGGTCACCGCCTATGGCCGTGAAGACGTGTTCCGGCTGGCGCAGGAAGCCGCGGTCGATGGTTTTCTCGTCAAGCCGGTGTCGCCCTCGACGCTGCTCGATTCCATCCTGTCGGTGCTGGGACGCAAGCGCATCCTGGGCGACGAGGAACCGCACCGGCCCGTGGCGGACGCGGCGGCCGGCGAGCTGGCGGGCGCCCGCGTGCTGCTGGTGGAAGACAACGACATCAACCGTGAATTTGCGCGCGAGCTGTTGCGCGGCGAAGGCATGCTGGTCGACGAAGCCGTCAATGGTCGCCAGGCGGTGGATCTGGTGCGCCAGGGACAATACGACGCGGTGCTGATGGACGTGCAGATGCCGGTGATGGATGGGCTGGAGGCGGCGCGCCAGATCCGGGCGTTGCCCGGCGAGCGCTACGCGGCGTTGCCCATCATCGCCATGACGGCGCTGGCGATGGCCCATGACGCCGAGCAGAGCCAGGCAGCCGGCATGAATGACCACGTGACCAAGCCGATCGCGCCGGCACGCCTGCTGGCCACGCTGGCGCGCTGGACCGGCACGCGCCAGGCTGGCGCCAGCACCGGCGCGGTGGCGGCGCCGGCCAGTGGGCCCTGTCCGCCCGATCTGTTGGGCCTGGCCAGCCTGGACGTGCGCGAGGGCCTGCGGCGCATCGGCGGCAAGGCGGCCGCTTACCGCAAGCAATTGCAGCGTTTCAGCGCACACTATGGCCACGCCGGCCGCACCCTGTGCGACATGCTGGCGCGGCAGGAACGCGAGCAGGCCGAAAGCCTGTGCCACGCGCTGACCGGCGTCAGCGGCAATATCGGGGCCAGCGCCCTGTTCGAGCATCTGTCCCGCATCCACACCGCGCTGAGACAGGGGCAGACGCCGGACGCCGGCGCGCTGGCATCGATGTGCGCCGCGCTGGACGCCGTGGTGGCCGACATCGCCCGCCTCGACGTCGACATGGATAGCGGTGGGCCGGCGTCCGGCGCCGGCGCGATCAATCCCGCGCTACTGAACCGTGCCACGGAACTGGTCACGGCGCTCGACTTCGACCTGGGCCGGGCCACGACCCTGCTCACCGAATTGCGCGCCGCCCTGGTGGGGACGGCCTGGGCGGGCAGCATCGCTGACATCGCCGCGCGTGCCGACGGGTTCGAGATCGACGCCGCCGTGGCGTTGGCGAAGGCCCTGGTCGATCAATGGGCCGCCGCGGCCGCCTCCCCGCAACAAGTCAACCTACCGCCAACATGAGCCTACCCCAACCGTATCGCCCCCGTATCCTGCTGGTCGACGATGTCCACGAAAACCTGCATTTGCTGATGCACCTGCTGGGCGCCCATTATGCGCTGACGGCCGCCACCTCGGGCGAGAAGGCGCTGGAGCTGGCGCGCCGTTTTCCGCAGCCCGATTTGATCCTGCTCGACATCAAGATGCCCGGCATGGATGGTTATACGGTGCTGTCGCACCTGAAAGCCGATCCGGCCACGGCCCGGATTCCCGTCATCTTCGTCACCAGCCTGGCCGATGCCGCCGATGTCAGCAGCGGCCTGGAGTTGGGCGTCGCCGATTACATCACCAAACCGATCGATCCGGACCTGTTGCTGCTGCGCCTCAATACCCAGCTGACGCTGCGCCGCTACCGGGAAGACACGGTGCTGTTCAAGACCGAGCTGGGGCAGGCGCCGATGGACGTGCCCACCGTGCTGCTGGTCGATGACGTGCCGGAAAACATCCACTGCTTGCTTGAACTGCTGCGCGACGACTACCGCGTGCTGGTCGCCAGCAACGGCGGCAAGGCGATGGAACTGGTGCGATCGTCGCCACCGCCGGACTTGGTGTTGCTGGACATTATGATGCCCGGCGTCGGCGGCCACGAAGTGTGCCAGCACATCAAGAGCTTGCCGGAGCGTCAGCGCATCCCGGTGATCTTCGTGACGGTGGCCGCCAGCAAGCAAGACAAGCTCAAAGGATTCGAACTGGGCGCGGCCGATTACATCACCAAGCCGTTCGACGTCGACGAAGTGCGCGCGCGCGTGCGCACCCACCTGGAGTTGAACCGGCTGTACCGTTTCCTGGAAGGGCAGGTCGGCCAGCGCACCGCCATGCTGCAAAAGAGCGAGGAAAAATACCGCATCCTGGCCGACTATTCGCCCAACTGGGAGTATTGGCTGTCGGCCGATGGCATTTATCTGTACGCGTCCCCGGCCTGCGCCGACGTGTCCGGTTATGCGCCGGCGGACTTCTTCGCGGACGCCGGTTTGATGGAGAAGATCATCGAACCGGCCGATCTGCCGGCCTGGGCCCAGTTCGGCCCCGGCGCGCCGCGGCAGGATGGTATGCCGCTGGCCGTGCGGATCCGCCATCGCGACGGCGGCGAACGCTGGGTCGAGCATGTCGCCAGGCGCGTGCGCGATGCCAACGGCCAGGACCTGGGCCTGCGCGGCTCCTACGCCAATATCACGCTGCGGCGCCAGGCTGAATTGCGGCTGGAGTTTTTCACCCACCGTGATCCGCTGACGGGCCTGTTCAACCGGGCGCTGCTGAGCGAACTGTTGTTGCGCGCGATACGCCAGGGTGAGCACGGCCAGACGGAATTCGCGCTGCTGCACATCAACCTGGACAACTTCAAGATCGTCAACGAGAGCCTGGGCCACAGCGCCGGCGACCGCCTGCTGACCGAGGTGGCGCAGCGGCTGCGCGAGCTGCTGCCGTCCTGCGAGGCGATCGCGCGTGTCAGCGGCGATGAGTTCAGCGTGATCCTGGAGCCGCAGCAACGGGCGATCGGGACCGATCTGCTGGCGCAGCGCATCATCGACACGCTGGCGCGTCCCTACCTGCTGGACCAGCGGCAGGTCTATGTGGATGCCTGTGTCGGCATCGCCCTGTACCCGCTGGACGGGCGCGACGTCGAAGCCTTGCAAATGAGCGCCGACGCGGCGCTGCACCAGGCCAAGGGCAAGGGGCCCGGTCAGCTGTGCTACCACTCGCCCGAGATGAGCGGCCGCGCGCGCGAACGGCTGGCGCTGGAGGCGGACTTGCGCGGCGCGCTGGCCAAGGGCGAATTATCGCTGCACTATCAGCCCCAGGTGGCGTTGGATAGTGGTGCGCTGGCGGGCATGGAGGCGCTGTTGCGCTGGACCCATCCAACGCGCGGCAGCGTGCCCCCGAACGCCTTTATTCCACTGGCGGAAGAGTGCGGCCTGATCGTGGAGATGGGGGACTGGATACTGGAAACCGTCTGCCGGCAAATCCGCCAGTGGAGCGAGGCGGGCATCGCGCCGCGGCACACGGCGGTCAATATTTCCGCCGTCCAGCTCAGCCGCGGCAATCTGTTCGATTCCGTGCGGCGCGCGCTCGATGTGTCCGGCGTGGCGCCGGGACAGCTGGAACTGGAGATCACGGAAAGCTGCGTGATGCTTGAGCGCGAGCTCTCGTTCAAGACCCTGGCCGACCTGCACGCGCTGGGGGTGCGCTTGTCCATCGACGATTTCGGCACGGGCTATTCCTCGTTGTCCTACCTGCAGCAGTTGGCGGTGCACAAGCTCAAGATCGACATGTCCTTCGTGCGCGGCATGATGGACAATAGCGGCAATGCCGCCATTGTCCGGGCCGTGATCGCGCTCGGCAAGAGCATGGGGCTGGAAATTATTGCCGAAGGCGTGGAGCAGCCGGAACAGGCGCGCTATCTGCGCGCGCAGGGATGCGATGTGATCCAGGGATATTTGCTCAGCAAGCCGATGCCGGCTGTCGCGGCCGGCGAGTATTTGGGCCGCTATGCGCAGCAGCCGCCTATTTTTTGAATGACGCCCCGGACAGGATACTGAGTCTGGCTCTGAGCCGCGCCACATCGCCGGACTTGATCAGGAGCTCGACGATGGCATCCATCTCCGCCACGGAAATGGGGCCGTCTTTCCTGACCAGGTTGGACAGTTCGACATGGGAGTCGAATTGTTCGTGCACGATGAGCTGTTCGCGCAGCCGTGGTTCGTCGAGATATTTGGCGACGATCACCTCGGGCACGATGCCCAGGTCGGCGCGGCCGGCCAGCACCATTTTCATGACGGCCTCATTGTTCGGCACGAGATCAGCATGGTAGTGCGTACGGATGTGGTTTTCGTCCGGATTGTTACCAAAGAGTTCGTAGTGATAGCCGCGCACGCCCGCGATCTGCCTGGTCTTCATGTCGGCGAACACTTTATGCCCGCCATAAGCGTTGTCGCGCCGGGCGACATAGACGTCGCCGGTGGCGAGGATGGTGCGGGTCGCCAGCAGGTTGAGCGCCGGGGCGGTCCAGACCGTGGTGCGCAAGGGATAGACGTCGGCTTCCTTGTTAATGAACACTTGGTCGAGCCGTACACGCGGGTAAATATTCAGTTCGAAGCGGAATTTATCCTGGACTTGGTTCATGCGGGCGATGAATTCGGCAAAAATACCGCGTGGCTCGTTCTTTGCATCAAGATAGAGCAATCGGTCCCACGTCTCGCTGGCGACGACGATGCGGGTCTGGGCGTGCGCGGTACCGGTCAGCAGGCACAGGCTGGCCGCGATCAGGCAAAGTGTCTTCCTCATGTATCCAACCAACAGCATGGCAACCTCCAGACGGTGTATCGCGCGATGGGACGCCATCGCCGGCTACCACACTATTGTAAGGGGTGCGATTGACTGTCTGTCAAGCATGCCGGTGTTGGGCCGCCCCACGCGGTGCCGGGGCGGCACGCCTCAGTCGGATGTGTACTGCATAGAATCTACTTCATTGGTCGCCGGACGGCATTGGGTTGGTGGACGTCGCCAACTCGCAGTGCCTCAATATGGCATGATATTGCAAATGACTTATAATAAATAAGCGATTTGCATAAAACGGGAGGAATCATGCAGCGATATAACGTAGGTCTGATCGGTTATGGCTTAGGCGGCGCCATTTTCCACGCCCCGATGATCGTGGCCACGCCAGGTTTGACGCTGGCCCGCATTTCCAGCCGCAGCGCCAACCGGGACCAGGTGGCGCGCGCTTACCCAGGCGTGTCGCTGGACGACACGCCGCAAGCGATGCTGGACGACCCCGCCATCGCCCTGGTAGTGGTCTGCACGCCCAACGCCAGCCACTATGCGCTGGCCAAGGCCGCGCTGCAGGCCGGCAAGCATGTGGTGGTGGACAAGCCATTCGTGCTGTCCTCCGCCGAGGGCGACGAGCTGGTGGCGCTGGCCAGGGAAAACGGCCTGCTGCTGAGCGTCTATCAAAACCGGCGCTGGGATGGCGACTTCCTCACGCTGCGCCAAACGGTCGCAGCGGGCGAGCTTGGCCCTATCCACACCTATCGCGCCCACTTCGACCGTTATTCGCCGCAAGTGAAGCCCGGCTGGAAGGGGCTGGCGCAGCCCGGATCGGGCGTGCTGTGGGACTTGGGCTCGCACCTGATCGACCAGGCTTTGCATTTGTTCGGCCTGCCGCGCGCCGTCACGGCGCAGGTAGCCATCCAGCGCGAAGGCGCGCAAGTGGAGGACGCGTTCGAACTGGTGCTGGACTATGGCGACCGCAAGGCCGTGCTGCACGCAAGTGCGCTGGTGCGCGCGCCCGGCCCGCGCTATGAAGTCCATGGCACGCTGGGCAGCTTTATCAAATACGGCGTCGATACCCAGGAGGATGCGCTGAAGGGCGGCGCCCGGCCCGGCGACGCGGGCTGGGGCCACGACCTGCCAGCCAACTACGCCACCGTCACCAGCGCCGATGGCGCCAGCCGCACGGTGGCCTCCATCCCCGGCGATTACCGGCTCTATTATGGCGGCATCCATCAGGCACTCGCCGAAGGAAAACCGGCGCCGGTGGCGGCCGAAGATGCGGTGGCCGTGGTGCGCGTGATCGAATGCGCCTACCGTAGCCACCTGGAACGCCGCACCATCGATTTCGCTTAAGGAGAGGACGACATGCAGGTAGATTACAGCGACACGCTGGCGGCGCTGGTGCGCGAGGAAGAGGAATTGCAGTTCTCCGCGTTCTCGAACGGCGACGCGCTGGCCCTGGGTTTGAAGCTGGTGGAGCGCGCCCATGAACTGGGCAAGGCGATCACGGTGGACATCACCCGTCACGGCCACCAGCTGTTCCACCACGCGATGGCCGGCACCACGCCTGACAACGGTCACTGGGTGCGCCGCAAGAACAACGTGGTGCAGCGTTATGGCCGGAGCTCCTGGCACGTGGGCACGCAATACCGCAGCAAGGGCAAGACCTTCGAGGCCGACAGCGGCGTCGATCCGGCCGATTTCGCCGCGCATGGCGGCGCGTTCCCGCTGGCCCTGCGCGGCACCGGCGTGATCGGCACGGTCACCGTGTCCGGCTTGCCGCAGCAGGAAGATCACGAACTGGTGACGTCCGTCCTGCGCGCCTATCTGGGTTCGCGCCCATGAACAGGCAAGGCACGCTGCCCCAGGCGGAACGGCTCGATGCGATCCGCTCTTACCTGGATCAGCACTACCGCATCGGCATCGAGGATATCTGCAAGCTGTTCGGGGTGACGCGCGATACGGCCCGGCGCGACGTGGTGCGGCTGGATGCGGCCGGCCGCGCGCTGCGCGTGCGCGGCGGCGCGGTGCTGCCGCCGCAAAGCCGGCAGGTGGAGCAATACGCCCAGCGCACGGGCGCGTCCATCGCCAAGCAGGCCATCGGCCACGCGGCCGCCGGGCTGCTGTGCGATGGCGAGCGCGTTTTGTTCGATACGTCCACCACGGTGCTGGCGGTGGCCCGCGCGACCACGGCGGCGTCGTTGAACGTGGTGACCAATTCGATCGACGTGGCCGAGGCATTTGGCCAGACGGAGGGCGTGGAACTGCATGTGCTGGGTGGCCGCTTCAATGCCTGGCAGCGCAGCCTGGAAGGGGCGCAAACGCGACAGGGCGTGGCGCAGTTCCAGTTCGATAAGCTGATCCTCGGCGCCTGCGCCATCGACCTGCTGGGATTGACCTGTCCATCGGACGAGGAAGCGTCGCTCAAGCAAGCCATGATGGGCCAAGCCAGCCAGGTGATCGTGGTGGCCGACAGTTCCAAGTTCAGCAAGGCGTTCATGCATCGCCTGTGCGCGTTTGACGCCATCGACGTGCTGGTGACGGACCAGCCGCCGCCGGCCGCCATCGTCGCGGCGCTGGCCGAGGTCGGCGTCCAGCTTATCGTCGCGGGACACGACCTGGCGCAGTAACCTGTGTCCGCGCCGCATGGCGGGCGAGGACACGTGGCAGCGCGCCGGGGCGGCCGCTATTGCGTGGCCGCCGTCAGGTCCAGCCGGACTTTCCATGCGTCGGGCTGGGCCTTGGGCACGCCGTCGGCGTCGAAGTTCATCAGCGTGTCCTGGTGCGCGTCGTAGCGCGGCCATTCGGGCAAGCCTGCCGCATTCGGATTGCCCGTCTTGGCGAAATTGGCCCAGTAGCGGTTGACCTGGCTGGCGACGTCCGCGTCCCGGTCGGTGAGGGCGCCGGCGTATTTTGCTGTCACCGTGTTCATCACGTAGGGAATCTCGGTCGCATGCGGGGCGCCAGTGGGCCATTGCGTGCGCATCGAGTCGGCGACGTACGAGAAGCGGTAGGCATACACTGGCAAGCCCTGTTTCGAGACGGTGGCGGCCACGAAGCGGGCCGGCTCCACCATCATCCGGTCGGCTCCGATCACCATGTTGAGCGATGCGAGATCGGCGCTGCCATCGGGGTCATACGCGGCCCGTGCGGCTGTGGCATGGTCGCCGAATGCGGCGAACGCCTCGTCCTTGCTGCGGGCATCGCCAAAGCCGATGTCGGCGCTATTGGCGCCTATCATGAGCGGTATCCTGGCCTGGCTGCCCGCCAGGCAGGCTTCCTGTGGCGACGTGCGCACGATGCGTCCGTCGATCATGGGGCCGCCGTAATCGTCGGCCTCCCACATTGTCGCCATGTTCAGTCCATTGGTCAGCGCCTGCGCCGGCAAGGCCCGCAGGCGCGCCAGGGCGGCGGGGCCCGTGCCTGTGATCCCGTGCTTCCTGGCCAGCACGAGGCCCAGTGTTTCGGACGAAGGCAGTTCCGGCTGGTCATGCCGCAGGTCGCGCTTGCCCATCAAGTTGTCGCGGCCACCGCCGGACTGGATGATGGCCCTGGCGAACAGGCCTTTGGCCATGGGGGAGGTCGTCAACATATGCACCGAGCCGCCGCCGGCCGATTCGCCAAACAGCGTGACATTGGCTGGGTCACCGCCGAACGCGGCTACGTTCTTCTGCACCCATTGCAGGGCCGCGATCTGGTCCATGTAGCCGTAATTGCCGAGCAGTCCATGATCGGCATCGGCCTTGCTCAAAGCGGGGAAGCCGAAGAATCCAAAGCGCCCCAGGCGGTAGTTGAAGCTGACGAATATCACGTCCTGCCTGGCGAATGCATCGCCGGCATAGGTGGATGGCGACGCGCCGCCGTTCACGAAGCCGCCGCCATGGATCCACACCATCACTGGCAATGGTCGCGCGCTGGCCGCCAGCGGGCGCCAGACGTTGAGCACCAGGCAGTCCTCGGCCGGGGTGGTGCCCAGCGGTGCGGCGTCGCCGTCGAAGGGCTGTTGCATGCAGTCGTGGCCGTAGTGCTCCGCCCGCCGGACGCCGCGCCAGGCCGGTGCCGGCTGGGGCTTGCGCCAGCGCAGGTTGCCTACCGGCGGCGCGGCATACGGGATGCCTTTGTAGGAGACCACGCCATTGGCGGCCACGCCCTGTAGTTTGCCGCTCTCGATCGCGACGGTGGCCGTGGCGGCGGCCCAGCTGTCGCCGCCCATGCTGAAGGCGGCGACGGCGCACGCGCTAAGCGTCAGGCGCAGCAAGGTGCGGCGGTTGCCTGCTTGTGCAGTTGATGTCATGTGTATTCCTGTCTCGAAGATGTGTGGGAGGGATCGTGGTTCAGGGTTTGATGGTCATCGCGGCCAGCCTGGCCGTGCCTTCCAGCGACGCATCGCTGGCGGAGGTGCCGACCATCACGCGGTAGTCGCCGGCGGCAAGCTGCCAGCGGTTCGCGCGCGGATCGAAGCGTGCCAGCAGGCGGGGATCGACCTCGATGCTCACCCGCCGGTGTTCGCCGGGCGCCAGCGCCACCTTGTCCCAGCCGATCAGCCGGCGCATGGGCTGGTTGCCCACTGCGCTCAGGTAGACCTGCGGTACGTCGGCGCCCGCCACGCTGCCTGTGTTGGCCACGTCCAGGCTGACGGTGAGCGTGCGGCCGCCCCGCACCTGCAGGCCGGAGTGGGCGAACGTCGTGTAGGACAGACCAAAGCCGAACGGATACAGAGGCTGTTCGCCGGTCCTGGCGAACCAGCGGTAGCCGACGTCGGCGCCTTCGTTGAACGCGATATCGAAGGCGGCATCGCTGCTGGCCTGGCCCGGGCCGGGCAGCGCGGGACGCGGCAACTGGCGCACGGACCTGGGGAAGGTCATCGGCAGTCGGCCCGACGGCGTGACGACGCCAAACAGGACGTCGGCGATGGCCTCGCCACCTTCCTGCCCCGGATACCATGCCTGCAGCACGGCCGCGCTGGCGGCCAGCCATGGCATGTCGACCGGGTTGCCCGTCTCCAGTACCACCACGGTGCGCGGATTGGCGGCCGTCACGGCGGCCACCAGCGCATCCTGGCCTTGCGGCAGGCTCAGGTCCGGCACGTCCTCGGCTTCGCCGCACCACTGCGTGCCAAAGACAATGGCGACGTCGGCGCCGCGCGCCAGTTCGGCTGCCCGGGCCGGGTAGCGCCCGTCGTCAAAGACCACTTCGGCGCCGGGCGCGCGGGCGCGGATCGCCTGCAGCGGGGGCGAGGCGAACCAGGTGGCGCGGCGGAACAGGGTGTCCAGCACCGTGTTGCCGCCCAGCGCGATGGTCAGCGGTGCCTCGCCCGTTGGCGTCACCTGCGACGAGCCGCCGCCGCTCAGCACCCCCAGGCTGGCATTGCCGCCGATGACGGCCACGCGCCTGACCTGGCGCGACAGCGGCAAGGTGGCGCGTTCGTTGCGCAGCAGGACGATGCCCTCGGCCGCCACCTGGCGGGCCAGCCCGGCATGGGCCGGGTAGTCAACCTTGGCGGGCGCCGGCGGATGGTCGAACAGGCCGGCGGCGAACATGGAACGCAGGATGCGGCGCACCATGTCGCTGATGCGTTGCGGCGCGATGGCGCTGGCGGCCACCGCCTGCTTGAGCGGTTCGCCGAAAAACACCTGCGTGTCGAGCTGCTCGCCGGACTCATGATCCAGCACCCTGGCGGCGGCGGTCGAGTGGACGGCGCCCCAGTCGGACATGACCCAGCCCGGATAAGCCCAGTCGCGCTTGAGGACGTCGCCCAGCAGGTAGTCGTTTTCGCACGCGTGCGCGCCGTTCACTTTGTTGTAGGCGCACATGACGGCGCCCGGCTGGCCCCGTTCGATGGCCAGCTCGAAGGCCAGCAGGTCGCTCTCGCGCAGGGCCGCCGCGTCGATGTTGGCGCTGTAATGGTCGCGCCCTGTCTCGTAGGGATTGAGGGCGAAGTGCTTGACGGTCGATACCACGTGCGCGCTCTGGATGCCGGCGATCGAGGTGCCGGCCATCACGCCGGCCAGCCACGGGTCTTCGCCCAGGTATTCGAAATTGCGCCCGCCGCGCGGGTCGCGCGCGAGGTTGGCGCCGCCGGCCAGCAGCACGTTGAAGCCCTTGGCGTGCGCCTCCCGGCCGATGGCCGCGCCGCTGGCGCGGGCCAGTTGCGGGTTCCAGCTGGCCGCCAGCGCCAGGCCGGAGGGCAGTGCCGTGGCCGTGTCGCCGGGGCGCACGTTGTCCGGGTTGGTGACGCCCAGGCTGGCGTCGGTCTCGTTCAACGCCGGCAGGCCCAGGCGCGCCACGCCGGCCACGTAGCCGGCCGAGCCCAGCGAGCCCGGTGGACGCGGCGTGCCGTCGAACTCCGTGGCCATCGGGCTGTGCAGCAAGGCCAGCCGCTCGTCCGGTGTGAGCGCCTGTTCCAGTAGCTGGGCGCGGGCGTCGGCCGGCAGGGCGGTGTTCATCCATGGCCGTTCCGGTGGCGCGGCGCCGGCCGCCGCGCAGGCGCCCACCGAGAGCGCCAGCGCCAGTGTGCGCGCGGCCGCAGCCGCGCGTGTGCGTGTCAATTGCATGGTGTCCTCGATGCGCCGCCGTTACTGGAAATAGGCGGTCAGGCGCACGCCGGCCGTGCGGGGCGCGGCCAGGCTCACCGTGGCGGCATAGCCGGAGGAGGCGGCCGCGTAGTCGGTGATGACGGTCTTGTTCGTGATGTTGCGCACGTAAGCCTGCAGCATCCACTTGTCGCTGGCCGGCGCGTAACTGAGGTTGGCGTCGCTCAGGTGGTAGGCGGGCTGGGTGATCTGCTCGGCATTCACGTAGTCGTTCAGCACATACGAGGACGAGTAGTGCGTCCCAATCGTACCGCTGAGCGAGGCGCCGCTTTCCAGGTAGAGCTGGTGCGAGTAGCTTAAGCCCAGCGTGGCCTTGGGCGACTTGGCCAGCCGCAAGCCGGCCCAGTTGCTGGTGGCGTTCGGCATGTAGTTCTTGAAGTGGGCATCCAGGTAAGTGGCCGAGAAATTGAGCCGGCCCGACTCGCTCACCACGAATTTGCCTTCCAGTTCGGCGCCGGTGACGCTGGCCTTGGCGGCGTTCAGGGTCTGCGAGAGCGGGGCGCCGGTGAGGGGATCGTTGATCACCGTCGTCAATTGCAGGTCCTTGTAGTCGTAGGCGAAGATGTTGGCGTTGACTTGCAGGCGGTTGTTGAGGAAGCGGCCCTTGATGCCCGCTTCGAGCGCTGTCAGGTGCTCGGGGTCGTATTGCAGGTAGGGGTTGGTGGCGGTGGTGCCATCGTTGAAGCCGCCCGCCTTGTAGCCCGTCGACAGGGTGGTGTACAGCATGGTGTCCTTGGCCAGCAGGTAGTCGATGCCGACCCGGCCCGTGGTCTGTGCGTAGGAGACGCTGGCGTCGTTGGTGCTGCTGTAGAACGGCGGGTCGCCGATGATGGTCTGCCCCAGCCGCGATTTGTCGTCGAAGGTGCGGCGCAGGCCGGCCATCACGTGCAGGCCGGGAGCGATGCTCAGGGTTGCTTCGCCAAACGCGGCCCTGGATTTGGAGATGGTCGGGTCTTGCGCGAAGACCAGCAAGCCCACGTCCGGGAAATGGCGCAGGCGGGCGTCGATGGCCGAGCGTTCCTTGAACAGATACAGGCCGCCTATGGTCTTCCACGCGCCGAACGCTGAAGCGAGCCGCAGTTCGTGCGAGGTTTGCGTATAGCTGCCAACGGTCGTGCTATCGGCGCTGACGACGCCGGCCACTTCCTCGCCGATCGGGGCGATTTCATCGCGATCGTAGTTGCGGTGCGCCACCTGGTAGGTCAGTTCGCCCACGGCCAGGTTGGCTTTGAGTTCGGCGCTGGTGCCGCGCGCGCGGTTGTTGTAGGTGCCGGGTACCGATGGCGTGTCGGTGCGCTGTGCGCTACCTGTCCGGTGCAGCACGGTGTCGTACAGCACAGTGCCGGGGCCCGCGCCTTTGAGCGTGCTGGCATCGGCGCTGAGGAGCAAGGCCAGGTCGGGCGTGAATTTCAGGCTGGCCTGCAGGCGGCCGGACAGGCTGTCGTCATCGTCATAATCGTGGGCGAAGTGCTGGGTCGAGCGGATGTAGCCATCGTGCTGGCTTTTCGCGACGGCGGCGCGGATCGCCAGCACGCTATTGACCTTGCTGTTGACCATGCCGTCGAACTTCCTGTCCGCATAGTTGCCCAGCTCGATGGCGGCGCTGCTTTCGAACTTGTCGGCCGGCTTGTTGGTGATCAGGTTGATGGCGCCGGCCGTGGCGTTGCGGCCATACAGCGTGCCTTGCGGACCGCGCAGCACTTCCACCCGCTCCAGGTCGTAGAACGCCAGTCCGGCCGACTGGGGGCGGGCCAGGTTGACGCCATCGATGTTGAAGGCGGCCGAGGGATCGCCTTTTTCCGTGGTGTCGGCGCTGCTCACGCCGCGGATCGAGATCACGGTCGCGCCACCGTTGTTCGAAATTTGCACGTTGGGCACCAATTCCGTCAAGTTCGAGGCATTGACCGCGCCGGCGGCCTTGAGTTCGTCGCCCGACACCACGCTCAGCGCGATCGGTGTCTTGGATGCCGGCTGGGCCACGCGCTGGGCGGTGACGATGACTTCCTGGATTTGGCCGTTGGTGGACGGCGCCTGGGCCGCCGCGCCGCCTGCCTGCGCGAGCAGGACGGCGGTGGTGATGGCGGTCTTCTTGAAGCTGGTGTGGTCTGGCATGGTGGTCTCCTGGGCTTTTGTAGTTTCTGGTGTGACGAGGTTTTGCGCATTTACCGACTATTCTTTCGGTTTTTCGTTGTGAAATGTATATTTGCGATCAATCAAAGTCAAGCACTTTTGTTGTAAAACTACGCGGGTAATGTACGTGGGTGTGGAGGTTTTCTCCATGATTCCTTGGCGGTTTTGCGTGGTTTGCAGGGGCGTGGAGCCGGATTCGCTGGCTAGCGGCGGGTGTGGCGGCTACTTGGCGGTGGCCGTGTTGTAATCTGACTAAAACGTCGGTACTTTGGGTGATGGTGTCCGAGAGGATGCGTGCGTACAACCAGCGCGGCGCGATACCGGTTCGACCGCGTGGGCCAAATGGCAAGACCCGTCCCGCGCGGTCTGTACTCTCGCGCCTGCCGTCCGACTGTGCCCCCATCGCGCGTACGCCGTGCTTACCATGCAAGTTGCCAGAATCAATCTCCTGAGGTGTACATGCGACCCGATCTCTCCCCCCAACCCAGCGGCTGCCAGCAGCGGACGGTCATGCGCCATCGCGGCCTGGTGCCCGCCCGCGTAACGGACCACGTGGCCGAGGAAGTGCCGGTGGCACTGGTTTTCAACGGCATCTCCCATGCCGTGATGATGGCCACACCCCGCGACCTGGAAGCGCTGGCCGTGGGCTTTGCGCTCACCGAAGGCATCGTGCCCGACCAGTCCGACATCCATGACGTGGCCGTGCACCAGTTGCCGGCGGCGGCCGAAGTGCAGCTCACCATCGGCCAGGGCGCCTTCATGCAGCTCAAGCAGCGGCGCCGCGCGCTGTCCGGCCGCACCGGCTGCGGCATTTGCGGCATCGAGAGTCTGGCGTTGCTGGACCTGGAACCGGCGCCCATGCCACCGGCCCCGTTGCCCGCGCCGCTGGCGCCTGCGCTCGCGCGCGCGGCGCGCGGGCTGGGCCAGCACCAGGTATTGATGCGCGCGACAGGCGGCGTCCACGCGGCGGCCTGGTGCGGGCTCGATGGCACGGTGCAGGCGGTGTTCGAGGATGTGGGCCGGCATAACGGCCTCGATAAGCTGATCGGGCACCTGGTCATGCAGGGCGCCGATCTGCGCGCCGGCTTCGTCTTCCTGTCCAGCCGCGCCAGCTATGAACTGGTGCGCAAGGCGGCGCGGGTCGGCATCCCCATGCTCGCCACCATCTCCGCGCCCACCAGCCTGGCCATCGACATCGCCGGACAGGCCGGATTGAAACTGGTGAGCTTCTGCCGCGCCGACGGCTTTGTCGACTATACCAACAGCGCCGATATCGTGAGCGCCGCTCCTTGACGCGCACCTGGCGCGCCATGCCCTGGGGGGCTGGCAATCGGTAATGTCTTCCGCTTGCCAGCCCCCGACACTACACCTCCCGTTCAATCGATCTGATAGCCTTTGCCGACCGGCGCGTCCGGCGGCAGCGGCTGGCCGCACAGCTCCAGCACCGACCGCTCGATGGTGCGGCTCATGGCGTCCAGCGCCAGGCAGTTCGGTGCGGTGCCGAACGGCTCGCCGATTTCCTGGGCTATGGCTTCCAGTGCCACCAGGGTGTAGGCGACAAATACGGCGATCAGCGGCGTCGCCGCGCCGATCGCGTGCACCAGGCCAAACGGCAGCAGGAAGCAATAGGCGTAGATGGTCCGGTGCAGCAGCACGCCGTAGGGATAGGGGATGGGCGTGCCGGCGATCCGTTCACAGCCGGCCACCGCATCGGCCAGGTTGTTGAGCTGGACGTCGAGCATCCACACGGTTTGCGCGCCGCCGGGCAAGCCGGCGCACGCTTCTTGCAAGGCGCGGCGCATGTCGTTGAGCGCCATGATCGGGCGGTAGGTGCGCGCGCGTGCCAGGGCCACCGCCTCCGGACCCTGCAGCCGCTCCAGGTCGCGGCCGGCATCCGTGCCGCGCAGCTGGTGCCGCAGCAGGTGCACGAAGGCGACCAGCTGGCGCGCGAAGCGGGCATGGTCCAGCCGCTCCGCCGGCAGGTAGGCCAGTGTCTGCGAAGTCAGGGTGCGCGCCGCGGCCAGGATGTGACCCCACAGCTGGCGCGCTTCCAGGTAGCGCTGGTAGCTGGCGTTGTTGCGAAAGCCGAGGAAGATCGCCAGGCTGATACCGAGCAGGGGGAACGGCGCGGTATCGAGCGGCACGCGCTCGCCCAGGATGCGCCCGTGGCCGAGCAGCGCCGCCACGCTGATGGCCAGTATCAGCGCCAGTTGCGGCAGAATCGAGGGCAGCACGGAGCCGTTCCACACCAGCAGCATGCGGAACCAGTTGCTTGGAGGGCGGATGATCAAGGCGCCTCCTTAATGCTGCAACGGGACGCGGCCACGGAACACGTGGTACTGGTACAGGTTGTAGCCGACCATGATGGGGAACACGACGGCGATCCCGCACAACATGAAGGCCATCGTGGCGCCGTCCGCGGCCGCCGCCGCGATGGTCAGCTTGCCGGGCACGAGGTCGGGGAACAGGCTGACCGCCAAGCCGGCGAACGACGCGGCAAACAAGCCGATGGCGCCGCGGAACGGGCCATGGCTGGAGCCCACGTACAGCGCATAGAGCACATAGCCACCGGCGCAGGCGGCCAGCAGCGCGAGCGGCGCCAGTAACGCCAGCACGGCCGGCTGCATCCACCGGTCATGGCCTATTTCGCTGAACAGCATGGTGCCGGCCGACAGCAGCACGGCCGCGGCCATCGTCGCCATCAGCGTACCGGTCGCCTGGCGGCGTGCCGTTTCCACCAGTTCGCCATGCACCTTCTTGACCAGGTAGGTCGCGCCCAGCAGGGCATAGCCGGCGATCACACCCAGCGCGCACAGGGCCGTGAACGTGCCCGCCAGCGCGCCCGGCGCCAGGCCGGTGATGACCTTGCCCAGCACCACGCCCTGGCAGGCGGACGCGCCCAGGCTGCCCAGGCCGAACATCAGGTCCCAGCCGCGCTTGCGCACGGCCGCGTGGCGGAACTCGATGGCCGCGCCACGGGCGATCAGCGAACCGACCAGCAGCATGACGGGTACGTACAGCTGTTCCATCAACATGGCGTAGGCGAGCGGGAAGGCGCCGAACATGGCGCCGCCCAGCACCACCAGCCAGGTTTCGTTGGCGTCCCACACGTGGCCGATGGACGAGAAGATCTGGTCGCGGTCCTGCTCGCGCGGGGTGACGAGGGTGAGGATGCCGACCCCGAGGTCGAATCCGTCGGTAATGACGTAGAACACCAGCATCAGGCCCATGAGGCCGAACCAGGCATTGGTCAGTATGGTATGCATGATGACTCCTTAGATGGCAGGTGGTTGTTGCGCCAGGTCCGGGCCTTCGCGCAGCCATTTGCGGGAATAGATGGCGAACGCGGTCAGCAGCAGGGCGTAAAAGGCGATGAACATGGCGGTGCTGGACCAGACGGCGCCAGCCGCGACGGAGGACGCCGCTTCGCTGGTGCGCAGCAGCCCGTACACGGACCACGGCTGGCGTCCCACCTCGCGCACGATCCAGCCGCACTCGACGGCCACATAGGGCAGCGGAATGCACAGCGTCCAGGCCAGCAGCAGCTTGCGCCGGGCCAGCAGCGCGCTCAACTGGCCGCGTGCGCGGCGCATGGCCCACACGGTCCACAAGGCCAGCGCCGCGAACAGCACGCCGATGCCGGCCATGACGCGGAACGCGTAGTACAGCAAGGGCAGGGCCGGCGGCTGGTCCGCCACGGCGATGTCGCGCAGGCCGGTTACCTTGCCGTCCATGCGGTGGGTGGCCAGCATGCTCAGGGCGTTGGGTACTTCGATGGACCAGTCGTTGCGTTGTTCGGTCTTGTTCGGCCATGCCAGCAGCGACCAGGCGGCGCCATGGCCGGGCCCATTGGTCTCCCAGTGGCCCTCGATGGCCGCGCCCTTGGCCGGCTGCTGTTCGAACAGGGCGGCGCCGCTGGCGTCACCCACGGCCACCTGCAATGGCGCCACCACGGCCAGCATGCCCAGCGCGAGCCGGAATGAACGGACGAAGAAGGGCGCCTGGCGGTTGCGATACAGGTGCCAGGCGGAGATGCCGGCCACCACGCACAGGCCCGTTTCCATGGCCGCCAGCCACATGTGGGCAACGCCGTGCGCCATGCCGGGATTGAAGATGGCGGCCAGGTAGTCGGTCACCACCAGGCGCCCGTCCACCACGGCCACGCCGGCCGGGGTTTGCATCCACGAGTTGGCTACCATGATCCAGAACGCGGAAATGGTGGAGCCCAGCGCCACCATCGCCGTGGCGAACAGGTGCACCGTGCGCGGCACGCGGCCCCAGCCCCACAGCATCACGCCGATGAAACCGGCTTCCAGCATGAAGGCCATGGCGCCCTCAAAGCCGAGGATATTGCCGATGAAGGAGCCGGTATAGCGCGAGAACGGCGCCCAGTTGGTACCGAACTGGAATTCCATCGGGATGCCGCTCACCACGCCGACGGCGAAATTAAGCACCAGCAGCTTGCTCCAGTAGCGCACGTGCTGGTAGTAGAGCACTTCGCCGCGCCGTATCCACAGCGCTTCCATCAGCAGGATGAAGGCCGACAGGCTGATCGTGAGGATCGGCCACAGGATGTGAAAGATGGCCGTCAGCGCGAACTGTGCGCGCGACAGCATCAGCGTTGCATCATGCATGATGGTCTCCTTGTGATGGATGCAGCAGGACGGGAATGGACTTGGAGGTGGGCGTGCCGGCGCCCACGGCAACGCTGGCCAGCGGCACCAGCGGATTGGTTTCGGGGTAGTAGGCGGCCACGCAGCCGCGCGGGATGTCGTATTCGACCAGCAGGAAGCCGTCCGCGCGGCGTTCCACGCCATCGTCCCAGACGCTGGTGATGTCGACCCGGTCGCCGGCCCGCATGCCCAGCATGCGCAGGTCGTCGCGGTGGATGAAGACCACCCGGCGCAGGCCGAACACGCCCCGGTAACGGTCGTCCAGGCCGTAGATGGTAGTGTTGTACTGGTCGTGCGAGCGGGTGCTCATCAGCGTCAGCAGGCGCTCGCCGTGAAGGGCGCGGGCGCGGTGGATGGGCGTGTCGCGGACGATGGCGTTGACGATGAATTGCGCTTTCTCGCTGTCCGTGGCCCACTCGCGCAGGCGCGACGCGACCTTCAGGTGGAAACCGCCAGGCTTGGCCACGCGCGCGTTGTAGTCGTGGAAGTCGTCGAACACTTGCTCGATATCGTCGCGGATCAGGGCGTAGTTGGCGGCGCGCCCGAGCCAGTCGACGCTGGCGTCGCCCAGCGTGGCGTGGGCCATGCGGGCCACGATGGCAATCTCCGACAGCAGCGCCGGCGAGGCGGGCTGGTTGATGCCGAACGAGATGTGTACCATGCTCATCGAGTCCTCCACGGTCACGCCCTGGGCCACGCCCTGTTGCAGGTCGACTTCGGTGCGGCCCAGCGTGGGCAGGATCAGCGCGTCCCGGCCGTGGACCAGGTGGCTGCGATTGAGCTTGGTGGCCACATGCACCGTCAGCGCGCACTGGCGCAGGCCTTGCCAGGTCAGCGGCGTGTCGGGCGTGGCGCTGGCAAAATTGCCGCCCAGGCCGACGAAGACCTTGACGCGGCCATCGATCATGGCGGCGATGGTGGAGACGACATCCAGGCCGTGCCGGCGCGGCGGTTCGAAGCTGAACACCTGTCCCAGCCGGTCGAGGAATCCGGCGCCCGGCTGTTCCTCGATGCCCACCGTGCGGTTACCCTGCACGTTGGAGTGGCCGCGCACGGGGCACAGGCCGGCGCCGGGCCGGCCGATATTCCCGCGCATCATCATCAGGTTCGACAGCATCTGGATCGTCGCCACGGAATTCTGGTGCTGGGTCAGGCCCATGCCCCAGCAGGCGATCACGCGCTCGCTGTTGACGTAGAGGCGCGCCAGGCGTTCGATCTGCTCGCGCTCCACGCCCGATTCCTCCAGCAGCAGGTGCCAGCTTTCGCTGCGCAGGTCGCGCGCGAACGCATGGAAGCCGACCGTGTGGCTGGCGATGAAGTCCGTGTCCAGGATGCGGCAGCGGCCGGCGGCCAGCGCCTCGTCGTCCAGTTCCAGCACGCGCTTGGCGATGGCCTTGACCAGGGCGAAGTCGCCGCTCAGGCGCGGCTGGACAAACATGCTGCTGATGCGGGTGGCCGAATTGAGCAGCATCTCGCCCGGGCTTTGCGGGTCCTGGAAGCGTTCCAGCCCCCGTTCCTTGAGCGGGTTGATGGAGACGACGGCCGCGCCGCGCCGCGCGCATTCGCGCAGTTCGCCCATCATGCGCGGATGGTTGGTGGCCGGGTTCTGGCCGAAGATCAGGATCGCGTCGGCCAGCTCGAAGTCGTCCAGCGTGACCGTGCCCTTGCCGATGCCCACCGTGTGCGGCAGGCCGCGGCTGGTGGCCTCGTGGCACATGTTGGAGCAATCGGGGAAGTTGTTGGTGCCGTACATGCGCACGAACAGCTGGTACAGGAAGGCCGCTTCGTTGCTGGCCCGGCCCGAGGTATAGAACGCCGCCTGGTCCGGGGTGTCCAGCGCGTTCAGGTGGCGGGCGATCAGGCCGAATGCGTCGTCCCAGGCGATGGGCACGTACTTGTCGCTGGCGCTGTCGTACACCATCGGGTCGGTGAGCCGGCCATGCTGTTCGAGCTGGTAGTCCGATTGCTCCATCAGTTGCGTCACCGTGTGGCGGGCGAAGAAATCGGGCCGCACGCGCTTGCTGGTCGCTTCGGCCGCCACGGCCTTCGCGCCGTTCTCGCAGAACTCGAAGGTGGACGTGTGCGCGCGGTCCGGCCAGGCACAGCCGGGGCAGTCAAAGCCATCGGGCTGGTTCTGCGACAGCAGGGTGTTGAGGTTGCCCGCGCTGACCCGCTCGCGGAACAGGTTCAGCGCCACGTACTTCAGCGCCCCCCAGCCGCCGGCGGGGTTGTTGTAAGGGGCGATGCGGCCCGTGTTGTCCTTGTTATCCATGTCGATAGACTCCGTTCGGTTGGTACTGCCAGTGTCGGCGCGATGGGCCCGGGGCGGGGCGTACAGAAATGCGCGGGCCGGAGGGGTACAGCGCTACGGCCGGTCCGGCGGCCCGGTTGCTGCGATATACTCATTCGCATGAACCTGTACGAGTCCCTTGTTGCCGATATCGAGAGCCAGGTCGCCCGTGGCGTGCTGCGCGAGGGCGACAAACTGCCGTCCGTGCGCCAGACCAGCCAGCACCGTGGCCTGAGCATCAGCACCGTGCTGCGCGCCTTTTCGATGCTCGAAAGCCGCGGCGTGATCGAGAGCCGTCCCCAATCGGGCTACTTCGTTCGCCCCCGGCCGGGCGCCGCGCCGCGTCCGGCCCCTGCGCCGGCGGCGCCGGCGCTGGTGCTGTCGTCGGAGGTGGACGTGAGCCGGCTGGTGCTGTCGACCCTGCGCACGATACGGACCCAGGGCGCCGTGCCGCTCGGTTCACCGTACCCGGACCCGTCGCCGTTCCCCTGGCCCCGCATCAGCCAGTACGCCAACGCGCTGGCGCGCCGCGCCCAGCACTGGAGCGTGATGGACGACCTGCCGCCCGGGAATCCGGAGCTGATACGCCAGATCGCGCGGCGTCACATGGAGAACGGGCTGGCCGTCGATCCGTCGGAAATCATCGTCACCGTGGGCGCCACCGAGGCCATCAACCTGTGCCTGCAGGCCGTGGCGCGGCCAGGCGACACGGTGGCCGTGGAATCGCCGACGTTCTATGCCATGCTGCACGCGATAGAACGCATGGGCATGCGGGCGCTGGAAGTGCCGACCGATCCGCGCGAGGGCATCAGCGTGGAGGCGCTGCGTTCCATCCTCACGCAGCAGCGCGTGGCGGCCTGCATGGTGATGCCGAACTTCCAGAATCCGATGGGCTTCCAGATGTCGGACGTGCGCAAGCGCGAACTGGTGGCGCTGTTATCGAGCCATGACATTCCCGTGATCGAGAACGACGTCTACCACGAGCTGTATTACGGCGACAGCCACCCGACCTCGCTCAAGGCCTACGACACCAAGGGCCTGGTGCTGCACTGCTGTTCGTTTTCCAAGAGCCTGACGGCCAATTACCGCATCGGCTGGGCGCTGCCGGGGCGCTATACGGCGCAGGTGGAGAAGCTCAAGTTCCTCAACACGCTCACCACCCCCACGCTGCCGCAGATGGCCATCGCCGAGTATTTGCTGAACGATGGTTACGACCGCCATTTGCGCAAGGTACGCAAGGGTTATGAACAGCGCGCCCGCATGATGGCGGCCGCCGTGCTGCGCTTTTTCCCGCCTGGTACGCGGGTGAGCGAGCCGCAGGGCGGGTATGTGCTGTGGGTGGAACTGCCGGCTGGCGTCGACGCGATGAAGCTGTATGCGCTGGCGCTGGAGCGCAAGATCACGGTGGGGCCCGGCCACATGTTTTCCGCGCGCGGCAGCTATGCCAATTACATCCGGCTCAATTACAGCTACGAATGGTCGAAGGAGATCGAGGATGCGCTGCGCATGCTGGGGCGCCTGGTGGCGCAGCTGGCATAAGCCGGCGGACCTGGGCCGCGCCCGGCGCCGCCGCGCTCACCCGCCCACCAGCGACATGCGTACGATGCGGTGCGTAACGGGCGCGCTGGCCGTGCTGTCGCGCAGTTCGGAGTAGCGGTCCGCGCGCGCCTGCCACAACGCCGTTATTTGTTCGGCCAGCGCGGCTTCCTGGCCCGCGCCCAGCCAGGGACGCAAGTCCGTGCCGTGCCGGGCGAACAGGCACAGGTAGACCTTGCCGTCGGCCGCCACGCGCGCCCGCACGCAGCTGCCGCAGAACGGATGGGACATGCTGGAAATGAAGCCGATGGCGCCGGCGCCGTCGGCGTGCTGCCACAGTTCGGCCGTATCGTGGCCCTGTGCGGCGCTGTCGGGCACCAGCCGGTAATGTTCCCCGACGATGGCGCGCATGGCGTCCGCTTCCAGCACCTGGGCGGGGTTCCAGCGGCTGGCGCCGCCCACGTCCATGTATTCGATGAAGCGCAACTGCACGCCGCTGTGGCGGAAATGGCGCACCAGCGGCAGGATCTGGCTGTCGTTCACGCCGCGCTCGATCACCGTGTTGACCTTCACGGGCGCCAGTCCCACGCGCTGGGCCGCGGCGATGCCTTCCAATATGCGCGCGACGGGAAAGCCGACGCCGTTCATGCGGCCGCCCAGCGCCTCGTCCAGGCTATCGAGGCTGACCGTCACGCGCCGTAGCCCCGCATCTTTCAACGACTGGGCCCTGGCCGCCAGCAGGGAACCGTTGGTGGTCAGCGCGATATCGAGCGGGCGGCCATCGAGCGTGCGCATGGCCGCCAGGCTTTCGATCAGGCGCGGCAGGTCCTTGCGCAGCAATGGCTCCCCACCCGTGATGCGGATCTTCTCGACACCGAGGCTGACGAAAGTGCGCGCCAGCCGGGTCAGCTGTTCGAACGACAGCCGTTCGCTGGATGGCATGAAGGGAAAGTCGGGGCCGTAGCGTTCTTTCGGCATGCAGTAGGGGCAGCGGAAATTGCACTGGTCGATCACGGACAGGCGCAAGTCCTTCAGCGGGCGGCCACGGGTATCGCGGAGGTCGGATGGCGTATTCATGCAACCAGCATAGCGCCGCGGCGGCGGGGCGCAGGAGTACAGTGGCCGCCCCGATCATGGAGCACAGCGGGCGCGCAGCGGGAGCACAGCGGGAACGGCGCGCGGCTGTACTGGCCCGGATTGGCTGAAGCTGTGCTCTCCGGCGCCGCCCTGGCCGCCGTATTCTTCGGCCATGTTGTTCACGCGGCAGACAGCATCATCCAGCCTCACGCCGCCTACCTCACTGGAGAGTCTCCATCATGAATACTACCCGCTTCAAGGTCGCGACCTTGCTCATGGCCGGCTTCGGCACCGTCTGCGTTTTCCTGGCCGCCGTGATCGCGCTCGGCCTGAGCGAACAAGGCAAGCTCAATGCCGTTGCCGCCAGCATGGCGGGCGACCGCTGGCCCCGGATCGAACTGGCCACACACGTGCGCCTGCGGGTCACCGATATCGCGGTCGCACTGCGCAATGTGATGCTGACCGATGACCCGGCCGTGCGGCGCCGCCAGATCGACGATATCGCCACCTTCCGCGGCGAGATCGATGCCAATACGGCGGAGCTGGATCGGCGCGTGGTCAGCGCCGGCGGGCGGGCCGCCCTGCAGCAGGTGGTGGCCAGCCTGCAAGCGTATGCCGTCGGTCAAGAGCAGTTGATCGCCATGGTGCAGTCCGGGCGCGATGCGGCAGCGCGCGCCTACCTGAACGAGTCCGTCAAACCCATGTTGCAGGCTTGCCGCGATGCCATGGCCGCCCAGATCAGCAACGAGGTGGCGCTGATGAACGCCTCGCGCGAGGAAGCGGTGCAAGCCTATGCGGCCACGCGCTTCAAGATGCTGGGGCTGGGCGCGCTGGCGCTGTTGTGCTCCACCGCGGTGGCGGCACTCATCATCGGCCGCCTGCGGCGCGAACTCGGTGGCGAGCCTGGCTGGGCGGCCACGGTGGCGGCCCGCGTCGCCGAGGGCGACCTGACGGGCGCCATCGCCTTGCGCCCCGGCGACCGTAGCAGCATGATGTATGAAATGGAGCACATGCGCGACCACCTGGGCCGGCTGGTGGGGCTGGTGCGGCGCGACGCCGACCAGATCGCCTCCGCTTCAGCCCAGATCGCGGCGGGCAACCTGGATTTGTCGGCGCGCACGGAGCAGCAAGCGGCCAGCCTGGAAGAAACGGCGGCCGCCATGGAGCAGTTGAGCGTCACGGTGGAGCAGAACAGCGCCAGCGCGGAGGCGGCCAACCAGCTGGCGCGGCAGGCGTCGGCGGCGGCAGAACGGGGCGGGGAGGCGGTGGCTGCCGTCACGGAGCGCATGGACGATATCACCCGTTCTGCCAGGCAGATGGCCGAGATCATCGGCCTGATCGACGGCATTGCGTTCCAGACCAATATCCTGTCGCTCAACGCCGCCGTGGAGGCGGCGCGCGCCGGCGACGCGGGACGCGGCTTCGCCGTGGTAGCGTCGGAAGTACGCCAGCTGGCGCAGCGTTCGGCCGCCGCCGCCCAGCAGATCGGCCAGCTCATCGCCACCGCGACCGGCCAGGCCCATGCCGGCGCGGCGATGGTGGCGCAGACCGGCGGCGCCATGCGCGACATCATCGACAGCGTGGCCCGGGTCGAGGCGATCATGGCGCAGATCCGCCACGCCAGCGCCGAACAGCACAGCGGCATCGTCGCCTGCAGCCGCGCCGTGGTCGACATGGACCAGGGCACGCAGCAGAACGCCGCGCTGGTTGAGCAGGTGGCGGCGGCCGCCCAATCCATGCAGGAGCAGGCGGGCCAGCTGGCGCTCGCCGTGAGCCGCTTCCGTATCGATGACGCCGCGCCGCCGGCCCACGTGCAAGGCCGTTCCGCAGCGCCGCACCAGCGCGAAGCACGGCCGCAGGGCAGGGCCGTCCGGCCCGCCCGCGCGCTGGCCCTGGCCGAAGCGGCTTGATAGCCGTCCGCTGTTGCAGCCCTCAAGGAGCGAGATCATGAACGCCTTTTGTCATTCGCCGCCACGCACCGTCATCATCGTGGGCGACGAGCACGAACGTGGCCGTGCGGTGGCGGCCAGCCGCCAGCTTGGTTGCGTGCTGGACGGCTGGTGCGGCACGGGCCATGCCGGGATTGCGCTGATCGCATCGCTGGCCGTCCGGCCCGACCTGGTCATCATCGACCTGGATTTGCCCGACATGGACGGCGCCGACCTGCTGCGCGCGCTGGCCGCCACGGGGCACGACTTGCGCCTGGTGCTGTGCGGGGCCAGCTGTCCGCGCATCCAGGACACGGCACTGGCGCTGGCGTCCGCGCTCGGCTTGCGTGCCGGCGCGGCTGTCGTCGGCCCGCTGACGGCGACCGCGCTGCGTGCCGCCATGGCCGACTGCGCGGCCACCCATGCCAGCCTGGTTGCCGTACCCGATCCGGCGCCGCGCGTGCAGCCGGCGCTGGACGTGCCCGACATCCGCACCGGTTTGCTGCGCGACGAGTTCGAGCTGTATTACCAGCCCAAGATCGCGCTGGGCAGCGGTGAGCGTTGCGGCGCCGAGGCCTTGCTGCGCTGGCGCCATCCCCGTCATGGCGTGCTGGCGCCGGCCGCCTTCCTGCCGCAAGCGGAAGCGGCGGGCCTGATCGACCTGCTGACCATGAAGGTGCTGCGTATGGCGCTTGGCCACGGCCTGGAGCTGCGGGCGGCCGGTTGCCCGCTGCCGATTTCGGTCAACCTGTCGCCGGTCTCGCTGACCAATCCGGACCTGGCCGACCAGATCGCGCGCGCGCTGCGGCGCTCCGGCCTGCCGCCTTCGGCCATCGTGTTCGAGGTGACGGAGCATGAGGAAGTGGCCGACCTGGGCGTGGCGCTGCGGGTGCTGCTCAAGCTGCGCCTGCAAGGACATCAGCTGTCGCTGGACGATTATGGCGCCGGCCACGCGTCCATCCTGCAGATGTCGCGCATCCCGTTCAGCGAACTGAAGCTCGACTGCCGGCTCGTGCATGACGCCTGGAAGCGGCCGCACCTGGAACCGCTGCTGCGCCAGGCCATCGCCTCGGCGCAGCAGCTGGGCATGACGTCGGTGGCCGAAGGCATCGAAACGCCGGAGGATTGGGCCTTCATGCGCGCGCTGGGCTGCGACCAGGCGCAAGGCTACCTGATCGCGCGGCCGATGCCATTCGCCGAGTTGTCGGCGTGGCGCCCGGACGCCCGCCTGCTGGCCGAACCGGCCCAGCGGCAGCAGGCCGCGGCCTGACGAGCGGCGCGGCTCCGGCCTGGCACGCGGGCGGGCCAGCGCTGCGCGCCGCCTGGCTGGGCATCAGCCCTGCTGCGCGCCGCCATCCACGCCATGCACCGCCAGCAGGCACTGGCGGAACGCCTGCGCCACGCGCGACGGCAGGGGCGAGCCGCGCAGGATGGCGACGAAATCGCAGTGGTAGTGGAACAGCGCGGGACGCACGGCCCGCATCTTGCCGTCTTCAACGAAGCCGCGCGCGTAGTGGTCCGGTAAGAAGCCCAGGAAGCGGCCCGACAGGATCAGCGTGGCGATCGACTCCTGGTCAAAGCCGGTGGCCTTGCGCGGCAGCCGCACCTGCTGGCTCAGCTCCATGTTGGGCGAGTGGTAGCCCAGCCCGGCGAATTGATAAGCGCGGATGCTGTTCCAGTCCAGGTCCGTATCGTCGCCATCGAACAGGGGATGGCCGGCGCCGCAATACAGCTGCATGGTTTCGTCGAACAGGGTGTCGTAACTGAGGCTGTCCGAACTGCGGTGGGCGGGGATGATCCCCACCTGGAACTGGCCATCGATGACGCCGCGCTCGATCATGTTGATGGTGGCGACATGAAAATTCAACGCCACTTCCGGCGCCTGCTCGGCGAACAGCGCGATCGCCGCGCTGATCCTGCAGGCCGGATTGCTGGCCGTCTTGTCGAATACGGCCACGTGCAATTGCCCGCCCATGCGGCGGTGGATGTCGTCCACGCCGGCGCGGAAGGCGTCCGCGCTGGCCAGCAGGCGCTGGGTCTCCTCGTAGATGCGCTCCCCTTCGGCCGTCAGCGCGAAACCGGCGCGGCCACGGCTGCACAAGGTCAGCTTGAGCCGCTGTTCCAGATCCTTCACATGGCGGCTCACGGTGGAAATGCCGATATTGAGCTCCAGCCCGGCCGCGGCCATGCCGCCGCAATCGACCACGCTGCGGAACACCTGCAACAGACGGAAATCCATGTCGCTCAACTGGCCCAGCACGGCCTTGGTTTTTACTTTCATAAATCGCTAACTGAACAGTGATAAATATATAAATATGAAAGTGAAATACTACCCTAGAATCAGCGTCACCGTAATCTGTCTGACAGGAGAAACACATGAAACATGGCGAATCGCGCACCGACGCCGCCTGGCTGGAAGCACACTGGATGCCGTTTTCCGGCAACCGCAATTTCAAGGCCGACCCGCGCATCATCGTCGGTGGCCAGGGCTGCTACTACACCGACAACGATGGCCGCCAGATATTCGACGGCCTGTCCGGCCTGTGGTGCAGTGGCCTGGGCCATGGTCATCCCAAGGTCACGGAAGCGGTCAGCCGCCAGGTCGCCACGCTGGACTACGCGCCTGCGTTCCAGTTCGGCCACCCGCAATCGTTCGCGCTGGCCAACCGCCTCAAGGAATTGACGCCGGATGGACTCGATTACGTGTTCTTCACCGGCTCCGGTTCCGAGTCGGCCGATACCTCGCTCAAGATGGCCCGTGCCTACTGGCGCGCCAAGGGCCAGGCCAGCAAGACGCTGCTGATCGGCCGCGAGAAGGGCTACCACGGCGTCAACTTCGGCGGCATCTCGGTGGGTGGCATCGCCGGCAACCGCAAGCTGTTCGGCCAGGGCATCCAGGCCGACCACCTGTCGCACACGCTGCGCAAGGAGAACGCTTTTACGCGCGGCATGCCGCAGCAGGGCGCTGAACTGGCCGACGAACTGCTGGACCTGATCGCGCTGCACGACGCCTCCAACATCGCGGCTGTGATCGTGGAACCGTTCTCCGGTTCGGCCGGCGTGGTGATCCCGCCGCAGGGCTATCTGCAGCGCCTGCGCGAGATCTGCACCGCGTACAATATCCTGCTGATCTTCGACGAAGTGATCACCGGCTTTGGCCGGGTCGGGTCCTACACGGCCGCCGAAGCCTTCGGCGTCACGCCGGACATCATGAACGTGGCCAAGCAGGTGACCAACGGCGCCCAGCCGCTGGGCGCCGTGCTGGCGTCGAAGGAGATCTACGACACCTTCATGGCCCAGGGCGGTCCGGAATACATGGTCGAATTCGCGCACGGCTACACCTACTCGGCGCACCCCGTCGCTTGCGCCGCCGGCCTGGCCGCGCTCGACGTGCTGGTAAGTGAGAACATGCTCGATCGCGTGAACGCGCTGGCGCCCCATTTCGAGCGGGCCGTGCACAGCCTCAAAGGCGAGCCACATATCACCGACATCCGCAATATAGGCCTGGCCGCCGGCCTGACCATCGCCGCAGTGCCGGGCGAACCAGCGCGCCGGCCCTACGAGATCGCCATGCATTGCTGGAAGAAGGGCTTCTACGTGCGCTACGGCGGCGACACCATCCAACTGGCCCCGCCGTTCATTTCCACCCCGGCCGAGATCGACCTGCTGGTCAATGCGCTGGGCGAAGCGATTCGTGCCACCGCCTGATCGCGCCACCATCACCATCACAGGAATATCGCATATGCAAGCTAAGCACACCATCGGCCACCTGATCGACGGCCAGACCGTTCTTACCGGCGAGCGCGCGCAAGCCGTCTACAACCCCGCCACCGGCGTGGCGGAAAAGCGCGTGCTGCTGGCTGACCAGCAGACCGTGGCGGCCGCCGTCGCCTCGGCCCAGGCTGCGTTCCCGGCCTGGCGCGCCACGCCGCCGCTCAAGCGCGCGCGCGTGATGAGCAAGCTGAAACAACTGCTGGAGGAGCATGCCGACGCCATTTGCCAGCTCATCACGGCCGAACACGGCAAGGTGCTGAGCGATGCCATGGGCGAACTGCAGCGCGGTATCGAGAACATCGAATATGCCAGCTACGCGCCCGAGCTGCTCAAGGGCGAGCACAGTAAGAACGCCGGTCCGGCCATCGACTCGTGGAGCGAAATGCAGCCGCTGGGCGTGGTGGCCGGTATCACCCCGTTCAACTTCCCGGCCATGGTGCCGCTGTGGATGTGGCCACTGGCCATCGCCTGCGGCAATACCTTCGTGCTCAAACCGTCCGAGCGCGACCCCTCGTCCACGCTGCTGATCGCCCAACTGGCGCTGCAGGCCGGCCTGCCGCCGGGCGTGCTGAACGTCGTCAACGGCGACAAGGAGGCGGTCGACGCTCTGCTGATGGACAAGCGGGTACAAGCCGTCAGCTTCGTCGGCTCGACCCCGATCGCTGAATACATCTACGCCACCGGCACCGCGCAGGGCAAGCGCATGCAGGCGCTGGGCGGGGCCAAGAACCACGCCATCGTCATGCCCGACGCCGACATCGGGCAAGCCGTGAGCGCGCTGATGGGGGCGGCCTACGGTTCGTGCGGCGAACGCTGCATGGCCATTCCGCTGCTGGTGGCGGTGGGCGATGCCACCGCCGATGCCTTGATCGAAGGCCTCAAGATGGAGATCGCCAAGATGCAGGTCGGCCCCGGTACGGACGCCCGCAGCGACATGGGGCCGCTGGTCACGCGCCAGCATTGGGAAAAGGTGCGCGGCTACGTGGCGCAGGGCGTGGCGGAGGGCGCTACGCTGCTGGTCGATGGCCGCAAGGTGGCGCCGCCCAAGGGTTATGAGGATGGCTATTACCTGGGCCCATGCCTGTTCGATCATGTCACGCCGGCCATGCGCATCTACCAGGAGGAGATTTTCGGGCCGGTACTGGGCGTGGTGCGCGCCAACTCGCTGCAGGAGGCGATGGACTTGATCGACGCGCATGAATACGGCAACGGAACCTGCATCTTCACCCGCGACGGCGAGGCGGCGCGCTACTTCACCGACAGCATCCAGGTCGGCATGGTGGGCGTGAACGTGCCGCTGCCGGTACCGGTGGCTTACCACTCGTTCGGCGGCTGGAAGCGTTCGCTGTTCGGCGACCTGGGCGCCTACGGGCCCGATGGCGTGCGGTTCTACACCCGCCGCAAGACGATCACGCAGCGCTGGCCGTCGGCTGGCGTGCGCGAGGGCGCCGTGTTCAGCTTCCCCTCGAATCAGTAAGCAGTCAGCAATCCGCAAGTCTTCCGCCCTGGCTCCCCGCCAGGGCGTGCTGTCTGGCAGTCGTCGCCGCGCATGGCGAGGGCTGCCCACGCGTGTTTGGCGCACGGTTACCGCCGTCGCTAAAACGCGAATAAAAGTTCGCAAATTCCCATAAATTTCCTCGCTTTTTGAAAATTATGGGTTATTATTTTTCAAATACCGACGAATTGTTCGGTTTAATTGGTGAGGGGCAAATATGACGAAGAAAGTAATCATCTCCATCCTGGGCGGCGCCGGCATGATGGGGCAGGGCATCATCCGCGACTTGCTGTCCAAGCGCAGCATCATCGAGATCGGTGAGCTGCGCATGTTCGACAGCGACCGTAGCCGCATGGCGGCCCTGCGCGCGGAGCTGGACGACGCGCGCCTGACGGCGCATGACCTGGACGTGGCCGACCCGCAAGCGCTGGCGCGCGCGCTGGCCGGATCCGACGTTTGCATCAACTCCGTGCCGACACTGGCCGGCTTCCAGATGGCCATCTTTGAAGCGGCGCTGAGCGCCGGCGTGGACTACGTGGACCTGGGCGGCCTGGGCACCTACACCGTCAAGCAGCTGGAATGGCAGGAGCGCTTCCGCGCCGCCGGCGTGGTGGCGGTGCTGGGCGTGGGCGCCGATCCCGGCATGTCGAACGTGATCTGCCGCGCCGTGGCCGATGAACTGGATGAAATCGACAGCATCAACCTGTACTGGGCCGCCACCCTGAGCGGTCCGGAGAATCCCGTGCTGGTGCCGCCGTACAGCGTGTCGACCGTGCTGGCCGAATATGCCCATCCCTGCCTGCAGTTCCTGGACGGCCGCCATGTGGAATGCGCGCCGCAGACGGGCGTGGAAACCATCGCCCTGCCGGAGCCATGGGGCCGCTGCGAATTCATGTACTCGATCCACTCCGAGCAGCTGACCGTGCCGCTGGCCGACGGCATTCGCGAAAAAGGCATCAAGGAATTTACCTGGAAGCTGCACCTGCCGCACCGCGAGCATGAGGCTTGGGTGGGCCTGGTCAAGGCTGGTTTTGGCGAGTACGACCGCACGGTGGAAGTCAATGGCGTGGCGGTGCGTCCGCTGGACGTGCTGAACGCCGTCATCCAGCGTAACATCGCCGAGAACCAGGACCGTATTCCTAGCCAGCAAAGCCACGAGATCCACTTCGCCATCGGCCGCGGCCGGGTTGGCGGCAAGCCTGCCACGGCGCGCTGCCAGGTGATCGTGCGTCCCAACGCCATGTACGCGGGTTACGTGGACGCGGCCACCTCGATGAACGCCTCGATCGCCGTGCAACTGATGCTGACCGAGCCGCGCCGGCCCGGCGTGTACGCGCCCGAAGCGTACTTCAACGCGACCAGCTATTTCCGCGAGGCCGAGAAGCGCCACTTCGACATCACCATGACGCGCGACATCGGCTGAATGGACGAGGGGGGAACCATGCGCACTTTGCTCTACATCGATGGCGCTTTCGTCGAGCCGGCCCTGGGGGACTTCCTGCCGGTGATCGACCCGGCGACGGAGGAGAGCTTCGCCAGGGCCGCCGCCGGCACGCAGGCCGACGTGGAGGCGGCGGTGGCCGCCGCGCGCCGCGCCTTCGACCATGGCCCTTGGCCACGCATGCCGGCCACGCAGCGCGCCGCCATCCTGCGCCGGGTGGCGCAAGCCATCCGCGACGAACTGGAACCGCTGGCCTGGCTGGAAATGCGCGACAACGGCAAGCCGCTCAAGGAAGCGCGCCTGGATATCAGCGACGCCGCCTTTTGTTTCGACTACTACGCCGACATGGCCGAACAGGTGGAGGCGGAGGGCGATGCGGTGCAGGATGTGGGCGACGACCGCTTCCAGTGCCGCATCCGCAAGGAGCCGCTGGGAGTGGTGGGCGCCATCACGCCGTGGAACTTCCCGCTGTTGATGGCGGCGTGGAAGGTGGCGCCGGCGCTGGCGGCCGGCTGCTGCGTGGTGCTCAAGCCGTCCGAACTGTGTCCGCTGACCTGTGTCGAACTGGCGCGCCACCTGCACCAGGCCGCACTGCCGCCGGGTGTGTTCAACCTGGTCACGGGGTTGGGGCAGACGGCCGGCGCGGCGCTCAGCGCCCATCCCGGTGTCGACAAGCTGGCCTTCACCGGCTCGCAGGCGACCGGCACGCTCGTGATGCAGGCAGCGGCGCGCGATATCCGTAACGTCAGCCTGGAGCTGGGCGGCAAATCGCCATTCATCGTGTTCGCCGATTGCGACCTGGATAAGGCGGTTGAATGGATACAGTTCGGCGTGTTCTGGAACCAGGGCCAGATCTGTTCGGCCACTTCGCGCCTGCTGGTGGAGCGGCCCATCTACGAAGCCTTGCTGGAAAAGCTGAAGTTGGCCGCGCAACAGCTGGTGATCGGGCCGGGCGAGCGTGATGGGGTGCAGATGGGGCCTATCGTCTCGGCGGGGCAGAAGCGGCGCGTGCTGGAGGGGATCGAGCAGGGCAAGGCTTGCGGCGCGCGCCTGGTGACGGGGGGCGGCACGCCGGCCAACCGGACGCGCGGCTATTTCGTGCAGCCCACCGTGTTCGCCGATGTGCCGCTGGACAGCTGGATCTGGCGCGAGGAAGTATTTGGCCCGGTGCTGGCCGTGCGCCCGTTCGACAGCGAGGCAGAGGCGATCGACGTGGCCAACGACAGCCGTTTCGGCCTGGCCGGGGCGGTGATGTCGGCCGACCTGGAACGCTGCGACCGGGTGGCTGGCGCGCTGCGGGCCGGGGTGGTGTGGATCAACTGCTCCCAGCCCACGTTCACCCAGCTGCCCTGGGGCGGCTACAAGGCTTCCGGCATCGGCCGCGAGCTGGGACGCCATGGCTACGAGGCCTACCTGGAAGTGAAGCAGATCACCCGCTTCGATGCCGGCAGCCACTGGAATTGGTATCGCTCGCCACGCGCATCCGCGCTCTGATTTCGACTGTTTGATCAATTTTACAACGGAGCAAAAACAAATCAAAAAACCGATCCTTTGTTCAGGTATAGTGAGTAAAGGCGTCGTCGCATCAAGTGGAAGAAGCATAAATCAACAAATTGTCGATTGAACGCTCGATAAAAAATAGACGGAGACCAAAGCAATGACAAACGCAAAACATCAGTTCCTGCTCGTGACCGCAGCCTGCCTGGCCATGGCCGGCGGTGCGGCACGGGCCTCGGACGCCAGCCAGCTGGGCACCACCTTGACCCCGCTGGGCGGCGAAATGGCCGCCAGCAAGGATGGCCGCATCCCGGCCTGGAAAGAGGAAGCGCAAGCCAGCGACGGCTGGAGCTGGGGCAAGCTGCGCAAGGACTTCTGGAAGTACAAGAACGATAAGGCGCAGTACACCATCAACGCCGCCAACATGGCCCAGCATGCGAGCGTGCTGACGCCGGGCCAGCTGGCGCTGTTGAAGCAGAACCCCGGCTTTCAGATGGAGGTCTACCCGACCCGCCGCAGCTGCGGTGTGCCGGAATTCGTGGCCGAGAACACCCGCAAGAACGTCAGCACGGCCAAGCTGGGCGCCGACGGCTGGAGCCTGAAGTCGGCCGTGGTGCCGGGCACGCCGTTCCCCATGCCCGCCAGCGGCGCGCAAGCCATGATGAACATGAAGATGCGCTACCGTGGCGCGGGCGTGGAATACCAGAACGGCTACACCATGGTGTCGCCGCGCCGTGGCAGCGAGGACTGGATCATGGCCGGCTTCGAACAGAACTACTACTTCCCGGCCGGTAAAAAAGGCTCGAACAACCTGAGCGAGACGGGCAACGTGGAGTACTACACCTACTTTACCTACAAGTCGCCGGCCGCGCTGGCGGGCCAGGCCTTGGCCGCCGACGTGTTCCTGGATAACCCGAACAGCGAAACGTTCTACTACTTCCCCGGCCAGCGCCGCGTGCGCCGCATGCCGGCCTACGCCTACGATGCGCCGCAGATCGGCTTCGAGAACCAGTACCTGCTCGACGAAACCAATATGTTCACCGGCACGCTCGACCGCTTCGACTGGAAGATCGTCGGCAAGAAGGAATTGCTGGTGCCGTACAACGTGCTGGGCGTGTATGACTTCAAGGCCAAGATCCAGGACGTGGTGGGCCGCAACGCGCTGGCCGCCAGCACCCGCCGCTACGAGCTGCACCGGGTGTGGGTGGTGGAGGGCACGGTCAAGCAGGGCGCGCGCCACGTGTCGCCCAAGCGTACCTACTACCTCGACGAGGACAGCTGGAACGCCGTGCTGGCGGAGGACTACGACGTGCAGGGCGCGCTGTGGAAGGTGCGCGAAGGCTATGTGGTGCCGGTCTACGAGACGGGCACCTGCGATGTGCTGGCTTTCGGCCAGTACAACCTGCCGGAAGGGCGCTACGTGTTCGACTTCAGCACCGTCGGCGCTGGCGTGGACGTGAAGTGGCTCACCGAGAGCAAGGGCGAACGCACCAAGGCCGCGTTCTATACCTCGGAAAACCTGCGCGCCATCAGCGACCGCTAAGAGACCGTTTCAAAAAACCGTGGCTTCGTTTTCGCTGCGCCTCGCGGCGCGGCCGCCTCGCCACGGTCAATTTGAACCAGCCTCTAAACCAGCCTCCAAGTCACTCACCGTCTTCAGGAGTACCACATGAACAAGCCATTCATCATGGCCTGCGCGATCGGCTCGTCCATCGCCGGCCTGGACGCGCACGCCGCGACCTTCAATACCGACTATTTTTCGGGCAGTTTCGATTCCACCGTCAGCGTGGGCACCGGCATCCGCACCCGCGGACCCAACCCGACCTTGATCAACGAAGGCAACAGCGGCGGCCCTGCCGGCCAGTTGTCGCCCACCAGCGGCCTGGGCGACCAGGGCGACCTCAATTACGCCAACGGCGACGCCTTCACCCGCTACCTGAAAGGCTCGCACGAACTGCTGCTCAAGTTCCCGGACGACGTGACGGCGATGGCCCGCGTCAGCTGGCTGCGCGACTTCGCCGCCACCAAGACCACGGGCTGGACCAGCGTTGGCACGCCGCCCGGCCTGCCGGACAACCTGTCCGACGAGGCGCGCAAGGACTTGCGTTTCAAGGCCCGTGTGCTCGACCTGTGGGTCAGCAAGAAGTTTGACGTGGACGGCCACATGCTGCGCATCCGCGCCGGCAACCAGGTCATCAGCTGGGGTGAAAGCCTGTTCATCCCCGGTGGCATCAACGTCACCAACGCGAGCGACCTGATGCGCCTGTCGCAGCCGGGCACCCAGCTCAAGGAAGCGATCCTGCCGGCGCCTATCGTCAGCGCGGCGGCGGGCCTGGGCGCCGGCTTCAACGCGGAAGCCTATGTGCAGCTGGGCTGGAATGCCAACTACATGCCGCCCACGGGCAGCTACTGGTCGACCTTCAACGGCATCGGCGCCGGCCATGACGCCTATGGCCTGCAGGAGACCAAGGCCCGCAACGGCGGCCAGTGGGGCTTGTCGCTGCGCTACCAGCCGCCCGGAACGCAGCTCAACCTGGGCGCCTACGCCATCAACTACCACGACAAGTCGCCTTCGTTCACCTTCAACAATCCGAACGGCGTGATGGGCTGGGTGTATGGCGAGGACCGCAAGCTGTATGGCCTGTCGGCCAACTTCCCGGTCGGCGACTGGGCCATCGGCGGCGAATTTTCGTACCGGCCGAAGGACGCCGTGACGATCAACGCGGCCACCACCGGTTGCGCCGCGCAGAACGGCAACTGCTGGGTCGACACCACCCGCATGCAGGCGGCCGTGACCAGCATGTTCAGCCTGACGCCGGACACGGCGCCCGGCCTGCTGCGCCTGTTGCACGCCGATTCCGGCACGCTGCTGGCCGAGGCGGTCGCGATCCGTTTCCCCGACCTGCAGAACGAATATGGCGGCGCGCCCATCTCGGCCGGCGGCTGGGGCTGGGGCCAGGAGTATTCGCCCGCCGGTATCCCACGCGCGGTGGGCACCCGCAATTCATCGGGCATCAATTTCGACTTCAGCTGGGTGTATGACGGCACGCTGATCCCGGGCTGGCAGGTGGTGCCGGAAGTGTTCTACTTCCGCGCGCTCAATGGCCGCACGCCCAACAGCGCCGCCACCTTCATGAAGGGGGCGCAGTCGGTCAACTTCACGCTGGGCTTCATCCAGAACCCGGCCAACTGGCAGGTGGCCGTCAATTACGCGCGCTTCATGGGCGGCGACACGGTGTTCGACCAGCCGTACCGCGACCGCAGCTTCGTCGGCGTGACCGTTTCCCGCAACTTCTGACCGGATAGCAGAGATGACACGTTCACCCGCCCGATTATTGGCGCGCTTTGAAACGGTCTGTTTCGAGCGGCGCAACTGGCTGATGCTGGCGCTGCTCGGCCTGACCCTGGTGATGGGCTACCTGGGATGGCAGTTGCGGATGGAGGCCGGCTTCGAGAAGCAGATGCCGGCCAACCACCCGTATATCGAGACGTTCCACACTTACCGTAACGATGTGATGGGCGCCAACCGCCTCAACATCGTGGTCCGCGCGCGCAAGGGCACGATCTGGAGCGCCGCGGGTCTCAAACGCCTGTATGAGGTGACCCAGGCCGTAACCTTTCTGCCGAACGTGGAGCGGCTCGGCGTGCAATCGCTGTGGACGCCCAACACCTTCGTCAACGAGATCACGGAGGAGGGCTTCCGCGCCGATCCGCTGATCGACGGCAGCATCAATCCCGAGCGGCTGGACGGCGCCACCATCGCCCGCATCGAACGGGCGGCAGCGCAGGGCGGCTTCGTCGGCACCCTGGTGTCGCGCGGGCAGGACAGCGCCATGGTCAGCGCGGAACTGCTGGAGCGCGACGCCGATGGCAAGAAGCTGGACTACGTGGCCTACAACGCCATCCTGGAACAGCTGCGCCAGCGTTATGAAGACCAGGCGTTCAGCATCGAGATCATCGGCTTCGCCAAGCAGATCGGCGAGATCGCCGATTCAGCCAAGTCGGTACTGCGCTTCTTCGCGCTGGCACTGTTGCTGACGGCGGGCGCCGTGTACTGGTACTGCCGTTCGGTGCTGTTCACGGTGCTGCCGATCGCCTGTTCGCTGACGTCGCTGGTGTGGCAGTTCGGCGCCTTGCACCTGCTGGGCTTCGGCCTCGATCCGCTGGCCGTGCTGGTGCCGTTCCTGGTGTTCGCGATCGGCGTGTCGCACGGGGTCCAGCAGATCAACTACATCGTGCGTGAAGTCTCGCTGGGCAAAACCTGCCTGGCCGCTTGCCGCGCCAGCTTCTCCGGCCTGCTGATCCCCGGCACGCTGGCGCTGGTGACGGCCTTCGTGTCGTTCGTGACGCTGCTGCTGATTCCGATCCCGATGGTGCGCGAACTGGCCATCGCCGCCTCGCTGGGCGTGGCCTTCAAGATCGTCACCAACCTGGTGATGCTGCCGGTGGCGGCTTCGTTCTGCCGTATCGACAAGTCCTACGCCGACGGCGCCATGGCGCTGCGTGAACAGCGGGCCGGCTGGCTGCGGCTGCTGGCGCGCATCGCGCGGCCGGGCAACGCGGCTGTCTGCCTGGCGGTGGTGGCTCTGATCTTTGGCCTGGCCGTGTGGCAGAGCAAGGGGCGGGTGATCGGCACGCTGGAACCGGGTGCGCCGGAACTGCGGCCGGATGCGCGCTTCAACCTGGACGCCGTCTCCATCGCCAGCAACTACGACACGGGCCTGGACTGGCTGACCATCATCTTCGAAGCCAAGGGCGTGCAGAACGGTGCTGACAACGGGCAGGGCGTAGGCTTTTGCGGCAACGCCAACATCGGCCTGTTCCAGGATCGCTTCACGTGGGCCATGCAGCCGGTGCCGGGCGTGCTGTCGATCGCCTCGTTCGTGGACCAGATCAAACAGTACAACCGTGGCTACAACGAGGGCAATCCCAAGATGGAGGCGGTGCCACTGGATGCGGCCAACTTCGCCGCGCTGGCCACCGAGATCGCCCGCACCCGCGGCACCATGCGCAAGGATTGCAGCATGACGGCCGTGCACCTGTACCTGACTGACCACAAGGCCGTCACCATCAACCGGGTGATCGCCGCCGCCGAAGCATTCGCGGCCAGCCAGTCGGAGCCGGGCATCACGATCCGCCTGGCCACCGGCAACGCCGGCGTGCTGGCGGCCGTGAACGAGGCGCTGGAACGCAGCGAACTACCGATGATGCTGTGGGTGTATGCGGCCATCGTGCTGCTGGTGCTGGTCACCTACCGCGACTTCCGCGCCGTGCTGGCCTGCTGCCTGCCGCTCACGGTGGGCACTTTCATCGGCTACTGGTTCATGAAGGAGCTGAGCATCGGCCTGACCGTGGCGACCTTGCCGGTGATGGTGCTGGCGGTCGGGATAGGCGTCGACTACAGCTTCTACATCTACAACCGGCTGCAACTGCACCTGGCGCATGGCCAGCCCATCGTCAAGGCGCTCGAGCACGCGATCCTGGAGGTGGGCACCGCCACCATCTTCACGGCCGTCACGCTGGCCGTCGGCGTGGCCACCTGGTCGTTCTCGGCGCTCAAGTTCCAGGCCGACATGGGCAAGCTGCTGGGCTTTATGTTCATGGTGAACATGGTGATGGCCATGACGGCCTTGCCGGCCCTGGCCGTGTGGCTGGAACGGCTGTTCCCGCGCCGGAAGCCGGCCCGCGTGCCTGGCCTGCTGCAGCATTGAACCGGGAGAGAAAAGCATGAATCGCAATGTGAAAAAAGTAGTGGGCCTGTGCCTGGGCACCGCCGCGTTGGCGCTGGCGCCGGCCGCCTGGGGCGCCAGTTCGGCCGCATTGGCCGCCCCGGTCCCTGCGGCCAATTCGGCCAACTCGGCCACCCCGGGCGAGGGCGGTGCCTGGCCCGTCGTGCTGCGCCCGGCCGTCAAGGTGGCCCATGCCAGCCAGGCCGGCATGCTGGCCACCACCTGGGCCGGGCCGCGCGCGGTGGCCGTGGGTGCGCACGGCGTGGTGCTGCTGTCGGACGACCAGGGCAAGCACTGGCGCCAGGCCGCCAGCGTGCCACTGGATGCCACGCTGACCGGCGTCTCCTTTGTCGACGACAAGGAAGGCTGGGCGGTGGGGCAGGCCGGCGTGGTGCTGCACTCCCGTGACGGCGGCGAGCGATGGGAAGTCCAGCGCAGCACGCCGGACCAGGACCGGCCCCTGTTCGCGGTGCACTTCTTCGACCGTGCCAACGGCGTGGCGGTCGGCCTGTGGTCGCTGGTGCTGACCACCAGCGACGGTGGCCAGCACTGGACCAGCCGCCAGCTGGAAGCGCCGGCCGGCGCCAAGCGGGCCGACCTGAACCTGTTCGGCCTGTTTTCCGGGCCGGGCAACGCGCTGTACGCGGCGGCCGAAAAAGGCTATGTGCTGCACTCGGCCGACAAGGGGCAGAGCTGGCATTACCTGGCCACGGGCTATGCCGGCTCGTTCTGGACCGGCGCCGCCTTGCCGGACGGCGCGTTGCTGGTGGGCGGCCTGCGCGGCGCGCTGTACCGCAGCGCCGACGCCGGCCAGAGTTGGACGCGCATCGACACCGGCAGCACGGCCTCGATCACGGGCCTGGTCCGCACCGGCGGTGAGCGTGGTGTGCTGGCCGTGGGCCAGGACGGCCTGACCCTGCGCAGCGTGGACGACGGCGCCACCTTCCAGGCCAGTTATCGCCATGACCGGCTGCCCCTGAACGCGGTCTTGCCGAACGCCGGTTTCGCGCCGCCGCTGATGTCGGCGCGCGGCCCGGTGCCGGCCGAAGTCCAGTAAATCGAATCCATCAAATTAAGGAAAACCATGTCCAAGTCGCACCCATCCGACGAACTTTGCCACCTGTCCGCCACCGAGGCCCTGCGGCTGTTCCGCAGCCACGACCTGTCGCCGGTGGAACTGCTGCAAGCCTGCCAGGCCCGCGCCGACCGGCTTGAGCCGCAACTGAACTGCTTCAGCGCCCAGCGCCGCGACGCCGCGCTGGCGGCCGCGCGCGAGGCCGAGCAGACCTATGCCCGCCGCAGCGGCAGCCCGCGCCCGCTGGAAGGCTTGCCGACGGCGCTGAAAAATGAACACACGCTGATCGGCTGGACCACCACCAAGGGTTCCTGGCTGGTGGGCGACACGCCCGACACCGTCAACGCGCCCATCACCCAGCGCCTGCTCGACGCCGGCGCCGTGATCCACGCGCAGACCAACGTGCCGGAGTTCTACATGGCCGGCTTCACCCGGTCGGCGCGCCACGGCGTGACCCGCAACCCGTGGAATCCGGCCATGACGCCGGGCGGCTCGAGCGGCGGCAGCGGCGCCGCGCTGGCGGCCGGCCTGGCCACGCTCGCTTCCGGTTCCGATATCGGGGGCTCGATCCGGATCCCGGCCAGCTATTGCGGCGTGGTGGGCCTGAAGCCCAGCTACGGCCGGGTGCCCGTCACCCCGATCGCCTACGCGCTCAACACCATGAACCACATCGGCCCCATGGCGCGCACGGTGGCCGATTGCGCGCTGATGTTCAACGCCATCAACGGCCCGCACAACGCCGATCCGGCCGCCATCAGCCCCAGGCTGGAACTGCCGCTGGCGTTTGAACCGGTACGCGGCATGCGCATCGCCTTGTCCTATGACCTGGGCTACTGCCAGGTGCACCCGGAAGTACGCACCGCGCTGGACGAGGTGGTGCTGGCCTTGCGCACACAGGGGGCCGTGGTGGAGGAAGTGGCGCTGGGCTGGGGCAGCTGGGTGGCCGAGGCGCTGGACCACAGGCTGGGCTTCGAGACGGGGCGCGAATTCGCGGCCCGCATCCTGAACCAGGAACGGGAAACGAGCGACTACATCCGCGCCTTCGCCGCCGCCGGCCTGCAGGTGACGGGTGAGCAGTACCTGGCTTCGCAGACGGCTATCGGCCGCATGTACGACACCATGGCCGGCGTCATGGACCGTTTCGACGCGCTGATCTGCCCCACCATGGCCGGCACCGGCAGCGCCGCCGAAGGGCAGGCCGACAGCACCGCCTTGCTGCACCAGGATGCGATGACCTATCCGTTCAACCTGCTCAGCCGCCATCCCGTGCTGAACGTGCCGTCCGGGGTGGCCAGCAACGGTGTGCCGACCGGGGTCCAGATCGTGGGCCGCCCCTATGACGAAACCACGGCCTTCCGCGTCGGCGCCGCGCTGGAACGCGCGCTGTGGCAGGACTGCCGTCCGGCGCTGGCCGCCATCGACCACCAGGGAGCACACTGACATGAGCACAGCCAGCACCAACGGCGCCTTGAAGCGCTCGCTCAGCTACCGGGATCTGGTGTTCTATGGCCTGGCCTACACGGCGCCGGTGGCGCCGCTGACCATGGCCGGATTTGTGTGGACCGTATCGGGCGGCTTGCCGGTGCTGGCCTACCTGCTGGGCGCCCTGTGCGTCTATTTCACGGCCAGCAGCTATGCCGTGATGACGTCGGCGCTGCCCAGCGCCGGTTCCGTGTACGGTTTCGCCAGCCAGACGCTGGGGCCGTTCGCCGGCTTCATCTCCGGCTGGATGATCCTGCTGGACTACCTGCTGGTGCCGGCGTTCACCTACGCGCTGTGCGCGGTCAGCATCGAAACGCTGATTCCGCACGGCGACCGCGCCACCTGGATCGTGCTGACCGTGGCCGCCACCTTCGCCGTCAACTGGTTCGGCATCAGCGTCACGTCGCGCGTCAGCCTGGTGTCCGTGGTGCTGCAACTGCTGCTGGTGGCCGCCGTGGTGGGCGTGTGCGGGTACGCGCTGGCGGGCGGCGCGGGCAGCGGGGCGCTGACGCTGGCGCCGGTGTACCAGCCGGGCACCTTCAATGGCGGCCATGTGCTTGCCGCCACGTCGATCTGCGTGATGGCCTACCTGGGCTTCGATGCCGTGTCCACCCTGGCCGAGGAGGTGAAGGACAACGACACGCGCGTGGTGGGCCGCGCCATCATGACCAACCTGGCCATCACCAGCAGCATCTTCGTGCTGACGACCTGGGTGCTTGGTAACCTGATGGCTGGCTTCCCCATCCACGATCCGGCCGCCGTGATCTACGACCTGCTGACGGCGATTTCGGGCAAAGGGGCGGCCATCGCGCTGGCCTGGTTCCTGACGCTGGTGGTGGGCGTGCCCAACGTGCTGCCGATGCAGGCCGGGGTGGCGCGCGTGCTGTTCGCCATGGGGCGCGACCGTACCTTGCCGGCCGTGCTGGCCAAGGTGCATCGCCGCCACGGCAATCCCTACGTGGCCATGATCGTCTCGACCGCCGTGTCGCTGTCGATCGCGCTGCTGATGCGCAACCGCATCGACGACCTGGCCATTTTCATCAGCGTGGGCGCGCTGTCGGGCTTCGTGTTCGTGCACCTGTCGGTGCTGGTGCGCTATGGCCGCCAGCCGGGCCGGCGCTGGTGGTCCCATGTGGCGGTGCCCATCTGCGGCATCGGCGCCGTGCTGACCATTTTGAGCCACCTGAGCGCCACCGCGCTGGCCGTGGGCGGAGGCTGGCTGCTGGCCGGCCTGGCATACCGGACATTTTCCAACCGGACCAGTCGCGGGTCCAACAGTCAACGCGACGCCGTTACAAGCAACCCATAACTAACACAAAGAGACAACATGGCACACTCACCCTTGAAGCGATTCCTGGCGTCCGTGATGGACGTCGCCCGTCTGCGCAATGAACTCGGCATTTCGAACGAAGAGGCGCGCGAACTTTACCAACAGCGGCTCCAGCAGCGGCAACAGCAGCGGCAACAGCAGCGGCGCACGCTGCTCAAGCTGTCGGCCGCAACCCCGGTCGCGCTGCTGGGCGCGAGCCCGCTGATGGCGGCTGCCGCGGCCGTGACAAGCCGCGCGGGCGTCAGCGCGCGCATCGCCATCGTCGGCGCCGGGCTCGGTGGCCTCACTTGCGCCTATCAGCTCAAGCGGGCCGGCGTGCATGCCACCGTGTACGAGGCGTCCGACCGGCTGGGCGGGCGCTGCTGGTCCAACACCACCACCTTCCCGGGGCAGGTATCGGAGAACGGCGGCGAGTTGATCGACACCGACCACCTGGAACTGCGCGGCCTGGCGGCCGACCTGGGCCTGACGCTGGATGACCTGGCGGCCTACGACACGGATGCCGGCGGCGAGCTGACCTTCTGGATCGACGGTGCGCGCTATACCTGGGACGAGCAGGTGGCCGATTTCGCCGCCTTCAGCAACCAGATCGACGCCGACAACCGCGCCGCGCCATGGCCACAAACGTTCGACAACTATACCCGGCGCGGCTACGAGTTGGACCAGATGTCGGCCACCGACTACATCACCCAATACGTGCCCGGCGGCCTCGATAGCCGCCAGGGCAAGCTGCTCAAACTGCTGATGGATGCTTCGGCTGGCATCGCGGCCACCCAGACCAGCGCGCTGGACCTGGTGGGTTTCTTCGCCAAGCACGGTTCGGACGAGCGCTTCCACATCCGCGGCGGCAACGACCAACTGGTCACGCGCATGGCCGCCACGCTGGACAGCAACCAGATCGTCAAGGGCCATGCGCTGACCCGCATCGTGCGCAACGCCGACCAGAGCTACACCCTGAGCTTCAGCACCAGCCAGGGCGCGGTGCAGGTGACGGCCGACCATGTGGTGCTGGCGCTGCCGTTCGCCATCCTGCAAAGTTCGGTCGATTACAGCCAGGCGGGCTTCGACAGCCGTAAGGTCGCCACCATCCAGAAATTCAAGATGGGCATGCACGCCAAGTTCCAGATGCAGTTCAACCGCCGCATCTGGCGCGAGCAGGGCTACACGGGCCTGAGTGACGGCGATACGGGCTACCAGATCAGCTGGGAGGTGACGCGCGCCCAACCGGGCACGGACGGCATCCTGACCTGCTTCACCGGCGACCAGGTGGCCGTCTCGATGAACAACAAGCCCTTGAACCAGAAGGCCAACGACCTGCTGGACGGCTTGAACCTGACCTTCCCCGGCCTCAAGCCCCTGTGGAATGGCCGCGCCATCCTGAACTACTGGCCCGGTAACCCATGGAGCAAGGGCGCCTATTCCGCACATCCGGTCGGCAGCTACACCTCGTACTACGGCTACGAAGGTGTACGCCAGGGGAACTGCCACTTCGCGGGCGAACATGCCTCGGTCCAGCACTCGGGCTTCCTGAACGGCGCCGTGGAAACGGGCCAGAAGTGCGCCAAGGCCATCGTGCTGGCGTTGAAAGGGCACTGACACATGACGACGCAAGCTTGTAATTTCACGCCACTGCGCCCGCAAGTCTATCTGCAGGGCGAATACGCGGCGCCGTTCAGCGCGCGGCACAAGGAGGCGGTCAACCCGGCCACGCTGGCCGTGGTGGGCCACTATCCCGTGTGCGACGAGGCCGACGTGCGGCGCGCCGTGGATGCGGCCAACCTCGCGCAGCGCCAGTGGCGCGCGACCGATACCCAGTCGCGCGCCGCCGTGCTGCACCGGATCGCAGACACGCTGGAACACTCGCCAGCCCGCGGCGAAGTGGCGCAGCTGATCTGCCGCGAAATGGGCAAGCCCTATCCGGATGCGATGGGCGAGCTGGCGATCTGCGCCTCCGTGTTCCGTTACTACGCGGAGATGGCGCGTAACGATGGCGGCAAGGTGGCCGGCACCAACCTGGCCGGTTCGTTCCAGCACATGCGTTACGAACCGTATGGGGTGAGCGTGCATATCCTGCCGTTCAACTATCCGATCCTGCTGTTGTGCTGGACGGTGGCCGCCTCGCTGGCAGCCGGTAACGCCTGCATCGTCAAACCGGCCGAATCCACCTCGCTGTGTACGCTGCGTTTCATGGACTCCTTCGCCGCGCTGCCGGCCGGCCTGATGGCCTGCCTGCCCGGCGACGCCGCCACCGCGCAGGCGCTGATCCAGTCGCCCGGCACCCACGCCGTGGCCTTCACCGGCAGCGTGGCCGCCGCGCAAGCCGTGGGTGCGGCCTGCGCCCAGCGCATGAAGCCCTGCGTGCTGGAGGCGGGCGGCAGCGATCCCATGATCATCTCGCGCCACGCGCCGCTGGACGTGGCGGCCGCCGGCTGCGTCAACTCGGCCTTCCTGCTCAGTGGCCAGGTGTGCACGTCGTCGGAACGCTTCTTCGTGGAGGACGCGGTGCACGACGCCTTCGTGGCCGAATTCGCCCACCGCACCCGCCAGCTGCGCGTGGGCGACGGCATGGGCATGGCCGAAATCGGCCCGCTGGTAAGCAAGGCGGCGCGCGACAAGGTGGCGCGGCTGGTCGGGCAGGCGGTGGAGCAGGGCGCCACCGTGGTATGCGGTGGCCGCATTCCGCCCGGCTGCGGGCCGGGCTGGTTCTACGAGCCCACCATCCTGACCGGTGTCACGCCGGACATGGCCATCATGCGCGAGGAGTGCTTCGGGCCGGTGGCGGCGATCTGCCGCGTGGCCGACTTCGATGAAGCGCTGCGGCTGGCCAACGACAGCCAATTCGGGCTGGGCGCGTCCGTGTTCACCACCAACCTAGCGGAAGCGATGGAGGCGGCCGACCGGCTGGAGTCGGGCATGGTCTGGATTAATAACCCGCTCATCGACAACGACGCGCTGCCGTTCAGCGGCGCCAAGATGTCCGGCCTGGGCTGCGAATTGGGCAGCCAGGGGCTGGACGCCTTCCGCCGTACCAAGATGGTGATCCTGGACCACCAGCCGCGCATCCACGACTGGTGGCTGCCGCGCCCGGACGAGGCGTTCTACCCATCGCAGACCACCGGCGCTGTTTAACCCATATCACAACGGAATCATCATGACTAACATTTCCTATACTCCCGCTACCGAACTGCTGGCCCGCTTCCGCGCCGGCACCCTGGACCCGGTCGCCGTGCTCGACTCCCTGATCGAAACGGCGCAAGCGCAGCAAGCCACCGTCAACAGCGCCGCCAGCCTGCAACTGGTGCAGGCGCGCGCCATGGCGCTGGAGGCGCGCCGCCGCTACGCCGATGGCACGGCCCGTCCGCTGGAAGGGGTGCCCGTGATCGTCAAGGAGGAAACGGCCGTCAAAGGCTGGCCGCGACCATTGGCGTCGCTGGTGTTCAAGGACCGCGTCGCCAGGGAAAACCATCCTATCATCGACAAACTGCTGGACGCGGGCGCGATTCCCTATTTCCAGTCCACCAATCCCGAGTTCTGCGTGCTGGGCCACACCTGGAGCAAGATGTATGGCGTGACCCGCAACCCGTGGGCGCTGGATTATTCCTGCGGCGGTTCCAGCGGTGGCTCCGGCGCGGCGCTGGCGGCCGGCGTGGCGCCGCTGGCCACGGGCAGCGACATGGCGGGCTCGATCCGCCTGCCGTCGTCGCTGTGCGGCGTGTACGGTTTCAAGCCGCCGTTCGGCCGCCTGGCCTGCGCCGCCGGCGACGAATACCTGGTGCAGGCGGTGGAAGGGCCGATGACGCGCACCTTCGACGACCTGGTGCTGATGCAGAACGTGCTGGCCGGCCCCCATCCGTCGTCCTTCACCACGCTGCCGTACACGCCGCTGCCGACCAGCTACGGCGACCTGAAAGGCATGCGCATCGCCTACAGCCCGGCGTTCGGCAACCCCACGCTGGCCGACGATATCCACCGCAACCTGATGCGCGCGCTGGACGGCCTGCGCCGCGCCGGCGCCGTCGTGGAGGAGGTCGAGCTGGACTGGGATCTGGCGGAAATCAACGCCGTGCTGCTGGACGGCCTGCGCGCGGTGTTCGTCGATGAATTCATGCGCGACATCGCCGACGCCGACGCCGACCAGTTGTGCGGCTACGCCGATGCGATCCGGGTGCAAGGCAAGGGCGGGCCCGCGTCCCTGATCCCCAGCGCGGTACTGGGCCGCCAGCTGCACCGCGACATGCACGACAAGGTCTGGGGCAAGGGATACCAGGCTTTCATCTGCGCCTCCATGCTCACCACCGACCTGCCGGCCGACCAGAACCCGGTGGCCGAGCCCACCATCGAATCGCGCGGCCACCAGTACGAGGCCAACCTGGGCTGGTGCCTGACGCCACCGTTCAACCTGTTGAACCGCTATCCCGTGCTGGCCGCGCCGACCGGCCTGTCCGACCATGGCGTGCCGACCGGGATGCAGATCGTAGCCAATGCGTTCGACGACGAAACCGTGTTCCGGGTCGCCGCCAACCACGCCAAGGCCGGCAGCTCGGCGCTGTTCGTCGAACAATTCCCACCCGTGTACCAGCAGGCGCAAGCTGCTGTGGCATAATCGGCGTTAGCATCCAATTCACAGTACCAACATAGTGCCTGAACCGCATGCATAAAGAAGACACTCCCATGCTGCCATCCGGGGCCGACCAGGCCCGGCCCGCGCGCAAGTCCGCCGGCAAACGGCGCATTCCGCAACAGGAACGTGGCATCAAGACGATCGAAGTGATCCTGCGGGCCGCCGGCGAGGAAATCGCGCGCGGCGGCCTGGCCAAGCTGACCACCAAGCGCATCGCCGAGGCGGCCGGCCTGTCAGTGGGCGGCCTGTACGAATACTTCCCCAACAAGGAATCGGTGGTGCACGCGCTGGCCAGCCAGTGGCTGGAGCGGGTCAAGGATGCGGTGGACGCGATCCACCCATCCCGGACCGGTTGCGTCGACCTGATACGCTACCTGAACATGGTGTACGACGCGGTGCGGCCCCTGTACCAGGACGTGCCGGGCGTGAGCGTGCTGATTTCGCTGCTGGCGTCGGTGCCGGCGCTGACGGCGCTGGAAGAGCAGATCGACCTGCAGGTGAACGCCTTGCTGACCGATGCCATCTGCCGGCTGGTGCCGTACGTGAGCAAGGAACAGTGCAGCGCCACCGCGCGCACCATCACCATCCTCGATCACCACCTGTTGATCGAGATGTCGGTGCGCGGCCCGGCCAGCACCGCCGTCTACGATATCAACCACCGCATCTGCCGCCACGCGCTGGCCAGCCATCTGATGCTGTTGAATGAACAAGCCCAGCCCGCGTCGTGGGCACCGCCCCGGCCGGAAGCCCCGCCGGACGTCACCTGACGGGCTAGACCCGTCCCCGGTGGCCGGCCCGTGAGCGGGCCGCGCCACCCATCCCAACCCCATTCGAACCACACCCGCGCACTGGCACGCCCGCGATCACCCGCGTCGTCCAGCCGGTGGCGCGACCCTGCGTATCCGCAGGCAACAGGGAGGTCACATCATGAATAGCACCTTTAGCAAAGAACTGCTGGCGGGAGAACCGTACGCCCGCTTCCTCGTCACCGACATCGACGGCGTCGCCCGCGGCAAACACCTGTCGGCCGAAAAAATCGCCAGCATGCTCGATGGCGGCGGCACCATCGCCAGCGCCGTCTTCGGCTGGGATATCCAGGACCAGTTATACCAGCAGGTCAGCTTCACCGGCTTCCACACCGGCTTCCCCGACGTGGGCCTGGTGCTGGACCCGAGCACGGCGCGCCGCCTGCCGTGGGACGGCAACCGCTGGCTGATCCTGGGCGAACACACGCGCGCCGACGGCTCGCCGCTGCCGATCTGCCCGCGCCAGTTGCTGAAACAGGTGCTGGCCAAGGCCGACGCCATGGGTTACTCGGCCCAGGTGGGCACGGAATTCGAATGGTTCGTGCTGGACGAGACGGAGGTGTCGGTGCGCGCCAAGGGCTATCGCCAGTTGCAGACGGCGACCCATGGCCTGACCAATTATTCGCCGTTCCGCATCGACGCCCAACACGCCTTCGTGCAGGACCTGTTCACCAACCTGAACGCCATCGACGTGCCGCTGGAAGCGCTGCACACGGAGGCCGGCCCCGGCAACTTCGAGGCCGCCATCCGCTACGGCGAGGCGCTGCGCAGCGCCGACCGGGCCGTGTTGTTCAAGCAGGCCGTGCGCGAGATTGGCCGCCGCCATGGCTTGCTCAACACCTTCATGGCCAAGTATTCGACCGACTATGCCGGTTGCGGCCAGCACCTGCACCAGAGCCTGTGGCGCGATGGCCGCAACTGTTTCCACGACGCGCACGGCGAACACCAGATGAGCGACACCATGCGCCACTTTATCGCCGGCCAGTTGCATTGTCTGCCGCACCTGCTGCCGATGCTGGCGCCGTTCATCAACAGCTACAAGCGGCTGGTGGACCACAACCTGGCGCCGGTCAAGCCCACCTGGGCGGTGGACAACCGCAACGCGGCGCTGCGGGTGATCCCGGGCAGCCCGCACAGCATGCGGTTGGAGACGCGCACGGCCGGCGCGGACGCCAATCCGTATCTGGCGATGGCAGCGGCGCTGGCGTCCGGCTTGTACGGCATCGAGCACCGGCTGGCGCTGGAACTGCCGCCGGTGGCGGGCGCCAACAGCGGCGCGGAAGCCGTCGAGCGGCTGCCGCGCACACTGGCCGAGGCCACGGCCGCCATGGACCGTTCGCCGCTGGCGCGCGAACTGCTGGGGGCGGAATTCGTCCAGCACTTCGTCCAGACCCGCCAGTGGGAAGTGGCGCAATTCAACCAGAGTGTGACGGACTGGGAATTGCAGCGCTACCTGGAACTGGTGTGAGGAGGGCGGCATGAGTAGCGAACGTATCGCATCCTATTACAACGCCAGCGCCAACAGCGCCGTGCGCTATCCCCGGCTGGAAAGGGAGGTCAGGGCCGACGTGGCCGTGATCGGCGGCGGCTTCACGGGCCTGGCCAGCGCGCTGGAACTGGCCGAGCAGGGCAAGCGGGTGGTGCTCTTGGAGGCCAACCGCATCGGCTGGGGACAGTCCGGCCGCAACGGCGGGCAGGTGACGGGCAGCCTGTCGGGCGACGCCGCCATGGAAAAGCAGCTGGCGCGCCGCATCGGCCAGCAGGCGGCCGAGCAATTCATCTGGTATCTGCGCTGGCGCGGGCAGGACATCATCCGGCGCCGTGTGGAGCGCTATGGCATCGCCTGCGACCTCAAGGCCGGGCATCTGCACGCGGCCTACAAGCCCAGCCACCTGCCGGCCATGCGCGCGGCCTACGACGACATGGTCCGGCGCGGCATGGGGGATAAGGTGCGCTGGCTGGAGCGGGACGATATCCACGACCTGCTTGATACGCCGCTGTACCACGGTGGTATCCACAACAGTAACAACCTGCACCTGCATCCGCTCAACCTGTGCCTGGGCGAGGCGCAGGCGCTGGCCGGGCTGGGTGGCCGGATATTCGAACAGTCGCCGGTGCTGGAGATCGTCCATGGCGCCACGCCCTCGCTGCGGCTGGAGCATGGCACTGTGTTCGCCGACCAGATCCTGCTGGCTGGTGACGTGAGCCACAAGCTGGAACGGCGCAAATTAAGCGGCACCATCTTCCCCGCGCCGGGCGGCATCGTTACCACCGCGCCGCTGGGGGAACTGGCGCGCCAGCTCAATCCGCACGACGTGGCGGTGTACGACAGCCGCTTCGTGCTCGATTACTACCGCATGACGGCCGACGGCCGGTTGCTGTTCGGCGGTGGCGCCAATTACTCGGGCCAGACCACACGCGACATCGCGGCCGAACTGCGGCCCTGCATCGAGCGCACCTTCCCGCAGTTGCGCGGGGTGGAGATCGCATTCCAGTGGAGCTGCGACATGGGCATCGTGTTCAACCGCATACCGCAACTGGGCAAACTGGCGCCCAACGTCTGGTACGCGCAAGGGTATTCGGGACACGGCCTGGCCACGTCGCATATCGTGGGCGAGGTGATGGCCAACGCGATCTGCGGCACCATGGACCGTTTCGACGTGTTCCACGGCTTCCGCCACGTGCGGGCGCCCGTGGGCGACTGGATGGGGCGCCAGATCCTGGCGCTGGGCATGTGGTACTTCCAGGCGCTGGAACGCTGGCGTTGACGGCGGCGGGTCGAAGCCGCCGCAAGCCTGCATGAGGCGAAAGATCCGTGGATAACCACGAACTGTTGTTCTATTTTAGTGGGTATCCACCGAAATTCATCCGCGCCAAGGCTTTATTTACTCGAAGAGTGTGGCGACTTTTGCCAACACGTCATCCATGAGCGGCGCCGGCACCGTGTCCACCTTGCGGCCGTGGCGCGCGGCCAGGTCGATCACGCTCGGCTGGTCACAACGCACGATGCCGGTGGTCTTGATGCCGCTCAGGACCACGGCGAAGCCCAGCCGGCGGGCGAAGTCGCCACCGGTGGTGATCGGCAGCACCACCGGCAGCCCGGTGGCTTGGTTGAACTCGACGGGGGACACGATCAGTACGGGGCGGCTGCCGCTTTGTTCATGCCCGGCGGTCGGATCGAGCGACACGAGATAGATGTCGCCGCGCTTCATAACAGCTCGCGGCCCACGGCGGGCGCATCGACCCATTCCCGTTCAGCGGCCGGTTGCGGCTGCGCATAGTCGGATGCGGCCAGCAGCTCGGCGAGCGTGTAATGAGGCCGCGGATTTGGATTGATGACAAGGCAACCATTTTCCACGGCAAGGCCGACCGTCGCACCGGCTTGCAGTTGCAACTGGTCAAGGAAGGCAGGCGGTACGGCGAGCATGATCGAGCCGCCTACCTTGCGGAGATTGGTGGTGTGCATGGCGCCTCCAGATATAAGTTATATTAAAGTATAACTTCAAAACACGTTGAGCTTCAAACCTTTGGCACGCGCGGCGCCGCCCCGCAAATCGCTTGCTTTTACATTCAATGGCTGCCACGCCAGCACACACTTCCCAGCCGAACCCGACATTGATGCGCGATGGTGATCGGTTTCAAGCCCGTCAGGCAGCGATATCGCAAAATTAGATAACTGATAGATTGCTATGCTCATTGGTTGCGGTTCGCCGCCGTCGCACAATGTGTTCATGCAAACCCCAATCAAAACCCTCTTCATGCGCGGCGGCACCTCACGGGGGCCGTTCTTCCTCGAATCGGACTTGCCGGCCGACCTGGCGCAGCGCGACAAGGTGCTGCTGGCCGTGATGGGTTCGCCCGATCCGCGCCAGATCGACGGCCTGGGAGGCGGCCATCCGCTCACCAGCAAGGTCGGCATCGTGCGCAAGAGCGCGGTGCCGGGCGTGGACCTGGATTTCCTGTTCGCGCAACTCCAACCGAACAAGGATACCGTGGACACCACGCCCAACTGCGGCAATATGCTGGCCGCCGTGGTACCGTTCGCGCTGGAGACGGGCCTGGTGAGCGCCCAGGGCGAGCAGACCACGCTGCGGGTGCTGACCCTGAACACGGATATGCAGTGCGACATCACCGTGTCCACCCCCGGCGGCCAGGTGGCTTATGAAGGCGAGGCCCGTATCGACGGCGTGCCCGGCACCAGCGCCCCCATCACCATCAACTTCCTCGACACGGCCGGTTCGGTCTGCGCCGGCCTGCTGCCGACCGGGCAGGTGCGCGACGTGATCGACGGTATCGACGTGACCTGCATCGACAACGGCATGCCGCTGGTGCTGTTCAAGGCGCAAGCCGTCGGCCGCACCGGCTACGAGACGGTGGAGGCGCTGAACGCGGACACTGAACTGAAGGAACGCCTTGAGCGCCTGCGCATCGCCTGCGGCCACGCCATGGGCCTGGGCGACGTCACCACCAAGAATTATCCGAAGATGACCCTGATCGCCGCGCCCCGCGACGGCGGCAATATCAGCACCCGCAGCTTCATTCCCCACGTGTGCCACGACGCCATCGGCGTGCTGGCCGCCGTCACCGTGGCCACGGCCTGCGTGCTGCGCGGCTCCGTCGCCGACGGCCTGGCCATCGTGCCGGAAGGGGAGGCCAAGGTCATCTCGGTGGAACACCCGACGGGTGAATTCAGCGTCGAACTGGCGCTCGATCCGGCCGATCCACAGAAAGTCGTGCGCGCGGCCCTGCTGCGCACGGCGCGCCTGATCATGCGTGGCGAAGTGATGGTCCCGCAATCCCTCCTGGAGAAATAATGAAAAACCCTCTGATTATCGACATCCACGGCCACTACACGACGGCGCCCAAGGCGCTGGAGCAATGGCGCAACCGCCAGATCGCCGGCATCAAGGACCCGTCGGCCAAGCCCAAGGTGTCGGAACTGCGCATCAGCGACGATGAGCTGCGCGACACGATCGAAACCAACCAGCTGCGCCTGATGCGCGAGCGCGGTTCCGACCTCACCATCTTCTCGCCGCGCGCCAGCTTCATGGCGCACCACATCGGCGACTTCGAAGTGTCCGCCACCTGGGCCGCCATCTGCAATGAGCTGTGCCACCGCGTGAGCCAGCTGTTCCCGGACCACTTCATCCCGGCCGCCATGCTGCCCCAGTCGCCGGGCGTGGACCCCGCCACCTGCGTGGCCGAACTGGAAAAGTGCGTCAAGGAGTATGGCGCCGTCGCCATCAACCTCAATCCGGACCCCAGCGGCGGCCACTGGACCTCGCCATCGCTGACGGACGAACACTGGTTCCCCATCTACGAGAAGATGGTGGAGTACGACCTGCCGGCCATGATCCACGTGAGCACCAGCTGCAACAGCTGCTTCCACACCACGGGCGCGCACTACATCAACGCCGACACCACGGCCTTCATGCAATGCCTGACGGGTGACCTGTTCAGCCGCTTCCCCACGCTCAAGTTCATCATCCCGCACGGCGGCGGCGCCGCACCGTACCACTGGGGCCGCTACCGCGGCCTGGCGCAGGAACTGAAAAAGCCGCTGTTGCAGGACCACTTGCTCAACAACGTGTTCTTCGACACCTGCGTCTACCACCAGCCCGGCATCGACCTGCTGACCAAGGTGATCCCGGTCGACAACGTGCTGTTCGCCTCCGAAATGATCGGCGCCGTGCGCGGCATCGATCCGGAAACGGGCCACTACTACGACGACACCCGGCGCTATATCGAAGGCGCCGCGCTGAGCGACGACGACCGCTACAAGATTTTCGAAGGTAATGCCCGCCGCGTGTATCCGCGCCTGGATGCCGCCCTCAAACAGAAAGGACGCTGATCATGACTACGCCCGCCTACAACCAGCTTGGCATCGTCAAGCGCAACATCGAGCGCGCCCCGCGCGAAGCGGTGGAACTGCTGGGCCGTCTCGGCAGCGCCACCGTGCATGAGGCCATGGGCCGCATGGGCCTGATGAAACCGTATATGCGCCCCATCTACAGCGGCGCGCAAGTGGCCGGCACCGCCGTGACGGTGCTGCTGCACCCCGGCGACAACTGGATGATGCACGTGGCGGCCGAACAGATCCAGCCCGGCGACATCGTGGTGGCGGCGCTGACGGCCGAATGCACCGACGGCTACTTCGGCGACCTGCTGGCCACCAGCTTCCAGGCCCGCGGCGCGCGCGCCCTGGTGATCGACGCCGGCGTGCGCGACGTGAAGACGCTGACCGAGATGAATTTCCCTGTGTGGAGCAAGGCGATCAGCTCCAAAGGCACCATCAAGGCGACGCTCGGTTCCGTCAACATTCCCGTGCTGTGCGCCGGCGCCTTCGTTAATCCCGGCGATGTGATCGTGGCCGATGACGACGGCGTGGCCGTGGTCCCGGCGGCGGACGCCACCCGGGTGGCGCTGGCCGCCGAAAAGCGCGAGGCGCTGGAAGGCGAGAAGCGCGCCAAGCTGGCCTCCGGCGTGCTGGGGCTGGACATGTACAACATGCGCGGCCCGCTGCAGGCGGCCGGCCTGACCTACATCGACTGAGCCATGGCCGCCGATCCGAAAACCTGGTCCATCGGCCTGCTCGGCTACGGCGAGGTGGGACGCATCCTGGCGGAAGACCTGTGCGCGCAGGGCATGACGGTGCGCGCCCACGACCTTCGCCAGCGTGACGACGGCGCCATGCTGACCCACGCGGACACGCACGGCGTGGCGCTGGCGGACAGCCATGCCGCGCTGGCGGCGGCCTCCGACCTGGTGATTTCGGCCGTCACCGCCGGCCAGACCGTGGCGGTGGCGCAGGCCGCCGCGCCGGGCATGCGTGCCGGCGCCGTGTTCCTGGACCTGAATTCGGCATCGCCCGGCGCCAAACTGCGCGCCGCCCTGGCGATTGAAGCGGCTGGCGCGTGCTACCTGGAAGGGGCGGTGATGACGTCGGTGCCGCCTTACCGCCTGCGGGTACCGCTGCTGGTGGGCGGGCCGCATGCCGCGCGGCTGGCGCCAGCGCTGCGCGAGCTGGGTTTCTCGGCGCGGCCAGTGGCGGACAAAGTGGACCAACTCGGCGTGGCCTCGGCCACCAAGATGTGCCGCTCCATCATGATCAAGGGCCTGGAGGCGCTGGTCATCGAAAGCTTCACGGCCGCCCGCGCTTACGGTGTGGAGGATGCGGTACTGGCTTCGCTGCACGAGACCTTCCCCAGCATCGACTGGGAACAGCAGGGCGCCTATTTCTTCCAGCGCGTGATCGAGCACGGACGCCGGCGGGCCGAGGAGGTGTTCGAAGTGGCGCAGACCGTGCGCGAAGCGGGTCTCGATCCGCTGGGCGCGACGGCGATCGCGCAGCGCCAGGCCTGGGTGGCGCAACTGGCCGATGCGGGCACCTTCGGCCAACGCGGCACCCCAGGTTTCGCCCGTAGCGCCGACTGGCGCACGGAGGCGGACCGACTCCTCGCAACCATCAAGGAACAACAACCATGAAGCAGGAATCCATTTTCTCCAAATCGCCCGGCTGGCTGGACTGGTACACGGGCCCCAGCAAACCGGTCTTCAAGCTGCCGCCCGGCGCGGTGGACGCGCATTGCCACGTATTCGGCCCCGGCGCCGAATTCCCCTACGCGCCGGAGCGCAAATACACGCCGTGCGATGCCAGCAAGGCGCAGTTGTACGCGCTGCGCGAGCAGCTCGGTTTCAGCCGCAACGTGATCGTGCAGGCCACCTGCCACGGCGCCGACAACCGCGCCATGGTCGATGCCTGCCTGTCCTCGGGCGGCAAGGCGCGCGGCGTGGCGACGGTGCGCCGCACGGTCAGCGACGAGGAACTGCAAGCCTTGCATGACGCCGGCGTGCGCGGGGTGCGCTTCAACTTCGTCAAGCGCCTGGTCGACTTTACGCCACGCGAGGAATTGCTGGAAATCGCCGGCCGCGTGGCCAAGCTGGGCTGGCATATCGTGGTCTATTTCGAATCGCAGGATCTGCCGGAACTGTGGGACTTCTTCAGCGCGCTGCCCACCATCGTGGTGGTCGACCACATGGGACGGCCGGACGTGAGCAAGGATATCGATGGCCCGGAGTTCGCCCTGTTCCTGAAGTTCATGCGCGAGCATCCGAACGTGTGGAGCAAGGTGAGCTGCCCGGAACGGCTGTCCGTGAGCGGCCCGAAGGCGCTCGATGGCGAGCGCATGGCCTACCGCGACGTGATTCCGTTCGCCCGCCGCGTGGTGGAATCATTCCCCGACCGCGTGTTGTGGGGCACCGACTGGCCGCATCCGAACCTGAAAGACCACATGCCGGATGACGGCCTGCTGGTGGAACTGCTGCCCCAGATCGCCCCAACGGCCGAACTTCAGCATAAACTACTGGTGGATAACCCGATGCGGCTGTACTGGCCGGAGGAGACAAGCAATGGCGCTCGATAAGCCCTACCTGGATGTGCCAGGCACCATCATTTTCGACGCGGACCAGTCGCGCAAAGGCTACTGGCTCAATCAATTCTGCATGTCCTTGATGAAGGCGGAGAACCGCGCCCGCTTCAAGGCTGATGAAAAAGCCTATCTGGACGAATGGCCGATGAGCGAGGAGCAGAAGCGGGCCGTCCAGGCCCGTGACCTGAACTGGTGCATGCGCACCGGCGGCAATATCTATTTCCTGGCCAAGCTGGGCGCCACGGATGGCCTGAGTTTCCAGCAAATGGCTGGCAGCATGACCGGCATGACGGAAGAGGAGTACCGCAACATGATGATCAACGGAGGCCGCGCTATCGACGGCAACCGCTACGTCGGCGAAGATGGCGACGCGCAGGAACACCGTCAACCGCAGGGAGGGAAGTGAGATGGCACGTATCACCGCATCCGTCTATACCTCGCACGTGCCGGCCATCGGCGCCGCGCTGGACCTGGGCAAGTCCGGCGACGACTATTGGAAACCGCTGTTCGCCGGCTACGACTATTCCCGCCAGTGGATGAAGGATAACCGGCCGGACGTGATCTTCCTGGTCTATAACGACCATGCGACGGCGTTCAGCCTGGACATGATCCCCACGTTCGCCATCGGCACGGGCGCCGAATTCGCCATCGCCGACGAGGGCTGGGGCCAGCGCCCCGTACCCAAGGTGGTCGGCCACCCCGAGCTGGCCTCGCATATCGCGCAAAGCGTGATCCAGGACGATTTCGACCTGACCATCGTCAACCGCATGGAAGTGGATCATGGCTTGACGGTGCCGCTGTCGCTGATGTGCGGCCAACCGGACGCCTGGCCATGCCCCGTGATTCCGTTCGCCGTGAACGTGGTGCAGTATCCCGCACCGTCGGGCCGGCGCTGCTTCCAGCTGGGGCAGGCCATCCGGCGCGCGGTGGAATCGTTCGATCGCGACATCAACGTGCAGATCTGGGGCACGGGCGGCATGAGCCACCAGTTGCAAGGCCCGCGCGCGGGCCTCATCAACCGCGAGTGGGATAATGCCTTCCTGGACCAGTTGATCGCCGACCCGGCCGCCGCCGCCGCCATTCCGCACATCGATTACGTGCGCGAGGCCGGCTCCGAAGGCATCGAACTGGTCATGTGGCTGATCGCCCGCGGCGCCATGGCGGACGTGAACGGCGGCGCCGCGCCCACGCTCAAGCACCGCTTTTACCATGTGCCGGCGTCCAATACCGCCGTCGGCCATCTGATTTTGGAGAACTCCTGAATGAAAACCATTAAAGTGGCGCTGGTTGGCGCCGGTGCCTTCGGCATCAAGCACCTGGACGCGATCGCCCAGATCGAAGGCGTGGAAGTGGTCTCGCTGGTCAGCCGTGACCTGGACGCGACCAAGGCGGTGGCGGCGAAATACGCCATTCCCCATGTGACGACGGAGCTGGACGACGCGCTGGCCTTGCCGGCGGTGGACGCCGTGATCCTGTGCACGCCGACCCAGATGCACGCCAGCCAGGCCATCGCCTGCATGAAGGCGGGCAAGCACGTGCAGGTCGAGATTCCGCTGTGCGACGTGTTCGCGGACGGCGAGGAAGTATTGCGCGTGCAGAAGGAAACAGGCAAGGTGGCCATGTGCGGCCACACCCGCCGCTTCAACCCCAGCCACCAGTGGGTGCACCGCAAGATCGAAGCGGGCGAGTTCAATATCCAGCAGATGGATGTGCAGACTTACTTCTTCCGCCGCTCCAACATCAACGCGCTGGGCCAGCCGCGCAGCTGGACCGACCACCTGCTGTGGCACCACGCTGCGCACACGGTCGACCTGTTCGCCTACCAGTGCGGCAGCCCGGTGGTGAAAGCCAACGCGATCCAGGGCCCGATCCACCCAACGCTGGGCATCGCGATGGACATGTCGATCCAGCTGAAGGCCGCCAACGGCGCGATCTGCACGCTGTCGCTGTCGTTCAACAACGACGGGCCGCTGGGCACCTTTTTCCGCTACATCGGCGATACCGGCACCTACATCGCCCGCTATGACGACCTGGTGGACGGCAAGGAACAGAAGATCGACGTGTCGCAAGTGGACGTGTCGATGAATGGCATCGAGCTGCAGGACCGCGAATTCTTCGCCGCCATCCGCGAAGGCCGCGAGCCCAATGGCAGCGTGGCCCAGGTGCTGCCGTGCTACGCCGTGCTGCACCAGCTCGAACAGCAATTGAAGGACTGAGATGGAAACGCGCGCGCTGGGACCATTCCAGGTCGGGGCGATCGGCCTCGGATGCATGAACCTGTGCCATGCCTATGGCGAGCCGCTGTCCGCACCGGATGCGGAGCGGCTGCTGCTGGCGGCGCTGGACATGGGCGTCACCCATTTCGACACGGCCGCGCTGTATGGCTTTGGTGTCAGCGAAACGCTGGTGGGGCGGGCCTTGGCGCCACACCGCTCGCGCTTCACGCTGGCCAGCAAGTGCGGCATGGATGGCGTGACCGGCGAGGATGGCGTCAAGCGCCGCGTGATCGATGGCCGGCCTGAGGCCATACGCAAGACTTGCGAGGAAGCGCTGCGGCGCTTGCGCACGGACGTGATCGACCTGTACTACCTGCATCGCTGGGACCGCAACGTGCCCATCGAGGATAGCGTGGGCGCGCTGGCGGAGCTGGTGCGGGAAGGGAAGATCCGCGCCATCGGCCTGTCCGAAGTATCGGCCGACACGCTGCGCCGGGCGCACGCCATGCATCCGGTGGCGGCGGTGCAGTCCGAGTATTCGCTGTGGACCCGTAATCCCGAGATCGCGGTGCTGGAAGCGTGCCGCGAGCTGGGTGCCGCGCTGGTCGCCTTCAGCCCGTTGGGCCGGGGCTTCCTGGCCGGCGCCGTGCCGGATGTGGCCACGGCGGAAGCGTTCGTGGCCAAGGACTTGCGCCGGGCCATGCCGCGCTTCCAGGGTGCGCATCTGGCATCGAACCTGCGCTGGCTGGCGGACTACACGGCCCTGGCGCGCGAAGCGGAGTGCACCCCGGCACAGTTGGCGCTGGCGTGGCTGCTGCACAAGGCGCCTCATATCCTGCCCATTCCCGGTACTCGTACGGTCGGGCACTTGCAGGAGAATATGGCGGCGGCGTCGTTGCGCCTGTCTGAGGACATCGTGGCGCGGCTGGAAGCGCTGGTCAACCCCGGCACCGTGGCCGGCGCGCGCTACAACGCGGCCACCCAGACGGAAATCGATACGGAAGAATTCAGCGCGTGACAGCCGGCGCCTGGCCGGTTCAGGTGCGGCGGAATTCCTTGGGGCTGAGGCCCATGCGTTTCTTGAACAAGCGGCTGAAATAGGCCGGGTCCTGGAAGCCCAGTTCGTAGGCGATGCTGGCGATGCTGGCCGGGAGGTAGGTGAGTTTGCGGCAGGCTTCCAGCATCAGCCGGTCCTGCGTGAGGTCGAAGGCGGACTTGCCGGCCAGCTTGAGGCACAGGCGGTTCAGCCGGGTTGGCGTCACGCGCAGCGCGTCGGCATATTGGGCCAGCTGCCACTGTTCCTTGAAGCGGCGCTCCACCTCGTCGCGGAAGCGGCTGAACAGTTCAAACTCGCCGCGCCCGGACTGGTCGGAGAAACGGCGCTCGGCGTGGGCGCGCACCAGCAGCAGCAGGGCGCTGCGGGCCAGCCATTCGAGCATCAGCGTGTGGCCGATTTCGGGCCACGCCGCTTCGGCGATCAGGTGTTGCAGCAACTGGTCGAGTTTGGCCAGCATCTCCGGCTGTCCCGCCAGGTCGATGGCCAGCGGCGCGACGAACAGCGATGAGAACAGATTCGCGCGGCTTTCGGCCGCCGAGAACACGACGTTCTGGTCCACGGTCAGCACATAACCGTGCGCTTCAGGCGAAAAATCGAAGCCATGCGCCACCGACGGATGGATGGTGATGGCCACCGGCGCGCCGCATTCCCACAGCGCGCCGCTGACGTTCGCCCGGACTTCCCCGCCAAATAAAAAAAGTACCTGAAATAATCCCGCATGCGTATGTGGCGCGATGTGCCATTGATGCACGCGGCTGCGCGTTTCGATCAGCTCTATGTGCACCAGCTCGGCGTTTTCCGCCCGTTGTTGCTCGCCATATAGGGCGAAGGTGGGAATATCCGTGGCGGAGGGGAAGGGTGATTTCGGCATGCTGGTGGATTCACGATGGATGTACAAATAGTACAAGTTTTAGCGGCTTTCATCCATTCTTTTCGTCCCTCTCCAACGCTACGATGAAGGCCTGTTCAAACCATATTGGAGACAAATCATGCGCACTCAAGTCGCGATTATTGGCGCCGGTCCGGCCGGCCTGCTGTTATCCCACCTGCTGCACCTGCGGGGCATTGAATCGATCGTGCTCGAATCGCGCTCGCGCGAGGACATCGAGGCCACCATCCGCGCCGGCGTGCTGGAACAAGGCACGATGGACATCCTCGACGAGGCGGGCGTGGGTGAGCGCATGCACCGCGAGGGCGCGCTGCACCGTGGTATCGAACTGGCCCTTGGTGGCCAGCGCCACCGCATCGACCTGACGGAATTGACGGGTAAGGCCATCATGGTTTATCCCCAGCATGAGGTGATCAAGGATCTGGTGGCCGCGCGCCTGGCGGCGCAGGGGCAGGTGCTGTTCGAGGTGAGTGAGGTGGCGGTGCATGACGTGGAAACGGCAACGCCTTCGGTGACGTTTACCCATCGCGGCGAATCGGCACGGATCTCGGCCGACTTCATCGTCGGTGCGGACGGCTTCCATGGCGTGTCGCGTCCCTCCATGCCGCAGCAGGAGCAGCGCCAGGACTTCCAGCGCATTTATCCGTTCGGCTGGTTCGGCATCCTGGTGGAATCGGCGCCTTCGTCCGATGAATTGATCTACGCCCAGCACGAACGGGGCTTCGCTTTGATCAGCACCCGCACCCCGACCGTGCAGCGCCTGTACTTCCAATGCGATCCCACGGATCGCGTGGACAACTGGAGCGACGATCGCATCTGGGCCGAGCTGCATGCGCGCACCGAAACCAACGACGGCTGGCGCCTCAATGAGGGCAAGATCTTCCAGAAGGGGATCATCGGCATGCGCAGTTTCGTCTCCACGCCGATGCAGGGCGGGCGCTTGTTCCTGGCCGGCGACGCGGCCCACATCGTTCCACCGACCGGCGCCAAGGGCTTGAACCTGGCCGCCTCCGACGTGGCATTGCTGGCGCGCGGACTGGAGCAGTTCTATCGCAAGGGTAGCGAAGAGCGCCTGCAGAGCTACACGGCCGATGCGCTGAAGCGGGTCTGGCGCGCCGAGTACTTCTCGTGGACCATGACGCGCCTGATGCACACCTTCGCGGACGCCACGCCGTTCGAGCGGGAAATGCAGCGCGCGGAGCTGGACAATATCGTGGCCTCGCGCGCACTGGCCACGGCGCTGGCGGAAAACTACGTGGGTGCGTTCTAAGGCGCGGCGAGCGGCGGGCGTCCGGCCGTGGCCACCTCAATGCTCGTGACGGTGGTGGATGTCCGGGTAATGGGCATGACTATGCGTGATCGGCGCGTGCCGGTGCGGGTGGCTATGCCTGGTGCCCAGCGCCACCGGGAAATCGTGCGCATGCTGGTGGTGCTCGTCGTGCACGTGTTCATGCTCGTGCTCCAGCTCCTCGTGGGTATGCACGTGCGCGTGGTGTTCCGTCAGGTGCAGCCAGATGCCGAGCGCCATGAGGGCGCCCGCGACCAGCATGGTCACCGTGACCGGCTCGCCCAATAAGACGGCCAGCAGCGCGCCGATGAAGGGCGCGATCGAGAAATAGGCGCCGGTGCGCGCGGTGCCCAGGTGGCGCAAGCCGACCACGAACAAGGCCAGGCTCACGCCATAGGCCAGCAAACCCACGAGCATGGCGCCGGCCACGTTCGGCCAGGCCGGCACGGCGGCACCCATCGACAGCGCCAGCGCCAGGTTCACCACGCCGGCCGATAAACCTTTCACGGAGGCGATCCAGGTGGCGTCCGACAGTGACACCTTGCGGGTCAGGTTGTTGTCGATGCCCCAGGCCAGGCAGGCGCCCAGCACGGCCAGGGCGGGCCACAGGCCGGAGAACTCCGCCTGCCCGGGCCAGCTCAGCGCCAGCGCGCCCGCCACGATCGCCACCATGCCCAGCGCGATGCGGTGATCGACATTCTCCTTGAATGCGAACCACGCCAACAGCGCCGTGAACACGCCTTCGGCATTGAGCAGCAGGGAGGCGCCGGAGGCTGGCATGGCCGACAGGCCCAGCATCAGCAGCACGGGGCCGATGACGCCCCCGCTGGCAATGGCGCCGGCCAGCCACCACGCTTCGCCAGGCGCGAGCCGGGCCGGTTGCGCGCGGCTGATCAGGCGATACAGCGTCAAGCCGATGCCCGAGCCGAGATACAGCAAGCCCGCCAGCATCCAGGGATGAACCCCGGCCAGCAGCAGTTTGGCCAGCGGCGTGCCGGCGCCAAACAGCACGGCCGCGCCAATGGCGGCGGCGATGCCGGAGCGATGTGGTTGGGGTGTGGTCATGGGGCGCAAGCGAAATAACAAAACGGACAATAGCCAAGGCAGGTCGCCATTGTAGGCCGCGCGACGGCGTTTGTCGGTGAAGATTAGGAATTGAGTAGCGAATGTAACGTTAATGTAGTAATGTTTACTCATGAACATGCTGCTACTGATCCTTTCCCTGCCAACCGAGAACGCGGCCACGCGGATGCGCGCGTGGCGCGCCCTGCGTGCGTGTGGTGCCGCTGTTCTGCGTGACGGGGTGTACCTGATGCCGGCGCGGCCGGATTGCCGCGCCGCGCTCGACGCCATCGCCGCCGACGTGACCGAGAGCGGCGGCATGGCCTATGTCATGGACGTCACCCCGCCGCCGGCACTGGACGTGGCGGCGCTGTTCGACCGTGGCGCCGAGCACGCGGCCCTGATGGCCGATATCGGCACGGCCCGCGCGCGGCTGGATGAAAGCTGCCTGCCGGAGGTGCTGAAGCTGGCGCGCAAGCTGCGCAAGGCGTTCGCCGCCATCGTTGACATCGATTACTTCCCAGCCGGGGCGCAGGCGCGCACGGCTCTTGCGCTGGGCGAGCTGGAACTGGCCTGTGCCAGGCTGTCGTCGCCCGACGAGCCGCAGGCCAGCGAATGCATGATCGCGCGGCTGGCCGTCGCCGACTACCAGGGCCGCACCTGGGCCACCCGGCGCCGTCCCTGGGTGGACCGGCTGGCGTGCGCATGGCTGATCCGTCGCCATATCGACCCGCAAGCGGTCATCCTTTGGATCGCCGCGCCGGCCGATTGCCCGCCGGACGCGCTGGGATTCGACTTCGACGGCGCCGCCTTCACTCATGTGGCCGATCGTGTCAGCTTCGAGGTGCTGCAAGCCAGTTTTTCGTTGGACTCGCCCGCGCTGCGGCGTTTGGGGCAACTGGTGCATTACCTGGACGTGGGCGGGGTGCAGCCGCCAGAAGCGGCCGGAGTCGAAAGCGTGCTGGCCGGGCTGCGCAAATCCATCGGGGATGACGACCAATTACTGCAAGCGGCATGCGCCGTGTTCGACGGCCTGCTGTTGTCGTTCCAGGGCGATACGGCGGTACAGATTGAGGAGACAACATGAATACATCCGTGACGAAGCAGCCGTCATATAGTTTGTGGCAACTGATGTGCTATTTCCTGCGGCTGGGCACCTTGGGCTTTGGTGGCCCGGTGGCGCTGGTCGGCTACATGCAGCGTGACCTGGTCGAGCGGCGCGGCTGGATCTCCGAGGCCGACTACAAGGAAGGGCTGGCCCTGTCGCAGATCGCGCCCGGGCCGCTGGCGGCGCAACTGGGCATCTATCTCGGTTACGTCCATTACCGCGTGATAGGCGCCACCGTCGCCGGATTCGCCTTCGTGCTGCCGTCGTTTCTCATGGTGGTGGCGCTGGGCTGGGCCTACCGTCTGTACGGCGGGCTGGCCTGGATGCAGGCCGTGTTTTACGGCGTGGGCGCCGCCGTGATCGGCATCATGGCCATCAGCGCGCACAAGCTTGCGACAAAAAATGTGGGCAAGGACCGGCTGCTGTGGGCCATCTTCGCCGCGCTGGCGGCGATCACCATCATCACCCAATCCGAAATCGCGTGGCTGTTTATCGGTGCCGGTGTATTGGTCTGGCTGGTCCGCATCAAGCCCGGCTTCCATTCCACGGCGCTGGGCCTGGCGCCCGTGCTGCCGCCGTTGCAGGTGTTCGCCGGCGCCGACGGCAATCTGCTGCTGCAGCTCACGCTGTTCTTCGCCAAGGCCGGCGCGTTCGTATTCGGCTCCGGGCTGGCGGTGGTGCCGTTCCTGTATGCGGGCGTGGTGACCGAATTCCACTGGTTGAACGACAAGCAGTTCGTCGATGCGGTGGCGGTCGCGATGATCACGCCGGGGCCGGTGGTCATCACGACCGGCTTCATCGGCTACCTGGTGGCGGGACTGCCCGGCGCCATGCTCGCCGCCGGCGCCACCTTCGTGCCGTGCTACCTGGTGACCGTGATCGCCGCGCCGCACTTCAAAAAGTACGGCAAGCGCCCGGCGTTGCTGGCCTTCGTCGATGGCATCACGGCGGCGGCGGTGGGGGCCATCGCCGGATCGGTGGTGGTGCTGGCCATGCGTTCGATCGTCGATATTCCGACGGCCGCGCTGGCGATCGTGACGGCGGGCGTGCTGTTGAAGTTCAAGAAGACACCCGAGCCGCTCATCGTCGCGGCGGCCGCTTTGATCGGACTGGCCATCTACCCGTTGATGCACACCTAGCGCCGCTAGGCGCCGCGCGTCATGATTCAGCGCGCCGCTTGTAGCGGGCAGGCCGCCATCGTTTCATCGAGCCTGCGCGCCAGGCCGGCGCGCAGGGCGCCTAAACCGTCGATGCGGCGGTCGATCTCTTCCAGTTTGCGCGCCAGCGCGGCGCGCAACTGCGGCGCCGATGCTTCCGGCGCGGCCAGCAGCGGCAGGTCGGCTTCGATTTCCTTGAGCGTGAACCCGAGTGACTGGGCCATGCGGATGTAGCGCAGCCAGTCCACGGCTTCGGGCGGATATTGGCGATAGCCGTTCTCGCTCCGGTGCGCCTGCAGCAGGCCGCGTTTTTCATAAAAGCGCAGGGCGTCGCGGCTCAGGCCCGTGGCGCTGGCGATTTCTCCGATACGCATGGTGGGAATTCCAAAAAAGGGTTGACCTTGGAGTGTACTCCAGGCTTTAGGATGGCCGCATCTACTTTTTTAGGGAGCGGGCATGGCATTTCCATCTTCAACCACATTTCGGCGCATCGTCTTCGGCAGCGCCCTGTACGACCTGCTGGTGACGGCGCCTTTCGCCACGCCGTGGAGCTTCGCGCTGGCGCACGATCAGCTGTCAACCATCAACCAGGCTTTGGGTGGTGCGGCCTTGCCGGCGTTCGGGCCGTTTCACGTGCTGTTCGCCTGCCTGCTGGGCAGCGTGGTGCTGGTATGGTCGGTATTGCGGCTGACGGACCCGCAGCGGCGCTTCGGCCGCTACGATGGCACGGCGCGCATGCTGTTTGCGACATGGATGGCGTGGGCGCTGGTAAATACCGGGGCGCCGCTGCTTTGGCTGTTCATTGTGCCGGAATTCGCCTGGGGCGTGGCGCAGTGGCTGCCGGTGGCATCCTATCAGGGGGAAGGCCGCTGACGGCCCGCCGTCACGCCGCCTTCAGCAGCTGCGGTGGCGCGCTCCAGACCTGCTGTGCCACCCGCATCATGTTGCGGCCCAGGACCATCTCGATTTCCGCGTTGTTCATGCCGGTGCGGCGCAGGGCCGGCGCCAGCTCGCGCCATACGGATGGCGGCGTGAAGGTGGGCGGCCGGCTGGCGTCGTAGCCGGCCGACGCGGGCCACCAGTGGCCAGGATCGAAGGCGCCGGGCGGGGTGTCGTCCAGGCCGGGTTGCTGGAAGCAGATATCGAGGCCGATACCCGCGTGCGCCGGGCCTACCAGTTCGGCGATGTAGGCCACATGGCGCGCCACGTCGTCCGCGCAAGGGCGTTCGCTGCCCAGGAACCACGACAGGCCGGACACGCACACCACGCCGCCCGTGGTGGCGCAGGCCTGGATCTGTTCATCGCTCACGTTGCGGCCGTGCTGCACCAGCGTCAGCGGATTGGCGTGGCTGAAGATGACGGGCTTGGAGGAGGCGGCCATGATCTCCAGGCTGCAGCGGCGGCCCGTGTGCGAGCAATCCATCAGGATGCCGGCATCGTTGACGGCGGCCACCATGCGGTGCCCCAGTCCCGTCAGGCCGCGCGCCACGTCGTGGCAGCCGTCGGCCACGCTGTTGTTGCGGTTGTAGGCGAAGTGGATCTGGCGCACGCCCAGTTGGGCATACAGGGCCACCATCTCGGGTTGCTCCAGCAGCGGCATGGCGCCTTCCAGGTCGAAGCTGAGGGCCATACGGCCGTCGGCGGCGGCCTGGATGATGTCGTCCACGCTCGATACCAGCACGTAGCGTTCCGGGTGGGCGGCGATGGTGGCGCGGTAGCCGGCGATCACGGACATGACCTGCGACAGCGGGTTCATATCCGCGCCCACGTTGAGCGAGACGTAATTCACCCCGGCCGCGTGCAACTGGTCCACCGGCGTGAAGTCGGCTTGCGGGTGTTGTGGCAAACAGGCGTGGGCATCCCAGTTGATCATCAGCGTGGTCTCAAATCGTTATTGTTATGCGTTTTATAACCGCAGGTGCCTATATTCCCATGAAAAGGCTGTCCAGGGCAATCGAGGATGCCCTCGGTCGGCCGTGCGCTGTATACTTGCGGATTATTTATTGCAGAATCAACGCTCAAAGGCCGTCATGTCATTTACCTCGCTGGGCCTCGCTCCCTCGCTTATCAACGCCGTGGCCGAAATCGGCTACCAGGAGCCGACCGCGATCCAGCGCGCCGCCATCCCCGCCATTTTGCGCGGCGAAGACGTGCTGGGCGCGGCGCAGACCGGCTCGGGCAAGACGGCCGCCTTCGCGCTGCCGCTGCTGCAGTCGCTGCTCGACAACCGCAGTGGTCCCCGTCAGTTGCATGGCCTGGTGCTGGTGCCCACGCGTGAACTGGCGGCCCAGGTGGGTGAATCGATCCGCAAGCTGGCGCAGCACCTGCCGATGCAGGTCAAAGTCTCCATCGTGTTCGGCGGGGTGTCGATCAACCCGCAGATGATGGCGCTGCGCGGCGGCGCCGATATCGTGGTGGCCACGCCGGGCCGGCTGCTGGATCTGCTCGACCACAACGCGCTGAAGATCTCGCGCACCGCCATGCTGGTGCTGGACGAAGCCGACCGCCTGCTGGACCTGGGCTTCAGCGAGGAACTGGCGCGCATCCTGGAGCTGCTGCCCAAGCAGCGCCAGAACCTGTTTTTCTCGGCCACCTTCCCGCCGGAAGTGCAGGCGCTGGCCGATGGCATGCTGCACCAACCGGCCCGTATCGAAGTGCTGTCCGAACCGGTCAGCAAGCCCGATATCGCGCAGCGCGCCATCCTCGTCGACGCACCGCGCCGCACGCAGCTGCTCAAGCACCTGATCGTGGAGCACAAGTGGCCCCGCGTGCTGGTGTTCGTGGCCACCAAGTACGCGGCCGAACATGTGGCGGACAAACTGCAGCGCAACGGCATCCGGGCGGCGGCCTTCCACGGAGAATTCAGCCAGGGCGCGCGTACCGAGGTGCTGGCCGACTTCAAGGCCAGCCGCTTGCAGGTGCTGGTGGCGACCGATGTGGCGGCGCGCGGCATTGACATCGCGCGCCTGCCGGCGGTGGTCAATTACGATCTGCCCCGTTCGGCCGTCGATTACACGCACCGCATTGGCCGCACCGGCCGCGCCGGCGAGAGCGGGGTGGCGGTCAGCTTCGTGAGCGCCGACACGGAAGCCCATTTCCGCCTGATCGAAAACCGTAACGACATCCTGCTGCCACGCGAACAGGTGGAAGGCTTCGAGCCGAAGGAGACGGCGCCGGTCGTCGCGCCGGCTTCGGTGACGGACACCATCAACGGCGGCATCAAGGGCAAGCGCAAGAGCAAGAAGGACAAGCTGCGCGAAGCGGCGGCGCGCGCCGCCGAATAAGCGGCTGAAGGAGCGGGGCGCCTCAGCGCTTTTCCAGCACCAGATCGATGCGGCGCTGGATACGCTGCTGTTCGCCCGTGTCGCCGGCCTGTTGCGCGCGCAAGGCTTGCGCGCCCAGCCACGCCAGCAGGGGCCGGCGCCAGCCCTGGGCCGACGCCGCATCGACGGCGCCCGCCAGCACGGCCGGCGTGGCCCGTCCTGTCTTCAGCAGCACACCTGACGCCACCAGCCGCGCCAGGGGATCGTTGATGGCTTGCGCCGCCGCAGCAGCCGCCGCATCCGTTTGCGCGCTGGCGACGGCGCGGTGCTGTTCCGGCAGCAGGGCCGCATCCTGCGCGCGCAAGGTGCCGGCCAGATAGGCCGCGTAGGCCAGGTCGGCCGGGCCGGCGTCCTGCCGCAGTTGATCGAAACCGGGGCAGGGGTCGAACACCAGCGACGCCACGCGGGCCGCGCAACGCACCAGTTCCGCCCGTATCACCAGTTCCGGTTTGCCGGTGCTGGCCAGCTGTTCGCGGGCGCGCCTGAATTCAGCCGTTTCCACCAGCGCGTTGCCTTCCATGTAGGCCGACACGCCCCGCTCGATGGCGTTGTGGGCGTTCATTTGCCAGTCGGGCTGGGGCGGGTTGTTGCCGCATGCGGCCAGCAGTGTCAGGGCGGCCGCCCATGCCGTGGTGTGCGCTTTCATGGCAGCTTGATCTCCGTGTCCCGTTTGAACGGCCATTTGCGGTTGATTTCATTGACCAGTTGTTCCACCCGCCGCAAGCTCGTTTCCACTTCGGCGCGCAGCGTGCCCAGGTCGGCCGAGGCGACGCGGGCATTGCCGCTGATGACTTGCGCGTCGGCCAGCACGGCGTCCGCCTTTTTCAGGCTGGTGCGCGCGTCGGCCAGCAGCGCGTTGAGCTGGCGTACCGTGTCCTGGGCGTCGTTCACCATGCCGTTCTTGTCGAACAGGCGGCTGTCGGCATGGGCCATCAGCTGGTCGGCCTTGTGCGTTGCCGCGTCCACCGTGACCAGCAGCTCGCTGGCCCGCTGCAGCAACAGTTGCGCCTTCTTGTCGTCGCCCGCCACCAGGCTCATGGCGCCGCCGGGACCATTGAGTTTGTCCGTCATGCCCTTGACGTTGCGCAGGCTCGCTTCCAGCGCCGAACCGTCAGCCGTCAGCTGGTTCAGGTTTTGCAGCACGTCCTTCACGGCCGACAGGATGCGGGGGATTTCGGCCGTCGCGTCGCCCACCAGCAGCGGTCGCTGGGCGCCGTCCTCCAGCGGCGGATCGGTGGGCACGCCGCTGTAGGCGCGCAGCTTGGCGCCGCCCACCACGGCCCGTTCCAGCGTGAAGACGCTGGAGCTGCGCAGCCAGTGCGCGTCTTTTTGCGGCACGTCGAGCACGACGCGGGCCTTGCCGTCCGGCGCCAGTTCGATCCGGCGCACCCGGCCAATGGGGAAGCCGGCGTAGGTCAGGTCCATGCCCACCACCACGCCTTCCGAATCGTCCGCTTGCAGCAGCAGGCGCTGGGTCGCTTCGAACGCGCCGCGCGCATACATCAGGTACAGGGCGGTGGCGGCCACCAGCAGCACCATCAGCGCCAACAGCAGGCCGGCCTTCAGTTCGGCGTTGCGTACTGGCGCGGGGTCCGGCGGCGGGAGGGAGGTGTCGGTCATGACGGTTTCTTTCAGTAGTAATTGCCCATCAGCGAGGCGATTTCGACCAGCAGCAGCACGGCGAACAGGCGCACCATGTCGGACAGGCCGTGCGTGAGCTTGCCCCGGTAGCTCTCGTCATAAAACGAGGACGCCATCGGGATCAGGCCCACCGCGAAGCTGAAGAACACGATCTTGAGCACCAGGATCAGGGACACGGCGGGCGTGAAGATCTGCCCGACGGCGCGGGTGTAGGCGGGCAGGGCCCACGGGGTGAAGCCGTAGATGGACAGGTAGGCCAGGGCCAGCGTCAGCACGCAGCTCATGGCCGCCAGCAGCCAGACGGCGAAGATGCCAGCGGCCACGCGGGGGAAGAACGCCGTGCGCAACTGATCCGCGTCGGGAGCGGCCGCGTGATTGTGCTGGCGACGCTGGGAAAATTCCAGCCCGGCCGGCAGGGTGGCGCGCAGGGCGACGAAACCGGCCGCCGTCAACGGGATCAATTCCAGCACCAGCACCCGCACCACCAGCGCGAGCGCGTAGCGCGTGAGGCCGTAGCTTTGCGAGGTGACGACCACGATGCGGATCAGGACGATGCTCACCAACGCCGACAGTACCGTGAACCACAGCAGGTTGGGCGCGGTGGCTTGCACCACCTGTCGCGCCAGCGCCGGGCGGTTGGCGCTGTTGTAGCTCGATGGCGATAGCGCCATGCCCCACATGCGCACGGCGAAATGCAGCAAACGCCACCAGCTGGCCAGCCAGGAGCGGCCGGCCGCTTCCAGGCGCCGCGCGGCGGCGAGGGTGGAGGTGGATGGGTTCATATTATCAGTCTAACATTTCCGATTTGACCATGGCGCGCGGCGCGGCGGTGAGAAGTGAACCGGTACGCACCGCCGGACAGTGATGTAGTGCAACCTCAACTGCGCGATTCGGTGTACTGTAACTGCCTTGTTAACTGAATTGCATCCATGATGATTTCACCATCTTCGCGCGCCGCCATCGCCGCCGTGCTGCTGGCCTGTTCCGCGCTGGTTCATGCCGCCGGGGCCCCGCTGGCCCTGTCCGACGCGCTGCCTATCGGGCCGCAGGTCAAGGTGGGCAAGCTGGCCAACGGCCTGACTTACTACATCCAGAAAAATGCACGGCCCGAGCAAAAGCTGGAACTGCGGCTGGTGATCAAGGCCGGCTCCATCCTGGAAGACGAGGACCAGCAAGGGCTGGCCCACTTCACCGAGCACATGGCGTTCAACGGTTCCACCCATTTCAAGCGCAATGCGCTGGTGTCCTACCTGCAGGGCATAGGCGTGAAGTTCGGCGCCGATTTGAATGCCTACACCAGCTTCGATGAGACGGTGTACATCCTGCCCATCCCCACCGAGCGGCCGGAGGTGGTGGAGCAGGGTTTCCAGGTGCTGGAGGATTGGGCCCACGGCCTGTCGTTCAACGACGCCGATATCGACAGCGAGCGCGGTATCGTGCTGGAGGAACTGCGGTTGGGCAAAGGGCTGGAGGACCGCATGAACAAGGTGCTGATGCCCAAGCTGATGAACGGATCGCGTTATGCGCAGCGCATGCCGATCGGGAAGGAGGACATCATCAAGACCTTCCGTCCCGAGGCGATCCGGCGCTTTTACCATGACTGGTACCGGCCCGACCTGATGGCCGTAGTGGTAGTGGGCGACGTGGACCCGGCCGCGGCGCAGCGCATGGTGGAGCGCCACTTCGGCGCGCTGGCCAATCCGGTCCATGAGCGCCGACGCGACTATGCCGTCATCCCGCAACGCCAGGCGTCCGAAGGCGTGGTGGTGACGGACAAGGAAGCCAACAGCAACAGTGTCCTGATCCGCTACGGGGTCGAACCGGAACCGGCCCACCGTACCGTGGGCGATTACCGCGCCAGCCTGATCGAGGGCCTGTACGGCGCCATGCTGGGGCAGCGCATGGCGGAATTGACGCAGCAGGCCGACCCGCCGTTCATCCAGGGCGGCAGCAGCATGAGCAAGGTGGCACATGGTTATCGCTCGTTCCGGGCCGGCGCCGTGCTGGGCAAGGGCGGCGCGGCGCCGGCCATCGCCGCGCTGGTGCGGGAGGACGAGCGGGCGCGCCAGTTCGGCTTCACGGAGTCCGAGCTGGAGCGGGCCAGGAAGAATATGCTGCGCAGTTTTGAACGCGGCTACAACGAGCGCGATAAATCCAATTCGGCCGGCTATGCGGCGGAGTACATCCGCCATTTCCTGGAGCAGGAACCGATACCTGGCATCGCCAACGAATACGATTACGCGCGCCAGCTGGTGCCGGGCATCACGCTGGCCGAAGTCAACGCGGCCGCGCGGGCCGGGATTCCTACCGGTGGCGACAAGCTGGTGATTTATGCCGGCAGCGACCAGGGCGGGATGCCCGTTCCCGTCCAGGCCGAGCTGCTGGCGGCGGTGGCGGCGGCCGAGCGCGCACCTGTGCAGGCCCAGGCCGAGAAGGTGTACGCCAGCACGCTGATGGCGCATCCGCCCAAGGCTGGCGCCATCGTCAGCCAAAGCGTGGACGCGGCGCTGGGGCTGACCCGGCTCACGCTGAGCAATGGCGTCAAGGTGGTGCTCAAGCCGACCGACTTCAATAACGACCAGGTGCTGCTGTCGGCGCTGCGCTTTGGCGGCCAGTCGCTGTTCGGCGAACAGGATCTCGTCAGCGCGCGCTACGCCAGCGCCATCGTCGGGCAAATGGGGCTGCAGGATTATTCGCCCTCGGATCTGGGCAAGGTGTTGGCAGGGAAGGCCGCCAGCACCAGCGCCACCGTCAGCAACCTGAGTGAGGTGCTCGGTGGGCAGTCCGGCAAGGAGGACGTGGAAACCATGCTGCAACTGGCATACTTGCAGATGACGCAACCGCGCCGCGACCGGGCCATCTTTGATTCCTTCGTGGGCAAGCAGAAGGAACTGGCGCGCAACAGCCTGTCGCGTCCCGAATCGGTCTTCGGCGACACCATCGTCGGCACCCTGTACGACAACAATGTACGGGTGGCGCGCGCGCCGCGGCCGGAAGACTTCGACCGGCTCGACCTGGACCGGGTGTTCGACATCTACCGCAGCCGCCTGTCCAGCGCCAAGGACTTCACCTTCTTCATCGTCGGCAGCTTCGATGTGGAGCGCATCAAGCCGCTGGTGGCCACCTACCTGGGCGGCCTGCCCGCGCCGGACGTACCGGTACAGTATAAGGACTGGGGTGTGCGGCCGATCAAGGGCGTCGTCAAGAAGGAAGTGCGGATGGGCGCGGAGTCCAAGAGCACCATCTCGCTCACCTTCACAGGCACGGCGGAGTATTCGGAAGATGAGCAGATGCGGCTGCAGGCGCTGCTGGAGGCGCTCAACATCAAGCTGCTGGAAGTGCTGCGCGAGCAGCAGGGGCTGATCTACGGTGGCGGCATGTCCGGTGCGCTGACCAAGGTGCCATATGGCGGCTACGCCATCAGCATCAACCTGCCGTGCGGCCCGGAGAACGTGGACAAGGTGATCGCCGCCACCTTCGCGGAAATCGCCAAGGTCAAGGAACAGGGTGTCACGCAGGAGGACCTGGACAAGGTGCGCGCCGGCTGGTCCCGCAACTACCACAAGGGCTTGCGCGAGAATGGTTACTGGCTGGGGCAGTTGCAGCTGGCCCTGGTCAACGGCACCGATCCGGCCGCGCTGCTCACGTACGAACAGCGGGCCGGCGCCATCCGCGCGGCGGACTTGAAACAGACGGCGCGCCGCTACTTCGACATGGATAACTACCTGCAGGTGGTGCTGTACCCCGCCCGGTGAAGCGTCACCCCGCCCATTCGAGGACCAGCCCTAATCGGCGGGGTGGTGCGGCGAAACTGCTACACTGTCGGCTGACATTCACCCCGTAGCACAAAAGGCAACATCATGGCGAAGAAGAAAGAAGAGCTGGACCCGGAAACGATGGCACTGATCCAGTGGTGCATCGAAGTGGAAGGTTTCCTGGTGGCCGGCGGCGCCACCCAGGAGCAAGCGCAAGAACACATCGAGGAACAGGTGGAGTGGTTCACCGACCAGTTCTACGACGGACTGACCCCGGAGGAAGCGGCCAAGGAAGCGCTGGCCTGATTAATAGCGGTCATTCCCATGCCCCGCCGCGCACGATCGCGCGGGGCCGCCGCATCCAATTCATGAAGTCCGACCCGCACCGCAATCTGTCGACACCGGCTTTTCGCCCGGACCTGGTCCGCTGGCGCCAGCTCGTCACGCCCGCCTGGCTGGCCGCCGTGCTGGCCGGCGAGCCCGTGGCCGAAGCGCCGCCGCCGGACTGGCGCCTGTTCGAAGTGGGTTGCGACGGCGTAGCGCCGTTCGAGCAGGCCCACATCCCCGGCGCCGGCTATATCGACACCAACCAGCTGGAGCAGGCGCCCCTGTGGAACAAGGTGTGCGACCAGGCCTTGCTGCGCCAGCTGCTCGCCTGCGGCATCCGGCACGACAGCACGGTGGTGCTGTACGGCCGTAACAACCTGGCCGCCGCCCGCGCCGCCCACCTGATGCTGTACGCGGGCGTGCGCGACGTGCGCCTGCTCGACGGCGGCTATGCCCTGTGGCAGGCGGGCGGCTATTCATCGGTGGCGGGCGCGCCGCGGCGCTACCCCGGCGTGGCCCACTTCGGCGTGCCGTTCCCGGCCCGCCCCGATTACCTGATCGGCATCAGCCAGGCGCGCGCCTTGCTCCAACAGCCGGATGGGGCGCTGGTCAGCATTCGTACCTGGAATGAGTATATTGGCAAGATTTCAGGGTATAGTTATATCGCCGCGCGCGGTGATATTCCCGGCGCCCTGTGGGGGCGGGCCGGCAATGACGACGATGTGAACAGCATGAGCGATTTCCATCAGCCCGACGGCAGCATGAAGCCAGCCAGCGAGATTTGCCAGTTGTGGCGCGAAGCGGGCATAGACCGGCAGCGGCGCATGGCCTTCTATTGCGGCACCGGCTGGCGCGCGTCGCTGGCCTTCTTTTATGCCTGGCTGATGGATTGGCCGCATATCAGCGTGTATGACGGCGGCTGGTGCGAATGGAGCGGCGACCCGGCCAATGCCGTCGTCTGCCGCACAGGAACAAGTTAAGGCGCTGGCGGACATCATGCCGGCGCCAAGGGACATCTTGGGGAGACATGATGGACAAGGGCAGCATGGACATATCACAAGGCGCACACGGCGCGGCCGCGCTGGCGCCACCGCCGGCGCCGCTGCGGCGCATCGCCGACCTGCCGGGGCCGAAGGGCCGCCTGTTCACGGGCAGTATCGCGGCCATCAACCAGCGGCCGTTCCACCAGGTGCTGGAAGACTGGGGCCGCCAGTACGGCCCGCTGTACCGCTTCAGCATCATGCGCAAGCCGTTCCTGGTCACCTCCGACCGCGACGTGATCGCCGGCCTGCTGCGCGACCGGCCGGACGTGATGCGCCGTTCCGCGCGCACGGCGCAGATGCTGGAGGAGGTGGGCACGCGTGGCCTGTTCACGGCCGAAAGCGACGAGTGGCGCCGCCAGCGCAAGCTGGTGATGCGGGCCTTGACGCCAGAAGTGATCCACGGCTTCTTTCCCACCCTGGCCATGATGACGGAGCGTCTGCGACTGCGCTGGAGCGCGGCCATCGCGGCCGGGCGCCCCATCGACGTGCTGCGCGACCTGAAAGCCTATACGCTGGATGTGACGATAGGACTGGCCATGGGCCAGGACATCAACACGCTGGAGCTGGAGGACAACCCGCTGCAGCGTGATATCGAATTCCTGTTCAACCGCGTGGCGCGGCGGTTGACGACCGCGTTCGCGTACTGGCGGGTGCCGCTGCTCAAGCGCGCGCCCGACCGCGAGGCCGACGCCGCCGCCGCCCGCATCCAGCGTGCCGTCACCGGCTTCATCGCCCAGACCCGGCGCCGGCTGGACGAGCAGCCGGCGCTGCGCCAGAAGCCGTCCAACATGCTGGAGGCGCTGGTGGTGGCCTGCGACGAACCGGGTTCCGGCTTCACCGATGCGGCCGTGGTGGGCAACGCCATCACCATGGTGTTCGCGGGCGAGGACACCACCTCCAACACGACGGCCTGGCTGATCGATTTCCTGGCGCGCGACCCGCAGGCGGCCGGCGCGCTGGCGGACGAGGCGGACCGGGTGCTGGGCGCCGATCCGGTGCTGCGCGACTATCACCTGCTGGAAAAGCTCCATTACGTGGACGCGGCCACCCGCGAAGCCATGCGCCTCAAGCCGGTGGCGCCATTCCTGGCTGTGGAGCCCACGCGCGATGTGGTGCTGGGCGACTTGGCGGTGCCGGCCGGTACCGTCATCTTCACCATGACGCGGCTGGCCGCGCAACGCGACAGCGAACTGGCGCGGCCGGAGGCGTTTTTGCCCCAGCGCTGGCTGGATGGCGCCAGTGAGCGGGGCGATGATCCGGGCCGCAAGCTGTTCCCGTTCGGTGGCGGGCCCCGGTTCTGTCCGGGGCGCTATCTGGCCATGGCCGAGATCAAGATGGTGATGTCCATGCTGGCGCGCCATTTCACGATCGCCCCCGTGCCCGGCGCGGCGCCGGCCGAGGAAACCTTCACCTTCACCAATTCGCCCAGCGCCTTGCCCGTTACTCTGCAGGCGCGCCGGACGTGACCATAAAAAGGTGCTAGGCTAAGGTATGCGAATCTGGACTATGAAGCTGGACTATGTGTGCGGAGGCCGTCATGCTCAAGAAAATCGTTCCTGGCGTCGTGGCCGCCGCCCTGTACGCGCTCGCGGCCGCCGCCGGGCAGGCTGCGCCGTTGCGTCACGACCATCCGCTGATCGGCACCTGGCAGATCACCCTGGCCGATGGCTCCTGCAGCGAGACCTACCGCATCCGCGATGACGGCAGCAGCCTCGTGACCAGTAGCGAGGAAGTGGCCGAATCGGCCTTCGACGTGGCCGACCAGCCCGACGCGCTGGGCTTCTACAAGCACGTCGACACCATCGTCAAGGACAACGGCAAGCCCGATTGTTCGGGCGAGGTGACGCAAGTGGGCCATGTGGCCACCAGCTACATCCTGTTCCACCCCGGCGGCGACATGTTCTTGATGTGCTTCGAGCGCGACACCCATAGCTGCATCGGCCCCTTTATCCGGGTGCGCGGCAACACCACCTGAGGCCGAGGCGCGGCGGGTGTCAACCGCGCTCGCGGAACGCGCCCGGATTGATGCCCGCCCATTCCTTGAAGGCATGGTTGAAGGCGCTTTGCTCCTGGTACCCGAGCAGGAAGGCGATATCGACCAGACTCAGTTCCGGCTGGCGCAGATAGTCGCGCGCCAGCGTGAAGCGGGCCTGGTCCAGCACCTGCTGGAAGGTGGCGCCGGCGTCGCTCAGTTTGCGCTGCAGCGTGCGCGGCGACAGTTTCAGTTCATCCGCGATCGACGCCAGCCGCACCTGGCCCTGGGCCAAATTGCGCACGATGGCTTCCTGCACCTGCTGGCTGATACCGGCCTTGGCTTCGGCGCTGGCCCGCTCCCGCAATTGCAACAACTGCTCGGCGTGCTGCCGCAGCACGGGATACAGGCCCGTGTCGGCGTTCGGCACCGGCCAGGCCAGCAACTGGGCGTCGAAGCTGGCCGTGTTGGCCGGCGCATCGAAGCGGGGCAGGGCGCCGAACACGCGCAGGTATTCGGGGTGGCCGGCCGGGTCGCCGCCGTCGTGGCTGAGCGCCAGGTCGGCCGGCGGCAGCGTCACGCCGGCCAGCCAGTTGCCGAACACGCGGATGCCGGCGAACACGCTGTCGGTCAGGTGGCGCCGCCCCGGCCCGTAGTGGCAATGCCAGGTGTAATGGGCCAGGCCGTCGCTCACCCTCAGGGCCGAGCGCCCCAGGTCGTGCGCCAGCTGCTCGTAGCGCATGGTTTGTTCGAACGCCTGGCCGAAGTCGCGGCAGCTCAGCAAAATCAGGCCATACACATTGTAGGTGCCCAGTTTGAAGCGCTCCCCCACATGCAGGCCGAAGTGGGGATCGGCGGCCAGCGTGGCGGCCACGTCGAGCAGGCGCACGTAATCGTCGGCCGCCAGCGATTCTGGCAGCGGCCACAGGGCGCCGGCGGCCAGGCCGGCGGCCCGTTCCAGCGCGGCCGCCTGCACGCCGCGCGCGGCGGCCGCCTCCAGCAGCGGCTGCAGATAGGAGCCGGCCACGCGGCCACCGCGCGGGGCGCGGGCGTCAGGCGTGGGGCTTGGCATGATCGAACAAAGCGGATGTCATGAATACGCAATACCTTGAATGGGTTCTGTCTTATTCTGTTGCCATGATTAGCCAGGTGCGCGCCAGTATAACAATTGCTGCCAGCGCGCCGCAACGTGGACAGGAAAACGATGAGACGCTGGAACGGTTGGGGTGACGACACCATAGAATTCGCGCTGGGCGAGGACGCGCTGGGCTTTCTGGCGCAGCGTATCGGGAGCGGCACGCCGTTTCCCGACGCCGCCTTCGAGACGGCTTGCGCCCAATTGCGCCCCTCGCGGCTGGCGCCCCACCGGTTGATCGACACCGAGCCCGCCGTCCGCCTGCGCAACGCGCTGGGCCAAAGCCTGCCGGACTGGCTGCGCCTGCGCTACGGCGCCATCGACACGGCGCCCGACGGCGTGGCCTACCCGGACAGCCCGGAACAGGTGCGTGAACTGCTGGAATACGCGGCCGAACACCATGTGGCGCTGATCCCGCAGGGCGGCGGCACCAGCGTGGCCGGCCACCTGACGGCGCCGGGCGGCCCGCGCCCCGTGCTGACCATGAACCTGACCCGCTTGCGCAACCTGCTCAGCCTCGACACCCAGTCGCAACTGGCGACCTTCGGCGCCGGCGTGTTCGGCCCGGACCTGGAGGCCCAACTGCGGGCCCACGGCTACACCCTGGGCCATTTCCCCCAATCGTTCGAATACTCGACCCTGGGCGGTTGGGTGGTCACGCGTTCCTCGGGCCAGCAATCGCTGCGCTACGGCCGCATCGAGCAGCTGTTCAGGGGCGGCAAGGTGGAAACGCCGGCCGGCACGTTGGACATTCCCACTTTCCCCGCCTCGGCCGCCGGCACCGACCTGCGCGAAGTGGTGCTCGGTTCCGAAGGCCGGCTCGGCATCCTGACGGAAGCGACCGTGCGTGTGACGCCACTGCCCGACTACGAAGCCTTCCATGCCGTGTTCTTCCCCAGCTGGGATCTGGCCGAGCAGGCCGTGCGCGCCGTGGTGCAGGCCGGCCTGTCGCTGTCGATGCTGCGCCTGTCCAATCCGTTGGAGACGGTCACCATGCTGGCACTGGCCGGCCACAAGACCCTGATCGGCGCGCTGGAAACGTGGCTGCGCCTGCGCGGCTGCGGCGAAGGAAAATGTATGCTGATGATAGGCGTGAGCGGGCGCAAGGGCCCCGCCAGGGCGGCCCTGAAGGATGCGCTGGCCCTCACGCGCGTGCGCGGCGGTGTGCATATCGGCCGCTATATGGGCGACAAGTGGAAGCAGAACCGCTTCCGCAACGTCTACCTGCGCAACGCAGCCTGGCAGCACGGCTACGCCATCGACACGGTGGAAACGGCGGTCGACTGGCCGCGCGTGGCCGGCATGATGCAGGCCGTGGAGGCGGCCGCCACGGCGGCGCTGGGCCAGCATGGTGAAAAAGTCCACACCTACACGCACCTGTCACACCTGTATACGCAGGGCGCCAGCGTGTACACCACCTTCGTCTACCGCCTGGCCGGCAATTTCGAGCAGGACCTGGCGCGCTGGCGCACGCTCAAGCAGGCCGTGAGCGAGGCTATCGTGGCCAACGGCGGCACCATCAGCCACCAGCACGGCGTGGGCAGCGATCACGCGGCTTACCTGCCGGCCGAAAAAGGGGAACTGGGCCTGAGCGCCATGGGTGCGCTGTTCCGCCACTTCGACCCGCAGCAGATCATGAACCCCGGCAAACTGCTGCCGTCCGAGGCCGCGCCGTCATGAGCGCGCACTGGAACAGCGGTGGCCGGTCCGAGGCGGCGCATCTGCTGGCGCGCGATTGGGACTTGATCGTGATCGGCGGCGGCATCACCGGCGCCGGCATCCTGCTGGAAGCGGCGCGGCGCGGCCTGAAGACGCTGTTGGTGGAGCGGCGCGATTTCGCGTGGGGCACCTCCAGCCGTTCGTCCAAGCTGGTGCACGGCGGCCTGCGCTACCTGAAGGAAGGCAAATTTGGCCTGACGCGCGAATCCGTGCACGAACGCCAGCAACTGCTGCGCGACGCGGCCGGGCTGGTGGAACCGCAAAGCTTCGCGTTTGGCGACTACCTGGGCCGCAAGCCGGGCCGCCGCATGTTCCTGCTTGGCCTGGCCATTTACGATTTCATGGCGGGCCAGCGCGCCCGCCACTACTTCGGCCATGACGACTTCCTGGCGCTGGCGCCCAATATCGCCAACACCGGCCTGCAAGGCGGCATGTGCTACACGGACGCCAAGACGGACGACGCGCGCCTGGTGCTGCGGGTGCTGCGCGAGGCGCAACAGCACGGCGGCGTGGCGCTCAACTATATGGCGGTGGAATCGCTGCTGCGCTCGGCGGATCATGGCGGCAAGGTACACGGCGCGCGTGTGCGCGACGGCGTGACGGGCCAGTCGCACGAGGTGCGGGCGCGGCTCGTGATCAGCGCCACCGGCGCCTGGGCCGACGGCCTGCGGGCGCAAGGCGGGGCGGCGCCACGGCTGCGGCCACTGCGCGGCAGCCATCTGGTGTTGCCGGCCTGGCGTTTGCCGCTGGCGCAGGCCGTGAGCCTGATGCATCCGGCCGACGGCCGCCCCGTGTTCGCCTTCCCGTGGGAGGGCGTGACGCTGGTGGGCACCACCGACGTCGACCATAAGGGCGATATGGCGCGCGAGGCGGCCATCACCCGGGCCGAAGTGGATTACCTGATGGCGGCGCTGCACGACCAGTTCCCGCAACTGGGGCTGCAAGAGAGCGACATCGTGGCCAGCTACGCGGGCGTGCGGCCCGTGATCGACAGCGGCAAGAGCGACCCGTCCAAGGAGGGGCGCGACCATGCGCTATGGCTGGAGGATGGCCTGTTGACCGTCACCGGCGGCAAGATGACCACCTTCCGCGTGATCGCGCTCGACGCGCTGCGCAAGGCCGCCACGCTGCTGCCGGACTGGCGCGACAAGCTGGAACCCCGGCCCATCTTCGCGCCGGCCGCGCCGCTGCGCTACGACCGCCGCTTGTCCGTCACGCAGGCGGCGCGGCTGCAAGGCCGCTACGGCGCCCAGGCGCAGCAACTGGTGAATGGCGCCCAGCCGGGTGAGCTGGATACCATCGCCGGCACGGAAACCCTGTGGGTGCAACTGCGCTGGGCGGCTCGCTGTGAATCCGTGCAGAAGCTGGACGACCTGCTGCTGCGCCGCAGCCGCATCGGTATCCAGTTGCGCGGTGGCGGGGTGGCGATCCTGCCGCGCGTGCGCGCCATCTGCCAACAGGAATTGGGCTGGAGCGACCAGCGCTGGGATGACGAACAGCGTGCCTATCTGGCATTATGGGCCACGCATTACAGCCTGCCCGCGTAGCGCGCCGCCAATCACCAGAACAACGACAAGAACAACTAAAACAACCAGAACAACATGGCCGAACAATATCTCCTCTCCATCGACAACGGCACCCAGAGCGTGCGCGCGCTGCTGTTCGATTTGCAGGGCAACCTGGCGGCCAAGACCCAGGTGCATCTGCAACCGTATTTCTCGGACAACCCCGGTTGGGCCGAACACAGCGCGGACGGCTACTGGAAGGCGGTCTGCGTGGCCTGCCAGCGGCTGTGGGCGGAAACGGACATCCCCAAATCGGCCGTCAAGGGCGTGGCCGTCACCACCCAGCGCGGCACCGTCATCAACCTGGACCGGGATGGCAACCCGCTGCGCCCGGCCATCACCTGGCTGGACCAGCGCCGCACGGAGCAGGTGCCGCCGCTGAACGCATTGTGGCGCACGGCCTTCAAGGTGGCCGGTGTGAGCAGCACCATCGAGTACTTCCGGCGCGAAGCGGAAATCAACTGGATCGCGGCCCACCAGCCCGACATCTGGGCCAAAACCGACAAGTTCCTGCTGCTGTCCGGCTTCCTCAACTACCGCCTGTGCGGGCGCATGGTCGATTCCATCGGCTCGCAAGTGGCCTATTTGCCGTTCGACTACAAGGGCCACAAGTGGGCCGGCAAGCGTGACTGGAAATGGCAGGCGCTGGCCATCAAGCCGGACATGCTGCCGGAACTGGTGGAGCCGGGCACGGTGATCGGCGCCATCACGGCCGCCGCCGCCGAAGCCACCGGCATCCCGCATGGCACGCCACTGGTGGCCGCCGCCGCCGACAAGGCGTGCGAGGTGATCGGTGCCGGCGGGCTGGCGCCGCACATCGGCTGTCTCAGTTACGGCACCACGGCCACCATCAACACCACCACCAAAAAATATGTGGAGGTCACGCCCTTCATCCCGCCGTATCCGGCCGCCATCCCCGGCGCCTACAGCACCGAAGTGCAGATCTTCCGCGGCTACTGGATGGTGAACTGGTTCAAGGAGCAGTTCGGCCACCTGGAACAGGCTACGGCCACGCAACAGGGCACGGCGCCGGAAGCCATGTTCGACCAGCTGGTGGAGCAGGTGCCGCCCGGTTCCATGGGCCTGATGCTGCAACCGTACTGGAGTCCCGGTATCCGCGTGCCGGGGCCGGAAGCGAAAGGCGCCATGATCGGCTTTGGCGATGTGCACACGCGCGCCCACATGTACCGCGCCATCCTGGAAGGACTGGCGTATGCGCTGCGCGAGGGCAAGGAGCGCATCGAGAAGCGCAGCGGCCTGGCCGTGACGGAGTTGCGCGTGGCCGGCGGCGGCTCGCAGAGCGACGCGGCGATGCAGCTGACGGCCGATATCTTCGGCCTGCCGGCCGCGCGCGCCCACGTGTACGAAACGTCGGGCCTGGGCGCGGCGATCGCGATCGCGGCTGGATTGGGACTGCACCAGGATTTCGACAGCGCCATCCGCGCCATGACGCGTACTGGCCGCGTGTTCCAGCCCATTGCGGCCCACCAGAAGATGTACGACCGCCTGTACCGGCGCGTCTACCTGAAGATGTACGAACGGCTACAGCCCATGTACGCCGAAATCGCGGACATCACGGGCTATCCGGAACAACTGTAAGCGGGGTGGCGCTTAGCGCGCGGCGAGCGCCTTGATGGCGTCCATGGCCGCGTTGCCGGGCAGGGTGGCCTGCACCTGGTTGCGGCCACTTTCCTTGGCCACGTACATGGCGCGGTCGGCCGCCACGAACAGCGATTCCGTGCTGTCGAGCTGGTGGGGCAGGATGGTCGACACGCCGATGCTGACCGTGATCCACGGCGAGGTGAGCGAACGGGGATGGGGCAGTTGCAGCGATTCCACGTGGGCGCGGATCGATTCGGCCAGCAGGTAGGCCGAGTCGGCGTCCGTTTCAGCGAACAGCAGCACGAATTCCTCGCCGCCGTAGCGGGCCGCCAGGTCGGTGGGGCGCAGCGCATGCGAAGCGATGGCCTGCGCCACCTGCTGCAAACAGGCGTCGCCGGCCGCATGGCCCAGGGTGTCGTTGTACAGCTTGAAGTGGTCCACGTCCAGCACCACCAGCGACAGCGGCAGGCCGCTGCGCAGGGCGCGCTGCCATTCTTTTTCCAGGAAGGCGTCGAAGTGGCGGCGGTTGGCGATCATGGTCAGCGGATCGACCATGGCGGCGCGCTGCAGCGCATCCTCCGATTGCTTGTGGTGGGTGATGTCGTGCAGCAGGCCGATGAACAGGGGCTGGCGCAGATACATGGGGGTAAGCGTCAGGTCCATGCACACGGAGTCGCCATTGTGGTGGCGGATGATCACTTCGCGCGTGCCGTGGTTGTGGGCCGTTTGCGGCGCGGCCGCGTAGCGCGCGAAGTAGTCCAGGTATTCCTGCGCCACCATGGGGTTGAGCAGCTCGGCGATGGAGCGCCCGGCCAGTTCGTTTTCCTGGTAGCCCAGGTATTTGTCGCAAGCCGGGTTGGTGAACTGGATGCGGCCGTCCGCCTCGATGATCAGCAAGCCCTCGGCCATGTTGTTGACGATGGTGCGCAGGCGTTCGGCCTGTTCTTCCTGGTTCTCGCTGTTGCTGCGGATTTGCAGCTGGGTGCGCACACGGGCGCACACTTCGGCCATGCGCAGCGGCTTGCCGATGTAGTCCACGGCGCCGATGTCGAAGCCGGCCACCACGTCCTCCGTCTCCGTGCGCGCGCTCATGAAGATGACGGGAATGCGCTGGGTGGCGGTGTTGCTCTTGAGCTGGCGGCAGGTCTCGAAACCATCCATGCCCGGCATGACCACGTCCAGCAGGATCAGGTCCGGATGCACCCGGCGCGCGATCTGCAGCGCCCGTTCGCCGGAGGTGGCGACAAACGTCTGGTAACCCTGCTGCACCATCATCTTGCGCAACGTGCTCAGATTATCCGGCGCATCGTCCACGATCAGGATGGCGGCGTCGCGCCGCGCCGCAAAGCTCAGGCCTGCTGGATTCATTGGTCCGTATCCTGACAGGGACGGCCGCCGGCGACACCATGCGGCAAGGCCGTGGCGACGGGACGGAGGGCGGATGGAAGTGCGCTTGGGTACAAAGGCTGGCCTGACAGTGAAGTGACTATCCGTCCAAATAATACCGCTTTGCAATGTGTAATTGTGAAAATAAATGCAGGGATATTCGAGGAAAACTTCAGAATTTATGCGTGACGGCCGCAGATACGGGGAATTGCATGACTTTTTATCATGTTCTCCGTTTCCCTTGGGAATATTTGTTACTTTTGGTGGCAAGGCTGCGGCGCGCGATGGCGTGCAGCGGCCGCCGCACGCCATCGCCGGCGGTGCCGGCGGCGTGGGCGGAGGCGGGGGCGCTTACACCTTGGCGGCGATCAGCTTGCCCAGGGTGGCGATGCCGGTGCGGATGCGCTCCGGCGGCACGGTCACGAACGACAGGCGGAAAGTGTTGGTTTCCGGCTCGTTGGCGTAGAAAGGTGCACCCGGCACGAAGGCGACCTGGTTGGCGATCGCTTCGTCCAGCAGTTCCATGGCGTTGACGTGCTTGGGCAGGGTGACCCAGATGAACATGCCGCCTTCAGGTTTGGTCCACTGGACGCTGGCGGGGAAGTGTTCGGCCATCGCGTCCAGCATCACCTGGCACTGGTCGCCGTACAGGTGGCGGATCTGCGGGATGTGGCGTTCCAGGAAGCCGTCCTTGATCACGCGGTGCACCACCATCTGGGTCAACTGCGAGGTGTGCAGGTCGGCCGCCTGCTTGGCCAGTTCCAGGCGGCGCACCAGCGGCAGCGGAGCCACCACGTAACCGAGGCGGATACCGGGCGTCAGCACCTTGGAGAAGGAACCCATGTAGATCACGCCGTCCGGGTTCATGGCCACCATCTTCGGCAGCGGCTCGCCCTTGTAGCTCAGGGCGCCGTACGGATCATCCTCGATCAGCGGCAGGCCGAGGCGGGCGCAGGTTTCCACCAGTTGCTGGCGGCGTTCCACCGACAGCGTGCGGCCGGTGGGGTTCTGGAAGTTGGGTAGCGCGTACAGCAGGCGCGCGCCTTGCGCCACCTTGTCCAGCGAGGACGGCACCAGGCCGTGGTCGTCCGTTTCCACCGACACGAATTCAGGGCGGTACACGGAGAACGCTTGCAGCGCGCCCAGGTAGGACGGGGTTTCCACCAGCACCCGGCTGCCTTCGTCGATCAGCACTTTGCCCAGCAGGTCCAGCGCCTGCTGCGAACCGGACGTCATCAGCACCTGTTCCGGCACGATTTTCACGCCGTTGGTGGAGAGCGAGTCGGCGATCCACTGGCGCAGCGGCAGGTAGCCATCGGTGGGGCCATATTGCAGCGCCACGTTGCCCGAGTCGGTCAGCACCTGGTCGAACGCTTCCTTCATCTCGGCCACGGGGAAGGTGGCGGGCGAGGGCAGGCCGCCGGCGAACGAGGTGATCTCGGGACGCTGGGTGATCTTCAGGATCTCGCGGATGAAGGAACTTTGCATCTGTTGCGCGCGCTCGGAGAAGCGCCACGGCATCGGATTCGGGTTTTCAATTTTCATACATGTCTCACTGAGTTAGAAGCCGGGCATGGCCCGGACTTGTAGCCAGGCGCGCTTGTGGCGGCCTGCGAATGAGCGGCGCCGGGTAGGCGCCGCCCGGGAATTACGCGACTTCCACCACCAGGTCGATCTCGACGCAGCAGCCGAGTGGAATCTGGGCCACGCCGAAAGCGGCGCGGGCGTGCTTGCCGGCGTCGCCGAACACTTCGCCCAGCAGCTCGGAGGCGCCGTTGGTGACCAGGTGGTGTTCCGTGAAGTCTGGGGTGGAGTTCACCAGGCTGGTGAGCTTGACGATGCGGCGCACGCGCGCCAGGTCACCGCCCACGGCTTCCTGCAAGGTGCCCATCAGGGCCACGGCCACGCCGCGCGCGGCGGCTTTGCCCTCTTCGGTGCTGATGTTCTTGCCCAGTTGACCCACCCATGGCGAGCCGTCCGCCTTGCGCGCGATATGACCGGACAGGAATACCAGGTTGCCGCTCTGGACGTACATGACGTAGGCGGCTACCGGCGCGGCGGGCGCGGTCAGGGTGATGTCGAGGGCTTTCAGTTTTTCGTAGACGGACATGAGGGTTCCAATAAGTGAAAATGGGTGAAGTCGAACGAGCGACGGGTTTATTTATCGTGCGGTTTTATCGCTTTTTTTGGCCGTGGGTGTGCGGTTGGGTGCATCTGGCATGGCGGGCGCGTTGTGCGCGGCAGACCGTTATTGTACGTCGTGCCGGGGGCGCTGCCCACAAAGGAGGCAAAATCAGAATTCTCTACGGTTTTAACCCCGCTTCACCTGCATTTTGCGGCCCGCACCCACCACAACGATCACCGCCAGTGCAAATAACAGGGTAGTCCATTCCAGCGCTTCGCCCAGTAACAGGGCCGCGCCCAGCATGGTCAGGAACGGTTGCACCAGCTGCACCTGGCCGACCCGGGCCACGCCGCCCAGCGCCATGCCGCGATACCAGAAGAAGAAAGCGATGAACATGGAGAACAGCGATATGTAGGCGAATCCGGCCCAGGCGCGGGCGCCGGCGGCGGCGATGTGGGCCGCGTCGTGCCAGAGCAGCCAGGCCACGACCGGCGCCAGCACGGGCGCCGCCAGCAGCAGCGCCCAGCAGATCACTTGCGGCGCGCCCAGGCGCTGGGCCAGCTTGCCGCCTTCCGCATAGCCCATCGCCGCCAACAGTACGGCCGCCAGCAGCGCCAGGTCGGCCGGGCGCAGGCTGCCGCCGCTGCCGTGCAGGGCGAAGCCGGCCACCAGCGCCGTGCCCAGCACGGCCATGCACCAGAATCCGGCCGAGGGGCGCTCGCCGCCGCGCAGCGCGGCCCACACGGCCGTGGCCAGCGGCAGCATGCCCACCAGTACCGCGCCGTGGGTGGCCGGCACGGACCGCATGGCGATCGACGTCAGCCACGGAAAACCGATGATGCAGCCCCCAGCCACACAGGCCAAGGGGATAAGGGCCGAGCGCGGTGGCCACGGCGCCTTGTTCCAGCCCAGCCACAGGGCGGCGCAGCAGGCTGCCGTCACGGCGCGGCCCAGCGCCACGAAGGCGGGATCGAGGTCGGCCACGGCCATCCGGGTGAAAGGCAGGGTGAGACTGAACATGGCCACGCCGATCAGCCCGAGCAGCATGCCGACGGCATCGTCGCTCAGGCGGGTGGTGGTGGCCAGGGGCCGGGGAATGGTGGCTGGTGTTTGCATGGTGGATTGCTTCCTGTTCCTGTCCTTGTTCCTGTTGTGTACCTGGTTTGGGATGGTCAGTGCCGGTACAGTCGATAGCCGTGTGCGGGCGCCGCTCAGGCGCCTTGCAGCACGCCGGCCAGCATGGCGGTGTCCACATTGCCGCCCGTCAGGGCCAGGCCGATGCTGCGCCCGCGCCAGGCCGGGTCTTGTTGCAAGGCCAGGGCGGCGGCCAGCGCGGCGGCCCCGGCACCCTCGGCCACGTTGTGCGTGGCGCGGTGGTACAGGCGCATGGCGGCGGCCACCTGCTCGTCGCTGACGGCCACCACGTCGCCCACATGCGCCAGGATCATGGCCAGCGATTGCGGGTCGGGCACGCGGCAGGCCAGGCCGTCGGCCAGTACGGTGGTGACGGGCGATTCGACGCTGCGCCGGGCCCGGAACGACAGCTGGTAGGCCAGCGCGTGCTGCGACACGACGCCGATGATGGGCATGTGCAGCCCCAGCGCGTTGCGTGCGGCGACGGCGGCGCAGATGCCGGAGCCCTGGCCGATGGGGGCCAGCAGCAGTTCCAGCCCCGGCTGGGCGCGCAGCAGCTCCATCCAGCCCGTGGCCACGCCGGCCATCAGGTCGGGATGGTAGGACGGCACCATGTGCAGCCCGTCACGCTCGGCCAGCATCAGCGCGTGTTCGCGGCTGGCCTGGTAGTCGGCGCCATGTTCGATCAGCTGCGCGCCCAGCGCGCGCATGCCGGCGTTTTTCTCCGTGCTGTTCCCACGCGGGACCACGATGGTCGCTTGCAGGCCGTGGCGGCGCGCCGCGTAGGCCAGCGACAGCCCGTGGTTGCCGCGCGTGGCCAGCACGATCCCTTTGACGCCGGGCAAACGACGTGCAAGTGCTGCTACGTAGACCAGCCCACCGCGTACCTTGAAGGCGCCGGTCGGGGTATGATTTTCGTGCTTGATCCACGTTTCCACGCCCAGTGCTTCGTTCAGCAGGGGCCAGCTGTATTGCGGCGTGGGCGGCATGGCGGCGTAGACGGTGGCGCCGGCGGCGTCGAGGTCGGAACTGGTGGGCAGGTGCATGGCGGTTTCCCCGGTAGGTGGCTTTGTGTAGGCGATGGGTGTATCCTAAGCGACAACACCAGTACAGTCCCAATACACTTTCCCACATAATTTCAGATACTGTGACGGTAATATGACCAATACACTGACCCCGGACGCACCCATACAGCCAGGCAAGGCGCGGCCCGTCGCGCTGGTGGCGCTGTTGTCGCGGGAATCGGGCGAGTCGCTGATCGACCAGATCGTCCGCTCGGTGGCCGCCCGCATCGACGACCGCCTGCTGCGCGGCGGCGCGCGCATGCCATCGATCCGCCAGTTCGCCGCCGCGCATGGCGTGTCCGCCTTCACCGTGGTGGCCAGTTACGACAAGCTGGTGGCGCGCGGCTACCTGGAATCGCGCCGCGGCGCCGGCTTTTATGTGCGTGAACGGCCGGCGCTGGGCCCTGGCGCCGCCGCGCCGGGCACGGGGCAGGTGGCGAGCTTGCCGCAGGAACGTTTCGACGCCAAATCCATCGACGTGGTCTGGCTGGTGCGCAATATGTTCCGCCAGGTGCCGCACCAGCAAATGCCCGGCACGGGCGTGCTGCCGTCGGAATGGCTGGATGGCCCCATGGTGGCCAACGCGCTGCGCGCCGTCAGCCGCCAGCATCCGGGCACGCTGCTCAATTACGGTGTGCCGCATGGTTCGCTGCTGCTGCGCCAGCAGTTGCAGCGCAAGCTGGCGGAACAGGAAATTGGCGCTACGCCGGAGCAGATCGTCACCACCGCCGGCGTGACCCAGGCGCTGGACCTGGTGGCGCGCGAATTCCTGCGCCCCGGCGATACCGTCTTCGTCGACGATCCGGCCTGGTTCCTGATGTTCGGTTCCTTCGCCGCGCTGGGCGCCAAGGTGGTGGGCGTGCCGCGGCTGGCCGATGGCCCCGACATCGCCCAGCTCACCCAATTGGCCGCCATCCACCGGCCCAAGCTGTTCGTCATCAATTCGGTGCTGCACAATCCCAGTTCCACCTCGCTGTCGGCGGCCAAGGCGTTCCAGGTGCTGCGGCTGGCTGAGGAATACGGGTTCGTCATCGTGGAGGACGACATTTATTGCGACCTGCATCCGGGCAGCGCGGTGCAGCCGGCCACCCGCATGGCGGCGCTCGACCAACTGCGCCGCGTGATTTATCTGGGCGGCTTTTCCAAGACCATGGCGGCCAACCTGCGGGTGGGTTACATCGCCACTTCGCACGCATGGGCCGAGCGCCTGGCCGACCGCAAGATGCTGACCACCCTGACCACCAGCGACATCGGCGAGCGGGTGGTGTACAAGGTGCTGTCCGAGGGCGCCTATCGCAAGCACACCGACCGGGTGCGGGCGCGGCTCGATGGCGTGCGCACCAAGACTATCCGCCAGCTGGAGCGGCTGGGCATGACCATTGACCTGGCGCCGACCGCCGGCATGTTCGTGTGGGCCGACGCCGGTTGCGATACCAACGCGCTGACCGAGCGGGCATCGGCGGAAGGGCTGCTGCTGGCGCCCGGTAGCCTGTTCTCGCCGCAGCAGTTGCCGTCGACTCGCATGCGGCTCAACGTGGCCGCCATGCAGGATGCGGCCGTGTGGCGTTTCCTTGAGCGGGAACTGCCGCGTGGCCGCGGCGCACGTTAGGGTAGATCAGTAGTGGAGGCGGTGGCAGCACATTTTTTGCAATACAGCTCACGCATCACAGCTCACGCATTACAGCCAACTTTCTAACTGCACGAGTTGTCCTATGAAGCCGTGCATCGCCGGAGCTTGCGCCCATGGATTCCATCTTCGATTTGCTCGAACACTGGACCTGCCTGCAGCCTGACAAGGTCCTGTTCGAATTTCGCGACCGCCTGGGGCAAACCAGCGCCCGCCACACCTACCGCACTTTTCATGCGCGCACGCTGGCGCTGGCCGCGCGCCTGATGGCCACACCCGGACTGGCGCCGGGCGCGCGCGTGCTGCTGGCCCATCCAGCGGGACTGGAAGGCGTGGCGGCGTTGCTCGCCTGCGCGCGCGCCGGCATGATCGGCGTGCCGGTGGCCTTGCCGCGTACCGCCGGCGACACGGCCATGCGCCGCTTGCGCGCCATCGGCGAGAACTGTGGCGCGGCGGCCTTGCTGACGGATGATGCGCACGCGGCGCGGCTGGCGCAGTTGTTCGCCGCGGCCGGCACGGCGCCGCCGTGGCCATTGCTGGCGCTGGCGCTGGACGACGGCGCGGCGGCCCAGGAGATGCAGGTCAGCGTGCCGCCGGCCCGCCACGAGCCGCTGCTGTTCCTGCAATACACGTCCGGCTCCACCGGCCTGCCGCGTGGGGTCATGGTCAGCCACCAGAACGTGATCGCCAATGCGCGCGCCACGCTCGATCATGTGCCCACGGGCGTCTCATGGCTGCCGCAGCATCACGACATGGGCCTGATCGGCTACTACCTTTTTCCCATCGTCTCGGGCGGCTGCAACTACGGTTTCGCGCCCGTCGACTTCCTGCGCCGGCCAGCACTATGGTTGCGCATGATCTCGGAAGTGGGCGCGACCTACAGCTCGTCGCCCAATTTCGGTTTCGACTACTGCCTGCGCGAGGGCAAAGTGCCGGATGCCGAATTGGATGGCGTGGACCTGTCTTGCCTGCGGGTGCTGATGAACGCCGGCGAGCCCGCGCGGCCGGACACGATACGGCGCTTCCATCATCGCTTCGCCCGCTTCGGACTGGCCCGTGGCGCGTGCACGGTGGCCTACGGACTGGCGGAGAACACGCTGAACGTCACGCACGGTGGCTGCGGCAGCGTCGCTGTGCTGCGCGACGCACGCGCCGGCATGTCCACGCTCGCGTTGGCGAAGGCCGACGACGGCACAGGCATCGTCGAATATGCGAGTTGCGGCAAGCCGGTGGCCGGGGTGGAGGTGCGGATCTGCGCGCCGGACAGCGGCCGGCCGCTGGCGGAGCTGGAAGTAGGCGAAGTCCGTGTCGGCGGCCCGTGCGTCACCAGCGGCTATTGGAACAATGCGGTGGCCACGCGCGCGCTGCTGGGCGAAGCGGTTGACGAGAAGGGCGGCGCCAATCACGCGTGGCCCTTGCGCACGGGCGATCTGGGCTTCCTGCATCAGGGCCAACTGTATGTGTGCGGCCGTAGCAAGGACATGCTGATCATCTGCGGCGCCAACTTCTTCCCGGACGACCTGGAGCAAGCGGTGGCCGCCAGCGGCGCGGCCGTGCGGCCACGCGGCATCTGCGCGTTTCAATGCGATGACGGCGGTGTGACCGTGCTGGCCGAACCGCAGCGCACCGAAGCCTTGCCTGATCCCGCGGCGCTGGCGCTGGCCATCCGCGCCGTCTGTGGCCTGCTGCCCGATCAACTGCATGTGGTGGCGCCCGGCACGGTCGCCATGACCACTTCGGGCAAGATCGCGCGGGCCGAGACGCGCGCGCTGTTCGAGGCTGGCAAGGCCGAAAGGCTGGCGAGTTGGCGCAACGATGCCCCCAGCCTGACGCAGCAGGAGGAGCCCGATGCGGACCAGCGGAACTGGCGCGGCGCCGTACGGCGTGCGTTCGCCCGCCAGGGGATCGCCAGCGACGGCGTGGCGCTGGCCGACCTGGGTATTGATTCGCTGGCGCTGGCGGAAATCCAGATGGAACTGGAACAGGTGTTGCGCGGCTTCGGTTCCGGCGCGCTGGCCGAGGCACTCGACGCGCCGTTGTTGCAGCGCCTGTCGCAGCGCAGCTTGTTGTCGGCATTGGCGCCGCTCGACTACAGTCACGATGGCGGGGCCGATGCTGCCATGGCGGCGCTGGCCCAACTACGCGCTTCACTGGACGACGCCATCGCGGTCCGCATGCAGGAAGACCGCGCGCGTCCGCTGCCCGACACGGACTACCGGGCGCCGCCAACAGGAACGGCCCGGCGCGCCATCCTGTTGACGGGTGTGACGGGTTTCTTCGGACCCTTCCTGCTGGATGAACTGCTGCGCCAGGGCGACGATGAACTGGTGGTGCTGGTGCGCACCGCCGATCCGCTTGCCGCGATGGCGCGCGTAGAGGCAGCCTTGCGCCACGCGCGCCTGCTCACGCCCTCGCTGCAAGCGCAACTGCGCGCCCGCGTGCGCGCCGTGTGCGGCGATCTGGCGCAGCCGTTGTGGGGACTGGAGCTGGCACAGTGGCGGGCGTTGGCGGCCAGCGTGGGCGAGGTGTTCCACAACGGCGCCTGCGTCAACTACGTGATGACGTATGAAGCCATGCGCGCCACCAATGTCGAGGGCACGCGCACGGCCCTGCTGCTGGCCCGCGACAGCGGGGCGCGCTGTTTGCACCTGGTGTCGAGCACTTTTATCTTCGGCTGGAGCGCCAAGGGCGTGCTGCTGGAGCTGGACTGCAACGCGGGCATGGAGGCGCTGGACTTCGGTTACGCGCAAAGCAAATGGGTGGCCGAACAGCAGGCGCTGGCCGCGCGCGCCGGCGGCATGGACGTGCGCATCTACCGGCCCGCGCTGATTTCCGTCTCGACCCAAGGCGCCGGTGACGACAACGACGTGGCGTTGCGCATGCTGGCGTTCATGATACGGCACGGGATCGCCGTCGATACGCCCAACCAGCTCAGCATCGTGGCGGCGGACGTCATCGCCCACAACATCGTCGCCATCGCGCGCCAGGTGCACGCGCCGGCCACGCCGCTGCACGTGACGGCTGACCGCTACTACAGCATGACGGCCCTGACGCGGGTGATAGAGCGCGACTTCGGTTACCGCTTCCGCTACTACGACATACCGCGCTTCATCGACCAGCTCAACCTGCGCTGTTCGGCCAGCGATCCCGTCTATCCGTTGCTCGATTTCTTCAACCGGTCAGCCGGCAAGATCGCCGCCATGCAGCTCAAGCGCTACAGCAGCAGCGCCTATCGCCAGGCCCGCGATAGCCTGCCCGGCGGCCGGGCCGACCCTACGCTGGAGCAGACCGCCAGCTACTTGGTGCGCTATCTGCTGGAGCAGGGCATGATTGCGCCGTTCAGGGCGGCGGTGGGCGCGGAGGCAGGCGCGGTGCGGGATTGAGGCGGCGCGCAACACGATCGCACAACCAGGCCGCCAGCAGGCCGGCGACGGCGTCGGCCACCGTGTGCTGCTTGGACAGGCAGACGGCCGCCACGATCATGGCCAGCACCAGCGTGGCCGGCAGTCGCCAGCGGGTGTCGCTCCGCGCCAGCGCGCAAGTGGCCAACGCCGCCAGCGACACGTGCAATGACGGCAGCAGGTTGCGCGGCGGGTCGATCGCATGCAGACGCTGGAGGGCCCAGGCGGTCAGCGGGTCCAGTCCGGCGCCGCTGGCCTGGCGGCGCAGCTCGGGCGCTTCGGCCGGCAGCAACACAAAACACAGGAGCGAAAAGGCGATCAGCAGCGCATAGCTGCGGGCGGTGTGCCGGAACAGTGCGGGTGACTGTAGCAGTACGGCTGGCATGGCGATCCAGATTATGCCGAACAGATAGGGCCACAGCGCCAGTCCGGCGAACGGGATAGCCGCATCCAGTGCGGTAGACGGATCAAAAATGGGCGCCGGATGCAGCCATGCGCCGGCTGTGAAATAACCGAGCGCCCAAAACCCTGCCAGCCCCATGCTCCAGGCCAGCCGGGTGCCCAAGATTAGTTGCGCTTCATCGATGGTGTCCTCCGCCCGTGAGATGACGTCTGCGCCGTGGAAGCAGTATGCGTGATCGCCTGATTTCAATATAGTCAATAAAGCAAGTTAAAAATACACCAATTGTCACATTTATGGCTGAGTGTTTCACGTTTGGCGGGTCAATTGTTACTCCGGGCTTGAATTCGCTCTTATAATCCCCACCTTCGGAAAATCCGTGCAACAAACCCTGTATCAACCGAGACTAACTAGAGGTAAAAATGGCTGACAACGAAAAGCAAACCTTGGGCTTTCAAGCTGAAGTGAAACAGCTGCTGCAATTGATGATCCACTCGCTGTACTCGAACAAGGAAATCTTCCTGCGCGAGCTGGTGTCGAACGCGTCGGACGCGGCCGACAAGCTGCGCTTCGAGGCGATCAATAACGACGCCCTGTACGGCAACGATCACGAACTGAAGATCAAGGTCAGCTTCGACAAGGAAGCGCGCACCATCACCATTTCCGACAACGGCATCGGCATGAACCGCGAGGAAGCCATCTCGCACCTGGGCACCATCGCCAAATCGGGCACCAAGGAATTCTTCGGCAAACTGTCGGGCGACCAGCAGCAGGACGCGGCCCTGATCGGCCAGTTCGGCGTGGGCTTCTACTCCGGCTTCATCGTGGCCGACAAGATCACGGTCGAAACCCGCCGCGCCGGCGCGGCCGCCAACGAGGCCGTGCGCTGGGAATCGGGCGGCGAGGGCGATTACAGCGTGGAGGCGATCGAGAAGGCCTCGCGCGGCACCGACATCATCCTGCACCTGCGCGAAGGCGAGGACGAGCTGCTGTCGAGCTGGAAGATCAAGTCCATCATCCGCAAATACTCCGACCACATCTCGCTGCCCATCATGATGCGCAAGGAAGAATGGGACGAGGAGAAGAAGGAAACCGTGCTCAAGGACGAGCTGGAAACCATCAACCAGGCCAGCGCCCTGTGGGCCCGCAACAAGTCCGATATCACCGACGAGCAGTACGAGGAGTTCTACAAGCACGTCTCGCACGACTTCCAGGCACCGCTGACCCACACCCACAACCGGGTCGAAGGCCGCAGCGAATACACGCAACTGCTGTACATCCCGGCCAAGGCCCCGTTCGACCTGTGGGACCGCAACAAGCGCAGCGGCATCAAGCTGTACGTCAAGCGCGTGTTCATCATGGACGACGCCGAGCAACTGATGCCGACTTATTTGCGCTTCGTGAAAGGCGTGATCGATTCGGCCGACTTGCCGCTGAACGTGTCGCGCGAAATCCTGCAGGAGTCGCGCGACGTGAAGGTGATCCGCGACGGCTCGACCAAGCGCGTGATCGGCATGCTGGAGGAACTGGCCAACGCCGATGAGCAGGACAAGAAGGACAAGTACACCACCTTCTGGAAGGAATTCGGCCAGGTGCTCAAAGAGGGCATCGGCGAGGACGCCACCAACAAGGAACGCCTGTCCAAGCTGCTGCGCTTCGCGTCCACCCACAACGACAACGACGAGCAGAACGTCTCGTTCGAGCAGTACGTGGCGCGCCTGAAGGAAGGCCAGGACAAGATTTACTACGTCACGGCTGATAACTACAAGGCCGCCAAGAACAGCCCGCATCTGGAAATCTTCCGCAAGAAGGGCGTGGAAGTGCTGCTGCTGACGGACCGCGTGGATGAGTGGATGCTGTCGTTCCTGCAGGACTACGAAGGCAAGGAACTGGTGTCGGTCGCCAAGGGCGGCCTGGACCTGGGCCAGCTGGAGGACGAGGCCGAGAAGAAGGAACACGAGGAAACCGAATCGTCCTACAAGGACCTGGTGGCCAAGATGAAGGAAGCGCTGGGCGAGAAGGCCAAGGACGTGCGCGTCACGTTCCGCCTGACCGATTCGCCGGCCTGCCTGGTGGCGGACGAGCACGAATTGTCCGGCAACCTGCTGCGCATGCTGAAGGCGGCCGGCCAGAGCGCGCCCGATTCCAAGCCCATCCTGGAAATCAACCCCAACCACCCGCTGGTGACGCGCCTGAAGTACCAGGACGCAGGCAGCCAGTTCAATGACTGGGCCCATATCCTGTTCGACCAGGCCATGCTGGCCGAAGGCGGTTCGCTCAGCGATCCGGCCACCTTCGTCAAGCGTTTGAACGAAATGCTGCTCAACAGCGCGGCCAAGTAAGCGCAAGTAGTTGAACCCGGCCGTACGGCCGGGTGCCATGAATGGGCGCCCTGTTCACGTGAGTGAGCGGGGCGCCTTTTTTTGGGCTGGACGGTATGTGCTAGCCGCGCTGCCGCCGCCTGAGCAACAACAAAGGCAGGCCGACAGCCAGCATGGCCAGTCCGCTCGGTTCAGGTACCGGGGCGGCTGGCGTGAAGCCGCGTATCTCGCCGTTCGGATATTTGTCCGAGTGGATGTTGAGATAGGCTTCGCCGCCGCTCAGTCCTGCCATCAGCGCTTTTTCCGCGCCCGTTGTGGTGCCGCCGTGGGCCGTGATGAAGGCCGGGTTCCAGCTGCTCGCTTGCGACGTGTCGAACAGGTGGGTGTAGGCGCCGCCGTGGCCGCCCAGCGGGAAGCCCGTGAAGCTGGGTAGTTCCGTGGCCACCCCCGCGCTGCCGGTGCCTGGTGAGGTGGTGCAGCAGTGGATGTGGGCGGCCGTGGTCACGCCATCCAGTCCGCCATAGGCGACGGTGACCTGCAATTGGTGCATCAGGTCGTCGAAATTGATGACCGCCGCGCCTATGCCTTTGGAGGCGTTGGCTGGGTCCTCGTGCGCCCCGTCGAGCAGGAATGCGTAGCTGGCCGCGTGGGCCGCTGTCATGGTCGAGAGCAGCAGCGTCAATGCTGCCGCGCCATGTCGGATTTGCTTATTCATCTTATCTCCTTTGCTGGTTCTTGAAACGGCGGGCGGACTGTCGCCCGCCACCATTAGACCTGGCCTCGCAAAGAGGAGTTCCTGCTGCTGGGATAAGGGTCTATCTAGCGCTGCAGCTGAGCGCAGAAGTCCAGCAGCAGCTGTTCACCTTCCGGCCACGGGCCGTAGCCGGCGTCGCCATTGATGTGGCCCGCGTCGCCGATGGTCACCAGGCGGCTGCCCCACGCGGCCGCGAACTGCTGCGCGCGCTCGATGCGGACATATGGATCGTCGGTGCTGGCCACCACCAGGCTGGGGAAGGGCAGCGGCGCCAACTGCATGGGCTGGAAGCCGGTGGTGCAGTCGGGGTAGCTGGGCGCATCGACGTCGCTGGGGCCGACCAGGAAGGCGCCGGCCACCCGCGCGCGCGAACCGGAGGCGGCCCAGCGCGTCACCAGGCTGCAACTCAGGCTGTGTGCGGCCAGCACGGGCGGCTGTGCGCAGGCGGCGATGGCCGCATCCAGTTCCGCCACCCATTCGGCGCAGTCGGGAGTGTCCCAATCGCGATGCGGCACACGCAGCCAGCCGGGATGTTTGGCTTCCCACTGGGTTTGCCAGTGCAGCGGTCCCGAATTCCACAATCCGGCCAGCGTCAGTACCTGCGGTTCCATGCGTCGCCCTTTCAATGTTAAATGAAAGGCAATGATAGCCGAAGTGGGCCGCGACTGTGCGCGGCCGTACCGTTACAGCTCCGTACGCAGGGCGAACAGTTCCGGGAACAGCACCACGTCCAGCATCTTGCGCAGGTAGCTCACGCCGGCCGTGCCGCCGGTGCCGGTCTTGAAGCCGATGATGCGCTCGACCGTCGTCACATGGCGGAAGCGCCAGAATCGGAACGCCGTCTCCAGGTCGACCAGCTTCTCGGCCAGCTCGTACAGGGCCCAGTGGTGGTCGGGGTCGCGGTACACTTCCAGCCAGGCAGCCTTGACAGAGGCGTCCGCCACGGTGGGCTGGGTGCAGTCCGCGTTCAGGCGTTCGGGCGAGATGGCCAGGCCGCTACGGGCCAGCAGATGGATGGATTCGTCGTACAGCGACGGTGTGCGCAGCGCCGTATCCAGCAGCGCGAATACTTCCGGCGTGGTGCTGTGCACATTGAGCAGGGCCGCGTTCTTGTTCCCCAGGATGAATTCAATCTCGCGGTACTGATACGACTGGAAGCCGGACGAGGCGCCCAGGTAGGGGCGGATGGCCGTGTATTCGGGCGGCGTCATGGTCGCCAGCACATCCCATGCGTGCACCAGCTGATCCATGATGCGGGCCACGCGGGCCAGCATCTTGAAGGCGGGCGCCAGGTCGTCGGCGCGCAGGTGGGTGCGCACGGCGTGCAGCTCGTGCAGCATCAGCTTCATCCACAGTTCGCTGGTCTGGTGCTGGACGATGAACAGCATTTCATTATGGTTGGGCGACAGTGGATGCTGCGCGTTGAGGATCTGGTTCAGGCCCAGGTAGTCGCCGTAGCTCATCGATTTGCTGAAGTCCATCTGGGCGCCATGCCATTGGGTGGAGTGCGGGCAGCCGCCCGCGCCTTGTTTGTCTTGTTCGCTCATGGAGTGCTCTATATAAAGTGTCAGGTCACGGCGTCGCGCTGGGCGTTCACGTCGTAGGCTTGCCGGTCCAGGATGTCGCGCAGGATCTCGACCGCGTCCCACACGTCGGCATGGCTGGTGTAGAGCGGTGTGAAGCCGAAGCGCATGATGGACGGCTCGCGGTAGTCGCCGATCACGCCGCGCGCGATCAGGGCCGACATCACGGCATAGCCATGCGGATGGGCGAAGCTGACCTGGCTGCCGCGGCGGGCGTGCTCACGCGGCGTCACCAGTTCCAGCGGATGGGCGGCGCAGCGCTGCTCCACCAAGGCGATGAACAGGTCGGTCAGGGCCAGCGACTTGGCGCGGATGACGTCCATGGTGGTTTGCGCGAACACGTCCAGGCCGCATTCGACCATGGCCAGCGATACCACCGGCTGGGTGCCGCACAGGGCGCGGCCGATGCCGTCCGTGGCGCTGAAGTGGGGCGCCATCGCGAACGGCGCCGCATGGCCCCACCAGCCCGACAGCGGTTGCTGGAAGCGGGCCTGGTGGCGGGGGGGGACCCAGATGAAGGCGGGCGCGCCGGGGCCGCCGTTCAGGTATTTATAGGTGCAGCCCACGGCCAGGTCGGCGCCGTCCGCGTGCAGGTCGACCGGCACGGCGCCGGCCGAGTGGGCCAGATCCCACACGATCAGGGCGCCGCGCGCATGGGCCAGGGCGCTGGTGGCGGCCATGTCGTGCTGGTAGCCGGTGCGGTAGTTGACGTGGGTGAGCATGACGACGGCCGTGTCGGCATCGATCGCCTGGGGCAGCTCGTCCACGGTATCGACCAGGCGCACGGTATAGCCCCGCGCCAGCCAGGACGACAGGCCCTGCGCCATATAGATATCAGTGGGGAAGTTGCTGCGTTCGGTGACGATGACGCGGCGGGCGGCCCGTTCCGGGTCGTCGGCCTGCATGCGCAGGGCGGCGGCCAGTGCCTTGAACAGGTTGACGGAGGTGGTGTCGGTCACCACCACTTCGCCGGCGGCGGCGCCGATCAGGGGTGCCAGCCGGTCGCCCAGGCGGCGCGGCAGGTCGAACCAGCCGGCCGTGTTCCAGCTGCGGATCAGGTCGTGGCCCCATTCGCGGGCGATCACATCCTGGGCGCGGGCCAGTGCCGCCTTGGGGCGCGCGCCTAAAGAATTGCCATCCAGATAAATAACGGATGGCGGCAAGTCGAACTGGTCGCGCAGGGCGGCGAGCGGATCACGCGCGTCGCTTTCCTGACAGTCTATGCGAGTAGTCATTCAGTAACTTTCTTCGGGTAGAGGAAATACTTGAGGCCTCAACAATTGAAGCGCTAGCCGCGAGTGTAGCAATTTTTTCTTCGTTTTAGCCAAAAACAGGGCCGATCCGCCCGGTTCCCGGATCACCGCATTGCCCGCAAACCCGCATGAACAGGGGCTTTGCGGCCGATCACCCCATTATTTTCAAAAATTTTCAAAAAAATTCAAAAAAACCCTAAAGTTCCCCAAAACCCTGCCGTTACCAGTTTCATGAGGCGGCTGAAAAGATGCTTCGGACGGTCCCGGCGGGGCGGATGTAAAAAATCGAAAAATTTTTCAATTTTTTTCGTCCAGACCCTAAAGTTCCTGAAAAGGCTGCCGTTACCGGTGTAGATGTGGCAAAAATGAGTCGCTGTAACGCACTATTTTGATGCTAAGGACAGGATGTTGTTGAAGCTTCCCGACCGCTTGAAACCCGCGCCGCAAGGGCGTTGGAGACTGATCTGCGAGTGTTTGTAAGACAAACACCGACAGGTCGCACCCGCTATTTCCCGACGAAAAATACAGAGAGTAGCCTCTACTCCGTTTTTTGTTGCTCCCGCAGAATGTATCTCACTGGAAACGCAATTGTGTTCCGAGCTGAAGATAACGGATCGAGGAGATGGAAATGACTGCTAACGATATGATGGCTGAAATTCGCGACGCAAACCTGAGCTACCTGATGTTGGCGCAGCAGATGATTCGTGCGGACAAGGTGACGGCAATCTTCCGCCTGGGCATCGCCGCTGAAATCGCCGAGCTGATCGAGGGCATGAGCAACGCCCAGATCCTCAAGCTCGCCGGCGGCAACATGATGCTGGCCCGCTTCCGCTTCGACGACAGCGCCATCCTGTCCATGCTGACCAGCCACAACAAGGATCGCTCGCTGGCCCAGTCGCACGCCGCCATCCTGATGGCCGGCCAGCCAGTGGAAGAAATCGTTTAAGATTCCACTTTTCACCAGCAACATCCAGGAGAGCACATCATGGCCACGAAAAGTGTCGTATCGGAAGCCCAGGAAATTCAGCTTGCGATCGAACTGATCCAACTCGGCGCCCGCCTGCAGTTGCTTGAATCGGAAGTGTCGCTGTCGCGCGAGCGTTTGCTCAAGCTGTACAAGGAATTGAAAGGGGTGTCGCCACCCAAGGGCATGCTGCCGTTCTCGACCGACTGGTTCCTCACCTGGCAGCCGAACATCCATTCCTCGCTGTTCATTAATATCTACAAGTTTCTGGTCGACCATGCCGGCGCCACCGGCATCGAAGCCATCATGAAGGCCTACAAGCTGTATCTGGAACAGATGCCGCCGGAACCGGGCCAGGAACCGCTGCTGTCGCTGACGCGCGCCTGGACCCTGGTGCGTTTCTTCAGCAGCAAGATGCTGGAGCTGGCCCCGTGCGGCAAATGCCAGGGCAAGTTCATCGTCGACAGCATGGACTTGAACGGCAGCTATGTCTGCGGCCTGTGCCACATGCCTTCGCGCGCTGGCAAGACCAAGAAATCCCGCGCCGCCGACACCCAGACCGCGTGACGGTCGCCACCCCAGTTTCCCGGCACGGGCCGGGCAGGGCATGAGCCGGCCCACCAAACCCACGCCTCCCACGCGACCCGCGCCTCGCGCCACTGCCACACCAGCCGCGCCGCGCGGCCGCCTGCTGCGTGCCCCCGCCGTGCAAGCCTTGCTGATCCAGTGCGTGGCCGTGCTGCCCACGCTGTTCCTGGTTTACCTGCTCGCCACCGTGCGCCTGCCTGTCACGCTGCTGACCGTGGCCTTGCTGCAGGGCGCGCTGGCGGCGCTGGCCACGTATAAGCTGGGCCTGGCGCCGTGGTGGCGTCCCATCCAATGCCTGTTCCCTGTCGCCTTGTTGGGCGCCAGCGCGCTGCATCTGCCGCCGTCGCTGTTCCTGGGCGCCTTCCTGTTCCTGCTGGTGCTGTACTGGTCCACCTTCCGCACCCAGGTGCCGTACTACCCGTCGCGGCTGGCCGTGTGGCAGGCCGTCGAGCCGTTGCTGCCGGCCGGACCGGTACGCATGATCGATATCGGCAGCGGGCTGGGCGGGCTGGTGCTGTACCTGGCGCGCCGCCGTCCCGATGCCGATTGCGTGGGCATCGAACTGGCACCGTTGCCGTGGGCCGTGAGTGCCGTGCGGGCCAGGCTGGCGGGGAGTGCGGCCCGCTTCCTGCGCGGCGATTATGAATTACTTGATTTCGCTCAATTTGACCTCGTGTTCGCCTACCTGTCGCCGGCCGCCATGGCGGGCCTGTGGCGCAAGGCGTCAGCGGAAATGCGGCCCGGGACCGTCCTGCTCAGTTATGAGTTCGGCATCGCCGCCCGCGCCCCCGACCGCACCCTGGTTCCCATCGTGGGCGGCCCCACTCTGTACGCATGGTACTTTTAAGCATCATTTCGTGTTATTTACTTGCCGGGTAGCCAATCTCACGTTATTGTAGTTCCACGTATAAACTTATTGAATTCAGAGGGCGGCTGAGCGACCATGCCGGCCCTCTTCGCGCAGCCGGCGTCCAGCTTCACCACTGTGACGGAGCCGGCGGCGCGATGCCGCACATTGAGGGGAGTCAGCGCACTTGTTAGTCATCATTGGATATATCGTAGTCTGCGCTGGCGTGTTCGGCGGTTTTGCGCTCAATGGCGGGCATCTGGCCGCGCTGCTGCAGCCGCTGGAACTGGTGATGATCGGTGGCGGCGCGGCGGGCGCCTTCCTGGTCGGTAACAACGGCAAGGCCATCAAGGCCACGCTGGCCGCATTGCCGACCCTGTTCCAGGGGTCGCGCTACACCAAAGACCTGTACATGGAGCTGATGTCGCTGCTGTTCGACATCCTGTCCAAGGTCCGCAAGGAAGGTTTGATGTCGATCGAAGGCGATATTGATTCGCCGCATGAGAGCCCCTTGTTCAGCAAGTATCCTGCCGTACTGCATGACCACCATATTATCGAGTTCATGGCCGATTACCTGCGCCTCATGGTGTCGGGCAATATGGATGCGTTCCAGATTGAAAACCTGATGGATAACGAGATCGATACCCACCACCACGAAGGCATGGTGCCGTCCCACGCGCTGGCCAAGCTGGGCGACGGCATGCCGGCGTTCGGTATCGTGGCGGCCGTGATGGGCGTGGTGCACACCATGGAATCGGTGGGCATTCCGCCGGCCGAGCTGGGCATCCTGATCGCGCACGCGCTGGTCGGTACCTTCCTCGGTATCTTGCTGGCCTACGGTTTCGTCGGTCCGCTGGCCAGTTTGCTGGAACAGAAACTGGAGGAGTCGACCAAGATGTACCAATGCGTCAAAGTGACCTTGCTGGCCAGCCTGAATGGCTACGCGCCGGCGCTGGCGGTGGAATTCGGCCGCAAGGTGCTGTACTCGACCGAGCGTCCTACCTTCGCCGAGTTAGAGGACCATATCAAGAAATCGAAGTCAAAGTAAGTCTGACCGCACGGTATGATCTCGGGTATGACGCACATCACAAGGACAGGACATGGCTGAAGAAGGCTTGCGGCCAATTATCGTCAAGCGTATCAAGAAGAGCGGCGGTGGTCACCACGGCGGCGCGTGGAAGATCGCGTACGCCGACTTCGTGACGGCCATGATGGCCTTCTTCCTGTTGATGTGGCTGCTCGGCTCCACCACCAAGGGCGACTTGAACGGCATCTCCGAATACTTCAAGACCCCGCTCAAGGTGGCCATGCAGGGCGGCGCCGGCAGCGGCGACAGCTCGTCCGTCATCCCCGGCGGCGGCAAGGACTTGACGCGCAAGGAAGGCCAGGTCAAGGCCACCGATGATCCGTCCATGAAGAAAACCTACAACCTGTCGGCCGCCAAGCAGGCGCTCGAGCACGAGGAAACCTTGCGCCTGCAGGCCCTGAAGGACAAGATCGAATCGAAGATCGAATCGAACCCGCTGCTCAAGAAGTACAAGAACCAGCTGCTGCTGGACTTCACCAGCGAAGGCTTGCGGATCCAGATCGTCGACGAGCAGAATCGCCCCATGTTCGCGCTGGCCAAGGCTGAGCTGCAGCCCTACACGCGCGACATTTTGTACGAGATCGGCTTCGTGCTGAACGACGTGCCCAACAAGATCGGCCTGTCCGGCCACACGGACGCCACCCCCTACATGAGCGATGCCGGCTACAGCAACTGGGAATTGTCGGCCGACCGCGCCAACGCCTCGCGCCGCGCCCTGATCGCCGGCGGCATGAACGAGAACAAGATACTGCGTGTGGTGGGGCTGGCCTCGGCCGCCAACCTGGACAAGCAAGACCCGTTCAACCCCATCAACCGCCGCATCAGCATCATTGTGATGAACAAGAAGACGGAAGAAAATGTGATGCGCGACAGCGCCAAAATCGATGTCGGCACCGCCGAACCTGCAACCAGGGCGGCGGCCGCCGCGGCCGGCAAATGACGCTGGCGCGGCGCGCGGAAGGATGAGCAGGAGATTGAGACAGTTATGACGAGAAAAAAAATATTGGGCTCCCATGTGAAGCGCCTGTTGTCCGGCGTGTCCGACCATGGCCGGCGCCACCTGACGGAAGTGGAGACCGACTTGATCCAGACCGGCCTGCTGCTGGAAGAGGCGATCGAGAAGCTGACCTTCAACTTCATGGCCATCCACCAGGCGGTGGAGGCGGAGCAGGAAACCATCCAGCTGCTGCTGGCCGGCGGCACCCCCACGGCCGAGCAAAAGGCCAAGCTGGAGGAGTTGCACGCCCAGGTGGGCAACCACGTCAACGCGGCCATCACCAGCATGCAGTTCCAGGACATGACGAGCCAGCTGATCGACCGCACCCTGAAACGGGTCACCGGCTTGCGCGAGTTTCTGGGCACCCTGGGCGCGCATGGCGCCGAGATGCTGCCCGAGAGCGACAACGAGGAAATCGTGGCGTTGCTGGGCAAGGTCAGCATGGCGCTGGCGATACAGAGTCTGGAACTGCGCAGCGTGCTGCGCAAGGCTGTCAGTCAAAAACACCTGGAGAGCGGCGATATCGAGCTGTTCTAGCCCGGTCCGGCGCATGATCGATTTAAAAAAGAGGGGCGTGGCCCCGGAATTGAAGAGTGAGAGCAAAGATGGCTAAAACAATACTTGCAGTTGATGATTCCAGTTCCCTGCGCCAGATGGTGGCCTTCAGCCTCAAGGCTGCCGGCTACCAGGTGGTGGAGGCGGTCGATGGCCAGGACGGTCTGGAAAAAGCCAAGCTGCAGACGGTGGACCTGGTGCTGACGGACCAGAACATGCCGCGCATGGACGGCCTGCAGCTGATCAAGCTGCTGCGTGAGCTGCCCGCTTACCAGAAAGTGCCGATCCTGATGCTGACCACGGAATCGTCCGACGAAATGAAGTCCAAGGGGCGCGCCGCCGGCGCCAATGGCTGGCTGGTCAAGCCATTCGATCCGCAGCGCCTGATCGAGGTTGTGAAAAAGGTCATCGGCTGATGAAGCGAGTGCACTGATGCAAAGCGAACTTCACGGAGTCTCACCATGACCATCGATATTAGCCAGTTCTTCCAGGTCTTCTTCGATGAGGCCGAGGAACTGCTGGCTGAAATGGAACGGCTGCTGCTGGCCGTCGACATCGACGCGCCCGACGCCGAGGATCTGAACGCGATCTTCCGCACCGCCCATTCCGTCAAGGGCGGCGCCTCCACGTTCGGCGTGACCGACATGACGGAAGTGACCCACATCCTGGAAACCCTGCTCGACCGCGTGCGCAAGGGCGAGATGGCGCTCACCTCCGAGCATGTGGACGCCTTCCTGGCCGCCAAGGACATACTCAAGATGCAGCTGGACGGCCACCGCCACGGCGCCGAGGTGGACCAGGATGCCGTGGCCGACGTGCGCATGATGCTGCAATCGCTGTCGCAGGACGCGCCGGTGGCCGCACTGGCCCATATCGCGCCGTCGTTCCACGGCGCGCCCGAAGCGGCCAGCGTGGACCACAGCGGCGGGCGGCGCTACCGGCTGGAACTGCCGGTCATGGCGCACCGTGAAGTGACGGCGCTGGGCGCGGAGCTGGGCTTGATGGGCCACGTCTCCATCACCCCGCTCGACCACGACCGCAACGCCATGCTGGTCACCACCCATGAAAGCCTGGACGACATCATCGCCATCTGCTCGTTCGTGCTCAATCCGGACCAGATGGTGGTCACTGAATTGCCGGCCCTGACACCCGAACAGGCCAGCCTGGAACAGGCGGAACGGGCCAAGGCGGAGGATGCGCTGGGCTACGGCTTCTTCGATCCCGTGGACTTGACGCCGGCCGCGCCGGCCGCCGGTCCCGCCGCCGGCCAGTCCGGCCAGGGCTACGGCTTCTTCCAGCCGCTCGACGAAATCCGCGCCGCCGCCGCCGAAGGGGCGGACGACGCGCGCGGCTATGGTTTCTTCCAGCCGCTCGAACAGATCCGCAGCGCCGCCGGCCTGCCGGCCGAACCGGCTCCCGTGGTGGTGCAGCAGCACGCCGAGGAACATGAGAAAAAGCCCGGCAAGAAGGAAGAGAAGGGCACGGCCGCGCCGGGCGCCGAATCGTCCTCGATCCGGGTCTCGATCGAGAAAGTCGACCAGCTGATCAACCTGGTGGGCGAACTGGTGATCACCCAGGCCATGATCGAGCAGCGGGTCGACACGCTCGACCCGATGGTGCACGAGCGCCTGCTCAACAGCGTCAGCCAGCTGACCCGCAACACCCGCGACCTGCAGGAAGCGGTGATGTCGATCCGCATGATGCCGATGGACTTCGTGTTCTCGCGCTTCCCGCGCATGGTGCGCGACCTGGCGGCCAAGCTGGGCAAGAAAGTCGATTTCATCACCAATGGCGCCGCCACGGAGCTGGACAAGGGCCTGATCGAACGCATCGTCGATCCGCTCACCCACCTGGTGCGCAACAGCATCGACCACGGCGTCGAGATGCCGGACGTGCGGCGCGCCGCCGGCAAGGCCGACGCGGGCCGGCTGTTCCTGTCGGCCAGCCACCAGGGCGGCAACATCATTATCGAAGTGTCGGACGACGGCGGCGGCTTGAACCGCGAGAAGATCCTGGCCAAGGCCATGCAAAGCGGCCTGGCCGTGAGCGACAGCATGCCCGACGCCGACGTGTGGCAGCTGATCTTCGCGCCCGGCTTTTCCACCGCCGAACAGGTGACGGACGTCTCCGGCCGCGGCGTGGGCATGGATGTCGTCAAGCGCAACATCACGGCCATGGGCGGGGTGGTCGACATCCGCTCGGCCAAGGGCTACGGCACCACCATCTCGATCTCGCTGCCGCTCACGCTGGCGATCCTGGACGGCATGTCGATCCGGGTCGGCGAGGAAGTCTACATCCTGCCGCTGGGCTTCGTGATCGAATCGTTGCAGCCGGCGCCGGAAGACGTCAAGGAAATCAGCGGCAAGGGCAAGGTGGTCAAGGTGCGCGGCGAATACCTGCCGCTGGTGCCGCTGTACCAGATGTTCGACATCACGCCGCGCTTCACCTGCCCGTCCGAGGGCATCGTCGTCATCATCGAGACGGAAGGGCGCAAGGCCGGCCTGTTCATCGACGACCTGGTGGGACAGCAGCAGGTGGTGGTCAAGAACCTGGAATCGAATTACCGCAAGGTGGCCGGCATCTCCGGCGCCACCATCCTGGGCGACGGCGGGGTGTCGCTGATCCTCGATGTGGCGGCCTTGATACGCTCGTCGCGCCAACTGGCCGACGAATCGATCTTTTCATGAATTCATTGATTTACAAATAGGGACGTATTATGGCGGAAGCGCTTACCATAGGAGCAAAAGAGATCGCCGGCCACGAATTCCTGGCTTTCACGCTGGGCAAGGAGGAGTACGGCATCGACATCCTGAAGGTGCAGGAGATCCGCGGCTACGAGGCCGTGACCCGGATCGCCAACGCACCGGAGTTCATCAAGGGTGTGATTAACCTGCGCGGCATCATCATTCCGGTGGTGGACATGCGCATCAAGTTCAACCTGGGCACCCCGGTCTACGACCAATTTACCGTGGTGATCATCCTGAACATCGGCGGACGGATCGTCGGCATGGTGGTCGATTCGGTGTCTGACGTGACCACGTTGACGCCGGAGCAGGTCAAACCGGCGCCTGAAATGGGGACCGCGTTCAGCACCGATTACATGATCGGTCTGGGCACGATCGACGAGCGCATGCTGATCCTGGTGGACATCGATAAATTGATGTCGAGCCCGGAGATGGGATTGATCGAGACGCTGGCCGCCTGAGGCCAGTGCACAGGCGCCGCGCAAGCGGCAACGGATACCACGCCATCGACGCTCCGCAGAGGGCGGCAGTGCGGCGTAGCGCCCAGGCGAGAGCGGGGCGCGGTAACTAGAGCAGGTAAAAGGGGAGAACTGAAATGAATTTGCGTAATTTTAAAATTGGGTCGCGGTTGATGTTGGGCTTCGGCGTCATCCTGCTGATCCTGGTGGCCATGGTGTTGTCGGCCAACTTCCTCAATTACAGCAACAAGGCCAAGCTGACCAAGGGCTTGCAGCTGTCGACCGCCAAGAGTCTGCAGGCGGCCATCATGAAGAGCGCCATGCTGGAAACCGGCATCGCGATGCGCAACATCGGCCTGCAGTCGGACGTGAGCCTGATGCAGAAAGAGGAAGCCAAGGTCAAGGACCAGCGCAAGGTCTATGAGACGGCCACCGGCCAGCTCAAGAGCCTGGGCTTGAACGATGCGGAAAAGAAGATCCTGGGCGATATCGCCACGCTCGATGCCGACACCGACGCCGCCTTCAAGGAAGCCATCGGCCAGGTGCTGGCCTTTAACAGCGAAGGCGCGGCCAAGGTGATCGCCAGCCGCATCGACCCGCTGAACCAGCAGACGCTGGCCCTGATCAACAAGGTGGTCGACATCCAGCAAGCGGCCGCCAAGGAGGTGATGGACAATTCCGTCAGCTCCGATACCCAGCTGATGCTGATGCTGTTCGGCCTGGGCGCCGTGGCCGTGGCGCTGGGTGTGGGCTGCGCGCTGATCATCACCCGTTCCATCACGGTGCCGCTGTCGGGCGCGCTGGTGGTGGCACAGAAAGTGGCGGCCGGCGAGCTGACCTCGCAGGTGACGGTGGAAGGCCATGACGAAACCAGCGAACTGCTGCAGGCGCTGAAAGACATGAACGAGAGCCTGGTCAAGACCGTGGGCGAAGTGCGCATCGGCACCGAGACCATCACCACGGCCTCGCAGGAAATCGCTTCCGGTAACGCCGACCTGTCCTCGCGCACGGAAGCGCAAGCGAGCTCGCTGGAGGAAACGGCCAGCTCGATGGAGGAACTGACCTCCACCGTGAAGCAGAACGCGGACAACGCGCGCCAGGCCAACCAGCTGGCCGTCTCGGCCTCCTCGGTGGCGGAGAAGGGCGGCGCGGTGGTGTCGCAGGTGGTCGATACCATGGGTTCGATCAAGGAATCGTCGCGCAAGATCTTCGACATCATCGGCGTGATCGACGGCATCGCCTTCCAGACCAACATCCTGGCGCTGAACGCGGCCGTGGAAGCGGCCCGCGCGGGCGAGCAGGGCCGCGGCTTCGCCGTGGTGGCATCCGAAGTGCGCAACCTGGCCCAGCGCTCGGCCGGCGCCGCCAAGGAGATCAAGGAACTGATCGGCGACTCGGTGGACAAGGTCGATGCCGGCAGCAAGCTGGTGGACGAGGCGGGCCAGACCATGGACCTGATCGTGACCTCGATCAAGCAGGTGGCCGACATCATGGGCGAAATCACGGCCGCCACCCAGGAACAGAGCAACGGCATCGAGGAAGTGAACCAGGCCATCACCCAGATGGACGAGATGACGCAGCAGAACGCGGCCCTGGTGGAACAAGCCGCGGCGGCCGCCGAGAGCATGCAGGAACAGGCCCACAACCTGGCCGAAGCGGTCAGCATCTTCAAGCTGTCGCATGAAGACCAGGTCCGCCGTCCGGCCCTGCCGGTGCGCGCCGCCGCCCCGGCCGTGGCCGCGCCCCGTCCTGCCCCGGCCCCGGCGCCGGTGCGTCCAACCGTCACGGCCCGTCCGGCCGCGCCCAAGAAGCTGGCCGCCGCCGCGCCTGGCGACGAGTGGGAAGAGTTTTAAGCCGGCCGTTTGGCCGGTATAGCAAGGCAGGCATTGTTGCAGGAATCAGTGAAGGGTATAACAAATGCCGAATGGTAAAGACACCGTCAAAGAGTTTGATTTCAACGCCAAGGACTTCGAACGGGTTCGCGGCCTGATCTACAAACGGGCCGGCATCTCGCTGGCCGACAGCAAGCAGGAGATGGTGTACAGCCGGTTGGCGCGGCGTTTGCGCGCCACCGGCATCGATAGTTTCGGCAAATACCTGGACGACCTGGAAGCGGGTCGGCTGGGCGAGGAGTGGGAGGCGTTCACCAACGCGCTGACCACCAACCTGACGTCGTTCTTCCGCGAGGCGCATCACTTCCCGCTGCTGGCGGAGCATGTGAAGCACTTGCAGGGGCCGATCACCATCTGGTGCTCTGCCAGTTCCACCGGCGAGGAACCCTATTCCATCGCCATGACCATGTGCGAGGCGTTCAACACGCTCACGCCGCCGTGCCAGATCATCGCCACCGACATCGACACCAACGTGCTGGCCACGGGCGCCAATGGCGTCTACACCATCGACCGGATCGAGAAGATGGCGCCCGAGCGCCAGCGCCGCTTTTTCCTGAAGGGCAAGGGCGACCGCGAGGGCATGGTGCGGGTGCGCCCTGAATTGCGCCAGCTGATCACCTTCAAGCAGCTCAACCTGCTGGCCGACAGCTGGCCCATCAGCGGGCAGTTCGACGTCATCTTCTGCCGCAATGTGATGATCTACTTCGACAAGGCCACCCAGCGCAAGATCCTGTCGCGCTTCGTGCCCCTGATGAAGCCGCATGCCCTGCTGTTTGCGGGCCATTCGGAGAACTTCCTCTACGTGTCGGACTCCTTGAAATTGCGCGGCAAGACGGTGTACGAGCTCGATACCCCGCACCAGGGCGCGGTGCACAAGGTTGCGGCCCACCGGACGTGAGAATAGAACATGGACCTCGAACAATTTGCCACGAACGTCTATTACGATAGAACGTTCGACTGCGATGCCGCCAAGATCCTGCCCGGCGAGTATTACTACACCAAGAAGGATATGCTGATCGTGACGGTGCTCGGGTCCTGCGTGTCGGCCTGCATCCGCGACCGCACCACGGGGCTGGGCGGCATGAACCACTTCATGCTGCCCGACGGCGGCGGCGACGGCAGTCCCGTGTCGGCCTCGGCCCGCTACGGCACGTATGCGATGGAGGTGCTGATCAACGACCTGCTCAAGGCCGGCGCCAAGCGCGAGAACCTGGAAGCGAAAGTGTTCGGCGGCGGCGCCGTGCTGAAAGGCTTCACGGCCATCAACGTGGGCGAACGCAACGCGGCCTTCGTGCTCAACTTCCTCAAGGTCGAGCGCATCCGCGTGGTGGCCGAGGATTTGAACGACATCCATCCGCGCAAGGTGTATTTCTTCCCCCGCACCGGCAAGGTGCTGGTCAAGAAGCTGATGCAAACCCATAACGATACGCTGGCGCGGCGCGAGATCGAATACGCCAGCCGGCTCAAGGTGGCGCCGGTGGCCGGCGCGATCGATCTGTTCTGACAAGAAGTGGGCGCTAGCCCGGAAAGACCTGTATGAAGATCAAAGTCCTGATCGTCGATGACTCCGCGCTGATCCGCAGCGTCATGACGGAAATTATCAACAGCCAGCCCGACATGGAAGTGGTGGCGACGGCCCCCGATCCCCTGGTGGCGCGCGAGTTGATCAAGCAGACCAATCCCGACGTCCTGACCCTGGACGTGGAAATGCCGAAGATGGACGGCCTCGATTTCCTGGAAAAGCTGATGCGGCTGCGGCCGATGCCGGTGGTGATGGTGTCGTCGCTGACGGAGCGGGGCTCCGAGATCACCATGCGGGCGCTGGAACTGGGCGCGGTCGATTTTGTCACCAAGCCCAAGATTTCCATCCAGGCCGGCATGCGCGAATACACGGAGCTGATCACGGACAAGATCCGGGCCGCCTCCAAGGCCCGGGTACGGGCGCGCACCCTGCCGCAGCCTGGCGCGGATGGCCATGCGCCGCTGCCCCAATTGCGCAATCCGCTCACCTCGTCGGAAAAGCTGATCATCATCGGCGCCTCCACCGGTGGTACGGAAGCGATCCGCGAATTCCTGATGCAGATGCCGTCCGACTGCCCCGGCATCCTGATCACCCAGCACATGCCGGAAGGGTTTACCCGCTCGTTCGCCAAGCGGCTCGATTCGCTGTGCAAGATCTCCGTGATGGAGGCGGCTGGCAATGAGCGCGTGCTGCCCGGCCACGCCTACATCGCCCCCGGCCATTCGCACCTGCTGCTGACCCGCAGCGGCGCCAACTACATGACCAAGATCGAACAGAGCGAACCGGTCAACCGCCACCGTCCTTCGGTGGACGTGTTGTTCCGCTCGGCCGCCCAGTGCGCGGGCAAGAACGCGGTGGGCGTGATTTTGACGGGCATGGGCAAGGATGGCGCGGCCGGCATGCTGGAGATGAAGACGGCTGGCGCGTATAATTTTGCGCAGGACGAAGCCAGTTGTGTGGTGTTCGGCATGCCGCGCGAAGCCATCGCCATCGGCGCCGCGCACGAGGTGGGCGCGCTGCAGGCCTTGCCTGGCATGGTGCTCGGTTACCTGGCGACCCACGGCATGCGCGCTTTGCGCGTGTAATCCGTGGAAGGATGACGTTTTACTGCGACTTTGTTCGCCTTCAAGCAACGAAAATGCTATCCTACAACTTGCTGGCAATTGTAGTCACTATTAACAACCGCGTAAGAGAATCAACGGAGTAATTCATGGCTGATCCAAAGATGAAATTTTTAGTAGTAGACGATTTTTCGACGATGCGCCGTATCGTCCGGAATCTGTTGAAAGAACTGGGTTATGCCAACGTCGACGAGGCTGAAGACGGCGTGATGGCGCTGGCCAAGTTGCGTGCCGAATCGTTCGACTTCGTGGTGTCGGACTGGAACATGCCCAACATGGACGGCTTGACCATGTTGCAAAACATCCGTGCCGATCCCGCGCTGGCCAAGCTGCCGGTGCTGATGGTGACTGCCGAAGCGAAGAAGGAAAACATCATTGCGGCGGCCCAGGCTGGCGCCAATGGTTATGTGGTCAAGCCATTCACGGCCGCCACGCTGGATGAAAAGCTCAACAAGATCTTCGAGAAACTCGGGGCCTGATGAGATGGGGAGGGCCTGAGTGGGCCTTCCTGGAACATCACCATGCATCAAACCAATTTCCTAGTCCGTGAGCCCTTGCTCGACCCCAAGCAGCGGGTGGTCGGCTATGAGTTGACGTGGCAACAGTCGTCGCTCGATCCGTTCACCGCGCAGGACCTGGAAGAGCTGGTCGGCTTCGTCGCCAGCCAGGTCAACGACGAGGACGGCGGCTGGCGGCTGCGCGACAAGATCCTGTTCCTGCAAGCCGTGCCGGCCATGTTGTCGACCGACGCCTTGTACAACATGCCGCCCGAACATACGGTCCTGTCGATCAAGACCAGCGAGCTGGCCAATCCCAATACGTTACAAGCGGTGCAAGCCTTACGCGCCGGCGGTGTCGGCATCCTGCTGCGCGACGCCGACCTGGCCCGCATCGGCAACCGCCTGCCCACCATCGCCTCCTACGTGGAAGTACGCTTCTCGGGCGCCGACGTGGCATCCCAGGCGCGCAGCTACGCGCTGCTCAAGCAATCGACGGTGCGCATGGTCGGCCGGCCCGTGACCACTTGGGCCGACTTCGACGCCTGCGCCGCGCTGGGGCTGGACGCCTTCGTCGGCAAGCTGCACCTGACGCCCCGTCCCGGCAGCGACGCCAAGGGCATGAACCCGGCCCAGACCATCATCATGCAACTGATGCAGATGGTGAAGCAGGAAGCGGACATTCAACAGATCGAAGCGGTGCTCAAGCGCGACGCCACGCTCTCCTACAAGCTGCTGCGTTTCATCAACTCCGCCGGTTTCGGCGCCGGGCGTGAAGTGCAATCGCTGCGCCAGGCATTGGCCCTGCTCGGTTACACGCCGCTGTACCGCTGGCTCACCTTGCTGTTGGCCACGGCCAGCACCAGCGGCTATTCGCCGGTGCTGCTGGAAACGGCCGTGGTGCGTGGCCGCGTGGCCGAGCTGCTGGGGCAAGCGGCGCTGGGCAAGAGCGAAGCGGAAAACATCTTCGTGGCCGGCATGTTCTCGCTGCTGGACCGGCTGCTGGGCATCCCCATGCAGGAAGTGCTGGAAGCGATCCAGCTGTCGGACGACGTGGTGGCCGCGCTGCTCACGCGCGGCGGCAAGTACGGCCCCTACCTGGCGCTGGCCGAAGCGTGCGAACTCAATTCCGCGCTGGTGGCATCGCTGGCCGCGTCGCTCAACCTGACGCCGCTGGACGTGAACAAGGCCCACCTGTCGGCCCTGGCCTGGGCCCAGAACCTGGCCGGCTGACTTGCGCCGGCGCGTAAGATAATTCGGGACGTAACTCAATTCCCCAATTTGGGACGTAACTCGGTTTTAGATAATTCGGGACGTAACTCAATTCCAGAATTTGGCAGAATTTGGGACGTAACTCGTTTTTACGGGTTTGGCCGGCGCCCGCGCTTACCTGGGGTTACCGCGCGGCCGAGTGTCCTGTTTAACTGCTCAATGAACTGAACGTTGCCGAGCGCGTAATTGCCGCTGGTGGCGCGCCGGATCTGCTCCACGAGTTCAGGCCGCAAGACGTCTGTGAACAACCCCCGATAGGCTTCTTGCCGTTCCGCGTCGTCCTTGCCCAACGCAATATACAGCGGATGTGGCCTCACCAGTGAACTAGGCTCACCCTCGGCATTGGCGCGGTAGCTTGACCAGCGATAGTCGGCCGGATGCGCGACGATGCTTGCCCGCACGGGGTTTAGTTCTATGTACCGCTGACACGTGAAGAAGTAGGTGTCTTCCTGCGTCAGGCAGGAGCGAAACCGGCCTTCCCATAATGTACCTGTTCGCCGATATGTCTTGTTGATGTAGCGGACGTAGCGTTGATTTTGCGTTTTCATCATGGCAGCCAGAGCCGTTGGGTTCGAGGCGGATAAAAGCAGATGTACGTGGTTGCACATCAGTGCATAGGCATGGATCGTGCACTCGGCCTCCTCCGCATGCGTTTGCAACCATGCCAGATAGTTGTCGCAATCTTTGTCGGAAAAGAAGCAGGCCTGTCGGTTGTGGCCACGCTGTATCAGGTGGATAGGGACATTGGCGAGGATGACGCGAGCATGGCGGGGCATGATGGTACTCGATAGTCGTTTTGCACGAGGCTAGCATTGTCCCGATGAATAGATGTTGATACTGCGCTGAGATGGCGCGTCCGGTCGATGGAGGGGGGGGCGGCGAAAATGAGTTACGTCCCGATTTGGAATTGAGTTACGTCCCTCATTTGGCTGGACGACGGGGCGTAAAAAAACCAGCCGAGGCTGGTTTTTTTGTGGGGATGTGGTCCGCGTCAGATTTCCAGGTTGTCGATCAAACGGGTGCCGCCCAGCTTGGCCGCGGCCAGCACCACCAGCGGCGTGCCTTGCGCCAGGTCGCCGGCGCTCGGCGGTTGCAGATCGATGCGCTTGCGGATCGAGATGTAGTCCGGGTTCCAGCCCCGCTTGGCCAGCTCTTCCATGGCCTTGTGTTCCAGCTGGAAGATGTCCAGGTGGCCGGCACGCATTTCGTTGGCCACGAAGTTCAGGCTCTGGAACAGGGCAGGGGCTTCGGCCCGCTCCGCTTCCGACAAATACATATTGCGCGAGGACAGCGCCAGGCCGTCGTCGGCGCGGTAGGTTTCGGCCGCGATGATTTCCGTCGGCAGCGCGAACTGGCGCGCCATGTTGCGGATGATCATGAGCTGCTGGTAATCCTTCTTGCCGAACACGGCCACGCGCGGCTGCACGCAGGCGAACAGCTTCATCACCACCGTCGTCACGCCGGTGAAGAAGCCGGGGCGGAATTCCCCTTCCAGCGTGTTGCCCAGGTCGTCCGGCGGGCGCACGCGGAATTCCTGCGGTTCCGGGTACAAGTCTTTTTCCGTGGGCGCGAACAGCACGTAGACGCCTTCCTTTTCCAGCTTTTCCACGTCGGCCTGGAAGGTGCGCGGGTATTTCTCGAAGTCTTCGTTGGGGCCGAACTGCAGGCGGTTGACGAAGATGGACGCCACCACGGGGTCGCCGTGCTTGCGCGCCAGCCGCATCAGCGACAGATGGCCTTCGTGCAGGTTGCCCATGGTGGGGACGAACGCGGTGCGCAGCTGGCCGCTCAGTTGGTCGCGCAATTCTTCGATGGAGGAGATGATTTTCATGGCTAGGTTGCGATGGGCGTTAAGTGAATGCGGTGGGCTGCCGTCAGGCGGGCGAGTAGGCCAGCCGGACGTAAATGGGCGCGAACGGTTCGGCCTGGGTGATTTCGATCAGGGTTTCCTTGGCCAGTTCCAGCAGGGCGACGAAGTTGACCACCACCACCGGCACGCCGCCGGCGAGGTCGAACAGGTCCGCGAACTCGATGAAGCGGGCGCTTTGCAGCTTGCGCAAGATGCCCGTCATGTGTTCGCGCACGGACAGTTCCTCGCGGCTGATCTTGTGGTGCTGGGTCAGCTTGGCGCGCTTGAGCACGTCCAGCCACGCTTGCTGCAAGTCGACGGCGGCCACTTCGGGCCAGGTCGGCACCAGGCTTTGTTCGATGAAGATCTGGGTACGCACGAAATCGCGTCCCACCTGCGGGATGGTGTTGAGGTCGTAGGCGGCCAGCTTGATCTGTTCGTATTCGAGCAGGCGGCGCACCAGTTCGGCACGCGGGTCGCCGGCCTCGTCCTCGAGCTCGGCCTTCCTCTGCGGCAGCAGCATGCGCGACTTGATCTCGATCAGCATGGCCGCCATCAGCAGGTATTCGGCCGCCAGTTCCAGGTTGGACAGGCGGATCTGGTCGACATATTTCAGGTATTGCAGGGTGACCTGCGCCATCGGGATGTCGAGGATATTGAAATTCTGCTTGCGGATCAGGTACAGCAGCAAGTCCAGCGGGCCTTCGAACGCTTCCAGGAAGATTTCCAGCGCGTCCGGCGGAATGTAGAGGTCGGTCGGCAGGCGCAACAGCGGTTCGCCATACAGACGCGCCAAAGCGGCACCCTCGGCCTGGGCCGGGGCGCCGTCGGCGCCAGTTGCGTCAGCGGCCGCCGCTGCCGTGGCGGCCAGCGCCTCGGCCAACGGTTCAGCCACAGCGAGCGCGGCGTCCCCGTCCGGCGTCAGCGCGCCGGCGCTCGCCGTGTCCTCTGGCAACATGGTGCCCGCCCGGCGTGCTTAGAGTTTGTTCTGGTAGACGTAAGCCTGCTGTTTGACGGCCGAAGCCAGCTGGCGTTGCTGCTCGTCCAGCGACACGGGCGCCTGGTCCCACAGACGGGCACGGCCTTCCTGCTGGCCTTTTTCCATGTCGGGGTTCTTGGCTTTCAGCGCCTTGATGAACAGGGTGTGGTCGGATTCGTACAACTGGTGTTGTTTAGTGAGTTTCATATTAGCTAGTTGGGTGAGTCAGCAGCGCGTATTTTACCGCGCCCGGCGCCAGGGGCGGTAATTCTATCGATGCGGTTGGGCAAGTTTAGGCCCGGGCGTCTAGAATTTGTGGCGTATGCCCAGCGCCGTCGTGTTGCCGTCGCTGGCTGTGCTCAGCTTGTCGTACACGAACACGGCGTAAATGTCGGTGCGCACCGACAGGCTGTAGTCGTAGCCGGCGGTGGCCGTGTCGCGCCGGAATTCAGGCCGGTTCAGCCCGTCTTCGCGCGAGCGGGCCCACGACAACAGGTAGCGGCCGGCGCCGGCCGGCACTTGCAAGCCCAGTTGCGCGGTGCGGGTGCGGCGGCCCGTGAGGTCGGTCCGGTTGCGGTCGTAGCTGGCGTACAGCTTGACGGCGCGCAGGTCGTAGGCCACGCCCGTCAGCCACGTATCCTGGCGCGGTGCGGCGGGGGTGATGCCCAGTCCGGCTTCGACCCGCTGGCCGCCGGCCACCAGCAACAGGGGGCCGATCTCGTAGCGCAGCACGGCGGCCGCGTTGTGGCTGGCCGTGGCCGGGTTTTCACCGGGCGCATACTGGCCCACCAGCGTGACGCCGCCCAAGGTGGGTGAAGTGTAGTGCAGGGCGTTGCTCCAGCCTGTGTCACCCGTGACGGCGCTGCCGTAGGGCGCGCTCCATAACTGGGTCATGAGGGGCGAGAAGCGGGTCGAGAAGGCGTAGGGATTGAGGGCGGCCGAGGCCTGGAACAGGGGATTGGGCACCCGGCCCAGCTTGACGGTGCCGAAGTCGCCGCTCAAGCCCACATAGGCGGCGCGCGAAAACAGGGGATCGTTGGGGAAGCGGCCCGATTCGCCCGTGTCGAGCCGGACCACGCCTTCCAGCGCGAACACCGTCTTCAGCCCCCGTCCCAGTTCCTCGCTGCCGCCGAAGCCGTAGTAGGACGTGGTCATGCCGCCATTGTTGATGGCCCTGGTCGCCACGCTGCCGCTCGTGTTGGAATTGCCGGCGAAAATGTCGAGGATGCCGTAGACCTGCACCCCCGTTTGCTGCGCCTGGCACAGCGCGGGCAGGCACAGCAGTAAGGGCGCCGCCAGGGCGGACAGGGTGGAGCGCATGGCAATTCCTTTCGTCCGGCGGGCGGTGGCGGCGCGTCCTGGGAGCGGCCACATGCAATGTTATGAAAGACTGAACTTTTATTCTACCTTCAATTGCTGTGCTGGACGACGATTACGGGGCCGTTGTGGCGGCGCCGGTACAAGCCAGGGGCGGCGGGTGTCCCGGCGCGATCGTGCGGGATCGGTTATGCTCAAGGGTTCAAGCTTGTCAGATTGACCTTTTCGGATAGCCCGCATGACCCATCGCCTCACGCCCCGGACCGCCCTGTTGTTGACCATACCGCCCCTGCTGTGGGCGGGAAACGCCATCGTCGGGCGCCTGGTGCATGAGATGGTGCCGCCCATCCTGCTCAATTTCCTGCGCTGGCTGATCGCCTTCGCCATCCTGCTGCCGCTGGCCGGCCCCATCTTCCGGCGCGGCAGCAGCCTGTGGCCGCACTGGCGCCGCTTCGCCGTGCTGGGCTTGCTGGGGATCGGCATGTACAACGCGCTGCAATACCTGGCGCTGCAAACCTCCACCCCCATCAACGTGACGCTGGTGGCGTCGGGCATGCCGGTGTGGATGATGCTGACCGGCTGGCTGTGTTTTGGCGCGCGCGTCACGCGGCGCCAGGTGGCCGGGGCCGTGCTGTCGATCGCCGGCGTGCTGCTGGTGCTGGCCCGTGGCGAGTGGGCGCACTTGCTGGCGCTGCGGCTGGTGGCGGGCGACCTGTTCATGATCCTGGCCAGCATCGCCTGGTCGCTCTACAGCTGGCTGCTCACGCGCGCGCATGAGCCGGCCGATCTGCGCGCCAACTGGGCCAGTTTCCTGCTGGCGCAGGTGGCGTTCGGCACCGTGTGGTCGGGCGCGTTCGCGGCCGGCGAATGGGCGCTGGGCAGCGCGCCCGTGCAATGGAGCTGGATGCTGGTGGCGGCCTTGCTGTATGTGGCCGTGTGCCCGGCCGTGATCGCGTTCCGCTGCTGGGGCGAAGGCGTGCGCGAGGCGGGGCCGGCCATTGGGGCGTTCTTTGTCAACCTCACGCCCCTGTTCGCGGCGGTGCTGTCGTCCGCCTTCCTGGGCGAGGCGCCGCACGGTTATCACGTGGCGGCGTTCGCGTTGATCGTGGGCGGCATCGTCGTCTCGTCGCGCCGCTAGGGCAGTCCTATCACCGATGGAACGTCAGCGGTGTAACGTCAGCGGAAACGCTGCGGGATCGCTTCCTGGAACGGGTAGAACCGGAAATACGGCTTGGCTTCCTCCAGCACCCGGCGCACGGAGGGGCGGTCCATGAGACGCGTGAAATAGGCGTGCAGGTGATGGTGGTCGGGCGGGATCGTCACCAGCGTGCTGGCGTAGAACAGGGCCGGCGCCGCCGCGCAGTCGGCCATGCTGAAACCTGGTCCGGCCACCCAGGTGCGCGATCCCAGCCGTCGCTCCAACATGCCGTAGGCCGTGCCCAGCATGGTGCGCTGGGGCGCCAGGTCGGCTTGGGTGTGGTACAGGCGGTCGGCCACGATGCGTTGCATGGGGTCTTGCACATAATCGTCGAAGAAGCGCTCCCACAGCCGCACGTCGAGCGCGTCGTCCCAGTCGGTGGGGATCAGCGGGCGGTGGCCGGGGAAGTGGTGGTCCAGGTATTCGATGATGATGGTGGACTCCGGCACGTCGCGCTGGCGCGTATGGTCGCGCAGCACGGGAAAGCGGACTGGCGGCCAGGCCGCGGCCAGCGTGGCCCGGTCGTCCGCCTGGCCCAGGTCGATCAGGCGCTTCTCGAACGGCGTGCCGTTCTCGTACAGCGCGATCAGCACCTTATGGCAGTAAGATGCCAGCGGGTGATAGTACAGTGTCAGGGACATCGACTTTCTCCTCAAGGGAAGGGGCGGGCGCGACCTGCCCAATCTAACGCAATTTCCCTACCAGCGGCGCACGGGCTTGCCACAATAGAAAATGGGTATTGCGCGCTCTGATATTTGCAGTAACATAAGATTGCTTGCAGTTTGGATGGCATGCCGTCTGGATTGCTTGCCGTTTGCAAAGTTGCCGCTCATTTGATGGGGCGGCCTATTGCTCACTTTCCGCGTAGCGCACATTCGGGAGAATATGATGGGATTGCTGGATCAGCTGGTGGGACAGGTCGCGGCCGCGGCCGGTGGGCAAGGCCAGGATGGCGCGTCGCAGGGCGGCCTGATGGACGGTGTGATGACCATGATCAATAATGCGGGCGGGGTGCCCGCGTTGCTGGAGCAACTCAAGGCCAGCGGCCTGGGCGACCAGGTGGCGTCGTGGGTGGGAACGGGGGATAACCTGCCCGTCTCGGCCAGCCAGTTGGCCGATGCGCTGGGCGCGGGTCACCTGGCGCAGGTGGCGCAGCAGGCGGGCGTGGAACCGCAGCATGCGGCCAGCGGGCTGGCGCAATTGTTGCCGCAGTTGATAGACCAGCTGAGCCCGGGTGGCCAGATGCCGGAAGGCAATTTGCTGTCCCAGGGCTTGAGCATGCTGGCCGGGAAATTCTTGGGATGACCGCGTGGCGCCCTGTGCGCCGCGTGGCGGGTGCTGTGATAACTTTAATTCAATTCAAATAACGAGGATTTTTATGAAAAAAATGATTGCCGTATGTGTCGCCGCCCTGGTATCGACCGCCGCCTTCGCCGCCGCGCCTGAGGCCGCCCCTGCCGCCAAGACGGCCCAGCAGAACAAGATGACCACTTGCAACGCCGACGCCACCGGCAAGAAGGGCGATGAGCGCAAGGCCTTCATGAAGGAGTGCCTGAGCGCCAAGCCGGCCGCGCCTGTGACCCAGCAGAGCAAAATGAAGACCTGCAACGCCGACGCCGGCCCGATGAAAGGTGATGAGCGCAAGGCCTTCATGAAGAAATGCCTGAGCGCCAGTAAATAAGCAGGACGCCCGCCCCAACGTAAGGCAATGTCCAACATGGGGACGTCACGCACGCCGGTAAAGCCCGGAATGTGTGACGTCCCCAATTTGCTTTAGCGCCGCAGCAGGCGGCGCATGACCACCGGGGCGGGTTCCAGCGGGTTGGCGTGCGAGTATTCCAGCTCTTCGGCCAGCTCGAATTCGAAGGCCGTGTAGAAGTCGATCAGCTTGGGCTGGTCGCTGCGCACGGCCAGCCGTACTTCATCCACGCCAGCGGCCAGTGCGTGATGGATCACCGCTTCCAGCAAATGCTGCGACAGGTGATGGCCACGGTGGCCGGGCAGCACACCCATGCGCGCCACTTCCCACACATCGGGCTCCGCGTCGAGCGGCAGCCAGCGCGCGGAACCGACCGGTTCTTCGTCCACCAATAAAACAAAACCGCCGCCGTCGCGCAGGTGTTGCGCGACGAGTACGGCGGTTTCGCGGTGGCCGCTGGAAGTGACGTTGACCTTGCCGGCCCACGCGGCGCGCGTGAGCTCGGCGATCAGTTTTGCATCTTCTGCCGTCGCCTCGCGCACCAGGATGTTCATGCGGCCGCCTTGATCCTTGTCATTAGCTGATGCGCATGCCCGGCGTAGCGCCCGGCCATGGGTTGAGGATGTAGATGCCGGGATTGGCTTTCTCATCGACCGCCGACGCCGCCATCACCATGCCTTCGGAGATGCCGAACTTCATCTTGCGCGGCGCCAGGTTGGCGACCAGCACGGTCAGCTTGCCGATCAGGTCTTCCGGCTGATACATGGATTTGATGCCGGAGAAGACGTTGCGCATGCGGCCTTCACCCGCGTCCAGCGTCAGGCGCAGCAGCTTGTCCGAGCCTTCCACGTGTTCGCAATTGACGATCTTGGCGATGCGCAGGTCGACCTTGAAGAAATCGTCGACCGAGATTTCCGGCGCGATCACTTCGATGCCGGTTTCGGTGACGGCGACCGCAGGCGCCGCCTTGGCCTTGGCCGCCTTCTCAGGCTTCGCGGCGGCGACGGCGCCGGCCGCCGCTGGTGCGGGGGCGTCGAACAGGTCGTCGATCATCTTCGGCTCGACACGCTTCATCAGGTGGTCGTAGGCGCCGATGGTGCGGCCCAGCATGGTGTTCCATACGGCGCCGGTCGACACTTCGGTGTCAGCCCACACCAGCTGCGCATCGTTGAGGAACTTCCGGACGTTGGCGGCCACGCCCGGCAGGACCGGCGACAGCATGATGGTCAGCTGGCGGAACAGGATCAGGGCGGTGGTGCACACATCGTGCAACTCGGCCAGTTTGGCCTCATCCTTGGCCAGTACCCACGGCTTGTTATCGTCCACGTACTGGTTGGTGATGTCGGCCACTTCCATGATCTCGCGCAGGGCCTTGCCGAACTCGCGCGCCTCGAAGTGGGCGGCGATGCTGGCCTGGCGCTCGGCGCCGGCGTCGGTGACCAGGGCGCGCTTGATCCACGCTTGCGCGTTGTCGGACAGCGACGACGCCAGTTTGCCGTCGAACTTCTTGGTGATGAAGCCGGCGCAGCGCGAGGCGATGTTGACGTACTTGCCGATCAAGTCGCTGTTCACGCGGGCCACGAAGTCCTCACCCGTGAAGTCCAGGTCTTCCACTTTCGAATTGAGCTTGAAGGCGATGTAGTAGCGCAGCCATTCCGGATTCATGCCCAGGTTCAGGTAGCGCAGCGGCGAAATGCCGGTGCCGCGCGACTTGGACATTTTTTCGTTGTTGACCGTCAGGTGGCCGTGCACGTTCACTTTCAGCTTGTCGATCACGGGGTGGTCGGCGAACTTGAGCATGGCGGGCCAGAACAGCAGGTGGAAGGAGACGATGTCCTTGCCGATGAAGTGGATCTGTTCCGTGGCCGGGTCGTTGAGCAGGGCGTTGAAGTCCATGCCCTTTTTCTCGCAGTAGTTCTTCAGGCTGGCCAGGTAGCCGACCGGCGCATCCAGCCACACGTAGAAGAATTTGCCCGGTGCGTCTGGAATCGGGATGCCGAAGTAGGGCGCGTCGCGCGAGATGTCCCAGTCGGCCAGCTTTTCGCCGGCCTCGCCCAGCCACTCGCTGACCTTGTTGACCATTTCAGGCTGCAAGCGGCCCGGCGTGTTGAGCCAGTCGCGCAGGAACTGGAAGCAGCGCGGGTCGGACAGCTTGAAGAAATACTGTTCGGAAGGCTTGAGTATCGGCGTGGAGCCGGTGAACACGGAGAACGGGTTCACCAGTTCGGTCGGCTGGTAGGCCGCGCCGCACACTTCGCAGTTGTCGCCATATTGGTCCTTGGCGCCGCACTTGGGGCACTCGCCCTTGATGTTGCGGTCGGCCAGGAACATGCCCTTGACGGGGTCGAAGAAGCGGTCCACCACCTTGGTCGAGATCAGGCCCGTGTCGCGCAGCTTGCGGTAGATGCCCTGCGACAGTTCCACGTTTTCCGGCGAATCGGTGGAATACCAGTTATCGAAGGCGATGTGGAAGCCGTCCAGGTACTGGGCGCGGCCGGCGGCGATCTTGGCCACGAATTCCTGCGGCGTGATGCCTTCCTTTTCGGCGGCGATCATGATCGGCGTGCCGTGGGTATCGTCGGCGCCGACAAAGTGCACTTCGCGCTGGGCATCGCCGTCGCGCTGCATTCGCTGGTAGCGCACCCAGATGTCGGCCTGGATGTATTCCATCATGTGACCGATGTGGAAGGCGGCGTTGGCATAAGGCAGGGCAGTGGTGACGAACAGCTTGCGGGTCATGATTGATGCACTTTGTGGGTGGATAAAAGAAGCATTTTAACAGCGGAAGTGAGGAATGCGCACTTTTGGGGCAGGGGCAATCCTGTAATTTCGGCTATTTTGCGCTAGACTGCTGCATCACTTACGGAGATTTTCATGAGCATCACAGTAGAAGACGTCAAAGCGGCATTGTCAAAAGTGGTAGACCCGAATACAACGAAGGACTTCGTCAGCGGCAAGGCCGTGAAGAACCTGAAGGTCGATGGCGGCGCCATTGCGGTCGATATCGAACTGGGCTACCCGGCCAAAAGCCAGCACGACGCGATCCGCGCCAGCGTGGCTGACGCGCTGCGGGCGCTGCCCGGCGCGGGCGCCGTGACGGTCAACGTGCAGTCGAAGATCATCTCGCACACGGTGCAGCGCGGCCTGAAGCTGCTGCCCAGCGTGAAGAACATCATCGCCGTCGCTTCGGGCAAGGGCGGGGTGGGTAAATCGACCACGGCCGTCAACCTGGCGCTGGCACTGGCCGCCGAGGGCGCGTCCGTTGGCGTGCTGGATGCGGATATCTACGGCCCATCGCAGCCCATGATGCTGGGCGTGAACGGCCGCCCCGAGACGCGCGACGGCAAGACCATGGAGCCGCTGGAGAATTACGGCCTGCAGGTGTCGTCGATCGGCTTCATGATCGATCCGGACGAACCGATGGTGTGGCGCGGCCCAATGGTCACGCAGGCCCTGCAGCAACTGCTGGAACAGACCAACTGGCGCGACCTTGATTACCTGATCGTCGACATGCCGCCGGGTACCGGCGATATCCAGCTCACACTGTCGCAGAAGGTGCCGGTGACGGGCGCCGTGATCGTCACCACGCCGCAGGACATCGCGCTGCTGGACGCGCGCAAGGGCTTGAAGATGTTCGAGAAGGTGGGCATCCCCATCCTGGGCATCGTGGAAAACATGAGCACCCATATCTGCTCCAACTGCGGCCATGCGGAGGAAATTTTCGGTTCCGGCGGCGGCGCCAAGATGTGCAAGGACTTCGGCGTGGAGTTCCTGGGTGCCTTGCCGCTGACCATGGCGATCCGCGAGCAGACCGATTCCGGCAAGCCCACCGTGGTGGCCGAACCTGATGGCCCGGTGGCAGCCATCTACAAGGATATCGCCCGCAAGATCGCGGTGCAGGTGTCCGAGAAGGCCAAGGACATGACCAGCAAGTTCCCCAGCATCGTGATCAAGAACGACTGATGCTGCCGTTGTTGCACCCCGTGGTTTAACCTGGAGACACACCATAATGAAAATTGCTGCAAGCATGATGAGCCGCCTGGCGGCGGCCGTGGTCCTGATGGCCGGCATGGCGGCCGGCGCCCAAGCCGAAGCGCAATCGGTCAAGATCGTCGAACCTGTTGATGGCGCCACCGTCAGCAGCCCGTTCAAGGTCAAGTTCGGCGTCGATGGCATGGATGTGAAACCGGCCGGCGACATGAGCGCCAACACGGGCCACCACCATCTGCTGATCAACGCGGATGCCATCAAGGCCGGCGAATCGGTGCCGTTCGATGAAAGCCATCTGCACTTCGGCAAGGGCCAGACGGAAACGGAAGTGAAACTGCCGCCCGGCAGCTACACGCTGACCCTGCAATTCGCCAACGGCGCGCACCAGTCGTATGGGCCGGAACTGAGCAACAGCATCAAAGTCACTGTGAAGTGATGCCAACCGGCGCAACGTGCCGCGCACGGTGCGCCACTCCTTATCAGGCCGTTATATCGACGGCCTGACCTAGGCTGCAGGGCCGGCATCGGCAGCGCTTTCGAGCGCGTCGATGTCGTCCGCTACCTCGATGTACTCGCCAGTCCTACGCTGAACAGCATGAACGTGATCGCGCCCGTTTTGCTGATGATTTTCCCGCCACGTTCCGATGTAAGCCAAGTCTCCGCACGCTGCGCCAGGACACCATATAGGCAGTGGATAGCCACGACCAGACCGCTATAGGTCAGCACCAGAATCAAAAATTGGCTGGCAAAGCTGACGTGCGCGTCGATGAACTGCGGCAGCACAGACAGGAAAAAGAAGATCGCCTTCGGGTTGGTCAACTGCAGAGAGAGTCCTTCCGCAAAGAAGCGCGCGAAGCGGGCGTTGCCGCTCTCGCGCGCCGTGAAGTGGAAGGCGGGTGAGCGCCACAGGCGTATGCCAAGGTAGAGTAAATACGCCGCACCAAGCAGTTTCATCGCGGTGAATGCGGTTGCGGACGTGGAAAGCAGAATACCCAGGCCGGTCGCGGACAGGCCCGCAACCACCAATGCCCCCGCCGCGATACCGAGGATGCCACCCAATGCACGTCGCAGGCCGTAGCGCAATGTGTTCGTCAGCGTCATCACGACGCCGGGGCCAGGGGTCAATACCGTGATGGTCGCCATCATCAAGAACAACGGGTATAGCTTCAAGATTCCTCCTCCATGCATGTATGCAGTACCAAGATGGGGGAAGTATGCGAACGATTCATACTGACAGCCAAACGAATTATCTTTATTATGTGTTGAGAAAATCTCAACACCGACATCATGACAATTCGTCCTCCTCTCAACGCGCTACACACCTTCTGTATGGTCGTCAGTCATGGCGGCTTTCGTCAGGCCGCGCAGGCGCTGCACGTCACACCAGGTGCGGTCAGCAAGCAAATCCAACTGCTGGAAGCGTATTTGAAAGAGGTGCTGTTTGACCGCTTGGCGGGCAGTCTGGCGACGCCAACGCCCGCCGGTGCGCGACTGTACGCGCGGGTCGCCAATGAGATGACGGTCATCAGTGAAGCATTGGATGGGAAAAATGCCACGGCGAGGCATGCTACTGTCATTGTCGATACCAGCGTGACGCTGGCGATGCATTGGCTGATCCCTCTGCTGCGGCGGTTTAACGAACGTTACCCGGATATCCAAGTTCAGGTGCGAACGACGGACGGTCCCATCAATCCCGCAGCGCCAGTTGATATATTTATCCGTAGGGAGGAAGCCGAACTGCGCGGTTTACCGCAGCACACATTCATGGTTGAACGGTCGGTCCTCGTCGGTGCGCCAGCGTTCATGGCCAGCCTGACGTCGCATGAGGCCCGAGGCGAGGGCTGGATACATAGCGTACCCCGCATTGGCATGCGTTCCAGGACTGACTTATGGCCTAAATGGCAAGCAGCGCAAGGGATTGCGGGGCGCCTGGAGCCTACGATGGAATACGACAATACTGTGTTGTCGATCCAGGCCGCCCTGCAAGGTCTGGGCGTGCTTGTCGTGCCGGAGGTCTTCGTGTCAGCAATGCTGGAAGCGCGCACCCTCGTGTCGCTGGTACCCGAGCGGATCAAGTCGGGGACGTACTCCTATGCCGTGGGAAGGCAGCAGGATTCCGTGCGTACGACGGCATTTACAGACTGGCTTATGGATTGCGGACGTCAAAGTGACTAAAAAGTGATGCCTTCTTGGCCCGCCAGTCCCGTCCAATTGCAATCGTTGACGCAAAGAACATGCCTTGCCTTGCCTTGCCTTGCCGTGTGCCGTTCCGTGCCGTGCCGTGCCTTGGCCGGCCCCTGTCCGTCAGCCAACTTCGCGAGCAGCTGTGAAATTATTGTTTTGGCATTTGATTTTGGCAACGTTGGTGCACTAAAATGTTATGCATATTGAAATGATGATTTGTCACGTATTGCGCCGCAGTACATCCTGCCCACATCCAGACGACAAGGCCTCCCATGCATCTGCTTCCCACCCTCCAATCCGCCGGCGCCGCCGCGTTGTTATTGATCAGCGCGCCATTCGCCCATGCCAGCGTCGTTGCCTATGACTTCAGTGCGACCGTCGGCGACATGACCTATTATGCGCACACGTCGCCGACCGGTCCCGGGCCGGGCGTTGCCGTCACGTCGTCCAACTATGCAGGCAGCCTGATCAGTAGGGGCGATCAAGTGCGTGGCCACTTCTTCTATGACACCACGCTGGGCCAGTTCCTCGCCGCGCCGCCGGCCTTGCCCGACGCCGAATCGGCCCTGTACGGTGGTCCGGGCTATGCCAACACGATGGCCGGCGTCAACTATGAGGTGGGTAATGGTGGCGGCGTGCGTTTCGCGGCGGTCGAGACGCCCGTCATCTCAATCATGAACAACCGTTTTATCGACGCGGTGCACATCGTGGCATGGCGGCAAAATGGCCAATCCGGCCTGCAACAGGAAGTTGGCATCGACTTTATCGATAGCCGTCACGTGGCCCTCAATTCGATTGGTCTGCCGAGTGAGATCAAGCCGGCCGACTATGGCTTGATGGGGATCTACAACAGCTTTATGTATGCCTCGCGCGACGATGCGCTGAACGTGACGATGATGATCGATACGCTGACGCCGTCACTGCCCGGTCCCGGTCCAGGGCCCGGCCCGACGCCACCCGTGCCTGAACCGGAAAGCTATGCCATGCTGCTGGCCGGTTTGGGGTTGCTGGGGGTACTGTCGCGGCGTAAGGCGGCGCGCGAAGTCCCGGTCAAGTAATTTCCGGTGGTGCGCCGGGTGGCGGCGTGGATGTACAGTCGGTGTCACTCATTCGGTGTCAGGTCTGTCAATCGGACACAAAGAAAACACCATTGAGTACCATCAAACGGGTTGAGACTCGCATATGGTAGCTGTTCCCAATTCGGTCGCTTTGAAAGGCCGAAGGTACGTCTTGAGAAAGATCAAAGATGCGTGACGACTGTCCGAATGACAGACCTGACACCGACTGTTCGCACTCGCCCGGCAACGCGGTAAAATAGCTTCTTTTACACACCAGCTTCTTACTTCGATGACCACCGCACCTGCCAAGCCAGTCCGTACCCGTTTCGCTCCCAGCCCAACCGGCTATCTCCACCTGGGCGGCGCCCGCACGGCGCTGTATTCCTGGGCCTTCGCCCGTCACTTCGGCGGCACCTTCGTGCTGCGCATCGAAGACACCGATCTGGAGCGTTCCACGCCGGCGGCCGTGCAGGCCATCATCGACGGCATGCAGTGGCTGGGCCTGAACCACGATGAAGGCCCGTTCTACCAGATGCAGCGCATGGACCGTTATCGTGAAGTGGTGGCGCAGATGCTGGAAGAGGGCACCGCTTACCTGTGCTATTCATCGCCTGACGAAGTGGAAGCGATGCGCGAGCGCATGCGCGCCGCCGGCGAGAAGCCACGTTACGACGGTACCTGGCGTCCGGAACCGGGCAAGACCCTGCCGGCCATTCCGGCTGACCGCAAGCCCGTGGTGCGTTTCAAGAATCCGCTCGATGGCGATGTGACGTGGGACGACGTGGTGAAGGGTACCATCACCATCTCCAACAAGGAGATGGATGACCTGGTGATCGCACGCCCGGATGGCACGCCGACCTATAACTTCTGCGTGGCGGTGGATGACTGGGACATGGGCATCACCCACGTGCTGCGCGGCGATGACCACGTGAACAACACGCCACGCCAGATCAACATCCTGCGCGCGATCGGCGCGCCGCTGCCACTGTATGGCCACCTGCCGATGATCCTGGGCGCGGACGGCGAGAAGCTGTCCAAGCGCCATGGCGCCGTCAGTGTGATGGATTACCCGGCCCAGGGCTATCTGCCGGAAGCGATGCTGAACTACCTGGCGCGCCTGGGCTGGAGCCACGGCGACGATGAAGTGTTCTCGATGGACCAGTTCTGCGAGTGGTTCAACCTCGATCACCTGACCCGCTCGGCCGCCCAGTTCAACAATGAAAAGCTGGCCTGGCTGAACAACCACTATATCAAGCAGGCCGACAACCAGCGCCTGGCCGACCTGGCCATGCCGCACATGGTCGATGACGGCGCTAATTTCGACGGCGCGCCCGCGCTGCCGGTCGTGTTGGGCCTGATGAAGGAGCGCGTCAACACCATCAACGAGCTGGCTGATGCGGCCATGCTGTTCTATCGCGAGCCCAAGCCTGATGCGGCGCTGCTGACCCAGCACCTGACGGATGCGGTGAAGCCGGCGCTGGCGCAATTCGCTGAACGTTGCAAGACGGTGGAGTGGACCAAGGAAGCCTTGTCGGCCATGATGAAGGAAGTGTTGGCGGCCCATGGTTTGAAGATGCCGCAGATGGCTATGCCGCTGCGCCTGATCGTGACGGGGCAATTACAAACGCCGGCCATCGATTCGGTCTTGCAAATTTTCGGCCGAGACGTTATTCTCTCGCGCCTGTCCAAATTTCTCTGAATTTAGTCATTAAAGATTCTGAGAATAAACAGGCAAGGTTGTAAAAGGGTATTTGCATAGAACGACAACCCTGCTATAATCTTGCTTCTGCAGCACACGGGGGTATAGCTCAGCTGGGAGAGCGCTTGCATGGCATGCAAGAGGTCAGCGGTTCGATCCCGCTTACCTCCACCAGCATCAGAATGTAGTCGGTTCTGATCGTGTTGAAGAAGTAGTATTGGTTGTTCGCGGTCCCCATCGTCTAGAGGCCTAGGACATCACCCTTTCACGGTGAGTACGGGGGTTCGAATCCCCCTGGGGACGCCAAGTTGTACAGTAGTTGCAGTAGATGTAGATTGACGTTGTTTGTACTGATTGTTTGACGTTCGGCTTTGCGCTGGATAGCAACAAGTAGTGAAAACAAAAGTCGCCAAGGCGGCTTTTATTATTTCTGCGCCAGAGGGGGTATAGCTCAGCTGGGAGAGCGCTTGCATGGCATGCAAGAGGTCAGCGGTTCGATCCCGCTTACCTCCACCACAAAGCGCGGAAATGATGGGGTCTAAGTTGTTAGCAGTTCCTGGTCCCCATCGTCTAGAGGCCTAGGACATCACCCTTTCACGGTGAGTACGGGGGTTCGAATCCCCCTGGGGACGCCAGCTGATGCTGGTGGTAGTAAAAGTAGTGAGTAGTAAAACGTAGTAAATAGTTTCTGCGCCCGGGGGGTATAGCTCAGCTGGGAGAGCGCTTGCATGGCATGCAAGAGGTCAGCGGTTCGATCCCGCTTACCTCCACCAATCGCGCAGAAATACGAATTCAGGTCCCCATCGTCTAGAGGCCTAGGACATCACCCTTTCACGGTGAGTACGGGGGTTCGAATCCCCCTGGGGACGCCAGATTTTGCGAGTTGTCTGCCATAGCCGGCAACCGCGTGCTGCAAGTTTCACCGATTCGAATGATCAAGCCGCCTAGTGCGGCTTTTTTGTTGTCTGCGTTTTTTCGGATTGTGATCCAGGGTGTGCGTTGGGTTGTGGCCCGTGCCGCGGGTGATTTTGTCACTGTTGTCAAATGGCCATGCTTTCCGTGAAAACAGGGTGATTTACGCGCTAAGCTATTGATTCTGTTGCGTTCGTTGTGCTATGATTCGCGCACGCTTTTTTGAGGGCAACAAGACTCGAAGAAGTTCTGCAAAGTCCCCATCGTCTAGAGGCCTAGGACATCACCCTTTCACGGTGAGTACGGGGGTTCGAATCCCCCTGGGGACGCCAGGATTTTGCAGCAGGTCTGGCCGCGCGAGTGGCCAAGGACAGATTTCTGTCCCCATCGTCTAGAGGCCTAGGACATCACCCTTTCACGGTGAGTACGGGGGTTCGAATCCCCCTGGGGACGCCAGATAACCGCGCCGGCCGCAAGCCGGAAGACGGTCGAATAAGCCGCCTGATGCGGCTTTTTTTGCGTCCATCGCGGACGCGCTTGTTGATGGTGCCCGATGATGGCCTCTCCCTCCGATTTGAATCCAACCGGTACCGGCGTCGGCGCTACTGCGGCGCTGGCCGCGCGGCGCTGGCCGTTCCATTTCAATGCCCACGTTCGCGCCGCCTTCTTCGCCGGGCTTGGCGTGGACATGCTGCGCGTGGCCTACGCGCGCCGGATCTCACTGTGCTGCAACTGCGCGGCGCCCGTACCGCAACTGTTCGCACAATTGCAGGCCGCCGCCACGCCCACGCTGTGCCTGGTGCCTGAAGGTGAGGCGCGCGAGGCGGTGGCTGCGTTTCTTCAGGCCGACGCCGTCGCGGGCGCGCGCGCGCGCGCCACGCGCGGCGGACTGACCGTGCAGGTGCTGCCGGCACTTGATGCGCAGGCTTACGACCATCTGCTGTGGGCTTGCGATTTCAACTTCGTGCGCGGCGACGCGCAACTGGCGCGTGCGCAGCTGGCGGCGCGTCCCTTTATTTGGCAAGCGGAGGAGGGTGTTGGTACTCTTGCAGGTGCAGGTGCAGGTGCAGGTGCAGGTGCTGCTGGTACTGATGCTGCCGCGCAGGCCTTTGTCAGTAGTTACGGCGTGGCGCTGCCCACGCATGCGAGCGCGATATTGGCCGAAGCCTTCCAGGTCTGGAATGGCGCCGGTGAGCGGTACGCGGCACTGGGCGCATGTCTGGCCGGTCCGGTTTCCTGCCTGCTTGCGCCGCACAGTCGCGCCTGGGCGGAGGCCTTGCCTGATTCGTTGGAAGCGCCTGCCCAGGATCACCCAACCACGCTGGCCATTTTCTGCAAGGTGGTCGATAACTACGGCGACGTGGGCATCTGCTGGCGCATGGCGCGGCAGTTGCAGCACGAGCACGGTGTGGCCGTCGAACTGTGGGTGGACAATCTGCACAGCTTCCGCCGCATCTGCCCGGAGGTGCGCACCGATACGGAAGTGCAGCAGGTAAGCGGTGTGACGGTACGCCACTGGCACAGCCAGGACGGCGAGTTCGAGGCTGCCGACGTGGCCGACATCGTGATCGAATTTTTCGGCTGCGATATCCCTGAGGGCTACATCGCCGCCATGGTGCAATGCGAGCCGCGCCCCGTATGGCTCAACCTGGAAGGCTTGACGGCGGAAGAATGGGTGGAGGGCTGCCATACCTTGCCGTCCTCCCATCCGCGCCTGCCGCTGACCAAGCATTTCTTCTTCCCTGGCTTCACGGCCAAGACCGGCGGCTTGCTGGTGGAAGCGGCATTGGATGAGCGGCGCCGCCAGTTCCAGGCTGATCCCGCCGCGATGGCGGCATTCCTCGCGCAACTGGGCCTGTCGGCTGCCGAAATCGCCGCGCGAAAAGTGTCGATGTTCTGCTACCCGCACGCGCCTGTGGCGGCGCTGTTCGCGGCATGGGAGCAGGGCGCGGAGCCAGTCACCTGCCTGGTACCGGAGGGTGTGGCGACCGACGCGGTGCGATCTTTCCTCGGTGTTGATGCGGTGGCCGGCGCGGCCGCTACCAGTGGCGCGCTGACGGTGCGCGTGCTGCCTTTCGTACCGCAGCCTGAGTACGACAAGCTGCTATGGGCGTGTGACCTCAATTTTGTGCGCGGCGAGGATTCCTTCGTGCGCGCGCAATGGGCCGGCAAGCCATTTGTCTGGCACATTTATCCGCAGGAGGAAAACCTGCATCACAAGAAATTGCGCGCTTTCCTGCACCGGTACGCGGCCGGGCTGGATGGCCTGTCAGCCTTCTCGCTGTATTGGAACGGTGCCGGTACGGATGACCAGCACAGTGCCCCCCTGTGGAGCGCACTGCAGGTGGAAATGCCGGCCATCGCCACCCGTGCCGCCGACTGGCAGCGACAAATCCTTGAGAACGGTGATATGACGGGGAATTTGCTGAAGTTTTCCCGAGTACTTCAGTCGGTTAAGCAGGAAAATCGGGTATAATGCCCGGTTACTTTAGAGCGCATTTTTACCCGATCAAACGTGGCTAGCGGCTTCATTGCCATCGGCAGCAGTTGATTTTTTATGCAACTTAATTTTTACGTACAATCCCTATGAAACCTGCAAAAGAAATTCGTGTTGGCAATATCATTATGGTCGACAGCAAGCCTATGATCGTGCTGCGTTCGGATGTCAACGGTTCGAGCCGCACGGGCTTCACCTACAAGTGGAAGATGAAGAATCTTCTGACCAACAGCCCGCTGGAAAACGTGTTCCGTGGCGACGACAAGTTCGACGTCGTGGTGCTGGACAAGAAGCCAGTGACCTACTCGTACTTCGCTGATCCGCTGTACGTGTTCATGGACGCCGAATACAACCAGTACGAAATCGAAGAAGAGAACCTGGGCGACGCGCTGCACTACCTGAAAGACGGTATGGAATGCGAAGCCGTGTTCTACGATGGCAAAGCGATCTCGGTTGAACTGCCAACCACCATCGCCCGTCAAGTGGTGTACTCGGAGCCTGCCGTCAAGGGCAACACTTCGGGCAACGTCCTGAAAGAAGCCAAGATCGAAAACGCGATCGAAGCGCACCGCCACATCGTGCAGGTTCCCCTGTTCGTGAGCCAGGACGACGTGATCGAGATCGACACCCGTACCAACGAGTACAAGCGCGTGGTCCGCAACTAAGTACCGCCCGCTTCACTGAAAAGCACGCCCGGTTCCGCCGGGCGTGCTTTTTTTACGTCTGTGTCGTATTTCTGTGTGAAAGCGTTAAGAAATATTCTATTCTCAACTGCAATTTTTCTGGAATGAAATACTTTCCGCTGCTATGCTAACGCGTGCGGTAAAAGATGGTAGACCCCAGGGAATCAGCACTCACGAGGATGGTATGAATCGCAGGCAGTTCGTTCGGGCCGGTAGCGGCGCCGATGTATGGACAGAGGGTGAACGCGCGGTACGCGCGGCGCCCAGGTTCGGTACCGCCGGCATTCTTGATGCGGGCGTGCGGGAACAGCAGGAGCTGATGCAGGCGGGGAAGCTCACTTCCCATTCGCTGACGTCGCAGTATCTGGCCCGCATCAAGACCATCGCCAACGCCGGCCCCTGCGTCAACGCCATCGTCGAGATCAATCCGGAGGCGCTGAAGATCGCGCTGGAGATGGATCGCGAACGTGGCCTCAAGCGCCTGCGCGGTCCGTTGCACGGTATCCCCGTTCTGTTGAAGGACAATATCGCCACTGGCGACCGCATGCGCACCAGCAGCAGTACCAATGCCAGCACCGGCGCCAGTGCCAACGCGGGGACGCCGGCGCCGGCCGATGCGCGCGCGGCGCGCGATGCGTTCGTCGTGGCCCAGTTGCGGGCGGCTGGCGCCGTCATCATCGGCAAGACCAATCCGCGCGCGTGGGCCAATATGTTGCCGCTCCATGCCGTCGTGGGCGCCAGCCCCGGTTCCGGCGCGGCCATCGCGGCTGGCCTGGCCACGCTGGCCGTGGGCACGGAGACGGATGGTTCCATCGTTTCGCCGGCGTCCATTTGCGGGATGGTCGGCATCAAGCCCACGCTGGGACTGGTGAGCCGTAGTGGCATCACCCCCATTGATCCATCACTGGACACGGCCGGGCCGATGGCGCGCAGCGTGGCCGATGCGGCCCTGATGCTGGCCGCGATGGCCGGCACGGACGCCAATGATCCCGCCACCACAACAGCCAGCGACAAGGCCGCCGACTACCGGGCCGCGCTCGACAAGGCCGGCCTGCGCGGCGCGCGCATCGGCGTGGCCCGCAACTTGTTCGGCAATCACGCTGAACTCGATGTGGTGATCGAAAAAGCGCTGGTGGACCTGAAGGCGCAAGGTGCCGTTCTGGTGGACTCGGAATTGCCCAATGCGGGTGATGCGCGGGAAGCGGGTATCGCCCAGCTGATGCGCGAGCACAGCCTCGATGCGCTGGTGGCGCCTACTGGCGGACCGGTGTGGCGGACTGATAGCATCAACGGCGGTCAGGCGGGCGCCGGTTTCCCGTCGCCTGTCGCCGTCGCCGGCTGTCCTCACATCACGGTGCCGGCCGGGCAGGTGTACGGACAGCCCGTCGGCCTGTCGTTTGTCGGCGCCGCCTTTAGCGAGGCGAAGCTGATCGGCATGGCCTACGCTTTCGAGCAGGCCACCTTGCACCGGCGCGCGCCGCGTTTCCCGGCCAGCCTTGCGCTGGCGGTGCGGTAGCGCCTATTTGATTTGATTGACGGGCAGTGGCCAACGCCTCGCTTCGCCAGGCGTGACAAAGTACGCATATTGGCGGCAGAATCCCTGCCCATCACACTGACCACTTCCTGCCTTTATTCTTTCTTTTTCATCAGACCGGCCAATGCGGCAAACGGATTATGCGTTGCCGGCGCGACCTCGGCCGATTTCAGGCTAAGTCCCCGGTCGGCCTCAAGATAACGCGAGTGTTCGTTATCGTGGCAGTAAAGGCACAGCAATTCCCAGTTGCTGCCATCAGGCGGATTGTTGTCGTGATTGTGGTCACGATGGTGCACTGTAAGTTGCGACACATTGGTATGCGTGAATTCGCGCATGCAGCGCCCGCACACCCACGGATACATTTTCAACGAGCGCTCGCGATAACCTAGCTCGCGCTGGTCGGCCGCGCGTCGTGCGTCGGCCACAATTTTGTCCAGCCGCGCGGCGTCCGGTTTTTTTCCAACGGTCATGCTTATTTCCTTCCCCTGGTGTTATAGATTGGCCTGCAGCGCTTACTGTCGGCCGACCTCGGCCAGTCGTGCGGCCCCGCGTTAGCCAGCTGGAGCGTCGAGGAAGAAGATGGCATACGCCTTGGCCGGCTCTTTCTCGGTGGGCTTTTCGATCTGGATTTGGGCAGCATCTTCGGCCACCAGGCTGCGCCAGTTCGGCACGCCCGCATTGGCAAAGGCGGAGGTCGCTTTCGCGGCCAGGCTGATGTCGATCGCGATGCGGGCATTGCGCTCGCCCGTCTTCGCATAGTTCACGCCGCGCAGCTCGATGCCGTAGGCAGCCATCCATGGCTCCCATAGGCCTGACTCGACGCCGTCCACGATGCGCGCGAACATGACATGCAGGGCCAGGCCCTTCTTGACGACGGTGCGCAGCACGGACAACGAAGGTGCAAGGCGCGCGTCGGTGCTCTTCTTGCCTGCGCCGCGTTCGCCGATCGCCTTCAGCTCTTTCGAAAAGGCGGCGTCGCGCTCGGTGTAGTCGCGCATGCGGGTGTAGAACTCGGCATCGAGGAAGGGATTGCTCGAGTTGCCCTTGGGCGCTTCGGTTACCTCGCTGATGCGGGGCGGTTTCTTGTTTGTCATGATTCTGGTACTTAAGGATGAAGGCCGAAGTTTAGCACTCATCCGCGCCACACTTGGCCAAACGCCGGCATGGCGCGTGAAGAGACGGCGCGCCCTACTTGCTTTGCGCCGCCACGAATTCCGTTATCACCGTCTTGCGCAGCAGCGCAGGCGGTACCCGGCCCTGGGCCAGCACGAAGTCGTTCAACACCCGATGCTTGAACTTCTTGCGCAGCGCCACTTCCGCAGCCTGGCGCTTTTCCATCCGGCGCTGGTAACCGTAGAAGTAGGACGTCTGTGGCGCGCGGAACGTAGCCGCTCACGCACATAAGCGACGGAACCGGGGCGACAAGCGTCGGAGACGGCGGGTGCTACGTAAGCGTCTGCCGAGTACCGCCTAGTCTGAGCAGAGTCATCCATGATCGATTAGGACGGCCACAAGTGGCCGCCACTAGGTATGACTGTTAAGAATGCCCTCAATGATGATGTTCGTTCCAATATGCAGAAAAGCACGCATCAGGAGGCGCGACTGACCGAGCCATCGCTAGCCCAGCATGCCTAGATATAGCGGCGGCACAGCCGTCAGGCCTGCATGCACATTGCGGGTGACCTCATCGGCTAAGAGCTCGGTCTGCCCGGCCTCCAACGCGGTGAGTGACATCCGCGCAACCTCGTCGGGGGATGCCTTGGCACCCGGCACTCCGCGTGCCATGTCGGTGTCCATGAAAGCGACGTGCAGCGACAGCACCTCCGTCCCCTGCGCTGTCAACTCCTGCCGCATTGCATTGCTTAAGGCCCAGGCGGCCGATTTGGAGGCGCTGTAAGTGCCGGTCACGCCCGGCAATGTGGCCCAGCTGAGGGCCGAGATCACATTGATGACGGCGCTTTCACTGCTGGTGGCCAGGGTCGGCGCGAATCCCTGCGCCATGCGCAACGGGCCGACCGCATTGACTTCGAACTGCTGGCGCAGCGCGTCGATGGACCCGGCGGCGAGCACCGGGCCGGATCCGCCGACGCCGGCATTGTTGATCAACAGATTCACATCCGACAGTTCGCGCACGAGTGCGTCAATCTGGTCGGGGCGGGTGACATCCAGGCACACCGGCACCGCGCCTGGTTCTGTAATGTCCGATGGGTTGCGCGCGGCGGCGTAGACCTTGGCCGCGCCGGCGGCCAAGAGCGCGCGCACGAATGCGGCGCCCAGCCCGCGATTGGCGCCAGTGACGAGCGCGATGGAACCTTGAATTTTCATAGTGGTGACTATCTAGAGAGGTGGTTAGGGACGCGAAGACAGATGCAGCATCACGTAGTGTTCATAGTGACCCACGCCATTTATTACAATCGGGTCTAGCGAGGTGAACGACGCGATGTCTTCGTTATCGGCAATCTGGTACAGCGAGACGCCATAGCCTCCGGTGTCATCGATCACAGGACCGTGCGCGACGATCACGTTTTTCGCGAGCAGGTCGTTAAGGAAGTCGCCGTGTTGTTTCATCCAGGTCAGTTCATCGGTCGACATGGTGGTGAGAAAATCGGCGCGCGGCGGTACGAATTTGCAAAGGTAATATTTCATTTCTTAGCCTTTTCATTTGCCTGCAACTTCTTGTTTCCTTCGCCGATGTAATAGCCCATATTGCCTTCGACCTTCTCAAGCCCGACGTCCTGGTACATCTTGCCAAAGACAGGCAGGCGCTGCTGAAGGCCCGGCCACGACAGGGATTTCGTGAATGCGGCGTACGAGGCCATCCGTTCGGACTCCTTGGGGAACACCGTCTCGTTGATGCGCTGCTTGGTAGTCACCAAGGCGGTCTTGTCGAACGAGGCGAGGCGATGGGCCATCCGGTCCACAAAGCCGTCGAGCTGGGAATCAGGCAGTGCGCGGGTAACCCAGCCGTACTTCTCCGCCAGCTCGGCGTTGTACTCGTCGCTGCTCAAAAACGCTTCCAGGGCGCGATCGCGGCCAGCCAGCTGCGTCAACATGTCAGTACCGCCACCACCGGGGAACAAACCGATGCCGACTTCAGGCTGGTCGAAAACGGCTTTCTCTTTGCTGGCGTAACGCAAATCGAACGCCAAGGTCAGTTCATTACCGCCACCCTGGGTTCGTCCGCGAATCGAGGCAATGGTGACGAATGGTGCGTTGGACAGGTTGGTAATCAGTTCAACCCATAGCGGCCGGTTATCGGTGCCGCGTTGGCCGAGGAAGGCGGAAAACTGGCTGGTGTCGAAATGGTTGAAGAAATAGCCCTTCATGTCGCTGACAACAATCACTACCTTGATTTGGTCATCCTTGCTCAACGCCTTCACGGTGTCATTCAAGGAAGCGATGGTTTCGGGAACAATGAAATTGATAGGGGCATTAGAAAAATGCACTTTCGCGATCGACGCCGATAAGCGCTCAACTCGGATGGTGCTTTGGGTCGAGCTTGCCACAGCCGCCGGTGCCGGGTTACTGGCCTGATTGATGTCTTGCGCGTAGGCGGAGTTAAACGACAGTAGACCTGAAACGATCGCCGCAGCAATCAGTTTGATCTGGTTCATAAACGCTTTCTGTTAAGTTTTGGAGTTTGTCTTAGCACTGCTCACGCCGCCGAGGCCTGGCCAGCGGCGAGGCGCTTGCCCGCTTCGGCAGCCAAAACCATCACCGTGTTGGCGGGCCGCATCATGACCATGAAATCGGAGATCTTGCCATCCTGATTGAATTCCACCAGGTCAACCCCGAACAAGACGTCTTCGCCGACGCGCGCACTAAACTCCAGCACATAGCCGGTCTCGCTGCCGAAGTGCCGATGGTAGGTAAAATCCTGCATCACGCCAAAGACCGCTCGCAGGATGGCGACCATCGTGTCCTTGCCATGGTAGGGTTCAATCGCCGCCGGGTTACGGAAAACAACGTCCTCTGTCAGCAGGGCTGGGAGACTGTCCCAATCAGACGCGGCAACAATGCGGTGCCATTCTGTCAGCCCATTCTGCGCCGCCGGATGGGGGATGCCCGTCTTGATACTTGTGGCGGAATGCAAATTAATTTCACTCATTTAAATACTCCAATCATGCGATGGTTTATCGGTGGCGGCAGGTCATCGAGTTATGCCGCCAACTGCCACAGAATTTACGCTGCGGTCTTTACACTCTTGAGAATCGAGCCCTCAAACATTTTTGGGGCGTAGTTCTGCAAGAAGAGAATCATCCCGGTCATCTTGCCCACCGGGTTGCTGAACTTTGGCTCTTGGGCGTCAATAATCTTACTGATGGTGCTGATGACCGCATCGGGCGCTTCGGCTTCGTCGATACCTTTTTGGGTCGCCGCACGCACCTGTTTGCGGTAGGTGTCGTAGTCCGCGATGTTGCCGCCTGTTGACGAGACCGAATTCTCGGCCAGGTTGGTCTTGAACCAGACCGGCTCCACCATGCTCACCTTGATGTTGAAGTCGTGCAACTCAAAACGCAGCGCCTTGAAGTAGCCTTCCACAGCGTGTTTCGACGCCGAGTAATAGGAGAGGTTCGGGGGACCGATCAGGCCGACGATCGAACTGACCGTGACGATCTGGCCACTTTTCTGTTTGCGGAAGTAAGGTAGCAAGGCATTGGTGACCTTCACGGTACCCCAGAAGTTGGTCTCGAACTGTTGGCGGCCCACTTCAATCGGCGTTTCCTCCGCAATCCCCGTTACCATGTAGCCGGCATTGTTGATCAGGACGTCAAGGTGGCGGATATGCGTGAAGAGCTCTTGCGTGAATGACTCGATGGATGTGTCATCGTCAAGATCGAGGCGCAGCAGCTTGAACGGCACGCTACGCGCATATTTTTGCGGCTGGCGGGAAGTGCCGATTACCGTGTAGCCTTCGTTATGGAGTTTATTGGCAAGCATCAAGCCGAAGCCGGAGGATGCGCCGGTGATTAAGACGGTTTTTTTCATTGTGTTACCTCGTATTAGTTGGATGAAGTTGCTTAGCGATTTCGGTATAACCCGGGTGCTAAGTCATTTGTCTGCGCCCCTTACCGTTGCCGTCACTTTGCCTGCAATTCACGCCACCATCACTAGCCGAACACGCCAATTTGACAGCCGAACACGCCAATTGAAAACCCGTGAAATTGGCGCGTTTCGCTGTTGCGGTGGCATATTTGGCCCGCTACACTGTGCTTGTGAACACTAAAACCATTCTTACACCGGTAGGCCGACAGGGCCGGTCACTTGACTATGCGATATGGCCAGGATGGCGCCTGTTGATGCAGGACGCTGGTATTGCGGCGTCGCCCGTTTTGCGGCGTGCGCAGCTTCCGGGGGATTTATTTGCGCGCCAAAATGTCCGTCTGGATCCGGACAATTTCTTTAAGCTTTGGAAAGCGATCGATGACGAGGCTACGTCTATTGATCCAGAGCTACCTACGGCATTGCAGATAGCGAAGGTGATGTCGTCCGACTGGTTCGATCCTGAATTATTTGCCGCGCTATGCAGCGCCAACCTGGCCGGCGCGCTCGAACGGATTTCCAAATATGTCAAACTGATCGCGCCGATGATCATCAAGATCGACCGCAGCGTTACTCACACCACGGTCACCATCGATTTCATGGACCATACCCAGCCGCCACCTGAAGTGTTCCTGACATTCAAGCTGGTGTTCTTCGTCCAGTTGGTGAGGTTGGCTACAAGGAACCATGTGCTCCCCCTGCGCGTGAGCTTGCCCTCAGCGGTTGAGGAGCGCCGTCATGGGCCGGCTTACCAGCGCTATTTCGGCATTGCTGTCACTGACGCTCCGCTGGCAACCTTGGTATTTTCGAATGAAGATATGGCGCGGCCGTTCCTGACAGAAAATCACAAAATGTGGTTATTTTTTGAGCCTTCTCTACGCCAGAGATTGGCGGATCTGGACAAGACGGCAAGTATGGTAGAGCGGGTGCGTGGCGCATTGCTAGAAGCAATACCTGCTGGTGAGGTGTCCATGCAATCGGTCAGTCGAAAGCTCGCGGTAAGTGTACGTACACTCCAGCGCCGGCTTCAAGATGAGGGCACCAGCTTCCAACAGACGCTTGATACGTTGCGACAGTCACTTGCCCAGCACTATCTGCGCAATACAGAAATGTCGAGCGCTGAAATCTCTTTCCTGCTGGGCTTTGAGGACTCTAACTCGTTTGCCAGAGCGTTCCAATCTTGGACAGGCAAGACCCCGCAGACTGTACGCATTAAAGGTAATGTGTAGGGAAGCCATGAGTAAAGCAGCAAGTTGGCCAAGTAACTCATCCACCCACTGGGAAGTGGCGTGATCTCAAAGGGCTGCTGGCAGGTTGCAGTTCCACGGCAAGAAATCATCAACCTGGTTGACGGGATGATCGGCGATCTGCGTCAGGACATGACGTAACCAGGCTTCGGGGTCGACACCGTTCAGCTTGGCCGTGCCGATCAGCGAGTAGATCGCGGCGGCGCGCTCCCCACCGCTGTCTGCGCCGGCAAACAGATAATTACGTCGGCCGATGGCGACGCCGCGCAAGGCGCGTTCGGCCGCCGAGTTATCAATCTCGACAGCCCCGTCTTCGCAGTAGCGCAGCAAGGCCGGCCAGAGTTTGAGCGCGTACAGGATCGCCGCCGCAGTGTCGGACTTGCGCGATAGCGTTTCGAGCGTGGTACGCAGCCAGCGTTCCAGGTCATCGAGTAGCGGACGAGAGCGGGCTTGCCGAACCTGTCTTCGCTCGTCGGGCGGCTTGCCCCGGATCTCGGCCTCAATGACATAGAGCTCGGCAATCCGGCGCAGCGCCTCGGTTGTCAGCGGCGTCACGCGCGCGGCGTGCAGGTCGTGGAATTTGCGCCGCGCGTGCGCCCAGCAGGCCGCTTCGTGGATCGTGCCGTTATCGAACAAGGCGTTGAAGGCGGCGTAGGCATCAGCTTGCAGCACACCTTTGAACCGGGCCAGGTGGGGTCTGCGGATGGATGCCCTTACGGTCAGGAGTATAGGCAAACCAGACCGCTGGCGGCGAGGTGTCGCCGGCTGGCCGGTCATCGCGCACATAGGTCCACAAACGCGCCGTCTTGGTCTTGCCGTTGCCCGGTGCCAGCACAGGAATCGGGGTGTCATCGGCATGCAGTTTCGATACAACCAGCACGTGGCGGCGAATGGCGTTGACCAGCGGACGAAGCAACGCGCTGGCGGCGCCGACCCAACTCGCCAGCAGCGCGCGATCCAGGTCGACGCCTTCGCGGGCGTAGATGACGGCTTGGCGGTACAGCGGTAGATGATCAGCAAACTTGGCCACCAGGATGTGCGCCAGCAGACCGGGGCCGGCGATCCCGCGTTCGATCGGCCGGCTTGGGGCCGGCGCCTGGACGATGGCGTCGCAGCAGGCGCATGCCAGTTTGGGGCGTACATGACGGATCACGCGGAAGCTGGCCGGCACGAATTCCAGCTGCTCCGCCACGTCCTCGCCCAGCGGCCGCAGCCCGCCTCCACAAGCAGGACAAGCATCGGCCGTCGGCGCATAGACCTTCTCATCTCGTGGCAAATGATCGGGCAAAGGCCGCCGCACCGATTTCTTGCGCGGCTCCTGGTCGGGGGCCGGCATCTCGCGTGCCGCCTCGGCTTCGTCGGCCTGCAGGTCTTCCAGTTGCAGCTCTAATTGTTCGATCTGATGGTCCAGCTTTTCCGACTTGCGGCCGAACTGCATGCGCCGCAGTTTGGCGATCTGCAGCTTGAGGTGTTCGATCTCGACGGCGCGCGTGTTCAGTTGCTCGCGCAAACCCTCCACCACCTCGTCTTGGGCGAGCAGCAGCGCCTTCAAGGCGGCGATGTCGTTGGGCAGGTCGGCAAGGCTGAGCATACGCCAAGTTTACGCGAGCCTTGTAACGTTTACAAGGCAGACGTTGGTTTCCAGGTCCGTTCCGGCCGCCGCCAGTCTATGCCTTCGAGCAGCATCGACAGCTGCGCTTGCGTCAGCGCTACCGAGCCGTTGGTAGCTTGCGGCCAGACGAAGCGCCCGCGCTCCAGCCGCTTGGCCAACAGGCACAGGCCATCGCCGCTCCACCACAGTAATTTGATGAGGTCGCCGCGTCGGCCACGAAATACAAACACGTGGCCGCTGAACGGATCCTCCTCCAGGGCCGTTTGCACTTTCGCAGCCAGGCCATTGAAGCCGGAGCGCATGTCGGTGGTGCCGGCGGCGAGCCAGACCTTGGTGCCAGTGGGCAGCCCGATCATCGCAGAACCCGGTCTAGCACCTGCGCCAATATGGCTGTATTAGGCTGCCCTTCGATCCGCACGCGGACCTCGCCCAACTCAAGCACGATAATGCCGTCGGCATCGGAGCAATTATTACTTGGTGCCGGCGCCGTTGGCGCCAGCATCAGCGGCAACAGGCAATCGTCTCGCATCAATGCAGGTACGCCAAGGCGTCCTTGTTGATACATCCGGCGCCAGCTGAAGACTTGGTTGGCATTGACGCCGTGCTCACGCGCGATGCGCGCGACCGAAGCGCCAGGCTCCAGCGACAGCGCCACCAGGGCGCGTTTGAACTCCAATGGATGCTGGCGATATTGGCCACGTGCATTGGTGGAAATGATCGGTTGAAAATTTGTGTCCATAATCGAGAATTGTGGGCACAAATACTGTGCCGAAATTCGATCATGGATGACGCTGGCCAGGCAGTCCAGACGGCGCTGGGAAGACGCTTACGCTTGTCCGACGTTTCCATCTTGAAAAAGTCGCGCCGACCCATCCGCTATATCAAGCGGCTCGTCAATTCGGCCCAGTATCAGAAGGCGATTGCCGACCTAAAAAAAATACGAGGGCCGTGCCGTAGGGCGTGTTAATTCGTCGGTTATCGGAAAATGAACCGGTAATAGGCGGCTACGGCGATAAGGACCAAGCCCGGCGAGCCGTCAAGCCGCCGGGCCAGGTTACATGAAGTTGCGGGTGTGGAGCGCCGACAGCTGTTGCGCCGCGTCCTTGCCAAAGCCCAGCTTTTCCAGCCGGGCCTGGCGTCCCTCGGCCATGTCCACCATCAGTTCCTGCACGCGCTGGTAGCCGGTGGCGATGGCGGCGGGCGTGAATTCGCCGGCCGCCAGCAGGATCAGGGCGTCGAACACTTCCTCGTTCAAGCCAGAAGTGCCGGACAGCGCGTCGTTGCGCGACTGGACCGCGTTGGCCAGCCGGGTGCGGAACGCCGGTTCCTGCTCCAGCCGCGAGGCCAGGTGCGTCATGCCGAAGGCGACGTGGCGCGCTTCGTCGCGCGCGGCCAGGCGCGCGATCTGGCGCGTGACGGGATCGGGCGCGTGGGTGTGCAGGAACTGCAGCAGGCTGACGAAAGTGCCTTCGCCCAGCACGGACAGCAGGAATTCAGCCACCGAAAAGTCGGCCTCGTCGAGCAGGGTCTTGAGCGAATTCTGGCCGCCGGCCGTCGACAGCGCCGGTTCCTTGCCCTTTAATCGCACGCGCCGCGTGAACACGTCGATGTGGCGCGCCTCGTCGGCGCACTGGATCGCCAGCACGGCCTGCACTTCGCGGAAGTGCGGATGCAACTGGCCCAGGAAGCGGGCCGGCACCACCAGCGCCGCCACTTCGTTCTCGATCATGTAGGTCAGTACCTGGACCACGGCGTCTTCCACGATGTCGGGCAGTTCGAACGGCGCGTTCCAGTCGATGGCGGTTTCGGGATCCCATTGCGCGGCGGCGGCCTGCGCGTACAGGTCGGCGGCGCGGCCGGCCCACACTTCGCTCTTTTGATCGAGCCGGAAGTGCATGGCGGGCGAACCGGCTTCCACCGTCGCGCCGCGCGCGGCCAGGCCCCAGCGCGGTTGCGCGTGGTCGGCCACGGCGCCTTCCAGCGCGGGATCGGCATGGCCCGTATGCATGGCGCCGCGCCAGCGGCCGGCCTGCACATGGCCGCGCGTGACGTGGGCCACCATCTGCCCGTCCTGTTCAACGATCTGGCAGGAGTGGCCCTGGCTGCGGCACCAGGCCGCGAGCTGGCTGTCCCAGCCCGCGCTGGCGCCGGTCACGGCGATCTCGCCGCCGGGCGCCACGTCCAGCAGCGCGTGCTTGACCAGCAGGTGGGCGCCGGCGTCGAAGCCCAGCGCCTCAATATCGATAGTCGGTCGCAAGGATATTCCCTTCGGCGTCATAGAAACGCTCATCGTCGGTGGCGCGGATCAGGGCGTCGTAGCCGCTGGTACGGCCGGGCAGCCAGGTCTTGAGGCCTTCCAGTTCCAGCAGCGGGCGCACTTCCGGATCGTCCCAGCGCATGGCCAGCAGCAGCTCCGTGAAGCGGGTGATGGCCGCTTCCGGCGCGCCGGGGCTGACCGTGAAATTGCAGTGGTCGAACGGGCTGGTGCGGGTCAGGATGCGGGTGGCGCTGGCCGGCAGGATGCCTTCGCGCGAGAAAGCCATATGGTTACTGTCGATCATCCAGGCCGCGTCGATCTGGCCCGCCATCAGGGCCAGCGCCGCGTCGCGCTCGCCGCCGATATGGTCGCCATGCTTGCCGCCCAGGACGTCGAAACGCTGGGCCGTGAAGTCGCGGCCGGCCAGCAGGCCGTGCTGGCGCAGGTGGTCGAGCGGGATCAGGCGGGCTTGTGGCGAGTCGATGGCGCCGAAACCGATCCTCTTGCCGGCCAGCGCGTCCAGCGTGGCGGGGGCGCTCGCGTCGTCGCGCGTCACCAGCACCGAGGTCAGGTCGCAATCGCTGTCGCGCATGGCGATGGCGCGCACCTGCTGGCCGCGCGCGCGGGCCATGCGCTCGGCCCGCACCCATGCCAGCGGCGAGTTCCACGCCAGCGCGATGCTGCCGTCGAACTGCGCTTCCACCTGGCGTTCGTAGTTGGAATAGAGGATGTAATCGAACTCAAAGCCGTTGCGGCGGAAGTACTCCTTGAAGCCTTCCCAGATCGTCACGACTTTCGGCGCGTAGGCGACGGCGCCCATCATCAATGGTTGGGTCATCGCGCGCTCCTTAACCGAACACCGGCATGCCGCACACGGCCTTACCGATAAAGTCGAACAACACATCGGAGGTCGGCGCCATGACGGATGCGGCACGGGCATCGCGGAAGTAGCGTTCCACGCCCAGGTCCTTGCGGAAGGCGGCGCCGCCGCAGACGCGCATGGCGGTGTCGCTCACTTCCAGCGCCGCTTCGGCCGCCGCCGCTTTCACTTGCATCACGCGCAGCATGGCGTCCGGCCGGCCTTGGGCCAGCGCGCTCACGGTGTCGTCGCGCAGGGTACGCACCATGTCGGCCTGGATGCGGGCGCGGGCGATGTAGGCGCGGATGGTGGGTAGGTCGGCCAGCGCGCTGTTGATGTGTTCCAGCTTGCTGGCGCCGACGTGGGCACAGGCCGTTTCCAGCACGGCGTCCATCAGGCCGACCGAGCAGGTGGCGATCAGGGTGGCGAATACGGGCAGCACGGCGCCGATCATCACGTCGAAACCGCCGCCGTCCACGCCCAGCAGGGCCGAGCGCGGCACGCGCACGCCTTTGGCCGTCAGCGGCGAGGAACGGTTGCCGCGCAGGCCCAGGCCGTCGAATTGTTTGACTTCGCTCAGGCCAGCGGCCTTGCTGTCGACCAGCCACAGGGAGCTGGCGCCTTCCGCCGCCATCGGGCCGGTGGACCAGACGTAGGAATCGGCTTCGCCGGCCGAAGTGACCATGGTCTTGCTGCTGTCGATGATCACGTGGTCGCCGTCGGCGCGGGCCGTGCCCACGGGCGCCCAGAAGTGGCTGCGCGAACCGGTGTCGGACCAGGCCAGGGTGCTCAGGTGGCGGCCGGCGGCGATGTCGCGCCGCACGGCATCACTGCCCGATTTTTCCAGCACGGTGGTGGCGCAGTAGTGCATGCACACCACCATGGCTGTCGAGGGGCAGGCCTTGGCGATGCGCTCGATCACCTGTGCCGCCTCGGCCAGGCCCAGGCCCATGCCGCCGACGGTGGTGGCGCTGATCAGGCCGAGCAGGCCGGATTCGCCCAGCGCACGGATGGCGGCGCGGGGAAAGGCCGCGTCACGGTCGGTCGCTTGCGCCGCCGGGGCGATGGTGTTCTGGACGATGGTGTCGAGTTTTTGCAGGTAGGTCATGGCATCCCTTGTTTGAAATCGATGGGACGCTGCCTCGCGCAGTGGTGAACAACAGGGAGCGGCGACGGGCTGTCGCCGGCGCGAATGCGGATGGGCGGACGGAATCCGCGCATGGGATGGCGCACCTCTCTATGTCCTGCTCGACCTGCGTGCTGGCAGCGCTTGGAAACGGTACATGCCATCGTGTTCGTCGCTCGCACCAGCCACGCACGGGCCGTCAGACCCGGTACAGTTCAGGTGAACCTGTACTCGGCGTTACGGCGGACCGGTTTGAAACAAACCTGATGGTGGGCGCAGTGTAGCAGAGGCGGGGCGCCCGCTGCAAAGATGATACGCTTGCAGCGGGTTGTGAAATCAAGGACGTTACACTTCGCGCAGTTATGCCTCGCGCAGTTATACCTCGCGCAGTTATACCTCGATAAAGCGCATCTTGAAGTTGCGGCCCTTGATGGCGCCGAAATCGCCGCCCAGCGGGTTGTTCTTGTTGAGCCGTTCGAAGGCCTGGTAGGCGATGCGGCGATCCAGCGCCACATAGGTCTGGAACTCGAATACGTTGATCTTGCCCACCTGTTCCTTGAGCAGGCCGGCGTCGCCCGTCAGCGCGCCCAGCAGGTCGCCCGGACGCAGCTTGTCCTTCTTGCCGCCATGGACCACCAGCGTCATCATGGGCGCCGGCTCGGCCACCGCGTACTCGTCTTCGTTCAGCTCATCGAGCTTGTGCCATTCGACGGGCGCGTTCTGGTATTGCTCGATCAGCTTGACCCATTTCTTTTCGTTGGGGGCGCACAGCGACAGGGCCAGGCCCTTTTCGCCGCCGCGGCCCGTGCGGCCGATGCGGTGAATGTGCACTTCCGTGTCCTTGGAGACGTCGACGTTGATCACGGCTTCCAGGTTGGGAATGTCGAGGCCGCGTGCCGCCACGTCGGTGGCCACCAGTACAGAGCAACTACGGTTGGCGAACAGTACCAGTATCTCGTCGCGCTCACGTTGTTCCAGTTCGCCGTACAGCGCGAGCGCGGAGAAACCCTGGGCGCGCAGCGCGTCGGCCAGTTCGCGGCACTGCACCTTGGTGTTGCAGAAGGCGATGGTGGAGACGGGCTGGAAGTGGTTGAGCAGGCGGCCCACGGCGCTGTTGCGCTGATCGAAGCCGATCTCGTAGAAGCGTTGTTCGATCTTGTCGTTGTCGTGCTGGGCCTCGACCGTCACTTCCAGCGGATCGATCAGGAACGAGGCGGTGGCGTGGCGGATGTCGTCCGGATAGGTGGCCGAGAACAGCAAGGTCTGGCGCCGGGTGGGGCAGGCGCTGACGATGTTGGCGATCTCGTCGTAGAAGCCCATGTCGGTCATACGGTCCGCCTCGTCCAGCACCAGCGTCTGCACCTTGGACAGGTCCAGCGTGGCGCGGCCCAGGTGGTCGCGGATGCGGCCGGGCGTGCCCACCACGATGTGGGCGCCATGTTCGAGCGAGGCGATCTGCGGGCGCATGGGCGCGCCGCCCGTCAGCACCAGCACCTTGACGTTGCCCACGCTGCGCGCCAGGCGGCGCAGTTCATTGGCCACCTGGTCCGCCAGTTCGCGCGTGGGGCACAGCACCAGCGCCTGGGTGGCGAACCACGCCGGGTTGAGCTTTTGCAGGATGCCGATGCCGAAGGCCGCCGTCTTGCCGCTGCCGGTCTTGGCCTGGGCGATCAAATCGCGGCCCTCCAGCACGGACGGCAGGCTCTGGGCCTGGATCGTCGTCATCTGGTGGTAGCCCAGGGTGTCGAGGTTGGACAGCAGGGCGGGCGTCAGCGGCAGGCTGGAAAAGGAAGTCGAAGTCATGGTGGTGGAACGGTAAGGATGGCGGGGGTGGGCACAGTCTAACAGGCTAACGCAGCGTTGAGCCATTGTGCGATGCATGCATCCGCGCGTGGGCGGATGCACAGGAATACGTGGCAGTTTGCTTAATCCGGCGCCCAGATGGGCAGGCCGGTCAGGTCCAGCTTGTCGTCGCGGGTCCACAGGGGCAGGCCGGTGGTGTCGGTCGGTTCCAGCAGTTCCAGTTGCTCTTGCTGGAGCGTGTTGCGCCTGGCGCGCGGACCGGGCGGGCGCTTGGGCTCCGGTTCGAGCGGCGCGGCGGGACTGAAGCCGGGCAGGTCGAGCGTCGCGTTGTCTTTTTTGTCTCTCATTTCAAAACCTCATGCCCATCACGCGCGCCGGCGCGGGCGATGGAGCGGTCCTGGCTGCGAACCGCTTGAACGGCGCGGCGCCGGAAAAAGCGCCGCTAAAAATAAAAGCCCGGCTGCGGCAGTCGGGCTCAGTGAACTTATTGAATAGCGCGTGCAGTGTATCACAAACCGGTTTGGCCGTGCCTGCGCCTGCGCCTGAGCCTGAGCCTGAGCCCAGGCCGGGAATCAACGGAAGCTGAGCGCCGCCGTCAGATCGCCTGGCGGCAGCGCGCCGCGCGCCTTGAACGCGGCATTGCGGGTGGCCAGGCCTTCCAGCAGCGGCAAGTCGTGCAGGCGTGTGATCAGGCGCAGGATGGAGGTGGTGTCGTAGAAGCTGTGATCGACCTGGCCCTTTTTCGCGTAGGGCGAGACGACGATGGCCGGCACCCTCGAACCGGGGCCCCAGCGGTCGCCCTTGGGCGGCGCCACATGGTCCCACCAGCCACCGTTCTCGTCGAAGGTGATCACCACCACCATGTCCTTCCATTGCGGCGACTTCTTCAGGTGCTCGATCACGTTGGCGATGTGCTGGTCGCCCGATTCCACGTCCGAATAGCCGGCATGCAGGTTCAGGTTACCTTGTGGCTTGTAGAAGGTCACCGCCGGCAGTTTGCCGGCCACCACGTCGGCCAGGAATTTGTTCGAGATGGGGCTGTCGCCCAGGCCACCATCGCGCAGGTGCGCGGCGCGCGCGGCGGTGCCGGGCGCGAACTGCTTGAAGTAGTTGAACGGCTGGTGGTGATATTGGAAGTTCGGCTTGGCGCCGCCGCCGCGCGCGTCCAGCGCGGCCTGGAATGCGCCGCCATACCATGCCCAGCTCACCGACTTGGCCGACAGCAGGTCGCCGATGGTCCGGTAGGTTTGCGGCGGCAGGGTGTTGGCATCGGCCGGATCGGCCAGCAGCGGATCGCCACCGGGCGCGGGACGGATGTAGCTGGGCTGGTAGGGCGGGGCCATGGTGTTGACGGCGTAACCGTCGGGCGTGATGGCACCGTCGTTGACGAATTTGGGCGGGCCTTCCAGCGCGCCGGGGCAGTCCGGCGCCACGGCCAGGCGCACGCCTTGCGGGCCGTCTTCCAGTACCGCGATCTTCTTCTTCGCGGCGGTATCAGCCGCGTTGAAGTACTCCGGCGTGCGGCCGCTGATCAGGAACTGGTGATTCAGATAGGAGCCGCCGAAAGCGGCCATGAAGAAGTTGTCGCACAGGGTGTACTGTTCCGCGATCTTCCACAGGCCCAGGTTCTTGCTCGTTTCGCCGTAATAGCCCATCACCAGGCCGCCGGCATTGCCCCAGGCCGCGAAGCCGTCGTTCCTGCCGCCGTTGATCTGCATCTGATTGTGATAGAACAGGTGCCACAGGTCGCGCGTGATGACGGCTTCCGGCAGCGGCTTGCCTTCCGTGTCCACCAGCTTGAACGGGCCGTTGGGCAGGTCTTTGATCTGGTCTTCCTTGATCGCGTACTGCTTGCCGCCGATGTCCTGGGGGTTGGGCACCATGCCGCCCCAGACCTTGGGCAGGACTGGCAGCACACTGCCGTTACGGTCTTTTTGCAGGCAGGCTTCCGGCGCCACGGCCGACAGCGGCGCCTGGGTGCCGGGGAAGTTGGCGAACAGGTTGTTGAAGCTGCGGTTTTCCAGATAGATCACCACCACGTTCTTGACGTGGGCCTTCAGCTTGGCGTCCAGCGAGCCTTTTACCGCCTTGTGGGCGGGCGCCGCTTCCGTCAGTTCGGGCAGGGCGGTGGCCAGGCCGACCGCTGTTGCAGCCTGGAAGATACGCCGGCGCGCGGGATTGGCCGGAAGGTCGTCGTCTGGGTGCAGTTGGTCTTCTGGTTTGTCGTTCACGCGCTGCTCCTTGGTGATGGCCGGATCAAAAATTACAGTAGACGCAATTGTGACAGTTTGCCCAGAAAGTGCAAAGCGGGCGGCCTCGTGGTTGCCGCTATTTCGTCGGCGGCGGGCTGAATTCGAGCAGGCCGCGCTGGTAGGTCTCGCGCACTTCCGAAAACGGCAGGTGGTCGGCCGTGTACAGCACGGCGTTGTGTTCGAACAGGGCGGCGGGAATGTCCAACGTGGCGCCGGCTGCCGCGGAGGGCATGGGCGGCTGGCCGTTTTCCCACTGGTCTGGCAGCGGCGACCATATCAATTTGGCCCCGAGGGTGCGGCGGTAGGGCGCCAGCGGCAGCACCGCCTTGCCGAACGGGGTGTCGGTTTCCTCCAGCAGTCGATTCATGGCGGGCGACAGGCGCTCCGGCACATACCAATTGTCGGCCTCGGACAGCAGGTGCCCGCCGCAGGTCAGCTGGACCCGGCGATATTTGATGGGCGTATCGGCGGTCACCTGCAAGCGCTCGCGCTGTGCGGGGCTGGCGGGTTTGGCTATGCCCCCTTGCAGCTGGGCTGTGACCTTGGGTGTGGTGCTCATGGCATGGTCGCCGCACCATTTTTCCAATGTCAGCGTGGCGCTGGTGCTGGCGAGGATGTTGGCGTTGATGGTCTGGACCAGGGCCAGCACCTGCAGCCTGGCCTGGTAGTTGTCCGGCCAGGCGGGGACTTCAGCGCATTGGGCCGCGCCGGCGACGGCGAATGCCAGTGCCGCGAGCCAGGGCGCGCGTGGGGAAGGGGAGTGCTTCACGGTCAAACGCATGGGATGCTCCATCGACGGCCAGAAACGGAAAAGCCGCTGATTCTTTCGCAAGAATCAACGGCTTCGAATTTGGTTGCGGGGACAGGATTTGAACCTGTGACCTTCGGGTTATGAGCCCGACGAGCTGCCAGACTGCTCCACCCCGCGTCTGTGTGCCCGAATTATATAGAGGCTTGCTGCATTGCGCAAGTGCTCAAATAAGATGGGCTTATGGGACCGGTATGTTCTTAAGTGGCGCTTATATTTACCGGGGCCGGCGCAGGAATACGCGGCCCCCAGCGAAGGATCAGGCGGCGTCCTTGCGCCGGGTCAAGCGGCGCCCATGAGTGGGATCAAGCGGTGCCCTGGCGCGGGATCAGGCGGCGCCCAGGCGCCATAGCGACGTCACTTCGGCCGCGCGGGCCGCGTGCAGCGGATCACTGGCGTCGGACGCGCGCGGGTGCACGGGCTTGACGTCCTGGCGGCCCAACACCTTCAGGCCGGCGGCGGCGATCCAGTCCAGCAGTTGCTGGCGTGGCCGCAGGCCCAGGTGTTCGGCCAGGTCGGACAGGATCAGCCAACCTTCGCCGCCGGGCGTGAGGTGGGCCGCCAGCCCGTCCAGGAAACCACGCAGCATGCGGCTGTCCGGGTCATAGACGGCGTATTCGATGGCGGAACTGGGGCGTGCCGGCACCCAGGGCGGATTGCACACCACCAGCGGCGCGCGGCCTTCGGGGAACAGGTCAGCGTCGATCAGTTCGACCCGCTGCTCCAGGTCCAGCCGCGCCAGGTTCTCGCGTGCGCAGCTCAGCGCGCGGCGGTCCTGGTCCGTGGCGAGCACGCGGGCCACGCCCCGCTTGGCCAGCACGGCCGACAGCACGCCCGTGCCGGCGCCGATGTCGAACGCCAGGCTGGCGCCGGCAGGCAGCGGCGTGTCGGCCACCAGTTGTACATATTCACCCCGTACCGGCGAAAACACGCCGTAGTGCGGATGGATGCGCGCGCCCAGCGCCGCGATCTCGACGCCGGTGCGGCGCCATTCGTGGGCGCCGATCAGACCAAGCAGTTCACGCAGCGAGGCGACGAACGGCTCGTCACTACGGCCATAGGCTTCGTTGCAGGCCAGTTTGACGTCCGGCGCGCGGCGCAGCGGGATGGTGTAGTCGGCATCGAATGGAATCAGCAACATGGCCAGGGTGCGGGCCCGCTGCGATTGGGCCTGGCGGTGCAAGTGGAAAGCCTCGGTCGGGGAGGCGGGGGCTTTCGGCGCTTTGGCTTTCTTGCCGCTTTTGCCGTGCTTGTGATCGGCGCGCCGCGCCAGCGCCTGCAGTAATTGGCGTGCGTTCTGGAAGTCGCCGCGCCACAGCAGGGCGGTGCCTTCGCACGCCAGGCGGTAGGCCACGTCGGCATTGGTGCGGTCATCGGCGATGACGACGCGCTTGGGCGGCGGCATGCCCGCTTCCGAACGCCAGCGGGCCGTCTGGTCGGCGCCGTTTTCCTGCCAGTGGATGTGCTGGATCGGGGCCGTCATGGCGCCACCTGCTGGCGTTGCGGGGAGCTGGGAGCGGATAAATACACGGGCATGTTGAGGCAATCGATAGGGTGAATAAGGGGCTGGCGCCACGCGGCGTTGACCATGGGCGCCGCCGCGATACGCGGCCGGCAGAAAGACGGGACGGCGGCGGCGGCGGCGAGGCGTGAACGTGGTCGCTATTATACGTGGCGAGGGGGAGTGCTGGTCCGGCGCGTGCCCGCGTGCGCCGCGCCCGCGGGTTGGGCGTGGCGACGCGGCTTCACTTGCCGGCTCGCGCCGGCGGTGGGGGACGGGATCAGGCGGCCAGCGCGCTGGTGCTTGTGTCGGCTTTCGCCGCGTCGGCGGCAGCGGTACTGGTGCTGTCGGCGGTGGCTGGGGCGCTGGTCGTATCGACGCTGGTGCCGGTGCCGGTGCTGCCAGCGGATGCCGCCGGTCCGGCCGGCGCCGTGCCATAGGCGTCCGCGACGGACTTGGCGCGTGCCTCGGCGCCGTTGGGCGCCGCATAGGTATCTTTGTGCTTGCTGTCGACCAGGCTCAGCAGGCGCAACGAGAGACTGCGCAAGGTGGTGCGGTCGATATTGCTGCCATTGCCATTGTCGCCGGCGCCAGGATTGACGGACAGGCTCGATTGCAGGTTGCGCCCGATCAGCTGGAACAGGTCGGCCAACGTGCCAGGGAAGTCAACATTGGGGAACTGTACCGTCGGCAGGCCGCTGGTGTCCGCGCCACTGTTTTGACCGGTGCCGTTCGCTGTGCCGGCAGTGCCCTGGCCGCGCCCTGCGCCCTGTGCGGCAGTTGTATTTGAACTGTGCTGGCCAGCCAGCGCAGTGTATTGATCGCTGTACTGGACTTCGATCTCGAAGTCGAACTTGCGGCCATCGGCGGTGGTGATGCTGCCTTTGCCCAGGAAGTGGGTGCTGTCAGTCAGTTGTACGCCGGCCGCATCGGTGGTGCCATTGGGGCCGTTGCTATGCTGCACGGCGGCGCTCAGGCTCGATTGGGCGTCCAGGCTGACCGAGTCGAACGAGATGTCCGCACCTTTGCCTGCATCGCCAAACAGATTCTGGGCGAAGCTGCCTAACAGGCTTTGGGCCAGGTCCACCGTCGAGTTGCCGAGCGAGGACAGGCGCTTTTCCAGGTCGACGCCACTGTTGGACAGGGAAATGGCGTTGTCGCCGCTCGCCGCCTTGGACGCGTGAACGTTGGACGGCCGGGCATCCGCCTGCGCCAGGGCGGCAGGATATGCTTGCGCCGGCAACGTGCGGGCGCCGAGTGCGGAGATGGTAGACATGGTGATTTCCTGAGAGTGATACTCAGATAACGGCCTCGGCCGGTAAAACTTGAGGGCTTTTTGACAATTAGTGATGGTGGGACCAGCTACCGTCGGGCGAAGCCAGATAGGACTGCACCGCGTCCTTCTGGCCGGTGGCGTGGCGTTTGACTTCGCCGCACTGGCAAATGCCCTGGTAGGGCTGGATATGGGAGCAGGTCGACACTTTCTGCAGAAAAACCTGGACAGATTTGCCACATTTGGCGCATTTGAACGTGAGGGTACGTGGGGCTTTAAGCATGATCTGTATAAATCGCGGTCAAAGGCGCGATTCTATCATCAGGCCACCACGTCGAGCCGGGGCCGGGCCAGCGGACCGGCCTCGTAGGCGCGCCGCACTGATTCGGCCGACGGTGGCTGTTGCAGCGGCGCCACTTGCGCGCCGTCGGTCACGCCGGGCGCCAATGGCCGGCCTGCCACTGGTGGTGCCCCCTTGTCCTGGCCCGCGCCCTTGGCCGGCCGCGCGCTGTCCGCCGGTTCGTGCCCGGCCACCGCCTGCTGCGCAGCCTGGACGGCCAGTTCGGCCCTGGCCTGCTGTTCCAGTTGCTGCGCCTGCGCGGCCACGGCCCGGTCAGGGCCGGACGGGTCGGCCGGCGCCAGCGCGGCGGCCTGGATGGTGCGGGCGCGGGCGATGGTTTCCTCGGGCGTGCGGCCGGGCGAAGTGTCGATATGGACTTCGCCGCCGATGGCGTAATCGACCCCGTTCGGGCCGCGCTGGTAAGTGTAGGCGGCGCCGGAGACGGCCAGCCCGCCAGCGGCGGCCAGGTGGGCCAGTTCGTGCTGGCGCACCTCGGTGTCGCGCGCTTTGAGCCGGTCGATCAGGGCCAGCGCCTGCGGCGTCAGCGTGGTGCTGCTTGAGGCGGCGGTGGTGGTGGCGGCGCTGGTGCTGGGGGCGGAGGACGGGGCGGCTGCCGCACCATCGCCTTGCGCATGGTCACCGGCCGCACCAGCGCGCATGCCCGCGCCAGCCCGTGCGCCGGGAGCGCCCTGGCCAACAGCGTTGGACGTGGCCGGTGGCGCTGGGACGCGTGCACTGGCAGGGATGGCGGCTGTGCTCATGGCGGTGTGGCGGGTTCAAACTTGGCTGCGAACTTATTTGCCCACTTGCTTACGAACCTGTTTGCAAACCTGTTTGCGAACTTATCTGCGAATTTTGCTGCGAACTTGTCTGAATAATAGCAAATCCGCTGCCGCCTGGCTGTAGCAATTGGTTGCAAATGAAGCACGCTGGCGGCGCGCTGCGCGTCAACTGAAGCCACGGCGTCGCGTTGAAGGTGTGTCCGGCGACGATCTATGCGTCGCCGCCCCGGTCCCACACAGGAGAGGTCACGCCATGGAGCAGTCCAAGCAACCGAGCAAGGAATCCGTCCGACAGTGGTTGCAAAACCAGATCGTGGCGCGCCGTCCACCGCCCGACCCGCAGCAAATCCGGCGCGAACTGGGGTGGGAGCTGATCAGGATGTCGCGCCCCGCCACCGCCCGCGAGCGTTGATCGGGTGGACCGCCGCCGGCGCGGCCCTTATTCCACGGCGATGGTGCTCTTGCCGCCGGCCGAGGGCTGGACCAGGATCTTGGTGGCGATACGGTCCGTCATTTCCTGCACGTGGGAGATGACGCCGACCTTGCGCCCCATCGATTGCAGGCCGTCCAGCGCATCCATGGCCACCCGCAGCGTTTCCGCGTCCAGGCTGCCGAAGCCTTCGTCGATGAACAGCGACTCCACCCGCACCCGGTTGGACGACAGCGACGCCAGTCCCAGCGCCAGCGCCAGCGACACCAGGAACGATTCGCCACCCGACAGCGAATGCACGGAACGCATTTCGCCGCCCATGTCCTGGTCGCGCACGAGCAGGCCGAGCGACGGATTGGCCGGGTTGACGATGCGTTCCAGCTGGTAGCGGCGCGCCAGCTGCTTCAGGTGGGCGTTGGCGTAGCCCAGTAGCACGTCCAGCGTGAATTGCTGCGCGTAGTTACGGAATTTCTTGCCGTCCGCCGAACCAATCAACTCGCTCATGCGCGCCCAGCGCTGTTCGATGGCTTCCTGTTGTTCGATTTCGGCCAGCATGGCCTGGGCCTGGCGGCGTTTCGCATTGTCCTGCTCCAGCGCGAACCGCAGTGCGACGGCCCCGTCGTCGGCCTCGGCGCGGCGGACAGCCAATGCCCGCAACCGCCGCGCGACGTGCGCCGCCGGATCGTCGCCAGGCGCTTCAGCGGCAGTGGCCTGACTATCTTCCTGTCCCTGTTCCTGTTCCTCGTCATCCTCGCGTTCCAGCGCCGGTGGCGCGCCGCGCAGGTGTTGCGCGTGCTGCGCCTGGCGTTCACGCAGTACGGCCGCCGCATTGCCGGCCGCATTGTCCAGCGCCTGCAAGGCATCGCGTTCGCCGCTGATGTACTCCGCCGTGTGATCGAGCAACCCCCGCAGTTGCGCCGTGTCGGCCAGCGGTGTGTCGGGCTGGCGCAGGTTGTAGGCATGCAGCCAGTCCGCGAAGCGCTCGGCGGCGGCCTGCGCGGCCTGGTGCAGCGCGGCCAGGCTGGCCTGCGCTTGCGCCAGCGCCTCATCCAGGCGCGCCGCGTTGTGCGCCGCCTGTTGTCCGTTGGCTTGCTGGGCCGTGGCGCTGTCGCGGGCGGTATCGATGGCCGCCTGCAGCGTGCGTTCAACGTCGCGCACTTCCTTGCCGTCCCATAGCGCCATGCGCGCATCCTGCGCCGCGCGCAACGCGGCATCCGCCTGGCTGAAGGCCTGGCGGGCCGCTGCCGCATCAAGGGCGGTCTTGTCTTGCGCCGCCGCCAGCGCTTGCAGCTCGACGTCGGCGGTGGACAGCGCCACGGCGCGCTGTTCGCTCGCCTCGTGCTGGGCCAGCCAGCTCCGGCTCTCGGCCTTGCGCGCTTCATAAAAACGGGCCGGGCCGCTGCGCCAGTCGTCGCGCCAGTCCTCCACGGGAATGTCGCCGCCGTTGAAGGCCGGGTTCAAGTCGTCGAGCAGCGCCGCCAGTTGCAGCGCCACGTCGATACGCTGTTCGTCCAGCGCCTTGAGTTCGGCCGCCATGCCAGCCAGCGCTGTTTGCGCGGCGCCAGCCTGTTCCAGCAGTTGCGCGTGGGCCGTGCCAGCCTGGTCGCAGGCCAGTTGCACCTGGTCGCGTGCGGCGGCCGCAGTGCGCATGGCGGCTTCCTGCCGTTCGATGCGCTGCAATTCGCCACGCGCGGCGGCCAGTTGTGCTTCGAACCATGCATGGCGTTGGTCCTCTTCTGGCAGAGCGCTTTCCGCCCCAGTGTCGGCGACCAGTGCGTGGCTGTGCCAGGCCGCCTCGGCCAACCGCAGCGCTTCATGCACGGTGCGGCTTTCGGCTGCGATCGCCCCCAGTTGCTCGATGCACGATTGCACGGCGGCGCGCTGGCTGGTCTGCTGGTCCGCGTTGGCCATCATCCGCTCGCGGCAATGCACCACTTCCTGGCGCAGCCCCGCCAGCATGGCTTGCAGGGCGCCATCCTCATGGCGGTAGGGATGCTCGAGCGCGCCGCAGACGGGGCAGGGCGTGTCATCCTCCAGCGTGGCGCGCAGTTTTTCCACGCTTTCCGCGCACGCCGCTTCGGCCAGTTTCAACGACCGTTCGGCTTGCGCGAACGCGGCCATGATGCCCACGTGTTCCTGCTGCGCCTGCGCCAGCTGCACTTCCGCCGTGACCTTGGCCTGATGCAGTTGGGCCGATTGTGCGTCCAGTTGCTTACCGCGGCGTTGGCGCGCGTCGAGCTCCAGCCACAGCCTCTCCGCGCCGGCCAGCAAATCGCGCCGCTGTTCCCACTGGCTGCGCTGCTGCGGCAGGCGGTCCTCCGAGCAGGCCGCCAGCGCGCGGAGCGCTTCCTGGCGCCGGGCTTCCAGCGCCTGCATGGCGGTGGCCGATGCGGCCAGGCGCGCCCCGGCCTGTTCTTGCTGTTCGCGCTGCGCCTGGGCGGCACGCTGTGCCCGCGCCAGTTCGCGCGCCAGCTTTTCGGCCTGCGATGCGGCCTGTCCGGCCTGCACAAACAGCACGTCCCAACGTTCCCATGACGTGGCCAGCGTTTGCCACTGCTGGTGCTGTTGCAGCCATGCGGCCGCGCTGTCCTGCGCCGCCCGCAGTTTGTCGCGCTGTTCCCGTTTTTCGCGCAGCGCATTGCTGGCCTGCGTGTCCGCCAGCACGGCCACGTCGCGCTGGCCGAGAGCCTGGCGGTAGGCCGGCATCATCGTTTCGATGCGGGCGTCCAGTGCCTTGGCCTGGTCCAGTTGCGGCGTGGCGGCGCGCTGCGCCTGTTCAGCCTCCTGCAGTTGCGTGGCCGCCCGCGCCAGCGCGTCGTTGGCCTGCTGCTGCGCCAGCCGCGCCTGGGCCGCTTGCTCCTTGCGGGCGGCGATGGCCGTTTCGGTGCGGACGATCTCACCGGCGATGCGGGTCAAGTCGTCGGCCAGTGGGCGTGCCGCCTGCACGGCCTCGATCCGGGCCAGCGCGGCCCGGCGCGGCGCCGCCGCCTCGGCTTCGGCGGCGCTGGCCTGCCAGGCCTGCGACGCCTGTTGTTCGGCGCTGCGCAGTTGCGCGGCTTGTTGGTGCCAGCGCAGTTGCTGCTCCAGTATGGCCTTGCGCTCGTCCAGCTGCGCCAGCGCGGCCTGGGCGCCGGCGTATTGCTGTTCGTTGGTGGCCCGCTCCTCGGCGCTGAGCGGCTTCTGGTCCGCCAGCCGCAGGTTCAGTTGCTGCAGCCTGGCTTGTTCCAGCTTGGCCCGTTCGAACGCGCGAATCGAGATATCGCTGTAGATGGTGCTGCCGGTGAGTGTTTCCAGCAGTTCGCCCCGTTCATTGTCCTCCGCCTTCAGGAAGGTGGAAAACTCGTTTTGCGCCAGCAGCACGGCGCGCGTGAACTGGTCGAACGACAGGCCGATGCGCTGTTCGATCGCGGCCTTGACTTCGGTCTTGGTGCCGCCCACGGGCTGCAGGGCCGGCAGCAGGTGCAAGCTCATGGCCGTCGGTTGCAGCGCGCCTTCGGCCTTGGTGCGCGAGCGCCGCACGCTCCAGCGCGCACGGTAGCTGGCGCCGTCGTTACCGACGAAATCGACTTCCGCATAGCCTTCGGCCGTGCCGCGCCGCAGCAGGTTGCGCGGGTCCAGGGTCGAGATGGTTTCCGCGCCCACGTCCGGCAGCACGCTGCGGCCCAGGGCCTTGAGCAGGCGCGGGGTGGCGTCGTACAGGGCCAGGCACAGGGCGTCGAGCAGGGTGCTTTTGCCGGCGCCGGTGGGGCCGCTGATGGCGAACAGGCCGGAGGAGGCCAGTGGTTCCGTTTCGAAATCGACCTGGAATTCGCCGGCCAGCGAGGCCAGGTTCTTGCCGCGGATGTTCAGTATCTTCATGGTGTTGTTGGGTAGGTCAGGCGCCGGGCAGCATCAGTTCAGCGAACGCGCTCAATTGGTCGGCGGGAGCGTCGTTGCCGAATTTTTGCGCATACAAACGCTTGAAAATGTCGTCCGGCTTCAACTGGTCCAGCTGGTCCAGCGTCATGGCCTGGTCTTGCTGGCCGTGGTCGCGGGCCGCGCTGGACGTTTCGATCTTGGCCAGCCGCACCGGCTTGCCGTCGATCGCCGCTTCGATGCGCGCCCGCAGCCCCGGTTCGGGGCCGTCCAGCCGCACCCGCACTTCCAGCAAGGGCTGGGCGTGCGGTTCGGCGGGCGCGGGCGCCAGCGCGGCCAGCTCCTCCAGCACCTGCGCCAGCGGCGCCGGTTTGGCCGGCACCCGCAGCAGCGGCACGGCGCGCGGCGCGGGCAGCGGCGTGATCGCGCTCACCTGATCCCCATCCACGTCGATCAGCAGCACCTGATGCTGGTAGTCCACCTCGGCGAACGACAGCGGAATCGGGCTGCCGCAATAACGGATATGCCGCTGCTTGCCGACCGCCTGCGCCAGGTGCAGGTGTCCCAGCGCAGCATAGGCGATGGCGGGGCCGAAGATCCCGGCCGGCAGCATTTCCGTGCCGCCGATGACGATGCGCCGTTCGGAGTCGTTCGACATCTGGCCGTCGACCATGTGGCAGTGGCCCATGGCGATGATGGCCTGTCCCGGCTGGCGGCGGGCCTCGGCCAGCGCCAGCGCTTGCCGGTACAGCAGGGCGATGCCGGCCAGGTAGGGATCGCCGGCCGGTTCGTCGCGCACGGCGTCGGCGTCCGCCGCCGCCGCTTCTTCCACGCTTTCCGCCACAGCTGCCGGTCCGTTCTTCGCCCCGTTTTCCGCCACCGGCCTCGCGCGCGGAACGTCGCCCGGGCGCAGGAACGGGATGGCCAGGCACCAGGCCCGCACCGCGCCGTCGCGGTCGGTGAGCGGCAGCACCAACTGTTCGAGGTCGATTTCGCCGTCCGCGCCGCGCCGTACATTGCCCACCACCCGCGTGCCGTGCGCCGCAAGCAAGGGGCCGGGCGCCTCCAGCCGTCCCGGCGAGTCGTGGTTGCCGGCGATGACGATCAGGTTCAGGTGCGGCGCCCGTTCGCTGGCCTGGCGCAGGAAGCGGTACAACTGGTGCTGCGAGGCGGCCGACGGGTTGGCGTTGTCGAATACGTCGCCGGCGATCAGCAGCGCGTCGACCCGCCGCGCGACGATGGTGTCGAGCAGCCAGTCCAGGAAACACTGGTGTTCGTAGGCGCGGTCGAAATTGTGGAGCGACTGGCCCAGGTGCCAGTCGGAGGTGTGCAGCAGACGCATGAAGATAGAGGGGGCGCGGGCGGTAAAGCGCACAATATAGCGCAAGATGGGGCGCCGCGGTTTGACGCAGTCGTTATCGCGAATATGCCGGCCGCGCCGGCCGCGCCGCGCCTTGTCCTCAGGCCGCGTGCACCACCGGCTGCGGCGGTCCGGCGCGGAAGGTGTTGCGGCCGGCCTGCTTGGCTTCGTACAGCAACACGTCGGCCCGGTTCAGCAGTTCGGCGGGCGTCATGTCCTCGTCGCTGTAGAAGGTCAGGCCAATGCTGGCCGACACGTTCACCACCGTGCCATCGAGGTTGAACGGGGCCTGCATCGCGCTGACGATTTTCCCGGCCAGCATGGCCGCGTCGTCAGTGCGGCTGACGCGCTCCATGATGATGGTGAATTCATCACCGCCCAGCCGGGCGATGGTGTCGCTGGCCCGCATGGCGTGGGTCAGGCGGGTCGAGAACGATTTGAGCAGGGCGTCGCCCACGCTGTGGCCGAAGGTGTCGTTGACGGGCTTGAAGCGGTCGATATCCATGTACATCACGGCCATCATGCTGGCGTTCTCGCGGCAGGCGGCCATGGCGTCGTGCAGCTTTTGCAGGAAGCCGGCACGGTTGGTGAGGCCCGTCAGGGCATCGATCTGCGACAGCTTGAGCAGGCGCTGCTTCTCGCGCTTTTGCGCCGTGACGTCCTGGCGCATGACGTGGAAGCCGACCACGGTGATGCCGTCCACGTCATGCTGCGGAATGTAGACCACCTCGAAGGTGCGTTCATAGCCCTGGCTGTCATCCTCCTCCTCGAACGACAGGGTTTCGCCACACAGCACGCGGCGGATGTAGGGCGCCAGGAAGGCGTAGCGTTCCTCGCCCACGGTCTCGCGCACGCTCTTGCCCTGCACATGCAGGCCGCTGCGGTTGAATTCGCGTTCGTAGGCGATGTTGTGGAAGCGGTAGATTTCCTCGAAGTCGATGTAGGCGATCATGGCCGGCAGCGTGTCGGCGATGGTGCGCAGCCGCGCCTCGCTCTCGCGCAGCGCCATCACGGATTTGCGTATCAGCGTGATGTCGTCGAGCGTGCCGACGTAGCCATACAGCTTCCCGTCCACCATCATGGCCGCCACCTTGAACGAAACCCAGGTCACTTCGCCGTCCGGGCGCAGGCAGCGCACCGTGTCCTGCAGCGGCTCGCGCGTCTCGACCATGCGCTGCAGCGAGGCCTTCACTTCCTGGCGGTCGTTGGGGTGCACGGCGTCCAGCCAGGCGTCGCCCAGCGCCTGCTCACGGGTCAGGCCGGTGATGGTTTCGAAGGTGCGATTGACGTAGGTGCAATGGCCGGCCCGGTCGGCCCGGATCAGTCCCAGTGGCGAGGCGTCATTGACGGCCGCCAGTTCGGCCTGTTTCTTGCGCATCGCCAGTTCGCCTTCCTTGCGGGCCGTGATGTCGCGCGTGGTCAAGGCCACGCCATTGTCGATGGCGACGATCTGCTGGCGCAGCCAACGCGGTGGGCCGGGCAGGTAGTCGGCTTCGAACTCCTCCTCCAGCGGCTGCCCCGTTTGCAGCACATGCTGGTACTTATCGAGGAAACCCCGATCGCGCAGCGCCGGCAGGATGTGGAGCACCTGGCGGCCCAGCAGCTCGTCGCGGCTGTGGCCCAGCATCTGGGCACCGCGCTCGTTGAGGTCGGCGAACGTGAAGTCGACCACGGGATGCGGTTTTTGGTGGGCGCGGCAGGCGCGCAGCAGATAGACCGCGTCCAGGCTGGCGTTGGCGGCCGCGCGCAGCATCAGCTGGGCCTCGCTCACCTGGCGCGCGCTGCGGCGCAGGCGCTGCGCCTGCTGCATCAGCAAGCCGACGAACAGCAGCACCAGCAGCGAAGCCACCGTGACGGCGCCGAAATACACATTGCGCTGGCGGGCAAAGCGCGCCAGCGCGCCGCGCGTCGTGATGCCGACCACCGCCGTCAAGCCGTAGCGGGGCATGTCGCGGTAGCTGTAGATGCGCTCCACCTGGTCGAACGGATGCTTGAGCAGCAGTTCATCGGCAACGTCGGGCGCCGGGGCGAAATCGAGCGTATCGCTGATGATCAGGCGTTCGTCCACCCGGCCCGTGGTCAGGCCGCTGTCGCGGCTCAGCAGCAGCACGGCGCCCTGGTCTTCCACGTTGAGGCGGTCGTAATCCTCCACGAAGATGGCCGGGTCGATCATGATCAGGAACACGCCGGCGAAGCTGCCGTCGCGCGCGTTCAGGCGGCGCGACAGCTGGATCTGCCATTTCTTGTTGGCCTGCTCCACCACCGGCGTGGCCACCAGGGTGGTGTCCTCGGGACTGCCGGCGTGGCTGCGGAAGAACGCTTGCTGGCCGATGTCGGGCGCGAAATAGCCATGCATGCTGTCGACCACATTGCCGCGCGCGTCGAGCAGGGCCATGGGCAGTTCCAGCCGGGTCGGCAGCAGCGATTCGAGCAGGCCATTGCGGCGGCTGAACTCCGCCAGCCGCAGGGCGCCGCCGGTTTCCTCGTATTTGAGCTTGAACAGCTGGGTGGCGTGGTCCGTCTGGCGCAGCAGGTGGTTGGCGTGTTCGGCCAGCGTACGCGCCAGCGACTGGCTGTGCAACACCGCCTCGGCATGGGCGTTCTGGCGTTCCTGGCCCACCTGGTACACCACGGCCGTCCACATGATCGCCAGCAGCGCCAGCGCAAACGCCGGCAGCAGTATCCAACGATACAGGCGGCGCAGGAAGCGCAGGGCAGGGCTGGTGGCGATCCGTGTCATGAGTGTTCTGCGTTCCCCGCATCGGAGGCGGCATGCCGGGGACGGGCCGTCTCAAGGATGATTTCGCTTATTCTGCACGGATTTACCCGCCTTGGGTGGCGCGCGCGGGAAAATAATGTGTCGTAAGGCATCACTTTGGTGGCACAAAAAATACAGGCAATGTTGATTTCTTTATTAGAATAGGCGTTTCGCCCGCCGCCTACCCGCGCCGGCCCACAGCAGAGGAAGCAGGATTTGACCGTACCGACTTTGACACTGGCGGCCGCCCGTGCGCTGCATCTGGCTGCCCAGGGCTTGTTGCAGCCGCGCCGCCGCAAGGCCGTCCAGGCTGACGTGCTGGCCGCCATCCGCCAGATGGGCGTGCTGCAGATCGACACCATCCACGTGGTCGCGCGCAGTCCCTACCTGGTGCTGTGGAGCCGGCTGGGCGACTATCCGCCCGCGTGGCTGGAGCAGGCGCTGGAGCGGGGCGCCCTGTTCGAATACTGGGCCCACGAGGCGTGTTTTGTACCGGTGGAGGACTATGGACTGTACCGGCACAGGATGATAGACCCCGGTTCCATGGGCTGGAAGTACTCCGAGACATGGATGCGCGAGCGGCGCGCCGACGTCGACGCCGTGCTGGACCATATCCGCACCCACGGGCCGGTGCGCTCTGCCGACTTTGAACGCACCGACGGCCAGGCTGGCGGCTGGTGGGGCTGGAAGCCGGAAAAACGGTCGCTGGAAGTGCTGTTCACGGCCGGGGTGCTGATGATCGCCCGCCGCCACAATTTCCAGCGCGTGTACGACCTGGCCGAACGGGTGCTGCCGGACTGGGACGACAGCCGCATGCCGCCCATGGACCAGACCCGGCGCGCCTTGGTGCTGAAGGCCGTCAAGGCGCTGGGCCTGGCCCGCGGCGGCTGGATCAGCGACTATTTCCGCACCCGGCCGCCGCGGCTGGACCCGCAAGTGCTGGTGGCCGAAGGCGCGCTGCTGGAGGCGCGCGTGGCCGGCTGGGACGACCCCGTGTACGTGCATCCTGACCATGCCGGCTTGCTGGAGGCGGCCGCCGCCGGCGCGCTGGCGCCCACCCTGACCACCATCCTGTCGCCGTTCGATCCGGTGGTGTGGGACCGGCGCCGCGCCCAGGAACTGTTCGGCTTCGATTACCGGCTGGAGTGCTACACCCCGGCCGAACAGCGCCGCTACGGTTATTTCACGCTGCCCATCCTGCGCCGGGGCGCGCTGGTGGGACGGGTGGACGCCAAGGCGCACCGCCGCGCCGGCATCTTTGAACTGAAATCGCTGGCGCTGGAGCCGGGCACACGCCTCAGCGAGCGCTTCGTGCGCGACGTGGCGGCCGCCCTGCAGCGCTGTGCGCACTGGCATGGCTGCCCGTGCGTGCAGGTGAACGCCACTGTACCGTCACACTTCGCGCCACTGTTACAGGCCCAACTCAACCTCGCACACCAAGAGCAGAAAGAAGCTTCCGCATGATATTGCCCGCCGCCCCCGCCAGCCTGATCGGCCCCGACGGCCAGCCCCTGTTTGGCCGCTACGCGGGCCAGGTCGACCAGTTCGACTGGCCCCGGCTGGCCGCGCCCTATGCCCGCAGCGCCCTGTGGCGCCGCTTCCACCACAAGCGCTGGCATTACGTGGCGCTGGGCACGGAACACATTTTCTGCGCCGTCGCCATCGTCGACGTGGGCTGGACCAGCACCGCCTTCGCCTACGCCTTCGACCGCGACGACGGCGACATGCTGGCCAATTTCTCGCAGGACGGCTTGCCCGGCCTGTCGGCCACGCTGGCCGACAACGCGGCCGGCGCCAGCCGCTTCAAGACGCGCCGCAGCAACATCGCCATCGACAGCCCCGAGCCGGGCCGCTACCGGCTCGCGCTGCATTGCGATTACCTGGAGATCGAGGCGGAATTCGGCCCCGGCACGGCGCCGCTGCTGCTGGCCAGCGGCCCGGTGGCCAAGGGGGCCGTGCACGCCACCCAGAAATCGACCGCCATGCCCGTCACCGGGCGGGTCAGCACGTTCCGCGACGAATATGACCTGGCCGGCGGCGTGGCCAGCTTCGATTATTCGAACGGCCTGCTGGCGCGCGAGACGGCGTGGCGCTGGGCTTCCGGCCATGACCTGGAAGTGGGCTTCAACCTGCAGGCCGGCTATTTCGGCGCCAACGAGAACGCGCTGTGGCTGGACGGCCAGTTGCACGCCTTGGGCCCCGCGCACTTCCTGTACGATAACAGCGACCCGCTGTCGCGCTGGCACATCTTCACCGAGGACGACCAGCTGGAACTGCACTTCACGCCGGAAGGGGCGCGGCGCGAAAACAAGAACCTGGTGGTGGCGGCCAGCCGCTACCTGCAGCCGATCGGCACCTTCAGCGGTTGGGTGCGTACGGCGCCCGACGCGCCCAAGCGCATGGTCAACCAGCTGGTCGGGGTGACGGAAGACCACAGTTCGCGCTGGTAGTGGACGCGCGGCAGCGATATCAAGAGAGCGAAAAATAGAGCGAAGTACAGCGAAGTACAGCGCGGCGCCAGCCGCTAAGGATCTGGTATGAGCATCAGGCATCTCAAGCATCTGTTCGCACCGGCCTCAGTGGCCGTGATCGGCGCGTCCGACAAGCCGCAGCGCATCGGCACCCGCGTGCTGGCCAACCTGGTCGAAGGCGGCTTTGGCGGCGCGCTGTGGCCGCTCAACCCGCGCCACGACCGCCTGCACGGCTTGCGTTGCTACGCCAAGTTGAGCGCCTTGCCGGCCGCGCCCGACCTGGCCATCCTGTGCACGCCGCCGGCCACCATACCGGGCCTGATCGCCGACCTGGGCGCGCGCGGCACCCGCGCCGCCATCGTCATGACGGCCGGTCTGGAAGCCCATCGCGCGGGCGGGCGCAGCGTGCGCCAGGCCATGCTGGAGGCGGCGCGGCCGCACCGGCTGCGCATCCTGGGGCCGGGCAGCGTGGGCCTGCAAGTGCCGGCGCTGGGCTTGAACGCCAGCTTCACCCACTTGCCGGCGGCGGCCGGCAAGCTGGCCTTCGTGTCGCAATCGGGTGCGCTGGGCACGGCCGTGCTGGATTGGGCCAGCCTGCGCGGCATCGGCTTTTCCACCTTTGTCGCCATGGGCGAGGGCGTCGACGTGGATTTCGGCGACATGCTCGATTATCTGGCGGCCGACAACGACACGGCCGCGATCCTGCTGTGCGTGGAGCGGGTCAGCTGCGCCCGCAAGTTCATGTCGGCCGGCCGGCTGGCCGCGCGCGGCAAGCCGGTGATCGTGCTCAAGGTGGGGCGCGACCCGGAGCCGGAGGCGGAGCTGGCGTTCGACGCGGCCATCCGCCGCGCCGGCATGCTGCGCGTGTATTCGACGGAAGACCTGTTCGACGCGGTTGAAACGCTGGCCCGCGCCCGCCAGCAGCGCGGCGAGCGCCTGGCCGTGCTGACCAACGGCGGCGGCCTGGGATTGATCGCGGCCGACGCCCTGCAAGCGGGCGGCGCCACGCTGGCCGGGCTGTCGCCGGAGACGCTGGAGCGGCTGCGCCAGTTGCAGGCGCCCCAGTCCAACCCGCTCGACCTGCTGGCCGACGCGCCCGTGGAGCGCTACAGCGGCGCCGTCGACGCGCTGCTGCACGAGCCGCAGGCGGACGCCTTGCTGTTCCTGCACGCGCCCACGGCCATGGTGTCCAGCGCCCTGATCGCCGAGGCGCTGGCGCCGCAATTGCGGGCCGCCAGCCGCAACGTGCTGTCGTGCTGGCTGGGCGGGCGCTCGGTGGCGGCGGCCCGCCAGACTTTCAGCGACGCCGGCCTGCCCACTTACGACACGCCGGAAAAAGCCGTGCATGGCTTCCTGCAGATCGTGCAGTACCGCCGCAACCAGGACTTGCTGATGGAAGTGCCGGCCCGGGTGCCGGCCGCCGCCGCGCCGCAACGGGCGGCGGCGCAGGCGCTGGTGACGGCCGCGCTGGCGGCAGGCCACTCGGCGCTCGACGCGCGCGACACCTGCGCGCTGCTGGCCGCCTACGGCATCCCGATGGCGGCCACGGAATTCGCGGCCGACGCGGAACAGGCGCTGGCGGCGGCGCGCCGCATCGGCTATCCGGTCGCGCTCAAGGCCGGCGCCCACGATATCGGCCGCAAAGCCGACGTGGGCGGCGTGGTGCTGGACCTGGAGGACGACGCCATGCTGCATGCGGCCGCCTGCGCCATGCGCGAGCGGGTGCGGCGGCTGCGGCCGGCCGCCGGTCCCGGCTTCGCCGTGCAGCAGATGGCGCGCCGCCCGCAGGCGCAGGAACTGGCGGTCCGGGTCCGGGCCGACCCCGTGTTCGGCCCCGTGATCCTGTTCGGCCAGGGCGGCCCGGCCGCCGAGGTGGCCGACGACCGGGTGGCCGGCCTGCCGCCGCTGAACATGGTGCTGGCGCGCGACATGGTGGGCCGCACCCGGGTGGCGCGGCTGCTGGCCGGCTATGGCGACCACGCGCCGGCCGACGCCGACGCCATCGGCCGCATGCTGGTGCAGGTGGCCGAGATGGTGGCCGACCTGCCGGAACTGACCGAGCTGGAAATCAACCCGCTGCTGGCCGACGCCGATGGCGTGCTGGCGCTGGACGCCGACATCCGGCTGGCGCCGCCGCGCGCCACCGGCACCATGGCGATCCGCCCCTATCCGCAGGAACTGGAGCAGGAACTGGCCTGGCAGGGCCGCACCATCGTGCTGCGCCCGATCCGCCCCGAGGACGCGCCCCAGCACCTGGCGTTCTTCCGCGCGCTGGCGCCGGACGACGTGCGGCTGCGCTTCTTCTCGGCCATGCGCGAGTTGCCGCCGTCGCAACTGGCGCGCCTGACCCAGATCGATTACGACCGCGCCATGGCCTTCATCGCCACCGGCAGCGGCGCCGACGGCCAGCCCGAAACGCTGGGCGTGGTGCGGGCCGTGGTCGATTCGGACAACCAGAGCGCGGAATTCGCCATCATCGTGCGCTCCGACCTCAAGGGCCTGGGCCTGGGGCGGGTATTGTTTCAAAAGCTGGTCGACTATTTCCGCAGCCGGGGCACGGCCGAATTGAGCGGCGAGGCTTTGTCAGAAAACAACGGTGTGCAGAGCCTGGTGCGCCACTTCGGCGGCACCGTGCTGCCCCATGCGGAGGCGGGCATGGTCAACCTGCGCTTGCCGTTGCAGGCGGTGGCATGATGCTGCGCAGCATTTGATATTTCACAAGACGCTGTTGTCGGAATTCTTTACACTGGTACTTCCTCGCTTGACGCTGCCGCCCCCAAATGGGGTTCCGCGAGACAATAATTCCGAGACAACAATAGCCCGTGACAGCGCCACACGGGCACCGGCCAGCCGGGGGAGACACATGTTAACGGCCACTTATACATTGGTAGCTCTATCCGTGGAGCAAGCCAAGGTGCGCATCAGTCTGCAGTCATTCCAGCACCACGTGCGCGCCACGCTGCTGCAGCAGCATAGCCTGACCATCGGGCAACTCGAATATGCGTGCGAGATGCTCAATCGTTTGTACCAAACCTGCAACTGGCGCAAGACGGAAATGTACTTGATTCCCGCCATCCGCCAGGCCACGGAGCGGGCCGACCAGCTGATCGATGAACTGAACCGGCTGAACCAGTCGGCGCTGGCCGAGATCCGCGCCATGCAGGCCCGCATGGGCGACCTGGCCGAGGGCAACGATGCCCAGGTCGGCCAGATCTGCGACAGCGTGGACGCGTTCTGCGCGGCCCTGCTGCAGCGGCTGGAAAAGGAGGAGCAGGAACTGTTCGCCATCGCCCGCAGCGTGATCGGGGGCGACGCCTGGTTCGCCATCGCCAACCAGTTCCTGCTGCACGACGCCAAGCTGGAAGAAGTGCGGCGCGGCAAGTCGCCGGCGGCCGACGGCGCCGCCATCCTGCCCGGCGGCGACGAGCGGCCCGACGACGCCATCGCCATCCCCGCGCTGGCGGTGCTGCCGCTGCCCGGCATGGACGTGGAACAGACCTTGCCACCGCTGTTGCGGCAGTTGCCGGAGCGCCGCGTGCGCCAGCGCGTACGCGCCGGATAGGCCGCCGCGCGAGCAAAATCTGTCCGCTTTGCTATCATGGTGGTTTTAGCCCCTCCCACCTGATAGCAAAGTCCACCATGTTCGAATTCCTCTTTAAGCGCGCGGGCGACAAGCCGGACGCCGCCGCCGTGGCCATGGCCGCCGCCGAGCCGAGCGCCGCCGCCGCCCAGAGCGCCGCCCGCCGCGACGAGCAGACCGAGCGCGCGCGCGCCCTGAACGGCGACGAAGCGGCCGCCGTCGAACTGATCTTGCACAGCGAATTCGCCGGCGTGCGCCTGGCCGCCGCCGAACACGTGCATTCTCAGCCCCTGCTGGAACAAGTGCTGCACGCCATGCGCAACACCGACCGCCGCGTCGCCAAGCTGATGCAGGGCCGGCTCGACGCCATCCGCTACCAGCGCGCCGAGCACGAGAAAGCCCAGGCTTGCATCGCCAGCGCCCAGCGCCTGGCGCAAGACGATAAGCTCACACCCAACCAGGTGGCCGAGTTGGACCGCCAGTGGGCCGTCACCGCCGCCGGCCCCGAGCTGGCCGCCACCTTTGACGGCGTGCGGGCCGCCCTGGCCCAGCGCCTGGAAGCCCAGGTCACCTTGCAGCGCGGCGTGATCGACGCGCTGGCCGAACTGCGCCGCTTGCCGGCCGCCGGGCTGGCGCCGGGCGAGGCGGACGCCGCGCTGGCCCGCTTGACGGCGGCCCAGGCCGGCTTCCTGGCGTCGCCCGAGCAGGCCGCCTTGCCGCGCCATTTGCTCAGCGATTACAGCGCCGCGCTGGAACAGGCGGGCGCCGCGCTGGCCGAACTGGCGCAGCACCAGGCCGCCGTCGCGGCCCGCCAGCAGGCGCTGGCCGATTGGCAAGCGGCCGATCCGGCCACCCTGGACGGTGAACAGATCCGCCGCGACTGGCGCGCCTTGCCCGCCGTGCCGGCCGGCGAACTGGCCACGGCCCTGCAGGCCGGACTGGATGCCGTGCTGGCCCGCCTGCCGACCGCGGCGCCCGCGCCCGCGCCGGCCGCCCAGCCGGCCCGCAAACCTGCCCGGGACGCCAATCAGGAGGGCAATCTGGCGGCGAACAAGGAGGCGAACAAGGAGGGCGCACCCAAGCCAGTGGGCCAGCAATTCCTCGACACGCTGGCCGCGATGGAGGCGGCGCTGGAGCAAGGCTTGCTGCATGCCGCCTCCGAGCACGACAAGTGGCTCAAGGAACACAAAGGCGGGCGTTTGTCGCCGGCCCAGGCCGACCGCCTGGCCCATGTGCGCGCCGAACTCAAGCGGCTGGCCAACTGGGCCCGCTGGGGCGGCAATGTGTCGCGCGAGGAACTGGTCAAGGCGGTGGAGGAACTGCCGGTGCTGGGTCTGTCCATGAGCGAGCTGGCCAAGAAGGTGGGCAGCATGCGCGAACGGTGGAAGGGCCTGGACGCCGTGTCCGGCCACGCGCCCAAGAGCCTGTGGGAGCGTTTCGACGCCGCCTGCACGGCCGCCTACGCGCCGGCCGCCGCCCACTTCAAGCACCTGGCCGACGAACGCCACAGCAACGCCGCCAAGGCCCAGGCCCTGATCGAGGAAACCCAGGCCATGGCGGCCGGGGTGCGCGAGGGCGCCGAATGGAAGAACATCGCCGCCGCCGCGCAGCGCTTGCGCCAGATGTGGGGCCGGCTGGGTGCCATCGACCGCAAGGACAAGAAAAAGCTCGACACCGCCTTCGACCAGGCGCTGACCCAGTTGCTGGCACCGCTGTCGGAGCAGCGCCAGGTCGAAATGGGCCGGCGCGAGCACCTGATCGCGGAAGTGGAAAAGCTGCAGCCGTCGGATCGCCACACGCTGGACAACCTGCGCCACCTGCAGGAACGGTGGCAGGAGCAAGCCAGGGCGCTGCCGCTGGAGCGCAAGGCCGAGCAGGCCCTGTGGCTGCGCTTCCGGGCCGCCTGCGACGCCATCTTCGCCAAGCGCAAGGAAACGGCGCATGCGGCTGACCACGAACGCAAGGCCCACCTGCACGTGCGCGAGGACTTGTGCGCGGCGCTGGAAACGGCCACCTTCAGTGGCGAAGACAAGGCGCAACTGGCGGCCATGGCCAAGCTGCTGCGCGACACGGCTGCCGCCTGGCATGGCGCCGGCTCGGTGCCGCGCGCCAGCGAAGCGAAGATCACCCAGCGCTACCAGGCGGCTGTGGCATCCGTCCAGTCGCAAGCCGACGCCATCCGTCGCCGTGCCGGTGCGGCCCAGGCCAATGCGCTGCGCGACAAGCTGCGCCTGGTGCAGGCGCTGGAACAGGCCATCGCCGGCGGCGAGGCGCTCGATGCCGCCGAGTGGGAAGGACGCTGGCGCGGCCTGCCGCCGCTGGCGGCCGAGTACGACAAGACCCTGCACGCCCGTCTGGCGGCTGGTCTGGCGGCGCTGGACGGCCAACGGGCCGCCTATGGGGCCACGCTGGCGAGCAACGGCGTCCGCCTGCTGGACGAAGTGCTGCGGCTGGAAATCGTGGCCGGGGTCGACAGCGGCGCCGAGTTCGCGCGCGAACGCCTGAAGATGCAGGTCGAAGTGCTGCAATCGTCGCTCAAGTCCGGACACAAGCCGCAGACCCAGGCCGACCAGTTCCTGGCCCTGTGCGCCATGCCGGCCCTGGCCGACGCGCGCACGGCCAGCCGCATCGAAACCCTGTTCCGCCGTATCGGCGCCTCGGAGGCAGCATGACGGTGGCGGCCTTCCACAGCGAAGTACGGATCCAGGAAGCCGACTTCGACCTGACGGCCGAAGTGGCGGCCCTGCGCGCCGGCCAGCCCGGCGTGGGCGGGCTGGTGACCTTTGTCGGCACCGTGCGCGACCTGAACGAGGGCGCCAGCGTGGCCGAAATGGAGCTGGAACACTATCCAGGCATGACGGAGCAGTCGATTTCCACCATCATCGAGCAGGCCCGCCAGCGCTGGCCCATCTTCGGGGCGCTGGTGATCCACCGGGTGGGGCCGTTGCGGCCGATGGAGCAGATCGTGCTGGTGGCCGTCACCTCGGCGCACCGGGGCGAGTCGTTCGCGGCCTGCGAGTTCATCATCGATTACCTGAAAACGGAAGCGCCGTTCTGGAAAAAAGAGCAGACCCCGGACGGCGCGCGCTGGGTGGATGCCCGCGTGACGGATGAAACGGCGCTCGATAAGTGGCGTACTGCATGAGGTTTGACTTGGATCATTGATTGTTTAAATAATTAGGAGTCTCCTTGAAAACGGACCGCCAAGCCTTACTTGGCAGGTAAGTTAAAAATTCTCTGGAGCACTCCATGCGTCAAGATAAGCTCACTACCAAGTTACAAGAAGCCCTGGCCGACGCGCAAAGCTTGGCCGTCGGTAACGACAATCCCTACATTGAACCGGTCCACCTGCTGACGGCCCTGCTGAACCAGGACGATGGCGCCGCCCGCTCGTTGCTGCAGCGGGCCGGCGTCAACGTCAACGGCCTGGCCAACGCGCTCAAGTCGTCGATCCAGCGCCTGCCCAAGGTGTCGGGCACGGGCGGCGATGTGCAGGTGAGCCGGGAATTCGTCTCCGTGCTCAACCTGGCCGACAAGGAATCCCAGAAACGGGGCGACCAGTTCGTCTCCAGCGAAATGGTGCTGCTGGCGCTGACGGACGACAAGTCCGACGCCGGCAAGCTGTCGCGCGAAAATGGCCTGACCCGCAAGGCGCTGGAAGCGGCCATTTCCGCCGTCCGTGGCGGCAACAAGGTCGACACGCAGGAAGCGGAAGGCCAGCGCGAAGCGCTCAAGAAATACACGCTGGACCTGACCGAGCGCGCCCGCGCCGGCAAGCTCGACCCCGTGATCGGCCGCGACGACGAGATCCGCCGCGCCATCCAGGTGCTGCAACGCCGTACCAAGAACAATCCGGTGCTGATCGGCGAGCCGGGCGTGGGCAAGACGGCCATCGTGGAGGGCCTGGCGCAGCGCATCGTCAACAACGAGGTGCCCGATTCGCTCAAGGGCAAGCGGGTGCTGTCGCTGGACATGGCGGCGCTGCTGGCCGGCGCCAAGTACCGCGGCGAGTTCGAGGAACGCCTGAAGGCCGTGCTCAAGGAATTGGCCATGGATGAAGGCCAGACCATCGTCTTCATCGACGAGCTGCACACCATGGTGGGCGCCGGCAAGGCGGAAGGCGCGATGGACGCGGGCAACATGCTGAAACCGGCGCTGGCACGCGGCGAACTGCACTGCATGGGCGCCACCACGCTGGACGAATACCGCAAATACATCGAGAAGGATGCCGCGCTTGAGCGCCGCTTCCAGAAGATCCTGGTCGACGAACCGACCGTGGAAGCGACCATCGCCATCCTGCGCGGCTTGCAGGACAAGTATGAGCTGCACCACCAGGTGGCCATTTCGGACGCGGCCATCATCGCGGCGGCCGAGCTGTCGCACCGCTACATCACGGACCGCTTCCTGCCCGACAAGGCGATCGACCTGATCGACGAGGCCGCGTCCAAGATCAAGATCGAGATCGATTCCAAGCCGGAGGTGATGGACAAGCTGGAACGCCGCTTGATCCAGCTGAAGATCGAGAAGGAAGCCGTCAAGAAGGAATCGGACGAAGGCTCGCGCCGGCGCCTGGGCCTGATCGAGGAGGAAATCGTCAAGCTGGGCCGCGAACTGGCCGATCTGGAGGAAATCCTCAAGGCCGAGAAAGCGGTGGTGCAGGGCAGCTCCCACATCAAGGAAGAGATCGACCGCATCAAGCTGCAGATGGAGCAGGCCACGCGCGAGAGCAACTGGCAGCGCGTGTCGGAGCTGCAATACGGCCGCCTGCCGGAACTGGAAGCCCAGCTCAAGCAGGCCGATAGCGGCGCGGCGGCCGGCAAGGAAGGCCAGCCCAAGCTGCTGCGCACCCAGGTGGGCGCCGAGGAGATCGCGGAAGTGGTGTCGCGCGCCACCGGCATCCCCGTGTCGCGCATGATGCAGGGCGAGCGCGACAAGCTGCTGCACATCGAGGAAAAACTGCACGAACGGGTGGTGGGCCAGGACGAAGCCATTTCCGCCGTGGCCGACGCCATCCGCCGTTCGCGCGCCGGGCTGTCGGACCCCAACCGTCCCTATGGTTCGTTCATGTTCCTGGGCCCCACGGGCGTCGGTAAGACCGAGCTGAGCAAGGCGCTGGCCGGCTTCCTGTTCGACACGGAGGAATCGATGATCCGCATCGACATGAGCGAGTTCATGGAGAAGCATTCCGTGGCCCGGCTGATCGGCGCGCCACCCGGCTACGTGGGCTACGACGAGGGCGGCTACCTGACGGAAGCCGTGCGCCGCAAGCCGTACAGTGTGATCCTGCTGGACGAAGTGGAAAAAGCGCACCCGGACGTGTTCAACGTGCTGCTGCAAGCGCTGGACGATGGCCGCATGACGGATGGCCAGGGCCGCACGGTGGACTTCAAGAACACGGTGATCATCATGACCTCCAACCTGGGGTCGCACAAGATCCAGTCGATGGAGGATGCCGATCCGGGCGTGATCAAATTGTCCGTGATGGCCGAGGTCCGGTCGCACTTCCGGCCCGAGTTCATCAACCGGATCGATGAGATCGTCGTGTTCCATGGCCTCGATGAGAAGAACATCGGCGCCATCGCCAAGATCCAGCTGAAGATCCTGGAGGACCGCCTGGCCAAGATGGAGATGGCGCTCACGGTGACCCCGGCCGCGCTGCAGAAGATCGCGGAGGCGGGCTACGATCCGGTGTATGGCGCACGGCCGCTGAAACGGGCGATCCAGCAGCAGATCGAAAATCCGCTGTCCAAGCTGATTCTGCAAGGTAACTTCGGACCCAAGCAGACGATACAGATCGACGCCCGCAACGGCGAGCTGGTGTTCGAAGCCCAGCAATAAGGAAGCCGCGACGGCTGCTGCCGGCCGGGGATGGCGCATGCCATCCCCGGCTTTTCTTTTCATGCCAATATTCTGTTGCGCGCCACCCCGGCAGTGCGTTTCCCCGCCTTTAAATTTCTTGCAATCCGTCACATTCGCGTGACATCATATGTGTCACGGTTTGGCTTTCCTTGCGGCGTATTTCTTTGGGGGATGATGTCGATGACCTATATGCTCCGGCGCTTGTCTGGCCCGCTGCACCCGCCCGCGCCCGTCTCCATATGCGACGTCCTGTTGCATTGTTAATCCAGTTTCAGTTTTTCCGTTTCGTTTTCGGCTTCGTTTTCAGCTTTATCTCCAGCGTCGTTACCAGCATTGCCACCGTCACATCAGATGACGTTCATAACACCTACTGGGAGTTGAGATGTTCGCTAACATGAAAGTGGCCACCCGCCTTGGCCTGGGATTTGGCGCCGTCGTCGTGCTGTTGCTGGTGCTGTCGGTGGTGAGCGTGATGCGGCTGGGGGCGATGAACGAGGGCATACGAAAAATCACGACCGACCGCTACCCGAAAGTGGTGTTTTCCAATGAAGCGATCAAGCGCACCATCGACAATGGCCGTTTGCTGCGCAGCATGCTGCTGTCCACCAGTGACGAGGAACGCGAGAAGTTCCGCCGCAGCGTCGAGGCTAACCGGCCCAAGATCACCGAGGCGCTGTCCAAGATGGAAAAGCTGATCAGCACGGAGAAGGGCCAGACCCTGTTCAAGGACATCACGGAAAAGGCCGGCGTCCTCACGCCCAAGTATGAGCAGCTGTATGCACTCACCAAGTCGGATCCGAAACGGGCGGCCGAGTTCCTGCGCGGCGAGTTCGCCGACGCCAACAATGCCTACTGGGCGTCGCTGGAAACGATGGCGAAATTCCAGAGCGAGCTGATGGATCAGGAATCGGCGACGGCCGACACCAATTACCTCGATACGCGCCGGCTGGTGATCGGGCTGTCGGCCGTGGCCGTGCTGGCGGCGATCGTGATCGCCTGGATGATCACCTTCGACCTGGTGCGCCGCCTCGGTGGCGAGCCCGGCTACGCGGCCGAGTTGATGGAAAAGGTGGCCAAGGGCGACCTCAGCGCCGAAGTGAAGACCCGGCCCGGCGACACCAGCAGCATGCTGTTCGCCGTCAAGGAAATGATCGGCAAGCTGCAGCAGGTGGTCAATGGCCAGCGCGCCGTGGTGGCGGCGGCCAACCGCGGCAATTTCGAGGCGCGGGTGGACTTGAACGGCTTGCAGGGCTTCCAGCGCGAGATGGGCGAAGGCTTGAACCAGCTGGCCACCACCACCGGCGCCAGCATCGGCGACGTGGTGCGGGTAATGGGCGCCGTCTCCGATGGCGACCTGAGCAAGACCATCGACCAGCCTTACGAGGGCGCGTTCGGCGAACTCAAGCAGTACGCCAACAACACGGTGGCCAAGCTGGGGCAGGTGGTCGATGGCCAGCGTGCCGTGGTGTCAGCGGCCAACCGGGGCGATTTCGAGGCGCGGGTGGACTTGAATGGCCTCAAGGGCTTCCAGCGGGAAATGGGGGAGGGCTTGAACCAGCTGGCCACCACCACCGGCGCCAGCATCGCCGATGTGGTGCGGGTGATGGGCGCCATGTCCGATGGCGACCTGACCAAGACCATCGACAAGCATTACGAGGGCGCGTTCGGCGAACTGAAGGAATACGCCAACAACACGGTGGCCAAGCTGGCCGAGGTGGTGGCCGAGGTCAACACCAATGCCGAAGCGCTGGCCGCCGCCTCGGAGGAAGTGAGCGCCACGGCGCAATCGCTGGCCCAGGCCGCCAGCGAGCAGGCCAGCAGCGTCGAGCAGACCTCCGCTTCGGTCGAGGAAATGACGGCGTCGGTGGCGCAGAACACGGAAAACGCCAAGGTCACCGATGCCATGGCCAGCAAGGCGGCCAGCGAGGCCAGCGAGGGCGGCGAGGCGGTGCGCTCGACCGTGTCGGCCATGAAGCAGATCGCCACCAAGGTCTTGATCATCGACGATATCGCCTACCAGACCAATCTGCTGGCCCTGAACGCGGCCATCGAAGCGGCCCGCGCGGGCGAGCACGGCAAGGGCTTCGCCGTGGTGGCGGCCGAAGTGCGCAAACTGGCCGAGCGCAGCCAGGTGGCGGCGCAGGAGATCGCGGAAGTGGCCAGCGGCAGCGTCAACCTGGCCGAGCGGGCAGGGCAGATGCTGGGCGCCATGGTGCCCAACATCAAGCGCACCTCGGACCTGGTGCAGGAGATCACGGGCGCCTCGGAGGAACAATCCGTGGGCCTGGGCCAGATCAATTCAGCCATCAGCCAGCTGAGCCAGACCACCCAGCAGAACGCTTCCGGTTCCGAGGAACTGGCGTCCACGGCCGAGCAGATGAGCAGCCAGGCCGAGGAATTGCAGCAGACCATGGGCTTCTTCACGCTCGGCAACGGCAAGCGGCGGCCTCAGCGCGACTCGATCAAGATGGTCAAGCCCCGCCAGTTCTCCCCGCACATCATGTCGAGCAATATCGGGGAACCCGACGAAACGGACTTCGTGCGCTATTGAAAGTCGAAGAAGGCCGACGGCGAGCAGCCGAAGGTCTTCTTGAACATGGCGGAAAACGCCGACTGGCTGGTGTAGCCCAGTTCCTGGGCCACCAGCAGCAGCGGGGTGCCGCGCGCGATCATGGGCGCGGCGTGCGCCAGCCGCACCTGCTGGCGCCACTGGCCGAAACCCATGCCCAACTCGCGCTCGAACAGCCGTGCCAGCGTGCGTTCCGACGCGCCCACCTGGGCGGCCCAATCCTTCAACGTCAGTTCCGCACCCGGCGCCGCGATCAGGGCCGCGCACAGCGCCTTGAGCCGCTTGTCGTCCGGCAGCGGAACCCGGATCGGGCGGGTGGCCGAGCGTGCCAGTTCATCGAGGATCAATTCGCCCAGCAGCGCTTGACGCGCCGATTGTTCGTGCTGGTCATGCTGTTCCAGCGCCACGATCAGTTCGCGCAGCAGGCTGGACACTTCCAGCACCTGGCACATTGGGCCCGCGAATGGCGCCCGGTCCGCATGCACGAACAGGGGCCGCAGCTGGGTCGTTTCCAGCACCGTGATGGCATGCTCCACCTCGGGCGGGATCCAGATGGCGCGCAATGGCGGCACGATCCAGCTGCTATTGTTGGCCGTGACCCGCATCACGCCTTCCAGCGCGTAGGTCACCTGGCCCCACGGATGGGAGTGGGGCAACAGCGCGTCGTCCGCCTGCAAGTCGCGGCCGGACATGGTGAGCGGCCGCTCCGGCGTGGGGGCGTTGCGGCGCCAGTTGACATCGGTGTGGGTCGCGATAGAAATGGCCATGATGTGTGTTTGGCAGATTTGCGATAAATTTTGTCTTACTATCTTAAAACAGTCGCGCGCCAATTGCTTACACTGGCTCAGTTATTTTCTTACTTATTTTGTAACTGGAGCGACAACATGCGTAGCACCACCTCTCCCGCCGCCCCGGCGGCCGGTCCCGCGCCGGCCATGGCGGACGGCGCCGAAGCGCTGCGGCGCGACGCCCGCGTGATCGGCCTGGTCGGCCTGGCGCACGGCACTTCCCACTTCTACCACGTGATCCTGGCCGCGCTGATCCCCTGGCTCAAGCCGGCCTTCCAGCTCAGCTACGCGGAGCTGGGGCTACTGATGACGGTGTTCTTCACCGTGTCCGGGGTGGGGCAGGCCATGGCTGGCTTCGTGGTTGACCGGTTCGGCGCGCGCAGCGTGCTGTTCGGCGGCATCAGCCTGCTGGGCATCTCCGCGCTGCTGCTGTCGGGCGCGCACAGCTATACGATGCTGGTGCTGGGCGCGTTCGTGGCCGGCTGCGGCAACAGCGTGTTCCACCCGGCCGACTACACCATCCTCAACCAGCATGTGGCGCGCACCCGGCTGGCGCACGGGTTTTCCGTGCACGCCATCAGCGGCAATATCGGCTGGGCCGTGTCGCCGCTGTTCCTGACCTTTGTCGCCAGCCACACCGACTGGCGCACCGCGCTGCTGTGCGCGGCCGCCGTGCCGTGCGCCGTGCTGGCGCTGCTGGTCTGGCAACGTGATGCGCTGCGCTCCAGGCCTTCGGCGGCGCATGCGGGCGGCGCGGCCGAAGGCTCGTTCGCCTTCCTGCGTTTGCGCGTGGTGTGGATGTGTTTCGCCTTCTTCCTGATTTCCGCCGCCGCGCTGGCCGGCATCCAGTCGTTCGCCGTCACCAGCCTGGTCATGCTGTACGGCATGCCGCTGGCATGGGCCGCCTCCGGCTACACGGCCTACATGGCGGCGTCGGCGGTGGGCACCTTGTACGGCGGCTTCCTGGGCGCCGGCTCGGTGCGCCATGAGCGTGCCATCATGCTCGCGTTCGCGCTGGCCGCGCTGATGGCGCTGGTGCTGGCCACGGCCGTCGTGCCGTCCTGGCTGGCGCTGGTGTTGATGGGACTGATCGGCCTGGTGACGGGCGTGGCCGGTCCCTCGCGCGACCTGATGATCCGCAGCGCGACGCCGGCCAACGCCACCGGCAGGGTGTTCGGCGTGGTCTACTCGGGCCTGGACAGCGGCCTGGCGTTGGGACCGCTGCTGTTCGGCGCCTTGATGGATGGCGGCCACCCGGCTGGCGTGTTCGTCGGCATCGGCGTGTTCCAGGCGCTGGTGATCGTCACGGCGCTGGGTGTGGGCGGCCAGGTTCGCCCACCGCAGCCGCAAACGGCATAGAATGGTCGCCATCTTAACTACCCTGTGGAAATGACGATGAGCTTTGCAACCACCGATCTGTGCGACGACAACGCCGCCATGCTGGAAGATGGCCGCCTGGCCGCGCTGCCGCCTGTGTTCCGCCATTACGGCCAGCATGTGCGTTTCGCCGGCCGCGCCACCACCCTCAAGGTGTTCGAGGATAACGCGCTGGTGCGCAGCACGCTGGAGACGCCCGGCAACGGCAACGTGCTGGTGATCGACGGCGGCGCCAGCCTGCGCCGCGCGCTGGTCGGTGGCCAGTTGGGGCTGCTGGCGCAGGACAATGGCTGGGCCGGCATCGTGATCGATGGCTGCATCCGCGACACCGATGAAATCAACGCCTGCGCCATCGGCGTGCGCGCGCTGGGCGCCCATCCGCAAAAGAGCAGCAAGCGCGGTGCGGGCGAGCGCGACATCCAGGTCCAGATCGCCGGCGTGACCGTGCGTCCCGGTGACTGGATTTATGTGGATGCCGATGGTGTGCTCGTAGCGCAACAAAAACTGGCTTAAACCGTCTCCTTTTGTCATTCCGCCCGGCCGGCTGCTTCAGTCTGCCGGGCGGTTTGTCTTTTGCGTCCCACTTTTTTCATCTGGCGGGAAGTGTGTTTCACATCGCGAAATGCACTGTGGATTCGCAGCAACGTCTCCTTTCACGGGAAGAAACTTCGTCCCGTATCCTGAAAAATAAATCGTAAGTATTTGATTTAATGTCGTATTAATTTGCTTATGTGTCTTATATAAGAGTATTGTTGCGGGGCACAACTGGGGCTATGATGGTTTTAACGGATTTCGTTTTAACGCTAGTACGCAATTGAGGAGAACATCGTGGCCACCCGTGAACAGCAAATCGCCGCCCTGCAACATGACTGGGACACCAACCCGCGCTGGCAAGGCGTGACCCGCAGCTACAGCGCGGCCGACGTGGTGCGTTTGCGCGGTTCGCTGCAGGTCGAGCACACGCTGGCCAAGCGCGGCGCGGAGAAGCTGTGGCACTTGCTGAACCACGAGTCGTATGTGAACGCGCTGGGCGCGCTGACGGGCAACCAGGCCATGCAGCAGGTGAAGGCGGGGCTGAAGGCGATTTATTTGTCGGGCTGGCAGGTGGCGGGCGACGCCAACCTGGCCGGGGAAATGTATCCCGACCAATCGCTGTATCCGGCCAATTCCGTGCCCATGGTGGTCAAGCGCATCAACAACACCTTCCAGCGCGCGGACCAGATCCAGTGGTCCGAAGGCAAGGACGATATCGATTATTTCGCTCCCATCGTGGCCGATGCGGAAGCGGGTTTCGGCGGCGTGCTGAACGCCTACGAGCTGATGAAGTCCATGATCGACGCCGGTGCGGCCGGGGTGCACTTCGAAGACCAGCTGGCGTCCGTCAAGAAATGCGGCCACATGGGCGGCAAGGTGCTGGTACCCACGCGCGAAGCGGTGGAGAAGCTGACGGCGGCGCGGCTGGCAGCCGACGTGATGGGAGTGTCCACGCTGGTGATCGCCCGCACGGACGCGGAAGCGGCCGACCTGCTGACGTCGGACGTGGACGACAACGACCAGCCGTATTGCACCGGCGAGCGCACGGTGGAAGGCTTCTACAAGGTCCGGCCGGGCCTGGAGCAAGCCGTTGCGCGGGCGCTGGCGTATGCGCCATACGCCGACCTGGTGTGGTGCGAGACGGGCAAGCCGGACCTGGCCTTCGCCAAACGCTTCGCCGAAGCCGTGCACGCCAAGTTCCCCGGCAAGATGCTGGCCTACAACTGCTCGCCCTCGTTCAACTGGAAGAAGAACCTGGACGACGCCACCATCGCCAAGTTCCAGCGCGAGCTGGGTGCCATGGGTTACAAATTCCAGTTCATCACGCTGGCTGGTTTCCATGCGCTCAATTACGGCATGTTCAACCTGGCGCACGGCTATGCGCGGCGCCAGATGTCGGCCTTCGTGGAGTTGCAGGAAGCGGAGTTCGCCGCCGCCGAGCGGGGCTTCACGCCCGTCAAGCACCAGCGCGAAGTGGGCACCGGTTATTTCGATGCCGTGACCCAGTGCATCCAGAATGGCCAGAGTTCGACCACGGCGCTGCACGGTTCGACGGAAGACGAGCAGTTCTTCGACGCCAAGAAAGTGGCCTGAGCGGGCAGGGCGCGAAAAATCGGGACGTGACACGATTCGCGTAAATCGGGACGTAACACCATTTACGCAAATGAAAAGCCGCAGGCGGACGCAGGGTCCCGTCGCGGCTTGTTGCTGGCCCGGACCAGTGACCTCGTGCTTGGGCAGGTGCTGTTTGAGCGACGTCGGCGGACGCGCATTGCGTGCCGTGGTCATCGCCGTAACTGTAGCTTCAGAACGCGGTTTGTCCGGGGGCCAGGAAGGTCAGCGGACCGACATTGTTGAATGCCATAATATCCTCCATTAAATACGCCTTGCTTGCGAGTGCAGCCTGGCAGCTTCCTCTTATCTAGCGTGGACAAGTCCGCTTCGACGCATTCGGCATCGCACGGCGGCGGGCCCGGTTTTTTGGCGTGGCCGCCTTTCTGGTGGATAATGCTGCTTATTGCGCGCACCAACGCGTCTCCCGCTCCGGGCCGGACGCCGCCCGCGCGGCGCATGCCGCCGCCGCACCGCCCACCTATTTGAGGAATTACCAAGCTTATGTTGAGTTACCGCCACGCTTTCCACGCGGGGAATCACGCCGATGTGCTGAAGCATTTCGTGACCATCCAGCTGCTGCAGTATCTGAATCAGAAAGATACCGCCTACAGCTACATCGACACCCACTCCGGCGCCGGCGTGTACGCGCTCGACGGCAACTTCGCCTCCAAGAACGCCGAGTTCGATACCGGCATCGGCCCCCTGTGGGACCGCACCGACCTGCCCGCACCGCTGAAGGAGTACGTGGACCTGGTCAAGGCCATGAACCCCAGCGGCAAGATGCGCTACTATCCCGGCTCGCCATACTGCGCCGACCAGGTGGCGCGCGAGCAGGACCGCCTGCGTCTGTTCGAGCTGCATCCGGCCGACGCCAAGATCCTGGCCGACAACTTCCGCAAGGTGGAAGCCCATGCCGCCGCGCAGGGCGTGCGTCCCACCACGCGCGGCAAGCGCGTCATCATCACCAAGGGCGACGGCTTCCAGGGCCTGAAAGCCTTGCTGCCGCCGCCATCGCGCCGCGCGCTGGTGCTGTGCGACCCGCCGTATGAAGACAAGATGGATTACCGCAAGGTCAAGGACATGCTGGCCGAGGCGCTGGGACGCTTCCCCACCGGCACCTACGCCGTCTGGTATCCCTTGCTGCACCGCATGGAGTCGCGCCAGTTCGCGGACAAGCTCAAGCAGTTGCCGGCCGAGTGGCTCAACGTCACGCTGACCACGCACACCCCGATGCCGGACGGCTTCGGCCTGCACAGCAGCGGCATGTTCATCCTGAATCCACCGTACACGCTGGAACCGATGCTGAAGCAAGTGATGCCTTACCTGGTGCAGGCGCTGGGCAAGGACGAGGGCGCCCGCTTCACGCTCGAAACGGGCACCCAGGTGACGGGACGGTCCCGCTTGTCGGGTGCCAGTGGCGTGCAGGCCGAAGGCCGTGGTCCGCAATCGGGCGCGCGTGGCCCGCAGGCTGGTGCACGTGGGCCGCAAGCGGGCGCCCGTGCTCCCCAGTCCGGCGAGCGCGGCACGCAGGCGGGTGGACGCGGACCCCAAGGAGGCCCGCAGTCTGGCCCACGCGGCGCACAAAGCGGCCCACAGTCCGGTCCGCGCGGTCCGCAGAGCGGCCCACAGTCCGGTCCACGCGGTCCGCAAAGCGGCCCTCGGAACGGCCCATCGGGTGGCCGCGGCGGCGCGAGCGGCGCTGGCCGTGGTCCGGCGATGGCTGCGCGCAACAGTGGCTCACGCAAGCCATGATTTTACGCAATAAAATATTGTCAAGAGTGCACGGCCGGGTATAGTCTTATATCAACGGGTACGTCGCAGCGACGTACCCGCCGGGCTTGCTGCGGACCCGCCGCGGCCACGAGTGCTGATCTGAGGTATGCGCATGACCTTGTCGCAGCCAGCCACCGCAGTACCGCCGTACGCCAACAATTTTTTCCTGGCGCGGCAACCGATACTCAACCGGCAGCAACGCCTGGTTGCCTACGAATTACTGTTCCGTACGGCGGCCGAACGCAACAATGCCAGCTTCATCGACCACACGGAAGCGACCGCCACCGTGATCGCCCACGCCTCCGAACTGGGCATGGGCAGGGTGGTGGGCGACCAGATGGCCTACGTCAACGTCGACACGGTGGGCTTGATGAGCGACTTCATCAACTTCCTGCCCACCGACAAGGTGATCCTGGAAATCCTGGAGTCCGTCAAAGCCACGCCGGAAGTGCTTGAACGGGTGCAGGAACTCAAGCTGGCCGGCTTCAAGTTCGCGCTCGACGACGTGGTGGCCGAATCGGATGATGTGCGCAAGTTGCAGCCGCTGTGCGACGTGATCAAGATCGACATCAAGGACGTGCGGCCGGGCGCGTTGTCGACCCTGACGCGGGGCCTGCGCCATCCCAGGCAAAAACTGCTGGCGGAAAAAGTGGAAACGATGGAAGAGTTCCAGCAATGTCTGGCGCTGGGTTTCGAATACTTCCAGGGTTATTATTTCGCTCGCCCCGTCATCCTCAGCGGCAAGAAGATCGCGCCGTCCCAGCTGACCATCCTGCACCTGCTGGATTTGCTGAGCCAGGATGCGGACACCCAGGCCATCGAACGCAGCGTCAAGCACGACGCGCTGATCACGCTCAACCTGCTGCGACTGGTGAACACGCCAGCCGTGGGCGCGCGCTACCGCATCAATTCCGTGGGACATGCGCTGGTGGTGCTGGGGCGGCGCCAGTTGCAGCGCTGGTTGCAGATCCTGCTGTACGTGAAATCGGGCCAGCAGCATGAATTCACCTCGCCGCTGCTGCAACTGGCCACCACGCGCGGCAAGACCATCGAACTGCTGATGGAAAAGCTGCGCCCCGGCCAGCGTGTGTGCGCCGATATCGGCTTCACGGTGGGCATCATGTCGCTGATGGACACGCTGTTCTCGGTTCACATGAAGGACGTGCTCAACAGCGTCAACGTGCTGGACGAGGTACGGTCCGCCTTGCTGCACCACAGCGGCGACTACGGCAGCATGCTGAGCCTGATCGAGCACCTGGAAACGGACAGCGACGGCCAGAGCCTGAGCCGCATGTTGCACGAATTGCAGCTATCGCCGTCGGAACTGTATGCGATACAGTTGGCCGCATTTGATTGGGTCAATGATTACGCGCATGGGATGCAATAAGAAGACATTTCAAAATGACCGTGGCGTCGTTGCAGCTCCTTGCCGTGCAGGCGCACTGTCTTCGTCGCTGCGCCTCGCCACGCTCATTCTGAAATGGCTTCTAAGCGGGGGTGGGCCGGGTAAGGTCATGGCCAGGCGCTCCCACCGTCCGCGGATGCTGGCGTTTTCGTTATCGTCCTGGTAACGTCACTTTCATCATGGCATGAATGGTGCTTATCCCCCTTTGCCAAAAGCTGTTTCCGCGCGAACTACCAGCCCCATGCCATCAGCACCGGGGACTGATCAAACCAGCAGAGCATTTCTTTAGTGTCACATGCTTGCCTGTGGTGCATAAGCTGCACACTTCGGTGCATGTGATCGTCGATAGAGCATCCGTTCGCATGTCCAGGCTCAGTCGTGTTCGATGAAGACATGCCCTTTTTCAGGAATCCGCTTTTGGATAGTCAGCTCAAACAGCTTCTCCCCACTCGTCCCCAGCCCGATCCGATGGATGCGATCGCCGGACTGGGTCGCTGGAATCTGGACCGGGACAGCGCGTACTGGTCGTTCTCGCCTATCGCCTTGCAATTGTTGGGCATCGACACCGGCCCGATGGCCGCTCACTGGTTAGCCTGCGTGCTCGCCGAGGATAAGCCAGCGTTGGCTTCCGCGACGGCGGCCATCCTGCGTGACGGCGCCGCCGTGACCTGCGAATTCCGCACGGTCGAGCGCGAGCGTGGCATGCAATGGCTGCGACTGCAGTCACTGGCGGCCGGGGATGGCCTGGTGGCCAGCGGCATCCTGACCGATATCACCGAGGCCAAGCGCGCCGCGACCCGCGAACGCTTCAACTTCGCGTTGACCCGCTATTTGATCGGAACGGATACGTTTGATGATGCGGTCGACAAGATCCTGCACCTGGTGTGCGAGGAACTCGGATGGGAGTGGGGCGCCTTCTGGGCGCGGGAGTGCCAGGGCGACACCGATACGCTGCGCTGTCGCCATGTCTGGCACCACCCGGAGCACGACTACGCGCAATTCCGTGGCGCCGCGATGCGGCTCGCCGTCAAGCCGGGGCAGGGGCTGGTGGGTGAGACGTGGCTGACGGGGAAGTCGCAATGGATCGAGACCTCGGCCACCCATGCCGATATGGCGCGGGTGCGCGCCGCGCGGCGCTGCGGCTTGCGCTCGGGGTTCTTTTTCCCGGTGACGTACGTGGCCGCCGACGGCGAGTTGCACCGCGCCGGCGTGCTGGAATTCTTCAGCGTCGCGCCGCGCCAGCGCGAAGCCCAGTTGCCCGGCCTGGCCGAATCGATCAGCGCGTTGATCGCGCAAACGGCGCAGCGCCTGGTGCAGCAGGAGCGGGTCCGGGTGTTGGCGCAAACGGACGAGATGACGGGCTTGATCAACCGCGCCCATTTCCATAGCTTGCTCGACGCGGCCTGCGCCCGAGGCCGGGAATTCGGCCTGTTGTACATCGATCTCGATCAATTCAAGCCCATCAACGACTGTCTGGGGCATGCGGCCGGCAATGCCGTGCTGTGCCAGTTCGCGGCACGCCTGCGGGGGCTTGCCGAGGGCGGGTCCGTGGTGGCGCGGCTGGGCGGTGATGAGTTCGCGCTGCTCACGCCCGCCGGGCTGAGCCGAGAAGAGCTCGACGCCCTGGCGGGCGAGGTGCTGGCGGCGGCGCGGGCGCGGTTCCAGTATCAGGGCCATGCCTTATCGGTGTCGGCCAGCGTCGGTATCAGCCAATTCCCGCTGCATGGCGACAACACGGCGCAACTGCTGCATGCGGCCGATGCCGCGATGTACGTCAGCAAGGGCAATGGCCGCGACCTGGTCAGCTATTTCAGTCCCGACGATAGCCAGCAGCGCACCATGGCAGCCCTGCTGATGCATTCAGCGCTGCAGGACGCGCTGCAGCGCGATGAGTTTTTCCTCGAGTACCAGCCGATTTGCGACACCCAGAGCTCCCGGATGGTGGCGTTGGAAGCGCTGATCCGGTGGCGCCGGGCGGACGGCAGCATCGTTCCCCCTGATCAATTCATCCCGATGGCCGAGCAGAGCCGGCTGATCATCCAGATCGGGCGCTGGGTCATCGCCCGCGTGTGCCAAGATCTGTCGGCGCTGCGCGCAGCGGGCATGCCGCCGCCGCAGGTCCACATCAATATGGCCGCGCCCGAGTTCCTCGACAGCGAGCTACCGGCGCAACTGCTTGCCATCACCGCCGCCGCCGGCATTGCGCCCCGGCAAATCTGCCTGGAGCTGACCGAGGGCGTCATTATGCAGCGGGTGGAGCAGGCGCTGCCCATCATGCACGAGCTGACGCGGCTGGGATTCGACATCAGCCTGGACGACTTCGGGATGGGCTATTCCTCCCTGTCGCGCCTGAAGGCCTTGCCCATCGCTTCCCTGAAAATCGATCGCCTGTTCCTGCGGGGCGTGCCCGCGGATCGCAATGACGTTGCGATCGTGCGCTCCATCATCGAGCTGGGACGCAATATGAAACTGCGTGTCATTGCCGAGGGCGTGGAGCAGGATGCGCATCTTGGCTTCCTGCGCCAGTGTGGCTGTTCGCTGGTCCAGGGCTACCTGCCTGGCCGTCCCATGCGCCTGGCGCAGCTGATGGCCGCGCATGGCGTGGGCGCGCCTGGGGTAACGGCCGCGGCCACGGCCCCGTCGCCGGTTTCGATTTCCGCATTTCATTAGAGGGCACGCAAATGGATATGTATCCTGTATTTCCGGTCGACCGCTTCCTGCCGTACATGCCCGACGTGGGCAAATGCGAGCGCTCGCTCCATGAACTCAACCTGATGTGGCGCATGATCGAGGCGTCCGCCAAGATGAACTGTCCGGCTGAGGCGCGGATGATCCTGCCCACCATGACCGCCACGCGCGCCGGCATCGGCCAGCTGGAGCAAGACCTGGTCACCAGCCTGGCGCGGGAAAAGACCAACACGGTGCTGGCGGAATTGGCCACCAAGTCGCGCTACATCATCGAGATTGTGGTGCGCAACCTGTACGAGCGCACGGCCGATGTCGGCTTCCTGGCGACCGACCACGAACTGTGTTCCTTCGTCGCCGGACTGGGTGGCGACGCGGCCGCGATCCGGCGGCGCCTGCGTTCCTATCGCAGCAAGTATTCCGTGTACGATGAAGTCATGTTGCTGGCGCCTGATGGCACGGTGTTGGCGCAGATCGGCGAAACGGACCCGGTGTCGCGCAGCCACGACCCGCTGGTCGCCGCCACGCTCGCCGGCGACGGTTATATCGAGACCTTCCGCGCCAGCGACCTGCGTCCCGGACAACGGGAGGCCTTGATTTACTCGCGCCGCATGCACCATCCGGCGACCGGCGAGGTCACCGGCGTGCTGTGCCTGTGCTTCCGGTTCGAAGAGGAGATGGGGCGCATTTTCCGGACCCACCGCGACCATTCGGGACGCTCCATCATGCTGCTGCTGGATGCCGACGACCGGGTGATCGCCAGCGCCGATCCGCTCTGGGTGCCGCTGGGCGTCCAGGTGCCGGTCAACCGGCAATCCACGCCCGCGCTGATGAAGTACGCGGGCCGCGATTACCTCGTGCGCACGGCGGACTCGGCCGGCTACCAAGGCTATCCGGGGCCGGCAGGCTGGCAGGGACAGGTGATGATTCCGGTCGACGTGGCGTTCGGCCGCGCGGACAGCGAAGTGCTGGCCAGCCTGGCGCCTGAATGGGCCGATGGCCTGTTGTCGCATGCGCATACGTTTTGTCCGCCGCTGCACGAGATTATCGGCGCGGCCGACATGATACGGCGGGTGGTCTGGAACGGGCAGGTCATGAGCGCCGGCCAGGACGGCGACCTGGCCCGGCTGCAAAGCGTGCTGGAACAAATCAGCGAGACGGGCGCGCTCAGCGACGCCTTGTTCTCCCGTTCGATCGGCGAGTTGTTCGAGACGGTGCTGGCGTCGGGGCTGCGCGACGCGGAATTCGCATCGCACCTGATGGTCGACCTGCTGGACCGCAACCTGTACGAGCGGGCCAACGATTGCCGCTGGTGGGCGTTGTCGCCGGAACTGGGCTCGCTGCTGGCGGGCGACCTGCCGGACCGTGGCGCGCGCATGGCGCGCATACTGGAATACATTCATGGCCTGTACACCGTCTATTCCACGTTGCTGGTGTACGACCACGAAGGGCGCATCGTCGCCAGCTCCGGCCCTTGCGGCGCGTCGACGATCGATGCCGAGGCGCTGGCGGCGGTCAAGCGATTGCGCACGGAGCAGGAATACCACGTGACGCCATTTGTCGCGTCGCCGCTGTACGACGGCAAGCCGACTTATGTCTATCATGCGGCGCTGCGCGCGCCCGGCGGCGCCCGGCCGGTGATCGGCGGGATTGCGATTGTGTTCGACGCGGCCACCGAATTTGACGCCATGCTGCGCGGCACCCTGGGTGGCCAGCACGGCTTGCATGGCTACTTCCTTGATCGTTCGGGCGCCATCATCGCCAGCACCGACCCGGCCCGGCCGGTCGGCGCCCGCTTCGAGATCGCGCCGCATCTGGCGGCGATGGAAAAGGGGCGCAGCGGTTCCTGCTTGCTGACGCACGATGGGCATTACGCGCTGATGGGGTGCACGGTATCGCACGGCTACCGCGAGTTCAAGGTGACGGACGGCTATCCAGCTGATGTGATGGCCGTGGTGGTGGAATCGTTCGGGGCCGTCAGGGATGGCATGCAGGCCCGGCTGGTGCCACCACCCGCGCGCAAGGTGGCGCTGGGGGCGGGGCAGGGGGCGGAGTTCGCCACGTTCTTTGTCGGCGGCGCCTTGTTTGCGCTGCCGGCCGCCGACGTGCAGGAGGCACGCGCGGCGTCCAGGCTGGCGCCGGTTTCCATGGGGGGCGGCAATACGTGCCTGGGCGTCGTCGCGCTAGAGGAGGGCGAGGCCAATGCGGCCGACTTTGTCTGGGTCTACGACCTGGGGCTACTGGTGGCGGGGCAGCGGACCGCACTCGATGGCCGGTCGCAGATCGTGGTGGTGCGCCATGGTGCGCGCACCGTCGGACTGCTGGTGAGCGAGCTGCATGGCGTGGCGAAATTCCATCCGGAAGACTTGATCGCGCTGCCCCTGGCGGGTAAGGATGGCGGCGCACTGGTCAATCAGGTGGTCAAGGTGGACCAAGGGGAGTGCTTGATCCAGGTAATTGACCCCGTGCAGCTGTTTTCCTTGTTGAAAAACGTTGAAACGCGGTCGTGACCGGGCGGCTCGCCACGCCGGACGGTCACCGCCTTATTGGCCCAGCAACAGGAACACCGTCGGCTTCTTGTGGAAATCCGGCACCTTGCCGTCGGCAAGCTGGCTCTTCCACTTGGCGCCCGTCATGGTGCGGATGGTTTCCGATGGCAGGCTGAGGTCGGTCGCCACGCAGATCAGGGTGCCCGGCTGGCAGGCCGCCACCAGCGCTTCCAGCATGGCAGCGTTGCGGTACGGCGTTTCGATGAACAGCTGCGTTTGCTTCTCCGCGCGCGAGCGTTTTTCCAGGTCCTGGATGCGCTTGGTGCGCTGGGCCGCGTCCGTGGGCAGGTAGCCGTTGAAGGCGAAGCTTTGGCCGTTCAGCCCGCTGGCCATCACGGCCAGCAGCAGCGACGATGGCCCCACCAGCGGCCGCACGGGGATGCCGTGCTGGTGCGCCAGCCGCACCAGGTCGGCGCCAGGGTCGGCCACGGCCGGCACGCCCGCTTCCGACACCAGGCCCGCGTCGCGCCCCGCCAGCAGGGGCGCCAGCAGGCCGGCCAATGCTTGCGCCGGGGTGTTCACGTTCAGTTCGGCGATCTGGATTTCCTGCAGCGTCTTGCGCAGGGGGTGGGCGGCGCCCACCAGCTTGAGGAAGGCGCGCGCCGTTTTGGCGTTCTCGGCCACGAAATAGTCGAGGCTGGCCGTGGTGGCTTGCACCTGCTCGGGAATGACGTGCGACAGCGCTTCGGTGGCGCCCAGGGTGTTGGGGATCAGGTAGAGAGTGCCTGGCATGGATGCTTGCTTTTCTTGTTAGTGGTACGGAATGGTTCAGGCGGCGCCGAAGAAGGGCACGCCAATCTGGCGCAGCATGCCAGTGAGTGCGATCAGTGGCAAGCCTGTCAGCGCGGTCGGGTCGCTATTGTCGATCCGTTCCAGGATGGCGATGCCCAGCCCTTCGTTCTTGGCGCTGCCGGCGCAGTCGTACGGTTGTTCGATGCGCAAGTAGGCGTCCAGTTCCGCGTCCGGCAGGTCGCGGAAGGTGACGACGGTCTGGATATCCTGCACCTGGGCGGCGCCGGCCGGGTCGGCGGCGCGGCCGTCCCACACGCACAGGGCCGTGTGGAACACGACGCGCCGGCCCCGCATCTGCTGCAACTGGCGCAGGGCGTTGGCGTGGTCGCCCGGCTTGCCGATCTGCTGCTCATCGAGCGTGGCCACCTGGTCCGAGCCGATGACGATGCTGCCGGGCAGACGGGCGGCCACGGCGGCCGCCTTTTCGCGCGCCAGGCGCAGGGCGGTGGCGCTGGGCGATTCGCCGGGCAGGGGGCTTTCGTCGATGTCGGGCACGGCCACGTCGAAGGGCAGCCGCAGGCGCGACAGGAGTTCCTTGCGGTAGGCGGAGCTGGAGGCTAAAACGAGACGGACGGGCAGGGTGTCTGGAGGCTTCATGCAATATTTTGGCCGGGATGCTGGCTTGGTGAGAAGAAATGTTATATGCTCTGACGCCGGACGAAAAAGCGGAAAAGGGCGTAAAAAATGCGCCTGGCTTTGACTCGGTGGCGAAAACCCTGTTATTATCGCAGGTTTTCCGGGGAAGCTAGTCCATGAGCGCTGTTGTGATCGACGCATTTGATTTCTGTCGCACGAACGGGGTCAGCGAGGGCGTCACGCCTGTCGCTGAGATGACCCGCCTGACGAAAGATTGCGCGGACCAGTCCGGCACGATCAGCTGGAAGCTCGAAGGCGGCACCAGCAAGCACGGTTTTCCGCAGATTCGTCTGTCGGTGGCTGGCACGGTGCAGCTGGTATGCCAGCGTTGCCTGACCCCATATGAACACAAGATCGATACTTCGACGTTGCTGATGCTCGGTAAAGACGACGCGCACGCCGACGAGATCGAGGAAATCGTGGATGATGAAACCATCGACGTCATCGTCGGCACCCGTAGCATGCAGGTGGCCGACCTGGTCGAAGACGAGGCCCTGTTGGCCTTGCCGCATACGCCCAAGCATGACGTCTGCCCTGACGCGGCATTGGTGAAAGCGGCCCAAAGCGTGAAGCCGTCGCCATTCGACGCCCTCAAGGGCCTCAAATCCGAATAAGCAGTAGGTAACAAACGTGTCAAACGCGTGTAGTAATCGAGTATGGCAATGTGTAGTGAAGCGTAGCAAAAGCAGTTTAACGATGTCGGCAAGGCAAGTATGACCAGTTTTGCCGCTGGGATACTCGATTCGCATGAATTTGCCAGTCGAATGTGTTAAAATTTAAGAACTTATGTATTAGGAGTCATCATGGCCGTTCAACAGAACAAGAAGTCCCCTTCGAAGCGCGGTATGCACCGTTCGCACGATTTCCTGGTTGCACCACAACTGGGCATCGAGCCAACCACCGGTGAAACCCACCTGCGTCACCACATCAGCCCTAACGGCTTCTATCGTGGTCGTAAAGTCCTGAAAACCAAAAACGACGAGTAATCGACGTTTTTGTGGGCTAAGATAAGCGGTGCGACGTGGTGCATAACCGGCGTGGCGCCGCTTTTTCTTTTTATCATCGGCTGCAATCCTCTTTGCACACCGTCATTTTGAATCGCGTTGACCCAGCGTCACCGAGGTCCGCATCTTGCCGCGACTGATCCCTGAAGGACGGGGCGTGGTACTGAATCAAAACAATGACAATCAAAATTTCTATCGACTGTATGGGCGGAGACCATGGCCCGTCGGTTACTATTCCCGCAGCAATTTCCTTCGTCAACTCTGAGCCGGACGCCGAACTGATCCTCGTGGGTCTGGAAGACGTGGTACGTGCCGAGTTGAAAAAGCACCATGCGGACACGCACCCGCGCCTGTCCGTGCTGCACGCCTCCGAGCAGGTGTTGATGGACGATCCGCTGGAAGTGGCGTTGCGCCGCAAGAAGGATTCGTCGATGCGCGTGGCCATCGAGCAGGTCAAGGAAAGCCGCGCGCAGGCTTGCGTGTCGGCCGGTAACACGGGCGCCCTGATGGCCGTGTCGCGCTATGTGCTCAAGACCATGGCCGGTGTCGACCGTCCCGCCATCTGCAGCGTCATGCCGAACCAGAAAAACGGTCCCACCTACATGCTGGACCTGGGCGCCAACGTCGACTGCGAACCCCACCACCTGCACCAGTTCGCCATCATGGGTTCCGTGCTGGTGGCCGCGATGGAGCACATCGAACGGCCCACCATCGGCCTGCTGAACGTGGGCACGGAAGATATCAAGGGTAATGAAGTGGTCAAGGCCACCAGCAAGCTGCTGCAGGCCGACCACGAGCGCGGCGCGCTCAACTTCTACGGCAACGTGGAAGGCAACGACATTTTCAAGGGCACCACCGACATCGTGGTGTGCGACGGCTTCGTCGGCAACGTGACGCTGAAGGCGATCGAGGGCGTGGCCCGTCTGTTCGCCGACACGTTGCGCGCCGAATTCAAGCGCAACTGGCTCTCCATGCTGGGCGCGCTGCTGGGCATGGGCGCGTTGAAGGCCGTGCGTAACCGCGTCAATCCTTCGCGCTACAACGGCGCCAGCCTGCTCGGTTTGCGTGGCCTGGTGTTCAAGAGCCATGGCGGCGCCGATGCATATTCCTTTGAATGGGCGATCCGACGCGCGTATGATGCTGCAAAAAATGACGTGCTGGCCCATCTGGCGACCATGATCGCTGAATTGATGCCACGCGAAACGACAGCACAGGAAGTACCTGGCTCAACTATTTAGTGGACGGTATAGCGGAATGACTTTGTATAGCAAAATTATCGGCACCGGCAGCTATCTGCCACCCAAGCGGGTCACCAACCAGGATCTGGCCGACCAGTTGGCCACCAAGGGCATTGAAACCTCGGACGAGTGGATCGTCACCCGCAGCGGCATTTCGGCCCGCCATTACGCCGAGCCGGAGCAGAAGTCCTCGGACCTGGCCGTGCATGCCGCCAGGAACGCGCTGGAGATGGCCGGCCTGCAGCCGGACGACATCGACCTGATCATCGTCGCCAGCTCGACGCCGGACTTCTTCGGCAGCTTCCCCAGCACCGCCTGCATCGTGCAGCGCAAGCTGGGCATCACCAACAACGGCGCGGCCGTGGATGTGCAGGCCGTGTGCAGCGGCTTCGTGTACGCCGTGTCCGTGGCTGACAGCTTCATCAAGTCGGGCGCCCACAAGAATGTGTTGGTGATCGGCGCCGAAGTGTTTTCCCGCATCCTCAATTTCGATGACCGCGGCACCTGCGTGCTGTTCGGTGACGGCGCCGGCGCCATCGTGCTGACGGCATCCGACACGCCCGGCATCCTGGCGACCAAGCTGCATGCCGACGGCCGCCATGCGGACGTGCTCAGCATTCCTGGCAATGTGGACGGCGGCGCCATCGCCGGCAGCGGCTTCCTGTACATGGATGGTCCGGCCGTCTTCAAGCTGGCCGTTTCCGTGCTGGAGAAGGTGGCGCATGAGGCGCTGGACATGGCGGGCATGACGTCCGACCAGCTGGACTGGCTGATTCCGCACCAGGCCAATATCCGCATCATGAACAGCACGGCCAAGAAGCTGGGCATGCCGCCTGAAAAAATGGTGGTGACGGTGGACCAGCACGGCAACACGTCGGCTGCCTCGATCCCGCTGGCGCTCGATATCGCCATGCGCGACGGCCGCATCAAGCCTGGCCAGAATGTGATGATGGAAGGCGTCGGTGGCGGCTTCACCTGGGGCGCCGTGCTAGCCCGCATGTAATTTTTTGGTCGTAATTTAGAATTAGAATTCTAAGGGCGCAACTGCCGGGTACGCCGGACGGCGGGCCGGTGTAAGGTTTCGGGGTTTCGCCCTACTTAACAAACGGATAACGTATGACTCAATTTGCATTTGTATTCCCAGGCCAGGGTTCGCAAGCGATTGCGATGCTGGATGGCTTTGCCGGCAATCCGGTCGTGGCCCAGACGGTGGCCGAAGCGTCCGACGCGCTGCAATTCGACCTGGGCAAGCTGATCGCCGAAGGCCCGAAGGAAGAGCTGGACCTGACCACCAACACCCAGCCCGTGATGCTGACGGCCGCCGTGGCCGTGTACCGCGCCTGGCTGGCGGCCGGCGGCCCCGTGCCGGCCGTGGTGGCTGGCCACAGCCTGGGTGAATACTCGGCCCTGGTGGCCGCCGGCGTGATCGCGTTCAAGGATGCCGTGCCGCTGGTGCGTTTCCGCGCGCAAGCCATGCAGGAAGCCGTGCCGGTGGGGCAGGGCACCATGGCCGTGGTGCTGGGCCTGTCCGACGACGACGTGCGCGCCGCCTGCGCCGAAGCGGTTGCGGCCGATCCGGCTTCCGTGGTCGAGCCCGTCAACTTCAACGCGCCGGCGCAAGTGGTGATCGCCGGCCATACGGCCGCTGTTGAGCGCGCCTGCGAACTGGCCAAGGCCAAGGGCGCCAAGCGCGCCATGAAGCTGCCGGTGTCGGCGCCGTTCCACTCCTCGCTGCTGAAGCCGGCGTCGGACCGCCTGCGCGAGTACATGGCTGGCCTGGCTTTCGCCGCGCCGCAGATCCTGCTGATCAACAACGTCGACGTGGCTGTCGTCAACGACCCGACCGCCATCAAGGATGCGCTGGTGCGCCAGGCGGCCAGCCCCGTGCGTTGGGTGGAAACCATGCAGCAGGTGGCCAACGACGGCATCACCCAAGTGATCGAATGTGGTCCGGGCAAGGTGCTGATGGGCTTAACCAAGCGCATCGACGCGCGCCTGGTGGGCGACGCCATCGTGGATCAAGCTTCGCTGGAACGGGTTTTGACGCTGCTCAAGTAAGCACGGCCCCACTGGGGCAGTATCGACTTTCACACAAGGATAAGCATGAATTTAGCAAATCAAATCGCACTGGTAACGGGCGCATCGCGCGGCATCGGCAAGGCCATCGCGCAGGAACTGGCGCGCCAGGGCGCGCGCGTGATCGGCACCGCCACCTCGGAAGCGGGTGCGCAGGCCATCAGCGCTTACCTGGCCGAGATCGGTGCGGAAGCGGGCCAGGGCATGGTGCTCAACGTGACGGACGCTGAACGCTGCGCGGCCGTCATCGACGAGATCGGCAAGACCTGGGGCGCCGTGGGCATCCTGGTCAACAACGCCGGCATCACGCAGGACCAACTGGCCATGCGCATGAAGGACGAAGAGTGGGATAACGTGATCGCCACCAACCTGTCGGCCGTGGGCCGTCTGTCGCGCGCCGTGCTGCGCGGCATGATGAAGGCCAAGACGGGCCGCATCATCAACATCACTTCCGTGGTGGCCTCGTCCGGCAATCCGGGCCAGATGAACTACGCGGCGGCCAAGGCCGGCGTGGAAGGCATGGGCCGCGCGCTGGCGCGCGAGATCGGCAGCCGCAACATCACCGTCAACAGCGTGGCGCCCGGTTTCATCGACACGGACATGACCAAAGCGCTGGGCGATGAGCAGCACGCCGCCCTGTTGACCCAGATCCCGCTGGCGCGCCTGGGCAAGCCGGAAGACATCGCCGCCGCCGTGGCCTTCCTGGCCTCGCCGCAAGCGGCTTACATCACCGGTACCACCCTGCACGTGAACGGTGGTATGTACATGAATTGAGGCGGGCAGGCGGCCGTAGGCTGCCCGTTCGCATCATTTAGCAGTGATTTCGGTAGAAATAGCAGCAGACACCGAAATTAGTTTTTCAGTGCGCAAACCTGATAAAATGCGCGCTTTCCGTAACAAACAAAATGGAGCCCTAACATGTCGGATATCGAACAACGCGTTAAGAAAATCGTCGCTGAGCAACTGGGCGTCGCTGAAGCAGACATCAAGACGGAATCCTCGTTCGTCGACGACCTCGGCGCCGACTCCCTGGACACCGTGGAACTGGTGATGGCCCTGGAAGACGAATTCGAAATGGAAATCCCTGACGAGCAAGCCGAGAAGATCACCACCGTGCAGCAAGCGATCGACTACGCTACTGCCCACGTCAAGGCCTAAGCCTGTCCGATCGACTCCAGGAGAATCGCTTGAGCCGTTCTAAAAACCGTCGTGTTGTGATCACCGGCCTTGGCTGCGTGACGCCCGTCGGCAATAACATTGCCGAAGCGTGGAGCGCAATCACCGAGGGGAAATCGGGTATTGCCAACATCACCAAGTTTGATGCGCAACCGTTTACCACCCAGTTCGCCGGCGAAGTCAAAGGCTTCAACATCGAGGATTACATCCCCGCCAAAGAAGCGCGCCACATGGATACCTTTATCCATTACGGTATGGCCGCCGGCATCCAGGCGGTGCAGGACTCCGGTGTGGTCGTCACCGAGGAAAACGCTGATCGCATCGGCGTGATCATCGGTTCCGGTATCGGTGGCTTGCCGCTGATCGAAGAAACCAAGCAAGATTACGACAAGCGTGGTCCACGCCGTATCTCGCCGTTCTTCGTGCCTGCCTCGATCATCAACATGATCTCGGGCAACCTGTCGATCAAGTACGGCATGCGTGGTCCCAACCTGTCGATCGTCACGGCCTGCACCACCGGCCTGCACAGCATCGGCGCGGCCGCTCGTCTGATCGAGTACGGCGACGCCGACGTGATGGTGGCCGGCGGCGCGGAAGCGACCGTCTCGCCGCTGGGTCTGGGCGGCTTCGCCTCGGCGCGTGCCTTGTCCACCCGCAATGACGATCCAGCGACCGCTTCGCGGCCGTGGGACCGCGACCGCGACGGCTTCGTGCTGGGCGAGGGCGCGGGCGTCATGGTGCTGGAAGAGTACGAGCACGCCAAGGCCCGCGGCGCCAAGATCTACGCTGAAGTGCTGGGCTTTGGGATGAGCGCCGACGCTTATCACATGACCTCGCCATTGGAAGATGGCAGCGGCGGCAGCAAGTCCGTGGTCAACGCCCTGCGTCATGCGGGTGTGAATCCGGACCAGGTGAACTACCTGAACGCGCACGGCACGTCGACCCCACTGGGCGACGTGGCGGAAGTGCAGGGCATCAAGCGCACCTTCGGCGCGCACGCCAAGAACATGGTGATCAATTCGACCAAGTCGATGACCGGTCACCTGTTGGGCGGCGCCGGCGGTCTGGAAGCGGTGTTTACGGTATTGGCGGTGCACCACCAGGTGTCGCCTCCGACCATCAACATCTTCAACCAGGACCCCGCTTGCGACCTGGACTTCTGCGCCAATACGGCCCGTCCGATGAAGATCGAGTATGCAGTGAAGAACTCGTTCGGCTTCGGCGGCACCAACGGCAGTCTCGTGTTCGGAAAAGTGTGAACCTTTTAGCGCCCGCTCTGTCTGACCAGAGTGGGCGCTGATTCGGCGCCGGCATTCGCCGGCGCCTGAATTGCCCGGCCTGGCCGGCGCGTCTGTTTTATCTCCTTTGTTCTGTCGTGTTTTGCCATCGTGCGGCCCGTTCGCACGTCGATTGCCATGTCGATCGCGGTGTCGGCCCTGGTGCGGCCCTCGTTTGCAGTGCGCCTGTTGCGTGCACTCGTCTGCGCGGGCGTGATGCTGTCCGCCCTGGTTTGCCCGGGGCGGGCATGGGGCGTCGTGTGCGTGGCAGCCGGCATGGCTGGCTTGCCTTGGCGTGGCGGCAATCCTAAGCCGCGCCGGATTGATATTTCCCCGGTTGGACAGATACGGCTGACGGTATACCAGCAGACAGGGTACGGCGCGCTGACGCCGGCCCCGTTTGCGGACCCGCCTGCGCCGCTGATGTTGCTCGCGGGTTCGACCCTATGGCCGGGGCTGTTGTTGCTGCGGCTGGGCCGTACGGGCCAGCCTGTGCGGGAAGTGTTGGTGCTGCCGGGCTGTGTGGCGGGGCCGCTGTTCCGGCCCCTGGTGCTGGCGTGCCGCGCCGTGGCCGCGCGCGGCGGCGGCAAGGCGGACGGGACATGAGAAAAATGACGAAAACCGTGAACTTCTTGCAGCCGGCAAACTCTATTGCTATATGCGCCCGTGCTGCATGCCACCGAGGACGACGGGCGTGACGACAGAACGTGAGTGCGATCAGTTGCTGGTCGAACGGGTCCAGGCAGGCGACAAGCAGGCATTCGATCTGCTGGTGGTGAAATATCAGCGCCGGCTGATGCGCTTGCTTTCGCGCATCGTGCATGACCCGGTGGAGGCGGAGGACGTGGTGCAGGAAACGTTTATCAAAGCTTACCGCGCGTTGCGTATGTTCCGTGGCGACGCCGCGTTCTATACCTGGTTGTACCGGATCGGCATCAACACGGCCAAGAACGCGCTCTCGCTGCAGGCGCGGCGCACGCCGACCTCCACCGAGGCCAATGCCGAGCGCGCCGAGGCGTTCGATGATGGCGAGCATTTGCGTGACATCAACACGCCGGAATCCGTGCTGGCCAGCAAGCAGATCGCCCAGACCGTCAACGCGGCCATGGACACCTTACCAGTGGACTTGCGCACCGCCATCGCGCTGCGCGAGATCGATGGCCTGAGTTATGAGGAGATTTCCGACATCATGGCTTGCCCCATCGGCACCGTGCGCAGCCGCATCTTCCGGGCGCGCGAAGTGATTGCGGAAAAGTTACGGCCCTTGCTCGATTTGCCGGTTGACAAGCGCTGGTAAGGTGGCAATGATGGCGGGACGCGGCTGGTACTGTCAGTTACAGTAGCTGTCGTATTCCCGGGGTGGTGGGTTGGTGTGAAGATGGCAGGGTGGCGAATGGATACCTCCAAAAGATTGCACGTAAACATCTCGGCACTGGCCGATGGGGAATTGCCCGACAGTGAACGGGAATTGGCCATGGCCGCGCTGGCCAGCGACGATGGCCGCACCGCCTGGCTGGCCTATCACCTGATCGGCGACACCCTCAGGGCCGGCGCCGATGGCGCGCTCAGCGATGACTTCGCGGCCCGGCTGGCCCAGCGGCTGGCGGCTGAGGCGCCGTTGGACGGCGCATCGGGAGCGGGATCGGCATCAACGTCAGCCTCAGCATCAACATTGGCCTCAGCTTCAGCCCCAGCATCCACGTCGCCCCCCGCCTCAGCCTCAGCCTCAGCCTCAACGGCGGCCTCAGGCGCCCCAGGTGACGACGGCGCCTTGCCAGCCGTGATCGCTTCGGCGTCCTGAGTCATCCCGGCGCGGCCTCCCTTGAAAAAGTAGCGATTAGTAACATCTTGCCGATACGGCAGCACCGGTTTTCGCTTACCATCGTTCATGCTGTCGTGGTGCGTGCCGTCCGCGGCGGCGCTGTTTTCCAGAACTCGACCAAGAACCCTACTTTCCATGAAAAATTACATCTCCACTGGTAGTAAGACTCTTTCCGCGCTGATGGTCAGCGCAGGCGTATTGTTGGCCCCAGCCATGCTGGGCCTGGCGCCGGCCGCCCACGCGGCGGCCACCTCGGCCGTGGCGGGCTTGCCAGACTTTACGGAACTGGTCGACAAGGCCGGCCCCGCCGTCGTCAATATCCGCACCACCGAGCGCCTCAAGATGCAGGGCCAGGGCGGGCAGGGCATGCCGGGCGACGAGGAGATGCAGGAATTCCTGCGCCGCTTCTTCGGCGGCGCCATCCCCACCCCCAGCCCCGGCGGCAAGGCGCCGCGCGGACGGCGCCAGGCACCCGATGAGCAGGTGCAGCGCGGCATCGGTTCCGGCTTCATCATTTCCGCCGACGGTTATGTGATGACCAACGCCCACGTGGTGGACGGCGCCGATGAGGTCTACGTGACCTTGACGGACAAGCGCGAATTCAAGGCCAAGGTGCTGGGCGCCGACGCCCGCACCGACGTGGCCCTGCTGAAGATCGAAGGCAAGGCGCTGCCCACGCTGACCATGGGCGACTCCAACAAGATCCGGGTGGGCGAATGGGTGATCGCCATCGGTTCGCCGTTCAACCTGGAGAACACGGTGACGGCCGGCATTATTTCCGCCAAGTCGCGCGACACGGGCGACTACCTGGCCCTGATCCAGAGTGACGTGGCCGTCAATCCCGGCAACTCGGGCGGCCCGCTGATCAATATGCGCGGCGAGGTGATTGGCATCAATTCCCAGATCGCCACGCTGTCGGGCGGCTACAACGGCATTTCGTTCGCCGTGCCGATCGACGAAGCCATGCGTGTGGCCGAGCAGCTGAAAAAATCCGGCAAGGTGACGCGCGGGCGCATCGGGGTGCAGATTGGTGAGCTGAGCAAGGAAGTGGCCGAATCGCTGGGCTTGAAGTCGGCGCAGGGCGCGGAAGTGTCGCTGGTGGAGCCGGGCGGTCCGGCCGACAAGGCGGGCATCCGGGCCGGCGACATCATCCTCAAATTCAATGGCACCGTCATCAACCGCTCGTCCGACCTGCCGCGCCTGGTGGGCGGTACGGCGCTGGGCAGCCAGGCCACCATCACGCTGTGGCGCAAGGGCGCGCAGCAGGATGTGCAGGTCACCATCGCCGAGCTGGAGCCGGACAAGACCGCCAAGGCCAAGGGCAAGGGCGAGAGCACCAAGCCCAAGGCGGAGCCGGCCAACGTGCTGGGCTTCAAGGTCAGCGACCTGACGCCGCTGCAAAAGCGCGAGCTGGACGTGGAGGGTGGGGTGGTGGTGGACGCCACCGAAGGCGCGGCGGCCCGCGCCGGCCTGCGCCAGGGGGATGTGATTTTGCAGCTCAACAATATCGACATCCATGATGCCAAGCAGTTCAACGCGGCCGTGGCCAAGCTGGACCCGAAAAAGGCGTCCGTGGTGCTGGTGCGGCGCGGTGACGTGACCCAGTTCGTGTCGCTGCGGCCCACGGCCAAATAAGCGCGGCCTGTTGTCATTCCTCCGCATCCCGGGCCGTCCTGTATCATGGGGCGGCCTTTTTTCTTTGCCTGCCCATCCATGATGCATTTCACGCTTTATTCCCGCAGTTATTGCCACCTGTGCCAGGACATGCTGGACGCCCTGAACCTGCTGCACACCCCTGAGCGCCCATTCACGGTGGAGGTGATCGACGTGGATGCCGACCCCGCCCTGGTCGAGCGCTTCGACGAATTGGTGCCCGTGCTGTTCGCCGCCCTCGACCAGCCCGAGCTGTGCCATTACTTCCTGGACGCCGATCGCGTGCGCCTGGCCCTGGCCGGCGAAAATACTTGATTACTCAACTATTTCCCGCTTGCACGCTCCAATTTATGCTGCAAAATATTGACGGTTTGATATTTTGATCGCTTTGCCACCTCATAACACGGGCTTTCCACTCTGAAATCCGGTAAAATGGCGGGTTAGAAAAGCTGCTGTTTTGCGTTTTAGTGGTTGTCATCAAGGCGCTCGCCAGGGCATTACCGCCCCGATCGGAGCGCTTTTTTTGTATGAAGCCCAGCCGTCACCTCGTCGTTTCAATCCGTTTTTGAATATTTGTTAATGAACAACATACGCAATTTCTCCATCATCGCCCACATCGACCACGGCAAATCGACCCTGGCTGACCGCATCATCCAACTGTGCGGCGGCTTGTCGGACCGCGAGATGGAGGCGCAAGTGCTCGATTCGATGGATCTGGAGCGCGAGCGCGGCATCACCATCAAGGCGCAAACCGCGGCCCTGCAATACAAGGCGCGCGACGGCAAGGTCTACAACCTGAACCTGATCGATACTCCCGGCCACGTCGACTTTTCCTACGAGGTCAGCCGCTCGCTGTCGGCCTGCGAAGGCGCGCTGCTGGTGGTGGATGCGTCGCAGGGCGTGGAAGCGCAAACCGTGGCCAACTGCTACACGGCGCTGGACCTGGGCGTGGAAGTGGTGCCGGTACTGAACAAGATCGACTTGCCCAACGCCGATCCTCCGACCGCCATCGCCGAGATCGAAGACGTGATCGGCATCGAAGCCGGCGACGCCGTGCACTGCTCGGCCAAGACCGGCCTGGGCGTGGAAGACGTGCTGGAATCGATCATCGCCAAGGTGCCGGCACCGAAAGGCGACAAGGATGCGCCGCTGCAAGCACTGATCATCGACTCGTGGTTCGATAACTACGTGGGCGTGGTGATGCTGGTGCGCGTGGTCAACGGCACCCTGAAACCGAAGGAAAAGATCCGCCTGATGGCCACCGATTCGGTGCAGCTGGTGGAAGACATCGGCATCTTCTCGCCCCGTTCCGTGTCGCTGCCGGAACTGTCGGCCGGCCAGGTGGGCTTCGTGATCGCCGGTATCAAGGAATTGAAAGTGGCCAAGGTGGGTGACACCATCACCCTGGCCAGCCGTCCGGCCGAAGCGCCGCTGCCCGGCTTCAAGGAAGTGCAGCCGCAAGTGTTCGCCGGCCTGTTCCCGGTCGAGGCCAACCAGTACGACGCGCTGCGCGATTCGCTGGAAAAACTGAAACTGAACGACGCCGCCCTGATGTACGAGCCGGAAGTGTCGCAGGCGCTGGGCTTCGGCTTCCGCTGCGGCTTCCTGGGCTTGCTGCACATGGAGATCGTGCAGGAGCGCCTGGAACGCGAATTCGACATGGACCTGATCACCACGGCGCCGACCGTGGTGTACGAGGTCGAGATGCGCGACGGTACCGTGCTGAGGGTGGACAACCCTTCGCGCATGCCGGACCCGTCCAAGATCCAGGAAATCCGCGAACCTATCGTCACGGTGAACCTGTACATGCCGCAGGAATACGTGGGCTCCGTGATCACGCTGTGCATCGGCAAGCGTGGCGTGCAGATGGACATGAGCTACCACGGCCGCCAGGTCAAGCTGGTGTACGAGATGCCGATGGGCGAGATCGTGCTGGACTTCTTCGACAAGCTCAAGTCCACCTCGCGCGGCTATGCGTCGATGGATTACGAGTTCAAGGAATACCGTCCATCCGACGTGGTCAAGGTCGACATGCTGATCAACGGCGAGAAGGTCGACGCGCTGGCCATCATCGTGCACCGCTCCAACAGTGCCTACCGTGGCCGCCAGGTGGCTGCCAAGATGCGCGAACTGATCCCGCGCCAGATGTTCGACGTGGCGATCCAGGCCGCCATCGGCGCCAACGTGATTTCGCGCGAGAACGTCAAGGCGCTGCGCAAGAACGTGCTGGCCAAGTGCTACGGCGGTGACGTCAGCCGTAAGAAGAAACTGCTGGAGAAGCAGAAGGCAGGTAAGAAACGCATGAAGCAAGTGGGCTCGGTCGAGATTCCACAAGAGGCGTTCCTGGCAATCTTACAAGTGGAAGAGAAATGAACCTGCAAGTCATCTTAGGAAACTTCGCTTTAATTCTGTTCGTCTTGATGGTGGTGACCGGCGTCATCTGGTTCCTGGACGTGTTCTACCTGGCCAAGCAACGCCGCCTGGCGGCCGACCGCGCGCTGGCCGAGTTCGACGGCCGCAACGCCAAGCTGACGGCCGACGGCATCAAGGTCGACCACGCCGTGAACCGCAGCGCGATCGAGCATGCGCTGCTGCGCCAGCCGACGTGGATCGAGTATTCGGGCAGTTTCTTCCCCGTGATCGCACTGGTGTTCTTCCTGCGCTCCTTCCTGTACGAGCCGTTCAAGATTCCTTCCTCGTCCATGGTGCCGACCCTGCTGGTGGGCGACCTGATCCTGGTGAACAAGTTCACCTACGGCATCCGCCTGCCGGTGCTGAACCAGAAGATCATTGAAATCAACAACCCGCAGCGCGGCGACGTGATGGTGTTCAAGTATCCCAAGGATATGACCCAGGATTACATCAAACGCGTGATCGGCGTACCGGGTGATAAGATTACGTATGAAAACAAGCGCTTGACGGTGAACGGCAAGCCCGTTTCCTACGCGCCCATGGACGATTACCTGGACGACGAGCACTTGGTCTACAACAAGCAGTTCCAGGAGAACCTGACGGGCGTGGCGCACAAGATCCTCAACAACGAGCAGGCGCCCACCCTGAACCTGGCCGACGTCAAGCCGTTCCCGCACAACGATGCGTGTTCCTATAACTATGAAGGGTTCACTTGCGTAGTTCCTGAAGGTAACTACTTCATGATGGGCGATAATCGCGACAACAGTGCCGACAGCCGTTACTGGGGCTTTGTGCCGGACAAGAATATTGTCGGCAAAGCCTTCTTCGTCTGGATGAATCTGAGCAATTTGCGCCGGATCGGCGGCATACACTAAGGAGCGAGCATGGTGGGCATCAAGCAGAGCGGCAAGCGGCAACGCGGCATTTCCCTGGTGGGCCTGATCATCACCCTGGCCGTGCTGGGCTTTTTGGGCGTGCTGGCCATGAAGATCGTGCCCACCTACACGGAATACCGGGCCATCCAGAACGCCATCATCAAGGCCAAGAGTGCCGGCTCCACCGTGCGCGAGATCCAGGCCTCGTTCGACGCCAATGCCGACGTGGGCTACATCACCTCGATCAACGGCAAGGACTTGATCATCTCGAAGGAAAACAACGAGACGGAAGTGAGCTTCGCCTACGAAAAGAAAATCCCGCTGTTCGGCCCGGCCAGCCTGCTGCTTGAATATGCCGGCACCACCGCCAAGGGCGGCGTTCCGGCCAAGGCCGACCAGTAAGCTTTATAGAATTAAACATTGACACCACCGACGATGAATCTTCAGCTCTTGCAAACCCGTTTAGGCTATACGTTCCAGGATGCTGGCCTGTTGCAGCAAGCCTTGACGCACCGTAGCCACAGCAGTTTGCATAACGAACGGCTGGAATTCCTGGGCGACTCCGTGCTCAACTGCGTGGTCGCGTCCATCCTGTATGAACGCTATATCGCCATCGACGAGGGTGACCTGTCGCGCCTGCGGGCCAACCTCGTCAAGCAGCAATCGCTGTACGAAATCGCCCAGAAGCTGGAACTGTCGCAGTTCCTGCGGCTGGGTGAGGGCGAGCTGAAGTCGGGCGGTTTCCGCCGGCCGTCCATCCTGGCCGACACGCTGGAAGCGTTGCTGGGCGCCATATTCCTGGACGGCGGCTTCAACCCCGCGCGCGACGCGATCCGCTCGTTCTACATCCCCATCCTGGACTCGGTCGATCCGCAGACCCTGGGCAAGGATGCCAAGACGCTGCTGCAGGAATTCTTGCAAAGTAAGAAGATCTCGCTTCCGCAGTACAATGTGGTAGCCACCCATGGCGCCGCGCACAGCCAGGAATTCGAAATCGAATGCCTGGTGCCGAAACTGGGCATCCAGGTCTATGGCCGGGGCGGCAGCCGCCGCGCCGGTGAACAGGCCGCGGCCAAGCTGGCGCTGGAAGTGGCCGAGCAGGCGCTGGTGAAAACGCCGGCGGCGGCCCGCAAGGCCAAGCCGCGCGCGGCCCAGCTCAAACTGGCCGGCATCGCCACCATCCAGAGCGACGCCGCTCCGGCCCAGCAAGACTCCCCGGCCGCCAATCCGGCCTCGGGCAAGCTGGCCAATACGTAAGATAAGTAACATTGATAGAATCGAGCAGCATGACTACCGCACCCACTTCCACCCCGTTCCGTTGTGGCTACATCGCCATCGTCGGCCGCCCCAACGTGGGCAAATCGACCTTGATGAATACGCTCATCGGCGCCAAGGTCAGCATCACCTCGCGCAAGGCGCAGACGACGCGCCACCGCATCACGGGTATCCAGACGCTGGATGACGCCCAGTTCATCTACGTCGATACGCCTGGCTTCCAGACCCGTCATTCGAACGCGCTGAACAAGACGCTCAACAAGACGGTGACCAATACTCTGATCTCGTCGGACCTGATCCTGTACGTGATCGAGGCGGGTACCTTCGGCCCGGCCGACCAGGAAGTGCTGGACCTGCTGCCGAAGGAAGTGCCGACCGTGCTGGTGATTAACAAGTCGGACCGCGTGAAGGACAAGGCGGTGCTGTTGCCGTTCGCCCAGAAAGTGGCGGCCAAGCACGACTTCGCGGCCATCGTGCCGGTGTCGGCCAAGCTGCGCTTCCAGCTCGACGGCCTGCAGAACGAGATCAAGAAGTTCCTGCCCGAGAATGATCCCATCTTTGGCCCGGACGACATCACGGACCGCAGCGAGAAATTCCTCGCGTCCGAGATCGTGCGCGAAAAACTGTTCCGCTTCGTGGGCGACGAGCTGCCTTACACCAGCACCGTGCTGATCGAGAAGTTCGAGCAGGAGGGCGATTTGCGCCGCGTGTTCGCCGCCATCCTGGTCGAGCGCAATACCCACAAATCCATGATCATCGGTGACAAGGGCGCGCGACTGAAGGAAGTGTCGACCCAGGCCCGGCTGGACATGGAAAAACTGTTCGGCGGTCCCGTGTACCTGGAAATCTGGGTCAAGGTCAAATCCGGCTGGGCCGACAACGAGGCGGGCCTGCGCGCCTACGGTTACGAGTAAGCGCCAGGGAATCCCGACACACGCATGTCCACGCTGACAGCAGACCACGATACGGCTGAGCCCGTGTCCACCTTGGTGCCAGGCACCGGGGCGGACACGGGCTCAGCTCTTTCAGCGCCCACCGCGCGCCGTCCGCGCCCGCCCGTGCGCGAGCGTACCTTCGGCACCAAGGTGGGCGGCCAGCCCGCGTTCGTGCTGCACAGCTATCCGCACCGGGAAACCAGCCTGATCGTGGACATGTTCACGCGCGATTACGGCCGCGTGGCCCTGGTGGCCAAGGGCGCCAAGCGCCCCCATTCCCAGTTGCGCGGCGTGCTGCAAACCTTCCAGCCGTTGCAGGCCGGGTGGAGCGGCAAGTCCGAACTGCGCGTGCTGACCAGCGCCGAGTGGGTGGGCGGCATGCTGCCGCTGGAAAAGACGGCGCTGCTGTGCGGCTTCTACCTGAATGAACTGCTGGTCAAGCTGCTGGCGCGCGACGACGCCCATCCGGCCCTGTTCGACCATTACGTGGCCACGCTCAACCAGTTGGCCCACAACGAGCCGGCGCCCATCGTGCTGCGCAAGTTCGAACTGGCCCTGCTCAAGGAAACGGGCGTGGCGGCCGACCTCACGCGCTGCACGGCTACCCGCGAGGCCATCGTGGCCGAACGCCTGTACGTGGTGGACCCGGAACGCGGTCCACGGCCCGAGTGCGCCAGCGACACCTGGCCCCGCGTGGCCGGGAAGACCCTGCTCGACATGGAACGCGAGGAGTACGCCGACACGGCCACGCAAGCCCAAAGCAAGCAGCTGATGCGCTTCCTGCTGGCCCACCACCTGGGCGGCGCGCCACTCAACACGCGCCAGATCCTGATTGACCTGATGCAGCTTTGAACCGATAACCCGAATAACCTGATAAACGGTATAAATCAATGAGCTTCCTCCAGCCTGCCGGCCCCGTCATCGACCTGGGCATCAACATCGACCACGTGGCCACGCTGCGCAACGCGCGCGGCACCAGCTATCCCGATCCTATCCGCGCCGCGCTGCTGGCCGAGCAGGCCGGCGCCGACTGCATCACGCTGCACCTGCGCGAAGACCGCCGCCACATCAAGGACGCCGACGTGATCGCGCTGGCGCCCCAGCTGCTGACGCGCATGAACCTGGAGGCGGCCGTGACCCAGGAGATGATCGATTTTGCTTGCCGCATCAAGCCGGCCGACGTGTGCCTGGTGCCGGAAAAACGCACCGAAGTGACCACCGAAGGCGGCCTCGATGTCGTCACCCACTTCAAGGCCGTGCAGGCGGCCGTGCGCCAGTTGCAGGGCGAAGGCATCCGCGTGAGCCTGTTCATCGACGCCGATGAAGCGCAGATCGCCGCCGCCGCCGAGATCGGCGCGCCCGTGATCGAACTGCACACGGGCCGTTATGCGGACACGGACGGCGCCGAGCAGGCCGCTGAGCTGGAACGCATCAAGGCCGGCGTGCTGTTCGGCGTGGGACGTGGCCTGAAGGTCAATGCCGGCCACGGCCTGCACTACACCAACGTGCAAGCCATCGCCGCCATTCCCGACATCGCCGAACTCAATATCGGCCACGCCATCGTGGCCCATGCCGTGTTCGCGGGCTGGGAAAACGCCGTGCGCGAGATGAAGGCCATCATGGTGTCCACGCGGCTGGGGCAGGGCGCAAAATGATCTACGGGATCGGCACCGACATCTGCCGCATCCCGCGCATCGCCGCCGCGCTGGAACGGCACGGCGACCGTTTCGCGCAAAAGATACTGGGCCCGCAGGAGATGGAAAAATACCATGCCCGCAAGGCCAAGCATGAGGCGCGCGGCATCCGCTTCGTCGCCACCCGCTTCGCCGCCAAGGAAGCGTTTTCCAAGGCCATTGGCCTGGGCTTGCGCATGCCGATGACGTGGCCGGCGGCCCAGATGCTCAATGATCCCAGCGGCAAGCCCACCATCGTGTGCAGCGGCGTGCTGGCGCAGTTCATGCAGGACAAGGGCTTGACGGCGCAGGTGAGCATCAGCGACGAGGAGGAATACGCGGTCGCTTTCGTCATCGTCGAACAAGCCAGCTGATACAGGTAACAGGAATGAGCGAAGTAAACGAACAGGCCAGCGTGCCCGATCCCCGCGCGCAGGTACTGGCCACCGTGGCCAAGTTGCCCAATTTGCCGGGCGTGTACCGCTATTTCGACGCGGCCGACAACGTGCTCTACGTGGGTAAGGCGCGCGATCTGAAGAAGCGCGTGTCGAGCTACTTCCTGAAGAACCTGTCCAGCCCCCGCATCGCCATGATGGTGGAGCGCATCGCGCGGCTGGAAACGACGGTCACGCACAGCGAGGCCGAAGCGCTGATCCTGGAAAATAACCTGATCAAGACGCTGCACCCGCGTTTCAACATCCTGTTCCGCGACGATAAATCCTATCCCTACCTGAAGATCACGGCCGGCGACGCGCCGCGCATGGTCTACTACCGGGGCGCGGTGGACAAGAAGAACCAGTATTTCGGGCCGTTCCCCAGTTCGTGGGCGGTCAAGGAATCGATGCAGATCCTGCAGAAGGTGTTCCGCATCCGCACTTGCGAGGACAGCGTGTACGCCAACCGCACGCGCCCCTGTCTGCTGCACCAGATCGGCCGCTGCAGCGCGCCCTGCGTGGACCTGGTGAGCAAGGACGATTACCAGGCCGACGTGGCCAACGCGGCCCGCTTCCTGCGCGGGCGCCAGAGCGAAGTGATGGACGAGCTGGAAAAGAAGATGCACGGTTACGCGGCCGAGCTGAAATTCGAGCAGGCCGCCGTGGTGCGCAACCAGATCTCGTCGCTGTCGCGCGTGCTGCACCAGCAGAGCATGGAAACGACGGGCGACGCCGATGTCGATATCCTGGCCGTGCTGGTGCAGGGCGGGCGCGCCTGCGTCAACCTGGCCATGGTGCGCGGCGGCCGCCACCTGGGCGACCGCGCCTATTTCCCCACCCAGTTGAATGATGCCGCCGCCATCGCGGAAGACCCGATCGAGGTGGAAGTGCTGTGCGCGTTCCTGGTCCAGCACTACACGGAGAAATTCATCCCCGGCACGCTGATCCTGAATATCGAATTCGACCAGCCGGCCTTGATGCTGGCCTTGCAGGAGCAGTGCGGCCACCGCATCCACCTCGTGTTCCAGCCGCAGGATCAGCGCCGCAAGTGGCTGGAACTGGCGCAGAAGGGCGCCGAGATCTCGCTGGCGCGGTTGCTGTCGGAGCAGGGCTCGCAGCAGTCGCGCACGCGCGCGCTGGTGGACGCGCTGGGACTGGAGCCGGAGGATATCGAGACGCTGCGCGTTGAATGCTTCGACATCAGCCACACGCAAGGCGAGGCCACGCAGGCTTCGTGCGTGGTGTTCCATCATCACCAGATGCAGAACGGCGAGTACCGGCGCTACAACATCAACGACATCACGCCCGGCGACGATTATGCTGCGATGCGGCAGGTGCTGATGCGGCGCTACGAAAAAGTGGCCAACGGCGACGGCGTGATGCCGGATGTGGTGCTGATCGACGGCGGCAAGGGCCAGATCGAAATGGCGCGCCAGGTGTTCGCTGAACTGGGGTTGGACATCAGCCTGATCGTCGGCGTGGCCAAAGGGGAAGGGCGGCGCGTGGGTCTGGAGACGCTGATGTTCGTGGACGGCCGTCCGTCGCAGGAACTGGGCAAGGAATCGGCGGCCCTGATGCTGGTGGCGCAGATCCGCGACGAGGCGCACCGCTTCGCCATCACCGGCATGCGCGCCAAGCGCGCCAAGACGCGCCAGACGTCGCGCCTGGAAGAGATTGAAGGCATCGGCGCCAAGCGGCGCCAGAAGCTGCTGGCCCGCTTCGGCGGCCTGCGCGGGGTGGTGGACGCCAGCGTGCAGGACCTGATGCAGGTGGAAGGCATTTCCAGCGCGCTGGCCGAGGAAATCTATCGCCAGCTGCACTAACATCGTGTGGACCATGCGCCGCTGTGCTGCATCGCAGCGGCGGTGCACGGTCATGCCGTCGTGGCCCGGCAGCCGCCGCGCGCAGCCCGCGCTGGTTTAAAGTGCGCCCGCAAGGTAGACTAGCGGCGATATCAGTTTTTGTAGTAGCAACTTTACTTGACCCTATGCCTTTCAATATACCGATCCTGCTGACCTGGCTGCGCGTGGCGCTGATCCCGCTGGTCGTTGGCGTGTTCTATCTGCCCACGCACTGGCTGCCACTGGCCGACCGCAATCTGGCTGCCACCCTGGTCTTCATCGTCGCCGCCGTCACCGACTGGTTCGATGGCTTTTTGGCGCGGCGCTGGAACCAGACCTCGGCCTTCGGCGCCTTCCTCGATCCGGTAGCCGACAAGCTGATGGTGGCGGGGGCCTTGCTGGTGCTGGTGCAGCTGGACCGGGTCAACGCGGTGCTGGCGTTCATTATCATCGGTCGCGAAATCGCCATTTCCGCGCTGCGCGAATGGATGGCGCAGATCGGTGCGTCCAAATCGGTGGCCGTCAGCTCGCTGGGCAAGATCAAGACGGCGGCCCAGATGACGGCCATCCCCATGCTGCTGTTCCATGACATCCTGCTGGGCGCCGTCGATACCCAGGTGTGGGGCGAACGCTTGCTGCTGATCGCCTGCGTGCTGACCGTGTGGTCCATGTTCTACTACCTGCGCCTGGCCTGGCCCATGATCAAGGAACGGGCCGGCACCATCTGACATCCGGCTTGGTATAAACAATTTTCATCATTTCTCTATTGAAAATGTTTTTACCATTGACAGTCCGGATAGATCCTCTATAATGCTGGCCTGTTGTTGATGACGACGACGCGCTGAAAAGCACTGCGGGAGTAGCTCAGTTGGTAGAGCGCAACCTTGCCAAGGTTGAGGTCGAGAGTTCGAGACTCTTCTCCCGCTCCAGTTTTTCGGGGCAGTCAGCAGTCAGCGACAAGAAGTTGCACTAGAAATACAAGCAGTAAGCTGCTACAATGTTGGACCAAATGCGGGAGTAGCTCAGTTGGTAGAGCGCAACCTTGCCAAGGTTGAGGTCGAGAGTTCGAGACTCTTCTCCCGCTCCATTCGGTACCAGTAGTAAAGCAGTGACGGTAACAACTCCTACGCGGGAGTAGCTCAGTTGGTAGAGCGCAACCTTGCCAAGGTTGAGGTCGAGAGTTCGAGACTCTTCTCCCGCTCCAGAATTCTCGCAACAAGCATCGCGCTTGCTGCGGCAAGAAAGCAAGACCGCAGCTGTGCGGTGTTGCCCAGTAAGACCCTCTGGCGAGGTAGCAAAGAGGTTATGCAGCGGCCTGCAAAGCCGTCTAGGTCGGTTCGATTCCGATCCTCGCCTCCATAAAATCAAGCACTTAGCGTTTTTATCGCTGGTGTGAACATGTAGTTCACCTCCCGAAAAAGGAGGTGCACCTACCATGAGACGGCCAACATGCCGTTGACTTTTCGGTGCCCCGTTACTACGATGGGTCAATGGCATCGATCAAGAAAACCCCCACCGGTACCTTCCAGATATGCGTCAAGAACAAGTTGTTGCCCAAGACGCTGTGGGCAACCTTCGATTCGCTTGAGCAGGCGGATGCCTACGCCAGGCAGCTCGAAGGATTGCTGGCGCAAGGCATCGTACCGGCCGCTTTGCTTGAACGCACCACGCCATCGCGCGAAGTGTGGACCATTTCCCGTTGCATCGCTGAGTACCAGCGTTATAACGTGGTTCCCGTTTCCGAGATCAAGCTGCTCGACACGGTGCGCTCTTCCCTCGCCACGCTCAGCACAGGTTATCTCAACTATGATTGGGCCGAGGGCTGGATTCGCTCCATGAAGCGGGAACTGAACCTTGCCCCTTCAACCATTCGCCATCGCCATGGCGCGCTGGCGCGCTGTTTCGACTGGATGGTGCGCAAGCATCCTGAAATCATGGCGCAGAATCCACTACGGCTGCTCAAGCGGGGTTTCGCGGCTTACACTCCGGACGACAGCGCCGTACTCGCGGCAGTGGGCAAGAGCAGCAAACTTGCCGAAGAGCGCAACCGTCGTCTGGAACCAGGTGAGGAGCCACGTATTCTCGCTGTCTTGTCGCAGCGAGCCGTTGAGCGGATTTTTTTTGTACTGGCTCTTGAGACAGCGATGCGGATGCGTGAGTGCTATACGCTGGAGCGCGCTCAGGTGGATCTGGCCAGGCGTACGATCTTCCTCGATAGGACAAAGAATGGCGATAGTCGCCAGGTGCCCTTGTCGACCCCCGCCGTGGTCGCGCTGGGGGAATATATGGAAGCCCATGATACCGAAATCCGCGCACGGTCGGAGCGGCTGTTCCCCTACTGGAATGGCGATCATTCGGAGCGGACCCTGGACGTTGTCACGCGCGATCTCTCGCGGGTCTTCCACTTGGTATTCGAGGAGGCGAAAGTCGTTGGCCTGCATTTTCACGATCTTCGCCATGAAGCGACGTGCCGATTGTACGAACGCACCAATTTATCGGATGTGCTGATCGCTAAAATCACTGGTCATCGGGATCTGCGGAATCTAAAGCGCTACGCCAGCTTGCGGGGCAGCGACTTGGCGCTTCATCTATGGTAGTGGCTTGACTTCCTTCGCGATCGGTAGGGAGGGCAATTCGGGTACGGGACGCCGCCGGCCGCGCGGTGGCACCGGCATCAAAAGCGCTAACGCGTCTGGGGCCGCCAGACGCGAGTTACGCCGCTTGGCCGTATCGGCCCGTATGCGTTCGGTCAGAAACGCCAGGGCGTCGGAACGCAGGAAGACCCACGATTTGCCGATCTTAGTTCCGGGCAGTTCACCACGACGCGCCAGGTGCATCACCGTCTCCGGATCGGCATGAAGCAGATCCGCCGCGTCGGCAATGGTAAGGGTTTCTGGGGCTTCCATGATGACATTTTTGTCGTCGGCTCAATTGAAGTAACTAGTGATCAGCTGGCACCTTGCTGCTTGATGTCATCGCATGTCGGCATCTGAATGGACCAATTCCTGTTCGCTCAGTGGCGAGTCGACGCGGTGATGTAGTGAGGAACCCACCCGAGACCGACCTGCTCACTACGCGCCATCCTTGAGTGAGTGCGCGTCGACCTTGGCATCGCGCCGATTGCTGCTTTTCGCGGACCGTTCCGGGCTGGCGACGGCGGCCGAAAGTGGGGTTGATGCTTCCGACGACATGGTTGTGTCAGCGTGTGGATTGGCGTCGGATGATGTGGCGTCGTCTCCGGCCGTGTTGTGGATAGGGTGGCCTTCCGACACGGCCATGGCCGGCGGCGGACCTTGTCTGGCGACCGCTTCAGCGACGGCGACGCGCGCGTCGGCCAGCTCGCCGGTGAGCATGTCCAGCCGCGCTTGGAGCTGTGCCAGCTTTGCTTGTTCCTGGGCGGCGTGCGCGCGGGCCTCGTCCAGACGATTGGCGAGGTCGTCGCGTTGCACGGCCAATACGGCCGCGCTCTGTTCGGCCGTCACTTTCGAGGTGCGCTCGCTGGCGACCGCCGCGCGCAGTTCCGCCAGTTCGCTTTCCATCCTGGGCAGCCATTCCAGCCGCAGCTGTTCGCGCGCCAGTTCGATGCGGGCTTGCTGGGCGCGTTGTTGTTCGCGTTCGCACTCGGCGCGGGCTTGCGCCAGATCCGCGCCCAGCTGCCGGGTGCGCGCTTCGGCCGCGACCAGTTCAACTGTTTTGAGTTCCAGGTCGATGCGCTGGCGCTCGACGTGCTCGCACAGCCGTTCGTTTTCCTCGGCCAGGTCGGCGTTCTCCTTTTGCTGTTCATCCAGGCTCGCTTCCAGGCGGGCCTGGGCGGCCGCGACGTGCTGTTCGGTGAACGTGACGATGGCCCTTTGCAGTTCGACCGGCAACGACAGCGCTGGCGCCGCGACTTGCGCCTTGCTTGCGCGCCACTGTTGCAGCAGGCGGGCGACGGTACCCATGCTACCCACGTTGCCTATCCGTTCGCGTATCAGCCGCATGGTGGGCTGCAGCCCCTGGCCTAGCGCCATGTCGGCTGCGGCGGCGATTTGCTCATACGTGATCATGGCGGGGCGACTCATGCTGTGCTCCTGCTACGTTACGATAGATATGCGCTGATATGAATGGTTGTTACATATCAAGCGCTGTGTTCGTGTTTTCGGGCTTGCCCACGTGCGGACTGGTGGTGTTAGCTGGGCCCATCTGCGGATGGAGGCCTGGCCACGGCGCGCGTCCGTGCGATGAACTGTATTCGTCCTGTTTGCATTGTCTATATTATGCGAATTTCTGGTGGCATGCCTCTTGATCGGTTTGTGGATGTGATCCCGCTCAAACCTTGCGCTGGCGCGAGGAACCGGGCCATCGGACGAACGAGCCCGTGCGGGGTTGATGTCCGGCGTGGTCGATACGAACACTGGGGCTAGCGATGCTTCGCTGTGGCGGGCTGGTCGCTTGATGCGCGATGGGGACCTGGCGAAAGCACGCGCGCGATTTCCCCGGCGCGTTCGACCAGCAGCGCCATGTCGCGGTTGGGGCGATCTGCGTGGTTCATGGTCGCTCTCCTTTGCGTGATCTTTATCCTTCCAGGATCGGCTGTTTTGCACTTGCGCAGGTGAGGCGTGGTTTGCGCGTCCCCTGCGGGCCGGGCTGTCGCGCTGCGCGTCGAGCCACATGAAGCCGTGTCTCGCCCCTGCGGGCTTCCATCCCTGACGCCTGCGCGCCGTCGGCGCTGCGCGCTGCGCTTGCCAGGGAAGTGCGCGGCCTGCGGCCGCGAGTGGACGAGGTCGCTCATCAAGGGGCAGCCGCACGATGTGCGGCAACCCCTTGGCCGCTGGGCTGATCCCCGCAAGGCGCGCGATGCGCTGCGCGCAACGCTTGACGGCGGAAGTGAGGGAGGGCGCTGCGCGGTGCGCCGCGACGCCGCTGCGCGGCAAAGTGGTGGCTGGCGCTTTCAAGGGGTGTGCCAGCCAACCCTGCTGGCACACCCCTTGAGCCGCCGCTTGCGCTATGAAGCCGGCCGCGCCAGCCACAGGCCACTCCACCAGGCAGCACGGGCCGCCCGCCCGTTTCGCAAATCCCCCCACAAGCCCCCCGGGTCGGGCGAGGGGGACTTGTGGGGGGATAAACCGCGAAACGGGCTAGAAGCAGCGGCCCGTATGCGCGCTGCCTTGCACCCCACCCATCCCAACCCTGCCCGTGAGGGCAGGGCATTCGCCACCCCCCGCCCGCCCCGGCGGGAGCGAGGAAGTCCGAATGAGAGGATGAATGTTGAACCTCTTGTTATTCGACAACCGATAGGAGGCTGGAATGGAAGACTCGAATGTTTTGCAACTGTGCGCGGCCGGCAGCGGTGCGGGGATCGTCGCGCGCAAGGTGACGGACGAACAGGAACGCATGCTGTGCCTGCCGCGCGTGGGCGGGGCGCGCTTTCCGCTGCTGGAGCCGACGGTGTACGGCGTCATGGGCGAGATATGCGCAAGCTATGACGGCGGCTACTGGGATTTCTACACCTTGTCCAACGGTGGCTTCTACATGGCCCCGGCCAGCGAACAGGTGTTCCACCTGTGCTGCGACAACTACTTCGAGCGCGACGTCAGCGCCGATACGGCCGGCCTGATCGCCACCGCATATGCCTATAGCGAGCTGTCGTTCGACGCCCATGGCGCGCCGTTCGCGCGTGCCTACGAGCGCTTGACGGCCTATATCCGGCAGCGCGCGGACGCCGCGTCGATCTACGCGGCGCTCGACTAGCGCTGCAGGACGGCGCGCGGGGCCCGTCGCGCCGTCCCTCGCTTGACGGGCCGTGGCCCGGCCCCTTGTGCCGGGAAAATCCTCAAATGATCGGAGCCAACATGAATGCCATACATGCCATGCCGCGCATCGCCGATGCGCCACCGTTAAGTGCGCTGTGCGCCGCTGTCGCGGAAGCCCAGCACCATGCCACGCTGTGCCTCGCCACTTTTCCCCAGCTGGTACGCAGCAAGCTTAACGTCCGCCGCAAGCAAACGGATGTCACGGAATTGATGGGATTGATCCGTACCCAAGGCTTGCTGCAAAACCTGATCGGCTTCCGGCAGATCATCGCCGGTGTCGAAACGGGCATCATCGAGATCATCGCGGGCGGCCGGCGCTTGCTGGCCATCGGCCTGCTGATCGAGGCTGGCTGTCTGCCGGACGATTACAGCATCCCGGTGCTGATCGTGTCCGAGTACGAGGCCATTGAAATCAGCGTGACCGAGAACCTCGGACGCCAAGACATGCATCCGGCCGACCTGTTCGAGGCCATGCAGGACATGGTCGGGCGTGGCCGATCCATCGAGGACGTGGCGTTGCTGTACAACCTCGATATCCTGACAGTGAAACGCCGCCTGAGACTGGCCAACGTCGCGCCACGGCTGCTGCAGCTGTACCGTGATGACAAGGCGAGTTTCGAACAGATGATGGCCTTGGCGATCACGGACGACCACGCGGCGCAGGAGCAGGCGTGGGATGGCCTAGGCGAATATCGCCGCTCGCCCCACGATTTGCGCCGTATGCTGACCGCGCAGAAGGTCAACTTCATGACGGATCGCGTGGCTCGCTACGTCGGTCTCGCCGCCTATGAGCGGGCCGGTGGCACGGTCACCCGCGACCTGTTCAGTGACCGGGCGACAGGCTATATCGATGATGTCGCGCTGCTGGAGCGGCTCGCCAACGAGAAGTTCGAGCGCCAGCGTGCGAAGTTGCTCAAGGCGGGGGCCGCGTGGGTCGAAACGCTGCCGCGCGCCGATGCGGCCGATTTGATGACATATCCGCGCGTGCGCCGCAGCTTCAGCAAACTGAGCGACGAACAGCAGGGACAGGTCGATGTGCTGGATGGGCGGATCGCGGCGGTAACGGCGCGGCTCGACAGCGACGAGGCGGAGCAGGACGCCTCCCTGGAGGAGCGCTTGGCGGGCGAGCTGGATGGACTGGAGCGTCAGCGCGAGGCCATCTACGCCACCCGCAAGCTGGTGCCGCACGAGGCGGACTTGGCGCTAGCCGGTGTCGTGCTGCGCCTGAACGCCGATGGCAAGCCGGTCGTCGAGCGCGACATGATACGGCCAGCGGACAAGGGCAAGATCGCCAACCATGCCACCGTCGCCGGCAAGGAGCAGAGCAAACGGATTCGGCAGGTACATTCCGACCGCCTGACCGCGGAGTTGACGGCGCACCGCACGGTGGCCCTGCAGGCGGAAATGATGATGCAGGGACAGGCGGCGCTGGCCTACCTGACTTACACCTTGGCGCAATCGGTCTTGATGGAGCAGGGCAGTCGGGGCACCTTGGCCAAGATCGGCGTCAGAAGCGCGGTGTTGACCCAAGCGGCGAAGCAGAGCAGCGCCGCGCTGGCGGTGAACGAACGGCGTCTGGAACTGCTGGCCCGCCTCCAGTACGCGGAGGAAGTGGGGGGGCTGCTGTGCTGGCTGGCCGGTCGGTCGCAGGCGGAACTGCTGGAGTGGTTGGCCTTTTGTGTGGCCATGTCACTGGACGGGACGCAGGACCGCGAAGCGGAGTCGCCAGACTTTGTCGCCGTCGCCAGACTCGTCAAGCTGGACATGGTGAAATGGTGGCGGCCAACGGCGGATAGCTATTTCAACCATGTCTCGAAGGAGCGCATGATGAAGGTCGTCACGGAAGCCGTGTCGGCTGGTGCGGCCGTGCCGCTTGAGAAAATGCGCAAGGGTGAAGCGGCTGGTGCGGCGGAACGGGCCGTCGAAACGGCGCGCTGGCTGCCGGAACCGATGCGCACCACATGAACATGCGAGCCCGTCCCTATAGCAGGGGCGGGCTCGTTTCCAGTTTGTTCGTAATGCCTGGGGGGGCGACGTACGGCCCCAAGCATCTTCGCGCGCGACGAGATGTCGCGATGAAAAAAAAGGTTCTTCACGGATTTCCGGGAAACGCGGCTTTGATCTTCAGGAAGAAGAATTCAGAGTCGCGATAACCGTATGCCATTCGTTTCATCACTTTGATGCGATTGTTGATGCCTTCGAGCTGCCCGGTATGCATAGGCCAGCGAAGTCGGGCGAGAATGCCGCGCCAGTAGGGGTGTAGCCGGCGAGCGAAGCGCTGCAGCGGTTCCAGCGTGCCCTGGGCGGCCATCCGCAACCAACTTTTCCAGGAGCGCCGCCACTGCCATGCAGTGCGGGGCTGCCACAACTCCTTCAAGCTCGCCTTCATGACGTAGGTGGTCATCAAGGCTTGATTTGCTGCCAGTAACTCTTCCAGCTTGGGCTGCTGATCTTCCGGCACGTTCTCAGGATTACGCAGTAGCAGCCAGCGGCCGCGTTTGACCTTCTGCCGTGCTGGTTTATCGTGCTTTAACTGATTGGCCTCATCGACGCGGACGCGGTCAATGACTTCCCGTCCATACTTGGCAATGACGTGGAACAGGTCATAGACGACTCGGGCCCTCGGGCAATGCTGCTGCACTTCGAGGTCGAAGGCGCTATTCATGTCCATGGCTACCGCCTCGATTTGCCGGCAACGTTCAACGCCGAGCCACTCGAAGAAGGGGCGTACCGCTTCCCGGCTGCGCCCTTCGCCAACCCAGAGTACCTGGCGTGTGTCGGCATCGAGCACCACCGTCGCGTAACGATGTCCCTTGAACAACGCGAATTCGTCCATAACCAACCGGACCGGTTCAGCAATAGGCAATGCCGCCAGTTGTGTCGCCAGCTTTGCCCGCTCGATTCTGCGTACGGTTTCCCAGTGGAGGCCTGTCATTTCACACACATGAGCGACCGGCAGCTTCTCGCACCACAGCCCAACGAATTGCGCCAGCCTGCGCGTCACTCGCGCGTGGCGCTCAAGCCAGTCGATGTGTTCGGCGCACGTCCCGCAATCAGGACAGCGCACACGACGCAAATGCACCTGTAACCATACCGGCTCTCCCACCATGGTCATCTCTCGCACCGTGCGCCAATACCGGCCGTGTATCTGTGAGCACGCCCGCGCACAGTTCGAGCAGCGAGCGATGCTTCCTACTGTTGGCACCAGCGAGATCCAGATACCGTCGCTGCGCCGGTCAAAATTCCAAATGGAGAACCCTTCCCAGAACGGGAGGTCGAGATTATTATCCTGCATGAAAGCGGTGAGTTAAGTTGAACAAGTTGGTCGCACAACAAGTCTAACTTTTCTTCACCGCTTTCTACATTTCTGGACTACTTCACAGCAATCCGTGAAGAACCAAAAAAAAGCTCGGTTGTCACCGAGCTTAATTTACTGCAAACACGAGGGTATATCGCCGTTACGATTGTACGCTACTTTCGCCTGTTTGCCGGCTCCGCCGTCTTCAACCCCGAATCTTCCTCTGTATTGGCCTCAATTGCTGGGTCTGCCTTGAACTTCCATCCTAGGTGGACAATACTACAATGAACGTGGTCAATTAACTATCAAAATGGTCGTCTCATAGGCTGGGGCAAAAGTCCAGCGCTAGCAAGACCCGAGTTGTGAATAAATAACAATACGGAGAATAAAATGCGTGATTCTTTCGCCAAGGTGTACAGGATCGTACCCGCCGCTCTGGCTATCGTTCTCGGCGCGCTAGCCGTGCCTGCGATGGCCAGCGGTGGCGATGACGATGGGCACGAACACAACACTTATGTTTTTGTCTGGAACGATCTAAGCGATACCTTGACCGGCAACACATATAAGAACCATGGCAATACCCCAATCTCCAGTATCACGCCGGCGAATGAGTTCTACTCTGGTGCGTATAGGCTATGGAGTGGCGCGGGTCTCAAAGACAATATCAACGTCAGCTTTAATATTTACGAGGCCAATGGCGCGTTGAGTGACACGATGAGTATCGTTGGCTATAAGCAACGCCGGGAGGACGATGGTCCGATTGGTCAGTTCAGCTTCCAGCAAGACGATGAACATCATCACGGCGGCACGCTGCAATTGACTTTTAATTCGGACGTGGATGGCAAGCCGCTAACTCCGCTGGCTCACGGCATTACCTTGTATGAAACGGGCCGTCCGCAAACAGTGTTGCAATTCGTAGCTACGAACGGCGACAAATACAAGTTCCAGTTCGTCTCTGATGTGGATCCAGTACCAGAACCGGAAGCCTATCTGATGCTGCTTGGTGGCCTTGGGCTGCTTGGAGTGGCGGCGCGTCGGCGCAAGGACTAGAGCGGCATGCAGCAGCGTGGTTTTCCTCCTTTTACAATCACCTCTAATCGAACTGGCCCAGCGCGAAAGCCAAGCCAGTTCGGTACGCGTCTAAATGCCGCGTCGCGGCGGCATCAATTTTCCATCCAGCGCCGCTAGACGCATGCGGGGCGACTTGCTTGCTGCTCCCGGTGGCGGCTTGACCAACAGGTATTTCTCAGCCTCCGATTCAGTCAACCGCATAATGAAGCGCCATCCTTCTAATACTCTGTATTATTCATCGCTGAAGCAAAATTCTTGGCATCGTAATTGTGAGTTTTCCGATGGCATCCGCGTCAAGCCGGCATGGTGTTACTGAACTGCCACTACTGCCTCAATTTCGTATGCCACGACCATAAAACGGTTTTAGCTGTGCAGCCGTTTGTTCATGCCAGCGGCCATGGATCGGAGATGGGCCACAATGGCAGGGCTGCCACCAATAATGGAAATTGCATTTAGCTGTCCCAGTTCGCCGGAAAACACTGTTGGCTGAGGTGTTCCACCATCAACACTCACTGTCCATCGCCAATCGAGCGCACGCCACTTGATCGTCGGTGGCGCCAGCAATGCCACTTCGTGTGCAGGGGAGTAGGGTTCGACCGCCACGGCTACCACAAAGTTCCAGGTTCGCCTGCCACCCTTCGAGACGGCGTCGCTGGAGTAACTTTGCCTCAAGGTAACCGTGCAAGGCAATGCAGAACATGATGTGGTCATGGCTGTCGAACCGCCAGTCCTGACTTGCAGGTCGTGCATCAGGGTCGTAATCTCATCGAATGAGGCTTCCTGTAATGCCGCGTAATGCATCTCGCCCGCCAATCGATCAAGCCGCCGGGCCGGCGTAAAGTACCAATTGGTCAGGATTAAGACTGTGATGGCAAGGAGTACCCCTGTGCAGGCGGCTTGACTCCTTTTGAATGCCACAGCAGCGTCGACCGATTTGATTGTCCACAACATCATGTCTAGCCTCGTCTCCGCAACGCTTCCTTCTTCTTAAGGGCCATGCGGGAAAATTGAACCGATCAGCGAAAAATGGCGATATACCGTGTGACCGCACCGTCGCTGCAGGTTGCGACTCGCATTCATCTCACATGCAGCGCCATGTTTGGCAAGGGAGTATCGCCATGAAAACCGCTACCGCATTATTCGCCAGCAGCCTGCTGGCATTCGCCGCGTCGGCCGCCACAGTGGCCCCAAGCCACCCGGCGGGTCCATCCAACGTTGGCCAACCACACACCAGCATGACGCCAACGATCACACAAGCAGCGCCGGCCAATACCGTGCGCACCGCGCCAGCGCTGAATACCGCCCCTTCCCACACTGGCCAACCCAACCAAAGTTGCGGCAGTGTCACCGCGCCCAATACCCCAGGCAACGCCGTGGCCGCGCCAGGGTCGGCATTCAATCCGGACGGCACCGCAGGATCGGTTTATGCGGGCCAGCAACCACAAAACTCTAGAAATCCAGTTAGCGTCTCGCAGTATGACGTGGCCTGTTTCCACCAGCCAAGTCGATAGAACTGTAGCATAGGCAGTTTGCGAAGTCAGCAAACGCGATTTGGCCGGTGGCATTGGTGCTCAAGGTTTCAGCTTGTCTAGACATCGAGCGCACGTGCTCCCATGCCGCATTCGAGGAACAATGCTTTTGTGGACACATTGTCTGCGCGGTTGCACCTATCTGTACATCGCATATTGGTACTAGCTTTGTTTCACGGACTCCGTTTATGTATCGGCCATTGTCCGTCACGGCAAATTCAATGGGTGACGTGCAAACTGCCCAGCACTGGCGCCGGCGGCGCCACGCACGACGTCACAGCGTCGGAGGAATCGTTTTCGGCGTCGCGCCAATGGGAAGATAGTCCCGAATCGGGACAGGGTGTCCTAAATCGGGACGGGGCAAGGGCGAATTTATGTCGTCGAAGTATGGCCTTGCCCGGTGCTGCGGCTTCGTATGAATTTCGTCCGCAGGCTAGAGCAACTCGACGTAATTCGTCATTTTGGTTCTAGCGGTCTCCATGATGGTGGCGGGGGCGTGGCCGCTGTATTGGCCTGAAAATATCGGTGAGTGCTACTGAGCCAAAACTTCAGCCTACGTACGGCGCCGATCGGAGCAGCGCTGCTCAATCGCCCAATGGCCGGCAAATTTCAATGAGTTGGATGTCATACCCGTTGGCGCTGACCAAGCTCAAGTGGGCACGTTGTACCGGCAGCCACCCCAATTCGATCAACAATCCGCGTGCGGTGCTCCGATAGTCTTCAATCTCGTCTGGCGGCACAGATTCCAACGCATTGCGCGCATAAGCGGCGCATGCCATGGCGGCATGCGCGGCAGGAGTGACATATTGATCTAGCCATAGGCCGCGAGCCCAGAGGTGTCCAGAAATGCGGTAGAAGGCGGGGTATCCGCAGCTATGCATCCAATCTGGATGCACTGGTCTATCCGTTTGCATGGCTTTCCCCATTTTGGCGAATCGGTTTGCCGGTTTGTATATTGGCAATGATACCTTGTAGTTGCCGACTACAAAAAATATGTAGGCGCGACGGCCGTACGCCGCACGCCGTACGCCGGCCGCCAGCGCTCAGCCAATGGGGGGCGCTGTCCGGCAAGGATGGCGGGAACGGCCAGGCGGCCATTTGGTTCTTGGCGGATGGTCCTTCACCGATGACCAGTGCCTGGTATGGGTTACTGGCAGGCCTTGCAATCATCATTCCAGCATAGCGCCGCACCACTCTGGTATTCGGTGACGCGGGTCTCGAAGAAGTTGCGTTCCTTCTTCAAGTCGATCATCTCGCTCATCCATGGGAATGGATTCTCTTCCTGGTCGAATAGCTGCTCCAGGCCGATCTGCTGCGCGCGGCGGTTGGCGATGAAGCGCAGGTAGTCCTTGAACATGGGGGCGTTCAGGCCCAGCACGCCGCGTGGCATGGTGTCTTCCGCGTAGGCGTATTCCAGGTCCACTGCCTTCAGGAACAGGTTCTTGATCTCTTCCTTGAAAGCTGGGGTCCACAGCACCGGATTTTCCATCTTGATGGTGTTGATCAGGTCGATGCCGAAGTTGCAGTGCATGGACTCGTCGCGCAGGATGTACTGGTACTGCTCGGCGGCGCCCATCATCTTGTTCTGGCGGCCCAGCGCCAGGATCTGGGTGAAGCCGACATAGAAGAACAGCCCTTCCATCAGGCAGGCGAACACGATCAGCGACTTGAGCAGGATCTGGTCGCTTTCCACGGTGCCGGTGGTGAACGCGGGGTCGGTCAGGTTGTTGATGAACGGGATCAGGAATGCATCCTTGTCGCGGATCGACTTGATCTCGTTGTAGGCGTTGAAGATCTCGCCCTCGTCCAGGCCCAGCGACTCGACGATGTACTGGTAGGCGTGGGTGTGGATGGCCTCCTCGAACGCCTGGCGCAGCAGGTACTGGCGGCACTCGGGGGCCGTGATGTGGCGGTAGGTGCCCAGCACAATGTTGTTGGCGGCCAGCGAGTCGGCCGTGACAAAAAAGCCCAGGTTGCGCTTGACCAGGCGGCGCTCGTCTTCCGTCAGCCCATTGGGGTTCTTCCACAGCTCGATATCGCGCTGCATGTTCACTTCCTGCGGCATCCAGTGGTTGGCGCAGCCGGCCAGGTACTTGTCCCAGGCCCATTTGTACTTGAACGGTACCAGCTGGTTGACGTCCGTTTCACCGTTGATGATGCGCTTATCGTTGGCGGCGATGCGCGCAGCGCCTTGATGGGCGTCCGGGGGTGCGCTGCCGTCGGCCTTCGATTCCTCGTCCCATTGCAGGACTTTCTCGGGTGGCTGGTGCATGGTGGTCTCCTTGAAGTTTCCAATTGGGTTGGTGCGGTTCGGCATCCGAACCGTGGGCAACAAGAGCGGCGTGTTCAGCGCCCCACACGGATCAGGTCCTGTGGGACTTCCTGCCGGGATAACATGTCCGGTGCATGCGCCAGCGCCTCGTCGCCGGGCCAGTGGCGTGTCCGTGGCATGGTGTCGATGGTGGCGCGGCTGGTGGCGGGAATGGGGAGAGCGAATTCCACCATGGAGCGCCTTCCCGCGCTGGTTTGGGTGCGCTGCGTGCAGGGGCGCGGGCTGATCGATGGTTCCGAATACGTCCGCCGTTTGATCTGGTTGATGAGGCTGGCCAGGGCAGGCAACAACGCCGCTTCCCGCCATACGAGCACCCGTCCGGCGTTGGCGAGCAGATGGGCGAATTGGCGCGGCGCCATCACCCGGTCGCTGATCAGCGACGAACCGTCCAACAGGTTCCGGCATACCATGTCCGCGATGACGATGCCTTGTAACAGCGCCAGTGAACAGCGCTGCTCGTCATCGCACAGGTCAAAAATGATGCCGGAACCAATGAAGGCCTGCTGGGGTTCCGGTGGCAGATGAGGGGCGCAGGTACCGATGTGTATGCCGTCCATGTCGCTCTCCTCAAACACGTTCCCATGAATTCAGTGTAGGCGTTTAACGCCGCATTTATAGGCGTTAAACGCCTCTATTTGAGGTGGCTCAAGACCGTTTGGATAGAATGGACAATACAATCGGGCACAAGTGGAGGAATCGTATGACGGACGATGTGAGCGGTGTGTGTTACCCCAAGGGCGATTTGCGACGCATGTTGGCCGTGCTAGGTGCCATTGAGCAATTGCCTCAGCCAACGCTGACGTCGATCTCGATTGCGCTCGGATTCGGTCCCAAGGGTGGCCATACCGTCGCCCGGCTGATCGAACAGGCGCGGACGCAAGCCTGTGTCGGCATTTCCAAGTCGCGCTTCTGCTTTCACATCGATTCCTGGGGGCCGTTCTTGCAGCGCGACGGCGCTGTCATGGCGTGGTTCGGCCGACGCAATGCCATTGCGGAGGTGCTAGAGGAGACATGAGATGGAATCGATGCTGCGCTTTGGTGAACGCGATTGCCCAGTGAATGGGGCGGATTTTCAGCGCCTGGCCCGCGACGCGTACGAACGGCATGCGCGTCCCCGCTGCATGTGCCGTTCGCCAGGGATCGAGATGTACATCGCAAGGGTGGGTGGCCAATTCATCGTCAAACGCATGCCTGGCACAGGAAGCCGCCATGCGATGTCGTGTGGTTCCTATGAGGCTCCCGCCGCCCTGTCCGGTCTGGGTGACGTGCTCGGTGGCGCGATCCGCAGCCTCCCGGACGAGGATGGCACCATCCATCTGCGGTTCGAATTCACCATGACGCAGCGGCGGCCAGCCGCGCCGGCGGGAGAAGCGACGCCGGGCGGCCAGGCCGGCCAGGTCGCCAGCGATGGCGGCCGCCTTTCCTTGCGTGGATTGCTGCACTATCTGTGGAGCGAAGCGGGATTGCACCGCTGGTCGCCCGCCATGCACGGCAAGCGCAACTGGTTTGTGGTGCGCAAGTACCTCATGATGGGGGCGCAGAATAAGGTGGCCCGGGCGGGGCTCTTGGGAGAACTGCTCTATGTGCCCGAGGTGTTTTCGGTCGATGCCAAGGACGCTATCATCAGCCGCCGGATTGCATTCTTCGAGCGCACTCGCACGGGGACGGGGCGCGCGCGGCGGTTGATGATACTGGTCGCTGAAGTCAAGAAGCTCGAGGATGCGCGTTTTGGCCGGCGTCTGGTCGCGTGGCATCTCCATGACTGCCCGTTCTACCTGCGGCGTGATATCGGGGACCGGCTGGTGCGGCGCTTCGCGCCGGAACTCGACTTATGGTCCGCGTATCCGGAGACCCATTTGATCGCATGCGCCACATTCGGCATCGCCGACAGCGGCGTTCCCGCTATCGAGGAATGTTCGCTGATGCTGGCCGATTCCCACTGGCTGCCGTTCGAGACGACATCGGAGAGAAGCTTGATCGAACGCTTGGTGGTTCAACACCGCCGCTTCGAAAAGTGCCTGCGCTACAACCTGCCGGCAGATCGGCCGCTGGCGAGCGCCGTGCTGTCCGACACGGCGGAACCCGTCGCACTATACGTGCGGTCAGGCGATAGTCCGTCGGACGAGGAAGCGCCGTCGTCGCCGGACGACGAGAGCGGGCTGCGGGAGTGGTTCTGGCATAGCGGCCAAGAGACCATGCCGGCGCTGCCACCGCCACGCTGCTAGTGGTGGTCTGTTATAGCGTCGGCACCAGGAAGGCGACGGCGAGGAGCAGCAGGATCACCGCGCGCAACAGCAAGTCGGTACGCAGTCCCCCGTTCAGTTCGGCACGTGCATGCCAGATCGAAAGCAATGAGCTGCTGACGCCCGCGATCGCCCCGATCCAGCCCGCCGGAGCGCGCGCCGCAGTGGCGAGCCACAGCATGATCAACGAGTGATAGCCGGTCGAGCGTGGCGCCCACCAGGGCATGTTGCCGGTACCGAGCGCATAGCCGACGAACAGGCACAATGAGCCGAACGCCACCATTCCCAGCGTGAGCCAGCCCCAGGCCTGCATTTGCGACGCCAGCGTCAATCGCAGCGCGACCGCGTCGCTGGCCCGGTTCACCGCGTCGGACAGGGTGCGGATCGCCTTGCGTGTCTCGGCATCGGCGATGGCTGCGATGGTGACGCGTTGCTCCTCGACCGTCTTCTTGATCTCCGCTCCGACCATGCCGGGATAGCGCCGGAACAGGGTGTCATACGATTCCAGTGCCAGCAGGATGATCCAGATGGCGTCGTTGTCGCCCAGGTCGAGCGCCGATTTCACGCGGTACAAGCTTTGGATCTCCTTGTCGGACGGCTGCCGGCCTAGCAGGCGCTCGAACGATCTTTCGACGTCAGTCATAGAGCACCCCGCCCAGGGTGGCGTGGACGACCTGGCGCCACCGCGTCAATTCCGCCCGATTGCCGAGCGGGAGTTGTTTAGCCGCTTTGTCCACCGACAGACGTTTCGAATACAGGTCATCGCTGACGCGATCGGCCAGATCGGGAAAGTCGACGGACTTCCCGCCTTTCTCCTCCACTTGCGTGCGCAGCTTCGATCCGTTGTACAGTTCGAACTTGTGTGGCTCGCCATAGTAGTTGTTGCGCACCACGTGGATTTGCGAGGCGGGCATGTCGCGCATGTATTCCCCCAGAAGTTCCAGGCTGTCGCGCTGGCGGTTGATCACCCACAGGGTAACCACCCGGCGCGCCAATTCATCGAGGGCTGCCTGTAGCGTCGCCGCATGGTCGGTGACGCCACGGTTGTTCCGCGCGGCCGTGTTGACGATCACGGGGCCGTCGCGGTAGCCGTCGCAGGCGTTGATGAAGTCGATCCAGCCATTGGCGTCGTCCAGGTCGATGGGCTCGGCGCGCATCTCCTTTTCGTACATCTTCCACACGTCGGGGTTCGACGTGTCCGATTCGATGAGCAGAGGCGCTTCGCCACGCGCGCGTACCATGTCGATCACCCCAATGCTGACCATCGATTTTCCAACACCGCCCTTGCCGCCGCCGATGATGATGATGTCGTTCATAGTTCCTCCTAGGGTAGGGTGATTCGTTCACAAATCTTCGTTGTCCGGCGCCGGTGAAAATCGGGCGCTCGAAGTGCGGGACAAGCCGCGTTCGTCGGGCTTTGGTGGAGGCGTTGCGGCGGCCGCGCCCTTGGTTTTTGCCGGGGAGGCTGGTACGCCTAATGTTCCTGGCATGGCGCGCTTGCGCTTGGCACCACCGCCGCCGATGCGGGCCATATAGGTGCGCAAGGTGCGGGTGGAAACTTGCACACCGTGCTCGGCCAGGACGTTCGCGATCTCGGTATAGGTATATCCCTTTTTGAGCAACGCGCGTATATCGTCGGCGAGCAACCTCACGGCGTCAAACATCGATGCCACCTTCGCTTCCCTGGGGTTTTCCGGGAGGTTGGCGAGCGCATCGCGGATTTGGCCGATCGGTTTGATGTTGTGCATAACCACAATGAGATTTCCTTCCCCTCCAAGGCGGGCAAGACGCGGTCGCCGGACCGTGTCACGCACCAGTTTCCATTTTGTCGGCAGTAGCGTTGTGCGACTTGATGCGGATCAGTGTCACGCGTATTGCCACTGTCATCACCGACGTGTCGCCGCGTTCATCGAACCTGAAGCGCACAGTAGTCGTGGCGGTGTCGCATGCGGTTGCGACCCTGGTCGCCAGGCAGTTGTTCGTGTCTCACCTCTCCGTCGCGAAGTAGTATCCGATGGTGACAGGCTGTCGCCAATGACGTCGCGCCATGATGCATGGAAGTGGCGTGGACGTGGTTCAATTTGTCGCGCTGGCATCACGTGGTTGTCGCCATGCTGTGCGCGGATGTCGCGCACGTGTTGCCCACGTGTTTACCACTTGTCGCAATCCGGTGCTGGCGCGTTGTATTGCGTCGCGTTGAAGTCGTATTGGCGTCGTACCTGGTTTGCATCAGCGTCGCGATTGTGTTGAACCGTTTGATATGGATCAGTGGCAGGCGCGTCGCCGGTTGTATACCGCGCCTGGCGCATCTACAGTGGGCTCAGGGGCGATGGATTTGGTGGAGGGGAGGGGACAGGGTAGGGTTTGCTATACCGCCGCGAAGCGACGGCACAGCAACCGGCGCAAGCCAGTCGTTGCACTCCCTCCATGTGCCTACCACCCTGCTCAGGGCGTAGCCCCGAGACCCCGACCGAAATCGATCGCTGACACAGGCAAGGTCATGAGCACGCAAGAGAAACGGATCAAGACGTCGATGGTGATGGTGCGCGTGTCACCCGAGGATCACGCCGCGCTGGCCGAGCGCGCGCGCGACGTGAACATGACGGTGCCGGCCTACATGGTGTCCTGCGCGCTGGGCCGACGCACCCGCAGCCAGGCCGACGCCCACATCCTGGAGGAATTGCGCCGCCTTGGGGAGCAGCAACGCGCGCTGCACGCCAGTGGCGATGGGACGCTCACGGCCCAATATGGCGCCGTGCTGGTGGAAATCGTCGGCGCCATGCGGCGCCTGGGAGCATGATGTGGCCACCTTGCAACGTAGCTGTATGCATAGTGCTCCGGCCCGGCCGCGCCGTGCCTGGCATGGCGCCGCCAGCGCGGTGCGGCCGACCGAAGGGGGCGCCGTTGGTACAGACGTTCTTAGCAAGCACCGGAGCCCGCCATGCTAGCCAAGGTGGTACCGCTACGGCGCGACCGACGTTCCGATTTTGGCAAGCTGGTCGCCTACGTGACGCAACGTGACGAAGAGAAGGAGGAATTGACAGATGAGCTCGATACAGGCGAACGACAGCGACACATCCGCATTCTTGACAGCGCTCACGCGCATCTCCGATCAGCAGAAGACCATTTGCGCCCAGCTGGACGAACTGCTGTTATTGATGCAGCTGCCGTCCGAGTCCGTGCTGCAGGTGTTACGCGGCCTGCTGCTGCCGATGAATTCGAATATCGACGTATTGGTGACGACGCTGCAGACGCGGCTGGGGGAGGCTTAGATGGCGATCAACATCAACGAGGTCTTGCCATTGCTCGACGCCATCTCAACGCAGCAGCGGGACATCTCAGCGCGCTTGTCCAAGCTGATCACGATTTTCAGGCGCGAGCCCGAGCCCGTCGAGCCAGTATTGCGTTCCATGCTGAAGCCGTTGCGCGAGGGTATGGACGAGATGCGGGAGACGTTGCAGGCGCCGACGCCCCGCGATTGACGGCGGGCGCGCAGCGCATCGGCCAGGCGCCGGGGATCGTCTGCCAGCACAATTGCTTTTCGCTGGCGACGGCGGCGGCGGAAATGCGTGCCGTCGCGGCGCAGAACGCCCGTGTCGCCAATCCCGTCTACCACGTGATCCTATCCTGGCCTTCCAGTGAGCACCCGACCGACGATCAGGCGTTCGCCTGCGGCGCGCACGCGCTGGCGGCCGTCGGTATGGGCGGCCACCAGTACGTGTTTGGCATCCACCGTGACACGGGCAACGTCCACCTGCACATCGCGGTGAACCGGGTCAGTCCATTGACGTTCCGGGCCGTGTTTCCCGACAGGGACTTCTACAAGCTCGATCGGGCCATGCGTGAGTTGGAATTGCGCTTCGGGTGGACGCACGACCATGGCCCATATGCGGTGTTGGACCGGGAAGGACGGAAGGTCGTTGACTGGTGCCGCGCATCGCCAGACACCAAGGGGCATCTGCCCACGGCGGCGGCCGATATGGAACGCCACGGTGACCAGGAAAGCCTGAACAGCTATATGCGCGGCGCGCCTCGCCTGGCCATGGTCGAGTTACTCAAACGACCTGATGTCGCATGGCGCGATCTGCATGGCGAGCTGGCGCGCTGGGGCCTGGAACTGCGGGAAAAGGGGCAAGGCTTCGCCATCCACGACTTGCAGTCGGCAACGGCTACGCTGGTCAAGGCGAGCGACATGCATGAACAGTTGTCCAAGGCGCGCCTGGTCAGGCGGCTAGGAGACTTCGTGCCGTCGGCGAAAGAGTACGGCACCCCTGAGCAAACCTACGACAAGTACCGTCCGCCGATGCGTGACCAGGTCGAACGCGCGGACCGCCGGGAGGAGCGGGCGCGGGCGCGGCGTGAACTGCGCGAGCAGTATCAGGCCTATCGCGCCGCGCTGCCACCGATGCTGTCGGTCCGTGCTGAGACGCTCAGGCGCTTGGCCCAGTTGCGGCTCGAGGCCCGCCGGCGCCGCCAGCTGGCGCGCGCCACCTTGACGGATCGGGCGGCCCGCAAGGCCCAGTACAGCATCATCGCGTTTGAAATGCTGCGTGCGCGCGAACAAATCCGGACCGATATGCGGGCCGAACGTGAACGGATCGCCACCGCGTACCGCGCCAATACCCTCACGTTCCGGCAGTGGGTGGAGGGCCTGGCCGCCACCGGACACCGGGGTGCGATCAGCCAGTTGCGTGGCTGGGCCCATGCGGCGCAGCGCAAACGTGCCGGTTCGCCGCCTTCGGTTGGCGACAACCGCCTGTGGTTGACGGACCCGGGTACGCCGTCGCCGGCGGATCTGATGCCTGGCGTGCCGTTCAAGGTGCGCCGGGATGGTTCGATCCGCTACGCCGCGGGCCTGGGGCTGATTGATCATGGTGGTTCCATCGAGGTGCTGGGCGAAGAGCCCGCCGACGATGTGTTGCTGGTGGCGCTGTTGCTGGCAGCGCGTACGAGCGGCGCTGACGCCGAGCCACGTGGGAGTGAAGCGTTTGAGCGCCAGGTCCGGGCGCTGGCCGCTCGCTGGTCCACCGCGAGCGAACTCAAACGCGAGCTGTCACGTCGCCGCGACGCGCTCAAAGTGACGCGAAACGACGCGTCGCCTTAATCCAGATCGAACTACACGCGGACTGTAATTGCCTAAATTTGTTCGCATCGTAATATGAATGCGAACAATTCTAGTGGAGGAAATCATGAAACAAGCTATATCAATAGTCCTGCTGCCCATGGCGGCATTGCTGGCCGCATGCGCGTCGCCCCCCCTGGCGCCGCCGCCGGTGAGCGCGACGGCGACGATCGACCAGCAGATACTGGACGCCGCCGCCAAGGTCGATGCCGCGCAGGTTGCCCTGTTCCGCGCGGCCGCCATCAACCGCGAGCGGGGTGACTTGGTCATCGCGTCCATCGACACCACACATCCCATCAGCCTGACATGGCATGGCGATGCCAACCCGTTGCTGCTGCGGCTCGCGGCTGGACGCGGCCTGGTGTTCCAGCCGATGGGCGCGCGGATGCCGTTGCCCATCGCGCTCGATGTGAGTGACGAGAATTTCGACAGCGTCCTTGACCGGGTACGCTCCCAGGTGGGCTATCGCGCCACTATCGACGTGTCGAATCATGTGCTGACGCTGCAGTACAACCGTCCGAAATCGTGAGGCCACCATGAAGACACTGATATTGACGGCGATGCTGCTGTCGCCCTATGCCGTGTGCTGTGCGGCCGATGTGGCGCCGGGCGCCGCGGCACGACAGGATATCGAGGCCGCCGCAAGCCTGGATAGTTTATTGCGCGTGCGCGCTCCGGTCGTCTCCGATGAGAGCGGTATCCGCACCACGTTGCTGCGCGATGCGGGCCGCAAGCTGGGCTTCCGGGCGGGCATGCGGGCGCGTGGGGCCGTCATCGCGCGCCAGCTCGACGCCAGGGCGGCCGCGCTGGACAAGATGTTCCAGTTCTCCACCCTCGTGTCGGAGGATGGCGTGCTGCCCCCCGTCGTGGACCAGGCCATGGACGTCGCCAACTTCGCCACCGGTCAGGTACGGACGGCCGATCTTGTGCTGCGCATCGCGCGAGAGGAGCGCTTCGTGGCCGTTCCCCCCACGTGGCGCGATTACCTGCTGACCGGGCTGGTCTTCAAAAATGTCGACTTGCCTGATCCGGACGCGCGTCCCAAGAACGACGTGGAGGCGGAGACGTGGCGCCAGGCAGTGAGCGCCGGATGGAAGGATGGTGGTGCGCAAGCGGACGCCATCCTGGCGGCGAACTTCAATCGCCTGACGCGGGACTACACGGGGATGCTCACCTACAGCGCGCTGCTGCAACAGGGCATGATTCGTCGCACCAAGGTGGGCGAGGGCGTGCGTGCCGTCGCCGGCGATGGGGCCGAGTTGCACATCGGGGAACGGCTGCGCCGCATTGTCACCCGTGCCGCGCTGGAAACGGATGAGGGACGCTGGCATCCCGGTATCGTTTCGGCCTCCGACCCGAAGCCGCCGGTCTCGACCGAAACGGGGCCGGTTGTCCTGGTTCCCTGAGCGCGAGAGAACACCATGTCAACTCCAGCGATCGTGCCATTCGATTTTCACGGTGACATGTCGGCGTTGGCCTTCAAGCGCTTTCTGCGCTCGTGCGCCGAACTCGGGGTCTCCGACATATTGATCCAGGGGGGGGACCATATCTGGGTCGAGATCCACGGCCGGCAACGCCGCGCGAGTGTCCACACGATCAAGCAGGGCCAGCTTTCCTCCCTCATTAGTTCGGTGTGGCAGGCCGAAGTCGAGAGCCACGTGCGGGGAGGGCGGGGCGCCGACCGTTCGCTTGAACTGAGCGGAGAAGAACTGGGCATTGAGCGCGGCAAGTCGATCCGTTTTCGTTGTAATTTCGTACAGGCGCGGGTGGCCCGTATCGACGAGGCGTATTCGATCACCATGCGCGTCATCCCCACGGAGTTGCCCGATATCCTGACGATGGGAATAGAGCCGGACCTGCTTGAGGCATTCTATCCGGCGATGGGATTGGTGCTGGTGTGCGGTCCGACCGGGTCTGGCAAGACGACGCTGCAGGCTGGCGTGTACGCGCTGGCGGGACGCGAGATGCCGGACCGGAAGGTCATCACCTACGAGGATCCGATCGAATTTGTGCTGGGTGGCCCGCACTGGAAGGGGCCGCAACCGGCGCAATCGCAGATTGGCCGGGACATCAAGACCTTCGCCGACGGCTTGCGCAATGGGATGCGCCGCAAGCCCAGCATCATCGGTATCGGGGAAGCGCGCGACCTGGAAACCATGGACGCGATGATCGAGGCCGGCCTGACCGGCCACTTGACCTATGCGACCGTGCACACGGAATCCGTGCCGGAGACGATCAACCGCGTGATCCAGGTCTATCCGCCAGCCCAGCAGTCGGCTGTGGCCTCGCGTCTGATGGGCGCGCTGCGCGTCATCGTCGTGCAGCGCTTGCTGAAGACGACGGATGGCCGGCGCCAGGCCGTGCGGGAATATATCGTCTTCGACCGGGACCTGCGCAACGAGCTTCAGGCGCACCACTACGAGAAATGGGCGCCCCTATTGCGCAAACGTCTCGAGGACAACCTGGCCACGCTGGAGGACAAGGCATGGCGCTTGTTTGAACAGGGCAGGATCGCCTCCGGCGAATTCATCGAACTGGCCGGCCACATGGCGTTCCGCAAACGAGAGAAGGAGCAGCAATCATGAGCCATTCCATCTGGCGCAGCGCTGGTCGTGTGCCTTCGGTGCTGGGCATACCGTGCATCGCCTACATGCCCATCTTCCTCTGGCTGTTCCACATGCGCTGGTGGACGTTCTGGACCGCGCTTGGTTTTATTGTTTTCTTCGCGGTGCTTAGCTGGTTCGGCCTGACATTTCGCGTTCTGTGGGCCAAGTCTTTGCATCTCTTACGCGGAGGGCGGGTTCATGCGCGTCCGTGGTGGTATCGTAACCGGTTCCTTGACCGGGATTGATCGCAACTATGCCGTGAAATTGACCCGGTTTCAGGCGTATTAGCTCTGACGCGAACTTACACCAAATATCAGAAGACCGGCGGCTACCGCCCCACAGCGGACAATCCCCCTTCTACCTAGAAATCAACATACTTTGCCCATGCCATGCCGAAATAACCTAACACAGCACCAATCAGTCCAGCGAGCAGTACACCTTCAAAAGGCCACCGCCATAAAATAGACAAGAGCAACGAGGCGATTATTCCGAATGAGATTCTTCCAAATGAACTGGGCTTGATCTTTAAGTCAGATTGCGGATCGAACGCGTAAATACCACCCAACAAAAAACCAAAACAACCCAAGGATGCTATCCAGAGCAATAAGCGCTGCCACGATCCAATCCACGATGGTACAGCGTAGAGTAATGCGACGCCCCCAGAGATTGCAGCAAAAACCATCGCGAGGAAAAATGCCTTGCGGAAGTTGGTCATACTGATCCTAATGAGAAACAATTTCGTCGGGATTGGTAACGTCTGGAATTGGCCGAGAACGGTCCGATTAATTTACCACGCTGATTTGCTCTAACGTTGCGTATCTATTGCTCCCATCCGACGTAACAGCTATTTCGACCAAAACATCAGCGCCATTTAGTGCCGGAATGACGCACTCGACTATTGCGAGAAGATTTGATGAATTAGGCGCGAAGAACTTTACGTCGCAGCCGAACTCAAGATTGCGAGCTAAGCCGATAGCACCAACCTGACCAAAGCATTCCGCCAGGTCTTCTCGAATTGCAGTTGCTGGTCCACGGCCAAGCGCTACGGCATAACCAAAGCGGGCCGCCAGAGCATCCACTTCACCTGCGCACAAAAGATGCGCAACATCCCGGCCAATCGCCTTTAGTGCTGCATCATCGATTTGGCTATTGATAATCTGCATTCTCACGCGCCTATAAGTGACCGACAGCTATTGGCCGACTACAGCCCGGAATAAGTAAATTAATGATGCCGGTAATTTTTACAGGTTCTTATTGCACGCTCATCTCGAACGCCATCATCGTACTTCACCCAGCTCTTTCGGCCGGCAACGCGAAGCTGCTTAAGCAGAATCCATTGCTCAACCTTTGGGCGACGACTCAGCTCGAAATATGTATCATCAGCTAGTGGTAACCCACCTTCAATCTCATGTCCGTCAATCCAGGCGTGGTAATACAGATACTCCCATTCGGCCAATGCATACACTTCAGTCCCAACCTTTAAGCCAAGATGGTTGTTGTCAAAGTCATCACGCTTGACCACTGCCAGGCCTGGTTCGGTAACCACATCCCGAACGTCAAGTATCGCAACTCGGTCTTTTGTTCTAAAGGTTTGTAACGCTTTCGATTTATCGTCGGGCGTCTCGTACCCGATAGAGGGACCTTTTAAAGTTATCTTTAGCGGAAGAGCACAGTCCCAATAGTCGCCGACGAAAGTTATTGGTATCGGTGGTGGCGAGCCTTGTGGAAGCGCCATGCACGGGAGACATAGTGCTAACAGGGCGGCTGAAAAAATAAAGTGTTCAAACATAAAAATCTAGTTTTGAGCGTCAGCTTGTGGCGACTTCGGCCTGCCGGCACATAGTATCGCGTGTCGTGCCGTGCCCCGTCGCGGACACTTTGTGTTGCCTTAATTAATTCAGAAAATTGGTATCTTTGAGAATGAGTAATGCCGCCTTACTTGCACGACACTTGAACGTTGACGAAGTTGGCAAAGTCACCGAAACTCAAAGCTCCGGAGCCACCAGTGAGCGTGCAGGTCTGCCCTATTGGATTGGTTTTTACAGTCACCTCGTAGCCACCCGCACGCCCTGCGTAGACGGCCTGCTTGGCGTAATTATCCGCAAACAGATACAGGCCGTTGTCCGTGACAGTCAAAACGCTCGCGCCGTTGGCAAAGGTAACACTCTGGCCAGAAGCCAATCCAGAAACCGTCACGCCGACATTGAAATTGGCAAAGGCAAGAGCGGCCGGTTGACAGGTGACTACTACCGTCGGAACACTTGTCACTCCTTGTGGCACTGTGCCACTTCCACTCAGCACGTTGCAGTTGTAACCGCTCGGTTGGGTGACCAGCGTAACGTTATAAGCAAGGCCCGCAGCCACTTTTTTATTGAATGTAAAAGCACCGCCCCCCGTAACGGCGAGCGTTTCAACATCACCATTTTTTAACAGCACCGTTACACCGGTCGGCATGCCGCTCACCGCCCCGCTTATCGCCGCCTCTGTGGGGGCCGCAGTATCTGCGCCTGCGTTGGTACTGCTACCACCGCAGGCAGCCAAGGCTGCCGTCAAAACCGTCAGGAAAAGTAAGTTATTGCGCATGGTTGTCATCCCAAAAATCGAAAAGTATCAAAGATATCAGATTTCATAAATGACAAATTCACGGTTTCCCACGCTGTTGGATGTGTTTCACAGCCGTGATTGCTGGCCTGTGCTGGCAATGTCCATATCCATGTTGGCTAATGGCCGAACTCGGCCTATCTTGTCCAGAATATCATCTTGCTCACATGGAAGTTGCACGAATTGTCACGCCAAGGTAAAGCCCACTCCGAAATCATCGGCCAAGCGCGAATAGAACACCAACGTGGTGCAGGTCGCGATCATTCATCTGTGCGTATGTTTTGACCCTGCTGAACGAATAGTAGAGTTTCGTTTTGCCGGTCAGCGCGTAGTCGAAATGCAGGGTGAACAATCCATGCACCCGAAATTGATTGTCGTCATACCTGTTACGCGCAAAGTATGGCCCTACGCCGAAGGACGCAGTTACCATCGGGACGAGTGGCTGGACCAGCCACACCTGTAACGCTTCACCTTGCCTGTCAACGCGAGTGCCGTCGTCGCCTTCGTGCAAGTACGATGCGGATGCGCTGAGGTCGCCGAAATCGCGTCTTGCCTGGATTGCGCCCCCGCTCGCCCAATTCGTGCCGGACATATTCGTGATAGCGCGCCCCCAGGCTCCACCAAGCCAAACCCGTTCGCCTGGCTGCACCTCACTCGCGTATGGGGGAGGATCGGTAAAGTGCCTGCCGACGCCAAATTGCAATGAGTCGGAGTGGAACGTGTCGGGCATCGATGCATGATTGAGTGCCACGCGGATATGCGCGGGCGCCATCGATGCAGGAGTGACCAGCAATGCGACAGTGGAGAGCGTCCCCCGGCGCGCGCTGTCATACTGTACGCTGCGGATTGTGGTCGTATTCATGCTGGAGTAGACGCCGGTGCCTATCTCCGCCGTCAAAGCGGAACTGAGCTTCGAAGAGTAGATCAGCTGTCCGGCAAAACCATCCCTGTGATTGTTATCCGGATGTCCCTCGTTGTAGTGCACGATATCAAATCGCAAGGTTGACGTCGCAACGCCTGTGCCGGCTCCGAAGAGAGGGAGGTCATGGCCGAGACGAATTTCAAAAGGGCGCCAACGCATTAGTTTATCGTCGCCGGCATCGTTGCCGGAGATGCGTCCATTGCCAAATGTGAATGACGCATAGGCCCCAGGGTCTGCAGGCTCCAAGAGCGAACTCGCGAACGAAAATCGGGCAAAGATGAGTAAAGAAATGAAGCAAAATGCGCTGCGCATTAAATTCCCTTTTCGTGATAGCTGAATATTCGCTGTAAATTTGTACTGAAAACTGCTCGGCCGTTCCCACGAATTTGCAGGAAGTCTAATCCACGCCAGTAGCCCGATTTCCCCTGTCTTGTTGGCGGGAGGTCGGGGAGAGCGACCTGGCTTTTCCAGGCATAATTTGACGCTGGCGCCATCCTCATCTGGTTCCCTTACGAGATGGCCGGATGACTCGGCGCGACCCATCCTATCGTTTGTCGATATCTACGTCCCGAAGCCACGAAATCCCCCTGTGCGGAGCGATGACCATCAAGCAGATTGGACAGAGATTAGGCACCGCTTGCAGACTTGCCCAAGGTCGAAGCAAGCCTCGTAAGCCGCGGAGAATTTTGAAACTACTCCACCTGGAACGTAAGGAACAGGGATCTGAAGAGTTGTGCGGCCTTAGGACAGGTGTTGCTCCGCAGCGGAAGGCAGATACTTTAGCGGGAAATATGAACCGCGCTCGTAGGCACCTTGCTTCCGGTAGATATACGACTATTTAAGAACGACTGTACGAAAAATTTCGTACGCCACGAGAGCAAAAAACAAATATGCAAACCACGAGATGGCAAAAAAAGGCACAGCCGGGAAGTGGATCACCTTATCAAATATCGTATATGCCGTGGAAAAACCAAAAGCGGCAGCCAACAGCCAGTTCTTCTGTTTAGTGAAAAGGCCTGCACACGTTACCGAACCTGCCAAACTAAGAATTGTTGCAATCTGCATCTAAATTATCAATCAAAATAGCCACTACTTTACGTACCGCTGCGGCGAACGGTCGTAGCCAAACCTGTCTCTACAATTTCAACTGCTGCCCGAACTCGGCCAACACCGATCACTTAATCAGGTACTCGTCCTTGTTCTTGCCGGTCAACCAGAGCGGGGCGCGGCCGCGGCCAGTCCAGGTCTCGCCAGTCGCCGCATTTCGGTACTTTACTGGAACTGGTTGACGGACCTTTTCTGACTTCGGCTTGGCATTGCTGCCAAGGTCGTTCAGCGTCAGTCCGTAGTTTTTCATGATATCTGCAATCTGAGCTTTAGCCGCAGCCAGTTCAGCAGAACGTGCTGCTTTGGCCTTGTTTTCAAGTTCCGCGATTTGTGCTTTAAGTTCAGCATAGGTGCTCATGTTGAATCCTTGTATTGGTTAGCAATGCTCGTAATTTATCATCTTGAAGATGATAAATCTAGCGTGTTGTATGGAAGGAGACAAAATTCGCATTGGGATTCAACCGGACGCGAAACTATAAACTGTTAGGTAAGCGGAATGTTGCGATAAATAATGAAGGTTGAATGTACTACATCGAAAACCGGCGTGCATTAATATGGGAGGATGAATTTGGCGTCCGGAAAATTGGTGTATATTACACTGTAATTGAATTTTTAACTATGATATGCATACATGGTAATTTCCTAGGGGGAAATATGAAATCGTCACAAATCAAGAGTTTATCTTCGGCAGGCGAGTCTGATGTTGACCACCTGCGTTTTCATCGTCAGCACGAACATCTATCCAAGACATTTGGTAATGACTTATTCGGGCTGAGAGCGGAGGCCTTCGCCCGCTTTTTTGGGACGCCAGTTTTTCTTGGTGCGCAGACCTTGCTCGTCGTCGCCTGGATTGCGGCAAACGTACTGGGGTTGACGCATTTTGACGTCTATCCCTTTATCCTTCTGAATTTGGCATTCAGCCTACAGGCGGCCTATGCGGCACCGCTCATCTTGCTCGCGCAGACTCGCCAAGCTGCGCGGGACAAGGCGCACGCTGATGCAGATGCCAAGCACCGCGAAGCAATTGCAATTGCGTCAACCAGGCAATCTGCGCAAATGCTGGAGCTACTTCGCCAGAACACAGAATTGACGGAAATCACAAAAACAATGGCGGAGCGTATCGAAAAGCTGACGGCAGAATTGCACCAGCATATCCTGCGGGATAGTGAGCAAAAAGGCTGAGACCCTGGCTTTGCATCATCGTCACCTTAATCTCGTGTAATTAGGTGAACTGGCCATTCGCATATTGTTTATAGGAAAATCGTCTTGGTCGGTTTGGATAGCCTTCTTTTGATATTTTAGTCATGTTTGCCTCGCTTCCTTTAGGCCCGGTAAGTCCGCATTTGACCGAACGCCACAATTGGAAGCAGGGAACACATCAAAAGGTTATCTTGAGAATCTGCGCACCAAGAGTCATCACACTGATATGAAGGGTGCCATCGGGGGCGCCAATCATTGCTCCGATGCCGCCCATGGGAATGGCAGACAGTTCTGGGATACGCATCATGGCGATGTTCCCGCTTTGGTCCATGCTGCATACGATATTGGAGGGGACAGCGATCGTGTAGATAATTCCCGCTTGATCAATCGCGATCTGGCTGTCCAAACGGCTTCCGATGGTGCGGACCAGGTCGCCGAGACGGGCGATCGTGCTTACTCAGTCCGACAAAGAATCGCATATTCACGAACGTCTAAGCAGGCGTCCTCTTTCCAGGCAGAGGATTTATGAGCGGTTTACCGAGGCAACCAGCCCCCCTAAGCTCGTCGATTAATTCCTGTAAGCGAACCAGAGCCTCGGTGTCGGCCGTTAGTGGCGGCATCGCCTCGGTCCGAATTAGAACCCCGCTGCCCAGATGCTCCGCCTGAATATGCGCAGGTAATTTTTCCAAGGCCTGTTCATCACTCCAGTATGTCAACCAGCCTACCGGCTTCTCCTTGAGAGGTTGTCCGGTTAGCATACGTACTTTGCGACGAACCGCCACGCCGTAAACGGGGGCGGTACAGCTGATCAGGGTCCTAAACACTTGCTCCGCAATCTCAGACGTCGCCAGGTCGGCAGACATCTGCAGCACGACATTGTCGGGCGAAAAGTTCCTGCGACTGCCAGCACACACTGAAACGAAGCAACCCGATCCCTCGGTATCGGACGAGGTCACGAAGCTGTTTGAAAAAGACATCTTCGGCCAGGCCGCCATCGTGAAATCCTTGCGGTCCGAGCCCTCCGTTTCAAATGCCCAATCGTGAGGCTGGTTGTGGGCCACGCAGGCATCGAAATTGGAAAAATCCGGCAACATGGCTTGGTAGCCATTCGACCGGAGCACAGCATAACGCGCAAAACAAGGCGCACTACGCTGCAACTCCTTCAAAAGGTGGGATAACCAGTCCGTATACTGGCGCCCCGTCATCGGCCTGCCTGACCAATATACGCACAGAGAAAGACTATCGTCGGATAACCGCATAATTCCCCTTACTAATGATAAAGCACCGTGACGGTGACGCTGTACAGATTGTGGCCGGCAATAATCTGTTTGACCGAATCAGCCACCTGCAGATGGAACGATAAGCTAGGTCGGCTCTCATATTGGTGGCGATATTGCTATTTTCGCGGGCGGCAGTTCCTTGGCCGTATTCGGCCGGCTATGAATGCTGGAGTTCCAGGAAATCTGCCACCGTTTGTTGCACTTCCTTTGAGGCACGCGAATGTTTGAGGACTTGCTTTATTACGGAGAGCCAGCCCAGGTGTACATCGCGCGAAACCTCGGAATTTAAAATTCGACTCACCATCCAAACGTTTAGGTCTGCTGGTTGTCTCAGCACTGAGTCTCTGAGAAAAGATTCATATCCGGGAATTGACTCAAGCACATGGACAAGTGGTCCCGGCGAACCTAGCTCAGCGTCCGGGGGCACCGTCACCACTTCGATTGTTTGCTTGTTCCTAGTCATATGCACAGTCCTATCCTTATCCGTAAGAATAACGCATAGGCTGTGTCCGGGGATTCAGGGGGCTATCTCACGGACCGCCCTCAGATTCTTTGTCCGGCGGTAGATCAAAGTTGGCTTTGTTCGGCGTAGGATATGCGTGCTGTACGCGGTAGGATCCGGTCCTATCTCATCGAACCTCTGATGAACAATACGGGCATACTGCCTAGTTGAGATATGTGGTGAGTTCCCGACTCGGCTCGGGAACAAGAAGTCGCTATGCCTAAGTGCCGCAACCGCGGTCCATTCATCCAGGCTTTTGCGCGTGCCGGTCGTCAATTCAAACTGCACCGGCTGCTTTGTTTTTTGCTGCATCACAGGGGCCCGGCTGGTGACGTGACCGCCGTGGCAAACATCTTGTACCCTCAGATGAACAAGATCGCAGCCCCGCAGCTTGCTGTCAATGGCCAAGTTGAATAATGCAAGGTCCCGCCGTCGCCCATAGATTTCCAGGTGCACTCTAATCGCCCAGATCTCGCTGATCCTCAGCGGCGCTTTCTGCCCAATCAGTTTGCCCTTGTTCTAAGGGATGCCATGTTCGCAGGCTATACCAGTACGGGTATGTCCCGATGATGCCGGCCACGTCCAAGGACGGAAGCAGTAGCACGCCGTCGCCCCGTGCGCCCGTAGGCAGGAGGGGGCCTAGGGGCAATAGGCATCCTTTAGCGGGAGGCATTTCTAAGGTGTTGGAGGAAACTACTACCTCAGTAAGTAGGCTGCTGAAATACCTCTGAGGCACCCCAAGTTTTGGCCACACAAGGGGTACTCCACCCCTTAGCGAGGTCAAAAAACCGCTTGTAGCTCGTTTTACGAGGTCAGCAATCAGGCGTAAGAGGCCGTCAACCAGTATTTCAACAGCCTGTTAGAGGTAGTAGGAAATTCCCTCGCAAGAAATAATAGCACTCAATTGTGTCATTCAGACATCAGCCAATAATAAAATCTGCCGCACTTAAGTCTGCACGATGGACCCCAATCAAGGTTAAGGTATCTCCAAGACTGTCACTAATGACAACATTGGAACCAACGTCCACCGCATGTGCCAGTACGGCAGTGGTATCGGAAAATACCGCGCTGGAGAATTGGACTATATCGTGGTTCACGGTAGTGGCTAGAAAATCATTAATTACATCTTTTCCGAAGTTTGCAGCGAAGACGAATTTGTCTACGCCTTGTCCGCCAAATAACATGTCGTTGTGTCCGGCAATGTTGTTGATTAAATCAGCGCCAGAGGTGCCGATGATTGCATCAACGTTTGGCGAGGCATTATTTCCTGCGGCATCTGTCGCGGACAGGCTGAAACTACGTACTCCAATACCTTGGGCAGTAATGATGGTCCATGTCCCTGAACTGTTGGTCATGCCGGTGCTTGCTGCGTTGGAGGCAAGATCTGTAACCGTAACAGTGGTTCCAGAATCGCCCATTCCAGACAGTGTGATTGTCGAATTGGAATTTAGTTTAGCTACGGAAAAAGCAGGATCGGCGATTGTTCTGTCGAGAGTAAAGGAGATCGAACCGGTCTTGCTGACGTTGCCCGCCAGATCCGTGTCCACCACGCTGACCGTGTGTGCGCCGTCCGCCAATTGGGTTGGGTCGTAGTTCTTGACCACGCCATCGACGGTGACGACGCGGCTGCCGCCGTTCTCCAGCGCACTGAATGTAAGGGTAGCATCGTTGGTGATTTTATCGGTCTTGGAGATGCCGGTGTCGTTGGACAGTGCCAGTGTTGGGTTGGCGATGGTCTTGTCGAGGGTGAAGGTGATCGAACCGGCGGCGCTGACGTTACCTGCTACGTCAGTGTCTGTCACCGTGACGGTATGGGTGCCATCCACAAGGTTGCCGGCATTGTAGCTGCCGACGGTATTGCCATCGACCTTGATAACGCGAGCGGCACCGCTCTCGGGGACGCTGAATGTCAACGCCGCGTTATTGGTCACTTTGTCGGTGTTTGACGTGCCACTGTCGGTTGTCAGGGAAACGGTCGGGGTGGTGATCGTTTTGTCGAGTGTGAAGGAAAGCGAGCCGGTCTTGCTGACGTTGCCCGCCAGATCCGTGTCCACCACGCTGACCGTGTGTGCGCCGTCCGCCAATTGGGTTGGGTCGTAGTTCTTGACCACGCCATCGACGGTGACGACGCGGCTGCCGCCGTTCTCCAGCGCACTGAATGTAAGGGTGGCATCGTTGGTGATTTTATCGGTCTTGGAGATGCCGGTATCGTTGGACAGTGCCAGTGTTGGGTTGGCGATGGTCTTGTCGAGGGTGAAGGTGATCGAACCGGCGGCGCTGACGTTACCTGCTACGTCAGTGTCTGTCACCGTGACGGTATGGGTGCCATCCACAAGGTTGCCGGCATTGTAGCTGCCGACGGTATTGCCATCGACCTTGATAACGCGAGCGGCACCGCTCTCGGGGACGCTGAATGTCAACGCCGCGTTATTGGTCACTTTGTCGGTGTTTGACGTGCCACTGTCGGTTGTCAGGGAAACGGTCGGGGTGGTGATCGTTTTGTCGAGTGTGAAGGAAAGCGAGCCGGTCTTGCTGACGTTGCCCGCCAGGTCCGTGTCCACTACGCTGACCGTGTGTGCGCCGTCCGCCAATTGGGTTGGGTCGTAGTTCTTGACCACGCCATCGACGGTGACGACGCGGCTGCCGCCGTTCTCCAGCGCACTGAATGTAAGGGTGGCATCGTTGGTGATTTTATCGGTCTTGGAGATGCCGGTGTCGTTGAACAGTGCCAGTGTTGGGTTGGCGATGGTCTTGTCGAGGGTGAAGGTGATCGAACCGGCGGCACTGACGTTACCTGCAACGTCAGTGTCTGTCACCGTGACGGTATGGGTGCCATCCACAAGGTTGCCGGCATTGTAGCTGCCGACGGTATTGCCATCGACCTTGATAACGCGAGCGGCACCGCTTTCGGGGGCGCTGAATGTCAACGCCGCGGTATTGGTCACTTTGTCGGTGTTTGACGTGCCACTGTCGGTTGTCAGGGAAACGGTCGGGGTGGTGATCGTCTTGTCGAGTGTGAAGGAAAGCGAGCCGGTCTTGCTGACGTTGCCCGCCAGGTCCGTGTCCACCACGCTGACCGTGTGTGTGCCATCTGCCAATTGGGTTGGGTCGTAGTTCTTGACCACGCCATCGACAGTGATAATGCGGTTGGCGCCGTTCTCCAGCGCACTGAATGTAAGGGTGGCATCGTTGGTGATTTTATCGGTCTTGGAGATGCCGGTGTCGTTGGACAGTGCCAGTGTTGGGTTGGCGATGGTCTTGTCGAGGGTGAAGGTGATCGAACCGGCGGCGCTGACGTTACCTGCAACGTCAGTGTCTGTTACCGTGACGGTATGGGTGCCGTCCACAAGGTTGCCGGCATTGTAGCTGCCGACGGTATTGCCATCGACCTTGATAACGCGAGCGACACCGCTCTCGGGGGTGCTGAATGTCAACGCCGCGTTATTGGTCACTTTGTCGGTGTTTGACGTGCCACTGTCGGTTGTCAGGGAAACGGTCGGGGTGGTGATCGTCTTGTCGAGTGTGAAGGAAAGCGAGCCGGTCTTGCTGACGTTGCCCGCCAGGTCCGTGTCCACCACGCTGACCGTGTGTGCACCATCTGCCAATTGGGTTGGGTCGTAGTTCTTGACCACGCCATCGACAGTGATAATGCGGTTGGCGCCGTTCTCCAGCGTACTGAATGCAAGGGTGGCATCGTTGGTGATTCTATCGGTCTTGGAGATGCCGGTGTCGTTGGACAGTGCCAGTGTTGGGTTGGCGATGGTCTTGTCGAGGGTGAAGGTGATCGAACCGGCGGCACTGACGTTACCTGCAACGTCAGTGTCTGTCACCGTGACGGTATGTGTGCCGTCCACAAGGTTGCCGGCATTGTAGCTGCCGACGGTATTGCCATCGACCTTGATAACGCGAGCGGCACCGCTCTCGGGGGCGCTGAATGTCAACGCCGCGTTATTGGTCACTTTGTCGGTGTTTGACGTGCCACTGTCGGTTGTCAGAGCAATGGTTGGGGTTGCGATCGTGGTGTCGAGGGTGAAGGCGAAGGCTGCGGCATCGTGGGTGTTGCCGGCCACGTCGGTGGCGCGCACGATGACGTTGTTGCCGCCTTCGACGGCGCTGAAGCTGCTATTCCAGGTGG
>NZ_JACEZU010000040.1 GCF_014042355.1 Rugamonas apoptosis
CCGAACAGGACCGTGAAACAACTCTGCGCCGATGATAGTGCTGCAACCAGTGTGAAAGTAGGTTATCGTCAAGCTAGTTATCCGAAAAACCCCGCCGACTCTTGTGTTGGCGGGGTTTTTTTTCGTCCATTTTCTTCATCGCATCACCTATCTTCCAGCGTCGTCCTACCATCCAGATCCGACAACCGGAAAGGATGTGCCATGAATCCGCTGACCGAATCCGCCAGGCTGGAAGGTATCTTGAGCGGTCCACTCAATGCCATACTTGAACAGCATCGCGTGGCAATCCTGGCGCACCTTGGTGGCGCCTCGACTGGCGTGGCCGACGCCTTGATGAGTGAGGAGAAGATGCGCGGCATGGCCGGCTATTGCTACGAACTACTCCCCTGGCCGGTGCGTCTGGCCGTGAAAAAGCCAGCTTTCGTTGATTTTGTGCTCACACATCGTGAGTCAATATTGAAAAAACTGACAATTTGTTGAAAAACCTTGCCAAAAGGCGGAACGGTTTGCTATAGTTCGGTCCCTCGCGAAACGATACATGCAAATGCAAGTTGAGCGAGGTGAAAAGAGGGGTTGACGAAACGAACTAAACGCTTCATACTCTTTCTTCTTCGCGGCTGACAAACAAAACGCTTTGTCAGAAACGCCGCAAGCAGTACCGAATAAGTTCTTTAAAAATTCACAGTCGATAAGTGTGGACGTTTGATGGAAGTGCACACGAAGCCAGTCTTCGTGATACTTAAAATATC
>NZ_JACEZU010000041.1 GCF_014042355.1 Rugamonas apoptosis
CAGGGCAGGCGGCCCGGTCGCACTCGATAGCCCGGGGCGAAACTGCCGCACCAGTTTAGCGTTTCGCGCCGGCTCCTGGGCTTAACGCAGTGACGACTGGAATTCGGGATCCAGTACGGAGCCGAACACAAAGCCCTCGGCCAGCAGGCGGGTGATGACCGCCTCCAGTTGTTTCAGCGTATTGCGGTGGATTTCGTGCATCAGGATGATACCGCCCTTGCGCGCCCGCGCGGCCGCGACCACGTGGCCTACGTAGTCGTCCTGGTATTGTGGCGCCACGCCGCAGGTCATGGCCTCTTTCATGTCGATCTTGCCGCTCTTGTCGTAGGCCCAGTCGCACGAATCGATATGCCAGCCGACGATCTTGTAGCCGTGCGCATGCACCAGTGTGTTGGTCGCGCACGAGGAATTGCCATATGGGTAGCGGAACAGTTTGGGTGACTGCGGTATGGCCAGCAACGCCTCGTTGCGCACCACCTCGTCGGCCTGGGCGGCCGCGTCGATCTCGTGGAAGTTGGGGTGATCCCACGAATGGTTGGCGACCAGCTGATGATTGCCGGCACGTACCTTTGCCACCAGATCGGGATTCTCCTCCGCCTGCTTGCCCACCATGAAGAAGGTGGCCGAGATATTGTATTTCTTGAGCAAGTCGAGGATGAACTCCGTCGCACCCGGCGCCGGACCATCGTCGAACGTGAGCGC
>NZ_JACEZU010000042.1 GCF_014042355.1 Rugamonas apoptosis
TCGGCGCCGCTGACGGCCAGTGTACCGACGTTGGTGATACCGTCGCTGCCGCTGGCGCCGCTGTCGTGGGCCAGGGCAACCACGGGTGCCGCGGTCGCGGTGTCGAGGGTGAAGGTGAAGGCCGCGGCATTGTGGGTGTTGCCGGCCACGTCGGTGGCGCGCACGATGACGCTGTTGTCGCCTTCGACGGCGCTGAAGCTGTTAGTCCAGGTGGTGCCGCCATCAGTGCTGTAGCTGATGGTGGCGCCGGCCTCGGTGCCGCTGATGGCCAGTGTCCCGACGTTGGTGATGCCGTCGCTGCCGCTGGAGCCGCTGTCGCTGCTCAGCGCGACGACAGGCGCCGCAGTCGCGGTGTCGAGGGTGAAAGTGGTTGATGCCGTGCTGGTGTTGCCGGCGACATCGGTGTCGGTGATGCTGACAGTATGGGCGCCGTCGGTCATGCTGGCGGCGTCATAGCTGGCGACTTGCTTGCCATCGACTGTGATGACGCGGGTGGCGTCGGCATCTGGCGCACTGAACGTCAGCGCAGCCTGGCTCGTCACGCCGTCGCCGGCGACGCCAGTGTCCGTGGTCAGGGCCACGCCCGCAGTTGCGATCGTGGTGTCGAGGGTGAAGGCGAAGGCTGCGGCATCGTGGGTGTTGCCGGCCACGTCGGTGGCGCGCACGATGACGTTGTTGCCGCCTTCGACGGCG
>NZ_JACEZU010000043.1 GCF_014042355.1 Rugamonas apoptosis
TTTGCCAAGACGTCCGGGTAAGGTACACCTTCATTCAGGAAGTGCAGGACGAATTTCCGGTGCGGCGCTTGTGCAAGATGATGGGAGTTCATCCCAGCGGTTTCTACGCGTGGTGCGTTCAACCTGAAAGCAAGCGGGCCAAGGAAGATAAGCGCCTGCTTGGCCACATTAAGCAGGCATGGCTGGAAAGCGGCGCGGTCTACGGCTACCGCAAGGTGTCCGATGACCTGCGTGAACTGGGAGAGCGATGCGGCATCAATCGCGTTCACCGCATCATGCGCTCAGCGGGCCTGCGCTCGCAGACCGGGTATGGCAAGCGCAAGTGGAAAGGTGGTGGTGTGCCATCGGTGGTGGCGCCGAATCATCTGCAGCGGCAATTTGACGTGCTTGAGCCAAACCGGGTCTGGGTGACGGACATAACTTATATTCGGACCTATGAAGGCTGGCTATACCTGGCAGTTGTACTCGACCTGTTCTCACGCCAGGTCGTTGGATGGTCGATGAGTTCACGGATTGATACAGAGCTGGCGATGAATGCGCTGTTGATGGCTGTTTGGCGACGCAAGCCGGCTGATCCCGTGATGGTTCATTCGGATCAAGGTTC
>NZ_JACEZU010000044.1 GCF_014042355.1 Rugamonas apoptosis
GAATCACGGTATCCGGCTGCGCTGATCCCACCTCATTTTCATGTCCGGTCAGCACATTTTCCCGGCTGAGAGGGGTGTCCTGACCGGCAGTTTCATCCGTGTCATCAAGCTCCTCTTTCAGCTCTGCCACACGGAGCGCCAGTTCTTCTTTCGTCCCCGTCAGGCTGACATCACGGTTCAGTTGTTCACCCAGCGAGCGGAGACGGGCAATCAGTTCATCTTTCGTCATGGACTCCTCCACAGAGAAACAATGGCCCCGAAGGGCCATGATTACGCCAGTTGTACGGACACGAACTCATCAGTCATCAAGCTCCTCTTTCAGTTGTACGGACACGAACTCATCAAGCTCCTCTTTCAGTTGTACGGACACGAACTCATCAGGTCATCAAGCTCCTCTTTCAGTTGTACGGACACGAACTCATCAGTCATCAAGCTCCTCTTTCAGTTGTACGGACACGAACTCATCAAGCTCCTCTTTCAGTTGTACGGACACGAACTCATCAGGTCATCAAGCTCCTCTTTCAGTTGTACGGACACGAACTCATCAG
>NZ_JACEZU010000045.1 GCF_014042355.1 Rugamonas apoptosis
CTTGAAGAACCTGGGATCGGATTGGGATGCGGCGTACCGCTCCATGAGCGTGGTGACGCGGGCGCGTTCGGCCTCGCCCACTGGCAAGGCCTTGATGCCGTCCAGGCGCAATTTGCGCTTGCCACTACGGATGTCGGTACGGCGATCGAGAAAGGCTGGGCGCGAGCGGGTGCGTATGTCGCGCAGCAAATCCTTGATCATGCCGCGGGCGGTGGCCCGTTCCAGCCAGCGCGCCTTGCCAGTGGCCAGCTCCGCCGCGTACGTGTCCAGGAAACGCTGGCACAGGAAAGTCGCGTCGGCGCGCCGCACGTTCAGCACGCGTGCCGCCACCAGCAGGCTGACCAGGAAGCGGGATAGCTCCCAGCTGGCCGGGGCCAGCGCGGCTTCGTCGAAGTCGTTCAGGT
>NZ_JACEZU010000046.1 GCF_014042355.1 Rugamonas apoptosis
CACGCCAGGTCGTTGGATGGTCGATGAGTTCACGGATTGATACAGAGCTGGCGATGAATGCGCTGTTGATGGCTGTTTGGCGACGCAAGCCGGCTGATCCCGTGATGGTTCATTCGGATCAAGGTTCGCAGTTCACCAGCAAAGACTGGCGCGATTTTTTGAAGGAGCATCGCCTGGAGCCAAGCATGAGCCGGCGTGGAAACTGTCACGATAATGCCGTCGCTGAAAGCTTCTTCCAGCTTCTAAAGCGCGAACGCATCAAGCGCAAGACCTATGCGAGCAGGGACGACGCCAGGCAAGATATCTTCGACTACATCGAGATGTTCTACAATCCGAAGCGCCGTCACGGATTCAATGACAGGCTTTCGCCAGCAGAGTTTG
>NZ_JACEZU010000047.1 GCF_014042355.1 Rugamonas apoptosis
CCGTAGCCTACTCATGTGCCGATTCAATCCTCTTTGTGCCTTACTAGTCCGATGCGTCGTCGTGGCCGGTGTGCGCAGGATGTCGAATACCAGCGCCCGGTATTGCTACCGTTGTTGTTTCCCGCAGCAAGTACGCATGAAACGCGCGGCTGCGAGCGGCCAGTTCCACGCACCGATCTTTCACGCACGCCGAGTCTTTCGTCGACGACACTCTCAGCTCCTGCATTCGGCCGAACATTTAATTCGACTTACTTGTGCCGTAGCCTACTCATGTGCCGATTCAATCCTCTTTGTGCCTTACTAGTCCGATGCGTCGTCGTGGCCGGTGTGCGCAGGATGTCGAATACCAGCGCCCGGTATTGCTACCGTTGTTG
>NZ_JACEZU010000048.1 GCF_014042355.1 Rugamonas apoptosis
TACCGGGCAGCGACTCCCTCGCAAAGTACGCGGTGGCCTTTTTTAGCACTTCCTTTTCCATCCGTTCGACCGCCAGTTCTTTGCGCAGCTTGGCCACTTCAGCTTCCAGTTCAGCCACGCTGCGGCTACCCGGCGGTGCAGATGGATCGGTGCCGCGCTTGGCAGCGCTCACCCAGTTCGCAAGAGTCCCTTTGGGGATTGCGATTCGCTGCGCGGCCTCTTCCAACGTCAGCCCTTGTGCCAGCACCAGTTTGACCGCCTCGGCCCGGAATTCCGGCGTGTATGTTGTTGATCTCATGATTTCACTCCCTTTGACAAGTTTATCAAATGGAAGTGTCCGAAAATGTCAGGCTACCTCA
>NZ_JACEZU010000049.1 GCF_014042355.1 Rugamonas apoptosis
CAAGCGTTCACACTTATCGACTGTAAATCAAGAAGAACAGCATTTGGGGCTGTAGCTCAGCTGGTTAGAGCACCGTGTTGATAACGCGGGGGTCGTTGGTTCGAGTCCAACCAGCCCTACCAGTTTCGCCTGAATCAACGGGGGATTAGCTCAGCTGGGAGAGCACCTGCTTTGCAAGCAGGGGGTCGTCGGTTCGATCCCGTCATCCTCCACCATAAAGTTCAAACGTAAGTCAGCCAGGTCTGGTTGCGATTTAGGTTTGATCTTTTAGAGATCAAGTGCTGTATGTTCTTTAACAATCTGGAAGAAGTAAGTAAAGATTATTTATTGATCGTTTT
>NZ_JACEZU010000004.1 GCF_014042355.1 Rugamonas apoptosis
GTTCATCCGCATTCATCGTTGAAGTTGAAATCGCCTCGCATGTTCAGGAGGGAGCTGGCGCGCCGGGCTCAGGAAAACGGCGCTAACTAAGCGATAGGCTGTGTCCGGCTATACGGGGGCAAGATCAGCGACCAGCAGCAGCCATTCACGAACTTGAACACTCATATCGTCCGGCTCCAAAGCTGCATGATGTTGACCTTCCATTTGTACAGTTCGACCAATGACCAGAAAGTGATGTAGCTGGAAATCAAGGCACCGCTATGCGGAGAAATCACCATGGAGACGCCAGCACCGAACATCGGATGCAGCGCACCGGCGCCGGCAAGCGCAGCAGTTATTGCCGCCCGTGTCGCGGTGTACAGACCAACAAACAGCACGGTAACGATGGCGATGATCGCAACGGTAACAGCGACCTTTTGCGTAAGATATTTCGCCAGCCATGCAACAAGCCCGGTGAACATGTTGAAAAGCAGCGTACCTAGAACTGGCATATCAACTCCCTATCAGGCAACAGGCTTAGCCGTGGCGCGAGCGACCAACGACATTACCGAGTAACCAAAGAAAAACACCCACAGCAGTTCGAACATCGTGGCGAACATACCGGTATAGCTGCAAACGTCCACTGTCCACTGTCCACCGATACCGGGCAAGCCAACCGTAGGATTCGTACAAGAGCCTTGCGGCAGCTGATAGCCGAAGCCAAGAGACGTATCCTTGCCCGCGCTGGATACTGCATCATTAAAGCCGTTCTGACGATCACCACCCACGCCATTCACAAGCGCATTGAGCGCATCCAAAGCGCCACCAATGCCGGACGGCGTGCCGCTTTCGTCAATCTTGCAAGCAGGCTCCCCTGGAGCGCCGCAATTTGTTCCACCTGTGCCCGTACCACCTGTACCACCTGTACCACCTGTACCACCTGTGCCACCAGTACCGCCTGTGCCACCCGTGCCACCCGTGCCACCTGTACCACCAGTACCGCCGGTGCCAGTGCCACCCGTACCAGTGCCACCCGTACCAGTGCCACCCGTGCCACCTGTACCACCTGTACCGCTCGTATCACCCGTACCAGTGCCGCCTGTACCTGTACCGCCCGTTCCAGTGCCAGAACTACCACCTGAATATGCGGGAACGGTATCGTCAGGCGCCTGATTCACACCCGCCATTTCGCCCGTCTCCACCATTTGAAATACACAGGTTTTTTTCGCCACACCATTAACAGCATCACTAGTCGCCGTCATGCAAAAATCAGAGCCAGTCGCCTTAATCTTGCAACCATCAGCCGCCCCCTGAACGGAACCCACACCATTCACTTCCTGAAGCACATTGCCAGTAGCGACAGACACATATGCAGCAACCAAAGAAACATTCCCAGCACTAGCACCAGCCGAACAAGTCCCGGTGGCAGAAATGAATGCAGAAGTCTTGTTTACCGCACCACTATAACGATTAGTAACAGTCACAATAACCGTCCCATAATCCGGAACAGTTTTCAGAAAAGCCTCATCAAGACCTTCACACACAGCAGACAAAGCACTATTCCCCCCCTCCCAATATTTGCAACTAGCTGGCGACAAAGGATAATTAGGTCCTCCCGTATCGCCCCGAATAACAAATTGACGAGAAGCTTGAGCAAGTGAAGGAACGACGAGCAAAACGACAGCAAGCGTTCGCAAGATTAGCCGCGCAATCATAAAACCAAGCTCCGCTCCATAATGACCTCACCCAAACCGCAGAAATAGAAAAGGGCCGAAGCCTTACGACCACAGCCCCCAATCGACGCGAGAAGCGACCGCCGCTTAACCAGCGCGGGAGAACGCTTTCTTCATCATCTTGATGCCCCAGAAGCCACCGGCCACCAGCACGGCCACGCCGAAGGAAGCCGTGATGTAGGTTTGCGCGGTCGCGGACAGCGCAGTGATGGCGTCAACGCCCGGATCGGCAGCCAGTGCGGCACCCGATGCAACCAGCGCGCCAGCGGCGATAAGGCCGCGTTTGATGTTCTTATTCATAACCACTCCTAAAAAAGATGCGCCAAAAAATAAAAGGACTGATCGGCAGACAGCCCAGTACAACGAAAACTATTCCAGCGTTTCAATGGCCCGCCGTGCGATCCGTTGAATTGCGCCACCGGCATAGCCGATGCCAAAGGCGGTGCAGCAGTAAGCGATGATTTGCGCGGCAGTGAGCGTGTTCATTTGTGATCCACAATCCGATGAATGATGTACTTGATCAGATAGACCGCGCCGACAAACAGCGCCGTCAGAAACAGAATCGGAGACAGCGCCCCAAGCAAGGCACTCATCGCTGACCGCCCGCGATCCAACCAAGGGCCAAGCACAGCACCAGAGCCGCACCGATAAAAATGTCCGCCGTTACATTCACATCCACCCCGCTTGATTGATCCGGTGCCGCGTCAAGCAAGTAAGCCTGTACAACAACCGGCCTGCCCGCCTGACCATCCGACGTCGTGCACTCCGTGTAAGTAGCACCAGCAGTCACGCTCGACACAGACGCGCCCGGCTGACATACGATGACGAATTGCAGCGACCCGGACATGCGTTAGGCCGCCTTTGCAGCCTGCGCCGATGGTGCCGAGGCTTTAGCGGGCGCTGCACCAATTGGAGTGATGGTGGCGACCTGCGAACCGACGCGCTTTTCCGACGAAATGGAAACCTCAAATTCGACCTCATAAGTACCGGGCTGAATGTCTTTGTACTGCTGTGGCAGCAGCAGTTCCCCGATCAGCGGCGAGATCTCACCCGTGTCGCGGTTCACTTTCTGGACGATGCATTGCGCAAGGCGCATGTCGTAGTCATTGCCGGTCTTCTTCGAGCGGCCAGCGTTTTGGACAACGTGCAGGATTTGGATAGTCGATTTCATGGTGTACCCCTATGTGATTCGCCCGCTAGAGCGATTAGTACAACGCCAACATGGCGCACTAAATAAACGTGACAAGTCACGATAAAATATGAACAAAACAAACGATCAATGGAACTACCAATGCACAAATTTGACTTCTACGTTTTCGGCATCGTCCTAATTTTCATCGTTGTCTTCGCAATCAACTTCGCCAACGACATCGAGAAACTCGGCATCCTTAATAATTTAAAAGACCTAAAAGTAAAAGCGCGTAGACCTCTTACGGATCGTGAAGAACAGATGTACACGGCCCTTACTACCGCCCTCCCCGAATGCGTGGTACTAGCCCAAGTTAGCTTTCAAGCCCTACTGACAACTAACCGTCGTGCAGACCGCAACAGATTCGACCGGAAATTTGCGGATTTCGTTATCTGCTCAAAGCAGCTAACCCCGATTGCGATCATCGAACTTGACGACAGCACCCACGACAACAAACAAGACAAAGACGCGGACCGTGACGCCATGCTCCAAAACGCCGGATACCAAACAATCCGGTACCGAAAAATTCCTACTACCGAACAACTGCGAGACGAGATCGAGCAAGCTCTAACGACCCTCACCAACAGCTAGCATTACTTTCCGCCCAGCTTCCCCAGCAGAGCACGAGCAGCATCAAGTTGCGGTTGCCAGATTTGCCAAGCCTCGTCCACCTTGGCCGAAGTCTCCAAACTGACGATATGATCAGGAAGCCACATACGCAGCATGTCCCGCTCAGCGGCAGAGAGTGACAATTGGAGAGGTTCTTTCTCGTTTACTGATTGACTACGCATTGGTTTACCCCTACGATCCAGCCTATGAACACAGCTGTATTAAACACAGGTGTATTAAATAACACACCTGTATTAGTGTCAAGGAGAAAGATATGAAAAGCGTGAAATTTCTTGAGCAATTGCAAGTAAAGCTGGGAAAGGCGACCCAGCAGGAACTTGCCGACGTCTTGGGGATCACCCAAGGCGCAGTCGGCCACTACCTACACGGCAGACGTGTGATGGACGATGAAACCTGCTTAGCCGTCGCTATGCAACTAAACATCGACCCAATCCAAATCGTGGGAGCAGCCTGCATCGACCGTGCAGAAAAGAGCGGCCAGAGCAGCTTGTGGGAGGTTTTTATGTCAAGGATGGCGGCAACCGCAGCTAGCGCCGTTTTGTTGGTCAGTGTCAATTTATTTTTGACACCGAACGACGCAGAAGCGGCCACCCTCCCCTATGACAGCGCGCACTTGCAAAATCCGCACACTTTATATTATGTAAAATGACGTCTGGAGAATGGTGTGATTCCCAGGTTGCTTGAACCCCTCCATGATTGGATGACTTAAGCGCTTGATTTTGCTAAAATTTCGGCCTTCGCCTGTGAGAATACCGCCATGTCCCTGCTCGACCACGAAATTGAACTGCTGTCGCCCGCCAAAACCGCCGAAATCGGGCGCGAGGCCATCCTGCACGGGGCCGACGCGGTCTACATCGGCGGCCCCGCCTTCGGCGCGCGCCACAACGCCAGCAACCCGATCGAAGACATTTCGGCACTGGTCGAATTCGCCCACAAGTTCCGCTCGCGTATCTTCGTCACCATCAACACCATCCTGCACGACGCGGAACTGGAAGCGGCCCGCAAGCAGATCTGGCAGCTCTACGATGCCGGCGTGGACGCCCTGATCATCCAGGACATGGGCCTGCTCGAAATGGACCTGCCACCGATCCAGCTGCACGCCAGCACCCAGTGCGACATCCGCACCGTGGAAAAGGCCAAGTTCCTGGGCGCCTCCGGCTTCTCGCAACTGGTGCTGGCGCGCGAACTGACCATCGAACAGATCCGCAAGATCCGGGCCGAAGTCGACACTCCGCTCGAATACTTCATCCATGGCGCGCTGTGCGTGGCCTATTCCGGCCAGTGCTATATCTCGCACGCCGACACCGGCCGCAGCGCCAACCGCGGCGATTGTTCGCAAGCCTGCCGCCTGCCCTACACCCTGAGCGACAGCCAGGGCCGCGTGGTCGCCTACGAAAAGCACCTGCTGTCGATGAAGGACAATGACCAGAGCGCGAACCTGGAAGCGCTGGTCGACGCCGGCATCCGCTCCTTCAAGATCGAAGGCCGCTACAAGGATATGGGTTATGTGAAGAACATCACGGCCCACTACCGGTTGCTGCTGGACGAGATCCTGGAACGCCGCCCCGAATTGAGCCGCGCCGCCAGCGGCCACACGCGCGTGCTGTTCACGCCGGACGTGGACAAGACCTTCCACCGTGGCCACACCGATTATTTCGCCAATGGCCGCCAGGACGAAATCGGCGCCTTCGATTCCCCCAAGTATGTGGGCGTTGAACTGGGCATCGTCAGCCGCATCGGCACCGACCATTTCGACCTGGTGACCAACGCGCCCATGGCCAATGGCGATGGCTTGAACTACATGAACAAGCGCGAAGTCGTGGGCCTGCAGGCCAATGTCGTCAAGAAGCTGGGCGACAGTTCGGAAGGCGAATTGTGGCGCGTATTCCCCAACGAACAATTGCGCGAGCTGGCGGGTCTGAAGGCCGGCGTGTCGGTGATGCGCAACCGCGACCACCACTGGGAGGCGTCGCTGCAAAAGAAATCGTCGGAACGCAAGGTGGCGCTGCAACTGGCGCTGAGCGAGGACGCGGACGGCCTGCGCCTGACGCTGCGCGACGAGGACGGCATCACCAGCAGCACTTACGCGACCATGGCGCTGCAGCCGGCGCAGCATGCGGAACAGGCGGAAGCGGCGCTGCACGCCAGCCTGGGCAAGCTGGGTAACACCATGTTTGAAGTGGATGGCATCGCGCTGTCGTTGTCGCAGCCATGGTTTGTGCCATCGTCGGCCATCAACGCCCTGCGCCGCGATGCCATCGCCGCCCACGAGGCCGCGCGCCTGGCGGCCTGGCAGCGCCCGGAACGCAAGGCGCCGCAGGAACCGCCGGCCGTCTATCCCGATACCCAACTGAGCTATCTGGCCAACGTCTACAACGAGAAGGCGCGCGCGTTCTACACCAAACACGGCGTGCAGATGATCGCCGCCGCCTACGAGTCGCACGAGGAGGCGGGCGAAGTGCCGTTGATGATCACCAAGCACTGCCTGCGCTTCTCGTTCAACCTCTGCCCCAAGCAGGCCAAGGGTGTGCAAGGGGTGCAGGGCCAGGTCCGCGCCGAGCCGATGACGCTGGTGAGCGGCGAGGAACGCTACACTTTGCGCTTCGACTGCAAACCGTGCGAGATGCATGTGGTGGGCGCCATGAAGCCCGGTATCCTGAACTCGGCGCCGCCCTCCAACGTGCCTTACAGCACCCTCACCTTCCACCGCCAACGCCCGCTCGCCTGAGCATCTCGGGTGCGTTTGATGCACCTGAGCCCTTTCTTGGCAGAAGACTTGGTAGTACAGTAGTCGTCATCCTCATGCCTAGCGGTGGAAACTTGCAATATGGACAATTTATTTCCCGCCCCAGTGGCCAACTTCGCCGACTTGTTGCTGGATGCCGTCTGTATGGTCGATGCGAGCGGCCAATTTGTGTTCGCCAGCGTCGCCTGCGAGCGTATTTTTGGCTACACCCCGGAGGAAATGCAAGGCCGCGTGATGATCGACATGGTGGCGCCGGAAGACCGCGCACGCACGCTGGCCGCCGCAGACGACATCATGGGCGGCCACCCCAATCTGCATTTCGAGAACCGCTACGTGCGCAAGGATGGCACCCTGGTGCACCTGTTGTGGTCGGCGCGCTGGTCCGATCAGCACCAGCTGCGGGTGGCCGTGGCGCGCGATATCACGGCCGCTAAACGGGCCGAGGCGACCCAGGCGGCCCTGTACGCGATTTCCGAGGCGGCCCATGCGACGGAAGACTTGCCGCAGCTTTTCCAGCACATCCACCAGATTATCGGCGGGCTGTTGCCGGCGGCCTGTTTTGCCGTCGGGCTGCATGACGAGTGCGGCGACCAGTTGCGCTTCGCCTATCACGCCGATCAGCATGGCCCCTTGCCGCAAAGCTTGCTGGCGCATGTGATGGGTGAGGAAGTACGGCGCCTGGGGCGCCCGCTGTTGCTGGACCCTGCTGACCTGGCGCCCCTGCCGGAGGCGTTGCGCTCGGCCGCTGGCCTGAGTCCTCACTGCTGGCTGGGCGTACCGTTGACCACCTCGCAAGGGCCGTTAGGTGTGCTGTTGTTGCAGGGCCAGGGCGAACACGCCTACACGGATCGCGACCGCGATCTGTTGCTGTTCGTGTCGACCCAGGTGGCCACGGCGATCCAGCGCAAGCGCATGCATGCGCAGTTGCGCTTCATGGCCCAGCACGATGAACTGACCCGGCTCCCCAACCGCCGCCTGTTTCATGACCGGCTGGACACCGCATTCGCCCGCGCCCAGCGCCAGCAGGGACGGCTGTCGTTGCTGTTCATCGACCTGGACAAGTTCAAGCTGGTCAACGACGAATATGGCCACGACTGTGGCGACCTGCTGCTCAAGGAAGTGGCGTGGCGCATCCAGGCTTGCGTGCGCGAGAGCGACACCGTGGCCCGTATCGGCGGCGATGAATTTGTCGTCATCCTGGAGAACGTGGGCTCGCCCGATCATGCGCTGGTGGTCAAGGACAAGATCCACCAGGCCTTGTCTGTTCCAGTCGCATTGGCCGAACGGGGCAGCCTGTCCATCGAGGCCAGCATCGGCGTGGCCCATTATCCGGACCATGGCGCCGACACGCTGCAACTGCTCCGCCACGCCGACAACGCCATGTACGCCAGCAAGGCACAGCCGGCACCGGTGTGATGCTGGCCCGGCAAGTGTGTAATTTGGCTCGCCAAGGCTAGCGATTTATTGCCGAAGTTGCATGTTATTCTGGTTTAATTGGCCCCATGCACGCAGCATGCGCCTGGTCTTGGTCACGGCGCTGCCACGCGCCCTTCCGCCATTTCGACTTCGCCCAGCTAGCCACCGACAATGCCAAAAAACTACGCCGTCCTCGTCTTCGCGCTGAGCCTGCTCAGCCGCTCCGCCCTCGCATTCCAACCCCTGCCGCCGGAAACCATGGATGAAACCCATACTTTCCGGGTGGAAGTGCTGCAGGTGACGGATATCGAACCGTACCAGGAAGCCTATGCGGGTTTTCTGTCGGCCCTGCAACGTAACGACGTGGTGGCCGGCAAGAACCTGGAAGTGAACCGGGTCAAGATCGACTTTGACATTGAAAACGGTGGCTTCTGGAGCCGTCTGGGCGTGTTGATGCGGATCCGCCAGGAAGCGGCCCGCATCGTCGCCGCCAAGCCGGACCTGGTGCTGACCATTGGTACCCCGGCTACCAAGTTCTCCCGCGGCATGCTGGCCGACGCCCACATTCCGCTGGTGTTTACCGCGGTCGCCAATCCCGAGGACGTGGGTTGCCTGTCGCTGGAAGACGCCGGCCCCGGCGTGACCGGTTCCACGCTGTATGCGGACATGGGCCATTCGCTCAAGGTGGTGCACGATATTTTCCCGCACGTCAGCCGGATCGGCATGATCCATACGGATGATGAGAACGGCGTGGCCAATGTGGCGGCCGCCTCCAGCAGCGGCCGCGCCATGAATATGAACGTCAACGCGCGGCTGGTGGCCAAGACGGACAGCATCATTCCATCGCTGAAGGAGCTGTACGAAGACGGCAAGGGGGTGCAGATGTATGCCGTGCCGCTCGACACTTATTATGGCTTGCGCCACTACGAGGCGGCCATCGACCTGGGCGATTTCGGGACCGAGCACAAGATTCCCGTCGTCACGCTGGCCATGGTGCGGGTGCCGGGCGCGGCACTGTATGTGGGTGCCGATTTCGGCATGGTGGGCAGCCTGGCGGGCGTGCAGGCCGCGAAAATCCTGAAGCGACGCGTGAAACCGGACGTGTTGCCCATCCTGCGCCAGGAAACCCCGACCGTGCTGATCGATCCGCAGCGTGTGGCGAGCCTGGGGGTACAACTGCCGCAAACTATCCTCGACCACAAGACGGATGGCAAGAATGGTTACTGGCAGATCGAACTGGTCAAGCAATAAGAACGGTCCGTCCCACGCTGACGCGGCAAGCGGCGATGCCAGAATGGCAGCACCCTGTCAGACGGAGTATCATAGGCGCTGCTTAGTCTTTTGCTTCGGAGTACCGTATGTCCGCCCTGGTTCCCGCCGGCTCGACCGAAACCGTGTTTTCGGTCGACACTTTATTGAAATACATGGGCAACGATGACAATGCGCGCGCCATTGTCAGCAAGATCGTGCGTGATGCCTGCGCCCCTGCGATGACGCCGCTGGTGCAAGCGGGCCAGGCGATCAAGGAGCAACGGCTGGCCGATGCAGGCAGGATCTTCCACAGCCTGCGCGGTTCGGTGGGCAGCCTGGGCGCCAAACGCCTGGTAACGGCCTCGCTGGGGCTCGAACTGGCGTTGGCGGAACGACGTATGGCTGATATCGCGCCGCTGTTTGCGACCGTCGAACTGGCCTACCGGGAAGTACTGGAACAGGCCGCTGACTGGCTGTCCCGTAACGGCATCGAGCGGGCGCCAGACTGACGCGTCCGGCTCACCGGCGGGCCGTCGCCATCCACCTGCCACTCGCAGTGGCGCCGTTACCGCCGGCAACCAGCCCTGCTACTCACCATCCCGCCGCATGTTGCGTTGCGAAAAAGCCGCAGCAACTTGGGCAGCGCACCACGTATTAACACACAGTTACACTTGTTACAGCAAAGTGTTGGTGGCGCCAAGGCGACGCTTGCCGTTCATGCTACTATGCCCGAATTGCACCAGCTCCGGCGGGCGCGTCACGAAAAGAGTAACTATTTTTTCATTATTGAAATATTGCGCATTAGGCAATTAGTTTCCAATTGAGTATAATGGTGCACTGCATCGTCATCAACGTTCTGCGAGCCAACCACGGCACTTGCTTCGATCAAAGGTAGTCATACATGGATTTATTCAACAAGTCGGGAGTGTTGGTGGCCTCAGCGCTGGTGCTGGTGGGGGCGTTGATCGCCCACCAGGCCAAGGTGGACGCCATTCCATCGCCGACTGTGGTTGAACAGGCGGTGCATTCCATGGATGGGCGCGTCGACGGCGCCGCCAATCGCCGGCTGGAGGAATGGGCCGCGTTGGGTTCGCCGGTGGCCCAGCGTGAATTGGCGCTGCGCTACCTGTCTGATCCCGCCAAGCAAGGTGAAGGCATGCGTCTGCTCAAGCAGGCGGCCCGGGCCGGCGATGCGCAGGCCGTCCGCGGCCTCAGCGAAGGATATGCCGACGGCGAAACCTTGAGCGGCGCCGCCCGCATCGGCGATATTGGTGGTTTGCGCCTGCTCAAGGAAGCGGGCAACAGTAATTACGCACTGCACTAAGCTCCCTTCCCTGTCGCCGGTGGCGGCATCCAGCTCCGCGTAATCCTCTATACTTCTGATGGTCTGGCGCCGAAAACGGCGCCGTCATGCATTATTTGTGAATTGGAGAGGGTAATGGATCGTTTGCGGGCGCTGGAAGTGTTCGTCGAAGTCGTGCGCCGCGAAGGCTTCGCGCGGGCCGCCGAAGCGCTCGATACCTCCCCCGCCAACGTGACCCGCTATATCAGCGACCTGGAAGCGCATCTGCGTACCCGGCTGCTCAACCGCAGTTCGCGCAAGATGTCGCTCACCTCCAGCGGCGAAGCCCTGTATGAGCGGGCCAGGACCATCCTCGACGACGTGGCCGAGGCGGAAGCGATCGTGTCGGCGGCCACGCTGCAACCGCACGGTCTGCTGCGCATCAACGCCCCGCTCAGTTTCGGCGTGCTGCAACTGGCGCCGTTGTGGCCGGTTTTTCACCAACAATATCCCGACGTCCAGCTCGAAGTGGCCTTGATCGACCGCGTGGTCGACATCGTGGACGAAGGCTACGACCTGGCCATCCGTATCTCCGGCGCGGGCTCGAGTTCGCATGTGGCGCGCAAGCTGGCCACCTGCCACAACATCCTGTGCGCGGCCCCTGCCTATCTGCGCCAGTTTGGCATGCCGGCCACCCCGGCCGAGCTGCAACAGCACCAGTGCATCGGCTATAGCTACGCGGCGCTGGCCGACCAATGGCCGCTGCTGGACGCGGCGGGAAAGCAGCAGACCGTTAAGGTGCGCTGCGTGATGCACACCAATAACGGCGATACGGCCCGCGCGGCCGCTTTGGGGGGCATGGGCATCATCTGCCAGCCCACTTTCCTGGTGGGCGCCGATGTGCGGGCCGGCCGCTTGCTGCGGGTCCTGCCCGACTACGCCGTTCCCGACATCGACGTGCTGGCCGTCTATCCCAGCCGGCGCCACTTGAGCGCCAAGGTGCGCGTGATGATCGATTTCCTCGCGCATCACTTCCAGGGCACGCCACCATGGGACCGCGCTGGCCAGGCATAACGCGGTGCCATAGCGCACCGGCGGCCAGCGAACCGTTAGAGTCAGTTCCCGGTCGGAATATCCCGGCACACGATTGATCCGTGTCACGCCCGTCGCTCCGCCGTCGTCCGATACTGCAACCTGCCGACGATGATGGAGGATGGGCGGCGATGGATGATGCAACCAATGATGATGAGCTTCAACCGGCTGCGCATGCGGGCCAGGCCAGTTACCTGGACAGCCTGCGGGCGTATAGCGGACGGCAGCGAGACCCTGGCTGGTCCGGCCCGTTCGCGCAGTTCATGGCGCAGATTCTGCCGGAACGTGCCAGCCAGCTGGCACGCACTGCCCACCAATATATCTGGGACATGCTGTGCTGGGCCGGTGCGGAGGATGCCTCCGGACACCGTGGTTGCCGCCTGTTCGCCAACGAACTGTACGGCATCGACGCGGCGCTGGCACGCGTGGCCGACTATTTCAAGGCGGCAGCGGCCGGCTCCGAAGTGGGTCGGCGCATGTTGCTATTGCTGGGGCCGCCTTCGGGCGGCAAATCCACGCTCGTCATTCGAATCAAGCGGGGCCTGGAGCAATACAGCGCCACGGACGGCGGCGCCCTGTACGCCATCGCGGGCTGTCCGCTGCACGAATCGCCATTGCACTTGTTGCCGCACGCCTTGCGCGCCGGCTTGCACACCCACTATGGGGTCGAGGTCGCTGGCGAGCTGTGCCCCCACTGCCGCAGCCGGCTCGATACCGACCATGGCGGCGACTTCCTGCGCATGCCCGTCGAGCGCATCTTCATCTCCGAGGCCGGCCGCTGCGCGGTGGGTACCTATGCGCCGCACGATCCCAGCACCGCCGACCTGGCCGACCTGGTCGGTTCCGTCGACCTGGCCAAAGTGGCCAGCTACGGCGACGAGGGCGACCCGCGGGCCTGGTCCTGGTCGGGCGCCGTGTACGCGGCCAGCCGGGGCATGCTGGAGATGATAGAGATCCTCAAGGTCAAGCGCGAATTCCTCTATTTGTTGCTGACGCTGACCCAGGAGTGCAACGTCAAGGTGGCCCGCTTCCCCTTGATCCACCTGGACGAGGCGATCCTGGCCCACACCAACCTGGCCGAGTTCCGTAAATTTCTGCTGGAGAGCGAAAACGAAGCCCTGCTGGATCGGATGGTGATCGTGCAAGTGCCCTACACGCTCAACTATCGCGACGAAGCGCGCATTTATTGCAAGCTGATCCGGACCTCGGCGCCCGCGTTTGGCGAAGTCCACCTCGATCCGCACGTCCTGCACGCGGCGGCCGTGTTCGCGATACTGACCAGGCTGCATGAGGAGGACGAGCGGGAAGCGGAATTGATCCAGAAGGTGCGGATGCACGCCGGCGACGGCCCGGATGGTGGCCGGCCACCGGAAGGCCACCAGACGCGCGCCGGCGAAGCGGGGCCGGATGAGGGGCTGGCGGGCGTCTCGCCCCGCTTCGTCATCAACGCCCTGTCGACCGCCATCATCCAGTCCAGCGGGCACAGCTTATCGACCATGGACGTGTTGCTGGCGCTGAAGGATGGCATCGAACACGACGCACGGATCGATGCCCGCCGCAAGCGCAAATGGATCGACTTCCTCGTCTTGACGCGCAAGGAGTTTTACAACCGCTGGGTCAGGGAGGATGTACACAAGGCCCTGTTCGTTTCTTTCGAACAGGACGCGGAAGCGCTGCTGGCAAAATATCTGGACGAAGTGGAAGCCATGCTGGACAACCGCCAGCTCAAGGACCCGATCACCAGCGAAGAACGGCGTCCCGACGAACGTTTTTTGCGCGCTGTTGAAGAAAAGATCCATATTTCGGACGCGGGCAAGCAATCGTTCAGGCAGGAGGTGGTGCGCAAGGCGATGGGGGCATACAAGCGGGGTGAACGGTTCTGCCTGGGCAGCCACGCGCCGCTACGCGAGGCCATGCAGCAATTCCTGTTCGAGCAGCGACGCGACGTGTTGCGGCTGGTCAGTTCCGCCCAGCGGCCTGACGACGAAGTACGCGCCAGGTTGTCGGCCGTGGAAAAACGCATGATCGATGACTATGGTTATGACAGCCACAGCGCCCGTGCGGCGCTCAATTATGTCACCACCGTGCTGGCGCAGGAATGACGGGAGACTGGCCATGGCGCAGGCGGACGCCCCCCGGTGGTACCAGCTCTTCTCGCGCGGCGCGCGCGACTGGCTGCGGCATAACGACAAGCTGCGCGAGGCGCTGCAAGGCCAGCTTCCCGCCATGATCAGCGCCGGCGACGCCATCACGTCCGGCCAGCGGCGCACGATACATGTACCGCTGCCCTTGTTGACCCATGCCCGCCTGCGCCTGGCGGATGGCCACAGCCAGCTGGGCGTGGGCCAGGGCGGCGGCCAGCCAGGCGAGCTGTTGCGCCCTGCCGGTACCAAAGACACGCCAGCCGGCCAGGGCGGCGGCCGCGACGGCACGATGCGCGTGGAACTGGCCTTCTCCATGGACGACATCATCGACTGGCTGTGGGAAGAGTTCAAGCTGCCCGACCTGCAACCGCGCCGGCTGGCGCTGCTGACGCAGCCCGAACTGCTGCGCGAAGGGTGGGACAAGCGTGGTGCCCGCTCCAGGCTGGACCGCCGCCGCACGGTCAAGGAAGCGCTCAAGCGGCGCGCCGTGCAGCCCGCAGGCGCGCCCTTCACCAACGAGGACTTGCGCTTTCGCCAGCTTGTAAAGCGGCCCCGGCCCGCCTGCGCGGCCGCCGTGTTCTTCGTGCTGGACGTCTCGGCCAGCATGACGGAGGTGCAACGGTCGCTCGCCAAGACCTTTTTTTTCTACGCCACGCAGGGCCTGCGCCGCCACTACCAGCGCGTGGACATCCGCTTCATCGCCCACACGGCCCACGCGTGGGAGTTCGCCGAGCGCGATTTCCTCCAGGCCAGCGGCGACGGCGGCACCCTGGCGTCCAGCGCGTTCCAGCTGGCACTGACGCTGATGGACCAGCATTACGGCCCCGACAGCCACAACTGCTACCTGTTCTACGCGTCCGACGGTGAGAACTTCACCGAAGACCGCAACCACGCGGGCGCGCTGCTCACCGCCTTGTGCGGCCGCTTGAACTATCTGGGCTACGTGGAGACACTACCCGGTATGCCGCGTGGTGACGCCAGCGAGATGACGCGCTTGTGCGCGGAACAGGCGCGGCAGGGGCGCCCCATCGGCTACGGCAGGCTGGCCAGGGGCGACGATGTCTGGCATGCCTTGCGCACCTTCTTCGCGGGGCAAGCCGTGAACGGAGCATCGTCGTGAGCCCGTCCGGTCATGCCGATTGGCAGGCTGGTTTTGAACGGCTGGCCCGAGCCCAGGGACTGGACTGCTATCCCATCGATTTTTCCGTGGTGCCGGCGAGTTTTATGCTGGAGATCGCCGCGTACGGATTGCCGATACGAATGCCGCACTGGTCGTTCGGCGCGCGCTATGTGCATCAACTGGTGCGGCATCACATGGGCCACTCCCACGTATTCGAAGTGATGTTTCCAGGCGACCCATGCCGCGCCTACCTGCTGGACAGTAATAGTGCGGCGGAGAACGCGCTGGTGACAGCCCATGTCATCGGCCATGCCGACTTCGTCAAACGCAACGCGCTGTTCCGGCATTGCATGGACATGACGGGCGGCCACGTTCTGGAGCGCAGCGCTGTGCGGGCGCGGCGTGTGGAACAGGCCATCGCGCAATATGGGCCACGCCGGGTGGAAACCGTACTGGATGCCGCCTTGGCGCTGGAATCCCATATCGACGTGCAGGCGCCGCTACATCGGCCAGACCATGAGACGCCGCGCCCGGCGCCACCGCCATCGCCGTCCATGGCCGACACAGCGTTCTGGCGACGCTACCGGGCGCTGGTAGGCGCCCCACCGCTTGCGGCGGACACGGCGCGTCCGGGCGAGTCGCGGCCCTCCCCTGAACCCGACTTGCTGTGGTTCATCGCCCACCACGGCCCCGAGCTGGAGGACTGGGAACGGGAGATTTTCCTGGCCGTGCGCGAGGAAGCCTACTATTTCTACCCCGTCCATGCGTGCCAGATCATGAACGAGGGCTGGGCCTCGTATTGGCACGCGCGCCTGCTGCGCGAGGCGGACTTCCTGCCGCAGGCGTGCTGGGTGCAAGCCATAAAGTCGCATTCCGATGTCGTCAGCCCGTATGGGGACGGAGCGGGACAGGCGCTGTCGATCAACCCCTATCATCTGGGATTCGCCCTATGGGAGCATATCGTGGCGCGCGATGGCCTGGCGGCGGCCTGTCGTGTGTGCACGGACGAGGACGATACTGGGTTCATCCGCAACCACCTCGATCGCGAACTGGCGGACCAGCTGGATCTGTTCGTCCACGCTACGCGCGCGGACGGCGAGACGCGGATCATGAACCGGGATCTGCACGCCATCCATGAAGCCATCCTGGCCCCCACCTACCACTACGGGGCCCCCAGCATCGTCGTCTCGCGCCTGCACCATGACGGCAGCCTGGAGTTGACGCATGACGCGCGGCGCGATGGTCGCGGCCTGGATGTGCCGCAAGCGGAACAGGTGCTGGCGTATATCGCCAAGGTGTGGCGCCGGCCGGTCGTACTCCATACCGTCGATTTTCGGGGCGTGCCGCGCGCCATCCGGGGCATGCCAACGGCGCTGCCCTGAGCCCGGCGCGTTGTGCGAGCTGGCAGCCGCGCCGGCAGACGGGCCGGCGGCGCTAGGCCGCGACCGGCCGTTGGCGCAAGTACCAGCGCAGCGCGAGCCGCAAGCCGCGCCGCAAGTCATGGGTGGGGGCATAACCGAGCAGGCGGCCCGCCTTGTCGATATCGGCATGGGAATGTCGTACGTCGCCGGCGCGGAAGGCTCGGTATTGGGGCGCCAGCACGGGCAAATCGGGGCGGCGTTCGGCCAGCAATTCCGACAGCAGGCGATGCAGCTCGTTCAGGCTGGTGCGCGAATTGGCCGCCACGTTGTAGACTTCGTTGACGGCGCCGGCTTGCTCCGCCAGCGCGGCCAGCAAGTTTGCCTGCACCACATTGCCCACGTAGCAGAAGTCGCGGCTGGTTTCGCCGTCGCCGTTGATCTGGACCGGACGGCAAGCCAGCATGGCCGTTATCCACTGGGGAATCACGGCCGCGTAGGCGCCCGCGGGGTCCTGGCGCGGCCCGTAGACGTTGAAATAGCGCAGCCCGATGGCTTCCTGGCCATAGCAGCGGGCGCACACGCCGGCATACAATTCATTGACATATTTCGTCAACGCGTAGGGCGATAATGGCTGGCCGATCACGTGTTCGACCTTGGGCAAGGCGGTATGGTCGCCATAGGTGGCGCTCGACGCCGCATACACGACGCGCCGCACGCCCGCCGCGCGGGCGGCTGTCAGTACATTCAGAAAGCCGCCGATGTTGATGTCGTTACACAGCTGCGGCTGCTCGATCGACCGTTGTACCGAGCCCAGCGCGGCCTGGTGCAGCACGAAGTCCACCTGCGTGCAAGCTTGCTGGCAAGCCGCGGGATCGCGGATATCGGCCTGCAGCAAGCGGAACCGTTCCCACGCATGGGGGCCAACACTGTCGCGCACCTGGTCCAGATTGTGGGCGTGGCCGGTCAGGAAGTTGTCCATGCCCGTCACCTGCTGGCCCAGTTCCAGCAACGCTTCCAGCAGATGCGAGCCGATGAAGCCGGCCACGCCCGTGATCAGCCAGTGATGGCGCTGGCCTTCCAGCCGTTCCCGCACCCGCTGGTAGGCTGATTCTGGCAAGCCGTGCTCGCCGCCGTGGGTGCTTACAGTCTCCATACGTTCAGGCCGCTGTCGCGCAGGCTGCGCTGGTCGAAGTGGGCTTTGATATCGATGAAGCAACCGGCTTCCGTGACCTTGTCCTGATACTGGACCAGCGGCCGGGCCAACAGTTCCCGGTGCCCGACGGCGCTGATCAGCGCGTCGGCGCGCGGCAACTGTTCCCAGCTTTCCAGCCGCAAGCCATATTCATGCAGCGCTTCCTCGGGATCCGCCACCGGGTCATGCACATGGACCTGCAAGCCATACGATTCGAGCTCGCGGATCAAGTCCACCACCTTGGAGTTGCGCAGGTCCGGGCAATTTTCCTTGAACGTCAGCCCCAGCACGTTGACGCAGGAGCCCTTCAGCTTGAAGCCGGCCCGTACCATTTCCTTGACCGCCTTCTCGGCCACGAATTTGGCCATGCCATCGTTGATGCGGCGCCCGGCCAGGATGACCTGCGGATGGTAGCCCAGCATCTCGGCCTTGTGGGTCAGGTAATAGGGATCGACGCCGATGCAATGTCCGCCCACCAGGCCTGGGCGGAACGGCAGGAAATTCCACTTGGTGCCGGCCGCCTGCAACACTTCCAGGGTGTCGATGCCGAGCCGGTCGAAGATGATGGCCAGTTCGTTCATCAGGGCGATGTTCAGGTCGCGCTGGGTGTTTTCTATGACTTTGGCCGCTTCCGCCACCTGGATGCTGGAAGCCCGGTGCACGCCGGCCGCCACCACCAGTTCGTACAGCGCCGCCACCCGATCGAGGGTCGCGCTGTCGTCGCCGGCCACCACCTTGCGGATGGAGGCGAGCGTATGTTCCCGGTCGCCGGGATTGATGCGCTCGGGGGAAAAGCCGACGTGAAAGTCGTGCCGCCAGCGCAGCCCCGAGCAGCGTTCCAGGATGGGGATGCAGATTTCCTCGGTGGCGCCCGGATAGACGGTCGACTCGTAGATGACGATGGCGCCCGCCTTCATGTTGCGCCCCACGCTTTCGCTGGCGCCGACCAGCGCGCTAAAGTCGGGACTGTGAGCGCTGTCGACCGGGGTGGGCACGGCGATCACGATGTAGTCGGCGGCGGCCAGCGCGGCCGGATCGCACCCCATGCTGAGCCACTTGGCGGCCGCGAACTGCTGCGCCGACACTTCGCCGGCCGGATCCACTCCGTCGCGGTAGCTCGCCACCTTGCGTTCAGATAGATCGACGCCGATGGTGTGCCGGTGCGCGCCAAACGCCACCGCCAGCGACAAGCCCACATAACCCAGTCCCACTACCGCCACAACGTCCATGCCTTCCTCCTGTTGAGCGCCCGTCCAGGCTGTATGCGGCCCTACCGGCGGATGGGCGCGACGTCCCGATTGTACGGATCGGCGCCGGCATGCCGTTGAGATAGCACAAGCCGCATGCCGCTCGCTGCCAATGCGCGTACCTTTGCGCCCACTCAAGGAGCCCCGCGTGCAAACTTCCTACCCTAGCGTGATCGATTCGGAGGAGAACCCCATGCCCAGTTTGTCATCCAGCCTGAGGGGAAGGGCCCGCCTGCTGCTGGTAGCGGCGCTGTCGCTGGCGAGCCTGTCCGGTTGTGGCAGGTTGAAGGACGACGCCACCTTGCTGGCGGAGGCCCGCGATTACCAGTCGCGTGGCGAGCCGAAGTCGGCCATCATCCAGGTCAAAAATGTGCTGCAACACGACCCCGGCCTTGGTGCGGCCCGTATCCTGCTGGGACAGCTGTATCTGGAAGTGGGCGACCCCGTCTCTGCCGAAAAGGAGTTGCGGCGGGCCGATCAACTGAAAATGCCGTCGGCCGACGTCCTGCCCGCGCTGGGCAGCGCGCTGGTGCAACAGGGGCATTACGAACAGGCGCTGGAACGCTTGCCTGACGATCCGGCCCAGCCGCGCCAGCAGGCGGTACGCGGTGATGCGCTGCTGGGTTTGGGCCGTCTGGACGCGGCCCGCACCCTGTTCGAACAGTTGCTGGTGCGCCAGCCGTCCAACCCCAGCGCCCTGTTGGGATTGGCCCGGATCGCCCAACGCGAGCATCACCCGGACGCCGCCCTGTCACTGGCGGACCGCGCCATCGCCGCCACGCCGAACGAGCCCGGCGCATACCGGCTGCGCGGTGAACTGCTGCAGGCGCAAGGCAAATTCGAGCCTGCGCTGGTGGCGCTGCGCCAGGCTGCGAAGCTGCGGCCGCAACTGGTCCAGGCGCGCGTGGACATCGTGGCGCTGTATGTGCAATCGGGGCAGTCTGCCTTGGCAAGGACGGAACTGGTCGCCGCGCGCAAGCTGGCGCCTGGCAGTCCTAAGCTAGCATACCAGCAAGCCCTGCTGGATTTTCAAGAGCGCAAGCTGGACTCGGCCCAGGAGCAACTGCAACTGGTGTTGCGCGCCGCACCGGACCATCTGCCCAGTATCTTGCTGATGGGCGCCGTGGAACTGGGCAGGGGCACCCTGCCCCAAGCGGAACAGCATCTGCGGCGCTATCTCGACGCCTACCCCGGCCATCGTTACGCGACGCGTTTGCTGGCCACGATCGCTGTGCGCAATGGCAACGCCGGCGAGGCGATACGCCTGCTGACCCCCATGCTGGCCGGGCAGCCGGACGAGCCGGCAACGCTGGTCCTGGCGGGCGAAGCCTACATGCAACTGAAGCAATACGCCAAGGCCAGCGCCATGTACCAGCAAGCCAGCACACTCGCGCCCGCATCCGCCCCGCTGCATGCGGCGCTGGGCCTGAGCCGCATGGCCATGGGCGACACGGACGCGGCGCTGGCGGAACTGGAGCGCTCCGCGGCCATGGATGCGGCCAACCCCCGTCCCGGATTGCTGCTGGTGCTGGCCCAACTGCGCAACGGCAAGACCGACCTGGCCCTGCGCACCATCGCCAGGATGGAGCAGCACCAGGGTGACAATGTCCTGGTCGACAACCTGAAGGGGGGTGTGCTGCTGGCCAAACAAGATCGGACAGCCGCGCGCGCCAGTTTCCTGCACGCCTTGTCGCATGATCCGCACAGCCAGGCGGCGCTCGACAATCTGACCCAACTGGACCTGTACGAACAGCATCCCGAACAGGCCCGCCAGCGCCTGGAGGCGGCGTTGGCCACTGACAAGAAAAACGTCGACTTGATGACGGCCCTGGGTAGGTTGGCGCTGGTGCAAGGCCAGCTTGGCCCGGCCAAGACTTGGCTGGAACGGGCCGCCAGCACCGCGCCGGACGCGCCAGCACCGGCCATCGCGCTGGCCCGGTTCTATTTGCAATTTGGTCCGGCGCAACAGGGGCTGGTCATCGCGCAAAAGTTGCAGACCAGCTTGCCCCAACAAGCCGACGTGTTGCGTTTGCTTGCCGATGCACAAGGCGCGATGGGCAATGGCGACGCCGCCCTCGACAGCTGGAACAAGCTGGCCCTCGTGCAACCGGGAAACGCGTCCGTGCAACTGCACATCGCCAGCGCCGAGCTGGCGCTCAAGCACACGGCGACCGCCGCGCACAACCTGGAACGGGCGATCGCCTTGCGGCCCGACTATCCGGAGGCCCAGGCCATGCTGGCTGGCGTGCAAATGAGCCAGCGCCGCTACGGCGCCGCGCTGGATATTGTCCACGCCATGCGACGACAACATCCCGACAGTCCTCTGCCCTACAAACTGGAAGGTGACCTGTTGATGCTGCAGAAGCAAGCAGCACCCGCACTGCGCGCTTACCAGCGCGCCTATGATCTGCACCCGTCCGGCCTCATGGTGATCGCCATCCACGACGCCCAGCACATGGCTGGCGACGCCACGGCGGCGCACGCCGGCATGGCGCGTTGGCTGCGCGGGCATCCCGACGACCAGGCCGTGCGCGTGCGCTTCGGGGAAAGCTTGCTCGCGGACCGCGACTATCCAGCCGCGCTCGTCCAGTTCGAGCTGGCCGTTCAGCAAGATCCAAACAACATCATCGCCTTGAATAATTTGGCCTGGATCTGCCAGCAGCAGCACGACCCGCGGGCCGCCGGTTTCGCAGAGCGCGCCGTCAAGCTGGCGCCTCATAACGGCGCCGTGCTCGATACGCTGGGCTGGATCCTGAAGGAACAGGGACAGACAGCGCGCGCACTGGCGCTGCTGCAACAGGCCAGCGCGGCGGCACCAGCATCGACGGAAGTGCGCTATCACTACGCCATGTTGCTGGCGGACGCGGGCAAACGGCAGGATGCGCGGGCCCAATTCCAGCAACTGCTGGCTAACAAGGACTTCGGCCGCCGCGAGGAAGTCCAGTCCTTGCTGGCCAAGTGGTAATCCATGCGCGCCTGGCCCTGCCATGTGGTATCCATGTTGGCCGGCGCGGGCCTGGTGGCGACGCTCACCGACTTTCCGCTTGAGCGCAGTTGGCTGGGCCTGATATTGCTAGGCTATGGCGCCGCGCTCTGCTGGCGGCCCCGCCTCTGGCTGCTGCTGTTGCCGGCGCTGCTGCCCACGCTGGATCTGGCGCCCGTGACCGGTTGGTTCTTCATCGATGAAAGCGACCTGTTGCTCATGGTGACCGTCATGGTGTGCTACGCGAGCACACCCCGCCTGGGGCCCGCCGGCGGCAGGGAGCAAGCCGCGCGGCTGCCGGCGGGCGTGATGTTCTGGCTCTGCCTGCTGGCGCTGGGCTGGGCCATTGGCATCTGGCGTGGCGGCCGTCCATGGCCACCGCCGGACGTGAACGGATTCAACAACTATTTGAGCCCCTACAATGCCTTGCGGGTGGGAAAAGCATGGGGCTGGGCCATGCTGCTGTGGATGCCGTTGCGACGCACGGCCGGCGCACAACTGGAGGGTTTGTTCCGCTATCTGGTGCCGGGCATGCTGGCCGGCCTGGCCTTGGTGACGCTGGCCGATGTGCGCGAACGGGCCTGGTTTCCCGGCTTGACGAATTTCGCCAGCGACTACCGGACCACCGCCCCCTTCTCCGCAATGCACACGGGCGGCGCCGCATTGGATGGCTATCTGGCCTTGTGCGCCCCACTGCTCGCCTTCGCCTTCATGTCCGAACGCCTGGGGGTCGGCCGCGCACGCTGGCTGTCGCTCCCCTTGTTGGCAGGCACGGTCTACGTCAGCCTGACCACGTTTTCCCGTGGCCTCTACCTGGCCCTGGCGTTGGCTTTGTTGATATTGCTGGCCGCGCAGTTGCGCCGTGCGGGGCCGCGTCCCACGCTCGTGCTCGGCACCGCCGTGGCCGCGGTGGGCGCGCTGGCCTATGTTTGCCAACGGGCCTTCCTGTCATATGGCTATCGCGGACTGGGCACGACCTTGGCGGCCGCCGCCGGCGGCGCCCTGCTCCATTCCTATGCGACCCTCGCGCGCGCGCGGGCGCCGGCGGGTGCGCCAGTGCCGCCAGCCACGTGGCCTTCCGTGCAACTTGGCCACCTGTTCGCCGGCCTGTTGTTGATCGGCGTTTCCGTGCCGATCTGTAACAGCTACTATGTGATGGAACGCTTCAGCAGCAGTGTGGGTGACTTGCGCCTGCGCGCCGTGCATTGGCGCCACACCCTGCTCATGATGGAAGCGGATCCGGTGGCGCCATGGCTGGGGATGGGATTGGGCACCTTTCCGGCCACGTACTACTGGCACAATCCAGGCCGTGAACAGCCGCCCAGTTACCGCTACATCGACGAGCACAACAACCGCTACCTGCAATTGAGTGCGTCCGCGTTCACGCATGGCTATGGTGAACGCTTGCGCATGCTGCAGCGGGTCGACGTGCGGCCTCAAACGCCTTACCTGGTGGAGCTGGACGTGCGCAATCCCGGGCCACCGGCCTACCTGCACATCAATCTGTGCGCGCGCCTGCTGCTGTATCCGGAACGCTGCACGGCCACGCCCTTGCCCATGCTGGCGCATGGCGATACCTGGCGCCATCTGCGATTTCTCGTCAACTCCACCTTGCTGGGACAGGGTCCGCCTTACTGGCGCGTGCCGGTACAACTGGAGTTGTCGCTCGAAGGGCAGGACGCGCGACTGGAGGTCGACAACGTCAGTGTGCGTGACGCCATCACCGAGCACGAGCTGTTGCGCAACGGCGCCTTCACCGACGGTAATGACTACTGGTTCTTCAGCAGCGACCGCTACCATTTACCCTGGCACATCAAAAATATAGCGCTCAACCTGTATTTCGAACTGGGCGCCCTGGGCCTGACGGCCTACGCCGGCCTGTTGCTGACGGTCGTCACGGGATTGCTGCGCCGCATGCTGATGGGTGAGCGTGAGGCGGCCGTCTGGCTGGCATCATTGGCCGCGTTTCACGCCGTCGGCCTCTTCGACAGCTTGCTCGATGTGCCCAGGATCGCCCTGCTGTCGATGTTGCTGCTGTGCGCGGCGGCGCTGCGGCCTGGACGGACCAAGGGGGCATCAGCATGAAATTGTGGCCTTGGGTAGTCATGGCGCTGGCCGGGCCGGCGTCAACGGGGGCGGAGCTGGAGCAGGTGATCGAGCATGCCAAACCTTCCATCGTCGGCATCGGCAGTTACCAGAAACTGCGCACTCCGCCCCTCACCTTTGTCGGCACCGGCTTCGTGATCGGCGATGGCCTGACCGTGGTCACGGCGGCCCATGTGCTGCAGGACTTGCGCAACGCCGACGCCTCCCAGGTGTTGGGCGTACTGGTCGGCCAGGGCGACGGCGCCCAGTTTCGCGCGGCGTCCATCAGCGCGCTCGACCAGGAGCACGACCTGGCCCAGTTGCACATGGCTGGCACGCCGTTGCCCGCCATGCGCCTGGGCGATTCCAGCACCGTGGCGGAAGGCAGGCTGCTGGCCTTCACGGGCTTCCCGCTGGGGATGGTGCTGGGTTTGCATCCCGTCACACACCGGGGCATGGTGTCGGCCATCACGCCCGTGGCCACGCCGCCCGTCAGTTCCGGCAAGCTGGATGCACGGCTGGCCAGCCAGCTGCACCGGCAAGCCTACCCGATCTTCCAGCTGGACGGCACGGCCTACCCGGGCAACAGCGGCAGCCCGCTGTACGACACGGAGACGGGGTTGGTCTATGGCGTGATCAACATGGTGTACGTCAAGGGCTTGAAAGAGGCTGCCATCGCCACACCGAGCGGGATCACCTACGCCATCCCCGTCAATTACCTGCGCGGCCCGGCGCCGCATCCCTGACTAGGTCCGTCCCTGCATCAGCCGGGCCGTGATACCGGGCTCATCCCACGTGGGGAAGAAATAGGGATAGAAAGAACGTTCATTGCTCCGTTGCTCCATGAGTCCGCCAAATTGACGGATCTGTTCCCCCATGTAGGCCAGGTCCAGGCGCAGCAGCACGGCCGGCGCGCCCACCCGGGTGCACGGCCGCTCGCCGCCAAAATCGCGAAAGCCCAGCATGCGCTTGTAGAACATCACATGGCGAGGATTGACTTCGATCACGTAATCCGTATAGCCATGGATGTTGTGGGCGTAGATATACGATATATGGATCAGCGCGGCGAACACGCGCTTGGATACGCCCTTGTCGATCGCCAGCCGCGACGGTTCGCACAAACGCCGCTGCTGGGACCGCAGTTCGTCCAGCATGTCGCGGAAGTTCTCGTCGGCCGGCAAGCCCACGTCCTCACTGTCGAGGCACAACGACATGGTGCCCACGGTGTGGCCGTCCGTTTCGGCGAACAGCGTGATCTTGTTGAGCGCGTGGCTGACACCGGGATCAACCGCGTAGCCGCGCCAGCCGTACATTTTTTTCAATAGCAGACTGGCCGCCTCGCGCCGGCCATGTGAATTGGCCATCCGGATATGGAACGTCTGCTGGTCGATCTGATCGTCTGGCGCGTCGCTGGCGCGTCCTTCGCCCACCACCAGGTCACGCAGACCTGAAACGGCTTCGAAGGAAATAATGGTGTCGTCTTCTTGCACGATGGCATCCCCCTTTGGTCGGTGCACCCCGTGCCGAGTTAACTTGCGCTGGGGCTCATACACTTCTGACCGCCTGTCCAGAGAGAAAGTTCCCGAAAAACGTGAATATTTTTTTGCCAGTGAGGGGATGTTCACTTGCATGCAGCAAGCTTCAGAACAGGCTTTCCGGGATCACCAGCACGTCACCGGGAAGCATGGTGACATTGGCGGAAATGTCGCCATCGCGCAGCAAATCCTGCAGGCGCACGGGCACACTCAGCTGCCGGCCATCGAGCATGCGGATGATGTTGGCCTTGTTGCCGGCCGCGAAATCGGTCACCCCGCCCACGGCGATCAGCACGTCCATCAGCGACATGCCTTGCCGGTACGGCAATGCCTGCGGCTTGGCCGCCTGGCCGATGACGCGGATCTGTTGCGCATACGGGCCGACAAAACTGGTGACGATGACGGTCACCATCGGTTGCTGGATATATTTCTCCAATGCCTTTTCGACATCGCGGGCCAGTTGGGTCGATGTCTTGCCCGCCGCCGGCATGTCCTCCACCAGCGGCGTGGTGACCTTGCCGTCCGGACGCACCGGCACGCTGAGCGACACTTCGGGATTGCGCCACACATTGATGGTCAGCATGTCGCCGGCGCCAATCGTATAGTCCGCCAGGGGCGGCGTCGCCTCGGGCGGCGCGGACGGGCGGTGCGCACAGCCGGCCAGGGCCAGCGATGCGGCAAAGATGACCGGCAGCCAGCCACCGGCGCTACGGATATGAATGGACATCACGTCACTCCTCGTTACAAGTCGTGGACCAGGCTCCACCTAACGCTGTCTATGATTCAGAAAACCGCGCCGGGTGCTGTTGATTTGCCTCAAGCACGGGACAGGTTCGAAATTCAGACTTCGATGTCAATCCTATAATTCGCTCTCAAGAGCAACGTCTTGGGGCACGCCTCAAGCACAACCGCCGGGGAGTAACTGGGCCATGCAGGAAATAATCAGCCAACTGCTATCCAGCCTGAAAGGGATATGGAAATATCGCTGGCAGGGATTGGCCATCATGTGGCTGGTCGCCGTGCTGGGCTGGGTCAAGGTGGCCACGCTGCCGGACGACTACCAGACCACGGCCCGCGTGTTCGTCGATACCCAAAGTATCCTCAAACCGCTGCTGGCCGGTATGACCAGCGTACCCAACGTGGAACAGCAGGTGGCCATCATGAGCCGCACGCTGTTGAGCCGGCCCAACGTGGAGCGTGTGATGCGCATGGTGGACCTGGACTTGAACGCCAGTACCCCGCGCGAACACGAACGGCAACTCGATGAGTTACTGAGCCGGATCAAGATCGGCGGCACCGGCACCTTCGACATCTACACCATCACCTACAACAACAAGAATCCGCGCCTGGTGCGCGACGTGGTGCAGTCGCTGCTGACGATTTTTGTCGAAGGCAGCCTGGGCGGCAAACGGGGCGAGTCGCAAAAGGCGGTGCAGTTCATCGACGAACAGATCAAGAGCTACGAGGACAAGCTGGTGGCGGCCGAGAACTCGGTCAAGGAATTCAAGCTCAAGCACAACGTGCTGCTGCCCCGTGAAGGGGGCGACTATGGCGCACAACTGCTGATGGCGGCCGATGCACTCAACAGCGCCCGGCTGGAGCTGGCCGAGGCCGAACAGGCCCGCAACGCCATCAGCAGCCAGATCAGCGGCGACGAACCCATCCTGGGCGCCGACCTGGATCCGGCCGCCATCGCCAATCCGGAACTCGACGCCCGCATCGCCGTGCTCAACAAGAACCTGGATGCGCTGCGCATGCAATACACGGAACAATATCCGGACATCGTGGCCGCCAAGCGCCTGGTGGCCCAGCTCGAAGCACGCAAGGTGGAGGAAAGCAAGCTGCGCGCGGCCAGCAGCGATCCCGGCAAGAATTACAGCCCCATGTTGCAGCAGCTCAAAGTGTCGCTCACAGAAGCCGACGCGCGGGTGGCGTCCATCAAGGCACGGGTGCGCGAATACGAGGCGCGCAGCGCCAGGCTGCAATCGCGGGCCAATGCGGTGCCGGAAGTGGAATCGCAACTGGCCCAGCTCAACCGCGACTACCTGATCAACAAGGATAACTACGAAAAGCTGATCGGCCGGCGCGAAGCGGCAAAATTGTCGGGCGACCTGAGCACCACCACCGACATGATGACCTTCAAGATCATCGACCCGCCCACCGTGCCCGTCACGCCCGTCGGCCCCAACCGCGGCTTGCTGTACAGCGCCGTGCTCGGTGGCGCCATCCTGATCGGCAATGCCGCCGCGCTGCTGATCAGCCAGATCCGGCCCACCTTCCTCAGTCCCAGCGAATTGCGCGAGCAGACCGGCTTGCCCGTGCTCGGCACGGTGGCGATGAACTGGACGGAAGCGGGCAAGCGCCGGCGCAAGCGCGCCCAATACGCGTTCGGCGGCGCGCTTGGCATCCTGCTGTGCGCCTATGGCGGCGTGATGGCCGCCACGCTACTCAAATTGTAAGGGACCCTGGCCATGATGAACACCGATACCGTGCCCGCCGCCATCGGCGCCAACCGCCTGGTTGAAATCAACCTGGACCGCCTGAGTCAAATGGGCATGGTCACGCAAGATAGCGGCCGCACCAGCGTGGCCGAGGATTTCCGCATCATCAAGCGGCCGCTGCTGCGCAACGCCCGCGCTGAGACGGGCGGGGGCGCGATCCGGCATGGCAACCTGATCTTCATCACCAGCGCCCTGCCCGGCGAAGGCAAGACCTATTGCGCCGTCAACCTGGCCATGAGCATCGCCATGGAAATGGACAACACCGTGCTGCTGGTGGACGCCGACGTGGCGCGCCCGTCCGTGCTCAAGGTGTTGGGCCTGGGCTCGGCGCCCGGCTTGATGGATATCCTCACGAACGACCAGCTCGGCCTGCCCGAGGTGATTCTGCGCACCAACGTCCCCACGCTCAGCATCCTGCCGGCCGGGCGGCCGTTCAAGCACGCCACCGAGCTGCTGGCCAGCCGCAGCATGAGCGCGCTGTTGACCGACATCGCCGAACGCTACGCGGACCGGATCGTCATCTTCGATTCGCCGCCCTTGCTGATCACGACCGAGGCCAGCGTGCTGGCCACCCAGATGGGCCAGATCGTGATGGTGGTGGAAGCGGAAACCACGACCCAGCACGCGGTCCAGGAAGCCTTGCGCCGCGTCGAACAATGTCCGCACGTGAACCTGATCTACAACAAGACCAAAGAGTTCCCGGGCGGCCAATACTATGGCTATTATGATTAGCGCACCATGGCGCGGACCTCGGCACTGGTCGTGGGCGGTGGTGGCGCTGGGCATCCCGGCGTCGGCCACACCGGCCGATTGGACGATTTCGCCCAGCGTACGCGTCGGCGAGAGCTATTCCGACAATGTGCGCCTGAGTCCGCAGTCCGAGGCCCGCTCCGCCTGGATCACCGAACTGGCGCCCGGCATCGCGGTCGCGGCCACCGGTCCCCGGCTCACCTTGCAGCTCGATTACACGCTGCAGGAACGGCGCAGCACGGCCGAGGCGGCGCGCAGGACCCAGTCGCTCGACGCCGGCGGACACGCCGAACTGCTGCCAGAATGGCTGTACCTGGACGCGCGCACGGCCATCAGCCAGCAAAACATTTCCGCCTTCGGTCCCCAGATCACCGACCCTGGCCAGGACAGCACGAACGCGGTTTCCACCCGCACGGTCAGCGTCACGCCCATGCTGCGCCACTATTTTCGGGGTCTGGCGACGGCGGAGCTGCGCTACGCCTATGAGCGCGTCCGGGCCGACAGCCTGTACGACGTCGACAGCCGCGACCTGCGCCTGAGCTTGAGCGGCGACGACGGCGGGCGCGGCTGGCAATGGCAGGCCAGCGCCGACCACCGCAGCACCCGCGACGTGGCCTCGGTGCCGGTCACCAACAACGACGCGGCCGCCACCTTGCGGGTACCGGTGGACCCCATGCTCACCGTGTTCGGTACCGTCGGCTATGAGCGGGCCGATTATCAGGCGCTTGACACCGCGCCACGCGGGCGCCATTGGTCGGCCGGCGCGGCGTGGCAGCCATCGGACCGGACCAGCGCCTCGGCCAGTGTGGGCCGCCGCTTCTTTGGCCAGACCCACAGTCTGGCGCTGCAACACCGCATGCATACCGTGGTCTGGACCCTCAATTACGACGAGGATATCAGCACCACCTCGGCCCAGTTCCAGCGCCTGCAGCCTGACGTGGTGGGCAATTTCCTCTACCAGCTATGGGCCGTCCGTATTCCCGACCCGCAGATGCGGTTACAGGTGGTGAACGCCTTCCTGCGCCTGTCCCAGTTGCTGGGTCCCTACGCGGGCAACGTCAACTATTTCAGCCACCAGTATTTCCTGCAGAAGCAGTGGAGTGGCGCGGCCGTCTATTCCGGTCCGCGCAGCACGCTCGCGCTGGCGCTGAACACGAGCCGCCGCACTACCCAGACCAACAGCGCCATCGACAGTCCCTTGCTGCCGCCTGGCCAGTTGGCGCTGGACCAGTACACGCGCCAGCGCACCGTCCAGGCCGGGTGGAGCTGGCGCATGTCGTCACGCGACAGCCTCGGCGCCGCCGCCAGCCGCAGCGTGGCCGACGCGCTGGACACAGGCCGCACGGACCGCAACGACAGCGTCAATCTGAACCTGACGCGCCAATTGCAGCCCAAGCTGACGGCCACGCTGGACGTGCGCCACACCCGCCACCGCAGCAATGCGGGCGGCGACTACCGGGAAAACGCCGTCAGCGCGGCCATGATCCTGCTGTTCTGAGAAAGTGCCGCCACCATGTCCATCGCCCCCTCCCCCCCGCCACGCCTGCTGTGCGTCGTCGCCGCCCGCCCCAACCTGATGAAGATGGCGCCGGTACTGGCCGCCTTGCGCCAGCTTGAACCGGCGCCCGTCCTGACGCTGGTGCATACCGGCCAGCATTACGACGCCGCCATGAATGCCCAGTTCTTCAGCGCGCTGGACCTGCCGCCACCCGACATCGCGCTCGACGTGGGCTCGGCCAACCACGCCGTCCAGACGGCCGAGGTCATGCGCCGTTTCGACGCCGTGCTTGAGCAGCAGGCGCCCACGGCAACGCTGGTGGTGGGCGACGTTAACTCGACCCTGGCCTGCGCGCTGGTGGCGGCCAAGCGCAACGTGCCCGTGCTGCATGTGGAGGCCGGCTTGCGCAGCTTTGACCGCGCGATGCCGGAGGAAATCAACCGGGTGCTGACGGACCAGTTGTCCGAACTCCTGTTTACCACCGAAGCGGGCGCCGCCGACAACCTGCTGCGTGAAGGCATCCCCAGCGCGCGCATTCATTTCGTCGGCAACGTGATGATCGACACCCTGCTGCGTTTGTTGCCAGGCGCGCCCGCGCCGGAGCAGGTGCTGGCCAGCCACAACCTGGCCGGCTTCATCGCGCGCGGCGCGCCGTACGCGCTGCTGACGCTGCACCGGGCCGGCAACGTCGATGATCCTCAGCGCCTGCGCGCGCTGCTGGAAATGGCCGGCCGCCTCAGCGCACGGCTGCCCGTGTTGTTCCCGCTCCATCCACGCACGCGCGCCAGACTGGAGCAATTCGGCATGAGCGGCCTGCTCGACCAGCCGCATCTGGCTTGCCTGCCGCCACTCGGCTATCTCGACATGCTGGGCTTGATGCGCGGCGCGCGCATGGTGCTCACCGATTCCGGCGGGGTGCAGGAGGAAACCACGGCCCTGGGCGTGCCCTGCCTGACGCTGCGGGACAACACGGAGCGCCCCATCACCATCAGCGAAGGCAGCAACGCGCTGGCCGGCCGTGACCCAGCCGTCATCCTGGCCCTGTGCGACGACATTCTCCAATATGGCGGCAAGGCGGGCCGGGTGCCACGGCTGTGGGATGGCCACGCGGCGCCCCGCATCGCGGCCGTGGTCGGCCAATGGCTGGCGCAACGGCGGGAGCGCGCGCCATGAACCCGGCCCCGTCGTCCGCACTGGCCCGCCGCAACGCGCTCACCGTCGACGTGGAAGATTACTTCCATGTATCGGCCTTCGCGCCCCACATCGCGCGCGACAGTTGGGACAGCCTTCCGTGCCGGGTGGAAGCGAATGTGGATCGCATCCTCGGCCTGCTCGACGGCGCGGGCTGCCGCGCCACCTTCTTTACGCTAGGCTGGGTGGCTGAACGTTATCCGGCCCTGGTGCGCCGTATCGCCGCTGGCGGCCACGAGTTGGCCAGCCACGGCTACGGCCACGCGCGCGTGAGCGGCATGAGCCAGGCTGAATTCATGCACGACATCAGCCGCAGCAAGCAGCTGCTGGAGCAACTGAGTGGCCAGCCAGTCCGCGGCTATCGCGCCCCCAGCTTTTCCATCGGCGCGGCCAGCCCCTGGGCCCACGCCAGCCTGCAGGCGGCGGGCTACCGCTACAGTTCCAGCCTGTACCCGATCCGGCACGACCACTACGGCGCCCCGGACGCGCCCCGTTTCGCCCACTATCCGGACGGCCGGCAAGGCTTGCTGGAACTGCCAGTCAGTACCATCCGCGTCGGCGGCCACAATCTGCCGGCTGGCGGTGGCGGCTACTTCCGGCTCTATCCCTACCGCTGTTCGCGCTGGGCCTTGCGGCGGATCAATTCGCGCGATGGCCAGGCCGGGATATTCTACTTTCACCCTTGGGAGCTGGACCCCGGCCAACCGCGGCAGCACGGCCTCGCCTGGTCGACCCGGTTCCGCCACTACCTGAACCTGGGCCGGATGGAAGCGCGCATCGGCCGGCTGCTGCACGACTTCGAATGGGGCACGATCGCCGACATCTTCCCGGAGCAGCCATGACACTGGATCGTCCGCCCCATGTCACCGCCCCACCCATCGTCGGCCTGATGGGGACGGGCGACGCCGAACGATGGGATCGCTTCGTGCAGGCCTGCCCCGACGCCACGTTCTTCCATCGGGCCGGCTGGAAGAACGTGATCGAACAGGCTTTTGGCCACCCCGTGTGGTTCCTGTACGCGGAATCGGATGGTGTACTGCGTGGCATCTTGCCGCTGGCCCAGATCCGCAGTCCGCTGTTCGGCAACAGCCTCGTCTCGCTGCCGTTCTGCGTCTACGGCGGCGTTGCGGCGCTCGACGCCGAAGCAGCTGCCGCCCTGGACGCGGCCGCCCAGGCGCTGGCGGCCCGCCTCGGCGTCGACCATCTCGAATACCGCAACCTGGCGCCCCGCCATGCGGACTGGCCGCGCAGCGATATGTACCACACCTTCCGCAAGCCCCTGTCGCCCGAACCCGACACCAACCTGCTGGCCATCCCCCGCAAACAGCGGGCCATGGTGCGCAAGGGTGCGGCGGCCGGCCTGCTCAGCCGCTTCGACGACGACACGGAGCGCTTCTACGCGCTGTACGCGGCCAGCGTGCACCGCCTTGGCACGCCCGTCTTCAGCCGGCGCTACTTTCGTCTGCTGCAACAGGAGTTTGGCGCGGACTGCGAAGTGCTGTGCATCGAACACGGGGCGCAGGCCGTCAGCGGCGTGCTGAGTTTCCGGTTCCGCGACGAGATCCTGCCCTATTACGGTGGCGGCGGCCAGGCCGCACGCGCGCTGGCCGCCAACGACTATATGTATTGGGAAGTGATGCGCCATGCGTGCCAGCGCGGCAGTCGGGTGTTCGATTTCGGCCGCAGCAAGGCCGGTACCGGTTCCTACGATTTCAAGAAGAACTGGGGCTTCACGCCGCAACCGCTGCATTACGAATACCAGTTGCACCGCGCCCGCCAGGTGCCCGCCAACCATCCCCTCAATCCCCGCTACCGGCTGCTGATCCGGGCCTGGCAGCGGCTGCCCCTGCGGCTGGCCAATGCGCTGGGACCTCACATCGTGCGCCAGTTGGGCTGATCATGCGCCACCTGCTCTATCTCACCCATCGCATCCCCTACCCGCCCAACAAGGGCGACAAGATCCGTGCCTGGCATGTGCTCGCCTATCTGCAGCGCCATTTCCACGTCCACCTGGGCACGTTCGTCGATCACCCGGACGACAGGCAGCATGTGGAACGGTTGCGGGCCATGTGCGCCAGCAGCAGCTTCATCTCCTTGCAGCCCGCGCGTGCCCGCCTGCGCGCCTTGGCTGCGCTGGCCAGCGATGAGCCGGCCAGCGTGCGCTATTACCGCAGCGCGCCTCTGCGGCTGTGGGTGGAGCAAACCTTGGCCCGTTTCCCCATCGGCGCGGCGCTGGCCTTTTCCGGCCCCATGGCCCAATACGTGCCGGCCCATGGCGGACACGGTCCGCTGCACCGGGTGATGGACCTGGTCGACGTGGATTCGGCAAAGTGGCTGGCCTACGCCGGCAACCACCGCTGGCCGCTGGCCGCGCTCTACCGCCGCGAAGCACGCTGTTTGCTCGCGTACGAGCGCCACGTCGCCTGCCAGTTCGACCGCACCACCCTCGTGTCCGGCCCCGAGGCGGCATTGTTCCGCACCCTGGCGCCCGAAAGCGCGCACAAGGTCGCCCACTTCCGTAACGGTGTCGATGGCGCTTACTTCGCGCCGGACGCCAGCCATCCCAATCCCTATCCGGCCGGACAAAGCGTGCTGGTGTTCACGGGGGCGATGGATTATTGGCCCAATGTGGAAGCCGTTTGCTGGTTCGCGGCGCAGGTGCTGCCAGCGTTGCGCGCCAGCCATCCTGCGCTCCACTTTCACATCGTCGGCGCCCACCCGACGGCGGCGGTGCGGGCGCTGGCGTCCCAGGCCGGCGTCCACGTCAGCGGCACGGTGCCGGACATCCGCCCCTATCTGCAGCATGCCGCCATGGCCGTCGCGCCATTGCAGGTCGCGCGCGGGGTGCAGAACAAGGTGCTGGAAGCGATGGCCATGGGCCTGCCGGTGGTCGCCAGCACGGCGGCGCTGCAAGGCATCGAAGCCGAGTTGGAGCACGCCGTGTTGTGCGCCGATCAGCCCCAGGCCTGGGTGACCCGGATACACCGGGCCCTGGACCCGGGATACGCCACCACCATCGGCCACGCTGCCCGCCGCTGCGTGCTGGAGCGCTACGACTGGCAGCGCAATCTGGCCAGTCTCGGCGAATTGCTGGGCGTGCGCGCCAGCGGTGCGGAGGCGGCGCCATGAATCGCAGCGCCATGCTCAAGCCGATGGCCAGCGACCTTCGCACGCCATGGCCGCGCGCCGCGCTGGCCAGCCTGCTGGTGGCGCTGGCCGCCGTGATGGCGCTCCATGCCGCCACACTGGCAGGCATGGTCGGGCTGTGGTGGCGTTCGCAGACGTATGCACATGGCTTTGTCGTGGTGCCCGTCAGCGCCTGGCTGATCTGGCGGCGCCGCCATGTGCTGGCGGATCTGGCGCCCAAGCCGTCGCCGCCCGCCATGGCGCTGCTCGCGCTGCTGGGCGGCGGTTGGCTGCTGGGGGCATTGGCCGAAGTGCCGTCGCTGCAGCAATACATGGTGGTCGCCATGTTGGGCGCGGCCACTGCCGCCATCGCCGGGGGCCGATGCGCCCGCGAGATCGCTTTCCCGCTCGCCTATCTGCTGCTGGCCGTGCCGTTCGGCGAAGTGCTGATTCCGCCACTGATCAACTTCACGGCACGCTTCACCGTCACGGCCTTGCAATTGAGCGGGGTGCCGGTGCTGCGAGAGAACAATTACTTAACCCTGCCGAACGGAAACTGGTCGGTCGTCGATGCGTGCAGCGGTTTGCGCTACGTCATCGCTTCGGTCGCCTTGGGCGCCTTGTACGCCTGGCTCAACTACCGCCAACCCGTGCGCCGCTTGCTGTTCGTGGCCGTCTCCATGTTGTTGCCGGTACTGGCCAACGGCGTGCGCGCCTATCTCATCGTGTTGCTTGGCTACGTGAGCGACATGCGGCTGGCCGTTGGCATCGATCACCTGATCTACGGCTGGCTGTTCTTCGGCATCGTCTGCCTGCTGCTGTTCTGGTGCGGCCGCCTGTGGCGCGAAGCCACCCCGGCGCCAGTGCGTCCGCCGCCCAGCTTGACGCCACCAGCCCCGGTCGCGGACGTCCGGCAGATTTGGCGTGCCGCCCTGTACTGCGTCGCCATCACCGCATCCTGGCCCTTGCTGGCCACGGCCATGCAAGCGACCACGGCGCCGCCCGCGGGCGCGCCCCCTCGGCTGGACATCGGCGACCCGCCACCACCATGGCGCCACGTGCCGTGGCAGGCCGATGACTGGCGCCTGCCCAGCGCGCCGCCAGCCCTGTCCTATGCGGCCAGCTTCGGTGACAGCATCGCCCAGGTGACGCTGCAACTTGCCTGGTATCGCCAGCAACGCCGGGGCGCGGAATTACTCACCGCATTCGACCCCGTGCCGCGCGCCCCGGGCCAAGCGGCGTGGCACGAGAGCGTGACGTCGAGCCGCAACGTGACGCTGGGTGCGCGCCGCCTCGCGGTGCAGCAGCTAGAACTGCGTGCCGGCGCCAGACGGCTGCTGGTGTGGCGCTGGTATCGCCAGGGCGGCACCGACACGGCCAGCCCCATTATCGTCAAACTGGCGCTGGCCAAGGCCCGCTTGCTGCGGCAGCCCGACAGCGGCGCCGTGATCGCGATCGCCGCCGCCAGCGACGACACGGCCGACGCCGCCGCGGCGCTGGAGCGCTTCCTGGGCGCCATGCTGCCCGCCATCGAACTAGGGTTACGTCATGCAGACCAATGACAGCGACCACCTGGCCGAGCCCGGCGCCCCCCAGGCCGCGCCGCTGATCGTCCATCTGATCCACCAATTGGGCGTGGGCGGGATGGAGAACGGCTTGATCAACCTGATCAACCACATGCCGCCGGAACGCTACCGGCATGTGATCGTATGTCTGAAAAACGATGCGCCATTCCAGCACCGCCTCAAGCGCGCGGGCGTGGAGGTAATCTGCGTCAACAAGCGCGAAGGCAAAGACTGGGGACATTATCTGCGCCTGTTCCAGGTGTTGAAACGCCTGCATCCAGATTTGATCCACACCCGCAACCTGGCCAGCCTGGAGGGCCAGTTGCTGGCCGCCGCGGCCGGCGTGCGGCTGCGCATTCATGGCGAACATGGGCGTGACCTGAGCGACCTGCAAGGCCAGAATCCCCGTTACAAGCTGTTGCGCAAGGTGTTGCGGCCCCTGATCGGCCACTTTATCGCTGTCAGCAAGGATCTGGAGCAATGGCTGATCGGCACCATCGGCGCCCGCCCGGCCCGTGTGACCCACATCGGCAACGGGGTCGACAGCCTGCAATTCCATCCCCGGCTGGGGCCGCCAGCCGCCGTCGGCCCGCCCGGTTTCCTGTGCGAGGACGCGTTTGTCATCGGCAGTGTGGGACGGATGGCGCCGATCAAGGACCACCAGGCCTTGATCCAGGCATTTCGCCTGTTGCTGGAAGAGGAGGCCGAGGGCTACTCCCGCCTGCGCCTGATGATCATCGGCGATGGTCCATGCCGCGAACCATGTCTCGACCTGCTGGCCCAGGCCGGCATGGCCAGCCTGGCCTGGCTGCCCGGCGCCCGTGACGATGTGCCGCAACTGTTGCGCGCTATGGATGTGTTCGTCCTGCCCTCGCTCAGCGAAGGCAGCTCGAACGCCATCCTGGAAGCCATGGCCACCGGCTTGCCGGTGGTGGCCACGGCCGTGGGTGGCAACCTGGACCTGGTACAACCCAGTTGGACCGGCACGCTGGTGCCGCCGGGCGCCCCGGAGCCGCTGGCCGATGCCATCGCCGACTATTTCCGTATCCCCGGCCTCGCGCAACGCCATGGCGGCCGCGCGCGGCGGCTGGTGCTGTCCGACTACAGCCTGCTGGCCATGGCGGACGCCTACCTGGCCGTTTATGACGCCCTGTCCGCGCCGCCCGTACCACGTTCACGCTGAAGGAGAAATCATGTGCGCCATAGTGGGACTGTTCGATATGCATGGCATGAGTGAACCCGACCACAGTTTGCTGGAGCGGATGAATGCCAGCATGCGCCACCGCGGCCCGGACGGCGGCGGCAGCCACCACGAACCGGGACTGGGCCTGGCCCACCGCCGGCTGTCCGTCATCGATGTCTCGGCCGGCCACCAGCCCATGTACAACGAGGACCACAGCGTGGTGCTGGTCTACAACGGCGAGATCTACAATTTCCAATCGCTGGTGCGCGAGCTGCGGCAATACGGCCACGTCTTCCGTACCCACTGCGACACGGAAGTGATCGTGCATGCGTGGGAGCAATGGGGCGTTCGTTGCGTCGAGCGCTTTCGCGGCATGTTCGCGTTCGCGCTGTGGGACCGCAACGCACAGACCCTGTTCCTGGCGCGCGACCGGCTGGGCGTCAAGCCCCTGTACTACGCGCAGCTCGACCATGGACAACTGGTCTTCGCCTCCGAACTGAAAGCCCTGCTGCTGCACCCGGCCATGCGGCGCACGCTCGATCCCATGGCGGTGGAGGAATATTTCGCCTACGGCTACGTGCCCGATCCGCGCACCATCCTGGCGCAGGCCCGCAAGCTGCCGCCGGGGCACACGCTGTGCGTACGCAAGGGCGGCGGCCTGGGCGCGCCGCAACCGTACTGGGACGTCCCGTTCGCCCCGGTGGCCGTCGCCAGCGAGGCCCAGGCGGCGGAAGAACTGACGGCGCGCCTGGCCGACGCGGTGCGCATGCGGCTGGTGGCCGACGTGCCGCTGGGCGCCTTCCTGTCGGGCGGGGTCGATTCCAGCGCCGTGGTGGCCATGATGGCGCAGTGCACGCACGAACCCGTCAACACCTGCGCCATCGGTTTCGCCGACCAGCGTTACGACGAAAGCGCCTACGCCCGCCTGGTCGCCAGCCATTGCGCCACCCGCCACCACGAACTGCGGTTGGATGGCGACGACACCGGCCTGATCGACCGCCTGGCCACCCTGTACGACGAACCGTTCGCGGACAGTTCCGCCCTGCCCACCTACCGTGTGTGCCAACTGGCGCGGCAGCGGGTCACGGTGGCCTTGTCGGGCGATGGCGGCGATGAAAACCTGGCCGGCTATGCACGCTACCGCTGGCATGTGCAGGAGGAGCGGTGGCGCGCCCGCATACCCGCCCTGTTGCGGCGCCCCGTGTGCGCGGCGCTGGGCCATGCCTACCCGCGCGCGCCGTGGCTGCCGCGTCCGTTGCGGGCCAAGGCCACCTTGCAGGCCATGGCGCGCGACACCATCGGCGCCTACTTCCACAGCATCGCCATCATGGACGACGATGCGCGCACCCGTTTGTTCAGCCCAAGCTTCAAGGCCAGCCTGGGCGGCTATCGCGCGATCGACGTGCTGCGGCGCCACGCAGCCGCCAGTCCCGCCGCCGATCCGCTGTCGCAAGTGCAGTACCTGGACTTGAAAACCTACCTGCCCGGCGACATCCTCACCAAGGTCGATCGCGCCAGCATGGCCCATGGCCTGGAAGTGCGCGTGCCCTTGCTCGACCACGAACTGGTGAGCTGGATCTCGGGCCTGCCGCCGCAGATGAAATTGAAGGGCAACGAGGGCAAGCACCTGTTCAAGCTGGCGATGGCGCCTTACTTGCCGGACGCCGTCCTGCACCGTCCCAAGATGGGTTTCGCCGTGCCCATGGCCGGATGGGTGGCTGGACCGCTGCGCCCTCGCCTGCAGCGATGCGCCCAGGATGGCGCGCTGGCCGACTCCGGCATCTTCAACATGGACTACGTGCGGCAACTGGTGGACGAGCAATTCAACGGCCAGCGCGACCATAGCGCCGCGCTGTGGTCGCTGCTGATGTTCGACTGCTTCCTGCGCCAGGTACTGGACCAGCCGGAGGGCGCCGAACGGCGCGCCGCATGAAGCCCGACCACGTCCTCAAGGTGTTCCTGACCGTGGACACGGAACTGTGGCCCAACGCCGCCGGCTGGCCCCACCAGCCCCTGCCCGCCGGCCGCCGGCTGGACCAGGAACTGGCCGCCGACATCCACGGCCTGACGGACCGCGGCGGCTATGGCTTGCCCTACCAGCTCGGCGTGCTGCGCTACCATGGTCTGCTGGCCAACTACTTCGTGGAAGGCCTGTTCCCCCAGCAGGCGGGACTGGAACCCTTGCGCCATATCGTCGGCCTGGTGCAGCGCGCCGGCCAGCAGGTGGAGCTGCATCTGCACCCGGAATGGGCGACGGCGCCGGGCGATGGCCGCGCTCAGGCCCAGGTCTGCCAGTACCTGTGCCGGCTGCCCGTGGAGCGGCAGAGCGCGCTGATCCGGCAAGCCATAGCCAACCTGCGGGCCGCCGGCGCCGGGCCGTTGCAGGCGTTCCGCGCCGGCAGCTTCGGCGCCGACCGCGTGACCCTGCGCGCCCTGGCCGAAAACGGCCTGCGCTACGACAGCAGCTACTCGCCGTCCTTTCCGATCGGCGCCTGGGGACAGCCCATCAGCCAGCCCGTGCTGATCGACGGCGTGTGGGAATTTCCCGTATCATCCTTTCGCGATTTTCCCGGCCATGTACGGCACGCGCAATTGTGTGCCTGCTCCGACCGTGAACTGACGCACGCGCTGGAATCGGCCTGGCGCGCCCGCTGGCCCGCCTTCGTCATCGTGCTGCACAGCTTTGAAATGGTGCGCAAGCGCGACGGCGGCCGCCTGCCCGTGCCGGAGTGGCCCGTGATACGCCGCTATGAACGGCTGTGCGCCTTCCTCGGCCGCCACCGGGAGCGCTTCCAGACCGCGCTGTTCCGCGACTGGGAGGACGGCGCGCTGGCCATGCCGGCAACCTCGGCGACATCGGCCCCTCAGACGCTGTTGCGTTCCCGCCCAAAGGACACCCTGGCGCGCATGGCCCAGCAAGCCTGGAGCCAGGCCTGGCGCCGGATAAGCTGATGCAGCGCAAACCGCCCGCAGCGAAATGTCTGAATCATAGACCATCTGAGCCAGCCCGCCGGGTACCCCCATGCGCATCCTGCACATCCTCGATCATTCCCTGCCGCTGCATAGCGGCTATACCTTCCGCACACTGGCCATCCTGCGCCAGCAGCGCGCGCAGGGCTGGGACACTGTCCACCTGACCAGTGCCAAGCACGCGGCGGCCGACCCGGCGCGCGCGGCCGAGCAGCACGTGGACGGCTGGCACTTCTACCGCACGCCGCCACAGCAACGCTGGTGGAGCGCGCTGCCGCTGCTGCGCCAGTGGAGCATCGTGCTGGGCCTGAGCCGCCGCCTGCGGCAGGTGGCGGCCAAGGTCAAGCCGGCCATCCTGCACGCCCATTCGCCGGCCCTGAATGCGCTGGCCGCCCTGCGGGTGGGCCGCGCGCTGGGTATCCCCGTCGTGTACGAGGTGCGGGCGTTCTGGGAAGACGCGGCGGCCGACCACGGCACCAGCCGGCCCGGCGGCCTGCGCTACCGCCTGACCCGCGCGCTGGAAGGCTACGCCTTGCGGCGGGCCGATGCCGTCACCACCATCTGCGGCGGCATGCGCGACGACCTGGTGGCGCGCGGCATCCCGGCAGCCAAGATCACCATCATCCCCAACGCCGTGGAGGCGGGCCAGTTGCGTCCGCCCGCCCGGCCATCGGGCATGCTGGCCCACAGCCTGGGGCTGACAGGCAGCCTGGTGCTGGGCTTCATCGGCTCTTTCTATGCCTACGAAGGCCTGGCGCTGCTGATCGAAGCGATGCCGCGCATGGTGCAGGCGCTGCCCTCGCTGCAATTGCTGCTGGTGGGCGGTGGTCCGCAGGAAGCGGCGTTGCAGGCCCTGGTCGGGCGTCTGGGACTGGAACGGCGCGTCCGCTTCGCTGGCCGCGTGTCCCATGTCCGAGTCGCCGAGTATTACCAGATGGTCGATATACTGGTCTACCCACGCCTGCCCATGCGGCTGACGGAACTGGTCACGCCCCTCAAGCCGCTGGAAGCGATGGCGCAGGGGCGGCTGGTGGTGGCCTCGGACGTGGGCGGCCACCGCGAGCTGATCGAGGATGGCAAGACCGGCATCCTGTTCCCGGCCGGCGATGGCGCCGCCCTGGCCGAGCGCATCATCCACCTCGCGCGCCACGCCGACACCTGGAACGGCTTGCGCCAGAACGCCCGCCGCTTTGTCGAAAGCGAACGCACCTGGGCCAGCAGCGTGGCCCGTTACGCGGACGTCTACGGCCCGCTGACGGGGAGTACTCCGACATGAGCGCGTTGCACATCGCACTCGTTGGTCCATGCGCCCCGCCTGCCGGGGGCATGGCCAACCAGACCGCCCAGCTGGCCCAGCTACTGGCCGCCTCCGGCGCCACAGTGGAGCTGGTGCGCAGCAACGCGCCGGTGCGGCCGGCGTGGCTGGGGTCCATGCGCGGCCTGCGGGCCATGTGCCGCTTGCTGCCGTATTTGCGCGCCCTGTGGCGCGCGGCCGGCCGCGCCGAGATCGTGCACGTGATGGCCAATTCGGGCTGGTCCTGGCATCTGCATGCGGCGCCGGCCATCTGGATAGGCCGGCTGCGCGGCAAAGCAGTGCTGCTGCACTACCATGGCGGCGAAGCAGCGCCTTTCCTGGCCCGCCAGGGAAAGCTGGTCACGATCACCCTGGCGCGCGCCCACGCGATCGTCGTACCCTCGGCCTTCCTGGCCCGCCTGTTCGGGGAATATGGCTTGTCCGCGCTGATCCTGCCCAACGTGGTGGACCTGGAGCGCTTCGCGCCGGGGCCGCCCGTCTCCCGGGATCACCCGCTGATCCTGGTCTGCCGCCACCTGGAACCCGTGTATGACCACGCCACGGCGCTGCGCGCTTTCAGCCTGGTACGCCATGCCGTACCCCATGCGCGCATGACCATCGCCGGCGAAGGCGCGGAACTGCCCCGGCTGCGTCAACTGGCCGCCGCCCTGGGCGTGGCGCATGCCGTCACCTTCGCCGGCGCGCTGGATCAGGAGGGCATGACGCGCCTGTATCGTGCCGCCGACGCCATGCTCAATCCCAGCCTGGCCGACAATCTGCCCGTCTCCATCCTGGAAGCGCTGGCCAGTGGCGTGCCGGTGGTGAGCACCAATGTCGGGGGCATCCCCTGCCTGCTGGAACACGGGACGACGGGACTGTTGGTGGCGCCGGGCGACGCCGGGGCCATGGCCCGCCAACTGGTGGCCGTCCTGCATGACACCGAGGGCGCCCAGCGCCTGCGCGCAGCCGGCATCGCACTGGCCAGCGCATACACATGGCAGTATGTTGGCCCGCGCCTGCTGGCCCAATACCGCCGGCTGTCGCGCCTGCCGCACCCCGGCTGGTACACGCGGCTGGTGGCCCGCCCTCTGTTCCTGCTGCAGCAGCGTCTCAAAGGCCATGCCGGAGCGGCCCTGCTGCATGAACTGGAGGTCAGCCAATGGTTGTCGCCCGCCGCGCTGGCACAACTGCGGCTGGAGCGCCTGCGCCAGCTCCTGGCCCACGCGGCCCGCCATGTCCCCTACTATCGCGGGCTGTTTGCCAGGCTGGACTTCGATCCTGCCAAAGTGCACGATCTGCGCGATCTGCGTTGCCTGCCCATCCTGCGCAAGGCCGACATCAGCGCGCAGCGCGACGCCTTCCGTTCCGCCGTGGCCGGCCCTTTACAGCGCTGCAATACCGGCGGCTCCAGCGGCGAACCGTTGATCTTCTATCTGGGCAAGGCGCGTGTCAGCCACGACGTGGCCGCCAAATGGCGCGCCACCCGCTGGTGGGGCGTCGATATCGGCGATCCCGAAGTGGTCGTGTGGGGTTCTCCGATCGAGCTGGGCGCGCAGGACCGCTGGCGCGCGTGGCGCGACCGCGTGCTGCGCAGCACGCTATTGCCGGCCTTCCAGATGTCCGACGTGAAGTTGGACGGCTATCTGCGGCGGCTCAGGCAATTGCGCCCCAGCATGGTGTTCGGCTACCCATCCGCACTATCCCGGCTGGCCCGCCACGCCCTGGCACAGCGCGTGCCGCTTGACGCTCTGGGGACAAAGGTGGTGTTCGTGACGGCCGAGCGCCTGTACGAGGAACAGCGCAAGCTGCTGGCCACCGCCTTTGGCTGCCCGGTGGCCAACGGCTATGGCGGCCGCGACGCGGGTTTCATCGCCCACGAATGCCCGGAAGGCGGCATGCATTTGAGCGCGGAAGACATCATCGTCGAGATCGTCGGCCAGGACGGCCAGCCAGTCCCCGACGGCACGCCGGGCGCCATCGTCGTCACCCACCTGGCCAGCGCCGACTTCCCCTTCATCCGCTACGCCACCGGCGATGTGGGCGCGATCAGCACGGCGCCCTGCCCCTGCGGACGCGGGCTGCCACTGCTGCACAGCCTGGAGGGGCGCAGCACGGACTTCGTCGTGGCGCACGACGGCACCGTCATGCACGGCCTGGCCCTGATCTATATCCTGCGCGACATCGCTCAGGTACGCGCTTTCAAGATCGTGCAGGAAAGCCTGCTGCTGACGCGCGTGTTGCTGGTCTGCGTGCCCCCGCTGGCCGACGACGCGCGGCAGCGCATCGCGGCCCAGTTCAAGGCCAGGCTGGGCGCCGACGTGGCGATCGATATCGCCGAAGTGCCGGAAATCGCCGCCGAAGCGTCCGGTAAATACCGCTATGTGATCAGCAAAATCGCTCCTCCCCCCTGAAAGGCCCGTTATGCTTCCCTATACCATCATTTCCCTGCTGTGCCTGGCCCTGCTGCTGGGCATGTACAACGCGCGCAAGACGCGGCAAGTCCATGTGCTGCTGGACCAGGTGCACGACCAGGCGCACCAGCAACCGGTCACCCTGTTCCGCCAACTGGAAGCCCTGCAAGGGCTGTACGTGGAACTGGCCCTGCGCCGCAGCCTGCCGGACACGCGCGGTTGGGCCGCCTCGCCCGACTTCCTGCTCGAACTGGTGCGCCATGCGCGCTCGGCCGTGCCGCTGACCGTGGTTGAATGCAGCAGCGGCACGTCGACCCTGGTGCTGGCCCGCTGCATGCAACTGAACGGCGCGGGCAAGGTCTACAGTCTGGAACATGATTTGCAATACGCCGAGCAGACGCGCCAGCAATTGCACCTGCACGGACTGCACGGTTGGGCCGAAGTGCTGTATGCGCCGCTGCAGCCGCACAGCCTGGCTGGCGAGCACTGGCCGTGGTACGGCCTGGCCGATGTGCCTGCCGGCGGCATCGATATGCTGGTGATCGACGGTCCGCCCCAGGGCACGCGCGCGCAAGCCCGGTTTCCGGCCGGACCGCTGCTGTTCCCGCGCTTGTCGGACAACGCCGTCGTGTTCCTGGATGACGCATCCCGTCCCGATGAGCAAGCTATCCTGCAGCGCTGGCAGCAGGACTACCCTGAACTGTTGCGCTCGTCGCGCCAGTGCGAGAAAGGCTGCGCCGTCCTGCAGCGCCGCGCGCGCTAGCCACTAAGGCTGGCTGCGCCTGGCGCGCGCCAGCGCCAGTTGTTCGGCCGCGATATCGCGCGCCATGGTCGTTTCCAGTACATGTTCGGCGTGGTAGCGCTCGCGCCCCGCGCGCATGGCCGCCAGGTGGGCCGGCATGGCGGCCGGGGTCAGTTCCAGCCCGAAGTCATCGGGAATGGCCGTGGCGGCGTCGCCGAACATGCGGCCCAGCACCATGCGGCCGACGTTGACCCGGTAGTGGGACGGTTCCCAATAATTGGCCATGTACTCATGGCGCGTCGCCTGGGGGATGGCCTCGGTGGTCACACTGTTAAAGCCTGAAAAATCATAGACGCGCACATCGCAACCGCGACCGCGCTGCACCGCCGCCATGGCCGCCAGCGACGTTTGCCAGCGCTCCTGCGCCGGCCACTTGCCGGCCCAGTACAGCGCGTCCGCCATCATGGCGTGGGTCGGGTTGACGTACAGGCGCACCCGCGCACCGGCCTGGCACATCGCGCCCACCGTCTGTTCCAGCGCATCATAGGCGGCCCGCGTGGGGCCGGACCCGCGCACGAATTCCCGGGTGCGGGGCACGACGGCGGCCCGTGTGCCGGCCCAGCCGCCGTACGGGGAACTGCGCATGCAGCCATCATCGCGCTGGCCATGGAAGGCGAGACTGGAGTGACACACGGCGCCGAACGTACCCATGAGCACGCTGAGCGAATCGCGTGTCATGTCCACTGTCAGCGCCCGCTTCAGGTCCAGCAAGCGGCGCCGCCATTGGTAGAAGCCGCCTTGTGCAACCAGGGCCCGGTCAAAATCCGTGTTGCCCACCTCCACCGAAAACGAGGGAGCGTCGATGCCCCAGATCACGGTATGGGGCGGATTGATCGCCAGCGCGTGCTGCGCCATCGCCACCGTATCGCCCAGCGAGGCGCCAGACAGTGCGCCGTTGAAGACGTCTTGACCGGCGAACAACGGGATACTGGTCGGCATGCCCAGCTCAGTGCGCGAATTACCCAGGTACAGGATGCTGGGCTGGAACCGGGCGAGCGCATAAGTCTTGCCCCAGGCGCTCATTTTTTCACGGGCGGGCCGCAAGCGCATGACTTGCGGCGTGTCCCACTGGTGGATCAGGTACGGGTCCACCACATAGTTCAAGGCCAGCAGCGCGGCGATGGTGACGGCACCGCCGCCACACAGGATCGCCAGATAACTGCGCCAGTCGGGATGTGGGTCGCGGGGCATGATCAGAATTGGAAGTAGAGAAATTCACTGACCTTGTTCATGCTGAGCAGACAGCCCAGGAACAGGGTGAGCATGGCCACGCCCCAGGCGGGGCTGGGATGCCAGTCGAGCCAGCGCCACGTGGGCGCATGAAATATTCTTTCAATCGCAGGCTCATAATGAAAGAATATTTCTTGAGTATTTGGCGCCCACAGTGCCAGCACGGCGGCCACCGCCAGCGTCGGCGGCCCCAGCCCACCGAAGTCGATCCAGCGCACGCCGTCAAAGCCGGGATGGAGGCCCAGGCTGGCGAACAGTTGGCCCGAAGCGGCCAGCCCATGGGGCAAGCTGAGGCCGGCCCCGCCGGCCAGCGCCCGGTACACGTCGGCCGCCGTGGCAAGATCGGGCGCGCGGAACGTGACCCAGGCCAGCATGACAGCCATCAAGGTCAACGGTTGATGCCACCAGCGCGCCGCCCCGCCACGCCAGCCGCGCCAGGCATGCTGGATGACCAGATACAGCCCATGCAAACCGCCCCACAACACGAAGGTCCAGCCGGCGCCATGCCACAGGCCACCCAGCAACATCGTCACCATCAGGTTGGCGTAGCGCCGTGCCGGTCCCAGGCGGTTGCCGCCCAGCGGCACATATAGGTAGTCGCGCAGGAAGCGTGACAAGGTCATGTGCCAGCAGCGCCAGAAGTCGCTGATGTCGCGCGCCTTGTACGGTGAGTTGAAGTTCAGCGGCAGCTTCACGCCAAACAAGCGCGACAGGCCGATGGCCATGTCGGAATAGCCGGAAAAGTCGAAATAGAGCTGGAGGGTATAGGCGAGCGTGGCGATCCACGCTTCCACCAGTTGCGGATGGGCGCCGGCCGCGTAGACCGGCGCCACCATGTCGGACAGGTTGTCGGCGATCAGCGTCTTCTTGGCCAGTCCAATCACGAAGATGGATAGGCCCACCGCGACATTGGCCGCCCGCAGCCGGCCCTGGGCCGGATCGGCGAACTGCGGCATCATTTCCCGGTGGTGCAATACCGGTCCCGCGATCAGGTGGGGGAAATAGCTGACGAACAGGCCGTACTGGACGATGCCGGGTTCACTGGCCGCACCACGGTAGCAATCGACGAGGAAGGCGATCTGGGTGAAGGTGAAAAACGAAATGCCGATCGGCAGCACGATCGCCCACGGCTGGCCATGCTGGCCGGTCAGCGTGCCGATGGCCAGCACGAAGAAATTCATATACTTGAAATAGCCCAGCAACAGCAGATTGGCGCCCAGTCCCGCCCACAGCCAGCGCCGGCGCGCCGCCCCTGCCGCCGCGCCCAGGCGCCTGGCCAGCCAGAAATTGCCGGCGATCGAGGCCAGCAGCAATGGCAGGTAGCGCACGTCCCAGTAGCCGTAAAAGGCCAGCGAGGCCACGGTCAGCCAGGCCATGGCGGCGCGCGGGCCGTAGCGTCCCAGCCACGCATAGCCGGCCAGCACGACGGGCAGGTAGATAAACAAGAAACCGAAGGAGTTAAACAGCACTGGTCGCCTCCCGCCGGGCCTGCAGCACGCTGGCATAGCAGGCGGCAATGCGCCCGGCAACGTGGCGCCAGGTGTAGTCGGCCACCAGCGCCCGCACGGCGGCGCGCGTTGGGGGCGCCGCCAGCAGCCCGGCGATCGCTTCGCGCTGGCGGCGGCCATCGTCCCAGCGGCACAGCTTGATGGCGAAGTCCCCGTTCGCCAGCCGTAATGCGCTCTCCTCTGTCATGACCACCGGTGTGCCCGTCGCCAGCGCTTCCAGCACGGCCAGCGGGAACACTTCGCCCTGGCTGGGCAAGGCCAACACCGAGGCCGCTGCGTAGGCACTGGCCAGCAGCGGATCGCCATGCTCGAAAGAGCCGAGCCAGCGCACTTGCGGTTCCCGCTGCAATTGACGCAGATAGTCCTGGTGGGCCTGCTGGACATGGCCGATCAGCACGACAGGCAAGTCCATCCCGGCCAATGCGCGCACCAGCCCCAACTGGTTCTTGTACGGCGAAATCGACCCTACCATGAGCACGAACGGCTGCGTGATACTGAAGCAGCTGCGAAAGAGCGCGCCGTCGGCGTGAAAGAAGTGGCCGCTGATGCCGTTGGGCAGCACGCAGATCTTGCCCGGGTCGATACGGAACGCCGACTGGATCGCGTCCCGCTCCGCCGCGCCCAGCGCGATCACCCGTTGCGCCAGTTGCAGCGCGCGCTTGGTCTGGGCGTAGCTGGTTTGCACGGTCCAGGCCGTCAACCGGCCCGTCAAGCGTTCGGCCAGCCGGGCGCGCCAGCCGTTGGCGCGGTTCCAGCCCGGCGACAGCAACGGCGACAGCACGATGGGCACGCCCATGTCATCGGCCGACTCGACCACGCGATGGTTGCCGTTGATGGCCGCGAACACATGGATCAGGTCGAATTCGTCCAGCCGTTGGCGGTTGGGGTCGAGCAGCTGGACTTCCAGCTTGGCCGCATGGTCGTCGCGATAGCCATTGAGAGCGGAGATGGTTTCGCGGACCTGGATCTGCAAGCCGCCTTCGCGCTGGAACAACATAGGATAGGACACCACGCCCACGCGCATCACGTTCTCCCTTGCCTGGTTAATATGCTCAAGGACTTGCGGCCAGCCAAACCGATTTCAGCGCCCAACGGATGGCCGCACGCCAGCACGGCGGCCAGCCAGCACAGCAGACAGGCCAGCGCGCTGGCCAGCAGGCGCGGCAAGGGATGGGCGGCATCGTCCTGCCACGTCCATTGCATTGCCACCGCCCCACCCGCCGCCGCCGCCGTCACGATGGCGCTGCGCCACAGCGCGGCAAGCAACTGCGCCGCCGTCATGTCGGTCAGCCTGACCAGGCAGCGCCATGTGAGCCAGCTGCGAAACAAGGCGCCAAACACGACCGCCCAGGCCACCCACGCCAAACCGAACGGCGTCGCCAGCAGCACCGCGGCCACCCGCGCCGGCACGGCTTGCGCGTCCAGCGTGGCCTGCATCCGCACCTGCCCCAGCGCCACGAACAGGTAGCGGGCCATGCTGAACATGCTATAGAACGCCGAGGAGAAACACATGATGCGGATCAAAGGCTGAGCCGCATCCCATTGGGGTCCATACAGCAGCCGCAGCAGCGGGCCGGCCGTCAGCGCCACGAAGCTGAAGAACGGCCAGGCCAGCGCCGTCATGCATGCCAGCGTTTTCAGGTAGGCGGCGCGCACATCCTGCCCGGCCCGTGCCTGCATCGAAAACCACGGGAAGATGACGGGCGAAACCGCACCGGTGATCAGTTGATTGAAGACATTGAGCAAGCCCATGGCCTTGCCGAACAAGCCGACCTCAGCCACGCCAAGGAATTTTCCGATGATCAGCTCCGGCGCGGCCACGCCGATTTCATCCACCACTCCGCCGCCCGTCGCCAGCGCGCCGAACGACAGCACGCCGCGCACCCCGCGCCAGCCGGGCAGCCACGGCAAGCCGGCGGGACGGAAGTACAGGCTGGCCAGCAGCGAGGCGCCGGTGGCGGCCACGGCACCCCATGCCAGGCTCAGGTAGCTCCACCCCAGCAACGCCAGCGCCAGCGTGCAGCCCAGTTGCACCACGCTGTGCACGGTATTGATGGCGTAGATGGCGGAAAAGCGCATGGCGCGCCGCAAACACACGAGCGTCGTGGCGCCGAACGGCAGCAGCAGGAAATTGCACGCCAACAGCACGAGCACCTTACGCAAACGCGGTTCGTGGTAGAACGTGGCCACCGGCCCGCTTGCCAGCCACACCAGGGCGGCCAGCAGCCAGGCCACGCCGATGCTCACCGTGAGCGCGGCCCGCAGTTTTTCATCCGTCAGCTGCCGTTCCTGGATCAGGAACTGGCCTACGCCGAAGTCCCGCACCACTTGCGCCAGCCCGACCAGCACGGCGCCCACGGAGTAGACGCCGATCTCGGCCGGCGTCAGCACGCGTGAGATCACCATCGCCCCTGCTGTGCTGAGCAGCAGCGAGGTGTATTTTTCCGCGAACGAATACAGGAAGGAACGCCGGGTGGTCTCCATGGCCGGGGCGCCGCCGTCAGATGAGGCCACGGTAGAACTCGCGCACCTGCTGGCCCACCACGGCGATGCTGTAGCGCGCCAGCGCCTCGGCCCGCCCATGGCGCCCCATGGCTTCGCGCAGCGGCAAGTCGGCCAGAAGGTCGCCGATGCGCGCGGTTGCTTGTTCCAGGTCGTTGGCCGGCACCAGCATGCCGCCCTGGCTGTCGCGCAGGATATCGACGCTGCCGGCCACTTCAGTGGCCACGGCCGGCACGCCGCATGCCATCGCCTCGATGGTGGCGATGCCAAAGCCTTCATTGCGGCTCATCAGCAGATGCAGGTCGAAGCCGGGCATGACGGTTTCCACCTGTTGCACGTAGCCCGCGAAAATGACGTACTGTTTCATGCCAGCCTGCTCGGCCTGATTGCGCAAGGCCGATTCCAACGGCCCCGTTCCCACCAGCACCAGGTACAACTGGGGATGGCGGCGGCGCAAGCGGGCCAGCAAGGCGATCGCGAGCGACGGACGTTTTTCCACCGACAGCCGGGCCACGCAGCCCAGCACCAGGCTGTCGGGCGGCAAGCCCCAATGCGCGCGGGCTGTCAGCCGGGCCTGCGCGCAAGGTTGGAAGCGGTCAGTGTCGACGCAATTCGGGATCACGGCCAGTCGCGCCGTCGGTGGCAGATAGGCTTGGTAGATGGCCAGGAAATGCCGCATGGCCGTGGCGGACACGGCGTAGACGCCGCCGACGGCGCCGAACGCATGCCGCAGCATGGGCGCATGCCATGGCGTGATGGTATCCATGGCGAAAGTACCATGCACGCTGAGCACGACCGGCAAGCGGCACTGGCGCGCCAGCCACAGGGCGGAAGCGCCGTAATTGGTCCAGCACAAGGCGACATGCACCAGCCGCGCGCCATGGCGCCGCATGGCCGGCACGGCGAACAGGCGGGCTCGCCAACGGTTCCAGCGCCGCCAGCGCCATTGCTCGAAGAACAGCGGCGGCGAGAATGGCGTCCAGCGCAACCCTTCGGCCGCCAGCCGCGCGCTCCATTCTGCGCTGCCGGGAAACCGGTGGGTGGCGAGCAGCGATGGGTAGCCGGCGTCGGCCAGGAAGCGGGCCTCTTGCGCCATGCGTAATTCCATGCCGCCCAGCGCGCCGGAGTGGCTGGTGATCAACACCGCCGGCCCGGCCCGGCCGGCGCCGCGCCACGCTTCGCGGCAGTACCCGTGCAGATACGCCAGCTCCCACCGATGCCGGAACGCGGCGGCCGCGTCGCCGCGCACAGAGGCCAGCACCGCGCCCGCCGCCTCGATCAGCGCGCGCTTGAACATCCAGCGCGGCACGCCCAGCCATTCCGGCACGGCGCCGGGGCGTTCCTGGCGGTACTGGCCGCGCCCGAAGCGGCGCGCCCGCTGCAACAGGAATGGCAGCTGCAATTGATGGGCACGGATATGGTGGGCCACCACGGCGTCGCGGCAAAACCAGCTGCGAAAGCCCGCGTCGGCCACCCGCCGCGTGAACGACGTTTCGCCGCCCATCGCGTACTCGCCGCCGTTGGGGCCCAGGCTCTCGTCGAAGCGATAGCCGGCGTCGAACACGGCGCGCCGCACGGCCATGTTGGCGCCCCACACCAGGCCGGGAAACACGGGCCCGTCGGCCAGGTCGGGCGCCGTCAGGCCATAGGTCAGGCCCAGCGGCACATGGGCCAGCACCCAGTCCGGCGGCGGACTGGCCCAGTCGGCCACGATGCTGCCGCCGAACACAGCATACGCGGGATGCGCGGTGGCGCAGTTGGCGAGATGGCGCAGCCAGTTGGGCGCGGGCAAGGCATCGTCATCCGTCAACACGACCAGATCCGTGGCCGCATCTTCCAGCACCAGCGCCAGGCCCCGGTTGAGCGCCGCGTTCTTGCCGCGCCGCCCTTCGTACACATAGCGCAGCGGCAAGCGGCGTGCATGGGCCGCGATGATGTCGCGGCTGTGGTCCGTGCTGCCGTTATCCACGATCACGAGCTGCCAGCCGCCGTCCGGCGCCGCCAGCGCGCCATACGCGGCCAGCACCCGGGGCAAGGTGGGCGCACCATTGTAGGTCGCCATGAGCACGGTCAACAAGGGCGCTGCTCCTCTGTCCTATAGTGGCTGGATGTCCAGTCACCAGTGTAGCGACGGCCATGCATCCGGCCGTTGAGACGCGTCAACCCCTAACCCCCTATCGCCCCCATGCGCGACATCCTCGTCACCGTGATCGTATTCGGCAGCCTGCCGATGATATTCAGGAACCCCGTCACCGGCGTGCTGCTGTGGGTGTGGATCAGCGTGATGAACCCGCACACGCAAGGCTGGGGCTACGCGCAGCATTTCCCGTTCGCCTACCTGATCGCCATCTGCACCTTGCTGGCCATGGCCGGCCAGCGCGGGCCCAAGGGCTTGCCCGTCAATGGCCTGACCCTGACATTACTGGCCTTCATCGTGTGGATGAATGTGACGACGCTGTTCGCCCTGTTCCCCGAGGCCGCCTATACACAGTGGAACAAGGTGATGAAGATCATGCTGATGAGTTTGGTGACCATGATGCTGATCCGCAGCCGCGAGGACATCCACCGGCTGATCTGGGTGCTGGTCATCTCGCTGGGTTTTTACGGCGTCAAAGGGGGCATCTTCACGCTGCGCACGGGCGGCGAGGAGCGCGTGTGGGGTCCGGAAGGCACCTTTATCGGTGACAACAACGCGATCGCCCTGGCGCTCATCATGACCATCCCGTTGATGCACTATCTGCTGCAGCAAACCGACAACAAATGGCTGCGCCGGGCGCTGGCCGTCACCATGGTGCTGTCGGCGCTGGCCGCGCTCGGTTCCTATTCCCGTGGCGCGTTGCTCGCGATCGCCGCCATGACCGTGTTCATGTGGTACCGGAGCCGCAACAAGTGGCTGAGCGGCGCCGTGATCGTGCTGCTGGCGCCGCTGCTGTTGCTGTTCATGCCGCAAGGCTGGAGCAGCCGCATGGACACCATCGGCGAATTCCAGGCCGACGAATCGGCCATGGGCCGCATCAACGCCTGGTATATGGCCTACCACCTGGCGCGCGACCGGCTGTTCGGCGGTGGCTACGACGTGGCCGAGCCGGCCCTGTTCACCCGCTACGCGCCCAACCCGGCCGACGTGCATGCGGCCCACAGCATTTATTTCCAGGTGCTGGGCGAACATGGTTTCGTGGGACTGGCCCTGTATCTGCTGCTGGGCTTCTTCACCTGGCGCTGCGCCAGCTGGATCACGCGGGAGGCCGCCTGCCAGCCCGAGCTGGCCTGGGCCGCCCGCCTGGCGACCATGATCCAGGCCAGCTTCGTCGGCTTCGCCGTGGGCGGCGCCTTCCTGAGCCTGGTGTATTACGATGTGCCTTACTACCTGGCGGCGGCCCTGCTGGCCACCCGCGCCCTGATCCAGGCCAGGCTCAGCACGCAGCCGTCGCCACGCGCGGCGCCAAGCCGGGCGGCGCCCCAGGCCCCGGAGGCGTGATGCGCTGGCCCCACCGCCGCCTGTCCATCCTGATGTACCACCGGATCGTGGCGCGGCGCGATCCCTTGCAGCCGGCGATACCGGATGTGCACCAGTTCGACCAGCACATGCGCTGGCTGCGCCGTTGGTGTCACGTACTGCCGTTGGCCGAGGCGGCCCGGCGCCTGCGCGACGGCGCCCTGCCACCGCGCGCGGCCTGCCTCACCTTCGATGATGGCTATGCGGACAATGTGGAACTGGCGCTGCCCGTGTTGCGCCAGCATGGCCTGAGCGCCTGTTTCTTCATCGCCACCGGCTACCTCGATGGCGGCCGCATGTGGAATGACGCCGTGATCGAGCATGTGCGCGGCGCCGCCGGTCCCTTGCTCGACTTGCGCCACCTGGGCCTGGAATGCCACCCTGTCCATGACTGGCGGCACAAAATCCTGGCGCTCGATCGACTGCTGCTGCGCTTAAAATATCTGCCGTTTGCGCAGCGCCAGGAAATCGCCGATCGGCTGGCCCCGCCCCGCGCGCCCGGCCTCATGATGTCGTGCGACCAGGTACGGCAATTGCACCGTGCCGGCATGGAGCTGGGCGCCCACACGGTGCGGCACCCGATCCTGGCCTTGCTGCCGGCGGCCGCGGCACGGTCGGAAATTGGCGCCGGCAAGATGGCCCTGGAACGCTTGATCGATGGCCCGGTGCCGTGCTTCGCCTACCCCAACGGCAAGCCCGGTCAGGATTATGATGGCCGCCATGTGCGCATCGTCGCCGAGCTTGGCTTCCAGGCGGCCGTTTCCACCCAGGCGGCCGCGGCCCACCATGCTTGCGATCCGCTGCAACTGCCCCGTTTCACGCCGTGGGACGCGGCCCCATGGCGCTTTGGCTTGCGCCTCGCGCGGAGCCGCTGGCAACGGCCGGTTTAATCCCGAGCAAGACCGTGTATGGCGTGGCTACATGGGCCAGCCAGCGCAGCGGCGGCATGCGCCGGATCGCCCGCACCAGCGCGACCGCCATCCGCCCGCGCCCCGCCAGGTCCATCATGTCGAAGCGGTCCATGCAGTGCAGACCTTGCTGCCCCAGGTGCTGGCGCAAGCCGTAATAGGTGAACCAGTTGACGGCCGGATAGGTGGCATAGGCGGCCAGCTGGGGATGGGTGGTGCGGGCCAGGTGTTCGCAATGGTGCTTGAGCCACGCGGGATACCACGAATACAGCGGCAGGCTGAACTCCTCCTGGCTGGGACACAGCTTGTTGCTGGTGCTGATGAACAAGGCGCCGCCCGGCCGCAACACCCGCACCATCTCGCTGAGGCAGGTCGTCCAGTCCGTCACATGTTCGAGCAATTCGGGCGCCACGCACACGTCCATCGCCCCATCGTCCCAGGGCAAGGCGGTGGCCGACGCGACGGCGAACTGGATCTCCAGCCCCGCCTGTTGCGCCCGCTGGCGGGCCAGTCCGATCAAGGCTTCGTTGATGTCGACCCCTTGCACGCGATGTCCCATGCCGGCCCACAAGCGGCACTGGGTGCCCGCGCCACAGCCGATATCGCCCACCCGCAAGGAACCGGCCGGCTGGCCCAGCGCCCGCCACAGCGCCGCATGGATCATCTGGAACCTGTGCCAGTCGGCCTCGCCGCCGCTCTGCTGTTCATAATGGCGGTAGAAACCGTCCTGGCAACTGGTATCCCAGTCCGGATCATCCCTGGCGGATTTGGAGCTCATCGCGCACCTCTTCATGTGACCGGCGCGCCTCGGCGCGCAATTGCAACCATTGCTCCAGCATCATCAGTACCCACACCATCGTGCCGTGGTAAGGGGGATGGGCGGCCAGATGCGTGTCGAGCAATGCATCGATGAAGGCGGGCCGCACGATGCCTCGCCGCTTCAGGTCGCTCAGGCTGTCGCCGGCCAGGTTGCGCAAGCCCGCGTGGGTATGCAGCCAATGGCCCACGGGCAGGCCGAAACCGTGCTTCTTCTTGTTCAAGATGGCGCGCGGCAAGGTATCGCGCAGCGCCGCGCGGAAGAAATGGCGCAAGCGCGTGCCGCGCAGCTTGTCCTCGGGACGCAGCCGGGCGGCGAACGCCACCAGCCCATCGTTCAGGAATGGAAAGGCGGCCTCCAGCCCCGCCAGTTCGCACGCCTTGTTCACCTTGGGCAAGTCGTTGTCGGCCAGCGTGAAGCGCATGTCCAGGGCCAGCAGCCGGTTGATCTGGCTCAGGTGGCGCGAGGGCCAGTCGGCCAGGTCCAGGACGCGCGCGGGTGCGGTGCTGTCCACTGTGGCCAGGAATGCTGCTTCCAGCACCTGGCCTGGTCCGTAGCCCTGCAACAGATTGTAGGTTTCCAGCCGGGCCGGCAGCGGCACCAGGGCTTGCCGCACATAGCTGCGCGCCTTGCGTGGCAGCGCATGCTGACTATCGGCCAGCAGCCCGAACAGCGCCGGTTCCAGCACCAGCTGGCGCAACGCGGCCGGGCACCGTTCGTAGCGCGACAGCACGGCCTGGTGCGCATAGCGCGCGTTGCCGCCGAACAGTTCGTCGCCACCGTCGCCACCCAGCATGCGGGTAATGCCGTCCGCCCTGGCCATCCGGGCGCAGTAGTAGGCGGGCACGGCCGAGGCGTTGCCGAACGGCTGGTCGAACACGGCGCTCAGGTGGGGAACGGCGGCGCAGACGTCTTCGGCCGTGACGTACAGCGCGCGGTGCCGCGTGCCGAACGCGTGCACGGCCACGTTGGCGTAATCCATCTCGTCGTAGCCGTCCACGTCGAAGCCGATGGAATAGGTGCGGGCCGGCGTCCCGGCCCGGGACAGCATGGCCACCACCGTGGAACTGTCCGTGCCGCCGCTAAGAAAAGCGCCGACCTGGTGGCCGGCCAGCGTTTCCCGCACGGCGTTGTCCATCAACTCAAGAAACTGGGGGCGCAGGCGCGACCAGGGCGCGCTCTCCTGCTCCAGGTAGCGCATTTCCCAGTAACGGCCCCGCTCCATGCCGCCGCGACCGTAACGCACATACTCGCCCGGCAGCAATCGCTGTTGTTGGCGATACATGGTGCCCGGCGCCGGTACCATATGGAAGTACAGGTAATTGAAGATGGCTTGATGATCCAACGTGGCGTCGGCCGCAGGATGGGCCAGCATCGCATCGGCCGAGCTGGCGAACAGCACCCCTTTCGGCGTGGGCTGGATCAACATGGGCCGGGTGCCATAGCGGTCCACTGCCAGCAAGGCGATGCCCTGGCGGCTGTCCAGTATGCACAAGGCGAACGCGCCCGACAGCGCGGCGCAGCTCAACGCGCCCTGCTCCGGCCACAGGGCGGCCAATCGTTCCCCTATGCCTTCCGCCGTGCCGGCGATGGTGGGCTGGCCCCAGACGGCGATCAGCAAGCCATCCTCGCGGTACAGATGGGCGCTGTCCGGACGGGCCGCGATGGCCGCCCCCGCATCGGCGCCCGCGATGGCCTGCACGTCGCTGCCGTCGAAACGCGTCAGTGGCGCCGCCATCCGGGCCAGCCGCTGGCGCGCCAGCGTCGCATCAGCGTCGCCGCCATCCTTGGACGGCAGATTGAACCAACCGCACAGGCCGCTCATACGAGCACCTCCAGCGCCGGTGGATGGCTGAGGAAGCCGGCCGGGCTGGCGCTCAGGCCGTATGCGCCCGACTGAAACACCACCACCAGATCACCGGCCACGGCGGGCGCCAACGGCATCTGCTCGGCCAGCACGTCCAGCGGCGTACACAAGGGGCCGACCACGGACACCACTTCCCGCGCCTCCCCGGCCATCCGGTTGCCGATGGCGACCGGAAAATTGCGGCGTACCCGCTGGCCGAAGTTGCCTGAAGCGGCCAGATGGTGGTGCAGGCCGCCATCGGTGATCAGGTAAGTGTGCCCATGGGAAATTTTGCGCTCCAGGACGCGGCACACATAGACTCCCGCCTCAGCCACCAGGTAGCGACCCAGCTCCAGCGCCAGCGCCGCGTCCGGCGCGGCGGCGCGCAACAGGTCCAGCGACTGTTGCAAGGCGTTTGCCACCGGTTCCAGCGGCAGCGGCTGGTCGCCGGGAAAGTATGGCACGCCGAAGCCGGCGCCGATATTGACCTGGCGCAGGGGCGCGGGCGCGTGCTCGGCCATACGCACGGCCAGTTGCACGCTCAGCGTTTGCGCTTCAGCGATGGCGGCGGCCGACAAATTCTGGGCGCCGCAGAAAATATGGAAGCCCTGGAAGTCCAGCTCCCGCTGCCGGACCGTGCGCAGCATGGCCGGCACCCGTTCCTCATCCACGCCGAACGGACGGGGACCGCCGCCCATCTTCATGCCGGCCAGCTTCAGTTCGAAATCGGGATTGATCCGGATCGCCACCCGAGGTACCACACCCACATGCTCGCCGGCCACCGCCACCCGGTCCAGCTCCTGTTCCGACTCCAGGTGCAGCAGGATGCCCGCCGCCACCGCGCTGCGCAATTCACCATCCGTCTTGCCCGGCCCGGCGAAGCTGACGCGCTCTGGCGCCATGCCCGTATCGAGCGCCACCCGCAGTTCGCCGCCGGAGGCGACGTCGATCCCGTCGACCAGCCCCGTCAGCATCTGCACCACGGCCGGCATGGGGTTAGCCTTCATCGCATAGTGCAGCCGTATCCCGGCCGGCAGCACGCGCCGCAGCGTGCCCACGCGTTGTGCGATCTGGCCCCTGTCGTAGGCATAGAACGGCGTGCGCCCTACCCGCTCGGCCAGGCGCGGCAACCCGATGCCGCCCAGTTGCAAACAACCGTCAGCGACCGAAAGCTGCTGCGGCAGAACATGGCTGGGCGCGCTCATCTCCGTTCCTCCGCACAGGCCGATGCCAGCTCGGTGGCCAGCAGCGGGCGGTCGATCTTGCCGTTCGGATTGCGGGGTAATGGCGTGGTGCGCAGCACGACCCAGGCCGGCACCATGTAAGTGGGCAAGGCGGCGCGGCAGGCGGCCGTGATCTGCTCGGCGCTGGCCGGCGCCGCTTCGCGCGCCACCACCACCAGCACGATGGCCTGTCCCAGTTGGGTGTGCGGCACACCGATGGCGGCCGCTTCGCGCACCAGCCCCGACGCGTACACGACCTCTTCCACCTCGGCCGGACTGACCCGGTAGCCGGAGGTCTTGATCATGTCATCGCCACGGCCGATGAAATACAGGTAGCCTTCCTCATCGGCCCGCACCGTGTCGCCCGACCACACGGCCGGCTCCGGCAGCGGCAGGCCGGACAGGCGCGGCGGCAGCGGCCGGAAGCGCTGCGCCGTGCGGGCCGCGTCGTTCCAGTAGCCCAGCGCGACCAGCGGGCCACGGTGCACCAGCTCGCCCGGTTCGTTCGGCCCGCAGGGCGTGCCGTCGCTGCGCAGCACCAGCACTTCCGCGTTCGGGATCGCCTTGCCGATGGAATCGGGCCGCCGGTCCAGCTGCTCGGGCGCCAGATAAGTGGAGCGGAACGCTTCCGTCAAGCCGTACATCAGGTAGACCCGGGTGTTGGGCAGCGCGCGGCGCAAGGCGTCGAGCGTGCGGCGCTGCATGACGCCGCCGGAATTGGTGATGTAGCGCAGCCGCGTGGCGCTGTGCCAGCTCAGCTCGGCCAGCTGGATCCACAACGGCGGCACGGCGGCCAGGCCCGTGATGCGCTCCTGCTCCACCGTGTCGATGATGTCACGCAGCAGCAGATAGTTCATCAGCACGGCGCAGGCGCCGCTGTGGAAGGCCGTCGTCAGCTGGCTCAGGCCATAATCGAAGCTCAAGGGCAGCACGCACAGGATGCGGTCGTCGGCCCGGTTTTCCAGGTAGCTGGCGACACTGACGGCGCCCGCCACCAGGTTGCGATGCGACAGCACTACCCCCTTGGGCTTGCCGGTGCTGCCGGAGGTGTACAAAATCGCGGCCACGTCGGTGTCGATACGGCGGTGCCCGGCGGGCGCGCCGGGCACCGCCATGCAGGCGCCCCAGTCCGCCACCGCGACACCTTCGACGGCCGGCACGCCAGCTTCGCCGCTGTCCGTCAACACGATGGTGCGCAGGTCCGGGCAGGCAGCGAGCACCGGCAGCAACCGGGTCAGGCGTTCCCGCGAAGTGACCAGGATGCGCACGTTACAGTCGGCCAGGATATGGGCCACTTGCGCGGCCTTCAGCAAGGGATTGACGGGCACGAACACGCCGCCGGCGGCGGCCGCGCCGAACATGGCCACCACCGTCTCCTCGCGCTTTTCCAGATAGACGGCCAGCCGGTCACCCGGGGCCAGATCGCAGCGCAGCCAGGCGCCAGCAGCCGTGGCCACCATGCTGGCCAGCGCCTCATAGGATAATTCGGCGCCCTGGTACGACAGCGCCGGTGCCAGCGGCGCGCGCTGGGCCGACTGGAAGATAAACTCGTGAATTAACTGGGCCATAGGCCACCTCTGTATGTTTGGTATCGCTTATGATTGGGACAAACGGCATAGCACACATTGATGTCAATCAATTAACACGACCGTTTGCGCGACCGCAAAGGTCCACAGGGCAGGCCAGTGTCTAATCGGACCAGTAGCCACGCACCCGTGCCCGCCATGAGCAACCGTCTGACCCGCGCAATCCACGAATTGGGATGGCTCAACGCCATGCTGTACCTGTGCGACCAGGCGCTGACCCGCTGCACGGGCGGCCATTGCGGCATCCATAAATACCAGTTCGTCGCCCAGCGCCTGGGCGACCTGCCCCTGTGCGGCCAGCGCGGCAAGGATATCGAGATCCGCGTGCTGCCCAATCGACAGGCCATTCCACCCGACTACCCGCGCCCGGCGCACGTGCTGGACCAGCGCTACGCCCAAGGCGCCATCAGCCTGGCCGCGTACCGGAACCAGGACTTGATCGGCTTTCTGTGGCTGTTGTTCGACGCCTGCCAGGAAGACGAGGTGCGGGCCCGCTACCGGCTCGTTTCGCCCTTATCGTGCTGGGATTTCGACGTCTATGTGCGACCCCAGGACCGCCTGGGCTGGGCCTTTCGCCGGCTGTGGGAGGAAGCGCGCTGCCTGCTGCGCGCGCGCGCCGTGCGCTGGTCGTGCAGCCGCATTTCCGCCTTCAATGCGGCCTCGCTGGCCGCGCATGCGCGCATCGGCACCGTGCCATTGGGCAGCGCCACTTTCCTGCGCTGCGGCAAGTGGCAATGGATGGTGGCCACGCTGGCGCCCCATTTTCACGTTTCGCGCCACCCCGCTTCCTGTCCCCAGCTGCGTTTCGATACGAGCGCGCTCGACACCAACCCCCACCTGGAGCCGCCATGCCACCACTTGAGCAAGTGAGAACCATCCTGAGCGAAACGCTGGGAGTGACCCAGTTGGGCCGCGAACGCGACACGCCGCTACTGGGCAGCGTGCCCGAACTCGATTCCATGGCAGTGGCCGGCGTCATCACGGCGCTGGAACAACGCTTCGACATCGAAGTGCTGGACGATGAAATCAATGCGCGCCATTTCGCCACCCTGGGCACGCTCAGCGATTTTGTGCAGAGCAAGCTGGCATGATGGACGACACGGTGGCGGCCGCGTTTCCCTTCTTCCTGGATGCCGATCCAGGCACACGCTTCTGCCTGTTTCACGCGCCGCTCACCGAGCACCCGCGCGGCGCCATCCTCTACGTCCCGCCATTCGCTGAAGAACTCAACAAATGCCGGCGTATGGCCGCCATGCAAAGCCGCTGCTTCGCCCAGGCCGGTTATGCCGTACTGCAGCTGGACCTGTACGGTTGCGGCGACAGCGACGGCGACTTCGGCGACGCGCGCTGGCATGTCTGGCTGAACGATATCGAGTATGCCTGCCGCTGGCTGCGCGAGTTTGGCTATCCCCGGCCGGCGCTGTGGGGCGCGCGCCTGGGCGCCCTGCTGGCGCTCGATTTCGCGTGCACCTCCCCGGACCCGCCTCCCGCATTGATCCTATGGCAAGCGGCTCTCAGTGGCAGCCGCTATATAAAACAATTCCTGCGCGTCGAGACGGCAGCGCAGATGCTGGCGCCCGACGGCGCGGCGCGCGCGGCCGGCATCGTTCCATCGGCGAAACCGCTGGAGGTGGCCGGCTATACCCTGGCGCCGGCGCTGATCCAGGCCATCGGCGAGCGCGATGCCGCGCAGCGTACGCCTCCCTGTCCCGTGCACTGGCTGGAAGTGGACAGTACCGGGCCAGCCGCAACCAGCGACACGCCGGATCAGGTGGCCACCACCGCCGCTGTCTCCCCGTCCTCCGCCCGCCAGATCGAACAGTGGCGTACGGCCGGCGTGCCGGTCACTGTCCAGGCCGTGGCTGGCCAGGCGTTCTGGGCCAGCACGGAAATCGTGCTCTGTCCCGCCCTGCTGGATGCCACCACCACACTGGAGCTGCCGTGAACGCAGGGCCGCAAGTGGTGCGCATTCCTTGCGGCGGCGACTGGCTGATCGGCGTGCTCCATCTGCCGCCCACGCCACGGCCGCGCGGGGTGTTGATCGTAACGGGCGGCCCCCAATACCGCGTCGGCAGCCATCGCCAGTTCGTGCTGCTGGCGCGCAGCCTGTGTGCCCACAACATCCCCGTGCTGCGCTTCGACTTCCGTGGCATGGGCGACAGCGAAGGCGACCCGCGCACCTTCGAACAGGTGGACGAGGACGTGGCGGCCGCCATCGCGCATTTCTTCCAGACGGTGCCTGCGCTGCGCGAACTGGTGCTGTGGGGATTGTGCGACGGCGCCACCGCCGCCGCCTTCCATGCCTGCGACGACCAGCGCGTGCGCGGCCTGGTGATGCTCAACCCCTGGGTGCGCAGTGCGCGCGGCGAAGCCCGCGCCACCTTGCGCTACTACTATCTGGCCCGGCTACGGGAGGCGGAATTCTGGCGCAAGCTGGCGGCCGGCACCCTGGGCCTGGTCCAGGTCATGCGCTCGCTGCGGCAGGTGGTCCGGCTTGCGCGCGGTACCGGTGCCGGCGGACCGGGCGACCTGCCACAGCGGCTGTATCGCGCCTTGCAGGCGTTCCGGGGCCAGGTATTGATCATCCTGAGCGGCGCCGACCTGACCGGGCACGAATTCGCCGGCCTGCCCAGGGACCATGCCCATTGGCGCACCCTGTTGGCCGGGCCGCGGATACGCCAGGTGACACTGCCGCTGGCCAACCACACTTTCGCGCGCGCCGCGTGGCGCGACGAAGTGGCGGCCCTGTGCGCGGACTGGATCGCATCGTGGTGAAGGGAGTGCTGATGGTCGCGTTCCACTATCCGCCCATGCGCGGCAGCAGCGGCATCCAGCGCACCCTGAAGTTCGCTCAATACCTGCCACGTTCAGACTGGCAACCGGTGGTGCTGTCGGCCCATCCGCGCGCCTATCCGGACACCAGCACTGACCAATTGACGGATACTTGCGCCGGCCCGCCCGTCTGGCGCAGCGCGGCCTGGGACGCGGCGCGCCACCTGGCCATCCGGGGCCGCTATCCCGCATTGCTGGCGCAGCCCGACCGCTGGATCTCCTGGTGGCTCAGCGCTGTGCCGGCCGGACTGCGGCTGATCCGCCGGCACCGGCCAAGTATCATCTGGTCCAGTTATCCGATCGCCACCGCGCACCTGGTGGCCTTGACCTTGCATCGGCTGACCGGATTGCCGTGGGTGGCCGACCAGCGCGATCCCCTCACGGAACCGGGCTACCCGGCCGACCCGCGCACGCACCGCATCCACCAATGGATAGAAGCCCAGGCGGCGAGTCGCGGCGCGGCCATCGTCTGCACCACGCCTGGCGCCATGCGCGCCTGCCAGGAGCGCCATTCCACTTTGGCCGACGGCCGGTTGCGCCTGATCGAGAACGGCTACGACGAAGACAACTTCCGGGACGCGACGGCCAGCGTCCGGCCCCAGCGGGAAGGCGGCGGCCAGTTTCGCCTGCTCCATAGCGGCCTGGTCTACCCTTCCGAACGCGACCCGCGGCCATTGTTCGCCGCGCTGCGCCGCCTGCGAGCCAGCGGCGAGATCGAGGCCGACAATTTCAGGCTGGTGCTGCGGGCCCACGGCCACGAAGACTTCCTGCGTCCGTTGATCGCGCGCGACCAGATCGAGGCGCTGGTTGAACTGGCGCCGCCGCTGCCGTACCAGCACGCATTGGCGGAAATGCTGGCGGCCGACGGATTACTGCTGCTCCAGGCCGCCAATTGCAACCACCAGATTCCAGCCAAACTGTACGAATACCTGCGCGCGGGCCGGCCGCTGCTGGCATTGACCGACCCGGCCGGCGACACCGCCGCCACCCTGCGCGGCGCCGGCATCGACACCATCGCCAGGCTCGATTCGGAAGCGGACATCGCGATGGCGCTGTCGCGCTTCTTGCGGCTGGCGCGCCACGGTGTCGCCCCGCTGGCCCATCCCGACACCATCGCGAGCCATTCGCGTGCCGCCCGCACGCTGGAACTGGCGGCCCTGTTTGATGAAATTGCGACGAGGGGGAACAAATGAAACCGTACCAAGCACTGTGCATCCTGCTGCTGCCGGGCGCCGTCCACGCCGGCGTTGCCGACTGCGGGCCGCTGATCCACAATGAGATCGGCGGCGACTACACCAACGCCAACGATAGAAAGACGCTGGGCGTGGTGGAACAATTCCACTTCACGCCCGATGTCGAACACCTGATCCGGGGCGCGAGCGGCAAGCTCGGTGACGATATCGGCTACACGCTCGACCACTTCCCCAACCATCACCGGGCGTTGGCCGCCATGGCCAGGCTGGCGTTGCGCGACAAGACCAGCAAGCCGCTGGGGGCGCGCTACACGGTGGAGTGCTATTTCGACCGCGCCCTGCGCACGCGCGCCGACGATCCCCAAGTGCATTCGCTGTTCGGCGGCTATCTGCTGGCTCTCGGTAACCTGGACGCGGCGCTCGATCAACTGCGCGAGGCGGCGCGGCTGGCCCCGGAGAACGCCACCAACCAGTACAACCTGGGCCTGCTCTATCTGCGCAAGCAAAACTACGCCGAGGCGCTTGCTTGCGCCCACGCCGCCTACGCCAAGGGCTATCCGTTACCGGGTCTGAAGAACAAGCTGGCCGCCGCCGGCCAATGGCGTGACGCGCCCAAGCCCTAGCCCCGGACCTACATATAAGCCACTTCGCGCCATAGGCCCGGGGACACAGGCCCCCGGACGGCATGTCAGCCAGCGCTGCGCAGCCCATGGTGGGCCATCAGGTCGTACAGCGTGGGGCGGCTCACGCCCAGCAGTTCAGCCGCCTTGACGATATTGCCGTCCACCCGGGCCAGCGCCCTGACCATGACGCGATACTCGGCGGCCTCCCTGGCCTGGCGCAGGTTGATCGCCTCCTCGGCCAGTTCCGCCTCCGGCAGGCCCAGGTCCGCGGCCGTGATCCGCGGGCCTTCGGCCATGATCACGGCGCGCTTGATGCAGTTCTCCATCTCGCGCACATTGCCCGGCCAGGTGTAGGCTTCGATCGCCGCCAGCGCCTCCGGGCTGAAGGCCATCGCCGGCCGGCCCTCGGCGGCGCTGTATTTGTGCTTGAAGTGGTGGGCCAGCAAGGCGCCATCGCCCACCCGCTCGCGCAGCGCCGGTATCATCAGCACGATTTCGCTGAGACGGTAGAACAGGTCGTCGCGGAAGCGGCCGGCCTGGGCCAGCGCCCGCAGGTTCTGATGGGTGGCGCACACGATGCGCACGTCCACCCCGATCTCGGCGCGCCCGCCCACCCGTTCGATCACGCGCTCCTGCAGGAAGCGCAGCAGCTTGGCCTGCAAGGCCATCGCCATGTCGCCGATCTCGTCCAGGAACAGCGTGCCGCCGTGGGCCAGTTCGATCTTGCCCAGGGTCTGGCGCATGGCGCCCGTAAACGCCCCCTTTTCGTAGCCGAATAGTTCGCTCTCCAGCAGATGTTCAGGGATGGCGGCGCAGTTGATGGCCACAAAGCGCTTGTCGTGCCGTGCGCTGAGCGCATGCAGGCCGCGCGCCAGCAGCTCTTTACCGCAGCCCGAGTCGCCCAGCAGCATGACCGTGGCCGATGAAGGCGCCACCTTTTCCACGCTGCGGCAAACCTTGAGCATGCCCGGGTCACGGCTGACGATGCCCGCCAGCGGGGTATCCGCCTGGGTTTGCAGCATGCGGCGGTTCTCTTGCTGGATCTCGTGCAGATAATAGGCGCGACCGATCACCAGCGCGAGCAGGTCGGCGTCCAGCGGCTTCTGATGAAAGTCGTAGGCGCCGGCACTGATGGCCTTCAAGGCATTGCCGCGGTCCTGGTTGCCCGACAGGATGATCACTTTGGTATCGGGCGCCGCCGCCAGGATCAGCGACAACAGCGCCAGTCCCTCGCTGGCGCCATCGGGATCGGGCGGCAAGCCCAGGTCCATCGTCACCACGGCCGGCTGGTGGCGGCGCAACTGGGCCAGCGCCGTTTCCCGGTCCGCCGCCAGCACCACCTCGTATTGGTCCAGGCTCCAGCGCAACTGGGTTTGCAGACCCGCGTCGTCTTCGATGACCAGCAATTTCTTCTTGCTCATCGCGGCCCCCGGTCCTATGCCGCCGCCGCGGCTTGTTGGTACAGCGGCAGCACCAGCCGGAAGGTCGAGCCCTTTCCCGGTGTGCTGGCCACCTCCAGTTCGCCGCCCAGGTCGCGGATGTACTCGCGGCTCTCGAACACACCGATGCCCATGCCGGCCGGCTTGGTGCTGTCAAACGGCTGGAACAAATGCTCGCGGATGAATTGCGCGCTCATGCCATGCCCTGTGTCGCACAGTTCGACCACGGCGGCCTGTCCCACATGGAGCAGGCGCACGGTGATGCTGCCGCCCGGCGGCGTGGCCTCAAGCGCGTTCTGCAGCAAGTGCCCCAGCACCCGTTCCAGGCGGCCACCGTCGGCCCGCACCATCAGGCCAGGCGCGCAGCTGACCAGCTGCGGCGCCGGGTCCCGCGCCGCGTAGGCTTGCACCGCGCGGGTCAGCAGGTGGTCCAGTGCCAGCGGACTGTCCTGCTCCCTCACCTGTTCCTTGTCCGGGCTGCGGTGCAGCTTGCGCAGCAACAGTGTCATCTTGTCGACCGAATGGGCCAGCGTGGCCAGCATATCCTGCTGGAAGGCGGGATTGTTCTGGTGGCGTTCCGCGTTCGACAGCAGCAACGAGAGCTGCGACACGAGATTCTTCAGGTCGTGCACGATAAACGCGGACATGCGGTTGAACGATTCGAACTGGCGCGCCACCGCCAGCGAATCGGCCGAATCGCGGTGGGCCAGGCAGCCGGCCGCCTGGCTGCCCGCGATCTTGAGCAAGTCCGTCACTTCCCAGTTGAGCGCCATGCGCACGCGGGGCTGGTCCAGCGTGACAAAGCCGAACAGGTGTCCATGCAGCATCAGGGGCACCACCAGCCACGCCTGGCCCAGCGCCGCCAGCCACGATGGCGTTTGCAATTGTTCGTAGGGGTGCGCCTGCTGGCGCCATTGCGCGACGTCGATCACCCACTGGCGCTGTTCCAGGAACAAACAGAAAGCGCTGTCGGCCGGCTCGGCCGCTTGCGGCAAGGCCAGGTTCCAGCCCGCCGCCGGCTCGAAGCGCTGCCGTTCACGCCGTATCCACAAGGTGCCGGCGGGACTTTCCACCAGCGCCGCCACGGCCTGGATGGTGCGCTCGCCCAGCGCCGGGCCATCGTCGGCCAGCGCACGGGTAAAGCGCAGCCATTCCTGGCGGTAGTCGTAGCTGCCCTGATAAAAATGCTTGTTGATCAGGACTTTCAGGCTGGCCCGCATGGCGCCTGAAAACAGCACCCCCGCCAGCAGCAAGGCGGCGCCGAACAGGCAGGCCAGTTGCATCAACGGCCCCCAGGCGCCGCCGACATAGCGCAGGTAGTAGGCACTCGACGCCATCGCCAGCAGATAGGTGGCCGATCCCAGCAGCGCGGCGGAACGGAACAGGATCTGGCGCGACAGCGACAGCCCCGGCGCCCAGGCCGGATTGCGCGCGGCCGCGATGCCGATCAGCGGCGCGCACAAAGCATTGACGATGCCGCGCGCGGCCCAAATGTCATGGTTTACCTGACGGAACAGCAAGGCGTCGCTGTACAGGTAGAAATCGTAGGCGAACAGCCCGCCTATGCCCAGGCAGGCGAACTTGATGCCCCACCGCCCAAAGGCTGGCGTGTTGCGGTACAGGTGCTCCACCAACAGCATGCCCAGTACGGCCAGCATCAAACGGGTGGCGATGGTCAGTGTGGCGCCGTCGACGGCCGGCCCCAGCCACGCGTAGCCGGCGCCGCCGGCGACGGACGGCGCGACCAGGGCGGCCAGTACCGCCAGCAGTCCGGCCGATGGGCGCCGTTGTTGTGTATGCAATCGCTGGAGCAGGACCAGCCACGCGCAAGTGCGTGCCAGTTCCAGCCACAGTTCGGCCGCCGCCATGGGCAGGCGCTCTCCGAGGGCGATGCTGGAGGCCCAGGCGGCTGTCATCAGGCAAGCACAAGCCAGCCCGGCACTGTGGGGCCGGGACCGCCAATTTTTCAGCAGCAACAGGCACAACAGCGTGAATGCGACACCGGCGCTGCCGTAGCTGAAGGCGGCGATGTCATGCGCCGTCCATTGGGCCAGCATCAGCGGCTGCCTTTGCCAAACAACACCACCTGTACCGTGTCGATCAGGATCAGCAAATCCAGGAACAGGCTGTTGTTCTTGACGTAATACAGGTCGTATTGCAGTTTTTGCACGGCGTCATTCACCGACGCGCCATAGCGATACCGTACCTGGGCCAGCCCCGTGATGCCGGGCTTGATGGTGTGGCGCACGTTGTAATAGGCCACCTCACCGCACAACTGTTCCACGAAGTAACCGCGCTCGGGACGCGGCCCGACGAAGCTCATCTCGCCCTTGAATACATTGAGCATCTGCGGCAGTTCGTCGATCCGCAGCTTGCGTATCCAGTAGCCCACGCGCGTCACGCGCGGGTCGTCGGTGCTGGCCCAGCGGGGCTGGCCATCGCGCTCCGCGTCCTGGCCCATGCTACGGAACTTGAGCACATTGAAGTTGCGCCCATTCTTGCCTACCCGCTGCTGCTGGTAGAACACGGGGCCGCCGTCCTCCGCCACGATCAGCGCGGCCGTCAGCAGCATCAGCGGCAAGGTGACCAGGCAGATGGCGGCGCTGGCCGTCAGGTCAAAGCCGCGCTTAACGGCGGCGCGCAGGAAACTCTGGTCGAAGCCTCCGCCGAAGATCAGGAAACTCGGCTGCAACGAGTCGATGCGGATCTGGCACGCTTCGCGCTCGAAGAAGGTGGCCGCGTCCGTGATGCGCAAGCCGCCCAGCGCGCATTCGAGCAATTGGCGCACGGGGAAGGCGCCATTGCGGCGGTCGCCCACCGTGATGACGATCTCCGTCGCCCCATGGCTGCGCGCCAGGGCCAGCAAGGACTGGTCGGCCGGCAGCAGCGCCTGGGCCGCCACGCGCGACGGTTCCCCGGCCACCGGCACGCAGCCCACCACTTCAAACTGGTGCAGACCGGCGCGGTCGGCGGCCAGCGCCAGGCAATCGCTGGCCGTGGCCCCGTCACCGACCAGGATCACGCGCTCCATCAGCATGCTCGACCGGGACGACGCCAGCACGGCCAGCCGGATCAGCAGCACGCCCAGCGCGCCCAGCATGAAGACCACCAGGGCCGACGGCCCGAACTGGATGGCCGGCGCCACCCCGATCAGCATGCTCAGCAGGCCGAATCCCAGCGCAAACGAAGGCAGTATACGCAACAGCGTGTGTTTGATGTCTTCCCGAGAATTATTTTGGTACATGCCCAGCGTACTCATGCTAAATACCAGCACCAGGGCGAACGCCAGTGCGGACAGATAGGGCGAGTCGTGCTGGCGCCGTCCCAGCCAGGTGACGGATGGGGCCGCTGCCACGGTCAGCAGGATCAGCAACTCCATCAGCAGCAACATGAAGCCCATTTTCGACACGTAATGGTGAAATATCCTGATCACGACACCCTCCTGCCCACCCGGCTTGGCGGGGGAGCTTTCATCATGGCGCACAGTTGCAAGTCACATGTTGAGGCACCACAAGGCAGGGTTAGCGCGGCGGCAAATTTCCCCTCGCCACCCGCCAGGATGACGCCACGGCGCCAAATGGTCTATAGTAGAGGCCTTCACCGGATACAGACCTCACCATGAAATTTGATGTTGCTATTGTCGGCAGCGGATTGGCCGGCTTGTCGGTCGCCCTGCATTTGGCCGAAACGCGCACGGTCGCGATCATTTCCAAACGTGCGCTGCAGGACGGTGCCAGTAACTGGGCCCAGGGCGGCATCGCCGCCGTGCTCGATTCGGGCGACAGCCACGCGGAACATATCAACGATACCTTGGTCGCCGGCGGCGGCCTGTGCGACGAAAGCGCCACCCGCTTCATCGTCGAGCACGGGCGGGAAGCCATCGAATGGCTGATCGAGCAAGGCGTGCCATTCACCCGTGACGAATCGGCCGAACTGGGCTTCCACCTGACCCGCGAAGGCGGCCACAGCCAGCGCCGCATCATTCACGCGGCCGACGCCACCGGCCATGCCGTGCAAGTCACGCTGGAAGAGAAAGTGCGGGCCCATCCGAACATCACGCTGTTCGAACACCATTGCGCCATCGACCTGATCACGTCGGATAAACTACATCCAGCCAAGAAAGGCCCTGCCCAGCCCAAGTGCCACGGCCTGTACGTGCAGGACGAGCAGACCGGCCAGGTGCATACCTTCGCGGCCGAGCACACGGTGCTGGCCACTGGCGGCGCCGGCAAGGTCTACCTGTACACCACCAACCCGGACACGGCCAGCGGCGACGGCATCGCCATGGCGTGGCGCGCCGGTTGCCGGGTGTCGAACATGGAATTCATCCAGTTCCACCCCACCTGCTTGTACCACCCGTACGCCAAGTCCTTCCTGATCACGGAAGCGATCCGGGGCGAAGGCGGCCTGCTCAAGCTGCCGCCCGAAGCGGGCGCGGCGGCCGGCACCCGCTTCATGCTGGCGCATGACGAGCGGGCGGAACTGGCGCCGCGCGACGTGGTGGCGCGCGCCATCGACTTCGAAATCAAGAAGCGCGGCCTGGACTATGTGCACCTGGACATCAGCCACAAGCCGGCTGAATTCCTGATCGAGCACTTCCCCACCATTTACGCGCGCTGCCTGGAACTGGGCATCGACATCACCAAGCAGCCGATTCCCATCGTGCCGGCCGCCCACTATACCTGCGGCGGCGTGGTGACCGACCTGGCTGGCCGCACCGACCTGCCAGGCCTGTACGCCGTGGGCGAGACGGCTTGCACCGGCCTGCACGGCGCCAACCGGCTGGCCAGCAATTCGCTGCTGGAATGCCTGGTGATCGGCCGCGCCTGCGCCACCGACATCGCCGACAAGGAAAAGGATGAAATCCCCTACCTGCCGGACTGGGACGAAAGCCGGGTGACGGATGCGGACGAGGAAGTGGTGATTTCCCACAACTGGGACGAGCTGCGCCGCTTCATGTGGAATTATGTGGGCATCGTGCGCACCACCAAGCGCCTGGAACGGGCCCAGCACCGCATCGCGCTACTGAAGGAGGAGATCGACGAGTACTACCGCAATTTCCGCATCACCCACGACTTGCTGGAGCTGCGTAACCTGGTCGATGTGGCCTCGCTGATCGTCAACAGCGCCCTGCAGCGCCACGAGAGCCGCGGCCTGCACTTCAGCCGCGATTATCCGGAAACGCTGCCGAAGGCGCTGCCCAGCGTGCTGACGCCGTCGCGCCGCAAGGGCTGAGGGCTGGGCGGTGACGCCAGACAGCTAAGGCACCGCCACCCCGTACTGCTGGCCGAGCCGTTTCAGTTCACCGCGCTCGACCAGCGTCCTGAAGGCCGCGTCGAAACGGGCGCGGAACTCGTCGTGTTGCGGGTCATGGGGGAAGGCGAAATAGCCATCCTGCTGGTCTAACGCCTGCGGCAGGGCCGCCACCGCGCCTGCCAGATGGAGCCGGGCCAGCACTGGCTCCGTGTTGCGCACATTGGTCGCGAACAGGTCCACGTGCTGGTGGGCCACCATCAGCAACCCGCTTTCCACCGTGTTGGCCACGCTCGTATGCAGCCCCGCGCTGGCCTGGGTGAACGCCGCGCCATACACCCAACCGTTGAGGATCACGATACGCCGTTGCGCCAACCTGGCGTAATCGCCGGTCCACACGATGTGGGATGCCGGCCGGGCGTAGAATACCATCTGGTCGCGGTAGAACGGCAATTGGGAAAAGGCCATCTGTCCCAGGCGGGCCGGCGATTTGTAAGGGCCGACCAGCAGATCCACCTTGCCCTGCGCGACCAGCGCCTGCGCGCGTGGCCAGGGATAGAGTTCGAAACGCACGGTATCGTTCATCTGCTGCGCCACGCGCCGCACGATGGCAGGTCCAAGCCCGGTGAATTCGCCATCGGGCGCCCGTTCGTACACGCCCTCGAAATGGGCACCGGCCACCAGCCATTCGCGTGCGATCGCCGGTCCGGCCGCCCCCAGCAACCACGGCGCCAGCGCCAGTAACGCGAACCGCCGCAACTTCCAGTTCGGCCATGCAGCCAGCATCTTCCTACCTCGCCCCAGAAAAACGCAGAAACGCGCTACTCACATCCGCGAAAAATCGTAGTCGCGCTCGACCTTGCAGATACGGGTCTTGTAACGCTCATACCACTGCTCCCTGCCAAGCTTCTGCGCCACCAGATGGGACGCATCGCGCTTCCAGGCCGCGATCGATTCCAGACTGTCCCAGTAGGAGACGGTGATGCCCAGCCCGTCACGCGCCGATTCAACACCGAGAAAGCCCCGCTGCTTCGCGGCCGCTTCCAGCATCGCGTCGGCCATGTCCCCATAGCCATCATCGCCGCTGGTGCGGATGGACGTGAAGATCACCGCGTAATAGGGTGTGGCGCCAGTACTCGCAATCGACATCGCATGTCTCCTGTTCGATGATAGCATCGTCGCCGATCCGGGTGAACGATACCAAAACTGTACAATATACAATATTCCGGCGGCGCGTATCGCCCTGCGTCACCGCTCAACCTTTCCCCCAAGACCACATGGACTCAGCCAGCGACACTGCAAGCCACCTGCGTCTGCGCATCGCGCAACCTTCCGACATCCCTGCCATGGAAGCGCTGATCGCTCGTTCCGGCATTGCACTGAGCGCTGGCTTCTACACGCCCGAGCAGGCGCAAGCCGTCACGCGTCATGTGTTCGGCGTCGATACGCAACTGGTGGTGGATCAGACTTACTTCCTGATCGAACGGGAGGGCGTGGCGCTGGCCTGTGGCGGCTGGAGCAAGCGCAGCACGCTGTTCGGCGCCGACCGCGCCAAGACCGGTCCCGATCCCCTGCTCGATCCGGCCAGTGAAGCGGCCCGTATCCGCGCCTTTTTCGTTTCTCCGGACGCAGCGCGCCAGGGGTTGGGCCGCATGCTGCTGCAACATTGCACCGAACAGGCAGCGGCGGGCGGCTTCCGCGCGCTGGAACTGGCCGCCACCATGCCGGGCGTGCCGCTGTACGAGGCTGCCGGTTTCAGGATAGTGGAAAGCATAGAACTGGCGCTGCCAGGCGGCGTGCAAGTGCCGCTGGCGCGCATGCGCAAGGAAATCGCCGCCTGAAATGGGGGGGATTGCCGAACATCAAGTTAAGCAATATTGCCAGCGTGCGCGCGGAAGTGTGCGACACCGTGCGCCTGGGCGTCGAATGGCGGCGCTACCGGCTGGAATCGGCCGTGCGCAACGGGCTGAAGACGGCGGGATATGGCCTGCTGCATCTGCGCACGCGCCATTCCTATGGGATGGCGCGTGGCCATCAAAAGTATCGAACCCATGCCTGCTTCGACGTCCGTTTGAAGTTGGCAAAGGCTTTGCACGGCAGGTACAGCACAGGCATAAGCAGCGGCGCGACGACCCAGACCGGCCAGACAGTATCAACGCCCCAGCGCGCGCCATGATTGGCGCCGAAGACCGCGACCAGTGCGGTTTGAAGGATCAGCAGCACATACAGGTGCAGCAGATAATAAAACATCGGCACCCCACCGAAGGTTGCGCAGGCGCGGGTGTACCAGTTGTCCACCCCTTCCATCCCGGCGGCGGCCAGCGCGCCTACGCCGATCGTCAGCAGGAGAAAATCCAGCGACGGCGGGTACTTGGTGAAGTTAAAGAAGGACATCACGGTGTGCACGGCATCCGGCCCCTGCGCCCATGGCAGTTCCTCGCCGTAGATATTGAAGCATCGCAGCATCGCCAGCAACAGCAAGGCGGCCACGCCGAAGCGGCGCAGCAGCGTGCGGCGGCGTTCCGGGGCCACGCCGCGCGCATAGAGGGGGCCTGCTGCATAGCCGAGCAGGATCACCCCTATCCAAGGCAGCAACGGATAGCTCACCTTCAGTTTGACAGCACTGTCGGCGATCAGGTATCCGCGGTGCAGCAGCACAGTCCAGAGGGAATAGGCCAAGGTGCCCGGCTCGAAGCTTATCGAGGTCAACGCATTGTGCCCGAATACGATCAGTAAGCCGGCAGCACCCAGCAACTTGAGCGGCAGCTTGTGCACCACGCCGAGGAAAACCATGGCCAGGCCTATCACCCAGATCACCTGCAGGTATAAGGTGGCAGGCGGGAATACACCGGCCCAGGCAAAGTTCACAACGAAAATCTCCAGTACCACCAGCAGCAGGCCGCGCTTCACAAGAAATCCGGTGGCGTCACGCGGACCTGCCTCCGGGTTGGCGTACAGCCAGGCCGAGAGGCCGGTCAGGAATACAAACGTCGGCGCGCAGAAGTGCGCTGCCATGCGGGTAAAGAACAGCGCGGGTTCGGTCGCATCGATCATCATTGGGTCGCTGACTTGCTTGTGCAGGTAGATTGTTTCCCGCACATGGTCGAACAGCATAATGAGCATGACCATTCCGCGCAGCACGTCAATAATGGCGATACGCGACCGGACCGCTATCCCTGTCTTCGTCATACGTGCTCCTGTCAGAACTTGTAGTTCAGGTTAACGGTGGCGGTTCGCTCCTGGCCAGGGGCGACCCAGAGCTGGCTGTACGAGCTGGCGTAGTAGCGCTTGTTGAACAGGTTATCGACGTTCAGCGCCAGACGCAGCTTCCTGGTCGGCGACCACGAAGAAATCAGCTTGACCGTGGTGTAGGCTGGCAGCTTGAAGTTGCTGGTGAAGGCGACATCGCCAAGGCGGTCGCCGACATAGGTCAGGCCGCCGCCCAGGGTTGCCTGCCGGCCGTTGACGGTGTAGACCTTGGTCAGCAACAGGTTGCCGCTCTGGCGCGGCACGTTCGGGAATCGGCTGCCGGTAATGATGGCCGCATCGCCCCGGGAGACCCTGGCGTCCGTGTAGGCATAGGCCAACGCCAGGCGCAGGTCTTTGTAGATATCACCGGAGACATCGAGCTCCACGCCCTTGCTGGCCACAGCGCCGACCGGAATCGCGTAGTTGAAATTGGCCGGATTGGCCGTCAGCACGTTCTCTTTGGAGATGCGATAGCAGGCCAAGGTGCCGGTCAGCTTGCCGTCCGCCGTTTCCAGCTTGATGCCCGCTTCATAGGACTTGCTCTGTTCGGCCGGGAACCCCCTGTTATCGATGCCGATGCCGCTGTTGGGGCGGAAGCCTCTGGCTGCGGTGGCGTACAGCGAGACCGTAGACAGCGGCTGATATACCAGGCCGCCGCGCGGGCTGGAAGCGCTCAGCGACTGGTCGTTCACTGCCTTGGTACGGAAGTTCTGCACTGTCTGGCTGTATCGATCCCAGCGCACACCAAGCAGCGCCTTCCACCGGTCAGTCAGGTCGATCTGGTCCTGCGTGTAAAAGGCATGCGACCGCTGGTTTTCCCGGGTGTCGATCGACAATAGCATCGGGTCGGCCTTGCCGCCATAGACGGGTTGGTAAATGTCGATCGCGTACGCATTGGTCGCGGAAGGGGTACGGCGCGTATGAATCCGGCGATCTTCGAAATGGTAGGCATCCGCACCCAACAGAACATTGTGGGTGACCGGGCCAGTATCGAACCTGCCGAGCAGCTCGACCCGGCCGGACATGTCGGTCGCCGCGGAATCGCGATGGCGGCGCTGGCGGCTCAACGTGCGGCCATCTGCCAGCAGGTTGCTGGCCTCGGTGGAGTAACCGACCATCGAACTGTCGCGGTAGGACAGGCCAGATTGCAGTTTCCATTTTTCGTCGAATTCATGTTCAACGAAGACCTGGTGACCTAGCGACTTGACTTCGGTCGGGCCATCATCGGGCTCGCCAAGGAAGCGGGAATGCGGGATCAGCCCCAACACGCCGTTCACCGCAAGCACGCCGCGATCGAACGACACGCGCTGCACGCTACGCTCCAGCTCATAAGACAGCTTCGTCGTATCGCCGATCAACCAGATGAAGGACGGCGAAATGAAGCTACGTTTGGTGCCCACCGTATCGCGGAAGCTGGCGCCCTTCTCATAGGCACCATTCAGGCGATAGGCGATGTTTTCGCTGATCGGGCCAGTCAGGTCCACAGCGGTGCGATGGTTGTGGAAACTGCCCATCGAGAGGTCAACGGCGTAGACCGGTTCGAAGCGCGGCTTCTTGGTCGTGAGATTGACCGTGCCGCCTGGCTCGCCACGGCCATACAGGGCGGAAGCCGGACCTTTCAGTACTTCCACACTGGCCGTGCTGGCCGTATCGCGCAAGCCGTTGTAACCGCGGCTGGAGCTGAAGCCGTTCACCAGATAGTCGGAACCGAAGTTCGGATCGCCAGTGAAGCCGCGCATCGCGTAGCTGTCCCACAGGCCGCCGAGGTTACTCTGGCGCGTAATGCCGCTGGCCAGATCAAGGGCGCTGGCCAAGGTCGTCACGCCTGCGTCCTTCAGCAAGTCAGCGGTCAGCACACGCACGCTTTGCGGCAGGTCTTTCAGTAGCGTGTCCGTCTTGGTGGCGCCGGTCGCCGACAGCGCACGATAGTTCTGGCGCGCGGCCGTCACGTAGACCTTGCTGCCCTCAGCGGTTTCGGACTGGACGACCTGCGGCGGCGTGACCTGGTCATCCTCGGCCCAGGCGGCGTGCACCGCCAGCGACATCGTGGAAAGCAGCAGCACACGGGGAATGGTCATAGATTGCATGGGATCTTCTTTACATGGATTGCATTGAGACAGAACGGCAGCGGGCTGTCGCGATCACGGGCGTCCGGTGTGGCGATACCCGATAGGTCCATGGCCAGCTTCGTTAAGCAAGTTCAGGTCAGCGCCAGGCAAATGGCGGCAGCGAGCGCCGGCAAGCCGGGCTTAAACTGAAGCTGGATGGGGGACCGCGTCAGTGCACGGGAGTGCGGCGAAAAACGGGTCAGGCGAGGAAAGGAGGCGCGCGCGGATGGGCCGCGGACCAGGCATGCAGGGAGTGTGGAGCCGTGTAGAACAGCGGCGGATAGATATCGCGGCCGGCGCCCAAGGCCAGGGGTACGGATGGCGAGCCTGTCAGCGCATAGGAACCACCGTGAGTGGTGCAAAACGCGCAGTGCTCCATCGAATTTTTTGCCGAAGCCGGCGCTTTGCTGTTATCCGAATCGGGAACCTTGACCAGCTTGTAGCCATTGGAAGTACAGACTTCCATCTTGTCGATGGCGCCGTTGGCCGCGGCCAGTGCATGCGAGATGGATGGCGCAAGTGCGCTGAACAGAATGGCCAGCATGGCGATCCAGATGCGCAGCGTTTGTCGTTTCGCCATGTGATTCATAGCGCAATTATAACGGAATATCAACATTTCCGGTGGCGCCGGCAAGCCCATCGCCGCCTGGAACGGCGGCGATGGGGGATAAATCAGCCGACGATGCGCATCGAATAGTCGGTGGCGCGCACGTCCTTGGTCAGGCTGCCGATGGAGATGCGGTCCACGCCCGTTTCAGCGATGGCGCGCACGGTGTCGAAGTTGATGCCGCCGGACGCTTCCAGCAGCGCGCGGCCCGCGTTGCGTTTCACGCCTTCGCGCATCATCTCCAGGCTGAAGTTATCGAGCAGGATGGAGGTGGCGCCGGCCACCAGGGCCTCGTCCAGCTCGTCCAGCGTTTCCACTTCCACCTGGATCGACACGCCCTTCTCCAGCCGCATGGCGGCGGCAACGGCGGCCGTGATGCCGCCCGCAGCCGCGATGTGGTTTTCCTTGATCAGGATGCCGTCGTACAGCGCCAGGCGCTGGTTCTGGCCACCGCCCACGCGCACCGCGTACTTCTGCGCCAGGCGCATGCCGGGCAAGGTCTTGCGGGTGTCGAGGATGGCGGCCGAAGTGCCTTCCACCACGTCCACGTAACGGCGCGTGACCGTGGCCACGCCCGACAGCAATTGCAGGAAGTTGAGCGCGCTGCGCTCGGCCGTCAGCAAGGCGCGGGCTGGCCCTTGAATCGTGCATACCAGGCTGCCGGCCGTCATCAAATCGCCTTCGGCATATTGCCAGTCGATCTCGATGCTGGCGTCGAGGCAGTTCATGATGCCTTCGAACCAGGGCGCGCCGCACAGCACGGCGTCCTCGCGCACGATCACGCGCGCGGTGGCGCGGCCGCCGGCGGGCACCAGCTCGCCCGTGAGGTCGCCGCTGCCTACATCTTCCAGCAATGCCGCCAGCAGGTTGGCTTCAAACGCCGCCTTGAGCGGTGCGTCGAACGGGGCAAAACGATTGACCAGGGTACTCATGCTGGACCGACTCCGGAAAACAGTGCAGCTTCCTTGGCCAGGTCCGCACTCGGCTGGACCTTGGCTTTTTTCGCGGCGGCGAAATCGAGCATGCGGTTGATCGACTTGACGGCGGCCTGGCCCACGGCCGGGTCGACGTGAATTTCATTGCCCATATTTTCCAGCACGTCGGCCAGGTTCTGCAGGCCGTTCATGGCCATCCACGGGCAGTGGGCGCAGCTCTTGCAGGTGGCGCTGTTGCCGGCCGTGGGCGCCTCGATGAAGGTCTTGCCCGGTGCGGCGGCGCGCATCTTGTGCAGGATGCCGTTGTCGGTGGCGACGATGAAGGTGTCGGCCTCCGATTCGACGGCAGCCTGGATCATCTGCGAAGTGGAACCCACCACGTCGGCCAGCGCCACCACGTTGGCGGGCGATTCCGGGTGCACCAGCACCTTGGCGTTCGGGTACTCGGCCTTCAGCAGGTCCAGTTCGATGCCCTTGAATTCGTCGTGCACCAGGCAGGAACCCTGCCACAGCAACATGTCGGCCCCGGTCTGCTTCTGGATGTAGGAACCCAGGTGCTTGTCCGGCGCCCACAGGATTTTTTTACCCTGCGCGTGCAGGTGGGCCACGATATCGAGGCCGATGGAAGACGTCACCATCCAGTCGGCGCGCGCTTTCACGGCCGCGCTGGTGTTGGCGTACACCACCACCGTGCGGTCCGGATGGGCGTCGCAGAACGCCGTGAACTCGTCGGCCGGGCAGCCCAGGTCCAGCGAGCAGGTGGCGTCCAGGTCCGGCATCAAGATACGCTTTTCCGGACTCAGGATCTTGGCCGTCTCGCCCATGAAGCGCACGCCGGCCACCACCAGCGTCTTGGCGGCGTGGTCGCGGCCGAAGCGGGCCATTTCCAGCGAGTCGGACACGCAGCCGCCCGTTTCCTCGGCCAGGTCCTGCAGGTCGGCGTCCACATAATAGTGGGCCACCAGCACGGCTTCGCGTTCCTTCAGCAGGCGCTTGATGCGCTCGCGCAGTTCGGTGCGCTCGGCCGGGGTAGGCGTGGCCGGGGTGCGGGCCCAGGCGCGCGCCGTGCAGCTGCCGCCATCCTGGGGATGTTCATACTCGACTGACTTGATCGGTAATGTTTGCATGATGTTCAGTGACGAAAAACGTGAAACGACACTATCGCATATCGCGGCGCGTCGTGCAGGGCGCCCTCCCCGCCATAGGGCGGCAAAGGCGCCCCCGGTATTAAGCGATGCCCTGGCTGGTCAGGTAGTCTTCGTAGTTGCCGTGGAAATCGACCACTTCGTTTTCCTTGATCTCGATAATGCGGTTGGCCAGCGACGACACGAATTCACGGTCGTGCGAGACGAAGATCAGGGTGCCGGCGTATTTATCAAGCGCCACGTTGAGCGACTCGATCGATTCCATGTCCATGTGGTTGGTCGGTTCGTCCAGCAGCAGCACGTTGTGACGGCCCAGCATCAGCTTACCGTACATCATGCGGCCCTTTTCACCACCCGACAGCACGCGCACGGATTTCTTGACCTCGTCGCCGCCGAACAGCAACCGGCCCAGGATGGAGCGCACGGCCTGGTCGTCGTCGCCTTCCTGGGTCCACTTACCCATCCAGTCGGTCAACACGGTGTCGCTGGCGAAGTCCTCGGTCGGATCCTGCGGCATGTAGCCCACGTTGGCGTTTTCGGCCCACTTGACGCGGCCCGTGTCCGGCGCCAGGTGCGCGATCTCGCCCGCGATGCAGCGCAGCATGGTGGTCTTACCGGCGCCGTTGGCACCGATGATGGCGATGCGTTCACCCGCTTCGACCATGATGCTGAAGTTCTTGAACAGCTGGCGGTCGTACTTTTTCGAGATGCCTTCCACTTCCACGGCCAGACGGTGCAGCTTCTTCTCGCCTTCGAAACGCACGAACGGGTAGGCGCGCGAGGACGGCTTGATGTCGTCGACCTTGATCTTCTCGATCTGCTTGGCGCGCGAAGTCGCCTGGCGGGCCTTGGACTTGTTGGCGGCGAAGCGGCGCACGAAGTCCTGCAGCTCGGCGACTTTCTCTTTCGCCTTGGCGTTGTTGGCCAGTTGCTGGTTGCGGGCCTGGGTCGAGGCCATCATGTAATCGTCGTAATTGCCGGGGTAGATCTTCAGCGTACCGTAGTCCATGTCGGCCACGTGGGTGCAGACCTGGTTCAGGAAGTGGCGATCGTGGGAAATGATGATCATGGTGGAGTTGCGCTCGTTGAGCACGTCTTCCAGCCAACGGATGGTGTTGATGTCCAGGTTGTTGGTCGGTTCGTCCAACAGCAGAATGTCAGGATTCGAGAACAGGGCCTGGGCCAGCAGCACGCGCAGCTTCCAGCCGGGCGACACATTGCTCATCGGGCCCTGGTGCAGGTCGATTTCCACGCCCGCGCCCAGCAGCAGTTCGCCGGCGCGCGCTTCAGCCGTGTAGCCGTCGTACTCGGCCACTTTGCCTTCCAGTTCGGCCGCGTGCATGTAGTCGTCGTCGGTCGCTTCGGGATTGGCGTAGATGGCGTCGCGCTGCTGCATGGCGGCCCACATTTCCGTGTGGCCCATCATGACCACGTCCAGCACGCGCATTTCCTCGTACGCGAACTGGTCCTGACGCAGTTTGCCGAGGCGCTCGTTCACGTCCAGCATCACGTTGCCGGCCGACGGCTCCAGGTCGCCGCCCAGGATTTTCATGAAGGTGGACTTGCCGCAGCCGTTGGCACCGATCAGGCCGTAGCGGTTGCCATCGCCGAACTTGACGGAGATGTTTTCAAACAACGGCTTGGCGCCGAACTGCATGGTAATGTTTGCTGTCGATAACACGAGGAATGCCCTTAACGCAGTGAATTTGGATAACCGGGCATTTTACCATCAGTCGCCTCTCGCCGGGCGCGAATGCTGGGGCAAACCTGTCCCGGCGCCGATGTTGCGCTGGCCGCAGGGCCGAATAATTGTGCCGTGTAGTAAAACTTGCTATCATCGGGCGGCCTTTCCAGGGTCTTATGAAAAACGCAAAACACCCCGAACCCATCGATTTGCTGCCCTACATGGGCAAATGGTCCGCTCTCGCGATCGTCGTCGCCATCCTGGCCGGCAGCGCCTCCGCCGCATTCCTGTTCTCGCTCGATATGGTCACCGCGTGGCGCGAAGCCCACGGCTGGATCATCTGGCTGCTGCCACTGGCCGGTTTCGCCGTGGGCTGGATCTATCTCCGGCTGGGCAAGTCCGTCGAGGCGGGCAACAACCTGCTGATCGACGAGATCCATGACCCGAAAAGCGTGATTCCACTGCGGATGGCGCCCCTGGTCCTGGGCGGCACCATCATCTCCCACCTGTTTGGCGCCTCCGTCGGCCGCGAAGGCACGGCCGTGCAGATGGGCGGCGCGCTGGCCGACCAACTGACCCACGTGTTCCGCATGGACCTGTCGCACCGCCGGCTGCTGATCATGGCCGGCATTAGCGCGGGCTTCGCCTCCGTGTTCGGCACGCCGCTGGCCGGCGCCATTTTCGGCCTGGAAGTGCTGGCCATCGGCCGTATGCGCTACGACGCGATCATGCCCTGCATGCTGGCCGCCATCGTGGCCGATCAAGTCGGGCTGGCATGGGGTGTCCATCACACCCACTACCTGGCGGGCGCTATCCCCCACATCACGCTTTGGACCCTGGCGGCGACGCTGGCGGCCGGCGCCATGTTCGGTTTGGCGGGAATGTTGTTCGCGAACGCGACCCACGGCCTGGGCGACTTCATGAAAAAGCGGATCAGTTACGCGCCGCTGCGCCCTCTGCTTGGCGGGGTGGTTGTCGCCACGGCCGTCTGGCTGCTCGGCACCCAGCGCTATATCGGCCTGGGTATCCCCACGATTGTGGAATCGTTTGCACACCCCCTGCCGGCCTGGGACTTCCTGGGCAAGACCGCATTTACAGTGCTCTCGTTAGGCACTGGCTTCAAGGGCGGTGAAGTGACGCCCCTGTTCTACATCGGCGCCACCCTGGGGAACGCGCTGGCGCCATTGCTGCACATGCCGTTCGCCCTGCTGGCCGCGATTGGCTTCGTCGCCGTGTTCGCCGGCGCGGCCAACACGCCCATCGCGTCCACCGTGATGGCGATTGAGCTGTTCGGTTCGGATATCGCGCCTTATGCGGGCCTCGCTTGCGCCGTCAGCTACCTGTTCTCCGGCCACACGGGCATCTACCGCGCGCAACGCGTGGGCCAGGCCAAGCATCAACGCCACATTCCGGAAGGGATGCGGCTGGGGGATTTGCCGAACTACCTGCGTCAACAGCGCAAGAAGTCCGACGGCGAACAGTAAGCGACTAAGCGCTGGAGGGCGCGCGGTCGACGATATGCAGCAGGCGGTAGGCGGGCGGTGGACGGCAGGCGGTAAGCCGCCCGCGCCGCGCCTTACTCGGCGGGCGCCACCAGGACTTCGACGCCGGAGGCATCGAATGCGGCCAGCGCTTCCGGCGGCACCGGCAGATCGGTGATGAATTTATCGATCTGCGCGATATTCCCAAGCCGAACCAACGCGTGGCGGCCGAATTTGGTGTGGTCTGCCACCAGCCACACTTCGCGCGACTGTTCGATGATGGCCTGGGTCACGCGCACCTCACGGTAGTCGTAATCGAGCAGCGTGCCGTCGTTTTCGATGCCGGACACGCCGATGATGCCGATATCGACCTTGAACTGACGCATGAAGTCGATGGTGGCCTCGCCCACGATGCCGCAATCGCGCTTGCGCACCAGGCCACCGGCCACGATCACCTCCACCTCGCCGCTGCTCGACAGCAGGGACGCCACGTTCAGGTTGTTGGTCACCACCCGTATCCCCTTGTGCTGCTGCAGGGCCTTGGCCACTTCCTCGGTGGTGGTGCCGATGTTGATGATCAGCGAACGCCCCGGCTCCACCTGCGCGGCCGCCATCTGGCCGATGCGGCGCTTGGCGTCCGTATCCATCACGCGGCGGCGGTCGTAATCGATGTTCTCCACCGTCGACGGAATGCCGACACCGCCGTGGTAGCGCGCCAGCAGGCGGGCGTCCTCCAGCTCGCGGATGTCGCGGCGGATGGTCTGGGTGGTGACTTCCAACAATCTCGCAAGCTCTTCGACGGAGGTGTCTCCGTGAGCCCGGATATGGTCCAGCAATCGGCGGTGGCGTGGCGTCATGGTTTTCTAATGAACAAAAATGAACGGTTTTTCACTCGATCGCAATGATACGCGCCTTGCGCGCATGTGGTTGAAATTTTTTTCATTCTTGTTCGTTGTAGTTGTTTTTATCGCCATCGAAATGACCATACGAGCACGCGCACGCCCCTTGCGCATCCAAAACGCCTGCTACATGCCCCAGTTGCGCGGCACATGCCAGCGCCAAAGAATTAATGTTCACATGAACCATAACGAACAAAAAAATGAACAAATAATTGTTGTAGTTTTTTCGAGTTTGCGTACAATGGCCATTCCAGCAATGCAGCCTTGCTAATAAAACCAACAAAAACTTGTCGCGAAGATAGCGCAAATATGGAGACGACGGCCGCAGACCAACGCGTCCAACATAAGGAATGAGCAAATGAACATATACCAACAGCTGCCACCCTGCCCCGTACGCACCGGCCACCGTCCGGCAAGCCGTCCATGATGATGACCAACAACCTCCCGGCAGCCAAACGCAGCTGCGATCTGCTGATCATCGGCGGCGGTATCAACGGCGCCGGCATTGCCCGTGACGCCATCGGCCGTGGCCTGAGCGTGATCCTGTGCGAACAGCACGACCTGGCCCAGCACACCTCGTCCGCCAGCACCAAGCTGATTCACGGCGGCCTGCGCTATCTGGAATATTATGAATTCAAGCTGGTGCGCAAAGCCCTGCTGGAACGTGAAGTGCTGCTGCGCGCCGCGCCGCACATCATGCATCCGCTGCGTTTTGTGATGCCGCACGACGCCAGCCAGCGTCCCGCGTGGATGATACGGGCCGGCCTGTTCCTGTACGATCACCTGGCCCACCGCAAGTTCCTGCCCGCGTCGAACGGCATCTCGCTGCGCCGCCACGAAGCCGGCGCGCCGCTCAAGGGAGACTACCGCAAAGGGTTCGTCTATTCCGACGGTTGGGTCGACGACGCCAGGCTGGTGGTGCTGAACGCGCTCGACGCCAAGGAACGCGGCGCCACCATCCTCACCCGCACCAAGTGCGTGGCCATACACCAGCAAGGCGAAGGCTGGCAGGCCACCCTGGACAGCGAAGACCAGGGCCGCATCGACGTGCAGGCGCGCGCCATCGTGAACGCGGCCGGGCCTTGGGCCGGCCAGATGGCCAACGCGGCCGGCGGCGGCAAGGGCCACGGCCTGCGCCTGATCAAAGGCAGCCATATCATCGTGCCGCGCCTGTTCAGCCACCCATACGCCTACATTTTCCAGAACCCGGACAAGCGCATCATCTTCGCCATCCCCTACCAGGATGAATTCACGCTGATCGGCACCACCGACCTGGAATACACGGGCGAACCGGGCGCCGTGCGGATCGACGACAGCGAAGTCGCCTACCTGTGCCAGATGGCCAACCGCTACTTCAGCAAGCAGATCAGCGCGGCCGACGTAGTGGGCACCTATTCCGGCGTCCGCCCGCTGCTGGACGACGCCTCGCAATCCGCGTCCGCCGTCACCCGCGATTACCTGCTCGAATGCGACCCACATGCGCCGCCCTTCCTCAATGTCTGGGGCGGCAAGATCACCACCTACCGCAAGCTGGCCGAGGAAGCGCTCGACATGCTGCAACAGCGCCTGGGCACGAGCGCGCCCGATTGGACGGCCGAGGAACCGTTGCCAGGCGGCGACCTGCAACAGCCAGGCGCCCTGGTGCGCAAGGGCGCGTTCGACCAGTTCCTGACGCGCCTGGGCCAGTCGCACCCCTGGTTGCCGGCGCCGCTGGCAAAACGCTATGCGCGCTGCTACGGCACCCGCCTGCAGCGCATGCTGGGCGACGCCAACAAGATGGCCGACCTGGGCGAGGAACTGGCGCCGGGCCTGTACGAACGGGAAGCGCGCTATCTGGTCACCGTGGAATGGGCCCGCAGCGCCGACGACATCCTGTGGCGCCGCACCAAATGCGGCCTGTACGCACAACCGCAACACCATGCCCGCCTGACCCAGTGGCTCAACCATGAGCGAGCGGGCCAGGCGGCATAAACGAACAACGCAAGGAGACGTGCAGTGATATTAGAGCTTAAAGATATAAGCCTGAGAGTTGGAGCAGAGACCTATCTGTACCCGATGGACCTGAAACTGGTCCCTGGCACCATCAATGTACTGCTGGGGCCTACCCAGGCCGGCAAGACCTCGCTGATGCGGGTGATCGCGGGCCTGGATCGTCCCACGGCCGGCCGCGTGCTGGTCGATGGCAAGGACGTCACCGGCGTCAGCGTGCGCGAGCGCAACCTGGCCATGGTGTACCAGCAGTTCGTCAACTACCCGGCCATGACGGTGTACGAGAACATCGCCGCGCCGCTGCGCCTGCAGCGCTGCCCGGCGGCGGAAATCGACCAGCGCGTGCGCGCCATCGCCACCAAGCTGCACATCGATCACCTGCTGCAACGGCTGCCCGGCGCCCTGTCCGGCGGCCAGCAGCAACGCTGCGCGCTGGCGCGGGCCTTGGTCAAGCGCGCCCCGCTGGTGCTGCTGGACGAACCGCTCGTCAACCTCGATTACAAGCTGCGCGAAGAACTGCGCATGGAACTGTCGTCGCTGTTCGCCGACGGCCAGACCACGGTGGTCTATGCCACCACGGAACCGCAGGAAGCCTTGCTGCTGGGCGGCCATACGGTACTGATGGACGCCGGCCGCATCCTGCAAACAGGCCCCACGCTGGCCGTCTACCAGCGCCCGGCCACGATCCGCGCCGCCGCCATCTTCAACGATCCGCCCATGAATATCTTCGAGGGCCATGTCGAGAACGGCAACAGCGTACGCCTGGACAACGGCCCCACCCTGTCCGTGGCGGCGCCCGCGCTGGAACTGCCCACCACCATGCCATGCAAGATCGGCGTGCGCTGCCACCACGTACGCCTGGCCGACGACGCCAGCCACGCCAACCGCATCGACTGCACCGTGGACCTGGCTGAGTTGAGCGGCTCGGAAACCTACGTCCACCTGCACCACGGCGCCAACAGCCTGGTGGCGCAAGTGCCGGGCGTGTACGCGGCCGGCATGGACGCGGCGGTGCAGGCCAGCGTCAGCCCCGATCATCTGTTCATTTTCGACGCGGACGGCGCCCTGCTGCGCGCACCCAAGGAGAACGCCCATGGCGCGCATTGAATTCCGCAACCTGGGCCACGCCTACGGCCCCAATCCCACCAATCCGCAGGACTATGCGCTGCAACCGATGAACATGGTGTGGGAAGACGGCGGCGCCTACGCGCTGCTGGGCCCATCGGGCTGCGGCAAGTCGACCCTGCTCAACATCATCTCCGGCCTGCTGGTGCCCTCGCACGGCCAAGTGCTGTTCGACGGCAAAGACATGACGCAGGTGCCCACGCGCGGCCGCAATATCGCGCAGGTGTTCCAGTTCCCCGTGTTGTACGACACCATGAGCGTGTACGACAACCTGGCGTTCCCATTGCGTAACCGCAAGATGCCGGAAAAAGAAGTGCACCAGCGCGTGCATGAAGTGGCCGAAATCCTCGGCATGACGCACGAGCTGAAAGTGCGCGCGGCCGGCATGTCGGCCGACGCCAAGCAGAAAATCTCGCTGGGCCGTGGCCTGGTGCGCAAGGACGTCGCCGCCATCCTGTTCGATGAACCGCTGACGGTGATCGATCCGCACCTGAAATGGCAGTTGCGCCGCCAGCTCAAGCAAATCCACCAGCAGCTCAAGCTGACGCTGATCTACGTCACCCACGACCAGGTGGAGGCGCTCACCTTCGCTGACGAGGTGGTGGTGATGACGAACGGGAAGATCGTCCAGAAAGGCACGCCGGACGCGCTGTTCGAACGTCCCGACCACACGTTCGTGGGCTACTTCATCGGCAGCCCCGGCATGAACTTCTACCCTGTCAGCCTGAATGGCGAGACGGACGCGGTCCAGATCGGCCAGCACCGGCTGGCCGTGGACCCGGCCACGGTGGCCGCCCTGAAAGGCGCCAACGGCAAGGTCAGCCTGGGCATCCGTCCCGAGTTCGTGCAACTGGCCGCCCCCGGCACGGCCGGTGCGCTGGAGGCGGACATCTGGCAAGTGCAGCAGCTGGGCACCTGCCAACTGGTGACCGGCACGGTGGCCGGCCATCCGCTCAAGGCCAAACTCGATAGCGCGGTCAACGTGCAGGCGGGACGCCACTGGCTGCGCCTGGCCCGCCCGGAAACCATCTTCTTCTGCAACGACGAAAGGATAGCGGGATGAACAAACCCTATCACAACAAGGCGTGGTTCTTCATCCTGCCCGTATTCCTGTGCGTAGCCTTCTCCGCCATCCTGCCCTTGATGACGGTGGTGAACTACTCGGTGCAGGACATCATCAGCCCGACCCAGAGCGTGTTCGTGGGGCTGGAATGGTTCCGCTCCATCATGCGTGATCCCGACCTGCACGGCGCCCTGCTGCGCCAGTTGATCTTCTCGCTGTGCGTGCTGCTGGTGCAGATTCCGCTGGGCGTGGGCCTGGCCCTGTCCATGCCGTCCAAGGGCTGGAAATCGTCGGCTGCGCTGGTGGTGTTGTCCATGCCGCTGCTGATCCCATGGAACGTGGTGGGTACCATCTGGCAGATTTTCGGCCGCGCCGACATCGGCCTCGGTGGCCACGCGCTCAACCTGCTGGGCGTGGACTACAACTACGCCTCCCACACCAGCGATGCCTGGCTGACCGTACTGCTGATGGACGTGTGGCACTGGACCCCGCTGGTCGCATTGCTGGGCTTCGCCGGCCTGCGCTCGATCCCGGACGCCTATTACCAGGCGGCCCAGATCGACGGCGCCAGCCGCTGGGCCGTGTTCCGCCACATCCAGCTGCCCAAGATGCGCGGCGTGCTGATGATCGCCGTGCTGCTGCGCTTCATGGACAGCTTCATGATCTATACGGAACCGTTCGTACTGACCGGCGGCGGGCCTGGCAACTCGACCACTTTCCTGAGCCAGTACCTGACCCAGAAAGCCGTGGGCCAGTTCGACCTGGGACCGGCGGCCGCGTTCTCGCTGATTTACTTCCTCATCATCCTGCTGTTCAGTTTCGTGCTCTACAACTGGATGCAAGGCGCGGGCAACAGCGCCACCACCTCGGAGACCGCCCATGGATAAGGCCAACCGCTTGCCACGCGCATTGACGCTGATGCTGTACGTGGGCTTCACACTGATCCCGCTGTACTGGATGCTCAACACCTCGCTCAAGACCAACGAGGAAACCCTGTCGGTGTTCAGCCTGTGGCCGCACCAGCTTACCTGGGACAACTACAAGACCATCTTCACCGATCCGTCCTGGTACAACGGCTACATCAACTCCATCATCTACGTGGCGTTGAACACCGTCCTGTCGTTGCTGGTGGCGCTGCCGGCCGCTTACGGCTTCTCGCGCTACCGCTTCCTGGGCGACAAGCACATGTTCTTCTGGCTGCTGACCAACCGCATGACGCCGCCGGCCGTGTTCCTGCTGCCGTTCTTCCAGCTCTACTCCACCGTGGGGCTGATGGACACCCACATCGCCGTGGCGCTGGCGCACATGCTGTTCAACGTGCCGCTGGCCGTGTGGATCCTGGAAGGCTTCATGTCCGGCATCTCGCGCGAGATCGACGAGACGGCCTATATCGACGGTTTCTCGTTCCCGCGCTTCTTCCTGCGCATCTTCCTGCCGCTGATCAAAGCCGGGGTAGGCGTGACAGCCTTCTTCTGCTTCATGTTCAGCTGGGTGGAGCTGCTGCTGGCCCGTACGCTCACTTCCGTCAACGCCAAGCCGATCAGCGCCATCATGACGCGCACCGTGTCGGCCGCCGGCATGGACTGGGGCGTGCTGGCCGCCGCCGGCGTACTGACCCTGATCCCCGGCATGCTGGTGATCTGGTTCGTGCGCAATCACATCGCCAAAGGTTTCGCCATGGGGAGGGTTTGAGATGGAAATGACATTTGCCTGGATGGCGTGGACCGCGCCCATCGCTATTTTCTTCATCGGCATCTTCCTGATGCTGGCCGGGATGACGGTATGGGAGCTGCGCTCGCCCACCGTGGAACGCAAGGGCTTCCTGCCCATGCGCACCACCCGTGGCGACCGCCTGTTCATCGGCCTGCTCACGGCCGCCTACATCAACCTGGCCTGGGTCGCGCTGACCGAGATGAGCCAGTGGGTGGCGGCCGGCCTGGGTTTCCTGGCCCTGGTCGTGATCATGGCCAAGGCGTGAATTTTTTTTGTTGGACGCGTTGCCAAGTCGCCAGTGTTGATATACCGGCCGCCTGGCAGCGCTAGCTGGACAATAAAGCAAGAAGAGACACCCTTCCGTCTCCATTGCGGCAGTCCCTGGGAAGGCAATACTACAAGTGGAGAAGACATGAAGAGAAGCACTCAAGCGGCGTTCAAGCTCAGTCTCGTGGCAGCTGCCGTGCTGGCACTGTCCAGCAACGCCTGGGCCGACAGCAAGTCGGCTGAAAAGTGGATCGACACCGAATTCAAACCCAGCACCCTGTCGCGCGCCCAGCAGCTCGACGAAATGAACTGGTTCATCAGCGCCGCCGCCAAACTGAAGGCCAAGGGCGTGAAGGAAATCCACGTCGTCTCCGAGACGCTCGACACCCACGTATACGAATCGAAGACCCTGGCCAAGGCGTTCGAGGAAATCACCGGCATCAAGGTGATCCACGACGTGATCCAGGAAGGCGACCTGGTGGAAAAGATGCAGACCTCCATGCAGTCCGGTAAATCGATCTACGACGGCTGGGTCAACGACTCGGACCTGATCGGCACCCACTACCGCTACGGCCAGACCGTGGTGCTGTCCGACTACATGGCCGGCCCCGGTAAGGAATACACCAATCCGGGCCTGGACCTGAAGGACTTCATCGGCACCAGCTTCACCACCGCGCCGGACGGCAAGATGTACCAGCTGCCCGACCAGCAGTTCGCCAACCTGTACTGGTTCCGCGCCGACTGGTTCGCGCGCAAGGACCTGCAGGCCAAGTTCAAGGCCAAGTATGGCTACGACCTGGGCGTGCCGCAAAACTGGTCGGCCTATGAGGACATCGCCGCCTTCTTCACCAATGACGTGAAAGACCTGGACGGCAAGAAGGTGTTCGGCCACATGGACTACGGCAAAAAAGACCCATCGCTGGGCTGGCGCTTCACCGATGCCTGGCTGTCGATGGCCGGTACCGCCGACAAGGGCATCCCGAACGGCCTGCCGGTGGACGAATGGGGCATCCGCGTGGCCGCCGACAAGTGCACGCCTGTGGGCGCGTCCGTGGCACGCGGTGGTGCGACCAACTCGCCGGCCGCCGTCTACGCGCTCACCAAATACCTGGACTGGATGAAGCACTACGCACCGCCAGAAGCGCTGGGCATGACCTTCTCCGAAGCCGGCCCGGTGCCGGCCCAGGGCCAGATCGCGCAACAGATCTTCTGGTACACCGCCTTCACGGCCGGCATGACCAAGCCTGGCCTGCCCGTGGTGAACGCGGACGGCTCGCCAAAATGGCGCATGGCGCCCGGCCCGCACGGCCCGTACTGGAAGGAAGGCATGCAGAATGGCTACCAGGACGTGGGTTCCTGGACCTACCTGAAGAGCACTCCGCCTGACCAGATGTCCGCCGCCTGGCTGTATGGCCAGTTCGTCACCTCGAAGACCGTGTCGCTGAAAAAATCGCTGGTGGGCCTGACCTTCATCCGCGATTCGGACATCCGCTCCAAGGCGATGACGGACATGGCGCCGAAATTGGGCGGCCTGATCGAGTTCTACCGCAGCCCGGCCCGCGTGGCGTGGACCCCGACCGGCAACAACGTGTCGGACTATCCGAAGATGGCGCAGCTGTGGTGGAAGAACGTCTCCACCGCCATCTCGGCCGAGAAGACCCCACAAGGCGCGATGGACAACCTGGCCGAGGAGATGGACCAGATCATGTCCCGTCTGCAGCGCGCCGGCATGAAGAACTGCACGCCCAAGCTGAACGACAAGAAGGATCCGGCCAGCTGGCTGTCCAACAACGGCGCACCTTGGGCCAAGCTGCCCAACGAGAAGCCGAAGGGCGAAACCATCGCCTATGACACGCTGCTGAAGGCGTGGAAGGAAGGCCGCGTGCGTTAATCCCGCGCGGGTCCGCAAGGCCGGACTTGGGCGCCCCGGCGCGCAAGTCCGGCCTTGTCGAGACCACCCATGCAACAACCTTCGCAACAACCCATTAAGCAGGACAGACAACGTTATGGCCTATTTGCTGGCACTGGACCAGGGCACCTCAAGCTCGCGCACCATCGTCTTCCGCGACAGCGGCGAAATCGTCGCCTCGGCGCAGCAGGAATTCACCCAACACTTTCCGCAGCCCGGCTGGGTCGAACACGACGCGCAGGAATTGTGGAGCAGCCAGCTCGCCACCGCCCGCGCCGCGCTGGCCAAGGCGGGCATCAAGGCGGCCGACATCGCCGCGCTGGGCATCACCAACCAGCGCGAAACCACCGTCGTCTGGGAACGGGCCACGGGCCGTCCCATCTTCAACGCCATCGTCTGGCAGGACCGCCGCACCGAGGCGCTGTGCGACCGCCTGCGCGCCGATGGCCTGGCCGAAACGATCCGCCACAAGACGGGCCTGATCCTCGACCCCTATTTTTCCGCCACCAAACTGAACTGGATCCTGAACCACGTGGACGGCGCCCGCGCGCGTGCCGCGCGTGGCGAACTGGCCTTCGGTACGGTGGACAGCTGGCTGGCCTGGAACCTCACCGGCGGCCGCCTGCATGTGACGGACGTGAGCAACGCCGCCCGCACCATGCTGTGGAATATCCATGAAGGCTGCTGGGACCAGGAGCTGCTGGCCTGGCTGGACATTCCACCGGAAGTCCTGCCCGAAGTGCGTCCGTCCAGCCACCAGTATGGCGCCACCGACGCGCAATGGCTGGGCGGCTCCGTGCCCATCGCCGGCCTCGCGGGCGACCAGCAGTCGGCCCTGTTCGGCCAGGCCTGCTTTGAGCCCGGCATGGCCAAGAACACGTACGGCACCGGATGCTTCATGCTGCTCAACACGGGCGAGCAATGTGCCGATTCGAAAAATGGTTTGATCAGCACCGCGGCCTGCCAGGCCGGCGCCACCCGCCAGTACGCGCTGGAAGGCAGCGTATTTGTCGGCGGCGCCGTCGTGCAGTGGCTGCGCGATGGCCTCAAGGCCATCAACAGCACGGCCGAAGTGGAAGCACTGGCCGGCTCCGTCCCCGATTCCGGCGGTGTTGTATTTGTGCCATCTTTCACGGGATTGGGCGCGCCGTACTGGGTGCCGTCGGCCAAAGGTGCCATACTGGGATTGAGCCGCGGTACCACCCAGGCTCACATCGCGCGTGCCGCGCTGGAAGGTATCGCCTTCCAAAGCGCAGCCCTGCTACAAGCCATGATGCGCGATGCGGCCACGCCGATCACCGAACTGCGCGTGGACGGCGGGGCCTGCGCCAATTCCCTGCTGCTGCAATTCCAGGCCGACCTGCTGGGCATTCCCGTCCTGCGTCCGCAAGTGACGGAAACCACGGCCTTGGGCGCCGCATATCTGGCTGGCCTGTCCAGCGGCGTCTATCGCGACCGCGAGCAACTGGCCGCGCAATGGCGGGTCGAGCGCGTGTTTGAACCGGCCATGGACCGGGCCCAGGCGCAAGAACGCATGCACAGCTGGGAGCGCGCCATCAGCCAGGTGCGCCCTGTTTAACCGCTTCATCGCAAGAACCCGAATTCGAACCGCTAGTGGACTGTAAGGGAGAATCGGTCGTGAAGGACGCGCCGGCGGCGCACAGGGCAAGGCGCAAAGCGCAGCGATAGCGGGCTATCGCGAGCATTTGCAACGCAGCCATGGGCGTTGCCGGCACGGCAGGCACGATCGATTCGAACATTACAGTTCACTAGGTTCACAGAGCGTGGTGCTGCACACCACAACATTAAAAGAGGGAGATAAGGCATGACACAACGGATGTTGAAACTGCTGCCACTGGCCATCGCGGCCGCGCTGGCGAGCGGCGCGGCCTGCGCCGATGCTGGCCACGACGAGGAAGGCTTCCACGGCTACCTGCGCGCCGGCTCCGGCACCAGCTCGGGCCACGGCCCGCAAGCTTGCTACGGCCTCGGTGGCAACACCATGAAGTACCGCCTCGGTAACGAGTGCGACGCCTACTTCGAAGGCGGCTACACCAAGGAAGTGGCCAAATCGGCCGACGGCGTGAGCTTCGTCGCCACGCTGTGGGGCACCGAGTACAACTCCGGTTCCGATTTCGGTGACGCCAAGCTGGGCCTGGCCAAGGCCTACGTGGAAGCGAAAGGGCTGGACTTCCTGAGCGGCGGCGTGGCCTGGATCGGTAAGCGCTACTACTACCGTCCCGACATCCACATGCTGGACCTGCAGTACATCAACCTGAACGGCACCGGCGGCGGTATCGACGGCGTCAAGGCCGGCCCCGGCAAATTCAGCTACGCCGTGTTCAAGGATAACGACAGCAATATCATCAATCCCCAGACCGGCCTGGTGACCAACACCAACGCCGCCATTCGCCAGAACTTCATCTACGAAGGCCTGCCCGTCAACCCGGGCGGCAGCATCGACGTGGCCACGTCGCTGATCACGGCGCAGGGCGACGGCCGCCACGGCGGCTGGCAGTTGACGGTACTGCACAAGCAGGACAAGGTCCTCGGCGGCGGCAATACCTTCGGCGTGCAGTACGGCGTGGGCGCCGGCACCGGCATTGGCGTGGGCAACGACCGCATGGGCGCGGCCGGCAGCACCCTGCTCAACTCCGACGTTAAACGCAGCCGCATCTTCGACGACCTGGTGGTGCAGCCCACGCCGGAATTCAGCATGGAATTCGTCGCGCTGGCGCAGCACGACCGCTCCGACGCCACCGGCTCGACCACCTGGACCACGCTGGGCGCGCGCCCAGCGTATGCGCTCAACAACCACTTCAAGCTGCAATTTGAACTGGGCACGCACCGCGTCACCCAGCCGGGCGCCGACACGCTGCGCCTGACCAAGCTGACGTTCGCGCCCACCATCACGGCCGGCAAGGGTTATTGGGATCGTCCGGAACTGCGCGCCTACATCACCTACGGCAAGTGGAACGACGCCGCCCGTGGCGCCGTCAACGCCAACAACAACTCCGGTCCTGTGTTTGGCAGTAACACCAGCGGCACCTCCGCCGGCCTGCAAGTGGAAGCCTGGTTCTAAGGCCTTCCTGCCGCCGCGTCGTCCTGGCGCGGTGGCGTTTCTATTGCCGCATTATTGCCGCATCCAGTCGCGCAGCTCGTAGTACCAATAGGTGAGCTGCGCGGCCAGCAGGCCGGCATGGCCACCCGTGGTGGGCAAGCCCCACTGGCTGAAGCGGTCAAGGTCGGCACGCTCGCCCAGGATGGCGCGGGCCAGCACTTCGCCCGACAGGGTGGTGGGCGCCACGCCGTGGCCGCCGAAACCCATGCCGTACCACAGTCCTTCCGGCAGACGGCCCAGTTGCGGCATCTTGTGGCGGCCGTAACTCATCATCCCGCTCCACGCGTACTCGACCCGCGTACCCGCCAGTTGCGGGTACACCTTGAGCATGTCCTGGTACAGCAAGCGCGCCACGTCCGGCGCGCCGCGCTCGCGGATCGAGATGCGCCCGCCCCACAGCAGGCGGCTGTCTGCCAGCGGCCGGTAATAGTCGAACGCGAAACGCGTGTCGTAGATGGCGGCGTTGGTGTTCAGCGCCGTTTTCAAGCGGTCGCCCAGCGGCTCCGTCACCATCACGTAGGTGGCGATCGGCAGGATGGCGCTGGCCAGCTTCGGATACAGTCGTTCGATGTAGCCGCCGCAGCACACCACCACCTCGCGCGCATGCACCGCGCCCTGCCCCGTGCGCACCGACCAGCCTTCGCCTTCGCGCACGATGCGCGTCACGCGGCTTTGCTCGTACACGTGCGCGCCGCCGTCGGTCAACGCCCGGGCCAGGCCTTGCGCGTATTTGAGCGGGTGGAAATGGAAGGCATTGGCTTCGTACAGGGCGCCGAAATAACGTTCGCTGCGGGCGCGCTGCGCGAATTCGGCGCGGCTCACACGCTGCCATTGCACACCCAGTTTGTCGGCCATGAAGCGCTGCTGGTCGTCCAGGACGCGTTCGTCGTCGAACCAGTTGGCCAGGTAGATGCCGCCATGCGTGGCGTTGCAATCGATGCCGTAACGCGTCATGCGGCGGCGGATATGGTCGACCGCGTCCAGCGTCAATTGGTACAGTTGCGCGCCGCGGCCATCGCCAGCCGCGTCCAGCAGGCCGCGCTCACCGAGCGAGTAGCCGCCGAATACAAAACCGCCATTGCGGCCCGACGCGCCATGGCCCACGGTTTCCGCTTCCAGCACGACCACATGCTTTTCGCCCCGCTCCAGCAGGGACAGTGCCGTGGACAAGCCGGCGAAACCGCCGCCGATCACGCATACGGCGGCCGAAGTGCTGGTCGCCAGTGCGGGCCAAACGGGTGTGTCCGCGCTGGCGCGGTAGAAGTTCTCTCCGATACGCTGGTCAGCCACGGGACAGCGTCGGATAATCGACGACCGTCAAATCGAATCCTTCCGCGTCCGACACCACATGGCCCATGCCGCCGTACGGCAGCGTGCAGCGCTCCTTGATGTGGCCGAACGGCAGCCCGGTCAGCACCGGTATCGGCAAGCGCTCGCGCAGGAAGGCGAGCATGGTGTCGAAGTCGTAGCCGTTATCGGCGGGGTTCAGCTTATAGCCGGAGAAATCCCCCAGTACCAAAGCCTGCTGGCCATCCAGCGCGCCGGCGTACAGCAATTGCAGCACCATGCGCTCGACCCGGTACGGGTGCTCGTTGACGTCTTCCAGGAACACGATGCCGCCTTCGATCGGCGCGAACATCGGTGTCCCTAGCAGATGCACCAGCATGGCCAGGTTGCCGCCCCACAGCCGTCCACGCACATCCACTTGCGGGTTATTGCGCGCCGTGCCGCGCACCCGGTGCGATGGGCCGCGCACGCAGTCCCAGAACTGATTGAGCGTGTACTCGACCGGTTCGGCGCGGATGAAATCATCGCACATCATCGGGCCGGCGAAACTGGCGCGGCCCGTGTGCTTCCACAGGCCCATATGGAAGGCCGTGAAATCGCTGTAGCCGACGAACAGCTTGCCGCTGTCGGCCATGGCCTGGAAATCAATCTCCGGCAGGATGCGGCTGATGCCGTACTGGCCGCGCAAGGCCACCACGATCTGCGCCTCGGGATCGGCGGCGGCGGCGTTCAGTTGCGCCAGCCGGCCTGCGTCCGTATCGGCGAAGCGCAGGTGCTTGCGGGACGGATCGTAGTAGTTGTGGACCATGATGCCTTGGGCGCGCAGGCGCGCGATGCCCAGCTCCAGCGCGGCGTCGTCGGGCGCGTAGCCGCCCGGTGCCGCGATGGCGATGCCGATGTTCGTTGTGCTCAAAAATTCGTCTCGATCAGTAGTGGGTGTCGCTGTCGGCCCGCCGGATCGACGGGGCCTTGTCGTTCGGCTCCATCTTACCGTGCAGGTGGGCGTCGATCAAGGCGATCAGGCGTTCGATCAATGGCGGCGGCAGGTCGTGTCCCATGCCTTCGATCACATACAGCGCGGCGTTGGGGATGGCCCGCGCCGTGTCCTCGCCGCAGGCCAGTGGCACCAGCGGATCTGCCGCGCCGTGGATCACCATGGTGGGGCAGCTGATCTTCTCAAGCAACGGCGTACGGTCGCCGCAGGCGATGACGGCCACGATTTGCCGCGCGATGCCATCCGGGCAGGTGTTACGGGCCAGCGCCGCCTCGATCCGGGTGCGCAGCAGCTTTTCTGGTGTGGGATAGGACGGGCTGCCGATGGCGCGCAGTGTCTGCACCATGCGTTCAATGACCAGCGCACGGTCGCGCGGATTGGCCGGCATGCGCATCATGGCCTTGCGCGCCACGGGCGTGGGACCCGGCAGGCCGCGCCGGCCGCTGCTCGACATGATGGACGTGAGGCTCAGCGTCCGCTCGGCATGGCGCGCGGCGAAGATCTGCCCGATCATGCCGCCCATCGAGGCGCCGATCACATGCGCCTTGGGCACCCCCAGGAAGTCCAGCAGGCCGCGCGCGTCGTCGGCCATGTCGTACAAGGTGTAGCCGGACTTGACGGGCCAGCGCACGAGGGTTTTCAGCCAGGTCAGGACCATGCTGGGCGCGCCATGCTGGCGCATCTTGCTCGACAGGCCACTGTCGCGGTTATCGAAACGGATCACGTAGTAGCCCTGCTCCACCAGTCCGTCGACAAAATCCTGCGGCCAACTGGTGAGCTGCATGCCCAGCCCCATCACCAGCAGCACCGGGGGATCGTGCGGGTCGCCGTGCGTTTCGTAGGCGATCGTGATGCCGTTTGCGAGCGCGGTAGCCACGGCGACTCCTTCAATATAGGCCGAACAGGGACTGGAACAGCGGGATGCGCTGCGGGTCCAGGTACAGCAGTTTCTTCAGGCCCGTGTGGGCCTCATGATCGAAGCGCTTCCACTGCCCTTCCGGCTGCGCCAGGCGGTCGGCGATGGCGTACAGCGCCGAGGGATTGGCGCCCATGCCCACATGGCTGGCATGCACTTCGATGTTCTCGGAGGTGGCCGTTTCCTCCTCCATGCTGCAGTGCCACGCCACCACGCCGTCGGTGCGGCTGAAGATGGACGTGGTGGGCATGGGCGGGCGCTCGCGCAAGGCGGCGAAGCGCTCGGCGTCGATCTCCTTTTCGCCCGACACCAGTTGATACACGCGCCACGCGTTGGTGGCCTTGTGGCTGCCGGTGAACGGTGAACCGAGCGTGACGACGCTGCGTACGTCGTCCGGCAGCATCTTGGCCAGTTCGCGTGCGTACACGCCACCCAGGCTCCAGCCCACCAGGCTCACGGTACGGCCCGAGCCGGCCCGCAGTTGACGGATTTTCTCCAGGCACGCTTCCAGCACGCCGGGCCTGGGTCCGAAATTCAAGCCCTGTTCCCAGGCGTGGACGGCAAAGCCGCGGTCGGTCAGGAAGTGGCGGATCACCAGCGTGGTGAAATCGCCCGCCCCCAGGCCGGGCAAGACCATCACAGGATGGCCGTCGCCCTCCGGGGCAATACGCATGAAGGGATAGGCGGCCAGTGCGGCGCCCAGTTCCCATGGCGCGCGCATCTCCAGCGCCAACCGCAAGATACCTGGTGCGTTGTCGTTTTCCAAAGCTTGCGTTTCGGTCTTACGCTGTCCCATCAAAGCTCCCGGCGATATGGTTTTAGCATACCATTTTTACTGGGAGCACGAAACGGCGCACCGTTGGATGGCGCGCGCCCGTTTGGCGGAGGTCAGCCGGCGTTGGCGTTGGCCGCTTTGCGGGCCTCGGCCGCGGCGGCCCGGCGGGCCGCGAAGAATTGCCTGAGCATGGTGCCGCACTCATCGGCCAGCACGCCGCCGGCGATGGCCGTGTGATGGTTGAGCTGGACCTGGTCGTACAGGTTGACGACGGAGCCGCCGGCGCCCGTCTTGGGGTCCGCTGCGCCGTACACCACGCGCGCCAGCCGCGCATGCATCATGGCGCCCGAGCACATCACGCACGGTTCCAGCGTGACGTACAGCTCACAACCGGGCAGACGGTAATTGCCCAGCGCTTCGGCGGCGGCCCGCAAGGCCACGATTTCCGCATGCGCGGTCGGGTCGTGCTGGCCGATCGGGCGGTTATAGCCGCGCGCGATCACCACGCCATCCTTGACCACCACGGCGCCCACCGGCACCTCGCCCTCGTCCCACGCGAACTGGGCCTGGGCCAGGGCCTGGCGCATGAAGTCCAGTTCCTCGGGCGTGGCTTGATGCGCCACGGGGGCCAGCGTATCAGGCATCGGTGATCTCTGCCCAGCAGTTCGGGGTTTCATGCAGCACCAGCTTGTGCAGGTGCAGGCCGGTGCCGAAACGGTCCTTGTAGGCCGCCTTCAGGATGTCGAACGCCACCTGGGCCAGGTTCTCCACCGTCGGGATACGGTCGATCACCACCGTCTTGTGGTTGGGCAGCGTGGCCAGGAAATCGCGCACGGCCGCGTCCTTCTCGTACACGATGAAGGCGTGGTCCCACACGTCGACCAGATGTTCCTTGGCCAGCGCCTTGATGTCGGAGAAGTCCATGATCATGCCGTTGTCGGAATTGCCTTCGACGGAAATGACCTGGCCCGTCAACGTGATTTCCAGCGTGTAGCGGTGGCCGTGCAGGTTGCGGCACTGGCTCTTGTGATCGGGAATACGGTGGCCGGCGTCGAATTCGAGCTTGCGGGTAATAGTCAGCATTGTTATGGTATTTGTAAAAGTTTATGGGTTTGCAGGCTCAGTTTCCACTTGGGGCGGCGCTTGCAGGTGTCGATCGCCAGCTTGGTGTTGAACTCGGCCAGCGGGCCATCCATGGGCTGCACGAAGAAGTGCTCGAACGCCAGTCCTTCGTAGGCGGCCAGGTCCTGGTCCGTCTGCGGAATCACTACCTTGATCTCGTTGCCCCGTTGCACGGCCAGTTGCGAGCCCATCTTGGGGCTGACGCAGACCCAGTCCACGCCCGGCGGCACTGACAGGGTGCCGTTGGTTTCGATCGCGATTTCAAAACCGGCGCCGTGCATGGCGTCGATCAGCGGTCCGTCCAGTTGCAGCAGCGGTTCGCCGCCCGTGAACACGACATACTTGTGGGAAGGATAGTCGGCCGGCCACAGTGCGCCGATGGCCGCGGCCAGCTCGGCCGGGGTGGCGAACTTGCCGCCGCCCTCGCCGTCCGTGCCCACGAAGTCGGTGTCGCAGAACTGGCAGATGGCGCTGGCGCGGTCGCTTTCGCGGCCGGTCCACAGGTTGCAGCCCGAAAAGCGGCAGAATACGGCGGGCCGCCCCGCATGGGCGCCTTCGCCCTGCAGGGTGTAAAACATTTCTTTGATGCTGTAAGTCACAACGTTTCCTCGACTGACCGGCTGCGTACGGCGCGCAAACTCCGGTTGACAACCCTCCATTATAAGCGAGCCGGACGCCGCGCAGGAATTTACCGGCGCGCCCAATCACAATTTGCTTTGCTCGCTGTAAAGATTTGACTTTTCACAACGCCTACCGACCGGCGCCGCGATATGTTGTCACAGTGCACCAGCCAAAATCCCGCTGTGACATCCGTTTGGAGCTTTGCACCTTATGAAATACGCTGCCCAGTCCTTGCATGTGGACCTGATCACCGCCGGCGCGCTCATGCTGACCCTCATCGCGCTGGCCTTGCTGTGGCGCCAACGCCGCCTGCGCTGCGCCGTGGAACGGCTGCAACAGGCGCTGGCGACCGAACAGGGTGCGCGCGCCGAGGCCGAACTGCGCGCGCTCGAACAACGCACCCACGTATGCCAATTGCTGGCGCAACAGGACAACGTGCTGGAACTGGAACGCCAGCGCATCGCGCGTGACATCCACGACGACCTGGGCCAGAACCTGCTGGCGCTGAAAATGGATCTCGCCGTCCTCAGCCGTGGCCAACCTCGGTTGCAGGCGCAGTTGCACCAGATTGAAGCCCACATCACGGCCAGCATCCGCTCGCTGCGCGTCATCATCCACGACCTGCGGCCCGAACCCCTCAATCACGGCCTGCGCAGCGCCGTTGAAAGCCAGGTCACCCAGTTCTCCCGCCTGAGCGGCATCGCCTGCCGGCTGGACGCCGACCAGCAGGTGTACAACGCCGCACCCGGCGCCAAGGTGGACGCGGCCTTGTTCCGCGTGCTGCAGGAATCGCCGAGCAACATCGCCCGCCACGCCAATGCCACCCAGGTCGACATCGCGCTGCGCCGTCATCCCGGCAGCTTGATGCTGACCGTCAGCGACAACGGCGTTGGCCTGCCTGCCCGATCGCCACGGGGCGGCAATGGCCTGAGCGGCATCGCCGACCGCGTGGCGCGCGCCGGCGGGCAATTCCACGTCGCCAGCCGGCCCGGCCAGGGCACGGCCCTGTCCATGTCCTTCCCCCTTTCGCTAGAGCAACATCAAACAGAAGATGTGTTACCCGAAGCAAAATGACCACCTTTCTCCAAGAGCCGGCGCCATGACCACACTACAGGCAGTACCCGCACAAGGATCGACCATGAACAACGTCCAAAAAATCCAGCAGGTCATGGAATTTCCGCCAGCCGAGCAGCAGCACGGTTTCGCGCTCAAGCTGATGGAATTGCTGGTCGTCCCCACCTTCGTGATCGATGCCGGCGGCAAGGTATTGATCTGGAACCGGGCCTGCGAACGCCTGACCGGGGTGCCGGCCTACGAGGTGCTGGGCACTGCCGAGCACTGGCGCAGCTTCTACGGCGAACGGCGCCCCACCCTGGCCGACTTGGTGATCCAGGGCCGCACGGGCGAATTGCACACGCTGTACGACCAGCACGCCCACCGCAGCGAGAGCGGCGAAAACCTGTGCGCGGAGAACTGGTGCGAAATGCCTCGCGTGGGCAAGCGGCGCTACCTGGCCGTCGATGCCAGCCCCATCTACGACGCCGAAGGCCATCTGGTGGCGGTGGTGGAAACGCTGCGCGATATGACGGATGAGAAACGGGCCCAGGTGGCGCTGGAACAACTGGCCACGCGCGACGGCCTGACCGGCCTGGCCAACCGGCGCTGCTTCGACGATACCCTGGCGGCAGAATGGCAACGAGCGCTGCGCCAGCAGCAGCCGCTGTCACTGCTGATGGTCGACGTCGACAACTTCAAGCAATACAACGACGCCTACGGCCACCTGGGCGGCGACGAATGCCTGCAACGGATCGCCAACGCGGTGGCCAGCGAAATGCGGGCCAACGACCTGGTGGCCCGCTACGGCGGCGAGGAGTTCGCCGTGATCCTGCCGAACCAGGCCCTGAAGGGGGCGGCCATTGTGGCCGAACGCATCCGCTGCCGGGTCGAACAGTTGCACTTGCCCAACCTGGGCAGCGACGCCCATGTGGTCACCGTCAGCATCGGCGCGGCCACCGGCCTGCCTTCCGTGGACACCGACCCCTGCCAACTGGTGGCGACGGCCGACTCGGCCCTGTACCGGGCCAAGCACATGGGCCGCAACCGCATCAGCCTGCCGCTGCAGGAACCGGATCCGGCCGCCAATCGGGCCTGATCAGTTGAAGGGATTGGCGACCGTTTTCACATCCGGCGGCGGCAAGGTGGCGGGCAAGTCCTGCGCCTCCAGCCGGGCCACCACGTCGCCCAGCACTTGCAGCAAGGCCCGCGCGTCGCGCAGACCTTGCTGGTCGGCCGTCAAGTCCACCTCACCGCTGACGGTGACGCGGTCTAGCCGGTTCTCGATGCACAGCTGGCCGATGTGCAGCACGTCGGCCTCGTTTGCATAGGGGACGAATTTCGGCATCACAGACTCCATGGATCACGTTTTTGTTTGCGCGGCTTCACGACCGGCAAGCGCAGCATCCGTTCCTTATCGTCGGCCGACAAGGATGGCATCAGGTTGATCCCGACCCGGCTCTCCAGTTCAGCGATGGACAGCGTTTCATATTCGCTGGTGGCGGCGTTGGCGATGAAGTAAGCGGCGCCAGCCCTCTGCCGCGGACTGTAGACCAGTTTATACAAATGGCTGGGGACCAGCACGTTGCCGATCTTCTGCAGATTACCACCAATGAAAGCCGGTCCGGTGATCACGTACAGATCGCCCTCCTTTTTCGCCATCTTGCGTACCGCCCCTTCAATGCCGGCCCACACGTGACGGTTATTGTCGCCGTTTTGCGGCACCATATTGGCCAGCGTGAAGCTCTCGTGCTGGGACTCGCGGTCCGGCATATCGCCGTTGGGCGACATGTGGCCACGGTCGAAACCGCTGCGCGCGTAATCGGCCAACTCGGCCCGCTGGCTGGAGGGCAATTGCGGTTCCGCATGGAAGGAATCTTCGCGCGACAGATTCTGGGCAGCCACGATGTTATCGGCCGTCAAGTGCTCAGCCGACCACAGCGGCGTACGCGTGAGGCCCGAATGCATGACGCCAAACACGCCGAAGCACAGCTCGCGCGTGGCGGTATTCATCTTCTCATTGCGGATTTCCGGCGAGCGGCCATCGACATAATGGGCGGGACAGGCACCGGCCAGGGCCAGGCTGGAGACGAGGGTGCCGCACGCGAAAACAGCGGCGGCCAGGGATTTCTGGATCAGGCTAGGGTGTTGCATGGTTCCTTCAGGAATGGACAAAAAATTCTATGCCGCACTCTATCAGACTGTGACCATATGCAACAAACGCCAAGCGTGCGCGGCCAGTTCATCGCGCCAACGGGGGCCGAGCGATGGCGCCATAAAAAAGGGCCGAACGCGAAGATTCGCGGCCGGCCCATACTTTTTTTATTATTGGCAGTGCAGGCGACTCCGGCCACGGGAACCGGGTCAGCCTTTGTTTTTCTTGTTGTCCCTTGTCTTGCTGCCAAACTTGCAGTTAAGCAAGTCATCTTGGCTGGATGGCAAGAATAGTATTTAGTGTAGCGCGCTTTCGGGCTGAACTGTAACGAATTCTCTCGGTTTGTTCCAAACAACAACAGTCGGTCATGCGCGCCCCCGGCCCGACCGCTAAAACAATGAGCAATCTTGCCTGTGGCGTAACGGCAAGAAAAGAGGATAATGCGGGCACCCCCACTTCATTCACCACAAGCGGAGTACCATGAAACACAACTATATCAACGGCGCATGGGTCGAAGGAGCAAGCTCTGCCGCCAACATCAATCCCTCCAATACGGACGACGTGATCGGCCACTATGCCCAGGCGGACGCGCAGCAGGCGCAACTGGCCATCGCCGCCGCCGCCGCAGCTGCGCCGGGCTGGGCCTTGTCCAACGTCCAGATGCGGGCCGACGCGCTCGACAAGATCGGCAGCGAGATCCTGGCCCGCAAGGAAGAGCTGGGCACCCTGCTGTCGCGCGAGGAAGGCAAGACCAAGCCCGAAGGCATAGGCGAAGCGGCCCGCGCCGGTGCCATCTTCAAGTTCTTCGCCCAGGAATGCCTGCGCCTGCGCGGCGACAAACTGCCGTCCGTGCGTCCCAACCTGGACGTGGAAATTACCCGCGAGCCGGTCGGCGTGGTGGGCATCATCGCCCCATGGAACTTCCCGATCGCCATTCCGGCCTGGAAAATCGCCCCGGCCCTGGCCTACGGCAACTGCGTGCTGATCAAGCCGGCCGAACTGGTGCCGGGCAGCGCCTGGGCGCTGGCCGAGATCATCAGCCGTGCCGGCCTGCCGCCGGGCGTGTTCAACCTCGTGATGGGACGCGGCAGCGTGGTCGGCCAGGCCTTCCTGAACGACCGCCGCGTGAACGCGATCAGCTTCACCGGTTCCGTCGCCACCGGCGGCAAAGTCGCGCAAGCGGCCATGACGCGCATGGCCAAGGTGCAGATCGAAATGGGCGGCAAGAATCCGCTGGTGGTGTTGAACGACGCCGACCTGGCCACGGCCGTCAACTGCGCCGTGCAGGGCTCGTTCTTCTCGACCGGCCAGCGTTGCACCGCGTCCAGCCGCCTGATCGTGGAAAAAGGCATCTACCCGGCCTTCGTGGCTGCCGTGAAGGAGAAGATGGCCGCCCTGACCATCGGCGACGCGTTGGCCGCCGGCACCGACATCGGCCCCGTGGTGGACGCCAGCCAACTGGAGCAGGACTTGGAATACATCCGCATCGGCCTCGATGAAGGCGCCACGCTGACCTTCGGCGGCGAGCGGGTATCGTGCGCCACGCCAGGGTTCTTCCTGCGTCCTGCCCTGTTCACCGACTGCAGCAACGACATGCGCATCAGCCGCGAGGAAATCTTCGGCCCCGTGGCCAGCGTGATTCCGGCCGATAACTATGAGCACGCGCTGGCCCTCGCCAACGACACGGAGTTCGGCCTGTCGAGCGGCATCTGCACCACCTCGCTCAAGCACGCCACCCACTTCAAGCGCCACGCCCAGGCTGGCATGGTGATGTTGAACGTGCCGACGGCCGGCGTGGACTACCACGTGCCGTTTGGCGGTACCAAGGGTTCCAGCTACGGTTCGCGCGAACAGGGCACGTACGCGGCCGAGTTCTTCACGACCGTCAAGACCACTTACTGCGGCGTGTGACGGGGGTGCGCCTGCGACGGCCCCGTCGCCGTCGCAAGCGCGCTCGCCCTCCCCTCGCCGTCAGCCCAGCCTGGCGTCGAGCGCTTCCAGCAGCCCTTTGCGCTTCTTGTGCCGGGCTTCGTGCGTGCGCACGCGCCTGAGCTCGGACAGCGACAGCCCGTCCAGCTGGCGCTGCACCTGCTCGGCCGTCAGTTCCTCGTAATTGGCGATGGGCAGCGCCCGTTCAGGCGCCGTCGCATGGTGGGCCTGTTCCGCTACCGTTTCGCCGGACGCGGCGCGCTGCTTGTTGACGATGCGGGCGGCGACTTCCTCCTCCCGCCCCGCATACCGGCCTTGCTGCCGGAACTTGCGCTCCAGCTCCTTGAATTCGCGTTCCCGCTTGGCATTCGCACCTTTCGGCATGACGCACCTCCCTCGCAATGTGCCAGGAAGCCCCCATGCTATGCCATCGCCACGCCGGCCGGCGCACCGGTGGGCGCGCCGGCGCCGGCATTACAGCTGGTCGATCCAGACCGCCAGTTGGGCCGCGCCGAACTCGGGATCGGCCACGGTGATCTGGCAATGCAGCACGGCGCCATCGGCCATCAATTGCATGCCGTGGCCGCGGCGGCCCAGCCACAGCAGGCAGGCCAGCCAGCTCGCATGGGTGGCCGATGGCGCAGCCTGGGTCGGCAGGGCGAGGAATTCCATCAGCGTGGCCGGCTGCACGAACATGCCGCGCGATGGCCCCGTCGCTTCGAAGGTGGGGCCGAAATACTCGGCCAGCAGCAACAGCACCTGTTCCGGCTCGTTGCTGGGGCAGCGTTGTTCGATACGGGCCAGCTGGCTGCGCACGGCGTCGCCCAGCGCGGCGCAGCGCATCACTTCCGAACCGGTCAGGTCGGAAAAGTCGTACATCAGCCAGTCCGGCTCCATCCCTTCCAGTCCGGCGCACATGGCGGCGGCCAGGCTCGCTTCGACAGCCACGTGGCCCCCCCGGTCGCTCAGGCCGGCGCACAGGGTGTACAGCATGGCGACCCGGTTGGCCAGCGTTTGCCGTTGCCGCACCAGCAGTTTCTCGCGCAGTAACTGGTTGTGGTCCTTGCGCAGCTGGGCCATGTCCAGCGCCTGCTTGAGTTCCATGCGCAGCGCGGAAATGTCCCACGGTTTCTGGATGTAGCGGTGGATCTGGCCCTGGTTGACGGCTTCCACCGTCTGCTCCAGCTCGGAATAGGCGGTGGTCAGGATGCGGACGATGTGCGGATGGCGATCCCATGCGTAGAACAGCAGTTCATTGCCGTTGGCGCCAGGCATGCGCTGGTCCGACACCAGCACGGCCAGCGTGTCGGCATGGGCGTCGAGCATGCGCTTGCCCTCCTCGACCGATTCGGCCGTGATGACGTTGGCCAACGCGCCCAGGGCACGCTGGAAATATTTGAGCGCGGTCGCTTCATCGTCGACATACAGGATGGTCGGTGCCTGCGTTGCGAAATCGCTCATACAAGTTCCTTTTCGATTGCTGGGAAATTCAAAGTAACGGTGGTGTAGCGTCCGGGTCTGGATTGCACCACGATATTGCCGCCAAACGATTGCATGATGCGCTGGCAGAAGATCAACCCCCAGCCATTGCCGCCATTGTGGGCATGGGTGGTGACGGGGTCAACCAGTAGCCGGGCCAGGATGTCGGGCGGGATGCCGGGACCGTTATCGCTGATGCTGATGTGCGGCGTGCCGTCGACCAGCACGCTGAAGCGTAGCGCCGCATCGGCTCGGCCTTCGAGCGCGCGCAGCGCATTGCTCATGATGGACGACAGCACCAGCGCCACGCAATTGGGCAGCGCCATGACCAGGAAGTCCTGCTGCACATCGGTCTGTATCATCTGGCGCTGGTCGGCCGTGAACGGATAGGCGTTCAGCAAGGCCGCCAGCAACTGCCCGGCACTTTGGCCGCTGCGCGGCGCCTCCGGCGGCAGCGAACCGTTGGCCAGCTTGACGGATTCGACGAAGCTGCTCAACACCGACAAGCAATAGCGCGCGTTATCGTGAATCAGGGTGGCGGCGTGGCCGATCTGCTCCAGTGGCTGGGCCGGGTCGGCGCCGGCCGTGCGGCGGGCGATGCCGCGCGCGAAGTTGCCGATCGTGGCCAGCGGCGTGTTCAGTTCATGCGCCAGGAAAGCCAGCGTTTCCTCGATGGCCAGCAGGTTGTCGCGCCGCGACTGCCGTTCGCGCGCCCGTTCGCTGGCCTGGCGCAGCGCCAGCCGCAACTGGTACAGGTCGAGCGGCTTTTCCAGCACGCGGAACACTTCAGCGCCATTGATACTGTCGAGCAGCACGTCCTTGTCCGCATAGGCCGTCACCATCATGCACACCATGTGCGGGAAGTGCTGGTTCACATAGCGCAGCAGGATGCTGCCGACCCGGCCCGGCATGCGGTAATCCGTCACCAGCACGCTGATACTGTGGCCGGGCGTGGCCAGGATGGCCATGGCATGGTCCACGCCGCCGGCCGTCACCACCTGGTAGTCGTCGGCCATGGCGCGCTCGAAATACTTGCAGGCCAGTTCCTCGTCGTCCACGTACAGGACGGTGGCGGGATGGGTCGCTGTGTGCATCATCGTTGTTCCGTTTCGGCGCGTGGCAGGTCAAAGATCATCTTGGTCCACTCGCCGACGACGCTCTCGGCCAGCAGGACGCCGCCGTGGCGTTCGATCACGCGGTAGCTGATGCTGAGGCCCAGCCCCAGGCCCTGCCCCACTTCACGGGTGGTGAAGAAGGGTTCGAACACGCGCGCCAGTTGTTCATCCGGAATGCCGGGCCCGTTGTCGCGCACGGTCACGCGCAGCCGCTGGCCTTCCCAGGCGGCCGTGATGACCAGTTCGTGCGGGCGCTTGCCGGCCTTGCGCATGGCCATCACGGCATTGCTGAACAGGTTGATCAGCACGCCGATGATAGCCGCCTCGTCGCCCCGCACCAGCGTATCGGGCGGCAATTCGCGCTCCACCTTGATGTCCTTGAGCTCATGGCCGATCAAGCGGATGGCCGCACCGAGCGCGCGTTCGAACAGGAAATGGGCGCTCAGCAGCTGGTCGCCGTGCTTGCGGTAAGCGAAGGTTTTCAAGTCCGACACGATGTGCTGCACCCGCAGCATGCCCTGCCTGGCATCGGCCAGGCATTCCGTCAACAGCGGGCTGGTGCGCGACACCGGATCCTCGGCGGCCAGATCGATGGCCATCAGGCAGAAGTTCACCGGGTTGTTCACCTCGTGCATCAAGCCGGCCGACAGCGTGCCCAAGGCCGCCATTTTTTCCTGCTGCAGCATCTGGCCCTTGATGTCGGCCAGGCTCTTGTTGGTCAGTTCCAGTTCACGGTTCTTCTGCGCCACCTCGGCCTTGAGGTTGAACAGCAGGTAGCGGGCGCGCTCATTGTAGACGGTGAACACGGCGCTGATAGCGGCCGACATCAGCAGGAACATGGAATTGACGACAAACGGCCCGTGCAGTTCGAAACTGACGGGATGGCGGGCGCAGGCGGCCGCGTATAACAGGTAGCTGACGCCGCCGAACACGATGTTCTGCCACAGGCCGAACGCCAGCACGATGCCCGACGAGTAGATCGCCAGCGTCAAGCCCGCGTAATAGATGGAGGCAGCGCCCTCGGTGGCGGCGATCATGGCGGCGATCATCAATTGCGGCACCAGCAGCCAGCCAAAGGTCAGCCATTGAATATTGCGCTTGCCCCAGTCGGTCCCCATGAGGAACAGGACGGCGGCCATCAGCGCCGAGGCCAGCAAACGCCAGCCCGCGAAGCTGGCTTGCCACTCCGGATACATGGCGTGGTCCAGCCCCACGCCCAGCAACACCAGCACGATGCCCGTGCGCAGGCCGGCGCGGCTGAATTCCAGCCGGAAGTGGCGCAAGGCCGTCTCGTAGCTTTCCTCAGGTATCAGCACCACACCGTCCGGCAATCGGGCCGTCATGCGATGCGCATTTCGGCGAACAGGTTGACGCCGGTCGCGTCCACAAAAATCCTGCGCTCGCGCGACTGCGGCGGCAGCAGCTTTTCCAGCCCCGCCTCGTTACGGTAGATCAGATGCCACTCCAATAAGTGCTCCATGCCGAACTTGCCCGGATTGTCGGAGTGCACATTGGTCACCAGCAGCTTGCCGCCGGGCCGGATGCGGCTGGCGAAATGGGCCATCAGGCGCGCACACACCTTGTCGGACAGGTAGTCGAACAGGCCGGCGCAATAGACGGCGTCGAATTCGGCCGTGCGTTCAGCGGCCGGGCCGGCGCGGCGTTTCAACAACTGGTGGACGGAATCCTGCACATAGGTGATCTCCACTGGATACGCGCTGCGGGCGGCCCGCTTGCTCAGCTGGCCGCGCGTCCAGTCCAGCGTCTCGGCACTGAAGTCGAGCAGCTCGAATTGCAGCAGCTGCGGGTCCGGATAGGTATCGAGGAAACGCTGCACTTCCACCGCCGGGCCGCAACCGATGTTGAGGATACGCATGGGGCGGCCCAGCTGGCGCGCCCCGTCGGCCACGCCCTTGAGGAATTCGACCAGGATATCGATGCGGTTGCGGTGCGCCGCCGCCACGGCCGTCTGCAGGAAGGCCGTATTGACGATCTGAAAATAAGTGTTCGGCCCCTGGCGCGGATCGTCCAGGATCTGGTTCACCATCTGGTAGTCGCCCGCATAACCGAGCGGCTTGGTATAGGTGCGGAATACGAACGGCGCGCGCAGGGTCAAGGGATGCAGCGCCGACTGGCAGAATGCGCGGTGCGCCGGCGCCAGTTCCGGTTCGATGATGGCCGCCTCGTGTTCCAGCCGCTCCAGATAGGACAGGGTCTTGTCCATGAACGGGCTGGCCAGCTCGTAGAACAGGTCCTCGCGCAGCACGCCGTCGACCTTGGGCAGGTTGCCGGCCAGGTCCACCTGGTCGACCCAGCGCGACACATCGGACAGGAAGGTGCGCATCTCATTGACGACGGCCTGGTAATCGCGGCCGATGCGGTAGCGGTCGCTCCATTCGCGCACGAAACCGGCCGCCTCGGCGCCCACGGCGCCCGGCACCAGCGTCAGGTCACCGAGCTCGCACCATTCATCCACCAGCGTCAGCGACACCATGGCCGTCAGGCCCGTGTTGACCATGCTGACCACCAGCGCCCGGCCGCAATAGGCGACCCGGGTGCCGATGCGCACGGTGAGCTCGGACAACACCTCGCTCACTTGCAGGATGAAATCTGGATTATAGATTTCCATCACCAGCGCCATGCGCTGCACATTCACCAGCGTACCCCGTACGGACTGGCCCTGCGCATTGCGGAAACTGACCAAAGGATCGATTTGCGATTGTGAATACACGGTTCGGCGTCTTCAAATGGCCGGCGGGCCGCAACGGCATACCGGCAGGGTTAAAGCCAGGCTGGCACCGGCAACGCCACCGGCCACCCGCCGCTCTTTTCTGTCCCGCATCCTTCACACGCGCTGCGGTGCAATGCGCGTCGAGTGTACATCCCAGTGAAGTAATCGGCAACATTCCATTCCCGCCAGATATGTTGTTTTTCTCTCTTTAGTGCTGCGATTCTAATAAGAAATATTACTCGATTCGCAAAGCGGTCGCTGCTACACTGCCCGCACCCGGAGGAGACGCCGGGCTTGATCAACCGTACCGCGGACGCGGCCATCGCACGGCGCGCCAGGGACTGATAAGAGAAAAAGACGGCCCATGAATTTCACTCACCATATCGGCAACATCAAGATCGGCCACCGGCTGACGATCGCTTTTGCCCTCACCACTGTCATGCTGGCCGTGGTGGTCGCCTTGGGCGCTTCGGCCCTGCGCATGACGGCCACGGAACTCGACCGCGGCGCCAGCCAGCGCGCGCAGCAGATCGGCCAGCTGCGCCAGATCAAGGATGAACTGGCCCGCCAGGCCGGCGCGCAAGACCAGGCACGGCCGGCGGAACCGGCCACGGGCGGGGCCGGCGCCAACGAGGCCCTGGCGCGCCTGGCCGAACAACTGAACGACACCAGGGCCGCCGACGCCGCAAGCCGCGCGCGCCTGGACAGTAACGTCATGATCGTGCTGGGCCTGGCCGGCGGCATTTTGAGCCTGTTGACGGCGTGGTTCATCACGCGCGGCATCGTCGGCCCCATCAACCATGCCGTCAAAGTGGCGCGCACGGTGGCCGGGGGCGACCTCAGCTCCCGGATCGAGGTCCGCAGCACGGACGAAATCGGCCAGTTGTCGGCCGCCCTCAAGGACATGAACCACAGCCTGATCGGCATTGTGCGCGAAGTCCGGGGCAGCACGGATGCCATCGCCACCGCTTCGGCCGAGATCGCGGCCGGCAACCTGGACCTGTCGGAACGCACCGAGCGCCAGGCCGGCGCGCTGGAGGAAACCGCCTCCTCGATGGAGGAACTGACCGCCACCGTCAAGCGCAACGCCGAGCATGCGCACCAGGCCAACACGCTGGCGCAGTCGGCCTCGGACGTGGCCGGCCAGGGCGGCGCCGTGGTGGCCCAGGTGGTCGACACCATGGCCTCCATCAACGCCTCGGCGCGCAAGATCGTCGACATCATCGCCGTCATCGACAGCATCGCCTTCCAGACCAATATCCTGGCCCTGAACGCGGCCGTGGAAGCGGCCCGCGCCGGCGAACAGGGCCGCGGCTTCGCCGTGGTGGCCAACGAAGTGCGCAACCTGGCGCAGCGTTCGGCGGCGGCGGCACGCGAGATCAAGACCCTGATCGGCGACTCGGTGGACCAGGTGGACGCCGGCGCGCGCCTGGTCGATGCGGCCGGCCACACCATGGGCGAGATCGTGGCCAGCGTGCGCCGCGTGACCGACATCATGCGCGACATCGCCGGCGGCAGCCAGGAGCAACTGGCCGGCATCGAACACATCAACGCGGCCGTGAGCCAGATGGACCAGGGCACCCAGCAGAACGCGGCGCTGGTGGAGCAAGCGTCGGCGGCAGCCAGCACCATGCGCGAGCGGGCACGCCACCTGTCGCACGCGGTCGACCAGTTCCGCCTGGACGGCGCAGTGTCCGGCGCGGGCACGGGCGTGGACTCGGCCAGCATCAGCGCCATGCCCCGCCAGCGCCCCAAGCGCATACCTGCGCCGGTGCCGGTGGCGGCCGGCCCGCACGCGTACGCCGCCCGCAAGGTGGCCAATGGCGCCGACGAGGATCAGTGGCTGGAGTTCTAAGCGGCGACGGCGCGGGCAAGCCGCTTGGCCTAGTCCACCCGGGTGTGCAATACTGGCACTAAAATCTTCCGCCGCCGCCCTATGCTCGCCAACGTGCCACTCTTCCGCAGCCTGAAATTCCGTATGACGGCTGTGGTGGTGGCGCTTGTGCTGGCGGCCACGGTGATCGTCACCTCGGTGGCGCTGTTGCTGGCCGAACGCGACATGGAAGCGGTAATCGGCGACCAGCAATTCGCGCTGTTGTCGGCCGCCGCCGCCAACATCGATTCCCAGCTGGAAGCCAAACGCACGCTGCTGGCCAGCCTGGCCGACGCCGTGCCGCCCGACCTGAACGACCATCCCGAGCGCATGCAGCAGTTCATCGAGCAGCATCCTACGGTGCGGGCCGCGTTCCTCAACCTGGTCACCTACGACCGCCAGGGCGTGCTGCGGCACACGGCGCGCGCCGGCATCGGCACCTGGCCGCTGACGGCGGCATCCAAACAATTTTTCGAGCAAGCCCTGGCGTCGCGCGGCAGCCTCATTTCCGACCCGTTCAAAAGCACGTTGACGGACTTGCCCGTGGTGCTGATCACCCAACCCGTGCTGGACCAGACGGGCGCGGTGGCGATGGTGCTGGCCGGCAGTATCGACCTGGCCAACGCCTCGTTCCTGACGCCCGTCAGCGCGCAGCGCCCGGGCAAGACGGGCTTCATGTACATCATGACCAGCAAGGGTATCCTGGTCAACCACCCCACCCGCGCCCGCCTGCTGCAACACATCAACGCTCGTCCCGGCGTCAACCGCGCCACGGAAATGGCGCTGCAAGGCTTCGAAGGCTGGACCAACGCCACCAACAAGGACGGCCGCGAAGGCATCTACGCCTACAAACGGATCCCCGCGGCCGACTGGATCCTGGGCGCCCGCTACCCCACCGAGGAAGCGTTCGCGCCCATGATCGTGATGCGGCGCCACGCGGTGCTGGTATCGACCCTGTTCGCCGCGCTGGCCGGCGCCGTCGGCTGGGCCGCGATCCACGTCTTACTGCGCCCGCTGGGCCGGCTGCGCCGCCACATCGCCGACATCCGTGCCGGCAAGGCCGGCATCGACGTGCTGCAGCGGCGCCGCCGCGACGAGATCGGCGAACTCAGTGCCGCCTTCCACGTGCTGATGGCCGAGCGCGAAGCGGCCGAACAAAACACGCGCGAGAGCGAATCGCTGATCCGCAATATCCTGGAGCAGGCGCCGGACGCCTTCATCAGCTGCGACCCCAACGGCATCATCACGGAATGGAACGCCCAGGCCGAGAAAAGCTTCGGCTGGAGCCGCGCCGAGGCCGTGGGCCAGGATGTGGCGGAGCTGATCATCCCACCCGCCATGCGCCCGGAACACCGGGCCGGCATGGCGCGCTTCGCTGCAGGCGGCAACGGGCCGGTGCTCAATTCGCGGGTGCGCGTCACGGCCCGCCACCGCGGCGGCCACGAGGTGCCGGTCGAACTGTCGGTGCGCTCGCTGCGCCATGGCAACGCCTACTACGCCACCGCCTTCCTGCACGACATCACGGAACGGCTGGTATATGAGCAGCAGATCGCCGCCAGCGAAAAACGGGCACGCATGATCGCCGATAACATGCCGGCCATGATCGCCTACGTGGACGACCGGCTGCGTTACCGTTTCACCAACGAGCATTGCCGCCAGTTGCTGGGCATCGAACCCAACGCCCTGCTGGGCCGCACTTTCGGCGACACCTTCGGCGAAGCGTTCCGCGAGCGCCTGCGCCCGCACTACGAGGCGGCGTTGCGGGGCGAGCGGGTGCACTACGAGCGCGAAGGCAACGAGACGGGCCGCCCGCTCCAGCTCATGGTGGACTTGATTCCCGACCAGCGCGGCGATGGCAGCGTGGCCGGCTTCTACCTGATGGCGCTCGATATCACGGAGCGCAAGACCGCCGAACTGACCCAGGCCGCCAGCGAGCAGCGCCTCAAGCTGTTGACCGATAACCTGCCGGTGCTGATTTCGTACACCGACCGCGAGCGCCGCATCCAGTTTCTCAACGCCACCTACCGCGACTGGTTCGGCATCGACCCGGACAGCATGATAGGCCGCCCGCTGGCCGATGGCATAGGCCGGGAACAGTATCGCGACGCCGAGGAACACCTGGAGCGGGCCTATCAGGGCCAGATCGTCACTTATGAACAGAAAGCGCGCATCAAGGGCAGCATCCACACGCTGGAAACCACTTTCGTGCCGGAAGTGCGGGGCGATGGCGAGGTGGCCGGGGTCTATACGCTCACCCATGACACTACCCGCATGAAGGAGATCGAGGAAAGGCTGATTCATCTGGCCCGCGTCGACCCCCTGACCGGCATCCCCAACCGGCTCATGTTCGAGGAATTGCTGCAACTGGCCATTGGCCGCGCGCGCCGCAACCGCCAGCCCATGGCGCTGGCCTACCTGGACGTGGACAAGTTCAAGAACGTCAATGACAGCATGGGGCACGGCGGTGGTGATGCGGTGCTCAAGGAATTCGCGCTGCGCCTGGCGGGCAACGTGCGCGCCACCGACACCGTGGCGCGGCTGGCCGGCGACGAATTCGTCATCATTTTCGAACAGGTCAATGACCCCGACGAAGCAAGCCGGCTGGCGGCCAAGATCGTCGAGGCGATCCGGCCCAGCTTCACGGTGGCGGGCCAGCCGCTGGCCGTCACCACCAGCGTGGGCGTGGCCTTGCACCTGGGCGGTGAACAGACGGCGGCCGAACTGGTGGCGCGCGCCGATGGCGCGCTGTACGCGGCCAAGCGGCGCGGGCGCGACGGCTACGTGGTGGCCCAGTGAGCGCCGGCGGGATCAGCGCGCCAGTGGATTGGGAGTCGGCTCCGCCACCTTGACCAGCAGGTTCTTGTCCATGTGGTGGAACGGTTCGTCCTTGCCACGGATCTCCATCACCGTGTCCTCCTCATAGCCCCAGGTGCCGTCATCGTGGATGGTGACCTTGATGCGGTATTCCGTCGTCTTGAAGCCGTATTCGAGGAAGGGATTGGAGCAGATGCCGTAGGTATCCTGTTCGCGGCGCGCCACCAGCTCGAAGCTCTTGGCATCGGCCGCCGCCTGGCCCGAGGCCATGGCGATCTGGCCGCGCGGGATGGCCAGGGTCTGGATCACGGTGCCGGTGGCCGGTTCCCACAGCCAGTACCCCACCTGTTCGTGGTAAGTCTTGACCTGTTCCGGCTTGCTGATCAGGATCAGGTAGCGCAGGCCGTAGAACAGCTGGGGGCCATTGGTGACGGGGTCGATCGGCTGCAGCTCGATGCGTTCCACAAACGCCTGCTTGCGCGGCCCATCGGCCTTGGGTTTGATGTCCAGTCCCCGCTGGCCTTCCCACACGCCGGCCATCGGGCACAGCGGCCCCAGGTTGTCCAGAGTGTGGATGTCGATGTTGGATGGTTCGGTGTAGATATCCTGCGAAAATTCGCTCATGCCTGCTGCCTTTCCTTGTTGGGCTCGATGGTGCGAGCTATTGTAGAGCAAGCGTGGCGTCATTGCCGCAGCCGTTCCAGAAACCAGCGCCCCGCCGGTCCGGGCGGCGCGTCCTTGCGGTACAGGGCGCGCATGGAAAACGCCGAACCGAAAGCCGGACCGCCTTCGATCGCCAGCGGCTGCAAGGTGCCGCGCGCCAGATCATCCTCCACCATATGGCGTGGCATGCTGCCCCAGCCCAGTCCCGCGCGCAGGAAGGCCAGTTTGGCGCCCAGGTCCGCCAGTCGCCATACCTGGGGCGACATCACGTTGAAGTCGCGCCCCTGCGTGAGGCTGGAACGGTCGGTCAGCACCAGTTGCACGTGGCGCGCCGCCTCCTGCACCGGCACCGGCCCGACCTCCCCGGCCAGCGGATGACAAGGCGCGACCACCAGCAGGGCCGGCACCTCAAGCAGGTATTCCGTACCGCATTCGGGCGGCAGATACGGGAACGAGCCGACGATGCCGAGCCGGCAGCGGCCATCCAGCACCGGCTGCACCACGGCGCCCAGCGCCTCCACGTACAACCGCAGCGGCGTGCGCGGGAACTGCTGGTGGAAGGCGCCCACCGCCGCCGTCAGCGCGGCGATGGGGAACATCACGTCCACCGCCACCGCCAGTTCCGGCTCCAGTCCTTCGGCCAGCGTGCGGGCACGGGCCTTGAAGCTGTCCATGCTGCTGGCCGTGGCGCGCGCATCGTCCAGCAGCGCGCGGCCGGCCTCCGTCAGGCGCGGGTAGCGTCCGCTGCGGTCGAACAGGGCGAAACCGATTTGCTGCTCCAGGTTGGCCAGCGTCTGGCTGACGACGGATTGGGCGCGGCGCAGCTTGCGGCCGGCGGCGGAAAAGCTGCCTTCATCGGCGGCGGCGATGAAGGTGCGCAGTTGGTCGAGGGACATGGCGTCCAGCATGTATCGCTCCGATAGATGGATTCCATCTAAATATATAGGCTTCCGCGATACACGTCCAGCGCCTACCATGCAGTCATCGGATCGCACAACGCGCTCCACAACGGAAACCACCAAGGAGATCGCCATGAACAACGCCAACACCACTACCCTGCCCCTGATCAGCCGCCTGCTGATGGCCACCATCTTCGTCTTCAGTGGCCTGGGCAAGATCGCCGCGCCGGCGGCCACCATCGGCTACATCGGCGCCATGGGCCTGCCTTTCCCAACGTTGGGACTGCTCGGCGCCATCGTGATCGAAGTCGGTGGCGGGCTGCTGTTGGTGGCCGGCCTGCAAACGCGTGCCACGGCGCTGGTGCTGGCCGGGTTCTCGCTGGTGACGGGCTTGATCTTCCACCACGCCATCGGTGACCAGAACCAACTGATCCACCTGCTGAAAAACATCGCCATGGCCGGTGGCCTGCTGCAGATCGCCGCCTACGGTGCCGGCAGCCTCAGTCTGGATGCGCGCCGGGGCGGCACGCTGGTGGGCCGCGCACTGCCTTAAGGACCAAGCGACGAGCTGGCGACTACGCCGATGGCACTGAGCGCAGCAATATGTAGGCCGCGCCGGCTACAAGTCGATTTCCATGCCGTCGTAAGCCGACAAAACCTCCAGCGGCGCTTCGCCCGTCACCTCGGCGTAGCGCCGCGTTTCTTCCAGCACCCGCTCGATCTGGGTGTCGCCCTGCACCGGCTCGTGATGGAACAGGCAGAGTTTGTGCACCCCGGCCAGCTGGCACAGCTCCACTCCCACCACATTGCTCGAATGACCCCAGTCGGCCTTGACGGAAATGGCGTCGGCCAATGAATACATGGCGTCGAAGATCACCAGGTCGGCGTCGCGGAAGAATTCCACGAACGCCAGGCGCTGGGCCATGTCGTCCAGCCGGTGTTCCGAATCCGTACTGTAGACCAGCGCGTGGCGGCCATGCTCCAGCCGGTAGCCGTAGGAATCGCCGCCATGCAACTGGCGCATGGCCGTCACCCGCAGGCCGTCGATCTCGACGGGGATGCCCGGCGTCATCATGCGAAATTCGATATGGGCGGCCATCTGTTCAAAGCGGACCGGAAAGCTGATCGGTTCCTGCTGGCGCCGGAACGCCTGCTCCAGCTCCGCATGGCAGCCGTAGATGATGATACGGTTGCCGGGAATGTAGGCCGGGGTGAAGAACGGGAAGCCCATGATGTGGTCCCAGTGCAGATGGGACATGAACACGTGGTAGGTCTGTGGGTGGTCGCGGCCGTAACGGGCCAGCTTGGCACCGGCCAGCGCCCGCGCGCCCGAGCCCAGGTCCAGTATCACATGCTGGCGGCTGCTGGCAGGATCCCACACCTCCACTTCCACGCAGCTCGAATTGCCGCCATAAGTGCCGCGCACGTCGAACGGCAATTCCCGGTCCACATAGGCGGCGACCTTGTCCGGCGTGTCCAGCCCGCGGCCGATGGCGCCTTCCAGCGCGGCCACCAGCTTGGCGCGTACCTGGGCCTGGTTCAACGCCACGGGCAGCGAACCACGCGCGCCCCAGATCCTCGCCTTCATGGCGCTCTCCCTGTTCTATCCGCCTGCCCGTGCCGCTCTCGCTTCATCGTCGCATCGCCTGCTGGTTGCGGCCACATGCAGGTGTACATGTCTCATCCGCGTAGGAGAAAGTGTAGCAAATGCGAGCCCCGCGCCGCCAGCGATTCGGTGCGGTGGCGGCGCCAAGGCGGCCCGCTGCTTGTCAATAAGCCATTTTTGAGGAAGGCGCATCGTGCTATGCTCTCGCCTCCCCGCGCCGGCGCGGGTCCGACCGATCAAGACCCGGAGTATATTTTGAACTTCCTGCAGAGCTTCTTCAGGCTGAAAGAGAACGGCACCAGCGTGCGCACCGAAGTGGTGGCCGGCGTGACGACCTTCCTCACCATGGCCTACATCATCTTCGTCAACCCCAGCATCCTGGGCGACGCGGGCGTGCCCAAGGAAGCCGTGTTCGTGGCCACCTGCTTCGCGGCGGCGCTGGGCACCATCATCATGGGCCTGTACGCCAACTACCCGATCGCCATGGCGCCGGGCATGGGCTTGAACGCCTATTTCGCCTATGCCGTCGTGTTGGGCATGGGTATCTCGTGGCAGGCCGCGCTGGGCGCCGTGTTCATTTCCGGCTGCCTGTTCGTGCTGGTCAGCCTGCTGGGGGTACGGGAGCAGATCGTCAACGGCATTCCGCACTCGCTGCGCACCGCCATCACGGTGGGCCTGGGCCTGTTCCTGGCGCTGATCGCGTTGAAGAGCGCCGGTATCGTGGTGGCCAATCCCGCCACCCTGGTGGGCGTGGGCGACCTGCACCAGCCGTCCACCATCATGGCGATTTGCGGCTTCATGCTGATCGTCACGCTTGACCGGTTGAAAGTGACGGGCGCCATCCTGATCGGCATCGTCGCCGTGACGGTGATGAGCTTCTTCTTTGGCGGCAATACCTTCCACGGCCTGGTGTCGATGCCGCCGGCCATCGAGCCCACGCTGCTCAAGCTGGACCTGCAAGGCGCGTTCTCGGTCGGCCTGCTCAACGTGGTGCTGGTGTTCTTCCTGGTCGAGCTGTTCGACGCCACCGGCACCCTGATGGGCGTGGCCAGCCGCGCCGGCCTGCTGGTGGGCGGCAAGATGGAACGCCTGAACAAGGCCTTGCTGGCCGACAGCTGCGCCATCGTGGCCGGTTCCATGCTGGGCACGTCGAGCACCACGGCCTACATCGAAAGCGCGGCCGGGGTGCAGGCGGGCGGGCGCACCGGCCTCACGGCGCTGGTGGTGGCGGCATTGTTCCTGGCCAGCCTGTTCATCGCCCCGATCGCCGGCGTGGTGCCGGCCTACGCGACGGCGCCTGCCCTGCTGTATGTGGCCTGCTTGATGCTGCGCGACCTGACGGAAGTGGACTGGAGCGACAGCACGGAGAGCGTGCCAGCCGCCATCACGGCCCTGCTGATCCCGTTCACCTACTCGATCGCCCACGGCATCGCGTTCGGCTTCATCACCTACGCCGCGCTCAAGCTGGCCACCGGCCAGGCACGCAAGGTCAAACCGATTGTCTGGCTGATCGCCGCAGTCTTCCTGTTCAAGTACGCTTACTTGAAGGCATAAAGCGCAGCAGTCTCGCACTGCCGATCCGGTTCAGGCCGCTCGCCTGAACCGGTGCTCGCCTCGCCGGCCACCAGCGCCGGCGTTTCCCGGATCGCCAGGATACCGATCACGTTGTGCAGCCGCTGGCGGCATAACAGCAGCGCGCCTTCCTCTTCCGATGCGATCCGCATCGACACCTCCAGTCCACCCAGCCCGCCCGTCGTGCGCAAGCTGCGCAAATCCAGTCCCAACCGCCGAACAATGGCCAGCGCGCCTTCCAACGTGCCGATGGCGCCATCGGCCTCGATGCGGAAGCGGAATGTCTTTTGGTGCAATGTTGCGGAGGTAGTCATGCGAGAACTATACCCGCCAAGGTGAGGAATAGGCTCCCATACTTTGCCGCCATTCCCCATGCTAACAGAAGAATCTTCCCTTTGGATATAATTCCTGGGAATAATCATCCTCTTTGACCGGAATCCATGGAAGAGCACCACCAACTCGACGAAATCGACCGCCGCATCCTGCGCGAACTGCGCCTGGACGGGCGCCTGAGCAACACCAAACTGGCGGAGAAAGTGGGCCTGTCCACCACGCCATGCTGGAACCGGGTGCGGGCGCTGGAGGAACAGGGCGTGATCGAAGGCTACACCGCACTGCTCAGCCAGCAGTCACTCGGCTATCCCGACACCGTCATTATCGAAGTGACGCTGGATCGCCACGATGACGACATTTTCGAAAAGTTCGGCCAGGCCCTGGCCGATCTGCCGGAAGTGATGGAAGCCTATCTGCTGACCGGGGAATATGACTACCTGATCAAGGTGGCCGTGGCGGGCACGGCGGGCTACGAGGAATTCCTGCGCCGCAAGCTGTACAAGCTGCCGGGACTGCGCCACAGCCGCTCCACCTTTGTGCTGCGTTGCCTGAAGCGCAGCTATTCCGTGGTGCCATGAGCTGGTGGGGCGGCCATACAACACCCGTGCGCCCGTGCCGGGGCTGAGTCGTCAAATGATAATTGATTGGCGGTAAATGATAAGCGGCAATCCTCCTTGCCGGAACAGAATGAATCTCAAGGAATCAAGTATAGGTTCCATCACGATACATAACGTTCCACTCAGGAGACACACGCATGGTCAAGGATTTCTACCTGCGCTGCGCAGCGGCGGTAGGTAAGCTCAACATAGGATTACGACTGACGATGGGCTTCGGCCTGACCATGGTGCTGCTGGTGGCCATGATCGGCGTCGCCCTGCTGGCGATGGCCGGCATGCAGCAGCGGATCGACAATATCCTGCAGGATCAATATCGCAACGTGACCCAGGCCAACGAAGTGAAATACGACGTGGCCGTGATCCACCAATTGCTGCGCAGCGCCATCATCGCCGCCGAATACCAGGGCGAAAAAGCGGTGCTGGGGCAGATCCGCCCCATCCGCGAGCGCAACGCGGCGCGGTTGAAGGCCTTCCAGTCCACCCTGCACGCCCCGGCCGACAAGCGGGCGCTGGACGACATCCTCAAAGCCAGCCAGGCCGACCAGGCTAACCAGACGGAACTGTTCCAGCTGCTGACCGCGGGCAGCCTGACGGAAGCGAAGAGCATGCTCAACGCGACGATGCGGTTATCGGAACAGGAATTCGTGCAAGCGCTGCAGACGCTGGTCAAGCTGCAGTCCGAGCACATGGCGCAGGAATCGGCCCTGTCCAACGCGGCCTACGCCAGCGCCCGCCTGCAGTTGCTGCTGATGGGAGCGGCCGCGCTGGGCCTGGGCAGTATCGGCGCCTGGCTGCTGGTGCGCGGCTTGCTGCGCGAACTGGGCTGCGAACCGCGCGAAGCGAGCCGCATCGCCAGCCGCATCGCGGACGGCGACCTGACGGTGCAGATCGCCCACCGCCGCCGCAGCGACGACAGCCTGCTGGCCGCGCTGGAAACCATGCGCGACAAGCTGGCCGACCTGGTCAGCCAGGTGCGCGGCGCCACCGACCAGATCGCCACCAGTTCGGCCGAAATCGCCGGCGGCAACCAGGAACTGTCGCACCGCACGGAACAGCAGGCCGGTTCGCTGGAGGAGACGGCCGCCTCGATCGAGGAACTGACGGGCACCGTCAAGCAGAACGCCGACCATGCCCACCTCGCCAACGACCTGGCCATCAAGGCGTCGAGCGTGGCCACCGAGGGCGGCAATGTGGTGGGCCGCGTGGTGCAGACCATGTCGGCGATTAATGCCGCCTCGTCCAGGATCAGCGACATCATCGGCGTGATCGACGGGATCGCCTTCCAGACCAATATCCTGGCCTTGAACGCGGCCGTGGAAGCGGCCCGCGCCGGCGAACAGGGACGCGGTTTCGCCGTGGTGGCGACGGAAGTGCGCAGCCTGGCCCAGCGCAGCGCTTCAGCCGCCCATGAGATCAAGGCGCTGATCAACGATTCCGTGGCCCAGGTCCAGCTGGGCAGCACGCTGGTGGCCGACGCCGGCGTGACCATGACGGCCATCGTCGCCAGCGTCAAGCGCGTGACGGACATCATGGGCGACATCATGGCGGCCAGCGAGGAGCAGAGCTCCGGTATCGAACAGGTCAACTCGGCCATCATGGACATCGACGGCGTGACCCAGCAGAACGCGGCGCTGGTGGAACAGGCTGCGGCAGCGGCGGCATCCATGCAGGACCAGGCCGGCCAGTTGGCGGAACTGGTGAGCATCTTCAAGCTGCCCGGCGAGAGAGCGCGCGCGATGGGGCATGCGACGGGCCACGCGACGGGGCACGCGATGGGACGCCAGACAGTGCGCGAGACTGTGCGCACCTCGGCCACCATCGCCCCGTTGCGCACACGGAGTCAACGCCGGCTGGCGTGAGCGGCCAGAACCTGTATCATCGATGCCCTGAACAAAGGCGGGGACGGCGTGGTGCACGGTGCGGCCACGCGCGCCCGCCAGCCCCCCAGGAGGATACGGTTACATGGCGCGCGACAATATCAATGACATTCTGGTGTTCCTGGCCGTGGCCCGGGAACGCAGCTTCACCCGCGCCGCCGCCAAACTGGGGCTGACCCAGTCCGCCCTCAGCCACATCATCCGCTCGCTGGAAACCCGGCTCGGCGTGCGCCTGCTCACGCGCACCACGCGCAGTGTGTCGCCCACCGAGGCGGGCGAACGGTTGCTGCAGAACGTCGCTCCGCGCATCGAGGAGATCGAAGCGGAGATCGCCGCCGTCAGCGACCTGGGTGACAAGCCGGCCGGCACGGTACGTATCACTGCCATTGATTATGTGGCCGATACCGTACTGTGGCCGCGCATCGCACCGCTGCTGCGCGCCTATCCGGACCTGCATGTGGAGATCAGTTCCGATTACCGGCTGGTCGATATCGCGGCCGAACGGTATGACATCGGCGTGCGCTATGGCGACCAGGTGGACAAGGACATGATCGCCGTGCGCCTGACGCCAGAAGTGCCGATGGTGATCGTGGGCGCGCCGGCCTATTTCGCGCACCGCCCCACGCCCGCTTCGCTGCAGGACCTCATGCGCCACAACTGCATCGTGCTGCGCATGCCCACCAGCGGCGCCGTCTACGCCTGGGAGCTGCTGGACCAGGGGCGGCCGGTCGAGGCGCGGGTACGCGGCCAGGCCATGTTCACCAGCGTCTACCCGATGCGCGACGCCGCGCTGGACGGCAACGGCCTGGCATTCCTGCCCGAGAGCATGGTGGCCGACCACCTGCGCGCCGGCCGGCTGGTCAGCGTGATGCGGGACTGGTGCCCGGCGTTTGAGGCACTGCATGCCTACTATCCCAGCCGCCGCAACAGCTCGCGCGCACTGGCGCTGGTGATCGATGCGATCCGATTCAAGGACGGCGCCGCCAGCCGATAACCGCAGGCCGCTAGCCGTTGGCCGTTGGCCAGCACGCCCGCCCTCCCCGTCGCTCCTGCGCGTGCGGCCAACGCCGCGAACAGCGCGGCGACCAGCCGGTTCAGGAGTCATGTTTTACACGCTTTACTTCCCGGCCAGGGTGCTGCTGTCGATCACGAAGCGGTATTTGACGTCGCCCTTGAGCATGCGCTCGTAGGCCTGGTTGATCTCGTCGGCGCGGATCATCTCGATATCGGCCACGATGCCGTGTTCAGCGCAGAAGTCCAGCATTTCCTGGGTTTCCGGGATGCCGCCTATCATGGAACCGGCGAGGCTGCGGCGCTTGCCGACCAGATTGAAGACGGCCGGCGCGGGATGCGGTTCGGCCGGCACACCAACCAGGGTCATGGTGCCGTCGCGCTTGAGCAGCGTGAGGAAGCGGTCCAGGTCATGGGGCGCCGCCACCGTGTTGATGATCAGGTCCAGGCTGGCAGCATGGCGCGCCATGTCGGCCGCATCGCTCGACACCACCACTTCATCCGCGCCCAGCGCCTTCGCGGCTTCCCGCTTCGATGCCGAGGTGGTGAACGCCACCACGCGTGCGCCCATGGCATGGGCCAACTTGATACCCATGTGGCCCAGGCCACCGATGCCGACGATGCCCACCGTCTTGCCCGGCCCCGCCTTCCAGTGGCGCAGCGGCGAATAGGTGGTGATGCCGGCGCACAGCAGTGGCGCAACGGCGGCCAGTTGCTGCTCCGGATGACGCACCTTCAGCACGTAACGCTCATGCACCACGATCTGCTCCGCATAGCCGCCCAGCGTGTGGCCGGGCGCGTCGGCGGTCGGGAAATTGTAGGTGCCGGTCATGTGGTCGCAGTAGTTTTCCAGGCCGTCGTCGCACTCCGCGCAATGCTTGCAACTGTCGACCATGCAGCCAACGCCCACCAGGTCGCCCACCTTGAATCCGGCCACCTGCTCACCGATGGCCGACACCCGGCCAACGATCTCGTGGCCCGGTACGCACGGATACAGCGTGCCCGCCCATTCGCCGCGCACCGTGTGCAGGTCCGAATGGCAAACGCCGCAAAAGGCGATATCGATGCGCACATCCTTGGCGCCGGGGGCGCGGCGGGTAATATCCAGGGATACCAGTGCTTGGTCGGCGGCGTGTGCGCCGTAGGCTTTAATCGTCATGGGATGCTTCCTTTCGTTTATTTTCAAAATAGCGAAGGCGGCATGGTAACGACTAAAGCAGCCCTGAAACGGGCTGGAATTTGCATGGGCTTATGAATAAGATACATCAATAACGCCGCCAACAAATGAAATTTCGATCTAATTTATGGGGCGTCTATTGATGAATCAGATTCATAAGGGCATACAATTAAACAGGCTAACTCTGCGGCATTGTTGCAAGGTAAGCTGCAAGGTTGCTATCTTGTTGGGACTATTATGCAAACATTGGCCACGTCGATCGCGCACTGGACCCGGGAGACGGATGACTTTCCGACGCCCATTTCCAGCCTGATCCTGTACCGCCGCAGTGTGCCGACACCGCCCGCCCCGTGCCTGGTCGAACCTGGCATCGTGCTGGTCGCCCAAGGTGCGAAACAGTTGGTGATCGGCGAACAGGCCTACCGCTATGACGCGCAGCGCTTCCTCGTGACCTCAGCCAACCTGCCCGGTAATTCGCAGGTGCTGGAGGCGTCGCCGGAACGGCCCTGCCTGGGCCTCGTGTTCCGGCTCGACCTGCGCATGATCGCGGAACTGGCCGCGCACATCCCCCTGCCATCGCACGCCGAACTGGCCAGCCAGGGTGCGGCCACCCCCGGCCTGCTGACGCCAGCGCTGGCGGAACCGTTCAACCGCCTGCTGGCCTTGCTGCATGAACCCGAGTCGTGCGCCGTGCTGGCGCCCCTCATCGAGCGTGAAATCCACTACCGCCTGCTGCTGAGCGACCAGTCGGCGCGGTTGCGGCAAATCGCCTCGGCGGGCAGCCAGAGCCTGCGCATGGCGCGCGTGATCGACTGGCTCAGGGTGAACTTCGCCCAGCCGCTGCGGATCGATGATCTGGCCGCGCTGGTGAAAATGAGCAGCTCCAGCCTGCACCTGCATTTCCGCCAGCTCACCACCATGAGTCCGCTGCAATACCAGAAGTGGCTGCGCCTGAACGAAGCCCGGCGGCTGATGCTGAGCGAACAATTGGATGCGGCCAGCGCCGCCTTCCAGGTCGGTTACGAAAGTCCTTCGCAATTCAGCCGCGAGTACAGCCGTTTATTCGGCGCGCCACCCAAACGCGATATCGACAGCTTGCGGCGGCACGCGGCGCCGGCCTGAAGCGCCCAGGAGACTGTTTCAAAATGGGCGCAGCGAGGCGCGGCGACGAAGACAGTGCGCCTGCACGGCAAGGAGCCGAAACGAAGCTGCGCGCATTTTGAAGCGGTCTCAAAGAGTATTAGGCAAGAAATCACGCTGATCGTGCTATCGGCCCGGAAAATCGGCTCAGTAGAATGTAAGCTCGCAATTCTACTAAGCGGAGCTACCGGAATGATCACCCTTAACATCAACGGCAACACGACCCGCGTCGACGTGGCTGGCGACACGCCCCTGCTGTGGGTGCTGCGCGACCGCCTGCACCTGACCGGCACCAAATACGGCTGCGGCATGGGCCTGTGCGGCGCCTGCACCGCACACCTCGACGGCCATCCCGTGCGCTCCTGCAGCACGCCCGTCTCCGCCGCCGTCGGCAAGAAGATCGTCACCATCGAAGCCGTGGACCAGGCGCGCGTCGGCCAGGCCGTGCAGGCCGCGTGGCAAAAGCTCGATGTCGTCCAGTGCGGCTACTGCCAGTCCGGCCAGATCATGAGCGCCGTCGCGCTGCTCGAATCCAATCGCAAGCCGACCGACGCCGACATCGATAGCGCCATGGCCGGCAATATCTGCCGCTGCGCCACCTACGTGCGCATCCGCGCCGCCATCCACGAAGCGGCCCAGGCGCTGGCTTGAAAGGGAATATGAACATGCACACGCCCCGTATCGAAAACGACAGCCGCCGCGCCTTCCTGCGCGGCGCCCTGCAAGGCGCGGCCGGCCTCACGCTGGCCATCTATCTGCCTGGCGCGCATGCGGCCGGTGCCGCCGCCCCCGCAGCGGCCGGCGCGGCCAACCTTGCGCCCGCGTTCGAGCCGAACGCCTTTATCCGCATCGGCACCGACGGCATGGTGACGGTGATCTCCAAGCACGTGGAAATGGGCCAAGGCGCCTACACCGGCCTGGCCACGCTGGTGGCCGAGGAACTGGATGCGGCCTGGTCCCAGGTACGCATCGAAGGCGCGCCGGCGGACGCCAGCCGCTATAACAATCTCGCGTTCGGCCCATTCCAGGGCACGGGCGGCAGCACCGCTATCGCCAATTCGTGGGAGCAGATGCGCAAGGCCGGTGCCAGCGCGCGCGCCATGCTGGTATCGGCCGCCGCCGCGCAATGGCAGGTGCCGGCCGCCAGCATCAGCGTCAGCGATGGTGTGGTCACGCATGGCGCCAGCGGCCGCCACGCCACGTTCGGCGAGCTGGCGCCAGCCGCGGCGCACCTGCCCGTGCCAGCCGACGTGACGTTAAAATCGCCCACCGACTTCAAGTTGATCGGCAAGCACGTGCCGCGCAAGGACAGCGCCGACAAGATCAACGGCCGCGCGCGTTTCACCCAGGACGTGCAGTTGCCGGGCATGCTGACCGCCGTGGTGGCGCACCCGCCCCGTTTCGGCGCCACCGTGCAATCGTTCGACGCCAGCAAGGCCAAGGCCGTCAAAGGTGTGGTGGAAGTGGTCCAGATCCAGAACGGGGTGGCGGTGCTGGCCAAGGATACCTGGAGCGCCATCAAGGGCCGCGAAGCCCTGCGCGTCGTGTGGGATGAATCCAAGGCCTCAAAGTTGAGCAGCGAGGAGCTGTTCACCCGTTACCGCGCGCTGGCCCAACAGCCGGGCGCCGTGGCCCGTAGCGAAGGCGATACCGACGCCGCCTTCGCCCGCGCCGCGCGCACCCTGCGCGCGGCGTACGACTTCCCCTACCTGGCCCACGCGGCGATGGAACCGCTCAATTGCGTGGTGCAGCTGGGCGCTGGCCAATGCGAACTCTGGTACGGCGCGCAGTTCCAGTCCATCGACCAGGGCTCGGTCGCCGCGCTGCTCGGAGTGAAACCGGAACAGGTGAAGATCAACATGCTGTACGCCGGCGGCAGTTTCGGCCGGCGCGCCAGCAAGGACGCCGACTACGTGCTGGAGGCGGTGCGGATCGCCAAGGCCAGCAAAACCAAGGCCCCGATCAAGATGGTGTGGCTGCGTGAGGACGACATGAAAGGCGCTTACTACCGCCCGGCGTTCCACCACGCGCTGGAGGCGGCACTGGACGCCGACGGACGCCCGATCGCCTGGCGCCACCGCCTGGTGGGCCAATCCATCCTGACCGGCACCGCGTTTGGCGGCATGGTCAAGAACGGCATCGACACGGTGTCCGTGGAAGGCGCGGCCAATCTACCGTATGGGATTCCGGCGCTGCAGGTGGAATTGCACTCCCCGGCCGATATCCCGGTGGCGGCGCACTGGTGGCGTTCCGTGGGCTCGACCCACACCGCCTATTCCACCGAGACGTTCATGGACGAACTGGCGGCGGCGGCGGGACAGGACGCCGTAGCCTACCGCCTGGCGTTGCTGGGCAAGCACCCGCGCCATGCGGGCGTGCTGAAGCTGGCCGCCGAGAAGGCCGGCTGGGGCCAGCCGCTTGCCCAAGGCCCGGCCGGCACCCGGCGCGGGCGCGGCGTGGCGGTGCATGAGGCGTTCGGCACCTTCGTGGCGGAAGTGGCGGAAGTGACCGTCGCCGCCGATGGCAGCTTCACTGTTGACCGGGTGGTATGCGCCGTCGATTGCGGCATGGTCGTCAACCCGGACGTGGTGCGCGCACAGGTCGAAGGCGGGGTCGGCTTCGCATTATCGGCGGCGCTGCATGGCGCCATCACGCTCAAGAATGGCGCGGTGGAGCAGTCCAATTTCCACGACTACGCGCCGATCCGCATCAATGAGATGCCGAAGGTGGAAGTGCATATCGTGCCGTCGGCCGACAAGCCGACCGGGATCGGTGAGCCGGGCGTGCCGCCTTTGGCGCCGGCATTGGCCAACGCACTGGCCGCCGCCACCGGCAAACGGATACGCAGCCTGCCGATCCGCACCGGCGAGCTGCAAGCCTGATGGAAAGCGTCGACATGCAGGTGCTGGACGCGGCCCGGCGCTGGGCCGCCGAAGGCCGGCGCCTGGCGCTGGTGACGGTGGCCCACACCTGGGGCTCGGCGCCGCGTCCGGCCGGTTCGTGGCTGGTGTTGCGCGACGATGGGCTGACGGTCGGTTCCGTCTCCGGCGGCTGCGTGGAGGACGATCTGATCGCCCGCATGCGCGACGGCCGGCTCGCGGGCCAACGGCCGTTCCCGCTGACCTACGGCGTCACCAAGGATGAGGCGACACGCTACGGCCTGCCCTGCGGCGGTACGCTGGAACTGATCGTCGAACCGGCGCCCGACGCGGCCCAGCTGGACGATCTGGCCGCCCGCCTGGGACGGGGCGAACTGGCCATGAAAACCATCGACCTGGCGCAAGGCGGCGTGGTGCTGGCGGCGGCCCAGGCGGGCGACAGCCTGCGTTGGGATGGCGAACGCCTGCGCACCGTCCACGGTCCGCAATGGCGCTTGCTGATCGTGGGCGCCGGGCAGATCTCGCACTACCTGGCGCCCATGGCGCGGGCGCTCGATTACGAAGTCACCATCTGCGAACCACGGGTGGAATATGGCGCGGCGTGGGAGGTGCCCGGTACCCGCCTGGTGACGGCCATGCCCGACGACGCGCTGCTGGCGATGCGGGCGGACGCCCGTTGTGCGGTGGTCGCGCTCACGCATGATCCCAAGCTGGACGACCTGGTACTGCTGGAAGCCTTGCGCTCACCCGCCTTCTACGTGGGCGCGGTCGGCTCGCGCCTCAACGACAGCCGGCGGCGCGAACGGCTGGCGCAGCATTTCGACTTTTCACCGGCCGAACTGGCGCGCCTGCATGGCCCCATCGGCCTGCCGATCGGCAGCCACACCCCGCCGGAAATCGCGGTGGCCATCATCGCCGAAATCACTGCAGTGCGCCACCGGGCGCCGATCGCGCGGCGTGACGTGCCGCAGCCGCCCATGGTGCGCCAGGACGCGGAGCGCGCGCCTCAGCGAGGCCTGGCGGAGCGCATTACTCAGCAAGGTCTGGCGAAGCGGGAACTTCACTGAGGCGTCGCGGAGCGCGAACGGGACCTTGCCCCCGTCGCCGGCCTGGCCGCATATGACGCCAGCGCGGACAGCGGCACATGCAGCGCCTCATCGCGCGCGAACGCCTCCAGCAGGTAATCGATGGTGGCCCGCACCCGGGACGCCACCAGCGCCCGGTGCGGATACACCATCACCATCTCATAGCTGCCGGTGTCATGCTGCTCCGGCATCACCAGCCGCAGTTGCCCGCTTTTCAAATAAGGCCATGCGGAATGCAGGCCCACTTGCGCGATGCCCAACCCATCGGCGGCCGCCTGCGCCAGCGATTCGGGCGCCGACAACACCAGCGCGGCGCCGTCCAGCGCCAGCGATGAGATACTGCCGTCAGCCCCCTTGAAGCTCCAGGGCGGCACTTTGCCCCCCAGGAAGCGGCGCACCAGCAGCTTGTGGCCGGCCAGTTCGCTCGGCGCCAGCGGCACGCCGGCCCGCCCCAGGTAAGACGGCGCGGCCACCAGCACCAGTTTGAACTTGCAGATGGGGCGCGAGATCAGCGCCGAATCCGCGATCTGGCCGCCGCGTATGGCCAGATCATAACCATCGCCCACCAGATCGACCACGCGGTCATCGAAATCCACCTCCACCGACAACTCGGGATAACGAGCCATCAAACCGGGCAAGGCGCGCATCAACTGGTCGCGGCCCAACGCCGCGCTGGTCGAAATCCGCACCCGGCCGGCCACCTGCACCCGATGCTCGGCCAATACGTCCACGGCGGCGTCCAAGGCTTCCAGTCCTATCCGTGCCTGGCGCAGGAATACGGCGCCCTCCTCGGTCAGGCTCAGGGTGCGCGTGGTGCGGTTCATCAGCCGTACGCCCAGGCCGCGTTCCAGCGCCGCCACGTTCTTGCTCACCGCCGCCGAACTGATCCCCAACGCGCGACCAGCCGCCGCAAAACTGCCGGCATCGGCCACCTGCACAAACGACAGGATGGCCCGGACCCGCTGCGATACCTCCATACCATGCTCCCCAATACGATTATCAACCTGAGGCTACGAATGCATCAACCCATTCACGTATTTTAGTTAAGAGTCATCCGCCTCACAATACGCTTCGTTCATCCTTTTTCGAGAGCAATCATGAGCCAGGCAGCCTATTTCGTCTTCACCGTCGACGTCCACGACCCGGACGGCATGCAACCGTATCAAGCGCAGGTCGCGCAAACCTTTCCTCCCTATGGCGGCAAACTGATCGTGGCCGGCGGTGCGCTGCAGGCGATCGAGGGCCAGGCGCCGCGAGGCAAAATCATCATTCTCCAGTTCCCCACGGTGGAACAAGCCCGTGCCTGGTATGACTCGCCGCAATACCAGGCCATTCTCGGCCACCGGCTGGCCTCCGCCGCCGGCGATGGCCTCCTGATCGAAGGCTGCGCCGTCGCCGTATAAGCGGCCAGCCACCTGCTTCCCTTCCCATTGTTTTATAAGGACGTTTATGAAAACCCTGGTTATTGTTTCCCATCCCTATCCGGAACAGTCGCACGCCATCAAGGCGTTGCAGCATACGGCATCGCAGCAGTCCAATGTCACGGTGCGCAACCTGGAATCGCTCTACGGTCATAACCCACAAGGCTTCGACGTCGCCGCCGAACAGCAGGCGAGCGAGGCGGCCGATCGCATCGTCCTGCTGTTCCCGGTCCACTGGTTCAACCTGACGCCCATGCTCAAAGCCTATTTGAACCAGGTGTGGACCCATGGCTGGGCTTTTGGTCCGGACGGCACCGCGCTCAAAGGGAAGCAAATGCTGGTGGTCACCACCACGGGCGCGACCGAGCATCTGTACACGGCCGAGGGCCTGATCCAGAGCACGGTGGAGGAAGTGTTGACGCCGATGAAGGCCAGCGCCCTCTATGTCGGCATGGAATATAGCCGCCCGTTGGCGTTCCACAGCGCCATGGGCGCGAGCGAGGAGGCGCTGGCGCACTTCCAGCTCGCGTTCGCGGACCGTCTGCGCCACTGAGCGCGGAGGGTGGGTGGCGGGTGGCGCCAAAAAGGAGCTTTCAAATACCTCATAAAGTGATATAGTTTTCCTCAACAGGGGTGCGGCCTTAGTCCCCTGCCGGTCACAAGCCAAATCAACTCGAGGAGATGCGATATGAGCACGTTGGACTATTTGAAAATGCCGTTTTCTGCGCACGGTGCCTGGGACAAGTTAAGCAAGGTACACCCGGCCATCTGGAAAACCCTGCTGTCGCTGGTGTTGCCGCTGTCGCTGATCCCACCCGCCATGCTGATCTACGCCGGCGGCCACCATCCAGAGGTGTACTGGATGTCTGCCTCGCCGCAGCGTTTCCAAATGATTGCCACCCTGTTCCTGGTGGCCGAACTGTGCACCGTACCGCTGATGGCGCTGGCCATCAAGTCCATCGCCGAAGCGCATCAGGTGCGCGTCGAATTCCGCGACACTTTCATGCTGGCCGCCATTTCGGCCGTACCCATGTGGCTGTCCGCGCTGGCGCTGGCGATTCCCAGCCTGCTGTTGACGGTATCGCTGCTGGTACTCGGTCTGCTGGCGGCGCTGATGCTGCTGTTCCAGGGCAGTACCACTATCCTCAAGATTTCCAATGAAATCGAAGCGCAGGAAGTGTGCTCGCAAGCCTACGCCGTGGGGGCGCTGGTGTGGACGCTGCTGTGCGTGTTCGTCAAACTGAGCTTGATGAGCTGAACAAAACACCGCCCGAATAAACCGGGGTCAGGTCATGAAATTGCGCGTCTCACGCAACTTCATGCCTGGCCCCGGTTTTCATTCGCGGCCTTAGAAATGGTACTCGGCGCGCAGCATCGGCGTCTTGGCCACGTAGCCTTGTCCGCCGGTGGTGGCCGAGGTATTACCGAACTTGTTGCGCCAGTATTGGTACTCGATACCGACCTTGAACACGTTCTTGGCATGGCCCATGGCGGCGCCCGCGTCCAGCATCAACTGCATGTCGATGTTGGTTTCCGCACCCGTGTCATTACCCACTTCATCCTTGCCCTTGGACGCGATGAAGTTGGCGAAACCTTCGAACGATAGCAGCGAGGTGACTGGAATTCCCCAGTCGGCCGCCAGCATGGCGTGCGTCTTGTAGGTGTAACGGCCGGTGACGGTGGAAATCGGTGGGAAGGCGCCGCTGGGGGCGTTGCTCTCGTTGAGCAGCAACAGGCTGGTGTTCAGGTGGCCCGGCACGTCCCACATCAGCGTGGGGCCCAGCACCAGCATGCGCTTGCGCGAGTTATAGCCGACGTCGTTCTTGGTGTTGATGTCGAAACCTGCCGTCAGGCCGACGCTGTTGACGGGGCCGAACTTCATGCTGGTGCCGCTCACCTTGGCCAGGTCCAGTGTGTGGCGGTACAACACGTACACTTCCTGTGCGCCCGAGGTCTGGGTCAGCGAGGCCGGGTCGTTCTTGTCCGACAGCAGCACGTCCACGTTGAAGAAGTTGGTGCCGTAGTTGTAGCCGCTCACACTGGTCAGGGCGAAGATGTTCTTCTTGATGTCCTGTGGATTGAACGGTTCGCGGTAGTCGTTACCGGTGCGCCAGCTGATGGCGGTGTCGCTCCAGTTGGCGGCGTGGGCGGCGGTGCCGGCCAGGCACAGGCAGGCGATGGAAATCAATTTTGGCAGCTGTCTCATTGTCGTTTTTTTCGTTTTTGCTACGGTTGCGATGGACGCGGCTTGCCCCGCCGGCGCCATCGCTGGCGCCGGCACGGCCATACCGCTAGGGGGAAAGTGCTTCGCCGCCTCAGCCTGCGCCGAGGTAGACGAACTTGAAGGTGAACACGCAGGCGATCGCCCAGATCACGGGGCGCACTTCGCGCACACGGCCGGTCAGCAGCTTCAACACCGCATAGGAGATGAAGCCAAAGGCCACGCCCAGGGCGATCGAGTACGTGAACGGCATGGTCAGCGCCGCGATGGCCGCTGGCACGCTTTCGGTGGTGTCGCTCCAGTCGATGTCGACCAGTTCGCGCAGCATCAGGCAAGCCACATACAGCAGGGCCGGTGCGGTGGCGTAGGCTGGCACCACGCCCGCCAGCGGCGAGATGAACAGGGCCGCCAGAAACAGCACGGCGACAGCGACGGCAGTCAAACCGGTGCGCCCGCCCGCTTGCACGCCGGCCGCACTTTCGATGTAAGCCGTGGTGCTGGAGGTGCCCAGCATGGAACCGGCGACGATGGCGCAGCTGTCAGCCAGAAGCGCCTTGTTCAGGCGTTCCATTTTGCCGTTGACCAGCAGGCCGGCCCGGTTGGCCACGCCCATCAGGGTGCCGGTGGCGTCGAACAGCTCCACCAGGAAGAACACCAGCACCACGTTCAGCAGCCCCACCGACACTGCGCCCATCACGTCCAGCTTGAAGATGGTTGGTTCCAGCGTGGGCGGCGTCGAGACGATGCCGTTGAACTGGTTACCGCCAAAGAAGAAGCTCAGCACCGTCACGGCCAGGATGCCGATCAGGATGGCGCCTTTTACTTTCAGCTTGTCCAGCGCCACGATCAGGAAGAAGCCGACGATGGCCAGGATCACGGGCGCCGAATGCAAGTTGCCCACGCCCACCAGAGTGGCAGGATTGGCCACCACGATGCCGGCGCTCTTGAGCGAGATCAGCCCCAGGAACAGACCGATGCCGACCGTGATGGCGGTGCGGATGGAATGCGGTATGCCGTTCACGATCATTTCGCGCAGCTTGAACACGCTGACGAACAGGAACAGACAGCCCGAAATGAACACGGCGCCCAGCGCCATCTGCCACGGCATGCCCATGCCTTTGACGACCACATAGGCAAAGTAGGCGTTCAGCCCCATCCCCGGCGCCAGTGCGATCGGATAGTTCGCATACAGGCCCATGACCAGGCAGCCCAATGCGGCCGCCACACAGGTGGCGACAAACACGGCGCCTTTGGGCATGCCGGCGTCGCCAAGGATGGAGGGATTGACGAAGATGATATACGCCATGGTCAGGAAAGTGGTGAGGCCGGCGACCAGTTCGGTGCGCACGTCCGTCCCGTTTTCCTTCAGTTTGAAGAATTTCTCGAGTAACAACATTTTTGTCTCCATGTTCTGTTTTAGTACTGCTTTAGCCATGCGCCGATTAAACAAGGGAACAACCGGCGATGATCTGGTATGACCTTATCCCAGCAGCCGCCACGCCATGTACGGGTGACGACATACTTGCTATCTGCTATATCCCATAACAGCCGGGGCACGCCGCATGGTGTACGGCGCCCGCCCCTCCCAGCCCTCCTCTTATCTTGTGACCAGCTGGTTTATACGAATTGTCCAATCTGTGCTTCGACGGCCTTGCGCACCGAGCCCGTGGTGACGAAGGAGCGCGCCATGTCGATGTCGTCGTGGAACCAGCGGTCGCCATCGAGGCAGGCCGGGATCTGGCTGCGCACCGAAGCGTAGGCGGCGGCCGTGCCCTTGCCCAGCACGAAACCGGGCAGCAGGTGTTCCGTCATGGTCAGCGCCTGGGCCGCCAATAACATCTCCACGCCGACGATGTATTGTGTGTTCGATACCACAACGGCGGCCTTGCGGGCGCACCAGGTGGAGTTGGACACGTGGTCTTCGCTGTTGCCCTTGGCCGGAATCGAATCCACGCTGCCGGGCATGCACAGGGTGCGGTTTTCCATCACGAGGGAACTGAGCGAGCATTGCACCACCGGATAGCCCGTGTTCACGCCGCGCACGCCCGACATCAGGTTGCGCGGCAAGCCCCACGACAGCGTGGGATCGATCAGCCGTGCCACGCGCCGTTCGACGATGCTGCCCAGGTCCGCCACGGCCATGGCCAGCAAGTCCATGGCCTGCGCCAGGTACTGGCCATGGAAATTACCGCCGGAGATGATCTCGAAACCGCCTTCGTCCTTGCTGAAGATGAGCGGATTGTCGGTGGCCGAATTGACTTCCTTGTCGATAATGGTGTCGATGTAGTCCAGTGCATCGAACACGGGGCCGTACACCTGCGGCGCGCAGCGCAGCGAGTAGACGTCCTGGATGCGGGCCGTGTACGGGATATCGGTGCGGCGCAGCTCCTCGGGGAACTGCACGGCGCGCGCCTCATGGGTGGTGCGGGTGGAACCTTCCAGCAGGTTGCGCACGATGGCCGCCGTCTTGATCTGCCCCGCGTGCGGGCGCGCCGTGTGGATGCGCGGATCAAAGGCCGACATCTCGGCCCGCATGGCTTCCAGCGTCAGGCCCAGCGACAGACAGGCGTCCGACAGCAGATTGCGCGCATCGTCGGCCGCCAGCAGGGCCACGGCCAGCGACACGGTGCAGCCGTTGATCAGGGCCGACGCGTCCTTGGCCTTCAGTTCGAATTCCACCGGCCCCACGTTCGAGGCGCGAATGGCCGCCGGCGCCGACATGCGCTCGCCCCGGTACATCACCTCGGCCTGTTCGAAGCCGCAGATAGCGGCGGCCAGGTAGGACAGCGGCGCCAGGTCACCGGACGCGCCCACGGAACCCTTTTGCGGCATGATGGGGTGGATGCCGGCGTTGACGAAGGCCAGCAGCCGGTCCACCACCTCGACGCGCGGCGCCGAGTAGTTGCTGGCGAAGGCGTTAGCGCGCAGCAGCATGGTGGCGCGGCTCACCTCCTCCGGGAACGGCTCGCCCATGCCGGCCGCGTGGGCCTTGATCAACTGGGTCTGGAACAAGTTGATGTCCTGTACCTTGACGCGGGTGTCCTTGAGCATGCCCACGCCCGTGTTAAAGCTGTACATCATGGGCGCTTCATCGTGCATCCAGGTCGATTCGATGTAGTCGCGGCTTTCCTTCAGGGCCGCGCGCGAGGACGCGGCCAGGTTCACTTCGATGCTGTGGTCGCGCGCCACGGCCACCACTTGGGCCGCCGTCAGGTTAAATCCGTTGATGGTTGTCGTTGTCATGATTGATCTCTTGATTAGTTGTGAGGCGCTCAGTTGGCGCCGGCCGCGAACCAGGCACCGATTTCGGCGCGTTCTTCCGGCGTGATGTTGGTCATGTTCCCGATCGGCATAGCTTTCAGCACCACGGCTTGCTGGTTGACCTTGGCCGCGTTCTGGTGGATCTGCTCAGGGGTGTTGAGCATGATGCCGGCCGGCGCCGTGGCGAAGCCGGGCTGGGTCGGGGTGGCCGAGTGGCAGCTCACGCAACGCTGGTTGATGATGGCTTGCACCCGGCCGAACTCCGGCGCGGCCACGGCGCCGGCATGTTCGTCGCCGCTCACGCCCCCCTGGGCCACTTGCGCTGCACGTGCCACGGGATGCGGGGCGATCACGATGGCCACGGCCAGCAGGATGGCGCAGCCGGCGGCCGGGAAGCCCCAAGCCGTGCGGCCATGGTGGCGCAGGTTGAAGAAGTGGCGGATCAACACGCCGGCGGCGATGATGGCGCCCAGCAGCGCCCAGCTATAGGCGTGGCTGTAGGTCATGGCGTAGTGGTTGCTGATCATGATGAGCAGCACGGGCAGCGTGAAGTAGTTGTTGTGCACCGAGCGTTGCTTGGCCTTCTTGCCATGGATAGGATCGGGCGATTCGCCCCGTTCCATCGCCTGCACCAGCTTGCGCTGGCCGGGGATGATCAGCATCAGCACATTCCCGACCATCATGGTGCCGATCATGGCGCCCACGTGGATGTAGGCGGCGCGGCCACTGAGGAAGTGCGTGAGGATGTAGGCCATGGCGACGATGAACACATACATGACGATGGCCAGCAAGCCTTCGCGCTTGCCCAGCGGCGAGCGGCACAAGCCGTCGTACACGATCCAGCCGAACAGCAGGCTGCCCAGGCCAACGGCGATGGCCTGGCCCTGGCTTAGATCGGCCACGGACTTGTCGATCATCATGGCCGAGGCATTGAAGTAATAGACAATGAACAGCAGCGAGAAGCCGGACAGCCAGGTGGCATACGCTTCCCATTTGAACCAGTGCAGGTCCGACGGCAGCTCGGCCGGCGACACCAGGTATTTCTGCGGGTTGTAGAAGCCGCCGCCGTGCACGGCCCACAATTCGCCCGACACGCCTTTTTTGGCCAGGTCGGAACCGGGTTTGGGCGGACGGATGCTGTTGTCGAGCCAGACAAAGTAGAAGGACGCGCCTATCCAGGCGATCCCCGTGATCAGGTGCAGCCAACGCACCATTAGATTGAGCCAGTCCACGCCGTATGCGAGCAGTTCCATGTCTTCCTCTTGATTGGATTTAAGCTCGTCTGCCACCGCGGGCGCTCCAGACGATTGGGACTTGGTCCCTGTTGGCCGCGAACTGTTGAGAGCTCCGCTGCGACCGATGTGAAGACCACGCACTGCGGTGCGTGGTATGGCATGAACGATAAAACTAATTCTGGCCTTTCACATTGGAATGGACGTATATTAAAAATAGGAAAAAAGTTATACACAGATAAAGTCATGGCCCAATTACCCGATCATTTAGACCTGCACCTGATCCGCATCCTGTACCTGCTGCTGTGCGAGAAGAACGTGTCGCGCGTGGCGCTCAAGCTGGATCAGCCGCAGCCCTCCATCTCCGCCTCGCTGCGCAAACTGCGTGAATTGACGGGCGATCCGCTGCTGGTGCGGGGTGGCCGGGGCATGGTCCCGACCCAGCACGGCGAGAGCTTGAAGCTGCCCGCCAAGCGCATCCTCGATGAAGTGGGGCAGCTGTTTTTACAGAAAACGCCGTTCGCCTCGATGGAGGAAAGCCGCACCTTCCGCATCGGTGCGCCGGACTACCTCGATATCCAGTTTTTGCCGACGGTTGTGGCGCGTTTGCGACGCGAGTCGCCCAAAAGCCGCATCGTCATCCAGAGCCTGGGGGCGGAAGTGGACTCGATCCGCATGCTGTCGGACGGCGATCTGGACCTCATCATCGGCAACTGGCAGGAGCCACCCGAGCATCTGCACCTGTCACGCCTGTTCGAAGACCCTATCGTGTGCGCCATGCGCGCCGATTCGCCGTACGCCAAGCGCACCGACGCCAACGAGATGACGGTGGACGACTACCTGAACCTGCCGCACGTGGCGCCCTCACCCACGCTGCCCGGTTTCCACGGCGTGATCGACAGCTTCCTGGCCGAGCATGGGCTGGAACGCAATGTGATGGTGGAATCGGCCTATTTCAGCCTGATTCCGCACATGCTCACGCAAACGGACCTGGTGCTGACCACGGGCCGCCAATATCTCCGCTTCTACGAGCGCAACCTGCCGATCAAGGTTTTCACGGTGCCGCTGCGCTTCCCGCCGATGCGTTTCTACCAGCTGTGGCACGAGCGCGTGCATCAGGCGCCCGAGCACAAATGGCTGCGCGACCAGATCACGCAGGCCGCCGCCGCCCTGAGCGGCAAATAAACTAATTCGGGACGTAACACATTTAAGAGCTGGGGCATCTGCCTTAATTGGTGTCAATTGGTGTTACGTCCCGAATTGAATTTGCGTTACGTCCCGAATTGGCTATGGCCGTGGCGAGCGGGCAACACTTGCCATATCCGCATGCTGAACCTCCCTATGTTCAGTTGCTTATATATCAGCCCCGCCGTGCCTATACTATTCTTCATATACCAAGGCCGGCGCCAGGTCCCATGCGCCGGTCACCATAGCTGAGGAGACAGGCTGGTGGGGCCGCCTGCACAACAAAATGACGATCACTCTCGAACACCTGAACCAGTGCGCCGCCGAGGAATTCACCCGCCTGCTGCACGGTCTGTACGAACATTCGCCCTGGATACCCGAACGCGCCGCCGCCGGCCGTCCCTACGCCACCGTGACCGCCCTCAAACAGGCGCTGGAACGGGTGGTGCGCCGCGCCACCGTCGAAGAACAACTGGGCCTGGTGCGCGCCCACCCGGAACTGGCCGGCAAGGCCGCGCTGGCCGGCACGCTGACGGCTGAATCGACGGGCGAACAGGCCAAGGCCGGCCTGACCCAGTGCAGCCCGGAGGAACTGGCGACCCTGCATCGCCTCAACGCGGAATACAACGCGCGCTTCGGTTTCCCCTTCATCCTCGCGGTGAAAGGGCCGACCGGCAACGGCCTGACGCGCCAGGAGATCATCGCCCACTTCTCGCGCCGGCTGCGCGCCCAGCGCGACGACGAACTGGCCGAATGCCTGCGCCAGATCGGCCGCATCGCCGCCATGCGCCTGAACCTGCTGATGGACCAGCCATTCCATTTTGGCCCCACCATCATGGCGTGGTCGGAAGTCATCGGCGCATGGAGCGACGATCCCGACAACCTGACTTGCGCCTACATGACCCCCGCCCACCGGAAAACGGCGGCCCAACTGGCCGAGTGGATGACGAAAGCGGGCATGGAAGTCCACATCGACCCGGTCGGCAACGTGGTGGGACGCTACCTGTCGGACCGGCCCGGCGCCAAGTCCCTGCTGACCGGCTCCCACTACGACACGGTGCGTAACGGCGGCAAGTACGATGGCCGCGAAGGCATCCTGCTGCCCATCGCCGTCGTCAAATACCTGCACGAACGGGGTGAACGGCTGCCCTTCCACCTGGAGATCATCGGTTTCTGCGAAGAGGAAGGGGTGCGTTACCAGAGTACTTTCCTGGGCAGTAACGCCGTCATCGGCCAGTTCGACATGGCGCTGCTGGACAAGACCGACGCGCAAGGCATCACCATGCGCCAGGCCCTGACGGAGGCGGGTCACGACGTGACGAAGATCCCCACCATCGGCCGCAAGCCGGAAGACGTGCTGGCCTTTGTGGAAGTCCACATCGAACAAGGCCCCGTGCTGCTGAACCGTGACCTGCCCGTGGGCGTGGTCAGTTCCATCGCCGGCAGTTGCCGCTACCAGGTTGAGCTGACCGGCCTGGCCAGCCATGCGGGCACCACGCCCATGACTATGCGCAAGGACGCCGCCGCCGCTGCCGCCGAAATCGTGCTGTTCGTCGAGCAGCGCGCCGGCCAGGCGCCGTCGCTGGTGGGTACCGTGGGCCAGTTGCAGGTGCCAGATGGTTCCGTCAACGTGATTCCGGGCGCCTGCAAGCTGTCGCTCGATATCCGCGCCGCCGACGACGCCACCCGCGACGCGGCCGTGACGGACATCCTGAACCAGGCCGAAGCCATCTGCGCCCGCCGCCAGGTGGAAATCAAGGTCACCAAGATCATGTCCGCGCCGGCCGCGCCATGCGCGCCATGGCTGGTGCGCCAATTCGCCGCCGCCACCGAACGGGCCGGCGTGGAAGTATTCGAGCTGCCGTCCGGCGCCGGCCACGACGCCATGGCGCTGGCCCGCATGACGGATGTGGCCATGCTGTTCACGCGCTGCGGCAACGGCGGCATCAGCCACAATCCGCTGGAAACCATGACGGCCGACGATGCCGAGGTGTCGGCCCAGGTATTCCTGGACTTCCTGCGCAACTTCAAAGCGAAATCCTGACATCGCGGTACCGTTTTATCAGCATTCAGCGATACATAAACAGATTTCTATAATCAATTGAACATAGTAGCCATGGCGGCCCCGATATTGGTGTGTGGGCCGCTGGCTGCTAACCTGTGTAAACAGCATCAGTTCAACAGCGCGGAGCATCCATGTCAGAACCTATTCGATTTTTCTACCGGGGCGAAGTCCACACCGTCGCGCAAGGCGCACCGACCCGTACCCTGCTCCAGCACCTGCGGGAAGACCTGCACTGCACCGGCACCAAGGAGGGCTGCGCCGAAGGCGATTGCGGCGCCTGCACCGTGGTGGTGGCCGAACTTCAGCCCAACGGCGAAGTGGCCATGCAGTCGGTGAATTCCTGCATCCAGTTCGTCCCCACGCTGGACGGCAAGGCCGTGTTCACCGTGGAAGACCTGCAACAGGCCGATGGCGCCCTGCATCCCGTGCAGGAAGCGCTGGTCGAATGCCACGGCTCGCAATGCGGCTTCTGCACCCCCGGCTTCGCCATGTCCCTGTGGAGCTTGTACCTGAAGCAGGAAGGCCAATCGGGCGCGCCCTGCCGCAAGACCATCGACGAAACGCTGTCCGGTAACCTGTGCCGCTGCACCGGCTACCGCCCCATCATCGACGCCGCACGCCGCATGGGCGAGCTGCCCGCCGTCCAATTCGACCGCGCCTCGCTCAAGACGGCGCTGCAAGCGCTCCAGCGTGACGCCATGTTCAGCTACAGCCACGACGGCCAGACTTTCTACGCGCCCCGGACGCTGGCCGAACTGGCTACCCTGCGTGCCGAAAAACCCAGCGCCACCATCGTGGCCGGCTCCACCGACGTGGGCCTGTGGGTCACCAAGCAGATGCGCGACCTGGGCAACATGATCTACGTCCGCATGGTCAAGGAACTTCACGAGCTGGACGTACGCGACGGCATGCTGCACATCGGCGCCGCCGTCAACCTGAATGATGCTTATGGCGCCGTGTGCGAACACTACAAGGACGAGCTGACGGAAATGTGGCAGCGCTTCGCCTCCCAGCCGATTCGCAACACGGGTACGCTGGGCGGCAGCGTCGCCAACGGCTCGCCCATCGGCGACTCGGCGCCATGGATGATCGCGCTGGGCGCGCAGATCGTACTGCGCGGCGCACAAGGCCAGCGCATACTGCCGCTGGAGAAGTTCTACCTCGATTACATGAAGAAGGACTGGCAACCGGGCGAGTTCGTGGAAGCCGTGCGCATTCCACTGCCCCGCGCCGGCGTCCAGTTCCGCACCTATAAGCTGGCCAAGCGCTACGACCAGGACATTTCCGCCGTGTGCGGCGCCTACGCCATCACGCTGGACGATGCCGGCAACGTGAGCGATGCCCACATCGCCTACGGCGGCATGGCCGCCACTTCGCGCCGCGCACCTTTGGCGGAAGCGGCCCTGAACGGCAAGCCCTGGAACGAAGAGAACCTGCGACTGGCGATGGCCGCCCTGGGCAAGGACTACACACCATTGACGGACATGCGCGCCAGCGCCGACTACCGCATGAAAACGGCACAGAACCTGTTGCGCCGCTTCTGGCTGGAGACGCGCCCGGACGGCGCCATGCCCATCCAGTCCATCAATGCATTCAACTACGCTGAAGGAGGCGCCGCAGCATGAACAGCAAAACGGAAGCTTTCCTGACCCAGGAAGTGCCTATGGCCTGGGCCGAAGTGGGCAAGCCCCACAAGCATGAATCGGCGGTGCTGCATGTGCTGGGCGAAGCCACTTACACCGACGACATCGCCGAAGCGCAAGGCACGCTGCACGCCGCGCTGGGCCTGTCGTCCAAGGCGCACGCCAACATCCTGTCCATGGACCTGGAACCGGTTCGCCGCATGCCGGGCGTGGTGGCCGTGTACACCCACAAGGACATCCCCGGCACCAACGACTGCGGCCCCATCATCCACGACGACCCTATCCTGTCGCCGGGACTGGTGCAGTATATCGGCCAGCCGATCTTCATCGTGGTCGCCAAGAGCCACGAGCAGGCGCGCCGCGCCGCCCGCAAGGCCGTGATCGAATACGAGGAACTGCCTGCCATCCTGACCCCGCAAGCGGCCCGTGACGCGCAATCGTTCGTGGTACCGCCCATGCACCTGGCGCGCGGCGATGCGCAGGCGGCGTTCGAGCGCTCAACGCACCGCCTCAAGGGCGAACTGCACGTGGGCGGCCAGGAGCAGTTTTACCTGGAAGGCCAGATCGCCTACGCCGTGCCGAAGGAAGGCGACGGCATGCACGTCTACTGCTCGACCCAGCACCCGACCGAAATGCAGCACGTGGTGGCCCACGCCCTGCACCGCCATTCGCACGACATCGTGGTGGAATGCCGCCGCATGGGTGGCGCGTTCGGCGGCAAGGAATCGCAGTCGGCGCTGTGGGCCGCCTGCGCCGCCATCTCGGCCGCGCGCCTGAAGCGCCCCGTCAAGCTGCGCGCCGACCGCGACGACGACATGATGGTGACCGGCAAACGCCACTGTTTCTATTACGAGTACGAGATCGGCTACGGCGACGATGGCCGCATCAGCGCCGCCAAGGTGCAGATGGTGTCGCGCGCCGGCTACTCGGCCGACCTGTCGGCCCCGGTGGCCACCCGCGCCGTATGCCACTTCGATAACACCTACTACCTGGGCGACGTCGATATCCGCGCCATGTGCGGCAAGACCAACACGCAGTCCAACACGGCCTTCCGTGGTTTCGGCGGCCCGCAGGGCGCCATCGCCATTGAGTACATCGTGGACGAGATCGCACGCAACCTGGGCATGGATGCACTGGACGTGCGCAAGGTGAACTTCTACGGCCGCAACGATGAGGAAGGCCGCAACGTCACCCAATACGGCCAGAAGATCGTCGACAACGTGATCCACGAACTGGTGGAACAACTGGTCAGCGAGAGCGACTACCGCAAGCGCCGCGACGAGATCAACGCTTTCAACGCCACCAGCCCGGTGCTGAAGCGCGGCCTGGCGCTCACGCCGGTCAAGTTCGGCATCGCTTTCAACGTTACCCACTTCAACCAGGCCGGCGCGCTGGTGCACGTGTACACGGACGGCTCGGTGCTGGTCAATCACGGCGGCACCGAGATGGGCCAGGGCATCAACACCAAGGTGTGCCAGGTGGTGGCGCATGAACTGGGCATAGGCATGGACCTGGTGCGCGCCAGCGCCACCAACACCAGCAAGGTCGCCAACACGTCGGCCACGGCCGCTTCGACGGGCGCGGACCTGAACGGCAAGGCCGCGCAGGATGCGGCCCACACGATCCGCCAGCGGTTGGCCGAATTCGCCGTCAAACTGCATGGCGGCAGCGTGGAAGACGTGCGCTTCGAGGCTGGCCAGATCATGGTGAACGGCGCCGCCGTACCCTTCCCCGAGCTGGTGCAAAAGGCCTACATGGCCCGCGTGCAGCTGTGGTCGGACGGCTTCTACGCCACACCCGGCCTGCACTGGGACCCGAAAACCATGAGCGGCAATCCATTCTCGTACTATGCCTACGGCGCTTCCGTGTCGGAAGTGGTGGTCGATACACTGACCGGCGAATGGAAGCTGCTGAAAGTGAACGCCCTGTACGACGCGGGCCAGTCGCTCAACCCGGCGATCGACATAGGCCAGGTGGAAGGTGCTTTCATCCAGGGCATGGGCTGGCTCACCACCGAGGAACTGTGGTGGAATGCGGGCGGCAAGCTGATGACGCACGCGCCATCGACTTACAAGATCCCCGGCGTGTCCGACTGCCCGGAGGACTTCGATATCCGCCTGTTCAAGAACCGCAACGTGACCGACAGCATCCACCGTTCCAAGGCGGTTGGCGAACCGCCGCTGCTGCTGCCGTTCTCCGTGTTCCTGGCGATCCGCGATGCCTGCTCCAGCGTGGCGAACCACAAGTTCAACCCGCCGCTGCGCGCGCCCGCCACCAGCGAAGCGATCCTGAACGCCATCAGCGCCGTGCAGGAACTGGCGCAAGGCTGACCGACATGGCCAACGCAATGTCTCCTCCGACTGACGCCCTGGTGGCCTCCGCCGCGCTGGCCGAACCAAGCGTGCTGGTGACGGTGGCGCAGGTGGCCGGTTCGGCGCCGCGCGAACCGGGCGCCAAGATGCTCATCACCCATGATGGCGCCTACGACACCATCGGCGGCGGCCACCTGGAGATGCGCGCCACCGACATCGCCCGCGAAATGCTGGCCATGCCGGCCGGTGTGCTGGCGGCGGAACGGCGGCTGGAACGCTTCCCGCTCGGCCCCAGCCTGGGCCAGTGCTGCGGCGGCGTGGTGCATCTGGCGTTCGAACGGATCCTGCCGGAAGCCGATGCCCATTTCGCCGTGCTGGTCCAACGCAAAAACGAAGGACTGGACAGCTGGCGCCTGCTGCCGCTGGGGTCCACGGACGCGGCCAGTATCTATGACGCGGCCGGCCTGCGCCTGTCCGGCAACGGCCCGGCGCTGCTGCCCCCGCCCGCCCCCGGCGTGGCCTGCACACTGCGACCGGACGACGCGGGCCGCCAATGGCTGGTCGATTCCTGTCTGCCTTATCGCCCCCGCCTGTACCTGTTCGGCGCCGGGCACGTGGGCGCGGCCATCGTGCGCGCGCTGGCCGAATTGCCGTGCCAGGTGGTGTGGATCGACGAACGGGAGGACATGTTCCCGTCCGCCCTGCCCGCCAATGTGCGCATTGAAGCGACCGACACGCCGGAAGCCGTGGTGGCGGAAGCGCCCGCTGGCGCCACCTTCCTGGTGCTCACCCACAGCCACGTGCTGGACCAGCACCTGTCCGAGCATATCCTGCGCCGCAGCGACTTTACGTGGTTCGGCCTGATCGGATCGGCCACCAAGCGTGTACAATTCGAACGCCGCCTGCGCGAGCGGGGCATCCCAGCCGAACGCCTGGCGGACATGACCTGCCCGATCGGCCTGCCCGGCATTCGCGACAAGGCGCCCGCCGTCATCGCCGTATCGGTGGCGGCCCAGCTGATGCAAGTGTGGGAAGCCGCCGCCCTTGCCTCGCCAGCGCAAACGAAAGCGGCACCGGCCGACACGCCAGCACAGGACACCATATGCATCGCCTGATTTCTTCCAATTCGCCCACCAGGCAGGCGCACTCACTCTCCGGCAGCGCCGGGGCGGGAGCGCCGCATCGCTGTACATCCCACTAGCCCCCGCGCTAGCTTCAACACCATCAAGGACAGATGGCCCCGCGCGCCTTCGCGCCGGCCTTCAGCGACCACCTGCGTCACGCACTATCGAAATTTTGGAAACATCATGGCAAACACCTCCACCTTTCAGGCTTACCGCGCCAGCCTGCTGCACTTTAACGACGACCCGGCCTACCACGCCAACGCCCATCACTGGCACGAGGATGGCCTGCTGATCGTCAACGACGGCAAGGTCCACCTGGCCGGCGACTACGCCCAACTGGTGCACCTGCTGCCCGAGGGCACACCCGTGCATGACTACCGCGGCAAGTTGATCACGCCTGGTTTCATCGACACCCATGTGCATTATCCGCAGACAGACATGATCGCCTCGCCCGCGCCCGGCCTGCTGCCATGGCTGGAGAAATACACCTTCCCCACCGAGCGCAAGTTCGCCAACCCGGCCCACGCCACCAACGTCGCCAGCTTCTTCCTCGACGAGCTGACCCGGTGCGGCACCACCACCGCCATGGTCTACTGCACCGTGCACCCGCAATCGGTGGACGCCTTCTTCGGCGAGAGCGAAAAGCGCAACCTGCGCATGGTGGCCGGCAAAGTCCTGATGGACCGCAATTGCCCCGACTTCCTGCGCGACACGGCCGAATCGGGCGTGCGGGAAAGTGAGGAACTGATCAAGCGATGGCACAAGCGGGGCCGCCAGTTGTACGCCATCACGCCACGCTTCGCCCCCACGTCCACGGAGGCCCAGCTTGAGCTGGCCGGCGCACTGGCCAAGGCTTACCCGGACACCTTCCTGCAAACCCATGTGGCCGAGAACACGGACGAAGTGGCCTGGGTCAAATCACTGTTCCCCAACGCCCGCAGCTACATGGACGTGTATGACCATTACGGCATGCTGCGGCCGCGCTCCATGTACGCGCACTGCATCTGGCTGGACGACGCCGACCGCACCCGCATGGCCGCCACCCAGTCCGCCATCTCGATCTGCCCCACCTCCAACCTGTTCCTGGGCAGCGGCCTGTTCGACTTCGAGCGTGCCGACGCAGCGCAAGTGCCGCTGTCGCTGGCCACCGACGTGGGCGGCGGCACCTCGTTCTCCATGCTGCAGACGATGAACGAAGCCTACAAGGTGGCCCGCATGGGCGGCACCTACCTGCAAGCCATGCGCATGTTCTACCTGGCCACGCTGGGAGGCGCACGCAGCATGCAACTGGAAGGAACGATCGGCAATTTCGCTCCCGGCACGGAAGCAGATTTCGTCGTGCTCGATCCAAAAGCGACGCCGCTGCTGGCGCGCCGCACCGAGCGCACCGACAGCCTGGAGGAACTGCTGTTCGCCATCGCACTGCTGGGCGACGACCGCACCGTGGCCGCCACCTACGCCGCCGGCAAGGCCGTGCACCAGCGCCAGGACTGAGCGAAGAGCGAGTGGCTACCGCGACTGGCCGCCCGTGGCCAGAGCGGCGCGCGCCGCATGGTCAGACTGAGGGCGGCGCGCTTATGCCCACACCACGGCGCGCTGCTCGCCATACCAGCCGGCCATGCGCTCGGATGCCTGCGCTTCGATCTGGCGGCGCTTGATCTTCATGGTGGGGGTCAGGCAGCCGTTTTCGATCGACCAGGGATCGTGGGCCACCACCAGCATCTGCAGGCGCTCGTAGCTGGGCAACTGGGCGTTGACGTCCTTGAGCATCAACACCAGTTCCTGTTCCACCCGCATGCGTTCGGCCGGATCGCCCAACTGGCCCCGCAAGTGCTCGCTCAGCACCACCAGCGCGTAGGCGGCCGGCTGGCCCACGCCGGTCACCATCGATTGCTCGACCAATGGATGCGCGTTGATCAGGTTTTCGATCGGCGCCGGTGCCACGTATTTGCCCTTGGCCGTCTTGAATACCTCCTTCAGCCGCCCGGTCAGCTTGAGCAAGCCGTCCTCACGCCGTTCGCCCTGGTCGCCGGTACGGAAAAAACCATCCGCCGTGAAGCTCTCCGCGTCCAACTCCGGGCGCTTGTAGTAACCCACCATGCGGCCCGGCGATTTGATCAGCACTTCATGGTCGTCGCTGATGCGCACTTCCACCCCATCGAACGGGATGCCAACGTAGCCTGGCGCATGGTGCTCGGTCGTGGAAATGTGCGACAGCGCGAAGTCCTCGCTCATGCCATAACCTTCCATCAAGTTCAGGCCCAGGCTGCGATACCAGGCGATCAGTTCCGGCGGCGTGGGTGCGGAACCGCTACCGGCCAGCCGCACATGCTCCAGTCCCAGCCCGGACAATACTTTGCGTCCCAGCACCTTGCCTACCAGCGGAATCGCCAGTAGCGTGTTCAGCACCTTGGGCGGGATCTTCTCGAACACCCCGAGCTGGAACTTGAGCCACAAGCGGGGCACGGACAGGAACAAGGTGGGCCGGGCACGCTTGATATCCTCGACGAAGGTGTTCAGGCTTTCGGCGAAGTACACATGGCAGCCCGCCACCATGCTGCAGCATTCGATGTATGAACGTTCGACGACGTGGGCCAGCGGCAGGTAGGACAGGTAGCGGTCGTCGGGGCCACAGGCGATGGTCTCGGCCATGATCTCGGCCGCCCGCGTCACGTTGGCGAAGCAGTGCATCACGCCCTTGGGCTGGCCGGTGGAGCCGGAGGTGTACACCAGCATGGCCAGGTCGTCCCCGGCGCGCGCCGGCTGGCCAGGCAATGGCGACTGGGCCGCCGCCAGCGCGTCCCACTGCGCGCCCGCGTTGGGCGGCGCCAGCGGAAAGGCGATGCGCGGCATGGCCGCCGGCACGCCGCTGGCCTGGTGCGCCCAGTTATCGAGCTTGCCCACGAACAGCAGCTTGCTCTCGCTGTGTTCCAGCACGAACTGTATCGTCTCCGGCTCCTCGGTGGGAAAGATCTCCACCGTCGCGTAACCGGCCATCCAGATCGCCAGTTCCGCCATGAAGCAGTGCGCGCAGTTCTTCGACAGGATGGCGATATGGCTGGCCGGCGGCAGCCCGAGCGACAGCAAGTGGGCGGCCAAGCGGCGCGCCTGATCCATGCATTGCGCCCAGGTGTAGTCGATCACCTGGCCGCCGCCGGTGGGCTGGGTCAGGTAAACCTGATCCGGGGTGGCCTGCTCGTGGCCGTAGACATAGTCGAGCAGCGTCTTGGTGCGCGTGGCGTTCATGGTTGTTCGCTCCTCCGGCCTGGGTCGGCGTGGCGGCCGCTGGAACGCGGCACTATGCAGTCATGCTGCCACGAAAAAATTGCCATAGCAACAGCATCAGATCAAGCGCCGCTGCTCAGGCCCCCTGTTCCAGCCGGCGCTTCAGTGCTTGCAGCACGTCAGGGAAGTCGCCCGTCACCATGGGACCGAATTCGGCCGCCGCCGGACCCGTGATTTCGGTGCGGTACACCACCCGCGTGCGGCCGGGCGCGACGACGGCGATGCCGTGATGGACCACCACCCGCGTTCCATCGATCACCGTTTCATCGGTGAAGCCGATGTTCTCCTCCACATCCAGCAAGGTGCTGGTGAAGGGTTCGGAACCGGGTGGTTGCATGTCGAAGGTGGTGCCGCGCGCGAACGGGCCGTGAATGGCGATGCGCTCGATGCCGGCGTTCCACTGCTTCCAGCCTGCGACGTCAGCGAACAAGCGCCACACCTGGGCCGGCGTGGCTGTCGTCTCCATGCTCTCTTCATGCGTCCACATAACAATCCTTTCGATCAGGTTAGTCACGCCCTGGCGGGCTCGACAATATTGTCATGCCAACATTAATTAAGCAACATCATTTTGCGCCGTCACGGCCAGCACCAGCCAGACGCTCAGCACAAACGGGAGAGTGTAGAAATCCAGGCCCAACGCCGCGAAGCACGCGCACAGGCCGATGCTGGTGACAGCGCCCAGGCATCGCCAGCGCCAGTGGCGCTCGTGCACGGACAAGCCCAGTGCCGTCAGGGCACTGTTGGCGCCGGCCGCCGTGGCGACAGCGGCCACCGGCGCGGCGGGCAGCGCCAGTGACGCCAACGAAAGCACGGCCCACGCCAGGCCCCCGCCGGCCAGGCCCCACGCACCAAGATGTTTGCGCCCGCGGGCCAGCGCCAGCCATAACAGCAACCCGGGCGCCGCCGCGCCCACAAAGCTGGCCTGCCCGATGACACAGAACGCATAACCGGGCGACGCCATGCCGCAGCCCGCGCCAACTTCAGACATCCTCGACGTCAAACCCAGCGCCGGCCCGGCGGCGGTGGATAACCACATGACCAGCACGAACAGGAAGGTCAGCGGCGGCCAGCCCCAGCGCGTCATGGCGCGGGTCAGCAGGGCGGTCGCCATGCCGGCCAGCGCGATCCAGCATAGCAGCGCGACGTTGAATTGCCATGCGGCGCACAGGCCCACGCCGCTCAAGGCGCCGTTGAAGCCGTACTGGCCCGCCTCCCGCTCCGCCTGCGGATAGTCCAGGGTCCAGGCAGTGCCGCTGGCCGCGCACACACCCAGCAAGCAGCCGGCGGCCAGCGCGGGCGCGCTCAGGTACAGGCACCCGAGCAGCAGCAAGCCAAACAGGGGCGACGACTGGAAGTAGATTTGACCTATGCCGGCCAGCGGGGACCGCATCAGGCAGCGGCCGCGTCCTGGTTGGGCCAGATCCGGGCGATGCGCAGCAGATTGGTGCTACCCGGCTGGCCGAACGGCACCCCCGCCGTGATGGCGATCTGGTCGCCCGGCTTGGCGAAACCTTCCGCCAGCGCGGCCTGGCAAGCCGCCGCCACCATGCGGTCTTCATTGCGCACGTCGGGACTGACGGTGGTATGCACACCCCACGCCAGCGCCAGCATGCGCGCCGTGGACAGGTTGGGCGTGATGCTCAGGATGGGCGCCATGGGCCGCTCGCGCGCCGCGCGCAGGCTGGTGTGGCCGGAGCTGGTGTAGGTCACCGTGGCCACGGCGCCCAGGATGCCGGTCACGTCGCGCAGGGCCGAGCAAATCGCGTCGCCGCTGTTGGGCAGTGGCGCCTGGTTCTGCGCTTCGATCATCTGCCGGTACAGCGGATCTTTCTCCACTTCGCGAATGATGCGGTCCATGATGCTGACAGCCGCCGTGGGATAAGCGCCGCTGGCCGATTCGGCCGACAGCATCACGGCATCCGCGCCGTCGTAGATGGCGCTGGCCACGTCGGACGCCTCGGCGCGGGTGGGCACCGGAGACGTAATCATCGATTCCAGCATCTGGGTCGCGATCACGATCGGCTTGCCGTGCTGGCGGCAGGTGCGCAGGATACGCTTCTGCACGCCCGGCACGCGCTCGGGCGGCAGTTCCACGCCCAGGTCGCCGCGTGCTACCATCACCGCGTCGGAAGCAGCCACGATGGCATCGAGCCCGTCCAGCGCGGCCGGCTTTTCCAGCTTGGCCAGCAAAGCGGCCCGCTCGCCGATGATGGCGCGCGCCTGATGCAGGTCTTCCGGCCGCTGCACGAACGACAGCGCCACCCAGTCCGCGCCCATGTCAAGCGCGAAGTCCAGATCACGCAAGTCCTTCTCCGTCAGCGCAGGAATCGGCAGCACCACGTCGGGCACATTGACGCCCTTGCGGTCCGACAGCACGCCGCCCGTCACCACGCGGGTCAGGATAGAACGCTTGTCGGCGCTGCGGCCCACTACCGCCAGCCGCAGCTTGCCGTCGTCCAGCAGCAGCGATTGGCCGGCGTCGATCACCTCGAACAGCTCCGGGTGCGGCAGGCATACGCGCTGGCTGTCACCGGGAGTCGGATCGCGGTCCAGCGTGAATTCGGCTCCTTCGGCCAACGTCACCTTACCGGCCGCGAACTGGCCTACGCGCAGCTTGGGGCCTTGCAGGTCGGCCAGGATGGCGATCGGCCGCCCTGCTTCGCGTTCGATCTCGCGTACGATGTCGCAGCGGGCCTGGTGGTCGGCATGGCTGCCGTGGCTGAAATTGAAGCGGAAAACGTCCGCTCCCGCGTCGAACAGGGCCTTGATCGCCTCTTTGGTACTGGTGGCTGGGCCGAGCGTGGCCACGATCTTGGCCTGGCGTTGACGTCGCATAGTGTCTCCGTTGTGTATTTTGTTGTGGCGTCGCGGGATTTACAGCACCAGCACGGCGCGGAAGTCGTTGACGTTGGTGCGGGTCGGTCCGCTTACCACCAGGTCGTCCAGCGCGCTGAAGAAGCCGTAGCCGTCGTTGTTTTCCAGCAGCGTACGGGCGCGCAGGTTCCGTTCCGTGGCCCGTGCCAGCGAATCCGGTGCATACAGCGCGCCGGCGTTGTCTTCCGAGCCGTCGATGCCGTCCGTGTCGCAGGCGACGGCGTGGATGCCGGGATGGCCCTCCAGCGCCACCGCGAGGCTGAGCAGGAATTCTGCGTTGCGTCCGCCGCGCCCGGAACCGCGCACCGTCACCGTCGTTTCACCGCCGGAGATGATCACGCATGGCCGCTGGAACGGCTGGCCGCGCGTGGCCACCTGCCTGGCCATGGCCGCGTGGACGATCGCCACGTCGCGCGCCTCGCCTTCAATGCCATCCGACAGGATGTATGGCGTGATGCCGGCTGCCCGCGCATGGACGGCGGCCGCTTCCAGCGCATCCTGGGCGATGGCGATCACATGGTGCTCGTTGCGGGCGAAGCGGGGATCATCCGGCTTGGGCGTCTCGCCGGCACCCGTTTCCAGGTGCTCGCGCACGCTGCCGGGAATCTCGATGCCGTATTTGCGCAGCACGGCCAGCGCGTCAGCGCAGGTGGTCGGGTCGGGCAAGGTGGGGCCGCTGGCAATCACACCGGGATCGTCGCCCGGCACGTCGGAGATCAGCAACGTGACCACGCGCGCTGGCGCGCAGGCCAGCGCCAGCTGGCCGCCTTTGATGGCCGACAGGTGCTTGCGCACGCAATTCATTTCCGAGATGGTGGCGCCGCTCTTGAGCAGCGCGCGGTTGACCGCCTGCTTCTGCTCCAGCGTGATGCCGGGCGCGGGCAAGGCCAGCAACGAGGAGCCGCCGCCCGAAATCAGGCACAGCACCAGATCATTCTCGCTCAAGCCCTGCACCATCTCCATCATGCGGCCGGCCGCGCGCCGGCCCGCTTCGTCCGGCACCGGATGGGCCGCTTCGATCACTTCAATACGCTGGCAATCGACGCCATGTTCGTAGCGCGTGACGACCAGGCCGGAGATCTCGCCCTTCCAGTGCTGTTCGACGGTGCGCGCCATGGCGGCCGCGCCCTTGCCGGCGCCGATCACCAGCGTGCGGCCGTTGACTGGCGGTTCCGGCAAATAGGCCGGCAGGCACTTGGCCGCGCTCACAGCGTCCACCGCGCTGCCATACAGGTCCAGAAGGAATTGACGTGGATTCAAGGTACTCATCCGGTGTGCTTTCTAAAAAGTGCGGCGGCCCTCAGGCACAGGGAGAAGCGGGCCGCCGCATGCAAGGTGACAGGGTCGGAAACGCGATCAGGCTTCCGCGATCTGGTGGTTGGACATGATCTCGATGGCGCGGCACAGGGCCGAGTGGTCCATCCCGCCCAGGCCATTGGCGGCGCAGGCGTTCATCAGTTCCTGGGCCATGGCCGTATTGGGCAGCGACACGCCCATCGTCTTCGCCCCCTGCAGCGCCAGGTTCAAGTCCTTCTGGTGCAGTTCGATGCGGAAGCCGGGGTTGAAGGTGCGCTTGACCATGCGCTCGCCGTGCACTTCCAGGATGCGCGAGTTGGCGAAGCCGCCCATCAGCGCCTGGCGCACCTTGGCTGGATCGGCGCCGGCCTTGGAGGCGAACAGCAGCGCCTCGGCCACGGCCTGGATGTTGAGCGCCACGATGATCTGGTTGGCCACCTTGGTGGTCTGGCCGTCGCCATTGCCGCCCACCAGCGTGATGTTCTTGCCCATCAGTTCAAACAGGGGCTTGACGATGTCGAAGGCCGCCTCCGAGCCGCCCACCATGATGGTCAACGTGGCCGCCTTGGCGCCCACTTCGCCGCCGGACACGGGCGCATCGAGGTATTCGCAGTCCAGCGCATTGATCTTCTTGGCGAATTTCTTGGTTTCGATAGGCGAGATCGAGCTCATGTCGACCACGATGGTGCGCGGACGCAGCCCTTCGGCCACGCCTTTTTCGCCAAACAGGGCCGCTTCCACGTGCGGCGTATCCGGAACCATAATGATGATGATGTCCGACCGCATGGCCACTTCCGCGGCCGAGGTGCAGACCGTGGCGCCGCCTTCGATCAGGGCGAACGGCGGGTTCTTGATATCGTGCAGGAACAGCTTGTGGCCGCCGTTCTGCAGGTGCTGCGCCATTGGTGCGCCCATGATACCCAGGCCAATAAATCCAACTCGAGACATGATGTTTTCCTTTGCTAGTGTGATGTGTGGTGCGTCCAATTACAGGCCATGCGCGGCGCGCCAGGCCAGGCCATCGACCGTGTTGGTGCGTGGCTTGTACTCGCAGCCGATCCAGCCGTCGTAGCCGAACGCGGTCAGCTGCTCGAACAGGAAGCGGTAGTTGATCTCGCCCGTACCCGGTTCGTTGCGGCCGGGGTTGTCGGCCAGTTGCACGTGGCGGATCAGCGGCAGGTTGGCCTTGATGGTGTTGGCCAGTTCGCCCTCCATGCGCTGCATGTGGTAGATGTCGTACTGGATGAACAGGTTGTCCGACCCCGTTTCCGCAATGAGGCGCGCGGCCTGGCTGGTGCGCGACAGGAAGAAGCCGGGAATATCGAAAGTGTTGATCGGCTCGATCAGCAAACGGATGCCCTCCTCCTTCAACGCTTCGGCGGCGAAGGTGAGATTAGCCACCACCGTGCGGTGCGCCGACTCCAGGCTCACGCCGGGCGGCACGATGCCGACCAGGCAGTTAAGCTGCTTTACGCCCAGCTGCCTGGCGTAGCTGATGGCGGTATGCACGCCGGCCCGGAATTCCTCGACCCGGTCCGGGTGGCAGGCGATGCCACGCTCACCGGCTTCCCAGTTACCGGCCGGGAGGTTGTGCAGCACCAGTTCCAGCTTGTTGTCGGCCAGACGCTGGGCCAGGTCCTTGGCCTCGAAGGCATAAGGGAACAGGAACTCCACGCCCTGGAAGCCGACTTTGGCGGCTGCTTCAAAGCGGTCCAGGAACGGGATTTCGTTAAACAACATGGTCAGATTGGCGGCCAGTTTGGTCATTTCACTTCCTTTCGTAGCTGGTAAGAGGCGGTTCAATCGAGCAGCGCGATGGCAGTGGGCGCGTCAGAGGCCTTCAGTGCCAGCTCTTCAAATTCGTTGATGTTGTTGATGTCCACGCCCATGGCGATATTGGTCACGCGCTCCAGGATCACTTCCACCACCACCGGCACCTTGAACTCCTCCATCCAGGCGTGGGCCTGGGTGAACGCGGCCGGCAGGTCGTCGGCGTTGGTGACGCGGATCGCCTTGCAGCCCAGTCCTTCCACCACGGCCACATGATCGACGCCGTAGCCGTTCAATTCCGGCGAATTGATGTTTTCAAACGCAAGCTGCACGCAGTAATCCATGTCGAAACCGCGCTGCGACTGGCGGATCAGGCCCAGGTAGGAGTTATTCACCACCACGTGCAGATAAGGCAGCTTGAATTGCGCGCCCACGGCCAGTTCTTCGATCATGAACTGGAAATCGTAGTCACCCGAAATGGCTACCACCTTGCGCTGCGGGTCGGCCGCGGCCACACCCAGCGCTGCCGGGATGGTCCAGCCCAGCGGGCCGGCCTGGCCGCAGTTGATCCAGTGGCGCTCGTTGTATACGTGCAGGAACTGGGCGGCGGCGATCTGCGACAGGCCGATGGTGCTGACGTAGCAGGTATCGCGGCCAAAGGCTTTGTTCATCTCCTCGTACACCCGCTGCGGCTTGACCGGCACCTGTTCGAAGTGGGTCTTGCGCTGCATGGTGCGCTTGCGGTCCTGGCACTGGGCCACCCAGGCCGAACGGTCCTTCAGCTTGCCGGCCGCCTTCCACTCGGTGGCCACCTCGATCATCAGCTTGAGCGCCGCGCCGGCGTCGGACACGATGCCGAAATCCGGGCCGAACACGCGGCCGATCTGGGTCGGTTCGATATCGATGTGGACGAATTTGCGGTCCTTGGTGTAGACCTCGATCGAGCCGGTGTGGCGGTTGGCCCAGCGATTGCCGATGCCAAACACGAAGTCGGACGCCAGCAAGGTCGCGTTACCGTAGCGGTGGCTGGTCTGCAGGCCGACCATGCCCACCATCAGCCGGTGGTCGTCGGGAATCGCGCCCCAGGCCATCAGGGTCGGAATCACGGGAATGCCCGTCAGCTCGGCGAATTGCACCAGCAGCTCGGAGGCATTGGCGTTGATCACACCGCCGCCAGCCGTGATCAGCGGGCAGTCCGCCTCATTCAGCATGGCCAGCGCTTTTTCGATCTGGGCGCGGGTGGCCTTGGGCTTGTAGGCTTCCAGCGACTGGTAGGTATCCGGATCGAATTCGATCTCCGCCATCTGCACATCGAACGGCAGGTCGATCAGCACGGGGCCGGGCCGGCCGGAGCGCATGATGTGGAACGCCTGCTGGAACACCATCGGCACCAGCGCCGGCTCGCGCACCGTCACGGCCCACTTGGTCACGGGCTTGGCGATGGATTCGATATCGACCGCCTGGAAGTCCTCCTTGTACAGGCGGGCACGGGGGGCCTGGCCCGTAATGCAGAGGATGGGTATGGAATCGGCTTGGGCCGAATACAGGCCCGTGATCATGTCCGTGCCGGCCGGGCCGGAGGTGCCGATGCACACGCCGACGTTACCGGCCTTGGCGCGGGTGTAACCCTCGGCCATGTGTGAGGCGCCTTCCACGTGGCGCGCCAGGATATGCTTGGCGCTGCCCTGTTTCTTTAACGCCGCGTAGAATGGGTTGATCGCGGCGCCCGGTACGCCGAATACCTGGTTCACGCCCTCCTTTTCCAGAACCATCGCTGCTGCCTGCGCTGCCGTCATGCGTGCCATGCTGTACTCCCTTGTATGTGTGACGATTGACTGATGAATGGATGCTACCGGCAAAACGCGGCGCTGATAAGAAGACAAACTCTCGCTTTATTCGATACTGGAGATATCGAATAAGTGTGGAATAATGGGGATATGGACAAACTCACCCAAATCGAAGCCTTCGTGGAAGTGGCCGAAAAGGGCAGCCTGGTGCGCGCCGCGCTGGGCCAGCACATCACGCCCGTGATGCTGGGCCGCCGCATCGACGCCCTGGAAAAGCGTTTGGGCGTGAAGCTGATGCACCGCACCACGCGGCACCTGACACTGACCGAACAAGGCACGCTGTATCTCGATCATTGCCGCAAGCTGCTGGCCGACCTGGGGCATGCGGACCGCATGGTCTCCGAAGGCCGGCACCGCGCCACTGGCCACCTGACCGTGTCGGCGCCCGCCGCGTTCGGGCGCAAGCATGTGGCCCCCCATGCGGCGGGCTTTGTGCGCGCCCATCCGGACGTGCAGATTTCGTTCAACCTGACCGACCGCGTGGTGGACCTGGTGCGTGATGGGTATGACGTGGGTATTCGCATCGGCGGCGTGATCGACCCCAGTTTTGTGGCCGTCAAGCTGGCCAGCAACCGGCGCGTGGTGTGCGGCACACCGGAATACTTCGAGCGCCACGGCATTCCCCGCACGCTGGAGGACCTGGCCAACCACAACTGTCTGGCCTTCAATCTGCAGGGCGGCCAGCAACGGGGCTGGTACTTCCAGGATCAGGGCAAGCAGGTCACCGTGCGCGCGGACGGTAACCTCAACTGCAACGACGGCGAACTGCTGCACCGCTGGGCCACCGAGGGACTGGGTCTGGCCTGGCGCTCATCGTGGGAAATCCAGGCGCAACTGGCCTCGGGTGAACTGATCACGGTGCTGGACGATTACGCCCTGCCCCAATACGACATCATGGCAGTCTACCCCCAGCAGCGGCACCTGCCGGCCAAGGTGCGCTTTTTCATCGACATGCTGAAGGAAGTCTACGCGCGGCCGGACTACTGGCTAAAGTAAAAGTCGGTGTCAGGTCTGTCATTTGGACACAAGAAGAATACCATTGAGCCTAATCAACCGGTGCCGAGATCGGATATAGTAAACGGCGGCTCATTATCGCTGCATTGGCAATCCAAAAAGGCGCATCTTGAGAAAACTCAAAAATGCGCCACGACTGTAGAAATGACAGACCTGACACCGATGTATGACACCGATGTATAGCGGCTAACCACCATTCAGGAATCACGGAGACGTATATGAAAAAGATAACCGGCTCGCGCCGCACGATGCTGGCGGGCTCGCTGGCTGCCGCCGCTGGCGCACTGGCCGCCAGCGCTGCGGTGGCCGCGCCGGCCGCGGCCAAGCCGACCGCCTACAAGGCATTGTTCCAGGTCAGCGACGACGATCCAAAGAAATGGAACCAGACCCTCAACAATATCAAGAACCTGCAACAGGATCTGGGCGCGGCCAATGTGACGATCGAGATCGTCATCTTCGGACCCGGTATCGGCATGGTGATGATGGAGTCGGAAGTGGGCAACCGCGTCCAGGAAGCGATCGATGCCAAGGTGTCGGTGCTGGTCTGCCAGAACACCATGCGCGGCGCCCATCTGACGCCGGACGACATGTTGAGCCGGATCGGCTATGTGGTGGCCGGCGTGGGCGAAATCGTCCGCCGCCAGGCCGAAGGCTACGCCTACATCCGCTCCTGATCACCTCACCACAACCAGCTTGCCGCAGGCCGCATTGCGCTCCATGAGCGCGTGCGCGGCCGGCAGCTGATCCAGCCCGAATGCCTTGCCAGCACGGGGACGCAAGCGCCCAGCCTCCACCATCCGCACGATGCGCTGCATAGGCACCGCGCTTAACGGGAAGTTCGCGCCGCCGAATTCGAAACTGCCGAAAAAGCTCAAGTGCACACCACTGGGCATCTGGCTCAATGGGTTGAATCCTTCGATCGGCGCCATCCCGCCCAGGAATCCTGCCAGACACACCCTGCCCCCCGGCCGCGTGGCCCGCATGGAGTCGAACACGGTGCTGTTACCAACCAGGTCGAGCACCGCGTCGAATAGCTCGTCATCCCAACCGGCACCGGCAAGCGCGCCTTCCGCCACGATCGCCTGTTCCACACCAGCTTCGAGCAGGCCCGCCTTGTGCGCCGTCTGACGGGTGGTCGCATACACTTGCGCCCCCAATTGCAGCGCCAGGTCGATGGCGGCCAGACCCAGGCTGGACGTGCCGCCACGCACCAGCAGCCGCTGCCCCGGCCGCAGCGCCAGATTCCCGTGCAGGCAGGTCCACGCCACAGCATAGGACTCGGGCAACACGGCCAGGGCCGCCCAATCCAGATTACTGTCAATAGAAATGACATTCTCGTGCCGAACCACGACATAGTCGGCATAACTGCCGTTCACGGTCCGCCCCATGCCGCCCATGCAGGCCATGACGGTCTGGCCCGGCGCCAGCCGGCCGCTGGGGTCCACCGCCACCACGCCCACGCACTCGATCCCGCTGATCGCGGCCGCGTCTCCCCATTCACCCCGCCGCATATAGAGTTCCGCCCGATTCAGTCCAAAGGCCCGGACTTCGATCAGCACCTCGCCGGCGCCCGGAACGGGCCGGTCAACCTCGCGCAGCACCAGCACTTCCGGTCCACCGTACTCTTTTCGCACGACCGCTTTCATGGACTTTTCTCCTTGAGTTGTTGAACAAGTCATCAGCTTAAGGTTGAAACGTTGAAATAAATATCACGAAAATTTGACACCCATTGTAGACTGTCTCTACATATCTACCCGCGTGCCCAGGCCCCGACCATGCCCGAACCCACCATCCTGCAACTGCAATGCTTTGTCGCACTGGCCGAACAAGGCAGCTTCGCCGCCGCCGCCGAGCGCCTGCACCGCACCCATCCCACCGTCCACGCTGCGATCAAGGCACTGGAACAGCAACTGGGACTGGTGCTGCTGGATCGTGGCGGCTATCGCGTCACGCTCACGCCGGAAGGCGCCACTTTTCTCACCCGCGCACAACTGTTCCTGCGCGAGTATGCTGAACTGCGGCGCGGCGCGCTCCAGCTGGCCCATGGTGAGGAGCCGGAACTGCGCATCGTGGTCGGCGACTTATGCCCGCTGCCGGCGACCATGGCGCTGCTGGCGCCATTCTTCTCCGCCCGTCCCGGAACCCGTCTGACCTTGCTGTCGGACGCCATCAGCGGCCCTTGGGAGCGGCTCGCACGCGCAGAATGCGACCTGATACTGCATCACCGCGACCAACCCTCCCCGCGCTACGAATCGCTGCCGCTCTATGTGGTCGAACTGGTGCCGGTGGCGGCGCCGGGCTTCATCCGCGCCATTGGAAGCGAAGCACCCGGCCCGCAACAGCTACGCGGCCATATGCAATGTGTGATCCGCGATTCCAGTTCAAGCCCAGAGGACGCGAACTATCATCTGCTCGATGGTGCGCGCACCTGCAGCGTGCCGGATCAGGCAATGAAACGGGAACTGCTTGTGCAGGGCATGGCCTGGGGCCATATGCCCTTGCATCTGGTGGCCGAGGACCTGGCCACCGGGCGCCTGCTGTCGCTGGAAAACGAACACCTGCCCGCCACATCGCTGTCACACTACGCCACCCGCAGGCGCGACGCAGCGCACGGCCCGGTCGCGAGGGCATTGTGGGAACACTTGAACACGACTTGAACAAGGCTTGAACCCTACCTGAAGACTTAGTGGAGCCTTAATTGGTGGCGGCGAGGTCCCTGCTGCGCGCCACACGCGCCGGTGTGCGGGTACAATGCCGCCTTCTCCGCATCAACAACAGGTCCGCCAGTGTGCAGCGTGCGCCATGCCGCGCCTGCGGGCCGCCCGAATCGACCATGAAATCACTCTCCCTCGCCACGCTGGCGCTGGCACTGGCCATCGCCCATGGCGGCGCCATTGCCCGTACCGCCCCCGAACGCACCTGGAACACCTCCGCCGAACTGGGCGCCATCGCCACCTCCGGCAACACGGTCGGCGCGTCCATCACCGGCAAGATCGACGCCAAGCAGGAACTGGAAGACTGGAGCAACGAGTACATCGCCAGCGCCTACTTCAAGGAAGATGAAACCCACAACGCCGCCGGCCAGAGCGTGCGCGAACGCTCGGGCGAACGCTATCTGCTGTCGGCCAAAGCCGCCTACAAGCTGCTGGAAGAAGGAGAAAAAATGTTCGTGCTGGGCTCCCATGTGGGCGACCGCTTTGGCGCCTACACCAGCTACACCACGCTCGGCGTGGGTCACGGGTCACGCTGGTACACGGACCAGGACAAGTCGCTGGACATGGAAATCGGTCCCGGCTACTTCAGCGGCCGTCGCGCGGGCGGCGAGGTGGAAAGAGGCCTTACCATCCGTGGCGCGGCGGCGCTCAAATGGCAGCTCAGCGACGCGGCCGTGTTCACCCAGAATCTGAGCGTGGAACGGGGCACGTCCAATGTGCACTCCATGGCCGAATCGGCGCTGCGCACCAAGATCAACAGCACCATGCAGATGAAGGCAGCCTTCAGCGTGCGCAACGACACCGACGTCCCGGCCGACAAGAAGAACACCGACACCCAGACTTCCGTCACACTGGTCTATTCGTTCTGACGATACACATCCCCGCTGATCGCTGCATAATTTGCTATCATTCCGCACCCAATCATTCCGGACCACCCCATGACCACTCCACGCACTTTCGGCACTCCCCTCTCCCCATCGGCCACCAAGGTCATGCTGCTCGGCTCCGGCGAGTTGGGCAAGGAAGTGATCATCGCGCTGCAACGCCTGGGCGTGGAAGTGATCGCCGTCGACCGTTACCCGAACGCCCCTGGCCACCAGGTGGCGCACCGCGCCCACGTCATCAACATGGCCGACGGCGCCGCGCTGACGGCCCTGATCGAACTGGAAAAGCCGGACCTGATCGTGCCTGAAATCGAAGCCATCGCCACCGACACGCTGGCCGCGCTGGAACAGGCGGGCAAGATCACCTGCATCCCCACCGCCCGCGCCGCGCAGTTGACCATGAACCGCGAAGGCATCCGCTGCCTGGCGGCGGAAACGCTGGGGCTGGCCACTTCGCCCTACCGCTTCGCCAGCAGCCTGGCCGAGCTGGAGGCGGCGTGTGCGCAGATCGGTTTCCCGTGCGTGATCAAGCCCGTCATGTCTTCGTCGGGCAAGGGCCAGTCCAAGATCGACAGCGCGGCCGAAGTGAAGGCGGCGTGGGATTACGCCGCCGCCGGCAGCCGGGTCGACGCCGGCCGCGTGATTGTGGAAGGCTTCATCGACTTCGACTACGAAATCACGCTGCTGACGGTGCGCTCGCTGGGTGCCAACGGCCAGATCGAAACCAGCTTCTGCGAACCGATCGGCCACGTCCAGGTGCAAGGCGACTACGTGGAATCGTGGCAGCCATGCCGCATGGACCCGGTGGCGCTGGAACGCGCGCGCGACATCGCCCACAAGGTCACGGCCGACCTGGGCGGCATGGGCGTGTTCGGCGTGGAGCTGTTCGTCAAGGACGACATGGTGTGGTTCTCGGAAGTGAGCCCCCGTCCGCACGACACCGGCATGGTGACCATGGCCAGCCAGATCCAAAGTGAATTCGAACTGCACGCCAAAGCCATCCTGGGCCTGCCCGTCAACGTGGCGCTGCGCGCGCCGGGCGCGTCGGCCGTGATCTACGGCCAGCACGAAGCCAAGGCCATCGCCTTCGAAGGCGTGGCCGAGGCGCTGCGCGTGCCGGGTAGCGACATCCGCCTGTTCGGCAAGCCGGAGTCGTTCGCACGGCGCCGCATGGGCGTGGCGCTGGCCACGGCGGACGACGTGGAAACGGCGCGCGCGCGCGCCAAGGAAGCGGCGTCGCGCGTCAAACCGGTGCTGCCGAAGTAAGCACGGACCGGGACTGCGAGGGTGGACTTCCCCCCTCGCTGCGATGGCTTCCACCTTGGAACTTGCCATTTGCGGAAAATCAGCCAATACTGCTAGGACTTGCATACTAAACAAGACTGCAGTTTTGCTATTTTCCCTGAAATCGCAAAGGAGGCTGGTCATGCCCGATTGTCCCGTTGATCTCTGGCGCGCGCTGCACAGCGACGATTTTCCCGAAGGGGCCACCCTCCCCGACGGCAGCGCCCGCACCGGCATCCTGTATCCCCTGTTTGAACAGAAAACCCTGCCCAAGCCGGGCGGCGGCACCCGCACCCGGGATCCCGACGTGACGGTGCGCGGTGGCATGGTGCAAACGGGCGGCGGCACCTCGCTGTTCGACCGCAGCCACTGCTTCAAGGGCAAGAGCTGGCGCTACTTCAACATCCCGAAGGACACCGTCGTCGATCCCAATCTGAAGATCGTCTCAACCGGCTACAATGATTTCTTCAAGGCCGAGCATTACCAGATCGAGGTGGAGAAACCGATGTTCGTCGCCACGTTCAAGGGTGCACTGGACAATCTGGCGCGGGCCGCCATCCTAAAATCCGTCGAGAATGCACGCAAATAATGCCCGACTATTCGCCAGCCAGGAGAGCGCAATGAGTATCAGCGACCAAACCGTGATCATGGCCATCCGCGCCATCGCCGCCAAGACCAGGGAACTGGAAACGCAGATCAACGCAGGCGACGATGACGACGTGTCCTATCTGGAGGAGGAATTGCTGGCGTACTCCAAGGCCCAGATGGACCTGAAGCGCCACTATGCCATCGTGCAGGTACAGAGCGACAACCTGCCTCCTTACGACAGCCTGCTCGACTAACGCCGCATCGCCATCGACCGCATCGCCATCACATCTGCCGGAACAGGTCCACGTAATTGCGGCTCACCACCAGTTGTTCCGGCCGTCCCTTCAGCTGCACCATGAGGCGGCCGCGAAAATCCTGCCGGGTGCCGGCCACATGGCGCGCCGCCACGATCACACTGCGGTGGATTTGCCAGAACTGGTGTTCATCGAGCTGCTCGCGCAACTTGCTGAGCGGCGTGCGGATCAGGCTTTCGCCGTCGGCCAGAAACACGCTCGTGTATTTGTCGTTGCTCTGGAAATAGATCACGTCTTCGACGGGAATCAAACGCGTTTCATCGCCATGCGCCGCCCGTATCCATTGCAGGCTGGCGGCAGGCTGGGCCACCGTCGACGTCGGTGCCGGCGCTGGCGTGGGGGCACCCTGGATGGCGCCTTGCACGCCCAGCTGTCCCGCCAATTGCTGCAACAGCGCCTGCAAGGCCACAGCGGAAGCATCGCCGGACACGGGCACGGGCGCCATGGTGCCGGCGCGCTCCCCTGTCTGCTGGGCGTGCAGCGCCGCCTTCAGCTTGGCCACCGTCTTGTTCAGCCGTTCCTGGCTGGCCGGCTTGAGCAGGTAGTCGACCGCCGAATGGTCGAACGCCTCCACCGCGTACTGGTCATACGCCGTCACGAACACGACGCGCGGGGGCCGCTCGCCCGACATCAGCCTGGCCGCCACATCCAGCCCCGTCATGCCCGGCATGCGGATATCGAGGAACACCACGTCGGGCGCTTCCTCATCGATCAGTCGCAGCGCGTCCAGCCCATTGGCGGCCTTGGCCACGATGCGCAGTTCCGGCCATGCGCTGGCCAACTGGATTTGCAAATGGTCGCGCAGGTGCGCTTCGTCGTCGGCGATTATGGCGCGGGGGTAGTTGATGGCAAGCTCCCATTCAATGGCAGCAGCAGACGCACGGTCATGCCGCAAGGTTGATTTTCCAACAATTGTACTTGAGCCGCGCCGCCATACAAAGTGCCCAGCCGCTCGCGCAGATTGCCCAGACCCACGCCACCACCGCGCTTGCTGGACACCGGCCCCGTCTCGGCCAGCCCAACACCTGTGTCGCGAACTTCCAGGCACAGGCGGCCATCGTGCACCCGTGCCGCGAGCACGATCTCGCCACCCTCGACCTTCGGTTCAAGGCCATGCGCGATGGCGTTTTCCACCAGCGGCTGCAGCAGCATGGGCGCGATGACGGCCGCGCGCAATTCGGCAGGCACCTCGATGCGGTAGCGCAGCCGGTCCCCCATGCGCACACCGAGCACGTCGAGGTAGGCCGCGATCAGGTCGGCGTCCGCGCCCAGCGTGACAGCCTCCTCGCGGCTGGCGGCCAGGCTGGCGCGCAGGTAGTCGATGAAACGTTCCAGCATGTGCTGCGCCTGCGCCGGCTGGGGCGCGATCAGGCTCACCACGTTGGCCAGCGTGTTGTACAGGAAGTGCGGTTCGATCTGGGCCTGCAAGGCGCGCAGACGGGCTTCGGCCAATTGGCGCGCGCCCGCCTCCAGTTGTTCGCGATGCCGCGCCGCCTGCGTTTCTGCCGCGATGCGGCGTTCGCCGGACAGGTGCACCACCACCATGAACAGCGCGACGAAGACGGCCAGGGGGAGCACTTGGGTCACCGCCTGGCGGCTAATCAACAGGTGCAGCGGATCGCCGGCGCCCAGCAGCGCTTGCCCAAGCGTATATCCGAGCAAGGCGCATGCGCCCGTCATCCCGATCCGGTACGCCAGCTGCGGCAGCCCGCGCGCGCGGCGTGGCCAGCCTCCCAGCAGGCGGTCCCCGGCCAGTGTGCACAGATGGATCAGGTAGCCGATCAGATTGGAGATCAGCACCATGGGCCACCAGTAATCGGAAAGTGTCACCCGGCCGCTCCCGAACATCAGGTACGCGCCGGTCAGGCACAGCGCCAGCCCCATGTTCCAGATGCCCGTGTAGACGACATCGCGCAGCGGCGATGAAGGCCGGCGCCGGAACAGCGGGATCATGTCCAGCGGATGGAGGCCCGGCCTGATCTCCGTCTGGCTGCTTGTTTGCGTCATGCCTGGAATTCCTAAAGTATTCATGCAGGCAGGAAGTTACCATGAAAACAATGGGGCGCGCGATAGGAAAGGCGCGCCAACGCCACCGGGCCGGCGCTCACGCGGGCCGCGTCGAACACGGTCAGCACCGTCTGGCCACGGCGCGTGTCCTGCGCCACGCCCACCAGATAACCATCCGTCTCCGAGCGCGCATGGCGGCGTGGCACCAGCACGTGTTCCTCCACCTGCCAACCGGCGTCGAAGCGGTAACTGTCTGCCTTGCCGCTGTCGGTGTCGATCAGGTTCACGGTGTTGAGGATGAACTCAGGGCTGTCGGCGCTAGCGCCCAGCACGGCCAGCTTGCGGTGGCGGGCCGACACCACCTGCGGCGCCACACGGGGAAACTCGCTGACGCCGAACAAGCGCGCCTCGCGCGCCTGGCCGCTGGCCAGATCAAGCGCGAGCTGCACGGTGGCGTTGCGGCCGGGCCGGTTCGGCCGCAATTCCCCGCGCATGGGCAGCATCGGCTCGGGCAAGGCATCGCCCTCGTACAGCACGGCGTCGAGCCGGATCGTGCCGCCATCGTCGTAGGCGTTCCCGAGATGGAATACGGAGCGCGGGGGCAACTCGAACGTAGCACGCACCTCCAGCGTCTCCTTGGACACGACCACCGCCCGCAGCGGCCGCGCGGCCTTACCGCCGCCGGCCCACAGGTGGCGCGCGGCCAGGCAAAGCGAAGTATCGGGCGACAGGTCATAGGGTGGAATCAGGAAGATCAGGTGGCGGGCGCTCACAGCGAAGTCGTGCACCATGTTCAGGTTTGGCACCTTGAGCAGCGCCATGCGGCCCAGCGTGCCGTCGGCCTGCAAGCGGTAGATAGCCAACCGGTCGCTGCCCGGCAGGTTCCCGAAGTTCCACAAGCCGCCATCCGGATCGGCCTTGGGGTGGGCTGAGAACGGCATCGCTTTCAGGTCGTCGCGCCAGGCGTGGATGCCGCGCGTTTCGAGCGTCTGGGGATCGAGTTCGGTGGCCGAGCCACCTTCCCACAACGCATAGACCTTGCCGTTGAAAGGCAGCAGATTGGTATTGGCCACGTTGACCGTATCGTTGTTCTTGTAGGCCTTGCGCGCCACGGGAGTGCCGAAGGCGGAATACAGGAAGCGGCCGGCGGTGCTCTCCTCGCGAAATTTCTGCGTCTGCACGAAGCGGCCCCGGTGGCTGACCTTGCCATTGCCGATTTGCCAGCGCTGGGCGTAGCCGTCGCCATCGAACCAGTGGTGATAGCGTTCGCCGCCCAGTTCAAAGCGTCCCGGCCCGTTGCGGAAGAACACCCCCTCCAGGTCCGCAGGCAGGTGGCCGATGATGGCCCCGTCCCCCGCCTGCTCCCCGGTGGTGTCGGCAAACACGGTCAATTCAGGATGCGCATCCAGCGCGCCGTGGAAGCTGGCGAAGGTGGCGCTGTCGGCCAGCGCGGTGCCGGAAGCCAGACCCAGGGCGCCCAGGCTCAAGGTACGGGACAGGAAGTGGCGGCGATCGGTCATGGTGTGCACTCTCAATTCAGGCTGATGTGGATGACGGCGCCGGCGGCGGGCAAGACGACACGGGCTTGTTCGAAGCTGGGCGCGCCGCGCCGGCCCATGGCGTTGTTACTGAATGCGTAGTCCTCGATGGGCATGCCCACCGCGTTGCGGTCCATCTTGCCGTTGCCATTGGCATCGTGATACAGCGAGATGGCGTAGTCGCCCTCCGGCATATTCTTGAGCACCACGGTGGCGCTGCCGGCCACGGCCGGGGCCTGGACGGCCTTGGTGGGCTGTTGCAGGAAAGTGGCGGCGGAATCGAACACGGCGATCATCAGCTGGCCTTCGGCACTTTTGACGTCATCGATCACGACCGTCAGGTCAGCGGCGCCGGCGCGGGCGGCGCACATCAAGGCCGCCACGCAGGCCAGGGTCTTGAACAGTGGTTTCATATCGCTTCTCCAGTGGGTGGTTGACTGGAGTGCACTGTAGCGGTTTCGCCTGGAGCGCTGCCACCGATGCGACGAAATGCAGGGAGGCGGCGCCGAATGCACTCGGGCGGCGCGAAATGCGGGACCACCGGCGGCCGGGATCATCCCGCAAGGTTGGTAAAATAACTACCGCCCAAATCGCGCAATCCCGCCACACCGCACACACGGCTTCTCGCATGCCTGGTCGCTGAGCGTGGAGGACGGCCTCACCCGCCCTGCCCGGCCGCGATGGCAGCGCCGACCAGGCCCGCCCGCCCGGCCGGCAACTGGCGCAGGATGACACTGAACATCTGCTCCACGTCGATTGGCTTGGCGATGAAATCGTTCATGCCGGCCATGATGCATTCCTCCTGCTCCAACTGCATCACGCCAGCCGTCATGGCCAGCACCGGCACGTCCAGCCGCAGTTCGGCGCGGATCGCGCGGGTCGCTTCAAAGCCATCCATCACCGGCATCTGCACGTCCATCAGCACGGCGTCGTAACCCTCCGGCTGGGCGCGTAGCATGTCGAGCGCGATCTGGCCGTTGTCGGCCACGCTCACCTGGGCGCCCGCGAATTCGAGCATGCCGCGCGCGACGATCTGATTCAGTGGATGATCCTCCACCAGCAGCAGCCGCAGGCCTGCCAGGCGTTGGGCGGCCGCATCGGGCACGGGCGCGCGCGGCGCGTCCACGCCGCGGTGGGCCAACGCTTCGTGCAAGGTGTCGAACAGGCTGGACGCCGTCACCGGTTTGATCAGCACCGCGCTGGCGTCGTGCGCCTGCTGGGCCGCCATCAACTTGTCGCGGCCATACGCGCTGACCATGATCACCACCGGCAGTTCGCCGTCCGGCAGCGCCGCCCGCAGCGCCTGCATGGTGGCCAGGCCGTCCATGTCGGGCATCTGCCAGTCGGTCAGCACGGCGTCGTAGCGCGCGCCATCGGCCAGGCCTTGCCGCAGCAGGGCCACCGCCTCCGGGCCGGAACGGGCGCTGTCGGCATCCCACTTCCAGGCATGGATGGTCTTGCACAGGTAATCGCGGCTGGTGTCGTTATCGTCCACCACCAGCAAGCGCAGCGGGCCGACATTCGCAGCTGACGCGCCCTGTTCCGCCGCCACCTGCAACGGCACCGTCACGGCGAAGCGGCTGCCACTGCCCACCGTGCTGTCGACGACGATGGTGCCGCCCATCAGGTCGACCAGGCGCCGGCAAATGGCCAGCCCAAGTCCGGTGCCGCCGAAGCGGCGCGTGGTAGAGGCGTCGGCCTGGCTGAAGGCCGAGAACAAGCGGCTTTGCTGGTCCGCGTCCATGCCGATGCCCGTGTCGCAGACGACGAAGCGCAGGCTGGCGCTGTCGCCGTCGCGCGCGGCCAGCTCCACCAGCAGCGACACTTCGCCCTGCTCCGTGAACTTGACGGCGTTGGCCACCAGGTTGATCAGGATCTGCTGCAGCCGCATGGCGTCGCCCACCAGCGACGGCGGCACGTCGGGATCGACGCCGATGGCCAGTTCGATGTTCTTCTCGCCCGCATTCAGCGTCATCACGGTGGCGATGGCGTTCAGCACGTCGTTGAGCTGGAACGCCATGGGCGCCAGTTCCATGCGCCCCGCCTCGATCTTGGAGAAATCGAGCACGTCGTTCAGGATGCCCAGCAGCGCCTTGCCCGAGGCGAGGATCATGTCCAGGTATTTCTTCTGCACCGAGCTCAGTTCCGTATTGCCCAGCAGGTAGGCCACGCCCAGCACCGCGTTCATCGGCGTACGGATCTCGTGGCTCATGTTGGCAACGAATTCGCTCTTGGCCCGGCTGGCCGCCGCGGCCCGTTTTTCGCTGGCGGCCTGCTGCAGTTCGGACGTCTTGCGGGCCGTGATGTCGGTCGCCATCAGGTAGGTGCCGGCGACCGTGCCATCCGGCGCCACGTCGGGCACCAGGTCCACCATGAAGTGCTGGATCCGCCCGCCATGGGCGATCTCGCGCTCGTAGTAAACCCGCTCGCCATTAAGCGCCCGCGCCAGTTCCGCGCGCCACGGTTCGGCCGTCCCTATGCCTATTTCCTCCACCCGCTTACCGAGCATGGATTGTGGTTCTATACCCCACTGGCGCTGGTAATGGCTGTTGGTGAACTGATAGCGGCCTTCCCGGTCCAGGTAGGCGATCAACACAGGCAAGTTATCGGCGATGATGCGGGCCCGCTTCTCGCTGGCCGCGATCTGCTCTTCGTAGGCGATGCGGGCCGACACGTCGTGCAGGAAGGCGGTGGCCATATAGCTGTCGCCGTCGCGCAGCACGCCCACCGACAGTTCCACCGGCACTTCGCTGCCGTCGCGCCGCATGGCCGGCACCCGCACCCGGTTGTTGACGATGGGGCCGGTGCCGCTGGTGGCGAAGGCGCGCATGCCGGCCACATGGTGCTGGCGCAGCCGCTCCGGCACCAGCAGATGGGCGATATCGGCGCCGATGGCCTCATCGCGGGTCCAGCCGAAGGTGCTTTCCGCCTTGGCGTTCCATTCCGTGATGGCGCCCTGGCCGTTACAGCTGACAAAGGCGTCGGGCGCGCGCTCCAGGATGTTACGGATCAGCGTTTCGCTGTCGCGCGTGCGCTGCTGGGCCACTTCACGCTCGGCCATCACGCGGTAAAAGGCGCCGCTCAGTTCTCCAATTTCATCCTTGCGGTTCAGTTGCAATACCTGGATGCCGGCGCGGCTATGGGTGATGCGGGTCAGATTGCGCCGCAACTGCTCCAGCGGCCGCAGCAAGCGCGCCATGCCCAGCCACGACAGCAAGCCCGCCAGCACCGCGAACACGGCGGCCGCGCCGGCCGCCTCGTAGCGCATCTGGCGCAGCGGCGCCAGCGCCTCGTCGCTGGGGAAACGGGCCGCCGCGATCCAATCGGTCTGGCGCAGGCGCTTGTAGGAGTAGATGCCTTTCACGCCTTCCTTGTTCTCGGCCTCGGTCCAGCCTTCGAAGCCGTCCAGCGCCATTTCCGTGGCCACGTTGCGGCCCGGCCGGTCATTGATGTTGCGCAGGATGCGCGCCTTGCTCGGGTGGCTCAGCAACACGCCCTGGGCCGTCATGATGAAGGTGAAGCCGGTACTGCCCGGCTTGAGCGCGCTGAGCGACTGGAACGGGGCGTAACGCAGCAGGTTGATACCACCGGCCAGCACCAGCGCCAGCTTGCCGTTGCGGTCGTACACGGGGGCCGTGAGCAGCACCGTGGGCGCGCCCACGATATGGCTGAAGAACGGCGCCGAGATCACGCCGTGCCGGCCGGCCAGGGTGCGGTCGAAATACGGCTGGCCGCTGGCGTTGAACGGTTGCAGCGGCATGTCGGTGTCGAAGGTGTCGAGCAGCGCGCCGTCGCTGGCATAGACTTCCATGCTGTTGAACGCTTCGCGGCTGGTGGGGCGCTCGGCCAGGAATTGGTGCAACAGACGCCGGTCGCGGTGGGCCGCCTCCGGCACCGATTCGGCCAGCGCGGCCAGCATGGCCAGCTTGCCGGCCAGGTGTTCGTCGATGTGGGCGGCGGCGCCGGACAGCAGCGCATACTGCTGGTTACCGATCACGGCCTTCATGTCCCGTTCCGCCAGCGCCAGCGCCACCACCGTCACCGTCACGGTGGCGGCCAGCACCAGCACCACCACCAGGGTGCTGAGGCGGGATTTCAAGCTGGAAGGTAAAAAACGGTTAAACGGCATGGGCGATGTGGTCGTCACAACAACAATGAAATCCAAGTATCACACGGCGCGCCCCGAAAGGCCATAGCGACGCCTGTGGCGTGAGGGATACGGAGTTCGCCCCATCGGGGAAGCGGAGGCCGCGCGGCACCGGATTTATGACGCCAGCGCCAGCAATTTGCGCTATAGTTATTTCCCCGGTTGCAACATTGGAGCCCCCCTTTCATGGCCGACGGCGTGGACACGACACAGCAGGCTAACGCGGCACCGCCCCGCTCCCGGGCGCTGGCGGCGTTGCTGCCCGTGGTGCTGTTGGCGCTGATTTATTATGGGGCGGCCCGCCTTGGGCTGCTGCTGGCCTTCGCCCACAGCAACGCCACGCCCGTCTGGCCACCCTCCGGCATCGCGTTCGCCGCCACGCTGCTATTCGGCTACCGGCTGTGGCCCGGCATCCTGATCGGCGCCCTGGCCGCCAACCTGGTCGCGTTCCATGCCAACGGCCTGCCCATCGACGGCAAGGTGATCACGGTGTCGCTGGCCATCGCCATCGGCAACTCGCTCGAAACGCTGGTCGGCACAGCCCTGATGCAGCGCTACACGGACGGAGCACGGCCGCTCAACCAGCTCCATAACGTGTATAAATTCGCCGTCGTCGCCGTGGTCATGTGCCTGGTCAGCGCCGGCATCGGCAGCAGCGCGTTGGTGCTGTCGCACCTGGTGCCGGCCAACGCCCAGTGGACCGTGGTGAGCACCTGGTGGGTGGGCGACACGGCCGGCGTGCTGCTGGTCACGCCCACCCTGCTGGCCTGGCGCCATGCGCGCAACCAGCGCTGGGGCGGCACGCTGCTGCGGGAGCTGGGGCTGTCGTTCGTGGTTCTGGCGACGGTGCTGTTGCTGGTGTTCGGCCGCCACTACCCGGCCGACAGCGAAACCCAATGGCTGGCCTACCTGGTGCTGCCCTGTATCGCCTGGTCGGCCTGGCGCCACGGCCTGCGCGGCACCAGCCTGGTGTGCCTGGCCACGGCCGGCGCGGCCGTGCTGGGCACCACCAATGGCCTGGGGCCGTTCGCCTCCGGTACCCTGAACGATGCCCTGATTTCCCTGGAAAGCTATGTCGTGGTGTGCAGCCTGCTGGGCATGGTGCTGTGCGCCGATGCGCGCGAACGCCAGCGCCTGGCCAAGCCGCTCCATGACCGCATCTCCACCCAGTGGCTCACGCTGCTGGGGGGCGCGGCGCTCACCGTCACCGTCTGGCAGCTGGTGGGGGCCAGCACGGAGCGCCGCGCGCGCGAGCACTTCGAGGTCAGCTGCCAGAATATCCAGCAGAGCATCCAGAAGCGCATGACACTGTACGAAACGGGCTTGCGCAGCGCCCAGGCCCTGTTCAAGGTGTCCCCCAACGTGTCGCGCCAGCAGTGGCACGACTATGTGCAAGGCATCGCCATCGACCGCAACTTCCCCGGCGTGCAGGGCATGGGCTATGCGCGCTATTTGAAACCGGGCCAGCCATCGGCGCTGGAACGGGAAGTGCAGGCGTCGGGCTATCCCCAATTCCGCGTATGGCCCCCGGCCGACGCCGATCGCTACGCACCCGTGCTTTACCTGGAGCCGTTCACTGGGCGCAACCTGCGCGCCTTCGGCTACGACATGATGTCGGACCCCACCCGGCGCAAGGCCATGCTGACGGCGGCCCGCAGCGGCCGGCCCACGCTGACGGCCAAGCTGACGCTGGTGCAGGAGTCGGAGGAGCAGGTGCAGGCCGGCTTCCTCATGTTCCTGCCCGTCTACTTGCCGGACGCGCCGCAGGCGACGCCGGAGCAGCGCATGGCGGCCCTGCAGGGCTTTGCCTACAGCCCGTTCCGCACGCTCGACCTGATGCGGGACGTGCTGGGCACCGCTAGCACGGCGGTGCAGCTCGATATCTACGACGGCGACACGACCGATACCGGCGCGCGGCTCTACAGCAGCGGCAGCCGCACACCCGAACAGGTCCGCCTATATCCCAATCCCTTCCAGCGCACGGCCGCGCTGACCGTGGCCGACCACCAGTGGACGTTGCGCTTCACCTCCCTGCCCGCCTTCGAGGATGCCATCGACCGCCAGAAAAGCCACATCGTGCTGCTGGCCGGCACCGTCATCAGCCTGCTGTTCTTCGGCGTAGTGCGGGCCCTGACGGCGCGCCGCGAATACGCCATGGCGCTGGCCGAGGACATGACGGCGGCCCTGCGCCGCTCGGAGAGTTCGCTGCTGGCGGCTAAGGAGCAGGCCGAGGCGGCCAGCCGCGCCAAGAGCGAGTTCGTGGCCAATATGAGCCACGAGATCCGCACCCCGCTCAACGCCGTGCTGGGCATGACCCACCTGCTGCACAACACGGAACTGTCGCCGGACCAGCGCAAATACCTGGACATGATCACCCAGTCCGGCAAATCGCTGCTCAGCATCCTGAACGATGTGCTGGACTTTTCCAAGATCGAGGCGGGCCGGCTGGAACTGGCGCCGGCCCGGTTCCAGCTGGCCACGCTGCTGGAGGCGATAGCCACCATCATGACCGTCAACGCCAGCGACAAGGACCTGGAACTGGCGATCGGCGTCACACCCCAGGTGCCGCTGCACCTGATGGGTGACGCGCAGCGGCTGCAGCAGATCCTCGTCAACCTGGTGGGCAACGCCATCAAGTTCACGGAAACGGGCACCGTGTCGGTACTGGTGGAACTGGCCGGCCGCGACGGCAGCCAGGTCCAGTTGCGCTTCGTGGTGCGCGACACCGGCATCGGCATGGAACCGGCCCTGTTGCAGCGCATGTTCGCGCCGTTCTCGCAGGCTGACGCCTCGATGACGCGCCGTTTCGGCGGCACCGGCCTGGGGCTGGCCATCTCGCGCCGCCTCGCCACGCTGATGGGTGGCGCCATCACGGCCCACACGGAACCGGGCCATGGCAGCGAATTCGTGCTGACGGTGCCGCTGGCCGTGGCCGATCAAGGCACCGAGCGGCCCACGGCCACCGCGCCCTTGCTGGTGGTGGACGACCATGCCGCCAGCCGCGACTACCTGTGCCAGACCATCCGCGCCTGGCACGGGGGCGCCGATGGCGTGGCCAGCGTGGAGGCGGCCGCCATCCACCTGGCCCGAGCCGATACCCGCTACGGCGCCGTGCTGCTGGACTGGCAGATGCCGGGACCAAACACCCAGACGGCCATCGCGCGCCTGCGCGCGGCCTCGCCCGGTACGCCGGTGCTGCTGATGGTGAGCGCCTTCAGCCAGGGCAAGCTGCTGCAGACGGACGTATCGTACGCGGGCGACGCCGTGCTGCTCAAGCCCGTCACGCCGGAACGGCTGGCCAGTGCGCTGCGGCAGGTGCACGCCGCCATGGCCAGCGCCCCGGCCGAGAAGGTCCAGCAACGGCTGGACGGCATCAGCCTGCTGCTGGTGGAGGACAATCCGCTCAACCAGATCGTCGCGCGCAGCATGCTGGAACATGCGGGCGCGCAAGTGCACACGGTGGAAAACGGCCTCCTGGCGCTGGAAGCGCTGCGCGCCGACAGCGGCCGCTACGACCTGGTGCTGATGGACGTGCAGATGCCCGTCATGGACGGTTTCGAGGCGACCCGCCGCATCCGCGAAGAGCTGGACCTGAACCTGCCGGTGCTGGCGATGACGGCCGGCGTGCTGCTCTCCGAGCGTGAGCAATGCATCGCCTGCGGCATGAACGACTTCATCGCCAAACCGGTGGATGTGGAGCAGATGCTGCGCGCCATTGTGCGCAACTTGCCGGCGCTACGCCGCAAGGCGCTGGCCGGTTGAACGGCGCGGTTGTGGCAGCGGGCCAATTAATGTAGTATGCAAGATATAGCTTTAACCGCTAACCATCTTGACCCTATCATCATGAGCACCCTGGAACTGACCCCCGCCGCCATCGCCACCCTGGTCCACACCTTCTACGACGACGTGCGTGCCGACCCGGAACTGGCGCCCATCTTCAACAACGCCATCGGCGACCAGTGGGAACCGCACCTGGCGCGCATGGTGGAATTCTGGTGCACCGTCATGCTGGGCCACAAGAGCTTCCAGGGCAATGTGTTCGGCACCCACATGCAGCTGTCCGGCGTGGAACCGCGCCACTTCCGCCGCTGGCTGGACCTGTTCATGGCCACCGTGCAGCGCCTGTTCGCGCCCGAAGTGGCCGAGGAATTCCTGATCGTCGCGCGCCGTATCGCCTCCAGCCTGCAGTACGGTTACTACGGCAAAGTCGTGGCCGAATAAGCCGTGATGGACCCGCTAAGTGCCGTTTCGGGTTTTAAGCAGTATCACATATACCTGTTTTAGAAAAACCTGCCATAATGGGCCATCCCAGCGGCATTCAAAGGAGATCAGCATGAAAACCATACCCGATCATGTCGTGCACTATAAAAGTTCTCCCGTGTTCACGGACAGCACCGTGCCGCAAGCGCTGCAACAGGGCCACACCACGGCCGCCGGCGTGTGGGGTCGCATCACCGTACTGGAAGGCAGCCTGCGCTACCGCATCACGGCCCCTTCAGTGCAGGCGGAAGAACACATCCTGACGCCCGAGCGCCACGGCGTCGTCGAACCACAGATCGAACATGAAGTGGAAGTGATCGGCCCCGTGAAGTTCCAGGTAGACTTCCACCGCTAGAGGGGCCGGCACCTTGCGCCGGCCCATGGCGGCCTTAAACATGCATATTAAATACATATTCAATAGCTCTCACCACGAAGGAACACCATGAACATCGACAAATTCAAGCACCAGCACATCGACATCCTGAGCGACATCGCCACCTTGCGCAAGCTGGTGCAGACAGGCATCGCGCCCGCCGCCAGCGCCATCGCCGCCCGCATCGTCTCGATGAGCGGCGTGATCAAGTTGCACCTGGCCGTGGAGGACCGGGTGCTGTATCCGGCGCTGGAAGCGAGCGGCGACGCCGAACTGGCGCGCCTGAGCCGCCAGTTCCAGGGCGAGATGGAAGGCATCGCAGCCAGCTACCTGGCTTTCGCGGCCAAGTGGAACACGCCGCGCCTGCTGGAGCAGCAGCCGGAAGTGTTCCGCGCCGAAGCCAACCAGGTGCTCAAGACACTATACGAACGGATGAAGCGGGAAGACCGCGAGTTCTACCCGGCCATCGAAGCCGCTAGCGCCATGCCGATGGCGGCCTGAAAAGCCGGCTCGTACCGGATAGCGCCCATCCCGGCCATGGCCGGGCTTGGTTGTATCGTGGCCGTTCTCCATGCGTGAGTACTCGGATGTGTCTGGGACCGTTGACGCCTGCGAAACCCGCCTGTCAATCAGATGAATACATCTAGCGGCGATCTGCGCCCGCATTTCTCCAGCACAGTTATATTCTAGTTGGTCGTATATAGCCGAGTGCTACGGGAGCGGGTGTTGGCTAAACCACCCAACCCGTTCGAGCGAGGCCAGTTCGACGGCCTCACGAGTTTCCGGGGGAGCACGGCGGTGGGTCAACTCAGACTTGCGCAAGCCGCTATCTAGAGCTAGTGCACGCTCATCCAGTCCAGCTACGGCTGCCAGCCCAGCGTATTAATGCAACAATTTCCGTCTGGCGGCCTCGCCCGGCCCACTCGGTAAGTCAGCCGGCACGGTACGCCGCTGACCTGGCAGCATGGCCGGAGATCTTGGTCAGATGCGAAAATTGATACATTCGGCCCGAATCTGTAGTCACGATGAACCGAAATTTCCATTCGCGAAAGGCCGGAATACCCAACAACGTAACCTTCCCCCAAGCGCCAGTTGCCTGAAGCAAACGATGAGTCTTTCTTATGTTCAGACTGTCTGTTACAATTTTCTTACGAAAACCACATCAAAAGCAGATATGAATTCCCCATCGAACAGCAAGGCGGTTCTTTTCATTCATGGTCTCGGAGGAGACCTCACGACTTGGGGGGAAATGCCAGCGCTATTGGAGAAGGAAGAAGGATTTAACTGGGACTTAATTGAGTTCACGTACCCTACCCCGACTTGGGGAATTAGATTATTCCCTTTTATTCAACATAAATATAGTCCAATTCAAATATTAGCAGATTCCCTAAAAACTGAAATTGATGAAAAATTTAGCCAATATGAGGAGATCGTTCTTGTCGCACATAGTTTGGGAGGTTTAATTGCACGACAGTATTTGCTTTCTGAAAGCATTGCAAATCGTTTGACCAAAATTCGTAAGCTGGTATTGTATGCAGTCCCGAATCTCGGCAGTTCTCTCGCTCTCATAAGCCGAGAGTTGTCCATAGGCGCAAACGCGCATGTTGGGCAGCTATGTAAGAACAGCGACTTTTTAGACCTACTTAAAGTAAACTGGGCACGCTCCGCAGTTGAAGATGGTCTTGATATAACAGTGGTAGTTGGTGCGAATGATCATATCGTTAGTTTGGATAGCGCTGTAGGAATGTTCCGCAATCGGACTCGTGAGCCTAAGGTAATCGCTGAAGCAAATCACAAAAACATAGTGAAGCCTAAATCAACCGATGATTTAGCATTTGTTATATTAAAGAATGTTTTAAAAAAAAAGAATAAACTCAATCGAAGCCAACTGAAAGGCTCCTTGAATGTTCAAGAGTGGAGGAATTACAAAGAAAATTCCTCAGTACCGTTCGAACTTGATGAAAAACGAACCGCGCAACTCAAGGATTTATCCTCTCACATTGGTCGACAACAGCAGGCAATTAGAGTGGTGGGTTTGTCTGGTCTGGGTAAGACAAGACTCATCTTGGAGGCGGTCACAAGCCAACCTGAATTAGAGGACGAAGTGGTTTATTACGATGCAGCCGGAGATGGACGGGCCGTGCTTCGTTGGTTGCAAGATTGTATTCCTAAAAAAGAGGTCGGAACATTAGTCGTAGATAATTGCTCTCCCGCACTTCACGTGGAATTAGCTCGTGAAATCTATCGGTCCGATAGCGCGGTTTGTCTGATTACCGCCGATTATAGTTATGAGAAAATTAGTGAAACCCCGATCCTTAAGCTTGAGCGTTTTGATGATGTCATAATTGAACGAATGTTGGCACCGATCTACAAATCTCGTATTGACGATTTTGAACTTCGAAAGATTGTACGGTTTGCCCAGGGATTTCCTCGTCTCGCTGTGATGCTAGCGGATGCTCGATTGAACGCGGAAGGAAATATGGGAGCACTCAATGATGATCTGATTGCCAATAGGCTGTTATGGGGATCCGGCCAACCAAGTGAAGAGCAGGAACAAATACTCCAAGGTTGCGCATTATTTGAGCATTTCGGAATTGAAGCGGAAGTTAGTCCCGAATTTGAATTTATCGCAGCGCATGCCGTTGGCATCGAACGTGAAAAATTTTATGGATACGTACAAGATTTTGTGGAGAGAGGAATTATCGATAAGCGCGGGAGATATGGGCAAGTCGTTCCCAAGCCACTGGCTATTCGACTGGCCGCGAAATGGTGGCAGCGCTCGTCTCGCGAGAAGCAACTAAAGGTAATCAATTCGCTACCAGCCGAGATGGAGCAGAGCTTCTGTGATCAGATCGCTCGGTTAGATTTCCTGCCAGAAGTTAAAGTGCTCACTGAGCGACTTTGCGGTCCTCAGGGCCCTTTTGGGCAAGCGGAAGTGATCCTGTCGGAAAAGGGTTCGCGTCTCTTTCGCTCCTTGGTTGAGGTGAACCCAGACGCAACCGCTGATGCAATCGATAGGGTTTTATCTAAAATTTCGTCAGAAAGTATTTTTTCAATAAAGGGCCCTGTACGTAGGAACCTTGTTTGGGCATTGGAAAAGCTTGCGTTCCGCGAGAATACTTTTGCTCGTGCAGCCAGTTGTTTATTCTTACTAGCTGATCAGGAGTCAGAGACTTGGAGCAACAACGCAAGTGGAATATTCTCTCAACTCTTCAGATTGAGGCTGTCAGGTACCGCCGCCCCGCCGTCTCTTAAATTTTCAGTTATTCAAAATCTTTTAGCAAGACGCCTGACAAACGGAAGCAAGGTTATCACTGAAGCTTTGAGATGTGCTATTGAAGTTCACGGAGGATCGCGCACGGTTGGTGCAGAATATCAAGGTTCAAGCGCGCCGATTTTAGAATGGGAACCAAAAATTTGGCAGGAAGTCTATGATTACTTAGATAAATCCGTTGCGATTCTTCTGAGTATCTTCATTGAAGATATTGGCATGCGTCGCGAGATCAAAAAGATTTTTGGTTTATCGATCAGAAACTTGGTTTCTTACGGACGAATTAGCCTGTTGGATCAGTTCATTTCTAAAATAATACAGATTGATGGAATTTTTTGGATTGAAGCTCTCGAGAGTATTAACAATACACTTGAGTTTGACATGGAAAATTTATCAAGTGATGCGCGTGCTGCATTAATGAGTTGGAAGCGAACTTTAGATGGTACGGATTCTAATATTGCGGACAAAATAATAATTCAGGTGATTGATGCCCCCTACGAACATTCTCAATCTGCAGACGGTAAATTTTTAGATATTGCGGCCCTTCGCGCAGAGGATTTGGCGACTCAAATATCAAAAACGCCAGAAATTTTATTCGATCTTATGCCTATTCTTCTAGGGCCTGGAAAACATAATCAAACGTATGTGTTCGCTTCTAAGTTAGGTTCTCTGTCTGAATCTACTGAGATCATAGATTCAACTATCTCTTTTATTATCGAGAAGTCGCCCGAAAATATAAAATTTGCTCTGGGATTGTTGTCTGGCGTATTTAAGAAGTCTCGTTCGACTTGGAAGAAGATCGTAACTGATCTTGCTTTACGTGAGAGCCTGCAGAAATATTCTATCAATTTCCTGAAGACAGGTGAGATAGATGACGAACAACTCCAATTCATTTTGGACCTGAGAAAGAAATCGCTTGTTAGTGTCGATGACCTACGCGGTCTTTCGTATGGAGGCTCATTAGACCACGTTCCAGTTGAGTCATGCATTAGATTTGTCGAGATATTAATTAAAGGTGCAGATAGAGACGACATCTATTGGCTAACGTTAGATATTTTATTTATGTATTGCCACGGCAACAAGCTCAAGAGAGATCAGTGCGCTCTTTTGTTCGAAGAAATAGTACTAAAATGCAACCTTGATACCAATCAGGCATTCAGGGACTATCATGAATGGGGGGAAACCTGCAAATGGCTAGCAGACCAGCGCGGATCAGAATTCTCTGTGGGATTTACATCAAAAATATGCAAAAAATTGCTTGGCAGCACTGATTTTAATCACGACCTAATCAGAATCGCAAAACCAGTTTTAGCGCGTGCGATCGGGAATTACGCTATGGAGACATGGGAAGTGTTGGCAGACTGCATATTAAAAGCCGAGGGGATTTCTCGAATGTATTTTCAATGGCTCTTTGAGTCAGAAAACACGTTCGGCCGAATTAAAAACGGGAGTCTTATAGCACATATTCCTAAGGATGAAATTTTTGAATGGTGTCACAACCATCTCGATATCGGTCCAGAGTTCGTGGCGCGAGTAATCGATGTTTTTCAAGCTGGCGAGGACGAAACTCCCTTTCTAAATCCAATGGTAATAACACTTCTGGACAAATTTGGAGCGAACGAGCATGTTGGAAATGAATTAATTGCGAATACTTTTTCGCGCGGCTGGACCGGATCAAGGCTACCTTATCTTATGGATGAGATTCGGGCTATCGAACCACTTGAATCGACAACTTCACCGAACGTGTCTGCGTGGGCGAAAAAATATATAGCTTCGCTTAAAGCTGACATTGAACGTGAAAAACTAGATGAGGAAGAAAATAGCTTGAAGTTTTAATACTACAGTCCGCCCCGCCGTTATTTTATAGACGTCGTGGCGGCGCTAGGTGGCGCTCGATGGCTAAATCGGTGCCGGCATTCTTGAAGTATTGCCAAGCGCTGGGTTGTGAGTCTTAGTGGTGGAGCGGTCGATGAACTGCGAACCCTGGTCGGTCAGTTTTCTGGTCTTGCTCGGTGAGTCGAACTTAAGCATACTAAGGAAACCGCGTCGCTGCGTTTTTGTTCGCAACGGGGCGGAAACGGTCCTTCACAATCCAGATCGTGCCAGCTCACTGAGCTTTGCCGCCTGCGCTAGAGGCCAGCCTGCGTACCGCCTCGGCCAGCGCGTTATCCAGATAGCCGCCATACAGGCCGGTGGTGTCCCCGCCCACGATGGGTGGCGCCAGCAAAGCGCCGCTGGCGTCCAGCAGCACCACGGTTGGCGCGAAGCGCGCGTGATAGCGCGCCGCCAGCGCTTTGCCGCTAGTGATGGCGCCGTCGAAGCCTCGCAGCGGCGCCGTGTCATCCAGCCCTGCTTCCCGCACCACGGGCCGCCGCGCCAGCGGCAAGTCGCGCTCCAGTGGCAGCAGGTAATTGCGCCGCACGACCAGGCAATAAGCGCAGTCGGGCAGCGAGAACAACAGCACCACGGGCATGCCGCGCGCCGCCGCTGCGGCACCGTCGGCGCGCAAGTCCTGGGCTGGCGCCAGCAACGCGTCATCCGCCCGGCATGGGGACGCCGCCAGCGCCACTGCCAGCAGCGCCGCCGCCAACCCGGCCAAGCGGCCCGCTGCACGCACGAGCGCCTCGGCGGACCGGGTCGCTGCGGGCGCCATCGGCTCGGTGGACAGGATCGCAGCGCGTACCACGCCGCCCTTCAATGACATGCTTTCCCCTGCCCGCATGACCATGGCATCAGGACAGCGCGATGCCAGGATTGCCATCCATGCCGATCAAGCGCGGCGTGTTGAGCTTGCGCGGCGCGACGGTCTTTTTGTCGCGCAGCCATTTGCCCACCACTTCCCACACCGGTTCCCCGGTTGCACCTTCGGCCACGGGCGCCCAACCGGCCACCTTGTAAGTCTTGTCGGCGTCGATCAACTTGCCGTTCAGGCGCATGTCCTGGATGCGCGCGCCCATGCGGGCGTTCGGTTCGATGGCGTAGCTCATACCGCCCACCCGTACCATGTCGCCGCCCTGCTGGTAGTATGGATCGGGATTGAACAGGTTATCAGCCACGTCCTCCATGATGTTCTTGATGGTGGCGCCCGTCATTTCCGTCAGCGTGCTGTAGGAATAGGTGGTCGCCGTCTGGTCCATCAGGTGTTCCATCAGGATCGGGCTGTCCGGCAGCAGCGAGGTGCCCCAGCGGAAGCCGGGCGAGAACGCCAGGTCGGCCCCCTTCACGTCCATCAGCGCGTCGACGATCAGCTGGTCGAAGGTGCCGTTGAAATTGCCGCGCCGGTACAGCGTGCCCTGGGTCATGGCCAGCTTTTCGTTCAACCTGGCCTCATAGGGCGCGCGGATCTTTTTCACCAGCGCCGTCATGTCGCGGTCGGCCGGCAGGAAGTTGGAGAACACGGGCAGCAGCTTGTAGCGGAAGCCCTGGATGGCGCCGTCGCGCACGTCGAAATCGAGCACGCCGAGGAATTTGCTGTTGCTGCCGGCGTTGGTGACCAGCGTCTTGCCGCCGCCGTTGGATACGATCACGGGCGCCGGCATGCCGTCGTGCGTGTGGCCGCCCATGATGGCGTCGATGCCGCGCACGCGCGAGGCCATCTTCAGGTCCACGTCCATGCCGTTGTGGGACAGTACGACGACCACCTTGGCGCCCTTGGCGCGGCACTCGTCCACCATCTTCTGCATGTTCTCCTCCTGGATGCCGAAGCTCCATTCCGGCACCATATAGCGCGGATTGGCGATTGGCGTGTAGGGGAAGGCCTGGCCGATGATGGCCACCTGCACGCCGTTCATCTCCTTCATCACGTATGGCTTGAACACGGGGTCGCCGAAGTCCGTGGTCTGGATATTCTGGGCCACGAAATCGACCTTGCCCTTGAAGTCGCGCTCGACGATTTCCTTGACCCGCTTATCGCCCAGCGTCATCTCCCAGTGCGCGGTCATCACGTCCACGCCCAGTTCGAGGCAGGCGTCCACCATGTCCTGGCCGTTGGTCCACAACGCCGTGGCCGAGCCTTGCCAGGTATCGCCGCCATCCAGCAGCACGGCGCCCGGCCGGCTGGCGCGCATGCGCTTGACCAGCGTGGACAGGTGCGCGAAGCCGCCCACCTTACCGTAAGTGGCGGCCGCCTGTTCAAAATTGAGGTAAGTGAAGGCGTGCGCCTCCGGCGAGCCGGGTTTCATGCCCGTGTGGCGCAGCAGCTGTTCGCCCACCAGGTGCGGCATGCGGCCCACAGCCTGGCCCACGCCCAGGTTGACGTTCGGCTCGCGGAAGTACACCGGCGTCAGTTGCGCGTGGCAGTCCGTGAAGTGCAGCAGGTGCACATTGCCGTAGCGCGGCACGTCGTACAGCGCGCCGGCCGATGGCGCCGCCAAAGCGCCTTTGGCGTCGAGCAGCATGCCGCCAGCCGCCGCGATGCCCATCACCTGTATGAATTCCCGCCGACTCAGACTCATATCGTTTTCCTTATCATTTACACGGATTCGGCCGCCATCACTGATTGACGGGCGAAGCGGGATCCAGCAGCAACGCCATCACGTCGCGGATCTGGGCCTCGGTCAGGATGCCGTTATGGCCGAAGCGCGGCATGCTGGAGCAGGCGCGGAAGGCCTGCGAGTTGAAGATCTTGCCCCAGGTGTAGCGCACGATCTCGGCACTCTGGCCGCGCAGCTTGCCGTACTGGTACAGCGACGGGCCGATATTGCCGAACGAGATTTCGTCCTTGCGCAACTGGTGGCACGCATAGCAATTGCCGCCGTTGACGCTGCCCACCGCGTCCGACGATTGCATGCCGCGCCCGTTCTGGGCGATCTTCTCGCCCTCCTCCCACTTGCCCAGCCAGACGCCGTCGGCCGGATAGACGATGGTCTTGAGCTGGCTCGCTTCGATCTTCGCGTCCACCTTCCTGGCGCGCGCGGCGGGCTGCTCGCTGCAGATCTTCTGCACGTCATCCTGCTGGCTCACCCGTTCCACCGTGGCCGGGCCCTTGGAGCGGAAGTCGCTGGACAGCATGTCGTGCGCCATCTTGCCGTAATCCGGTCCCGCTGCCGCCGCCACGCCCATCGTGCAGGCGCCCGCGATCAGCAACGCCGCTGCCTTGTCGATATGTCGCATCCGCTTCTCCTTAACGTTTCAGCGCGGGGGCGTCGAACTTGCCGCCCTCGGCGCTCTTGGCCAGATACATGGTGAGCGCCGTCACCGCGTCCGATGCGTACACCGGTTCGGGGAAGCGCTGCTGGCGGAAGCAGTCCATCAGCCGGTGCTGCATGGTGCGCACCTCGCCCTGCGACACGCGGTACGCCGGCCAGGTGGTGTAAGCCGCCTGCGCGTTGGCCTTGTTGAGCATATTGGGCAGCTCCTGCAGGCGGATACGCTGGCCGTTGGCGCCATGGCAGGTGGCGCACGCGAAATCGTGCGCGCCGCCACGGTAGAAGAACAGCTTCTTGCCCACCTCGTAAGCCTGCTTCTCCAGCGGATGCGCGGTGGAAACGGCCATCATCATGCCGCGCGACTCGGCCGCCACGTAGCTCATGATGGCTTCGATGTCGGATGGGTTGCCGGGCGAGGCGAAGGGATTCTTGAGCGCCTCCGCCTGGGTCAGGCCCTGGATCGTCACGCGGCAGTATGCGAGCCGCTGTTCCGCGTCCATCACCTTGCCGGTGTCCTTGAAAAAGCGCGGCAGCGCCACGTAGGCGCCTTTCAGCACGCCCGGACCCTGGCCCATGTCGCACGTCTCCAGCGTCGCCTGCTTCGGACCGGCCTTCTTCTTCCACAGTTCCTCGCCGCGCATTTCCCACAACTCGGCGGGATTACCGTCGGCCAGCATCTGCCGGTATTTGGCGATTTCGTCGGTGGCCGACGTCTGCGCCCACGCCGGCAAGACCGCCAGCGCCGACAGGATCAAACCAGCACTTCTTTTCATCGTGTCTCCTCCGATTGCTTGCCTGGCGTGGCGCCACATCAGCTGACGACGCCTTCGTCGGTGCGGCTGTCGCCCGTATTGTCGGTCCAGGTCACGCTGACCTTGTCACCCTTGGCGCCGCCCTTGAATTTGAACGACAGGAACGGGTCTTTCGACACCGAGGGGCCGAACTGCGCGTCCAGCACCACCTTGTCCTTGCACTTGACCACCAGCGTCTTGATGTGGTGGGCCGGTATCACCTTGCCCGCCGCGTCCTTGCGCTGGCCCGTCTCCATATCGTGACGCATCAAAATCTTCACTTCCACCGTGTCGCCCGCGGCAGCGGCGCGAATACGCATCGGATCACCCATGATCTTTCCTTTACTGTGATGTTTTAGAGACTCGCAAGCGTGTGGCTCAACCGCCGCAACCGCCCAGCGTGACCTTGATTTCCTTGCTGGCCACCAGCCACTTGCCGTCCGCCTTGACCAGCGCGTGCACGTTCGAGGTGGCGCCCATCTTGACGCGGGTGCTGATGGCGGGCTCGGTGCCGGCCGGGATCGCGAAAGCGGCCGACATGGCGCTCGGGTTCTTGTCCACCAAAATGGCCATGTATTCCGTGTTGGGCGCCTTGGACGCGACCGACACCGGCACCACGGCGCCGTTTTCAGCGATATCCGGGCCGCTCACGATCACGTCGGGGCTGACGGCGAACTTGTCGCCACCGAGCGCCTTGAGCACATCTTCCAGGCTCTTGGCATCGAACACCTTCTGGCTCCATTCAGCCGCGAAGACGTCGGACGGCTTGAGCAGGCCCGCCGTAAATGCCATGCCCAGCACGGACGAAATCCGCAGCATGTCGCGTCGACTTTGATTCATCACTCTCTCTCCTATCGAAAAATACAGGGCTGGCTGGTGGCCGGCCCACGGTTGCCGCAGTCTTGCTGCTGCCTTCATGGTTGCTGCATTCGGACGGGCGGGCCATGCCGGCCCACCCAGTGTAACGCTTCGTTGTTACTTCGCGCCGGCCAGCACCCAGGTCACCAGGGTCTGGAGCTCATCGTCCTTCAAACTGGCCTGGGCCGGCATGGGGATGGTGCCCCAGGTGCCGCTGGTGCCGGCGCGGACCTTGGCGGCCAGCGCGGCGGGCGCGCCCGCGTCACCCCGGTAGCGGGCCGCCACATCGCTGAACGCGGGACCGACGATCTTGTTGGTGATGCCGTGGCAGGCCACGCAGGCATTCTGCTTCGCCAGCTTCAGGCCCGCGCTCTCGGCGCCCACCTGGGCGGCGGCAGAAGCGTTCACATTAGCGGCTGCACCTGCGGCGACGGAGGCGACAGGACTGGCGGCACCTATCGGCGCGGCCGGCGCGGGTTTGGTGGTGTCCGCACCGCGCACGGGGCCGAAGGTCCGGTTCTGCAGCGCGATATTGCCGTGCGCGTTGCGCGATGGTTCCGGCAAGGTCGAACGCACACCTGGTTCGACCGGGCAGTTCTTCATGCACACCACGCTATGCACATCGGGCTTGCCCTTGAGGTCCCACATGCCGTGTTTCGTGTCCATGCCATTCCGGTTCGGCATGCGTTGCTGCACCTGCGCGATGTTCTGGTCCGACAGTGTGAAATCGTCCGGCACGATCTCGCCCATGTTCAGGATGTAGGCCAGCACGGCGTACACCTCGTCCGTCTTGAGCGACTTGGGCGCCGTCCACGGCATGGCGCGGTTGATGTAGTCCCACAGCGTGGAGACGGTGGCCACCTTCATCAGGGTGGTCTTCTGCGGCTGGCGGCCCGTCTTCAGCGCGGCCACATGGCCGGTCTTGATATCGTCGGCCGTGGTGCCGCCCACGATCGGGGTGAACACTTCATTCGATTCGCCGAAGGTGCCGTGGCAGCTGGCGCAACGCCCTTCCCAGATCACCTGGCCGGCGGCCACCGTACCCGCGCCCTTGGGCAAGCCCTTGAAATCGGGCCGCACATCGATATCCCAGGCCGCCACTTCCGCCGCCGTGGCGGGACGCCCCAGGCCCGTGGGCGTGGACGTGACTGCGGCGGCGGGTGCGGCCTGCGCCTGCCAAGCCGCGCCGGCCAAAGCCAGCACGAGAACGTGCCTGAAAGCGGATTTAATAAACCTGGACATTGGACACCTCGCCGGATTGTGCGACTTGCCAGGACTGGATCGCGTTGTTGTGATAAATGGATTTGGTGCCGCGCACGGCGCGCAGTTCGTTGATCTTGGGCTGCACATAGCCCGTCTCGTCGATCGCGCGCGACTGCAGCACGGTGGGCGAGCCGTCCCACACCCAGTCGATGTTAAAGCGGGTCAGGCACTTGGGCAGCACGGGCGACTCCAGCCGCGCCGTGCGCCAGTTGCGCCCGCCGTCCACCGACACATCGACCCGCTTGATCCGGCCCCGGCCCGACCACGCCAGGCCCGTGACGTTGTAGAAGCCCTTATCGAGCAAGGTCTGCCCGGCCGAGGGCGTGGTGATCACGGACTTGCACTCCTGGATGGACGTGTACTGGCGGAAGTTCCCGTCCGGCATGGCGTCGATGTAGTGCACCGCCTCGTCCTTGCTGGCGTAGGGCTGGTCGCCCACTTCGATGCGGCGCAGCCACTTGACCCACGACACACCCTGCACGCCCGGCACCACCAGCCGCAGCGGATAGCCATTCTCGGGCCGCAGCATTTCGCCGTTCATGGCCCAGGCCACGATCACGTCGTCCAGCGCGCGGTCCAGCGAAATGGTGCGCGTCATGGCCGAGCCATCGCCGCCTTCGGCCAGGATCACGCGCGCGTTCTTCTTGTCGTAGCCGCATTCCTCCAGCAGCACGGACAAGGGCACGCCGGTGAACTCGCTGCAGCTGAGCATGCCGTGCGAATACTGCACCGTGGGCACGGCCACATTACCCCACTCCATGGCCGTGTTGGCGCCGCACTCGATGAAGTGCATGCGCGACACGGACGGCATGCGCATCAAGTCGTCCATGGTGTACACCTTGGGCGTCTTGACCATGCCGTTGATCATCAGGCGATGGGTGGACGGGTCGATGTCATACCAGCCCTGGTGGTGGCGCTCGAAATGCAGGCCGCTGGGCGTGATGATGCCGAACAAGCCTTGCAGCGGCGTGAAGGCGACGGACGCTGCGCCCACCCGCGTCAGGCCGGGCGATTCGCGCCGCAGCAGATTGGTTTCGAATTTGGACGGCATGCCATACGGATTGCTGGCCACCGGTTTGCCCAGCGTGCGCGCATGCTCGGGCAGGTTCAGGATGTTGGGGTCGCCGGCCGGCTGGGCCAGCGCGTGGCCGCCGGCCAGGGCCGCGCCGGCCGCCAGGAAGCTGCGCCGCAGGAAACCGCGGCGTTCCTCGCTCAGGCCACCGGCCGTGATGTCGGCGGCCAGTGTGCCGTCGATGAAATGCTCAGGCGCGCGCAGGATGCGGCCCCGCTGCGTGGGTTCATTTGGCATGAAGTGTGTCTCCCCTCGATACGACAATATAGTTATATGATCATTTAGGCATATGTTACTTGCAAGAAAGCCGCCGCCTGCGCGGCCTCCCCTTACTCGTCACCCACCATGAACGTGCCCGCCACTTTGCCGGCGGACGCGCGACTTTCGATCCGGCTGGCCATTTGCCCGCAGACAGTGCGGCACAGGTCGACCGTCGCCTGGTCATCGATCCGGTAATAGACTTGCGTCCCTTCCTTGCGCCGGCCCAGTATCCGGGCCCGGTACAGCATGTTCAGCTGGCGCGACACGTTGGCCTGGGTCGATTCGATCTCGGTCACGATCTCCCCCACCGGGCGTTCGCCGCCGCACAGCGCGTGCAGTATCTTGAGCCGCGTCGGTTCCGACAGCAGGAAGAAGTAGTTCGACACTTCCTCAAACACTTCACCCATGGCTTCCCGGCCTAGATTCTCTTTCATTTCTCGATCACAATATGCGTATATGCGCATATAACCAGATTTGTTGGGTAATTGCAAGAGCGACGCAAACGCACCGCTATTTCGCCTGCAGGCTTTCGCGCTCCATCAGGATGTAGGTGCCGTAGGCGTTCAGGCGGTTGGCGCCGGCGAACGCGGGGTAAGCGCTGAAGCGGCCCCAGTCCGTTTCGGCGTAAGCCTGCTCGAACGGCACCATGTCCGCCACGGCGGCGCCCATCTTGTCGCGGAGGAACAACAAATAATCGCGCGTGAGGGCGATGTCGTCCAGCGGCGCGCGCGACATCTCACCGTGGCCGGGCACCACCACTTGCGGCCGCAGCGCCAGCATGCGCTGCAGCGCCGTCAGCCACACCTTGCTGTCGGCGTCACCCACGAACGGGATCCGGCCTGTAAAGAACAAGTCGCCCGCGAACAGCATGTGATCCTCTTCCACGGCCAGCATGATGTCGCCTTCCGAATGGGCGCCGCTGCTGTCGATCAGGCGCAGGTGCAGGCCGCCCATCTCGAACGCGATCTCGCCGCCCTGGGAGAAGCTGAGCCAGTGGTCGGCCGGCACCAGCCGGGTTTGCGCGTTGACCCAGGGCGCCAGCGCCACCCGGCGCTGTTCCAGCCGTTCGCGCGCCAGGTCCGAGGCCAGGTATTGCTTGCCGTTCTCGTGCGCCCACACTTCCGCCCCGCGCGCCTTGAACGCTTGCAGGCCGTAGAAATGGTCGGCGTGATAGTGGCTGACGATCACCCGCCGCACGGGCTGGCGCGTCACGCGGCTAATCGCTTGCAACATGGCCTCGCCCAGTGCCGAACTGCCCAGCGTGTCGAACACGACCACCCCGGCCTTGGTGACGACGAAGCCGGCGTTGGACATGAAGCCCTGGTTGTCCGCGCCCGCCACCCCGGCCTGGCCGTGGAAATAATAGACATGCGGCGACACGGGAATGGCCTCCAGACGCAGGCTGGGCGGCACCGGCGCGGCCGCCGCTGCAGCCAGCGGCAGCAACCACATCATCGTCAGCGCCAGCACGCCGGCCAGTCCCTTGCTCCACCTATGCATACCGTCTCCCCGTCGTTCGCACCGCCATACGCGGCGCGCAAAAACTTACCAATATACAACACTCTCGTCCAACCAGTACCATTTGCGTATATGCCTATAGAAGCATATATGGTTTAATTACCGGTGACAACAGAATCCGAAAATGCCATGAACTTGCTGACGCTGATGGAAACGGTGGGCGAAAACCAGACCCTGGCCCTGGGCGGCCTGCTCATCGGCCTGTGCTTCGGCTACCTGGCCCAGCGCTCGCGCTTCTGCCTGCGCTCGGCCGTGATCGAAACCTGCCACGGCCAACTGGGCGGCAAGCTGGCCGTGTGGCTGCTGGCCTTCGGCGCGGCCGTCAGCCTGACCCAATTGTTCATCCTGGCCGGCGTGCTCGACGTGGGCAGCGCCCGCCAGCTGGCCACCCGCGGCACCGTGTCCGGCGCACTGGTCGGTGGCGCCCTGTTCGGCTGCGGCATGATCCTGGCGCGCGGCTGCGCCAGCCGGCTGCTGATCCTGGCCGGCACGGGCAACTTGCGCGCCTTGCTGTCGGGCCTGGTGTTCGCGGTGGTGGCGCAAGCGTCGCTGGGCGGCATGCTGGCGCCGTTGCGGCTGGCCATCAGCGACTGGTGGACCATCGACGGCGGCAATGCGCGCGACCTGCTGCTGTGGTTCCACGCCAGCCATGGCGCCGGCCTCGCGTTCGGCCTGGCTTGGCTGATCGGCGGGCTGGCGTTCGCCTGGCGCGCCCGGCTCGGCCCCTGGCCGGTGCTGGCCGGGCTGGCCTGCGGCGCCATGGTCGCCTGCGCCTGGCTGTTCAACTACCAGGTGTCGGCCCAGGCCTTCGAACTGGTGCCCGTCAAGAGTCTCAGTTTCACGGGGCCGGCGGCCGACATGCTGATGCTGGTGCTGTCGCCGCCGGGCAAGCCGTGGAATTTCGATGTGGGCCTGGTGCCCGGCGTGGCGCTGGGCGCCTTCCTGGGCGGCCTGCGCGGACGCGAACTGAAGCTGGAAGGCTTCAAGGATGGCCTCAGCATGCGCCGTTACCTGATCGGCGCGGCCTGCATGGGCCTGGGCGGCATGCTGGCCGGCGGCTGCGCCGTGGGCGCGGGCGTATCCGGCGCGGCCGTGTTCGCGCTGACGGCCTGGCTCACCCTGTTCGCCATCTGGGGCGCGGCCGCCGCCACGGACGCGCTCATGGACCGCCCTGGCGTCTGAGACTGGCCCTGGGTGCGGCGAAAATCGCCGGGCGATTCTTGCCGAGTGGCATAATAAACACTGTAATCCCTACACGCCGCTCAAGTTCCTACGCAAACCCCCCGGGACGGGATACACTTGCTCCAATAGCAATTGGTTGACTGTGATTAACAGGTTCGCGCAGCGGGCCGCCATTCCAGACCACGATGCGCCCTTTCCAGTTCCATTTCCATCCCGCCAGGCCGCGTTGAAAAACCTGACACCAGCGGCCAGCCCAGTCTCTCCGCACCGCCTGCCGGGCGTGCTTCTGCCACGCGCGTCCATGGCCGGCTGGCTGCTGGCCGGCATGTTGGCGCTGGTCTTGCCCGCAGCCGGCGCGTTCACCGTGCCCGACAACACGGCCGCGCGCGGCGCCCATGGCGAGCAGTTGGCGCAAGCGGCCGACCCGGCCCGCCGTCCCCGCGTGGCGGCCGGCACCCTGGCCGTGCTCTACCCCGACATAGGCGAACCGTACCGCAAAGTCTTCACGGAAATCCTGGAAGGCATCGAAGACCAGGCCCAGTCGCACGTGCACGGCTATCCGGTGGCGGCCAGCGCCGATCCGGTTGAGTTGCAGGCCACGCTGAAAAACAGCGGCTGCCGGGTCGTCATCGCGCTGGGCCGGCAAGGCCTGAAGACGGCCTCCGGCCTCGATCTGCCACTGGGCATGGTGGTGGGCGGCGTCAGTTCCGTGCCGGATGCCGAGAAACTGAACGGCATTAGCCTTACTCCCGATCCAGCTTTGCTGTTTTCCCAACTAAAAGGCTTGCTGCCGGGCGTGCGGCGGGTGATCGTGGTCTACAACCCGCAAACCAATGAACCGCTGATCAAGCTGGCGCGCGAGGCGGCCCGGGCCCAGGGCCTGGAGCTGCTAACGCTGGAGGCCAGCGACCTGGCCGGTGCCGTGCGCCGCTACGAGACGGCGCTGGCGGGCGCCGATGGCCGGCGCGACGCGCTATGGCTGCCGCCCGACCCGCTCACCGTGGATGACGGCGTGATCGTGCCCATGGTGTTGCGGGAGTCGTGGAATCGCAACATCGCGATTTTTTCCAGCAGCATCGTGCATGTGCGCAAAGGGGCGCTGTTCGCCCTCTACCCCAACAATTTCGAGCTGGGCCGCGACCTGGCCACGCTGGCCCTGGCCCGCCTCAACGGCGACCTGGCGCGGCGCGGGGTGGCCCCGTTACGGGCCGTGCGCACGGCCCTGAACACCCGCAGCGCCAGCCACATGGGCTTGATTATTTCCACCAGTCAACAACGTAGTTTTGATGCGATTTTCCCGGAACCGTAGCCGAGTCAAGCCGTACATGATTTTTGGCAACAAATTTCCTTTAGTTTAACTAGCTTCAGCATATATACTACGGTGTACTAGGTCCCAAGTCGCAAGGGACGGCAACTGACAGCTGAATGAATAACATGAACCTCAACGCCGGCCGCCGCGTGCGCGCCTGCTTCGCCTTGTTGCTGGCCCTGGCCGGCACCGGCGTGATGACCCCGGCCAGCGCCCAGCGCAGCGACCAGCCCTCCATCGTCGACCTGCCCGGTACCCACGTTCGTTCCGACGTTGGCGCCCTGATGGACCGCATCGAGTCCGGCAACGTGCCGGCGCCCTACCGTGCCGTCACCCTGGCCCAGCTGGAAGACCAATTGCGCCGGCCCGAACTGCAAGCGTCGATCGGCAAGGGCGGCACCATCGCCGTGCTGTACCCGAACGTGGAAGAGCCGTTCCGCTCGGCCTTCGTCAGCATGATCCAGGGCATCGAGGAGCGCACCAAGCTGCATGTGCGCAGCTATCCGGTCGATCCGCGCGTCGATACCAGTGAACTGAACGCCACGCTCAAGCGCAACGGCACCCGGGTCGTGATCGCGCTGGGCCGCCAGGGCCTGAACGCGACCACGGGACTGGACAAGGAAATCACCGTGCTGGCCGGCGGCGTGCTGCTGCTGTCGGAAGCGGACAACGTGGCCGGCATCAGCATGACGCCCGATCCAGCCCTGCTGTTCGCCCGCCTGCGCGTGCTGCTGCCGGAACTGAAGCGGGTGATCGTCGTCTACAACCCCCAAAAGACGGAATGGCTGATCAAGCTGGCGCGCGAGGCGGCCCGCGCCCAGGGCCTGGAATTGTCCACCCATGTGGCCGGCGACCTGGCCCGCGCGGCCCAGCTCTATCCGCAACTGATCGCCGCCGCCGACAGCCGCCACGACGCCGTCTGGCTGCCGCACGACACCACCACCGTGGAGGAAGGCACCATCCTGCCGCTGGTGCTGCGCGAATCGTGGAACAGCGGCGTGCCCCTGTTCTCAAGCAACGCGCTGCATGTGAAAAAAGGCGCGCTGTTCGGCATGGTGCCCAACAACGTGGAACTGGGCCGCACCCTGGCCAGTTCCGCGCTCGGCGTGATCGCCGGCGACAACAAACGCCGCAGCCTGACGCCGTTGCGCGAACTGCAAACGGCCATCAACGTGCGCACGGCCAGTCACATCGGCCTGAACCTGGGGGAGCGCCAGCAGCGCAGTTTCGACTTCGTCTATCCCCAGCCGTGAAACATCAGCACTCCATTTAACCCCAAACCACGGTTAACATGTTCCGTCATTACTTACGCCGCACCGGATTCCAGCATCAACTGACCGTCATCGTCTCGGCCGCCATCCTGGTGCTGGCGTTGTTCTCGTCGTTCATGAACTCGTGGGAAGCGCGCTCGCGCATGCGCGACCATTTCATCGGCCAGGGCCAGCGGGTGGCCGAAAACCTGGCGCGCCAGAGTACCCTGGCGCTGCTGTTCCACTCGCCGGAGAACGCGCGCGACGTGGTCAGTTCCACGCTCGCCTTCCCCGACGTGGTGGGGGTGCAGATCAGCGACGCCAAACACAAGGTACTGCTGTCCAAGGTGCAAGGCGGCGCCACGCTGGACGCGGCCGCCCAACGGCACACCAGCCTGGCCCACGCCGGCCTGGTGGGTGAAAACCAGGACGCCTGGCTGTTCGCCGCGCCCGTGTTCGGCGGCCAGTCCGAAGCCTCGCCGTTCGAACTGCAGGAGCGCCAGCCCCAGTTGCTCGGTTATGTCCATGTCCAGTTCGGCAAGGACACGCTGCAGCACCTGACCTTGTCGCTGTTGCTGGGCAACCTGGCCATCAGCCTGTCGTTCGCCGTGATCCTGCTGCTGCTGGTGCGCCTGCTCACGCGCCACATGATCAACCCGCTCAACGCGCTGTCGACCCTGATGCGGCGCGCCGAAGCGGGCGAATCGGGCATGCGCGCCAAGCCGGCCGGCCCGCGCGACCTGATCGAGATGGGCCAGGCCTTCAACAAGATGATGAACGTGCTGGAACAGCGCGAGGCCGAACTGATGGAATCGCGCGACGCGGCCGTCAACATGGCGCAGATGAAGGCCCAGTTCGCGGCCACCGTCAGCCACGAAGTGCGTACCCCGCTCAATGGCGTGGTCGGCATGCTCGACATGCTCAAGGAAATGCGGCTCAATCAGCGCCAGCAGGAATGCGTGGACGTGGCCTGGAATTCCTCGCGCACGCTGATCGACCTGATCAACAATATACTTGACTACTCAAAGATGGAGGCCGGCAAGCTGGCGCTGGAGGAAGTCGACTTCGACCTGCGCACGCTGCTGGAGGAAGTGGTGGAACTGGTGGCCCGCCCGGCCCAGCAGAAAGGGGTGGAGATTGCCTACCTGCTGGACGCGGCCGTGCCGGCCCGCATCACGGGCGACGCCCTGCGGCTGCGCCAGATCCTCATCAACCTGCTGGGCAACGCCGTCAAGTTCACGGAACAGGGCGAAGTCGCGCTCAGCGTCACCCGCACCGTGGTCGGCGATGGCGATGGCTTGCGCTTCGAAGTGCGCGACAGCGGCATCGGCATGAGCCTGGAAGTGCAGCGCCACCTGTTCGAATCGTATGTGCAGCCCGACCCCTCGACCACCCGCCGCTACGGCGGCACGGGCCTGGGGCTGGCCATCTGCAAACAACTGGTGGGCCTGCTGGGCGGCCAGATCGGCGTCACCAGCGTGCCCGGCGCCGGCACCACCTTCGTGTTCACCGTGCGCTGCCAGCCAGCCGCCAGCCAGCCGGCCACGCCGGCCGACACCACGCTGGCCGGCGTGCCGGTGCTGGTGGTCGATGGCAGTGAACTGGTGCGCAGCTTCCTGCGCCAGGCGCTGGAACGCCACGGCGTGCGCTGCCAGGCCACCGGCTCCGGCGGCGCCGCGCTGTGCGAACTGAAGGCGGCGGCCGCCGCCGGCCAGCATTACCGCGCCGTGATCCTCGACATGGCCGTCACCGACGACGAAGGCGGCGACCTGGCCGGGCGCATCGACGCCACCGGCCTGGGCGCGCAATTGCTGGTGCTGGACCGCTTCGGCCCGGCCGCCGGCGGCACCACCATCGGCGGCCACGCCACGCTGGGCAAGCCGCTGCGCCAGGAACGGCTGCTGGCCGCGCTGCGCACGCTGCTGGCCGGACGCCCCGCCCCCGAACCGCAGCAACTGAGCCACGCCGGCGCGCCGCCGGCACGCCAGTTCCGGGTGCTGGTGGCCGAGGACAACCGCACCAACCAGATGGTGGCGGCCGGCATGCTGGCCATGAATGGCTGCGTGTGCGAATTCGCCGCCAACGGCCGCGAAGCCGTGCTGGCGGCCCAGCGCAACCAGTACGACCTGATCCTGATGGATTGCAGCATGCCGGAGATGGATGGCTACGAGGCCACGGCCCACATCCGCCTGGCCGAGGAAGCCCAGGGCCGCCGCACCCCGCTGGTGGCGATGACGGCCAACACCCAGCGCGGCGACGCGGAAAAATGCCTGGCGGCCGGCATGGACGACTACCTGGCCAAACCCATCACCCTGATCGAACTGCGCCACAAGCTGGAAAAATGGCTGCCCCATGGGGCCGAGCCGCAGCCGCAAGCGCCCGCCGCCGCCGCCACCGAAGCCGAGTGCGAGCGCCAGCCGGCCGCCCTCCCCGCCACCGCCACCGCCAGCCCGGTCGACCGCGACGTGTTCGACAAGCTGCGCGACATCCTCGGCGCCACCCTGCCGCACGCCATCAGCCCCTTCCTGGAAGACGCCCCCACCAGCCTCGACGAGCTGGAACAGGCGGTCCAGGGCGGCGACATCGAAACGGCCCGGGCCCGCGCCCACGCGCTCAAAGGCTCGTCCGGCAACTTGGGGGCGACCGAACTGGCGCAACTGGCGGGCCAGGCCGAACAACTGGCGATCGCCCACAAGCTGGCCGAGATCGAACCGCTGCTGCCGCAACTGCGCGCCAGCTACCAAGCGGTGGCCGAATTCCTGCACGCCCAGCTGGGCGGCGCCACGGCCGACGGCACCCTGAGCGACGAAGACATGCCGCAAGTGCTGGTGGTGGACGACGACCGCAGCACCCGCAGCACCTTGCGCTACACCTTGCAGCGCGACGGCTTCCGGGTCGAGGAAGCGGCCGACGGCGCCCAGGCGCTGGCCATGCTCAAGCGCTTCCAGCCCGACGTGATCCTGATGGACGCCGTGATGCCGGTGATGGACGGCTTCACGGCCTGCGCCCGCATGCAGGAACTGCCCGGCGGCAGCGCCATTCCGGTGCTGATGATCACCGCCTTGCAGGACAATTCCTCGGTCGAGCGCGCGTTCGCGGCCGGCGCCAGCGACTACATTCCCAAGCCCATCCACTACGCCGTGCTGTCGCAGCGGGTGCGCCGCATCATCGAAGGCAACCGGGCCGAGAAGCGCATCCGCCACCTGGCCTTCAACGACCTGTTGACGGGCCTGCCCAACCGCACCCTGTTCTTCGATCTGCTGGGGCAGAGCATCGAGACGGCCGGCGCGGCCGGCGGCCAGGTGGCCGTGCTGTTCATGGACCTGGACCGCTTCAAGTACGTCAACGACAACCTGGGCCACGACGTCGGCGACCGCCTGCTGCAAGCCGTGGCGCAACGCGTGCGCCACAGCGTGCGCAACGTGGACACCGTGGCGCGCCTGGGCGGCGACGAATTCACCGTGGTGCTGAGCGACCTCGATGGCCCGGGCGCGGCCGCCGCCGCCGCCCACAACATCTGCCGCATGCTGGCCACCCCGTTCCAGATCGATGGCCACGACATCTTCGTCACCAGCAGCGTGGGCATCGCCATGTATCCGCACGACGGCGCCGACGTGGCCACCCTCGTCAAGCACGCCGACAGCGCCATGTACCGCGCCAAGCGCACCAACACCGGCTTCCAGTTCTACGAAGCGTCGATGGAGCAGTCGATCTCCGAGCACGTGCGGCTGGAAAGCGACTTGCGGCGCGCGCTGGAACTGGACCAGCTGGAAGTGTATTACCAGCCCCAGTCCAGCTTCGCCACCGGCCAGATCGTGGCCATGGAGGCGCTAGTGCGCTGGCACCACCCCACCCGCGGCATGGTATCGCCAGCCGAGTTCATTCCATTGGCCGAGGAAACGGGCATCATCAAGCCGCTGGGCGACTGGGTGCTGCGCACCGCCTGTGCCCAGCTCAAGGCCTGGCACACCGAAGGCTTGCCGCCGCTGCGGGTGGCCGTCAACCTGTCGGTGCGCCAGCTGCTGCAAAAGGATTTCTCGCGCACGGTGGAAGCCGTGTTGGCCGACACGGGCCTGGCGCCACACCTGCTGGAACTGGAGATCACGGAAAGCACGCTGATGGAGAACGCCCAGGATACGCTGACGGCGCTGCACCGCTTGCGCTCGCTGGGGGTGCGGCTGTCGATCGACGATTTCGGCACGGGCTATTCTTCGCTGTCCTACCTGAAGCGCTTCCCGGTCGACATCATCAAGATCGACCGCTCCTTTGTGCGCGACGTGCCGCAGGACGCGGACGACGCGGCCATCGTCACGGCCATCATCGCGCTGGCCCACAGCCTGCGGCTGGAAGTGGTGGCGGAAGGGGTGGAGACGGCGGCCCAGTTGCACTTCCTGCAGGCCCGCCATTGCGACCTGCTGCAAGGTTATCACCTGAGCCCGGCGATTCCCGCGGCCCAGTTCGCGGCCCTGGTGCGCCAGCACGAGCCGGGCACGGTGCGGGCTTGATGGTGGAGCTCAGCTAGATTCAGCTGAGCTCAGCCACAATCAACCGAACTCGGCGAACTGGACGTAGTCGCGGCCCAGCGTCTTGGCGCCGTACAGGGCCTGGTCGGCGCGCGCCACCATTTTCTCAGGCGCTTCGCCGGCGCAATATTCAGCCACCCCGATCGAGCACGTGATGCGGCCGACCAGCGGAAATTCGAGTGCCGCCACCGCTTGCCGGATTTCCTCGGCCAGCACGACGGCCTCGGCCGACGGCGTGTTGGGACAGATCACCATGAATTCCTCGCCGCCCCAACGCCCCACGCAATCGGTTTTGCGCACCCGGCGCCGGAACAGGTCGGCGATGCGGGTCAGCACCAGGTCGCCCATCTGGTGGCCATGGCTGTCGTTGACCAGCTTGAAGCGGTCCACGTCGATCAGCAGCGCCGACAACGGTTCGCCGTAACGGCGCGCGCGCGCCACTTCCTGGTCCAGCTGCTCGGTCAGCAGGCGGCGGTTGCTGATGCCCGTCAGGCTGTCGGTGACGGTCAGCCGTTCCAGCTCGCGGTTCTTGAGCGACAGGTCGGCATGGGCTTCGGCCAGCGCGTTCTGCGCCTCCTTGAGCTTGCTGACGTCGACCGCGATCGAATACTTGGCCAGCCGCCCGTCGAACCAGGCAATCAAGGTTTCCTGCAATTGATACCAGCGGTCGTCCGATTCGTTGAAATGCTCGAAGATGACGGTCTTGCCGATCGGCTCAGGCTGCGCGCGCATGCTGTTGATGGCACAAAACGAGCACGGCGTGTCGCGGCCATAGATGGCCTGGTAGCACTTCTTGCCTACGGTGTCGCCGGTGCGCTTGAGCATGGTGCGGTTCACATTGATCAGCTCGTGAGTCGCCACATCCACCACGTAGATCGGGAACGGGACCACGTCAAACACACTGGTCCAGTACTCGGGCATGGCGGGATTGATGATGAAGTGATGATCGGACATGGCGTGGCGCTTGCTGGTCAGGATGGGAGGGAATAACCGGAAACCTAATGGCTGACGTGGCGCAGGCGCGCCGCCTTGGCCATGGACTCGGCCAGTTTTTCCGGGCGGATCGGTTTCAGGATGTAGCCGCGGGCGCCCGCGTCGATGGCCGACAGCACCATTTTTTCCTGGCCATGCGAGGTGGCCATGATGATATAGGCGTCGGGGAACTCCTCGATAATCAGGCGCGTGGCCTGCACCCCATCCATGTCCGGCATCGTGATATCCATCGTCACCACGTCGGGCCGGCATTCGCGGTAGGCCGCCAGCGCCTGCTCGCCGGTGGCGGCGATGCGCACCACGTTATGCCCCAGCTCGCTCAACATGGAAGTGAGTTTATCGATCGCAATGATCGAATCGTCGACGATCAACACATTCAAAGCTGTCATTGCAGGATTCCTTATCGCGCTCAATTGAGGTAATTCAGTTGCTGGTCGAACAGTTCGCAGGGGCCGACAAAGCTGATGTCGATGCAGCCGAACGCGGTGCGCAAGGACATGCAGGTAAAGACGGCATCGCTGGGCCGCCACACGGTGCGTTCCTGCTCGATCACGGCCGGCGCCGACAGCGACAGGGCGCCCCCGGCCTGCGGCAAGTCGCCGGTGCAGTGGCCGACGATGATGTTGACGATTTCCTCGGCCGAGGCGCGCCGGTACTGCTCGTGCCGCGCCGCCGGCACCACGATATCGGCCGTGAAGCGCCGGGTCAGTTCGTCGAGCAGTGCGCGCTGGAACGTGAATGCGATGAACACGTTGACGGTCCCGCCCACGCCCACGATCACCGTGGTGTCATACAAGGGCAGCACGTCGACATTGCCGCGCGACTGCAAATGGCCGTGGAGCGCTACGCCCATTTCCTGCTCCAGGAAATGGCGCGTCCGTTTGTAGGCCGATGCCATGATACTGGACATCACTTCCCCATTACCACTCACACGATCCCCTTTCATGATCCGACGCGTCGCCCGGCACGGCCGACGCCGGCGCCGGCGCTATGATCGCATTGTCAATGCATTTTCGTCAATAGATATTGCCGCAAGTCCATGCATTGGCAAGTGGAACCGGAATTCGGCGCCGCCGCCGGCCACGCTGTGCGCCGTCACCGTGCCGCCCAGCTTGTGCACTTCGGCCCGCACGGCGGCCAGTCCCACGCCGCGGCCGGCGAGGAGGTCGGCATGCTCGCTGGTCGACAGGCCGTCGCGGAACACCAGGTCGCTCAATTGCGCCGGGTCCCATTGCTGGGCCTGATCGGCCGGGCACAGGCCCAGCGCCACGGCGCGGGCGCGCAAGGCCGCCAGGTCCAGGCCGGCGCCATCGTCGGCAATCACCAGCGTCAACTGGCCATCAGCCTGGGTCACCGTGCAGCTGATCTGCCCCGCCTCGGGCTTGCCGGCGGCCAGCCGGCGCGCCGGTTCCTCGATGCCGTGCGCGACGGCATTGCGGAACACGTGCACCAGCGAACGCAGGAACGGCCGGCACACGGCCGGATCGAGCCAGATGTCGTGCCCGCCCGACAGCGCCAGCGGCGCCACCAGCTTGTGCTGGCGCGCGGCCACCGGCGCGTAGGCCCGTTCCAGCCCCGCCAGCGCGTCGCGCAGCGCGATGCGGTGCAGATTGCCGATCCGCAGCAGCTCGGCGCGGCGCGCCGGCGCCGCCACGTCCACTGTCTCGCCGCGCAGCAGCCGGCCTACCAATTGTTCCAGCTGGCGGGCCTGCTGGGCGCTCAAGGTCAGGCGCGCGCCCCCGGCCAGGAAAGCGGCCCCCAGCACCGCTTCCAGCGCCGCCAGGTCGGCCGTCAGCGCCTCGTCCAGCGCGGCCTGCTCCAGCAGCCCGGCCAGCGTCGCGGTGTCCACCGCGGCGCCGGCCTTGAGCGCGTCGAGCTGGTGTTCCAACTGGTGCAGGCGCTGCGGCGTGTGCTGCAGGCTGAACTGGTTCAGCACGCCCTTGTACGTGTGCACTTCACGGTACAACTGCTGCAACAGCCCGGCCGACACCGCCGGCGCCGCCAGCCACTGCGGCAAATCCACCCGCACGAAGTGGCGGAACGCGGCCACGCTGTCGAGGAAGTCATCGCTGTCGGCCACGGCCGCATGCACCATCTTGAGCCGCGCATGTTCGGCGGCGGCCTGCTCGGCCAGCCGGCGCTGCTCCGTGACGTCGGTCAGGGTCGCCATCAGGCGGCCGTCGTCCAGCACCGTGTAGGCGGCCGCCAGACGCAGGCCGGCCCGTTCGAATTCAGCCGGCAACAGACTGAGCATGAGGTCGCGCCGGTCCACGTCCTGGGTGCGCAACACCTTGGGCACGGCCAGGGCCATCAGGTCGGCCATGGCGCTGTCGTCGGGGAACAGCAAATCGGCCACGTTGCGCCCCGCCGGCACCCCGGCCAGCATCGCTTCGCAAGCGCGGCTGTACTGGGCGTCGACCACCAGGTCGGCGCCGAACGACAGGAAGCCCTGGGCCGAATGGTCCAGCAGCACCGACACCTGGCGGCTCGTCACGCGCACCGTTTCCAGCGAATCGGCCAGCTCGCGGGTGCGCGCGCGCACCCGGGCCTCCATGTCGCCGTACAGGCGCGCGTTCTCGATCGAGATGGCGGCCTGCCCGGCCAGCACCCGCAGCAGTTCCAGCCGCCCCGTGGAAAACGCGCCCACGGTCAGGGCGTTCTCCAGGTACAGCATGCCGACCAGCGCGCCCTGCAGCAGGATAGGCTCGCACAGCACCGACACGGCCGGCACGCTGCGCCAGTAGCGGTCCTCGGCGAACAAGGGGTCCTGGCGCGCATCCTGGATCACCTGGGTGGCCAGGGTACGGCTCACGTATTGCACCATCGAGACCGGCAGCAGCGGTTCGCCTTCGCCATCCAGCGGCAGGTCGCGCAGGTCGACTTCGATCCGCTGGCGGGCCCAGGCCTGGGCCGCGATCCGCAAGCTGTCGCCCTGCTTCAGCAGCAACAGCGCGCGCTGGGCGCCGGAATGCTCGACCACGATGGTCAGCAGTGTGCGCAGCAGCTCGGTGCTGACGATTTCCTTGGAAATGGCTTGCGACGCCTCCGTAACGGCCAGCATGTCGAGCGCCTGCTCGCTGAGCGCGCCGGTGGCCGCCGCCGCATGGCCGTGCGTGGCCGGGCGGGTGCGGCTGGCCGTGCCCGGCGGCTGGTCGGGCTGGCTGGCCGAGGCCGTGGCCAGCCAGCCTGCGAACGCGGCCGACAATTGCGCCGTCTTGGCGCCCGCGCCCCACCGTTCATACGCTTGCAAGGCTTGCCGCAGATAGTGGCTGGCCAGCCGCGCGCGGCCAGCGGCACGCAAGGCGCGCGCCGCCAGTTCGTAGGCCAGCGCTTCCTCGTGCAAGGCGCCGCTGGCGCGGGCCGCGTCGATCGCTTGTTCGCCGCAGTGCCAGCCCCGATCAGCCTGGCCCGTCAGGCGCAAGCGCTCCGCCTCCACCAGCAGCCAGTGGTGGCGGTAGTTGGCGGGCGCGTGCGCCGCCCATTTGGCCAGCTTGCCCTGGTTGGCGGCCACCTGGCGCAGCGTGCGCCGGCGCCGGCCGCCAGCGGCCGGCAAGTTGGCCAACATGGCCAGCGATTCGTAGAAGTGAAACAGCACGAAGGCGTGCATGCCCACGCCCGCCTTCAGGTAGGGGCGCGCCGTACGCGCATGGGCCAGGGCGGCGCCATGGTCGTGGAAGTACACGGCCAGCATCAGCTTGGCGCAATAGAGCAGGAACAGGGTGCTGGCGTCATTGGCCTTGCGGTGCAGCGGCAGCATGTCCGCCTCGCGGTAGGCGTCGCCGTCCAGCAGGGCCGGCTGCGCCGTGGCGGTGGCGAAATTGCGCGCCGTCTGCCACCAGATGTTGTGCCAGTACAGCGACGAGCCCACCTGGAAGCGTTGCAGGTCGGCGTGCGCGACGGCCATCTCGTCCAGCAGTTCCGGCAGCGGACTACCGCAGTGGAACAGCGTCTGCATGTAATTGTTGCGGGCATAGGAGGCGTATTCCACATCGCCCTTCTCCAGCGACAAGGCGTAACAATCCTGGTACAACGGCAGGGTCGAGCGCAAGGGATGCTTGAATTTGCGGATGATCCAGGCGCCGAAGAACAAGGGCTGCTGCAGGTTCAAGCCGTGGCGCCGCGCCAGGTCGGTGGCGAAATCGCCGAACGCGACGCCGGCCTCGATATTGCCCAACAACGCACTCTCCGTGATGCCCCACCAGGCGAAGCCATAGCCGGCGTTGGGCGAGTGGCCATGCGCCAGCGACAGCCCGACCATCCGGCACACGACCATGGCCAGCAAGCCTTCCGAAGTCCAGTAAGCGGGCGGCAACAACAGGCCCAGCATGTCCATCGCGGCCAGGCGCAGCGGGTCCGTCATGGCCGGCAGCGCCCGCAGATCGTCCAGGCTCTTGCCGCGCAACGCCAACTTGGTGCGCATCAGCCTGGCCAGCACGGCCAGCTGGCCCGGTGCCTTCGACAGCGGCACACCCAGCAGGCGCAAGGCGTGCAGCGCCGCGTCGACGGCGTCGGCCAGCCGATTTTGCGCCACATAAGCTTGCACCCGCACTTTCAGCGCGCCCACCTGGTCCAGCACGCCATCGCGCTGGGCCAGCAACTCGTCCAGCCACCGCTCCATGCTGTCGTATTGCTGGGTCAGGAACGCCACTTCGGCCGCGCCCAGGCACAGTTCCAGCGCCTGCTCCGGCTGGCGTTGCCAGTGGTCCGGCGCCCGCGCTTCGAGCGCCACGCGAAAATACGCCAGCGACGACGAGTACGCGGTGGCCGCCTTGGCCCGCTTGCCCGCCTGCAGGTTGACGGCGATCAGTTGCTCGCGTTGGCGCGGGTCCGAAATCAGGGCGCGGCCGGCGTTGAACTGGTTGGCGATATCGAAGATGTGGCGCTGCTGTTCCTCCGGCCCCAGTTCGGCCAGCCATCGCAAGGCGATGTCGTGATGCAGCCGGTCGCGCGTTTGCTGGCCCAGCATGCCGTAGGCGGCCTGGCGCACGCGGTCGTGGATGAACTGATAGTGGACGTTGGCCGTGTTGCTCTGCTGGCGGGCGATGCGGTAGTTGCTGCCGATCGGGGTCAGGATGCCTGCGCGTAGCGCCTGTTCCAGCGCGTCGGCCACCTGGTAGGCGGGCTGGTTCAACAGCACGGCCAGCGTCGCCAGTTCGAAGCGGTCACCGATGCAGGACGCATACAACAACGCTTGTTGCGCAGCCTCCGGCAAGCGGCCTATCCTGACGCTCATCAGGTCGACCACGTTGTCGGCGATGGCCAGCGCGCCGATGTCCTCCTGGTTCCAGCACCAGCGGCGCGTGGGGCCATCGAAGCGCAGCAGCGCCTTGTGGTGCAGCTCGGTCAGTAACTGGCGCAGGAAAAAGGCGTTGCCATGGGTTTTCTCGAACAGCAGTCGGGCCAGCGGTGCGCAGTCGGCGCCACCCAGCGCGCCTTGCACCAGCGCGCCCACGTCGTCCGGTTGCAACGGTTGCACATCGATCGCCTCCACCACCACGGCGCCCTGGCGCAATTCTGCCAGCGCCAGCATCCACGGATGCGACGGCGGCGTCTCGTTGTCGCGGTAGGCGCAGATCAGCAGCAGCGAACGCAGCCGGCCCGGCGCCATCACGGCCTGCAGCAGCGACAGCGAACCGGCGTCGGCCCACTGCCAATCGTCGATGAACACCACCAGCGGATGTTCGGGCAGGCACACGGCTTCCAGGAAGTTAGCGAACACATAGTGCAGCCGGTTCAAGGCCTGGGCGCCGGCCAGCGGCGGCACCTCCGGCTGCGGCCCCAAAATCAGTTCGATCGACGGCACCACGTCGGCCAGCACCTTGCCCAGCGGGCCGACGGCCGCGCCCACCCGCGCGCGCCAGCGGGCCAGCGTGGTTTCGTCCTCGGTCAGCAGATGGTGGCAGAACTGCTCGAACGCCATGCGCCACGCATAAAACGGCACATCGCGCTGGTACTGGTCGAACTTGCCGGCGATGTAGCCGCCGTGGCGCTGGGTGACGGGCTTGTGCACCTCCTGCACCAGCGCCGTCTTGCCGCTGCCGGAGAAACCGCGCACCAGCAGCACCTCGGCCGGGCCGGTGGCGACCCGTTCGAAGGCGGCCACGATGGCGCCGATCTCGCGCGCCCGGCCGTACAGGATCTGCGGCAATTTGAAGATGCCTTGCGCGTCCTCGCGCCCCAGCGCGAACAGGGGCGCCGCGCCGGTGGCCAGCAAGGCGTCGCGGCAGCGCGTCAAGTCATGGGCCAGCCCGGCCGCGCTCTGGTAGCGCGCTTCAGCCGTCTTGGCCAGCGATTTCAGGATGATGGCCGACAGCACGGGCGGCAGGGCCGGATCGATCTCGTGCGGCGGCGGCGGTTCCAGCGCGATATGGGCGTGCACCAGTTCGATGCCGGCGCGGTTGGCGAACGGGCGCACGCCCGTCAACAGGTGATACAGGGTGGCGCCCAGCGTATAGATGTCGCTGCGGCTGTCGAGGTGGCGGTTGACGCGCCCGGTCTGCTCCGGCGACACATAGTGCAACGTGCCTTCCAGCGCCCGCACGCTCTGGAACTCGCGCCGCTCCTGGCTCAGTTGCGAGGCGATGCCGAAGTCGATGATGCGCAGCGCCCCCGTGGCCGGGTTCCAGATGATGTTGGAGGGCGTCAAATCCTTGTGGATCACGCCGCGCCGGTGCACCTGGTCCAGGATGCGGGCCACCCGGATGGCCAGGTCCAGTCCGTCGCGCCAACCGATGCGCCCGCGTTCCAGCAGTTGCGCCAGCGAGGTGCCGCCGATATCCTCCTCGACCATCATCAGCGAATCCTGCACATGCTCGAGCGCGCCGATGGCGATCACGCCGTCGATGTCGCCCAGCTCACGCGTGAGCTGGTATTCGCGCTGGAATTGGGCGTAACTGTCGGCGTCCACCTGCTCGCCGCCGCACAGGAACTTGAGGATCGCCGGGCTGCCGTCGGCCACGCCGGTGGCGCGCCAGATGCGCGTGTGTTCGGAACTGTACAGTTCTTCAGACAGACGGAAGTTCGAGTTTATGTGCATGACGGAGTCTGGATCGGGAAACGGGCCAGGCAAGACAGCGCCGGTCGTGAATTATCACACAAAGGCAGTGAATATTTGCATGAAATCAACATCCGTTATGCATTTAGGCAATAGATTGTACAGTCACGTATCAAGTCGGGGCCGCCCGGCACGTCCGTCCGGCCGGCCGGGCGCGTAACGCCCGCTCAGGCGGTGGCGTCGTGCTGCGCGAAGACGGCGCCGATGGCATCGGCCACGGCCAGGTTTTCCTCCTGCGCGCGCAGCGACGGGAAGAACGACAGGCACAGTTCCAGCTTGGCCGACATATTGATCACCATCACCGGGCGGTTGACGAGGCCGGCGCCCAGCGCATCCTTGGGCGCGATGTTGACGCCGCTCTGGTGGCGCACGGAACGGCAGCCGTGCAGGTATTCTTCGTCGCCCAGGAAGCGGTAGTTATTCCAGTTGGTGACGACGAAGGCCAGCGGGTCAGTCACCGCCTCCTGCCCCACCAGCGCCGCGTCGACGGCCTCTTCGGTCAGCTTGAAGATGGTCAGGTCGAGCTGGCTTTCCTTGAAATGGCGGATGCGGTCATGGATGGCCTTGGCCAGCTCGGCCATGGGCAGGCTGCCGTCGACGGAAACGGGGACGAAGGCGATGTAATTGCCGCAGTATTGGGCCCGCATCGACGGCGCCAGCAAGTCCGACAGCATCTTGAAGCTGACCGTGTGGCCGCTGGCCACGCCGCGCTGGGCCACGTTGATGTCGTGCACGCCCTTGGCCAGGGCCGCGCACACGACGCTGTTTTGCGTCACTTCCGGATACTGTGCGCGGCACGCTTGCAGCAGGCTGGCGATGTCGTGGTAACGCACCAGCGGGGCGAAACGCTGGCGCTGGTATTGTTCCAGCAGGTCCGGCACCTGGCCCGGCTGGATCGCGAACTGGCCCGCGTCGGCCACCGGGTAGGCTTGCAGATGGGCCAGGTTGGCGTCGCGGTCGTGGCCGGCGCCGGCCAGCAGCCCGGCCATGTCGTGCCCCGACAGGGTGGACATATTGCGCGCCGCGGCCAGCGCGGCGCTGGCGGCCGCGCCATCGCCACGCAAGGTGGCATTGTAGTGGTCGACGATCAGGTTCAGCACGGATTCGGCGCCGCGCGCGTCCACATAGGTGTGCTCGCAGGTCTGGGCCAGGATCACGTCGCGCGCGTCGTGCCGGTTGCGCAGCAAGGTCAGCGACATGGGGCAATGGCGCTGCTCGCCGTGGAAGGACAGGCTTTCGCGGCACAGTTCACCGAACGCGGTATCGACGTCGTCGCACTCGCGCAGGCCCAAGGTCAGCCCCTCGCCTTCGGCCTCGCACCAGGCGTAATCGTTCTGCGCCTGGAACCGCAGGCCGTGCTGGAATTTCTCCACCGCGCCCACGATCACGGCATAGCTTTCCTGCAAGGCCGCCACATCGACGTCGCCATACAGGCGATAGCCGCTGGTGAAAAAGATGTTCGCCCGACTCATCAGGGCTTCAAGATTGATATTTCCTACTGCCACGGCTTGGTCTCCTTTATTGCTGCTATTTTTTTACTGTTCCAAGGGATAAGGGCTCAGACGGCTGGCAGCGGGTGGCGCATCTCCGGCCACGGGGTACGGAACTGGTACAGCAGCGCCTGTTGTTGGTCGGGGTCCTGGTAATGGGGATAGCACAGCGAACCGTGGTAATCGACCAGATACTCGAGCAACGGCCGCAGCGGGCTGTCGGCCGGCACGCTCCAGGTGGCGCCGGCCTTGCTGATACCGCACGCATGGCGGCAGGCGTCGAACACGGCGGCTGCGTCCCCGGCCGGGTTGGCCGCCATCTTGATTTGCCAGCGCGCCGCAGCCAGGTCCTGGGCCGCGATAAACAGCACGGCTTCACGGGCCGCCGAGTTGGGAACGCTGACGGCCGGCCGCAGGCGGCCGCAACCGACATAGAAATGGGCGGGATCGTTGCTGTCCTTTTCCTGCGCCTGATAGTAAAAATTGTAGGGGTGGCCGGTCGCCAGCACGGCCGTCTTGCGGCCTGCGATGACCTTGTCGGTGACGATGGCGCCCTGCCCATTGGTGGGCAAAGCCGTGTTGAACACCTTGTTAAATTGCGGCACGGCCTTGCCGCCATACGCCACCACGGGCAAGGTCACGGCGCCGTCCGTGGCCGCCAGCAGCGCCCGCAACTGGTCGCGCTGGTAGCGGGAGAAGTTGTCCAGCACGGCCGGGATGCCCGCATGGGGACCGCTGCCCTGATCGTCCTCGGCGGCGATGGGCGCGCAATCGAGTACGGATTCATACAGGGCCAGGGTATCGCGTTCCACGCCATTGACCCACAACAGGTGTTCCCAACGGCTGGGAACGGGGTCAACCAGGTAATCGCGCGTCCCTTCCAGCAGGCGGACGGGCGGATAGTGGAAGAACTGCACGGATTTCTGGTTCACCAGCGGCAGCCCCAATCCCAAGAACGGACGCCACGGGCGGTAAGTGGGCGGGCAATCCGGCTGGCGGCTGTATGGATCCCAGGTGCCGGCCGCCTGGAGGCTGGGGATGGTGTTGAAGAACGCGTCGGCGCCGTGCGTGAGCAGGCTGCTCAGGCCAGACTGGCAATGCTGGCGGTAGGCTTCGCACGTGGCGCTGCAAGCGCCGTCGTAATGCACCACGAGCTGCCATGGGCTGCCCGCGACGGCGACGCAGGACAGGCGCTCGTGCGCCAGGCCGTGGCGCGCGGCGAAGCCGTCATGGCGCAAGGTCTGGCCGAACCAGTAGGCGATGGTCTGCGCCAGGGTATCGGCGGCACCGGGAATATTGGGCATCGAATACAACGACGACAGCGCATCGGTGGTGATGACGGTACTGCCCCCGTGCGAATTGGGCAGATACGACAGCGCTATCCTGAACAACTCGACCATATTGCATGCTCCCCTGGTTGGTGTAGAGATCTGCCCTTGTTGCCGGCGGGACGGCCAGCCGCGACGATGTCCGGCGCTCATTACTTGTGAGAATAAGATTTACCTAAAACATCATCGCTTGGAGATTATGCAGGGAAGTTGCTGCACGTTACAAGTCAGTCATCACGGCTACGCCCCGCGCGAACCTGCGGCGGCCATCCCGCGACCTGCCGCGCCAGTTGCTGGCGCACCACAGCGGCCCGCATGCTGCACCGCACTATGAAAATACCGGATTTGGGAAAACATCACCTAGAATAATTTGCCTAAATTCTCACGAAATGTCACAAATCCTTTGTTTTTACGCTATCATTGCGCCTCGGAATTATTCGTTACTTCGAAACAAATGTAGTTGCTGTATCGCTATTTCATGTCGGCTTATCCGGATAGCCGATGTCGCCTATTCTGAGGAGCCTTACATGTTTGACGCAGTTGAGTTTGAGCAACAAGCAATCACCCCCGCCCCCCGTACCCTCCCCGCGGCGCCACTACGCGCCGCCGACACCATGGACATGGCCGACCTGCTGGTGGCCTATCTGGAACAGCTGGAAATCGATTATGTGTTCGGCATTCCCGGCGGCGCCATCGAGCCGCTGTACAACGCCATCGCCCGCAACCAAAGGCGCGGCGGCCGTTTGAGCCACATCGTGGCGCGCCACGAAGCCGGCGCCGCCTTCATGGCCGACGGCTATGCGCGCGAGACGGGCAAGATCGGCGTGTGCGTGTCCACCTCCGGCCCCGGCGCCACCAATTTGATCACCGCCGTCGCCACGTCCTACGCCAACGGCGTGCCGATGCTGGTGATCACTGGCCAGCCGGCCCTGCCCTCGTTCGGCAAGCACACCCTGCAGGAATCGACCTGCACCGGCATCGATGTGATGGGCATGCTGCGTCCCTGCACACGTTACAATTCGCTGGTCTCGCATCCGCTCCAACTGGAGTGGAAACTGCTTACCGCACTGCAACATGCGACCCGTGCGCCACGCGGTCCGGTGCACCTGAGCGTGCCGGTGGACGTGTTCCGGGCACCCAGCATGCAAAGCGCGCCGGCCTACGACCTGCCGTCGCTGCTGCGCCCGTCCGCGCTGGTCGACAGCCAGGCCGTGGAAACGCTGCGCACCATGATGGCATCGTGCCGCAACGTGGTGCTGCTGATCGGCGGCGACTGCGGCGACGCCATCCACCCCATCCTGCAGTTCGCGGCCCTGAAGGGCGCCACCTTCGTCACCACGCCCGACGGCAAGGGGTTGGTCAGCCCCCAGCATCCGCTGTACCGCGGCGTGTTCGGCTTCGCCGGCCATGCGTCGGCCGAGGCGGCGTTGCGCGATCCGTCCGTGGACCTGATCCTGGCCGTGGGCGCCAGCATGGGCGAATGGAACACGGGGGGCTGGAACGACAGCCTGCTCAACGAACGCCTGGTCCATATCGACGAATCGGAAGAACACCTGGCCCGCACCCCCATGGCGCGCTTCCACATGCGCGGCAACCTGCGCACCATCTTCGATTGCCTGGTCGAGCGCATCCACGCCCACCGCCAGCAGGCCGACGTGACGGTGGAACGGCGCCGTGCGGCGCGCGAACAGGCCGCGCTGACCTGGGAGCCGGAATCGCTGCTCGACGCGCCGGCCGCCTTCCACAGCGACGCCACGCCGATCAAGCCGCAACGCCTGATGTACGACCTGGGCCGGCTGTTCCCGCCCACCACCCGCTATCTGGCCGACGCCGGCAATAGCGTGGCCTGGGCCACCCACTACCTGCAGCCGCGCGACCGCCGCATGGCCGGCGGCGACCGTGCGCAGCAGCCTGGCCAGGACCAGCGCGCCAGCGCCGGCGGCTGGCTGCGCCTGACCACCCACTTCGCCCCCATGGCCTGGGCCATCGGCGCGGCCGTGGGCACGGCGGCCGGCAACCAGAACGCGCCTGTGGTCTGCATCACGGGGGACGGCAGCATGTTGATGAGCGGCCAGGAGATCTCCGTGGCCGTGGCCGAACAATTGTGCGTGGTGTTCGTGGTGCTGAACGACCGTGCGCTGGGCATGGTCAAGCACGGCCAGCGCCTGGGCGGCGCCGAGCAGATCGGCTACGCGTTGCCGCCGACCGACTTCGCCATGCTGGCCCGCGCGCTGGGCGGGCGCGCCCACACCATCCATTCGCCGGAAGACATGGCGGCGCTCGACATCAAGGCCATCTGCAATTATCCCGGCCCCACCCTGCTGGACGTCCATATCGATCCGGAGGAAGTGCCGCCCATGAACAGCCGCCTGCGCGTGCTGCAGGAAGGGGTATAAGCGATGGGCAAGGCGGAACTGTTTTTGGCCGACGGCGTGCAAGCTGCGGCGCACGGCAAACTGGCCGGCAAGGTGGCCCTGATCACGGGCGGCACCAGCGGCATCGGCCTGGCGAGCGCCCGGCTGTTCCAGGCCCACGGTGCGCAAGTGGCCGTCACCGGCCGCAGCCCGGACGGCCTGGAGCAGGCCAGCGCCGCGCTCGACGGCCAGGCCCTGGTGTTGCGCAGCGACGCGGGCAGCCTGGCAGAGATCGACGCCGTGATGGCCGCCGTCAAGCAACGCTACGGCCGGCTCGACGTGTTGTTCATCAACGCCGGCGTGGCCAGCCCCGCGCCCATCGAGCAGGTCAGCGAGGCCAGTTTCGACGCCCAGATCGGCATCAACCTGAAAGGCGTGTTCTTCACCATCCAGAAGGCCCTGCCCCTGTTCGACGGCCCGGCCAGCGTGATCGTCACCACCTCCATCACCAACCAGCTGGGCTCGCCCAACTTCAGCGTGTACGGCGCGGCCAAGGCCGCCCTGCGCTCGCTGGTCAAGTCGCTGGGCCTGGAATTGATCGGACGCGGCATCCGCGTCAATGCCATCAGCCCCGGCCCCATCGATACGCCCATGTTCGACCGGCTGGGCCTGCCCGACGCCGTCGCGGCCGCCAAGAAGCGCGCTATCGCGGCCAAGTCGCCCAGCGGCCGCTTCGGCAGCGCGGACGAGGTGGCCAAGGCCGCCCTGTTCCTGGCCAGCGCCGACGCGTCTTATATGGTGGGCGAGGAAATCGTCATCGACGGCGGCATGAGTCTGTTATGAGCGCGACCGCCAATGGGGGCGCAAGCGCGCCCCGGCCCGACGCGGCCGACCTGATCCACACCCGCATCTGGCACGAGACGCCGGAACCGGACAATCCCTTCGCCACCCGCCACGCCCTGTGCCGTGGCTACGACGTGTACGGCCAACTGGTGGGCCGCGCGCGCTGGGTCGAGATGCTGTACCTGCTGCTGCGCGACGAAGCGGCGGCACCCTCGGCGCTGGACATGCTGGAAGCGCTGGCCGTGGCGCTGGCCAACCCCGGCCCGCGCGACGCTTCCGTGCACGCGGCCATGTGCGGCGCCGTCGGCGGCTCCACGGCGGCGGCCAGTTTGATCGCGGCGCTGTCGGTGGGCGCCGGCCGCCACGGCGGCGCGCGCGACGTGCACGACGCCATGGTGCTGTGGCAAGCGTGCGGCCCTGACCTGCCCGCCTGGCGCCGCCACCTGGAAGCGCAGGCTGACGCGCCCATCGATCCCTGGCCGCGCAGCGCGCGCCTGCCCGGTTTCGATCCGCACGGCGCCTCCACTCCGACCGTGGTGCGCCAGTTGCTGGCCACGCTGGTCACGGTGGGCGGCGACAACGGCCACGGCTACACGGGCTGGCTGCTGCAACAGCTGGACCAATTGCCGGCGCTGGCCGGCCTGCCGCTGGCCATCAGCGGCGTGGCGGCGGCCGCCCTGTGCGACCTGGGCCTGACCCCGGACGAAGGCGAGATGCTGTACCTGCTGTTGCGCCTGCCCGGCGCGGCGGCCCACGCGCTGGAACAGAAAAATGGCGGCTTCAAGCGCTTTCCCTTCTACCCGGTGGCGTTGTCCACGCCCGGCGAGCCGCCGGCGCAGGCGGCCGGGGTGGCCGGGGTGGCCGGGGTGACATCCGGGATGGAACCGGGCGCGGAATCCGGGGTGAATTCCGGCGTGCATGCCGGGGTGGCCCCATGACCGGCCCGGAACTGCTGCGCCAACACGCCGGCCGCCTGGCCACCGAGGTGGGGGCCTGCTATCCCGGCAGCCACGCCATCTTCCGTGGCCACGACCTGCACCGCGACTTGCGCGCGCTGGACTGGGTCGACCTGTATGTATTCGGCATCACGGGCAAGCGCCTGAGCCCGGCGCAAGTGGCCATGCTGCACGCGATCTGGGTCTGCACCAGCTATCCGGACGCGCGCCTGTGGAACAACCGGGTGGCGGCGCTGGCCGGCAGCGCCCGCAGCAGCGCCAACCTGGGCATCGTGGCCGCGCTGGCCCTGTCGGAGGCGACCGTGTATGGCGGCCAGGCCGGCATGCGCGCCATCGCATTCCTACAGGCAACGCGCGTGGCCGTGGACGGCGGCGCCGCGCTGGCGCCGCTGGTGCTGGCCGAGGCGCGCGCGCGCCGCGTGTACGGCTACGGCCGCCCCATCCATGCCACCGATGAAAGGTTGCCGTGGATCATGGAACTGGCCCGCGAACACGGACTGGACGACGGCCCGCACGTGACATTGGCGTTCGACGTGGAGAAAGTGTTGCTTCCACACTACCCTCAGTTGCGTATGAACTACGCCGCGCTGCATGCGGCGCTGATCGCCGACATGGGCTTGTCGGCGCGCGAATACCAGCTGTTGCGCATCCCCACATTCCTAGCAGGCATGCCTCCTTGCTTGGTGGAAGCGGCCGAAAAGCCCGAGGGTGTGTTGTTCGCCACCCCGTGCGACGGCGTCGCTTATGCCGGACTGCCGCCCCGCCCATGGCCGGGCGCGGTCAACTGAAGGTGTTTTTTTTGAACATTTGCTGTTGGGGGCAGGCTACAATGCAAAAAATCATCACCACAGGAGACACGATTTTGAAGTCGTCGCATGCGTACCGTTTCTGCCTGGCAGCAGCCCTCACCGTCCCCGTTGCCCTGGCCCACGCGCAACCATCCAGCGAAGAAGAGGAATTGACGCTGGTGTATGGCGACAACGACAGCGTCAGTATCGCCACCGGCAACGTCCAGGCATTGCGCCGGGCGCCGGCCGTGGCGTCCGTGATCACGGCGGCCGACATCGCCGCCATGGGCGCGACCGACCTGGACCAGGTACTGGAAACGGTACCCGGCATCCACGTGGCCCGCAGCGCCAACAATTATTCGCCGCTGTATGTGGTGCGCGGCATCTTCAGCGCCTACCTGCCCCAGTTGCTGGTGATGCAGAACGGCGTCCCCATCACCACCATTTACCAGGGCAACAAGGGTAATCTGTGGGGCGGTTATCCGGTCGAACACATCGCCCGTATCGAAATCATCCGCGGTCCCGGCTCGGCCCTGTACGGCTCGGACGCCTTCTCGGGCGTGATCAACATCATCACCAAGGGGCCGGCCGAAACCCAGGGCACGGAACTGGGCGCCCGCGTGGGCGCCTTCCATACGTACGATGGCTGGGTCCAGCATGGCGGCAAGGCCGGTCCGGTGGACGTGGCGGCCTATGTGCGCCTGGGCCAGACGGATGGCTTCAAGAGCATCATCGACGCCGACGCCCAGAGCCGCAATGACCGCCTGTTCGGCACCCATGCCAGCCTCGCGCCGGGCCCGGTCAACGTGGGCAACAAGGCGGTCGACGCCAACCTGGAATTGAGCCTGGACAAATGGAAGGCCCGCTTCGGCTACAAGCTGCGCGACGACCTGGGCACGGGCGCCGGCATCGCCTCCGCGCTCGACCCCGTGGGCAAGCAAAAGAGCGAACGCGTGACCACCGGCCTGAGCTGGACCGATCCCCAGTTCCTTCCCGACTGGGGCGTGGGGGCCAGCATCAACACGCTGCAATACATGCAGCAGATCCCCGTCGATTTCCAGCTGCTGCCGCCGGGCACGGTGCTGCCCAGCGGCGCCTTCCCCAACGGCATGCTGGGCGGTCCGGACACCACCGAGCGCCAGGTGCGCCTGGCCGTGTATGCCGACTACAGCGGCATCGAGAGCCACCGCATGCGGGTTGGCGCCGGGCACGACGACCTGAACATGTACCACACCCACGAGACGCGCAATTTCACCTACGCGCCCAATGGCGCGCCGATCCCGCTGCCGGCCGTGGTCGATTTCTCCGACACCAACCCCTTCATCTTCCCGCAGCACCGCCGGCTCGACTACCTGTATCTGCAGGATGAGTGGAACCTGGCCAAGGACTGGAACCTGACGGCCGGGGTGCGCCACGACCGTTATTCGGACGCCGGCGGCACCACCAATCCGCGCCTGGCGCTGGTATGGGACGCCACGTTCGACCTGACCGCCAAGCTGCTGTACGGCCGCGCGTTCCGGGCGCCGTCGTTCAATGAAAGCTACAGCATCACCAACCCGGTCGCGATCGGCAATCCCAACCTGCGGCCGGAAACCAACGGCACGGCCGAGGCGTCGCTGGCCTGGCAGGCGCGCGCCGACGCCCAGGTGAACGCCACCTTCTACCGCTACGACATGCGCGAGATCATCCGCACCGTGCCCAACGCGGCGGCCGGCACCGGCGCCACCTATGCCAACACGGGCGACCAGACCGGCCATGGTGTGGAACTGGAGTCGAGCTGGACGGTGAACCGCGACTTGCGCCTGCTGGGCAACTATGCGTGGCAAAAGTCGACCGACGTGGCCACCGGCCGTGACGCCGGCTACGCGCCCCACCACCACCTGTTCGGCCGTGCCGACTGGCAACTGGCGGGCGCCTACCTGCTCAGCACGCAAGTGAACTGGGTGGCCGACCGCCACCGCGCGCCCGGCGACGCGCGCGCCCCCATCGCCGACTACAAGACGGTGGACTTGAGCCTGTCCACCCGCCATGGCCGCGAGCAGTGGAATTTCACGGCCACTGTGCGCAACCTGTTCAACGCCGACGTGCGCGAACCGAGCCTGGCGCCCGGCGTCGCGCTGCCGCACGACTTGCCGATGGCGCCGCGCGCGCTGTCGCTGCAAGCCGTCTACAAGCTGTGATGGGACCGGGGTCAGGAGCGGTTTTCAGGGATCAGCCACCACCCCAGCTCCTGCCGCACCCGCTCCGGCGGTGGCGGCGGGGTCTGCTCGCGGCGGCGCCGTTCCAGCATGTCCCGAACGGCCTGCTTGCTCGGGTGCGTGGTCTGTGTAGGTCGCTGGTCCATGATCGCCTCTCTCTGGCTGTGGATCGCTGAGAAATATTGTACGAAACCTGCCGTACCAGCCCATCATGCGCCCCGGCGCGCGCCGCCATGGCGACGAACAGCAAGCCTGTCCCCCACCTATTCGTCCCTTTGCTGACCTTTCGCATGAAGGCGCCGCGCCACGGCCGCCCTGTCGCGGATGGCCGGGATAGCGTTAGCGCCACACGGAAACCGGTTGTGTAGTGGACAATTCGTCAGTACGATGTATGATCTGGAAGCAATCGTAGTTATCCTTCAGTAAAGCCGCCGCTGAAAGGGGCGAGATGCGCGCTTCTCCGCCGTCGTCAACGGTCCCGCCAGGCCAGTCCGCCCACTTCGGCACGGACTCGGGTTCGGGCGCGCTGCGCCTGCAATTCGCCCTGTTCGTGCTCGCCGCCCTGGCCGCCCTGTGGGGCTTCACCCTGTTCGCGCTGGACCGGCGTGAACAGCTGGACCTGGCCAGCGCCGAGGTGGAAATGCGGGCGCTGGCCCAGGCCTATGCGGAAAACGCGCTGTCGACCATCAAGCGCATCGACCTGATCCTGCTGGAACTCAGCCGTACCTGGACCACCCACCCGGAGGCCTTCGGCGCCGAAATCGCGCGCCTGCGCCAGAACCTGGACGACGTGGCGATCCAGGTGGCCACCATCGACCGCGGCGGGCGGATGGTGTACTCGACCCTGCCGCTGCCGGCCGCCGCCGTCGACCTCAGCGACCGCGAATATTTCATCGTCCAACAACAGGCCAGCAGCAACCGCCTGTTCATCAGCAAGCCCGTGCTGGGGCGCGTGTCGGGGCTATGGTCGCTGCAATTTACCCGCCCCCTGCTGCGCGACGGCCACTTCGATGGCGTGATCCTGATCTCGGTGGCGCCGGAGCTGTTCAGCCGCTTCCACGACACGCTGGCCATGGGCCGCCAGGGCGTGACGCTGATGGTGCGCGACAGCGGCGAAATCATGGCCCGCGCGCCCGAATGGCGCCCCTACATGGGCCGCAGCCTGCCCACCGCCCCTTACCTGGCGCCGGGTGCGCCGGCGCAGGGCAATTTCAAGCGGGTGGCCGTGCTCGACGCCGTGCCCCGGCTGTATGGCTACCGCAAGCTGCCCGAGTACCAGCTCAATTTCGTGGCCGCCCTGCCGCTCGATGAAATCCTGGCCGGCACGGCGCGCCAACGGCAGGCCGCCATCACCACCATGACGGCCGTGTCGCTGGCACTGGTGGCGATGGGCTGGCTGATCCTGCGCAGCGTACGGGCCCGCGACCGGGCCGAACTGGCCTTGCGCGACGCCAACCGCGAACTGTCGCTGGCCGCCAGCGTGTTCCGCCATACCATGGACGCCGTGATCGTGACCGAGATCGACGGCACCATCGTCTCCGTCAACCCCGCTTTCACGGCCGTCACCGGTTACACGGCCGCCGAAGTGGTCGGCCGCACACCGCGGCTGCTGCAATCGGGCCGTCACGAGCCCGCCTTCTACCGCGCCATGTTCGAGCAGCTTGAGCGCACCGGCCACTGGCGCGGCGAGATCTGGAACCGCCGCAAGAATGGCGAGTCCTACCTGGAATGGATCAGCATTTCGCTGGTGCGCGATGAACTGGGCAAGCCGCTGCGCTATGTGGGGGTGTCCAACGATGTGACGGAATTGCGGGCCGGCGACGAACGCATGCGCCACCTGGCCTTCCACGATCCGCTCACGGGCCTGCCCAACCGCGCCCTGCTGCTCGACCGCATGACCCAGGGCATCAACGTGGCGGAACGGGACGGCCGCGGCCTCGGCGTGATGTTCATCGACCTGGATCGTTTCAAGTCCATCAACGATACCCTGGGCCACGATGTGGGCGACCAGTTGTTGCAGCAGGTGGCCCAGCGCCTGAGCCATGCGGTGCGCCATTCCGACACGGTGGCCCGCATCGGCGGCGATGAATTCGTGATCCTGCTGGAGCAGGTGGACGATGGCATCACCTATGTCAACCTGGCCGACAAGCTGCTCTCCAGCCTGAGCCGCCCCATGGTGCTGGGTGCGCATACGCTGGAGGTGGGGGCGTCGATCGGCATCGCCTGCTATCCGGGCGACGGCGACAGCGCGGCCATCCTGATGAAACATGCGGATGCGGCCATGTATGTGGCCAAGGCCGGCGGCCGCGGCGCCTACCAATTCTACCGCCCGGGCATGACGGCCCAGGCGGTGCAGCGCACGCTGCCGCCGCCTTGAAGCGGGTCCGTCAGCCGGCGTTACCGTCGATCCGGGCGCGGCTCAGGTAAGGCAGGTACACGATCACGTAGGCCACGAAGGCCACGGTCCAGCAGGCGGCGCTCAGCAGCAGCGCGCCGTCGCGCAGTCCATCGGTGGCCAGCGCGGCGGCCACGCGGGCCAGCGCACCGGCCTGGATCAGCGCGAACATGGCGAACTCGGCGCGGCCCACCTTGAGCGGACGGCCCGTGTGGCCCAGCGTGGTGCGGGTGATCATGCCGATGATCAAGCCAGTCATGGAACCGACCGTCAGCGCATGGAAGGCGGCGCTGGTGGGCAGCCAGCCCAGCGCGGCGCCGGCCAGCAGGAAGCAGCCGACACCGATCCAGGCATACGACAGGTGCAGCACCCACAGCAGCGGCACATGCCAGACCTTGTGCGGTTGCCAGCCGGCCAGCCGCACCAGCACCAGGGCGCCGGCCGCCAGCGCCAGCGGCGCCGTCAGCCAGCCCGGCGCGCCTGCCACCCAGGCCAGCGCGGTGGCGGCCAGCAAGCCCAGCGACACGCGGTCGCGCATGGGCCGCACCACCGGGTCGGTGCCGGGCGCGCCGTTGCGGGTGAACATGGGCAGCACGCGGGTGGCGATGGCCGATTCCATCACGACGATCACCAGGATGGCGGCACGCACCGGCACCGCCTGCGCCATTGCCAGCAGGCCCAGCGTGGACAGGTGGTACAGGCCGTTGGCCACCGCCAGCAGTGCCAGCAGGCCGACCAGGAAATAATTGCGTTTATTGTTGGACTGGGCCATCACGCGCCCCAGCGGCCAGGTGGCCAGCGGCAGGAACAGCCAGTCGACCGCGGCGGCCACGGGCGCCGGCGCCCACAACATGGCCAGCCGGCCCGCCAGCCACAGTGCCACCAGCGCCGCCAGGTGGCCGCGCACGGGCGTCCACAGGCCGGTCCAGTTGCGCGCGGCCGTGAACAGGAAGCCGATCACGACCGCCGTCACCATGCCGAACGCCATCTCGTGCATATGCCAGCCGGCGTCGATATGGGCCGCGTGCAGCCAGCCGTAATACTGGGCGATCCACAGCGGGATGCTGAGCGCGGCGAACAGCGCCGCCAGCAGGTAGAACGGCCGGAAACCCAGCCGCCACAGCGGATGGGCCATCTGCCACGGCGCCGGCGTGCTGGCCGGCAGGGGTTCGTCTATGTGTAACAGGCTCATGATGATTACTCGCTCAAGCTAGGGTTGCGGGCCACCGGCCCTGAATACCCGATCGCGCGTCCAGCCCCGGTTTCATCAGGCTGGCACGCCCATTGTGTGTGCGCGCACAAGCCTTGTGAAGAAGGCGGGCGCAGGCGGATGATATGCATCAAGGAAAACAAATTTACCGGCCGCAACTGCCGTTTGCGTATCGACTCGGCGCGCCAGTTCCCTTACGCTACAACTTCCCGACGCCGCCACGGGCAACCGCACCGTCCGCGACGTCCCTTGATTTATTCAGAAGGAAGTTCGCTATGCAAAACGCTACTTTGACAATCGACGGCATGAACGGTGAAGCTTGCGCCGACCTGGTCACGCTGGTACTCAACAACATCACCGGCGTCAGCGACGTGCGCGTCTCGCTGCTCAACAGCCAGGCCAGCCTCAAGTTCGACGAGAACCACACCTCGCAACCGTACCTGATCACCAGCCTGGCGCGCGCCGGCTACACGGCCCGCGCCGGCCAGGCTGAAAAAGCCGGCGGTTGCTGCGGCGGTTGCTGCGGCGGCTAAGCCCCCGCCCACCGCTGATGGGCGCCCTGCCCCGTCAGCGGTCGCCGGCACCCAACAGGCGGTGCTCGACGGCGAACACGGCCGCCTGCACGCGGCTGCTCAATTTCAATTTCTTCAATACATTCTGCACGTGGATCTTGACCGTGCTTTCCGCCAGGTCCAGCGAGCGGGCGATCAGCTTGTTGCTTTCGCCGCGCGCCAGGCAGGCCAGGATTTCCTTTTCGCGCGGGGTCAGCTTGTCGATCTCGGACGCCACCGGCGCATCGCCGCCACCATGCAGTTGCGCCACCAGCTTGGCCGTCATGGCTTCCGCCACCACCGTCTCGCCGGCCGCCGCGCGCCGGATGGCCCGGGTCAGGTACTCGGCGTCGATATTCTTCAACAAATAGCCCGAGGCGCCCGCTTTCAGCGCCACCGACAGGTCGTGCGCGTCCTCCGACACGGTCAGCATGACGACCGCGCTTTCCGGGCAATCCTGTAACAGCAGTTGCAGCGTCTCCACGCCGGACATGCCGGGCATGTTCAAGTCCAGCAGGATCACCTGCGGCTTGAGCTGCTGGGCGCGTTTGATGCCCTCCACCCCGTCCGCCGCCTCGCCCACCACGGAAAATTCCGGGTTACGCTGCAACAGCAGCCGTATGCCGCTGCGGAACAGGGTATGGTCGTCGACCAGCAGGACGGTGATCGGATTGCTGCTTGCTTCCATTGTGGTGATGCCTCTCAGTGTTGAATGATAAGGGGCGCGCTCTAAGAAGTCATTTCAAAAAGCCCATGGCGTCGTTGTGGCGCCTTGCCGTGCAAGTGCACTGTCTTCGGCGTCACGCCTAGCCATGGTCATTTTGAAACAACTTCTAAGCGGCGCGCCGCTGCTGGCGCGGCAGGCGCAGGGTGACGGTGGTGCCGCCGCCCACCACCGAGCTGACTGCCAGCTGGGCATGGATGCGCTGCGCGCGCTCGCGCATGATGTGGATGCCCACGTGGCTCTCGCCCTTGCCCGGCAGCGATTCGGTGTCGAAGCCGGCGCCGTTGTCGCTGATGGTGAGCACGAAATCGTACTGGTCCTGCAGCCGCACTTCGACCCGGCTGGCCATGGCGTGCTTGCGCACGTTCGACAGCGCTTCCTGCACGATGAACAGCAATTGCAACTGCTGCTCGCGGGGGAAAGGCGCGCCGTCGCTGTCGGCCTCCAGCACGGCCTCGATGCCGCTCTGGCGCTGGAACTTGTCGATGGTGGTCTCCAGCGACGCCACCAGGTTGCCCTGCTCCAGGCGGGTGCGGAAATTGTGCAGCAGTTCGCGCACGTCCTGGTAGCTTTCCTCCACCCCGGTGCGCAGCAGCGGCACGATCTCGGCCACGTCCTCGAACTGCCTGGCCTGCACCGACTGGTCCAGCATCTGCACTTGCAGGTTAAGGAAGTTCAAGCCCTGGGCGATGCTGTCGTGCAGCCCCTGGGCCACCAGGTTGCGTTCCTCGGAAATGGCCATCTCGCGTTCGCGCGCGGCCAGGCGCTGGTTCTCGATGGCCGTGCCCAGCAACTGGCCCAGCGTTTCCAGCAAAGCCGTCTCGCGCTGGTTGAACGACACCGGCTTGCGGAAGTGCAGATTGAAGAAGCCCAGGTGCTGGCGCTGCGCATAGATGTGGAACACGGAGACGGTGACGAAACCGTCGCGGTGGCACTGCAAGGTGTGGTTGTCGTCGATGCGGCGCAAATCGTGCACCACGGCGATCTTCTTGGCCACCGCTTCGCCGCACAGGCAATCGCCCACTTTCAGGCAATGTTCGGTCTTCACCAGCTGGTCGGAGATGCCATGGTGGACCAGCATGTGCAGGTTGCCGCGGATGGGATCGAGCACGCGCACGGAGCCGCCGTCGGCGTGGAAGTAGGCGCTGATGCGCTTCATGAAGCCGTCGCACAGCGATTCGGCCGGCTGCGGCTGCTGCAGGAAGGCGGCGCTGTCGTACAACAGGGCCAGCTCGCGGTTCTGGTCCTCCAGCGCCGCCGTCTTGGTCTTGACCAGTTGTTCCAGGTTGCCGTACAAACCTTGCAGATTGTCGGCCATCAGGTTGAAACCCTGCGCCAGCTGGCCGAATTCATCCTGGGTATCGACCGGCAGGCGCACTTCGAAATCCTGCTCGCGCATGCGCTCCATGCCCTCCTGCAGGCTGGTGACGGGATTGACGATCAGGTTGAACATCAGGTAGATGATGCTGACCGTGCCCACCATGGCCAGCGCCAGCAGCAGCAACTGCGAGGCGCGCAGCCAGAAGGTGCGCTGCTCGCTGTCCTGCTCGATCAGCTGCACCAGGCCGTTGACCTGCACCACGAAGCGTTCCGCCTGGGTGTGGAAGTTGTGCGCGTCGGCCGCGCGCACGTCGTCGCGCGCCAGCAGCGCTTGCGCGGCCGGTTGCAGCGTGTCGTGCCAGCGCTGGTTGACGGTGGCGAAGGCGTCGCGGATGGTGGACGACGGGGGCAGGAACAGCGGCCGTTGCGGATCGCCCTGGCGCAGCTGCTGCAAGGTCTGTTCGATGGCAGCCACCTGGTAGCGGGCCTCGTCGCGGGCGGCGGCGCGCCCATCGGGGTCGGCCAGTTCCCCCACCACGAAGCTGAGGCGGTAGCTGTTCATGCGCAAGCTGCCCGTCACGTTGATGGCGGCGGCGCTGCCTTCCAGCTGCCAGGACAGGAACAGCGTCGAGCCGATCACCATCAGGGCCACGGCCAGGAAACTGAGCAGCACGCCCACGATCTTGGTCGACAGTTTTTGCCAGGCGGCGAACAGGTGCGGTGTCGCCATTATCGTTGTCCTTCGCGCGCGCACGGCCAAGCGCCCGGAGCGCGTTGCGCCCGGGCCCGGCCCTGGTCCACTGTTTGTTTCATCCTGTCTCCTCTGATGGCGGCGCTGCTCAACTATCCAGTATACACGCGCCTCCGTGGGCCTGTGCCGTGCTCATCATCCGCCCGTCTGCGACATGAAGCGGATGATTTTCTCCGGCTGGCGGCCAAAATCATGTTGCTGCGGCTTCAGTTCGATGGCCGCGCGGATCGCCTGTTCCAGCTCGGCGTCGCTGGCGCCGCCCCGCAGCAGCGGGCGCAGCTCAAACTTCTCTTCCTGGCCCAGGCACAGGTACAGCGTGCCATCGACGGCCAGCCGCACCCGGTTGCAGGTGGCGCAGAAATGCTGCGACATGGGCGTGATGAAGCCGATGCTGCTGCGGCCGTCCGGCGTGGCCAGGTAACGGGCCGGGCCACCGCCCAGCTCCAGCGCCTGCGGCACCAGCCCGAACTTGTCGCGCAAATGGCGCTGCACCGTGTCCAGCCCCAGGTACGAGGTATCCTGGCCAGTGGCGCCCATGGGCATCACTTCGATCAGGCGCAGTACGAACGCGTGTTCGATGCAGAACTCCACCATGGCGTCGATTTCCTGGTCGTTTACGCCGCGCATGGCCACCATGTTGATCTTGATGGGCGCGAAGCCCACTTCCTTGGCCGCCTGCAGCCCGGCCAGGATCTGCGGCAGGCTGTCGCGGCCCGTGATGCGGGCCATGCAGTCGCGGTCCAGCGAATCGAGGCTGACGTTGATGCGGCTGATGCCGGCCGCCTTCAGGGCGCCCGCGTGGCGCGCCAGCTGGGTGGCATTGGTCGACAGCGACAAGTCCTGCAAGCCCGGCAGCGCCGACAAGCGGCTGGCCAACTGCGGCAGATGGCGCCGCATCAGCGGCTCGCCCCCCGTCAGGCGCACGCGGCGCGTGCCCATCCGGGCGAAGGCGGCGATCACGCGCTCCATTTCATCGAAACTGAGCCAGTCGGGCGGGTCCTCGAAATCCTTGAAGTCCTTGGGCATGCAATAGGTGCAGCGCAGATCGCAACGGTCCGTCACCGAGACGCGCAGGTAATCGATGGACCGACCAAAGCGGTCGCTTAACATCGCAGCCTCCAGTTCATATTCAATGGGGAAATTGTAACGGCCCGCCCTGCGTTTGCCGATGGCCATGACGACTTAGCCACCCTAGTCCTAAAGCACTAGTCTGGCCTGAAATGTACATTTTTATTCATTTCCTTTTGAAAATAGTTATTTGCTAATATAATATTGATGCACGGCAATAATATGCCTGCCTTGCGCGCGGCGACCACCCGCCCATTTCCCAAGGAGCTATGCTTGACCACGTCCGCCAACACCGCCTGGATTTCCGACCTCAATGACAATGGCATACGCGCCGACTTGGCCAGGCTTGCGGCGGATGGCGTACTCAGCTACAACGACGCGCTGCAGATCCTGACCGACACCGGCAGCGACCATGCCTTCACGCTCACTGAATTCCAGACTTTGCAGACGGTGGCCCGCCACCTGAACAATGGCGTGGCGGCCTCCAGCTATGTGGCCGACATCTTCACGCAATTGGTGCTGGGCAATCCTGCCAACATCGGCTGGCATGGCGGCGAAGGCTACAGCTACCCGCTGGGTAACCTGTCCGGCTTCAGCAGCGTCACCCAGCTCAACGAACTGATCGGGAAGTGGTTCCTCGGCACCGACTTGCCCGACCCGGTGCTGCTGTCCAATCTGACGAGTGGCGGGAGCACCCCCAAGTACACGACCGCCAGCGATGCCCTGTACGGCCACACGGGCGCGGCCGCCATAGTCGACGTGGCCCAGGGGGCCGTCGGCGACTGTGTGGTGTGCGCCGGCATGATCGAGATGGTCAACAACCACCCCGACCTGCTCAAGTCCATGTTCGTCGACAATGGCAACGGTACGTATGGCGTGCGCTTCTACCTGGACGGCAACGAAGTGTGGGTCACCGTCGACAGGGAATTGCCCGTCAACCGCTATGGCGATCTGCTCTACGCCCACAATGGCACGCTGCAGGACAAGGCGCTGTGGGCGCCGCTGCTGGAAAAGGCCTACGTACAACTGAGTGAAACCGGTAAAGTTGGCCACCCGTCCGTGAACGGCTATGCCAACATCGATGGCAACATGGGCACCATCGTACTGCCCGCCCTGACCAACACCCGTGCCAGCTACTACCACACCAGCGACAGCGATTGGTTAGGCCGCAAAGCGATGCTGATCCAGGCGCTGGCCGAGCACCGGGACGTGATGCTGGAGACGGCCAGCACCGGCGCTGTCACCCACGACAGCGACGGGATGACGGAATTGGTGGCCTCGCACGCGTTCGCCGTGCTCGGCTACGACGACGCCACCGGCAAGTTCATCGTGCGCAACCCCTGGGGCGACAGCTATCCGCGCCAGGACTGGAAGGCCCAGTTCGAATTATCGATGGAAGAGATGGCGGCCGAAGGGGGCGGCGTCGCGGTGGCCGCCGCCTTGGGCGCCCCCACCATCCAACCAGCCGCCACCAGCCACGAGCTGGGCCTGTCAGCGACGGTGGCGGTGGCGCCGCTGTTCTCCGTGTTCAACCCCGACGCGCTGACGGTCAGCCGCTACCTGTTCCACGCGGCCGGCAGCGGCCGGCTGAACCTGAACGGCGCCACCAACCTGGCGACGGCCGAACAGCAGGCGGCCGGCGACGTGGTGATCGGCGCCGCCGACCTGGCCAAGCTGCAGTTTGCGGCGCCAACGGCGGCTGGCACAGGCAGCCTGTCCATCCAGGCCCTGCTGGGCCAGCAATGGAGTGCGAGCGCCGCGATCGACTGGAGCTTCGACGCCAGCAACGCCAGCGCCATCGTGCTGCCCCATGCCCACAACACCGTGGCCACGGGCGCCAGCATCGCCCTCGCCAGCCTGTTCCAGCTGGACGGCACCAGCGCCGCCAGCACCTACTACGAAGTGATCGTACCGACCGGCAGCGCCGGCTTCATCGAACTCAATGGCGCCCGCAACTTGTGGACCACGGCTCGGCCCGGGGAATATGAATTCAACGCGGCCGATATGGCGCGTGTCAGCTATCGTGCGCCATACACCGCCACCACCATCAAGCTGCAGGTGAACGCCTACCAGGGCGGAGGCTGGGGCACGACCCAGGACGTCACCATCGGCGTCGGGTTGCCGGACGTGGCCCACGCGCTGCAAAACTACGCCAACGGCCAATTCGCTGCCATCACTGGCGTGAGCGACTGCGCGGCCAACATCTTCGGCCAGCTCGACAGCCTGCGGCCGCTGCTGCGTGACGGCTGGCTGGGCGCCATCCATGTCACCGACGGCACGCCCCAGGTGCAGGCCATGACGGGCCTCCAGTACAGCCAGTACAAGGGTTTGTTGGCGGTCATGGACGGCAACTGGCGTGTCAACCTGGCGGGCGCGGCGGCCGGCGACGCCGCCCTGCTGGCCACCGCCCAGCTCACCCATGTGGCCTCGCTCACCGTCACCGCCAGCGGCGCCGACGTGTCGGCCAACCTGGATGCCTTGCAGACCCTGGCGGCGGCCGGCAAACTGACCGCCATCACCGTGACCGACGGCACCACGCACCCGTTCGCCGTCACCCGCACCCAGATGGCGGCCGATGGCGACGCCTTGCGCCTGGTCGCCGGCGGCTACCACCTCACCAAGGGCGCCGACCTGGCCACCGTGCTGGCCATCGACGCCGACGCCAGCAGCGCCAAGCCCGCGTCCTACGACGTGGCCGACAGCGCCGCCAACATTGGCGCCGGCCTCGATGCGCTGCAGATGCTGGCCGCGGCCGGCAAGCTGGGATCGGTGACGCTGACCGATGGCGCCGGCGCCGTCGTCACCGTCAGCGCCGCCCAGTTGCACGACGACGCCCTCGCCTTGTCCAAGCTGAGCGGCGGCTGCACGCTGGCCGTCACCGGCGCCAGCGTGGCCGACGTGGCCACGCTGGCAGCGAGTCATCCAAATGCCCGCTTCGCCGTCAGCGACAGCGCGGACCAGCTGTCAGCCCACCTGAGCGTCCTGCGACTCCAGGCGGCGCAGGGCAAGTTGGCCAGCGTGGTGTTGACGGACGCCGACACGCCCGCGCTCCACCTGAGCGCGGCCGACCTGGTGACCAACGCATCCGTGCTGCGCGCCATCACCAGTCCCTACACCGTGAGCGTGCCTGGCTTGAGCGACGGCGTGGCCCGCTTCGTGATCCAGCAAGATGGCGCCGCCCGCAGCGCCGAGACGCTGATGCGGCCGGTGGCCGACGGCGCCGCCGCGCCACATACGGGCAACGTCGTGGTGGGTTTCCAGAATGCCACCCTGGGCGAAGGCAACCACGCCGTCGTGCTGGAAGGCGCGCGCGACCACTACGCGATCCGCAGCGACGCCTCCGGCAAGCTGGAGATCGCCAACGTGGCCGCCAGCGACGCCGACTACGGCAAGCACGTCACCATCACCGGCGCCGACTATGTGATCTTCAACGGCGCGGCCGCCACCGACGCGGGCTTCTATCCTGACATGTATTTTGTCGTCAACGGCCACAACGCGGCCGTGGCCGAGCTCTACATGGCGGCGCTGGGCCGCCTGCCGCGCCTGACGGGCCTGGAATTCTGGGAAAGCCAGTTGGCCGCCGGCGCCTCGCTGGCCGACATCGCGGCCGGTTTCATCGGCTCGGCCGAATTCACCAGCCGCTATCCGGCCGCCGCCACCCCATCCGACCACGGCGGCGCGGGCGACCTGGCCTTCGTCAACGCGCTGTACCAGAACGTGCTGCACCGCACGCCCAAGGCGGCCGGCCTGGCGTTCTGGGTCCACGACCTGGCCCAGGGCGACAGCCGCGCCAACGTGCTGGTGGCGTTCGCCGTCAGCCCGGAGGATGAAACCAACACCCATGCCGCACCTGGCCACAGCGGCGGCTGGCTGATCGACAGCGCCAAGGGCGGCTACGCCGACCCGGCCCTGCTGCTGGACGCGGCCACCGTGCTGCGCCAGGGACTGGCCAATGGCTACCTCAATACGGGCTTGATCGACGCCAGCACCATCGGCGCTGGCGTGACCCTGGGCGGCGAAACGCTCAAGGGCGACACGCTCACGCTGGCCGCCACGCTGGCGCCGCAAAGCATCGTACTGTCGGACGCCGTCAAGCACGCCGTTGTCAACGGCGGCGGCCAGCAGATCTACAGCGCCGGCCACGCCACGATCGAAATCCATGGCGCCGGCGCCGGCGTGCACGCGGCCGCCGGCGACCAGCTCGACCTGCTGGGTGGCAGCGACACCACGGTCACCGGTTTCGTGGCCGGCAGCGGCGCCACGCTGCACCTGGCCACGGGCGTCCCCGCGCTGCTCGACGCCAGCGCCTCGCGTGTCGCAGGTACGGCGCTCACCTTCGACGCGAGCCATGGCTATGTGATCAAGGTGGGCAGCCTGGGGGATGGCTCGGCCGCCGCCGTGGCCACCGCCATCAACCGCGCCTACGCCGTCGCGGACACGCTGGCCGAACATGCGACCTTCATCGGCCAGGACGCGGGCGGCAACACGCAAGCGTGGCTGTTTGGTACAGGCAGTGGCGCGGCCGACCATAACGGCAACCACCTGGCCGATGCCGGAGAACTGCTGCACCTGGCCACGCTGGTCGGTGTTCCCAGCGCCCAACTCACCCTGGCCGACCTGGCCTAACAAACCGAAACAGCAGCGGGGCCAGTTCCGCTCAAAAAGAAACGGCGTCCGCGCAAAATGCGGACGCCGTAGCGTCTCCCCACTCTATTTATCCGGTCCGCTTATTGCACCAGCGGCGAGTCCGCACCTTCCAGCTGCACCCCTTCGATGTCGGCCTGGCCCACCAGGATGTGCAGGTACTGGTGCAGCGCGCGCTGCCACGACTGGCGTTGCAGCTCGTCGGCGATCTGCGCCTGCACGGCGTCGAACGGCAGCGCTTCGCCTTCGATGCGGCGCATCGCTTGCACGATGTGCAGGCCAAAGCGCGTTTCCAGCAGGCGGCCGGCCAGTTCACCGGGCGCCATGCGGAACAGCAGCTGTTCGAATTCCGGCACGCACTGGCCCCGGGCCAGCTGGCCCAGGTTGCCGCCCACGGCGCCCGACGGGCAGTTCGAGTACTGGCGCGCCAGTTCATCGAAGCGCTCGGGGTTCGCTTGCAGCTCGGCCAGGATGGACTCGGCCGTGCTGCGCACCAGATCCAGTTGCACGGTCGGGGTGACCTGGAACAGGATGTGGCGCGCTTCCACCAGCGCGCCGCTGGAGAAGCGTTCGATCTGGCTCTGGTAGTAGCGGCGGCACGCGGCCTCGTCCACCACCGGCACCTTTACTTCACGCTCGAACAGCGCTTCCACACGGGCGTCGTCCGTCTCGCCGGTGATGCCCAGGCGGTCCGCCTCCTGCAGCAGCACCTGGCGCAGCACCACTTCATGCACGGCCTGTTTCAGGGGATTGGCCGCGTCCTGATGGTGCGGCAATTCCTGCTCGATGGCGAGGTCGCTGACCTCGATTCCGTTGACGGCGATACCCATGTTATGACTCCTGCAAAATTAACGAGTGCGAACCAGCTGGAAGGCGCGGCCCAGATAACCGACGGCGCCGAAACCGCTCCATACGTGCACCAGACGGGTGAACGGGAAGATCACGAACAGCGACATGCCCATGAACAGGTGCAGCTTGAAGATCAGCGGCGCCGTTTCGATGAAGCTGGCGGCGTCGCCGCGGAAGGTCACCACGTGCTGGGCCCAGGACATCAACAGCACCATCATGTGGCCGTCCATGTGCGAAGCCGAGGCGCCGATCGAGATCAGGCCCAGCGACAGCGTGACCAGGATCCACAGCAGGACGATCTTGTCCTTGAAGGTGGTCACGGCACGGACACGGTCGTTGGAGAAGCGGCGCGCCAGCAACAGCAGCAGGCCGATCATGGCGCACGAGCCCATGATGCCGCCAGCCGTCATCGCGATCAGCTGCTTGGTGCCGTGTTCGACACCGAGCGCATCCCACACCGCGACGGGCGTGAGCAGACCGGCCGCGTGGCCGAAGAACAGGCCCAGCACGCCCACGTGGAACAGCGGGCTGCCCAGGCGCAGCGCGCCCGTGTGCAAGGTCTGGCTGGACTCGGACTTCCAGGTGTACTGTTCGCGGTCGAAGCGAACCAGGCTACCGAGCAGGAAGATCGCGAGGGCGATGTAGGGATAGATCCCGAACAGGAATTGATGTAAATAGTTCACTGCAGTCTCCTTCAGGCACGCTGCGGCGCGGCAGCCGCAGCCTTGGGATAAAAGTTAATCGGTTGCGGGCCGCTGGCCAGCGACGTCTGGAGCAGCGGCTCGACGCCATCGGCGCCGGGGCCGAAGGTTTCCAGCGCTTCATCCATGTCGCGGATCGGCGGCTCGGCCAATTCCTCGGCCGGCACCGGGCTGTCCGCTTCCAGCAGATCGAACAGCACGGCGTACGGACTGGCGTTGGCCTTCAACTTGCGGCCGATGTAGGCCAGCACGTGGACCGCGTCGCCCAGCAGGCGCAGACCTTCGTCGCGCTCCTGCTGCGACAGGAATTCGAGGAACAGCGGCACATAGTCCGGCAGGTCGTTGCCGACCATGTCCAGGCCATGCTTGCGGTACTCGGCAAGCAGGTCGACCATGGCCTGGCCGCGATCGCGCGACTCGCCGTGGATATGCTCGAACAGGTGCAGCGAGTGCGACGGATTGCGGTCGAACGTGGCCACATACTGCTGTTGCAGATCGATCAGCGGCGTGCTGGCGATATGCTCGAACAGGCCAGCCAGGCTGGCCTCCCATTCGGGCCGTTCGGCCAGCGCCTGCCGCAGTTCCGGCAGGGCGTCGCACAATTCCTGCTCCGGGTAGAGCAGCAGCGCGGATAAGACTTGATAGCTTTTCATCTTCATTCCTTGGTGGGCTAAGCGGGCCGCGTCATCAGACGTCCAGCACTTCCTTCTTCTTGCGCGATTTCGGCATCGACATGAAGATGGCCGAACCCTGCTTCTTCTTGCCGAACAGGCTGTGGTCGGACACGCCGTCCGAGCAACCGTTGCCGAAGCTGAAGCCGCAGCTGCCCTTCTCGTTGAAGCTGTCCTCGGCCATTTCCTTGTGGCTGCTGGGGATCACGAAGCGGTCCTCGTAGTTGGCGATCGCCATGATGTGGTACATGTCCTCCACCATGTTCTTGTCCAGGCCGACCTGCTTGAGCGGCTCCAGGTTTTCCACCCCTTCCACGCTCTTGCCACGCATGTAGGCACGCATGGCCAGCATGCGGTCCAGCGCCTTGAGCACCGGCACCTGGTCGCCCGCCGTCAGCAGGTTGGCCAGATACTGCACCGGGATGCGCAGGCTCTTGGTGTCCGGCAGGATGCCGTTCTTGCCCAGTACGCCCGATTCGGCCGCGGCCTGGATCGGCGACAGTGGCGGGATGTACCACACCATCGGCAGCGTACGGTATTCCGGATGCAGCGGGAACGCCACTTTCCACTCCACCGCCATCTTGTAGACGGGCGAACGCTTGGCCGACTCCAGCCACGAATCAGGGATGCCCTGGCGGCGTGCCTCGGCGATCACTTCCGGATCGTGCGGGTTCAGGAACAGGCCCAGTTGCGACGGATACAGGTCGCGCTCGTCGGCCACCGAGGCCGCCGACTCGATCTTGTCGGCGTCGTACAGCAGCACGCCCAGGTAGCGGATCCGGCCCACGCAGGTTTCCGAGCACACGGTCGGCTGGCCCGCTTCGATACGCGGGTAGCAGAAGGTGCACTTCTCGGCCTTGCCCGAAGACCAGTTGTAATAGATCTTCTTGTAAGGGCAGCCGGAGATGCACATACGCCAGCCGCGGCACTTGTCCTGGTCGATCAGCACGATGCCGTCGTCCTCGCGCTTGTACACGGAACCGGACGGGCACGATGCCACGCAGGTCGGGTTCAGGCAGTGTTCGCACAGGCGCGGCAAGTACATCATGAAGGTGTTCTCGAAGGTGCCGTACATCTCCTTCTGCATGTTGTCGAACAGCTTGTCCTGGCTACGCTGGGCGAACTCGCCACCCAGGTCGTCCTCCCAGTTCGGGCCCCATTCGATCTTGTCCATCTTCTTGCCGGTGATGACGGAGATCGGACGGGCGGTCGGTGGCGTTTCCGACAGCGGCGCGTTCTGCAGGTGCTCGTAGTCGTAGGTGAACGGCTCGTAGTACTCGTCGATATTGGGCAGGTTCGGGTTGGCGAAGATGTTGGCCAGGATCTTCAGACGGCTACCCTGGCGCGGCTCGATCTTGCCGGCCGCGGTGCGGCGCCAGCCGCCGTTCCACTTGTCCTGGTTTTCCCACTGCTTCGGATAACCGATGCCGGGTTTGGTTTCCACGTTGTTGAACCATGCGTATTCCACGCCGTCACGGCTGGTCCACACGTTTTTGCAAGTGACGGAACAGGTGTGGCAACCGATGCACTTGTCCAGGTTCAGCACCATGCCGATTTGTGCTCTGATTTTCATATTTTTCCTCGCTATCGTTGACGGGTTCAGGCCTTGGTGGACAATGGGCCTTCCAGCCAATCGACTTTATCCATCTTGCGGACCAACACAAACTCATCGCGGTTCGAACCGACCGTGCCGTAATAGTTGAAGCCATACGACAGCTGGGCGTAGCCGCCGATCATGTGGGTCGGCTTGGTGACGGCCCGCGTGACCGAGTTGTGGATACCGCCGCGCTTACCCGACGTTTCCGCGCCTGGCACGTTGATGATCTTCTCCTGGGCGTGGTACATCAGCGTCATGCCTTCCGGTACCCGTTGGCTGACGATGGCGCGTGCCGTCAACGTACCGTTCACGTTGAACACTTCGATCCAGTCGTTGTCCACGATGCCGGCCGCTTTCGCGTCGATCTCCGACAGCCACACGTGCGGGCCACCGCGCGACAGCGTCAGCATGCGCAGGTTGTCCGAGTAGGTGGAGTGGATACCCCACTTCTGGTGCGGCGTGATCCAGTTGAGCGCGATCTCCTTGTTGCCGTTCGGTTTGGCGCCCAGCATGGAGGCGGTGGTCTTGGTGTTGATGGCCGGCTTGTACACGCACAGACCTTCGCCAAAATCACGCATCCACAGGTGATCCTGGTAGAACTGCTGGCGGCCCGTCAGCGTGCGCCATGGGATCAGTTCATGCACGTTGGTATAGCAGGCGTTGTAGCTGACTTCTTCCGACTCCAGGCCCGACCAGGTGGGCGAGGAGATAATCTTGCGCGGCTGGGCTTGCACGTCGCGGAAGCGGATCGAATCGTGCTCGCGTGGCAGCGCCAGGTGGGTGTGGTCGCGGCCCGTGATCTTGGACAGCGCATCCCATGCCTTGACAGCCACGTGGCCGTTGGTTTCCGGCGCCAGCGACAGGATCATCTCGGCCGCGTCGATCGCCGTTTCCAGGCGTGGCTGGCCTTGCGAGATACCCTCTTCCAGCACGGTGCGGTTGACGCCACGCAGCACGTCGATTTCGTGGCCGGTCTTCCAGCTGATCCCCTTACCGCCGTTGCCGATGGTTTCCAGCAGCGGGCCGATGGAAGTGAACTTCTTGTAGATCTGGGTGTAGTCGCGTTCGATGACGGACATGCTCGGCATGGTCTTGCCCGGAATCGGGTCGCACTCGCCGGCGCGCCAGTCTTTCGGATCGAACGGTTGACCCAGTTCGCCCGGGGTATCGTGCATCAGCGGGGTCAGGACCAGATCCTTCTGGGTGCCCAGTGCGGCGCCGCCGATTTCCGAGAACTTCTTGGCCAGGCCCTTGTAGATTTCCCAGTCCGACTTCGATTGCCACAGCGGCTGCACGGCTTCCGACAGCGGGTGGATGAAGGGGTGCATGTCGGACGTGTTCATGTCGTCCTTCTCGTACCAGGTGGCCGTCGGCAGCACGATGTCGCCGTACAGGCAGGTGGTCGACATACGGAAGTCCAGCACCACCAGCAGATCGAGCTTGCCTTCCACGGCCGGACGCACTTTCACGTCGCGTGGCTTGATGCAGTTCGCTTCGTCGCTCATCAGCGCGTTCTGGGTACCCAGCAGGTACTTCAGGAAGTACTCGTGGCCCTTGCCCGAGCTGCCCAGGATGTTGGAACGCCAGACGAACATATTGCGTGGGAAGTTGGCCGGATTGTCCGGGTCATCGCACGAGAAGTTCAGCTTGCCGTCCTTGATCTGCTGCACGGCGTAGGCGGCTGGATCCTGGCCGGCGGCGGCGGCGGCCCGCACCACTTCCAGCGGGTTGGTTTCCAGTTGCGGCGCCGATGGCAGCCAGCCGAGGCGCTCGGCCTTGGCGTTGTAGTCCAGCAGCGTCATCGGCGCGACATCGGGACCGGCCGTTGGCGACGCGATTTCCTCGGTGTGCAGCTTCTCGTGGCGCCACTGGCTGGTGTGGTTGTAGAAGAACGAGGTGCCGTTCATCTGGCGCATCGGACGGTTCCAGTCCTGGGCGAATGCCAGCGGCGTCCAGCCCGTTTGCGGACGCAGTTTTTCCTGGCCCACGTAGTGTGCCCAGCCGCCGCCCGATTGGCCCACGCAACCGCACATCATCAGCATGTTGATGATGCCGCGATAGGTCATGTCCATGTGGTACCAGTGATTCAGGGCCGCGCCCACGATCACCATGCTCTTGCCACGGGTCTGGTCCGCGTTCTGTGCGAACTGGCGGGCCACGGTGATCACGTCGGCCGCTTTCACGCCGGTGTGCTTGACTTGCCATTGCGGGGTGTAAGGGACGTCGTCCTCGTAGCTGGTGGCCACGTTGCCGCCGCCCAGGCCACGGTCGATACCGTAGTTGGCCATGCTCAGGTCGAACACGGTGGCGACCAGCGCGCTGCTGCCGTCGGCCAGCGTGAGGCGCTTGACGGGCACGTTGCGCATCAGCAGATCGCTGGCGTCCTTGCCGCCGAAGTAGGCGAAGCCCACCGGCACCACTTCATCGGCGCAACCGATCAGCGACAGGCGCGGATCGACCGGCTTCTTGTTGCCGCCCTGTTTCATCTCCAGGTTCCACTTGCCCGACTCGCCCCAACGGAAGCCGATGGAACCGGCCGGCGCCACGATCTCGCCGCTGGCGTCGTCGATGACGAGGGTTTTCCAGTCGGGATTGTTGGTTTCGTCCAGGTTGTTGGCCAGGTGCGAGGCGCGCAGGAAGTACTCGGGCGCCAGCGTGCCGTTCTGCTCCTTGAGCAGCACCAGCATCGGGAAGTCGGTGTACTGTTTCGCGTAGTCCTTGAAATACTGCGATTGGCCTTCGGTGTGGAATTCCTTCAGGATCACGTGGCCCATGGCCATCGCCAGTGCCGCGTCGGTACCTTGTTTCGGTGCCAGCCAGATGTCGCCGAACTTGGCCATCTCGCCGAAGTCGGAGGACACGGCCACCGTCTTGGTGCCCTTGTAGCGCACTTCGGTGTAGAAGTGGGCGTCCGGGGTACGGGTCATCGGCACGTTCGAGCCCCACACCATCAGGTAGGTGGAGTTGTACCAGTCGGCCGATTCCGGCACGTCGGTCTGTTCGCCCCACACTTGCGGGCTGCTTGGTGGCAAGTCGCAATACCAGTCGTAGAAGCTCAGTGCCACGCCGCCGATCAGCGACAGGTAACGGGTACCGGCCGCGTAGCTGACCATGGACATGGCGGGAATCGGCGAGAAGCCGACGATACGGTCAGGGCCGTATTTCTTGATGGTCAGCGCGTTGGCGGCGGCGATCATCTCGTTGCAGGTATCCCAGTCGGCGCGCACGAAGCCGCCCAGGCCGCGAATCGATTTGTACTGCTTGGAGCGTTCTGGATCCTGGCTGATGTAGTCCCAGGCCGTGACCGGGTCCATGGTCTTGCGCGCTTCGCGCCACATGTCCATCAGGCGGCCGCGTACCATCGGGTACTTGACGCGCTGGGCCGAATACACGTACCAGGAATAGCTGGCGCCGCGCGGGCATCCGCGCGGTTCGTGGTTGGGCAGGTCCGGCCGCGTACGCGGATAATCGGTCTGCTGGGTTTCCCAGGTGATCAGCCCGTTCTTCACATACACCTTCCAGCTGCAGGAGCCGGTGCAGTTCACACCGTGCGTGGAACGCACGATCTTGTCGTGCTGCCAGCGCTGGCGGTAGGCGTTTTCCCACGTACGATCCTCGTGGACAACTGCCCCGTGGCCGTCGGAAAACGTTGATTTTGTTTTGCTGAAGAATTTCAGGCGATCCAGAAAATGACTCATGCTGCCTCCTCACTTGCACCCTGTCCGGTACCAGGAAATAAACACCTCCTCACGCAACATGCGTGAGGCCGTCGATAGCAAACAGTCTACGCAGGGGGGTGTTTAGTGTGAATCGGCAAGAAGTCGGGCGGATGGGGCGAGAAGGACTAGACCGTTTAGGTCTTTGTGACTAGGCCGGCCGTGGATTCCGTGACAGCGACATTGCTGGCGACCGTCAGCAACTGTTGATACGACAGCAGGCGCCCGCCGCCGGCGCGCACGTAGGCTTGCGCGTGGTGCGCCGACGCGAAGGCGGCCACGCTGCCGGCCTCCCTACCCTGGCCCTGACCTTGACCCTGCGGGCCGCGCAGCACGTAGGTAGCCTGGCTCGCCGCCACCCAGCCGGCGGCATCGGCCGCGGGCGCGCCCGCAGCCTGCACGAAGCTGGCCCGCACGAAGCCGGGCTGCTCCACCGAGGCGAGCATGGCGAACATGGCCGACAGCGAGCAATAGAACACGGGGCGGCCCTGGTCATACTGAATCTGGCCGGTGGGCGCGGTGGCGCAGGACGCGGCCTGCGCGGTGGGCGCTGGCGCCGGCTGCGCGTCCGCATCGGCCGGCTGCAGCGACGGGGCCAGGAACAGCACCCGCAGCAAACCGGCCAACGCCACCGCCTGGGTGGCCACGCTCAGATAATGGCGCTTACTCGACAACATGACATAACCTTTACTCGCACGACGGCAGCTCCGTCCAAGCCACCATTGTCCCGACGACCACTCGCAAATAATATGATGTGGCTCAAGGATTTTCGTGACAGCCCTCAGCCAAAAGGACTAGGCTCGCTAGCCACTCGCGCCAATGGCGACGGCCGCCGCGCCGGGTTATACATACGGCTGGCGCGCGCGCACGATCCCTGTGTCGCATCGCACCAGCACAACGAAAGGAATCACCCGTGAATATCGCCAGTTTTACCGACCTGCTGTCGGCCGCCGCCATGCAAGCCGAACCCCAGCGCCTGCTGTTTACCTTCACCCGCGCCGAATACGAGGCCATCGACCCGGCCAACGCCGGTGCGCCGCGCCGCGGCACGCTCACGCCCGTCATGTGCGTCGATAAGCAAGTGGGGGAACTGGATACCTTCGCCAACCTGGTGGCGGAGTCGCGCGCCATGGGCGCGCCGTGGGATGTGGTGCTGGTGACCAGCCTGTCGGGCAGCGCCGGCCAGTTGCCGGACGCGCGCAAGACCGAGGGCGCGTTGAAGGACATGGTGCAGGCCATCCAGCAGGGCCAGATGGAACGCTTCCTCGCCTTCGATCCGGAAGGCGAGCTGCTGCGGTTTTCCTGAGCGCGCGGGGCCGGGCCGGCCCCGATCACAACACCACGTCTTTGATGGCAAGCGCCAGTCCGCACGCTGGCGGTATAAATTTGATAAACTTATCGTTTATAAAATGATAAGGACCACACGCAATGCAAGCCATCGTCACCGGCGGTAGCCGTGGAATCGGACTGGAAATCACCAAACTCTTACTGGCGCGCGGTTACGCCATGCACGTGCTGTCGCGTACGGCGCCATCCGCGCCATTGACGGGGGCCACCTGGTGGTCCGCCGATATGGCTGATTATGCTGCGCTGTGCAAAACGGTGGACGCCATCGGTACGCCAGACGTACTGATCAACAACGCGGGCCAGATGAATCCCATGACGGCGCTCGATTACGATGACGCGGCCATCGGCAACATGCTGCAAGTGAACCTGATTTCGGCCGTCCGGTTGAGCGTCACGGTGGCCGAGCGCATGGCGGCCAAGGGCGGCGGCCGGATTGTCAGCCTGGGCTCGATCGCCGGCGAGATCGGCCATCCCGACATCTGGTATGGCATCTCCAAGGCCGGCCTGGCCAACGCCATGCGCTCGCTGGCCCGCAGCCACGGACCGCGTGGCGTGGTCGCCAATACCGTGGCGCCCGGCCCGATCGAAACGGACTTGATGCGGGCCATCCCCGAAGACCGCAAGCAACGCCTGCGCGCGGCCACCATCAACCAGCGCTTTTGCACGGCGCAGGAAGTGGCGACCACCGTATGCTGGCTCGCCACCGATGCACCGGCATGCATCAACGGCGAAGTGTTCGACGTCAACAACGGTGTCAATTATCGCTAGTCGGCCAAGTACCAGTAGCCCGCGTTGACCCAGCGCGTCAGCGCGGCCAGGATGGCGGGCTGCGACAGCCAGGGCGCCAGCAGCGCGCCATCGAGCCGTTCGTGATCGCACAGCACGGGCACGAAGCTGCTGCCCTGCGGACCAAAGGCTATCCGTTCGCCATCCACGTAGCACACGCCCTGCTCCACCGTGCCATCCACATAGAAACAGCGCAAGCCGCCCGTGCGTACCAGCGCACCGCCGGCCAGGGCCTCGGCCAACTCATGCTCTTCGTACGGCGACTCCAGCGCCTGCAGGTCCAGCTGGCACTTGGTGCGCGACAGGTAGCCGCCGGCCATATCGGCCAGTAACTTCTCATTATCCAGCACCGATTGCAGCTGGGCCCGGATGCGGGCGAAGTCGGCGCCGTCGATGCGGCCCTGCTGCGTGTGCAGCGGACGGCCCGCATCCTCCAGCAACTCATTGCCCAGTTCCTTGTCGATCAGGTGATCGGCCAGGGCGCTGAACATGTCGCACGCCGACTTGGCGCGGAAGCCGACCGAGAAACTCATCGCATTTTCCAGCGTCACGCCATCGTGCGGGAAGCCCGGCGGGATGTAGAGGATATCGCCCGCCTCCAGTACCTCGTCGATGATGGGCTCGAACGGGTCCGTATGCAGCAAGGCTTCATGGGCCGCGAACTCGCGGTGGTTGCCGCGCGCGCCCACGCGCCAGCGGCGCCGGCCCGAACCCTGGCAGATGAACACGTCGTAGCGGTCGATGTGGGGACCGACGCCGCCATCGGGCGTAGAATAGCTGATCATCACGTCATCCAGCCGCCACTTGGGCAGGAAGGAAAACGGCTCGACCAGGGCTTGCACTTCGGGCGCCCAGTGGTTGGCCGCCTGCACGATCAGGCACCATTCACGCTCACCCAGGCGTTCGTAGCTGTCGAACGGCCCGACTTCGGCCTGCCAGCGGCCATCACGGCGATAGACGAGGCGCGATTCAACCTGCTCCTCGCAGGCCAGGCCAGCCAGTTCGTCAGGGCTGATCGGGTCTTCGAAGTGGCGGAAGCCCCGGCGTATCAGCAGCGGTTGCCGTTGCCAGTAATGTTCAAGAAAATGTTCAAGCGTGAAGCCGGGCAGGTGTAAGGTATGCATGCGTGTTCGAAGTGTAGAGAATAGGCGAGGCCAACGTTGTATCACCGGCGCGCGGCAGGCGATAGCAACGGCATCAAGACCCCGTAAAATAGGGTGTCATGCCCCGGAATACGGGGCCTTTTGGTGGAATAAGGTGTTACGTCCCGGATTTCCCGGACTTTTCCGGTGGCGCGTCGGCCGACGGGTCGGCCATCTCTTGCGGCGCCTGTTCCGGTTCGGACTTGGCGTTCAGGCCGAACTTCTCCCAGCCCTCGCCCCACAGTTCGACCGGGTGCTGGGTGCGGTCCGAACCGTTGCCGCAGGCGAGCGAGTCGACCGGGCAGTATTTGTCGCAGCCCCAGCAGATACGCTCGGGGTGCCTGGGATTGATGGGGAAGATCTTTGCCATGCCTGACTCCTGATGGCCGCTTATCCGCGCCGCTCCAGCGGGCAGACCAGCGGCAGGAATTGCTGCTGGCGGGCCGAATAGGCCATCAGCGCGCCACTCTCAATGTCAAAATACCAGCCGTGCAGCTTGAGCAAGCCCTGCTCCACCCGCTCCTTGATCCACGGGTAGGTCAGCAGATTGTCCAGCGAATGCAGGATGCTGGCCAGTTCGCACGCCTTGTGCTGGTGCTCCTCGCTGCGGTGGGCCAGGTCGCGCTTGACCTGGTTGGCCACCGGTTCGGCGATCTTCATCCAGCGCCCCACGAAGTCGGTGTCGGCCAGTTTCTGGCGCGGCCCCATCAACGCGCGGATGCCGCCGCAGCGGGCGTGGCCCAGCACGATCACCCGCGCCACTTCCAGGTTGCAGATGGCGAACTCGATGGCCGAGCTGACGCCCGGCGGCGCGTCCGGCGTGCACGGCGGCACCAGGTTGGCGATATTACGCACCACGAACAGGTCACCCGGCTCGCTGCCCGTCAGCAGCATGGGGTCGACCCGCGAGTCGCAGCAGCCGATCAGCAAGGTGGCGGGCTTCTGGCCGGCCCGCAAACTGTCGTACAAGGATTGCGAATCGCTGAAATACTGCTGCTGAAAACGGGTGAAACCACTCAAGAATTTTTCAATCGCTTCCATCTCTGCTCCGAAGTTACTGCGAACCGCTACGCCGTCCGCGCGGCGCGGCCACGGCCTGCGTTCCCGGCGCCGCCAGCGCCTTGCGCATCGACGCAGGCCGCTCGAACGGCAGCACGGCGGCCAGCGGCGCCTCGACCTTGAACACGGCCACCAGTTCGGACAGACCGTCCGCCTGCTGCTGCAGCGCCTGGGCGGCCGCGGCCACCTGCTCCACCCGCACGGCATTGCTGCGCGTACCTTCATCCATCTGGCAGACGGCCTGGTTGATCTGTTCGATCCCCGCGCTCTGCTCGGCGCCGGCGCGGCTGATGTCGGCGATCACTGTCGTGACCTGGCCGATGCTGGTCAGGATCTCGTGCATGGTGGCGCCGGCCTGGTCGACCAGTTGCGCGCCCTCCGCCACTTGTTCCTGCGATTCCTGCACCAGTTGCTTGATCTGGCGCGCGGCGGCGGCCGATTGCTGCGCCAACTGGTGCACCTCGGTCGCCACCACGGCGAAGCCCTTGCCGTGATTGCCGGCCCGCGCCGCTTCCACCGCCGCGTTCAGTGCCAGCAAATTGGTCTGGAACGCCAGGCGGTCGATCACGCCGATGATGTCGCCGATCCGGCCGGCCGAGGTATTGATGGCGCCCATGGTGCGCACCACCTTGGCCACCACGGCTTCGCCCTCGTTGGCCACCTGCGCGGCCGACTGGGCCAGCCGGTTGGCCTGCTGGGCGCTGGCGCCGTTCTCGCGCACGGCCACCGTCAATTGTTCCATCGAGGCCGCCGTCTGCTGCAAGGCGCTCGCTTGCAGTTCGGTGCGCTCGGCCAGCTCCACGTTGCCGGCCGCGATGCTGTGGGCGGCGCCGTTGATGGCGGCCGTGCCGCCGCGCACGTCGCCCACGATCCGGGTCAGGCTGGTATTCATGTCCGCCAGCGATTGCAGCAGCTGGCCCGTCTCGTCGCGGCTCCCGACGACGATATGCTGGGTCAGGTCGCCGGCGGCCACGCTGCCGGCCACGCGCACGGCTTGCCGCAGCGGCCGCACGATGGCCCGTTGCAGCAGCACGCCGATCAACGCCGACAGCATCAGGCCAAAGACGATACCCGTCAGGCAAGCCAGGCGCACGCGCTGGTAGATCAACTGGCTGTGCTCGAATTCAGCGTGCGCGCTGGTCAGGTGCAGCGCCATCAGCGCATCGACGTTCTTGCGCAAGGGGACCAGCAACTGGGCCAGCGGACCATGTATCTGTTCCCGCGCGGCGGCGTGATTGTTGCTCCGCAGCGCTTCGATGGCGGGCCGCAAGCCCTGCGCGACGAAGGCCTGGCGGCTGGCCGCATAATCGCGCGCCAGCGTCACTTCCTCGGGACGCAATCCACTCCGGACGTAGGCATCCCACATCTGGACGATCTTGGCCATGCGTTCTTCGACCCGCGCCATCTCGGGCAACACCACCTCGGGCGCCTCGTTGAGGGATTGCGCCACCGACAGTTGGTTGGCGTCGATCAGCCGCACGATCTGGTCGAGCTGCGACATGGGCAACATGCGCTGCTCATAGTTGTTGCGCAACGTATCGTTGGCGGCGGCCAGGCTGACCAGGCCGATCACACCGCCCATGACCAGCAGGACGGACAAAAAACCGATCACGAACACAAGTCGCGACCGGATAGTAAGGTTGTTAAGCATGGAGGGTTCCAGCTGCTCACCGCACCGGATCAACCGGCGCAGGCACGCAGCTTTTCTTCGTCGAGGATGGTGACCTTGCGGCCTTTGAACGCGATCAGTTGTTGGGTGCTCAGGTCGGCCATGATGCGCGAGAAGTGTTCCGGCGTGAGGTTGAGGCGGGACGCCAGCACGGCCTTGGCCACGGGCAGCGTCAGTTCGGCGCCGGTATCGGCGCTGCGGTCCTTGAGCAGGTAGGACACCACGCGCTGGGTGCCCGAACGCAGCGAGTAGGACTCCATGTCGCACATCAGGCTGTGCATGCGCTGGCTCAGGCCGGCCAGCATCTTGACGGCGAACGCGGAATCGTTCTCGATCTCGCGGAAGATGGCTTGCTTGGACACGTGCAGCAGCAGCGAATCGGCCATGGCCTGCGACGATACGATGTAGGGACTGCCCATGAACATCAGCGCTTCACCGAAGCTGTGGCCGGGGCCGATCAGTTCGATCACCTTCTCGGCGCCCTGGGCGGAAGTGAACGACAGCTTGATCTGCCCATACAGCACCACGTGGAAACCCACGCACGGATCGCCACGCTGGAAGATGATTTCCCCCCGTTCGGCCCGCACTTCGGTGGTGCCCAGGGCGATGCGATCCAGTTCCTCCGGGCGCATCGAGTTAAACAGCGGTACGCGCGACAGGAAGGTTTGTACTTTGATTTTTGTCTTGTCCATCATGTCCTCAAATGGTCCTGGAATAACGGATCGGGCTCGGGCCCTCTTCGCGCGGCGCGTGCAGGTAGCTGTCGAACGCCATGCAGACGTTACGGATCAGCAGGCGGCCGCGCATCTTGACTTTCACGCCGTCGCCATCCGCCGTCAGCAAGCCCTGCTCTTCCAGCGGCTTCAGACGGGCCAGGTCGGCCGCGAAATAGTCGGCCGCGGCCTGGCCGCCCGGAATGGTGAGGTCGGCGTAATGGAGTTCGAAGTCGCACATCAGTTTGCCGATCACGCTGCGGCGCAGCAGGTCGTCCTCGGTCAGGTCGATGCCGCGCACGATCGGCAGCTCGCCCGCGTCCAGCCGTTCGTAGTAGGCCGACAGCACCTTCTCGTTCTGGGCGTAGCTGCCGCCCACGTCGCTGATAGCCGACACGCCCAGCGCCACCATGTCGGCGTCGGCATGGGTGGAATAGCCCTGGAAATTGCGGTGCAACTCACCGTCCACCTGGCTGCGGGCCAGATCGTCCTCGGGCAGCGCGAAGTGGTCCATGCCGATGTAGACGTAGCCGGCGGCCGTCAGGCGCGCGATGCACAGGCCCAGCATCTCCAGCTTGGTTTCGCCGTCCGGCAGCAGATCCGCGTCGATCAGGCGCTGGGCCTTGAACAGGTGCGGCATGTGGGCGTAGTTGTAGATGGCGATGCGGTCGGGACGGGCGCCGATCACCTTGTCCAGCGTGGGGCCCATGCTGGCCACGGTCTGCTTGGGCAGGCCGTAGATCAGGTCCACGCTGATGGAACGGAAATCGGCCGCGCGCGCCGCCTCCAGCACGGCGATGGTCTGCTCGTAGGGCTGGATGCGGTTGACGGCTTGCTGCACTTCTGGATCGAAGTCCTGGATACCCAGGCTGATGCGGTTGAAGCCCTGGCGGCGCAGCGTGTGGATGCGCTCCGGGGTGACGGTGCGCGGGTCCACTTCCACGGAGAACTCGCCCTCTTGGTCCGACACAAAAGCGAAATGCTGGCGCAGGTAGGCCAGCAAGTCTTCCATCTGTTCGTCCGTCAGGTAGGTGGGGGTGCCGCCCCCGAAGTGCAGCTGGTCGACCTGGTTGATGCCGGTGAACAGCTTGGCCTGCATGGCGATTTCGCGCCGCAGGTAGTCCAGGTAAGTGACAGCCTTGCTGTGGTCCTGCGTGATGATCTTGTTGCAGGCGCAGTAGTAGCACAGCGATTCGCAGAACGGGATGTGGATGTACAGCGACAACCCGCTTGGCGTACCCCGGGCCCGCACCCGCTCCACGGCCTCCTCATATTGTTGCTGAGCGTAGCCTTTGATGAAACGGTCAGCCGTGGGATAGGACGTGTAGCGCGGTCCCATCTGGTTGAGCTTGCGCACGAGCGCAGCATCGAACTCCACCGACGGCGTGAGCGGGATGACTTTGGGGGTAGACATATTGTAACTCCAGGTTAGGCGTTGACCGCCACGAAGACTATTCCAAAACAACCGCAGCGCGCAACTCTACCAACGCCGCGGTTGATTTGAACAATCCTTTAGCAAGGCATGGCGGCACCCTTGCGAGCATAGCACCACCAGGTGATGGCGATACAGCTCATGTAGAAACCGATGAAGCACCACAGGGCCGTGTCGGGGCTGCCCGTCATGGCGATCGAGGTGCCGTAGCTCTTCGGAATGAAGAAGGCGCCGTAGGCGGCCATGGCCGAGGTGAAGCCCAGTACGGCGGCGCCTTCCTTGTTGGCATCCACCACCGCTTGTTCCTGCACGGCTTGTGGTTTGCCGGCGGCGGCGCGCTGATGTTCGGTCAGGAAGATCACGGGGATCATGCGGAAGGTCGAAGCATTACCGACGCCGGTACCGGCGAACAGGGCCATGAACATCCAGAAGAAACCGGTGAAGTTGCCGGCCACGCCATCATGGGGAGCGAAGTGCAGCACGCCCAGCACGGCGGCGATCATGAAGATGAAGGTCCAGAAGGTGACGCGGGCGCCGCCCAGTTTGTCGGAGATGATGCCCCCCACCACGCGGGCCAGCGCGCCCACCAGAGGGCCGAGGAAGGCGTATTGCAGCGGATTGACGTCGGGGAACTGGGTTTTCATCAGCAGCGGGAAGGCGGCCGAGTAACCGATGAACGAGCCGAAGGTGCCCGTGTACAGCCAGCACATGAGCCAGTTGTGTTTGCGCTTGAAGATCACCGCTTGTTCAGCGAACGAGGCTTTGGCCGACGCCAGGTCGTTCATGCCGAACCAGGCCAGCAGGCTGCTGATGGCGATGAACGGCACCCAGATGAAACCGGCGTTCTGCAGCCACAGGGTGCTGGTCTGACCCAGCTTGCCGATGGTCTGGCCGTCGCCACCGATGGTGCCGAACACGCCCATGGTGATCACCAGTGGCACCACGAACTGCACCGCCGACACGCCCAGGTTACCGAGGCCGGCGTTCATGCCCAGTGCGTAGCCTTTCTGCGCTTTGGGGAAGAAGAAGCTGATATTGGCCATCGACGAAGCGAAGTTACCGCCGCCGAAGCCGCACAGCAGGGCCAGGATCAGCATGGTGGGATAGCCGGTGCTGGTGTCCTGCACGGCGAAACCGATGCCGATGGCCGGGATCAGCAGCGAGGCGGTGGAAATCGTGGTCCACTTGCGGCCGCCGAAGATGGGCACCATGAACGAGTAGAAGATGCGCAGCGTGGCGCCCGACAGGCCGGGCAAGGCCGTCAGCCAGAACAGCTGGTTGGTGCTGTATTTAAAGCCGATGGCCGGCAGCTTGACCACCACCACGCTCCACACCATCCACACGGCGAAGGCCAGCGCCAGCGCGGGGATGGAGATCCACAGGTTGCGGTTGGCCGTACTTCGGCCCGTGTTCTGCCAGAAGGCCGGCGTTTCCGGCTCCCAGGTATTGATCATGTATTTGCTCATATTATTCTCCTGATTTCACTAATATTTTTCGGGTCGGATCAGTTCAAGCCGCAACTGCCTGGCGCGCGCCACCGACCGCCGGCGCCGTGGCGGCCGGACGGAACGAGAAGTGCATCCACACCAGCGAGACGCAGACAGTGCCGTACAGCAGCATGAAGGCGCTGGAACGTACACCCGTCAGGTCGACCAGGGCGCCGAACATGATCGGCAGGATGAAGCCACCCAGGCCGCCGGCCAGGCCCACCACGCCGGATACGGCGCCGATGTTGTCGCTGAAGTCGTCGGCGATGAATTTGAAGACGGAAGCCTTACCCACCGCCATGGCGGTACCGACGATGAACAGCAGGGCCGTAAACATCCACGGCGTGACGGACAGGTGCAGCACCATGTCGCCCTTGACGGTCTTGACCACCATGTCGGTCGGTGGATACGACAGCAGGAAGAAGCAGATCCAGCACACCCACATCACGGCCCAGGTGACCTTGTGGGCACCGTAACGGTCCGAGATCCAGCCGCCCACGGCGCGCAGCACGCCGCCCGGCAACGAGAAGCAGGCGGCCAGCAAGGCGGCCAGCTTCAGGTCGAAGCCGTATTCGGCCACGTAATATTTGGTCATCCACAGGGCCAGGCCCACATAACCGCCGAACACCACGGAGTAGTACTGGCAATAACGCCATACGCGGCGGTCTTTCAGCACCTTGAGCTGCTGACTGAAAGTCACGCTGCCCGACACCAGGTGCGACGGGTCGCTATAAGTAAACACCCAGAACGCCAGCGCCGTCACCAGCATGGCGGCCGCGTACACGGTGGGCAGCATCTGCCAGCCGAACGCGGTGATGATGGCCGGGGCGACGAACTTGGTCAGGGCCGAGCCGGAGTTACCGGCGCCGAAAATACCCATCGCCAGGCCGCGGCGCTCTTTCGGGAACCAGCGCGCCACATAGGGCGTGCCGACCGAGAACGAACCGCCGGCCAGGCCGACGAACAGGCCCAGGACGAGGAATTGCCAATATTGGGTGGCGAGGCCGATCATGTAGATGGGAATCACGGTGGCCAGCATCAGCGCGAAGAACACGATACGGCCACCGAAGCGGTCGCACCAGATACCCAGCGGTACGCGCACCAGCGAACCGCTCAGCACGGGCATGGCGGCCAGCAGGCCGAATTCCGTCTCGTTCAAGCCCAGACTCTTTTTGATGGGAATACCCAGCACCGCGAACATCATCCAAATCGCGAAACAGATGGTGAAGGCCGTCGTACTGCTGACCAGCACCTGTATCGCCTTTCTCTTGTTTTCCACTTTGCTTCTCCTGACACACTATGGGATGACGTCAGGTTACGCGCCCGCACACAGAGACACTATTACCCGTAGGGCTAAATCAAGACGGCAATCAGGCTAGCCGCATCAGCCAAAAGAACTAGTTGTTACATCCCGCTGTTGCAACAATTGCATGGGTATCGCCCCGCCCCGCCCCAGACCGATGCCGCTCCCGCCACCGGGCGCCTCCACCAGGTCGGCCAGGGTGGCCCGGTCCAGCACCCCCAGGTAGGCGGCCGTGGCCTGGCCCAGCAAGCCTTTCAAGCCGCAGCAGCTCGCGTAGGGGCATACTTCGCGCGCCGTGTCGAAACACGCCGCCATGAAGAAGTCGTTTTCCGTGTGGCGCACCACGGCGCCCACGCTGATGTCCTCGGGCGCCTTGGCCAGCCGCAGCCCGCCATTGCGGCCCCTGACGGTCTGCACCAGCCCCGTCAAGCCTAATTGATACACCACCTTCATGAGGTGGTTCTTCGAAATGCCATGCTGGCTGGCGATCTCCTGGATCGTCACCAGCCGGTCGCGCTGGCCGGCCAGGTGAATCAGCGTGCGTAGCGTGTAATCGGTATATGCGGTCAGCCTCATGGCGCCCTCGTTGTATATATTGCAATTCTGAACATGAAATCGCCCTGCGAGAAGGCGTTGTTGGATTATTGATGCATCCAAAATATTTGTTCATAACTTGGATCAAGAAAAACATACATTTGTTATGCTTCTTTAAAACACCGGCCTATTATTCGTATCAGACGAGCGCCAACACTGTGGCTCGCACCGATTCACATCACCCACCATGAGGAACTTAGCCATGCACGCTACGCGCAAACTCTGGACCTGGCTGGCCGTCATCTGCGTACTATCCTTTACCGTTCTCGGTTGGGTAGGCGCGGAAATTTATCTGACAGCCCCGCCTATCCCCAAACACATCGTCACCACCGATGGCCAGCAGCTCTATTCGGGCGAGCAGGTCCAGCGCGGCCAGGAAGCCTGGCTGTCCGCCGGCGGCCAGCAACTCGGTACCGTCTGGGGCCACGGCAGCTACGTGGCGCCGGACTGGTCGGCCGACTGGCTGCACCGCGAATCGCTGGCCCTGCGCGAAATCTGGGCTCAGCGCGAATTCAAGGTGCCGTTCGACCAGCTGAACAAATCCACCCAGGCCGCGCTGACTGCCCGCCTGCAGGAAGAGATGCGTCGCAACACCTACGACAAGGCGAGCGACACCATCACCCTGTCGGCCGACCGCGCCGCCGCCGTGCGCGAAGTCGCTTCCCACTATATGGGCTTGTTCGGCACTGATCCGAAACTGGAAGCGCTGCGCATCCAGTACGCCATGAACGCCAACTCGCTGCCGGATCAAGACGATCTGCAAGCGCTGCCTGCGTTTATCTTCTGGTCGTCGTGGGCCGCCGGCACCGACCGTCCAGGCGCCACCCTGCTCAGCTACACCAGCAACTGGCCTAGCGAACCGCTGATCAACAACCGCCCAACGGCCACCGCCGGTATCTGGTCGGTCGCCTCCATCATCCTGATGATCGGCGCCATCGCCGCCATGGTCATGTTCCACTCGACCGCCAAGGAAGAGGCAGACCCTGTTCCACCGAAGAACGACCCACTGTTCAGCCTGAAGGCCACTCCTTCCATGCTGGCTACCAAGAAGTACTTCTTCGTCGTCATCGGCCTGATCCTGGCCCAAGTCGCCATGGGCGCCATCACGGCCCACTACGCTGTTGAAGGCCATAGCTTCTTCGGCTTCCCTCTGGCCGACATCCTGCCGTTCACCGTCAGCCGCACCATCCACACCCAGTTCGCCGTGCTGTGGATCGCCACCGCCTGGCTGGCCACCGGCCTGTACATCGCGCCGGCCATCTCCGGTCACGAACCGAAGTTCCAGAAACTGGGCGTGAACGTGTTGTTCTACGCACTGCTGTTCATCGTGGTCGGTTCGACCGCCATGGGCTGGATCGGTTCCGTCGCCCACAAAGGCAGCGCCTTCCAGTTCTGGATCGGTAACCAGGGCCTGGAATTCACCAGCATGGGCCGTGTGTGGCAAATCCTGCTGTTCGTCGGCCTGCTGTTCTGGGTCACCCTGCTGGGCCGTGGTCTGTGGCCTGCGCTGAAAAAGCCATCGGAAAGCCGCGGCCTGATCGCCATGGTGTTCCTGTCGGCCCTGTGCATCGGCGGCTTCTACGCCACCTCGCTGACCTGGGGTCGTAGCACCCACTACTCGATGATCGAATACTGGCGCTGGTGGTTGGTCCACCTGTGGGTGGAAGGCTTCTTCGAAGTGTTCGCCACGGCCGTTATCGCTCTGCTGTTCACCCGTCTGGGCCTGATCCGCGCCGCGACCGCCAACAGCGCCATCGTGCTGGAAACCATCGTGTTCCTGTTCGGCGGCATCCTGGGCACCCTGCACCACCTGTACTTCACCGGTACCCCGACCTTCGTGATCGCCATCGGCGCCATGTTCTCGGCACTGGAAGTGGTCCCACTGTCGATGATCGGTGTGGAAGCGTACCGCAACTACCAACGCTCGAAGGCCGCACCATGGGTCCAGAGCTACAAGTGGTCGATCCTGTGCTTCATCGCCGTGGGCTTCTGGAACACGGTCGGCGCCGGCCTGCTGGGCTTCTCGATCAACACCCCGATCGCCCTGTACTACATGCAAGGCCTGAACCTGACGGCCGCCCACGGCCACGCCGCCCTGTTCGGCGTGTACGGCATGCTCGGTATCGGTCTGATGCTGTTCTGCCTGCGTGGCCTGGTCGCCCGCACCGCCTGGGCCGACAGCCTGCTGAAGCCGATGTTCTGGCTGCTCAACATCGGCCTGGCCATGATGGTGTTCATCTCGCTGGTACCGGCTGGTATCTACCAGGCCTGGGCCAGTGTCACCGAAGGCATGTGGTTCGCCCGCTCGCCTGAAGTGGTGCACTCGAAAGTGATGGAAACACTGGTGTGGCTGCGCGTTCCTGGCGACATCGTGTTCGCCCTGGGCACGCTGTTCCTGGCGCTGTTCGCATGGCGCCTGATGACCAGCGGCGGCAAAGCCACCGCATCGCAAGGTGCAGTAACGGGCGCCGACCGCGCCTGATCTGAAGTAATCCTGGGCCGCGCTCGCGGCCCATCCCCGGGAGGCGCGCGCCGCCTCCCCCTCTTTGATTATATTGACCTGGAGTGTTAACATGTCCCACGATTGCTCGCAACCGACCGGCCCCGAAGGCATTTACCCATTCGATGCCCGCGGCGTTGCCAAACGATTCCGCCACGCCGCCATCTTCGGCGCGCTGGATGCCCTGAACCCCGGAGAAGTCATGCGTTTTTGTAACGACCACGATCCCCTGCCGCTGCTGAACCAGATCGCCCAGTTCTTCGGCCCGCGCGTCAAGGTCGCCTACGTGTCGCGCCAGCCTGGCCAGGTCATCATCGACTTCCTGGTTTCGGCCTGACCGCCCGTAATGGACTACTACGCGATCAAGCACTTTCACATGGGCTGCGCCGCCATGAGCGGCAGCCTGTTCCTGCTGCGCGGTTACTGGATGCTGTCCAATCCGGCCCGCCTGCAGCAGCGCTGGGTGCGCACGGCGCCCCACATGATCGATACGGCGCTGCTGGCCAGCGCGCTGACCATGGTAGTCCTGTCCGCCCAATATCCGTTCGTGCAAGGCTGGCTCACCGCCAAGGTGCTGGCCCTGCTGCTCTACATCGTACTGGGCACCATCGCCCTCAAGCGCGGCAAGACCCGCGCCGTGCGCGCCACCGCCTTCGCCGGTGCCGTCACCGCCTTCCTCTACATCGGCGGCGTCGCCTTCACCAAGCAAGTCTGGCCGTTCTGAAGCTCCCCATGCGCGGTTCGCGCAATTCGACAACCTGGATCAAGGTTTGTCCCCCATCCCCGGAAAATCGGTAACTTACATCAAGGAAAGTCTTCCACCCTGACCGTAGCATGGAGTTGTCATCCACTTCAGGGATGACACCATCAACCAACAAGGTGAAGAAGATGAAGAAGAAATACAAACTTGCCGCAACCTGGCTGGCCAGCGTTACCGCCGCACTCAGCATGGTTCCCGTCAACGCTGCCGCGCCTGCGGCCCCGGCTGCTGAAGCCGCCCTGCCCGTTGTAGTGCAGGAACTGGTAGCGCCACCCGCGCTGCCACCGCGCATCACCCGCACCACGGCCGCACGCGTGGTCGTCAACCTGACGGTGGAAGAGATCGAGCGCGAGATCGCCCCCGGCACGCGCTACACCTTCTGGACCTTCGGCGGCACCGTGCCGGGCAAAATGATCCGCGTGCGCGAAGGCGACACGGTGGAACTGCACCTGAAGAACCTGCCCGGTAACAAACTGCCCCACAATATCGACCTGCACGCCGTGACCGGCCCAGGCGGCGGTGCCGCGCAAACCCTGATCGCTCCGGGTAACGAAGCCACCTTCACCTTCAAGACCTTGAATCCGGGCCTGTATGTGTACCACTGCGCCACGGCGCCGGTCGACATGCACATCGGTAACGGCATGTACGGCATGATCCTGGTCGAGCCGAAAGAAGGCATGGCGCCCGTCGATAAAGAGTTCTACGTGATGCAGGGTGAGTTCTACACCACCGGCGCTTACCGCGCCCCTGGCCTGCAACCGTTCGACATGCAGAAAACCATCGACGAGAAGCCAACCTACGTGCTGTTCAACGGCGCCGACGGCGCGCTGACCGGCGCCAACTCGCTGAAAGCCAACGCCAACGAGAAAGTGCGTATGTACTTCGGCGTCGGCGGCCCGAACATCACCTCCAGCTTCCACATCATCGGCACCATCTTCGACAAGGTCTATACCGAAGGCGGCACCCGCTACCAGGAAAACGTGCAGACCACCATGGTGCCTGCCGGCGGTTCGGCCATCGTGGAATTCGTGCCGCGCGTACCGGGCAACCTGACGCTGGTGGACCACTCGCTGTCGCGCGCCTTCAACAAGGGCGCCATCGGCCTGATGGCCATCACCGGCCCTGAACAGCCAGGCATCTACAGCAAGGGCATCAAGACGCCACTGCCAGGCGTAGTGGCCAAGGCCACGCCTGCCGCGGCGCCTGTGCCGGTGCTGACCGGTTCCGCCCACGCTGCCCAGCAGGTACGCGGCAAGCAAGTGTATGAAAGCACTTGCGCCGCCTGCCACCAGGCTGACGGCAAGGGTGTGGCTGGCGTGTTCCCGCCACTGGCCAATTCGGACTTCTTCCAACAACGTCCGTATGAGATGGCGCACATCGTCATCAATGGCCGTAGCGGCGAACTGGTGGTCAACGGCGATCACTACAACGGTGTGATGCCGGCCCAGGACTTGAACGACGACGACGTGGCAGCCGTGATCAACTACGTCAACGTGGAGCTCAACAAGGGCAAGCCGGTGATCACCCCGGCGCAAGTGCGCGATATGCGCAAGGCCAAGTAATCATGGCCGCCCCGTCACGCCATCTGGTGGCCGCCGGCCTGGCTGCGCTCTTGTGCGCCACCAGCGCCAGCGGCGGCGAATACCAGCCGCTACCCGGCGGCCAGCTGCGCAGCGTGCTGCCAGCCGATGGCGTGGCGTCCGACGCCACCGTGGCCCCGTTCCAGATGCGTACCCGCCCTGTCACCAACGGCGAGTTCCGCGCATTTTTGCGCCAGCATCCGGAATGGGAACGCGGCCAGGCGCCGGCTTTATTCACGTCCCCCACCTATTTGCAAGGTTGGGGCAGCGCGGACAATCCGGCGCCGCTGGCGCTGGACGCGCCCGTGACCCGCGTGAGCTGGTACGCGGCCTCCGCTTTTTGCGCCAGCGAGCAGGCCCGCCTGCCGCGCTGGTATGAATGGGAATTCGCGGCGGCCGCCGACGAGCGCCGGCCCGATGCCCGCGACGATCCGGCCTGGCTGGCCCACATCCTCGACTGGTACGCCTCGCCCGGCACCCGGGCACCGCATTCCGTGGCCGCCAACGCGCCCAATTACTATGGCCTGCACGATATGCACGGCCTGATCTGGGAATGGGTGGACGATTACAGCGGCCTGTTCGTGAACGCCGACAGCCGCTCGAACGGCGAACAGAAATCCATCGACTACTGCGGCGGCGCCGCCGTCTCCCTGGCCGACCGCCGCAACTACGCGGTGCTGATGCGCCTGGCCCTGCTGGCGGCCATGGATAGCCAGCAGGATGGCGCCAACCTGGGCTTCCGCTGCGCCCGCGACGCCGCCCCCTGAACTCTAGGAATTCATCATGACAATTCGTGCAAACTTCATTCGCGGCGCGCTCGCCAGCGCGCTGCTGCTGGCGTGCGCCCTGCCCGCCACCGCGCCTTTCGCGGCGCCCGCGCCGGCCGCGCCGGCCGCCCGCGCCGCTTTCTCCGGCGGCTCCCTGTATCAACTCGACACGGCGCTCACCGACAGCCAGGGCCAGCGCAGCAGCCTGCGTGACATGGCCGGACAGGTGGCCATCGTCACCATGTTCTACGGCGACTGCAATACGGCCTGCCCGGTGGTGATCGAAACCCTCAAGCGCACGGTGGCCGCGCTGGGGCCGCAGGGCCGCAAGGTGAAGGTGCTGATGGTGAGCCTGGATCCGTTCCACGATTCGCCCGCCTCGCTGGCGCAACTGGCCGGCGTGCACCACCTCGACACCAGCCAGTTCAAGCTGGCCGTGGCCAAGGACGAGGCCCAGACCCGCATGCTGGCGGCCGCCCTCAACATCAAGTTCCGCGTGATGGGCAGCGGCGAGATCAACCACACCACCCGCATCGTGCTGATCGACGCCGGCGGCAACGTGCTGGGCGCCAGCAGCAAGCTCGATACCACGCCGGAGCCGGAGTTCGTCAAGCAGATCGCGGCGGCGTTGAAGGCCGGGTAAGCGCCGCGTCCTCACCGGACAACCGCGCCTGGCGCCGCACCCGCAGCGCGGCCGCTGTCAAGATCAGGATCGGCACCAGCAGGCTCCAGAATTGCCAGGCCACGCAGGCATAGGCGCCGCTGACCGCGCCCAGGGCAAAGGCCAGCACCGGCCACAGGAATTTGTTGATGCGCCGCCCCACCGCGCCGTCCTCGTCACCGCCGAGGCAATCGAGCAAGTCGATCACCAGCTGGGTGACATTGCCTGTCATGACGGTGGTGGGCGCGATGTCGCTCCAGACCAGGCGGCTGGCCGCGTTTTGCACCCCCATGGCCGCCGCCCCGGCCATGCCGGCACACAGCGCCAGCAAGGTATCGGGCGCCCGTATCGGCTCGGCCTGCCAGCCGAGCAGCATGAAAGCCAGCAGGAAGACGACCTGCATGGCCAGCGCCACGTCCCATGCGGCCCTGTTGCGCGCCCGCAGCCGGTTGACGACCAGGCGCGTCAGTGCGACCGCCGCGATGAAGGCCGGGAACGCCAGGAACTTGATCAGCACCCCATGGCTGGGCCGGGCCAGCTCGCTGCCGATCAGCACGAAGTTGCCCGTCACGTGGGCAGTGAACAGCCCGAACAGCGACATGAAGCCCACGGTATCGACATAACCGGCCACGTAGCCCAGGCCGATCCCCACGTATTTATTCTGCTCCATGTCGCGCTCCGATCCCGCCTCAAGCGCCGCGCCGAGGCAGGGACCCCAGGCGATAGCGCCCCGGCCCGGCCACCGCCACGCTGGCGAAAATGGTCATCAGCAGCCAGCCGAACTGCCCGTCCGCGATGCTCCAGTCCGGATGCACGAACACCATGGACACCAGCAGCAGGAACAGGATGGGCAGGCAGGCCAGGCGCGTGTACACGCCGGCCGCCACCAGCAGCGGACAAAGCACTTCGGCGAAGATCGCCAGCGACAAGGTGATGCCGGCGCCCAGGTGCAAAGGGTCCTCGATATGGTGCAACTCGCTGCCGTAATGGAGCAGCTTGGGCACGCCATGCACATACAGCAGCAGGAAGGCGCCGGCCAGCCTGAGCAGCAGCAAGCCGGCGTCGGGCGCGGCCGGCAAGGCTGGCCAGCCGGTTTCAGTCTTGATCATCATTGACACTCCAGTTTGCCAAATTCATGGCCGGTTCACGAAAACAGGCCGGCCAGCACAAAGCCGGCGCTCATCGCCACCACCAGCAGCGCGCCGACGGGTGTCGGCGGCGCCGGGGACGGTATATCCTGCCAGCGGCAGAAGGCGCCGATCGCCAATCCCAGCAGGGAACCAATTGCCAATTCCATGTTATTTCCTTTCCAGGCCATGGCCGGCGCACAAGCCCTTGTTGCGGGCCGCACGCAGGCTGGCGTAACGGTCCACCAGCCAATAGCCGCAGCTCATCATCAGCACCAGCAAGGCGCCGCTCAGGACCGGCGGCGACGGCACGGGGATGTGGGTCAGGCGGCAGCCGATGCCGACCACGAAGGACAGCAGCAATCCCATCACGATCTTGAAGTAGGACATATTGCTCTCTCCTTTCGATTAAAACGCAAAGCAGCTGCAACCGAGCGCGCCCCAGAATCCGGCAAATTCCGATACCGGCACGGTCGACTTGCGGGCCACGTCGTGCGCATGGGCGTGGACGGAGCAGGCGCCCCGGCACTGGTGGGCCATGGCAGCCGGCTTGGCGGGCTGCTTGGCCACAGGCCGGTAGTGCCCGCCCACCTTGGCCACGGGCGACCATTCCGGCAAGACCGGCAACGGCGGCGGCGCCAGGGGTGTGAACTCGGCCGCGCCGTACACGATCTTGCCGCCCACGATGGTCAGCACGGATTCGATGGCCTTGATGTCGTCCTCGGGCACGGCGAAGAAGTCCGCCGACAGCACGGCCAGGTCAGCCAGCTGGCCCGCCTTGATCTGCCCCTTCTTGCCCTGCTCATTGGAGAACCAGCTGCTGCCCCGGGTCCACAGTTCCAGCGCGGTGTCCCGCGACAGCCGGCCGGCGGCGTCGGCCAGGCGCAGGCCGCCCACGGTGCGGCCCGACACCAGCCAGTACAAGGCGGTCCAGGGGTTGTAGCTGGCCACCCGCGTGGCATCGGTGCCGGCGCCGACAGGGACACCCATCTCCAGCATCTTGGCGACCGGTGGCGTGGCGCGGGCGGCATCGGCGCCGTAGCGTTCGACGAAGTACTCGCCCTGGAACGCCATCCTGTGCTGGATGGCGATACCGCCGCCCAGCTTCCTGACCCGCTCGATATTGCGTTCGGTGATGGTTTCGGCATGGTCGAACATCCAGTGCAGGCCATCGAAGGGAATCTCGTTGTTGACCTTCTCGAACACGTCGAGCATGCGCGAAATCGATTCGTCGTAGGTGGCGTGCAGGCGGAACGGCCAGCGCTGGCTCACCAGGTGGCGCACCACCTTCTCCAGTTCCGCTTCCATGCCGTCGGCCAGCTCGGGCCGGGGTTCCAGGAAATCTTCGAAGTCGGCGGCGGAAAACACCAGCATCTCGCCGGCGCCGTTATGACGATAGAAGTCGCTGCCGTCGCCGGGCTTGACCAATTGGGTCCACTTCTCGAAGTCCTGCAGTTCCTGGCCCTTGTTCTGGGTGAACAGGTTGTAGGCGATGCGTATCGTCAGCTGTTCTTCCCTGGCCAACTGGTCGATGATGGCATAGTCCTCCGGATAGTTCTGGAAGCCGCCGCCGGCGTCGATGGCGCTGGTCAGGCCCAGGCGGTTCAGTTCGCGCATGAACTGGCGGGTCGAATTGACCTGCTGCTCCAGCGGCAGCTTGGGGCCCTTGGCCAGGGTCGCGTACAGGATCATCGCGTTGGGACGGGCGATCAGCATGCCGGTCGGGTTGCCGGCGGCGTCGCGCTGGATCTCGCCGCCGGGCGGGTTCGGGGTGTCCCTGGTGTAGCCGACCGCCCGCAGCGCGGCGCGGTTCAGCAGCGCGCGGTCGTACAGGTGCAGGATAAACACGGGGGTATCGGGTGCGGCCGCGTTGATTTCGTCCAGGGTCGGCATGCGCCGCTCGGCGAACTGGAACTCGGTCCAGCCGCCCACCACGCGCACCCACTGGGGCGACGGGGTGCGGGCCGCCTGCTCCTTCAGCATGCGCAAGGCGTCGGCCAGCGATGGCACGCCTTCCCAGCGCAGCTCCAGGTTGTAGTTCAGGCCACCGCGGATCAGGTGCAGGTGGGAGTCGTTCAGGCCGGGGATGACGGTACGGCGCCGCAGGTCGACCAGCCGGGTGGTGCCGCCCTGGTGGCGCATGATGTCGGCGTCGTCGCCCACGGCCAGCAGCTTGCCATCCTTGATGGCGACGGCGCTGGCCACGGGCTGGGCGCGGTCGACGGTGTGGATACGGCCATTGTGCAGGATCAGGTCGGCGTGCATATTGCTTCCTTTGTGTCGGCGGTGAAGATGACTGAAGCTGGCTTGCCAACCCGTGTTCCGGGCGGGCAAGCCAGCGTGTTCAGCCAGCGGATGGGCTCAGGCGCTTAATGACCTTCGGACGCGTTGAACATGGTCTTGGCGTAGATCAGGCCCAGGCCATAGCCGCCGCCATGCGCGATCGAGGTGGCCACGGTCTGATTGTACGTCTCGCCGCGGGCCCAGTCGCGCTGCAATTCCAGCAGGTACTGCAGCGACGTCATGGGACGGGCGCCGGCCTGGATCATGCGTTCCATGGCGCGCTGGTGGGCTTCATCGGACACGTCGCCGCAGGCGTCGGCGATGACGTACACCTCGAAGCCCTGGTCCAGCGCCGACAGCGCGGGGCCGACGATGCAGACCGAGGTCCACAGCCCGGCCAGCACGATCTTGTCCTTGCCGATGGCGTTGACGCGCTCGGCGATGCGGCCGTCTTCCCAGGTGTTCATGGTGGTGCGGTCGATCACTTGCTCGTCGGGGAAGACCGACTTGATCTCGTCGAAGATGGGGCCGGAGAACGACTTTTCCGCCACCGTGGTGAGGATGGTCGACGCGTTGAATTCCTTGGCTGCCTTGGCGACCAGGGCGGCGTTGTTGCGCAGCAGCGTGGCGTCGATGGACTTGGTGGCGAACGACATCTGCGACTGGTGGTCGATCATGATCAGGGTATGGTTGCCTGGGTTCAGCAGGGTCTTGCCGGGTTGGGCGGTGGCGATGGGCATGATGGGCTCCTTGCAGGTAATAAATGGTGATTGCCGAAATAAAATAGTCGAATAATTCGAACGAACGCCAGGCAGGATTTCCTGAATCTTGGACTGTTTCCCTGCATGCCCGCCCGCCTAGCTATGCGATGGAGACAGTATGATCATCAGGCCAATAAATGAAAAACGGAAAAATTGCACTGTCATATTCGAAAAATTCGAACATGACAGATCGATCATGGCTCATGACGATGGGCGGGCCCAAGACGCCGCCAGCCGCGTCTTTCTTAACCTGAATCAAGAATCGGAAAAGATGTTCCGGGATTGATTGACCACACCATATCTAGTGATTAATCTGTAGTTCCAAACTACAGATAGTATCCGGAGGGATTGTGGGCGAAGCCATGCAACAAACAAACATCATCAAGCGCGACGGTTCGCGGCAACATTTCGACGCCGCCAAGATCGTCGCCGCCCTGCAAAGCGCCGGCCTGGCCACCGGCGAATTCGACGCCGACGGCGCCAGCCGCCTGGCCCAGGTCACCGTGCTGCGCCTGAGCGACATGACGGACCTGGCGCAACTGACCGTGGAACGCGTGCAGGACACGGTGGAATCCGTACTGTACGACGCCGGCCACCGCAAGACGCTGCGCGCCTACGTGGTCTACCGCGAGCAGCACCGCAGCCTGCGCCAGGACCGCAAATCGCTGGTGGACGTGGAATCGTCGATCAACGAATACCTGAACCAGCAGGACTGGCGCGTGAACGCCAACGCCAACCAGGGCTACTCGCTCGGTGGCCTGATTCTGAACGTGTCGGGCAAGGTGATCGCCAACTACTGGCTCAATCACGTGTATCCGCCGGAAGTGGGCCAGGCCCACCGCGACGCCGACATCCATATCCACGATCTGGACATGCTGGCCGGTTACTGCGCCGGCTGGTCGCTGCGCACCCTGCTCAACGAGGGCTTGAACGGCGTGCCAGGCAAGGTGGAATCGAGCCCGCCCAAGCACATGTCGAGCGCCATCGGCCAGATCGTCAATTTCCTGGGCACGCTGCAGAACGAATGGGCCGGCGCGCAGGCGTTCAGTTCCTTCGACACCTACATGGCGCCCTACATCCGCAAGGACAGCCTGTCATACGACGAAGTGAAGCAGTATGTGCAGGAACTGATCTACAACCTCAACGTGCCGTCGCGCTGGGGCACCCAGACCCCGTTCACCAACCTCACCTTCGACTGGGTCTGCCCGGAAGACTTGCGTGAACAGGTGCCCGTGATCGCCGGCCAGGAAATGCCGTTCACCTACGGCGACCTGCAGGACGAGATGGACATGATCAACCGCGCCTACATCGAGATCATGATGACGGGCGACGCCAAGGGCCGCGCGTTCACCTTCCCGATCCCGACCTACAACATCACCGAGGATTTCGCCTGGGACAGCCCGAACGCGGAACTGCTGTTCGAGATGACGGCGCGCTACGGCCTGCCCTACTTCCAGAACTTCATCAATTCGGAACTGAAGCCGAACATGATCCGCTCCATGTGCTGCCGCCTGCAGCTGGACCTGCGCGAGCTGCTCAAGCGCGGCAACGGCCTGTTCGGCTCGGCCGAGCAAACCGGTTCGCTGGGCGTGGTCACCGTCAACTGCGCGCGCCTGGGCCACCTGCACCGTGGCGATGAAGCGGGCCTGCTGGCCGCGCTGGACCGCCTGCTGGTACTGGGCAAGCAAAGCCTGGAGATCAAGCGCAAGGTCATCCAGCGCCATATGGACAACGGCCTGTTCCCGTACACCAAACGCTACCTGGGCACGCTGCGCAACCACTTCTCCACGCTGGGTGTGAACGGCATCAACGAGATGATCCGCAACTTCAGCGACGACGCCGACGACATCACCACCCCGCTGGGCCGCGATTTCGCCCTGCGCCTGCTGGACCACGTACGTGCGCGCATGCTGGAGTTCCAGGACGAGACGGGCCATATGTACAACCTGGAAGCCACCCCGGCTGAAGGCACGACCTACCGCTTCGCCAAGGAAGACCGCAAGCGCTATCCCGAGATCCTGCAGGCCGGCACCAAGGACATGCCTTACTACACCAACTCCTCGCAACTGCCGGTCGGCTTCACGGACGACCCGTTCGAGGCGCTGGAACAGCAGGACGCGCTGCAACGCAAGTACACCGGCGGCACCGTGCTGCACTTGTACATGACGGAAGCGCTGTCCAGTCCCGACGCCTGCCGCACGCTGGTGCGCCGCGCGCTGGGCCGCTTCGGCCTGCCGTACATCACCATCACGCCGACCTTCTCGATCTGCCCGAAACACGGCTATCTGAGCGGCAGCCACAAGTTCTGTCCAAAATGCGATGCCGACCTGATCGCACGCCAGCAACGCGACGTTGCAACCAACTAAACGAAAGGAACACCATGAACGATATGAGCCAGACCACCCTGCACATGATGCCACGTACCGTGGTACTGAACGACGCCGACCGCCAGCCGTGCGAAATCTGGACCCGCGTGATGGGCTACCACCGTCCAGTGTCGTCCTTCAACACGGGCAAGAAGGGCGAATTCTACGAGCGTAAATACTTCCAGGAGCCGCAGAGCACTGCGGCCTGCTAGCATGGACGCCGGCCAGCTCAAGGTGGGCGGCTTCACGCCGTTCACCGCCACCGACTACCCCGGCCACCTGGCGGCGGTAGTGTTCGTGCAGGGATGCGCGTGGCGTTGCGGTTATTGCCACAACCCGCACCTGCAATCGCGTCCCAAGCGCAGCCCGCTGGCCTGGTCCAGCGTGCTGAAGGTGCTGCAAAAGCGGGCCGGCCTGATCGACGGCGTGGTCTTCAGCGGCGGCGAACCGACCACCGACCCGGCCCTGCCTGCGGCGGTGGACGAAGTGCGCGCACTGGGATTCAAGGTGGGCCTGCACACGGCCTGCATCTACCCGGACCGGCTGCGCGAGCTGTTGCCGAAGCTGGACTGGGTGGGTTTCGACGTCAAAGCCCCATTCGAGCATTATGCGGCCGTCACGGGCGCGCCGGGCAGCGGCGTGGACGCCGAAGCGTGCGCACGCGCCATTCTGGAAAGCGGGATTCCGTATGAATGCCGCACCACCGTGCATCCCACCCTGCTCAAGCCCGACGGCATCATCGCGCTGGCGCACACGCTGGCGGACATGGGGGTGAAGAACTATGTGCTGCAGGAGTTTCGTTCGCAAGGCTGCGGTGATGGGGCGCTGAGCGCCGGTGCGGTGGCCGGCTATCCCGGCCCGGCCATCGTCAGCGCCGTGTCGGACATGTTCCCGCACTTTACGATGCGGCGTAGCCATTAAAGAGTGAAAAAGGCGGGGGTCAGTTCCGGCAACGCGCCAAAAAGGCGGGGGTCAGTTCCCAAAAAAGGCGGGGGTCAGTTCCGGCAACGCGCCATGGCGCATTGCCGGAACTGACCCCAGCTACTCGCGCCGCATCATCATGCGCGGCGCGTGAACTTCCCTCTTCTCTTCTTAAGCTGCCGGTGTTGCGCTCTGCAGGCGGCGCACGCCGTCCACAAAACGCGCCAGCGTGGCCGACAAGGCGCCGCGCGGCAGCATCGCTTCGATCAACTGGAACTTGCCGCGCGTGGCCAATGCCTTTTGCAGCGCCTGTTGCAGTTGTTCCCGCGTTTCGGCACGGTAGCCATCGCCGCCCAGGGCTGGCACCGCGTCCGCGAAGTGCCAGTCGCTCAAGTCGTTGTAGCGGGCGGTGGGCTGGAAGGTGCGCAGCATCTCCCAACCGCAGTTGTTGAACACAATGACGATGGGGTCCCAGCCATAGCGCTGGCAGTTGCCCAGTTCCCAGCCCGTCATCTGGAACGCGCCGTCGCCCACCAGGATGATGGGGCGTTCACCGCTCGATGCCTGCAAGCCCAGGCCAGCCGGCACGCCGTAACCCATGGTGGCGTAGTAGCCGGGCGCCAGAAGGGCCGTGTTCTCGATGTCGAGCGCCGTAAAGAAGCAGTCGCCGATATCGGAGACGATGGGCATGCGGCCATGGCTGGCCATCAGATCGTTCACTGCGCGGGCGATATCCATCGGCTCGATGCGTTCGCCGTCCGCCTGCAGCTCGTGGGGATAGCGCGCCATCTTGTGCTCGGGCGCTTGCGGCGCCAGCGATTGCGCGCTCGCCAGCAAGCCGTCCAGCAGCGCTTCCAGCGAAATATCGGGATAGACGTGGTAACCCATCGACACCTGGCCGTCCAGCGCCAGGATACCGCGCCGCATGTCGATCTTGCGTTCGGAGACGCCGAAATTGGTATCCGAGACGAGCACGCCCAGCATCAGCAGCGCGTCCGACTCCTCCACCGCCTGGGTGATGGCCGGATCGCCCGCGACGCCGAGATAGGTGCCCATTAGCGGTGCGTCCGTGTCGGCCAGCAGGCCCCGTCCCATGATGGTGGTGGCCACCGGCACGCGCAGCAGCTTGGCCAGCCGCGCCACCTTCTCCTCGACGCCGAAGCGGCGGATCTCGATCCCCACCAGCAGCACGGGATTGCGGGCCTGTGCCAGCCGCGCCAGCAGTTCCTGCACGCAGGCTTGCAGCGCCTCCACGTCACGCGCGGGCGCGGGCAGGCGCGGCACGGGCTCGCACGGGACGGCCACCATGTCGCGCGGCAGTTCGATGTAGACGGGGCGCGACTGCGTCTGGCAGTTGCGCAGCACGCGGGCGATGTCGGCCGGCGCCGTCTCGGCGTTGTTGAGCACCACCTGGTCGCAAGTGATCTCGCGGAAGATGGCCAGCTGGGAGTCCAGCGTGCGGGTCTGGTGGTGCAGCAGGAAGCCATTGCGGCGCTCGTGCGCGGCGGGCGCGCCGGAGATGATCACCATCGGCACCTTCTCCGCATAGGACGAGGCGACCGCGTTGACCATGTTGAGCGCACCTGCGCCGTAGGTGACCACGGCCACACCGAGGCCGCCGCCCTGGAAGCGGGCCGCCGCGTCGGCAGCGAAGCCCACGCCCGGTTCATGGCTCAGGGTATACAGCGGCAGCACTTGCGATTGTTCGACCTGCTGGAAGAACGGCAGCACGAAGTCGCCGGGCAGGCCAAACAGTTCGCGTGCGCCGTGCGCCTTGAGCGCGTGCAGCAGTGACAGGGATAGGTTCATGGTGTTGTCTCCTCGGGTAGATTTGATAGGGGCGCTGGAGGGGCCGATCGGGCGCCCCCCAGCATGGCCACGACCTCCGCGACGGCCTGGTCGGCCTGCGCGGGATCGAAATCGGTATGGAACCGTTTTTTGATGCCCATGTGCTGCAGCAGCACATGGTGGGTGGGTACGATGGCGTGCCGTTCCAGGCAGTTGCGGGTACACGCCAGCGCGCAGCCGTCAATGGCGACGATGGTGCGGCCGGACCTGGCCAGCTTGACCAGCGACGGCACGTCGCCACCGACGCCGGCGATGCAGGACATCTCGGCCACGCCGCGCCGGTCCAGTTGCAGCGCGACCTGATTGGCCGTCTGCGCGGCGCTGGAACAGCCGGAACACGAATAGACCAGCGGCAGATCCTTGTGTTTTCCAGCCATCGCGAGCACCTCCTGGTGGTGTGACCTTAGCCGCGCCGCGGCGCGCCTGGCCGCAGCCCTTGCAGCCAGCGTTGCAGCGCCTGGCGCGCCAGGTCCAGCATGGGCGCTTCGATCGCGTCCAGCGTGTTCTTGACCAGCAGACCCAGTTCCGTGTCGCCTTCCATGGACAGGCGGCGGCAGAAGAACAGCGTGTCCGGGTCTTCCTCGCGGCGCGCCAGGGCCAGGAAGTCGCGCGCGCTGGCGGCGATTTCCAGGTCCACCTGCGGCGCGCGGCGGCGGGCGGCGAAGCGCTCGCCCTGCCATTCGAAGTCGAACGACACGGCCGCGTCACGCACGCTGATGCGCAGGCTGCGTCCTTGCAGGCTGGCGCGCACGTCGGCCGGCAGGTGCTGGCGCAAGGTCAGGTTCAGGCCCGTGACGAACAGCAGCGAGCCGGGGAACGGCGGCAGCCGGCCGAAGAAGGCGGCCACGGGAGCCGGCAGCGTCTGGCCGGTACGTTTGATCGTAGGATTCGCGGTTTGCATCATGCTGCCCTCCCTGCTTGTTGTTCCAGTCCCGGTTTGCCGTACCAGTAGCCGTTGCACGCTTCGGCCGGCATACAGTCGGCCAGGATCGCGTTGGCGGCCGCGCCGGACATGTCGCCACGACGCACGGCGTCGTAGCACTCGATCACGCGCCGGGTGTGCTGCGACTGCGGGCTGATTCGCACCACGTCCACGCCCAGCTTGGTCATCTGGTCCAGTTCCTCGATCAGGTTGTAGACCAGCGCCGATTGGGTCTGGGTACCGTTCAGCACCAGGAACGCTGCATCCTCGCGGGTCTCCATCACCAGGCCATCCGGATAGTCCAGGCAGCTGAAGCGGCAATCATCCTTGGGCAGATTGCGGTTACGCGCCGTGAAGCAGCGCGCGGAGAACGCCAGCGGCATGCGGCCGTAGGCGAATACTTCCGTCTCCATGCCTTGCGGACGGCCAGCCTGCATCTGCTCCAGGCCTTCGCGGCCCATCTCCAGCGGCATCACCCAGCGGCGTGCGCCCAATTTGCCCATCAACTGCAGCGTGGGCGGGTTGTAGACGTTGACGTGCGGACCGGCCACGAACGGCAGGCCACCGTCCATCAGGTGCACGGCGCCCATGTCGTTCGCTTCCACGGCGAAGCGGCCATTGCCCGTCAGGCGGCGCAAGGTCGTCACGTCCGAGCCCGATTCGAGCAGGGCCAGCGTGGACAGCACCGCTTCCTTGCCGGCCGCCTGCAGTTTTTCCGCGATCTCCAGCCAATCGGCCAGGCGCAGTTCATGGCGGCGCGAGCACACAGCCTCGCCAAGGTAGACGATATCGACCGGCGAATTCGCGACCTCTTCGTAGAATTTCATTACCGTATCGCGGGGCCAGTAGTACAGAATGGGCCCCAGTGCGAGTTTCAACATACTTGCTCCCTAAGAGATTATTTCCACGAACGGTGATAGGCGCCCAGCGTGTGCTGCTGGCCTTCCGCCACCCGGTTCAGTTCCGTCATCCAGTCCGGTTTGACGGAATAGCGCGCCGCGTTGTTCTTGGCTTGATCGATGGCGTCGCGCCACACGCGCGTGACCTGGGCCACGTAGGCGGGGCTGCGCTGGCGGCCTTCGATCTTCACGGCGCGCACGCCCATGTTGATCAGCTGCGGCAGCAGTTCCAGCGTGTTCAGGCTGGTGGGTTCCTCGACCGCGTAATAGGTTTCGCCTTCCACCTTGAAGCGGCCCTTGCACAGCGTGGGGTAGCTGGCGTTTTCCTGTTCGTCGTAGCGGTCGATCAGCACCCCGTTCAGGCGCGATTCCAGACCTTTCGGGCTTTGCTGCCAGCGTACCGCCTTGGCCGGCGAGCATACGCCGTGGGTATTGGGCGATTCGCCGGTGGCGTAGGAGGACAGCGCGCAGCGCCCTTCCACCATCACGCACAGGCTGCCGAAGCCGAACACTTCGATTTCAACCGTGGTGTTGGCGGCCACCGACTCCACCTGCGCCATCGACAGCACGCGCGGCAGCACCGCGCGCGCGACGTTGAAGTGCTTCTGGTAGAAGTTGATGGCTTCGTAGTTGGTGGCCGAGCCCTGCACGGACAAATGCAGACGCAGGTCGGGGAAGTTCTCCGAGGCGTATTGCATCAGGCCCGGATCGGCCAGGATCACGGCATCCACGCCGGCGCCGGCGGCGCGGTCGATGGCGGTGCGCCACAAGCCGCTGGTGGACGGCTGCGGATAGGTGTTCAAGGCCAGCAGCACCTTGCGCCCACGGCTATGGGCATACTCGATGCCCTGGGCGATGGCCACGTCGTCGAAATTGAGGCCCGCGAAATTACGGGCGTTGGTGGCGTCGCGGAAGCCGAGATAGACGCAGTCGGCGCCGTTATCGATGGCGGCCTTGAGCGCCGGCAGGCTGCCGGCGGGGCAGACCAGTTCTATGCCGGCATCGCTTTGGGCCGGACTGGAAGCTACGGATAAATTACTCATGTGTGCGAGATCAAGGCTAGGGTGAACCGGCCGCACCCGCGGCGGCCGGCGGAAAAAGTGGCGGTGCCGGGCGCGTTCACGCGGCCAGCGGCGGTGGCTGCGTGCCGTTCAACATGTAGTCGATCAGCTCACGCACGGGACGCATGGCAGCGCCGAACGGCAAAGCTTCGCTGCCCCGGAAGAACAGGCCGCGCTTGCGGTCGCCCTCCAGCGCGAAAGCCAGTTGGGTGTCGATGCAGAACTGGCCCGCCCTGGCGTCGCCATCGCGCCAGCCGCACTGCTGCAGGCATTCGATACCCACCGTGCAAGGCTTGGGACGGGCTTTCGATTGCAACTTGGTTTCCTTGTCCAGGTAGCGCATCAGCCAGGGCGTGCGCACGGCGCGCGCCGGCAGGCCGGCTGCACTCATGAAAGTGACGGTGTCTTCCTCGCCTGCCTCCAGCAGCACGTCCTTGAACACCTGGTGGGCGTCGCCCTCGGTGCTGACGGCGAACGGCGTGCCCAGTTGGACCGCGCTGGCCCCCATGCCGATCAGCTCCTTGACCTGTTCGTGTGTATGCACGCCGCCGGCCGCGATCAGGGGAATGCGCTCGCGTTCCAGGCCCAGTTCGCGCAGCAGCGCATGGGCGCCTTCCAGCACGGTAGCGAAGCCGAAGCGCGGATCCTTGACGGCTTCCGTCGTGGGCGCGCCCAGGTGGCCGGCCGCGAAGCGGGGATTTTCGATGACGATGGCGTCCGGCAGGCGGTTACGGCGCATCCATTTCTTGATCAGCAGGCCGATGCCGCGCGCGTCCGACAGCACGGGGATCAGGGCCACGTTCGGGTGTTCGGACGTCAGTTCCGGCAGATCGAGCGGCAGGCCGGCGCCGACCACCAACGCGTCGGCGCCGCTGGCGCAGGACTGGCGTATCAGGTCGGCGTATTGGCTCACGGCCCGCATCACGTTCACGGCGATCATGCCCTTGCCGCCGGCGATGGCGCGCGCCAGGCCGATTTCGCGGTCCAGCGCCGTCAGGTTGGCCGCTTCGATCAGGCGTTGGTCCTTGCTGTGGCCCGTCTGGTCCATCAGGTCCGGATGGTGGCGGCGCAGGTCCACGCTGGCGATGGTGCCCATCGCGCCCTCGCGCGCGACGCTGCCGGCCAGCCGGTGCGCGGACACGCCTACCCCCATGCCCCCCTGCACGATGGGGAGCAGCAGCTTGTCCCGGAGTTGGAACCGATTCAGTACAGTCAACAACATAGAAGGCCTTCATGATTGCAAGCCCGAACTGTAACGCTCCTGCATCGTTCGAATCCTTGATGTGTATCAAAGATTTGCGGCTTGCCAGAATGTGACAATACAAACCAATACTTCGCCAAGGAACAGACATGAGCAGCATCGGCACATTTTTAGGACGCGACCACCAGCAATGCGACGACCAGTACGCCCTGGCCGAGGCACGCGTGGTAGGCAAACAATGGGCGCTGGCCAGCGGCGACTTCGGTGCCTTCCGCACCATGCTGGAACACCATCTGGGCATGGAAGAGCAGCTGATGTTCCCCGCGCTGGAGCAGGCCATGGGCCACAGCGGCGGTCCCACTGCCGTCATGCGCGGCGAGCATACCCACATGCGCGACCTGGTGCAGGGCATGGCCGACGCCATCGCCGCCCAGGATGGCGACGAATTCTTCAACCACGCCGACACGCTGCGCATGTTGATGCGACAGCATAATCTCAAAGAGGAAGGCATTCTCTACCCCATGGCCGACCGCTTCCTGGGCGGACAATTGCCCCAATTGCTGGAACAGATGCGCGCCTTCGAAGCGGCGGCCGAACAAGGAGCGACACCATGAGCGACGACAACGTGCAATGGCAATATCAGGATCTGGATGTGGGTGGCCTGGAACCGCCGGAACCGATGGTATTGATTATGGAAGCGCTGGACCTGCTACAACCAGGCCAGCGCCTGCGCGTGCTGATCGACCGCGAACCACACCCGCTGTACCGGGTACTGGAGCGTAACGGCTACGCCCACAGCATCTCGACCCGGCCCGATTACCGCTTCGAACTGCTGATCTGGGACCCGCAACAAGCCGGATTATCCGCCTGACGTCCAGATATTTCGCTCCACCGACACCATGCAACGCGCCCTGTCGTTCGATCAAAATCCGCCCCTGGCGCTACCCATGCGCTACTTCCTGAGCGCACCGCTGTTCGCGGCGCTGGCCGCCGCGCTGCTGCTGTGGCAAGGCGACGCCGCGCTGGCCTCGCGCTGGACGCCGGCCACGCTGGCGCTCACCCACCTGCTCACGCTCGGTTGCCTCAGCATGACCATGGTGGGCGCCCTGCTGCAAATGCTGCCCGTGGTGGCAGGGGTGGGCCTGCCCCATGCCCGCCCCGTAGCCATCATCGTCCACATCGCCCTGTGCGCGGGGACGCTGCTGCTGGCCAGCGCGTTCTGGTTCGAGGCCCCGGCCTTGTTCCAACTGGCGCTGGCGGCGCTGCTGACCGCCTTATGCCTGCTGCTGGTGGCCTGCACCATCGGACTATGGCAGCAGCACGCCAGCGGCGCCACCGCCACCGTGGCCGCCATCCGCCTGGCGCTGGCTGCGCTGGCCATCACCATCGTACTGGGCGGCCTGCTGGCCGGCGCCCTCGCCTGGCCCGAGCTGCTGGCGCTGCCGCTGCCCCTGCTGACGGATGTCCACGCCATGTGGGGCCTGTTCGGCTGGGTGGGGCTGCTGGTGGTGGGCGTGGCGTTCCAGGTGGTGCCCATGTTCCAGGTGACGGAACCGTATCCACAATGGCTCACGCGCTTCTTCACCACCGTCCTGTTCCTGTTGCTGCTGGCCTGCTCGATATCCGCCAGCCTGCAACAGCCGCAAGACCGCTGGTTCCATACCGCCACCGAGTCGGCCATCGTAGGAGCCTACGGCCTGTTCGCGGCTATCACCCTGGCCCTGCTGGCACGCCGCAAGCGGCCCAAGGCCGATCCCACCACGCTGTTCTGGCGCACCGCCATGGCCAGCCTGCTGGCCGCGCTGGTCCTGTGGCTGCTGCCCGTGCACGCCGGTGACGGTACCCAGCCGCTGGCCCTGGGCGTGTTGTTCATCGCCGGCTTCGCGCTCACCACCGTCAACGGCATGCTGTACAAGATCGTACCCTTCCTGACCTGGTACCACCTGCAGGAAGCGATCGGTCGTGGCGCACCCAACGTCAACAAGATCATCCCCGAGCGTCACGCGCGCCTGCAATTCGCCATGCATCTGGCAGCCCTGCTGTTGTTACTGGCCGCCTGCTACTGGCCGCAACAACTGGCGCGGCCGGCCGGCGCGGCCATGTTGGCCTCGTGCCTGATGCTGTGGTTTAACCTGCTGCAGGTGATGCGCATGTACCGCCGCCTGCAACGCCAAGCACAAACCGGCAAGCGCCTGGCGCCGGCCTGAACCTCCTCTCCCATAACGAGAACATCATGACCTTAGAACACTGGATACGCGTAAGCACGCGGCAGATGGCGCCCCGCTCGACGGCGCTGCTCAAGCTGATCTTCAGCGACCCCGACCTGGCCGGCGACGAACCAGTCTGGCTGCACGAGCTGATACGGCTGATGGCGCCGTTCGGCCTGGACGAGCGGGCCACCCGCACCAGCGTATTCCGCCTGACCGAGCAAGGCTGTTTGCAATCGCGCCGCCATGGCCGGCGCGCCAGCTACGAAGTGGCGCCGGCCGCCGCCGACGGACTGCGCGCCGCCTGGCGCCGCCTGAACGCCGCCCCCGAGCGCCATTGGGATGGCGACTGGACACTGCTGATCAACGCCGGCGGCCGCATCGGCGCCGCCACTTACGCCACCTTGCGCAAAGCCCTGGCCAACCATGGCTACTGCGCGCTGGCGCCCAACGTGCTGGCCCGTCCCACGGACCATGAGACCCGTGGCCAGGACGACCTGTCGGAACTGGGCGAGGACGCCCACATGGAAATCTTCAAGGTCAGCGGCCGCCAGGTGACGGGTGGACGTCCGCCGGCCGAATTCGGACGCGAAGCCTGGGATTTGAGCGCCGCCCGCGCCGACTACGAACGCTTCATGCAACAGTGCGGTCCCTTGCGCGACACGCTGCAAAGCAGCCCCGCGCCAACGGCGGAGCAGGCCTTCGTGATCCGCGTGCTGGTGGGGCTGGCCTGGCACCAGTGCCGCCACAACGACCCCATGCTGCCGCTGGAATTCCTGCCCGAAGACTGGCCCGCCCGCGCCGCCTACGACTTGTACCGCGACCTGCGCCGCTACACGCAGGCAGGCGCGCAGCGCCATGTCCATAGCGCACCGGTGGTGATACCAGCCATATTGGCGAGGCCAGTGCCGGAGCTGTGCGCGCAGGCCGCATAGTCCTCCAAAAGTACGGCACACGGCAGGGTCAGGCCATGAAATCGCGCGAATTGCCCGATTTTGTGACCTGACCCCGTCTTTTTGTGTGCTTGGTCCGGCGCCCATGGCACACTAGCGTTTTTCCAGCCGCGCCACGCGGTCCTGCCAAGGAAGCGCCATGAACGATCCCCGCCAACTGCTGCGCCACATGTTCGACGCGGCCGTCGCCGCCGCCCAGCCATCGCTATGTATTGCGCCTCATTTACCGCCACCGCCCAAGGGCCGCACATTGGTGATCGGCGCCGGAAAAGCTTCCGCCGAAATGGCGCGCGCGCTGGAACAGCACTGGCCCGGTCCGTTACAGGGACTAGTGGTCACGCGCTACGGCTACAGCGTGCCGTGCCAGCGCATCGAAATCGTGGAGGCGGCCCATCCGGTACCGGACGAAGCTGGCCTCCAGGCGGCACGCCGGATCCGCGCCATGGTCGCCGGGCTGACGGCGGACGACCTGGTGATCTGCCTGATTTCCGGCGGCGGCTCGTCGCTGCTGGTGCTGCCCGACGACGCGCTCACGCTGGCCGACAAGCAGGCCATCAACACAACCCTGCTCAAGAGCGGCGCCACCATCAGCGAAATGAACTGCGTGCGGCGCCACCTGTCGGCCATCAAGGGCGGACGGCTGGCGGCGGCCTGCCATCCCGCCCGGGTCGTTTCGCTGCTCATTTCGGACGTACCGGGCGACGACCCGGCCGATATCGCCAGCGGCCCCACCTGCGCAGACCGCAGCACCTGTGCCGACGCGCTGGCCATCCTGCGCCGCTACGGGATCGCCGCGGCGCCCCACATCATCGCGTTACTGGAAAGCGGGGCCGCCGAAACCATCAAACCAGGCGATCCGCGTCTGGCGGGTAGCGAAATCCGCATGATCGCCACGCCGCAAATGGCGCTGGAAGCGGCAGCCGCCGTGGCCCGCGCCGCCGGCATCACGCCATACATCCTTGGCGACAGCATCGAGGGCGAAGCGCGCGACGTCGGCATCGTCATGGCAGGCATGGCGCGCCAGGTGGCGGCCCGGGGCCAGCCGTTCGCCGCGCCCTGCGTACTGCTGTCAGGCGGCGAAACCACCGTCACCGTGCGTGGACAAGGGCGCGGTGGGCGCAATGTGGAATTCCTGCTATCGCTGGGCATCGCGCTCAATGGCCACCCCGACATCCACGCCATCGCCTGCGACACGGACGGCGTGGACGGCCAGGAGGAAATCGCCGGCGCCCTGCTCGGGCCGGACACGCTGGAACGGGCCTGGGCGCAAGGCATCAAGCCGCGCGACGCGCTGGCCAACAACGACGGCCACGGCTTCTTCCAGGCGCTGGGAGACTCGGTCATTTGCGGGCCCACGCTCACCAACGTGAACGACTTCCGCGCCATCCTGATCAACGATTCGGTATCCGATTCGGTGTCAGGTCTGTCAATCGGACACCGACGATGATCCTTTGAGTCTAATCAAGGCGTCATTAGCTTTATCGATATTTACATTCTTGCATGCGGTATCGCAATTATGCCGAAGAGTAGTCAAGGTACGGTGCTACCATGAACCGTCCATTGCGAATCGAATTCGAGCATGCGCTTTACCACGTCACCGCGCGAGGTGATCGGCAGGACAGCATCTTTCGCTCCGACAGCGACCGCCTGGTATGGCTAACGCTCCTTGGCGAGACCTGCGAGCGCTTCAACTTCGAGGTTCGCGCGTATTGTCAGATGACGAACCACTTCCACCTCCTGCTTGAAACAGTAAGTGGCGAACTCGCGCGTGGCATGCGACACCTCAATGGAACTTATTCGCGCTACTTTAATCGCACCCATGGCCTGATTGGGCACGTATTTCAAGGGCGGTATAAAGCCATCCTTTGCCAGCACGAGACGTATTTGCTGGAACTTTCGCGCTACATTGAACTCAATCCGGTGCGTGCCCGCATGGTCGCGCTTCCCAACGAATGGCCATGGAGCAGCTATCAGGCGACGATCGGTCTGGTCGATTCACCGCCTTGGCTTCGCTCCGCCCTCCTGCTCATGCAATTCGGCGGTAAGCAACTGGAGGCCAGGCTATCGTATAAAGAATTTGTTCTTGCGGGCATAGGCGGCATCAACCCGCTGTCAAAGGTGTCCAATCAAATGCTGCTTGGCGATGGCGACTTCCGTGCAAGCGTGATTGGCATCCAGCCTCCCGGCGATTTACGGGAGATAAAGCGGACCCAAAGGCGTGCGATCGCACTACCTTTGGCAAAATACTTTGCGGCCTATCGGGATCCCAAAGAAGCAATGGCGCGTGCTTACTATTCGCTTGGCTACTCAATGCGGGAAATTGCCCAGCACGCCCGGGTCTCGATTAAAACCGTGAGTCGGGTGGTTGCTGGGTTCAAGCTTGATTAAACATATTGAAGTTGATCAAAGGTGCGTCATCGGTGTCCGAATGACAGACCTGACACCGAATGATGAGACCGGGTGCGATGGTCAATCCTGCTGTGCTGGCCGCCAGCGCTTGAGCCGCAAGGCATTCGTCACGACGGAGACGCTGGAAAACGCCATCGCGGCGCCGGCGATCATGGGGTTGAGCAGGCCGAAGGCTGCCAGCGGTACGCCCACCAGGTTGAAGATGAAGGCCCAGAACAGGTTCTGCCGGATGTTGCTGTAGGTGCGGCGCGAGATGTCGATGGCATCCACCAGCAGGCGCGGATCGCCCCGCATCAGGGTCACGCCCGCCGTCTGCATGGCCACGTCCGTGCCGCTGCCCATGGCCACGCCTACGTCGGCCGACGCCAGCGCCGGCGCGTCGTTGATGCCGTCGCCTACCATCGCCACCCGCTTGCCGGCCTTGCGCAGTTCCGCGATCACGGCGCCCTTGGCCTGCGGCAGTACCTGGACATGCACTTCGTCGATGCCCAGTTCACGTCCGACATGGTCGGCGGCACCCTGGTTGTCGCCAGTGAGCATGACGGTGCGCACCCCGAGCGCATGCAGCCGCTCGACGGCCTGCCGGCTTTCCGGCTTGACGGCATCACCGAAAGCCAGCATGCCGATCAGCGCTGGCGACTCGCCCAACCGGGCCAGCCACGAGACCGTACACCCGGCCAGCTCCTGCGCACTCGCCTGTTCGCGCAACGGTTCGACACTCACGCCATGCTGGACCAGCATCCGTTCATTGCCCAGTGCCAGCGGCTGGCCGTCCACCACCGCCGTCACACCGTAACCTGGTACGGCCTTCATGTCCTGTGCGGTGAGCGACGCAATGCTGTCGGCCGAAGCGGCATCGCGCATGGCCCGTGCCAGCGGGTGCTCGCTGCCCTGCTGTACGGCCGCCGCCAGCGCCAGCAAGCGCTGGTGGTCGCCATCGGCCGCCACATGGGCCGCCAGACGGGGATGGCCCACCGTCAACGTGCCGGTCTTATCGAACGCCACCACCTGCACGCCGTGCAGCAGTTCCAGCGCTTCCGCGTCCTTGATCAGGATGCCGTGGCGGGCCGCCACGCCGGTGCCGGCCATGATGGCGGTGGGCGTGGCCAAGCCCAGCGCGCACGGGCATGCGATCACCAGCACGGCCACCGCGTTGATGATGGCCGTGCTCCAGCCGGCGCCCGCCAGCCACCAGCCGATACAGGTGACGGCCGCAATGGCGATGATGGCCGGCACGAACACGGCGCTGACCTGATCTACCAGCCGCTGGATCGGGGCCTTGGCCGCTTGCGCATCTTCCACGGCGCGGATGATGCGCGCCAGCGTCGATTCCGTTCCCACCGCGCTGGTACGGGCCACGAACAGCCCTTCGCCGTTGACGGCGCCGCCTATCACCTTCTCGCCGGGCCCTTTACTGACGGGCAGGCTCTCGCCAGTCAGCATGGATTCGTCGACATGGGTGCCGCCTTCGAGGATCACGCCATCCATCGGTATGCGCTCGCCGGGCCGCACCTGTACCTCGTCGCCCACCTTGAGCGCGGCGGCGGGAACCTCGCGCCACGTGGAACCGCTGCGCACGCGGGCCGTCTCCGGCCGCAGCGACTGCAGCGCGCGGATGGCCTCCGTGGTCTGGCGCTTGGCGCGCGCCTCCAGCCATTTGCCCAACCGGACCAGCGTGATGACGACGGACGCGGCCTCGAAATACAGGTTCATCATGCCATCCGGCTGCGTCAACCACAGGTACAGGCTCAGTCCATAGGCCGCCGAAGTGCCCAGCGCCACCAGTAGGTCCATATTGCCGGTGTGCGCCAACAGCGCTTTCCACGCGGCCCGATAGAAGCGCGCGCCTATCCAGAACTGGACCGGCGTGGCGAGCGCCCATTGCAGCCAGGCCGGCAGCATCAGCTCGACGCCAACCAGACCAGCGACCATGGGCGCCAGCAACGGTAAAGTGAGGGCGGCCGAGATGGCGATCTGCGCCGGCTCTGACAACTGGCGGGAGGCGGCTGCCGACGCCACCGGCGCGGCAGCCACGTCGGCGGGACTGGCTTCGTATCCAGCCTTGCTGACGGCCGCCGTCAGCCGCGCCATGTCGGCATCGTCACCGGCGACGGTCACACTGGCCCGTTCCGTGGCCAGGTTGACGGTGGCGGACAACACGCCCGGCACCTTCGCCAGGGCCTTTTCCACCCGTCCGGCGCATGAAGCGCAAGTCATGCCGCCGATGGCCAGCGTGTATTCATGGGTGGGAACGTCGTAACCTGCTTTGCGCACCACGGCGGCCAGGGCGGCGGCGGACAGGCTGGCGTCGCCCGTCACGCGGGCCGTTTCGTTGGCCAGGTTGACGGACACCCCGCTCACGCCAGGCGCAGCGGCCAGCGCCTTTTCGACGCGCCCCGCGCACGAGGCGCACGTCATGCCCGCGATGGGCAGGCTCAATTCCTTGCTACTGACTGCAGTCATTCCTCACTCCGGTGGCGGTACTTATTCACATTGTGTACCTTACCACCGTTGGAAGGTCAAGCGCATGGCGCCTGATTCAGTCCTCGTCGTGCCCGGAATTCCTCACCTGACCGGCCACATGCTCGCCTTTGCCGCTCAGGGCCGGAATGCCAACCGGGGCGTAATACCATTGCAGCGCGCCGAAGCCCAGCACGGCCGCCAGCAACACCACCGCCAGCGGGCGCCACGCACTGCGGATCGCCTCGGCCGCCGTGCCGCGCTTGCGGCCGGTGACCATGGCCGCCGCCAGGTTCTCGCCATGCAGGCGGCTGCTCACCACCACCGCCGCCACGTGCAGCGCCACCAACGCCAGCATCAGGTTGGCCAGCAATTCATGCGTCTCCTCCAGCGCGTCGCCGCCCAGGTCCTGGAACAGCATCCAGCCAGTGAAGCCGATAGCCAGGGTCAGACCCAGCATGCCGACGATAGCCAGCGCACCGGCCGGGTTGTGGCCGACGTAATGGGCGGGCTTGCGCTGGGCCAGGCTGCGCAAGTAGTCCAGCACCTTGCCCGGTCCGCGCACGAAATCGGAGAACCGCGCGTGGCGTGTGCCAATCACGCCCCACAACAGCCGGAACACCACCAGCCCCACCATGCTGTAGCCCAGGGTGACGTGCAGCAGGCGCAGGCCATCTTCCTCCGCGGTCAGATAGGCGCCGGCGAAGCACAGCACCATCAACCAGTGAAACACCCGCACCGGCGCATCCCATACCAGCACCTTGCCATCGGCCGCCTGCGCAGCGCTTCCATTCAATTCAGCCATGTCGCTCTCCTTGGTCAATTCAGGTCCGGCCGTGCCCGACCTCTCATGGCAGCGATGATGGCGCGCGCAGATTAAGCAATTCTTACGTGGGCAAATGGCCCGCCCGGCGTGCTAGACTAAGTTCGCCCCCACCCGGCCATGCGGCCAGCCAGGAATATGTCCGAACACCTCATGCAGGACGATTTGAGCAGTACAGAAGCGGCGCGGCGTCTGGAACAGGATGGCCCGAACGCCTTGCCCGTTTCCCGTCCTCGTAACGCCCTGAATCTGCTGCGCGGTGTCGTGTTCGAGCCCATGTTCCTGCTGCTGGTGGCCTGCGGCGCCATCTACCTGCTGCTGGGCGACCAGAACGAAGCGCTGATGCTGCTGGGCTTTGTGTTCGTCGTGATGGCCATTTCCTTCGTCCAGCAACGGCGCACGGAACGCTCGCTGGAAGCGCTGCGGGTGTTGTCCAGCCCCGTGGCGGTAGTGGTGCGCGATGGCCTGGTCAGCAAAGTGCCGGCGGCCACCGTCGTGTGCGGCGACATTGTTCTCATCGCGGAGGGCGACCGCATCCCGGCCGACCTGTTGCTGCTGGCGGCCACCAACCTGACCGTGGACGAATCCATGTTGACGGGCGAATCCGTACCGGTGGCAAAATTCGCCGCCGCGCCGGACACGCCACCCGACGTGACCGCGCCCGACACGCCACAAGCCATCCACCAGGCCTATTCCGGCACGCTCGTCACACAAGGCACCGCGCGCGGGCGCGTGATCGCCACCGGCCCGCGCAGCACGCTGGGGCGCATCGGCCAGTCGCTGGCCGCCATCGGCGCCCAGCCCACGCCGGTGCAGGCGGAGACGGCGCGCGTGGTCAAGCAGGTCGCCGTGGCCGGCCTGGCGCTGGCCGTGTGTCTGGCGCTGTTCTACTGGCTGCGGCTGGGCGACTGGCTGCATGGTCTGCTGGCCGGGCTGACCTTGGCGATGGCGATCCTGCCGGAGGAACTGCCGGTGGTGCTGACCATCTTCCTGGGCCTGGGCGCATGGCGGCTGGCCCGTGAAAAGGTGCTGGCGCGTAGCATCCCTGCCATTGAACTGCTGGGGGCGACCACCGTCCTGTGCGTCGACAAGACCGGCACCCTGACCATGAACCGCATGCAGCTACGCGCCTTATGGTGCGACGACGCACGCTACGACACGGCTAGCGATGCCGCTATGGCGCTGCAGGAGGAACTGCACGGCGTGCTGGAATACGCCGTGCTGGCCAGCCACCGGCGCGCCTTCGATCCGATGGAAACGGCCATCGCGGCCGGCGGCAAGCGTTTGCTGGCCAACACCGAACACTTGCACCATGACTGGACGCTGGTGGACGACTACCCGCTCTCGCCCGAGATGCTGGCCATGTCGCGCGTGTGGCAGTCGCCCGATCACAGCGCGCTGCTGATCGCGGCCAAGGGGGCGCCGGAGGCCATCATGGACCTGTGCCATCTGCCACCGGAGCGTTGCGCCGCCATTGCGCGCCAGGTGACGGCGATGGCGAATGAAGGCTTGCGCGTGCTGGGCGTGGCGCGCGCTGAATTCAGCACCCCCGTCAGCCCCCCCGTTGATTCCCCTGTCAGCGCCCCCGTTGGCTCCCCCGTTGGCTCCCCCGTTGCCCAAGCCGTTACCACAGCCGTTTCAGCGGTCGCCGCCTCTGGCCTGCCGGACAAGCAGCACGACTTCGATTTTGAATTTCTTGGCCTGGTGGCGCTGGAAGACCCGGTGCGGGCCGACGTGCCCGAAGCGATCGCGCAATGCCGCCGCGCCGGCATGAAGGTGGTGATGATCACGGGCGACCATCCGTCCACGGCCCGCTCCATCGCCCGCCAGGCCGGCCTGACGACGGACGGCACCCCCATCACCGGCGCCGAGCTGGAAACCATGGATGACGCGGCCCTGGCCGCCCGCCTGCCCCTCACCCACATTTTCTGCCGCGTGCAGCCGGCGCAGAAGCTGCGGCTGGTGCAGGCCTTCCGCGCACGCGGCGAGGTGGTGGCCATGACGGGCGACGGCGTCAACGACGCGCCGGCACTGAAAGCGGCCGATATCGGCGTGGCCATGGGCGTGCGCGGCACCGACGTGGCGCGCGAAGCGGCGGCGCTGGTACTGCTGAACGACGATTTCGCCTCGCTGGTCACGGCGGTGCGCCACGGCCGGCGCGTGTTCGCCAACCTGCGCAAGGCCATCGCCTTCATCGTGGCCGTCCACGTGCCCATCGTCGGGCTGTCGTTCTTCCCCGTGCTGTTCGGCTGGCCGGTGCTGCTGATGCCGGTGCATATCCTGTTCCTGCAGCTGATCATCGACCCGGCCTGTTCGGTCGTATTCGAAGCCGAGGCGATCGAGCCGCACGCCATGGCGGCGCCGCCCCGCGCGGCCGATGCGCGCCTGTTCGACCGCGATGTACTGCTGCGGGGGCTGGTGCAAGGCGGCGGCCTGCTGGCCATCCTGCTGGCGCTGTCGCTGGCCCTGCGCGCCGCCGGCACGGACAGCGCGCAGGAACGCGCGCTCACCTTTATTGCCCTGGTCTGTTCCAATCTGGGCCTGATCTTCGCCAACCGTACCTGGAGCGGTATGAGCTGGACCCGCGCCGGCGCCGTCAACCATGCCTATCGCTGGAGCAGCGTGGCCACGCTGGCACTGCTGGCACTGGCGGTGGGCGTGCCCAGCGTGCGCACCCTGTTTGGTTTCGCCCTGCCCCCGGCGCCGTTGGCGGCACTGGCGATGGCGTCCGCCTTGGCCAGCACCGTATGGTTTGAAGCGTGCAAGAAGATGCTGAACCGGCGCGCGGTGCGCGCCAACGGTCAGTGGGACAGGTCGATGCCGTAGAGGGCAAAACCTTTGCCGCCGCCATCGTCGGCCTTCAACTGGCGCACCGTGATCAAGCCCGCGTCGTGCGCCAGCCCTTCCAGGCCGGGCGGCGCGTGGAACACCACCGGCCCGGCATGGGCCACCCTGGCGAACCGCCAGCTGCGGGCCGCGCCATGCTGTGCGCGGGTCAGCGTTTGTGCGGCACGGATGTAGGCGATCAGCACATCGCGGCTGGCGTCCGGCGCGGCCAGCACGGTCCTGGAGCCGTCCAGGCCGGGGAAACCACCGCCACCATTGGCACGGAAGCTGTTGGTCGCGACGATGAACGACTGGCCGGCCGACACTGGCACACCCCGGTAACGCAAGTCCACAATACGCTGGCCCGGCGGGCGGGTGAGATCGATCTCGTAGCGCACTTCGGGATCGGTGAGCATGTCGAAATTGAAGCCAGCGAAGCCCGTATCGACCAGTTCCTGCGGTCCGCTCACGGCTGGATCGATGCGGCGGAAGCGGCCGGCCGCCTTTTCCAGCCACGCGCGCAGTTCGGCGCCCGTCACCTTGACGGCGTATAAAGCGTTCGGATACAGGTACAAATCGGCCGCGTTATTGAGCGCCACCGGGCCGGCTTTGACATCCGTGTAATCGCCCACCCCGGCCGCGCCGGCCTTGAACGGCGACGCCATGGACAGCACTGGTAGCGCGGCATATTGCGGCAGGTTGGCGTTGACATAGCGGCGCACGTAGTCGGCCTGGGCCAGGTTGACCAACTCGATGGCGCTCGGGTCGCCCACGTCGGCGAAATAGCTGGCCATGCGAAAGTCGCTGCGGCCCAGTGGCGCCTGCACGTAGGCGATGGTGGCCGCATGCTCGTCCGTCACCAGCGCGGCGATGGCAGGATCTGGCGCGACAAAGCTGCGGTCGGGGTTCTGGATGGCGCGCGCTTCCACCGTGGTGCGTTCCTTGTCCACCAGCCAGCGCTGGCCATCGTAGCGCAGGTGCAGGCCGATCACGCCCAGGTACTTGCCCCACAGGCTGGCCATCACGGTCGGCACGCCATGCACGGTGCCGCGCACCTTGTCCACGCCCGGCAGGTTGAAGGCCGGCGCGGTGCTGGAGGCGTCGGGGAAGGTCTGGTGCGCATGGCCGATCAGCATCGCGTCCACGCCTGGCACCTGGGCCAGATACAGGCCTGCGTTCTCCATGGCCGGTGTGTAGGGCGCGCCGTCGATGCCGCCGTGGGCGATCGCCACCACCAGGTCGGCGCCTTCGGCCCGCATCATGGGAATGTACTTTTGCGCCGCTTCGCGTACGCCTTGCGTGTAGACCTTGCCCTCCAGCGCGCGTTTATCCCAATCGAGGATGGCCGGCGGCGTGAAACCGATGATGCCGATCCGGATCGTGGCGCGCAGGGGCTGGCCGTCCGGCCCCGTGGCACTGACTTCCTTGTCGAGGATGCGGTAAGGGGCGAACAGCGGCTGATGCGTGCGGGTGCTGTACACATTGGCCAGCACCAGCGGGAAATGGGGGCCGGCGCAGCGGGGCGCGGCCGGGTCCACGCCGTCGACCTGGAAGGCGCTGCCCGTGACCCGGCTCAGGTAAGCCAGGCCGTAATTGAACTCGTGATTGCCGATCCCAGCGCCCTCCACGCCCAGTGCGTCGAGCGCGCGGTAGACGGCCAGCGCCCGCTCGCACGGCGGCGGCGCCACCAGCGCCTGATAGTCGGCCAGCGCCGTTCCCTGGATCGCGTCGCCGTTATCGAGCAGCAGCGTGTTGGGGAATTCGGCCCGCGCCTGCCGGATCAGGGTCGCCGTGCGTTCCAGGCCGATGGCCGGTTCCGCCTTGAGCTTGTAGTAGTCATAACTGAGCACGGTGGCATGCAGGTCCGTCGTCTCCAGCACGGCCAGGGTGGCGGCGCTGCCGGCCGGGGGCGCCGCCAGTACCGCTGGCGTGGAAAACAGCAGCGGCAAGGACAAGACGGATAGCGGGAAACTGGCATGCATGGGCGGCTCGTTCGTATTATTTTCGCAATATCGGCCGCATGATACGCCCGCCCGGGGCGCCGGTCCAGCCGCCGTGCCACGTGAACGGCCCGGAACACCCCTGCGTCGGGTATAATCCAAGGTTTGATTTCAGCCTAGAGAAGATCCAATATGGAAGCCGAACGCATCAACGCCCTCTCCGCCCTGCTCGCCGATCTCACGACGCGCGAAGCCGAACTTCGGAGGTATCTTTGACTTCGATAAAAAGTCGGAGAAACTAGAGCAAGTCAACGAGGAACTGGAAGACCCCACGGTCTGGAATGAGCCCAAGCGCGCCCAGGACCTCGGTAAAGAGAAAAAATCGCTGGAAACCGTGGTGTTCGCCCTCACCAAGGCCCACGCCGACCTGGCCGACATGAACGACCTGTTCGCCATGGCCAAGGAAGAAAACGACGACGACACGCTGGAAGCGGTGATCGGCGACACGGAAGAGATCCGCAAGGTCATCGAAGGCATGGAATTCCGCCGGATGTTCAACAATCCGATGGACCCCAACAACTGCTTCATCGACATCCAGGCCGGCGCCGGCGGCACGGAAGCCCAGGACTGGGCCTCGATGCTGCTGCGCCAGTACCTGCGCTATTGCGAACGCAAGGGCTTCAAGGTCGAGATCATGGAACAATCCGACGGCGAGGTGGCCGGCATCAAGACCGCCACCCTGAAGGTGGAAGGCGAATACGCCTATGGCCACCTGCGCACGGAAACGGGCGTGCACCGCCTGGTGCGCAAGTCGCCATTCGACTCGGCCAACGGCCGCCACACTTCGTTCACGTCGCTGTTCGTGTATCCGGAAGTGGATGACTCGATCGACATCGAAGTCAATCCGGCCGACCTGCGCGTCGATACCTACCGCGCGTCCGGCGCCGGTGGTCAACACATCAACAAGACCGACTCCGCCGTCCGTCTGACCCACATGCCGACCGGGATCGTGGTGCAGTGCCAGAACGACCGTTCGCAGCACCGCAACCGCGCCGAAGCGATGGAAATGCTGAAGGCCAAGCTGTACGAACAGGAACTGCGCAAGCGCATGAGCGAGCAGCAGAAGCTGGAAGACTCCAAGACCGACGTGGGCTGGGGCCACCAGATCCGTTCCTACGTGCTGGACCAGTCCCGCATCAAGGACTTGCGCACCAACTTCGAGACCGGCAACACCAAGGGTGTGCTGGACGGCGACCTGGACGAGTTCATCTCGGCCTCCCTCAAGCAAGGCGTATAAAGCATGGGCAATCCGCAGCGCGCATTCATCTTCGACATGGATGGCACGATCGTCGACAACATGGCCTTCCACACCCAGTCGTGGATCGCCTTTTTCGAACGCCGCGGCCACCAGATCGATCCGGACGAGTTCTTCCGCGCCACGGCCGGCCGCCAGGGCCACGAGATCATGCGCCACTACCTGGGCGAGCACCTGACCAAGGAAGAAAGCGCGCTGCTGGACTTTGAAAAAGAGTCGCTGTACCGCGAGCTGTATGGGCCGCACCGGGCCACCGTGCCAGGCTTCGACCAGTTCATCGCCGCCGCCAAAAGCGGTGGCGTGGCGCTGGCCGTGGCCACGGCCGCACCCAACGACAACATCACCTTCACGCTCGACGGCCTGGACCTGCGCGGCCACTTCCACACCGTGGTGGGCGCGGCCGACGTGGCGCGCGGCAAACCCAATCCGGACGTGTTCCTGCTGGCGGCCGAGCGCAGCGGCGCCCTGCCCGCGCACAGCATCGTGTTCGAGGACGCGCCGCTGGGCGTGGAGGCGGCACGCCGCGCCGGCATGCGCGCCGTGGTGCTGACCACCACGCTGCCCGCCGAAGCCTTTGCCCAATTCGACAACGTGATCTGCATCGCGCGCGACTTCAGCGAGCTCGATATCGAACAGCTGTTCGCCGCCGTCCCGGCAGCCACCGCAATCTAAATAAAAACATCCCTCTACGAGAACAACATGACTACCGATCTTCAAGAACAAGCAGCCGCCCCGGACGACAACAAGATCATCGCCGAGCGCCGTGCCAAGCTGGCCGCGCTGCGCGAACAGGGCGTTGCCTTCCCCAACGACTTCAAGCCTGAGCACAAGGCCGCCGAACTGCACGAGCAGTATGGCCAGAAGTCGCGCGAGGAACTGGAAGAGAATCCCGTCACCGTGGTGCTGGCCGGCCGCATGATGCTCAAGCGCGAAGCGGGCAAGAAAGCCGCCTTCGCCACGCTGCAGGACGCGTCGGGCCCGCGCGCCGACGGCCGCATCCAGATCTACGCCACGCTGGACCTGACGGGCGAAGCGGCCATGGCCGCCCTGCACCACTACGACCTGGGCGACATCCTGGGCGTGGTCGGCACCCTGTTCAAGACCAAGACCGATGAACTGACCATCAAGGTTTCCGAGCTGCGCCTGATCACCAAGTCGCTGCGTCCGCTGCCCGACAAGTTCCACGGCCTGGCCGACCAGGAAACCAAGTACCGCCAGCGTTACGTGGACCTGATCATGAACGAGGAAACGCGCCGCACCTTCAAGGCCCGTACCGCCGCCATCTCGTCGATCCGCCGCTTCATGGACAAGAACGGCTTCATGGAAGTGGAAACGCCGATGCTGCACACCATTCCCGGCGGCGCGGCGGCCAAGCCTTTCGTCACCCACCACAATGCGCTGGACATGGAAATGTACCTGCGTATCGCGCCCGAGCTGTACCTGAAGCGTTTGGTGGTGGGCGGCTTCGACCGCGTGTTCGAGATCAACCGCAACTTCCGTAACGAAGGCGTGTCGATCCGTCACAACCCGGAATTCACGATGATGGAGTTCTACGCGGCCTACACCGACTACAAGTGGCTGATGGACTTCACGGAAGCCGTGATCCGCCAGGCCGCCATCGACGCGCACGGCACCGCCAGCCTGACCTACGGCGGCCGCGAGCTGGACCTGGCCAAGCCGTTCCACCGCCTGACCATCGTCGGCGCCATCAACAAGTACGCCCCGCACTACACCAACGAACAGCTGACCGACGCAGCCTTCATCACGGCCGAACTGGCCAAGTTCGGCGTCAAGCCGCACGCCCACTCGGGCCTGGGCGCGCTGCAACTGGCGCTGTTCGAGGAAACGGCTGAAGCGCAACTGTGGGAGCCGACCTACATCATCGACTACCCGGTCGAAGTGTCGCCGCTGGCGCGCGCCTCGGACACGGTGCCCGGCATCACCGAGCGCTTCGAGCTGTTCATGGTGGGCCGCGAAATCGCCAACGGCTTCTCGGAGTTGAATGACGCGGAAGACCAGTCGGCCCGCTTCCTGGCCCAGGTGGCGGCCAAGGACGCCGGCGACGAGGAAGCCATGTTCTACGACGCCGACTACATCCGCGCGCTGGAATACGGCATGCCGCCAGCCGGCGGTTGCGGCATCGGCATCGACCGCCTGATGATGATCATCACCGACTCGCCCAACATCCGCGACGTGCTGCTGTTCCCGCACCTGCGCCGCGAAGAATAAGCGCAACGTCGTCGCCATATAAAAAAGCCGCCCGGTGGCAAAACCGGGCGGCTTTTTTTCAATTCGGGACGTAACACAATTCGAATTGTGTTACGTCCCCATCTCTTTTACTGGATCACGCGGTAGCAAGGCGTGTAGTGCTTGCCCGCCAGCTTCATGCGGTGCTGCGCCACGAACGATGCCAGCAGCGCGTCCATCGGCCCCATGATGGAGGCGTCGCCGTGGATTTCGAAGTGGCCGTGCTTTTCGATCGCGCGGATGCCTTCGTCCTTCACGTTACCCGCCACCACACCGGAGAAGGCGCGGCGCAGGTTGGCCGCCAGCAGGTGCACTTCCTGGTTCTTGTGCAGGCTCAGGTTGCGCATATTCTCGTGCGTGGGTGCGAACGGCTTCTGGAACTCATGATCGATCTTCAGCAGCCAGTTGTAATAGTAAGCATCGCTGCGCGCCTTGCGGAACTCGCGCACCTGCTTGATCCCGGCCTGCATCTCGCGCGCCACCAGCTCCGGATCGTCGATGATGATCTTGTAGCGCTGCTGCGCCTCCGGTCCCAGCGTGTCGTGGATGAACTGGTTGATCTGCACGAAGTACTCGCGCGACGTTTCCGGCCCCGTGAACACCAGCGGGAACGGGATGTCCACATTGTCCGGATGAAGCAGAATGCCCAGGATGTAGAGGATCTCCTCGGCCGTGCCGGCGCCGCCCGGGAACACGACGATGCCATGGCCCGTGCGCACGAACGCTTCCAGCCGCTTCTCGATGTCGGGCATGATCACCAGCGCGTTGACGATGGGGTTGGGCGACTCGGCCGCGATAATGCCCGGCTCCGAGATACCCAGGTAACGGCCCGTATCCAGGCGCTGCTTGGCGTGGCCGATGGTGGCGCCCTTCATCGGGCCCTTCATCGCGCCCGGTCCGCAGCCGGTGCAGATATCGAGGCCGCGCAAGCCCATCTGGTATCCCACTTCTTTCGAGTAGTTATATTCAGCGCGGTTGATCGAGTGGCCGCCCCAGCACACCACCAGGTTGGGATTGATCTGCGGCTTCAGGATGCCGGCGTTGCGCAGGATGTGGAACACGGCGTCGGTGATGCCTTCCGTGCTGTCCAGGTTGAATTCGGGGTTATCCGTCACCTCGTTGCTGACGAAGATAATATCGCGCAGCACGGCGAACAGGTGCTCGTGGATGCCCTTGACCATTTTGCCGTCGACGAAGGCGATCGCCGGCGCGCCCTTGATATCGAGCTTGATGCCGCGCTCGCGTTGAATGATGCTGATGTCGAACGACTTGTAGCGTTCCAGCAGTTCCTTTCCATCGTCGATCGTACTGCCGCAATTGAGCACGGCCAGCGCGCAGTTGCGGAAGATGTTATAGAGGCCGCCCTGGCTGGTGTCGAGCAGCTTGTTTACTTCGGCCTTGGACAGGACTTCCAGCTGTCCTTCGGGCGCGATCAGGGTATCGACAACGTCATGTTCCATGGTACAAAAATCCTTATTCAGATTCGCTGCAACGTGATTGCTTGCAATGCCAATATACGACAACTGGGCCTTTTTGGGGCCAGAGATTGCAGTGCCCGGCCAATGCCAGGGCGCGCGCCCATTATTAGCACAAACGCCACAAATCCGCAGGCCAGGCCGCAAAAGATGCCCCAGGATGGATTTGTAGATTAAAATGCCGCACCCGGAAGACCGGCGTGGTTCGTTGTGCCCCCAAGCTTATCCAGCCAGGGCGCGGCTTGCCACCCATTTTTATCGATCATAATAAACTTTAGGAGAAACCGCATGAGCGGTGCTACCCAAGCTAACCAGGAAGTCGCTGTCCCCGAGTTCAAACAGATCATGGGACACCCAGCTCCGCTTTGGATGTTGTTCATGACGGAGTTCTGGGAGCGTTTCGCCTTCTACGGCATCCGCTGGGCCCTGGTGCTCTACATCGTCGCCCAGTTCTACCACGGCGACTCGGCCGGCGAGCAGTTCGCCAACCTGACCTACGGTTCCTACCTGGCGCTGGTGTATGCCGGTGCCCTGTTCGGTGGCTACGTAGCCGACCGCGTGCTGGGCTACCAGCGCTCCATCATCGTCGGCGCCATCTTCATGTCCGCGGGCCTGTTCATGATCGCGCTACCCGATCCGAATATCTTCAAAATGGGTCTGGCCACCATCATCGTCGGTAACGGCATGTTCAAGCCTAACATCTCGACCATGGTCGGCAAGCTGTACACGCTGGCCGATACGCGCCGCGATTCCGGCTTCACCATTTTCTACATGGGCATCAACTCGGGCGCGCTGATCGCCCCCGTGCTGACCGAATACCTGGCCACCAAAATCTTCGGCACCGGCGGCATGCCCGCCTATAAGGTGGTGTTCATCGCCGCCGGCGTGGGTATGCTGATCAGCCTGTTCTGGTTCAGTATCGGCCGCCGCGGCCTGAAAGGCATCGGCGCGCCCGAACCGCAGATGCAGGACCCCAAGCGCATGCTGTGGGTGGCACTGGGCGCGCTGTGCGTGATCCCGATCGTCTACATGCTGCTGGCCGCCGGCGCCAACAACCTGCAGGGCGTGCTGTCGGTGCTGTTCATCCTGCTGGCCGTCATGCTGATGATCGAAGGTATCCGCAACGGCAAGGTGGCGCGCGACAAGGTGATCGCCATGCTGGTGATCTTCTTCTTCAATATCATGTTCTGGATGTTCTTTGAGCAGGCGGGCAGCTCGTTCACCTTCCTGGCCGATAAGATCGTCGACCGCATCATGTTCGGCTGGGAGTTCCCGAACGCCTACTTCCAGACCGTGAATTCGATCGCCATCATCACGCTGGCACCGGTGATCGCCTTCATCTGGGTGGCCATGGGCCGCAAGAACGTCAACCCCTCGATCGCCCGCAAGTTCGGCCTGGGCCTGATCTTCAACGGCCTGGCGTTCGGCCTGCTGATGTTCGCCCTGTCGTCGCTGGTCGACGTGCACAACAAGATCCCGTTCTGGACCCTGTTCATGGTGTACGTGATCCAGTCCGTCGGTGAACTGTGCCTGTCGCCGATCGGCCTGTCGATGGTGACCAAGCTGGCCCCTACCCGCCTGGTGGGCCTGGGCATGGGCGGCTGGTTCCTCTCGACCGGCATCGGCAACAACCTGTCGGGTATCTTCGCCAGCTTCGTGAGCGGCGAAAAAGGCATGTCCGTGACGTCCGCACTGGAAGGCTACACGCTGGGCTTCTACTCGCTGATGGCCGGTGGCATCCTGCTGTTCCTGATCGCACCGCTGATCAGCAAGCTGATGCACGGCGTCAAATAAGCCGCACCATCGCTTGAAGCTGACAACGGCGGCCCGCGGGCCGCCGTTGTCGTCAGGGCGACCGCTCCAGCGCCTGCGCAGCGCGTGGGCACCGAACCATCGCGTAGTGCCGCGGCGCGATGCCGAACAGGCCGCCGGACGGCACCCCGGCCATATCGAAGCGTGGCGGGTCGATTGGTCTATAATTCCCCCCACTTCGCAACCACGAGAATTCTGTCTTGAGTGCTTCCCTGCCCGCCGCATCGTCCCTGTTCAAGCGTCGCAAGCTCATGCGCGGCCTGATCGCCATCTTCCTCGCGGGCCTGATCGCCGCCGGCCTGCTGGTGGCCTATCTGCTGTTGTCCATCGCGCCCAACCTGCCGTCGCTGGACGTGATCACGGACTACCGGCCCAAGATCCCGCTGCGCATCTACACGGCGGACAAAGTGCTGATCGGCGAATTCGGCGAGGAACACCGCAACTTCATCCCCATCAAGGACATGCCGGAGATGATGAAGAAGTCCATCCTGGCCATTGAAGACACGCGCTTTTATGAACACAGCGGCATCGACTGGGTGGGTGCGCTGCGGGCCGTGAAGTCGAACCTGACCGGCGGCTTCCACCAGGGTGGTTCCACCATCACCATGCAGGTGGCGCGCAACTTCTTCCTCACGCGCGACAAGGTCATCGGCCGCAAGCTCAATGAAGTCATGCTGGCCTATAAGATCGAAGCGGCGCTCAGCAAGGACCAGATCCTGGAGCTGTACATGAACCAGATCTACCTGGGCCAGCGCTCGTACGGCTTCGGCAGCGCGGCCCAGGTCTACTACGGCAAGCAGCTGAAAGACCTGAGCATCGCGGAAATGGCCATGCTGGCCGGCCTGCCCAAGAACCCGGCCCACCACAACCCGGCCGTCAATCCCAAGCGTGCCAAAGAGCGCCAGCACGTGGTGCTCAAGCGCATGCGCGAACTCGATTACATCACCGAAGCCCAGTACCAGAAAGCCCTGCACGAACCGCTGCGGGTAAACAACCGCGGCCAGGAATTCGAAACCCACGCCGAATACGTGGCCGAACTGGCGCGCCAGGTGGTGTACGCCAAATTCAAGGACGACTCGTACAACAAGGGCATCAGCGTCTACACCACCATCCTCAAGGCAGACCAGGACGCGGCCTACGAATCGGTGCGCCGCAACGTGCTGGCCTACGACCAGCGCCACGGCTACCGTGGCCCGGAAGCGTTCATCGAACTGCCGGCCGGCGACGAGGAACGGGACGAGGCGATCGAGGAAGCGCTGCAGAAGCGCCCAGGCAGTGACCGTTTGATCCCGGCCGTGGTGCTGGATGCGGGCGCCAAAAGCGTCAAGGTGCAGGACCCGTTTGGCCAGGAAATCACCATCAGCGGCGACGGCCTGCGGCTGGCCGCACCGGCGCTGGCGGCCGGCGCCAAGGACGGCTTCAAGCTGCGCCCCGGCGCCATCGTGCGCATCCTGCGCGGCGAAAAGAACACCTGGTCCATCACCCAGGTGCCGCAAGTGGCGGCCGCTTTCGTCTCCATCGACGCCGCCACGGGCGCTTACCACGCGCTGGTGGGCGGCTTCGACTACAATCTGCAAAAGTTCAATCACGTCACGCAGGCATGGCGCCAGCCCGGCTCCTCGATCAAGCCCTTCATCTATTCGGCCGCGCTGGAAAAAGGCTTTTCGCCGGCCACCATCATCAACGACGTGCCGCTTGAGTTGACGGGCGCCGAAACGGGCAACGAGTCCTGGCGCCCCGGCAATGACGACGGCGTGTACGACGGCCCGATCACCATGCGCACGGCGCTGGCCAAGTCCAAGAACGTGGCCTCGGTGCGCATCCTGCGCAACATCACGGTCGGCTACGGGCACGGCTACCTGGGCAAATTCGGCTTCGAGCTTGGCCGCCAGCCCAAGAATTTGACGCTGGCGTTGGGCACGGGCGCCGTCACCCCCCTGCAACTGGCCGGCGCCTACGCCATCTTCGCCAACGGCGGCTACCAGATCGAGCCCTACCTGATCTCGCGCATCGTCGACGGCAACGGCGCCGTGATCTCGGAAACCCCACCACCGCCCGCCCTGCAGGAATCGGCGCGCGTGATCGACGCCCGCAACGCCTTCGTCACCGACACCATGCTGCGCGAAGTGACGCGCAGCGGCACCGGCGCCGCCGCGGCCAAGCTGGGCCGCCCCGATATCGCCGGTAAGACCGGCACCACCAGTGACGCCATGGACGGCTGGTTCTCCGGCTACGGCGGCGGCATCGTGGCCGTGTCGTGGATGGGCTTCGACGATCCCAAGTCGCTGGGTGGACGCGAATTCGGCGCCACGGTGGCGATGCCGATCTGGATGGATTACATGCGCGTGGCCCTGCAAAAGCGCCCGCCGCTGGAACGCGCCGTCCCGGCCGGCCTGACCCAGCTCAATGGGGAATGGCTGTACGATGAATTCATGGGGGACGCCGCCGTCCACTCGCTCGACATGGGCGACGCGGCGCCGGAACTGGATGCGCCGGCCGAGAAGCCTGCCACCAACTAAGTCAGATCAGTTCAACTCGTGCGCGCCGCCGCCAGGTGGCTGCGCACGAAGCGCACCGTGCTTTCCGCGAACTGGTCGGGCGTGACCTTGGCGGCACGGTACTTCCAACGTTTTACATACCAGTCCTGGAACATGGCCATGCAATGGGCCGCCAGCAGCGGCGCCGCGCCGTTCGGATGCGGTTCCACGGTGTCGAGCAGGCCCGTGATCAAAGTCTGCACATACAGCTCCGACTCCTTGGCCATGGCCCGTTGCTGCGGCGGCAGCGCGCGGGTATCCATGAAGACGAAATAGAACCACGGCTGCAGGATCTCGGACAGGAAGATCGAGGCGCGGATCAGCGCTTCCAGCCGGTCCAGCGGATCTTCCACGTGGGCGAACATGCGCGGCACTTCCTTGGTGGCGTGACGCACCACCTCCTCGATCATTTCGGCCAGCTGGTCCTTGCCGCTGATATAGCCATACAGGCCGCCCATCGACAAGCCCGTCTCGCGGCACAGGTCGCGCAAATTCATGGCCCGGAAGCCCACCTCGTTGGCCAGGCGGAAGGTGGCGTTGAAGATGATTTCCAGGTTTTGCAACGCCGGCTTGCGGCGCTTGACGCCGATGCGCTCACCATAGCGCTCGAGCAGGAAAGCCCAGATATTGGCGCCATCGAGCGGCGTCATGCGCTGGAACTGCTGGAAAGTGAAGTGGACAGGCAAGGTCACCCCGGAGATTGATTTCGGGAACGATTATAACGCAGGAAAACAACTGTCCCGACCGATTTTCCAATTCCGGCGCCTGAATTCGACCAGCGCGAAAAGATTAAAACAACAACAATGTTACATTCTAAAAACCGAGCGAGCGCTCGTTTTATTCCCGCCACAGAGCGGGGAGGAACTGAAGCCGCCGGGGTGCGACTGCCGCCGCCATGGCGCATCGTGCGCGGCGCCCCAGCCGTTCCAACCTTTATAACCTGACGGAGACAACATGACAAAACGCTTCTGGAAGACCGTATCACTGCTATTCATCGCCCTCACCGCCCTGCCGGCACCCTCGTGGGCCACCGGCTACACCCAGACCAAATACCCGATCGTGCTGGTGCACGGCCTGTTCGGCTTCGACAGCCTGGGCCCGGTGGACTACTTCTATGGCATCGCCTCCGGCCTGCAAAGCGGCGGCGCCAAGGTCTACGTCACCACCGTGTCGGCCGCCAACAGCACGGAAGTGCGGGGCGAACAGTTGCTGACCCAGGTCCGGCAAATCCTGGCCGCCACCGGCGCCACCAAGGTCAACCTGATCGGCCATAGCCATGGCGGCCCCACTTCCCGTTACGTGGCGTCCGTGCGGCCCGACCTGGTGGCCTCGGTCAGCAGCGTCGGTGGCGTGAACAAAGGTTCGCGCGTGGCCGACGTGCTGATCGGCGCCGTGCCCGACGTCACCTACTCGGTGGCCAACGCCGTCGCCGGCCTGATCAGCTTCCTGTCCGGCAGCCCCACCCTGCCGCAGGATTCCGTGGCCGCCGCCCAGTCGCTCAGTACGGCCGGCACGCTGGCCTTCAACAGCCGCCATCCGGAAGGCGTGCCCACCAGCGCCTGCGGTGAAGGCGCCTACCAGGTCAACGGCGTGTACTACTTCTCGTGGAGCGGCGCCCAGCCCTACACCAACGTTTTCGACATCAGCGACCCTGTGCTGGCGCTCACCGCGCTGGCCTTCAACGGCGCCAAGAACGATGGTCTGGTCAGCAGCTGCTCCAGCCACCTGGGCCGCGTGATCCGCGACGACTACGCCATGAACCACCTGGACGAAGTGAACCAGATGATCGGCATCACCAACCTGTTCGAAACCAGCCCGGTCACCGTGTTCCGTCAGCAGGCCAACCGCCTGCAGGGCCTGGGCCTGTAAAGGAGTGACCATGAACGCACGCACAAAGCTGTTGCGGGCCGGCGGACTGGCGCTGGCCGCCGGCACCCTGTACCTCACCTTGCACCAGCCGGAGGCGCCGGCCCAGCCAGCCCGCTCCGCCCCCAACTACTTCGCGTTCGTGCGTTCGATGGATGGCACCACGCCCGACGGCGAGGTGCGCCAGAACAGCGCCGAGAAGCTGGTGGTCGACGCCGAACTGGCGCACCTGTTCGACTACTACCTGGCCGGACTGGGCGAGCGCTCGCTCGATGCGATCCGCGTCGAGATCGGGCGCGAACTCGATCGGCGCCTGAAACCGGCCGCCGCCGCCGAAGCGCGCCGCCTGCTGGCGCAATACCTGGAATACAAACGCGCGCTGGTGGATATGGAAAAGAGCCTGCCCAAGCCGGCCAGCCTGACCGATGGCGCGCGCGCCCGGCTCGAGGCCATGCAGCAGCTGCGCCATCGCTATTTCAGCCAGGACGAGATCGACGGCCTGTTCGGCGCCAGCGATGCCTACGACACGGACGCCATCGCCCGCATGGAGATCAACGCCGACACCACGCTCACGCCGGCCCAGCGCCAACAGAAGCTGGCCGCGCTCGACGCCAAGCTGCCCGCCGCGCTGCGCGAGGAACGGGAAGCGCCCACCCGCGTGCTGCGGCTGGAGGACGAAGTGCAGCGGCGCCGCGCGCAGGGAGCGGGCGACAATGAAATCTACCAGTTGCGCGCCGCCACGCTGTCGCCTGGTGCCGCCGACCGGCTGGCGGAGCTGGACCGCGACCAGGCCGACTGGCAGCGCCGCATCGCGGCCTACCAGCAGCAACGCCAGCAACTGCAGGCGCGCGCCACGCCTCCCAGCGCGGCCGAATTACAGCAGTTGCGCGACGCCGGCTTCACCCCGCTGGAGCAAAAGCGGCTGCCGGCCTACGAATAAGCGCAACAGCCGCGACATTCCTTGCGACGGGTCAAACGCCCTGCGTCCGGCCCGCAAAATGGCGCCCACGGATAGCTGCGCGGCGGAAATTCGGTGCTACAATTGTTGCCTATCCTACATCATACGGGTGCGGCATGGCGATGTCCCGGCTTAGCGTCACCATCAGCGCGCCCCTCATCCTGATCGGCGCGCTGGCGATCGGTCTGAACGCCTACCTCAGTGTCGGCAAACTCGATCGCACGCTTAGTGAACTGGAGCAATCGCGCCTGCACCTGATCCTCGACGACCTGCGCGACAACCTGGAAACGGGGCTGGACCTGGGCCTGCCCATCAAAGGCTTGGGCAATGCGCAAGCGGCCATCGAGCGGGAGGCGCGCCAGGACAGCGCCATCGTCGGCATCCGCGTACTCGACACGCACGGCGCGCCCGTGTTCAGCACCGGCGACACCAGCCACGGCGCGGCCCTGCGCGCGCCCCTGTCCAACAACCTGGGCCTGGCCATGGGCGCCATCGAATTGCGCTACACGCGCCAGGCCGAGGAATTGTCGATCGCCGCCTACGCGGACCAGCTGACGCGGGCCGCCGCCTGGATCGCCGCCGCCGGCGCGCTGCTGGCGATGGCCGCGATCCGGCTCTGGATGCGCCGCATCGCCCGTACCGTGGACAGCATCGCCTCCACCCTCGACCATCAGCCACCACCGCCGCACCCCGACCCGGAAGCGGCGGCGCTGGCCAGCCGCGCGCGCGCACGCGCCGACGACGCGTTGCGGGAACTGGAACAGGCCACCCACGCCATCAGCGCGGCCCCGCAGTCTGGGGAACGGCAGTGACGCCCGGCCAGCCCCTGACCACGCGGCCGGTGCGCCTGCTGTTCGCATTCGCGCTGGCGCTGCTGCTGGCCAGCCAGCTGGCCCTGTCGTATTACGCGTGGACGCGGGCGGAAGAACGGCTGCTGCCGGCACTGGGCAGCAAGGCCCACACGGCCGCCCTGTCGCTGGCGGCCAAGCTGGAACGGGCGCTGGGCTACGGCATACCGTTGCCCCGGCTGGTGGGTGTGCCCGAGTACTTCGCCGACGTGCTGCGCCTGAATCCCGACTTGGCCTACGTGCGCGTGACCGGCACCGACGGCGAGCCGCTGTTCGGCGGCGGCGACGACGGCGGCCCGCCGGGCGGCTACCTGGACCAGCCGCTGCCCCTGCGGCTGCACGGCGCCATCGTCGGCCAACTGCATGTGGGCGTGCACCGCAACTACCTGGCCGCGCGCGTGCATGAGCTGCGCTACGACATCGGCATCGTGCTGCTGGCCAGCCTGCTGATCGCATTCGAAGTGCTGTGGTTCGTCGTCACCCTCAATTTCACCGCCCCCATGCGCCAGATCGCCGCCATGATGACGCGGCTGGCCGCCGGTGACTTCCGCCGCGCCCACCTGCGCGAAGGCAGCGAGCCGCTGGCCGTGCGCCTGGGCGCGATCGCGGCCGCCGTCAACCAGGGTTACGAGAAGTTGGCGGGGCTCGCCACCAGCGCGCGCCAGACGCACACCGGTGCCGCCTTGCTGGGGCAACTGCAGCGCGAATATGAATTTGGCGATGCCGCCGGCGATGGTGAACTGACGCAGCAACGAATCGTGCTGGTGCGGGTGCTCAGCTTCCTGTTCATGTTCGCTGAAATGCTGTCGCGGCCCTTCCTGCCCGTGTATGCGGCCACGCTGCCCATGCCCGGCATGGCCCTACCGGACGGGCTGCGCGCCAGCCTGCCCGTGACCGCCTTCCTGCTGGCCGTCGCCCTCAGCATGCCCGCCGCAGGGCACTGGTCCGACCGCGTGGGGCGGCGCACCAGTTATGTGGCGGGCGCCTCGCTGGTGATCGCCGGACTGGCCGCCACCGCCCTGTTGCCCCAATACTGGGTGCTGTTGGCAGCGCGCGGCGTCACCGGCATCGGCTATGCGCTCATGTTCATGGCCTGCCAAGGCTATGTGTTCGACAGCACCGACAACGCCAACCGGGGCCGGGGCATGGCGCTGTTCGTGGGCGCCATCATGGTGGCAGAGATCTGCGCGCCGGCCGTGGGCGGCATCCTGGCCGACCGGCTGGGCTACCGGCCCGTGTTCGCGCTGGGCGCCGGCATCGCGCTGGTGGCCGCCTTCATCGCTGGCGCGGTGCTGGACAACCGCGGCGCCGTCACCCTGGCCGGCCAGCGCGCGCCGCTGCGCGAACTGCTGCATAACCGGCGCTTCGTCGCGCTGACCGTGTTGTCCGGCATCCCGGCCAAATTCCTCTATTCCGGCTTCCTGATCTTCCTGGTGCCGGTGCTGCTCAATGAACTGGGCCTTTCCAAGTCCGACATCGGACGCTACACCATGCTGTATGGCCTTTCCTGCCTGCTGCTGGCGCCACTGTTCGCGCACCTGGCCGACCGCTACAACGCCTACGCCGCCATGGTGGCCGGCGGCGGCCTGCTGACGGCGCTGGCCATGCTGCCCATCATGCGCGGCGCCAGCGCGGACCTGGTCATGCTGGGCATCGCCGGCCTGGGCGTGGGCCAGGCCATGAGCATCTCGGCCCAACTGGTGCTGGTCACGCGCACCACGCGCAACGCGACGCTGGATGCGGGCCGCGGTCCCGTGATGGGCGTGTTCCGCCTGGTCGAACGATTGGGCGGCGCCGCCGGCCCCATTGTGACGGGCGTGCTGCTGGCACGCTACGGCGCGGCCAAGGCCATGCTGATACTGGGCGCGGTGGGACTGTTGTCATCGCTGCTGTTCACGGCCACGCTGCGGCCATCCCGGCTGCGGCGCCCCCGCCGCCGTGAGGAATTGTCATGACCACCGCGACGTCCGCCATGTCCGCCACGTCCGGCACACCGCGCGGGCCGCGCCGGCGCGCCGTGCTGCGCGTCGCCGCCGCGGGCTGCGCCTGGCTGGCCACGCCGGCACTGCGCGCCAGTCAACGGCCTTACCGCATCTACATGATGCTGTACCGGGGCCAGAGCGCCGTGGAACAAGGCTTCCGCGACTACTTCGCCGTCAACGGCATCCCTGTCGAGCTGATCGTGCGCGACGTGGCGCAGGATATCGGCAAGGTACCGCAACTGGTGGCCGAAGCGCGCGCGCGGCGCGCGGACCTGATCTACACCTGGGGCACGCCCGTCACGCTGGCCGTGGCCGGGCGCGCGGGCGCCATCGATCCCGCCATCCATGTGACGGACATCCCGGTGGTGTTCACCATGGTGGCGTCACCGCTCGGCTCCGGGCTGGTCACGTCGCTGTCCTCGTCGGGGCGCAACGTCACGGGCGCCTGCCACGTGGTGCCGCTGGCGCAGCAACTGAGCGCCATCCGCGCCTACCGCCGCGTCGAACGGATCGCCGTGATCTACAATCCGGCCGAGCCGAACTCGGTACAGAACGTGGCCGAATGGCGCGCCCTGGCAAGTGAAAACCACCTGCGGCTGGTGGAAAAGCCGGTCCCGCCGGACGCCAAGGGCCAGCCCGACGCCGGCGCCCTGCCACGCCTGGTGGCGAACCTGTCCAGCGCCGCCACGCAGTTGCTGTACATCGGCCCCGACAGCTTCCTGGCCGCCAACCGCAAGGCGCTGACCATGGCCGCGCTGGCGCAACGCCTGCCCACCTTCGCCGCCACGGAAGTCTACCTGCGCGACGGCAAAGCCTTGTTCGGGCTGGTGTCGGGCTATGAAAGCGTGGGCCGGCTGACGGCCCACAAGGCGGCGCAAATTCTCGTGCACCGCATGGCGCCGGCCGCGATCCCGATCGAAACGCTGGCCCGCTTTTCCTACCTGGTCAACATGTCGGTGGCGGACCAGCTCCAACTTTACCCGCCACTCAAGGTGATCAACTACGCGGAGCTGATGCGATGACCGGGGACAGCCCATTCCACTGGCGCACGTTGCGGCCCGGGGAAGCGTCCGCCGCCTGGGCGCTGCACGCGCAGGTATTCGCGGCCACGCCGGCCGGCATGGTGCGGCCGGACCAACTGCCCCATTTCGAACAGCATGTGCAGGAACTGGGGCGTATCCTGGGCTGCTTCATGGGTGACCAACTGGTGGCCTACGGCGTACTGGGTATCCGTTCGGAGACGGTGACGCACCTGGCCGACCTGCTGGCGCTGGCGCCGGCCGACCGGCTGCGGGCCTGCGTGTTGGACGGCGCCGCCTCGCTGCCGCCGTGGCGCGGCCACAACCTGCATCAGGTGGCCATCGACGCGCGCGGTGCGCTGGCGCAGTCACTCGGCCGCACACTGGTGCTGGCCACGGTAGCACCGGAAAACATGCGCAGCCTGCGCGGCCTGCTGCTGCAAGGGTTTGCCGTCCACGGCTACGCGACCGTCTATGGCGGCCTGCCCCGGTTGCTGATGGCGCGCGACCTGCTGCGGCCGCAGCCGAACTGGCGCTTGGCCCATTGCGTGCCCACGGCGAGCCACGCGGGACACCAGATGGCGCTGGCCGAAGGCCTGCTCGGTTATGGCTGCCAGCAGGATGCCGCGAAGGCATGGCATATCCAGTACGGCCGCGCGACGCCCGCGGAGCACTAGTCCGTCGCGCTGCAATGCTATCCCTGGCCCTGGCCGGCGCCACCGCGTTTGCGTCCTAGTCCACCCCGCCGCTGCTCGCGATCGCGCTGGCGCAGCACGTCGATCATCACGTTGAAAGTGCGGGCCAACTGGCCGATCTCGTCGCCTGTCGTCACCTTGACCTGGATGTTGGCACGTTCATAATCGCCCTCCTTGAGCGCGTTCGCCGCATCCGTCAAGCGCTTCACGGGCCGCACGATGCCGCGCGCGAACCACCACGCCAGCAGCAGGCATACCAGTCCCACCGCGCCCACGCTGTAGAGCACAAGGTCGAACAGGTGCCGCAGCGGCGCCTCGAAGCGCTGGCGCGATTCCGTCACCGCCACCACCCAGTCATGCCCGCCCACGGGTGCGAAACCGGCGTATTCGTCCACGTCCGTCAGTGTGGAGTGATAACGGATACTGCCCGTCGCGCGGGCCCCGACCATGGCGCGCGCCAGCGTCGGCATGCCAAGGCTGTCGATGCGCTCCCGCCGGAACCGCTGGTCCGCCACAATGCGCGCCAGCGTCTCGGGCGGCAGCGGCATCAGGCTGCGGTACAACATACGCTCGTCGGCGTACTGCACCAGCACCCCGTCGCCGTCGATCATCAGCGGCAGGCGCGAACTCTTGGCACGCACCTGGTCCAGGATGGTCGATATGGTTGACCCCTTGATGCGCAGCACCACCACCCCGATCACGGCGTGGCGCGTATCGAATACGGGATAGGCGTAGTACACGCCGGGTTTGCCTTCCGTGGACCCGACGATCACCCCCGTCATGAAGGGACGGCCCCGCAAGGCTTGCTGGAAGTACTCGCGGAACTTGAAATTGAGCCCGGCCACCCCAGGTTCGCTGGACACCAGCGCATCGCCGGCCGCGTTCATGAGGAACATCAGGTGCACGTCGGGGTTGGATTTGACCACGCTCACCAGCCGCGCGTGGACGGCCTCGCGCCCCGCCGTGCCGGGCGCCCGCAAATAGTTGATGAACACGGGATCGGCGGCCAGGTAGGCGGCCAGGTGCCGGCTGTCACCCAGCAGTTGCGCCACACGGCCGGCCGTGCTCTTGGCCAGGCTCTCCAGGTTGCGCAATTCGCTGGCCGACACGGTGGCCACGCTGGCCCGCAGGTTGTAATACGCCGTGATGGTCATCGGCAGCAGCGCGGCCAGCACCAGCGCCAGCGTCAGCTTCAGCGCCAGCGGCCAGGAAGCAGGCCGCCACACGGCCCGGCCCAGCCGCCGTATGCCGCTCGACAAACGCCGTTGCGCCTCCACTTCCCCCACCCGCAGCGCATCCTGCAGCCCCAGGCTGCCGGCATGGGCCGCGAACAGCGCGTGGGCGAAATCGGCGATCGATTGCGGCCGCAGCGCTGGATCGAGCATCAGCGCCTGGTCGATCGCCAGCAGGAAGGCCTCGCTGTAGCGCCCCGCCGCGGCCTGCCGCGCCGGCACGTATTGCACCACACCCTGCTGGCGCTCGGGCGCCGGCGCCGGCTTGGCGCCCGTGACCATCCAATACAGCGTGGCGCCCAACGCGTAAATGTCGGTCCACGGCCCCTGCGGACCACCTTCGTACTGTTCCGGCGGCGCATAACCGGGCGTGACCACGTCGGCCATGGCCTGCGCGCCGCCGGCCGTCTGCCGCGCGGCGCCAAAGTCAAGCAGCACCAGGCTGCCGTCTTCCTTGCGCACGTAGATGTTGTCCGGCTTGATGTCTCGGTGCAGATAACCCGATTCGTGCACCAGCGCCAGGCCATCGAGCAATGGATGCAGCAGCGACAGCAACTGCTGCTCCGGCATCGATTTGCGCTTTTCCCACCACTGCTTGAGCGGCTTGCCGCGCTCATATTCGAGCACCATGTAGGCGGTGCGGTGGGCCTCGAAGAAGCGCGCCACCCGCACGATATTCGGATGGCGGAAAGTCGCCAGCGTGCGGGCCTCGACCAGGAAGCTCTCCAGCCCGCTCAGGTAGAAATCGTTATCCTCGGCCCAGCGCGGCGACACGGAATGGTCCGAAGCGCGCGTGGCATAGTCGCCGGGCAGGTACTCCTTGATCGCCACCTTCGTGTTCAGGTTGACGTCCGTGGCCAGATAGGTGATACCGAATCCGCCCTGTCCCAGCACGGCGTCGATGCGGTACTCGAATAACTGGAACCCGGGACGCAGCGCCAGCGGCAGTTCCTCGCCCGGGGCGGCGCGCACCGGCGGCGGTGCCGCGGGCAGCACGCTGCGCGGCGGCGCGGAAGGCGCGACAGTCGGGCCGCCGGCGGCGCTGGCGTCGATGCGCTGCGCCGCCAGCGATACGCTTGGGATCGCTCCCATTGCGCTGGTGGCGATACGGGTGACGTCATCGAAAGGAGTCGCGGGTGCAGTGGGCGCGACGCGGGTCGCGTCGTCGGTCAGCGCGGGCGCTGCGGGAGCCATGCGGGTCGCGTCGTCGTCCTGCGGTCCGGCGGGCACCAGGCGGGTGATATCGTCATCGGGTGCTGGTGCCGGCGGCAGCGTCGCAGCCGCGCCACCTACCTGTGCCTGCAGCGCCGCCAACTGGCTAACGGCATCGCGGGCCGCCGCCGCGTGCACCTCGCGCAGCTGGCGTTCGAGCGCCACCACCGTCTCCAGCGCGGCCACCCGGCGCACCAGCTCAGCCTCGCGCGGTGCGGCGCCAGCGGCCTGGCTGGCCTCATCAGATTGGGAACGGTCGGCACTACGGTCCATGCGTCTCCACTTTTTTCGGGAATTTACGTCGAACTAATGCATGGCTCATGCTAGCATGGGATACTTCGCCACTGGCGAAAAGTCATCTTCGCGGTTGCGCTTTTTCTGGCCAGGAGACACCTTGGATAACTGGAAACAACTATCGCCATCCGTGCCGCACCACCTCGATTTCGGCGTGGCGTTCGGCCTCACGGACATCGGCACCGTGCGTGAATCGAACCAGGACAATTTCTTCATCGCGCCCGACCTGGGGCTGGTGATGGTGGCGGACGGCATGGGCGGCCACAATGGCGGCGAGATCGCCAGCGCCGACGCGCTCAACCTGGTCTACAACTTCGTGCGCGCCGCACAGGCCGCGCACGCCACTCCGCCCGGCAGCGAAACCACGGTCCCCATGTTCCGCGCCACGCCGTTCGACCCGGCCCTGGCCGACCCTGACGCCACCTGGTCCGACGCCGCCATGAAGGCCATGATCACCCTGCACGACGCGGTGGAATACGCCAACGACCGCATGTACCAGACCAACCTGGCCCATGACCGCGCCGACGGCAGCGGCATGGGCACCACCTTGACGGGCCTGTGGCAATTACCGCCGGATGGCCCCATGTTCGTGTTCCATGTAGGCGACAGCCGCTTGTACCGCTATCGCCAGGGTCGCATGGTGCAACTGACCCGCGACCAGACGCTGTACCAGCAGGCGCTGGACGCCGGTGCCCACACCCCGCTCCCGCCGCGCAACCTGCTGCTGCAAGCCTTGGGGCCGGGGCCGGACCTGGTGCCGGAGCTACAATCGCAGGTGATGATGCCGGGCGACGTCTACCTGCTGTGCAGCGATGGCCTGTACGGCGAATCGGCGCCGGGCCGGATCGAAACCATCCTGGCCAGCGCCACCGAGCATAATCTGGATGCCTGCTGCGCGGCGCTGGTGGAGATGGCCAAGCGCGACGGCAGCCGGGACAACATCACGGCCCTGCTGGTCAAGTGCACGGGCTGACGGCCTGTGGCCAGACGCCGGCCAGCATACCGCCAAACAGTTCGGGTCCAGGCAAACCCCGGCACATCAGCAGCGATGGCGCCACTTCGGCCGATCCTTCCGTCCACCACAGGCTATGGCCGCGCAAGGCGGCCGCTGAAATCCGGGGCGCCAGTGCTGCCAGCGCATCGAACGACGGCAGCTCCACCCGCCAGTCCGCACCACCCAACTGACCCGGCAACGCCGCATCGGGCAATGGCGCCAGCGCCTGCACGGCACTGTCGAAACGGTCCAGCGCGAAGCCCTCCTGCAGCGTCGACAAAGCCAGCGCCTCGGCCTGCGCATACCAATCCTGCCCGTTCGCGAGCCAGTCCAGCAGCGCCGCCCCGCCCGGCGCACCGGCGGCGATGGTCAACGGGAAGTGGCGGCCCACCCGGTCCACGCTGGGCATCAGCACGCCGGCCCACGCATGCTCGTCGCAGGCGCCGGGCGCCAGCGCGAAACGCCACACGGGACTGGTCAGGTAGACGTCCAGCCAGCGCGCGCCCAGGAGCGCGCGGCTCGCTTGCAGCCCGGCCTGCAGCCACGCATCCCACAAGCCCACCAGCGCGGGCGGCAGCCGGCGCGTCACGAAATCGCCGTGCGTCACCACCTTGCCGAAAAAGCCGGCCGTCATCCCGAATGCCGCGGGCGCGGCGGCGGCGGTGGCGGAGAGTGCGTCATCCATGGCCTTGGTCCCCATGTCGCGTCACTTGCGGATGGCCCAGAACTCCATCTGCAATCCCGGGAATTCACCCGCCACGTGCATGGCGAATCCGGCCGAGGTGGTAAGCTGCTGCCAGTATTCGCTGTTGCGGTCCAGCTCAAAGTAGGTGAAGCCGGCATGGAACGGCAACTGGCGCGGCGCCACCGGCAGCGGCCGCAGCGCGATGCCGGGCAGTTGCAGGTTGACCAGGTCGCGGATCTTTTCCACCGAACCGATCTTCACCTGGCGCGGGAAGGTGGAACGGATGGTTTCCGGCGGCACCTGGGCATTCACCACCAGCACGAAAGTGGACGACTTGACCAGCTCCGGATCGCGCAGCACCGCCACCCGGATGCCGAACTGGCGTTCCTCCAGCGGGATGGGGACGGCGTGGGTATCGAGCACCATGGACAGCGCCTCGCGCAAATCATCGATCACCGGCTGGAAGCTCTCGCGCAACTGCTCGTGGCGGTACACCGGATACTGCTGCGCGCGTTTGTTGACGGGGCTGAAGGTGGCCAGTTCGCCGGCCAGTTGCACCGCCTCGCGGAAGAAATCCTCCGGGTGCAGCCCCGTCATCGTGGCCAGGTGGCCGAACAGCGGTTCGCTGCGGTTGATCAGTTGCAGCAGCAGGAAGTCCGCGATCTCCGCCGCGCCGGCCGCACCGGGCTGCGACAGCCGGTTGCCCAGCGCATCGCCCCGCTGATGCAACAGGCCCACCAGTTCATCGGCGAACGCGCCCAAGCGGGCCGCCACCCGCAAGTCCAGGCATGGCGGGCAGTATTCAGGGTCCAGTACCAGACGGTTGTCCGGCCGCCGCTCAATTACGCGCGCCACGCCCAGGCAGGCGTAGGCGTTGGCCACTTCCGGCTCCAGCGCCAGCCGCAGGCGCAGCCGGCCCACTTGCATCAACGCGCTGTTGTCGATGCCGTTGCTGTCCCACGCCTCGTGGTCCACCGTGCCGTAGCGGGCGTAGTTGTCGGGCGCCGGACTGTTGCCCGTCTCCGCGATACCGGGCCGGCGCACCGGCAGCGCCAGCACCACCAGCACGTTGCGCGCATCCTCGGGAATATCGAGCGGCAGCGGCAGGTCGTCGTCGGCCGGCAGCGTGAACGGCGTACCGTCCGGCAGCACGGCGTGGCAGGACAACAGCGCCAGCTTGCCCAGCGCCAGTTGCTGTTCGTCGATCCGCAGCGAGGAGAAGCCCCAGGCGTAGGGCCGCATCCTCGCCACGCGCGCTTCGAGCTGGGTTTGCAGGTAACGGTCGTGCTGCTGCAGGTGCTGCGGCTGCAACAGCATCCCTTCGGACCAGATGACTTTACGATTCCATGACATGGTTTCTCGCTTCGGCAAAGTGTTCGGTTGGTTCAGTGCTTGTGCTGCAGCCTTGCTATCTGTTCCTCATACGCGGCGGCGAACTTGTCGCCGAACAGGCGCTGGAAGTCGTCGTCCGCCTCGCGCGCGATGGTGGCGTACTGCTCCACCATGCGGTCCCACATCCTGGCCTTGCGGCTGGCGCTCATCATCTTGTCCATCACCCCGCCCGGTTCCATGGCCGCTTCGATCCGGGCCGGGTCGAAGCGCCCCAGCACGCCCGCCAGCGCGGCCCGCATGCCGGCGATCACGGCCAGCTCGTGCGATTTGAGATCGTCGAAGGCGCTGGCGACGGCCTTCACGGGGGGCATGTAGCCGCCCACGGAGCCGGCCAGCATCTGGCTCAGCGCCATCTCGGCATCGGGGAAGAACTTGAGCGGATTGTTGGCCTGCGCGCCCAGCACCGTCACTTCCAGCCGCGATTCGCGCTTGGTCATGGCGCGCGCCAATAGTACGGCCATGGTGCCCGACATGGCTTCGCGCAGCATGGCGCCCACCAGTTCCGCCGTTTCGGCGGGCGGGCGCGATGGCGTGATGTCGGGCAGGCCGAGGCCGCGCAGCAAGGCTTGCAGCACCTGCTGGTCCGCGCTACCGGGCGGCACGGCCGCCGCTGCGGCGACAGGCGATGCCAGTGGTGCGGGTGCGGCGACAGGCAGTACCTGTTCCGGGGCCGCCGGTGGCGCGGCCGCAGCCATCACAGGCACGCCTGGCGTCGCAGGCGCTGCGGGGGTCTGAACGTGGACATGCACCGCCACCGCTTCCTGCGGCGGGACCTGCACTTGCACTGTCACGGGCGCTGGTATGGGCATTGGCACAGCCGACGCGACCACCACGGGCGCCGGCGCGTAGACCGTTTCCGCCTCCCGCACCACACGGGGCGGGACGAAGGACGCCAGTGGATCGAAATCGTCAGGGATCAGTGCGGCAGGCGGCGCCACGGGTATGGGCGCGGGCACAGCGGCCGCCGGACCAGGCGCCGGTATCAGCACGCCCGGCATGGGCACGAATTGCGGCGCCACATGGTCCGGTTCCGAACCACGAAACACCGACGCGGGGACCGTGGCACCCCGCCCACGGCCGCCATGCTGGATGTTCAGTCCCAGCGGATCATCCGGCGACGGCGCCACGCTGGCATTGAAGCTCCCCGTCGCATCCAGTATTTGCGCGCCGGCCAGCGTGTCATGCCATTCCTCGTTGCCAAATCCGGGCGCGGACGCGTCGGCCGCCGCCGGCTGCGCCTGGAACGGCAAGGCATCCGACGTCTCGGGCTGGAAAACGGGGATGGCGGGCGGTGCGCTCTCGTCCACTTCGGCCAGCAGCACGTAGTCGCCGATCAGCAGCACGTCGCCATGACGCAGCCGCACGCTCTTGCCCAAGCCGAGCGGCGCTTCGTTGACCCAGGTGGGATTGCTGCCCATATCCGTCAGCACGAAATGGCCGTCCACGTAATCGACCTTGCTATGATTGCGGGAGATGTACTTGCCCGGATCGGGCAGCTCCAGGTCGTTGCCGGCGGCGCGGCCGATGGTGCCGCCCAACTGGTCGAAGCGCCGCGCCACGGCCAGCGCCGGCGCTTGCTTTTGATAGGACTGGATACGCAGGGTCAGTGGCATCGGTTGGATAGGATCGCTCAGTTAATCTTGACCAGCGCGCCTTCGATGGTCATGATGGCGCCCGATTTTATCTGCATCATGGCGCCCGCCTTGATGGTGGTGTTGGCATCCGACTCCACCATGATCTCGGGCGACTTGACGGTGATCTTGGCCGGCTCGATCTTGATGCTGCTACCGCCCACCTTCAGCTCGATCGACGTGGTGGCTTCGATCACGATGGTCTTGGACACCGTCACCTTCTGGTCGCCCGTGATTTTCACAGTCTGGTTGCCGGTCACGTCCAGGCTTTGGTCGCCCGTGATCTTCACGCCCTGGTTGCCGCCCACGTCGATGTTCTGGTCGTTCTTGATGGAGATGGTCTGGTCGCCCTTGTCGGCCTTCTCGAAGCCCACCTTGAGCGTGTCGTTGTTCTTCACCACCCGGTTGAAGTCTTTCTCGGCCTGGACGAAAATCTCCTCCGCGTCCTTCTTGTCCTCGAAGCGGATCTCGTTGAAACCGCCGCCGCCCTTCGAGGTATTACTCTTGATGGTGGACTTGGTCTGCTCGGCGGGCAGGTCGTAAGGCGGCATGGCGTCGCTGTTGTAGACGCAACCCGTCACCAGCGGCCGGTCCGGATCGCCCTCCAGGAAGCTGACGATCACCTCCATGCCTATGCGCGGCAGGAACATGGCGCCCCAACCCTTGCCGGCCCAGCCCTGCGCCACCCGCACCCAGCATGAACTGTTCTCGTCCTCCTTGCCGTCGCGGTCCCAATGGAACTGCAGCTTGACGCGGCCATACTTGTCCGTCCAGATCTCCTCGCCCGCCTTGCCCACCACCATGGCCGTCTGCGGCCCCCGCACCACTGGCTTGTCGTAATGGGCCGGCGCGCGGTAGCTGTGCTCCTTGCCGATGGCCGTGAACCGGCACTGCATGTCGGCCGGTGTGCCGCCGCCCGTGCTGTAGTCGTCACCAACCAGCTCATAATGGGCCGAGGTGACCAGGTAATCGCGATTCTGGTCGCTGCGCGGGTGCTCCTTGAGCGCGAACAGGCCGCCCGGATACAGGCCGCGCGCATTGGTGTCGGCCACAATTTCCTCGCACTGCCCGTGCAGCGCTTCCATGCGCCCGCGCGCCAATGCCGTGCCGTCGCCGGCCACCACGTAGCCGCCCGGGTAGTCATACATCTCGTAAGCCTGCTGCGAGAACGCGGCGGCGATGGTGGACTTCACCCGCAAGCCGCCGCTGTTGCTGGAGGCGGCCTTCTCGAAGTCGAAATCGTTGAGCACATAGCTGCTGGCCTGGATGGCGCCGGCCGCCTCCCAGCCATACACGGCTTCCTGGTCCACGATGCGCCGTCCCACCTCGCCCGAATACTCCACCGTCGCGTAACCGGAGATCGTGGTATGGGCGCCGTAGGAATCGGCCAGCACCATGGTGTGCTTGCTCTCCTCGTGCGAGAAGTAGAAGTAGATGCCCGCCGTTTCCAGCAGCCGGCACACGAACTGGAAGTCCGTCTCGCGGTACTGCACACAGTAAGGGAGCGCATTGTAGGTGCCACTGAGCGAACCGGCATCCAGTTCCACCAGCCCGCCGTAGGCCGCGTCGCCGCATACGGCCTTGACGATATCGACCACCGACTTGTCCTGGAAGATGCGGCAGTTCGACGAGCGGGTCAACAACCACAGCCAGGGATGGACCACGGCTTCGTAGCGGCACAAAGAGTCCTTCCAGCCGCAACTGGCGAAGCGCGTGACGACGCCGCCAAAGTGGCGCTTGCCGCCGTTGGGCAGATCCAGGTGCACCCCCATCGGCTTGCCCAGCACATCGGCGATCTTGATGTCGGGCCGGGTGCTCACCAGCTGCACGCGGTATTCGGACAGGCGGCCCAACTGCTCCGTGCCGCTCATGCGGTCGAACAGCAGCACGTCGGCGCCCAGTTCAGTACTCACATCCACTTCGCGGTTGACTTGGGTGATCGGCATGGCGGCGTCTCAGGCTAGGGTGCGGATTAGGTGCGGATTAGGTGCGGACCAGGTGCGGACTCAGCGTCGGCTCAGGGTATCATGGTCTTGGTGGTGCCGGGGGTGCTGAATGCGATCACGCCGCCCCAGTTGCACATGCACTTGGAGACGTTGTCAAGCGCCGGCATATTGGCGATCAACACCGTCGGCGCGCCTGGCACCCACGGCGCCGAGGTGGCGGGAATACAGGGCATGGGCGTCAGCACGCCCAGTGCGGCGGCGGTGGCGGCGGCCACGGTGGGATTGGCCGGCGAACTGCACACCCCGAACGGCAGGATGTTGACCAGCGGGATATGATCCATGATGTTGGCCGCCGGCGGCCCTTCGGCCAGCACCTTGTTTTTCGGCAATACGACCAATGACGACGGCGCCGCCCCGAAGGTACAGGTCATCATCGCTCCCATCGACACTTGGTTCGGCATCGCATCCTCCGCTGGTTGCTGAGCGTTGCTGTTGGTAGTCGCTTGTTGCTGGTGATTAGCTAGTGTGGCCTATTATGACCGATAAAACTGTAAGAAAGGAAAGGTTTTAGGGTAAGCTGGCATACCAAAACCCGGCCGTGCGTGGCGCATCGACCACGCCGGCACGACGCCAGGACGAAGCACGGACGACGTACCTCAGGAGGCTGACATGGCAGGATCGCTGATCTTCGAATTCCAGCTTGCATTGCCCGGCCATGACGCGGAACCGGCGGCGCCGGGACAGCCCATGCGCATGCTGGTGCTGGGCGATTTCTCGGGCCGGGTGCCGGACAGCCCGCTGGCCCGCCGTCCCATCCACCGTATCGACCTCGATAACTTCGACCAGGTCATGGCCCGCTGCGCACCCGCGCTGGCGCTGACACTGGACGGCGCCCCGGCCACCTTGCGCTTCCAGTGCCTGGACGACTTCCATCCCGACCAGTTATACCAGCAGGCCGACGTCTTCCAGCCGCTGCGCAACCAGCGCCAGCGCCTCAACTGTCCTGCCACTTTCGCGGCCGCCGCCGCCCAGATGCAGCCACCGCCCGTCCCTTCGGCCACGCCTGCCCCCACACCCAGCACCGGCGGCGGCAGTGATTTCGCCAGCCTGCTGGGCGGCACCGTGCGTTCCGCCGCCAGCCCGAACGATTTCGACGCCCTGGTCAAGGTGCTGGTGGGCGCGGTGCCGGCCACCGATGCCCGCCAGTCCAGCTATCTGGCGGCGGCCGACAGCGTGATCGGCCAGCGCATGCGCGAACTGCTGCACGCGCCCGCGTTCCAGCGGCTGGAGGCGGCGTGGCGTGGCGTCCACACGCTGGTGACGGGGCTGGAGCTCGACAGCGGCTTGCAACTGCACCTGGTCGATATCGGCAAGGATGAACTGGCGGCCGACCTGCGGGCCGCCGGCCCTGAGCTGCGGCAAAGCGCGCTGTACCAACTGCTGGTGGAGCAGCCGCGCCAGTGGCCGGATAGCGCGCCCTGGTCCATCCTGGTGGGCGACTACCATTTCAACGACAGCGAAGACGATGTGCAATCGCTGTCGGCGCTGGCCGCGCTGGCCAGCCAGGCCGGCGCGCCCTTGCTGGCCGGCGCCTGCGACAGCGTGCTCGGATGCGCACAGCTGGCCGCCACGCCCGATCCCGATGACTGGCCCGCGCCCGCGCCCGCGGCCAGCGAGCGCTGGCAAGCACTGCGCGCCAGCCCGCACGCCAGCTGGCTGGGACTGGCCCTGCCGCGCATGCTGCTGCGCCTGCCCTATGGCAAACAGACGGACCGCATCGAACACTTCAATTTTGAAGAAGCGGACGGCCAGCTCGATCATGAACACTACCTGTGGGGGAACGCCGCGTTCGGCCTGGCCCTGCTGCTGGGGCAATCGTTCAACGCCGAAGGCTGGGACATGGAACCGGGCGGCCAACTGGAGCTGGGCGACCTGCCGGCCCACACCTTCCGCCGCGACGGCGAAGCGCGCATGCAAGCCTGCGCCGAAACGTGGCTGTCCGACCGCGCCGCCGAAGCCATGCTGCGCCAGGGCCTGATGCCGCTGCGCAGCCTGCGCGACCGCAACGCGGCCCGTTTCCAGCGCTGCCAGTCGCTGGCGCAGCCGCCAAAGGCGCTGTCCGGCCGCTGGCAAAGCTAAGCAGCAAAGATCCGTTACAAATCCGCGCCGCCGGCCGCCAAGGGACATGCTACCGTAGCCGCTTTTTGCGCAACCGGAAAACACATGGAAGCTATGGATATCATCGACACCCAGAATGACACGCCAACGGGCGGCAAGCTCAATGCCGCCGTCGCCATCACGGTGGCCCTGCTGGCCACCTTCATGGGCATCTGCAAGGTCAAGGACGACAACATCAACCAGGCCATGCAACAAGCCCAGGCCAACCGGGTCGACCACTGGAACTTCTACCAGGCCCGCAACCTGCGCGAGGAGGTGGCGCGTGCCACCGTCACCCAGCTCAAGCTGTCCGCCGCCGGCCGCCCCGCCGGCGAACAGGCAGGCTACCAGGCCGCCATCAGCGAATACCAGGCGCTGGCGGCCGACCAGTTCAAGAAAAAGGCCGAAGCCAAGGCCACGGCCGAACAGGACCAGAAGGATTACGACGCCCTCAACTTCCGCGACGACCAGTTCGACTTGTCCGACACCCTGCTGGCCATCGCCATTTCGCTGCTGGCCGTCACCGCCCTCACCCAGCAACGCGGCCTGTATTTCGCCGCGCTGGTACCCACGGGGTTCGGCGTGCTGATGGGCCTGGCCGGATTGGCCGGCTGGTCCATCCACCCCAACGGCCTGATCGCCCTGCTGTCCTAGCCACCCACGTCCCGGAGTCCGCATGCCGAAGTCGTCCCGCCCATCGCCACGGCCCTCCCGCCGCCCGTCGCAGAAGATCAGCCTGGCCGACGCCTTCCAGCTGGCCATGACGGTACACCGGCGCGGCCAGCCCGGCCTCGCCGCGCGCCATTACCGCGCCATCCTGCAAGTGGCGCCCGGCCATGCGGACGCGCTGCACTACCTGGGCGTGGCCCAGCACCAGTTGGGACAGCATGACGACGCGCTGCGCCTGATCACCCGCGCGCTGGAACTGGCGCCCGATTACGTGGATGCGCGCAACAACCTGGGCAACATGCAAAAGGAACGCTGCCAATACGCCGCCGCCGAGCAGTCCTACCGCAAGGTGCTGGCGGCCCGGCCCGACTTCGTCCTGGCCCACAACAACCTGGGCGTGGTGCTCAAGGAACAGGGCCGCCATGCGGAAGCCATCGTCGCCTACCGGCAGGCGGTGGCGCTGGCGCCTGGCTTCGTGGAGGCGTGGACCAATCTGGGCCATGTGCTGAAAAAGACGGGCGCGCAGGAGGAAGCCCTGAGCGCCTACCGGGAAGCGATCCTGCTCAAGCCGGACGACCCCACCATGCTGCACAGCCTGGGCCGCGCCCTGGTGGCCTACGGCCGCGATGCCGATGCGCTGGAAGTCTACCGCCGCTGGCAGGAGCGCGAGCCGGACAACCCCGTGGTGGCCCACCTGATCGCCGCCTGCCAGGGCGCCAGCGCGCCCGCGCGCGCATCCGACGCCTTCGTGCAGACCACCTTCAACCGTTTCGCGGAAAGCTTCGACCAGGTGCTGGCGCGGCTGGAATACCGCGCGCCCGCCCTGTGCGCGCAGCAGGTCGCCACGCTGGTGGAAACGCCGGCCCGCCAGTTGGACGTGCTCGACGCAGGCTGCGGCACCGGCCTGTGCGGTCCGCTGCTGCGCCCCTACGCGTGCGTGCTGCACGGCGTGGACCTGGCCGGCGCCATGTTGAAGAAGGCGGCCCAGCGCGGTGATTACGATGCGCTGGACGAGGCCGAGCTGACGGCCTGGCTCACACAACACCCGGCGGCCTATGACCTGATCGTGTCGGCCGACACGCTGTGCTATTTCGGCGCCTTGCAGGAAGTGCTGGCCGCCGCGCGGCAAGCCTTGCGCGACAGCGGGCTGCTGGTGTTCACCGTCGAACAGGGAACGGACGATGGCGCGCATCCGGGCTTCCACTTGCATGGACACGGCCGCTACAGCCACACGCAACAGTATGTGCGCGCGGCGCTGGCCACGGCCGGCCTGGCGTTGGCGGCACTCGATCCGGTGACCTTGCGCCTGGAGGCGGGCAAGCCGGTGGCGGGCCTGCTGGTGGCGGCGCGCCGGATAGCGCCCTAGGATCTGTCCCCCGGCGCTGGCGCCGCCAGCAGGCCCGCCACCGTCACCCGGCCACCACCCGGTTGCGGCCAGCCCGCTTGGCCGCATACATGGCCGCGTCGGCGGCCACGATCAGTTCCAGCGGATCGTAGCCATGCTGGTCCGAACACACCACGCCCATGCTGGCCGTGTAGCGCACCGTGTTGCCCGCCACTTCCACCAGCTCCGCTTCGATCCTGGCGCGCAAGCGCTCGGCCACGCGCACGGCGTCGTCCAGTGCGATCCCGTCCAGCAGCATCACGAATTCCTCGCCACCGTAGCGGGCCAGCAGATCGAGCGGCCGCAGTTCCGCCTTGATCTGGCCCGTCAGGTGACGCAGCACGGCGTCGCCCACCGGATGGCCCCAGGTATCGTTGATGTTCTTGAAGTGGTCGGCATCGAGCATGATCACGGCCAGGCTGCGGCCGGCCCGCAAGGTGCGCTGGGCCACCCGCCGCCCTTGCGTTTCCAGCCCCGCGCGGTTGAGCGCCCCCGTCAGGCCATCCACGAACGACAGGTTGCGCAGCCGTTCGGCGTAGCGCCGCATCATCATCAGTATCAAGCCAAAAGCGATGCTAACCTGGGCCAGCGGCACCGTCAGCATCACCACGCCTATCACCAGCAGCGCCCGTTCATCGCCCGGCCCGTGACGCAGCATGTACGCGCCCCGCAAGGACAGGGCCAGGCCCAGCATGGTGAAGCCCACCACGCTGGCGCCCACGCTGCGCCAGTCCGCATGGCGCAGCAGCGTGACAGCGCACCAGCCGTTAAGCAAGCCAAAATAGAAGCCCGTCGCGCTCAGGCGCCCGTTCAGGCTGGGCACCGCGTAAGTAAAAAAGCCCGCCACCAGCAACGCGCAGGCGACGATGGCCACCACCCACCGCCAACCGAGTGTCTCGTCGCAGAACTGGCGCAAGCCGCGCAACACCAGGGCCAGCCCCAGCGCCAGCACGCCATAGGCCAGCACCCCATGCAGCAGTACCGGCCCGCTATCGAGGCTGGACAAGGCCAGGCCCACCGAGGAAACGACATTCCCCAAGGCCCACCAGCGCTGCTCGCCCGCCCCTTCCGAATACAGCGCGGCCAAGGACAACAGCACCGTCGTCAGCACGGTGATGCAGATCTGGACCAGTAAAAGCGTGTCGTAATTGAGCACGTCGTATCCCATGGGCGCTACGCACCAATGTAACGCAGCGGCGCCGCAGTGGCAATCGCCACGCTGAAAAAGAACAGGCCCCCGCAGGAGCCCGTTCCCGTAAAGCCGGCGCGCCGCGTTATTCGAATGCGTAGGCGAATTCGCCTTCGGGCGCCGTCACCTGCACCCGTTCGATCTGGCCGCCCTCCATCATGCGCGTCAGGAAAGCGCGGCTGATATCGGGCAGCATGGTGTTGGTCAGGATCGCGTCGATCATGCGCCCGCCCGACTCACCCTCGGTGCAGCGCGACACCACCAGCTTGACCACATCGTCGCTGTACTCGAACGGGATCTTGTAGCGCGCCTCGACCCGCTTCTTGATGCGATCCAGCTGCAGGCGCACGATCTGCCCCAGCATCTGGTCCGACAGCGGGTAGTATGGAATCGTCACCAAACGCCCCAGCAGTGCCGGCGGGAATACCTTGAGCATCGGTTCACGCAGGGCCTTGGCCATGCCTTCCGGGTCCGGCATCAGGTCCGGGTCCTTGCACAGGCCCGCGATCAAATCCGTGCCGGCGTTGGTGGTCAGGATGATCAGCGTGTTCTTGAAGTCGATGAAGCGGCCCTCGCCATCCTCCATGAAGCCCTTGTCGAACACCTGGAAGAACATCTCATGCACGTCCGGGTGGGCTTTTTCCACTTCATCGAGCAGCACCACGGAATACGGTTTGCGCCGCACGGCCTCGGTCAGCACACCACCCTCGCCGTAGCCCACATAGCCCGGTGGCGCCCCCTTCAGCGTGGACACCGTATGCGCCTCCTGGAACTCACTCATGTTGATGGTAATCAGATTCTGCTCGCCGCCGTACAAGGCTTCGGCCAGGGCCAGCGCCGTTTCCGTCTTGCCCACCCCGGAAGTCCCGGCCAGCATGAACACGCCGATCGGTTTGCTGGGGTTGTCCAGTCCCGCGCGCGAGGTCTGGATGCGCTTGGCGATCATTTCCATCGCATGATCCTGGCCGATCACGCGCTGGCCCAGCAGATCGGCCACCTTGAGCACCGTCTCCATCTCGTTGCGCGCCATGCGGCCGACGGGGATGCCGGTCCAGTCGCCCACCACGGCCGCCACGGCCTGATAGTCCACCGTAGGCAGGATCAGCGGGGTTTCGCCCTGCAGCTCCGTCAACTGGTTCTGCACCGCGTGCAGTTGCTCCATCAGCGCGGCCCGCTCGGCCGGGTCGAGCACCGGCGCCACCGCCTCGGCCGCCACTTCCAGCTGGCTGCCCGTGCCTTCCACCGGATGCACGCCGTCGCGCAGGCGCGCACGCAGCGCCAGCAGCTGGTCCACCAATTGCCGCTCCGCGTTCCAGCGCTCCTCCAGCACTGTCAGCCGTCCCTGTTCGCTGTCGAGCAGTACATGGGCCTCCGCCTCGCGCTTGCCGATATCGATCCCGATCGCCTTTTCGCGGGCGATGATGCCCAGCTCCGTCTGCAAGGCCTCGATACGCTTGCGGCAATCATCCACCTCGGCCGGCGTGGCGTGCAGGCTCACGGCCACGCGGGCGCAGGCCGTATCAAGCAGGCTGACGGATTTATCGGGCAACTGGCGCGCCGGAATATAGCGGTGCGACAGCTTGACAGCCGCCTCCAGCGCCTCATCCAGGATCTGCACCTTGTGGTGGGCTTCCATGGTGGAGGCCACGCCGCGCATCATGAGGATGGCCCGTTCCTCGCCCGGCTCGTCCACCTGCACGGTCTGGAAACGCCGCGTCAGGGCCGGGTCTTTCTCGATATGCTTCTTGTATTCGGCGAAGGTGGTGGCGCCGATGGTACGCAGCGTGCCGCGCGCCAGCGCCGGCTTGAGCAGGTTGGCCGCGTCGCCCGTGCCGGCCGCGCCGCCCGCGCCCACCAGCGTATGCGTCTCATCGATGAACAGGATGATGGGCTTGGGACTGCCCTGCACTTCATCGATCACGGAACGCAGGCGCTGTTCGAATTCGCCCTTCATGCTGGCCCCGGCCTGCAACAGACCGACGTCCAGCGCCAGCAATTGCACGTCCTTCAGGCTGGGCGGCACGTCGCCGCGCGCGATGCGTTGGGCGAACCCTTCCACCACGGCCGTCTTGCCGACACCCGCCTCGCCGACAAGAATGGGGTTGTTCTGCCGGCGCCGCATCAGGATATCGACCACCTGGCGGATTTCGTCGTCGCGCCCGACAATGGGGTCCATCTTGCCGCCGCGCGCCTGCGCCGTCAGGTCCACCGTGAATTTCTTCAGCGCCTCCTGCTTGCCCATGGCCGCCGGGGCGATGGCGCCAGACGCCTCGCCGGGCGCAGCGCCGGCCGCACCGGCCGCCTGGAAGCCGTCGGTGGCGGCCATGATGGCTTCGGGCGACTCCCTGAGCAGGGTGCCGAAACGCTCGCACAAATCCTCCACCTTGACCCGCTCGAACTGGCGCGACAAGCCATACAGCGCGTTGCGCAGGCTGGCCGTCTTGAGCATGCCCACCACCAGGTGGCCGGAGCGCACCTGCGATTCACCGAACATCAGCGTGCCGTAGACCCAGGCCCGTTCCACCGCCTCCTCCAGCTGGGACGACAGGTCGGTGACGGAGGTCGAGCCGCGCGGCAGCCGGTCCAGCGCCGCCGTCAGGTCGCGCGCCAGCCCGGCCGGGTCGAGCTCATACTGGCGGATGATGCGGGCCAGGTCCGAATCCTGCAACTGCAATATCTGATGCACCCAATGCGCCAGTTCCACATAGGGATTACCACGCAGCTTGCAGAACACGGTGCTGCTTTCAATGGCCCGGTAGCACAGGGGATTGAGTTTGCCGAACAAGGCAACGCGACTGATTTCCGCCATGATGATGTCCTATAGGTAGGCACTGGGGTTGATGAGCAGATCGTCCGGATCGCGCGCGGCCGGTGCGCTCATGGGCCAGGAACTCCAGCCCAGCCGCGCGCCCGCCTCGCCACCACCCAGCCGCAGGGGCGGTATCTCGCCCTTGTCCAGGATCAGGCGCACGTCCCAGTCCAATGCGCCGCCCACGTAATTGCGTACCCATGCCAGCAGCCGCTTCATGCTGTCGCCGCCGGGCAGCATGCGCCGGTAATCGGCGTAGTTCAACGGCCCGATCACGATGCGGAACTTGTTCTGGCTATCCCACACCTTGCTGCCCAGGACCGTGGACACGCCCAGCCGGTTACCCTCGCCCAGCCCGCCCGGCCCGCCCAGGCGCGACTGCACCTCCGGCGGCAGCCGCATCCAGTGGCCCACGAACTGCTCGACCCGCACCGGCAACTTGAAGTATTCGCGCAGGATGGACACCAGCCCCGACGCCGGCCGCGCGTTATTGGCCAGCAGGCCTGCGAAATGCAGCTTGGCGAAGTCGCCCACGGCATCACGCTCGCGCAAGCCCGGCGCGCCGATGCCGAACAGGCTGCCCACGAACTCGGCATAACGGTCAGTGTCGGGCCGGTCCAGGTTCAAAGCCGGTTCCGCCTGGGCCCGGGCCCGGTAGAACAGCGACAGCAGGCGGTGGTGGAACACGTCCAGGAAGGCCAGCAAGGTGCCGTCGCCGCCGTTGCGCAGCCGGTCGCGCGTGTATTCGGTCAAGTGCAGCGGCAACGGGCCATTGGCGCCCAGCAGGCCAAAGAAGTTGACGGCCAGCCGCGCGCGCGCTTCCCCGCTGGCGCGCGTGTAGCGGCCCAACGCGGTGGGATGAAAGCACAGCGACGGGTCCTGCCCCAGGCGCACGGCGTCATCGCGCGGGCGCAGCGAGGTGCCGATGCGCGGTTGCCCGGGATGGGAAGCCTCGATCAGCCGCAGCACCTGGAAGAAATCCATGCGGGCCGAATCGGCCTCCAGCTGCAACGCCACTGCTACAGGATCGCGCATACGCCTCCCGCAGCCGGCCAGCGCATGATGTCGCCGCGCGCCAGCGTCCTCACCACCGTCTCCGTGAACGAATTGATGGACACATATTGGGCGAAGAAGTGGCTCAGCACCGCGCCCAGCAGGAAGGCGCCCGTCCCTTCAAAGGCCGCGTCGTCCAGCGTCACCGTCACCTGCAGGCCGCGCCCGAAGGTGATCGGGCCGGGCGACGGCATGCGCCGCGTGACCGGGGTGGCCGTGATCGAACGCACCCCCTCCACCTGGCGCTGGGCATTGAGGTCGCCCGCGTGGCAATACAGGGCCAGCATCTCGCGCAAGGCCACGGCGCCCTGCTGCGGATCGCTGTCGGCCAGGGAAAGGTAGTTGAGCGACAGGTGATTGAGCAGGCGCCACGTCACGCTGCCCTCGGCGAACGAGGGATGGGGCGCGCTGGGCCCCGCCACGCAGCGCACGGCCGTCACCGGCGCGCCGGAATCGAGAATAAAATCCGTTTTACCCACGCCGATGGGCATGGACAGCGGCAGGTCGCGGTTGGTGCACCACACGGACAGCCCCAGTTGCCGCAAGTCGCTGCGATATGGCGCCTCGGCCGCATCCACGATGGTGATGAACATTTCGCTGCCGATGTAGCTGGAACGGGGCCCCGCGCGGCGCTGGCGCTGCGAGATGGTGCGCTGCTCGCGCCGCACCTGGTAAAAGGCCCGGTCCTGGTGCAGGCTGCCGATGTCGCGCGCCGTGTAGAAGGCGCGGAAGGTCTGCTCCGCGTCCGGCCCGGTGCCGTAGCCCGTCACTTCCTCGATCTGGTACACCTCGTAGTCCATGGGGCGGGTGCGGTCCACCAGCACATGGTGCTCCAGCTGTTCGCCCGAGACGTTGATGCGGTCGGCCCGGCGCTGGAACAGGTTGACGGCCGGGGTGCAATTGAGCGCGAAGTTGGAGGCGTCCAGCACCTGCTCCAGGTGCGGGTCGGCCCGGTTCAACAGGATCACCACTTCGCATTCCTCGCCGCCGCAACGGGCCAGGGCCTGGCGCAGGCCATGCAGCCGCAGGAACTGGAAGCGCTGCGGAAACGCGAAATACTCCTGCAGCAGCCGATAACCCTCGAAGGTGCGCTTGCCGCTGGGGAGCAGCGCCTCGCTCTCGTCGAAACCCATGGGCGCCAGGACGGACTTGGGCAGCAGCGTATGCATCTGTCCCGCGCCGCGCTTGCCCTGGGGCGGCTGCACCAGCACACCCTCCACGCAGGCCAGCAGCTTTTCGTAGATCCGTACCGGCATGTCGTCGCCGCCGCGCAGGTGCAGCACCAGGCTGTCCATGTCCAGTTCCTGCAAGGGCACGCCGCCGCTGGTGCGCAACCGCAGCCGCAGACCGGCCTTCACGGCGGCCGGCACTTGCACATCGCTGCCGGCCTGCACCCCGCTGTGGGTGTAGAACTTGGCCTCGGCCAGTTCCACCGGCCACAGGGTGACGTCATGCCCGGTGCGGTATTCGCAGGCCGTGGTGTCGCCCTTGCCCAGCACGCTGCGCAAGGCGCTGCCACGCGGCACCAGGAAGCCTTGCTTGAGGCTGGGATTGCTCAAATCGGGCTGCAACTGCACCACCGTCATCGACGGCGTGGGCGCCAGGAAATGGGGATAGACCAGTTCCGACAAGTGCTGGGTGAAACGGGGGAATTCCGCGTCCAGCTTCATCTGCACCCGGGCCGTGAGGAAGCTGAAGCCCTCCAGCAGCCGTTCCACGTAGGGATCGGCGCACTCGAAGCCTTCCAGCCCCAGGCGCCCCGCCACTTTCGGATACTCGCGCGCGAATTCGCCGCCCACTTCGCGCAAGTGCTGCAGCTCCTGGCTGTAATAACGCAAAAAGCGGGGATTCATCGGGGCGCTCCCATTTCGCTGAGGCGGATGGCCGAGCGGTCCAGGTCCAGTTCCGTCTTCAGGTACAACCGTTCCGGATAGGGCTGGGCCCACATGTCGGCCTCGATTTCAAATGTCACCTTGTTGCTGCTGGATTGGGAAGCGATGGCGCGCACCACCACGGAGGCCCGCAACAGGCGCGGTTCGAAATCCCAGATGGCCTGGCGTATACCCTTCTCCAGGTCGGACAGGTTCATGCCTGCCACGGACAGGCCGGAAATGTCGGGCATGCCGTAATTGACGACGGAGCTGGCCACATGCGGCAGGCCGCCGCCTTCGGTGACGGAAAACAGGTTGGTGGCGTTGAGCAGCCAGCCCAGGTCGCGCAGCACGCTCTCGCGCAAGGTGCGCACGGACAGCACGCGCCGCTCGCGCGACTCCACCGATTTATCCGGCTCGTCGTCCGTCAGCCGGTCCAGCAGCGAGGGCTGCAAGCGTTCACGGGGCGCCAGTTCAGCCATGTTCACCCGCCGCCTGCCCCTCGCCTTCGCCCTCTGCCGCACCGTTGCCTTCGAAGGCGATGGTGCGCACGTCCATCAGCGCATACTCGGCGGCGTCGGTGGCCAGCAGGCGCTGGCCCAGGCCGTAGCCGCACAACGGCCCCTGCTCGGCCCATTCCGTGCGCCGGGCCAGCAGCAACGAATCGTCAACTCCTGCGTCAACGCCTGCGCGGGTGTCGGGATAGCGGGTCGGGATCAGGCCCACGGTGGTGGCGCCGTTGGCCCAGGTGAAGCGGGCCGGCGTCCACACGGCATCGCGCAAATCGGCCGGCGCATCGCATTCGATGCGGCTGATGCGCTGGAACGGAATCCAGAAATAGCGGCCGTTGACGATCGCCTCCAGCACGGGCCCCAGGCGCTGGTCGGCATCGGCCATCCAGGCGAACGGTTCGCCGTTGATGGTGCCGCCGCCGGCGGGCGCATCCTCGAAAGCCCGCGCGCGCGCCTCGGCGGCGCGCTGGTGATGGCCTTCGCCATCGAGCCGCAGCGCTTCGATCAGCAGCGCCAGCCACGATTGCGGCTCGCCGAACACGAGCGGCGCCCGCTTGCCGGCGAAAATCTCGCCGCGCAGCGCCTCGCACTGGATCGCCTCGCGGTAGGTCTGCGCCATGGGCAGCGCGGCCGCATCCAGTTCGGCCGCCACGTTCAACTGCGTCAGGGCGCGGTTCCACTGCCCCATCACGGCCAGCAGCTGGAACAGGAAAATCCGGTACTTCGCATTCGATGCGTCCTTGCGCACCTGGTCCTGCAAGGCCGCCAGCGCGGCGTCCAGCTTGCCTTCGGCGATCAGCTGTTGCGCATCCATATGCCTGCTCTCCCCCGGCCCGTGGTGGTGCGGTCTGTCGCGGGAACGGGGCCGGCGCTGCCGCCCCCGCGCAACCGTCTTTTACTTGGTGATATTACCGGCGATATCGTAGTGGAATTCGCCGCCGGACGCCGTCACGCCCTTCTCGTTCTGCAGGAAGTATTCGAACTTCACTTCCGCGAAGTTGAGCGAGATGTTTTCCGTCAGCCGGTCTTCGCCGCCGCTGCCGCCGGTCGAGACCGACGTCACCAGCACGTTGGTGAGGGTGATCTCCAGGTATTTCTGCTGGCCCTCGCCGGCCTTGCGCACCAACAGCTTGGCGGTGGGAATGTGCGAGCCCTTGGCCAGGGCGCTCAGCAGCGCGGGCGAGGACTTGTCCAGGTACTTGGTGACCGACAGGTCCTGGAAATTGGCTTTGCCGGCGCCCCCGCCGCCGCCCGTGTGGAAGGAACCGGAGTTGCTGGCGCCCCAGCTCCAGGCCAGCACGTCGATGTCACCGGCTTCCTTCTGGGCCGAATCCTTGGTTTCGCCTTTGATGGTGGCGCCTAAATTGAGGAACATGTCTACAGCCATTTTGCTCTCCTTGTATGGCCGGCCCCTGGCCGGCATGGGTTGGAACTGAGAATGCCGGGCGGAAGCTCCGCCCGGCGCGACTGCCTGCGATGAAGATCAACCGGCGTCAGGCGCCTTTACCTGACGGCAGCTTGGACACCAGCCGCAGCGACACCGTCAGCCCTTCAAGCTGATAGTGGGGCCGCAGGAAGAACTTGGAGGTGTAGTAGCCCGGATTGCCCTCGACCTCCTCCAGCTGCACCTCGGCCGCCGCCAGCGGCTTGCGGGCCTTGGTGCCTTCGCTGGAGTTGGCCGGGTCGCCGTCCACGTACTTGTTGATCCAGTTGCTCAGCCAGCGCTCCATCTCGTCGCGGCCCTTGAACGAGCCGATCTTGTCGCGCACGATGCACTTCAGGTAGTGGGCGAAGCGGCAAGTGGCGAACAGGTACGGCAGGCGCGCGGCCAGGTTGGCGTTGGCGGTGGCGTCCGGATCGTCGTATTCGGCCGGCTTGTGCAGCGACTGGGCGCCGATGAAGGCGGCGAAGTCCGTGTTCTTCTTGTGCACCAGCGGCATGAAGCCGTTGGCCGCCAATTCAGCCTCGCGCCGGTCCGAGATGGCGATCTCGGTCGGGCATTGCATGGCCACGCCGCCGTCGTCGGTGGGGAAGCTGTGCACCGGCAAGCCCTCGACGGCGCCGCCGGACTCGATGCCGCGGATGCGCGAGCACCAGCCGTATTCCTTGAACGAGCGGTTGATGTTGACGGCCATCGCATAGGCCGCGTTGGCCCAGGTGTAGCTCTTGCTGCCGGGCGCCGAGGTATCCTCCTCGAAGTCGAACGCCTCGACCGGATCGGTCTTGGCGCCATACGGCTGGCGGGCCAGGAAGCGGGGCATGGCCAGGCCCACGTAGCGCGCATCCTCGGACTCGCGGAACGAGCGCCAGGCCGCGTGTTCCGGGGTCTGGAAGATCTTGGTCAGGTCGCGCGGGTTGGACAGTTCCTGCCACGATTCCATCAGCATCACCGATGGCGCGGCCGCCGAGATGAACGGCGCGTGGGCGGCGGCGGCCACCTTGGCCATGGACGACAGCAGTTCCACGTCGGGCGCCGTATTGTCGAAATAGTAGTCGGCCACGATGGAGCCGAACGGTTCGCCGCCGAACTGGCCGTACTCCTCCTCGTACATTTTTTTGAAGATGGGACTCTGGTCCCAGGCCGTACCCTTGTACTTCTTGAGCGTCTTGGCCAGGTCGTTCTTGGAGATGTTCATCACGCGGATCTTGAGCATCTCGTCCGTTTCCGTGTTGTTGACGAGGTGGTGCAAGCCACGCCACGCCCCTTCCAGCTGCTGGAACTCGGGCGCGTGCAGGATCAGGTTGACCTGTTCCGTGAGCTTCTTGTCCAGTTGCGCGATCAGGCTCTCGATGGTGCCCAGCACATCGCCCGACACCACGTTGGCGCCCACCAGCGCCTGTTCGGCCAGGGTGCGCACGGCGTTCTCCACCGCCTCCTTGGCCTTGTCCGATTGGGGTTTGAATTCCTTCTGCAGCAGGCTGCTGAAATCGCTCATTTCGAGCGTGCCGGTCGCGCCTTGCTGCAATTCCGCTGTAGTCTCAGCCATGTCTATCCTCCTGGTGGTCTTTATTCTTGGGGCTTGGGCGCGGCCGTCAGGGCCTGCATCAAGGTCGGCTCAGCCAGCAGCTTGGCGATCAGCTCCTCGGCCCCCGTCTTGCCGTCCATATAGGTCAGCAGGTTGGAGAGCTGGCCGCGCGCCTCCAGCAGCTTGTTGAGCGAGCCCACCTTGCGCGCGATGGCGGCCGGGGTGAAGTCGTCCATGCTCTCGAACGTCATGTCCACGCTCAGGTTGCCCTCGCCCGTGAGCGTGTTGGGCACCTGCACGGCCACCCGCGGCTTCATGGACTTGAGGCGCTCGTCGAAGTTGTCGACGTCGATTTCGAGGAACTTGCGGTCCGCCACCGGCGCCAGCGGATCAGCCGGCTGGCCCGACAGGTCGGCCAGCACGCCCATCACGAAGGGCAGTTGCACGGCTTTTTCGGCGCCGTAGACTTCGACGTCGTATTCAATCTGCACGCGCGGCGCGCGGTTGCGCGCGATGAATTTCTGGCTACTTTCTTTGCCCACGATAGACTCCTCCACGTTGATAAACACTGCCCCGCATTGCTACCCAGCCAGCGCCACGGAGGGCGCCGGCCACCTGCTCTCCTGCTACGATTCCGGTGTGTCGCGCGGCCCGCTCACCACCAGCAATTGGGCGATGCCGTCGGGCGCCAGGTCTTCCAGCACCTCGAAGAAGTTCTTGGGCACCAGCCGCCTGGCGCGGCCCAGCAGCAACGGCACCGGGCTGGCCGGCTCGTTCTGGGCGTAATATTTGATGATCTTGTCGAGCATGCGGATCACGTCGGCCCGGCTGGCGATCTCGCCGCTGATGGCGGCCGGCGCCCCCGCCGTACGGAAAGCGCCCTCGCCCGGCGCGGCCGCCGCGGCGCCGCCCGATTCATCGGCCGACGGTGCGGCCTCCGCGTCCGGCACGCCGGCGTTGGCGAAGTCGCGCGCACGGCGCAGGTATTTGACCAGCGTATCGAGGTTCAGCGCCTGCGCGCTGCCCACCTGGCGTACCAGCAGGGTTTCGATATTGACTGCGCTGTCGTGGGCCTGGTTCAGTGCCGCGCTCAGCGCCTGCACCCGTTCCGGGTCGGCGTCGCGCAGCGCCGCTTCGATGGAGGACAATTCCAGCTTGGCTTCACCGTCGGCCGGGGGCACCTCGCCGCTGGCGATATCGAGCGAGCGCAGGCTGACCGGCCCCAGCACCGGCAGCGCGATCATCGGCGCCTCTTTCAGTTCGCGCAGCAGCGTGGCGCCGTCGGCCAGCACGGCCAGCGAATTGATGCGCAACATGGGGTCGTTGTCGTCGTCGGGATCAAGCTGGGGATGGACGCTGTCCCAACGCTGCACCAGCAGGGATTCGATCAGGCGCAAGCCGTCGGCACAGCCCACCATGCCCTGCAGCGCCAGTTGGGCGCGCAGCATGGCGACCGCCAACCGCAAGTCGCGGCTGCGCTCCAGCAACTCGCTGGCCAGCCGCTGCACGTGCTTCCAGTCCGGCGGCACGGCCGGCGTGATCGTGTCGCCGTACTGGACTTCGGGCTTGCCCAGCAAGGCCTGCTCCAGTTCCAGGAACGCGGGGTCATACTCAAGATTGGGTCCACACGGATTGGTGGGATCCACTTCCTGCAATAGCGCATCTATATTCAACATACCCATCTTTATCCAGAACCTCGCGTTGACGACGATCAGAATGGCGGAATGAAGCAGCGAAACAGAAACCGGACGACAGAAACTGGCGTAACAGAAACGCAAACAAGAGAAGCGGGGACCACTACGCCGCCGGGCGGACAGCCGGGCGGGTGATGCTGGCAGGCGGGATGACGCTGAAACTGGTGTGGCTGTGTTTGCCTGTCAAGTTTTCAACAATGTGTTCGACTATACTCGAAAACCCAATACATATCGGAAAAATAATTCTAGGTTGATTCAACCAGTTTGTGTGCCACCGTTGTAGAAACGTAACTCCCCCATCCAGGGAACGGCGGCACCGCGTGCTGCGGTGCAGCAAACCGCATTAGCGTGCCGTTTGGGCCAACGCCGACGTGAACTCGGCGGCGCTTGGGAAGCGCTGTGACGGCGCCCGCGCCAACGCCCGCGCCAGCACGGCGTCGAAGTCGCAGCCCAGTGCCGGGCGCCGCTGCGACGGTGGCGGTGGCGCCGCCGCCAGCACCTGTTGCACCACTGTGCCAGCGCTACCTTCGAACGGCGCACGGCCCGTCAACAACTGGTACAGCACCACGCCGGCCGCGTACAGGTCGGCGCGCGGGTCGGCCGGCGCACCGCGCATCTGCTCCGGCGCCATGCAGGCCGGGGTGCCGGCCGCGCTGCCGCCCTGCCCGATGCGGGCGGCCAGGCCGAAATCCGTCACCACCAGCGCGCCGTCCGGAGTGATCAGCAGATTCGAGGGGGTGATGTCGCGGTGGACGATGCCCACCCCGTGCAGATAATCGAGGGCAGCCAGCAACTGGGCCATCCAGGCCAGCGCGCGCGCCAGCGGCGGCACGCCCCCGGCCAGCACTTTCCGCAGCGGCCGGCCCGCCACCCATTGCAGCGCCGACCAGCTCTGCCCCTGCGCCACGCCCGTGGCCAGTACGGCCGCAAGATGGGAATGGCGCAATCCCGCCAGCAGCGCATCGCCCGGGCTGCCCAGCTTGAGCAGCAGCGCGCCGCCAGTGGCCGGATCCACCCCCGCGCAGGCGCAGCGGCCAGCCCGCGCCGACAGCAACGCCGTGACGGGATAGCCGCCGATGGTGGCCGGCGGTGTGAAGGAGGCTGGATCCATATGCGCGGGAGATGGCAAGTGTCGGGCCATGATAGCCCGAATCTGCTTTACACTTGGCATTTTCGACAAGCTTATCCGCCCTCCATGGTTTATCCGATCCAGCACAAACTCGTCATCGGCATCGCCTCCAGCGCCCTGTTCGACCTGACCGATTCCCACCAGGTCTACCTGGAACACGGCGAAGAAGCGTACCGCAAGTATCAGGAACAGCATCACGACGTCATCCTGGGCAAGGGCGTCGCCTTCCCCTTCATCCGCCGCTTCCTCGACATCAACAAGCACTTCGCCCGCCAGTTGCCGGTCGAAGTGGTGCTGTTTTCCCGCAATTCGCCGGAAACGGGCCTGCGCGTGATGCACTCCATCGCCCACTATGGCCTGGACATCACGCGGGCCTGCTTCGTCACCGGCAAGTCGGCCCATGCCTACCTGCCCGCGTTTAACACGGCCCTGTTCCTGAGCGCGAACGAGGACGACGTGCGCAGCGCGCTGGCGGCCAATCACCCGGCCGGCCTGGTGCTGCCGTCCCGCACCGAGGACGACGAGGCCGACGGCGAGCTGCGCGTGGCCTTCGATTTCGACGGCGTGATCGCCGACGACGAGGCCGAAACCGTCTTCAAGCGCAACAACGACGTGGACGAATTCCACGCCCACGAACGGCGCCACGTGGCCACCCCACACCGCCCTGGCCCGCTGGCGGACCTGTTCCAGAAGCTGGCCCTGATGCAGCGCATGGAGGAAAAGCAGCTGCGGCGCGACCCGAGCTACCGGAAAATCCTGCGCATCGCCATCATCACGGCCCGCAACGCCCCCTCGCATGAGCGGGTGGTCACCACCCTCAAGAGCTGGGGCGTGTCGGCCAACGAGACCTTTTTCCTGGGCGGGATGGAGAAAGCGCGGGTGCTGGAAGTATTCCGGCCCCATATCTTCTTCGACGACCAGCTCAGTCACCTCAAGTCGGCCGGCGGCACCATCCCCATGGTGCACGTGCCGTTCGGCGTGGCCAACCTGCGCCGCCCGGTCTGAGGCCAGCGTGCCGGGGTGGCGCGGCCTGGCCACGCCCGGCGACGGGCCGGGGTGGCTTCGTCTATAATGTGGCCAGCGGCATTGCCACTGTGGGCGGTGCGCCTAACCGTACTATTGTGTAGCAGCCTGCATGTCCTTCGACTTAAAAAAATCCCTACCCAAGTCCGGCACCCGTTTCGCACTGCCCGCCCTGCATGGCTCGTCTGATGCGTACGCCCTGGCGCAGTGCGCGCTCGAACTGAAATCGCAAGGCCGCATGCTGGCCGTGGTGGTGGCCAGCGCCAGCGACGGCCAGCGCCTGCTGGACGAGCTGCCCTGGTTCGCCGCCGGCCAGTTGCGCTGCCATTTGCTGCCGGACTGGGAAACCCTGCCCTACGACGCCTTCTCGCCGCACCAGGACCTGGTGTCCGAGCGTCTGGCCACGCTGCACGAAATCAGTTCCGGCCAGTGCGACGTGATGATCGTACCGGCCACCACGGCGCTGGTGCGCATGGCGCCGCCGTCGTTCCTGGCCGCCTACACCTTCTTCTTCCAGCAGGGCGAAACGCTGGACGAGGCGCGCCTCAAGTCGCAACTGACGCTGGCCGGCTACGCCCACGTGGCGCAAGTGATGTCGCCCGGCGAATACTCGGTGCGGGGTGGCCTGCTCGACCTGTTCCCCATGGGTTCGGCCCTACCCTACCGGCTCGACCTGTTTGGCGACACCATCGAATCGATCCGCACCTTCGACGCCGACACCCAGCGTTCGCTGTACCCCGTCAAGCAGGTACGCCTGCTGCCGGGCCGCGAATTCCCCATGGACGACGCTGCCCGCACCACCTTCCGCAGCCGCTGGCGCGAACAGTTCGAAGGCGACCCGTCGCGTACCGTGGTCTACAAGGACATCAGCGCCGGCATCGCCTCGGCCGGTATCGAATACTATTTGCCGCTGTTCTTCGAAGAGACGGCCACCCTGTTCGACTATCTGCCCGAAGGCGCCACGCTGGCCACGGTGGGCGACATCGACAGCGCCATCCAGCGCTTCTGGACCGACACCAGTTCGCGCTACCGCTTCCTGAAGGCCGACCGCGAACGCCCCATTTTGGCGCCGGAAGCCCTGTTCCTGTCGGACGAACAGTTCTACACGCTGGCCAAGCCCTTCGGCCGGCTCGCCATCGCGCGCGACACGAGCGCGCCCGCCTCCGAGCTGTCGGCGCCGGTGCCCAACATCGCCGTCAACCGCCACACGGAAGACCCGCTCACCAACCTGCGCGCCTACCTGCTGCAAGCGGGCCGGCGCGTGATGATCTGCGCCGAATCGAACGGCCGGCGCGAAACGCTGCAGCAGTACTTCACCGAATACGGCCTGGCGCTCACGCCGGTGGAAGGCTACGCCGGCTTCGCCGCTTCGGACGCCAGACTGGCGCTGGGCGTGGCGCCGCTGCACGCCGGCTTCGAGCTCTCCACGCCGGACGAGAACCTGGTATTCATCACCGAGACGGAACTGTACGCGGGCTCCGGCCGGCGCGTGGGCAAGAAGAAGCAGGAAGGCGTGACCCAGGTCGAATCCATGGTGCGCGACCTGTCGGAACTGAAGATCGGCGACCCGGTGGTCCACATCAACCACGGCATCGGGCGCTACATGGGCCTGACCAGCATGGATCTGGGCGAAGGCGAGACGGAATTCCTGCACCTGGAATACGCCAAGGACACCAAGCTGTACGTGCCGGTGTCGCAACTGCACGTGATCTCGCGCTACTCGGGCGCCTCGCCGGAAGACGCGCCGCTGCACGCGCTCGGTTCCGGCCAGTGGGAAAAAGCCAAGCGCAAGGCGGCCGAACAGGTGCGCGACACGGCCGCCGAACTGCTCAACCTGTATGCCCGCCGCGCGCTGCGCCAGGGCCACGCCTTCGAATACTCGGCCCACGATTACGAGCGTTTCGCCGACAGCTTCGGCTTTGATGAAACGCCGGACCAGGCCGAAGCCATCAACAACGTCATCAAGGATATGACCTCGGGCAAACCGATGGACCGCCTCGTATGCGGCGACGTCGGCTTCGGCAAGACGGAAGTGGCGCTGCGGGCCGCCTTCATCGCCGTCATGGGCGGCAAGCAGGTCGCCATCCTGGCGCCCACCACGCTGCTGGCCGAGCAGCATGCCCAGACCTTCGCCGACCGCTTCGCCGACTGGCCCGTGCGCATCGCCGAGATGTCGCGCTTCCGCACCGGCAAAGAGATCGGGCAAGCCATCAAGGGCATGGCCGACGGCACGCTCGATATCGTGATCGGCACCCACAAGCTGCTATCGGACGACGTCAAGTTCACCCGTCTGGGCCTGGTCATCATCGATGAGGAGCACCGCTTCGGCGTGCGCCAGAAGGAGGCGCTCAAGTCGCTGCGGGCCGAGGTCGACGTGCTGACGCTGACGGCCACCCCGATTCCCCGCACGCTGGGCATGGCGCTGGAAGGCTTGCGCGACTTTTCCGTGATCGCCACCGCGCCGCAGAAGCGCCTGGCCATCAAGACCTTTGTCCGCAGCGAGGGCGAGGCCATCATCCGCGAAGCCTGTCTGCGCGAGCTGAAACGGGGCGGCCAGGTCTACTTCCTGCACAACGAGGTGGAAACCATCGCCAACCGCATGGCCATGCTGACGGAACTGCTGCCGGAGGCGCGCATCGCCGTGGCCCACGGCCAGATGCATGAACGCGACCTGGAAAAGGTCATGCGCGACTTCGTGGCGCAGCGCTACAACGTCCTGCTGTGCACCACCATCATCGAAACCGGTATCGACGTCCCCACCGCCAACACCATCATCATGCACCGCGCCGACAAGTTCGGCCTGGCGCAGCTGCACCAGTTGCGCGGGCGCGTCGGCCGCTCGCACCACCAGGCTTACGCCTACCTGCTGGTGAACGACGTGCAAGGCTTGACCAAGCAGGCGCAGCGCCGGCTGGACGCGATCCAGCAGATGGAAGAACTGGGCAGCGGCTTCTACCTGGCCATGCACGACCTGGAAATCCGCGGCGCCGGCGAAGTGCTGGGCGACAGCCAGTCCGGCGAGATGCAGGAAGTGGGCTTCCAGCTCTATTCCGACATGCTCAACGAAGCCGTGCGGGCGCTCAAGAACGGCAAGGAGCCGGACCTGGCCGCGCCGCTGTCGTCCACCACCGAGATCAACCTGCACGTGCCGGCCCTGCTGCCGGCCGACTTCTGCGGCGACGTGCACGAACGGCTGTCGATCTACAAGCGCCTGGCCAACTGCGAGGCGCAGGGCAAGATCGACGACATGCAGGAAGAAATGATAGACCGCTTCGGCAAATTACCCGACGCCGTCAAGGCGCTGGTGGAAACCCACCGCCTGCGCATCGCCGCCCGTACCGTGGGCATCGTCAAGATCGACGCCCACGGCGAGGCGGCCACGCTGCAATTCATGCCGCAGCCGCCTATCGACCCGATGCGCATCATTGAGCTGATCCAGAAGAACCGCCAGATCAAGCTCAATGGCCAGGACAAGCTCAAGATCACGGCCGCCATGCCGGACCTGGCCGCCCGCGTCACCCACATCAAGAACACCATCAAACAACTGACCGCCTAGCGCGAACCAACTGATTATGACCAACGCCCATACCTCCATGAACCTGGTCCTGCAAGGCCTGGACGACTGCAAGGCCCGCCTGGAGCGCATCGCCGCGCTGACCGCCCCCACCAACATGACCTGGCTGAGCGAACGGGCCGTACGCTGCGAAGGCATCACGTTCTCGCCCGCGCTGCGCCAGACCATCGAAGTGGCGGCCCACGCGGCCCAGCTGGACGCCACCTACATGGTCGGCATCCGCCACCTGAACGAATTCAAGCTGGTGGCGATGGACATGGATTCCACCTTCATCACCATCGAATGCATCGATGAAATCGCCGACATGCAGGGCCTCAAGCCGCAGGTGGCGGCCATCACGGAAGCGGCCATGCGCGGCGAGCTCGATTTCTCGGCCAGCCTGACGCGCCGCGTGGCACTGCTGGAAGGGCTCGATGCGTCGGCCCTGGAGCGCGTCTACGAGGAGCGCTTGCGGCTGTCGCCGGGCGCGGAGGATATGCTCAAGGCGGTGCAGGCGGCCGGCCTGAAAACGCTGCTGGTGTCGGGCGGCTTCACCTTCTTCACCAGCCGCCTCAAGGCGCGCATGGGGCTGGACTACACCCACGCCAATGAACTGGAGATCGTGGACGGCAAGCTGACGGGCAAGGTCATCGGCGGCATCGTCGACGCGGACGAGAAGCAACGCACCGTGGAGCGCGTGTGCGCGGAACTGGGCATCACCCCGGCCCAGGCCATCGTCATGGGCGACGGCGCCAACGACTTGAAGATGATGGGCATCGCCGGCCTGTCGGTGGCGTTCCGCGCCAAGCCGGTGGTGCGCGAGCAGGCCAGCGTGGCGCTCAACTTCGTGGGCCTGGACGGCATTTTGCCGCTGCTGGCCTGACCCTGCGGCGGCGCCCGCCCTGACCGGCGGCGCCGCGCCCTTCTTTGTTAAATCAATATCAAACTTTCCGATTGGATATTGAATATGTGATACTATTTTCAGTTCAATAACTGAAAATAGTATCCAATGGCAAGCAAATTCGCGCTCCAGATGATGCTCCTGATCGGGGCCCTGGGAGGCATGCAAGGGTCGGCGTACAGCGCCGACGCGGCCACATTCATCAGCCAGCAGGTGCCCAACTCGATGGAGGCGGCGCAGCCGTATACCGTTTCCGTCACCTACAAGAACACCGGCACCACCGTCTGGCATGGCGACGGCCCCCATCCGTTCAAGCTCGGCGCCCGCAACCCCACTGACAACCAGGACTGGGGCCTGGACCGGGTGGAATTGGCGCCCGGCGAACGCATTGCGCCCGGGCAGCTGAAAACGTTCACGTTCACCGTCACCGCCCCCGAGCATACCGAGGGCGCCCAACTGGAACGCAATTTCCAGTGGGGCGTGCTGCAGGAGAAAGCCGGCTGGCTGCACCCTGGCGTCAATGTCGTCGTCGGGATCGCCTACGCGCCCCCCATCACTACCCAATTTCCGCCGCTGCTGCCGCCCGTGGCGGTGGACCACGAGGCGTTTCGTTTCAGCAATTTCAAGGGCGCCAACATCCTGCAGCGCACCTACCGTGACGATCGGAGCTGCAACCACACCCACGGCTTGCCGGACGCTGCGCAGATGGCGCTGATCGCCGAGCGCGCCGTCGCCATGGGCTTGAACGTGCTGCGCCTGCCGGTCGTGATTCCCCCCAGGACCCCAGGCACGCCGGCCAAGTCCGGCCTGGGCGGCAACATCTGCCGCACGCCCAGCGCGCCCGAATGGGAAAGCGCCGACAGCGCCGTCATCATGCGGCGCCTGGAGGCCAGCACCAAGACCGTGCTCGACACGGCGGCCAGCCACGGCCTGAAAGTGGTGCTGGTGCTGGACGGCTATACCAAATATGACCAGGTCTGTTTCTGGAAGCAGAGTTTCCTCGACGTGCGCGCCAACGCCAGCGCCTTCGTCCAACGCTTCAAGAGCCATTCGGCCCTGCTGGCCTGGGATGTCATGAACGAACCGCTGTGGAACGCCAGCGCCTACGGTTGCCTGGCATCGCAGGACGACTACCAGTCGGTGGTGGACGCCATCCACGCCATGTACAACGTGGTGCGCGCCGCCGACGCCGTCCACCCCACCACCGTCGGCGAACACAAAGTGCCCTTCCTCAAGTACTGGACCGATATTTCATCCTACGCCAGCCCCCACCTCTATATCGACACCGATGAAAAAGTGGAGCTGGGCGCCGACGTCACCGACCTGGACCAGATCAATTTTGTCCAGCAAGCCACGCTGAGCGAACTGGCCAAGGTCAATCCCGAGCTGCCTATGGTGATCGGCGAGTTCGGCGTGAGCGCCAACGACCGCACGGCCGACCGCTACAAGGCCGACTACTACGAACGCTATCTGAACGGCCTGGCCCGCGACGGCCGCGGCTTCATGCTGTGGGACCTGTCCCTGTCGCCACTGCCCGCGCAGCAGGACATTTCCCTGCTGGCCCCCGACGGCAGCCTGAAGACGGCGGCGCGCGCCGTGGCGCGCCAGCAATGGTACCCCGTGGTACAACAACTATTCCTCGCCTACACGGGCCGGCCGGCCGATCCGGCCGCGCTGCGCAGCTTCGCCAACCTGCTGCTCGACGTGGATCGCGACATGGGCACCCGATCGCAACGACTGGAACGCGACCTGATGGCCGTCAATCGCGCCTACGACAGCCAGGCGGCGCTGCGCGACGCCATCGGCGCCCTGTACGCCAGCCGCGAATTCCAGCACCTGTATCAGCCCGAGCACCTGCCGGGGTATATCAGCAGCATCTACCTGACGGCCTTGGGCCGGCTGCCGGCCGCCAACGGCCTGGCCTACTGGAGCGACCGCATCAATTATGCCGGCTTGAGCAGGCAGCAGGCGCCGCTGGCCATCCTGGCCACGGCGCATGCCAACCACAGTCCCCAGGGTGAAACCGACGCGGCCACCCTGCGCAACAAGAGTGACGTGGCGGCCTACTTCTCGGCCAGCCTCAACACGCAGGCGCGCACCGACTGCTTCAGTGGCCAGGGTCCGGCGCACGCGGCGGCCGCGCTGTTGCAGCAAGTTGACGCGAGCACCGACGTACAACGCTTTTTGCCCTTGGTGGACGCCAACCTGAGCACCATGTGCCACCTGTAAGCTGGCAGCCCGGGCGCGGCACACCACGGCCCTGTGCGACAATAGGACCGAATTCAATCATATCGACGTTTGCAAGAAGGAAGCCATCATGTCCCAACAACTGATCCTCGACGACCGCCTGGACTCGGCCAAGAACCTGGCCTGGTGGCTCTATCTTGGCCACGCGGCCAGCTTCCTGTTCTCGCTGGGCGCCTTCTCCTTCATCCCGCTGATCATCAATTACGTCAAGCGGCCCGAGACGGAAGGCACGTTCGTGCACAGCCACCACGGCTGGCAGATCCGCTCGTTCTGGTGGTATCTGGTGTGGATGGCGGCCGGCGTGGCGCTGTTCCTCACCATCATCGGCATCCCCCTGGCCTGGCTGATGTGGGTGGGCGCATGGCTGTGGAAGGCTTACCGCCTGATCGCCGGTTTCAGCGCCTTGAACCAGAACCGCCCCATGCCCGAGTAACCACCGTGGGCCGTCCGTTTGTGCGAAAGCGCATATAATTCAAGCAATCTGTTGCTTGAGCGTCCGCGCCGAATGTCCCGCCTCCCCAAGATCGCCCTGCTCTACCTCGCCATGGTCACCAACTGCGCCAGCGCCGCCTGCGCGCCATTGCGCATGGCCTATCCAGACCAGCACTATCCGCCATACTGGCTGGGCACCGGCGAGCAGGTGCCCGAACCGCCCGGCGCCAGCGCGGAATTACTGCGCAAATTCGGCGCCAGCGCCGGCTGCCCCGTGGAACTCACACGCTTGCCGATCGCCCGTATCCAGGCGGCGCTGATCGATGGCCAGGTCGCGTTCGCGCCGCAGCGCACATCGGCCGCCGGCCAGCCCGGCATCACCCTGCCGCGCGACAAGGCCGGCCAACCGGATCTGGAACGGTCGCTGCCACAACTGCTGGTGGTGTTCGTGCGGGCCGCGGATGGCCCCGGGCGCGATGCCGATCCGGTCCGGTATTTTCGCGAGCATACGCTGGCCAGCGTGGTCGCTTCATCCAATCTGACGCGCATGCGCGGCGATGGCCTGCGCGTGGACAGTGGCGCCACCAACGTCACCAGCAACTTCGAAAAGCTGCGCCTGCACCGGGTCGACGGCGTGGCCGTGTCCATGATCTCGGTTGGCGACATGGACGGCTATGTGGCGGCCCACTACGGCAAGAGCTTCGTGCGCCTGAACCAGCCGCTCTACAGCGACCACATATGGCTGGCCGCCAATGCCCGTTATTACGCGGCCCACCAGGCCCAGGTCGAAACCATGTGGACCTGGCTGGCCGGCCCCGGCAAGCTGCAATTTGCCCGCCTGCTCAAGAAATATACCGGCCAGCCCTGAAGCGCCGGCCGCTACATGGCCGCCAGCGCCTGTTCGATGTCGGCGATCAGGTCGACCGTGTCTTCCAGGCCCACGTTGAAGCGCACCAGGATGCCTGCATCGCGCCAGGCCTGGCGCATGTGGGCGATCCGGTATGGCATCACCAGGCTGTTGGCGCCGCCCCAGCTGTAACCGATCTTGAACAGTTGGAGCGCGTCGACGAAACGGTCGGTGCGCGCTTCCGCATAGGACGGGTCGAACAGTACGGAAAACAGGCCGCCGGCGCCGCTGAAATCGCGCTGCCAGATCTCGTGGCCGGGGCAATCCTGGAACGCCGGATGCAGCACCTTGCTGATCTCGGGCCGCGTTTTCAGCCACGCGGCCACCGTGCGTGCGCTGGCGTCGTGCGCCTCGAAGCGCATCTTGAGGGTCGGCAGGCCGCGCAGCACCAGATAGGCGTCATCCGCGCCCACGCCCATGCCCAGCCGCATATGGGCCATGCTCAGGCGCTCGTGCAGCGCGCCATCGCGCGTGATCAGGGCCCCCATCAGCACGTCCGAACCGCCGGACTGGTACTTGGTCAGCGCCTGCATGATGATGTCGACGCCCAGCGCGAAGCCACGCAGCGCCAGCCCGGCGGACCAGGTGTTATCGAGCGCCACCAGCACCCCGCGCGCGTGCGCCGCCTGGCAGATGGCCGGCAAGTCCGGCACCTCCATCGACACGGAACCGGGCGCCTCGGTCCAGATCAACTTCGTGTTGGGCTGGATCAGGGCGGCGATGCCGGCGCCGATCAGTGGATCGTAATAGCGCGCCGTGACGCCGAAGTCGGCGCTGAGCCACTTGCCCAGCTCGCGGTTCGGGTTGTAGACGTTATCGGGCAACAGCACATCGTCGCCGCTCTTGAGCAGCGCGAAGTCCACCATCGCGATCGCGGCCAAGCCGCTGGGCGCCAGCAGGCAGTGGCGGCCATCCTCGATCTCGGCCAGTCGCGCCTCCAGCGTGAACGTGGTGGGCGTGCCGTGCAGGCCGTAGGTATAGGCGTTCTTCTCTTTCCAGTCGCCCGAGCGCATGGCCGCCACGTTCTTGAACAGGACGGTGGAGGCATGGTGAATGGCGCTGGGGAAGGCGGCGAAGCCGGCTGGTGCCTGGTAGTCGGTGTGCACCAGGGAAGTCTGCTGGGATTTTTTTACGGTCATGGCGATGTCGTGGCGGTTGCGGGAGCGGGCCGCCTTGGCGCCGGCCCAGCACCGATTATAGGGTTCGGCACCGGATTTGTCCGCGCACCGCCACGACTGGCGCTCAAACTACTTGAGTACGCAATTATTTCGCCGGCGGCGTGAATTCCGGATGGGGCACGGTCAGCTTCTTCTCCGACGATCCCGTGTACAGCACCAGCAGCTTGACGGCCTTGCCATCGAGCGAGCGGCCGTTGTGCAGGGTGTCCACCACTTCCGGCAGCATGTCGCCCACGCGCAGCACCTTGGTTTCGCCGGTGGCACGCGTCACTTCCAGCGTGCCTTCCATCACGTAGGCGAACGATGGCACCTGGTGTTCATGCCAGCCGGTCTGGCCGCCGGCCGCGATCTCGACGATCAGCGCCGTCACTTCCGCCGCACCGGCCGGATAGGCGATCGGCTTGGCGTCCCAGCTGGAGCTTGTTTTCATCAGCGGCGTCACTTTGACGGCGGCGGTATTATCGAGCGCATGGGCACCCTGGGTGGCGGCGAACAGAATGGCAGAGGCGAGCAGCAGGCGTTTCATTGCGGGGTCCTTTCATGAGAGCCAGCCAGTTTATAGGAATTGTGCTAACTTCCAGCCAATATGTGCGGTGCAAGCAATATTTAAGCGTATCCGGGCCGCCATCATCGGCTGACTGTTGTAAAGATGACGACAGGCTTATGCTGTAAGCGCGATTGCGGCGCCAACTTTCGCACGCCGTACGGCGGCTTTGCGCCGGCCTATGAAAACGTGATGCCGCAGACATGAAAAAAGGCGGACCGCCTGACAGCGGATCCGCCTTGTTCCTGAGCATAGACAGGCTTATTCGGCCTCGCCCCACAGGTCGTGCGCGTCGGACGCGGTGATGGTCACGTCCACGAACTGGCCCACGGCCAGCTTCTTGTGCGGTTCATACGGCGGCTTGACGTAGACCACGCCATCGATTTCCGGCGCGTCGGCGGCCGAGCGGCCCACCCCGCCGCTGCGGGTCACTTCGTCGATCAACACGCGCACGGTCTTGCCGACCTTGGCCTTCAGGCGCTTCTTCGAAATCTCCTCCTGCAGCAGCATGACGCGGCCGCGGCGTTCCTCGCGCACTTCCTCCGGCACTGGATTTGCCAGTTCATTGGCGGTGGCGCCTTGCACCGGCGAGTAGGCGAAGCAACCAAGGCGGTCGATCTCCGCTTCCTTCAGGAAGTCCAGCAGGTATTCGAATTCCGCTTCCGTCTCGCCGGGGAAGCCGGCGATGAAGGTGGAGCGGATGGTCAGCTCGGGATTCATCTTGCGCCAGGCCTGGATGCGGTCCAGGTTCTTCTCGCCACTGGCCGGACGCTTCATGCGCTTCAGCACTTCCGGGTGGGCGTGCTGCAGCGGCACGTCCAGGTAAGGCAGGATATGGCCGCCGCTCATCATCGGGATGATCTGGTCCACGTGCGGGTACGGGTACACATAATGCAGGCGCACCCACGCGCCGTAGGACTTGGCCAGCTCGCCCAGCGCTTCGGTCAGCTGGGTCATGTGGGTCTTGACGGGGCGGCCGTTCCAGAAACCGGAGCGGAACTTGACGTCCACGCCATAGGCCGAGGTGTCCTGCGAAATGACCAGCAGTTCCTTCACGCCGGACTTGAACAGGTTCTCCGCTTCCAGCATCAGTTCCGCGATCGGGCGCGACACCAGGTCGCCGCGCATGGACGGGATGATGCAGAAGCTGCAGCGGTGGTTGCAGCCTTCGGAAATCTTCAGGTAAGCGTAGTGTTTGGGGGTGAGCTTGATGCCCTGCGGCGGCAGCAGGTCGATGAACGGCTCGTGCGGCTTGGGCAGGTGCACGTGCACCGAATTCATCACCTCGGCCAGCGCGTGCGGGCCGGTCACGGCCAGCACTTTCGGGTGCACCTTGGTGATGATGTCGTCGCCGGCCGCATCCTTCTTGGCGCCCAGGCAGCCGGTCACGATCACCTTGCCGTTTTCAGCCAGCGCTTCGCCAATGGCGTCCAGCGACTCCTGCACGGCGGCGTCGATGAAGCCGCAGGTGTTGACGATGACCAGGTCGGCGCCGTCATACGACTTGGCCGTTTCGTAGCCTTCGGCGCGCAGCTGGGTCAGGATCTGTTCGGAATCGACCAGCGCCTTGGGGCAGCCGAGCGAGACAAAGCCCACTTTCGGCGCCGCGCCAGGGGTGGTGGGCGTGCTGTCGTCCTTGGGAATACGGGAGATGGAATGCATGGTGTGTTTGCTCAGGAAATTCAGGCCAATCGGAGATTATACATCGTTCCGGCCCATACCGGACGGCAACAACCAGCGCCGCATCATGACGGGAAAGCCACACTGGCACGATATGCCGTCACGATTACGCGCACAACGCTTGCGTCCGCCCCAAACAGTGCAACAATGGCATGACACTTCGATCATAGCAGTGACGACCAGAGGCCTCCCATGAGCAAGCTGTCCACCCTGACACCGCGCGCCGCCTGGCGCACCCTGGCCGCCATCGCGCTGGCCGCCTGCGCCGCCACCGCCGCCGCGCCCACCATGGCCGCCGCCAAAGGTGGCGCCAAGCCGCCCTACGAATACTACGCCACCGGCAATCCGCAAGCGACCGTCACCCTGCCCACGTCCTATCCCACCACTTCGCTGGTGCTGATGGGCGGCGGGCCGGACGTGGACCAGGCGTTCCGCTGGATGATCACACGGGCCGGCATCCAGCCCGGCACCGGTGGGCGCTTCGTGGTGATCCGCGCCACCGGCACCGACGCCTACGATCCCTACCTGTACTACAGCGACGCCGCGCACACCACCTCCACCACCGTCGCCGACCAGTGGGTGGGCGGCGCCTCGCTGGGACTGACGTCGGCCGAGACGCTGGTCATCCCCAGCGTGGCCGCCGCCAACGATCCCACCGTGAACGCCATCGTGGCGCGCGCCAACGCCGTGTTCATCGCCGGCGGCGACCAGAGCGACTACATCAACTACTGGAAAGGCACGGCGCTGGACCAGACCTTGCGCGGCCTGCTGGCCCGCAATGTGCCCATGGGCGGCACCAGCGCCGGCCTGGCCGTGCTGGGCCAGTTCGACTACGCGGCCCTCGGCGGCTCCATCACCACGGCGCAGGCGCTGTCCAACCCCTACCACCGCTATCTCACGCTGGACCCGAACCCGCTGGCGCTGGCGGGCGGCTTCCTGGCGCCGCCGGCCCTGAACAGCACCATCCTCGATTCCCATTTGGACGCGCGCGACCGCATGGGCCGGCTGGTCACCTTCGTGGCCCGGCTGGTGGCGCGCAACGGCAGCGTGGGCTGCGCCGGCGGGGTGCTGCCGGCATCCTCCAGCGGCACGGCCACGGCGCGCGGCATCGGCGTCGGGGTGGAAACGGCGTTGCTGGTGCAAGGCAATCAGTCGACCGGCACCACCACGGCGCGGCGCGTGACGAATGTCTCGACCACCACGGAAAGCGCGGTGTATTTCGTGCGCCCGGCCGTGGCGCCCTCGACCTGCGTGGCGGGGTCGCCGCTGGCCATGTATGGGGTGGAGATCCGGAAGCTGGCCGATTCAGCCACGGTGTTCGACCTGGGTAACTGGAGCGGCCTGCCCGTCTACAAAACGGTGGACGCGGTGGCCGGCCAGCTGTCGCCGGCCAACCCGTACTGATCAGGCCATGTGCATGCCGTCGGACGTGACGTAGTCGACGATGCGCTCGACGGCATCGTCGGAAATGGTGAGGAAACGGGCGCCGTTGCGGTAACGGCCTTCCGTGCCCAGCGGGGTACTGTGCACCACCGTCAGCAGCACTTCGTTGCGCACGCTGCTGCGGGGGAAGCAGAAGCTGAACAGGAACGGCACGTCGCACGGTATCGAATGGTTGCTGACGAAAGCGACACCCATGCGCGCGATGTCGATGATCTGCACCGCCCATTGCTGCGTGCCGAACTGGTCGGCGATCGACGCATCCACCTGCAGCATGCGCCGCACGTGTGCTCTTCTTGGGTCCGTTTGCACTGCCTGTCCCTGCTGTTTGTATGGGTTATGCCGCCGCCGCCGGCCAGCTGCAAAAACGGCACAGGCACTCGCGTGCTGTGCCGTCTGGCCGCGCGGGACGAAGATTACTTCTTGTCAGTGGGCGGGGTCGGCACGAACGGGAAGGCGCCAAATATCGTCTTGCTCTGGTTCTGCATCTGTTCCTGCATCTGCACGAACAGGCTCTTGCTCTGGTCGATGTAGTTGTTCATCATGCCCTGCATCATCGGTCCCTGCACATTCATGAACTGGGTCCACATTTCCGGGCTGAACGGCTTGCCCTCGAAGGTGCTGCCCGTGAATTTGCGCTGGATATCGGTGAATGCCTGGACATTCTTTTCCAGATACGAGCCCATCATACCCTGCATCGCGTGACCATAGTAACGGATGATCTGGGCCAGCACGGAGCTCGAGAACATGGGCACGCCGCTCGCCTCTTCTTCCAGAATGATCTGCAGCAGGATGCTGCGGGTCAGGTCTTCATTGGTCTTGGCGTCGACCACGGTGAATTCTTCATTGTCGAGCACGAGCTGCTTGACATCGGTGAGGGTGATGTAGGAACTGGTCTGCGTGTCATACAGACGGCGGTTGGGATATTTCTTGATCAAACGGTCTGCATTTTTTTTCGTACTACTCATCACAAGTCCACTTATTGCGCCGCAGCGCGTACTTAAACTATTCGAAAAAAAAAGCGAACTTCGGTCCGCTTTCCCACCCGCCTACTGCGCCTATTATAGAGTGGAAAAACTGGTATATCCATGTCCACTTATAACTTTTAAGCTTTTATTGCAACGCAACGGGAATTGCGGCGAAACAATCCGCCACAGCGCGCGAGGCCAAAGCGAGGCCCCGCGCGACTTGGCGCTGCTTAGCCCGCTTTCACCTTCACATAACGGCCGGGCGCCGGCTCGATCGCCTGATAGGTCGCGTTGCCGGCCTGGGCGGGCGCCTTGACGTCCTTGCCGCCGTGCTGCGCCAGGAATTGCGCCCACTCCGGCCACCAGCTGCCGGCGTGCTCGGTGGCGCCGGCGAACCAGTCGTCGGCCGACATCGGCTTGGCGCTCTTGCCCTTGGCCGGCATATCGTTGACCCAATAGTTGCGTTTCTTCTTGGATGCCGGATTGATCACGCCGGCGATGTGGCCCGACGCGCCCAGGATGAAACGATTGGCCTTGGCCTTGCCCGGATTGAGGATGCTGAGCGAACCATAAGCCGAGGCCCACGGCACGATATGGTCTTCGCGCGACGCATAGACGAAGGTGGGCGCGTCGATCTTGCCCAGGTCCACCTGCTGGCCCGCCACGGCCAGCTTGCCCGGCTCCTTGAGGTTGTTTTCCAGGTAGGTATTGCGCAGATACCAGCAGAACATGGGGCCCGGCAGGTTGGTACTGTCGGAATTCCAGTACAGCAGGTCGAACGGTGGCGGCTCGTTGCCCTTCAGGTAGTTGGACTGCACGTAATTCCACACCAGGTCGTTCGGACGCAGGCTGGAGAAGGTGCTGGCCAGGTCGCTGCCTTTCATCAGGCCGCCGTCGCGCAGCAAGTTCTCACGCATGGCCACCTGGTTCTCATCGACGAACACACTGATCACGCCGGTGTCGCTGAAGTCGAGGAAAGTGGTCAGCAGGGTCAGGCTGGCGGCCGGATTCTCACCCCGCCCGGCCAGCACGGCCAGCGCCGTGGAGACGATGGTGCCGCCCACGCAGAAGCCCAGCATGTTCATCTGGTCCTGGCCCGTGATGTCCTGCACCACGTGGATGGCCTCGATCACGCCCTGGTCCACGTACTGGTCCCAGGTGGTCTTGTCCAGCGAGGCGTCCGGATTGCTCCACGAGACGAGGAACACGGTGTTGCCCTGCTCCACCGCGTACTTGACCAGCGAATTTTCCGGCTGCAAGTCGAGGATGTAGTATTTGTTGATGCATGGCGGCACCATCAGCAGCGGGCGTTCATGGACGGTGGCCGTGACCGGGGTGTACTGGATCAGCTGGAACAGCGGATTCTCGTACACCACCTGGCCCGGCGTGGTGGCCAGGTTGCGGCCCACTTCGAACGCCGATTCGTCCGACAGCGAGATATGGCCCTTGTTCATGTCGGCCAGCATATTGGCCAGGCCGCGGGTCAGGCTCTCGCCCTTGGTTTCGATCAGCTTCTGCTGGGCTTCCGGATTGGTGGCCAGGAAGTTGGCGGGCGACATGGCGTCCACGATCTGCTGCACGGCGAAGCGGATTTTCTGCTTCTGCTGGGGCGTCGCGTCAACCGCCTCGGCCATGGCCGTGAGGAAACGGGCGTTCAGCAGGTATGATGCGGCATTGAACGACGACAGGGCGCTGCCCTGCCAGGCGGGCGTGGTGAAGCGGCGGTCGGCCATGGCGGGCGGTTTGCCGGCCATGAACTGCTGCCACAGCTGGCCCACATTGGCCATGTAGTCGTTCCTGAGTTGCTCGATGGTTTCAGGTTCGATGGCGGCGCCCACTTCCTTGAGCAGCGCGGCGACCGGGTTGGCTTCCACCTCCGGCACCATTTTGAACCAGGATTGCCATTGGCCGGGGTCGCGCAAATGCGACATCCATGCGTTGGCAATGACTTGAGGATCGGGCAAATTCATGTGTGATTCCCTAAAAATAGTTAAATTTTCTTACCAAGACTGCTTATGCTGATTGTCGCTATCGCATGGATCTACGTCGTGGGGCTGATGGCCCTGACGGAACCCACCGTTGTTGCCGGGATTGTAACGTTTTTGTTCTACTGTGTCGTGCCCTTGGGCATATTGTTCTATCTGGCTGGCTCGCGCAAGCGCAAGGCGCGGCGCGTGGCCATGGAACAGGCGGCCCACGCGGCCCGGATGGCGGCCCGCCAGGCCGCCGAAAGCGGTCCCGCTGGAGAGTAAAGCGGCCGTCGCCGTCATTTGAGCCACACCAGGCTGGCCTGGCGGCCCGTCACGCCGTCGCGCCGGTAGGAATAGAAACGGCTGGCCTCCGTCACGGTGCAATATTCACCGCCCGCCACCTGCTCCACCCCATCGCCACGCAATATGTGGCGCGCCAGCGCGTAGATGTCGGCCAGGTATTTGCCGGGTGGGCCGGGCCTGGACTGGAACGCCGCCCGCACCAGCCGCCGGCCCTGCTCGCTGGCGGCACCGTCCAGGAACGCTTCCAGCACGTCGGCGCCCACTTCGAACTGGGATGGGCCGATGGCTGGACCCAGCCAGGCCAGGATGTCGTCCGCGCCGGCCGCGCGCATGGCCGCCACCGTGCGGCCCAGCACGCCGCCAGCCAGTCCGCGCCAGCCCGCGTGGGCCGCCGCCACCACCGTACCGGCCCGGTCGCAGAACAGCACGGGCAGGCAGTCGGCCGTCATCACGGCGCACACCACGGCGGGCGCGGTGGCGATGCTGGCGTCCGCCTCAGGGGCGCCGGCGCAGCTGTCGGCACCGGCGGCCTGCGCGGCCGACACGGCCGCCGCGCCGGCCACCACCGTGCCATGCACTTGCGTCAGCCAGGCCGGTTCGGCCGGCAGCGCGGCACGCAGCCGGGCACGGTTTTGCAGCACATGTGCGGGCGTGTCGTTGACGTGCACGCCCAGATTGAGTCCGCCGCCACCGGCGCCGTCGCCATAGGGCGCCAGGCTCACGCCGCCACGGCGGGTGGTGGACAGCGCTCCCACGCCGGCCGGCAAGCCCGGCCAGTGGGGGATGAGCCAGGATGGATGCTCCGGCATCAGTGCTGTTCCGGTTCGGCGATGCCGGCCTTGGCGATCAGTTCCGCGAAGTCGTCGGCCAGCGGCACCGTCCACTCGCATTGGGCGCCCGTGGCCGGGTGCACCAGCCCCAGTCGCCGCGCCTGCAGCGCCTGACGGGGGAAGATGTTGGCCAGATGCTGCTTGCCGTAGGTCACGTCGCCCACCAGTGAGAAGCCGATCGACATCATGTGCACGCGGATCTGGTGGGTGCGGCCCGTTTCCAGGCGGCACTGCACCAGGCTCACGGGGCGGCGGTCCAGTTCCCCCGACGCCAGCACCTCATAGTGGGTGATGGCGGGCTTGGAACCCATGCTGGTGGAAACAGCCATCTTGATGCGGTCCTTGGGATGGCGGCCCATGGCGGCGTCGATGGTGCCGCTCTGGCGCGGCGTGCCCCACACCAGCGCGTAATACTCGCGCTTGACGGTGCGGGCGGCCAGTTGGCGCACCAGGTCGGTCTGGGCCGGCAGGGTCTTGCCGACCACCATCAGGCCACTGGTATCCTTGTCCAGCCGGTGCACGATACCGGCGCGCGGCACACCCGCCAGTTGCGGGCAGTGGTGCAGCAAGCCATTGAGCAAGGTGCCCGACCAGTTGCCGGCTCCCGGATGGACCACCAGCCCGGCCGGCTTGTTGACGACGATCAGGTGTTCGTCCTCGTACACGATGTTGAGCGGCACCGGCTCCGGCTTGAACGCCACGTCTTCCGGCGCCGGTTGCGGCAAGATGACGATATGCTCGTCGCCGTACACGGTATCCTTGGTGCTGCGGGCCGGCTTGCCGTCCACGCTGACGAAACCGTCCGTGATCCACAGTTGCAGACGGCCGCGCGAAAATTGCGGCACCAGGTGGGAAATAACCTTGTCGAGACGCTGGCCGCATACGTCCGGCGTCAGTTGCAGTTCGATCGGCGCCAGGCCGTCGTCGCCGTCATCGGCCAGCAGTTCGCCGTCGAAATCATGGTCAAATTCCGTATCGGAGGTAGAATCGGCCGGATTCGGCTTTGGAGTTAATATCACAGCATTCCCATCGGCTATAATCAGCCTTCGTAAAACTTTGGTTAAACAGCTTCTTGCACAATTTTATGCAAAAAAAATTATCGGTAGTCGCAGCAACTGTCGTTCTGCTTGGTTTGTCCGGTTGCGGGCTCCTGCCTGAGAAAGTCGATGAGACGAAAGGCTGGAGTGCTACGAAATTATACTCGGAGGCGATGGAAGAACTCGAGGGTCAACATTACGAACGTGCGGTGCAATTGTTCGAGAAGCTGGAATCGAGCTACCCATTCGGTACTTATGCGCAACAAGCGCAGATGGAAATCGCCTACGCCTACTACAAGTCGCAGGACCAGGCCCAGGCACTGGCGGCCGTGGAGCGCTTCATCAAGCTGCACCCGAATCACGCCAACGTCGACTATATGTACTACCTGCGCGGCCTGATCAACTTCAACGACCAGATCGGCTTCCTGAACTTCATCTACGAACAGGACCCGACCGAGCGCGACCCGAAGGCGACGCGCGAAGCGTTCACCGCCTTCAAGTCGCTGGTCGACAAGTTCCCGAACAGCAAGTACACGCCCGACGCCATCGAGCGCATGAAGTATTTGATCAACGCCATGGCCTCGTATGAAGTGCATGTGGCGCGTTACTACTACCGTCGTGGCGCCTACCTGGCGGCCGTCAACCGCGCCATGGGCGCCGTCAACGACTACCGCGACTCGCCCGCCATCGAGGAAGCGCTGTACATCATGTACCGTGGCTACGACAAGATGGGCATGACCGTGCTGCGCGACGACACCCTGCGCGTGCTCAAGCTCAACTACCCCAAGACCGCCTTCCTGGACGAAGGCGTGGCGGCCGAGCGCCACTGGTGGAAGATCTGGTAACACCCATGAATTGGGGACGTAACACACCATCAAATGTGTTACGTCCCCAATTGTTTTAGTCGGCCACGCGGCGGCGGAAGATCCAGGTTTTCGCGTTCGAGTCTTGCGCGTTGAAGGCGTAGCCATCCACCGTGAAGTCCTTGAGCCGCTCCGGATCGGTGATGCCGTTGACGGCCGCGTAACGGGCCATCAGCCCGCGCGCCCGCTTGGCGTAGAACGAGATGATCTTGTATTTGCCGTTCTTCCAGTCCTCGAACTGGGGCGTGACGACCGGCATCGCCAACTGGCGCGGCTTGACGGACTTGAAATATTCTTCCGACGCCAGGTTGACCAGCGCCCTGGCGCCCTTCTCCTCGGCAGTACGGTTCAGGGCCAGGGTGATGGTGTCGCCCCAGAACGCGTACAAGTCCTTGCCGCGCGCATTGACCAGGCGCGTGCCCATTTCCAGCCGGTGCGGCTGGATCATGTCCAGCGGCCGCAGCATGCCGTACAGCCCGGACAGGATGCGGATGTGCGACTGTGCGTAGTCGAGCTGGCCCGGGCTCAGCGTGCGTGCCTGCAGGCCGGCGTAGACGTCGCCGTTGAAGGCCATCACGGCTTGCCGCCCTTCTGCCGGGTCCGCGGTCCAGGAAGCGTAGCGGCCCACGTTCAGGTGCGACAGCGCGTCGGAGATATCCATCAGGCTGCCCACTTCGGCCGGCGAGAATTCGCGCAGGCGGTCGATCAGCTGGGCTGAGTGGTCGAGAAAGTCGGGCGTGGTGTGCGACTGGGTGGTGGGGGGCGTCTCCAGGTCGAGACTCTTGGCGGGCGAAAGCACGATCAACATAAGAATACAGAACAACCTATTTTACAGAATTGCCGACATGATACCTGTTCCACCGAAACGCATCGTGCTAGACACCAATGTCTGCCTCGACCTGTTCGTGTTCAACGACCCGCGCTGGTCCGCGCTGCTGGCCGCCATCGAGAGCGGCGCCGTGGAAGCGATCACGCGCGAGGATTGCCGCGCCGAATACCGCGTCGTGCTGCACTACCCTCACCTGCCGCTGGACGAAGCCAGCCGTCCCTTGAGCGAGGCCCGCTTCGACGCCCTGATCAAGGTGGTGGCGCCGCCCGTGTCCGGCGTGCGCCTGCCCGTGTGCAGCGACCGTGACGACCAGAAGTTCCTGGAGCTGGCGCGCGACGCCCAGGCCGACATTCTCATCACCAAGGACAAGGCCCTGCTCAAGCTGGCGCGCCGCCTGGCCAAGGCCGGGATGTTCCGCGTGATGGTGCCGGAGGCATGGGCGCTGGAAGGCTGATCCCGGTCGTCTGGCACGACCTTTTGGCAACACGCAAGCCGGTGCCGTGCGCTAGAATAAACACTGGACCATCACTTGCACGTCACCATGAACCAGCCGCAACATCCGCCCGTCACGCCCGTCCTGACCAGCCGTTTGCCCCATGTGGGCACGACGGTGTTCACCCGCATGTCGCAACTGGCGGCGGAGTCCGGCGCGGTCAACCTGGGCCAGGGCTTCCCCGACTTCGCCTGCGAGCCCGGCCTCGTGGACATGGTCACGGAAGCCATGCGTGGCGGCCATAATCAATACCCCATGATGACGGGTGTGCCCGCGCTGCGCGCCGCCATCGTCGCCAAGATCGCCGCCATCTATGGCCACCGCTACGACGCCAACACGGAAATCACCGTCACGGCCGGCGCCACCGAGGCGCTGACCACGGCCATCCTGTGCTGCGTCCATCCGGGCGACGAAGTGATCATCATCGAACCGGCCTACGACAGCTACCTGCCCGCCATCGAACTGGCCGGCGGCGTGCCCGTGCTGGTGCAGATGACGGTCGATGCGGACGGCTACCGCGTGCCCTGGGACAAGCTGGCCGCCGCCGTCACGCCGCGCACCCGGCTCATCATCGTCAACACCCCGCACAATCCCACCGGCAGCGTGTTGCGCGCGGCCGACCTGCAGGCGCTGGCCGACATCGTGCGCGGCACGGACGTGCTGATCCTGTCGGATGAAGTGTACGAACACATGGTCTACGATGGCCAGCGCCACGAATCCATGTGCCGCTACCCGGAACTGGCGGCGCGCAGCTTCGTCGTCTCCAGCTTCGGCAAGACTTACCACGTCACGGGCTGGAAGGTGGGCTACGTGGCCGCGCCGGCCGCGTTGAGCGCGGAATTCCGCAAGGTGCACCAATACAATGTGTTCAGCGTTAACACTCCCATGCAGCACGGCCTGGCCGGCTACATGGCCGACCCCGCGCCCTACGAACAATTGCCAGCGTTCTACCAGCGCAAGCGCGACCTGTTCCGCGATGGTTTGCGGGGCAGCCGGTTCGAGCTGCTGCCGGCCGACGGCACCTATTTCCAATGCGTGCGTTACGCGCGCATCTCGTCGCTGCCCGAGGCGCAGTTCGCGGAATGGCTGACCAGTGAAATCAAAGTGGCGGCCATACCGGTTTCGGCGTTTTACCAGCGCAGCCAGGAGTCGGGCATCGTCCGCTTCTGCTTCGCGAAGAAAGAGGAGACGCTGGCACTCGCCTTGCAGCGCTTGACCAGCCTATAAGAAACAGCCTGCCGGCCCCGCGATGGGCTCAGGCAAGCAAGCAGGACGGAAACGATCATGGTGCAACGACGCATTACCCTCAAGGATCTGGTGCTGGGCGAACCGCTGCGGTGGGATCTGTTCGGTGCCGACTCGGGCGGCCGCCCGCTGCTGCACAAAGGCCAGATCGCCGCCGATGACAGACAGCTCCATACGCTGATCGACGCCGGCCTGTTCGCCGAGGAGGAACCGCCGCCCTCGGTGCTGCACCAGCTCAACCAGTGCAACCGCCGGCTGGAGCGCATGTTGCGCGACCTGCGCAACGAACACAACGCGGAAGCGGAACTGCGCGACATCGCGCGCGAAGTGATCGCCGCCGTGGAACTGAACGCCGACATCGCCCTGGCCTGCATCTTCCTGGCCCAGATCGCCGGCACCTACGCCGTGCGCCACTGCATCGAAACAGCGGTGGTGGTGGTGGTGGTGGCGCGCGCCATGGGCAAACCGCCGGCCGAGATCCTGACCGTGGCGGCCGCGGCCCTCACCATGAACGTGGGCATGCTGCGCCACCACGACACCTTCCAGAACAAGCGCGTGCCGCTCACGCGCGAGGAACTGGCCATCGTCCACCGCCACCCGGAGGACAGCGCCGACCTGCTCAAATGCGCCGGAGTGAAGGACGAGGAATGGATCTCCTGCGTGCTGCTGCACCATGAGAACGACGATGGCAGCGGCTATCCGTCCGGTGTGGCCCGCCCCGGCGTGACGCAGAACGCCAAGCTGATCAGCCTGGCCGACCGCTATTGCGCCCAGGTATCGGCCCGCAATTACCGCTGCTCCATCCTGCCCGACCAAGCCTTGCGCGGCGTGCTGGACGACCCTGCCATTCCCGTCGACGCGGAACTGGCCGCACATTTCGCGCGAGAACTGGGCAGCTATCCGCCCGGCTGCCTGGTACGGCTGCAAAACGGCGAAATCGGCGTGGTACGGCAGCGCGACGGCAATGGCGTGCTGGGTATTTCCAGCCTGCGCGACGGAGCCGGCATCGTGCTCACGCCAGCGGCGCCCCGCAGCACCCAGGACGCCGAGTGCGGCATCGCAGCCGTGCTCAGCGAGGACGAAGCCGAAGTGCGTTTCAGCATGAAGCAGATCTGGGGAGCGCAAGCGAGCTTGTAGCGCATGGGGCTGTGCGGCGGGGCGCGATCGCGCCCCGTCCCTTCTTCAACTCTTCAACGTCCCAACGCTTCCAGCTTGCGGTCCACGAAGGCGAGCAATTCCGGCGTCATGCCGCTGGCGGCCCTGGCGCGGGTGTAGGCGATGCGCGCTTCGGGCAGGCGCTTCCCGGCCTGCAATGAGATGCCCAGCCCCATCCACCACACGCCTTTTTGCGGCGCCAGTTTCAACGCGGCCTGGTAGTGCTCCACGGCCTCGCCATGCCGCTGCGCCCGTTGCAGCACGCCGGCCACGAAACCCTGGTATTCCGCATTGTCGCCCGCGTAGGGCAGCGTGCGCAGCAAGGTATCCAGTGCCGGACCACCACTCTCCAGTTGCAAACGGGCCAGCAACATGGCCATGTCCGGCTGATGGTCATCCAGCGCCAACGCCTGTTGCAACTGCTGGGCGGCTTCGTCCGTACGGTGGTTTTCGATCAGCAGCGTGACCAGCGTCTGGCGCGCGGCGTCATGACGGGGTGCGAGCTCCACGGCGCGCCGTAATTCCACCAACGCTTCCGAAGTGCGCCCTTCCTGCAAATCCTGCAGCGCGCGGCGGTAGCGGTTTTCCGCCAGCTGGGCCGGACCAAGGTCCCGGCTGACGCCACCGGCCGCTTGAGCGCCCTCCTCCTTGGCCGTCGGCTTCGCACGCGCCTTGGCCCTATCGGCGCGACGCTCAGTGGCCGTATTATCGGCAAGCGCGGTTTGGATGCGCTTGGCTTCCTCGCTACGCTCTGATTTGGCACTCGCCATCGCTTCGCTTGTCTGCTTGCGCTTGTGCTTGCGCGTGCGTCGCGCCGCATCGCTGCCGGGGTCGTCGCTCAACACCGCTTTGGTGGGGGCGGCGGCCGCGATGACAGGGGCCGGCGGCGTTGCGTTGGCGGGCATGGCGCCGGATGCGGCCGCCGGCACCGGCACTGGCACTGGCGCAGGCACCGTGGCCGCTGCTGCGCCATCGCCGGTCGCTGCGCCATCGCCAGCCGTGGGAGCCGATGCCGGCGCGGACGCCGCCGCTACGGACGCGACCTGCACCACCTGCGTCTGCACCTGCGCCTGCGGCACCACCACCATCACCGGCGCCGGACGCGGCTTCACCGTATTTTTGGTGAAATAGTGCCAGCCATACCAACTTCCGGCCGCCAGCGCCACCACGCCGACGGCGCCAGCACCGAGCAATGCGGGAAGCAGCTTCTTGCGCGGCATCGCCACCGGACGCAATTCCTGCTGGCCAAGCGCCACGCCGGGCTTGCCGCCGCGCGCGTCCAGGTCTTGCAGCATCTTGTTAATCAGGCTCATTTGGTCAGCGCCCATGCCAAGCCGCAGCCAGCCGCCAGCGCCGAAGCGCCCAGCATGGCCAGCCATGGCCAGCGTGAACGGCGCACGCCGATGGTATCGCCGGCGGCCAGTTTCACATGACGGCGCGCCACCTGCTGCTTGCCCTGGCCATACGCCAGCATCAGCGATTTATGCGCCATGATGTTGATCAAGCGGGGAATGCCGCCACTGGCGCGGTACAGCACCCGGATGGCCCCACGGCTGAACAAACGGCTGCCCGTGTAACCGGCCACCCGCAAGCGATGCGCCAGGTAATATTCCATGTCATCGCGGGTGAGCGGCCCCAGGTGGTAGTGGAAGGTGATGCGCTGCGCCAGTTGGCGGATCGAATCGCGCTCCAGGTGCTGGTTCAGCTCGGGCTGGCCGAACAGCACGATCTGCAGCAGCTTGCGTTTTTCCGTTTCCAGGTTGGTCAGCAGGCGCAACGCTTCCAGGCTTTCCAGCGGGATCGCCTGCGCCTCGTCCAGGCACAGCAGTACGCGCTTGTCCTGCGCCGCCAGTTCCATCAGGCGCATCGTGATCGCCTTGAGCAATTGATGCTGGTCCACGTCGCGCGCCAGCGTGAGCGACAATTCGTCGGCCAGCGCCAGCATCAACGTGCGCGGTTCCAGGTAGGGATTGGGAATGTAGGCCGTGACGAAATCGTCGCCCAGCATCCGGATGAACTTGCGGCACAACAGTGTCTTGCCGGTGCCCACCTCGCCCGTGATCTTGATGAAGCCTTCCCCGCCCTTGGCCGCCACCAGCAAGGTGTTGAGCGCTTCCTGCGAATGGGGGCTGGTGAAGAAGAAGCTGGTGTCGGGCGTGATGCCGAACGGCGCTTCCTGCAAGCCGAAGTGCTGCAAGTAGATCATCAGTTGCGCTCCTTCAGCATGCGCGGATCGAGCTCCTTGACCCGGCGGCCCGTCTCCAGCAAGTCCTCGTTCCAGTCGCTGCCCTCGGCCACGATGGTGGGTTTGATCAGCACCACCAGTTCGCGCTTCTGCATCACATCGCTGGTGTTGCGGAACAGCGCGCCCACCACCGGCACGTTGCCCACACCCGGCACTTGCGAACGGTCGGTCGTGGTGGCCTGACGCATCAGGCCGCCGATCGCCACCACGCGGCCATCCTGGCCGCGCACCATACTATCCATTTCCGACGTGGACGACGCGGCCAGCGGCAGGCTCAAATTGCCCGCCGTGCCCAAGTTGATGCCCTTGTTGACGGTCGACACCTGGCTTACGGACGGGTGCACATGCAGCGTCACGTTGCCGTGGTCGTCGATCTGCGGCGTCACATCCAGCACCACGCCGGAGAAGAACGGTTGCAGCGTTACACTGGGCGACACCACGCCGCTGCCGGAGCCGCTGGTGGTGGTGGTCGTGCTCACGCCGGTGACAAAGAATTCATCGGTGCCGATCTTCAGCACGGCCTTCTGGTTGTTCAGTGTGGCGATGCGCGGGCTGGACAGCACATGCACCGTGCCCTGCGATTCCAGGAAGGAAATCAGGGCCGCGAAATTACTGGTCTGGAACGCCAAGCCGAACAGGGAACCGGCCGCGTCGGCCGCGCTGCCCAGCGACACGCCCGTGGTGGCCGTGATGCCCCCCTTGCCTACGCTGGCGATGGCCGTCTGCGGCGTGTTGAGCGGGTTGAGCGAGGTGCCCGGCGTGAGAAAACCGCCCGACAGCTTGTTGTTGCCATGGCCGTCGCGGAAGTTGGCGAAGCCGGCCCAGTTGATGCCGGTCTGGTAACCGCTGTTCAGCTCCACTTCCAGGATCTTAGCCTCCAGGATCACCTGGCGGTCGACGGAGAGCTGGGTGGCCTTCAGGTACAGGTCCACATTGCGCAACTCCTCCGGCATGGCGCGGATCAGCAGCACGCCCGATTGCGGGCTGATGACGACATTGCGCCCATCCTTGCCGACCGGGACGATCGCTTCCAGCGCCGCCTTCAGCTCGCCCCAGAAATCGCTGTTGGACGCGGTGCTGACGTTACTCGCATCGCGCTGGCGCTGGTTGCCGCCGGATGGATTGGACGGATCGTTGGAATTATTGTTGTCGTTCTGGTTATTCTGGTTATTCTGGTTATTCTGCCCACCGCTATTGCTGGTGCCCGCGTTGGCCACCGAGGTGGACGTCACGCGCAAGCTGGAACTGCCCTTGCGCGTCGCGTTCAGGTACTGGACGCGGAACATGCGGGTCTGCATGGTCAGCGGACGGATGTAGATGCGGCTGCCATCGACCCGGTAATCGTAGCCGTACAGTTCACGCACGGCGTCCAGCGCTTCGAACAACGTCACGTCCTTCAGGTTGGCCGTGACGGTGCCGCTGACGTTGGGATCGATCAGCATGTTGTAGCGGGTGCCAGCCACCAGCGAATTGAAGAACTGCTGCACCGGTACGTTGTTGAAGGCGACGTTGAAACGTTCCTCCAGCACCGTGCGCGACTTGGGCAGCTGCTCCGCCAGTTGCGCGGCGGGCGGCAACAAGGCGCTGGCCACAGCATCGTTCTGCGCCGGCGCAGCAGGTTTGGCGGCGGCCGACGCCAGTTCGGCGCCGATCTTGTCGTAAGTGTCGCGGGTGGACTGGGTGGCGCAGCCGGCCAGGGCCAACGCCATGGTCGGCACGATCAGTAATTTATGCATAGTCAATCTCAGTCTTCATTCGCGGGCTGTTTCGCTGGCTGGTTCGCTGGCTGGTTCGCTGCTTGGTTCGTTGGCTGGTTCGCGGGCAGTTTCGTTACTTGCGGCTTGGCGGCCCTGGCGTTGCTTTCGGCGCTATCCTGGTACAGCGTCAGCACCTGGGTCTGGCTGCCACGGCGCAGCACCGCATGGTTCTTGTCCACCTTGACCAGCAAGGCGCCGTTGAACTTTTCGCCTTGCCGCACGGTCTGGCCGTCAATCACGGCCACTTGCCGGCCGTTGCTGCCCACCAGCACTGATTGCAGCTCCGGCCCCTTGCTCACGGGCGGTGCCGCCATGCCCGTCACCTGGCGCGCCTCCGGTGGCGGCATGGTGGGATCGGCCAAGCCTTGCGCGCAGGCGGACGATGCCGCAAACAGCGCCGGCAGCAGCCATGGCGACAGCGTCCGCAAGCGGTAGCGCACGTGCGATGGGCGGCTCACAGTTTCATCCATTTCGTATCCAGGCTCAAGGTGTACAGGGTCAACGTCAGGCGCGATGCCGGATACTGGCCAGCGTCCAGCTTCGCCTTGCCCCAGAACAGTTGATTGGGCAGCCCTTGCAGCGTATCCATGTATTGGATCATGTCCAGGTAGTTCCCTTGCAGCACAATTTCCACGCCATGGCGATACAGCAATTCCCTCGGCTTCGGCGCCGCCGGGGTGGCTGCGGCAGTGTTCGCTGGCTGCGCCGCCAAGGCGCCAGTGGCGATGTTTGCCGGCTGCCCCGCCGCGGCGCCGGGCGTGGCACCGGTGCCGGCCGGGCCGGCCACGGCGACCTTTTGCGGCATGGCAGCGACTGCGCCAGCCACTTCCAGCTTCGAATCGCTCAAGCCGCTGACGGGCAAGGTCTTCATGGAAATCAGGCGCAGCTTGCCGTTACCGCGCAGGATATGCTCCAGCAGCGGCGCCACCTTCTCCGGCGCCACCAGTCCCTTTTGCATGTTCAGCAGCGCGGCGCTGCCCTCGGCGATCTGCTTTTGCAGCGATTGCAAGCGCGCCCGGCCCTCCGCATCGGGATCGACCACGAAGGCGGCCGCCATCTGCGCGATCTCCCGGTCGATGCCGCCGATCTGGTTCTGCTGCTGGTTGATCTGCGCCAGCAACACCTTCTGCTTGGCCAGCAGCGGTTCCAGCACCATGGTGTAGGCCAGGAACACGATACTGGCCGCGATGGCGCCAAACACCATCATGCGCTCGCGCAAGGACATGGCGTCGAGCCGGGTGCACAACTTGATCCACTGGGCTTTCATTTGGCAGCCTCCGGCATGGCCGACTGCAGGCTGAATTCCACGTACGGCGACAAGGCCGGGCCGGCTCCTATCCCTGAGCCCGATCCTGCTCCGGCGCCGGTTCCCGCTGCGGCGCCTGCTGCAGTGCCCGCGCCACCGGCCGGCGCCGCTTGCGGCCCGGCGCCCGTCACCGGCACGTCAGCTGGACGGGCGATCTGCAGGCTGGCGAAGGTTCGGCCATGCATTACCTTCTCGCTCGTCAAACGGGCGATGTAATTGGGGATCAGCGTCGGCTGCATGGCCTTGCCTTGCAGGCCGATACCATTACCTGCCCCTTCAATGGTCAACCCCGTCAGCCATAAACCGCTGACGTTCTGGCGTGCGAACGCGCGGAAATACTCAGCGTAGCCGGTGCGATCGCCCACCGCGCCGCTGCGCAGCACGCTTTCCACCTCATGTAGCGATGCGAGACGTGCTTCCGCCTCCGCGATATCGGCGGCGATCACCGGACTCTTGGGACGGGGCGCGAACTGGGCCACTGCCTTGGTCAGCATCGTCTCCCGCCCTGCCAGCGCCACCTTGCCAGCACCGGCGTTGCGCTCCAACTGGCCGACCTTGTAGGAGGCGTACCACGTCAGTGCGACCGTCCCCACCAGGATCAGGGCCAGCGATTCGAGCATGGGCACGGCGCCGAACACCTTCTTCTGTTTCAGGAAAATAGGATTGAACAGGTTGATCTGCTGGCTCACAGCGCCACCTCCTCAACCCGCAACGCCGCGCCCAGCGTGAGGAAAAAACGCTGCTGGTGCGCCACGTCCTGCAATTCCGGCGTCTTGCCCAGGTCGAATACATCGCCGAGTTCCATGGCCTCGACCGGCATGTACATATTGCCGGCCAGATGTTCGTGCAGCCCTTCCACGCCGGTGGGCGCCAGCAACAGTTTCGAGACGCTGACGTAGTTGAACTGCCGGTCGAAGTGATCGAGCGAGCGTTGCAATTCCAGCGTGATCTTGTCGAAACAGGCGTGCTGCTTGTCTGTATCCGGTTCCAGCAACTGCGGCAAGGTCACCTCGATCCGGCGCGCCAGGTACAGTTCACCCTTGAAAGTAATGGTCAGCAAGCCGCCGTCCTCGTGGAACGACAGCATGGCCAGGCCCCGGCCCGGCGGTTCCAGCAAGGCGGAGATATTCCGCTGCGCCATTTCGGGGATATCGATCACGGTCAGCGGAATCTTCGCTTCGCTGAACAGTTCCTGGCACGACTGGATCAGGCTGTTGCGCGCGGCCACGGCGAACATGGAATGGCTGCGCGAACCGCCCGCGCTATCGACGGGAATGTCGAGCACGTCGATGGTGGCGTCGTCGATGTGGAAGTCCAGCATATCCTTGAGGCGCCAGCGCACGGCTGTCTTCAGTTCCTCGGGCGGCACGTTGGGCGCCTCCACCGTCAGCAACTGGTATTCGCCACCGGCCAGCAAGGTGCCGCAATGCTTGCGGCCGGCCTGCAATTCCTTGCCCACCCGTTCCAGCGCTTCGGCCGAGCGGCTCGGCTGGACGGGAAAGAAGGCCGCCATGTCCACCATCGGCTTGCCCTCGCGCGCCCGCTGGACGCTGCCCGCGCAGATGCCATCGCTGAGGAAAGAGAGCGTCAGCCAGCCATCATTTTTTTTTGCTTTAGAAAAGAAACCCATGCCGGCAATCTATTTGTTTGGCAAGCCGCAATAGGCCGCGCTGCGTTTGATTATATTCAAGTCACATGCAAAAAATGAGGGAATGTTGCATTCCACCCCCAAAAACATCAGCTTTTTCATATACCTGCTCATTAAAGCTGCGCCTCCACCACGCGTTGTGCGTACTCAGGCCCCTTGCTCGCGTTGGGGCAACCGCTGGGGCCCGGCTGGTTGCAGGCCGTGGCCCGGATCCAGAAGTGCTCCGTGCCTCCCGCCAGGCCCGCATTCGCGCCGCAGGTAATCGTGACGCTGAAGGCCGACAAGGTGGTGTTGGCGGGCAAGAGGAATGTTTGGCCGGACCCGGCCGCCTTGGGGCAGCCGAGGCTGGCCGAAGGCCCCGCGCCCGCGCCACTGCGCAAGGCCCGCCACAGCGCCCACTCCAGCCCGGTCCGCGCCGCCTGGTAGGCGCGCGCGCCCTGCTGGTCCTGCGTCGCGCTGGCTTGCTGCGAGGTCACCACGGATACGATGGCCACTCCCAGCCCGGCCAGCGCCACCAACAGGAAAATGGCGGTGACGATGCCGATACCGGCCGCCCGCCGCATGGCCCGGATACGTTGAAAATGCAGATGAGTCATGGCGTGTTCTCCACGGCGGCCTGGTGCGCCAGCGTGACCGTTTCCGTGTTGTTGGCGTTGCCTACGATCAAGGTGATACCCACCAGGCCGCTGTGCACGTTCTGCAACTCGGTGTACGAAAAATTGCAACCCGCTACATTGCTGGCCAGGATCGCGTGCTGGATGGTTTGCCCCGGCGGGTTGGCCATCGCCGCAGGGTCGGTCTGGCTGGCGTTAAATTGGTAATTCCAGTAGCGCGTCAGTTCCATGCGACCAGTGGCCGCCGGCGCGCAGCGGAACGTGACCGGTTGCATGGCCACGCTGAAGCGCTGGGTGGGCGAGGTGTTCGGAATGCCGTTGACTGGCACGGCGAATGGATTAGTCTCCAGCGTCACCACATTCCCCAGCGGCGCGGACGCCACCTTTGCCCGGTTGCCGCCCGCGTAAGCATCGGCCGTGATGTAGTCCGGACCCAGGTTGTAGACCACGATATAGTCGCCGCTCACGATGTTGTACGGGAAGGCAGGCATCTCGCCAACCACGGTAAATGTCTTGTTGGTCGAATTCTGGAAATCCAGCACCGGCACGCCCGCGTTATCATCCGCGGAAAGATAAGTGCCCGCAGCCTTGGTCGGAATGAATTCCAACAGCACTACGCTCCCCGAAATCAGCACGCGCACGCTGTTGGGCAAGGCGCTGTGCAGTTCGCGCGTGATGCGGCGCAGGGCCAGGTCAGCCACGTCGCTCATTTCCGCCCGGCCCGCCGCGTCCACATAATTCTGCACGGGACGCCGGATGAACAGCACCATGATGCCGGCCAGGATGCTCGTGATAACCATCACGACGATCATTTCGATCAGCGTGAAGCCGCGCGCGGACGATGAATGGATGCGGGTGGCCATCGTCAGTCCGCCGTCCTGGGTGCATAGCGCGTACGGTAGCCATCGAGCGTGACGTCGTTACCGTTGCCGTAATCGACCTTGATGGTGATGCGCAGCGCCTCCATGTTGACCGGGGTCGTACCGCCCGTCACCGTCATGCCAGCCGGGCCCAGCGTGGCCGGTTCCATGCTCACCGTCGCCGTGAAACCGGTCAACGGTGGCTGGCCGCCCATGGGCTGGTCAGCCGCGTCTACCAGTTGGTTGCCGGCGGCGTTGAGGAACGATTCTTGGGCCATGCCGTACGTGGTCACGTAATCATTCACGTTATTGTAGGGGCGCTTCTCGCCATTCTCCGGGCCGAAGTTCTCCACGGTGGCATCGCACTTGGTGGTGTCACCGGACGCGCCTGTGGCGGCGCTGGTGGCGGTGGCGGCGTTGATATCAGACGGATCGCAGAACGTGAACCGGGCTTGCTGCACTTCCTCCATCAACGCCTCGGCCAGCAGCAGCGCCTGCTTGCGCCGGACCGGTTCAGCGCTCGCCTTGGTGGAGATGTTCAGTAATTGCAGCACGGTCACGGCGGCCACGCCCATGATGACCATGAACATCACCAGTTCGATCAGACTCAGGCCGCGCTGGCGTCTTTGCGGGCTAGTGAACATAGCCCGTTTCCGCTTCCACGGTGACGACGACGGCGGTGCCATTGCCGGTGACGGTAATGGTCAGCGGCGTGGTGAAGGTGGAAGCGGAGCCCAACGGATTGGCAATATCGGCCGCGTTGTAGGGACGGCCCATGGCGTCGAAGAAGAACATGCCGCCCGCACCCACTTCGGTGACGCGGCTGGCGGTGACGGTGAGGCTGTCCGGTTTGCCTTCGCACATCCAGGTGGACACGTAGCTGCCCCCGATCTGGCACTGGGCCTTGGTGTAGGACGAGCCGCTGTTGTTACCCGCTGGTGCCGTGACTGCATCGCTGGCCGCGCAAGCCGATTGCACACACAGCGCGAAGAGGTTGCCGGTGGCGCTGACATACACGGGACGGTTCTGCGCTATGGCCAGTTTTTGGCCATAGCGGATGATAGCTTTGGTCTGATCCGCATACTCGCGCGCCTGAATGGGGCCGTTATCGAAAAAACGGGTAATGGCGACGGCGCCCAACACGCCCATCACCACCAGCACGGTGATCAGTTCAACAATCGTGAACCCGGCCGCAGCCCGGCGCCGTCCGGCGCTGGCGCCAGTCCAGAACCGGATGGGAGCGGACAACACAGTTAACAGCAGGATGCTGGCTGGATATTATTGGCAACCGGAGTCGTCCTTAACTATTGCGGCTGGTGTGGTCGCATTCGTCGCCTGCCTATACGAAACATAGCAAGTCACCGCCGCCGTCGTACCGGAAACACCCTTAGGAATAACAACAAAGCCGTTAGCCGGAATAAGTGGCAAAAAGCCGGCGGCGGGAACGTCGCTCGCGGTGGTGTTGTCCTGCATCAAGTAATCGGCGCTCGTCAGGCCAGCGGCGGCGGCCGTGGTCGCGTTCTTGCCCTCTGGATAGTTGAAGACGATATTCATCGTAATATTTTCGTTAGTAATCGTCCCATTAGACGGGTGGAGCAAGGACTGGCCATGCACCATCGCCACTTCCGTCGCCAGCGCACCTTGGGCCGCAGCCAGCGCCGCCTTACGGGCATCGCTGCCCAGGTTGGCAAACTTAGGCAAGGCCGTCGCCGCCAAAATACCCAGAATCACAATCACGACGATCAACTCGATCAGGGTGAAACCGGCCTGCGCGGACGAACGGACGGTGTGCATTGCTTGCTTGTTCATTGAATTCTCCAAATCGCCTTACAAATCAGAATTTCACAAGGGACAGTTCGCGGCAAAGGGTTGGGCGGCGTTAGTCATTCACTTGCTCAAAGGTCACACCTGCGGTTTCAGATGTTCCTGGCGGCTTGGCGACACTTATGGGCAAGCGAAATAATTTTACCTTGAATTTCAACAGTTTCGCGGAAGCATTTCCAAAAGTTTCGCGCTTATTTAACAAATAGATCAAGGTCTTGTCATACCGGTCGAAGTACCAGTTGCCAACCGGCAATTCGGCGTTATCAGGAGAGTAATACTCGCCCAGATAATTGGCCGGCTTGCGGTCCAACAACGCTATCGGATTCTGCTCCGACAGCAACGCCAAATCAACACTGCGGCCCGGCAACTGCGCCTGCGTCACCTTCACATCGAGCGCCGTGCGGATATTGGCCGCCACCTGCTGCACGGCCACCAGTTCCGCCTGTTCCTGATAAAACGCCACCCGCTCCAGCAGCACGCCGGCCAGAATCGCCAAAATAGCCGCCGCCACGGCGAACTCGAAACGGCTGACGCCGCGCTGCCGCCACCGTTGCCAGCGCCCCACAGGCGGCCGCGTCTTCATTTATGCAAGGCCACTTTGCCCAGATCCCAGATCGGCAAGAAGATGCCCAGTGCCAGCACCAGCACCAACGCGCCCAGGAAGGTGATCAGTATCGGCTCGATCTGGGCCGACAGCGTCTTCAATTCATAATCGACTTCGCGCTCGTACATCTGGGCGATCTCGTCCATGAGATCGTCCAGCGATCCCGTTTCCTCGCCCACCGCGATCATCTGCAGCACCACCGGCGTGAACACACCGGCCGCCGCCGCCGTGCGCAGGATGCTGTCGCCCCGCTCCACGCCGTCGCGCATCTGCTCCACGCGCGCGGCCAGGTAAGCGTTGTCCACCGTCTGCGCGACCACCGTCAAGCCCTGCACGATGGGCACGCCGCTGCGGGCCGACAGCGCGAAACTGCGGGCGAAGCGGGCCATGGTGCCCTTGAGGATGATCTTGCCCGCCACCGGCACCTTCAGCTTGATCTTATCCCAGCGGTAGCGCCCCTTGGCCGTGGCAATCCAGGCCCGGAAACCCAAAACGGCGGCCACCACCAGCGCCACCAGCAGCGGCCAGAAATGGACGGTGAAGTTGGAACTGGCGATCAAAATGCGCGTCATCAGCGGCAATTCGGCGTGGAACGACTCGAACACCTTGGTGAAGGCGGGGATGACGAAGATGTTCACGATCACCATGGCCGCCACCATGGCCACCACCACAAAGGTGGGATAGCGCATGGCCGTCTTGACCCGCTCGCGCATGTCGCGGTCGAATTCCATGTGGTCGAACAAGCGCAGGAACACTTCCTCCAGCCGGCCCGTCATCTCCCCTACCCGCACCATGGACAGGTAAAACGGCGTGAACACGGTGGGATGGCGGCGCATGGCGGCCGACAGCTCGCGGCCCGAATCGAGCGATTCGCGCATATCCTTGATCACCCGCCCGAACGCCTTGCTGACGGCCGATTCCTGCAAGCCGGCCAGCCCGCGCATGATGGGCACGCCGGCCTTGAGCAAGGTATACAACTGGCGGCTGAACAACTGCACGTCCATCGACGTCACCTTCTTCTCCAGCAGCTTGACCCACCACGCGTCGCCGTTGCCGGCGGCCGTGGCGGCGCGCTTGGTGACGCTGATGTCGATCGGCGTCACGCCCGTATTGAAGAGCTGGTCGGCGACGGCGCCGCTGTCGGCCCCTTCCAGCACGCCCTGCATCAGCTCGCCGCGCGCGTTGCGGCCCTTATAAGCGTAGAGCGGCACGTCAATCCTCGAACTGGTTGCTGATACGCATGGCTTCGGCCACCGTCGTGCGGCCCTGCACCACCAGCTGCACGGCATGGCGGCGCAGGGTGTTGCCGGCCATCTGGGCGGCGGCGGCCTTCATGAAAGCGTTGGCGTCGTGATGATTGGCCGCATCCACCACGGCGCTGGTCATTTCCAGCAACTCGTAGACGCCGGTCCGCCCCCGGTAGCCCATGCCGTTGCAGTGCGAGCAACCCTTGCCGTGGAAATAGTGGCCGGCGCCGGTCTGGTCGCCCAGCTCCAGCCGCAGCCATTCCGTTTCCGTGGGGCTGGGCTGATACGGCGTGGTGCAGCTTTCGCAGATCACCCGCACCAGACGCTGGGCCAGCACGGCCTGCAGCGAACTGCCGACCATGTAGCGCGGCACACCCATGTCCATCAGGCGCAGCGGCGTGCCCAGCGCATCATTGGTGTGCAGCGTGGACAGCACCAGGTGGCCCGTCATGGCGGCCCGCAGGCCGATCTGGGCCGTTTCCTGGTCGCGCATCTCGCCCACCAGCACAATGTCCGGGTCCTGGCGCAGGGCCGAGCGCAGCACGCGCGCGAAGTCGAGGTCGATCTTGTCGTTGACCTGCACCTGGTTGATGCCGCGCAGCCGGTATTCGATCGGGTCTTCCACCGTGATCAGCTTCTTTTCCACGGAATTGAGCTCGGCCAGCGCGCAGTACAAGGTGGTGGTCTTGCCGCTACCGGTCGGGCCCGTCACCAGCACCAGCCCGTTGGGACGCTGGATGATGGCGCGGAATTTGTCCAGGATGGGCTTGGGCATGCCGATCGCGTCCAGCCGCAAGGTGGTGCTGCCCTGGTTCAGCAGACGCATCACCACCGATTCGCCATACTGGGTGGGCATGGTGGAGATACGCACGTCGATGCGCTGCTGCTTGACGCGCACGGCGAAACGGCCATCCTGCGGCAGCCGCTTCTCGGAAATGTCCAGGTCGGACATCAGTTTCAACCGCAGCGCCAGCGAGGCGGCGATCTTGATGTCGGCTTCCGTCTGCAAATGCAGCACGCCGTCGATGCGGAAGCGGATCTGCAGCCGCCCCTCCTGCGGTTCGATGTGGATGTCGGATGCGCCCACCTGGGCCGCATCGTCGAACACCGATTGCAGCAGCTTGACGATGGGCGCTTCTTCCAGGTTCGGGTTGACGGCCAGCGCGCCGAAGTCGACCGACACGTCGCCCAGATCCTGTTCCAGCTCGCGCGCCAGGTCGGTGATGTCGTCCGTCCGGCGGTAAATGCGGTCGATCGCGCCCAGCACTTCCGTCTCGTTGACCACGGCCAGTTGCACCGTCTTCTTGAGGATGCGGGAAATCTCGTCGTAGGCGAACAGGTCGGTCGGGTCCGACATGCCCACCAGCAGCGCCGTGCCGCGATCCTCCAGCGCCAGCGCGCGGAAGCGGCGGGCCTGGGTTTCCGGCAGCAGCCGCACCACGTCGGGATTGATGTTGTAGAACTTCAGGTTCAAATAGGGAATGTCGAGCTGACGGGCCAGCGCACCGGCGATCTGCTCCTCGGTCACATAGCCGCTCTCGATGAACAGCCGGCCCAGCTTGCGCCCGCTGCGTTTCTGTTCCGCCAGGGCCAGCCCCAACTGTTCCTCGGACAGCAGCTTTTGCTGCACCAGGATTTCTCCCAGACGGACTTTTTCCGGCCTTGCCATGTACTCTCCTTCAGATCGATCACACCCCAGTGCGTGTTGCGGCCATTCTAGTCCAGAAAATTGTCCTTGCCAGCAATCTATTCCACGGAAAATCATGAACGTCGCCATTAAACCGCTTCATAGGGGAATTTCGCGTTTTCACTAGCAAAATCCCCGGGGAATGCGCTACAGTGTGGGTCGCTCACCACTCGCGCGCTCAGACCGCTACTCATGACCGACCCCGCACTGCGATTCCACCAGCTTGCCAAGCGTTATGGCGACACCAGCGTGCTGCGCGGCGTGGATCTGGAGGTGGCGGCCGGCGAATGTGTGGCGCTGGTGGGCGTGAACGGCGCCGGCAAGACCAGCCTGATGAAATGCCTGCTCGATTTTTGCGCGGTCGATGGCGGCACCATAGAAATATTCGGCCGCGACCACCGCCAGCCGGCCGCGCGCGCGCCGCTCGGGTTTCTGCCGGAACGCTTCACCCCGCCCTACTACCTGACGGGGGCGGAATTCATACAGTACATCCTGACCTTGCAGGGCCACGCGGCCGAACCGGCCGCCATCGACGGCATGGTGCAGGCGCTGGACCTGGAGGTATCGGCCTTGAAACGCACCGTGCGCAGCTACTCCAAAGGCATGACCCAAAAGCTGGGCCTGGCTGCATGTTTGCTGGCGCCCAAGGCCCTGTACGTGCTGGACGAACCGACCAGCGGCCTGGACCCGAAAGCCCGCGCCCTGCTCAAGGCCCAGCTGCTGGCCAGGCGCGCGGCCGGCAGCGCCCTGTTCCTCACCTCCCACCTGCTGGCTGACGTGGACGAGCTGTGCGACCGCATGGCCATCCTGCACGACGGCCAGATCCGCTACGCCGGCACCCCGGCCGACTGCCGTGCCCGCTACCAGGCCGACAGCCTGGAGCAGGCTTTCCTGCGCTGCATCGCCTGAGGCCGCCACCATGTACCGTTCCCATTTCGGCCTGCACGAATCGCCATTCGGCATCACGCCCAACCCCGCCTTCTTCTACGCCGGCAACACGCGCGGCGAAATCCTGCAGGCGCTGCTGTACGTGGTCAGCCATGGCGAAGGCATCATCAAGGTCACGGGCGAGGTGGGCAGCGGCAAGACCATGCTGTGCCGCATGCTGGAAAGCCAGTTGCCGCCCCATATAGAAGTGATCTACCTGGTCAACCCCAGCCTGTCGCCGCTGGAAGCGCTGTTCGCCATCGCCAGCGAACTGGGCTTGCAGCCGGCCGGCAAACGGGGCGACGAAGTGCTGCGCGAACTGCATGCCGACCTGATCGCCAAGCACAGCGCCGGCAAGCAGGTCGTGCTGCTGGTGGAGGAAGCACAAGCGATGCCGTTGGCCACGCTGGAGGAAATCCGGCTGCTGACCAACCTCGAGACGGCCCGCAACAAGCTGCTGCAGATCGTGCTGTTCGGCCAGCCGGAACTGGACGAACACCTGGACCTGGCCAGCATGCGCCAGTTGAAGGAACGCATCACCCACAGCTTCGAAGTGCCGGCCATGGCGCCGGAACTGGTGCCCGAATTCCTCGACTTCCGGTTGCGCGCGGCCGGCCACACGGGCCCGGCCCTGTTCAGCCAGAAGGCAGCATTGCGCATCGCGCGCGCTTCAGGCGGCATCGTACGGCGCATTAATATCCTGGCCGACAAGGCTTTGCTGGCGGCCTACGCGGCCGATGCGGACTTGGTGGAGGTCGGCCACGTCAATAATGCGATACAAGATTCACCATTCAAATCAAAAAACAGTATCATTTCGCATGCCACGACGGCCATGTCGCTGATCATCGTGCTGTTGTTGGCCGGCATCGCCTGGCTGCTGTGGCGCCCGCCCGTGCCGGCCCCGGTCCGGCCCGCCGCCGCAAGCCAAGCCGCGCTGGCGCCCGCCGTAAGCCAGGCCGTGCCGGCGCCCGCGGGGGCGCCCGCGTCCGGCAAATATTTGCCGCAATGAAACGTAATAGTTGCTGGACCAGTTAAATTGTAAGATCATGTCGACTAGAATTCCAAAAGCACAACATTCAGCGCAAGGGGCGGACAGAACAATGAAAAATCACGTTGCTCCCTTGATCCCGGCCCTGTGCGGCGTGCTGCTGGCCGGCTGCGCCAGTGCGCCCGTGCCCGACGCGCGCAGCCATATCACGGAAGCGCCCCGTGCGGCCGGCGCCATCCCCGAGCCGGTGCAGGAAAGCGTGGCGCTGCCCCCGCCCAAGGCGGCCGCCAAGGTCGAGACCTACAGCGTCACCGTGCACAAGGTGCCGGTGCAGTCGTTGCTGTTCGCGCTGGCGCGCGACGCCGGCCTGAACGTGGACATCCACCCCGGTATCGAAGGCACCGTCACGCTCAACGCGCTGGACCAGACCATGCCCCAGCTGCTGAACCGCATCGCCAAGCAGGTCGACATGCGGTATGAGATCGACGGCAACAACCTGGTGGTGCAGCCGGACTCGCCCGTGTGGCGCAACTACAAGATCGATTACGTCAACATCGCGCGCAGCACCAGCAGCAGCGTCAACATCGCCACCCAGATCTCGACCACGGGCGGCGGTTCGTCCAGCAACGTCAACACCGGCTCCACCAACAGCCCCAGCGCCCTCAACAGCACCGGCAGTGGCGGCTCGGGCAACAACAATTCGACCACCTCCGTCAACAACCGTTCGGACAATAATTTCTGGTACAGCCTGGAAAAGAACATCCGCGACATGCTGCGCCCGTCCAACCTGTACGACACGCCGATCGACCCGCTGGCCGCGTTCCACGAGCAGCCCGCCAACGCCTCCGCGCAAAGCCAGGCCATGGCCATGCAGCAGCAACAGCAGCAAAACAACCAGGGCAACCAGATGACGCCGGCCATCTTCAACCCGCAAGGCGCGGCCGCGTTCAACGCCAATCCGGCCGCCCAGCAGCAGCAACAGTTGCAGATGCAGGAAAAGCAGGCCGCCATCAAGAACCAGGCCTCCGTCATCACCAATATCGAAGGCGGGCTGATCGCCGTGCGCGCCACCAGCCGCCAGCACGAGAAGATCCAGGAATTCCTCGACATCGTGCTGGGCGCGGCCAAGCGCCAGGTGCTGATCGAGGCCACCATCATCGAAGTGCGGCTGAGCGACCAGTACCAGCAAGGCATTAACTGGAGCAGCATGGGCAAAGGCGGCCTCAAGCTCATCCAGGGCCAGGTGGGCAACGCCACCCTGCCGTCCGACGTCACCCCCGGCACCTCGCCCGGCGTGTTCGTGCTCAATTACGCCAACCCCACTTCGCGCCTGGGCAACATCGCCACCACCATTCAATTGCTGGAAACGTTCGGCAAGGTCAAAGTGCTGTCGAGCCCCAAGATCAGCGTGCTCAACAACCAGACCGCGCTGCTCAAGGTGGTGGACAACAACGTGTTCTTCACCATCAAGGTGACGCCGGCCGTGCTGGGCACCAACGGCGCCATCAGCACCCCCGCCACCTATGAATCGCGGCTGGAGACGGTGCCGGTCGGTTTCGTGATGAGCGTCACGCCCCAGATTTCCGACAGCGACGAAGTCACCCTCAACGTACGCCCCACCATCACCCGCGTGGTCGGCTACGTGCAAGACCCCAACCCGGCGCTGGCGGCCGGCCAGGTGGTGAGCAAGGTGCCCGTGATCCAGGCCCGTGAGCTGGAATCGATCATGAAGGTGTCCAGCGGCCAGGTGGCCGTGATGGGCGGCCTGATGCAGGATTCGGTCGACAACACCAAGGATGGCGTGCCGGGCCTGAGCGCGCTGCCCGTGGTGGGCAACCTGTTCTCCTACCGTAACGAGAGCAATGTCAAGACGGAGCTGGTGATCTTCATGCGGCCGGTAGTGGTCAAGGACGCCAGCATCAACGGCGACTTCCGGGATTACCGCTACCTGTTGCCCAACCAGGACACGCCCGCGCCCGCGCCCATGCCGGCGGCCACGCCCGGCGGCCCGGTCGCACCATTGAAGGCGGAGGGAACATGAGCCTGCTGATGCAAGCGCTGAAAAAAGCCGAGCGCGCCAAACAGAACAGCATTCCGGAGACGGAACTGGAAAAACCGTCCGAGGCGTTCGACGACCTGCTGGCGCTGACGCCGCAGGAAGCCACGCCCCCGGCCGCCGCCAGCGACAACGAATTCATGCTCGACCTGGAACCGCTGGACGGCCCCGCCACCGCCTCGGCGCCCGCCCGCGCGCCCGCCGCCAGCGCCGCGCCGCCGGCCGCGCTGGAGGCGTCGCTGGAACCGTTGTCGTTCGATGTGCAACCGCCCATCCCCGTGCTGTCCGTGGCCGACGAAGCGATCCACGATCCCGTTCCGCCCCAGGCCCGCCACCAGGAGCAGGCGCGGCCAACGCCGCCCGCCACCGCCCAGGCGGCCGCGCAGGCGGCCCAGGCCAGCCAGAACGGCGCCAGCGACAGCCGCGCCGGCGCCGCCAAGCCGGATGCCCCCCGCGGCGCGGCGCGTGCGCGCGCGGCCGCCGCCGCGGCCATGAGCAAGGAGCCGGCCGGCCTGGACCCGGCCAAGATCCGGCTGGCCGTGCTGAGCGGTATCGCCGTACTGATCGCCGCCGTATTCGGCTACATCTACTGGCAAGCGACGACGGCGCCCGGCCCCGGCGCGCGCCTGCCCATGGTGCCCATGCCCCCGCCCGGCGCCACCGGCACCACCCCGGCCCAGCTCGTGGTGGCATCGCCTCCCCCGGCGGCCAGTGCGCCGGACGCGGCCGCCGCCCCCGGCATGGCGGCGGTCACGCCAGCCGCCATGCCGGGGGCCGCGCCAGCGCCGCCTGTCGCCGCGCCAGCCGTTCCGGCGAAACCGCTGAGCGCCAGCGCGGCGGCGGCCCTGGCCGCCCGTGAGGAAAACGAGCGCCGCATGCAGCAACGTGAAATGATGCTGTCCCTGCAGGAACGGGGCGGCGCCTTGCCGCAGGCCGGCCCCGGTGCCAGCCCCGGTTTCGCCCCCCCTGCCACGCCCGCCCCGGGCATGCCGGCACCAGGCACGTCCGGCCCGGACACCCTGGCGCCCCTGGCCGCACCCGACAGCGCCGACATCAGGGTGGCCCGCAGCAACGTGCCGCAGCAGGCCGATCCGGCCCTGCAAAACGGCTACCAGGCGTTCAACAGCGGCGACCTGGCGCGCGCCCAGCAGCAATACGAGCTGGCCCTGCGCACCGACCCCAACAACCGCGACGCGCTGCTGGGCACGGCCGCCGTGGCGCTGCGCCAGCGCCAGGACCAGCGCGCCGCCGCCATCTACAGCCGCCTGCTGGACCTGGATCCGAACGATGGCGACGCGCTGGCCGGCCTGATGGGCTTGCGCCAGGGCGATGCGGCCCAGTCCGAGCTGCGCCTGAAGAACGTGCTCAGCCGCACGCCGGACGCGGCGCCAGTCCAGTTCGCGCTGGGCAACCTGTACGCGCGCCAGGGCCGCTGGCCGGAGGCGCAGCAAGCCTACTTCCGGGCTTGGTCGGCCGCGCCCGGCAACGCCGACTACGCCTACAACCTGGCCATCGGGCTGGACCGCCTGAACCAGGGCAAGCTGGCGCTCACCTATTACCAGAAGGCGCTGGCGCTGGCCCAGGATACGCCGGCCAGCGTCGACCGCGCGGCCCTGCGCCTGCGCATCCAGCAGCTGACCCACCCCGGCCAGCAATGAGTGAGCAATAGGCCAGCAATCAGCACGCGGCGCCCACCGGCGCCGGCACACACGGAACACCATGGCAGAACAACCTAAAATCCCGCTCGGCAAGCTGCTGATCCAGAAAGGCGTGATCAGCGAGGACCAGCTGCGCATCGCCCTGATCGAGCAAAAGCGCAGCCAGGAGCCGCTGGGCAAGCTGCTCATCACGCTCGGTTTCGTCACCGAGGCCACGGTGCGCGAGGCGCTGTCGAAGAACCTGAACCAGCAGAGCGCCGACCTGAACAGCCTGGTGGTGGACGCCATCGCCCTCAAGCTGATCCCCAAGGACGTGGCCAAGCGCTACCGGGTGTTCCCCATCGTCTACGAGCGCCACAGCGACAACCTGATCCTGGCCATGTCCGACACCAGCAACATCGTGGCGCTGGACCAGATCAGCGCCATGCTGGTCAAGGGCATCACCATCACGCCCCTGCTGGCGGGCGAATCGGACATCCAGCGCGCCATCGACCAGTACTACGGCTTCGAACTGTCGATCGACGGCATCCTGCATGAAATCGAGACGGGCGAAGTCAATTACGCCAGCATGGGCGGCAATACCTCGGACGAGTACAGCCAGCCCATGGTGCGCCTGATCGACGCGCTGCTGGCCGACGCCGTGCAGAACGGCGCCTCCGACATCCACTTCGAGCCCGAGCAATCGTTCCTGCGCATCCGCTACCGCATCGACGGCATCCTGCGCCAGATCCGCAGCCTGCACAAATCGTACTGGCCGGCCATGGCGGTGCGCCTGAAGGTGATCTCGAACATGAACATCGCCGAGACGCGCGCCCCCCAGGACGGCCGCATCTCGATCAAGTTCTCGGGCCGCCAGATCGACTTCCGCGCCTCGGCCCAGCCCACCACCCACGGCGAGAACGTGGTGCTGCGCGTGCTGGACCGCCAGAAAGGCATCGTGCCGCTGGACGGCCTGGGCCTGGGCGAGACGGAACTGAACCTGCTCAAGCTGATGATCGCGCGCCCCGACGGCGTGATCCTCGTGACGGGCCCGACCGGCTCGGGCAAGACCACCACCCTGTATTCCATCCTCAACCACATCAACACGGAAAGCGTCAACATCATGACGCTGGAAGACCCGGTGGAATACCCGATGAACATGATCCGCCAGACCTCGGTCAACGAATCGGCCAAGATGGGCTTCGCGGACGGGATCCGTTCCATGATGCGGCAAGACCCCGACATCATCCTGGTGGGCGAGATCCGCGACCAGGAAACGGCCGAGATGGCGTTCGCCGCCGCCATGACGGGCCACCAGGTCTATTCCACGCTGCACACCAATTCAGCCATCGGTTCCGTCACCCGCCTGCTCGACATCGGCATCCTGCCCGACATCATGGCCGGCAACATCATCGGCATCGTGGCCCAGCGCCTGGTGCGCAAGCTGTGCACCCATTGCCGCGAACCGTTCGAGGCCGACCCGCTGGAACGCCGCCTGCTGGGCCTGCCCACGCCAGCGGCCGACGATGGCGAGCAGGCGCCGCTGGCGCCGCAGACCATCTACCGCGCCGTCGGCTGCGAGCGTTGCGCGCACCAGGGCTACAAGGGCCGCATCGCCATCATGGAACTGCTCAAGATGACGGGCGAGCTCGATGAACTGATCGCCCGCCGCGCCTCCTCGCGCGAACTGAAGACGGCGGCCACGGCCGGCGGCTTCCACTCGCTGGTGGACGACGGCGTGCGGCGCGTGCTGGAAGGCGTGACCACGCTGGAGGAAGTGGCGCGCGTGGTGGACCTGACTGACAGGCTGAGCTGATGCCCCAATACATCTACCGCGCCATGGATGCCGCCGGCCAGCTGTTGCCCGGCAATATGGACGCCGCCAACGAGCCGGACCTGGAACTGCGTTTGAGCCGCATGGGCCTGGACCTGGTCGATTGCAAGGCCACGCGCCAGAAAGTGGTGACCATCAAGCGCGTCATCACGCGCAAGGACTTGATCAACTTCTGCTTCCACATGGAGCAGTTGACGGCGGCCGGCGTGCCCATCCTGGAAGGCCTGGACGATTTGCGCGAAAGCATGGACCACCCCCGCTTCCGCGAAGTGATCACCGACCTGATCGAAAGCATCGAAGGGGGCTTGCAACTGTCGACCGCGCTGGCCGCCTACCCGGACGTGTTCGACGTCACCTTCACCAGCCTGATCTCGGCCGGCGAGCACAGCGGCAAGCTGGCCGAAGTGTTCAAGAACCTGTCGGAAAGCTTGAAATGGCAGGACGAACTGGCAGCCCAGACCAAGAAAATGATCATGTACCCGGCCGTGGTGGGCGTGGTGGTGACGGGTGTGACCTTCTTCCTGATGATTTATCTGGTGCCGCAACTGACGGCCTTCATCAAAAACATGGGCAACACGCTGCCGCTGCACACGCGGGCCCTGATTTTCGTGTCCAACATCTTCATCCACTACTGGTATGTGCTGCTGGCCCTGCCCGTGGCGGCGTGGTTCGGCGTCAAGACCTGGCTGGCCCGCAGCGAAACGGCACGCTACCGGTTCGACGCGCTGCAATTGCGGATCTGGATGGTGGGGCCGGTGCTGCACAAGGTGATCCTGGCCCGCTTTGCCACCTTCTTCGCGCTCATGTATGCTTCCGGCATCACCATCCTCGAATGCATCCGCCTGTCCGAAGGCATCGTCGGCAACCGCGTGGTGGCAGCCGGGCTGCGCCAGGCGGCGCGCCTGATTTCCGAAGGCCAGGGCGTGACGGCCGCGTTCCAGAACACGGGCATCTTCCCGCCACTGGTGATCCGCATGCTCAAGGTGGGCGAAGCCACCGGCGCGCTCGATGGCGCGCTGCGCAACGTGGCCTATTTCTACAACCGTGAAGTCAAGGAAATGATCGAGAAGGTGCAGGCGATGATAGAACCGGCCATCACCGTGGTCCTGGGCCTGCTGCTGGGCTGGATCATGCTGTCGGTGCTGGGCCCGATTTACGACACGATCAGCAAGATCAAGACCTGAGGCCGCCGTGCTGCGCAACCACTTACTCTACCTCACCAGCGAACAACTGTGCGTCTACCACTGGCGCATGGGCAAGCTGACGGCCGGGCCCTGCTTCGCGCCGGACGAGGACGGCATCGACGCCTTCATGGACTACATCGATGACGCGCCCGTGGGTCCGTGCTGGCTGCTCACCGATTTGATCGAAGAGGATTACCAGCGCGTCACCCTGCCCCACGTGAGCGGCAAGGCCGGACGCCAGATGCTGCAGCGCCGCCTCACGCAACAATACCGGGAAACGCCGTTCCGCCACGTGAGCATCCAGGGCCGCGAGCCGGAAGGCCGGCGCGACGACATCGCCCTGCTCAGCGGCCTGACCAACCCGTCCATCGTGCAGCCATGGATCGCGGCGCTGGAAGCACTGAAGGCGCCGCTGGCGGGCCTGTACACCACCACCCTGATGAGCGACGTCCTGCGCCGCAAGCTGGGCCTGCGCCAGGAACACTTGCTGCTGGTGACGGAACAGTCCGGCGGCCTGCGCCAGACCTATTTCCGCGACGGCCAGCTCAAGTTCTCGCGCCTGACACTGGCCATCGACCGCGACGGCGTGCCCGTCAACGTGGCCGCCGAGACAGGCAAGACGCTGCAGTTTCTCACCAGCGTGCACCTGATGGAACGGGGCGATGTGCTGCACACGGCCATCGTCACCCCGGCCGACCAGATCGAACGGCTGTCGGCGCTGTGCCGCAACGGGCCGGAGACGGCCTACCGCTTCATCGCCATCGAGACGGCCGCCGCCAAAGTCGGCTTGCCTTACGCGCCGCGGCTGGCCGACCCCTTGCTGCTCAAGCTGCTGGGCGGCGAGCTGCCGCGCAGCCACTACACCTTGGGCGAGGCGCGCCGCTATTACCAGCTGTGGTGGGCGCGGGTAGCCATGTACGGCGCCAGCGCCGCCATTCTCACCTGCACCCTGATGTGGGCCGCCGTCAGCCTGTGGCGCACCAGCGAGGCCGACAACGCGGCCATGCGCATGCGGGCCGAGACGGCGCGCTACGACAGCCAGTACCAGGCCGTGATGTCGGACATGCCGCCAGCCGTGGCCAAGACGGCCAACATGAAGGCGGCGGTGGCGATCGAACGCATGTTGGCCGAGCAGGGTCCGGTGCCGCTGCCCATGGTACGCATGCTGAGCCAGGCGCTGGAACAAGCGCCGCTCATCAAGCTGAACCGGATCGACTGGCGCGTCAACCTGCCGGGCGCCGCGCCAGCGCCATCGGCCATGGGGGCGCCGGCCGACAGCGCCGCCAGCACGCCCATCCCGTCCCAGCTGCTGGGCTTGCCGACGGCGCCGCCCCAAGCCTTGCACCTGGAAGCGGAAATCGGCGGTCCGCAGGATGATTACCGCGCCGCGCTGGAAGCGATGCGCCAGTTTGCCCAGCGCCTGGCGGCCCTGCCCCACATGACGGTGGAGATCGAATCGCAGCCGCTCGATACCCGGCCCAACGTCAAACTGAGCGGCAAGGCCGGCATGGTGGCCGGCGGCGCCGTCTCGGAGACGCCGAAATTCGCCCTGAACCTGGTCTGGAATCCCTCATGAACGCTGCCGCCACCATCCCCGGCAAGAAGAAACGGCCGGCCATCGCCATCGCCGTGCCCTACTGGGTGCGTGAATTCGCGCTGATCCGCTGGGGCGTGGCCGCGCTGGCGGGCGGCGTGGCCGTCGGCGTGGCGGCGGTCTTGTACAGCAACGCCCAGTTGCGCGACGCCAGCGCCACCCGCGCCCACGTGCAACAGGTGCGCGACGCGGCCTACGCCCGCTATGCCTACGCGGACAATGAAAAGCGCGAGATCCGCGCGTTCCAGCCGCCCTTCCTCGCCATGCGCGAACGGGGCCTGGTGGGCGAGGAGAACCGGCTGGCCTGGCTCGATGCCATCCGCCGCATCCAGGAAGACCGGCGTTTGCTCCCCATCAGCTACGAAGTGACGCCGCAGCAAACGGTGGCACCGGACCCGCGCGTGGCCACCGGCGACTATCAGTTGCATGCCAGCCGCATGACGCTGCACATGGACATGCTCGACGAACTGGAACTGTTCAATTTCCTGGAAGACTTGCGAGCGCGCGGCTATTTCGCGGTGCAGGATTGCGCCATCAAGCGGCTGGGCGCGGGCGGCCCGCCGGACGCGCCGGCGCTGTCGGCCGACTGTACGCTGAACTGGATCACGCTGACGGCGGCCACCACGACTGCGGCGCCCGCGCCGGCCCGGGGCAAGCCATGATACGCACACGGCTACGCACACTCAACTTGCTGGCCCACGCCGCCCGTCCGCGCCACCTGCTGTTGGCGCTGGCGATGCTGGGCGGTGCGGCGGGGCCGGCGGCGGCCCAATCGCTGGGGCTGGGCCGCTTGTTCACCACACCCGACGAGCGCATGGCGCTGGAAATACGCCGCAGCAGCGCCCCCGCGCCCAGCCTGCCGAGCGCCATGCCGCAAACGGCCGCCGGCCCGGCGCCGGAGGCGGCCGCGCCCGCCCCGCCGCCGGAACCGGCATTGCTGAACGGCGTGGTGCGCCGCAGCAGCGGCAAATCGACCGTGTGGATCAACGGCGTGCCGTATGCGGACAGCGGCGCCCAGTTGCGCTCCGACCAGTCCGTCAAGCTGCGCCTGTCGTCCGGGCGCGCGCTGGTGCTCAAGCCCGGCCAACGCTTCAACCCCGCCGATGGCACGGTACAAGAAGCGGCCGGGCGCTAGGGCGGCGCGCCAGCGCGGCGCGGCCCTGTTGCTGCTGTTGGCGCTGATGGGAGTGGGCGCGGCCAGCCTGCTGATCACCGCCTTCAGCCGCGGCGACCGCGAGGCAGGCCACAACCGCCAGACGCTGGAACGGCTGGCCGCCGCCACCGACGCCCTGGTGGGTTACGCCACCGTCCAGGGCCGCCTGCCGCGCCCGGCCATCTCGGCCACGAATGGACTGGAACGGCCGGACCCGTGCCCGTCCGAGCAAAGCTGCACCGGCTTCCTGCCCTGGGTCACGCTGGGCATCGAAGGGGCCGACGCCTGGGGCAAACGGCTGCGCTACAGCGTCACGCCAGCCTACACGGTGGCCCCCGTGCAGCGCATCTCGACGGTCGCCACCAAGACCGTCCAGACCCGCTACGGCAGCGGCGCCCTGGCCTACCTGCAGGGCCAGGAGAACTGCGAGCTGGGCGCCCAGTGCGCGCCGCTGGTGGTGCTGTCGCAGGGGCGCGAGAATTTCGGCAGTAGCGTACTCGGCATCGAGCAACCCAACACGGCCAGCGGCAATGTAGACGAGCAGCTCAACGACCAGGGCAGCGCCCATTTCGTGAGCCGGGCCGCCACCACCGACGCCAGCGTGCCCGGTGGCGTGTTCGACGATCTGGTGAGCTTCGTGCCGCTGGGTTTCTTGTATAAACAGATGGGGGCGGCGCACAAGCTGCCATAACGATATGAAGCGCACACAACATGGTTTTACCCTGGTCGAGATCGCCATCGTGCTGGTCATCGTCGGGCTCATGATCGGTGGCCTGGTCACGCCGCTGAGCGCACAGCTGGAGCAGCGCCGCGTGGGCGACACGCAAAAGGGGCTGGACGACGCACGCGAGGCGCTGATCGGCTTCGCGCTGCGCAACGGCTACCTGCCCTGCCCGGCCGTGTCGGCCAGCAACGGCCTGGAGGACCGGGCCGAGAACCGCTGCCGCGGCGAGCGCCGGGTCGGCTACCTGCCGTGGGCCACCTTGGGCTTGAGCAAGCTCGACAGCTGGAACCGTCTGTTCCGCTACAGCGTCGCGCCCGGCTTCAGTGACAGCGCCGTACGCTTCAACCTGCAGACGGCGCGCGACATCAGCATCGCAACCCGCGACGGCGCCGGCAACCTGGTGCCGGCCACGCTGGCCAACGACATACCGGCCGTGATCCTGTCGCACGGCAAGAACGGCTTTGGCGCCAGCACCGACCAGGGTACGCTGGTGGCCGACACCTCGGCCAGCAACCAGGACGAGAAACTCAACGCCAGCTCGGCCACCGCCTTCGTCACGCGCGACGCCAGCAGCAACCCGGCCGCGCCGGGCGGCGAATACGACGACCTGGTGACCTGGGTTTCGCCCTACATCCTGTTCAACCGCATGGTGGCGGCCCAGCGCCTGCCGTGAGCATGCTGGCGCCCATCCTCACCATCGCCCGCCACACGCTGCGCGAGGCGCTGCGCAACCGGCTGCTGTGGCTGCTGCTGCTGGCCGCCTGCGGCGCCATCGGCGCCAGCGGCCTGCTGCACGAGGTGGCCTTGACGGAGGGCCGCCAGTTGCAGACGGCCCTGCTGGCGGCCGGGTTGCGGCTGGCCGCCGTGTTCCTGGTGGCCACCTTCGTCGTCACCAGCATGGTGCGCGAAGCGAACGACAAGAGCCAGGAACTGCTGCTGGCGCTGCCGCTGCCGCGCGCCGCCTATTTACTGGGCAAGCTGGCCGGCTTCGCCGCGCTGGCCGTGCTGCCGGCCGCGCTGTTCGGCGCGTTGGCCCTGTGCGTGGCGCCGCCTGGCCAGGCCGCGTTGTGGAGCGTGTCGCTGCTGGCCGAACTGTGGATCGTGGCCGCCTTCAGCCTGCTGTGCATGCTGACCCTGAACCAGGTGCTGCCGGCGCTGGCCGCCGCCTGCGCGTTCTACCTGCTGGCCCGCACGGCGGCCACGCTGCAATGGCTGGCCCATGGCCCCGGCCAGCCCGCTGGCCTGCTCACGCGCGCCGTCGACGGGCTGGCCCTGCTGCTGCCCAACCTGGACGCCTACGCCAGGACGGACTGGCTGCTGTACCACGGCGGCACGGCGGCCGAACTGGCGGGCATCGCCATCCAGAGCGCCATCTACCTGGCGCTGCTGACGGCAGCGGCCCTGTTCGACCTGTACCGCAAGAACTTCTGATGGACCAGCGCCCCCTGCGCCGCGTGCCCCGTCCCGTGCTGGCCCTGCTGGCGCTGGCGCTGGCCGCGCAACTGGGGTGGCAGGCCGGCCACCGGCCGCCGCCGCCCGGCGCCCAGCCGCTGCCGCCGGCGCCCCCGTTGGCCACGCTGCGGCTGGCCAGCCTGGGCGAGCAGGCCGCCATGTCGCGCGTGACGATGCTGTACGTGCAGGGCTGGGACGACCAGCCCGGCGTCAGTGTGCCCTGGCGCAGCCTCGATTACGGCCGCCTGGCGCAATGGCTGGGCCGTGCGCTCGACCTCGATCCGCGCAGCCAGTACCCGCTGCTGGCCGCCAGCACGCTGTACACGGCCGTGGACGACCCGGCCCGGGTGCGCCAGATGCTGGCCTTCGTCTACCTGCGCTTTGGCGAAGACCCCAACCGGCGCTGGCCATGGCTGGCCCAGGCCGCCATCATCGCCCGCCACCGGCTGCACGACTTGCCGCTGGCGCGCCGCTACGCCCAGGCTATCCGGCTGCAAGCGACGGGACCGGGCGTGCCGCCGTGGGCGCGCGAGCTGGAAGCGTTCGTGCTGGAGGACATGAATGAACTGGCCAGCGCCCGGGCGCTGATCGGCGGCCTGCTGCAGGACGGCAGCATCACCGATCCCAACGAGCTGCGTTTCCTGGCGCGCCGGCTCGATGCGCTCAAGGCCGGGCCGCCGACTGAGGCCCAGCCCGGGCCAAGGCCGCGGACACAATGAATCGTGCGCCCCTTTCGCTGCGGCGCGGCATTCTTTATGATGCGCAATTCCCCCAGCAATTGTAATATAGCCTTATGCCTCGAAAGGAACATCCCATGCAACGTCCACCTCTGCGCGGCCCGGCCCAACGCGGCTTCACCCTGGTTGAAATCGCCATCGTCCTGGTCATCATTGGCTTGCTGCTAGGCGGCGTGCTGAAAGGACAGGGGCTGATCGACAGCGCCAAGGTCAAGAACATCATCCAGCAATCGAATTCCCTGTCGGCCGCCGTCAACGCCTACCAGGACAAGTTCCGCGCCCTGCCCGGCGACGACGTGCAGGCGACCATCCATGCCCCCGGCGCCACCGGCAACGGCAACGGCGATGGCCAGATCGCCGAGTACCAGCTGGCGCCCCAGCACTTGGCGCTGGCCGGCTTCATCACCGGTTCCTACAACGGCAGCACCGACTTCATGACCAGCGCCCAGGGCGGCGCCGTCTACATCTACAACGACATCGTGGCCGGCCGCGGCGGCAACGGGATCCGTTTCGACAACCTGCCCGACTCGTTCGCCGAACAGATAGACAGCAAGCTCGACGACGGCAAGTTCAACACCGGTTCCGTGCGCGCCACCGGCAACTACACCAACAACGGCACCATCGTCACCCGCACGGCCCTGTTCTTCTAAGCCGCAGGCAAAAGCACGCACGTACTTTTCTCCGCTAGAATAGGTCCACCTACTACAGCGGGAGACAGCATGTTCGAGGAATTCATCGGCACCAAGGCCGTGTCGGCGCGCCACCAGTTCGACGTGGCAGCACTGGACGCCTATCTGCGCCAGCGCGTGGCCGGCTACCCGGCCGGCACCCTCACGGTCGAGCAGTTCAAGGGCGGCCAGTCCAATCCCACTTTCAAGCTGAGCATCGGCGGCCAGCATTTTGTGCTGCGCACCAAGCCGGCCCCGGCCGCCAAGCTGCTGCCATCGGCGCATGCCATCGAACGCGAATACCGGGTGATGGACGCGCTGCAAAAGGCCGGTTTCCCGGCCGCCCGCCAGTACCTGCTGTGCACCGACGAGAACGTGATCGGACGCGCCTTCTACCTGATGGAATTCGTCGCAGGCCGGGTGCTGTGGGACCAGGCCCTGCCAGGCATGACACCGGCCGAGCGGGCCGCCATCTACGACGAGATGAACCGCGTGATGGCGCAATTGCATAGCATCGACTACGCGGCCATCGGCCTGGCCGACTACGGCAAGCCGGGCAACTACTTCGCGCGCCAGATCGAACGCTGGAGCAAGCAGTATGTGGCCTCGCAGACCGAGCCGATCGAAGCCATGGACCAGCTGATCGCGTGGCTGCCGCACCACATCCCGCCGGGCGAGGACACGGCCATCGTGCACGGCGACTTCCGCCTCGACAACCTGCTGTTCCACCCCACGGAGCCGCGCATCCTGGCCGTGCTGGACTGGGAACTGTCGACCCTGGGCCACCCATTCGCGGACTTTTCCTACCATTGCATGAGCTGGCACATCGCGCCGGGCCAGTTCCGCGGCATCGCCGGCCTGGACCTGGCGGCGCTGGGCATCCCCTCGCAACAGCAATACATCGCCCGCTACGCCGAGCGCACCGGCAAGACCATCCGCCTGGCAGACTTCAATTTCTACCTGGCGTTCAATATGTTCCGGCTGGCGAGCATCATGCAAGGCATCATGAAGCGCCACGTGGAAGGCACGGCCGCCAGCGCCCAGGCGCTGGAGTCGGGCAAGATGGCGCGCCCCATGGCCGAACTGGCCTGGGATTACGCCAGCGGCCGCAAGCACGTCTGACGCGGCGGGCTGGCGCCATTGTTTCGCGCCATTCCCGCGCTGTTGCAATTGCCGCTTTCTCAAATCGCCCGGCTGGGCTACTATCGTGCTGCCAGCGCTAGCGCCGTCCGCCCCGGGCCGTCCGGCGCGGCTCACTTGGGGTCCACGCATTGCCAGAACAGTCCAGCTCATCCCTGCCGTCGATACGCTCGCAGATCGCGCTGCTGGTACTGGCCTGCGCGCTGCCGACCGTGATCGGTTTTGCCGGCCTGGTGAACGAGCTCTATGGCCGCGAGCACGCGGCGCTGCGCGAGGACACCCTGCAGCTGGCGCGCACGGTGGCGGCCGCCATCGACCGCGACCTGGCCCAGAGCGCCAGCGCGGCACAGGCCCTGGCCACCTCGCCCAGCCTGCAAAGCGGCGACCTGGCCAGTTTTCGGGGCCAGGCCGCCAGCTTGCTGGTGCCCCAGTTTCCCGGTTTCCGCTTCCTGCTCAGCGACAGCGGCGGCGCGCTGCTGCCGGCGCCGGACGAGACGGTGGCCAGCGCGTTCGGCGCGCGCCGCAATGAAGCGCGCCTGCGCGCCCTGCTGGCCGAACCCGCCAACGACAGCGCGCCGCCGCAACCGACCGTGTCCGTCGTGTACGACCATGACCAGGCCTTGCTGGCCGTGGACGTGCCGGTCCGCTACAACGGCAAGACCCGCTACGCGCTGACGGTGCTGCTCAAGCCGGACCGGCTGGCCCGGACCCTGCTCGACGAACATGTGACGAGCCGCCACAGCGTGGCCCTGTACAACCGCGACGGAGTGCTGGTGGCCCATTACGGCAGCGGCGGCAACGTGGTGGGCCAGGTGGCGCCGCCCGAGCTGCGGGTGCAACTGGGACTGGGCCATGAATCGCTGGTCGACACCAAGGCGGCCGACGGCACCCCCATCTACCTGGGCCTGAACCGGGCGCCGGCCAGCGGGCTGGCCGTGGCCGTGGCCGCGCCCCGGGCGCTGGCCGACGACCGCCTGCTGCAAACGGTCAGCACCGTGTCGCTGGCGCTGGCGCTGCTGCTGATGCTCGGCTTCACGCTGGCGTGGGTGGTGGGCGGGCGCATCAGCCGTTCCGTGCGGGCCTTGCTGGCGCCGGCCCAGGCGCTGGCCAGCGGCGCCCCGTTCACGCTGGCGGCCATGACCTTCAGCGAGGCGCAGGCCGTGGGCAATGCGCTGCGTTCGCTGGAAGGCGATCTGCAACGCCACCGCACGGAACTGGCCGCGCTGGTGGCCGAGCGCACGGCGCAGCTCGAACGCGAGCGGGCCCAGCTCGAAACCCTGTACGCCACCGCCCCCGTGGGCCTCAGTTACGTGGACCCGGAATTGCGGGTGCTGCGCATCAATGACTACCTGGCCGCCTACAACGCGCGGCCGGTGGCGGCCCACCTGGGCCAGCCCATCATCGCCATGATCACCGATCCCGAAGTGCGGCGCAGCGTGCTGCACGACTACGGCACCGTGCTCCAGACCGGCAAGCCGCTGGTGGGCATCGAGCGCACCGGGCCGAGCGCCGCCGCGCCGGGCCGCACCAGCTACTGGATCGTCAGCTACTACCCGCAGTTCGACGCCGACGGCGCCATCGCCGGCATCACCAGCCTGCTGCTCGACATCAGCGAACAGAAACGCACCGAGGCCGCGCTGCGCCAGTCGCGCCAGTTGTTCCAGTCGGTGCTGGAACACATGCCAGCCACCATCTTCCTCAAACGCGCCGCCGACCTGCGCTACGAGATGTTCAACCGCTACGGCGAAGCCCTGCTGGGATTGCAACGGGCGGACGTGCTGGGCAAGACCGACTACGACATCATGCCCGCCGCCCAGGCCGAGGCCTTCGGCGCCGACGACCGCCGGGTGCTGGCCTCGGGCCAGGTGAGCGAAGTGGAGCAGGAGCTGGTGACGGCCGCCGGCGGCGCGCCCCACTACCTGACCACGCGCAAGGTGGCGCTGCGCGACGAGAGCGGCCACGTCACCCACCTGCTGGGCATCGCGCTCGACGTCACGGAGCGCCGCCAGGCCGAGAGCGTGCTCCACTCCACCGCCGAACGGCTGGCCCAGAGCGAGCAGTTCCTGCGCGCCGTGACCGACAACCTGCCCGGCATGGTGGCCTACTGGGACGCCAACCTGCAATGCCGTTTCGCCAACCGCTACTTCCTCGAATGGCATAGCCGCCAGGCCGGCCAGATCATCGGCGCACGCATGACCGAAGTGCTCGACAGTGCCCGCTACGCGCTGTGCGCGCCGCATGTGGCCGGCGCGCTGGCCGGTGCGGCCCAAGGCTTCGAAAGCCGGCTGGCGTGGCCGTCGGGCGCCACCAGCTACACCTGGGTCAACTTCATTCCCGACCTCGACGAGCAGCATGGCGTGCGCGGTTTCTTCGTGCTGGAATCGGATGTGACGGAACTGAAGGAAACGGAACTGCACCTGCAGCGCCTGAACGATGAATTGCGCCAGGCGCGCGACAAGGCCGAAGCGGCCAGCCGGGCCAAGAGCGAATTCGTGGCCAACATGAGCCACGAGATCCGCACGCCCATGAACGCCATCATCGGCCTGGCGCGCCTGCTGCAGGACGCGCCGCTGGCCCAGCGCGAGCGCAGCTACCTGGACAAGATCCAGCTGGCCACCCAGTCGCTGCTGTCGCTGGTGAACGACGTACTCGACATCTCGCGCATTGAATCGGGCCAGCTGGTGCTGGAACACGTGCGCTTCCAGTTCGAGCATGTGCTCAACAGCGTGAGCGTGATGGTGGCCGCCAGCGCCTGGGACAAGCAGGTGGAACTGGTGTTCGACATCGATGCGCGGGTGCCGCGCGAACTGCTGGGCGACGCCATGCGCCTGCAGCAATTGCTGCTCAACCTGATCAGCAACGCCATCAAGTTCACCCCGCGCGGCGAAGTGCGGCTGTCGGTGGCGCTGGCGGCCAGCACGGCGGCCGAAGTGACGCTGGCGATCGAAGTACGCGACACGGGCATCGGCATCTCACCGGAACAGCAGGAACACATTTTCGACGCCTTCTCGCAAGGCGACAGCAGCACCAGCCGCAAATACGGCGGCGCCGGCCTGGGCCTGGCCATTTGCCGCCGCATCGTCCAGCTCAAGGGCGGCACCCTGACCGTGGACAGCACCCCGGGCCAGGGCGCCACCTTCCGCGCCATCTGTGCGTTCAAGCGCGCCGACCCGCAAGACCAGGGCTGGCTGCCCGACCATGACGCGCTGCGCGGCCTGCGGCTGCTGGTGGCCGACGACAACGCCAGCGTACGTGACGCGCTGCGGCAAGCCTGCGCCAGCTTCGGCTGGGACGCCGTGTGCGTGGACAGCGCGGCGGCCACCCTGGCCGCCCTGGGCGGCGATGGCGCAGCGGCGGACGGGCCCGACGCCCGCTTCGACCTGCTGCTGCTGGACTACGATACACTGGGCGCGGGCGACGACGGCGTGCTGCGCCACGCGGACGGCGCCACCGGCATCGCCTTGCCGCCCGTGCTGCTGATGGCGCCCGAGCACGACAGTGCCAGCCTGGCCCACGAATGCGCGACGCTGGGCGCAGCCGGCGTGCTGGCCAAGCCGGCCACGCCGGCCCGCCTGCTGGCGGCCGTGCGCGCCGTGCGCCAGCCCAGCGCGCCGGCGGCGCCCCCCCCGTCGCACGCCCTGCGCGACCGGCTGGCGGGCATGCGCCTGCTGCTGGTGGAAGACAATCCGATCAACCAGGAAGTGGCTCAATACCTGCTCACCCACGCGGGCGCACAGGTGACCCTGGCCTGCAATGGCGAACAGGCGCTGGAACTGCTGCAACAGGCGCCCGAACGTTACGACGCGGTGCTGATGGATATCCAGATGCCCGTCATGAACGGCTACGAAGCCAGCGCCGCCGCGCGCGGCCTGGGCCTGCGTCTGCCCATCATCGCCATGACGGCCAACGTGATGGAGGAGGACTTGCGGCGCGCCGCCGACGCCGGCATGGACGCCCATGTGGCCAAACCGATCGACATCGAGCAGTTGCTGGGCACCCTGATCCGGCTGGCGCCGCACGCGATCCAGCGCCACAACCACGCCGCCGGCGGGCTCGCGCTGGCCAACCAGGACAGTGTGGCCGGCACGGCCAGCGCCCCGCCCCACCCAAGCGAGCTGCCCGGCATCGACCTGGCCACGGCCCTGCCGCGCATGGGAGGCAATTTCGACGCGCTGGCCAAGCTGCTGCGCCGTTTCGTCCAGTCGCAAGGCGAGTCGGTGTCGGAAGTGCGGCAATTGCTGGCCGCCGGCCAGCGCCAGCAGGCGGGCCAGACGCTGCACCGGCTGCGCGGCGTGGCCGCCAACCTGGGCGCCAGCGAAGTGGCCCAACGCACGTCCCAGGCGGAAGCGGCGCTGCTGGAGGGCCATCCGGAACAACTGGAGCGCTTGCTGGCGGCCCTGCAGGCGGCGTTGGACACGGTGGCGGCCAGCGCCAGCCGACTGCCGGCCGCCGGGGAAGGCAGCGCCGCGCCGGACCTGGACGACAACAGCGCCACAACTTTGATTGCGACTCTGGTGCAACTACAAGATTTACTACAAAATAACAACTTGAAAGCACTGGCCTTGTTCCAGTCCCTGCGCCCGCGGCTGGAAGCGGTGGACGGTACGGCCGCAGCGGCCCTGGCCGAGGCCGTGGAAACGCTGCAATTCAAGGCCGCCGGACAATTGGTCCACAAATTGTTGCAACATAAGGAATTCGCATGAGCTGGACCGACCTCGCCACCAATGGCCGCATCCTGATCGTGGATGACGCCATGGAGAACGTGCAGGTGTTGTACCAGGCCCTGCGCGACGAGCAGGAGGTGCTGTTCGCGCTCGATGGCCCGACCGCGATCGAGATCGCGCGCCAGCAGATGCCGGACCTGATCCTGCTCGACGCCGTCATGCCCGGCATGGATGGCTACGCCGTCTGCGCGGCGCTGCGCGCCAGCCCGGAAGTACAGGACATCCCCATCATCTTCGTCACGGCCCTGAGCCAGCCGGAGGACGAGACGCGGGCGCTGGAAGCCGGTGCCGTGGACTTCATCAGCAAGCCGTTCAACGTGGCCGTGGTGCGGGCCCGGGTGCGCACCCAGCTCACCGTCAAGCGCCAGGCCGACGCCATGCGCGAACTGACGCTCACCGACGCCCTGACGGCGGTGGCCAACCGGCGCCACTTCAACGAGACGCTGGAACTGGAATGGCGCCGCTGCGCGCGCAGCGGCATGCCGCTGTCGGCCATCATGATCGACATCGACCACTTCAAGCACTACAACGACGAATACGGCCACCAGGCCGGTGACTTGTGCCTGCAGAAGGTGGCGGCGGCCATGAAGAAATGCGCCGCGCGCCCGCAGGATCTGCTGGCGCGCTACGGCGGCGAAGAATTCATCCTGCTGCTGCCGCAGGAGGGATTGAGCGGCGCCAGCGCCGTGGCGCGCCGCATCCTGGACGAGGTGGACGCGCTGGCCCTGCCCCATATGGCCTCGCCCACCAGCTCCGTGGTGTCGGTCAGCATGGGCGTGGCCACCGTCCAGCCAGGCGAGACGGGCGACGCCAGCTTGCTGGTGCGCGGCGCCGACGAACAGCTGTACCGCGCCAAGCAGCACGGCCGCAACCGCTACTGCGTGGCCAGCGCCGGCGAGCCGGCGAGCCGCAATATCGCCTGAGCCGGGGCCGGCGTTCAGCCCCGTGTGGCGGCCGCCGTGCCGCTCAGGCGTGCTGCCGGAAACCCGGCTGGGCGATGAAGCGTTCCAGGTGATGGTCGGCGTCACCCAGCGTCACATCGATCATGGTCAAGCGCTTGAAGTGGTGGGCCGCCGGCAGCTCATCCGTCACGCCCATGCCGCCGTGCAGTTGCACCGCCTGCTGGCCGACGAACTTGGCCGCCTGGCCTATGCGGGCCTTGGCGGCCGACACCACCCGGCGCCGCTCCTCTACATCGTCCGAACCCACCTTGGCCGCCGCCAACATGGCCATGGAACGGGCTTGCTCGACGTGGATGAACATGTCGGCCATGCGGTGCTGCAGCGCCTGGAATTTGCCGATCGGCGCGCCGAACTGGGAACGGGTCTTCAGGTAATCCAGCGTGGCGGCGAAGATGGCGTCCATCGCCCCCACCGCTTCGGCGCACAGCAGCGTGGCGCCATAGTCGGCCGCCGCGTCCAGGATGTCCCAGCCGCCGCCCGCCTGGCCCAGCAATGCGGCGCCGTCCACGGCCACGTCGCGCAAGGTGACAGTAGCGGCGCGCTGGCCGTCGATGGTGCGGTAGTCGCGCACGCTCACACCCGGCGTGCCGGCCGCCACCACGAACAGCGAGATGCCGTCTGTATCACGTTGCGCGCCGGCGCTGCGGGCCGAGACGATGAAGGCGCCAGCCTGGCCGCCGTGGATCACCACCGTCTTGCTGCCGTCGATCACATAGCCGTCGCCGGCGGCGCGGGCGGTGGTGGCGATGTCGTGCAAATCATGGCGCGCGCCCTGCTCGCCCAGCGCGCACGCCAGTTTCAGTTCACCGCCGGCCACCTGTTCCAGCAACGCCTCATGGCCGCCGGCCAGCTTGAGGAACTGGGCGCCCAGCACGGTGGCGAAATACGGTTCCACCACCAGGCCGCGGCCCAGTTCCTGCATCACCACCAGCAGGTCGACGGCGCTGCCGTCGAAACCACCCTGCGCCTCCGGCACGGGCAAGGCCAGCATGCCCAGTTCCGTCAGCGTGGCCCAGGCCGCGCCGGACACGCCGGCCGGGGAATGAATGATCTGATGGCGCACGTCGAAACCGTAGTCCTTGTCCACCCAGCGGCGCAAGGCGTCGGCGAACTGCTGCTGCTCTTCTTTGAAAGTAAAGTCCATCGCCATCCCCTCACAGTCCCAGGATCATCTGGGTGATGATGTTTTTCTGAATTTCGTTCGAGCCGCCGTAGATCGACGTCTTGCGGAAATTGAAGTAGTAGCCGGCCAGTGGCGCGGCCGCGTCGTCGCCCGTGAGGCAGTGTTCGGCCTTGCCCTCCAGGTAGTCCGTATCGAACGGCAGCGCGTCCGGGCCCAGCGCCTCGACCATCAGTTCCGTCAGCAGCTGCTGGATTTCCGAACCACGCACCTTGAGCATGGACGCCTCCGGCCCCGGCGCATGGGCTTCCTGCGAGATCACACGCAGCACCGTCGTTTCCAGCGCCATCAGCTCGATCTCCAGGTTGGCCACCTTGGCCGCGAACAGGGGGTCCTGCAGCAGCGGCTTGCCGTGCTTGAGGTGCTCGGTCGCCACCTTCTTCAGGAACAGCAGCTCGCGCTTGGAGCGGCCCACAGCCGCGATACCGGTGCGTTCGTGGCCCAGCAAGTACTTGGCGTAGGTCCAGCCTTTGTTCTCCTTGCCAATCAGGTTGGCCACCGGCACCTTGACGTTATCGAAGAACACTTCGTTCACTTCATGGTCTTCGTCCAACATGATGATGGGACGTACCGTGATGCCCGGCGTTTTCATGTCGATCAGCAGGAAGGAGATGCCTTCCTGCTTGCGTACGTTGGCGTCGGTGCGCACCAGGCAAAAGATCATGTCGGCGTGCTGGCCCAGCGTGGTCCAGGTCTTCTGGCCGTTGACGATGTAATGATCGCCCGCCCGTTCGGCCGTGGTCTTCAGCGACGCCAGGTCGGAGCCGGAGCCGGGTTCGGAATAGCCCTGGCACCACCAATCCTCGCACGACAGGATGCGCGGCAGGTAGTAGGCTTTCTGCTCCGCGTTACCGAACGCCATGATCACGGGCGCCACCATGTTGATGCCGAACGGCAGGATGGGCGGCGTGCCGGCCCGTGCGCACTCTTCTTCCCAGATGTGGCGCTGGGTGGCGTTCCAGCCGGCGCCACCGAATTCCACCGGCCAGGCCGGCGCGGCCCAGCCTTGTTTGGCGGCGATGCGGTGCCAGCGCACATAATCGTCCTTTTGCAGGCGCAGGTGCTGGCGCACTTTCTGCTGCAGGTCGCTGGGCAAGTTCGCGGCGAGGAAGGCGCGCACCGTGTCGCGGAACGCCAGATCCTCGGCGGTATAGTTCAAATCCATGCTGTCTCCTAAAGAGGCCGTTTCAAAAAACCCTGTAGCGTCGTTGTAACGATAAAAAAAGCACGACCGTTCAAATAATTGTACCGCAGATGGCCTGCCTGTCCACCGCATTTTTTTTCACTTTTCGCGCCACATGCGCGGGAAGGTAAGTCTCAATAGAAAATAAGTAAACATGCTAAACTGATAATTTTGCGTACCCGCATCGTACGGGCGCATCATCTTTACCTGGAGCGCCCATGGCCACGGCAAGCGATTACACTGAAGTGACCCAGCAACTGTATCTGGCCTATTTTGGCCGTCCGGCCGACCCGATCGGCCTGGCCAACATGACGGCCAACCTGCTCGCCGGTGGCGCGCCCACCCACATCGCCGACTTCAAGCAGGCGTACGCGGCCGGCGGCGTCGTCAAGACCTTGCTGGACAGCTTCGCCAACAGCCCCGAATCGAGCGCGCTCTACACGGGCGATGACACCCAGTTCATCATCTCCATCTACAACAATGTGCTGGACCGCGCGCCGCTGTTGAACGGCCTAGCGTTCTGGACCGGGGCCTTGCGCAACCATGACATGACACGCGCGGAAGCGGCCGTGCAAATCATGGCGGCGGCCGTCAAGCCGGGCGCCAACGCGGCCGACGCCGCCACCGTCGCCGGCCGCATGGCCATGGCGAACTTGTTTACGAACGAACTGGTCACGCAGCAGGATGTCGCCTATTACGTCGGCCCGCAGGCGGCCCAGCAAGTGCGCGACCTGATCCGCGTATATGCCGGCACGGGCGACGCCAGCACCCTGCGCGCCGTGATCGACGACTTCCTCGCCTCCCGCCACAATCCGATTCCGATGGGCGTGCTGGTGGTGCTGGCGCACGGCCCCGACCACGTCGCCGGCGGCCCCGGCAACGACACCATCAACGCGCCCAGCGACGCGCAGGGCGGAGACTCCCTGGAGGCCGGCGACAGCATCGACGGCGCGGGTGGGCGCGACACCATGCTGCTGTCCACACAAGGGGTGGTCACCCGCGGCGCCACGGTCAGGAATGTTGAAACCGTCAACCTGAGTAGCGAGCATGCCATCACGGCGGCCGACCTGTCCGGCTGGACGGGCCTGGACACGCTCAACATCACGGCCGCCGGCGCCGTCAGCGGCGTTCTGGCCGCGTCCACGACGGATATATCGCTTGCGGCCGGCCAGGGCGCCGTCACGCTCAGCGGCGGCCATCATGTGCTGGCCCGCACCGCGCACGGCGACATCACGATCGGTGCCGGCCAGGCCGCCAGCGGCGATGTGGTCGTCTCCAATAGCGCCGCCGGCGGCGCCATCAACGTGAACGCCGCCGGCTTCGCGACGCTGGTGGCGCAGGATGGCGCGATCAACATCACCGGCACCACCAGCTTCATCGCCAGCGCCTACACGGCCGTGGCGCTGGCCGAGCGCCACGCCCACCTGGCCGCGCAAGCGAGCGCCAGCGCGGCCGTGGCGACGGCCCAGGCCAGCGGCGACACGACCGCGCTGGCCGCCGCCACGGCCGCGCTCAGTGCCGCCAACGCCACCGTGCTGGCGGACGCGGACGCGGCGGCATCGGCCGCCCACGTGGTGGTCACGGCCACCAGCAACACGGCGCTGACCAGCGCGACCGTCAATGGCAACTACGGTTCCAGCGGCAACGCCATCACGGACGGCTCGGCCCAGCACAACACCTTGACCTCAGTCACCCTGAACAACGCGGGCGCCGTCACGCTCACGGGCCAGGCCATCACGTCGGTGTCCGCGACCGGCATGAACGACGATGTCACCATCGTCAACAGCAAGGCTGGCCATGTGACGGCGCTGACGCTGAACGGCGTGGCCGGCGGCAACTATACCGACGATGGCGCCGCCACCGTGCGGCTCGTGGCCGATGGCGGCACGGCCAATGTGCTGGACAGCTTGCATGCGGCCGCCGCGCACACCGTCATCATCACGGGCAGCGGCGGGGTCGAATTGCGCGCGTTCGCGGGCGCCACGGCTCTGGGCACCATCAACGCGTCCGTCACCGGCGACCTCAAGCTGACCACCGGCGCGCTGGCGCTGTCCGGCACCACCGAGATCAACGCCTACCCGTGCTCCGGCGCGGTGACCATCGACGCCAGTGGCGCGACGGGCAGCTACCTCCACATTGTCGGCGCCGCCAACGGCGTCAACCACCTGACGGGCAGTGCCACCCAGGGAAATTACCTGGTCGGCGGCAACGGCGCCAACACGCTGCGCGGCGGCGCGGCGGCGGACTCGTTCCTGGCCTTCGATGGCGACAACACCATCATCGGCGGCGGCGGCAGCGACAACGCGAAGGTGGGCAATGGTCGCAACACCATCGATATGCGCGGCACGGACAGCGCCAGCGTCATCGTCGGCAATGGCGACAATGTCATCCTGGGCGGTGGCGGATCCGATCACATCTTTACCGGCACGGGCAGCAACCTGGTCACCGGTGGCGGTGGCGGCGACGTCGTCCGCTTCGGCTTGCACGGGACCGGCGTCGTCGACGGCCTCGTGTATGCGAGCCTCAGCGGCGATAACGACACAGGGGGGGCCATCACGGCCAGTGGCTATTTGGGTGCCGTCGATTTCATCACCGGCCTGCACGGCGGCGACCATATCCAGCTGGGCCAGGCCAGCGGTGCCCTGTCCAATGACCTGGGCGGCGCGTTCACCCACGCGGTGGCGGAGGGCACGGCATCGGCCGAGATGGTGCGGGGTGACTACGTGGCCAGCACATCGCAATTCATCGCCGCGGCCAACGGCGCCGATACGCTGCTGGCCTGGGCCGACGCCGATGCCAGCCATGGCACGGCGGCCATCGTCCTGCTGGGCTACGCGGACGCCACGGCCAGCGCAATGAACGCGGCCGGCCTCATCGTCCTGGGTTGAGGCGCGGCATGGCCGTCACTGCACGGTCAGCGCCAGGTCGCGTCCCTTGGTGGCCACATTGCCCGCGTAGTCGGCCGCCAGGATGCGCAGCGTGTAGTCGCCGGGCGCCAGGTCGGCCACGCGCCAGGTGCCCGGCATCGCATTGCCGTTGATGAGCTTGTTGTTCAGCGCATACACGAACCGCGTGCTGGCGCTGCCGTAGACAGTAATGCCGCTGGCCTCCGCGTAAGCCAGCTTGACGGCTTCCCGGTTGCGCGGCAAGCGGTCGTACAGTTGCGTGATAACGGGCTGCTCATACCCGGCCACGGGCGTGCCATCCACATGCAGCAACTGGTAGCCGAGCTTGTAGATGCCGAGCCGGCGCCGGGCCTGGTTGCCATCCATCTGGTCGAAGGCGTCGACGGCGACGCCCACCTCCCCCAGCGTACGCGGCAGCAGCAAGCGCCCGCCCTGCTTTTGTTTGAGCGGATGGCCGCCACCATCGAGCACATCTATGCTGACGATCTGGGGCGGCACCGTATCGCGCAAGCCCAGGAACGGCAGGCTCAGCGGGTTGAGCGCGCCGCCATTGGGGGCATAATCGAGGTGCACGTGGGCCATGGGGTTGACCGTGCCCAGCGTTTCACCGGCGTCGAAGCGGGTGCCGCGCTTGATGCGGATGCGCTGCGGCTTGCCCTTGTCATCGTTGATCAGCTGAAAGCGGCCATCGAGCACGCCATCCTTCGCGCCCCGCCCCACCCGCATGTGGATGTAGGCCAGCTCGGCCAGGCCGAAACCTTCCGACAATTCGCCGTAGCCCCAGTTGGGCAAGGGATCGCTGACCTTGGCCGCCGCCACCGCCAGCACCGGAGTGCCGGGCGCGGCCTGCACATCCAGCCCGGCGTGGAAATGGTCGCGGCTTTCGCCGTCGCGGTTGCCGCGCACCTCGCCCATCAGCCCCACCACCTCGTGCGGCTGCTCCTGCGGCTTCACGGGCCACAACATGGTGGCGCCATGGGACGGTATCGGGCTCAGTCCCGTAGCCGATGGTGCCGGCTGCCCCGCCTTCGGGGGCGCGATGTGGTGCAGGCGGAACGTGGCGGCATCCGTCACGAACAGCGAACCGTCGGGCGCCAGCGCCATCCCGCGCGGCGCGTACAGGCGCACACTGCCGTCGGCGCCGTAACCGGGCTGGGGTGGATGGTCGACATCGACCAGGGCCGCCACCGCGCCGGCGGGCGTGATCTGGGCCACCCGGCCGTGGCGGGCGCTGGCCACGTAGATGTAGCCGTCCGCCGTGGCGGCCAACGCCAGCGGCCTGCGCAGCGGCGCGTCCCGGTCGTCTTCGGGCGCGGCCGCGACGGTCGTCACCTGGCCATCCTTGCCCAGCTTCCGGATGGCGTTGTTCACCATGTCGGCGATCAACAGTTCGCCGCTGGACGTAAAGGCCAGCCCGGCGGGCGTATCGAAGCGGGCGGCGGCCGCCGGCCCATCCACCAGGCCGGGCACGCCGGTGCCGGCCACGGTGGTCACAGTGCCGTCGGGCGCGATGCGGCGGATGCGGTCGTTATAGGTGTCGGCCACGTAGACGGCGCCATCGGCCGCCACGGCCACGGCCAGCGGGCCGTTGAACTGGGCGCCGGCGCCCTTGCCGTCGCGGTAGCCGGCCATGCCGTCACCGGCCAGCGTGGATACCAGGCCCTGCGGCGTCACCTTGCGGATCGCGTTATTGCCCGTGTCGGCCACGTACAGATTGCCCCCGGCGTCGAGCGCGACGCCGGATGGCGTGTTGAACGCGGCGGCCGTGCCGCTGCCTTCGGCATAGCCTTCCACGGAGCCGGCCAATGTGGTGCTGCGGCCGTCGGGCGCGATCTTGCGGATGCTGTTGTTGGCGCCGCCATCGGCCAGATACAGGTTGCCGGCCCGGTCGCGCGCCACGCCGAACGGATCGGCGAAGCGGGTGCCTTTCCCGGGGCCGTCGGCCGCGCCCGGCAGGCCATCGCCGGCCAGCGTACTGACCCGCGCCGCCCAGTTGGGCAAGGTGGCCACGGGCTGCTCCACCGCCACCGCGCCCGGACGGCCATGCTGGACCGCAAGGTATGCGGCCACGCCGCCGACGAGCGCGCCGGACACGGCCACGCCAACCAGGGCCAGTTTGATTTGATTGGGAGACACGTGCAGCAACCTTTCATTACAAGCAAGGGAATGCAGCTTACCCGAAGCTTGGTCCGCGAACAATCTTTGCGCGCCGCTTGTTTGCGATGTCCACCACGGACAAAAAAAAGCCCGCTTCAAGAGCGGGCTGAATCTATTTCCTTGGAGGAGAATAGAGGAGACAGGTGAATGATGCCGCATTGCACTAATTTAAGCCAATTTCAGTTTGTGATGAGAGAAATTTCCCAAACGCATAACTCATGCCGTACGGCAAAGTCCCGGGATCAATAAAGAAATCGGCCTGGATGCGGTGACGCATCCAGGCCGATGGGCTGGCTCCGGCGGCCGGAGCAGCTAAGTTATCGATTACTTGCTGGCATCCACCGCGTAAGGCAGCACGCGCGATGCCATACGGGTATCCGTTTTGAGCAATCCCACCTCGTCGGCCAGGATGTGCACCGCTTCGTTCAGCAGCACGTCCTTGGCCGATTTGGCGGCTTTTTCCGCGTCCAGCTCGGCCGACAAGGCCCGTTCATCCGCCTGCAGGCCGTCATCGGTGCGCAGCGCGCCCTTCACGCCCGCCACCTTGGCACCGGCCTTGGCGCCGGCCTGCTTGAGCAGCGCTTGCTGTTTGAGCAATTCCTTGGGATCGGGCACCAGCACCGGATCGTCGCCGCCGGGCACGGCCGCCACGGCCAGGCGCGACTCGCGCAGCTTGGCGCGGGCTTCCTGGGCGTCGCGTTCCTTGCGGCGCGACGCTTCGTTGAGCGAAATCAGGTTGTCCTTGCGCTGCTTCTTGACCAGGTTGATATCTTCCAGCAAGTACTGGAAGTCCTTGTCCTTGGCCACCCGCGCCTCATGTTTCTTGTCCAGCAGGGGCACGATCTCCTTCAGCTCACCGGCCGGAATGTAGGCGGCCGGACGGATCGACGTCCACGGCAAGGCATTGTCGTAGCTCGATTCGCCGAAACTGTCGGAATCGGCCATCACGGGCAGCTTGATGTCGGGCGTGACGCCGCGCAACTGGGTGGTGCCGCCGTTGATGCGGAAAAATTGCGCCACCGTCATCTTCAGTTCGCCCAGCCGGGCCTTGTCGCCTTGGGCGAAGCGGTCCAGGTTGATCAGCTGCTGCACCGTCCCCTTGCCGAAGCTCGGTTCGCCGATGATGAGGCCCCGGCCGTAATCCTGGATCGCGGCCGCGAAGATCTCGGACGCCGAGGCCGAGCCACGGTTGATCAGCACGCCCACCGGGCCGTCCCAGGCCAGGCCGGGATTGTTATCGCTTTCCACTTCGATGCGGCCTTCGGCGTTACGCTGCTGCACCACCGGGCCCTTGTCGATGAACAGGCCGGTCAGTTCCACCGCCTCGTTCAGCGAGCCGCCGCCGTTGCCGCGCAGGTCGATGAGCACGTTGTCCACTTTTTCCTTCTTCAGCTCGCCCAGCAGGCGGGCCACGTCGCGGGTGGCGCTCTTGAAGTTGGGGTCGCCCTTGCGGCGCGCTTCGAAGTCCTGGTAGAAGGTGGGCAGCGAAATCACGCCCACGCGGCGCTTGGCCGTGCCGTCACGCACTTCCAGGATGGATTTCTTGGCCGATTGCTCCTCCATGCTGATCTTCTTGCGCACCAGCGACAGCGTCATATGCTTGCCGTCCGGCCCTGCATCGGCCGGCAATACGTCCAGCCGCACGGTGGAATCCTTGGGGCCGCGGATCAGGGCCACCACATCGTCGATACGCCAGCCCAGCACGTCCGTCATGGGCGAGTTGTCATCCTTGGCCACGGCCAGGATACGGTCGCCCACCTTGATCTTGCCCGACAGGCCGGCCGGGCTGCCCGGCACCACTTCGCGCACCACCGTGTATTCGTCACGGGTCTGCAGCACGCAACCGATGCCTTCCAGCGACAGGCGCATGGCGATGTCGAAGTTCTCCGACGCGCGCGGCCCCAGATAGTTGGTGTGCGGCTCGATCGACATGGCGTAGGCGTTCATGAAGATCTGGAACACATCTTCATTGTTGAGCTTGCGCGAGCGGCTCAGGTAGTTCTCATAGCGCTTGTCGAGCGTGTCGCGGATGGCCTTGTCGTCCTTGCCGGCCAGTTTCAGGCGCAGCCAGTCGTTCTTGACGCGCTTGCGCCACAGTTCCCTGATCTCGGCGTCGGACTTGACCCAGTCCGCCTTTTCGCGGTCGTACTGGTAACTTTCATCCACGGCGAAGTCGAATTTAGTCTTGAGCAATTCACGGGCGTAGCCGATGCGCTCGTTGAAGCGTTGCTGGTACAGGTTGTAGATGGCGAACGGTACGCTCAGGTTCTCGCCGTTGATGGCGTCGTCGAGCCGGCTGCGCGCGCTGGCGAACTGGTCCAGGTCAGCCTGCACGAAGAACAGTTTTTCCCCGTCCAGCGACTTGAAATAGCGGTCGAAGATTTTTTCCGACATGGCGTCGTCCAGCGGCATCGCCTTGTAGTGGTAGCGCGACAGCACGCGCGAAGCCCACAGGGCCGCCTGGGTCTGCTGCGGCAGGGGTTTCAGCTGGGTATCGCCCAGTTTTTCCGTTTGCGCCGACATGGCGCTCAGCGATACAGACATGGCCAGCGCGACCAACAACATGTGCTTCTTCATCGGCTTACTCCGAACTTTGATGTGTGCATGAAACTACGCGCGGCGCAAACCGCGCATGGGACGACGAAACTGCCAACCAGACTGCGGACGACACTACGGCCGAGACTGCGTTTAGAGCGCTTCAATTCTACAGGATAGCATCTGCCGCACGACTCGTGGCAGCACAGTTTCCCCGTCTATGCTTAAGCGGGCCTGAAGACGGCGCCCCACCGCCGCCCTCATTGGCCCCACTGGCGCCAGGCCAGCCACAAGCCGGCCGTGATCAGCAGGTAAGGCCAGGAGCGCACGGCGATCTTCCAGTCCACCTTGGACGGCCAGCAAGCCAGGAACTGGGGCGCCACGGCGAACGCCAGCGCCAGGTCCAGCCACTGGAAATGCCAGCCGGGGTGGGTACGCCAGGCCGCCACCAGCACGGGCAGCAATACCACCAGGAACGGCGCCAGCGCGGCCGGGGCGGCGTTATACCAGCGCACCCGGGTGAGCAGCACGGAACCGAGTTCCCAGCCCTGCCCCACGCGGCGCGGGATGATGGTGAACGAGCCGGGACGGGCGCCCGTCAGCAGGCCGACACTGAAATGGGCCAGTTCGTGGCAGGCCGTGCCGGCCGCCGTGAACAGGAAAAAGAAGGGATGGCGGGCCGACAGCGAGCGGATCAGCAGCGCCAGCAGCACCGACGGCGCCAGATACAGCAACATGTCGCCATGCCGGCACAGCCAGGCCGGCGCCAGCGCCGCGCAGCTGAGCAGGCTAGCCATGGCGGCCTCGGATGGATGTCATCGCTTATTCGGCGTAGAAGCAGCGGCCGCAAGCCTGGCGGTAACTTTCATTGCCGCCGATGCTGATCTGTTCGCCGTCCTTGATCCGGTTGCCGTGCGCGTCGACGCGTATATTCATGGTCGCTTTCTTGCCGCAAGTACAGATGTTTTTCAGTTCTTCAATATCGTCGGCCAAAGCCAGCAAATAGGCCGAACCGGGGAACGGTTCGCCCCGGAAATCCGTGCGCAAGCCATAGCAGATCACGGGCACGCCGCGGGTCTGGGCCAGCTGGTGCAGTTGCTGGACCTGGCGCGGCGACAGGAATTGCGATTCGTCGATCAGCACGCAGGCCACCTTGGGGATCTCAGCCAGGAAATTCGTGTCGTCGCGGAACACCTCCACCTCGCGCTGCGGCCCCAGGCGCGACGTCACCCGGCCCACGCCGTAGCGGTCGTCGATGGCGGCCGTGTAGAGCCGCACCTGCTGGCCCTGTTCCTCGTAGTTATGCGCCACCTGCAACATCGCCGTGGATTTGCCCGCGTTCATCGCGGAATACCGAAAATAAAGTTTTGCCACCGCTGCCTTCTGTCCCTGATGTGCTTGAATACGATGCCTGGCCGGCTGGCGGATTATAAACCGCCGTCCGCCAAATAAGCGCATACTTGTCGCACAGGCACTGCGTCAGCCGTTGCAAGATTGCATAAGCAAACACGGAATCATTCCTTCCCAGCGTGGCGGGGTTGACCTACGCTCACTTCCTTGTCACGTACAGCACGGACCGCCACCAGCGGCCCCGCCTGTTGCGCAGCCAGGAGGCCCTATGCTAACAGCTCTAACACCCCAGAGAACCCAAACACCCCAGGCACCCGCCCTGTTCCAACTGATCGGCAACACCCCGCTGGTCCGGGTCACCCGGCTTGACACCGGCCCATGCCAGCTGTTCCTCAAGCTGGAATCGCAAAACCCCGGCGGCTCCATCAAGGACCGCATCGGCCTGGCCATGATACAGGCGGCCGAGACGGACGGCCGGCTGCGCCCCGGCGGCACCATCATCGAAGCCACCGCCGGCAACACTGGCCTGGGCCTGGCGCTGGTGGGCCGGCTCAAGGGCTACCGCGTGCTGCTGGTGGTACCCGACAAGATGTCGCCGGAAAAAGTGCTGCACCTGAAGGCGCTGGGCGCCGAAGTGCGCACCACCCGCTCCGACGTGGCCAAGGGCCACCCCGACTACTACCAGGACTACGCGGCCCGGCTGGCGCGCGAACTGCCCGGCGCCTGGTACGCCGACCAGTTCAACAACCCCGCCAACCCGCTGGCGCACGAAACCACCACCGGCCCCGAGATCTGGGAGCAGATGGCGCATACAGTGGACGCCATCGTCGTCGGCGTCGGTTCTTCTGGCACGCTGACGGGGCTTACCCGCTACTTCCGGCGCGTCCAGCCGCAAGTGGAATTCGTGCTGGCCGATCCCAAGGGTTCCATCCTGGCCGAGTACGTGCGCACCGGCCACGCCAGCGACACCAGCGGATCGTGGGCGGTGGAAGGCATCGGCGAGGACTTCGTGCCCGCCATCGCCGACATGAGCGCCGTGCGCCAGGCCTACACCATCGAGGACCAGGAAAGCTTCGCCAGCGCGCGCGCCCTGCTGCGGGCCGAAGGCATATTGGGCGGCTCCTCCACCGGCACTCTGCTGGCCGCCGCGCTGCGCTACTGCCGCGCGCAAACGCAGCCCAAACGGGTGGTCAGCTTCGTGTGCGACACAGGCACACGCTACCTGTCCAAGCTGTACAACGATGGCTGGATGCACGACCAGGGCTTGCTGCCGCGCGTGCCCAGCCACGACCTGCGCGACCTGATCGGACGCCCCTACGACGAGGATGAAGTGGTCAGCGTGGCGCCCACCGACACCTTGCTGGTGGCCTTCAACCGCATGCGCAGCGCCGACCTGGCGCAACTGCCCGTCATCGATCACGGCCGGCTGGTCGGCATCATCGACGAATCGGACTTGCTGATGAAGGTGGACGACGACCCCACCCACTTCGCCGCGCCCGTCAGCGCCAGCATGAGCGCGCGGGTGGAAACGCTGTCGCCCACGGCCGGCCTGCACGCCGTGCGCGCCACGCTGGACCGCGGGCTGACGGCGGTGGTGGCCGACGGCGACATCTTCTACGGCCTGATCACCCGCTTCGACCTCCTCAACCACTTGCGCAGGAAGCTATCGTGAGCCAACCCGACTCCTCTCATCCGAAAGCGGCACTGGCCACCCGCGTGATCCACGCCGGCCAGGCGCCCGACCCATCGACCGGCGCCATCATGCCGCCCATTTACGCCACCGCCACCTATGTGCAGGACAGCCCCGGCGTGCACAAGGGGCTGGACTACGGCCGCTCGCACAATCCCACGCGCTGGGCGCTGGAGCGCTGCGTGGCCGACCTGGAAGGCGGCGTGCAGGGCTACGCCTTCGCCTCTGGCCTGGCCGCCATCTCCACGGTGCTGGAACTGGCCGACGCCGGCGCCCACATCGTGGCCGGCGACGACATGTACGGCGGCACCTACCGCCTGTTCGAAAAGGTACGCCGGCGCAGCGCCGGCCACAGTTTCAGCTACGTGGACCTGACCCGGCCCGAAAGCCTGCTGGCCGCGCTGCGTCCGGAAACGCGCATGGTGTGGGTGGAAACGCCCACCAATCCCATGCTCAAGCTGGCCGACTTGCAGACGGTGGCGGAAATCTGCCGCGTGCGCGGCATCATCGCCGTGGCCGACAACACCTTCGCCAGCCCCATGGTGCAGCGGCCGCTGGAATTCGGCTTTGACATCGTGGTCCATTCCACCACCAAGTACCTGAACGGCCACTCCGACATCATCGGCGGCATGGCCGTGGTGGCGGGCGAAGCGCACCAGCATGCGTGGCGCGAACAGCTGACCTTCTTACAGAACGCGGTGGGCGCCATCGCCGGACCATTCGACAGCTTCCTGGCGCTGCGCGGCGTGAAGACGCTGGCGCTGCGCATGGAACGCCACTGCGCCAGCGCACTGGAACTGGCCCGCTGGCTGGAAGCGCAGCCGGAAGTACGGCGCGTGTACTACCCTGGGCTGGCGTCGCATCCCCAGCACGAACTGGCGCGGCGCCAGATGGCGGGCTTTGGCGGCATCATTTCGATCGACCTGAAAACGGACCTGGCGGGCGCGCGCCGCTTCCTGGAATGCTGCCAGCTGTTTGCGCTGGCCGAAAGCCTGGGCGGGGTGGAAAGCCTGATCGAACACCCCGCGTTGATGACGCACGCCACCATCCCGCTGGCACAGCGCACGGCGCTGGGCATCAGCGACAGCCTGATCCGGCTATCGGTGGGCATCGAGGACGTGGACGACTTGCGGCGCGACCTGCGCACCGCGCTGGACGCGATCTAGCGCCTGTCGATTAGTTAATGCGAGTTAATTCGGGACGTAACACCATTTCAAGAATTGCGTTACGTCCCGAATTGTTTTACCTGGCCTGGCACACGTCGACCCACGCGCCGGCCGTGATCTCGGCCATGTGCTGGGGGGCGATGCGCACGGCCGTGTGCACGCCGCCGGCGGCCGGCATCACTTCATCGTATTCGCGCAGCGAGGTATCGAGGTAGACCGGCAGCGGCTGCGCCAGCCCGAACGGGCACACGCCGCCGACGGGATGGCCGGTCAGTTCCATCACCTCCTCGGCCGGCAGCATCTTGCCCTTGCCCAGCGCGTCCTTGAACTTCTTGTTGTCGATGCGGGCGTCGCCAGCCGCCACCAGCACGATGGCGCGGCCGTCGCCGAGCCGGAATGCCAGCGTCTTGGCGATGCGGCCCGGCTCCACGCCGTGGGCCTCGGCGGCCAGCGCCACGGTGGCCGTGTTCACTTCCAGTTCGATGATGGGCAGGTCCAGCTGGCGCGCTGCGAAGAATGCACGTACGGATTCCAAACTCATAAGGTTTACCTTATCAATTGCTCACTATTGGCCCGGATGATAGCGCCGTTCCAGGTTCTTTTCCACGTCTTCCTTGTAGAACAGCACGTCCTTGAACTCGCCGCGCGCGTACATGGCCGCCTGGTCGTTGAAGTGCGGCGAGGCCGGGTCGCCGCTCTCGCCACCGGCCAGGATGCTGCGCGCCTTGATACGGGGGCCGAACTCCACCGCCGCCACGAAGCTGTTGCCCCGCTCGCCGTAGATGCGCTTGGTGTTGGCCTTGGAGGTCATGCCGAACGAAGCCAGCGCACCCCAGTTGGCCGACGCGAAGCCCACCGGCAGACTGGGTTTGCTGTCGTCGAAAGGCTGCACGATATCGCCCGTCAGGCGCTGGAAGCGGTTGATCTCGCCCCACGGCGTCTGCCAGCGGCCAAAGTCGGCGGCCAGCTTATCCGAGGCATGGGCCAGCGCCACCAGCCGGTCCATCGGCGTGATGGCCTTGGCGATATAGTCGAGCACCAGCACTTCCCTGGCGCGCGCGGCCGGGCCGAAAGTATCGGCCAGGTTCTGCGCCCAATAAATCGCCAGCGAGGTGGGAACGGAATCCAGGCCGGAGCGCATATCCCAGCCGCGCAGCGCTTCGATTTGCGGCGCCAGCATGGCCTTCAGCGGTTCGTCGCCGGACAGGCTGTCATAGTCCTGGAACAGCTTGGGCAGCAGTGGCTCGAAGGCCGTCAGCTGGCTGTCGTAGGCGGTGGCGATCAGGCTGTCGATGGTGAAATCCCTGGCATCCTTGAGCACCCGCACCGCATGGACGCCGCGTGGATTTTCGGGATTGACCGACATATAGGCCGGATAATCCTGCTGGCGCGGGCTGTATGGGCCGGCCGCCGTGAACGGCCAGTTGTTGGTGTTCTGGATCCAGCCATTCTTCGGATTGAACAGGGTGATGGTGTCCTTCACCTGGTGCAGCCCCTTCCAGTCGGTGGCCGGATCGCTGCCGTCCACTGGATGCGTGAAGTCGAAACGGGTATCGCGCACGGGGATGAAATTGCCGTGGAAGTAGGCGATATTGCCGTCCGCGTCCGCATACACGGTGTTGTTGGACGAATTGGTGCGCAGTTCCATCACCTTGTAGAACGCGGCGTAGTCGCGGGCCTTGGTGCGGCTGAACGATTGGGTCAGCGCGCGCATCGGATCGTTCATCAGCCGCACGGCCACCCACTTGCCATTGGCTTCGCGCACGATGGGGCCGTGGTGACTGTAGTAGACGGTGATGACCTTGTGCGCCATGCCGTCGGCAGTCTTGTACGGCAGCGTGATGTCAACCGCCTTCAGTGGGCGCCGCTCCTTGCCGTACTGGTAGAAATAATGGCCGTTCTGCTCCGTCACCGACTCCAGGTATTCATCGATCACGTCGCCGCCGCCGGAGGTATGCATCCAGCCCAGGCGCTCGTTGAAGCCCTGGTAGATGAAGAACTGGCCCCAGGTCACGGCGCCATAGGCGTTCAAACCTTCGCCGCTGTTCACATGCACTTCGGGCCGGAAGTAGAACGACGTGTGGGGATTGATCAGCAACAGCGCGTGGCCGTCGCGCGTCAGGCGCGGCGCGATGGCGAAGCCGTTCGAACCGCTGGGCTCCTCGTCGAGGTCGCTGCCCGCCAGCGCCACCGGCACGTCAGCGCGCTTGCCGTAGAAGCGTTCCAGCTGCGCCAGGTCCACATCCTCGATATCGCCACCGATGCTGCCTTCGCTGAAGCTGAGCGCCATCCACGGCTCGAAACGGGTCAGCAATTGCGGCTTCACCTGGGGATGGGTGTACAGGTAGTAGTTCAAGCCATCGGCCCAGGCATTCATCAGCTTCTTCAGCCACGCGGGACTGGCCGCGTACTGTGTCTGCAACTGCCTGGGGTTGATGAACAGCTTCATGCGCAGGTCGCGGTACAGCTCCGCCTCGCCCCGCACTTCCGCCAGCCGTCCCATGGCGTTGATGAAGTTCAGTTCCACCCGCTTGAAGTCATCCTCGGCCTGGGCGTACATCATGCCGAACACGGCGTCTGCGTCCGTCTTGCCATACACGTGCGGGATGCCCCATTTGTCGCGCAGGATATCGACCCGCTGCGCCGTGCCCTGCCAGCGCGCCGTATCCGCGGCCGACACGGTGGCGTTGGCGGCGGCGTTGGCAGCCGGTGGCGCGGCCAGCGCGGCGCCCATGGGCATGGCACACATCAAGGCGAACAAGGCAGGACGCTTCAGCATGGGCAGGCTCCAGGCGGATGGGGGGTGGGATAGACTCAGGAAGCGTCGACCAGTGCCGAGATGCGTTCCTGCAGCGCCGCGTTCTCGGCCTTCAGGGCCGCGTTGCGTTGCTTGAGGGTGGCGATTTCAGCGCGCAGTTGATCCACTTCCGACAGCGGCTCCTCGCCCTCCTTCGCTTCCTTGGGCGGGCGCATGGCGGCGCGCAGCTCGCGCACTTCCTTGGCCGCTTGCTGCAACTGCTTCTTGCCGCCGGCCACGGCCGCGACCTGCGCCGCTTCCGGCAGCGAAGCCACGGTGGCGGCGGCGTTGATGGAGATGGTGCCGGAACGGACCGCCTCCACCAGTTCCGGCGTGGCCGTCTTCTGGATCTTCTCGATCTGGCTGATGGTGTTGCTGCTCAGGCGCGCGGCGCGGGCGATGTCCTCGCGCGAAGTCAGCGGCATGGCGGCCGGACGGGCCGGCGCTTGTTCCGCGTCCGCGTCCGGCGGCGCGATGGCCGCATCCTCGGCGGCGGCCAGCGCCGCCAGTTCGGCCGCGCGCGCGGCCACGATTTCCTTCTTGCGCAGCGCCAGCACGCCGCGCTGGAAGTCCGACACGCTGCGCCGGCCCAGGTGGTTGTCGATCATCCACAGCTTGACGTCGTCCAGGCTCTTGAAGCTGGTATTTTCCGTGACCTTGAACGGCACGCCATGTTGCTGGCAGATTTGATAACGGTTATGGCCGTCCACCAGCACGTCGCCCCACAACACCAGCGCGTCGCGGCAGCCTTCGACCAGGATGCTGCGTTCCAGCGCCGAGTATTCCGCCTCGGTCAGCGGGTCGATGTAAGCGCGCAGTACATCGTTGATTTTGATTTGCATACTCTGTCCTTGAATTACCGGCACGGCGGCGCCTGCTGCGCCGGCCGCATGGCCGTCCAGCATGCTACACCATCCGGGTGGCGGCTGCCAAAGCGGCGCCGGTCGTCCATATGGATGGCGGACCGGCGGAATTCAAGGAAAAAGCAAGCTATTACAGCATGCGCGCCAGCAGCGCCTTGTCGTAGCGCTGGTCGAGCGCGATGCGCACCCGGTGGCCGCTGCCGGGCGCCGCGTCCATGGCCGCGCCGTCCAGCGACTGGATCTGCGCCACCCGCACCAGCGTATTGCCACCTGGATGCAGCACTTCCAGCTGGTCGCCCACAACGAAGCGGTTCTTGACATCCACCTCGGCCCAGCCGTCGCGCACGCCCTGCACGTCGCCCACGTACTGGCTGCGGTGCAGCTCGGAGGCGCCGGCCATGTAGTTCTGGTGGTCCTGGGTGTGGTGGCGCTGGTAGAAGCCGTCCGTGTAGCCGCGGTTGGCCAGGCCTTGCAACTGGCCCAGCAAGTCCATATTGAACGGGCGGCCGGCCACGGCGTCGTCGATGGCGGTGCGGTAGACCTGGGCCGTGCGGGCCGCGTAGTACAGCGATTTGGTGCGGCCTTCGATCTTGAGCGAATCGACGCCGATCTTGACCAGCCGTTCCACGTGCTCCACGGCGCGCAAATCCTTGGAATTCATGATGTAGGTGCCGTGTTCATCTTCCAGGATCGGCATCAGCTGGCCCGGACGTTCCGCTTCCTCGATCATGTAGGGACGGTCGGCCAGCGGGTGGCGTTCCATGTCGCCCATGGACGAGAACGACGCGTTGGCCTCATCGAGCGCCTGGCGGTAATTGAGGCTGATGCTTTCGACGGGAATGCGGGCCAGGTCGCCGCTGGCGTCTTCGCTCGCGTTCATCACCTTGTAATCCCAGCGGCAGGAATTGGTGCACGTGCCCTGGTTGGGATCGCGGTGGTTGAAATAACCCGACAGCAGGCAGCGGCCCGAATAGGCGATGCACAGCGCGCCGTGCACGAACACTTCCAGCTCCATTTCCGGGCAGCGCTGGCGGATTTCCTCGATCTCGTCCAGCGACAGTTCGCGCGACAGGATCACCCGCGTCAGCCCCATGCGGTGCCAGAACTTCACGTCCGCCCAGTTGACGGCGTTGGCCTGTACCGACAGGTGGATCGGCATGTCGGGCCACTGGTCGCGCACCATCATGATCAGGCCCGGATCGGCCATGATCAGCGCGTCCGGCTTCATGGCGATCACCGGCGCCATGTCTTGCAGGTAGGTCTTGAGCTTGGAATTGTGGGCGAAGATATTGCTGGCGACGAAGAACTGCTTGCCGCGCGCGTGGGCCTGTTCGATGCCCGATGCCAGCGCTTCCGGGCGCGAGAATTCATTGTTGCGCACCCGCAGGCTATAGCGCGGCTGGCCCGCGTACACGGCATCGGCGCCGAAATCGAAGGCGGCGTGCATCTTGGCCAGCGAACCGGCGGGCAGGAGGAGTTCTGGAGCGCGAAGCATAATGGCTTTCAAAAACGGAAAAAAGCCAGCATTCTAGGCGCGCCGGGCGCGCCGTGGCGAGCAGACTGGCCGCGCCTTGATGCTGCGCACTTTATGGTCATTAATGCATCGAGGGAGCGTGCCGCGCGGCGACCGGCGCCGGGTCGGGATCGCTGATCTCGTAGCGCAGCAACAGGCGAGCGTATTCGCCCGACGCTTTCATCTGCACCACGCCCGCGTCAAGCTTGCGCACCAGCTCGCGGGCTTCGGGCAGCTTGGCGGAAAAACCCACCACCAGCGGCAGGTAGTGCTCCAGGCAACCGCTCTGGCGCACGAAATTCTTCTCGCCCAGTTGTATCAGCAAGCGGTGCATCACGGTTTCATGCTCCAGCACGACATCGTAACGGCCGTACAGCAGCTTGCGGATATTCTTCATGCCGGCATCTTCACCGTGATTGAACTCCACCAGCTTATGGTTGCGTTGCTCCCGGGCCAGATAGGCATCCATGGGGCCGTCGTCGTAGCCATAGTCGGCGATCACGCCCAGTTGCCGCTGGGCCAGCGAGGCCAGGCCCTGGTAACGCCATGTGCTGACACTACGGGTATAGAAACAGGCGCGCGAACGGATCAGCGGCGCGCTCATGACCAGGCGGCGGTCGATGGCGGGCGCGTACAGCCCCGCGATCTGCCCACCCAGCGTGAAGGCCAGCGCGCGGTTGAGCGGCATGAGCTGCGGCTCCACGGACAGGCCGGCCAGCTCCAGCGCCCGGGCGGTGGCATCCACCATGAAGCCGGAGGTGATGCTGCGGCCATCGGCGCCCACGCAAATGTAGGGGCACCAGTCGTCCGACGCAATGCGCAGCGGCGAGCCGGCCTGGGCCGGCGCCACGCCCACGCCTGCCAGCGCCACCGCGCCAGCCACCATCGCCATCCACCACCGCATCCGCCCTCCTCCCGGCGCCACAGCCATTCCGCCGGCGCCGTCGGCTCATCATGCCATCGGGCGCCGGCGGCGGCAAGCGACCCGGGAGGCCGTCCACAAATCGCCACGCCCGCGTTTCTCAAATGCTACTATTGGCCTTATCACCATGCCGCCACGGAGTCCCCATGAGCAAGACCTTGCGCCGTTCACAGTCCTGGTTCCAGCGCGCCTTGTGGCTGGTCGCGTTCGCGTTCGCCTGGTTCCTGATCGGCCTCGGTGGCAAGCTGGTCGACAACCTCGGCAGCGCCGAGCCCCTGCCGTCGCTGGAACAGTTCATCGACGCCGGCCAGGCGGCCCAGGTGCGCACCGCGCAAGAGCGGGCCGACAAGGTGATCGCGGCGGCCAACGACGCGCTGGCCCAGGCCCGCCAGCAACACCAGGTGGCGCAGGCCAACACCCATGCGGCGGCCGAGACGTTCCAGAACTGGCTGGCCACGCGCCACGCCACGGCCCGCCCGGACCAGGACCCGGACCTGATCGCCCGCACCCGCGAACTCGATGCGCTCAAGACGGCGGAACGGCTAGCCTTGTCCGCCGTGCAGCGGCAACAGCAGGTGCTGCTGGACGCGCAACAGGAACGCCAGCACGCCGATCTCCGGCGCCAGGAACTGGAAAAGCCGGCGCACGAGGCGCTGGAGCGGGCCATGCAACGGCGCGAACTGCACATCTTCCTGTACCGCCTGATGCTGACCGCACCGCTGCTGGCCGTGGCCGGCTGGCTGTATGCGAAACAGCGCAAGAGCGCCTACTGGCCTTTCGTCTGGGGTTTCATTTTCTTCGCCGGCTTCGCCTTCTTCGTCGAGCTGGTGCCATACCTGCCCAGCTACGGCGGCTATGTGCGCTACCTGGTGGGGATAGTGCTGACGGTGGTGATCGGGCGCCAGGCCATTGTCGGGCTGCAACGCTACCTGGCCCGCCAACAACAGCAGGAAGCGTTGCCGGAGCTTGAACGGCGTGCCACGCTCAATTACGAGCTGGCCCTCAAGCGGCTCGGCAATAGCCTGTGCCCCGGCTGCGAGCGCAGCGTGGATTTGAAGGAGTCGACGCTGGACTATTGCCCCCACTGCGGCATCGGCCTGTTCGACCATTGCGGCCGCTGCAAGGTGCGCAAGAATGCCTTCCTCAACTTTTGCCAGTTGTGCGGCACGCCGGCCCGGCCGCACGAGCACGCCCCGCATGGCCAGCCCCAGCCCTGAACATTGCATTTCGCAAGTAACTGTCGCTTTTTTGATGCAAATATGACAGGAATTCCGAGGGGACGTTGATTTATTGAATCTTATTGAATCATAAAGTAGTAAAATGACAGCCTTGCGTACCGCACATCCGCCACCGAGGCCATCATGGACACCGCACACCCACCCCGCCGCAACACTGAAATGGCCAGCATCGTGGACCAGGCCATCGCGCTCGACGCGCGCATGGGCGCGGCCAACGCCTGGGTCTTCATGGAAACGGCACAGGTGCCCCTGTCCGTCGTCAAGCGCGTGCTGGGCATGCCGGCCCAGCGCCGCAGCGCCAGCCGCGCGAACTAAACTACATCGGCATCACTGCCCCGTCGTCGGCTGCTGGTCGTAGATCCGCGACGATGGCGCGCTTGGCGCCGTGCGGCCCCAGAAATACGCCACCGTCATCAAGAACACCAGCAAGGCCAGTCCCTGCGTATAGACCAGCGGAAAATGGCGCGCCTCCAGCACGTGCGTGCGCGTGAACACTTCGTGGATCAACGCCGCCACCAGCTGGTAATAGCTGAACAACATGGCGCTCAAGTGGATGCGCAGCCAGTTACGGCGCGGCGCCTGCCGATAAGCGCAAAAGAAAGCCAGCGCCAGACACCCCAGCGAAACCAGTGCGAATACGTGGAACAGGTGAAACGCGCCCAGCTTGTAAATGCCCAGGGCGCTCAGATTGGCCACCACCGCGGCCACCAGATACTGGCGCCCGGCCCGCTTGTGCTCCCGGTCGCCCTTGGGCTGGGACAGCACCAGCGCGCCCGCGCCCAGCGCGTACAGGGAAGCCAGCGTATGCAGCCAGCCGATCGCGCTCAAGTGTAATGCCATACCGCTCGTCTCCCTCACCGTGCGTCACTCGCCATGATTGTCAGGCGTCGAATGTTTCAAACAGATTAACGCCAGCCGACACTTCTGTATAGCTCGGCTTGCCTACCGACCCCGCTCCGGCGTTGCTTGAGAGATACAGTCGAATTGCACCCCGCCCGCGCCGCGCCTTCCATATGTAACAGGCGTGTAAAACCGCTGAGCAAGCGCGCCGAACTGGTATATATTTTTCTCTAGCATTTTCCCAATTTTCCGTCATTCCCGCCTGATCGCTGCCGCCCCGTCCCGCTTTCCAATTGAAGAGGACCAGCCATGCAAGCAACTACGTCTGCCACTCCCGCGCCGCCGGCTGCGGACACGTCCGGCGCCACCGCCGCCACCGCCCTGACGGCGGCCGCCCTGTTGGCGGCCTGCGGCGGGGCCAGCCCCGGTGCCGGCCCCGCCGCCAGCCCCGGCGCCAGCGTGCTGGGCACTGTGGTCCGGGCCGACGCCATCAGTGACGCCGAGGCGGCCCGCTTCCTGGCCCAGGCCGCCATGGCCAGCGAGCGCCAGCAGATTGCCGCCGTCCAGCAGCTCGGCTACGCGGGCTGGCTGGATGCCCAGTTCGCCCTGCCCCCGTCGGGCACGCGCTGGGACTGGCTGGTGGCCAAAGGCTACAACGCCAGTACCAACAAGAATTCGGAAGCCGGTTTCGACGCCGCCGCCTGGCGCAAGCTGATCACCGCACCCGACACGCTGCGCCAGCGCGTCACGCTGGCGCTGTCCGAAATCATCGTGGTCGCCATCGATGGCCTGGTGGGCCTGGGCTGGCGCGCGTTCTCGGCCGCCGCCTGGCTCGACCTGCTGGAAGCGCATGCGTTCGGCAACTATCGCGCGCTGCTGGGCGCCGTGTCCACCAGCGTGGCCATGGGCCAGTTCCTCACTTTTCGTGGCAACAGCAAGGCCAATCCCGCCACCGGCTCCCATCCCGATGAAAACTACGCGCGCGAGCTGATGCAGTTGTTCACCATCGGCCTGGTGCAACTGAACGGCGACGGCACGCCCAAGCTGGCAGCCGGCACGCCCGTCGCCACCTACGGGCCCGATGACGTGAGCGGACTGGCCCGCATCTTCACGGGCTGGGATGTGGACCTGACCGGCACCAGCACCGCCACGCCGGACTTCATCCGCCGCCCCATGCGCCAATACCCGGCGCGGCACGAAACGGGCCCCTCCAGCTTCCTTGGCCACACGGTGCCGTCCGGCCTGAGCGGCGCCGACGCGCTGCAGGCCGCGCTCGACATCATTTACGCCCATCCGAACGTGGCGCCTTTCATCAGCCGCCAGTTGATCCAGCGCCTCGTCACCAGCAATCCCAGCCCGGCTTATGTAGCGCGGGTGGCCGCCGTGTTCAACGACGATGGCCAGCACGTCAGAGGCAATCTGCGGGCCGTGCTCAAGGCCGTGCTGCTCGATCCCGAAGCGCGGGCCGGCGTCTCCGCCGCCACCACCGGCGAGGGCAAGCTGCGCGAACCGATGCTGCGTTTTACAGGCTGGGCGCGCGCCGCCAAGGCCAGCTCCGCCACCGACAGCTGGGCTATCGGCAACACCAGCAACCCGGCCACCCGGTTGGGGCAAAGCCCGCTGCGCTCGCCCTCCGTGTTCAATTTCTTCCGGCCCGGCTACGTGCCGCCCAACAGCGGCATCGCCGCCGCCGGCCTGGTGGCGCCGGAATTCCAGATCGCCAATGAATCGTCCGTGATCGGCTACCTCAACTTCATGCAGCGCGTGGTCGCCGTCGGTGTGGCCGACGTGCTGCCCGACTACAGCGCCTGGCTGCCGCTGGCCGACAACGCCACCGCCCTGCTGGCCGAACTGAACACGGTGCTGGCTGCCGGCCAGATCGGCGGCGCCACGCAATCATTGATGCTGGGTGCGCTCAACGCCATGCCGTCGGGCAGCGACGCGCGGCGCCTGAACCGCGTGCGGGTGGCGCTGCTGCTGGTGCTGGCCGCGCCCGAATTCCTGGTGCTGAAATAGGAGGCCGTCATGACCCGCGATCACACGCTCAACGCCTCCCGGCGCGCCTTCCTGCAGCGGGCTTCGGCCCTGTCCGTGGCCGGCGCCGCCACCCCGTGGCTGCTCAACCTGGCCGCCATGGCCGAGGCCGCCGCCGCCACGGCCAGCGATTACAAGGCCATCGTCTGCGTCTTCCTGTATGGCGGCAACGATTATGGCAACACGCTGGTGCCCTACGACAGCGGCAACTACAACGCCTATTACAACCTGCGCCCCGGCCTGGCCTACAATCGCAGCAACCTGGGCGGCACCGTGCTGGCGCCTGTGACGGCGCCCGTCGACGCGGGCGGCTTCCAGCGCCAGTACGCGCTGGCGCCGGAGCTGGCGCCGCTGCTGCCGCTGTTCAATGCCGGCAAACTGGGCGTGCTGCTTAACGTGGGCACGCTGGTGCAACCGACCACCAAACTCCAGTACACCAACAAATCCGCGCCGCTGCCGCCCAAGCTGTTCTCGCACAACGACCAGCAATCGTTCTGGCAGGCGTCGGCGCCGGAAGGGGCCATGTCGGGCTGGGGTGGGCGGATGGGGGACTTGTTCGTCTCCGGCAATGGCAACGCCACGTTCACTTGCGTCAACGTGTCCGGCAACGCCGTCTTCATGTCGGGCAATACGGCGGTCCAGTACCAGATCACGGCGGACGGTCCGGTGCCCTTGAGCGCCCTGCAAAAGCCCCTGTATGGTTCAGCGGCCGCCAGCAGCGCCTTGCAAGCGCTGGTGACCCAGCCTGGCGTCCATCTGTTCGAGCAGGAATACACGCGCGTGACCCGGCGCGCGCTGGAGGCCAATGGCATCCTCAGCGCCGCGCTGGCCAGCGGCCCCGCCATCAGCACGCCCTTCCCCGCCAACAATGACCTGGCCAGCCAGTTGCACATGGTGGCCAGGATGATCGCCAGCGCCGGCGCCATCGGTGCACGGCGCCAGGTGTTCTTCGTGTCGCTGGGCGGCTTCGACAACCACGACGGCCTGAACACGGTCCACCCCGGCCTGCTGACCAACGTGGCCGAGGCCATGGCCGCGTTCCATGCCGCCACGGTGGAACTGGGTGTGAGCAACAACGTGACGGCGTTCACGGCCTCCGACTTCGGCCGCACGCTGACGGTCAACAATGACGGTTCCGACCACGGCTGGGGCAGCATGCACTTTGTCCTGGGCGGCGCCGTCAACGGCCAGCGCTACTACGGGGTGCCGCCGGCCGTGGCCAGCGATGGCCCGGACGACGTAGGCCAGGGCCGCTTGCTGCCCACCACATCGGTGGACCAGTACGCGGCCACGCTGGGCAGTTGGCTGGGCGTGGCCGCCAGTGATTTGCTCACCGTGCTGCCCAACCTGAAGAACTACCTGCCATCGACCCGCAATCTGGGCTTTGTTTGAATGGCGAAGGCCCAATGCAAAACGCCCCATGCGAGCACATGGGGCGTTGGGTCCGGCGCGGGTGGTGACGCCACCCCGGCCTGGATTATTTCTGTTTGCGGCGACGGGCCATGAAACCGAGCACACCGAAGCCAGCCAGCAGCATGGCATAGGTTTCTGGTTCCGGTACCGGCGAGATGTAGGCACGGTAGTTGCTCAGGCCGCTGCCGGAGATGGTGAACGGCGCGGTCACTTTCGCGGTCCAATGGAACAGCAGCTCGCCGCCGCCCACGTGCACAGCCAGATAGTCGTAAGGTTTTGCCTGCGCACCGATGGTGGTCGAACCGCTAATGCTGTCCTTGGACACGCCAAACGTCAGCACGGTGCTGTTGGTCAGGCCCAACTTATCGCTATCCTTGATGAAGGAAGCGATGGCGGCCTGGCTGTTTGCGCCAGGATTGCTGTTGTAGTACGCCAGTTGCACCGGTGCCGACAAGCTGTCGGTGAAGGTGTAGGTGTGGCCACCCAGGCTAATGCTGCCCAGGCCGGCATTGATCGTCACGGCTGGCGTCTCCACCGTCCAGACAGGGGTGGAGTGGGGATTGGCGCTGGCACTACCTGCGAGTGTGGCGCCGGCGAGCAGCGCGGTCAGGCCCAAGATTTTTTTCATCGAAACAGTCATGAATATTTCCGTTGTAATTGACTACTAATGATCCGCACCGCAGTCCTCCGGGGTCGCCGGCGCGCCGCGCAGTTTATGAACTCTTAATGCTATCTTTGCAGATTACCATAAGAACAATAAAAAGTAAAGAACTGCAACAACGATGTTGTTTTGCTATCTACTCGCCGAATGGTGCGTGCGTGTGGCGGCGGCCGCGGCGCGCGCCGCTGGCCTGGCCAGGAAAACTAGAGATTTTGACTACGCCTGTGCTAGAATCTCGCCTCGCTGCCCGGATGGTGAAACTGCCAGACGCAGGAGCCCTGAGAGAGCCGGCGCCTGGCGCTGAAAAACTTTTAAATCATTGATTTTAAATTAATGTCTATTTTTAATCAGTGGCATTGGTGTGCGAAAATTGGCAAAGCTTGGGCAGGGAGCGCAGTGACACGCGTGTCCTGTTTGATGTCAAAGATGATGTAAGAACACCTGCCTCGGTGGTGAAATGGTATACACAGAAGACTTAAAATCTTCCGTCGCAAGGCATGCCGGTTCGAGTCCGGCCCGAGGCACCAGAATTAGCTTAGCAAAAGCACCGGAAGCGGTGCTTTTTTCGTTTTCGCCTCGCGCCTGAGCACTGTTGCAAAGGCCATACCGGTGAACCTGTCAGTGCGGTGTTGCCAGCATCGCCGATCAAATCGGCGTTCCCATGCAGACAGTTTTCTCATTCCCGGCGCATGAAGGCTCCCCCAGAAGGATGCGCAGCGTGTCGATGCTGAGGCCGGAAATATCATGCATGCGAACCAGCACCATACGAGAGACCCCACGCCTCCTTGTTCGCATTTTGCTGATGGCCTGAGCACTGACGCCTAACTGTCGGGAGAGCTCCACATCGCTCGTGATGTTCAAGATGGACAGCAGCCTATCCAGCAGCAGTTCCGGGTGATAGTTTTCGCCGTCCAATTTCGCTGGACCAGGCTGATCGAAACGATCCAATTTGTCGGCCGATTTCATTGGCGCCGACCTTCCCGCAACCTGCGTTGCGCGTTTTTCCAGGGGATGTCCTGTATCCTTCCGCGCCAAAAGTCAGGGCTGCCAATCGCATCAGTGAATCGGTGCTGCGCCAGCGTTCCATGGCTGTCCTCCAAGACAGCCACAAAGTCGGCGCATTCAAGATCCCTGCAATTCACGAGATCAGAAAAGGCTGCAGCAGCGATTTCTTGGTCGCAGCACCTTTCTATTGACCATGGAAGCTTTTTTTCGTTAATGGACAGATAGAGCTTATACATTTCAAGTCTCCCAATTAATGTATTTGCGCAAGATCATTGTTGTAAGGAAATAGTAATTCGCAAGTAGAACTAACCTTTGATATTTATCAAAGGCAACGAATCTACAGCCGCAATCGGTTAATTTTCCTGTAAGAATTTTTTGTGGGAATTTGTGACTATTTAACGACAGAGGCAATTACGCTGCGGCGCGCAACTGATAAAAGTCTACGGAGTTCGACCTTGGCGTGATAAATTTATAACCAACTGCCCATTGGCAATTTCGACTTTTAGTCTCAAGCCTGATGTAACTCACTTCCAAGCGCTAATCGCCACCGCTGCCACTTATCTGGGGAAATACAATGAATGACGGGATCTATGAGATTCGAGCGGAAATTCGAATTGCCGCCGCAAACGAAGACGCTGCACGAAAGTTAATTGCGAGCCAAAAAATTCCGAAAACCATGTCTTTCTGGAGGAAGGATCCACTGGGCCCTGGCGGCCATTTATATATCGGCGGAGAGCTATTTTTTGACGCCGATAGAAACAACCTGACGTTTCTCAAGCCGCGATCGCAATAGAAGATACGTCACGCACGCTTGGATTGCGCGAACTCAAAGAAAATTCAGTTCCACTACAATGGATTTTGGCGGAGGACGGCCATGTCCACTGAAGAACCTCAAATTCCCAAGACCAACATCGACAAGGTGGTCGATGCCGGCATCGCGCTCAAGGAAGTGTCGGGCACGCAGGCGGCAGCCAAATTCATGGCGGCGCTGGGCGTGCCGGATGCCGTGATCGCGCGCGTGCTGTGCGAACCGGCATGGCGGCGCCGGGCCACCAGCCGCGACTAGCGCCCTTCCCCCCTGCTCAGGCGGCCGAGCCCAGCGGCGAATTCAGGCGCGAGTTGCGCAAACCGTAGGCGAAGTAGGCGGCCACCGCCACGCCCATCCACACGAAGAACACATGGAAGGTAGCGGCCGACAAGTCTTTCATGATGAACAGACAGGCCACGATGCTCAGCGCCGGCACCAGATAAGGGCCGAACGGCACCCGGAAGCCATCGACGTCGGCGCCGATGCCCTTGCGCCGCATCACGGGCACGGCGATGGCCACCACGATGAAGGCCGTCAACGTCCCCATGCTCACCATGTCCCACAGGAAGGTGGCGTCCACCAGCCCGGCAGTCAGCCCCACCACGGTGCACACGATCAGCGTGTTGTTGACCGGCGCCAGCGTGCGCGGGTGCACGCGCTGGAAGGTCTTCGGGATCAAGCCGTCGCAGGAGATGGCGAACAGAATGCGGGTCTGGCCGTAGATCGTCACCAGCGTGACGGAAAACACGGACACCACGGCGCCGGCCGACAGCACCAGCGCCGGCCACGCCTTGCCCGTCACGTTCTGCACGATCACGGCCAGCCCCGCCTCCTGGCCGTCAAACATGCGGGCCGGCTGCGCGCCCACGGCGGCCACCGCCACCAGCAGGTAGAACACGGTGACAATGGCCAGCGCCGCCAGGATGCCGACCGGGACGTTGCGCTTGGGATTTTTGACCTCCTCGCCCGCCGTGGCGATGGTGTCGATACCGATGAAGGAGAAGAACACGGTGCCGGCGGCGGCCGTCACGCCGGCAATGCCCGCGTAACCCTTGCTGTTGTCGCTATTGAAGAAGGGCTGGAAATTGGCCGCGTCGAAGCCGGAGAACGCGATCACCACGAAGAAGATGATGATGGCCAGCTTGACCAGCACCAGCACGGCGTTGGCGTTGGCTGATTCCTTCGTGCCGCGCAACAGCAGGTAGCCGCACATGGCCACCAGGATCATGGGCGGCAGGTTGATGGCGCCCGGGTGGAATTCCGTGCCGTGCGGCCCGGAGGCGAACATGGGCGAGCGCAGCGCAGCCGGGATATGCCAGCCGCCGGCGTTGACGAGGAAGTTATTCAGGTAGTCCGACCAGCCGATGGCCGTGGCGCTGGCGGCCAGCCCGTACTCGAGCAGCAGGCAGGCGGCCATGATGAAGGCGGCGAATTCTCCCACGGTGGCATAGGCGAACGAATACGACGAACCGGCGGCGGGAATGCGGAACGACAGCTCCGCGTAGCACAGGGCCGTCAGCCCGGCCGTCAACGCCGCCAGCAGGAAGGCCAGGATCACGGACGGTCCCGCCTTGGGCACCGCTTCCACCAGCGTGAAGAAGATGCCGGTGCCGATGGTGGCGCCCACGCCGATCATGGTCAGCGGGAACAGGCCCAGCGTGCGGCCCAGGCCATGGGCGGAGCGTTCAGGGCCGGCGCCGGATTCAGGGGCGACGGGCTTGGTGCGGCACAGTTGTCGGGCAAACGCTTGCATGATCCATCGTCCTGTCTCGTAGTCGCGCGCGGCCGGGCGGCCACGCGCTTGCTGCCCTGACTTGCCGTGTCAGTCGAAATGCACGTTACGCCATGGCAGCGCCGGCATCATGGCCGCCTGCAGTTCACCGGCCAGGCGGCGCACCGGCGCCGGTGTGTAGCGCTGGTAGTAGGCCCGGTTGTACGGGCCGATGCCATGTTCGGCGCTGAAGCTGCCTTCATAGCGTTGCACCACCGCGTCCAGCAGCGTGGTGCGCAAAGCGGCGATGGCCTCGTCGCCCAGCGCCTGCGGTCCCGTCTTCGGCGCCACCAGGTTGTAGTGCAAGCCGCCGTCGGCCACGTGGCCGAAGTCGCAGATGCGCACGCCGGGATAAGTCGCGGTTAACCACTGCTGGCCCCAGGCACGGAATGGCGCCCAATGCTTGCGCGGCAGCGCGATATCGAACGCGATCACGCGGCCTTCATGGCGCAGCGCGTCGCTGATGCCGTGCCGCAGGGCCCACAGCATGTCCTGGTCGCCGAACAGGGCGTCGGCCAGCAGTTCCTGTTCCATCAACGCGCCCAGCGCATCCTGCAGCACCGTGTCCAGCGCCAGCGTGCGGGCCGGCAGCGACGTGCTCAGTTCCACCAGCAGCGCATACGGCGGCACCTGCCCGCCCGGGAAGGGATTGCGCACCGAGGGCACATTGCGGAACACGGCCTGCATGGCCTCCTGCGACATGCCTTCGACGGAAGCGATGAATTCCGGCAGATCGCGCTCCAGCGCCGCCAGCAGCGGCATCACGGCCGCGCTGGACGACGGCACCACCAGCGCCGTGGCGCGCTGCGCCGGCAGCGGATGCAGACGCACGGTGGCGCCCAGGATCACGCCGAACGCGCCGCCCGTGCCGCACAACAGCTGCTTGAAATCGACCCCGGTATTATTCTTGCGCAGCGCGCTGCCAAAACGCAGTATGCCGTCCCGCTCCGGCAGCCAGGCGTCCACCGCACACAAATTGGCGCGCACGTCGCCGTACTTGATCAACCGCGCGCCGCCCGTGTTGGAGGCGATCATGCCGCCAATGGTGGGGTCGGCCGACAGATCGATGGGGAAGCACAGGCCCATGGCGGCCGCAGCCTCGTTCAGCTCCGACAGGCGCACGCCGGCACCCACGGTGGCGGTGCGTTCGTCGGCGTCGATGACGACGCTGTCCTTGAGCCGGTCCAGGCTGAACACAAATTGCCGCCCGCTGGCGTCCGGCGTGGCCGCCGCCACCAGGCCCGTGTTCGCGCCTTGCAGCACGAACGGCGCGCCGTGCGCGTGCAGCAGCGACAGCGCGGCCTGGGCCTGCTCCGGCGTGGCCGGCCGCAGCACGGCCACGGCCACGCCCTGGCCGTAGCGGGCGCCCTGCACATAGGGTGCGCAGTCGGCGCTGGCCGTCAGCATGCCGGTTGGTCCCAGCAAGCCGTCCAGCTGTTCGAGCAGCGGGCCGCTCATGCCGCCTTGGCCATGGTTGGCGCGGCGCCGTCGGCCGAGGTCATCTTGAAGATGGCGGTGGCGTTGCTGCTGTCAAAGCCCAGGTCCAGCACTTCCTCGCCGTCGGCGTTGCGCACGCGGTCGCGCGAGATGAATTCGTAGAACGAGCCAGGCACGCGGCGCACCACGCAGCCGTTCGCGGTGCGGAACACGCGCTCCACCTGGGCCGCACGGTAGGCCGTCTGGCGCATGGTGCCGCGCGCCGCTTCCTCGATGGCGGGCTTGATCGAACGGCCCAGTTGCTGTTGTTCGGCCGACAGCGCGTACAAATCGGGCACGCGGTCCGTCACGTGGTTGAAGGCGTTGCCCTCGGTGGCGATCCACGCCATTTCCTGCGATTCCTTGAGCAGCAGTTCATAGTCGTCCAGCGCCGGCACCTCGTGCTGGCGCGCGAAGCAGCGCACCAGCGATTGCAGCAGCGCGACGGCGTCGGCCAGCGGCAGGCTGCGCTGGGCTTCCAGTTCCTTCAGCAGCTCCAGGTCGCGCGCGTCCAGCGGGTCGACCGAGCTGGCCACCACGCGGCCCACGGCGGCCTGGAATTCGGGCGAGAAGCGGTCCACTTCCAGTTCGCTCACGAAGAACTGGGGTATATCTTCCGGCAAGTCGGCGTGCACGTAGGCGCGGCCCATCATCTTCAGGCGCGGCAGCGGGTAGTTCTCGTTCAGGCGATAGCCCAGCGGGGCCAGGAAGCGGGTGATGGCCGCCTCGCCGCACGGCAGTTGGCCATTGGCGGCGATCTTCACCGAGCGCACGGCGCCATGGTCGAAGAATACGCGGCGGCCGCTGGCCACGGCGTCTTCCGTGTAGGCCTTGCCTTCGGGGACGCGCTCCAGCAGGTCGCGGAACAGCAGCACGTTCATGGCGTAGGCGATTTCGGCGCGGGTCACGGCCACGGTGGCGTCGCCGTTGCCGGATGCGTCGCTGAATTCGGCCGGGACGTGCATCAAACGGGTCATGCGGGCGGTGGCGGCGGCGCCGATGCAGGAGGTCAGGAGGTAGTCGAGAGTGGTCATGGTGAAAAGCAGCACTGCCGCAAAGGGTGAAGTTGGGCCGATTATTCTGTACGGCCCGGAAAGCCGACAAGCGAAATGATTTCGACCGCCCATTCCATTTGAGAATACCTTTTTCGGCCCGGATGCGGGACAATGGCGGCAGAGACTGTTTCACCACAAGAATACGCCCACCATCATGCGCCTCAACCTGCCCTCCCTGTCCGCCCTGCACGCCTTCGAGATGGTGTACAAGCTGCAAAACATCAGCGCAGCCGCCAACGCGCTGGCCCTGACCCAGAGCGCCGTGAGCAAGAAGATCCTGGCGCTGGAAGCGTATTTCGAGCAGCCGCTGTTCGAGCGCCAGGCCAGCGGACTGGTGCCCACGGCCGCCGCCGAGCTGCTGTGGGCCCGGCTGCCACCGTGCCTGGACGAGCTGGAAGGCGTGATGCAGGAAGTGCTGGCCTCGCGCGACGGCGGCGGCGTGCTCAACCTGGCCGTGTTCCCCACCTTCGCCACCAAGTGGCTGGTGCCGCGCCTTCCCCTGCTGTACGAAGCCCACCCCGGCCTCACGCTGAACCTGAAGATCCAGCTGAGCCGGGTCGATTTCGGCGGTACCGGCATCGACGCCGGCATCGTCTTCGGCCGCCCCGGCTGGCCGCAATGCGAGCACCACCGGTTGTCAAGTGAAACCCTGGTGCCCGTGTGCAGCCCCGGCTTCATCGAACGCCACGGCCGCCCGGCTGACATGGCCGGCCTCACGGCCTACACCCTGCTGCACCAGACATCGCGCTCGGATAGCTGGCCTAACTGGTTCGACGCGCACGGCATCGCCGCGCCGCCCAAGGAACAGGGCCTGCACTTCGAACTGTTCTCGATGGCGGTGGAAGCGGCCAAGGCGGGCCTGGGGATCGGCCTGCTGCCGGCCATGTTCGTGGCCGACGAGATCAAGCGCCAGGCGCTGGTCGAACTGTTCCCGCCCGAGCAGCAGTCCGACAGCGCCTACTACCTGATCTACCCCAAGCGCAAGGCCGGCCTGCCCGGCGTGATCACCTTCAAGCGCTGGTTGCTGGACCAGCACTAGCGCGAACGGGCCAGCGCCGTCGACTGACGCCCTCCGCCCCCAGCGGTGTTGCTACTTTCCTACAAGTGAGTCCGCCAACGCGGGCGGGCCGCGCTCGCCCGTACGCCGCCCCCCGCCATTCCAAACCGGAATACGCGAAAGAAAACATTTCCATTGATACCCTGCAATAGCTGCCGAATAATCAACTGACCGAAGCACCGGAAACCGTGGCAAATTCGCCACCGCAACGATGCCGGCCCAGCCGACACGACAAGATTCGCATGCCACGGCTCATGCAGACAACAATACGGAGACACCATGCTTACCCCCACCCTCTTGCGCCGCGCGGTCCTGTTCAGTCTGTACGGCGGTGCGGCCCTGGCCGGCCTCAGTCCGGCCGCCCAGGCCCAGACCGCCCCCGCCGCCAGCAAGGACGACGCCATCCAGACCGTGAACGTGGTCGGCTCGCGCCGCGCCGCCAGTTCCGCCACCGACACCGCCGTGCCGGTCGACGTGATCCCCATGAACAAGGCGGCTGAATCGGGCGGCCAGTTCGACCTGGCCCAGACCCTGACCAATATCTCCCCCTCGTTCAACTCGACCCGCCAGACCGGCGCCGACGGCGCCGACCTGGTGGACTCGGCCGCCCTGCGCGGCCTCGGTTCGGACCAGACCCTGGTGCTGGTGAATGGCAAGCGCCGCCACACGACGGCCCTGGTCAACCTGTTCGGCGCGCGCAACCGCGGCAACACGGGCACCGACATGAATTCCATCCCCATGCTGGCCATCAAGGACGTGCAGGTGCTGCGCGACGGCGCCGCCGCCCAGTACGGCTCGGACGCTATCGCCGGCGTGATGGACATCGGCCTGAAAAAGAGCCTCGGCTGCGAAGCGGTGGCCGGCTACAGCCAGTACTCGGTAGGCGACGGCAAGAACTACCTGGCTTCCGCTTACTGCGGCGTGGCCCTGGGCGAAAAAGGCGCAATCGGCATCACAGGCGAATTCCTGGACCGTGGCCGCTCCAACCGCGCCGAGCCGGGTAATCCGCGCATCATCGGCGACACCAAGGCCCAGAACCAGACCCTGTACGTGAATGGCGACCTGGCCACCCCGGCCGGCAAGCTGTACTTCACGGCCGGCGCCCAGACCCGTGACGCTTCCAGCGCCGCCTGGGCCCGTGGCGGCGTGGGCACGGACGATATCCCATCGCGCAACTCGGCGGCCATGTACCCGAACGGCTTCGTGCCCTTCATCAACGGCAAGATCGACGACCAGTACGCCATCATCGGCCACCGCGGCCAGATCGGCGAATGGAACGCCGACTTCTCGCAGACCTACGGCTACAACAAGATGATGTACGATATCAGCCACACGCTGAACGCATCCATCGCCAACAAGGATCTGCTGGCCGGCGGCAAAGGCATCAGCCCGGACAACTTCCAGGCCGGCGGCTTCTCGTTCCAGCAACTGACCAGCAACGTCGACTTCACCCGTTTCTACGACACCGTGATGAGCGGCCTGAACGTGGCCTTCGGCGCCGAGTACCGCAGCGAGACCTATAAAATCTTCGCCGGCGAACCCGGTTCCTACATCGACGCCGACGGCGTGGGCTTCGGCGGCAACGCCGGCAGCCAGGGCTTCCCCGGCTTCCAACAGGGTGACCGCACCAACGCCAAGCGCCACAGCTCGGCCGGTTATGTGGACATCGAACTGGACCTGAATCCGATCGTCAAGACCCAGGCCGCCGTCCGTTACGAAAACTACAGCGACTTCGGCTCCACCGTCACCGGCAAGCTGGCCGGCAGCGTGCGCGCCGCCGACAACGTGCTGCTGCGCGGTTCGGCCTCGACCGGCTTCCGCGCCCCATCGCTGCAGCAGAAGTACTTCTCGTCCACCTTCACCGACTTCGTGGCCGGCGTGCCGACCGACGTGGTGTTGGCGCCCAACGGCGGCCCGGTGGCCAACCTGGCCGGCATCCCCAAGCTGAAGGAAGAGAAGTCCACCAGCTTCACGCTGGGCACCACCTGGACGCCTAGCCACAACGCTTCCGTGACGGCCGACCTGTACCAGATCAAGATCAAGGACCGCATCGTGCTGTCGGGCCGCTTCGACGCTGACAACTACCCTGAGCTGGCAGCCAAGCTGTCCACGCTGGGCGTGGGCCAGGCCCAGTTCTTCGTCAACTCGGTCGACACCAAGACCAGCGGCCTGGATCTGACGGCTTCCCACAAGACCAGCTTCGGCCCCAACAAGATGACCACCTACCTGGCGGCCAACTTCAGCAAGACCGAAGTGACGGGCATCCACGCCCCCGCCTCGCTCAAAGGCTATGAGGACGTGCTGCTGTCCGAGCGCGAGCGCCTGTTCATCGAGCAGGGCGGTCCCCGTTCCAAGTTCACGCTGGGCTTCGACTACGTGGCCGGCGCGCTGGAGACGGACCTGAAAGTGATCCACTTCGGCCCGCAGACGCTGGGTACCTTCGACGGCACCGCCGCCGGTGTGCCGAATGCGCATTACGAAGCCAAGACCTCGGCCGACCTGGCGTTCACCTACACCATCAACAAGAACACCAAGTTCACCTTCGGCGGCACCAACATCTTCAACGTCAAACCAACCGCCCAGGATCCGAACGAAACCGACAACGGCTTCAAGTACGACAGCGTGCAGTTCGGCCTGAACGGCGCGTCCTACTTCGGCCGCCTGTGGGTCAAGTTCTAAAGCTCGTCTGAGGCAAAGGAAAGCGGCACCCCGTGCGCAAGCATGGCGGTGCCGTTTTTTCATGCGCGTCGCCATGCCTGGCGCCACAATGCGCGCGGCATGGCGCCGCCGGGGTGGCACACGCACGCCGCGCGCCTGTGCTACACTCGCCGCACCATGAACCTCGTTAAGTCACTGCTGCTTTGGCTGTTGCTGGCCGCGCTCCCGTTGCAGGGATACGCGGCCGCGTCCACGTTCATGGCCAACACCATGCAAGACGAGAAGGCGCCAGCCCGGATGGCTGCGCCCTGTCATCACGCCGCCGCATCGCAACAACTCACGCCCCCTGGCCATTGCGCCATGCAGACGCAGACGCAGACGCACCATGCCCATTGCGGCGCCGGTGCGCACCAGGCCAAGTGCGGCAACTGCGCGGCGTGCTGCGTGGGCGCCGCCATCGCGCTCCCAGCCCTCGCGCTGGCGGACGTGTGGCCGGTCGGCTCCGAAGCCATCGCTTATCGCGTGCGGCACGTGACCGCGCATATCCCCGGCGGACTCGAACGGCCGCCTCACACCCGCCTCGCCTGAATCCGCGCGCGGCGGGCGGCGGCCAGCACACCAGCTGACGTTGCGCCATGCCCGCTGCATCCACGCCACGCGGACCCGATGGTGGTCCGCGCACACGTATCTGGAGTCACCATGTATCGTTCCACCACCCTGCGCGCCGGCGCGTGCGCCGCGCTGGCGCTGGCGTTGACCGGCTGCGCCGCCTTCTCGCCTGACGGCGGGCTCGATGCCGTCCAAGCCATCACCCAAGCGGCCACGGGCCAGGCGCTGACGCGCATGGGCGCCGCCCAGGATGGCGCCGCCGCGCAGCGCGTCGCCGCCCTGCTCGCCACGCCTTTGAGCGCCGACAACGCCGTCGCCATCGCCCTGCTCAACAACCGCAAGCTGCAGGCCAGCTACGCGGAACTGGGCATCGCCGAAGCGGACCTGGTGCAGGCTGGCCGCCTGCCCAATCCCACCCTCACCTTCTCCCGCCTGACCGATGGCCGGGGCCTGGACCTTGAACGCAAGCTGATGCTGCCGGTGATGGGCATGCTCACCATGCCCACCGCCAGCGGTATCGAACGGCGCCGCTTCGAACAAACCCAACTGGCGGTGGCCGGCGACGTGCTGCGCATCGCCGACCAGACCCGGCGCGCCTTCTACGGCGCCGTCGCCGCGCGCCAATCGGTCAGCTATCTGGAACAGGTCAACGGCGCCGCCGAAGCGGGCGCGGAGCTGGCGCAACGGATGGCGGCGGCCGGCAACTGGAGCCAGTTGCGGCAAGCCCGCGAGCAGCTGTTCCTGGCCGACGCCGTGGCCCAGCTGACGGCGGCGCGCCAGGCGGAAGTGGCGGCGCGCGAGCAACTGGTGCGGCTGCTGGGCCTGTCCGGCCAGGATGCCACGTTCGAGCTGCCCGAACGCCTGCCCGAGCTGCCCGCCGCGCCACGCGAACTGGGCGACGCGGAAGCCCGGGCGCTGGCCAACCGGGTCGATATCCTGATGGCGCAAAAAGAGCTGGCCGGCCTGGCCGCCTCGCTGGGCCTGACCCGCACCACCCGCTTCATCAACGTGCTCGACGTGGGCTACCAGCGCAACACAGGCGCCGACGGCGGCCATACGCGGGGCGTGGAAATCGAATGGCAGTTGCCCCTGTTCGACTGGGGCGGCGCGCGCGTGGCCCGCGCGGAGGCGGTCTACACGCAGGCGCTGCACCGCGCCGCGCAAGGCGCCATCGAGGCCCGCTCGCAAGTGCGCGAAAGCCATGCGGCCTATCGCAACGCCTACACGCTGGCCCGCCATTATCGCGACCAGATCGTCCCGCTGCGCAAGCGCATCGCCGACGAACAGCTGTTGCGCTACAACGGCATGCTCACCAGCGTGTTCGAACTGCTGGCCGACGCGCGCGAGCAGGTGCTGAGCGTGAATGCGGCGATCGAAGCGCAGCGCAATTTCTGGCTGGCCGATGCGGCCCTGCAGGCGGCCATGACGGGCGCCGCGGACGGCGACAGCCCGCGCGCCAGCCGCTGAGCGCCAACGACAACACTGAACAAGGACAATAGCAATGGTTACACGCAGAGATTTCTTCCGCGGCGCGGGCGCCGCCGCCGTCAGCACGGCCATGGTGAGCCGGGTGGGCGCGGCCGCCTTGCCGGAAGCGGCCAGCATGGACAGCGCCGCCACCCAGGCGCCACTGGCACCGCCCAACGGCCGTCCCTACAACCCGGTGGTCACCCTCAACGGCTGGACCTTGCCATGGCGGATGAAGGCCGGCGTCAAGGAATTCCACCTGGTGGCCGAACCGGTGGTGCGCGAGATCGCGCCCGGCATGAAGGCCCGCCTGTGGGGCTACAACGGCCAGTCGCCGGGCCCCACCATCGAAGTGGTGGAAGGCGACCGGGTGCGCATCTTCGTCACCAACAAGCTGCCCGAGCACACCAGCATGCACTGGCACGGCCAGCGCCTGCCCAACGGCATGGATGGCGTGACGGGCCTGACCCAGCCCGGCATCCCGCCCGGCAAGACCTATGTGTATGAATTCGTCGCGCGCCGCGCCGGCACCTTCATGTACCACCCCCACGCGGACGAAATGATGCAGATGGCGATGGGCATGATGGGCCTGTGGATCACCCACCCCAAAGACCCGCGCTTCATGGCCGTGGAGCGTGACTTCTGCATGCTGCTCAACGCCTACGACATCGAACCGGGCAGCGCCACGCCCAAGGTCAATACCATGCTCGACTTCAACCTGTGGACCGTCAACAGCCGCGCCTTCCCGGGCGTGGACCCGATGGTGGTGGCGCAGGGCGACCGGGTCCGGATCCGGGTCGGCAACCTGACCATGACCAACCACCCGATCCACATGCACGGCCACGAATTCACTGTCACCGGCACCGACGGCGGCTGGGTGCCGCCCACGGCGCGCTGGCCGGAAGTGACTACCGATATCGCCGTGGGCCAGATGCGCGCCATCGAATTCGACGCCACCGATCCCGGCGACTGGGCCTTCCACTGCCACAAATCGCACCACACCATGAACGCCATGGGCCACGACGTGCCCACCATGACGGGCGTGGACCAGGGCGAGGTGCTGGCGAAGATCAACCGGCTGGTGCCGGACTACATGGCCATGGGCGACAAGGGCATGGCCGACATGGCCGCCATGCCCATGCCCCTGCCCGAGAATACGCTGCCCATGATGACGGGCGACGGCCCGTTCGGCGCCATCGGCATGGGCGGCATGTTCACCACCGTCAAGGTGCGCAAGGGGCTGGCGCGGCATGACTACCGCGACCCGGGCTGGTATCGCCATCCGGCCGGCACCCTGGCCTACGAGTACCAGGGCGATGCCGGCACGCTGCCCACCGCGCCGCAAGCGCCCGGCACCGGGCACATGGCCACCACGCCGGAAACGCCCCCGCTGGAGGTGAAGAAAGGCGGCCACCACCAGCATTGATGAATCCGTTCAATTTGATCTATATCAATGAATGATGCTTGGCAAATGCGCGACCATGGCGGTGTTTGAGCGACCCCATGCCACCTGACATCAAGCTGGCGCGCATTTTCAAAATATCAAAGAATTGGATGGAACATGAAACGCCTCATCATCGCCACCCTGATCGCCTTGCCGTCCGCGTCCGCGCTGGCCTGCGCCACCTGCGGCTGCACCTTGTCGACGGACGCCGCCACCGGCTATACGGCCAATGCGGGTTGGTATGCCTCGCTCGACTACAGCTTCCTGCACCAGAACCAGCTGCGCACCGGCACGCACTCGGTGCCCACGGCACAAGTGGCGGCGATCAACGACGCGGGCGGCGACCAGGAAGTGGAGCGCGGCACCATCAATCGCATCACCACGCTGGGACTGACCTACGCCCCGAACGCCGTCTGGAGCTTCAGGCTGACGCTGCCCTACGTTGACCGCGGCCACACCACCTATGCCTCGGCCACCAATCCCGTCACGCCGGATCAGATCAGCGGGGCGACGGTCCACGGCATCGGCGACGTCAAGCTGCTGCTCAACTACCAGGGCCTGCTGCCCACCCATAACCTGGGCTTACAGGCCGGTATCAAGCTGCCCACCGGACATTACGGCGGCGCCAGCGCCGACGGCAGCGGCATCGTTGGCCGCCATCCGGCTGCGTTTTCCAGCGGCCCCTTGTCGAACAATGCCTCGCCCGACAACCTGCTCGACACCAGCTTGCAGGCTGGCACGGGCAGCACCGACCTGATCGTCGGGGCCTATTATTACCAGGCCGTCAGCCAGAATTTCGACGCCTTCGTCAATGGCCAATTCCAGGCGGCCGCACAGCAGAAGCTGAACCAGCCTGGCGAAGACTTCCGCCCCGGCAATCAAGCCACCGTCAGTGTCGGCCTGCGCTACCAGGCGCGGCCAGACATCACGCCCCAACTGCAACTGAACCTGAGCCGCAGGAACCGCGATCAGGGCGCGCTCGCCGATACTGGCAACACGGCGGGCACGGCCGTCTACCTGAGTCCAGGCCTGACCATGAGCGTGCTGAAGAATATGCAACTGTACGGTTTCGTGCAACTGCCCGTGTATAGCAAGCTGGCAGGCTATCAGTTGTTCCCGCGCTGGACCGCCTCCGTCGGGGCCAGCTATGCCTTCTAGCCACCGCGCGCCGAAGACGGCACGGCGACGCGCCATCCTGCTGTTGCTGGCCGCGTTGGCGGCCGCCCACCTGCCCGCGCCAGCCAGCGCGGCCAACCTGGCGCTGGGCAAGCCGGCGCCACCGATTACGCTGCACACGCTCGATGGCGGCCAGATCGCCACCGGCGAGCTGGCGGGCAGCGTCGTCATCGTCACGTTCTGGGCCACCTGGTGTGGCCCCTGCCACGATGAGCTTCCCCTGCTGTCGGAATATGCCGCGGCCCATGCGCGGCAAGGCCTGAAGGTGCTGGCCTTCAGCCTGGATGGTCCCGATGCGCTGGCCGAGGTGCGGGCCATGGCGGCCAAGCTCAGTTTTCCCGTCGGACTGCTGGGCAGCGCCTGGGCCGGCGACTATGGCCGCATCTGGCGCGTGCCGGTCAGCTTCGTCATTGGACGCGACGGGCGCTTGGCCGACAATGGCTGGCAGGACAGTGCACCAGCCTGGACCAGGCAGCGGCTGGAACAGATCGTCACACCATTGCTCTCGATCAAGGAGTGACTAGCATTCTCTTCCCATAATCCGAAATATATTGCCGTGTAGAAAAATGCGGACTATGATGAACTCATGTACAGACTCAAACCATGTCTAACATTTCACTCATCACATTATGTCACTTACTGAACTCCACCCGGCCCCGATACGCAAAGGACCGCCCCGGCCTCAAGACGCGATCAGCCAGATCCCGGCCAATGCCAACGCGTACGAACTGACGACCGAGGACGAGATCGGCGATACGCTGACCCAGCTGGCCGAAAGTGGCGACGCGATCACCATCTACGTGCCCGGCAGGCGCGAAGCGGTGCTAGGGCGCATCCTGTCCGTCGATCCGGAACAGCCGCACTTCGTGATGGAATTGAACGAAGGGATGACCCTGGAGCCGGGCAAGGTGACGTTCGTCACTTGCCTGCGTTCGGCCAAGCTGCAGTTCCGCCTGTCCAGCAAGGACTGGAAGGCGCTGCCTGGCCAGCCGCAGCACATTCCGATGGTGTTTCCGGAAACCTGCGCGGTGTTGAACCGGCGCGCCACGGAGCGCGTGGAAGTGCCGCTGGGCGCCACCTGCATGGCCTCGTTCGTGATCACCCTGCTCAACAACACCCACAACTACGAGTTGCCCATTTTCGACCTGTCGCTGGGCGGCATCAGCCTGCATTGCAGCAAGCTCAACGCCAAGGGCTTGATCAAGGGCCGCAAGGTGCACGACGTGGTGCTGGAACTTGGCGATGAGACGGTCGAGGTGGCGGAACTGGAAGTGCGCTACACGCGCCCGTTCCGGTCCTTCCTGCTGGGAGAACAAGTCCATCTGGGCTGCATGTTCACCAAGCTGGCGCCGGAGCAGGAAAGCAAGCTCAAGCAAGTGCTGGCGCAGATCAGCGAAGACCTGCGGTAAAGTAAAGCGTAACCCGTCAAAAAAGCGGGGTCAGTTCCGGCATCGTGCCAAATGGCGCGATGCCGGAACTGACCCCGTTGCGCAGGAACTGACCCCGTTGCGCAAGCGCCCCGGCTGTTATTTACGTCTGCTTGGGATGCAGCACCGCGTTGCGGCGCGAATAACCGAAGTACACCACCAGGCCGATCAGCAGCCAGATGGTGAAGGCGATCCACGTGGTACGGCTCAGGAACGTCATCAGGGCCACGCAGAACAGCACGGCCAGCGCCGGTACCACGGGCACGCCCGGGCAGCGGAACGCGCGGTGCAGGTCAGGACGCTTCTTGCGCAGCACCACCACCGCCACCGACACCAGGCAGAACGCGGCCAGCGTACCGATGTTGATCAGCTCGGCCAGCACGTCCAGCGGCACCACGGCGGCGATCAGGCCGAAGACGATGCCCACCATCCAGGTGGCGAAGAACGGCGTGCCGAATTTCGGATGCACCTTCGACAGGCGGGCCGGCAGCAGGCCGTCGCGCGACATGGCGAACACCACCCGGGTCTGGCCGTAGCTCATCACCAGGATCACGGTGGTCATGCCCAAAATGGCGCCCAGGTCGACGAAACCGGCCACCCAGTTCTCATTGGCGTACTGCAGCGCCAGCGACACGGGATGGTCGATGCCGGCGAACTTCTGGAACGGCACGATGCCCGTCATGATGGCCGACACCACCACATACAGCACGGTGCACACGGCCAGCGAACCGATGATGCCGATCGGCAGATCGCGCTCGGGACGCTTGACTTCCTCGGCCGCAGACGTCACGGCGTCAAAGCCGATGAAGGCGAAGAACACCAGCGCCGCCGCGCTCATGGTGCCACTCATGCCGAACGGCATGAACGGATGCCAGTTGGCCGGCTCCACATGGCGCGCACCCACGGCAATGAACAGCAGCACCACGGCGATCTTGATGGCCACCATGATGCTGTTCATGCGCGCCGATTCACGCGCGCCCCACGACAGCATGGCCGTCAGGAACATCATGATCAGGAACGCGGGCAGGTTGATGACAGTGTGCACGCCGGGCACGGCGCCGGGGGCCGCCGTCAGCTCAGCGGGCAGATGCAGGCCGAAGCCGCCGATCAGCGACTGGAAGTAGCCGGACCAGCCCACCGACACGGCCGACGTGGCCAAACCGTATTCCAGCATCAAATCCCAGCCTATCATCCACGCCACCAGCTCGCCCATGGTGGCGTAGCTGTAGGTGTAGATCGAGCCAGCCACCGGCACGGTGGAGGCGAATTCTGCGTAGCACAAGGCCGCGAAGCCGCAGGCCAGCGCCGCGATGACGAACGACAGCGTCAACGCCGGACCGGCCGTCAGCGCGCCGGTGCCCGTCAACACAAAAATGCCGGTGCCGACGATGGCACCGATCCCCATCAGGACCAGATCGATCGGGCCCAGTACTTTCTTCAGACCGCCTTCGGCGCGTCCTTGCGCCACCATGTGATCCAGATTCTTGGTTCGGAAAAGGCTCAAGTCATATCTCCACTTATCGATGTACGTTGTTTTGTCACCGTGCGCACGCCATCGTTGGTCGTGGCCGTGGCCGGTATGGCGCGCAGTCTACACTGTTTTCGCGCACAATTCGGCAATTCCCCTACAATTTCTTGAGCAAACGGCAAGTCACGGCGGGCGTCAAAACACCGCCGCCCGCGGGCCGGGACACGGCGCGCGGGCGGACGGGATGCGCCGCGCACGGGAGCGCGCGGCGGCATGAGGAAAAGCGGTGGATTACTGCGCTTGCTTACGGCGGCGCGCGAGCACACCCAGCAGGCCCAGGCCGGCCAGCAGCATGCCGTAGGTTTCTGGTTCCGGCACGGCTGCCGCCACGGCGATGTTGCCGCTGTAGCTGCCGCCATTGGCCGAGGCCACGTAGCCGTCCACTTCCAGCGTGTAGTTACCGGCCGCCAGCGGGTGCAGGCCCGAGGCGAAGCTCCATGCCTGGTCGCCAGGCAGGTAGTTGGTCACGTCCTGGGTGCCGTGGAACACGATGCCGCCGCTGTTGCGCAGGTCGAAGCCGGTGATGGTCAGGCCATCGTTGGCCGACGCTTTGAGCGACGTGATCAGGCCCACCACGTCGTTGACGCCCGAGATGGCGAACGTGTATTTGTCGGCGAAGAAGTTGTTGAGCGAACCGGCTTGCTGGCCCAGGCCCAGCGCGAAGGTGTGGCCGAAATCGGAGCTGGAGTAATCGACCAGGTCTTGCGTGATGTCGACGGGTACCTGGCTCAGGTCGGTGGCGGCGTGCGCGGCGATGCAGGAAGTGGCCAGGACGACGGTCGCCAGCAAGCGTTGAGTGATGTTTTTCATAAATGTCACCAGAAGTTGAGGTGGAATACGGATGCTGTCCACCCGCGCCGCGGGGACGCGGGCACGCGGGCGGTGCGGCGATATCAGGCGAAGGTCGCGGATTTACGGCGCTGTTTGACCAGGCCGATCAGGCCCAGGCCAACGAACAGCATGGCGTAGCCTTCCGGTTCCGGTACGGCGCTGATGGTGCCGTTGGCGGCGAACGCGCCACCGGCGTTGGAGACCACGTTGCCGCTCACTTTGACGAAGTAGGAACCGGCGGCCAGGTTGGCATCGCTCAGCGTCCACTTGTCGGTGGCGCCGGTCTGCACCATGGAGCCAGCCGCGGCCAGGGTGCCGTTGGCCTTGTACAGGCTGAAACCGGTGATATTCAAGCCGTTCAGGGCGCTGGTGCTGGTCGAGGTCAGGATCAGGTCCAGCTTGGTGCTGCCCGTGGTGGAGAAAGTGAACTTGTCGCCGAAGGTATCGTCCTTCAGGTTGTTCTTGAACTTGTCACCGAAGTGGGCGCTGCCATTCGGCGCCAGCGCGATGGCGCTCGGTGCGGAGCTGATATCAATGACAGCGGCCTGGGCCACGGGCGCCAGGGTCACGGCGGCCACAGTGGCCATGGTCATCGCCAGAGCGCGAATTTGCTTTTTCATGTATTCCCTACTGTTCAAAAGTGAGGCGCGTCTGCTCCGCCCACCGTATTAATAATATGGAACTTAAGTTGCACTTAAGTCACCGTGACGAAGATTACCATAATACATTGATTTTTGTCATGTATTTTATTCAAAAAATAATGTCATGGACTTAAGCTCTGACGGCCGTGTCAGACCCGTCCGGCCAGGCGCGCCATCACGGCCACCGCGTGGTCGATCTGCTCCCGGGTATGGCCGGCATTCATCATGAAGCGCAAGCGGGCCTGGCCCAGCGGCGCGGCCGGGAACTGGATCGCATCGACGTGGATACCCTCCTTACGCAATGCCTGGGCATGGCGCTGGCACTGGGCCGCGTCGCCGATCAGCACCGGCACGATGGGGGTGGCCGTGGACAGGATCTGGTAGCCCAGTGGCGCCATGCGCTCGACGAAATAACGCTGGTTGTCCCACAGGCGCTGGCGGCGCTGCG
>NZ_JACEZU010000050.1 GCF_014042355.1 Rugamonas apoptosis
TCGCGGGCACCCAGCGGCCGAGGTCGCTGAACGGCTTGGTGTCAGTGTCCACAGCATCTATGCGTGGACAAAGCGGTATGGTGTGCCCGAGGTTGAACGTAAAGCCCAGGACGCCCAATCTGACGAGATGCGGCGACTGAAGGCTGAATTGAAGCGCGTAACCGAGGAGCGCGACATCTTGAAAAAGGCCGCGGTGTATTTTGCCAAGACGTCCGGGTAAGGTACACCTTCATTCAGGAAGTGCAGGACGAATTTCCGGTGCGGCGCTTGTGCAAGATGATGGGAGTTCATCCCAGCGGTTTCTACGCGTGGTGCGTTCAACCTGA
>NZ_JACEZU010000051.1 GCF_014042355.1 Rugamonas apoptosis
CTTGCGCGGCCACGACACCAGCTACGCCGACGCCGGCCTGACGGGCGGCGAGCGGGTGGTGACGGAAGGCGCGTTCCTGCTGAACGCCGAGGTGGCGGCGCATGCTCAATAAGCTGATCGACTTCGTCCTGGCCCAGCGCGTGTTCGTGCTGATCCTGACGGCGGCGCTGGCCGCCTTCGGCATCCGCGCGTTCAATAACCTGCCTATCGAAGCCTTCCCCGACGTGCAGGACGTGCAGGTGCAGATTGTGACCCAATATCCGGGCCAGGCGCCGGAGGAGGTGGAGCGGGCCGTCACCTTGCCGATCGAACGGGAAATGAGCG
>NZ_JACEZU010000052.1 GCF_014042355.1 Rugamonas apoptosis
GTCTGAAGTGTTTTTCCAAAGTTATCAACACTTTTATGTTTGGCGTTCCGAAACCCACCTTATCTCAGGCTGAAAAGCGTTTTTACGCATTGTGCCATAACTTTTCAGGGAAGCTTCAGAACATGAAATTTTAACCTCCCACTATAGCAGAAAGGGTCTTTCTAGTAGTTGCACATCAAATCTAAGCTGTCTGAAGTGTTTTTCGAAAGTTATCAACACTTTTATGTTTGGCGTTCCGAAACCCACCTTATCTCAGGCTGAAAAGCGTTTTTGTGCATTGTGCCATAACTTTTCAGGGAAGCTTCAGAACATGAAATTTTAAC
>NZ_JACEZU010000053.1 GCF_014042355.1 Rugamonas apoptosis
GTTGATAGGTCAGGTGTGGAAGTGCAGTAATGCATTAAGCTAACTGATACTAATTGCCCGTACGGCTTGTCCCTATAACCTTAGCAGGTTGTGGTGAATGAGAAGTACGTTGTAACGTTCGTTGATATAACTTCATTACCCCATATTTACTCCTTCTTCCAGATTCCGGGCGACGCGCATGAGCGCGCAGTCCACACAAGTCAAAGCTTGATGACCATAGCAAGTTGGTCCCACCCCTTCCCATCCCGAACAGGACCGTGAAACAACTCTGCGCCGATGATAGTGCTGCAACCAGTGTGAAAGTAGGTTATCGTCAAGCTAG
>NZ_JACEZU010000054.1 GCF_014042355.1 Rugamonas apoptosis
AGGAGCCGGCGGGGCGGAGCGGTTTTTCACCAAAATCTTCAAGTATATTTGGGAAAACTCCTCCGAATACATGTTGGATCTTGAGGGAGCGTTAAGTGACGCAATACAAATCGAGATGCAGAAGCAGCACAAGAAAAAGATATCACAGACCCGCCTCAATCTTTTAAGAGAAGCTGTATTGTCCAGTGTGGCTACAGCTTGGACGGTGCATGTGCTTAGCCCTGGGCACACCGTAGATTCCGCACGAAACAGTCTTTGTTTAGCAAACCAAATTTATGGAATGCTCATCGGAATGCAGTTTTCGCGTTTTGCGGCGATGCCA
>NZ_JACEZU010000055.1 GCF_014042355.1 Rugamonas apoptosis
CCAGCGCCACGTCCTGACCGGCGGCGATCGCGCCGGCGCCCCGTTCGGGTACATCCACCACCAGCCACAGGTGGCGCAAGTCCGTCACCACGAACAGGGGGTTGGGCAGGTCGGGCCGCACTTCCTGGCCCGGATTCAGTTGGCGCTCGGCCACCACGCCATCGATCGGCGCGCGCAGGCCGAAGCCGCCGTCGTCGCGGGGGCCGGCATTCAGGTTAGACAGGCGCTGGGCCGCGCGGCGCGTCTCGGCGCTGGCCTGGGCCAGGTCGGCCTGGGCCGACTCGTAATCCTTGCGCGCCAAGACTTCGCCGCC
>NZ_JACEZU010000056.1 GCF_014042355.1 Rugamonas apoptosis
AAGAGGTGGCAGGTACCGCGCAGGAACGCGAACGGGTTGCTGGCAAGGAGCCGGTATTTCCTGGTGAGGCGCTCCGGGTCCCGGCCCGCATTGAAGGCGACGATGTCCTCGACGACGTTGCGCTTTATCGGCTTCAGACGTTGATTCAATTCATTCCCCAATTGTCGTGGAGGCAGGGCAGGCGGCCCGGTCGCACTCGATAGCCCGGGGCGAAACTGCCGCACCAGTTTAGCGTTTCGCGCCGGCTCCTGGGCTTAACGCAGTGACGACTGGAATTCGGGATCCAGTACGGAGCCGAAC
>NZ_JACEZU010000057.1 GCF_014042355.1 Rugamonas apoptosis
GACACTTTTACTTATTATACCATCAACTACGGTCTATCTAGCATTATGAAATTTTGGTCCAAAACAACATTCATATGAAATTTTGGTCCAAAATAACATTCAAAGTAATGTGTCTGCATTGGTGAACCACACCTTGGTTCACAATATAACAATTGCCAATAAATAATATTGGGTTATTCACACGATATAACAATTGCCAATAAATAATATTGGGTTATTCACTTATTGGTGTATCTTAGGAAGGAGAATCATTGATAAATATTTACTTTGTTTTTAATATATTGTGAA
>NZ_JACEZU010000058.1 GCF_014042355.1 Rugamonas apoptosis
AGTGTGGACGTTTGATGGAAGTGCACACGAAGCCAGTCTTCGTGATACTTAAAATATCAAATGTTCACAAGAAATAAATGAAATAGGATACTCGCAAGAGTAGCCTGTCAGTATTTTGAGTGAGCGACCCGTCAGAAATGACGGTGCCATGAAAGTGGCAAACAAACAGAGATTAAACTGAAGAGTTTGATCCTGGCTCAGATTGAACGCTGGCGGCATGCCTTACACATGCAAGTCGAACGGCAGCGCGGGGCAACCTGGCGGCGAGTGGCGAACGGGT
>NZ_JACEZU010000059.1 GCF_014042355.1 Rugamonas apoptosis
ACCCGTTCGCCACTCGCCGCCAGGTTGCCCCGCGCTGCCGTTCGACTTGCATGTGTAAGGCATGCCGCCAGCGTTCAATCTGAGCCAGGATCAAACTCTTCAGTTTAATCTCTGTTTGTTTGCCACTCTCATGGCACCGTCATTTCTGACGGGTCGCTCACTCAAAATACTGACAGGCTACTCTTGCGAGTATCCTATTTCATTACTTCTTGTGAACATTTGATATTTTAAGTATCACGAAGACTGGCTTCGTGTGCACTTCCATCAAACGTCCACACTT
>NZ_JACEZU010000005.1 GCF_014042355.1 Rugamonas apoptosis
CCTGCGGCGCTCCTGGCTTATCGTTACAACCTCGATTGTTTGCTTGTTCCTAGTCATATGCACAGTCCTATTCCTATCCGTAAGAATAGCGCATAGGCTGTGTCCGGTGAATCAGGGGGCTATTTCAGTCGCCGTGTTCGTGGGCGTGGTGTGGTTCGTGTGGACTCGTATAGCGGCCGATTTGCCGGAAGATTTCTTTGTTCGCTCGCGCGAATCTCTGAACACAAAGAAGGATGACGATGGCCGTCTACGCGATCACGGGTAAGCTCGGTAGCGGCAAGGGCAAGGCCGGTATTGATCAGATACGCCGCTATCTGCGGACCGGTAAGCGAGTCGCTACGAATTGCGATGTGTTCCTTGAGCACTTGATGCCGGAACGGGATCGTTCGACCGTTCTACGCATTCCTGATAAGCCTGCAGCGGTTGATCTGTACATGATCGGCAGTGGTAATCGCTATGTCGAGTTCGATCCCATCTTGCGCCATTCTCGTGACGCGATTACGGCGGTGGCCCCGTCGCCGCGGTTGCTCAAGGGCTTTGACGAATCCCACAATGGCGCGCTGGTTTTGGACGAGTGCGGGTCGTGGCTGAACACTCGGAATTTCCAAGACAAGGGCAGGGCGGAAATGCTTGAGTGGGCGATTCATGCACGTAAATACGGCTGGGACATTTTCTTCATCATGCAAAATATTTCGCAGGTGGATAAGCAGTTGCGAGATAGCTTGCTGGAATACGTTGTGAGGCTAAACCGGCTGGATCGTATGAAAGTTCCCGTCATCAGTGGTGCGCTCAAGTTGCTGACGGCTGGCGCTACTGAGGGAAATCTACCCCGCGTGCATATCGGCGTTGTCCGGTTGGGCTCCATGCCCGACGGGCTTGTCGCTGACCGTTGGGTGTTTCGGGGCGATGATCTGAATAACGCATACAACACCACGCAAGTTTTTTCGGACGCCTATCCGCACGGCACACATTGCTTGCTGTCGGCGTGGCATTTATCAGCCAGGGTCGGCGTGGCCGCTTCCTTTGTCGGCCCGGTTCGTCTGCAAGGGATGGATTCTGTGTTGCTGCGTCCCCGTGCCTTACCACTCAAACCAATTTCAAAGCATATGAACAAGTATTTGACCATGGCGCTGCTGTTGGGCTGCACGTTGGGCGCTGTCGGCTCGCGCTATTTCGCTCCCCGGTCGGTGGCTGCTGCCGGGATCGCGGGTGCAAAGGGGGCCGTGCCGGAATTCTCGGACAAACTTCATGTTGTCGGTGTAATACGCAACGGCGTTGCCGTCACCGTTACGCTCTCGGATGGCCGGGTTGTCTCGGCGCTGTCGTACCGATTCAAGGGTGATGAAGTAGAGGCGCAAATACCGGGCGGAACATGGGTGAGGGGAAATCTGTAATGCGTAAACTATTTATACTGTTTTATACAATTCCTGCATTGGCGTTTGCTGCGCCCGGCGTGTCATTTGATTTCGCCGCCGTGCCGGTTGGTGCATTCGCCCAAAGTACGTTCAAGGGGTTGCTGCATCGCGACTATGTGATGGCACCTGAACTACAGGGATCGGATCGTAAGATCAGCGTCAGTGTGGCAAATCTCGATCCGGCGCAGGTTCCCGAATTTGTTGAAGGCGTTTTGGCGCAACAGGGAATTGCCGTTGTTGAGCGTGGCGGGGTGTATTACCTTGGGCCGGTTAGCAAGGTTGCGGAGGATGGTGTTAAGCCGGTCGATGCTGGCAAGGGAAAGCAGGACGTTTTTCCGGTTCGGCATGGGCTGGACGTTGAGCGCGTTCCAGATCGGCGTGCGGCTGATTTGGAAACGGCAGTGTATGCGCCGGTAAATCGTGCGGGCGACTTCTTGGCCGCTGTAGTCGTCGGTGCTTTTGGCCCAAAGGCTGCGGTTGTGTCTGGCGGCTCTGTGGTGTTGACGGGCACGAAGGACGACATTGTAAAGATGCGGTCGTTGCTCGTGGCTGTAGATTCGTTGCCTAAGTTGGTTGATGTGTCCGCGTCGTGGGTTGAGGTGACGAGTACGGCGTCATCGGGGCGCGGTATATCACTGGTGGCGAAGGTGTTGGGCGAGCGCTTGTCGTTGCAGCTTGGTTCCGTGTCGTCGGGATCGGCGATCAGCTTCGGCAACGCGAATTTTCAACTAGTGCTTGATGCGCTCAACGCTGACAGCCGGTTTAGGCAGGTGTCGAATAGCCGGGTGGTCGGTGACGATTACGAAAAGCTTTTGCTGAGCGTTGGTGACGAGACGCCGACGGTGGGCAGCACGGGTAAAGACAATTCCGGCAATGCGGTGCAGAACATCGTGTATCGGCCATCCGGTGTGATTGTCGATGTGATTCCGAAGGTTTTGGGTAACGGGAAAATTCGGCTGACGGTGGACGGCCAGATCAGCAATTTCAAGGCCACTAGTACAGGCGTTACCGGCTCGCCCACGCTGATAAAGCGCCAGGTCAAAACCACAGTGACAGTGACTGATGGTGAGGTGTTGCTTATTGGTGGCTTGAACGATGTGCAGAACACGGACAGCATGTCTCGCTGGTCGTTCCTTCCGTCCAGTTGGGGCGCAAAGTCGCAGTCCTCGTCCGCGTCGGACTTGGTGCTAGTCCTGAGTGCGAAGGTTGCGGGCGCAAATTAATCGTGACAAGTCACGGGAAATAGGCAGCACGATATGAAGCAAGTAGAGGATACCCGGACGCTGGAATTGTTCGACCCGGCCAAGCGCGGACGTGGAAAGCCACGAGGCCCGGCCCCGGCCATGACGGCAGCACAGAGACAGCAAGCGCGGCGCGATAGGTTGGTGGAGGCTGGCAAGGGAATGTTGACTGTTGAGGTTTCGCAGGAAGTGATTGACGCCCTCGATGCGTTTGTGCGCTTCAAGGATGAAACGAAGGGGAGTGTGGTCGATCGGGTATTGCGAGATCGGTTGTTGCGCAAGCGGTGATGAGGCCACGGCGGAAAGTCACCAACCTGTCGCCACGCAAAGCACAAGCGGCCCGAAGGGCAAAATCTTTGGGGGCAATAGATACCGGCTGTGGCTGTTGAAGTAGCTGCAACCGAAGTAATGAGGCGTGCTGGCGGTCAACCCGCCATAGGTTCCAAAGTTTTAGCGGGCAGTCCGCCAGCGTGTTTAATGCCTCGCTGCTGCACGTTGGCTACCGGCCCCGCTCTGAAAGCCCGCAATGGCGGTTTGAGGCGTGGCGGCGGTTTTGATGAACGTGACGGGTGTGGTGGCGATTGCGCCGCTACCTGAGCGCAGCGCGGGGAGCGGCGCGAAAGCGCCGCCTAAACTTGTATTAGGGACACTTAAGAACAGCCACGGTAAACAGACGGATTCGCGGCGTTTCTAGAAGAAAAGATTTTCGGAAGTTGAAGGACAAAAAAAAAGCCCGGTAGTGGTCGAAACACTCCGGGCCTCGATCAACCTGCTACAACAGGAAAACCGATGTCGGTATTTGAAAGTAGTTTAGATGCGTTGTCAATCTCTCTTTCGCCGTTCTGCCTCGATACGGTCGAGCAAAAGCCGGAACACTGGTCAGACGATGGGGTGAGGGGTACATGGCAGGACACGTATACGGCCCGTAGGCGCGTTTTCTCTGATGGGCAGTGCGAAGTGTCGGTAACGAAAGATCGCCACTTTGTAGGCCCGGCAATTACGCGCAAACCGCGTGCAAAACGCGGCGAGTCTGAGAAGCGGGAAGAAAACGATGATGACGCTGGCCGCCGTGCAAAAAAGAAGGTGCGCGAGTGCTGCAAGGCCATCGGGGCGGATCGCATGGTGACGTTGACGTATCGGGAAAACATGGTTGACCGTGATACGGCACTGAAGCACTGGAAAGCCTTCTGTCGCAAGTTGGGTAAGCACAAGCAATTTCATTACGTGGCGGTCATTGAGGAACAGGAACGGGGCGCGCTGCATTTCCATGTAGCTGTCGCCGGTCGGCAGATGTATGCGCTGTTGCGGTCGATCTGGCAAGGCATTCTTGGCCGGGGCGATGACGGTCAACAAATGGGGCAGGTGAACGTGCGAGATCCGCATAAGTTCGGATTTGGGAAAAACGGCGCTCACAAGTTGGCGGGTTATATCGCCAAGTATTGCTCAAAGCAGATGCAGTGCCGGGGGCTGGATCAAAAACGCTATTTCCGCTCCAAAGGGATTGTGGTGCCGGAAGTTGACACTGTGCGCTTGCATTGCACAACGATGCTGGGCGCTGTCCAGGCTGCTTTCAGTATCGCGGCGCAGTACGGGCTTGAAGGCGTTCAATCGTGGCTTAACAACGGGTTGGGTGTGGTCTGGTTGTCGACTGCGCCTCGACCGATTGGGCAGGAAATGGAGTGCCCGTTCTGATTCTAAACGTCTTGGAACCTGCCACTCGATTCCTGCGGTTTAGGACTTTAATCAAGTTTGGTGGGGGCCGGATTTGCGTCAAGAATATCAGTCGATTAGTATTGCTGAAATGCAATTGGAGCTTTTCCCGTTCGATACGCTTGGGCAGGCGGAACGTCAGAACATTTACAGCCTGATCCGTAACAGCTACTGGTATCTACGGAATCTACGTTCTGGCAAATTTGGTCAGGCGAGGGCGCGCAAGGAATATCGGCGGGTTGAAGCCCAAAAAAAACGCCTGCTCATGGCAGGCGTATCAAAGCGTGAGGTCTTGGACTTGTTAAAGTGCTGCCGGTCGAAGTGCTCGCGGCACAAACAGCCTTTCAAACCATGTCCGTACTGTCCGTAAAACGCGCAGGGCTTCCAGATGCCATTTTACATAATATAAATTATGCGAAGGTATGCTATAAGATGCGGCCCCCGTAATTGGGTGCCGCAACCGTTTCCAGTTAGCTGTTATGGCCTGCCGTTATTTAGCCGCCTTGGCCCGCGCCGCGTGCAGTTTGCGGTAGCTGTCGATCTTGCGCTGGTGCCGTTCGAGTCCTTCCAGCTTCATGCTGGTCGGCGTCAGGCCGTGGAAACGCACGCTGCCGTCCACCGAACCCAACGCCGCGTCCATCCGCGCATCGCCAAACATGCGGCGGAAATTGACGGCGTATTCGTCCAGTTCCATGTCGTCGTCCAGCAGCACCTCCAGCACCGCCAGCATGGCCTGGTAAAACAATCCGCGCTCGACCGAGTTGTCGTTGTATTGCAGGAAGGCTTCCACCTGGTCTTTCGCCGCCTCAAAATCCTGCAGCGCCAGATTGATCAGCAGCTTCAGTTCCAGGACCGTCAACTGGCCCCAATCCGTATTCTCGTCAAATTCAATGCCGATCAAGGTGGCGACGTCGCTGTATTCATCCAGCTCGCTGTTTTCCAGGCGATCCAGCAACGCTTCCAGGCTGGCATCGTCCAGGCCATGAATATTCAGGATATCGGCGCGGAACGACAAGGCCTTGTTCGTGTTGTCCCAGATCAGGTCTTCCACCGGATAGATTTCCGAATAACCGGGCACCAGAATCCGGCACGCGGTCGCGCCCAATTGGTCGTACGCGGCCATGTAGACTTCTTTGCCCATGCCTTCCAGGATGCCGAACAAGGTCGCGGCTTCCTGGGCATTGGAATCCGCGCCCTGGCCAGAGAAATCCCATTCGACAAAATCGAAATCCGATTTGGCGCTGAAGAAGCGCCACGACACGATGCCGCTGGAATCGATGAAGTGTTCAACGAAGTTATTTGGTTCAGTCACGGCGTTGCTGACAAAGGTCGGCCGCGGCAAATCGTTCAAGCCTTCAAAACTGCGCCCCTGCAGCAATTCCGTCAGGCTGCGTTCCAGCGCCACTTCAAAGCTCGGGTGCGCGCCAAACGAGGCGAATACGCCGCCGGTACGCGGGTTCATCAGGGTCACGCACATCACCGGATACGTGCCGCCCAGCGAGGCGTCCTTCACCAGCACCGGGAAGCCCTGTTCTTCCAGCCCCTTGATACCGGCCACGATGCCCGGGTATTTCGCCAATACTTCCTGCGGCACGTCCGGCAAGGCCAGTTCGCCTTCCAGAATTTCGCGTTTGACCGCCCTTTCGAATATCTCCGACAAGCATTGCACCTGAGCTTCGACCAGCGTATTGCCGGCGCTCATGCCGTTGCTGACGAACAGGTTTTCCACCAGGTTGACGGGGAAATACACCGTTTCGCCGTCCGACTGGCGCACGAACGGCAACGAACAGATGCCGCGCTCCACATTGCCGGAATTGGTGTCGTACAGGTGCGAACCGCACAATTCGTCGTCGGGATTGTAGATTTCCAGGCAATATTCATCGAGGATGCCGGCTGGCAGCGCATCCTTGCGGCCAGGCTTGAACCAGCGCTCTTCCGGGTAATGGACAAACGCCGCGTTGGCGATGTCTTCGCCCCAGTATTCGCCGGCATAGAAGTGATTGCAGCTGAGCCGCTCGATATACTCGCCCAACGCGGATGCCAAGGCGCTTTCCTTGGTCGCGCCCTTGCCATTGGTGAAACACATCGGCGAGTGCGCGTCGCGGATATGCAGCGACCACACGTTGGGGACGATATTGCGCCACGAAGCGATTTCAATCTTGATGCCGAGGCCGGCCAACAGGCCCGACATATTGGCAATGGTTTGTTCCAGCGGCAAATCCTTGCCGGTGATATAGGTGCTCGCTTCCGAAGCCGGATTCAGCGTCAGCAAAGCCTGGGCGTCGGCGTCCAGGCTTTCCACCTCTTCGATCACAAATTCAGGGCCCGTCTGGACCACTTTCTTGACCGTGCAGCGGTCGATGGAGCGCAAAATACCTTCGCGGTCCTTGGCGGAAATATCCGCAGGTAACTCGACCTGAATCTTGAAAATCTGCTGGTAACGGTTTTCCGGATCGACAATGTTGTTCTGCGATAGGCGGATATTCTCGGTCGGAATATTGCGTGTTGTGCAATACAACTTTACAAAGTATGCCGCGCACAGGGCCGACGATGCCAAAAAATAATCGAATGGTCCCGGCGCCGAGCCATCGCCCTTGTAGCGGATAGGCTGATCGGCGATGACCGTGAAGTCATCGAACTTGGCTTCCAGACGTAGCTTGTCGAGAAAGTTGACCTTAATTTCCATGAGAATTCCAAACCGTGCTCAAAATGTTGTGGCCGCTATTATCGGCTCTTTTGAGCGCAGCGCATAGGCGTAGACCGCCTCGGCCTCAGTCCTGGCCTGCCATTGCCCGCAACGCTGGCATCCACGGGTTGGGCGACATTGTGGCGCAGGCTGCTATCGAGCTGTCTAGCCGGCGGGCTTGGCGCGGCGCTTCTTCGCGCCGCCCTGCGCGTTCAGGGCCGCCGCCGCGCGCACCAGTGCCTTGAACGCCTCGCCATCGACCGCGCTGCCCTCAGGGATGTCGATGGCGCGCCGGGCGTTGCCGTCCAGGCTGGAATTGAACAGCGCGGCCGGGTCGGCCAACGAAGCGCCTTTGAGAAACGTCAGCTTGACGACGGCCTTGTAGGTTTCACCCGTGCAAATGATGCCGTCGCTGGACCAAACCGGCGTCCCCATCCACTTGACCTCCTCCACCACGTCCGGCACGGCTTCATGGATCAGCGCGCGCATCCGGCTCAGGGTGGCGCCGCGCCAGTCGTCCAGCGTGGCGATTTTCTGGTCGATGATGGCGGTCGCCGCTGGCCCTTCGATGGGCGCCGTCGTCATGCGGCCTCCCGCGGCAGTACCTGTTCAAGCGCGTCGAAGAATTTTTGCCAGCCGAACTTGGCGCCTTGGTAAGCCTGTTCCTGGTCGGGACGGAATCCGGATTGCTCCATGCGCAAATGGGTGCCGCTGGACGAGGGTTCCAGGGTCCAGGTGACGATGCTTTCCAGTCCATAGGCGGACCAGGTGTAGGCCAGCGTGCGCTGCGGCTTCACTTCCGTCACGACGCAATCGACCGCGCCCCAGTCGGCCCGAAAATTGAAGCGGTGGCCCGCCACTGGCAGGAAATCGTTTTGCATCAGCCAGGCGTCGAGCCGATGCGGCTGGGTCAAAGCGCGCCAGAGTCTTTCTGGCGGATGGGGAAAGTCCCGTTCGACGACAACGGTACGTAGTTCTTGTGCGGTGGCGTTCATTGGTCGATCCTTTTCAGTAAGTCTTCCAAGTCATCGAACCGGTTTTCCCAGAATCGGGTCATCTGGTTGGTCCAATCCAGCAATGGCGTCAGTGCGCCGGGGCGTGCGCTGTAGTGGGTCTGGCGTCCGGCATGGCGGTCCAGCACGAGGCCAGCTTGCTTCAGTATGGCGAGATGCTTGGACACGGCCGGCTGTGAAACCCGCGCATGGCCAGTTAGCGCGCCAACGGTTTGTTCACCGCCCGCGCACAGTTGTTCAAAGATGGCGCGCCGCGTGGGATCGCTCAGTGCCCGGAACAGCGCATCTTGCATCGTGGTCATGATAATCCATAGCTCTCAGGTTATGGATTAAACTATAGCCAAATGGTTATGGATTTTCAAGCCGTTTTGAATTGCTATTTTAATACCACCATCCGGAACGCGCGCGCAGCGCACGCGGCTCGGGTTCAGTTCAGGTAGATGTCGCGCCGCAGCCGCTCCATCTGCTGCTGGTGGCGTTCGGCCCAGCGCCGGGCGTCGTCCAGTTGGCGTTCGGTGCGCTGCAGGTAATCGGCCACGTCGCGCCGCTCCTGCTCGCGCCGGCGGTCCTGTTTCTGGGTTTCGTCGTTGACGGGACGGTCCTTGTTGTCCAGATTGGCGCGGATGTCGCGTTCGATGCGGCCCAGGCGCCCGCGCGCCTCGCGCATGCGGCCCGCCAGCTCGTCCACGTCGCTGACGGCGCGGTTATATTTGGCGGCCGCCACTTCGTAATCCTGGCCGCTGAGATAGGCGCGCTTCATCTGGTTGCGCCCTGGATCGCGGCACACTTCAAACGCCATGCCGGCGCCATGCCGCCCCAGGTCAAAGGCGTTCTCGGGGTTGCAGTAGCGGGCGTTCTGCTCATCCCAGGCGGCCGTGTACAGCTCACGCGTGCGCGGGATCACGAACACGCCATCGCGCGCGGCGTTGGCCATGCGGTCCTCCAGCTGGAATGGGCGGCCATAGCCGTCGTCCTGGCCCGCCTTGCGCCAGTAGTCGACCAATCGGTTTTCCCAACTCTGGCGGTATTCGGCCTCATACACCTTCAGTCCCTTGCCCCGCGCCTCGGTGCGGCGCTGGTTGAAGTCCTTGCCCGATACGGCGTCCTGGGTGCCCAGGTTCCTCCAGTAGTTGACGATTTCCGCGTTCCATGCAGCGCGGTAAGCATCCTCCTGCACCTGCACGCCCGCCGCGCGGGCGGCGGCGGCGCGCGATTTCAATTCGGTATCGGGCACGCCGTTGCGGGCATCGGTGTAGCCGGCATCCTGCCAGTAGGTGCGGTTGCCCGTCTGCCAGCCACTCGCGTAACTGGCGTCGTCAAAGCGCTGCCCCTGCTGCGCGGCGCGGTTGCGGGCGGCGTCCTTGGCCGATGCCGGCTTGCCATCGGTGCCGTCACGCTTGCCCTGTCCGTTCCAGTAATCGGCATTCCCGTTCATCCAACCGGCATCGTAGGCGGGACGATTGGCGGGCGTATGGCGTTTTTGCACTTCCTCGCTGGCCGCGTGGCGCTCATAGGTGGACTGGGGCAGCGCCTGGCGGCCGTCGCTCACGCCACGAGCGGCCCAGAAATCCCAGTTGCCCTGCGCCCAACCGGCCAGATAGCCGGCCGCCGCGTCGCCCTGCCCTTTGGCGCCGTCATGGCTGTCGCAGAAATCCTTACGTTCGACGAATTTCTGACTTTCGCCCGCCGCGCCATCCTTGTGGCCGATGGTGTTCCAATCGCCGGCCTTGCAATCGGCGATGCGCTCCATCGTGGCCTGACAACCGCCCAGCAGCAGCGGCAGTGCGAGGATCAGCGGTGTGCTCCAGCGGGGTAGACGATTCATGATTTCGACGTATGGTTATTGGCCGGCTGATTATAGTGGAATTCACTTGTATAAAACATCACCCGGCGGCCAGGGTGACATCGAACGTCACCTGCACACACAGGCCGGGGCCGTCCTCGCAATTGCCCAGTGTGATGCCGCCCAGGTTGCGCTGCGCCGCCCGTTCCGCGATCGCCAGTCCCAGCCCGCTGCCCGGCTGATCCTGGTCGGGCAACCGGTAGAAGCGCTCGAACACCTTGCGCTGCGCCGCAGGGGCAATGCCGGGGCCTTCGTCGCGTACTGCCAGCATGATCAGCCCAGCGTCGGCCGTGATGCTCACGGCCACGCGTCCACCGTCAGGCGAATATTTGATGGCGTTGCCGACCACATTGTCGATGAGGGCCGCCATGCTTTCCCGGTGCAGATACATGGCGCACAGGTCGGGCGCCTGCAATTCCAGCTCGATCTGGCGGGCCGCCGCCAGCGGCCCAGCCAGCGCCAGACGGTCGCACACCAGCTGCACCAGGTCGAGCGCCTGTCGCGGCGCCGCGTCGCTATCGGGTCCCGATCTGGCCAGGGCCAGTAACTGGTGCACGGTGTGGGTGGCGCGCCGCACGCCTTGCCGCAAGCCCTCGCCCGCCTCCTGTATGCGTTGCGGCGTGTGGGCGTGGGCCAACGCGTCGGCGTTGATCTGGATGATGGACAGTGGCGTTTTCAACTCATGGGCCGCATCGGCCAGGAACTCCTGTTCCCGCTCCAGCCGTTCCACCAGACGCCGCATGAGCCGGTTGACGGAAGCCACCAGCGGCGATAATTCACGGAATGGCGACGGCGCCAGCGGCGTCAGGGCGTTCGCGGAGCGCTCCTCGATCTCGGCCACGATGCCACGCAATGGGCCCAGGCCCACGCGGACGATGTACCAGGCAGGCAGCAGCAGGAACGGCAGACTGAATAGCAAGGGCGCGAGGTAATAGCCTATGCTCGACGTCTGCAGCAACCATTCGCCTATCACTTGGGTCGCCATGCGCACGGTGACGCCGGTGGCGGGATCCGATTCCTCAGCGACCACCCAGCCATCGGGCAGCGGCGGGCGCTGCGGCGCGATGCCGGCCACCGTGGCGGTGATCGGGCCGGCGTCGCCGGACGCGTACACCAGCTGGCCGCGCCGCCACACCTGTGTTTGCAGCGCCGGTACGTACCAGCCCAGTTCCCGGTACAGGGCGTAATGCAGCGCCTCCATCTTGCGCACCAAAGGAGCGATCTCCTCTGGCGGACGGCTATCCACGGTCTGCATCAACACCAGGATGCGCAAGGCACTGGCGCGCAGCTCGCGCTGCATGTCGCGTTGCTTGGTGGTGCGTGTCTCGTGGATGTCCCACGCCAGGTTGGCCAGCCAGATGACCAGCACCACGCCAAAGAACCCCAGCATCAGGCGCCGGAACAGCGAGCGTTCGGGCAGTCCGGTCATTTGTCGATCACGTAGCCCACGCCACGCACGGTGCGGATGTAGCCATCGCCTATTTTTTGCCGCAGGTGCGACATATGCACGTCCAGGGTCTGGCCCTCGCCTTGCGGCAGGGCGCGCGCCTCCAGCTCACGCCGGGTCAGCACCCGTTCCGGATAGCGCATCAGGGACAACAGCAACTCAAACTCCGTCTTGGACAGGTCCACGCCTGCGCCGGCGCGCGTGAGCACGCGGCGCCGTTCGTCCAGCGCGAGATCCTTGATCCGCCACACCAGTTCTCCCGTCTCGCTCCAGCCGGTGGCGCGCCGCACCACCGCACGCAACCTGGCCAGCAGTTCGGAGACGGCGAATGGTTTGACCAGATAGTCGTCGGCGCCCCGGTCCAGTCCCCGCAACCGGTCTTCCAGGCTGTCGCGCGCCGTGATGACGAGGATCGGCAGGGTCTCGCCATCGGCCCGCAACTGGCGCAGCAGGTCGATCCCGTTCCCATCGGGCAGCCCAAGGTCGAGCAGCACCGCGTCGAACCGGTCGCTGGCGATACGCTGGCGCGCGTCGGCGCCGCGCCGCAGCCACAACACATCCTGGCCCTCGTCTTGCAGCGACGATTGCAGGGCCTTGCCAAGTTCCAGGTCATCTTCGACCAGGCAAATTTTCATGTCTCTATTCCAGTACCGCGTGAAGGCCGCTATGTACGCATCTTGACGGCCACCTGTCAACGGGCCCGGCCCGCCGAAAATATAGGAAAACTTAAGGTTGCCTTGCGCAGGCATTTAGAAAGAGTAGGGATAATAGCCGGTCAGGTCAACCATGCCGCGCCGAGAGATCAGGGAGAACAGATGCCGTCCGCAGCAACCCAACGCCAGTCAGGCCCACAGGAAATCACCTTTCCGGTTCAAGCGCCGCCGCAACGTGTGCTGGCGCTGGACGCGTTTCGCGGCGTGACGATCCTGCTCATGATCTTCGTGAACGCGCTGGCCGGCGTCCGGGGCGTCCCCGCATGGCTGGAGCACGCACCGCTCGGGATGGATGGGATGACCGTGGCCGACGTGGTTTTCCCCGCCTTCCTGTTCATCGTCGGCATGTCGATTCCCATCGCGACGGCGCGTCGCCTTGCGGTGGGCGACACCTCGTGGCAACTGGCGCAGCACATCGTGGGCCGTACCGCGGGACTGCTGGTGCTGGGCGTATTCATGGTCAACGCCGAAAGCGGGTTTAACGAAGCGGTCATGGGCATGTCCATCCATGTGTGGTCGCTGCTGTTCTACGGCTCTGCGCTGCTGGTCTGGCATGGCCAGACATTCCGGCGGCCTGGCACGGGCGTGGCGCTACGCGTATCCGGTGCGATCGCCCTGTTGGTATTGGCGATGCTGTATCGCGGCGGAACGGATGGCGCGCAGCGGCTGGCACCGCAATGGTGGGGCATCCTGGGCTTGATCGGCTGGGCCTACCTGATCGCCAGCACGCTGCACCTGCTGTCGCGCGACCGGACGATGGCCCTGGCGGGCGCGGCGGCGGGCTGCATCGGATTCTACTGCGCGGCCCAAACCGGCGCATTTGGCTTGCTGGCGGGCCAGTCGGGCAACGCGATACACGCCGCCATCGTGCTGTGTGGCGTGCTCATGACCCGCATCTTCCTGGCGCCCGGCCTGCCGGACATCCCCCAGCGCTACCGCCACGCCCTGCTGTTCGCGGCGGTCTTGCTGGCATCCGGCTACGTACTGCGCCCATACTTCCCTATTTCAAAGATCGCGGCGACGCCAAGCTGGGCCTTGTACAGCGCCGCGATCTGCGTGGCCAGCTTTGGCGTGTTGTATTGGCTGGTCGACCTGCGGCGCATCCAGCGCTGGACCACCCTGCTGCGGCCAGCCGCGGCGAATCCACTGTTGACCTACATCGTGCCCTACATCGTCTATGCCTTGGCGCAGTACTGCCGTCTTACGCTGCCAGACACGCTCAACGCGGGTGTGCCCGGCATGCTGGCGGCGCTCGCCTACGCCTGCGCCGTTGTCGCTGCAATACCCATCCTCAACCACATGCGCATCACCCTGCGCCTGTAACTCCACTCCCCCACTCTTGATAACCTGCCATGCTGCCTGCCTCCCGCATTTCCTCTATCGACGCCCTGCGTGGCCTGACCGTCGCCGCCATGCTGCTGGTGAACGACGCCGGCGACTGGTCCCATGTCTATCCATGGCTGGAACACGCCGAATGGCACGGCGCCACGCCGGCCGACTTCATCTTCCCGTTCTTCATGCTCATCGTCGGTATCTCGCTCCAGCTCGCGCTGGGGGCCAAGATCGAGGCACGGGCGCCGGCCCGGCCGATGGCGCGCGCTGTGCTGGTGCGCGGCGCCCGCATCTTCGCGCTGGGATTGGCCTTGCACGCAGCCGCCGCACTGCTGTTGCATGGCCGCGACTTCCGCCTGTTGGGCGTACTGCAACGGATAGGCATCTGCTTCGCGCTGGCGGGCCTGCTGGCCATATACGTGCCCCGGGCGCGGGCGCAATGGGCCATCCTGGCCGCCATCCTGGCCGGCTACTGGGCCTTGCTCATGGCGGGCGGCTCGCTGGCTCCGGATCTGAATCTGGCCGACCGCCTCGACACGGCGTTGCTGGGCCACCTGGCCTATCAGTTCAACCCTGCCACCGGACTGGCCCACGACCCCGAGGGCTTGCTCAGCACCCTGCCGTCGCTGGCCACTGTCATCCTCGGCATGCGCGCGGGCGCGTGGCTGCGGGCGCGCGATTTGCGCGCGCTGCTGACGGGTGGGCTGGCGGCGACGGCCATCGGCGCCCTGTGGTCGCTGGTACTGCCGTTGAACAAGCAGCTGTGGACACCGTCGTTTGTCTTGTGGATGGGCGGACTGGGGATGCTGGCAGTGGGGCTGGCGCATTATTTGATCGACCGCAAGGGCTGGCCGGACTTGGGGCGGTGCCTGGGCATCAACGCGATCGCCGCTTACGCGGGCGCGTGGCTGGCCACCTGCCTGCTGGAAGGCAGCGGTGCCATGCAACCGTTGTATGACGCCATATTCCTGCGCCCGCTGGCATCCCTGACAGGTCCGTTCCTGCCGTCGCTGCTGTTCGCCGCAGCTTTCACCGGCCTGTTCTGGCTGGCCATGCATGGTTTCGAGCGGCGCGGCTGGCGTATCACGGTCTAGCCACCTGGTTGGCGGCCTCGACCTGAGCCGCGCTGTCGGGCGCCCGCCAACCGCGCCCGTATGTGATCTTTCCCCAATTGGCTATAATCAGCAGCCCGATTTCCCGCCATTTGAACGAAAGTGTGACGATGATTCCTACCCTTGGCGTTCGCGCCTGCCGCCTTGCCTGCGCCGCCATGCTGCTGGCCGGCGCCCTGCCCGTCCACGCGGACGATCTGTTCACCGTGATCGAGAACAAACCGCTCAAGGAAGTGTGGCTCAATCCCGGCTTCTATTCCTACCACTTCCAGCGCGACAAAAACCTCAACGACAGCAATCCCGGCCTGGGCGGCGAATACCGTTTTTCCACCGTGGCGTCGGTGACGGCGGGCCGCTTCTACAACAGCGACCGTTTCTATTCGAATTACGCGGGGGTGTATTACCAGCCGTTCGCGTTCGGGCCGGTACGGCTGGGCGCCGTGGCCGGCGGCTTCAATGGCTATCCCAAAATGCGTAACGGCGGCTGGTTCCTGGCCGCCATTCCCACCCTGAGCGCCGAATACAAAAGCGTGGGCGTCAACGTGGCCATCGTGCCAACTTACAAGGATAGGCTGTACGGCGCCATCTCGGTCCAGCTCAGACTGAAAGTGTTCGAGTAAGCACGCGAAAAGCCGCCACAAGGCGCATGGCCCTGTGGCGGCTTGCGGTTTCATTCAATGCCGCGAGCGCGACGACACGGCCACGTGTTCGAGGATGTGCGGTGGCACGGCCGCGTAATGCTTGAACTCCATGGTGTAGGTGGCGCGGCCCTGGGAGAGTGAACGCAGCGTGGTGGAGTAGCCGAACATCTCGGCCAGCGGTACCAGCGCGCGGATAATCTTACCGCCACCGCCGGGGATCTCGTCCATGCCCTGCACCATGCCGCGCCGCGAAGTCAGGTCGCCCATGGCGTTGCCCATGAATTCCTCCGGCGTTTCCACTTCCACATGCATCATCGGCTCCAGCAGGATGGGATCGGCGCGCTTCATGCCATCCTTGAACGCGATCGAGCCGGCCATGCGGAACGCGTTCTCGTTCGAGTCCACGTCGTGGTAGGAGCCGAAGGTCAGCGTCACCTTCACGTCCACCACCGGGTAGCCGGCCAGCACGCCGTTCTGCAGCGTCTCCTGCACGCCCTTGTCGACGGCCGGGATGAACTCGCGCGGCACCACGCCGCCCTTGATCGCGTCGACGAATTCATAGCCCTTGCCGGCCGCCAGTGGCTCCAGCGACAGCACCACATGGCCGTATTGGCCCCGGCCGCCGGATTGCTTGATGAACTTGCCCTCGATGTCCTGCACGGATTTGCGTATCGTCTCGCGGTAGGCCACCTGCGGTTTGCCCACCGTCGCTTCCACGCCGAACTCGCGGCGCATGCGGTCGACCAGGATTTCCAGGTGCAGTTCACCCATGCCGGACATGATGGTCTGGCCCGACTCCTCGTCCGTGCGCACGCGGAACGACGGGTCTTCCTGCGCCAGCCGGCTCAGGGCGATGCCCATCTTTTCCTGGTCGGCCTTGGTCTTCGGTTCCACCGCCTGCGAAATCACGGGCTCGGGAAAGGTCATCTTTTCCAGCACGATGACGTGCTCGGGCGAGCACAGGGTGTCGCCCGTGGTCACGGCCTTGAGGCCCACGGCGGCCGCGATGTCGCCCGCGTACACCTCCTTGATTTCCTTGCGTTCGTTGGCATGCATCTGCAGGATGCGGCCCAGGCGCTCGCGCTGGCCCTTGGTGGGGTTGTACACGGTATCGCCCGAATTGACCACGCCGGAGTAGACCCGGAAGAAGGTGAGTTGGCCCACGAACGGATCGGTCATGATCTTGAAGGCGAGCGCCGAGAACGGATCGGCGTCGTCGGGATGGCGCTCGATCACATTGTCCTGCTCGTCGTGGCCGGAGATGGCGGGCACGTCCAGCGGCGACGGCAAATATTCGATCACCGCGTCCAGCATGGCCTGCACGCCGCGGTTCTTGAAGGCGCTGCCGGCCAGCATGGGCACGATCTCGTTGCGGATGGTGCGCTGGCGCAGGCCGGATTTGATCTCCTCCTCCGTCAACGGCTCGCCGTTCAGGTATTTTTCGATCAGCTCAGGGGTGGCCTCGGCGGCCGCCTCCACCATCTTGTCGTGCCATTCGGCGGCCAGCGCCTGCAGATGGGCGGGAATGTCCTCATAGGTGAACTTCACGCCCAGGCTGGCGTCGTCCCAGTTGATGGCGCGCATCTTGACCAGGTCCACCACGCCGTGGAAGTCATCCTCGGCCCCCAGCGGAATCTGGATCGGCACGGCCACGCCCTTCAGGCGGTCGGCGATCTGCTGGCGCACGCGGAAGAAGTCCGCGCCCACCCGGTCCATCTTGTTGATGAAGGCGATGCGGGGCACGGCGTATTTATTCGCCTGGCGCCACACGGTTTCCGATTGCGGCTGTACGCCGCCCACGGCGTCGTACACCATCACGGCGCCATCGAGCACACGCATGGAGCGCTCGACTTCGATCGTGAAATCGACGTGGCCGGGGGTATCGATGATGTTGATGCGGTGTTCGGCGAAATTGCCCGCCATGCCTTTCCAGAAGGCGGTGGTGGCGGCCGAGGTGATGGTGATGCCCCGCTCCTGCTCCTGCTCCATCCAGTCCATGGTCGCGGCGCCATTGTGCACCTCGCCGATCTTGTGATTGACGCCGGTGTAGAACAGGATGCGCTCGGTGGTCGTGGTCTTGCCCGCGTCGATGTGGGCGCTGATGCCGATGTTGCGGTAACGCTCGATAGGTGTCTTGCGGGTCATCACATTCTCCTTGAACGACGACAGCCGACGACGGCGAGGTCGTGCTTAAATTCTAACAGCATTGGAGAACTGAAGTATGGGATGACGGCGCAATTTCAAGGTGGCGCGCAAACGGGACCGCTTACCGTCCTGGCGCGCCCCGCAGCAATCGGGCCGGCAGCATGACGACGGCGCGCAGCAGCTCGAAGACGGCTTCCACCCCGATGCCCACCAGCCGGAACGGCAGCATGATCAGCCACACGATGGGATAGAGGAATAGCGCCAGCAAGGCCAGCGGCCAGCACAGGACCAGCAACAGCAACCACAACATGAAACTCAGCATGACAACGCTCCCGCGACCGTGAATCGAGTACCAGGCGTCACTGTATGCCGCCCGCCGGGCACGGGCAATCGTCATGCGACCGGCTGCGGCCAGATGCGATGAGTGGTTGGAATTGGGGGGCGAACAGAGGGAAAGCGGGCCCTACGCCAACTCGGGCGAGCAGCCCGCCATGGCGGGATTACTGGCCCACGCAAATGATCTTGGTGACGTATTCGCGGGCGTTGGGCTTCTTCTTGGTCGCCCATTCGATGGCCTGGTTGGCTTCGGTGATCGTCATCACGGTCGCCTTGTCTTTCGACTTGATGAAGGACACGCCCTCGAACGCACCGGTCTTGCCGCGCATGACCTTGGCGAAAACGGGCGGTTTGGTGTCGCCATCGCTGACTTTGTTTTGCTGCACCAGGTAGCGCTGGTCGACTTCTTTCTGCTGTTCCATATTTATTCGTCTTGCATATCAAGTGTGAAAGACGAAGTATAAGCCCCCGGCGCGCGCCGGGGGCGATTCCCGACGATCAGGCGTAGGCTGGAACGAACTGCACCGGCTGGTGCGCCGCCTCGTACAGGATTTCCGCCGTCAACGACGCTTGCAGCGATGGAATGGCGCCGCCCGCGCGGTACTGGAAACTCACTTGCAGCACGTCACCCTCGCTGGCCCGCACGGGAACGGCCAGCGGCAAGGTCATGTAGTGGTTGAGCCAGTCGATGGTGGTCGAGCGTTCACTGACGACGGCCAGGATGTTCTTGGTGACAAAGCGCATGGCGTTGATCTGCCCGCTCCGCTCGACGACGAATTTGCCCTGCCAGGCATACATCAGCTCGTTGGGCTGGCTGAAATCGATGATGCTGTAGACGGCCGGCTGCGCCATTTCCACGGTGCCGGAATAGACGGCCGTGGTTTCCTGGAACTGCACGATGGGGGCATAAAAGCCTTCAAAATCATATTCTTGCTGCAATGGCTGCACGGCCATGATCACCGCTTCCGGCAGGAATACGGGCAGCGGGCCGCCAAAGCGCGCGGCATAGCGGCGCTTGAACGACTCGATCACTTCCACCTGCTTCTCGCGCAGCATGCCGACGTGGATCATCTCGCAGATCACCACATCGACCGGCTCAGGCGGCAGGTATTCGAACGCGTCGGCATGGATCACCTCGACCTTGTGGCCGTTGGCGTTCAGCGCGAGCATCTTGCGCGCTTCCTTGACCATGTCCGGATTGAATTCGACGCAATACACCTTGTCCGCCTTGGCGGCGGCGAACCAGGACAGCACGCCCGTGCCGCCACCCAGTTCCAGCACCTTGGCGCCGGGCTTGACCGCATAGTCGATGGCCGACTTGAAACCATGCATGCGGTTTTGATCCATCAGCATATTGTGATGGTAGTGGACTGGAATGAATTGCCCCAGATAGCAGCTTTCGATCTCGCGTTCGTTCAGCATGGTTGTCCCTTGTTGGATCGTATTGCAAATCGTCAATACGGCGGGATCATTATCGTCAACCCTGGGGCTGGACCAAGCGGGGATCTGAGCGGGGAAAACCCGCCAATTCCCAGTTTGTCACATGACGAACGTCAGGTCTTTAACGTTTGGCGGCGCTGGCCAGGTGTTTGCGGATGGTTTCCGCGATCCAGGGCTTGTCGGCCTTGGTGGCAAATTCGGCCGCCGTCTGGTGGTAGGCGCCGTCTTTCAGGGTGGCATCCGCGCCCCGCTCCAGCAGTAACTGGACGGCCGCTTCCTGACCTTCACGGGCGGCCAGCATCAACGGCGTCAGGCCGCTGGGGGATGGCGCGTCGACCGTCGCATGGCGTTCCAGCAGCAGCTTGATGATATCGGTGCTGTTGGCGGCGGCCGCGTAATGCAGCGCCGTCCAGCCGGATTGGTTGACGGCCGCGCCCTTGCCCAGCAAGGTCAGCACGGCCGGTTTGTTCTGGCGGAAAGCGGCCATCATCAGCGCCGTGTTGCCGTTAGGCGCGCGGGCCTCGATCTGGATGCCGGGTTGGGCCAATAGCAGGTCCAAGGTGTTCATCGCATCGTAGCGCATGGCGACGATCAAGCCCGTCTCGCCTCGCTCCGGTTCCCTTACGTTGGGATCCAGCCCCTGGGACAGCGCGCGTTTGACCGGTCCCACATTGTCGAGCTGAATGGCACGGAAGAAGCTCACCGCCCGTTCATCGTCGGCCGCGAAAGCGACGGGGATGGCCAGCGACAAGGCGGCGGCCATCAGCAAGCGGCGTGTCGAGATACGAGTTGCCATGACGAGCTCAGCGTACGATGTTGAAAAGGTTGAAGAAATTGTCCGTCGTCTGCTGCGCCACTTGCTCGACCGGCACGCCTTTCAGCTTGGCGATGAACTCGCCCACGTGGGCCACGAAGCCCGGTTCGTTCATCTTGCCACGGTGCGGCACGGGGGCCAGATAAGGCGAATCCGTCTCGATCAGGATGCGCTCCAGCGGCACTTCCAGTGCCACGGCCTGCAACTCCTTGGCGCTCTTGAAGGTCACGATGCCGGAGAACGAAATATAGAACCCCATGTCGATGGCGGCGCGCGCCACCTCAAGCGACTCGGTGAAGCAATGCATGACGCCGGCCACGCCGCCCGCTTCCGTCCCCGCGCCCTCCTCGCGCATGATGCGGATGGTGTCCTCGCTGGCGGAACGGGTGTGAATAATCAAAGGCTTGCGGGTGACTCTTGACGCCTTGATGTGGGTGCGGAAGCGCTCGCGCTGCCATTCCAGGTCGCCCGTCAGGCGGAAATAGTCGAGGCCCGTTTCGCCGATGGCGATGATCTTCGGATGGTCGGCCAGCCGGACCAGGCCTTCCACGCTCGGTTCCGGCGTGTCCTCGTAATCGGGGTGCACGCCGACCGAGGCGTAAATGTGGGGATATTGTTCGGCCAGGGCCAGCACTTGCGGGAAGTCCGGCAAGTCGACCGACACGCACAGCGCATGGCTGACTTTGTTTTCCGCCATCTTGGCGAGGATTTCAGGCATGCGAGCGGCCAGCTCGGGGAAATTGATGTGGCAATGAGAATCGATATACATGGCGTGATTGTATCGTGTTTCCCATGCCGCGTTACAGGCGCGACAGCCGCCGACCTGGAGATATACCTTGATCTATCCTCCTTCGGAACATAGCATGAATGGTATACCCCACGATCAGGAGTCAAGATGCGCCACGTTGCAAAACTATTTATGAACGGTCGCAGTCAAGCCGTGCGCCTACCGTCAAATTTCCGCTTTGATTGCACGGAAGTTTATATTCGCAAAGACCCCACCACAGGCGACGTGATCCTGTCAAAGCGGCCAGGATCGTGGGATGAATTCTTCAAACTGGTGAAAGCGGCCGATGTCCCCGCCGATTTCATGGACGACCGTGACCGTACTCCGCCCCAAGAACGCGATCTCTTTTGATCCAGTCTATCGCCATGGTAAACGATCTGGGGACAGCGCCGCGGCCCATGCCACCGCTGTGGGTGCCACCCTCATCACCAATGACAAGGCGTTTTACAGGATCAGGCCAGCCCTCAAGCTGGAAGACTGGACCTTGCCGCCTGAATAGCGGCGCGCGTGTTCAAGCCACGCGCTTGCCGAGAATGATCAGGTCGCGCTCGACGCCGTCCAGGTTGGCCACCCGCGGCAGATTGGCCCAGGTTTCGAAGCCGTATTTGCGGAACAGGCCCAGGCTGGGCGCGTTGTGGCCGAAGATGAAGCCCAGCAGCGTATGCACCTGGATCTGCGGCGCGAAGGCGATGGCCTGCTCCAGGCCATAACGGCCCACGCCCTTGCCGCGCCACGCTTCGTCGATGTAGATCGACACTTCCGCCGTGCCCGCGTACGCCGGCCGGCCGTAGAAATTCGAATACGAAATCCAACCCAGCACGGCCGGACTGGCGCTGTCGTCGCCGACGGCCTCGATCACCCACAGCGGACGCCGGTCCGGCGCATGGTCATTGAACCAGTGCACGCGCGATTCGACCGAGACGGGTTCCGTGTCGGCCGTCACTTCGCGCGAGGCGACGGTGCTGTTGTAGATGGCCACAATGGTGGGCAGGTCGGCCAGTGTGGCCAGGCGGTGACGGAAAGCGGACATGGGAACAGAAAGAAGTTACAGCGTATGGGTGGCGCGCGACGAACGCAGGGCGGCGCCGAGGATTTCCTCGATGCGCAAGCGTGCGCGCTGGCCGCTCTCGTCGTCGGGGAAATGCACACCGATGCCTTGCGCCTTGTTGTTATGGGCGCCCGGCGGGGTGATCCAGGCCACCTTGCCGGCGATGGGGTACTTGTTGGCATCGTCCATCAGCGCGAGAATCAGGTAGATCTCGTCGCCCAGTTTGTACGGTTTCTGGGTCGGCACGAACATGCCGCCATTTTTCAGGAAGGGCATGTAGGCGGCGTACAAGGCCGCTTTTTCCTTGATCGCGAGCGACAATACCGTGGGCCGGGCGACGGGCGCGGCGTTCGGGTCGACAGGGCTAGCGCTCATGCATTTCCTTTCAGGCACAGCATGCCGCGTAATCGAGCAGCATGTCTTCAATGAACAGCTTGGGCGACAGCGGATGGTCGGCCGTCGCCCGGCGCTCGTTGGCCGACTTCAGCGCGGCCAGCAGACGGCTGACGTGGATCTTGTCGGCCAGGCTCGCCAGTTCCTTGCGGTAGCGCGGATAGTAACGGATATTTCCCGCCAGTTTGTAGGAAAACATGTCATAAAGCCAGCGCTGCATCCAAGAAACTTGGGCCGCGAGCGGAACTTTCTGCAACTTGTCGGCTGTTTTCAACGCGCCTTCCACGCTCGGACGGGCCAGCAATTGCAGCAAGGTGTCCATATCGTCGCGGTTGCCCGTCTCGGCCTGGGCCAGCGCGGCCAACGGCGAACCGCCCTGCTCGCGCAGCCAGCTGTCGGCGTCGGCCACGCCTTGCGCCTGCAACCAGGCCAGCGCCTGTGCATGGGATGGCATGGGCAGCGCGAACTTGCGGCAGCGCGACAGGATGGTGGGCAGCAGCCGGTCCAGGCTGTTCGAAGCGAGCAGGAATACGGTGCCGGGCGGCGGTTCTTCCAGCGTCTTGAGCAGCGCGTTCGAGGCGGGCATGTTGAGCGCCTCGGCCGGGTACAGCACCACCACGCGCAAGCCCTGGCGGTGGGTGGAAATGTTCATGAAGTCGGCCAGATTGCGGATCTGCTCGATCTTGATCTCTTTGGATGGCGCCTTGGACGACTTGGCTGTCTTTTTCGTGTCAGCGTCGCCGCCCTCCTCGCCTTCGGCCGACGGTTCGTCTTCCAGCGCTTCGGGACGCACGCGCCGGTAGTCGGGGTGGTTTTGTTGCGAGAACCAGCCGCAAGACACGCACTGGCCGCAGGCATGGCCGTCCGGCAGCACGGCTTCGCACAACAGGCCCTGGGCGAAACGCTCGATGAAGTCGGATTTGCCGATGCCGGCCGCGCCGTGGAACAGGATGGCGTGCGGCATGCGCGGGCGCAGCAGCTGAAGCTGGCGCCAGGCGTCTTCCTGCCACGGGTAAATGGAATTGCTCATCAGTAGTATTCTGTTTTAAAACAAACGCTTATGCAATGGCTTTAAAGTTAAAGTATTGCATCAAGCAGCGCCGCCAGTTGCAACTGGATGGCGGCGATGGTCTGGGTCGAGTCGATCACGCGGAAACGTGCCGGGAACTGGGCGGCGCGGCGCAGGTATTCGGCACGGGCGGCGGCGAAGAAGTCCGCCTTTTCCTGTTCGAATTTGTCGAGCGCGCGGGTGGCGTCCAGCCGGGCGCGCGCCACTTCCAGCGGCACGTCGAACAGCAAGGTCAGGTCCGGCTGCAAATCGGGATGCACCCACTGCTCCAGCGCGTCGAGCTTGTCGCGCCCCAGGCCACGGCCGCCGCCCTGGTAGGCGAAACTGGCGTCCGTGAAACGGTCGGAAATGACCCAGGCGCCGCTGGCCAGCGCCGGTTCGATCACTTGGGCCAGGTGCTCGCGGCGGCTGGCGAACATCAGCAAGGCTTCCGTCTCCAGGTGCATTTTCTCGTGCAGCACCAGTTCGCGCAGCTTTTCCCCCAGCGGCGTGCCGCCCGGCTCGCGCGTGCTGACCAGTTCCAGGCCCCGCTCGCGCAGGTAGGACGACACGAAGCCGATGTGGGTGGATTTGCCGGCGCCGTCGATGCCTTCGAAACTGATGAATTTGCCGCGTGCTTGAGTCATGTAGCGCTACTGCCTATCGTTGATATTGGTTGACCGCCCGGTTGTGGTCGGTCAGGTTGTCGGAGAACTGGCTGGTGCCGTTGCCACGCGAGACGAAATACAGGGCCGGGCTCTTGGCCGGCGCCAGCGCCGCCGCCAGCGACTGCACGCCGGGCAAGGCGATCGGCGTGGGCGGCAGGCCGGCGCGGGTGTAGGTATTGTAGGGCGTGTCCGTTTCCAGGTCTTTTTTACGGATCTTGCCGTCGTACTTGTCGCCCATGCCATAGATCACGGTGGGATCGGTCTGCAGCAGCATGCCCAGCTTGAGGCGGTTCACGAACACGGCGGCGATCATGTTGCGCTCGGATTTCTGCCCCGTTTCCTTTTCCACAATGGAAGCCATGGTCAGGGCCTCGTACGGCGTCTTGTACGGCAGCGCCGGATCGCGCTTGCTCCACGCATCGCCCAGACGGGTCAACATGGCCGCATGGGCCTGCTTGAGCACCAGCAGGTCGCTGGAGCCTTTGGGGAACAGATAAGTGTCGGGGAAGAACAAGCCTTCAGGCCGTTTGAAATCGGTATCGATCTGCGCCATCAGTGCCTGGTCGGACAGGTCGGCCGTGTCATGCTTCAAGCCTTTGCTGGCGGCCATGGCCTGGCGCATCTGGCGGAACGTCCAGCCTTCGATGATGGTCAGCGTTTCCTGGGCGAATTCGCCCTTGACCAGCTGCTCCATCAGGCGCAGCGGCGTGGTGCCCGGCTTGAGCTCGTAAGCACCCGCCTTCAGCCGCGCGCTGGACGACGTGACGCGGGCCAGCAGGTTGAACAGCAAAGGTTCCAGGGGCACGCCGGCGTCGGCCATTTGCTGGCCGGCCGCGTGGGCGCCGCTGCCGGGGGCGACGGTGAATTCCACCGGTGGGCCATCGTCCGGCGTAATGGGACTCTGCGCCCACCAGGCGAAGTAGCCGCCTGCCACGAGCGCGGCGATCAAACCAAAGCCAATCAATCTTTTAATGAGGGACATCATGTACAAGTCTTAGGTTATATCTGCATAGTGGACCAGAATCGCCCGGCATGCCAACCTCCCGGCGCGCCAAAATTGGGGCATCTCCGGCGCGAAATTGGCGGGATCACTATAATGAGCCCGTAATGATAATGCTTTCATCGTCAAACTTCTGGAAATTATGAATACTTGGAACCAACTTCTCACCCAGCAGGGCGCGCGCGGCACCGAAGCGGCGCCGCAGCAGTTCCGCGATTTCGGCCGCCAATTGACGGCCGCCGAGCTGGCGAACGGCTTCGCCGCGCCGCTGACGGACCTGGGGCTGATCGCCCTGAACGGTGAGGAATCGGCCTCTTTCCTCCACAATCAGTTGACCAACGATGTGGAACACCTGGGCCAGGACGCGGCCCGCCTGGCCGGTTATTGCACCCCGAAAGGCCGGCTGTTGGCCACTTTCCTCATGTGGCGCAATGCCGAAACCATCTTCCTGCAGCTGCCGCGCGCGATCCAGCCGGCGCTGCAAAAACGCTTGCAGATGTACGTGCTGCGGGCCAAGACCAAATTGAGCGACGCCACCGAACTGCCCGCCAACGCCGTCATGCTGGGCGTCGGCGGCGCGCAGGCCGAGGCCGTGCTGCGCACCTGGTTCGACACGCTGCCTGCGCAGCCCTATGGCAAACTCGACCATGCCATGGGCACCCTGATCCGTGTGGGCGACGCGTTTGGCGCGCCGCGCTACCAGTGGCTGACCAGCGCCGAGACGGCCACCGCCGTGTGGCCCGCGCTGGCGGAAAAACTGGCGGTGGGCGGCAATGACGCCTGGCAGCTGTCCTCCATCCACGCGGGTGTGCCGCTGGTGACGGCCGCCACCCAGGAGCAGTTCGTGCCGCAGATGATCAATCTTGAATTGCTGGGTGGCGTCAACTTCAAGAAGGGTTGCTATCCCGGCCAGGAAATCGTGGCCCGCAGCCAGTATCTGGGCAAGCTCAAGCGCCGCACCACGCTGGTCAGCATCCCCGATGCGCAAGCGGCCGCCGGCACGGAAGTGTTCGCCACGGCCGATCCCGAACAGCCTTGCGGCATGATCGTCAACACCGCGCCCAACGGCCAGGGTGGCGTGGACGCGCTGGTGGAAATGAAGCTGGACGCGATCGAACGGGCTTCCGTGCGCGTGGGGTCGGCCGAAGGCGTCGCGCTGCAATTCCTGCCCATGCCTTACGTGCTGGATGCGCTCGACCTCTGACATGCACGATCTGTACATTTATTACCAGGTGCGGGAAGCGGACGCACCGGCCCTGCTGCCCCGTGTGACCGCCATGCAGGCGGCGCTGGCGCGGCAGCATGGCGTGACCGGCCAGCTCAAGCGCCGGCCGGAGGCGCGGGAAGGCTTGCAGACGTGGATGGAAGTGTATCCGGCCACGGACGACGGATTCGCCGGGATGCTGGCTGCGGCGGTGGCACAGGCTGATGTGCCTGCGCTCATCGCCGGTGCCCGCCACGTTGAAGTTTTTATGGATATGCTCCCATGTGCCTGATTGTCTTTGCCTGGAAAGTGGTGCCTGCCGTGCCGCTGATCGCGGCTGCCAATCGCGATGAATTCTATGAGCGGGCCACGGCGCCGGCCGGCGTGTGGCCGGAACATCCCCAGATTTATGGCGGCCGCGACCTGAAGGCGGGCGGCAGCTGGATGGGCATTACCCAGTCCAGCCAGGAGGGGCGTTCGCCGCGCTTCGCCGCCATCACCAACATTCGCTGCCCATCCGAGCACCGCGACGATGCCCCCTCACGTGGCCATCTGGTGTCCGACTACTTGGCGGGCATCATGTCGCCGCAGCAATATGTGGACGCCATCCGGGGCGATTGCCAAGCCTACAACGGTTTCAACCTGGTGCTGGGCGACCGCGACACCTTGATCTGGTTCTCCAACAAGGGAGAGGACGACCCGCGCAACGGCCAGCCGCTGGAACCGGGGATCTACGGCCTGTCGAACGCGCTGCTGGACGCGCCCTGGCCCAAGGTGCTGAAGACGAAGGCGCAGTTCGCCAGTTTGCTATGCCTGGGTGCGCCCGACGAGGCGTTTTTTGAAATGTTGGCCGATACCACGCCCGCCCCCGACCAGCGCCTGCCGGAAACAGGTGTGCCGCTGGATCTGGAACGGGTACTGTCGGCCGTGCGCATCGAAACGCCCGGTTATGGCACCCGCACCTCGACCGTCGTCAAACTCTATGCCGATGCGCCGGCCGTGCTGCATGAAATGCTGATCCAGTAGCCGTCACAGCGACTTCATGTAAGCTACCATCTGGTCCAGGGCCAGGCCCCAGCCCCGCTCGAATCCCATGTCGACGTGGCGCAGCATGTCCTCGTCGTTCTTGTGGCGGGCACGGGCGTGGTAGCGGGTGCCGCTGCCTTCCGGCACCAGGGTGATGTAGGCCGTGATGAAGGGGGTGGGTGATGGGCCGTAACCCGGCAACAGCGCGTCGGTCCATACCAGGCGCCGGTTTTCCACGATTTCCAGGTAGCAGCCCACATGGGGGTGTTCCTGGCCTTCTGGCGAGCACATCACCGTGCGGAAGATGCCGCCCGGCCGCAAGTCGATGTCGCACGACAGCGTCTTCCAGGGCGCCGGCGTGAACCAGTGCACGACGTGGGCGGGCTGGGTCCAGGCGGCCCAGATCTGTTCCGGGCGCAGTTCCACCGTCCGTTCGAATACCAGATCCAGGTCCGGATCGTAGTCGTCCGCGATGTTAGTCATGACATACTCCCTTCGAAAAAGTCAGGCAAAGGTCAGCTGCATGTCGATGTGGGCGATGCCCGCTTCGTAGAACTCGTCGCCGGCGATGCTGAAGCCGTGGCGTTGGTAAAACGGCGCCGCATGCGTCTGGGCGCTCAGCACCACGCGCCGGTCGCCGCGCGCGCGGGCCTGGGCCATCAAAGCCTGCAACAGGGCGCCGCCCACGCCGCTGCCGCGCGCCGTCTTGCGGACGGCCATGCGGCCGATGTGCCCGTCCGGCAGCAAACGGCCGGTGCCGATGGGCACGCCGGCCCCATCGTAGGCCACCGCGTGCAGGCAGACGGCGTCCATGTCGTCCAACTCGATCTCGGCGGGAACGTTCTGTTCCGCCACAAACACTTCAAAGCGGATCGCCTTGGCGTCGGCACTCAAGGCGCTCCAGTCGCCAAAGCGGATGACGTGACTAGTCTCGTTATTCATAACTTGCATGATAGTTGAACCAGCCACGATTGTCGCACGCTGCTTTAGCGCGAGCCAGCACCTGCTTGCAGTTTGGCGCGCAAGGCGTCACGCACTTGCGGCGCGGCCTTGTAAGGATCGCTCGGATTGCGCTGCTGCAAGACATCCTCCATGCGCTCCTGGACGCCGGCCAGGGCGCCCGGATGGGAATAGATGTAGAACTGGCCGTCCGCGATGGCCTTGAAGGTCATTTCCGCCACCTCGGCCGCGGAAACCCTGCCCGACGTCACAGCCTTGTCCGTCATGGCTTGCGAAGCGAGCTGGCTGGCCGTCGGCCCTTGGGTCATGCGCACGTCGGCGGGGCGGTTGCGGTGGGACTGGCTGATGCCGGTCGGCACAAAGTACGGGCACAGCACGGACGCGCCGATCGGCGCCTGCACCAGCTGCAAGTCCTGGTACAGGGTTTCGGACAGCGCCACCACGGCGTGCTTGGAGACGTTGTACACGCCCATGGCCGGCGCGTTGACCAGCCCCGCCATCGACGCCGTGTTCACAATATGGCCTTCGAATTCAGGATCGCGGGCCGCCGCCTCCAGCATCAGCTTGGTGAAGATGCGCACGCCGTGGATCACGCCCCACACGTTGACGCCCAGTACCCATTCCCAGTCCGCCTCCGTGTTTTCCCAGATCAGGCCGCCGGAACCGACACCCGCATTGTTGAACACCAGATGCACGGCGCCGTAAGCCGCCATGGCCGCGTCGGCCAGGGCCTGGACTTGCTCGCCCTTGCGCACATCGCACACCAGCGCCTGCACCGCCACACCCTGGGCCGCCAGCTCCTCGCGCGCGCGGTCGAGCGCGTCACGCTGCACGTCGGCCAGCACCAGTTTCATGCCCAACTTGGCCGCCACGTTGGCGAATTCACGGCCCAGTCCACTTGCGCCGCCCGTAATCACTGCGACTTTTCCTTGGAAGTTTTTCATCAGATCAGTTTCACCAGTTGTTTGCCAAAGTTATGGCCCAAAAGCAGGCCCTTGAATGCTTGCGGTGCGCTGGCCAAGCCTTGCGCCACTGTCTCCCGATACTTGAGTTTGCCTTGCGCCACCAGCATGCCCAGTTCCGTCAAGCCTTGCGGCCAGAATTCCATGTGTTCGGTGACGATGAAGCCGCGCAACGCTATGCGGTTGAGCAACAGCAGGCGCGCATTGCGGATCGGCAGTTCCGTGCCGTTGTAGCCAGCGATCAGGCCGCACAGGGCGACCCGGGCGAAGGCATTGGTGCGGGCCAGTGCCGCGTCGAACACGGTGCCGCCCACGTTTTCGAAGATGGCGTCGATGCCGTTGGGCGCGGCAGCGGCCAAGTCGGCCTCCAGATTGCCGGCCTTGTAGTCCACGCAGGCGTCGAAGCCCAGTTCCCGGACCACGTAGTCGCACTTGTCCTTGCCGCCGGCCACGCCGATGGCGCGACAGCCGCGCAGTTTGGCCAACTGGCCCACCACGCTGCCCACGGCCCCGCTGGCGGCCGACACGCATACCGTCTCGCCGGCCTTGGCCTGCAAAATCTGGTTCATGCCGTACCAGGCCGTCATGCCGGGCATGCCGACCACGCTCAGGTAGGCCGACAGCGGAATCTGCGCCGTATCGACCTTGCGCAACTGGCCGCCATCGGCCACGCCCATCTCGGCCCAGCCCAGCATGCCGGTCACGAAGTCGCCAGCCGCGAAACGGGCATGGCGCGAGGCCACCACCTGGCCAGCTGTGCCGCCGATCATGGTTTCATCGAGCGCTTGCGAGGCGGCGTAACTCTTGGCCGCGCTCATGCGTCCTCGCATATAGGGGTCCAGCGACAGGTAGTGGTTGCGCACCAGTACTTCACCGTCCCGCAGTTCCGGCACGGCCACCGTCTCCATCCGGAAATCCGATTCCTGGACTTCGCCGCGCGGACGGGCGGCCAGCACCAGGCGTTGATATTGCGTCATGGCCATCGCTCAGACCGCCGACACGCCGCCGTCCACCGCCAGCGTCTGGCCGGTGATGTGCTTGCCCGCGTCGGAGGCGAACAGGACGGCGGTGCCTTTCAAGTCCTCGTCGTCGCCGATGCGCTGCAGGGGCGCGCCCCGGGCCAGCTTTTCCGCACCCAGGTGGTCCAGGATGCCCTTGGTCATCTTGGATGGGAAGAAGCCTGGCGCGATGGCGTTCACCGTGATGCCGTGCACGCCCCACTCGCCCGCCAGCGCGCGCGTGAAGTTGATCACGGCCGCCTTGGAGGTGTTGTAGGCGATGGTCTGCATGGTGCCTGGAGGATTGCCGCTCAGGCCCGCGATCGAGGCGATGTTGATGATGCGGCCATACTTGCGCGGAATCATGGAGCGCTTGCCCACCAGTTGCGACACCAGGAAGATGCTGCGGATATTCAGGTTCATCACCTTGTCCCACGCCTCGACCGGATGATCCTCGGCTGGCGCGCCCCAGGTGGCGCCGGCGTTGTTGATCAGGATGTCGATATGGCCAAGCTGGGCCAGCGCAGCCGTCACCAGCGCATCAGCGGCCGCGTCCTGCGACAGGTCGGCCGGAATCGCCTGGGCGCTCACGCCGTGCTGGGCCAGATAGGCCAGCGCTTCGTCCAGGTCGGCCTGTTTGCGGGAGGAAATCACCACTTTGGCGCCCTGCTCGCCCAGCGCCAGTGCCATTTGCAGGCCCAGGCCGCGCGAGCCGCCCGTCACCAGCGCCGTCTTGCCGGCCAGCGAAAACAATTCTTGAGTTGTACGCATGAGTCTGTCGTCCTATTGTTGCATTATTGGAGTGTTGATACGGCGTTAAATCTCGTAATCCATGCACTGGCGCGCTTCGCGCACGGCACCGAAAAACGGTTTGAGTGCCTGATGCCCGGGATGGTTCTGATAAGCGTCCAGCGCGGCCTTATCGGTGAATTCCGAATACAGGATCACGTCATAAGTCGCTTCCAGCCCCGGTTGGGCCACCACGGCCTCGAACGCCAGGATGCCCGGCGTCACATTGGCGCAGGCATCCAGCATGGATTTCATGCGGGCGGCGTTGGCGGCGCGGTCGGCGCCTTCCGCGTGGTCTTTCAGCTTCCACATCACGATGTGCTTGATCATATGTTTTTCGTATCGAATGAGTTAAAACCACCTGTCTTGCATATCAAGGGTGGTGGTGTCCAGGCTTTCGAGCAAGGCCAGTTGCGCTTCCACCTTGGGCAATTCCCAGTGGAAGAAGTAACGGCAGGCTTGCAACTTGCCCCGGTAAAAGTCGGCATCGTCGCCATTGGCGGCGGGCAGATGGCTGGCCGCCAGCAAGGCTTGCTGCAGCCAGATCCAGGCCACCACGACGTGGCCGACCGCTTCCAGGTAGGCACTGGCGTTGGCCAGGGTCTTGTTCATGTCGCCCGCAGCATACAGGGTCTGGGTCACTTGTTCCACCCGCCCCCATGCCGCGTCCAGCGCGCCCGCGTGGGCCGTCAAGTCCGCCGCCAGTTGTCCGGCCTGCGCCACGGTCAGGTTGGCGCTGTCTTCGCGAGGCACGGCCACGCTGCCGCGCACCTTGCGCACGGTCTTGCGCAGTTCGCCGGCAAAGGACTTGAACAGGGCGCCATCCTGCAACGTGACCTTGCGGCCCAGCAGGTCCAGGCCGTGGATGCCGTGCGTGCCTTCGTGAATCGCATTCAGCCGGTTGTCGCGGTAGAACTGTTCGACGTTGTATTCGCGCGTATAGCCGTAACCGCCATGCACCTGGATGGCCAGGCTGTTCGCTTCCACGCACCACTGGGACGGCCAGCTCTTGGTGATCGGGGTGAGGAAGTCCAGCAGACGGCCCGCATGTTCGCGTGCCTCCGGCGCTTCGGCCGTGCGCTGCTCGTCGACCAGGCGGGCGCTATACAGCACCAGGCCCAGACCGCCTTCCACATAAGCTTTTTGCGCCAGCAGCATGCGCCGCACGTCGGTGTGCTCGATGATGGGCAGCTGCGGCTGGGCCGGATCCTTTTGGGCCGGATGCCGGCCTTGCGGGCGGTTGCGGGCGTAATCGAGCGCATGCAGGTAGCCGGTGTAGCCGAGCACGGCAGCGCCCAGGCCGACGGCGATGCGCGCCTCGTTCATCATGTGGAACATGCAGGCCAGGCCCTGGCCCGGCTGGCCCACCAGGTAGCCGATGGCGCCGCCCTTGCCCGCCGGTGTGAACTTGCCTTCACCGAAATTGAGCAGGCAGTTGCTGGTGCCCCGGTTGCCCATTTTGTGGTTGAGGCCAGCCAGCACCACGTCGTTACGTTCGCCCACGCTGCCGTCTTCATTGACGAGGAACTTGGGGACGACGAACAGGGAAATGCCTTTGACGCCGGGCACCAGCTTGCCGTCCGGGCCGGGAATCTTGGCCAGCACCAGATGGACGATATTGCCGGCCAGGTCGTGCTCGCCGGCGGAAATCCACATCTTGTTGCCGGTCAGGCGGAACTGGCGCTCGCCCTCCTCGCCGGGCATGGGGTCCGGTTCGGCCCGGGTGGTGATGTCGGACAGGCTGGAGCCGGCCTGCGGCTCGGACAGGCACATGGTGCCGAAAAACTTGCCAGCGAACATAGGTTCCACGAAACGCCGCACTTGCAGCGGCGTACCGTGCTTGAGCAAGGTATTGGCGTTGCTCATGGTGAGGAAGAGGTACGCGGCGGTGCTGACGTTGGCGGCGGTGAAATAGGCGGACAACACTTTTTCCACCACGGTCGGCAATTGCATGCCGTCGCGTTCGAAGTCCTGCCCGGCCGCCATCAGGCCGGCGGCGGAAAACGCATCCAGCGCGGTCTTGACCTCGGGGATGATCTGGACCCGCAGGCAACCGTCGCCCTGGACGGCATGCGGCTCTTGCTGGTCGCTCTTCTTGTTATGCGGGGCGAACAAGTCGGTGGCGATCTGTTCGGCCGTATCGATGGCGGCGTCGAAGGTTTCGCGGTTGTGGTCCTGGAAACGGGCGCGTTGACCCAGCGCCTGCGCATCGAGCCATTCATACAGCATGAACTCGATATCGCGGCGCGACAAAATCGTGGATTGCATGGCGCAGTCCCTTTATCGTTGAGCGGAGTGGCGGATAGGGCTGATACGAAACGGGCGCCCTTCAAGGCGCCCGTGGCAGGTGGATCAGACCACTTCGAACAGGCCGGCGGCGCCTTGGCCGCCGCCGATGCACATGGTCACGACCACGTATTTGACGCCGCGGCGTTTGCCTTCGATCAGGGCATGGCCCGTCAGGCGGGCGCCCGACACGCCGTAGGGGTGGCCAACGGCGATCGCGCCGCCGTTCACGTTCAGGCGGTCCATGGGGATGCCCAGCTTGTCGGCGCAGTACAGCACTTGCACGGCGAACGCTTCATTCAATTCCCACAGGCCGATGTCGGCCACAGACAGGCCAGCCTGCTTGAGCAGCTTGGGAATGGCGAACACGGGGCCGATGCCCATTTCGTCCGGTTCGCAACCGGCCACGGCGAAGCCGCGGAAGATGCCCAGCGGTTGCAAGCCCTTGGCGGCGGCCGTCTTGGCGTTCATCACGACAGCCATCGAGGCACCATCCGAGAACTGGCTGGCATTGCCGGCGCTGATCACGCCGCCGGGCACGGCGCTGCGGATCTTGGACACGGCTTCATAGGTGGTGTCGGCACGGATACCTTCGTCGGCCGAGATGGTCACTTCGCGGCTCAGCAGCATGCCGCTGGCCTTGTCGGCCACGCCCATCACGGTGGTCATGGGCACGATCTCGGCGTTGAACAGGCCGGCGGCCTGGGCGGCGGAGGCGCGCTGCTGGCTTTGCACGCCGTATTCATCCTGGCGCTCGCGGCTGATGTTGTAGCGCTTGGCCACGGTTTCCGCCGTCTGCAGCATGGGCCAGTAGATTTCCGGCTTGTGTTCGGACAACCAGACTTCCTTATACATATGCAGGTTCATTTCCTGCTGCACGCAGGAGATCGATTCCACACCGCCGGCCGCGTAGATGTCGCCTTCGCCGGCGATGATGCGCTGCGCCGCCAGCGCGATGGTCTGCAGGCCCGACGAGCAGAAACGGTTGACCGTCATGCCGCCCGTGGTGACGGGACAGCCGGCGCGGATAGCGATCTGGCGCGCGATATTGCCGCCGGTGGCGCCCTCAGGATTGGCGCAACCCACCAGCACGTCTTCCACTTCACCCGCTTCGATGTTGGCGCGGGCGATGGCCGCCTGCAACGCATGGCCGCCCAGGGTGGCGCCGTGGGTCATGTTGAACGCGCCTTTCCACGATTTGGCCAGGGCGGTGCGGGCGGTCGATACGATGACGGCATCTATCATGTGAGTCTCCTGATGGGTAGTGTTTTTTGAGCCGCGCGCGCACCCCATGGCGGCCGCGGTGATTGCTGCGATGAAGGTAAGAATAGCATATTTTAGTACGACCGTTCGCAAATTTTTCGACATCCGGACGATCATACTTTTTTGCGGAAATGTTGTAAGCTTGACGTAAGTTTGGTGCAAGCTTGCCGTAAGGTTAAGCGCTCAGACTGAAACCATGCTGACAATGTTGTATTCCGTCAGCTAATGTAGAACAACATAAAAAAGCACAATAAAATCAGGAGACTAATCATGGCAGTTTCATCCGGCACCAACGCCGATCTGCGCAAATCGCCTCCCAAGGCTGGCGCGATCACCCCGGAGGAGCGCAAGGTCATCTTCGCGTCCTCGCTGGGCACCATCTTCGAATGGTACGACTTTTACCTGTACGGTTCGCTCGCTTCCATCATCGCCAAGCAGTTCTTCATCGGCGACCCGACCACCACCTTCATCTTCGCCCTGCTCGCGTTCGCGGCCGGCTTCATCGTGCGCCCGTTCGGCGCGCTGGTGTTCGGCCGCCTCGGCGACATGATAGGCCGCAAATACACCTTCCTGATCACCATCCTGATCATGGGCGGCTCCACCTTTATTGTCGGCCTGCTGCCCGGCTATGGAGCGATCGGCATCGCCGCGCCCATCATCCTCGTCTCGCTACGCATCCTGCAAGGGCTGGCGCTGGGCGGCGAGTATGGCGGCGCCGCCACCTACGTGGCCGAGCATGCGCCGCACGGCAAGCGCGGCGCGTTCACCTCGTGGATCCAGACCACGGCCACGCTGGGCTTCTTCCTGTCGCTGCTGGTGATCCTGGGTACCCGCAAGGCCATCGGCGAGGACGCCTTCAACGCCTGGGGCTGGCGCGTGCCGTTCCTCGTATCCGTGCTGCTGCTGGGCATCTCCGTGTGGATCCGGCTGTCGATGAATGAATCGCCCGCCTTCGCCCGCATGAAAGCGGAAGGCAAGACTTCCAAGGCCCCGCTGAGCGAAGCGTTCGGCCAATGGCGCAACCTGAAGATCGTCGTGCTGGCCCTGATCGGGCTGACCATGGGCCAGGCCGTCGTGTGGTACACGGGCCAGTTCTACGCCCTGTTCTTCATGCAGCAGACGCTCAAGATCGACATCGTCAACGCCACCCTGATGATCGCCGTGGCGCTGGCGCTGGCCACGCCGTTCTTCATCTTCTTCGGCACCCTGGCGGACAAGATCGGCCGCAAGTACATCATCCTCGGCGGCTGCCTGCTGGCCGCCGCCACCTACATGCCGCTGTTCGGCGCGCTGACCCACTACGGCAATCCGGCGCTGGAAGCGGCGCTGAAGAACTCGCCCGTGACGGTGGTGGCTGATCCGGCGTCCTGCCACTTCCAGTTCAACCTGACGGGCCAGAAAAAATTCCCATCGTCGTGCGACATCGCCACCGGCCTGTTGTCGAACAGCTCGGTCGCCTACACCAAGGTGGATGCGCCTGCTGGTTCTATCGCTGTGATCAAGATCGGCGACAAGGAAATCCCATCGTTCAACGCCGTCATGACCCCAGACGGCCTGAACTTCAATGCCGACAGCAAGAAAGCGGAAGCGGCGCTGAAGAAGGATGCGGCCGCCGCCGTCAAGGCCGCCGGCTATCCGGCCAAGGCGGATGAAGACCAGATCAACCGTCCAATGATGGTGCTGATCCTGTTCATCCTGGTGGTCTACGTGACGATGGTCTACGGCCCGATCGCCGCCATGCTGGTGGAAATGTTCCCAACCCGGATACGCTACACCTCCATGTCCCTGCCCTACCACATCGGCAATGGCTGGTTCGGCGGCCTGCTGCCCACCACCGCGTTCGCGCTGGTGGCATTCAAAGGCGACATCTACTACGGCCTGTGGTATCCAATCGTGATCGCCCTGGTCACGGTGGTGATCGGCGCCCTGTTCGTCAAGGAAACGCGCGACAACGACATCTACGCGGCCGACTGAGTTTCAGCGCCGCACACTAGAAAGCCGCCAGCGATGGCGGCTTTTTTGCATCCGGGAGCCGCATTCACACGCTGGTCACCGCATCCGCGCCATGCTCCAGTTGCTGCTGCCGGAACGCCTCGGCGATGCAACGCCGCAGCCCTTCGTCGTCCCACGGCTTGGTGAAGAAGCGGTAGATGGCGCCACGGTTGATGGCGTCGATCACCGATTCCAGGTCGGCATAACCGGACAGGATCAAACGTATCGTCTCCGGATACAGATCCTTGACCTTGGCCAGGAATTCCGTACCGCTCATTTCCGGCATGCGCTGGTCGGACATCACCACGTGCACTTCGTTGACGGCCAGCAGTTGCAGCGCTTCGGCGGCCGAGGTGGCCAGCAGCAGCTTGTAGCCATCGGGCCGCAGCGCCCGCGCCAGCGCGCGCACGATGTTGGGCTCGTCGTCCAGGATCAGCAGCGTGCGCTGGCTGCGGTCGGCCGGCAGCAGCAGCCGCTTGCCATCCGTCAGCAGCTGGGCGAAGGCTTCGCCCGACAGCGCCTTGCTGAAATGGTTGCCCTGCATCTGGTCGCACAGGCGCCGGCGCAGGTAATTCATCTGCCCCTCAGTCTCGACGCCCACCGCGATCACGCTCACGTGCATGCTGTGGGCCAGGCCGATCACGGCGTTGCAAATGGCCGCGTCGTCGGGCGAGGTGGTGACGTCGCGCACGAAGGAACGGTCGATCTTCAAATGGCTGATGGGGAAGCGCTTGAGGTAGGACAGCGAGGAATAGCCGGTGCCGAATTCGTCCAGCGTCACGCCCACCCCCATCTGCGCCAACTGCTTGAGGATGCCGGCCGCTGCCGCCACATCGTGCATGACGGCGCTTTCCGTCATCTCCAGTTCCAGCATGCGCGCTGTCAGGCCATTGTCGGCCAGCGCCTTGCGCACCACCTCAACCAGGCCGGGCTGGTGGAACTGGCGCGCCGACAGGTTGACGGCCACCGTGGGCACGGCCAGCCCCGCCTTGCGCCAGCGCGCCAGTTGCGCGCACACGTGGCCGATGGCCCATTCCCCCAGCGGCAGCACCAGGCCCGTTTCCTCGGCCAGCCGGATGAATTCGTTGGGCGCCACCATGCCACGGGTGGGGTGGCGCCAGCGCATCAACGCCTCCGCGCCCGTGATGGCACCGTTGACCAGGCTCACCTGGGGCTGGTAGTGCATCAGCAGCTCGCCCTTTTGCAGCGCCTGGCGCAAGTCGGCCTCCATGGCGAAGCGGTCCGCCATGCGCGCGTTCATGGCGGGCGCGAAGAAGCGGAAGGTGTTCCCGCCCGCCTGCTTGGCGTCCTGCATGGCCAGGTCGGCCAGGCGCAACAAGTCGCCCGCGACGGCGCCATCGTCCGGGTACAGGCTGATGCCCAGCGACGCCAGGGGGCGCACCTGCGCCGGTCCGCTCGGCAGCGCCTCGGCCAGCCGCCCCACGATGGCGGTGGCCACCACGGCGGCATCGGCGCCTGCTTCCAGGTTTTGCAGCATTACAACGAATTCATCGTTGCCGGGGCGCGCCACGAGATTGCCCTCGCCCGCGATACTCTGCAACAGCTGCGCCACTTCCACCAGCATGGTGTCGCCCACCTTGTGGCCCAGGTTGTCGTTCACTTCCTTGAAACGGTCCAGGTCCACGAACAGCGCCGCCAGCCGTTTGCCGTCGGCGTCGGCCGCGGCCGCCAGGCGCGGCAGCGCATCCTCGAGGGTGGCGCGGTTGGGCAGGCCGGTAAGCTCGTCGTAATTGGCGCGCCGTTCCAGCAACTGCTCGGCACGCTGGCGGGCGGCCAGCTCGCGGTAGCGCGCCATGCCGGCCGCCAGTATGTGACTCAGTTCCTGCAACAGCGCCAGTTCGTCTTCATTGCAGGGACTGGCATCGCTGGCGTAGACGGCCAGCACGGCCAACACTTCGCCACCGTGCAGCAGCGGCACGGCGATGCAGCTGACCAGGTTGCGCATCACCAGCCCACCGCGCCAGGTGGCGAACGCGGGCGCGTCGGCCATGTCGCGCACCACCTGCGGTTTTTTCAGCAGGATGGCGCCACCGCAAGCGGCGTGGCGGCGCAAATCCTGGCCCCAGCTCAGGTGCAAGCCCTCGAAGAATTCGCGGTCGATGCCGGCGTGGGCCGCCAGTTCGATGCTGTGGTCGGCGTCCTGGCGCGCGTAGCCTATCCATGCCGCGCGGTAGCCACCCGTCTCGACCAGGCCGGAACAGAAGCCGGCCAGCATGGTTTCCTCGCTGGCGCCGCTGGCCAAGGCCTGGCTGCTGGCCGCGTGCAGCACGGCGGACCGTTCCAGCACGGCGATCCGGCTTTCGAGCTCGTGCCGAAGCTGCGAATTGTGGCGGGCGTCGAGCATGAGGTCGTTGACGGCCACCACCAGCACGTCGAATTCGTTCTTGCTGTCAGGTTCGAGGCGCGACGGGATCTTGCCTTCCGCGATATCGCGCGCGAAGGCGATGCAGTCGCTCAAGGTAATGTACATGCCGCGCGCGATGCCGTAGGCCAGCACCATGCCCAGCGTGAGCGCCAGCGCCGGGGCCAGCACCAGTACCACGCTGGACAAGGCGCGCTGCTGGCGCAGGTTCGCTTCCATGCCGGCACTGGCGTCGGTGGCGTGCTGGGTCAGCATCGCCAGGCGCGCGGCCAGCTTGTCGGGCGGGGCATCATAACTGAGCACGCCGATATCGAGCGCTTCCTGCCGCAGCGCGTCGGAGGCCAGGGGGGCCGCGCTGCGCATGTTGTTGCGCACTTCTTCGGTGGCGGACTTCCAGCCTTCCGGCGTGGCCCCGGCGCCGGCCAAGGCGGCGCTGCTGCGCAAGGCCAGTTCGACGATCCGGGCATCGTGGTCCAGATAGGCGCCCATGGTGGCCGCCATGCGTTCGTGGATCAGCAGCGATACCACGGCCGCCAGCACGGCCGGCACCACCAGCGCGGAAAAGCAGATCAGCAGCCGGGCGCGCAGGCTGAGCCGGTTGATATCGTTACGGGGTTTGGAGGCTTCAGCCATGATGCCAGACTCGCATGCGAACTTCCCCTCAAGTATGGGTGGGAGCGATGAATCTGTGGCCAGTCTTACATGATTTTTACGGTGGGACAATGGCGCGAGGGCAAGCGCCTGTGTTTCCGCCGCCGTTGTCCAAACGCGGCAACACTAGCGGCATGGAAGCCGCGCCGTGCTGGCGCGCAGGCTGGGAAACGGGAAACGGAAATGGAAAGCAAAAAAACGGGACCGTGGCATGGCGCCCGTCCCGGCGCGGGCCACCCAGGCGGGTGGCCCGATCTGCTTGCTTAGCCGTTGAAGGTCTTGCCTTCGGCAGCCAGGCGCAGCAACAGCGGCGCTGGTTTCCACGCTTCGCCGTGGTGGCCACGGCCATACTTCTCGATGGCGGCCAGTACGTTGGGCAGGCCCACCGTATCGGCGTAGAACATGGGGCCGCCGCGGAACAGCGGGAAGCCATAGCCGGTCAGGTAGACCATGTCGATATCGGAAGCGCGCATGGCGATGCCCTCTTCCAGGATCAGGGCCGCTTCATTGACCATGGCGAACACTAGACGCTCAACGATTTCCTGGTCGCTGATCTTGCGGCGCGCCACGCCGATATCGGCCGAGTGCTTGACGATCATCGCATTGACCACTTCCGATGGATAAGCCTTGCGGTCGCCAGCCTTGTAGTCGTACCAGCCGCCTGAAGTCTTCTGGCCGAAGCGACCCATTTCGCACAGCAGGTCGGCCGTTTTCGAATAACTGATCTCTGGCGATTCCACATAGCGGCGCTTGCGGATGTACCAGCCGATATCGTTGCCGGCCAGGTCGCCCATGCGGAACGGCCCCATGGCGAAGCCGAATTTCTCGACCGCCTTGTCCACCTGTTCCGGCAGGCAGCCTTCTTCCAGCAGGAAGCCGGCCTGGCGGCTGTATTGCTCGATCATGCGGTTGCCGATGAAGCCGTCGCACACCCCGGAGACGACGCCGGTTTTCTTGAGTTTCTTGGACAGCGCCAGCGAAGTGGCCAGCACATCTTTGCCGGTCTTGGCGCCGCGCACGATTTCCAGCAGCTTCATGACGTTGGCCGGGCTGAAGAAGTGCAGGCCGATCACGTCCTGCGGGCGCTGGGTGAAGCTGGCGATCTTGTTCACGTCCAGGGTGGAGGTGTTGCTGGCCAGGATGGCGCCCTGCTTCATCACTTCATCGAGCTTGCGGAACACGGTTTCCTTAACGCCCATGTCCTCGAACACGGCTTCCACCACGATATCGGCCTGGCCGATGGCTTCATACGACAAGGTGCCACCCAGCAGGGCCATACGCTGGTCGAACTTCTCCTGCGTCAGCTTGCCCTTCTTCATGGTGTTTTCGTAGTTCTTGCGGATCGTGGCCATGCCCTTGTCCAGCGCTTCCTGCTTGGTTTCCAGCAGCGTGACGGGGATGCCCGCGTTCAGGAAGTTCATGGCGATGCCGCCGCCCATGGTGCCGGCGCCGATCACGGCCGCCGCCTTGATGGCACGCACTGGCGTATCGGCAGGCACGTCCGGCACCTTGCTGCACTGGCGCTCGCCGATGAAGGCGTGACGCAGCGATTTCGACTCGGTGGTCTGGATCAGGTGCAGGAAGCGGTCGCGCTCGAACTTCAGGCCATCTTCAAACTTCATGGTGACGGACGCGCCCACGGTTTCCACGCACTCCAGCGGCGCCGGGAACGGGCCGGACATGGCCTTGACCGTATTGCGCGAGAATTGCAGGAAGGCTTCGTGGTTCGGATAGTCGACCTTGCGATCGCGCACTTTCGGCAACGGACGCGCATCGGCCACCTTGTTGGCGAAGGCTACGGCGCCGGTCAGCAAGTCGGCATCGGCGGCCAGCATTGCATCGAACAGCGCCGTCTTGGCCAGCTTGTCGGACACCACCGGGGTGCCGGACACGATCATGTTGAGCGCCATTTCCAGGCCCAGCACGCGCGGCAGACGCTGCGTGCCGCCGGCACCCGGCAGCAGGCCCAGTTTCACTTCCGGCAAGGCGATCTGCGCGCCCGGCATCGCCACGCGGTAGTGGCAACCCAGCGCCAGTTCCAGCCCGCCGCCCATGGCGACCGTGTGGATGGCGGCGATCACCGGCTTGGTGGAGTTCTCTACCGTGGCGATCAGGGTATGCAGGCTCGGTTCCGCCAGCGCCTTGGGCGAATTGAATTCCTTGATGTCGGCGCCGCCGGAGAACGCCTTGCCGGCGCCCGTGATGATGATGGCCTTGACGGCGTCATCGGCCAGCGCCTGCTTGATGCCGGCCACGGCGGCCGTGCGCGTGGCCAGGCCCAGGCCATTGACGGGCGGATTGTTCAGGGTGATGACGGCAACGGAACCGTTGACTTGATATTCGGCGGTCATGTCTCTTCCTTGTTGTGTGGGTAACGGGCTTGCTGCAAAAATCTAACTATACCCCAGAAAAAGAACGGTCGTATTATTTTTTTTGTTTGCGCGTGGAGGGCAGCGGAGATTGTAAGCCAGTGCCGTAGTGTACGTATAATCAATATTGCTGAAACGGGATGGCGGCGCCCTGTCGCCATCGCCACTCAACCACACAAGACTAGGGAAAACGATGGCGATATTGATATTGGGACTGGTGCTGTTTCTGGGCGTGCATTCCGTGCGCATCGTGGCCGACGACTGGCGCACCGCCACGCGCGCGCGACTGGGTGCCGCGAAGTGGAAGGCGGGCTACAGCCTGTTGTCGCTGGCGGGATTCATTGTGCTGGTGTGGGGATTCGGCCTGGCCCGGCAAAACCCGGTGGTGCTGTGGACGCCGCCTGTCGCCATGCGTCATGTGGCCGGTTTGCTGACGGCGCTAGCCTTCATCCTGTTGACGGCAAAGGACATTCCCCACAACGGCATCAAGGCCCGGCTGCACCATCCGATGGTGCTGGGCGTGAAAGTATGGGCGCTGGCCCACTTGCTGGCCAACGGCAAACTGCATGACGTGGTGCTGTTTGGCAGCTTCCTGCTGTGGGCCATCCTCAGCTTCCGGGCCGCACGGCGGCGCGATATCGCCGAAGGGACGGTCTATCCGGCCGGTACAACGGGCGCGACCGTGACCACGGTGGTGGCCGGGCTGGCCGGCTGGGCCGTGTTCGCCTTCCTGCTGCACGGCTGGCTGATCGGCGTACGGCCCTATTGATGGCGGCGCCCCGGCTGTCGGGCCGGGGCGCTTGCATCAAGCGGTGGGAACCTTGTCAAGCGGTGGGCAGCTTGTGGTTCTTGTAGTGTTCCCGCAACTTATTCTTCTGTACCTTGCCGGTCGCGCCCAGCGGCAAGGCATCGGCGAACACCACGTCATCCGGCGTCCACCATTTGGCGATCTTGCCCTCGTAGAACGCCAGTAACTCATCGCGGCTGACATCCTGGGCGGGCCGGCGCACGACGACCAACAACGGCCGTTCATCCCATTTCGGATGGTAGATCCCGATGCAGGCCGCCTGCATGACGGCAGGATGGGCCATGGCTATGTTTTCCAGGTCGATCGTGCTTATCCATTCACCGCCGGACTTGATCACGTCCTTGCTGCGGTCGGTGATCTGCATGTAGCCGTCGGGATCGATGGTGGCCACGTCGCCGGTCGGGAACCAGCCGTCCTGCAGCACATCGCCGCCCTCGTCCTTGAAATAGCGGCTGATGATCCACGGCCCCTTGACCAGTAAGTGGCCATAGCCGACGCCATCCCACGGCAATTCCTTGCCATCGTCGTCCACGATCTTCATGTCCACACCGAAGATGGCGTGGCCCTGCTTTTGCAGGATCTTGCGCTGCTCCTCCTTCGGCAAGTCCTTGTGCTTGCTCGACAACACGCAAGCCGTGCCCAGCGGCGACATTTCCGTCATGCCCCAGGCGTGCACCACTTCCACGCCAAAATCATCGATCAGCGTGTTCATCATGGCGGGAGGACAGGCCGAACCGCCAATCACGGTGCGGCGGAAAGTGGAGAACTTCAGCTTGTTCTGCAAGGCGTGGTTGATCAAGCCCAGCCAGACGGTCGGCACACCGGCCGACATGGTCACGCGCTCGCTCTCGAACAGTTCGTACAGGGATTTGCCGTCCAGTGCCGGTCCCGGGAACACCATTTTGGCGCCCGTCAGCGGTACGGAGTATGGCAAGCCCCAGGCGTTGACGTGGAACATGGGCACCACCGGCAATACCGTGTCGTGCGAGGTGACGTTGAGCGCATTCGGCAAGGCCGACGCATAGGCGTGCAGCACGGTGGAGCGATGGGAATACAGCGCGCCCTTGGGATTGCCCGTGGTGCCGGAGGTGTAGCACAGCGTGGCGGCGGAATTTTCGTCGAACAGCGGCCAGGTGTAGTCATCCGAGTGCGAATTGATCAGATCTTCGTAGCACATCAGGTTGGGGATCTTGCTGTCGGCCGGCATGTGGGCGCGGTCCGTCATCAAGACATAGCCCTTGATCATCTTGCAGTGGGCCGCCACCATCTCGACGGCGGGCAGGAAGGTCAGGTCGAAGAACAGCAACTGGTCTTCCGCATGATTGATGATGTAGGCCACCTGCTCCGGATGCAGCCGCGGATTAATGGTGTGCAATACGGCGCCGGAACCGGACACGGCGTAGTACGCTTCCAGGTGCCGATAGCCATTCCAGGCCAAGGTCGCGATCCGTTCGCCCATCTTCACGCCCAGGCCCTGCAAGGCGTTGGCCAGCCGGCGCGAACGTTGGTGACATTCGCGGAAGGTATAGCGGTGCAGATCGCCTTCGACCCGGCGCGAGACGATCTCGGCACCGCCATTGTGGCGCGAAGCGAATTCGACAATACTGGAAATCAGCAACGGCTGGTTCATCATTTGCCCCATGACGGGGCTTTGCGGATAGGACATCGACACTCCTGGAGAGATTGGACTTGCGTTCAAGTTTGAAACGCCGCCCGGAAATCCGTCAATGCATTTCAATGTTGCATTGCAATAAACATCCTGACCTGTGGCGTCTTGTGCGTTACCGAATGTAAGCGGCATGCGTTTTTGCGCCGCGCCCCAATAGAATTGGCGCTGTGGGGTAAAATCCAACAGCCTTTTTTGTATACCTATGACCATCGACTGGAATTACCATTACTGCCGCTAAACTGCCGCTGGACAATTCATTTGCGTCCTTGCCTCCCGCCTTCTACACGCGGCTGATGCCCACGCCGCTCCCCTCGCCCTATCTGGTCGGGGTCAGCGACGCGGCCGCCGCATTGGCCGGCCTTGACCCGGCACAACTGGGCCGGGCTGATTATGTCGATTTGTTGACAGGAAACCTGGTACCGGAACAATCCCAGCCTTTGGCAGCCGTGTATTCCGGCCACCAGTTTGGCGTGTGGGCCGGGCAACTGGGCGATGGCCGCGCCATCCTGGTGGGCAATGTGAACGGTGCCGATGGCCCACTGGAGTTGCAATGGAAAGGCGCCGGACTGACGCCCTATTCCCGCATGGGTGACGGCCGCGCCGTGCTGCGCTCCTCCATCCGCGAATTCCTGTGCTCGGAAGCCATGCATGCGCTGGGCATCCCTACGTCGCGGGCCTTGTCGGTGACTGGCTCGGACCAGGGCGTGATGCGCGAAACGCCGGAAACGGCCGCCGTCGTGGTCCGTATGGCCCCCACTTTCGTCCGATTCGGCTCGTTCGAACACTGGTTCTACCAGGACAAGACCGAGCAGCTGCAACAACTGGCCGATTACGTGATTGACCGGTTTTATCCGCAATTGCGTGCCGCAGCCAACCCTTATCAAGCCTTGCTGGAAGAAGTCACGCGCCGCACGGCGCACCTGATCGCCCACTGGCAAGCGGTCGGCTTCATGCACGGCGTGATGAATACCGACAATATGTCCATCCTGGGCCAAACGCTGGACTACGGTCCGTTCGGCTTCATGGAAGCGTTCGATGCGCAGCACATCTGCAACCACACGGACCAGCAAGGACGCTATTCCTACGCCATGCAACCCCAGATCGGCCACTGGAATTGCTATGCCCTGGGCCAGGCCTTGCTGCCCCTGATCGGCGAGGTGGAAGCGGCCCAGGCGGCGTTGGACGTCTATCAACCCGCGTTCGCGGAGAAAATCTCTGCGCTGTTGCGCGCCAAGCTGGGACTGGCCACCGAGCAGGAAAGCGATCAAGCCCTGTTCGATGCGATGTTTACGCTGATGCAAGCGAACAGCGTCGATTTCACCCAGTTCTTCCGCACCCTGGGCCAATTGAAAGTGGCCGAACCTGGCGCCGACGCGCCCTTGCGCGACCTGTTCCTGGACCGTCCCGCGTTCGACGCCTGGGCCGCGCAATACCGCGCCCGCCTGCTTGCGGAGGGCAGCGAGGACGCGGCGCGCCGCAGCGCCATGGACAAAGTCAACCCGAAGTATGTTCTGCGCAACTACCTTGCGCAGCTTGCCATTGAAAAGGCGCAAAATAAGGACTTTACTGAAGTGGCACGCTTGCTGACAGTTCTGCAGCGTCCATACGACGAACAGCCAGAGCACGAACACTATGCCGCCTTGCCGCCGGATTGGGCAAGCCACCTTGAAGTGAGCTGTTCTTCCTGAGGATCATCATGACCAACAAAGTAAGCAAAAGCGAGGCCGAGTGGCGCGCCCAGCTGGACCCGATGCAGTTCGAAGTGACGCGCCATGCCGCCACCGAGCGCGCTTTCACGGGCAAATTCTGGGATCATCACGCAGCCGGCATCTATACCTGCGTGTGCTGCGATACGCCGCTGTTCCGCTCGGACGCCAAGTTCGACTCCGGTTGTGGCTGGCCCAGCTATTTCGAAGCGCTGGATCCGGCCAATGTGACTGAGAAGGTCGACCGTAGCCATGGTATGCTGCGCACCGAAATCCTGTGCGCCGTCTGCGACGCGCATCTGGGGCATGTCTTCCCCGATGGCCCGCCGCCCACTGGTTTGCGCTATTGCATCAATTCCGCTTCACTGCGTTTTGACCCTGAAACCTGATCCACCGCCACCACCATAAGACCATGAAATTCCTGTTCGACTTTCTGCCGCTGCTGATGTTCTTCGCCGCCTATAAACTGGCGGGCAGCCATGCCGACGCGGCGCAAGACTTTATCAATACCCATATGAGTGCCCTGGTTTCCGGCGGCGTAGTGACGGCGGCCCAATCGCCCATCATTATCGCCACCCTGGTCGGTATTTTCGCCACCATGGGCCAGATCGTGTATATCAAGCTGCGCGGCCGCAAAGTCGACTTCGTCCTGTGGCTGTCGCTGTTCATGTTTATATTCTTCGGCGGCCTGACCATTTACTTCCACGACGATAACTTCATCAAATGGAAGCTGACCATTGTTTATTGGTGCTTCGCCATCGGCCTGATGGTGTCGCAACTCGCGTTCAAGAAGAACCTGATGCGCAAATCCATGGAACACATCATTCATTTACCGGACGTGATCTGGAACCGGCTTAATCTGGCCTGGATTTGTTTCTTCGTGGCGATGGGCTTTTTGAATCTGTTCGTCGCCTTCGTCCTGTTCAAGGGCGATACCGGCGCCTGGGTCAGTTTCAAGGCTTTCGGTTCCACGTCCATCATGTTTGTCTTTATCGTGGGCCAAACTCTGTATCTGTCGAAACACATGAAAGATGAAGCATGAGCGATGTACGTTTGGAAATGATCCGCACCCGCCTGCAGGCGGCCCTGACCCCTTTGGAAATCGAGCTTGGCGACGATTCCGCGATGCATGCCGGCCATGCCGGCGCCGCCTCCGGTGGCGGCCATTACACGGTGCGGATTGTTTCCGCCCGATTCGAGGGGATCAAACTCGTCATGCGACATCGACTCGTGTATGATTCCGTGCACGATATGATGCATAAAGAAATTCATGCATTGGCCATTACCGCACTGGCACCATCCGAAGTATGATGTAGCGCAAGGTTTAGGTTGGACGCAGCATAGTCTTGAAACATGACGACACAATGACTGTCTAACCTGAATCAACACTTTTTAGCTTAAACTTTCCCTTTACAGGAATTAATAATGACTTTCAAGCCAGCCCGTTTGCTGATTGCACTTCTCGCCGTTGCCGCTGTACCTGCATTTGCTCAAAACATTGCTGTCGTCAATGGCAAGGCTATTCCTACTTCGCGCGTCGACGCCGTCGTCAAACAAGTGGTCGCGCAAGGCCAGCAGCAAGATTCCCCACAACTGCGTGAACTGATCAAGAAAGACCTGATCGGCCGCGAAGTGATGATGCAGGAAGCGGAAAAGCAAGGTTTCGCGAAAGACGCCAACGTCAAGCAACAGCTGGAAAACGCACGCCAGGCCATCATCATCAACGCCCTGGTTGGCGACTTCGTCAAGAAGAACCCTGTGTCGGACGCCGACATCAAGGCTGAATACGACCGCTTCGCCAAGCAAGCCGGCGACAAGGAATACCATGTGCGCCACATCCTGCTGGGCACCGAAGCTGAAGCCAATGACGTGATCGCCAAGCTGAAAGCGGGCGGCAAGTTCGAAGACCTGGCCAAGAATTCGAAAGACACCGGCTCCGCCGCGACCGGCGGCGACCTCGACTGGGCCACCCCATCGTCGTTCCCGCCAGCATTCTCGGGCGCGTTCGTGACCCTGCAAAAAGGCCAGTTCACCGACAAGCCAGTGCAGACCGAAAATGGTTTCCATGTGATCAAGGTGGACGATATCCGCCCTGCCAAGCTGCCTACCCTGGAAGAAGTGAAGCCACAGATCGCGGAAGCGCTGACCCAGAAGAAACTGCAAGCTTACCAACAAGAAATGGTCAAGAAAGCAAAGATTCAGTAATATAGTCGTCTCCGGCGCCCACTGGGCGCCGTTTTTGATTCTGCGTCCAACTATGCGCACTGCCCGCCAGGCGCGATTTCTTGTATTTTTATAGGATTTGATAATGATTTTGAAGCCAGCACGCCTGTTGTTAGCCCTGATCGCTGTAGCTGCAGCGCCGGTATTCGCGCAAAATGCCGCCACCGTCAATGGCAAGGCCATTCCGGCATCGCGCGTCGACCAGATCGTCAAGCAAGTGGTGGCACAAGGCCAGCAAACGGATTCGCCGCAACTGCGCGAAGCCGTCAAGAAAGACCTGATCGGCCGCGAAGTGCTGATCCAGGAAGCGGACAAGCAAGGCTTCGGCACCCACGCCGACGTCAAGGCCGCCATCGAGAACGCCCGCCAGAGCATCATCATCAATGCCATGCTGGCTGACTACGTGAAGAAGAACCCGGTCAAGGATGCCGACATCAAGGCCGAGTACGACAAGTACAAGGCGGCCATGGGCGAGAAGGAATACCACTCGCGCCACATCCTGGTGGGCACGGAAGCGGAAGCCAAGGACATCATCGCCAAGCTGAAAGCGGGCGGCAAGTTCGAAGAGCTGGCCAAAGTATCGAAAGACGGTTCGGCCAACAACGGCGGCGACCTGGGCTGGATGACCCCTGCCAAGCTGGTCAAGCCTTTCGCCGACGCCATGGTGGCCCTGAAGAATGGCCAGACCACCGATACCCCCGTCAAGACGGAATTCGGCTACCACGTGATCAAGCTGGAAGATTCGCGCGCCGTGAAACTGCCGGCCCTGGAAGAAGTCAAAGGCCAGGTGGCGGAATCGCTGCAACAGCGTAAGATCGCCGCTTACCGCGACGAACTGATGAAGAAAGCCAAGATCCAGTAAGCTGGCTACGCTCATCCGATCTGAAAAAGCGCTTCCTCGTGAAGCGCTTTTTTATGGCCGCGACTATTTGAAGTCTTCTGCCACCAGATTGTATTTCTGCATCTTGTGATACAGGGTTTGCTTGGGCAGGCCCAGTGTCACGCAAGCCTCGGCGACGTTACCGGCGAAATGGCGCAGTTCCTGCTCGATCAAGGCACGCTCGAAACGGCTTACTTGTTCGGGCAAGGCCAGCGGCGCGGCCGGCGCGGCGGCCAGCAAGCCATCGGCGCCGCTGGACAGGCCCAGCACAAAACGGTCGGCGATATTGCGTAATTCCCGCACATTGCCGGGCCAGGTATGCGCCATCAGCCGCTGCATCAGCGGGCCGGACATGGTTGGCACTTCACGCTTGTAGCGCGCCGCAGCGCCCAGCACGAAATGCTCGAACAACAGGGGAATGTCTTCGCGCCGGTCACGTAGCGGCGGCAGATGGAGCACGATCAGGTTCAGGCGGTAATACAGGTCGCTGCGGAATTTATGTTGATCCGACAGTTCCTTCAAATCCACCTTGGTGGCCGCGATGATGCGCACGTCCACCGGCACCGGCTGGTTCGAACCCAGCCGCTCGACGTAGCGTTCCTGCAGCACGCGCAACAGCTTGACCTGCATGGCCAGCGGCAAGCTTTCCACCTCGTCCAGGAACAGGGAGCCGCCGTCGGCATGCTCGATCTTGCCGATCTGGCGCTTGGCCGCGCCGGTGAAAGCGCCTGATTCATGGCCGAACACTTCACTTTCGAAGATATTCTCCGGGATCGCGCCGCAATTGATCGCGACGAAATGATGCTTGCTGCGGATGCTGTGCTGGTGCAGGCTGCGCGCCACCATCTCCTTGCCCGTGCCCGTCTCGCCGAACACCAGCACATCGGCCGGTTCGTCAGCCAGGTCCAGGATCAAACGGCGCAGCTCGCGCATGGCCGGCGATTCGCCCAGCAGCATCGCTTCGATACCCGCGCTTTGCGCCAGCTTGCGGCGCAGGCTGTGTACTTCCAGCATCAGGCCGCGGGTGGCCAGCGCGCGCTGCACCACCTCCACCAGCTGTTCCGATGAATACGGCTTGGCGATGAAATCGTAGGCGCCGTCGCGCATGGCTTGCACAGCCATGTTGATGTCGCCATGCCCCGTCACCAGAATCACGGGCAATTCCGCGTCGATGGCCTTGGCGGCCGTCAACAGTTCCAGACCGCTCATGCCCGGCAGTCGAACGTCGGTCACGACGACGCCGGGAAAGTGCGGCGTCAGCGCCTTCAACGCCGGTTCGGCGGACGCGTAGCCCTGCACCTCCAACCCGGCCAGTTGCAGGGCCTGGACACTGCCGGCGCGTACCGTAGCATCATCCTCGACCAACAACACCTGCAATCCATCAACCATGCACCGCTCCCTGCTTTGAAATAGGTAATTCAATTGTGAATACGGCGCCGCCGCCCGGCGCCGGATCGGCCCTCAATATACCACCGAAGTCGACCACGATCCCCTCGGAAATGGCCAGGCCCAGCCCCAGGCCGGCGCCCTGCTCCTTGGTGGTGAAGAACGGCTCGAACAAATGCGCGCGCACCTCGTCCGGTATCCCGGGGCCGGTATCGGCCACACTGATCAGCACCCGGTTAGCCTGGCGGTCTATGCCCACCGTCAATTGACGGGCAGGCACGCCAGCCATGGCATCGAGCGCATTGTTGAACAGGTTGACCAACACCTGTTCCAGGCGGTTGCCTTCGCATAAGGCGTAGGCGTCAGGATGACGCGCTTCCAGCCGGTATGCGACCTGCTCCTGCTCCAGCCTGCGCTGCACCAGGAACAAGGCGTTGGCGATGGCCGGCTGGACCGCCACGGGCGCCATGTGACCCGCCGATTTGCGTGAAAAGGCCTTCAATTGGCCCGTGATCGTGCCCATCTGGGCCACGATCTGGGAAATGACGCCCAGGTTGGCTTTCGCGTCATCGATCCGGCCGCGGTCCAGCAAGACGGCCGCGTTGTCGGACATGGTGCGCAAGGCCGTCAAGGGCTGGTTCAACTCATGGGTAATGCCCGCCGACATTTGGCCCAGCACCGCCATCTTGCCGGCCTGCACCAGTTCATTCTGGGTGACGCGCAACTTGTCTTCGGCCCGCTGGCGCACAGCGATTTCGTCACTGAGGTTGCGTGTCATCTGCTTCAAGTTATAGGTACGCTCCGCCACCATCAGTTCCAGGTTATCGTAGGCATGCTGCAAATCTTCCCTGGCCTTGAGTTTCAGCCGCAGGCTGCGGCGACGCTGACGTACGTACAGATACAACACGATCAAAAAGCCTTCGAGCAGGCAGGCGAGCAAGAACGCCGTCTGCGCATTCGAGCGGGCCGGGCTCAAATCCGATAAATAGATAAACTGCCAATGACGTGGGGCCAGCGACAGCCGCTGGCTGAGCATCCGGCGCGACCTATCCGCCCCGGCTCCGCTGGCGGACGGGCGGATCGTGACAAACTGCACCCCTTCCTCGTGCGCCGGCGAAGAATGAATATCCAGTGGCAGCAGCGCATGCGAAAAGTATTGGCGGGTCGCGGCCAGTTCACGCTGCACCGCCGCTGATAAGGGCGCCAATGTGGTGTATTTCCATGCGGGCACGGAGGTCAGGAAGATCACGCCATGCTCATCGCTGAGCAAGACCTTGTCGTTGCCCTGTATCCAAGTCTGTTCCAGCTTTTCGATATTGACCTTGACGGTGGCCACGCCGAGCATCCGTCCATTGCGGTAAATACCGTGGGCAAAGAAATAGCCAGGCTCCCGCAAACTGGTGCCGACGCCGTAGAATCCAGCTGGCTTGCCGCGCAAGGCATCGCGTACATAAGGTCGAAAGGCGACATTATCCCCGACGAAGCTGCCGGGTTCACGCCAGTTGCTGGCGGCCAGTGTAATGCCATGTAAGTCGCTGACGTAGATGCTGGTGGAACCGGCCTGCTTGTTCAGGCGTTCCAGGTGATGATTGACGGCGGCGAGCAGTGCCGGATCTTCCGGCTTCTGCAGCAAATCAACCACATCATCACTCAACTCCAGCGTACTAGGAAGGAAATCGTATTTGCTGAGCAAGTTCTCCAGGCTCACGGCATAGACTTCCAGCCGTTGTGCGCCACTATCTTGCAACCGCGCGACCGTGATGCGCTGTGCCCACCAATAGGCCAGCCCGGCCAGCGCCAAACCCACGGCGACGACCAGGCTCCATCCGAGGATGGTACGGCCAGTCCACCGCCCGCGTCCGGAGCGCCCGGGGCCGGCGGTTTCAGTTGTGACTTCTGCAGGCATAGTGCTTTCTTCAAGATCCGGCGCGGCGCGGCTCACGGTTGGACCGGAGCCGTGCCGCTTGCCGGAGCAAGCGGCACCAGACCTCAGAAGACGTGACGCATACCCAGATTGACGCCCGTGACACCCGAGCCGCTATCGGTAGCATTGCCAATCTTGAAGCTCGCACCGTTGCGATTGTTGACGTGACCGTAGGCAGTATACAGGTCCGTACGCTTGGACAGGGAGTAAACATAGCCCACGGCGTATTGGCGCGCGTCCAGATTCGCCACCGAGTCGTCCTGGTGGTTGATCACCGAGGCGATGAACTTGCCGGCGCCCAAGGTGTAGGTGCCGCCCAGCAAGGTATCCTTGCTTTCGTTGCCAGCCAGGTCACGGTTCACGGCGTAGGCGACGTGGCCCGTGATGTGGTTGTCAAACATGTAGCGCGCCGTCAGCAAGGTATTGCGGAAGTGTGCGGTGGCGGTCGGGTTTTCACGCTGGTGGTGGACCAGCACCACGGTCAACGGACCCTGGCTGTAGGTCGCGCTGGCGCCCATGGTACGGTTAGCCGACGCGTCGCCAGCCACTTCACCGGCGCCATAGGCCAGCTCAGCCGAGAAGCCCGCCAGCTTGGGCGAAGCGTAGCTCACCATATTGTCGACGCGGGTGTTGGCGGCGAGCATGTTGGTGCCGGCACCGGCCAGGCCGTCGCTGAACGGGTCAGCAACGTCGCGCACCGTCTTGTACCATGGGGAGTACTGACGGCCCAGGGCCACGGCGCCGAACTGGCCGGACAAACCGACCCATGCCTGACGACCAAACAGCAGACCGCCCTGCCCGGCCGCGCCGGTATCGATGCCGTAGCCATTTTCCACGACAAAGTTGGCGGCCAGGCCGCTACCCAGGTCTTCCGTACCCTTGAAGCCCAGACGCGAGCCCGAGGCAACACCGCTGGTGACTTTGCTCACGCTGCCGGCTGCACCGCCGCGCTCGAACACCAGGCCAGCATCAGCCACGCCATAGACGGTCACGTTGGATTGGGCCACGGCCGCGCCCGATACCATACCGAGGGCCATCATGCTGAGGGTTGCCGATTTGATTGCTGCTTTCATTAGTCTCTCCGAAAAAAATGTAATTGTTATGCGCTGCGAATGTGTGCAGAAGCCACGTTGGCCTCACTGGCTTCTTGCGGGTCATGCAATGCTCCTTCCCACTTGGCGACCACGGCCGTCGCCACCGCGTTACCGACGGCGTTGGTGGCCGAACGACCCATGTCAAGGAACTGGTCGACGCCCATCAGCAGCAACAGGCCTGCTTCAGGGATGTGGAATTGGTTGAGGGTGGCGGCGATCACCACCAGCGAAGCGCGTGGCACACCGGCCATGCCCTTGGAGGTCAGCATCAGCAGCAACAGCATCGTGATTTGGGTACCGATCGACAGATCGATGCCATAAGCCTGGGAAATGAACAGTACGGCGAAGGTGCAGTACATCATCGAGCCATCCAGGTTGAAGGAGTAACCCATCGGCAGCACGAAGCTGGAAATCTTGCGTTGCACGCCGAATTTGTCGAGCGCGTCGAGCAGTTTAGGATACGCCGCTTCCGAGCTGGCTGTCGAGAATGCCAGCAGGAAAGGTTCGCGGATCAGGCCGATCAGGGTGAATACGCGACGGCCGATGAAGACGAAACCGCCACCGATCAGCAAGGCCCACAGGCAGAACAGACCGAGGTAGAAACCGCCCATGAACTTGGCGAACGTGCCGAGGATGGCCAGGCCGTTGGTGGTCACGACGGACGCCATGGCGGCGAACACGGCCAGAGGGGCCAGTTTCATGATGGCGCCGGTGATGCGCAGCATGACTTGGGCCAGTTGGTCGATCACAGCCGTCAGTTTGCGGCCCGAGTCGCCCATGGCGCCCAAGGCGCTGCCGAAGAAGATGGCGAATACCAGCACTTGCAGGATTTCATTGTTGGCCATCGCCTCGATCGGCGATTTAGGCACCATGTGGGACACGAAGTCCTTCAGCGTGAATGCCGCCGTTTTCAAGCCGGTGGACGCATCAGCCGCCGGTAATGGCAAGCCCAGGTGGGCGCCCAATTGCATGAAATTGGACAGCAGCATGCCCAGCGTCAGCGAAACCAGCGAGGCGATAATGAACCAGCTCATGGCTTTAGCGCCGATGCGGCCGGCCGCTTTACCATCGCCCATATGGGCAATACCAATCGTCAGCGTGGAAAATACCAGCAGCGAGATAATCATTTTGATTAAACGCAGGAATACATCCGTCGCAATCGAGATATGCGCGGCGATATCGCTGGTGATTTTCTGTTCAGGGAAAGTTTCATGGCAGGCGTAACCCACCAGGATGCCTAGCACCATCGCAATCAAGATATAGATGGTTAACGGGCGTTGTTTTTTCATTTCGTTCCTCCGGCCTATGGGTGGAACCGGCGTCTTGGGCCTGTTCCGTTGTTTTCAATGGCGACCTTCTGTCTGGTCTGGTGGGGGTAATAGCAATCGGCGTGCCTGCTGCCCCAACAAGATGGCATTTATGCTAAACCTTTGTTCTATAAGGATAAATATCTTTAGCAGCGGGCGCTGGGCCGCCAATTGGTATCAATCCTTGGAATGGACCAAAAAGGCTTGTATGAGAACTTGGAAAGCCAGCCTGGCCGTACGAGCGGTCACGGCCGGAACGGGCCCGTTACGCTAATTCCTGGCACGTCCAGGCCAGGATCGAGCATGATGGCCGGCGCCTGCCCGGCCTGCGCCCAGTTCGCCTATACTGCTACGCAGGTTAGCAATGCGTCTCCCGCGCATTCCCCGCCACCACGGCACTGAGCAGGCACCATGACCACACGCGCGTTGGATGAGATTCGGAAAATACTCACGGCAAACGCACAAGCCGCCCGCGCGGCGCCGATGCGCGCCTATATGCGTGACCAGTTCATTTTCCTCGGCATTCCCACGCCGCTACGGCGCACGTTATTACACCAGCGCTTCAAGGAATTAAAAGGCAGTGGTGCGGCGCATTTAATGGGATTGGCAAAACAATTATGGGCTTTGCCAGAGCGTGAATATCAATACGCGGCATTGGATATGCTGGCGATGTGGCATAAGGAGTTGGGCGTCGAGCAGATTCCGGAATTGCTATTATTGGCGCAGGATAAATCCTGGTGGGATACCGTGGACGGGTTCGCCGCCATTATCGGCGATATACTCGACGGCGGCCATGCGGGGATGGACGACGCATTATCCAGCCCGAATATGTGGCTGCGGCGGATCGCCTTGCTGCATCAATTGGGCTGGCGCGACCGGACCGACCGCGCACGCCTGTTCAGGTATGCCCGCACATTGGCGCCGGAACGGGAGTTTTTTATTCAAAAGGCGATCGGCTGGGCGTTACGCGACTATGCGCGCCACGATCCCGACGCAGTGCGCGCCTTCCTGCTCACGGAACAGCGGCTGTTGTCGCCGTTAAGTTACCGCGAGGCCAACAAGCACCTCAAGCTCGGCTGACTTCCGGGGTGACGCTAGACGGCCTGTCGCGCAGCCAGGCGCCAGCGCCGCGGCGTCTCGCCCGACCAGTTCAGGAATGCACGATTAAAGGCGCTTTGTTCGGAGTACCCCAACAGCAAGGCCACTTCCGGCAGCGATAATTGGGTGTCGCGCAGATAATGCTCGGCCAGCCGGCGCCGGGTGTCTTCCAGTAAATTCCTGAAACTCCAGCCACGCGCGTGCAGCCAACGCCGCAACGTCCGGCCCGACACGTGCAATTCCTGCGCCACCTGATCCAGCATGGATTCACCGTCCAGCAGATGGCTGGAGATACAGCGCCTGACGGTTTGCAGCAGGTGGTCGGGGCCGGGCATGGCGGCCAGACTGGCCTCTACCTGGCGCTCCAGCATGGCCACCAGGGCCGGATCGGCACGCCGCAGCGGCAACTCCAGCAGGCTGGCCGGAAAACAGACGCGGGTGGCCTTCTGCCCGAACAGGACCGGGCAGCGGAACAGTTCCGCATACGGGGCCACGTCGGCCGGCGCCGGCTCGACGAAGTGGATGGCCACCGGATCGACATCGCTGTCCGTAATGTCGCGGGCGAACTGGACCAGCGCCGCCAACCCGCATTGGTTGGCCAGCAAGCCGATATGGCGCGATTCATCGCTCCATTCCAGGATCAGCCTGTCCTCGGCCGCATAAGTGCGCACGGGGCTCACATCATGCACCAGCCGCTGGTAACGCAAATACCGTTGCAAGGCGGCCAGCACGGACTGCGACGCCAGCAGCACGTACCCTAGCGGCCCCAGGTGGGCGGGGGTGATGCTGGCGCCCACATGCAAGCCCAGGGCGGGATCATGCAACTGGCGCGCGGCGGCGGCCAGCATGCCGGCCCAGCGCAACGCGGGATAGGAAGACGGGGTCGCCTCCGGTGGCGGTGGCGCTTCGCCCAGGATGACGGCGGCGTCCGCGCCTTGTCGCGCCAGATAGTCGAACAACAGGCGCACATAGGCACCTGGCACACTGCCGGTCAGTCCCATGGCGGTGGCAGGTAGTACACGAATGTGGTCGGGCATGGCCTAAATTGTCAAAAAAGTTGACCTGCGTGGTCAAGCCAGCGCCGATCGCGGTATCTACAATCCAGTTTTCATAAAAAGGAGACAACATGATCGCAGATTCCGCCGCCCAGGCACAAGCGCTGGTGCGTAACGCGTCGCATTTTCAGTGGTATGTGATTCCCCTGCTGCTGCTGGTGATCCAGGCTTACGGTGAACAGGCCGCCGCCCGCCGCTGGAATGTGGTGCTGGCCGGCGTGGCGTTCTGGCTGATGGATTGGATCAACGAGATCTGGAATGGCCTGCTGTTCCACTTTTCCGGCTTCGCGCCCGCCTGGGGCACGCCGGGCAGTTCGGCCTACGTGATCCTGATCGGCCTCAACGTGGAAATCACCTTCATGTTCGCCATCATGGGTTTGTACGCGGCCCGCATGCTGCCGGCCGACGCCAACGCGAAGATTTTCGGCATCAACAACCGCTGGGTGATCGCGGCCGGGAATTCGGTGCTGTGCGTGGGCGTGGAATACTGGCTCAACCACATCGGCGCCCTCACCTGGGAATGGTCCGGCTGGAACGTGGGCACGCCGTGGCTGATCTGGCTGGTGGGCTACATGCCCTTCTTCGTCGTCGCCTATTTGGTGCACGATATGCGCTCGCGCACGCGCCAGGTGGCCGTCGTGGCCGGACTAGGCGCCACCGTGGCCGGCGGGCTGGCCCTGTTCGCGGGCGTGCTGCACTGGATCTGAGCATAGCGTAAAAAAAACGGCCCCGTTTCGTCGCCGAAACGGGGCCGTTTTCTATTGCAGCGGGTTCCTTAGCCGACGAACTTGCGGGCGTTACGGAACATGCGCATCCAAGGCGAATCCTCGCCCCACGCTTCCGGGTGCCACGACTGCTGCACGGTGCGGAACACGCGCTCGGCGTGCGGCATCATCACCGTGAAGCGGCCGTCGGCCGTCGTCACCGACGTCAAGCCCTGCGGCGAGCCGTTCGGGTTGTACGGATAGGCTTCCGTGGCGGCGCCGCGGTTATCGATGAAGCGCATGGCGGCCACGGCTTCGTTGATGTTGCCGGTCTGGCTGAAGTCCGCATAGCCTTCGCCGTGGGCGATGGCGATGGCGGTCTGGGTGCCGGCCATGCCGCTGAAGAAGATCGACGGCGAATCCAGCACTTCCACCATCGAGAAGCGCGCTTCGAACTTCTCCGATTTGTTGGTGGTGAACTTGGGCCAGGCATGGGCGCCCGGGATGATGGACTTCAGGTTGCTCATCATCTGGCAGCCGTTGCACACGCCCAGGCCGAAGCTGTCGCCGCGGTTGAAGAAGCGTGCGAACTGGTCGGCCAGCGCGGCGTTGAACAAGATGGTCTTGGCCCAGCCTTCGCCGGCGCCCAGTACGTCGCCGTACGAGAAGCCGCCGACGGCGATGATGCCCTGGAAGTCATCGAGCTTGACGCGGCCGGCGATCAGGTCGCTCATGTGCACGTCCACGGCCGTGAAGCCGGCCTGGTGCATCACGTACGCCGTCTCGATGTGCGAGTTCACGCCCTGCTCGCGCAGGATGGCGACGCGCGGACGCACGCCCATGGCCAGGAATGGCGCGGCCACGTTGTCGGCCAGGTCGAAGCTGACCTTGGGCGTCATGCCAGGATCGGTTTCGTCCAGCAGGCGGTCGTATTCCGCGTCGGCGCAGGCCGGGTTGTCGCGCAGGCGCGCGATGCGCCAGCTGGTTTCGCTCCACAGGCGGTGCAGCGCGGCGCGCGGCTGGCTGTAGATGGTCTTGGCGTCGCGCGTGAATTCGATCACGCCACGGTCGTTCGGCTTGCCGATAATGTGGCTGCAGGCGCCCAGGTTGAACGTACGCAGCACGTCCATCACTTGCGAACGCTCGTCGGCGCGCACCTGGATCACAGCGCCCAGTTCTTCCGAGAACAGCGCGCGGATGGTTTGCTCGTTGCGGCGCTCGGCGATCTGGCCGGCCCAGTTCTTGGCGTCGCCCTGGTCGGCGCCATGGCCCTGCTCCAGCGTCAGGATGTCGAGGTTGATCGACAGGCCGGCGCGGCCGGCGAAGGCCATCTCAGCCAGCGTGGCGTACAGGCCGCCGTCGGAACGGTCGTGGTAGGCCAGCAGCTTGCCGTCGTTGTTCAGTTGCTGGATGGCGGCGAAGAAGCCTTTCAGGTCTTCCGCGCTGTCCACGTCCGGCGTCTCGTTGCCCAGCTGGCCCATGACCAGCGACAGCGCCGACGCGCCCAGGCGGTTCTTGCCGCGGCCCAGGTCGATCAGGATCATGGCCGTATCGCCGGCGTCCGTCTTGATCTGCGGCGTGAGCGACTTGCGCACGTCATGCACCGGCGCGAAGGCCGAGACGATCAGGGACACGGGGCTGGTGACGGCTTTCGATTCCTGCGCCTCGTCGCGCCAGGTGGTGCGCATCGACAGCGAATCCTTGCCGACCGGGATGCTGATACCGAGCGCCGGGCACAGTTCCATGCCGACCGCTTTCACGGTGTCGTACAGGGCCGCGTCCTGGCCAGGCTGGCCGCAGGCGGCCATCCAGTTGGCCGACAGCTTGATGTCGGAAATGTCGCGGATGGCGGCGGCGGCGATGTTGGTGATCGCCTCACCGACGGCCATGCGGCCCGAGGCCGGCGCGTCGATCACGGCCAGCGGGGTGCGCTCGCCCATCGCCATGGCTTCGCCCAGGTAGCCTTCGAAGCTCATGGCGGTGACGGCGCAATCGGCCACCGGCACCTGCCAGGGACCGACCATCTGGTCGCGCACGCTCATGCCGCCCACGGAACGGTCGCCGATGGTGATCAGGAAGGACTTGTCGCCCACGGTCGGCAGCAGCAGCACGCGCTTGGCCGCTTCTTCCAGGTCCATGCCGGTCAGGTCGATGGCGGGGAAGTCGTTTTGCACGTGATGCACGTCGCGCTGCATCTTGGGCGGTTTGCCCAGCAGTACGTCCATCGGCATATCGACCGGGTTGTTGCCCAGTTCAGGGTCGACCAGTTTCAGCTGGCGTTCCTCGGTCGCCACGCCGACCACGGCGAACAGGCAGCGCTCGCGCTGGCACAGGGCCTGGAACGCGGGCAGGCTGTCCGGCGCGATGGCCAGCACATAGCGTTCCTGCGATTCGTTGGACCAGATTTCCTTGGGCGCCATGCCGCTTTCTTCCAGCGGGATCTTGCGCAGGTCGAAGATGGCGCCGCGCTTGGCGTCGTTGGTGATTTCCGGGAAGGCGTTCGACAGGCCGCCCGCGCCCACGTCGTGGATCGAGATGATGGGGTTGGCCGCGCCCATTTGCCAGCAACCGTTGATCACTTCCTGGGCGCGGCGTTCCATTTCCGGGTTGCCGCGCTGGACCGAGTCGAAGTCCAGGTCGGCCGTATTGGTGCCGGTCGCCATCGACGAGGCAGCCGAGCCGCCCATGCCGATGCGCATGCCGGGACCGCCCAGCTGGATCAGCAGGCTGCCGACCGGGATGTCGTTCTTGTGCGTGTGCTGGCCCGAGATGTTGCCGATGCCGCCGGCGATCATGATGGGCTTGTGGTAGCCATACACGGTGTCGCTGGCGCCGGCGAACTGGCGGCCGATGTTCTGTTCGTAGGTACGGAAGTAACCGCCCAGTACCGGACGGCCAAATTCATTGCTGAACGCGGCGCCGCCCAGCGGGCCTTCGATCATGATCTGCAGCGCCGAGGCGATGCGGTCTGGCTTGCCGTAGGCCTTGGCCGTATCGCGGTAGCCGGCGGCGGCCGTTACGCTGGCCGCGTTTTCCCAGGCCTGCACGGCGCCCGGCAGCATCAGGTTCGAGACGGTGAAGCCGGTCAGGCCAGCCTTGGGCTTGGCGCCGCGGCCGGTCGCGCCTTCGTCGCGGATCTCGCCGCCGGCGCCGGTGGAGGCGCCCGGGAATGGCGAAATGGCGGTCGGGTGGTTGTGGGTTTCCACCTTCATCAGGGTGTGGGTCAGCTCGGTCGAGGCGGCGTATTCATGGTTCGCGCCGCGCGGGAAGAAGCGCGCCACTTCCGCGCCTTCCATGATGGACGAGTTGTCGCTGTAGGCCACGATGGTGCCCTTGGGCTGCAGCAGGTGGGTGTTCTTGATCATCTGGAACAGCGACTTGTCCTGCGCCACCCCGTCGATGGTCCAGTCGGCGTTGAAGATCTTGTGGCGGCAGTGCTCACTGTTGGCCTGCGCGAACATCATCAGTTCCACGTCGGTCGGGTTGCGGCCAGCCTTGGTGAAGGCGGCGTCCAGGTACTCGATCTCGTCGTCCGACATGGCCAGGCCCAGGTCCGTGTTGGCCTTTTCCAGCGCCTGCTTGCCGGCGCCCAGCACGTCCACCGTCTCCAGCGGACGGGCGTCCAGGGTGCGGAACAGGGCCGATGCCTCGTCCGGATGGCGCAGCACCGATTCCGTCATGCGGTCGTGCAGCAGCGCGGCCACGGCCTGCACTTCCGGCTCCGACAGCTTCTTGACGGCGCCGATGCCGGTGCCCAGGAAGCCCGCCTTCAGGTTGATGCGGAAGGCCACGCCCCGCTCCACGCGCTTGATATGCGCCATGCCGCAGTTATGGACGATGTCGGTGGCCTTGGAAGCCCACGGCGAAATGGTGCCGAAACGGGGAATGACGAAGAATTCCTCGACCGCGCCTTCGGCGTGCTCGGCATGGGCCGGTTCGCCGTAGGTCAGCAGCGCGCCCAGGCGGGCACTCTCGTCGGCCGACAGGGGCGCGGCGGCATCGATGAAGTGGACATATCGGGCCTGCACCGCGGCCACGGCGGGCAGCACCGTTTGCAGTTGGGTTAACAGGCGTTGGCTACGGAATGCGGACAGGGCATTGGAGCCCGGCAGAATCAACATGGTTTGGAGATGGTTGATGCAGCGAGGCTGCGGATTTAAAGAATGAGACGGCACGAAACTGAACGTATGCGATATTGCAAAATTTCCTGTGCGCGCATTATACCGCTTTCGCCCCTCTCCCCACAGCCCCAATTCGGCGCAAAAAGTGCCGCCGAAGCAACATTTTTTGCCGTTTCACGGTCGAAAACGGGCTTGCCGGGCGAGAAACACTATCAAGCGCTGCAATTTTTTCGTTGCTTGGAGTATGCTTGTTTCAAATTTTGCTGAAGCCTGCCGATAAGGACTCACCGCCCCTGCGGCCCGGCCCACGAAAGTCCACCATGCCAGACTATAGCAACCTGTCGGTCCTGATCGTCGACCCCAACCAGGGCATGCGCGCCAGTCTGCACAACATGCTGACTCAGGTGAATATCACCAAGGTCGACCACGCCGTCAGTTCGGCCACCGCCATCCGCCAGCTGGGCACCAAGTCCTATGACGTGATCCTGTGCGAATACGACCTGGGCGGCAGCGCCGAGAACGCCGGCCAGGACGGCCAGCAGTTGCTGGAGGATTTGCGGCACCACCGCGTCATCAGCCAGTGGGCCATTTTCATCATGCTCACGGCCGAAGGCGTGTACAGCAAGGTGGTGAGCGCGGCCGAGCTGCTGCCCACTGATTACATCCTCAAGCCGTTCACGGTCGATGTGCTGTCGCAGCGCATAGGCCGCGCCCTGGAGCGGCGCGCCAACTTCCTGCCCGTGTACCAGAAGATAGGCCAAGGCAAGGCGCGCGAGGCGCTTGATGCCTGCCTGGCGGCGGAAACCAGCCAGCCCCGCTACGCCACCGACTACGCGCGGCTGCGGGCCGAACTGCTGGTGAGCCTGGACCGGCACGCGGAAGCGGAGCAGGTCTACGCCGCCATCCTCCAATCGAAGCCGCTGGGCTGGGCGCAACTGGGCCAGGCGCGCTGCCTGTCGCACCTGGGGCGCCATGGCGAAGCCCAGGCCCTGCTGGAAGCGCTGGTGGCCGCCAACCCGAAATTCATGGCCGCCTACGACCTGCTGGCCCAGTGCCTGCGCGTCCGGGGCAACGACGAGGCCGCGAAACAAGTGCTGCAGGACGCGGTCGCCATCTCGCCCCACATGGTACGCCGGCTGCGCCATCTGGGCGATGTGGCGCTGGCTGTGGGCGATGTGGCGGGCGCCGAGCAAGCCTACAAGCAGGTGGTCGCCAAGGCCCGCCATTCCGAGTTTCGCGATCCATCCGACCATGTCAACCTGGTGCGCACACTGGTCAAGAAAGGCGATGCGACAGCCGCCAGCGCCGTGGTGCGCGACCTGGAGCGGTCCCTGCGCAGCAGTGCCGGCACGGAAGTGTGCCGCGCCTACGCCGCCTCCATGGTGCTGGAACTGAAAGGCGACGCGGCCGGCGCGGCCGCCGAACTGGCCAAGGCCATGAACAAGCTGGCCGAGGCGACGGGCATGTCGAGCAATGTGAAGCTGGGCCTGGCCCACAGCTGCCTCGTCAACCGCATGGACGAACAGGCCAACGCCCTGTTCGCGGAACTGACGGCCGACCCCAACAGCGGCGTGAGCGCATCGCAGGTGCTGGCCATCTGCGAACAGGCCGACCGGCCGGAGCTGGTCAAGCAGCACCATGCCAACCTCGATTCGGCGGTGGACGCGATGGTGCGCCAGGCGGCGGAAAAGAGCCGCCAGGGCGACCTGCGCGGCGCGGTCGAGGTGCTGCACCTGGCCCTGCAACGCAATCCCGAGCACACGGGTCTGTGGACGGTCGCCGCCACCGCCATGTTGCGCCAACTGGCCGACGTGGGTTGGGACGCGGCCCTGTTCGGCCAGTGCACGGCCCTGCTGCGGCGCATCCGCGAGCACAATGCCGAGCATCCGCTGCTGCCTGGTTTGCTGACCCAGTACGTGGCCATCCGCAAGCAGCATGGCGCGCAGCTCGCCGCCGCGCATCCGGCGCCGCAGCCGCCCGCACCTGCGCCGTCAACCTCACCTTCACCTTCGGCCGCTTAGGCCACGCCTGGAAACCGATACATGCAAGATTACGCTGAACTTTCCGTCCTGCTGGTAGACCCCAACCCCGGCATGCGCGCCACCTTGCGCAATATGCTGAACCAGTCCGGCATCAACCGCGTCGACGACGCGGTGAGTTCGGGTACGGCCATCAGCCAGCTGAACAAGAAAAGTTACGACATCATCCTGTGCGAATACGACCTGGGCAGTGGCGCCGGCGACAGCGGCCAGGATGGCCAGCAACTGCTGGAAGACCTGCGCCACCACAAGCTGATCGCGCAGTGGACCATCTTCATCATGTTGACGTCGGAAGGCGTGTACAGCAAAGTGATCAGCGCCGCCGAACTAACGCCCAACGACTACGTGCTCAAGCCATTCACGGTCGACGTGCTGCAACAGCGCATCGCGCGCGCCGTCGAGCGCCGCTCCTACTTCCTGCCCGTGTACCAGTTGATCGGCATGGGCAATATCCGCAAGGCCATCACCACCTGCCTCGAGTGCGAGGCCACGCACGCACGCCATGCCATCGAGTTCGCGCGCCTGCGCGCCGAACTGCACTTGCGCCAGAACGAGCTGGAGGAAGCGGAGCTCATTTACCAGACCATACTGCTCACGCGCCCCATCGGCTGGGCCCACCTTGGCCTGGCCCGCTGCCAGTTCGGACTGCAGAAGTATGAAGAGGCCCAACAGACCCTGGACAACCTGATCGCGCACAATCCGCGCTTCATGGCGGCCTACGATTTGCTGGCGCAAACCCATGTGGCCATGGGCCAGAACGTGATGGCCAAGCGCATCCTGGAGGACGCGGTCGCCATTTCGCCACACATGGTGCAGCGCCTGCGCCAACTGGGCGAAGTGGCCTTTGAGACGGGCGATGTGATGGTGGCCGAGAAGGCGTTCAAACAGGTGGTGCAGAAGGCGAAGTATTCGGAATTCCGCGACCCGGAAGACCACGTCAACCTGGTCAAGACCCTGGTCAAAAAAGGCGACGCCAACCAGGCCGGCGGCGTGATACGGGATCTGGAGCGCTCTTCGCGCGGCAATGCCAACACGGAAGTGTGCCGTTCCGTGGCCGCCAGCCTGGTGGCGGAACTGATGGACAACCCCCTCGCCGCCGCCGCCGAATTGCGTAACGCCGTGCGCACCATGAGCATGACGCGCGGCCTGTCCAACGGCCTCAAGGTGGGCCTGGTGCACAGCTGCCTGAAAAACAAACTCGATAACGAAGCCACTTCGCTGATGGTGGAACTGACCAACGACACCGACAGCGGCATTTCGATGGACGAAGCCGTGGGCGTGTTCGAGAAGGCCGGCCGCCACGACCTGGCCACCGGAGTGAGCGAAGCCATCTCGCGCCAGCTCGACGACCTGCTGCTGGACGCGGCCGAAAAGCGCGCCCATGGCGACCTGCGGGCGGCCATCGACACGCTCAATGGCGCGCTGCGCAAGGCACCGGGCAATATGGCGCTGCTGCCAGCGGCCGCCTCGGCCATGCTCAAGCAACTGGACGACCTGGGTTGGGAAGCGCCCGTGGCCGAACAGTGCAACCACCTGCTGGAGCGCATCCGCCGGCTGGACCCCAACCACCCCGCTCTGCCCATCCTGCTCAACCAGTACACGGCCACCCAGCGCAAGTACGGTATTTCCACCACCGCGTGACGGCGCGGCGGGTGCGGCGCAAGTCCACCGGACGCGCCGGCCCCGCCAGACTCGCAGGACCCGCCGGATTTACTCCGGCTGGCCGTAGCCGCCACCGCCCGGCGTTTCGATCACGAACACGTCGTCCGTCCGCATCTCGGTCTTGCCGATGTGACCCAAATGTTCGACGCTGCCATCGGCCCGCAACACGCTGTTGCGGCCCAACGCGCCCGGCGCACCGCCCGCCATGCCGAATGGTGCGTGGATCCGGTTGTTGGACAGGATGGCGGCCGTCATCGGTTCCAGGAAGCGCACCTTGCGCACACCGCCGTCGCCGCCGCGCCAGCGTCCCGCGCCGCCGGAACCATGGCGGATGGCGTAGCTCTCCAGCCGCACGGGGAAGCGGAATTCCAGGATTTCCGGGTCCGTCAGGCGCGAGTTGGTCATATTGGTCTGGACCACGCTGGTGCCGTCGAAGCCCGGCCCCGCACCTGAGCCGCCGCTGATGGTTTCGTAGTACTGGTATCGCGCGTTACCGAAGGTGAAATTGTTCATCGTGCCCTGCGCGGCCGCCATCACGCCCAACGCGCCGTACAGCGCGTTGGTGATGCAGGTGGACGTTTCGACATTGCCCGATACGACGGAGGCGGGATAGTGCGGGTTGAGCATGGAGCCGGGCGGGATCAGCACCTTGAGCGGCTTGAGGCAGCCGGCGTTGAGCGGAATGTCGTCATCGACCAGCGTGCGGAACACGTACAGCACGGCGGCCATGCAGACCGCCGACGGCGCGTTGAAATTATTCTCCAGCTGGTCCGACGTGCCCGCGAAGTCGATTTCGGCGCTGCGGCTGGCCTGATCGACACGCACGGCCACCTGGATCCGGGCGCCGTTGTCCAGCTCGACCGTATAGCTGCCATCGCGCAGCGCGCTGATCACGCGCCTCACGGCTTCCTCGGCGTTGTCCTGCACATGACCCATGTAAGCTTGCACCACGTCGAGGCCGAAGTGGGCCACCATCTTGCGCAGCTCGTCCACGCCTTTCTGGTTGGCGGCCACCTGGGCCCGCAGGTCGGCCATGTTCTGGTCGGGATTGCGGGCCGGCCAGGTGGCGCCGGCCAGCAGGGCGCGCGCTTCGGCGTCGCGCAACTGGCCGCCGGCGGCGCCGTCGACCAGCTTGAAGTTGTCGATCAGGACGCCCTCCTCCTCGATGCTGCGCGAATCGGGCGGCATCGAACCGGGCGTGGTGCCGCCGATGTCGGCATGGTGCCCGCGCGAGCCGACGTAGAACAGGATCTGCCCGCCCGCCTCGTCGAACACGGGCGAGATCACCGTCACGTCAGGCAGGTGGGTGCCGCCGTGGTAGGGATCGTTGAGCATGTAGACGTCGCCCGGATGCATGCTGCCCGCGTTGGCCTGCATCACGGTCTTGATGCTCTCCCCCATGGAACCGAGATGCACCGGCATATGGGGCGCGTTGGCGATCAGGTTGCCGTCTGCGTCGAAGATGGCGCAGCTGAAGTCCAGCCGCTCCTTGATATTGACCGAGTAGGCCGTGTTCTGCAGCCGCAGCCCCATTTGTTCCGCGATCGACATGAACAAGTTATTGAAGATCTCCAACATGACCGGATCGGCCGTGGTGCCGATGGCGCGCCGCTGGGGCAGCGCCTCCACGCGCGTGAGCACCAGATGGTCGTGCGGCGTGACTTCGGCCTGCCAGCCCGGCTCCACCACTGTGGTGGCATTGGCTTCCGCGATGATGGACGGGCCTTTGATGATGTCGCCAATGCGGGTGGCCGAGCGCTGATACAGCTTGGTGTTGCGCCACTGGCCGCCGCTGTACATGCGCACCACGGCTTGCGGCGTGAGGCCGGACACCCGGCGCGGTGCCGGCGTGACCATTTCGGCCGGCGCGTCGGAGCGGCCCAGTGCCTCCACCGATACCGCCTCCACGATCAGCGCCTTGGCCGGCATGAGGAAAGAGAAGCGTTTCTTGTAGGCGGATTCGAACTGGGCTTGCATCGCGCCGGCCGTATCGAATAGCACGACCAGCGCGGAATCGGTGCCTTCGTACCGCAGGTGGACCCGGCGCAGCACGGTGATGCGTTCCGGCGCGACGCCCTGGCGCACCAGTTCCGCATGCGCTTCGTCACCCAGCGCGTGCAGCCGCGCTTCCAGGTGCGCAAGGCGCTCATCGGCCAGTTTTTCCTCCACGGCCGCCTCGCGCATGGCGCTCTGGTCGGCCAGGCCCATGCCGTAGGCCGACATCACGCCAGCCAGTGAATGGATGAAGACTGTCTTCATGCCCAGCGCATCGGCCACCAGGCAGGCGTGCTGGCCGCCGGCGCCGCCGAAGCTGGTCAACGTGTATTCCGTCACATCGTGGCCGCGCTGGACGGAGATCTGCTTGATGGCGTTGGCCATGTTCCCGACGGCGATCTCGATGAAGCCTTCGGCCACCTGTTCCGGCGTGGCCGGCTTGCCGGTCGCCGCCGCGATCTGGGCGGCCATCTCGGTGAAGCGGGTGCGCACGGTCTGCGCGTCCAGCGGCTGCTTGCCTTCGGCGCCGAACAGGTGCGGGAAATGGCCGGGCTGGATCTTGCCCAGCATGACATTGCAGTCCGTGACGGCCAACGGCCCGCCGCGCCGGTAGCTGGCCGGGCCCGGGTTGGCGCCGGCGCTGTCCGGCCCCACCCGCAGGCGGCTGCCGTCGAAATGCAGGATGGAGCCGCCGCCGGCGGCCACGGTATGGATGCTCATCATGGGCGCGCGCATGCGCACGCCCGCCACCTGGGTTTCGAACACGCGCTCGAACTCGCCCGAGTAATGCGACACGTCGGTCGAGGTGCCGCCCATGTCGAAGCCGATCACGCGCTCGAATCCGGCCAGCCGGCTGGCGCGCACCATGCCGACGATGCCGCCGGCCGGGCCGCTGAGGATGCTGTCCTTGCCCTGGAACGCGCGCGCGTCCGCCAGGCCGCCATTCGATTGCATGAATTGCAGGTTTACCCCCGGCATCTCGCGCGCCACCTGGTCCACGTAGCGGCGCAGGATGGGCGACAGGTAGGCGTCGACCACGGTGGTGTCGCCGCGCGCCACCAGTTTCATCAAGGGACTGACCTGGTGCGATACCGACACCTGGGTAAAGCCGATCTCGCGCGCCATTTGCGCCACGCGCTGTTCATGCTCGTGGTAGCGGTAGCCGTGCATGAAGACGATGGCCAGTGCCCTTAGGCCCTGGTCGTAAGCGGCCTGCAGCCCGCCGCGGGCAGCGTCGGCGTCCAGCGGCACAACCACGTCGCCGTGCGCGTCCATGCGCTCGTCGATTTCGATCACATGGCCGTACAGCAGTTCCGGCAGCACGATGTGGCGCGCGAACAAACGGGGACGGTTCTGGTAAGCGATGCGCAGCGCGTCGCCAAAACCGCGCGTGATGGCCAGCGCCGTCGGTTCGCCCTTGCGTTCCAACAGGGCGTTGGTGGCCACCGTGGTCCCCATCTTGACGGCCTCGATTTGCGCCACGGGAATGGCCGTGCGGGGCCCCAGTCCCATCAGCTGGCGGATGCCGGCGATGGCGGCGTCGCGATACTGTTCAGGATTTTCCGACAGCAGCTTGTGCGTGCGCAGGCGGCCATCCGGCTGCCGCGCCACAATGTCCGTAAACGTGCCGCCGCGATCTATCCAGAATTGCCAATCCATGCCGACCTCAATGCTATACAAGAAGCGCATATTGTAGTGTGTGGGCCAGCGTACGCGCGACACGGTTGAATGGATTATTTCGATGCTAAAATTGTACGAACATCAATCGCCAGCGGGTTTTCGCGCTGGCGCGCAGGCCGGACCTGCCGTTTTACACACTTGATCGGATGCGTCTATGAACCCACTTTATGCCGTCGCGGAGATCCGCGCTATCGAACAGCAAGCCGCGACGGCGCTCCCGCCGGGCACGCTCATGCAGCGCGCCGGCCAGGCCACCGCCAACGCGGCACTCGACATGCTACCCTTCTCGACCAACCAGGCCAGGGTGCTGGTGCTGGCCGGGCCGGGTAACAACGGCGGCGATGCGCTGGAGGCGGCCGCCAACCTGACGTATTCAGGCGTCCAGGTGGAGGTCCTGCATTTTCCGCCCGCTGGCGCACCGTCGGCGGAACGGACGGCCGCGCAGCGGCGCGCAGAACACAGCGATGCGCGCTTCATCGATATCGGCACCAGCACCATGGCAGGCACGGACTGGAACCTGGTGATCGACGGCCTGTTCGGCATCGGCCTGGCCCGTCCCGTTAGCGGCGCCTTGCGCACGCTGGTCGACACGGTCAACACCCTGTCCTGCCCTGTGCTGGCGCTCGACGTACCGAGCGGCCTCGATGCCGATACCGGCGCCATCGTCGGACCGGATGGCGTGGCCGTGCACGCCACCCATACCATCACCTTCATCGGCGACAAGCCAGGGCTGCACACCTGCGATGGACGCGACTACGCCGGGCAAGTGAGTGTGGCCCCGCTGGATCTGGAGCCGCGCCAGTTCCCCCCTGCCCGCATGCACCTGAACGATGTGCGCTTCTTCGCGCGCCACCTGAAACTGCGGCGCCAGAACAGCCACAAAGGCAGTTACGGCAATGTGGCGGTGGTGGGCGGCGCGCGCGGCATGGCGGGCGCGCCCATCCTCGCAGCGCGCAGCGCGCTGCACGCGGGCGCGGGGCGCGTGTTCGCCGTATTCGCGGACGACGCGCCAGCCTACGACAGCGGCCAGCCGGAGCTGATGTGCCGGGCCGCGGCCGGTTTCGACCTCGATAGCGCGGTGCTGGTACTGGGCCCCGGCCTGGGTACGGCGCCACAATCGGTGGACCTGCTGAAACGGGCTGTGGCGAGCGCCAGCCCGCTGGTGGCCGACGCCGACGCGCTCAACCTGCTCGCGTCGGACGCCGCATTGCAGGCGGCCGTCGCGGCGCGCGCCGCCGGCTGCATCATCACGCCCCACCCACTGGAAGCGGCGCGCCTGCTGGGGATCGCCATCGGCGCCGTGCAGGCGGACCGCTTATCGGCCGCGCGCAAGCTGGCGGCGCAACTGCGGGCCACTGTCGTGCTGAAAGGATCGGGGACCGTGATCGCCAGACCCGATGGCGACGCTGTCATCAACACGACCGGCAATCCAGCGCTCGCCACCGCTGGCACGGGCGATGTACTGGCCGGCCTGTGCGGCAGCCTGCTGGCCCAAGGCTGGCCTCAGTGGGAGGCGGCGCTGGCCGCAGTCTGGCTGCATGGCATGGCGGCCGATGTGCTGGTGAACGATGGCGTAGGACCGATCGGCCTGACGGCCGGCGAGCTGACACCTGCCATTCGCGCGGCGATCAACCGCCTGGTACAGCAGCACGCGCGCTGAAGCGCAGCGGGTTCGACTGCGGCGGAAGGTTCGCCGCTGTTATACCAGCCGGCCCGCCGCGATCGTGATCACGCGACCGCAACGCGCAGCGATGGTGGCATCGTGCGTGACCAGCACCAGGGTGGAGCCATGTTCGCGATTAAGCTCGAACATCAGCTGGATCACGGCCTCGCCGGTGGCCGCATCGAGACTGCCAGTAGGTTCGTCGGCCAGCAGCAGCGGCGGCTCCGTGACAAACGCCCGTGCCAGCGCCACCCGCTGCTGCTCGCCGCCGGACAGATATTTGGGATAGTGGCGCAGGCGCTCGCCCAGCCCCACCCGGCGCAACATGGCCTGGGCCCTGTCTTTCGCGCCCGATTCGCCACGTAGCTCCAGCGGCAGCATCACGTTCTCCAGCGCCGTCAAATGGGGCAGCAACTGGAACGACTGGAACACGAAACCCAGTTTTTCCATGCGCAGCGCGGCACGGCCGTCTTCATCGAGCGCGTAGATATCGACGCCATCGAGCAGCACCCGGCCACCGCTGGGCGTATCGAGGCCGGCCAGCAATCCCAGCAAAGTGGACTTGCCGGAGCCTGAAGCGCCTACAATAGCGAGCGTCTCCGCCCTTTGCACGGTAAAATCCACTTGGTGCAATATCGTCAGCTCACCGCCGGCGTCCGCCACCCGCTTGGTCAGACCCGCCACATCGATGGCGGCCGTCGCCCCGGCGGCGTTGGCCGGGGTGGGAGTCAATTGAATGGAAGGCGTCGTTGGAAGATCGGGCATGCTGAACTTGTTAAGAAAATGTCGTGACACTGGAAGGCCATACCGGCAGGCGTTCGCCGCCCTGCTCTTGCTGTGCGCCACCGCGAGCGCCTATTCTGCACCAAAAACCATCCTCGTGCTCGGCGACAGCCTGTCAGCCGAATATGGCTTGAGCCGGGGCAGCGGCTGGGTGGCCCTGGCCGAGCAAAAGATCAAGGAACAGAAGCTCGCCGCCGACATCGTCAATGCCAGCGTGAGCGGCGAGACGACCAGCGGCGGCCGCACCCGCTTGCCGGCGCTGCTGGAAAAGTATCACCCGGAAGTGATCGTCATCGAACTGGGCGCCAACGACGGCCTGCGCGGCTTGCCGGTGGCCGCCGCCGAAGCCAATCTGCGCGCCATGGCCAGCGCCGCGCACGAGGCGAAGGCCCGCGTGCTGCTGGTGGGGATGCGCATGCCGCCCAACTATGGCCGCCAGTACGCCGACCAGTTCTACGCCATGTACGGCACGCTGAGCAAGGAGATCAAGGCGCCGCTGGTGCCCTTCATGCTGGAAGGCGTGGCCGACAAGCCCCAGTTGTTCCAGGCCGACCGCCTGCATCCGACGGCCGAGGCCCATCCCACCATCCTGGCCAATATCTGGCCCTCTCTACAGAAAATACTCAAGACACGATGAAGTACCCTGAACTGCTGCGCTTTGAAGATGCACTGCCCCGGCTGGACCAGTTTGACACCATCATCGACGTGCGCAGCCCGTCCGAATTCGCGCTCGACCACCTGCCCGGCGCCATCAACTGCCCGGTGCTGGATGACGAACAGCGCATCAAGGTCGGCACCATGTACAAGCAGGTCAACTCATTCGAGGCCAAGAAAGTGGGCGCGGCCCTGGTGGCGCGCAACATCGCGCAGCACATCGAAGCGCAGTTCCTGGATAAGCCGCGCGAGTGGAAGCCGCTGGTCTACTGCTGGCGCGGCGGCAACCGCAGCGGCTCCATGGCCCACATCCTGGCCAAGATAGGCTGGCCTGTGGTGCAACTGGACGGCGGCTACAAGGCTTATCGCAACTACGTGAACGGCGCGCTGGAACAAGCCCCCGCCCTGTCGTTCCGCGTGATCTGCGGCACCACGGGCAGCGGCAAGAGCCGCCTGCTGGAAGTGCTGCATGCCGACGGCGCGCAAGTGCTGGACCTGGAGCAGCTGGCCGCCCACCGCGGCTCCGTGCTGGGCAACCTGCCCAGCCACCCGCAACCCAGCCAGAAAGCCTTCGAGACGATGATCTGGGACCGGCTGCGCAAGTTCGATCCGGCCCGGCCCGTGTTCGTGGAATCGGAAAGCAAGAAGGTCGGCCAGCTGCGGGTGCCGGCCGCGCTGATGGATACCATGCGCGGCTCGCCCTGCATCTCGCTCACGCTGTCGCGCGCCAACCGGGTGCGGCTGCTGATGGAGGACTACGCCCACTTCACGCAAGACCCGGCCACGCTGAACGCGCAACTCGATTGCCTGGTCAGCCTGCACGGCCACGAGAAGATCAAGCGCTGGCACGAACTGGCCAATACCGGCCAGATGGAGCTACTGGTGGAGGAGCTGTTGGCCGAGCACTACGACCCTGCCTACCTGCGCTCCATCGACCGCAATTTCGTCCAGTTCGACCAGGCGCAGGTGCTGGAACTGGACGATATCTCCCCCGCCGCCTTCCTGGCCGCCGCCCGCCACCTGCAGGCGAGCGCTTAAAGAATTCGGGACGTAACACACAAGAATTGTGTTACGTCCCGAATTGAACCTGCCGAATCAAAAAACAAAAGCCGCTGAATGCGGCTTTTGTTTTTTGGCGTTGCTGAACTTACTTGGCGTCGGCGTCCGTCTTCGCGGCGCTGCTGGCGACGGCCAGCGGCTTGACGATCTTCACCTTGGCCTTCTGCTTCAGCGCTTCCACGTAATCAAACATCTCCTGCTGCGAAACGATGTTGGCGATCTGGTCAGCCTCAGTCTTGCGGCGCGCTTCATCCTGCTGAGCAGGCTGCTGCACCTTGCCGATGCGGTAGATGCCATAACCCATGCCCGGCAATTCCACGCCCACGTACGCTGGCAGTTTGCTCGTGTCGGCACGCATGATCTGGCCCATGGCCATGCCGTTGATGCCGTCCGCCTTGGCACGCGATACCAGCTTGGCGGCGCCAAAGCCGGTCGCGTCACCTGACTTCTGGAGAGCGGCCAGCTTGTCGCCGCCCGTCTTCTTGGCCAGTTTCAGCGCTTCTTCCATCGTCACGCGTTGACGGATGGCAGCATCCACTTCGGCCAGCGGACGCTTGGCGGCCGGCTTGAATTCGACGATGCGGCCGGCGATCAGGGTGCTCGGCGCCACTTCCACCGCTTCCGTGTTGCGCTTGTTCTGCAGCGAGTCGTTGGTGAACAGCGCGGCCAGGAACTTGGCGTTGTTGTATGGCGCATTGGCGGCAGCCGGCGATGGCAGGCGCGAGATGTTGGCGGCCGTTTCGATCTTCAGGCCCAGCTTGTCGGCCACCGGCTTCAGGCTTTCCGCCTGCTCGTACACGGTGTTGGTGAACGCTTCCGCCAATTCGGAATACTTCTTGGCCGCTTTCTGCTTCTTCAGTTCGGCGGCGACGTCGTTCTTCACTTCGTCCAGCGGCTTGACGGTGGCCGGCTTGAGCGCGGTCACGGTCAGGATGTGGTAACCGAATTCGGACGCCACCACGTCGCTGATCTCGCCCTGTTTGAGCTTGTAGATGGCGTCTTCCACGGGCTTGACCATGGTGCCTTTTTCGATCACGTCCAGGTCGCCGCCTTGCTGTGCCGAACCCGGGTCTTCCGACTTGGCCTTGGCGATCTTGGCGAAATCGGCGGGCGCCTTGCGCACTTCAGCCAGGATGGCTTCGGCCTTGGCCTTGGCGGCGGCCTTGTCGGCGGCGCTGGCATCCTTCTTCACGGCCACCAGGATGTGGCTGGCACGGCGGGTTTCGCCGCTCGTGTAGCGCTGCTGGTTCTGCGCGTAGTAGGCGGCGACGTCGGCGTCGCTCACGCTCACTTGCGACATCACAGCGTCACTGTTGAAGACCACGTATTCGATCTTGGCCTGCTCAGGCAGTTCGAACATCTTGGCGTTTTTGTCGTAGAAGGCCTTGACCATGTCGTCCGTGACCTTGACCTGGGCTGCGAATTCGCTGATGGGCAGCACCAGTTCCTGCACTTCGCGCTCTTGCGCGCCGATGTCGGACACGATCTTGGTCACCGAGCGTGGTGCGAAGCCGGTGTTCTGGATGGCGCCGCTCAGCTGCTGGAAGGCCATGTCACGGCGCATGCGCTGGTCGTTCATGGCCGGCGTCATGCCTTGCGCGGCCAGGATGGCCTTGTAGCGCTCCATGTCGAACTTGCCTTCGCCACCGAACACTTCCAGGATCGCCTTTTGCAGGGCCGCGTCGGTCACAGTCAGGTGGCCACGCGCCACTTCCGCGCTCAGGGCCCGCTCGGCGATCATCTGGTCCAGGATGTTTTGCTTGAATTCAGGCGTATCGAACATCTTCTGGTCGAACTGGGCGCCCAGGCGCTGGCGATAGCTCTCCAGCTGGTTGCGCAGGGCCGAATCGAACTCTTGCTGGGTCAGCGCGCGGCCGTCGATCTTGGCGATCGTGTTGGCGTCGTCACCAAAGCTCTTGTAGCCGCTGATACCGACCAGCGCGAAAGACGGAATGATGAGCAGCATCAGGAAGAACTGCATCAAGCGTTGATGGGTGCGTATAAATTCAAACATGGTCAGCCAATTCGGATTGAGTGGAACGTGCACATACAAAAAAAGGCGAACTCCCGTTCGCCTCTTCTATGTCGGGCGTGGTGGTGGGAGCGACTTGCTCCGGCCAACTTCGCCTTTAAATTCAACGAGTTATACGGCACAGTGAACGAAAAACCTGCCGAATAAATCGGTATCACGCGATTTTACAGTGAGCCTCAGTCGATAGCAAGAGTAAATCAATTGCAACATAAGCCACACGGTGGCCTGCCGCGCATGGCCTAGCAACAGCGCGGCAACGGCCCGATAAAAACAGGTGAAGTTTAAATGAGCAATCATCGGCGCGGAAAAAGAAAAACCCCGCAGCCGATAACGGCTGCGGGGTATCTTGTTCTGGCGGAGCGGACGGGACTCGAACCCGCGACCCCCGGCGTGACAGGCCGGTATTCTAACCAACTGAACTACCGCTCCTGGGTTAGACATTTAATTTCGCATTTGCTGGCGGAGCGGACGGGACTCGAACCCGCGACCCCCGGCGTGACAGGCCGGTATTCTAACCAACTGAACTACCGCTCCTGCAAATGCTGGTACTGCCTGACTGTGGTGGGCGCTGAGAGGCTCGAACTCCCGACCTAAGCCTTGTAAGGGCTCCGCTCTACCAACTGAGCTAAGCGCCCCACATCATGCACAAACAAATCGGTGAGCGTCCACTCACCGAAGTCCGTTAGTTTACAGCATCTTTCAAAGCTTTGCCAGCTTTAAATTTAGGAACTTTTGCTGCGTCGATGGTGATTTCTTCCTTGGTGCGCGGATTGCGGCCGGTACGGGCGGCGCGTTCGCTCACGGAGAAAGTGCCAAAGCCGACCAGGGTGACGCTGTCGTTCTTTTGCAAGGTTGTCGTTACACCGTCGATCACCGCATCGAGTGCGCGCGCCGCAGCCGCTTTCGAAATATCGGCGGATTGGGCAATATGGTCGATCAATTCAGTCTTATTCACTAGCTTCCCCGTCACAAAGGTTTATATCGTTGCACCGCTATTTAATCGCCATTCAAATGGCGCGCTAAACGCGGCTGAGAAAAATCTCAGGCCGTATTAAACAAGCCGCACTCGCTTTATGTCAAGGCTTTAAGCCAGGAATAAGGACTTAAATAACAAACAAGCGCCTCGCGGGCGCTTGTTTGTTCATTGCGGGACACAGAAAGTTAATGTTTTACTACTTCCGTCTGGCCATCCGCCTTGGCTGCCGCAGCCGCCACCGCTTCCACGGCAGCCGTTTCCACCAGTGCTTCCGGCATGCGTTCCAGGGCGATTTCCAGCACTTTATCGATCCAGCGCACGGGCACGATTTCCAGCTTGTTTTTCACATTGTCCGGAATATCGGCCAGATCCTTGACGTTCTGCTCAGGGATCAGCACGGTCTTGATGCCACCGCGCTGGGCTGCCAACAGCTTCTCTTTCAAGCCGCCGATTGGCAACACTTCGCCGCGCAAGGTGATCTCGCCCGTCATCGCCACATCGGCCCGGACAGGGATGCCCGTGAACACCGACACCATGGCCACCGTCATGGCCGCGCCGGCGGACGGACCGTCCTTGGGCGTGGCGCCTTCCGGCACGTGGATGTGGATGTCGCTCTTCTCGAACAGCTCGGCCTTGATACCCAGCCGTGCCGCCCGGCTGCGCACCACGGTGCGGGCCGCCTCGATCGATTCCTTCATCACGTCGCCCAGCGTACCGGTGCGGATCACGTTGCCCTTGCCTGGCATCTGCACGGCTTCGATGGTCAGCAGGTCGCCGCCCACTTCCGTCCATGCCAGACCCACCACCTGGCCGATCTGGTTCTCTTTCTCGGCCACGCCGAAGTCGTAGCGGCGCACACCGAGGAACTTGTCCAGGTTTTTGCTGGTGACGGCCACTTTCTTGTCCGACTTCTTGAGCAGCAGCATCTTGACCACCTTGCGGCAGATCTTCGACACTTCGCGCTCCAGCGAACGCACGCCCGCTTCCCGCGTGTAGTAACGGATGATGTCGCGCAGGGCCGACTCGGCCACCGAGATTTCCTCATCCTTCAGACCGTTGTTCTTGATCTGCTTGGGCAGCAGGTAGCGCTGCGCGATGCTGGTCTTCTCGTCTTCCGTGTAACCGGACAGGCGAATCACTTCCATCCGGTCCAGCAGGGCCGGCGGGATGTTGTACGAGTTCGACGTCGCCACGAACATCACATCGGACAGGTCGAAATCGACTTCGATGTAGTGGTCGGAGAACGTATGGTTCTGTTCCGGATCGAGCACCTCCAGCAGGGCCGACGACGGATCGCCGCGGAAGTCCGCACCCATCTTGTCGACCTCGTCCAGCAGGAACAAGGGGTTGCGCACGCCGACCTTGGCCAGCGATTGCAAAATCTTGCCCGGCATGGAGCCGATGTAGGTACGGCGGTGGCCACGGATCTCGGCCTCGTCACGCACGCCGCCCAGCGCCATGCGCACGAACTTGCGGTTCGTGGCGCGTGCGATCGACTGGCCCAGCGAAGTCTTACCCACGCCCGGAGGACCAACGAAGCACAGGATAGGCGCTTTCAGCTTGTCGACGCGCTGTTGCACCGCGAGGTATTCCAGGATGCGTTCCTTGACCTTCTCCAGGCCATAGTGGTCACTTTCCAGCACTTTCTCGGCGTTGCTCAGGTCGTTATTGACCTTGGACTTCTTCTTCCATGGCAGGCTGACCAGGGTGTCGATGTAGTTGCGCACCACGGTCGCCTCGGCCGACATGGGCGACATCAGCTTGAGTTTTTTCAGTTCGGCGGTGGCCTTGTCCAACGCTTCCTTCGGCATCTTGGCGGACGCGACTTTCTTCTCCAGCTCGTCCAGGTCGGCGCCCTCCTCGCCTTCGCCCAGTTCCTTCTGGATTGCCTTGACCTGCTCGTTCAGGTAGTACTCGCGCTGCGACTTCTCCATCTGGCGCTTGACGCGGCCACGGATGCGCTTTTCCACTTGCAGGATGTCGAGCTCGCCTTCGAGCTGGCCCAGCAGGTGTTCCAGGCGCTTGGAGACGCTGAAGATTTCCAGGATCACTTGCTTCTGCTCAAGCTTGAGCGGCAAGTGGGCGGCCACCGTGTCGGCCAGGCGGCCGGCATCGTCGATGCCCGACAGCGAAGCGAGGATCTCGGGTGGAATCTTTTTGTTCAGCTTGACGTACTGGTCGAACTGCTGAACGATGGCGCGCCGCATGGCTTCCAGTTCCGACTCGTCGCCCAGCTCCGATTCGAGCGGCGTCAGGTCGGCCACGAAGTGCGACGGGGTGTCGGTGATGCGGTTGATGCGCGCACGCTGAGCGCCTTCCACCAGCACCTTGACGGTGCCGTCGGGCAGTTTCAGCATTTGCAGAATATTGGCCACGCAGCCGATTTCATAGATATCGGAGGCAGAAGGTTCGTCTTTGGCAGCGGCTTTTTGCGCGGCAAGCATGATGCTCTTGCCCTGCTCCATGGCCGCTTCCAGCGCCTTGATCGATTTTGGGCGTCCTACGAACAGCGGTATCACCATATGCGGGAAAACGACGACGTCCCGCAACGGCAATAACGGCAGTTGAGTTTGCTCAGTTAATTTGGAGGTTGTCATGGCGTACCTTATGTGAAAGCGTGTTTATGATGTGGGCGCAATGTGGCCGTATCACAAGACCAGCGTCCAGAAAAAATTCCAGGCGTTCACTTTTTGGCCGGGAAACTGGAGGCCGTGCTCTAAAAGTCTACAGTTCAAATAAAAAAGCCACGCGCGGCGCAGGTGTCGCGAGTGGCTTTTCGAATGAAGCCTGCATCTTTTATTGATTTAAATTGTACCGCCTTGCCCCGGAGATGCGAAACCCTTTTTTCGCATTTGTGTCTCCGGGGTATTGAGTCTATTTAATTTTCGCCAGAAACTTTTGCCTGTTCCTGATAAATTAATAATGGTTTGGCGCCGCTGGTGATGGTATTTTCATCAATCACCACCTTGGTGACGTTTTGCTGGTTCGGCAATTCGTACATGATATCGAGCAGCGCGTGTTCCAGGATGGAACGCAGGCCACGGGCGCCGGTCTTGCGGGCCAGCGCCTTGCGGGCGATGGCGTGCAGCGCGGCGGGACGGATTTCCAGCTCCGCCCCTTCCATGTCCAGCAGCTTCGAGTATTGCTTGACCAGTGCGTTTTTCGGCTCGATCAGGATCTGGATCAGTGCCTCTTCCGTCAGTTCCGACAGCGTGGCGACCACGGGCAAACGGCCCACCAGCTCGGGGATCAGGCCGAACTTGATCAGGTCTTCCGGTTCCGCTTCCTGCAGCACGTCGCTGGCCGAACGTTCGGACTTGCTCTTCACGCTGGCCGAGAAGCCGATGCCGCTCTTTTCGGAACGGTTGGAAATCACCTTGGCCAGGCCGTCGAAGGCGCCGCCGCAGATGAACATGATGTTGGTGGTGTCGATCTGCACGAAGTCCTGGTTCGGGTGCTTGCGGCCACCTTGCGGCGGGACGGAAGCCATGGTGCCTTCGATCAGCTTCAGCAGCGCCTGCTGCACGCCCTCGCCCGACACGTCGCGCGTGATGGACGGATTGTCGGACTTGCGGGAAATCTTGTCGATCTCATCGATGTAGACGATGCCGCGTTGCGCCTTGTCCACATCGTAGTTGCAACTTTGCAACAGTTTCTGGATGATATTCTCGACGTCCTCGCCCACATAACCCGCTTCCGTCAGCGTGGTGGCGTCGGCGATCACGAAAGGCACGTTGAGCATGCGGGCCAGGGTCTGGGCCAGCAGGGTCTTGCCGGAGCCGGTGGGGCCGACCAGCAGGATGTTGCTCTTGGCCAGTTCCACGTCGTCTTTCTTGCCCAGGTGCTTGAGGCGCTTGTAGTGGTTGTACACCGCCACCGACAGGATGCGCTTGGCCGTTTGCTGACCGATCACGTACTGGTCCAGCAAGTCCTTGATTTCTTGCGGCGTGGGCAGGTCCGACTTGGCGCCCGTGACCGATTCGATGGCCGACGTTTCGTCGCGGATGATGTCATTGCACAAGTCAATGCACTCGTCGCAGATGAAGACGGACGGGCCGGCGATAAGTTTCTTTACCTCGTGCTGGCTCTTGCCGCAAAACGAGCAGTACAGTAATTTTTCGCCGCTGGAGGATTTTTTGTCTGACATGGGGCAGTTTTCTTTGGTTTACCAGGTTGTGTCCGGTGCTACTGTGTGCGGCAGGAAAAAATCCGCCCACAACTACATGCTACCCGAAATAAAAACGAAACGCCCGAACGTTTGAGCGTCCGGGCGTTTTTTCAGCAATTGCGCTTGGGACGCATCAAGCGCGGGAGGTCAACACTTTGTCGATCAACCCGTACTCGGTGGCTTCCTCGGCCGACAGGAAGCGGTCGCGGTCGGTGTCCTTGGCGATCTGCTCGATCGTCTGGCCCGTGCGTTCCGCCAGGATACTGTTCAGGCGGTGGCGCAAATAGAGAATTTCCTTGGCCTGGATCTCGATGTCGGACGCCTGGCCCTGGGACCCGCCGGACGGCTGGTGAATCATGATGCGCGAGTTCGGCAGCGAAAAACGCTTGCCCTTGGCGCCGGCGGCCAGCAGGAAGGCGCCCATGGAGGCGGCCATGCCGGTGCACAACGTGGACACGTCGGGCTTGATGAACTGCATCGTATCGAAGATCGCCAGGCCGGCCGAGACGGAACCGCCAGGAGAGTTGATGTACAGCGAGATATCCTTGTCAGGATTTTCGCTTTCCAGGAACAGCAACTGGGCGACGATCAGGTTGGCCATCTGGTCGTTGACGGGGCCTACCATGAACACCACGCGTTCCTTGAGCAGGCGCGAGTAGATGTCGTAGGAGCGCTCGCCGCGGCCGCTTTGTTCCACCACCATCGGCACCAGGCCGAGCATTTCAGTGTCCAGCGCCGGATTTCGGTTCATTCCAGTCATTCCTTTTCCTTGTGAAGCAGACAGGCTGGCCACGGGGACCAGCCTGAGCTGAATTACGCTTGAGCGTTGCTTCCCATCAGTTCGTCGAAGGCGATCGCCTTGGACGAGGTTTTCGACAGGCCCAGGACATAGTTGACGACGTTTTCTTCCAATACAAGAGCTTCCACTTCCGCCAGACGACGACGATCGCTGTAGTAGTACTTCAGCACTTCACGTGGATCTTCGTAGCTCTGGGCGAAATCTTCCACCTGGGCCTTGACTTGCTCAGGGGTCGCTTGCAGCTTCTGCTCGCCGACCAGTTGCGACAGGATCAGGCCCAGGCGTACGCGACGCTCAGCCTTGTCCTTGAACAGTTCTGGTGGGAATGGCACGTCCTTGACGTTCATGCCGCGCTGCGCCATGTCCTGACGGGTCATTTCGGCCAGACGCTCGGTGTCCTGGGCGATCAGTGCCTGTGGCACGTCCAGGGTGGCGGTCTTGACCAGGGTTTCCATCACGGCTTCCTTGTTGCGGGCCTTGATGCGGCCAGCCACTTCGCGTTCCAGGTTGACTTTGATGTCGTCGCGCATTTTGGCGACGTCGCCATCGGCCACGCCCAGCGATTTAGCGAACTCGGCGTCCACTTCCGGCAGGTGCGCCCATTCCAGCTTCTTCAGGGTGATGGTAAACGAGGCGGTCTTGCCGGCCACGTCCTTGCCATGGTAGTCCTCTGGGAAGGCCAGTGGGAAGGTCTTGGCTTCGCCCACTTTCAGGCCGACGGTGGCGGCTTCGAATTCTGGCAGCATGCGGCCTTCACCCAGCACGAAGGCGTAGTCATCAGCCTTGCCGCCTGGGAATTCCACGCCGTCGATCGAGCCGACGAAGTCCACGGTCACGCGGTCGCCGTTGGCGGCGATCGCTGCGCCACCGTCGCCGTGTTCACCGGCTTCACCCTTGGTGTGGTAGTGCACGCGCTGCTTGCGCAGGATGTCGATGGTCTTGTCGATTTCGGCGTCGGACACTTCCGACTTCACGGTTTCGATTTCCACGGCGGTCAGGTCGCCGATCACCACTTCCGGGTACACTTCGAACGTCGCGTCGAAGGCCAGCTGGCCTTCCGGCGCTTCGTTCTTAGGCTCGATGCGTGGGTAGCCAGCGACGCGCAGGTTGTTTTCGTTGGCGGCGTCGTTGAACGCGCGGCCCACTTTATCATTCAGCACTTCGGTTTCGATCTGATAACCGTATTGTGCTGCGACCATTTTCAAAGGAACTTTGCCCGGACGGAAGCCAGGTGCCTTAGCCGACTTGGCTTGCACTTTCAGGCGCTTCTCCACTTCCGTGCGGACATCAGTCAGCGGGAAGGAGATCGTGATACGACGTTCGAGTTTGCCCAAGGTTTCGACTGCAGTTGCCATGTTTAAAAATCGTCCAAAAAATTTATGAATACAGTTGGTGCGAGGAGGGGGACTCGAACCCCCACACCATTGCTGGCGTCAGGACCTAAACCTGGTGCGTCTACCAATTTCGCCATCCTCGCGGCATGTTTGCACAAAAGCAAAGGGCGACCCGTAAGTGAAAACGGTCGCCCTATCCCGCCTCGCAGTGGGAGCTTTCAACTTCAACGCGGTATTCTAACGGGTTTTTCGGCGAAATGTGGCGTTTTTTAACTTATCGCCAACATCCCGCCTACTTTCGTTTATTTACTCTTTATTTACCGCTAATTTCTCTGCGCCAGGCAGCGGTTTTTTGACCCGGAACCAGGCTGCGTACAGTGCTGGCAGGAACAGCAAAGTCAGTGCCGTAGCCAACACCAGGCCGCCCATGATCGCCACCGCCATCGGGCCCCAGAACACGGAGCGCGACAAGGGGATCATGGCCAACGCGGCGGCCGCCGCCGTCAGGATGATGGGGCGGCAACGGCGCACGGCCGATTCCACCACGGCATCCCACGGTTCGTGGCCAGCGGCAATGTCCTGCTCGATCTGGTCCACCAGGATCACGGAATTGCGGATGATCATGCCGAACAGCGCGATGATGCCCAGGTTGGCCACGAAGCCCAGCGGACGGTGCAGCAACAGCAGGGCCATGGCCGCGCCCGCCACGCCCAGCGGCCCCGTCAGGAACACCAGCAAGGCCCGTGAGAAGCTGTGCAATTGCAGCATCAGCAGCGTAAAGATGATGAAGATGGCCAGCGGCAGATTGGCCGCGATCGACGCTTCCGCCGCGCCGCTGTCGGCCGCCGCACCTTTCACGGTGATGGCGTAGCCGGCCGGCAAGCGGGCGCGCAGTGCGTCCAGCTTGGGATTGATCTGGCCGGATACGGTCGGGCCCTGGATGCCGTCCACCACATCGGTCTGCACCGTGATCGCCCATTCCCTGCCCTCACGCCACACGACGCCCGGCTCCCACACGAAATGGGCGCGCGCCAACTGGCTGATGGTGACCGACTTGCCATTGGCCGTGGGTATATTGGTATCGTTCAGCACGGAAATCGTGTTGCGCTCCTCCAGCGGCTGGCGCACCTGGATGTCGATCAGCTTGTTGTTCTCGCGGAACTGGCCCACCGTGGTGCCAGACAGGATGGTGTTGGCGGCACGCATCACCGTCTGCGACGTCACGCCCAGCGCGCGCATCTTGTCCTGATCCAGGTCCAGGCGCAGCACCTTGATCGACTCGTTCCAGTTATCGTTTACGCCCACCGTGTTGGGATTGGCGCGCATGATGTCCTTCACCTCATCGGCGATGGCGCGCACTTTCTCGACCTGCTCACCCGTCACGCGGAATTGCACCGGGTAAGGCACGGGCGGACCGTTCGGCAGCAGCTTGACGCGGCCCCGTACTTCCGGGAAGTCGGTCTTGAAGATGTCGATGATCTTGTTGCGCACGGCCTCACGCGCATGCAAGTCCTTGGGCAGCACGACGATCTGCGACACGTTGGTCTGCGGGAAAATCTGATCCAGCGGCAGGTAGAAACGGGGACTGCCCGTGCCCACGTAGCTGGTGACGCTGACGACACCTTCCTGCTTGGAAATGTAGGCTTCGAATTTCTTCACCTGGGCTTCATTGGCGGCGAAGGTGGTGCCTTCCGGCGTCCACATTTCCACCATCAGTTCAGGCCGGCTGGAATCGGGGAAGAATTGCTTCTCGATGAAGTTGAAGCCGTACACGCCCAGCGCGAACACCAACAGCGTGGCGGCAATGGTGGTCTTGCGGTATTCCACGCACCAGCTGACGACGGCGCGGAACTTGCGGAAGCCGGGCGTATCGAACAACTCATGATCACCGTTGGCGTGTGGCTTGACCTTGAGCAGCACGTAGCCGAGATAAGGCGTGAACACCACGGCCACCACCCAGGAAATGACCAGGGCCAGCGCATTGACGGAGAACAGGGAGAACGTGTATTCGCCGGCCGCCGACTTGGCCAGGCCGATGGGCAGGAAACCAGCCACCGTGATCAGCGTGCCCGTCAGCATAGGCAGCGCCGTGGAGGTGTAGGCGAAGGTGGCGGCCTCGAAGCGGTTCATGCCCTCCTCCATTTTGCGCACCATCATTTCGACGGCGATGATCGCATCATCAACCAGCAGCCCCAGCGCGATAATCAAGGCGCCCAGCGAAATCTTGTGCAAGTCGATATCGAGCATGCGCATGAACAGGAAGGTGACGGACAGCACCAGCGGGATGGTCAGCGCCACCACCAGGCCGGGACGCGCATCGAGCCGGAACGGCTTGCTGTGCAGACCCAGCGACAGGAAACTGACAGCCAGCACGATCAGCACCGCTTCGATCAGGGTATGGACGAACTCGCCCACGGAGGCCGTGACGGCCGCCGGCTGGTTCGATACCCGCTCCAGTTCGATACCGACGGGCAGCTTGGCGCGCAACTGGTCCACCGTCTTCTGCATGCCCTCACCCATGCGGATGATGTTGCCACCCTTCTCCATCGACACGCCCAGGCCGATCACTTCCTTGCCGTTGTAACGCATCTTGTCCTGCGGCGGGTCCTGGTAGACGCGCTTGACGGTGGCAAAGTCGCCCAGCCGGAAGGTGGTGCCGTTGGCGCGCAATTCCAGTTCTTCCAGGTCCTTGACGGTTTTCAAGGCGCCCGTCACCCGCACTTGCAGGTTGTCGGTGGGCGTGACCAGCACGCCAGTCGATTCCACCGAGTTCTGGGTGGCGATCTGGTTGACGATGGCTTCGAACGGAATGCCCAGTTGGGCGAATTTCTTGTGCGAGAACTCGATGTTGATCTTCTCGTCCTGCACACCGAACAATTCCACCTTGGACACCAACGGCACGCCCAGCAGTTGCTGGCGCACGAAGTCGGCGTAGTCCTTCATTTCCGCGTAGGTGAAGCCGTCGCCGGACAGCGCGAAGATGGAACCAAAGGTGTCGCCGAATTCATCATTGAAGAACGGGCCGATCACACCCGGCGGCAAGGTGCCGCGGATATCGCCTATCTTCTTGCGCACCTGATACCAGGAAGCGTTGGTATCCTTGGGTGACGCCGACTCGCGCAACTTGAGGATGATGACTGTCTCACCCGGCTTGGAATAGCTGGAGATTTCATCGATGTCGGGGGTTTCCTGGAGTTTCTTCTCCAGCTTGTCCGTCACCTGCTCGGCCATCTGCAAGGAGGTGGCACCGGGCCACATGGCCCGCACCACCATGGCGCGGAAGGTGAACGGCGGGTCCTCGTCCTGGCCGAGGTTGGTATAACTGAGCATGCCGCCGATCAGGAGCACGGCGATCAGGTAGCGCGTGAGCGGGATGTGCTCCAGCGCCCAACGGGAAAGATTGAAACCGCCCTTCATCATATGGCCGCCTCGCCATTGCCCAGCGCGGCGCTGGCGCCGAGCGGACGGGCCGGCTTGGCCGGCAGGTCACTACCGAGGATCTTGACTTTCTGGCCAGGCTTGAGCAGGTTCACGCCCGCCGTGACGACGGTCTGGCCAGCGGCCACGCCCTTGGTCAGCACCAGTTCATTGCCCGCCACGCCACCGATGGCGACCGGCACCAGCTTGACGGCGCCATTTTCCACCACCCATACGGAAGTGGCCGCTTTTTCATAGAACAGCGCCGTCAGCGGCACCTTGATCTGCGGCACCGGCGTCTTGGAGGCGAATTGCACCACGGCCGTCATGCCCAGCTTGGCTTCGGTCAGGCTGTCGGGAATCGCCACCTTGACCGTGTAGGTGCGGGTGGACGGGTCGGCCACGGGCGAAATTTCGCGGATCTTGCCGGCCACGGCCTTGCCAGGATCGGCCCACAGGCGCACTTGCACGTCGGGCACGCGGCGCAGGGTTTCCACCTTATCTTCCGGCAAACCGATAACGATTTCCTTGTCGCCCGCCTTGGCCACCCGCACCACGGGCGTGCCGGGCGCCACCACCTGGCCCACTTCCGCGTCCACCGCCGTCACCACGCCATCGATGTCGGACACCAGGCTGGCATAACCGGCCTGGTTGGTCTGGCCCCGGTAAGCCGCGTTGGCCGAATCGACGTTGGCCTGGGCCGCCTTGAAGGCGGAATCCTTGGCGTCCAGCACGGCCTGGCTGACGAAATTCTTGGCGCGCAATTCCTGATAACGCTTCAGTTCCGCACTGGCCAGGTCGCGGCTGGTTTCGGCCGCGCGCAAGCCCGCCAGCGCTTGCGCCTGGGCCAGCCGCAAATCCTGCGGATCGAGTTCCATCAAGACCTGGCCATGCTTGACCAGGGTGCCCACGTCCACCTTGCGGCTGACGATCTTGCCGCCCACGCGGAAGCCCAGCCGCGATTCGACCCGCGCCCGCACTTCGCCGGAGAATTCGGCGTTCACATCAACATCGCTGCTGGCCAGCACCATGGCGCGCACGGGGCGGATATCTTCCGTCTTTTCAGCCGGCTTGGAACAGGCGCTCAGGGCGATGGATAAGACCATCAGCGAGGCGATCGGAATCGGATGGGGCAATCGCAGGTATTTCAGGGCGGACACGGTGTTTTCCTTTACTATGCGGGCGGTTCGATTTTGTCTCACGGTAACACTTGATGCATCTTGTCGCATCGGAGCAAGCGCGGCCAGCCAAAAACTTGCCGTGGATTCAAGATGCCTCTACTATTACACGTTGGAAATTAATGACTTTCCGTTAAGTAATTATAAACCGCTCTGTTTTGTTTGCAAATGACTTTTGCGTCATTTATTTGAATAGCCCCTCTATGCCTGTAGAACACTACGAAAATTTCCCGGTCGCTTCGGTCCTGCTGCCGCGCCGCCTGCGTCCGGCGGTGGAAGCCATCTACGCCTTCGCCCGCAGCGCCGACGACCTGGCCGATGAGGGCGACGCCACGCCGGAGCAGCGCCTGGCCGCCCTCGCCGCCTATGAGGCGGCCCTGGCCCGCATAGAACAGGGCGCGCAAACACACGAACCCATGTTTGCCCGCCTGGCGGCCGCGATCGTCCAGCATGACCTGCCCATGCGGCCATTCTACGACTTATTGTCGGCCTTCAAACAAGACGTGCTGGTGAGCCGCTACGCCAGCTACGATGCCCTGCTGGACTACTGCGCCCGGTCGGCCAATCCGGTCGGTCTGTTGATGCTGAGCCTGTATGGCCAGGCCAATGAGGACAATGTGCGCGACTCGGACGCCATCTGCACCGCCTTGCAACTGATTAATTTCCTGCAGGACGTGGCGATCGATACCCACAAGGAACGTATCTATATCCCGCTGGAGGATTTGAGCCGTTTCGCCATCTCGCCGGCCGCGCTCGACCATACGGACGCCCGCCCGCGCTGGCGCGCCATGATGAAGATGGAAGTGGAGCGGGCCCGCGCGCTGATGCTGAGCGGCGCACCGCTGGCGCTGCGCCTGAACGGCCGCATCGGCTTCGAACTGCGCATGGTCGTGCAAGGCGGCCTGCGCATCCTGGACGCCATCGAGGAAGTGGACTACGACGTGTTCCGGCGCCGGCCCCAACTGGTCAAGCGCGACTGGCTGGCCGTCTTCTGGCGCGCCGTGCGCATGAAAAAAGCGCTGAAAAACCTCGCGCTGGCGTAAGAATCTGCGTCTACAGCCTTTGCAACGGGCGCCGTCCCTATAGAATAGCGCCTTCGATAGTCACACCTAGCAAGAACGACCATGTCTCCCGACGAATACTGCCAACAAAAGACCGCCCAGAGCGGCTCCAGTTTCTACTACAGTTTCCTGTTCCTGACGCCGGAACGGCGCCGCGCCATCACGGCGCTGTACGCGTTCTGCCGCGAAGTGGACGACACGGTCGATGAATGCACGGACGAATCCGTAGCCCGCGTCAAGCTGGCCTGGTGGCGCAAGGAAATCTCCGGCATGTACGAGGGCAAGCAATCGCACCCCGTCACGCAAGCGCTGCAACCGCACCTGGCGCCCTACAAGCTGCAGGAACAGCACCTGCAAGCCATCATCGACGGCATGGAAATGGACTTGAACCAGAGCCGCTACCTCGATTACAAGGCGCTGCAACGGTATTGCTGGCATGTGGCCAGCGTGGTGGGCATCCTGTCGGCCAGCATCTTCGGCGCCACCCGGCCGGAAACGCTGCAATACGCGGAAAAGCTGGGCCACGCCTTCCAGCTCACCAACATCATCCGCGATGTGGGCGAGGATGCGCGCAAGGGCCGCATCTACCTGCCCATCAGCGAATTACAACAGTTCAACGTGACGGCGGCCGACCTGCTCAACGCCAAGCATAGCGAGAACTTCGAACAACTGATGAAGTTCCAGGTGGCGCGCGCCCAGGCCGCCTACGACGAAGCGTTCGCCCTGCTGCCCAAGGAAGACCGGCGCGCCCAGCGTCCCGGCCTGATGATGGCGGCCATCTACCGCACCCTGCTGACGGAAGTGGAAGCCGATGGTTACCACGTGCTCAAGCAACGCATCTCGCTCACGCCGATCCGCAAGCTGTGGCTGGCGTGGAAGACCTATATTCGTGGTTGAGATCCGTGCTTAAGCAAGAACCGGGGCTGACCGTGCGCAGCGTGGCCGTCGTGGGCGGCGGCTGGGCTGGCTGCGCGGCGGCCGTGGAATTGGCGCACCAGGGCTGCAAGGTCACCCTGTTCGAGGCCGCCCGTGTGCTGGGCGGCCGGGCCCGCCGCGTGGTCACCGACCAGGCCCTGCTCGACAATGGCCAGCATATCCTGCTGGGCGCCTACAACGAAACGCTGCGCCTGCTGAAGACGGTGGGCGTGGGCCCGCAGCAGGCGCTGCTCAAGCTGCCGCTGCAAATGCGCTATCCGCCCGGCGGCGAGGGCATGGATTTCGTCGCACCCCGCCTACCCGTGCCGGCCCCGCTGCATTTGCTGGGCGCCCTGCTCCGGGCCAAGGGTTTGGCGCGCGAAGACAAACTGAGCCTGGCCCGCTTTTCCACCACGGCCCGCTGGATGGGCTGGCAATTGCATCAGGACTGCAGCGTATCTGAACTACTGGAACGCTTCGACCAGACCGCGCGCCTGATCCAGCTGATGTGGCGCCCCTTATGCCTGGCCGCGCTCAACACGCCGCCGGAACGAGCTTCGGCCCAAGTCTTCCTCAATGTGCTGCGCGACAGCCTCGGGGCGCGCCGCAGCGCCTCGGACATGCTGCTGCCGCGCGCCGACCTGACGGCCCTGTTCCCGGCCGCCGCCGAAAGCTGGTTGCAATCCCACGGCGGCGCCGTGCGCACCGGCGCCAAAGTGCATGGCCTGGCCCGCACGCATGACGGCCGCTGGCAAGTGAGCGCCAGTGGCGAAGCCGTGGGCGGCGAGTGGAACGCGCCATTCGACGCCGTGGTCCTGGCCACCTCGGCCAGCCAGGCCGCTGTGCTGCTGCACGCCATACCGGACGCCGACCTGAACCCGCTGTGCGCGCGCCTGACGGCCTTCGAATCGGAAGCCATCACCACCTGCTACCTGCAATACGGCAAAGACGTGCGGCTGGACCTGCCCTTCTTCGCCCTGGTCGACGCGCCGGAACGTTATCAATGGGGCCAGTTCGTGTTCGACCGCGGCCAGCTCGACGCGCGCAACGCGGGTTTGCTGGCCGTGGTGGTCAGCGCGTCGGGCGCCGCCGCCGAGCAGGGACAGGCTTTGCTGGCCGAAGCCATCGCCGTCCAGCTGGCCGACGTGTTCCAGCGCCCGGAACTGGGGCAGCCGCAGTGGTTCAAAGTGATCACGGAGAAGCGCGCCACGTTCGCCTGCCTTCCCGGGCTGGACCGCCCCGGCAACGCCACCGGTCTGGCAGGGCTGGCCATCGCCGGCGATTACACGGCCAGCGACTACCCGGCCACCCTGGAATCGGCCGTGCGCAGCGGCGTGGGCGCCGCATCCGGCCTGTGGAACGTGCCGCCCTGATCCCCTGTTTTGGTCGCCTGATCCGCCAAAAGTGCAGCCTGTCGCAACGCGCTGGCTGGCGCCGCCCCACTTGCGTACAGTCGCATCATCAGCAAAACCTCTTAGGGGAGGACTGGAATGAACATCACGCTCAGCGTCAAAATCATCGCCGTGCTGGCCCTGGTAGTGGTCAGCACAACGGCCATCGTGCAAATGGAACAGGTGGCGGCGGCGCAAAACAGCGCCCACATGCATAACCGATAGGCAAGACAGCAACAAAATGAGCAAACAGGAATATCTGGACGCCCTCAAACGGGCCATGACGGGTTTGCCGCCGGACACGGTGGCCAAGACCCTGGCCTACTACGAGCAGCGTTTTATCGACGGCCTGGTGGCCGGCCGCAGCGAGGCGGAGATCGCCCAGGAACTGGACGAGCCACGCAAGATCGCGATGACGCTGCGCGCGAACCGGCACCTGCACGCCTACGAGCAAAGCCGAAATCCGGCCTCCTTGCTGCGCATGTTGACGTCGTTCGCCGGCCTGGCCCTGTTCAACCTGTTCATGGTGATTCCGGCCATGGTGTACGCCTCGCTGCTGGTGGCAGTCTATGCCAGCGCCTTCGCTTTCTACATCAGCGGTATCGCCGTCACTGCCAGCGGCCTGTCGGGCCAGAACGAACTGGCGCTGGAAGGCCCGCTGCGGCAACTGGCCATCCTTGACCGCGACGGCCCCGACGATCCCGGCATGGAGGCGCGCATGGCGATCAGCAAGATGGGCATTCACATGTTCGTCGAGCCGCCGGCGGCCGACGACAACGATCAACCGCGCCACGGTCCGCGCCTGCTGGACCGCGCCGAAGCGGTGGCCAACGGCGACCTGCGCGTGACGACCGATTTCGACCCGGGCGCGCGCACCACCCAGACCCTGGTGGGCCTGGGCATGGTGCTGGCCGGTATCGCGCTGTGCCTTGTCAGCCTGGTGATCACGCGCTTCACGGTGGCCGGCCTGAAACGGTATGTGCAAATGAATGTATCGCTGTTGCGGGGACGTTGACGATATGACGCGCGGATTACTCAAAGTCGCCACCAGCCTGCTGCTGCTGGCATTGCTGTTGATCGGAGTCTCGTACAGCATGCTGCGCTCGTATGGCCGCGCCTATCCGTCCAGCGCGGCCGGCCGCGCGGCGGGCAGCGAAGTGCGCAAGATCGACAAGGACATCACGATCGTCGAATTGAATGGCCCGATCGACCTGACCCTGACCCAGGGCGACACGCCCTACCTGAAAGTGCGCGGCGAGCAGCGCCTGCTGGGCAATGTGGAGACTACGCTCGATGGAAACACGGTCCACATCGGCCCCAAAGGCATGCTGCTGCACCATCGCCTGCCGTTGCAGGTGGTGATGGTGCTGCCCGATCTGCGCGAACTGAACGTACATGGCAGCGGCGACACCACCGTCAATGGCTTCAGCGGCGACAAATTCAAACTGGCCCTGCACGGCTCGGGCAATGTGACCTTCACCGGCCGCTACAAGGATCTGGCGGCCGGCGTGCACGGCACGGGCGACCTGAACCTGAACGCAGGCAACAGCGAGAACGTGGCGCTGGAGATGGTGGGTTCAGGACAGATCACCTCCAGCGGCAGCTGCAAGACCCTCAACGCGGAGCTGACGGGATCGGGCGACCTCGATGCCCAGCACCTGGCCTCGGACCAGGTCAGCGTCAACCTGAACGGCTCGGGCACGACAGCCGTGTTCGCCAAACAGAAGGCCGACCTGACCTTGCGCGGCAGCGGCGATATCCGCGTGCACGGCAACCCGGACAACCGCAACGTGAGCCGCACGGGGTCGGGTGAGGTAACCTGGGACCAATAACTGAGCGAGCACAATACCTAAACAGCAAGCTTGATAGTTCAATAGTATTGATTAAATCAGTGTCAGGTCTGTCATTCGGACAGTGGTTGCGTTTCTTTGATTTTTCTCAACGCGGCATCCTTATTCCGTCCCAAACTCAGCAGCGGCTTTAGCAGAGCCGAGCGCTGCCTGATAACTGGGATATGGGGTGCCATAACAATCAAGCTGACCACCTTCGCCAACAAACTTTATCCACCACCCCGCATCGTCGTTGACGATTGCAATATCGCCGTTACCGCATACCCGCGCTATTTCCTCGCCGCGCTCAAGCACGACAATGTTCACTCGATGATGTTTAATTATTGTAGTCACGGACACCTCCCTACACAGGATTGATCAGAAGTGCCGGCTCTGCTGCATTGACCGACATCACTTCCCTTGGTTCTCGCTACTATCGCGGCGTTCGACCTCAGTCCGCGTGATCTTGATGACACCCCGGTCCAACACCAAGTGGACGGTCGCTTCATCGACGACGGCGAAATTGTGCAACACTGGACGCAGCGTCGTGGAGATATTCTTAATGGCGCCGACCTGCTTGCGATACCGTTCCGTCATCGTCACCTTGGCAACCGCGCTTTGCCCGTCGGCCGCCAACGCGACTGAATGCACGATGGTTTCCAGCAAATGGGGCAATTCCGGCCACGTATTCCGCTGAACTTCCGACCAGCGCGTCTTCTTGCCATCGATCAATAGCCGCCCATTGATCTTGATGGTATAGCTGTCCGCGAACTGGGCCATGTAGGCATCGGCCGCTCCCGTGGTATAGGTTTGATCCGCCCGACGGAAAAAGTCGTTCACCGTCGCCTCAGTCAACGTGCTCACTGCCACCTCATACGATGGACGTGGCCCGGTTCCTTTTTCACTCAGGATTTCCTGAACCATCTCTTCAGTGGCACCGACGTCATAGCGAACCACAGCACCATCGGCGTTCTTGTACAGCCAGCCAGAGCTGAACAGCAACGGCTGGGAATTCACCTGTTCGACTGCGGCGAAGGCTTTCATTACCTGTTCCCTGGGCGCCGGATTCGGCAGTTGCTCAATGATTTCGCGCTTACGCTTGAACCACGCTTCACGCTGTTCCTGATCAAGCATCCCTTGCACTTTCTTGAAGGGCTGTCCCTTCATTTGAATCAGGCCCGGCGCAAAATCTCCGACCTTTATCCCCTCGATCTTACCCGCGAAAGGACGCTTAAAGGACAGATGCAGGACGCGCCAGTTCTCATTCAGGAAAATGACCACCCCATACTCTTTGAACTCGTAGGCGTAGCTAGGCGTGCCTGCGGCCCCCTTATTGTTCAGCGCCTTGGGTTCTGCGCCAATCTGGTAGAACTCCTTGACCGTACTGATCGGGTCACCCTTCTTGAGCGGGCAATAATGCAGATAATCCTCAGCGGCAGAATCCGCGCCAACCAAAGCCAGGCCGGCCATGAAAGCAAAGATGCGTATCGTCTTCATATCGGTGTTTTTCTTAAATTATTTGCAAATAATAACAAATATTTAACCGATAGAAATGTTGTAAATTAGACTGAAATTTCCAACTTTGACTTCCTCGCCGCCGAACACGAAAAAACGAATGCCTGGTTATTTATTGCGTCTCGGTGGCGCGACTGGCCACGCAGTGGCCGTGACGAGCGTCCTGCACGCGTAGTTGGATGTCCCACCAGCTTCCCCTACTCCACGGGATAGCTAAATCAACGGATCGCTGCGGGTCGGCCTGATCTCATGTTTGATGGTTCAAGTGCCACGCCAGCGCCTCCCGGCCGGCCGCTAGTCCACCGGCCAGACACGCAGTCAATAGATAGCCGCCCGTCGGCGCTTCCCAGTCCACCATTTCGCCGGCCACGAACACGCCCGGCGCCGCCTTCAGCATGGTGCCGTCCAAGGCATCGAAACGCACCCCGCCGGCGCTGCTGATCGCCTCATCGATAGGACGCGGGCGCAGCAAACGCACCGGCAGTGCCTTGATGGCGTGCGCCAGCCGTTCGGGATCGGCATATTCCTCGGCGCTGATACACTCCCGCAGCAAGCCTGCCTTGATGCCCTTGATGCCAAGACGGCTTTGAAGGTGGCTGGACATGGATCGGGCGCCACGCGGCCTGCACACTTCGTCCAGCACCCGTTGCGGGGCCAGGTCCGGCAACAGGTCGAGATAGATGGTGGTGTTTCCCCCTGCCGCAATCTGGTCGCGCAGCGCGGCCGACAAGGCATAAATCAAACTGCCTTCGACACCGCCCGCAGTGACCACGAACTGCCCCTGCTTGCGCAGCGGCTGGCCGTGGGCGTCCATCGACAGGATGGCCACGGTGGTCAGTGGATGACCGGCATAGCGGCTGCTGAAATGTTCGCTCCATGCGACGTCGAAACCGCAGTTGGCCGGTACCAGTGGCGCCACGTCCACGCCCCGCTCCGCCAGCACCGGCAGCCAGGCCCCGTCCGATCCCAGCCTGGCCCAACTGCCGCCGCCCAGCGCCAGGACGGTGGCATCGGCCTGTATGGTCAGTTCTCCATCGGGGCTATCCAGCCGCAGTGTGCCATCGCGCCAGCCCAGCCAGCGATGGCGCATGTGGAAGCGCACGCCCTGCTCGCGCAGGCGGTGCAGCCAGGCCCGCAGCAGCGGCGCCGCTTTCATATCGGTCGGGAACACGCGGCCGGAAGTGCCGACGAAGGTGTCCACACCCAGTCCATGGACCCAGTCGCGCACGTCCTGCGGGCCGAAGGCGTCCAGCATCGGGCGCAGCGCCGCTTCGGCCTTGCCATAGCGGGTGACGAAATCGGAATACGGTTCAGCGTGGGTGATGTTCATGCCGCCGCGCCCGGCCAGCAGGAACTTGCGGCCGACGGATGGCATGGCGTCGTACAGGTCGACCAGCGCCCCGCCCTGCGCCAGGGTCTGGGCCGCCATCAGGCCGGCGGGGCCGCCGCCGATCACGGCAACGCGAAATTGTGGGGTGCTGGACTGCATGGCGCCGATCCGAAAACTGTCATTGAAAGCCGGTCCCGAAGCTGGTGTGGTGGCTGTCAGTCCGGGGAAGATGAGGAAGGCGGCAGATCCAGGGCGGGCGGCGGTAAGCTGTGCGGTACGTTCAGCCGCCGGTGACCGGCGGGAAGAAGGCCACTTCGCAGCCTTCGGTCAAGGCCGTGTCGGCCGCGCACATCACCTGGTTGCAGGCCATGCGCAGCGCGCGGTCTTCACCCAGCGCGGCGGCCCACTTGCCGCCACGCGCCACCAAGTGCGCGCGCACATCGCCCACGGTGGAGGTGCTATCGGGTAGCGCCAGCGTTTCGGTGGAGGTGCCGAGTGTCTCGCGCACGCTGGCAAAGAATCGCAGCGTAATATTCATCGTCATTTCTATCTTTAAAATGGTTCAGTTTTGAACTAATTCAACAATTCGCTAAACGGTATAAACCGTACCGTGTCGCCGGCCATGATGCTGCGGCCGGGCGGATTGTCGATCACGCCGTCGCCCCAGACCGTCGAAGTGAGCACGCCGGAACTCTGGTTGGTGAACAGATCGAGCCCGCCCTTGTCGTTGAAGCGGGCGCGCAGGAATTCATTGCGGCGGTCCGGCTTGGCCCAGTCGAAATCGGCCCGCAGCGGATAGGCGCGCGGCGTAAGCGCGCGGCTGCCTTCTACCCCTTGCATACGCAGGATGAAGGGCCGCACGAACATCAGGAAGGTGATGTAGCTCGACACGGGATTGCCCGGCAGGCCGACGAAGAACGCGTCCCTCACTTCGCCAAAGGCCAGCGGTTTGCCCGGCTTGACGGCGATCTGCCACATATTGAGCTTGCCCTCCGCTTCCACGGCCGGCTTGATATGGTCTTCCTCGCCGACGGATACGCCGCCGGAGGTGATGATCAGGTCATTCTGCTGGGCGCAGTCGCGCAGCACGGCGCGGGTGGCGTCCAGCGAATCGGGCACGATGCCGTAATCGCTGATCTCGCAGCCCAGGTTTTCCAGCAGCGCGCGCAGCGTGAAGCGGTTGGAGTTATAAATCGCGCCCGGCGCCAGCGGTTCGCCCGGCATGGTCAGCTCGTCGCCGGTGAAGAACACGGCCACCTTCAGCTTGCGCCGCACCGGCAGTTTCGCCAGCCCGACGGATGCGGCCAGTCCCAGTTCCTGGCTGCGCAAGCGGGTCCCGGCCGGCAGGATGACGCTGCCGTTGGTGATGTCCTCGCCGGCGCGGCGTATCCATTCGCCCGGCTTGGGCGCATGGCGCACCGTGACCAGGTTGCCGGTGGCTTCACATTGCTCCTGCATGACGACGGCGTCCGCCCCTTCCGGGATCAGCGCCCCGGTGAAGATGCGGGCCGCGGTGCCGGGCAGCAGCGGCTGGCCCACATGACCGGCCGGAATGCGCTGCGACACCGTCAGCGTGGCCGCGCCGCCGGCGCAATCGGCCGAGCGCACGGCGTAACCGTCCATTTGCGTGTTGTCCTGGCCCGGCACGTTCATCTCCGACACCTGGGCCTTGGCCAGTACCCGGCCGTTGGCTTCCAGCGTGGGGATGGTTTCGACGTCGGCCACGGGGCGCGCGGCCGACAGCATGAAGGCCAGTGCTTCGCTGACCGCCAGCATCGGTTTGGGCTTGTATTCGCTCATGGTTGGCGTGCTCCTTCGCGCAGGCGCTTACAGGCCGGTGTTGGCGGCGATGTAGGCCTTCATCTTTTCCACGTCGGCCGGCATGACGACGAACTTCTGCGGCAGCGCTTCGATGTTCTCGAAGCCGGCCGGACGTTCGGCATCCACGCCCAGCGCGTCGAGGATGGTTTCGTTGAACTTGGCGGCCAGCGCCGTTTCCAGCACGATCATCGTCACACCCGGTTCCAGGTGCTCGCGCGCGACCTTGATGCCGTCGGCCGTGTGGGTGTCGATGGTGATGCCGTAGTCGTCGGACACGTCGCGGATCGTGTTCAGGCGGTCCTGGTGGGTCGACTTGCCGGACTTGAAGCCGTACTTGGCCACCAGTTTGAATTCGTCGCCGTCGCTGCCTGGCTTGCCCGACAGGTCGAAGCCGCCGTGGGTTTCCACTTTCTGGAACAGGGCGCGGGTCCGCTCGCTGTCGCGGCCCACCAGGTCGTACACGAAGCGTTCGAAATTGGACGCTTTCGAGATGTCCATCGACGGGCTGCTGGTGTGGTAGGTTTCGGCCGATTTGCGCACGCGGTACACGCCGGTGCGGAAGAATTCGTCCAGCACATCGTTCTCGTTGGTGGCGGCCACCAGCTTGTCGATCGGCAGGCCCATCATGCGGGCGATGTGGCCGGCGCAGATATTGCCGAAGTTACCCGATGGGACGGTGAACGACACTTTCTGGTCGTTGCTGGTGGTGGCCGACAGGTAGCCACGGAAGTAGTACACCACCTGCGCCACCACGCGGGCCCAGTTGATGGAATTGACGGTGCCGATCTTCTGTTTGGCCTTGAACGGCAGGTCGTTCGATACGGCCTTGACCATGTCCTGGCAGTCGTCGAACACGCCTTCGACGGCGATGTTGAAGATGTTGGGGTCCTGCAGGCTGAACATCTGCGCCGTCTGGAACGCGCTCATCTTCTTGTGCGGCGACAGCATGAAGACACGGATGCCCTTCTTGCCGCGCATGGCGTATTCGGCCGCGCTGCCCGTGTCGCCCGAGGTGGCGCCGAAGATATTAAGCTGGGCGTCATGCTTGGCCAGCGTGTATTCGAACAGGTTGCCCAGCAATTGCATGGCCATGTCCTTGAACGCCAGCGTGGGGCCGTTCGACAGCGCCTGCAGCACCAGACGCGTGCCATCCTCGCGCTCTTCCAGCACGCGCAGTGGCGTGATCTGGGTCGCCTTCTCGCCTTTGCGGGCGTTGCAATAGACTTCCTTGGTGTAGGTCTTGGCCGTCAGCGCGCGCAGGTCCGCCTCCGGAATGTCGGTCGCGAACTTGCGCAGGATTTCGAAGGCCAGGTCGGCGTACGACAATTGACGCCATTGATCCAGCTCGGCGCCCGTCACTTGCGGATAGGCGGCCGGCAGATACAGGCCGCCGTCAGGCGCGAGGCCACCCAGCAGGATGTCGGAAAATTGTTGGGAAGACGAGGTGGCGGCCGATGCGGCGGCGCGGGTAGACACGTATTGCATAGATTTGAAAGGTCCAGTTGAGCGAACAGCGTGTGGCGAAACGATGCGATGGGCACATATTATAGTGCGGCTGGACCTTTACCGTGAAATTCGCGTTGTTTTAGGGGTATTAAAATTCCATCAACATGCGGCGTGATTGACCGTGATGACGTGGATCGCCAGCCCGCCCAGCGAGGTTTCCTTGTACTTGGCCTGCATGTCGGCGCCCGTCTGGCGCATGGTTTCGATCACTTCGTCCAGGCTGACGAAGTGGGTGCCGTCGCCCTTCAACGCCAGCGAGGCGGCCGTGATGGCCTTGACGGCGCCCATGCCGTTACGCTCGATGCAAGGAATTTGTACCAGGCCGCCGATCGGGTCGCAGGTCATGCCCAGGTGGTGTTCGATGCCGATTTCCGCCGCGTTTTCGATCTGCTGGTTACTGCCGCCCAGCGCCGCCACCAGCCCCGCCGCCGCCATGGCGCAGGCCACGCCCACTTCGCCCTGGCAGCCGATTTCGGCGCCGGAAATGGAGGCGTTGCGCTTACATAGCATGCCGATGGCCGCCGCCGTGAGCAGGAAATTGCGCACGCCCGTCACCGGATCGGTGGGTTTGCAGTCTTCCGCGTAGTAGCGCAGCACGGCCGGGATGATACCGGCGGCGCCGTTGGTGGGCGCCGTCACCACCCGTCCGCCGGCCGCGTTTTCCTCGTTGACGGCCATGGCGTACAGCGATACCTGGTGCAGCGCATCGTGCGGCAGGTCGTTGGCGTGGTTATTCAGCGCCTTGGGATCGTTCGCCTGGTGCCACAGGTTGGCGGCGCGGCGTTTCACGTGCAGGCCACCCGGCAGTTGGCCCGGCGTGTCCAGGCCACGGGCGATACAGTCTCGCATCACCTGCCAGATGCGGTCAACGCCGGCATCCAGTTCCTCACTGCTGATCTTGACGCACTCGTTGGCACGCAGCATCTGCGGGATGGTCAGGCCGCTGGCCTGGCCGTGCGCCAGCAACTGGGCCATGGTGTCGAAACGATAAGGAATGGCGCTGGCCGGACGCGCCGCGTCGGCCTCCTGCCCTTCGCCCTGCTCGCGGATAAAACCGCCGCCGACCGAGTAGTACACCTTGCTGACGGTGCTGCCATTGGCCCGCTTGACGGTGAAGCGCATGCCGTTCGGGTGCTCGGGCAGCGATTCGCTTTTGTGGAACAGCAGGCCGGTGGCCATCTTGAACGGCACCTTGTGCTGGCCCAGCAGGGCCAATTCGCCCGCCTCCTCGGCGGCGGCCAGCATGGCGTCCACCCGGCTCGGGTCCACGCCCTGCGGCGTTTCGCCCATCAGGCCCAGGATGACCGCCTTGTCGGTGGCGTGGCCCACGCCGGTCAAGGCCAGCGAACCATACAACGATGCTTCAACGGACACCACATCATCCAGCGACCCGCATTCGACCAGGAAGCGGCGCGCGGCCACCATCGGACCCACGGTGTGGGAACTGGATGGCCCGATACCGATCTTAAACAGGTCAAATACGCTCATGTCCATCGTTTGTCTCGCATTGTTTATATGGTTTTTATGGTTTTTATGGTTTTTCGCCGCTCAGGCGGCCTTGCCCAGGTTGACGTCCACATTGGCCAGCATGTCGTCCACCATCTGTTCGACGCCGATGCGCGCGCTCCAGCCCCAATCGGCCGTGGCGGCGCTGTCGTCCAGGCTCTTGGGCCAGGTGTCGGCGATGGCCTGGCGGCTGTCCGGCTTGTAGGCGATACGGAAGTTCGGCATCTTGCGCGCGATGGCGGCGGCCAGCTGTTCCGGATTGAACGAGACGCCGGCCACGTTGTAGGCCGAGCGCACCTTGATCTGTTCAACCGGAGCATCCATCAGTTCGATGGTGGCGCGGATGGCATCGGGCATGTAGATCATCGGCAGCGTCGATTGCGGGCCGAGGAAGCATTCATAGCATTCGCCACGCAGGGCCGAGTGGAAGATCGAAATCGCATAATCGGTGGTGCCGCCGCCCGGAGGCGACTTGTAGCTGATGATGCCCGGATAGCGGATGCTGCGCACGTCCACGCCATACTTGAGGAAGTAGTATTCGCACAGGCGCTCGCCGGCCAGCTTGCTGATGCCGTAGATCGTAGTCGGGTCCATCACCGTCAGTTGCGGGGTCTGGTCGGCTGGCGTGTTCGGGCCGAAGGCGGCGATCGACGAAGGCCAGAAGATACGCAGCGGCTTACCGACGGTGTTGCGTTCGCGCGCCACTTCCAGGATGTTGAGCAGGCCATCCATGTTCAGCGTCCACGCCTTCAACGGCGCCGCCTCACCGGTGGCCGACAGCATGGCGGCCAGTTGATAGACCTGGGTGATGCCATGTTCCGCGACCAGGCCGGCCAGCGCGTCCTTATCGAGCACGTTGAGCTGGATGTAGCGTTCCGCCTTGTGCACATTGGTGGGGCTGACATCGCTGGCGATGACGTTGTTGGCGCCGTGCTGGGCGGCCAGCGCTTCCACCAGTTCGCTGCCGATCTGGCCGTTGGCGCCGATGACGAGTATGCGTTCCATATTGTTATTCCTGACTATTTTCATTGTGCCTGGGTCGGCAGCAGGCCCAGTTCGCGGCCAGCCTGTTCGAATGCCTTGAGTACGGTGTCGAGCTGTTCGCGGGTATGGGCGGCGGACAGCTGCACGCGCACCCGCGCCTGGCCCATGGGGACCACAGGGTAGAAGAAGCCACTGAGCAGCACACCCAGCTCATACATGCGGGCAGCGAACTTTTGCGCGACCGGCGCATCGAACAGCATCACCGGCACCACCGGATGGGTGCCTGGCTTGATGGTGAAGCCGATGCGTTCGATCTCCTTGCGGAAATAGGCGGTGTTCTCGTGCAGGCGGTCGCGCAGCTCGGTCGATGCGGAGAGGCGCTCCAGCACGGCCAGCGAGGCGCCGGCGATGGAAGGCGCCAGCGTGTTCGAGAACAGATAGGGACGGGATTTCTGGCGCAGCATGTCGATCACTTCCTTGCGCGCCGAGGTGAAACCACCCATGGCGCCGCCCAGGGCCTTGCCCAGGGTGCCGGTGATGATGTCGATCCGGCCCATCACATTGTGGTGTTCGTGCGTGCCGCGCCCGGTGGCGCCCATGAAGCCGGAGGCGTGGCACTCGTCGATCATGACCAGCGCGCCGTATTTGTCGGCCAGGTCGCAGATCTTGTCCAGCTGGGCGATGGTGCCGTCCATCGAGAACACGCCGTCGGTGACGATCAGCTTGTGGCGCTTGCCGGCGGCCGCTTGCAATTGGGCTTCCAGGTCGGCCATGTCGTTGTGGGCATAACGGAAGCGGGCCGCCTTGCACAGGCGGATGCCGTCGATAATGGAGGCGTGGTTCAGGGCGTCCGAGATGATGGCGTCGTTTTCATCGAACAGCGGTTCGAACACACCGCCGTTGGCGTCGAACGCGGCGGCATACAGGATCGTATCTTCCGTGCCGAGGAACTTGGAGATCGCCTGTTCCAGCTGCTTGTGCACAGTCTGGGTGCCGCAGATGAAGCGCACCGACGACAGGCCATAGCCATATTTTTCAGTGGCGGCGATGGACGCCTGGGCCACCCATTCCTGGCCCGACAGGCCCAGGTAATTGTTGGCGCACATATTAATCAGCTTGCGCCCATCCTGGCCAACCACCTCCGCCCCCTGACGCGACGACAGTACACGCTCCGGCTTGTAGAGGCCCTGTTCGCGCAGTTGATCCAGGTTCTGCTGCAGGCCGTTAAAGAAGTCGCTTTTTGCTTGGTCGCTCATGATGATCCTCGTGTGGGCGGCGCGGGCGGTCGCTTGACCCGTCCTTGCACTATGTTGTACCGTGTTTCGCGGGGCGTCTCTGGAAGAAAGTCTACTCCTGTTCTCCGGACTGCCATCGAAATTCGCTATCTCGAACTAAAATTCAATATATTGGATACTACCGAAGGCCAGTGAACTTGGCAATAAGCACACATGCGGTTCTTTCCATCCTTTTCCGACAGATTTACGTAGTATTTCCCCCTTCGGCCGAATAAAACCATGAAAACACCAGTACCAACGAACGCACCACCGGAAGTCGGGGCGGCGCTGCAGCGCCTGCGCCTGGCCCGCGGCCTGACTTTGGAAGATTTGTCCCGCATCGCGGGGGTATCGAAATCGATGCTGTCGCAGATCGAACGCGAGAAAGCCAACCCCACTATCGCCATCACCTGGCGCCTGGCCAATGCGCTGGGCGTGCAGATCGGCGAATTGCTGGCCAACGTGGACAATAAGGACGCGGACACGATCCGCGTGGTGGACGCGCATGAGACGCCCACCCTGCCCGGCCAGCATGCCGGCTACGTGCTGCGCATCCTGGGGCCGATGGAACTGGCGGGAAAATACGAATGGTATGAATTGACGCTGGCGCCGGGCGGCGAGCTGGTATCGCAGCCGCATGATCCGGGCGCGAGCGAGCATCTGACGTTATTGCATGGTGCCGTGGAAGTGGAAGCAGGTGCCCACAAGAAGAAGGTGAAACTGGGCGGCACGGCCCGTTATCCGGCCGATGTGCCGCATGCGATCCGCAACGCGGGCAAGACGGAAGCGAAGGCTTTGCTGGTGGTGATCCACCGTTGATACGCTGCTAACTGCGCCCTCGCGCAGCGGGTGCTTGCCGCATCCGCTGCGCGACGGTGAGGGAATTACCAGTTCGACTCGCGCTCCGGCGTGGACGAGATACGGTGGATCGACAGGTCGGCGCCCTGGAATTCCTCCTCCGGATCGAGGCGCAGGCCCAGCGTGGCCTTCAGCGCCCCGTAGATGGCGAAGCCGCCAGCCAGCGCGATCGCCACACCCAGACCAGTGCCCACGCATTGCGCGCCGAACGACACGCCGCCCACACCGCCGAGCGCCTTCTGGCCGAAGATGCCTGCCGCCACGCCACCAAACGCGCCGCACAGGCCATGCAGCGGCCACACGCCCAGCACGTCGTCGATCTTCCATTTGTTTTGCGCCAGCGTGAACATGGTCACGAAGATAGCGCCCGCAATGGCGCCCGTCACCAGCGCGCCCATCGGGTGCATGAGGTCCGAACCGGCGCACACGGCGACCAGGCCGGCCAGCGGGCCGTTGTAGACGAAACCGGGGTCGTTCTTGCCCATCAGGAGCGCCACCAGCGTGCCGCCCACCATGGCCATCAGCGAGTTGACGGCGACCAGGCCGTTCATCTTGTCCAGCGCCTGCGCGCTCATCACGTTAAAGCCGAACCAGCCCACCGTCAGGATCCATGCGCCCAGCGCCAGGAACGGGATGGACGATGGCGGGTGCGAAGCGATGGCACCGTTCTTATGATAGCGGCCGCGGCGCGCGCCCAGCAGCAGCACGGCCGGCAGCGCGACCCAGCCGCCCACGGCATGCACCACCACCGACCCGGCGAAGTCGTGGAACTCGGCGCCAAACGCCTGGACCAGCCACTCCTGCAGGCCGAAGCGATGGTTCCAGACCATGCCCTCGAAGAAGGGATAAACCAGGCCTACCAGCACGGCCGTGGCGATCAATTGGGGATGGAAGCGCGCGCGCTCCGCGATACCGCCCGAGATAATGGCGGGAATGGCGGCGGCGAACGTCAGCAGGAAGAAGAACTTGACCAGTTCATAGCCGTTCTTGGCGGCCAGCACGTCGGCGGCGGCGAAGAAGTTGATCCCGTAGGCAATGCTGTAGCCAACGAAGAAATAGGCGATGGTCGAAATCGCGAAATCGACCAGGATCTTGACCAGGGCGTTGACCTGGTTCTTCTTTCTGACCGTACCCAACTCGAGGAAGGCGAAGCCCGCGTGCATCGCCAGAATCATGATTGCCCCGAGCAAGATAAACAGTGCGTCGGCGCCTTCTTTGTATCCACCCATCAAACTACTCCCCAAAAGAATGCATCAAAAGATAAAGATGTATTCTCTTAAGCAATAACCGTACCATTTTGGTGCAAATTTGTAAGTGCTTGATTTTATTGATAATGGCAATTGCGCGTTAATTTACAACAATCTTTCGCACCAAAATGATGCATCACAGCGCCGTGAGTCGATCGCGTTAGCACTGGGATTGTGCGATGGGTAGGGCGATGGCTGGGAAATCGCGAATTGCGCACCATCGAGAGGCATAGCTTCGTGAATCGTGATGATCCAACTTGGTGCGGCTGGCCGGCTTACTTGTCCGCGACCTGGGTCGGCTGATCCATGCGCAGCGCGCGGGTCAGGAAGCCCCAACGGTCCGTCACTTCGTCGATCTGCTTGGCCGTGGGTTTGCCGGCGCCGTGGCCTGCCTTGGTGTCGATGCGGATCAGGATCGGTGCCGCACCGCCCTGGTCCGCCTGCGCCGTGGCGGCAAACTTGAAGCTGTGCGCCGGCACCACGCGGTCGTCATGGTCGGCCGTGGTGATCATGGTGGCCGGGTAGCACACGCCCTTCTTCAGGTTATGCAGCGGCGAGTACCTGACCAGCGCGTTGAATTCATCCGCGTTGTCGGACGAGCCGTAGTCCGAGGTCCAGGCCCAGCCGATAGTGAATTTATGGAAGCGCAGCATATCCAGCACGCCCACTTGCGGGATGGCGGCCGCGAACAGGTCGGGACGCTGTGTCATGCTCGCGCCCACCAGCAGCCCGCCATTGCTGCCGCCGCCGATAGCCAGCCGCGATGGCGAGGTGACCTTGTTCTGCACCAGCCATTCCGCCGCGCCGATGAAGTCGTCGAACACGTTCTGCTTGCGCAGCTTGGTGCCGGCCGCATGCCATTCCTCGCCGTACTCGCCGCCGCCGCGCAGGTTGGCCATCACGTACACGCCGCCCATTTCCACCCACGCCAGGTTGGCCACCGAGAACGATGGCGTGAGCGAGATGTTGAAGCCGCCGTAGCCATACAGGTAGGTTGGGTTGCTGCCATCGAGCTTCATGCCCTTTTTCGAGACGATGAACATGGGCACGCGGGTGCCGTCGCGGCTGGTATAGAACTGCTGGCGCGTTTCGTAGGCCGATGGGTCGAAGTCCACCTTGGGCTGGCGGTACACGCTGCTCTTGCCGCTTTTCAGGTCATAGCGGTAGATGGTGGAAGGCGTGGTGAAGCTGGTGTAGGAATAGAAAGTCTCGCTGTCGGCGCGCTTGCCGCCGAAGCCGGCGACGGAACCGATGCCGGGCAATTCCACGTCATGCAGGCGCTTGCCGTTCAGGTCATACACGGTGACCTGGCTGTGGGCGTCGTTCAGGTAATCGACCACCAGCTGCTGATTGACGATGTTGGCCGACACCAGCGTGCGCGCGCTCTCGGGTACGATCTCCTTCCAGTTGGCCCGCTGCGGCTTGCGCGTGTCGATGGTGATGATGCGGGCGCGCGGTGCCTTCAGATCGGTGCGGAACCAGAACACGGGGCCGTCGTTGTCGATAAAGTTGTAGGCCGCGTCGAAATCCTCCAGCAGCGGCACCACCTTGCCATCCTTGGCGCTCAAGTCCTTGTAGTACAGGCGGTTCTTGCGTTCCGTGCCTTGCGAGGCCGTGATGATCAGGTAACGGCCATCGTTGGTGACGTCGCCGCTGAAGCCCCAATCCTTGTGGTCAGGGCGCTCGTACACCAGCGTGTCGCTGCTTTGCGGCGTACCGAGCTTGTGGAAGTACAGCTTCTGGAAGTAGTTGACGTCGGCCAGTTTGGTGGCTTCATTCGGCGCGTCGTAGCGGCTGTAGAAGAAGCCCGAGCCGTCGCGCAGCCAGGCTGTGTTCGAAAATTTGACCCATTGGATATGGTCCGCCGTGTCTTTGCCGCTGTCGATGTCGCGCACCCGGATCTCGTTCCAGTCCGAACCCGATGCGGCCGTGCTGTAGGCCAGGAATTTGCCGTCCGGGCTCACGGCCAGGCCGGCCAGCGCCACGGTGCCGTCAGCGGCCAGGGTGTTCGGGTCCAGCAGCAGGCGCGGTGCATCGGCCAGCGTCTTCATGGTGTAGAGCACGGACTGGTTCTGCAGGCCGTCGTTGCGGCTGTAGAAGTAGCGCCCCCCTTCCTTGAACGGCACCGAGAAGCGCTCGAAATTCCACAGCTTGGTCAAGCGCTGGCGGATCGCGTCGCGCGCGGGAATCTGCGCCAGGTAGCCTTGGGTCAGTTGGTTCTGCGCATCCACCCAGGCGTGGGTGTCGGCGCTATTGGCATCCTCCAGCCAGCGGTAGGGATCGGCGATGCTGGTGCCGTGGTAGTTGTCCTGCTGGTCCACCGTGCGGGTGAGCGGGTAGGACAGGCCGTGGCCATTGGCGGGGCAATCCTGCGCCGCCGCGCTGCCGCCCAGGCCAGCGATCATGGTGAAAATAAGGGATGCGCGTCGTATTTGCATGAGGGTTTCCGTATCGTCGTCGAAGGTGGCGGCGCGGGCTCCCCGGCTCGCGCGCCCGGCGATGATAGCGCGCTTCGATGCAAATTTAAAATGTTAGCAAGCTTGGCAAGTCGATTTTTATTTGGCCAGCGTCAGGCTGGCCGCCGCCGGCGCGGGCAGGCTGACCGGCTCTGGCGCGCGCCATTGCTGCATCCACAGCAGCAGCTGGTCGGCCGGGATCGGGCGGCTCATGTAATAGCCCTGGCCCTGGTCGCAGTTCATGCTCTTGAGCTGGTGCCACACCGCCTCGCTCTCCACGCCCTCGGCTACCACGCGCAGGCCCAGGTTGTGCCCCAACTGGATGGTGGAACGGACGATCATCACGTCTCCCGCATCACTTTCCATGTTCAGCACGAACGATTTGTCGATCTTCAGTTCGTTGACGGGCAGGCGCTTGAGGTAGGCCAGCGAGGAATAGCCGGTACCAAAGTCGTCGATCGACAGTTCCACGCCCATCGCGTGCAGGCGCGCCAGCGTCTGCTCGGCGCGCACGGGATCGTCCATGATGGCGCTCTCCGTGATCTCCAGGCAGAACGACGATGCGGACAGGCGCCGCCGCTCCAGCAGTTCGCGGAATTTGGTCGGCAAGTCCTGGTCCATCAGGTCGCGGGTGGACAGGTTGACCGACACTTTCACATGCAGGCCCGCCGCTTCCAGATCCTGGCACAGGGCCGCCGACTGCTCCAGCACCCAGCGCGTAAGCTTGCGGATAAAGCCCGTCTGCTCAGCGAACGGGATGAATTGATCGGGGAATACGTTGCCGCGTTCGGGATGTACCCAGCGCACCAGCGCCTCCGCCCCCACCACCTCGCCCGTGTCGAAATGGATCTTCGGCTGCACGAACAGGCGGAATTCGTTGCGCTCGATGGCGTTACGCAGTTCCGTCAGCAGCGACAGGCTTTGTTCGCTGGCCTTGTCGATGGAGCTGTCGTACACCACCGCGCCATCGTTGCGCAGCTTGGCCGCATACATCGCCACTTCGGCCATGCTGAGCAGTGCTTCCGCGTCGGCGCCATGGGCTGGATAGCCGGCGATGCCGATGCCGGCGCCGATGTCGACCATCTGGTCTTCCAGCGACAGCGGCGTTTCCAGTGCCTGCGCGATGTCGCTGGCCAGCCCGCGCGCCTGTTCCAGCGTCGCTTCCGGCAGCAGCACGGCGAATTCGTCGCCACCCAGCCGGGCCACTTGCGGCGACACATGGCGCTGGCCGGCCAACAGTTTTTGCAGGCGGTCCGCCACCTGGCGCAACAAGGCGTCGCCAAAGCTCTGGCCCATGACGTCGTTGACGTGCTTGAAGCGGTCCAGGTCCATCATCAGCACGAACACGCTGCCATCCTGCTTGCGCGCCTCCGCCAACGCTTCACTCAGCAGGCGCAGGAACTGGGCCCGGTTCGGCAGATTGGTCAACGTGTCGCGGTACGCCAGCCGGGAGATTTCCTGTTCGCGCCGGGCGATCCCGTCGCGCATGCTGTCGAAGGCATGGGCCAGCGCGCCGATTTCATCCTGGCGCGTGACGTCGATCTGGCCCTGGTAATCGCCCTGCTCCAGCCGCTTGGCGGTGACGGCCAGCTCGCTCAGGGGCTGGGCGATGCGCTTGGCCGTCAGTACGCTGACCAGCGCCGAGACGGCGATGCCGGCCAGGGTCAGGCCGATCAACCACCGCTCCAGGCGCTGATAATCCTCCGTCGCCTCGTCGATGGAGCGGGCCAGCATCACGCTGGCGCTTTGCGGGCCATCCTGGCCGATCGACAGCAAACGGGCGCTGTACTTGTTCGATTCCACCGTGAGATCGAAGGGGTCGACCGGTAGCTGGGGCATGGCCTGCAACTGCTGCACGGCGGCGTTCACGGACGGCGCCAGGAAGGTGGAGCCGACGGCCAGCCAGCCGCTCTTGGGGTCGTGAGTGAGGATGGTGGTGTGCAGCGACGACACGTCGCGCATATCCGTGGCCAGCTGGCGGTCGATCGGGAAGGTCATCACGATCCAGCCAATGGTGATGGGGGCTTTGACGGGCATCACGACGATCTGGTACGGGCGCCGCTCCACGATGGCGATGCCGTTGGCGCCGTCGCCCTGCTCGGCCGGGTCGAGCATGCTCAGCACGAGCGGCTCCAGGGCTGCCGCCTGGATGCTATTGGTCGACACGCTGACGCGGCGCTCGGCGCTCACCAGCATGGTCATGGTGGCCTTGATGCGGCGTCCGCTGTTGGCCAGGGCCGATTCAATGGTGGCGCGATCGTCTTCGTCGTTATTGCCGATGGCGGCCACGAAGGCCGTATCACGCGCCAGCAGCCGGGCGCCGAAGCGCAGGCTTTGCGCATTCTGGTCCAGCAGGCGGCGGAACACCTTGGTCCCGTTGTTCAATTCACTGCTGATGGACTGGCGCGCGTTGCTGTCGATACCGCGCTGGATCACCAGCAGGCCGATCACCTGCACCGCCACGATCAGTGCCAGGAACAAGGTGACGATACGGCTTTCCAGGCTGCGGAAGTGCATGATGCTGACCTCCGGTCAGAGATTAGGCCGGGCGGCCGCGTCGGGATCGGCGCTCCCCTGCTTCAGGGTCAGCCGGAATACCAGCGGTGCCCCCCCCTCGCCGGCCTTGACTTGCGCCGGCTGCTCCGGGGTCAGGCCGCCGGCTGCGTCGTAGTGCCAGGCCTTGACCGTGTATTTGCCGGCCGGCAGATCGAGTTGAACGAGGCCACCGGCATCGGATTTGGCGAAGTACGGGGTATCGACCACTTTCACGAAAGCCAGCATCTTGTCATGGATGTTGCAGCCCAGGACCACCGTACCGGCCTTATCGAACAACTGGGGCGGCGCCTGCTCGCCGGAATACAGCTTCTGGTCGAATTTGTGGGCGGGCGAGAACGAATAGATGTGGTGCCTGACCCGGTCATTATTGGGGAAATAGATCTTGCTGCCGGTCTGCACCACCGTCACCAATGGGATGAATTTCAGTCCTTTTTGGGCGATTTCACCCGGTGCCATGGTTTTCGGCACCTGGCCACCTTCCGGCTCCGCGTAGACGACGGTGTCGGCAAGCGCCGCACCGTTGGCGTCAAGGATCTTCACCATCAAGGCGGCGGCCTCGGCGTTGACGGCGCCAAGCGCACCGAGCGCACCGAGCGCCAGCACGGCGGATGACAGGACGAATTTCAAGGACATTGGTGAGCCTGCTGAGGATGCGGAACTTCCATTGTAGCGCCTGGCAAAAAGTTCCCGCTAACGATTTCCGCAATTTTTTGCTTCCATGAGGCAATTAAAGCTGCACTGTTTGTTTCCTGCATTTCATACGGTTGTCACATTTGGCGATTAGCATATGCAACAATCTCTCGTCCATGGCAAGCATCGTGAATTCCCTCCCCCTGGCGCTCTCCGGCACCCGCCCCGCCCCCCCTTCCGCCACCGTCACCTATTTGAAGCCGCCCGTTCCGGCGGCCGTGTTGGAAGAGGATGAAATGCTACGGTTACACTTAAACGACATCATCGCCCAGCGCCAGCTGAGCGCCCTGTTCCAGCCCATTATCCAGATGCAAACGGGCGAGATCATCGCCTACGAGGGCTTGATCCGGGGTCCATCGGACAGCCCGCTGCACGCGCCCATGAATTTGTTCAAGGTGGCGCGCGCCAACAACCTGACCGTGCAGGTGGAGCACCTGTGCCGCAAGGTGGTGCTGGAACGTTTCGCGGAACTGAAACTGCCAGGCAAGCTGTTTCTCAACGTGAGCCCGGAATGCCTGCTCCAGCGCGACGCGCCGCACGGCGAAACGCTGGAATATATTCAGCAAGCCGGCATCGATCCCAGCCGCGTGATCATCGAACTGACGGAAAACCAGCCCACCTACGATTACGAACTGATGCGCGATGCAGTGCTGCATTACCGCAACATGGGCTTCCAGATCGCCATTGACGACCTGGGTGAAGGATTTTCCAGCCTGCGCCTGTGGTCGGAATTGCGGCCGGAGTTCGTCAAGATCGACATGCACTTCATCCAGGGCATCAACAACGACCCCGTCAAACTGCAATTTGTCCGTTCCATCCAGGAGATCGCCGACCAGTCCAACACGCTGGTGATCGCGGAAGGCATCGAGACGCAGGCGGAACTGCTGGTGCTGCGCGACCTGGGAGTGGCGTTCGGCCAGGGTTACCATCTGGGCCGGCCGAACAGCCAGCCGGCGAAAGCGGTGCCGGCCGAGGTGGCCAAGGCGCTGGCGCGCAACGGCGTGGCCGTCTATCCGCAGCACGGCAATGAAAAGAACGGCGCCAGCATCCTCAAACTGTTGCACAAAGTGGCCGCCGTACCGCCGTCCATGAGCAATAACGAGGTGTACGAGATTTTCATGCGTGAACCCAAGCTGCTCATCATCCCTGTGGTCGAGGAAGGGCAGCCGCTGGGACTGATCAGCCGCTTCGACATGATCGACCACTTCGCCCGCCCCTACCAGCGCGAACTGTATGGCAAGAAGTCGTGCCGCATCTTCATGGACAGCAAGCCATTGATCGCGGACAAGGACACCAGCCTGCAAGACTTGAGCTTCACCATGGTGCAGGCCGACGCCCACCACCTGTTCAACGGCTTCATCATCACCGAGAACGGCCAATACCTGGGCATGGGCACGGGCCACGACCTGATGCGCGAAATCACGCAAATGCAGATCACGGCGGCGCGCTACGCCAATCCCCTCACCCAATTGCCCGGCAACGTACCGATCAACGAGCATATCGACCGGCTACTGGAGAGCGGCACGCGGTTCTGGGTTTGCTATTGCGACCTGGACCACTTCAAGCCATTCAACGACGTGTATGGTTACCGGCGCGGCGATGACGTGATCCAGCGCACGGGCAAGATCCTCACCGACCATTGCGATCCCGACCGCGACTTCGTGGGCCACATTGGCGGCGACGATTTCATGATCCTGTTCCAGAGCGAGGACTGGGAAGCGCGCTGCCAGGCCATCCTGGCCCAGTTCTCACTCGGGGCGCGCGACTATTACAGCCTGGAAGACTGGGAACGGGGCGGCTACCTGAGCGAAGATCGCCAAGGCAAGAAGGTGTTCTATTCGCTGATGAGCTTGTCACTAGGCGCGATCAAGGTGGAAGCGCACCAGTATTACTCCCACCACCAGATCGCCACGGCGGCGACCGAGGCCAAGAAGCAGGCCAAGAAGATCCACGGCAACAGCCTGTTCCTGGATCGCCGGCAGCAGCAAGCCCGTTAATCTCCCGGCGGCGAGTGCCTTGGCCACGCAGGCCTAGCCGCCCCCCTGTGGCCGCACACCGGCGTTCAGGCGTTCAGGCGTTCAGGCGTTCAGGCCCGATGTTCCTCCCGCCAGCGGCGCCGCAGTTCGTGGGAAGACGCCAGTTCGGCAGACGACATGGCGCGCGCGATCAGCTTGCGCTGGTTGTCGGCCGCCTCGTCGCCATGCTCGGCCGACAGGGATACCCACATGTGGGCGCGCACCACATCGCGCGGCACACCCCGCCCGCCGTTGTACATGCCGCCCAGGTTGTACTGGGCCAGCGGATGACCCTGATCGGCCGCCTTCCGGTACCACAGCACGGCCTGCACGTCATCCTGGGCCACACCATGGCCATTCGCATACATGACCCCCAGGTTATTCTGTGCGCTGGCGTCGCCCTGCTCGGCCGCCGTGCGGTACCACACGACCGCTTTTTCCTCATCCTTGGGCACGCCATGGCCATTGGCGTAGATCACTCCCACGTTGAACTGGGCATTGGCCGTTCCCTGCTCGGCCGCGCGCTGGTACCACGCCAGCGCCCGCGCCTGATCCCGCTCCACACCCCGGCCATGGGCGTACATACCGCCGAGGTTATATTGGGCCAGCGCATGGCCGGCATCGGCCGCCCGCTCATACCAGGAACAGGCGCGTGCCTCGTCCTGATCCACGCCCTTGCCCGTCGCCAGCATGATGCCCAGGTTAAACTGCGCGTCCGCGTCGTCCTGCTCGGCCGCGCGCGACAGCCAGGCATAAGCGCGTGTCGCGTCCTGCGCCACACCCCGTCCCTGCGCGTACGCCACACCCACCTGGCGCTGCGCCACCGCATCGCCCTGTGACGCGGCCTGACGGAACCAAGCCAGCGCCTGCGCATCGCTGGGCGTGACGCCCTGGCCGCGTTTGTACATCAAGCCGAGATTCAGTTGGGCCGTGGCATCGCCTTGCAGCGCCGCCTTGCGGAACCAGGCCAACGCCAGCGCGTAATTGCGCCGTGTGCCCAAGCCCTGGGCATAGGCCTCACCCAACAGGGTCTGGGCACTGGCCACGCCCTGTTCGGAGGCGCGGTAGAACCAGGCCAGCGCCATCTCGTCGCTGCGGGGCACGCCTCGTCCGCGCTTGTACATCACGCCCAAGTTTTGCTGGGCCGACGCGTCGCCCTGGTTGGCGGCACGCCGGAACCAGCGCGCCGCCTCCAGGTCGCTGGCAGCGACACCCCGGCCGTTGTAGTACATGGCGCCCAGATGGTTCTGCGCGAATGCCAGTTCCTGCTGGGCGGCCAGGCGCATCCAGCGGAACGCGCTGGCATCGTCGCGCGCGATGCCCTGGCCCGTCTTGAACATCAACGCCAGGTTGAATTGCCCGTAAGGATTGCCCTGTTCGGCCGCGTCGCGAAACCAGACGTAGCTGTCATAGCTGTCCTTGGCTGAGTTCTGGTTCTTCATGCGACACCTCCAGCTGGCCAATCTGGATTGTTGCCGTCGGCGCGCGCCATAAGGACGCGTACCGGCAAAGCGTAACAATGTTGTATAAAGTATAAATTGCGATTGGCGCGCAGTTTTGAGCCTGCTCAAACTGCATGGCAAATTGTTATCGTTCGCTGTATCGCGGGAAATATTTTGGACGTGGACCAGGCACTTCCGAGCGGAAGTGTGCTGGTCCACGATGGCGAGCGTTACGCTCAGCCGTGGTGGTGACGCGATGCGCCATGGCTCCCATGGCGTTTAGGGCCAACGGCATAGACGACGATGGCCAGCGCCGTCAGGCACCAGACGATCAGCGCGCCGGACGGCAAATCGAACAGGGTCGACAGCACCAGCCCGCTCGCATAACCGGCCGCGCCGATCAAATAGGCCAAGGCCAGCCGCTTGCCACCAGAGTAGTGGCGCACGGCCAGGCCGGGCACGATCAGGCTGGTGAACACGAGGTAGACGCCCACCAGTTGCACGGAAGCCGTCACGGCCAGCGCGAAGATCAGGTAAAAACCCAAGCGGCTGAGCCGGTTCTGGAACAGGAACAGCAGCGCGCTGATCGCGGCCGTGCCGATCGCCGGCACCAGCAACTGGTCGTAACGGACCCACAGGATCTGGCCGGCCAGCAAGTCCTGCAAATGCTCGCCACCGTGCGGGTTATGCGCCACCAGCAGCAGGCCGGCCGTGGCGGCCAGGATGAACATCACGCCGATCTGGGCTTCCTGCACTTCCGGCCAACGCTTCTCCGTCCACGTCAGCAGCACGGCGCCCAGCACGGCCGCCAGCGCGGCGGCTAGTTGCACGGCCCATCCTTGCGGGTCCAGATCGGCCACGCCGGCGATGATCACCCCTAGCGCGGCGATCTGGGCAATGGCCAGGTCGATGAAGACGATGCCCCGCTTGAGCACCTGGGCTCCCAGCGGAATATGGGTGACCAGCACCAGCAGGCCCGCCAGCAGCGCCGGCAGGATGATCATCAAGTCGAACGACGCGGCCGTCATTTATTGGCGTCCAGCAGACGCTGCACGGAAGAATCGAACAGGCCGAACAAGTCCTTGGCGCGCTCGTCGCCGCCCACCGTGAATGGCAGCACGACGGCCGGTATCTTCGCGTGTTCGGACAGCCATTGCGATGCCCGCCCATCCTGATAGGCGGCGCGCAGCACCATGCGCGCCGGTTGACGCTGCAACTGGCTCAGCAAGCCGGACAGGTGCGCCGCGCTGGGCTCCACGCCCGGCTTCGGTTCCAGCGTACCCACCTGGCGCAAGCCCAGCCAGTTCATCAGGTATTCCATGTTCTTGTGGTGCTCCACCACGGCCACGCCCTTCAGCGGCGCGGCCTGCCTCTCCCACTTCTGCATGGCGGCATCCCAGCGCGCCGCGAAGTCCTTCTGGCGGGCCTGATAGTAAGCCGCGTTGGCCGGGTCCAGCTCAGCCAGCCGCTTGGCCAGGGCCACGGCCACCAGCGCGATGTTGTGGGGATTCTGCTGGATGTGAGGATTGCCGGCCGCGTGCACGTCGCCTTCGCTGCGGTCCACCTTGCCTGGCACATCCAGCCGCGGCACATAGGCGCCGGCTTCGAAATTGCCGGGCTGCCCGGCGGCGATCTTGCCATTGCCGGATTGCTGCACCAGCACCGGCAGCCAGCCCACTTCCAGTTCCAGTCCCGTGCACACCAGCAGATTGGCGTTGCGGGTGCGCGCGATCAGGCTCGGCCGCGCTTCAATACGGTGCGGGTCCTGCAGCGCGCTGGTGGCGCTGGACACCTTGACCTTGTCGCCGCCCAGTTCGGTGGTCAGCGCTTCCCATTCCGGCTCGCAAGCGAGCACATTGACGGTGGCGTGGGATGGCAGGCAGAACACTGCGCTGGCGCACGCGAAGGCGGCGCGCAGCAAATAATGACGTTGTTTCAGCATGACAGCTCCTTAGAAAGCATGGGCAGCATGCGTACCCAGGCTCATGATGTATTGCAGGAATATCTGGTGGTCGGTGACGCCGGGGCGCGACTGGTCGCGCGCCAGTTGCAGCCGCAGGCGGGAAAACTCGGACGGGCTGTAGTCCACCATCACACTGCTGCGGGTGGGGTTGTAGCCTTCCAGCACAGGGAAATTGCCCAGCGCCAGCGCGCCGCTGTCGACCAGACCGATGCGGGGCGTGCCGGACGACAGCCGGTCGTAACGTGCGCCCACGCGCCAGTACGGCATGAACTGATAGACGCCTTGCGCATACCAGCCGGACTGCACACTGCTGTAGCCGCCATTGGCCGCGTCCGGCGTGCCGGTCGCATAGGCCAGGCTGCCATCTTCCTTGCGGCGGAAATATTCACCGAGCAACTTGAAGTTAGTGTGGGTGGAATTGCCGTTGGGCGCCCATTTGTAAATGGCGTCCGCGATCCAGGTGGCCGATTTGCCGCTGAAAGCGTAGTTCAGGCCGCCATCCTCGTAACCGCGCTGCTGCGCGCCCGTGTGCAGGTAGGACAGGCCGGCACGGTAGCTGGCCGAGTCGCCGATATCGTCACCCAGGTGCGCGAACACGCTCCAGGCCCCGGCGCCATTCTTGTTGCGGTCGGTGCCCGGATAGGCGGCGCCATCGCCCGCTTCCATGCCGATTTCCAGGAACTGGTCCAGCGGCGCCAGCCATTTCGCTTGCACCCCGTCCGGCTTGTACTGGCCGCCGAGGAAGGCCTGGTAGGCCAGCGGCGCATCGACGAAGTCCCAGGTGTGGGCATGCTGGCCGTTCAGGTAACCGATCGAGGACAGGAAGCGGCCCGCTTTCAGGTTGAGACCGTTGGGCATGTCGCGCGTTTGAACGAACGCTTCCTCCACGCTCAGCGTGTTGTCGCCGGCCAGGGAGAACGTCAGTTGGCCGGTGAACTGCGGATCGATGTTGGCGGCCATGGTCAGCTCCGACTCACCGAGGCTGAAGCCGCGTTTGCCCGGCCCCACTTCGCCGCCGCTGGGAATGAAACCCTGCAAGCGGTATTGATTGGGATCCTGCGACAGGTTTTGCAGCGTGCCCCCCAGGATCATGGAAATGTTCGGGTTGAACAGGTTGGACGGTGGCGCGGCGCCGCCCACCGGCGCGGCCGGCGTGGCGGCCGATGCCGTCTCAGCGAGTGACGCTGACGCGGCGCCCAGTTGGGCGGCGGGCGCTTCCGCGTTGGCGCCAGTGGATGTTCCGGCCTGGGTCGTCAATTGCGCCTGGGCGGCGGCGGTGGCGGTTTGCGCTTGCTGCAGCCGCTGTTCCAGCGCTTGCAGGCGCGCCTCGTAATCCTTTTGCATCTGGGCGATCTGGGCGCGGATCGCCGCCAGCTCTTTTTTGTCCGACTTGTCGGCGGCCTGCGCGACAGGCGCGGCCACGACGGCGCTCACGGTGAGCGCCATGACGCTGCGTTTCAGCATGATGGTCCTTTTCTGAATGAGAATGCGTGCCGCCGCCTGCCATGCAGGACGACGGGACGGAGGGCTTCAATCAGGCCAGGACGGGTGGTGCGCGGGAATGGAAAACGCAGACAGTGCGGCGGCTGCACGACTGCTGGGGAGCGGCGATGACAGCCACGGCGGCCGCGCGCGCGGCGGGGAAGGAATGCACCGCCGTATCGAGGGCGGAGCCGATCTGGGCGAACGCGAGACACTGGTCGCAACTCTGGTCCAGTGCCAGCGACCTGGAGGCGCGGCCTTGCCGTTCGTCCGCACTGGCGGTGGCCCTGCCGCTATTGCTGCTGTTACCATTGCCGGACCAGTGCGACAGCGCGTGCGAGATCCCCATCTGCTGGGACAGTACCAGCAGAAGCGACAGCATCACATAAGCAAAAGTGCGGCGTGCGTTCACAAATCAGCAACTAAGGGGAAACGATGGCCGTATTGTAATGCGACCGGCAAGCCAACAGCATGTTTTTTTGTATCGGATGCCTGCTCAAGCGGCGACCGACTGTTTCTGCAAAAACGCATGCACCTTGGCAGCGGCCAGCTTGTTGACCGATACCAGCAGCGCCGGATCGACCGGCCCCAGTCCATAGCTGTGTTCCAGGTGCCGGCCGATGTGCAGCAAGACTTCAGCCGCCACTTCCGCATCCGATTCGGCCCGGTGGGCCGCGCTCTTGAAGCGGATGCCCAGTTGCTGGGACAGGTTGCCGAGCTTGTAGCTGGCCAGTTGCGGGAACACGCGGCGCGACAGCTTGAGCGAGCACACCAGGCCCGTATGCGCGGGCGCCAGGCCCAGCCGCGCACTCTCGGCCCGGAGAAACTTCTCGTCGAAGCTGGCGTTGTGCGCCGACAAGGTGTCGTCACCGATAAAGGCCAGCAATTCCGGCACCACCTGATCCGCCGGCGGCGCGCTGTCCACCATGGCCTGAGTGATGCCCGTCAGACCCGTGATGAACGATGGGATGCGGACATTGCAATTGATCAACGACACATAGCGCTCCACCACCTGCCCGCCCGCGATACGCAGGGCAGCCACTTCCGTGATGCGGTCGCCCATGTCGGGCGACAGGCCCGTGGTCTCGAAGTCGATCATGACGATCGGTTTGTCAAACACCTGCATCGCGTTCCCTTTTCTCAGATTCAGCCAAACTTGCGAACGGCATCCAGCGCCAGGCCGGCGCCGATGCTGCCGAAACGGTCGCCTTCGACCTTGCGCGCGGCCGGCAGCAAGGCCGCGATGCGCTCGCGCAGCTGGCGCACGCCGCTGGAACCACCGGTGAAGAATACCGTGTCCACCGCATCGGGCGCCACACCGGCGTCGGCCAGCAGCTTGAGCACGGTCTGCTCGACCGAGGTCACCAGATGGCCGATGGCGTCGTCGAATTGCGTCCGTTCCAGCTGCAAGGTGGTGGCGGGCGACAGGCGGTCCAGCTCCAGCGCCACGCTGGAAGCGTCGGACAGCGCGATCTTGCCCTCCTCCACCCGCATCGCCAGCCAGTGGCCGGCGCGGTGGTCGATCAGCTTTTGCAGCCGGCCCAGCTTATCCGGCTCGGCCGCGTCGCGGCTGATGTCGGCCAGTTGCAGCCACATCTTCTTGGTGTACGCCTGGTTGATGGTGTGCCACGTCGCCAGGTTGAAGAAATAGCTGGACGGCACTTCACTATTGCTGCGCAGCCGGCTGCCATAGCCCAGCAAGGGCATCACGGACGACAGGCTCAGGTATTTATCGAAGTCGGTGCCGCCGATGTGGACGCCGCCGTTGGCCAGAATGTCTTCGCGCCGTTCGGCCAGTTTGGCCCGTTCCGGCGACAGCCGCACCAGCGAGAAGTCGGACGTACCGCCGCCGATGTCGGCGATCAGCACCAGCTCCTCGCGGTCGATCTGGGATTCGTAGTCGAACGCGGCGGCGATCGGTTCGAACTGGAAGGAAATGTCCTTGAAGCCGACGGAACGGGCGACCTCGGCCAGCGTGTCCTGGGCCAGCTGGTCGTTGGCGGCGCTGTCGTCGATGAAGAACACAGGACGCCCGAACACGGCCGACGTGAATTCGCGCCCGGCCGCCAGTTCGGCGCGCCGTTTCAGTTCACCGATGAATTGGGCCAGCAACATGCGGAACGGCAAGGCGCGCCCGCCCACTTCCGTCTGGCCATCGATCAGGCTGGTGCCGAGCAGGCTCTTGAGCGAACGCATCAGACGGCCCTCGTAGCCGGCCAAATATTGGCTCAGCGCGGCGCGCCCGAAGCTCACGTCCTCGTCTTCGGCGTTGAAGAACACCACGGACGGCAGGGTTTCCTTGCCATCCTCCAGCCCCAGCATGACGGGGTGGCCGGGCCGCACCCAGCCCACAGTGGAATTTGACGTGCCAAAATCGACACCGCAAGCAATGGCCATGTCGACCCTTCCCGGAATAAAGGGGCGTGATTTTATCAGAAATGCGGGCGCCCGGCGCAGTTTGCGGAAACTAAGCACCCACGCGCCATGTAATCTGCTTTCCACCGGGCTAAATATTGCCGAGGATCAAAACCCTGGCCGCACAGCGGGTCTACCCTGCCTGTTCCGACGCCATCACACGCACCGGCCTATACGCCTGCGACCAGCCGAATTAATGTCGGCCTACTGTGACTAATCTCAGCCGACTTGATATCACCATCACAACAGGCCATTGCCACTCGGTAACTATATAAGTTATGCTTAAGAGAACTATTTGGCCGCCAGCGGCCGCCAATGCGGGCGCGAGCGTGTCGCACGCCAGCCCGGACGGCCATGACGAGATTATGCCCAAAACCACCACGCCCTCCGGTGCCGACCCGGTACCATGTTCCGCCAGCGCGCCCGAGACGGCACGCCGCGTGACGTCCTATGACGTGGCGCTGCTGGCGGGCGTGTCGCAGTCGGCCGTCTCGCGCTGCTTCAAACCGGGCGCCAGCGTCTCCAAAGCGACCTACGCGCGCGTGATGAAGGCGGCCGCCAGCCTCGACTACATCCCCAACGCCGCCGCCCGCAGCCTGATCACCCGCCGCAGCAATATGGTCGCCGTGTTGATCAGCAACACTTCCAATCTGCATTACCCGGAAGTGTTGTCGGCCCTGAGCCAGCAGATCGCCCGGCACGGCAAGCGGGTATTGCTGTTTTCACTGGCCCAGGAGGCGGACGTCGTTCACGCCCTGGCCGATGTATGGCAATACCAGGTGGACGGCGCGATCGCCGTCGCCAGCCTGTCCGATGACCATGTCGCGGAATTTCGACGGCGCGGGGTACCACTGGTGCTGCTCAACCGCCGCACGCCAGGCCAGGTGGTCGATACGGTCAGCTGCGATCAGGTGGAAGCGGCCCGCACCCTGGTGTCGCGCCTGGCTGCCGCCGGTCACCGTCAGTTCGCCATCATTGAAGGTCCGATGGACTCCTGCATCTCGCAGGAACGCCGGCGCGGCGCCTGGCAGCGCCTGACGGAACTGGGCTTGCCCGCTCCGCTCGTGGTGGCTGGACAATACGACTACGCCAGCGGCGGGACCGGCCTGCGCGAAGTCATCCGCCAACTGGGCCGGGTGCCGGACGCCGTCATCTGCGCCAGCGACGTGATGGCCATCGGTTGCCTGGACTGCGCGCGCCATGAACTGGGCATCGACGTGCCGGGCCAGCTTTCGGTGGCCGGCTTCGATGCGGTGGAGCCGTCGAACTGGCTCAGCTACAACCTGACCACGCTGCGCCAGCCCATGGAGCAGATGGCCGCCGCAGCCGCCGACTTGCTGGTGGCCCAGATCGACAGACGAAGCACGGAAGCCCATTGCCGTTTGTTCAACGCCCAGTTCATCGAAGGGGCGACGGCCCGTCTCGCGCCGCTGCCGGCCGACATGCTGGCGGCCTGAGCGAGGCGCGAGCCGTCAGTCCCGCTGGCCGGCCGAGCTTGTCAGCCGTGGTTTCAGCCGTGCTTTTCCGCCGTGCTTCTCAGCCGAACCTTTCAACCGAACTCTTCAGCCGAGCTTAGGATTTACCTTGGGGCGGCGGCGGAAGCAAATCAGTCCCAGCCCCACCGCCACCATCGCATACGCATCCGGTTCGGGCACGGGCGAGATATCCGCACTTAAGGCACTCGCGTTATTACCGCCATGGTCAGCCATCGGCTGAGAGGCCGTGCCGTCTTGGTCATCCTCAGGTGGCGCGAACGCGCCGGCGCTGCCCAAGCTATTACCCCGGCTGGCGGGAGTCTGGTCGTCATACACCAGGTGTTGAGCAACCTGGGCGTGGCCACCGCGCAAGTCCAGCGTGGTGGCTGCGGCGAAGGCGGACGTGCTGCCGAACATGCCGGTCAGCAATAAGCTGACTGCGGCGATTTTGCTGGGTGTCGAGTGTTTCATTGGCTTCACAACAAGTATTGGGTAACGCATTTCACGCGAAGTGATTGGCTTAAGAAAATATAGACAAATAAATACTTGGCGAAAGTATAACATAGAATTACAACAATGTTGGCTGATCGCACATCGTGCATCAACAATAATCTTGCAAACATGAAAGTCTCGCCGCCTGCGCGCCCCGGAAAGCAATCCCAGGACCGCTATAATGGGCGCGATGAATGACACCAACTCTCCCCGCTATACACCGCAAGGGCTGTTGCCCACACCCGAGCAAACGGCGATCCAGCTGGCCCAGAACAAGGTAGTCCTGATCGACGCCAATGCCGGCGCCGCCAAGACCACCACCCTGGCCATCCGCATCGGCGAAGCGTTGGCGCGCAAACTGGCGCCGGAACAGATCCTGGCGCTCACCTTCACGCCCGAGGCGCGCGACGTGATGCGCCAGCGCCTGCGCGACGTGGGCATTCCCCATGCGACGGCGGCCCGCATCGCCGTCATGACGTTCGAAGATTTCGCCGGTCAACTGCTGGCCCTGGGCGACGTGGATGAGGTCAAAGCCTGTCCGCACGTGCGGCAACTGAAACCCTACGCGCTGGAAGCGATCGCGCGCACGGGTGAGCGCTACGCCGGCAGCGTCGATGGCCTGGATTTGCGCACCCACAATATCGCGCTTTGCCAGTTCCTCGATATGCAGCTCAACCTCAAGGCCACCATGGCGCTGGACGCCGACGTGGAGTTCATGGACGTGGAGGAAGCGGCCACATTGCTCAACGTGCCCGTCACCGATTACCTGGTCACCACCGAATATGAACGGCTGCGCCTGGGCAGTGGCGAAGGGGCGCAGTTTCGCGGTCCGTTCGACGCCACCTACGACCTGGCGTGCGCGCTGGGCACGGGCGGCGTGGCGGCCGACGACCTGCCCAGCTACCGGGTGGTGGTATGCGACGAGTTGCACGACCTTAACGAAGCGGCGTTCCGCATCCTCAATGCCCTGATCGCCCAGCCGCAGTGCTTCTTCGTGGGCGCGGGCGACAAGGATCAGGTCATCCACGCCAAAGTGGGCGCCAGCGAGGCTTTCCTGAACCGCCGCTTCAAGCAAGCCTATCCGCAACTGGTGCGCTATCCGCTCACCTACAGCTACCGGCACGGCCCCCACCTGGCCTATGCCATGGCCGAATTCAAGCACAAGCCCGTCGATTCGCGCCTGCCGCTGCACACGGAAATCCGCCAGGCCCACTACGGGGATGGTGGCGGCGATTGCGCAGCCAAGGTGGTGGCCGCCATCGGCCAATGGAAACGGGATGGCCTGCCGCTGGACGGTTGCGCCGTACTGATCCGCGACCGCCACCAGTCGATCACCATCGAGAACGCGCTGATGCAGGCCGGCATCGGCTACCGCACGCCGGACATGGCCGGCTACCTGCAGCGCGACGAAATCCTGTTCTTGCGCGGCATGTTGGCGATCGCGCTCAAGGACCTGGCCGCCGTCAAGTCCTACGAAGTGCGCACCGCCATCGTGGAAGCGCTGGCCATCTTCGCCGAGGTGGAGCTGTCGCCTCAGAAAATGGAACAGGCCAAGTATGCGATCGGCAAGGACCCGCAAATCCTGGAGCACTTCTTCAGCGCCTACATCGACCGCGACCAGCAACAGTCGGCCCAGCGGCTGGTGACGGACACAATCGCCTACCTGCACAGCGTGGGGCCGGACGCCAACGCCGCCGAGGTGCTGCGCGCCGTGTGCGAGCGCATGGGACTGGAAGCGGCCGCCAGGCGCATCTTCGTGCGCCCGTACGACGCCAGCGTCGTGGCCCGCTCCGTGGCCGGCCTGGTGGACGCGGCGGTTCAGTCCGGCCAGACACTCGGTGATTTCTGGCGCACGCTCAACGCCAGCGAAGCGTTCGCCAGCCGCAAGCGCGAGCGCGAGTTCGTGCTGATCGAATGTGTGGCCAACGCCAAGGGCAAGGAATTTGCCCACGTCATCCTGCCATTCCTGGAGACGGGCGAGTTTCCCCAGCCGCTGTGCGAACGGGGCGAGGAGGAAAACCTGTTCTATGTGGCCGCGACCCGCGCCAAATCCCGGCTGACCTTGCTGTCACCCGAGGACGCGGAACGGCGCAGTCCCTTCATCGCGCAGATGAAACTGGCCAGCGGCGCGGCCGCCGCCGATGCGGCCGTGCTGCGCAACCAGGCGCCGCCGGCCGCCGCTCCCACCCGCCACTACCTGACGGCCACCTTCCACGAGAAGGAGCAGGTCAAGGCGCTGGGCGCGGAGTACGACTTGACGCGGCGCGCCTGGTTCGTACCGCCGGGACGGGACTTGCAACCGTTCGCGCGCTGGCTCAAGCGCTAACGGAAGTTGACCAGCCGCGTCAGCAAGGTGTAGTCCGACTCCACCATCATCATGCCGCTCAGCACCAACAGGCACAGCGGCGGCAGCAGGATGGCGCAGATCAGCGCCAACCGCTCCCAGCGCAGGTGCATGAACACGGCCACGATCAGGCCCGCTTTGGCCATCATCAAGCCCAGGATCAGCGTCCAGCGTAAATAGCCTGTGAAGTGGAACACGTCGACCAGGTAAGAAAGCGTGCTGAGCACGAACAGCAGCAACCACACCTTCAGGTACAGGCCAATCGGATGTTGCTGGTGAGTGGGTGTGTCCATGATGGTCCTACCACAGGTAAAACAGCGCGAAGATGAAGACCCACACCAGGTCGACGAAGTGCCAGTACAGGCCGGCGATCTCCACCACGTCGTAGTTGCCGCTGCGGTCATAGCGTCCGCGCCACACGCGCCGGGCGATGGTGCACAGGTAAACCACCCCGGCCGACACATGCAGGCCGTGGAAGCCCGTGATCATGAAGAAGCAGGCGCCGAACTGGGCCGCGCCCATGGGATTGCCCCAAGGCCGCACGCCCTCCCCGATCAGCTCGGTCCATTCGAACGCCTGCATGCCGACGAAGCTGGCGCCGAAGGCCGCCGTCAGCAGCATCAGCGCGGCGCAGCGGGCGCGGTCGCGCCGGTAGGCGTAATTGACGGCCATGGCCATGGTGCCACTGCTGCTGATGAGGATGAACGTCATGATGGCGATCAGCAACAGCGGGAAGGTGGTGTGGCCGATGGTCAGCGCGAACACGGCGCTGGGATTGGGCCAGGCGGCGGGGGCCGCGATGCGTACCGACATGTAGCCGGTCAGGAAGGTGCCGAAAATGAAGGTGTCACTGAGCAGGAAGATCCACATCATCGCCTTGCCCCATGGCACATGAAACGCCACCTTGTCGCCGGACCAGTCAGTGACCATGCTGCGCCAGCCCGATCCGGTGGGACTGTCCGCCTGTGTCACTTGGTTCATGGCTCACCTCCTTGATTGTTCTGTCCAGCGCTAAGGGCTGCCGCAGATCGCTTGCACCACGGCCGGCGTCACCAGGAACAGCATGGCGAACATGGCCAGCCACAGGAGCAGCAGGAAATGCCAGTAGCGGGCGCACAATTCGATAGCGCCGCTGGTCCGCAGTGCGCCGCCACCTCGCAGCAGTGGCCGGCCCGCCAGCACGGCCGCGAACAGCCCACCCAGCACGTGCATGCCATGCAGACCCGTGATGAGGTAGAAGAAACTGTTGGCCGGATTGGCGGCCACGGTCAGACCCAGTCCACTCATGGCGTGCCAGGCCCACAACTGGGCGCCCAGGAACAGCACGGAAGCGCCGCAGGCCAGCGCACCGGCCAGTCTCGCCTGCGCCGGCTTGCCGCGCGACGCGGCGCGCGACGCCAATTGCCACGCTATGCTGGCGGCCAACAGCAGCTCCGTACTGCACCACAGCTGCCATGGCACGACCGGCAGCGGGCGCCAGTCGGACACGGCCATGCGCATCACGTAGGCGGCGCCAAACAGCAAGAACAGCATGGACACCACGCCGATCAACACCCACAAGCCGACCCGGCGCACGGCTTGCCGGTCCGGCCCCGGCCAGAGCACCGCCTCAGGCGACAAGGAAGGAATGGTCGTCATGTCGGCACCTCTCCCTGCGGCGGTATGGTTGCGGACAAGGCGCCACCTTCAGCCGGTTCCGGCTCTTCCGGCCCGCAATCCTGGGCCATATAGTCGCTTTCCCCCTCCTGGCGGCCGTAGTCGTAGGGGCCGCGATAGACGACCGGCAGCGCGGCCCCCCAGTTACCGTGGCCGGGCGGCGTTTGCGGCGTCTGCCATTCCAGGCTGGCCGCGCGCCACGGATTGCCATCGGCCACCTTGCCACGGAAGGCGCTCCAGGCCAGGTTAAACACGAACAACAATTGCAGCACCCCCACCACCAGCGCCACCACCGTGATGAAGGTGTTCAGCGACTGGGCCGAGGGCGGAATAAAGGCATAGTTCTCGTACGCATAGTAGCGACGCGGCATGCCGAGGATGCCCAGATAGTGCATGGGAAAAAAGATCAGATAGGTGCCGATGAAGGTGACCCAGAAATGCAGCCGCGCCAGCGCCTCGTTGAACATCCGTCCGCTGACCTTGGGATACCAGTGGTAAATGCCGCCGAAGACGGCCAGCACCGGCGATACCCCCATCACCATGTGGAAATGGGCCACGACGAAATAGGTGTTCGACAGAGGAATGTCGACGCTCACATTGCCCAGGAACAGTCCGGTCAAACCGCCGATGAGGAAGGTGCTGATGAAGCCGATGGCGAACAGCATGGGCACGGTCAGGTGGATGTCGCCCTTCCACAAGGTCAGCGTCCAGTTGTAGACCTTGAGCGCCGTCGGCACGGCGATGATCAGGGTGGTGGTGGCGAAGAAGAAACCGAAATACGGATGCATGCCGCTTACGTACATGTGGTGGGCCCAGACCACGAAGCTCAGGCCACCAATGGCGACGATGGCCCACACCATCATACGGTAGCCGAAGATACACTTGCGCGCATGCACGCTGATCAGGTCGGAGATGATGCCGAACGCGGGCAGCGCCACGATATAGACTTCCGGGTGGCCAAAGAACCAGAACAGGTGCTGGAACAGCAAAGGACTGCCGCCCTGGTGCGTCAGGTGCTGCCCCATGGAGACGATGGCGGGCATGAAGAAGCTGGTGCCCAGCGTCTTATCGAGCAACATCATCACGCCCGACACGAACAGGGCCGGAAACGCCAGCAGTGCCAGGATGGTGGCCACGAAGATGCCCCATACGGTCAGCGGCATGCGCATCAGCGTCATGCCCTGGGTGCGCGCTTGCAGCACCGTGGTCACGTAGTTCAGCCCGCCCATGGTGGCGGCCACGATGAACACCAGCAATGAAATCAGCATCACGACGATGCCCCACTCCACGCCCGGCGTGCCGGGCAGGATGGCCTGCGGCGGATACAAGGTCCAGCCCGCGCCCGTGGGGCCGCCCGGCACGAAGAAGCTGCCCAGCAGGATCAGCACGGCCAGCAAATAGACCCAGTAGCTGAGCATGTTGAGGAACGGGAACACCATGTCGCGCGCGCCCAGCATCAACGGGATCAGGTAGTTGCCAAAGCCGCCCAGGAACAAGGCCGTGAGCAGGTAGATCACCATGATCATGCCGTGCATGGTGATGAACTGGTAATAGCGCGGCGCATCGATGAAGGCGAAGCGGCCCGGAAAGCCCAGCTGCAGCCGCATCAGGTCCGACAACACCAGCCCCACCAGCCCAACGACGATGGCGGTGATGGTGTACTGCACGGCGATCACCTTGTGATCCTGGCTCCACACATAACGGGTCCAGAAACTGTGGGGACCATGTTCGCTGCCGTAGGCCATACCGTCCTCCTCGATCCACATCGGCGCTTATTGCGGGGCCGGGCCGCCCAGCGACTTGATGTATGCCAGCAAGGCATCCAGGTCCGCCCCACTGAACTGCTGCTGTGGCATCACGGGCGGATAGCCTTTCACGAGGCGTGCCCTGGGGTCCGTGATCGACTGTTTCAGATAGGCCTCGTCCGCCTTCACGGTCTTGCCGTCATCCATGGTTTCCAGCCTGCCGTACAAGCCTTTCCAGCTCGGCCCCACCCCGGCACTGCCGTCGGCGCTGTGGCAGGCCACGCAGCCACGGGCCTGCGCCAGCAAGCGCCCCTGGTGGCCGGGATCGACGCCGGCCACCAGGGCCGACACGCTCCCAGCCGGCACAGGCGCCGCCGCGCGCGCCGCAAATAGCGGCTGGGTGGCCAGCCACCTGGCATAGGCGTCGGCAGGCTCCACCACCACGTAGCTGCGCATGTTGTAGTGGCCGATGCCACACAACTGCGCGCACATCACTTCGAATCTTCCCGGCTTCATCGGCGTGAACCAGAACGACGTCACCATGCCCGGCACCATGTTCATGCGGGTGCGGAACTGGGGCACGAAAAAGTCATGCAACACATCCTGCGAGCGCAACATCACCTTCACCGGCCGGTTGAGGGGAATGTGGATTTCCTGGCCATCGACGAGGACATCATCCTGCCCGTTCGGATCGTCCGGGTTGATACCGAAGGGATTGGCGGCACTCATGTAGCGCACGTCCGTCAACCCCAGCTTGCCATCTTTGCCCGGCAGGCGGTAATGCCACTGCCATTGCTGGCCCAACACTTCGAATACCATGGCATCTGCCGGAGGATGGATCAGCTTGGCATACACGGACAGTCCCGGCGCCAACAAGGCGATGATGGCCACCGTCGTCAATCCCACCAGCCATGCTTCGAGCGCCTTGCTGCCGTGCTCGGCGGCGGCCCGCACCCCATCCCGGTGACGGAAGCGCCACACCACATAGGCCAGGAACAGGTTGATGGCCACAAACGCGACCGCCGTGATCAGCAGCGTCAGTATGAGCGCATCGTCCATCTGTTGCCAGTTGGACGCGACAGGCGTTTGCCACCACGGGCTGGCCAGATGAAAAGCCACGGCGCCCGCCACGATCAATATCAGTACCCATGGGAGCGCCATATCGCTATCCCGGTGGCTCGATGAATACGACCCGGCGCGCCGCCACCCGGCGGCGCCCGCCGCAACGCTAGCGAGCCTGGACAGGCCGCTCCAGCTTCAAGTAAATATAGGCCGCCGACATGCCGAACACGATATGGCCGATGGCGGTCGACCAGCCCCGCAGTTCGCGGAACCAGGTGAACGCGCCCGACATGCCATAAAAATCAAGCACATACAACAGCAGGCCGAACACGGCGCCGGCCAGCAAGGCCATCCCGGTGCTGGAATCGAAGTGGAATGGCGCCACAATGGCCGCCAGCATCACCCCGAACGCCATCCCCAGCACATAGTGGATCACCAGCGCCCAGGTAACGATGCCCAGGCTATAGCCGCTCGTTTCCAGTGCGTGCCAGCCCAGCGCCATGGCCGCGATCAGGTGCGACATCAGCCAGGGATCGCGCCCCATGATGGCGGCCGACACGATTTCCAGCAGCATCAGGATACCGCCGGCGCCAAAGCCCGCCGCCGTGGCCGCCGCCCAGTCGGGCAGGCGCGCTTCCCAGCGGTGCGAGTGCATATGCAGTTCCATGGCCATCTCCTCACTCCAGCAACGCTGACAGCGGCGGCAGCGGCGGCAGTCACACCACACCGCCCTTTGCACCGACGTCATAATCCTAGTCTAGATCAAATTGCCAGACATGCAAATTCGACCAACGACTGTGTCGCGCGGCAACTTTTGTGTGGCGCTAGCGGTGCCGGCTGGCATTCGACAGCAGGTGCCCATGCTGGTCCAGGCAGGCGCCCGCGAGATGCAAACCCAGTTGACGGTAGCTTTCGAACTGGCTCTCATCGAAGAACTGGTCGGCCGGCGACTGGTGCGGAAAGCTGGGATGGTTGCTGCTGTAGTTCAGCACGTCCACCGGCTCGCGCCGGGCCGCGCACAGCGTCGGTTTGATGTAGAGCAGTTCACCCTCGGCGGCGCCGGACCCGTACAGGATCTCGCCCCTGGCATGGCCGGCCGCGGGCAAATCCGGCGCGCAGGAACGCAAGGCGCCCAGGTCGATGCGGATCTCCACGCCGAAATCGATGCGGCACTGGCGGATCGCCCGCCCCAGGTCGTCAAAGCCGCGCTGACCATCCTCGCTGGCGTCCACCAGCAGGATCAGGCGGCAGCGCCGGCGCACCAGTTCGTAGATGCCCGTGTTGTCGAAATGGCCGCCGTCGGACAGGTAGACGAACGTGGATTCGTCGTTGGAATAGCCAAACAGTTCCTGTAACAGGCACAGCAGCCCGAAGCCGGGGCTGGCCCGCCGCCACGACTTGCGGGCCGGGTTAGGACTCCAGCGCCCGATGCGCACGTTCAGCAGCGTCATCAGGAAAGCCAGCGCCGGACTGGTGGCGGCGCCCATGTTGGGGCTGGCCGCCGCGCCGGAAGTGGCCGCCGCCATGCCCAGCGTGAATGCCCGCGTCTCGCCATTGCTGGCCGCATACAATCGGGTGGGACGATAACCGGCCAGCACCTCGTCGTCGCCAGCCAGCGCTTGCTCCGGCCGCACCAGCCTGGTCTTCGCGTGCTGCTCGGACGACACGCCCTGCGTCTGGCCCAGCGCGAAGCCCGAATACAGGGCCGTCAGCGTGAACGATGCGGCCTTGCGCTCCTGCCATGCCAGATTTTTGCCCTGCGACAGATTGAGCGTCGTATTGATGATGTGCATGGGCCGCTGCACCGTCCCGCCGTCGGCCAGGCTGGACAGCGCCACATCGTCGCCATCGTCGAAGCCCGTGAACGGCTGGGCGCGCCGATGGGGGTTGCTGGCGCCCAGATAGCAGCGGATCAACCGCGTCTTGTACATATTGTGCAGCGAGAACTTGTTGACATCGACCCGCAGCCCAAACACCAGCAACACGGCCGCCACGCCGGCGAAGGCCAGCCACAGGAACGGCAGCGGGCCAGCCTGGACCTGCAGCAAGCCATGCAGATCCGCCATCCTGGCCGCCACGTGGGCGCCCAGCCCCGGCATGACGCCGGCCACATCGATGCGCGCACTGAGTCCTGCACCCGCCCCGGGCAGATGCCAGTCCAGCACGGCCATCCCGGCTGGCGGCTCGACGGCCGTGCGCGTCAAGCGGCCCGCGCTCACCAGCAGGCTATCCGTGAGGCTGGCCGCCGCGGCCACAAAGCCCAGCAGGAACAAGGCCGCCGCCAGCTTGGCCACCGTCAACAGGCGCGGATGGCGGCGCGGATCGCCATTGCCCTGGCGCGGCGCCAGCAGCAGGCCGATCACGCTGGCCAGCCAGCCGGCGCCCACCGCCCCGCGCAGCCATGGGCCGGCGTTGGCGTAGGCCCATTGCGTGAGCGCCGGCAGGTAGAACGCGCAGCCGTGCAGGGTCAGCCATGCCGCGCCGACGATGAGGAACCAGGCATTCATCCGGCTCCACCACTCGCGCGAACGCTCGAAGTAATTGCGCCCCACCAGGCCGACGAAGATGGAACCGCCGGCGCCGAAGACGAGCATGAACAGGGCCGGACCAAAGGTCAGCACGGCGGCCGCGTGGGCCGTGCCCGTCTCCCAGCCCAGGCGGGCGTGCACCACGGCCAGCACGGCCATCCCGGCAGCGATGCCGGCCGCGCCGGACGGCAGGAACACGGCCGATTCCAGCAGCGCGGCGCGCACACTCGCGGCGCGCACGGGCGCGTGGGCGTAGCGCAGCGCGTGGTACAGCTTGCACAGCAGCCAGCCCAGTCCCACCAGCAACAGCAAGGCGGCCGACCACAGGGCGATGGCGCGGTTGGCGGCTCCGTCCTGCGGATCCGGCCCGAACAGCCAGAAACTGCCGCTGAGCGCGGCCAGCACACCCGGCGGCAGCACGGTCCACAACACGGCCGGGGTGGTGGCCAGCCGGAACCGGGCCACGCCGGTAGGCCGCTCCAGTTCGACCATATTGGCCACCAGCACGGCCGGGAGCACGCCCGCCCCCATCAACCCGGCCAGGTAGCCCAGCGCCACGGGCGGCGTATCGATCAAGCCCGTCACATACAGCAGCGCCAGCCGGGGCAGCAACAACAGCACGGCGAAAAAGGCCAGCACGATGATCAGGCTCAGCGTCACGTTGCGGGTCCAGATCGTGATCAGGGTGAGGGAATCGACCGAGAACAGGCCGACCCTGGGGGTGAGATAGTTGCTGTAGCGCCGCAGCCAGCTCACCTGTTCCGGCTCAAGCGTGTGCGGCGCGGCACCCGGCCCGCCGCCAGCCCGTCCCAGCGCCGCCTGCACCTGCTCCAGTCCCGCCCGGTGGATCCAGGCGCTCAGCCAGGCGCCGATATAGCCGCCGCCCGACACGGTGGACAGATAGTCGAACTGGTCCAAGGCCTGGCGCGCGGCCAGCGCCTGCAACACGCCCAGGCCGAACGTGGCGCTGCGGATGCCGCCGCCGGACAAGGCCAGGCCCACGCCCTGAGCGGCGCTCGCGGCGGCCGCCGTCCCCAGCCCCAACGCGCCATGCTCGAGCGCCTTGACGGCGTCGAAATCGAGCGGCGGCACGCCTGCCTGCGCATCGGCCTGAGTCGCCTGTATCGCCTGTAACTGGTCCGCCATCTGAACCACCCTCCCCGGCTGGCAATAAGCGATAGCGATACCACGTCGAGCGGACTGGGGTGTTGGCGTAGCGCGGCTCACGCAGGTGCAAACTTGCCGTATTTGACACAGATCAAATAAATATAACGTTGAGATTGCTATTCTGCGTTACCGTGTATCGGTATCTTTTCACTACCGCAAGGAAAGCCAGCTATCGTGTCCCAGTCCGCCACGCCCACCAACCAGCCCGCCGTGGCCGCCGATGCCACCGCCAGCGCCGTGTTATTGGCCGTGGCCGCCGACAATGTGGACGCCGCGCTGGCCCGCCTGCAAAGCCGCGCCGCCGGTTTGACATCGCAGGAAGCGGCCGCGCGGCTGCAGCAAATCGGCCCCAACGTGGTGGCGCACACCGCCCGGCGCGGCATCGTCGTCCGTTTTCTCAAGCTGCTGGCCAGTCCCTTGTCGCTGCTGTTGCTGGGGCTGGCCGTCATTAATTTCGCCACCGGGGAAGCATGGGGCGCCATCGTGATTGCCGGCATGGTGGTGCTGTCATCGCTGCTGGCCTTCGTGCAGGAGCACCGCTCCGATCTGGCGGCCGAGAAGTTGCGCGCCATGGTGCGCACCACCGTCAGCGTCATGCGCAACGATGGCAACAATAGCGGCGATGGCGACGCCAGCCAAGCCGTGGATCTGCCCTTGGAACATATCGTGCCCGGCGATGTGGTGCGGCTGTCCGTGGGCGCCATCGTGCCGGCCGACGTCCGCATCCTGTCCAGCCGCGACCTGTTCGTGAGCCAGGCCGCGCTGACGGGCGAGTCCATGCCGGTGGAAAAACTGGCGCAAGCCGTACCGGCCGATGTGCCGCCGCTGGAACTGGGCAACGTCGCGTTCATGGGGTGCACTGTGCTCAGCGGAAGCGCCACGGCGCTGGTGATCGCCACCGGCGGGCGTACCTGCTTCGGCCAGATCGCCGACGACCTGGCCGGCGCGCGCGAACTGACCAGCTTCGACCTGGGCGTCAACAAGTTCGTGTGGCTGATGATCCGGGTGATGCTGGTGATGGTGCCGCTGGTGTTCTTGATCAACGGCTACAGCAAGGGCGACTGGCTGCAGGCGCTGCTGTTCGCGGTGGCCGTGGCCGTGGGCCTGGCGCCGGAAATGCTGCCCATGATCGTCACCATCAACCTGGCCAAGGGCGCGCTGGCCATGTCGGACAAACAGGTGATCGTCAAGCGCCTGAACGCGATCCAGAACGTGGGCGCGATGGACGTGCTGTGCACCGACAAGACCGGCACGCTGACCCAGGACCGCGTGATCCTGGAAAAACACGTGGACATCGACGGCGTCGATTCGTCCCGCGTGACGGAATACGCCTACCTCAACAGCTTCTACCAGACCGGCCTGAAGAACCTGCTGGACGTGGCCGTGCTCAAGTACGTGGACGTGCACGAGCACTTGCAGGCCGACACGGCGTTCCACAAGGTCGATGAGCTGCCCTTCGATTTCGAGCGGCGCCGCATGTCCGTGATCGTGCAGCGCGCCGACGGCAGCCGCGTGCTGATCTGCAAGGGCGCGGTGGAGGAAGTCTTGGGCGTATGCACCCAGGCCGAACGCCAGGGCGCCCTGGTCTCGCTGCAGGAACACCATGGCGCCGCGCTGGGCCGCGTGGTGCAGGACTTGAACGAGGACGGCTTCCGCGTGATCGCCGTGGCATGCCGCGAGCTGGCCCCTGACGAGCAGGCGTTCGACAACAGCGCCGAGGCCGGCCTGACGCTGGTGGGCTACATCGCCTTCCTCGACCCGCCCAAGGATAGCGCGGCCGACGCCATCCGCGCCCTCAAGCACTATGGCGTGGCCGTCAAGGTGCTCACCGGCGACAACGAGGCCGTGACCCGCAACGTGTGCCGCCACGTGGGCCTGCCGGTCCAGGTGGTGCTGCACGGCGCCGACATCGATGCCCTGGACGACGCCACCCTGGCCGCCCAGGCCGAGCACGCATCGCTGTTCGTCAAGCTCAATCCGCAGCAGAAGGCGCGCGTGATCCGCGCCCTGCAGGCACGCGGCCACGTGATCGGTTACATGGGCGACGGCATCAACGACGGTGCCGCCCTGAAGACGGCGGACGTCGGCATCTCGGTGGATAGCGCGGTCGATATTGCCAAGGAATCGGCCGACATCATCCTGCTGCAAAAGAACCTGCTGGCGCTGAAGGACGGCGTGGTGGAAGGCCGCAAGGTGTTCGGCAACATCAGTAAATACATCCGCATGAGCGCCAGCTCCAACTTCGGCAACATGCTCAGTGTGCTGGGCGCCAGCGTGCTGCTGCCCTTCCTGCCGATGGCGCCGGTGCAGATCCTGTTCAACAACCTGCTGTACGACGTGTCGCAAACGACGCTGGCCAGCGACCACGTGGACGCGGAATACCTGAAACGGCCGCGCCGCTGGGATATCGCCAACATCGGGCGTGCCATGCTGAGCCTGGGCCCCATCAGCTCCCTGTTCGACTACGTGACTTTCGCCGTGCTGTGGTACGTTTGCGGTGCGGCCGGCGCGCCGGCCCTGTTCCAGACCGGCTGGTTCCTGGAATCGCTGCTGTCGCAAACGCTGGTGGTGCATGTGCTGCGCACGGCCCGGATTCCCTTCCTGCAAAGCCGCCCCAGCCTGCCGCTGCTGATGACCACTGCCGGCATCTGCCTGCTGGGCCTGTGGCTGCCATCCTCGCCGCTGGGCCCCGCGCTGGGCTTCGTGCCCATGCCGGGCCGTTACTGGATGCTGCTGCCCCTGATCCTGGTGGGCTACCTGGGGCTGACCCAGACCATCAAGAGCTGGCTCAGCCGCCGGTTCGGCATGCGATAGCAGAATTCCGATGTCCAGCACGAACCCGGCCGATTTTGATTTGGATCAATCATTTTTGGGAGCCATGTCACTACCATCAATCTTGTCGAGCGCGCCACGCGCTCCCTTCCACCCAACAGGAGTCATCATGAAAAATATTCACGTTCTCCCGCTCGCCCTGTCCTTGCTGCTGGCCGGCGCCGCCAATGCCGCCCCGCCCGCTTCGGCGCCACCGGCCAAGGCCGCTCCTCAACAGGCCCAGCCGGCACCCAATGTGGATGCCCAGATCAAGGCCATGCGCGACATGCACGAGAAGATGATGCGCGCCACGCCCGAGCAGCGGCGCGGAATGATGAACGAGCACATGAAGCTGATGCAGGACAGCATGGCGATGATGAACCATATGGGCGGTTGCGGCATGATGGGTGGTCCCCAGGGTGGTCCGCAGGGTTGCGGCCAGGGCGCTCCCCAAGGCGGGCCGCAAGGTGGCGCGCAAAGTGGACCACACCACGGCCCCCAAGGCGGGCCGGGCATGATGGGCGCGCGCCCGGGTCCGGGCCGCGACATGGAGCAACGCATGGACATGATGCAGCACATGATGCAGATGATGATGGACCGCATGGACCAGGCGCCGGCGGCCAAGTAAGCGCCACGGCCACACAACGATCACCTCAAGGGGAAATATATGTCGTACAAGACGATACTGGTACACGTCGAAAAATCGAAACATCTGGCGAGCCGGGTGGCACTGGCCGCCCAACTGGCCAACCGTGAGGATGCCCACCTGGTGGGCGCGGCCATGACGGGCCTGTCGCAGTTCATCTACCAATGCGCCTCGATGGCGCCAGAAGCGGCCGTGGCGCCGGCCGACCTGAGCTTCCTGAACGAACGCGCCGACGCCGCGCTGGCCCAGTTCGAGGCGCAAGTGAGCCAGCTGGGCGTGAAGTCGTTCGAACACCGCCGCATCGACGATGAATCCGAAAGCGGCCTGACGCTGCAGGCGCGCTACGCCGACCTGGTGATCGTGGGCCAGACCGATCCCGACGAACCGACGCCCAACATCGCCGGCGACCTGCCCCAATACGTGATGCTGCATTGCGCCCGCCCTGTGCTGGTGGTGCCATACGCGGGCAAGTTCGACAAGCTGGGCGAGCACATCCTGCTGGCCTGGGACGGCAGCGCCGAAGCGACGCGTGCCATCGCCTGCGCCCTTCCCCTGCTGCGGCGCGCCGTCAAGGTGACGCTGGCCGTATTCAACCCCTACGCCGAGTTCAACACCCACGGCGCACAACCGGGCGCGGACATGGCGCTGTACCTGGCCCGCCACGGCATCACGGTCGAAGTGCTGCAACAGGCGACCGAGCTCGATATCGGCAACGCCCTGCTGTCGCTGGCGGCCGACATCAATGTGGACCTGCTGGTGATGGGCGGCTACGGCCACTCGCGCGTGCGCGAAGTGGTGCTGGGCGGCGTCACCAAGACCATTCTGGCCGAAATGACGCTGCCGGTGCTGATGGCGCACTAGGCAACTTAGTCGCGGGATCCAAACCAGGGCCAGACCCAACGGTCTGCCCCTTAGAAGTCATTTCGAAAAGCCCATGGCGTCGTTGTGGCGCCTTGCCGTGCGGAACGGCAGTGCCGTTCCCACTGTCTTCGGCTCCACGCCTAGCCACGGCCATTTTGAAACGACTTCTTAGGCGGCCGCCGCGTCAGCCGCGCGCAGCCAACAGACGGACCGCCGCTGCCGCCAGCCCCGGCGCCACATCGATGGCGTTGCTGACATGGGCTACCGTATTGCAGGTGACGATACGGCCCGGCCCCGCCGCCTGCAGCGCGGCATAGGCATCGTCCGCGAACAGCGCATGCACGCCCACATACACGGGCGCCATGCCACCGGCCTGCTGCAACTGGCCACTGGCCGCGATCATGGTGCGGGCGGTGGACACGATATCATCCACCAGCACAGGTGTACGGCCGGCCAGCAACTGCGCCGCCGGCGCCGACACTTCCACCGCGCGGTCGCCGCTGCGCACCTTGCTCAGCACCGTGGACGGACAACCGGCCAGCGCGGCCACCTGCGCCACCCACTGGCCGCTTTCCTCGTCCGGCCCCACCACCACTGGCTGCGGCACATTGACCGCGATCCACGCGGCGATGGCCGGCGCGGCCGGCACCACTTCCGTGGGGATGGTATAGATCTGGTCCAGGCTGTGGAAGCGGTGCAAGTGCGGGTCCACCGTCACCATGTAATCGCAGCAGCCCGACACCAGCCGCGCGAAATGGCGCGCCGTGATACCCTGCCCCGGCGCGAACACGGCATCCTGCCGCATGTAAGGCAGGTAAGGCACGACCAGGCCCACGCTGCGCGCACCCAATTCGCGGGCGACGCCGGCAGCCAGGTAAAGCGCCATGAACTTCTCGTCCGGCCGGTCCAGCGCCGCCACCAGCAGCACGTCGCGGCCCGACACGCCGGCCGGAAAAGCGGGGCACGATTCGCCATCCGGGAAGCGGTGGATTTCCAGCTCGCCCGTCTCGTACGGCAGGCAGGCCGCCAGCCGCGCCGCGAACGCCTGCGCGCCCGGCAGCGCCAATAACATGGGGCTCATTGCGGCTCCTCGATGGTGAACAGGTTTTCCTGCGACTCCGCATAGGCCAGGGCATAAGCCAGTTCGCCGGGCGACTCCGCGTGCAGCGTCAACAGCGGCTGGCCGACGGCCACCCGGCTGCCCAGCGCCGTATGCATCACCAGACCCGCCGCTGGCGCCACCGGCGCGCCGGCCAGCTTGGCCAGTCGCGCCAGACTGCGATTGTCGATGGCCACCACCTCGCCCTGGTGCAGCGCCACCAGCTCGTGGGTGTAGGCCGCGCGCGGTGGTTCGCGCATGCCGCCCTGGGCCGCGCAAATGGCTTCCAGCTTCTTGTATGCCGCGCCGCTGGCCAGTACCGATGCGGCCAGCGCCATGCCCTGCCCCGGCGCAGCCTTGCCGCCCAGCTCAAGCAGGCGCCCAGCCAGCAGCAAGGCGCGCTGGCGCAGGTCGTCCGGCGCGCCCGCTTCGTTGCGCAGCACGGCCAGCACATCCCACGCTTCCAGCGCCGGGCCGATACCGCGCCCCACCGGCTGCGAACCGTCCGTCAGCACCGTGCTGACGGCGATACCCAGCGCCTGCCCCACGGCCACCAGCCGCTGGGCCAGCGCGTCGGCGGCGGCGGCCGAACGCACCTTGGCAGTACGGCCAACGGGAATGTCAATCACCACATGGGTGGAACCGGCCGCGATCTTCTTCGACAGCACCGAGGCCACCAGCAAGCCATCGCTGTCGAGCCCCAGCGGGCGCTCGACCCGGATCAGCAGATCGTCGGCGGGACTGAGCGAGACGGCGCCGCCCCAGGCGATGCAGCCGCCCTCCTGTTGCACCACGGCGCGCATCTTGGCCAGGTCCAGCCCCACCGGCGCCAATGTCTCCATGGTATCGGCCGTGCCGGCCGGCGAAGTGATCGCTCGGGAAGACGTTTTCGGGATGGTCAGGCCGCAGGCGGCCACGATGGGCACCACGATCAGGGTCGTGCGATTGCCGGGCAAGCCGCCCACGCAATGCTTGTCCACCACGATCTCGCTGTCCCAGTGCAGGCGCTGGCCCACGCTGATCATGGAACGGGTCAGCGCGATGGTCTCGGCCACGTCCATGCGGTTGCCGGAGCAGGCCGTGATCAGGGCCGCCATCTCGATGTCGGAGTATTTGCCCTCGACGATGTCCTGCACGATGCTGCCGGCCGCCTCGGCGCCGATGGGGCGGCCGTAGATCTTGGCCCGCACGGACGAAAACGACAGCAACGGCGGCGCGTGCTTGACCCGCACCGCGTCGCCATTGGCGCCGCCCAGCGCGCGCCAGGCCGCCTCGGACAAGCCCAGTTGGCAACGCTCGATCAAATTACCGTGCACCACGTTGAGGGTGGCCACGATGTGGCGATCGCCGCGCCAGACCTCCAGCCGCGACTGGGCCTCAAAGCCTTCCGAGCGGCAGATCGGGCAATCGCTGCGCAGGTACACCACCGGTTCCTGGTAAGTGTCGATGCCCAGCCGGTGCAGTTGCAATGCTTCGTGGGCGCGGCTCATGACAACTCCACCTGGTCACGGTACTCGGGCACCCGGCAATCCCAGTGCAGCTCCTCCTTGATGCGGCGGCGCAGCGCGTCGGCCGCCGGCGGTTCGCCGTGGGTGACGAAGGTGCGCTTGGGCGCCTTGCGGAAGTGGCGCAGCCAGGACACGATCTCGTTGCCATCCGCGTGGGCCGACAAGTTGTCGATCTGGCGCACCTGGGCGTTGAGCGGCACGTATTCGCCGTGGATCTTGATGGCCGGGACGCCGTCCAGCATGGCAGCGCCGCGCGTGCCGCCAGCCTGGAAGCCGGCGAACAGGATGGTGTTGCGCGAGTCGGGCGCGAACGCCTTCAGGTGGTGCAGCACGCGCCCGCCCGTGGCCATGCCGCTGGCGGCGATGATCACCATCGGCACCTGGCGCTGATTCAGCGCGATCGATTCCTCCACGCTGTTGACGATCTTGGCCGCGTGGCACATGGCTTCCGTGTCGTGCTTGTTCAAGCGGTGCTGGTGGCGGTAGCGCATGTACAGCGCCGTGGCGTCGGTGGCCATGGGGCTGTTCAGGTACACGGGCAGCACGTCGGGAATCTCGCCCTTCTGCTTCAGCTTATAAATCTCGTACAGCAGCGATTGCGCGCGGCCCACGGCGAACGAGGGAATGATGGTCACGCCGCCACGGGCCGCCGTTTCGCGGATGGTCTGGCCCAGCAGGATGGCCGGATCGGCCGGATCATGCGTCCGGTCGCCGTAGGTCGACTCCACCACCAGATAGTCGGACTCCTCGACGATGCCGGGGGCGACCATGATAGGGTCGTGCATCCGTCCCAGGTCACCGGAGAACGTGATGCTGGTGGTGGCCGAGCGCAGCGTGACGATGGCCGCGCCCAGGATATGGCCGGCCAGCGTGAATCGCGCCGACAAGCCGGGCACCACCTCGAACGCCTGGTCGAACGGCATCGGTTCAAAGAAGTCGAGCGCGCGCACGGCGTCCGCTTCCGAATACAGGGGCAGCGCGGGCGCGTGGCCGCTGTAGCCGTGGCGGTTGGCGTGCATCGCCTCTTCTTCGAGCAGATGGCCGCTGTCGGGCAGCAGGATGCGGCACAGGTCCAGCGTCGCTTCGCTGCAGTAGATCTTGCCGCGGAAGCCGTTCTTGACCAGCAGCGGCAGATAGCCGCTGTGGTCCAGGTGGGCGTGGGTCAGCACGATGGCGTCGATCTCATACGCCGTTATGGGGAATTCCTCCCAGTTGCGCAACCGCAGCTGCTTATAGCCCTGGAACAGGCCGCAGTCGACCAGGATGCGCTTGGCGCCCGATTGCAGCAGGTATTTGGAGCCGGTCACGGTGCCGGTCGCTCCGAGGAATGTCAGTTTCATCTTCGCCTTCTTTCTTATTGCAGGTACTGGCCGGCGTACGCGGCCATGCAAAGCAATATGAGCGGATTTACACGTCAAAACCTTGCGCTGGATCAAGTTCTTGATATTTCTCAATCAACACTCTAAAAACAGCAAAAAATTTCAAGCTGGGACGGCCGAAGTTCGCCAGCTCTGCAGCGAGCACAATCGGCAGCCATTTTTACGGCAAGTTTTAATGGTTTGCAAGCGATTCGGTAAATGCCGATTGGGCATCCTGAATCAGGATGTCGGCAAACTTCTTCACCAACAACGTGGGCAGTTGCGGCACCACGAGGGCGCAGGTTGATATTGCATCATCGTCTAGCAAAGGCACGTAGACGATGCCCCGGCCTCCGAGGACCGCCATCCGTTGCGGGACGATCGCAATCCCTTTGTTTGCCGCCACCAGATCCAGCATGGATGCCTTGGGCGAGACGATCTGGGCCGCGCCGGGCACAAACCCTCTCTTCAGGCACAAGTCGGTCACGACCCGTGCCAATCCACCTCGCTCCCGGTAGACCGCCGACACGAACTGCTCGTGCTCCAGGCTGGCGATGGATATGCTGTCCCGCTTCGCCAGCGGGTGCGCATTCGGCACGGCCACCCACAAACGCTCAGTCGCGAGATCGACAAAACGGACCCGCGGGTCCCGGCGCAATACCGGAAGCCGAATAACGCCAACGTCAGCGCTGCCATTGGCGACCAGGGACACCTGGAGCTCGGATGAGGCACGGTCCAGGTCGATTCGCGCCTTTGGCGAGGTGGCCATGAATCGATTGAGAACCGGCATCAGGCTCGCCGCTGGAATCGTGCTGGAGTGAAGCAGGCGCAGCACGCCAGCCTCCCCGCGCGACACTTCGAGCCCCTCCTCGGCTGCGGCGGCCAGTGTCTGCGGAATTGTCATGACCCGTTCCCGATAGACCGCCCCAGCGGGGGTTAACCGCACACCTCTTGGTTCCCGGTCGAACAGCACAAAGTCCAGCTCTTCTTCCAGTTGGGAGATTTGCCGGCTCAACGCGGACTGGGCGATGAATAGTGCGGCGGCAGCTTGCGTGTAGCTGCCAAGGTCCGCGACGGTCAGGAAGTAATGGATTTGCTTGAAATTTGGCATATCAAAACGAGATGGATAACGGGGAAATTCAGCATTTGTGTTATACGCCAGGACTCGACAAAATGAAATCCCCAAGACGATGCTGTGGAATCCGCCATGACCGACATACATGTATTGCTGCGCGAACTGGAACAATTCAGCGCTTACAACGACGCCACCGTGATGGAGCGCCCCCGCCGTATGCTGAATATCACCCGCGACACCGGCGAGTTTCTTTCGGTGCTGGTCCGTGCCACAAACGCCCGGCGCGTGCTCGAAATCGGCACGTCAAACGGTTATTCCACCTTGTGGCTCGCCCAGGCTGCCCTCGCAGTGGGAGGCCACGTCACTACCGTCGAGTTATCAGACTTCAAGCTGCAAATGGCTGCGAAGAATTTCGACCGGTCTGGGCTTTCGCACGCAATCACCCTGGCGCACAGAGAGGCTGGGGAATTTCTGCAAGCCACGCCGGACTCAAGCTTTGACTTGGTTTTCCTGGATTCGGAACGGTCCGAATACCCCACCTGGTTGTCCGACGTGAAGCGGATTCTGCGCCCCGGTGGGTTGCTTGTGGCCGACAATGCCACATCCCATGCCGCCGAAATGGCGCCGTTCGTCGTACTGGTGTCCGCCGATGCTGATTTCAACTGCTGCACGGTGCCGGTCGGCAACGGAGAGTTTCTGGCAACCTTAAGGACGGGTAGTCTCTTGTCATGCTAGTGTTGTCCGGGCTTATTCGAGAAGAACACCTGCCCCCTCATGAACGTCGCAGTGTTCCAGATCGAATTGGACTGGGTCGGCGTGTCGGCTGGGTCAGGTGCGAGGTCAGGCTGGGTAACGAGTCAGCATTTTTGGACGCAATCTTGGCACATTGCTCGACCTGACGCAATGACCCAACACCTGGAAGATTGGCTAGAATTTTGCTCAGTCTGCTTCCGCCCCGTTGCGGACATTGACGCGATCAGCGAAAAAGCTAGTCAGCCCAACCGTAATTCCAGCTCACTTCAGCCAACTTATTGTCTTCAAAGTTAAAGAATACGTCGCTGATGGCTTCACCACCGATCTGGTACAAAGAGTCCTAGAACTAATGGCGGTGGGTGGGCCCAGGATTTTTCGAACTTGCTCATTGGATTGACCAAGTTTCAAACCCCTTGGAAGCATAAACTTGGTGGATGTGGTTGATAGGTAAGCGTCTTTCCAGCGCCGTCTGGACTGCGTGACCAGCGTCATCCATGATCAAATTTTGGCACAGCATTGGTGCCCACAATTTTCGAATATGGACACAAATTTTCAACCGGTCATTTCCACGAATGAACGTGGCCACTATCGCCAGCATTCGTTGGAGTTCAAGCGCGCCCTGGTGGCGTTGTCTCTGGAGCCTGGCGCCTCGGTCGCGCGCATAGCGCGTGAGCACGGCGTCAATGCCAACCAGGTCTTCAGCTGGCGCCGGCTGTATCGACAAGGACGCCTTGGCGTACCTGCACTGATGCGAGACGATGGCCTGTTGCCGGTGATGCTGGCGCCAACTGCGCCTGCACCGAGTAATTCCAACTCCGATGCCGGCGGCATTATCGTGCTTGAGTTGGGCGAGGTTCGCGTTCGGATCGACGGGCAGCCCAATGTGGCCATATTGGCGCAGGTGTTGGACCGGGTGCTGCGATGATCGGCCTGCCCACCGGTACCCGTGTCTGGCTCGCCGCTGGCATTACCGACATGCGCTCCGGCTTCAATGGCCTGGCTGTAAAAGTGCAGACGGCGTTGGAGGAAGATCCGTTCAGCGGCCACGTGTTTGTGTTCCGAGGGCGACGCGGCGACCTCATCAAGTTACTGTGGTGGACCGGCGATGGCCTGTGTCTGTTGGCCAAGCGGCTTGAGCGCGGGCGCTTCATCTGGCCGCAAGCGACCAACGGCTCGGTGGCGCTGACGCAGGCGCAGCTGTCAATGCTGCTCGAAGGCATAGACTGGCGACGGCCAGAACGCACCTGGAAGCCGACGTCGGCCTTGTAAACGTTACAAGGCTCCTTGTGATTACCCACTATTTTCACATTCCAGGCAATATCCGATTTGGATGTCGACACGCCGTCGCATGCCGCGCCAGATGACCTTGTTGCCGGGCGGAGGATCGCTGGCACGTGCGAGATAGCCGCCCAGTTCAAGGCGCTCGACGAAGTGAGCCTGCCGGTCCAAGGTCGCTTGCCCGAAGCCGGAACCGAGTGCCCTACCGACTTGTCTAAATCAGGCGTGAAGGGAGACGTCAACACAGCATTGCCTGTAGCAATTGTCGGGTGCTCCCTTCACTTTCTCAATGAAAGGAGTTTGCCATGAAGTCAGTCATGCATCGCGCCGCCATCGCAGGCGCGCTCGGCTTGGCCGCGGCCGGCAGCGTCTCCGCCAGCGTGAGCTTGCCGCCGGTTCAAAACACGGGTCAGGTCGCCTACCTGAGCGGGGGCATAGGCCAGGACGAGGCTGCGGCGCTACAGGCCGAAAGCCGGCGCTGGCCGTTGACGCTCGAGTTTGCAGTTGCGAACAAACACCGTTCGGAATTTGCCGCCGATGTCGCTGTTAGCGTACGCGACGCCAAAGGGCGTGAAGTGCTCAACACGACCTCCGACGGTCCCTTCCTGCTGGCCAAGCTGAAGCCAGGCAGCTACACGGTCGAGGCCAGCCTGGCCGGCAAGACTATGCAAAGGCGTATCGTCGTCAGTGCACAACACCCGAACCGGGTATTGCTGCTGTGGCCGTCGACCGTCGATCGAGGCATTTCGTGATGGTCCCACTTTCCATCGACGCTTAAGGTTGTGTAGCGATAGCGAACGGAAGGATGAAGTAGATCTGGCTGTAGGGGCACATGCAGGCAACTTCGTTCCCTGCGCAGTTCGGCCAAGCGGTCGATCAGCGGACGCAAGCCGCGCCGATGCACCCGATCCACTAGGATAGCGTGAAGCGCGCCAACGACAAGCCTTGGCGCGCCGCGATCTGCTCGATCCGATACAGCGGCAAAATCGTCACCTGCCAGTCCATTGAGCGAGCTGTCGTTTGATCTTGTCGACCCAGCCAAGCCTGGATTTGCCCCCCGCCGATCTCTTCTCGATCTCGTCAATCTGTTGATGCATCGGTTTGTAATCCTGCTTTGAACCATAGCCGAGCGTCTCCCCCATGCGTATCTGCTCGCGGGCCCCTTGGATGCTCTGTGCAAGTTTATCGTCCTCTTCCTTGGTGCGCCCTTTTTTGTCGGCGAGTGCCTGGGCTGCCTTGATCTGCTCCTCCGCGCGGAGTTTGGGAAGCGGTACCACTTCGGTCGTAATGACTAAAGTGTTGAGCATGGTTTGCAGTGCCGCTTTCGCCTCGTCGACTTTCCCCGCATCAATCAACGGCGTAATGCTCTTGATTGCGGCAGGATAGGTCGCGAGCGGAATGTTCAGCGTCCGATATTCAATTTCGCTACCGAGGCCCTCGATCAATTGGCGCGCCTTTTGAATTTCACCGTCGGCGAGCAAATCGCGTGCTTCGTTCACGGCGGCCTTTACCGTGTCAATCTTGGCAAACAAATCATGGGTGATCACATCTGTGCGCACGGGCGCCAGGGCGAGCTTCGGATTTCTTGCCAAGATCAACTCTAGCTTACCGGTCGCAACCGCGAGCGCATCGAGCGCTTCGCTGTTTTTCTTTTCATTCAATGCCCTCAAGGCCCGCTCCGTTTCCGCCACAGCCGATTGAGCCTCGGCGATCAGTTGTCCCTGTTTCTCCAACGACATTTCGGCTGTACGTTTGTCGATTTCCGGTTGGACTGACCGGTTCGCTTGACCTTGCGGCTCAGCCCTTGGTTGCACTGAGCCAATCGCGCCACCGGAAGGTGAAAGCATGAGCCCGATCGAAAACAAAACAGCACACGAAATATTGCGGTTTAATGATTGTTGCATAGTGCCTCCATTTGCTTGGTTTTCCCTGCCGCATTCCGTACACAACGCCGCGCCTTCCATTGATGGCTTGTCAGCATGCGCCAGTGCAGCCAACACGGTAAGACAGCGGTTCTGCATTACCGTTCCGCGTTCTTGCCTACATGACCATCTTTACGAACGGCGCGCCGAGCTCCGAACCAAGGTGCGGCAGTTCTTAGCAACGGTTCGCATTCGGATCGACGGGCAGCCCAATGCGGCCATATTGGCGCAGGTGTTGGACCGGGTGCTGCGATGATCGGCCTGCCCACCGGTACCCGTGTCTGGCTCGCCGCTGGCATCACCGACATGCGCTCCGGCTTCAATGGCCTGGCTGTAAAAGTGCAGACGGCGTTGGAGGAAGATCCGTTCAGCGGCCACGTGTTTGTGTTCCGAGGGCGACGCGGCGACCTCATCAAGTTACTGTGGTGGACCGGCGATGGCCTGTGTCTGTTGGCCAAGCGGCTTGAGCGCGGGCGCTTCATCTGGCCGCAAGCGACCAACGGCTCGGTGGCGCTGACGCAGGCGCAGCTGTCAATGCTGCTCGAAGGCATAGACTGGCGACGGCCAGAACGCACCTGGAAGCCGACGTCGGCCTTGTAAACGTCACAAGGCTCGCGTAAACTTGACGCATGCTCAGCCCAGCCGACCTGCCCAACGATATCGACGCCTTGAAGGCATTGCTGTTAGCCAGCGAGCGCCGGCTGCAAGAGCGTGACGAGCAATTGGCCGGCATGGCCGAACAACTGAACACGCGCGCCGTCGAGATCGAGCACCTCAAGCTGCAGATCGCCAAATTGCGGCGCATGCAGTTCGGCCGCAAGTCGGAAAAGCTGGACCATCAAATCGAGCAGCTCGAGCTGCAACTGGAAGACCTGCAGGCCGACGAGGCCGAGGCGGCGCGCGAGATGCCGGCCGCTGACCAGGCGCCACGTAAGAAATCGGTGCGCAGGCCATTGCCCGAGCATCTGCCGCGTGACGAGAAGGTGTATGCGCCGAACGCCGATACTTGTCCGGCCTGTGGTGGCGGCCTGCGGCCGCTGGGCGAGGACGTGGCGGAGCAACTGGAGTTCGTGCCGGCCAGCTTCCGCGTGATCCGCCATGTCCGCCCCAAGCTGGCGTGCTCTTGCTGCGACGCCATCGTCCAGGCGCCGGCGCCGAGTCGGCCAATCGAGCGCGGTATCGCCGGCCCCGGTCTGCTGGCGCACATTCTGGTGGCGAAGTTCGCCGATCATCTGCCGCTGTACCGCCAGTCCGTCATCTACGCCCGCGAAGGTGTCGACCTCGATCGCGCGCTGCTGGCGAGCTGGGTCGGCGCGGCCAGCGCGTTGTTACGGCCGCTGGTCGATGCCATCCAACGCCATGCGCTGGCGGCGTCGAAGCTGCATGCCGACGACACCCCGATTCCGGTGCTGGCGCCCGGCAACGGCAAAACTAAGACGGCGCGTTTATGGACCTACGTGCGCAATGACCGGCCAGCTGGCGACACCACGCCGCCAGCCGTCTGGTTTGCCTACACACCGGACCGCAAGGGTATCCATCCGCAAACGCACCTGGCCAAGTTCGCGGGCGTGCTGCAAGCCGATGCCTACGCCGGCTTCAACGCCTTGTTCGAAGACGGCACGATCCGCGAAGCGGCCTGCTGGGCACACGCGCGACGCAAATTCCACGACCTGCACGCGGCGCGACCAACCCCGCTGACCACCGAGGCGCTGCGCCGCATCGCCGAACTTTATGTGATTGAGGCCGAGATCCGGGGCAAACCTCCCTACGAACGAAGAGAAGTTCGACGAGCCCGCTCGCGCCCGCTGCTCGATGACCTGGAGCGTTGGTTGCGTAGCGCGCTCGATACGTTGTCCCGCAAGTCCGACACGGCGGCGGCGATCCTGTACGCGCTCAAACTCTGGCCGGCACTGCTGCGCTACTGCGACGACGGCGCCATCGAGATCGATAACTCGGCTGCCGAGCGCGCCTTGCGTGGTGTCGCCATCGGCCGCCGCAACTACCTCTTCGCCGGCGCCGACAGTGGTGGCGAACGCGCCGCCGCGATCTATTCGTTGATCGGCACGGCCAAGCTGAACGGTGTCGACCCCGAAGCCTGGTTGCGGCACGTGCTGACGCATATCGCCGATCATCCCGTGAACCGGGTTGATGATTTCTTGCCTTGGAACTGCAACCTGCCAGCAGCCCTTTGAGATGACGCCGCTTCCCAGCGGGGTGATGCCATCATCGATTAATTTTCTACAGCACTCAAGACGGCGCTCAGCGGACGCTTACGTTGATAGCGTGAGCAGGTTTCTATCTCCGTTTGGTTCGAGAATGAAGTTGGCCTGAAACGTATCAAAGGTAGCGTCGTGAAATTCGGCGTCTGGGCCATCCTCATACATTCTACCAACCGATATCTGGTCCCTTAGCGGCTTTACTTTCTTGAACTTGGCAAAGTACTTGTCAGAATACTCGAAGAGCTTTATTGCAGTTAATCTGGACTTGGCATCATGGCAAATTGCCGTCACCATCAATGGGTCTTCATCGGCCTGCACCACGCTGATTGGGGCGGCCAATAGCAACAGCGTTGCAACTATCAGGAGAAAATGGACTCGAACCTTTGACATTAATATATTGAAGCTTGGAATTTTTGGCATCTGGACTCAAGTCTTTGTCTTTTTACTATACGCAACAGTCAGGTATTGGCCGGTAGCCGCTAGCGTAACAGCCCAATCGAACCAAGTGCGAAAATAAAAATTAATATAATGAGGAAAAAAACCAAAGCGACATGCGACAGTAAATAATTAATTGGATTCTTATTCCTGTAAACGATTCCGCCACGTGTTGAAACATTGTCTTGGGTGCGATACGAATCCACTACTACCAACAAGCCTGCGACTGAGCCGAACAGTCCAGAAAAATATGCAAACTGGTACTCGCTGGTCGGCCATACGACGAGAGGAACGAGAAGGAGAAGCGCGACCAGAATCAATATTCTAATGAGTTTCATTATGCTCGAAAGTCCACAATTGGCCGAACTCGGCCGATGGCCCTCAGGATAGCAGCTTGCTCAGATGAAAAATACACGTATTGTTACGCCAGGCAGGCGAAGCCCCGAAGGGGGCCTTGGGACCGCGTCACTCGTCATCTAACGGTGCATAAATATCCACCGAGAGAGCGATGTTGCGCTCACCCAGCATGAGCAAGGTCTGCGGCAATATTACGATGCCTTCGTTTGATTCGTGCATGAGCCAGCCACAGAAAATGTCCATCTCAAATTTTCTTGCAAACGAAGCCCATACGTCCAGGCTCACGTTGGTGTGACTTAATAGCTGAGAAATTTGACCATCAAAGTCGCCAGTTTCTGAAGGTTCCGCTTCCAGTATCCATGCGCCAGTTTTTTTCACAACGACTGCGCCAGATGAGGTCGAGTATTTATAGCCCTTAATCCACCCCTTCGTATAGTAGTGGCCGAACAAGCGACTTAGTTCCTCAGGCACGAGTTCGTCGCCAAATATACGAAGCGCCGCTTGGCATCTGCTTATTGTCGCCATATTCGCCTAGCTTTAATTTGTGTGAGCGACCGACTGGTAATGGCCGCTAACGGCAACCACCAAGGCATTCCTAGGTTCGGCGCACTTCACTGTGACGCCATTTTTGAATGTTCCCTTGCACTTCTAAGATTCCAGTCTGAATTAGGACCTCTAGACGAGCTTGTACCACCAATCCCATCTCATCGATCCTTGAAACATCTACCTTCTCCACATCCGCAATGATGCCTATGACACGTGCCACTTTTGACCAATTGCCATCGACCGCAGCAAGTATAAGGGTATCGATTCGCGAATTTTCCATAGTATTCAGCCAGTTTAAACGGCCGTTATTGGCCGAACACGGCCAAAGATAGTCAGAATAGCATGTTGCTTACATGCAAAGTTCACGGTTTGTCACGACACGGCTGAAGTCGCCCTTTATCAGACGCTTCTTGCTGCGCTACTCAGGCTATTGGGCTACGCCCGAGCCGGTTCGCCGCGGAATGCTTGCGCCCAGTCGCCGCTTCCAGACTACCGGCACGACCCAACCCAAAGGCAGGCATGTTGACATATACACTCTCGTAGGCCCCGGCAGCTACGGCGAAGGTTTCGTGCCAGATGCCGACTGTTCCATCAGTACCGACGGATTGATTGAACGCCTTCCACGCCGGCAGATGGGCCGCCTCCTTGCTAGTGGCATAGGCCATCAATTGGTCCATCGAGCGCCAGTACTGAACCATGATAAGCGTCCTTGAAAACCACATCTCCGCATGCAGCAAGCCCAATTCGGGCTGGCGTCGCAACTCGCTAATCATGCGTGGCATCGCAGCGGCAACTGGCCACCACTTGTGCACCTTCCATGGCTGATTAAGACGCATGCCGATGAGGAAAACGACAAAATCGCCGTCGATTGTTGCGGTGAGCCGTTCACGGTGAATCATGCTGCCCCTTACTAACGAGTTTAATGATCCTCCTGGCCGAACTTGAACCAACGACAGATAGCATACCATCTTGCCAAAATGGAAAAATCACGCATTCTCACATGACGTTCAGCTTCCATCTCCGTAAGCGTCTAAACCGGCGCAAAGTGTTACTTGCCGACTGAGGGCGACGGCGGCAGGGCAGCGCGGAAGCTTGCTCATCCATACCCGGCTTCACTCGAATTTAAAAAAGATCGCCGAGGACCAGACCTTGCTGTCGTCGCGCTGGCGGCCATAGAAGTAGACCGGCCGGTGCCCGAAGGCGGCATTTTCCGGCGCGATTTCTATCGATCCTCCGAGGTCGTTCGGCAGCGGTTTTTCAGTCAGACGCTCCAGAGCCAGAAATAATTCAGTGCCGCCAAGATCGAGTTTCAGACCGCCCGTAGCCAGCAATTCCGCGCCACTGATTTCCCAGCTAAATTGCGGCCTGTGTACAAATGGATTGGGCTTGAGCGGATCGCCCACCTTGACGTAGCTGCCGATGCTGCCTTCCACCTTGATCGTGCAGTGGCGCAGGTTGCTGACATCGATCTCGACGCTGTCGGCGTCGCCATAGGTGTCGCTGCGAAAGACGAGATCGGTCGGCCCGTCCCTCCGGCAAACTTCTTCGCCATGTTCGAAGCCGTGCGACTGGAAACGATTGATGGTGCCGTTGAGGATCGTGATGCGTCCTTGCCAGACCGCCCAACGATAGCGGTCCGGGATCCGGGCGCCGCCCCAGCGCAAGCGGATCAGGCGTTCGGAATAGCCGGCTTCCTCATGCAAATTGCGCTGCCATATCAAGCCGTTATGATCATACGCGGCAATTTCTTCCCAGCCGGCCTGGCCGAGAAAGCGGTAATCGAGCGTGGCCGGCCCGTGCTGCGGAACCACGTCGCCTTGCAGGTATTTTCCGCTGCGGACCAGCAGCGCCGTGTGTTCCCCCGTGGTTGCCCACGTGTGGCGAGCGCGCAAGGCACGGCCGATGGTGGCGCGGTCCAGGCGGTCGGCGATCACGCCCGTCAAGCCGCCGTGTACGCCGAACACCTGGGTGCCCGGCGGGCCGCCGCCGGGGCGGCCGCGATGCTCGTCGCCGCTGGCCGCCACGCCGAGCTGATAGCCGCGGCCGATGACATCCTGATACAGCCAGCCGAAATGCCCCCAGCTCGACGCGATTTCCACCAGCCGCTCCAGCTCGGGATGGTGCCAATCGGGGATGTAGCGGCGACCTCCCACGTGGGGCATGATCAGGCGGTGTTCGGCATCGTCGACATAGGCGGCCCATAATTCCTCGACCGGCCAGCGTCCCAGCTGGACCGCACTACCCTTCATGTCTTCGTTCCAGACCAGGGTCCGGTTGTGTTCGCCCTGTTGGTTGTAGGGGAAGTCCGGCGGCGCGTCGTCCAGGAACACCACGTTATGATCGCCGCCGGCGGTCGAACTGCCGCACCATTCCTGCACCGGATAGCAGACGAAGCGTCCGGGCTGGTTGAATTCCTCCACGGTGCGCACGCCCAGTTGCCAGTTTTCGTCCGTGATCTGGAAGTCGTTGGCGGTGTAGCCCAGTACGTCGATGCCGCCGATGTCGCGCGCATAGGCGGCGTTGTAGGCCGGGCTGTTGGTGCCGACCGTATCGCTGGCATGCACGTGCAGATCCGCATAGAACGCGCGCGGCGCGGGCAAGGCGGCGTCTATCGTGACGAGAGCTTCGGTCTGCGGGACATCGCGCTGGCCGGGCAATTCCGCCACCAGCCGCAGTTGTGGGAAGTCGCTTGGCAAATCGTCGATGCCGATGCTGGACCAGCCAGTCTCCGGCAGCGCATGGTCGCGTTCATACACCTGGCGCTCGCCGGCAAACGCGCGCAGGCGCAGCGTGCCGCCGCTGTCCTTGCAGGCGTTGCCCCAGCGGTCCAGCACGGAAATGCGGAACGGTATCGGCTGCCCCGGATGCGCGAAGCGCGGACCGTTCACCAGCAGACGGGCCGGCGCGCCGGCGCCGATGTCGATCACGATATCGCCTGGCACCGCGACAAAGCGCGAGGTGCCCAGCGGATCGACATAGCAGCGAAAGCGGAATTTATCTTCCACGAAAGTCTGCACCCGAGTGCCGGGACCGCCGCCACGCCGGTCGCCCAAGCGAATGATTATATGGTCGCCCGCGTTCAGGTAACCGTCGACCACATCGACGATCAGCGCTTTCTGAAACGGCCGCTCATGCCCTTTCTGATCGAAGCGGATGCTCAGCGATTGCACGGTGGCCGGGCTCTGCCCGGGCAGCAGAGGGCCGGCTTGATATTCGGCGCTGATATAGTTGGCCGCGGTCGGATCGCTGTTCTGGAACAGCGCCCAGTCGGAATAGAATTTGAAAGTGGCCTTGAACCAGCCGCCGTCGGCCAGGCCGGCCGCGCCCACTTCGTAGTCGAGCACGATTTCATTCCAGCTGCCGCTCTCCAGACGCGCGACGTTGCAATGCACCGATCCGACGAACGGCAAATTCTTATTCCGCACATACAAACCTTCGGGGGCATGATGCGGGCCCAGTTTTTGGCGCAGCACGCCGTAATGTTCCGCTGCCGCGGTTTCTTGCTTGCTCATGTCATAGGCTCCGTGAAAATGCAGGGGAATTAAAGCGGCCAGGGGGCGGTGGGGTCCCACAGGGGAATGCCGAGGAAGGCATACCACGGGGCCATCACCAGGATGCCGTAGGCAATCGCGATCAGCACTGATACGATGCCAACCTTGGCGTAGTCGCTGGTGCTGAAGGTGCCGCTGCTGTAAGCGATCACGGCGGCGGTAATCTGCGTCGGCAGCAAATACGCGAAGCTGTCGGTATCGGCCACCAGCATGGTGAAGGCGACCGGATGCAAGCCGAGCTTGGGCGCCAAGGCCAGCAGGATAGGCGCCAGCATGGTGACGGCCGCCACGTTGGACAACATGCCGAGACGGATCACATGGGTGCCGACCATGACGATCAGCAGGATGCCCCACCACGAGTGTCCCTGTGCGATGGTGTGGATCTGGTCCGCCAGCCATTGCGCCAGTCCGGTGCTGCTGATTGCCGACGAAATCGACAGCGCGCCGGCCAGCAGGAACACCGTGCCCCATATGGTCCGGTCCTGGATGTCCTTCCATTTGATCTGCACCAGGCCGGGTGTAAAGACCAGCGCCAGTCCCAGCAAGGCGATATTTTCGGTGGAGATCTTATGCCACTGTTCGCTGGCCCACAGCAGCGCCACCAGGCCGAAGACCAGCAGGATGGCCCAATCCTGTTTGCCAGCCTGGGGCAGCTTGCGTTGTTCTTCCCGGATCGTTTCCAGCCCGCCCGGGATGGCGGCGTGACGGGTGCGGAAATAGTATTGCACCCACCATTGGGTCAGCACGAACATGCCCAGATATGGCCATTGCAGCTTGAACCAGTCGAGGTAGGAAATGCGGATGTGCAGCTCGCTGCTGAACAAGCCGGTAATGACCAGGTTAGGCAGATGCGCGGTCAGGATGCACATGCCGCTGATCATCGAGCCATACACCAGCGACTGGATCACTATCGCCTTCTTGGCATTGCGCTCCTGTTCGGTATCGCCGAATAGCCTGGTCAGTCCATTGATCACCGGCAGCAAGGTGGCGGCGCGCGCATTGGCTGCCGGCACCACAAAGGACAGGACCAGATTGATGCCGAACATGGTCCAGATCACGCCGTTGACGGTCTTGGCCTTGACCTTGTCGAGCAGGCCGAGCGCGATTCGCCGGTCCAGTCCGGCGCATTGCATGATGGCGGAGAACAGGAAGGCGACCAGGCAGAGGAAGACCACCGGATTGGTGTAGCCACTGGCCGCCTTGGCCATCGGCGTGACGGCCTTGGTCAGCACCAGCAGCGCCGGGATCAGCAGGCCCGAGACGGCCACAGGTAGCGCCTCGAAAATCCAGATGACGGCGGCCCAAGCCATGACCGCCAGCGTGGCTTTGCCCGCTACCGTCAAGCCGGCCGGAACGGGCATCAGAACATGAATCAAAAACAGCGCCAGCCAGGCGCCGACAAAACCGGTCAAGGCCCTGGCCGGTACGCGGTCAGTGGCCGGCCGCAGCAGAACGCGCCATTGGAACGTGGACGCCCAGAGCGGCCGCGGATGCGAGAGTTCGCTGCTCATGCGCGCCCCCGTGTACTGAAATTTGTCGCCATTTTTCCCCCATGTATCGATAGGCTACAAGCGTAGCAGCGACGAAGCAGCGAGGACACGTATATAAAATCATATTGATATGTATATTCCAGCAATGCTTCCGGGGCTATATGACAGCGATCCAGGTGGAATTGGTGCGGCTTCCCGGCGTGCCGGTGAATAGGTTGACGCCGATTGCCCCATTGCCGCGGCCTGCAATGGCTGGCAGAATTCGTCCATGATCTTTGAAGCTACCACCTTGACCGGACTCGGCGTCGCACTTGGCTGCGGCCTGTTGATTGGGGTCGAGCGCGAGCGCAGCAAGGGGAGCGGGCCGACCCGGGCGTTCGTCGGAGTGCGCAGTTTCGCTCTGGTGTCGTTCACGGGCGGGCTGGCGCAAACGCTGTCGGCCAGCCTGGTGCTGGCGGCGGCCGCGCTGGTACTGGCCCTGAGCATCATCTCGCACTGGCGCGACCGCTCGGAAGATCCCGGCGTGACCTCTGAACTGGCGCTGTTCCTGGCTTTCCTGCTGGGGGTGAATGCGATCGGCAATCCGGCCATTTCCGCCGGCGCGGCCGTCATCGTGGCTTCGCTGCTCAACCTGCGCGGGCCGCTGCACCATTTCGTGCGCGTCACGCTCAAGAGCGGCGAACTGCGCGACGCCTTGATCCTGGCCGGCGCCGCCCTGATCGTGTGGCCGCTGCTGCCTGATAAGGAAAACCCGTGGCTGCTGGGCGCAAATCCGCGCCGCATGTGGGGGCTGGTGCTGGTCATCATGTCGATGCAGGGCGCGGCCCACATCGCGCTGCGCATGGCCGGCCCGCGCATGGGACTGGCGCTGACAGGGCTGGCCTCGGGATTCGTATCGAGCACGGCCACCATCGCCACCATGGCGCAGCGCTATCGCAAGGAACCGGCGCTGCTGGGCGTGACGGCCAGCGCCGCCATCCTGTCCAACCTGGCCACCTATATTCTGCTGCTGGTGGTCACGCTGACCATCGCGCCCGACCATGTATGGCACCTGGCACCCAACCTGGGCAGCGCCTTGCTGGCCACCCTGCTGCTCTCCGCCTGGCGTATGCGCAAGGCCGCCGATGGGGCGATGCGGCGCGGCCAGCGCATCGGCCGCGCCTTCTCGATCCGCCAGGCGCTGATCTTCGCCGCCTTGCTGAGCGGCGCGACCGGCATCGTCTCCTATGCCAACGCCTACCTCGGCCCTACCGCCGCCAAGGCGGGCGCCATGCTGGCCGCGCTGGCCGACGTGCATGCGGCCGCCAGTTCCATCCTGTCGCTGGCCGCCAGCGGCGCCGTGCAGCCACCGGAACTGGTGTTGACCTTCCTGCTGGCCGTGTCGGCCAACAGCGTCAGCAAACTGCTGGCGGCGGCCAGCGGCGGCCAGCGCTTTTTCCTGGCCGTGGCGCCGGGCCTGCTGCTGATGCTGCTGGCCATGTGGTTGCCCTACCTGCTATCGGGGCACTGAGCACTGAAGCGGCGGCCCGCTACTCGTGGCGCAAGGCTTCGATCGGATCGAGCCGGGCCGCGCGCCGCGCCGGCACATAGCCGAACACCACGCCGATGCCGGCCGAGAACAGGAACGACAGCAGGTTGATGCCGGGATTGAACAGGTAAGGCAGTTGCATCGCCTTGGCCGCCAGCGCGGTGGCGCCGGCCGCCAGCACTACGCCCGTCAGGCCGCCCAGCGCGGCCAGCACCATGGCCTCGATCAAGAATTGCAGCAGTACTTCCCGCTCCAGCGCGCCAATGGCCAGCCGCAGGCCGATCTCGCGGGTGCGCTCCGTCACGCTCACCAGCATGATGTTCATGATGCCGATGCCGCCCACCAGCAGGCTCACGGCCGCCACGGCACCCAGCAGCGTCGTCATCACGCGGGTGGCGCCGGACATGGTGTCGGCCAGTTGGCGGGTGTCGAGGATGTTGAAGTTGTCCTCGTCCGTCACACTCAGCTTGCGCCGTTCGCGCAGCAACTGGGTCAGGCGCGCCTGCAGCGCCATGCTGTCGCTGCCCTCGTCCATCGAAATGAGCAGCGTGCCCACGCGCTGGTTGCCCGTCACGCGGCGCTGCAAGGTGTGCAGCGGCAGCAGTACCAGGTCGTCCTGGTCGTTGCCCATCGCGCCCTGCCCCTTGGACGCCAGCACGGCCACGATCACGCACGAGAACTGCTTGATGCGCAATTGCTCGCCCAAAGGATCGCGCTGGCCCAGCAGCTCGCGCGCGACGGTCGCGCCCACGGCGCACACGGCGGCGCCGGCGCGCTGTTCAGCGTCGTCGAACGGCCGGCCCGAAGCCAGTGTCCAGTTAGCGGCCGTCAGCCAGTCGGCACTGCCGCCGATCACGCTGCTGGACCAATTGCGGCCATTGGCGATGATGGTCTGGCCGCTGCGCGATTCGGCCGCCACGGCGCGGATGCCGCCAATCTGGGCTGCGATGGCTTCCGCGTCAGCCTCCTTGAACGCGGGCGCGCCCGCGCCGCCACCGCCCGGCCCCATGCGCTGGCCCGGCCGCACCATCAGCAGGTTGCTGCCCAGGCTCGCGATCTGGTCATGCACGGCCTGGGTCGCGCCGTTGCCCAGCGTGACCATGGTGATCACGGCGCCCACGCCGATCACGATGCCCAGCATGGTCAGGAAGGAGCGCAGCAGGTTGCGGCGGATCGAGCGCAGCGCCAGCAGCAGGGTGTTGAGCAGCATCAGCCAGCCTCCCGCAGCGCCATGCCCACGGGCTCGGTGTTGACTTGGTCGCTGTCTATCCGGCCGTCCAGGAAGCGCACGATGCGGTGCGCGTACAAGGCCATGTCCGGCTCGTGCGTGACCATGACGACGGTAATGCCCTGCTCGCGGTTCAGGGCGGCCAGCAGTTCCATGATCTCCCGGCTACGCTGGCTGTCCAGGTTACCGGTCGGTTCGTCGGCCAGCAGCAAGGCCGGTTGGGTGACGATGGCGCGCGCGATGGCCACGCGCTGCTGCTGGCCGCCCGACAGTTCGGCCGGCGTGTGGCCTTCCCACCCAGCCAGGCCGACGGCGGCCAGCGCGCGGGCGGCCAGCGCGTGGCGCACGTTGGCGTTCTCGCCCCGGTACAACAGCGGCAGTTCGACATTCTCCTGGGCCGAGGTGCGGGCCAGCAGGTTGAAACCCTGAAATACGAAACCGATGGAACTGCGCCGCAGCCGCGCGCGCTGGTCGCGCGTGGTGGCGCCCACGTCCACCTCGCGGAACAGGTAGTGGCCGCTGGTCGGCGTGTCGAGCGCGCCCAGGATATTCATGGCGGTGGACTTGCCGGAGCCGCTGGGACCCATGATGGCGACGAACTCGCCCTGGCCGATGTCCAGGCTGACCCGGTCCAGCGCCATCAGCGCCGTGGCACCGCTGCCGTAACGCTTGGACACCTCGCGCAGCCGGATCAGGGGCGCCGCGGCTGCGCCTGCAACTGCCGCTGCCGCTGCGGCAGTGCCTTGGCCTGCGCCGCCCATGTCGCGCGGAGCGTTCATTGCGCGGCGGCGCGCTGGTCCGTGATGACCTGCATGCCTTCCTGGATCGCATCGCCGCTCACTTCCGTGTTGCGGCCATCGCTGATCCCCAGCTGCACCGTCACGGCCTGCGGCGCATCGCCGCGCAGCACCCATATCTGGCGCTGACTCTGCGCGGTTCCCGCCGCCACACCAGCCTGGCGCGGCGCCCGTGTGGGCAGGCGCGGCATCAGCGACGCCACGATGCCCGCCGATGCCGCCTTGCCCGCCTCGCGGGGCGCGAAGCGCAACGCGCTGTTCGGGATCAGCAGCACGCGCTCGCGCTGGGCCGCGCGGATGGTTGCCGTGGCCGTCATGCCGGGGCGTAACGTCAGGTCGGCATTATCGACGTCCAGATAAGCGACGTAGGTGACCACGTTTTCCGTGATGGTGGAACCGTAGGCCACCCGCGTGATGGTGGCCGGGTATGGCCGATTGGCGTAGGCGCTGACGGTGAACATGGCCGTCTGGCCCAGCCGCACGGCGCCCACATCCGCCTCGTCGACGTTGACCAGCAGACGCAGGTGGCGCAGGTCCTCGGCCAGCTGGAACAGCGTGACGGCCTGCAGCGAGGCGGCCACGGCGTTGCCAGGGTCGACGCTGCGGCTCAGCACCACGCCATCGATGGGCGCGCGGATCGAGGCGCGCGCCAGGTTGGTCATGTCGGTCGACAGGGCTGCCTGGGCGCTGTCCACGGCCGCCCGGGCGTTGAGCACATTGGCCTCGGCGCGCGCCAAGGTGGCGCGGCCGGTATCCATCTCCGCCCGCGAGGGCACCTTGCCGTCCGACAGACGCGCCACTTCCTCCAGCCGTGCCAGCGCGGTCTTGGCCTCGGACTGGGTGGCCACCGCCACCGCCACGGCGGCGCGGGCGGCCGCCAGCGCGGCGCGCGAACGCACGATCTGGTCATTGAGCTTGGCCGTGTCCAGCTCCACCAGCACCTGTCCCTTGCGCACCTGGTCGTTGATATCGACCAGCACGCGGGCCACGGTGCCCGACAACTCGCTGCCGATGTTGACGGCGCGCGTCGGTTGCAGCGTGCCGTTGGCCGTGACGCTCAGCACCAGGTTACCCCGCTTGACCGGCGTGGTCACGTACGCGCCCGCTTGCCCCGCCGTGCGGTGGCCGCGCCACATATAGACGCCTCCGGCCGTCGCCAACAGCAGCAGGCCAGCCAACGTCCAAAACAGCACCTGGCGCCAGCGCTGCCCGCCTTCCGCATTCCCGAACGGGTCGGACATGGTCTGCGTGGCGGGCATGCCGCCCTTGCCGCCGGCGGCGACATCGGCCGCGTCGGCCCTACCGGCACTCGCGGCAGTGGTGGCCGTGGTCGCAGCGGCGGCGGCGGCCGAGCCTTCGGCGGCCGCTTCGCCGGCGGGCACTACGTTTGATTCAGCGAGATTCATGATGCGTGATTTGGGTCGGATGGCGGTGGCGGTGCGTCACTGGCCGTTGGGGTGGACGGGGGCGCGGGAGTGGCGGCGGGGTTGGTCGCCGGCGCGCCATCGGGCTGCCAGCCGCCGCCCAGCGCCTTGTACAGCCGTACCAGGTCGTCGCTCAGGCTGGCGCTGGTGGCGGCCACGCTGTCCTGCGCCGAATACAGCGTGCGCTGGGTTTCCAGCACGGTTTGAAAATCCACCAGGCCACTGGCGTAACGCTGGCGCGCCAGCAGCGCTGCGTTGGCGGCCGCACCGGCCGCGCTGCGCAAGTGTTCCAGCCGGCGGCGGTCGCCGTCCAGCGCGCTCAAGGCGTCCTCCACATCCTGCAAGGCCGCCAGCACCGTGGCCCGGTACGCGGCGTGGCTCTGGGCCAGCGCGCCCTGCTGCAATTTGAGCTGGGCCACGCTGGCGCCACCGTCAAAGGCGTTGCCCGACACGCTGCCGAGCAAGGCGCGCAGGATGGTCGAACCGGTGCCGCCTATGCCCAAGCCATGCAGGCCGATCGAACCTTCCAGCCGGAACGAGGGGTAGCGGGCCGCGTCGGCCTGCCCCACGAGCGCCAGGGCGCGCTGCACCTGGAATTCCGCCGCCCGCACATCGGGCCGCTGGCGCAGGGTGTCGGCTGGCAGACTCAGCGCCAGGTCGGGGCTGCCCTCGGGGATGGGCGCGGACGCCGACAGCATCGTGTCCAGGGCGGCGGGCGCCTGGCCGCACAGCACGGCCAGGCTGTGCGTGAACTGGGCCACGCTGATCTCCAGCAGCGGCAACTGGGCCTTGGCCAGTTCCGTCGCCGACAAGGCCTGCTGCTGTTCCAGCGTGGTCAGCAAACCGGCCTGCACGCGCCAGTCCGTGATCCGCATGGTCGCTTCCTGGCTGGCCACGTTGTCGCGCGCAATGGCCAGCCTGGCTTGGGCGCCGCGCAGGTCGATGTAGTTGCGCGCCACTTCGGCCGCCACCGTCACCCGCACATCGGCCAGGCTCACCTCGCTGGCCCGCACCGCGGCCACGCCGGCCGCCAGCGCGTAGCCGTTGCGACCGAACACGTCCGGCTCCCAGCTGGCGTCGAATCCGGCCGCGTAGCTGTTGGCGACATTGGCGCCATCGGTCTTGCTGCGCTGGGCCGACGCCGAGAGGGAAACCGTCGTACCCAGACCGGCCGCCGCCACGTCGCGCGTGGCGCGCGCCTGCAACAGCGTGGCGCGTGCCACCGCGACCGAGGTATTGGCGTCCAGCGCCTGGTCGATCAGGCGCTCCAGCACGGGATCGTGAAAGCGCCGCCACCAGTCCGCCAGGCTGACGCGGCCCTGCGGGGTGCCCGGCGCGCCGGACCAGCCGTCCGGCGCCACGAAAGGCGCGGGCGCCGGCGGCGGTGGCACTTTCCTGAAAGCGGTGCAGCCCGATAGCGCCACCAGCGCGCACATGACGCAAGATGCCAGCATCGTGCGCGGCGCGGCAAACGTGGTCGAAACAGTGTGGGTCACGGCGACTCCTCGTCCTGCAGGCGCTCCAGTTCCGCCCGCAATTTGGCCAGTTCCGCATGGTAACTGGCGGCATTTCCGAAGTCTACGAAGCCATGATAGTACTCGTGGGCATGCAACACCCGGCGTGCATGCTTGATGGGGCACCAATATTTCTCGGTCCGCCCTATCACTTCGCGGCAATAACCGATCAGGCCGGTGGCGTAGGCGCAATAGCGGCAGTTGAGGCGTTCCAGCGCGTTCAGGTAAGCCAGGTGCGAACGGTCATACACGAAATAGTCGCCACGCCGCACGCGGGGGATGCGGTACAGCGGAAAGCATACCAGCTGGTACAGGGACACGAACAAGTCCGTCAGCGCCAGCGGCACCACCACGGCATAGACGAACGGGACCGACAGCACATGGCGCCACCGCGCGCCCAACACATAAGACAGCAGACCTGTCTTGAAGCGCTGCTGCTGCTCCACCACCTCGCGCGCGAACATCACGCGGCGCTTCGAAAAGTCAGCCTGCAGTTCCTGCCGGCGGCGGGTCACTTCCAGTTCCAGCTCCTCCTCGATCTGGCGTATACGTTCCAGCAATTCCTGTATGCGCGGGTTCATGGCACGAGCACGGCGGCGCCGTCAAATGCGCCAGCCCGCAAGGCCGCCAGCGCGGCGTTGGCTTCCCGTAGCGGGAACGTGGTGGTGCTGGCGTCCAGACGATACTGCTGCGCCAGCGCGAAGAATTGTTCGCCATCGGCGCGGGTCAGGTTGGCCACCGAGCGGATCGCCCGCTCTCCCCACAGCAGATGGTAGGGGAAGGATGGAATGTCGCTCATGTGGATCCCGGCGCAGACCACGGTGCCGCCCTTGCGTACGGCGTGCAGCGCTTGCGGCACCAGCGCGCCATCGGGTGCGAACAGCAGCGCCGCGTCGAGTTCGGCGGGCGGCGTCTCGCCGGCGGCGCCGGCCCACACCGCGCCCAGCGCGCGCGCGAAGCGCTGGCTGCGCTCATCGCCGGGCCGGGTGAACGCATACACCTGACGGCCCTGCTGGCTGGCCAGTTGCGCCAGCAAGTGGGCGGCGGCGCCAAAACCGTACAGGCCGATGCGCTGCGCGTCGCCGGCCATCGCGTAGGCTCGGTAGCCGATCAGGCCGGCGCACAACAGGGGCGCCACCGCCACATCATCGTAGCGGGCCGGCAGGCGGAAGATGTAGCGGGCGTCCGCCACCATGTATTGGGCGTAGCCGCCGTCCAGGTCGTAGCCGGTGAAACGGGCCGCGTCGCACAGGTTCTCCGTGTGGCGCGCGCAATAGGGACAGGTGCCGCAACTGGCACCCAACCAGGCCACGCCCACCCGTTCGCCGATGGCGTAATCATGCACTTGCTGGCCACAGGCCACCACGCGCCCCACCACTTCGTGGCCGGGGATCACGGGGCTGTGATGCGGCGGCAGTTCGCCATCGACGATGTGCAGGTCGGTGCGGCACACGCCGCAGGCGCTCACCCGCAGCAGCACCTGCCATGGGCCGGGCTGCGGGACGGGCAGCTGGGCCGCCCGCAGCGGCGCGCCGGGCTGGTCCAGCAGCATGGCCAGCATGGTCGCTGGCGCGGTGTCCAGCCCGTCCATCGCATCAGCGGAAGACAAGCACCGGCACCGTCGCGTGGGTGAGCACTTTCTGGGTCTCGCTGCCGAGCAGCAAACCTTTCACGCCGCGCCGGCCGTGGGACGACATGCAGATCACGTCGCAACCGGCGTCCGTGGCGGCCTTGCAGATGGCTTCGTAGGGCTGTTCGTCCGTGACCAGCATGGTGTCGCAGCTCACGCCCAGCTCCTTGGCGGCATTCTCGATCTCGGCCAGGAACACGCGCGCGTGGGCGGCGCTGTCGCGCGCGTACTGCTCGCGGGAGTCGGCCAGCATTTCCGGTTGGTAGGTGAAGATCTGGTAATCGGCCATCACATGGATGCCGGTGACCTTGGCGCCGGACTCCTTGGCGAAGGCCAGCGTTTTCTGGATCATGGCGGAGGCGATGGAGGAACCGTCGGTGGGCAGCAGGATATGCTTGAACATGATGTAGTCTCGGTTAGGGTAACTTCGGTAACTTCGGTAACGTCCGTCTCAACGCCGGGCGCCTGGTATCGGTGACGGCCGGCGCCGCGGCATACCGCGCAAGGCGCATGGCATTGCGCGGACAGGACACGGTGCCGGCGATGGCGTCAGTTGACGACGATTTTCTTGGCGCTGCCGTTGGCGCGCTTGGGCAAGGTCAGCTCCAGCACGCCGTCCTGGTATTTGGCGACCACATTGGCGTCGTCAATATCGTGCTCCAGCGAGAAGCTGCGGTATTGCTGGCCATAGTAGCGCTCGCTGCGCACCACGGTTTCGCCCTGCTTTTCCTCGCTCTCGCGCTTGGTCTCCGCGGAAATGGAAACGCGGTTGCCATCGACATCGACCTTGATGTCTTCCTTCTTCAGGCCTGGCATTTCCGCCTTGACGCTGTATGCCTGGTCAGTCTCGGTCACATCCAGCTTGATCAGCGCTTCCTTCTGCATATCGCGCATCGCGTGCTTGAAACCGAAGTCGCGGAAGAAGTCCTCGACGCTGCGCAGCGGTTCCATACGGGCCAGATCGCCAAACGGGTCGAAGTGTCTCAGTTGATTAGCCATGTTCAACTCCCATGCAATGTATGCCGGTTTGAGATGCCGGGACGCGCCGGCAACCGCATCCCTCTCACCCCACTGTAATTGGCCGCGCTGGCCATGTCAGCCGGGGCGCGTGACGTACATCAAGAACTTGAACAATATGATAACACCGCGCCCGTTCACGCGGCGCACAAGGTCATACGGGGCTTGCCACGCAGGGCTTGCTCGGCGCGCGCCGCCTTCTGTTCGGCAACTTCCAGCGCCGCACCGGTGGACAGCGCTTCCAGCGCGGGGCGGTCGAGGATATTCAGGTCGCGGTTGTCGATGCTGATCCAGCCCTGTTTGCGGAAGCGCGACAGCAGGCGGCTGACGCTTTCGATGGTCAGGCTCAGGTAATCGCCGATGTCCTCGCGCGACATGCGCAGCTGGAAACTGGTGGGCGAATAGCCGCGCGCCTGGTAACGGGCCGACAGGTTGAGCAGGAACACGGCGAAGCGCTGCTCGGCCCGCATATTACCCAGCAACAACATCACGTTCTGTTCGCGCGTGATCTCCTGGCTCATGATGCGGTGGAAGTGCTGCAACAGCTGGGGCATCTCGCCAAACAGTTCCTGCAGCCGGGCGAACGGAATTTCGCACACTTCCGCGTCCTCCAGCGCCACCGCGCTGCAGGCGTGGCGGCCGGCGCCGATGGCGTCCATGCCCAGCAGGTCGCCGGCCATCTGGAAGCCCGTGATCTGCTGCTCGCCGCGCAAGTTCACCTGGGCCGTCTTGAAGTGGCCAAAACGCACTGCGTACAGGTTGTTGAACGGCTGGTCCACGCGGTACAGGGGCTCGTCACGGGCGATACGGCGGCGGCGGCCGATGATCTTGTCGAGCCGGGAGATGCCATTCTCATCGAGGCCGACGGGCAGGCACAGCTTCTTGAAACTGCAGACGGCGCACTTGTTCTGGCTGGGGGCCGTTTGTGCGCCCGAAGGCGCGATCGCGAAGATGGTGGATGTCATGGCTAAGCTCCCTGTTCGTATGTCGCCCGTCCTTGGGCTATGGACGGCGCGTGATTTGTGCATACGACAAGTATCAACGAGCGGCGCCGTTTTTGTTATCGGGCAACGCCACCGTGTCTTGTAGGGGTTTTACGGATGAAATCGTGTAGGGGATCCGTGACAACGGGCCGCAGGCGGCCCGCGTGTTGGATGATGTCGCTTAGATAATGCCGTTTTCCAGCGCGTAGCGGGTCAGTTCGGCGTTGCTGGCACAGCCCATCTTGTCCAGGATACGGGTGCGGTAAGTGGTCACCGTGTTGGGGCTCAGGTGCAGGATTTCACCGATACGCACCAGCGATTCGCCGGCCGCGATCAGCTTGAACACTTCCAGCTCGCGGTTGGACAGCGCCTCGTGGTTGGCCATGCCGCCACCGCCGCCGATCAAGGTCGCCAGCTTTTCCAGCAGGGCCGGGCTCACATGCTTGCCGCCCGTGGCCGCCTTGCGCACGGCCGTCACCAGCACCGTGGTGGGCGCGTCCTTGGTCAAATAGCCCGAGGCGCCCAGCTTCAGGGCCCGCACGGCGTAGATTTCCTCCGAATAGGTGCTCAGCATCAGCACGGCCAGCCGGGGCCGGTCCGCGCGCAACTGCTTGAGCAGGTCCAGCCCGTTCTTGCCCGGCATGGTGATGTCGCACAAGACCACGTCGAACTCCTGCTCCTGCACCAGTTGCAGCGCTTCCTGCGCGTTGCCGGCCTCGCCCGTGACGACGATGTCGTCGGCGGTGCCCAGCATCAGGCGTACGCCATTGCGGGCGATCGCGTGATCGTCCACCAGCAACACCCGGATTTGCTTACTGCTCATTCCTGTCCTCCAACGGCAAGCGCAGCAGCAAGGTGGTGCCCTGCCCTGGTGTGCCGCTAATTTTTAGTTCTCCGGCAAAATGCCGGCTGCGCTCGTGCATGCCCAGGATGCCCCAGGACTCGCGGTTCAGCAGGCGTTCCGTGTCGATGCCCTTGCCATCGTCGATGATGCTCAGCTGGAGGCTATTATCCCGCAAGTCGACATCCAGCTGCACCGTGCTCGCTTCCGCATGGCGCACCACGTTGGTCAACGCTTCCTGCACGATGCGGAACAGCATGGTGCTGCGCTCGGGCCCCAGTTCCAGCGCGGCGGCAGCCGGCGTCACATGGCAGATGCAATGCAGGCCGGAGCGCTGCTCGATCTGGCCCGCGTACCATTCCAGCGCGGCCCACACGCCCAACTGGTCCAGCACGCTGGGGCGCAAGTCGGTGATCACGCGGCGCACGGTCTGGATCGCGTCCTGGGCCAGCGCGGAAGCGTCGGCCAGCAGCGGTTCGGCCGGGCTGCCTGCCACCGCCGTGCGTTCCATGGCGACGGAAATGTAGGCTTTGATCCCCGTCAGCAAGCCACCGAGCTCGTCGTGGATCTCCTGGGCGATGCGCTTGCGCTCGTGTTCCTTGATGTTTTCCTGGTGCGCCGCCAGCCGGCGCAGTTCGTCCTGCGACTGCTGCAGCGCCTGTTCGGCCAGTTTGTTGGGGGTGATGTCGATCAGTATCCCCTGCATGAACAGGGGCTGGCCGGCCTCGTCGCGCACCACCTCGGCCTGGTCGCGGAACCACAGCTCGTCGCCATTGCGGGCCGTGAGCCGGTATTCCAGCCGCAGCGCCGCGCCCGCCATGCGGCTTTCCTCGATGGCTGCCTGGACCCAGCCCCGTTCCGCCGGATGCATGCGCGCGGCATGCAATTGCGGATCGGCCAGCCATTCGGCCGGGCTGTAACCGAGGGTCTGGATCTGCGGGCTGATGTAGAGCAGCGTCTGCGGCGCGTCCAGCGCGGCGATGTAGGTGATGGCCTGGATCTGTTCGACCAGGGTGCGGAACTTGGCTTCCACCTGGCGCTTGTCGACCAGCAGGCGCTGCTCGCGCAGCATGCGGTGGATGGCGGTGGGCAGCATTTCCAGGTAGCGCCCGTCCACGTCCTTGACCATGTAGTCGCGCGCGCCGCGGCGCATGGCCTCGGCCGCCACAGTGGCGCTGTCGGCGCCGGTCAGCATCATGACGGGAATGGCGGCGCCGCCATCGACGGACAGGCGGGCCAGGAATTCCAGTCCCGTCACGTCGGGCAAGTGGTAGTCGAGCAGGATGCAGTCGGGCGCCGCGCCGCGCGCCTGCAGCAAGCCTTGCTGGCCGCTGTCGGCCTCGATCAATTCGAAATTGCTGGTGGGATCGGCCGCGAACGCGCGCCGGCACGCCATGCGGTCCACCACGTCATCCTCGACAATCAACACCCGTACCCGTGGTCTGTTCATGGCCGCCCCATGCCCTTAAGGCATTTCACTGATGGTCCAGTACAGGTCGATCGAGCGCATCATTTCCACGAAGCGGCGGTAATCGACGGGCTTGGCCATGTAGCCGGCCACGCCCAGGTCGAAGCTGTGCACCTTGTCCTGCTGTTCCTCGGACGTGGTGAGCACGATCACGGGGATGCGCTTGAGGTCGGCGTCCTGCTTGATCATCTGCAGGAATTCGATGCCGTTCATGATGGGCATGTTCAAGTCCAGCAGGATGATGCAGGGCCGCTCCTGGCTCGGATCGCGCAGGTGTTCGAGCGCCGCCTCGCCGTTTTCCATGCTGACCACGGGATTGACGACGTGAATTTCCTTCAGCGCGCGCAAGATCGTCATCACGTCCACGTGATCGTCTTCCACCAGCAGGATCGGCTTGTTATTTACTTTCATTTACTACTCCTATAGTCAAATGCGGGTACGCGGGCCCATCTTGGGCAGCGTGAACCAGAACGTGGCGCCGGCGCCCATGGTCGACTCGACCCCGACCTCGCCTTGGTACATCTCGACGATCTTCTTGACCAGCGCCAGGCCCACGCCCGTGCTCTCGACGCGGTCGCGCGAAGCCAGCGTCTGGAACAACTGGAAGATGCGCTCGAAATGGCGCTCCTCGATGCCGGGACCGTTGTCGCGCACGTGGAAGCGCCAGTGGCTGCCGGCGTCGCGCACGCCCACCTCGACCTCGCCCTGGTCCTTGTTCATGTAATTGATGGCGTTGGAAATCAGGTTGTGGAACACTTGCTGGATGCGGGTCGGCTCCATCACGACGGTGGGCAGGTCGGGCGCCACCGTGACCCGGATGTGCGGCGGCGGCGCCAGCAAATCCACCACATCGGCCAGCAAACGGTTCAAATCCACCGGCAGCAACGCTTCCTTGACCCGGCCCACGCGAGAGTACTGGAGTATCCCGTCGATCAGGCTGCTCATGCGGTGCACCCGGTTGATCAGCAGGCGCATGTGTTCGCGGCCCTCGTCGTTGAACTGCTCGGCGTAGTCGGTGGCCAGCCAGTCGGCCAGCGAGCCGATGCCACGCAGCGGCGCCTTCAAGTCGTGCGACACGACGTAGGCGAAGTTGGTCAATTCCTCGTTGGCGCTGCTGAGCTCCTGCAACAGCAGGCGGTTCTTTTCCTCGTTCAGCTTGCGGTCGCTGATGTCGCGCACCATGCCGGTGAACATGCGGCGTTCGCCCAGCCGCATCTCGGCCACCGCCAGGTCCATGGGGAACAGCGAGCCATCCTTGCGCATGCCCTCCACTTCGCGGCCCTTGCCGATGATCTTCTTCTCGCCCGTACTCAGGTAACTGGCCAGGTAATGGTCATGCTGGCCGCGGTGCGGCTCGGGCATCAGGATAGATACGTTCTTGCCCGCCACCTCCTGCTCCGTGTAGCCGAACAGGCGCTGGGCGGCCGGGTTGAACCGCTCCAGCCGGCCCCGCTCATCGATGGTGATGATGGCGTCGACGGCCGTCTCGAAGATGGCGCGCATGCGCGCCTCGCTTTCCTGCAGGGCCACTTCGGCCGCGCGGCGGCTGCTGATATCGTGGATGGTGGCCAGCACCAGCGGCATATCCTGGGCCGTGCGCAGCGGCGACAGGCTGACCTCGACGGGAAATTCATGGCCTTCCGCGTGCAGGGCCAGCAATTCGGTGCCGGCGCCCATCGCGCGCGGGCGCGGCGAGGCGAAGAAATCGGACCGCAAGGCGCCGTGGTGGTCCCGGTAGCGCTGCGGTACCAGCATTTCCAGCGACTGCCCCAGCAGCGCCTCCTGGCGATGGCCGAACAGGCGCTCCAGCGCCGGGTTGGCCAGCACGATGTGGCCTTCGCGGTCGACGATGAGCATAGGGTCGGTGGCCGCCACGAGCAGCCACTCCAGACTCTGTCCTTCTATAACGAGGTTTTTCAACGACTTATTCCTGATGCTATATCAACTTGCAACAATACCACGGCAACAACGATTGCTGTCATCTCGTTGCCACCGTAAGTTAAAACCAGCCAGCCACTAGTGCGCAGTGTTCGATTCCATGCAATTTTGACCTAGATCAACTCAGCCAAGTGACGTGCTGCAAGTTCACAGTTAAATTGGCGACATGGTATCAGCCGTCCGGTTTGGGCCACTGATCCCTCTCGCGTCATTGTAAGGCCCCACTCACACCGAAGGAAGCACCATGCCATCCACAATAACCTGCGCCGAATGCGGGAGCGCGCCATGAGCCAGCTGTCGGCCGCCGATCTGGCGGACCTGGGCGAACGCCTGCGCCAGCGCCGCCAGGAGCTGATCGCCGCATTGCGCCAGCGCTTGCACCAGGCGGACGACCAGGTGGAGATGGCTTTGTACAATTATTTCGCGTCGCTGGACGACGCCGCCACGTCCAGCCAGTTGGCCGACTGCGACGTGGCCCAATTGAGCCATGAACTGGCCGAATTGCGCGCCATCGACCTGGCCATCGGCCGTATCGCGGCCGACACCTATGGCCAATGCGCCGCCTGCGGCGTGCCGATCGCACTGGATCGCCTGCGGGCCCAGCCCAGCGCCCAGATGTGCCTTGCTTGTCAGGAAGAATTGGAACGCCAGCCGCACCGCATGCGCAAGCTGGGCTGATAGCCGATCAGCGGCAGACCAGCACCGGGACCGGGCTGAAAGTGAGGATTTTCTGGGTTTCGCCGCCCAGCAGGAAGCTGCGCACGCCCTTGCGGCCATGCGAGGCCACGCAGATCAGGTCGCATCCATACAGTTTGGCGTGTTCGATGATGGCTTCATAGGGCTGGTCGTGGGACACGTACAGCGTGTCGCATGTGACGCCGTAGCCTCGGGCCGTCTCCAGCACATCATGCAGGTAGCGCCGCGCCTGTTCGGCCTGGTGTTGCTGCTCCAGCGCACGGCTGTCGCGCACCATCGCCGTCTGCAGGCCGATCGTATGCCACTGGGGCAGCACGTGGATGCCCGTCACGCAGGCGCCCGTTTCCGAAGCGAAGCGCATGCATTTTCCCACCATCGCGCGCGAGGCGGGCGAACCGTCCGTGGCCAGCAGGATGTGCTTGAACATGGGCGCTCCCGCTTCGTCTCAGGCGCCGCGGTCGGCGGCCGCCTGCGGCCCCGTGTCGAACCGCACGCCGGCCACTTGCAGCGCCACCGCCAGCGCCGTGTCGGCCGTCTCCAGGTGCACATGGAACCAGGGCAGCAACAGCTCCACCGCCCGGCGCCGCGCCGCGTGGTCGCCATCGGCCAGGCCGTGCAATGTGGCCAGCACCCGCGCATGCTGTTCGCGGTGGCTGCGGATGGCCGGGTAGTTGATCGCTTCCATGATCTCCTCCTCGGCCCGGAAATCGCCTTCCAGCGCCTCCGTCAGGCGCGCCAGGCCGGCGTCGAAATCGCCTTCGTCCGGTACCTGCTGCAAGGCGGTGATTTGCTGGGCCAGGGCTTGATGGGCATCGTCCATCAATGGCACGCCCAAGGCCATATCCGGGGTCCAGATCGGTTCATCCATGCTCGCTCCTGTTAGGGTTGGCTTATTTCTTCTCGCACGTGTTCCAGCGGAATGGCAGGTAGGCCGGGCAGAACCGGAAGATGCCCGTGAACAGGGGAACGACCCCGATCCAGCCCCAGGCGCCGATCGCGCCCGTCAACGTGCCGCCCAGCAGCAACAAACCCGCCAGGATGCGGATCACCCGGTCAATGTTTCCTACGTTCGCTTGCATCATGTACTCCCGTTTCACGATAAAAAATCCCGCTGCGCCAGTGGCTATCCATCCGGTCGCGCTGTTCCTATCTCACTTGCAGCTTAATGGATGGCGCACAGCGCGCCCGCCAATTTTGTACGCCCGATTGATCTGACGCAGGTGATGCCCTCATCCTTTGGCCGCGTCGGCCGCCGCCTTGAGCTTGCGCGGCAAGCTCAGCTTGGCACGTTCGCGCTGCAGCCGTGCCAGCCGGCGCTGGATTTCGTCCGAGTCCATCCACAGGTCGGAACCTTTGAGGATGTTCTTGATCTCCGTGGCCGACAGGAAGGGCTGGCAGGTGCGCGTCATGAACTTCTCGAACCAGTTGCTCAAGGCCAGCGATTCGGCCTGCTGCTCATTGCCTTTGCCCGTGAACACACCGGAATAGATGTGAAACAGCAGCTGACAATTGTCATGCACCAGCAATTCGTCGCCGGCCAGGAAGATGAAGGCGCCCATCGAATAGGCGCGCGCCTCCAGCACGGTGATGACGTGGGCGTTCGAGGCCTGCATGTTGTTAATGATCTGCAAGCCCGTGTCGAAATCGCCGCCCGAGGTGTTCAGGTGCAGGTAGATCAGGTCCACGTCGCTGGCCGTGCGCAAGGTATGGAACAGCTCCGTGTAGTAGCACGATTGCTGGATCGTGCCCGTCAGGTAATACGATATCTGCCGGATCTGGGTCTGGCGTTCGTAACGGCTCAGTCCCTGGAATACGAACGGTTCCAGCTCATCCTGCTCCTGCTCTTGCGCGCTCGGTGTATGGCTGCTCATGTCTTCACTCCCGTCATGACCCCCATGGGGCATGGGTGAACCGGCGCGGCCGCCTGCGGGGCCGCGCGGCGCTAACCTCACAGCATGTTGTCGGCGCGCAGGAAGTACTTGCGCGCATGCTTGAGCAGTTGGCCGTCGGTGGGATGGTCCACCGTCTCCACGCTCATCACGCGCTCGGCGATGGCGGGCTGATGCTTCAACAGGTGTTTCATCAGTTCCAGCTTTTCCGTGCCGGGGCCGACCAGCAGGATTTCCGCCACCTGCTTCAAATCGTCAGCCACGGCGGCGAAATACTGTACGTTCTCAGCCGCGCGGCCACTGCCGCCGGCAGCCTTGGTGTGCAGGTGGGCATTGCCGGCGTGGGAGCGGATCACAGCCGTGCTCGACGTCTCTGGATTGAAATGGATGACATGGGCTTCCGCATGGTCTATCCATGCCACAGCGTGTTGGAACGACATATGGTTTCTCCTTTTTGGGAACTAGTGATGGAAACCACTATGAGCGCCGCATAGACAAAAATCATTGACCTAGATCAAATCTTTCCGTAACGACAAAGATGACATCGACCACTTGTCGTCTAGCACGGCTAAGTACGGGTTCTTTGATCCAGATCAAGCAAATTTGCACATTGCTTCGCGTATATTGATATCGATGCTGCAAACCAAGCATGCTGCAGCGCTCCGCTACGACCATGAACCTGTCGACAGCGCAAATTTGCCCGGCCTGTAAGCCGGAATCAGCTGGCAGATTTGCCGCACCCGCCGCCCTTCCCCGCGGCGCCATGAATAACCCGCTGTGCGCCGCACCGGCCCAGCCACTTTTGACGCGAGGCGAACTTGTTAAATTATCTTTCCGCTGGCCATGGCACCCGTGATGCCGCCCGCTTTTCCGCGCCCGTTGAATGCTCATCCTGCCGCGCCCGCCAATTGTGCCTGCCGGCTGGCGCCACCGACCATCGCAATGTCGACAAACTGGTGGGCCGCCGCATCAAGGTGGCCCGCGACAGCAACCTGTACAAAGCCGGCGACCTGGTCGGCAACCGCTTTTACGCCATCCGTTACGGCAGCTTCAAGAACTACCGGGCCGACGCGGCCGGCCAGCCCCGCATCACGGGTTTCCAGATGAGCGCCGAATTCCTGGCGCTGGACGCCATCGGCCTGCAACAACATAACTGCACCGCCGTGGCGCTGGAAGACAGTGAAGTATGCGAAATCTCCTGCGGCAGCATGAAGCCGCTGCTGCCCTTCTTCCACAGCATCCTGAGCAAGGAAATCACGGACGAACAGAACGTGGCCCTGCTGCTGCGTAACACGCGCGCCGAACAACGGCTGGCCGCGTTCCTGCTGAACCTGTCGTGGCGCTACGGCGTGCGCGGCTTCTCGCCGGCCCGCTTCCGGCTGGCCATGTCGCGCCGCGACATCGCCGACTTCCTGGGCCTGACGCCGGAAAGCGTGAGCCGTTTGATGTTCCAGTTCAAGGACCAGAACCTGATCAACGTCACGGGTCGCGACGTCACGCTGGTCGACGCGATCGGCCTCAAGCAGTTGGCCGCCAACGCTGGCGGCACCCCCGGTGCCACGCTCGACGCGATGCCCCAGACCTTGCCCCTGCCCAGAGGGGAGCTTTAAATCATGGAAAGGCATGCCCTCATGAACCGCCTCCCGGCCAGCTCGTCGCTGGCGCGCCACAATGCCCAGCCGGCCAATTGCGGCACCTGCCCCGCGCGCGCGCACTGCCTGCCCACCGGCATGAACGACAGCTATTGCGCCGCCATCGACCAGCTGGTTGAACGCCGCGTGCAACTGGTGCGTGGCGAACACCTGTACCAGATGAACGAACCGCTGAGCGACCACCTGTACGCGATCCGCAGCGGCCAGTTCAAGACTTACCACCTGACCCCGGAAGGCGAACAACGCGTCACGGGCTTCCACATGAGTGGTGAATTCCTCGGCCTGGACGCCATCGGCCTGCACGTGCACCGCGGCAGCGCCGTGGCCCTGACCAATGCGGAAGTGTGCGAGTTTTCCTACCATCGGCTGGCCGACGCGGCCCAGCGCATGGAGCCGCTGTCGCAACTGTTCCACAACCTGCTCAGCAAGGAACTGGCGCGCCAGCAGGATACGACCTTGTTACTGCGTAACGGCCACGCCGACCAGAAATTCGCCAACTTCCTGCTGCGCATGTCGCGTTGCTACACGGGCAGGGGCAGCGCGCCCAATCTGTTCCAGTTGCCCATGTCGCGCCAGGAGATCGGCGACTTCCTGGGCTTGACGGCCGCCACCATCAGCCGGCTGATCTGCAACTTCAAGGGCCAGGGCTGCATCAAGGCCGTGCGGCGCAACATCATCATCCTCGACCAGGCCATGCTGACCCGCATCGCCACCGGCACGCCCCATCCAGCGCCTGCGCTGGGCGCCATCGCGCCGGCCAGCCCCGTGCTGCAACTGGCCTGACCCGGGGCCGGCAAGCAAGCAGAAAGACGGCTGCATAGGCCGTGTTGGCCGCATCGGCTGCGACGGCTGTACTGACTGCAACGGCCGCATTGGCGACCACGGCTGCATTGGCGGCCGGCCCCGGCCGCGGCGCAGGCTCGCCGGGCCGCCGCCAGTGTTTCAACGACGCTCACGCAGCCCCCCCGCCAGCGCCGCCAACGCGTTCTCCGCATCGGCCGATTCGGTATTGATCACGCAAGTCTGGCGCCGTTCCCGCGCGCTCAGCTTTTCGCTGGCGGCAGCCTGCCGCTCCAGCAATTCCGGCCCCGCGTCGGAGGCGTCGCGCCCCTCGCGCACGCGCTGGGCCAGGCGCGCACGCAGCGTGCGCGCGGCGGCCCGCAAGTGCAGGATGCGGAACTCTGTGCCCCATTCGCGGGCGATGCGCTCGAACGGCTCGCGCTGCCAGCGCTGCAGGAACGAGGCGTCCACCACCACCGGCAAACCTGCCCGCAAGCCATAGCGCGCCAGTTCCAGCAGGCGCGCGTAGGTGGCGCGGCTGCTGTCGGCCGAATAGATGCCGGCACCGGCCGGCGCCGCCATACGGGCGCTGGGCGCCAGCCCATGCAACCGCTTGCGCTCGACGTCGGAGCGGATGCGTATCCCTTCCAGCGCCCGCGCCAGTTGTCCCGAATAATACGTCTTGCCGCTGCCCGAGTAGCCGTGGGCGATCACCAGCGGCGGCTTGACCGGCTGCACCGAGGCGGCGGCGAAATCGAGATAGCGGCGCGCCAGCGCGGCTTGCTCGGCCGCCGCCGCGCCGGCCAGCGCGCGCCCCCGCAACAGGCACACCTTGGCGCGCACCACGGCCCGCATGGTCAGGTAGTAGCCCAGCACGGCCAGGCCGGAGTAATCGCCGCTGGTTTCCAGGTAACGTTCCAGCAGCATGGCAGCCAGGCCGCCCTGGCCGTGGAAGCGCAAATCCATGACCACGAAGGCCAGGTCGCCGATCACGTCGATCCAGCGCAGATCGTCATTGAATTCGATGCAGTCGAATACCTCGACTTTGCCGTCCAGCGTGAGGATGTTGCCGCAATGGAGGTCGCCATGGCATTCGCGCACGAAGCCTTGCGCCTTGCGCTGGCCGATCAGGTCCAGCACCCGGTCCTGGGTCGATTGCCACACCGTCAGCAAGTGGGCCTGGGTGCGCATCTCGCCCGTGTCGGCCAGCGCTTCCACCGTCGCCAGGTCCTGGCGCGCGGCCTTGTCAACGAAGCGGTAACCGCCCCAGGGCGTGCCGACCGGCGCCACCGCGGCCTTGGCGTGGAAGCCGGCCAGCTTGTCGGCCAGGGCCTCCACTTCGGCGGGACCTAAACTGCCCTGCGCCAGCCGGGCCGTCCACAGCGCTTCCTGCGGGAACGTGCGCATGCGCACGGCATATTCGATGCGCCCGCCGTCGCCGCCCAACTCGGGCTGGGCGCAACTGCCTGTGACGGGCGTCATGTCGAGGTAAATGTCCGGCGCCAACTGCCGGTTCAGGCGCACTTCCTCCTCGCACAGGCGGCGCCGGGCGTACAGGGTGCTGTAGTCCAGCACATCGAACTTGACGGCCTTTTTGATCTTGTAAGCGTAGGCGGGCGTGACGAGCACCCACGAAATATGGGTCTCGAACAGCTGGCATGGCTGCCCCTGCGCCGTCAGGGCGCTGGCCAGCCGCTGCACCAGCGACGCCTGCTGGGCCAGGTCGGAACGGTCATTCATTGCGCATCCTTTTGTTTTCCGGCGGCGGCCGGGCGCAACGCCAGCGTCATGCGCGTGGGTAGCCGACGGTCTGGGCCAGCACAATGCGCTGTCCAGGGCCCAGCCCCATCCGTTCGGCCAGCGCGGGCCGGTCCACCCAGCCGCGCGTGACCGTGGCCAAGCCCTCGGCGGCGCAGAACAGGTACACGTTCTGGCTGATGAAACCCGTGTCCAGCGCGGCATAGAATTTCTGCTCCACGCGCGAGGCGGCGCTCATGCGCTCCAGGTTGGCCACGTAGATCAGGTTGACGGGGGCATCGCCCACGAAATCCTGCCACCCGGTGTCGGCGCGGATGTCGTCCGCCAGCACCGGCTGCAACAGCAGTTGATGGGGGTCGTAGCGGTACAAGCCAGTGGCCAGCGCCACGTAAATGTCGATTTCCTGCGCATCCTTGGCCGATGGCGCCGTGCGCAAGCCGCCCTCCTCGCGGTTGATGCCGAAGGCGCACCACAGCAGGCGCGACAACTTGTAAATGGACAACGTGCGCGTACTGAATTCGCGGCTCGATTTGCGCTTGCGCAGCACTTCCATCAGCGACATGCTCAGCGGTGTAATGTCGGCATCCAGCTCCAGCGAAGACGGCGCGATCAGCTGCAACGCGGCTTGCGTCTCAAGTGGTTTATTCATGGCATACTCCGTTGCGCATCTTACGCTCCTTGATGATTTGTCCGCGCACGTTCGCGCCGACGCAGTCACAGTAGCGCGCATGTAATTTTTTATCACGTCCGTTGTGTGATCCAAGTCAATCGACCCGATCAAATATCAGCCGAACCCGGCTACCGGTCTTCGAGCGGCCGCACTAAAACTTGTGCCGCCGTTTTGATTCACATCAAAGATTTTGATTGCTTGAACGACCATAGTGCGACTTAAGGGCACCCGCCCATCCATCCAACCGGAGGCCAGCCATGAAGCTGCTGAAATTACTGGGAATGCTGTCGTTGCTGGCCATGCTGGGCGGTTGCGGCTACAACACGCTGCAAACGGAAGATGAACAGATCAAGGCATCCTGGTCCGAAGTGCTGAACCAGTACCAGCGCCGGGCCGACCTGATTCCCAACCTGGTCAACACGGTGCAAGGCTACGCCAGCCATGAGAAGGACGTGCTGACGGCCGTCACCCAGGCCCGCGCCCAGGTCGGCGCGCTGCAAGTGACGCCGGCCACGCTGAACGACCCGGCCGCGCTGGCCAACTTCCAGCGCGCCCAGAACGAATTGCACGGCGCGCTCACGCGCCTGCTGGCCGTGTCGGAAAACTATCCGCAACTGAAAGCGGACGCCAATTTTCGCGATCTGCAAGCCCAGCTCGAAGGCACGGAGAACCGCATCACGGTGGCGCGCAACCGCTACATCGCGGCGGTCCAGGATTACAACACGACGGTGCGCTCCTTCCCGTCCAACCTGACGGCCAAGCTGTTCTCGTTCGACGTCAAACCCAACTTCACGGTTGACAATGTGAACGCCATCTCCACGCCACCGCGCGTGCAGTTCGGGCCAGCACCCCAGCCATCCGCCACGCCTGAGGCGCCCAAATGAACACCCTGCGGCGCCTGCTGTGCTGGCTGGCCGTGCTGGCCCTGGGCGCCACCACCGCACTGGCCGCGCCGGCGTTGACAGCCCGCGTGACCGACCTCACCGGCACGCTCAGCGCGCAGCAAACGGCCTCGCTGGAGGCGGCGCTGCGTGATTTCGAGACGCGCAAAGGCAGCCAGATCGCGGTCCTGCTGGTCAACAGCACGGCGCCGGACAGCATCGAACAATACGCGCTCAAGGCCGTCGAACAGACCAAGCTGGGACGCAAGAAGGTCGATGACGGCGCCCTGCTGCTGGTGGCCAAGGATGACCGCGCGCTGCGTATCGAAGTGGGCTACGGGCTGGAAGGCGCGTTGAACGATGCCGTCAGCAAGCGCATCGTGAGCGACATCATCACCCCGTATTTCCGCCAGGGCGATTTCTACGGCGGGCTGGTGGCCGGCACCAACGCCATGATGGCCGTGGTGGATGGCGAGCCGCTGCCCGCGCCGCCCCGCGCGCGCGACGAGGGGGCCGCCGACACGTCGTTCTCGCTGCCGGGTTTGCTGCTGGCGGCGCTGGTCATCGGCAGTGTGTTGCGCGCATTGCTGGGCCGTTTCCCTGGCGCGCTGGTGGCCGGCGGCGTGAGCGGATGGCTGGCCTGGGCCGTGCTGGCCACCGTGCCGGCCGCACTGCTGGTCGGCCTGGCCGGATTGATGTCGACCCTGCTGGGCGGCATGCGCGGTATGCCGGGACGACGCTACGGTGGGCCGTTCGGCGGCTTCGGTGGTGGCGGCGGCTTTGGTGGCGGCGGTGGTGGTGGCTTTGGCGGTGGCGGCGGCGGCTTCGGCGGCGGCGGCGCTTCCGGAAGGTGGTAGTGATGGCCAGGCTCAATCGCGTGCTGCGCCATCTGTGCACACCCCGCTGGACGTTGCGGCACGCCTTTCCGGCACCGACACTGCAAGCGATAGAACAGGAAATCCGCGCCAGCGAACGGCTGCACGGGGGCGAAGTGCGCTTCGCCGTGGAAGCCGCCCTGCCCCTGTCCGCCCTGTGGCAGGGCACCACGGCGCGCGAGCGGGCCATCGACCTGTTCGGCGCGCTGCGCATGTGGGATACCAGCGAGCGCAATGGCGTGCTGATTTACCTGCTGCTGGCCGAACACGCCGTCGAAATCGTGGCCGACCGCGGCGTCCACGCGCTGGCCGGGGCGTCGCACTGGGACCGCGTGTGCCGCCGCATGCAGCGCGCGTTTGGCCACGGCAGCTACGAGCATGGGGCGGTGAGCGCCATTTCCATGGTCACCCAGATGCTGGCCCGCCACTACCCGCCCGTGGCCGGGCGGCCCAATGAACTACCCGACAAGGTGGTCGTGCTGTAGCGGCACCCACCCCGCTTTCAACCTCGCCAACCTCAATCAAAGAGTCCACACCATGTTCACCCGTATCCTCGTTCCCACCGACGGCTCCGAGCTGTCCGACCGCGCCGCCCACGCCGCCATCCAGTTCGCCCGCTCCTGCGGCGCCACAGTGGAAGTGCTGGCCGTCTGGCAGTCCTACCCTTATTCGCCGTACGCGGAATTTGGCGCCGTGCTGGACGTGGAAGCCTATGGCAAGCAGATGCTGGCCGAGGCCGAGCAGGCGGCCCAGCGCGTGGCCGACGACGCGGCCGAAATGGGTGTGCCCTGCACCGTGCACGTGGTGGACTCGTACACCCCGTACGAGGAAATCATCAAGGCGGTCGAACAGTATCAATGCGACCTGGTGTGCATGGCGACCCACGGCCGGCGCGGCATGGGCCAGCTGCTGCTGGGCAGCCAGACCCGCCTGGTCACCACCCATAGCACGGTGCCGGTGCTGGTCTACCGCTAACCCTTCATCAGTCCAGTGCCTTGCGGAAGCGCAGCACGGACACCGTCAACAGCACCGCGCCGATGGCGGCCAGCGCCGCCATCTGGGGCCACAGCACGTCCAGCCCCACGCCCTTGAGGAAGGTGCCGCGTATGATCACCAGGTAGTAGCGCAGCGGGTCGAGCAGCGTGATCCACTGCAGGAAGTGTGGCATGCTGGCGATGGGGAAGCTGAAGCCGGACAGGATGAACATCGGGTTCAGCACGAAGAAGTTGGAGGCGAACGCCTGCTGCTGGGTGGTGCAGATGGTGGAGATGAACAGCCCGATCGACAATATGCTGATCAGGAACAGACAGGTGGCGGCGAACAGTAGCCACGGATTGCCGACGAAGGGCACGTGGAACCAGAACATGCCCACCGCCGCCACCAGCCCCACCTGGATCAGTCCGATCAGGAAGAACGGCAAGGTCTTGCCGAGGATGAATTCGGCGGGCCGGATCGGCGTCACCAGTAACTGCTCCAGCGTCCCGACCTCGCGCTCGCGCACGATGGCGAACGCCGTCAGGTTGACGATGGTGATCAAGGTCAGCGTGCCGATCACACCGGGCACAAAGAACCAGCGGGAGTTCAGGTTGGGGTTGTACCAGTAGCGCTGGGCCACGTCGATGTGCACCAGCGGCCGCGCCAGCGCATGACCGGTGCGCTGGGCCAGGTCCAGCGCCATGGACTGGCCAAAGCTGTTGGCGATGTCGTTCACATAGCCCAGCGCGATCAGCGCCGTATTCGAATTGGTCCCATCCAGCAGCACCTGCAACGGCGCGCTCTGGCCTTTGCGCAGCAGTTGCGCGAAACCGGGCGGCACCACGATGCCCACCTGCGCCGAACTGCTGGCCACGGCCTGTTCCGCCTCGTCCCGCGTGCTGGCCACCGTGCTCAGTTCGAACCGGCTGCTGTGGACGAATGCCGCCACCAGTGCGCGGCTTTCCGGCGTGTGATCCTGGTCCACCATGGCTGTCGATACGTTGAACACTTCGAACGTGGCCGCATACCCGAACAGCAGCATCTGGATCATGGGCGGGATCAGCAAGCGAAAGCGGGCCGACTTGTCGCGCTTCAGTTGCAGGAATTCCTTGATCAGCAGTTGGGCGATACGGTACAGCATGGGTTCAGTCCAATGTCTTGCGGAAGGCACGCGCCGCCAGCACCACCAGCGCCACGGCGTAGGCGGCCAGGCAAGCCACGGGCACGGCCAGTTCGGCCAGGGTGGAGCCTTTGAGGAACACGGCCTTGAGGATGGTCACATAGTAGCGCGCGCTGACCAGATAAGTCACGTCCCGCACCACGGCCGGCATCTGGTCGATGGGGAAGGAAAACCCGGACAGCAACGTGGTGGGCAGCATGGTCAGCACCAGCGCCACCTGGCTGGCGCCCACCTGGCTGCGCAAGGCCACGGACACGCAGTATCCGATGCACAGCACCACGATCAGGAACAGCGCCGTGGTCAGCATCAGCGTGACGACGGTGCCCCGGAACGGCACCTGAAACCATCCCACGGCCAGCGCCAGGCAGATGGCCGCATCCAGCATGCCGACCACGAAATACGGCGCCAGCTTGCCGATCATGAGCTCCATCGGCTTGATGGGGGTGGATACCAGCAGCTCCATGGTGCCCCGTTCCCACTCGCGGGCGATGGTCAGCGACGTAAGCTGGGCGCCCACGATGGCCATCACCAGCGCCACCACGCCTGGGATGATGAAGTTGCGGCTTTCCAGCTCCTCGTTGAACCACACGCGGGCCTGCACCTGCACCGGGGTCTGGGTCTGGATGCGGCCGCCCTGGCGCTGGATGGCTTTCAACTGCACTTCGCTGGCGTAGCCGCCCACCACCAGCCGCGCGTAGTTGGCGGCGATGTTCGCCGTGTTGGAATCGGTGCCGTCCACCAGCAGCTGCACCGTGGCCGTGCCCTGATCGGCCAGGCTGCGCGTGAAGCCGGACGGGATCACCAGCGCCACCGTGCAGCGGCCGCCATCCAGTCCTCGTATCACATCCGCATGAGTGTTGGCCCTCACGGGCGGCTGGAAATAGCGCGAACTGGCGAAGCGGGCCAGCAGATCCTGGGTTTGCTGGCTGCCTTCCTGGTCGAAGGCGCAGATCGGGATCGCGTCCACATCCAGGTTCACGCCGTAACCGAGCATGAACATCTGCATCAACGGCAGCAGCAAGGCGATCATCAGGCTGCGCGGATCGCGCAAGACCTGCAAGGTTTCCTTGCGCGCGATGGCGACGATGCGGCGCAACTTCATGGCGCCGCTCCAGCCGCCCCTTGGCCGTTACGCGCACGCGACTGGCGCACCAGGTGGACAAACATGTCCTCCATGCCCGGTTCGATGGCACGGTAACGGGCGCCGGGCTGGCCGTTCTGCTCCAGCAAGGCGACGATGGCGTCGCCGTCGCGCGCGGCATCGTCCACCAGCAAGTGCAGCGCGTTGCCGAAAACGGCCGCATCATGCACGCCGGGCGCGCCGGACAGCAGCTCCAGCGCCGCGCCGGGATTCGCGCATTCCAGCTCCAGCAACGCGCCGCCGATCGACTGCTGCTTCAATTCATGGGGTGTGCCCAGCGCCACCAGCTTGCCCGATTCGATCATGGCAATGCGCATGCAGTATTCCGCCTCGTCCATGTAGTGGGTCGACACCAGGACGCTGACGCCGTCCGCGCTCAAGTCATGGATCAGGTTCCAGAACCGGCGCCGCGAACCGGGATCGACGCCGGACGTGGGTTCGTCCAGGAACAGCACGCGGGGCCGGTGCAGGATGGCGCAGCCCAGCGCGAGCCGCTGCTTCCAGCCGCCGGCCAGGGTAGCCACCAGCGCGCCTTCCCTGCCCTCCAGGCCCGCCATCCGCACCGCGTAGGCCACCCGTTCGTCGATGGCGTTACGCGCCACGCCGTAGATGCCGCCGAAGAAGCGCAGGTTCTCCGTCACGCTCAAATCGCCATACAACGAGAACTTCTGCGACATGTAGCCGATGCGCTGGCGCACGGCTTCCGGGTCTTTGGCGATGTCGATGCCGTCCACCACGGCCCGCCCGCCGCTGGGACGCAGCAGGCCGCACAGCACCCGGATCAGGGTCGATTTACCGGCGCCGTTGGGGCCGAGGAAGCCCATGATCTCGCCCCGGCCCACGTCGAAGCTGACGTCATCGAGCGCCCGGAAGGCGCCGAATTGCTTGCTCAGGCGGTCCACCTGGATGGCTGGCTGCTTGTCCGTCATGCTGTCCATCTTGCTGTCCATCATGCGGCCTTGTGCTTGCGTTCGAGCAGGGCCACGAACAGGTCTTCGATGGTGGGCTCGATCCGCTCCACAGGGCCGGCCGGAACGCCGGCCGCCTGCAATGCCTGCGCCAGCGGCGCGCCACTGGCCTGCGCATCGTCCACATGCACATGCACGCCGTCACCCACCAGCAGCACGCCGCGCACGCCCGCCACACGCTCGATGGCGGCGGCGGCCTCGCGCGGGCGCACGCTCGCCACGCGCACGATGGCGCCGGGCAGTTCGCGCTTGAGCTGCTGGGGTGTGTCGCAATACATCATGCTGCCCTCGTCGAACAGGGCCAGCCGGTCGCAGCGCTCGGCCTCGTCCAGATAAGCGGTGGAGATCACCATGGCCACCCCGGTGGCGCGCAGCGAATACAGGATCTGCCAGAACTCGCGCCGCGATACGGGATCGACGCCGGTGGTCGGCTCGTCCAGCAGCAGCACGCGCGGCGCATGCACCAGCGCGCAGGTGAGGCCCAGCTTCTGCTTCATGCCGCCCGACAGCTGGCCGGCCAGCCGCTGGCGGAACGGCAGCATCCGCGAAGCCGTCAGCAGTTGCACGGCCCGTTCCTGCCACAGCTTGCGCGGCACGTCGAACAGGTCGGCGAAGAAGCGGATGTTTTCGTCCACCGTCAGGTCGTCATACAGGCCGAAGCGCTGTGGCATGTAGCTCACGTGGCGCTTGGTGCGCTCGGGATCGGCCACCACGTCCACCTCGTCGATGCGGATGGCGCCGGCGTCGGCCCGCATCACGCTGGCCAGCATGCGCATGGTGGTGGTCTTGCCGGCGCCGTCCGGCCCCACCAGGCCGAAAATCTCGCCCGAACGCACGGAAAAGCTCACGTTGTCGACCGCCGTCAGCGCGCCGAAGCGCTTGCTCAGGCCGCGCACATCGAGCGCCAGTGCCTGCTGGCCGGGTGCTGCCGTCATGGCTGGGGCGGCGCCAGCACGGCATCGGCCGGCATGCCCGGCACGAACTGGCGGTCGCGGTTGTCGATATCGATCTTCACCCGGTACACCAACGTCACCCGTTCGGCGTGGGTTTCCACGCTGCGCGGCGTGAATTCCGCCTTGGCCGCGATGAACGACAGCTTGCCGTTGAAGCGCTTGCCGGGGAAGCTGTCGCTGCTAATCACCACTTGCTGCCCCAGCCGCACGCGGCCCAGGTCCGTTTCATTCAAATAGGCCCGCAACCACACATGATCGAGGTCGGCCAGCGTAATGACGGGCGTGCCGGGCGCCACCACTTCGCCCAATTCCGCCTGGCGCGTCAGCACCACGCCATCGAACGGCGCGACCAGCGTGGCGTAGCTGGCCATGATGCGGCTCAGTTGTTCCGTCTGTTCACCACTGTGGACGCCGGCCTGCGCCACCTTGACGCTGCGCTGCGCCACCTGCGCCAATGCGCGGTCGCGCTCCAGCTGCGCGCGCGCCTGCTTGAGCGCCGTGACCGCGTTATCGAGCGCCGCGTTGGCCAGGAAGCCTTGCCGCTGCAAGGCCTGGCTGCGTTCCAGGTCCAGCTTGCGCTGGGCCACGGTGGCTTCGTCCACCTCCACCGTCTTGCGGCTGGCGGCCACGTTTTCCTGCGCCATGTCGAGCTGGCTGCGCTGTACCGCCACGCCGGCCGCCGCCACTGCCACCTGCTGGTTCAACTCCTGCTGGTCCACCACGGCCAGCACCGTGCCCTTGCTCACCCATTGACCTTCGTTGAACGGCAGTTGCACCACGCGGGCCTGCAAGCCGTTAAAACTGAGCACGCTCTCGTGGGCTTCGATATTGCCCGACAGGTGGATGTCCTGCCCGCGATGTTCGCGGTGCCATTGCGGCAGCACGCCGCTGAAATACAACGCGGCCAGCGCCAACACGGCGCCGCTCGCGATCGTCAAATTTTTCTTGTTCATGAAGTCCGTTCTAATCCGTTCCCTGGTGTGCTGGTGGCGGCTTGGTAATCCCTGTGGTGCCGGCGGTCCTGCTGGCCCCGGTGGTCCTGTTCGTGCTGCGCTTGCGCTTCGGTGCTGTGGTGACGGCGGCCTTGCCCACGTCGGCCGCGAGGCGCGCCGGCCAGGGCATGGTCAGGCAGCGCAGCAACAGCGCTTCGAATTCCGTCCCGATGTGGTTGGCCAGTGCTTCAGGATCAGGCACCCGCTGCACATCGGCCACCACGCCCAGGTTGATCTGGCCCGCGTAACTGAGGATGCTGATACCGAGCCCGATGCCTCCCGACTGCGGCACCCAGAACACCTGGCGGGTTATCCGTTGGCCGCCCAGGTAGCGCGCTTCCGGCGCGCCGCGCACATTGGTGATGACGGCACTGGCATTGGCGGCCAGCGCCTGCACCAGCGTTTCCCGCAACCCGTCGGGCGCGGCGCCCATGCAGGCCAGGATGCCCAGCGCGACCGTCGCTTGCTGCGAATGCTTGAGCGCTTCCATCCGTTCATGTATCGCCCGTGTGCGGCGCAGCGCATCCGCCTCGCCCAGCGGCAGGCCCAGGAACACCAGCCCGAAATGGTTGCCCAGTTCCTGCACCGGACCGGGCGGACGCAGGTTGACGGGCACCAGGGCCCGCATTTCCACGCCGTCCACGGCATCGTCCTGGTCCAGCAGATAGCGGCGCAACGCCGCCGTCACGCACGACAGCAGCACATCATTGACGGAGCACGACAAGGCGCTGGCCACGGCCTTCACCTCGTCCAGCGACAGGCTGCGCGCGCTGGCCACCCGTTTCATCACGCCCAGCGGGCCTTTGAAGCGGGTGGGACAATCCGGTTCCATGGCGGCGACCACGGCCAGTTCCGTGGCCAGGTTGACGCCGCGGCGGGCGGCTGCCAGCGCATGATCGGGGTGGCCGCTCCAGTCGGCCGCCAGCGCGTAGGCCGTGCGGGCCAGCCGCACACCATCGCCGGCCAGTTCCGTCACCTGGCCCAGCATCTTTTCCCAGGCGGCCCGTGGCGGCGGGGTGCCGTCCAGGTCCGGCGACGGCAGCGCGTGGTGGTTGGCGCTGCTGTCGGTCAGCGCGCCCATCACATGCGCCAGCGCGAAACCGTCGCCATAGCAGTGGTGAATGCGCAACATCAGGGCGCTGTGGCTGGCGTCCACGTCGATCAGGTGCATCTGCCACATCGGTTTGCTGGGGTCCAGCGCCGTGCTGACCAGGTCCCCGGCCAGCTTGTCCAGCCCCCGCTGGCCCGCGCCGCGCGGCAGGGCGAGCTGGCGCACATGCCAGTCCAGGTCGAAGGCGGGGTCGGTTTCCCAATAAGCCTCGCCGCCCTCCCAGCCCACGCGCTGGCGGAAACGGTGGAAGCACAGCATGCGTTCCCGCACCACGGCCTTGAGGCGCACCAGGTCCAGCTTACCGGCGAACGTCATCAGGCCGCAGATCATCATCAAATTGGTGGGACGGTCCATGCGCAGCCACGCATGATCGACCACCGACAGCGTTTCGCGCTCAGTGGCCATGGCACTGGGGGGCGGCCACGTGGCCGTTGCCGGGTTGATGGGTCATCGCGTCTCTCCTCGTGGCGGTGTTGGGCCGGTGCGAATTCGCGTTCCGGTCTTGTCAAGTTGTCCGCACATGGTGGACTGATGAAAATGATATTGCATTGACCTGTATCAAATTCACAAATAGCAGCATATCTTACCAACACAACAATTTAGATCGCGCCGCGCATGATTTGCGTCACTTTGCGTCGCTTGCGGATACACTAACTTCGACAGGTGTATAAACTCTTTTCCCGCAGGAAATGAATGTGACCGACCAGCCGCCCAACCGTTCGCCGCTGCCCTCGCCCGCCAACCGCATCCCGCGCGCGTCGTGGTATTGGGCGGCCGGGTTGATGGCCATGTCGTTGTGGCTGTTGTTCGGCAACACGCCTCCCGGCGCGCCCCTGCCCTATAGTGAGTTCAAATCCCTGCTCCATGCGGGCAAATTGCACGACCTCTCTGTCAGCGAGCGACAGGTCAGCGGCGCGCTGGTGGACGGTCCACTCAACCCGCCCCTGAGCCAGCAACGGGCCGACGCCGTGCGCGCGGCCGCCAAGACCCACGCCGGTTTCACCACCCTGCGCGTGACCGATCCCGACCTCGTGAAAGACCTGGAAGCGGCGCACATCAGCTACACGGCCGAGGAGGAAAGCCACTTGCCGATGCTGCTGTCCTGGCTGGCGCCCGTTATCCTGTTGCTGCTGTTCTGGCGCCTGGCCATGCCGGCCGGCGGCGGCATCGGCGGCCTGATGGAGGTGGGCAAGAGCAAGGCGCGCGTCTACATGCAGAAGGATACCGGCATCACGTTCAAGGACATCGCCGGCATCGACGAGGCGCGCGATGAGTTGATGCTGATCGTGGAATTCCTCAAGCACCCCGAACGCTACCGGCGCCTGGGTGGGCGCATCCCCAAGGGCGTGCTGATCGTGGGCGCACCGGGCACCGGCAAGACCTTGCTGGCCAAGGCCGTCGCCGGCGAAGCGGGGGTGCCGTTCTTCTCGATCGGCGGTTCGGAATTCGTGGAGATGTTCGTCGGGGTGGGCGCGGCCCGCGTGCGCAACCTGTTCGAACAGGCGCAGCAACAGGCGCCGTGCATCATCTTCATCGATGAACTGGACGCGCTGGGCAAGGCGCGCGGCCTGGCTTCCATGGGCGGCCACCAGGAACACGAGCAGACCCTCAACCAGCTGCTGGTGGAGATGGACGGCTTCGACGCCAACACGGGCGTCATCATCATGGCTGCCACCAACCGCCCGGAAGTGCTGGACCCGGCCCTGCTGCGGCCCGGCCGCTTCGACCGCCACATCGCGCTGGACCGGCCGGACCTGAACGGCCGGCGCCAGATCCTCGACGTGCACGTCAAGCAGGTGAAGCTGGGCCCGGACGTGGACCTGGAGCGGCTGGCCGCCACCACGGCCGGTTTCGCGGGCGCCGACCTGGCCAACCTGGTCAACGAGGCGGCCCTGCATGCGGCCAACGCCGACAAGGACCAGATCGACATGAACGACTTCGAACAGTCGCTGGACCGCATCGTGGGCGGCATCGAGAAGAAGACGCGGGTGATGAACCGGACGGAAAAGGAAACCGTCGCCTACCACGAGTCTGGCCATGCGCTGGTGGCGGAACTGCGGCCCCATGCCGACCGGGTGGCCAAGATTTCCATCATCCCGCGCGGGGTGGCGGCGCTGGGCTACACCCAGCAAACGCCCACCGAGGACCGCTACCTGATGCGCTACAGCGAACTGCTGGAACGGCTCGATGTGCTGCTGGGCGGCCGGGTGGCCGAGGAACTGGTGTATGGCGACGTCTCCACCGGCGCCCAGAACGACCTGCAACGGGCCACCGAACTGGCGGTGCAGATGGTGAGCCAGTACGGCATGAGCAACCGGCTCGGTTTGGCCACTTATGAGCAATCGGGCCAGAACGGCTGGATCAACGGCATGGGCGGCATGCCCGGCGCGCGCAAGGGCTACAGCGAACGCACGGCCCGCATGATCGACGCCGAAGTGACCCAATTGCTGGCCGACGCGCGCACCCGTGTGCGTGCCACGCTGGAGCAGCACCGGCCCGTGCTCGACGCGCTGGCCAAGCGGCTGCTGGAAACGGAAGTGGTCGAACGAGCCACGCTGACGGCGCTGCTGGCCAGCGACGGCACGGACGCGGGCACCGCCCCGGCGCCTACAAGCGATCCAGGCAACGGTAGCCTTCCAGCGCCTCACGCCGGAACGGGTTGATCACACTGCTGGCCGTGAGGCTGTAGCTTAATTTGTGGCCATCGATGTCGTAACTGAGCTTGAAACGCTCGCCCTGCGGCGTCGGTTCCAGCGTGCCCTGGTCTATCATGCGCAGCCACGCCCATGCACCTTCCGTGCGCAGGCTGCGCCCGGCCGGCGTCGTTTCCAGCCGCACCAGGCCCGTGCCCTTGCCGCTGGGGACTTGCAGCGAGGCGGCGCGTACGGTGGCCGGCGCGCCGAACGGCACCGGCTGCCCATCGATTTCCAGGTTCACCTGGCTCAACGCCGGATCGGCGCTCACCAGCTTCAGGTCGAAGCGCATCGAGGCCTGCTTGCCGCCGCTGCCGAACCAGGCATCGCGCACCAGCGCCGCACGCTGGAAGGAATCGAGCACGTCCTGCGGAATGCCCAGCGTAACCTTGTCGCCGTTGGGCCGCCAGCGCCATTGGCGGGCGCCCATGTCCACGTAAGGCAGCAAATTCTGCTGGAAGAACTGGTCCACCAGCCCGCCCGGCGAGAAGAACTTGCCGAAATCGTCCTGCGTCACCTCCTGCGTGGCGCTGCGCACCAGCGGATAACGGCCGGCGATGGCCTGGCGGCAGAACTGGGCGGCGCTGGCCGTCCACAACGCGTTCAGGCGTTCACGCTCGCTGCCCATGGTCAGGCCGGCGCCGCCGCTGTCGATATTCTTGAGCATCTGGCCCAGTGGTGCGGCCTTGCCGTCCCCTTCCCGCTTCAACTTGGTCAACGCCTCGCCCGGCGGTGGCGGCTGGCCGGCCCGTTTGGCCGCCGCGGCGGCGTCGAAATACGTGGCCACGTCACGCAGCATGGCCAGCAGGTTGTCCAGCGGTGCGGGCGAACCGGCCACCATGCGGTGCAGGTCGTCGAAGTGGACATCGACCGGGATCTGCTGCGCGGCGGCGGCCGGGGCGCCGTCGCCATCGCCCATGCCCAGCACCCCTTCCAGCTTCTTCTTGTAGCTGTCGCTCTTGTCCTTGAGCGAGGCGAGCACGGACGATTCGGGCTTCTTGGCGGCACCGGCGGCCAGCGTCGTTTCGCGGGCGGCCGCCACCAGCACCTTGCGCAGCGGCGAATCGACGCTGGACAGCATGGCCGTCACGCGCGCCCCCTGGTCCAGCGTGGAGAACGGTACGATGCTGAGGTCCGCCAGATAGCGGTCCCATTCCGCGATGTAGTCGTTGTAGTACAACTGCAGCAGCGCGGCCCGGATCTGCTCATTGCCGGCCTTGCCCGTGACGGCTTCCTGGCGGTCCAGCACCCAGTTATCGCGGCTCACGTCATCCATCGCCTGTCCGCTCAATTCCAGGAATTTGGCATAACCTGCCACCGAGTACAGGCCCGGCACACCACGCGTGAGCGCCTCACCGCTGCGCCGTATCAGCACTTGCGGCGCGTCGCGCCCGCCGGCGGCGGTGGCGCTGAATTCCGGCAACTGGGCGCGGGCGACGGCCCGTTTCAGACCGTTGTACAGGCGCTGCTCCAGCGGCATGCGGGCCAGCGCCAGGCGCGTGTCGGCCACCAGTTGCGCATCCAGTTGCTGCGGCAGTTCGAAGCTGGGGTAGGCTTTCAGCAGCGCCGCCACGTGGCCCATCAACGCTTCACGCTGGGCCGGGCTGGCGTCGTTCATGTTGCGCAGCCAGTCCAGCTCCACCCAGCCGGCGATGGAAGCGGCGTCGTAATGGCGGGTGTCGCCCAGCATCAGGTACAGGCGCAGCACTTCGTAAAGGTAGTCGAGATTATTGGCGCTGCCGCGCCGCAGTTGCTGCTCCATGCGGTACACGATACGGGGCAGCAGCGTGGCGCGCAGCGTGCGCAGATACAGCGACTGGGCGCCGGCGCCGAGCTTGTCGCCCTGGTACAGGCCCAGCGTCATCAGCAGCGGCACGTCCTGGCCCTGGGCCGCGTAGCCGGCCGGGAGGTCGCGCACGGCGTCCAGCAGCGGCAAGGTCTGCGCGGCGCTGGTGTCCGGGGTGACGGCTTGCGCCAGCCTGGCGATTTCCGGCACCTTGTGGTCCACCTGGCTCACCAGGCTGCTGTTGCGGGCGTAGCTGGTGACCATGCCGGCCGTACCCAGCACCAGCACCAGCCCGATGGCAATCGTGGCGCCCCATTGCAGGCGGCGCCGCTGGCGCTCGAACTGGCGATTTACGCCGGCCACTTCGGCTTCGGCAAAGATCACTTCGCGCAGCAAACGGGTGAGGAAGTAACTGCGGCCGCTGGCGGCGTTGGCGGGCAGCACCTGCCGTTCCAGCCCGTAGGCGGCGGCCATGGCGCCCATCACGCGGTCGATCGGGTGGCCTTCCTGGGTGCCGCTGGTAAAGTAGACGCCCCGCAGCAAGGCCGCCGTTTCGTAGCGGGTGGACTGGAATACGTCCGTCAGGAAGGCTTGCAGCACGTCGCCTAGCCCGGCGAACTGCTGGGGGAAGCCGTATAACAGCGCGCGCCGCTGGATGTCGCGCTCACCCTGCATGCGTTGCAGCAGACGTGATTGCAGCTGCCGTTCCAGCGACTGGAATTCGGCCGGGAATGCGGCCAGCGACGCCATCACCTGTTCCGGTTCCACCAGCGGGAAGCTCATGCCCCACACCTGGCCCCGGTCCTCCTTGCCCATTTCGCCAAAGAACTCGGTGAAGCCGGCCAGCAGGTCGCACTTGGTGACCATCACGTAGATCGGGAAGCGCATGCCCAGCTGCTCGTGCAGGTCCTGGATGCGGGCCCGGATGGCCAGCGCCTGCTGTTTGCGGGCCGGTTCGCCCTGTTGCAGCAGGTCTGCCACGCTGACGGCCAGGATCACGCCGTTGATCGGGCGCCGCCGCCGGTGCTTGCGTAGTAATTGCAGGAAGCCGCGCCAGGCCGCCTGGTCCACTTCCTCGTGGCTGTCCTGGGTGGTGTAGCGGCCGGCCGTGTCGAGCAGCACCGCGTCATCCGTGAACCACCAGTCGCAATTGCGGGTGCCGCCCACGCCGCCAATGGCGGTCTTGCCCATCGCATCGGCCAGCGGGAAATTCAGGCCCGATTGCACCAGCGCCGTGGTCTTGCCCGCACCGGGCGCGCCCACGAACATATACCACGGCAGTTGGTACAGGTATTGGCCGCCGCGCCGGCCGCTGCTTTTGCGCAGGATCTCCATCGCCTCCTGCAAGCGCTTGCCCAGCAGCGTGACCTCGGCCTGCGATTCCTGCGCCTCCGGGCTGGGTGCCTGCTGCGCGCCCGCCACGCCGGCGGCCAGCTTGGCGTTGGCCATGCGGGCGGCGATCCATTTGTAGAGGAAGTAGCCGGCCCAGATCAGCAGCAGCAACATGATCCAGAACCAGCGCACCCCGCTGGACGCGAACGGCTCCTTGCCGTTGAAGGCCAGCAGCGGCCCTTCGAACCAGATCACCAGCGACAGCAGCAGTACGCCGATCAGCGACAGCGGCGCAGGCCGCAACAACCAGGAAAAGATACGCTTCATATCGTAGTATTCGTCCAGTTTTCGGTTGCGGGAATGTCAGGCCGAGGGCGGCGCGAGCAGCATGATCACCACACGCCGGTTGCGCGCGCGATTGGCGGCGCTGTCGTTGGGCGCCACCGGTTCCGTGTCGCCCCGCCCTTCAACGCTGTAGCGTTCCGGCGGGCCGGCCCGCTCGCCCAGCATGCGCGCCACAGTCGCGGCGCGGCCCTTGGACAGATCCCAGTTCGATGGGTAACGGGTGGTGAAGCCGGTGGTGTTGTCGGTATGGCCCACCACCTTGACCTTGCCATCGACCGGGCGCAGCGCATCGCCTATTTTTTGCAGCAGCGGGACAAAGCTGGGCGTCACTTCCGCGCTGCCGGGCGCGAACACGCCGTTACCCATCAACGTGATGATAGAGCGGTCCGGCAGCTCGCTCACGCTCACCAGGCCCTGCTCGATTTCCGGCGCCAGGAATTTCGCGACCCGGGCCGGCGCGGCGGGCGCCGGCAGCGGTGCGGCGGCGGCCGACTTCGGCCAGGCGGCGACGGCGATGCCGTGCAAACGCGCATGCACGGGCGTCGAGGCCCGGCTCAGGCTGAAGCTCAGGGCCATGTGCAGCAGCACCAGCACGGACAGCGCGATGGCAGCGACCACCCACACGGGCAGCATGCGCCACAACGCCTCGCCTTTACCGCCGGCCCCACGCCAGTGCAGCGACAGGGCCGGTTCGACGGCGCCACGCTGACGGCTGATCAATTCCAGCAGCCGTTCGCGCAGGATCTCCAATTGTCCCCTGCCGCCATCAAGCACGCGGTAGCGCCCTTCCAGGCCCAGCGAGAGGCACAGATACATCAGCTCCAGCACGTCGATGTGGACACCGGGTTCCTGGCACAGCTTCTGCAGCACCAGGAAGAACTTTTCGCCGCCCGAAGCTTCGTTATGAAACGTCACCAGCAGGCTGCGGCTCGACCACACGCCGCCGCTGCCCCATGGCGTGGCCGAAATGGTTTCGTCGAGGAAGGTGCACAGTGAATAACGGGCCACGGCGATGGCATCGACCGGCACCTGCCCCGCCTTGGCCGTCTGTTCGAAACTCTTGATGCCTGCCACCAGTTGCTGGCGCAAATGTTCCACCTGCGGATAGGCGGCCATGTGGCGAAGCGGCAGCACCAGGTCCAGCAAGGGACTGGCCGCCGCCACCAGTGGATTGAGGCCGTAGCCGCCGATCCGGGGAATGGCCGGCGCAGTTGCCGCGCCGCCGGGACCAGCAGACGGCATGGCCGCTTGCGCGGGGGGCACCTGCACGGTCGTCGCCTGCGAGGCCTCCCCCTGCGGCGCGGGCGCGGCGGCACCGCGCTTGCCACCGGGACTGGGAATCAGGATGGTACGCTCGTCGTCGGGCGACGGCTGCTGCGGATCGTTGGTACTCACAATGACATGACCTCCGGTTAGCGGATGACGGCATTACGTACGTTTAGTGTCCTTTGTTATCCTCTGATGTCCTATGGCGTCCTGTGGCGCGCTAAGGTGTCCGGGTTTTGCGCATGCGCGCGATCTGCTCCTCGTAGGCGCGCGCGAACTGTTCGCTGAAGCGGCGCTGGTATTCCTCGTCGGCGTCCTGCACCAACTGGCGGTAGGACTCCACGTGGCGGTCCCACAGCTTGGCCTTGCGGTTCGCCTGCAGCATCTTGTCCATCACGGACGGCAACGCCATGGTGCGTTCGATTTCGGCCGGGTCGAAATGAGCTTGCATGCCTTCCAGCGCGCCGCGCATGCCGGCCAGCAGCGCCATTTCGTGCGCTTTCATGTCATCGAACGCGCCATCGAAGGCCGCCACCGGTGGCATGTAGCCCTTGCCCGGCTTGCCCAGCATCTGGAACAGCGCGCTGGTGGGGTCCGGGAAGAATTTGAGCGGGTTGTTGGCCTGGCTGGCGATCATGGTAACGGCCATGCGGCTTTCGCGCTTGGTCAGGGTGCGCGCCAGCAGCACGCCCATGGTGCCGGTCGTAGCGGCACGCAGCATGGCACCCACCAGTTCGACAAATTCGGCGGCGGGCCGTTCGACCTTCATGCCCGTCATGCCCAGCCCGCGCAGCAACGCGTCGAGCAGCAGCGCATCGGAGGCGCTTGATTGCGCCGGGGCCGACGGCTGGCCGGGCGCGGGCGCCAGAGCAGGCGCAGGCACGGGAGCGGACGCTGGTGCGGGTGGGGGTGCGGCCACTGGTGCAGCTGCCGGTGCGGATGCGGGCACGCTGGCGGCTGCTGGCACGATCGCAAGCACGTCCTCAACTGGTGGAGGAGCAACGACAGCGGCTGGAGGCCGCTCCCCAACTATGATCTGTGCAGGAGGCTGAACCGGCGCAGCCACCAGGTCCAAGGCAACGGGCGCGTCGTTTTTCGGCGATGCCAGCGGCGCCGGCCGCAGCAGGTCCGCCAACGGATCGTAATCGTCTGGAATCGCGAATGAAGGAGCCGGCGCCTGCACCACGGGCGACGGTTGCGGGTACAGTTGTTGGGCGGGCGCCACATGATCCGCCCCGGCCGGTGACTCCGTGCGCAGCTCCACCCTGGGCGCGGGCCTGGCCACCGTCACCTGCCGCGTCACCGCATCCTGGGGCGCCAGCCAGTCCACGTTCAGGGGATCGGCGCCCGGCGCGACGGCGCAATCGAGCAGGCTGGAAGCGGCCAGCGCATCGAGCGCCGGCTCGGCCGCCGCCGGCGCGCCATACATGGTCGCGCCGCCAGCAGCCATGCGCCCAGCCATTCCCGGTTCCGGCGTGATGACCACCCCCAGCAGATAAGGCCCGATCACCACCGTATCGCCGTCGCTGAGGGGCGCCTGACGGCCGTTACCCACCGGCCGGCCGTTGACCAGGCTGGGATTGGCGCCGATGTCGGCCAGGCAGTAGCCGCCATCCTGGAATTCGATCTTGGCGTGGTTGCGCGAGATGTACTTACCGGGGTCGTCGAGCACCAGGCCATTGCCGGGAGAACGTCCTATGGTGCCGCCCAGCCGGTCGAATACGGCCGACAAGGGTTCCGCCGGGGGCGCGGCACGATGGGTTTGCACGGTCAATGTAATGGGCATCGATCGGTCCGTGTGACGAGGATAGGGTGAGCCGCTTCCGGGTGGGAAGCTGACCTGTTCCATTGCTATTCTTATATTCGCAGCAATTATGCGCACAACTCGTTTAGGCGGGCAAGTCTTCGTTTATACTCGTGCCTGACAGACCATATGAGCATTTGAACACCATGCTTACCGTCTGCAAGCAATTGGTACTGGTAGCGCCGGTTTTTAGTACGTCCGCGCGAGGCTGGCCCGGGCGTTAAAGATGAACTCACCCTTAAACGGCAACTGTCATCATGAACCCACCACCTAACAGTGACAATGACCACACGGTCCTGGCGCCCGGCGCCGCGTTTCCCAATGCGCTGCAGCCCGGCACCAAGCTGGGCGAATTCGAAATCACCTGCGTGGTCGGCCAGGGCGGCTTTGGCATCGTCTACCACGCCAAGGACCACTCGCTGGGCCGCGACGTCGCCGTCAAGGAGTACATGCCGGCCGCTTTCGCCGGCCGGGTGGGCGGCACCCAGGTCACCATGCTGTCCGAGCACTATGCGGAGACGTTCCAGGTCGGGCTGCACAGCTTCGTCAATGAAGCGCAATTGCTGGCCCAGTTCGACCATCCCTGCCTGGTCAAGGTGTACCGCTTCTGGGAAGCCAACGGCACCGGCTACATGGCCATGCCGTTTTATCAGGCGCCCACGCTGAAACAGCTGCTCAAGGAAGACCATACACTGCTGGCGCAGGAGGACTGGCTGCGCAACTTCCTGGCCCACATCCTGGACGCGCTTGAAGTCCTGCACGCCAAGCAGTGCTACCACCGCGATATTGCGCCCGACAACATCCTGATGCTGGAGAACGACCGCCCGCTGCTGCTCGACTTTGGCGCCGCGCGGCGCGTGATCGGCGACATGACGCAGGCGCTGACCGTGATCCTCAAGCCCGGCTACGCGCCCATCGAACAGTATGGCGACATGACGAATATGTCGCAGGGGCCGTGGACCGATTTCTACGCGCTGGCCTCGGTGGTCTACTTCATCATCACCGACAAGGTGCCGCCGGCCGCCCTCACCCGCCTGGTTTCCGATTCGCTCGTGCCCCTGACTGAAAGCGCCGCCGACCGCTACAGCCCCGAATTCCTGCGCGCCATCGACGCGGGGCTGGGCGTGCGGCCGGAACAGCGGCCGCAGAATGTGGCCGAGTTCCGCGCACTGCTGGGCATCGAACAGCCGCAGCGGGCGTCAGCGCCACGGGCCACGGCCACGCAGCCGGGCGCGGTGACGCAGCCGGGCATCGCCACCCAAGGCGGCACCGGCCGTACCGGCGCGCCCACCCAGTCACGCACCACCGGCCTGCCGGTGCAGGACGAGGCGGCCGCCACGCCGCCGCGCAAGAGCCGCTGGAAAGCCGTGTTGTTGAGTCTGTTCGGCCTGACCGTGCTGGGCGCCGGCGGTGGCGGTGGCTGGCTGTGGTGGAACAACGCGCTGCCGTTCGACATTCCCTACCTGCCCCCGCCACCGGGGGCCAAGCCCGCGGCGGTGGCGGCGGTCGCGCCGCCGCCGCCCGTGATCGCCCCTGCGCCGGAAGCGGCGCCGGCGGAATCGGCCACCGCGTCGGCATCCGCGTCCGCCGAAGCGGCCGCCCCGGTGGCGGAAGCGCCGCCCGCACCACCACCGCCACCGCCGTGCCCGCTGAAGCTGGCCGATGGCACGCCCGGATGTCCGTCCATGGTCGCCATCCCGGCCGGCACTTACCGCATGGGCTCCCAGGCCGGCGAGCCGGGCGCGCTGCCCGAGGAAATGGGCGGCAAGCCCGCGCCCATCGCCGCCTTCGACCTGTCGGCGCAGGAGATCAGTTACGCCCAATGGCAGTTGTGCGTCAAGGATAGGGCCTGCCCGGCGCCACAAGGCATGTCCGGCCCCGACCTGGACAAGCTGCCAGTCACCGGCATCAGCTGGGATGCGGCCAAGGGGTATGCCGACTGGCTGTCGAAGAAGACGGGCGGCAGCTACCGCCTGCCCACGGAAGCGGAGTGGGAATTCGCTGCGCGCAGCGGCACCAGCACCATCTTCCCGTGGGGCGATCGCGCGGGCCAGGATAACGCCCATTGCGGCCAGTGCGGCAGCCACCTGGACTTCCACCGTCCCGCGCCGGTGGGCAGCTTCAAGGCTTACGCCGGCCTGTACGACATGGTGGGCAACGTCTATGAGTGGGTGGATGATTGCTGGCATGCCAGCCATGCCGAGGATGCCAAAATAACGCCGGCCCAGACGACGGCGGCGTGCAAGAAACGGGTGCAGAAAGGCGGCGCCTTCGATTCCACCAGCGGCGATGTGCGTCCGGTGGCGCGCACCTTCGGCGACCGCACCAGCAGCGATCCGCGCGTCGGCTTCCGCATCGGCCGCACGCCGCCACCTGCGCCGGCACCTGCAGCGGCAGCGGTTGGCGCGGCAGCCACTCCGGCGGCTGCCCCAACCACCGCGTCCACACCAGCCGCCGCATTGTCGTCGGCATCGGCCGCCACGCCGGGCGCCGCCACGGCCGGTGCCGCAGCGGCGAGCCAGCCCGCATCGGCCCCGAGGCACGGCAGCAGGTCGGGTTCAAGGAACACCCCGGCGGCGGACAAACAACCTACCGCCTCCGCGCCACCGGCTACCGCTTATTGACGAACGAGAAAGGCTTCCATGAACGTCCTGTTTCGAGCAACAAGCATCAGCCTGGCCCTGTTGGTGATCGGCTGCGCCCCGCCGGAACCGCAGATCACCCGCCTGCCGCCGCGCAATCCGGCGGAGATGCCGCATCGCCCGCCCAGCGCCACGCCGCAGCCCGTGCCGGCGCCCGCGCAACAGCCGGCCACGGAAGAGGATGAAGACAGCAAGGCCCGCCAGTCCGTGCAAAGGCAGGAAGTGGAGGATGAGACGCGGCGGTTGATGTCGTACCAGAAGAACCTGTTCCAGATCTTCAAGCTGACGGAAATCCAGGCCGGGTTCAAGGAAAAGCCGAACGCGTTGGGGGTGTTCGAACTCCCATCGTCCAAGAACGGCAAGCTGCGCCTGATGCTGGCGCAACTGCCGGGCAGCCCGGTACGCCTGAGCGTGGGCACCTACAACGTGAACGTGGACGTGGTGATCGATTATGTGGAGACGCTCGAATGCGTCTCCAGCACTTGCGAAGGCAAGACCCAGAACGTGGTGCGCTCCGTACCGCGCACGGTGCAGTTCTACATGGCGCCGCGGTTGGGCTATGTGCATCGCAAGGATGTGTCGCTGGTCGACACCAAGGCGACGGAAGGGAAAGGCCGCAACTACCGCAGCAGCTATTCCGACCTGGTGATGACGGTGCAGCGCATATCCGCCGCACCGCTGCCGAACCGCCAGCCCGACTAACCGGCTGACGGATCGGGGAACGAAGAACGGAAAACGGAAAACGGAAAACGGAAAACGGACCAGCTTACAGCGTCAGCCCGCCCGCCACTTCCAGCGTGGCGCCGTTGACGTAGCTGGCTTCGTCCGACAACAGGAACACGACAGCCGATGCGATTTCGGACGGCTGGCCCATGCGGCGCTGCGGGATCATGTTGAGCATCTCCTCGACCACCGGCGCCGGAATGTCCTTGACGATGTGGGTGTTGACGAAACCGGGGCACACGGCGTTGCAACGCACGCCCTTGCGGCCCAGTTCACGGGTCCAGGTCTTGGTCATGGCCAGCACCCCGGCCTTGGCTGCCGCGTAGTTGGTCTGCCCGAAGTTACCCGACAAACCCACGATGGACGAAATGTTGACGATGGCGCCGGCCGTGGCCAGCAGCGCGTCCACATTGGCGCTGGCGCAGTTGAACACGCCCTTGAGGTTGATGTCGATCACGCGGTCCCACTGGGCCTCGCTCATCTTGGTCAACTGGGCATCGGCCACCACGCCGGCGTTGTTGACCAGGCCATTGACGCGGCCAAAGTGCTCGCGCGTGGCCTTGGCGGCCGCCTGCACGCTGGCCAGGTCGGATACATCCACCGCGTAGCCCGCCACTTCCACGCCCGGCACCGTGGCACGCACATGGTCCACGGCCGCCTCGATGGCGTCGGCGCGGTTATCCCAGATCGCCACGGTGGCGCCGGCCACGGCGCAACGCTCGGCGATGGCCAGGCCGATACCCTGGGCGCCGCCCGTCACGATGATTACCTTGTCAGTCAAATTCATGCAGCATTTCCTCGAGTTGGTTGAACGTCGCCCTAGTGGACCAGCCGGGCCTGCGGGGCAGTATAGCCGACCCCACGAGCCACGGAAATAAAACGGCGCCGCGGCAGATGCCGCCTTGGGGGGCGGACATCCGGCGCGGCGCCGGCCAGACGCTAACGGACTAAGCGCGAACGACCAGGATCAGCAGCGCTCGAACACCACGGCGATACCCTGGCCGCCGCCGATGCACATCGTCACCAGCGCGTAACGGCCGTTGGTGCGTTGCAGTTCGTAGATCGCCTTGGTGGCGATGAAGGCGCCCGAGCAACCCACCGGGTGGCCCAGCGCGATCGCGCCGCCGTTCGGGTTGGTCTTGGCCGGATCCAGTTCCAGCACCTTGGTGACGGCCAGCGCCTGGGCGGCGAACGCTTCGTTCGATTCGATCACGTCCATCTGGTCCATCTTCAGGCCGGCCTTGGCCAGGGCCTTGCGGCTGGCCGGAATCGGGCCTTCACCCATCACATCGTTCGGCACGCCGGCGACGGCGTAGCTGACGATGCGGGCGATCGGGGTCTGGCCGCGCTGGGCCGCCAGGGCGGCGTCGGCCAGCACCATGAAGGCGGCGCCGTCGTTGATGCCCGATGCGTTACCGGCGGTGACCGTTCCGTCCTTCTTGAAGGCCGGTTTCATCTTGGCCAGCGATTCCAGCGTGGTATTTGGCTTCAGGTGCTCATCGGCGTCGAACACCACTTCGCCCTTGCGGGTCTGGCGCACGATCGGCACGATCTGCGACTGGAAGCGGCCTTCGGCCTGGGCCAGCGCAGCGCGGCGCTGCGATTCCAGCGAAAACGCGTCCTGCTGTTCGCGGGTGATGCCGTATTTGGCGGCCAGGTTTTCAGCCGTGATGCCCATGTGGCCCACGCCGAACGGGTCGGTCAGGATGGAGGTCATCATGTCGATGGCCTTGGTGTCGCCCATGCGCGCGCCCGAGCGCAGCGCCGGCAGCATGTAGCCACCGCGCGACATCACTTCCACGCCGCCGCCGATGCCGTATTCGAAATCGCCCAGCATCACGCCTTGGGCGGCCGTCACGATCGCTTGCAGGCCGGACGAGCACAGGCGGCTCACTTGCATGGCGATGGAATCCATCGGCATACCGGCTTGCACGGAAGCGACGCGCGACACGTAGCCGTAGCGGCCATCGGTCGGAATGCAGGTGCCAACCACGGCGTTGCCGATGGCCGAAGCATCGACGCCGGAGCGGGCGATGGTTTCCTTCATCACGATACCCGCCAATTCGGCCGGTTCCATCTCCGACAGCGAACCACCGAAGGCGCCAATGGGGGAACGAGCGGCGCTCAGTACAACTACTTCTTTAGTCATGATAATTCCTTAAAAGCGGGTGATCGAAGGGCTGGTGCATGCCGGCGCACTTGCGCCGCAGCGACACAATGCGGACATAACGCAGGCATAAAGCGGACATAAAGCGGACATATTATGCCGCAGTGCGTCAATTCCGACAGGAAGTCTGGGGCTTTCGCGGCCCGATGTCAATTTCGCACACCCGGTTCCGGCCATCTGAGCGCGCTTCCCCCGCCCTTTGTTGCGAAAATCCCCTCAATGGTAGCCGCTCCCACCTCGGGGCTGCCCATCCATTTCATGACGATCGCTTCGCATTTCATGACAGCAAAACAATCATTCGCGGTGAACTATGCTGCACTGCGTGCCGCCCTTCAGTCGCGCGGCGCCAGCAAATTGGCGATATCGGCCTCGCTGCAACCGGCTTCGCGCAGGATGGCGGCGCCATGCTCGCCGCGCCGGGGCACGGCGCCCGGCATATGCGGGGCCGCCAGGAACCGGGGCGCGGGCGCGGCCTGCAGCACACCATCGCGTTCGCTGTAGATGGCGCGCGCCGCCATGTGGGGATGGGCCTGGGCCTCGACCGGCGACAACACGGGCGCGTAGCAGGCGTCGCTGCCTTCCAGCAGCTTGGTCCAGTGCTGACGCGGCTGGGACAGGAACAGCGCCGTCAATTTCAGGCGCAGCGAAGGCCAGCAGCGCTTATCGTAGGGACGGCCGAATTCGGGATCGCCGCTCAGGCCCAGCTTCTCCAGCAGCAGCCCGTAGAACTGCGGTTCCAGCGCGCCGATGGTCACGCTCAGGCCATCCTGGCACACATAGGAACCATACCAGTGCGGGCCGTCGAGCAAGCCTTCGCCGCGCCGCATCGGCATCATGCCGGCCGCGTGCAGCGACAACAGGAGGTTCATCATATTGGCGCTGCCGTCCACGATGGCCGCGTCCACCACCTGGCCCGCCCCGCCATTGCGCACGCCCAGCACACCGGCCAGCACGCCCATGGCCAGGTACAAGGCGCCACCGCCGATATCGCCCACCAGCGTGGGCGGCGCCACCGGCGCTTCATTCGGCCTGCCGCTATACCAGAGCGCGCCGGACAGGCCGATGTAGTTGATGTCATGGCCGGCGGCCTTGGCCAGCGGGCCGTCCTGGCCCCAGCCCGTCATGCGGCCATAGATGAGTTTGGGGTTGCGGGCCAGGCAGGCGTCCGGTCCCAGGCCCAGGCGCTCCATCACGCCGGGGCGCATGCCTTCGATCAGCGCATCGGCCCCTTCGATCAACTTGAGCAGCGTGGAAATGGCCTGCGGGTCTTTCAAGTCCAGCGCCAGCGAGCGTTTGCCGCGGTTGGTGATGTTCTTGTCGCCCAAATCGAGCGGATCGCCGGACTTGCCGGCCGCCCGCTCAACCAGGATCACGTCCGCGCCCATGTCGGCCAGCAGCATGCCGCAGAATGGCGCCGGCCCGATGCCTGCGATTTCGATGATACGTATGCCCGACAGTATGCCCATGCGATGTGTCCCCGATTGGTGTGGTTGGCTGATGCTACCAGTGTAACCGGGCGCGGAAACACATACATCGTCGCATGCGACGAATCCGGCGCGGAACACGCCTACCTAACGGAAAATGAAAAACGGCGGAGCGCCCAGGCGCCCCGCCGTTCTATCGCACGCTATTTCGTACTGGCTCGTACTGGCGCGATCAGTTGCGCACGATGCTGTGGCCAGAGTTCTTCACCTTGTCGCCAGCGACCATGCCAGGATCCTTGTCGAAGGTGAACTTGGCCTGGTGGCCGTTCTCGTACTGCACCGCCACGGTCCACACTTTTTTGGCCGTCATTTTCTCTTCGACCTTGTTGCCCGCGTAGGCGCCGCCCGCCGCGCCGGCCACGGTGGCCACATCGCGGCCCGTGCCGCCGCCCACCTGGTGGCCCAGCAGCGCGCCGGCCACGCCGCCGGCGACCATGCCCAATGCGCCGCCCTTGCCCGCCTGCTCCGTCACGTGGACCGAGGTGACCTTGCCGCAGGTCGCGCACACGGCATGGCCGTTGGCTGGCGAAGTCGCCTTGGCGCTCTCCATCGCCTTGGTGAAGACGGTCTTGGCGTCGCGCAGGCATTGCATGCGCAGCGAAGCTTCGCGCTCGTCGGCGCACATCTTTTTGTCGCTGTCATAGCGGGCCGCCGCGTCCTGGGCGCCCTGGCTGGCAGGTTGAGCGGCCGCCGAAGCGTGCGAGGAGATGAAGCCGGTGGCCAGCATGGCTGCCAGCAGGATGGTGTGCTTGTTCATGGTGTGCTCCTGATTTGGTAGTGTGATACCGGCCCGCGCGCGCCGTCATCTGGCGCGGCGCGGGCCGTCGGACTTAGTTGACGCGGCGTTCCACGGTGATCTGTTCGATCTCCACGCGACGGTTCGGCTCCAGGCACTTGATCAGCTCAGCGCGCTTTTGCTTTTTGTTGTCGCATTTTGCCACAGGCTGCTCTTCACCTTTGCCGGCCGTGTTGATACGGCCAGCGGCGACACCCTTGCCCACCAGGTAAGCCTTGACGGCTTCGGCGCGGCGCAGCGACAGCGCGTGATTGGACTTGCTGTTGCCCAGGCGGTCGGCATAACCGGTCACCACCACATGTTCGACGCTGGTGTTGTCGTTGAGGAACTTGGCCATCTCGTCCAGCTTGGGCTGGCCGGCGTGCAGCTTGTCGCTGCCGAAATCAAACAGTTCGGTGGCCGACATCGTCACTTTCTCAAAGCGGGCAGGCGCTGGTGGCGGCGGAGCGACTGGCGCTGGTGGCGGCGGCGCCACTTCCACGACAGGCTGCGGGGTCACCACGGGCGCCACTGGCACGGGGCGGGCGGCAGGCTTGTCGAACGCATAGTTCAGGCCCACGGTCAGGTAGTAATTGTTCGATTTGCTGGTGCCGAACTCGTTGCCACGGATGAAGCCGTGCACATCGCGCAGGTCGGCCTGCATCGACCACTGGTCATTCAGCGATGCCTGGAAACCGAGGCCGGCGCTCACGAACGGCGAGTTCTTCGACAGTTGGCCCAGCGTGTTCAGGTTGGCCTTGTCATGCTCCAGGCCGGCACCCACCAGCAGGAATGGACGGAAGGCGGAACGGGAGAACAGGTACAGGCCATCCACGCCGAAGGTGTTTTGCTGGTAGCGCTCGCCGTTGTCGCGGGAACGGGCGTAGGTGGTGCCCATCTGCACGTCCCAGTTGTCGCTCACCGCCTTGCCGAATTTCAAGCCGGCGCCGAAGCCGTGCTTGTCCACGCCGAAGTCGCCATCGGGCTTGATCGCGTTGACGCTGGGCTGGATGTACCAGGAGGGATTGATCGCTTCGTCCGCGGCGACGGCGGAGAAGGAGGCGCACAGGGCGAGGGCCGCCAGGGCGATTTTCTTGGATTTCATCATATCGTTTCCCATTCTTAAATTTTATGGTTGTTCGTAAGGCCCATTCCGCAGTGGCGGCAGCGAGTGTGTTTGCCGCCATTGCGATCTGGTTATTGGCTAAACGAAACCCGCGCACTATTGGTGGACTGGAAATTTGTGCAAAGATGTAAGAAATTGTATATTTGGTCAGTCGATGACACCATCGGGTTTGTGAGAAGTAAGGACTGCGTAGGTTCTGTTCGAACGCCATCACTGGCATGAATGAAGTGTGTTGGACAGCAACCACGGTATGTACCCTTCCCGTCCGTGTACAGGAAATTTCTGTCAGCCGATTGATCTGCGGGTTGTACGTGAGGTGAAAATTCACAATACTGTACAAATTCTGTCCCCCGTTTTCGAGTGGCAACATGAACAATCCGGTCCACACAGGCAGTGAACCAGCACCCGCCGACAAGGATGGTGAGCGCACTGGCACTTCGGCACGCCATCGGCGGCGCGGCGGCGCCGGCACCGGCGGCGCCAACGAAACGACGGCGTTGCTGCACCTGCTAAGCAGGCTTGAGGTCCACCAGGAAGAATTGCAGGCACAAAACGAGGAGTTGCTCCGCGCCTATCGTGAGGTGGAGCACATCAAGGAACGCTACGCCGACTTCTACCATTGTTCGCCATCCGGTTTCGTCAGCCTCGACCGCGACGGCAAGATCATCCAGATTAACGCCACCAGCGTGCAACTGCTCGACCGCGCGGCCGACAGTCCGGTCGGCACCCGCTTCGACACGTTCCTGATCCTGGCCGACCGCGCCGCGTTCCGCGCCATGCTGGCCAAGGTGTACGCCACCGGCGCCAAGCAGCACTGTGAAGTCAGGTTGAGCCAGGCTGGCCACCTGCCGCGCACGGTGCAGATCGACGCCATGCTGGCGCCAGATGGCATCGAATGCCGCGCCGTCATCGTCGACGTCACGGAACAGAAATCGGCCGCGGCCCGGCTGCAACTGGACGCCAGCGTTTTTGCCTACGCCAGCGAAGGCATCATGATCACGGACGCGGACGGCGTCCTGATCGACGTGAACAACGCCTTTTCCAGCATCACCGGCTACAGCCGCGCCGAAGCGCTGGGCCACAGTCCCTGTTTTCTCCAGTCCGGGCACGCTGAAACGGTCAGCTACGACGCCGTGTGGCGGGCCGTCGCCGAACATGCCCACTGGTCAGGCGAATTATGGTGCCGGCGCAAGGACGGTTCCGAATTCGTGGCCATGCTGGGCATCAGCGCCGTGCGCGACAATGCCAACCGGCCCGTCAACTATGTCGCCATCTTCACTGACATCACCCAGTTGAAGCAGAACCAGCACGCCCTGGAACATATTGCCCATTTCGATGCCCTGACCGGCCTGCCCAACCGGGTCCTGCTGCTGGACCGGCTGCAGCAGGCGCTGGCCCAGAGCCAGCGCCAGCAACGCGCGCTGGCCGTCGTGTTTCTCGACCTGGACGGCTTCAAGGCCGTCAACGACCAGCACGGCCACGGCGTGGGCGACGCCTTGCTGATCGCCTGTGCCGCGCGCATGAAGGCGGCACTGCGCGACGAAGACACCATCGCCCGCCTGGGCGGCGACGAGTTCGTGGCCCTGCTGGTGGACCTGGAACACCACCACGAGTTCGAGTCGATGGTCAGCCGCCTGCTGCACGCGGTATCGTCGCCCATCCGCCTGGACGAGCTGACCTTGCAGGTGACGGCCAGCATCGGCGTCACGCTCTACCCCGCCGATCCGGCCGCCCCGGACCAGTTGCTGCGCCACGCTGACCAGGCCATGTACCAGGCCAAGCTGGCCGGCAAGAACCGCTACCACCTGTTCGACGTGGAGCATGACGAAGCGCTCAAGAGCCAGTTCGAATACCTGCAGGAAGTGCGCCTGGCCGTGGCGGAAAAGCAGTTCCAGCTTTACTACCAGCCCAAGGTCAACCTGCGCACGGGCGTGGTGGTGGGCGCCGAGGCGCTGCTGCGCTGGCAACACCCCCGGCGCGGCCTGCTGGAACCGGCCCAGTTCATCACCATGATCGACGATCAGCGCATCGGCGTGGAGCTGGGCCATTGGGTCATCGACACCGCCTTGCAGCAGGCGGCGGCCTGGCAGCAGGCCGGACTGAATATTCCGGTCAGCGTCAACGTGTGTGCGCACCTGCTGCAACAGAGCGACTTCGTGTCCTATCTGGCCGACCGGCTGGCCAGCTATCCGCGCCTGAAGCCGAACTCGCTGGAGCTGGAAATCCTGGAGTCGAGCGCGGTCGAAGACTTGTTCAAGGTGTCGGAAGTGATCCACGCCTGCCACCGCATCGGTATCGATTGCGCCCTCGACGACTTTGGCACCGGCTATTCCTCGCTGGCCTACCTGCGCCACCTGCCGGTCAAGACATTGAAGATAGACCGCAGCTTCGTGCGCACCATGCACAACGATCCGGGTGACCTCGACATCGTCAAGGGCATCCTCGGCCTGGCCGCCGTGTTCCACCGGCAAGTCATCGCGGAAGGGGTGGAAACCGGGGCGGTGGCGGCCCTGCTGCAACATCTGGGCTGCGACCTGGCCCAAGGCTTCGCCATCGCCCCGCCCATGACCGCGCCCCTGATGGCGCAGTGGGTGGCCCAGCGCCGCGCCACGACCACCTGGCCGTATTGACCAGGGCCAAGCCGTCGCCCCTCTCGCCGCTTCCCTCTCCGCCCTTTCAATCTGCCCCAAATTTGATTTGGGTCAATTTTTTTATAATTCGGCTACGGTATACCTGTCGTGGTCTTTGCGCCGCATCAAGACCAATGTTGTAGAAATGTTATTTTAAGGCTTTCACACAACACCGGCGCCGCCAGGCCGGCACTATAAGAGAAAAAAGGGGTCCCAACATGCAAACTTCCGTCTTATCCCTGTCCACCCTGTTGCGCGCCGCCGGACTGTGCGCCGCGCTGATGGCGGGCCTGCCCTCGGCCAACGCGGCCGAGCCCAGCAAATTCCCCGGCGATTTCGGCCCACCGCAGGGCGCCCCCATCAACGCTGTGCTGACCAGCCCGCCCATGGTGCCGCCGCCCACCAACCGCCACTACCCGGCCAAGGTCATCGTCAGCCTGGAAGTGGTGGAGAAACAGATGCAGATCTCGGAAGGCGTCAGCTACACTTTCTGGACCTTTGGCGGCTCCGTGCCGGGCAGCTTCATCCGCGTGCGCCAGGGTGACACGGTGGAATTCCATCTGAAGAACCATCCATCGAGCAAAATGCCGCACAACATCGACTTGCACGGCGTGACAGGGCCAGGCGGCGGCGCCGCTTCCAGCTTCACGGCGCCGGGCCACGAGTCGCAATTCACGTTCAAGGCGCTCAACGAAGGTATCTATGTGTACCACTGCGCCACGGCGCCGGTCGGCATGCACGTGGCCAACGGCATGTATGGCCTGATCCTGGTGGAACCACCGGAAGGCTTGCCACCGGTCGATCATGAGTACTACGTGATGCAGGGTGACTTCTACACTACCGGCAAATACCGTGAAAAAGGCTTGCAGCCATTCGACATGGAAAAAGCCATCGACGAGAAGCCCACCTACGTGCTGTTCAACGGCGCCGAGGGCGCACTCACGGGCGACAACGCGATCAAGGCCAAGACCAATGAATCGGTGCGCCTGTTCATCGGCAATGGCGGCCCCAACATGGTGTCCAGCTTCCACGTGATCGGCGCCATCTTCGACCGGGTGCGCTTCGAAGGCGGCACCAACAGCCAGACCAATGTGCAGACCACGCTGATTCCGGCCGGTGGCGCCGCCATCGCGGAATTCACCACCAAGGTACCGGGCAGCTATGTGATGGTGGACCACTCCATCTTCCGCGCCTTCAACAAGGGCGCGCTGGCCATCCTCAAGGTGGACGGTGCTGAAGAAAAGAGCATCTACTCCGGCAAGGAAGTCGATTCCGTCTACCTGGGCGACCGCGCCGCACCCAACCTGAAATCGGTCACCACGGCCACGGCCGCCGCCGCCAGCGGCAACCTGACCGTGCAGGACCAGATCGCCGCCGGTAAATCGCTGTTCGCCGGTACCTGCTCGGTCTGCCACCAGGCCAATGGCGAGGGCTTGCCCAATGTGTTCCCGCCGCTGGCCAAGTCCGACTTCCTGAACGCCGACCCCAAGCGCGCCAGCGGCATCGTGCTGCACGGCCTGACGGGCAAGGTACAGGTCAACGGCAAACAGTATGACTCGGTGATGCCGCCGATGAACCAGTTGAACGACGACGAAGTGGCCAACATCCTCACCTACGTGCTCAACAGCTGGGACAACAAGGGTGGCCAGATCAAGGCCGCCGACGTCAAGGCCGCGCGGGCCAAGCCGGCGCCCAAGGCGCAGGCCGCGCACTAAGGCGGATCAGTGAAGCTGCCTCTGACAAGCACCCTCCTCCTGACGCTGGCAGCACCGCTGCTGGCCTCGGGAGGGCCAGCCGGCGCGGCCGATTATGTGGCCGTGCCGGCGGGCCGCCTTGTCACCGTGCTGTCGGGCGGGAATGCCGGCAACCCGCCCGTCAAGGTGGGCCGCTTCGCCATGCGCACCGAACCGGTCACCAACGGCGAATTCCAGGCCTTCATCGCCGCCCACCCCGAATGGCAACGGGGCGCAGCGCCGCCTATCTTCGTTGACGCCAACTACCTGCGCCAGTATGACGGTGCCGAGGCCGGCGACGGCTTGAACCAACAGCCCGTCACCAACGTCAGCTGGTTCGCGGCGCAGGCGTTCTGCGAAAGCGAGCAGGCCCGCCTGCCCAGCTGGTATGAATGGGAATACGTGGCGGCGGCCGACGAGCGCCGCCCCGACGCCCGCAAGGACCCGGCCTGGCGCGCCCGCATCCTGGCCTGGTATTCGCAAGCGTCGAATGGCAGCCATGGCGCCATCGGCGGCAAGCCGAACTTTTACGGCATCCGCGACGTGCATGGCTTGATCTGGGAATGGGTGGATGACTTCAACGCCCTGCTGGTGAGCGCCGACAGCCGCGACCAGGGCGACCCGGAAAAACTGCAATACTGCGGCGCGGGCGCCATCAGCCTGCAAGACCGCGACAATTTCGCCGTCCTGATGCGGGTGGCGCTGCTGTCCTCACTGAAGGGCGCCGACAGCACCAACGACCTGGGCTTCCGCTGCGCCCGTAGCCTGACCAAGGATAAGAAATGATCCAGACTGTCCGCCCCCACCTGTCCGCCCTGCTGCTGTCGTCCCTGTGCGCGCTGGCCCTGCCCGCGTGGGCCACGGATGCGCCGGCCGCGCCGGCGGCGGCCTTGCCGTCCACCTCGCTCTACCAGTTGCCTGCCACGCTCAACAACCAGGACGGCAAACCGTTCAAGCTGCGCGACCTGCGCGGCCATCCAGTGCTGGTGAGCATGTTCTACAACTCGTGCGAATTTGTCTGCCCGATGCTGATCGATACCATGCGGCAGACCCAGCAGGCGCTGGACCCGGCCACACGCGAGCGCCTGTCCATGCTGCTGATCACCTTCGATCCCGCGCGCGACGATATCAAAGCGCTCAAGACCGTGGCCCGCCAGCGCGAACTGGACCCGGCCCATTGGTCCGTGGCCCGCACCGACGCGGCCAGCGTACGCAAGATCGCCGCCACGCTCGACATCCAGTACCGGCGGCTCGAGAGCGGCGAATACAACCACACCACGGTGCTGGTGCTGCTCGATGGCGACGGCCGCGTGCTGGGCCGCACGCTCAAGATCGGCGCGGTCGATCCCGCCTTCGTACAATTGATACGGGATACGGCCGCCGCCGCAACGGCAAAATCGGCGGCACGCTAGCGGGCCGGCGGCCCAACATGCCAAAAGGCTTGCGATCATTCGCAAGCCTTTTTTCTTTTAGCTCTACATCGCCGAATGCCCCGTGGCGATGCGCATTCCATCCTCCCAGCTTTGCCCACGCCTTCGACACGTGTCTGGCGCCATGGTTGTTGCTGGCATCAGTTCAATCTTCATACCCTCCAGGTATCGGATCGATATCCAAGCAGTGTTGGACGGCGCTCCTCATAGGGAATATCGTTGTTACACCACTTCGGATCATACGGAATAAATATGATTCGAAAAATCGGGCAGTAACTTTGAAAATGCCGTACGTCTCGGCTGGCGATGACTTCATGCTCCAGCCAATTTGGAGAACAAAGATGGATACCAGGTTGTTGATTATCGGCGGGCTGACCGCCGGCTACTTCGCGCTCATTTCATATATCACCTACCGGGTGCGCAAACACGCCAACAGTAGCGAAGGCATGACCGCGGGCGGGCGAAATTTCCCCGCTTACCTGATCGGAGCGCTGCTGTTGTCGGAGTTCATCGGCAGTTCCGTCAGCATCGGCACGGCACAAAAAGGCTATGAAGTCGGTATTTCGGCGGCCTGGAACCTGGTCGCGCTGGCTTTGGGTTTTCTATTGCTGGCCCTTATTCTCGTTAAAAAATACAAGGAAAGCGGGCAGAGCACGATTTCCGGCATCCTCGCCCAGGCCTACGGCCAGCCGGTGCGCTATGCCGCCTCGGCGCTCACCATTGTTGCGCTCGGTATCGTGGCCGTCGCGCTGTATGCCAGCGGCGGTGCGGTGCTGGCCGCCGTCCTGCACATCAACAAGACGGTTGCGATCCTGATGGTGGGCGCGACCACGGTCATCTACGTCAGCCTGGGCGGCATGCGTTCGGTCGTGTACACCAATTTCCTCCACTCTATCGCCAAATATCTGGGCGTGATCCTGGCCCTGGCGTACGCCCTGCAGGCGACCGGCGGCATCACCCAGTTGCAGGTGCAACTGCCGGTCAAGATGTTCAACTGGATCGAGATCGGCTGGAGCCAGGTCTTCGCGTGGATGATCGGAGGCATCGGTTCGATTTTTGCGACGCAGTATGTCATCCAGGCGCTGGTCAGTACCGACAACCCGATGGTCGCCAGGCGTGCGTGCTTCTATGTCTCGTCGCTGATGATCCCGTTTGGACTGATGGCGGCGCTCATCGGCATGTGCAGCGCCGTGCTTTATCCAGGCGTGAAGTCGATCGACGCCTTCCCGACGCTGATCGCGCATATGCCAGCCTTCTCCGCCAGCGTGATGGTGGTTGGCCTGGCCGGGGCGCTGTTTGGCGGCATCTCGGCGACCACGCTCGCGTCGGCCACGCTGGCAATGAAAGACTTCTACGATCCCTTCTTCAACAAGGAGGGCAACGACAGGAAATCACTGATCTTCGTTCGGATCGCTATCGTCGTCGGCGGCCTGCTGCCCCTGGTGCTGGCGCTGTCGGCGGAGAAACTGCTGATGATTGCCTTCCTCGGCAAGGCATTGCGCGCCACCCTCGCCGTGCTGATCCTGATGGCGTTTTATGCGCCGAAATTCGGCACGCCGCGCGGCGCCTTCCTTGGCGTGATCCTGTCGGTGGTGATGACGATAGGCTGGTTCCTGGCGGGCAATCCCTACGGTATCGACAGCTCCTATCTGGCGCTGGCCGGACCGCTGCTGACCATGAGCGTCAGCCACCTGTTCAAGTCCGCGAAACAACGGTCGGCGCTGGGCTGCGGGCCGTCACTGCCCTTGCGACAATAGGCGGCATGCTCGAAGCAAGTTGGCGCATTCGCAGATAAAGTTGAGCGTGCCGTGTGGACTCAAGCCACGGAACTGTCACCAGCGCCGCAGCCCTCCCCGGCGGCGGCCACCAATGCAAAAAGCCGCGCCGACTGATGTGTCGACGCGGCTTTTTTATATTTGGTGGGAAGTGCAAGTTTCGAACTTGCGACCCCTGCAGTGTGAATGCAGTGCTCTACCCCTGAGCTAACCTCCCGAAGCGGGCCGAATTATGACACACAACCCGCCGCTTTTGGAAGGGCTTTTCTCCACTTGGCCAAAAAAAGTGTAAATCGTAAGGTTAGTTTCCAGCCCCGTCTCCATGAGCGCGCAGCGGCACCAGTCCGGCCACGTCCTCCAAGAAAAAACTGATGGGTTAGGAGCGCCGTTGAAGCCACGGGTTGTCCACACATATCCGTGCGCCGATATGGCTCAACATGTGCATCAGACCCAGCCAGGCCCGGTCGAACGTTGGCAGTTCGGCGGGTAGGCCGCACATTTTTTGGCCAAAGTTTTTTTGATATTGTGAGGACGGTTGTGTGAGCATGCTTTTGTGTGAGAAGTCAAAATGAGATTGCCGGAACGGCTCGGTGGCCCAGGCCTGCAAAGGAATCAGTGCTGGCATGATGTCGCTGACAAAAGTTTGCATGCTGATGTCTGGCGCAATCAGGCCCATGCGTATGTAACTTTGCAAGAGCGCCGAATCACGGTCGGGCGAACAGGGGAGCAGTACGGCTGACCAGTGGGCTAATATCAAGCGCCGAAATTCAGGCGACAGCGGGCGCGTACAGCCAAAATCCAGAATACCAAGCGCCTGACCGTGCACATCGTCCGCAATGAACAGGAAGTTGCCTGGATGCAGGTCCGCATGGATATGCCCCAGCTCAAATGCGCAATGCATAAACCAGTCAAACAGGCGCTGTCCATGGGCATTGCGCTCTGCCTGGCTGGGTTGGCTTGCCAACCATTCATTCAAGTGCAGGCCACTCAAGTGCTGCTGGGTGAGCACCTGGGCGCGGGTATGTGACATCAGCACTTGCGGAATCACCACGCCTGGTCGAGCGGCATGTTGAGCGAACCATTGCTGTTGCGCGGCTTCTTGCCGGTAGTCCACCTCGCGCAGCAGCGTGGCCTCGATATCCGCCAGCACCTGGTCAATCACATGTTGCGGCGGCAAGGGTAGTGTGCCCCCCAAGACTTTGAGCGCGTGGCGCAGCAGCAGCATATCCGACGGAATGGTGGCCGCGATGCCAGGGTATTGCACCTTCACCGCGACCGCGCCAAAGCCCTGCAACTTGGCCCGGTGGACCTGCCCCAGGCTGGCCGCGGCGAAGGCGGTCGGTTCAAAATGGTCGAACAGGCTTTCAGGCTCTTGAGCAAATGCCTGTCGAAAAACCTTGCCAATCAGGGCACGGTTCAGCGGTCTGACCTGGTAACAAGCACCGGCCAGTTCGCGGCGTACGCCTGCAGGCAGAAAGCCGATGTCCATGCTCAGTAATTGCGACACTTTGAGCGCGCTGCCACGTAACTGGCTCAAAGCCTGAAAGAGAATGCGGCCCAGTTGCGCTTCGTCGCGGTCTTGGGCCAACGCACGCGCGGCAGGCGTGCTGGCCGGGGGACGCAGGCGCTGTCCAAGCCGGGCCGCGCCCAGGCGTGCGGCGGCCATGCCCGTGATGGCGCCACGGGTCAGGGTTGTGGTGCGGGGTGGCTTGGTTGAACTCATGGCGCGGCCTTGCGGCGGACAGGTGCTTTCGCCGTCTTGCGCTTGGGGGCTGGTTTGGGTTCATGCGCTGAGTGGACGCGTTCATTGTGCCCTTGGCTGGCCTGGGCGGCCTGCTTGGCCAGGCGCAGCAAATCAAGCACCCCACTACCGCGCACCATCAACCGTGCCATCTGGCTGCGCAGCACAAAGCCACCCAGTTGCAACGCCTGGTTGACGACGCCAGAGCGCAGGGTCAGCACCAGCAAGCCCAGGGACAAATCGATAAACTGCGTCGTGTCGGCAAATTCGTCGGAATCGTCGTTGAGCCAGTAAGCCAACACGCCGAACAGGTAGTCGTTGTACAGCGCGGCTAAGCCGGACTTGAAGCTGCAAGTGGGCATCTCGGCGGATTCTTCCGCCGCTTGCAAGAACGTTAGTACCAGATGGGTCATGGCCTGTTTGCCCGCCATTTGTTGACCCAGCATCGCCAAGGGTGCGCGGCCCAGCAGCGTGCGGGCTTGGGCCACGAATTCACGGTCGGGCAGCATCAGCTCCAGCACGGCATCGGTCAACCGTTGCAGCTTTTCCTGCAGACCGTAATCGGCCAGGCCTGGGGTTTGCAGGGTGGCGTCAATCGCGTCAAATATGAGCTGATCGAAATAGCCGAGTACCAGCTTTTCCTTGGTGGGAAAGTACTTGTAGATGGTGGCATCGCCTATTTTTGCTGCCCGCGCAATCTGCTTCATGGTGGTGTTGTCGAAACCATGGGCCGTTATTGCGTCGACTGCACATTGGATGAGGGTGCGGCGGGTTTTATCTTGCTGAGCTTGCGTGGTTTTCATGTTCTTTCCTCAAAGTTAATGCAGTGCCTCAGTGGGCCGCGCATGGGAACCCGGGGGCTCAGGTCGGTGTAACCGACGGCCAGCCGGTTCTTGCAGCGCTGCGCAGACTGGACTGAACGACCAAGCGGTGGAACGGAGCGATGGCAAGAATATAGAGACGGCCCAGACGGTTGTGGCAATGAACCACCGTTGACATAGTGAGGTAACGTTTACCTTCGGGCGACGGCTGATGAGAACAGAGGACAGAAAGCCTGAAGTCCAGGTGCTTGTCGTCTTCTCCAACAATAATTTCGCTCGGACTTGTGACGTAGATCTTGAATATCCCGAGACGGCCTGTCTTGCCGTCGGCGCCAAGCGCCGCCAGTCCGCCGGTGGTTTTGAGCCCGATGCGCCCGACGACCGCGTCTCGGATCCCCATCAGATAGCCGATCCAGGGTGCTTGCTGGGAAAAGATGAACCTCGCCAACACTTCAGGGTCGGTCGATGCGCCGGCGGGAAGCTCGATCGAGTAAGCATCAGCGAGATTCGTTGCTGCGTAGTGCCTGAATACGCCGGAGTCTGAAGGAATCGCTACGGGCGTTACGCGATGCTGTTGTGGTGTCATGTACAGGGATCCCGTGGTTTGATTCCGACGCCATACGCTGGCGATGAGCGCCACAGCCATGCCAATCTCAACGAAAACGGCGGACAAGATGCCTGACCCCGCATGGCCGCTGAAAAGTTCAAACAAACCCAACGCCGCCAAAAGGAGATAGGCCGCTGAAAAGCCCTTCACGAAAACCAGCCTGGCAGCCAAATCCGCAATGTTTCGCGCACTGAACTGCAACACCGACATGCCAGCGAACAGTCCCGCGCTTCTGCGGCCTATCAGTGCGACCTCTGGCGATTGCGCGACACGCCAAGCTTTCAGCAGCAATTGCGGCGCGAGCAACCAGATGAAGGCCAGTACAGCGCTACTCACGGCGTTAAGGATGATGACCTTGGTGAAGTTGAGTTGCATGATGTGCTTATAGAATATTTAGTATTCATTAGTATGCCATATCTATAATTTAATGAATAGTAAATATTGTTTGAATGCGGCAGGCCGCCTATCCTGACCTATCAGGGGAAACGGAAAAACGGGGCAACCGCAGGACGGTGGATGCGCACGTACGGAACGTGGAGAGCGAAGGGTGTCGACAGCGGCCAGCGGGCGCGCCGATGTCTGACACATAACCTGGCGAATCAGGAAGGGCTTTTCTCCACTTTGCCAAGAAAAGCGTAAATCGTAGGGTTAGTTTTTAAAAGCGTCACCATAAGCCTGCAACGGCACCAGACCAGCCACCTCCTCCAAGGCCTGCTTGCGGCGGAAAATCTCATCGAGCGAACGATGGCGGTCGCCCTTCAAATCGGGCGCCAGCGCCTCCACCAAGTCGCGCTGCAGCGTGCGCTGGCCCGGCGTGGTGGCATCGGCGATCAGATGGCCCATCGCGTACTTCATCACGTGAGTCGATTGCGTGGCCGATTGGCGCAGCGATGCAGTTTTCAAGCGCCCCTGGTCGTATGCCATCAGCGCGTCCGAACTGGCGTTGTCGTCGATCTGGTAATAGTCGTAGTTCTGGTCTTCCGGCCCGCCATCGAGCCGCAACTGGCCGCCAGGCACGGCTGGCATGTGGTAGCTGGCGTTCAGCTGCGAGCGCTGATGCTGGGCCACGAAGCGGTCGCCCTGGCTACGGCCACCGATGCTGGTGCTCTGCGATACCTGATACGAGAAGGCATCGTGCTCACCAGGGCGCATGCGATTAGGCGACTGCGACGTCTGCGTGATGGCCGCGTCGAAATCGGCCAGACCCGTCAGCAGCGCATGGTCTTCGCCGGACAGCGTCAGCTTGTCGGCGCGGGCGACCTCCGTTGGCGGCAGGCTGGCCGCGTCGTAGCCGCTATTCATTTCCGCAAACGCATCCTTGAACATGGACACCAGCGACGCATCACCATGCCCGCGCGAGGCGGCCAGATCGACCTGCTGCAAATAACTGCCCACCGCCCTGGCCTGCTGGGCCTTGTTGCCCAACGCGGCCGCCTGGCTCATGTCCACGTTGACGTTGACCGCGCCGGCGGCGCCGCTGAAGCTGACCTTGCGGTGTGCGCCATCGGCGTGCAAGTCCAGCGTCTGCACGGTTTCAGGCACGGTCGCCACCTTGACCACGGTATGCAAGTCCACCGACGCCAGCACGGCCGGATCGAACGCCAGCAAGCCACCCAGTTTCAGTTGGGGCGGACTCTGCGCGATGCCGTCTATGGCATCCTGAAAAGCGTCGGTCAGCTTGGCGAGCGCGTCGCGTTCAGCCTGATTCAGGGTGCCGGTGGTCTGCATCTGCACGGCCAGGCCATCGTCGCCGCTGTCGAGCGTCAGTTTCACTTGTGCCCCGCCTGTGGTGGCGATGGTGAGCGCGACCTGGTTGTCACCCTGGCCGTGCGCGGCGGGTTTGGCCATGGCGGCGGCCGCCACCGGCGAATACAACTCGGAGCCGGACTGCGGCAGGCGCGCCGCTTGGGTCACATCAGCACCGTCACCATAGAACCGCTCCAGCAAGGCACTGCCCAGCCCATGAAAGCGTCCACCGACCGAAGGCGCAAAGAAGTTGCGCGCGATCAGCGAGGTGATCTTGTCGCGCGCCGGCGACTCCCACAGCAACGGCGTGGCGTCCGGATCCGGGCCTTGCACCGCGTCTTGCCGGATGGCGGCCAGACCTTCTGGACTGAGCTTGACAGCGGCAGTTGGTGCCGGAGCATGGGTAGCGGCGGATGCCTGTTCCAAGGCGAGCGCGGCGGATGGGGCGTACGGCGCGGCACGCCCAGCAGGAATGGCAACGATGGTGGTCATACCCGGGACTCCGATCTTCGCGACGAGAAAAATTGATAATTAATTCAATTTTTCAATTATAGCCAGAGTTGGGGCCTGGAATTCTCAACCTTTCTCCCATCACACCTAAAAACCAGCTCCGGCCCGGGGGCTGACTCTTCCACCTCAACCGCGCCGGAGCCGCATACTGAACATACGGGCAGAGGGTGATGATCGACGCCGATGGCATCGCGTGGAATGCAATTGCTGGCGACGCCGCAGGATGAACCGGCAGTCCGCGCCCCAGAATTCATACAGCGGGCGGCATGTGACAGCCAAATCGATCGCCAATACGAAAAAAGGCTTACGGTATGAGCCGTAAGCCTTTTTCTAGAATTTTGGTGGGAAGTGCAAGTTTCGAACTTGCGACCCCTGCAGTGTGAATGCAGTGCTCTACCCCTGAGCTAACCTCCCGAAGCGGGGCGAATTATCGCATACAACTTTAGGAAAATGGAAGGGCTGCGCCGAAAATTTCCGGAAATTTCCTTACGAGCCCTGCGGCGCGCTGATGGCGCGCCAGATGCAATTGCCTTTGACGGCCTTGTCCAGCCCGTTCAAGGTATCCTCGTGGGCCGCCAGTTCCGCTTCCGACGCGGGCACGACGATGATGTCGGCCAGGGCCACATGCTCCAGGCTGGCACCACCGGCGCTCACTTCCTCTTCCACATCCATGCCCAGGCTGTTCTGGCCGCGCGTCATGGCCAGGTAGACGTCGGCCAGCAGCTCCGCATCCAGCAATGCGCCGTGCAGCTTGCGGTGCGAGTTGGAGACGCCGTAGCGGTCGCACAACGCGTCCAGCGAGTTGCGCTTGCCGGGGTGCAGTTCCTTGGCCTGCACCAGCGTGTCGATCACCTTGCCGACGTGGTCGCTGAAGTCCGGCAGGTTCAGGCGCTTGAACTCGTGGTTCAGGAAGCCCAGGTCGAACGGCGCGTTATGGATGATGACTTCGGCCCCGGCCACGTAGGCCCGCAGATCCTCGACGATTTCATGAAACTTGGGCTTGTCGCTCAAGAACTCTGTCGTCAGGCCGTGGACGTTCAATGCGCCCTCTTCCGACTCGCGTTCCGGGTTGATGTAGACGTGATAATTATTACCCGTCAACATGCGGTTGTGCAGTTCGACACAGCCGATTTCAATGACGCGGTTGCCCAGTTTGGGGTTGATGCCGGTGGTTTCGGTATCGAGTACGATTTGACGCATGAAGTCTGCCTGAATGGTCGGTTGCTGAAGCGAGCCGCGCAGTATAGCAAAGCGCGGCCCCGCGCTGCCACATAGGGTTTAGCGCTTGCGCACGGAATCGACGCCGCGGTTGGCCAGCATGTCGGCCCGTTCATTGCCGGGGTGGCCGTTGTGGCCGCGCACCCAGCGCCATTCCACCTGGTGCACGGCCTGGGCCGCGTCCAGCGCCTTCCACAAGTCCTCGTTCTTGACCGGCTCCTTGGCCGCCGTCTTCCAGCCGCGCGCCTTCCAGCCGTGTATCCATTCGCTGATGCCTTTTTGCACGTACTGGCTATCCGTGTACAGCGTCACGGCACAGGGGCGCTTGAGCGCGTTGAGCGCCTCGATCACTGCCTGCAATTCCATCCGGTTGTTGGTGGTGTTTAATGCGCCGCCGAAAATTTCCTTTTCCGCCCCATCGGCCACCATCAATGCTCCCCAGCCGCCCGTACCGGGATTGCCCTTGCATGCGCCATCGGCAAAAATATCGACTTTATCCATCCTGCTGTTTCCGCCTCTTGTTGGTTACTGGCACGGCCACCGGGGCCGCCGCCGTTCGTTTGGTCCATGCCGGACCGATTAAATGCATGCCCTTGACGCGCTTGATGGCCTGCACAATATACACGCCGCCCAGATACGGCCACCAGCGCGCGCCCGCATTATCCATGAAGGCGTAGCGGTGCAGCCACTTTTCCGTACGGCAGGCGGGCGCATAGCAGCCGAAATGGCTCTGGCTGGCGCCCAGGTTCAATAATTTTAACCAGTCGCGCATGCGCGGCATAGAGATCAGCTCCTGTGCCCGCGGCAGGAAATCCGACCCCGTCACCCGGCCGATGGCCTGGCGCGCGCCCCACAGGCTGGCCGGGTTGAAGCCGCAGATGATCACCTGCCCTTCCGGAATCAGCACCCGCTCCACTTCGCGCAACACCTGGTGCGGTTCGGCGGAAAATTCCAGCACATGGGGCAGCACCACCAGGTCGAGGCTTTGCGATGCGAACGGCAATTCCGTGTAATCGAGCGCGACCGCCACCTGGCGCGGCATGTCCTCCGCCGGCACGCCCACGCTGCGGGGCCGCACGCGGTTATCGGCCAGCCACTGATACGGCATGCGGTTGGCCGCCAGCGCATTAATTTGCGGCATGCCGATCTGCAGGGCGTTGAAACCAAAGATATCCGCCGTCAGATTATCGAGGCAGGTTTGTTCCCACTCACACAAGTACCTGCCTGCCGGTGTTTGCAGCCAGCCGTCCAGCGCTATAATGGATTGGTCGGATGCAGCGTTATCCATGTCTAGCCTTTTGTGACCCAATGACCATCTCAACTCCCCACTCGTTACACGTCCTCACGGTACCTGCTTTTCATGACAACTATCTATGGCTGATACATGATGGCAAGCATGCCGTTGCGGTCGACCCCGGTGATGCCAAGCCCATCATGGCGGCATTGCAAGAAAACGGCCTCAAGCTTACTGCCATTTTACTCACCCACCACCACGCTGACCATATCGGCGGTGTGCCTGCATTATTGCAGCATTATCCGGTTCCTGTTTTCGGACCGCGCAACGAACGCATCGCCGGCGTCACGCTGCCGGTGGGCGAAGGCAAGCGCATCGAGGTGCCGGGACTGGACTTGCACCTGTCCGTACTGGACGTACCCGGCCACACCATGGGCCACATCGCCTACGTGCGCGAGGCCACGGACGATGAACCGACCTGGCTGTTCTGCGGCGACACGCTGTTCGCCGGCGGTTGCGGCCGCCTGTTCGAAGGCACGCCGGCGCAGATGATCAGTTCGCTTGGCAAGCTGGCCGCCCTGCCCGACGACACCAAGGTTTATTGCGCCCACGAGTACACGCTGTCCAACCTGCGCTTCGCGCGCGTGGTGGACCCGGACAACGAAGCCCTGCGCGAGCGCGTGGTGGTGGAGACGGACCGGCGCGAGCACAACGTACCCACGGTGCCCAGCACCATCGGCGTGGAAAAGGCCACCAACCCCTTCCTGCGCTACCGCGATCCCGCCATCGCCGCGCAACTGGTCAAGGCCGACCGGCTGGCGCCGGGCGACACGGCGCTGGCCACCTTCACCGCCTTGCGGCTGTGGAAGAACGACTTCTGAAACAAAGGGGGACGTAACACAATCCCCCCTGCCGCGCACAGAAAAAAGGGCAAGCCCGCGTTGACGGACTTGCCCTTTATCTTGATGCCGCCCCGGAAGGCGGCAATGACATCACCTTAGATCTCTTCGTACAGCGGCAGGGTCAGGAACTCCGCGAATGCCGCCGAAGTCGACATTTCTTCGAAGATCTGGCCAGCGCGCACGTAGGTCGGGCCTTCGCCGCCTGGCGCGTCGCGCTGCACCTTGGCCAGCTCTTCCGGAATCATGGCGCGTACCATTTCGGCCGTGACCTTGCGGCCATCTTCCAGCACGCCCTTGTCGGAACGGATCCACTGCCACACTTGCGAGCGGCTGATCTCGGCCGTGGCCGCATCTTCCATCAGGTTATGGATAGGCACGCAACCGTTGCCGGCCAGCCAGCTACCCAGGTAGTGGATGCCGACGTTGATGTTGTAACGCAGGCCCGCTTCCGTGATCGGCGCTTCCGGCTTGAAGTCCAGCAGTTCGGCGCGCGTCACGTTGACGTCAGGACGCTGCTTCTCGATCTGGTTAGGCTTGTCGCCCAGCACTTTCTTGAACTCGGTCATGGCCAGGTCGACCAGGCCTGGGTGCGCCACCCAGCCACCGTCGTAGCCGTCGGTCGCATCGCGTGCCTTGTCGTTGCGCACGCCGCCCATGGCCACTTCGTTCTTTTCCGGATCGTTCTTGATCGGGATCAGCGCAGCCATGCCGCCGATGGCTGGCGCGTTGCGCTTGTGGCAGGTCTTCAGCAGCAGCAGAGCGTAAGCGCGCATGAATGGCGAGGTCATCGTCACCTTGGCGCGGTCGGCCAGGCAGAAGTCCTTGTCCAGCTTGAACTTCTTGATGCAGGAGAAGATGTAGTCCCAACGGCCGGCGTTCAGGCCCGAGCTGTGTTCGCGCAGTTCGTACAGGATCTCGTCCATCTCGAACGCAGCCAGGATGGTTTCGATCAGCACGGTGGCCTTGATGGTGCCTTGCGCCAGGCCCAGTTCGTTCTGGGTCATGACGAAGATGTCGTTCCACAGGCGCGCTTCCAGGTGCGATTCCATCTTCGGCAGGTAGAAGTACGGACCGGCGCCGCGGGCCAGCTGTTCCTTGGCGTTGTGGAACATGAACAGGGCGAAGTCGAAGATACCGCCGGAGATACGCTTGCCGTCGACCAGCACATGCTTCTCATCCAGGTGCCAGCCGCGTGGACGCACCACCAGGGTGGCGATCTTGTCGTTCAGCTTGTACGACTTGCCGTTCTGCTCCATCGAAATGGTGCGGCGCACGGCGTCGAACATATTGATCTGGCCGGTGATCTGGTTGTCCCAGTTCGGGGTGTTCGAATCCTCGAAGTCGGTCATGTAGCTGTCGGCGCCCGAGTTGAACGCGTTGATGACCATCTTGCGCTCGACCGGACCGGTGATTTCCACGCGGCGGCATTCCAGCGCTTTCGGAATCGGGGCGATCTTCCAGTCGCCATTGCGGATGTGGGCCGTTTCGGCCAGGAAGTCAGGACGCTCGCCGGCATCCAGGCGCTTGGCGCGGTCCACGCGCACGGCCAGCAGTTCCTGGCGGCGTGGTTCGAAGGCGCGCGACAGCTTGACCACCAGGGCAAGCGCTTCCGGCGTCAAAATCTGTTCGTAGCCGGGCTTGATCTCGCCCGTAATTTGCATACCAGCCGGTACGTTGATGGTCGTCATGGATGTCTCTCCGTATAAGGTAAAGTGAACTGCTATCCGAAATTATAAGCACTGCTAATCTTGTTGCCAGCCGAATCTTTTAGTGGGGCGACTCGGTTACATCACGATCTGTTTTCAAGTATATTCACTATTTAGTTATGCAAACAAGACTAAAAATCACTTCATCTTTGCGTTTTTCTCACAAGTGACGGGCAACGGGCATCCATGGGTCAGTTCAGGCAAATTTCCACCTTCGTCGAAGTCGTTTCCAAGGGCAGCCTGTCGGCCGCGGCCCGTGCCGAGGGCATCGCGCCGGCCATGATAGGCCGCCGGCTGGACGCACTGGAAGCCCGCCTCGGTGTGAAACTCTTGCAACGCACCACGCGCAAACTGGCGCTCACCAACGAGGGCGCCGCCTTCCTGGAGGATTGCCAGCGCATCCTCGCCGAGCTGGAGGACGCGGAATCGGCCGTGGCCGAGCGCAGCGCGCGCGCCACCGGCCACTTGACCATCTCCGCGCCGGCCGGGTTTGGCCGCCAGCACGTGGCGCCGCTGCTGCCCTCCTTCCTGGCCGAGCATCGGGACGTGCAGTGCACGCTGAACTTGAATGACCGCGTGGTAGACCTGATCGGTGAAGGAGTGGACGTGGCGATCCGCATCGCCAGCCTGTCGGACTCCAACCTGGTCAGCGTCAAGCTGGCCGACAACGAACGGGTGTTGGTGGCCGCGCCCGCCTACCTGAAGCGCTACGGCGAACCAAAGACGCTGGCCGAGCTGTCCAAGCACAACTGCCTGGCCATCAGCAGCGAAGGCAGCCAGCGCGGCTGGACCTTCCGCGACGGCGGCAAGGTCGTCACTTTGAAAGTAACGGGCAATATGGGTTGCAATGACGGCCAGGTGCTGCACGACTGGGCGCTGTCCGGCAAGGGCCTGGCCTGGCGTTCAATGTGGGAAGTGGGCAGCGAGATCGAGTCCGGCCAGCTGCAAACGGTGCTGGACCAGTACTCCGCGCCGGGCAACGACATCTACGCCGTGTTCGCCCAGCGACGCCACCTGCCGCTGCGCATCCGCGCCTTCGTGGATTTCCTGCGCCACACCTACGCCCAGCCCGACTACTGGCGCAAAGCGTGGAAATAATGACGAAAACAAAACCTTGAGACGAAAAAAAATCCTCGGATACCGAGGATTTCTTTATGTCGTTTGACTCAGCGTATTACAGTGGCTGAATGTTCGAAGCTTGCTTGCCCTTAGGGCCAGCGGTCACTTCAAAAGAAACACGTTGGTTCTCTTGCAGCGACTTGAAGCCGGTCGACTGAATCGCCGAGAAGTGAGCGAACAGATCTTCGCCGCCTTCGTCAGGGGTGATAAAGCCGAAACCCTTCGAGTCATTGAACCATTTTACGATACCAGTTGCCATTACAATTCCTATTTCAGTTAAGTTGGGCTTGCGCCCGTGATATCGTTTGAGGCAAGAAAGAAATGACAGACAAACTGCACTACTCTTGAATCTAAACGATCCCGCATTATACCCAATTACAAGAGAAAAGCACGTTTTCGAAAAAATAAATACGCGAGGGAGAAAATGACTGTGAAAACCGATACTTACCGCATTCCCAACCGCCTTTTACCGACCTCAACCTTGCTCTTTTAACAGGTAGCACTGTCACTATAGCCCGAAAATCAGCGTTCGGATTGAGATGTATCAAAAAGAATGACTAGCGCGCCACACTTGTTGTTCTCATCACTACGCTTGCCACGATAGCCGCCACGCCTACCACGACGGCGCGCGCGGATCGCGGGCCGCCCACCGCAGCAAGGCGTCGACCTGATCGGCGACGGCCGGCCACTCGGCCTGGCCGGCCAGCACGGCCCGCATCTGCTGCTCCACGTTGCGGCAATATTGGCCCAGCGTGCCATAGCCGAAGGTGCCGGCGGTACCGGCCACGCCATGCAGCAATTCATGCAATTCATGCAGATGGGCGGCGTCAGGACCATCCGGGCCATCGGCGCGGCAGGCCGCCAGCGCGCGCGTGATCTTGTCCAGGGTCACGGGCACGGTGGCGGCGAACTTGTCGCACAGCGCCTGCATGCGGGCGCGGAATTCCTGGTCGGTGACGGTCGCCATGGGACGCGCATCAGCCCTTGGTGCCGAAAATACGATCGCCGGCGTCGCCCAGGCCCGGCACGATGTAAGCATGGTCGTTCAGGTGCGAATCGAGCGAGGCACAGTAGATCTTCACCCCCGGGTGGGCGTTCTGGAACACGGTGATGCCTTCCGGCGCGGCCACCAGGGCCAGGAAGATGATCTGCTCATCCTTCACGCCGCGCGACTTGAGCACGTCCACCGCGTGCACCGCCGAATTGCCGGTCGCCACCATCGGGTCGCACAGGATGAAGGTGCGCTCGGCCAGGTCGGGCAGGCGCACCAGGTATTCCACCGGCTGGTGGGTGTCCGGGTCGCGGTAGACGCCGATGTGGCCCACGCGGGCCGACGGGATCAAGTTCAGCAAGCCATCGCTCATGCCGATGCCGGCGCGCAGCACGGGCACGATGGCCAGTTTCTTGCCGGCGATGACAGGAGCGTCCAGCGTCATCAACGGGGTTTCGATGGTGCGGGTGGTCAGCGGCAGGTCGCGCGTGATCTCATACCCCATCAGCAACGTGATTTCCTTCAACAGCTCGCGGAACGTGCGCGTGGACGTGTCCTTGGCGCGCATGTGGCTCAGTTTGTGCTGGATCAGGGGATGGTTGGTGATGAACAGGTTGGGGAAACGCGGATCTTGTTTCATTGTTATGAGCTCGCTGTTGGTCGACGGAGGCCCTCATTCCCAGGGGTACGGGACGGGGCACGCTGCGTCATCGGTTGTAAGCCGCATTATCCCAGCCCGCACACCATCATGGAACCGTTTCCCGAAAATTAATTCCGCTCACGCCGCCTCCACCAGCGCCCGCCCCAGGATGGCGGCGCAGTCGACGCCATCCGGCAACCGGCCGAACGCGCCACCCACGTCCTGCGCCAGGCGCGAGGCCACGAAGGCCGACGACACGTACGCCGGCGCGTGGCGCAACAGCAGCCCGGCCTGCACCGCCACCACAATTCGTTCGGCCAGGCGGCGGGCGCCATATTCGTCCGTTTGGGGTTGGCCCAGGTCGGCCAGCAGGGCCAGCGTGTAGCGCACATATTCCGGGTCGGCGGTGCCGGCCAGCGCCAGTTCGGCCGCCAGCGCGTCACGCGCGGCCGGCGTCTTGCCCAGCGCCCGCAGCAGGTCCAGGCACATGACGTTGCCCGAGCCTTCCCAGATCGAGTTGACGGGCAGCTCACGGTACAGCCGCGCCAGCGGGCAGTCCTCCACATAGCCGCTGCCGCCGATCACTTCCATCGCCTCGGCGCCGAACGCCGGTCCACGCTTGCAGATCCAGTATTTGCCGGCCGGCGTCAGCACCCGCGCCAGCAGGGACTGGGCCGGATCGCCGCCTTCGTCGTAGCAACGGGCCAGCCGCAGCGCGAAGGCGGTGGCCGCTTCCGATTCCAGCGCCAGGTCGGCCAGCACGTTTTGCATCAGCGGCTGCTCGGACAGCGCCTTGCCGAATGCGTGGCGGCGGCGCGCGTGGTGCAGCGCATGGGTCAGCGCGGCGCGCATGGTGCCGGCGCTGCCCAGCACGCAGTCGAGCCGGGTGTGGCTGCCCATCTCCAGGATGTTGGGGATGCCGCGCCCCTGCTTGCCCACCAGCCAGCCGTACGCGCCCGCGAATTCCACCTCGGACGAGGCGTTGGAGCGGTTACCCATTTTGTCCTTCAGCCGTTGGACGCGGATCGCGTTACGCTCGCCATTGGGCAGGAAACGGGGTACGAAGAAGCAGCTCAGGCCCGCGCTGCCTTCGGCTTCCGTCTGGGCCAGGATCAGGTGGGCGTCGCTCTGGGGCGCGGAGAAGAACCATTTGTGGCCGACGATGCGCCAGGCATCCTCGCCGTCGTCGCCAAACAGGCGCCGGCCTTCCCCTGGCGGCAAGGCCTCGGCCATGGTGGTGTTGGCACGCACGTCGGAACCGCCCTGCTTCTCCGTCATGCCCATGCCGATCAGCGCACCGCGCTTTTGTTCGATCGGCAGCGAACGGGGATCGTATTCGCGCGACAGGATCTTGGGCAACCACTTGGCCGCGATCCTGGGCGCCTGGCGCAACGCCGGCACGGACGCGTAGGTCATCGTGACCGGGCATTGCGAACCATTCTCCAGCTGGCCGAACAACATGTAGCGGGCCGCCCGCGCCACCTGGCCGCCGGCGCCCTGCGCTTCCCATGGCGAGGCATGGGCGCCGTTCTCGATCAGCAGCGCCATCAGGCTGTGCCACGCAGGGTGGAATTCCACTTCATCAATACGGTGGCCGCCACGGTCGAAATTATGCAGGCGCGGGGTGTGCAGATTGGCCAGCCTGGCCAGGTCCAGCACTTCCGCCCGCCCCAGGCGCTCACCCAGCGCGTGCAGCGATGCCGCATACGCGGCGCCGCCCTCCCGTTCCAGCGCTGCTCCCAAGGCCGGGTCGCAGGCGAACAAGTTGATGTTTTCAAACGGGGGCACGGTGTTGCTGACGGCATGCGTATCGAAGACATTCATGTTGCGCTCCAATGAGATAGTGGTATCCGGGGCCGGTATGGCGACCAGGCTAGCCTAGCCCAGATCCATGCGCTAATCAAGCGTTTGCTTGAATAACTGATTTCAAGCATTCCTCCCTTGATTTTAGACAAGCCAGTCCGCCCTGCAAATACCGAGCAATTGCTCGCCAAGTAGCCGAAAATTTAAGAAATATTCAGTCTATCCCCCTCTGGCGCCTGATTTTTCTTCAGAACCAGGCCGATTTCATCAAAACATGCGCAGATGTTGTCTTTTTTCATGTGAAAGCTTTCCCATCAGTGATACATTTCGTTGTGGTTTTGCAAGTCCGCCGCGCCGCAGCCCCGATGGGCCGGGGCAAAACGTTGTAAAATTTGTTACGTGACAAAATGAAAGATTAGATCGTTACAATGCTTTCCAGTTCTCCATCCCTGCCCCAGCGCGATCCGCGTGATGAATTAGATCACCTCATGGAAGAGGCAGGCGATGTTGTCTTCAGACTCAATCAACCGGGTCAGGTGCTGTTTGCCAGCAAGCGGGCGGTGACCCTGATCGCCAGCCCCCACGATCTGCATGGCGACTTGCTGGCCGCACACGTGGCGGCAGCCGACCAGCCGGCGCTCAAGGCAGCGCTGGCCGAAGTCCTGCAGTCGCTCGCCCCCAGCGTGGTCGAAGTGCGACTCAAGACCCCGGAACATGAAGTATGGTTCGAATTGCGCGTGTCCTGCTTCCTCAATCAGCTGCAGGTGCCGGAGATGCTGGTGGTGGGCCGCGACATGTCGGTCCAGCACGCCACCGAGGAACGGCTGCGCCACATGGCCACCCATGATGGTCTGACGGAATTGCCCAACCGTTTGCTGCTGTCGGACCGGATCCGCATGGTGATCGCCAACGCGCGCCGTTCCGGCCAGGGCTTCGCGGTGGCCACCGTGGGCCTGGACGGCTTCAAGAAAGTCAACGATGGCCTGGGCCATCCGGTCGGCGACGCCGTGCTGCGCATGGCCGCCGCGCGTCTGCGCAAGACGCTGCGCGACAGCGACACCCTGGCCCGCGTGGGCGGCGACGAATTCGTGGCCGTGCTGCCCGGCACCAGCACGGAAGCGCAGATCAAGCTGGTCACGGGCCGGCTGATCGCGACCCTGCAATCGCCGTTCGAGGTCGACAGCCACACCATCTACGTGGGCGCCTCGGTGGGCGTGTCCGTCTATCCCAACCATGCCGAAGACGAAGTGCGGCTGGTGGCGCTGGCCGATGCGGCCATGACGCGCGCCAAGGAAACCGGCAAGGCCCGCTGCGTGGTCTACAGCCCCAAACACAGCGGCCCGCCGGAACACGATATCTCGCTGGAAGCGGCCATGTTCCAGGCCGTGCGCGAAGGCGAATTCCTGCTGTATTACCAACCCATCGTGGATGCCCGCACGCGCGAGATCCAGGGCTTCGAAACCCTGATGCGCTGGAAGCACCCGACGCTGGGCATGGTGCCGCCGGCCCGCTTCATCCCGATCGCCGAAACCAATGGCCTGATCAACCTGCTGGGCGCGTGGGCGCTGAAGGCGGCCACTGTGCAACTCAAGCAGTTCGAGGAAGTGTGCAAACGGCGCCTGTACATTTCCGTCAATATCAGCCCGCGCCAGTTCCGCAACGACAAATTCCTCGACGTGCTCGATGACGCACTCGCATTCTCTGGTTTATCTGGTGAGCAATTGGTTCTAGAAATTACTGAAGGCACGCTGATGGTGGACCCCATCCATGCCGAGACTATCCTGTCAAAAATGGCGCTGCGCAAGGCGCGTATCGCGATCGACGATTTCGGCACCGGCTATTCGTCGCTGGCCTACCTCAAGCGCTTCCCGATCTCCGTCCTCAAGATCGACCGCACCTTCATCCGCGACCTGCCCGGTTCGCAAAAGGATGGCGCCATCTGCAACGCCGTGCTGGACCTGGCCAAGCACCTGGACCTGTCCGTGGTGGCCGAGGGGGTGGAAACGGAAGACCAACTGCACTACCTCGATGATCGCGGCTGCCAGTACATCCAGGGTTACCTGACGGGCAAGCCGATGCCGGCCAACGTGGCGATGACTGCCCTCAAGGAGAGCACCTACGCCAACCTGCTGCCGGAAGAACTGCGCCAGGTGCACCAATGAACGCCGGTTTCAAGGCCCCTACCCCGCTGGGCGAAAAAACCCTGGCCGAACTGTGGGACTGCACCCGCCGCCAGGGCGACATGCCCGGTTTCGCCAAGGCCATCACCGCCATCCTGGGCGCCATGCGCGGCGAGGACGAGCAGGAATTCGACATGGCGCGCACCGTGCTGTCGGACCCCGTGCTGACCCAGAAGGTGCTGCGACTGGCCAACAGCGGCATGTATTCGGCCTTCGGCCAGCACGTCAACACAGTGTCCAAGGCCGTGCTGGTGCTGGGCACGGAGGCGATCGGCCACCTGGCGCTGGGCCTGAAACTGATCGAGGAACTGTCGGCCTCCTCGCCCGACACCGGCATTGCCCACATTGAAATGGAAAAGGCCGTGCTGGCCGGGATCGTGGCCCAGCAGATCGCCACCAGCGCCGAGAGCCGCCACGCGGAGGAAGCCGTCGTATGCTCGATGCTGCACACGCTGGGGCGCATGATGCTGACCTTCTACATGCCCGAGCGCTGGCACGACCTGCAGCAACGGGGCGACGCGGAAAACTTGACGGTGGACGATATCGCGCCGGAAGTACTGGGCCTGAGCCTGGAGGATATCGGCCATGCCGCCGCCCGCCATTGGGGCCTGCCGCAAAGCCTGATCAGCGGCATGCGCAAGGTGGAACCGGCCGAAGCCGGTCAGGACGTGAGTCCGGCCGACTGGATCGCCGGCCTGTCGACCATGTCGGCCCTGTGCGCCGACTCGCTGTGGCATGACGACGCGGCCGGTGCGGCCGTCGTGCAGCAACTGACCGAGCGCTATTCCGGCATGCTGGGCGTGCAGCCGGACCACCTGATGGCCGCCATCGAGCAAGCCAAGATCGTGGCGGCCGAGGACCTGACCATCGCGCCCCTGTCGCGCCCGGCCGAACGGCGCGCCAAGGTGCTGGCCAGCACCCGCCAACGGGCCGAGGGCAACAAGATCCTGCTGTCCGGCCTGGCCGACATGCGCGACGTGCTCGATACGGCCACCCCTGGCCAAATGGTGTCGATCGCGCTGGAAACCGTCTATCAAGGGCTGGATTTCTCGCGCGCTGTAGCCTTCGTGCGCAACCGCAAGGATGGCCAGTACGCGGCCAAGATCTGCTTTGGCGAAGGCGTCAAGGAGCGGCTGGCCGAGATGACCTTCTCCGACAATTATGAGCCCAACGTATTCCATGCCGCCCTCAACAGCGACCGCGTGATCTTCATCGAGAACGCCAAGGATGCCAAGTTCGGCGCCAAGTTGCCGCAGTGGTGGAAGGACACCATGTCCGACGCGCGCAGCTTCGTCATCCTGCCACTGTCGTCGAACGGCCAGCCGGCCGGCTTCCTGTACGGCGACTGGGACGAGACTTTCCCACCGATCCAGCTGAGCCAGACTGAATTCGCGCTGCTGAACGACATGCGGGCACTGGTGATGAAGAACGTGGAGCGGCGCCACAAGCTGGAAGCGGTGATCGTCAACCGCGGCGTATAAGCGGCGCGCGACGGCACTGGCCGGGGATGACCTGGCATTGGCCGGGCGCGTGCCCGGCACCGGCTGGCGCTCGCCGAGGGCCGGCCGGCGTTGACCGAGCGTTGGACTGGCGTTGGTCTAGCCCCGGCCATCCTCGCGCTGCCAGCGGAACGACAGTCCCGCCGCTGCAGCAGCCCCCAGCACCAGCAACGACGCCACGTAATACACTGACTGCGGCCCCAGGCGCTGCCAGCACTGGGCCAGGAACAAGCCGCCAAGCGAACCGCCGATGCCATACGACAGGCTGATGAACAGCGCCTGCCCGCGCGCCTGCAGCGGCCCCGAGAACCAGCGCTGCAAGGTCGTCACCGAGGCTGAATGATGCAGCGCGAAGGTGGCCGCGTGCAGCAACTGGGCGGCCGCCAGCAGCGCCACCTGCTGCGGCGCGGCGCCGATCAGCGCGAAGCGCAGAACGCCCACACCCAGCGCCACAAACATCAGGCGCCGCGCGCCCCAGCGCCGGAACAGCGGGGCCTGGAAATAGAACAGCAGCACCTCCGCCGTCACGCCCAGCGACCACATGGTGCCGATGAAGGCCTTGCTGTAGCCATGACGTTCCAGGTAGAGCGAATAGAAGGTGTACAGCGCCGTGTGGGCCGATACCATCAAGGCCGTGGAGCAGAAGAAAGCGATCACCTCGCGCCGGCGCAGCAGCGTCCACAACGGCGGCGGCGCCGTCTTGTGCTGCACGCGCGGCACTTCCTTCAGCCGCAGGCTGGCCAGCACCACGCATACCAGCAGACCGCCCGCGATCCACGGCAAGGCCATGATGCCGTAGGCGTCAAGCGCGTAGGCGGCCGCCATCACGCTGGCGATGAAACCGATCGAGCCCCACAGCCGGATGCGGCCATAGTAGGTCAGGTCGCCCCGCATCTCCGACAGCATCAGCGCTTCGCACAACGGCCCCTGGGCGCTGGTGAACAGGTTGAGCAGCACCATCGCCAACATGAACTGGCCGAAGGTCTGGCCGAAGAAGAAGCCCGAGAACGCCGTCAGTGCCGCCACCCCCGTCATGCGCAACACCCACACGCGCCGTTCGCTGTGGTCGGCCACGTAGCCCCACACATTGGGGCCGACGATGCGCAGCACCTGGATCATCGACATCAGCACCCCGATCTGGGCCACGCTCATGCCTTTGCCGGCGAAAAACAGCGTGGCGTAGGTGGAAAAAGTGCCCGCGTGCGCGTAGTAGGCGCACAGGAACAAGGCGAAGCTGATGGCTTGGGCGGGCATGGGCTGGACTCTGCGGCGGGAAAACGAAAACCGGGGTCAGTTCATGCAATCGCGCAGTTTGCGTGATCGCATGAGCTGACCCCGGCTTTTGGTCGTGCTTAGCGGGCGCTCAGCGCGATGTCCGGGGTGGTCACGTGCACGTCGCCGCACTGGGCACGGTGCATCAGCGCGTGGTCGATCAGCACCAGGGCCAGCATGGCTTCCGCGATCGGCGTGGCGCGAATGCCCACGCAGGGATCGTGGCGGCCGAAGGTTTCCACCATCACGGGATTGCCGTCCTTGTCGATCGAACGGCGCGGGGTGCGGATCGACGAGGTGGGCTTGATGGCGATCGAGACGCTGATGTCCTGCCCGGTGGAGATGCCGCCCAACACGCCGCCGGCGTTGTTGCCGATGAAGCCTTCCGGGGTCAGCTCATCGCCATGCTCGGAACCTTTTTGCGCCACCGAGCCGAAACCGGCGCCGATTTCCACGCCCTTGACGGCGTTAATGCCCATCATGGCGTAGGCGATGTCGGCATCCAGCTTGTCGTAGATGGGCTGACCCAGGCCGACCGGCACGTTCTGGGCGATCACGTCGATCCGCGCGCCGATCGAGTCACCGGCCTTGCGCAATTCATCCATGGCCGCTTCCATGCGGGCGATCAGGCCGGCGTCGCCGCTGGCGGCGAAGAACGGGTTGTTGGCCACGTGTTCCCAGCCCTGGAACGGCACGGCGATATCGCCCAACTGGCTCATGCAGCCTTTGAATACGGTGCCGTATTGCTGGTGCAACCATTTCTTCGCGATGGCCGCCGCGCCCACCACGGGCGCCGTCAGGCGGGCCGAGGAACGGCCGCCACCGCGCGGATCGCGCACGCCATACTTGTGCCAGTAGGTATAGTCGGCGTGGCCGGGGCGGAAGCTTTCCGCGATGTTGCCGTAATCCTTGCTGCGCTGGTCTTCATTGCGGATCAGCAACGCGATCGGGGTGCCGGTGGTGACGCCCTGGTACACGCCCGACAGGATTTCCACCGTGTCCGACTCCTGGCGCTGGGTCACATGGCGCGACGTGCCCGGCTTGCGGCGGTCCAGCTCGGGCTGGATATCGGCCTCGCTCAGGGCCAGGCCCGGCGGGCAGCCATCGATCACGCAACCGATCGCCGGACCGTGGGATTCACCAAAAGTGCTTACGGAAAACAACTTGCCAAAGGTATTGCCGGACATAGGTATCGTCATGGTGGAAGGTAGGAAGCGGTCATTTTACCAGTCCACGGCCTCCGGCGTGGCCGCCGGACGCCATTTTGGCAACAGGGTACGCAGCAGGACCGGCTCCGTGGGCGGATTTTATGGCGTCATTTTTGACAAAACTTGCACAATGACACCTTATGCCGCCCGGAAACTACTGAAAACGTCGTTCTCCGCAACAATTCGCTATATACTTAATCCGAGAACACCGAGATATCCTGGAGATGCGACACATGCCCCCATCGATCACCCCCCTTGAGCAATCCAAGGACGATCACGACGATCTGGTATTCTTAGAAGAGCACCCGACGACGACGGACGGGACTGGAACGCGCAGCGTGTGGCGGGTCATGATCATCGACGACGACGAGGATGTGCACTCGACCACCACCTTCGCGCTGGGCAACCTGGACATGCAGCACCGGCCGCTGGAATTCGTGCACGCGTATTCGGCCAGCCAGGCGCGCGAAATGCTCCAGCATGAACAGGAAATCGCCGTCATCCTGCTTGACGTGGTGATGGAACAGGACGACGCCGGCCTGCACCTGGTGCGCTACATCCGCGAAACGCTGAAACTGGCCGACGTGCGCATCATCCTGCGCACCGGCCAACCGGGCTACGCGCCCGAGATCGACGCCATCCGCGATTTCGACATCAACGATTACAAGACCAAGTCCGAGCTGACCCGCATCAAGCTGTACACGACGGTGACGGCGGCCATCCGCTCCTACGAACAAATCCGTAAGATCAACGACAGCCGGCGCGGCCTGAGCCAGATCGTATCGGCCAGCACCGAGCTGATGGCGCTGCACGGCGTGCACAATTACGCCGCCGGCGTGCTGCAACAGTCCGCCTCGCTGATGGGCCAGCAACCGAGCGGCGCGCTGTGCGTGCGCGAATGTCCGGAAGATGGCTGCGATGAATGGATGGTGATGGCCACGGCCGGCGCCTACGGCCACCTGGAAGGCTTGCAACTGACGGCCAAGGCCGACCCGCGCATGTACGCGGCGATGGAACAGTCGCTCACGGAGCGGCGCAACCTGTACGGCCCCGATTACATCACCCTGTATTTCGCTGGCAAGGCCAGCCGCGATTTCGTCGCCTTCCTCGACATGGAGCGCGCCATGACGGACATCGACGAGCGGCTGCTGGAAGTGTTCTGCAGCAACGTCGCTGTGGGCCTGGACAACGTGGAACTGGTTTCGCACCTGCACAACGCGGCCTTCTACGACCAGCTCTCCAAGCTGCCCAACCGCACCCGCCTGATCGAAATCCTGGACGTCATGCTGGCCAGCCCGGCCCGCGAGACGTCCACCCTGTCGCTGGTGGACCTGGACCACTTCGCCGAAACCAACGACGCGCTGGGCCACCAATTCGGCGACACGCTGCTGGTGACCGTGGCCCAGCGCCTGCAATCGCGCCTGGGCAAGCAGTTGACGGTGGCGCGCATCGGCGGCGACATCTTCTGCGTGCTGGGCGACTCCGCCCAGGTCAACCCAGCCAGCATCCTGGCCCTGTTCCAGACCCCGTTCGTGATCGACGGCCAGGACGTGCGGCTGTCTGCCACCCTCGGCCTGGTGCGCCTGAATGAACATGACGGCAGCGGCGCCGACGCCCTCAAGGACGCCGACATCGCCCTCAAGCGCGCCAAGCTGCAGCAGCGCGCCGGCCACTTCTACTTCTCGCGCAGCATGGGCGTGGAGATCCGCGAGCGGGTGCGCATGATGCACGCGCTGCGCACGGCCTTCGGCCAGGACCAGTTGTTCGTGGTGTACCAGCCGCAGATCGACCTGGTCACGCGCCGCCCGATGGGCGCCGAGGCCCTGCTGCGCTGGCAAACGCCGGACGGCAAGTTCATCTCACCGGACCGCTTTATCCCCATCGCCGAGTATTCGGGCCTGATCATCGACCTGGGCGAGTGGGTGATGCGCACCGCCCTGCGCGAGCTGGTGGCGCTGCGCGCGGCTGGCCACGACAACTTCATGATGTCGATTAACGTGTCGCAGGTGCAGTTCCGCCACCCCTATTTCCTGGAAATGCTGCGTTCGGCGCTGGAAGACACCAAGGCGCCGCCGGAATTCGTGGAGCTGGAAATCACGGAATCGATGGCCATGGAGGAACCGGACCTGCTGATCAAGATGCTGGGGCAGATCAAGCAGACCGGCGTCAGCATCGCCATCGACGACTTCGGCACCGGCTTCTCGTCGCTGTCCTACCTGCAGCGCCTGCAGATCGACCGGCTAAAGATCGACCGTGCCTTCGTCACGGAGATCACCGGTTCGGCGCGCGGCAGCAGCATCGCCGAGATGGTGATCCAGCTGGGCCGCAACCTGGGCCTGGCCGTGATCGCGGAAGGCGTGGAAGACGAACGGCAAGCCATGATATTGCAAACGCTGGGCTGCCCGCTGGCCCAGGGCTTCCTGTTCGCACGCCCGATGACGGCGCCGGTGCTGGCCGGCTGGCTCAACAACGACGCGCTGGAAGGCGCGGCCTGAAGCGCCCGCAGATCCCTCTCCGGCAAGCCGCACGGCTCGCCCGGCCGAAAAAAAACGCTATCAACCGATAGCGTTTTTTTGGGGAGCACCGCTGCGTCTATTCCGTCGTTTCGGCCGGCCAGTCGCGGATGTAAGCTTTGAGCATGCGGTTCTCGAAGCTTTGCGCTTCCAGCACGGCGCGCGCCACGTCGTAGAACGAGATCACGCCCAGCAGGGTCTTGGCGTTCATCACGGGCAGGTAGCGCGCGTGCTTTTCCAGCATGATGCGGCGCACTTCGTTCACTTCCGTGTCGGGCGTGACGGTGATCGGATGGTCATCCATGTGCTTGCGCACGGTGCCGCCGCCCACGGCGCCTTCGTTGCTGTGGACAGCCTTGAGCACTTCGCGGAAGGTCAGCATGCCGACCAGATCACCAAATTCCATCACTACCAGCGAGCCGATGTCTTTTTCAGCCATCGTGTTGGCCGCTTCCACCAGCGGTTGGTCCGGAGAAATGGTGTAAAGAATATTGCCTTTAACCTGGAGAATTTCGGAAACTTTCATTTTGGGCCGTCCTATCCGCTGTCTGATGGGCTATATGAATGAGATTACTACTTGTCGTAGCCTTATAGCGAATGTAGCCTAAGCCCGCCAAAAAATCCAGCGTTGTGGATAATCAAAACGCAACATTTTTTGCTACTGTTGCTACAGCACGTTTCAAGGTAGGATGCCCAGCATTCCAACCAACCAGCTGAGACAATATGAGCGGCCCACACTACCCCGGCTTCGATACCTTGTCGCTGCACGCCGGGGCGACACCCGACCCGGCTACCGGCGCCCGCGCCACCCCGATCTACTTCACCTCCGCCTTCGCGTTCCAGGACGCCGACCACGCGGCCTCGCTGTTCAACATGGAGCGCGCCGGCCACGTCTACTCGCGCATCTCCAACCCCACCAACGCCGTGCTGGAAGAACGCATCGCCGCGCTGGAAGGCGGCGTGGCCGCCATCGCCACGGCCAGCGGCCAGGCCGCCATGCACCTGGGGCTGGCCACCATCGCCGGCGCCGGCTCGCACATCGTCGCCTCGCGCGCGCTGTACGGCGGCTCGCACAATATGCTGGCCTACACGCTCAAACGTTTCGGCATCGAGACCACGTTCGTCGATCCACGCGATATCGACGCCTGGCGCGCCGCCATCCGCCCCAACACCAAGGTGCTGTTCGGGGAGACGCTGGGCAATCCGGGACTGGACGTGCTCAACGTGCCGCAAGTGGCCGCGCTGGCCCATGAACAGCAGCTGCCGCTGATGGTCGATTCGACCTTCACCACGCCTTATCTGCTGCGTCCGTGCGAGCACGGCGCCGACCTCGTGTTCCACTCGGCCACCAAGTTCCTGTGCGGGCACGGCACGGCCATGGGCGGGCTGCTGGTGGACGGCGGCACCTTCGACTGGCAGGCCGCGCACGACCAGACCGGCCGCTACGCCGAGCTGTGCGAACCGTATGACGGCTTCCACGGCATGGTGTTCACGGAGGAATCGACCGTGGGCGCGTTCGCGCTGCGCGCGCGCCGCGAGGGGCTGCGCGACTTCGGCGCCGTCATGAGTCCGCACAACGCGTTCGCCATCCTGCAAGGCGTGGAAACGCTGGGCCTGCGCATGGAACGGCATGTGGCCAACACCCGCAAGGTGGTTGAATTCCTGCTGTCCAATCCGGCCGTGGAAGCCGTGTCCTACCCGGAACTGCCCAGCCACCCGGACTACGAACTGGCCAAGACCCTGCTGCCCAAAGGCTGCGGCGCCGTGCTGTCGTTCGCCATCAAGGGCGACCGCGCGGCCGGCAAGCGCTTCGTGGAGAGCCTGCAGGTATTCTCGCACCTGGCCAACGTGGGCGACGCCAAGTCGCTGGTGATCCATCCCGCTTCCACCACCCACTTCCGGGTGCCGGCCGACCAGTTGGCCGCTTCCGGCATCACGGAAAGCACCATGCGCCTGTCGGTCGGCCTGGAAGACGCGGACGATTTGATTGAAGACCTGGCCCGCGGCCTGAAACTGTCCCAGAAAGGAGCCTGACATGCTGCTCAACGTGGAAGGCGTGGACGCCTATTGCTACACCGGCGGCAAGCCGTTCGATCCTGATCTGCCCACCGTGGTGTTCATCCATGGCGCGCAAAACGACCACAGTGTGTGGGCTTTGCAGACCCGCTATTTTGCCCACCATGGCTACGGCGTGCTGGCCGTGGACTTGCCGGGACATGGCCGCAGCCTAGGCGCGGCCAAGGCCAGCGTGGAAGCGCTGGCCGACTGGCTGCTGGCCGTGCTGGACGCGGCCGGCGTGCGGCAGGCGGCGCTGTTCGGGCACAGCATGGGATCGTTGATCGCGCTGGAGGCGTCGTTCCGCGCGCCGGACCGGGTCACACACCTGGGCATGATCGGTTCGACCTATCCGATGAAGGTGTCGGACGCGCTGCTGGACACGGCCCGCACGGACGAAGCAGCGGCGATCGATATGGTCAACATCTGGTCGCACTCGTCCGCCACGGGCGCGCCATCGAAGTCGGGGCCAGGCGCTTCCGTGATGGGCAGCGCGCGCCGGCTGATGCAACGCATCTCGGCCATCAACCCGGCGCTGGTGTTCCACACCGATTTCTCGGCCTGCAACAGCTACGCCAACGGCGAAGCGGCCGCACAAGCGGTACGCTGCCCCACCCTGTTCCTGTTCGGCCGCAAGGACATGATGACGCCGCCGCGCTCGACCAAGCTGCTCACCTCCACCATCGCCCACGGCAAGGTGGTGCAGGTCGACAGCGGCCACTCGCTGATGAGCGAGCAGCCGGATGCGGTGCTGGATGCGCTGATCGGCTTCGTCCGCCGCTAGCGGCCACGCCTCGCCGGCCCCCCGCCGCCGGCCAGCTTACTGACCGAACTGCTCGGCCAGCGAGCGTCCCAAGCCCTGCTCGACGGCGCTCTCCACCGCGCGCGCCAGCGAGGCCGCTTCGCGCGCGGCGCGGGCCTCGCGTTCGTCGTCGCCATCGGCCACCACGCCGGCGTTGACGGGCATGCCGCCGAATACGAACAGGCGATAGACGTCGGCCAAGGTCAGCCGGTCCACATTGGCCAGCAGCACCCAATGGTCGCCGCTGTCGCTGACCCGCTTGCCCCACTGGACCCGGCGCGGCGGCTCCGTCTGCACCCTGCCCACCCAGCCTTCGGCCGCCATTTTTTCCAGCAGCTGATCCATTTCGTCGAAGCCGAGCCGGGTGGCGCGGCGGATGGTGCCGGCGTTCACGAGGGCCGTGTCGCTGGCCTGGCGCGCGCCGTACAGCACTTTCAGGATCGCCATCGCATCCACGAACTCGCCACCGGGCACGGCCTCGTGCCACCACCGTTCATATTTCACCACCGGCAGCGCCGCCACCAGCAGCGCGCCCACCAGCGTGATCAGCCACGACACGTAGACCCACAGCAGGAACAAGGGCAAGGCGGCCAGCGCGCCGTAGATCTTGGAATAACTGGGCGAATGCGTGATGAAGATGGCGAAACCGCGCTTGGCCACCTCGAACGCCAGGCCAGCCACCAGGCCGCCCCATGCCGCGTCGCGCCAATCCACGTCGCGATTGGGCACGATCACATACAGCAGCGTGAAGCTGGCCGTCGTCAGCGCCATCGACAGGATGGTGTAGATCAGCGCGCCCAGCACCGGTATGCCCCCCACCAGGTCGCTGGTGGCCATGAAAAACTGCGACGACAGCGTCAGCGAACCACCGATCAGCAGTGGACCCAGCGTGATCAAGGCCCAGTACACGAGGATGCGCTTGGTCCAGCCCCGCTCACGCCGCACCTGCCAGATGCGGTTGAACACGCGCTCGATGGTGCCCATCATGGCCACCGACGTCACCACCAGCGCCACCGCACCCACCGCCGACAGCCGGGTGGCCTTGGAGGCGAACCCGGTCAGGTAGCTCATGATGGTGTTGGCGATCGCCTTGGGCATCACGCTTTGGATAAAATACGCATCCAGCGAGCTGCGGAAGGTGTTAAACATCGGGAAAGTGGTGAAGATAGCCAGCGCGATCGTCAGCAAGGGCACCAGCGCGAACACGGACGTGAACGTGAGGCTGCCGGCCACCTGGGTCAGACTTTCCTCGCGCAGACGGCGGCGCGCGAACAGCAGCAGGTCGCGGATTTCCTGCCAGGACAATGAACGGACGGCGTCGGCGCCGCCCGTCCAGCGCTGTTTCAGGAATTGCCAGATCGGGGAAACGTAATGTAAGGACATGGACTCAATAATCAGAATGCAAGAGTGGCACTCATGCCACCCGTCAAAGGGCCCTATAATAACTCCCCATGAACCAAACCAATCTGATTATTCTTGTATTGTTCTATTCGCGTCATGGCGCGACCCGCAAATTGGCGGAACTGATTGCACAAGGCATTGAGAGCGTACCGGGCTGCGACGCCCGCATTCGGACGGTGCCGGCCGTGTCCACCGTGACCGTCGCCACGGAGCCCGAGGTGCCCAGCGACGGCGCGCCCTACGTGGAACTGGACGATTTGAAGGAATGCGCCGGACTGGCCCTGGGCTCGCCCACGCGCTTTGGCAACATGGCTTCGGCCATGAAGTATTTTTGGGATGGTACTTCGGCCGACTGGCTGTCCGGCACCCTGGCGGGCAAGCCGGCCTGCGTGTTTACGTCCACCGGCAGCCTGCACGGCGGCCAGGAGTCGACGCTGCTGTCGATGATGATCCCGCTGTTCCACCACGGGATGATGGTGTTGGGCCTGCCCTACACCCATCCCGAACTGATGACCACCGCCAGCGGCGGCACCCCATATGGCGCAAGCCACTGGGCGGGACTCGATGGCAAACTGGCCATCACGGAAGACGAAAAACGGCTGGCCATCGCACTGGGCCGGCGCCTGGCCGAAACGGCCGTCAAACTGCGGGGACGATAATGGTCAACGATAAGCTGCATCGCTATTTCCACCGGGGCGCCATCGCCAGCCTGATACTGCTCATTATCTGGTGCGTGCTGTGGGAGATGGTGTTGGCGCCGCTGCATCCGGGCGGCTCGTGGGTCGTGCTCAAGGCGGCGCCCCTCCTGATTCCCCTGTACGGCGTGTTCAAGCGCGACATCTACACGCTGCAATGGTCGTCCATGATGATCCTGCTGTACTTCACGGAAGGCGTGGTGCGCGGCTACAGCGACAAAGGCAGCCTGTCGGCCTGGCTGGGCTGGGGCGAGGCGGCCATCGTCTGCGTCTACTTCGTGTGCGCCGTGATGTACCTGCGCCCCTACAAGAAGGCCGCCAAGCGCATGGCCAAGGAACTGCTGGATAAGGTCAACCCCGCCAAATGAGCCTGTCCGCCACCTCCCTGCTGGAATTCCTGGACCATTGCCGCGCCACGGTGGGCGATGATTTTGTCGTCTGCGACGACGACGGCATGGCGCCCTACCTTACCGACTGGCGCGGCCGGTTCACCGGCAAGGCGGCCGCCGTGCTGCGCCCTGCCACCGTGGAACAGGTCCGGCTGCTGGTCGCTGCCTGCGCCCAATGGCGGGTGCCGCTGGTGCCGCAAGGCGGCCGCACGGGCCTGGTGCTGGGCAGTGTGCCCGACGCCAGCGGCGATGCCGTGGTGCTGTCGCTGGCGCGCTTGAACCGCATCCGCGCCGTTGATCCCGTCAACCGCACCATCACGGTCGATGCGGGCTGCATCCTGCAACAGGTGCAGGAAGCGGCGGCGGCCGAAGGCTGTCTGTTCCCGCTGTCGCTGGCGGCCGAAGGCAGTTGCAGCATCGGCGGCAACCTGTCCACCAACGCCGGCGGCACGGCCGTGCTGCGCTACGGGAATACGCGCGAACTGTGCCTGGGCCTGGAGGTAGTGACGCCGCAAGGCCAACTGTGGGATGGCTTGCGCGGCCTGCGCAAGGACAATACCGGCTACGATCTGCGCGACCTGTATATTGGCGCGGAGGGCACGCTGGGCGTGATCACCGGCGCGGTGCTCAAACTGTATCCGCAGCCGAAAGCCTGCATCACGGCGCTGGCCGCGCTGCCCACGCCGGCGCACGCGCTGCGCTTGCTGACCTTGATGCAGGACCGCTGCGGCGCCAGCCTGACCGGCTTCGAGCTGATGTCCCAATTCTGCCTGGCGCTGGTGGCGCAGCACTTCCCGCAACTGCCCAAGCCATTCGCGGCGGCCCACGGCCAGTATGTATTACTTGAGTTATCAAGTAATGAATCCGAACAGCATGCCGTCGAACTGCTGGAAAACGCCATCGGCGCGGCGCTGGAACAGGACATCATCGACGATGCCGTGGTGGCCAGTTCGATCGCGCAGTCGGCCGGCTTGTGGCAGTTGCGCGAGCATATCCCGCTGGCGCAGGCGGCCGCCGGCAAGAACATCAAGCACGATATCTCGCTGCCCGTGTCGCGCATCGCGGAGTTCATCACGGCCACCGAACCCATGCTGGAGCAGGCTTTCCCCGGCTGCCAGCTGGTGTGCTTCGGCCACCTTGGCGACGGCAACCTGCATTTCAACGTGGCGCCGCCGGATGGCATAGGCCACGAAGCCTTCCTGTCCAACCAGGCCGCCGTCAACCGCGTGGTGCACGACAGCGTGGTCAATTTTGGCGGTTCAATCTCGGCCGAACATGGCATCGGCGCGCTCAAACGCGACGACCTGGCCCACTACAAGAGCGCCGTGGAGCTGGACCTGATGCGGGCCATCAAGGCCGCGCTGGACCCGCTGGGCATCATGAATCCGGGGAAGATACTGTGAACCTGACGGCGCGCCTGTTACTGGCCGCCGGCCTGCTGTGGGCCGCCGGCGCCTGCGCGCAGCCTGTCTACAAATGCACCTCCGCCGATGGCAAGATCAGCTACGGCGCCGAACCATGCCCCGATGGGCGCGGCGTCGTGCTGGCCGCGCCCGCCACTCCACCGTCCGATGCCGCCAGCGATGCCGCCGCCCAGCTGGCGCGCGACAAACGCCAGGCCGACGGGCTGCAAAAGGCACGCCAGAAGCGGGAACAAGCTGACGAACGCGCCTATGCCCGCGCCGAGCGTGCCGCAGAGGCGAAACGCCTGAAATGCGGCCGCCTCCAACTGAAACGCCAGTGGGCCGAGGACGCGGCCAAGACGGCCACCGGCAAGGCCGCCACGCAGGCCCAACTGCGGGCCAGGCACGCGGCCGACAAACTGGCGCTCGAATGCCCGGCATCCTAGCCGCACCCGATCGCCGCACGGTGGCCGCCGGCCTGCGCCGCCTGTCCCGATGGCTGCTGCTGGGCGAGTGGCGCGCCCACCCGCTGCGCGCCATCACGGCCATCGCCGCCATCGCCATCGGCATCGCGCTCGGTTTCGCCATCCACCTGATCAACGCCGCCGCGTTCAATGAATTCTCGTCCGCCATCAAGGGCCTGTCTGGCGTGGCCGACGTGCAGGTGCGCGGCACGGAAGCGTTTTTCGACGAGACGGTCTTCCCCGACCTGGCCAACCGCGACGGCGTGGCCGTGGCCTCGCCCGTGCTGGAATTCGACGCTTCGCTGCCCGGCCAGCGCAACGCGCTCAAGATCATCGGCGTGGACGCCATGCGGGCCGGGTTCGTGACGCCCGAGTTGATGGGGGTGCCGGCGGACGATCAACCCTACGATGCGCTGGCCGACGATACAGTGTTCCTGTCGCCCGCCGCCCTGTCCTGGCTCAAGCTGGAACGCAACGGCATGCTCGCGCTGCAAAGCGGCACCGACACCATACGCCTGCGCGTGGCCGGCCCGCTGCTGCACGCACGCGCCGGCCAGCGCCTGGGCGTGATGGACGTGGGCGCGGCACAATGGCGCTTCAACAAGCTGAGCCAACTGTCGCGCATCGACCTCAAGCTGCGCGACGGCGTCAACCGCGACGCGTTCAAGGTGAAGTTGGCGCAGGAACTGGAACGCCGCTATCCGGGCCGTTTCCGCGTCAGCCTGCCCAACGACGAGGACCAGAACAGCCGCAACGAAGGCGTCAGCCGCGCCTACCGGGTCAACCTCACCGTACTGGCGCTGGTGGCGCTGTTCACCGGCGCCTTCCTCGTGTTCTCCACGCAGGCGCTGTCCGTGATCCGGCGCCGCAGCCAGTTCGCGCTGCTGCGCGTGCTGGGCATGGACCGCAAGCGTTTGCTGCGCCAAATTCTCCTGGAAGGCTTGTGCCTGGGCGTGGCCGGATCGGCCATCGGCATCGCGGCCGGCTATGGCATCGCGGCCGCCATGCTGCGCTTTTTCGGCGCCGACCTGGGCGCGGGCCTGTTCGCCGGCGTGCAGCCGGCGGTGGAATTCACGCCGGTGGCGGCACTGGTGTATTTCTCGCTGGGGGTGGGCGTCGCGCTGCTCGGTTGTGCCGCCCCGGCGCTGGAGGCGGCCCGCGCCCGGCCCGCCGTCGCCCTCAAATCCGGCACGGAGGAAGCCACCATTTCGCGCCTGGCCACCACCTGGCCCGCCGTCGCCTGCCTGGCGCTGGCCGCCTTGCTGTCGCGCGCGCCGCCCGTGTTCGAACTGCCCATCTTCGGCTACCTGGCCGTCGCGCTGCTGCTGATCGGGACTATCGCCCTGATGCCCCGGCTGGCCGCCGCCGTGTTCCGCGCCGCGCACGCGCGCTGGAGCGCCGCCACCGCACACCGGCCGGACGCCTCCCCGGTATTGACGCTGACGCTGGCGCGGCTGGCCAACGCCTCCGGCCAGGCCGGCATCGCGCTGGGCGGCGTGCTGTCCAGCTTCAGCCTGATGGTGGCCATGGCCATTATGGTGGCCAGCTTCAGAGTGTCGCTGGACGACTGGTTGCAGCATCTGCTGCCGGCCGACCTGTATGTGCGTTCGGCCAGCGGCGGCGTCACGGCTGGCCTGCGCCCGCCGGAACAGGCCGCGCTGGCCGCGCTGCCGGGTGTGCGCAAAGCCGATTTCCTGCGCGCCCGCTCGCTGTCGCTGGCGGCGGAACGGCCCAACGTGGCGCTGATCGCGCGCTATATCGACGCATCCGATCCGGGCCGCCTGCTGCCGTTGGTGGGTTCGGCCCTGCCCGCGCCCGCCGGCCTGCCGCCGGTCTGGATTTCCGAAGCGATGGTGGACCTGTACGGCATGGCACCCGGCCAGCGCATCGCCTTGCCGCTGGCGGGGCAAACGCACACGTTCTTCGTGTCCGGCGTGTGGCGCGACTATGCCCGGCCCACCGGCTCGATCCAGATGCGCCTGGCCGACTACCGCGCCATCACCGGCGACCAGGAAGTGAGCGATGCGGCCCTGTGGCTGCAATCCGGCACCAGCGCCGCGCAGGCGATTGAACGCCTCAAGCAACTGCCGTTCGGTGCGCGGCTGGACTTTGGCGCGCCGTCCGACATCCGCGCCATGAGCATGCAGGTGTTCGATCGCAGCTTCGCCATCACTTATCTATTGGAGGCGATCGCCATCGTGATCGGTCTGTTCGGGGTGGCCGCCACGTTCTCCGCGCAGACGCTGGCGCGGGCCCGCGAATTCGGCATGTTGCGCCACGTGGGCGTCACGCGGCGCCAGGTGCTGGCCATCCTCGCCATCGAAGGCGGCTCGCTCACGGGGCTGGGCATCGCCACCGGCTTTGTGCTGGGCTGGGTCATCAGCCTGATTCTCGTCTTCGTCATCAACCCGCAATCGTTCCACTGGACCATGCAGCTGCACCTGCCCTGGGGCCTGCTGGGCGCTGTGGCCGGGCTGCTGCTGGGCGCCGCCGCGCTGACGGCGCTGCTGGCCGGGCGCCAGGCCCTGTCCGGCGGACCGATACGCGCCGTCCGGGAGGATTGGTAACCATGCGCCGTCTGATTAATATCGCACTCCTGGCGCTGCTGGCCGCCGCCGGCGTTCCGGCCCTGGCGGCGCCGCCGCAATACGCCGCCGTCACGCCGCTGGCCGCGCCGCTGCCCTTCCCCGCCAGTTACGGCGCCCACCCGGACTACAAGACGGAGTGGTGGTATGTGACCGGCTGGCTCACGGGAGCGGACGGCAAGCCGCTGGGCTACCAGGTCACGTTCTTCCGCAGCGCCACCCCGCATGACCGGGCCAATCCCAGCCGCTTCGCGCCCATGCAGATGATCGTCGGCCACGCGGCCCTCTCCGATCCGGCCAACGGCAAGCTGCTGCACGACCAGCGCAGCGCGCGCGAGGGTTTCGGCCTGGCCTACGCCAAGGTGGGCGACACCGACGTCAAACTGGACGCCTGGCGTATGGTGCGCGACGCGGACGGCGGCTACCGCGTGAGCGTGGAGACGCCCGGCTTCGCGCTCGCGCTGCGGCTGGCGCCCAGCCAGCCGCTGTTGTTGGAAGGCGACGGCGGCTATTCCCGCAAGGGTCCGCAACCGGCGCAGGCCAGTTATTACTACAGCGAGCCGCAACTGGCCACCACCGGCACCATCAACCGCCAGGGCAAGATCCTGGCCGTGTCCGGCCGCAGCTGGCTTGATCACGAATGGTCGTCCCAGGTGCTCGATCCGGCCGCCACGGGCTGGGACTGGGTGGGCGCCAATCTGGATGACGGCGGCGCCCTGATGGCTTTCCAGATCAGGAGCGCCACAGGTGGTAAACTATGGGCGCACGCGACATGGCGCGATGCATCCGGTAAGATCACGCAGTACGCGCCGGATCAGGTCAGTTTTGCTCCGCAACGGCGCTGGCGTTCGCCCCGCACCAATGCCGAGTATCCCGTCGCCACCCTGCTCACCACCGGACGTACCGCATGGCGCATCGTGCCCTTGCAGGACGACCAGGAGCTGGACTCGCGGCGCTCGACCGGCGCGGTGTATTGGGAAGGTGCCGTCACGGTCAGCCGCGACGGCGAACCTGCCGGCCGCGCCTACCTGGAACTGACCGGGTACGCTGGTGCCATGAAATTATGAAAACGATGACCACTAATACTGCCAACACGATGACAAATAGCACCACCGCCAGCCCACCGTCCGCCGCAGCACCAACCGAATCGCGTCAACTGAAGAAAGGCAGCCTGGCCGCCTTCAAGGGCCTGATGCCGTTCCTGCTGCCGTATCGCCGCCAGTTCATGATGGCCGGTATCGCGCTGGTAGTCGCCGCCGGTTCCACGCTGGCCATTCCCGCCGCGTTCAAGCAGATGATCGACCTGGGCTTCGGCGGCCCGGCCGGCAGCAAGAGCATCCAGCACGTGGACCTGGTGTTCCTGGCCCTGTTCGCCGTCGCCACCGTGCTGGCGCTGGCCACGGCGGCCCGCTTCTACACCGTGTCCTGGCTGGGTGAACGCGTCACGGCCGATATCCGCAGCGCCGTGTACCGTCATGTGGTCACGCAGAGCCCCGAATTCTTCGAAACCACGCAAACGGGCGAGGTCCTGTCGCGCATCACCACCGACACCACCCTGATCCAGGCCGTGGTCGGCACCAGCATCTCGATGGCGCTGCGTAACGTGCTGCTGTTCCTGGGCGGGCTGGTGATGTTGTTCGTCACCAGCGTCAAGCTGTCGTCCATCATCATCGGCCTGCTGGTGCTGACGGTGCTGCCGATCGTGATGTTCGGCCGCCGCGTACGCAAGCTGTCGCGCGATTCGCAGGACCGCATCGCCGACGCTTCGGCCATGGCCGGCGAGATCCTGAACGCCATGCCCACCGTGCAGGCGTTCACCCATGAGAAAGTGGAATCGGACCGCTTTGGCACGTCCGTGGAAGGCGCCTTCCTGACGGCCATGCGCCGCATCCGCGCCCGCGCTCTGCTGACCATGATCGCCATCGTGCTGGTGTTCGGCACCATCGTGTTCGTGCTGTGGCTGGGCGCGCATGCCGTGATCGAAGGCACCATGACGGGCGGCGACCTGGGCCAGTTCATCCTGTACGCCTCCATCGTGGCCGGCTCCATCGGCGCCCTGTCGGAAGTGATGGGCGAGGCCCAGCGCGCCGCCGGCGCCACCGAACGCCTGCTGGAACTGATGTCGGCCAAGTCGCGCATCGAATCGCCGGCCCAGCCACTGGCGCTGCCGCCGCGCGCGGCCAACGGCGCTGCGCTGGCACTGCAGGACGTGACGTTCAATTATCCTTCGCGCCCCGATACCATGGCGCTGGAACACCTGTCGCTGGAGATCAAGCCCGGCGAAACGGTGGCCGTAGTCGGCCCGTCCGGCGCCGGCAAGACCACCCTGTTCCAGCTGTTCCTGCGCTTCTACGACCCGCAGCATGGCACCATCAAGCTCGATGGCGTGGACATCACCCGCCTCGACCTGCACACGCTGCGCGACGCGATCGGCATCGTGCCGCAGGATACCGTGATCTTCTCGGCCGACGCCATGGAAAACATCCGCTACGGCCGCGCCGGCGCCACCGACGCGGAAGTGATCCAGGCCGCCAAGCTGGCCGCCGCCCACGAATTCATCGAGCGCCTGCCGCAAGGCTACCAGTCGTTCCTGGGCGAGCGCGGCGTGCGCCTGTCCGGCGGCCAGCGCCAACGCATCGCCATCGCCCGCGCGCTGCTGAAAAACCCGCCGCTGCTGCTGCTGGACGAAGCGACCAGCGCGCTGGACGCGGAATCGGAACGCCTGGTGCAATCGGCGCTGGAAGCGGCCATGGTGGGCCGCACCACCGTCATCATCGCGCACCGCCTGGCCACGGTGCAACGCGCCGACCGCATCATCGTCATGGAAGACGGCAGGATCGTCGAAACCGGCACCCACGCTTCCCTGGTGGCGCTGGGCGGCGTGTATGCCAACCTGGCGGCGCTGCAATTCCATAACGTCCACGTGGTCCACTGACCGGAGCCGGATGTGACCGACGCCGAACTGCGCCAGCAATGCCACACCGTCCTGCCGGGCCACCGCCAGCCCACGCCGGCCGAGACTTTCGCCGCCATGGCGGCATGGTGCGAGGCGAACGGCGTGGTGCACGACACCTACGGCGACGGCGAGCTGCTGCAGCAATTCGAAGCAAAGGTGGCGGCCTTGCTGGGCAAGGAAGCGGCCGTGTTCTGCATCACCGGCACCATGGTCCAGGCCACGGCGCTGCGCCTGGCTTGCGATGAGAGGGGCAGCAGGCTGGTGGCACTGCATCCCACCGCCCACATCCTGCGCCATGAGCGGGGCAACCATCAGTTGTTCGACCACTTCCACGTGCTCCAGATCGGCGACCAGCATCGCCCGTGGACGCTGGAAGAACTGCAAGCCATCCCGGACCGCCTGGGTGCGGCCGCGCTGGAACTGCCGGCGCGCGAGATCGGAGGCCAGTGCCCGAGCTGGGACGAACTGGACGCCATCAAGCGCCACTGCGCCGCGCAAGGCATTCACTTGCACATGGATGGCGCAAGGCTTTGGGAGACGGCGGCCGCTTACGGCCGGCCGGTGGCGGACATCGCCGCCGGTTTCGACAGCGTCTACGTTTCCCTGTACAAGGGCATCGGCGGGCTGGGCGGCGCCCTGCTGGCCGGCAGCCATGCCTTCGTGGCCAAAGCGGCCGAGTGGTATCGCCGCCAGGGCGGCAATATCGTGCACCGCTCGCCTTATGTGGTGGCAGCGGCCATGCAGTTCGACGCGCGCCTGGCCGCCATGCCGGACTACTTCCGCCGCACGCAATGGCTGTACGAAGCCTTGCGCGCGCACCCGCGCATGATGGTCAATCCGGCCTGTCCGCACGCGAACATGCTCCATCTGCACTTGCCCGTGAGCCGTGAGCGCGCCATGGAAATTCGCAACGAGATCGCCGCCCGGCACGGCGTGTGGCTGTTCAACCGCGCCAGCCATGGCGCGCTGCCCGAACACAGCGTGGTCGAACTGTATGTGGGTGATAACCTGCTGTCGCTGTCCGACGAGCGCGCGCGGGAAGTCCTGGCCCTGTGGGCCGCGGCCCTGACCAATTAATCCGGCGGCCAGCCCATGCTGCGCCGCCCCTTCCGTCTTCTACTCAGTACACCATGACTTTTGCATCCCTCGGCCTGATCGACCCTTTGCTGCGCGCGCTCGAAGCGCTGGCCTATAACGAACCGACGCCGGTCCAGAAACAGGCCATACCGGCCGTGCTGGCCGGCCGCGACCTGATGGCGGCCGCCCAGACCGGCACCGGCAAGACGGCCGGCTTCGCGCTGCCCATCCTGCACCGCCTGACCATGGAAGGTGTGGTGGCGCCGCTGTCCGTGCGCTGCCTGGTGCTGGTGCCCACGCGCGAACTGGCCGAGCAGGTTTATGACAGCTTCCGCACCTATGGCCGCAATCTGCCGCTGCGCTATTTCGTGGCCTATGGCGGGGTGCCGATCGAACCACAGGTAAACAAACTGCGCAAAGGGCTGGACGTGCTGGTCGCCACGCCGGGCCGTCTGCTGGATTTGCTGCGCCAGGATGCGATCCAGTTCAAATCGCTGCAAACGCTGGTGCTGGACGAGGCCGACCGCATGCTGGACCTGGGCTTTTCCCATGACCTGGACCTGCTGTTCATGGCCATGCCCAAGCCACGCCAGACCTTGCTGTTCTCGGCCACGTTCTCGGACGCGATCCGCGCCATGACCAAGGGCCTGCTGGTCGATCCGGTATCGATCCAGGTCAGCCCGCGCAACACGGCCACCAAGACCGTCAGGCAGTGGCTGATCCCGACCGACAAGAAACGCAAGCCGGAACTGTTCCTGCACCTGATGAAAAAGCTCCGCTGGGGACAGGTGCTGGTATTCGTCAAGACCCGCAAAGGCGTGGAACAACTGGTGCAGATGCTGCTCGAGGAAGGCATCGCGGCCGACGCCATCCACGGCGACAAGCCGCAGCCGGCCCGCCTGCGGGCGCTGGACCGCTTCAAGACGGCGCAGGTGCAGGTGCTGGTGGCGACCGACGTGGCCGCGCGCGGGCTCGATATCGAAGCACTGCCGCAGGTGGTCAATTTTGACCTGCCGACCGTGGCGGAAGACTACATCCACCGTATCGGCCGCACTGGCCGCGCCGGGGCGACGGGCGAAGCCGTGTCGCTCGTCTGCGCCGATGAAGTGGACCTGCTGGCCGCCATCGAAAAATTGACCGGCCAGGTGATACTGCGCGAGGAGGAACCGGGCTTCGAGGCCGACCACCGCGTGCCTGCCACCGGCGGCGCGGCATCTGGACCGAAGCCGCCCCCTTCCACCAAGAAGAAACGCCCATTCACCGGACCACCGGGCGGCAAGGCAGCCCTGGCTGCTGGCGGCGGGCAGCGCCCCGCCACACCGGCTACCGCGCCCAAAGCCAGCGGCTTCAAGGCACCAGGCGCCAAAGGGTCGGGCGCCAAGGGGCTGGGCGCAAAAGGACCGGGCGCGGGCGCTTCCGTGCCACGCGGCGCCGTCGTCGTCGCTGGTGGACGGGGCGCCAAGTCCGTCGCGCGCAGCGCAGCCAAGGCCTCGGCCGGTGGCGCGGCTGGCGGCCAACGCAAGGGCAAGGCCGCCGGCCGCGGCCCCTCGCGCTGACCTTCACGCCGCATGCGTGCCTGATACCCTCGCGCTGACCATCGCCCCACATGCGTACGCTTGATACCCCCGCCCTGACCTTTAGCCCGCATGCGTGCCTGATACAATAACCGCCTTCCCGGGCCGCGCGGCCCACGCCTCACGTTGGAGAATTGAATGCAGCAATACCAGGATCTGATCAAGACGGTACTCGACACCGGCAGCTGGCAGGACAACCGCACCGGCATCCGCACGTTGAGCGTGCCAGGCGCCATGATGCGCTTCGACCTGCTGAACGACGGTTTCCCAGCCGTGACGACCAAGAAGCTGGCCTTCAAATCCGTGGTGGGCGAGCTGTGCGCCTTCCTGCGCGCCTCGCGCAGCGCGGCCGACTTCCGCGCCCTGGGCTGCAAAGTGTGGGACCAGAACGCCAACGAGAACCAGCAATGGCTGGACAACCCCTACCGCCTGGGCGAAGACGACCTCGGCCCCGTGTATGGCGTGCAGTGGCGCGGCTGGCCCGGCTACAAGCTGATTCCCGCCGACCAGACGGCGCAGATCGAGGACGCGCAACGCAACGGCTTCCGTGTAGTGGCCCCGCTGCAGGACGAAGGCGTGGCCAAAGTCCTGCTGTACAAGGCCATCGACCAGTTGCGCGAATGCCTGGACACCATCGTCAACAATCCGGGCAGCCGCCGCATCCTGTTCCACGGCTGGAATCCGGCCGACCTGGACGCCGTGGCGCTGCCGGCCTGTCACCTGCTGTACCAGTTCATCCCTAACGCCGCCGCGCGCGAAATCTCGCTGTGCCTGTACGTGCGCAGCAATGATATCGGCCTGGGCACGCCGTTCAACCTGGCCGAAGGCGCGGCCCTGCTGCATCTGGTGGGCCGCCTGACCGGCTACACCCCGCGCTGGTTCACCTACTTCGTGGGCGATGCGCACATCTACGAAAACCATCTGGATATGGTCAAGGAACAGCTCACGCGCACGCCCTTCCCCGCGCCCAAGCTGGTGATCTCGGACCGCGTGCCGGCCTTCGCACAAACGGGCCAGTACCAGCCCGAGTGGCTGGAACTGATCGAGCCGTCCGACTTCGCGCTGGAAGGCTACCAGCACCATGCGCCTATCACGGCGCCCATGGCAGTCTGACGGGACGTGCTGCGGCTCGACTTCATCCCCGGCACCATGTGCGACGAGCGCATGTGGTCGGGACTGACACCGCTGCTGGGCGATGGCGTGGATTGCCGCTTCGTCCCGCTGCAAGCAGCGCACGACCGGGCCGCCATGCGCCAGACTATCGCGGAACATAGCGCACCGGCAGCCAACCTGGTGGCCTTTTCCTTGGGGGCCTACCTGGCGCTCGAACATGCGCTGGCCCATCCCGAACGGGTCAACTCGCTGGTGTTGATCGCTGCATCCGCCAAGGGTCTGGAAGCGGATGAAATAGCGCGCCGTCAGCGCACCATGAAAGTATTGGCCAGCCACGCCTACGCTGGCATGTCAGCTGCCCAACTGCGTGAATTCGTCCATCCGGCCAATATGGGCGATCCGGCCGTGGTTGGTGTGATCCAGCAAATGGCGCTGGACCTGGGAAAGGAACTGCTGCTGGCGCAATTCGCGGCATCGATGGAACGGGCCGACCTGCTGGACCGCTTGTCCGAACTTCACTGCCCCGTGCTGCTGGTCGGCTCCGAGGGCGACCAAAAGGTCGCAGCGGCCGACTTGGGCGCCATGCAGGCGCACTGCCCAAACAGCCGCCTGACCATGCTGGACGGCTGCGGCCACATGATTCCACTGGAAGCGCCGCAAGCCCTCGCGGCGACAATACGCGAGTTTTACCTCCTCACCTGAACGCGGCATCCCGCCCGCGCCACGCGCGCTGCCCCACGTCAGCCGTGCCTTGCCAAGCCACGACACACGCACCACGCCATGCCATGCCATGCATGCCATGCATGCCACCATTGTTCAATTTAATCGAACGATTCATCAATAACTTACAAATAGACACAACAATACGCGGCCTTGATAATCCGTTACACAAATAATGTAATAACGGAGCGCTGTGGTGATGAAAAAAGTTATAACAAACGCACAAGTCCTCCTGCCCGGCCTGCTCCTGTGTGGTGCCGTCACGGTCGCCGCCCACGGCCTGGAAGTGCTGGAAGTACGCCTGTTCGGCCGCGCCTGGCTGGAAAGCCTGGTGCTGGCCATCGTGCTCGGCACCATCGTCTGCACGGCGCGCGGGCTAGCGCCACGCTACCAGGGCGGCGTCAAGTTCAGTGCCAAGACCCTGCTGGAAGTGGCCGTGGTCCTGCTGGGCGCCTCCGTCAGCGCGGGCGCCATCCTGGAACACGGCATGTCGATGATCGTCGGGATCGCCGTCGTGGTGGCCATCACCATCACGGGCAGCTACGGCATCGGACGCGCCAGCGGCCTGCCCGGCAAGATGGCGCTGCTGATCGCCTGCGGCAATTCCATCTGCGGCAATTCAGCCATCGCCGCCGTAGCCCCCGTCATCAACGCGGACGGCAAGGACGTGGCGGCATCGATCGCCTTTACCGCCGTGCTGGGCGTGGTGGTGGTGCTGGCCCTGCCCCTGCTGGTGCCGCTGCTGCAGTTGTCGGACGTGCAGTACGGCGTGTTCGCCGGCATGACCGTGTACGCCGTGCCGCAAGTACTGGCGGCCACCGCCACCGTGTCGCAGACCAGCGTTCATATTGGCACGCTGGTCAAACTGGTGCGGGTGCTGATGCTGGGCCCCGTCGTGTTGACATTATCCCTGCTGGGCCGCGACGATGCCGGCCAGCGCCCCCCGCTGTCGCAGATGGTGCCCTGGTTTATCGTCGGTTTCCTGGTGATGATGGGATTGCGTTCGGCCGACGTGCTGCCGGAATCGCTGCTGGCCGTCGCCCATGAAGGCGCCAGCTACCTGACAGTGATGTCGATGGCGGCCCTGGGCCTGGGCGTGGACGCGCGCGCCGTGCTGCGGGCGGGCGGACGTGTCACCGGCGTCGTCATGCTGTCGCTGGTAGTGCTGGGCGTGTTCAGCGCCACCCTGATTCAATTGCTGCATATCGCCTGATGCCGCAGCGGCGGCTCAGGTGATCAACGCCTCCAGCGCCAGCGACGCCTTGTTCCTGTAGCGCGCCTGGTGGCGCAACAGGCGGAACGCGCGGGCCGGCAGCGCGAAGTCCACCTTGCGCAGCAGGCCGGCCTGCAGATAGGCGGCAGCCACCCGCTCCGATACCACCGTGGCGAAGCCGCCGTACATGGCGGCGGCGCATACGGCTTCGTTGGACGGCAGCGTCAACGCCACGTCCAGCCGCTCACCATCCATGCCCAGCGCGCCCAGCATGCCTTCGAACGCGGAACGCGTGCCGGAGCCATGCTCGCGCAGCACCCAGCGTTCCGTCAGCAGTTCTTCCCCCGTCACGCCGGCGTGGCCGTCCCACCGATGGCCAGGCGCCACCAGCACGGCGATGCGATCCTCGGCTACCACCTGCACCGACAGTTCCGCCTCGTCGATCTCGCCTTCCACAAACCCCAGGTCAGCTCCCCCCTCCACCACGGCCCGCGCCACGCTTTGGGTGTTGCCTATGGTGAGCGTGAGTTCGATCTGCGGATAGTGCTGGCGGAAGCGCACCAACAGCGCGGGCAGCCAGTAGCTGGCGATGGTCTGGCTGGCGTGGATGCGCAGTGCGCCCCGTTTCAGGCCACCCAGTTCGGCCAGCGTCAGCTCGGCGCTGCGGGCCATGGCCAGCGTGGCCTGTGCTTCGGTCAGGAAGATGCGGCCAGCCTCACTCAATTCGATGCGCCGCCCCACCCGGTTGAACAGTGGCGTGCCGTAGCGGTCCTCCAGCGCGCGGATGGCGGCGCTGACGGCCGATGGCGTGAGCGCCAGCGCGCTTGCGGCCTGCGTCAGGTGCTCGCGCTCGGCGACGGCGATAAAAATCCGTAATTGGTCTAACGTCATGGCGTGGCGGGATCTGGGCTGGCCGGCAAGGTGCGGCAAGCCCAGATTGTATAGCGTGCGGCGGAAGGGATGCAAAAACGGAGGCCGCGGCCTCCGTTCGGTCATACGATGATACTAGCGCGTCGTTTACGCCACGTCGTTGCGGCGACGGCTGCGGTAGGCGATCAGGATGGCGCCAGCAACCAACATGCCATAGGTAGCAGGCTCAGGCACCGCCGAAGTGATCACGGTGCCGCTGTAGCTGGTCGGGGCGGCCGACAGCACCTGGCCCGTTACCAGCAGATAGTAGCTGTCTGGCACCAGATGGGTGCTCGTCAGCGTCCACAGGTCAACCATGCCATCGAGCACTTTCGTGCCACCCAGCGACAAGCCCCCAGAGTTGAAGAGGGAGAAACCCGTGATCTTGATTCCATCCGTCGACGCGGGGCTGATGGCCGACACCTGGGCCACCAAGCTGGACGCGCCGCTGGAGGTGAAGTTGTAGCGATCGCTGAACGTATTGCCGCTATTACCCAAGTCAAACACGTGGCCAAAGAAATTGGCACCGGCGGTCAGGGTGAGCGCTTGGGCAGGCTGGCTGATGTCGGCGGCGACGGCGGTGCTGCCCGACAGTGCCGCGCCAGCCAGCGCGATGGCGGCGAACGCCGATTTGAGTTTAGTCATAATTTCTCCATGTAAAGCGGGAACAGCAGTTCCCGTTGATTGATCACATACTGCCTTTTGAGCTTAACATGGCAAAACTGACAGCATTAATCGTGCGACACTATTTCAATTCATTTAGGAAATATTTCCAACAATAAATTTTGTTAATCGGTCGAGCCAGTTTTGCGAGCTCTTCCCTATGAGGAGTGGGTGACGATGACTTGCATCCGGGATATCGGCTGGGGTTGTGTAGGAAATTTCCTACACCAAGACGAGAAAAAGGCAAGACACTGAGCGGGCCGGATCGCCGGCTCGGATCACCACGCTGGAACGGCGCTGCGGCGCTGGGTTGCCACAATGGCGCGGACCTCTGCCAGCAGGCCGGGCCGTGCGGCCAGGCAGGCCGCACGTTCTCGTATGATGCGCGCGCGATTGGCCGCCAGGGTGGCCGTATCGAGCGCCATGCCCAGGTCCTGATCGCCTTTTCCGGTGATCAGGGCGCGCAACACTTCGTCACCGAGCGCTTTCTTGAAGTGGCCGCCTTCCCAATACCAACGCGTCGCCGCGGACGATCCCCGGGCTGGCACACCCTCGCACTGGCGCGCGCCAAAGCCGCTGAAGTCAGCCAGCAGGATATGCGCGCCGGGATGGCGAATGCGCGCCGCGTCGACCTCCTCCGCCAGGATCGCTTTCCAGGCTTCGAACCACGGCCACAGCCCGGTCTCCTCGAACAGCAGCAGCAACTGGGCGTGGTAGGGGTAGATGACCAGTTTGATGTCGGCGCCGGAAGGCGCCAGCAGGTCGAGGATGCGGCGCGTATCGCGCCGGGCCTGGGCGGCGTTGAAGCCGGTGCCCGCCTTGCGCAGGTAATTGGCCGCGTTCTCCTCCGCACGGCGCTGGAATATCAGGTGGTAGCCATCCACGCGGGCATAGGCGAGGTATTCCCGCAGCGGGTTGAAGCCGCGTGGACTCATCGACTCGGCATAAGCGTCCTGCTGGATGCGCAGGGTTTGCACGCTGTCCTTGAGCGATGTGAAGGAGAACAACGTGTCGAAGCGCCAGAACGCGCGGTCGGCCGGATGGTCCGGCGCTGCTGACGGCGCCAAGGCCTGCGCGGGACGCGGTGCTTCCGCGTAGTTGAGAAATTCCATGCCGACGATGGCGCTGGCCGGCTTGACACCGCGCGCCCGCAGGTAGGCGATCTGGCTGATCACGGTGTCCATGACGGAGCCGGCGATGGCGAGATTGTAGGCGTTGCCCAGTATCTCAGGATCGAACCCGATTTCGGCGCGCGAATTCCCAAAGATGAAGTTGGTCGCGCCGGAGCGCAATGCGTTGCTGACCTTGATCTCCTCCTGGTAGCGCGTGAGCGACGGCTTGACCGCGTTGACGCCGGGTCGTTTTACCGCGCCATACAAGCCGTAAGGATCGACCACGTAGACAAAAGACGCACAGGCGGCGCTGCCCGCAGCCAGCGTGGCCAGGGCAGTACGCAGGAAGGTGCGGGAGCGGGCCTGCATCAGAACTGGAAGTACAGGAAATCGCTGGGGCGATTGAGCGACAGCAGATCCAGCAACGCGATCACGCCGATCACCATGCCCCACGCGCGCGTGGGCGCCCACGCCAGCCGCGAGGGACGACACCCGCCGCTATCGAGCGCGGGTTTGAAGCGCGCCGTGATCTGCTGCGTGTTCGGGCACAGGAACACCAGGGCGGCGGCCGCGCCCACCGCGCCCCAGGTGTCGATGAACTGGCTGCCCCCGCCGCCGTAGAAAGTGATACCCACCCGTTCCATGAGCGGCAGCAGGCCACCGAGGCGGCTGGCGAAGGCATCGGGCAAGGCGATGCCGTTGGCGCCGCACATGCCCCGCACGAACGCCAGGGCGCCGTGCAGGTCGGGGGCACGGAAGAACACCCACGCGTAGCAGACGGCGATGAAGGTGATCGCCGTCGCGGTACGGCGTCCCATAGGCAGGCGCAGCGCCGACCATGCGTGGTGCACGGCGAGGTAGATCCCATGCAGACCGCCCCAGATCATGTAGTTCCAGCCGGCGCCGTGCCACAGACCGCCGAGCAGCATGGTGACCATCAGGTTGACGTAGCGGCGCGCCTTGCCGTGGCGGTTGCCGCCCAGAGGAACGTACAGGTAATCACGCAGGAAGCGCGACAACGTCATGTGCCAGCAGCGCCAGAATTCGCTGATATTGGCGGCCTGGTAGGGCGAATTGAAATTGAGCGGCAGGCGCACGCCGAACAGGCGGGACAGCCCGATCGCCATGTCGGAGTATCCCGAGAAGTCGAAATACAACTGGAAGGCATAGGCCAGCACCCCGCCCCAGGCCACCAGCAGCGACGGGCTGCCGCCATGATTGAAGACGGCGTTGGCATACGGCGCGATGTTATCGGCGATCAGCACCTTCTTCGCCAGGCCCGCGAAGAAAATGGTGGCGCCCACAGCGAAATTGAGCGCACGCGGACAGTAGATGCGTGGGTCCGCGAACTGCGGCATCATCTCCTTGTGGTGCAGCACGGGCCCGGCCACGAGGTGCGGAAAGTAGGTCACGAACAGCAGGTAGTGCGCAAAGCGGCGTTCGCTGGCCTTACCCTGGCAGCTATCGACCAGGAAGGCGATCTGGGTGAAAGTGAAGAACGAAATCCCGATCGGCAGCACGACGTCCGGCACCGGCAAATGCGCGGATGCGGCGAGGAAACCGGCGTACTTATACCAGCCCAGGGCCAGCAGGTTGGCCGCCACTCCGGCCGCCAGCCAACGCCGGCTTGGCCTGCGCTGCAACAACGCGCCGAGCCGGTAGTTCAGTATGACGGAGGTCAGCAGCAAGGGCAGGAAGCGCGGATTCCAGTATCCATAGAAAAACAGCGAAGCGGCGGCCAGCCACCATGCTGCGGCTGTGGGCGAACGTCGCCCCAGCAGGAAGAAGCCGGCCAGCACGGCCGGCAGGAACAGCAGCAGGAAGGGTTGCGAGTTGAACAACATGGCTGGCGCGCCGACGGAAAAGCCCATCGTATGACGGGCCGCGCCAAGCGGTCCTGTGCCAGATCATGCCGTGTAACCAGCAAATTCAGCAAGTCGGTGTCAGGTCTGTCATTCGGACAATCGTCGCGTTTCTTTGATTTTTCTCATCGTGGCATACTTTTTCTGCTATTAGAAAAGGTAGCTCCAGTGAGAGACCATCTACCACATGCGATTACGAGGCCGTTTGATTGACCTCAAGGGTGCTAGCTTGCTGTCCGAATGACAGACCTGACACCGACCGTCTGACACCGACCGTCGAGTCCATTTGACCACGCCGCATCACCCTGCCCGCCCCGTGCGGGCTTTCTTACGCCGGTACGCACCGATGTGCCATCGTTTCGGCCAGTTGGACAAGATGATCGCGTCCGGCGGCAAAGGGCGCTAGCGCCCCCTTGGCCAGGCCGCGCGTCAGAACTCTTCCCAGTCGCCATCCGTCTGCTTGCTGTTCGCCACAGCCTTGGCGCGTACGGGCGACGGCGCCGCCTTGGCCACCACGCGTGGCGCGGCAGCCTTCAGCGCCTTCACCGGCGCGGGCCGGGCGACGTGCGTTGGCCGTGGCGCGGCCGAACGGGCCGGGGCCATGCCGTCCAGCTTGAACACACTGACCACCTGGGCCAGCGAACCGGCCTGCTCCTGCAGTGACGTGGCGGCCGCCGATGCCTGCTCCACCAGCGCCACGTTCTGCTGGGTGATGGCGTCCATCTGGCCGATGTCGGCATTGATCTGGTCCAGCCCCGCCGTCTGCTCCTGGCTGGCCTGGGTGATTTCGCCCATGATGTCGGCCACGCGCTGGATGCTGGTGACCACTTCCTGCATCGTGGCCCCGGCCTCGTCCACCAGGCGTGCACCGGTGCCCACTTTTTCCACCGAGTCGCCGATCAGCTCCTTGATCTCCTTGGCCGCGCCGGCGCTGCGCTGGGCCAGGTTGCGCACCTCGGACGCCACCACGGCGAAGCCCCGTCCCTGCTCGCCCGCCCGCGCCGCTTCCACCGCCGCATTCAGGGCCAGGATATTGGTCTGGAACGCGATGCCGTCGATCACGCCGATGATGTCGACGATCTTGCGCGACGAATCGTTGATCGAACCCATGGTCTGCACCACTTCGCTCACCACGGTGCCGCCCTTGACGGCCACCGCCGACGCCGACTGCGCCAACTGGTTGGCCTGGCGCGCGTTGTCGGCATTCTGGCGCACGGTACCCGTCAGTTCCTCCATGGCCTGCGCGGTCCGGTCCAGCGAACTGGCTTGCTCGCCGGTGCGGCCCGACAGGTCCATATTGCCGGCCGCGATCTGGCCCGACGCGCTGGCGATGGTGTCGGTGCTGCCGCGCACCTCATGCACGATGCTGGCCAGGTTGCCCTTCATGCGGTCCAGCGCCGTCAGCAAGGCGCCGATTTCATTATGGCTGTGCGATTCGATGCGGCCCGTCAGGTCGCCGTCCGCCACCCGGGTGGCGATGGCCATGGCCTGCTCCAGCGGCGCGGAAATGGCGCGCAGCAGGGCCATGCCGACGGCGGCGCCCACCAGCAACCCCACCGCCAGCACGGCCACCATGGTCCAGGTGGTCGACGCCAGGCTGGCGCCGACCGCTGCGTCGTTGGCCTTGGCCTTGGACACGGCATACTCGGTCAGTACCTTGAGCGCCACATCGCCCTTGCGGTAGGACGGATTGATCTTCTTGATCAGGATGGCCTCCGCTTCATCCCACTGGTCGCCCTTGATGGCGGCGCCGGCCGCCTTGATAGCCTCCAGGCCCAGGCCCGCGCTGTCGGCGTACCACTGTTCGGCCAGGCGCTTCTCCTCCGGCGCGCTGATGCCGGCCAGGTAAGCGTCCCAGCGCTTGGCCGTACGGTCGGCGAAGGTGGCGATCAAGTCGAAGTGCACCGTCAACGGATGGTCATGCAGCTTGGCCCAGGCCAGCTCCGGGTTGTGCTGCAACGCTTGCAGGATCTGGCTGCGGCTCTGTTCCATGTCCAGCCGCATGGCGTTCAGTTCGGTACTGTTCTGCTGGTCGCGCAGCGTCACCTGCTGGACCAGGCCGACAGAATGGCCGGCGCCGTAAATGCCCATCAGCCCGTTAGCCAGCATCAGGGCCAGCAAGACCGCCAGCGCGACGATCACCAGCGTCCTGATTTTGAGATTCGTAAACATGTCTACTCCCTAGGTATTGTTCTTGGATGCTTGCCTTGCCCGGCGGTTGTTAAATTTCCAACTAGGAATCACTAACAATTCCCTCGTACAATACGCAAAAAATCAAAGATGAAACTCACACATTTTCACACTGGAATGATTGATCTAAATATCATCTTGAAAGCGACGACGGCGCCGCCCGGCGGGCGCTGAATTCGACGATAATGTGGCCACGCCGCGGCGCGCCACAAAAGCAACGGCATGGCGCGCCCGAACCCGGCCGCGCCGGCCACGCACCGACTACTAGCACCAGAACATGAGCCAACTGAACATCATCGTCGCCATGGATGCCCAGCGCGGCATCGGCATCGCCAACACCCTGCCCTGGCGTTTGCCGGAAGACCTGGCCCATTTCAAGCGCCTCACGACGGGTCACCCCATCCTGATGGGACGCAAAACGTTTGAATCCATCGGCCGTCCCCTGCCGGGCCGGCGCAACATCGTCATCACCCGCAACGGCGACTGGCGCCACGACGGCGTGGAAACGGCCGCTTCACTGGAGGCCGCCGTTGCTTTAGTGCAAGATGCACCGGCTTACATCATAGGCGGCGCCGAGATTTACGGACAGGCCCTGGCGCTGGCCGATCAACTTGATCTGACCTGCATCAACCAGACCTTCGCCTGCGACGCCTTCTTCCCCGCCATCGCGCAGGATGCATGGGTCGAAACGGCCCGCGAGGCGCACGTATCGGCCACCGGCCTGGAATACGCGTTCGTCACACTGCGCCGTCGGGCCGCTCCATAACCCATCCTGTTCAGCTCCATACTTTTAGAGGAAACATACAACCATGTCAGGTCACGGATTTCACGTACACGGCCCGCACGATCACGCGGTGGAACACGCAGCCCACGGCGGCGACAGTTTTTCCAACAACATCGCCGTCATGACGGCCATCCTGGCCACCGTGGGAGCCATGTTCGGCTACCAGGGCGGCGCCACCCAGAACGACGCGGCCCTGTTCAAGAACAATGCCGCCATCGACAAGACCCAGGCTGCCAACAGCTGGAACTACTACCAGGCCAAGTCGAACAAGCAAAACCTGGCCGAACTGGCCATGACGCTGCCCGGCGTGGACGTGGAACGCTACAAGTCGGAAGTGGCGCGCTACAAGTCGGAAAAGGAAGACATCAAGAAGGAAGCGGAAAAGTGGGAGGAGTCGTCCAAGGAATGGAACCACAAGTCCGATGAAGCCATGCACGCCCACCACCAGTGGGCGCTGGCCACCACGGCCGAGCAGATCGCCATTTCGCTGGCCGCCATCACTTTGTTAACAAGGAAGAAATGGTTGCAGGCGGCCGCCTACGGCGTGGCCGGGGTTGGCCTGGCGCTGGGCGCGTTCGCCTGGCTGCATGTGGACCCGCTGGGCGCGATGATGCTCAAGCTGGGCGGCGCCGCCGCCGGCCACTGACAGGAAGCGGGCAGATCGCGGAAAAAGGGCTAATTTTTTCACCACGATGCCCCCATTTCTGCGAGAATCCCGTTCTTATTTTTTTTCCGCGTCCTGATCCAACACCATGGGCGCCCAGCCCGCCCCTGTACAACAGTCAGGGGCGGTCTTCTTTTTTGGAGACAGCATGAAATTTCGTTTCCCCATCGTCATTATTGACGAGGATTTCCGTTCCGAGAACACGTCCGGCCTGGGTATTCGCGCCCTGGCCGATGCGATGGAAAAAGAAGGCATGGAAGTGCTGGGCGTGACCAGCTACGGCGACCTGTCGCAATTCGCGCAACAGCAATCGCGCGCCTCGGCCTTCGTGCTGTCGATCGACGACGAGGAATTCGGCGGCGGCTCGGTGGAGGAAACCGACCACGCGCTGAAATCGCTGCGCGCCTTCGTCGAGGAAATCCGCTACAAGAACGCCGACATCCCGATCTACCTGTACGGCGAAACGCGCACCTCGCGCCACATCCCCAACGATATCCTGCGCGAGCTGCACGGCTTCATCCACATGTTCGAGGACACGCCGGAGTTCGTGGCGCGCCACATCATCCGCGAAGCGAAGTCCTACCTAGACGGCCTGTCGCCGCCGTTCTTCCGCGCCCTCGTGCATTACGCCAACGACGGTTCCTACTCCTGGCACTGCCCCGGCCACTCGGGTGGCGTGGCGTTCCTGAAGTCGCCCATCGGCCAGATGTTCCACCAGTTTTTCGGTGAGAACATGCTGCGCGCGGACGTCTGCAACGCCGTGGAGGAACTGGGCCAGCTGCTGGACCACACCGGCCCCGTGGCCGCGTCCGAGCGCAACGCCGCGCGCATCTTCAATGCCGACCATTGCTACTTCGTCACCAACGGCACCTCGACGTCGAACAAGATGGTGTGGCACTCCACCGTCGCCCCCGGCGACATCGTGGTGGTGGACCGCAACTGCCACAAGTCCATCCTGCACTCGATCATCATGTGCGGCGCGATTCCCGTGTTCCTGATGCCGACCCGTAACCATCTGGGCATCATCGGCCCGATTCCGCTGGAAGAGTTCACGCCCGAGAGCATCGCCCGCAAGATCGAAGCCAACCCGTTCGCGCGCGAAGCGGCCAACAAGAAGCCCCGTATCCTCACCATCACCCAGTCCACCTACGACGGCGTGATCTACAACGTGGAAACGCTGCGCGAAATGTTGGACGGTAAGATCGACACCCTGCACTTCGACGAAGCGTGGCTGCCGCACGCCACCTTCCACGACTTCTACAAGAACATGCACGCGATCGGCAAGGACCGTCCGCGCGCCAAGGAGTCGATGATCTTCTCGACCCAGTCCACCCACAAGCTGCTGGCCGGCCTGTCGCAGGCTTCGCAAGTACTGGTGCGCGAATCGGAATCGGTCAAGCTGGACCGGGATGCCTTCAACGAGGCTTACCTGATGCACACCTCGACTTCGCCGCAATATTCCATCATCGCCTCGTGCGACGTGGCCGCGGCCATGATGGAAGCGCCTGGCGGCACCGCGCTGGTGGAGGAATCGATCATCGAGGCGCTGGACTTCCGCCGCGCCATGAAGAAGATCGATGAGGAATGGGGCAAGGACTGGTGGTTCAAGGTGTGGGGTCCGGACGACTTCGCGGAAGACGGCATCGGCACGCGCGAGGACTGGATCATCCGCGCCGACGACGACTGGCATGGCTTCGGCAAGCTGGCGCCGGGATTCAACATGCTCGACCCGATCAAGGCCACCATCGTCAACCCCGGCCTGTCGCTGGACGGCACGTTCGCCGAGACGGGCATCCCCGCCTCCATCGTCACCAAGTACCTGGCCGAGCATGGCGTGATCATCGAGAAGTGCGGCCTGTACTCGTTCTTCATCATGTTCACCATCGGCATCACCAAGGGCCGCTGGAACACGCTGCTGACGGCGCTGCAGCAATTCAAGGACGACTACGACAAGAACCAGCCGATGTGGCGCATCCTGCCGGAGTTCGCGGCCGCCAATCCGGTCTACGAGAAGATGGGCCTGCGCGACCTGTGCCAGCAGATCCACAACTTCTACAAGGCCTACGACGTGGCGCGCCTGACGACGGAGATGTACCTGTCGGACATGATCCCGGCCATGAAGCCGTCGGATGCTTTCGCCAAGATGGCGCACCGCGAAATCGAGCGCGTGGCGATCGACGAACTGGAAGGCCGCATCACGTCCATCCTGTTGACGCCTTACCCACCGGGCATCCCGCTGCTGATTCCGGGCGAGCGTTTCAACAAGACCATCGTCGACTACCTGCGCTTCGCGCGCGACTTCAACGAGCGCTTCCCCGGCTTCGAGACGGACGTGCACGGCCTGGTCAAGCGCGAAGTGGACGGCAAGCGCGGCTACTTCGTCGACTGCGTCAAACAGTAAGCCGCCCACCGGGATGACTAGTCGGGGAGGTAACACGGTTTTCGCGCCGTGTTACCTCCCCGATTTTCTTTGCACCAACGCCACCAGCCGCGGCATGCATGCGGCGCGTTGCCGCATGCCTGTGTGGCCGTTCGGCCGGAACGGCGTCAGACGCCCACGCCCACCGTCAGCGTGACGACATAGCCATCCGTCGCATTGCCCGTCACCGCCACCATCTGCAAGGAGGTGCCGTCGCTGAACACGTTGTCGGTAGCATAGCTGATCTGGGCCAGGTTACGCACGCTGGTATTGTAGCCGGTGCTCGCATAGACCTCGTTCAAGGTCGCCATCGGGAAAGTGAACTGGGACGTCTTGACCCGGTTTGCCGCGCTCACGCTCTTCGCCAGCGATGGATAGACTTCGAAATGCACGTGTGGCATGCGCCCCGCGTAGCAGCCGGGGAAGACGGTGCTGAAGGTGACGGTGCCGGTGCTGTCCGCCTCCTGCACGCCGCGCAGGTAGTTCTGGTCCGTCACGCCGCTGGAATAGAGCGAGTAGTTGCCGTCCCGGTCGCAGTGCCACAGGTAGACGGCATAACCCGGCAAGGCCGCGCAGCTGCCGTTGGCGTTCACGATCTGCAGCTTGATGGTCAGCGGCACGCCGGCAGCCACGCCGGTCGCGCCATTGAAACTGCTGCGGATATCGCTGCGAACCACACCCGACAGGTTGAGCACACTGGTGGTGCCGCTGCCGGTGCCGTTGCTGTTGGTGCCGTCGGCCGGGTATGGGCCACCCGTCTCCTCCGGTATGACGGCGCAGGAGCCGGCCGATCCTGTGCCGGTAGTGCCGCCCGTGCTGCCGCTCGTGCTGCCACTGGAGCTCCCGCTGGTGCCGGACGACGTACCCGTGCCGGTGCTGGTCGTGCTGCTGTCCGTCGTGGACGAGCCCCCGCCACAGCCCAGCACCGGCAGCGCCGACGCGCCAGCCAGCAGCCACCGCAGCGACTGGCGCCGGCTGGCCTGCATCCCCATCATGGCGGCCAGGTCCTCCGCCAGACTGTGGCCGTGTGCCTCGTGATTTGCCTCCATTGTCCGGTCCTTAAACAGTGGTGTTAATCAGATTGCCGCTGCTGCCGGCGCCGGACAGGTTGTTCGACAGCGCTTGCAGAAAGCTGGCCAGCTTGTCGTTGCTGTCGGCGCTGCTGGTGCCGCTGGTGCTGCTGCCGCCCAACTGGTCGAGCAGGTTCTTGAATGTGCTCTCCAGGTCGGAGGTGGCGTCGGTTGCCGTGGTGTCGTCCGTATCGCTGGTGGAGCTTGTGGACGAACTCGACGAGGTGGACGTTGAGCTGCCCAGCTTCGAGATCAGGCTTTGCAGGTCGGACGCCAGCCGTCCGGGACCACCAGCACCTCCGGCGCCGCCCGGCCCACCCATGCCCTGCCCCTGCTGTCCTTCGCCATAGGGCGGTGGACCGTCTTCATTGGCGCTGCCTTGCGCATGCAGCGCGCCCATCAGGCTTTGCAGGAAGCTGCCCAACGCCTGCGCCACATTGCTGCCGTCCGTGCTGGAGGTGTCGCTGGTGGACGTGGTGTCGCTGGCGCTGCTGGTCGTGCTGTCGGTCGACGTGCCGGCACTGGACGTGCTGCTGCCGGTGCTGGTCACGCCAATTTCCTTGAGCGCGTTCGCGATCGCGGCGACAAAGCCGCCACCATCCGGGCGTCCGCCCGGTGGCGGGCCGCCGCGCACCTGGCCGCTGTCGCCGGCGCCGGACGTGGAACTGGTTTTACTCAAATAGCTCATCTGGCTGACAGCACTACTGGCGCTGAGGGCATTGATCGACATCGTGTTCTCCTTGGTTTGGGGTGGAACGTGGTGGATGGATAGACCGGATTACTGGCGTGGTGCGCGTGCTGGCTGGCGTGCCTGATCCTGCGGGCGCGTATGGTCATCGGCCAGTTGCTTGCGCTGTTCAGGCGTCAGCACGGCCAGCAGCTTCTGTTCGGTGCGCACGTGCTGCAGCATGATGTTGGCCATGGCCTGTGCGCCGGCCTGGGTTAGCGATGCCGCCTTCGCGTCGTCGTACTGGGCCCCATGGGCCAGCTCACGCAGTCCGGCATGGGCTTTGGCGGCGGCCTTGCCCTGGTCACGCAGATAGGGTTCCTGGGCGTGCAGGATGGCGAATACCTTGTCCTGCTGCGCCTCGCTCAGTTCCAGGCCGCGCAGGAATGGCGGCTGGCCGGCCATGCCGGGGGCGCCGAACGGCACCATCATGCCGGGCATGGCCGGGCCGCCGCGCATGGCTTCCGGACCGCGCATCGGATGGCCTTCCTCTCTGCCAGGAGCGGATGGATGGCCACAAGCGGGGCCGGCGCCGGGTGCATCATCAGGCATCGCGGCCAGCGCGGCCGCGTCGGCATTGGCGTTGGCGGCCAGAGGCAAGGCCAGCATCGCGGCCAACAGGAATGCTTGCAGATTGGTTTTCTTGATATTCATGACTGCGGTCCTTGTTTGTACAGTGGAGCCGCCATTCTCTGGCCGGGAGGTGTAAAGCGCCGTTAGGACAAGGTAAATCCGTGTAAAGATGCGGCCCGGCGCCCGTGTAAAAGCGGGTAAATCCGCGCTGGGGCCAGTGCCGCTTGCGTTATGATGGCCGCATCCACACTGCCCCCACCCGCTGCGATGAGCAAAGTACTGCTGATAGATGACGATATCGAACTGATAGGCATGTTCCAGGAATACCTGGAGCAGGAAGGCTTTGAGGTCAAAGCTGTCCACGACGGCGAAGCCGGAACGGCCGAAGCGTTCACCGGCAGCTACGCGATCGCCATCCTGGACGTGATGATGCCGCGCATGAACGGACTGGAAACCCTGCGCCGCATCCGCACCAGCAGCCAGTTACCGATCCTGATGCTGACGGCGCGCGGCGACGACACGGACCGCATCGTGGGCCTGGAGCTGGGCGCCGACGATTACGTGGCCAAACCCTGCACGCCGCGCGAGCTGACGGCCCGCATCCGCGCCATCCTGCGCCGGGCCCAGGCCGCGCCGGCGGACGTTGGCGGCGCCGCCACGCTCACCGTCGGCCAGCTCACCATGTGGCCGGAACAGCGCCGCGCCGCCTGGGCCGGCGTCAAGCTGCAACTGACCAGCACCGAATTCAACCTGCTGGAAGTCCTGGCCCGCAATGCCGGGCGGCCGGTCAGCAAGAACACCCTGTCCGAACAGGGCCTGGGGCGCCCCATGGCCCGCTTCGACCGCAATATCGATGTGCACCTGAGCAGCCTGCGGCACAAGCTGGGCACCATCGCCGACGGCCGCTCCTGCCTGCAGACCGTGTACCGCCAGGGCTACCAGCTGATCAAGGAGTAAGCCGTGGGCCGCCTGTTCTGGAAGTTCTTCCTCTCCATCCTGCTGGCCCAACTGGCGGCCACGGTGGGCATAGGCGGCGCCGTCTGGCTCAAGAACCGCAACGCGGCCAACAACGCCAGCACCGCCATCGACACCAGTCCGCCGGCCGAAATTGCCATCAACTCGGCCGCCGCCACGCTCCAATTTGGCGGCGCCGACGCCCTGCGCGGCCTGCTGGAGGCCATGCGCCACCACCGGGTCTACGCCGTCGATGCGCAAGGCCGGGAGCTGCTGGGGCGCACCGTCAGTCCCGTCATGCTGGCCGAAGCGCGCGCCTTGCTGAAGGAGGATGATGCCCGGCCGGCCGTACGCGACGCGCATGATGGACGCGGCCAGCACTACCTGCTGTTCCTGCCGTCGCACGAGCGCCTGCGTGGATTCGACGGCGGCTATCCCAATCCGTTGCTGGCCGGCTTGGCTGACCCGCGCCTGGGCCAACCCCGCATGGGCGAACCGCGCATGGGCGAACCGCCGCGCCACGGTCCCGGCGACGGCCCCGCCGGCCCGCCCCCCATGCCACGCGACGGCGACGCACGACCCGCATCCGACAGCGTAGCAATGCGTATGCCGCCGCCCGGCGAAGGCGGTCCGCCACACGCCGGGCCGCCACCTGATGGCCGCAACCCCCGCTTCCAGCCGCTGGCACCGTATGTGCCGATCATGGCGGCCATCCTGGCCAGCCTGCTGTTCGCGGTACTGCTGGCCTGGTATTTTTCCCGTCCCATCCGCGCGCTGAGGGCCGCCTTTGAAGCGGCCGCCGACGGCGACCTGGCGCCCCGTTTTGTGGACGCATCCGGCAAACGGGGCACGGAACTGAATGACCTGGGGCGCGATTTCGACCGCATGACGGCGCGCCTGCGCAGCCTGATCGACGGCCAGACCCGCTTGTTGCACGACGTGTCGCACGAACTGCGCTCGCCATTGGCACGGATGCAGGCGGCCATCGGCCTGGCGCATCAGCAGCCGGACAAGATGGCGTCATCGATGGCGCGTATCGAGCGCGAGAGCGTGCGCATGGACAAGCTGGTGGGCGAATTGCTCACGCTGTCGCGCCTGGAAGCGGGTGCGCTGGGGGCGGGGCAGGAGGAAATCAGCATGGCCGACCTGTTGCAGCAGATCGCCGACGACGCCAGCTTCGAGGCATCCAGCCAGCATCGCGGCGTGGTGTGCGACGGCGAGGCCGATGTGCTGGTGATCGGCCAGGCGGACCTGCTGGCGCGCGCCATCGAAAACGTGGTGCGCAACGCCATCAAGCACAGTCCCGAAGGCGGTACGGTGCTGCTGCAGCTGCGGCCACGCCTCCATGCGCGCCAGTTGGGCATCCGTGTGCTGGACAGCGGTCCGGGTGTGGCGGCGGACGAACTGGCATCCATCTTCCAGCCCTTCTTCAGGTCCAGCAACACCCGCAACGATACGGATGGCCATGGCCTGGGCCTGGCCATCGCCCAGCATGTGGTGCACGCCCACGGCGGCGGCATCACGGCCAGCAACCAGCCCGAGGGTGGCCTGTGCGTGGAAATCACGCTGCCGTTGGCCCAGCAGCGCGCAACCGGCATGCATGACGCCAGTTGACCACACACCGGCGACGAAGTCCGCTCGCGGCGACTACTCCTCAAACGCCCACAGCATATGGGCGTCGAGCTTCAAGCGCGCGTAGGCTTGCAGCGCGTCCAGCTGGGACGTTTGCGCCGCCAGTGCCGCATCCAACGCCTGCCGCCGGGCTAACAATGCCTCGCTCAAACTGACTTCACCGGCCGCATAGGCCTTCATCATCAGGGCCGCCTGGCGTTCGCTCTGTTGCGCGATGCTGTCCATGGTTTGCCAGATCTGGCGGCTGTGGCCACTGTCAAGCACCACCCGGCGCGCCGCCGCGTCGACCCGGATACGCGCCAGGTCCAGCCGCTCCCTGGCCTGCTCCGCGCGCGCGCTGGCGGCGCGCGTGTCCGCGCCACGGGCGGCACCCGGCAAGGGCATAGACAGCATCAGTCCCAACACGCGCTCCTGCCCGCCCCGCTCGCGGCTGGCACGCACGCTCACGGTCGGATCGGGCATGCGCTCGGCGCTGGTGCGGCGGGCCTGCTGCGCCGCCAGCCGGGCCTCACCTTCGGCCAATTCCAGTTCGTGATTGTGGCCGACGATGCTGGCGACCCAGCTGTCGGCCGTGCCCTCCGCCTCCGGTGGCACGGGCAGCGCGCCAGCCAGCGCTGGCGGCAGCCCCGGATAGGTCGACCGTAGCAACTGCTGCGCCAACGCGCCGCGCTGGCGTGCCTGCTGCAATTGCGCCGCCACACGGGACTGCTCCGTTTCCGCCTGCAACTGCTCCAGCGCCGCGCCATCGCCCGCCTTCACGCGCTGCACCGCGATGCGCACCAGTTGACCCGCCAGCGCATACTGCTGCTCCAGCCGCGCCACCGCCACATTCTCGCGCACGGCGGAGAACCAGTCCGTCATCAGGGTACGCCCCGCTTCGTGCCACGCGTCCTCGTGCGCCGCTTCCGCCACAGCGATGCCGGTGGCGCCGATGGCCGCATCCTGCGCCGCCTTGCCAAACCAGCGTACGGGCCGCTCCAATGCCAGTTCCTGTTCGCGCCAGGTGGGTCCGGCCAGCTCGTTACGGGTGCTCACACCGCCGCGCACCGTCCATTCATGCCGCCCCGCTTCCAGCCCGGCCTTGTTGGCCTGCGCCAGTTCGCCCTGCAAGGCCACCTCGCGCAATTGCGGCATGGCGGCCAGCACCTGCCGCACCGTGGCTTCAGGCGGCAGCAGCGCCAGTCCCGGCTCGGCCGCGTGCTGAGCCCAGGCCCAGGCCGGTGCGCCGGCCAGCAGCGCGTAGAGGGATGCCAAGGCGAGGCGCTTCATACCAGTCTCCCGAACGCGATCACCGGTGTGAGCCACCACGCCACTTCGGCATTGCGCAGTTCCGCCGCCAGTTGCGCCACCAGCGCTTTCAGGCCGTCCACGCTGCCCACAACGTGCACCAGCTTGCGGCGGCAGCGGCCCTGCACCTGCTCCAGCGTCGTGTGCAGGGTCGCGCCCTGGCCCATGCCATGCGCATCCACCACGGAGAATCCGGGCGCCTGCTCGGGGTGCAGCAGCAGGAAATCCAGCACATCGCCTTCCAATGCGCCGGGTATGGCTAGCGTCAGCATGGCCTCGTATTGAGTATCGGTAGTCATATTCATTCTCTTCTTTCAACCATGCCGCGCCATGCCAAAACGGCGGAACAGCAGCGGCAACAGGATCAAGGTCAGTGAGGTCGCGCTCAGCAAGCCGCCCGTGACGACGATGGCCAGCGGTTTCTGGATCTCCGAACCGGGGCCGCTGGCCAGCAATAGCGGCACCAGGCCAAAGCCCGTGATACAGGCAGTCATCAGCACGGGGCGCAGGCGGCGCAAGGCGCCCTCCACCACCACGTCCGCCAGCGGCGTGCCGCGCGCCAGCAACTGGTTAAAGCAGGTGATCATCACCAGTCCGTTCAGGACCGCGATACCCATCAGCGCGATGAAACCGACGGAGGCAGGCACGGACAGGTACTGCCCCGTCACGGCCAGGGCCAGCACGCCGCCCACCAGCGCGAACGGAATGTTCACGAACACCAGCAAGGCTTGCCGTACGCTGTGCAAGGTGGCGAACAGCAGCAGGAAGATCAGCGCCAGCGCCACCGGCACCACCATGCCCAGGCGGGCTGCCGCGCGCTGCTGGTTCTCGAACTGGCCTCCCCAGGCCATGTGGTAGCCCGGCGGCAGGGCGACCTGCTTGGCCACCCGTGTCTTGGCTTCATCGACAAAGCCCACGAGGTCGCGGCCCCGGACGTTGGCACGCACCACCACCATGCGCGACGCGTTCTCGCGCTCGACCTTGACGGGGCCGTCCACCATGCGTAGCGCCGCCAGTTGACCGATCGCCAGCGCATCGCCGCCCTCCTGCGGCAAGCGCAGTTGCTGGAACAGCTCGGGCGAGCGCTGCAACTGGTCCGCGCCCCGCAGCAGCAGAGGCGACCGGCGGCCCTGCTCCACCACCACGCCCACCGTGCGGCCTTCCACCAGCGTGCGCAAATCGTTCTGCACCTGATCGCCACTGAGGCCGGCGCGGCCCACGGCGGCACGGTCCAGCTCCACCTGCAGATACTGCACGCCGCTGTTCTTGATGGTCAGGACATCCTCGCTGCCGGGGACGGCCTGCACGGCGGCCACCATCGCGTCGGCCAGTTCGCCAAGGCGCTTCAGGTCAGGCCCGTAGATTTTCACGGCCAGGTCGCCCCGCACGCCGGACAGCATTTCCGAAGTGCGCATTTCGATCGGCTGGGTGAAGCTGATGTTCAGGCCGGGGAAGCCCGCCGTGGCGGCGCGCAAGGCGTCGATCAGCACTTCCTTGTCCTGGCTGCGCCACTGGGCGCGCGGCTTCAGCACCAGGAAGCTGTCCGTCTCGTTCAAGCCCATGGGGTCCAGCCCCAATTCGTCGGAACCCAGGCGGGCCACGATGCGCGACACCTCGGGCACCTGCTCCAGGATGCGCTGCTGCAGCGCCATGTCCAGCCGCGCCGACTCCTGCAAATTCACCGACGGCAGCTTCTCGATCTGCATGATGATGTCGCCCTCGTCCAGCGTGGGCATGAAGGACTTGCCAATGAACGGGAACAGCACGGCCGCCAGCACCAGAGCGCCCACTGCCCCCACGGCCACCTTGCGGCCATGGCCCAGCGCCGCCACCAGCAGCCTGCGGTACTGGCGCTCCAGCCATTGCACCAGCCGGGGCGCGTCGCCGTGATGTTCTTTCAGCAGCAGCGAGGCCAATACCGGGATCACGGTCAGCGACAGCAGCAGCGAGGCGGCCAGCGCGAAGATGATGGTCAGCGCCACAGGACCAAACAGCTTGCCCTCCAGTCCTTGCAGCGACAGCAGCGGCAGGAATACGATCATGATGACCAGCATGCCTGCCGTCACCGGCAAGGCCACCTCGCGCACGGCCCGGTAGATCACGTGCAGGCGGGCCAGCTTCGGCCCTTGCCCACTGCCGTGCGCCTCGATGTTCTCCACCACCACGACGGCCGCGTCCACCAGCATGCCGATGGCGATGGCCAGCCCGCCCAGCGACATCAGGTTGGCGCTCAAACCATAAGCCTGCATCAGGACAAACGTGCCCAACGCGGCCAACGGCAGGATGCACGCCACCACCAGCGCCGAGCGCAGGTTGCCAAGGAACAGATACAACAGCAGCACCACCAGCACAGTCGCCTCGCCCAGCGCGGAGGTAACGGTGCCCACGGCCCGCTCCACCAGATTGCCCCGGTCGTAGAAGGTCTTGATGGTGGTCCCGGCGGGCAGCGTCTTGCCGACCTGCGCCAGTTTGTCGCGCACCTCGTTCACCACTTGCTGCGCGTTGGCGCCGCGCATGGCCAGCACCAGCGCCTCCACCGCTTCGCCCTTGCCGTTTTCGGTCACGCTGCCATAGCGTGTCAGCTGGCCGATGCGGACGGTGGACACATCGCCCACGCGCACCGTCATGCCATCGCGCGACGCGACACTGATGGCGCGCACGTCATCCAGCGTGCGGATATTGCCGTCGCTGCGCACCAGCAGCGATTCCTCACCCGCGCCCAGGCGCCCGGCGCCATCGTTACGGTTGTTGTTCTCCAGGGCGGCCTGCAACTGCGACAGCGACAGGCGGCGCGCGGCCAGCGCCGTCACATCCGGCACCACCTCGAAACTGCGCACCAGGCCACCGAGCGTGTTCACTTCAGCCACGCCGGGGATGCCGCGCAGTTGTGGGCGGATCGTCCAATCGAGCAGCGTGCGTTTTTCGGCCAGCGACAGCGGGCCTTCAATGGTGAACATGAACACCTCACCCAGCGGCGTGGTGATGGGCGCCAGGCCGCCGGCCACGTTGGCCGGCAAATCCTTCAACACCGCGGCCAACCGTTCACTGACCTGCTGGCGGGCCCAGAACACGTCCGTGCCGTCCTGGAAATCCAGCGTCACGTCGGCGATCGCGTACTTGGACTGCGAGCGCAGCATGACCTGGCGCGGAATCCCCAGCAATTCCTGCTCGATGGGCGCCACGATGCGCGCCTCCACTTCTTCCGGCGTCATGCCGGGCGCTTTCATGATCAGCTTGACCTGGGTGCCGGAGACGTCGGGAAAGGCGTCGATCGGCAACCCACGCAGCGCCTGCACGCCGGCGCCCGCCAGCAGCAGCGTAAGCACCAGCATCAGGAGGCGTTGGGATAGCGCGAATGCGATCAGGCGTTCCAGCATCACTTGTCTCCTTCCGCACCCAGCCCCAGCCAGGCCCCCTTGATGGCGGCCACGCCGCGCACAGCCACCTGGCTGCCGGCGGGCAGCGCGCCCTGTACCCACATCGCGTCCGCCCCCGCTGGCGCCGCCGTCACCGGGACCGCCGCGAAGCCGGTGCTACGCTGCACGAAGACAAAGCTGGCCGCGCCGCGCCGTACCAGGGCCGACGATGGCAGTTGCACGCCGCCAGCCGGCTTGGCCGCGACCGTGGCCTGCACATACTGGTTCAATTTGAGGCAAGCGTCGCCACCCTCCATGCGCGCCAGTACCAGCACGCTCTGGTTGCCCGCGTCGAGCTGGGGCGACAGCGCCCGCACCCGGGCCGCACCGCAACCGGCCACCTGCACCGCGTCGCCCACCCGCAGTTGCGCCGCCAACTGGGGCGATGCCTGCAACTCCAGCCACAGCGCGCCGGACTTGGCGATGCGCGCCAGCGGCACGCCCGCCTCCACCCGCTGGCCGGGCGACAGCGGCAGTTCCAGCAAGGTGCCGGCGGCGCCCGCCGTCAGCGTCAAGGCGGGCGACATGGCCTGCTGCTCCTGTAAGCGCTGCAATTGCGCTTGCCCCATGCCGGCGGCGCGCAACGCCTGGCGCCGCTCACTGGCCATGACGGAAGCCTGCATGGCGGCGGCCCGGCTTTCCTCCAGCCGCGAACGGGCGATCAAGCCGTCCGCGAACAAGGCTTCGTCGCGGGCCAGCTTTTGCTTCGTCAGCGTGGCTTGCGTGGCCAGTTGCAGATAATCGCGCTGCCACTCCACCAACTGCTGGCTGAACAGGGTGACGACCGGTGTGTTGGTCCGCACGTCCTGCAACGGGCTCACATGCACCTGCTGTATCACACCGCCCACGATGCTGCTCAGGACCGCCGTACCCTCGGGCGCCGCCACCACCGTGCCGGCCAGCTGCTGGCCGCTGGTGGCGCCATCCTGCGCCGGCGCGGCGCCCACGGCCACGGTCTGGACGCCGGCGCGGCTCCGCTGGGCCGCGTCCAGCTTGATCAATTCCTCGGTAGCGCCCCGTGCCCCGGCGGACGAGAAGACAGCCGCCAGCGCACCGGCCAGCAGCAACAGTCGGCCGCGGCGGGCGGCGGGATGGGTAGGTATGGAAGTCATGACAGCCTGTGGATGTGTGGTCAATGCCGCGCATAGTGGGCGAAACTTGTTAAGAGCTTCTTAACAACCTCGCCCTACCATGGGATCATGTCGACAGGAGAGAGAACACCATGCGTATATTGTTGGTCGAGGATGATCCCCAGTTGGGCCGTGCCACCCAGATCGGATTGGACCAGTCAGGCTACGCGGTCGATTGGGTGCAATCGGCCGAAAGCGCGCTGACGGCCGCCCGCCTGCACCATTACGACTGCGTGCTGCTGGACCTGGGCTTGCCGCACATGGACGGCATGCAGGTGCTGCGCAACCTGCGCGCCAATGGCTACGCGGGCGCGATCCTGATCGTCACGGCACGCGACCAGGTGCCCGACCGCATCGCCGGCCTCGATGGCGGCGCGGACGATTTCATCATCAAGCCCTTCGACCTGGACGAACTGGCGGCCCGCATCCGTTCCGCCAGCCGCCGCGCGGCCGGGCGCACGCAGGAGCTACTCACCCACGGCGCACTGGAAATCGACACGGCCGCGCGCCAGGTGCGCAGCGCCGGCCAGCCGGTGCCCCTGACGAGCAAGGAATACGGCATCCTGCTGATGCTGGTGGAGAACCGGGGCCGGGTGCTGAGCCGAGAACAACTGGAGGAAACCCTGTACAGCTGGGGCGAGGAAGTGGAGAGCAACGCGATCCAGGTCCACATCCACCACCTGCGCCGCAAACTGGGCAAGGAACTGATCCGCACCGTGCACGCAGTGGGCTACACCATCGACCCGGCGCCGGCCGTCCCCGCGCCATGACGACGGCCGCCCCTGCACGCAGCTGGTCGCTGCGGCGCACGCTGCTGATGGTGCTGCTCAGCCTCACCTGCGCCGTGTGGGCCGTGAGCGCGTTCACCGTGTATCTGGAAGCGGACCGGGAAAGCCAGGAACTGTTCGACCAGTCGCTGACGGAGACGGCCCATCTGTTGCTGACGCTGGCCGCGCATGAAGTGGAAGAGCGCCAGGGCGTGGATGCCACGGCGCTGGACGAGCATGATGACCTGATGCACGGCGAATATCTGATCTTCCAGTTGTGGGACAAGAACGGCCACCTGCTGTACAAGAGCGCCGCCGCGCCGGAACAGGCATTCGCCGACACCGACGGGCTGGGATGGACCACGATCGACAACCGCCGCTGGCGCACCTACACCAGCTGGGACGGCAAAGGCCAGTTGCAGATCCAGTTGGCGGAACCGGCCAGCCACCGCCAGGAGATCAGCGACAAGTTCGCCCACCGCATCGCCGCCTACGCGCTGCTGGCCGTGCCGCTGCTGGCGGGCGCCATCTGGTGGAGCATCAACCGCGTGTTCCGCGCCTTGCAGCGCAGCGCCGGCGAAGTGGCCGAGCGCACCCCGAACGAATTGCGCGAAGTGAGCGTGGACGGCGCGCCGACGGAAGTACAGCCGCTGCTGCGCGCCATCAACCACCTGTTCACGCGCGTGCGCCAGACGCTGGAACACGAGCAGCGCTTCACGGCCGACGCCGCGCACGAGCTGCGCACGCCGCTGGCCGCCATCAAGACCAATCTGCAGGTGATCCAGCGCGCCCGCAACGATGCCGAGCGCAATGAGTTCCTGGCCGGACTGGGCGCCAGCGTGGATCGGGCCAGCCGTCTGGTGGATCAGTTGATGACGCTGTCGCGGCTGGAACCGCAAACGGGCGCCCACCCCGCCCTGCAAGCGCTGGACCTGTGCGAACTGCTGGCCACGCAGGTGCCGGCCTTGCGCGAGCAGGCACGCCGCCACGGCCTGCAATTGGAGACGGAATTATCGCCCGCGCGCTGCATGCTGGACCCGGACAGTATCCTGATCCTGTTGCGGAATGTATGCGACAACGCCATGCGCTACACGCCGCAGCCGGGCGTGGTGCGCCTGTCGTGCCGGCGCGAGGGGGATCAAGTGTGCCTGGAAGTGGCCGATACCGGCCCTGGCATCCCGGCCGCGATGCGCGAACGGGTGTTCGACCGCTTCTTCCGCCTGGCGGACGCGAATCAACCGGGCAGCGGGCTGGGATTGTCCATCGTCCGCCGCGTGGCGGACGCCCACGGTGCCAGCGTGCAACTGGGCGACGGGCTCGATGGACGGGGATTGGGTGTGCGGGTATTCTTCCCCGCCATCGCCACCCAATGAAGGCGGCGGGCGCCGGGGACTAGCCCCGGCATGGCCATACTGCTTAAGCCTTGGGCAGGGTCACGCCGTGCTGGCCCTGGTATTTACCGTTGCGGTCCTTGTACGACGTTTCGCAGATTTCATCGCTTTCGAAGAACAGCACCTGGGCGCAGCCTTCGCCGGCGTAGATCTTGGCGGGCAGCGGCGTGGTGTTGGAGAATTCCAGCGTGACGTAGCCTTCCCACTCCGGTTCGAACGGCGTGACGTTGACGATGATGCCGCAACGGGCGTAGGTCGATTTACCCAGGCAGACCGTCAGCACATTGCGCGGAATGCGGAAGTACTCGATGGTGCGCGCCAGCGCGAACGAGTTGGGTGGGATGATGCAGACGTCGCTCTTGACGTCCACGAAGGAGTTCGAATCGAAGTTCTTCGGATCGACGATGGTGCTGTTGATGTTGGTGAAAATCTTGAATTCATCGGCACAGCGGATATCGTAACCATAGGACGAAGTGCCGTAGGAGATGACCTTGCGGCCGTCCTGCGCGCGCACCTGGCCGGGCTCGAAAGGCTCGATCATCTTGTGCTGCTCCGCCATCCGGCGTATCCATTTATCGCTCTTAATCGTCATTGCAAAGGTACCTCAAAAGTGGGAACGGCTGGTCCGCGCGCGACGGCGCGGCGCTTTGCACGCGATTTTACGCGAAACGACCGCTTACCTGAAGGTTTTCATGGCTCAGGCATGCGCTGGCAGCCTTTTTTGGCCGCGCGCACGGCGGCCATCGGCCAGCAGCGCCTTGATCATCTCGGAAGTGGCGTTGGCCGCCTGCTCAGGCGACTCCATGGGGAACAGGTGGCCGCCCGGCAGCAGGCGGAAATGCTCGCCCACCAGCGCCTGGGTGTGGTCCAGGCCGGACTGGCTGGTTTCCCACGAATCCGTACCGCCGATGAAACCGATCGGCACCGGGAAGCGGCCGCGCATCATCGCGCCCAAATGGTGCGGCAGGCTGCGGTAGACAGCCGTCTCAATCTCGCGGGTGAAGCGCAGTTGCACCCCTTCCGGGTGCGGTTTCAGGCCATGTTCCATGTAATCGCGCAGCACGCCGGGCGCCCAGGCCGCGAACAGGTCCTTGCTCACGAAGTGCTGGTAGGCCGCTTCCGCGTCCGGCCACACAAAGCGGCGGCGGGCCGAGAACTTGGCCGGCGAGTACTTGTCCGCACCTTTGGTCATCTTCATCACGCGCCAGAACAGCGCTCGCCAGCCTGCCACCACGGGCGAATCGAGCATGACGACGCAGCGCACCAGGTCCGGGCGCTTGTAGGCGACCATGAGGCTCAACATGCCGCCCAGCGAATGGCCCAGCAGGATGACGGGCTCGGTGTAGCGCGCCGACAGCTCGGCGATGTACTCGTCCACCAGCGCATCCCAGCAATCCGTGACGGGATACAGCGGGTTATGGGCGTGCATGTCGAGCGCCTGGATATCGAACTCGCGGCCTAAATAGTCAAAAAACTGGCGGTAGGTGCCGGCCGGGTAGCTATTGGCGTGGGCGAAATGCAGCTGCGGTTTGCTCATGTTTTTATGCTAACACCTTGCAGTACAAGGCTGTCTCCATTGGGTGGTGATCGTTTTATTGTAATAGAGGTGCCGCGGGAGGGTTGGTGGAGGTGCTCTAATTTTCGTTCGCCCTCACTCAGCGACCATACCAATAGCGCGGTTGCAAGCTACGAAACGCCGCCGCCTGCACTCCGCCATCGAAGTCCAGGGTTACTGCACCCGATTCATCCGTCCGCAGACGTTGTATGCCCAGCGCGGCATAACGCGCATACACTTCTGGCTTGGGATGGTGATAGCGGTTCCGATATCCGACCTGAAAGACCGCTAGCCGGGGGTGGACGGCCAGCAGGAACGCCGGCGTGGACGAAGTGCCGCTGCCGTGGTGCGGTGCCAGCAGCACGTCGGCGCCCAAGCCGGCGGCGGCTCGCTGCAACAAGGCCGCCTCCTGCGGCGCTTCGATGTCGGCCGCCAGCAGCAACGATTTGCCGCCGGCCGTAATCTTCAGCGTGCAGCCGCGCGCGTTGGGCTTAAGCGTGGCGTCGGCATAACTGACTTGCAGCGGATGCAGCATCTCGAAACGCACGCCATCCCAGTCCCAGTGCTGCCCTGCCGTGCAGTGGTGATGCTGGCGGGCGGCGCGCACGATGGCGTGTTCCGGTGGCAGTGAGGACAGTAGCCAGTCCACCGGCATCGCCGCCAGCACGGCCAGCGCGCCGCCGGAATGGTCGCTGTCGCTATGAGTGACTATCATGCCATCCAACGTCACGATGCCACGCGCACCCAGATATGGCAGGATGACCCGGTTGCCGCCGTTCGATACGTCCGAGTACAGCGGACCTGTGTCATACAGCAGGCGATGCCCGCTCGTCTCGATCAGCAGCGCCATGCCCTGCCCTACATCGAACGCCGTCACGCGCATGGCGCCCTCGCGCGGGTGCGTGGGCGTGGCCGCCAGCAGCGGTATCCAGGTCGCCAGGCCCAGCCAGCGTACGGGCCAGCCGCGCGGCGCCAGCATCCAGACGGTGCCGAACAAGGCCCAGCAGAACAGCCAGAACGGCGGTGTAGGCGCGGCCCACACGGCGAATGGCAGGCCGCTGAACCAATGCAGGCAGGCTGCCAACAACTGCACGATGAAATGCGCCAGGCCCAGCACAGGAACCGCCAGTGACATCGGCAGCACGCTCCCCACCAGCGACATCGGCGTGACCACCAGGCTGACTAGGGGGATCGCCACCGCGTTGGCCAGCGGACTGACGAGCGACACTTGCGCGAACAGCAGCATGGATAGCGGCACGAGCCCCATCGTCACGGCGTACTGGGTGTTCGCGCCGAGCCGCAGCGCTTCCCAAAGGCGCCGGTGGCGCGGCAAGGGCGCGTCCTTCGTTGCGCGAACGACGGTACGCCCCACCGTCGCATACAGGATCACGGCCACCGCGCCGAACGAGAGCCAGAAGCCGGGCCACAGCACGGCCCACGGATCGAGCAGCACCACCACCCCCAGCGCGGCGCACAGCACATACGACACGCAGGCAATCCGATCCAGCCACAGGGCAATGGCCACCACCGCCAGCATGTACAGCGTACGCTGGGCCGGCACGCCAAAGCCGGCCAGCAGCACATACAACAGCGCCACGCTGGCGCCAGTCAACGCCGCCACCTTTTGCGCTGGCAGGATCAGGGGCAGTTGCCAACTGGTGAAGAAGGAGCGCCGCCACAGCGCGGAAACGGCCAGCGAGAACAATCCGGCGACCATCGTGATATGCAAGCCGGAGATGGAAATGAGGTGCCCGATACCGGTGCGGTTGAACACTTTCCAGTCCGATTGGGGGATGCCGCGCTGGTCACCGACGACCAGCGCCACGATCACACCGGCATATTCCTTGCCCGCCAGTGCGCGCTGGATGCGGTCACGCAGGACGGCACGGCAGCGTTCCACTACATGGCCGAAACTGAGCACAAAACTATCCAGCCGCCGGTTCGCTGCCGATGGCCGCACGTAGCCGGTGGCCCGCAGCCCCTGCTCCAGCAGCCACACCTCGTAATCAAAGCCGTAGGGATTCGCATTACCGTGGGGGCGCTGCAGCCGCACGGCCAGTTGCCAGCGTTCGCCCGGCTGCACTTCGCCAAACGCGCTTCCGGCCGCGATGCCGGTCATGCTATCGGCCGGCTGCCGGCTCGCCTCGCCGGCTTCAGTCACTGCGCCCCGCCAGTTCGCATACCACGCCAGCGACAGGTTGGCCGGCACATGCACGTCCGCACCAACCACGCGCTCGACGGCGAAATTGAACCGCACACCATCACTGAAGCGAAACGGTAGATTGGCGATGGTGCCTACCAGCGTGATGTCGCGTCCCTCGTCCGCCTTATCCAGTTGATCGGCCAGCGCGCCGCGCGCCTGCATGGCGGCCCAGCCGAATCCCAGCAACAGGCCCGCTGCGAACACCAGCGCCGTGCGCAGCCAGCCGTCCCGCAGCCAACAGCCGGCCAGCGCCAGCAGCATGCCGAAGGCGATGACTGGCCATTCCGGCAAATCCGCTTGCATCTGCAGCCACGCGGCGCCCGCCGCAAAACCCAAGATCGCTGTCCGCATCCCCTGTCCGCCATGGTTGGCCCGCGTCGGCACGTGCCGATCCGGGCTATGTTAGCCAAGGCTCAGGGCAAATGGACGGCCCGGCGCGGCGATCTGTTGATGCGGCTCAGGGAATAGGTGGAATGCGCGGCAGGATAGCGCGCGCGTTGGCACTGGTGGCGGCCGCCGCTTCCTCAACGCTGATGCCGCGCAGCTCGGCCAGCACGGCGCCGATGCGCGGCAGCTGTTCGGGCGCGTTGCGGCCGGGATGGATCCAGCTGGGGGAAATGTCCGGCGCATCCGTCTCCAGCACGATGGACGACAGCGGCAATTCGGCGGCCAGCCGGCGTATCTGCAAGGCGCGGGTGAAGGTCATGGCACCGCCGAATCCCAATTTGAAACCGAGGTCGATATAGCCTTGCGCCTGCTGCATGCTGCCGTTGAACGCATGGGCAATGCCGCCGGCCGGCCGGATCTGGCGCGCGTGCTTGAGCACCACGTCCTGCGAACGGCGCACATGCGTCAGCACCGGCAGGTTGAATTCGCGGGCGATCTTGAGCTGTTCGCGGAAGAAGAACACCTGCTTTTCCCGCATGGCCGGCTCGCTCAGCATGGGAATGAAGAAGTCCAGGCCAATCTCACCAATGGCCACCATGCGCCCGTCGCCCATGCTGTCGGCCACCTGCTGGCGCAGGAATTCCAGGTCGTCCTCGCTGGCGTGGGGCACATAAATCGGATGGATACCCAGCGCGTAGCAGGCGTTGTCCACCTGCGCAGCCAGGCTGGCGACGATGCCGAAGTTGGCCCGTTCCACCGCAGGAATCACGATCATACCCACCCCCTGCTCGCCCGCCCGCGCGGCGACGGCGGCCGATTCGGTGCCGAATTCGTGCGCGTCCAGGTGGCAATGGGTGTCGATCCACATGATCAGTCCTCGGCTGGCCGCAAGCCCTCGTCCGTCAAGCGCAGGATGCGGTCGCAGCGCCGCGCCAGTTCAATATCGTGGGTGACGATCACGAAGGCCGTGCCCAGGGTGCGCGACAGCTCCAGCATCAGGTCGAAAATCTGCTGGGCCGTGGCGTGGTCGAGGTTACCGGTCGGTTCGTCGGCCAGCACGCAGGCCGGCTGCGTGACGAGCGCCCGCGCCAGTGCCACCCGCTGGCGTTCACCGCCGGACAGTTCGCCCGGCACGTGCGTCACCCGCTTGGCCAGGTTGACGCGGGTAAGAATCTGCTGCGCGGCGGTCAGCGCTTCGCTGCGCCTGGTGCGCCGTATCATCAGCGGCATGGCCACGTTGTCCAGCGCCGTGAACTCGGGCAGCAGGTGGTGGAACTGGTAGACGAAGCCCAGCGATGCGTTGCGCAGGTCGCCGCGCGCCTTCTCGCTCATGCTGGCGAAGTCCTTGCCCTGCAGGGTCACGCTGCCGCGCGTGGGGGTATCGAGCCCGCCCAGCAGGTGCAGCAGCGTCGATTTGCCGGAGCCGGAAGCGCCCACGATGGCGACCCGCTCGCCGCGCCGCACGTCGATATCGATCCCGTTCAGCACCTGCACCGAGTAGGCGCCTTGCGTAAAAGTCTTGCCCAGGCCCCGGCAGGACAGCACCGGCGCGCCGTTGTGGATGTCGTGATTACTCATAGCGCAGCGCCTCCGCAGGTTTCACGCGGGCCGCCCACCAGCTCGGATAGAGCGTGGCGACGAACGCCAGCAGCACAGCCACGGCGCCGATCATGTTCACGTCCGGCCAGCGCAGGTCGGATGGCACTGTGCTGATGTAGTAAATATCCTTCGACAAGAACTGCACTCCCAATAAATGTTCGATAAACGGCACGATCACGTCCACGTTGAGCGCCACCGTCACGCCCAGCGTCACGCCGATGGCGGTACCCAGTATGCCCACCAGCGCACCCTGGATCATGAAAATCTTCATGATCGAACGGGGCGAAGCACCCAGCGTGCGCAGGATGGCGATGTCGGCCTGCTTGTCCGTCACCGTCATCACCAGCGTGGAGACGAGGTTGAACGCGGCCACGGCGATGATCAGGGTCAGGATAATGAACATCATGCGCTTTTCCGTCTGCACAGCGGCGAACCAGTTGGCGTTCAGCTTGGACCAGTCGCGCATGATCAGGTCCGGATGCATGCTGCGCTTGAGGTCCAGCGCCACTTGCGGCGCGCGGTGCATATCGGACAGGCGCAGGCGCAGGCCGGACGGGGCGTCCAGGCGCAGCAGTTTTTCAGCGTCCGTGATGTGCACGAAGGCCAGGCCGGAATCGAATTCGTTGTGGCCGGCCTCGAAGATGCCCACCACCGTGAACGAGCGCAAACGCGGCAGCACGCCTGCCGGCGTGGCCTGGCCCTGGGCCAGCGCCAGCGTCACCTTCTCGCCGAGGCCCACGTGCAGCGCGCGCGCCAGTTCGATGCCGAGCACGATGTTGTAGGCGCCCGGCTCCAGCGCCGTGAAGCTGCCGCGCTTGACCTGGCGCGACACGTCCGACACGCTCGGCTCCTGCTCCGGCAGCACGCCGCGGATCACGGCGGGACGCAACTCATCATCGCGCACCAGCATGCCCTGCGTTTCCACGAACGGCGCGGCGCCGATCACTTCCGGATTCTTGCGCGCCTCGGCGGCCTCGAACTGCCAGTCGGGCATGGAGCCGCGCGCGTCGAAGATTTCAACGTGCGCCAGCACCGACAGCATGCGGTCCGTCACTTCCTTCTGGAAGCCGTTCATCACGGACAGCACGACGATCAGCGCGGCCACGCCCAGGCCGATGCCGGCCATGGAAATAAGCGAAATAAAGGAGATAAAACTGTTACGGCCGCTGCGCTTGCCGGCGCGCGTGTAGCGCAGGCCGACCAGCCATTCAAACGGCAGTTTCTGCATGATGCTCATGGGGTTCCAAAACGGTGGATTGTTCGCGAGCCCGCAGTTTGCCATATAAACAGCATGTCATGGGGCGCGGGCGGCGCTTTTGGCGGCCCAAAAAAGAAAACCCCGCCTGTCGCCAGGCGGGGTGGTCTACGGGTTTAATGCCTTCTTAAGCTTGCGGCTTGCGGCGGCGAGCCATGAAGCCCAGCAGGCCCACACCGGCCAGCAGCATGGCGTAGCTCGATGGTTCCGGCACGGCCGACACGGTCACGCCGCCCAGGTAGAACTGGTCAGGCTTGGCGCCGCCGAACTGGAACGTGAACACGGAACCGGTCAACGCGGCGGGCGAAATGGTGTCGGCCAGTTTGTACGAGGTGCCGTTCAGCAGGAAAGTGGCGTTGCGGTCCCAGCTCGTGTCATGGCCGTCCGAACGCAGCATGACGGAACTGAGCGTGACGGGACCGGCGAAGGTCAGGGTCAGCTTTTCGTGGCTGGTGATGTTGTCGTCGCTGTTGTCGCCGACGACGTGATAGACGCCCAGGCCCGCGCCGATCTTGTGGGCGGCGCTGTAGCCGTTTTCGTGGTCCTGCACAACGGTGGCGTCATGCCAGTGGTTGCCCGTCTGGTACTGGGCGGTGGCCGTGGCGCTGACGCCGCCCACGGTGTAGACCAGGTTGCCGCCCAGGTTGTGGCCGTGGCCGTCGATGTTGGAGCTGCAGATATCGCCGCCGGTGCAGCCCCAATAGCCGCTGTTGAGCGCTTCCGAAGGCAGCAGGCCGGTGTTGTGGCCGCCCACATACTCCAGGTTGGAAAAGTCGAACACGGTGACGGCGGCGAAGGCCGGCACAGTGGCGGCGAACAGCGCGGACGCTGCCAGGATGTTGCGTAACTTCATGTGGACTCCCAAGAGTTGTTATCGATACGAAAATGGTTCAGCTTGTAGTAGCCGGTGCACTGCCGGTCAGGCTATGCGATTCGGCAAACTTGCCTATCGCTAGTTAGTATCAAAAAGACATCAGACTTATCAAATTATACTTTTAATCCAACTTAACACAAGAAAAATATTAATGTTTAACAATTGAAGTTACTTGCAAGAAGCATGTCACGGCAACGATGGGCGAGGCGCGCTCTCCCGGACGGGCACGGATAAAGTTACAATGCCGCATGACCCAGATTACCCTCGCCTTGCCGTTCGCCCTGCCTCCGTCCGAACTCGCCCCTGACCTCCACCGCGCCCTTGAACTGCCCGCCCTGGCTGCCCTGCTCTCGCGCACTGCAGCCGAAAGCCGGGAAACGATAGACACGGGGGCCCGCGCGCTGCCCTACGAAGCGTGGCTGGCGCGTTCGCTCGGCTTGCATGACGGAGCGCCGACCACGCATGGCGCCTCACCGGTCGAACAAAGCGCCCCGCTGGCCGCCGCCGTGCTGGCTGGTTTCGGCACAGCGCCGGCCGAAGGCCACTGGTTCATCGTCCACCCCGTCCATGTGCAGATGGCGCGCACCCACCTGACCCTGGCCGACCAACGCCAGTTGCGGCTGGACGAAACCGAATCCCGCGCACTGTATGAATCGGCCCGCCCCTATTTCGAGGAGCTGGGCAAGCCGCTGGTCTACGGCGACGCCAACACCTGGTTCATGCGCGCCGACGACTGGCACGGCCTGCGCACCGCCTCCCCCGACTGCGTCACCGGCATGAATTTGAGCGACTGGATGCCTGAGGGCGAGCACGCCATCGCCGCCCGCAAGCTTCAGAATGAAATCCAGATGCTGTGGTACGAACACCCCGTCAACGAAGCGCGCCAGGCGCGTGGTCTGCCGCCCGTCAATTCGTTCTGGCTGTGGGGTGGCGCGACCAGCGGCCAGCCGTCCACCGGCCCCGCCGTGATCGCGGGCCAGCCCTGGCTGCGCGCCATCTGCCCGCCGGCGCTGCGCGACGTCTCGCTCGACACGCTGTTGGCGCAAGGCGGCACGCACCCGATGGCCGTGCTGGGCCAACTGATCGAACCGGCCATCGCCGGCGAGTGGGCCTCGTGGCTGGACCACATGCGTCAGCTGGAGCAGCAATGGTTCGCGCCCCTGCTGGCGGCCCTGCACAGCGGCCGCGTGAGCCGCATCACGCTGGTGCTGAGCCACCGCCACACCAGCGCCAGCTACACCACCAGCAAACTGGCGCAACGCAAATTCTGGCGTAAGCCCTCCCTGACCAAGTTATCGACATGACCCGCATCGCCACCCGCCCCTGCTCCTTCCGCACTTCCGAAATGCTGCGCCAGGGCGGGGTCCATCCCGTGCTGGCACGCCTGTATGCGGCGCGCGGCCTGACCGACATCAAGGAGCTGTCCAGCGAACTGGCGTCCATGATTCCGCCATCGGGGCTGTTGCATGTGGACGCGGCGGCCGTGTTCCTGGCCGACGCCATCGCCGCAGGCAAGCGCATGGTGATCGTCGCCGACTACGATTGCGACGGCGCCACCGCCTGCGCCACCGCCCTGCGCGGCCTGCGCGCCATGGGTGCGGTGGTGGACTTCATCGTCCCCAACCGCTTCGAGTACGGCTACGGCCTCACGCCCGAGATCGTGGCCCTCACAGCGCGCGAGAAGCAGCCCGACATCATCATCACGGTCGACAATGGCATCGCCAGTATCGACGGCGTGGCCGAAGCCAACCGGCGCGGCATCGAAGTGGTGGTGACCGACCACCACCTGCCGGCCGACACACTGCCCGAGGCGCGCGTGATCGTCAATCCCAACCAGCCAGCGTGTGGATTCCCCAGCAAGCACCTGGCTGGCGTGGGCGTGGTGTTTTACGTGTTGCTGGCCCTGCGCGCGGAACTGCGCCGGCGTGGCGTGTTCGACGCTCAGACCCAGCCCAAGCTGGACAGCCTGCTGGACCTGGTGGCGCTGGGCACCGTGGCCGACGTGGTGCGGCTGGACCCGAACAACCGCATCCTGGTGGCGCAAGGGCTCAAGCGCATGCGCGCGGGCCGCATGCACGCGGGTGTGGCGGCGCTGTTCCGGGTGGCGGGGCGCGAGCCGCGCAACGCCAACCCGTTCGACCTGGGCTTCGCGCTCGGCCCGCGCCTGAACGCGGCTGGCCGGCTCGAGGACATGTCGCTGGGGATCGAGTGCCTGATCACGGACGACGAAGGCCGCGCATGGGAACTGGCCCAGCAGCTCAACGAGATCAACCTCAAGCGGCGCGAGATCGAGGCCGAGATGCAGGACGCAGCCCTGCTCCACCTGGACCAGTTCGAGCCGGCCAACAGCAGTACCATCAGCGTGTTCGACGACAGCTGGCACCAGGGCGTGATCGGCATCGTCGCCTCGCGCCTGAAAGAGAAGTTCTTCCGCCCCACCATCACCTTCGCGCCCGGCGCGGACGGCTGGCTCAAAGGCTCGGGCCGCTCCATCCCCGGCTTCCACCTGCGCGACGCGCTGGACCTGGTGTCCAAGCGCGCCCCCAGCCTGATCGACAAGTTCGGCGGCCACGCCATGGCGGCCGGCCTGACCATTCGCGCCGAGGCGTTCGACGCCTTCTCGGCCGCGTTCGAGGAAGTGGGCCGCGCCTGGCTCACGGAACAGCAGCTGGAACGGGTGATCGAGACGGACGGCCCGCTGGAGGACGACTGCTACACCACCAATTTCATCACGCTGATGGATGGCCAAGTGTGGGGCCAGGGCTTTGCGCCGCCCGTGTTCTGCGACGAATTCCGCGTCGTCAGCCAGCGCATCCTGAAGGAACGCCACCTCAAGCTGCTGCTGGAGAAGAACGGCGTCCGCTACGACGCCATCTGGTTCGGCCACGTGGACGCGCTGGGCGACCGGGCGCGGGTCGCGTTCCGGCTGGACGCCAATGAATACAACGGGGTCACCAAGGTGCAACTGCTGGTGGAGCACGCGGAACCGGCGTAGAGCCCAATATTGCGCCAAGTCAACTCTAGCCAGTGGCGTTATCCCATCATGGGCGCTCAGGGAGGGGAAAATCATGCGCACGATTGCCAGTCTTCCGAAAAAGGAGTATAAATAATCCATAAACGGAGGACATATGCATCCCACCTACGCCTACCCCAAGAGCCGCTTCGAACCCACGGTACTGGTCGACCTGAACGCCAAGGCCGAGCGCGAGCGCCTCTCCAAGTCCGCCCTGAAAGGCTTTTTCCGGCTGGCGGCCGCCTGGAACCTGCGCGACGACGACGCCCGCGAACTGCTGGGCGGGCTGTCCTCCAGCGCCTACTACGAGTGGAAAAAGAACCCGGAACGGGTGCTGGAGGTGGACCGCATCACGCGCATATCCTACCTGCTGGGCATCTACAAGGCCTTGCACATCCTGTACGGCGACAAGCTGGCCGACGAGTGGGTGAGCCTGCCCAACACCAACCAGATCTTCGGCGGCCGCGCGCCGCTGGCCCACATGCTGGCGGGCGGCCTGCTGGCCATGCAAACCACGCGCCAGTTGCTCGACGCCCGCCGCGGAGGCCTGTAAGTGGCGGTCAGCCTGATACCCCGCCTCACGCCGCCCCTGACCACGCTGCGCCAGTTCGACACCTGCCGCCTGCTGCCCTCGCGCTTCGCGGAAATGGAAGACTCGGTGCTGGCGCCGCTGGCCGAAAGCGACGACCACCTGCACGACCTGTTCGACCTCGATAACGCCACCAACGCGCGCCTGGTGGCGCAGCATGGCGGCGCGCCCGGCATCAGCATGGACGAACTGGTGTTCGGCGTGCCCAACTTTCGCATCATCAACGCCGCCTATACCTACGCCCGCCCGGAAGGCAGCCGATTCAACGACGGCCTGCGCGGCGCCTGGTACTGCGCCTTCGAGGTGGAAACGGCGCTGGCCGAAGTGTGCTTCCACAAGACGGTGGAATACATGGAGATCAACCGCTTCGACGACGCCGTCAACTACCAGACCATGCTGGCGGACTTCACCTCCACTTTCCACGACCTGCGCGCCCAGCCCCGCTACGAAAACTGCCTGGACCCGGCCAGCTACATCGAATCGCAGCAACTGGCGGCCCGCCTGCTCGATGGCGGTTCGATGGGCGTGATCTATCCCAGCGCGCGGCGGCAGCAAGGCACCAACCTGGCCTGCTTCCGCCCGGCCCTGGTGGGCAATGTGCGCAAGGGCGACGTGTACCGCCTGAGCTGGCACGGCACGCCCGAGCCCCGCATCGAACGGGTGACGCCAGCCACAGATAGTTGAGTACTCAACCTTCTTCGTGGGCCCGATATCGCCAACCGGCGGGCGATCGGTTAACATGCTGCCATTGACACTGCCATCGATGCTGCCGCAGAGGCATCTATTGAAGGCCGCCAGCCACTCTCCTTACCGAACAAGCGTATGCAAACCAAACCAGAAAACGACACCGACCTGCGCCTCAAAGTGAACCGTGAAACCGCGCGCCTGCCCTGGACCGAGCTGCTCAAGCACTTCGCCGCCGGGAACGTGGTGTGGGTGGCCAATTCCCTGGACCTGGTGGACGTGGCCGTGCGCATCTCGCACGACGACAAGGCCAACATCAGCCAGTGGATGAACGCCGGCCTGGTGGCCAAGGTGTCGGACCAGCAGGCCCAGAGCTGGCTGGAATCGGACGCCGAACTGTGGGCCGTGGTGGTCAGCCCATTCATCCTCGTGCAGCAGGAAAAAGCCAGCCCACAAAGCGTGCACTAAGCGCCCGCCCATGAGCAACGCACCTGCGGCGACGGACGACATCCAGAATGGCGCCGCCAGTTCCGGCGACATCGCCAACCATATCGCGGAAGCCATCGCGGCGCGCAAGCTGCCGCCGGGGACCAAGCTGCGCGAGGAAGCGCTGTGCCGGCTGTATTCCGTCAGCCGCACCAAGATCCGCGCCGCGCTGTTGAGCCTGTCCAAGGACAAGCTGATCCAGATCGTGCCCGACAAGGGCGCCTTCGTCAGCCAGCCCAGCGAGCAGGAATCGCGCGACATCTTCGCCGCCCGCCGCCTGATCGAAGGCGCGCTGGCCCGCGAATTCGTGGCCAAGGCCAAGCCGGCCGACTACCGCAAGCTGGAACAACACCTGAAGGCCGAACGCAAGGCGCTGGCCGGCGACCAGAGTTCCAAGCAGCGCTCGCAGCTGCTGGGTGACTTCCACGTATTGCTGGCCGACGTGGTGGGCAATCATGTACTGAAAGAGATCCTGCGCGAACTGGTGGCCCGCAGCACCCTGATCACCATGCTGTATCAGTCCGACCGGGACGCCGTCTGCTCTTCCGACGAACATGCCACCTTCCTGGAAGCGGCCAAGGCCGGCGACGCCGAACGGGCTGCCAGCCTGATGCTGCACCACCTGAGCCATGTTGAAGCGGCGTTGCGCTTCGACGGCAGCGCCGCCGAAGCGCGCCGCGATCTGGTGACGGCCCTCCTGATGTAACCCCAAAATCGGGGACGGACTCCGGTTTCGAAATTTGGGACGTAACACAATTGGGAAATGTGGAAAATGTGTTACGTCCCAATTTGTTTTCAGGCGCCGGTGGCCAGCGCCAGCTCGCGCGCCAACTGGTTGTGGCGCTCGATCACGACCGGCAAATCGATGGTACCCAACACACCGTCGCGCACCACCACCTTGCCGTTGATGATGCTGTACGAGACATTGGACGGCGTGCAGAACACCAGCGCCGCCACCGGATCGTGCAGTGCGCCGGCGAAGCCGATCTGGTCCAGCTTGAACATCACGATATCGGCCGCCATGCCCGGCTTGAGCGCGCCGATATCGTCGCGGTTCAGCACTTTTGCGCCGCCCAGCGTGGCCACTTCCAGCGCCTGGCGCGCCGTCATCGCGTCCGGCCCGTAACCCACCCGCTGCAGCAGCATGGCCTGGCGCACTTCGCCCAGCATGTGGCCGGAGTCATTTGAAGCGCAACCATCCACGCCCAATCCCACGGACACGCCCTGGTCCAGCATCTTGCGGATCGGCGCGATGCCGGACGCCAGTCGCATGTTCGAGCACGGACAGTGGGCGATGCCGGTGCCGGTGCGGCCGAACATGTAGATGCCTTCGTCATCGAGCTGCACGCAGTGCGCGTGCCACACGTCATGTCCCACCCAGCCGCAATCCTCGGCGTATTCGGCCGGCGTCATATTGAATTTCTCGCGGCTGTAGGCGATGTCGTTGGCGTTTTCCGCCAAATGGGTGTGCAACGACACCCCATAATTACGCGCCATGGCCGACGCTTCCTTCATCAGGTCGCGCGACACCGAGAACGGTGAGCATGGCGCCACCACGATGCGTTCCATCGCGTAGCGGCCGGCGTCGTGGAAGGTTTCGATCAGGCGCTGGGTATCTTTCAGGATCGCGCCCTCCTCCTCCACCACGCGGTCCGGCGGCAAACCGCCCTTGGACTGGCCCACGCTCATCGACCCGCGCGCCGCATGGAAGCGCATGCCGATCTTGCGTGCCGCTTCGATACTGTCATCAAGCCGGCAGTCGTTGGGGTAGATATACAGGTGGTCGCTGCTGGTGGTGCACCCGGACAGGATCAGTTCCGACATGGCCGTCAATGTGGATACGTGCACCATATCGGCCGTCAGATTGGCCCAGATCGGATACAGGTTGGTCAGCCAGTTGAACAATTCGCCGTTCTGCGCGGCCGGGATCACGCGTGTCAGGCTTTGGTACATGTGGTGGTGGGTGTTGATCAAGCCCGGCATCACCACATGGTTGGCGGCGTCGATCACTTCGTCGGCTTGCCGCGGCAAATCGGCGGTGGGGCCGACCTGCACGATCACATTGTCGCGGATGTAGACGCCGCCACCGTCGATCTCGCGCCGTTCATCATCCATGGTCACCACTACGCGGGCGTTCTTGATCAAGAGAGTCTTAGTCATTTTATTGTCGAAATAAGAAGAATGAAAAAAACACTGCGGAAACAGCGCACGCGCACTGCGGAAACAATGTGAATGGCCAAAGCCGGCGATCGCTCACCGGCTTTGGAAATACTGCGGAACGCTAGTTTACGCTGCTTCGCGCTCCTGCGTTAAAAAAGCTTGCGGTACTTCCTCCTCGTCGTCCTCGTCCAGCTCAATCGGACGTTCGGGCAGCACCAGGTTCAGCGCCACAGCCACCAGCGCACCCACGGTGATGCCGGAGCCGAAGACTTCCTTGACGAAGGCCGGCAGCTTGGACAGCAGTTCCGGCCGCACCGTCACAGCCAGGCCGCAACCAATGGCCACCGCCATGATGATGCCATTCCGCTTGGTGTGCTCCACGTGGCTCAGCAACTGTACGCCGGCCGAAATGATCATGGCGAACATCATCAAGCCCGCGCCACCCAGCACCGGCTGGGGAATGGTGACGACGATCGCGCCCAGCACCGGGAACAGGCCGGCCAGGAACAGCATCACCCCCGTCAACGCCACCACATGGCGGCTGGCCACGCCCGTCAGCGACACCACACCCACGTTCTGCGCGAAGGTGGACACGGGAGGGCTGGACAGCAGCGCCGCGAAGGCGGAACCGACGCCGTCGCACAGGATGCCGCGCGCCAGCGTCTTGCCGCGCATTTTGGTGTTGGTGGCCGCGCCCAGCGCCATGAAGGTGCCGGTGGTTTCCACCATCGTCACCAGGAACGCGACCGCCATGGCCACGATGCCGGCCACCGGGAACGTCATCCCGTAGTGCAGCGGCTGCGGCAGCGCGAACACTTGCGCATTGCTCACCTGGGTGAAATCGATCATGCCCAGCGATACGCACAGCAGGTAGCCCACGAACATGCCGATCACCACGGCAGCGGCCGACACGATGCCTTTACCAAACTGCACCAGCATGATCACGGTGATCAGCACGAAGGCGGCGATGCCCAGATTGAGCGGCGCCCCATACACGGCGCCCGGTGCGTGGCCACCGGCGGCCCAGTCCACCGCCACCGGCACCAGCGACAGGCCGATCATGGTCACCACCACACCCGTCACGGCGTGCGGGAACAATTTGCGGATCTGGGGCATGAAGCAGCTCCCCACGATCATCACGGCCGAGCCGGCCAGCGAGGAACCGAGGATGCCGGGCACGCCGTGTTCCAGGCCCACGCTGATGGCCGCGCCCACGAAGGCGAAGCTGGTGCCCATCACGCACGGCAGGCGGATGCCGATCGGGCCCACGCCCTTGCACTGGATGAGGGTGACGATGCCGGAGCCGAGCAGCGCGGCGTTGATCAGGGTGATGATCTGGTCAGCCGGCAGCTTGAGCGCGGCGCCCACCACCAGCGGTACTGCGATGATGCCGCCCAGCGCAGCCAGCATGTGCTGAGCGGCCAGCAGGAATGTCGTCAATACAGGCGGCCGATCTTCGACCTGAAACAGCAAGTGATTCATGAACTTTGTCTCCATCTATTTTATGTAGGGCGTGACTGACTACCGACTGCACGCGCGGCATGCCCGTGGCCGCGCGCTATTCAATTCAGTGGTGCTGGTGAGACGCCGCGGCAAGGGCCGCGATAGACGGGATCGGGTGGCGATCGACGTTGTCAGGTGCGCGCCGGGATCTGGGCCGCCCTGTTGTCGACGATATTGCGCTCGCGTGGATTCATTGTCAACAGTTTTTGTATACAATTTATGCGCATAAAACAACGCCGCCTAACGGTGCGAGACGGCGGCGGAACGGTGGCAACACGGTCGCAATACGGTGGCAAAACGGTTACGAAACCGTTGCAGAACGGGTGCGAAACAGGTGCGAAACGGGATAACGACTTCGGGACGAGATTATTGCGCGGGCTGGCCGCCCACCTGGAACTGGCGCCGGTATTCGCGCGGCGTCTGCCCCTGCCAGCGCCCGAACGCGCGGCTGAAATTGGCCTGGTCGCTGAAGCCGGTGCGCTCGGCAATGTCGCTCATCGGCAGGGCCGACTGGCGCAGATACCAGCACGCCAGCTCATTGCGCACCTCGTCCAGCAATTGCCCGTAGCTCAGGTCTTCCGACTCCAGCCGCCGCACCAGCGTGCGCGGCGACAGCGCCAGCCGGTCCGCGATATCGGCCAGCGTGGGCCAGGCCGGCTGCCCCTGGTGCATCAGGTGGCGCACGCGCGCACCGATGCTGCCGGCCAGGCGGATCAACTCCTCATCGCCGGCCTTGCACATGCGCGCGTGCAGGTCGGCGTCGGCCGTTTGCGACGGTTCGTCCGCGATGGAGATGGGGAAGCGGATGGCCGGTACCTTGCCGCCGTATTCCACCTGCCACGCGGTGGCGGGCGCCTTGTCCTGGCCGGCGGGTGCTTCCCACGGCAGCACCACGACAGCCTGGCGCAGCGCCGTTTCATCCGCGATCGCACGGAAAATGTTGAAGGTGGCATGCACCGTCGCCCCCTGCATGAAGCGGGTGTACTGGTGCAGCGGCACACGGGGGTGCAGCTCCAGCGTGGCGTAACCGCCCGCGCGCTGGCATCGGTATTGGAACAGGTGGTCGCGGATGCGGGCATACCGCACGAAGGTTTCCATCGCCGCCCACAAACTGGGGCTGGACATGGCCGCCATCCCCTTCAGGCCGTGCGCGGCGGCCGGAATGGCCATGCCCAGTTCGAGGCCGAAATCGGGCTGCACGGCAGCATGCACCGCGTCCAGCAGGGGCAACACGTCCAGGAACGGCAGCAGCCTGCTCTGGCTCGGCTGCGGCCACGGCAAGACCAGCCCGCGCGCCTGCAGGAATTTGGCGAGAATCTGCACATAGGCCGAATGAATGCACGGCTCGAACCACGCGGACGGCAGCGCGCTGCCGGGCGGCTGCGCGACCGGCGCGGATTGCACGGAATGCGTCGCCTGGGGCGCTGGCGAAGTGACAGGTGGAGGGGCTGGGCGGCTCATTGTGGCATTTTAAGACAAATTAATGGCGCGTTCAACACTGGTGTGGCTTGTCCATGTGCCCCACAATGATTCACTCACGGAGACACGTGCCACACAACCACAACAACTGGATAGCACACCATGCCACATAACACCGCCCTGCCCGACCATATCGATCCCGACGCCTACCCATCCGTCACCGCCATGCTGGAGGAAGCGATGGCGCGCTACGCCGGCCAGCCCGCCTTCACCTGCCTGGGCCAGACCCTGAGCTACGCCGACATCGAGCGCCAGTCACGCGATTTCGCCGCCTACCTGCAGCGCACGCTGGGCGTGAAGAAAGGCGACCGTATCGCCGTCATGTCGCCCAACCTGCTGGCCTTCGCCATCGCCTTCCTGGGCATCGCCCGCGCCGGCGCCGTGCAGGTCAACGTCAACCCCATGTACACGCCGCGCGAACTGGAACACCAGTTGAACGACGCCGGCGTCGAGATCATCGTCGCCTACAGCGGCATCTCGGCCACGGTGGCCGAGGTGCTGCCGAAGACCCGGCTCAAGACCGTCATCATCGCCACGCCGGGCGACGGCGCGGCCGTCAACCTGCCCAGCCCACCCGTCGATGCGCGCCTCACGTCCACCGTCATGCTGGCCGACGCGCTGCAAATGGGCGCCAGCCTGCCGTTCGAACCGGTCGTGCTGACGGGCGCCGACCTGCTGTTCCTGCAATACACGGGCGGCACCACCGGCCTGTCCAAGGGCGCGGCCCTGTCGCACCGCAACGTGGTCGCCAACATCCAGCAGTTCAAGGCCATTGCGACCGGCTGCGTGGTGCCTGGCGATGAAACCATCGTCACGGCGCTGCCGCTGTACCACATCTTCGCGCTGACGGTGAACCTCCTCAGCTTCTTCACAGTGGGCGCGCACAACTGGCTGGTGCCCAATCCGCGCGACATGGACGGCTTCATCGACGTGTTGAAAGCGGCCCGCCCCACTGCCTTCACCGGCGTCAATACCCTGTACGCCGGCATGGTGGCGCACCCGCGCATCGGGGAAGTGGACTTCTCCCGCCTGCGTTTTGCCGCTGGCGGCGGCGCCGCCGTGATCGAAGCCACCTCCGCGCGCTGGATGGCCCTCACCGGCCATTTCATCCGCGAAGGCTACGGCCTGTCGGAAACCAGCCCCATCGTCACCTTCACGCCGGGTGATATCACGTCCTTCACCGGCACCACAGGCCTGCCGTTACCGGACACCCACATCAAGCTGCTGGACGATAACGGCGCTGAAGTGGCGCCCGGCGCGTCCGGCGAAGTATGCGTCAAGGGTCCGCAAGTGATGCGCGGCTACTGGCGCCAGCCGGAAGCCAACGCCGCCGCCTTCACGGCCGACGGCTACTTCCGCACCGGCGACGTGGGCCAGTTCGACGAACGCGGTTTCCTGAAGATCGTGGACCGGAAAAAAGACATGATCATCGTGTCGGGCTTTAATGTGTTCCCCAACGAGATCGAGGCCGTGGCGTCTTCCTGCCCTGGCCTGCAGGAATGCGCGTGCGTGGGCGTGCCGGACGAAAAAACCGGCGAAGCCGTCAAGCTGTACGTGGTACGCGCACCGCAAGCGCAACTGACCGAAGCCGAGCTGGCCGAGTTCTGCCGCAAGGAACTCACCGCCTACAAGGTGCCCCGCCAGATCGCCTTCGTCGACGCGCTGCCCAAGTCCGCCGTTGGCAAGATCCTGCGCCGTGAACTGCGCAGCCACGCTTGAATCCGCACTTGAACCCGCCCTCAGGAAGGATCACACCAATGAACGCACCCACCGCCCACCTGGACCAGCTCCAGATCCCGGCCGACTTCCAGTCCTGCTTCGAGCGTCAGCGCGCGGCCTATCACGCCCACCCGGAGCCAACCTATGCTGAACGCAAGCGCGACCTGCAGCAACTGGCGCGCATGCTCAAGGAAAACCGTGAAGACCTGGTCGCCGCCATCAACCGCGACTACGGCAACCGCTCCGAATTCGAAACCCTGTTCGCCGAGTTCTTCGTCGTGCTGGAAACGATCAAGGATTCCATCAAGGACCTGAAGGGCTGGATGCGCCCCCAGCGCCGCAAGATCGACATGATGGTGCACCCGTTGGCCACCAACCGGGTGATTCCGCAGCCGCTGGGCGTGGTGGGCGTGATCGTGCCATGGAACTTCCCGCTCAACCTGACCTTCTGCCCGCTGGCCTCCATTTTCGCCGCCGGCAACCGCGCCATGGTCAAGATGTCGGAGAACTCGCAGCACCTGGCCGAACTGCTGATCCGCATCAGCCCCAACTACTTCCCCGAGGATAAGCTCAAGTTCTTCGAGGACGGCAATGGCCGCGGCCCGGCCTTCTCCTCGATCCCGTTCGACCACCTGCTGTTCACCGGTTCCGGCGCCACCGGCCGCGCCGTGATGGCCAACGCGGCCCGCAACCTCACGCCCGTCACGCTGGAACTGGGCGGCAAGTCGCCCGCCATCGTCGGGCCAGACTACTCCGTCAAGACGGCGGCCGAACGTATCCTGTGGGTTAAGCTGTTCAACGCGGGCCAGATCTGCACGACCATCGACTACGTGTTCATTCCCGAAGCGGCGGTGGAGGAATTCGTCGGCCACTGCAAGCGCCTGTTCGCAGAGCGCTATCCCGACATCAACGGCCCCGACTTCACCTCCATCATCGACCAGCGCTCGTATGAACGCCTGACCAACACGCTGGAGGACGCACGTGCCAAGGGCGCGCGCCTGGTCAACCTGGCCGGCGACCAGAAGCCCGATCCCGCGCTGCGCAAGTTCGCACCGCACATCGTGCTTAACCCAACACCGGACATGCTGCTGTCGCAGCGCGAAATCTTCGGCCCCATCATGCCGGTGCGTACCTACCGCGACGCGCGTGAAGTGGCCGACTACATCAACCGCCGCGACCGTCCGCTGGCCATCTACCCGTACACCAACGACAAGGCGCTGGCGCAGTTCTACATCACCCACGTGATGTCGGGTGGCGTGTCGGTCAACGAAGCGCTGCTGCACGTGGCCCAGCACGACCTGCCGTTCGGCGGCGTGGGCCCCAGCGGCATGGGCCACTACCACTCGCGCGAAGGCTTCAACACCTTCTCCAAGTTGCGGCCCGTGTTCTACCAGGGTCCGGTGTCGGCGATCCAGATGCTGTTCCAGCCGCCTTACACGGGGCGCGCCATGAAGCTGCTGAACCTGCTGATCAAGCTCAAGACCTGATCATGGCATGGCGCCCGGCTCCCACGCGGGCCGGGCGATGGCGCTCCACACCACGTGCGTCAGCAGTTCCGCCAGTTGCTGGCGGCGCTCCGGCGTATCCTCGTCGCGCAGCATCTGGGCGCAGCAGCGCTCCGTGGCCCAGCTCAGGATGTCGGCCACTTCCGGCCGCACGTCGGGATGGGCGCCGCCGGCCGCCTCCAGCTTGACGATGATGCGGCGGAAGTCATGCACCACCTCGTCCACGAAGCTGCGGTAAATCTCGGCCACGCCGGGATCGTAGGCCGACAGCTCCACCGTGGCCCGCATGGCGGCCCGGTGGCGGTACTGGATATCGACCGCATCCTCCATGAACGACAAGAACTCGGCGCGGCCGAACTGGTCCAGGTTGGCCAGCTTGGCCTTGGCCGCATGGCGCACCTCGCGCGCCACCTGGGCCATCAGGTGGCGCACGATCTCGCCCTTGTTGCGAAAGTGCAGATAGAACGTGGCGCGCGCGATGCCCGCCTCCTTGGCCAACTGCTCGATCGACAGCGTGGTGAAGCTCTCGCCCTTGTTCAGCAGGCGCTCGCAGGCGCTGATCACGCTGGCGATGGTGGCGGAAGGCTTGTCGGCGCCATCGTTGCGCGGACGGAGGGTGACGGATCGCATCGGGTTGTTCTTTCTCGGATTGCATTGAGGCCGCGGCAGCATGCTTCGTTATGTGCTTCGTTCAGTGGCCAGGACAGGCGCCATTGTAGCGCCCCGGCCCCGTCCATCGTGGCGGCAGGTGCCCATGCGCCCATTACGCCACAATATTGGACAAGATGTCTAGACCTTATCACCATCTTCGGCTAGCATGGTAATTTGTCAACAACAGCACAAGGAAGCACCATGCAAGGCTTTACCCCCGCCGACATCGCCGCGATCGAAGACGCCGCACGCCGCTTCGCCGCCAGCGAAGTGCGGCCCTACCTGGAGGACTGGGAGGAAGCCGGCGAGTTCCCGCGCGCCCTGTACGGCAAGCTGGCCGACCTGGGCTGGCTGGGCATGGGCTATCCAGAAGAACTGGGCGGCACGCCCGCGCCATGGGCGCTGCGCATCGCCCTGTCGGTCACACTTTCGCGCCACACGGGCAGCGGCGGCGTGATGGCCGGCGCCTTCAGCCACACCATCGGCCTGCCGCCCGTCCTCCACCACGGCAGCGCGGAACTGCGCCAGCGCGTGATTCCCGACGTGCTGGCCGGCCGCAAGGTCGCCGCGCTGGCCATCACGGAACCGGGCGGCGGCTCGGACGTGGCCGCGCTGCGCACCACTGCCCGGCGCGACGGCGACAGCTATGTGATCGACGGCGAAAAAGTGTTCACCACCTCCGGCATGCGGGCCGACTGGATCACGGTGGCGGTGCGCACGGGCGAGGAGCGCGGCGCCAGCGGCATCTCGCTGCTGGCCGTGCCGGGCGACGCGCCCGGCCTGTCGCGCGCGCGCCTGAAGAAAATGGGCTGGCTGTGCTCGGACACGGCCCACCTGCGCTTCGACAGCGTGCGGGTGCCGGCCGCCAACCTGATCGGGGAAGAAGGCAAAGGACTCAAGATCATCATGTCCAACTTCAACGGCGAGCGGATGGCATTGTCGGCCATGGCGCTGGGCATGGCCGAGTGCTGCTACGACGAAGCGCTGGCCTGGGCCCGCGAACGCAAGACCTTCGGTACGGCGCTGGTCAACCACCAGGTGGTGCGGCACAAGCTGGTGGACATGAAGATGCGCATCGAGTCCACGCGCGCCTGGCTCAACGCCGTGGCCGAGCGGGCCGACCGCCAGCAAACGGGGCCGGACTGGGTGGCCGACGTGTGCATGCTGAAGAACCACGCCACGCAAACCATGCAGTTCTGCGCCGACCAGGCCGTGCAAACGCTGGGCGGCATGGGCTTCATGCGGGGCATGGCCAGCGAGCGGATTTACCGCGAAGTGAAGGTCTGCACGATCGGCGGCGGCGCCGAGGAAATCATGAAGGAACTGGCGGCGCGCCAGCTGGGTATTTGATGGGGACGGCGCGCAAAATCATATCTAACTGTAAATTTAATATCATAAGTCAAGGTATTGACTCATAAGAAAGACAGATAATTTTTCCTGTACCGTAGACAGGAGAAACACACCCATGCACAAGGTCAGCAACTACCTCGCGCACGATCACAGCCGCTGCGACGGGCTGTACGCCGACGCCGTCGCCCACGTGGCGGCCCACGATTGGGACCAGGCGGCCATATCGTTCCTCGAATTCGCGGAAGCGATGCGGCGCCACGTGGAAATGGAGGAGCGCGTGGTCTACCCCGCGTTCGAGGAACTGCTGGCCAACACGGCCGCGCCCACCCAGTCGCTGCACGCCGAACACCATCTGCTGTGTGAAATCATGCACCGCATGGGCATGGCCATCCAGCGCCGCGACGTGATCGAATTTTCCGACCACGCAGACACCTTCCGCCTCATCACCGAACAGCACAACCTGAAAGAGGAAGGCATCCTGTTCCCCATGTTCGACAAGCTGCTACGGCCACGCTACGACGAACTGGTACACGCCATGGATGACCTGCGCGACGACCACGCCCGCCCCAACGATTGAAGTGAATGACGATCAGGCCAGCATCGCCTCGATGCGGTCCCAATCGCGCACCGTGATGCGGCGCTTGTTGACTTCGATGATGCCGTCCTGGCTCAAGTCGCGGAACACGCGCGACAGCGTCTCCGGCGTCAGACTCAAACGCGCCGCGATGGCGCCCTTGTTGGCCACCAGCGCGATCTCCGCGTTGGGCACGCGCTCCTGCACCTGCCGCATCAGATAATCGGCCACGCGCTGGTGGGCGCTGAGCGCGGTGCTGCCGATGTCGCGCACCAGGCCGCAGAACTGGCGGCCCAGGCAGGTCATCACCTCGCGCGCGAAGGCAGGATTTTCGTCCGCGATTTCAAAGATCACTTCGCGGTCGGTATGCAGCAGCATGGTGTCGGCCGTGGTCTTGACGCAGGTCTGGTGCGCCTGCCCCATCACCATCTCGCCCAGGCCAAAGCATTTGTTACCGCCCAGGATAGCCAGATTGCGCACCACGCCGTGCTTGCTGTGGATGCCGATATGGACCTGTCCATACACCACCCAATAGGTGCCCAGCGCCTGATCGCCCTGCTGGATCACCGCCGTATTGGCATTTGCCCGCACCACATGGGTGTGCAGGGCCACGCGCTCCACTTGCTGCGGCGTCAGCATGCGATACAGCGACGCGTTGGCAATAATACTCTTCACTTTCGCGCCATCGTTACGCATGATGCCCGCCTTCTTTGCCTGAAATCAAAGCGCCCATGGTAACGATGTGTTAGCAGAAATTTCTTGATGTGAATCAAACGGATTCAAATTGCCTCACCGGAAGGATACGGATTTGTCGGGCGGCCAATATTGTAAAGTCCTGTGGCGACAAATGGAAAATCATGAAACAATTGGCTCCACGATAACTCGACCGCGCAGACGGCATCCCCGGCGGACCGTGTTCCCACTCACACAGAGGCTGGCTTGATCTCCCATACTTTCATCGGCATCTCGGATTTCCCATGCGCCTTGCGCTTCTATTCCGCAGTCATGGAAGAACTTGGCCTGCAACTAAAATTCAGCGATGCGGCGCGTCCGTGGGCAGGCTGGATGAAACCAGACCAGGCGCGCCCCCTGTTCCTGATCGGCGCGCCATTCAACGGCGAGCAGGCCACCACCGGCAATGGGAATATGGTGGCCCTGCTGGCGCCTTCGCGCGAGGCGGTCCGGCGCGCCCACGCCAGCGCGTTAAGCCATGGCGGCATTTGCGAAGGTCCGCCGGGACTGCGGCCACACTACCATCCGCATTACTACGGCGCCTATTTCCGCGACCCGGACGGCAACAAGCTTGGCGTCGTCTGCCACGACGCCGTAGCCGGCGAGGATCTCACGCCCCCAGCTCCCTGAGGAACTTGGCCCGGTCCTGCTCATTCGGCAACTGCGCGGCCAGCAGCCGGTGGAATTCCGCCGGATCGCCCGTCACCTTGGCAAAGCGTTTGACCAGCACCTTGGCGATCGGCCCCACGTAGGGCAGCAATTTCTGCTGGGCGTGTTCCATCACTTCGGGGCTCAGTTGCAGGGCCGTGCCGCCGCTGGCCACCTGGCTCAGTTGCGAAGGCGGCAGATCAGCGCCGCCGCGGCCCAGCGATGTGGTGCCGACCGTGCCCAACCCCATTTTGCGCTTGATGACCTGGACACTGGCCAGGAAGGCCGCTCTTCCCGGCTCCGTCGGGATGTGGGCCAGCAGGCGGCGGCACAACACATCCAGATCGGCCGCATCGTGCGCCTCCTTCTTGAGCAGCAGCTTGGCCATGGGGCCAATCTGCAGCGACAGCGCCAGTTGCAGTTCCGGCGCCACTTCCACCAGCCACTGCGGCGAGGACGCCGACAGCGAGGCCGTGTGGCCAACACTGGCACCCGCACCGCCAGCGGCACCACTTGCACTGGCGGCACCACTGGCGGCGCTGTGGTGCTGGCCGCCGGTGCCCGTGTGCGGCGGCGGCGCGGGGCGCGGTGCCGGCCGGCTGAACGCCAGCACCGTGCGCTCGTTGTCCTCCTCGCCGGGCGGTACACCGCCCGTATGCTGTAGATGAGCGTCGGTCAACGCCGTGAGGAAGCCGCGCGCCGTCTGGAAGCGGTCTTCCACCCGTTTGGCCAGCGCGCGGGCCAGCACGGCATCGAATGCGGGATGCAAGCCGGCGTGCCGTTCGCTGGGCGGGCTTGGCATGGTGTTGAGGATTTGATGCATCACCACCGACGCGGCGCCCGTGAAGGGCCGCGCCCCGGTCAGCATCTGGTACAGCAGGATGCCGGCGGCGAAAATATCGGACCGGCCATCCACCCGCTCGCCGCGAAACTGCTCGGGCGACATGTAGCTGGGGGTGCCGATCACGTCCCCCACCTGGGTCAGCGTGGACGATTCGATCTTGGCCACGCCGAAATCGGTGATCTTGACCTGGGCGGTGGGCGTGATCAGCAGGTTGGCCGGTTTGATATCGCGGTGCACCACGCCGCGCGCGTGGGCGTAGTCCAAGGCAGCCAGCAACTGCGACATACAGGCCACGCAGGCGCTTAAATCCATCGGCACCTCCGGCGTCAGGAAATCGTTGAGCGGCCGGCCATCCACGTATTCCATGGCGATATAGGTGACGCCGTCCGCCTCGCCATAATCGTAGACGGCCACGATATTCGGATGCACCAACCGGCCCGAGGCCTGCGCCTCGTTGCGAAAACGGGCCACCAGCTCGGCGCCTGAATGGCCGTCCAGCAGCTCGACGCGGATGGTCTTGAGCGCCACCACGCGCGCGATGTCGTCGTCGTAGGCCCGGTAAACCACGCCCATGGCGCCGCTACCGAGCTTGCCGTCGATACGATACTTGCCTATCTTTTCTGTCATCTGATTCCTGCTGGCTTATTCGTCGAGCATCTTCAAGGCGCTGGCCAGGCTGGTGCGCATGCGCGTGAACGACTGCGCCAGCGCGCTCAATTCATCGCCGCCCTTGACCTGGAATTCCTCGGCGTCGAACTTGCCCATGCTGACCTGGTCGGCCACCTGGGCCAAATGGGTGATGCGGCGCGTGACCAGCAAGTGCACCATCACGTTGAGCGCGATCAGCACCACCACGAACACGCCCAGCAGCGACAGCATGAAGGTGCGGAAGATGGCGTGGGCGCGTTGCAGCGGCACGGCCATCGGCACGGAAATGACCTGCGCGCCGACGATCTCGTTGAGCTGCCACGCGAAACCGTTGTTCGGGCCGTAGATATCGACCATGGTCTTGGGCGCGTTGGCCGCCGTGCTGTGGCAGGCCAGGCAGGCGCCATCCTTGATCTGCAACGGCCGCGCGATGTACAGGCTGCGGCCGGTGGCCGTCTCGCGCTCGCCCGAATATTCCGTCAAGTCCGGCGACTTGCGCAGCTTCTGCACAATGTCCACCTCCCAGTCGGTGGCCTTGTCGCGCAGGTTGGTCGGGTTCAGTGTCGCTTCCTTGTACGAGAAATCGGGATAGGCCTTGAGGATCACGTTCAGGTTCTCCACCGCCGAATAGGAAGGCACGGACTGCGGATGGAACTCGTACTTCATCTGGTTGGCCAGCAGCGGCTGGATCTGCTTGGCCGTATAGCCGCGCACACTCTTGGCCGCCTCCAGCAGCAAGCGGGCATTTTGCAGCGTCTCCTCGCGCGCGCTCTGCTTGAGCAGGCTGTCGGCGATGAAGCCGGCGGCCACGAAGCCGACGGCGAAGATGGTCACGAACACCAGATTGAACTTGCTTGCGATGGACAACTTCATGTGCACTCCTGCGAGGTTGGATGAAGGTTGCGGCGCCGGTGTTACGGCGTGGACGGATGTTTGACGACGGGATGGAGCACGGCTTGCCATTCGCTGCCATGGCCCAGCGCCTGGTCCAGCTGCTGGCGGAAATGGGGATCCTGCAAGCGCGCGCGGAAGCGGGCGACGAAGTGCTTGCGCACGGCCAGGTTGCAGCGCAACCAGCTCTCCACGTCGGCGAAATCGACGGCGCGCTGGCGTTGGGCGGCCGGTTTGACCGGCTTGGCCGGCTGCGGCGCGGGCGCCAGGCGGTCGCGGAACGGCGGTGGCATATCGCGCAGGAACTGTGGATCGGCACGCGGCAGCATCAGCAAGGGCTTGCCGGCGTCGGCCTGCACGTAGCTTTCGGACGCCACTTTTTGCATGGGGCCGGCCTTGCCGGGCGCGATGACGGGAGCGGCCAGTTGTTCGCCCGCGTCGGCGAACAGGGCGTCGCGCCCGGGGCGGCTGAACACAACGGCCGCGCCGCCGCCCACGCTGGCCTGCAGCGCCTCGGCCGCGACCGTGGCCCGGCCGGCGGCTGTCTGCACCTTGATCCAGCCTTGCAGCAGCGCCAGGTCGGCGGCGCCCTTCGGTGCCGCGCCCAAGGCTGACAGATAGAGCCGGGTTTGTGGACCAATGGCCACGATGGTGCCGCTGTCCAGTTCAATCTGGGCGCCGCTGGCGCCCGTTTCAACAATATCGTCCTGCTCCAGCGGCGTGCCGTTGACAGCCTGGTACACATCGGCCGCACGGATCACGCGCACCGGTTGCTCGGCAAAAGCCAGCCGGGCCGACGGCGCGGCCCAGGCAGCGCCGCCGCACGTGAGCAGCACGGCCAGCGCGGCCACGGTGGGAAAGATGGATGAGTGCTTCGCCATGACGGTGATGAGGTCCGGTCCCGTTGTCTCGCTATGAGAATAACATGGGATTTTGACATCGCCGCCCAAATTTTTGGTTCCCTTGTAAAGAACCGGGAGTCGATGCGCGAAGGGTACAGACCTCAACCCATCATTTTCGCTCCCCGCTACCGGGCACCGACATATGCCCTACCGCGTAACGCTGCTCCCCCGTCTGCGGCGCGGTGTCGATCACACTGCGCCACAGCGAGAATTGCACCAGCGACCAACTGCCCGGCTCGAAGCCCACCACCACCGCCAACGCCCCACTCTCGCGCAAGGCGTTGGCCTCGGCGTCCTCCTGCTCACGTAACGCCGCCAATGCGGTGTAGGGCGCGATCGGCTTGACGATGCGGCGCGCGTACCGGGCCTGCGATATCTCATCACCCAGCCAGTGGTGCCACACCGTCCAGGTCTTGATCGATGGCCAGCCAAACGCCTGGGCCACGCCGGCGAAGCCCGGCCCGTTAACGAAGGCATGCATGGCCTCGGGCTCCCGCCACAGGTAGAACGGCGCGTACAGGTTCTCGGCCGTCGCGCCACGGCTCCTGTCGGCACTGAGGTATGCCTTGAACGCCAAACCGGGAAAGTCGTCCAGCATGTGGCCCTTGCTGGCGATGCGCTCACGGATGATCTCCATGTCATAGTCGGCCGGCAGCACGAAGCTGTATTGCATTGCCATCATGGTTGCGCCTCCGCCATCGCGTTCTGCCAGGCGGCGCCGGGTGCATACAATTCGCCGCCGCCAAACGACCAGTCATCGGCCTGGGTGGTGGTGATGACAACCATCACGTCCTGCGTCCGCACGCCGGGCGACTCGGCCAGCAGTCCGACCAGCCGGCGGTAGAACGCTTGCTTGACGGCGGCGCTGCGGGCGCGGCCCGCTGTCACGTTGATCAGCATGTAGTCGTCCGAACGCGGGCCGCCCATGTAGTGGCGATCGAAGCTCATTTCATACGCTTCGTGCTGATGGATGACCTGGAAGCGGTCGTCCGCCGGCACGCCGAACGTATCCACCAGCGCCTGGTGCAGGCTGTCCGACACGGCCCGCAGATAGTCTGGCGATTTCCCCTTCAACAGCGATATGCGGCTCATGGGCATGATGTACTCCTTCAGTGAATGTGCTTCAACAGGTTGATGGCTGATGCCGCCGTAGGCCAGCCGGAATAGAACGCCAGATGGGTGATCAGCTCCACCAGTTCGTCGCGTGTGACGCCGTTTTCCAGCGCCCGCGCCAGGTGAAACGGCAACTGCTCGACGCGGTACATGGCCACCAGCGCCGCCACCGTCACTATGCTGCGGTCACGCAGCGACAGGCCGGGCCGCTGCCAGACGTCGTCGAACAGCACCTTGTCGGTCAGTTCGGCCAGCTTGGGAGCGATGGCGCCCATGCTCTGTTTTCCTGCGGTGGAACCGGTCGTCATGTGCATCGCTCCTGAAAATTGATTTGACAGGGATACAATACGCGACTAATTTGATTCAGAAAATCAGGAATATCTGAATTAACAATTCCAAAAATCAGGACGATCATGCGAAGAATCACCTTTGACCTCGACATCCTGCGCAGTTTCGTAACGGGTGTGGAGCTGGGCAGTTTTGCCAAGGCGGCCGACCGGCTGGGCCGCTCCACGTCGGCCGTGAGCGCCCAGCTCAAGAAACTGGAGGAGCAACTGGGCACGCCCGTGCTGCGCAAGGCGGGGCGCGGCATGGCGACAACGGCGGCCGGCGAATCGCTGCTCGGCTACGCGCGCCGGCTGTTGGAACTGAACGACGAGGCGGCAACGGCGGTGCGCGGTGTGGATCTGGCGGGCAGCATCCGGCTGGGCATGCAGGAAGATTTTGGCGAGCATATATTGACCGATGTGCTGGGCCGCTTCGCCCGCGCCCATCCCAAACTGCGGATCGAGGCGCGGGTGGCGCGCAATGCGGTGTTGGTGGAGCAGATCACGGCGGGCCAGCTGGATCTGGCGCTGGCCTGGAACGCGGGGGCCGCCCGTCCCCACGCGGAAGCGGTGGGCGAAACGGCCATGCGGTGGATCGGCGCGCAGGACTGCGATCCGGAATCGCTCATCGCAGGCACTGAGCCGGTGCCGCTGGTGTTGTTCGATGCACCCTGCCTGATGCGCACGGCGGCCACCAATGCGCTGGACCGGGCCGGCATCGCGTGGCGCGTGGCCTTCACCAGTCCCAGTCTGGGCGGCGTGTGGGCCGCCGTGGCTGCGGGACTGGGCGTGACCGTGCGTACGGAGGTCGGTTTGCCGCCGCGGTTGCAAACGCTCGACTCACCCGCCCTGCCTCCGTTGCCGAAAGTGGGGCTGGATCTGCTGTTCAGCGAATCAGATCCCAGCCCGGTGATCGGACGACTGCGCGATGTTGTGTTGGAAGCGGTCGCCCAGCACGCGCCGGATTGAACGCCAGCCGCTGCGGCGGCCAATTGTGTTACGTCCCCAATTTCGAAATGTGTTACGTCCCAAATTTCGAGGAATCGCTGCGCATCGTCATCAATTGCTGGCGCGCCTTGACCTGCTGGCCGACCTTGCAGGCCAGCGTGTCGACCACACCATCCGTCTGGGCAGTCACGGAAAACTCCATCTTCATCGCCTCCAGCACGGCCAGCGGCTGGCCTTTTGCGACGGCGCTGCCCGCCTCCACCAGCACGGAAATGATCTTGCCATCCATCGGAGCCTGCACGCGGCCATCGCTGGCGGCGCCGCTGCGGGCCGCCGGCGCCAAGGTCACGTCTTCATACGCCAGCGTCGCACCATGGCAACGCAGCCACAGGGTGGCGCCCGACCGCGCCACTTGCGCGCTCTGCAACACGCGCTCGTGGACAAATCGCACTGTCGTACCGTGGCTTTCCAGCTCCAGCTCCAGCTCCAACTCCAGCATTGCGCCACCATCCGGCGTTTGCACTTCATAACGCCCCCCGCCACATGGACGGACGCTGGTCTTCACCACGTTGTCGCCGCACTTGAGCCGCACCGGCACCACCGCGGCGGCCGAACTTTGCCACTCCATCAACTCGCGTTCCAGCATCTCGCCCTGGGCCAGCGCATCAGCATCCTGCCGGTAGAACAACAGCGCTGCCAGGGCGCGATGCACCGGGTCGCCCGCCAGCGCGGCAGCCAGTTGGTCAGCCGGGAAATGCTCAGCGATGAAATCAGTCGAGAACCGGCCCGACGCGAACGCCGGATGCGATACCACCTGCCGCAGGAAGTCCAGGTTATTCGCCACGCCCAGCATCACCGTCCCGTCCAGCATCTGCAACAACGTGCGGCGTGCCTGTTCGCGGTCGGCGCCGCTGGCGATCAGCTTGGCCTGCATGGAATCGTAGTTGGGCGCAATCACGCCGCCCTCGCGCAAGCCATGATCGACACGCATCCGCTCTCCGGCCGGCGGGCGCCACGCCAGCAGCGTCCCCGTTTGCGGCAGGAAGCCGCGCGCCGGATCTTCCGTGCACAGGCGCACCTCGATGGCCCAGCCCTTGCGCCGCGCCAGGATCGCATCCTGCGCCAAAGGCAAGGCTTCACCCTGCGCCACGCGCAACTGCCACTCGACCAGATCAAGGTCATACACGATCTCGGTGACGGGATGCTCGACCTGCAGCCGCGTATTCATCTCCAGGAAGTAGAACTGCCCATCCTCGGTCAGCATGAATTCCACCGTCCCCGCGCCCACGTAACGCACCGCGCGCGCGGCGGCGATGGCGGCGGCGCCCATGCGCATGCGCAGCACGTCGTCCACGGCCGGGCTGGGACATTCCTCCACCACCTTCTGATGCCGGCGCTGGACCGAGCAATCGCGTTCGCCGATGTGGACGATGTTGCCGTGCCGGTCGCCGAACACCTGGATCTCCACATGGCGCGCGTTGAGCACGGCCTTTTCGATCAGAAGCTGGCCATCGCCAAAGGCATTGGCCGCCTCGCTGCGCGCGGAGACGATGGCGGCGGCCAGTTGCGCCTCATCCTGCACCAGCCGCATGCCGCGCCCACCGCCGCCGGCCGCCGCCTTGACCATCACGGGCAGGCCGATTTTCAGCGCCTGCGCCGCCAGATGGGCGTCATCCTGCTCCTTGCCCTGGTAACCGGGCACGCAGGGCACACCCGCCTCCAGCATCAGCGCCTTGGCGTTGCACTTGTTGCCCATCGCGGAAATGGCTTCCGGGTCCGGGCCGATGAATACCAGACCCGCCGCCTGCACGGCGCGCGCGAACGCCGCGCTCTCGGACAGGAAGCCATAGCCGGGATGGATGGCGCCGCAGCCCGTATCGAGCGCCGCCTGCACCAGCTTTTCGATCACCAGATACGATTGCGCGGCCGGCGCCGGGCCTATCGCCACGGCTTCATCGGCCCGCGCGACATGCAATGCGTCTCGATCCGCTTCGGAATAGACGGCCACCGTCGCGTAGCCCAGCTTATTGCAGGCACGGATCACGCGCAGCGCGATCTCGCCGCGATTGGCGATCAGGACTTTATCGAACATCTGCTTCACCCGTTTCCACATTGCCGGCCACCGCCCATTGCGGTAAGCGCTTTTCCATGAACGCCTGCGTGCCCTCCGCCGCTTCCGGCCCGCACAGCGCGGCCGAGAACAGCGTGGCCGCCCGGTCCAGCACCTGCCCCAGCGGTTCGCCGCCCACGGCCAGCATGATCTGCTTGGTCACGGCGTTGGCGCCCGGGGCGCAGCGCATGATCTGGCCCAGTACCTGCGCCTCGCGGGCCGCCAGTGCCGCTTCGCCGTACTCAACGTAGTGGGCCAGCCCGAGCCGGTACGCCTCCGCGCCATCGAAGCGGCCGCCGCACACGCCCAGCCGGCGCGCCTGCGACAGGCCGATGCGCTGCACAACGAACGGCGCGATCTGTGCCGGGATCACACCCAGACTGGTTTCGGGCAGGCCAAAGTTGGCGTCATTGCGCACGATGGCCACGTCGGCCACGCAGGCCAGGCCGAAGCCACCGCCCAGCACCGCGCCTTCCGCGACGACGACAACGGCCTGCGGCACGCCGTTCACCAATTCCAGGAGCGCCCCGAACCGGCGGTTGAACGCGGCCACCGGGTCCGTCCCCGGCGCCGCGTCCTGCCGGCGCAGGAGGGCGAAATCCTTCGCATCGCCGCCCGCGCAGAAATTGCCGCCGGCGCCACGCAGCACCACGGCCCGCACTTCGGCGCACGCGGCGACGGCCTCAAAGGCGGCGATCAGTTCTTCCAGCAGTTCGCCATTCATGGCGTTGCGGGCTTCCGGACGGTTGATCGTCAGGTGCAGTACGGCCCCCGCGCGACGGGCCAGCAGCACGGAACTATCGGTATTTTGCATGGGATGTCCCTAGAATCGCGCCACGCCAAAACTGCTGGCCTGCGGCGTGCGCTGTTTCGCCTCGCGGCAGATGGAAAGCGTGTAGGCGAGCACCCGGCGCGTATCGCGCGGGTCGATCAGGCCGTCGTCATACAGCCGCGCCGTGCCGGTCAGGCTATGAGACTCGGCCTCGAACTGGCGCACCACGCCCATCTCCATCTTGGCCAATTGTGCTTCCTCCGCCTCCGAAACGGGCCGTCCTTCCTTCAGCCACTTCTCGCGGGTGACGATGGACAGCACCTTGGCCGCCTGCTCGCCGCCCATCACCGCCGTGCGCGCGTTGGGCCAGGCGAAGATGAAATCGGGGTCGAAGCCGCGCCCGGACATGCCGTAATTGCCGGCGCCGAACGAGGCGCCGATCACCACCGTGATGCGCGGCACGCGGATATTGGCCACCGCCTGGATCATCTTCGAGCCGTGCTTGACGATGCCGCCCTGCTCGCTCTCGCTGCCGACCATGAAGCCGGTGGTATTCATCAGGAACACCAGCGGAATGGCCGCCTGGTCGCACAACTGCATGAACTGCCCGGCCTTGGCCGCGCCATGGGCAGTGATGGGGCCGTTGTTGCCGACGATGCCCACCGCCATGCCATGAATGGTGGCGCGTCCGCAAACGGTGTGGGCGTCGTATTCGTCCTTGAAATCGAGGAAATCGCTGCCGTCCACCAGCCGCGCGATCACTTCGCGGCAATCGTAAGGTTTGCGGTAATCGACTGGGACCAGCCCGCACAGTTCCTCGGCGTCGTACAAGGGCTTACGCACTTCCGCCGCCGGTGCGGCTGGCCGGTCCTTGTTCCAGTCCAGGCTGCGCACGATGTCGCGTGCGATGCGGATCGCGTCCGCGTCGTCCTCGGCCAGGAATTCGCTGGTGCCGGCCACCTGGCAGTGCATCTCGGCGCCGCCCAGGTCTTCATCCTTCGCCACTTCGCCGGTGGCCGCCAGCAGCAGCGGCGGCCCGGCCAGGAACACCTTGGCGCGCTTGCGCACCATGACCACGTAGTCGGACAGGCCAGGTATGTAGGCGCCGCCGGCCGTGCTGGATCCATGCACCACCGTGATCTGGGGGATGCCGGCCGCCGACAAACGGGCCTGGTTGGCGAAAATCCGCCCGCCATCCGTGAAGATTTCGGCCTGGTACAGCAGGTTGGCGCCGCCCGATTCGATCATCGAGATCAGCGGCAGCTTCTGGGCCAGCGCGATCTCCTGCATGCGCAGCGTCTTGCGCATGCCCCACGGCGTGACGGTGCCGCCCTTGATGGCGCTATTGGAGGCGTTCAGCATCACCCGCGCCCCGCCCACGTAGCCGATGCCGCAGATGGTATTGCCGCCCGCCAGCGAGCCGTCCTTGTCGTCGTGCTGGCGCAAGCCGGCCAGCGAGGCGATTTCCAGGAACGGCGAACCGCGGTCGAGCATCAGGTTGATGCGCTCGCGCGGGGTGAGCTGGCCACGCTGGTGGAACTGCGGCTGGCGCGCGGCTTCGGTGGCGCGCACCATGTCCTCGGCCGCGCGCACTTCGGCCAGCGCCGCCAGCATGTCCTCGCGCTGGCGCGCGTAGCTGTCCGATTGCGGGTCGAGCTGCGATTCGATGATGGCCATATCAGGCTCCGCGCTTGCCCGGCAAAGTGCCCATCAGCTTGGCGATAATGCCCAGCATGACTTCGTCCGCACCGCCGCCGATGGAGGTCAGGCGGTAGTCGCGGTACAGGCGCGATGGCAGCGATTCCCACGTGTAGCCCATACCGCCCCAGTATTGCAGGCAGGCGTCCGTCACTTCGCGCGACAGACGGCCCGCTTTCAGCTTACACATGGAAGCCAGCTTGACCACTTCCAGGCTGTCCGGATTGGCGTGGTACAGCGTGCCGGTGCGGTAGATCAGCGCCCGCAGCGCTTCGATTTCCGTTTGCAGCTCGCCCAGGCGGAAGTGGATCACCTGGTTGTCGAGCAGCGGGCCGCCGAACGCCTTACGCTCGCGGGTATAGTCGATGGTGGTCTGCACCAGCTTTTCCAGCCCCTTGACGCACATGGCGGCGCCGAACATACGCTCCTCCTGGAACTGCTGCATCTGCATCTGGAAGCCGGCGCCTTCCTGGCCGATCAGGTAGCGCTGGGGCACACGCACGTCGTCGAAGAACAATTGCGCCGTGTCGGACGACCACATGCCCAGCTTGTCGACCTTCCTGGCGCGCTGCACGCCTGGTGTATTCATGGGCACCACGATCAGCGACTTGTTCTTGTGCGGCGCGCCGTCCGAGGTATTGGCCAGCAGGCAGATCCAGTCCGACTGCATGCCATTGGTGATCCACATCTTGGTGCCGTTGATGATGTAATCGCCGCCATCCTTGCGGGCCGTGGTCTTCACGCCCGACACGTCCGAGCCGGCACCCGGCTCGCTCACGCCGATGGACGCCACCAGTTCGCCGCTGATGGACGGCACCAGGAATTCACGCCGCAGTTCGTCCGAGCCGAAGCGGGCCAGCGCCGGGGTGGCCATGTCGGTCTGCACGCCGATCGCCATCGGCACGCCGCCGCAGTCGATGCGGCCCAACTCCTCCGCGAAAGCGATGGAGTAGCTGTAGTCCAGCCCCATGCCGCCGTATTCGACCGGCTTGGTGATGCCCAGCAGGCCCAATGCGCCCAGCTTCTTGAACAGGGCGCGGGCGGGGAAGATCTTTTCCGCTTCCCACTCGTTCACGTGGGGATTGATTTCCTGGTCGACGAACTTGGCCACGGTCTGGCGCAAATCGGCGTGTTCTCTGCTCTCAAACATGGAACGTCTCCTCAAATTCAATAATGGGACAGCGCTATGGGACAGGATCGATTCGATAGGGTCAAACCAGCACGCCGGCCGGCGGGGTCCAATCTTCGGGCACGAACAGGTCGGCCTGCAGGCCGCCGTCGCCCTCCACCGTGCGGTAGGGGCGCAGGTCCGTCACGCCATGGGAAATCAGCACTTCATCGTCCATGAAGTGGCGGCCGGTCGTGCTGCGCGCCGGCTGGTTCAGGATGTGCCAGGCCGCGTCGGCCATGATCTCGGGCTTGCGGCTGCGCGCCGCGCCGGATGGCGACAGCAGGTTGCGCACCGCCGCCGTGAAGATCATGGTGCGCGGCCACAGCGTGTTAAACGCGATGCCGTCTTCGCGGAATTCCTCTGCCATCGCCATCGCGTACATGCTCATCGCGTACTTGGCCATGGCGTAGGCGGGAAATGGCGCGAACCATGCGGGCACCAGATTGAGCGGAGGCGACATGTTGAGCACATGGGGGTTGTCCGACTCGCGCAAATGGGGCACGCACGCGCGGCTGACCATGTAGGTGCCGCGCGCATTGATGTTATGCATCAAATCGTAGCGCTTGGGATCAAGCGCCAGCGTACGCGCCAGGCTGATGGCCGACGCGTTGTTTACACAGATATCGATACCGCCAAAGCGGTCCACCGTCTGTTCTACGGCGGCGGCTATCTGTTCTTCGTCACGGATATCGCACGCTATCGCCAGCGCGCGTCCGCCTGCCTGTTCAATTTCCTCGGCCGCCGTGTAGATGGTGCCGGGCAGCGTGGGATGGGGTTCCGTGGTCTTGGCCACCACCGCAACATTGGCGCCATCGCGCGCGGCGCGCAATGCCAACGCCAGGCCGATACCGCGCGAGGCGCCGGTGATGAACAGGGTTTTACCTTTCAGGCTCATGACGTTTTCCTCGTGGGTGGCTCAGGGTGGATTAGTGTGAATTAGTGTGAATTAATGGGCGGCCAGCATGGCGCGCGCTTCGGCCGGCGTGGCGATCTCGCGGCCGGCGGCGCGGGCGGTGGCCACCAGCGCCTCGATCAGTTGTCCGTTGCCGCTGGCCTTGGCGCCGTCGGGCAGGTAGAAGGTGTCTTCCAGGCCGGTACGCAAATGGCCGCCCAGTTCCGCGATACGGCGGTGCAGCGGCCATACTTCCTCGCGGCCGATGACGATGCCCTGCCACTGCGCGCCGGACGGGATGTATTTCATCAGCACTTGCAGCAGGTCGGCGTCGGCCGGCATGCCGGAGGCCACGCCCATCACCAGCGATACGTGCAGCGGGTCCCGCAGCAGGCCGGCCGCGCGCAGCATGGCAATCGAGCGCAGAATGCCGACATCGAAGCATTCGCATTCCGGGATCACGCCGTTATCGTGCATCACCTTGAGGAAGGCGGCGATCTTCTCGACCGGGTTATCGAACAGCATGGGCGGCCAGGCCCAGGCGCCGGCCGACGTGGTTTTCAGATAATTGAGGCTGCCCGCGTTCATGGCCGCCATCTCGGGCTTGCAGCGCTCCAGGCAGGCCACCGGCCCGGCGATGTCGCGCCCCACCACGCCGGTGGAAAAATTGAGGATCACGCCGGGGCAGGCTTCGCGGATGGCTTGCGCGATGTGTTCGACCACGTCCGGCTCCCAGGTCGGCAGATGGCCTTTGCCTGGCTGCTGGTTGCGGAAGTGGACGTGCATGATGGAGGCGCCGGCGTTGTAGGCGTCGCGCGCGGAACGGGCCATTTCGTCGGCCGTCACGGGCACTGGATGCTGTTTGGGATCGGTCAGCACGCCCGTCAGGCTGCAGGTCACGATTGCTTTGTTCATCGACTGGCCACTCCTCGCAAATATGCGCAAATACGCACCGATACCTATGCGGCGCCACACGGCACCATCTGCGAACGATAGTACACACGATTAGACAGTGTGTCTAGATTTGTCGTCCATCAATGAAAAGATAGCCGTAAAAACAACACGGGGCCGCATAATGGCGGCCCCGGATGGGTACTGACAGCCCCATGGCGGGGCCGTGTATGCGCTGTTAGCGGCTGTAGAACGTGCGGCCGCTGTCTGCCATCGTCTTCAACAGCGCCGGCGGCGTGTAGCGTTCACCGAATTGACCCGCCAACGCCTCGCACTGGCCGATAAAGGCCGCGATGCCGGTGCTGTGGATATGGCCGATGGTGCCGCCACGGCACGGTGGGAAGCCCCAGCCCAGGATGGCGCCGATGTCGGCATCACGCGCCGTCGTCAACACACCCTCCTCCATGCAGCGCACCGTCTCCACCGCCTGCACGGCGATCAGGCGCTGCACCAGCACGTCCACGTCCGGCTGCTGCGCCGCTGGCGGGAACAGCTCCGCCAGTCCCTGCCACAGCGACTTCTTGCCGCCTTCGGGATAATCGTAGAACCCCTGGCCCGCCTTCTTGCCGATGCGGCCCAGCGCCACGATGCGCTGCGCCACTTCCAGGCCGGGACGGGGACGATACGCGTCTCCTAAATCCGCCGCCGTCTGCTTCTCGATCTTGACCAGCAGTTCGGCCGACACTTCATCCGTCAGCGCCAGCGGGCCAACAGGCATGCCCGCTTGCAGGCCCGCGTTCTCGATCAGTGCCGGACGCACGCCCTCCTTCAGCATCTGCAAGCCTTCCATCACATAGGTCGAGAACACGCGGCTGGTGTAGAAGCCGCGCGCGTCGTTGACCACGATGGGCGTCATGCCGACGGCGGCGATGTAGTCCAGCGAACGGGCCAGCGTGGCGTCGCTGGTGCCTTTGCCAAGGATGACTTCCACCAGCGGCATCTTGTCCACCGGCGAGAAGAAATGCAGGCCGATGAAGTTGGCTGGACGGGCACTCGCTTCAGCCAGGCCGGTGATCGGCAGGGTCGACGTGTTGGAGGCGAAAATCGCGTCCGGCGCCAGCACGGCTTCGCTCTTGCGGGTCACGTCAGCCTTGATGGCGCGGTCCTCGAACACGGCCTCGATCACCATCTCGGCGCCATCCAGCGCCGCGTAGTCGGTGGTGGGCACGATGCGTTCCAGCAGCGCGGCCGCCTTCTCCGGCGTGATCTGGCCACGCGCGGCCTGCTTTTCCAGCAGCTTGCGGCTGTAGTCCTTGCCCCGTTCGGCCGCTTCCTGCGACGTATCGAGCAGCACGGCGGTCATGCCCGCCTTGGCCGTCACATAGGCGATACCGGCGCCCATCATGCCCGCGCCCAGGATGCCAACCCGGCTGTAACGCTGCTTGGGCACGTCGGCTGGACGGGCGGCCAGCTTGTTGGCCTCGTTCATACCGAAGAACAGGCTGCGGATCATGTTCTTGGCCTGCGGGCTCAGGACGGCGTGCACAAAGTAGCGCGCTTCCGTCTTCAAGCCCGTATCGAGGTCGGTGATCAGCCCTTCGTACACGCACGACAGGATGTGCTCCGGCGCCGGGTAGTTACCGTAGGTTTTGGCGCGCAGCATGGCATTGGCGGCCATGATCAACTGCTGCACGGCCGGGCTGTTGATGGCGCCGCCGGGAATCTTGTAGCCTTTCACGTCCCATGGCTGCTGCACGGGGCCGGTCTGCGCCAGCAGCCAGTCGCGCGCCGCCTGCACTTCCGTACCAGCCGCCACCACCGCGTTCAGGATACCCAGCTTGAGGGCGTCGGCCGCTTTCAGGCGCTTCCCTTCCAGCAGCAGCGGCAGCGCGTTCTGCACGCCGATCAAACGCGGCAGGCGCTGGGTGCCGCCGCCGCCCGGCAGCAGGCCAAGCGTCACTTCAGGCAGGCCGAAACGTGCCGACGGCTTGTCGGCCGCCACGCGGTAGTGGCCGCACAGGGCCACTTCCAGGCCGCCACCCAAGGTGGTGCCGGGCAGCGCCATGGCCACCGGCTTGCCGCAGCTTTCCAGCTTGCGCAGGGCTTTATGCAGGTCCGTGGTGCGGGCGAACAGTTCGGGCGCCGCGTCGGCCGATTGCAGCCATTCCAGGTCACCGCCGGCGATGAAGTCCGCCTTGGCCGACGTCATCAGGATCGCCTTGACGGCGGGATCGCTCACCGCGCGCTCGATGGCGGCAAACAGCGCCGCGCAGCTTTCGCCGTTGATGACGTTCTGGCTGCGGCCCGGCATGTTCCAGCTCAGCGTCGCGATGCCCTGGGCGTCGAGTTCAAAATCAATCATGCCGCTCTCCTTAAATCCGTTCAATGATGGTGGCGATGCCCATGCCCGCGCCCACGCACAGGGTGGCGAGGCCGGTGTTCAGGTCGCGCCGTTCCAGTTCGTCGAGCAGGATACCCAGGATCATGGCGCCGGTGGCGCCCAGCGGGTGGCCCATGGCGATCGCGCCGCCGTTCACGTTCATGCGGTCGTGCGGCACGTTCATCACCTGCATGAAGCGCAGCACCACGGCGGCGAATGCCTCGTTCAACTCGAACAGGTCGATGTCGGAGGCCTGCATGCCGGCGCGCTTGAGCGCCTTCTCGGCCGCGTAGCTCGGACCGGTCAGCATGATGGATGGCTCGGAGCCGATGGTGGCGAACGAGCGGATACGGGCGCGCGGCTTGAGGCCGGAACGGGCGCCCGCTTCGGCGCTGCCGAACAGCACGGCGGCCGCACCATCCACGATACCGGAGCTGTTGCCCGCGTGGTGCACGTGGTTGATGCGTTCCATCTCAGGATAGCGCTGGCGGATCACGGAATCGAAGCCGAACTTCTCACCCATGTCGGCGAACGATGGCTTGAGCGCGCCCAGCGATTCGATGCTGGTCTGCGGGCGGATGGTTTCATCGCGGTCCAGCACTAGCAGGCCGTTGATGTCGCGCACGGGCGCGATGGAGCCGGCAAACCAGCCCGCGTCCACGGCGCGCTGAGCGCGGCGGTGGCTTTCCACGGCGTAGGCGTCAACATCGGCGCGCGAGTAGCCCCACAGCGTGGCGATCACGTCGGCCGAAATGCCTTGCGGGACGAAGTAGCCGGGCATGGCGCAGCGCGGGTCCACGGCCCAGGCGCCGCCGTCGGCGCCCATGGGCACGCGCGACATGGCTTCCACGCCGCCGCCGACCGCCATATCGGCCTGGCCGGACATGACCAGCGCGGCCGCCATATTGCACGCTTCCAGGCCCGAGGCGCAGAAGCGGTTGACCTGCACGCCCGACACGCTCTGGTCGTAGCCGGCCGCCAGCGTGGCCACGCGGCCTATGCAGGCCCCCTGCTCGCCCACGGGCGTCACGCAGCCCAGGATCACGTCGTCCACCTGGGCCGTATCGAGTTCGTTACGGTCGCGCAGCGCACGCAGCGCCGTCGCCGCCAGTTCCACCGGCGTGGTGCCGTGCAGCGAGCCGTCCTTCTTGCCTTTGCCGCGCGGGGTGCGCACGGCGTCGTAGATGTACGCTTCCATGTCGTCGGTCCTTGCGGTTGGAAGGTTAAAGGGTGCGGCTGATCAGTTCTTTCATGATCTCATTGGTGCCGCCATAAATGCGCTGCACGCGCGCATCGGCCCAGGCGCGGGCGATCGGGTATTCATGCATGTAGCCGTAGCCACCGAACAGCTGCACGCAGCGGTCCATCACGCTGAATTGCAGGTCGGAGATGTTGTACTTGGCCATGGAGGCCGTTTCCGCATCCAGTTTACCAGCGGCCATCAGCTCCAGGCAGCGGTCCACGAACACCTGCCCGACGGCGATTTCCGTCTTCATCTCGGCCAGCTTGTGGGCCACGGTCTGGAAGTCGCCGATGCTCTTGCCGAAGGCCTTGCGTTCCTTGGTGTAGGCGATGGTCCAGTCCAGCGCGGCCTGGGCGGCGGCGATGCCGGTCACGGCGATCTGCAAACGCTCCCATGGCAGTTCCTTCATCAGGTAATAGAAGCCGCGGCCTTCCTCGCCCAGCAGGTTGCGGGCCGGGACGCGCACATTGTCGAAGAACAGCTCGGAAGTGTCCTGCGCGCTCATGCCCATCTTGTGCAGGCGCTTGCCCTTGCTAAAGCCGGGCATGGTGGTGTCCACCACGAACAGGCTGATGCCCTTGGAGCCGGCCGTCGGGTCGGTCTTGGCCACCACGATCACCAGGTCGCACAGCCAGCCGTTGGTGATGAAGGTCTTGGAGCCGTTCAGGATGTAATCGTCGCCATCGCGCACGGCGGAGGTCTTGATGCCTTGCAGATCGGAGCCGGCGCCCGGTTCCGTCATGGCGATCGCGCCTATCATCTCGCCGCTGGCCATCTTGGGCAGGTAGGTCGATTTCAGGTAGTCGCTGCCGTGGTGCAGGATGTAAGGTGCCACGATTTCCGAGTGCAGGAAGAAGCCCACGCCGGTGGCGCCCACACGCGCCTGTTCCTCCATGTAGACGGCGCTGTACAGCAGGTCCACGCCCGCGCCGCCGTATTGCTCCGGCATGCTGGTGCACAGCATGCCCGATTCACCGGCCTTGTTCCACACGTTGCGGTCCACATGGCCCTGTTCTTCCCAGCGCGCGTGGTGCGGCACGATCTCGCCGTCAATGAAGCGGCGGGCGGCGTCGCGGAACATTTCGTGCTCTTGGTTGTACAGGGTACGTGGGATCATGGGACAGTGTCTCCAGTTAGTTGAGTATGCAAGTATTGTAGGCAGGGCCGCCCACCCCGGCATCGTCGGAAGCGACGAATTGCGCTGGCGCCCCGTAAAACGGTAAGATTGCGGCTCCCGCAACCGACCCACCCCGGCCTTCTCCCATGAACCAAGCCGCCAGCGTCGCGCCCAACCGGCTCGCCGCCAAGCTCAATCCGCCCTCCGCCCCGGCCGCGCAAGTGCTGCGCAAGGCCGTGGCCGGCGCCGTGCGGGCGGCGCAATCGGTGCGGCTGGTGCTGGTGCGGGCGCCGGCCGGCTTCGGCAAGACCACCACCATGCTGCAATGCCGCGCCCAGTTCGAGGCCGACGGCGTGGAAACCCTGTGGCTCACGTTGGACCGGGGCGACAACGACCCGGCCCGCTTCCTGGCCTGCCTGGGCGCGGCCGTGGCCCAGTTGCACGGCGAGCAGGCCGCCGCCGGCGACGGGGCGCTCGACATCATGGAGCGGCTGGCCGCCCATCCCAGCCCGTTCGCCCTGTTTTTCGACGATTTCGAGCATGTGACCGATCCCACGGTGCTGGACCTGGTGCGCGAACTGATCGCCAACCTGCCGCGCCGGGGCCAGCTCGTGATCGGCGCCCGCAGCCGCCCGGACCTGGGCCTGGGCCGGCTGCGCGCGCGCGGCCAGTTGCTGGAGATCGATACCACTCAATTGCGCTTCTCGGCCGACGAGGCGGCCGAATTCATCACCGGCCAGCGCCACATTGCGCTGGGCGAGGCCGACCTGGCGGCCCTGTACCGCAAGACGGAAGGCTGGGCCGCCGCCCTGTGGCTGGCCTCCATGGCGCTGGAACGCCAGGAAGGCCGGGCCGACTTCATCGCCCGCTTCTCCGGTTCCAACGACGCCGTGGCCGACTACCTGGCCGACGACGTGCTGGCCCGCCAGAGCGACACCGTGCGCGACTTCCTGCTGCGCACCGCCATCCTGCGCCACCTGAACGCCTCGCTGTGCGACGCCCTGCTGGGCCGCGACGACAGCGCCCAGTTGCTGGCCGCGCTGGAACAGGCCAACCTGTTCATCCAGCCCATCGAGGGCGAACCTGGCACCTACCGCTACCACAGCCTGTTCGCCGGTTTCCTGCGCCAGCAACTGCGCATCACCATGCCGGGCGAGGAACAGCGCCTGCACCGCGCCGCGTCGGACTGGTATCAGGCCCAGGGCGCCATCGTGCCCGCCATCGACCACGCGCTCGACGGCGGCAAGCTGGAACTGGCGCTGCGGCTGCTGCAACAGCACGCGGAAGCCCTGCTGGAAGAGGGCCGCATGCACCTGCTCACGCGCTGGTTCGGCGCCATTCCGCCCGCCGCGCTGGCCCAGGCGCCCATGCTGGTGGTGGTCAAGACCTGGGCGCTGGCCTTGAGCCGTGGCCCGCGAGAAGCGATGGCCGTGCTGGACGCTTCCGGCTGCGCCGACTCCACCGATCCCGACGTGCGCGCCCACCTGCTGGCCTTGCGCCCGTCGCTGCTAACGATGATGGACCGCATCGAGGAAGCCTGCACGGCCGGCATGGACGCGCTGGCCCAGCTCCCCCTCAGCCGGCCATTCGCGGAAAGTATGGTCATCAACGGCATGGCGCTGATCCTCTGTTCGCTGGGCCAGTACCAGCAGTCGCACCAGATGCTGGACACGGCCCGCCGCAAGCAGGGTGACGGCGCCGGCATCTTCAACCGCATGTATTCGGAATCGATCGAAGGCATCCTGGACCTGGAAGGCGGCCGCCTGCGCCAGGCCAGCGCGCGCTTCCGGCTGGCCGTCAATACCACGCACGCGCCCTCCTACACCCACACCCACGGCAACGCCTTCGCCGGCGTGCTGTATGCGGATGCGCTGTATGAGGCCAACGAACTGCGCACGGCGGCCCACCTGTTCAACGTCTACGTGCCGCTGGCCAAGGACGTGGCGCTGGCCGATCACATGATCATCGGCTACACGCGGCAGGCCCGCATCGCCTTCACCCGCGGCGACATCGACATGATGCTGCAATACCTGAGCGAACTGGAATACACGGGCTACCAGCGACAGTTGCCGCGCGTGGTGGCCAGCGCCAAGCTGGAACGCTCGCGCATGCTGCTCCTGCAGGGCAACCGCGTCGCGGCGCGCGAGGAACTGGAGCGGGCCAACGACACGGCCGTGTGGAGCCGCGTGCGCGGATTGCGCCTGCTGGCGCACGACGTGGAGCAGTTCGACCTGGGACGGCTGCGCTGGGAAGCCCACTTCGGCCCGTCCGCTTCGGCGCTGGAGCAGATCGACGCGGCGCTGGCCGAAGCGGCGTCCGAGGGCCGGGTGCGGCGCCAGCTCAAGCTGCAACTGCTGCGCGCCATCTGCCTCCATCATGGTGGCCAGGGCCAGTCGCGCGTGGCGCAAACGGCCATGTTGCAGGCACTGCGCGAAGCGAGCGGTGAAGGTTTCGTGCGCCTGATCGTGGACGAAGGCCCGGTGGCGGGCTTGCTGGTGCGCCGCGTGCGGGATGGCCTGCGCGCCGACGCGGCGGCCCGGCCCGATCCCCTGTTTGGCGACTATCTGCTGCGCCTGACCCAGGCGTTCCCGCCGGCCGAAGTGGAGACGGAAGCGGAAACGGTCGCCGAAACGGGCGCGGGCGCCGCGTTGGCGGAGCCGTTGACCCAAAAAGAGACACGCATCCTGGCCCTGTTGGCCGACGGCTACTCCAACAGCGCGCTGGCGGAAAAGCTGTTTGTCTCGGACAGTACGGTCCGCACCCACCTGCGCAACATCAACACCAAACTACATGCCCAGAGCCGCACCCAGGCCGTGGCCATCGCACGCAGGCTGGGCATCATCGCCTGAGCGCCCCCCCTGTCCGAAAGTGTGTCCTGGACAATAAACCCGCAGCGAATTTCTTCAGCAAAATCAAAAGAAACATAGATTCTCACCAATTGTCATCACGGATTGATTTGAGATATAGTATTCCCAAGGGAAGCGATTCCCAGCATCGCCAGTTGCGAGCCATAATCTCGCTTGCATAGGCATGCAAGGTGGACTGCCCCAAGCAGCGCGCCAGTTCCCCTCATTCCTTTGCCGTGGTTGTACTCCGGTTTGCCTTAACAGGCCTTCCACCACATCACAACCACCGTTTTCCGTATCGGGAAACCAAATACCACGTACCGTCCGGTTCCGACGTCTGCCTGACCAGGGCAGCATATCGTCTGGCCATTGAATTGGGCCCGTCCGCCACCCGGACCGGCCTGTGAGCCCGCTGTCGCCAACGCAAACAGGAGCATCCGATGCGTAACAATTTACCCGTCACGAATAAAGAGTACGTTTTGAAGGAATCGGAAACCATTGTTTCCAAGACCGATCTGCAAGGCAATATCACCTACGTCAACCAGGATTTCATCACCATCAGCGGTTTCAGCGAAGAGGAACTGCTGGGAGCGCCGCAGAATATCGTGCGCCACCCGGATATGCCGCCCGCGGCGTTCGCCGACCTGTGGTGCACGCTCAAGGCCGGCAAGGCCTGGACCGGCCTGGTCAAGAACCGCTGCAAGAATGGCGACCATTACTGGGTCGAAGCGGGCATGGCGCCCTTGCTGGACCAGGGCCGCATGATCGGCTACACCTCGATCCGCACCAAGCCCAGCCGGGCCAAGGTCGAGGCGGCGGAGCAGGCTTACCGCCAGGTGCGCGAAGGCCGCGAGCCCTTGCTGGTCCATGAGGGCGCCGTCGCGCGGCGCTCCCCCTGGCGCCGGCTGGCCACGCTGGCGGCAAGCCCGCTCAAGACCCAGTTCGCCGTCGCCGGCGGCCTGATGCTGCTGCTGTTCGGCGTCATGTTCTGGACCGCGATGGCGGCCGGCCATGATGCCTTGGCGGCCGGCGCCGGCCTGGGCGTGGCGCTGCTGGTGCTCAGTTGGGTGCTGCTGCAGCGCGGCGTACTGGCGCCGCTCGAACAACTGCGCCATGGACTGAACCAGATGAGTACCGGCGACCTGACCGGCGCCGTGCCCGCCCACGGCGGCAAGGAAGCGATCGACGCCCTGCAGGCGTTGCGCATCCTGCAAATCAACGTCAAGCTGCTGGTCGGGCAGATCAAGGACGCCAGCGCCGTCGTCAACGACGCCGCCGGCGGCCTGTCGGCCGGCAACGCAGACCTGTCCTCGCGCACCGAGTCGCAGGCCGCTTCGCTGGAACAGACGGCGGCCACCATGGACGAACTGACCAGCACCGTGCGCAGCAACGCCGACAACGCACAGGAAGCGACCATCCTGGTCAACTCGGCCGCCAGCGTGGCGGCGGACGGCGGCCATGCCGTGCGCCAGGTGGTGGCCACCATGAGCACCATCCGTGGCCATTCCGGCAGGATGTCCGATATCGTCGGCGTCATCGACGGCATCGCGTTCCAGACCAACATCCTGGCGCTCAATGCAGCGGTGGAAGCGGCCCGCGCCGGCGAACAGGGCCGGGGGTTCGCGGTGGTGGCCAACGAGGTGCGCAACCTGGCCCAGCGCGCCGCCGGCGCGGCCAAGGAAATCAAGGTGCTGATCGGCGATTGCGTGCAGGCGATCGACGAGGGCAATGAGCTGGTGACGGACGCTGGCCGCGTGATGGACGATATCGTGCATTCCGTGACCCGCGCGGCCGGCCTGGTGGGCGATATCAGCGGCGCCAGCAAGGAGCAGAGCGACGGCATCGTGCAGGTCAACCAGGCGATCGGCCATATCGACACCATGACCCAGCAGAACGCGAACGTGGTCAGCCAGGCCGTCGGCACGGCGCAGCGCATGCAGCAGCAGGCATCCCAACTCGCCGTGCTGGTCGACCACTTCCGCCTGACCACCAGCACGGCGCGCGCGCCGGCCATGCATTTGGCCACGCCGCCAGCCCGGCCCGCACCGCGCCAGCCAACGCTGCGGCGCGTCGCCTAGGCGGAATGGCCGGCGGTGGGACGGACCAGACGGTCCGGTGGCGCCGCCGGCGGATGCGCTTACGCTTACGCTTACGCTTGGGCTTGGGCTTGGGCTTCGGCTTGGGCTTGCGCGGCCAGGATGAATGGCAACGCCTCGGCCGCCGGCAACGGCCGGGCGTAGTGATAGCCTTGTGCCTCGTCGCAGCCGAGCTTGCCCAGAAGATCCAGCACGGCCGTGTTCTCCACGCCCTCGGCAATCGTCTTCAGCCCCAGGCTGTGCGCCATCTGGACGATGGCCCGCACGATGGCCGTGTCGTCCGGCTGGGCATCGATGGCGCGCACGAACGATTGGTCGATCTTGAGCTTGTCGACGGCGAACTGCTTGAGATAGGCCAGGCTGGAATAGCCGGTGCCGAAATCGTCCACCGACAAACTCACCCCCAGCTTGCGCAGGCGCTGCACGATGGCCAGCACCTGATCCGGATTCTGCAGCAGGATCGATTCCGTCAATTCCAGTTCCAGCCAGCCGGCCGGCAGCCCGGCCTGTTCCAGCGCTGCGCGCACATCCTGTTCCAGGTTGCCCCGGCCAAACTGCAGCGCCGACAGGTTGACCGCCACCACCAGATGCGGCGCACCGGCTGCGCGCCACTCGGCCATCTGGCGGCAGGCCGTGCGCAGCACCCAGGCGCCGATCGGTACGATCAAGCCGCACTCCTCGGCCACCGGAATGAAACGGGCCGGCGACACCAGCCCATGACCGGGTCGCTGCCAGCGGATCAGCGCCTCCACCCCGATCATGCGGCCACTGGCCAGGTCGAACTGCGGCTGGTAGTACAGCAGCAGTTCGTCCCGCTGCAGGGCCTGGGCCAGGCCGTTGCGGATATCGAGCCGGTCGGCGGCGTCCGATAACATGTGCGGCGCGAAGCAGCACCACGTATTGCGGCCCTGGTGCTTGGCGTGATACATGGCCGTATCGGCCTTTTGCAGCAGGATGTCGAAGTCGGCGCCGTCGTCGGGCGACAGCGCGATCCCGGCCGAGACGGTGGTGGCCAGCTCCTGGCCGGCCACCATGATCGGTTCCTGCAGGCGCTGCAACAGCATGTCGAGCGCGGAACCCAGCGCGCCCGCTACGGGCGGGCCACTCCACACCAGCAGGAATTCGTCGCCGCCCTGGCGGCTGACCGTGGCGCCGGCCGGCGCCAGCGCGCGCAGCCGGTTGGCCATCTCCTGCAACACCACATCGCCCTGCAAGTGGCCCAGGCTGTCGTTGATCTGCTTGAAGTTGTCGAGGTCGATGAACACCAGCGCCACCCGCCCTGCGTTGGCGCGCGCCACGGCGTCACGGAAGCTGACGCGGGCCATGAGCCGGTTCGGCAACTCCGTCAGCGGGTCATGATAAGCGAGGAAGTGCAGCCGCTCCTCGGCCAGGCGCTGCTGGCGCAATGCGGCCGACAGGCGCAGGAACGGCTCGCGCACGCTGGCCACGAACACGGCCTGATAAATATAGCCATAGGCGATCACCTTGTACAAATGGCCCAGCAGGCTGTAGATGTCATTCACGTTGGCGTACAGCGTGAAGCACAATTCACTGAGGATGGTGATGGCCGTGGCCCGCAGCAGCGGCGTGGCTTCCGCCGCCGGCGCGCGCCAGAACAGCGCCAGCGGCACCAGCAGCAGGGCCACGATGCCATATTCGGCCATCAGCTTGGTGGAGGTGAGGCCCTGGCCGGGCACGAACATCACCGGCCAGATCTCCGGCGCGTACAGTTGCAGGACATAGACGGCGGCCGTCAGCGCCAGCGCGCCGCCCAGGATCAGGTAACGGGTGGCATCGCTGCGGAAGCGGGTCCATGGCCGCAGCGCCACCACCAGCAGCGTCAGCGCCGCCACGAAGCGCGCGCACAGCCAGAACGCGATCGCCTTTTGCGGCGCGGCCGGGGTAACGAAATCGGGCATGCCCTTGTAGGACAGCAGGTGCGCCAGGTCGATCAGGCCCACGGCCAGGAAGCCGCAGGCCAGGATCATGGTATTGCCCGCCCGCTCACGCTGGTAGGCATTCCACGACACGGCGAAAATGAGGCCGGCCACCACCACGGCGAACAGCTCGAAAATGGTATGGCTGGCGGCCGAGAACAGCACTTCGCTTTGCTTGAGGGGCACCGTCCAGGGACTGAGCCAGACCAGCACCAGCAGCAGCGCCAGCCCGCCGAACAGGGTCCTGCCGGCTGCCGGCCGCGTACTTCGGGTGGCGGCGGATGGGGATGTCAGCGGGGCTGGTTCAATCAACGCGGTTCTGGGCATGCGATGGACACGGCTACGCGTTCCGGTCCACATCCTGCCAGGCCGTTTAACGCTGGTTGAAGGTCAAATGTCAGGCTTGCATGATAGTCGAAACAACCTTATCCGGGACGATAGTTGGCCACGCATTGCTCAAAAGCAGCTTTTTGCTGTATGGATTTGACAACAATATAGACAAAACGCAACACAATTTCCCGTTTCCCCGCGAGCGCCCCCCGCCCCTCTCAGGCGCGCCTGCAAGCGGCCGTGCGTGACTCGCCGCGCCATGCGTTTGGCTCGCCGGGACTAGGCAAAATGGCCTGCCGCGCCACTGTTTCGCATTAAGATCGGAACCGGAGTCTATTGCAGTATTGATACGTTTTCTCCTGGCAAGCGCGCGGGCCGGCCACCGCCTCCCGCGCGGCGCAGCAAACTTCTCACAAAGAATGTGGAGCAAACCTCGACGGCGCGGCAAGCCGTAACAGTACCAACACGGTGCGGGTATTTTCCGGCCGTATCGATCGAAGGTTGCAGACAATTGAAGAGGTTGAGAAGCTTATGAACAGTGTTTTGAACGCCGGCCCCACCCTGGGCGTCGGGCCAGCGCTGGCTGGCAAGCGGGTCTTCATCACCGGCACCACGGGCTTCCTGGCCAAGGTGGTGCTGGAAAAACTGATTCGCGCCGTGCCCGACGTGGGCGGCGTGATCCTGCTGATCCGGGGCGGACGCAACGGCGTGACGGCCCGCGCCCGCTTCGAACGGGAAGTCGCCGCCTCCTCCGTGTTCGACAAGCTGCGCGCCGAACGGCCCCGCTACCTGGAACAGTTTTTCGCCGAGAAGCTCGAATGCGTGATGGGCGAAGTGACGGAACCGAGCTTCGGCCTCGATCCGGGCGAGTTCTACGCCCTCACCCGCCGCGTCGACCTGGTGATCAACGCCGCCGCCAGCGTCAACTTCCGCGAGGCGCTGGACCAGGCGCTGGCCATCAACGCGCTCTCCATCGCCAACCTGTGCACCCTGGCGCGCGCCGCAAACGCGCCGCTGATCCAGGTCTCCACCTGCTATGTGAACGGCTACCAGCGCGGCGCCATGCAGGAGGAAGTCGTGCGCCCGGCGCGCGCCAGCATCACGCGCCACGCGGACGGCTATTACGACCTGTCCAACCTGCTCGACTACCTGAACCACCGCATCGGCCAGGTCAAGGCGGAAGTCGCGGACCCTGAACAACTGGCCGCCCGCCTGACGGACCTGGGCATCGCCGAAGCCAACCACCACGGCTGGAACGACACCTACACCTTCACCAAGTGGATGGGCGAACAACTGGCCATGCGCGCCATGCACGGCCGCGCGCTGACCATCGTGCGCCCGTCCATCATCGAAAGCACGCTGCAGGAGCCGGTGCCGGGCTGGATCGAAGGCGTGAAGGTGGCCGATGCCATCATCCTGGCCTACGCGCGCGGCAAGACCAGCTTCTTCCCGGCCCGCCCGGACGAAGTGATCGACATCGTGCCGGCCGACCTGGTGGCCAACAGCATCCTGCTGGCCAGCGCCGAGGCGTTGACGGAAGCGCCGGCGCACCGCATCTACCAGGCCTGCACCGGCTCGGGCAACCCGATCAAGCTGGGCAAGGTGATCGACCTGTTCCAGACCGAGGCCAAGCGCAACTGGCGCCAGTACGACCGCCTGTTCTACCACGCGCCCAAGCGCGACTTCCAGGTGGTGAGCCGGCCCGTCTTCCTGCTGATGCTGCGCGCCATGCGCGCCGGCACGGGCGCCTGGAATGGCTTGCGCCGGCTGCTGGGCGCGGGCGACTCGCCGGCGATCGAAGCGCTGCGCACCACCCATACGCTGGCCGTGACGTTCTCGTTCTACACGGCGCCGCGCTACCGCTTCCACAACAACCGCCTGATGGCGCTGGCGCGCCGCTTCGGCGCCGAGGACGCGGCCCGCTTCCCGGTCGATCCGGCGCAGATCAACTGGCCCGACTACCTGTGCCGCATCCACATGGGCGGCTTGAACCGCTATGCGCTGCGGCCACGGGGCGCGTCCAAGACGGGCGCCGCCACCGCGTCCGCGCCGGCCGCCTGCCAGGAGGCCAGCGTGGGCAGCTAGTGAAGGCGGCCAGCACCGCAACGCATCGCGCATTGCATCAATAACAGGCCGACGCCACTACAACTATAACGGCGCGGCAAGAGGAGACAGCAGCACATGAACCACACTTCCGCATCGCGCGCCCACGCGCACCAGGAGCCGGATCAGCAGAACGCCGAACCGGCACGCCCGGCCAGCAAGCCCCGCTCGCGCATGACCCGGCGCGACTACGCCTGGCATCGCATGGACACCAATAAGAACCTGATGGTCATCAACAGCATCCTGCTGTTCGAGGGCGAGGTGGACATGGAACGGCTGGTGTCCACCATCGCCCATCGCCTGCCCAACTACCCGCGCTTCACGCAAAAGGTGGTGACGCGCTGGGGCCGCGCGCACTGGGTGGAGGACGAGGAATTCAACATCCTCGACCACATCAAACACGAACGGATGGTGGAGGAAGTGAGCCGCGCCGAGCTGCAGAACCACCTGACCCGCATCGCCCACCTGCCGCTGCAGACGGACCGCCCCATGTGGCACATGACGGTGCTGGACCGCGTGAACGGCGGCCACGCCATCGTGTTCCGGGTCCACCACTGCATCACGGACGGCCTGGGATTGGTGCACGTACTCAATCACCTGACCGACGACAACGGCCTGCACGGCCGCACGCCGTCTCCGGTGGGCCATCCGCACCGCGCCGCCGTCACCGGCAACCCGGTCTGCTTCAGCCTGGCGCGCGCCGTCTCGTGGCTCAAGATCGCCGCCCACGTCACCCGCCTGTCCATGCTGTGGCCGGACGCCAGCACCCGCCTGAAGGCGCCCTTGCACGGCGAAAAACAGCTGGTTTGGCTGCCGCCGTTGGAATTGGAGCGGGTCCGCACCCTGTCCAAGCGCATGGGCGTGACGCTCAACGACGTGTGGGTGGCCGCCGTCTCGGGCGCGCTGCGCGCCTACCTGTCGGCCGACGGCGAGCAGGTGGATGGCCGCGCGCTGCGGGCCGCCGTCACCTTCAACCTGCGCGAGAAGGCCAACGCCTTCCAGCTGGGGAATGAGTTCGGCCTGGTGGCGGTGGAACTGCCCACCAACGTGGACGACCCCTGCCAGCGCCTGCGCCAGTCCAGCGCGCGCATGACGGCCATCAAGCGCTCGCACCAGCCGCGCGCCACGATGACCTTCCTGTCCATCGCGGGTTGCCTGCCGACGGCGCTCCAGCACTTCGCGCTGAACCTGTTCACCTCCAAGGGTTCGGTGGTGCTGACCAATATCGAAGGCCCCGGCAGCCGCCGCTACCTGGCCGGCTCGCGCATGACGGACCTGATCTGCTGGGTGCCGCAGGCGGGCAAGCTGGGCGTGGGACTGGCGTTCATCTCGTACGCGGGCCAGATCCAATTGGCCCTGTTCGTCGACACCGACCAGGTGCCTGATCCGGACCGCCTGATGGCGTTGACGGCGGAAGCATTCGCGGAACTGGAAACGTCCACCCGTGCCATGATGGAAACGGCTGCGGCGCAAGTTCAGGACGGCGAACCGGCCGCGCCGCTGGCGGCGGTGCGCGCCGCCTGAGTCCAGGCTAGCGCCGGCCATCAGAGGATGGCCGGGGCGGGTCCAGAGTCAGGGGATGGCCGGTGTGGGTTCGGATTCGGGTTCGGATCCAGGCTCCGGTTCCGCCGGCGGCGCCTCCGCCACATGCTTCCCGGCCAGGAGCATGTACATGGCCGGCACCACGAACAAGGTGAACAAGGTGCCGATGGCCAGCCCCGTGAAGATCACCAGTCCCATCGCATGGCGCCCCGCCGCGCCCGCGCCGGAGGCGATCACCAGCGGCACCACGCCGAACACCATGGCCGCCGTCGTCATCAGGATGGGGCGCAGCCGGGTGCCGGCCGCTTCCTCAATCGCTTCCCGCTTGTCCTTGCCCGCCGCGCGCAAATGGTTGGCCACTTCCACGATCAGGATGCCGTGCTTGGAAATAAGCCCCATCAGCGTCACCAATCCCACCTCCGTGTAGATGTTGATCGAGGCGAAGCCGAGGAAGATGAAGATCATGGCCCCGAACAGCGCCAGCGGCACCGACACGAGGATCACGATAGGATCGCGGAAGCTCTCAAACTGCGCCGCCAGCGTGAGGAACACGATGATCACGGCGAAGGCCATCGTGACGAGGAAGCCGCCCGACTCCTGCACATACTGGCGCGACTGGCCGGAATAATCGACCGTGTAGCCCGACGGCGCCACCTGCTTCAAGGTGTCGCGCATGAATTGCAGGATGTCGCCCTGCGATTCGCCCGTCACGCCGGCGAAGGTCACCGCGTTCAATTGCTGGAACCGCGTGATCGATTCCGGCACCACACTGTATTTAAGGCTGGCCACCGTGCTGGCCGGGATCATGCCGCCGCTGGGCGTCTTGATCTGGAAGTCCAGCACGTTGGCGGGATTGAGCCGGTCCACCTGCCGCACCTGCGGGATCACCTTGTAGGAACGGCCGGCGATCGAGAAGTAGTTGACGTAGCCGCCGCCCAGCCCCGCACCCAGCGCATTGCCGAAATCCTGCTGGGTCATGCCCAGCGCCGCCAGCTTGTCGCGGTCCACCTCCACCGTCGCCTGGGGCGAATCGACCTTCAGGTCCACGTCCACAAAATAGAACTTGTTGGCCGCCCTGACCTTTTCCAGCACCTGTTCGGCCACCGTGTTGAGATTCTCGAACGGCTCCGTGGTGGTGACCACGAACTGCACCGGCAGGCCGGAACTGCCCGGCAAGGCGGGGAACTGGAAGGCCGCCACGCGCGCGCCGGCGATGCTGTTCCATTTTTCCTGCAACTCCTGCTGGATCTCGTGGGCGGAACGGGTCCGCTTGTCCCACGACTTGAACAGCACACCGCCAAAGCCGGAATTGATGGTCGGCACGCCCGTGATCTGGAACATCTGCGCATATTCCGGTATCGATTTGCCGATCGCGAAAATCTGCGCCGCATAGGTCTGCATCTGGTCCGACGTGGCCGTGGGGGCGCCCACCACCTGCGACAGCACGATGCCCTGGTCCTCCTCCGGCGCCAGTTCCGACTGCGACATCTTGAACATCAGCGCCAGCAGCACGCTCAGGATCACGCCCATCACGATCAGCACCGGCCACGTGTCGAGCAGCGCATGCAGGATGCGCAGGTAGCGCCCATGCACCCGCTCGAACACGCGGTCGATGGCCTTGACGAAGCGCCCCTCGTCCTGGCTGGCGCGGAAGAAGCGCCCGCACATCATGGGCGACAGCGTGAGCGCCACCACGCCTGACACGGCCACGGCGCCCGCCAGCGTGAACGCGAATTCCGTGAACAGCGCGCCCGTCAAGCCACCCTGGAAGCCGATCGGCACATACACGGCAATCAGCACCACCGTCATGGCCACGATGGGGCTGCCCAGTTCGCGCGCCGCCACCAGCGCCGCGTCGAACGGCGCCATGCCCTGCTTCATGTGGCGGTCCACGTTCTCGACCACGATGATGGCGTCGTCCACCACCAGCCCGATGGCCAGCACGATGGCCAGCAGCGTGAGCAGGTTGATCGAATAACCGAGCACCAGCATCACGAAGAAGGTGCCGATCAGCGACAGCGGCATGGCGATCACCGGCACCACCACGGCCCGCAAGCTGCCCAGGAACAGGTAGATGACGATGGTGACGATGATCAGCGCTTCCACCAGCGTCTTGACCACTTCATGGATCGAGGTGTTGATGAATTCCGTGGAGTCGTAGACGATTTCGCCCGTCAGCCCATTGGGCAGTTGCTCGCGGATGGGCGGGAAGGCCACGCGCACGCGCTTGGCCACGTCCAGGATATTGGCCTCGGGCGCCACCTTGATGCCGATGAAGACCGACCGCACGCCGCTGAAGGCCACATTAAAGTCATAGTTCTCCGATCCCAGTGTGACGTTGGCCACGTCCTCCAGGTGGACGATCGCGCCGCCGCTCTGGCGGATGGCCAGGTGCTTGAACTCCTCCACCGTGTGCAGGTCGGTGCCGGCCGTCAGCGGCACGCTCACCATCTGGCCCTTGGACGAGCCCAGCCCCGTCAGATAGTTGTTGGACGCCAGCGCCGCGCTCACGTCGGCCGCCGTCACGCCGTGGGCCGCCATCCGGTCCGCATCCAGCCAGGCCCGCAGCGCGAACTGGCGCGCGCCCAGCAGCTCGGCCGTCTGCACGCCTTCGATGGCGTCCAGCTTGGGCTTGACCACCCGCGCCAAGAAGTCCGTCACGTTATTGGTGGGCAGCGTGTTGCTGTAGAAGCCCATGTACATGGCGTCCGTCGTCTGGCCCGTCTGCACCGTCAGCACGGGGGTCTGGGCCTGGGCCGGCAACTGGTTCTTGACGGAGTTGACCTGGGTGGTGATTTCCGTCAGCGCCCGGTTGGCGTCGTAATTGAGGCGCAGCGTGGCCGTGATGACGGACACCCCGCTATTGCTGGACGAGGACAGGTAATCGATGCCCTGCGCCTGCGCCACGGCCGATTCCAGCGGCTGGGTGATAAAACCGGCCACGGTCTGCGCGTCCGCCCCGTAATAGGTGGTGGAGATGGTGACCACCGCGTTCTGCGTGCGCGGATACTGGTTGATGGGCAGGCTGAATAGCGAACGCAATCCCAGCACCACGATCAGCAGGCTGATGACGCTGGCCAGCACGGGCCGCCGGATGAAGATGTCGGTAAATTTCATCGCGGCGCCCTCAGTGTTCCTGCGGCGTGGGCGCGGCGCTGTTGGCCGGCTGGACCTTGTTGTCGATCACGACCGGGGTGCCGTTCTTCAGCTTCAACTGGCCGCTGGTAACGACGGTCTGGCCTTCCTTGAGGCCCGTCAGCACCGCCACCTGGTCGCCGCGCGTGGCGCCCGTGGTCACGAACACCTGCTGCGCCACCAGCACGGGCTGGCCCTTATCGTCCTTGGGCGCGTCCTTGCCCTGCCCCGGCGCCAGCACGAACACGGTCGAACCGTAGGGGTTGTAGGTGATGGCCGTCTGCGGCAAGGTCAGGTGGCGCTGCACGTCGCCCTGCTCCAGGCTCACGTTGGCGAACATGCCAGGTATCAGCTGGCGCTTGGCGTTGGCCGCCGTCGCCTCCACCAGCACGTTGCGGGTGGCCGGGTCGACCTTGGGGCTGATGGCCGTCAAGCGCGCGGCGAAGGCGGCGCCCGGCCACGCATCGCTGGTCAGGCTCAGTTTCTGCCCCACCGCCAGGCCGGCCAACTGCTTCTGCGGCACGTAAAAATCCACATACACCGGGTCCATGGTCTGCAAGGTCACCAGCTTGTCGCCGGGGTTGACGAACTGGCCGGGGTTGACGGCCGTGATCCCCAGCTTGCCCGCGAACGGCGCGCGGATCGTCTTCTTGTCCACCAGCGCCTGCTGCTGGGCCGCCAGCGCGCGCCGGCTTTTCAGTTCGGCCTTGTCGTTGTCCAACTGGGCCTGGCTGATGGCCTGCGCCGCATATTGCGCCTCGTCGCGCCGCAGCACCGTGGCCGCAAGTTCGGCCGACGCCTGCAGCGCATGAAGCTGGGCTTGGTCAGCATCAGCGTTCAGCGCGAACAATACCTGGCCGGACTTGACCTCCTCGCCGGAGCGGAAGCGCACCTCGCGCACCATGCCCGCGATCTCGCTGCTGATGTCGACCCCGCGCACGGCCACCAGCGTGCCCACGGAGCTGAGCTGCGGCTGCCATTCCAGCGCCTGCGCCTTGATCGCCGTGACCACCTGCGGCGCCGGCCGGGGCGAACTGGCCATCATCTGCCGGATCTGCAGGAATTTACCCAGCGCCAGCGCCGCGACCAGCAGCACAACGCAGCCTGCCATGATGAACATACGCTTGGTCATGTCACCCTCTGCTCAACGAATAATGGAAGAACTACGGTGCGGCCGCCCCACCCGGCGGGCGGTTCCACCAGCCACCGCCCAGCGCCTGGAACAACGCGGCCGTGTCGGCGTAACGGGCCGCCTGCGCCTGCACCAGCGCGATATGGGTCTGCTGGTAACTGCGCTGGGCATCGAGCAATCCCAGATAACTGATGGCACCCAACTCGTACTGGCGTTTGGCCAGCGCCAGTGATTCGGCCGCCAGCGACTCGGCGTCGGCCTGCGCCTGCAGGGCGTTGGCATCGAACTCCAGCGCGCGCAGGCTGTCGGCCACGTTCTGGAACGCGCCCAGCACGGTGGCGCGATATTGGGCGGCGGCCGCGTCGTAGGCCGCTTCGGCGGCGCGGCGCTTGGCCGTCAGCGCGCCGCCGTTGAACAGCGGCTGCGTCAGGCCTGCGGCCAGGTTCCAGAACACATTGTCGGCCTTGAACAGCTGGTGCGGGCTGGCGCCGGCCACGCCGTAGCTGCCGCTGAGCGTGAATTGCGGATACAGGTTGGCGGTAGCCACGCCCACTTGCGCGCTGGCCTGGTGCAGCAGCGCCTCGCTGGCGCGCACGTCGGGCCGCTGGCGCGCCAGCGCGGACGGCAAGGACAGGGGCAGTTGCTCGGGCAAGGTCAGCGAGGCCAGCTCGAACTGCGGCAGGTCCGGCGTGCTTGGCAACTGGCCGGCCAGCACGGACAAGGCATGGCGGCTCAGCGCCAGCGCTTTTTCCAGTGGCGGCACGGTGGCCGCTGTCTGGGCCACCTGGCTGCGCTGGGTCAACAGCACCGAACGCGCCACGGCGCCAGCCTTCAACTGCTGGTCGATCACATCCATTTGCTTGCGTTGGGCCGCCAGCACTTCGGCCGTGGCCTGCAATTGCGCCCGTAACGATGCCTCGCGGATGGCAGCCGTCACCACATTGGCCGTCAGCGCCAGTTGCGCCGCTTCGACCTGGAAGCGCTGGTAGTCGATGGCGGCCTGCGCTCCTTCCAGCGCGCGCCGCGTAGATCCGAACACGTCCGGCGCGTAACTGACGTTGACGGAAGCGTTGTACAGGGAAAAGACGCCATTGACGGTCTTGCCCTGGTCGGCCTGATGCTCGCGCGCCGCGCTCAATTGGGCATTGATGGCCGGGAAAGCCCGGCCACCCCGCTCGGCGTTGTAGTTCTCCTGGGCCTCGCGCAAAGCCGCTTCGGCCGCCGCCATGGTAGGGTTGTGTTCCAGCGCGCTGCGCACCAGCCGGTCCAGCTCAGGAGAATGGAACACGGACCACCACTGAGCAGGAATGTCCTGCCCTATCACCAGGTGCTGCGACGCGCCGCCGGGAACGGGGGCGGACGCCGTGTCGGACGGCATGGCGGCGGGCGTGTAGCTGTCGTCGCGCAGGCCGGGCGGCGGTGCGGGCGCATAAAAATCGGGGCCGACGGCGCAGCCGGTGACCGCCAGGGCGAACAAAACCGCCAGGCCCAGGCGCCGTCCATCCAATGGAAACTGCTTGAAGGTGAGCTTCTTCACGCACAGACTCCCACGTTGCTGGCAAGGCGCTGATGCGCCCGCCTTAGCTGAATTCAGGGTCAATTATATGGAAAAAGCTGAAGATTATGACAATAATTTTCTACGGTGCGGGCTGGCCGAGCGCGCCGCCGGCGAACGTCCGCATCACCTGCCGGGCGACGAATAGCACTTGCCGCTCAAACTGTGGCGCGGTTGCGCTGCTTCAGCCAAGTTGCCTGACGCAGCGCCAAATTCGGACTACATTGAAGATACGAGCCAGCAGTGCATGGGCCGACCGGGGAGAATAGACATGAGCAGGAGGCTGACATGAGCAATGCAGGCAGATTCAAGGACCGCATGCACGCGGGAAATGCGCTGGCCCATGTACTCGATGCCTACGCCGGCCGGGCCGACGTGGTGGTGTTGGCCCTGCCCCGCGGTGGCGTGCCGGTGGGCTACGCCGTCGCCCGCGAGCTGGACGTGGACCTGGAGGTGCTGGTGGTGCGCAAGCTGGGCGCGCCGGGCCAGGAGGAACTGGCGATCGGCGCCGTCGCCAGCGGCGGCATCCGGGTCATCCATCACGACCTGGTGGCGGAACTACGCATCCCGCCCGAGTATGTTGAAGCGCTGGCGGCACGCAAGATGGCCGAGGTGGCACAGCGCGACGAATTGTTCCACGCCGGCCGCCCGCCCGTGCCGCTGGAAGGACGGGTCGCCATCGTGGTCGACGACGGCATCGCCACCGGCGCCACCATGGAATCGGCCGTGAAAGCGCTGCACCAGGCCGGGCTGGCGCGGGTGGTGGTGGCCGTGCCGGTGGGGGCCGCCGATGCCGTCCACGCCCTGCGGCCGCTGGTGGATCAGCTGGTCTGCCTCACGGTGCCGCAGCCGTTTTTTGCCATCGGCAGCTGGTATGACGATTTCGATCAGACCAGCGATGCCGAAGTGATCGACCTGCTGCGGCGGGCTGACGCGGCACGCAGCGCCGACGCCGCGCAATGCCACGGAGACGGCCACACCCACCCCGCGCCATGAACTGGTGCGGATTCCAGCCGGCGCCATCCTTATTGTGGGATTGCTGAAACTGAACCGCCATCACCCGCCCCTTTGCGGTTCAGTCCGTAAGGGGGCATACTCTCGTCTGTAAGCCATGATTTGATGATATGAGGACGCGAGTTTGATGGAAATGCGCTGGAAACGGTGGGTGGCAGGTGGGGCGGGCGTGATGGCCGTGTACGCGGGAGCGGGTTTTGGACTGTTGCCGCAGATCATCAAAATCCAGGTGCCCAAGATCGGGCAATCCGTGCTGGAACGGCAGATGTCGGTGGGGGACGTGCGCTTCAATCCCTACACGCTGCGGCTGGAGGTGGTCGACTTCCGCCTGGCCGAAGCCAACGGCGCGCCGCTGTTCTCGGCCGGCCAACTGACGGTGGACCTGGAATGGCGCTCGCTGTTCCGTCGCGCCTGGACCCTGGCCGAAGTGCGCCTGACGGCGCCGCAAGCGCTGCTGGCCGTCGGCGCCGACGGCAGCTTCAACATCGCGCAGTTGATGGATACGCTGAACCGCCGTCCGCACGAGGAAAGCAGCGGCATGCCACGCCTGTCCATCGCCAGCCTGGTGCTGGAACAGGGCAAGCTGACGCTGCGCGACCAGCGCGCCGGCTATGCGGACGAATACACGCCCATCGATTTCAAGCTGGCCAACCTGAGCACCCTGCCCGACGAAAACGGCAGCTACACCTTCAGCGCCGACGCCACCGGCGGCGGCACGCTGCGCTGGCGCGGCGACGCCAGCCTCAATCCCATCGGCGGCAAGGGCGAACTGGTGCTCGACAAGGTCGCCCTGCCCGGTGTGGCCGCCTACCTCAAGCCCTACACGCGCGCCAGCGTGACGGCCGGCCTGCTGTCGGCCAAGCTGCCCTACCATTTCAGCTACCAGGACGGCAAGTTCGACGCCGGCCTCGATGGCGCGGCACTGGGCGTGCACGACCTGGCTGTGGCCCAGGGCACGCCGGCCGCTACCTTCGCCGCGTTGAAGACCTTCGAGCTGACGGGCGTGCAGGCCAACCTGGCCACCCGCTCGGCCTCCATCGAGCGCCTGAGCGCGGCGGACGGTAAATTCTCTCTGCACCGCAATGCCAAGGGCGAACTGGATCTGGCCCAATTGGGCGCACCCGAAACGCCGAAGCCTGCCACGGCGGCGGTGCCGACTGCCCCCTCCGCACCTGCGGCATCTGCGGGCTCCGTTGCGGCCGCACCCACACCAGCCAAGGCGGCGAGTACACCATCTGCGTCCAGCACGGCCAACGCCACGCCGGCGCCGGCCAAGCCGAGCGCCCCGCCACCGCCGTGGAAGCTGCAACTCAAGCAGCTCGACTTTGACCGGCTCGCATTCGATGCCATCGACGAAACAGCCAGCCCCGCGCTCAAGGTAAGCATGGCTCAGGCCCAACTGCATTTGCACCTGCAAGCGGAACAAGCACCGGCCGGGGTCAAGCTCAATCTCGATGGCGCCACCTTCTCGCTGGCCGACCTGACCATCGCCAGCGGCAGCCAAACCCCATTCAAGCTGGGTGAACTGGGCTTCACGGACGGCAGCATCGACCTGGCTGGCCATCGCGCCACCTTTGGCCGCCTGTATGCGGACGGCGGCCAGTTGCAACTGGCGTTCGACGCTAAGGGCAAATTGGCCCTGCTGGACCATTTGCCGGGCGGCGGCAAGGCCGCACCAACGGCCGACAAGTCCCCGGCGGCAGGCAAGCCAGCACCTGCATCATCGACCGCATCTGTCACCACAACAGCGGCCAAACCCGGCGCCGCACCCGCCACCGCGCCGGAAGCGACTGCCGGCACGCCATGGCAAGTGAACGCCAAAAGCGTGGAGCTGAACAAGTTCTCGGCCGCGTATTCCGACCAGGGCACGGGCATCAAGGCCAATGTGCAGGACTTCAACCTCAGACTCGATGACGTCAGCAATGACCTGAAGCAGGCCATCAAGTTCCAGGCCGGGCTGGCCGTGCGCGAGGGCGGAAAACTGTCCGCACAGGGCTCGCTGGTCCCGGCCACAGGCGCAGTCGATACAGCCGTCGAGGTCAAGCAACTGGCGCTGGCGCCCGTGCAGCCGATGCTGGCCAAGTTCGTGAAACTGAAACTGGCCAGCGGCACCGTCTCCGCGCGCGGCCAGTTGAGCACCAAACCCGGTCCCGCCAACCGCACCAGCGTGCGCTACGTGGGCGCGTTCGATGTGTCCAACCTGGCGCTCAACGAGGACGACGGCGACCGCTTCGCCAGCTGGAAAGCAGTACGCACGGACAAGCTGACGCTGAGCATGGCGCCAGACCTGCTCGATATTCCGGAACTGCGCATCGTCGAACCGAACGCCAAACTGATCATCGAGAACGACCGCAGCCTCAACGCGGCGCGCCTGCTGGTGGAACCGGCCAACGGGGCGGCAAGCAGCGCGCCAGTGCCGGCTGCGGGCACCGCCAGCGTGCCGGCCAAGCCGGCGGCTTCGGTGGCCTCTGCCTCCCCGGCGGCCAAGACGACGGTGGCAGCGGCCAAACCGGCGGCGCCCGCCAGCCAGCCTTTCCCCGTCCATGTCCAGCGCATGCGGCTGCAGAACGCCAAGCTCGATTTCACCGACTTGAGCCTGCGGCCCCAATTCAGCGCCAAAATTTATGAACTGGGCGGCGTCATCACCGGCCTGTCGTCCAAGCGCGATGCACGCAGCCAGGTGGAACTGGATGGCCGCGTGGACGAATTCGGGATGGCCCGGGTGCGCGGCCAGCTCAATCCGTTCGCGGCCAGCGAGAACACGGACCTGAACGTCATCTTCAAGAACGTGGACATGGTGTCGGCCTCGCCGTACACGATGAAGTTCGCCGGCTACAAGATCGCCCAAGGCAAAATCTCGCTGGACCTGGAATATAAAGTGCGCCAGAACCAGCTGCAAGGCAATAACCACATCGTGCTCGACCAGCTCACCCTGGGTGAGCGCATTGACAGCCCGGACGCGCTCAAGCTGCCGCTGGAACTGGCGCTGGCCATCCTCAAGGACAGCGACGGCCGCATCGACCTGGGCCTGCCGGTGGCGGGCGACATGAACGATCCGCAGTTCAGCTACGGCGCCGTGGTGTGGAAAGCCGTGGGCAATGTGCTGACCAAGATCGTGACGGCGCCGTTCCGCGCGCTGGGCAACCTGTTCGGCATCAGCGGCGACAAGCTGGAAGCGATCAGCTTCGATCCCGGCAGCGAAGTGCTGTTGCCGCCGGAGCGCGCCAAGCTGGCGCAAGTGGCGCAGATCCTGGCCAAGCGCGCCCAGCTCACCCTGGCCGTGCCGGGCCAGTACAGCGAACAGGCCGACGGCGCCGCCTTGCGCGGACGCGCCGTGCGGCGCGAGATCGCCAAGCGGGCCGGCATCAAGCTGGAAGCGGGCGAGGAACCGGGGCCGCTGGACCTGAACAGCAGCCCGGTGCGCAGTGCGCTGCGCAGCCTGTACGGCGAGCGTTTCGGTTCGGCGGAACTGGACAAGGAAAAGAAGGCGGCCGAGGCGGCGGCAGCGGTCCCCGTTGCCGCTACCAGCACCGCCAGCGCCAGCGAAGCTACTGCAGCCAACGCGGCCAGCGACGCCCCCAATGCTCAGCCGGCCCCCGGCCAGAAGAAACTGGCCGTATGGCAGAAGCTGGGTAAGCTGATCCAGGGCGAACCGCAAGTAGCCGACGCCAGCGGCTTCTATCGCGCGCTGCAAACCAAGCTGGAACAGCGCCAGGCCCTGCCGGCCGACGCCCTCACCCGCCTGGGCACGCTGCGTGCCAGCGCCATCGTGGCCGCGCTCACCGAGGGTGGCGTCAACCCGGCCAGCACCCGCGCCACGGCGCCGGAAGCGGTGCCGGCCGAGGTGGGCCAGCCGGTCAATCTCAAACTGGGGCTGTCGGCCAAATAAGTGCCCGCGCCCCCACCTCCCACCCCGCGAATTCTTGGTTGACTTTGTAGCCACAAACCATTACATTCGCGGGGTTTTCATTTTATGGAGCCCCGTCATGGGCAGTTGTTCAGGTGATTGTAGTGGTCAGCTTCGCGCTGACGCCGCCAGAGCAAGATAACGCAGGATAATCTCCCGCCGTCATCTCGCCGCTCGCGGATGACGGTATCTCCAGGCCGACCCCGGTCCGCCTTCCGATGTACCATTCCCTTTTACCACCGGCCGCGCCGGCGCATGCGATCACCGCGTGCTCACGCGGCGAGGGGGAATGCATCGTCAGTCACACTACGCCACAAGTTTTACCGTCGTGCCGTCCACAGGGGACGGCGCCAGGTCACGACCGGATGCGCCGCGCGCGCTCCCTTGTAGCGAGAGTTTTATGAAGAATCAACGCATCAGCACTCCCGGCGCCCCGCAGCCGGCCCCATCGTCCACGCCGCGCCTGCGCAGCTGGCTGAAAAAACTCGGCCCTGGCCTGATCACGGGCGCGGCCGACGACGACCCAAGCGGCATCGCCACGTATTCGCAGGCCGGCGCCCAGTTCGGCCCCAACCTGCTGTGGACCATGTTCTTCACCTACCCGCTGATGGTGGGGATCCAGGTGGTCAGCGCCCGTATCGGCCGCGTCACCGGCATGGGACTGGCCGGCAATATCCGCACCCACTTCCCGCGCTGGCTGCTGTATGCGATCGTCAGCCTGCTGCTGGTGGCCAACACCATCAACATCGCGGCCGACGTGTCGGCCATGGGCGAGGCGCTGCGCTTGCTCGTTGGCGGCTCGTCGCACCTGTACGCGGCCTGCTTCGGCGTGGTGTCGCTGGTGCTGCAGATCGTGGTGCCGTATTCGCGCTATGTGCGCGTGCTCAAGTGGCTCACGCTGGCCCTGCTGGCCTACGTGGGCGTGGTGTTCGCCGTCCACATCTCGTGGGGCGAAGTGGCGCTGTCGCTGGTCGCGCCCAAGCTGGACTGGAACGCCGCCACCATCACCACCATCGTGGCCGTATTCGGCACCACCATCAGCCCCTACCTGTTCTTCTGGCAGGCGTCGCAGGAAGTGGAGGAAATGGAGGCCGACCCGAATCGCCGGCCGTTGCGGGAAGCGCCGGAACAGGCCCGCCCCAGCTTCCGCCGCATCAAGATCGACACCTACCTGGGTATGGGCTTCTCCAACCTGGTGGCCTTCTTCATCATATTGACCACGGCCGTCACGCTGCACGTGCAAGGCATCACGACCATCCAGACTTCGGCCGAGGCGGCCACCGCGCTGCGCCCCATCGCCGGCGAATTCGCCTTCCTGCTGTTCGCGGCCGGCATCATCGGCACCGGCCTGCTGGCTGTGCCCGTGCTGGCCGGTTCGGCCGCCTACGCCATCGCCGGCGCGTTCGAGTGGAAGAAAGGGCTGGAACACAAGCTGTTCGACGCCAAGGGCTTCTACGGCATCATCGCCATCTCCACCCTGGTGGGCGTGGCGCTGGGCTTCACGCCGATCGATCCGATCAAGGCACTGTACTGGAGCGCCGTCATCAACGGCGTGATCTCGGTGCCCATCATGGGCGTGATGATGATCATGGGCGCCAACAGCAAAGTGATGGGCCGCTTCGTCGTCACCCGCCAACTCAAGTGGCTGGGCTGGCTGGCCACAGGCGCCATGGCCTTGGCCGTAGTGGCCATGTTCCTCACCCTCGACCTCTCCTAACAGAAGACAACAACACGATGACGAAAAACGCCACCCGCCACCTGCTGGCCGCCCCGTTCTGCCTGCTGTCGCTGGCCCAGGCCCACGCACAGAGCACCGCCGCCGACCAGAGTGCTGCGCCGGAAACGTGGGCCATCCACGGCCAGTTCACCAACGTCACCCAGGGCCACAACCGTTTCGCCTCGCCCTACCAGGGCCAGAACAGCCTGGACGCGGCCGGCCGCACCGAGGAAACCAGCGACATCACGCTGTACGCGGGCGTGCGCCTGCCCGGCGGTACGGAACTGTGGCTCAATCCCGAGATCGACCAGGGCTTCGGCCTCAGTAACACGGTCGGCATGGCGGGCTTCCCCAGCGGCGAGGCGTACAAGGTGGGCGCGAACACGCCCTACCTGCGCCTGCCGCGTGCCTTCCTGCGCCACACCTTCGCGCTGGGCGGCCAACAGGAAGCCGTGGAAGCGGCGCCGAACCAGCTGGGCGGCGTCCGCGCGCAGGACAATGTGGTGCTGACGGCCGGTAAATTCTCCGTCACCGACGTGTTCGACACCAACAGCTACGCCCACGATCCGCGCGGCGACTTCCTGAACTGGTCGCTGATCGACGCCGGCGCCTTCGATTACGCGGCCGACGCTTGGGGCTTCACCTACGGCGCGGCGCTGGAATGGAACCAGGGCAGCCGCACGGCGCGCGCCGGCGTGTTCCAGCTGTCGGCCGAACCGAACGGCAAGATCATCCGCCCCAAATTCAATCAAGTCATGCTGGTGGCGGAGCTGGAGCAGCGCTACCAGTGGGACGGCCATGGCGGCAAGGTCAAGCTGCTGGGCTTCGCCAACCACGCCAGCATGGCGCGCTACGCGGACGCCGTACGCCAGGCGGCGGCCTCCGTACCCAATGTGCCGGACGTGGCCGGCGTGCGCCGCACGGCCTGGCGCACGGGGATGGCCGTCAATGTGGAGCAGGAACTGACGGCCGACGTGGGCCTGTTCGCGCGCGCCAGCATGAACGATGGCGCCAAGGAAGCGTATGAGTTCACGGAGATCAACCGTTCGCTGTCGGGCGGCGTGGCCATCAAAGGCGCGGCCTGGGGCCGGCCGGACGACACGGTGGGCGTGGCGGCCGTGGTCAACGGCCTGTCGGGCGACGCGCGCGCCTATTTCGCGCAAGGCGGCATGGGTATCCTGATCGGCGACGGCGGCCTGCGCTATGGCACCGAGAAGGTCATGGAAGCCTACTACGCGGCCCGCCTGGGCAAGCAACTGAGCCTGACGCTGGACTTGCAGGAAGCGAGCAACCCGGCCTACAACCGCAGCCGCGGCCCGGTCCACCTGCTGGCCGCGCGCGTGCACGCGGAGTTCTGACGGCGGCGGGTCATCTCGCCGCGCCACGGTGGACGGGGCCGCCCGTCCACCTCCTGCGCGTACTTCAAAATAGGACGATAATTGAACGCTCCTTACTTCCCACATCACCACACATGACCGCTCTCGCTGCCTTCCCCATCACGGCCAAGTGGCCGGCCACCCGTCCCGAACGCCTGCAACTATATTCGCTGCCCACGCCCAACGGCGTGAAAGTCTCCATCGCGCTGGAGGAAACGGGCTTGCCGTATGAAGCCCACCTGGTCAGCTTCGACAGCAACGACCAGATGTCGCCCGAGTTCCTGTCACTCAATCCGAACAACAAGATCCCGGCCATCATCGATCCCAATGGGCCGGACGGCAAACCGCTGGCCCTGTTCGAATCGGGCGCCATCCTGCTCTACCTGGCCGAAAAGACCGGCCAGTTGCTGCCCAAGGACGCCGCAGGCCGCTACGAAACCATCCAGTGGCTGATGTTCCAGATGGGCGGCGTCGGCCCCATGTTCGGCCAGGTCGGCTTCTTCCACAAGTTCGCCGGCCGCGAGTACGAGGACAAGCGTCCGCGCGACCGCTACGTGGCCGAATCGGCGCGCCTGCTGGGCGTGCTGGAACAACGGCTGGCCGGGCGCGACTGGATCATGGGGTCGCAATACACGATCGCCGATATCGCCATCCTGCCATGGGTGCGCAACCTGATCGGGTTCTATGAGGCTGGTGAACTGGTGCACATCGAGCGTTTCCCCAACGTGCAGCGGGTGCTGGCCGCCTTCGTGGAACGGCCGGCCGTGGCCCGCGGGCTCGCCATTCCCGCGCGAGGCTGAGGCGGCGGCGGTGCGCCGCCGCCAGCCAGACGATGCCAGGCTATTGCAGGTTAATCGCCGACAGGGTGCCGACCGTATCGAGGATGTACAGGATACCGTTGCTGGAGATGCCCAGCTCCCCCCCAAACGGATAGCGCCATACGACTTGATGCGTGCTCAAGTCGACCGCCACGGTCCCGGTCGGCGCTGATAGGAAGGCCAGATTGCGGGTCACGACCACGCGTTCGAAGTCATCATATCCCGGCAATTGCATGGTCCACATCAACGCGCCGTCGGCCGCCGCGCGCGCCTCCAACACCCGTCCCACGCCGTTGGTCGCATACACGACGCCATTGGCATACGCCGGTTCACCGATCGGCGTGCCCTTGACGGACCACGCCACGCTGCGCTGAGCGACGTCGAACGCGACCAGCCGGTTCTGCTGCCAGAACAAGACCCTGGCATCGGCCACGATGACCGTGCCCTCCCGGACGAACACCTGGCTGTAATCGGGATCGACGATGGACCATGCCTCCGCCCCGGTACCCAGGTTGTAGCCCTTCAGTTGCCCACCACTGTAGCCGTATATGTTACGCGCGTCCACCGCGGGGGTACGCGCCTGGTTGGAGACGCCCCCAAACTGGCGCCAGGCGAATTTGTTCCCCAGGCTGGAGAATTTACTGAGGTAAGGCGTGCCAGAGTTGACGGTCGCGAAATACACGTCCGTGCCGACCACGTTGGGCGCCATCGCCACCGGCAGTTCCGAGCTGATGCCGGTCTTGCCAAGCAGCGCCCCATTGCGCTGGTCGTAGGTCGAGAAACTGGCCGCGCTCGCCGTCGCCGACAGCGTGTAGACCTGGCCATTCGCCACCGCTGGAGCGGTCGCCGCCAAACCCAGGCCTAACGGCGCGCGCCACGCCTGGGCGCCGGAGTCCTCATTCATGGCCGCCAGCACGTAGCCTTGAGTACTATCGTAGACCGTTAAGTAGACCATACCATGGTCGATGGCGACGCCACTGTGCCCGTGATCAATCCCGGCGGCGTTGGCGACGGTCGGCACTTGCCAGCGCCGGGTGAATTTGGTCGCATCGAAACTGGCCGGCACATAACCCGTATGGGCGGCATTGCCTTGATAGGTGGACCACGCGACCAGGCCCGGCACCGCGACCAGGCCGCCCTGATTGGATGTCGCTTGCACGGCCAGCGTCAACGGCAGGATCCAGGGCGAGCCAGGCACCGGTTGATGGCACACGGCGGGATCATCACGACACAAGCGCACTTCCACCTTGCCGCTGTAGTTCCCCACCGCAAGGCCGGCGGCACTCGTCAATCGGGTGTGGAAGCCGTCCTTGGTCATGCCGCTGACATCGCCCACCGTGATCAGGTCGCTGGGAGCGATAATCTTGATCTGATAGCGCTGTCCAACCAGATCGCCGCTGATCGTGGCCGCGAGATCGAGATAAACCGGCTGACCTGGATAGGCCGTCAAGTTCACGGCGGACTCCGACAAGGTCAAGCGCTTGGCCGCCTCGGCGGTTGACTTCAGATTCATCTGGACCGGCACATGCCACGGCGAGCCGGGCAACGGTTGCTGGCAGACCACCGGATTGTCCTCGCATACGCGCACCTCCAGATTGACCTGACGGGGCCCACTGGCCAAGGTGGGCGAGGTCATCAGATCGGCCCGGTAACGCAGGTCGCTCAAGGCCGTGACGGTGACGTCGGTGGTGATGGAACCACTGCCGTCGATCACGGCAACATTGAAGGGTTTGGCGAAGGTGCGGCTCGACGTGGCGGTGATGGTGAACGGGACGCTCTCACCCACGTAACCCGTGATTTCGGGCTGGGAAACGGTAAAACTCAGCCATGCTCCCTCGGGATCGGGCGCGGCCGGCGCCGTGCTGGATGAACCGCCGCCACCGCCACCGCCGCAGCCGGCCAACAACCAGCCCAGCAACAGTGGCGCTGCAAAAATGTTCGTCATACGCATATCAAGTACTCATCATCCTTATGAAATTGCACAACACAATTTCTTATCGGAGTGCATTATACTTAATTTATACGCAATAATTTACGTTGCAACAACTAGTTAGGTCAGCGGCGCCGGCCAGCAGTTCGGCGCAGGACAGGCGCGACTCCTGATACATTTCCGAGCCGAACAACACGGTGCAACGGATGGCCTGCATCTGTAGCGCCAGTTGCTCCTGGCCGCAACGTTGATATAGCGCGCCGGCGCTGGCCACGCTGTGGAGCGCCGCATGGTGCAGCCGCATGCGGCTCTGCCCAGTCAGATTACTGATGAGCAGTATCCCACGAAGTCCGGGCACGCGGCGACAATGTGGCCTGCCAACTACAAGCCATGTCATGCGCGCATGCGGGCTGCTTCTTTGCTAGCAACGGTCAGCTGTGCGAGAATCGACGGATTTTGCGGCCCGGCCGGCAACCGCCGGCCCCGGAACGACGCCAGGAGAAAAGATGTCAGGTGAGCATAACGAACTCAAACGCGGATTGAAGAGCCGCCACATCCAGCTGATCGCGCTGGGTGGGGCGATAGGCACCGGGCTATTTCTCGGTATCGCGCAAACCATCCAGATGGCCGGACCGTCCGTCCTGCTCGGTTACGCCGTGGCCGGGGTGATCGCCTTCCTCATCATGCGCCAGCTGGGCGAAATGGTGGTCGACGAACCCGTGGCCGGCTCGTTCAGTTATTTCGCCAATAAGTACTGCGGCCACCAGGCCGGCTTCATGTCAGGCTGGAATTACTGGGTGCTGTATGTGCTGGTCAGCATGGCCGAATTGTCGGCCGTGGGGATCTACGTGCAGTACTGGTGGCCGGGCATCCCGACGTGGATGTCGGCGCTGGCCTTTTTCCTCATCATCAATTCCATCAGCCTGAGCAACGTGAAAGCGTTTGGCGAGATGGAATTCTGGTTCGCTATCATCAAGGTGGCGGCCATCGTCGGCATGATAGGCTACGGCGGCTGGCTGCTGCTGTCGGGCGGCGCGGGCCCCGAGGCTGCCGTGGCCAACCTGTGGCAGCACGGTGGCTTCTTCCCCAACGGCGTGAGCGGACTGGTGATGGCCATGGCCGTCATCATGTTCTCGTTCGGCGGGCTGGAACTGGTGGGCATCACGGCGGCCGAGGCGGACAATCCCTCCGTTACCATCCCGAAGGCAACCAACCAGGCCATCTACCGCATCCTGATTTTCTACATCGGCGCGCTGGGCATCCTGCTGTCGCTCTACCCGTGGCAGAAAGTGGTCAGCGGCGGCAGCCCGTTCGTGCTGATCTTCCATGCCTTGAACAGCAACCTGGTGGCCAACGCGCTGAACGCCGTGGTGCTGACGGCCGCGCTGTCCGTGTATAACAGCGGCGTGTATTGCAACACCCGCATGCTGTACGGCCTGGCCCAGCAAGGCAACGCGCCGCGCATGCTGCTCAAGGTGAATGCACGCGGCGTGCCGCTGGCGGCGCTGGGCGTATCGGCCGTGGCCACGGGCGCCTGCGTGGCGGTCAACTACTTCATGCCGGGCAAGGCGTTCGAAGTGTTGATGGGATTGGTGGTGTCGGCGCTCATCATCAACTGGGGCATGATCAGCTGGATCCACCTGCGCTTCCGCGCGCAGAAACGGGCGGCGGGCCAAATGACGGCATTCCGCAGCCTGGGCTACCCATTGACCAACTACCTGTGCCTGGTGTTCCTGGCCGGTATCCTGGTGGTGATGTATCTGACGCCGGACCTGCGGCTGTCCGTGTATCTGCTGCCCGTGTGGCTGATCGCGCTGGCCATCGGCTACCGCCTGCGGCCCAAGGGCACGCCCAACGGAGACGGCGCTCTGGCGCAAGCGCCGCGCTGACGCCATGCGATGCGGGGACGGACGCCGGCGTCCGTTCCCGCGTTCGTCCCCGCTTTCCTCGCCGTCCTTGCGTCAGGCAGTCTTCGCTTCCTGCAGCCCCAGCTCCTGCTTCATCAGGTCGCGGATCTTGAACTTCTGGATCTTGCCCGTGATCGTCATCGGGAATTCCTCCACGAAGCGGATGTGGCGGGGTACCTTGTGGTAGGCGATCTGGCCTTCGCAGAATTTGCGCACGCCCTCCTCCGTCAAGCTCTGGCCCGGCTTGACGACGATCCAGGCACACAGTTCCTCGCCATATTTCGTATCCGGCACGCCCACCACCTGCACGTCCTGCACGGCCGGATGGCGGTACAGGAATTCCTCGATCTCGCGCGGGTAGATGTTCTCGCCGCCCCGGATCACCATGTCCTTGATGCGGCCCACGATGTTGACGTAGCCTTCCTCGTTCATGGTGGCCAGGTCGCCCGTATGCATCCAGCCGTCAGCGTCGATGGCTTCGCGGGTCTGGGTCTCATCGCCCCAGTAGCCCTGCATCACCGAGTAACCGCGCGTGCACAGTTCGCCCGGCTGGTTGCGGGCCGTGACGGCGCCCGTCTCAGGATCGACGATCTGCACTTCCAGGTGGTCGCGCACCATGCCGACCGTGGACACGCGCATCGCCAGCGGCGTATCGGTGCCGCTCTGGCAGCTCACCGGGCTGGTCTCCGTCATGCCGTAGGCGATCGTCACTTCCGACATGTGCATGTCGCCCACCACCCGCTTCATCACCTCCACCGGGCACGGCGAGCCGGCCATGATGCCGGTGCGCAGCGTGGACAGGTCGAATTCGCCAAAGCGCGGATGATCCAGCTCCGCGATGAACATGGTGGGCACGCCGTGCAGCACCGTGCAGCGTTCGTCCTGCACCGCCTGCAGCACGGCCAACGGTTCGAAGCCGCTGCTCGGATAAACGATGCAAGCGCCGTGCGTGAGGCTGGCCAGATTACCCAGCACCATGCCGAAACAGTGGTACAGCGGCACCGGGATGCACAGGCGGTCGCGGTCCGTCAGCTTCATGGCTTCGCCCACGAAGAAGCCGTTATTCAGGATATTGCGGTGGGTGAGCGTGGCCCCTTTGGGGAAGCCCGTGGTGCCGCTGGTGAACTGGATGTTGATGGCCTGTTCCGGCCGCACGCCGGCCGCGGCCGCGCGCACGCGCGCGTCGTCCGCCTGCCCACCGGCCAGCAGCGCGGAAAAGCGCAGCATGCCCGCTTCCTCGGCGCCGGCGCCCGCCTCGTCTATCCACACCACGGCGCGCAGGTCCGGCAGGCGCGCGCAATGCAGCGCGCCCGGTGCGGCGCTGGCCAGTTCCGGCGCCAGTTCCCGGATCATGGACAGGTAGTCGCTGGTCTTGAAGCGGGCCATGCTGACCAGGGCCTTGCAGCCGACCTTGTTGAGCGCATACTCCAGCTCCGCCACGCGGTAGGCCGGGTTGATGTTCACCAGGATCAGGCCAAGGCGGGCCGTGGCCAGTTGCATCAGCACCCATTCCACGTTGTTGTGCGACCAGATGGCGATGCGGTCGCCCGTGGCCAGCCCGGCGCCCAGCAGCGCGCTGGCCAGGCGATTGACCTCGGTCTGCAGTTCACGGTAGGTGTAGCGGCGTTGCTGGTGCAGGCTGACCAGCGCTTCGGCGTCCGGATGGCGCGCCACGATGGTGTCGAAATAATCGCCGATGGTGTGCTCGATCAGCGGCTTGTCGGTTGCGCCGCGGGCATAGCTTTGCTCAATCTGGTACTGCGTCATGTAAGTCTCCTGTCATTGCACTTTTGTTCAATTTTGAATCAAATCATTTGATTTATTTATGTAACGATACCGCAATCGGCAGCCCGGACGGCGCACTTTTTGCGGCTGCCATGACTTTGAGACGAGATTGAAACAACAGCGGCGGAAAATCGAACGAAATTAACAAGATGTAAGCGCAGTGTAAGGCTGCGTCCTGCCCCGGCGATGACAAATCAGCGCGCATCGACGCGCCTGGAAAACGACAAGGGAGGCACATGGCCTCCCTTGTTTCAAGCATGGACAGGACGTCCGTCTCAGGACACGGCTCCCCCCAGTTCATGCATCGGCACCTTGTAGGTTTCACGCGCCGTCGCCACGGAAATGGCCGAGACGACGCTGGTGGCCGTCACGAACACGGCGACCGGCACCCAGCCGCCCGCCCCTGGTTGCAGGATGGCGGCGCTGATGGTGGGCGCGAAGCCGCCCAGCGCGAAGCCGATCTGGGTGCCGATCGCCATGCCGGACAGGCGCACCCGCGTGTTGAACATTTCGCCATACAGCGAAGGCCAGACGCCGTTGGCCGCGCTATACACCACTCCCGACAGCAGCAGACCGAAAGTGAAGATCAGGGGCACGTTGACGGCGGCGATGCTCCACATGTAGGGCCAGATCAGCGCGGCCGAGCCGAGCGCGCCGAAGATGAACACCGGCTTGCGGCCGATACGGTCGGCCAGCGTGGCGAACAGGGGGATCGCACCCAGCGCCACCACATTGGCCAGCACCAGCAGCGTGAGCATGGTGGAGCGCGGGATATGCATGGTGTTGACCGCGTACGACAGCGTAAACACGCCGAAGATGGTGCTGACCACCGACACCAGCGCGGCGAAGATCACCCGCACCAGGTTGGCCTTGTGGTGCTGAAACAGCTGGGCCACGGGCATGCGGTCAGCTTTATCAGCGCGTTCCTCGGTGAACGCTGGCGTCTCCGGCAGCGTGCGGCGCACCCACATACCCACCGCCACCACCACGGCGCTGAGGAAGAAGGGAATCCGCCACCCCCAGGCCAGCAACTGGTCTTCCGGCAGCGCGGAGATAGGCAGGAACACCAGCGTGGCCAGGATCAGGCCCGCCTGGGTGCCGCTCAACGTGAAACTGGTGAAGAAGGCGCGCCGATGGGCCGGTGCGTGCTCCAGCGTCATGGAATTGGCGCCCGCCTGTTCGCCGGCCGCCGACAGCCCTTGCAGCATGCGCAGCACTACCAGCAAAATGGGCGCGGCGATGCCGATCTGGCTGTAGGTGGGCAGCAGCCCCACCATGAAGGTCGAAATCCCCATCAGCAGCAGCGTGAACGTGAGCACCTTCTTGCGGCCGTATTTATCGCCCACGTGGCCCAGCAGGACAGCGCCGATCGGGCGGGTGACGTAGCCCACGCCAAACGTGGCGAAAGCGGCGATGGTGGCGGTGGCCGGATCGAAGGCCGGGAAGAATATTTTCCCGAACACCAGCGCGGCCGCCGTACCGTAAATGAAAAAGTCGTAGTATTCGACGGCGCTGCCGATCCAGCTCGCAAAGGCCGCCTTGCGGGGCGAACGTTGCGGCTTGGGTTCGCCGGTGGCGGCCTGGCTGCGGGCCGCGCTTGCACTTGCTATAGACATGTCTTCCTCCAGGAACTTGAATGTACCCCGTTTGCGCGCGCGCGGGAACGGCTGTTCCATCGCGCGCGCCACGGGCTGTTGTTAAAACTTATGTACGATGCCGGCCTGCAGACCCGTCAGGCGCTTGCCGTTGACATCCGCCCCCGCCAGGTTGGCCGAGGGACCGGCCGAGCCGCTGAAGCGAAAACCGGCGTTCGCTTCGTTCTTCATCACGCTGGCAAAGCCGTACAACACGGTGCGCTTGGACAGGTCGTAATACGCGCCCACGTTGCCGCCACGCGCACCGGCGTCGCCGCCCGAGGTGTCGCGCATCACCCCATACAGCGCGCCCACCCGCAACTGGCTGGCGACGCGATAATCGGCCGACAGCTGGTACAGGTTGTAGTAACGGCCCGCATTAACGTCGGTGCCGGCGAAGAAGTTGTTCGGGTTGCTGACGTTGTTGAGGATGGTGCCGGCGTTGCGGCCATTGGCGTTACCGGTCGAGTTGTTGCTGCGGGCGATGGCCAGGTAGACAGTGCCGGCGCTGTATTTATAGTCGGCGTAGACGTTGTGGTAGACGACCTTGTCATGCACGGTGGCCGTGACGCTGTTTGGGCTGGCCTGGAAGCCAGCGTAACCGGCGCGGTAAGGGCCGTCCTGGTAATCGAGCGCCAGTTGCAGGATGGCGCTGTTGCCACGGGTGGCGCCGCCATTTTCCGGCAACGCGTAATGCAGCGCCAGTTGCACGCCACCCAGGCGCGGCGAGCGGTACGACAGGTCGTTGTCATAGCGCGAAGGAATGCCGAAGGTATTGAAGATGGAACCGAAGGTGGTGCGGTCGGTGTAATCGATAGCGCCGCCGATCAGGAAGATCTCGGTGTTCTGGCGCCCGATCCGGTACTCGCCGTGGGGCGCGGCGATGCCCACCCAGGCCTGCCGGTCGAACAGGCGGGTGGTGTCGGCGCCGGTTCCCGTGTCCGCGTTGAGGCCCTGCTCCAGGTTGAAACGCACCTGGTAGCCGCCGCCGATATCTTCCACGCCACGGAAGCCGAGCCGGCTGCGCAGGATGGCGCCATCGTTCAAGCCCGTGATGTGGGCGCCGCTGCTGCTGCGGATATAACCCAGGTATTCGTCGAAGTTGCCGTAGATGGTGACGTTCGACTGCGCCTGCGCAGCGCCCACGGCCGACCAGGCGGCCACACAGGCAAGCGCCAGTAATTGCTTGTTCATGCTATCTCCATATTGTTTTCGTTGTATCGCCGCGCCGCCGGAGTTCCGGTACGCCGCGCATGTCCCCTCAGGTACTGCCGCGAAGTGAGGGGCCTTCGTTTTGCTAAATCGTTGCTAAACCGGTTCTCCGGCCAGCGCGTCAATGGCCAACGCATAGCCGCGCACACCCAGCCCCACGATCACACCCGCCGCCACCGGCGACAGCCAGGAGTGATGGCGGAACGGCTCCCGCGCGTGGACATTCGAGATGTGCAGCTCGATCACCCGTACTGCCGCGCCCTTGATGGCGTCATGCAGGGCCAGCGAGGTATGGGTGTAGGCGCCGGCGTTGAACACCACCCCCAGCAGTTCACCCCGTGCCTGGGCGGCGCCCGCCTCGTGCAGCGCGTCGATCAGCACGCCCTCGTGATTCGTTTGGCGGAAATCCAGCGCCAGGCCATGCCGTTCGCACGCCTGTGCGCATAAACGTTCCACGTCCGCCAGCGTGGCCGCGCCATACACGGCCGGTTCGCGCTGGCCCAGCAGATTCAGATTGGGGCCATTCAGTACCAACACCTTGTTCGCTTGCGTTCCCATCGCGCGCTCCCTTACGCCATGGCCGCGCAGGCGGCGCTGGGGCGGCGCACGTCCAGGCTGCGCCGCAAGACCTGGTCGGTCACCCACTTGGCAGCCCGGTGGGCGCGCTGCGCCACGATCTCCGGCGCCAGCTGCAGGTAGTCGTCGTTGAAGACCTCGAAGCTGTAGTCGCCCCGGTAGCCGCCCCGGTCCAGCCGGCGCAGCAGGTCCGTCAGCTCGGCCGAATGGGCGCCCTCGCCCGGGAATACGCGCAGGTGGCGGGCCGTTTCCAGCCTTTCCTCGGCGCTGCGGATATCGCGCCACATGAAGTCCGACAGCTGCACCATCGCGATCTTGGCGCTGGGGATATCCTGCAGGCCATCGAGGCTGGCCCGGTTGGCCAGCATGTGGAAGGAATCGATCACCACACCCAGGTTGGCGTGATCGGCCAGCTCCACCGCTTCCCACGACTGCTCGTATTGGTTGACGTGACGGCCCCAGGACAAGGCCTCATAGCCCACCCGCACCCCCAGCGGCACGGCCAGCGTGGCCAGCTTGGCCAGATGGCGGGCGATCAGCGGCATGGAGGCGCTGGCATGGCTGGAGGTGCTGGAGCAGACCATCAACAGCGGCGCACCCACGGCCTGGCACACCAGCAACATCTGGCGGGCGATGTCGAGCTTGTACTCGTGCAGCGCGCCGTCCAGTCCCTCGTAGTCGCGCATCACCTGGATGCCCGTCACCCGCACGCCGCTGGCGCGCACCAGCCGCACCGCCTCATCGAGCCCGCCGGGGTGCCCGGCCAGGTCCCTGGCCCACAGCATGATCTGGCTGAAACCGGCCGCCCGCGAGGCGCGCAGCTTGGCTTCCAGCGGGCCGGCCAGGGTGATGCTGTCCATGCCGAAATTGGAGAGATTCACAGGGCCTCCAGCGCACGGAAGGCGTCCGACGACACGCCGGGCCAGCCAAACAGCTCCAGGTACAAGGGCGCCTGCTCGATCAGCATCTCCTTGCCCTTCTGGATGCGGCAGCCCATTTCCTGCGCCTGGCGCAGCAGCCGGGTCATCTCGATCTTCATGCCGCAATCGGCCACCACGCAGCCGGGCGACACGCCGCGCAGGTCAATAGGCAATGGGTCGTCCGCGTGCATGCCCAGCGGGGTCGAATTGACCACCACGTCGAAACCGGCGGCGGCCGGCGGCGCGATCACAAACTCCACGGAGGGAAACGCTTGCTGCAAGCGGGCCTGCAAGGCGCTGGCCTGTTCGGTGCGTGTGTCGTAGATGGCCACCTGGCCGATACCGCGCTCGGCCAGCGCATAGGCGATGGCGCAGCCAACGCCGCCGCTGCCCACCACCAGCGCGCGCGCCGCCGGCCAGTTCAGCGGCTTCCCGGCGCAGGTGCGGTCGAAGGCGCGGATGAAACCTTCGCCGTCGATCAGGTCGCCCAGCAGCATGCCTTCCGCATCCTTGTAGATGGCGTTGCAGGCGCCGGCCAGCACGGCGCGATTGCTGGGCTGTTCGACGGCGCTCACGCTCATCGGCTTGTGCGGAATGGAGACGAAGATGCCGCCCACATTGGGGAACGACATCAGCATGCGCACGGCCGCCGTGTACGATTCGGGCGGCACCTTGAGCGGGACCACGCGCGCATCGATGCCATGGCGCTGGAAGTAGGCGTTGAACAGCGCGGGTGCCTTGACCTGCTCGACCGGCCAGCCGATCACGGGGAAGATACGGGTGGTGCCTGAAATCTCAATCATGGTGGTTCTCCAGGTGGCTTACGACCAGCTCGAAGCTGACGCCGCCTTTGTAAAGTTGGGTGAGTGCGCCGCGTTCGCTGGACTGGGCCGGCGCGCGGTCGATGAAGACGATGCCGCGCCGCTGCAAGGTCCGAACGGCCTCCAGCACGTCCGGCACGCCGAAGCCGACGCGGATCAATTGTTCGCCCCACTGCAGGCCGCCCGCGCCTTCGGGCGGTTCGACCAGTTGCAGGTAGAAGCGGTGGCATGGGCTTTCCAGCAGCGTGCCCTTGGGGACGACGCCGAAATACCGTCCTTCCGGCAGCACGCGGAAGTCCATCAACTGCTGGTAGAAATCGATCCATTCCGGCGCGCGGCCGGCGCCGATGGCTTGCACCACGCCGAAAAAGTGCATGCCGGCCAGCGCGGGCGGATTAGCCGGCGCATGGGGAATCGGCTTGAAGTCGACGTCGTAGATGGAGAAGTCGCGGAACCGGTCGACAAAGTAGAGAATGGAATCGCCGGCGCCATGCACGCCAGGGATGTTCAGTTCCATCACCCCGGCCCGGGTCTGGATCGCCCAGGCGCCCATGTCGATCGCGTGGCGGTAGGCGGCGTCCGCGTCGCGCACCCGCAGGGCGATGGCGCTGATGACGGTGGACTGGGGATCGGTGCCCGACTGCGGCAAGGCGCGCGGATCGGCGTTGACGATCACGTTCATCGTGCCCTGGCGATACAGGGTCACTTCCCGCGAACGGTGGCGGGCAGTGGCCACGAACCCCATCTGTTCCAGCAGCGCGCCAAACGCCAGCGGCTGGGCACTCGCATATTCGACGAACTCGATGCCGTCGATGCCCAATGGATTGTGCGGTTCCGGATTGTGTTCTTGCGCCGTCATCATGGTCCTCACTCGGTTGAATGAGGCCAGTGTAGAAAGCGGCAAGGACAAAAAACAGCCGTCAAAATGGCGATTTTTGCGCTACTCGCGCATCATGCGCGATAAGCGCGCAAATGCCCGTATTTTTCTTATCCTGGGTCAAATTTGGACGGTCACGGCCTGCGAGTGTGGTGTTTTTGCCCATTGCGCGATCAACGCGCAGTACGCGCGTGATGCGCGCAAATAGCACGGTCGCCGCTTGTACCACCCCGGGCGGCGGCATACCATCGCAACGCATCCGCATTCAAGCTCAGGGGCCACCGCCATGTCTTCACGCCTGCACCGTTCCGGCGCGCCGGTAAGCGCGCTCCATGCCCCCGAACGCCAACAGGCCCAGCGCGGCGCTGATGCAGCTCATGGCCAGCACCAGCGTGGCCGACGCGTCCAACTGGCTGTGCGACACCAGTTGGCCAGCGACGAAGGCCATGGAGGTGATGATGCAGCCGGACACCGCCGCCGCCCGCCCGGCCTGCGCGGGGAACGGTTCCACCGCCCCGCCCTGCCCGCACGGCTGGTGGATACCATGCCCCAGCATGTACACGCATTGCGGCACCAGCAGCGCCCATGGCGCATGCACGCCCGCTTGCGCCAGCAGCAACTGGCCGGCGCCGCCGGCCATGGACAACAATGCCCCCATACGCACCACACGCGGCACGGGATAGTGGCGCAAGCTGCGCCGGCAGATCACCGTGCCGACCAGGAAAGCCAGCGTACAGGCGGCCGGCACGGCGCCGTAGGCCACACGGGACATGCCGAAATCGCGGATGAAGACGAACGGCGACAACAGCAGGAAGCACATGATGCCGCTGAAGCTGATCCCGGCCAGCAGCGACGAGGCCAGGAAACGGGGATGGCGCACCATGGCCCAATAGCCCGTCACATCGGCATCACCGGCGGCAGCGGGCGCGCGCGTCTCCGGCAGTCCCCGCCACACAGCCAGCCAGGCCAGTGCGCCGAATCCGGCCACCAGCGCCAGCGTCCAGTGCCAACCCAGCCACTGAGTGACCAGGCCGCCGGCCAGTGGACTCAGTACGCCGATCGTGCCCATGCCCGTCATGCTGCGCGCCATCACGCCCATGCCGGCCGGACCGGCGTACAGGTCGCGGATCACGGCGCGCGCACCGATCACGCAGGCGGCGGCCGCCATGCCCAGCAAGACCCGGCTGGTGATCAGCGTTTCCAGCCCGCCGGCCAGCGCGCCCGTCACGGCGGCCGCCACGTACAGGGTCAAACCGCCCAGCAGCAAGGAGCGGCGGCCGATGCGGTCGGCGCGCCAGCCGATTGCCAACTGGGCCAGGCCGAAGGCGAGGAGGAAGGCCGTCAGCGTCCACTGGACGGGACCGGCGCGGCCACCGAACTGGCTGGCGATCTGCGGCAAGGCGGGCAGGTAGACGTCGGTGGCCACCAGTTGACAGGCCAGCAGCAATACCAGCACTGTGCCCAGCGCGGGTCGCGTACGCGCGTTGGCGCTCAAGCCTGCGCTCATGGCTGCACCGTCGTGACGTGGTTGCACATGGCGGCGGGCCGCGCGGAATGGAAGGCGGGGGTCATCGGGAATCCTTGTGAGTCGGCGCGAGCTGCCGTGGCACGGCCGGGATACCGGACGCCTCCCGATTGTAGAAACCAGGCCCGCTTCAAGATAGAGGCGAACAAGGTCAAACATGCGACAATCGCACCAGGTGCGCGATTGTCGCGCAATTCAAGGAAATCAGGATGAAGAAGCCGGCTTTGCAGGATGTCGTCGTCGCCAAGCGCGACCAGATCGAGGGCTTGATCAAGGGCGTGGACGTGATCCGCGCTTTCGACCATGAATCGGTGCGGCTCACGCCGACGGAACTGGGAGAACGGGTCAACCTCAGTCGCACGGCGGCGCGCCGTTACCTGCTCACGCTGGTGCATATCGGCCTGGCCGCCACCGACGGGCGCACTTTCTGGCTACGCCCCAGTGTGCTCAGCCTGGGGCACGCCTATGTGGATTCGGCCCGTTTGCCGCGCGCCGTGGTGCCCTACCTGCAGCGGCTCACCAACCAGTTGCAGGAATCGACCAACTATTCCGTGCTCGATGGCGACGATGTGGTCTACGTGAGCCGGGTGAATGCGCCGCGCATCCTGCTGGCCGGCTTCGACCCAGGCATGCGGCTGCCAGCCTACACTTCCACAGCCGGGCGCGTGCTGCTGTCATCGCTCACCGACGACGCACTGCACGCCTATCTGGCCCGCATCACCCCCATCGCCTACACGCACCTGACGGTGACGGACAAGGAGCAGTTGTTCCGCGAGATCGTCGCCATCCGCGAAGATGGCTTCGGCTCCACCGAGAACCAGTACGAGATGGGCTTGCGCGGCATCTCCGTGCCCGTCAAGAGCCGCGGTGGCACGGTGGTCGGCGCGCTGTCGACCTCCATGGCCACCACCAGCGGCACCCGCAAGGAAGCCATCGCCCGTTGCGTGCCGGCCATGCAGGCCACGGCCAATACACTGATGCTGTGGGTCTGATGCAGCGCTTGGCGCAAGCTGCTGGTCAACCTGAAGGCGGAACAGATCGGGTTCTTCATCGCCAGATCCGTGGTAAAGTACATGCGAGTACACACAAGTACATACGAGGATAGCCATGCGAACCACACGGGCATTCAAGAACGGCAACTCGCAGGCGGTGCGCATTCCAGCCGAGATCGCCTATGAGAGAACGGATATTGAGCTGGAAATCGAGCGTATCGGAGAAGAAATCAGGATCCGTCCGGCGCGACGCCCTTTGACCGGCGTCATGAAGAAATTCGCCCGGTTCGGGCCCGACTTTCTGGCCGAGGGACGCGGCGACCATGAGCAGAGCGACCGGGAGCCATTGTAATGGCGTTGTACATGCTCGATACCAATATGTGCATCTACCTGATGAAGAACCAGCCCGATCAGGTCGCCCGCCGTTTCGCTCAATGTTATGTGGGCGACGTCGTCATGTCCGCCATCACATTTGCCGAATTACAGTATGGCGTCACAGTGTCGCAAAACAGTGCGCGGGAAAGCCATCATCTGGCCGCACTCATTGAAGACATCCCGGTAATGCCGTTCGATGCGGCGGCGGCGTTGTCATATGGCGCGATACGGCAAGCCACACGCGAACGCAAAAGAGACCAGCTCGACAAACTGATCGCGTCGCATGCCGTATCCCTCAACGTGGCGCTGGTAACGAATAACGAGCGTGACTTTGGCGCGTATCCCGGCTTGCGAATTGAGAACTGGCTCAACAATTAAATGAACCGGGGGCGATTCCAGGCGCATCGCCCGCCCCTTCGAAACGGCCATGATGTGTGCGTTTTTTACACGCACGCCCCGGCGAGGGACTATTTCCCAGCTACACGACCTGTTAGACTCTTATCCCTTGCAGTACATAGCGGCATTGTTGTCAAATAATTATACGTGTGGTGAAACTAACATTCCAAGGCCGGGCCGGGGGTGGCGGTAGCACGACCAGACTGGGGAATGGTTCTATGATCAACGACAAGGCGCGCTGGAAACCGGCGCTGCTGGCCGCATCCGTGTCGGCCGCATTGCATGGTGTCGCGCATGCGCAAACTTCGCCGTCCGTGCCCGGCAGTGCCGATGGACAGATACAGGAAGTGGTGGTCACCGCGCAGCGCACCACCTCGCTGGAATCGCGCACCCCGGTGGCCATGTCGGTGCTGACGGGCGAACAACTGCGCCTGGCCGGCCTGGACCAACCGTCCGCGCTGGCCGCGCGCCTGCCCAATGTGCACCTGGACGGCGCCGCCGCTGCGTTGAAAATCACCATCCGCGGTGTGACCAACGCCGACACGACGGAAAAAGGCGACCCGTCGGCCGCCTTCATGGTCGATGGCGTCTACCTGGCCCGTCCCACGCAGCAAAACCTGAGCTTTTACGACGTGGACCGGATCGAAGTGCTGCGCGGCCCGCAGGGCACCCTGTACGGCCGCAACACGACGGCCGGCGCCATCAACGTGATCACCAACGCCCCCAGCCGCCAGCTGGAAGGCGCAGTCGGCGTGGAGCTGGGCGACTACGCCAGCCGCAAGGTCAACGCCATGCTCAACGTGCCTGTCAACGAGACGCTGGCGCTGCGCGCGGCCGTGGCCGCGAACCGCCACGACAGCTACCTGATCAACGGCCAGGGCACGCCCTACACGCTGGGCCTGGACCGCGATGACGTATCGGGCCGCCTGTCAGCCAGGCTGGCGCTGAGCCCCGCCGCCTCGCTGCTGCTGCGCGCCGACCACAGCACGGTGCACGACAACAGCGACCGCATCGTCCCCGACACCAACTTCTACCACGGCGTGGCCAGCGGCCAGCCCACCTGGTACGACGCCAGCACCGACCAGCGCCTGACCAATGGCTTCGTGCCGCCCAACACTCGTCCCGAACAGGGCTACGACCACAGGACCACGACCGGCCTGTCGGCCGAACTGGCGTGGAACCTGGGACCGGCCACCGTGACCTGGCTGGGCGCCCACCGCCGCTTCGATAACCACATCCTGTTCAACTATTACTACCGCGTCAAGCCGGGCTTCGCCATCGGCGTGCACCAGAATTTCGACGGTGCCAACACGCAGGACTCGCACGAGCTGCGCGTGGCCACCAACGGCAACGGTCCGGTCAGCGCGCAGGCCGGCCTGTATTACTTCCACGAAGAGACGGACACGCTGTACACCTTCCGCGACCTGACCCTGCTTGGCCTGCCGCCGTACTACGTGTTCCCCACCGGCCCCACCATCGCGCGCAGCAAGGCCGTGTTCGGCCAGGCCACATGGCGCATGACGGAGCGCCTGCGTGCCACGGCCGGCGTGCGCTACACGGGCGACGACAAATCGCGCGTGGGCTCCACCAATTTCCAGCAAGGCCCCAGCTTCAACCCGGCCACCGACTTCAAGCTGCTCAACGCGGCTGAAATCGACACCCACAAGAATACCTGGCGCCTGGGCCTTGACTACGACGTCACGCCCGCCACCTTCGCCTATGCCACCCTGTCCACCGGCTACAAGGCGGGCGGTTTCAACGACGGCTGCCTGGCCGGCAGCACGGCATTGGGCATCCGCTGCCCGGCCGCCGTGGCCGTCCCCGCCAGCACGCTGTACTACCAGCCCGAAACGCTGACGGCGCGCGAGGCCGGCCTCAAGACCCGCTTCTGGGACAAGCGCGCCAGCCTGAACCTGGCCGTGTTCGACTACGACTACCGCAACCTGCAGTTGTCGGGCGTGGCCATCGTGCAGGGCGCGCCGCGCTACGTGACCACCAACGCCGGGGTGGCCAGCGTCAAGGGCCTGGAGGCGGATGGCCAGGTCAACCCCACGGCCGACGACAAGATCAGCTACGGCCTGACCCTGCTCGACGCCCACTACGTGTCCTACACCCCGGACGACGTGCATTCCTGGGCCGGCACCAAGCTCGATCGGGCGCCCGCCAACACCGTCACGGCCGGCTACGAACACCGCTTCCTGCTGGCCGCTGGCCAACTGCGGGCCGGCATCCTGGCGCGCCGCAGCGCCGCCTACATCATCGGCGTGCCGACCCAGCAACTGCGCTACACCATCCCGGCCCGCACCGCCAGCGACCTCACCGTGCGCTACCAGCCCAACGGCGCGCCATGGAGCGTGCAGGCGCAAGTGAGAAATATGGAAAACAGGGTGCAACCGATCGCCATCGACAGTTTCGGCATGGTGGTGCCCAGCGACCCAAGAACCGTCGCCGCGCGTTTCGACTACCGTTATTGAAGTCCGTTATTGAAAACCCGTAGCAGCCAGTCCACCGCGTTCGCGCGGCGCCCGTCAACTCTGTGATCCGAAAAGTCCGCTCATGAAGTCTGTCCTGCACCACCTGCCCCGCTGCACCAATGTTCTGCTGATCGTGTTCCTGGCCGTCACGCTGTCGCGTGGCTATGGCGACACCACCAAGCTGCTGATCGTCAGTTCCCTCATCATGTTCGCTTGCTGCTGGAGCAGCGCCATCCACCTGCTGGGCGCGCGCGCGGCCCGCAACTTTGTCGTCATCGGCGTGGTGCTGGGCTGGATAGCGGAACAACTGGGCTCCAGCTACGGCTGGTTCTTCGGCAGCTACACCTACACGGACGTGCTGGGCCCACGGCTGGGCGATGTCCCCGTCATCATTCCCCTCATGTGGTTCGCGCTGTGCTACGTGGCCTACGTGATCGGCAACCTGATCGTGTGGCAGTCGCCCACGGACGGCGTGGCCCCGCTGCGCCAGACGCTCGTCATGTCGCTGCTGGCGGCCATGCTGGTGACGGCCTACGACCTGGGCGCCGATCCCTACATGGTGTACGGCCTGAAAGCCTGGATCATGACCAAGACGGACGGCTGGTGGTTCGGTGAAACGCTGGAAGGCTTCGTGGGCTGGATGCTGGTGTCGTTCACCATCGTGTTCCTGTTCCGCCTCACCCTGCGCAAGCGCGCGCCCGTGGCCACGCTGCCGGTGGCGCGCCGCCACGCCATGGTGCCGCTGCTGGTCTACGGCGGCAGCATGGCGTTCCAGGTGGCCGAAGGCACGCCGGTGGAAACCCGCACCATCGCCCTGTTCGCGATGGGCATCCCGCTGCTGGTGGCCCTGTGCGGATTCGAACGGTGGCGCCAACCGGGCCAGGCCAGCTCCCCGGCCAACGCGGCCAAACGACAAGCGGTGGAGGCATGATGCGCGACACTATTTCCCGTTCCAGCACCCTGCGCGCCGATCCGCTGGCCGACGACACCATCGCCCGCATCCTGGGCCCGTGGGACAAGCACGGCGACAACGCGGCCCAATGGCAAGCCATTGCCACCATCAACGACCAGCTCACGCAATGGCAGGCCAACGGCGCCCTGCCCGGCTGGCGCGCCGGTGCGCACGTGCCGCCCGCCATCGCCGCCGCGCTGGAACACTACATCCAGGCCGGCTTGCGCCTGCCCGCCTGGGCCGAGCCGGCCAAGATCGCCCGCGCCGAGGAACTGTTCATGGACATGAGCATGCTCTCGTGCACCCTGCTGTTCTGCGCCAGCCTGCCCGAATGCTATGTGATTCCCGACCTGGCCGGCGTGCTGCACGCGGCCGGCCAGCTGGAGCAGCACACCGATTACCGCATCCGCTCCACGGCCGCCATGCTGTTCCCCGTCATGATGGGCGGCGGCCTGACGGACGCCAGCGGCGGCGGCGTGGCGCAAACGCTCAAGGTACGCCTGATCCACGCCACCATCCGCCATCTTATCCTGCGCGGCAATCCATCCGACGCGGCCCGTCCCGAAGCGCCGGCCGTGGTGCCGCCGATGCCCATGCTGGCCGGCCAGCCACACAGCATGCAGGGCACCTTGTACGCCCACGGCTGGAACGTGGAACGCGACGGCCTGCCTTGCAACCAGGAGGAACTGGCTTACACCCTGCTCACCTTCAGCTACGTGTTCCTGCGCGCGCTGCGCAAGCTGGGCCTGGGCCTGCCGGCCGAGGACGAACATGCCTACCTGCACACCTGGAACGTGGTCGGCCACGTGCTCGGTATCGAACGCGCCATGATGGCCGACACGATGGAACAGGCCGAGTCGCTGTTCAACCGCATGCAGGCCGGCGGCCGCGCTCACCCCTACCTGCCCGATGCCCGCCCGGCGCTGGGCGCGGCCCTGATGCAGACCATGGAAAAGGAGCTGCCGCTGCGCGTGCTCAAGCCTTTCCCCGTGCTGCTCACGCGCCACCTGTGCGGCTCCGCCACCTCGCACGACCTGGGATTGACGGGCCGCGTATCGTGGCTGTCGCGCGCCCTGTTCACCGTTTCGATGGGCACCATCCGCCTGATCGACGGCACGGCGCGTTTGTTCTGGCCGCAGTTCTCGCTGTCGCGCCTGGTCACGCGCGTGGTCGGCTACCAGTTCACCGTCAAGCTGCTGATGGACCAGACCCGGCCCCTGAAGCTTCCCGAAGCCCTGCTCAACCAGGTCGGCGCCGTCACCTCCGACTGGGCTGAGGACCGCCAGGCGCCGCGCTGGGTCAACGCACTCGAAGCGCGCCTGACGGGCCGCCGCAAGCGTTTGATCCCGACCGGACCGCAACCATGACCAGGGCGCCGTTGTTCGCCGCGCGGTCGCTGCTGGCGCCGTTGCTGTTGCTGCTGTTCCTGCTGCCCTTCGCCACCTGGGCCGCCCCCGCCCCCCTGCTGCTGGACGACGCGCGCGGCCACGTCGATGCGTGGCCGGCCCTGACCGTGCTGTCCGACCCCGGCGGCCAACTGGATATTGCAGGCGCGCGCGCCGCCGCCGCCCGCTTCACCCCACCCGATTCAGCCTACGCCACCCTGGGCGTGCACCGCGACGTGGTGTGGCTGCGCATCCCGGTCGTCGTGGCCGATGGCAGCGACGGCGACTGGATCCTCAATATCGACTATGCGCCCCTCAACCGGGTCGACGTCTATGTCAGCGCCGACGGCACGCTGGTGCACCACGAGGCCATGGGCAATCTGCTGCCGGGCGCCCCGTCCGGCGCGCGGGGCCGGGCCCCGGCCATGGCCCTCAAGCTGGCGCAGGGCAGCGGCCAGGAACTGTGGCTGCGGGTGGAGAACACCGGCTCGATGATCCTGCCGATCCGCCTGTCCACACCGGCCGCCTTCCACGCGGCCGCCCTTAATGAGCAGATGCTGCAAGGCTTGCTGACCGGCCTGAGCCTGTGCCTGCTGCTCTACAGCCTGGCCCAATGGATCAACCTGCGCGAGCCACTGTTCGGCAAATACGCGCTGCTGACAGCCGGCACCACCATGTTCTCTGTCGAGTTCTTCGGCCTGGGCGGCCAATACCTGTGGGGCAGCGAACGGTGGATGACCATGCACGCCGGCGGCCTGTTCGCGCTGATGGCCTCTTGCGGCGCCTACCTGTTCGTGGAGCAGGCGCTGGCGCGCCCCGGCATGGACCGCGTGTTCAGCCGCCTGATGCGCGGCGGCGCCGTGCTGGCCCTGCTCAGCGCCCTCGCCTACGCCACCGACCTGATCGGCGTGCAGACGCTGGTGGCCATCGTCAGCACGCTGGGCCTGATGCCCATGTTGCTGGGCCTGCCGGGCGCCTTCATGCGGGCCCGCCGCGGCGACGCCGTCGGCATCTACTTCCTGATTGGCTGGGCCGTCAGCTTCATGTCCTCGGTGCTGCTGTCGCGCGTCATCAACGGCGCCGTGGCGGCCAACTTCTGGACCATGCACGCGCTCCAGTTCGGCAATATGTTCGACATGCTGGTGTTCATGCGCATCCTGGGCCTGCGCACCAAGGCCATGCAAAGCGCCATGCTGCGCGCCGAAGCGGCCACCCGCATGAAATCGGACTTCCTGGCCAACATGAGCCACGAGATCCGCACCCCGCTCAATGCCATCATCGGCATGAGCCAGCTGGCCATGATGGCGGAACCGAGCCCCCGCCTGCGCAATTACGTGAGCAAGATCGAGGGCGCCGGCCAGCACCTGCTGGGTATCATCAACGACATCCTGGACTTCTCCAAGATCGAAGCGGGCAAGCTGGCGCTGGAAACCGTGCCGTTCGCGCTGGACGACCTGCTGGAACACCTGGCCAGCCTGACGGCCATCAAGACCGACGCCAAACGGGTGGAACTGGTGTTCCGGGTCGAGCGCGGCGTGCCGGCCCGGCTGGTGGGCGACCCGCTGCGGGTGGGCCAGATCCTGATCAACCTGACCAGCAACGCCGTCAAGTTCACCGACCGCGGCGAGATCGTGGTGGCGGTGGACGCGACCGAGCGCAAGGGCGAGCAGGTCACGCTGCGCTTCAGCGTCAGCGACACGGGTATCGGTATGGACGAGGAACAGCTGGTGCGCCTGTTCCAGTCCTTCAGCCAGGCCGACGGTTCCATCACGCGCCGCTACGGCGGCACGGGCCTGGGCCTGTCCATCTCCAAGCAACTGGTCGAACTGATGGGCGGCGCCATCCGCGTCAACAGCACGCCCGGCGTGGGCAGCCGCTTCAGCTTCACCGTCACGCTGGGCGTGGCCGATCCGGCCAGCGCCCCCGTGGCGCCGCCGGCGGCCGCCCTGCAGCAGGTGCGCGTGATGGTGGTGGACGACAGCGCCACGGCGCGCGACGCGCTGGTCGAGATGCTGGCGTCGTTCGGCGTCACGGCCCATGGGGCCAGCTCCGGCGAGCAGTCGCTGTACATGCTGGCGCGCGCCGCCGACGAGGGCCTGCCCTACCAGGTGGTGCTGATGGACTACATGATGCCGGGCTGGGACGGGGTGGAAACCATACGCCGTATCCAAGCCGACCCGCGCCTGGCTGCGCCGCCGGCCATTCTCATGGTCAGCGCCTGCACCCGCGAGACGGTGCAGCAGCAGGAAGGCCAGTTCCAGCTGCACGGCTTTCTCACCAAGCCGGTCGGCCCGGCCCTGTTGTATCACAGCCTGCTGCAAGTGCTGCGCCCGGACCTGGCCGGCCCCGACGTGGTGGGCCTGGGCATGCGGGCACCCGACCTGGCGCGCCTGGCCGGCGCCCGCATCCTGCTGGTGGACGACAACGCCAACAACCGCGAAGTGGCGCAGGATTTCCTGGCCATGGCGCAGGTCGAGGTGGACGTGGCCCTGCACGGCGGCGAAGCGGTACGCATGGTGCAGGAGCGCGACTACGACCTGGTGCTGATGGACATCCAGATGCAGGAAGTGGACGGCCTGACGGCCACTATGCGCATCCGCGCCCTGCCCGAGCTGCGCCAGCCGCCCATTATCGCCATGACGGCGCACGCCATGGCGGGCGACCGCGACAAGAGCCTGGCGGCCGGCATGAACGACCATGTGACCAAACCGATCAATCCCGAGCTGCTGTTCCGTGCCTTGCACAAGTGGATTGATCCGGCCCGCCTGGCCGGGCGCCAGCCGCCGGCCGCGCCGATGCTGGCCAACCTGGACGACAGCCAGGCCGGCACCGGCGCACCGCTGCCGCCCGTGCCCGGCATCATCTGGCAACAGGCGCTCGACGCCGTGGGCCAGCAGCGCGCCCGCCTGCACAAGCGCATCGCCAGTTTCCTGCGCGAGTACCAGGGCGCGCCGCAAGTCGTGCGCGAGGCGCTCGATGCGGGCCACCACCAGGCCCTGCAAAGCCTGGCCCACAACCTCAAATCGAGCGCGGCCTACCTGGGCGCGGCCGAGCTGTCGGCCCTGGCCAACAGTGTCGAACAGGCGCTGCGCTCGGGCCAGCACGAGCGGTGCGCGGCGCTGGCGCCGGAACTGGCGGACACGCTGGCCACGGTGCTGGCCGGCCTGGCCGCCATCGTGCCACAGCCCCCCATCCCGGCCGCGGCCCCCGGCCCCGCCGCGCCGGACGCGCCGGCCCCGGACATGCCAGGCGCCGCCACCCTGATCCGCCAGCTGGAAGCCTTCCTGCGCCACGACGACGCCCGCGCCGAAGACGCTCTGCACGCGCTGCAGGCCCTGCCGGGTGCGGCCCGCCACGGCGCACTGCTGGCGGCAATCCAGCAAGCCGTCGACGAGATCGAATATGATGTCGCTTTGGCACCGCTGGCGCAACTGGCGCTGGCCCTGAATTTGACTGTGGAACCGAGCGCATGAATTTGTCTGGAACGCAAAAAGTACTGATCGCCGACGACGACGCCATCAACCGCCAGGTGCTGGCCGAGCTGCTCAAGCCGGAATACACAGTGCTATTGGCAAAAAATGGCGAGCAGGCCCTGGAGCGGGCCACGCGCCATGCGCCCGACCTGATCCTGCTGGACGTGATGATGCCGGATATGGATGGCTACGAAGTGCTGCGCCGGCTGCGGGCCGACCCGCGTACGGCCGACATCGCCGTCATCTTCATCTCTGGTCTGGACCGTCCCGAAGACGAAGCCAATGGCCTCAAGATGGGCGTGGCCGACTACATCGCCAAACCGTTCAACGCCACCGTGGTGCTGGCGCGGGTGGCGCTGCACCTGCAGATGGTGCGCCAGCGCCGCATGCTCGAACACCTGGCCCACGTGGACGGCCTGACGGAGCTGGCCAACCGGCGCCGCTACGACGACATGTACGCCAACGAATGGCTGCGCACCCAGCGCAACGGGCGGCCGCTGTCGCTGGCAATGCTCGACATCGACTGCTTCAAGCAATACAACGACCATTACGGCCACCCGGCCGGCGACCGCGCGCTGCGCGCCGTGGCGCGCGCGGCCGCCGGCCAGATGCGCCGCCCGGCCGACCTGGCGGCCCGCTACGGCGGCGAGGAACTGGTGCTGCTGATGCCCGACACGGACGCGGCCCAGGCCCTGCAACTGGTACAAGCGATCCGCGCGGAGGTGGCGCAGCTGGCCATCGCCCATGCCGCCTCCAAGGCCGGCCCGCTGCTCACCGTCAGCGTGGGTGGCGCCACCTTGCGCCTGGGCGCGGGCGAAAGCGCCAACGAGCTGCTGGCTGCCGTGGACGCCCACCTGTACCTGGCCAAAGAGGCCGGCCGCGACCGCGTCAGCTGGCGGCCGGACCTGGCCCCGGCCCGCGATTGAAATGGAAGACGGCATGAAGCACGACGCCAGCGCGGCCATCCTGGACCTTGAAGACGCGTGTGCCCGCAACGGCATGCAGCGCCCGCTGCTGCTGAGCGCCGTGCGCGCCTTCGTGCTGGCCTACGGCGACATGCCGCAACGGATCGCGGCCCACCTGGCCACCGGCGAAGGGGCCGCGCTGGGCCAGGCCGCGCACCGCGTCAAGGGTGCGGCCACGCTGCTGGGCGCCTACCGGCTGGGCGCCGCCGCCGCCGCCCTGGAAGAAGCGGTACGGGCGGGCGAAGCGGCATCCTGGCCCGCCCTCGCCAACGCCTTCGCGGCGGAACTGGCGACGGTGCTGGCCGCCATGCGCGAGCTCACGCCGGAAGCGCCGGTGGCGGGCGCCACCACCCCGGCGCCCGTGTCCGCAGCCGTGGCCGACCCGGCGCGCCGTGCGGCCCGGCTGCTGCGCCAGTTGCCGCCGCTATTGCGCGACGGCGACTACGCGGCCGTCGCCCTGCTCGACCAACTGGACGCGCTGCTGGCCGGCGACGCGCATGCCACCGAGCTGGCGACCATCCGCCAGCAATTCGACGAGCTGGAGACGGAACAGGCCGCGCTGCTGGCCGAGCGACTGGGCGTCACGCTGGGTTGACAAATGGGCCCGTAGTTGGACCGGGGCCGTCGCGGGGCCGCCACATTTTCGCCAGCTGTCCTGTACAAGCAAGTACAATGAAAGTCACCCTTGGCACGCGCCGGTAGTCCGCTCCAGCGGCACGCCGCACGTCCCGCGCGGACGACTTCATAATCATAATGATAAAGACACGGGACCTGACCAGCGCCATCGCACCTTACCTGAAGCAAGCCGCCACCTGGCGCCGGGCCGGCTTGGCCCTGCTGCTGGCCGGTGCGCTGGGCGCGGCCACGCAATGGGTGGGTCAACGCGAGGAGCGGCGCGCCGTGAGCGCGCTGGAATCCCGGTTGCTGGGCCGCAGCGCCGCCAACGCCAGCCTGCTGGCGCAGCAATTGGGCACGCTGGAGCGCGACGTGCGCTTCCTGGCCAGCGTGCCGCCGGTGGACGGCATCGTGCGCGCCAGCGCCAACGACGGCTACGATGCGCGGGACGCGACTCCCATCAAGCTGTGGCGACAGCGCCTGACGAACATCTTCCAGTCCTATGCCGCCGCCAATCCCGACATCCTGCAAGTGAGCCTGATCGGCCTGGCCGACCAGGGCCGCGAGCTGGTGCGGATCGAACGCACCGGCACCGTGATCAGCGCGGCGCCCCCCGCCCAGTTGCGGCCGGCGGCCGCACAGTCCGAACTGCGGGCCGCCGCCCAGCTGGCGCCGGGCCAGGTGCACCTGTCCGATATCGGCTGGCGGCGTGAAGACGGCCAGCCCGTCGCGCCGGCCACGCCCGTGCTGCGGGCCGCCACCGCCGTGCATGATGCGCAGGGCGCATTGTTTGGCGCCATCGTCGTCAGTTACGCCGCGCGCGCCTTCCTCGCCCCGCCGTTGGCCAACCTGGCGCCGGACCTGCGGGTCTACCTCACCAATGGCGGCGGCGATTTCCTGTTACACCCGGACCCGGCCACCAGCTTCGGTTTCGAACGTGGCCGCCCCGTGCGCTGGCAAGACCAGTTCCACCCATTGGCCAGCGACGCCAGCGCGCCGCTGGGGCGCTACGATGGTCCGGACGGCACCGTCATCGCCGCGGCGCGGCGTGTCAAGCTCGACCAGCGCCATCCGGAACGCGATCTGACGCTGGTCCTGGCCACCCCGCTGGCGCCCGCTGTGACGGCCCGCCACACGGCCCAGCTCACACTGCTGCTGTCCATGCTCTGCGGCGGCTTGCTGGTGGGCGGCGCCAACCACCTGTTGCGGCGCCAGCGGCGCCAGCTGGACGCCTACCGGGCCGCCGCCACGGCCCGCATCCAGCAATTGAACGTGTCGCTGGAACAGCAGGTGCGCGAACGCACGCGCCAGATCGAATCGGTCACCATCCTGCAGCGCGCCATCCTGGCCCATGCCTCCTATGCCATCATCGCCACCGACACGAACGGCACCATACGCCTGTTCAATCCGGCCGCCGAACGCATGCTGGGCTACAGCGCCGCCGAACTGCTGGGCAAGAGCAGCCCGGAACGGCTCCACGAGCACGACGAGGTGGTGGCGCGCGCCGCCGCCCTGTCGCAGGAACTGGGCCGCGAGATCGCGCCCGGCTTCGACGTGTTCGTGGCCAAGGCCAGGCTGGGTCTGCCCAACGAGGATGGCTACACCTACGTGCGCAGGGATGGCAGCACCTTCCCCGGCCTGCTGTCGGTGAGCGCGCTGCGCGAGGACAGCGGCGCCATCATCGGTTTCCTCGGCATCATCTCCGACATCTCAGCCCGCGAGCAGGACCGGCGCACCCTGGTGGCCGCGCGCGACCAGCTGCTGAACGCGTCGCGGGTGGCCGAACTGGGCATCTGGACCTGGGAACCGGCCAGCGGTGCCGTGGAATGGAACGAACGCATGTTCGAATTCTACGACGTGCCACAGCAGGAACGCGTGGGCCCGATTTACGAAGCCTGGCAGGGACGGCTGCATCCCGAGGACAGGGAACGCGTGCTGGCCGGCCTGCGCTCCGCCGCCGACGGCACCGCGCGGCAGCAAACCACCTTCCGCGTCGTCACCCGCGATGGCGCGGTGCGCTACATGCAAGCCGTCACCTCGCAGGAACGGGACCGCAATGGCCAGGTGCTGCGGGTGCTGGGCATCAACCGCGACATCACCTCCGAGCACGAGGCGGAACAGGCTTTGCGCGCGGCCATGACAGCGGCCGACGCGGCCAACCGGGCCAAGTCCGAGTTCCTGGCCAATATGAGCCACGAGATCCGCTCGCCGCTCAACGCCGTGCTGGGCATGCTGACCCTGCTCAAACAGACCGCGCTGGACGCGCGCCAGCGCGACTACGCCGACAAGTGCGAAGTGGCGGGCCGCGCCCTGCTCGACATCCTCAACGACATTCTCGATTTCTCCCGCGTGGAGGCCGGCAAGCTGGCGCTCGATCCGCATATCTTCAGCGTGCGCCAGTTGCTGCACGAGGTGGACATCATCCTCAGCGCCAACGTGGGCGGGCGCGCCATCGCGCTGCGCTACCAGGTGGCCGACGACCTGCCGCCATGGGTGGTGGGCGACGCGCTGCGGCTGCGCCAGGTGCTGCTCAACCTGGGCGGCAACGCCATCAAGTTCACCCACGAGGGCGAAGTGGCGGTCTCGGTGGAGACGGCGTGTGCGCCGCAAGTGGGCCAGGATGGCCAGGGTAGCCAGGATCGACTTGATAGCCCGCCGCCATTGGCGCTGCGCTTTGCCGTGCGCGACACCGGCATCGGCATCGCGCCGGAGCAGCTGGAACGCATCTTTGACGGCTTCTCGCAGGCCGAGGCGTCGACGGCGCGCCGCTACGGCGGCTCCGGGCTGGGCCTGGCCATCTGCCGCCGGCTGGTGCGGATGATGGGCGGCACGCTCACGGTGGACAGCCGGCCGGGCGCTGGCAGCACGTTCAGTTTCGTGCTGCCGCTGCAGCGCGCCGCAGCCCCTGTGCCGGGCGTATCGGGCGTACCGGGCGTATCGGGCGTACCGGGCGTACCGGGCGTATCGGGCGTGCCGGGAGCACCGGGAGCGCCGGACATACCGAGCGTGCTGGGCGCACCGGGCGCACCGGGCTTGGCGCCGGCGCCGCTTGCGGCCACGCCGCTGGCCGGGCTGCGCCTGCTGCTGGTGGAGGACAACCCCATCAACCAGCAAGTGGCCGGCGAACTGCTGCGCCAGGCCGGCGCCAGCGTGGACATGGCCGACCACGGGCAGGCCGCGCTCGACATGCTGGCGGCCGATCCGCACTACGACTGCGTGCTGATGGATATCCAGATGCCGCACATGGATGGCTACCAGGCCGCCCGCCTGATTCGCGGCCGGCTCGGCCTCACCGACCTGCCCATCGTCGCCATGACAGCCAACGCCATGCCGTCGGACCGCGACCAAGCGTTCCAGGCCGGCATGAACGACCACGTGGGCAAACCGTTCGACCTGGCCCAGTTACTGGCCGTGGTGGCTCACCATACGGCCCGCGCCAGCACTGTGAAGATGGATGCCGCAAGCGCGCCAAAGCCGGCGCCCGTGCCAGAGCCGGGGCCGGGCATCAATGGCAGCGCCGCGCTGGCGCGCTTCAACGGCAACGCCTCCGTCTACCAGCGTGCGCTGCAGCGCTTCGCGGCCGAATGCGGCGCACTGGCGGCGCAGGTGCCGCCAGCGCTGGAAAGCCCCGACGGCATGAGTGCGGCGGCCCGCCAGCTGCACAACCTCAAGGGCCTTGCCGCCACCGTCGGCGCGGACGCACTGGCGGCGCTGGCGCAATCGATGGAACTGCTGCTGCGCGGCCAAGCTAGCCCCACGGCTTGGCAAATGGAACACGCCCGCCTGATCGCCGAAGCCAGCCGCGCCGCCTCGGCCAGCGCGGAACTGGCGGCCAGCATGGTCCAGCACCTGGCCGCCATCCCCGCGCCCGCCTCCGAGGGCGCCAGCCCGGACGCCGCCACCCTGCCGGAGCAACTGGTGCGCCTGCGGCAGCTGCTGGAAGCGTCCAACCTCGATGCGCTGCCCCTGTTCGAGCGCCTGCTGCGCGAGCAGCGCGCCGCCATGGAACCGGAGGCGGCCCGCCTGGCAGCGGCCGTGGACAATTTCGACCTGGCCAGCGCGGCCCATATCTGCCAGGCCATGCTGGACCGGCTGGCCCCCGACTCACACTCTGCAATACAAGAACGCGACCATGCACAAGCTCTCTCCTGAACGCCGCGGCCGGGTACTGGTGGTGGATGACCAGCCCATCAACATCCGCATGCTGCACGCCGTGCTGGCCGAGGAATTCGAAGTATTTGCCGCCACCAGCGGTGAACAGGCGCTCGAATTCTGCCGCGACAGCAAGCCGGACCTGATCCTGCTCGACGTGGTCATGCCGGGCATGGATGGACTGACCGTGTGCCGCCGCCTGAAGCAGGACCAGGAAACGCGGGCCATCCCCGTCATCTTCGTCACGGCCGGCATCCTGGCCGAGGAGGAAAATGCCTGCTGGAGCGCGGGCGCGGCCGACTTCGTGTCCAAGCCCGTCAACCCGCTCACCCTGCGCAACCGGGTACTGGCCCACCTGCAGTTCAAGCTGCACATGGACGCCCTGCAGGCGATGGCGTTCGCGGACGGCCTGACGGGCGTGGCCAACCGCCGCCTGTTCGACGATACCGCGAAGGCCGAGTGCCGGCGCTGCGCGCGCAGCGGCAAGCCGCTGGCCATGCTGATGATCGACGTCGACTTCTTCAAGCGCTACAACGACCACTACGGCCACCAGGCCGGCGATGAATGCCTGAAGCGGGTGGCGCTCACGCTCAAGGACAACCTGAAGCGGCCCCACGACCTGGTGGCCCGCTATGGCGGCGAGGAATTCGCCTGCATGCTGCCGGACACGGACGAAGCGGGCGCGATGACTGTCGCCGAACAACTGCGGCTGGCCATCGCAGCGCTGGCCATCGCCCATGCCGACAGTCTCATCGCGCCCCATGTCACCATCAGCGTGGGCGTGGCCGTGCTGCGGCCACAGCCCGACGACGACTGCGGCGCCCTGTTGCGGCAGGCCGACCAGGCTCTGTACCAGGCCAAGCATGAAGGGCGCGACCGCTGCCGGCTGGCGCAATAAAGCGGCGTCAGAACAGGTCGATGGTGCCCGACTGGACTTCCTGCAGCCGGCCGGTGCGGATCAGCTCTTCGTAGAAATAGATGCGGTCACGGCCATCGGCTTTGGCTTCGTACAGGGCCCGGTCGGCGCGATTGATGATCGCTTGCGGTTGCACGGCGGGATCAGCCATGCTGAAGCCGCCGCTGATGGACAGCCTCCCCACCTGGGGAAACTTGAATTGGGCCACGGCCTGGCGCGCGCGCTCGAAGATCTGGGTGGCCGTGGCCAAGTCGTTGGCCGCCACGATCACGATGAACTCCTCGCCACCGTAACGGTACAGCAGGTCGGAACGGCGCAACGCGCCTTCCAGCAGGCGTGCCGTCAGCAGCAGGATTTCATCGCCCATGATGTGGCCGTGGGTGTCGTTGACTTTCTTGAAATGGTCGATATCGAGCACCCCCAGCCAGTAGGTCTGGGCCTGGTCGCGGCGGCGGTTGACCTGGGCGGCTTCGGCGCCGTGCTTGAGCCGCTGGGCCAGCGCATCCCACATCCGGGTCAGATTCAGTTCCAGCGAATGGCGGTTCAGCAGGCCCGTGAGACGGTCGCGCTGGCTGGCGTCGAGCAGCGCGTAATAGTTGGAGAACACTTCCAGCACCCCGTGAATGACGGCGTGCTCGGTGGGCGTCACTTCGTGGTCGCGCTCGAATACGACATAGCCGCACAGGTGGTCGGCGCCATGCAGCGGGTAGCCGATCAGGTAGCCGCCCGGCTGCGGACGTGCGCAGCTGTGGTCGAGCAGGCGCAGCGCACTGAGCAAGTCGGCCACGGCCGGTTCCAGGCCGACGGCGCTGCCCGGTTCCCCGGTCTGGTCGCAGGTGCGGTACCGTTCCCCGCCCACCATGGCCGCGTCGCGCGTGTGGTGCAGCGCGCGCGTGACGACGCCATGCTCGTCCACCCGGTACAACGAGGTAGATTTGATGCCCAGCACAGGCCCCAGCGTGCGCAACAGGCTTTGCTCGACCAGGTGCATATCGCGGCAGGCCGTCATTTCCCCCAGCTGTTTGAGTACGCTGGGCACGGGGTGTTCCGATTTCAGTGTCAGCATGATGTCGTTCCAGGCGCGGCTACATAGGGCGCTTGAGCGGGCGCGGTGCGCCAGGGCGGGAGTATCGCTACATGGGGATCAGCGCACATCGGATATCAAGGCACAGGCGGAAGGCCTTGTGGCACGGCGCGCGATCTGTCGCCATCGTAACAAGGAATGCTGGCCTCAACAAGTGACAATTTGTGAGATTTGCGGTAACCGGACGGGCGCGATGACCCGTCCAGCCCCGGCGCGCGGCGCACGTTAGTTAAACAACAAGCGACAACAAGCGACAACAAGCGACAGCAAGCGGCCGCCGGCGCGCGCCTCAATCGTCCGGGCGCAGGCGCCAGCGCAGCGGCACGGCCGCCGGCCGCAGGGTGCCACGCTCCACCCGAAAATGCCACAGCCGTTCCGCGCCCGGCAGGCCGGCCGCCGCACCATCCCACTCGACCACGGCCCGCCCCTGCAGGTGCAGGACATCACCGCTGGCGTAGTCGATCAGCAGCAAGGCCGTGCGCGCGTCCACCAGCATATTGCCCAGCGTGTTGAAGTAGCGGTTGCCGGCGTAATCGGGCACCGTCAGGGTGTCGCCCGCTATCCGCACGAAACCGGGTTCGCCACCCCGGTGCGAGATGTCGGCACCGTATTGGCCGCCCGTGGTGGCCACGAAAAAGGTATCGGCGGAGGCCACCATGCGGCGCGCCTGCTCGCTCAATCCCTCGAAGGCGGTGGCCGACAGTGCGCCCCCCTCCTCCTCCGCTGGCGTCACGTCGCGCAGCCGGATGTATTTCGGGCAGTTGCCGAACGACTCGTCGACGGTGATGGTGAAGCCCTGCCCGTCCGCCTGCGTGATGCTGCCGTTGGCGCGGTTGCGGCGGCGCGTGCCAAAGTCCAGCCCCAGCAGGCCCACGCGGGTACCGGCGGGCGCGCCGAGCGGCGCCGCCACCCGCAGCGTGGTGGCATCGGGACTGGACACGAAACCGGGCGCGCCGCTCAGCACCGCGGCCTGGGGCCAGCCATCCTCGCCCACAGTGGCCAGCAACACGAACGGCAGCATGGCGAAGAACTCACGGTGCTGGTCCGGCATGTGATCGCGAATGGCGCCGCCGCTGCTGCCTTTGCCGGCCAGTTGCTGGGCGCGCAGCTCGCCGGGGTGGAATGGGCCGCGCAGTGGACCGTCCATGGCCGCGCTCATGTGCGCACCGGCGGCGTGCTGTCGGGCATGGGAACGAAACCGGGCAGCGCCTCCACCCGCGCCAGCCAGGCCCGCACGGCCGGATAAGCGTCCAGCGCCACACCGCCTTCGGGCGCGTGCGCCACGTAGCCGTAGCAGGCCAGGTCGGCCAGCGTAGGCCGGCCGGCGGCCTGGAAGGCGCGCGTGGCCAGGAAGGCGCGCGTGGCCAGGTGCTGCTCCATGAAAGCCAGCAGACGGCCCGCGATGGCGTGGGCGCGGGACAGGTCGCCGTCCATGTTCCACAGTGTGACGGCGCGCGCCATGGCCGGGCCGAAGCGCAGCTCGCCGGCCGCGATCGACAGCCAGCGCGTGATCTCGGCCGCTTCCACCGGGTCGTCCGACAGCCAGCCGCCAGCGGGCGCGTAACGGCGGGCCAGGTAAGTCAGGATGGCGTTGCTGTCGGCCAGCACCAGGTCGCCGTCCTGCAGCACGGGAATCTGGCCCAGCGGATTCATGGCGCGGAAAGCGGCGCCGTCGCGCACGGCGGCCGGCGCGTCAACCAGTTCGTAGCGCAGCCCCAGCATGTGCAGCAGCAGTTCGACCCGGTGCACGTGGCCGGACAAGCGGGTGCCGTGCAGGATCAGGGTATGGGTGGAAGTGGTCATGGCGGTTCCTCGTTTCGTTGATCGGTACACCCATGGTAGGCATTCCAGTATTTGATGTAAATAATGCTATAGTGGAAATTACTTTTTCAATTAGTGGAAGAATCCATGGACCGCCTGGACGAACTGACCATCTTCGTCGCCATCCTCGATAGCGCCAGCCTCAGTGGCGCGGCGCGCCGCTTGCGCCGCTCCGCGCCGGCCGTCACGCGCGCGCTGGCCGCGCTGGAGGAACGCCTGGGCACGCGCCTGATCGAGCGCACCACGCGCCGGCTGGCGCCCACCGAGGCCGGCCTGCGGCTGGCCGACATGGCGCGCCGCGTGCTGGCCGATTACGAGCAGGCCGTGCGTGAAGACCCGGACGCGCCCCTGCGCGGCAAATTGCGCATCACGGCGCCGCAGGTGTTCGGGCGGCGCCACGTAACGGCGCTGGTGATGCGCTTCCTGGACGCCCATCCGGCCATGCAGGTGGAACTGCTGTTCAACGACCGCAACCTGGACCTGATCGAGGAAGGACTGGACCTGGCCGTGCGCATCGGCGCGCTGGCCGACGCCGGGCTGGTGGCGCGCCGCGTGGGCGAGGTGCGGCGCATGGTGGTGGCCAGTCCAGCCTATCTGGCGCGGCGCGGCACGCCCAACACACCGCAGGAACTGGAGCGGCATGACGTGGTGTTCACTGCGATCCGCTCGCCGCTGGAAGAATGGCGCTTTCGCCATGCGGGGCGCGACATGGCCGTGAAGCTGGCGCCGCGCCTGACGTTGAACGACACGGAAGCGACACTGGTGGCGGTGCGTGATGGTTTCGGACTGGGACGGGCACTGTCGTACCAGGTGGCGGACGACCTGGCGGCAGGCACGCTGGTGCGGTTGCTGGCCGACTACGAACCGGAATCGCTGCCGGTGCACCTGGTGGTATCGAGCGCGCGCTACATGGCGCCCAAGCTGCGTGCGCTGCTCGAATTCCTGGCCGCGCGGCTGGCCGCCCTACCCCCGCTGCAACCGTTGCCTCCCGCTAGGGTACCGATAACGGCGGCGCCGAAACCGGCGGGGCGGCGACAGGCAGGCGCCCCCAGCGCGCCACCATCGCGGAAAACTCGGCGGCCGTGAAGGGCTTGGACAGGTAGTCGTCCATGCCGGCGGCCAGGCAGCGCTGGCGGTCGCCTTCGATGGCGCTGGCCGTCAGCGCGATCACGGGCAGGCGCGGCGCGTCCGTCTCACTTTCGCGCTGGCGCAGGCGGCGGCACGCCTCGTAGCCGTCCAGCACCGGCATCATGCAGTCCATCAGCACCAAGTCGTAGCGGGCCGCTTCCAGCGCGTCCAGCGCCAGCTGGCCGTTGACGGCTTCGTCCACTTCGCAGCCGAGCCGGGTGAGCAGGATGCGCGCTAGCTGGCGGTTCATTTCCGTGTCCTCGGCCACCAGCACGCGTAGCGGCGGCGGCCCGTCCGCCGCCGGCGCGGCGCCGTCGAGCAGCGCAACGGCCGTTGCCAGCGTTGGCGCTGGCGTTGGCATTGGCATTGGCATTGGCATTGGCGTTGGCGTTGATGTTGATGTTGGCGTTGGCATTGGTGTTGGCGCTGGCGTTTGTGTTTGCGCTGGCGCGGCATGGGACGGTTCGGCGCGCGCCGGCGCCGCATCCGCCGATGGCGCCGGCGCGGGCGGTGGCACTGGCGCGGCAACGGGCACCCCGGCCGGCGCATGCAGGCGGCACGGCAGTTCGACCCGGAAGGTCGAGCCCTCGCCGGGAACGCTGCTGCATTCGATGTGGCCTTCCATCAGGCGCACCAGGCGCCGGCAGATGGCCAGGCCCAGGCCCGTGCCGCCGTATTCGCGGCTGATGGTGCTGTCGGCCTGGCTGAAGGGTTCGAACAGGTGGCGCTGGGCGTCGGCGCCGATACCAATGCCGCTGTCGCGCACCGTGTAGCACAGCCGCCAGAGGCCGTTGCGGCCACCCCCGGGCCGTGCCTCCAGCGCGATCGAGACGCCGCCCGACGGCGTGAACTTGATGGCGTTGCTGACCAGGTTGCCCAGCACCTGGCGCAGCCGGGCCGCATCGCCATACACCCTGCGCGGACAGCTGGCGATCCGCACCTCCAGCTGCAAGCCTTTCGCGTCGGCGCTGGCGCGGTGCAGGGCCGCCACCTGGCGCACCGGGTCGGCCGGATCGAACAGTCCCTGCACCAGCTCCATGCGGCCGGACTCGATCTTGGAAAAATCGAGCACCTCGTTGATGATCTGCATCAGCTCAAGCACACCGCTGTGCACATTGCGCGCATAGCCGCGCTGGGTGGCGTCGAGCGGCGTGTCGAGCATCAGTTCGGACATGCCGACGATGGCGTTCATCGGCGTGCGGATCTCGTGGCTCATCATGGCCAGGAAACTCGACTTGGCCTCGCTGGCCGCGTCGGCCATGCGCATGAGCGCGCGCGCCTGCTCGGCATCCTGCTCGCGCCGCTTGAGCAACTGGCCCATCATCCAGAACGCCAGCGTCAGCGCCACCAGGCTGCCCAGCGCGATCCCGCCGAGCACACGCAGGTTGCGCCAGTAACCCGCCAGCAGCAGTTCCTCCGTAATGGTGGCATTGATCACGAGCGGATAATTGCGCACCAGCCGCACGGCGCCCATGCGGTACACGTGCTGGCCGCCGGCCGCCTCGCGCGGGCCGGCGCTGAGCCGCACATCGTGGTCCTTGCCCTGCGCCAGCACCTGGCTGGTATTGCCGGTGGTGATGCGCTTGCCCATGATCTGCTCCACCTGCGGCCAGCGCGCCAGCAAGGTCTGGTCGCGCCGGTACAGCGAGATGGCCGCGTGTTCGCCCAGGCTCACGTTGCGGAAAAACGCGCTGAAGAAGTCGCACGACACACCCACCAGCACCACGCCGGCGAAGCGGCCATGGGCGTCGTTCAGGCGCCGGCTCACGTAGAAGGTCCACTTGCCGTTGCCCTTGTTGCGCACCGGCTGGCTCAGGAAGGGCGCGCTGTCCGCATGGTCGCGGTGGTAGGCGAAGTAGTCGCGGTCGGCCAGCGTGATGGGCGGCGGCGGATAGCTGCGGGTGAAATTGAGGACCGTGCCGTCCGCATCGACCACCGTGGCCACGCCAACCTGCGGCAGGCCGCTGATCTTGTCGCGCATGGTCTGGTACAGCTGTACGGAGCGGGTGGAGGCGGCCAGCGGCCCCGGCGCGTGCTGCTGGATGGCTTGTACCACTTCCGTCAGGCCGTCCAGCACCAGATAGGTGGAGGCCATGGTTTGCGACACGTTCTCGGCCAGCACCAGCGACAGGCTGCTCATGTCGCCGCGCCAGTCCTCGATGGCGCGCTGGCGCAGCAGCCAGGCCGCGCCCACCGTGGCCACGCACAGCAGCAGGATCACGGCGCCGCCGATCACGGCAGCGGCCTGGCGCGCGCTCAACCCGCTCCAGCGCAACGGATAGCGGCGCGGGTGGCGGCGCTCGCCGTGCGCCGCCGGCGCGGGAGCCGCGTCCGGCGCCGTCATACGCCCCTCCCCGGCGTGCCGTGGTAGTGATCGATACTGTCGGTCACTTCGTCCATCACCAGGCCGAACTGCTGCTCCAGCGCCGGCCACAGCGCCACCAGGTCGGCGCCGCCGGCCGCGCCGGCCAGCAGTTCGATCTGTTGCAGCAACGCGCACAGCGCCTGCGCGCCCACCAGCACGGCGCTGCCTTTCAGGGCATGGCTCTCGTGCGCCAGCGCGCGCAGGTCGCCGGCCGCGCGCGCGGCGCGCATGCGGGCCAGCCCCGGCGGTGCGATGGCCAGATACACTTGCGACAGGCTGCGAAACGACGCCAGGTCACCGGCCACAGCCCCCATCAGCACCTCGGGCGCAATGGCGTGGTAGCGGCCGGCCGTCATACGGTCTCCTCGACCAGCTGCGGTTGCGGGACGGGCTGCTCGCGCAGGGCCAGCGGCGGCAGCACGACCGTAAATACGCTGCCTTGCACGGCGCCCGGTTCGCCCCAGATCCGGCCCGCCATCAGCCGCACCAGCCGGGCCGCGATGGCCAGTCCGATGCCGGCCCCGCCCTTGGCGCGGCTGGCCGAGTCGTCCAGCTGCGTGAAAATCTGGAACAGGCGGCGCTGCTGTTCGGGCGAAATGCCGCAGCCGGTGTCCGTCACGCGCAGCAGCAAGCCTTCCGCCACGGGCAGCACGTCGAGCTGCACGGCGCCGTAGCTGGTGGCCGCCAGCGCATTGCGCAACAGGATGTCGAGCACGCGCAGCAGGCGCGCGCGGTCGCACACGAATTGTTCCGGCAAATCGGCGCTGTAATGGACGCACAGGCCCACGTGGCGCTCGGCGGCGCCGTCGCGCTGCGCGCTCAGCGCCTGCTCCATCATTTCGCGCAGCGGCTCGGCCCGCAGCGCCAGCACCGCGCCACCCGATTCCAGCGCGCTCAGTTCCAGCACGGATTCGATCAGTCCCAGCAGGCGGCGCCCGCTGCCCTGCACGGCCCGCGCGAAGCCGCCCAGCCGGCTGTCACCCAGCTCCTCGGCCAGCAGCTCGGAATAGCCGAGGATACCGTTGAGCGGCGTACGCAGCTCATGCGACATATTGGCCAGGAAGCGCGACTTGGCCAGGCTGGCCGCCACGGCTTGCTCGCGGCGCGCGATCAACTGGGCCACCAGCACGATGATAGCGCCGCTGAACAGCGCGATCAGCACCGTGGCGGCCGTGGCCAGGCCCAGGGCCTGGCTGCGCCGCACGCCAAAGTTGACCATCCGGTCTTCCAGGTCGATACCCACCACCACATACAGCGGGAAGTGTTCGAGCTTGGCGTAGCGGAAGATGCGGCGGCGCCCGTCGATGGGGCTGTTGGCGGTGACGCCGCCATGCCCTTCCCGAAGGATGGCGGCGAACAGCGCGCTGTCATGGATATCCTGCCCCAGCGAGGCCTCACTACCCACGCGCCGTGCCCGCAGCACGCCGTCCGCGCCCACCAGGCCGATGGTGCCGTGCGGGCCGATGTCGATATCGCGGTACAGGCGGAGGAAATACTCGGGGTCCATGGACACGACGACCACGCCCTTGAAACTGCCGTCGGGATAATTGATGCGGCGCGTGAGCTGGAGCGACCATTTGCCCGACACCCGCCCCAGCACGGGCTGGCTTACATACAGCTGGCCGTCATCGTGGCGCATGTGGACGCGGATGTGCTCGCGGTCGCTCAGGTTGGTGGGCTGGAACGGACGGCTGGACAGCACCACCGTGCCGTGCTGGTCGACGATGGTAAACAGGTTGTACAGGTCGAGCGTCCCGAGGCCGCTCTCGAGCTCGGCGGGAATGTCGAGCGCCATGCCCGAGCTCTGGTAACGATGGCGCAGGAAGATGACGGCCTGGTCGGCCGCCTCCAGCGTGCGCGTCGCGTGCTCGTCGGACAGGCGCACCAGCGCCTGGGCGTCACGCTCGGCGTCGGCCAGCTCCGTGCGCTCGGCATCGGCCAGCTGGGCCAGGGTCAACCACCACAGACCGGCGATCAGCAGCAGCCCGAAGCAGACCACCAGCCAGCGCACATCCAGTTTCTTGACTGACCCTCGCCACATTTCACTCTCCCCGCCGCCGCCACGGGCCGGAGTGGCCGCGCTGCACCTGCAGTCAGATGGTGCTCCCGTTTCAAATAAATGTCAAAGTCGTTTAATTTGATAAATTCATTTCAATACACGCAGGCGCTGGGCGATGCAGGCGCGCAAGTAGCCACGCAGCTCGTCGTAATTGACGGGCTTGGCGAAGAACACCACGCCCGGCGGCACGCCGCCACGCTCGTCGAGCTGCTGCGCCGTCAGGCCGGACAGGATGGCGATCTGCATGGAGGCCAGCTTGGGGTCGTCCAGGATGGTCTTGACCACCTCATAGCCGTCTATGCCCTCCATCACTATATCGGCCAGCAACACGTCCGGCTGGCTGCGGGCGATCTGCAGCAAGGCCTGGTAGCCGTTCTCGCAGAACGACAGGCGCACGGGCAAGTCCCAGGCGCCGATCTGGCGCTCGTACAGGGCGCGCTGCATGGGATTGTCCTCGATCACCATGATGGAGACGAGGCCGTCGGCCGCCAGTTCGCGCGGGGCGACGCCCCCGGCGGCCGCGCGCGAGCCGAGGGCCGGCGACGGCGTGGACTTATAGGCCAGCACGGCATGGCGTGGAATGCGGCGGTGGCCGCCTTTGGTTTTCCAGGCTTCGATCACACCCGCTTCCACCAGTTGTTGCACCGACGACACAGAAATGCCCAGGATTTCAGCCGCCTGTTGTGTCGTACACACTTCGTCGGGCGCGGCGTCCTTGGTTTTCATGGTGAGGGCTTTCGGCAACATTAATTTTCGCAATTCCAACAATTCTCAAATAAATTCATTATAATTGTTTCAGGCGGCGGGGATTTTGATGTTTCGCTTGGCGCCACTAAGGGCATTATGCCGCCAAAACGGTCATAGGCATAGCAGCGAGCCGGACTGGCGGGATGCAAATTTGCGAAATGCACGGAAAAACCGATTTTCCGGCGAAGAAAACGCCAGCTGGCGACGTTGCGAGGCCTTATGAACCGATCCCACGACATCCTTCATCCACGCGCGCCGAACGCCGGAGCCAGCCACCTGAGCCCAGCCCAGCCCGGCCTGGAAAGCCTGCGCCGGTTGCCGCTGCTGGGCACGGCGATGTTGCTGCTGGGCGCCATGCTCTACAGTCCCCATCTGGAAGCGTGGGAGCGGGTGCTGATCCTGCTGGTGCTGGTGGCGGGTGGCGCCGGCCTGGCGCTGCAAACGATACTGGCGCCGGCGCCAACAGCCACCCCTGCCCGTGCCAACGCCAGCGCTGGCGCCGGCTCGGAACACCCCGCCTCGCCCCGGCCAGCGTTGCGGCTGGTCCACGGCGGCCAGCCTCAGGCCCCGGACCAGCCGGAGGCCGAGGCCGCGCCGGCGGCCAACAGGAGTGCGACCGACCCGCTCACGGGCAGCTACAGCCAGCACGAGTGCCGCAAGATGCTGGCCCTGATGTTCGTGCGCGCCGGCCGCTTCCACAGTCCGCTGGCGCTGGTGCTGGTGCGGGTCGAGCAACTCGATTATATCGGCACCCTGTTCGGGCCCGGGGCAGCCGACGCCGTGCTGGTCGAACTGGCCGCCTTGCTGCACCACCAGCTGCGCGGCAGCGACGTGGTGGCGCGCTGGGACGACGGTGCGTTCGCCCTGCTGCTGCCCGGCACCACCAGCGAGGAAGCCGGCGAACTGGCCGCGCGCCTGCACCGCGCCATCGGTGACGCCTTCTTCGCCGGCTTCAGCCAGCTCAGTTGCGCCATCGGCGTGGCCGACAGCCGCCAGCATGCCAGCACCGAGGCGCTCGCCGAGGCGGCAATGCGGCTGGCCTCGCCCATCGCGCAGCGGCGCAACGCCTGACCGCGCTCCGGAGCCTGACGATCATGGACGTACCGATCGTCGACGACGAGCCAATCAACCTGAATCGATCGTGCCACGTCCTGGCCACGACGGCCGGCGCCACGCCGCGCCTGAGCAACACCATTCGTCTCCCTCCCAGTCTGAAAGGAAGCAGCATGATCAACGCGCCACGCCACCCGCACAAGCCACGTACCCCACACCACCTGCTCGACACCGTGATCGCACGCCATGACCTGAAGAACGACGCCGCCCTGTGCCGGGCGCTGCAAGTGTCGGCGCCGCGCCTGAGCAAGATCCGCCGCGGCAAGCTGGCCGTCAACGCCGACCTCGTGCTGCGTATCCACGAAACCTTCATGATCCCCATCGCGGAACTGAAAAGCCTGACGATGCAGTGCATTTGAGCCGGCCCGGGAGCCGGGCGCGCCGCATTCCCGTCCCATTTGACCCAGATCAAACACGACTGACTATCGGCTTGCTATTGTGAAATGAACGAATCGGAATGCGCACAATGAATGCCACCCAGCGGCCACCGGCTGCCCCTCACGCCGCCCATGCAGCCCCGGCCGGAACGCCGCTGCGCACCGCCACCCGGCAGCGCATGGGGCTGCAACGGCTGCGGGCCCTGCCCCAACCGGCCGAGCGCGCCATGCACGCCCAGCATGACGCGGAACTGGAACAGATGCTGCCCGTGCTCGGTCCGCTGTTCGGCCTCGGCATGGTGCTGTTCGCCGTCTGGGACATGCTGCTCGACCCGCACCTGGCCCGCTACACGCTGGCGCTGCGGGCGCTGGCCGTGCTCATCGGCAGCGCCGCCTATTTTCCTAATGCCCTGTGCTGGAGCGTGGAGCGGCGCTGCGGCCACATCTACGTCAGCCACGTGTGCGCGCTGATCCTGTGCGAATTCCTGCTGCCGCAGGGGCTGGTGTACGGCCTGGCCGGCGTGGCCGCATGCAATTTCGCGGCCGCCCTGTGCACACTGCGCCTGCCCGCGTTCGCCCGCATGCTGGCCGCGCCCACGGTGCTGTTCGTGGCCCTGAGCGCGTGGCGGCTGCCGTGGCTGCAATGCGTGAGCGGGCTGATGCAGTATGCCTTCGCCGTCGCGCTGGCCGCCGTCGTGCTGCTGGTGATGCGGGTGTTCCAGCAAAAGTCCTTCCTGCTCGAACAGCAACTGCTGCACCTGTCGCAGCATGACAGCCTGACGGGCGCCTGCAACCGGCGCTACCTGGAGGAAGTGGCCGAGCGCGAACTGGCTCTGGCCCAGCGGCATGGGCGCAAGCTGGCCGTGGCCATGCTCGATATCGACCACTTCAAGCAGGTCAACGACCAGTACGGCCATGAGACGGGCGACCGCGTATTGCAGGCGCTGGTGCGCACCTGCCACGGCCAGTTGCGCGAGATCGACCATTTCGGCCGGCTGGGCGGGGAGGAATTTGTCTGCGTGTTGCCGGAAACGGACTGCGACGAAGCGCTGCGCTGCGCGGAACGGCTGCGCCACAGCCTGTCCTTGCTGACCATCGCCACGCCGTTGGGGATGCTGCATTTCACCGTCAGCGTGGGAGTGGCCGTGTATGGCCCCGGCCATGCCAACTGGCCGGCCCTGCTGCATGACGCCGACCTGGCCCTGTACCGGGCCAAGCACGATGGCCGCAACCGGGTGGCGCTGGCCGGCGCGCGCTGAGCCGGCCTGGCTCAGGCCAGGCGCACCAGGGGATTGGCGATCAGGTTGTCGATCTGGCGGATCGCCTCGTCGCAGGCGGCGGCGATAGCGTCGTCCTCCGTCTCACGCAGGAACTGCATGGTGGCGCCTTCGAACATTTCCTTGCCATCCACGCCGGCACGCGCGATATCGCAGCTGGCCGTCCATCGCTTGTCGCTGGTGGGCAAGGCCACCGGCATGATTTCCCAACCCTTGTAGTGGATCTTCGACTGCTGGTCCATGGCCCTCTCCTTTGCCGTTTAGCGGGTTCAGTATATGGCTGGCGTCGCGGGCGGACGCCAGCCTACAGACTAGCACGAAGCAATGGCACGCGGCTGCACACCTGATCAAGCCATGCGGCGGCACATAGAACGCTTAGGACGCTCAGGGCTTGAGCGTGCGGCCGATGGGCTGCTCCATATTGGCCAGGAACCAGGACAGGGCCGACATCACGGCCACGTGGCGCCGCAGGTCGTCCGGATTGACCTTGTCGAGCGTGTCGGCCGGCGTATGGTGGTAGTGGAAGTAGCTGTGGGTATCGACGTGCGGCTCGAACACGGGCATGCCGGCCTGCTCCAGTGGGTGCAGGTCGGCCGCGCCCAGCACATCGCGCCGGGTGAACGCGCCGGCGCCGATCGGCTCCAGCGCCGCCATCAGCGGCTCGAACAGGGGTTCCACCTTGGGCGCCACGCTCGACAGCACACCGAACGGCCGGCCGGAGCCGGAATCGCTCTCGATGCCCGCCACCTGCTTTTCCAGCTGATCCTTGCTGGCGGCGAAATACGCCTTGCCGCCACGGGTGCCGTTTTCCTCGTTCATCCAGGCGATCACGCGGATGGTGCGGCGCGGCTGCAAATTGAGCTTCTTGAGCGTGGCCAGCACGCCCATGGCGCCAGCCACGCCGGCGCCGTCGTCGTTGGCGCCGGTGGCCAGGTCCCAGGAATCGAGGTGGCCGGACACGATCACCACTTCGTCGGCCTTGTCGCTGCCCGGCAGGTCGGCGATCACGTTAAAGCTGTCGGCGTCGGGCAGGGTTTGCGGGGTCAGGGTCAGGTGCATCTTCAAGGCGCCGCGCGCGGCCAGGCGCGTCATCAACAGCGCGTCTTCCGTGGTGACGGCGGCGGCCGGAATGCGGGCCTTGTCATCGAGGATGGTCGCACCGGTATGCGCGATGCGGTAGTCGGCGCCGCCCACGGAGCGCACCAGCGCCGCCACCGCCCCCAGTTCGGCCGCCTTGCGCGGGCCGTTGACGCGGTAGTTGGCGCCGTGGCCGTAGGCCGGACCGGCCATGCCGCGGTCGGCCATCTGCTGGTCGAACGGCACGTCGAACAGGACGATGCGGCCCCTGGCTTCGGCCGCGTGGGCTTGCAGCTCGTCGAAGCTGTGCACCACCAGCACGGGCGCCGTGAGCCCGGTGGCCGGGGTCGCGCCCGAGCCGCCCAGGGCAGTCAACACCACGCGCTGGGTGATGCCGGCGGGCCGGCCGGCGTAATCGACCAGCTCACCCGACTCGGCGCCGCGCACCCAATGCGGCACCTTGACCGGCTGCAGCGTGACCTTGGCGCCCAGCTTGCGCATCGCCTCCGCCACCTGCTCCACGGCCGCCGCCGCGCCGGGTGAACCGGACAAACGCGGCCCCACCAGGTCGGTCAGGTCGGCCAGGCGCTCGTAGGCCCAGTTGTCGCGCATGGCGCTGTCGCGGATCTGGCTCAGGGTGGCGTTGTCGTTGGCCGGCGCTGCCAGCGCGGCCGACGCGGCGGCGCCCAGCAGGCAACCTGCCAGCATGGTCAGTACGGGCTTGTGGCCCAGCGCTTTCTTGATAACGGTGTGCATGCGTATCCTGTCTCTCGGGTAATGGATGGAACGTTTCATTGCGATCAATGTTTCCCTGGCGAATGGCAAGGGGACTGAAACAATAGCTTATTTGACTAGTTTTCGCAGCAAATGTTACGTTTTGACCAGAGCGGATCGCTGTTGATTCAGCGGCAAGCTTGCCTTACCATGAGGCTTGATGCCCGTCCTGGAGGAAACGTCCATGCTCAAAGGGAAACTGTGCACCGTGCGCCACCTGCTCACGGCCGACCTGAACACCTTCATCGCGCTGGTCAACGACCTGCCCTCGCGCGGCGACTATTTTTCCAGCCAGTTCAAGTCGCCCGAAACCATGCGCAAGGAATTCATGCAGAACGGTTTCGCGTCCGAGGACAGCGAATTGTTCGTGATCGAAGACCAGGCACACCATATCGTCGGCGTGCTCACCCACTTCAAGGCGCGCACGCCCACCATGCGCGAAATCGGCTACCGCCTGTTCGACCAGACGCTGGCCGGGCGCGGTTACGTGACGGAAGCATGCACGCTGCTGATCGACCACCTGTTCAATGTGAGCCAATACCACCGGTTGGAACTACTGACGGCGCCCGAGAACACGGCCTCGGTGCGGGTGGCGGAGAAATGCGGCTTCACGGCCGAAGGCACGCTGCGCCAGGCGTTCTTCATCAACGGCGGCTACCGCGATGTGACCGTCTACAGCCTGCTGCGGCCTGAGTGGGAGGAACGGCGCGCCAGCCGGGGCGGGATACCGTCAAATGTTACACGGCTGCCCCGAATGTAAGAATGTGTATAAGGCGTGGAGATTTTTTCGCTGGACGATATAGTGAAGCTCATACAACGGTCGAACTGATCATTCCGATCAGCGCCGATGCAAGGAGAACGCCATGTTGAACAAGAAAATCCTGGGTGCGGTGATGCTGGCCGCGATGGCCGTATCGTCGGGCGCTATGGCCGGGGATAGAGACTTCAACACGGCGGCCGGCGCGGTGATCGGCGCGGCCATCGGCAACAACAGTGGCGGCCGCGATGGCGCCATCGTCGGCGGCCTGCTCGGCGCGGCCGTTGGCAACAGCATCAGCACGGACGACCGCGGCTACCGTCGCGGCTACACGGAAACCCGCGTCTACACGCAACCGGCGCCTGTGTACTACGAACAGGCACCCGTCTACTACGCACCGCCACCGCGCTACTACGGCCCGCCGCGCGTGGTCTACGTGGAACCGGCGCGGCCTTACTACCGCGAATATCGTGAATACCGTGGCCATGGCTACTATGAGCATGGATACCGCGAGCATGAACACCACGAACATCACCGGGGTTACGATCGGGACTAACCGCGCCCACCGTTTCGCGCCGCACACCCCAGCGGCCAAGGCCTGACGCTCCCGGCGTCAGGCTTTTTTTTATAGGCGCCCCGTTTCCGCTTTTCCTCTCCCCCCGCTACACCGGCATGACGGCGCGGTGCCGGCGGGGGAATCATGACGGACACTATCATCACCTTGGAGCTGGGCCACTATCGGCTGCGCGAGCAAATCGGGGGCTCGGCCTACGGCGTGATCTGGCGCGCCAGCGGGCCCCGCGCCACGCGCGACGTGGCCATCAAGCTGATCAACCAGGAGCAGATGGCGCGCGCCCTGCCCGAACAGCGGGCGCGCTGGATCGACAGCGCCCGCAACGAAATCGCCTTCCTGCAATCGCTGGAACCGTGGGACGAGCGCCATATCGTGCGCCTGCTCGACAGCGGCTGGCACGACGGCCTGCCCGTGCTGGCGCTCGAATTGATGGGCACCGACCTGGGCCAGCACACCACGACCCTGAAGGCGCGCGGCGAAGCGCTCCCCCTGCCACAGCTGCTGGACTGGATCGCCCAGCTCAATCAGGCGCTGGCCAAGGTGCACCAGTACGGCTGGCGCTACCTGGACCTGAAACCGGCCAACGTGCTGTTGGACCCGCACCTGTCCACCGTCAAGCTGGCCGATTTCGGCACCAACCGGCCACTCGATCAAGCGCATTCCCATTCCTACGCCGGCACGGCCAACTGGCAGGCGCCGGAACAGTTCTTCCCCGGCGCCGATGGCCGCTACGACACCGACGCGCGCAGCGACTACTTCTCGCTGGGCGCCCTGTTCTATTATTTGGCCACAGGCGGCCAGCCGTTGCGGTTCTGCAGCGATTGCGGCCAGGCCTACCGCCACCACCACACGGCCGGCGCGGACCTGCTGCGGCAAGCGCACGATGGCGCCATCCCCCCCGCATTGAGCGAGGACGAAGCCGAACACTTTGGCGACGCCATCGCGCGCGCGCAGCCGCAAGCGCGCGCGCCGGCCCTGAAGCTGCTGCGCACCCTGCTGGCCACCGATCCCGCGCTGCGGCCGCGCCACGCGGTGCAGATCAGCCGCCTGCTGGAGGCCATCCGTCATACCCTGCCGCCCGCGCCCATGTCCGGCCCGCACGAACTGGCCCACGGGCTGGCCCGGCCCACCGCCGCCAACGGCTGGCGCAACATCCAGAGCGCATGATGGGGACCACCATGCCATTCGCTCGTACCCGTCCGCGCACGGGAGCGGCTGCCAGCGATGCGGCAAGGAGCGCCACGGGCGCGCAAGGCACCGTCAACGCGATCGCCCGCAACGGCGCACGCGCCGCCGTCATTGCACTGGTCACACTGCTATGCGCCTTGCAGGCGTGGGCGCTGTGGCGCGCACCGGCTGCCTGGCTGCCCGCCACCATCAAGGTCATGCTCGCGCCGGGCGCCATCGTCACATTGGGCCGCCATGAACTGGCCGCCCCACAGGCCGATCTGGCCCACCTGTCCCTGCGGCGCGATGCGGACGGGGCCTGGCTGCTGGCCAATCTGAGCCCATCCCGCCAACTGGTATTGCAGGACGCGGACAGCGAACGGCGCATGGGCAGCAGTTCCTTGCAGGGCAAGCGCGCCTTCCAGATCGATGGCCGGCGTTTCATCATCGAACAGGCTGGCGCCAGCGGCATCGCTTTTTCGATGGCCGGCCAGCATTGGCGCTATGACGGCGCCACGCTGTACCGCGACGGCCAGCCACAGCCCGCCTGCCCCGACACCCACCTCGGCGCGCGGCTGACGGCACTATGGAACCGCTGGGCGCCCACCGCGTTGACGGTGGCCCATCCGCTCACGTTTGGCGGCAATCTCCACTGCGGCAACCGCCTTGGCCTGCCCGACGTGACACCCGGCGCGGCGCGGCTGGCGCGCGAGGATGGCCAGATCGTGCTCAGCGCCGGCAATCCGGACGGCGAACCGGCCGCCGTGCAGGTGCAGCGAGATCAGCTAGCGAGCGACCTGCGGCGACAGGAAGTGCCGCTGGCATCTGCCCGCGCGCTCGTGGTCGGCCATACGCGCTTCGAACTCACCCTCGCCGGCAATGAGCTGACCATGACACCGGGCCGTCACATCGCCCTGTACAGCATACCGCAAGCGCGGCTGCCGTCCGCCGTTGAATGGCGCTGGCAACAGCGGACGCTATGGGATGGCGCGGGCGACCGCACCGTGTTCGGCGCGCTGGCCGTCGGACTGGCTGGCCTATGCCTGCTGTTCACGGCGCGCATCATTTGGGTTCCGGCGGCCAAAGAAACGGGATGGCGGACTGCGGCGCGGTGGCAGACTGGGGCGGGGTGGCAAGCTGCGTCGGGGCGGCAGGCTGTGGCAGGCTGGCATGCCGCGGCGACTTGTTGGACGGGAGGCTGGCTGCTGGCCGCCGGCGCGGCGGCGCTGGTGCTGCAGCGGGCCGGACATCCCCCCAGCGTTGCCTGCTCGCTGTTGCTGGCATGCTGCGCGCTGGCCGTGTGGCTAGCGTCGCCGGGCCGCTTATCGCTGCCCGTCGCCGCCGCCGTCATCCTGCTGGCGACCGGACTGCTGGCGCAACTGGAGTTGGGGCTGGGCGCGGACGAATCATCGTGGCTGCGCTACTACCAGAAGAGCGCCGCCATGCTGGCCATCGGCACGGCGCTCGCCGCCAGTTGCCGCCTGTGGGTGAGACTACAGGGAAGCCGCATGCCGCAACGGGGCGTCGAATGGCTGCTGATGCTGTTCGCCGCCGTGGCGCTGGCCGCGCTGGCGGCCCAGGTATTGTGGGGCGACGAGACGGGCGTGTTCGACCTGCAGCCGGTGGAACTGGCCAAGCTGGCGCTGACCGCCCTCACCGCCCACTGCCTGGCATTGCGCTTCGGCTGGCGCCACGGTCCGCACCACTGGCCTGACCGCGTCCTGCGCTGGCTGCAACTGGCCGCGCCGGCCCTGCTGTTCCTCGCGCTGCTGGGCCTCGCCCTGGTGCAGGTGGACGACTACTCGCCTCTGATCCTGCTACTGGTGTGGAGTACATCGATGGCGCTGGCCTACGCGGCCGCCGCGCGCAACGGCAAACTGGCGGCCGCCTTGCTGTTGCTGGTGCTGGCGGCCGTCGCCGCCATCACCTGGCTGCGGCTGGCCGGCACCGATGACCTGATCCGCTGGGGTTTCTATGCCGACCGCTTCCTGGTCTGGCTCAACCCGGCCGAACATCCGCACACGGGCCAGCAATTGCTGCTGGGCGCCCATGCCGTCGCCGACGGCGGCTGGTTGGGCGCCGATCACCTGTTCGGCCTGCGCACACTGGGCCAACCGCTGGGCGGCGTGCTGCGCATCCCCGCCGTGCAGGATGACTTCGCGCCGTCGTTCTTCCTGAACCGCCATGGGCTGGCGGCGGGCCTGCTGCTGTGGGCCGTACAGGCGGCGTTCGTGACCGGGATCGTGTTGACGGCGGCACGCCGCCTGGCCGCTGGCGCCACCGCCCGCCACCATCGCGCCGCATGGGCCGGGCGCTTCGCCTACTTCGCCCTGTGCGGCGGCGCCGCGTTCGCGCTGGGGCACTTCCTGCTGTCGTGGGGCACCAACCTGGCCATCTTCCCCATCATGGGCCAGCCCATGAGTTTCCTGTCGGCCGGCGGCAGCCACCTGCTGTTTTTCCTGTGCCCCCTGCTAGCACTGGTCGCGGCCAGCGCGCCATCATCTGAGACCTGAGGAGATTTCATCATGCCGATCTATGTTCAACACCAAGTCCTGGGCCGGATAGGGGACGTCTTCAACGCCGAGGCGATCTGGCAGACGCCGGGCCTGGCGCTGTTCGCCCGCCGCCCCCTGCTGCGCGATTTGCTGGAACGCTGCCCGCGCGAACACCGGGGCCGCGCCGCCACGCGCTGCTTCTCGCACGTGACGCTGATGCTGCCGCAAGAGGAAGTCGATGACGACTACCACCTCACGCGCGGCGCCCGCGCGCGCGACCTGGCGCAAACGCTGACGGCCCTGCACCAGAAGGACTTCGGCGACCTGCTGGGCGCCGACCAGGTGCGCTACGACGTGGTGGGCGCGGACGCGCTGGCGCCGGGCCAGATCGAAGTCAAGTTCGGCCACGCCGTCTACCTGCCGGCGCCGGACGAGAAAATCCTGTTCAACGTCAGCGTATCGCGCGACAGCGCCGTGTGGCATCCCGTGTGCCCGGTCTATCCCGACCAGCGGCTGGTGCTGATCGGCGCCGACGCCAGCGACGCCAGTTGCGCCGCCCCCGGCTGGCCATTCGGCCCGGACGGCGCCATCCTCATCATCAACGATGGGCCGGACGCACCACCCATTGTGCAGATGCGGCCCAAGGACGGCTTTGATTGCCGCTTTGATCCACGCAGCGGCTACTACACCATCAAGTCCAACGCCAGCGGCATCGGCGGTGCCAACGGCGGCCCACGCCTGCTGCTGAAGATCACACGAGTCGGCGCGGTCCCCGCCACCTCCGCGTCGCCCTCGACATCACGGAACAGCATCAAGCCCGCCGTCTGGCAGAACCGTTCGGCCGGCCGCTCCGCCTCGCCTTCACCTACCTCACCTGCCTCGCCTGCCTCGCCTGCCTCGCTTACCTCGCTTGCCTCGCCAGCCACGTCCGCCATGCCGGCCGGCGCCGACCTGACCGCGCTCCCTGTCAGCCACAAGGCGGCGCGCCCGGCCGAGAGCGAAGCCACCTACGCCCCTGCCGCCCAGCAGCGCGTCAGCCTGGTGGCGTTGGCGTTGCCGCGCCTGAGCCGCTACCGCGACACAGGCGCCAGCGCGCTGGAACTGCCATTCGACGGCACGCTGGCCGTCTCGCACGACGCTTCGGCGGCCATCATATTCGGCGTGACCGCCAACGACGAACTGTACGCCCGTACGGCCGCCGGCCGCCAGCGCGTGGCCGCGCCGGCCACCTTCAATCCCGTCGATGGCCGCAGCATGGCGCTGCTGGCCGTGGTGCCGGAAATGGCCGAACGCTATTGCGCCCTGCTGTCGCTGGCGCAGCCGCTGTCGGCGCCGGTGGCGGGCGGCGCGCGTTTCACCTTCGGCCGCAGCAGCGCCATGCTGGCGGCGCTACGCGTACTCGACTCGCCACGTTTCCTGCGCCGCGACGGCGGCGCCGACGGTGCCAGCGCCGACCGACTCGGCCTGTCGCGCACCGCATTCAGTTTCGAGGCCACGCCGCAGGGCTATCGAATCGGCCGCCTGGCCGCGACCCAAGCCCTGTACCACCTGGACGACAAGCTGGCCTTCGTCGCCACCATCGCCGAAACGAGCGCCGACGCGCCCTACCTGCTGCCGGCGGGCCACCACCTGGCAGTGGGCCATTACGTGCTGCGCTTCGAAGCATGACAACTGGTATGACAACGGGAGCCAACATGGACATGGCTAAACTCTACGGCGCGGGCGCCTTCCTGGCGGGACTGGTGCTGACCCTGTTCCTGGCGTCCGTACTGACGCCGCGCCAGTGGTGGCGCCGGCCGAACGCGCGCGCGCTGCTGATCCTGGTGGCCGGAAGCTGGGGACTGGGCAGCTTGATCCTTTTCCTCGCGCCCGCGCCGCACACGTGGGCGCGGGCGACGAGCCCGGACGACCACGCCGCCATACCATCCATCGCGACGGCTCAAGGCGACCGTGACGCCACACCATCCATCACGCCGTCTGACAGCGACCGTGACGCCACGTCAACCGGCACGCCCCGCCCAGCCACCGCCGGCCAGCCATTCCAGACCCACCGCGCGCTGCACTTGCGCGCGGCCGCCGGCGTCAACGCGCCGTTGCTGGCCACCGTGCCGCCCGGCGCCACCGTCACGCCCACCGGCGCACGCGACGGCGACTGGTGGCAGGTGCGCGCCGTGATGGCCGATGGCGGCAGCGTGGGCTGGGTCAGCAGCCTGTGGCTGCGCCGGAGCGGCGAATGAGGTTCATGCGCGGCCCATGCGCCGAGGCGCCCCCTGCGACCGATGCCATGACCTGTCTGGCCGACGGGCTGGCGTTCGGCCCCGGCCTGACGGTGGCCGCCCGCAGCGCCGCCAGCGCCAGCCGCTTGGTGGTGCCGGAGAACCAGGACAACCTACTGCTGATCGACGCCAGCGGCCACGCCGTTCGCCTCTACGGCCAAGCGCCACTGCGCACACGGGTCGCCGGCTGGCCCGCCGGCCACGTGCGGCTGGCCGTACTCGATGGCATGGGCGGCCACGGCAACGGCAGGCAGGCGGCGGAGGCTGTGGCCACGGCCTTGCTGGACGTTCCAGCCTGCCGCACGCTGCACGAACTGTCTTCCCGCTTCGACACGCTGCACGCCGCGCTGCAAGCGCGCTTCCGCCAACCGGGCGACGCAGACACCTTCCGCCGCCCCGGCACCACCCTCACCTTGCTGGAGATCGCGCCCGGCCAAGCGCCGCTGCTGTATCACGTGGGCGATTCGCGGCTGTACGAAGTGACGGCTGACGTGGCCCTGCCGCTCACCATCGACCATGTGCCGGCCACCGGCTACGCCATGCACGGCATGCTGGGCGCGCGCGAATGGTGGCAACAGGTGCACGGCGAGCACCGGCCCCAGATCGCCCAGGCCTTCATCCTCGGCAATGCCTTCGCCAACCCACAAGTGCTGGATGACGGCCTGCGCGCGCTGGACCCGGCCTCATTGCCGCCCTTCCTGCGCCAGATGGCCGACCGCCGTGCCTTGGCATTACGGCCCGACGCGCTGTACCTGCTGGCCACGGACGGCCTGTGGGCCTGCCGTGAGCCGCTGCCGTGGCTGGCCCGTTGGCCGCGCTTGCTCTCGGACGGTACAGCCTCCGTCAACGAGGCGCTGGACGGCCTGTTCCATGCCTGGACCAACAACCCGCCGCCGCAGTTATATATCGACAACATGACAGCCATCGCCATCCGCTTTTCAGGCCGAAATATTGACCAGACAGCACTGCCACATTCCATTCTGACCACTTTTTGCTAAGCGGCGTTGTTACAAAAACAGCAAACCGGCGTAATCGGGCCACAATTCATGATTTGCAGGGGTACGCCGATTGCCAAGCCATGGCAAAAGCGCATAAACTCATGGGTATCCCGTTGGTTCGAATGCCATGAAAAAATGCAGTAACCCGCAGCATCCGCACTGCACGTACTGGGTCATGCCTGGGGAAGACGCATGCGCGGGCGGTCACGCCCAAGCCGCAGCGCAACCCTCCAGCTACGACCTGCTGCATGCCGTGCGCCATGCCCGCGCCGATGTACCGGCCGCGGCGCAGGCGGCTGCCCAGGGTTTACCGCACACCGGCACCGACCTCCCCGCAACAGCAGCGGTAGCCACCACCGCCGCCGACCTGGCCCCCGCCTACGCCCGCACGCTGGTGCGCGCCCAGGCCGAACGTCCCCAGCTCCACATCAGCGGTTTCGACCCGCGCGCCGCCGGCGGCCGCCAGACCCTGAAAATGGAATTGCGCGGTATGCCGCAAGGCTGCGCGCCCCAGCTGGCGCTGCAACTGCAATCGGACCTGATCCCGCATGGCGCCGCGCACCAGCAGATGGTGCGCTCCACCAATGGCGACTGGCGCCCCGTGTTCGTGGAATTCTCCTCGCGCGGCATGGAGCATGGCCAGTACCAGATCAGCATCGAGGTGCTGAGCCAGCACCCGGAGCTGGCGTCGCGCAAATGGGTATGCACCTTCGTGATCCTGGTGCCCCGCCCGGACGCCACGCTGACCGAGATCCACCGCATTTTCCTGTCCACCCACAAAAACGTGCGCGTGATGGCGGACGACGCCTCCATCGCCCGCGTGAGCGCGCAAGGCGGCGACCGGCTCGACATCGACGTCACGGCCCGCAACGCCGGCATCGCCCATCTGGACCTGGGCGCGCCGCAGGGCAAGGTGGACCTGGGCTTTTCCACCATCGCCTGGGATGAGGACCTGATCGAAATCGACATGCCGGCCGCAGCGGCCCTGCATCCACACCCCAGCCGCGCGGCCTGCCTGGTGAACGCGGCGCCGGAAGCGGGCGCGCAGCGCCAGATCCGCCTGTTCGCGCTGGAGGAATGCGTGTTCGGCCGCTTCGAACTGGTCGATCCCGAGGCTGACGCTCTGCTCACCCATTACAGCGGCGATGGCCAGGAAACCAACGGACTCACGCGCCGCCTGTCCGGGCGCCATGCCGTGATCCGCCGCACCAGCCACGGTTTCGAAATCGAGGACGTGTCACGCTACGGCCTGCTGCTGGATGGCGTCTGGCCGGGCAAGAACAAACCCACGCCGCTGCGGCTGGGCATGCGCATTGAACTGAGCGCCAGCATCAAGGGCATCGTGGTGCTGGCCGTGACGGCGATCCTGCCGCACGCCGTCATCCTGCACCGCATCGACGAAGGTGCGCGCGCCGAGTGCTTCTACCTGGTAGCGCCGGAGACCCATCCCGGCTACCCGATACCGTCCTACGCCAGCACCCCGCTGGCGTCCGCGCTGCCGCTGCTGCTGCACCACGACGGCGGCTTCTGGCACCTCGATCAGCTAAGCGGCAAGGAGACGGCGCTGGCGCCCACCACCTCGCTCGACAAGCTGACCCGCATCGCGCGCCACAACCGCTTCGCCAGCGAACCGTATCCCGAACACTGGATCATCCGCACCGGCGCGACCGGCCTGCACAGCACCATCGCCGCGCACGACCTGTCCACCGCCTGATTTTTTCGCCTCGCCGCCTTCAGGGCCAGACTCCCCGCCTTGGCGCGGGGGTCTGGCCTTGATGATCACGCGCCTGCCATTTTCTTTGCAATCGCTCCGCTTCGTTCAGCGCGCCGCGCGCGCCCTGGCGCCAGCCACGCCCGCCAGCGCCGGCCGGCGCGAGGTGAGCGCGCTCTTGCCCGCTCCGCCGCGCGTGGGCGCTGGCGCAGCCGCAGGCGTGGGGGCTGGCGCGGCCGCTGGCGCCGCGACAGGAGCGCTCGTCGTCGCCGCATCCGAACGGTAGCCAATGCGGAAACCGCCCCAATGCCGGCCCCGTACCGTGATGGGCGCCGACAGGTCATGCATCACCTCGCCCGTGTCGCGCTTGTAGGTCTGCAGCAGGTAGGGCTGGGTGTGCGAGCCGCAGCGGGCGCCGATGCGATCGTCAAAGATACGCTTGGTGCGGTTGTGCACCAGGTCGTAGTCCATGTCGCCCGTCAGCGGTTGGCTGAACTTGCGGTTATGGGTGGGGAAGTAACCGTGGTCGTCCACCGCACCCGCATAAGCCAGTTGCGGCAAGCGCTCCAGCACCGCTTCCTGGATTTCCGGCAGCACGCGGTCGGTGTAGGCATCGAAGGCGGTGCGGTACTTGGGCGGATTGGTGCCGGGGATGGGCGTGTAGCGCCGTTCGAACAGCGCCTGCTCGCTGATCACGCCGCACTTGAGCGCCTGCTCGAACAGTTCCCCCACCTCGCGCGCGGCCTGCTGTGCGGCGACGCGGATGGCGTCGTGCGCGCCCGCCTCGGCGCCCGCGCCGGCGTGGAACAGCGCCTCGGCCCGTTCGCTCAGCATCATGGCCGACTGCGAGGCGAGCGGCAATTCGGCCTGCGTGTTGAGCATGCCGTCGCGGATCGCCTCGATGGCGCCGCCGATGGCGCGCGTGCTGTCCACGTGGCCGCGCGAGGAAAGCGCGATACCCTGCACTTCGCCTTCGGCCGTGGCCGATGCCTGGTCGATGGTCTGGAAGAAGGCGTGCACCTGCTCGACCTTGCCGCTGACGGCCACCACCTTGCCGCTCAACGCTTCCATGCCACCGGCGGCCCGTTCGGCCTGTTCGCTGATGGCGCGCACCAGCTGGCCGATCTCGTTGCTCGATTCGCTGGTGCGCTGCGCCAGTTGTCGCACCTCGCCCGCCACCACGGCGAAACCACGGCCATGCTCCCCGGCGCGCGCCGCCTCGATGGCGGCGTTCAAGGCCAGCAGGTTGGTGCGCTGGGCGATCTGGTTGATGGTGTCGGTGATGGTGTGGATGGTGCGCGATTTTTCCTGCAAGGCCCGCATCAGGGCCACGGCCGCATGGGCGTCGTCGCGCGCCTGGCCGATCTGCTCCAGGCTCTGGTCGGCCTCGCTGCGCCCATCCAGGCTGGCGCGCCGCACTTGCGCCGCCACCACCGACGCACGCTCGGCGTTGGCCGCGATCTGCTCCGTGTTGTCGGTCGAGTGGGATGCGTGCCGCACGATCTCCTGCACCGCCTGCAGGTCATGTTCGACCTGCTTGCGGATGGTGTCGATGAAGTGCGAAGTCTCGGCCGCGCCTATCATCATCTGGTCGATCATGGCCCCGCTGCTGGACAACAGCTGTTCGGGGGTGCCGGCGCCGCGTCCGCGCAGCCGGGCGCCCAGCCAGATGCCGCTGGCGGCCGACAGCGCCGCCGCCAATTGCGCCGGCCAAGCCGCGCCAGCCAGCGCGCTGATTCCCAGCGCCAGCCCGGCGAACAGCGCCACCGTTGCCCATACCATCATCCGCCGCCGCGTCACTGCTTGCGTAAACATAGTCGTCTCCCACTGTCTCGTTATGGTGTCGCTCCGGCCCGGGCGCGCTTCACGCGACCGCCAGCCGGTCCATACCCAGCTTGCGGTAGATCGTGTTGCGCGAAACGCCCAGGGCGCGCGCGGCGGCGGAGGTGTTGCCGCCGTGCGCGGCCAGCGTCCGCTGGATCAGCTGCAATTCCATTTGATCCAGCATCAGCGCCGGTGCATTATCGTTAGAAGCAGCTTCCGTGCCCGCGATGACGGGGGTCAGGTCATCCATGAAATCGTCGGCCAGATGTTCTGGCCGGATCTGTTCACCCGGCCCGGCCATTACCGCCGCCGTGCGCAGCACGTTGCGCAACTGGCGCAGGTTGCCCGGCCAGCGGTGGCGTTCCAGCAGGCCCGCCACGGCAGGCGCCAGCGTGCAACCGGCGCCATCCTCGGCCAGCACCCGCGCCAGCAGGGCCGGCAGATCGCTGCGCTCGCGCAGGGCCGGCAGTTTCACCACCAGCCCGTTGAGCCGGTAGTACAAGTCCTCGCGGAAGGTGTGCGCTTCAATCTGCTCGCGCAAATTGCGGTGGGTGGCGCACACCAGGGCGATATCGACCGGAATCGATCTGGCGCTGCCGAGCGGCGTGACCTGGCGTTCCTGCAGCACCCGCAGCAGGCGCGCCTGCAACGGCAGCGGCATGTCGCCGATCTCGTCGAGGAACAAGGTGCCGCCATTGGCCGCCACGATCTTGCCGGGACTGCCCTTGCGGCGCGCCCCCGTGAAGGCGCCGTCCTCGTAGCCGAACAGCTCCGACTCAATCAGCGACTCGGGGATGGAGGCACAATTGATGGCCACGAACGGTTGCCGCGCGCGCGGCGAATCGCGGTGGATGGCCTGCGCCAGCCATTCCTTGCCGCTACCCGTCTCGCCCGTGATGAGGACGGCGATATCGGTGCCCGCCACCTTGCGCAGTTTGGCGATCACTTGCGCCATGCGGGTGTCGCCCATGTCGAGCTGGCCCAGGGCCGTCGCCGCCAGCGGGGACGGCAAGTCGGCCAACCGGCCCAGCCCAGCCCGCACGCGCCGCCCCGGGTGGGCGCCATCGGCGACGGTGGCGGTGGCGGTGGCGCTGGCGGTGTCGCGCCGGTCCATCGTGTCACAGCTGTCCCAAAATTGCACACGGCAGTGCACCGTGCCGCCATCGCGCAATCGCAGGCTGACCAATCCAGGGGCGGCGGCGCGACAGCGCTCGGCCAGCTCGGCCAGCGTCGCGCCGAACAAGGAGGGAAAGGTGTGGGAGGCCAGTGCCGCGCGGGGCAGCCCAAGCTGAGTCAGGCCGGCATCGTTGACCATCACGGCGCGGCCGTCGGCGCTGCAACTGGCCAGCCCGTCCTGCAGCGTGCCGAGGCCGGCGCCGCGGCCATGGAAATGCAGCGTCAAGCCTTGCGGCGCCGAGGCCAAAAACAGTTGGCGCTCGATCATGTTGGCCGACATGCGCGCCAGCGCCAGCATGGCCGGTTGGTCGCTGGCGCAGTCGCCGAGGATGGCCAGCGCGCCGCACAACTGGCCCTGTCCATCGACGATGGGCGCGCATGATCCCGCGCAAGATGCGGGCAAGTACACCGGGTGCTGGACTATCAACGCGGCGCCCAAGGTATTGGTCAGTTCAGCCGTGCGCCCGGCCAGAGCCGCATCACCTCGAACATGAAGCGGCTGCCCCAAGGCATCGACCACCAGCATCGTCATGTCCTTGCCGCCGAGTTGGTGTTGCAATAAATCCAATACAGGTGAAGCATGTAGCAACAGCAGACTGGAAGAGTTCATCGCGCTCTCGTCCTGGGATCTGCAAGAGCGCGTTCGCTGGGCGCACTATCAGATGACAGTGTTAGTTAAGGAAAATGGTTCCTGAGACAATCACTGTACCCGGATGGAACAGCTCGAAACCTTGATCCAGATCAAGGCGCATCGCAAGGTGCACCTTGACAACAAACTGTCCATGACAGCCCTGCCTGCTGTACCGGTTCAAACGGGCATGCGGGCCGGCAGCGGTATCCATTCTGTCTCACCGGGTACCGGATCGAAGCGCTGCGCGGTCCAATCCTCGGCCGCCTGCTGGATGCGCTCCTTGCTCGACGAGACGAAGTTCCACGACATGAATCGCCGCCCTTCCAGCGGTTCGCCGCCAATGATGACAAAGCGCGCGTCCGAACCTGCGAGCACGCGCTGGGCGCTGGCCGTGTCCAGCAATGCCATGGTGTGCAGCGCCAGCGGCACGCCATCCACCTCCACTGCGCCGCTGATGGGGTAAATGGCCGCTTCCGGCGGCAGCCCGGTCAGGCCCAGTTGCTGGCCTGGCTGCAGTAGCACGTCCAGGTACAGGGTCTGGCTGTAGGTGCGCACGGGCGAGGTCTTGCCGAAGGCGCTGCCGATCAGTACCCGCACACGTGCGCCCTGCACTTCCAGTTCGGGGATTTCGTCGGCCGCCGTGTGACAGAAGCTGGGTTCGTCCTCCTCGTGCGCCAGCGGCAACGCGGCCCACAACTGCAGGCCGTGGGTGCGGTGTGGACGGTCCACCAGGTCCTTGGGCGTGCGCTCGGAATGGACGATGCCCCGGCCGGCCGTCATCCAGTTGATGGCGCCCGGTTCGATGCGCTGCACGGAACCGATGCTGTCGCGGTGGTCCATCGCCCCTTCGAACAAATAGGTCACGGTGGCCAGGCCGATGTGGGGATGGGGACGCACGTCGTGGTTGGCGCCGGGCGCCACGTCGATCGGGCCGAAATGGTCGAAGAAAATGAAGGGACCCACGGCCTGCTTGACGGCAGCCGGCAGGTAGCGGCGCACGATCAAGCCGCCGCCCAGGTCCTTCTCGTGGCCTTTCAATACGGTGGAGATGGTCATGGCGTCTATCCTGTTCAGCCCAGCACCGTCGTCACTTCCGTCGTCACGGCCGTCATCAGCTTGTGGACGGGGCATTTCTGGGCCACGGCCAGCAGGTCGGCACGCTGTTCCTCGGTCAGTTCGCCCGTTAGGTGCAGGGTGGTGGCCAGGCGGTAGACGCCCTTGCGCTCCTCGCTCGCATCGCGTTCGGTGCTCACTTCCACTTGTTCGAGGGGGATGCCCTTGCGCTTGGCGTACCAGACCACGGTGAGCGCCTTGCAGGAACTGATGGCCGCGTCGTACAGGTCGTGCGGCGACGGGCCGGCGTCGTTGCCGCCTTCCTCCAGCGTGCCGTCGGTGGAGATCAGGTGGTTGCGCACGTGGACGATGTGGCGCATGGGCAGCGACTGGTCGCGGATTACTTTGATGGTCATGGCATTCCTTGTTGGGCAATAATACAGAACCAACAATTTACACCGTTTGGACGATACGTGCCCAGCGCAGGAATGGAAAAGAGCAAAGGCGGCCACCAGCATGCGCCGATGCCGCCCTGCGGTGCCGTTACAGCCCGTCGACCAGCATCATGTCCATATGCGAGCCGCTTTGGCGCAGCTTGCGCAGCGGCTGATGGTCCGGGTCGGCGTGCCAGGCCTGCGCTTGCTCCGTGGTAGGGAATTCGATCATCACGGTCACGCCATGCAGCAGCGCCTCGCCTTCCAGCAGGGCGGCCGGCGTGCGCGCCAGCAGTTTGCCGCCGTGCTTCTGGATCAGGGCCGGCATCTTCGATCCATATTCCTGCTGCCAGTCCGGGTTATGTACAGTCAAAGCGCCAATAACGTATGCAGCCATGTGATTCTCCCTGGTGTGGTTGGTGAGGCGGACTCATTATCAATCCGAACCAAATAACGAGAAATAAGCCTACAATTCCGGTAATCGTAACTTTTTATTCCGGATATGAGCGACAAACTGCGCAGCATGCAAGTGTTCGTGGTGGCGGCGACGGCCAGCAGCCTGGCGGCGGCCGGCCGCGTGCTGGACATGTCGGCCGTCATGGTGGGCAAGCACGTGAGCGCGCTGGAGCAGCAACTGGGCGCCAGCCTGCTGGAACGCACCACCCGCAAACTGACCCTGACCGAGATCGGCGCCAGCTATCTTGAACGGTGCCGCGACGTGCTGGCCAGCGTGGAGGCGGCCGACCATGTGGCCGAAACCCTGCGCGCCGTCCCGCAAGGGAACTTGCGCATCACGGCGCCGGTGGCGTACGGCGCGCAGCGGCTGGTGCCGGTGATCCACGCCTACACGGCCACCTATCCGCTGGTGCATGTCGACCTGGTGCTGAATGACCGGGTGGTGAACCTGGCCGAGGAAGGCATCGATGTGGCGATCCGTTCCGGCAAACTGGCCGACACGGGCCTGATCGCAAGGCCGCTGGCGCGCAGCCGCATGCTGGCCGCGGCCAGTCCCAATTATCTGGAACGGCATGGCGTGCCGCATCATCCGCTGGACCTGGAGCAGCACAACTGCCTGTCCTTCGACACCTGGGGCGTGGACCATCGCTGGCGTTTCAGCCAGGGCGAGACGATGGTGGCGGTGCGGGCACAGGGCAATTTCATCAGCAATCACGGCCACGCCTTGCTGGCGGCAGGTTTGGCGGGCATGGGGGTGGTGATGCAGAACGACTCGCTGCTGGCCGAGCATTTGCACTCGGGCGCGCTGGTGCATCTGCTGCCGGACTGGGAACTGCCATCGCGCGCCGTCCACATCGTGCGCCGGCCAGAGCCGCGCCCCAGCGCCAAGGTGCGCAGTTTCGTCGATTTTGCGCTGGCGCGATTGGGTTAAACCTTGCGCTGGTGCGATTGGGTGGAACCCTGCGCTGGTGCGCTCGGTTGAAACGGCGCGCGGAAAAGCAAACGGCGGCCCGCCAGGCCGCCGTTTGCTTTGGTGCTCGCAGGCGGCGCGTGGCCGCCATCCCATCACACCACTTTCTTGACGAACTCCGACTTCAGGCTCATGGCGCCGAAACCGTCGATCTTGCAGTCGATATCGTGGTCGCTGTCCACCAAGCGGATATTCTTGACCTTGGTGCCGACCTTGACGGTACCGCCGCCACCCTTCAGTTTCAGATCCTTGATCACGGTGACGGTGTCGCCATCCTGCAGGATGTTGCCGACGGCGTCGCGGTACACCTTGGCGCCTTCTTCAGCCGCTTCGGCCGCTTGCGCGCTCCACTCGTGCGCGCATTCCGGGCACACGTACTGGCCGCCGTCTTCATAGGTGAATTCGGAATTGCATTTGGGGCATGGAGGTAAAGCGCTCATCGTATTATCCTGAAAAGTTGGGCAACTGCCCGCAAAAACCAGCATTATACTGCTTCACCACCCAAATTCCCAGCCAACAGACGTCATCTACGTCAATTTCCGTGCCACACGCAGACCGACGATGTCGTTCGCCAGCACCGCCGAGTACCCATTGCGGACAGCCGAGCGCAGATAGCGTGGGTTGTACAGCCACGAGCCGCCGCGCAGCACGCGCCGTACCTGGTCACCGCCCTGCTCCCACGCCGTGCCGTCGGCTGGCGCGCCCTGGTAGTTATCGTGCACCACGTCCTGCACCCACTCCCACACGTTGCCATGCATGTCGAACAGGCCCCAGGGATTGGGCGCGAAGCTGCCGCACTTGGTCGTCCCCTGCCGGAATTCTCCGCGCGCGCTGCCGTTGTAGGTGTAATTGCCGTCGTAGTTGGCGCGCTCGGTGCTGATCTCGTCGCCGAATGAAAAGGCGGTCTTGGTCCCGGCCCGGCACGCATACTCCCATTCCGCCTCGCTGGGCAGGCGGTACTGCTGGCCCGTGCATTCGGACAGCCAGCGCACATAGCGTTGTGCGTCGTTCCAGCTCACGCCGACCACGGGATGTTCGTCCGTCTGCACGAAACCGGGCTGGCGCCAGTCCGTGTCGGACATCGATTCCCAACCGGTGGCGCGGGCGAACAGCTTCCACTGGCCCACCGTGACGGGATAGCGGCCCAGCGCGAACGAATGCTCGATACCCACCCAGTGCTGCGGTTGCTCGCGTTCCAGCCAGCCCTGCTGGGCGCCGGCCTTGATGGCGATGGCCCGTTCGTGTTCCGCGGAGCCCATCTGGAAACGGCCGGTGGGGATCAGCACCAACTCCGGGCCGACGCCGGTGCCGTCCAGGAAGCGGTCACGCAGCACGCCGCTGGCATCGGCGACCGGACTGCCCGGCGTGGGCAGCAGGGCCGCCAGTTCGGCCGCGTTGCGTTCGGCCTGCTGCTTGCGGTGGCGTTCCTGCTCGGCACGATACGCCGCTTCGGCCTTGAGCTGCATGGCCTTGCGCTGCTGCTCCTCGTGCGCGGCGCGGGCGGCGGCGGCATCGGCCTCGCGCCGGGCTTGCAACTGCTCGCGTAGCTGCTGCTTGCGTATCTTGGCGGCCGCTTCCGCCTCGGCGCGCTGGCGGGCTTCCTGCTCGCGGCGTAGCTTATCGAGCCGCACCTTTTCCAGCGCGGCGGCATGGGCGGCCGCCTGGGCGGCGGCTTGCACCTCGGCCTGGCGTTTAGCGGCCAATTCCGCCTGGCGACGCTGCTCGGCCAGCCGGGCCTGTTCGGCCTGGGCCGCCAGCTCCTTCTGGCGCAGCGCTTCGCGCGCGCGCGCCTGCTCGGCCGCGGCGGCCTGCGCCGCCAGTTCTTCTTCGCTGGGACCAGCCGCGCCGCGCAACGCTTGCAGCAGTTCAGCCACGCTGGCCGGACGGCGCTCCTGCGCAAACGCGAACCCCGCCTGCAGCACCTGCCACTGGCGCAGATTGAGCGCGGCCGGCGCCGAGGGATGAAAATCGGCGCTGCGCATGTCCTCGAACGGCATGCGCCCTTCCAGCAGCTGATAGATCATCACGGCCACGGCATATACGTCCAGCCGGGGACTGGGCTGGCGCTGATGGGTACCCGCTTCCGGCGCCCGGTAGCCGGCCGTGCCGGCGTTGGGCGCCTGCAGCCCCAGGCTGCTGCCGGCGCTGCGCGCGCGCGAGGCGATGCCGAAGTCCAGCAGCTTGATTTCGCCGCGCTGGGTCAGGAACACGTTACCCGGCTTGATGTCGCGGTGCACCAGCTTGTGCTTGTCCCAAGCGTAGTGCAGCGCCTCGCCCACCGGTTGCAGCAATTGGCACACGCGCTCCAGCGCCAGTGGGCCTTCGCGGGCGAGGATGGCGTCCAGGTCCTGGCCTTCCAGGTATTCCATGATGATGAAATAGCTGGAGGTGGCCGGGTCTTGCGCCCATTCGTACACGCGCACGATGTTTTCATGCGCCAGCTTGCGGGCCTGGGTGGCTTCCTCGATCAACAGCTTGGCGTGGGTGGCGCTCTGGGTCAGTTGCGGCGGTAGGATCTTCAAGGCCACCTGGTCGCTGTGTCCCAGTTCGGCGTGCGTGGCCAGGTCGGTGGCAAGCCACACCTGGCCCATGCCGCCCATGCCGATCAGCCGTTCCAGCCGGTAGCGCCGGTTTTGAGGGCCGATTTCCTGGCCACTCATCAGCCCCAGTTCCGTCCCCTGGCGCGCCAGCATGGGCGCGGCGCTGCCGCCCGGCGGCGCGTATTCGGCGTCCAGGATAGCGTTCTTGCGGCGATCGAACTCCTGCAGGCTTAACAGCCCGTCCTCGTGCAGGGCACGCAGTTCGCGTATCTTTTCTCTTGCGGTTTGCATCATCGAAGGTGGGATTCCTGCTTCGTCACGGTGTCAGCGGCACGCCGCATTCGGCGCAGAATTTATCATGCGGGGCATCCGCCCGAACCGGGTGGCCATTGCGGCAGCAACGCACGGGCGCGGCCGGCGCGATGGTCGGCGTTGTGGCGGCCACCGCACCGGGCACCCCGGCCCGGGCCACGCCCACCCCGAGCTGGCTCTGGGTCGTCAGGGCCACGGCGCTGGCCGCGTTCTGCAGATTGAGCAGGTCGAGCTGGTGGCGGCGGTCCTTGTCCATGTCGGTGTCGCGGTGGGCGCGGTCCTCCAGCACCTGCTCGCGCGCCAGCCGCATGGCCTCGGCCGGGCTGACACTGTGTTCGGCCGCCACCACGGCGGCCAGCGACTGGATCTGCTCGGGTGTCATGCCGCCCTTGATTTGCAGCTGCATGATGCGCGCCACGGCTTCCGCGTTGGGCGTGGCGGCCGTGGCCACCATGCCCATGTCACTCAATTTGCCGATCGCTTCCACGTGCGCGATCTCGTGCGCCTGGCGCGCCAGCAGCATGTCGTACTCACCCTTCCAGCGCGCGAACTTCTCGTCCCGCTCATGGGCCATGGCTTTCAGCTCGCGCTGCCACTGCGCTTCGCGCTCACGCTCCTGCAGCAACTGGCGCTGCTCATCCACGGCCAGCTGGTCCAGCATGGCCTGGTGCGCGTTGGCCTGGTTGTTGCGGGCGTGGACGCTGTCTGCTTCTATCGTGCGCAACAGTTTCTCGTACTGGGCGATGGCGTCGGCCTGCGCGCCGGCGCGGCGCAAGTCCTCGATCTTCTGGTTGATCTCGGCCACCTGGACGGCATTGGACGCATCCTTGACGGCATCGCCGCGCAGCAGTTCGCGCTGGCGCGCCAGCTGTATCTGGTCTTCCCACTCCTGGATACGTTCGGCCTCGCGGCGGCGCGCCAGGTTGGCCAGCGCCAGCCCTTGGTGACGGGCCAGATGATGCTCCGTTTCCAGTTGCGCCTCGCGTTCTTTGTCCTCCGCCTCGCGCTGGCGCAAGCGGGCCAGTTCGGCGCGGCGGCGCGACTCGTCCTCGATCGCCAGGGCCTGCGCGATCTGGTTTTCAATGGCCTGCTGGTGCAAGGTGTGCGCGAAGCGTTGCTGCGCCAGTTGCCGCTGCTCGGCCGCTTCCTGCTGGGCGATTTCCAGCTCGGTGCGCATTTTGATCTGCGCCAGCTCGCGCACGTGCTCCCATTCCGCTGTATCGCCCGCGCGCACGGCGCGGTGCTTCGCCAGCTCGTGCTCCAGTTCCGCCAGCGTAGTGCCGGCGCCCTTCTCCAACGCCACCTTGCGCGTCTTCGATTCCATGATGCGGCCATACAGGTCCACCTCGCGGGCGCGGATGGCCTGCACCCGTTCCGCTTCCTGCAGCGTCAATTCCGCCTTTTCCACGCTGGCATCCTGCCGCAGTTCAGCGCGCCGGTACTGGGTGCGCATTTTCTGCTCTTCGCGCCAGATGGCTTGCCATTCCTCGTCATCGTAGATCTGGTCGAGCTGCTTGACGTGTTCCAGCTGCACGTGGCGCTCGTCGGCCACCAGCCACAAGGTGCCGATGCGTTCGCGGTTGTGGTCGAACTTGTCGTGCCGCATGGCGGCCGTCTCCACCTGGGACACGGCCAGGCCATATTCGGCCAGGCGCAGCTTGAGCGCCGCCTGCAGCCGTTCGTCAAGCTGGGCGCGCAGGTCGGGATTGTGGGCCATGTCGCGCATCGACCGGGCGCCCACGAATTCGACCGCCAACTGGCGCACGGACGGCGCCAGCAGATCATGCAGGTGGCTGGTGGTGACGGTGCCCGGGGTGGTCATGAAGTGCTGGGCGAAGGCCGGCACGTTCTCGATCCGGAGGCCCACCGTGAAGCGGGCCGCAATCTTCAAGTGCTCGGCCGTATGCAGGTCGTCGAACGAGAAATCCACCGGTAGCGGCGTGCTGCGCGTGATGAGGATTTCCGCATGCTGGTTACGCAGCAAATGGTTCAGGCGGGTGAAGAAACCTTCGATTTCATATTCGCCTTGCGGCACTTCCGTGGCCTTGTCGGCCTGCAGGATGTAGGCGCGGGCGGTGGCCGGTACGCGCAGCGTCTTGGTGAAAATGCCGGACAGCGCGCGCACGCCAAAATAGACGGCCAGTTCATCGTTGCCCGGTATCCAGCGGTTATCGCGCAGCACCGGCTCGTTGCGCGGGGCGCCCAGCGTCAGGCCGCAATCGGCGCAATAGCCCGACTGCTCGTCATTCTTGTGCCCACAGCGCGGGCACTTGACGCCGCCAAAACCAAACATTTGGAACATGCCAGACTCCTTCTTGGGTTCATCCACCGGAACACCCCAGCCCGCCAACGATTTTAGCAGGGGCCCACCGGTACTCCTTTTGCGCACGATTCAGATCATGCCAATTCGTTCGATGCAAACATGGCTGGCGCCGCGCGCCCGCAGCGCGGCCGCGAATCCATCCGGCAACTGTCCCTGCCAGGCGGCGGGCAGCAACACCCGGTCCCCGGCCACGGCTTGCTTCAATATCAACGCCAGCTTGGGCCCGCAGCCGTCCACCGTCTCCACCTGCCCCGCATGCCAGGCGCTGGAACAACCGGTGGCGATGATGCGCCCGCGCGGCACGCACTCGCGCCCGCGCGCGAGGCGGTCCGCCATGACCAGCGCCAGCTCATACGACGCGCCCTGGAACCGGGGTTGGCCGAAGCGCACCACGGTGCGCCAGCGCCCCAGACCCCGGCCGTCGAAATGGCGGGCGCCGGCCAGCGTCCGCCGCACGGCCAGTTGCGCGCTCAGGTCCAGGCCCGGCGCGGCGATGGTGTCCTCCTCGTCCGCCCCGCCATGCCCAAAGACGCCCTGCCCGATCGAATAGACGCTCACTTCCACCCAGCCCAGGCTGTCATTCACGCCGCCGCTATGCAGGGGGAACCAGGCCATGGCGCTGGCCACGGCGGTGGCGGGGTCGGGATGGCCATGCAGGCCACCGAGGTGGGAAATGAACAGGCAGTCAACTTCGGGCGCCACGCCCGTGCCGGCGCCCAGCACCAAGGCGGGAGCAAGCGTCAGATGGTGGCGAACTTGCTCGATTGCAAGCGGAACGCCTGCCTGCACCCGGCCCAGGTGCCATGCGTCCGAGCGGCCATGCGCCAGTGCCACGCCGCTGGCGCAGCGGTACAGTCCACGCACCATGCGATCGGCCAGTACGGCGGCCAATTCCCAATCGCGTTCATCCGGTTCCGGCACGGCATCCATGCTGAGCACCACCTGGTCGCGGCTGTCGAAACGCGCCTCCGTGTGCCGGGCCAGCCGCACCACCTGCTGCATACGCTCGCAGATGGCGGGCGCGCCGGCGACGATGCATTTGACGTCGGCCCGGTTGGCGCGCGGCCGGCGGCTGGCCATGATGGTCAGCATGCGGCCATTGGCCAGCAGGGCCAGGCATTGCGCAGTGGTGGGCAAGGTCATGACGCTGGCTCCCGGCGGATGAATGGTACGGGTTCGTCGAGCAGTTCGTCCTCGTGTATCGGCTCGTATGGGGCGCGGCGCAAGGCCAGATCGTATTCAAGATTGGCGCAGATGCGGTTCGCTTCATCGGACAGTTCGCCCCACTGTACCGGTACGGCCAACTGGAGCCGGGCCAACAGTGCCCATGCTTCATCCAGCGCGGCCACGGCGGCTGTACTGTTACGGCTGCGGCGGGCTTGCTGGTGCACTTCCAGCGGCTGATCCGGTGCGGCCCATGCCAGCGAGGGCATTGTGTCCACGCTCAGCTTGAGCAGCGCCAGCCGCCGCAACAAGGCTTGCTGGGTCTGGAATGGCTCCGGCCCGGCGGGCAAGGCCAACAGGCGCAAAGCTGTGCTCAACGCGGGCAGCTCAAGGAACAGGCGCCGCAGCGCCCTGGCATCGCAGGCGGCCGGCGGCAATCCGCCCGATGGCCCCATCTTGGCGTGCGCCGAAACCTGCGCGGCATGCCCGCTAGCGCTGGCGCTGGTGCTGGCGATGCCGGTAGGGCTGGCGCTCCTGCTGGTGCTGGTGCTGGTGCTGGTGCTGGTGCTGGTGCTGGTGCTGGTGCTGGTGCTGGTGCTGGTGCTGGCGCTGGCGCTAGTACTGGCGCTGGCAGTGGCGATGGTGCAGTCAGTGGCGCTGGCCTCGGCGGTGGCGGGCGCCTGCTGAGTTGCCGCGGCCACGGCGGCGGCCTGCGACGCCCGTTCCGCGAGCACATCGGCGTAATCGATCTGGTCGCCCAGGTCGACCGGCACGCAATCGTCCACCGTGATGCCAAAGCGCGTGTACAGCAGCTGGTTTAGACCGGCGCGGAAGCAATTCCATTCGTCCAGGGTGGCGCAAGGCGGCAGGTCCAGTGCGCCTTGCGCCAATGCAGCCTGCACAGCCTTATCGATGCGGGCGTGCATATCGTCCAACGTCAGCTCCACCTCCGTCTCGCTGTACAGGAACAGGTCGAAACGTTGCTGGGTCACGCGCGGGTCAGTCGCATCAATCACGAATCGCAGCCGCAGCCCCAGTTCCGGCGCCGCCGCGAATGGCGTCAGGTCCACGCTGTAGGGGCCGGGATGGAAGCAAAATGCGGTTTCGCCTTTCGCGCAGTTGATCTTGCCGGTGGCGGCGCGGCGCGCATGACCGCCCGGATTGAAAATGACGACGCGGCACGCGGCCGGGGCGCTATCGCCTTCGCCCAGACGACGGGCGACCACATGCCGGCCCAGCGCGCTGGTATCGGCAGGCTGATGGCGGCGGCGCCTGAACAGTCCCATGATTCAGGGCGCGACCGGTTCGACGGCGAAACGGGCGCCATACATGTGGAAGTGGGGCGCGGGCGCGGTGGCGAATGGCCAGGGCTGCTCACATTCCCCATCCGCGTCCAGCCGGCCCTGCAACACGATGGCGCCACCGCCATCCACCACGCGCAGCATGGTCCGCTCGCGCAGCAGGCGTGCCGCGAAAGGCGCTTCGCCGGCCAGTTTGAGCACCACTTGCCAGCCGTCGCCCTCGGGCAGGAAATGCAGGGCCCAGAACTGATCGTCGGTACTCAGCATGTCAAGCTCACCGCTACTGGCGGCGGCGCGCAACATGCCGGCGCTGCCGTGCCAACTGGCGTCGTTGGCGGCGACAAGTCCAGGTCGGCCATGATGCGGCACCGGCGCGGCGGTGGTAACGCTGCCCTTCACTCCCGCTGCGCGCCGGTCCAACGCCAGTTGACGGAAGCGGCGCATGGTCAGCGGCGATTGCTGCAGGGCGGTGCGTTCCTTGGGCGTGAGCGCGCGGCTGCCGTCCAGCGCGGCCAGCAAAGTGGCGTCGGCCAGCATCAGCCGGTCGCCAGGCGCCGCCCGCGACAGCAGCAGGCGCTCGCGCAGCCGGTCATCCAGTGGTGTCGTATGCATCTCGTTCTCCTTCAATTACGCGGCTCCCGTGTGAGCCGCATGCAGCCGGGCGATGGCTTCGTTCCGGCGTTTGCGCAAGGTGGGCATGGATATGCCATCCAGCGCCGCCAGTTGCTGCAAGGTGGGCAGTTCACCAGTGGCCGCATCCAGCCAGGCATCGGGGTAACTGTCGTCCTCCGGTCCCAGCAGCGTGTGATACACGGCCAGCCGTATCGGCAGCGTAGTCCCGTGCAGAACGCGCAGCGTCCAACTGGCCGTGTCCTGCGCGGCCCGCGCCATTTCCAGATAGCGGGGGGGCAGGGAAAGCGCGGCGGCGATGGATTGCTCGGCGGCCAGCGCAGTGGCTACCTCCGCTGCATCGTGCACCGCCGGCGCGGGTTCCTCGTCCGCCGGTTCCGCCTCGCAAGATGACTCGCTATCGTCCATTTCCGGCGCTGGCAGGATCTGATCGGACATGGCGGCCGCACCGCCAGCCGCCTCCTGCGCTTCCGACGCATCCATCACGCGCCAGTAGTCTTCCAGCCATGACGCGGCCTCGCCGGCATCTTCCCGCCAAGGGTCGGCGCTGTCCTGGTTGGACGACAATTCCTCATAGTCGCCGATTTCCGCCAGCATGGCCGCGATCCGGGCCGGGTTGTTCTTGAGGCTGGAAAAGCGCTTGGAACGGGTATGCAGCGGGCCGGGGGCGCCGGTGTAATGCTCCTGCGTTTCGCTCCAGCGAATGATCCATTCCGCCTGGCAGGCGCCGATTTTCAGATGCCGGAACTCCGGCGGCATGGTGCCCGGCGCGCAGTCCAGGATGACAGCCAGCCGCTCGCGGTGCGAGGCACCGTCCTCGAACAGCTGGGCCAGCGCGTGCCAGGCTGTGTCCAGCATGCGGTAGGTGTAGATTTTGTTGGGCGTGCAGTCGCGGCCCGTGGCCACCATGTAGTTGTCGGCATCGACCTTGTCGCGCAGACCCGCGTACATATCGTTGACCTTCTTGCGCAGCGCCGCTTCAGCCGCCGGATCGCTCCAGAACGCGCCGGCGCGCGCATGTTCGGCCACCAGCGTGGCCACGAACGCATGCCAGAACGTTGGATGGGCATGCAGTTCGAACGCGAGGCTGAGCGCCAGTTCGCACACGCTGTCGCCATAGCTGTTGCCCGCCGCCTCGGCGCGCGCCAGCCGTTCGCCCGCGCGCAGGCGGGCCGCCAACGTATCGACATAGGCGTCCAGCAGCGCTTCATGTTGCGCTGAATCGAGCAGCAGATGCATGTCCATCTGCCGGAACGCTTGCAACGAGCAGCTTCCCAGCAGTTTGCGCACCTGCTCCCAGCCATGCTCCTGGTACCGGGTTCCTGGCAAGCGCATACGTTCCTGTTAACTAGTAAGGGCGCGCCGGACCGCTTCAGGATGAACGGCCACCGGCGGACGCTCTAAAATCATGCCACAGATCGGGACGCCCCATGCTGCGGGAAACAGGGCTATTTGCCCTTCTGTTCCCGATTCTGCCCCGCCAGGGTCGCCAGAATGGTGGCCACCACCGGCGCCGCATGCTCGCCGCCCGTGGCCTCGGAGTGGCTGGCGAAGACGGCCAGCGCCAGGCGGTGCGTTTGACCGGGCAGACTGCCCGGCTCCAGCCAGCCGGCGAACCACACTGTGGCCATGCCGTCGCCACTGGGAGCGGTGCCGGTCTTGCCGTACAGGTGGGGCCGCAGCGCGGCCAGCGCCGGGCCACCGAAGGCGCCGGCCGCCGTGCCGACGTCGACCACGCCTTTCATGCCAGCGCGGATCCGGTCCAGCCGTATGCCCAACGGCCGCACCGGCGGTACGCCGCTGTCCTTGCCGTCCAGTGCCAGCAGCATGCGCGGGGTGATCACAGCGCCCTGCCCGACCGCACCCGCCGCCAGCGCCATTTGCAGCGGCGTAGCCTGCATACGCAAGCCTATCGTCATCTGCCGCAGTTCGTGGCGCGTGTGGATAGGGTCTATATGGGCCGGCGTGGCTTGCAGCGCATCCCATGGCTGCCAGTTGAAATCGGGCGGCAGCAAGCCACCGTCCAGGCGCAGGGGCTGGCCGAAACCGAGACGGTGGGCGGCGGCCAGGATGGGGCGCACAGGGTCCAGCGCGTCCGCGTCGAGTGCCTGCAGGCCGGGCGCGCCGCCGTCGGGGCGGCCCAACAGGCTGGCGTCGCTCAACTCGCCGGACCAGGCAAACCAGGTATTGAGGCTGTAGGTCAGGGCCTGCGCCAATCCCAACCTGCCGTCCTGCGCGCGGCGGTCCAGGCTCTGCTCCTTGTAATTGGTGATGTGGGCCTGCCGGGTGTTGAATGGATAGGTCGCCGCATCGGTCTGGAAGCCGAATCCGCGCTGCGCCGCCATGTGATTGATGGCGGCCAGCGGCAAGCCCGCCAGCAAGTGCTCGATCTGCGGGTCGCGCTGGGCGGCCAGCTCCAGGCCCAGGGCGCTGACTATCTTGAACGTGGAGCCGGGGCTCTGGTGGGCGCCGCCGTCGTGCTGCAAAGCCGGCAGGCGCAAGGCGCTGCGGGCCGGGTTGGCGCGGTCGAAATCGCGCACTTCGGCCCAATTGGCCGGGTTGACGGCCCCGGCGCCGGCACCCGCGGCGGCCAGCAGATCGCCCGTTTCCGTGTCGAGGATGACGATGCCGGCGTGGCGGCCTTCCGGGGCGGCCCGGCCGCCCGCGCAGTGTTTGCCGTCCCAACGGCCGCGCCGCATGGCCACGCAATCAAGCACATTCTGGCTCAGCGCCTGCAACGGCAAATCCAGCGTGAGCCGGGCCGGAACCGATGCGCCACTGGTGGCGGGACGGCGCGCCAGCATGCCGGCGATGCCGCTGGCCTGGGCCGGATTCACGCCCAGCAGCGTGGCCATGCCCGCATCCTGCGCCGCCTGGGTGGGCGCGCCATCGGCCCACAGCGGCGTGCCGTTGCGGTCTTGCAGCTGGACTTGGGCGGGCAAGGCGGATGCGGGCGCCGCCGCCATGCTGCCCGTCCCGGCCAACGCCTGCCACAGGGGATGGCCATCGACAACGGCCAGATGCCGGTATTTGCGGTCCTCCGGCGCATTGACGCGGATGGCCGACACCTCCAGTTCCACGTCGCGCGCGCCCGGCGACAATTCCAGGGTCACCAACTGGACGTCGCCGGGCGTGCCGCAACCCCGTCCCGTGCAGGCCGATTGCGTCCGCGCACGCGCGCCGCGCACGCCGTGCACCTGGCCGATGACCAGCAGTTGCAGCGTGTCGTTGGCCGTCGCGGGATGAGGCAATTGGGCCTGTAACCGTATCGTGCGGGCCGATGTCGCCGGCGTCCAGCGCGCCACGCGCGTCCACGGCTGCCAGCCCTGCGGTAGTTCAGCGAACAGACTCGCCGCGAGCGCGGGCATCTGCGCACTGTTCGGCAGCGGCGTGGTGACGGCTTCACTGCTGGCATCCGCCGCCGATGGCAGCGCACTGGCGCGCCATTGCAGCTCACCTTCTTTGGCCCGCCACGCCAGCAAGCGCCGCTCGTCGTTGTAGATGCCGATCTGCTGCCGGACATAGACGCCGTCGGCCTGGTAATACAGGCGCTTGAGCAGCCTGGCGGTGGCCGCGTCTGCCGCCACGCCGGGCCAGCCCGCCAATTGGGCGGCGCGCGTGGGCACGGGACTGACCAGCCATTGCAGCAGGTCGCGCGGCGCCGCTTCGATATCGCCGTCATCGCGCACCCGTACCAGCCCGCGCGCGCGCAGGCTCTCGAACAGCATCTGGTCCTCGAATGGCGCGCGGGGCACGGCGGGGACTTGATAATCACCGGGTGGCAGCAGAGTACTCACCGGCCGGCCCCGTGCCGGAAAACCCGCCACCAGTGCGCGCGGCGGCTGGTCCGCGTCTCCGGACGGAATCCGGTACAACTGCGCCACCAGTTCTCCCGCCTGCGGACACAGGACATTGTTGCGCCGTTCCAGCCGCAATGCTGCCGCGCCGTTATCCCAGGTCAGCCAGCCTTGTTCGCGCAAACCCACCTGTCCATCCCGTCCCTGCTCTATCTGGCCCAGCGTGGCGTCGCTGATCCAGCGCACGTCGCCTTGCGTGCTGTGCCAACGCAGTTGCAACGGTTCACTGGCCGGGCTGCTGAAGTCGGGCCGCAACTGGCCATTGATCCGCACTTCCGGCATTGCCACCACGCCGGGCGCGGGTGCATCCACCAACAGCACGTTATGCAGGGCGGGTGCCGGTTCGGTGCCGTGTTCCACCCAGCGCAGGACATCCTCGAAGCGATAGCCTAGCCGCAGTGGAATCATGTGCGCATCGCCGCCGGTACGCAGCTGGCCGCACAGGTCAACCCGCACCGGCGCCGCCGCCCGCATGCCGACGGCCACCAGCATGGCGCCTTGGGGCTGCAAACCTATCCGCACGCCGGACGTGGCGGGCACCTCAAAACGCGCTCCCGGCAGCACGGGCTGAAACGCAGCGGCCACCTGCGCCGCCCCGGCCGTATCCACCTCCACCGTGTGCATGGTCGCCGCTACCAGGTGACGCGCATGGCCCGCGATCAGGGCAGCGCCGACCGCGCTGGCCAACGCGCCGCCCACCGCCAGCGCGCGCCAGGAGCGCGTCACATGCACGGCCGGCCGGTCTCCAAGCCCGCCTCCAGCCGTGGACGATACCACCCGCAAGGGCGCGGCCTCGCCCCGGCCGCGCCCTTGCCCTTGCCCTTGCCCTTGCCGTACTGCGCCGGCGCGCAGATTGGCTTGACGCCGCCGCGTGCGCCGCCATGCCGTCATGGCTTGCAAAAGATAAGTGATCGTACGCCGCATCTGGCCCTCGCGCTGGCTGTGGAAGGTATGCCCTCCACTAGCGGGGGGAGTGGAAAAATCCGTCCGCTGCGGCGCACAACTGGTCGCCATTTTTTGCAGTTCGCGCCGCAAAACGTACCGCTCGTCGCAAGGCCGTGGCGGCGCCGGGGCGGACTGGATACAGTGATCACATCAACACTCACCCCACCGAAAGGAAGCGCCATGAAACTCGTCAAAAACTTCGAAGCCCTGTTCGTTGTCACGCTGGGCCTGGCCTGTGCCGCCAACTACGTGCTCGACAAGCAGGAAGTCGCTACGCCCGCCCCGGCCGTCGCCAGCATCGCACCAGCGCTGGCGCTCAACACGCCCGTGGTGGTGGTCAGTGCCAAACGCCTGACCGCCGACCAGAAAAAACAATCGCTGCTTGACGAGAACAAGGCCGCCGTCGCCGCCGGCCATATTGCGAGCAAAATGTGATGGCCCGCCCCGCCCTTCGCCTGCAGCCGCGCCGCCACAAGCGTCGCGCCGCGTGACAGGCGAAGTCTGGCACTCGCGCCGCCACAGCGGCAATCGCGCCTACTGCGCCAACGGCAGCGCGCATGGTTTGTGTCAGTTGTAAGAAGTTGCATCATCCGTTTTTGTGCCCCGCTCCGCTTGATATAGTTCCCGTATGCCAGAACGCACTACGGAGAACATCATGATCAAGCCCACCTTTTATGCCGCCGCGATGATCGCCATCAGCGCCGCCGCTTTTCTGCCCTCGGCCGCATCGGCCCAAGTGGGCCTGAGCGTCGTGATCGGCAACGCCCCGCCCCATCCCCGTTTCGAAAGCGTTCCCGCACCGCGCCACGGTTATGTGTGGGCGCCCGGCTATTGGAACTGGGACGGCTATCGCCACGTATGGCTGGCCGGCCACTGGGAACCTGAACGCCGCGGCTATCAATATCGGGGTGCCGTCTGGCTGCGCGATGGCGACGACTGGCGTCTGGATCCCGGCGGCTGGGTCATGGTGCAGGCGGCCGACGCGGGCTATGACTATGTGACGGTGGCGCCGCCCCCGCCCCGTTATGAGCACGTGCCGCATGCGCGTCCCGGCTATGCCTGGGCGCCCGGCTACTGGGAGTGGCGCGGCAACCGGCATGAATGGATGGCCGGCGGCTGGGTGGCGGAGCGGCCGGGCTATATGTACGCACAACCGCGCTGGATCGAACGGGAAGGACGCTGGTACCGCGAGGAAGGCCGCTGGGAACGCCATCACGGCCATGGCGACCGCGATCACGACGGCATCCCCAATCGCTACGACCACGACCGCGACGGCGACGGTGTGCCGAACCGCTACGACCGCCACCCCGACAATCCGCGCCGCGACTGACACTGCCGCGTTCGCGGCCGCGCCACGGCGCGGGCTGCGGATCGGTTATGCTGACGGCCTCCGTCACTTCAATTGCCGCGCATGAACCCTTCCGAATTCGAGCAACTGGCCGCCGCAGCCTACAAGGGCGAGCGCGTGGCCAGCCGCCGGCTGGCGGCACGCACCGGCACGCCCGAACTGGACGCGCTACGCCACACGCTCACGCAGGCGGCCGGCTTGCAAGGCCTGGCCGCGCTGCTGGCGGCGCGGGCCGACCTGCGGGAGCGGGAACAGGGGCGGCGCGCCGAGCGTCTGCACACTCAACAAACGCGCATCGAACTGAAGCGAGCGGCAAGCCAGCCACCGGCCGATGCCTGGCGCGCGTGGTTCGACGGGTCGGCCCATCCCAATCCCGGCCGGCTGGGCATAGGCGCCCTGCTGTGCGGCCCCGATGGAGAACGAACGGAAATCAACCGCCAGGCAGGCCATGGCAACAGCGGCGAGGCGGAATATCTGGCGCTGATCGCGCTGCTGGAAGCGGCCCTGCCGCTGCGCCTGACGCAACTGGTGGTGTACGGCGACAGCAAGGTGGTGATCGATGACGTGAATCTGGCGCCCGCCTTGGGGGCCAAAGGACTGGAAGCGCACCGTGCGCGGGTGCATGCGCTGCTGCGGGAGTTAAGGCTATCAGGTGAGGTCAGCGTGCGCTGGGTGCCACGCCACCGCAACGGCGACGCGGACCGGCTGTCACAGCAGGCCATCGCGTCGTGGCTGCGACACGATGACGAGGACGCGGCGGACGCGACCTGAGCACGTCCAGCGCCGGGCGCCGGCGGCGGCGATATCAGGCAGCGGCGGCGTCGAGCAAGCCCATGTCGGCGCTCGACATCAGCTTGTCGATATCGACCAGGATCAGCATGCGATCTTCGATGGTGCCCAGGCCAATAATGTAATTCGTATCGAGCGCCGAACCAATATCCGGCGCCGGCTTGACCTGTTCGGGCGCCAGCGTGGTCACGTCCGAGACGCGGTCCACCACCATGCCCACCACGCGGTGGCCAATATTCAGGATGATCACGACCGTGAACTGGTCATAGCTGGGCGTGCCCAGGTTGAACTTGATACGCATATCGACGATGGGCACGATGATGCCGCGCAGGTTGACCACGCCTTTGACAAAATCCGGTGCATTGGCGATGCGGGTCGGCGTTTCGTAACTGCGGATCTCGCTCACTTTTTGAATGTCGATGCCATATTCTTCCTGGCCCAGGGTAAAGGCGAGGTATTCGGCCGCAGGGGACGCCGCCTGGGCGTCGCTGGTGATGTTGGACATGTCGGTTCCTTGGTTGGGACTGCGCCGTGGCCCGGTTCAGGCGCGGCCGGCTCTTTATCGGCAGTAATGTTACCGCAAGTCAACGACAATTGCACCTAAAAAAGCTTTCGGTGACGCGTAGCACAGCCTATCCGCCCCCGTTGCTATATACAGACCTTGATCCTCAAGGTTTTGGCCAGCCAAGTTCGGCATGATTGTTGCCCCCAGTCGTCCATGATCCGGGGGGTGTTGTCACCGGACTTGGTGGGTGGCTGGTGATCGCTGATAGGG
>NZ_JACEZU010000060.1 GCF_014042355.1 Rugamonas apoptosis
CCAGTTATCAGAGTGGACGGAACTAAAGTTCCATCCCGCTAGGGTCACGATGGGGGATTAGCTCAGCTGGGAGAGCACCTGCTTTGCAAGCAGGGGGTCGTCGGTTCGATCCCGTCATCCTCCACCAAAAGTCCAAACGTAAGCTACGAAGTTTAGGTTTGGTCTTTTAGAGATCAAGTGCTGTATGTTCTTTAACAATCTGGAAGAAGTAAGTAAAGATTATTTATTGATCGCTTTGACGTCAAAATCAAAGTGATGGGTAATGATTGTATGTATCA
>NZ_JACEZU010000061.1 GCF_014042355.1 Rugamonas apoptosis
TGCAGGATGTCGCGCGCAGGATAGCCGGCACAGGCAGCCTCGGCGTGGAACGCTATGTGGTGCTGCTCCGGGGCCGGGGCGGTACCGATGGAAATTTCCTGCTCGACATCAAACATGCCCCTGGTTCTGCCCTGATGCCATACCTGCCGTGCGCGCAGCCGACATGGGACAGCGAGGCGCAGCGGATCGTCGACATCCAACGGCGGGTCCAGGCCATCACCCCGGCGTTCCTGGCGGCGATGCCGTTTGACGGCCAGTCCTATGTCCTCAAGGAACT
>NZ_JACEZU010000062.1 GCF_014042355.1 Rugamonas apoptosis
GTTGCGTTTGTTGATACATACAATCATTACCCATCGTTCCACTTTTTACAGTAAAACGATCAATAAATAATCTTTACTTACTTCTTCCAGATTGTTAAAGAACATACAGCACTTGATCTCTAAAAGACCAAACCTAAATCGCAACCAAACCTGGCTGACTTACGTTTGAACTTTATGGTGGAGGATGACGGGATCGAACCGACGACCCCCTGCTTGCAAAGCAGGTGCTCTCCCAGCTGAGCTAATCCCCCATCGTGACCCTAGCGGGATGGAAC
>NZ_JACEZU010000063.1 GCF_014042355.1 Rugamonas apoptosis
CAAGCGTTCACACTTATCGACTGTAAATCAAGAAGAACAGCATTTGGGGCTGTAGCTCAGCTGGTTAGAGCACCGTGTTGATAACGCGGGGGTCGTTGGTTCGAGTCCAACCAGCCCTACCAGTTTCTGCCTGTAGTAAATCTCAGGGGGATTAGCTCAGCTGGGAGAGCACCTGCTTTGCAAGCAGGGGGTCGTCGGTTCGATCCCGTCATCCTCCACCATAAAGTTCAAACGTAAGTCAGCCAGGTCTGGTTGCGATTTAGGTTTGGTCT
>NZ_JACEZU010000064.1 GCF_014042355.1 Rugamonas apoptosis
CACCATGTGCACTTATTCACTTGTCCCTATAACTTTAGCCCCTTGCGACTAAACAAAGGAGCGGTCATAGAAATAAGAAGTACTACGTTGTTGCGTTTGTTGATACATACAATCATTACCCATCGTTTTACTTTTTACAGCAAAACGATCAATAAATAATCTTTACTTACTTCTTCCAGATTGTTAAAGAACATACAGCACTTGATCTCTAAAAGATCAAACCTAAATCGCAACCAGACCTGGCTGACTTACGTTTGAACTTTATGGT
>NZ_JACEZU010000065.1 GCF_014042355.1 Rugamonas apoptosis
GGGCCGAACCGGGTGACAGCGTGCGCCGTGGCGCCGTGCTGGCATCGCTGGACGCGCCCGACCTGGCCACGGCGCAGGCGGACTGGCGCAAGGCCCAGGCCGACGAGGGCCGCAAGCGCATGGCCTACGAGCGCGCCCAGGCCCTGTTTGGCGGCGAAGTCTTGGCGCGCAAGGATTACGAGTCGGCCCAGGCCGACCTGGCCCAGGCCAGCGCCGAGACGCGCCGCGCGGCCCAGCGCCTGTCTAACCTGAATGCCGGCCCCCGCG
>NZ_JACEZU010000066.1 GCF_014042355.1 Rugamonas apoptosis
GCACTTATTCACTTGTCCCTATAACTTTAGCCCCTTGCGACTAAACAAAGGAGCGGTCATAGAAATAAGAAGTACTACGTTGTTGCGTTTGTTGATACATACAATCATTACCCATCGTTCCACTTTTCACAGTAAAACGATCAATAAATAATCTTTACTTACTTCTTCCAGATTGTTAAAGAACATACAGCACTTGATCTCTAAAAGACCAAACCTAAATCGCAACCAGACCTGGCTGACTTACGTTTGAACTTTATGGTGGAG
>NZ_JACEZU010000067.1 GCF_014042355.1 Rugamonas apoptosis
CGGCCACGCCGGAGACGATGCGCAGCTGCGGGCGCACCACCCAGTCCTGCAGCGCGCGCACCTCGTTGGGGTCCATGCCGGGCGGCGCCTCGACGATGTAGCGGAACACTTCGCCCACGGCCGTCGTCAGCGGCGCCAGGCCCGGTTGCAGGCCAGTCGGCAGGGTCACGTTCTGCAGCTTTTCCAGCACTTGCTGGCGGGCGAAATAGTCGTCCGTACCGTCGGCGAAGGTCAGCGTCACCACGGACAGGCCGCTGATGG
>NZ_JACEZU010000068.1 GCF_014042355.1 Rugamonas apoptosis
TGAATAAGTGCACATGGTGGATGCCTTGGCGATTACAGGCGATGAAGGACGTAGTAGCTTGCGATAAGCTGCGGGGAGTGAGCAAACACACTTTGATCCGCAGATTTCCGAATGGGGAAACCCGGCCCTTTGGGTCATTGCATACTGAATACATAGGTATGCAAAGCGAACGCGGCGAACTGAAACATCTAAGTAGCTGCAGGAAAATAAATCAACCGAGATTCCCAAAGTAGTGGCGAGCGAAATGGGAAGAGCCTGC
>NZ_JACEZU010000069.1 GCF_014042355.1 Rugamonas apoptosis
AATACTCATCTCGCCCACCTGTGTCGGTTTGCGGTACGGTCTCGTATGACTGAAGCTTAGAGGCTTTTCTTGGAACCACTTCCGATTGCTTCAGCACCTAAGTGCCTCGTCCCAGTCCCTTGAATCACGCGCCCGGATTTGCCTAAGCGCCTTCTATGAACCAGAAACCAACTATTCCAACAGTTGGACAACCTTCCGCGATCCGTCCCCCCATCGCATCATACGACGGTGCAGGAATATTAACCTGCTTCCCAT
>NZ_JACEZU010000006.1 GCF_014042355.1 Rugamonas apoptosis
TCATCCGCATTCATCGTTGAAGTTGAAATCGCCTCGCATGTTCAGGAGGGAGCTGGCGCGCCGGGCTCAGGAAAACGGCGCTAACTAAGCGATAGGCTGTGTCCGGCTATACGGGGGCAAGATCAGCTGCATTCATTACGTTGTGCGCAGGCAGTACAGCCAACGTGAGCGAGCCACTCAGAAAATTCTATATGTATCAGCATGCATGGGTGTTAATCCATTGCGAAGGCATGGGGTTCCGATTGCCTAAGAAACGCGATCTTGAGCGCATGGCTCTTACAGGCTCCCTGCCAGGCGAGGATGATGCAAGTGTCGCAGCTCGCCTTGAGCTGTTTAATTCGGTTGCGGAGTCTAGTCGGAAATAGAGCGACAGCCTCAGCGGACGCTCTCCTTGTAGTGCGCCCCCTTGCACGACTAGCGGCATGGAGCCTTGGTGCAAGGGGGCATAGCATTCGAATTGTTAATGAGCAATGGGAATCCCGCATGGTCGATGCATGATGGCACTTTGCATGTGACTGCGCTAGAAGGGGGAAGAATTGGCGCTTACGATTTCCTTGCGGCTGAGCGGCAATTTTGAGCGCGATGTGGTTACAGTTTTGCAGGAAGAATCTTCGGCAGGAATCATGCGAATATTCAGCGGAGACCGTTGGCCGAAGCTCCATTACAGTCCCTTTAAGGCCTGTGCTCGCCCCCAGCGCCTCGAGTGCATTGGAGAGCATCGCCATCGCGGCTTCGTCTGTTTCCAGGGTATTCCTTAACTGAGCCATTCAATCTTCCGCAGTTTTCACGTTACGTGAATTTTCACATTTCATGAAGAATTTTGGTCGTTTTCAAGAAAATCTGAAATTCACGGATCGTGAAAATAGGCAAAAGTTGAACGCAAACCAGAGAGAATACTCACCAAGCCAGTAGATGCAAAATATGCAACGCAGTAGCCACCACCCCGCCCTCCTGACTGGGCAATGAAAACCGACAACCAATTTCCAAATTGCAGCGTTGAGCAAACTCAACGCTTCGTGCGATACCCATAGGCCCATGTCATATCCCATAGCGTTCCCTCAAACGCTTACAACCGCGCAGGTCTTACCTTATTGAGAAGACCTTTCGATAAGGAGATAAGTGTGGACACCAATAAACTCATACCGGGAACATGCCGCTTGATGCGCATACGCGAAGTACTGCAATTGTGCGGCTTCTCACGCGCCACGCTGTACCGGGAGATCAAGCTGCACGCCTTCCCTGCACAGGTGAAGCTGTCAGCACGGTCTGTGGGCTGGCTGCAGGATGATGTGATGCAGTGGTTGGATGCGCGCATAGCGCAGCGCGGCCCGGCCTACCAGGCCTCCATACAGGTCGAATGCCACGACACCAAACGTGGGGCAGCAATTAAGCCTGCCCACCGCCGGGCAACGGATAGATCGGAATGACGTCGGCGCCAGCACGCAGCTTATCGAGGTAGTCGGCCCAGCGCTGCATCATCGCCTTGCGCGCTGGAAGGTGCGCCGTGCGATTGTAGGCACGCCCGTTTGGATCGATGACGCGGTGCGCCAGCTGGTGTTCGATAAGGTCCACGCGCTCATTCAGCACTTCATCAAGTATGGTTCGCGCGGTCGCGCGGAAGCCATGTGCGGTCATCACCTCTTTCGAGAAACCCATGCCCCGCAAGGCCGCATTGATGGTGTTCTCGCTCATACAGGCTTGCTCGGTGCGCAGACTAGGGAAGACAAACTTCCCGTGTCCCGTCACGCGATACAACTCCCGCAGGATCTCCACTGCCTGTGTGGGCAGAGGAACCATGTGCTCCAGCTTCATTTTCATCTTCGCCGCAGGGATACGCCATTCGGCCGCATCCAGATCGAATTCAGGCCATTCTGCGGCACGCAATTCGCCCGGACGCACGAACAGCATGGGGGTGAGCTTTAACGCCGACACCGCGACGATATGGCCGTTGTAGGCGTATATGGAGCGCAGCAGAACCGCTAGTTCCTTCGGTTCGGTGATGGCGGCGAAGTTAGTGCGTGGTATCGCCACCAAAGCACCCTTCAGATCTGGCGTCACATCACGCTCCACCCAGCCAATCGCCACGCCATAGCGCAGGATCTGGCCGCACACCTGCTTCATGCGGTGAGCCGAGTCGATGGCGCCGCGCGCTTCGACGCGTTGGATCACGCCCAGGATATCGCGCGGCCTGATGGCGGCTGCCGGCATGGAGCCAATGAAGGGAAAGAGATCGTGCTCCAGCCAGGCCTGCACCTTTTCTTGCGTTGCTGCGCGTCGGCTGACCGCCATCTTGGCCAGCCACTGCAGCGCCAATGCCTCAAAGGTGTTTTTCTCGATGTCGTCCTGTAGCTCACTCAGATCGGGCTTCTTCGGTTTCGGATCGACACCTGCGCGCAGCAGCTTGCGCGCATCGGCGCATAACTCGCGCGCCTCCGCCAGAGAGACTTCGGGATAGATGCCGAGGGCCAGAGTCTTGTGCTTGCCCTTGTAGCGGTAATTCATCCGCCAGTACTTATTTGCCTCTTTGATAAGCAAATATAAGGTGCGGCCATCGTTGTATTTGTCGCCGCTCGGCTTCCCGGAATGCTTGAGTTTCCGTATGAAAAGATCGGTGAGTGGCATGGCTGCCTCCCGAAGGGACCTGGCGCCGATTGAGGGACATTTGAGGGACCTAAGCTCTGTGTGAGGGACCTGACGCCAATTTTGTCCCTCATTTGTCGGAGATTTCATGGTACGCCGACGGATTTTCGAAGACAACAAAAAACCCGCTTCCCTATGACAGGAGCGGGTTTTGATACTTCTTGGTACTACTTATTGCTGAGTTCTGGTGCCGCTTGCCGGAATCGAACTGGCGACCTTTTCATTACGAATGAACTGCTCTACCAACTGAGCTAAAGCGGCGAAGGCCCACATTCTAACAAACAATTCTCCCTATCCGCTAGTCCCCGATGCAAAATAATTCGAGACATTGAAAAATCATCATTGCATCGGGCGCACAATAGGCTATACGGGGCTATGCGGCCGGTCAGCCCTGGTGGTAGCCCGTCACCACCGCCACCTCGTCGCGCGAGCCCAGGAACACGGGCACGCGCTGGTGCAGCTTGTGCGGGGCGATGTCGAGGATGCGCTGCTTGCCGTCGGTGGCCGCGCCGCCCGCCTGCTCGACGATGAAGGCCATCGGGTTCGCTTCATACATCAGGCGCAGTTTGCCCGGCATGGACGTGTCGCGCAGGTCGGCCGGGTACATGAAGATGCCGCCGCGGTTCAGGATGCGGTGCACATCGGCCACCATCGAGGCGATCCAGCGCATGTTGAAGTTGGTGCCGCGCGGGCCCGTGTCGCCAGCCAGCAGCTCTTGCACGTAGCGCTGCACGGGCGGGTGCCAGTGGCGCATGTTGGACATGTTGATGGCGAATTCCTTGGTCTTGGCCGGAATCTGCATGTCGCGCTGGGTCAGCACCCAGGAACCCATCTCGCGGTCCAGCGTGAAGCAGTTCACGCCATGGCCGGTGGTCAGCACCAGCATGGTCTGCGGGCCGTACACGGCGTAGCCGGCGGCCACTTGCTTGCTGCCGGCCTGCATGAAGTCGGCCTCGGTCGGTTCGCCCATGCCTTCCGGCGCCTTGAGCACGGAGAAGATGGTGCCGATCGAGACGTTGACGTCGATGTTGGAGGAGCCGTCCAGTGGATCGAACAGCAGCATGTATTCGCCCTTGGGATAGCGGTTCGGGATCGGGTGGATCGATTCCATTTCTTCCGACGCCATGGCCGCCAGGTGGCCGCCCCATTCGTTCGCTTCCAGCAGGATTTCGTTGGAGATGATGTCGAGCTTCTTCTGCACTTCGCCCTGGACGTTTTCCGTGTCGGCCGTGCCGAGCACTTCGCCCAGCGCGCCCTTGCCCACCGAGTGGCTGATGGTCTTGCAGGCGCGCGCGACCACTTCGATCAGCAGGCGCAGTTCGGCCGGGATCGTGTTGTTTTGTCGCTGTTCTTCGACCAGGTATTGCGTGAGGCTGATGCGTTTCATGGATTCCCTTATTTAGTCAAAATACTCAGTCAAAATACTTAGTTGGACAGCGCTTTGCTGATCACTTCCAGCACGTCGTTGGACAGCTTGGAGCGCGCTGCCACCCGTTCGAGCGCATGGCGCATGTGCACCTGCAGCGCAGGCACGTAACGGCGCCAGCGGTCCATGCTGCGCGCCAGGCGGGCCGCCACTTGCGGGTTGATCTTGTCGAGCGCGATCACCTGCTCGGCCCAGAAGTCGTAGCCGCTGCCGTCGGCCGCGTGGAACTGCGGTGGATTGGCGTTGGCGAAGTTGAACAGCAGGCTGCGCGCGCGGTTCGGATTCTTCAGCGTGAAGGCGGGATGCAGCATCAGCTGGCGCACGGCCGCCACGTCGGTGCCGGGGGCGGCGGCCTGCATGGCGAACCATTTGTCGACCACCAGCGCTTCCTGTTCGAAGTCGGCGTAGAAGCTGGCCAGGCTGGCGCTGGCGTCGGCGCCGCTGTGGATCAGGGCTGCCAGCGCTGCGGCGCGGTCGGTCATGTTGGTGGCTTGTTCGAACTGCTGGCGGGCCAGCGCCAGGTCCGCATCCTGCGGTGCGATCAGCAGGTAGGCCAGCGCCAGGTTCTTCAGCGCGCGCTTGCCGGCCGAGACGGCGTCCGGGCTGTAGTCGCCGGGGGTCTGGTTGGCGTGGTACTGGGCCAGCAGTTCCGGGCGCAGCGCGGCGCCGATGGTGCGGCGCATGAACTGGCGCGCGCCATGGATGGCTTGCGGGTCGACCACCGGCACCTGTTCGGCGATGATGGTTTCCGACGGCAGGATCAGGGCCAGTTCGCGGAAGGCCGGGTCCAGCGTGTCGTCCGTCAGCACGTTGCGGAAGGCGGCGATGAAGGTGTCGTCCAGCGCCAGCGTGTCGCCGGCGGCCACGGCGCTGGTCAGCACCAGCAGGCGTTCCATGGCCAGCCGCTGGCCAGCTTCCCAGCGGTTGACGGGGTCGCTGTCGTGGCTGAACAGGTGCAGCAGTTCGGCGTCCGTGTAGTCGTATTCCAGCACCACGGGCGCGGAGAAGCCGCGCAGCAGCGATGGCGTGGGCTTCTGGTCGATGCCCTTGAAGCGGAAGGTTTGCGTGGCCTCCGTCAGTTCCAGCACCACGGTGGTGGGCGCGTGCTTGGGCGACGGTGCGCCTTCCAGCCGCAACAACAAGTCCTTGCCGTTCGCGTCCAGCAGGCCCACGGCCACGGGGATGTGGAACGGCAGCTTGTCCGGCTGGCCGGCCGTGGCCGGGCAGTGCTGGCTGAGCGTGATCTCGTAGCAGCGCGCGGCCACGTCGTAGCGCGTGCTGGCCGTCACCACGGGGGTGCCGGCCTGGCTGTACCAGCGTTCGAACTGGGTCAGGTCGCGGCCGTTGGCGTCGGCCATGGCGGCGCGGAAGTCGTCGCATTCCACGGCCTGGCCGTCGTGCCGTTCAAAGTACAGGTCCATGCCCTTGCGGAAGCCGTCGCGGCCCAACAGGGTCTGGTACATGCGCACCACTTCGGCGCCCTTTTCATACACGGTCACCGTGTAGAAGTTGTTGATCTCGACGAACGAGTCGGGCCGCACCGGGTGCGCCATGGGGCCGGCGTCTTCCGGGAACTGGGCCTGGCGCAGCGTGCGCACCTGGTCGATGCGGGTCACGGCGCGGCCGGTGTCGGTGCCGATCATGTCGGCCGAGAATTCCTGGTCGCGGAATACGGTCAGGCCTTCCTTGAGCGACAGCTGGAACCAGTCGCGGCACGTCACGCGGTTGCCGGTCCAGTTGTGGAAGTATTCGTGGCCCACCACCGCTTCGATGCCGGCGTAGTCGACGTCGGTCGCCACGCGCGAATTGGCCAGCACGTACTTGGTGTTGAAGATGTTCAGGCCCTTGTTTTCCATGGCGCCCATGTTGAAGTCGCCCACGGCGACGATCATGAAGCGGTCCAGGTCCAGTTCCAGGCCAAAGCGTTCCTCGTCCCAGCGGATCGAGTTCTTCAGCGACTGCATGGCGTAGTCGGTCTTGTCGAGGTTACCCTCCTCCACCCACACCTGCAGCAGCACTTCGCGGCCGGACTTGAGCGTGTAGCGCTCTTCCTGGCATACGAGGCGGGCCGCCACCAGCGCGAACAGATAGGACGGTTTCTTGAACGGGTCTTCCCACTTGGCGTAGTGGCGGCCGTCGCCCAAGTCGCCTTCCTCGATCAGGTTACCGTTCGACAGCAGCACGGGGTACAACTGCTTGTCGGCCCGCAGCATCACCGTGTATTTCGCCATCACGTCCGGACGGTCGGGGAAATAGGTGATGCGGCGGAAGCCTTCAGCCTCGCACTGGGTGAAGAAATTGCCGTTCGAGACGTACAGGCCCGACAAGGTGGTGTTCTTCACGGGCGCGCACAGGGTTTCGATTTCCAGCACCACGTCGGCCGGGGCCTTGGGGATGGTCAGCGACGAAGGCGTGAGCCGGTACTGGCTGGCCGTCAGCGCCTTGCCGTTCAGGCGCACTTGCACCAGTTCGATTTCCTCGCCGTGCAGCACAATGTCGCGGCTCTTGCTGGCCGGATTGCGGTGCAGGGTGATGCGGTTGGCGACGATGGTGCGGGCCGGATCGAGGTCGAAGCCCAGTTCGACGGTGTCGACCAGGTAGGCTGGCGCGGTGTAATCCTTGCGGAAGATGGTCTGGGGGCTGCTGTCTGTGCGCATGGGAGCTCTGGTAGGAGGCGGGATCAAGGGGCTATTTTACCAATACCGGGCCCGGCGCGAGACGTTTTGACCGATGGGAACGTGGATAAGTTGCAGGTTTCCCTCCGCCGGTAACATTCTGTAATAATCATGCGCTAACGACAACTTCGTCGTAGACTGAATGATGGAACATTCATTGTGGAAGGGCAACGTCATGAAATCTTTCGCCATAGTGGCGGCTGCCGCCACCCTGTTGTTGAGCGGCTGCGCGACGACCATACGTAGCGACGTGACCGCTTTCAACGACTGGCCGGCGGACCTGCACAACAAAGCCTACGTGTTCAGCGCGCCACCGCCCAACGAGGACACGCTGGAATACCGCAGCTATCAAGTCTTGGTCAGCAACGAGCTGGGCAAACTGGGCTTCAAACAGGCGGCCGACGGCGTGCACGCCGGCTTGCTGGTGGGGATGCGCTTCAAGACCGTGGACCAGCCGATCCGCGTGCTGATGGCCACCGACCCGTTCTGGCCCGGCCCGTATTGGGGACCAGGCTGGGGCCGCTACCCCTACCATCGCTACGGCTACCGTCCATTCTTCTATGACCCCATGTTCTACGGCCCGATGGAAGTGGAGGAAGGTGTGCGCCACCAGTACGAGCGTCAGCTCAACATCACCATCAATTCGGATACGGGGCGCAAGCTGTACGACGTCACCGTGCACAACGTGAGCCGGGTGCAGGCCACGCCGCATGTGATGCCGGCGCTGGTGCAAAGCGCGTTCACCGGCTTCCCCGGCCAGAGCGGCGTGCCGCATCAGGTCGAGCTGAAGATCGATGCGAAAATGCTGGAAGACGAAGCACCAGCCGTGCCGGCGGCGGCGCAGAAGGAAGCGCCGCCCGCCGTCAAATAAGCGTTACCGGGTCGTTCAAGGCAAGAGGATGGACGACCCCATCGTCTTGCGCGACTCCAGGTCGATATGGGCTTGCGCCACGTCGGCCAGGTTGTAGCGCTGGTGCACCGGCACCTTCACTTCACCGCTGCCGACCACGCCGAACAGCGACGTTGCCGCCGCTTCCAGGTCTTCCCGCTTGGCCGTGTAGTTCATCAGCGAAGGCCGCGTGATGAACAGCGAACCGCGCGACGCCAGCTCACTGAGGCTGAACGGCGGCACCGGGCCGGACGCGTTGCCGAAGCTGACCATCATGCCCAGCGGCGCCAGGCAATCGAGCGAAGCCGTGAAGGTATCCTTGCCGATCGAGTCGTACACGACGGACACGCCCTTGCCGCCCGTGATCTCGCGCACCCGCTCCACGAAGTTCTCCGTGTTGTAGTTGATGACGTGGGCCGCGCCGTTGGCCCGCGCCAGCGCCGCCTTCTGGTCCGAGCCCACGGTGCCGATCAGGTTCACGCCCAGCACCCGCGCCCACTGGCAGGCGATCAATCCCACGCCGCCGGCGGCCGCGTGGAACAGGATGGTGTCGCCCGCCTTGAGCGCCACCGTGCGGTGGAACAGATACTGCACCGTCAGCCCTTGCAGCATCATGGCGGCCGCCGTCTCGAACGGAATATGCTCGGGCAGCACCAGCAGCGCGGCGGCCGGCATGTTGCGGGCCTGCGCGTACGAGCCGATGGGCCGGCCCGCGTAAGCCACGCGGTCGCCCACCTTGACGTGGGTGACGCCGGGACCAACCGCCTCCACCACGCCCGCCCCTTCCATGCCCAGCCCGGCCGGCAGCGGCTGCGGATACAGCCCGGTGCGGAAATACACGTCGATAAAGTTGACGCCGATCGCCTCGTGCCGCACCTGCGCTTCGCCGGGGCCGGGCGGCGCCAGCGTCACATCGACCAGCTCCATCACTTCCGGCCCGCCGGTGCGGGTCATCTGTATCACTTTCGTCATGCCGGCCTCCGTATGGTGATCAGGTTCAAGGCTGCGCGCGCAGCTGCAATTGGGACAGTACCAGATGTGCCGACGCCATGTTGGTGGCGCACGGCGTATTGTGCACGTCGCAGGCGCGCACCAGCGCGTTGATGTCCGGTTCGTGCGGCTGCGGCGTCATCGGGTCGCGCAGGAAGATCACGCAATCGATCATGCCTTCCACCAACAGCGAGCCGATCTGCAAGTCGCCGCCGAACGGACCGGAATGCTTGCGCTCCACCTGCAGCCCCACTTCGTTGACCAGACGGCCGCCCGTGGTACCGGTGGCCACCAGCGAGCACGTGGCGAGGAAGTCGCGGTATTCCGTGGCCAGCGCGATCATGTCGTCTTTTTTCTTGTCGTGGGCAATCAGGGCGATGCGGGTTTTCATAGCGTGATCCAAGGTTGGGGTGAAAGACAAGGTAAGGCTACTTCTTCGACAGCAGGTAAATCCCCGCCAGCACCAGCGTGGTGCCGGCCAGCTGCCAGGAGGTGATCGGCTCGCCCAGGATCAGCGCGCCGAGGAACAAGGTGGAAACGGGGCCTATCATACCGGCTTGCGAGGCCGTGCTGGCGCCGATGCGGGCCACGGCGATCATGGTCATAAACACCGGCATCACCGTGCACAGCAAGCCGTTCACCAGCGACAGCCAGTACACGGGCGCCGGCTGCACCAGCAACGCGGCCGGGCGCAGGATGAAGAACTGGCCGATGCAGGCCGCGCTGGACACGCACATGGCGTACGACACCAGCCGCAGCGAGCCCAGCCGCTTGACCATCTCGCCGGAAAACAGCAGGTAGACGGCGTAGGAGATGGCCGAGCCGACCACCAGCACCGCCCCCAGCGCCACGTTGCCGCCGCCGCGCAAGTCGTGCAGGAACACCAGCACAATGCCCGCGTAGGACGTGACCAGCGCCAGCCACTGGGCGCGCCGGATGTGCTGGCGCAGGAACACGGTGGTCATCAGCAGCACGAAAGTGGGCGTGAGGAACAGGATCAGCCGTTCCAGGCCGACGGAAATGTATTGCAGGCCGAGGAAATCGAGAAAGCTGGACAGGTAATAGCCGAGCAGGCCCAGCGCCGCCAGGCGCCAGCGGTCGGCGTTGGAGAGCGGCGGCCCGCGGCGCATCTGCCAGAGTGCGATGACGGCGAACACGGGCAGCGAAAACAGCATGCGGAACGCGATCAGGGTGACGGCGTCCAGATGGTGGCGGTACAGCAGCTTGGCCACCACCGCCTTGGTGGAAAACAGCACGGCCCCACCGATGGCCAATCCCAACCCGCCCAGGAAGGCGGCGCGCGCATTGGGCGCGGAAGATGAGGCAGTCGGGTTGTTATCCATGCGGGAATTGTAAAGGCAAACCGGCAACATCGCTTGCCACCAACGAAAATCGGGGACGGACCCCAATTTCCGCATAGCGAAAATTGGGGTCCGTCCCCGATTTTCTGTTCCCGATTCGGCTGGCGCTGTCGCTGTCGCTTAGCTGATGGCGACGGCGGCGCTACCGGCCGTGACGGTGGCGGTGGTCACGCGTGCCACCACATTGGCTGGGGCGTTGCTGCCCACCAGCTTGTTGGCTTGCTTGAACTGGGCCGTCAGCTTGCCCGGGGTCAGGGTGACCACGGTGTAGCCCTGGGCATCCGTGTTCACGTGCTTGAGCCATGGGTTGTTGCCCAACGACGCCAGCTGCTGGGCCAGCGCCAGCAGGTTGACGCTGAACGCGCTGCTGGCCTTCAGGCCGGCCATCACGGCGGCGACGGTCGGATCCAGCTGCACTTCCGGCAAGCCCTTGGCCGCCAGCGCGCCACGCAGTTGCACGCGCAGTTGGTCCAGCAAGCCGTCCACGGTCGGCGCGGCCTTGCCCATGGTGTAGTCGAGCAGGTCGAAGTCCAGGTTCAACGTGCCCACGCCCGGCACCGGCACGGCAACCGGGTAGGTCACCAGGGTGCTGATGTCGCCCAGCGCAGCCGCGGCCGCCTTCAGGTAAGTGAAGAAGGAGTCCGAGCTGATACCGGCCGTGACCAGGTCCACCATCACCGGCGTGCCGCCGTTGGCCGCGTCGAAGTCGTCGCTGACGGTGCCGGCGAAGAAGGCGTGGATGTCGCCCGTGAGCGCCACCACGTTGCTGATGTTGTTGGTCTTCAGGTGGCTCATCAGCGCCTTGCGTTCGCTGTTGTAACCGTCCCACTGGTCGCAGTTGACCAGGAAGCGGGTGAAGAACGGCGCCAGCGCGGCTTTCTTGCCGGACGCGGCCACGAACACGGAATCCGCTTTATGGGCCTGGATGTCGGCTTTGATCCAGCCGAATGCGATCACCTGCGCTGCGGAACCAGCCTGGGCGGCGGCACCAGCCGGCGCGGCGGCCACGGCGGCGTTGTAGGCGGCCACGGTGATGCCGGCCTGGGCCGTCGTCAAGCCCGCGCCCACGGCGGCCGCGCCTTGGGCGGCGGCGCTGCTGCCGGCGCCGGCGATGGCCATGGCGGCGGCCTGGGCGATCGCGGCGGTGGCGCCAGCCGTGGAGGCGGCCACGATGGCTGCGGCCACTGGCAGGTTACCGCCCACGGCGGCAGCAGTCGAGCCGATGGTCGAGGCCAGGGTTGGCACGGCGCCCAGCGCCAACAGGGTGGCGATCGCGTCCACACCGTTCAGGCCCATACGCAGCAGCGACACTTCATTGCCCCACAGCTTCCAGGTCGAGGTGGCCGATTTCATCTTGTCCATCCACCACTGGCGCTGGGTGGTGCCCAGCATGCCGACGATGCTCAGCGGATCGGCGCCGATCTGCACGCCGCCGGCCATCTTCTGCGCTTCCACGCTGTTGAACACGTCCTGCGGCACCAGGTAGCGGGCGCCGATGCTGCCCACGGCCACGCCGGTGGCGGGGTTGATGGCCGCTTCCGGAATCACGTGGTCGGCGCGGTACAGGCGTTCGTCGGTCATCACCAGTTGCATCAGCTTGCCGAACTGGAAGTCGCGGTAGATCTTGATGTTCTGGAAGCTGGTCGAGGCCGTATCGAGGCTCACGTCGGCCGGCATGTATTCGAACCAGGCCTGGTTGGCGTTGCGACGGCGGGCCGGCTGGTGCAAATCGCTGCCGTCGGCGTTGAACGTGCCTTCATAGGTTTCCGCATCCTGCCAGCAATCGTCCGAGAACTCGTGGTCGTCCCAGATGGCGATGAAGGCGAAGCGCTCATGCAGCGCCTGCAGGCGGCTGTCGGTGCGGTATTTCTTATACAGGTAGCGGTAGTCGGCCAGCGTGGTGGCGTACTTGGCGCCCGAGGTGCCGCTCTTGAAGGCGCCGTCCGGCAGCACCAGCTGGTCGTGGCGGGTTTCCACGGCGCCGACCTGGAACGTTTCACCCACGGTTTCGTAGATGTAGTCGCCCAGGTGGACGATGAAGTCGAGGTTCTCGGTGGCCATGTTGCTCATGGCGCCCCAGTGGTTGATGCTCCAGTCCTGGCAGGTCATGTAGGCGAATTGCAGCTGGCTGACGTCGGCGTCGGCCGCCGGCGCGGTCTTGAAGCGGCCCACGTTGGAGCGCACGTCACCGGCCACGAACTGGTAGAAATAGGTGGTGCCAGCCGTCAGGCCCGTGACCTTGTGGCGCACCGTGTTGTCGAACTGGGCTTGCAGCGGCAGTTTCTCGTCCACCAGCAGGGCACCGGCCAGGGCCGCGTTGCTGCCCAGCAGGGAGGCATTGTCGGTGGCGGTGACGACCAGGCGGATGCTCACGTCGTTGCCGGACGCGGCGGCGGCCACGCTGTCGGCGCCCGCTGGCAGCGCGCGGGTCCACAGCATGATGCTGTCGGGACGGGGGTCGCCGGAGGCTACGCTTTGGGGGAACTTCCAGCCGGCGCCTGTGGCGGCCGGCAAGTTGGCCGCGGCCGGGGAGCTGCTGCCGCCGCAACCGACCAGACCGGTGCTGGCCACGGAAACGGTGATGAAGCCGCTAAATTTGAGAAACTGCCTTCTGTCCATATGTCCCCTCTTGTTCGAAATGTACCGGAATTTAAAATCGTAGCATGGCCGTGTGACTTGATGCCTACAAGAAACCGAGCACGCACTCTATTTTAGCAATATTACAATCCTAGCACGCCGGGCTGGGCGGCCGGGGCGGTTTGGCGGGACGGCGATATGCTAAAATACCGCCCTCACGGACTCACCGCCTAAGGAAGACTGAACATGGCTGGACATAGCAAATGGGCCAATATCAAGCACAAAAAAGCCGCGACGGACGCTAAGCGCGGCAAAATCTGGACCCGACTGATCAAGGAAATCACGGTTGCCGCACGCATGGGCGGCGGTGACGTCAACGCCAACCCGCGCCTGCGCCTGGCCATCGACAAGGCGGCCGACGCCAACATGCCCAAGGATAACGTGGCGCGCGCGATCAGCCGCGGCACCGGCGGCGATGACGGCGCCAACTACGAGGAAGTACGCTACGAAGGCTACGGCATCGGCGGCGCCGCCATCATCGTCGACTGCATGACCGACAACCGTGTGCGCACCGTGGCTGAAGTCCGCCACGCCTTCAACAAGAACGGCGGCAACATGGGCACGGAAAACTCGGTGTCCTTCATGTTCAAGCACTGCGGCCAGTTCCTGTTCGCACCCGGCACCAACGAAGACGCGCTGATGGAAGTGGCGCTGGAAGCGGGCGCCGAGGACGTGGTGGCCGACGAGGAAGGCGGCTTCGAAGTACTGTGCGCACCGCACGACTTCGCCACCGTCAAGGACGCGCTGGAAGCGGCCGGTTTCAAGGCCGAAGTGGCCGAGATCATCATGAAGCCCGCCACCGAAACCGTGTTCACGGGCGACGACGCGGTCAAGATGCAAAAACTGCTGGACGCCCTGGAAAACCTGGACGACGTGCAGGAAGTCTATTCCAACGCCCTGATCGAAGACTGATAGTCCTCCCGGCAACAATCCCCCGCGGCGGCCCACTGGCCGCCGTTTTCCGCTCTTTTATGGATTGAACGATGAAAATTTTGGTAGTCGGCTCCGGCGGCCGCGAACACGCGCTGGCATGGAAATTGGCGCAATCGGAACGCATCCAGATGGTGTACGTGGCCCCCGGCAACGGCGGCACCGCGCGCGATGCGCGCCTGGTCAACGTCAACATCACGGACCTGCATGAACTGGCCAATTTCGTCGAGCAGGAACACATCGGCCTGACCGTGGTGGGACCGGAAACCCCGCTGGCCGGCGGCATCGTCAACCTGTTCCGCGCCCGTGGCCTGAAAGTGTTCGGCCCCACCAAGGAAGCGGCCCAGCTGGAGTCGTCGAAAGACTTCGCCAAAGCCTTCATGCACCGCCACGGCATCCCGACGGCGCGCTACCAGACCTTCTCCGACGTGGCCCCGGCCCACGCCTACATCGACGCCATGGGCGCGCCCATCGTCATCAAGGCCGACGGCCTGGCCGCCGGCAAAGGCGTGGTGGTCGCCATGACGCTGGAAGAAGCGCACCGCGCGGTGGACGACATGCTGGCCGATAACCGCTTCGGCGACGCCGGTGCCCGCATCGTGATCGAGGAATTCCTGGCCGGCGAGGAAGCCAGCTTCATCGTCATGTGCGACGGCAAGAACGTGCTGCCGCTGGCCACCAGCCAGGACCACAAGCGCCTGAAAGACAACGACGAAGGCCCGAACACGGGCGGCATGGGCGCCTACTCGCCGGCCCCGATCGTGACCCCGGCCATGCATGCGCGCGTGATGCGCGAGATCATCAACCCCACCATCGCCGGCATGGCCAAGGATGGGATCCAGTTCACCGGCTTCCTGTACGCGGGCCTGATGATCGACGCGGCCGGCAATCCGCGCACGCTGGAATTCAACTGCCGCATGGGCGACCCGGAAACGCAACCGATCATGGCCCGCCTGAAGACCGACCTGCTGGGCGTGATGGAACACGCCGTCAACGGCACGCTGGACGCGGTGGAACTGGAATGGGACCGCCGCACGGCCGTGGGCGTGGTGCTGGCCGCTGCCGGCTACCCGGACGCCCCGCTCAAGGGCGCCGTGATCGACGGCATCCCGGCCGAGACGGCCGAAACCGTCACCTTCCACGCCGGCACGGCCGAAGTGGGCGAACAGTTGCAGGTCACGGGCGGCCGCGTGCTGTGCGTGGTGGGCCTGGGCGACAGCATCAAGATGGCGCAGAAACAGGCGTACGACGTGGTCGACCAGATCCATTTCGACGGCATGCAGTGCCGCCGTGACATCGGCTGGCGCGGCCTGAAGCATTAAAACCAAAGACCGCGAAAGACCGGGGTCAGTTCCGGCATCGTGCCAAAACACGCAAACAAAACAGGGGGCAGTTCCGGCATCACGCCATGATTTGGCAGATTGCCGGAACTGACCCCGGTTCTCGCCGGAACTGACCCCGGTTCTCGGTTCTTGATTTGGCAGATTGCCGGAACTGACCCCGGTTCTTTTTGCTATCACAAACACGTGCAAACGGGTACAATCGACCCTTGATTTTTTTCCCCGCACCGCCTCATGTCGCTTTCTCCCAACCCTGAAGCCGTCAAAGCTTACCTGCTCGATCTGCAAGACCGCATCGTGCAGGCGCTCGAAACGCTGGACGGTTCGCCGTTCCGGCGCGACGCCTGGGACCGCCCCGAAGGCGGCAGCGGCATCACGCGTGTGATCGAGGAAGGCCACGTGTTCGAACGGGGCGGCTGCAATTTCTCGCACGTCAAGGGCGCCAAACTGCCACCGTCTGCCTCGGCCCACCGGCCCGAACTGGGCGGCCAGCCATGGGAAGCGATGGGCGTGTCGCTGGTGCTGCACCCGCGCAACCCGTACGCGCCCACGGTGCACATGAACGTGCGCTTCTTCTCCACCAGCGCGGCCGACGGCACGCCCGTGTGGTGGTTCGGCGGCGGCATGGACCTGACGCCCTACTACGGCGTCCAGGAAGACGCGCGCCACTTCCACCAGACCTGCTTCGCGGCGCTGGCACCGTTCGGCGCCGACCTCCATCCACGCTTCAAGCAGTGGTGCGATGAGTATTTCTATCTCAAGCACCGGCGCGAGGCGCGCGGCGTGGGCGGCATCTTCTTCGATGACGTCAACGCGGGCGGCTTCGAGCACTGCTTCGCCATGACGCGCAGCGTGGGCGACGCCTTCCTGACGGCCTACCTGCCGGTGCTGGAACGGCGCAAGGACCAGCCTTACGGCGAACGCGAACGCGATTTCCAGGCTTACCGGCGCGGGCGCTACGTGGAATTCAACCTGGTGTTCGACCGTGGCACGCTGTTCGGCCTGCAATCGGGCGCCGGCCGCACGGAATCGATGATGATGTCGATGCCACCGCTGGCCAAGTGGCGCTACGACTGGCAGCCGGAAGCGGGCACGCCGGAAGCGGCGCTGTACACGGACTTCCTGCCGCCACGGGACTGGCTGACGACGTGACGCGCCGCATCGCACTGCTGGGAGGCAGTTTCGATCCGGTCCATGTCGGTCATGTCGCGCTTGGCGCCCATTTCACCCACTTGCTGCAAACGGATCAGCTGCGCGTGATCCCGGCCGGCAGCCCGTGGCAGAAATCCACGCTGCAGGCCACGCCACGCCAGCGGGCCGACATGGTGCGGCTGGCCTTCGCCGACCAGCCCTTCCCCGTCGTGGTGGACTTGCAGGAAATCGAACGCAGCGAACAAGGGCAGCCGACCTACACCATCGACACCCTGCGCTTGGTACGCCAGGAACTGGGGCCGCAAGCGTCGATCGCCTTCCTGATGGGGGCCGACCAGTTGCAGAACTTCGGCACCTGGCGCGACTGGCGCGCACTGTTCGACTACGCCCACTTCTGCGTGGCGGCCCGGCCCGGCTTCGCGCTGGACAGCCTGGCGCCGGAAGTGGCGGCGCAATTCACGCAACGGCTGGGAAGCCCTGAACAAATACGCAACACCCCGCACGGTCTGACTTATCTGGCACAGGACTTTGCGGTCGATATCTCCGCCACCCAGATACGTGCGGCATTACAACGGGGGGAGCAGGCGAATTCGCTTATCGCCCCGCGAGTGCTAGACTATATTGAACAACATAATTTATACAAAAGCTAAATGGACATCAAAAAACTGCAAACCCTCGTCGTTGACGCCCTCGAAGACGTCAAGGCCCAAGACATCGTCCTGTTCGACACCACCCACCTGACCAGCCTGTTCGACCGCATCGCCATCGCCTCCGGCACCTCCAACCGGCAGACCAAGGCGCTGGCCGCGTCCGTGCGCGACAAGGTCAAGGACGCCGGCGGCAACGTCTACGGCATGGAAGGCGAGGACACCGGTGAATGGGTGCTGGTGGACTTGGGCGACATGATCGTCCACATCATGCAGGCCCCGATCCGCGCCTACTACCGCCTGGAAGAGATCTGGGGCGACAAGCCCGTCAAGCTGGGCGCCGCCAAGCGCGCCAAGAAGACCGACGACGCGGCGCCGAAGAAAACCAGCGGCCACCTGGCCGCCTCCAAGGCCGCCGTGGAAGCCACCCCGGTGGTGGAGAAAAAGGCGCCGGCCAAGAAAGCGGCCGCCAAGCCAGCCGCCGAGAAGAAGCCAGCCGCCAAGAAGGCCGCCGCCCCTGCCGGTAAAGTGGTCAAGGTCGCAGCCACCAAGAGTGCCACGGCCGCCGCCGCCGAACTGAAAAAACTGCCACCGAAGCCGAAAGCCCCGAAAGCGGCCGCCGACAAGGAAGCACCGGCCAAGACCGTGATCAAGCGCATCAAGAAAGTGGCCGAGTAAGGGCCGATGCAACTGATTATCGCGGCCGTCGGCCACAAGATGCCAGCCTGGATCGAGACGGGCTACGCTGAATACGCCAAGCGCATGCCGCCGGAACTGCGCATCGTGCTCAAGGAGATCAAGCCCGTTGAGCGCTCCGGCAGCAAGACGGCCGCCACCGCCATGGCGCTCGAACGCGAGCGCATCGAGGCGGTGCTGCCCAAATCGGTGCGCATCATCGCGCTCGACGAGCGCGGCAAGGACCTGACCTCGGTCGGCCTGTCCCAGCAGCTCGAAGCGTGGCAGCAGGATGGCCGCGACACGGCCTTCCTGATCGGCGGCGCGGACGGCCTCGATCCTGAACTGAAGGCCCGCGCCGAAGGCTTGATCCGCATTTCCAGCATGACCCTGCCGCACGGCATGGTGCGCGTGATGCTGGCCGAGCAGCTGTACCGGGCCTGGTCGATCACGCAGAACCACCCTTACCATCGGGTCTGACGTTACTATAATTAAAAAATGAAACCGGTCGACAAGAAGATCTACCTCGCCTCCAAAAGCCCGCGTCGGCGCGAACTGCTGCGCCAGATCGGGATTGACTTCGAATTGTTGCTGCTGCGCAGCGACGGCCCGCGCGGCGCCGACGTGACCGAGGAAGTGCTGTCGGGCGAAACGCCGGCCGTCTACGTGGCCCGCGTGGCGCGCGAAAAAGCGGCGTTCGCCTACGACCTGCAATACCGGCGCCACCTGACCCCGCGCACCGTGCTGAGCGCCGACACCACCGTCACCATCGACGGCGAAATCCTCGGCAAACCGGCCAATCCCAACGAAGCCAAAGCCATGCTGCGGCGCCTGTCCGGCCGCACCCACCAGGTACTGACCTCGGTGGCGGTCCACCATGCCGACTTCACCGGCCAGGTGACGCAAGTGTCGGACGTGCGCTTCTGCGTCCTCAGCGAAGCGGCCATCGACGCCTATTGCGCCACCCAGGAACCGTACGACAAGGCCGGCGGCTACGGCATCCAGGGCCTGGCGGCCCGGTTCATCGAACATATCGAAGGCAGCCACTCCGGCATCATGGGCCTGCCCCTGTTCGAAACGGCCGAGCTGCTGCGCCAGGCCGGCCTGCCCCTGCCCTGACGCGCCGCCCCGCAGCATCAGCCCCCACTATCACCCAGCGGTCGCACCGCGCGGCCGCCCCCAGTAACGCCGCCACGGCCCACGCCGTGGCGCGCCGCCGCATACTGTGGCATCACTGCCATGTTGCAATCTTGGCTAACCGTGTATGATCCCCTTGCGCATCCGCCAATCACAGATCCCAGGTCCATGAAGCATGAATGAAGACATCCTGATCAACATCACCCCGCAGGAAACGCGGGTCGCCCTGATCGTCCAGGGCGCCGTGCAGGAATTGCACATCGAGCGCACCCTCACGCGCGGCCTGGCCGGCAACGTCTATTCCGGCAAGGTGGTGCGGGTGCTGCCAGGGATGCAATCGGCCTTCATCGACATCGGCCTGGAGCGGGCCGCCTTCCTGCACGTGGCCGACATCTGGGAAGCCCGTCCGCACGACGGCCAGAACACCGCCCCCACCCCGATCGAAAAGATCCTGTTCGACGGCCAGGTACTGACGGTACAGGTGATCAAAGACCCGATCGGCACCAAGGGCGCCCGTTTGTCGACCCAGATCTCCATCGCCGGGCGCATGCTGGTCTACCTGCCGCAGGACTCGCACATCGGCATCTCGCAGAAAATCGAAAAGGAAGCGGACCGCGAAGCGCTGCGCGCGCGCCTGCAAGGCTTGCTGCCGGCCGACGAAAAAGGCGGCTACATCGTGCGCACCCAGGCCGAGGACGCGACCGATTCCGACATCGGCGCCGACGTCGAATACCTGCGCAAGACCTGGGCCGCCATCACCAACGGCGCCCGCACCAAGCCCGCCACCACCCTGCTGCACCAGGACTTAAGCCTGGCCCAGCGCGTGCTGCGCGACTTCGTGCACGAGGAAACGGCCACCATCCAGGTCGACTCGCGCGAAAACTACATCGCCCTGTCCGCGTTCGCCCAGACCTATACCCCCAGCGTGCTGCCCCGGTTGCAGCACTACACGGGCGAGCGCCCGCTGTTCGACCTGTACGGCGTGGAAGAGGAAATCCTGCGCGCGCTGGGACGGCGGGTGGACCTCAAGTCGGGCGGCTATCTGATCGTCGACCAGACCGAAGCCATGACCACCATCGACGTCAACACGGGCGGCTTCGTGGGCGGACGCAACTTCGCCGACACCATCTTCAAGACCAACCTGGAAGCGGCGCACGCCATCGCCCGCCAACTGCGGCTGCGCAACCTGGGCGGCATCATCATCCTCGACTTCATCGACATGGAGAACAACGAACACCGCAACGCCGTGCTGGCCGAGTTGAAAAAGACCCTGTCGCGCGACCGCACCAAGGTGTCCGTCTCGGGCTTCTCGGCGCTGGGACTGGTGGAGATGACGCGCAAGCGCACCCGCGAATCGCTGGCCCACATCCTGTGCGAACCGTGCCCGGCATGCGCCGGCAAAGGCCAGGTCAAGACCTCGCGCACCATCTGCTACGAAATCCTGCGCGAACTGCTGCGCGAAGCCAAGCAATTCAACCCGCGCGAATTCCGCATCCTCGCCTCGCAGGAAGTAGTGGACCTGTTCCTGGAAGAAGAATCGCAACACCTGGCCATGCTGGGCGACTTCATCGGCAAGAAAATCTCGCTGCAGGTCGAGACGGCCTACCACCAGGAGCAGTACGACGTGATCCTGATGTAAAAAACCCGGTGTCAGGTCTGTCAAACGGACAAAAAATGGGTAATCTGACATCGTTTTTTGAAAGACCCGGTGTCAGGTCTGTCAAATGGACAAAATGGAACGGTATTTGATTTTCGTTGTCCGATTGCCCGAACTGACCTTCCCCAACTGGAACCTCCCTGCCCCACATGACCGCCATCGACGTCAGCCACACCAAGCTCCTGCCCTGGAACCAGTACCGGGACCAGCAACCCGCCGACGCGCTCAAGATCATTTACGACCACGCCAACAGTACCTGCGCCGCCATCCGCGGCTGGTACTGGTCCAGCATCGGCGTCAAGCGCCGCATTTCGTGGTGGGTGCGCGGCGCCACTTTCCTGCTGCTGATCGTCGGTTCGCTGCTGCCGGTGGCGGCCGGCTTCAGCGACGCCAGCATGCTGCGCCTGCAATGCACCCAAAGCGGAGTGGTGGCGCTGGCCCTGGCCGGCCTGCTGCAAGGAGCGGACCGCATTTTCGGCTGGTCCAGCGGCTGGCTGCGCTATATCACCACCGTGGTCGCCATCGAAAACCGCAGCCGGCGCTTCGAACTGGAGTGGGCCGGCTACCTGCTGACCCGCCACGGCGCGCTCGATGACTCCGACGTGCGGGCCCTGTTCGAGCTGGCCCGCCAGTATGAGGATGACACGATACGGCTGCAGGCCGAGGAAACCAGCCAGTGGGCGGCCGAATTCAGCACCAGCATGACGGCCCTGGGCGAGGCCATCCGCGCCCAGCGCGAATCAGGCGACAGGGCGCTGGACACGGTGCGCGTCTCAGTCAGCAAATAACGCTGGCCTGACCCTGCGCCCAAACAAAACGGCCCGGACGCTCGCGCGGCCGGGCCGTTTCTGTTCGCCCGCCTCCATCGGAGCCGGGCAATATCGCTTACTTGGCCGCTTTGCGGCGCGCCACGAACGCCACCAGGCCCAGGCCGGCCAGCAGCATGCCGTAGGTTTCCGGTTCCGGCACGGCCGACGTCAACGACACCTTGTCGATCGACGTGCCATAGCTATCGCTGGTACCGACGGCCAGGAAGCTCAGCTTGGTGCCGCCCTTGTTGCCGATCACGTCGAAGGTCTTGGTGGTCCACTGGCTGGCGTTGTTGAACACGCCCAGATCCTGGCTACCCCAGAACACTTGCACGCCCTGCGAGGACGACGCCACACCAGGGCGGTTTTCGAACGCGAAGCTCAGCGTGTAGTGCTTGCCGGCCACATCGTTCACTTCCTGCCACATGGAGCTGTTGGCGGTGGTGTCCAGTTCCACGAAATTCTTGCCGTCCAAGGCGGTACCGGCCACGTTGTTGCGCAGCTCGATGCCGGTCTTGTTGGCGCCGTGCCAACCGATCAGGTTGTTGTAAATGTCCCAGGTGCCGGACGCTTGCAGGTTCTGTTCGAAGCTGCCGTTGGAGATCAGCTCGACGGCGGCGTGGCCGCCTGGGGCGGCCTGGCTGGCGCCGGCAACGACGATGGCGGCGGCTGCGGCGCACGACTTGAGGACGGTGGCAAATTTCATGTAGGGTTCCCTGTCTGTTTACTGTTGTTAATTATTGTTTCCTAAAAGACAGTGTGATTATATCCATTGCAATTATTTTTGCCACTTGAATCAGCAAAACCGAAGCCATCCTCTAATTCTCGCGCGCGCACCGTGCGGCCGATAAGCGGAGTAAGCTGCCGTTATTGTCCATTCCGCGCACAGGCCGCCATGGCACCCTCTACCGCCGACCAGGACGGCGCCTACAGCGAAGGACGGCTGTACGCGCGGCCCCACCCACCCACGGCCGCGCCCTCGATCGCGCCCGGCCTGCACACACTGGTGTTTCCGAACGGGCGCGAATCCCTGTTTTATGCGCCGCCGCAGCCCGACCCGGGCGGTGCGCCCCTGCTGTTGCTGCTGCACGGCGCCGGCCGGCGCGACGGCGGCTCCGAGGCCACGGCCCTGGCACACGTCATGCGCCGCGGCGCTTTCCTGCTGGCGCCGCGCGCCTATGGAACTTCGTGGGACTTGCTGCGTGGCGGCTTCGGCCCGGACCTGGCCTTCATCGATCTGCTGTTGAGCTGGACCATGCAGCACTACGCCATCGCGCCCGGCGCGCTGGCCATCGGTGGCTTTTCCGATGGCGCCTCGTACGCGCTCTCGGTGGGATTGGCCAATGGCGACCTGTTCGACGACATCATCGCGTTCTCGCCCGGGTTTTCGCGGCCACTGCGCATCATGGGCCGGCCACACGTGTTCATCGCCCATGGCGCGACCGATCCCGTGCTGCCGCTGCGCTGCGGCCAGGACATTGCCCGCCACCTGACGGCGACCGGCTATACGGTGGAATTCCAGCGCTTTGAAGGCGCCCACCTGGTGCCGCCCCGGATCGCCCTGGGGGCGCTGGCGCGGGTGGGTGGCGGGGCTTAGCTGAGGCTTGGACTTAAGCTTGGGAAATGGCGGACAGCATCGGTTGCAGGCTGTGCCAGGCCGTGGCCGGCAGCAGCTTGCGCATGCAATCCTGGTGACCGAGCGGACATTCGCGCTGGCGGCATGGCGCGCAATCGAGCCGCAACGACAGCGAGGCGGCCAGGTCGGAGAATGGCGGCGCGTGGTCGGGATCGGTGGGGCCGTACAGGGCCAGCACCGGACGGTTCAGGGCCGAGGCGATGTGCAGCAAGCCCGAATCGTTGGCCACCACGGCCGCCGCGCGGGCGATCAGGGCCACGGCTTCGGCCAGGCTGGTGGCGCCGGCCAGGTTGACGATGGCGTCCGTGCCGCCGGCCGCCGCCCGCACCGCATCGCACACTTCACTATCCTTGGGTGAACCGAGCAGCGCGATCTGGGCCCGCGGATGCGCGGCCAGCACGGCCTGCGCCAGGCTGGCGAAGTGCTCGGCCGGCCAGCGCTTGGCGCCGCCGAATTCGGCGCCCGGCGCGAACGCCAGCAGCGGCCGGTCCAGATCCAGCCCCGTGCGCGCGCAGGCGGCCGCGATCTGGGCGGCGCTGGCGCGCAGCGCCGGCCGTGGCAGGGCCGCGCGCCAGGCGGCCGGCTGGGCGGCCATCGGCGCCTCGGACAGGGCCGCATAGAACGCCACCATGGGCCGGGGCGGTTGTTCGTCGTGGTGCATCACGTTGATCAGGCCATGGCGGCTTTCGCCCTTGTAGCCGACCCGGCGCGCGATGCCAGCCAGCCAGGGGATCAACGCGTACTTGAGCGTGTTGGGCAGCACATAGGCATCCGCGTAGCCGCGCCGGCGCAAGACGCGCGCATACTTCCAGCGCTCGCGCAATTGCAGCGCGCCATGGCGGAACGGTGTCTCCAGCACTTCGTCCACTTCCGCCATCTGGCGCCACACGGGCGACACGGACGGCGGCGCCAGCACGTCGATGGGGCGTTCGGGATGGGCCGCCCGCAAGCGCCGCAGCAAGGGCTGGGCCATCACGGCATCGCCGATCCAGTTGGGGGAAATGACGAGGGTGCGCAATGGCGCCTTGGCGGTACTCATAGCACTTCCTTGGCAATGGCCGGCGCGCACCAGCCCAGCACCACCTGCTCCACCTGGGCCGGGGCGATGGCGTGCATGCAGGTGCAACTGGCCGCGTCGCGGCAGCCGGCGCATTCGCCCGTCATGGTGAGCGAGCGGGCCTGCGCGCCCAGCGCGCCCCAGCGCGCCGCGTCGATCGGTTTGCGGGGCGGGAACAGGCCCAGCGTGGGCCGGCCCAGCGCGGCCGACATGTGCAGCGGTCCGGTGCCGCTGGCCACCAGGCCGGTGCTGGCGCCGATCAGCGCACATAAGCCTTCCAGGTCGAAGCGGCCGCACAGGTTATCCACGTTGGGCATGGCCAGCAAGTCCGGCGCCTGGGCCGCCAGCAGCGCCCCTTCGGCCGCGCTGCCCGTCAGCCACAGCCGCACATCGGGTCGCGCTTGCAGGCGCCGCGCCAGTTGCGTGTAGTGTTCCAGCGGCCATTCGCGGCCGTTGCCGTTCGATTTAGGGTGCAGGATCACGGCATGGGGCGTGGCGGCCCGCAGTGCGGCCACGTCATCGCGTTGGGGCGCCGTCAGGCCATACAGGGGCGGCAGGCTGGCCAGCGGCGGAATCTCGCCCATCCCCAGCGGCCGTAACAGCGCGAAATTGAGCTGGGCTTCGTGCAGCGCCGAGTGGGCGCGGCCAAAGTGGGCCAGCCGGTTGCAATGGAACCAGTGGTACAGCCGATGGCTGGTGCCCACCCGGTTGCGGATCCGGGCCCGGCGCGCCGCCTGCGCCAGGCGGCGATTGGGCATGGCGAAGATCACCGTGTCGGCGCCATTGGCGGCGAAGAAGGCGGCCGGATCGCCCACCTGTTCCAGCGCATACACCTGGTCCAGGTGGCTGCAGCGGCGCGCCACCGGCGCGGCATAGTCGCTGCACAGCAGGTCGATCCGCACGCCGGGAAAACGCTGCTTGAGATAGCCGGCCAGTGGCAGCAGCAGCACGACATCGCCGATATTATCGGTGCGACAAATGAGTATGTGGTCCAGTTGCGGGGGCATGCGAGCCTGTGTAAAAAAATGGGAGACGCTCACGCGCGGATCTCAAGGGAAAGCGCGCGGCGCGCGGGCATCCTCGTCGTTCAAGCAGAAGCCGGCCAGCATGCACACCATGATACCGTAGAACACCTTGGGCATCATCAGCCAGAACATGACGTCGGTCTGGCCAAAGCCGAAGAAGCACACCACCAGCGTCAATCCGGCCAGGGCGGCGGCGCGGCCCTCGGCGCTGGCGCCCGCGCGGCGCAGGCGGCTCAGGAAAAAATGCAGCGGCGCGCCATACATCACCAGCAGCAGGCTGAAGTCGAGCAGGCCGCCGGTGGCCAGCACGTTGATCAAGTCATTGTGGCTGCTGCTGTAAATCAGCGCGTCGGACTGCTGCAAGCGCCCCTGCTCACGCAGCGCCAGCAACGCCGGGTGGAATTGCTCGCGCCCAACGCCCAGCCACGGATGTTCGCTGATCATCATCCACGACGCCTTCCACAATTCCAGCCGGATGCCGACCGAGGTGCTGGCGTTGCCCTGGGTCTGGTACAGCCGCACTTCGTTGACGGCGTCATCAACCCGCTTGGCGATGCCGGTGGCCGGCACGAACCAGGCGGCCACGCACAGGGCCAGCGCCAGCAACACGCCAACCACCAGGCGGCGCCCATGCACGGCGGCGCCGTACTTGAGCAGGAAGGGGATCACCAGCAGCAGGCCCAGCCAGGTGCCGCGCGAGCCCGACAACACCGCCGCCACCAGTCCGCACACAAAGGCCAGCATGGGCAGCGGCGCCAGCCGGCTGTGCCGGAACTGGCCCAGCGCGCACAGCGCCATCACGCCCATGGCTGCGGCCAGGTCGCCAAACGTGATGGCATGGTGGGTGAAGCCTTCGGCCCGCTCGCCGCCACTCATGGTCCATTGCACCACGGCAATCACGCCGGCGCTCACGGCGCCCAGGCACAGGCCCAGCCAGAACACCCGCACGGGTGGCCGGTAGCCGGCCACGAACACCAGGGCCGCCAGCGCCAGCAGCAGGCGCAGCGGCCCGTCCAGCGTGTGCAGGTTCTGGCGGAAAATCACCAGCCGCAGCAGCGAAATGAGGAAATAGCCGCCAAAGCCGAACGCGATGCCGGCCACGGCGCGGCCATGATCGGCCACCAGGGCGCGCCAGCGCACGCGCCCCAGCCAGGCCAGCGACAACAACATCAGGAACAGCGCGCCATGCATGCCGTCGCGCGTGATGATCACCAGCAGCGGCAAAGCAAAGGTGAGCATCACGGCCAGCGGGGGGGCGGAACGGAGCAATGCTTGCGGCTGGTTCAATAAGGTATTATTCATGCATTCGATTGTGAGCTTTACTTAGAAGAATCAACCAGGAATGCATTGCCCTCATGGAACAAGTTTTCACCATTTCCGTCATCATCTCCACTTACAATCGTCCCGACGCGCTCACGAGCGTGGTCGAGGCGTGTTTCCGCCAGGACGATGCGAATTACGAAATCATTATCGCCGATGACGGCTCCACCCACAACACGCGAGCGTGCGTGCAAGCCCTGCAGGCGCGCTCGCCGGTGCCCCTGCGCCATGTGTGGCAGGAGGATATCGGCTTCCGGCTGGCCCGGGTCCGCAACCTGGGGATCCAGGACGCGCGCGGCCGCTATCTGATCTTCCTGGACGGCGATTGCGTGCCCCAGCCTGATTTCGTCAGCCAGCACCGCAAGCTGGCCCAGCGGGGCCACATGGTATCGGGCAGCCGCATCCTGCTCAGCGAACAGTTGACGGCGCGCGTGCTGGCCGGCCAGGTGGACGTCAACCAGCTCACGCTGGCCGATAAAGTGCGGCTGCGGGCCGGTGGCCACCTTAACAAAATCTTACAATTATTAGCGCGCTGGCCCGACATCGGCCGCGCCCGCCGCCACTTCAGCTGGCGCCGCATCAAGGGTTGCAACCTGGCCATGTGGCGCGACGACCTGGACCGCATCAACGGCTTCGATGAAAGCTTCCGCGGCTGGGGCTATGAGGATTCGGACATCGTGGTGCGCCTGTTCAACGCCGGCGTGATGCGCAAGGATGGCGCGTTCGCCACCGAAGTGCTGCACCTGTGGCATCCAGAAAGCAAGCGCGACCAGGCCGGCAGCAACCGCGAGCTGGTGGTGCGCCGCATCGCCGACAAGACCATCCGCGCCGCGCAAGGATTACAGGCGTGAACCAGCCCAGCATCAGCCTCATCATGGCCGCCTACAACGCGGCCCCCTTCATCACCGACACCCTGGCGCACATCGTCGGCCAGATGACGGCCACCCATGAACTGATCGTGGTGGACGACGGCTCGCGCGACGCGACGGCCGACCAGGTGCGCGCCGTCCAGGCCAGCCACCCGGCGCTGCGCATCGTGCTGCACCAGCAAGCCAACGCCGGCATCGCCGGCGCCCGCAACGCCGGTTTGGCGCTGGCCGGCGGCCAGTACCTGGCCTTCATCGACAGCGACGACCGGCTGCGGCCGGGCGCGCTGGCCGCGCTGGACGCCGTGATCGCGTGCGAACAGCCGGACGTGATCAGCACCGCCTTCCACTTCTGGCACCCGGACGCGCCGCACAAGGACCGCGACGTACAGCTCAGTTACCCGGTCGGCCAGCGCATCGAAGGCCAGGACGCCATCCTGGCGCCGTTCTTCGACGACCGCCACACCTACCTGTGGAACAATATCTGCCGGCGCGAGATCTACGCGCGGCTGCCGCAGCCGCCGTTTCCCGCCGGCCGCGTGTTCGAGGATCTCTCCGTGGTACCGCTGCTGCTGGCGCACTGCCACAGCATGGTCTACCTGCCGTTCGTGCTGCTGGACTACCGCCAGCATCCGGCCAGCATCACCAAGGCTGTCAGCGCCGGCTGGTGCGTGGACGTGGTGACGGCGCTGGCCAGCGCCCGCGCGCCACTGGCGCGGGCCGGCATCAGTCCTGCCGTCCAGGCCCACTTCGACGCGGCCGTGTGCGATTTCTATGTCGGCACCGTCAAGTGCAGCTACCAGTTGCCGGGCACCGAGGGCGCGGCCGTGCGCACGCGCCTGCGCGCACTCTTCCTGTCGACCCTGTTCACCTCGCCGCAACAACTGCTGGCGCGGCTGGGCGCGGCCGGCGCCAGCAAAGCCGACCGCCGCAACGCCCGCCAGCTGGGCCAGATATTGCGTGGTGACTGGCTATTCCACCTGCGCCAGACGGCCAGCCGCCAGTTCAAGCTGTGGCGCCGCGCCCGCGCCGCCGCCTAGCAGCGGGGTCAGCAGCGCCTAGCAGCGGGGTCAGTTCCGGCAATCTGCCAAAAATGGCAGATTGCCGGAACTGACCCCGTTATCGATCTGCCAAAAATGGCAGATTGCCGGAACTGACCCCGTTATCGGGACCCCGTTATCGTTATCGCAGCACGAAAATCGCGCCCTGTCGCCGGCCGGTGCCAACCGGTCGGCGGGACTCATCCCTCCCCTTGCAGCAAGCTGATACGCACCAGGTCGGCCACGTTGTCCACGCCCAGCTTGGCCATCAGGCGCGCCTTGTGCACCTCCACCGTGCGCACGCTGATGCCCAAGGCCGGGCCGATGTCGCGGTTGTGCTGGCCCATCACCACCAGCCGCATCACTTCGCGCTCGCGCGGGGTCAGCTCGCGCAGCAGGTCGGCGCCGCGCGCGCGCAGTTGCTGGGCGCCGCGCTGGGCCCGTTCGCGCGCGTAGCCCTCCTCGATGGCGGCCACCAGCTTGGCGTCGTCGAACGGCTTTTCCAGGAAATCGATGGCGTTGGCCTTGAACGCGGCGCGCGCCGAGCCCACGTCGCCATGGCCGGTGGCGATGATGACGGGGATGGTGCAGCCGCGCGCCAGCAATTCCTGCTGCAGCGCCAGCCCGTCCATCCCGGACATGCGGATATCGATCAGCAAACAGCCGGCCCAGTCCGCCCGCCACGCCTGTAAAAACGCTTCGCCACTGGCGAACACGGCGGTGCGGTAGCCGCGCACGCCCAGCAACAGGCCCAGCGCGTCGCGCACGGCCGGATCGTCGTCAACGATGAAGACAGTCAAATTATGTGGCAAGTTGTTCTCCAGCAGCCGCCATGGGCAGATCAAAACGGAATATGCCGTGCTCGCCCACCTCGGCCCACAGGCGGCCGCCATGGGCTTCGACGATGGCCCGGCTCAACACCAGGCCCAATCCCAGGCCACTGGCCTTGGACGACACGAATGGTTCAAACAGGCGCGTGGCCAACGCCTCGGACACGCCAGCGCCGCTATCCTCCACGCTCAGGCGCAAGCGCCCGTCCGGCGCCGGTGCGGCCGTCACGCTGACGCGGCGCGCGCCGGCCGGACGCGCCAGCACGGCGTCGCTGGCGTTGTCGAGCAGGTTGCGCAGCACCAGCTCCACCTGCACCCGGTCCACCCGCAGCGCCAGGGCCGGGTCCACGGCCACCGTCAGCGCGATGCCATGCTGGCGGAACGGCAGCTGGAACTGGGCCGCGATGCCCTGCACCAGCGCGGCCGCCGCCACGGTTTCGAAGCGCATGGCGCCGGTGCGGAAAAAGTCGCGCAAGCGCCGCACCACGTCGGCCGCGCGGCCCGCCTCCACCAGCATGCGGCCGATGGCATCGCGCAGCAGGGCTTCGTTGCCGCCCCGCTCCAGCAAATGCTCGCACGCCTTGCCGTAGGCCGACAGGGCCGTGAGCGGCTGGTTCAATTCATGGGCCAGGGCGGCGGCCATCTCGCCGGCCGCCGCCAGCCGCAGCGACTGGCGCAAGTCGGCCGCCACCTTGCGCAGCTCATCGACCACGATGCCGATGAAAAAGCCCACCAGCGCCAGCATCGCGTCCAGCATCTGCAATTCGTACACGGCCAGGTCGCGCGCGCCGTGCCACTTGACGAGCGCGATGATGCCCGTCTGCAGCACGAACACGATCAGGGCCGTGCCGTACAAGCCCTGGCGCGAGGCGGCCCAGATCACGGGCAGGAACAGGAAATAAAAGTGCTTGAATTCGGAACTGGCGATGGAGCCGAACACGGCATAGAGCACCAGCATGGCCAGCGCCAGGTAGGCCAGCGTCTCGCCGCGGGCCAGGATGCGGCGCAGCCGGTCGCGCCCTTGGGTACTGGCCAGCATCCAGATCAGCGGCATCGATACCAGGATGCCCACCGTGTCGCCGATGCCGAAGCGCATCAGCGCCAGCGTCCACTGGGCCGGCGGCACCAGCCCGGCGGCCGACAGCAGCGAGATATAGCCGATGCCGTTGAACAGGGTGCCGACCGCCACCACCGCCACCCAATGGAACAAGCGGCCGCGGTTGTCGAACATGTCGGCGCTGGAAAAGTCGCGCCGCAGGATGGCGCCCATCAGCCCGTAGGCGGCCGTCAGCCACAGCGCGCCGGCCAGCGTGAGCAGCGGCCCGGCCGGCATGCCGCGCACCAGCACTTCGCCGCCCAGCAGGGCGAGGAACAGCGGCAGCGCCGCGCGCCGGCCATAGCGCAGCCAGAACACCAGGCCCAGGGCCGGATCGGGATTCCAGGGCGTGATGTTCAGGCCGTACAGTGGATACAGATAGGTGGTCCAGTCGAACAGCAGGTACAGCCCGATGAACGCCGGATAGTGCAGGTAACGGAGCGAGAAATGGCGCATGGCATGGGCTTGTAACGGTATGTAGCATTATGCATGGCATTTTGTCAAAAAACACTAGGGAAATCGACTACGTGTTTCCCTTATATCGCCCACCAAATCCACGCGCATAGCCAGTGCGGCGGCCCGCCACCGGCGCCGCGGCGTTTAAGGGAAAACCGTAAGAGATTTTGCCAATTTACAATACGTTACACGAGGAATACCATGCACGATTCCGTATTCCGTCCCCACTCCTCCCAATGACGATGCAGGCTTCCGCCCCGATGGCGCAGTTAATCACCCTCCGCACGGGCCTGGCCGCCCGGGACGGCGCCCTGTCCTACCTGCGCGACTCGCTCAAGCTGTCGTTGCGCGCCTTCATGAACCGGCAAACAACGGTGGGCTGGCTGCAGCTGCTCAATTCGCACCCGCTGTACCGCGAACTGGTGCAGATCTATCCGATGATGGTGTACAAGATCTATCGCCCCTACCTGAGCGACGCCCTCAGCTGCGCCCAGCGTTTGACGGTGATCGAGGACCATTACCGCTTCGTGCTGCGCCACGGCCTGGGCCCGCTGACGGTACAGGCCGCGCGCGCGCCCATGATCCTGGGCGAGGTGCAAGGCAAGTCGGGCCGCGGCTACCAGCTGGAAATGCACGCGGTGGCGCCGCTGGAACGCGAGGGTGAATTGATGCTGCGCCTGTTGCAGGATGGCGAACGGGTGTTTTCCACCTCGTTCGTGTTCTTCCAGGGCGAGCGCGGCATGGCGCTGGGCGTCGGTTGCATGCAGGGCCCGCAGGATGACGAAGGCCAGCAGCGCATCAAGGAAGCGACACGCGACCTGCACGGCCTGCGTCCCAAGAATCTGATGGTGTATTTGCTGCGCCAGCTGGGCCATGCCTACGGCTGTGACCAGCTGCGCCTGGTGGGCAACGCCAACCGCACGGCCCGCACGGCCCTGCGCAAGGGCAAGGTACACGCCGACTACGACGCCCTGTGGCAGGAGCTGGACGCCCAGTTGCGTCCGGACGGCGACTACCAGCTGGCCTGCGCGCCGCTGACCGAGCCGGACATGGCCACCATTCCCTCGAAAAAGCGTTCCGAATACCGCAAACGCCACGAAACCCTGCAAGCGCTGGCCGCCATCCTGCAGGCGGGCCTGCAAGCGCCGCGCCTGACGCCCGTGGCCGGCGCGCCGCTGCGCGACTTCAGCGCGGCCGAACCGGCAGGCGCCACGCACGACGACAATTACCAATCAGCGCTGGCTTGAGCCGGCCCGCGCCGCACCGCAAGCCCACCCTGCCCTGTCTTGCCTCGTGGTCTGACAGGAACGGCCACCGCCCCCAATTTCCTGTAACATAGGAAATGGCGGTCGGCCCGGATCGTAGCCGTGGCCCGTTACCGCCCTGCCCAACAAGGAGGAGCGACATGCGCGTGGACATCTATCGCAGAGCTGAACACAACGGCGATTTTTCCTACCTGGCCGTACCGGAAGACAAAGCCATCCCCCAGGAAGCCATCAGCACCGACTGGCAGCAGGCCGCCCAGCGGGTGGAAGTGGACGAGGACGGCGACGACACCCTACCCCAATATCACATCACCCATCCGCTAGCGCAGATCCGCGACAAAGGCTACGCCATCACGGGACTGAACGGCAAGGGTTGAACAGCGGGGGTCAGTTCCGGCATCACGCCACAAACTTTGGTTGTTGGCGTGATGCCGGAACTGCCCCCCGCTTTTTAATACTCGACCGCCACCTCGCGGGCGCCCAGCACCTGCTGCAGCGCCAGTTGCAGCTCGTCCGACGGGGCCACCCGCCATTCGTCGCCAAATTGCAGCACGCACGCGACGCCCTGCGGCGCGATGCGGGCCGCGATCGGCAAGCCTTGCTCGTGGCGATGCGGCGCCAGCACGTCGGCGATCTTGCGGCTGTCCAGCGTGGCCGGTAGCGACAGCCCCAGCTGGCGGCCATACTGCACCCGCGCCGTGACGATGTCGAACACCTTCTCGGCCGAGATGCGCAGGCCGCCCGAGAAACGGTCTTCCGACACCTTGCCCACCACGGCCAGGAACTCGTCCTCCTTGAACATCTTCTTGTTCTCTTCGAACACTTCCGAATACACGGTCACTTCCAGCACGGCGCTCTTGTCGTCCAGCGTGACGATCAGGATCTTGCCGCGCTGGGTCATCTGCGGCCGGATGCCCGTGATCACGCCGCACAGCATGCGCGGCTCGCGCGACGGCTCCAGCTCGGACAACTTGGTGCGCGCGAAACGGCGCGCCTCCGGTGCGAACGAGTCGAACATGTGGCCCGACAGGTAGAAGCCGAGCGCGGTCTTTTCCTCGGCCAGCTTCTGGCGGTCCGTGAACGGCGCGCACTTGACGTATTCGGGCGGCGCCACCAGGTCGCTGTCGTCGCCGCCGAACAGGCTCACCTGGTTGGCGGAACGGGCTTCCTGCTCGGCGCACTCCATGGCGAAACTGACCGAGGCCAGCAAAATGGCGCGGTCGATGCCCAGGCCGTCGAAGGCGCCGGCACGGATCAGCGATTCGATGGTGCGGCGGTTGATCTGCTTCTTGTCGACCCGCTTGCAGAAATCGAACAGGCTGACGAAAGGACCGCCCGCCTCGCGCGCGGCGATGATGGCTTCGATCGCGTTCTGGCCCGCGCCCTTCACGGCGCCCAGGCCGTAGCGGATCTGCGTCACCTTCTTGCCCGTCACCGAAGGCGGCGGGCCGTCCGGCGTGAAGCGGAACTGGGACTGGTTGATATCCGGCGGCAGGATGGTCAGGCCGCAGATGTCGATCGCGTCCTCCACCAGAATCTTGACCTTTTCCGTATCCTCCATCGCCAGCGACATGTTGGCCGCCATGAACGCGGCCGGGTGGTGCGCCTTCAAATAGGCCGTGTGGTACGACAGCAGCGCGTACGCGGCCGCGTGCGACTTGTTGAAGCCGTAGCCGGCGAACTTCTCCATCAAGTCGAAGATCTCGTCGGCCTTTTCCGTCGACAGGCCATCCTTGGCGGCGCCGGCGCGGAAGATGGCGCGGTGCTCGGCCATCTCCTCGGCCTTCTTCTTACCCATCGCGCGGCGCAGCATGTCGGCGCCGCCCAGCGAGTAGCCGCCGACGATCTGCGCCATCTGCATCACCTGCTCCTGGTACACCATGATGCCGTAGGTTTCGGACAGAATCGTCTCGGTGCGCGGATCGGGGTAATCGAACTTCTCGCCGTGCTTACGCTTGCAGAAGTCGGGGATCAGGTCCATCGGGCCGGGACGGTACAGCGCCACCAGCGCGATAATGTCCTCGAAGCGGTCGGGCCGCGCATCCTTCAGCATGCCCTGCATGCCGCGCGACTCCAGCTGGAACACGGCCACGGTCTTGGCCTTGGTCAGCAGTTCATACGATGGGCGGTCGTTCAACGGCAGCTTGGCCAGGTCGAACTCCGCCTCGACCGGATCGAGCTGCTTGATGTAGCGTACCGCCCGGTCCAGGATGGTCAGCGTGGTCAAGCCCAGGAAGTCGAACTTCACCAGGCCCACGGCCTCCACGTCATCCTTGTCGTACTGCGACACCACGCCCGTGTCGCCGGACTGGGTGTACAGCGGGCAGAAGTCGGTCAGCTTGCCGGGCGCGATCAGCACACCACCGGCGTGCATGCCGATGTTGCGGGTGATGCCCTCGACCTGCTGCGCCAGGTCCAGCAGTTGGCGGACCTCCTCCTCGTTCTCCTGGCGCTCCTTGAGCATCGGTTCTTCTTCGATCGCGTCGGCGATCGTCACCGGCTTGCCCGGCTTGAACGGAATCAGCTTGGACACGCCGTCGCAGAAGTTGTAACCGAAATCCATCACCCGGCCCACGTCGCGGATAGCGCCCTTGGCGGCCATGGTACCGAAGGTGGCGATCTGCGACACGGCGTCGCGGCCGTACAGATCCTTCACGTGCTGGATCACCAGTTCACGCTTTTCCTGGCAAAAATCGATATCGAAGTCGGGCATCGAAACCCGTTCCGGATTCAGGAAACGTTCGAACAGCAGGTTGTATTTGAGCGGATCGAGGTCGGTGATCTTCAGGCTGTAGGCCACCAGCGAGCCCGCGCCCGAACCCCGGCCCGGGCCGATCGGCACGCCGTTGTTCTTGCCCCATTGGATAAACTCCGCCACGATCAGGAAGTAGCCGGGGAACTTCATCTTGATGATGGTTTCGTTCTCGAACTGCAGCCTGGCCTCGTAGCGCGGCCGCTCCTTCTCGCGTCGTTCCGGGTCCGGGAACAGGTGGATCAGGCGTTCCTCCAGGCCCTTCTTGGTTTCCTCGACCAGGAATTCATCGATCGTCATGCCCGGCGTGGGGAAGTTAGGCAGTTGCGGCTTGCCCAGCGTGAGCGTGAGGTTGCAGCGCTTGGCGATTTCCACCGAGTTTTGCAGCGCGGCCGGCAAGTCCGCGAACAGCTCGCGCATCTCGGCCTGCGACAGGAAGCGCATCTGCTCATTGAAGCGGCGCACCCGCTTGGCGTTGGCCAGCATCTCGCCTTCCGCGATACAGATGCGGGCCTCGTGCGCGATGAACTCATCGGCCGACAGGAACTGCACGGGATGGGTGGCCACCACCGGCAAGCCCAGTTTGGCGGCCAGCGCCACCGAATGGCGCACCTGCAGCTCCTGGTTGGCCTGGCCGGCGCGCTGGATCTCGATGTAGAAGTGGCCGGGGAAAATGGCAGCCCACTTTTGCGCGTTGCGCTCGGCCAGTTCCGGGTTGCCGTTCTCGATGGCCACGCCGACGTCGCCGAAGTGGGCGCCGGACAGGGCGATCAAGCCGTTGGCCGGGTCTTCGCCGGGCAGCAGCTCGTAGGTCTTGGAGGTCAGCTCCATCAGCCACTCGGTGCGGATCTCGGCGCGGCCCTTGTACTGGTTGGTGAGCCAGGCCAGCGACAGCAGTTCGCACAGCTGCAGATAGCCCATGCGGTTTTTCGCGTACAGCATCAGGCGCGAAGGCTTGTCGCGGTTATCGTCGTTGGTGATCCACACGTCCACCCCGACCACCGGCTTGATGCCCTTGCCGCGCGCGGCCTTGTAGAACTTGACCATGCCGAACATATTGGACAGGTCGGTGACGGCCAGCGCCGCCTGCTTGTCCTTGGCGGCGGCCGACACCAGGTCGTCAATGCGCACCAGGCCATCGACGATGGAATATTCCGAGTGCACCCGCAGGTGGACGAAGTCCGGGCCGGCGGGGACGGCGACCGGGGCTGCCACCACGTTGTCTTGTTCGTTTGCTACCATGTTCATACGCCGCTCAATGCTGGTTCAATAACCCGCTATTTTACCGTGCGGCGGGCGCGCCGCTGGGTTATTCGAATAGGGCCACGCCGGCATTGCGCGCCGCGTCCGCCAGCTTGTTGTCGAAGGTGGCCAGCGTCGCCATGGTTCGCACAGCCAGATCCAGATAGCACGCGTCATATGCAGACAGGCCATACTGGCGCGCAATGCCCATCACGGCGTCCCGGCGCGAACCAGGTAGCGCGCTATCGACGGTGATCGGCAACTGATCCAGCCGCGACAAGAATTGCTGTGATTGCGCAGGGGTGATGACCCTGCGCCGCTCCCCCACCAGCAAGGCATTCGCCACCTCGACGTGCCATAGCGGCGGCACCAGTCCGGCGACACTGGTCAATGCCAACACTGCGCGGTCGGCACAGTCGCGCTGTACGGCATCCGCGCGTTCGAACATCCACGCCAAGGCCATCGAAGCATCGAGCACCAGGATCACGGGCGGCCCTCGGCGATCCAGTCCGCGAGCTCCTCGCTGCCGACCCCCTGGATTTTTTTAAATTGCCGCATCGCAGCGACCGCCGCTTCGCGCCCGATATCGTGATTGCCGGCGTAAGGCACGAGATCGGCGACAGGCTCGCCCCGCACCGTAATGGTGTAACGCTGTCCGGCGCGCACTTCCCGCAACAATTCAGATAATTTTGCCTTGGCGTCAAAGGCGCCGATTTCCTTATGCATGGCGTGTCTCGAACTAGTTCATCAACTAGTTCAATCATACCACCAGCGGCGGCAATCTGCCCATTTTTTGAGCAAATGTGGTGCCAGATCAAACTGCGCCGCGTATAATGTCGGCTTTCCTGTTTTACGCCCCTGACACCACCATGCACGCTAATACCGCTTTACAAGCTGAAGCGCATGCCGCCGCCACCGCCGCCGCTGCCGCTCACGTCAACATCGCCGCCTACAAGTTCATCACCTTCGACAACACGGAAGAGATGCGGCCGCGGTACCAGGCCATCTGCGCCGAACTGGGCTTGAAGGGCACCATCTTGCTCACGCCCGAAGGCATCAACATGTTCGTCTCCGGTCCGCGCAGCCAGATCGACCAGTACCTGGCCTGGGTCCGCAGCGACGCCCGCTTCGCCGACCTGGAGGTGAAGGAAAGCTATTCGAAAGAGCAGTCGCACAAGCGCATGCTGGTCAAGATCAAGAGCGAGATCATCACCATGCGCATGCCGCTGATCAAGCCCGAGGAGGGCCGCGCGCCGTTCGTGGAAGCGGCCACCCTCAAGCGCTGGCTCGACAACGGTGTGGATGACAACGGCCAGCCCGTCGTCATGGTCGACACCCGTAACGATTTCGAAGTGGACGTGGGCACCTTCAACAACACGGTCGACTACCGCATCAAGAAGTTCACGGAATTCCCGCAAGTGATCGCCGACCACAAAGACGACTTCGCCGGCAAGACCGTGGTCACCTTCTGCACCGGCGGCATCCGCTGCGAAAAAGCCGCCATCCACATGCAGAACATCGGCTACGACAGCGTGTACCAGCTCGAAGGGGGCATCCTCAAATATTTCGAGGAAGTGGGCGGCGACCATTACACGGGCGACTGCTTCGTGTTCGACTACCGCACGGCGCTCAACCCGAAACTGGAACCGACGGAGACCGTGCAGTGCTTCGTGTGCCGCGCTGTCGTCACGCCGCGCCAGCAATTGTCGCCGGAATATGTGTACGAGAAATCGTGCCCGGCTTGCCATGGCAAGCAGCCCTAAGACAGGCTCAGCCCAGCCTGTCCTTCGCGGCCCCATACGCGCGGCCGCGTTCCCGCTTGCCAACGGCAATGACGGTCACGTAAACCACATCGTCCTCGACCCGGTAAATCAGCCGGTAACCGACTGTTTTGAGCTTAATCTTTTAACAATCTGCCATACCGGATAATGCGGCGCTGGGCACCCGTGGTGGTTGCAACCGGCCGGCCCGCGCCGCGCTATTGATGCGTGCGCGGCAGCAGCTCCCGCAGGGCCGCCTCATAGGCGTTGCGGGCCGTCTGGAACACCGCCAGCTGCGAGTGCAACTGCGTCATCTGGGCGTCGACGAAACGCAGGCTGGTCACTTGGTCCTGCGCCGCCGCGCTCAGATCACTGACGCGATAGCTCACGCCGTCGACCGTCACTTCCTGTTCTTCATGCATCGCGCTGTTTCCCATGCCGACTCAACGGAAATAGCTGGCCGCGTCGCGTACATCGTCGGCGCCCAACGTGCCTGCCGCCGAGCGCAAGCGCAACAGCGATTGGAGGTAGGTGTAGCGCGCTTGTGCCAAGTCGCGCTTGCTGGTGTAGAGCTGCTGCTGAGCGTTGAGCAAGTCGAGGTTGATGCGCACCCCGCCCTTAATGCTTTGCTCGGTGGCCTTGACCAGCAACTGTGCCGACTCCACCGCGCGATCCAGCGCGACGATACGGGCCATGCCGCTGTTAACCAGTCCGAACTGCTTGCCCACTTCCACCATCACCTTGGCCGTGCGCAGGTCGAGCTCGGCGCGCGCCTTCTCCAGTCCGGCCGCTGCCTGGCGCGTGGACGCGCTGACCGCGCCCCCCGAATACAGCGGGATGTTGATCTGCACGCCGATGCTGCGCGACGTCGCATCCTGGTTCAGCGTGGTCAGGGTGTCGGACTTGGTCTTGCTCAGGCTGCTGACTAGGTCGATGCGCGGCGTGTGGCCGGCGCGATTCTTGTTCACTTCCTGCACGCTGGCCTCGATCGCATAGCGCTGCGCCTGCAAATCGGGATTGTGTTCGAGCGCAAGTGCCTTCCAGTCGCCCAGCGCGGCTGGCTGCAGTGGCTGCACATGGAAGCTGTCACCAAGCATCTCCACTGACGGCACGGCTTCGCCCACGATGGCAGCTAGCGCGGCCATCGACGATTGCTGGTTGTCCAGCGACTCGATCAGTTGCGCTTCCGACAGTTGCAGCCGGGCCTGGGTTTCCAGCATGTCGGTGCGAGTGCCCTCGCCTTTCTCGAACAGGCGTTCATTGGTCCGGTACTGCTCCTGCTGGGCGTCGCGCTGGGCGCGCGCCAGCGCCACCTGCTCGGCGCTCAACGCGGCGTCGAAGTAGGTGCCGGCCAGTCGCACCACCAGCTCCTGGCCCGCGCTGGAAAACTGCGACGCGGCGTACTGGCTTTGCGCCACACCCTGCTTGTAGCGGGCCAGTGCGTCCAGGCTGAACAGCACTTGGCGCAGTTGCAGGGCGTCGGCATGGCTGTAGTACACCGGATGCGTGGTCGAGATCTGGCCGAACCCATTGGGCGCCGTCAAGTCCGCTCGGTTCTTATTGGCCGTGTAATTGGCCGAGAGCTGCGGCAGCATGCCGCTGCGGCCCAGCGCTTTGTACTCGGCGCCGCTCAGGCTGTCCTGGTAGGCTTCGCGATAGGTCGGGTCGTTGTGCAAGGCCGCATCATAGGCTTGCACCAGGTCCATCGCGCATGCGGCAGGATGATACAGTACCACCGCCGCCCCCACTGCGGCCGCCATCGTCTTCAACAAGGCGCCGCATGTCAGTATTGGTCGCACGCTCAATCCTCCGTCATCGACGTTTTGGCACGGTCAAAGACCGGTTTCAACAGGTAGCTCATCATCGACCGCTCGCCCGTCTTCACGAACAACTCGACCGGCATACCCGCCTGTATCGTCAACTTCTTGGCCGTGATCAGCTTCAAGCCTTCGGCGGACACTTTGGCGCGTATCTTGTAGTACGGTTGTCCCGTGCGCTCGTCCTGGGTGCGGTCCGCCGACACTTGGGTCAACACACCCGGGATATGGGGCGTGGTGTTGGTATTAAATGCGGAGAAAATCAGTTCGACTGGCATACCCACCTTGACTTTGTCGATCAAGTTGATGGCCAGCTGGGCCTCGACGATCAACGGATCGTCAGCAGGCACCACGTCCATCATGCGGAAACCTGGCGCCACCACGCCGCCCTTGGTGAATACGCTAAGGCCCACCACCGTCCCATCGACCGGCGCCTTGACATCCACATTGTCCATCTCGAATTTCTGTGCATGCAAACGGCCCTCGGCCACTTCCGCATCACGCTGCGCATCGGCCAGCAGCGAGTTCACTTCCTTTTGATACTCCTGCGAACGTTGCGTACGGCGCAAGGTGATTTCAGCGATTTGCCGCTGGGTGCGCCCAATATTGCCCGTATCTTCGGCGATCGCACCCAGCAACTGCGAATAGCTGCGCTCGGCGTCCAGCAAGCGGCTGCGCGGTACATAACCATCCTTGGCCAGGTCACGCAAATTGTCCAGTTGCTCTTTCAGGAAGACCACCTGGTCTTTCTTGCTGGCGCGTGACGCCTCCAGACCCTGCAACTGACTACTCAAACCGGCGATATTCTCCTCATAGGCCGCCAGTTCGTTATGCACCGACATCTCGCGCGAGGTGATCAACAAATTCTGCGATGCCATCGCCTGCGCCACCACTGGTTCATTGCGCTCGGCCAGCAGCGCCTCCGGGTAACTAATGACAGCCTTGCCCTGTCGTTCTGCCTGCAGCCGCGCAGCCGTTGCCGCCGCCGCTACGTACTGCGCATGGGCCATATCCAATTGCGCACGGGGTGCCACCGCATTCATGCGTACCAGCACCTGGCCTGCCTTGACCACGTCGCCATCCTTGACGAGGATTTGCTCCACCGTGCCGCCCTGCTGGTACTGGATCGACTTGCGGTTGCCCTCCTTTGCCACGGTGCCGGACACGGGCACGCCCTTGTCGAGCGGGGCAAAAACTGCCCACAGTAGGAAACCGCCTACGCCCAGCAGCGTGATCAGCCAACCCAGTTTGCTATAAGCGCGGGCGTCCGTGTTCACTTCCAGCGGGGTGACGTCATGGGCGATCACCTCGGTGGCGTCAGTCGTTTGTTTCGATAAATTCTTCATCATCACTCCTGTTCCTTGACCGCGTCCTGACCAGCGGCTTGTACCTGCACCGCAGCCTGCTGCTGGGCCATTTGCAGTTGCGCCTGTGCCTGTGCCTGTGCCTGTGCCTGTGCCTGTGCCTGTGCCTGTGCCTGCTGCTGGGCCAGCAATGCCTTCTGGTTATTCTCCTGCAGCGCTGCCAACACTTGATTGGTCGGACCGAACATTTCCAGGGCGCCGTCGCGCAGCAGTAACAGCTTGCTGGTAATGCCGATGATGCTGGTACGGTGAGTAATCAGCACGATGGTCTTGCCACGCTGGCGCAAATCATTGATCGCCTTGACCAGCGCCTGTTCGCCCACGTCATCCAGGTTGGAATTGGGTTCGTCCAGCACGATGACCGACGGGTCGCCGTACATGGCACGCGCCAGGCCCAGGCGCTGACGCTGGCCGCCGGACAAACCGGCGCCGCCATCGCCCAGCACCGTGTCGTAGCCCTTGGGCAGGTGCAATATCATCTCGTGCACGCCCGCGCGCTGAGCAGCCAGCACCACCTTTTCAGCGTCGACCTCACCGAAGCGCGCGATGTTCTCGCTGACGGTACCGCCGAACAATTCGATATCCTGCGGCAGATAACCGATATTCGGTCCCAGTTCGCCCTTATTCCATTGGAAGATGTCGGCGCCATCCAGGCGCACCTTGCCCATCACGGCCGGCCACACGCCCACCAGCAAACGCGCGAGGGTCGACTTACCGGAACCACTGGGACCAATCACGCCCAGCACATCGCCAGACGTGATGCCGAAACTGACGTTCTTCAGCACGGGTACCGTGGTCCCGGGCGCCGATGCGGACACGCCCTCCACCTGCAACTGCCCCACCGGCTTGGGCAAAGCCATGCCGGCCGAGCGCGCGGGGTTATCCGCCAGCAGCTTGGTCAAACGCTCGTAGGCGCTACGGGTACTGCTCCAGGACTTCCATACGCCGATTACTTGCTGCACCGGCGCCAGTGCGCGGCCAAGCAGGATGGACGCGGCGATCATCATCCCCGACGAAATCTTGCCGTCGATCGCCAGCAATGCGCCATAGCCCAGCACCAGCGACTGCATGGATACTTGCACGAACTTGGTGATGGCGCCGACGATGCCAGCCTTTTGGCTCGCTTCGGCCTGCAGATGCAGGAAGCGGGCGTGTACTTTGTACCAGCGGCCCATCAGGTTGGGCAGCATGCCCATCGACTCGATCACCTCGGCATTGCGCAAGTTGTTCGTCGCCAGCGTGCTCGACACGATGGCCATGCCGTTCGCCTCGGCCAACGGCTTGTGCGACACTTTTTCATTGACGTAAGCGAGGATCACCAGCAGCACCGTACCGCACAGGGCGAACACACCCAGCGAAGGTTCGAACATGAAGATCACGATCAGATAGATGGGGAACCACGGCGCGTCGAAGAACGCGAACAGGGCGTTGCCTGTCAAGAATTGACGGATGTTGGTCAGGTCCTGCAAGGCTTGTCCGGCGTTGCCACCGGCGCGCTTCAGGTTTTGTTCGAATGCCGCCGTGTAGACGCGCTTGTTCAGCTGCATGTCGAAATGCGCGCCCACCCGAACCAGCACGAAGCTGCGCACCAATTCCAGCGCCCCCATCAGCAGATAGGCACCCAACATCATCAACGTCAGCATCAGCAACGTAACTTCATTGCGGCTGCCCAGCACGCGGTCATATACCTGCAGCATGTACAGCGACGGTGCCAGCATCAACAAATTGATGATCGCGCTGAAGGTGCCGACAGTGTAGAAGGTGCTCCGGAAACCCGCCAATATTTGCTGGATTTCATTCTGTGGGGGGAGAAGTTTTTTCATGTCAATACGCGTTCGATTCAATAGTGTGAGGCGACGACGGAGCCAAAAGCGAAACGTCACCGTTTCGCAGCCCAGAACCACGCGACCGGCAACTCGGATGGCCGGTAAAAATGGAGTCAGGCGTGAGATTATAGAGCAATAGCCCAATAAAATGTGATGCTCATCACAAAATATTAATCAAGGCGAGCGCCTCCACGATGGCGACAGACGCCATAGAACGACGCTGTTATCGCATGCGCGCCTACAAAGCAACAGCCCCGCGCGGTCAGGCTCGCACTTGGCCGCGCGGGGCCGCTAGTCGTCGCCGGCGTTAGCCAATCAGCAGTGCGGCATGGTCAGCACTGAGCGAGGCATGGCTCAGGTCAACCAGGCCGATCAGCTTAACGATCAGATCGGTGCCATTCAGGAACGCCACCTCCGTCGACGCGTAGACGTGCTGCACGATGTAGGTATTGCCGCCGAACTGGAACCAACCGATATCTCCCTGGTTGCTTCCCGTAACAACGGCGTTAGCGTAATCCTGGAAAATGGCCGTCGAGTCCAGCGCGACCTTCGTTTCGGCAAAGGTCACCGTGCCGACGGTGGCCAGGCCAATCATGTCGCCTGCGGTCGCGTCAGTGATGGTGACGTAGTTGTTGACGTTGGTCGACGGCGTCTGGATGACGAACAGATCATTGCCGGCACCACCGGTCAACTTCACCCCATCGGCGGCGGCGATCAGCATGTCGGCGCCGGCGCCACCGATCACGGTGTCGCCGTTGTGGAGGGCATCGAGCACGTCGTCGCCGGCGCCGCCCTTGAGCACGGCGGCCGCGGCCGCGCCGGCCACCGTCGCCGCCTGCAGGTTGCCGGTCATGGCGCTGCCGTCGATCAGGGTCAGGGCCACGTCGGACGGGTCGAGCCCCAGCAGCAGGTCGGCATTGCCGTCCAGGTGCACCGTCATGGCGGCCGCGTCGGTGATGATGATCGCGGCGTGCTGCACGCCGTAGCCGGTGCTGGTGACGTCAGTGTCGATTGCGCTGACATTGACCGTCTCCACGCCGACCACCGCCACCACATTGAACGCCACGTCGGCCGCCGTCACCTTGGCAATCACGTTGAAGCTGTCGGCCGTGCCGGTGGCGTCGCTCATGGTCACGGTGGTGCTGGTGGCCGCGCCCGTCAACTCCAGCGTGCCCGCGTTGGCCATGTGGGCGAGCGTCAGCGTGCCGCTGCCCACGCCGCCGGCGCTAGTCACATAGCTGATACCGTCCAGATTGGCCAGGTTCACGCTGTCGCTGGCGGCGTTGGCCACCGCACCCAGCTTGAGGTGCTCGAAACCCGTGATCTTCGCGCCGAACGCGCCGTCGGCCGAAGCGCTGGCCGCGTCGGCCGAGGCCATCGCCAGCGTGTCGGTGCCGGCACCGCCGTCGAGCACGGCGGTAGCGGAATGGGTGCCCGAGGCCAGCGCCAGCGTATCATCACCGGCGCCCAGCGACACCGCCTTGGTTGGGGCGGTGGTGGTCAGCGTGACCGTGTCCACGCCGCTGCCGCCCGTGTAGACGGCCTGGTTGGCGTCGATCGAGATCACGTTGGCGCCCACGGTGGCCGCAGCGTTGACGGTCTGCACCGTGGTGCCCGACGCGTCCATCGTCACGCCGGCGGCACCGGTCACGACTACGTCGCTCAGCTTGCCCAGCACCGAATCGCTGAGGTCCACTGCCTTGCTGCCGGAAATATTGAGCGTCGCGACGCCGCCCGCATACAGCTTCACAAAAGAATCATCGCCCGTGGCGTCGATGTTCAGGGTGCCGTAGGTGGCGCCGAGGGTGACGGTGCTGGTGTAGTTGGCCAGGCCCACGCCATTCAAGCCCAGCGCCAGGGTGGTGGCGGCAGCATTGGTCACCGACACGTCCTCGTTGCTGTGGGCCAGGTTCAGGCTGGTCAGCGCGTCGGAGGTGATGGACGAGGCCGCGCCGATACCGTCCAGCGTCACGCTGGCCAGCTTGTCGGCGCCGTCGATGGCGCCGTTGATGGTCACGGCGCCACTGCGCACGCCCAGCACGCCTGTCTTGGCATCCACGTTTGTCAGACCGGCTGTCTTGTTGACGGCGGCCACATCGCCTGCGCTGGCCATGTCGTACACGGTGATCGGAGTGTGGCCGGTAACGGCGTTAGTTGCGGTCGCATCGACCGTAACGACGGTGCCGGTGGCGGTCACGGCGCCGGTGCCGTAGCTGCCCGAGAACACGCCCGTATAGCTGCCGCTGCCCGCTGGCGCGGCGCCGGCGACGGCGCCCCCGCTCAGGTTGGCGAAGGCGGCGGCAGCCTGCGCGGCCGTCAGCGCCTTGGTGGCCGTGAAGGTCAGGCCGCCCACCGTGACCGATTCGGTGGCCGCCATCGCGACGAAGGTCACCGTGTCGACCTGCTTGACGCCCACCGTGGCCGGCACGGCGTCCACGGCCGACACTTCCGGTGTTTCCGTCACCGACACGCTGGTGGTGGCGGCGCCAGCCGTCACCGTCACGGCGCTTTGCACCACGGTGTGGCCGATGAGGGAGGTATCGGCGGCAGCGGCGGCGGCGGACGAGGTGGCCGTCTCATTGATGGTGACAGTGGTGCCGCCCGTGACCTGGATCGCGCCGCGCACTACAGCCATGTCGGTGCCGGCATAAGCCTTGCCCACGGTGGTCACGCTGATGGCCCCGGAAGGCTGGTTGGTGGCGTCGCCGCCCTGGCCAATGTTGATGGTGCCAGTGGTCGCCTCGCCGGTCGTCAGGCTGACGCTGGTGCCGCCATCGATGCTGATGTTGCCGCTCCCCTGGGCGCTGTGGCTGACTGACACGGCGCCTTTGCCCACAGTGGTGTAGCCCAGCGTCACGTTGGTGTTGGCGGCGGCCGTGCTCACGGTCTGCGCCGCGCCACCGTTGAGGGAAATGGCGCCATCGGCGCCGGCCACGCTGATGGCGGTGGTGCCGGCTGCCGTCAGCGTGACGGCCTTGCCCTGCGTCAGCTTGAGCGAGGTCAGGCCGGTCCAGCCGGACACGTCGGCCGTCAGATTAACGGCAGAGCGCACCAGTGCGTTCTCGACGCCGGTCACGCTCAAGGAGCTGGGCAAGTCAGTGACGGCCGTGTTAGCCGGGCCGGCGCCGTTGACCACCTGCAGACTCAAGGTGTCCTTGCCCTGGCCGCCGTTGATGGTGTCGAGCGCGTTCAGGGTTGTTTTCTTGGCGCCGGTGGTGTCATCGATGACGGCATTGAAGTTGTCGTCACTGGAGCCGCCCACCTTGTCGATGGCCGTCGTCAGATCCCACGTCTTCGCTTGCGCAGCGGCCGCCCCGCCCAACAGGGTGTTGAGAGTGGTAGTGATGGTGGTCTGGAAGGCGGTCGTATCCGTGGTGGAAGTGACGGTGGACAGCATGGTGCGGGCAGACACGGCGGCGGTCGCCCCCTGGTAAGCCAGTATTTCATCCGTCGTGTCGATCGCATTTGTGAAATTGGTCGCGATCGTGGTCTTCCTGGCCAACAAGGCCGCATCGATCAGGCCCTGCTCGGTCGTGTTGTTCATCGCCCCGAGCGCGATATTCAGCGCGGCCGCAGCCTTGCTCAGGCGACCGGCGTCGATCTCGCCGGCCCAGTACAGCAAGCCCGAGAAATTGGCATGCCGGTTCAGCACGTTGACGAACACGGCGTCGACGAACGCCAGGGTGTCGGTACCGTACAACGCGACAGATTCAGTGCTGGTGCCAAACGAATTTATCAGGGTCGACAGCGCCGCGTTGGTGGTGCTGGCGGTCAACAAGCCGCTGAGCGTGGTCGGCGCGTGCAGCGCGTCCAGCTGTGCCGAGACATTTTTCAGGCCAATCACATCGGCCGGGCGGCCGAAATAGGAGATGTAAATCTGCTGTACGAGGTCGTTGTAGTCTGCTGCGGCCATTGTCTTCCCTTGGTAATTTTGAGTTATAGAGCCAACAGGCTGGCGACCGATGCTCCAGTGGTCACGCCATCCAGGACGTGAGCGGCAATTATAAACGCTACCAAAAACCAAGTGTAATTGATAAACCAGCAACTATCAGTCATCTCGATACCGCCTCAGGGCCATCACACTGCGTTACCGGTCGCGGCACTCCGGCGCCTGCCATCCCGTCAGCTGGCGCGATATCTCCTGTGTGTTCGCCGCTAGCAATACAGGGTCATACACCAGGTAACGAAGGTTGCGATCATAGTCCAGCAGGTGCAACAATGCCTCATCCCTCCGACCAGCCTGCATCAACCGGACGAAATGGGTGGGGAAGTGTTCAACCTCAGCCAGCTTGGAATCGAGCTCCCCGACATTCGGCCTCACGGCTACCTCGCAGGGCACGCCTGCGTTAATGAAACGCTGGTACGCGGCCGCGAAGTCGTGGCCAAACCAGCGGCCGAAGACGACCCATTTGGTTGGGCGGGGATCAGCCTCAAGCAAGAAATAGCGCTGAGTGGTCGCCTCCTTGATCAGCGTGCCGTTGACGAAGCCATGCAACAAGGCACTGCGGCCAAGCCGGATGAAGATGTCTTCCAACTCGGGGGGATTGGCGAAGTAGCGGCGTTTGGAGGCTGGACCTAAGGTCGCGTCAATGTCGTAGGCGCAGACCAGCTCCAGCAGTTCGCCGTCCTTGAACAGCGCGTCGACACCGACCACGTCACCGGCGATATGCCGCTGGGCCAGCAACGGTTCGCTGAAGTCATGGGACGCGACAAACTGCAGGAACGCGGCTTCATCATGCAATATCCTGACGCCGGCGCCACCGTTTGAATAATTTTCCTTCAACACGATCGGCAAGCCCAGCGACAGCAGCACTTCACTGGTCGCGTCCGCATTGTCCATACGAATGAACGCTGGCGATGCGATCGCATGATCGCGGCAATATTCGGAGAAACCGACTTTACTGAGCACGGGCAACGCTTCGGCACGGCGCACCGGCAGCAGGTGCAGCAGCGCCCCAATGTTCTCGCGATAGATCTTCCAGAGGATAGGATCGTCGCCAATGATGATGGCATGGTAGGTGCCTGATGCGGCCAACTTCGCCAGTTGCGTCAGCAACGTATCCAGCGATTCGCCGGCGTTGATCCAATGGTGATAGAAGCCGCTGGTCAAGGTGCGATTGAAGCTGGGGCACAACACGTGCACTTCACACCCTGCCTGCCTGAGCACGTAGGGCATCTCGACCAGCGTGCTCCAGTCAAACGTCACCAGCAGCACCTTGGGCGCGGTGGCGACAACCGGCATGGGCGCCGCGACTGCCGGCGACGCCGACCTGTCAGCAAGCCGCGCCATCTGTGCGCGCACCACCGCTTCGGCCCTGGCGGCGGCCAACTCCCGCAATGTCGCCACATGCTGCACTGACAGTAGCTGGCAATACGCCACCGCTAGCGCCCCTGCCCGACTAAGTTCCGCCAACGCCTCGGCCGGCAGGCGGCCCAGCGCCGCTTCGTCTATCCGGAACAAATCGGTGATATGGCGGGTGCCGGTCGGGGAAGGCAAGGCGATATGCCAGGGCTGTATCAACCCATGCTGATCCAGTAGCGCGCAAACGGCCACGGTGACAGCGCGGCTTTGTTCGCCACCGCGGAGCACCTCCAGGATGCCGGCCAGCGCCGGGCTGGGTTGTCCAGGCGCGACAAAAAACGGCTCGCCAGCTTCGTCGTCGTCGGCGAGACCAGCATCCTCATCTATGCACAACAAACGCTGTCCATCGGCGGACGTCCCCAGCAGAAATGGGTAAGACTTGAAAGCGGCGGGAACGAATTTTCCCAGCCAACGCCCCGCGTTGTCGACCATCAAATTCTCGCCTGGGCGCAGACCCAGCATGGCGGCCGGCACGAAGCCACCTTCTTGCCTGACGAGGCACACGGGCAGCATCATCGCCAGATTCGGCAGCTCATCAGTTGCAAGGGTAACGAGCGCATCTTCTGCGGCAAAGCCGAAGTGAGCCCTTAGCCGCCAGCGCTGGCCGGCGTGGCGGTCATAGGAAACGGCATGTACGCTAGGCATAGGCAACAAGAAAGCGTGGAAATTAACTCGGGGGCACCTGCGCAAAACGTTCCAGGTCCGCGATCGCAGGATAACGCGTGGCGGCGGCGGCAAACCATCGCTGTCCGCGCTCCACTTCCACCGCATCCATACGCAACACGTCGGCAATATCTTTCGCCCTGGTGGCGCCGTCGTATTGCGTATCGGGACGCTTGGAATTTTGCCGCACCACCTCGCCCGTCACCAGGGTTAGTATCTGGTCCTGCGTGTAAGGCAAGCGTAGATGGTCCAGCAAGACCGGTAGCGTCGCGGCATCGTGGAGAAGGTAATCGTCAAAGTCAACCCAAACCACCCGATCCGAACAATCGACAGCGGCGGCGGTCAACGTCAGCATCTCGGCGACCCAGCTCATGGCCGTGATTTCGCCGCGCGACATATCAAACAAACGCCAACTGTCGCAGTCCAGCAAACGATGCAAGCGCTGCAAGCGCGACGGCGCCTGGGCATATATATCATCCTGTCCCCAGCCCGCCTTGAAGATGGTGGCAAGAAATGCGGGGAGGCCGCTGTAGACAAACAACGCCCGTGGCGCGTGGTCTTGCGTCAAGATTCGCCGCGCCAAAACGTTGGTATAGCTGGTCGCCTTGATGACGACATCGTTTCCACCGCTGAACTGACGCGACAAGAAGGCCAGCGTGGCAGCGAAATAATTATCGAACTGCGCAGGCGAAACCCTGCTCTCGGGTACTGGCAGTTGGACATCAAGCTCGGCCAGCCAGCGCAACAGCAAAGGCTCACGTAGGGACAAGACCCGGGGTGCCTGGCCGATCACTTTGGACAGCAGCGTCGAGCCGACGTGGCTGATATGGAAAATATAGCGGCTGCATGGCGGCGACAGCAGCGACGGCGCCACCCGGCAAAATTCAGCCAGGGTTAACTGAAATTGCGTCGTGTCGCTACGCCGAATCCGATGGTCCAGAAAGCCCGAATTGCGGTAATCGTCTTCGCTCATTCGAACCAAGGTGATGCTGTCGCGCGCGCTGATCTGCAAAGGATACAGATCGGCCAGCAGCACCGATACCTGCCGCTCCGACGCGCTCATCCCGGCCCCACTACATCAGGCCGCGGCCTGATCAAATTGGCCGCCGGGCGCGTGGTTGGCAACTGGCCAAGAGGCAGGCCGTTCACACCTGAATAGCATTCATGGCGATGGAAATGCGCGCTTGCGGACCGGTGTGCAGTTCGACCCGATGCTCCAGCCAGCTAGGGAACACCACCAGCTGACCTGGTTTGGGGTGCAGGCTGACCGTGCTTTCGCTGTGCACGCCCGTCCCAGGCAAGGCGGTCAACATGACGCCAGGGCGAGGGTCGCGGAACACGATAGGACTGGACTGCTCGCACGCCTGCAGATAGTAACAACCGGCAAGCAAGGTGTGAGGGTGGACATGGGAGAGGTTACTGCCGCCCACATCAAGCATGTTGACCCACGCTTCGAGCTGGAAGCGTAGCGGCTCCTTGAGGGCCAGGTCCTTGAACGCATGCACGAATGCGGTTTGGGCCAGGCGCTGCAATGGCTCGAACTGCGGCACGGCAAACACCGTCTTGTCACTGTTCCAGCCTTGCCGATTGGAGCGCCCGGCCGGCACCGGCGACGCCTCGCGCATGGCGAGGATTTGGTCGATCCAGCCGGGATGCTGCTCCAGCAATTCGTCCAGCTCGAACACCCATATTCTGGTTGGGAACAAGTCCTGCGTAGTCAGTTTCATGACGCTCTCTTATCAATAACGAATGCCCAAGGCCATGCCGCCCCAGCGCAACCTCCCATGATAGCAGGCCGGCGGCATCGGATGCCAGCACTACCCTGCGTATCCGGGGTGGCGCTGGCATCCATACCACAGCCTGGTGCCAGCGTCGGTAATCGCCACCGCCATGAATTCAAAAAAAATCGTCCTGACACGTTCGCCCTGCCAGTAAAATCCAAAGTATTTTCTCAACTCCTGCATCTGGCAGCCGCAACGTAGCGTGCCTTCAAAAAACCGACCATGTCCTATCACGCTGAACTCCTGTCCACAATTGATGCCTTGGATGCCATCAAAGACCAGTGGCAAGCATTGTGCGCCGCGCTGCCCGAAAATACCGGCTTCTTCTCATCCTATTCCTACCTGCGCAGCTATCTCGATTTCCATCAGCCCAACGGCTGGGTGGTCGTGGCCATTTATGGCGCCGACAGGGCGCAACTGCTCGGTGTCTTTCCTCTATCAATCTTTAATGTCCAGGATGGGGACAACAATTACCGGGCCTGTAAGCCGATAGGTACACCTTACGCGCCATACTACGATTTCGCAGTGCGCAGTCAATGCCGCCGCGAAGTGCTCTCAATTCTCATCCATAACGTGCTGCGCGGCCATTTCAAATGCGATCTGGCGTTTTTGGGGCCGCTGCATGACTCCTCACCGCTGTCGATAGTCCTGCTGGAGGAGCTGGATGCGCCGATGATCAAGATGGTATCTAACCGCGATGCCCTTAGCCAAATCGATACCAGGGGTCAAACGCTTGAGGCCTATTTTCGGCGACGGAAGTCGCTCACATTGCCGAATGCGCGCTATCAGGAGCGGCGCTTGCGCAAATGCGGGAACGTCGAGATTTGCCTCACGGAGCATGGCGCGGATCTGGCTAATGTGGTCATGGAACTATGCCAAAGAAATGAGGAGCATTTTCCCGAGGAGAACTACTATCGTCAGCATGCGGACTGGAAGACGTACATGACGCAGCTTGCCACACAGCTGGCTCCTCAGGGTTTTGCCGAAATTGCGACCTTGCGCCTGGACCAGCAGGTCATCGCCTCGGCATTGAGCTTCTTGCAGCCTGGCCGACGTTATTTCTATCTGATAGCTTACGACCCGGCTTTCGGGCGCCACTCCCCATCCAAAATACTGATGGCCCATCTGATCGAACGCACGTTTGCGGAAAAGAACGTCTTCTGCTTCGGCGCGGGTCAGTACCAATACAAGCTCGACTGGTGCCAGTCGCTGGGCGACATTCGAACGCCCGTCATCTTCTACACGCCGGAAGCACGTCGCGCGCTTGATGAGAAGATAGTGGCAGGAAAAATGTCAGCGTTCATCAGCCATCATTGACCTGCTATTCCGGCCGTGTTCGGCTGCTGGTCAACAACCATCGATACAGCCCATCCCCTTTGACAAATCCGTAGTGCCCCTCGCCAGCGCTGGTGACTTGCAGCGCCTGGCCGAGGTACGCGGCTGCACGCTGGCGTATCGCCTGCGCACAATTGCCATGCTGATCACAAATCGGCATAGGGGGTGACCCAAGTGGGCCACTCCCCTGCCACACCACCCGGCATGCGGATCCGCACCGGGCGGTTCGAGTAGTTGAGGTCAAGACAGGCGAGGTACGCCAAGTCGGTCGAAATAAGCAATCGTAAGGACCGTCTTTAGCAGCCGATCCGCGTTGCGCCACCAGCGACGTCTATTTGCCGCCACCTGTCGCACCACCAATGGTGCGGCTCCGAGTTGGGTCAGCTCCCGATACATGGTCTTGCCGCGTTTCCAGTGCTTGAGCAGGATGGCTCAGCTCGCGGATGCGCTGCTTGAATGATGCCAGCGGTTTAGCCGCGACTTTCAATTTCACCACTTTCCCACGCGCTACCCATAGGCTGTAACCGAGGAACTTACGGCCGAAGGCACTGCCGACCGCGCTCTTGGCTTCGTTGACCACAAGGTGTAACTTGGCGTAGAGGCGGTGCAGCAGCGCCATCACCCGCTCGCCAGCCTTCTTGCTGCGGACATAAACATTCGCATCATCGGCATAGCGCGCGAAGCAGTGGCCCCGTCGCTCCAGCTCCTTGTCCACTTCATCGAGCAGGACGTTGGCGAGCAATGGCGACAGGGGGGCGCCTTGTGGCGTGCCCTCATGCCGCGACGGCACCACACCATGATCCATGATACCGCTGTTCAGATAGGCACGGACCAGCCGGATCACTCGGGCGTCGTCGATGCGTTTCTGTAGGCGGTCAATCAGGATGTCATGGTTGACGCGGTCGAAGAACTTCGACAGGTCCACGTCCACCACGATCCGCCGTCCCGACTGGACATACGCTCGGGCGGAAAGTACCGCGTCGTGCGCACGCCGGCCCGGACGAAAACCGTAGCTGTGCTCGCTAAATGTGGGGTCAAGAATCGGTTGCAGCACCTGAAGCAGTGCTTGCTGGATCAGCCGATCCGTCACCGTTGGAATGCCAAGCTCGCGCTCGCCACCGTCGGGTTTCGGGATCGTCACCCGACGTACCGGGCTGGGCCGGTACGTCCCCGCCAGCAGTTGTTCGCGTATTTCCGGCCACGCCAGCACCAGATAGCGCGAGGTTTCGTCGATGTCCCGACCATCCACCCCGGCTGCGCCTTTGTTGGCGCGCACACGCTTGAACGCTTGCAGCAGGTTCTCCCTTCTCAGCGCTGCGCGCAGCAGCGCCGATCCTGCGTCTCCTGACGCATGTCGCGGGCGGCAGGCTTCGTCGCTGGAGGTTGCGGCCAAGGCTTCACCTTGACCTACGGCCGCCCGCCCCGTTGACACGGGCATCTGACGCATTGCCTGTTGTATCGACATGCCGGACAACACTCCTACTCGTTCGGTCCTTCGTTGGCGGGGTTGAGCCTTCCCGTCGCTACCACCAACTACTATGACCTCAGCTGAGACCCTGCTACGGCGAATGCCGCCGTCCTTTCTGACATGAGGCAGGGCGTCCCCAGGTAAGGGCCGCATTCCTTCATCACACAACCGCCGCATCTACGCCACCTCGCCTTGACCACAAGAGCTTCGCGGTTTCTGGCCCGCTCGCCCTGCTCGGCAGCGCCTTCTATGCGGTTCGTGTTCCTCGGCTCATGATTTACGATTCACGCTTCCTTCCCACGGTCAATTACTCTTCCGCAGTTGCGCTTCACTTCGCTCACTGTGGTCAGCTCGCGGCGGGACTTGCACCCAAAGGAATGCGCCCATGCTGGGCGCACCAGAAAAAAAAATCCCCGCCTCCTTGCGGAGAGCGGGGATTTCGTCTTTTCGCCTAGCGTCCCCCGCTTGCGCGGGAGACAGCTTATTGAAATGCTTAGCCGATCAACAGGGTGACGTTGGTCGTGTTCAGCGAGGTGTGGCTCAGGTCAACGGTGCCGGTCAGCTTGACGATCAAGTCGGTGCCGTTCTTGAAGTCGTGCAGCGACGATGCATCGTGGTTGCTTTCCACAACGTAGGTATTGCCAGCAAACTGGAACCAGGAAATATGACCGGTGGTGTCGGTCGTATTGTTCTCGTTGACAGCGGCGTTGGCGTAATCCTGGAACGATGCGGTCGTGTCCAGCGAGATCGCAGCGGCCTTGAACGTTTCCGTACCGGTCGTGTTCAGGAACTGGATGATGTCGCCTTTGGCTGCATCAGTGATGGTCGCGTAGGAGTTGACGTTCACCGAAGCGGTCTGGATCACGAAGGTATCGTTGCCAGCGCCACCGGTCAGCACGTCGCGGCCAGCATTGGCGGTCAGCACGTCAGCAGCTGCGCCACCGATCAGCACGTCGGCGGTGGTACCCGTGCCGGCGGTCAGATGGTTGGCCATTGCGCCGCCCTTGACGGTCTCAGCAACGGTACCAGCGGTGGTCACGGTCAGGCCAGCGGTCATGCCGGAGGCGTCGATCGAGGTCAGCGCGGTGTCGCCGGTCACGGTCAGGGTCAGGTTGGCATTGCCCAGCACCTTGATCGCGGTCACAGCGGCGTCGGAAACGGTCAGCGAATCGCTGATCGTGCCGGCGTCGTGCTTGGCGTTGGTGTCGGTTGCGGTGACGTTGACGGTCTCAACGTTAGCCACAGCCACGGTACCACCAGCGATCGCAGCGCCCTTCAGCAGCACGTTGAAGCTGTCAGCGGTGCCGGTCGCGTCGGTCATGGTGACCGTGGTGCTCGAGGCGTTGCCGTTCAGTTCGAACGTACCGGCGTTGGCCATGTGGGTCAGAGCCAGGGTACCAACAGCAGCACCATCGGTGGTGACAGCAGTCGCGGCCGTGTTCAACACGGTGGTCTGCGAACCTACACCGATTGCCGAACCGCCACCAGCGACGTGCTCGGTGAAGGTGCTGGTGGTAGCGCCAGCTGCCGTGATGTCGTAGGCACCGCCATTCACCACCGTCAGACCAGTAATCACGACGCCGCTCGCGGCACTTGCCACTTGCGCTGCGGTGAACGCGCCGGTCGCGGTAATGGTCACGCCGCCAACGCCACCAATCGACTGCGTACCCGCATCCGCGAATGCTTGCCAGGTGACGGTGTCGACTTCCTTCGTAGCCACGCCATCGGGCGTCACCACGACTGCCGTTGGAGCGGTGTTGTTGGCTGCCGTCGTTACAGCAGGTGCAACCAGATCCACGTTAGCGACGTTGGTGTTAGCGGTGGTGCTGGTGAACACGTTGGTCGCGCCGGAAGCGGCGGCCACGGTCCATGCCACTGGTGGGGTGGTGATGGTCAGGCCAGCAACGGTGCCGCCGCCTGCCACGGTCGCCACTTGCGCAGCGGTGAACGAGCCGGTTGCGGTAACGGTCATGCCGCCGATGGTCTGGGTGCCGGCGCCGCTGAAGGCTTTCCAGGTCACCACTGCCGATTCGGTCGTACCTGCACCACCTGCGCTCACAACGTAGCTGATGTTGTTCAGGTTGGCCAGGTTGATGGTATCGGCACCACCTGCTGCTGCTGCGGTCAGGCCCAGCTTCTCGAAACCGGTGATATGGGCTTCGAAGGCGGTGTCGCCGGTAGCCGTCGCCGCATTCGCGGAAGTCATCACCAGGGTATCGGTACCGGTGCCGCCGTCGATGGTAGCGGTCAGCGCGGTCGTGCCGCTAGCCAGGGTCACTTTGTCGTCGCCAGCGCCCAGCGAAACTGCTTTCGACACGGTGGTCGAGCTCAGGGTCAGGGTGTCAACGCCCGAACCGCCTTCATAGGTTGCTTGGTTGGCGTTGATGGCGATGGTGTTCGCGCCCGACGAAGCTGCTGCGTTCACGTCGGTGACGTTGCCGCCAGCGGTGAACTCGGTGCCAGCGGCGGTCACGCCAGCGGCGCCCGAAATGGTGACGGTCTTCAGTGCGGTGAAGGTCGAACCGGTCAGGTCAACCGACTTGGCGCCATCGACGGTCAGGGTCTGCACGCCTGCGGCGGTCACGTTGACGGTCGATGCGGCACCGGCGGTGTGAACGTTCAGGGTGGTGTAGGTTGCGCCAACGTTATCCAGGTTCAGGGTCGACAGCGAGCCAGCGGTGGTCGCTGCCAAGTTGTTGACGGTCAGGCCCAGGGTCTTGGCGGTGTGGTTGTCCACAGTCACTGCCGCGTCGGTGGCGTTAGCCAGCGACAGGGTAGCCAGCGCGTCGGACTTGATGACGGAACCGGTGTGGTACGCATCCAGCTTGACGTTGTTGATGGTGCCGGCCGTCGCGGTGTTGTAGTTGACGTCCGTCACAGTCACGGCGCCGGCCGCGATGCCGCCCACGCCAGCTTGTGCGTCTACCGAATTAACGCCGGTGGTCACGTTGGTGCCGGTCGGAGCGGTGCCCGTGCCGGTGAACGCGGCAGCGGCAACAGCAGCGGCCGATTTGTAGCTGAACACCACGGTGTCGGAAGCGGTGCCGGTCACAGCGCCGGTGGTGAAGTTGCCGCCATAGGTACCCGAGTAGGTGCCCAGCACCGAATTGCCCTGGGTGGAGGTCTTGGTCAGGTTGGCGAAGGCAGCAGCGGTCTGGGCAGCGGTGGTGCCAGCGGCGCCAGCGGTGAAGGTCAGGCCGTCGACGATCAGGGTTTGGCCAACGGTCAGTGCGGCGAACTTGAAGCTGTCGGCTTCCACAACGCCGGTCTTGGCGGTGATGGTGTCAACTTTCGACACTTCAGCCGTCTGGGTCACGGACACGGTGGTGGTGGCGGTGGTGCCGGTGACGCCAACAGCGGCCTGGGTCAGGGTGAAGTTGGTCGCGGTAGCGCCTGCAGCCGGGGCGGTTGCCAGTGGCTGGGTCGCGTTTTCGGTAACGGTCACAACGGTGCCGCCGGTGATGGCGATGTTGTTGGTGCTTTGATTGCCAGTCTTGTCGCCGGCAATGTTGGCAACCACAGTCACGGCGCCGGTCGGGTTGTGGCCGCCGCTGCCGATCGTGATGCCGTTGCCTTCGCTGTCAGCGTCGAACGACGTGGTCAGCGAAACGCTGGTGCCGTGGGTGATGGTGGTGTCATTGCCGCCTTGGGCAGCGTCAACCACAACAACCGCGCCGGTTGCCTTGTCCAGGGCCACGCCGCCGGAGGTGTTGACGGTCTGGGTCGAACCGCCATGCACGGTCACTTTGCCAGCAGCGTTCACGGTCACAGCCGAATCGGTGGCGGTAACGCCAACGGTAGCGGCAGCTTTGGTGTCGGTGACGTTCACGGCCGTGCCGTCGCCAACAGCGACCACGTCATTACCGGTCGAACGGGTCACGTTCAGGGTCTTCAGGCCGGTGAAGCCGGTGGTGGTGTCAATGGTAGCTGCGCCGGCAGCTTGCACGTTCACGGTCTGAACGTTGGAGATCTGCAGGCCGCCTGGCAATGCGGTGCCGCCGCTAACGTCGGAGATGTTCAGGACGTTCTGGCCGGTCTTACCATCGATGGTATCCAGGGCGCTCAGGGTCGGGTTGGTTGCGGCGAGGCCGATCGTACCGTTGTAGGTATCGTTAGCGGAGGTGCCAACCAGGTTGTCCACGCCGACGGTCAGCGTGGTGTTCACGACTGGGTTGTTTGCGGTAACAATAGCGGCCAGGGTCGAATCAATGGTTGCCTGGAAGGTCGTGGTGTCGGTGGTCGACACGACGGTCTTCAACATGTCGCGCGCGTCCTGCGCAGCAACGGCGCCAGCGTACGACACGATGTCGGCGGCGTCGGTGGACATGGTGGTGGTGAAGTTGGTCGCAACGGTCACTTTGTTGGAGACGTTGGCCAGGTCGGTGGCGTTGCCGCCATCCTTGACTGCGGCGGCCAGGATGTTCATGGCGGCGGCGCCTTTGGTCAGCGCGCCGGAATCGATCGCGTTAACCCAGAACAGCAGGCCGTCGACGAGCGGTGCGCGGTTCAGCAGGTTCTGGTAGATGGCGTTGACGAAAGCGGCGGTGGTGCCGGAACCGTACAGGTTGGCCGATTCGGTGCTGTTGCCGAAGCTGTCAACCATCGACTTGACGGTCGAGTTGGTCGAGTAAGCGGCAACGAAGTCAGCGGTGTTGCTAGGCACGTTGCCAGCTGCCATGTTCTTGGTCATGTTGCTCAGACCGACGACGTCGGCAGGACGACCGAAATAGGCGATGTACAGTTCTTGCGCCAGGGAGGTGTAATCTGCGGCTACAGCCATGATGATTTCCTTTAAATTGTGGTTTAAACCAGGTTTTCTGCCATCGCATAGCGCCTAGTACCGGGCGCTATGTGATGCCTTTTTTGCAGAACTGGGAGTATATTGCCAGATAGGGGGGCAGATGTTGTGATGGCCATCACATTAACTCAGTGAATCTGCCCTTTTTTGTAATATTTTGTGTTTTTTTTGAGATTTCTCTCATGCACTGCACAATTTTTATGCAGCGAGACGGAAAAGTGAGCTTGGGCGCGCATCGGGTGAATGAATAAGCAAGTTTAATTCACAGGCCACGGATAATGACGAATATCACGCTCTCGCTATTTAATATGCCAACGGCGCCGGCCATCGCCCATTCCGGAGCAAACCAGCCCGCCCGGCAAGACAACGGGCTGGCATCCTTGCGAATGCCAGCCCGCCACCGCGCATCCTGTCTAGATCAGTGCTTCCAGGTGGTCGCACCCTCGGCCGTCATTTTGGGATTATTGATTGTCTTGAATACATAACCGGCTTGTTCGGCCTGGGAACCACCTAGGTAGCCCCGGATCGTCATGTCAGCCCCAAGATCGCTGACCAAGCCACCCACCGACGTGATCGAACCCTGCCCCGCCACGGCCATCGACGCATCGGGCGTGTACACCGTCAGGCCAGTGGAGAAACTGCGGCTGCCGAAATTGACGTCCAGATGCGCGTCCCTGATGGCGGCGGCGACTGGGTTCTGGCCGGCCAACTGCAAGGTCGCCTCGCTGCCCGACAACACGAACGCGGCCGTGCCATCCTTGGGCATCACCAACTGGCTGTTCTTCAGGCGCGCGATCACATAGGCACCGCCGGCCGTATAGGTATTCTCAAACGTACCATCGCGCAATTTCGCCAGCGCCGCCGCATCTTGCGGCACGTCGGCCACGGCTTGCCAGCGGCCCCACAGGATTTCCGGCGGGCTCGGTGGTGCGGGTGGCACGACGGGCTTGCCCGGATCGACGACAACTTCAGCGGGCGGCACCTTGGCGCCCGTGTCGGTGCCGGTCTGGGTGGTGTTGTTGCCGCTGGCGGCCTTGCCCGCGTTGAGCAAGCCCGCACCTTTTTGCGCATCCAGGTTCACATCCTGCACGGCCACCGGCAAGCTGGTCGCCGGCGTCACCTTGCCCACAGGCTCATCGCCACGCGGCGGCATACTCTGGTCCGGTGCCAACGATGGATTGCGCAGCAACTGAGGGATATTCTGGCCGCGCTGCACCTGCAGCAGCACGCCGGACTGGCCGGCGAACAGTTCGCGGCTGGCATTGCCTTCGCACGGGCCGTTGCCTTCCGGGCCGCAGCCGCCGGAGAAGCCGCTCACCACCACGCCGCCGGACACGACGGCCACGCGCGACGTTTCCTGGTCGGTATAAACGATAAAGTCGGTGCCGCGCACGCCGATGGCGGCCACAGGGGTGTTGAAACGGAAATTCTGGCGCGCTTTCTTGACGGCCGTACCGGAGATGCTGCGCGCCACACCACCGAGCAATTCGAGCTTGACGTGGGTGTTGCCGGGATTTTGCTGGTCAACCTGGTAGGCCGCGATGCGCGCCTTGCTGTTGGGGCGCAGGATCAAGAAGCCGGCGTCCACCGTCTTGATATAGACGTAGCCATCGGCGCCGGTGGCGACCTCGTCGCCCTCCTGCACGGCCGCGTCCAGTACCGCCGCCCGTTTGGCCAACTGCACCTGTCCGGTGACAAATACCACTTTCCCGGCCTCGCCCGCCATGGCGGCGGCCGACCACAGCAAGCCGGCGCCCACGCTCAACGAGACCAAAATTTGACGCAACATAATATATTCTCCCTCACCCTGCATTGTCCGCATTCTGGCGCCAAAGTATGTGATTACCGTCACATTCTTGCATTTGGATACAATTGAGAATACGCGCTGGCGGACGCCGCTTTAGAAACCGCTTTTTCGCCCTCCCGCCATAGTGTTGACGGTCACAAAGCGTTATACTTGACAACTATTTTACTGGGGTGCCGCCCCTCTCCTGCCCCAGCCTTCGGCACGCGAGCTTCGCCGGCACCGACTTGTTAGCCTATTTTGCGCCATTTGATCCCATCCGACTCCATGTTTCGCACCGGCATCGCGCTGGCCGCCGTCCTGCTGACGGTCTGGTCGCAGTGGCTGGCGCCCTCGGGCACGGGGTTCGCGGACGACTGGCTGCGCGACCGCTTCATCAAGCTGCGCGCCAGCACGGCGCCCGAGCACCGCATCCTGGTAGTAGATATCGACGAGAACAGCCTGGCGGCCCTGCCGTGGCCGTGGCCGCGCGCGCGCCTGGCCACGCTGATCGAAACCCTGCTGGCCAACGGCGCGCGCGGCGTGGCGCTCGACATTCTGCAAGAAAAGCCGGCCGATGCCGAAGGCGACGCGCGGCTGGCCATGCTGGCCCGCCACGGCCCCGTGGTGCTGGCCCAGCTGTTCGACTTCGCCCAGCAGCCCCATCCGTTGCGGGGCGGCCATCTGGTGGGCGGCACGCCGGCCGCCGCCGGCGCCGTGCCAGCCAGCGGCTACCTGGCCAACCACGCCGGGCTGGCGCAAGCCGCGCACGCCGGCAACATCGGCGTGGCGCCCGATCACGACGGCACGCTGCGCTGGGTTCCCATGTACGCCAGCTTCGAAGGCAGGCAATATCCCACCCTAGCGCGCGCCCTGTTCGACTGCTGCGCCGACGGCCCGGCGGCCGAACTGCCCACGGGCGCCCTGCGCATCCCCTACAGCCGCGCCTGGTCGGCCTACACCGGCCTGAAGGCGGCCGACGTGCTGGAGCAGAATTTCGCGCCCGACCAGGTGGCCGGCAAACTGGTGCTGATCGGCTCCTCGGCGCTCAGCATCGGCGACCGCCTGTCCACGCCGCTGGGCGCGTCCACCGCCGGCCTGCTGGTGCACGCGGCCGTGCTCGACAACCTGCTGGCGCGCCAGTCCGGCCACGCGCCCGCGCCCTGGCCCGGCAAGTGGATGGCGCTGTTGTTCTGCCTGAGCGTGGTGCAACTGATCAGCTACACCCTACCGCGCCAGTCGGCCGCCGCCAACGTGGCCCTGCTGGGCGCCAGTTCCGCGCTGTGGCTGGTGCTGGCCTATTTCGTCGTGCCGCATGACGACCAATTCTCCACGGCCGGGCCGCTGCTGTCCAACCTGTTCCTGCTGGCCGTGGCCGTGCCGTTCCACTGGCAACTCACGCAACACAAGTCGCGCCAGCTGCTACACACGCTGCGCCAGTACGTGGCCAAGGAAGTGGTCGAGGAACTGCTGCGCAGCGACCTGCAGGACCCGCTGTCGCCCAAGCAGCGCCAGGTCACCACGCTGATCGCCGACATGGAGGGCTACACCACCCAGGTCGAGTCGCTGCCGGTGGAGGAAGCGGCCAAGCTGACCACCGACTTCCTCGATTGCCTGACCCGCCCCGTGCTCGACATGCACGGCACGCTCGACAAATACACGGGCGATGGCCTGGTGGCGTTCTGGGGCGCGCCCCTGCCCATCGCCGACCATGCCGACCTGGCGCTGGACGCGGCCCAGCTGATCCTCAAGGAGGTGGCCCGCATGAGCGCGCACCGGGTGGCCGACGGCAAGCCGCCGCTGCGGGTGCGGATCGGCATCGAGAGCGGCCTGGCCATGGCCGGCGACTACGGCACCGCCTTCCGCAGCATCTACACGGCCGTGGGCGACAGCGTCAACACGGCTTCGCGGCTGGAGCAGGCCGCGCGCGACTTCCCGCACGACGTCATCATCGGCGAAGGCACGGTGCGCGGCGCCACCCGCCACCGCTTCGTCCACCTGGGCGAACGCCACCTGCGCGGCAAGGAAAAGCCGGTGCAGCTCTACACGCTGGAGCAAGCGGCATGAGGCGCCGGCTGCTGACATCCGTGCTGGCCACGGTGCTGGCAACGGCGCTGGCTGGCCCGGCGCGCGCCGACGAGGCGCCGCCGTTCCCACCCGTGCAGCAGGAAGAACTGTACGTGAGCGCCATGAAGGCGCTGGCCGACGGGCACCCCGACGATGCCACCCGGCTGCTGATGCGCTTTCTGGAAAAAGAACCGCAGCACGCTGGCGCTTGGCTGGACCTGGCCATCAGCCAGTGCGAGCTCGGCCATGGTGCCGAGGCCGAGCGCCTGTTCGTGGAAATCGAACGGCGTTTCGCGCCGCCGCCCGGCATCGTGGAAGTGATCCAGGGCCACCGCACGCGCGGCTGCCACCCTTTGCCGGCCGGCCGGCGCGACCTGCTGTCGCTGTCGGCCGGGCGCGGCTACGACAACAACGTCAACCAGGGCGCCAGCAACGCCTTCTTCAGCACCGGCAGCGGCGCCAACTATCTGCAATGGCAGTTGACGCCCGATTATCTGCCCAAGGCGGACGGCTACAGCTTGCTGACGGCCGACTACAGCGGCAACCTGGGCCAGAGCAAGCTGCTGGGATTCGCCCAGTTGCGGGTGCGCCGCCACGACCATGAGCACGAACAGGATATGGCCTCGGCGCTAGCGGGCCTGGAACAGCCATGGCAGTGGGGCCAGTGGCGCGGCCGGGCCACGGCCGGCCTGAGCGCCCTGGAGCTGAACGGCCACTACTACCAGCGCCAGGCCCAGGTGCAGCTGCGCGCCACGCCGCCCGTGGACTTGCCCGAGGCGCTGGAATGGTCGCTCACGAGCGGCCTGAGCCACGTCACCTATCCCACCCGCACCAAGTACGACGCCAACACCGTGGAACTGAGCAGCACACTCAACTACCGTGACAACGTGCGCCAGGCGCTGGCCGGGGTGGGCGTGCTGTCCGACCATGGCCAGGCCGGCCGGCTGGGCGGCAACCGCGATGGCTGGTATGGTAATCTACTGCTTTACAGCAATCTGGGCGAACGTTTCAGCGGCCAGCTGGGCTGGACGCGCCAGGTGTGGCGCGGCTCCACCGTCTATTCACCCAACGTGATCGACCTGGTTCGGCGGCAGGACACGCGCCTGCTGACGGCCAGCATTTCGATGCAGCTGCCGGCCCACCACAGCCTGCAGCTGGAATGGCGCTCGACCCAGAACAGGGAAAATATCTCGCTGTTTCAATATAATAGCCGCAGCTTGCAACTGACCTGGCACTGGGATGGTTTCTGACCGCCGGGCGCGGCACCATCCTCCGAAAGATACAAAGAACATTGCCACCATGACTTGGGAACTGATTTTCTTTTTACTGGCGCTGGCCGTCGTGTCGGCCGGCTGCCTGGCGCCGAGCGGCTGGCTGCCGGTGCTGCCGAATGACAAACTGCTGCACTTTGGCGCCTACGCCGCGCTCACGCTACTGGCGCTGCGGCTGGCCCACGGCTGGCGCGAACTGGCGTGCTGGATGATGGGGTTGCTGCTGGCGGGCTGGGCGATCGAGCTGCTGCAGAACCTGGTGCCAGGGCGGCGCTTCTGCTGGCGCGACCTGGGCGCGAACGCGGCTGGCATCGCAGCCGCCGCCTGCTGCGCGCCGCTACTGTTGAACTATTGAATCATTGGAAACCCCGCATGACCTCCAGTAAAAAGTCCCTCGCCGCCGCCGTTCCCGACGACACCGCCGCCGTCGGCGGCGCGCTGGCCGCGCAGGCCGCCGAGGGGCGCCAGCTGGGCGATCCCAACGAGCCGGTCAACATCCAGATCCACTTGCGCAAGATTCCGCTGTTGGCCGACCTGAGCGAGGAGGACATGGCCAAGGTCCGGGCCGACCTGCGCATCCGCCAATACAACAAGCGCGACGTGGTGCTGCAAAAAGGCGCGGCCGGCGACGCGCTGCTGTTCCTGCTGACGGGCCAGTTGCAAGTGATCGACGTGACCGAGGACGGGCGTGCGATCGGCCTGCGCATGCTGGCGCCGGGCGACTTCTTCGGCGAGATCGCCGTCATCAACGGCTCCATGCGCTCGGCCTCGGTGGTGGCCCTCAGTCCGGTACTGGTGGCGCTGCTGCCGCGCGCCACGGCGCTGCATCTGTTCTCGCACTCGCCGTCGGTGGCCAACCAGATGCTGCGCTTCCTGGCCGCCAAGGTGCAGCGCGATTCCGAATTCCGCGCGCTGCTGAGCATCCACAACACCTCCAAGCGCATCTACACCTTCCTCGAACTGCTGAAGGAGAAAAAGGAAGGCGAGGAGGAAGTGGTGGAAAACCTGCCCACCCACCAGGACATCGCCAACATGATCAACACCAGCCGCGAGACGGTCACCCGCACGCTGCTGACGCTGGTCCAGCAAGGCATCATCAAGAAAGGTACGCACCGGCTCATCATCATCAAGCCCGACGCGCTGCAAAAACTGGCCCAGGGCTGACACCCCGCGCTGCTATAATCCGGCGCGCGCCGGCCGGCGTTCCCGTCACGATCACCACACATATTCCGCATGGGCAGCATACACGTCAGTCAACTGGGCAAGGCTTATAAACAATACCCAGGCCGCTGGTCGCGCCTGCTCGAATGGGTCACCCCTTTCCTGGGACAGCGCCATCGCCTCAAGTGGGTGCTGCAGGATATCGATTTCCACATCGCGGCCGGCGAATCCGTGGCGCTGATCGGCGTCAACGGGGCCGGCAAGAGCACGCTGCTCAAGCTGATCACGGGCACCGCCCAGCCCACCACGGGCGCCGTGGCCACCCACGGCCGGGTGGCCGCGCTGCTGGAGCTGGGCATGGGTTTCCATCCCGATTTCACGGGCCGCCAGAACGCCGTGATGGCGGGCCAGTTGATCGGCCTGAGCGTGGAGGAAGTGACGGCCCTGATGCCGGGCATCGAAGCGTTCGCCGAGATCGGCGACTATATCGACCAGCCGGTGCGGGTCTATTCATCCGGCATGCAGGTGCGGCTGGCGTTCGCCGTGGCCACGGCCGTGCGGCCCGACATCCTCGTGATCGACGAGGCGCTGGCCGTGGGCGACGTATTCTTCCAGCAAAAATGCTACGAGCGTATCCGCGCCTATTGCCACGCCGGCACCACGCTGCTGTTCGTGTCGCACGCCATGGGCGCCGTGTATTCGCTGTGCAACCGTGCCATCCTGATCAGCGCCGGCCGCGTCGCACTCGACAGCAGCCCGCGCGAAGTGATCGATCTGTACAACGCCCATGTGCTGCACCAGCGCGAAGGCAAGACGCCACCACCGGCCCCGGTGCGCGCGCCCACATCCGACACTGGCGCCAGCTCCGCCACCGCCAACGCGCCAGGTGCGGCCGGCGCGCCCGGCGCGCCCGCGCAGGGGCATGCTCCTGCTCCTGCTCCAGCACCCGCGCCCGCCCCAGCCCCGGCCGACGCGGCCTCGCCATCGACCGTGGGCTCGTTCGCCAACGGCGGCGCCACACTGGACGCGGTGGGCCTGTACGTGGACGACCAGCCGGCCGCCACCATCGTCAGCGACCGCGTGGCCACGGTGCGAGTCGAGAGCCGTTTCGCCCAGGGCTACGCCGACCCGCACATTGGCTTCCAGATCCGCAACGCGCGCGGCGAGGCCGTGTTCATGACCAACACCTATTGCATGGGCCAGACCATAGGCCCGGTCGGTCCGGGCGAGGCGGTGCGGGCCGAATTCTCGTTCAAGGCCAGCCTGGCGCCGGGCGACTACACCATCACGGCCGGGGTGGCCGAGGGCGGCGCCGGCGAGGGCGACTTCCGCCAGACCCTGGCCCGCCAGCAGGACGCCAGCGCCTTCACGGTACTGCGCAACTTGGACGCCATCGTGTGGAGCGGCGTGTGCAACCTGGACCCCATCTGCGAGCTGCAGCGCCAGGCGGTGTAGCGGTGGGGTCAGTTCCGGCATCGCGCCATGAACCGCGGTTTATGGCGTGATGCCGGAACTGACCCCACACACTGACCCCACACAGTGGGAACTGACCCCACACAGAAATTAACATCCGCACAACGTTGCGGGCGCGCCAGTTTTTCACGCTATAATCGCCGGTTGCCCCGCTGCCCCCTATTTCGACATGGATTTACTGGTTACCACTTCGCAGTCCCTGCTGCTGCTCGACACCGACACCGGTCACGCCGTCCGGCTCGACAGCGGCCGCGGCTTGTATTACGGCCTGGCCCGCCACGGCGACCATTTGTACGTGGCCGCCCGCAACCGGCTGGTGTCGTCCACCGTCGATGCGGCGCTGGAGCGGGGCGAGATCCTGCTGTTCGACCGCGCGCTGCGCCCCTGCGGCGCGCTGCAGGCGCCGTTCCCCCTGCGCGACCTGCACGAAATCGCCTGGCACGACGGCAAGCTGTGGGCCACCGCCTCGCATGACGACATGGTCGCCATCTACGATGGCCAGCGCTGGGAGCAATGGTATCCGCTGGACTGCCGCGAGCAGGGCGATGTGCACCACTTCAATTCCTTCATGTTCGAGGACGGCCTGGTGTGGGTGCTGGCGCACAACCGTGGCCCCAGCGAACTGCTGGCGTTCTCGCTGGACACGCGCGCGCTGGCGCGCCGCGTGGCGCTGGGCAATTGCGGCCACAACATGTGGCGCGAACATGGCCAGTTGCTGACCTGCTCCTCGGCCGAGAGCCGGCTGCTGGGCGAACAAGGCTTGGTACTGGAGACGGGCGGTTTCCCGCGCGGCGTGGCCAGCGATGGGGTGGACCGCTGCGTGGGCGTATCGGCCCTGGCCGAACGGGCCGAGCGCGACTTCAGCGACGGCCAGGTGCAAGTGTATGACCAGCAATGGCGGCTGCGCCACACCATCGATCTGGCCGGCGAAGGCCTGGTACTGGACTTGCTGGCGCTGCCGGCCGGCTTCGGCCTGGGCCCGCTGCGCCGCGCCGGTGTCGCACTGGCCCGCCATTGGCCCGGTGCCGTGGCCGCGCCCCGCTTCCAGGTACGCCGCGCATGAGGATGCCCGCCCTGCTCGCCAGCGTGTGGCGCTACCGTGGCTTCGTGCTGGGCAGCGTGCGGCGCGAATTCCAGGCCAAATACCGTAACTCCCTGCTGGGCGCGCTGTGGACGGTGCTCAATCCCTTGGCCATGATCATCGTCTACACGGTGATCTTCTCGCAGGTCATGGGCAGCCGCCTGGCCGGCGATGGCGCGCCGTTCGCCTACAGCATCTACCTGTGCGCCGGCGTGCTGACCTGGGGCTTGTTCGCCGAGATCACCTCGCGCAGCCAGTCGGTGTTCATCGAGCACGCCAACCTGATCAAGAAGCTGCAGTTCCCCCGCATCTGCCTGCCCATCATCGTGGTGCTCAACGCGCTGGTCAACTTCGGCATCATCTTCGGCCTGTTTACGGCCTTCCTGGTGCTGTCGGGCAGTTTTCCCGGCTGGGCCTACCTGGCGCTGCTGCCAGTGCTGCTGATGCTGGTGCTGTTCGCCATCGGCCTGGGCATGATCCTGGGCGTGCTCAACGTGTTCTTCCGCGACGTGGGGCAGTTCTTCACCATCCTGCTGCAATTCTGGTTCTGGTTCACTCCCATCGTCTACCCGGTGGCCACGCTGCCGGCCGCCGTGCGCGACCTGCTGGGCTGGAATCCGATGGCGGCCGTGATCGGCGCCTGCCAGACCATCCTGGTGCACGGCCAGGCGCCGCAGTGGCGCAGCCTGCTGCCGATCGCCGTGCTGGCCGTGCTGAGTTGCGCACTGGGCCTGCGCCTGTTCCGCCGCCGCGCCGGCGAGATGGTGGACGAACTGTGATGGCGCGCCGCCAGGAGAAGACCGCATGAGCCAGACTTTTTACCGCGCTTTCGAGGACCGCTACCGTGGTTCGCGCGAGCTGATCAAGCACCGGCTGGGCGCCTACCGCCCCTTCCTGCTGCCGCTGGTGGCGCTGGATGCGCCGGCGCTGGACCTCGGTTGCGGCCGTGGCGAATGGCTGGAACTGTTGGCCGAATGCGGCCTGCAAGGACGCGGCGTGGACCTGGACGCCGGCATGCTGGCGGCCTGCCGCGAACGCGGCCTGAATGTGGCATTGGGCGATGCGCTGGCCGCGCTGCGGGCCCAGCCCGACGCCAGCCTGGCGCTGGTATCGGCGTTCCACCTGGTCGAGCACTTGCCGTTCGCGCTGGTGCAGGAACTGATCACCGAGTCGCGCCGCGCACTGCTGCCGGGCGGGCTGCTGATCCTGGAGACACCCAACCCGGAAAACCTCACCGTGGGCGCGGCCAGCTTCTATCTCGACCCCACCCATGAACGGCCGCTGCCGCCGGCGCTGCTGGAGTTCGCCGTCGACTATGGCGGTTTCGAACGCCACCGCGTGGTGCGCCTGCAGGAAGACCCGGTGCTGCACGATGAAGCGGCCGCCGTGGGCCTGATCACGGTGCTGGAAGGGGTCAGCCCGGACTACGCCGTGGTGGCCCAGCGCGCCGCCGCGCCGGCGGTGCTGGCCGCGCTGGATGCGCCGTTCGGCGCCGACTACGGTGTGGGCCTCGGTCAGTTGGCGCAACGCTACGAACAACAACAGGAGCGCGACCGCGCCAGCCTGCACCGCGGCCTGGCCCAGGCCAACACGGAACTGGACGCGCTGCGCGGCGGCGTGGCCATGGTGGCCGGCGGGGTGCAATCGCTGGTGGGCACCACGGACCAGCTGGCGCAGCAGCAGGCGGCCTTGCACGCCGAACTGAGCGACCGCCTGGGCCGGCTCGAAGCGCGCGGCGCGCAACTGGAGCAGCGCATCATCGACATGCTCAACAGCCGCTCGTGGCGCGTCACGGCGCCGCTGCGCTGGGCCACCGACCAGGCCCGCGCGGCGCGCGGCGCATGGCGCCAGTTCCGGTTCCGGCTGGCGCCGCGCCAACGCGCCCGCGCGTTGCTGCTGGCCACGATGCGGGCCGTGCTGCGCCGGCCCCGCTTCGCGCGCGCCGTGCGCGGCGTGGTGGCGCGCTTCCCGGCGCTGCAGGCGCGCCTGTACAGCCTGGCCTACCAGCCCGCGCATACGGGCGCTCCCGCCCCCATACCGGAATCGGAACAGCAGCTGTCGCCACGCGCCCAGCACGCCTATCAACAACTGCAACAAGCGCTGGCCGCGAGGAAGAAACCCTGATGCGCATCGTGATCGACCTGCAAGGAGCCCAGTCGGAAAGCCGCTTTCGCGGCGTGGGCCGCTATTCGCTGGCGCTGGCGCTGGCCGTGGCCCGCAACGCCGGCGAGCATGAGATCTGGCTGCTGCTGAACGGCGCGCTGGCCGACGCCATCCCCGACCTGCGCCACGCCTTCGCGCAACTGGTGCCGTCCGAGCGCGTGTGCGTGTTCGAGCCGGCCGTGCCGGTGGCCGCGCTGGCGCCGGCCAACGGTCCGCGCGCGCGCGCCAGCGAACTGCTGCGCGAACACGTGCTGGCCGAACTGGAGCCGGACATGGTGCTCGTCACCAGCCTGTTCGAAGGCTATGTCGACGACAGCGTGACCTCGATCGGTTGCCACCTTGGGGCCGAGCGCACGGCCGCCATCCTGTATGACCTGATCCCCCTGCTCAACCCGGCCGCCTACCTGCCATCGGCGCCCCAGCAGGACTATTACCGGCACAAGATCGCCTCGCTCAAGCGGGCCGGCCTGCTGCTGGCCATCTCCGACTATTCGCGCCAGGAGGCGCTGGACGCGCTGGCCCTGCCGGCGCGCCAGGTGGTGGCCATCTCCACCGCCGTCGACAGCCAGTTCCACCCGGCCCCGCTGGCCGACGCCGAGCAAGCCGCGCTGCGCCAGCGCTACGGCCTGACGCGCGCCATGCTGATGTACGCGCCCGGCGGCTTCGACGCGCGCAAGAACATCGATGGCCTGATCACGGCCTTCAGCCTGCTGCCGCCGGCCGTGCGCAGTGCGCACCAGCTGCTGGTGGCCAGCAAGGTGGGCGAGCATGACCGCGCCACGCTGCTGACCCATGCGCGCCGCTGCGGCCTGGGGCCGGACGAACTGGTGCTGACCGGCTATGTGGACGACGCCACCCTGATCGCCCTGTACCGCAGCGCCACCCTGTTCATTTTCCCGTCCAAGCACGAAGGCTTCGGCCTGCCCGCGCTGGAAGCGATGGCCTGCGGCGCGCCCGTGATCGGCGCCGACAACACCAGTATCCCCGAAGTGATCGGCTGCGACGAAGCCCTGTTCGACGCCGGCTCGCCGCCGGCCATGGCCACCAAGCTGGCCGAAGTGCTGGGTGATCCGGCCATGCTGGAACGCCTGCGCGCGCACGGCCGCCAGCAAGCGGCCAAGTTCTCGTGGGATATCTCGGCCCGGCGCGCGCTGCGCGCCATGGAACAGCATGTGGCCACGCTGGCCGGCGCGGCCGCCGCCACCACCCCGGTACCGATGCCGATGCCGATGCCGGCGTCCGCGCGCAAGCCGCGGCTGGCCTTTGTCTCGCCGCTGCCGCCGGAACGCACCGGCATCGCCGACTACGCGGCCCAGTTGCTGCCGGCCCTGACGGCCCACTTCGAGATCGAACTGGTGCTCAAGCAGGAGCAGCTCACCTTGCCGCCGGCGCTGGCCGCGCTGCCGCGCCGCACGGTGGACTGGTTCGCCGAGCATGGCGCCGGGTACGACCACATCCTCTACCAGTTCGGCAACAGCCCGTTCCACAGCCATATGTTCCCGCTGCTGCGCCAGCATCCGGGCGTGGTGGTGCTGCACGACTTTTTCCTCAGCAGCGTGCTGGTGTATGAACAGTTATCGGGCCTGCTGCCACATGCCTGGAGCGAAGCGCTGGCCGCCCATGGCTACCCGGCCCTGCGCGCCGGCCTCGGTGGCGGCGCCGACGCGGCCGAAGCGGCCAAGCGCGATTATCCGGGCAACCTGCCCGTGCTGCGCGACGCCAGCCACGTGATCGTGCACTCCGACCATGCCCGCGTGCTGGCGCGCCAGTGGTATGGTGCGCAGGCCGACCGCGACTGGAGCGTGGTGCCGCTGCCGCGCGCCGCCCCGCCCGCGCGGGATGGCGCGCGCGCTGCCGCCCGCACGGCGCTGGGTATCCGCCCCGGCGCCTACCTGGTGTGCAGCTTCGGCTTCATCGCCCCCACCAAGCTGACCCACGAGCTGGTGCAAGCATGGCTGGCCTCCAGCCTGCATGACAACCCCGATTGCGAACTGGTGCTGGTGGGCGCCAACCACGGCTCCGAATACGGCCTGGAACTGACGGCCATGCTGAGCGGCGCGGCGGGCCGGCGTATCCGCATCGCCGGCTGGACCGACGAAGCCGACTACCAGCGCTACCTGCAAGCGGCCGACGCTGCCGTGCAATTGCGCGCCGTGTCACGCGGCGAAACCTCGGCCGCCGTACTTGACTGCATGAACTACGGCTTGCCCACCATCGTCAACGCCAATGGCTCGATGGCGGCCCTGCCCGACGATTGCGTGCTCAAGCTGGACGACAGCTTCACCCCAGCCGCGTTGACCGCCGCGCTGGAAACGCTGCATGGCGACAGCGCGCTGCGTGACGCCATGGGCCAGCGCGCGGCGGCCCTGCTGCAACGCGAGCACAGCCCAGAACATTGTGCCGCCCTGTATGCGCAAGTGCTGGCCAACGTGCGTCCCGGCCGCCCCGCCCTGCTGCGCGCGCTGGCCGAGGTGGACGGACTGGCCGAGGATGGCCTCTTGCAGCGCCAGCTGGCGTGCGCCATCGCGGCCGCGCCCGATCCGCTGGCGCCGCGCCAGTTGCTGGTGGACGTGACCACCATCGCCCGCCACGACCTGCGCACCGGCATTGAACGGGTGGTGCGCGCCGAGCTGCTGGAACTGCTGCAACTGCAGCGGCCGGGCTGGCGGGTGGAACCGGTCTACCTGTGCCAGGAAGACGGCCGCTGGCAGTGCCGCTACGCGCGCCAGTACACCTACGCCCTGCTGGGCCTGGACCCGCGCACCACCCATGACCCGGTGGCCGACGTGCGCGCCGGCGACCAGTACTACGGCGCCGACTTCGCCCCCGGTCCGGTGGGCGGGGCCGCCGCCGACGGCCTGTACGCGCGCTGGCGCGCGCGCGGCGTGCACGTCAGCTTCGTGCTGTACGACCTGCTGCCCGTGCTGCGCCCCGAATTCTTCCCGCCCGGCGCCGACGCCGGCCACGCCGCCTGGCTGGCCACCATCGCCGCGCAAGCCGACCAACTGGTGTGCATCTCGCAGGCGGTGGCCGACGACATGCGGCGCTGGCTGGCGGCCCACCCGCTGGCCGACGGCGCGCGCCGCACGGCACTGCAACTGACGGCGCTGCATCTGGGCGCCGACCTGGCCAGTGCACCGGGCCAGGCGGGCATGGACGCCGCCCCCCATCCGCTGCTGCCGGCGCTGCGCGCGCGGCCCAGCTTCCTGATGGTGGGCACCATCGAACCGCGCAAGGGCCACTTGCAGGCGCTGGCCGCGTTCGAGCGATTGTGGGCCGATGGCGTGGATGCGCAACTGGTCATCGTCGGCAACGAAGGCTGGAAGCCGCTGCCGGCCGCCGCCCGGCGCACCATCCCCACCATCGTACGGCGGCTGCAGGAGCACCCGGAACTGGGGCGGCGTCTGCACTGGCTGCAAGGCCTGGACGACGCGGCGCTGGAACAGGTGTACGGCGCCTGCGCCTGCCTGCTGCAACCGAGCGAAGGTGAAGGTTTCGGCCTGCCGTTGATCGAAGCGGCCTGCCGCGGCCTGCCGCTGCTGGCGCGCGACATCCCCGTGTTCCGCGAAGTGGCGCACGACGGCGCCAGCTACTTCAGTGGACTGGAAGGCGAGGATCTGGCGCGGGCCGTGCGCGCCTGGCTGGCCCAGCACGCCGAAGGCCGCCATCCCAAGCCTGACGCCATCCGCTGGCGCACCTGGCGCGAGACGGCAGCCGAACTGCTGGAAGTGCTGGGCGAACCGCGTCATCAGCGCTGACCAGTCGGGACGGTGCAGGCCGGCCGCCGTGGTGGCACGGCCGTTGTAGGGTGGGGTCAGTTCCGGCAATCGGCCATATCGTCACTTCGCTTCGAACTTCCTCACTGCGCGGTTCACCGTTCGCAACGAAATACCGAAGAACTCGGCAATTTGTCGCATGGTGTACATCGTAGAGAAATACGCGCGGAAGATCGCCTCATCGCGGTCAGGGAATTGGCGCTGATACTCATCAAGTGGCCAGCCCACCGCGCGCCGCTGCGCCTTCCCGACATCGCGCAGAGAGTCTTGCACGGAATCATGATGGTAACGTGAAGTAAAGGCCGCATCGCCCAAAATGAGCTGGTAACTCACCTGTTTCAACGGACTATCCCGTCCAATGCCATCCATCACAAATTGCATGTAACGCTGAATAGCCTCGCCGCGCGTCGAACCGAACTGGCTCAGCAACCAGCCACTGTCCAGCCACGCAGGCGCCTTCCGAGCCCCCACTAAAAATGGATGGCTGCTCCACGGCCACTCCAGCAGCGAATGCACCAAGCGGGCCCGCAACGGGTTCAAGACCACATACCGCGAGAGCTCCAGCAAATGGCTCTCTTTTTGCACCAGGATGGCCTTGTAGCGCCCCTGGAAAAGGTGGCCGACAAGACCGTGCCTGCGATTGAAATGCTGCGTATATAGACCATTTAACTGCCGCATTCCTTGCGACAGGTTGCCTTCAACAGTTTCAATCAGCACGTGATAGTGGTTCGTCATCTGGCAATACGCGTAGATGACGAAATTGAACCGGCCGCAGACGAGCTCCAAAGTTTCAAGCCATGCCCGACGATCGGAATCATCGCGATAAATTGCCTCACAATGATCGCCGCGCGAGGTGACGTGATATAGCGCACCGGCAAATTCCAGACGAAGTGGACGTGTCATGCGTCCACCCTAATCCTCGCAACTAAAAGGTGCCTTGATTTACCGCAGCCGCAAATGAGCTTATGGCACGATGCCGGAACTGACCCCGCTTGTGACCCCGCTTGCTGGCGCCGGCGGGGTGATCCGGCACAACTGGTAAGGCTGGCGGCTGCTGCCCACGTAGGCTGAATAGATCTGGCAGCTGTCATCGTGCAGCGTGATGCCGTAACGGTCCAGGATCACGCGCGCGCGGCGCACCAGGTCGGCCTGGTGCTGCAAGGCGGCCTCCCGTTGCTCGGGCGGCGCCACGTCGGGCTCGGCGCCGCTGGCCGTCAACATCACATACATCGGGCCGCTGCGGGCGGCCATCATGTCGGCCACCCGGCGCGCATAGGCCGCCGATTCGGGGAAGCCCGAGCCCAGCGAGACGAACGCCAGCTCGCGCGGGAAGAACTGCACCATCCAGCCCAGCGGCGGATCACCTTGCACCGTGATCACCATGCTTTGCGCCGGCGCCGTGATAGGCGGCACGTCGGCGCGCGCGGCCGCGCGGGCCCAGCCGGCGTGGCCCCAGTTCGATACGGGCCAGATCGCCACGGCGGCCAGCAACAGCGCGTAACCGGCCACGCCGCGGGCGACCTGGGCCGGCATCAAGCGGTGCGCCACCAGCCACAGGGCCAACGGCGCCAGCAGTTCCAACGGCACCAGGTAGCGGTAGATGCCAAACAAGTTGAGCCAGCCCAGATAGGCCAGCGCGCAGAACACCAGCAGGAAGCCGATGCGCTGGCGGCGCGGTGTGAGCGCCGGCAGCTGGCCCAGGATCGCGGCCCGCAGGGCGCGCACGGCCAGCGCGAGGAAGGCCAGGTACAGCATCGGCCAGATCAGCTGCGTCATCGAAATCTCGATCACGCGCTGCGGATGCAGCGTGAAGATGAACGGCCACAGCAGGCGCTCGGCCCAGCCCTTGGGCAGCCAGCCGGTGTCGCCGATGCCGATCGGCGCCGCCAACGCCGCGTGGAAGCGGTCGTTAAACTGCGGGAACAGCGGATTGCCGAACTGCTGCCACATGCGCCAGTACCAGTGGCCAGCCGTGATGCCGATGCCACCCAGTACCCCCACCCCAAACACGAAGGCGGCCCGCACGCGGCGCAGCAACCCGCCCCGCACGCCCAGCAGCGCCAGGCACAGGGCCACGGCGTAGGTGGCGTTGGTCAGCTTCAGGCCGCAGCCGGCGCCCATCACCAGGCCGGCCAGCAGTGCCACCGGCAAGGCCTTGCTCGAGGCCAGCTGCGACCAGGCCTGCAGCAGCAACAGCAGCGCGCCCAGCACGCACAGCGAGGTCAGGTTGTCGCCCATGGTGTTGCCCAGCTCGGACAGGAAACCCGGTCCCAGGCAGCCGGCCAGCGCCAGCAACAGCGCCAGGCGGTGCGCGCCGCGGTCCAGCAGCAAACGCGCCAGCGCCAGCAGCAGCACGAAGTTGAGGCCGTGCAGCCAGCCCATGACGAAGCCGACGGCGGGCGCCGGCAGCACCCGGTTCAGGCCGTAGTACAGCAAGTCCAGCGTCGGATTGAAATAGCTTTGCCACTGCCCCGGCGCCAGGTCCAGCCCGATCTTGCCGTTCATCAGGGCGTAGGGATTGTAGAAGTGGTAGTTGTGCAGGTCCCAGTTGTCGTCCTGGCCCCGGGCCAGCGACAGCAAACCAAACGCCAGCGGCACCAGCCAGGCGGCCGCGCGCGCGACAGCGGGTTGATCGAGCGCCTGCCACAGGCGGCGCCAGGCGCCTTCCAGCGCCAGCAAAGAGGAGCGGAGTGGATTCATCGGGACGGGACGGCCGGCGCCGTCCGGTTAGCGTTGAAAGACAAAGAATTTGGCGCTGGCGAAATTGAGCATCATGCCCGCCAGCGAGCCGCAGCCCACGGCCAGCATCGGCACCAGCACCGGCGGCATGGGCGGCCAGTCGCGCAGCAGCCACACGGCCACGCTGTAGACGGCGTAGTTGAGCAGGCCGCCGCCGGCCATGGCCAGCAGGTAACGCCACCATTCCAGCCACACGGAACCGGTGCGCTCGCCGTGGAAGGTGTAGCGGCGGTTGATTTGCCAGGTGACCCACACGGCGCCCAGGAACGACAGCACGCGGCCGGCGTAAAAGCCCAGCCCCAGTGCCAGCGCCAGGTACAGCAGCGCCACGTCGGCCACCAGGCCGGCCACGCCGGCCACGGCGAACCACAGCGCCTCGCGCCTGATCCGGCTCATCGCGCGCGCCGTCTCAGGCTGGCCCGGCGCCGGGCGCCGGAATGGCCAGGTAGGCGAAGCGCTTCTGCTCCACGCGGCCCTTGGTGACGGTGTCGAGGATCAGGCCGCACGACAGCAGGATCACGCCGAACAAGCCGAGGCCGGAGCACAGGATGGCCGTGGGCAGGCGCGGCACCAGGCCGGTCTGCAGGTAGGTCTGCAGCAGCGGCACGGCCAGCCCCAGCGACGTCAGCGCGCACAGCAGCGCGCCGATCGAGAAGAAGGCGAACGGTTTTTCCGTCTTGAACAAACGCAAAATCATCCACAGGATGCGGATACCGTCACGGTAGGTGTTGAGCTTGCTGACCGAGCCTTCGGGACGGGCGCCGTACACGGTGCTCACTTCGGCCACCGGCATGCGCAGTTCCAGCGCGTGCACGGTCAGTTCCGTCTCCGTCTCGAAGCCGGCGGCGTGGGCGGCGAACGACTTGACGTAGCGGCGCGAGAACACCCGGTAGCCCGACAGCATGTCGGTGAAGGTATTGCCGAACACGGCGGCCACGAAGCCGGTCAGCATCTTGTTGCCGAAGCGGTGGCCGAAACGGTAGGCTTCCTGCTCGGTCGACACGCGCGTGCCCACCACCATGTCCAGCCCTTCGCGCACCAGCTTCTCGGCCAGTTGCGGCGCCACGCTGGCGTCGTAGGTGTCGTCGCCGTCGACCATGATGTAGATGTCGGCTTCGACGTCGGCGAACATGCGCCGGATCACGTTGCCCTTGCCCTGCAGCGGCACTTTGCGCACGATGGCGCCGGCGGCCAGCGCCACGCCCACGGTGTCGTCGGTGGAATTGTTATCGAACACGTAGACCGGAGCGCCCGGCAGGCAGGTGTTGAAGTCGCGCACGATGGCGGCGATGGTCAGCGCTTCGTTATAGCACGGCACCACAATCGCAATGCGTTGATTGGAAAGGATAGTCACTCGCTGTCGTTCAATCTGAATAGGATGAAAAAAAAGCCCCGCGACGGGCCCTGCGCGCCGCAATTTTACCAAATTGGCAAAACTGCGGATTCTATACGATATTTCGCTCAGGCACTAACGCGCGCGCTGCCGGGCCAGCGCCGCGGCGGCTCGCCCGCGGTCGCGTCAGGACTTGGGCAAACCGCCCAGCAAGGCGGCGATCTTCTGCTTGGGCTTGCTGGTTGGCGCGCTGTTGAGGGCGGCGGTCGGCGCCGGTGCGGCGGCCTTGGCCGGCTCGTACGGCTTGAGGAACCACGGATCGACTTTGTCGCGGCGGGGGCCGGCGCCGTTGTAGGAAGGCGCGGGACGGGGGCTGCGCTCGGCCACGCGGGCGGCCGGGGCACGGGAATCGCTGTCGGCCGGACGGCGCGCGCGGCGCTCGCCATGGCGCTCGTCGCCGCCGCGCGTGGTGCCGGGCGTGAAGCCGTCCAGCGTACCGCGGCGGATGGTTTGCTTGATCAGTTTTTCGATGTCGGCCAGCAGGCGCTCATCCTTGTCCGAATAGATGGAGATGGCGTCGCCCGACGCGCCGGCGCGGCCCGTGCGGCCGATGCGGTGCACATAGTCTTCCGCGTTGTACGGCAGGTCGTAGTTGATCACGCACGGCAGGTCGGAGATGTCGAGCCCGCGCGCGGCCACGTCGGTGGCCACCAGCACGTCGATCTCGCCCTTCTTGAACGCGTCCAGCGCGGCCATGCGCTCCTGCTGGGTCTTGTCGCCGTGGATGGCCGATGCCTTCATGCCTTCTTGCTCCAGGCCGCGGGCCAGGCGCGAGGCGCCGATCTTGGTGTTGGAGAACACGATCACTTGCTTGAGGTCGCGCTGGCGCAGCAAATGGGCCACCAGGTCGCGCTTCTGCTCGTCCGGCACCTTGTACACCACCTGGGTCACCTTGTCGGCCGTGGCGTTGCTGCGCGCCACTTCGATCGTCAGCGGGTTGTTGAGGAAGGTGTTGGCCAGTTTCTTGATCTCGGGCGAGAACGTGGCCGAGAACATCAGGTTCTGGCGCTGCTTGGGCAGCATGTTGATGATGCGCTGCAGGTCGGGCAGGAAGCCCATGTCGAGCATGCGGTCGGCTTCGTCCATGACCAGCATCTGCACCTGGCCCAGGCTGATGTTCTTCTGCTCCACGTGGTCCAGCAGGCGGCCCGGGGTGGCGATGACGATTTCCACGCCGGCCTTGAGGATCACGGTCTGGCCCTTCATGTCCATGCCGCCGAACACCACGGTCGAACGCAGCGGGGTGTGCTGGGCGTAAGCCTTGACGTTGTCGGCCACCTGCACCGCCAGTTCGCGGGTCGGGGTCAGGATCAGCGCGCGCACCGGGTGGCGCGCCGGCGACATGCTGGCGCTGGCGTGGGCCAGCAGCATCTGGATGATGGGCAGCGCGAAACCAGCCGTCTTGCCGGTACCGGTCTGGGCCGCACCCATCACGTCGCGCCCTTGCAGCAGCACGGGAATGGCCTGGGCCTGGATCGGGGTCGGGTGCACATAGCCCTGGTCGGTCAGCGCGCGCAGGATCAGCGGCGACAGGCCGAAGTCGGCGAAGCGGACCTGCTCGGCCGGCGCGGCGGCGGGGGCGGCGTCCGGCGCGGATGCGGCAGGTGCGGCGGCGGCCACAGGTGCGGCGGTTGCGGCTGGGGCAGGGACTGGGGCAGAGGCTGGCGCAGCGACTGCGGCGGCGGGCGCGAAGTCACCCGTCGCGGTAGCAGCCACGTCGACGGCGGCCGGTGCGGGCTGCGATGGGGCGGTACCGGGGGTGGAAATGATCTCGTTTTCAGACATAGTAGGGTTCGGCCTCCGTCCAGCGGTCAGCCATGCTTTCTTCAATTAACAACATTTTCTGCGAACGACTATCCAACTGGCCAAACGCACCTTGACTCGCCACGGCGGGCAATGCGGACACAGGGGGAAACGGCGGGACTGGCAGGGCGCGCCGCGGCGGCTTGACCGCGCAGCCAGCGCGGTGAGTGCCCGTCCTGGCGCGCGCAGACGTGGATACAATATCAGCGGCGTAAACTATACCCTAAATCGCCACAACTGCCCACGAAAACAGCACGCCATGGCCAAACTATTGCAGCAATGGAATGTATAATGACCATTCCGTCCAGCAATTTGAAGCCCCGGCCCCGTCCCGGCGCGCCCCGCCCTCCCCGGCTGGCGCCGCCGCGCCGCCGCCCCTCCACCATGCACCAGCCGCCGCCGCTCCGCCCGGAGCGCTACTCCCCATCCTTGCTGAGGCGCTGCCTTGCCGCGCGTCTGGCGCTGTTGGTGGCGACAGTGGCGACCGTGGCTTCGGTGGTCTTGATGGCCTTGGTGGCCTTGGTGGCCTTGACGCCCCTGGCGTCCGCGTGGGCCGGCGTGCCGGCGCTGCGTTTCCAGAAGCTGGGCCCGCTGGGCAACGACGAACCGACCATGCTGGCCCTGCTGCAGGACCGCCAGGGCTATGTGTGGGTGGGCACCCTCAGCAACGGCCTGTACCGCTACAACGGCTACCACGCCGTCAAGTACGCGCACCGCGCCGGCGACGCGCACAGCCTGCCCCACAACCGCGTCTCGGCCCTGTTCGAGGATGACCAGGGCCGGATCTGGGCCGGTACCCAGGATGGCCTGGCCCGCTACAACCCCGAGCGCAACGACTTCACCGTCTACGCGCCGCCCTCGGGCCCGCACAACCACCGCATCATCAAGGCCATCCGGTCCGATGGCGGCCACGGCATGTGGCTGGCCAGCTGGGGCGGCCTGCAGCACTTCGACCCGGCCACGGGCGCCTTCACCGTCTACAGCCACGACCCGGCGCGCCCCGACAGCCTGGCCAGCAACGACTTGAACGCGCTGGCGCTGGACCCGCTGGGCGGCGTGTGGGCGGCCACCTGGCCCGGCGGGCTGGACTACCTGGCGCCCGGCGCCACCAGCTTCGTGCACCGCCAGGCCAACCCCACGCCCCAGGCCGAAACGCGGCGCAACATCGTGCGCGCGCTGCAGTTCGACGCCAGCGGCGCGCTGTGGATAGGGACCGAGGCCGGCATGCTGCGCTGGGACGGCCGCGGCCCGTGGGAAACGCGCACCGTGGTGGCGGCGCCGGCCAGCCGCGTCACCGGCTTCTACCTGGACCGCCAGCACACGCTGTGGGCCACCACGCTGTCGGCCGGCCTGCTGCGCTGGAACGATGCGGCCAGCCGCTTCGAGCGCTTCCACCACGCGCCCGACGATCCCTACAGCCTGCCCAGCGACAACCTGAAAGCCGTGATGCAGGACCGCGGCGGCATGTTGTGGGTGGCGTCGTACACGGACGGCATCAGCCTGGCCAACCTGTCGAGCGCCGGCCTGGCCCGCTACGTGCCGCTGCCGCCCGTGGGCGAGGCGGCCAACGCCAGCAACGCCATGCTGGCCATGGCGCGCGCGCCTGACGGCCGCCTGTGGCTGGGCAGCGATAGCGGCCTGAGCCTGTATGACCCGGCCAGCAACCGGGTGCTGCGCAACTACCGGGCCCAGCCCGGCAAGCGCGGTGCGCTGAGCCAGGACATCGTCTACAGCCTGTACCAGGACGTGGCCGGCCACGGCCCGCTGTGGCTGGGCACGTCCGACGGCCTGAACCGGCTGGAGCGGCCCGACGGCCCGTTCCAGGTGGTGCGCTTCGGCGATCCGGCCAGCGACTACATCAACGCCATCGCGCCCGGCGCCGGCGGCGTGCTATGGCTGGCCACCGGCAACAGCCTGATCAGCTACGAACCGGCCAGCGGCGCGCGCCGCGTCTACCGCCACGATCCGCAGGACAGCAACAGCCGCAGCGTGGATGGCGCCTCGGCCGTGCTGGAGGATGGCGCCGGCCGGGTGTGGGCCGGCTCGGAATGGAATGGCGGCGGGCTCGATGTGCTCGATCCGGCCACGGGCCGCTTCCGCCATTACACCCACCGCGACGGCGACCCGGCCAGCCTGAGCGACGACAACGTCTCCAGCCTGCACCAGGATGGCCGGGGCCGGATCTGGGTCGGCACGGGACGGGGCTTGCACCTGGCCTTGCCGCAGGCCGATGGCGGCCTGCGCTTCCGCTACTACGGCGCCGCGCTGGGCGGCGAAAAAGTGCTGGCCATCCGCGACGACGCCAAAGGCCGCATCTGGTGCAGCACGCTCACCGGCCTGTACCGGCTCGACCCCACGTCCGGCCAGGCCAGCCACTACACGGCCACCGACGGGCTGACGGAAGGCTTCATCATCAATTCGGCCGTGGCCGGCGCCGACGGCGACCTCTATTTCGGCAGCGTGCACGGGCTGACGGCCGTCACCCCGGACGCCGTGCGCAGCAGCTCGGTGGCGCCGCAAGTGGCGATCAGCGATATCAGCGTGTTCAACCACTCGATCTACGACGGCAAGCTGGGGCCGGGCGTGACCGTGACCGGGCCGCTGACGGCGCCCACCGCGCTCACGCTGTCGTCGCAAGCGTCCGTGTTCTCGCTGGAATTCTCGGCCCTGCACTACGCCGACCCGGCCGCCAACCGCTACGCCTACCAGTTGCAAGGCTTCGACCGCGACTGGGTGGAAACGGACGCGGCCCACCGCAGCGCCACCTACACCAATCTCAATCCCGGACAATACGTGTTCCGGGTGCGCGCCGCCAACCATCGCGGCGTGTGGAGCCCGGAGCCGGCCACGCTGCTGGTGACGATCGAACCGCCGCTGTGGCAAACCTGGTGGTTCCGGGCGCTGGCCGGCGTGCTGGCGGCGGCGGCCCTGCTGGGCGCGCACCGCTGGCGCATCGTGCGGCTGACGGGCCACCAGCGCCAGCTGGAACAACTGGTGACGGCCCGCACGGCCGAACTGGAGGAAAGCAACCGCAAGCTGGCCGCGCTCAGCACCACGGACGGCCTGACGGGGGTGCGCAACCGGCGCGGCTTCGACGCGGCGCTGGCGGCCGAATGGCGGCGCGCGGCCCGCACCGGCCAGTCGCTGGCCCTGTCCATGCTCGACGTGGACCACTTCAAGAAATACAACGATCGCTACGGCCACCTGGCCGGCGACGCCTGCCTGCAACAAGTGGCAACCTTGATCATGGCCCATGGCCGGCGCACCAGCGACCTGGTGGCGCGCTATGGCGGCGAGGAATTCGCGCTGCTGGCCGCCGCCACCGACGCCACCGACGCCTTTGGCATCGCGGAAACCATCTGCGCTGAACTGGCGCGGCTGGGGCTGCCGCATGACGGCTCGCCGTTCGGCACCGTGACCATCAGCGTGGGGGTGGCCGTGATGGTGCCCACGGAAGGCCGCACGCCCGACATGCTGGTGCGCCTGGCCGACCGCGCGCTGTACCAGGCCAAGGAAAAAGGCCGCAACATGGCGCTGCTGGCGCTGCCGATGGAGGAAGACGAGTTTGAATGAGAACACCACGATGACAGAACAAGCAGCGCGCCCGGCACCGGACGATCCCATGCCCGAGGCGCCGGAGCCGCCCGATCCCAACGCCTGCTGCCACAGCGGCTGCGCGTACTGCGTGGAGGATTTGTACGCGGAAGAACGGGCGCGCTACCTCGCCGCGCTGGCCGCCTGGCATCTGCGCCACCCAGCCAAGTAGCAAATCGGAAAAATCGAAAATCGGGGTCAGTTCCGGCAACCTGCCAAAAAATCGGGGTCAGTTCCGGCAACCTGCCAATGAGTGGCGTGATGCCGGAACTGACCCCGCTTCTTCCGTGATGCCGGAACTGACCCCGCTTCTTCCGTCCAGCCAAGCAAAACGCGGTTTCCGTTCTGGTTTTCTGGTGGCCTTGCTTATGCGTTACGGCTGACCGCTACCCGCCCTCGCCGCGCTGTCGCGCTTGCGCTTGACGGCCAGCGTGCCGGCAGCGCGGAAATCGAACAGGTTCATCAGGTCGCCAATGGCGGGCCGGTTGGCCGGGACGTAGGGATCGCCGGCCACATGCACGGGATTGGGCAGGTTGTCGCGGCTGCGGGCCGACAACGGCGGCAAGGCCCAGTTGCGTTCGATGAACTTGGCGATCGAAGCATGGTCGTAATAGGTGTGATCCACGGCGCCCTTGCGCGCATACGGCGAAATGGCGATCAGCGGCACCCGCGTGCCATCGCCAAAAAAGTCGATCAGTTGCACGTAGCCGGAATCGTAATAGCCGCCGCCCTCGTCGAAAGTAACCAGGATGGCGGTCTTCTTCCATAGCGCCGGATTGGCGCGCACCCGTTCCAGCACGTCGGCCACCAATTGGTCGAAGCTGGGCTGCATGGCGTAGCCGGGATGGCCGGAGATGCTGTCGTACGGGGCGATCACGGCCACTTGCGGGAACGTGGCCTCGTCTTTCACGTCCACGTAGAACTGCATCAGGTCGACCAGCTTGTCCTTGTCCGGCCCCGTCATGGTGGAGCGGAAGAAGGTGGGCGTGTCGCACATGCCGCAGTATTCCCTGTCCACTTTGACGCCATCGTTGCGCCCGCCGCTGTACCACTTCCACGCCACGCCGCCGGCCGTCATGGCGTCGCCGATGTGGGGCATGGTTTGCGGCGGCAGCAGGAATTTGTCGTCGCCCAGCGCCAGCGGCTGGCCCAGCGGCGCGTAGGACGGCTCCATGTTGTTGACCATGTACCAGGCGCCAGGCGCGCAATTGCCGTCATTGAAGGCGCGGTACGGCAGCTTGGCCAGCAGGCCATGGATGCCGGCCACGCCCGGCTGCGCCGGGTCGGCGCAGTTGACGTAGCTGCCGCCCCGGTAGCCGTCTTCCACGTACCAGTTGTTGGTGCCGGGCTGGGCGTTGGGGTTTTCGATCTGTTTGATGGGTGGCGTGGCCGGCTGGCCGTTGGCGGCGTCGGTGTACACGCCCACGTCGGCCGTGGCCAGCGCAAAGTAGTTGGCCGTGGTGCCGCCCATCACGGGCTGGTGGTAGTTGTCGGCGATGGCGTACTGGTCGGCCAGGCGCTTGAACAATGGCGCGTCGCCGGCCGCCATGTTGTAGTAGCCCATGGCGATGGCGCCCTGGCGGGTCTTGCCGGGCGCCAGCGGGAACGGGTTGCTGGGGCCGGGGCCGGTCTGGTCGGCCACCCACACGAACAGGTCGTGCTTGCCGCCGTTGACCTGCTGCCACATCTGGAAGAAGCGGTGGGTGGGGTCACCCGTGTGGGCGCCGTAGCTGACGTGGCGCGTGATCTGGAATGGGCCGTTGGGCAGGTCGGCCGGGAAGCGCGCGTCCGGCACGTCCTGGCGCTGGCCGAAGGCGCCGGCCGCCCACGGTTGCGGCAACTGGCCGTAGACGCCATTGAATTCCGGTGTGGGCGTGTAGGCGCCGGTGGACAGGCCCAGCTTTTGCGCCGCGTCGCGGAAGCGCGGACCGGGCGTGCCGTCGCGGTTGACGATTTTTTTCGACAGCAGGTTGGCCACGCTCTGGCCGCGCGTGGGCTCGTACACGCCGTACAGGTTGTCGAAGGTGCGGTTCTCGCCCACCAGCACAATCACATGTTCGATCGGGGTGGTGGCGGTGGCGGCCAGGCAAGCTGGCGCGAAGCTCAACGCGGCCAGGGCAGCCAAGGTGGACGTGGTCGAACGGGATATGGGCATGACTCTCTCCAATGAAAGACAGCGCGGCGAGGCGCGCCACGGCATCGCTGCCGTGGCGTCCCCGCCGCGCCGTGAACGGCTAGCTTGCGATCGTGCCCTTACAGCTTGCCGCTCAGGGTCAGGAAGGCCTGGCGCGGCGCGGCCGATTGCAGCGTGGCGAAGGTGCCGGTGGCATCGGAGGCGGTGAAGCCGTTGGTGCCGATCGAGCTGAAGTACTTCTTGTCGAACAGGTTGGTCACGTTGAACTGCAGCGACAATTCCTTCAACATGCCCACGGGTTTCAGTTTATATCCAGCCGACAAGTTTGCCACCCAGAACGAAGGCACGGCGCCATCGTTGAGGTAGGTGTAGTAGCGCTTGCCCGTGTACTTGGCGCCCAGGCGCGCGAACCACACCAGGTTATCGTAGCCCAGTTCCGTGTCGAACATGGTGCGCGGGGTGTCCACCACTTGCTTGCCGCTCACGGCCACCACCTTGCCGTTATCCAGATAGTTCGATTTGTACTTGGAGTCGTTGTAGGTGAAGGTATTGAACCACGCATAGCCCGGCAGGAACTTCCATTCGGCCACCGCTTCCAGGCCCTTGGTTTCCACCTTGCCCACGTTGACGAAGGTGCTCGGGCAGCCGGCGATGCCGACGCAGGTGGCCACGTTCAGCTGGCGGTCATCGAAATCGGCGTGGTAGATGGCCAGCGAGCCTTGCAGGTCGCGCCGCTTGAAGCGGTAGCCCAGGTCGACGTTGACCGAGGTTTCAGGCTTGAGGTTGGGGGCGCTCTGGTTGAACACGGCCTGGGGCTGCGAGAACGGGCCGTTCACGCCCGGCTGGAAGGCACGCATGTTTTGCGAGGCGGAAGCGAACAGTTCGTCGTCGCGGCTCAGGGCGTAGTTCAGGCCCAGTTGCGGCAGGAAGGACTTGGAGGCCACCAGTTCGCCACCGGCGCGGCCGTCCACCAGGTTGGTGGCATCGATGGTCACTTTCGGGCTCTTGAAGCCGGCATTGATCTTCAGCTTGCCGTCCAGCGCGCGGTAGGTGTCCTGCAGGTAGAACTGGGTGGTGGTGGTGGTGAAATCCTGCTTGAAGCCCGTCTTGAACGGGTTGCTCAGAAAGTGGTTGGTGTCTTCCGGACCGCTAACGGCGTAGAAGTTGCGGGTCAGGCGGTGCAGGCTGCGCTCGCCCCAGATACCGGCGGCGACGGTGTGCCGGCCCCAGTCCACGGTCAGGTCGTTGACCAGGCCGTCGCGGCCGATCGAATACTCGGTGGTGCGGATCGCGATCGGCACGGTGGGCGAGGAGTCCTGGTAAGGCGTGTACCAGTGGCCCTGGCCTTCATTGCTGTGGTGATAGTAGCTGGTCTTGAGCCAGGCCGCGGGCGCGAGCTTGAGCTCCACCGACAGGCCGCCCAGGCTGTCCTTGCGCAGGCCGCGGCCGAGGAAGTAAGCGTCGTCCTTGTTGTTGTCCGGTCCGGTGAAGATATTCTTGGCCGCGTTCACGGCGCGCTGCCAGTCGGGTGCGTAGTTGTCCCAGTTGTAGCCCAGGCGCTGCGCCATTTCCAGCGACAAGTCCTGGTAATCCGTTTCCTTGCGGTTGGAGGTGTTGTAGAAGGCCGTCAGCGTGTTCTCGCCGAACTGGTGTTCCACCCGCGTGTTGATCTGGTCCTGGTCCTGCGAACCGGCGCCCTTCCACTTGTCGGCGCGCTGGCGGGTGCCGCTGACGAACAGCTTGGTGGCGTCGTTGATCAGGCCGCTGTCCAGGCGCACGAAGGTGCGCGAGGTGCGGTCCGCGCCCACGGTCTGGTTGACCGTCACGCCGCGCTCGTCGGTGGGGGCCAGCGTGATGAACTGCACCGTGCCGCCCAGGTTGCTGGTGGAGGCCGTGCCCAGCGCGCCGGCGCCTTGCGAGATGGCCACGCGGCCGATGTTTTCGGCCGAAACGGCGCGGCTGATGTGCAGGCCGTTGTTGTTACCGTAGCTCATGTCGCCGAGCGGGAGGTCGTCCAGCGTGAAGCCCAGCTGGCTCTGGTTAAAGCCGCGCACGCTGAAACGGGTCGACCATTCATAGGCGCCGAACGGGTCGGACGACTGGAAATTCACGCCCGGCAGCTTCTCCAGCGCCTTCAACGGACTGGTGCCCGGCAACGCCTTGGCCAGTTCCGCGTGGTTCAGGTTCTGCACCTGGCGCGACTGGCCCTGGCCCAGGACTTCCACCACCTGCGCCGGGGCGCCGGCGGCACCCGCCACGGCGGCTTCCGCCTGGCCGGCGGCGGCGGCGACGGCGGCCACGTCAGCCACCTCGGCCGCGTCCGGCGCGGCATAGGCGTAGCAGGCCAGCGATTGCAGGACCAGCAGGCAGATCGGTTTTAAACGGAGATGCTGTTGCATGATAGGACTTTCGTACGTTGATGGGAGAAGTTGCGGATATCCGCGCTCCGGCAAACTTGCCGAAAACAAAACTTGCAGGATTGTAGGAAGGGGATGTGACAGCTGCGTGACGGTCACGTGACAGTTCGATGACCAATGAATAATTTTGCCATTCGGACAAAACTACATCGGGCCCATGGATGCAGGCGGCGCGAGGTGTGGCGGCCGTCACCGGCCGGCGCGCGGGGGCGGCTAGAGGAATGCCTCCAATGTGCCGATCTGGGGTAAGCTAGGCGTTCCCCGACGTCACTGTGGAATGCATATGTGGATCAAACGTAGTGTGGCCGCGCTGCTGGCGGCCGTGATGGCGCTGCCGCTGCTGGCTGGCGCCCGCCCGTTCCCGGCCGACATCAAGCGCGGCCGGATGACGCCCGGTTATTACCCCGACCTGACCATGGATGGCCAGCCGCGCAAACTGTCGCCGGCGGCCCGCATCTTCAACCAGGACAACATGATAGAAATGCCGGCCAGCCTGCGTGGCAGCGGCATACTGGTGTACTACACGGAAGACGCCAACGGCGATATCAAGGAAGTGTGGATCCTGACGGACGAGGAAGCGGCGCAGGGCATGCCCGCGCCGTCCCGATAAGGCCCCCGCCTCAGGAATGCGATAAGGCCTTGGCCTGGCGGCCAGCCACCGGCGCCACCGCGCGCGCGGTGGACCGCGTGGACGTGGCTGCGGCGACCGCACGCTGGCCATCGTCGTCCAGCCGGAACACGCTCATCGACGCGATCAGGCTTTCGGCCTGTTCCTGCAGGCTGGCCGAGGCGGCCGCCGTCTGTTCCACCAGGGCCGCGTTCTGCTGGGTCATGTCGTCCATCTGGGTGACGGCTTCGTTGACCTGTTCGATACCGCTGCCCTGCTCGGCCGAGGCGGTGGCGATCTCGCCCATGATGGCCGTGATGCGCTCGACGCTGCCCACGATCTCACCCATGGCCTGCCCGGCGCGGTCGGCCAGCCGGTTGCCGGCGTCCACTTTTTCCACGCTCTGGCCGATCAGTTCCTTGATTTCCTTGGCCGCCGCGCCCGAGCGCTGGGCCAGGTTGCGCACTTCCGACGCGACCACGGCGAAGCCCCGGCCCTGCTCGCCCGCGCGGGCCGCTTCCACGGCCGCGTTCAAGGCCAGGATGTTGGTCTGGAATGCGATGCCGTCGATGGTGGCGATGATGTCGACGATGCGGTGCGAACTGGCGTTGATCTCGCTCATGGTCTGCACCACCTGCGACACCACTTCGCCGCCGCGGCTGGCCACGGTGGAGGCGTTCACCACCAGCGCGTTGGCCTGGCGCGCGTTGTCGGCGTTCTGGCGCACGGTGCTGGTCAGCTGCTCCATCGACGATGCCGTTTCCTCCAGGCTGGACGCCTGCGCTTCCAGGCGGGCCGATACGTCGGCGTTGCCGCTGGCGATGTCGCGCGTGGCCGCGCCGATGTTGTCGATGCTGGCCCGCACGTCGCTGACGATGGTGCGCAAGCTGTCGTTCATGTGCTTGAGCGCGCGCAGCATCTGTCCCACCTCATTGGGCGCGCCCACGTCGAAGTCCGACACCAGGTCGCCGCGCGCCACGCTTTGCGCCACCGTCACCGCGTTTTGCAGCGGCACCGTGACGGAGCGGGAAATCAGCCAGGCCACGACGCCGGCCAGCGCCAGCAAGGCCAGCATGCTGCCCAGCATCAGCCAGCGGGTGACGTAAAAGTCGGCGATCTTGGTCTTGAGCATGGCCGCGATCTCGGTGGCCGCCAGTTCGTTGGCCTTGAACTGCAGGTCGATGGTCTGGGTCGCCAGGGTGACGTATTGTTCCGGCGAATAGCTCAAATTCTCCGCTTGCACCACCTCGTCATTGGCCACCTTGGTGAAGGCGACGGCGGCGGCGCTGGCCTCGCGCATGGCCGCGCCCAGCTTGCTTTCAATGTCGGGGTTGGCGGCGGCCGCCTTGCCGAACGCTGTCTGGGCCTGGCCCTGGCGGTCGATGACGCGGCCGATATAGCCGGCCAGCCGGACCCGTTCCTCGGGCGTCGCTTCATGGCGGGCCAGCAAGCCCGCGCCCAGCGCGCGCGTCTTGCCCAGCTCCTCCGTCAGGTAGGGCAGCTGGTAATACATGGACTGGATCAACTGGTAGCTGTCCTTGTCGGGGTCCAGGCTCAGGCCGTAGTAATCGCCCACCAGGTCGTTCACCTTGAGCAGCTTGGGCACCAGCGCCGTGTGGGCGGCGAAGCTTTGCGGCACTGTCAGCGTGCGCCCGGCCACACCCGTGCGCAGCCGCTCCCAGTCGGCGCGGGCGTCGTCCCAGGCCGCCGTCACGCCCTTGTCATTGATGCGCTTGACCAGGATATCGACCTTGGCGTACAGCCGGTCGGCCTCGTCCTGCTTGGCCTGGCGCTTGCCTTCCACCCCGGCCACCTGGCCCAGGAACAGGGCCGACAGGCCGCGATGCTGCTGGGTCAACTGGATGGTCTTGAGCACCTCGTCCACATGGGGCACGCCCTCCTGCTCGGCCAGGTAGGCGTCCAGGCTCTTGGCCGCTTCGCGCATGTACAGATAACTGGGGATGGCGGCCAGGATGACGGCGATCAGACTCAGGATCAGGAATTTATGGGGCAAGCGCAGGCGGTTCACCAGTGCAAGGGCGTTCATGTCCACCTCCAGATGTCGACGCGGGCCAGCGATAACTTGCAAAACGGATGTTTCTATTTCTTATGATAATCGCCTGACCGGCAATGTGTAGAAGATTTTACGTGCTGTGGATGGTATGGGCCGCACCGCTGGCCGTTTCGGGCCGGCGCGCCGCGAAAAGCAACAGCTGGTCCGGCGCGGCCGGACGGGCGATGTGGAAACCTTGCAGGTAATGACAACCCATGCGGGCCAGGATGCGGGCCTGGCCATCCGTCTCCACCCCTTCGGCCACCAGTTGCAGGCCCAGGCTGTGGCCCATGGCGATGATGGCGTGCACCAGACTGTTGCTGCGGGCGCTGTGTTCGATATCCATCACGAACGCGCGGTCGATCTTGAGCGTGTTGAGCTGGAACTGGGTCAAATAACTGAGCGAGGAATAGCCGGTGCCGAAATCATCGAGCGACACGCTCACCCCCAGTGTCCGCAAGCGTTCCAGCACGGTGCGCACATTGGGGCCGTCGTCGATCAGCACCCGTTCCGTCAATTCCAGTTCCAGCAGCGCGCCGGGCAAGCCGTGGCGCGCCAGGGTCGCCTCCACCAGCGCCACGAAGCCGGGGTCGGCCAGCTGCCAGGCCGACACATTGATGCTGATCCGCACCCCGTCGAGCGGACCGCCGCGCCACAGGGCCGCCTGGCGGCAAGCCTCCTCCAGCACCCAGCTGCCCAGTTCGACGATCAGGCCGCTGTCCTCGGCCACCGGGATGAAACGGTCCGGCGGCACTGTGCCCAGCGTGGCGCTGCGCCAGCGCAGCAAGGCTTCCACCTTGCCCAGCCGGCCGCTGCCCGCTTCCGCGATGACCTGGTATTCGAGCCGGAACTCGCCGGCCGCGATGGCGTGGCGCAGCGCGCCGTCGATCACCAGCGCGTCGTGAGCGGCCGCGTTCATGGCGTCGCTGAAGAAGCGCAATTCGCCCCGGCCACCTTTCTTGGCTTCGTACATGGCGATGTCGGCATGGCGCAACAGGGTGTCGCCATCGCGGCCATGGCGCGGATAGCAGGCCAGGCCGATACTGGCCGTGACGGCCACCGTGTGGTGCGACACGTCGAACGCCGGCCCAATGGCGGCCAGGATGGTCTGGGCGCACGCCTGGGCCCGTGCTTCGCAGTCTTGCGGCGCCAGGTCCGGCAGCGCGGCGATGAATTCGTCGCCGCCGAAGCGGGCCAGCATGTCGCGCGGCCCCAGCAGCGCCTCCAGCCGCTGGGCCACCTTGCGCAGCAGTTCGTCGCCGGCGCTGTGGCCGAAGGAATCGTTGACGCGCTTGAATTTGTCGAGGTCGATGAACAGCAGCGCGCAGGCGCGCCCGCTGGCGCCGGCCTGGGCGATGTCCTGGCGCAGCCGCTCGGCCAGCGCGTAGCGGTTGCCCAGGCCCGTGACGGGGTCGATGCGGGCCGCCTGGTACAGCAGCGCGTCCTTCTTCTTGCGTTCGGAAATGTCGAGCAGTTGCACCAGGCAGTACAGGCGGCCCCGCTCGACATAGGGCGAGGCCATCATCTCCACCGGCAGTCTGGCGCCATTGTGCAGCGTCAGCTCCGCTTCCTGGGTGATCGGATACCTGGCATCGGCCGCCTCGAAGGCGGCGAAGTAGTCGTCGGCCATCTGGCGCGTCAGGCCCGGCAGCAAATCCGTCACGTTGCGCCCGATCAGGTCGGCGGCACTGCCGTAGCCCAGCAGGCTGGCGCAGCGCTCGTTGGCCACGTGCACGTAGCCGCGCTTGTCGCGGATCAGGAAGCCGTTGCTCAGGCTGTCGATGGTGCTGGCGTAGCGTTGCTTGATCTCATGCTGGACGGCGTAGATCAGACCCAGCAGCGACAGCAATTTGAACGCGCTGCCGGCGACGAACCAATACAGATAGGCTTGCGGCACAATGCTGAGACTGCCGGCCAGGTTGAACACGCCACGCGCGACCATGACCACGCCCAGCAGCCGGTAGCGGTGCAGGTGGCGGCCCTGCCCCAGCCGCACCCCGGTCCACACCATGACCAGGCACAGCAGCACGCCACCGCTGGGGAATACGACGGTCGGGTCGGCCGCCCACCACAGTTGCAAGGCGGCGGCCAGCAGCACAAAGCCCAGCAGAGGCAAGGCACCCTCGCCGCGCCGCAGGCCGCCCAGGAAGAATTGGGTGCCGGCCCAGTAGCCGGCCACGCCGCCCGTCAGCAGCACCGCGCCCAGTGGCCGGCGCAACGGCTCCAGCGCCGGCACGCCCGAGAACCACAGCGCGAACGCGGCCATGATGGACAACTGCCCCATGGCCCAGTACAGGGCATGGCGCTCCTTGCGCTGCATCAGCCACAGGAAAATCAGGATGGCGCTCAGGATGGCGTCGGCCATCACCGAAATATAGGCGTACTGACTGGGATCCGGACTCATTTGTCTCCACCGCTGGGGGCCGGTCGCCACGCGGGGCGCCGGAGTTTAGTGCCGAGGCTGTCCACGACAGCCGGCCGTCACTCCCGACATTGTAGTCTGAATAACGGGCGCCGGACATCCAGGTGTTGCCTGCCAGCACAGAAATGGGCGGCAAGGCAAAATTGGCAACAGCGGCGCGGCCATACATAGCCAAAGCGGGGGAATCTGGGCATACTATCCGGCAAGGCCAGACGCCGTGGATGGCGCTCGCCTCTCGCGAGGGTGACCATGAAATCCCTGTTGACGCTGCTGGCCGCACTGCTGTTCGCCCTGCCCGGCGTGGCCGCGCCCAGGCTGGTGCTCAACAGCTCCTTCTTCGCCCCCATCACCTCGCCCGCGCATGACGGCGCGCTCGATCTGCTGTACGCGGAACTGTTCCGCCGCGTGGGCCTGGACGTCTGGATCCAGCCGGCATCGGCCGAACGGGGCTTGCTCAACGCTAACAGCGGCATCGACGACGGCGACGTCTCGCGGGTGCTGGGCATCGAGCAAAGCTACACCAACCTGGTGCGCGTGCCCGAGCGGGTGATGACTTACCAGATGGTGGTGTTCACCCGCCATGCCGATTTCACCGTGGACGGCGCGGCCAGCCTGCGGCCCTACGACGTGGGCATCCTGACCGGCTGGAAGGTGCTGGAACGCAGCATCACCGGCACCCGCTCGCTGCAAAAACTGGAGACGGGGCACCAGCTGTTTGCCATGCTGGCCATGGACCGCATCGATGTGGCCGTGATCGAAAAGCTGGAAGGACTGCAGTTCGTGCACAGCATGGGTTTGCAGGGCGTCAAGGTGCTGGAACCGGCCTACGTGGAAGGCGACTGGTTCCTCTACCTGAACAAGAAGCACGCGGCGCTGGTGCCACGGCTGGCCGAGCAGATCCGCCTGATGAAACGGGATGGCAGCTACCAGCGCATCTTCGAGCAAGCCCTGCACGGTGCACCGCACTGAGGCCCGCCATGGACATGACCCGGCCCTGGCTGCATAACCTGGCGGACGCCCGCCTGGGGCGGCGGCTGGCCGTGCTGATTTTGCTGTTCAGTTCGGTCGTCACGCTGGTGTCGACCGTGCTGCAACTGGCGCTCGAATACCGGCGCGACGTGAGCCAGATCGCCACCCAGCTCGACCAGATCCACGCCAGCTATGCCGACAGCCTCGCTTCCAGCCTGTGGATCACCAGCACCCGCGATTTGCAGCTGCAACTGCAAGGCATCATGCGCCTGCCCGACTTGCAGTATGTGGACATCGCCAACGAACAGGGCCAGACCGTGGCCCGGGCCGGCAAGCCCGTCAAGGATGACGACGCGAGCGTGCTGGGGCGCGAATTCCCGCTCTACTATCAGCACCGCGAGCGCCCCGTCTACATCGGCAAAGTGCATGCCGTGGCCAGCCTGGACGGCGCCTACCAGCGCCTGCTGGACAAGGTGGTGACCATCCTGATCGCCCAGACCATCAAGACCTTCCTCGTGTCGCTGTTCATCCTGGTGCTGTTCCAGTGGCTGGTGGGGCGCCACCTGAAAAAGATCGCCGCCTATTCCGACCTGCTGTTCGCCGGCCACCTGGCATCGCCGCTGGTGCTGGAACGGCGCGCCAGCAAGCACCACGCGCATGACGAGCTGGCCCAGGTGGTGGCAGCCCTGAACGCCATGCGGCTGCGGCTGGCCGCCTCGTTCCAGCAATTGCAGGAAAGCGAATTCCGCTGGCAGCACGCGCTGGAAGGGGCCGGCCATGGGGTGTGGGACTATCATGTGCTGACCGGTGAAGTGCTCTATTCCAAGCGCTGGAAGGAGATGCTGGGCTACCGCGAGGACGAACTGCCCAACCACCTCGACACCTACCAGCGCCTGGCCCACCCGGATGATTTGCGCACCGCCATGCGGCTGCTGGAGGCCAACTTCAACGGCAGCTCGAAGACCTATGCCATCGAGCAGCGCATGCGCTGCAAGGATGGCAGCTGGAAGTGGGTGGTGGCGCGCGGCATGGTGGTGGAGCAGGACGCCAACGGCCGCGCCGTTCGCATCATCGGCACCCACACGGATTTCAGCGAACGGCGCGCGGCCGAGGAAGCCATGAGCAAGCTGCTGGAACAGACCGAGCACGCGCGGGCCGAACTGCGGGCGGCCAACGACACCATGGAAGCGCAAGTGCGCGAACGCACGGCGCAACTGCGGCTAGCCAATCAGGAACTGGAAGCGTTCTCGTATTCCGTCTCGCACGACTTGCGCAGCCCGCTGCGCGGCATCGCCGGCTGGGCCCAGGCGCTGGAGGAGGATTATGGCGGCCAGCTGGACGAGACGGCCAAGCTCTACCTGGCGCGGGTGCAGGGCGAGGCGGGACGCATGGGCCAGCTGATCGACGGCATGCTGGAACTGTCGCGCCTGGGCCGGGCCGCGCTCAACCGGTGCCCGCTGGACTTGTCGGCGCTGGCCGCCAGCGTGGCCGCGCGCGTGCGTGAAGGCTATCCCGAACGCCACATCGACCTCGACATCGCGCCCGGCCTGCGGGCCTGGGGCGACCGCGCGCTACTGGAGGCGGTGCTGCACAACCTGTTTGAGAACGCGTGCAAGTTCAGCGCCCGGCGCGACCCGGCCCGCATCAGCTTCGGGCGCGAGACGGCGACCGACCCGGCCAGCGGCCAGCCGGTGCTGGCCTGGTTCGTGCGCGACAACGGCGCCGGCTTCGACATGCGCCACGCCCACAAGCTGTTCGGTGTGTTCCAGCGCCTGCACAAGACCAGCGAATTCGCCGGCAGCGGCATCGGCCTGGCCACCGTGCAGCGCATCGTGCAGCGCCACGGCGGCCATGTGTGGGCCAGCGCCGCGCCGGACGCCGGCGCCACCTTCTATTTCACCCTGGAGGATGCGCCATGAGCGCCAAAGTCATCCTGCTGATCGAGGACAATCCCAGCGACGTGGCGCTGACCGAGCGCGCCCTCCAGCGCAACAACATCAGCAACACGCTGGTGGTGGCGCAGGATGGCCAGGAAGGGCTGGACTACCTGTTCGGCGGCGGCGCCCACGCGGGACGCGACGTGGGTGCGCTGCCGGTGCTGATCCTGCTCGACCTCAAGCTGCCCAAGGTGGACGGGCTGGACGTGCTGCGCCAGATCCGGGCCGACGCGCGCACCCGCCGGGTGCCGGTGGTGATCCTGACGTCGTCGCGCGAGGAACAGGACATCGCGGCCGGCTACGACCTGGGCGTGAACAGCTACATCCGCAAGCCGGTGGACTTCGCCCAATTTTCCGAAACCGTGCGCCAGCTGGGTTTATACTGGCTGGTACTGAACGAATCGCCATGAGGCCAGCCATGACCCCGCTTGCCGTGCTGCTGGTGGAAGATAGCGACAGCGATGCCGACCTGATCGAGCGCTGCCTGCGCAAGGCTGGCTACGCGGTGGCGCTGGACCGGGTCGAGACGGCGGCCGACCTGAGCGATGCGCTGAGCGCGCCGCGCTGGGATATCGTGCTGTCGGACCACAACCTGCCGGACTTGAACGCCAGCATCGCGCTGGCCCATTTGCACGCGGCCGGGCTGGACTTGCCGTTCATCGTCGTCTCCAACACCATCGGCGAGGAAACGGCCGTGGCCCTGATGCGGGCCGGCGCCCACGATTACGTGATGAAGAGCGACCTGGCGCGGCTGGCCCCGGCCATCGCGCGCGAACTCAAGGACGCCGAACGGCGCCGCCAGCACCGCGCCGCCGCCCAAGCGCTGCGGGCGGCCGAGGAACGCTGGAACTTCGCGCTGGAAGGGGCCGGTTACGGCGTGTGGGACTGGGACATCCCCAACGGCCAGGTGCTGTTCTCGCCCTGCTGGCGCGGCATGCATGGCTACGCCGAGCATGAGGTGGTGCCCACCGCCACCTGGCGCGACAGCCTGGTGCATCCGGACGACCTGCCGCGGCTGCAAACAGCGCTGCGCCAGCACTTCGACGGCGCCAGCCGCCGCTACAAGGAGGAATACCGGCTGCGTTGCCGCGACGGTTCCTGGAAATGGGTGCTCGACAACGGCACCATCGTCAGCCGCGACGGCGCCGGCCAGCCGCTGCGCATGATCTGCACCCATGTCGACCTGACGGAGCGCAAGCGCATTGAGGAAGAGCTGCGCGAACTGAACGAGCAGCTGGAAAGCCGGGTCGAGGAGCGCACCCGCGAATTGCGGTTGGCCATGGACCAGATCGTGGAATCGGAAAAGCTGGCCTCGCTGGGGGTACTGGTGGCCGGTGTGTCGCATGAGCTCAACACGCCGATCGGCAACATGGTGCTGGCCGCCACCGCGCTGGCCGACAAGCTGGCCGAGCTGTGCGGCGCGGCCGAACACAACGGGCTGACCCGCTCCGGCCTGCTGCAAGGCTTGCACGAATGCCTGGCCGCGAGCGACATCATCGCCCGCAACGGCCAACGTTCAAATGAGCTGATCGAAAGCTTCAAGCGGGTGTCGGTGGACCAGACCAGCCAGCGCCGCCGCCACTTCGACTTGCGCACCACGGTGCAGGACAGCCTGACGGCGCTGGGCGCCCGGCTGCGCCGCGCCAAGGCGACGGTCGAGCTGCGCATTCCGGACGGGATAGAGATGGACAGCTATCCGGGCCACCTGGAACAGATCATCAACAATATCGTGATGAATTCCATCAATCACGGCTTCGACGGCAAGAGCGACGGCCATATTGTGATCGAGGCCAGCAGCGCCGACGGCATGGTCGAGCTGCACTACAGCGACGATGGCCACGGCATTCCGGCCGAGGTGCAGCACCGGGTGTTCGAGCCGTTCTACACGACCAAGCTGGGCAAGGGCGGTTCGGGGCTGGGGCTGTCGATCGTCAACAACCTGGTGCAAGCCATCTTCAAGGGCCAGTTGCGGCTCGACAGCGCACCGGGCCAAGGCGTGCGGCTGCACTTCAGCTTCCCGGCCCTGACGCCGCACGCCCCCGCCGCGCCGGACGCGGGCACAAGCCTGGACGCGGGCACGGCCCCGGAACTGGACGGCACGGCGCCGGCCGCCTGAGCAACCGCTGAGCAACTGCTGAGTAATCGCTGAGCAATCACTGAGTAACCGCTGAGCCAATCGCTGAGCCGGCCTCCGAGCCAGCTTTACAGCACCCCGTCGCCCTGGGCCAGGCGCACCAGCCAGCTCCGCACCAACTGCTGCCCCGCCTCGTCCAGCCCACCGTCCATGGCAGCCTCCACCGGCTGCACCCGGGCGCGGCACGCGTCCAGCAATTGGCGGCCCGAGTCCGTCAACTCGATCAGCTGGATGCGGCCGTGCACCGGATGGGGATGGCGGCTGACAGCGCCGGCCCGCTCCAGGTTGTGCACGATCACGCTCATAGTCTGCGGCGTGAGCAGCGATAGCCGCGCCAGGTCGGCGCCGGACGCGCCGGGATAGGCGGCCAGCATGGTCAGCACGGAGAACTGGGGCAAGGTGACGTCCAGTTCGGCCAGCGCCCGTTCCATGCGGATGCGGTGCGCCGCGTGGGCTTGCCGCAGCAGATAGCCGAGGTGGCCATCCACCCCGCGCTTACCTTCGCCCACGGCCGGAATGACGGGGGAATTGACGGTTTTTAGCATGATGTTAGAATTCGAATATAGTATGTTCGAACTCTGATATTAACACGCCTCGCGGCGCCCACCTGGAAGCTCGCCATGACCACTGACTTGACCACCACCTCGGCCACCGCTTCGGCCACCATCACGCCACGCCTCGACTACGCCAGCTTCAGCCAACTGGCCCCGGCCGCCGGCGCCGCCCTGCGCGCGCTGGGCCAGGCGGTGGACGATTCCGGCCTCGACAAATCGCTGACGGAACTGCTCAAGCTGCGCGCCTCGCAACTGAACGGTTGCGCCTTCTGCCTGCAATATCACTTGAACCTGGCGCGCGCCCTGCCCCAGCCGCCGGCGCCCGCCAAGCTGGACTTGCTGGCCACCTGGCGCGACGCCCACGTCTACACGGCACGCGAACGGGCCGCGCTGGCCTGGACCGAAGCGCTGACCCTGATGGCCGGTCATCACGTGGATGACGCCGTGCACCAGGAACTGGAGCGCCATTTTAATACCGCCGAAATAGCGTTCCTGACGGCGGCCGTGGCCAACATCAACGCCTGGAACCGGATTGCCGGCGCACTGCGCTTCACCGCTCCCGTGCCGGCCCAGGCCATGGCCGATATTCATCATCACGCCGAAGCATAAATTCAGCTTGCCGGCCATATTAAAAACCTGAGTGGATTATATTGGCGCGACCCAAGCATATTTCAAAATCAGCTCGAAATGAAATATCGACGTATCAGGAAAGCGACTGGTGCGGGTAATACTGGTTAGCGGCGACGCGTTAGTATTATCCACGACCTGGAAACCAGATTCTGTCACGTCATATCCACGCCATACCCACGTCATACCCACGTCATACCAACGTCATCGTCGCGCCATATTCACGATATATTCATGTCATATATTCTGCATGCTGGGCGTGCGCGATATGGACGCGATTAACTTCGACAAAATAAATCGCGGCCCGGAAGCGATGGCGGCCCGCCACGAACGCGCCCAGCACCGGCTGGCCGAGCTACGCTGCTGGCGGCTCGTCCGCTGGGGAAACCGTTGCCTATCATGCCAGATTTTGGCGCGTAACTGCCAAATTCCAGCATGCGCGCCGTCAACGCACGGAGTTAGGCAGCGCCGTGAAGTCCGCGCTGTGTTCAAGCTGCTGCAAATGGCCCAGTAAATCCGGCGGCGGGCATACCAGTTTGCGCTGGGCCTGGTCAATCCAGCCCACGGTGGACGTGACACGCGCCACCAATACCTCACCGCGATAAAATTCATTACGTAATTTCATGCGGCTGCCGTCGTCGGAAATACCGGCCAGCGTCAACGTACCTTTGATTACATCCAATAGATGGCATTCGCGGAAATATTCAACTTCATCCTTCATTACGACCGGCCCCAGCTTGCGGCGCATGAATTCCGACATGGGAAAGCCACAATCGGAAAAATACATCATCCGCACGTCGGCCGATTTATCGAGATAAGCCGTATTGCGCATATGGGCATTAAAGTCCATATCGCCCCAACCGGCGACCAGGTTTTTTTCGTACATGATGTTTCCTTGAATCAGGTGGAATAAAAATATGCGGACGTGGAAGGTGATCCGGCCACGCGACAGCCAGTCTAGCGCCTGGCAACGGCGCCACGATCCTGTGCGGTTAGTGGAGTTCCTCCAGAATGGGCGGGCAGCTGGAGAACGGCATTGGCTATAATTAACTTTCCTATAATTACAAACGCCTGGAATTCAATATGAGACTAGTCATCGCCTGTGTGGCGGCAGCGTCTGCTTTGTCCGCCTGTGGTGGCGGCGGTACGGCGGTCGGCGGTAGTGTCAACCCGCCGGCCATGGCGCCCTTCGCGAAATATGTGGGAGAGTGGAAAGATGTATGCCAGTTCCACCATCGCGAAACCATCACCGTGGCCACGCTCACGGCCAGCGCCACGACGGCTACCCTGTCGGACCGGATCGACTATTATGACAACGCCGATTGCAGCGGCGCCCTGGTGGCCACCGGTGTCTATTCCAAGCCTATCGCCACGCTGCAATATGTGACGACGGAAAACAGCGCCACCGTCCACCTGCAGTCGGGCCAGAGCCTGACGGGCGTCGTGGACCGCGGCACGGCCACGGCGTCGGACGCCACCGTCAGTTTCAGCGGCACGGGCGTCAGTTCGTCCGTGGTGAACGGCAAGACCGTGTGGCACATCGCCTACAGCGGCGGCGGCACCGATATCCAGATCAACAACGTGCTGGGCGCCACGCCGGGCGGCCTGTTCCTGAGCAGCGGCCAGCTCTACATCGTCACGGCTGAGGGCAGCTCGACCAGCACCTTCGACGCCAGCGCGCCGCTGACGCACTGACCGGCCAGCGGCCCCGGCCCGTCAGAACAGATTGTTGCGGATGCCGAAGTAGCAGACGGCCAGGACCAGCACCGGGCCCAGGTAGAACGCGACCAGCCATACGGCGCGCCAGGATCGCAGCAGGAGCAGGTGCGCATGGTCCAGCGCGCTGAGCTTGCCGTCGGTCCTGTCCGCCGCCGCATGCTGGCGGGCCGACAAAGCGTCGCCGGCCGTGTGGTGTTCCACATCGTTGAGTATTTGCTTGTAGCTGGCGAACAGGTCGTTGTAATCGTCGAGCATGGCCTGTGGCGTGCGCTGCAGCGTAACCTGCATGATCCTGCTCTCAATATCCATCAACTTCAGGTAACCGCTCTTGAATTGCTGCGCGCGCTCGCGGAAGTTGCGGGTATTCAGATTGAGCGACAGCGCCATCAGCATGACGGCGAGCACGACGGAAAAAATGTTCTGGAAGTCGTCCGACACGACCTTGTATTTCAATAAGGCGATCGCAAAGCACAGGCTGTAGACGGAATAGACCACCATCAGCCGTTGCGCATGCCCCTGGTCGGACAGCAGCCGCGCCTCGGCCCGCGCCCACGCTTCCCGGGAAAACCAGATCCGATCGCTCAAATTCTTGGCGCTATCGACGATATTACTCACTTTTGCCTCTGCTGAAAGGGACGGGAACAGGGCAGCCTGCCCGTCAAATTAATTGCCACACGGCAATTTACTACCTTTCGATGGACGAGACAATCCGCTGGCGGCAAGTTCCTCCAGAAAAGGGAAACGGACGCAACAGATGTGCGACTGGCGCCGCTCCCGGATGCAGGATGCCCGCCACAGGCATGCAGGCCTGGGCGGCGTGCGGCCGGAAAAAAGATTGCGGTGACCGGCGACTCAAGTCATTGCCGGCACGACATTACTTCCCTCGCCCGCACCAACTTCCAGGTAGTCCCGGATGGCCGCGATCGCCAGCCGCACCTTGGCAGGCTGGGCATCGCGCTGCACCGTCAACGCGTACACGCCCATCGGCGCCATCGACCACTCCGGCAACACCAACACCACCTGTCCCGTTGCCAGCAACGGCATGGCATCCGGACCGGGCATGCGCAGGATGCCCGCGCCTTGCAGCATCATCGCCTGCAACGCGATAAAGCTGTTGCCCGCCACTGTGCCATGGACCCGCACCCGCCGCGGTGCCTCGCCCGCGCGCGACAATTCGATGAATTCAGTCTGGTTCATGACATTCAGGCTCATCACCGGATGGCGTGCCAGCTCCTCCGGCATTTGCGGCAAGCCATGTTCACGCGCATAGCCGCTGGACGCCACCAGCACATGGGGCCACTCGGCCAGGCGGCGCGCCACCAGGTTGGAATCGCTCAAGGTGCCGATGCGGATGGCCAGGTCGATGCGCTCGGCGATCAGGTCGACGCGGCGGTCTTCGGCGAACAACCGCAGCGCAAGCCGGGGCTGGGCGCGCAGCAGCGGCCCCAGCGCCGCCGCCAGATGGCCGCTGAAACCGACCGGAAAGGCGATCCGCAATTCGCCGCGAGGCTCATCGCGCAGGTCGGACAGACGCTGCTCGGCGGTATGGGCCGCCAGCAGCATGGCGGCGCAATCCTCGTAGTAAGCCTGGCCCGCTTCCGTGGTGCTCAGACGCCGGGTGGAGCGGTGCAACAAAGCGAGGCCGATCTCGGCCTCCAGCTGGCGGATCTGCTGGCTCACGGCCGAGGTGGTCATCGCCAGCTCGCGCGCGGCGGCGCTCATGGAACCGGCTTCCACCACGCGGGCGAAGACGGCCATCCGTTTCAAACGGTCGATTGTTAAGAACTGCTTCATAGTGATTGTGAATTTTGCCTACTTATCGCGCCATCGTAAAGGCCGCATACTAAATCCACTTTCAACCAAGCAGGAGTTTTTCATGAAAATCGCACTGATCGGCGCAAGTGGTTTTATCGGTTCTGGCTTGCTGGCGGAGGCGCTGTCGCGCGGCCATCAAGTCACGGCACTGGTGGGCCGTCCGGAACGTTTGGAACCCGCCGCTGGCCTGACGGCGCTGGCCACCGATGTGATGGACCCGGCCCGCCTGGCCGTCCAGCTGGCCGGCCACGACGCCGTCATCAGCGCCTTCAGCGGCCACGCCCAGGAAGACGTACGCGCCTACTATAACCGTGGGATCGACGCCATCCTGGCCGCATCCAAGCAAGCTGGCGTGCCGCGCCTGCTGATGGTGGGCGGCGCGGGCAGCCTGGAGGTGGCGCCCGGCGTGCAAATGGTCGACACCCCGGACTTTCCCGCCCAATGGAAGGGTACGGCGCTGGGCGCGCGCGACACGCTGGAAAAACTGCGCCAGGAAAGCGCGCTGGACTGGACCCTGCTGAGCCCGGCCGCCATGATCGCCCCCGGTCCGCGCACCGGCCAGTTCCGCCTGGGCGGCGACCAGTTGCTGACCGATGCGAACGGGGATAGCAAGATTTCCGTGGCCGACTACGCGGTGGCGATGATCGATGAGCTGGAACGCCCGGCCCACTCGCGCCAACGCTTCAGCATCGCCTACTGATTTCCTTCAGGTAACCAAACCGTCAAATCGCCCAAGCCGGGCGGTTTGACGCATACGGAACAGTACCTTGGCTTCTACGCCGCTGCAAAAAATATGCGCCAGGGTAGTTTCAATAGCGCTGGTCCAAGAGGATAATGTACGTAATTATGTACATATTAGAAGGTGTGCCATGGCATTTTCAGCAAGCGATGTTGTGTCCCTGACGCAAGCGCGGGCCACACTTTCCGATCTTGCCGATCAGGTAAAAGCGGGTGCTGAAAAGATCATCACCAAGAATGGCGAAAGTTACGTCGCCATCGTCGACGCCAAGCGCCTGGACTATTACCATCAACTGGAACGGGAACGCATCCATCTTTTCATTATTGATGATGCCAGCAAGGGCTTGCAGGACGTGAGCTCGGGCAAGACCAAAGATGCGCAAACTGCCCTGAACACAATCAAACGCCGCCGCGCCGCAAAAACCCGGGGCTGACAGTGGCGGGCAAATGCCATGTCAAACTGACCGCTAACTTCGAACGCAATCTCGAAGAGGTGGAGTCTTTCTTATCCAATGCCGATGCACCGCACGCATTCGATGCGCTGCTGGACGAACTGACGGCAACGGTCATCCCGACGCTTGAACACTTTCCTGACGTTGGGCGACTATTCTTTGAGCGACCGACGCGTTCGGTCGAGGTCGGCAAAAGTCTCGAGGGTTTGAAGCGCAAGCTGAAGGCCATCGGTCGTAACGGCGAGGTGCGGGAATATGTCATGTCGCATTACTTGCTTCTTTATGCCCGCTTCGGCGACACAATTTATCTGTTGTCGATACGCCACCATCGACAACTCTCGTTCGATTTCCAGGCCCTGTGGCCGACAGCATGACAAATAACCAGGGCGACGAGGTCAGATTGGAGCAAGCGGACAAATGCAGCGCTGTTGAGTGCAGGCCGAAAAGCGAAAAAGGGAGCTAGGCGCGAGCCTAACTCCCTTCAAATTTTGGTAGGCCCTCGCGGAGTCGAACCGCGCACCAAAGGATTATGAGTCCTCTGCTCTAACCAAGCATGAGCTAAGGGCCCTACGAACAACGTGGCCCGATATCGCGACCCACTCTTGCTACCGTTGTTGAAACGAACCCGAGAGGATATAGGCCACCCGGGACTCCCGTCAAGTCTTAGTTCCCTTCCAGGAAGCTTTTCAGCTTGTCCGAACGGGATGGGTGGCGCAGCTTGCGCAGGGCCTTGGCTTCAATCTGGCGGATGCGCTCGCGCGTGACGTCGAACTGCTTGCCCACTTCTTCCAGCGTGTGGTCGGTGGACATTTCGATACCAAAGCGCATGCGCAGCACTTTCGCTTCGCGCGGGGTCAGCGAGTCGAGCACGTCCTTCACCACACCGCGCATGGAGGCGTGCAGCGCGGCGTCGGACGGCGCCAGTGTGTTGTTGTCCTCGATGAAGTCGCCCAGGTGGGAATCGTCGTCGTCGCCGATCGGCGTTTCCATCGAGATCGGTTCCTTGGCGATCTTCATGATCTTGCGGATCTTGTCCTCGGGCATCTCCATCTTGATGGCCAGCGTGGCTGGGTCCGGCTCGGCGCCCGTTTCCTGCAGGATCTGGCGCGAGATGCGGTTCATCTTGTTGATGGTTTCGATCATGTGCACCGGGATACGGATGGTGCGCGCCTGGTCGGCGATCGAGCGCGTGATGGCCTGGCGGATCCACCACGTGGCGTAGGTCGAGAACTTGTAGCCGCGGCGGTATTCGAACTTGTCCACCGCCTTCATCAGGCCGATATTGCCTTCCTGGATCAGGTCGAGGAATTGCAGGCCGCGATTGGTGTATTTCTTGGCAATGGAAATCACGAGGCGCAAGTTGGCCTCCGTCATTTCGCGCTTGGCCTTGCGCGCCTTCATTTCACCGGCCGCCATCTGGCGGTTGATGTTGCGCAGGTCCGGCAGCGGCAGCACGACGCGCGCTTGCAGGTCGATCAGCCGTTGCTGCAGTTCCTTGATGGTGGGAATGTTGCGGCCCAGGATGGCGCTGTAGGCGTGGCCGGCGGCCACTTCCGCGTCCACCCATTCCAGATTGGTTTCGTTGCCGGGGAATACTTTGATGAAGTGGGCACGCGGCATGCCGCACTTGTTGACGGCCACGTCGAGGATCTGTTTTTCGATGTGGCGCACTTCGTCCACCTGGCCGCGCAGGGTGTCGCACAGCTTTTCGACCACCTTGGCCGTGAAGCGGATGCCCAGCAGTTCGAGCGAGATGGCTTCCTGCGCCTTGACGTAGGCTTTGGAGCTGTAGCCATCCTTCTCGAACGCCTTGCGCATCTTGTCGAATTGCAGGGAGATAACGTCGAATTTCGCCAGTGCCGTGCTCTTCAGCGCTTCCAGCTGCTCGGCCGAGAAGCCGGCGGCGCCCGAGGCGCTCGGTTCTTCCTCTTCTTCCTCTTCTTCCTCTTCTTCCTCTTCCTCTTCCTCGTCTTCCTCGCTGGCGGGGGCCGGAGCAGGCGCGGCGGCGGCCGCGTCCTCGTTCTCGTCCACCAGGCCATCGACGATCTCGTCGATCTTGATTTCGTCGGCGCGGATGCGGTCGGAGGCGGCGATGATCTCGGCGATCGTCACCGGGCAGGCGGAAATGGCCTGGATCATGTCCTTCAGGCCGTCTTCGATGCGCTTGGCGATTTCAATCTCGCCTTCGCGGGTCAGCAGTTCCACGGACCCCATTTCGCGCATGTACATGCGTACCGGGTCAGTGGTGCGGCCAAAGTCGGAATCGACCGTGGACAGGGCGGCCTCGGCTGCCGCTTCCGCTTCGTCGTCACTGGTGACGGTGGCCACGTTGTCCGACAGCAGCAGCGTCTCGGCATCGGGCGCGTGCTCGTAGACGGCGATGCCCATGTCGTTGAAGGTGCCGATGATGCCTTCGATCGCTTCCGGATCGACGATGTTCTCGGGCAGATGGTCGTTGATCTCGGCGTAGGTGAGGAAACCGCGTTCCTTGCCGAACTTGATCAGGGTCTTGAGTTTCTGGCGCCGGCGTTCCAGTTCTTCCTCGGTCGCTTCCGTGTCCGACGAGAACGCATCTTTCAGCAAGGCTTTTTCCTTGGCCTTGCGATCCTTGGCCTTGGCCTTGTCCACCGCCTTGAGCTCAGCCCGCTCGACGGCGTTCAGGGCCGCCACTTCGTCGTTCTCGGGCTGGAATTCCTTGGGCTTGCGACCGCGCCGGCCCGGCACTTTCACCGAGGGCAGCACGTAGCCGGACGTATCGATGGCGGCCAGGGTGGCGGCATCGGTGGTCTGGCTCACCGCCGGCGGGTTGCTGGCGACGCGCGCTTCCGACTTGTCCGTCGATTTCGCGGACTTGGCGGTCACTTTGCTGGGCTTTGCAGCCGCTTGGGATTCAGGTTTCTTGGTTGGCACAGGCGCTTTCGATTACACAACGACTTGCTTATTTAGGATAAAGTTTCTTGCGGCCCTTATGGGGCCCCTGTCTTCGAACTTGCCGACCACACAAGTCCGACAATACTACGACTTACTTACACCTTGTTGGGCACGATCCGCGTCCACAACAGATTCCTTACCGACGGCCAAGACAGCCGTTTTCGGCAGAAATTCTACTGCATTTGACATGCGTGTGGGGGCTGGAGCCATGACTGGTTCACGGGCAAACAGAACGTTCGCCATCGGCTGCACGTTCATGCGCCGGTTCAACCAAAGCCGGCCCTGGCCGCCGACGCTGCCTTACTGCGCCGATCAAGAGCCTAACTTGCTAAAAAACAAACACACTCTGAACTGAAAAACGATGCCAAAATTGACAACACTTAGCGTTTTATTATAGCACGCACATTTGCAATTTCCAGAGGGCAGCCAACCCGCTCTCCCTCTGGCAAATCATACCCGGCTCTCGCACGGGTCTAGCGATGGGCCAACTCCGCCTCCGCCTCGCGCAACAACTGATCTTGCTTCGAGGTAATTTCGCGGTAACGCACGCCCAGCTCGTCCGACGACAGGCCGGCCGCCAGCACGTCATGCAACTCCTGCTTCAACGCATCATTCTTGACCTGGCGAATGGCGCCGCGCAGGAACAAACGCACGGCGTCGAAATCGGACTCGGGCTCCTTGACGATCTCGGCGATGATGGCGTCGTACTCCGCCCCCTGCGACTTCAAGTGTTGCGCAAAAGCAGCAAAGCCGCCGTTCGGCCCCATGGCCTGGGCCTGGGCCACCAGCTGGGCCAGCCGTTCGGCCGGTTCCGCGCCAAAAAAGGCGAAGGCGGCCAGCGCGTCGGCGTCGATGTCCAGCGCCAGCGGCGGGTGGGCCACCAGCAGCCGCACGATCTGCAACTCCAGCCCGACCGGCACCGGACGGCCAGTGCGCGGCGGCGCCTGGCGCGCCACAGCCACCGGCTTGGCCAGCTCGAACAGCGCTTCGATCTCGGATGGCGTGCTCTGGGTCAGCTGGGCCAGCGCCCGCACGATCTGCAGCCGCAGCGCCGACGGCGCCATGGCCTGCAACAGGGGCTTGGCATCGAACTGGGCACGGGCCCGCCCTTCCGGCCCGTTCAAATCATGCTCGCCCACCACTTCCTTGATCAGGAACTGGGACAGCGGCATGGCTTCATGGATTTCCTGCTCGAACGCTTCGGCGCCGTGGGCGCGCACATAGCTGTCCGGGTCGTGCTCGGTGGGCAGGAACAGGAATTTGATGGTCTTGTTGTCGGACACGTGGGGCAAGCATGCTTCCAGCGCGCGGCGGGCGGCGCGGCGGCCGGCCTTGTCGCCGTCGAAGCTGAAGATCACATTGTCCGTTTGGCGCAACAGTTTCTGCACGTGATTGGTGGTGCAGGCCGTGCCCAGCGTGGCCACGGCTTGCGGGAAGCCCATCTGGGCCAGCGCCACCACGTCCATATAGCCTTCCGTCACCAGCACATAGCCGGCGTCGCGGATGGCCTGGCGCGCTTCGAACAAGCCATACAGTTCGAAGCCCTTGGAAAACAGCGGTGTTTCGGGCGAATTCAGGTATTTCGGTTCGCCATGGTCGAGCACCCGGCCGCCGAACGCGATCACCTGGCCCTTGGTGTTCTTGATGGGGAACATGATGCGTTCACGGAAGCGGTCATAGCGCTTGCGGTTGCCGCCATCCTCGTCCACCTTGTCGATCACGAGGCCGGACTCGGCCAGCACCACGGCTTCATAGTCGGGGAACACGGAACGCAGGTTGTCCCAGCCGGCCGGCGCGTAGCCGAGGCCGAAACGGGCCGCGATCTCGCCCGTTAATCCCCGGTTTTTCAGGTAGGCGATGGCGTTGGTGGCGCCACGCAATTGCGCCCGGTAAAAGTCGCAGGCGCGCGTCATGGCGTCCGTCATGGCCATGCTGTGGGCTTGCATCTGGGCCCGCTGGGCCGGGGGAATCTTGTCGTCCTGCTCGGGCACCACCATGCCCACGTTCTGCGCCAGTTCCTTGACGGCGTCCACGAAGCCCATGCCCGAGTATTCGATCAGGAAGCCGATCGACGTGCCGTGCGCGCCGCAGCCGAAGCAGTGGTAGAACTGCTTGGTGGGACTGACCGTGAAACTGGGCGACTTTTCGCTGTGGAACGGGCACAGGCCCATGAAGTTGGCGCCGCCTTTTTTCAGCTGCACATAGCGTCCCACGATGTCGACGATGTCGACCCGGTTCAGCAAATCGGAAATGAAAGATTGCGGTATCACGTGCTGGCGCGGCCTTGTTTGGGGTCAGACTATACCGCCGCACCTCGCTCAGCCTTGCGGCGGCTCAAGGTACGGCGGGGAACTTGCAGGTAATTATGCCGGGGTCAGCGCCTTCTTCACCAGCGCGGAAACGACGGTCATATCGGCGCGGCCCGCCAGCTTGGGCTTGACGATGGCCATCACTTTGCCCATGTCCTGTGGACCGGCGGCGCCCGAGGCGGCCACGGCGGCGGCCACTTCGGCGGCGATTTCCTCATCCGACAGGCCGGCTGGCATGTAGGTCGACAGCACGGCCAGTTCCGCTTTTTCGATATCGGCCAGGTCGGCACGGCCACCGGCTTCGAACTGGGTGATGGAATCCTTGCGCTGCTTGATCATCTTTTCCACGATGGCGATGGTCTGGGTATCGTCCAGTTCAATGCGCTCGTCCACTTCCTTGCGCTTGATCTCGGCGATCAGCAGGCGGATGGTGTTGAGCTTGCCGGTTTCCTTGGCACGCATGGCGGCTTTCATGTCTTCGGTGACTTGTGCTTTCAAGCTCATGGCGATCTTTCTATCAAAATAAACAGTTTATAAATGAGAAAACCCGCTGCGGCGAACCGGAGCGGGTAAGCGACTCATCTGGACTAACGGCATCCAAACGCTGCGCAACATGGCCCGTGGCGACGATACGCCGCACGATCAGGCCAGTGCTGCCAGGGCAGTCTTAGAACAGTTTCTTAGGCAGTTGCTGGCTGCGGATGCGCTTGTAGTGGCGCTTCACGGCGGCTGCCAGCTTGCGCTTGCGCTCAGCCGTTGGCTTTTCGTAGAACTCGCGTGCACGCAGTTCGGTCAGCAGACCGGTTTTTTCGATGGTGCGTTTGAAGCGACGCATTGCGACTTCGAACGGCTCGTTTTCTTTAAGGCGAATAGTGGTCATGTAAAATTCAAACCGTTGAGGTTATAGGAAGAAAGAGACTATAGCAGCTTTTATCCAAAAATGGAAGATGCCTGGCCGCCAAAACGGCCAGCCATGCGGCTTTCATCAGAAAATACAACGCAGACCGGAGAGCAATCTTTCCCGCACCTCAAGGCCTAAGCCGCTACATCAAGGTCGATCAGTATATCAGACTGCCTGGCCGGCCGCCACACCGGACGCCCACGCCCACTGGAAATTGTAGCCGCCCAGCCACCCCGTCACGTCCACCGTCTCGCCCACGAAGTACAGGCCGGGCACCTTGGTGGCCATCATGGTCTGCTGCGACAGCTCGCGCGTATCGACCCCGCCGCGCGTGACCTCGGCCTTGCGGTAGCCTTCCGACCCATTGGGCACCAGCGTCCACTGGTTGATGGCCTGGCCCAGGCGGCGCAGCTGGGCGTCCGGCATGTCGGCCAGGCGCGCATCCAGCGCGAAACCGTGCGCCAGCAGCAGCCCCTCGGCCAGGCGGGCCGGCAGCCATTGGGACAGCACATTGCCCAGTTGTTTCTTGATGCTGCCTTTGCCTTCGATCAGGGTCTGGGCCAGGTCCATTTCCGGCAGCAGGTTGATGACGATGGGCGTGCCCGGCTGCCAGAAACTGGAAATCTGCAGGATGGCGGGGCCGGACAGGCCACGGTGGGTGAACAGCAAATCCTCGCGGAAGCGCCCGCCCGTCGGATTACGGCCCTTGAAGCTGCCCGTCTCCACGTCCACTTCCAGCGCGATGCCGGCCAGCGGCACGAACGGCTTCCACTCCGCCTCGTCGAAGGTCAGCGGCACCAGCGCGGGGCGCGGCTCGACCAGCTTCAGGTCGAACTGGCGCGCGATGCGGTGGCCAAAGTCGGTGGCGCCGATCTTGGGAATGGACAGGCCGCCCGTGGCGACGACCACGCTGGCGGCCTCGATGTCGCCACTGTCCGTTTGCAGCAGGAAGCGGCCATCGACCTGGCGCTCGACGCCGGCCACCTTGCACGGCATGCGCCATTCCACGCCGCCGGCCGCGCATTCATCCTTGAGCATCTGGATGATCTGCTCGGCCGAGTCGTTGCAGAACAACTGGCCCTTGTGCTTTTCGTGGTAGCCGATGCGATGCTTCTTCACCAGCGCCAGGAAGTCCTGGGCCGTGTAGCGCGACAAGGCGCTCTTGCAGAAGTGGGGATTCTCGGACAGGAAGTGCTGCGGCCCGGCGTGCAGGTTGGTGAAGTTGCAGCGGCCGCCGCCGGAGATGCGGATCTTTTCCGCCAGCCGGGCCGCGTGGTCGAGCAGCACCACGCGCTTGCCGCGCTGGGCCGCCACGGCCGCGCACATCATGCCGGCCGCGCCCGCGCCGATTACTGCCACATCAGACTGTTTCGCCATATTCCACTCCGGTCCCGCACTGTTACAAAGGCGTGATTGTACTGTGTGCGGGCGGCCGGACGCGGCGATCGGCTCGCGGTGGTGGTCAGCCCGACGGTCAGGCCAACGGTTCGCTGGCGTGCTGGCGCGAGCGCAGCGTGCGCGCCACCAGCAGGATCTGCGCCACCTGCTCGGCGATGGACGGCGGCACCGGCACCTCGCCGCGCAGCACGGACGCGATCCAGGCGGCGGTGGTGGCCGCGTCCTTCTCCTCGGGCAGCACGGGCAGCTCCTGCACCAAGGTCTGCTTGGGCACCAGCATGGTGCGCAGGCCGCCGTGGAACCAGTCGATCTGCTGTGCCTTGTTGGCGTTGGCCACCGTCTCGCCTTCCGTGCCGCGCATCAGGAAAGCGTCGCCGCGCTCGTGCGGCGCGGCCGTGGTGAAGTACTCGCCCAGCATTTCCAGGTATTCCGGGTGAGTGTAGGACACCAGCCGCAGCGCCGGCCCGGCGAACGGCTGCATGATCTTGACCAGCGTGTGGGTGGAATTGCGCACCCCCAGCACGGAGCGCAGCGCCAGCATGCGCGCCAGCTTGGGCGCCAGCGCGTCGATGGTGATGAAGGCGGCGCGGCCCTGGGCCATGGCCTCCTCGGCTTCGGCGTGGTCTTGCGCGGCGGACAGGCCCAGCGCCTCGAACACTTCGGCCGTGGCCACCCGGCCCGCGTCATGGGCCACACCGTGCACCAGCACCGGCACGCCTTCGCGCGCCAGCAGCATGGCCAGCAGCGCCGTCAGGTTGGCCATCTTGCGGGCGCCGTTGTAGCTGGGGATGAGCACCGGCGCGTACTGGCCCGGCGGCGCCGTCAGCGGCGCGAACGCCGCTTCGGCCGCGTCCAGGAAGCCGGCGATCTCCTCCACCGATTCACCCTTGATGCGCATGGCCAGCAGGATGGCGCCCAGTTCGAGGTCGGAAACGCGGCCGTCCAGCATGGCCTGGTACAAGTCGTGGGCGTCCTCGCGCGTCATGCTGCGGGCGCCGTTTTTGCCGCGGCCGATCTCCTTGATGAAGCGGGCCGCCGGGAAGGGTTGGTTCAGTGTCGTCATAAGTAATAGCTTACACGGAATTGACGCACCGCAGCGACGCCCGGCCCATCCGCGCCATTTCAGCTACACTATGGCTCCCCCGGAAAAATACTACTGCTGAGAGCCGCCATGATTTCCCCAGATATCGAAAACATCAACGTCACCTCGTTCGGCGCCATGCCGTCGCCGGAAGCCTTGCACGCCAAGCTGCCGCTGACCGACCTGGCCTCGGACACGGTGATGAAGGGCCGCGAGGCGCTGCGCAACATCATCGACCGCAAGGACAAGCGTTTGTTCGTGGTGGTCGGCCCCTGCTCCATCCACGACCCGGTGGCCGGCCTCGATTACGCCCGCCGCCTGAAGGCGCTGCAGGACGAAGTGGGCGACACCATGCTGCTGGTGATGCGCGTGTATTTCGAAAAGCCGCGCACCACCACCGGCTGGAAGGGCTATATCAACGATCCGGACATGGACGATTCCTTCCGCGTGAACGTGGGCATGGAAAAAGCGCGCCAGTTCCTGCTGGACGTGTGCGAACTGGGCCTGCCCACCGCCACCGAGGCGCTGGACCCGATCTCGCCCCAGTACCTGGGTGACTTGATCGCCTGGACCGCCATTGGCGCGCGCACCACCGAGTCGCAGACGCACCGCGAGATGTCGTCCGGTCTGTCGACCCCGGTCGGCTTCAAGAACGGCACCGACGGCGACATCAGCATCGCCATCAACGCCATCCTGTCGTCGGCCCATCCGCACTCTTTCCTGGGCATCAATAGCCAGGGCAACGTGTCCATCGTGCGCACCCGCGGCAACGGCTACGGCCACGTGGTGCTGCGCGGCGGCGACGGCCGCCCCAACTACGATTCCGTCTCGATCGCCATCGCCGAGCAGGCGCTGGACAAGGCCAAGCTGCCCGCCACGCTGGTGGTGGACTGCTCGCACGCCAACAGCTACAAGAAGCCGGAACTGCAACCGCTGGTGATGGCCGACGTGATCCACCAGATCGTCCAGGGCAACAAGTCGCTGGTGGGCGTGATGATCGAATCGAACATCGTGGCCGGCAACCAGAAGATCCCGGCCGACCTGAGCGAACTGAAATACGGCTGCTCCGTGACGGACGCCTGCATCGACTGGGACACCACGGCCAAGATGCTGCGCGACGCGGCGGCCCAGCTGCGCCACCGGCCGTAACAGGAAACACCGCGCGCAAACACCGCGCGGGCACGCTGCGCAGGCACACAACGCCGGCACACAGCGGCACACCAGCACCGGAGCGCCCCCCTCCGGTGCCGGCCAGCGCCCCCGCCACACGGCCCGGCGGGGCGCTTTCCTTTACAATGGCGGATTACTCCTTCACATCCGCACTTTTCATGATCGTTCTCGGCGTCGAATCCTCCTGTGACGAAACCGGCCTGGCGTTGTATGACACGCAACGCGGCCTGCTGTCGCACGCCCTCCATTCCCAGGTGGCCATGCACGAGGAATACGGCGGCGTGGTGCCGGAACTGGCCTCGCGCGACCATATCCGGCGCGCCATCCCGCTGCTGCAAAAAACGCTGGAAGGCGCCAACGTCGCCATGGCCGACATCGACGCCATCGCCTACACCCAGGGCCCCGGCCTGGCCGGCGCGCTGCTGGTGGGCTCCTCCATCGCCTGCAGCCTGGGCCTGGCGCTGGACAAACCGGTGCTGGGCGTGCACCACCTCGAAGGCCATTTGCTGTCGCCGCTGCTGGCCTCGCAGCCGCCGGAATTCCCGTTCGTGGCGCTGCTGGTATCGGGCGGCCACACCCAGTTGATGCGGGTCGATGGCGTGGGCCAGTACACCCTGCTGGGCGAAACGCTGGACGACGCGGCCGGCGAAGCATTCGACAAGTCGGCCAAGCTGCTGGGCCTCGGTTATCCGGGCGGCCCCGCCATTTCGCGCCTGGCCGAATTCGGCGATCCGCTGGCCTACACCCTGCCGCGCCCCATGCTGCACACCAAGGACTTCAATTTCAGCTTCTCGGGCTTGAAGACGGCCGTGCTGACGGTGGTGAAGAACCACCAGGAAAAGGTGATCGCCAATATCTGCGAGCAGGACAAGGCCAACATCGCGCGCGGCTTCGTGGACGCCATCGTCGACGTGCTCACGGCCAAATGCGTGAAAGCGCTCAAGCACACGGGCCTGAAGCGGCTGGTGATCGCCGGCGGCGTGGGCGCCAACGCGCAACTGCGTGCCTCGCTCAACGAGGCGGCCGCCAAGAAGCGCTTCAAGGTCTACTACCCCGAGCTGGAATTTTGCACCGACAACGGCGCCATGATCGCCTTCGCCGGCGCCATGCGCCTCCAGATCAATCCACAGGCGGCCCAGCGCGAGTATGGCTTCAACGTGCGCCCGCGCTGGCCGCTGGATGAACTGAAGGTCGTCTAAGCCCTCCCCCGCCCGCGCTCACGCGGCGCGCCGTGGCTGGCGCTGGTACAGGAATTCCAGCACGCTGGCCCGGTAATCCATGTACAGCGCGTCCTGCGCCAGCGCCAGCCGGTCGCGCGGGCGCGCCAGCCGCACTTGCAGGATCTGGCCGATGGTGGCGGCCGGACCGTTGCTCATCATGACGATGCGGTCCGACAGCAGCACCGCCTCGTCCACGTCGTGGGTCACCATCACCACCGTCGATCCCGTTTCCGCCACGATGCGCAGCAACTCGTCCTGCAAATGGGCGCGGGTGAGCGCATCGAGCGCGCCGAACGGCTCGTCGAGCAGCAGCACCCTGGGTTCCATCGACAGCGCGCGGGCGATGCCGACCCGCTGCTTCATGCCGCCCGAGATCTCATGCGGCCGCTTGGCCGACGCCGCGCTCAGGCCCACCATGGCCAGCGCCGCCTGGGTGCGTTCGCGCAGCTTGCCCTTGCCCTCCCTGGCGCCGAATACGCGCTCCACGGCCAGGTACACGTTCTCGTAGCAGCTCAGCCACGGCAGCAGCGAGTGGTTCTGGAACACCACGCCCCGCTCGGGCGAGGGGCCGGCGATCTCGCGTCCGCCGTACAGCAGCACGCCGCCCGTGGCGCGGGTCAGGCCGGCGATCAGGTTGAGCAGGGTGGACTTGCCGCAGCCGGAGTGGCCGATCAGCGTGACGAACTCGCCCTGCTCCACCGACAAGTTGACGTCGGCCAGTGCGTGGAAGCTGCCCTTCTTCGTGTCGAACACCATTTCCGCATGGCTGATGTCGATGATTTTCGCGCTGCCCATATCAAGCCTCCACTTCTTCGTAAGCGAACGATTTGGCCAGCGTCACCAGCAGCAGTTCCAGCGCCAGGCCCACTACCCCGATCACCCCGATCGCGATCAGGATGTGCGGCACGTTCAGGTTGTTCCATTCGTCCCATACCCAGAAGCCGATGCCCACGCCGCCCGTCAGCATCTCGGCCGCCACGATCACCAGCCAGGCCGTGCCGATGGCCAGCCGCACGCCCGTCAGCACGTGCGGCAGCACGGCCGGCAGCAGGATGCGGGTGAGGACCTTCCATTCGGACAGCTTGAGCACGCGCGCCACGTTCAGGTAGTCCTGCGGCACGCGCCGCACGCCCTCCGCCGTGTTGATGATCATGGGCCAGATCGAGCAGATGAAGATGGACCAGATGGCGGCCGGGTCGGCGGCCTTGAACACCAGCAGCCCGATCGGTAGCCAGGCCAGCGGCGAGACGGGCTTGAGCAGGCTGACGATGGGATCGCACATGCCGGCCACGAACTTGAACCGCCCCGCCAGGAAGCCCAGTGGAATGCCCACCGCCGCCGCCATGCCGAAGCCGATGCCGACCCGCTTGAGCGAGGCCAGGATGTTCCAGCCTATGCCCTGGTCGTTCGGCCCCTTGCGGTAGAAGGGATCGGCGAACAGGCGCAGCGCCTCGTCCCAGGTGGCCTGCGGCGTGGGAAAGGCGCTGTTGCGGCTGGCCAGGATCTGCCAGGCCAGCACCAGCAGGGCCAGGCCGATCAAGGGCGGCAGTACGGAGGTCACCAACGGCGCCAGGCGCGACCTGCCGCCGCGCAGCGTGACGCCCTGCGCGGCGATGCGTTCGCTGCGGCGGCGCCGCTCCGGCGCGTCCGCGGCCGCGGCCGCCGATGCGGATGCCGATGTGGACGACATCGCGGCCGGAGATACGGCCAGCGATGGCGCCGGCCCAACGCCGGCGCCGTGATCGAGTTGATTCAGTACTGCGCTCATGCCGCCTCCTTATGCCTTGATCTTGAACGAGTCCGCGTACGCCTTGGGGTTCTTGCCATCCCACACGGTGCCGTCCAGCAGCTTGGCGCTGCGCAGCGGCGACTTGGGCAGGCTGACCTTGGCCATGGCGGCGGCATCCTGGTACACGTCGATGCGGCTGACCTGCTTGGCCACCGCCAGGTAATCGGGCTCGCTCTTGAGCAGGCCCCAGCGCTTCTGCTGCGTGAGGAACCACATGCCGTCCGACAGGTAGGGGAAATTCACGCTGCCGTCGTTGAAGAACTTCATGTAGTTCGGATCGTCCCAGGTCTTGCCCAGGCCATTCTGGTAGCGGCCCAGGATGCGCTGGTTGATCACATCGACCGAAGTGTTGACGTAGGATTTATCGGCGATGGTTTCGGCCATCTTCTGCTTGTTCGACAGCGAAGCGTCGATCCAGCGTCCGGCGTCGAGAACGGCCGCCGTCAGCGCGCGCGCCGTGTTGGGATGCCTGGCCACCCATTCGGCGCTGGTGCCCAGCACCTTTTCCGGATGGTCGCGCCAGATGTCCTGGGTGGTAGTGGCCGTGATGCCCACGCCGTCGGCGATGGCGCGGTGATTCCACGGCTCGCCCACGCAAAAGCCGTCCATGTTCCCGATCCGCATATTGGCCACCATCTGTGGCGGCGGCACGGTGATGACCTTGGCATCCTTCATGGGGTTGATGCCGTGCGCGGCCAGCCAGTAGTACAACCACATGGCGTGGGTACCGGTGGGGAAGGTCTGGGCGAACGAGTATTCGCGCGGGTCGGCGCGCATCAGCCGGGCCAGCGAGGGGCCGTCCACGCCGCCCTTGTCGGCCACTTTCTTCGACAGGGTGATGGCCTGGCCATTATGGTTCAGGTTCATCAGCACGGCCATGTCCTTCTTCGGCCCGCCCGCGCCCAGCTGCACGCCGTAGATCAGCCCATACAGCACATGGGCCGCGTCCAGTTCACCGTTGACCAGCTTGTCGCGCACGCCGGGCCAGGACGACTCCTTGCTCAGCACGATCTTGATGCCGTACTTCTTGTCGAAGCCCAGCACGGACGCCATCACCACCGAGGCGCAGTCCGTGAGCGGAATGAAGCCCACCTTCACTTCCTCTTTTTCCGGTTTGTCGGAACCGGCGGCCCACACGCCGCGGGTGGCCAGGCCACCCAGGGCGGTGGCCGCGACACCAGCCTTGATCAGCGTACGTCGGGTCAACTTGATGCGGGTATCGCTCGTCATCGTATCCTCATGCCTGGTCCATGGGCCGGCCGGCTGGCCGCCCTGCTTTCAATATCAGCAAGCGCTGTGCCAGCGAAAAAGCGGGAACCGAGGGGAAAAGACGTGCAACGGACGATGAAAATGGGCGGCGGCGGTGCGCGCCCGCGCCACAATGGACGGCGCGGCACTGATATTGTGCGACGCACCAAAAGAGGATGGCGGCGCGCTAGTGTGCGGCGGCGGCCGCCGGCAGCGACCGCGACGGCGACGGCGTTCGTGACGACGATGCTGAGCGCCAGAGTGACCCGCGCTGGTCCTCCGCCAGCGCGCCCTGCTCCGGTGCAGCCAGCAGATCGGCGCGCGGGTCTTCCCAACCCGGCACGCCCTGTGGACAGGCGCTGCCGCGCAGCGCGCCGAAACGCAGCGTGGTGAAATTACCGCGCGGGGTGGTGGCGAAGCGGTAGTCCGATGCCTCGCCGGTGGCCATCGACAGGGCCGGCGCGCGGGCGAAGCGCAGCCACGCGTTGACGTGGCAATCGTCGCGCTGAAGCTGGCGCAGCGCCCGCAGGCTGGCCGTGACCTCGCTCATCTCGACGATAGCCGGGTCCAGGGTGGTTTTGGCGCCGCCATCGACCAGCCGATGCGGACAGGCCAGCGGCGCCAGCCAGTCCGGCGCCAGGCTGGCCACGCCGCGCCGCATGCGGTAGCTGCCGGCCGCCTCATCGCTCTCCACCGACACGAAATTCCAGCACAAGGGCTGGGACGGATAGGCCGTCATGGCCACGTCCACCACGCGCGCGCCCGGATCGATGCGCGCCAGCGCGGCGCGGATGCGCTGCCCGCCCACGTGAGACGCTACTCCCTGCCCCGCCACGTACACGCCGCACAGGCCCAGCGCCAGCAGCAGCGCGGCGCGGCCTTGGGCACCGGCCCGGCGCTGCGCAGCCCCCAGCAATACGCCCGCACCCAGCAAGGCCGCGCACGAGGCCGCGCCCAGATAGCCTTTGAACGTGAAGAACAGCAGCGCGCACACAGGCACGGCCAGCGCCGCCATGCGTGCGCGCCGCGTGGCCAGCATCATGGCCAGCGGCGCACCGAAGGCGATCCAGTATAGCGGTTCGACAATGAACACCATGTCGCCATAGAACCAGCGGCCATCGAAGGGATAGAACGGGTGCAGGCCGTAGGAATTGGTGTAGTCGAGCAGCAGGTGCAGGCCCAGGCCGGCGCCGATGCTGGCGGCCAGTCCCCGGCTGGCCGGCCGGCTGGCCCGCAGCAAGGCGCGCGCGGCCGGCCAGCACAGCCACAACAGGACGGCCAGCGCCAGCGCCTGCGGCAGCGCGTACAGCAGCGTGTGGGTGTGGCCACGGTGGTTGAGCAGATAGCCCAGCGGATCGGGCAGCAAGCGAGAGAGGAACAGGTCGAGATCGGGGAAATTGCTGGCCAGCGCGCACGCGGTCAGCAGCAGGCGGCGCCGCGTACGGGCGCGCAAGGTATCTGCCTCCGGCGGCAGGCTGCGCTCCAGCAGCTCGCCCACGCCCAGGCCGACGATGGTGTGTGTGATGTTATCCATGCACGGCATCTTACAGGCTGGATGCCGATGGTGGCGCCGGCGCCCGTCAGCGGGCGGGCCGGCGCCTCAGGCCAGCTCAGTAGGCGATCTGGTTGCGGCCCTGCTGCTTGGCCCGCAGCAGGGCCGCGCCGGCCTGGCGCAGCAGGCTGTCGCCGTCCGCGATTTCCATGTGGTTCAAGGCGCCCACGCCCACGCTGGCCGTGATGGGCAGTATGCGCGTGGCGACCAGGTGCTGCTGCGCCTCGATCTTGACGCGCAGGTTCTCGGCCAGCTTGCAGGCGCCATCGAACGGCGTGTTGGGCAGCACGATGCAGATCTCCTCGCCGCCGTAGCGGGCCGCGATGTCGATCACGCGCACGCTTTCGCGCAGCATGCGGCCCACGCTGGCCAGCATCTGGTCGCCCACGGCGGGACCGTAGCTGTCGTTAATCTGGCGGAAGTGGTCGAGGTCTATCATCAGCGCCGACAGCGGCGCGCGGAAACGCTTGGCGCGCGCCGTTTCGAACTTGAGGCGCTGCAGCAGCGAACGGCGGTTGTGCAGGCCGGTCAGCTCGTCCATGATGGTCAGCTGTTCCAGCTCGCGCACGGATTCGCCCAGCGCCTTGTCCTTGGCCCGCAATTCGATCAGGGCCATGGCCTGGCGCGCCAGCCGCGCCAGCGTCTGGCGCTGCTCGTCGTTCAGGCGGCCGGGCACGGTATCCATCACGCACAGGGTGCCGATGGCGAAACCGTCCGACGACGTCAACGCCACGCTGCTGTACATGCGCATGAACGGGGCGTTGACGGTAAGCGGCATGTGGGCCGTACGGTAGTCCGCTTGCAGGTCGGTGATTTCAGTGGCGCTGTCGCCCAGGATGGCCAGCGAGCAGTAGCAATCAGTGCGGGGCAGCGCGGACAGTTCCATGCCCGTGTGGGCCTTGATCCAGACGCGCTCCGCGTCCACCAGCGAAATGAAGGAATACGGTACGTTGCACAGCTTGGCCGCGAGCTCGGTGAGGAAGTCGAAATCCTCACTGGCGGGGGTGTCAAGGATGTTGTAACGGTGCAAGGCGGCCAGGCGGAACTGGTCGGTCTGTGGTCTCGCCATGGGCAAGACATGGATTTTTTCTGCGGCCAGCATAAGACCCCCAAAGCAACACTATCGACACCAGCGCCGGGATAGCCGGAGTGGCCGGCCCGGGCCTTTTGTTACTTTGACAGTTTATCCCAAAACCGGGGCCGCAAGCGTGCCCGCGGCCTGCGGTTCACAGCATTTTTTAAGCTTCCGTCATGATCTGGCGCAGCGCGCGCTCGAACACTTCCACCGGCTGGCCGCCGGAAATCAGGTGGCGCTGGTTGATGATGATGGCCGGCACGGAATTGATGCCGTGGCGGGCGAAGAATTGCTCGCGCTCGCGCACCTCGTCCGCGTATTGATTGCTTTCGAGAACTTCCGACGCCGTGGCCGCATCCAGGCCCGCCTCGCCGGCCACGCGCACCAGCACGTCGTGCGCGCTGGGATTCTGGCCACGGCTGAAATACGCTTCCAGCAAGGCCAGTTTCAGCTCCTTCTGGCGCCCTTGCAGCTCGGCCCAGTGCAGCAGGCGGTGGGCGTCGAAGGTGTTGTAGATGCGGCTGCGCTGGTCGAGCGCGAAGTCGAAGCCCACTTCGGTGCCGCGGGCGCGGATGGCGGCCCGGGTCTGGGCTTGCTGCTCGGCGCTGGCGCCGTATTTTTCCATCAGGTGTTCGGTGATGTCCTGGCCTTCCGGGCCCATGTTGGGGTTCAGCTCGAACGGCTGGAAGTGCAGCGTGACGTCGGCCTCGTCGCCGATGCGGGCAATGGCCGCGTCCAGCGCCTTGAGCCCGATGGCGCACCAGGGGCAGGAAACGTCGGAGACGAAATCGATCGTGATAGGGGTGGTCATAGGGAGCCTTTGCATTGGTGACGCGCCGCGCGAGGTGCCGGCGCCCGCGCCGCAGATGGCGGCGGCGCGGCGAAATTCAAGCGGGCCGGGCAGATTCTGGCCGTTGCCGGCCGGGCCCCGGCCCGGCGCTGGTGCGCTGATTACGCTGATGCGCTGGTGCGCGAACGATTACTTGTGCTTGGCCTTGGCGGCGCCGGCGCTCTTGCCGCCGATGCGGCTTTCCTTGCCGGCCAGCAAGTTAGAGATGTTCTGGCTGTGGCGGTAGGCCAGCAGCACGCTCATGGCGACCACGGCGAACAGTTGCGGCTCCACGCCGAACAGCAAGCCATAGTAGAACGGCGCGAACAGGGCCGCGATCAGGGCCGCCAGCGACGAATAACGGAACGCGAACGCCACCACCAGCCAGGTAGCCAGCGTGGCCAGGCCCAGCCAGGGGTTCAGGCCCAGCAGCACACCCAGCGCCGTGGCCACGCCCTTGCCGCCCACGAAGCGGAAGAAGATGGGCCACAGATGGCCCAGGAACACGGCGATGGCCACCAGCGCGATCGTCATGTCGCCCACCTGCAACAGGTCGGCGTAGCGGATCGCCAGCCACACGGCCAGCCAGCCCTTGGCGCCGTCGCCGATCAGGGTCATGATGGCGGCCTTCTTGTTGCCACTTCGCAACACATTAGTGGCGCCGGGGTTCTTGGAGCCGTAGGTGCGCGGGTCGGCGATGCCGAACAGACTGCTCATCACGACGGCGAACGAGATCGAGCCCACCAGATAGGCGGCCACGGTCATCCATACTGTATTCATTGTGTCCCTTTGCAGATAATTCCCGGCGCGCTGGGCCGGGGGAGGCTGAATATACACCAAGCCCGTCCCCGATCGGGAAAATTGTGCGGTTTTGCCAACGCTGCGCCACATCGACGCCACGGGCTTTTTGAAAGGCTGGTCAGTCCGCCAGCGCGCACTGGACGGGGCGCGCGCCCAGCACGTCGATCAGCACCTGGGGCGCGATGCCCACCAGGTAGCCGCGCCGGCCGCCGTTGATATAGATGGTTGCCAGGTCCAGGATCGATTGCTCCACATAGACCGGCATGGCCTTGCGGGTGCCGAACGGCGAAGTGCCGCCCACCTGGTAGCCGCTGTGGCGCTGCGCCACTTCCGGCTTGCACGGCTCGACCGACTTGCAGCCGATGGCGCGCGCCAGGTTCTTGGTCGACACCTTGCAGTCGCCGTGCATCAGCACGATCAGCGGCTTGGCCGCCTCGTCCTGCATCACCAGCGTCTTGACCACGTGGTGCTCGTCCACGCCCAGTTCGCGCGCCGACACGGTGGTGCCGCCATGTTCCTCGTAGTCGTAGGGATGTTCGCTGAACGCCACCTGGTGCTTGCGCAGCAGTTGGGTCGCCTGGGTTTCTGAAATGTGTTCTTTCTTTGCCATGCCGTGATACGCTAAACGTTCGCTAAGGAGTGTCGCATTATGCAGCAAGAAATTCGCTTTGCCACTTTCAATGTTTGCAACCTGGCCCCGGCCGGGGCGAAATTGTATGACAACCTGGCGCCGCTGACGGCGGCGGAATACGAAGCGAAAATCGATTGGACGGCGCACCAGCTCGACCAGCTCGACGCGGACGTGGTGGGGCTGCAGGAAGTATTCAGCCTGGATGCGCTGCGCGACGTGCTGGCGCGCAGCCGGCGCTACGGCGGCGCCAGCGTGGCTGGCGTGGCGCCCGATCCGCACGCCGAACGCCTCACGCCGCAGGTGGCGCTGATCTCGCGCCTGCCGCTGGCGGCGCCGGCCGCCAGCCACCCCACCTTCCCCGCTGGCGTGGCCATGCCCATCCATTGCCGCGACGCCGAGCGCTACGCGCGCGCGCCCGTGCATGCGCGGCTGCTGCTGCCCGGCGGCACCGAGCTCGACGTGCTGGTGGTGCACCTGAAATCGAAACGGCCCGACTACCGCAGCGGCGATGCCAACGGCAACGGTGGCAACGGTGGCAATAGCGGCAATGGCGGCAACAACGGCAACGGCGGCCATGGCAACGGTGGCCCCGATTCCATGCAGTACGCCCAGGCCAACCTGCGCTCATTGATCCGGCGCGGCACGGAGGCGGTGGCGCTGCGCGCGCTGGCCGGCGAACTGGCGCTGAACGCGCGGCGTCCGTGCGTGGTACTGGGCGACTTCAACGACACGCTCGATGCCGTCACCACCAGCATCGTGCTGGGCGCCGGCGCCCCCTGCTCGCCGGACGACGAATTGCGCGGCCGCCTGTTCGACAGCAACCAGATCCAGCTGCGCCAGGATCAGGCGCGCCACCTGGGCTACACCAACGTCCACGAAGGGCGCTTCATGACCATCGACCATGTGCTGGTGTCTGAGCATTTCAACCCGGCCTCGCGCCACGCCATCGGTGAAGTGCTGGAAGTGAACTACCTGAACGACCACCTGCTGCTGCAGCGCCCGGAAACCTCCGACCACGGCCAAGTGCTGGTGCGGCTGCGGCTAAACGGCGTGGCCACCCCGGTCCCGCCGCTGCGCTAGCGCGGGTTGCCGGTTCACAGCGCGGCGCCGTCCCCGGCTGCCGGCGCCGGCCCCGGCTCGGCGCGCACGTAACTGCCCTGGTACTGGTCGCAGCCCTGCTCGCGCAGGAAGCGCAGTTGCGTCTCCGTTTCCACGCCTTCGGCCAGCACCTTCATCTTCAGGCTGTGGGCCAGCGCGATGATGGCGCTGACCACGGCCGCCTCGGCCGGCTCGTGCTCGAAGTCGTTGACGAAGGACCGGTCGATCTTGAGCTTGTCGACCGGGTAGTCCTTCAAATGGCCCAGACGCGAATAGCCGGTGCCGAAGTCGTCGATCACCAGGCTCAGGCCCAGCGTGCGCAGCTCCTGCAGCATGGTCATGGCGCCGCCATCCTTCATCAACGTCGTTTCCGTGATCTCCAGCGCCAGCAGCGACGCCGGCAGCGCCGACGCCCGCAGCGCCTCGCTCACCGTGTCCGCCAGTCCCCGTTGCATGAACTGGCTGGGCGACAGGTTGACGGCCACCACCAGCGGCCGGCCCTCATCATGCCAGCCGCGTGCGCGCCGGCACGCCTCCTGCAGCACCCAGGTACCGATCACCACCATCAGGCCGCATTCCTCGGCCACGCCGATGAAGCGGGCCGGCGCCAGCAACCCCAGTTCCGGATGGCGCCAGCGCACCAGCGCCTCCATCCCCAGCACCTGGCCGGTGGCCAGGTCCAGCTCGGGCTGGAACACCAGCTCGAACTGGCGTTCGGCCACGGCGCGCCGCAAATCGTTCTCGAAGCGCACCCGCTCCGTGATCTGCCCGTTCATCTCGGCGTTGAAGAACTGGTAGCGGTTGCGGCCATGCTCCTTGGCGTGGTACATGGCCAGGTCGGCGTGGCGTACCAGGGTGTCGACGTCGGCGCCGTCGTCGGGGTAGATGCTGATGCCGATCGAGGTGCTCACGTCCAGCCGGTGCTGTTCCAGTACATATTGCTGGGCGATGGATTGCAGCACGGTGGCCGCCACGTGGGCCGCCTGGTCCACGGCGCCGATATCGGTCAGCACGATCAGGAATTCGTCGCCGCCCTGGCGGCTCACCGTGTCCACCGCGCGCACGCAGCGCACCAGGCGCGCGGCCACCTCGCGCAGCAGCAGATCGCCCACGTGGTGGCCCAGCGCATCGTTGATGTGCTTGAAGCGGTCCAGGTCCAGGAACAGGATGGCCAGCTTGCTGTGGTGGCGGCGCGCCGCCGTCAGGGCCAGGTTCAGGCGATCCAGCAGCAGTGCGCGATTCGGCAATCCTGTCAGGAAGTCGTGTTCGGCCAGGTGGCGGGTGCGGTCCTCGGCCTGCTTGCGCTCCGTGATGTCCGACAACATGCCCATGTAGTTGCTCACCTGCTGGCGGGCGTCGCGGATGGCCGTCAACGCCAGCCAGGCCGGATAGCGCTGGCCGTTGGCACGCAGCGCCCACACTTCGCCCTGCCAGTGGCCGCTTTCGCCCACGGCCGCCACGATACGCTGGTACTGGGCCTCATCCTCGATGCCGCAGCGGTGCCCGCCCAGCGGCTGGCCCAGCATCCGCGCGCCGTCGTAGCCGGTCACGTCGCGGTAGGCGCGGTTGACGGCCGCGATCACCTGCTGGCCATCGGTGAGCACGATGGCGTCGCGGCTGTTCTCGAACACCTGGGCCGCCAGGCACAGCGCCTGCTCGGCCTCCTTGCGGGCCGAGATGTCGCGGATCACCGTGTAGAAAGTGGGCTGGCGGTCCAGCGTGGCGAAGGTCATCAGCACCTCGGCCCAGAACGGCTGGCCGGCGCCGTTCAGGTAGCGCCAGTCGAAGCGCAGATTGCCTTGCGCCCGCGCCAGCCGGGCCCGGATCCGGGCGGCGGCGGCCGAGGGCGCGCCGTCGGCCTGCTGCGGCGGCGACAGCTGGGCCAGCGTGCGCCGCAGCAGTTCGTCCTTGCGGGCGCAGCCGAACAGCGCCAGCGCGGCCGGATTGGCGTCGGCGATGCGCCCGCGCCGCAGCAGCACGATGGCGTCGCCGCTGCGCTCGACCAGGTGACGGAAATTGGCGCCGGCCGACAGCTGCGCGTTTTCCTCGGCCTTGCGGGCCGTGATGTCCACGTCCATGCAAAAGATCTGCTCCGGCACGCCGGCGCGGCCGACTGGAAACATGGTGGAGTAAATCCACACGCTGCGGCCGTCGGCCAGCCGCATGCACCAGTCGCGCGCGGCGGCGGGCTGGCCCGTGCGCCACACGCGCGCCAGCGCGGCCTCATAATCGCCGGCCCGCCCCACCGGGCGCAGCAGCGCCTCCAGCGGCCGGCCCAGCGCGTCTGCCGTGGCCACGCCATACAACAGGGCGCTGGTATGGTTCCAGAACCGCACCGTGCCGGCCCGGTCCACGCTATGCACGGCCACCATGGGCGTGGCCTCGATGGCGGCCACGATATGGGCGATCACGTCGAGCGCCTGGTAGCCGGGGCCATCGATGCGCGCGCTGCCACCAACGCTGCTTGGGGGAATACTCACGTTGACCTCACGAAATATTAGCGCTTATCAGCGTTTAAGCCATTCTTCCTTGACCCGCGTGCGCGCTGTTGACTTCGCTCAAGAAAGTCACGCCCCGCTCCGCCTTAGCCAATATCGGTTGCCATAAACCAACAATTTGGGCCGCGTGGGCACCGCCGCCGGTGGCGCTGGCATCCGCTTTTTTGCAGCTCAGGCCCGCTTTTTAACGCTTTGTCGCATTCCGGTGGCGGCCGGCGCCCTTCCTTCTTAAAGTGACAACATGCATTCAACCGCGGACGAAGGCAAGGGGGACAGGATTGTCCCCCTTCCAACTATGCGGCGATGCTGCGATCGGTCCCCAGGCGCCCCGCCCCCATTCCACAAGAAGACGACGACATGAAAATCGAGACCCTGCCTCCCCAGCCCGCCGTACGCCGCCATCGCTGGCGCCTTCCCGTGATCGCCGTGGCCGTGCTGGGCCTGGCTGGCGGCGGCTGGGCCATGTTGCGGCCCCAGCCCACGGCCGCCCAGGCCAGCGAGCAGAAGACCAAAGCCAAGGCCGAGGCACCGGCCGTGCTGGAACTGGCCAGCACCGACGTGGCGGCCATCACGGCCCGCTCGCTGGCGCTGCGCCTGCCCCTGTCCGGCTCGCTGGCGCCGCTCAGCCAGGCCACCGTCAAATCCAAGGTGTCGGGCCAGGTGGAACTGACCACGGTGCAGGAAGGCATGGCCGTCACGGCCGGCCAAGTGCTGGCCCGCATCGACCTGGCGGACTTGCGGGCCCGCCTGTCGCAGCAGCAGGCGGCGCTGGACGAAGCCCAGGCCAGGCTGTCGCTGGCCACCAAGAACGAGGCCAGCAGCCTGGCCCTGCTCAAGCAGAAATACATCGCCCAGACGGCCTACGACAGCACCCAGAACAGCGTGGACCTGGCGCGCGCCAGCGTCAAGGCGGCCGCCGCCGCCGTCGAGGTGGCGCGCATCGCCATGAACGATGGCGTGATCCGCGCCCCCATCAGCGGCATCGTCAGCAAGCGCCACGTGCAGGCCGGCGAGAAGCTGGCGCCCGACATGCCGGTCTACACCATCGTCAACCTGGCCGAACTGACGCTGGAAGCCCAGGTGCCGGCCTCGGAAATCCCCCGCATCCAGGTGGGCCAGGAAGTGCGCTTCCAGGTCGACGGTTTCCAGCAGCGTGAATTCAGCGGCAAGGTGGCCCGCATCAACCCCACCACGGAAGCCGGTTCGCGCTACATGCTGGTGTATGTGGCCGTGCCCAATGGCGATGGCGCGCTGCGCGGCGGCATGTTCGCCAAGGGCAGCCTGGTGATGGCCCGCTCGGCCGTGGCGCCGCTGGTGCCGCTGGCGGCCTTGCGCACGGAACAGGGCCGGCCAGTGGTCTACACCATCGTCCAGGACAAGGTGGCCGTGCAGCCGGTGGTGCTGGGCATGCGCAACGAGGACGAGGGCTATGCCGAAGTGACGGACGGCCTGGCGCCCGGCGCCAGCGTGATCATCGCGAAGATCGACGGCCTCAAGGCCGGCAGCCCCGTCAAGCCGCCCCGCAGCGCGGGCACAACACCAGCGCCGCACGCGTCGCAACTGGCGCAAAAGGACTAAGCCATGTGGATCACCAAAGTCAGCATTCAGAATCCCGTGTTCGCCACCATGGTGATGGTGGCGCTGGTCGTGCTGGGCCTGTTCTCCTACCAGGGACTGGGCCTGGAAGCCATGCCCAACGTGCAGATCCCGGTCGCCATCGTGGAAGTGCAGTATCCGGGCGCCTCGCCCGAGGCGGTAGAGAACGACATCACCCGGCCGCTGGAAGACATCATCAACACCGTCAGCGGCATCAAGACCTTGCGCGCCAATTCGTGGGAAGGCCGGGCTGGCGTGTATATCGATTTCAACCTGTCCACCAACATGGACAAGGCGATGCAGGATATCCGCGACAAGGTGGCGCTGGTGCGGCCGCGCTTCCCCAAGGAAGCCAAGGATCCGTTCATCGCCCGCGTGGAAGGCGAGAACGAGCAACCGATCGTGCAACTGAGCCTGACGGCCAGCGCCCACTCGCTGCGTGAGCTGTCCACCCTGGCCGACCAGGTCATCACCAAGCGCTTCCAGGCCGTGCCCGGCGTGGGCCAGGTGCGCCTCACGGGTACCCGCGCGCGCCAGGTGCTGGTGAGTTTGCGTCCGGCCGACATGACGGCCCAGGCCGTGGGCGTGGATGAAGTGATCGCCGCCATCCAGGCCACCAACACCAACCTGCCGGCCGGCAGCATCAGCTACGGCGCCAACGAACAACTGGTGCGGGTGGAGGGCAAGCTGAAACAGGCGCGCGAATTCAGCAAGATCATCGTGGCGCGGCGCGCCAATGGCCCCGTGTTCCTGGAGCAGGTGGCCAACGTGGTGGACGGCGAGCAGGAGGAATTGTCGCTGTCGCGCCTGAACGGCCAGCGCGCCATCTCGATCGAGATCACCAAGGTGCAGGACGCCAACGTGGTGGCCGTGGGCACCGGCATCCAGCGCGTGGCGGCCGAGCTGCGCCAGTCGCTGCCCAAGGACATGGAACTGAAGGTGCTCAACGACGAATCCGTGCATGTGCAAAGCCAGCTCACCAACGTCAGGGAAACCATCCTGGAAGGCGCCGGGCTGACCATGGTGATCGTGTTCCTGTTCCTGCACTCGTGGCGCAGCACCATCATCACCGGCCTCACGCTGCCGATCTCCGTGATGGCCAGCTTCATCGCCATGAAGGCGTTCGGCTTCACGCTCAACTTCCTGACCCTGATGGCGCTGTCCTTGTGCATCGGCCTGCTGATCGACGACGCCATCGTGGTGCGCGAAAACATCGTGCGCCACCTGGGCATGGGCAAGGACCACCGCCGCGCCGCCGGCGACGGCACCAACGAGATCGGGCTGGCCGTGATGGCCACCACCTTCGCCATCGTGGCCGTGTTCGTGCCGGTGGCGTTCATGCAGGGCATCATCGGCCGCTTCTTCCTGCAGTTCGGACTGACGGTGGCGGTGGCCGTGCTGGTGTCGCTGTTCGTCAGCTTCACGCTCGATCCCATGCTGTCGTCCGTGTGGGCCGACCCGGTGCAGGACCGCTTCAAGTACGTCCCATGGCTGGGCCGCTTGATGGCCTGGCTGGAAGGCGGCGTGCACCGCCTGCACGGGGTGTACGGCAAGGTGCTGGCGCTGGCGCTGCGCTGGCGCAAGAGCACGCTGGCGCTGGCGCTGGCCCTGTTCGTGGCCAGCCTGGCGCTGGTGCCCATGATAGGCGGCGAGATGTTCCCGGACACGGACGATGGCCGCATCTTCATGCGCTTCAAGACCCCGGTCGGCTCCAGCCTGGAATACACGGACAGCAAGGTGGCGCAAGCCGAGGCGGCCCTGAAGAGCTTCCCCGAGATCGTCGACGTGCTGTCGCGGGTGGGCACCCAGGACGGGCGCAACACGGCCGACGTGGTCATGAAGCTGAGCGACCTCAAGACGCACAAACGGCGCTCGCAGAAGGAACTGGAAAAGCTGGTGCGGGACCGCTTGTCGACCATCGCCGGCATCACGCTGTCGGTGGGCCAGAAGCCCATCTTCATCGCCATCCTCGGCACCGATGAAGGCAAGCTGGACGCCGTGGCCCACCGTTTGATGGACAAGATGAAGCAGATCAAGGGCGTGGCCGACCTGGAGTACAGCCAGGAAGGCGCCAACCCGTCCACCACCATCAAGATCAACAACGAGCTGGCCAGCGACCTGGGGCTGTCGGTGCAGCAGATCGGCGCCGCCCTGCGCCCGTTCGTAGCCGGGGACACGGTCAGCCACTGGCTGGCCGACGATGGCCAGAACTACGACGTCAACGTGCAACTGCCCAAGTCGGGCCGGCAAAAAATCGCCGACCTGGCCGACCTGTCGCTGGCGTCCAGCCGGCTGGGGCCGGACGGCAAGCCGATCATGATCCCGCTGCGCCAGGTGGTGGAGTTCGTGCCCTCGTCCAGCCCGCAGGTGCTCAAGCGCCAGGCGCTGCAGCGGCGGGTGGCCATCTACGCGGCCGTGGAAGGCCGGCCCGGCGGCGACGTGGACGCCGACATCAAGCGCGCCATGAAACAGATCGAGCTGCCGGCCGGGGTGCGCTTCGACGTGGCCGGCAGCGCCCAGGACATGGCCGAAACCATGTCCGGCGCCGCCATGGCGCTGGGCATCGCCGTGATCTTCATCTACCTGGTGCTGGCGTCCCAGTTCGGCAGCTTCATGCAACCGATCGCCATCATGGTGTCGCTGCCGCTGTCGCTGATCGGGGTGCTGGTGGCATTGCTGGTGACGGGCAGCACGCTCAACATCTTCTCCGTGATCGGCTTCATCATGCTGATGGGGCTGGTGACCAAGAACGCCATCCTGCTGGTGGACTTCACCAACCATGGCCAGCGCGCGGGCCTGAGCCAGTTCGACGCCATCATGGAAGCCGGCCAGGTACGGCTGCGCCCCATCCTGATGACCACGCTGGCCATGGTGTTCGGCATGCTGCCGATGGCGATCGGCATGGGGGACGGCGGAGAATTACAGGCGCCCATGGGCCGGGCCGTGATCGGCGGCGTGCTCACCTCCACCCTGCTGACGCTGGTGGTGGTGCCGGTGGCGTACACCTATCTGGATAATCTGGGCAAGCGGGCGGCCCGCTATTTCAAGGGAAAACCGGAACACGGCGTGACGGCCGTGCCTGCGTCAGCGCGGCAGGAAGAAGTGGCTTGAAGCCGGCGCCAGTGTGAAAAACGGGGGCAGTTCCGGCAATCTGCCAAATTGGTGGAAAAACGGGGTCAGTTCCGGCAACCTGCCAAATTGGTGGCGCGATGCCGGAACTGACCCCGCTTGTTGTTCTTATTCGGCCGCTGCGCCGTCGGCGTCTTGCGGCTCGCCATCGTCGGCGTCCGCATCCGCTTCCTCATCCCGGGCGCCGGGATTGGCCTTCAGCTCGGCTTTGCGCCTGGCTTTTTCCTCGGCCTTTTTCTTCTTTTCTAATTCGCGTTGCCGCTTTTCATATTGGAAATTTGTCTTTGCCATTTGCATCCTCTGCTTACATGATATTGAGATAATTCAAGTACATTATGACGCAGATACGGCCCGCGCAACTTTTTCATCCACGCGGATGATGTTGCGCATGTAAATGTTTGAGCCGTTCACGCGCCACATGGGTGTAGATCTGGGTGGTGGAAATGTCCGAATGGCCCAGCAGCAACTGCACCACACGCAGGTCGGCGCCGTGGTTGAGCAGATGGGTGGCGAAGGCGTGGCGCAGCGTGTGCGGCGACAGCGGCGCCGTGATGCCGGCCCGCTGCGCATGCTTCTTGATCAGCACCCAGAACATCTGGCGCGTCATGGGGCCGCCGCGGGCCGTCACGAACAAGGCGTCGTCCACCTGGCCATCGAGAATCACGCCGCGCGCCTCTTTCAGGTAACGCTCTATCCACAGCCGGGCCTGGGCGCCGAACGGCACCAGCCGCGTCTTGGCACCCTTGCCCGTGACGCGCAGCACGCCATCGTTCAAGCTCAGCTCCAGCATCTTGAGCGCCACCAGTTCCGACACCCGCAGACCGCTGGCATACATCAACTCCAGCATGGTGCGTTCGCGCAGGCCCAGCGGGGTGGTCACGTCCGGCGCGGCCAACAGCGCTTCCACCTGGGCTTCGCTGAGCGTATGGACGAAGCGGGCCGGCTGCTTGGCCGTGGGCAGTTGGGCGCACGGGTCGGCGGCGATCTGCTTGTTGCGCAGCGCGTGCTGGTAAAAGCGCCTGAGCACGGACAGGCGCCGGTTCGCGGAGCTTGGCTTGGTCTGCCCATGGCGGGCCGAAAAATAATCGCTGATATCGTGCCCCGCCACCGCGTGCAGGTCCGGCAGCGCCGGGCGCTGCACCTGCAGCCAGCGGGCGAACAGGCGCAGATCGCGGCGGTAGGCTTCCAGGGTATTCTTGGACAGCCCATCCTCCAGCCACAGGCTGTCGCAGAAGGCGTCGATCAGAGCAGGGTTGTCTGGCGCCATGCGTACTCGCTCGCTCCCTCATGCGCCAGCAGCCAGCGCTTGATGTTCAGGTGGTAGCCGTTCTGGTCGTCGTTGTTGGAAAAACCGCCCAGGCCGTTGGCGGCCGTCACCCGGTGGCAGGGGATCACCAGCGGGAACCAGTTGGCGCCGCACGCCTGGCCCACGGCGCGCGGCGCCGAGCCGATGTGGCGCGCCACTTCGCCATAGGTGCGCACACTGCCGCGCGGGATGGAGGCGATGGTGTCCCACACCTTGTGCTGGAAGGCGCTGCCCACCCGCGCCAGCGGCAGGTCGAACACGAAGTCCGGGTCCTGGCAGTAGCGCAGCACCTGGTCGGCCGCCAGTTCGGCCACCTTGTCCTGCGGCGCCTTTTCATCGAAATGGGGCGCCAGGTAATACAGTTCCGTCACCAAGGCGCCGGCCGTACGGATGCCGAACTTACCGAACGGCAAGTCGATGATGGCGGAAAAGATCTCGCTGCCCTGTTGTATTCTCGTCACTTCCTTGTCCTTCCGCTGGTCCTGTTGCTAGTCGCGCTGTCGCGCCGGCACGACACCGGTGCCGCCATTGTAAAACCACGGGACAAAAAAAAGCGCACCCGAAGGTGCGCTCGAATCCTGCTTCACGTTCCCGGCCGTTTGGTTCCCGTCGTAGCGCGCTTGTGGCGGCTTGCAACAGTGATACCAACAGCATTCTGTAAAACGTGTGTCTCCTCAAATATGGCCGGCTCTGGTTCGCCGTTGTTATACCCACTCCCCACAACTAATCCTGCGTACTGCTTGTATGTTCTTTGCTACCTGGACGCATTTCGTTATCAGTTATATGTCCGACAGCGACGCCATCATAACGTATCTGAATGGCTTTTTCCCATTTTTTTTGTCGTAAGAAAAAGACAGCAGGTCCTAATATTTTAGTAATAAATTAAGTCGGGCACCCGTGGCGCGCGCCGGGCAGTGGCCGGGCCAACCTTACTTGGCTGCTTCCTTGTTGATGGCCGAGATCAGGTCCTTGCCGATCCGGCCTTCCATCTCCCGCTGCACCGGCAGCAGCGCGCGGCGCCACTCGGCCTGCTCCTTCACGCTCAACGCGTAGACAGTAGTCTTGCCAGTCTTCTTGATGGCCTCCAGCGCCGCGTCGTTATCGCGCTGGGCGATCGCCTTCTCGAACGTGGTGGCATCCTTCATCGCCTTCTCCAGCGCATTGCGGATATCGCCCGGCAGGCCGTCCCAGAACTTCTTGTTGACGATCACGGCGTAGCCCAGGTAACCGTGGTTGGACACAGTCACATGCCGCTGCACCTCATACATCTTCTGGGTGTACATATTCGACGGCGGATTCTCGGTGCCATCCACCACCCCCGTTTGCAAGGCCCGATAGACATCGGAGAAAGCCAGCACCCGCGGACTGGCACCCAGCGCCCGCATCTGCGCATCGAGCACCGTGGACGACTGGATGCGCATCTTCAAGCCCTTGAAGTCGGCCGGCGTGTGCAGCGGCTTGTTGGCCGACATCAGCTTGAAACCATTGTCCCAAAACGCCAGCCCGGTGATGCCCTTGGCCTCCAGCTTCTTCAGCATGCCCTTGCCGATCTCGCCCTCGGTCACATTGTACAGGGCCGTCTTGCTGGGGAAGATATAGGGCAGGTCGAAGGCCTCGAATTCCTTCACCCCCAGCGGACCGAACTTGGCCAGCGACGGCGCCAGCATGTGCACCAGGCCCAGTTGCAGCGCCTCCAGTTCCTCCTTATCCTTGTACAGTTGGCTGTTCGGATAGATGTCGACCTTGACGCGGCCATGGGTGGCCTGCTCGGCCAGCTGCTTGAAACGCTGCGCGGCCTGGCCCTTGGGCGTATCCATGGCCACCACATGGCTGAACTTGATGATGATGGGACCTTCGGCGTAGGCGTTCGCGCACAGGGCGGCGCACAGGGCCGCCAGGCTGGCTCTCAATTGCATGCGGTCTCCGAGGATATAGGTGTACCAAAATACACTATTATGATGTTTGTCGCCGATTCTCGGCAGTCGCCTGTGGCCACGCAACTGTGGAAAGCCACAATGGCGACGCCAGCCCAACTGGATAACCTTGCCGGCAATGAACCCTGTTCCCACCTTCGCACGCCGCCTCCAGTTCAACAACACCTTACGCTGGCTGCTGCCGGTGGTGCTGGTGCTGCTGTTCCTCACCATCCTGATCTGGTTGCCGTGGCAGGCGCGCGAGATGGAGAGCAACGAGCGCCAGGAACAACTGATCGCCGACACGCTTTGGGTGGAGCAAACCATCCGCTTCCAGCTGGGGCGCGACGAGGAAAGCCTGCGCGCCCTGGGCGCCGACATCGACAACGGCCACCTGACGCCGAACCAGCTGCGCGAACGCATGGCGCAACTGCTCAACAACGGCCACGAACTGCTGCGGGTGCAATGGATCGATCCACAAGGCCGGATGATCACCGGCAGCGACGACGGCGCGCCCCTGTCCGAAATCTCACGTACCACGGCCGACATCGCGCGCCGTACCCATAACGCGCAGTACACCCAGCCCGAAGCCCAGAACCCGGACCCGCACGCGCCACCGGCCGCCGTGCTGATGGACTACCACGTGCCCTTGTACCGGGGCGGCACCTATTTGGGCAGCCTGGTGGCGACCTACCAGGTCAGCGCCCTGCTGGAGGAAATGGTGCCGTGGTGGTTCGCCCAGGAGAACCAGATCACCCTCACCGACCGCGACGACCACGTGCTGGCGCGGCGCGCCGCCGCCGGTCCCGGCCACGGGGTGTACACCCACAAGCGGGCCTTGGACCTGCCGGGCGTGAATATCACGCTGGTGACGGACAGCGTCAAAAGCGCGCCGCGCCTGCTGCCCAACCTGCTGGTCGGCTCCGTCATCGTGCTGTCGCTGGGCTTGTTGTGGAGTCTGTTGGCGCTGTGGGGCCACATCACGCGCCGGCTGGCGGCCGAGGGCGCGCTACGCCAGCAAATGTCGTTCCGCACCGCGATGGAAAATTCGCTCGTCACGGGCCTGCGCGCGCGCGACCTGGAAGGCCGGGTCACCTACGTCAATCCCGCCTTCTGCCAACTGGTGGGCTACCCGCCCGAGGAACTGATCGGCAAGGTGCCGCCCATGCCCTACTGGGCGCCCGAAGCGATGGCCGAATACCAGCACCGCTTCGCCGCCGTACTGGCCGGCACCATCACGCCCCAGTTCGAAACCATCTTCCAGCGCGCCGACGGCACCCGCGTGCCGGTGCTGATCTTCGAAGCGCCGCTGGTGGACAAGGATGGGCGCCAGACGGGCTGGATGGGCTCCATCCTCGACATCTCCGACCGCAAGCGCATCGAGGAACTGAACCGCCAGCAGCACGAAAAGCTGCAGACCAGCGCGCGCCTGGCCACCATGGGCGAAATCGCCTCCATGCTGGCCCATGAACTGAACCAGCCGCTGGCGGCCATTTCCAGCTACACCACGGGCGCGCTCAACGTGCTGGGACGGGCCGAGGCCAGCGGCGCGCCGGTCGATGGCAGCATGCTGAAGCCGGCGCTGGAACAGGCTTCCGCGCAGGCCCAGCGGGCCGGCCAGATCATCCGCAGCGTGCACGCCTTCGTCAAGAAGCGCGAACCGTTGCGCGAGGAAGTGACGCTGCCGGCGCTGCTGGAAGGCATACGCGCGCTGATCGAACTGCAGGCGCGCCGCTTCTACGTCGTCATCCACACCGAACTGGCGCCCGACCTGCCGCCGCTGCGCATCGACCGCATGATGGTCGAACAGGTGCTGTTGAACCTGACCCGCAACGCCATCGAAGCGATGGCCCACATCCCCCCCCAGCGCCGCGTGCTGACCCTGCGCGCCAGCTACGACGCGGCGGCCGGCCAGGTCAGCGTGGCCGTGATCGACCAGGGCCACGGCATTCCGCAGGACGTGGCTGAACGCCTGTTCTCACCGTTCTTTTCCACCAAGGCCGAAGGCATGGGCATGGGATTGAACATCTGCCGCACCGCCATCGAATTCCACGGCGGCGCGCTGACCCACCACGCCAACCCGGAAGGCGGTACCATCTTCACATTCACCTTGCCGGCCGCGCCGGTTGCCACGCACACAGGAGCAATCTGAACCATGCTGCACATAGTCGATGATGAAGAAGTGGTGCGCGACGCGCTCTCCTGGCTGGCCGGCTCGCGCGCGATCGCCGCGCGCGCCTACGACAGCGCGCATGCTTTTCTGACCGAAGTGGCGCGCGGCCAGTTCGACGCCGACGGCGACTGCGTGCTGCTGGACGTGCGCATGCCGGATGTGAACGGCGTGGCCGTGTTCGACCAGTTGGCCGCCAAGGGATTGACGCAGCGCCTGCCCGTGATCTTCCTGACCGGCCACGGCGACGTGCCGATGGCGGTCGACACGCTCAAGCGCGGCGCCTTCGATTTTTTCGAAAAGCCGTTCAACGACAACGAGTTGATGGACCGGGTGCAGGAAGGGCTGGCCGGCTCACGCCAGGCCGGCGCTCGCGCCGCCGTGCAGGCGCGCCTGGCCACGCTGTCGGGCCGCGAACGGGAAGTGCTCGATTTGATCCTGGCTGGAAAAATGAACAAGGTGGTGGCCGACCAGCTGGGCATCAGCATGCGCACGGTGGAAGTGCACCGCGCCCATATCTTCGACAAGATGCAAGTCAAGACGGCCGTGGAGCTGGCGGGGCTGCTCAAGTGAGGCGACATAGAGCATGTGCTTGATTTGCCTCAGAGTGATGCATACTATGCGGGTAGCACTCCACGACCAGGGCGAGGAGCGAGATTGCGCTCGATTCATTTCATGCCGTTATAGCAGCAAACATGAAACGCGAACTTATCTCAAAGCGGCTACATATTAGCGTCGAGCAAATAGCTACGGCAATCGCATCCGCACCGGATCAGGTGGACGACCCGGACTGTGCCTATGATCCCAACGACGCCGCTTCGGTGAAGACATATTGGGCAAATGCCTCCGCCATTCTTCCAGGTCAGCATCGCTTCCAACAAAACCGACAATCCGGACAGGCAATGACCGAAAAGACTATCGCGGAAAAAATGTATGTCCACAAGGCCGGTTCGATCGCCGTTCTGAACAGAGAAGCAGGTAGCAGCTCGCTGCTGGCCGCGCTGCCGGCAGACAAGCTCGCCGCTGCCGACGAAGCGGCGGAGCTGGTGCTGCTGTTCGCCACCAGCCAGCAAGAACTGGCAACCCTGCTGCCCCAAGCGAAGGCGCGGATGGCGCCCAAGGCGGCGCTATGGGTGGCCTATCGTAAAGGCGGCGCCAAGCGAAACATCGGCCTGCACCGCGACACGATACGCGAACACGCGGCGACGATAGGACTCGATAGCGTGGCCATCGTCGCCATCGACGACGACTGGTCGGCGCTGCGGCTCAAGCAAGTTTGACGGGGCTGGTTAATTTGCGTGTTTCTTGTGATCGCGACCACCAAGAAGGATATTGACCATGAATCAGCACCACGGCATCGCTATTCGTACTCCTTTACCCTGCCCTGCCACAGCCGACCATTGGCCACACTCGGCATCACGTCGCGTGCGCCGATAACCTGACGCCGAGCGCACGGACCACTCTGAGGATGGTGTCGAGACGCGGCTTCGCGCCGGGGGTGAGTGCCTTGTAAAGACTCTCTCGGCCTAGCCCTGCATCCTTTGCGACCTGCGCCATTCCCTTGGCTCGCGCAACGTCGCTGAGCGCAAGAATAAAAAGATCGGTATCCTCGGCTTCGAGAACTGCGGTCATGTACTCGGCGATAGCACCTTCGTCAGTGAGGTAACGAGCCGCATCCAATGGAATTAACTTTGCTTTGGTCTTAGGAGTGCTCATCATTCAAGTTCCAATTGTTGCAAGATTTTTTGTGCCCGTTTGATATCTCTTGCCTGGGTTGATTTGTCGCCGCCAGCGAGCATGACGATGAGAATGTTCTGACGTTTCGTGAAGTACAGACGATAGCCCGGACCGAACGCAACGCGCAATTCCGATACCGCTCCCCCGACCGGCCTCCAGTCGCCAAGATTGCCTGCCTCAGCCAAGCGCAGTCTCGCAACTATGCGCAACTGGGCTTTAATGTCTTTGAGGCCATCAAGCCAGTCTTGGAACTCCTGTGTTTGAAGTACCGAGAACATGTGTTTCATTGTATCTAATTGGATACAAAAATCAAGCGAAGGTTTCCGAAATCAAAACGCCCAGAGTTCGAATTAGCTGGTGCCGTCAGGCGTTCCCTTGAACGAGGGGTTAAGTTAAGGTAGCGGCCTCTCAACTACGAGATTGTCTTCACCGATGAGTTCACCATCGTTTGACATGAGGCTAAAGTTCAAAGTAACTTGCTTCTGAAACGCTTAGCCCCTCTGTGGGACTAAGCCGCTGGACATCCGCTCGATGGAAGGGTTAGCCATTCATGAAACCAAGCTCTTATCGCAGACGGACAAGAACCCACTCCTGCTTGCGTTTCTGAATGAGCTTCAATCCCTATCCAAGTGCCGCGCCAGCGCCCATTCCACATGCTCGCGCACCAGCTCCGACGGATGATCGCGGCGTGACATCAGCGCGGCCACGATGGTCGCGTCACCGCGCGCCCCAGCCGCCGCCGCATTACCGAGCCCGACGGCGATATTGCGCAGCCAGCGCTCATGGCCGATGCGGCGGATCGGGCTACCCTCCAGGCGCCGGTTGAAGTCCTCCTCGCTCCACGCGAACAGGTCCACCATGTCCGCCCCGCCCAGTCCATTGCGCTCGTCGAAGTCCGGCAGCACGGCGCGCTGGGCGAACTTATTCCACGGGCAGACCGTCTGGCAATCGTCGCAGCCATACACGCGGTTGCCAATCAGGGGCCGCATCTCCTCCGGGATCGCGCTTTTCAGTTCGATGGTCAGGTAGGAGATGCAGCGCCGCGCATCGAGCTTGCCGGGGCCGATGATGGCCTGGGTGGGGCACACGTCCAGGCACGCCGTGCACTGGCCGCAATGGGCGCCCGTGGGTGGGTCCACCGGCAGCGGCAGGTCGACCAGGATTTCGCCCATGAAGAAGGTGGAACCGGCCGTGCGGCTGATGAGCAACGTGTGCTTGCCGCGCCAGCCCAGCCCCGCCTTCTCGGCCAGCGGCAATTCCATCACGGGCGCCGAATCCGTGAAGACGCGGTAGCCGAATTCGCCCGTCGCGGCGCGGATGCGGTCGGCCAGTTGCTGCAAGCGGGCGCGCAACACCTTGTGATAATCGCGTCCCCGCGCGTACAGCGAAATGACGGCCGCGCCGGGTTCGGCCAGGCGCGCCGTTTCCCGCTCGCGCCAATCCTCGGGCATGGACTGCGGCAGATAGTCCATGCGGGCCGTGACCACCCGCACCGTGCCCGGCACCAGTTCGGCGGGCCGGGCACGCTTCATGCCGTGGCTGGCCATGTAATCCATTTCGCCGTGCATGCCCGCGTCCAGCCACGCCTGCAGACCCGCTTCGGACGCGGTGAGGTCGATGTCCGTGATGCGTACTTCGGCAAAACCCAGTTCGCGCCCCCATTGCTTGATGCTGGCGGCAAGTTCGGCTAAATTGGCTTCGGACAGGGACATGGTGACAGGCGGGCGGTTACAATGCAGGCAGGCGGGCCTTGCGGCCCACAAAGGATACGGACACGAACGCCCGAACCTGCAAAACGTTCATCTAAAACGCTATTTTAATTGATGCAGCACTTTAAAGCCCATCTCCACGACGAAGCCGGCACCTGCGCGCTGGGCGCCTCGCTGGCGCGCGCGCTCGCGCCCGGCCTGGCCATCTACCTGCACGGCGACCTGGGCGCCGGCAAGACCGCCCTCACCCGCGCCCTGCTGCACGCGGCCGGCTATGAAGGCACCGTCAAGAGCCCCACTTACACGCTGTCCGAACCGTACCGTGTGCAACTGAACGGGCGCGCCGTGAACGTGATCCATTTCGACCTGTACCGCATGGGCAGCCCGGAGGAATTCCTGGACGCCGGCTTCCGCGAAGATTTCAACGGTGACAACATCTGCATCGTCGAATGGCCGGAAAAGGCGGACCGGGTGCTGCCGCCGCCCGACCTGAACCTGTTCCTGTCCGTCGCCGGCGACGGCCGTGATGTAGAATTGCAGGCAACCACCGCCCTGGGTCACTCATGCCTCGAACGCCTCCATTTCGCGCCCAACCTGTGAGCGGCACCGCTCCCCGGGCCATGCGGCGCACCATCCTGAAAGCCGGCGGCACGCTGCTGTTGTCCGTGCTCGCGCCCCTGCCCGCGCGCGCGGCGCAAATTTTGGCCGTGCGGGTGTGGCCTGCCGACGACTACACGCGCGTGACGTTGGAAAACGATTCCAGCCTGAAGGCGACCCATTTCATCGTCAAGGACCCGGACCGGCTGGTGGTCGATATCGAGGGCCTGGAACTCAATCCCACGCTCAAAAGCCTGGTGGCCAAGATCCAGTCCAACGATCCCTACATCAAGCAGGTGCGGGTGGGCCAGAACCGGCCCAACGTGGTGCGGCTGGTATTCGACCTGAAAGAGGAAGTGACGCCGCAGGTGTTCACGCTGGCGCCAGCGGGCAATTACAAGCACCGCCTGATCTTCGATTTGTACCCCGTCAAGGCGGTCGACCCGATCGCCGCCATGATCGAAAAGGGCAACTGGTCGGACGAGGCGGGCAAGGCGACACAACCGGCCGCAGGCGCGGCGCGCGACGGCACGCCCACCGTGGGCGGCGCTCCGGCGCCATCCACGCCCGGTGCGGACGTTGCGCAGGCGCAGAAGGCGGACGGTAAGGCGGACGGTAAGCCAGATGGTAAGCCGGATGCCCGCGCCGATGCCAGGACCGCCATCAAACCGGAAGACCGTTTCGAAGCGCGCAGCGAGGCCAAGGCGGGAGCGGGCCAGAAGATGGTGCGCATGCTGACCATCGCGCTCGATCCCGGGCACGGCGGCGAAGACCCCGGCGCCTCCGGCAGCAACGGCAGCCACGAGAAGGATATCGTGCTGGCCATCGCCAAGCGCCTCAAGTCGCGTATCGAGGAACATCCCAACATGCGGGTGATGCTGACGCGCGACGCCGACTACTTCGTGCCGCTCGGTACGCGGGTGGAAAAGGCGCGCAAGGTGCAGGCCGATCTGTTCGTCTCCATCCACGCCGACGCCTTTGTGGAACCGACGGCGCGCGGCTCGTCCGTGTTCGTGCTGTCGGAAAAAGGCGCCAGCTCCAGCGCCGCGCGCTGGCTGGCCAACAAGGAAAACCTGGCCGACACCATCGGCGGCGTCAACGTCAAGAGTCACGACAAGCAGTTGGCCAGCGTGTTGTTCGACCTGTCCACCACGGCCCAGATCAACGACAGCCTGAAACTGGGCAAGGCCGTGCTGGGCGAGATCGGCGGCATCAACCGTCTGCACCGGGGCGCTGTCGAGCAGGCCGGTTTCGCCGTGCTGAAGGCGCCGGACATCCCTTCCATCCTGGTCGAAACGGCATTCATCTCGAACCCCGAGGAGGAGGCCAAGCTGCTCGACAACGCCTACCAGGATCAGTTGGCCGACGCCATCGTCAAGGGCATACGGCGCTACTTCGCCAAGAATCCGCCGCTGTCCAAGAACCGCCTGACCTGATTTCACACCCAAGGATGAATGCAATGACCGTGGTAACGATGGTGGAGTACGGCCAATTGCCGGCCGTGCGCCTGACGGCGCCGGATGGCGCACAAGCGACGGTGGCGCTGTTCGGCGCCCACCTGCTGTCCTGGAAAACGGCCGAAGGCAAGGAACACCTGTTCTGCAGCGCCAAATCGGCGCTGGACGGCAGCAAGGCCATACGCGGCGGCGTGCCCGTCATCTTCCCCCAATTTAACGCGCGCGGCGACGGTCCGCGCCACGGCTTCGCCCGCACCAGCACCTGGCGCCTGGCCGGCAGCGGCGGCGAGGATGGCCGCGTGTGGGCCGAATTCGTGCTGGCGCCGGCCGACCTGGCCGCGCCGGTGGCGCAAGCCTGGCCCCATGCGTTCGAACTGCGCCTGCGCTTCACGCTGGGCGGCCCGGCACTGGACCTGCTGTGCACTGTGCAGAACACGGGCACGCAGCCATTCCCGTTCGGCGTGGCGCTGCACACCTATTTCGAAGTGGGACAACTGGAAGCGGCCGCCATCGAAGGCTTGCAGCATTGCCGCTACACCGACCACCTCATGGCCACGCTGGAACAGCAGGAGCCGGTACTGCGCTTTACGGAAAAGACGGACCGCCTGTACCAGGCCCCGCCCGCGCTCACGCTGCGCACGGCCGGTGGCGCGCTGCGCCTGGAGCAGCAAGGTTACAGCGAGTGGGTGGTGTGGAATCCCGGCGCGGCCGACGCGGCGGCGCTGGCCGACATGGCCGACGATGAATACCTGCGTTTTGTCTGCATCGAACCGGCCCGGGTGGACCAGCAGCAGCTAGCGCCGGGCGCGCAGTGGGTGGGCCGGCACAGGATCAGCAACTGAATCAGCTGCTGAATCGACAGCTGATTCAGCCCCCGCGCCGCTGTTAGTTCGATTCCTTGACGATACGGCCCGAAGACGGCTGCACGGGACGGGCGTTGAGCGGATACAGGCGGCTGAACAGCGCCATCTGCGCCGGCGAGGCTTGCACCGGTTCCTTCATCACCAGCCACAGCACGCCTTCGCTGCAGGGCGGCGTGGTCAGCGAACCCATGTAGGTGTAGTAATCGCGCCGGGCCGGAATCAAGTCCATGGGATCGAGCACAATGGACGGCGCCATGGTGTCGAACTTCTCCAGCGGCAGGTTGTTCCACACGGTCTGGATGGTCGGCTGCGGCTTGCCCCGTTCCAGCAGCAGCGCCAGCACGGCCAGGTGGCCTTCCGCATCCTTGTGCACCAGGTGCACCACCATCTCATAGCCCTTGCCGTTGATACGCTCCTCGGACGGCCGGTGGAAATGGAACTGGATCAGTTCATACATGCGGTTGGCCACCGTGATGAAGTTGCCGCCACTGACCATCACCTGCACCGTATGGCCGTTGTCCGTCACGTTGAACGACGATGGCTTGTAATCGAAGGTGATCTGTTCCAGGTCCACCTTCATGCCATCGCGGATATCGATCGGCGACTGGCGGTTGCCGATGCCGCACTTGGCCCACTCAGGATTGATGCGGCCCCAGTTGGCCGGGCCATTCTCGCCTTCATACGACCAGTGATTGCTGTAGACCTTGGGCGCGGCCGCCACCACCGCTGCCGCTGCGGCGGCGGCTTTCTTGGCCTTGGCCTGCTGCGCCACGCGCGCGGCCTGATTGGCGCGCATGATGGCCAGGCGGGCCGCGATCTTGGCCGACAGGTCGGCTTCGGCCTGTTCCTCGCGCGCGCGCTCGGACATGGCGCTGGCGCGCACGGGTGGGCCTGATTTCTCCGGCACGGAAGCCGATGCCGATGCCGATCCAGCGCTGGCCGCGCCGGCCGCGTGCGGACGGATCGATTCGATGGGTTTAGGGGCGGAATTCTTGGCCGACGGCGTGATGCCCGGATCGGCGGCGCTGGCTGTCGCGGCAACGATGCTGCAGGCTATCAGGGCGATCAGTGTACGCATGGGTATCGAGGAAAGTGAGAATTACACTCTTGTATACGGATGCAGTACGGCAAAACTTGAGACGTGCGGACCATGCACGAGAGAATTATTTACGATACAACACGCCACGGCGGGGCCGTGGCGCCTTCCCTGTATCGTCAGCGGCCCAGCATGCGGCGCGACAGCTTCCATACCCCGCCCAGCGCCATCGGCACCACGGCCACACCCACGCCGAACAGCACGATTTCCGTCAAATGCTCGCGCACGATGGTGATATTACCGAAGAAGTAGCCGGCCGTCGTCAACAGCAGCACCCACAACGTGGCGCCGGTGATGTTGTAAAGCTGGAAGCGGGCATGGGTCATGTCCGACACGCCAGCGACGAACGGTGCAAAGGTGCGCACCACAGGCACGAAGCGGGCCAGCACGATGGTCTTGCCGCCGTGCTTTTCGAAAAAGTCGTGGGTGCGGCGCAGCGCCTGCTTGTTGATCCACCGGTAATCATGGGTGAACACACGGTGGCCGATGGCCTCGCCTATCCAGTAATTGAGGGTGTTGCCCGTCACGGCCGCCGTCACCAACAGCAGCATCAGCAGCGCCAGGTTCATCTCGCCCACCGCGCACAGGGCGCCGGCAATGAACAGCAGCGTATCACCAGGGAAGAAGAACAGCACCACCAGCCCCGTCTCGCAAAAGATGATGGCGAACAGCACCGCGTACACCAGCGTGCCGTATTGCTGTATCAGCAGTTCCAGCGTCTTGTCGACATGCAACAGCATGCCGAAAAATTGCATCAAATCCATATTCGTCCCATAAAGGTTGCGCCGGAATCATACACCACCGGCCGCACTCCTGCCGTGATAGTCGGCGGATATTTGCGTTTCCAATTTAACCATCTTTCCGATTACAATCGGCGCAGCGCGCGCTACCCGCCGCGCACCGTATGGCGCTACCCTGCGACCACCCCGCCATCATCCCGCCATCACCGAGGAGAGCCTGGATGCACACCCCATTTTCCCTGACGATCCGCCGTGCCACCACGCTGGCGCTGGCCCTGGCCGCCGTGCCAGTGCTGGCGGCCAGCGCCGCCCCCGGCCTGCCCATCAAGCCCACCGTGGCCGACATCGTCAAGGCTTCCAGCGCGTCCGACTGGCGCCCGCTGGACCCGGACAATACGCTGTACATGGAACTGCCCGGCGGGCGCGTGGTGATCGAACTGGCGCCCGATTTCGCGCCGCAAAACGTGGCCAACATCAAGCTGCTGACGCGCGAACGCTATTACGACGGCCAGGCCGTGGTGCGCTCGCAGGACAACTACGTGGCCCAGTGGGGCGATGCGGACGAAGCCCATCCCAAGCCGCTCAAGACGGCCAGGGAAAAAGTACCGGGCGAATTCACCGTACCGCTCAAGAACGACCGCCACTTCACCGCCCTGCCCGAGCGCGACGGCTACGCGCCGCAGGTGGGCATCTCGAACGGCTTTCCCGCCGGACGCGATCCCAAGGCTGGCCGCACCTGGCTGGCGCACTGCTATGGCATGGTGGGCGTGGGCCGCGACGTGGAGAACGACAGCGGCAATGGCACCTCGCTGTACGCCGTGACGGGCCACGCGCCGCGCCACCTGGACCGCAACATCACCGTCGTGGGCCGGGTGGTGTCGGGCATGGCGCTGCTCTCGACACTGCCGCGCGGGCATGAGGCCATGGGATTTTATGGCGCCACTGAAGTCCACCCGCCCATCACCTCCATGCGGCTGGCGGCCGACGTGCCGGAGGCCGAGCGCAGCCACTTGCAAGTGATGCGTACCGACAGCGCCACCTACAAGGCCGCCGTGGAAGCCCAGCGCAACCGGGGCGGCCCGTGGAACAAGTACGCGGCCGGCTACGTCGAGCTATGCAACGTCCCCATCCCCGTGCGCGAGCAGCCAAAACCGTAGTCCCCCGAAATTGTTTCCGATGGATCGCGGTCGGGTGGTGCGTATCGGTATAATCGCGCCATGAACGCGCCCGACCCGACCCAACGCCCCCTCCGTCCCATCCAGGCCCTGCCGGACAAGCTGATTTCCCAGATCGCCGCCGGCGAGGTGGTGGAGCGGCCGTCCGCCGTGGTCAAGGAATTGCTGGAAAACGCGCTCGACTCGGGCGCCACCCAGATCACGGTGCGGCTGGAGGAAGGCGGCGTGAAACGCATCGCCATCACCGACAACGGCCGTGGCATCCCGCCCGACCAGCTGCCGCTGGCCCTGGCCCGCCACGCCACCTCCAAGATCGCTTCGCTGGACGACCTGGAAAACGTGGGCACGCTGGGCTTCCGGGGCGAGGCGCTGGCTTCGATCGCGTCGGTGGCCGCCGTCACCGTCACCACCCGCACGGCCGACGCACCCCACGCGTGGGAAATCGCGGGCTCGCACCTGGGCGCCGTATCGCCCTCGTCCGGCGCCCACGGCACCACGGTGGACGTCAAGGACCTGTACTACAACACCCCGGCGCGGCGTAAATTCCTCAAGTCGGAACAGACGGAGTTCGGCCACTGCGCCGAGGTGGTGCGGCGCATCGCGCTGGCGCGGCCGGACGTGTCGTTCTCGCTCAGCCACAACGGCCGCACCATCGACCACTGGAACGTGACGGAGATGGCCAAGCGCAGCGCCCACATCCTGGGCGATGGTTTCGCCGAGGCGCGCCTGCCGATCGACGAAACGGCCGGCCCGCTGCGCCTGCACGGCTACGCCGGCCTGCCCACCGCCTCCAAGGCGCGCGCCGACGGCCAGTTCTTCTACGTGAACGGACGCTTCGTGCGCGACAAGCTGCTGGTGCACGCCGTCAAAGCCGCCTACGCCGACGTGCTGCACGGCGACCGCTTCCCCTCCTACGTGCTGGCCCTGGAGATCGACCCGGCGCTGGTGGATGTGAACGTGCACCCATCCAAGATCGAAGTACGCTTCCGCGACAGCCGCGCCGTGCACCAATTCGTGTTCCACGCCGTGCAGCGGGCGCTGGCACAGACGTCGGCCACGGCCCACGGCAGCGTGCCGTCGCCGCTGCCGGCGGCCGAATCGCTGAACGCGGGCGACAACTGGCGCGGCCAGGCGCAACAAGCGTCGTTCGGTCCCCTGCTCACGCCCGGCTACACGTCCACCTTCTCACCTTCACCCTACGGCCCATCGCGCCAGGCTGGCGGTGGCGTGGCGCAAAGCACGGAGCGTTACGGCGCCCTGTTCGGCGGCGAGCAGGCACGCGATGAGCGCATGGCATCGGCATCCCCGGCCAGCATGGACACGATGGCCTCCTCGGCGACCATGATCGCTTCGGCCACGCCCTACGTGGCCTCGTCCGCCGCCATGGCGCAGGAGGAATTCCCGCTCGGCTTCGCGCTGGCCCAGCTGCACGGCATCTACATCCTGGCCCAGAACAGCAAGGGCCTGGTGCTGGTGGACATGCACGCGGCGCACGAGCGCATCCTGTACGAACAGCTCAAGAACGCGCTCGACGACCAGGTGGCCGGCCAACAGATGCAGGTGCAGCCGCTGCTGATCCCCGTCACCTTCTACGCCGAGGAAGTGGAAGTGGGCACCGCCCAGGAACACCAGGAAACGCTGCAGGCGCTGGGCTTCGACATCGCCGCCCTGTCGCCCACCACGCTGGCCGTGCGCTCGGTGCCGGTGCTACTCAAGAACGCGGACGCCCAGACCCTGGCGCGCGACGTGCTGCGCGACGTGCGCGAATTCGGCGGTTCGCGGGTGCTGATCGAGCGCCGCAACGAACTGCTGGGCACCCTGGCCTGCCACACGGCCGTGCGCGCCAACCGCATCCTGTCGACCCAGGAAATGAACGCGCTGCTGCGCCAGATGGAAAGCACGGAGCGGGCCGACCAGTGCAACCACGGCCGCCCCACCTGGGTGCAGGTCGAAATCGGCGCGCTCGACAAGCTGTTCCTGCGCGGCCAGTAAGCACGCGCTATCAAGTAAAGACATCATGAATCATCAAGCACCACGCCCGCTGGCCGTCGCCATCATGGGACCGACGGCGTCCGGCAAAACGGCCGCCGCGCTGGCCATCGCCGAACGCATCGGCGCCGAAATCATCTCGGTCGACTCGGCCCTGGTCTATCGCGGCATGGACATCGGCACTGCAAAGCCCACCCGCGCCGAACTGGCCGCCGTGCCGCACCACCTGATCGACATCATCGACCCGCTGGACGCCTATTCCGTGGCCCAGTTCCGCGATGCCACGCTGGGCCTGGTGGCCGACATCACGGCGCGCGGCAAGCTGCCGCTGCTGGTGGGCGGCACCATGCTGTACTTCAAAGGCCTGACGGACGGCCTGGACGACCTGCCCGGCGCCGACCCGGCCCTGCGCGCCGAACTGGAAGACGAGGCGGCCCGCCACGGCTGGCCCGCAATGCACGCGCGCCTGCAGGCGCTGGACCCGCCCACGGCCGCGCGCCTGGCGCCCAACGACGCCCAGCGCATCCAGCGCGCGCTGGAGATCTGCACCCTGGCCGGCCGTCCCATGTCGGAACTGCTGGCCCAGCGCGAGAAGACGGAGCTGCCGTTCGACCTGCTGTCGTTCGCACTGGAACCATCCGACCGCGCCGTGCTGCATGAACGCATCGCGCGCCGCTTCGACCTGATGCTGGAGGAAGGCGAGGAAGGCAACCTGCTCACGGAAGTGGAAACGCTGCGCCGCCGGGGCGACCTGCATCCCGGCCTGCCGTCCATGCGCTGCGTGGGCTACCGCCAGGCGTGGGAATACCTGGACGGCTATATCGACTACGCCACCCTGCGTGAAACGGGCATCGTGGCCACCCGCCAGTTGGCCAAGCGCCAGCTGACCTGGCTGCGCTCCATGCCGCAGCGGGTGGTGTTGGACTGCCTGGCGCCCAACCCGGCCGCCGCCATGCTGGCCCAAATCGAAGCCCGGCGCCGCTGAGCGCCTGCCATGGCAATGTGACAAGGCACGCGCCGGGTGCGTAAGAAAAAAACGGAAAATATTCGGGCCAGTCTTGACAGGCTGGCGTCCAACCTAGATAATGCTGGGCGTTGTCGGTGATATAGCTCAGTTGGTTAGAGCACAGCATTCATAATGCTGGGGTCGGTGGTTCAAGTCCACCTATCACCACCAAGATTTCTTAAAGAATGGTCTGATTCCGATCAGACCATTTTTGTTTCGGTGATATAGCTCAGTTGGTTAGAGCACAGCATTCATAATGCTGGGGTCGGTGGTTCAAGTCCACCTATCACCACCAGAATTCTGCGAAGGCCGTCATTCATGGAAACGTGATGACGGCCTTTTTGCATGCAACTGTGCTGCATGCCGCCCTGCCGTATTCAGTCCCGCTTCACTTGCCCGGCGCCGGCTTGCGGTACTTGGCCACCAGCGCCACGAAGCGCGGATTGTCGCGCAGCGGGTCCAGGTCGTTGTCCATGTCAAGCTGGTCGAAATAGCTGAAGCCGGCCACGAAGCTGGCCTCCAGTTCGCGCAGCGCGTCATCCGGACGGTGCTGCTTCACGCGCAGGATGGCCGTGTTATAGGCCACCAGCGGCTGCTGCGGCGCGTGGGCACGCGCGGCCTGCAAATCCTTCTCGGCCTCGGCCAGGTTGCCCTGTTCAAGGTGGCTGATGGCCAGGTTCATCAACTCGTTGACGGTTTTGCTGTCCTTCTGGACCGGTCCCGCTTCCGGTGGCGGCGCCGGATGGTTGGCCGCTTCGTCCGCCGCCGGCTGCGTGGCCGGCCCGGACTTGACGTAATACAGCCCCGCCCCGGCCAGCAACACCAGCACGGCCACCGCCGCCACGGCCGAGGTCCGGGCCATGCCCGCTTGCCTTGTGCGCACGAAGTTGTGCGCCAGCGTGTGCGCCCGATCATGCGCGCCAGAGACAAAACCCGCCAGTTTCACCATTATTGTCCGCCTTTCCAGTTTTTTCCTATCTTCACAGTTGGGCGGGCCGGCGTCAATCCTTAGCTGTCTCCATCGCCTGCAAGGCTTCCTGCGCGGCGCGGAACGCATCCACCGCCAGCGGCGCGCCGCAGTAGACGGCCGCGTGCAACAGCACTTCCTGGATTTCCTGGATGGTGGCGCCGTTGTTGATGGCACCGCGCACATGGCCCTTGATCTCATGCGAGCGGCCCAGCGCCGTCAACATCGACAGCGTCAGCAGGCTGCGGGTTTTCAGGTCCAGGCCCTCGCGGCACCACACCGTGCCCCAGGCGTTGCGGGTGATGAATTCCTGCAGCGGCTGGGTGAAGGTGTCGGCGTTGGCGAATGCGCGCTCGACGAAATCGTCGCCCATCACCTGCTTGCGCATTTGCAGGCCGTCGTTGAATTGCTGGTCCATGTCACTACTCCCTCGAATTGATGTGTTGGTAAAGGTGCAGGTGGTGCGACGCGCACGCATCCCTGGCTTGCATGGCTACTTACGCCGCGACCAGTAGGCGGGCCGGCGCCTTTGATGTGCGATGGCCAGTACCCGCAATTGGTCCTGGACGATTTGATAGATAACGCAGTAGGGGAATTTACGCAGAAAATATCGGCGCTGATTGCCGCGAAAAACGGCGCCCAATTGCCGAGAAGCTGACACGAGGTTGGCGACCCGCTCGACCTCCTCCACAAACGCGCGCGCCAGATCCGCATTCGCCTGCGCCGCGTACCAGGCGGCGGCATCCCGCAGCTCCGCGAGCGCCGCAGGGACGATCACTAACTTCACTTCAGTCCGGCACGCACCGACGCAAACGCATCGGCAAGCGGGATGGCTTGCGTCGCACCGCTCTCCAGATCGGCGATACGACGCGCCACCTCAGCTGCCAGCGCCTCGTCTTCGGCGATATCCTGATCCAGGCTGGCGGCCAGCAGTTGCACGAAGGCCTCCCGCTCGTCCGGCGTGAGCTTCAACGCCTGCGCCGTCAAGATGTCGAATTGCGATTGCATGCGTCGTCCCCTCCTCTAAGCCACGATCGTACCGCCAATCGGAGGGGCCAGCAAGCGCCCCGGCCCGCTATTGTGCCACCCAGCCGCCATCCATGTTCCAGGCCACGCCGCGCACTTCGCGGGCGGCGTCGCCGCAGAAGAACACGGCCAGCGCGCCCAGTTGTTCGGGCGTGACGAACTGGCCCGACGGCTGCTTTTGCGCCAGCAGCGCGGCGCTGGCCGCGTCCCCGCTGATGCCGCGCTGGGCCGCCAGTGCGTCCACCTGGTTCTGCACCAGCGGCGTGAGCACCCAGCCGGGGCAGATGGCATTGCAGGTGATGCCCGTCTGCGCCAGTTCCAGCGCCACCGCCTTGGTCAGCCCCACCACGCCATGCTTGGCCGCCACGTAGGCCGATTTTTGCGCCGACCCCACCAGCCCGTGCACCGAGGCCACGTTGATGATGCGGCCCCAGTTGTGCCGCTTCATCGACTCCAGCGCCAGGCGCGTGGTGTGGAAGGCGGAGCTGAGGTTGATGGCGATGATGGCGTCCCACTTCTCGACCGGGAACGCATCCACGTCGGCCACGTGCTGGATGCCGGCGTTGTTGACGACGATGTCGATGCGGCCAAAGCGGGCCAGCACGGCCGCCATCATCGCTTCGATGTCGGCCGCGCGCGCCATGTCGGCCGGCTGGTACGCGGCCTGCACGCCGTAGCGCCGCTCGATGTCGGCGCGCAGCGCTTCGATCTCGCGCGCGTCGCCGAAGCCATTAAGCACCACATGGGCGCCATTGGCGGCCAGCGCCTGCGCGATGCCCAGGCCGATGCCGGAGGTGGAGCCCGTGACGAGGGCGACTTTATCTTTCAACATAGCGGTGGCGGTGGTCATGGTCAGTAAACTCCGGTGAGCAGGAAGGCGGCGATCACGACGAACACGGCGCCCGTCTTGATCAGGGTGATGGCGAAGATGTCGCGGTAGGACACCCGGTGTGTGAGCCCGGTGACGGCCAGCAGTGTGATCACGGCGCCGTTGTGGGGCAAGGTGTCCATGCCGCCGCTGGCCATGGAGGCCACGCGGTGCAGCACTTCCATCGGAATATGGGCGGCCTGCGCGGCCTGGATGAAGCTGTCGGCCATGGCGGCCAGCGCGATGCTCATGCCGCCCGACGCGGAACCGGTGATGCCGGCCAGCGCGGTGACGGTGACGGCTTCGTTGAGCAGCGGATTGGGTACGCTCTTGAGCGCGTCCGATACCACCAGGAAGCCCGGCAGCGCGGCGATCACGCCGCCGAAACCGTATTCCGAGGCCGTGTTCATGGACGCCAGCAGCGCGCCGCTGATGGCCGCGCGCGAACCGTCGGCCAGGTGCGCGATCACACGCCGCCAGGCGCAGGCCAGCACCACCAGGATACCGGCCAGCAGCGCGCCCTCCACCGCCCAGATGGCGACCAGCTTGCTCACGTCCACCACCAGCGGATGGCCCGGCAGGTTGGCCGTGAAGCTGGTGCCAAACACCTTGGGAATGGCCAGCGTGAAGCACTTATTGAGCACGCCCACCAGCACCAGCGGCAGCAGCGCCAGCAGCGGATGGGGCAGACGCTCCAGCGCCACCGTGGCCGGTTCGTTGAGGTGGCCGCTGCCATAGCCTTCGCCGGCGGCGGCGGCCTGGCGGCGGCGCCACGACAGGTAGCTCAGGCCCGCGATCAGGATGAACACGGAGCCGATCACGCCCAGCCACGGTGCGGCCCAGGTGTCGGTCTTGAAGAAGGTGGTGGGGATGATGTTCTGGATCTGCGGGCTGCCCGGCAGCGAATCCATGGTGAAGGTGAACGCGCCCAGCGCGATGGTGCCGGGGATCAGGCGCTTGGGGATATCGCTCTGGCGGAACATCTCGGCCGCGAACGGGTAGACGGCGAACACCACCACGAACAGCGACACGCCGCCGTAAGTGAGGATGGCGCACACCATCACGATAGCCAGCATGGCGCGCTCGCGCCCCAGCACGCGGATCACGGCCGACACGATGGCTTGCGAATAGCCGGACAACTCGATCAACTTGCCGAACACGGCGCCCAGCATGAACACGGGGAAGTACAGCTTGACGAAGCCGACCATTTTTTCCATGAAGATGCCGCTGAACATGGGCAGCACATAGGACGGGTCCGTAAACAGCACGGCCAGCAGGGCGCACACGGGCGCGAACAGGATGACGCTGTAGCCGCGATAGGCGACCAGCATCAACAGGGCCAGGGCGGCCAGGACGATGATGAAACTCAAGGGTAGTCTCCAGTACAGGTGGTTCGTAGGTCGGTACATGCCGGCCGGCGGCTCTGCTGGCCGCTACGCTCCGGGATGCGTGCAGCGCACAATTGCAATGATCGTGCCATGTACGCCAAGTGCTTGTTTCAAAAGTGAAATTTATGACAACAAGGAAGAAAAGCGGTGCCACAGGGCGGGGTGGCGGAGGATTTGTCTCGTTGGCGAGACTGGCGGGCACTGACGCGGCGGCAAGCGCCTTGCGCAGCGCAGCAATCCAGTAGTCTCGCCAACGAGACGACTGTCTTGTGCGCGAGACTCGCCCCTGCCGCTACGCTGGCGGCGCGCGCCGCGCCAGCGCCGCCACCCGCTTGTACATGGCCGCGCGCGACAGGCCCAGTAATTTGGCGGCGGCCGGCACGTTGCCATCGGCGGCGGCCAGCGCGTCCTGGACGATGGCACGGTCGAAGTCCGCCAGCGCCTCGGCATACGGCCGCACGGCCGGCGCCGCGCGCCCCACGTCGGCCGGCAGCATGGCGGCGAAATCGTCCACGTCCAGCCGCACCCGGTCGCTCAGGATGCAAGCCCGTTCCAGCACATTGCGCAACTCGCGTACATTGCCCGGCCACGGGTAGCGCGCCAACAGCGTGCAGGCGGCCGGCGTGACGGCGCGGCGCCGCATGCCGTTGCGCTCGAAAATCTCCTGCAGCAGCGCGTCGCACAGGGCCGGCAAATCAGCCAGGCGCGCGCGCAGCGGCGGCAACTGGATCGGCAGCACGTTGAGGCGGTAGTACAGGTCGGAGCGGAAGCGGCCCTGCGCCACCAGTGCCGGCAGGTCCACGCTGGTGGCGGCGATCACGCGCACATCGATCTTGACTACCTTGTTCGAGCCGAGCAGCTCGATTTCCTGTTCCTGCAGCACGCGCAACAGCTTGCCTTGAACCGGCAGCGGCATGTCGCCGATCTCGTCGAGGAACAGGGTGCCGCCGTCGGCCAGCTTGAATTTCCCCTCGCGCGCCTTCTTGTCGGCGCCCGTGTAGGCGCCCGGCGCCACGCCGAAAAATTCCGCCTCCAGCAGCGACTCCGGCACGGCTGCCATGTTCACGCCGATGAACGGCGCGCCGGCGCGGGCCGACATGGCGTGGATGGCATTGGCCAGGATTTCCTTGCCGGTGCCCGTTTCACCCAGCAGCAGCACACTCACATCGCGCTGGGCGGCGCGCGTGGCCTGGCGCTTGATCTCCGCCGTGGCCGGGGCATCGCCCACGAACTGCTCCAGCGTGTACTTGGCGCGCCGGTGCTCGGCCAGGCCGCGGCGGGCCGCGTCCAGTTCCTGCTGCAAGCTGGCGAACTTGGCCACCAGCGGCTTGAGGTGCGCCAGCCGCTCGTACAGCACGAAACCGACGGCGCCCACCACAGCGCCGCCCGCATCGCACAGCGGCAAGCGGGTGACGACGAACGATTGCTGGCCGAACTCCATGATGTCGAGCAGGATGGGCTGGGCCGTGCGGATCACTTCGCGCAGCAGGCTGTTGGGGATCACCTGCTCGATATCGCGCCCCAGCACCTGCTGCGGGTCGCGCAGTCCCAGCATCGACATGTATTTGTCGTCGATCCAGCTGATGCGGCCCTGGCAATCGACGGCGATGGCGCCTTCGTACAGGCTGTCGAACTGGTCGAACAAGGCCCGCATGGCATGCTGGCGCACGGCGATGGAGGAATCGAGCGTATCGGGAACAGACGGTGTGGGCATGGGTGACGGTACGCGTGCTGACTTGGTGCGGATGCGAGGACCAAGGATTACGCGGCTGAAAATCGCAAGTATAGACCGGAACGGCGTCCGGTCTGGTACGTCAACGCTCTTTGGCTGCCGTGCCCTGGGCCGTCTGGGCCGGCAGGTTCCACTTACGGTCGATGGCGCGCTTGACGCCGTTGGCCACGATGGTGGCGTAGCCGCTGTTGAACAGCGTGCGGGCGCGCTCGCCGTCCGGGTGGGTGAGGGAAAAGCCCAGGTAAGAGCCCTGGGGCGCGGACTGGAACGCGAACGCCACGCCCTCCACCTGCGCCTCGTACAGCAGCACCTGGTCGGTCTTGAGATCGTCCATCATGGCCAGCACCAGGTCCACCCGTCCGGCCGCCAGCTTCTTCAGGTTGGCCGCCTCGGAACGGGCCGCCACCAGGCGCACGCCGTGCTGCTCCAGCCGCATCACTTCGGGCGGATATTCATAACCGTTGACGACAGCGACGCGGGTGCCGGGCGCCAGGTCGGCCAGCCCGCGGGCGGCCACGGGATGGGACGTATTGTGGAAAAAACGGGGATAGGCCAGGAACAGGGGCACATCGGCGAAGCGCACCTTGCCGTGCAGCTCGGGCGCATCGGCCATGCTGAAGCAGCCGGCCACGGCGCCGGCCATCACGTAGGTTTTGCAGCGCGCATAAGGCACCACCACGAGCTTCACGTCCGCGTGCGCGGCGGCGAAGGCGGCCAGCACCACGTCGTTGGCGTAGCCGGAACCGTCGCTGTTGGACCAGGGCGCGGCGGCATCCTCCACCATCAGTTCGATGGGTGCGGCGGCGCCGGCCAGGTGGAGCGACGCCAGCGCGACGAGGACTAAACGTTTGACGATACGATAGCTAAACCGGGACATGACCGCACTTTCGCGCTGCACAACGTTCAATCGGGCCGGCACGCCGCCTGAGGGCGCAACCTGGCGCCGGCGGTGATACCTGCGGCCGATTATAACGTCGGTCACGCCGGGCGCAAGCAAATCGGTGCGCATCGATACTTGTGTACTCAACTAACGGCAACGCAGGCCGGATGGCCCGCGCGCCGCGAGATGGGGGCCGGCGCTGCCGGCCCGCCTGCTTAGCGGGGGATCATCCCCGCCAGCACATACGCTTGCAGCGTGGTGATGATCCCCACCACGGTCGCGAACAGCAAACTATGCTTGAGCGTGAAGCGGAACAGTTCCGACTCCTTGCCCACCAGCCCCGTGGCCGCGCAAGCCACCGCGATCGACTGCGGCGAAATCATCTTGCCCGTCACACCACCGGTGGTATTGGCCGACACCAGCAGCGTGTCGGACACGCCGATCTGGTGCGCCGTGGTGTTCTGCAGGGAGCAGAACAGGGCGTTGGACGAGGTGTCCGAACCGGTCAGGAACACGCCCAGCCAACCGAGGAACGGCGAGAAGAACGGGAACGCGGCGCCGGTACCGGCCAGCACCAGCGCCAGCGTGGACGACATGCCCGAGTAGTTGGCCACGAAGGCGAACGCCAGCACCAGGCCGATCGACAGGATGGGGCGGCGCAGTTCCAGCACCGTCTGGCCGAAGGCGGCGACGGCGGCGCGTGGCTTCATGCGCAGCAGCACGGCCGAGATGATGGCCGTCAGCAGGATGGCCGTACCGACAGCCGACAGCAGGTCCAGCTTGAACAGCGCGTCATACGCCTTGGGGGCCGTGACGATAGGGGTGGTCTTGATCACCAGCTGGTCCAGGAACGGCACATGGACCTTGATGACGGTGGCCGCCAGCGCGCCCTTGGCGCCGAACATGGCCTTGAACTGCGGCAGGCTCCACACGGTCACGACGGCCGTCAGGATCAGGAACGGGGCCCAGGCGCGGACCGTCTGCCCCATCGTGTAAGGCGAAGCGGCGCGGCTGGTCTGCTTGACGCCGCCGGTGGCCACGCCACCGAAGCCGGTCATGGCGGCGGCGCCGCCGCCCACACGCACGGTGGCCTTGGCGCTGGCTGGCTGCCACACTTTCAGGAACACCGTCAGCGACACCAGGCACACCAGGGCCGAGGTGATATCGGGCAGTTCAGGGCCGATGAAGTTGGAGGTGAAGTACTGGGTGACGGCGAAGCTGCCGCCCGTAACCAGCGCGGCCGGCCACACTTCGCGGATGCCGCGCATGCCGTCCATCATGAACACCAGCCAGAATGGCACCAGCAGCGACAGCAGCGGCAACTGGCGGCCGGCCATGGCGCCGATCAGCATCGGGTCGATGCCCGTGACCTGGCCCGCGACGATGATGGGGATGCCCATGGCGCCGAACGCCACCGGCGCCGTGTTGGCGATCAGGCACATGCCGGCCGCGTACAGCGGGTTGAAGCCGAGGCCCACCAGCAGCGCGGCCGTGATGGCCACCGGTGCGCCGAAACCGGCCGCCCCTTCCAGGAAGGCACCGAAGGCGAAGCCGATCAGCAGCATCTGCAGGCGCTGGTCGTCCGTGATCGCCACCACGGAGGCGCGGATGATCTCCAGTTGCCCCGTCTTGTCGACGATCTTGTACAGGAACACGGCCGTGATGATGATCCACGCCACCGGCCACAGGCCGTAGGCGAAGCCGAAACCGGCGGCGGCCAGCGCTTGCTGCACCGGCATGCCGTAGGCGAAGATGGCCACGGCCAGCGCCAGCAACAGCGTGACGGCGGCCGCGATATGGCCCTTGATGCGCAATACGGCCAGCGCGACGAAGAAGAAAATAATGGGGACCGCGGCGACCAGGGCCGACAGGCCCAAGCTGCCTAGCGGCGTATAGATCTGATTCCAGGCTTGCATGGTGACTCCTCCAAGGTGGTGCTCGTTAAAATCTTTTTATTGGGTGCTGCGTTGGTGCCGGTTGGTCCATCCCGGCCCTTGCCGTCTTATTCCGGCTGGCCTTTCGCCTTCAGTAAATCGGCCAGGCTGCGCGGCGCAGGCTTGAGCGGCGCGCGGTGTTGGGTCCAGCCCATTTGCTGCGCTGGCGCGAAGGCCCGCAGCCGGGTCGCCGCCCAGCGGAATGCGCGGTAGGCAGTGGGACTGGCGTAGGCGCCGCTCCAGAAGCGCCACACCATCTTGTCCATGCGGCTGTACTGGGCGCCCTGGCCGCGCAGCGGGTTGTCCACCTGCTGCGCGGGATCACGGTTCGCTTCCGTGCGCAGGCGGATCAGCAGCTGCGGAATGGGGATGCGCACCGGGCACACTTCACCGCAGGCGCCGCACAGGCTGGAGGCGGTGGCCAGATCGGCCGTGGCATCGAGGCCCAGCAAGTGCGGCGAGATGATCTTGCCGATCGGGCCAGGATAAGTGGTGCCGTAGGCGTGGCCGCCCACGCGCGCATACACGGGGCAGTGGTTCATGCAGGCACCGCAGCGGATGCATTGCAAGGTGGCGCGCAACTGCTCGTCCGCGTAAGCCTGGGTGCGGCCGTTGTCGAGCAGGACCAGGTGCACGGCGCGCGGGCCGTCCATTTCGCCGGGGCGGCGCGGGCCGGAGATCAGGTTGAAATAGGTGGTGATGGCCTGGCCCGTGGCCGAGCGCGTGAGCAGGCTGGCCAGCGGTACGATCTGCTCCAGCTTGGCCACCACTTTTTCCATGCCCATGATGGCGATGTGCACGTCCGGCACGGTGGTGCTCAGGCGGCCGTTGCCCTCGTTCTCCACCAGCCACAGGGTGCCCGTGTCGGCGGCCGCGAAGTTCACGCCGGACAGGCCGATATCCGCATCCACGAACGCCTGGCGCATGGCGCGCCGGCCGGTCTGGATCAACTGGTCCACATCTTCCGTGTAGGGCGTGCCGGGGATGTGCTGCTCGAACAGGGTGGCGATATCGGCCTTGGTCTTGTGCACGGCCGGCATGACGATGTGGGACGGCTTCTCGCCGGCCAGCTGGACGATGTATTCGCCCATGTCCGACTCCAGGCAGCTCACGCCCCGCTCTTCCAGGTAGTGATTGAGCTCGATCTCCTCGCTGGCCATCGACTTGCCCTTGATGACACGCTTGGCCTGGTGCGACTGGGCGATTTGGTGAATGATGGCATTCGCCTCGTCGGCCGTGGCGGCCCAGTGCACTTGCACCCCGGCCGCCGTCAGATTGGTTTCCAGTTGCACCAGCAGGTCCGGCAGGTTAGCCAGCGCATGCTGGCGGATCGCCTCACCCAGGTCGCGCAGTTGTTCCAGCTCGTCGCCATCGGGGAACTGGACGCTGCGCTTGGTCTGCAGGAAATCCATCGCGCCACGGAAGCTCTTGCGCAGCTTGGGGTCGTCCAGCGCCGCGCGGGCACGGGCGCGGAAGTCGGCCGACGGCATGAATTGCAGCGGTGCGGAAGTACTCATGGCTGTACTCCCTGCACGGGGCGGTCGGTGACGATGATGACCCACATCCAGCGTGGGCCGTGGGCGCCGTAGGCCAGCGTCTGCTGGATGTCGGAAGTCTTCGAGGGGCTGGAGGCCAGCACCAGGTTGGTGGGCATGCCGTCGCTCCAGCGTTCGGCCTGGGCGGCTGCCTGCAGGTCGGCGTGCAGCGTGTCCGCATACACCAGCGCCACATGCAGCGGCGGCACCAGCGACACGGTGCGCGGCGTGCCGGCGTCAGGCGCCAGCACCAGCGTGCCGGTGGCGGCGATGCCGGAACGGACCACGGTGAAACCGGCGTCCACGCTGTCGAACAATTCAGCCTTCCACGCTTCCAGCGGGCGCGCGAACGGCAGCGCTTCCATGGCGGGCGGCAGGGTCTTCTTCAGGGCCGCGCCTTCGACGGCGGCCGGGTCCAGCAACAGGCGCTGGACGCCATGCGCTGCCAGGCGGTTGGCCAGTTGGGCCGGCCATTCGGCGTTGGTGGCGCACCACACGTCGGCGTGGGCCGCCGTCAGCGCGGCCTGCATGGCGGCCACGCGCTCGGCCGGGGTCTGTTCGATGCGGCGCTGTTCGTAGTGGGCGCGGATGCGCTGGTCCAGTTCCTCGGCATGCAGTTGCGCGGTGGCGGGAGCGGCCGCGCGCAGCCGGCCCAGCATCAGTTCGCGGGCGTTCATGGTGCTCATCGTGCTGCTCCTTGTGCTTGTGCCGGTTCCAGTGCCGCCGCGTCGTCGCCGCCCGTGCGGCGCCACAGGAAGCTGGCCAGGTGTTCGACCGGCAGCGGCGCTTCCATGTGGCGGGCCGCGTGGCCGATGTTGAGCAGGCAGCCGCAATCGGCCGACACCAGCCGGTCGCAGCCCGTGGCGCAGGCGGCGGCCACCTTGTCGCGCACCATGGCGCCGGAAATGTCGGGATGCTTGAGCGAGAAGGTGCCGCCGAAACCGCAGCACTCCGACTCGTGTTCGTGTTCGGTGCGGGTCACGCCGGGCAGCGCGTCCACCATCGCCACGCCGTGGGCGCGGGTGCCCATCTCGCGCCGCGCGCCACAGGAGGTGTGCAGCACCACCCGTTCCGGCGCCTGGCCGGCGGGAGCGACGGCCGGGATAACCAGCTTGAGCACGTGCAGCAGGAATTCAGTCAGTTCGTAGACGCGGTTGGCCAGGTCCAGCGCCTTGGCGTGGGCCACTGGGTCATCTTCGAACAGGGCGGGCCAGTGGTGGCGCATCATGCCGGCGCAGGAGCCGGACGGCACGATCACAGGCCAGGGTTGGGAGAACAGGTCGAGCTGGGCCAGCGCCACGGCGCGCGCCTGTTCCGGGTTGCCGCTGCTGTAGGCGGGCTGGCCGCAGCAGCTTTGGCCGCGCGGGAAGTGGACGGTCAGCCCTTCGCGCTCCAACAGGCGCACCGCATCCAGCCCGGCTTCGGGCATGAACAGGTCGATCACGCAAGTGCCGAACAGGTACACCTGCTCCGGTTTGGCGGGGTAGTCGCGGTCCTTCATGATGTCTCCTGGTTAGGGGCGCGTTTGCGGTTTGCTTTTATAGCGCCCATAATCCCAGCGTCGGCGGGGCGGCACAAATTGGTTGGGCCAGTGCCTGTTTTACGTGCACAGGAGGCAAACATGCGGGAAAAGCAAAGCGGCGGACGGGTGGAAACCGTGCTGCGCAGGCTGGAACAGGCGCTGCTCGACGGCAGCCTGCCGGCCAACGCGCGCCTGCCGGCCGAACGGGTGCTGGCCGAGCGCTACGACGTGTCGCGCAATACGATACGGGAAGCCATCCAGCGCCTGAGCGCGCGGGGGCTGGTGCGCAGCCGGCCCGGGGCCGGGGTCTACGTCACCGACCAGCTGCGCACGGGCATGTCGTCTTCGCCGTGGGGCCAGCTGGTGGCCGACCATCCGGCCGTGCGCGACGACATACTTGAATTCCGCCGGGTGCTGGAAGGGGCCACCGCCTATTTCGCCGCCATGCGGGCCGACCCGGAGGAACGGGACCGCATCGCCGATTTGATGGCGCGGCTGGAGCAGGCCCGCATCGACGACGACAAGGTCACCGAGGCGGAGGTGGACGCGCAACTGCACGAACAGATCGCCCTCGCCTCGCACAACTCCATGTTCCTGCATCTGCACACCAGCATCATCAGCATGCTGCGCGAGCACATCACGCTCAATGGCACCGGCCTGCGGGAAATCAGCCCGGCCACCTCGGACCAACTGCTGCAACAGCACCGCAGCGTGTGCCTGGCCATCTGCGCCAGCCAGCCGGAAGAGGCACGCACCGCCATGCAGACCCATATCGACTTCGTGCGTTCGCATGTGGCCAAGGGCGCCATCTGACGGCCTGAATTGGTCGGACCAGTGGCCTTGGGACGGGCGCGCAGGCCATCGCTGACGCGCCGTTACAACAAAATATTTTTGCCGGCGCGACTTCCGGGGCCAACCCTGGCACCGGGGAAGAGTCTGACCCTACGATCCGCGCCGCAGGTGCCGGTACTGGCTGGGCGTGACGCCCACCGTGGCCTTGAACTGGCGCGTGAAGGCGCTGTGGTCGCCGTAGCCGCAGGCCTGGGCGATGTCGGCCACGCTGTCCGCCCCGGCCAGCAGGCGCGAGGCGGCGTCGAGGCGGGTCTTGATGATCATCTGGCGCGGCGTGAGGTGGAAGATGCGCAGAAAGTAGCGCTCGATCTGCGCCACCGACATGTGGGCCGTGCGGGCCAGCGCGGGCAGGTGCAGCGGCTGGTCGTAGTGCTCGTGGATCATGCGCACGGCCTCGGCCACCTTGCCATAGGCCGGATTCTTCTGGTCGGCCATGGCCAGGTCGCGCGATACGCCCGTCAGGCCGATGATGGCGCCGTCCCCGTCGCGCAGGGCCGTCTTGCGGGTCAGGCACCAGCCGGGATCGCGCGTGGGATACAGATGCAGCTCCAGCTGGTCCTCGATCTGGCCGCCGCCGGCCAGCACTGCCATGTCCTGCGCCAGATAAGTCTGGCCGAACGGGTGGGCAAACACCTCGGCCGGCGTACGCCCGATCAGCGCCGCCTTGTGCTTGACGCCGCAGCGCTGGACCAGGGTCTGGTTGACCACCACGTAGCGCCCCTCCACGTCCTTGACGAAGAACACCACGTCCGGCAGCGCGTCGAACAGGGGTTCGGAGAAGAACACATCGGCGATGCGGGCGCCCAGTGCCGCGCGGCCTCCATCTGCCGCCGCTCCAGCTACCTCAGCTCCCTGCGCCTCACCTCCCGCTGCCGCCGCTCCCATCATGCCCGCTGTCCTTTACGCTCCGTTCAACGATACCGCGCACGCAACCTCACGCGGCCGCCTCCCGATTGTCGCACAGGACAGGGGCCCGCACCGCGCCATGAATTGTGCAGATTTCGTCATCTTCGGTGCGCAGCTTGTGCAAGACAGGCGGCCCCGCCAGGCATAACATTCTGCTCATGAAAACCATCTCCATCATCGATTCCCACACGGGCGGCGAACCGACCCGGCTGGTGACGGCCGGCGGCCCCGAACTGGGCGCAGGCCCGCTCAGCGAACGGCTTGCCATCCTGCGCCGCGAGCACGACACCTTCCGCTCCGCCGTCGTCTGCGAACCGCGCGGCTCGGACGTGCTGGTGGGCGCGCTGCTGTGCGCCCCGCACGCTCCCGATTGTGCGGCGGGCGTCATCTTCTTCAACAACGTGGGCTACCTCGGCATGTGCGGCCACGGAACCATCGGCCTGGTGGCCTCGCTGGCTTTCCTGGGCCGCATCACGGCCGGCCGCCACCGCATCGACACTCCCGTTGGCGTGGTGGAGGCGCAATTGCATGAAGACGGCAGCGTCACCGTCGACAACGTGCCGGCCTGGCGCAGCCGCAAGAATGTGACGGTGGACGTGCCGGATTACGGCCCCGTGACGGGCGACGTGGCCTGGGGCGGCAACTGGTTCTTCCTGGTGGCCGGCCACGGCCAGGCACTGCGCGTCGACAACGCGGACCAATTGACTGCCTATGCGGTGGCCGTGCGCGCCGCGCTGGCGCAAGCCGGCGTGACGGGCGACGACGGCGCCGAAATCGACCATATCGAACTGTTCGCGCCATCCAGCGCGGGGGCGGACAGCCAGAACTTCGTGCTCTGCCCCGGCAAGGCCTATGACCGCTCACCCTGCGGCACCGGCACCAGCGCCAAGCTGGCCTGCCTGGCGGCCGACGGCAAGCTGGCCGAAGGCGCGCTGTGGCGCCAGGAGAGCATTGTCGGCAGCGTGTTCGAAGGCAGTTACCGCCACGCGCCAGCGGAAGGCCGTGTGCTGCCCAGCATCCGCGGCCAGGCCTGGGTCAACGCCCAGTCCACCCTGATCCTCGACCCGAGCGACCCGCTGGTGTGGGGCATACGCTGATGACCTCTCCGTCCTGCGAAACCGCCATCGTGATCGGCGCCGGCATCGTCGGCGCGGCCTGCGCCGACGCGCTGGCCGCGCGCGGCTTGCGCGTGACGGTGATCGAGCAGGACGCCGTGGGCAGCGGCGCCACCGCCGCCGGCATGGGGCACCTCGTGGTGATGGACGATAACGAAGCCGAACTGGCGCTGACGGCATGGTCGCTGGCGCTGTGGAAGGAACTGGCCGCCGGCCAGCCGCAAGGCCACGAATACAGCAACTGCGGCACCATCTGGATCGCCGCCGACGAGGAGGAACTGGCCGCCGCCCGCGCCAAGGCGCACACGCTGGCCGGCCATGGCGTGGCCTGCGAACTGCTGGACCCAGCGGCCCTGTACGCCCGCGAACCGGCGTTGCGCCCCGGCCTGGCAGGCGGCCTGCTGGTGGCGGGCGATGGTCTCGTGTATCCGCCCAAGAGCGCCCGCATCCTGCTCGACCGCGCCTGCACCCACGGCGCCAGGCTGGTGGCCGGCAGTGTGGTCCGCATCGAGGACAACGGCGTGCTGCTGGCCGACGGCAATCGCCACCAGGCCGACATCGTGGTGCTGGCGGCGGGCTCGCGTGCCACCGACCTGCTGCCGGAACTGCCGGTGCAAGCCAAGAAAGGCCATGTGGCCATCACCGACCGCTACCCCGGTTTCATCCGCCACCAGCTGGTGGAGCTGGGCTATATCAAGAGCGCCCACGCGGCCAGCGGCGAGTCGGTCGCCTTCAATTTACAACCCCGTCCAACCGGACAAATCCTCATCGGCTCCTCACGCCAGTTCGACACCATCGACCTGGCCGTGGAGCCGCGCATGATGCGACGTATGCTGCGTCACGCCGCCAGCTTTACCCCTGGGCTGGCCCAACTGAATCTGCTGCGCTGCTGGACCGGCCTGCGCGCCGCCAGCAGCGACGGCCTGCCCCTGATCGGGCCCTACGCCACACGGCGCGGGCTGTGGCTGGCCACCGGCCACGAAGGGCTGGGCATCACCACCTCGCTGGCCACGGCACAATTGCTGGCCGACCAAGTGGTCAATGCGCGCAGCGCCATCGCCTGCCAACCTTACCTGCCCAGCCGCTTCGACAGCCTGGTCCGCGCCCATGCCTGACGCCATCATCCTCACCATCGACGGCCAGTCCGTCTATGTGGCGCCCGGCACCAGCGTGGCGGCCGCCGTCGCCCTGGCTGGCAGCATGGTCACGCGCCGCTCCGTGACGGGCAGGATGCGCGCGCCCTTGTGCGGCATGGGTGTCTGCCAGGAGTGCAGGGTGACGATAGACGGCCGCCCGCACCAGCTGTCGTGCCAGACGCCGTGCGCACCCGGCATGCAAGTGCGCACCGCGCGCGCCGGAGATCGGGCATGAAGCGCGCCTTCGACGTGCTGGTGATCGGCGCCGGCCCGGCCGGCCTGGCCGCGGCCCATGCGGCGGCCTGCCATGGCGCGAGCGTTGGGGTGGTGGACGACAACCCGCAAGCGGGCGGCCAGATCTGGCGCGGCGGCCCCGCGCAACAGGCGGACGCGCGTGCGCGCGAGCTGTGGCATGCGCTGGCCTGCGCACCGGACGCACCGGACGCACCCAACGCACCCAACGCACCCAGCGTCACCTTTCTGCACCAGTGCCGGGTACTCTGTCCGCTGGATGGCAAACGGCTGCTGGCGCAAACGCCCACCAAGGCCATCGAACTGTCCTACGGCAGGCTGGTGATCGCCACCGGCGCGCGCGAACTGCTGCTGCCCTTCCCCGGCTGGACCTTGCCCGGCGTGACGGGTGCGGGCGGCCTGCAGGCGCTGGCCAAGGGCGGTTATCCCGTGGCCGGCAAGCGCGTGATCGTGGCCGGCTCCGGCCCGCTGCTGCTGGCCGCCGCCGCCACGCTCAAGCAACAAGGCGCGCATATCGCCGCCATCATCGAACAAGCGGCGTTGCCCAGCCTGGCGCGATTCGCGCTCGGCCTGCTGGCCACGCCGTCCAAGGTCACACAGGCGCTGCAACTGGCTTGCCGGTTGCGCGATGTGCCCTATCTGCGCGACAGCTACGTGCTGTCCGCGCACGGCGCCGACATGTTGCGGTCGGTCGTATTGCAGCGCGGCGACCGCAAGCAACAGTGGGACTGCGACCTGCTGGCCTGCGGCTACGGCCTGCTGCCCAACGTGGAACTGGCGCTGGCCCTGGGCTGCGCCGTGGATGGCGATCACACGCAAACGCAGGCCGTGCGGGTGGACCCGTGGCAGCGCACCAGCGTGCCGGACGTGCTGTGCGCCGGTGAAGGCACGGGCGTCGGCGGCGTGGACCTGGCGCTGGCCGAAGGCCGCATCGCAGGCCTGGCCGCCGCCGGCCACACGCAGGCGGCGCCGGCGTTGTTCGCAGAACGGGCCCGCTGGCGCAAGTTCGCCGCGCGCCTGGCGCACGCCTTCGCGCCGCGGCCCGAACTGGCCCGACTGGCCGGCGACGACACCATCATCTGCCGCTGCGAGGACGTGCGGCATGGCGACTTACGCCAGCACACCAGCTGGCGCAGCGCCAAGCTGCACACGCGCTGCGGCATGGGCCCGTGCCAGGGCCGCGTGTGCGGCGGCGCCACCAGCCTGCTGTACGGCTGGCGGCCGGACGCGGTGCGCTCACCGCTGTCCCCGGCGCGCATCGAAAGCCTGATCGAAGATTAAGTGGACATTTCGTCCGTTTATCACCAAGGAGAACAGCATGGCCGCAGCAAAATGGGAAGGGGTATTCCCCGCCGTCACCACCAAGTTCAAGCCGAACGAGGATCTGGACCACGCCGCCATGGAACGCCACTTCGCGTTCCAGATCGACAGTGGCGTGCACGCCCTGCTCACCTGCGGCTCGCTGGGCGAGGCCAGCACCCTGTCGTTCGATGAAAAGCTGGAAGTGACCAAAACCGCGCTGCGGGTGGCCGACGGCCGCGTGCCGGTGCTGGTCAACGTGAGCGAGACGCGCACGCTGACGGCCTGCCGCTTCGCCGAGCAAGCCCACGAACTGGGCGTGCAGGGATTGATGGTAATGCCGTCCGTGCTGTACGCGGCCGATGCGCGCGAGGCACGCGACAACCTGCGCACCATCGCCCAGGCGGCCCAGTTGCCCATCATGGTCTACAACAATCCCGTGTCGTACAAAGTGGATTTGACGCCCGACGACTTCAAGGAACTGGCCGACTGCGAGTGGATCGTGGCGATCAAGGAGTCCACCGACAACGTGCGCCGCATCACCGACCTGCGCAACGCCGTGGGCCAGCGCTACCAGTTGTTCATGGGTGTGGACGACCTGTCGTTCGAAGGCTTGGCCGTGGGCGCGGATGGCCTGCTGGCCGGGCTGGTGGTGGCGTTCCCAAAAGAGACGGTGGCGCTGTACAAGCTGATGAAAGCCAAGCGCTGGGACGAGGCGCTGGCCCTGTACCAGTGGTTCATGCCGCTGATGCACCTGGACGTGTCGAACAAGCTGGTACAGAACCTCAAGCTGGTCGAAACCCTGGCCGGCGTGGGCAACGAGAATGTGCGCCGTCCACGCCAGCCGCTGCAAGGGGCCGAGCGCGAACGGGTGACGGCCATCGTGCAGCGCGCACTGGCCCACCGGCCCGACGTCAGCGCCCTGTTCTGATACTGCGCTTCGACGGCGCGGGCCCCGGGTGCCAGCGCGCCGCCGTATCCGCCCGTTCCGCCCGTTCCGCCCGGCGCGCCCTGTCCGCCCGCCTCGCTTAAGGGGCCGGCGCGGCGATGCGGGCCAGCGCGTCCGCGATCGGCGCGGCCGTCAGCGGCCGCACCAGGCGTTCCACTTCCTGGCCGTCGCGCAGAAAAATCAACGTGGGCCACAGCTTGACCCGGTACGAGCGGCCCAGCGGCCGGCCCGGTCCATCTTCAACCTTGATGTGTGCCAGCGCGCCGTGGCCGGCCATGGCCTCTGCCAGCGGCGCCTGGGCCGCCATGCAGTGGCCGCACCAGTTGGCGCCAAATTCCAGCAACACCGCCCCTGGCAAGGCGTCAACCTGCTCCCGCGTGGGGGCATCCGTCCGATAGTGCGTTTCCATCTTTACTCCCCGGCCCACCCCGGCATAGCCTCAACCGTGGGGCGGACACTATTGCATAGAAAAAATATATGGTGTTGTTTTGCAATTTTCAGTGTTATTTTGAAACTGCATGTGCTTTAATGGTAAACAGAAAAACACCATCGCGTTCGATATTTGTATCGGGAGCTGTCATGAAAATCCGCCTGTCCATCCTGCTCGCCATGCTGCTGACTGGCGCTGGTGGCGCCGTCCAGGCGGCCGCCGTGCCGGTGGTCACGCTCGATGCGCCGCAATGCCACGCCAGCTTGACGGCCGCACCTTGCCGCATCGGCGGCGCACCATACGGGCTGGCGCCCGCCGCCAGCCACCCCGGCGATAGTCTCGATGGCGCGTTCGCGCAACCTGGCGACGACCTGCAAGCGCTGGACGATTATGCCCCCTCCCCCGCCTCGGTTCAGGCCCCAGCCGCCGACGCCGCCCCCGTGCCCGAGCCCGCGCAGTTCCTGATGCTGCTGGCCGGCGTGATCCTACTCGGACTGAGTTCAACCCGGCAGGAAAAGTACGACAAATTCTCTGCCTGAGAACCCAGCCAGTACATTCCATCCCGCCTCGCGCGGGATTTTTTTTGCCCCAGAGGCCGCTTCAAAATGCGCGCAGCGAGGCGCGGCGACGAAGACAGTGCACCTGCACGGCGAGGAGCCGCAACGACGCTGCGCTCTTTTTGAACCGGTCTCTTATAGGCCGCAGACCGAATGGATGTTAGTCAGTGAAACACCATGCAATATGGCCCGGACCATGCAGCTGAGCTTCTGGAAACCATCGTCCGTGGCGACAACGGCGAAGATGGCCAGCGCCAGCAACACGCCAACGAGGATCAGGATGCCTTTGATCAGGTCTTTGTTCATGGAGCGGGCAAGGCCAGGTGAATGAGGGAGGCCATTCTAGCGTGCGGCCACGGGCGCGCGCAATGGCGTCCTGGCCATCATGCGTGCAGCTGGCCGTCCGGATGGGCCGGCGCGGCCGGATGGGCTTCGTCCACCGGCGTCACCACGGGTATGCGCAGCACGAAACTGGCGCCGTGGCCCAGCGTGCTGCTGACCGTGATGACGCCGCAGAACTGCTTGACGATCAGGTTGAACACGATGTTGAGCCCCAACCCCGTGCCGCCCTGTCCGCGCCGCGTGGTGACGAACGGATCGAACACCTTGTCGATCATGTCGGGCGCGATGCCTTTGCCGTTGTCCACCACCTGCATCTCGATCCAGTCGCCATCGAGCACCACGTTGATGCCGATGGTGCCTTCGGCGTCCGGCTCGAACGCGTGCTCCACGCAGTTGAGCGTGAGGTTGGTGATCACCTGGGCCAGCGCGCCCGGATAGCTGTCGAGCACAATGTCGGGCGGACAGGCGATGGCGACGTGGATGTGGGTCTTCTTCAGCTTGGGCTGCAGGCTGGCCACCACTTCCGTGATGTAGTCGCGCAGTTCGAAGCGGCGCCGCGCCTCGCTCACCTGGTCGACGGCGATCTGCTTGAAACTGTGGATCAGATGCGCGGCGCGGTAGGCATTGTTCATGATCAGGCGGGTGCTCTCGCCAGCCGTCTCCACGTAGCGCGTGATGTCGGACTTCTTGATGTTGCCGCCCTCGATAGCCTGGTGCACCTTCTCGGTCGCCTCCAGCAGCACGGAGGCGCTGGTGAGCGCGATCCCGACCGGCGTGTTGATCTCGTGCGCCACCCCGGCCACCAGTCCGCCCAGCGACGCCAGGCGCTCGGCCTGCAGCAGCGATTCCTGGGTGCGGCGCAGGTCGTCGAGCGCCCGCGCCGTTTCCTGGGCCGACTTGCGGGCCTCGTCCTCGGCCTCGCGGATGCGGGCGATGATGGACTTCACGCGGCGCTGGATGGCGTTGAAACCGCGGATCACTTCACCCAGTTCGTCATGGCGGTTGTCGGCCAGTTCCTCCACTTCGTCGCTGCCGCGCGTGGCCAGGTCGAACAGACCGTCGCGCAACTGCTTGAGGGGGTCGAACACGATGCGCAGCGACAGCGCCAGCGCCGCCACCAGGATCAGGTCCAGCAACAGTACTTCCGTCACCTTGCGCCGCACTTCGGCCGCCAGCGTGGCGTCGATCTGGGCCCGGCTGAAGTTGACCACCACCCGCCCCACGATGACGGGTTTGAGCGAGGCGCCGGCGGCGCCCGAATCGCGGTAGGCCAGGTCGGCCACCACGGGCGCGCCAGCCACGGGCGCGTCGTTCTCGATCGAGACCACGCCGCCGCCGTCATTGCGTAATTTGCCCGAGAACAGGCCGACCGAGGTGTCGTAGACGCGGATGGCCACCAGTTCCGGCGGCAGCATCTCGGCCGCCACGATGTTGTCGACCTTGGCCTTGTCCAGGTCCCACAGGGCGGACGGCAAGCTGGTCTGCAAGCGCGTCAGCACGCCCTGGCGCAGCCGCTGGTTGCTCACTTCCAGTTCATGGCCAAGGCTGTATTGCGCATACGTGCCGGAAATAGCCAGCACCAGCGTGACGATGACCACGAACAGCGCCGTCAGCCGACCTTGGATACCAAACATCTACACACCTCCCCGGAACACCGGGCTCCGCGCGGGGCGGAACCAACAATGTGGATTTGACGGCAACGCCCCAATGTACGGTATGACATACAACTTGGCAAGAACTGCCCGACGCCAACGCCGCCAACCGTCCCGTTTGGCCCCATTTTGCATCGTTTTACGCCATTTTCGTGCCGCGGGCGCGCCCCAGGGGGGCAGCAACATGGCCTTGCGGCCAGCGGCACACAGCGCGCCATGACGATGGTAAGATCGGAGCAACAGAACGCCGGAGGCGCCATGACTGCCACTTACCATCACATCCCGCTGGCCCAGGCCGAACCCGGCATGATCCTGTCGGACGAACTGCTCGACGTGCAGGGCAAAGTGCTGCTGCCGCAGGGCACCGTGCTGACCGAGGCCATGCTCGACCTGATGCCGCGCCACGGCATCGCCGTGCTGCCGATCGCCACGCCGCCGATCTCGCTCGACGAATTGGCCGCCAGCCGCCACCACTACCAACAACGCATAGACCACCTGTTCCGCAAGCACGATCCGGACAACGACGCCGACTGGGCCACCGGCCTGCTGCGCCATTACGTGACGGACTTCCGGTTAGGCATGGAGGACATCCCTGAATGAGCGCCCCACTGACTTATGACGACATCGTCAAGAACCTGGACGACCTGCCCTCGTTGCCGGCCGTCGTGATGGAGCTGCTCAACAGCATAGACCAGGAGGAGGTGGACATCTCGGTGCTGGCCAAAAAAGTGTCGCACGACTCGGCGCTCACGGCCAAGACGCTGCGGCTGGCCAATTCCTCGCTGTACGGGCTGCAGGTGAAGGTGACCACCATCCAGCAAGCCATCACCTTCCTCGGCTTCCAGACCACGCGCAACCTGATCACGGCGGCCGCCGTCACGGGCTGCTTCGCCCAAGGCCAGTGCGCCGGTTTCGACCACAAGCGCTTCTGGCGCCATTCGATCGCCACCGCCGCCTGCGCCAAGGTGCTGGCGCGCCAGATGCGCTTCAACCAGGATTACGCGTTCACGGCCGGCCTGCTGCACGACATCGGCCGGCTAGTGCTGGTGGCTTGCGTCCCCGAACTGTACGGACAGGCGCTGGCGCACCGCGAGGCGCACGATTGCACCCTGCTGGAAGCGGAACGGGCGGTGCTGGGCATCGACCATGTGGACGCGGGCATGGCGCTGGCCGAACACTGGAATTTTTCCGATACCATGCGGCTGGCCATTGGCGGCCATCACGATCCGGAAACGCCGGGCGCCGGCTTCCTGGCCGCCATCATTCACGTGGCCGACGCCATGGTGCATGCGCTGGACCTGGCCCAGATACCGGACGGCCTGGTGCCGCCCGTATCGACCGTGGCCTGGACGGCGCTGGCCTTGAATGAGGAAACCTGTTTGCAACTGTTCCGCGAGACGGAGCTGCAGTTCGGTGAAATCGCGATGGTGCTGCTGTCCTGACCGACCCATGGCCGGCTGAATCTGACGATGCGGGCGCGCCGCGCCGGATCGGCGCAGACGGTCCGCCTCAAACCTGCCGGGGCCGATCGGGCGCGGCAGGCGAATGCGGCGCCATCAGTGGCGGGCGTACGCGCTGACCTCGGGACGGTCGCCGCGGTCCTCTGGCTTGGGGCGGCCCTGGGCATCGGACAAACGGTACTTGGTGCGCCGGTCACCCATCAAGTCGCGCAGGTCACGGATGCTCATGCCCGTCACTTCATGCATGCGGATCAGCAGTGATGCGCCCACCGGCAGCCGGTGGTGACGGATCTTGCTGATGACGGGCGGCGCCACTTCCAGCAGGCGCGACAATGCGGCATCGTTCTTGAGCTGCATTTTGCCCAGCAAAATGTCGAGCAGGTGGTTGGGGTTGTAGCTTTCCTGGGATGCGAGAGCGTGGTGTGCCATGATGTTCCTCGTCTGTAGTGATGATGAAATGGTGCTGCTATGAACTTAAGGCACGCTTAGCGCACCGCAAGTTCCCAAGGCGTCAGACTGCTTGCCTTTCACACAATATTTTATGCCCAAACCCCTGCATTCCAGCTGCCCGTGGGGGCGTGAAGGTTGTTTGACCTCAACCATCGGCGGAAAAACTTAGCAACATGGCCATTTCATCACATAAAGCAATTTTGTGGCGCACGCCAGCCGGGGGCCCGGTCCAGGTCCGGCGGCCGCGATTTGCGGCGCGATTTACTGCGCGATTTACTGTAAACTAGCGCCTGTCAGCACCGCGCCACCCGGCCCGGTCCGTCATACAGTCATTCCGCCATTCCGCCACACGACGAAGCAGCCCATTGAAAACCAAGACCCCCGTCCAGCCCTACTATTTCATTCCCGAGCCGCTCGATAACGCCCGGCTGACCCACCTGTGCGGCCCGCTCGACGAAAACCTGCGCCAGATCTCGGCCGCGCTGGACGTCACCATCTTCCGCCGCGGCGAAAAGTTCATCGTCAGCGGCAGCAACGCCGAACGGGCGGTGGAAATCCTGGAGCAGTTCTACGCCATCGCCAACAAGGTGGTGCCGATCGAGGAAGTGCAACTGGCGCTGGTCGAGCAGCGCGCCGGCCTGGCCGGCGTGGTGGAGCAGCACCCCGAGGCGCCGTTCGTGGAACCGGACATCGCCAGCCCCGTGCTCAAGACCCGCCGCAGCGACCTGCGCGGCCGCACCCCGCACCAGATCCGCTACCTGCGCAACGTGCTGGAACACGACATCAGCTTCGGCATCGGCCCGGCCGGCACCGGCAAGACTTACCTGGCCGTGGCCTGCGCCGTGGACGCGCTGGAACGCGATGCCGTCAAGCGCATCATCCTGACCCGCCCCGCCGTGGAAGCCGGTGAACGGCTCGGCTTCCTGCCGGGCGACCTGGCGCAAAAGGTCGATCCCTACCTGCGCCCCCTGTACGATGCCCTGTACGATTTGCTGGGCTTTGACCGTACGCAAAAAATGTTCGAAAAACAGGTGATCGAGATCGCCCCGCTGGCCTACATGCGGGGCCGCACGCTGAACCACGCCTTCGTGATCCTGGACGAGGCCCAGAACACGACGGTGGAACAGATGAAGATGTTCCTGACCCGCATCGGCTTCGGCAGCAAAGCCGTGGTCACGGGCGACGTGACCCAGGTCGACCTGCACAAGACCCTGAAGAGCGGCCTGGTGGACGCCGTGCAGGTGCTCAAGGACGTGCGCGGCATCGCCTTCACCCAGTTCACCAGCGAGGACGTAGTACGCCATCCGCTGGTGGCGCGCATCGTCGACGCCTACGAGACGGCCCACGCCCACCACGCCGAAATCGCCCCTTTACTCAAAGCCACCGCCATTAAAAATGTCCGAAAAAAATAAACTGAGCCTGTCGGTGCAATATCCCGATCCCCGCCTGCAAGAAAGCATCACCCGCCCCAAAGTGCGGCGCTGGGTGCAGGCCGCGCTGCTGGCGCCGGCCGAATTGACCATCCGCTTCGTCGACGCCGAGGAAGGCCGCGCCCTGAACCGCGACTACCGGGGCAAGGACTACGCCACCAACGTGCTGACCTTCGCCTACAACGAAGGCGAACAGGAGCTGCCGGACGATGCGCCCACCCAGGCCGACATCATTCTGTGCACCGATGTGCTGGAACAGGAAGCGGCCGAGCAAAAGAAAACGGTGGAGCAGCACACGGCCCACCTGATCGTGCATGGCGTACTGCACGCGCAAGGCTACGACCACCTGGACGACGAGGAAGCGGCCGAGATGGAAGGGCTGGAAACGGACATCCTGGCTAAGCTGGGCGTGGCCGATCCCTACGCCTGACGTCATTGCAAAGCGCCCATGGCGTCGTTGCGGTACGGGTGCGGGGTCAAGCCAAACCGGCAAAATCGGCCCCGCCATCCCGTTTGGTGTATCCTATATCCCTTCGAAACAACGGCTCACGCCTCCTATGCAAGAGCACTCTAGTGGCGTCAAATCTGACGCCAAGCCCCATCGGTCACTGTTTGAACGCCTGACCGCCCTGATTTCCCCCGAGCCCGAGAACCGTGCGGAACTGCTCGACGTGCTGCATGACGCCCACGAACGCAACCTGATCGACGCCGACGCCCTGTCGATGATCGAAGGCGTGTTCCAGGTGTCGGACCTGTCCGCGCGCGACATCATGATCCCCCGGTCCCAGATGGACGTGATCGACATTTCCAAACCCATCGAGGAATGGATGCCGGCCGTGCTGCAGACGGCCCACTCGCGCTTCCCCGCCATCGAGGGCGAGCGCGACAAGGTGATCGGCATCCTGCTGGCCAAGGACCTGCTGCGCTACTATGCCGAGGAATCGTTCGACGTACGCGACATGCTGCGCCCGGCCATCTTCATCCCCGAATCGAAACGCCTGAATGTGCTGCTGCGCGATTTCCGCGCCAACCACAACCACATGGCCATCGTGGTGGATGAATACAGCGGCGTGGCCGGCCTGATCACGATCGAGGACGTGCTGGAACAGATCGTCGGCGACATCGAGGACGAATACGATTTCGACGAGGAAGAGGACAACATCCTGTCCATCAAGGAAGGCCAGTACGGCCCCCGCTGGCGTATCAAGGCGCTGACCGAGATCACCCAGTTCAACGAGGAACTCGACACCGCCCTGCCGGACGACGACGTCGACACCATCGGCGGCCTGGTCGCCAAGCACCTGGCGCGCATGCCGCACAAGGGTGACGTGTTCGACCTGGACGGACTGCGCTTCGAAGTGCTGCGCGCCGACGCGCGCCAGGTGCACGTGCTGCTGGTGGAAAAACTGCCGGCCATGCCGGAGCAAGACGCGTAACATGCGTTTTCGCCGCACCGATCCCAACGCCCCACCCAAGCCCCAGCGCAGCACCCGCGGCCGGATGACCATCACGGCCCTGGCCGGCGCGGCCAGCGTGTTCGCCTTCGCCCCGTTCGGCTGGTGGCCGCTGGAAATCGCCAGCCTGGCCATCCTGTTCTACCAGGTGCTGCGCAGTTCCAGCGTCAAGGGCGGCGCCCTGATCGGCTGGGCCTACGGCTCCGGCTGGACGGCCGCCGGCATCTGGTGGATCTACGTCTCGCTGCACACCTACGGCGGCATGCCCGCGCCGCTGGCTGCCGCCGCCGTGCTGCTGCTGGCCTGGGCCATGGGCGCCTACGTGGCGCTGGCCATGGCCGGCGCCTCCTGGCTGCGCCAGCGCTGGGCGCTGCCGCTGCCCGCATCCAACCTGCTGCTATTGCCGGCCACCTGGTCGCTGTACGAATGGGTGCGCGGCTGGCTGTTCACGGGCTTCCCGTGGCTGTCGGCCGGCTACGCCCACAACCACAGCCCGCTGGCCGGCTACGCGCCCGTGCTGGGCGTGTATGGCCTGGGCTGGCTGGCGGCCATGTGCGCCGGCGCCCTGCTGCTCCTGCTGCACCGCAGCCGCTGGCGCGCGCTGGCCCTGGTGGTGGCCATCCTGGCCGGCGGCGGCGCGCTCACGCAACTGCACTGGACCTACCCGGAAGGCAAACCGATTTCCGTACGCCTGATCCAGGGTAACGTGCCCCAGGACGAGAAATTCAACGGCGCGCACGTGCTGGCCACGCTCAAGCAGTATCGCGACGCCATCATGGCCGCCCCGGCCGACCTGATCGCCACGCCGGAAACGGCGGTCGTCATGCTGCCGCAGCAGCTGCCGCCCGACTACCTGCCCGCCATCAGCCAGTTCCTGCAACGCAGCGGCAGCAGCCTGGCGCTGGGCATCCCCATGGCCGACAGCCAGACGGCGTACTTCAACAGCGTGCTGGGCATGACGCCCGTGGCCAACGCCGCCTACTACCGCTACGACAAGCACCACCTGGTGCCATACGGCGAATTCATTCCGCTCGGCTTCCGCTGGTTCGTCGATCTGATGAACATCCCGCTGGGCGACCAGACCAGCGGCGCGGACATCCAGCCCGCCTTCGCCATCAAGGACCAGCGCGTGCTGCCCAACATCTGCTACGAAGACTTGTTCGGCGAGGAGATCGCGGCCCAGCTGAACCACCCGGCCGGCGGCCAGAAGCCGGCCACGCTGCTGCTCAACGTATCGAACCTGGCCTGGTTCGGCGACACCATCGCCATCCCGCAGCACTTGCAGATCTCGCAGATGCGCGCGCTGGAAACGGGCCGTCCCATGCTGCGCGCCACCAACACGGGCGCCACGGCCGTCATCGACGGGCGCGGCGACGTGGTGGCGCGCCTCGCCCCCAACACGGCCGGCACGCTGGCGGCGACCGTACAGGGCATGGCCGGCAGCACGCCCTACATCCTGTGGGGCAACAAGCTGCTGCTGATGCTGCTGGCGCTGGCCCTGGCGGGCGCCTGGCTGTGGGGGCGCCGCGTGACAAATACGGCAAAAAATCAGCCTAAAGCCCCCTAATCTCTACAGCTGCCCCCAAAACCCGCTAAAATTAGCCGCTTTAGCGAAACTGCAACCGTTGCGCCCCGCTGCGCGCCACCGACCAAACAAGATGCTCACATTTCAACAAATTATCCTGACCTTGCAAACCTACTGGGACAAGCAAGGCTGCGCCCTGCTCCAGCCCTACGACATGGAAGTGGGTGCCGGCACCTTCCACACCGGGACGTTCCTGCGCGCGATCGGCCCCGAGCCATGGCGCGCGGCCTATGTGCAGCCCTCGCGCCGCCCCAAGGATGGCCGCTACGGCGAAAACCCGAACCGCATGCAGCACTACTACCAGTACCAGGTGGTGCTCAAGCCGGCGCCGGAAAACATCCTGGACCTGTATCTGGGTTCGCTCGAAGCGCTGGGCCTGGACCTGAAGCAGAACGACGTGCGTTTCGTCGAGGATGACTGGGAAAGCCCGACCCTGGGCGCCTGGGGCCTGGGTTGGGAAGTGTGGCTGAACGGCATGGAAGTGACCCAGTTCACCTACTTCCAGCAAGTGGGCGGCCTCGATTGCAAGCCCGTGCTGGGCGAGATCACCTACGGCATCGAACGCCTGGCCATGTATCTGCAAGGGGTGGAAAACGTCTACGACCTGGTCTGGACCGAGTGGGAAGAAAACGGCGTCACCAAGAAGCTGACCTACGGCGACGTGTTCCACCAGAACGAAGTGGAACAATCGACCTACAACTTCGAGCACGCCAACACGGAACTGCTGTTCGCCCAATTCGCCAACCACGAATCGGAAGCCAAGCGCCTGATCGAACTGCAACTGACCCTGCCGGCCTACGAGCAGATCATGAAAGCGTCGCACAGCTTCAACATGCTCGATGCGCGCGGCGCCATTTCCGTGACCGAGCGGGCCGCCTACATCGGCCGCGTGCGCACGCTGTCGCGCCTGGTGGCGCAAGCGTATTACGACTCGCGTGAGCGCCTGGGCTTCCCCATGCTGCCCGCCTCCGCCACCGCCGCCTGAGCCGAACCAGAATAGAAACGATATGAACCAGACTCTCTTAATCGAACTGCTGACCGAAGAACTGCCGCCCAAGGCGCTGGCCAAGCTGGGCGCCGCCTTCGCCGCCGGCATCGTCAACGGCCTCCAATCGCGCGACTTCCTGGAAGCCGACAGCGTCGCCACCACCTACGCCACGCCGCGCCGGCTGGCCGTCTCCATCACCGGCGTGCGCGCCACCTCGCCGGACAAATCGATCCGCGAAAAAGTGCTGCCCGTGAGCGTGGCGCTGGACGCGAACGGCAACGGCACCGCGCCCCTGGCCAAGAAACTGGCCGCGCTGGGCTTCCCCGACCTGACCGTGGCCCAGCTGGAACGGGCCCAGGACGGCAAGGCGGAAAGCTTCTTCTACACCTACACGGCGGCCGGCAGCGCGCTGCAGGCGGGCCTGCAGGCGGCGCTGGAGGAATCGGCGGCCAAGCTGCCCATCCCCAAGCTGATGAGCTACCAGCGCCCGGACGGCGCCACCGTCAACTTCGTGCGTCCAGCCCACAGCCTGATCGCGCTGCATGGCGCCACCGTGCTGCCGCTGACGCTGCTGGGCCTGACGGCCTCCAACAGCACGCTGGGCCACCGCTTCCTGATGGCCGACGGCAGCCGCAGCATCACCATCGCCCACGCCGACAACTACGCCGCCACCCTGGCCGAACAAGGCAAGGTGATCGCCGGCTTCGACGCGCGCAAGGAACAGATCCGCGCCGCCCTGCTGGCCAAAGCTGGCGCCGACCAGGTGCTGATGCCCGAAGCGCTGCTGGACGAAGTGACGGCGCTGGTCGAATGGCCCGTGGTCTACGAGTGCAACTTCGAGGAACAGTTCCTGGCCGTGCCGCAGGAATGCCTGATCCTGACCATGCAGACCAACCAGAAATATTTCGCGTTGACGGACGCGCAAGGTAAGCTGCGTTCGCGCTTCCTGATCGTCTCCAACATCGCCACCGCCACCCCGGCCGCCATCGTCGGCGGCAACGAGCGCGTGGTGCGCCCACGCCTGTCGGACGCCAAGTTCTTCTTCGAGCAGGACAAGAAGAAGACCCTCGGTTCGCGCCTGCCGCTGCTGAAGAACGTGGTCTACCACAACAAGCTGGGCACCCAGGCCGAGCGCAGCGAGCGCGTCACCGCGCTGGCCGCCGCCATCGCCCGCGCGCTGGGCAGCGACGTACCGCTGGCCACCCGCGGCGCCATGCTGGCCAAGGCCGACCTGCTGACCGACATGGTGGGCGAATTCCCTGAGCTGCAAGGCATCATGGGCACCTACTACGCCCGCCACGACGGCGAGCACGAGGAAGTGGCGCTGGCCGCCTCCGAGCACTACCAGCCGCGCTTCGCCGGCGACGCCCTGCCATCGACCGCCACCGGCACCGCCGTGGCGCTGGCCGACAAGCTGGAAACCCTGGTCGGCATCTGGGCCATCGGCCTGCAACCGACCGGCGACAAGGATCCGTTCGCGCTGCGCCGCCACGCCCTGGGCGTGCTGCGCATGCTGGTGGAAAAGCGCCTGCCGCTGGCCATCAGCGCCGTGCTGGCCGACGCCGCCGCCGAATTCGCGGCCGTCCCCGGCTTCAAGAATCCGGCCGCCGAAGTGACCGTCTTCATGCTCGACCGCCTGCGCGGCATGCTGCGCGAGCGCGGCTTCTCGCCCAACGAGATCGAAGCCGTGGTGGCCCAGAATCCGGACCGCCTGGATGACGTGGTGCAGCGCCTGGAAGCGGTGCAAGCCTTCGCCGCCCTGCCGGAAAGCGCCTCGCTGGCCGCCGCCAACAAGCGCATTACCAACATCCTGAAGAAGAACGAGCAAGCGCTGGCACAAAGCGGCAACGCCGGCGTCAACGCCGCCCTGTTGCAGGACGCGGCCGAGAAGAACCTGGCCGCCGCCGTCACCCGCGTGCAGCCGGAAGTGGACGCGGCGTTCGCCCGCGGCGACTTCGCCGGCACGCTCAAGACGCTGGCCCAGCTGCGCGACGACGTGGACGCCTTCTTCAACGACGTGATGGTGATGGCCGAGGACGTCGCCCTGCGCAACAACCGCCTGGCCCTGCTGTCGTCGCTGCACGGCATGATGAACCGCGTGGCCGACATTTCCAAGCTGGCGGCCTAAATGGGAAGTCCGGCGCTCAAACTGATCATCCTCGATCGCGATGGCGTGATCAATCATGACTCGCCGGACTTCATCAAGTCGCCGGCCGAGTGGCACGCCATTCCCGGTTCGCTGGAGGCGATCGCCCGCTTGAACCAGGCCGGCTACCGGGTGGTGGTGGCGTCGAACCAGTCGGGCATCGCCCGCGAGTACTTCGACATGACCGTCCTCAACGCCATCCACCAGAAGATGCACATGCTGGCGCAGCAGGTGGGCGCCACCATCGACGCCGTGTTCTTTTGCCCGCACGCGGCGGCCGACAGCTGCGACTGCCGCAAACCCAAGCCCGGCATGTTCGACGAGATCGCCAAACGCTACCAGGTGAACCTGAAAGGCGTGCCGACCGTGGGCGACTCGCTGCGTGACCTGCAGGCCGGCTACGAGCGCGGCTGCGTGCCGTTCCTGGTGTTGACCGGCAAAGGCGAGAAGACCCACAGCGCCGGCGGCCTGCCGCCCGGCACCATGGTGTTCCCCGACCTGGCGGCCACTGTCAGCCACCTGCTCAAGACGGCTTCGGCCGGCGCGCCGCAAGCCGCCACCAATCAATAACTAAACCAATATCGAGTTCTGGAGTCCGCGTTGCGTGATACCGTTTTGTTCCTGCGTTCCTTGCTGTTCATGACCATCATGGTCGTTTCGACCATCATCTGGGCCTGCGTCTGCTTCCTGGCCGCGCCCCTGCCTTACAACAAACGCTTCTGGGTCACCGCGCGCTGGAACGTGTTCATGATCTGGTGCGCCAAGGCGATCTGCGGCATCCGCTACCAGGTCAAGGGCGCTGAGAATTTCCCCGACGCGCCGGCCGTGGTGCTGTCGAAGCACCAATCGGCGTGGGAAACCATCTTCCTGTTGCCCAGCATGCCGCGCCCGCTGGTGTTCGTGTTCAAAAAAGAGATCCTGTACATCCCCTTCTTCGGCTGGGCCATGGCGTTGCTGCGCATGATCCCCATCGACCGCAAAAAGGGCAAGAACGCCTTCAAGGATGTGGTCCGGCATGGCAAACGTCGCCTGAAGGACGGCCAATGGATTATTATGTTCCCCGAGGGGACCCGCATCCCGGTCGGACAGGCAGGCAAGTACAAGAGCGGCGGTACGCGCCTGGCCATCGCGACCGGCGCCGTGGTGGTGCCGATCGCGCACAACTCCGGCGAATGCTGGCCCAAGAACTCGTTTATCAAACGTCCGGGGCTGATCACGGTATCGATCGGCAAGCCGATTTCGCCGGAAGGACACACGCCCGACAGCATGATGCAACAGGTGGAAAATTGGATAGAATCAGAAATGCGCGTCATTTCGCCCCACGCCTACAGCGCTGGCTAGACGACCTGGCCACCGCCGTCAAACCGGCGCCGCAGGACGCGGCGTCGGACGCGGCGCGCCAGCAACTGGACCTGTTCGGGCAGGAGGCGTCCACGCCGGCCGCCACACCGCATAGCGCCAACCTGCTGCGCACGCCGGAGACGGCCAGTCCGCCCGTGCGTCCCGGCGTCGCGCTATGGACGCCACCTGTCACCATCACCCCCGCCGTTCCTCCCACCGCCATTCCCGTCCGGCCGCCCGAGCCGCCCCCTTCCGAACTGCCACCCAAGCGCCAGCTGCTGGTCGGCCAGTTCGTGCTCGAATACACGCTGCGCCGTTCCACCCGCCGCTCGATCGGCTTCATGATCGACGACGATGGGCTGCGCGTGACGGCGCCCAAGCGCATCAGCATCGCCGAGATCGACAACGCCATCCGCACCAAGCAGCACTGGATACTGAGCAAGCTGCATGAGCGGCGCGAACGGCGCGCGGCGCGGCTGGAAAAGCCGCCCATCGACTGGGTGGATGGCGCCCAGCTGCCCTACCTGGGCGGCGACATCACGCTGCGCCTGCTGGTGGGCGGCCGCAACCGCAGCAGCTACAACCCGGCCACGCGCGAACTGTCCATGGTGCTGGTCCCCGGCGCCACGGAATTGCTGCTCAAGGAACGTGTGAAAAGCTGGTTGCAGCAGGAAGCCAGGCTGCTGTTCGAACAGCGGCTGGACCTGTACGCAGCCCGGCTGGGGGTGAATTACCACTCGTTCGCGCTATCCTCGGCCGGCACGCGCTGGGGTTCCTGCACGGTCGAGCGCAAGATCCGGCTGAACTGGAAGCTGATCCACTTCTCGCTGCCGCTAATCGACTATGTGGTGGCGCACGAGCTGTCGCATTTGCTGGAGATGAACCACAGCGCGCGCTTCTGGAATACGGTGGGCCTGATCTACCCGGAATACGAGGAAGCGCGCAACTTGCTGCGCAAGCGCGCGCAGGAATTGCCGGTATTATTTACTTGACACGCCAGCGGTAAGCGGCGGCAGCAAAGCCAGCGTGCGGGCCGTGGCGCCGCGGTGCTGGCTGGCGAAGGCCAGCGCGCGGGCGCCCATGGCGGCGCGGGCGGCACTGTCGCCCAGCAGGCGGGCCGCCTGCTCCATCAGGGCGGGGGCATCGGCCACGCGCTCGGCGCCGCCGGCGGCCAGCGCGTCTTCCGTCACCAGCGCGAAGTTGAAGGTGTGGGGGCCGATCAGCACCGGCTTGCCCAGCGCGGCCGGTTCGATCAGGTTCTGGCCACCCAGCGGCAGCAGGCTGCCACCCACGAAAGCGCAGTCGCAGGCCGCGTAGTAGGCGAACATTTCACCCATCGAGTCGCCCAGCAGCACGTCCACCCGGGCCGGCAGCGCGGCGCCGCCATCCAATCGCAGACGGCTGCGGCGCTGCACTTGCAGGCCACTATCAGCGACCAGCTTTTCCACTTCCTCGAAGCGCTGCGGATGGCGCGGCACCAGCAGCAGCAGCACGTTGGCCGGCAGCGCGGCACGCGCCCGCCGGAACGCTTCCAGGATCAGCACTTCCTCGCCCTCGCGCGTGCTGGCGCACAGCAGTACGGGACGCGCGCCGATGTGGGCGCGCAAGGCGGCGCCCGTGTCCAGCGCCGCCTGCGGCACCACCACGTCGAATTTGATACTGCCCGTGACGGCCACGTTGGCCACGCCCAGCGCGCGCACCCGGGCCGCGTCGGCCTCGGTCTGCGCCGCCACCAGCGAAATGCCGCGTGCCGCGTCGATCAGCAAACTGCCAAAGCGCGACGCCTTGCGCAGCGACCGTTCTGACAGCCGGGCATTGGCCAGTACCACCGGCACCTGCGCGCGCACGCACTGGCCGATCAGGTTGGGCCACACTTCCGTCTCCATCAGGATGCAGATGCGGGGTTCGAAATGGCGGATGAAGCGACGCACCATACCAGCCGTGTCGTACGGCAGATAGGATTGCACCAGCCGCGCGCCATGTTTGGCGAACAGCGACTTGCCGGTGGCGCGGCCGGTCGGCGTCATATGGGTCAGCACGATGCGGCTGGTGGGGTACTGCGCCAGCAGCGCGTCGATCAACGGTTCGGCGGCGCGGGTTTCCCCCACCGACACGGCGTGCACCCAGATCGACAACGGCGCCGCACTGGCGGCAGCACCATAGAAGCCCAGCCGCTCGCCCCAGTGCTGGCGGTAGCCCGGTTCCTGGCGGCCCCGCAGCCACAGGCGCAGCAGCACCAGCGGCAGCGCCAGCGCCCACATCACGGAATAGAAAAGTCGCATGGTCAGGCCAGCAGCGTGCGGGCCGCCGCCAGCACTTCAGCCACCGATGGCGGCGCGCCACGGTCGCCCAGGTTAATGATCTTGGGCGACCAGTTGCCCTCGGTCTTCCAGCGCGGCGAATCGGCATAGATTTCCACCGTCGGCACCGTGAAGGCGGCCGCGATGTGGGTCAGGCCCGTGTCGACGCCGATGGCCAGCGCCGCATGGCGCGCCAGCAGCGTGGCGTCGGCCATCGACAATTTGGGCAGCACGCGGGCGTTGGGCAGGCCGGCGGCCAGGGTTTCCGCTTCCGCCTTTTCCTTGTCCGAACCCCACGGCAGCAGGATGGGCATGGGCGCCAGCTGGCGGCCCAGTTCGATCCAGTTCTGCGGCGCCCACTTCTTGGCGTCGCGCGCGGTGCCGTGGAAGTAGACGGCGTACGGCGTGGACGGCATCCAGTCCGGTTTGGCTTCGTCGGCCGAAACGGCGGGCAAGCCGAAGTCGGCCGGCGTATCGACCGGATAGCCCAGCGCGGCGCCGGCCACGATGCGGCCACGGGCCACGGCGTGGGTGCGCGGGTCGGTGGGCACGCTGTCGGTATGGAACCAGCGCGAGATGCCCTCGTAACCCGAGCCTTCGCTGCCGTTGGCCAGGCCGACCTTGTGGCCGCCTTTGACGATGCGCGCGGCGCCCATGATGATGCCGGTCTTGAGCAAACCCTGGGTGTCGAACACGTAGTCGTACTGCTGCGCGCGCAGGGTGCGGAAGAAGGCGCGGACTTCGGCCCGCGTTTCAGGCTTGCCCAGGCTCTTGCGCCAGCGCCGCAGCGCGAACGGAATGATGGTGCGCACGCGGGCGTTGAGCCGCACCAGGCTGACATAACCCTCTTCCACCACCCAGTCGATATTGGCGTCCGGGTAGTGGCGCGCAATGTCGGCCACCATCGGCAGGTTGTGCAGCACGTCGCCCAGCGAGGAGACGCGCACCAGCAGGATATTGAGCGGCCGCTTGCCGCCCGCTTGCGCGCCCATCACCTTAGAACGGCAGGACCGCGTCCGGCTTGGCGGCCAGGATCACGCTCTTGAACTGAGCCTGGATGCGCGCCAGCGCTTCCGGCGTCTCGGCCTCGAAGCGCATCACGATCACCGGCGTGGTGTTGGACGAGCGGGCCAGGCCGAAGCCGTCCGCGTATTCCACCCGCAGGCCGTCGATGGTGATGATCTGCTCGTGGCCGGGGAACACGGCGTCGCTGCGCAGCTTGTCCATCAGGGCGACGTTCTCGCCCTCCTTCAGCTCCAGGTGCAGTTCCGGCGTGCTGTCGGACTGCGGCAGTGCATTGAGCAGGGCCGACGGATCGGCTTCGCGGGTGAGGATTTCCAGCAGGCGCGCGCCGGCGTACAGGCCGTCGTCGAAACCGTACCAGCGGTCCTTGAAGAAGATGTGGCCGCTCATTTCGCCACCCAGCGGGGCGCCCGTCTCACGCAGCTTGGCTTTCACCAGCGAATGGCCGGTCTTGTACATCAGCGGCTGGCCGCCGCTCTTGGCGATATACGGTGCCAGGTGGCGCGTGCATTTCACATCGAACAGGATCTGCTGGCCCGGATGGCGGGTCAGCACGTCGGCCGCGAACAGCATCATCTGGCGGTCCGGATAAATGATCTGGCCATCCTTGGTGACCACGCCCAGGCGGTCGCCGTCGCCATCGAAGGCCAGGCCGATCTCGGCGTCCGTCTCCCGCAGGCAGCGGATCAGGTCCTGCAGGTTTTCCGGGTGGGCCGGGTCGGGATGGTGGTTGGGGAAATTGCCGTCCACGTCGCAGAACAGTTCGATCACTTCGCAGCCCATGCCGCGATACAGGTCGCCGGCGAACGCGCCAGCCACGCCGTTGCCGCAATCGACGGCGATCTTGATCGGGCGCGCCAGCTTGACGTCGCCGATGATGCGCTCCAGGTAGGCGGCGCGGATGTCGTGGGTGCGGTAGCTGCCCGGCGTGGCGGCGCTGGCGCCGTCATGGTCGACGATGCGCTGGTACAGCGAAGTGATGGCGTCGCCGTGGATCGCTTCACCGGCCAGCACCATCTTGAAGCCGTTGTAGTCGGGCGGATTGTGGCTGCCCGTGACCATGATGCCCGAACGTGCGTCCAGCGCATGGGTGCCGAAGTAGACCATGGGGGTGGCCACCACGCCCAGGTCGATCACGTCCACCCCCGCCGCCTGCAGGCCCTGGGCCAGTGCGGCCGCCAGTTCCGGGCCGGACAGGCGGCCGTCGCGGCCGATCACCACCGTGCGCTCGCCCTTGGCCAGCGCCGCCTGGCCGAAGGCCTGGCCGATCTGGCGGGCCACGCCCGCGTCCAGGGTTTTACCGATGATGCCGCGGATATCGTAAGCTTTGAAGATGGTTTTTGACAGGGAGACCATAGTATGAATGAGCGTGGTTAGAGGGGGCAGCAAGGCCGACATGATACCGCAGCCGGCATCGTCCCGGGTTTGAAGGTGTTTCAAAATGACCATGGCGAGGCGTGGCGCCGAAGACAGTGCGCCTGCACGGCAAGGCGCCACAACGACGCCATGGGCTTTTTGCTAGTGCTTCTTGTGGCGGATCATCCAGCGCGGCGCTCTAAAGCGCACGATGCGGACATAAATCCAGATGTAACTGGCGATAAACAGGACGCAGAAACACATCAGCACCCAGGTATAGCGCCAGAAGATCGTGGCCGGCACCACGGCCATCAACGAAAACAGCCACAGGTAGGGCGAGGTCATGGAATTGCGGCGCATCAGGGCGCGCGCTTCCTTGCGCCCCACGGCCCATTGCACGATGCGGCGGAAGATCAGGCTATGTAAATGGATGCCATCGGGCATGGTGGGCGACTTACCCCGCACAAACAGCCGGCGATAGGCGGAAAACAAGGTTTCAAACGCGGGGTAGATCAACAGCAAGGCCGCGTACCAGGTCGACACCTGGGGATTGCGCATCACCAGCAGCAAGGCCAGTTCGCCCAGCATGAAGCCGATGAAATAGGCGCCGCCATCGCCCAGGAAAATCAGGCCGACCGGATAATTCCACACCAGGAAACCGGCCGTTGCGCCAGCCACCATCAGGGCCGCCACCAGCACGAACATGTCGTTGACCTGCAGCGCCACATAACCGAGCGACAACAGCATGCAGATGGTGACCACGCTGGCCAGGCCGTTGAAGCCATCGATGATGTTGACGGCGTTGGCAATGCCGGCCACGGCCAGTATCGTCAGCGGCAAGGCCAGCCACACGTAGGGCAAGTGCCAGGCGGAGAAATAGGCCCAGTCGATGCGGTCGATGCGCGCGTCCAGCAGGAAAAAGCCCATCAGGGCGGCCACCATGGTCAGCACCAGGCGCCGCGCCGCGCTCACGCGGCCCGTGTAGTCCTCTGCGATGCCGCCGGCGAAGGCCACGGCCGAACAACCGAGCAAGGCCAGCAGCCAGTTACCCAAGATGGGCACGCGCCAGATGGAAATGCAGGAACTGAGCGCCACCGCCACGAAAATAGGCAGGCCGCCAATGCGGGCCACGGAATGCAGGTGCACCTTTTGCACCCCATCGAAATCGCCATCGAGGGCGGGTCCGTGCAAGCGCACTTCTTTAATGACCAACAGAGTCAACAGCGTGGAAGCGATGAAACTCAGTAAAAAGGAGAACATTTATTTTTTTTATCTGAACGAAAATATCGGTGACGCACGATGGTCGATCGCAGGCGGCGCGGGGCCACGGGCCCGCTGATCCGGCTGTTATCAGCACGTTAATGGGCGATTGTACCGGATTAGCCAAGGCGGCCCGCATTCCGGCACCACGGCAGCGAGCGACGGCCGTTCAGGAACCGTCGCCGCCGGCGGGCGGCTGGGGCTGGCGGCTGGGCCTGGCTATGATTGCAGGCACAGCCGCAACGCGTCCTGCCAGTGCGGCAGGCGGCAATGCGTCATCAGGTGTGCGCACGAGAGCACGGAATGGGTCGGCCGGCGGGCCGGCACCGGATAGTCCGCGCTGCCGATGGGCAGCACGCGGCAATCGATGGCGGCCATTTCCAAAATGGCGCGGGTGAACTCATACCAGGTGGTCTGGCCCTGGCTGCTCAGGTGGTAGATGCCGCCGTGTTGCCGCCACCAGGCGCTGTCGGGCGCGCCGGCCTGGGCCAGCACCAGCGCCGTCGTATCGGCGATGGTGCGGCTCCAGGTGGGGGCGCCATGCTGGTCGTTCACCACCCGCAGCTCGTCGCGCTCGCGTCCCAGGCGCAGCATGGTCAGCAGGAAGTTCTTGCCGCGCATGCCATATACCCAGCTGGTGCGGAAGATCAGGTGCGGAATGCCGGCCGCCGCGATGGCTTGCTCGCCGGCCAGCTTGCTGGCGCCGTACACATTGAGCGGGCCCGTGGCGTCGCCCTCCACGCGCGGCAAGGGATCATTGCCGTCGAACACGTAGTCGGTCGAATAGTGGACCATGGCCGCGCCCAGCGCCTTGGCCTCCTGCGCCATCAGGGCCGGCGCTTCGGCGTTGACGCGGTACGCCAGTTGCGGCTCGCTCTCGGCCTTGTCCACGGCCGTGTAGGCGGCCGGATTGACGATCAGACCGGGCCGCACGGCGCGGATCACGTCGCGCACCTGGTCCAGGTCCGCCAGGTCCATGCGCTGGCGGTCGACGGCCACCACTTCGCCTATGCCTTGCAGGCTGCGTTCCAGTTCGTAGCCGACCTGGCCCGTGCTTCCCGTCAGCAGGATCTTCATGGGTACACTTCCGCCTCGGCCAGCAGCTTGCCGGCCTGGTCCTTGCCCGACAGCAGCGGCGCGCCGTCCAGCGGCCACGTGATGCCGATGGCCGGGTCGTTCCACAGGATGGAGCGCTCGTGCTCGGGCGCCCAGTAGTCAGTGGTCTTGTAGAGGAATTCGGCCGCTTCGCTGGTGACCATGAAGCCATGCGCGAAGCCGGCCGGTATCCACAACTGACGCTTGTTCTCGGCCGACAGTTCCAGCCCGTACCACTGGCCGAAGGTGGGCGAGCGCTGGCGCAAGTCCACCGCCACATCGAACACGGCGCCGGCCGTCACGCGCACCAGCTTGCCCTGGGCCTGCTGGATCTGGTAGTGCAGGCCGCGCAGCACGTTGCGGGCGGAACGGGAATGGTTATCCTGCACGAACGGGGCGGTCACCCCTGTCACTTCAGCGAAACGGCGGGCGTTGAAACTTTCGTAGAAAAACCCGCGATCGTCGCCGAACACGCGCGGCTCCAGCACCAGCAAGCCCTCCAGTGGAGTAGTCATGACGTTCATCGCGGTACGACCTTGTCTTCGAGAATTTGCAGCAGATACTGGCCGTACTGGTTTTTCTTGAGCGGTTCAGCCAGGCGGCGCAATTGGGCCGCGTCGATATAGCCCTTGCGGTAAGCGATCTCTTCCGGGCACGCCACTTTGAGGCCCTGGCGGCGTTCGATGGTGGCGATGAATTGCGACGCGTCGAGCAGCGATTCATGGGTACCGGTGTCGAGCCAGGCCATGCCACGCCCCATCACTTCCACATCGAGCTGGCCCGCTTCCAGGTAAGCCCGGTTGACATCCGTGATCTCCAGTTCGCCGCGCGCGGACGGCTTGATCTTCGCCGCGATGTCGCACACCTGGCGGTCGTAGAAGTACAGGCCGGTGACGGCGTAGTTGGACTTGGGCTGGAGCGGCTTTTCTTCGATGCTGACGGCGCGCCGTTCGCCATCAAACTCGACCACGCCGTAGCGTTGCGGGTCGGTCACGTGGTAGGCGAACACGGTGGCGCCCGACTCCTGGCTGGCCGCGTGGCGCAGCAGCGCGTCCAGGTCGTTGCCGTAGTAAATGTTATCGCCCAGGATCAGAGCCGACGGCGAGTCGCCCACGAATTCCTTGCCGATGATGAACGCTTGCGCCAGCCCGTCCGGCGACGGCTGCACCGCGTATTGCAGACGGATGCCCCACTGGCTGCCGTCGCCCAGCAAATCCTGGAAGCGGGGCGTGTCCTGCGGGGTGGAGATGATCAGGATGTCGCGCATGCCGGCCAGCATCAGCGTGGTCAGCGGATGGTAGATCATCGGCTTGTCGTAGATGGGCAACAGCTGCTTGGACACGCTCATCGTGACCGGATAGAGCCGGGTGCCGGAACCACCGGCCAGGATGATGCCTTTGCGGTGATGAATGGGATCGCTCATTGGGTGCCTTCACGGTTGAAGTAATTGGTTTCCACCCAGCTCGCGTAGCTGCCGGACTGCACGTCGGCCACCCAGTCCTGGTGGTCCAGGTACCATTGCACGGTCTTGGCGATGCCGCTCTGAAAGGTCTCGGCCGGCTTCCAGCCCAGCTCGCGTTCCAGCTTGCCCGCATCGATCGCGTAGCGGCGGTCATGGCCGGGACGGTCCTTGACGTAGGTGATCTGGGCCCGGTAGCTGGCGCCGTCCGCGCGCGGCTTCATGCGATCCAGCATGTCGCACAGCGTGTGCACCACGTCCAGGTTGGCCATCTCGTTCCAGCCACCCACATTGTAGGTTTCACCCAGACGGCCGGCCGCCAGCACCCGGCGGATGGCGGCGCAGTGGTCGCTCACATACAGCCAGTCGCGCACTTGCTGGCCATCGCCGTAGATGGGCAGCGGTTTGCCGGCCTGGGCGTTGGCGATGATGAGCGGGATCAGCTTTTCCGGGAAATGGTAGGGGCCGTAGTTGTTGGAGCAGTTGGTGGTCAGCGTCGGCAAGCCGTAGGTGTGATGGTAGGAGCGCACCAGATGGTCGGACGCGGCCTTGGAGGCGGAATACGGGCTGTTGGGTGCATAGGCCGTGGTCTCGCTGAACGGCGCATCGTCCGGCCCCAGCGTACCGTATACTTCGTCGGTCGAGACGTGCAGGAAGCGGAACGCCGCCTGTTCTTCCCCTTCCAGCGTACCCCAGTAGGCGCGGGCCGCTTCGAGCAGGCTGAACGTGCCATTGATATTGGTCTGGATGAAAGCGCCAGGGCCGTGGATGGAACGGTCCACATGGCTTTCAGCGGCGAAGTGCACGATGGCGCGCGGCCGGTGCTGGCGCAGCAGGGCGTCCACCTGGGCCTGGTCACAAATGTCGCCTCGCACGAAGAAGTGGCGGCGATCTTGCTTGAGCGAGGCCAGATTGTTGAGGTTGCCGGCGTAAGTCAGCTTGTCGAAATTGAGAACGGGCTCATCCGATTGTGCCAGCCAGTCCAGTACGAAGTTTGAGCCGATGAAGCCGGCACCGCCTGTCACAAAGATCATTGCCTTAATATCCTGATTTGAGCACCGCATTAATCATGCACATCATTTTATGTGAAACTCGTGGGTCTCCGGGCAAAATTTATTGCCCTGCCCAGGATCACAGCATAGCCGCCCCGGCCCCACATTGAAAGTTGAAACACCACCATGAGAACCTACGTCATCGGCGATTTGCAAGGCTGCCACGACCAGACCGTGGCCCTGCTGGAACGCATCGCCAGCCGCGAAGCGGACGCGGCCGAACCGCCCGCCATCCTGTTCGCAGGCGACCTGATCAACCGCGGCCCCGACTCGCTGGCCACACTGCGCCACGTGCAAGCCTTATGCGAGGCCAGCGATGGGCGCGTCAACAGCGTGCTGGGCAACCATGACCTGCACCTGCTGGCCGTGGCGCACGGCATCCGCCCCGAGCACGACAGCGACACGCTGCGTACCATCCTGACGGCGCCCGACCGTGAAGAATTGCTCAACTGGCTGCGCCGGCGGCCCCTGATGCTGCAAGCGCAAGGCCACCTGCTGGTACACGCAGGCTTGCTGCCCCAGTGGAGCGCGGCGCAAGCGCTGGCGCTGGCCGACGAGGTGGTGGCCATGCTGCGCGGTCCCGGGCTGCCGGCCTTCCTGGCCCAGATGTACGGCAACCAGCCGGACCGCTGGGACGACAGCCTGCGCGGCGCCGACCGCCTGCGCTGCGTGATCAACGCCATGACGCGGCTGCGCTTCTGCACGGCCGACGGCGTGATGGATTTCAAGCTCAAGGAAAGCGGCACGGCCGATCCGGCCTCGGGACTGATGCCCTGGTTCGACGTACCGAACCGGCGCAGCGCCGACCACACCGTCGTGTTCGGCCACTGGTCCGCGCTAGGCCTGCTGCGGCGGCCCCATTTGATCGGCCTCGACAGCGGTTGCGTGTGGGGCGGCCAGCTTACGGCCATCTGCCTGGACGACCACACCGTGCTGCAGGTGGACTGCCCGTGCTACCAACAGCACAGCGGCAAGCAATAGGCAAGCAATAGGCGATAAATAGCCGACAAATAGGCACTAAGCGAGAAAACAGGCGTTCAGCAAAACAGACGCGAACGCCGGCGCCAACACGGGCGCCCGGGACCAGCGCGGCTCAGGCGCGGGCGGCCTTGCCGGCCTGGTCCGCGTCCGGGGCGTCCGGCACCAGCGCCACGCCCAGCGCCGTGGCCACGGCCTGGTGGGCCGCCTCGGCCAGTTCGCGCCGGTGGGCGCCCACGCTGGCCAGCGCCGGCAAGGCCTGCACGCGCGCATGGACGGGGCTGCCCTTGAGAATCGTGATCATGCTTTCCACAAAACTCATCTCGCCCACGAAATCGACGGAAGGATGGGTGCCGCCCTGCCCGTCCAGGTAGGACAGCGCGAACGGCTGCACGTCCACCTTGGCGTCGATGGCCGCCTCGAACAGGTTGGCATGAAATGGCAGCAACGTGCCCTGGGCCGCCGTGGTGCCCTCGGGGAAGAACGCGACCCGCTCTCCCGCCTGCAGGTTATGCACCAGACCCTTGAAGATGTGACGCAGGTCGCGCCGGTTGCCGCGCGCGATAAACACGGTGCCGGCCTGCTGCGCCAGCCAGCCGGCCAGCGGCCAGGAGCGGATCTCGGCCTTGGCCACGAAGCGGCAAGGATAGAGCGCGTTGATGACGAAGATGTCGAGCCAGGACACATGGTTGGCCACCACCATCGCATGGGCCAGCACGGGCGCGCCATCGGCCGCCAGTTCCACCGTCACATTGCACATGGCCAGCAGCTGGCGCGACCAGCGCCGGATATGGCCGTTGCGGGCCGCGCCGCCTATCCACGGAAAGACCAGCGCGCACGTGGCCATGCCGGCCAATAAATGAAGCACTACCCGCACCAGGCGGAACACAAGCAGAATTTTCAATTAACACCGCATCGTCAAGGGAAGCGAAGTCCATGCTCCGCAGAAATGCGGATTTTACCGGGATGCGTGGCTTACTGCCGAAAAACATCGCACCGTGCGCGCGCCGAGCGACCGGCACCCGGCCGCGCTCGCCGCGCATCGTGATTGCATAATTGACATTAATTATCATAAATGCTATACAATGCGACATCAACGACCGGCCGCGCGGCCGACTTTCCCTACCCCCCCTGCCCGGACACGCCCTATGACGATTACCCTTACCCGCAAACTGGCGCTTGGCGCCGCCATCCTGGCCCTGTGCGCCAGCGCCTCAGCCACCGACGTGGCCGCCCACATCGGCTACCACAACCCTGGCCTGGACAACTCGCCCGGGCTGCCCAGCGCCGACGTCAGCGCCAGCCATGCGACCAACGTCCAGCTCGACAGCAGCAACCTGCCCGTGCAGCCGCACGGCGGCTACAGCTCCTACATGTGGCTGAACGCCTCGTCCGCCGCCACCGGCGAACTGGCCACGGCGACCGATTTGGCGGCCAGCGGCAGCGTGGTCGCCAGCGCCAGCTGGCATGACACCATCGTCAACAGCGGCGCCGCCGCGCAGAACTACACCTTCCACTTCGCACTGAGCGACGGCAAGCTGGAAGTGGGCGGCTGGACCGGCGACGAGAACCTGCGCGACTTCCGCGCCAGCTATACGGCCGAAGTGCTGGTCAACGGCGTGGCCGTCTGGCATGCCGAACAAGGCCTGTCGCTCGACGGCAACGGCTTCCACCAAAGCGCCAGCGGTGCCAACATCGGCTCCGGCACCTTCTCGTCCACGGGCGCGCGCGGCACCTACGAGCTGGCTGGCTACACGGGCACGCTCAACCTGGGTCCGGTGGCGGCCGGCCAGTCACTCAGCGTCAGCTACGTGCTCACCAGCCGCGGCTACTGGGATGATCCGGCCGGTTGCGCCTATGAATGCGGCCGGGTCACGGCCACCATCGGCGACCCGTTGGGCGTGAATAGCGCCCGCATCACGGCCGCCGTGCCGGAACCGGAAACCTACGCCATGCTGCTGGCCGGCTTGGGCCTGCTGGGCTGGGCCGCGCGCCGGCGCCAGCGCGCCTGAGACGGCGAGGCGAAAAAAAACCGACGCAATCGCCGGTTTTTTTTTGTCCCCGCCTGTATCAGTCAGCGTGCTGGCGCGCGCTGGTAGGCCACGTGGCCGGCCACGATGGTGGTCTGCACCTGCCCGGCCAGTTCGTAGCCGAGGAACGGCGTGTGCTTGCCCTGGCTAGCCAGCGCCGTCGCGTTCACGGTCCAGCGCGCCGCCGGGTCGAACAGGCACAGATCGGCCGCGCTGCCCACGCTCAAGGTGCCGCTGTCCAGCCCCGCCACGCGGGCCGCGTCGGCCGTCACCTTGGCCACGGCCCGCGCCAGCGGACGCACGCCGCCGGCGGGCTGGCCGGCCGCGTAATCGTCGGCCCACTTGATGGCCAGCGACAGCAGCAGTTCCAGGCCGGTGGCGCCGGGCGACGCTTCGCCGAACGGCAGCAGCTTTTCATCGTCGTCGACCGGGGTGTGGTCCGAGCACAGCGCGTCGATGGTGCCATCCAGCAGGCCGGCGCGGATCGCGTCGCGGTCGCGCTGGCTGCGGAACGGCGGCGTAACACGCGCGTTCGGGTCGAAGAAGCCGATGTCGGCGTCCGTCAGGTGGACGTGGTGGACGCCCACGTCGCAGGTGACAGGCAAGCCTTCACGCTTGGCGGCGCGGATCAGTTCCAGGCCGGCGGCCGAGGAGATGCGGCACAGGTGGACGCGGGCGCCGGTGGCGCGCACCAGTTCGAAAATCGTGTGCAGGGCGATGGTTTCAGCCATCACGGGCACGCCCGACAGGCCCAGGCGCGACGCCAGCGGGCCGCTGGCGGCGATACCGCCACGGCCGATGTGGGCATCCTGTGGGCGCAGCCACACGGTGTAGCCGAAGGTCTTGGCATACTGCAGCGCGCGCAGCAGCACGGTGGTGTCTTCAATGGGTTCCTCGGCCTGCGCGAAGCCGATGCAACCGGCTTCCGTCAGCTCGGCCATCTCCGTCAACGCCTGGCCCTTCAAGCCCACCGTCAGCGCGCCCAGCGGGTGCACGTGGGCCTGGTTCAGGGTCTTGGCGCGGTGCTTGAGCATTTCCACCAGGCCCGGCTCGTCGAGCACGGGGTCGGTGTCGGGCGGGCACACCAGGCTGGTGACGCCACCCTGCATGGCCGCCTGCAGTTCCGATTCCAGCGTGGCCTTGTATTCGTAGCCGGGTTCGCGCAAGCGGGCCGACAGGTCCACCAGGCCGGGCGCCACCACCAGGCCGGTGGCGTCGATGGTGCGCTCGGCCACGAAGCCTGCCGGCGCCTGGCCCACCGCCAGCACCTTGCCGGCGGCGATGTACAGGTCGTTGATGGCGTCGATGCCGTTGGCCGGGTCGATCAGGTGGCCGTTCTTGATATGTAATTTCATGCTTGCGTTCCTGCCAAAATGCTCATCACTGCCATCCGTACCGCGATCCCGAACGTCACCTGCGGCAAAATCACCGCCTGCGGGCCGTCGGCCACGGCCGAGTCGATTTCCACCCCGCGATTCATGGGACCGGGGTGCATCACGATGGCGTCCGGCTTGGCCAGCGCCAGCCGTTCCGGCGTCAGGCCGTAGCTCTTGAAGTATTCCTGCGCCGACGGCAGCAGCGCCCCGCTCATGCGCTCGTTCTGCAGGCGCAGCATGATGATCACGTCCACGCCCTTCAAGCCTTCGTCCATATTGGTGAAGGTGCGCACGCCCATCTGCTCCAGGCCGCCGGGCAGCAGCGTGTGCGGGCCGATGGCGCGCACTTCCGGCACGCCCAGCGTGGTCAGCGCGTGGATGTCGGAACGGGCCACGCGGCTGTGCAGGATGTCGCCCACGATGGCCACCGTCAGGTTGGTGAAGTCCTTCTTGTAGTGGCGGATGGTGTACATGTCCAGCAAGCCCTGGGTCGGGTGCGCGTGGCGGCCGTCGCCGGCGTTGACCACGTGGACATGGGGCTGCCTGGTGTCGATCAGGTGCTTGGCGATCAGGTAGGGCGCGCCCGACTGCGCGTGGCGCACCACGAACATATCGGCGTGCATGGCCGACAGGTTGTCGATGGTGTCGAGCAGCGATTCGCCCTTGCTGGCCGAGGAAGCCTGGATGTTCAGGTTGATCACGTCGGCCGACAAGCGCTTGGAGGCGATCTCGAAGGTAGTGCGGGTGCGCGTGGAGTTTTCAAAGAACAGGTTGAAAACGGATTTGCCGCGCATCAGCGGCACCTTCTTGACGTCGCGGTCGGAGATGCCGACGAAGGAGGAGGCGGTGTCCAGGATGTGGTTGACGATGGACTTGGGCAAGCCCTCGATCGTCAGCAGGTGCTGGAGTTCGCCGTGTTTATTCAGTTGCGGATTAAGCATGGTCGTCATCTATGGTTAGCGTAAATTGTCCGTCGGCGGCGCGCTGCAGCACCAGCGCCTGCTGCGCCTCCAGCGTGACGCTGGTGGCCACGAAGTCGGCCGCCACGGGCAGCTGGCGCCCGCCGCGGTCGGCCAGCGCGGCCAGCATGACGCGCGCCGGGCGGCCGTAGTCGAACAGTTCATTGATGGCCGCGCGCGTGGTGCGGCCCGTGTACAGCACATCGTCCACCAGCAGGATGGTGGCGCCATCCACGTCGAACGGGATCTGGGTCGATTTGACGCCCACGTGCAAGCCCTTCTTGGCGTAGTCGTCGCGGTAGAACGAGACGTCCACGAAACCGAGGCGGGCCGACAGCCCCAGGTCGGCGGCCAGCCGTTCGGCCAGCCAGGCGCCGCCCGAGTAGATGCCGACGATGGCCGGATCGGTGGCGCCGGCCAGGCCGGTTTTCACAAGCTGCAGCAACCTGGCGTACAGCGCTTCCGCATCGAGCTGCGGGGAGTTGGAGGTAGTTGGCATGGTGGTCAAAGAGCGTCGAAATATTGTTGCAGGATGATGGCGGCGGCGCGGTCGTCGATCACTTCGCCCCGTTTGGCGCTGATCACGGCCGACGAATAACGTTCATCAACCAGTTCCACGGGCAAGTTGAAGCGCCCGTGCAGCTGATTGGCGAAACGGCGGCAGCGGGCCGTCATCTCGTGTTCCGTACCGTCCGGATGGCTGGGCAAGCCCACCACCAGCCGCGCCGGCGTCCATTCCGCGATCAGCGCACCGATGGCGTTGAAGCGGGCCGTGTTGTCCAGCGCGCTGATCACTTTTAAAGGCTGGGCCTGGCAAATCATGGTGTTACCCATGGCCACGCCGATCCGTTTGATGCCGAAATCGAAAGCGAGCACGGTGACCGCGTTCACAGTTCCCGCCCCGCCCAGGCGACGGTGGCACGGTGGCCGTCACGCATGGCCGGCCTCGGAGGTGAGCATGAGCGGATCGATGCCGAGCAGGCGCATGGCCGCCACGTAGCGTTCCTCGATCGGCAGGTCGAACAGGATGTGGGTGTCGGCGCCCACGGTCAGCCAGCCGTTGCGGCTGATTTCCTCTTCCAGCTGGCCGGGGCTCCAGCCCGCGTAGCCGATCGACACCAGCATGCGCTGCGGGCCGGTGCCGGCCGCCACTGCTTCCAGTACGTCGATCGAGGTGGTGAACGCCACTTCCTCCGTCACCGTCAGCGACGACGAGTAGCGCGCGCCCGGCGTGTGCAGCACGAAGCCGCGGTCGTCCTGCACCGGGCCGCCGAACATGATCGGTTCATCGATGTGGGCGCCAGGGCTGTCTTCCAGCTTCAGGTCGATGCGGTCGAACAGCACCTGCATCGTCATGTCGGTGGGCTTGTTGATGACCACGCCCAGCACGCCGTTCTCGTTGTGCTCGCACACGTAGACCACGGTACCACCGAAGATGGGGTCTTCCATGGCCGGCATGGCAATAAGGAAATGATTCGCCAGGTTCAGCGCGGCGCTGGCGCCGGCCTGGGCCAGCGGATCGGTCGATTCTTGTATCATGCCAGGCAAAGCCAGAGTCTTGCCAATTTTGCTTTTCTTCATACGCGGTGCTCTCTCTGCTGGGCTGCTTGCTGATCATTCAACGCGGTGTTTTGCTGTCATTTTTGCAGTGAATCTTGCTGTACTATTCGCACGGATAGCGGATTTGCCTGCTTAGAAGTTGACTTCCAAGTGTCAGATAGCGATAGTTTACACTGAATTGCCGCCGCAGCCATCCCTGGCTACTTTCCCCGTGCAGTATCTTGATGGTGGACACAAAACAGCAGCCGCCACATTGCCTTCCCGACATGCCTATGCCACCACCGTCCGCCCTGGTCTGGTTCCGCCGCGATCTGCGCAGCTTCGACCACGCCGCCCTGTCCCGCGCGCTGCAGGCGCATGAGCGCGTCTATTGTGTTTTTGTCTACGATAGCACCATCCTCGACGTCCTGCCCCGCAGCGACCGCCGGGTCGATTTCATCCATGCCAGCGTGGCGGAACTGGCGGCCGAGCTGGAACGGCTGGGCGGCCACCTGATCGCCCTGCATGGCGACCCGGCCGTGGCGATTCCGCAACTGGCGGCGCAACTGAACGCCACCGACGTCTATTGCAACCACGATTATGAGCCGCAAGCCATCGCCCGCGACGCCACCGTGGCCGCCACGCTGGCCGGCGCCGGGCGCAGCCTGCACAGCGGCAAGGACCAGGTCATCTTCGAACGCGATGAAGTGCTGTCCCAGGCGCGCACCCCGTTTTCCGTCTACACGCCGTACAAGAACGCCTGGCTCAAACGGCTGCGGGAGGAGCCGGGCGCGCTGGCGCCCTACCCGGTCGATGGGCTGGCGGCGCGGCTGGCGCCCGGCAGCTCCCGTCTGCCGACGCTGGAACATTTGGGTTTCACACCCAGCAACCTGGCCGCCCTGGCCATCCCCACCGGCATGAGCGGCGCGGCGCGGCTGTTCGAGGACTTCCTGCCACGGCTGGCTAACTACGGCGCGGCACGCGATTTCCCGGCCATCAAAGGGCCGTCGTATTTATCGCTGCACCTGCGCTTTGGCACGCTGTCGATCCGCCATCTGGTGCGTACCGTATGGGAGTTGATGGCGCGCGGCGCCGGCGGCGAGGGCGCCGCCGTGTGGCTGGCGGAGCTGATCTGGCGCGAGTTCTACGCCATGATCCTGGTTCACCATCCACATGTGACGACGCGGTCCTTCAAGCCGGCCTACGACGCCATCGTCTGGGAGACAGGACCGCAGGCCGACGCCGCGTTCGACGCCTGGTGCGCCGGCCGCACCGGCTATCCGCTGGTGGACGCGGCCATGGCGCAGCTGAACCAGACCGGCTACATGCACAACCGGCTGCGCATGGTGACGGCCTGCTTCCTGATCAAGGACCTGGGGATAGACTGGCGCCGCGGCGAAGCCTGGTTCGCGCTGCACTTGAACGACTTCGACCTGGCATCCAACAACGGCGGCTGGCAGTGGGCTTCCTCGTCCGGCTGCGATGCCCAGCCTTACTTCCGCATTTTCAATCCCGTCACGCAATCGGAGAAGTTCGACCCGGCCGGGCGCTTCATCCGGCGCTACCTGCCGCAACTGGACGCGCTCGACGAGAAGGAAATCCATGCGCCGTGGCTGCTGCCGCCCCTGCTGCTGGCGCAAAAAGGCATCACGCTGGGACGCGACTACCCGGCGCCACTGGTGCGGCACGACGCGGCGCGCGAGCGTACGCTGGCGCGCTACGCCGTGGTCAAGACGCCGGCCGGACGCTGACCGCCAGCGGCGGCCGGTCCGGCCATCAGGATTGCAGCAGGCCGGCGATGGCGTCCAGCAGTACCGGTTCCTGGAACGGCTTGCCGAAGTAAGCGTTCACGCCTAATTGCAAGGCATAGTTGCGGTGCTTGTCGGCGCTGCGCGAGGTGATCATGATGATGGGGATGGCGTGCGTGCGCTCGTCGCCGCGCACGTTGCGGGTCAGGTCGAAGCCATCCATGCGCGGCATCTCGATATCGACCAGCATCAGGTCCGGCACCTGGCCCTGCAACTGCTCCAGCGCATCCACGCCATCTTTGGCCAGCATCACAAGGTAGCCTTCGCGCTCCAGCAGGCGCTGGGTCACGCGCCGCACCGTCATCGAATCGTCCACCACCATGATGACTTTTTCCCGCGCCATCGGCACGCCCACAACCGGCGCCGCCTGGCGCGCGCGCGCCGCCGGCTGGTGCGCCAGGTGCTGCGCCATGGCCACCGGGTTGAGGATCAGGACGATCTCGCCCGAACCCAGCACCGTGGCGCCGGCGATACCGGGCATGCGCGACAGTTGCGGCCCGATGTTCTTGATCACCACCTCGCGGTTGCCCAGCACTTCATCGACCTGCACGGCCAGCCGCTCGTTGCCGTTCTTGAGCAGCATCACGGGGCTGGAACGGGGCACGGGCGGACGGGCCGCCACTTCGCCCAGTAACTCGGGCAGGTAATGCAGCGCGGCCTGCTGGCCCAGCATCGTGACATGGCCATGGCGGTAGGCTTCGGCCAGCGGCGCTTCCTTCATCTGCAGCACCTGTTCGACCAGGATGGACGGCATGGCGTAGGTCCGCCCGCCCGCGCCCAGCAGCACCACCTGGGTCACGGCCAATGTCAACGGCAGGCGGATGGTGAAGCGGGCGCCCTTGCCCCGCTCACTGACGGTATCCACCCGGCCGCCCAACGCCTGGGCTTCGGAACGCACGATGTCCATGCCCACGCCGCGCCCGGCCAGTTCGGTCAGCGCATCGGCCGTGGAGAAGCCCGGCTCGAAGATCAGTTCCATGGCCTGGGCGTCGCTTACGTCCTCGTCCTCGCCCAGCAGGCCATTGCCGCGGGCCTTGGCGCGGATGCGCTCCAGGTCCAGCCCGGCGCCGTCGTCGGAGAAGGCGATCACCACTTCATTGCCTTCCTGCGTCACCTGCACCAGCAGTTCACCCGTCTCGTTCTTGCCGGCGGCCGTGCGCGCGGCGCGCGGTTCGACGCCGTGCGCGATGGCGTTGCGCAGCAAGTGTTCGAATGGCGCGGCCATGCGTTCCAGCACGCTGCGGTCGATTTCCACCGTGCCGCCACGAATGTCGAGGTTGACCCGCTTGTCCACTTCCTTGGCGCTCTGGCGCGCCACCCGGAACAGGCGCTCGGAAATGCTGGCGAAGGGCACCATGCGCACCCGCATCAGGTCGCGCTGCAGGTCGCGCGTCTGGCGTGCCTGCTGGCTCAAATCGTCGCTGGCGTTGTCCACGCTGCGGGTCAGGCTGTCGTGGAACGAGGCCACGTCGTTGACGCTTTCGGCCATCATGCGCGTCAGTTCCTGCAGGCGCGTGAAGCGGTCGAATTCCAGCGGATCGAATTCGCGCTCGCTGGAGATTGACATGCGCGAGGCGATCTGGGATTCGGCCTGCATCTCCACCTCGCGCAACTGGCGCCGCAGGCGGGTGAGGTTTTCCGAAAATTCAAACAGCGAGGAGCGCAGCGTGCCGACCTCGTTTTCCAGCTTGGAGCGCGAGATCGACACTTCGCCAGCCTGGTTGACCAGCCGGTCCAGGATGTCGGCCCGTACCCGCACCAGCGGTGACTTGGCGGCCTGCGTTTCCTCGTCGACGCCGGTGGGCGCAGCGGGCAATGCGGGCGCCAGCGGCGCGGCCGGCGTGGCCGAGGCGCCCTCCAGTGCGCTGCCTGGCTGCGCCGCCGACGCGGCCACCGTTTCAGTCACGGCTGAAGTCTGCCCTGGCGCCGCCGGGGCAACGGCAGCCGCCACGGCGGCCGCTTCCTGCCACGCGGCTGGATTTTGCAACTGCTCGAACAGCAGCAGCGCATGGTCGTAATGGGCCAGCAATTCCTCGAACGCATGGGGCGATGCCGAACCGGCGTGCACCATGTTTTCGATGTGGGTTTCGATTTCGTGCGCGTGCTGGCCCAGGCGCATGGCGCCGGCCATACGTGCGCTGCCCTTGACCGTGTGCAGCACACGCAGCAGATTCTTGGCGTGGCTGGTGTCGGCCGGCGCATGCTGCCAGGCGCGCAGCGACTGGCCCACCTGCGGCAGCAGATCGGCGCCCTCCTCCAGGAACACGGGCAGCAAGTCGGGGTCCAGCTCGTCGTGGAACACGGCCGGCGCGGCGGCCAGCAATTGCGGTTCGGCCGGCGCCAACGCGATGACTTCCGCTTCCGCTTCCGGTTCCGGTTCCGGTTCCGCTTCCGGTTCCAGCGCGGGTTCCACTGCCGTCACTGCCGACGCCGATTGCGCTTCCTGTTGCGCGTCCTGTTCCGCTTCCTGTTCCGCTACCGTTTCCGCTTCCTGCGCCGGCGCATCCGGCGGTGCGGCCGACAGCAATGCCACTTGCGACTCGGCTTGCGCCGCCATCGCCATCTCGGCCGCTTCCGCTTCGGCCGCCACACCGGCCAGCGCTTCCGACGCCAGCGCGATGTCGTCCTCGCGCGGCGACACTGGCGCGGCGACCTGTTCGGATAGGGCCTCGCCCACTTGGGGTGGCGCCATTTGTGTCAGTGGCGGCTCGGCGAACGTGTCGTCGAAGGCGGCGTTGAACATGTCGTCGATATCGTCGGCCTGCGCCTCGTACTTCTTGCGCTTGGGCGCGGGCGGTTCGTCCGCTTCGGGAATGGTGCCGCTCAAGCCATCGTAGGCGTCGCGGAACAGTTGGTCCAGCGGCGGTTCATGCGCTTCCTGATCGGCTGCCCGCTCCGGCGACTGGCCGCCACCACCGGCCCTGGCCGGGGCCGTGACGGCGATATTGTCCAGCGTCTCGGCCAGCAGCGTATCAAGACGGGCCTCGATGGCGTCGCTGGCGGCCGGCGGCGTGGTGGCCAGCACTTCACGCAAATCATGCAGCGCCGTGATCAGCTCCGGCTGCGCAACGGGCATGTCGCCTTGCGCGAAACTTTGCAACATCTGGCGGATACGTTCGATCGTAAAGTCCAGCAGGTCGTGCTGCACCTGGTCCAGGTGCGCGGCCGGCGGCTGCAGCGACTGCAGCGTCATTTCCAGCGCGTGCGCCAGTTCGCGCAACACGCTGAAGCCGACCGTGCCGGAGGTGCCCGTCAAGGTGTGGGCGGCGTGCAGCGCGTCCGGCGACACGGGACGGCGTGGCTCGTGGCGCCATTCGCCAAAGTCGCGCGCCAGCAGGCGCACCAGTTCGTCCGTCTCGGCCAGGTAGATGTTGTACAGCGGCAGAGGAATATCGAGCCCGCCGATGTGCTTGATGTTGTCGTCCGGCGCCACCTGCGGCGCGGCGACGGTGGGGAATTCGATCACGTTGCCGGACACGGAAGGCCGGCGTGGCGCGCTGGCGGCCTCGCTGGCCCGCTTCGCTTCGGCCTCCGCCGCAGCGGCCGTCGCCGCAGTCGCCGCATGCGCTTCCGTCTCGGCCACGGCGGCTGCCTGGATGGCCGCTTCGGCCGCCGCGTCAGCCGCTTGCGCCGCCGCCGCTTCCGCCGCTTGCTCCATGTGCGCCTGCTCGACGTGCGCATCCGACACCAGGGCGGCAGCCGCCTGCTCCCGCGCCGCCGTGTCGTCAGCCAGTTCCGCCGCTTCGATTTCCTCCGCGAAGCCGGCCGCTTCCGCCACGGCCGCGAATTCCAGCGCTTCCATCGAATCGTCCGCACGCGCGGCGCCGTGCACTTCATGCATTGCCGGCGCAGTAGCTTGCGGCTCCGGCTCGCCACCCTCGCGCAGGCGATCAGCGGCGGCGATCAGCGCTTCCCCGCCACCGGACGGCATGGCGCCACCGGCCAGTTGTTCGACCCACGCGCCCAGTTCGCGCGCGGCCCGCTCCAGCAGTTCGAACAGGGGCGCACTGGCCGGCCGCAGTTCGGCCAGCCACACGTTCATCACCTTCTCGATGCTGTGCGCGGCGTCGGCGAAGCGGTTCAGGCCCACCATGCGGCCACTGCCCTTGAGCGTGTGGAAGCTGCGCCGCAGCATGGTCAGGTTGTCCAGCGTGCCGGCTTCGGTGCGCGGCAGCGCCAGCGTGGTGCCGACGAACTGCAGCACTTCCTGCGCTTCGGCGATGAAGATCTCCAGCAGTTCCGCCTCCACGGCGGCCTCGCTCGAAGGCGGCGGCGCTTCGGCCACCGGCAACGGCGGCGGCGCCGGCGGCGGCATCTCCTCATCGAGCACGGGGATCGACTCGGCCGCCGCCATCTTGCGGAACGGGACGGCGCGGAACGTGCCATGCTCGGCGTCGAAGGTGAAGCGTTCGCGCGCACCGGCCGGGTTCTGGGCCAGCATGTCGACGAAGAAGCCGAGCGCGCCCACGTTCTGGGCGATATCGTCCAGCGCCTTGGGTTCCTGGGCCGGATCGCCCGTGCCATCGGCCAGCGCGGCGATCGCGTGCTGCACCTGGCCGGCCGCTTCCATCGCGTCATCCTGGTCGAGGATGGACAGCGCGCCGTGCAGCTGGTGCATCACGCCCACCAGTTCCTTCAGGTGCGGGCGTTTGGACGCATCGACGTAGTAATCGTCGAGCACCTTTTCCACCTGGCGCAGGCCGGTCTTCATTTCCATCGCCAGCGCCACCACCGTGTCGTCCTGCTGCATCTGGCGCGCCAGGCCGCCCTGCCACTGGGCCGGCGCGGGCGGCACGTGACCCGATACCAGCGCCTGCAGGCGCGCGGCGATGGTGTCGGCGTGGGCCGCGAAATCGCCCGTCAGGTGACGGATCTGCTGCAAGCCGTGTTCGGCGAACAGCAGCGCGGTGGTGATCTCCAGCGCCAGTTCCTCGCTGCGGCCCACCGTGACAGCCTTGGCGGCCACTTCGGCCAGCTGGCGCAGCAGCATGCCCAGCGCGGGCAGGTTCAGGGCCGGGCACTCATCGGCCACCTGCTGCAGCGCGCGGCCGAAGGCGGCGTCCAGCGTGGGATCGAGTTCGGCGCTGGCCAGCCGGTCCCAGCACCCCTTGGCTTGCGTCATGGCGGCCTTGGCCCGCTCCAGCGCGGCCGCGTCGACCTGGCCGTAACGAGGCGTTTCGTAATCGGCCGGCACCAGGCCGTCGAGCATGAAGATGCGGCGCAGGCGCTGCGCCAGCGGCGGCGCGCCGGCCGCGTCCTGGGCGGCGATGAAGAACAGCGCGTCGCGCAACATGGCTTCCGGCTGCGCCGACTCACCCTGGCTCAGGCGGCGGATCTGCTGGTTGATCAGGCCGAACAACTGCTTGACGGGCACGCCGCCGGGCTGCTGGCCATCGGCCACCAGTTCCGCGAAGCTTTGCATGGCCAGCCAGAAGGCGCGGGCCCGCGCATCGTGCTGGGCGTCGGCCACCAGCGCCACCGTGTCGCGCAGGGTGGCCGCGTGCTCGCGCTGGGCCGCCGGGTCGGCGCTTTTCATGTAGGCCAGCAGCGCTTTTTCGTAGCGCTGGCGCCAGGCCGGGTAATCGGCCGGTGGCACCGTGGCCGCCAGCGGCATGGCCGGCTGGTGCGACAAATCAGGGAAGAACAGGTCGGCCGGGTGCACCCGCTCGGCGCCCACCATGCGCAGCAGGTCGCGGTAGTACGGATACAGCCGCAGCGGCTGCGACGGCGCCCCTTCCAATAACTCCTCCAGGTATTCCACCAGCGCCTGGTACAGCCGCGCCACCGCTTCCACATGGTCGGGACTGCACTTGAGGGCGCCGTCCTTGAAGCGCTCCAATACCACCTCGGCCAGGGCCGTCAAACGTGCCACGCCGTCGATGTCGACCATCTGCAGCGCGCCGTGCGCCTGGTGCAGGTGGGACTTGGCGTGCTGCAGCTGGATCGCCTGGTCTTCCGCCGCCCGCCCCCCCGCCTCGAACAGGGCGGTCCGGGAACGCGCCAGCGCCTCGCGGATTTCCACCATGACCCAGGACAGGGGACCGGTATCGAGTTGCGCCATCGCTGGATGCGGAAAATCAGTCATGCTCATATTGCCAAGGCCTTTCTAGGGAGCGCGCCAGCGTTAATGCGCGATGCGGAAGCGCGACACCGAATTTTTCAGTTCCTGCGCCAGGACCGACAGCTTGTGAATCGATTGCGCCGTCTGCTGGGTGCCATCCTGGGTCTGTTCCGTCACCGTCAGGATGTGCTGGATGTTCTGCGCCACGCCGGAGGCGGACGTGGCCTGCTGGCCGGTGGCCAGGGAAATCTCGGAAATCAGTTCGGCCAGCCGGTTCGACACTTGCGAAATGTCGTTCAGCGCGGCGCCGGCCGCGTCGGACAGGCGCGCCCCTTCCACCACGCCCTGGGTCGATTTTTCCATCGCCGCCACGGCGTCGTGGGTGTCGGTCTGGATGGTGCGCACCAGCGCGCCGATCTGCTTGGCCGCTTCGGCCGAGCGTTCCGCCAGCCGCTGCACCTCCTCGGCCACCACCGAGAAGCCGCGCCCGGCCTCGCCGGCCGACGCGGCCTGAATCGCCGCGTTCAGCGCCAGCACGTTGGTCTGTTCCGTGATGTCCGAGATCAGCTCCGTGATCTCGCCGATCTCCTGCGACGATTCGCCCAGCCGCTTGATGCGCTTGGAGGTTTCCTGGATCTGCTCGCGGATCTCGTGCATGCCCTTGATGGCGTTTTCCACCGCCGTCGAACCCTGGCGCGCTGCCGCCACCGACTGGCGCGCCACGTCGGCCGACTCGCTGGCCGAACGGGACACGTCGGTGATCTCGTGCGCCATCTTGACGACGGTGGCGCTGGCGTCCTGGATCTCGCGCGACTGCTGCTGCGAGGCCAGCAGCAGGTCGCTGGAAATGGTCTGGGCGTGGGTGGAGGCGCGCGTGACCTGTTCGGCGGTGGTGGTGACGCGGCCCACCAGCCCGCGCAGCTCCTCCACCGTATAGTTGACGGAGTCCGCGATGGCGCCCGTGATGTCCTCCGACACGGTGGCCTGCACCGTCAAGTCGCCGTCCGCCACTTCCTGCAGCTCGTTCATCAGGCGCAAAATGGCGGCCTGGTTCTGGTCGTTCATGGCCTTGGCTTCCTCTTCCTTGCGCTGGGCCTGCTGGCGCATGGCTTCCGCTTCCTGGCGCCGGCGGTCGGCGCCGCGGGTGCGGTTGTAGGAATCCTGCAGCAGCACGCGGCCGATGGCGGCCGCCGCCACCAGCGTCAGCAGGCCGCCGGCCACCATCAGCCAGAACGTCAGGTCGAGCGCTTCCTGGTCGCCACGGTAAGCCTGCTGCAACGCGATCAGGCGCTGGCGCAGCCCTTCGTTGTCGTTGAAGATCAGCTGTTCGGCGCTTTTGGCGGCCGTGAACTTGTCGAGCCGGTCCAGGATGGCGCTGACCAGCTTCTGGAATTCACTGAACTGGGTTTGCAGGGCCGTCAGCTGGTCGCGCAATTCCGGCTCGCGCGCGGCCGCCAGACCCAGCGCGGCGCTGCCGTTCAGGAAGCCGTCCAGCGTGGCGCGGAACACGGTGCTGTCGCGCCCCAGCTGGAACGCCGTTTCCGAGCTGATGCCGCCGGCCGTCATGAATTCGCTCGCGCCACGGCTCATGCGCTGGCTCAGCATGGTCAGCTTGCCGATGGCGGCCAGCTCTTTCGCGCTGCCGCCGTGCTGCACCTTGAAGTTGGAGATATCCTCGGCCTTGGCCAGCAGTTGCGGCGCCATGGCGTTGATGTTGCGCAGGGTCTGGTCCACGCCGCTCAAATCGGCCTTCATCTGCAGGATGGTGCCGGCCGCCTTGTCCGACGCGGCCCACTGCTTGCGCGCCGCCGCCACCAGCGGCGCCATGCTGGCGCTGGTGGCGCCGATGTCGCGCCCCTGGTAGCTGCCGCCATCCTGCATCAGCGCGAAGTCGCGGTTCAGTTCATTGCGGCTCTGGTCGAGCTGGCGGAACGCTTCGGCGCTGCCCTGCACGGCGTTGGGCGCGGCCTTGCCGATGCGCTGCGAGTGCATCAGCGCGTCGCTGGCGACCTGGATGCGGGTCGAGCGGCTGGCGCTGTTGATGGTGTTGAGAGCCACGAACAGCACGCTGGCGGCCAGGCTGACGGCCAGCGTGGTGGTCAGGATACTGAGCTGGCGTTGCGGCGGCAAGTGGCCGATCAGGGGCAGCCTGAAGGCGCGGCCGCTGTCGGCCGCCGCCGGGGCCGGGCCGGTGCTGGCGCCCGTGCCACGGCGGCGCAGCGCATCGCGCAGGCGCAGCGGCGCGCCCGCATCCGCTTCCGGCGCGCTCGCGGCCGAGGCGGTCCCGCTGGCGCCGAGGAACTGCGAATCGCCGGCGTCGGCGAATTCCGAGTTGGGCGCCAGTTCCTTGCCTGCGGCGGCCTTGTTGCGCGCGAAGATACCCATGTTGAATCCCATACCGCCGTCTCCCGATTGCCGAAGTGTGCTGCCTGTGATGTGTGTGCCGCCGCCGCGCCGGCTTGCCGTGCCGCTGTCCTTCCTGCAGTCCGTCCTACAGCCCCACTTGCAGGAAGCGCGGATCGCGCACCAGCAGGGCCAGGTCGACGCGGGTCCAGCGCTGGCCCTCGCCGTCCTGGAACTGCTGGCCGCACCATGGCGGCGCGCCGTCCGGCGGCGCGGCCGGCGTCATGTCATCCAGCTTGCGCAGTCCCAGCACCCGCTCCACCAGCAGCGCGCAGTTAAAGCCCAGCGCCGGCGCGAAGGTGACCATGCGGCTGTCGCCACCGGCCGCCACCGCACCCTGGCCCCGGAAACTGGCCAGGTCGATGATGCCCGTCAGGGCGCCACGGATACTGGCCAGGCCCAGGTACCAGGGCTGGGCCAGCGGCACCGGGGTGACTGGCTGCAGCGGCGCGATCTCGCTGACCTGGGTCAGGTCCAGCAGACAAGGCTGGCCGCCCAGCAGCACGCCCAGCTCGCGCCCGCCGGCGGCCACGCCGCTCTTGGCCGCCTGCATCCGCTCCAGCAGCTGCACCTGGTATTGGCGCAGCCGGCTGCGCCGCTCGGCGCCGCCTTGCTGGCTTTCCTGTTCCTGGCCGGGGCGCGCCATGTCAGCCCAGCGCCGCGATCTTGGCCAGCAGTTCGGCCGCGTCCACCGGCTTGACCAGGTAATCCTTGGCGCCCTGGCGCAAGCCCCAGATGCGGTCCGTCTCCTGGTTCTTGCTGGAGCAGATAATCACCGGCACGTCCTGCAATTCCGGGTCGCGCGCGATCGAGCGCGTGACCTGGAAGCCGTTCGCGCCCGGCATCACCACGTCCATCAGGATCAGTTGCGGCTTGTCGGCCTTGATCCGGGCCAGCGCCTCCTCGCCGTTGTCGGCGGTGGTGACGGAAAAGCCGTGCTTGACGAGGATGTCGGTCAGGTAGTAACGCTCGGTGGGCGAGTCGTCGACGATCAGTATGCGTTGTATGGCCATGCTTCCCCCTGCTGCTTGCTAGGTGTTCGATGGGACAGGCGCCGCGCCGCCGGTATGCTCGCGCACGGCCGTCAGCAGGCTGTCCTTGGTAAATGGTTTGGTCAGATAGGCGGCCGAGCCCACCATGGCGCCGCGCGCGCGGTCGAACAGGCCGTCCTTGGACGACAGCATCAGCACCGGCGTGGTATGGAATTTGGCGCTCTTCTTGATCAGCGCGCAGGTCTGGTAGCCGTCCAGGCGCGGCATCAGGATGTCGCAGAAGATCAGGGCCGGATGGTGGTCGTTGATCTTGGCCAGCGCGTCGAAACCATCCTCGGCCAGCACCACCTGGTAGCCGGCCTGGGTCAGGAAGATCTCGGCGGAGCGGCGTATCGTGCTGCTGTCGTCGATCACCATGATTTTCAAAGCGGTAGCTTGCGGCGTCGTCATAGTCGGTTCGCTGAAAAGTTGCTACACGATAACACAGAGCGGAAGCCGGTGGTACACCGCCTCGCGCAGCGCGGCGGCGGCGCCGGCCAATTAGAGTACAACGCCTACAACGCCACCATCTCGAAATCGTCCTTGCGGGCGCCGCATTCGGGGCAAGTCCAGTTCATCGGCACGTCGGCCCAGCGGGTGCCGGGCGCAATGCCTTCGTCCGGCAAGCCGGCCGCTTCATCATAAACCCAACCGCAAATGAGGCACATCCAAGTCTGGAACTCCTGCGTTGTTTCATTGCTACTCACGTTCTGTCACCCTTCAATCTAGTAAAATGCTGAATCAGGTATCTTAATCCACCCGTCGTGCAAAACCAAACTTCTCCCCTGATATTAAGCTTCGGCGCCTGCGATCCGGTTGGCGCCATGGGCGTCCAGGCCGACCTGGCCACTTTTTCCGCGCTCTCCTGCAGCGGCCTGCCCGTCACCACCGCGTTGCTGATCGGCGACAGCGCCCGCATCGAGGATGTGCAGGAAGTGGACCCCGACTGGGTCTGCGACCAGGCCCGCGTGCTGCTGGAAGACATGACCATGGCCGCCTTCAAGGTGGGCGCGCTGACCAATGTCGAACAGGTGGCGGCCATCGCCGAGATCCTGTCGGACTATCCGGACGCGCCGCTGATCCTCGATCCATTCAGTTCCCGCCTGCCGGCCCAGGGCGACGAGGCCCAGGACGAGCTGCTGACCGTGCTGCGCCAGCTGCTGGTGCCGCAAGCGTCGCTGCTGATGCTGTCGCAGGTGGAACTGGGCCGGCTGGCCGAAACCTGGCGCGAAGGCGAGGAAGGCACGCTGGCCGCCGACATCGACTACCTGCTGGCCCTGGGCTGCGAATACGTGCTGGTGACAGGCACCGCCGCCACCGAAGGCCAGGCCGACGGCCACTACGCCAACACCCTGTACGGCGCCGACGGACGCGTCAGCCACGACAACTGGCAGCACCTGGCCGGCCCCTTCATCGGCGCCGGCAGCACGCTGTCGGCCGCCATCGCGGCCCACATGGCGTGCGGCGCCGACGCCGCGCAAGCCGTGCACGAGGCGCAGCGCTACACCCATGCCGCCCTCACCCACGCCCAGCGCTACGGCATGGGCAAGCTGGTACCGAACCGATTTTTTGGCCTGAGCGCGGCCCCTTGCGCGCCCGGCTCCAACCTCACCCTGGACTGATAAAGCCATCATGACCATCTCGAACAACGACAAGCTGTTTGCCCGCGCCCAGAAAACCACGCCCGGCGGCGTCAACTCGCCGGTGCGCGCCTTCCGCTCGGTGGGCGGCACGCCGCGCTTCATCACGCGCGCCGAAGGCCCCTACTTCTGGGACGCCGACGACAAGCGCTACATCGACTACATCGGCTCCTGGGGTCCGGCCATCGTTGGCCACGCCCATCCGGAAGTGGTGCAGGCGGTGCAGCAGGCGGCCGCGCGCGGCCTGTCGTTCGGCGCGCCGACCGAGGCGGAAATCGACATGGCCGAGGAAATCTGCAAGCTGGTGCCGTCGATCGAACAGGTGCGGCTGGTATCGTCCGGCACGGAAGCGACCATGAGCGCACTGCGCCTGGCGCGCGGCGCCACGGGCCGCGACAAGATCGTCAAGTTCGAAGGCTGCTACCACGGCCACGCCGACTCGCTGCTGGTGAAAGCGGGCAGCGGCCTGCTCACCTTCGGCAACCCCACCTCGGCCGGCGTGCCGGAAGACTTCGTCAAGCACACCCTGGTGCTGGACTATAACAACGTGGAGCAGCTGGAAAACGCGTTCGCGGAAATGGGCGACCAGATCGCGTGCGTGATCGTGGAACCGGTGGCCGGCAACATGAACCTGATCCAGGCCAGCCCCGCCTTCCTGCAAGCGATGCGCGCCCTGTGCACCAAGCACGGCGCGGTGCTGATCTTCGACGAAGTGATGTGCGGCTTCCGCGTGGCACTGGGCGGCGCCCAGCACGTGTACGGCATCAAGCCGGACCTGACGGCGCTGGGCAAGGTGATCGGCGGCGGCCTGCCGGTGGCGGCCTTCGGCGGCAGCGCGGCCCTGATGAGCAAGATGGCGCCGCTGGGCGCCGTGTACCAGGCCGGCACGCTGTCGGGTAACCCGGTGGCCGTGGCGGCCGGCATGACCACGCTCAAGCTGATCCAGCAACCGGGCTTCTATGAGCAACTGAGCGCGGCCGCCAAGCGCCTGGCCGATGGCCTGACGGCGGCGGCCAGGGAAGCCGGCGTGACCTTCTGCGCCGACGCCATCGGTGGCATGTTCGGCCTGTACTTCAGCGCCACCCCGCCGCGCAACTACGCCGAAATGATGGCCGGCGACCGCGAACGCTTCAACGTGTTCTTCCACGCCATGCTGGACGAAGGCGTGTACTTCGCACCGGCCGCGTTCGAAGCGGGCTTCGTATCGGCCCAGCACAGCGATGCCGTGATCGACGAAACCATCGCCGCCGCGCGCCGCGTATTCGCCAAGCTGGCCGCCTGAGTCCAGCCAGCGCAATGAAGAACGGGGCCCGCGTGGCCCCGTTTTTTTTCCTGCTGCAGCGCTGTCAGTCCGCCGCCGGCGCTTCATCCCTGGGCTTCTGGATCACGCCCGTGTTGAAGTTGTATTCGAACAGGTCGCCGTAACGGCCCCACTCGATGGCCACCCGCAGTGCCCGTTCCGCCTCGTCCTCGCTCAGGGTGAAGCGCAGCAGCTTGAGGAACAAGTCTTCCGGCAGATCGCCCGATTTGTCCTGCGACAGGCCGTGGCAGATGTAGGCCACCAGTGGCACATGCTCCAGCAACTGCTTGCCGAAGATGTCCTGGCGCTCCGTGTTGTCGGCCGCCACGTAGGCGCTGCCCAATGGCGTGAGCAGGATGTCGCCGCTGGTCAGGTAGGCGAAGCCCAGCAGGATCAGGGCGTTCAGCACTTGCAGCAGCTCGTCGTCGGTCAGCTCCGTCTCTTCCGCCAGTTGCGGCAGGTCGGCGCGGCCGGAGAACGGTTCCTCGGCCAGCAATTCCAGGATCGCTTCCATGTGCGAGATGTCGGCCTGCGGCAGGCGGTCGCCCAGCGCCAGCTTGACTTCCTTCTCGCTGATCAGGCCCGGACGGGCGGCGCCGGCCGTCATCAACTCATACACCTTGTCGATCAGCGCCCGCACTTCCGGCCCGGCCGCCTTGCGCGGCTGTGGCAGCGAAATCGGCAGCTCGGCCCGCACCCGGCCCGGATCGCTGGCGAAGATCAACACGCGGTCGGCCATCATGACGGCTTCCTCGATGTTATGCGACACCACCAGGATGGCCTTGGTGGGGATGCGGCCCGACTGCCACAGTTCCAGGATTTCTTCGCGCAGCCGTTCGCCCGTCAGCACGTCGAGCGCGGAAAACGCTTCGTCCATCAGCAGCACTTCCGGCTCCATCACCAGCGCGCGCGCGATGCCCACGCGCTGGCGCATGCCACCCGACAGCTCGCGCGGCAGCGCGCCTTCGAAGCCGGACAGGCCAATCAGGTCGATCACCTTCTCGGCCCGGCGCGCCCGCTCGTCGGCCGCCATGCCCTGCGCCTCCAGGCCCAGCTCCACGTTCTTTTGCACCGTCAGCCACGGGAACAGGGCGAACGACTGGAACACCATGCGGATACCGCGCGCCGTGCCGTACAGCGGCATGCCGCGATACAGCACCTGGCCGTCATCGGCCGGGATCAAGCCGGCCATGATGCGCAGCATGGTGGACTTGCCGGAGCCGGACTGGCCCAGCAGGGCCACGATCTCGCCTTCGTTAAGGGTGAAGTCCACGCCTTCGAGCACGGAGCGGGCGGAGCCGTCGGCGCCGCGGAAATGCTTGCCGACCGCTTTCAGTTCGACGATAGGGGTGCTCATATGATCAGTCTTTCAAATCGGTGAAGTCGATGCTAGAAGTGCAGCCGGCTCTCGGCCATCGTGTACAGGCGGCGCCACACGAAGTGGTTAAAGCCCATCACGAAAATGCACATCACGCCGATGCCCAGCGCGATGCGGGGGAAATCGCCCTTGGCCGTCATCTCGGCGATGTAGCTGCCCAGGCCATGGGCCTTGACGGTGGTGTCGCCCCAGCTCACGTATTCGGCCACGATGGAGGCGTTCCACGAACCGCCGCTGGCCGTGATGGCGCCCGTGACGAAGCTGGGGAAAATGGCCGGCAGCAGGTAGCGCCGCCATTTGAGCCAGCCCGTGAGGCCGAAGTTGTGCGCCGCATGGCGCAGTTCCGTGGGCACGGTGGAGGCGCCGGCGATCACGTTGAACAGCAAATACCACTGGGTGCCGAGGATCATCAGCGGCGACAGCCAGATATCGGGATTCAAATGGAAGCGCACGATGGCCACCACGGCCACGGGGAACACCAGGTTGGCCGGGAACGCGGCCATGAACTGGGCCACGGCCTGGGTGCGCGAAGCCCAACGGGGATGCATGCCGATCCACACGCCCACCGGCACCCATACGACGGCCGCCAGCGCCAGCAACAGCAGCACGCGCGACAAGGTATACAGGCCCAGTACCAGCACCCGCCCCACTTCGCTCCAGCCCACTTCGGCGCGGATGAAGTGGCCCAGCTCCCACAAGGCATAGAACACGACGGCGGCGATCACGGCGTCCCACACCCGCTGCGGCAGCAAGGAAGCCTGCTGCGGCCGGGCGCGGATCGAGGTGCCGTCGTGCTGCAAACGGAACATGGCGATGGAACGGGCCAGCAGGCCGCCGCACCATTCCACCAGTTGCTGCGTGCGTTCCGTGCGGCGCAGCCAGGTCAGGAGCCACGATTCCTGCGCCGTGTCGCTGCCCGTCTCCTCGAAGCGGAATTTGTCAGCCCACGCCAGCAGCGGACGGAAGAACAGCTGGTCGTACAGCAGCACGCCCACCAGCATGGCGGCGATGGCCCAGCCGATGGCGCCCAGGTCGCGCTGCTCGATCGCCAGCGCGATGTAGGAGCCGATGCCGGGCAGCTTGATGTTCTGGTTCGACACCGAGATCGCTTCCGACGCCACCACGAAGAACCAGCCGCCGGACATGGACATCATCATGTTCCACAACAGGCCAGGCATGGCGAACGGCAGTTCCAGGCGCCAGAAGCGCTGCCAGCCCGACAGCTGGAACACGCTGGCCGCCTCCGACAATTCGGCCGGCACGGTGCGGAAGCCCTGGTAGGCGGAGAACGCCATATTCCACGCCTGCGACGTGAAGATGGCGAAGATGGCGGCGCATTCCACCCCCAGCAGATTACCGGGAAACAGGGCGATGAAGGCCGTCACCGTGATCGACAAAAAGCCCAGGATGGGGATCGATTGCAGGATGTCGAGCAGCGGCACCAGCACTTTTTCGGCCAGCCGGTACTTGGTGGTGAGGGCGGCGAACACGCAGCTGAACACCATCGACGCGCCCAGCGCGATGAACATGCGCAGCGTGGTGCGCAGCAGGTAGTACGGCAGGTAGTATGGTTCCAGCGACAGCGGCAGCGTCTCGCCCACGGCGTAGGGGCGCACCATCTGCTGGCTGCCGTAGGCCAGCAGCACGAACACGGCCAGCACGATGGGCAACATGGCCAGGTCCCACCGGTTGCCGCCCGCCTCGACCACCTGGCGGGGGAAAAACTGCCGTTTTTTTGTCATTGCTGGTTCTTTCATGGCGACGGCGCGCGTTGTGACGAAGGCGGAAAAATCCCGCTAGTTTAACCGATGATCGTGACGGCAAAGTGACGTCCGGCGCCATTCTAATGGATAGGCGTGGCAGGCTGAACGGGCGCCGGGGATGTTCGCCGGCAATGAAACATTATTTCAAAATTCGACTATTTTTGAAATTTTATTCAATGTGTGAGAGTTGGTGAATATGCAAGCATGGTATTAGGCTCATAATTCTGTTTATCATCTGCAACAACGTAGCGCCATGAAACTGATCGCCGAAAAACGCTCGAAATCCGATTTGTACGATGTGCTGCGCTTCGTGCGCAACAACGGCAGCTGCACCGACACGCTGATGCCGCGCCAGGGCATCCTGCCGCATGACCTGCTCCATTACGTGGTGGAGTCGGCGCTGCCGCTGCGCCATGGTTTTCTCAGCCTGGTGGCCCGTGGCGCCGACGTCGGCCAGCCCATGGAGGCCGTGCACGATCCCGTCGACCAATACGCGGAACTGGAGGCGGTGCAGACGGAAGCCATCGTGGCTGGCCTGCAGGCCCAGTTATGGCAGGGCGATTTCGACGAGGATGCGTTCCTCGACGGCGCCGCCCAAGCCTGCCACGCGCGCGACAAACCGCCCTTCGACTTCACCCCGTTCGACGTGCGCAGCTGCCTGTACGAACGGGCGCTGGCGCTGCACCGGCAATGGTGCGCGGCGCCCTACTTCAGCACCCTGTCGCTGGAATTCAGCCCGCGCGCGGCGTGAACCGGCGCGCGGTGAGCATTACTTGAGCCAGCCGCGCCGGCGGAAGTACCAGAACGGCGCGATGGCGCTGGTGACCATCAGCAGCAGCGCGAACGGATAACCGAGCGACCAGTCCAGTTCCGGGAACCAGCCGTGGAAGTTCATGCCGTAGATGGACGCGATCAGCGTCGGCGGCAGGAAGGCCACGCTGGCCACCGAGAAGATCTTGATGATCTTGTTCTGGTTGATGTTGATGAAGCCGACCGTGGCGTCCATCAGGAAGTTGATCTTATCGAACAGGAAGGACGTGTGGCCGTCCAGCGATTCGATATCACGCAGGATCTGGCGCGCCTCCTCGAACTGCTCCGTGTTGAGCAATCGGCCCCGCATCAGGAAGCTGACGGCGCGCCGGGTATCCATCATGTTGCGGCGGATCCGGCCGTTCAAGTCCTCCTCCAGCGCGATCGCGTTCAGGGCGGCGGCCGCGTCCTGGTCGGTGAACTGCTTTTGCAGCACCCGCGCGCTCACTTCCTCCAGGTGCAGGTAGATGCCTTCGAGCGCGTCGGCCGAATATTCGGCGTCGGTCGCGTACAGGTCCAGCAGCACGTCCATGTAATCGGCGATGGAGCCGGGGCGCGAACGGGCGCGCATGCGCACCAGGCGGAACACGGGCAGGTCGTCCGTGTGCACCGAGAACAGCATCTTGCGGGCCAGGATGAACGCCACCGTCACCACGCGCGACGGGCCGTCGTCCTCCTCCAGCAGGAAATCGGTGCGCAGATGCAGGTCGCCGTTCTCCGCCTCGTAGTAGCGGGCCGAGGCCTCGATGTCCTTGACTTCATCCTCGCCCGGCAGGGTCACGCCATAAATGGCCTTGACCCAGGCCCGTTCGTCCTCGGTCGGATCGGTCAGGTCGACCCAGACCGGCGCCACGTTCTCCAGATCGGCGCGGCTGTCGATGGGAACCTGGTTGAGCCGGCCGTTTTGCAGAACGAAGACATTAATCATGGGCACTCTCGGACAACGATGGAGGGGGCGCGGCGCGGCGCGTCAAAACAGCGCAAGTGTACCTGCTCGCCTCGCCGCCGGCCACCCCGGCACAGCCTTTTTTTGCGCGGCTTCCGCCTAGCGGGTAGCCTTCTCGATCATCTTGTCCTGCATGTTGGGCGCGCTGTCGGCGGCCGGTTCCGGTTTGGGCGCCTTGGGCGATTCGATGCCGCGCGTTTCGTGCACCTTGACGATGGTGCTGGTGGGATTGCGATCGGTGCAGTCGACGTCCGACAGCACCGTCTTGCCGTCGATGACGCACTTGCGCAGCACGCCGGCCGGACGGGCGGGTTGGGCTTGCTGAATCGCTTGCCGGGCCGCCTGTGCAGCCCCTTCCGCCCCTTCCGCCGCATTCGGCACGCTGCCTGGCGCGCCCGGCGCCGCGCCCTGAGCCGACGCCGGTGGATGGCCGGTCAGCTTGCCCAGCGCTTCCGCGAACAGGTTGCGCTCACTGCGCATCGACATCATGGCGGCCATGGCGATGGCGGCCAGCGTCGCCATCAAAATGGCGACCTGGATCAGGCCCAAGCCGCGCTGGTGCTGGATACGTTGCATGACAACTCCTTCGCTCACAGGTGGAACATCAAGGCAGTTCGGCCGCGCCCATGCGGTGCAGGATCACGCCCGTGCGGCGCGCCAGGTAGCCGGAATCGCGGTGCTTGTCGAAAAAGCGCGGGTTGGGCAGCATCACGGCCAGCTTGGCCGCCTGCGCCGCGCCCAGGTTGGCCGCGCTCACGCCGTAGTAATGGCGCGCCGCCGCTTCCGCGCCGAAGATGCCGGTGCCGAATTCGACCACATTCAGGTAGATCTCGAAGATGCGTTCCTTGTCCATCACCGCTTCCAGCATATAGGTGATGACCAGCTCCTGCCCCTTGCGCAGATAGCTGCGCGAGCCGGACAGGAACAGATTCTTGGCCAGTTGCTGGGTGATGGTGGAACCACCGCGCACCACCTTGTGCTTCTGGCTGTTTTTCTCATACGCTTTTTGCAGCGCGTCCCAGTCGACCCCATCGTGCTCGGAGAAATTGGCGTCCTCCGACGCGATGATGGCGCGCTTGAGGTTATTCGAGATGCGGTCGTACGGCACCCACAGCTGCTGGATATTGGCGTTCGGGTTCTTCTCGCGCAGCACGGCCTGCTGTTCGCGCATGAAACTGCTCATGCCCGGGTTATGGTCCACCCACCAGCAGATGTGGAGGAAGAACCATAACTGCACCAGCACCAGCAGCGCCAGCGGCGCGATCACCAGCCACTTGATCCAGCGCCGCCGTCCGCCTTCCTTCTTGCGGGCGCCCGTCACAGGGCGGCCCGCATCTGGTGCAGCAGCTCGCCCGTGGCCGGATGCACGCCGCGCCACACGGCGAACGCTTCAGCCGCCTGCTCCACCAGCATGCCCAGACCGTCGCGCACCAGCGCGCCATGCTCGCTCGCGTACTGCATGAACACGGTGGGCTGGGCGCCATACATCATGTCCAGCGCCAGCGTACCCGGTGCGAACACGCCGTCCGGCAGCGGCGGCAGGTCGCCCTGCAAACTGGCTGAGGTGGCGTTGATGACGATATCGAACGGCCCCGCCACTTGCCCGAAACCGCAGCCGCTCACCACGTCCGCGCCGCCCAGCGCGGCGAACTGGCGCGCCAGTTCCTCGGCCGTGGCCACGGTGCGGTTGGCGATCACCAGCCGGGCCGGCCGGTGTTCCAGGATGGGCAGCACCACGCCACGGGCGGCGCCGCCGGCGCCCAGCAGCAGCACCCGCTTGCCGGTGATGGCCACGCCGGCGTTGTTGACGATGTCGGCAACGAGGCCGGCGCCATCCGTGTTGTCGCCTATGATGCCCTGCTCCGTGAAGTGCAAGGTATTGACGGCGCCCGCTGCCTGCGCCCGCACCGTCAGCGCCTGCGCCAGCTTGTGGGCTTCCAGCTTGAACGGCACGGTCACGTTGGCGCCCTTGCCGCCTTCGGCGATGAAGGCATGCACGGCGGCCGCGAAGCCGTCCAGCGGCGCCAGGCGCGCCTCGTAGGTCAATGCTTGCCCGGTCTGGGCCGCGAACGCGGCGTGGATGGCGGGCGATTTGCTGTGGCCGATGGGATTGCCGAATACGCAGTAGCGGTCCATCACTGGGCACCGCCGCTCAGGTTAGCTTCCATTTTTTCTTCACGGGTGAATTTGAATCGGGTGATGATGACCCACAGGTCATCCTTGTCGCTGGACAGCATCTTGGGCGGGAAGCGCCCGAACGGTTGCGCGCGCCGCACGATTTCCAGCGCCTTGGCGTCCAGCGCCGGGTTGCCGGAACTGCGTTCCACGCGCGCGCCGCCATCCTTGGTGTAGATGTGGCCATCCTGGAATACGGGGATGTAGACCACCAGTTCGCCATACAGCTTGCGCCCGTTCTGCTGGGGGAAGTTGAGCGTGCCCACTTCCTCGATGCGGCGCTGCATGGTCTTGTAATACTCGGCATAACCCACTTCGCGCGTGCTGGGCGTGATGAAGGTCTTCTTGGGCCGCTTGTTCTGGTCGTCGATGGTTTCGCTGATCTCGGCCGCCATGCGGGCGATGGCCTTGCTGCTGTCGAGCAGGTCGGCGCCCGTGGGCAGCGGATCGGGCTTGCTCTTTTCCGTCACCGGCGGGGCCGTGAACGGAGTGGGCTTGCTTATCTGGCTCAGCAGGTTACGCTGCTGCTCTTCCAGTTCCGCGATGCGGCGCCGGCTGGCCTTGACGCTGTCGCCCATCTCCATCTTGCGCATGTCGGGCAGGGGCGACTTGGCGCGGCCCGTGTCCACATTGCCGCCGCCATCGAGGTTGGCCTGGGCCAGCGCCTCGGCCTTGAGCGGCGCGCGCGCGTGCTTGGCGTTGACCAGGATGACTTCCAGGCCGGGGTCGGTGGGCTCCACCTTGAACGCCTTGGGCGAGATGAAATGGACCGCGAGCAAAGCCCCGTGCGCCAGCAACGAGACGCCGAACGCCATCATCAGGAAACGGTTTTCTTGGAGAGACTTCACGCTGTGCCAGACCGCAGGGAAAACAAAGTGGGCTGATTTTAACCCGAACCGGTGGGACGGCGATCCAGCCGCCGCCCCACCCCAAGGCTATCACCTAGTCAGCCAGCGGCGCTTCGGCCGTTGACTCGCCCGTGACGATTACAGGCTCGTCCGTGGCGGGCGCCGCTTCGGCCTGTTCCTCGGCGGCCGTTTCCACGGCGGACACGTCATCCTCGTCCTCGTAATCGAGCTCGGCATCCGTGGCCACCGTATCGGTGGTCGGGATTTCCAGCAGACGCGCCTCGATCGACAAATCGACCTCGTCCCAGCGCAGGATGTCGAGCTTGACCTGCGCCCCGCGCGCCACCTGCGGCATGCCGGGCAGGCGGATGATGAGGGGAATATCGACCAGGCGCAGCACTTCATCCTTGAGCACCACCGCTTCCACCTGGCGCGCATCCTCCTGGCCCAGCCAGCGCAAGCACCAGTAGCGTTCCATATTGGACTGGAAGTCGGCGTAGGCCGCATAGGCCGCGTCGAAGGCGGACACGATGGCGAACAAATTGGCATCCTTGGGCTTGAACGGGGCCACCAGCGGCGCCGTCACGCCATGCTCGGCGCAGGCCAGGATTTGCCACTGGTTGACCAGGTCGGTGTAGCGGCGCAGCGGCGAGGTGCTCCACGCGTACTGGTCCACGCCCAGGCCCTGGTGGGGCGCGGCGTGCGTCACCATGCGCACCTGCATCTTGGCGGCCCAGCCGCCCGTGCCGCCACCCTGGCTGCGGTAGATGCCGGGCACGCCGTGCTCGTGCATCATCTTGCCCCAGCTGCTGTTGGCAAAGATCATCAGCTCGGCCACGATCTTGTCCAGCGGCGCGCCGCGCTTGCGGCGGCTGACGGTGACCACGTCGTCTTCCACGTAGAAGTTAAAATCGACGCGGTTGTTCTGCTCGGGCTTGAGGCCGAACGCTTCGCGCTTGGCCATGCGGCCCTGCTCCAGGTGCTGGGCCCACTGCCACAACAGGGCCAGCTCATCCTTGTGGGCATACTCGCCCACGCCGCTGGCCAGGGTTTCCTCGTTGACCAGCTCGTCCAGGTCATTGTGGCGCAGGTTGTTGGCGATCGGCACCAGCTCGGCGCGCGTCACGGTGGACACCACGCTCCAGTCGGCCGGATTCAAGGTGGCGTACAGCGACAGGGCCGGGCAAGTCTTGCCTTCGGCCAGCGTGAACGCTTCCACGATGCTGTCGGGCAGCATGGTGATCTTGTCGCCAGGCATGTAGACGGTGGACATGCGGGCGCGCGCCATCTTGTCGACCGCGTCGTCCGGCTTGATGCCCAGCGCCGGCGCGGCGATGTGGATACCGACCCGCACCGTGCCATCGTCCAGCCGTACGACGGAAAACGCATCGTCGATCTCGGTGGTGGTGACGTCATCGATGGAGAACGCGCGCACGTCCGCCACGGGCAGGTTGGTGGGCGCCACCGGCAGCGGCACCTCGGGGAAACCGGCGCCGCGCGGGAAGTTCTCGAACAGGAATTTAGACAGGTGCAACTGCTTGGGCGAGGCCACGCCGCCCACGGCCAGCATCAGGCGCTGGGCGTTGGTGTGCAGTTCGTCGCAAGCCGCTTCCAGCGCCTTGTATTCGATGGAATTCTTGTCCGGCTTGAACAGCAGTTGCTGCACGATGTTCTGCAGGGACGCGGGCAACTGGTTGGCCTTCAATTCGTCCACGTACTGGGCCTGGATGATGGCTTGCTGTTTCTTCTTCTCGATGCCGGCCTGGGCCGCGCGCAGCGATTGTTCCGGCGCCGCCTTGTAGCGGCCCCGGCCCTTTTTGTAGAAATAGATGGGCGCGCCGTGCAGGCTCAGGATCAGGCCGGCCGCCTCGAACGGCAGCGGCGCGTGGCCGAAATATTCGGCGCCCAGTTCCGCGAAGCCAAACTCCTCCTCGCCCGCCACTTCCCACAGGAAGTCCAGGTCGATGTCGGCGGCCACGGCCCGGGCTTGTTCCTGCAGCTCGGCCGGCGATGGCTTTTCATACTGCAGCAGCACATCCTTGACCTTGACCTTGGTGCGCTTGCCGCTGGCCAGTTCCACCTGGTAAGCCTCGCCCGCTTGCGACAGGACGGTGCCTACCTTGAAATCGCCGGATTCTTCGAAAAATAAATTCATTGCTCGCTTCTATTCGTTATCGTTATGTTGTGTTGCACCAGCTCCAGCACGGCTGGCAGGAAAACTTCCGTCACCAGCAGCGTGCCCTGGCGGCGCCGGTACAGGCAGCGCCGCGCATACAAAATCTGTGGCCCATCCAATCCCAACGCGGCACTGGCGCGCCGCATCAGCGGATGGCCTGGGCGCAAGCGCGCATAGTGCAGCGCACCGCGCCGCACCATCGGGTCGCCGAACAAGGTCGAACCCAGCGAGCGTTCGCCCAGCGCGCTGAACAGTGGCCAATCGGCCGCCGTGGCCGACATGGGCACCACCGTGTGGCCGAACACCACGGGTCTATTATCACACCGTAGCAGCACTTCGCGTTCCCACACGCGCCCCGGGCGATGCAGGCCGATGGCCGCCATCTCGTCCGTCAGGCAGCGCGCCGGGCGCTGGTGCAAACATTGCACGCGGAACGCCTGGCTGTGGTCCTTGAGCTTGGCCGTCAGCGAACCGCCGCCCGTGAGCCAGTGGCGCAGTTCGAACGGCGCGTTGAGCGCGTTGACGTGGCCATACCAGTGCGCCTGCCGCAGCGTGGGCGCCCTCACCGGCCCGCCCCGACGCCGCAGAACGCCAGCACCGGCGCTACATAATCGGCGAAGCCGGAAATGGCGTGGTCGCTGCCGGCGATCACTTGCTGGGCCGCACCCGCGTAGTGGCGCACCATGTCGCGGTAGTCCAGCACTTCGTCACCCGTGGCCGCCAGCAGGAAATACCGTTCCGGCCGCGTGATGCGGGGTACGGCCAGCGCTTGCAGCTCCTCAATATAGTCACGCTTGAATTCGAACGGCTCGTCCGAATGGAATTGCGTGCCCACGCCCACATACGGTTCCAGGTCCAGCATGGGCACCACGGCCGGGTTCAGCACGGCGGCACGGCAGCCGAGTTTCTCGGCCAGCCAGGTGGCGTAATAGCCGCCCAGCGAGGAACCGATCAGGGCCAGCTCGCCGGCCGGTACGCCTGCCACCAGCTTCAGCGCCAGTTCCATGGCCGCCTTGGGCGAGGCCGGCAATTGCGGGCACAGGTAGCCGGTCCCCAGGCCCAGCGCCTGCATGTGCTCGCCCACCAGGCGGGCCTTCATGGAACTCGGCGAGGAACGGAAGCCGTGCAGATAAAGAATCATCGGTCCAGCGCCTGCAGGATTTTCTGGTGCACGCCGCCGAAGCCACCGTTACTCATCACCACCACCTGATCACCGGGACGGGCGGCGGCGGCGATGGCCGCCACCAGCGCATCGATATCCTCGAACGCGCTGGCCCGCTGGCCCAGCGGCGCCAGCGCGTCGCCCAGGCTCCAGCCCAGCGCCTGCTGGCTGCCGTAGCCGAACACCAGGTCGGCGTCGGCCAGGCTGCCCGGCAGCGCATCCTTCATGGCGCCCAGTTTCATGGTGTTGGAACGCGGTTCCAGCACGGCCAGGATGCGGCTCGCTTGCCCCAGCTTCTGGCGCAGCCCGCCCACGGTGGTGGCGATGGCCGTCGGATGGTGGGCGAAATCGTCGTACACGGTAACGCCGTTGACCACGCCGCGCACTTCCATGCGCCGCTTGACGCTCTGGAAGCTGGCCAGCGACTGCGCGGCCTGGGCCACGGGCACGCCCACATGGCGCGCGGCGGCGATGGCGGCCAGCGCGTTGGCGCGGTTGTGCTTGCCCGTGAGCTGCCAGTGCACGGTGCCGGACGGCTCGCCGTTGAAGATCACATCGAAACTGCCATCGTCATGTTCGCGCAAGGTCCAGTTGACGCCGTCGCTCAGGCCGAAGCTTTCGCGCTCACTCCAGCAACCGCGTTGCAGCACCCGTTGCAGCGACGCTTCGTCGCCATTGACGACCAGCCGGCCGATGCCGGGCACGGTGCGCACCAGGTGGTGGAACTGGGTCTCGATGGCGGCCAGATCGGGGAAGATGTCGGCGTGATCGTATTCCAGGTTGTTCAGGATGGCCGTCTTGGCATGGTAGTGGACGAACTTGCTGCGCTTGTCGAAGAAGGCCGTGTCGTATTCGTCCGCCTCGATCACGAAGAAGTCCGAATCCACGCCGGGGCCGGACAAGCGGGCCGAGATGCCGAAATTGACAGGCACGCCGCCGATCAGGAAGCCGGGCGCGTAGCCGGCGTCTTCCAGGATCCAGGCCAGCATGGCCGAGGTGGTGGTCTTGCCGTGCGTGCCGGCCACGGCCAGCACCCACTTGTTGCGTAATATATGTTCGCCTATCCATTGCGGGCCCGACACATAGGGCAGGCTGCGGTTGAGGATTTCCTCGATCAAGGGATTGCCGCGCGTGACCACGTTGCCGACCACATACAAATCAGGCTTGAGCTGCACCTGTTCCGCCCCAAAACCCTGGATCAGTTCGATGCCCTGGGCTTCCAGCTGGGTGCTCATGGGCGGGTAGACGTTGGCGTCGCAGCCGGTGACGCGGTGGCCAGCCTGCTTGGCCAGCACGGCCAGGCCGCCCATGAAGGTGCCGCAAATGCCGAGGATATGAATATGCATGTGATAAAGTCGGTGGGACGATGGTCAGAGATGGGATTTTACCTGACGCGGACGGTTTTTCCCCTTTTGCCTAATCAGGTATCATTTGCGACATGATGCCCAAGCCAAACGACGAAGCCCGGCAGTTGCGCGCGGAAATAGCCGCCGCCGCCGCCCGGCTGATAGCCCAGGACGGGGCCGAGTACGACAACGCCAAACGCAAGGCCGCGCGCCAGGTGCTGGGCGAGGCACACGGTAATATTAATATGTTGCCCGCCAACTTGTTGCCGTCCGACACAGAAATCGAACTGGAAGTGCGCTTGTACCAGGCGCTGTTCCATGCCGACAGCCAGCCCGCCCATTTATTCCGCCTGCGCACGATGGCGCTGCAAGTGATGGAGCTGCTGGCAAAGTTTACGCCCTACCTGACCGGATCCGTACTCAGCGGTACGGCCGGCCCCCACGACGACATCCATTTGCAACTATTCGCCGACAGCGCCAAGGAAGTGGAAATCTTCCTGCTGAACCAGAACCTGACCCTGGACTTCTCGGAAGCGCCCCACTTCAAGGGCCCCCGTTTCGACCCGGTGGAAGTGGTCAGCTTCCTGTGGCAGCAGGAAGGCGTGCACGCGGCCCTGTATGAACTGGACGATTTGCGCGGCGCCCAGAAACTGCGCGCCGACGGCAAGCTGGTGCGGGCCGACTTGGCCGCCGTGCGCGCGCTCTTAATCAGCAGCACCCACTCCGACGAAAAAATTATCAACCCAACATGAAAAAAAATAATCTGATCGCCTATTCCGTCATCGCCCTGCTGTTTGGCGCCATGGGCGCCTGGGTCGGCACCCACCAGAAGGAAGCGGCGCCGCCCGTGACGGCCACCATCGCCCCCGGCGTCACCGGTCCGGTGGACGCCTTATATAAACAGTCGCTGCCCGACGTGAAGGGTGCCAGCCAGGCCCTGGCCCAGTACAAGGGCCAGCCTTTGCTGGTCAATTTCTGGGCCCCGTGGTGCGCGCCGTGCGTGCAGGAGATGCCGGAGCTGTCGGCGCTGGCAGCCGGAGATGCGGGCAAGAAGCTGAAAGTTATCGGCATAGGCATTGATTCGCCGTCGAATATCGCCGAATTTGCCAACAAATTCAAAATCGCCTATCCGCTCTACGTGGCCGGCATGGGCGGCACCGAGCTGTCGCGCCAGTTCGGCAACACCGGTGGCGGCCTGCCATACACGGTATTGATCGGGGCCGATGGACAAGTGAAGAAAACCTATTTAGGCCGACTGAAGTTCGATCAATTGCGCGCCGATCTGGGCGCGCTGTAATCAATTTCATCAGTTTTTTTCTCTTGCCATCGCCCTCCGTTGGCGGCAAAATGCGGAACTTTCGCGGAAAATGGTCCTGAATCCATGGCACAACACCTCTTGTTACTCAACGGCCCCAACCTGAATTTGCTGGGGACGCGCGAGCCTGAGGTCTACGGCGCGAGCACCTTGGCTGATGTGGAACAGGCGGCCCAGGCACAGGCCACGGCCGCCGGCGCCACCTTGTCTTGTTTTCAGAGCAACCACGAAGGCGCGTTGATCGACCGCATCCATGCCGCCAGAACGGAAGGCGTGGACGCCATCGTCATCAACCCGGGTGGATTGACCCACACCAGCGTGGCCCTGCGCGACGCGCTGGCCGGTGTGGCCATTCCTTTCGTTGAAGTCCATATTTCGAATATTTACCAGCGCGAAGCATTTCGCCACCATTCTTTCCTTAGCGCAATAGCAATCGGTACGATCTGCGGCCTTGGCATCGAGGGATATCGCTTTGCCATCGACTTCGCCCTTAAAAGGCGTTAATCTACGCGATCTGCGCGCAATTTTAGCGCGGCGTGGCCCACGAGGCGGCGCTGCACCCACTCAAAACAAGATAATTCCTGGGGGTTACACATGGATTTACGCAAGCTCAAGACCTTGATCGACCTGGTCGCAGAATCGGACATCGCTGAACTGGAAGTCACCGAAGGCGAAAGCAAAGTGCGCATCGTCAAGTCCTCGGCCATGGCACAAAATCAAGTCGTGATGATGCAGCCGCAAGGCATGCAGCAGCATTTCCAGCCAAGCGCCGCCCCGATGGCCGCCGCCGCGCCGGTGGCTGCCGCCGCCGTCGTGGCCGCCGAGCCTGCCGGCCACGTGGTCAAGTCGCCCATGGTGGGCACCTTCTACCGTTCCTCGGCGCCGGGCAGCCCGGCCTTCGTGGAAGTGGGCGCCACCGTCAAGGAAGGCGACACCCTGTGCATCATCGAAGCGATGAAGCTGCTCAACGAAATCGACGCCGACAAGTCCGGCACCATCACCCAGATCCTGGTCGAGAACGGCCAACCGGTCGAATTCGGCCAACCGCTGTTTGTGATAGGCTAAGTCGTTCGCCTGCCCCCGCCCGTGGCGGGGCGCGCCCGACTTCCTCCCCGCACTCCCCTCTACAGCAGCCGCCGGCCCGCCGGCGCTCACAGACCTACGCGAACCTATCATGTTTGAAAAAATCCTCATCGCCAACCGTGGCGAAATCGCCCTCCGGATCCAGCGCGCCTGCCGCGAAATGGGCATCAAGACGGTGGTCGTCCACTCGGAAGCGGATAAAGACGCCAAATACGTGAAGCTGGCCGACGAATCGGTGTGTATCGGCCCGGCCCAGTCGTCGTTGAGCTACCTGAACATGCCGGCCATCATCAGCGCCGCCGAGGTGACGGACGCGGAAGCGATCCACCCCGGCTACGGCTTCCTGTCGGAGAACGCCGACTTCGCCGAGCGGGTGGAAAAATCGGGCTTCGTCTTCATCGGCCCCCGTTCCGATTCGATCCGCCTGATGGGTGACAAGGTATCGGCCAAGCAAGCCATGATCAAGGCGGGCGTGCCCTGCGTGCCCGGTTCCGACGGCGCGCTGCCGGACGATCCCAAGGCCATCGTGCAGATCGCCCGCAAGGTCGGCTATCCCGTCATCATCAAGGCGGCCGGTGGCGGCGGCGGTCGCGGCATGCGCGTGGTGCACACGGAAGCGGCCCTGATCAACGCCGTGGCCATGACCAAGACGGAAGCGGGCACGGCCTTCGGCAACCCTGAAGTCTACATGGAGAAATACCTGGAAAATCCACGCCACGTGGAAATCCAGATCCTGGCCGATGAGCACAAGAACGCCGTCTGGCTGGGCGAGCGCGACTGCTCCATGCAGCGCCGCCACCAGAAAGTGATCGAGGAAGCGCCGGCACCCGGCATTCCCCGCAAGCTGATTGAAAAAATCGGCGACCGCTGCGCGGAAGCGTGCCGCAAGATCGGCTACCGCGGCGCGGGCACCTTCGAATTCCTGTACGAAAACGGCGAGTTCTACTTCATCGAGATGAACACCCGCGTGCAGGTGGAACACCCGGTCACGGAAATGATCACCGGCATCGACATCGTGCAGGAACAGATCCGCATCGCCTCCGGCGAGAAGCTGCGCTTCCGCCAGCGCGACGTGATGCTGGCCGGCCACGCCATCGAATGCCGCATCAACGCCGAAGACCCGTTCAAGTTCACCCCGTCGCCAGGCCGCATCCTGGCATGGCACACCCCGGGCGGCCCCGGCATCCGGGTCGACTCGCACTCGTATGCGGGGTATTATGTGCCACCGCACTACGATTCGATGATCGGCAAGGTGATCGCCTATGGCGCCACCCGCGAGCAGGCCATCCGCCGCATGCAGATCGCGCTGTCGGAAATGGTGGTCGAGGGTATCCAGACCAACATCCCGCTGCACCGCGAGCTGATGATCGACGCCCGCTTCATCGAAGGCGGCACCAATATTCACTACCTGGAACAAAAGCTGGCCGACATGCCCGAGCTGCACAAACTGAGCCTGGGCAACAAGACCGACAGCAAAGGATCGTAATGAGCTGGACTGAAATCGTCATCGAAATCGCGCGCGACCACGCCGAAGCCCTGTCGGACGCCCTGATGGAGGTGGGCGCCCTGTCCGTTTCCGTCGAGGACGCGGACGAAGGCACGGACGCCGAGCGTCCCCTGTTCGGCGAGCCGGGCATGGAACCCAAGGAAGCGGCGTGGGAACACAGCCGCGTCGTCGCGTTGACGGAGCAGGATGCCGACCAGGCCGCCATCGTGGCGGCCGCCGCCGGGCAGATCAAGCTGGCCGCCGTGCCCAAGTTCACGCTGCGCAAGGTGGAAGAGCAGGACTGGGTGCGCTTGACCCAGTCGCAATTCGCCCCCATCCACATCGGCAAGAACATCTGGGTCGTGCCCAGCTGGCACGAAGCACCCGATCCTGACGCCCTGATCCTGGAACTGGACCCTGGCCTGGCCTTCGGCACGGGCAGCCATCCAACCACCCGGCTGTGCATGGAGTGGCTGGAAGCCCATCCTGCGCCCGGCAAGACGGTGCTCGACTACGGTTGCGGTTCCGGCATCCTGGCCATGGTGGCCAAGAAGCTGGGCGCGCAGCAGGTGGCCGGCGTCGACATCGACCCGCAGGCGATCGAATCGGCGCGCGACAATAGCGTACGTAACCAGTGCGAAGTGGAATACTTCCTGCCCGATACGTTCGCCCAGTCGGCCTACGCCAACCAGCGCTTCGACGCGGTGGTGGCCAACATCCTGTCCAGCCCGCTCAAGCTGATGGCGCCCATGTTGTCGGGCCGCGTGGCCGAAGGGGGCACGCTGACCCTGTCGGGCGTGCTGGCGCGCCAGGCCGAGGAAGTGGCGGCCGCTTACGCGCCCTTCATCAAGCTGGGCGTATGGGCCGAGCAGGATGGCTGGGTCGCCCTGCATGGCCGTCTCGGCAGCGACACGGTGCCGCCCGCGCGCGACGCCTAAGCCACCGCAGCGATGGCGCTCGCCACTAAATGCCCCCACTGCAACACGATATTTCGGGTCGCCCATGACCAGCTGAAATTACGTGGGGGCATAGTGCGCTGCGGCGCCTGCAATGAAGTTTTCGACGGTAACGCGGCCCTGCTGGAGCCGCCCGTGCCGCCAGCGGCGCCCATCCCGGCGCCGCCGCCCGCCCCCGCTCCTGTTCCCGCCCCGTTATCGGCTGCGGTCCCGTTCGACGCCGCCATGGCCGCGCTCGACACGCATGCCGCGGCGGCCTTGCAGCCGGCGACGGAAGATGCCAGCGTCACGCTGGAACTTGATACGGCAGAATCGGCGGATACGGCCGAATTAGCGAATACAGCCGAATTAGCGGATGCCGCCGACGCGGCAGATACGTCCGGAACGGCCGATGGCGCCGATGCGTTCATCACCATCACGAGCGACGCCGCCTACGTGCAGCCAGCCACGGCCTACGCGCAAGCCGGCGCGCCGTTCGCCGTGCCGACGTCCCCCTCCTACGCCAGCGGCATCGACGCCACGCCCACGCTGGCGCCCATGCCGACGACGGCCGAAGACAAGCTGGAACTGGACCTGGACCTGGATCTGGACCTGGGGCCGGCCACCGGAATGCAGGATTGGGATACTGCGGCCAGCGCGCCGGCCGACGCCATCCACCTGGCCGAAGCGGCCGCCGCAAACGCCAGCACGATCCCCGACGTCGCGCCCACGCCAGCAGTGGCGGCGGAGCACGACCTCGTCGCCCCAGTGGCCGAACCTGAACGCGACGCCCCGTTCACGCTGGACGACAGCTTCCAGCTCGAACCGGACGACATGGCCGATGCCGGACCGGCGCTGGAAATCGAAGCGGATCGCCTGGCGCCGCTCAACGCGCTGGCCGATGGCCGCCGCGAACCAACCTGGGGCGAACCGGCCACGCCGCCGCCCGCCGCCATCGCATCGGCTACGGCACCGGCAGCGTTGTCCGACACCAACGCCGACGATGAGGACGAAGTGTTGGTCGACCTGTCACCCGCCGCGCGCGCGCAGGTGGAGGCCCCGCTGCCCATCACCGCCAGCCGTGGCGATGATGAACCGGCGTTCGCCGCCCACGCCGTGGCCGACGGCCTGGCCGCCGACCTGGCCAGCGCCGACACCAACACCGACACCACGCCGGATGAACCAGGCTTCGTCAAACGCCACCATCGCCGTCAGCGGCTGGGCAAGCTGTCCACCATCGTCATGAGCCTGGGCTCGGTGCTGCTGGTGGGCGCGCTGGTGGGCCAGGGCGCCACCACCTTCCGCAACCAGCTGGCGGCCAACGTGCCCCAGCTGAAGCCCGCGCTACGGTCGCTGTGCACCGCGCTGGGCTGCCAGGTGGAACTGCCGGCCCAGATCGACTATGTCACCATCGAACAGGGCGAACTGCAAACCCTGAGCGAGTCCACCTTCTCGTTCACCACCCTGCTGCGCAACCAGGGTCCGACCGCGCAAGCGTGGCCCGACATCGAACTGCGGCTCGACGACGCCAGCGACAAGGCCGTGCTGCGCCGCGTGTTCGCACCGCGCGATTACCTGGGCCCGGATGCGGACCTGGGCAAAGGCTTCGCCCCCCACTCCGAACAATCCGTCAAACTGTACTTTGAGCTCAAGCAGCTCAAGGCCTCCGGCTATCACATCGCCGTTTTCTATCCGTAAGGACCAATCATGAACCAGACCACCCTGATCTGCGGCTCGCTCGCCATCGACACCATCATGCAATTTGGCGGCCGCTTTAGCGACACGCTGCTGGCCGACCAGCTGCACAAGGTGAACGTATCGTTCCTCGTGCCCACCATGCGCACGGAATTTGGCGGCTGCTCCGGCAACATCGCCTACAACCTCAAGATGCTGGGCGGCGATCCGCGCATCGTCGGCGTGATGGGCCAGGACAGCGGCCCTTACCTGGAACGCCTGCGCCAGTTCGGCATCGCCACTGACAACATCCTGGTCAAGCAGGACGCCTACACCGCCCAGTGCTTCGTGACGGCCGACGCCGACAACAACCAGATCAATGCCTTCCACCCCGGCGCCATGTCGTTCGCGCACGAGAACCCGGTGGCCAAGGCCGGCCCGGCGCGGGTCGCCATCATCTCGCCGGATGGCCACGAGGGCATGCTCAAGCACGCCGCCGACCTGGCCGCGCTGGGCATCCCCTTCATGTTCGACCCCGGCCAGCAGCTGCCCATGTTCAGCGGCGAACAACTGATCGAATTCATCGACAAGGCCACCTACGTCTCGGCCAACGACTACGAGATCGAACTGCTGATGGACCGCACCGGCCTGACCTTGCCGGACATGGCCAGCCGCCTGGAAGCGCTGATCGTCACGCGCGGTGACAAGGGTTCGGAGATCTATACCAAAGGCCAGCGCATCGAGATTCCGGCCGTGCAGGCGGAAGCCGTGCTCGACCCGACCGGCTGCGGCGACGCCTACCGCGCCGGCCTGCTGTTCGGCATCACGCGCGGCTGGAGCTGGGAAACCACAGGCCGCCTGGCCAGCCTGCTGGGCGCCATCAAGATCGCCCGCAAAGGCGCGCAGAACCACCTGCTGACGGCCGCCGACATCGCGGACCGCTTCGAGGCGGCGTTCGGCTACCGCTACTAAGCGACTGCGGCAAGGGCCCAGGCCCATGCAAAATGCCCCGGCTGCGGCGACGCAGGCGGGGCATTTTCATTTTACGGGACTGTTTGGCCGGCGCTAGGCCGCCTCACCCAACAACAGGACAGCCACACCATCGGGCGTGAGCTTGGCCGCGCTAATTTCCAGCAACTTGCGTTTATTGGTCTGGCCATGCGTGAGCGCGATGGCGCTGCGCGGCACGGACAAGGTATCGGACAGGAAGCGGATCAACGCTTCATTGGCCTTGCCCTCGATAGGCTGGGCATGCAGCTTGATCTTGAGCGCATCATCGAGCACGCCCACCACTTCCGTCTTCTTGGCGTTGGCCTGGATCTGCACCGCCAGCCGCACGCCGCCTGGCAGTGGCGAACACCAGGTACGGCTCATCGGACCGCGAACAGCATGCCCAGCACCAGCTGCGCGATCTGCAGCAGGATGATGGCCACCAGCAGCGACAGGTCGAGGCTGCCCACCAGCGGCACCACGCGGCGGATGGGGCGCAGCAGCGGGTCATTCAGGGCCCGCACGAACGGCGCCAGCGGCGCATGGGGATTGATCCAGCTGAAGATGGCTTCCACCACCAGCAGCGCCATGAAACCGTACAAAATCCATTCGAGGAAGCGCTGCAAGGCGGCCAGCAGCACGGCCGGCGCGCTCCAACCGGCCAGGAACAGCACCGACGTGGCCAGCAGCACGATCAGGAAGGCGCCGATCAGGCTGGCCCAATCGTAACCGCCCACGCCGGGCACGATGCGGCGCAGCGGGCGCACCAGCCAGTCGGACAGTTGAAAGGTGAATTGCGCCACGGACGATGGCGGCCGAACACGGATCGCTTGCATCCAGAAACGTAACAGCAAGGCGCCACCCAACAACGTGGCGGCGGCATCGACGATCAACTTGATAATACTAAGCACGGATTCCCTCCAAAAAAAAACCGCTGTGTGATTGTCTCACACAGCGGTCGCTTGCCTTAACAGGCATCCACGCTTTTTCTTAGGAAGGGCGGGTGCTGGTAGGGAAAGGCCATGCGGCGGCTGGCGCCACCACCGTTTTCACGGCAGGTGCGGCAGGTGCGGCAGGTGCTGCCGGAGTGGCGGCTGGCTTGGCGGCAGCTTTAGGCGCGGCGGCTTTCTTCGGCGCGGCCTTCTTGGCGGCTGGCTTGGCTGCTGCTGGCGCGGCGGCTGCCGGTGCGGCTGCTGGCGCGGCGGCCGGTGCTGCGGCGGCCGGTGCTGCCGGTGCTGCTGCGGCGGCTACTGGCTTGGCGGCTGGCTTGGCGGCGGCTTTTTTCGCTACAGGCTTGGCGGCTGGTTTGGCCGCAGCCTTAACTGGCTTTTTTGCTGCTGGCTTAGCCGCGGCCTTTGCAGCCGGTTTGGCTGCCGCTTTTACCGCTGGTTTTTTGGCGACAGCTTTTTTGGCTGCTGGCTTGGCTGCTGCTTTAGCGGCTGGCTTGGCGGCTGCTTTGGCGGCTGGCTTGGCAGCGGCTTTCGCGGCTGGCTTGGCGGCGGCTTTCTTGGCGGCCGGTTTGGCGGCGGCTTTCTTCGCTACCGGCTTGGCGGCTGCCTTGGCGGCTGGCTTGGCGGCGGCTTTCTTGGCGGCTGGCTTGGCGGCAGCTTTTTTCGCTGCTGGCTTGGCTGCCACTTTGGCTTTGGCTGCTGGCTTGGCTGCTGCTTTCGCTTTCACGGCTGGCTTGGCGGCGGCTTTCTTGGCGGCTGGCTTGGCGGCCACTTTGGCCTTGGCTGCTGGCTTGGCCGCTGCTTTGGCTTTCACTGCCGGCTTGGCTGCTGCTTTTGCTGCTGGCTTGGCGGCCGCTTTTTTCACGGCTGGCTTGGCGGCGGCTTTGGCGACTGGCTTGGCGGCGGCTTTTTTCGCCACTGGCTTGGCTGCTGCTTTGGCTTTCACCGCTGGCTTGGCGGCGGCTTTCTTCACGGCTGGCTTGGCAGCGGCTTTAGCGGCTGGCTTGGCGGCGGCTTTGGCGGCTGGTTTGGCGGCGGCTTTGGCTACTGGTTTAGCGGCGGCTTTTTTCACTGCAGGTTTAGCGGCGGCTTTGGCGGCTGGCTTGGCAGCGGCTTTGGCTGCGACTGCCGGCTTCTTGGCCGCAGGAGCAGCCTTGGCGGCTGGTTTCTTTACTTCGGATTTCTTAGCGGCTGTTGCCATTTTTGTTCTCCTTCATCTGGGATGGGAAAAATTCACGCACAAGATTAAAACCCGTCCGGCCCCGGATTGGGCCAGGCGAATTATTCATCGGCGCAAACTACGGTTTGCGCTAATGAATTCGGCACCAGCTGAACTGCTGCAAATCCTCACGATTGCAGCGCTTCAGCCATCGACACAGCACACCGCCCATCAACGGTCGGCGCCTGCGTCCAAATCTTGTTGCGACATCTTCGGTGTGTCGGGCGTATGCTCAGCACCGTTAACCTCCGTCGCAGCCACAACACGTTTTATTTTTCAAAGAAAAAACCGCCCAACCTGAACTCAATCAGGCAAGGCGGTCGAAAAAAAACGGTGTGGTCTTGTGCATATCCGTGCGAATCTGTGTCCCATTTTTTCGATCTTCGGCGGCATCGTCGCGGCATCGCGCGGCTTCTTCTTCCACGCTTTCGCTAGCACGCCTTTTCAATCTCGTAAAGTACACGAAAACCTTGTCGGTGCGCAACAGGCGCGCAAGGATTTCGCCAGCTTTTTTTACAGGATAGGCGCCACAACTCGCATGCGCTTGCCAATTCGCAGTCGCCGCGCGCGGCGGCGGTACGCACGCATGACGCTTCGGTGGCCACAAAGGTCCGCACGCGGGCGCGACTCACAACTCATCGACTTCAAACCAACCCTTATGCCAATTGGGTGTCTGCGTTTTCGACTGCGCCGGTCGGAATTGACGGCGCGCGCTGTGGCGCTTCGACTGCGCGCGAAGCTGGTGCTTCACACTGTTTTTAAATTCGTCGCGATTATGAGACACAGTTCGGCGCTTGGCAAGGACAATGCGGCAGCGGTGCGCGCGAGCGCGCGCATGCGGGGTGCGGCGCAACTCAACGTCGCGCCACCGCTTGCAGTCGCGCGCCCATTTTTGGCCGGCCGGAAAACGGCGCCGGAAAGAAAAAGGCCAGACGAAAAATTCGTCTGGCCTTGTCGATCACCATCGCCGCACGCGGCGATGGTGACAGCGTGGGAAAAGCTTAATCCCAGTTCAGCGCGCCGCCGGTCTGGTATTCGGTGACGCGGGTCTCGAAGAAGTTGCGCTCCTTCTTCAGGTCGATCATCTCGCTCATCCAAGGGAACGGATTCTCTTCCTGGTCGAACAGCTGCTCCAGGCCGATCTGCTGCGCGCGGCGGTTGGCGATGAAGCGCAGGTAGCCCTTGAACATGGGGGCGTTCAGACCCAGCACGCCGCGTGGCATGGTGTCTTCCGCGTAGGCGTATTCCAGGTCCACGGCCTTCAGGAACAGGTTCTTGATCTCTTCCTTGAAAGCCGGGGTCCACAGCAGCGGATTTTCCATCTTGATGGTGTTGATCAGGTCGATGCCGAAGTTGCAGTGCATGGACTCGTCGCGCAGGATGTACTGGTACTGCTCGGCGGCGCCCATCATCTTGTTCTGGCGGCCCAGCGCCAGGATCTGGGTGAAGCCGACGTAGAAGAACAGGCCTTCCATCAGGCAGGCGAACACGATCAGCGACTTGAGCAGGACCTGGTCGCTTTCCACGGTGCCGGTGGTGAACGCGGGGTCGGTCAGGTTGTTGATGAACGGGATCAGGAATTCATCCTTGTCGCGGATCGACTTGATCTCGTTGTAGGCGTTGAAGATCTCGCCCTCGTCCAGGCCCAGCGACTCGACGATGTACTGGTAGGCGTGGGTGTGGATGGCTTCCTCGAACGCCTGGCGCAGCAGGTACTGGCGGCACTCGGGGGCCGTGATGTGGCGGTAGGTGCCCAGCACGATGTTGTTGGCGGCCAGCGAGTCGGCCGTGACAAAAAAGCCCAGGTTGCGCTTGACCAGGCGGCGCTCGTCTTCCGTCAGGCCGTTGGGGTTCTTCCACAGCTCGATATCGCGCTGCATGTTCACTTCCTGCGGCATCCAGTGGTTGGCGCAACCGGCCAGGTACTTGTCCCAGGCCCATTTGTATTTGAACGGAACCAGCTGGTTGACGTCCGTTTTGCCGTTGATGATGCGTTTATCGTCGGCGTTCACGCGCAGCGCCACTTGCTCGGCGCTCGCTTCGCCGTTCAGCACGGCTTGGTTGACTGCTTGCGGTACCGCCGGAGCGGCTTCTTCGTCCCAGGACAGCGACATGGTGTGTTCCTTCTGAATTCGATATAAACAGAACCGCCCGGCGGGCCGGGACGGTTCACTCTTGATTAGTATGCGCTTATTGGCAGGCTTCGCATTCCTCGAAACCGTCGTCGCCCGGACGCAGGTAGCAGGCGGCGCCGTCGGCCACCGGCGCGGCCGCCGCTGCTGGCGCGGCCGCAGCCATAGCGCTGGCCGACATGCCGCCGTCCACCGCCACCGCATTCAGGGCGCCGGTCTTGGAGGTCGACTTCTCCATGTGGGTGGCGGCGATGGTGCGCAGGTAGTAGGTGGTCTTCAGGCCACGCAGCCAGGCCAGCTTGTAGGTCTCGTCCAGCTTCTTGCCCGAGGCGCCGGCCATGTAGATGTTCAGCGACTGGGCCTGGTCGATCCACTTCTGGCGACGCGAGGCCGCTTCCACCAGCCAGCTTGGCGACACTTCGAACGCGGTTGCATAAATGTCACGCAAGTCTTGCGGGATGCGGTCGATCTTGGTCAGCGAGCCGTCGAAGTACTTCAGGTCGGCGATCATGACCTCATCCCACAGGTCGCGCGCCTTCAGGTCGCGCACCAGATAGGCGTTGATCTCGGTGAACTCGCCCGACAGGTTGGACTTCACGTACAGGTTCTGGAAGGTCGGTTCGATGCAGGCCGACACGCCGATGATGTTGGAAATGGTGGCCGTCGGGGCGATCGCCACGCAGTTCGAGTTACGCATGCCGAACTGCTTGATGCGGGCGCGCACCGGGGCCCAGTCCATGGCGGCCGAACCATCCACTTCCAGATAGCCGCCGCGCTCCTCGGCCAGCAGCTTGACGGAATCCTGCGGCAGGATGCCGCGATCCCACAGCGAACCCTTGTACGAGGCGTAGTGGCCGCGTTCCTCGGCCAGCTCGGTCGAGGCCAGGTAGGCGTAGTAGCACACCGCTTCCATCGAGGTGTCGGCGAACTGCACCGCTTCCATCGACGAGTAAGGCACACGCATCATGTGCAGGCAGTCCTGGAAGCCCATCACGCCCAGGCCGACCGGACGGTGGCGCATATTGGCGTTGCGGGCCTTGTCGACGGCGTAGTAGTTGATATCGATCACGTTATCGAGCATGCGCATGGCCGTGCGGATGGTCTTTTGCAGCTTGACGTGGTCGAGCTTGCCCTCTTTCATGTGGGCCGGCATGTTGACCGAACCCAGGTTGCAGACCGCGATCTCGTCCGGACCGGTGTTCAGGGTGATCTCCGTGCACAGGTTGGAGCTGTGCACCACGCCCACGTGCGACTGCGGCGAACGGATGTTGCATGGGTCCTTGAAAGTGATCCATGGGTGGCCCGTTTCGAACAGCATGGACAGCATCTTGCGCCACAGGTCCAGCGCCGCGATCTTCTTGCAGACGCGGATTTCGCCGGCGGCCGCCTTGGCTTCGTAGCCCAGGTAGGCTTGCTCGAAGGCCTTGCCCACCTTGTCGTGCAGGTCGGGGCAGTCGGATGGCGAGAACAGGGTCCAGTCGCCCTTTTCCATCACGCGCTTCATGAACAGGTCGGGAATCCAGTTGGCCGTGTTCATGTCGTGGGTGCGGCGGCGGTCGTCGCCCGTGTTCTTGCGCAGGTCGAGGAATTCCTCGATGTCCATGTGCCAGGTTTCCAGGTAGGCGCACACGGCGCCCTTGCGCTTGCCGCCCTGGTTCACGGCCACGGCCGTGTCGTTGACCACTTTCAGGAACGGCACCACGCCTTGCGATTTGCCGTTGGTGCCCTTGATGTGGGCGCCCAGCGCGCGCACCGGGGTCCAGTCGTTGCCCAGGCCGCCGGCGAACTTGGCCAGCAGCGCGTTTTCCTTGATGGCGTCGTAGATGCCTTCCAGGTCGTCCGACACGGTGGTCAGGTAGCACGACGACAGTTGCGAACGCAGCGTGCCCGAGTTGAACAGGGTCGGCGTGGAGCTCATGAAGTCGAACGACGACAGCAGGTGGTAGAACTCGATGGCGCGCGCTTCGCGGTCCTGCTCGTTCAGGGCCAGGCCCATCGCCACGCGCATGTAGAACGCCTGCGGCATTTCGATGCGCACATCGCGCACGTGCAGGAAGTAACGGTCATACAGGGTTTGCAGGCCGATGTAGCCGAACTGCAGGTCGCGGTCGGCCACCAGGGCCTTGGCCAGGCGGGCCAGGTCGAACTCGGCCAGTTTCGGGTCCAGCAGCTCGGCGGCGATACCCTTGGCCACATATTGGGGAAAGTAGCTGACGTAGGCGGCGGCGGCGCCGGCTTGCGCCACTTCCTGGCCGAACACTTCCTTGCGGATGGTGTGCAGCAGGATGCGGGCCGTCACTTGCGAGTAGGCCGGGTCTTTTTCCATCAGCGCGCGGGCGGCCAGGATGGCGGACTTGTGCAGCTCTTCGACGGGCACGCCGTCGTACAGGTTCTTGACGGTTTCGGCCAGGATGGCGTCCGCGTCCACATGCTTTTCCAGGCCGATGCAGGCAGCGTTGATCAGGCCGGAGACCTGGTCCATGTCCAGCAGGCGGCGCGCGCCGTTTTCCGTCACGTGGATCTGGGGCGCGGCCACCTTGGAGGCGCCGGCGGCCTCTTTCTGCAGGCGGCGCTCTTCCATGTGCTTGGCGCGGTACAGCACGTAGGCGCGGGCCACGTCATGTTCGCCCGAACGCATCAACGACAATTCCACCTGATCCTGCACATCCTCGATGTGGAAGGTGCCGCCGGACGGCTGGCGGCGCACCAGCGCGGCCACCACGGCGGCCGTCAGCTGTTCCACCAGGTCGCGGATGCGGGCCGAAGCGGCGCCCTGGCCGCCATTGACGGCCAGGAAGGCCTTGGTCATGGCGATGGCGATCTTGGACGGCTCGAACGCGACCACGGCGCCGTTACGGCGGATGATGCGGTAGTCGCCCAACGCCGCCGCTGCCGTGGCCTGGCCGCCAGCGATACCCGCGGTCGCTGCTGGCACCAGCGCAGGTTGGATGGAAGTGTCTTGAGTAGATTGCATTTAAGCTCCCCGATAACAGCGTGCAGTCGTAGCTGCGCGGCGTATGTTGTATAAAAAAGGCCAAAATGAAGCGGCCAGCCTGATCCTACGGCTGGTGTTACAGCGACAAAAAGGGTGAATAAGGGTTCCTGATGCTGGTGGACCGAGGCCGATACCGCTTGGAACCTGGAACATGAGATACCACTACATTTAGTGAATCGGCTTATTCGATACACTGATTGTAGTGGTCAGCATGGGGCAAGACAAGTGGAAATTTTTTATTTCAGATCAATTTTTCGGTTGACTTTCCGGAACGCCTACAGGGAAGCGCAGTTGCCGGTAAGCAGGTACTAACCGCCCCTCCCCCGCTGCCTTTTCCTTCAGCAGACGGCCCCAGATTTCGATATACCTTTGCCAACTAAACAACGGTCCGGGGTCGGTCTTGCGGCCCGGCGCGATGTGTTCGTGGCCTTGCACATCGGTCAAGGGATAGCGTTCCTGCAGCGCCAGCGTCAACGCCGCCAGCGCCTCGTACTGGGCCGTTTCGAACGGCACCGTGTCGGTCCCCTCCAGCTCGATCCCGATCGAAAAATCGTTGCAGGCGGTCCGCCCCTGGAACGCCGACTTGCCCGCGTGCCAGGCCCGTGCGTCGCCGGCCACGTACTGGATCACGCGGCCGTCGCGCCGCACCAGGAAGTGGCTCGACACCTTCAAACCGCGCAGGTCCGCGAACGCGGGATCGGCATTATAGTCTACCCGGCCGGTAAACAAGTCGGACACGTGGGGCGTGCCGAATTGGCCCGCCGGCAGGCTGATGTTGTGGACCACCAGCAGCGTGACGGCGGCACCGTCCGGGCGCGCGTCCGCATGGGGCGAGTCGTAGCGCAGCACGTCGTGGCACCAGCCGTCCGCGCCCACGTCGAAGCGGGCCGCCATCACGCCTCCGGTTCCTGGATGTTGAGCTTTTGCATCTGGTAGCGCAGCTGGCGGAAGCTGATGCCCAGCAGCTGGGCCGCCTGGGTGCGGTTGTACTGGGTCTGGGCCAGCGCCCGCTGGATGATGTCGCGCTCGATCTGATTCAGGTATTCAGGCAGATTCGCCGGCAGCGCATCAAGGTGCGGCAGCGCCATGGCCGCGCCGGCCGCCGCGCCCCCCGCGCTGAATGGCACGCCTGGGACGCCTGGCGTGCCCGCGGTGGGCACGGGCGTGGGCACGGGCGTGGGCAAGTGCATGGATGGCTGCGGCGGCTGCGACGCCGGCCCGGCCGCCGCCATGAACTGCCCGCCCGCCCCGTCCACGCCGAACGCGGCCGCCTCGCTGGCCGCCAGTTGCCGGGCGAAGCCGGGCGCGGGCGACGGCAATGGCACCACGGCCTCCACCATCTTCGCCCCCTTCAAGGCCAGGTCGCCCACTTCGATCACGCCATCGTCGGCAAAGGCCAGCGCCCGTTCCAGGATGTTCTCCAGTTCCCGCACATTGCCGGGGAAGCTGTAGCCGCGCAGCACCTCCAGCACGCCCGGCCCCAGCACCACCTTGTGCTCGAACGTCCCCAGCCGCTCCAGGATGGCGTCCGTCAACGGCTCCAGGTCGTCGAGCCGTTCGCGCAGCGGCGGCAGACACAGCTCGATCACATTCAGGCGATAAAACAAGTCTTGCCGGAAGCTGCCCTGCTCCACGCACTGAGCCAGGTTCTTGTGGGTGGCGCTGATGATGCGCACGTCCACCGGCTCCTCGGCCGTGGCGCCGATCTTGCGCACCCGCCGCTCCTGGATCGCGCGCAGCAGCTTGACCTGCATGGCCAGCGGCAGGTCGGCCACCTCGTCGAGCATCAGGGTGCCGCCGTTGGCCGCCTGGAAGAAGCCATCGCGCTCGTCGGCCGCGCCCGTGAACGCGCCCTTGCGGTAGCCGAAGAACTCGGCCTCCATCAGCGCCTCGGGGATGGCGCCGCAGTTGACGGCCACGAACGGCTTACCGGCGCGCGAACTCTGGGCGTGGATCTCGCGCGCGGCCAGTTCCTTGCCGCTGCCCGATTCGCCCGTGATGGCGATCGGCGCCATCGAACGGGCCAGGCGGGCGATCTGGGCCCGCAGCGCCTGGATCACGGCCGAACTGCCTTTCAGGCGGCTGGCTGGCTGGCCGGCGCTGGCCACCTGGCCGGCGGCCGGTACGGTCAAGCGCAGGGCCGACTGCACCATGATGCGCAGCTGGTCCAGCGCCACCGGCTTGGAGACGTAATCGAAGGCGCCGGCCTTGAGCGCCACCACGGCGTTGTCCGCGCTGCCGAAGGCGGTGACGACGGCGATCGGCGTATTCTTATAGGCGGCGCACACTTCGCGCACCAGTTCCAGCCCCAGCCCGTCGGGCAGGCGCATGTCGGTCAGCACCAGCGCGTATTCCGGGCCGGCCAGGCAGGCGCGCGCCTCGGCCAGCGTGGCGGCGCTGTCCACGTCCAGGCCCATCTTGAGCAGGGTGATTTCCAGCAGCTCGCGCAGATCGGCTTCATCATCGACGACCAGCACACGGGGAACACTCATGAAACTGCCTTTCAAATGAGGCGACCTGGCTTACACGCCCGCCGACAGCGCAGGCGCGGCGGCCGGCCGGGCGAAAGTGATCACAAACCGCCCGCTGGAACGGCGCACGCCGTCCGGGCCGGGCGCCGGCTCGAACCGGTATTCATAGTCCAGCATTGCTTCGTTATTCAAACACAATTCGCGCGCCAGATATAGTCCCAATCCCGTGCCCTTGCTGGAGGTGGTGTAGAACGGCTCGAACAAATGGGCCCGCACTTCGGGCGAGATACCGGGGCCGTCGTCCTGCACGTGCAGTTCCATGCGGCGCGCACGGCCCGTCACCAGCGTCAGGCGGATGCTGGCCGGCGCCCCGCTGGCGTAGCGCACGGCGTTATTGAGCAGGTTAAGCACCACTTCGCGCAGGTGCAGGCTGTCGAAGCGCACCAGCGTGCCGGGCGTGGCCGCCAGCGCCAGCACGTCGCCGGGCAAGCCGTGGGTTTCGTCGAATTCAGTCTTGAGCTCGGCCAGGAACTGGTCCAGCGCCAGCGGTTCGCCGTGCGGCTGCACCTTGCGCGACAGCTGCAAAATGTCCTCCACCATGCGGTTGACCCGGCTCACATTGTCGCCCACGATCTTGAGCAGGCGCAGGTGCACGGCGCTGTCCAGGTCCTCGGCCAGCAGGGCCGTGGCGTGGCCGATGGCCGACAGCGGGTTGCGCACCTCGTGCGCGATGCTGGCCGTGAGCCGGCCCATGGAGGCCAGCTTGAGTTGCTGGGCCTGATTCTCGATGCCCGTCACGTCCTGCAGGAAGATCACGCTGCGCTCCGTGCCCAGGCCGTCCGTGTCCACTGCCGCGAAACGGGCCTGCAAGTGGGCCGCCAGGTCAGGCCGGCCATGCCACACGGCCGGCCCGCCGTCCGGCGCCGGCTCGGCCGGCTTGATGGTGACGTAGGCCGTGCCGTGCGCGGGATCGGCCAGCCAGTCGTCATACGCTTGCGCCAGCGGCCGCAGGGTGGCCACGTCGCCCAGGCGCAAACGCAGTTCCGGCCCGGCCAGGCCCAGCATCTGCTGGGCGGCCGGATTGCCGGCGAATACCTGGCCATGCGGATCGACCACCAGGATGCCGTCGCCCACGTTGGCCATCACCAGCCGGTTCACGGCTTGCTGCACGCCGATCTCGATGCCCCGCTCGATGGCCAGTTCCTCCTGGCCGATCAGCCTGGCGGCCATGCGGTTGACCACCCACACGGCGGCGAAGAAGGCGGCGCCGTACAGGCCGGCCTGCAGCACCACCATGTCGCCTTCCATCAGCAGCATGCGCCAGCCGCTCTCGCCCAGCAGGAACAGCGTGACCAGCGAGGTACAGAACAGCGCCAGCACCAGCGGCGCCAGGATGGCGGTGCCGGCCAGCGGGAACAGGTAGAGGATGGCCAGCCCGCTGCGCACCCCGCCGGCGGCGATGTAGAGCAGCGAGATGGTGGCCAGGTCGCAGGCGATCTGCGACATCAGTTGCAGCAGGAAGCGGCGCTGGACGTACAGCGTCATCAGGGCGAAGACCAGCGCCAGCAGCAAATAGCCCAGGCACACTTCGCCGTAGAAGAACTGGCCGGCGGCACGCAGGCCACGGCTGTCCACGCTCAGGTAGGCCAGCAGCACCAGCGCGATCACCACCCGCGTGGCGTTCAGCGTTTGCAGCGAGCGCCAGAAGGTGGCGCGGTTCGCGCGCGCATCAGCGGCCAGCGCTGGCAGGGAGGAGGTCACTACTCAGGCGGCCGGCAAGCTGGCGTGGGCGGCGCTGCAATAATCGCGGCCGCCGGCCTGCACCGTTTCCGAGGCCGGGTAATAGATGCCGCAGTGGGCGCAGCACAGCATGGTTTCCACCTCCGCGTTGGCGCGGCCGCGGGCGGCCGGGCGGGCGGCGGGACGCTCGGGCTGGCGTGGTTCAGGCGGACGCTGGCCGCCCTGCAGCTCGCGCAGCTTGCTGCGGATCGCGAACAGCACCAGGAACGCCAGCGCCAGCCAGAACAAAAGACGACTCATACAAAACCCCGGTGTAAAACGACTTCAAACACGAAACGGCTGCCGACGTAGGCCAGCAGCAAGGTGGCGAACCCCGCCAGCGTGAACGTGAGCGCCGTCTTGCCGCGCCAGCCACGGAAGCGGCGGCCCGCCAGCAGCGCGGCGAACAGCAGCCAGGACAGGAGCGTAAACACGGACTTGTGGTCCCACTTCAGGGCCTGGCCAAACAATTGTTCGGAAAAGACGATACCCGACAACACCGTCAGGCTCAGCAGAACGAAACCGAAGCCGATCATGCGGAACAGCAGTTTTTCCATCGTCAGCAGGGCCGGCAACTGGTCCAGCGCGGCGGCCAGGAAACCGCCGCCGGCCGTGGTACGCGTATGCAGGCGCGATTCCTGCAGCGCCATCAGCACGGCGTGGAAGGCGGCGATGGTGAGGGTGGCGTAGGCCAGCGTGGCGATGGCGATATGCCAGCCGAACATGACGGACTTGCCTTCCAGTGCGATCAAATTACCGGGAAACAGCGCCTCCAGCGCCACCGCCACGGCGGCGCTCGGCATGACCATGCGGCGCAGGCCGTCCAGGCTGTAGTTGCGGTTTTCCAGCCAATAGGCCGCCACCGACACCCACAGCGCGGCCGACAGCATGGCCGCGAAGCCGAAGCGCAGCGAACCGGGGGCCGTCACTTCCAGCCACAGGGTCACGCCGTGCAGCAGCCAGGCGACGGCGGTGAGGGTGGCGATCAACGGCCCCTGCCGGGATGGCAGCAAGGCGCACACAAGGTACAGCACGGCGGCTGAAATAAGGAAGTAAGTCTGCATAACGGTCAGTTTACACCATGGCGGGCTGAAATCGGCCCGAGCTTAGTCTCGGCTTAGGGAGGGAAACCGGGGACGGACCCACATTACGGGGCGCTGACTGCGGCCACGCTAACTGATAAAGGGTCCGTCCCCTGGGTGGGTGCTCAATCGATGGCCGCCACGCGGATTTCGTCGTTGTGGTGGCGCTGCTGCTCCTCCATCACCAGCTGGCCCAGTTCGCGCTTGAGGGCGTTGAACTCGGGTGCGGCCGGGTCGCGCAGGCGGGGCAAGTCCACCAGCAGGTCGCGCTTGACGGTGCCGGGCCGGTAAGTCATGACGATGATGCGGTCGGCCAGGTAGATCGCTTCCTCGATGCTGTGGGTGACGAAGATGATGGTCTTCTTCAGCTCCGACCAGATGCGCAGCAGTTCGTCCTGCAGGTTGCGCCGGGTCAGCGCGTCGAGCGCGCCGAACGGCTCGTCCATGAGCATGATGGGCGAATCGAGCGCCAGCACGCGGGCGATGGCCACCCGCTGGCGCATGCCGCCCGACAAATCCTTGGGATAGCGCTGGCGGAATTCACTCAGCGACAGCATGGCCAGCAGCCGGTCCACGGTGGCCGCGATCTGGGCCTTGGACTGGCCCTTGATCTCCAGCCCGAAGGCGATATTGTCGGCCACCGTCATCCAGGGGAACAGCGCATATTCCTGGAACACCATGCCGCGCGCCGGCCCCGGCCCCGTGACGGGCTGGCCGTCGGCCGTGATGTCGCCGCCGCTGGGCAGGGCGAAACCGGCCACAGCGTTGAGCAGGGTCGACTTGCCGCAGCCGGACGGTCCCAGCAGGCAGACGAACTGGCCGCGCGGGATTTCCAGGTTGATGTCGCGCAGCGCCACCACTTCCCGCCCGGCGCCGGAAAATACCTTGTCGACGTGGCGGATGACGATGTGGGGCGCGCTGCTACTACGCGTTTCGCTCATATATATTAGAGGGTTCAGTTATCCAGGCCGCGATGCCAGCGCAGCAGGTGGTTGTTCAGCCGGTTCATCAGCACATCGATGCCCAGCCCGATCAGGCCGATGCTGATCATGCCGGCGATGATCTTATCCGACCAGAAGTACTCGCGCGCTTCCAGGATGCGGAAACCGAGGCCATTGTTGACGGCGATCATTTCCGACACGATCACCACGATGAAAGCCGTGCCTATCCCGATCCGCACCCCGGACAAAATGTAAGGCACGGCGGCCGGCAGCATCACCCGCACAAACATGGTGGTACCGGATGCGCCCAGGTTGCGGGCCGCGCGTATATAGATGCCGTCCACCTGGCGCACCCCGGCGATGGTATTCATCAGCACGGGAAAGAAGGCGCCCAGCGCGATCAGGAACACGGCCGGCGGATTACCCAGCCCGAACCACAGGATGGACAGGGGAATATAGGCGATCGGTGGGATCGGCCGCAGCAGTTGCACCAGCGGGTTAAGCCAGGCGTACACCCGCGGGTTGGCGCCCATGGCCAGCCCCAGCGGCAAGGCCAGCCCGGCCCCGACGGCGAAGCCGACGATCACCCGGTACAAGCTGCCCATGGCGTCGCCGATCAGCTCCCCCGAAAAGGCCCAGCGCAGCCAACTGCCGGCGGCCGGGTCGTAGGGCTGCAGCGGCAGCAAGTATTCGAACCACTTGTGCACCACCGCCCACGGCGACGGCAACACCTGCGGGTTGACCCAGCCCAGCGAGGCGGCGCCCTGCCACAGGGCGATCACCAGAGCCGGCACCACCAGGCCCACGCCCGCCTCACGCCAGCGCGACTTTGCCATGAGCATCCTTTCTTATTTGACGTTCAGGCTTTTCTTGGCCGCGTCCAGCAGATCCGTCTTGACCCAGTCGCGCGCCACAGGCGGCTTGGCCATGCGGCCCACGCCGGTCTTGACCATGACGTCGGTGGTGATCTGGATGTGCTCGGGCGTGATGTCATACGAATAGGGCGAATTGCCGATCGCATCGTCGAAGTCCTGCTTGCTCAGCTGGCCCTTGAACACGACCTCACGCACGTATTTCTCGGCCACGGCCTGGTCGTCGATGAAGGTCTTGGTGGCCTCCACGAAGCAGCGCATGAACTTCTCGGCCAGCGGCCGCTTCTCCTTGTAGAACTTCTCCGTCATCACCATGGTGCGCACGGGCGCGCCGATGGGCGTGTCGTAAGGCTTGAGGATTTCGTTGCCGTAGCCCTTGTTGATGGCTTGCGAGGACTGCGGTTCGGACTGCATCATGGCGTCGATATTCTTGCCCAGCATGGCCTGGTTCAAGTCGGCGTAGGCCAGATACACCAGTTGCACGTCCTTGCCCGGCTGGTCCGAGGCCGTCATGCCGGCCTGCTGCAATTCGGCCAGCAGCAGCACTTCCTGGATGCCGCCGCGCGTGACGCCCACTTTTTTACCCTTCAAATCCTTGACGGACTTCATGTGCAGGTCGGCACGCCCCACCAGACGGGCGCCGCCCTTGGCGAAACCGGCCACCGCGTAGATGGGCGCGCCCCCGGCGCGGCCCGAGATGGCCGCCTCGGACGCGGTGGTGCCCACATCCAGTTCGCCGGCGATGATGGCCTGCATCACGTCCAGCCCCTTGGCGAACACGTGCTCATCGACCTTGATGCCGCACTTGGGGGCGATCTCCTTAATATAGGACACGGCGCCGTAGTGGGCGAATTTCAGGTTCCCGAGCCGCACCACTTCCTGCGCCTGGGCCTGTGCCGCCCACCACATGGCGGCCAGCGCCACCGTCTTGATCATCGCCTTGCTTTTCATCGTGTCTCCCTCGTTGCTGAAAGTTGCACAGATCATAGCAAGTGGCGTCGCGCTTGCCTACCGCGGCGGTGCCATCCCCTGCGCCGTCCGATGGCCCGCCGCCGCCACGATGCGGTAAAATGGCGGCCATCGTCCGGCCCCGGCCGGCCAACCTCCAGACTGATTCCAGGTTCATCATGCTAGATAATCTCACCCAGCGTCTCGCCAAGGTCGTCAAGACCATGCGCGGCGAGGCCCGTTTGACCGAGGCCAACACCGCTGAAATGCTGCGCGAAGTGCGGCTGGCGCTGCTGGAGGCCGACGTGGCCTTGCCGGCCGTGCGCGAGTTCATCGCCCGCGTCAAGGAAAAATCCATGGGCGAGGAAGTGATTTCCTCGCTCTCGCCCGGCCAGGCCCTGGTGGGCGTGGTGCAGCGCGAACTGGCCGCCATCATGGGCGCCGACCTGGGCGAACAAGCCGCCCAGCTCAGCTTCGCCCAGCAGCCGCCCGCCATCATCCTGATGGCCGGTCTGCAAGGTGTGGGTAAGACCACCACCGTCGGCAAGCTGGCCAAATACCTCAAGGAAGAAAAGAAGAAGAAAGTGCTGACCGTGTCGGCCGACGTCTACCGTCCGGCCGCGATCGCCCAGTTGCAATCGGTGAGCGGCCAGGTGGGCGCCGACTTCTTCCCGTCCACGGCGGCCGACAAGCCGGTCGACATCGCGCTGGCCGCGCTGGACTGGGCCAAGAAGCATTACCACGACGTGCTGATCATCGACACCGCCGGCCGCCTCGGCATCGACGAAGAGATGATGCGCGAGATCGCCGCCATCCACGGCGCCGTGAAACCGATCGAAACCCTGTTCGTGGTCGACGCCATGCTGGGCCAGGACGCCATCAACACGGCCAAGGCCTTCAACGACGCGCTGCCGCTGACCGGTATCGTGCTCACCAAGCTGGACGGCGACTCGCGCGGCGGCGCGGCGCTGTCGGTGCGCCACATCACGGGCAAGCCCATCAAGTTCGCCGGCGTGTCCGAAAAGCTGGACGGACTGGAAGCGTTCGACCCGCAGCGCATGGCCAACCGCATTTTGGGCATGGGCGACATCCTGGCGCTGGTGGAAGAGGCGCGCAAGGGCGTGGACGCCAAGGCGGCGGCCGACCTGGCGCAGAAGATCAAGGTAGGCGGCAAGTTCGACATGAACGACTTCAAGGCCCAGCTGGGCCAGATGAAGAAAATGGGCGGCATGGCCAGCCTGGTCGACAAGCTGCCGGCCCAGTTCCAGCAAGCAGCCGGCAACGCCAACATGGACCAGGCCGACAAGCAGGTGCGGCGCATGGTCGGCATCATCGACTCGATGACGCCGCAGGAACGGGCCAAGCCGGAACTGATCAAGGCCACCCGCAAGCGCCGCATCGCGGCCGGCGCCGGGGTGCAGGTGCAGGAAGTCAACCGCATGCTGACCCAGTTCGAGCAGATGCAGACCATGATGAAAAAGCTGTCGGGCGGCGGCATGATGAAGATGATGCGCTCGATGAAAGGCATGATGCCGGGCCTGCGTTAAGGCTTTTTCGCCGCCATCGGCTGCCCTCCAGACACCGCCCGCGCGCCCCGCGCCAGGCGGTGTTTTTACGTGCGAAACAGGGGCGCGGCGCCCTTGAACGGCACGGGCGGTGACGGACGCCCTGATTTAAGTGGTGTTTCCGGGAAAAAACGCGAAAAACACTTGCATCCCCGGACAATCCCCACCAATATTAGCCGTGCGATCAATTGCGCAATTTTCCATGTGTTCGTTAAGGAGGCTAGAAGATGGCAACAGCCAAAAAAACCCCAGCAGCAGCACCAGTCAAGAAAGCGGCGGCCGCTAAGCCCGCCGCCGTGAAAAAAGCAGCACCCGCCGTGAAAAAAGCGGCCGCTCCCGCCGCACCGCGCAAACCGAACGCCGCTTTCATGAAGGCCATGACGCCTTCGACCGTGCTGGCCGCCGTGGTTGGCGCCGCCCCGTTGCCGCGCACTGAAGTGACCAAGAAAGTGTGGGACTACATCAAGAAGCTCGACCTGCAGGATCCGGCCAACCGCCGCATGATCAATGCCGACGACAAGCTGAAAGCAGTCTTCGGCGGCAAAGCCCAGGTGTCCATGTTCGAGATGACCAAACTGATCTCCGACCACCTGAAATAAGCACCCTCCCAAAAAAATCGGGGACGTAACACGATTTATCCGTGCGGATAAATCGTGTTACGTCCCCGATTTTTTTGGCTTACAACGGCGACTTGAACTTCCAGTTCTGCCACGCCGACAGCACGGCGTTGGGATATTCCGGGCGGCCGCGGCTGCCGTTGTAGCGGCCCAGTGCCAGATAGAGATTGCCCGCTTCCATATCCAGGTACATGCGCAGGATGGCGCAGCCGTAGCGCAGATTGGTCTGCATATGGAACAGGGCGCTGCGGTTGCGGTCGCCGATCACGTTGGTCCAGAACGGCATCACCTGCATGTAGCCGCGCGCGCCCACCATCGACACGGCGTACTTGCGGTAGGCCGATTCCACCTGGATCAGGCCCAGCACGAGGCCGGGATCGAGCCCGGCCCGGTGCGCCTCGTACCACGCCGTTTCCAGAAATTCCGTGCGCATCTGCTGGTCCGGCAGGCGCCGTTGCAAGCGGGCCGACATTTGCGTCAGCCATCCCTGGTAACGCTGCTGGTCGGCCTGGTCGCGGAAGACGGGCTTGGGCGGCCGCGCATCCAGGATGGCGTTCGACAGCGCCACCCGCACCGCGTCGGCCAGCGCCTCTTCCTTCTGGCTGCCGGCGTGGGCATTGGGGCCCTGCAGCGCCCCCGTGGCCAGCGCCAGCGCCATCGCCCAGCGCTGGGGCCGGGCCCACCAGCGGCGCCGGTCGGCGCCGTCGGCTGGAACGGTTGCAGTCAGGGTGTCCACGGTCAGGCGGCCAGCTTGCCTTTGATGAAGTTGATGATGTCGGCCAGCGGCACGGCGGTCGCTTCGGTGTCGCGGCGGCCCTGGTATTCCAGGTTGCCTTCCTTCAGGCCACGCTCGCCGATCACCACGCGGTGCGGCACGCCGATCAGTTCCCAGTCGGCGAACATGGCGCCCGGACGCAGGCCGCGGTCGTCGACGATGACGTCGATGCCGGCCGCCTGGGCTTGCGCGTACAACTGCTCCGTCTCCGCCTTGACCAACTCGCTGCGGTCCATGCCCATCGGGCACAGCACCAGTTCGAACGGCGCCAGCGAGGTAGGCCAGATGATGCCCTTGTCGTCGAAGTTCTGCTCGATGGCCGCGCCCAGGATGCGGGTCACGCCGATACCGTAGCAGCCCATCTGCAACGGGGCCGGCTTGCCGTTCTCGTCCAGGAACGTGGCTTTCATGCTTTCCGAATAGGCCGTGCCCAGCTGGAACACGTGACCCACTTCGATACCGCGCTCGATGGCCAGCACACCCTTGCCATCCGGCGAGGCGTCACCTTCAACCACGTTGCGCAGGTCGGCCACCAGGGTCGGCTCGGCCACGTCGCGGCCCCAGTTGGCGCCCGTGTAGTGGAAACCGGCATCGTTGGCGCCGCACACGAAGTCGGCCATGTTGGCCACGGTGCGGTCGGCCACCACGGTGACGGGCGCCTTGGTGCCGATCGGGCCCAGGTAGCCAGGCACGCAGCCGTACACTGCCAGGATTTCCGCCTCGGTCGAGAAGCGGTGCGCGGCCAGGCCAGGCACCTTGCCCACTTTGACTTCGTTCAGTTCATGGTCGCCGCGCAGCAGCAGCATGAAGTATTGGGGGGTGATCTTGCCATCCTGTTCGTGATCGACCGTCAGGGCGATGGTCTTGACGGTGCGGTTCAAAGGCAGGCCCAGCAGCTCGGCCACCTGTTCGCACTTGGTGGCGTTCGGGGTCGACGCCTTGACCAGCGCTTCGGCGGCGGCGGGACGCGCGGCCGCCAGCGGCAGCGCCTCGGCCGCTTCCATATTGGCCGCGTAGTCGGAGGTCGGGCAGTACACCAGCGCGTCCTCGCCGGTGCTGGCGATCACGTGGAATTCGTGCGAACCGGTGCCGCCGATGGCGCCGTTGTCGGCCGCCACGGCGCGGAACTTGAGGCCGAAGCGGTTGAAGATGCGGGTGTAGGCGTCATACATGACCTTGTACGACGCTTGCATGCCGGCCAGGTCGCGGTCGAACGAGTAGGCATCCTTCATGGTGAATTCGCGGCCGCGCATCAGGCCGAAGCGGGGACGGCGCTCGTCGCGGAACTTGGTCTGGATGTGGTAAAAATTCAACGGCAGTTGACGGTAGGATTTAATTTCCGAACGAACAACATCGGTGATCACTTCCTCGGAGGTGGGCTGGATCGCGAAGTCGCGGCCATGACGGTCCTTGACGCGCATCAGTTCGGCGCCCATCTTGTCCCAGCGGCCCGTTTCCTGCCACAGCTCGGCCGGCTGCACCAGCGGCATCAGCAGCTCAATGGCGGCGGCGGCGTTCATCTCTTCGCGCACGATGGCTTCGACCTTGCGGATCACCCGCAAACCCATCGGCATGTAGGTGTAGATGCCCGAGCCCAGGCGTTTGATCATGCCGGCCCGCATCATCAACTGGTGGCTGACGATTTCGGCATCGGCTGGCGCTTCTTTAAGCGTGGAAATAAAAAATCGGGAGGCGCGCATAACGGTGAATTCTTTTTAAAAAGAGAGGGTTATAATCAACCTAATTTTAAAGGATTAGCTGGCTGATGCGTCCATACTTTATACAAATGCGTTCAATTGATGGCGTTGCGGCCGTTTTCGTACCCCGAAAACAGGGTCGGCACGCGAATTTGTGGGCAAAAATGTAAGCCGGACGCACAGTCGCAGAAAGTTTTGAGGTGCAACATGCTCGATCGTGAGGGGTTTCGGCCCAACGTCGGCATCATCCTGCTCAACGCCCATAACGAGGTGTGGTGGGGCAAGCGGGTGCGCGAGCACTCATGGCAATTTCCGCAGGGCGGCATCAAATACGGGGAAACGCCGGAACAGGCGATGTACCGGGAGCTGGAAGAGGAGATCGGGTTAAGGCAGGAGCACGTCAAGATCGTTGGCCGCACACGCGACTGGCTGCGCTACGAAGTGCCTGACCATTTCATCAAGCGGGAAATCCGCGGCCACTACCGGGGGCAAAAGCAGATCTGGTTCCTGTTGCGCATGTGCGCGCGCGACAACGACGTCAATCTGCGCCTGACCGACCATCCCGAATTCGACGCCTGGCGCTGGCATGACTACTGGGTGCCGCTGGACGTGGTGATTGAATTCAAGCGGGATGTGTATCAGCGCGCGCTGCAGGAATTGTCGCGCTTCCTGACCTGGCCGGCGCATGGCAACGGCCAGCACCGCCACACGTCGCGCTATTTGCGCCAGCCGCACGCGCCCCGTCCCGCGACGGCGGCGCCTTGCGCGGAAGGCATTTTGACCACCGACGGGCAGCCGCAAGGCACGCCGGCGGCGGCCACGCCAGCCGCGCAGCAAGCGCCCCGCCCTTCCCGGCAGGCGCAGGCGGCCCCCATGGCAGCGGCCGGTCCGGCGGAAGCGGTGGACGTGGTCAAGGTCGGCGGCTGACGGCCGGCAGGTCTGAACGCGGTAAATCGTAGCAACGGACGGGACGGCCAGACGGCGGTCCCGCCCGTTTTCGTTTCCCACCCGCCGCCCGCCCCCGTCACGCGACGCGGCACGGCCGGTCGCGCGCCAGTGGCGGCACGCACGGGGGCGCGAGCCGGCCCGCGCGGCAACGGGTACAATGGCGGCTGGCTGTTCCTTCCCCGATACCACCCATGTTCAACCCCTCCTCCGACGACGTGCGCCGCTTCTTCTGCGAGACGTTCCGCAAGCAGCGCGCCAACGACATCCTCAGCCCCATCGAAGCCATGGCGGCCGACTGGATCCGCCACCACCCCGAATATGAAGACCTCCTGAGCGACGTGGAGGCGGCGCTGGCACGCGACTTCAGCGTCGACAGCGGCCAGACCAACCCATTCCTGCACCTGTCGATGCACCTGTCGATCGACGAACAGATCTCGATCGACCAGCCGCCCGGCATCCGCGAGGCCGCCACGGCCCTCACCTTGCGGCTGGACTCGGCCCACGAAGCGCATCATCAAATCATGGAATGCCTGGGCGAGATGATCTGGACCGCCCAGCGCTCCGGCCTGCCGCTCGATGGCGACGCCTACGTGGAAAGCGTGCGGCGCCGCCTCAAATAGGCGTCGGCAAGCAGCGCGGCGCACGCAAAAAAGCCACGGCGAGCGTGGCTTTTTTCATTTGCTGCCCCCGGAGGGCGGCTTAGCGGTGCGGCGTGGACAGCGAGCCAGGCAGGCTGTGCAGGTAAGCGGCCAGGTCCTTGATGTCCTGGTTGCTGAGCGCCTTGACCTGGCCGCCCATGATGGCGTTGCCGCGGCCGTTGGCGCCATCGCCACGCTTGTAGGCCGTCAGCGCGTGTTCCAGGTAATCCTTGTGCTGGCCAGCCAGCTTGGGATAGCTGGGGTCGATGGGGGTGTTGAAATCCTTGCCGTGGCAAGCGAAGCAGCTGTATTTTTCCGTCAGGGCCTTGCCGGCGTCGATATTGCCGCTGGCGAGGGCCGACAGCGAGACGGCGGAGCAGAACAGGGCGGTGATCAGTTTTTTCATCGGTTCAGTCCTTATTTCGCCGTTTGCTGGGAATAGTATGCCGCCACGTCCGCCATGTCCTGTTCCGACAGGCTGCTCGCGATACCCTTCATGGAAGGATGCTTGCGCTCGCCCTTCTGGTAGGCCTTGAGCGCGTTCTCGATGTACTTGGCCGATTGGCCACCAATCATGGGCACCTGAAACACTTCGGGGAAGGTCGCCTTGTAACCGGGGATGCCGTGGCAGCCGATGCACATTTCGATTTTGGCGGGAGCGGCCTGGGCGTTCCCTACGATGTCGGCAGCCGAGGCGGCGTGGGCGAAACCTGCAAGCACGAGAAGTGCGTAGATTTTTTTCATGGTGTGGTGGCTAAGTAATCAATAGGAATCGGATACAGCCCAAGCGCAAAACTTAACTTTTGCACTATCAATCAGCGATTCTAACTCAAGAATGTTTCCATAGTCTATCAAGAATCATGGACAAACCGGCCGATCTTCGCTAGGCGTGGCGCATTATTCCCACCCCGCTTTGAGGGCGGCCTCTAGTGAACTGCCTTATACTTCAACGATAAATTCTGCGACACGCAGCGTCCATCCCCTTATCCATAGTGAGATCGCCACCCATGCACGCCAACCAAGCACCCGCCCCGCGCTTCGAGGGTTCCGACAACTACGTCGCCACCAACGACCTGAAACTGGCCGTCAACGCGGCGCTCACGCTGCAACGCCCGCTGCTGATCAAGGGCGAACCGGGCACCGGCAAGACCATGCTGGCAGAGGAAGTGGCGGCCGCGCTCAACATGCCGCTGATGCAATGGCACATCAAGTCCACCACCAAGGCCCAGCAAGGTTTGTACGAATACGACGCCGTGTCGCGCCTGCGCGATTCGCAACTGGGCGATGAGCGCGTGCGCGACATCCACAACTACATCGTCAAGGGCGTGCTGTGGCAGGCCTTCACGGCGCCCGAACCGGTGGTGCTGCTGATCGACGAGATCGACAAGGCCGATATCGAATTCCCCAACGACCTGCTGCGCGAACTCGATCGCATGGAATTCTACGTCTACGAGACGCGCGAGATGGTGGTGGCCAAGCACCGCCCACTGGTCATCATCACCTCCAACAACGAGAAGGAATTGCCGGACGCCTTCCTGCGCCGCTGCTTCTTCCACTACATTAAATTCCCCGACCGCGACACGATGGAGCAGATCGTGGCCGTGCACTACCCCAACCTGAAGCGCGAACTGCTAGCCCAGGCCCTGCAGACCTTCTACGAGGTGCGCGAAGTCCAGGGCTTGAAGAAAAAGCCATCCACCTCCGAATTCCTCGACTGGCTCAAGCTGCTCATGGCCGAGGACATCCCGGCCGAAGCCCTGCGCAGCCAGGACGCCAAGACCATCGTGCCGCCGCTGCATGGCGCCCTGCTCAAGAACGAGCAGGACATCCACCTGTTCGAGCGCCTGGTGTACATGGCGCGGGCCAACCGCTGATGAACGCCGCGTTGCAATCACCCCTCCCCGTTACGCTGGAGTGGAACGGCGTGCGGCTCGAGCCGCTGGCGCCGCACCACGCGGACGGCTTGCGCGCGGCCGCCGCCGACGGTGAGCTATGGCAGCTGCGTATCACCTCCGTGCCCACGCCGGAGCAGACCGACGCCTATATCGACAAGGCCATCGCCATGCGGCCATCGCGGCTGGCGTTCGCCGTGATCGACGCGGCCAGCGGCGCCGTGATGGGCACCACCAGTTTCCACGACATCGTGCCGGAACTGGACCGCACCGAGATCGGCTACACCTGGTATGGGCGCAGCCGCCAGCGCAGCCACGTCAACACCACCTGCAAACTGCTGATGCTGGGCCACGCGTTCGACACGCTGGGCTGCGCCGTGGTCGGCCTGCGCACCGATAACTTCAACCACACCTCGCAGCGCGCCATCGAACGGCTGGGCGCCAAACGTGACGGCGTGCTGCGCCACCACGCGCTGCGCCGCGACGGCACCGTGCGCGACACCGTCATGTACAGCATCGTGCGCGGCGAGTGGCCGGAAATCAAAGCCCACCTGCACTACAAGCTGCAGCAGGGCGGAGGGCGCTGACCATCATGCTGATCGATTTCTTCTTCACCCTCAAGGACGCCAAGATCCCCGTCACGATCAAGGAATTCCTGACCCTGCTCGAAGCGATGCAGAAGAACGTCATCGCGCCGTCGATGGACGACTTCTATTATCTGTCGCGCCTGACGCTGGTCAAGGACGAAGCCCACTTCGACAAGTTCGACCGCGCCTTCGCCCAGTACTTCAAGGGCATCAACGCCGCCTTCGAGACCAACAGCGCCATCCCGCTGGAATGGCTGGTGCAGCGCATGAAGCGCGAGCTGAGCGACGAGCAGATGGCCCAGCTGGAGAAATTCGGCTACGACAAGCTGATGGACCGGCTGGCCGAACTGCTCAAGGAACAGAAGGAGCGCCACGAAGGCGGCAGCAAGTGGATAGGCACGGGCGGCACCTCCCCGTTCGGCAACGGCGGCACTAACCCGGAAGGGGTGCGCATCGGCGGCAAGGGCGGCAACCGCACGGCCGTCAAGGTGTGGGAAGCGCGCGCCTACAAGGATTACGACGGTGAACGCGAACTGGGCACGCGCAACATCAAGGTGGCGCTGCGCCGCCTGCGCAAGTTCGCGCGCGAAGGGGCCGAGGAGGAATTGGCGCTCGACGCCACCATCCGCGCCACGGCCAGCAACGCCGGCTACCTCGACATCAAGATGCGCCCCGAGCGCAAGAACAAGGTCAAGGTGCTGATGCTGTTCGACGTGGGCGGCACCATGGACGACCACATCGAGCGCACGGAAGAACTGTTCTCGGCCTCCAAGACGGAGTTCAAGAACATGGAGTTCTTCTACTTCCACAATTGCGTGTACGACCACCTGTGGAAGAACAACCGGCGCCGCCACGCGGAACGCTTCGCCACCTGGGACGTGCTGCGCAAGTACCCGCCGGACACCAAGCTCATTTTCGTCGGCGACGCCACCATGAGTCCCTACGAGATCCTGCAGCCGGGCGGCTCGGTGGAGTACAACAACGAGGAGGCGGGATCGGAATGGCTGGCCCGCTTCACCAACGCCTTCCCCAAGTTCGTGTGGCTCAATCCGGAACCGGAAGGCATCTGGCAGTACCGCCAGTCCGTCTCCATCATCCGCCAGTTGATGAACAACCGTATGTTCCCGCTGACGATGGAAGGGCTGGAACGGGCCATGCGCACGCTGAGCAAATAAACGAAGGTTGGGAGGGGGCGAAATAGCGGCCAGGCCAGGCCAGGCCAGGCCGTGCCGTGCCCCGCTCCGCCCTGCGCGGCGGCCAGGTCGCTACCGCTCACGTGCAAGCCGGCGCCGGCCATCACCGTCAGGTTGCCGTCGGTGGCACCCACCGTGCTGCGCGCCTGGCCGCTTTGCGTGCTCGCGTCCCGGGCGCGGTCGGTGGTGGTGGTGCGGGTGCCGTAGCTGATGCCGAATCCACCGCCACCGCTCAGCAAGCCATGCTCCTGCACACTTTGGTGCGAAGTCGCGCCTTCCTGACCGCCTTTGCCGACTTGGCCCGCCTGCAGCTTGAGGTCGCGCCCAGCCGTGGCCACCAGCGCGCTGTTGGCGGCGATGGTGCCGCCGATGTCGTTCAAGTCCGTCCTGGCGGCCACCGCCACGGCGTCACCGTGGATGCGTCCGCCCAGGTTCTGCACGTTGTCGGCCGCCAGCTTGACCACCTCGCGCCCGGTGATGTGCCGCTGTTGAGCAGGTCGCCCTTGGCGCGGACAGCCACTTGCACGGATGCCAGCATGTAATCCGAGCTGCGCCATTTATCATAGCCGGCGAAGCGCTGGTCGGTCTCGATCAGGTAGTGGGCCGAGGACGACGGATTGACGCGGTAAAGGCTGGCGTTGGGGAGGCGCGTGGCCGGCATGCCCACGCGCACAACTTGCGCGCCGCCGGTCGCGTGCGCGCCCTAGCCCTGTTCGATGCGCCCCACATGCGCCGCGTCGGGGCCACTGCCTCCAGTGGCGGCCTTGACCGCGCTGGCCGCGCCCGTCGGGCCGGCCAGCACATTGGCGGCGACGGTGATGTCCACGTGATGGAGGCTCTGTGCAGCGACGGCGGTGGCGGCCTGCTGGCCGCTGGCCACCTCGACGTTGCCGGGCTGGCCAGCGTGACCGGCGCGCACCGTGCCGATATGAAATCAAAAAGCGCCAACTATTGAAAACAAAAGTTCCTAGTTGAATTCCGGGCGCTTTGCGCGACCTGACCCCGACTCGGGAGCCCGACTCCGCATTGTGTTATGCAGTCTTACTTCACGAGGAGACTACCTCGATTAAATTTACAGGTCGCCATTGATTCCGGAATAGGTCGCCGGCATTCTTCTTTTAGCATTATTTTTTCTTGATCGACAAGTGGAGTAATAGGCTCTAGCGTGACGGATTTTACAATATCCTGAAACACAGCCCGTTTCTTGTTAAACTCGTCTGACTGCGATTGCTCCCCCCCCTTCACCCATGCTTTCATTTCCATTGCCATCAAATAGGGCGTATCCGGAATTTTCAACACCCACAACTCCACAGTGAATACGCCGTTTTTATTTCGAGGCGAATCCCATCTCCTATTTACAGACCAGTTCAATCCATTTATCGTTAGCTGCTCAGAATTCTCGAACCATTTATCAGTTCCTTTCAGTGGATTCGCTTTTACAATCTTTAGAGTAGCACCCACCTTCTCTGAGAGAAAAGCATCCTCGCAATAGTTATCAAAACGCTCAAATTTTCCATTCTTATAAATTCCGACAGTATAAAAATCTGAGCCATTGTCTATATCCCCGCCTATAAGAAACATCACTTCTTTTCGATTTTTATTAAGCGTTGTTGGCTGCACCACTGTACCATGCCATTGCCAAAGTGGACCTTCACTTTCTTCTGACAACGACTGCAAGCCAGCGATTCCTTTCAATTGATTACTTTCAAAATTACATCCATGCAACTCAGAAAGATTTGGTTCATGATCGAACCATGAAAAACCAATGCGCCAACGTTCCAAAAAGCGAAATTTATATTGATATATCGTATTTGAATTCCTTGGCATGCTCGGAACGCCATTAACGTAAAGTATATTACTTGGCAAATCATGGCAAGCAGGAAGATAGAGCAAAACTATTACGATAAATATTATATTTCTCATTTTCCACTCAAGCTAACATTCTTCTGCAGCACGTTGTTGATATATCTAATTACATTGGAATTATTCTGATTAGTTGGTAATTGACCAAACGGAAGCGGGTCTGCAATTGTCACACACCCATTTGCACCACTTCCGTAACAGCTATGCGCACTATTGCTATTATTATAAACATTCCCGAACTCAATGACAGAATCAATCAATTTACCAGGTCCAAATATTCCATTCAATCCAGCAAGCACTGGCACTGGGTCGTTGGCCATATAAGTATATGATACCTTCATTGTTTTAGAATCGGTTTTCGCATTATTGATGCTTGCAGCAGATTCAAAGTAGCTATTTGCCAACACACCGCCGCCAACACCAACGGCAATTAGTTTTTCATTTACAAATCCTTGGTCATGCAGAATATCAAATGAATTAACCTGCACGATAGTTCCTCGGCTATGTCCAAGAGCGACCATTTTATCCTGCCCCTTGTCTTTTATAATATTTGCATAATTAACATCAGCGTTTGTATAACCAAATACCGGGGCGAGCAACTTCTCATAGCCAGCCACCAATATATCGCTAAACGAAGATGCCGGTTTTTCAATATGCATCAAAAGAATAGAGTCAGGTTTTTCAGAATTAGAGTTGACAGGCACGTTCTGGTAAGCCAATTGCCCAGCGCGGCCTAACTCATTCAGAATACCATTGACCGCGATGACGCCGGCATTTTTAATGGCAGTCTTCTCATCGCCCTTTTCGACTTTTGTAATTGTCACCTTACTTGGATCGGATACGCACTCCTCTCGTGAAACTGTACAGGTTACGGTATACAGTATGTTGTCCTTCTTGAACATCACCTCATGCGCTTGATCGGTGTATGCCGTGGCTTCCTTAAACAAGGCATTCTTCGCGTCCTGCACAGTTTTTGCCTCCAAAGCCAAGGTATTGTAATCCTGCTGTTGCACCGTGTTATTGGCCGTTTGCGTCTCACGACTGAGCGCCGTGATCGTCGCCTGCTGATCATGACCAGTCAATGCCAGCTGCTTTTGGCCATCCGTAATGGTGATCACGCCATTGCTGATCGCGCTGCGTGTCGTTCCTGCCGAGCTGTTTGATTCCGAGCCATTGTTCATAGCATTGCCCAGCAGCGCCTTGCCGGCTTCGTATTTGCTGTCCCACGGATTAGCCCCGCCACCATAATTTGCAAGCTCGGTCTTGTATGGTTTGGTTTCAGCAGCAGTTCCATCCGCGACTTTTTTACTGGAGTCCGCATCACCCGTGCCACTGGTAGCTTTGTCGCTCCCCTCTTTCTTCCCGCTGGTGCCCCCAAAACTCACACCCCCGCTCACCCCAGCCGAGCTCGCCTCCGCGAATGATTGATTCTGGATATCGCTCTGCGTCAACGTGCTTGTGATCAGAACATTTTTGTCGATCCCATCCTTCGTACTGCTGATCACGGCGCCCTTCAAGTCCGTGTTGCCGCCCACCTTGAGCTGGAAACCGCCATCGCCGGCCTGGATGCCGCTTTGCTCCTGCACGCTGGCGTAGTCGCTGTGGATCTTGCTCTGGTTGACGCTGCCGCTGATGCTGGCTCCCACGCCCACCGAGCCGCTCACGCTGAGGCTCTGGTTCTTGCTGTCGAACTTGGCCGTGTCCTGCAGGCTTTCCAGGTTCAGGTTGCCGCCCACGTTGGCCACCACTTGCTGGCCGCTGGCCACGGCGCCCTTGAGGTTGGTGTCGCCGCCGCTGACGATGTCGAGCTTTTGGCCCGCCGTCACATGGCTGTTCAGTTGCGTGGTGCCTTCGCCATCCTCCTTGCCCCGGCCCGCGCTCAGGCTGGCCGTGAAGCCGAACGAGGTGCCTTTGGTGCCGATGGTCGCGCCCACCCCAGCCGCCGCGCTCATGCTCTTGCTTTCGCTGTGCTGGCTTTCCGTGTCTTGCGCCGCCAGCAGGTTGACGGCGTTGTCGGCCTTCAGCTTGACGTCGCCCTTGGCGCTCAGGTCGCTGCCGAGCACGGTAATATTGCTATCCTTGCCGCCGCCCGTGGCGCTGATGGTCAGATCGCCGCCGGCCGTGAGCGCGCTGCCGCTATTGCTCACACTGGCCGTCGTTTGCGTCTGCTGCGATTCGGAGTGGCCCGCCGTCAGGCTCACGCTCACGCTCACGCCGTTCTTGGCGAGGTCCGACGCCGCGTTCTTGGCCGCCATGCCCGCCATGGCCGCCGTGGCCGCCGCCAGTGCCTGCACCCGCGCATTCTTGGTGTTGCCGATCGCCTTGCTGGCGCCGTCCAGCGCCTGCAACGCGGACACCACCGAACTACTCACGGCTAAGGTGAAACCGTCCTGCACTTGCGTCAGCGTGAACTTGCCCTTGCTGGCGTCTTGACCGGGGTCGATCACGACGTTCTTGCCGCTCAGGTTCATATCCTGCGTGGCGGCCAGGTCGCTGCCGCTCACGTGCAAGCCCTCGCCGGCCGTCACCGTCAGGTTGCCATCGGTGGCGCCCACCGTGCTGCGCGCCTGGCCGCTTTGCGTGGTGGCGTCCTGGGCGCGGTCGGTGGTGGTGGTGCGGGTGCCGTAGCTGATGCCGAAGCCGCCGCCGCTCAGGAAACCATGCTCCTGCTCGCTGTGGTAGGCCGTCGTACTCAGCGTTTCCGTGGCCGCCGTGATGCGCACGTCGTTGCCGGCCGTGAGCGCCGTGCCATGGTCGCCCACCACGGTCGAACCTTGCACCGCCAGGTCGTGTCCGGCGCCCAGCGCCACCGTGGCGCCGCCCAGGCTGCTGCCCACGGCGCTGCTGCTGTCGCGCGTGTCGCGCGTGGTCACCAGCGTTTTCTTCAGGAAGCCCGTGTCCATGTGCTGGGTCGCCACGTCGGTCTTCTGCGTGGCCACGCCGGCCGTGATGTCGAGGTTGTTGCCGGCTTGCGCGCTCAGGGCGCCGCCGGCCTGCAGGTCGGCCGCGCGCAGCTTGATGTCGGCGCCGGCCTTGAGGGCGATGGCGCCCGTGGCCTGGATCTGGCTGCCCACCTCGGTCGAGGCGCTGTCGTGGCGGAAGTTGTTGGCGTCCCAGATCAGGTTGTTGGCGCTGGCTGTCGTCACCGTGCCCAGCGCGATGTCGCGCCCGGCCGCGAGGGCTGTGGCGCCATCCTGGCCGCCGTTGCCGAGCTGGGCCGCCTGCAGCTTGAGGTCGCGCCCGGCCTTGGCCACCAGCGTGCCGCCGCCGGTGGCGCCGTCGCCCGTCACGTACAGCGCGGCCACGCGGTCGATGGTGATGCGGCTGAAGCTGTTGCCGCCCACGGCGCTGGCCGCGCTTTGGGTGGTGGTTTCGATATTGATGTCGCGCCCGGCCTTGGCCACCAGCGCGCTGTTGGCGGCGATGGTGCCGCCGATGTCGTTCAAGTCCGTCCTGGCTGCCACCGCCACAGCGTCGCCGTGGATGCGTCCGCCCAGGTTCTGCACATTGTCGGCCGTCAGCTTGACCACCTCGCGCCCGGCGATGGTGCCGCTGTTGAGCAGGTCGCCCGTGGAGTGCACGTCCACGTCCTTGCCCGACAACAGCGCGCCGCCGCCATCGAGGTCGCCCGGCTTGACCCGCACATACACTTGCGGCGCCAGCACTTTCTGCACCGAGCCGTCGGCCAGCGTCACGTCCTGTTCCACCAGCCACACGATGTCGCTGCTCAGGGCCGCCATCTGGGCCGGCGTCAAGGCCACGCCGGGACGCAGGTTCCACTGCTTGGCGTAGGCCACGCCGGCATCCATCAGGGCCTTGTATTGCGCGTCGTCGCTGGTGTAGTCGCCCAGGAAACGGCGGCCCGTCAGCTGCGCCACCTGGTCGCGCACCAGCCCTTGTTCATAGAAGCCGTCGCCGAGGCGTTTTTGCGTCACGTCCGGCGCCACTTGCACGGATGCCAGCATGTAGTCCGAGCTGCGCCAATTATCATGGCCGGCGAAGCGCTGGTCGGTCTCGACCAGGTAGTGGGACGTGGACGACGGATTGACGCGGTAAAGGCTGGCGCTGGGGAGGCGCGTGGCCGGCGTGCCCGCGCGCACCACTTGCGCGCCGCCGGTCGCGTGCGCGCCCTGGCCCTGTTCGATGCGTCCCACATGCGCCGCGTCGGGGCCACTGGCTCCGGTGGCGGATTGGACCACACCAGCGGCGCCTGTGGGCCCCGTATGCACAGCGGCGCCAACGGCCAGGCCCACGTGATCGGGACCCTGGGCCACAACGGCGGTGGCGGCGTGCGTACCGCTGGCCACGCCCACACTGCCGGCCTGGCCCGCTTGGCCGGCGCGCGCCGTACCATCAAGTCCGGCGGCGCCGGCGGCGGCTTCCGCATGCCGCGCGGCGACACCGGCGCCGGCATAGCGCACGTCCACGGCCGCGCCGGCGGCGGGCGCATCGGACGTCGCGCTGGCCGCCGCCTGGGCGCCGGTGGCGGCCGCGACGCTGGCCGCCTGGCCCGCGTTGCCGGTGCGTTGGCTGCCGTTCAAGCCGCCCGCGCCGGCGGCACCCGCCGCTTGCTGCCCGCCGGCCGCGTCCACGCCATCCACGCTGGCGCCCGCCATGACGATGGCCGCCTGCCTGATCGTCGCGCCGGCCCGGCCGGCCGCGCTGGTGGCGCCAGTGACGCTGACGGCCGCCGCGCCCCCCGGCGCAGCCGCTATCTGGTCGGGTGCGACGTTGCCTTCATGCCGTTCCGCGCTCACCGTGATCGTTTCAATCGTGTCTGGCGGCGCATAGGCCGTGCTGGCGCTACCCGTGTCGTCGGTGCCGCTTTTGTGGATGCGCCAGTAATGGGTGGCAGTGCCGCTGTCGCTGGTGATGCGCTGGCCCTGTGTGGCGTCGTTGGTCAGGTTACCCGCAATGGCCAGCGCACCGCCGGCCAGGATGTGGCTGTTGCTGTTGAACACGGTGCCGGCCGCGATGGACAGGTTGCCGCCGGCCACGATGCGGCCCGGGTCCGAACTGGCGACGACGGAGCTGCGAGTGCTGCGGGTATAGTCGTACTGCGTGAAGTCGTCATAGTCGCCCCACCAGTCGCCATAGCCGGCCGTGGTCCACAGGTGCAGCGACTCGTCGATATAGGTGTACACCCCGGGTGTGCCGGCCAGATAGCGCGGCGACGGATAGCTGATGCCCTTGCTGCTGTTGCCCTGATATTCCGTCACGGCCGTCACGCTGGCGGTGTCCATGCTCAGCGTGAAATGATTGTTCAGGTTGTTGACCTGGCTGGCCGCCAGGCTCATGCCGCCCAACGCTTCGATACTGGCGCTGGCGTTGTTGACCACGCTGGCCTGGCCACTGGCGATGCCGCCCGCGCCGAGCGCGCCACCGATGGCCAGGTCGCCACCGCTGAAGATGAGCGCATGCTCGATGTTGTTGATCGTCTGGGCGCCGATGTCGAGCCGGCCCCGGGCGGCGATGGTGGCGGCGACGCCGCCTTCGACGTTGTTGTTGAGGGTGCCCGCGCCTATGCTCAGATGGTCGCCATAGATGCGCCCCGTACCCAGGTTGTTGAGCGTGCCCGCATCCACTTCCGTGGTGCCGCCGTCGATCACGCCATGGTTGTTCAACACGCCGGTCGCGCTGACCCGCGTGGTGGCGGCGTGGATGTCGCCGCTAGCCGTGTTCTCGATATTGGCCGCCGTGATGGCCAGCGTGCCGCCGGCGCGCAAGGTACCCGCGTTTTGCAAGTCGCCGCCCAGCACGAGGGTGGCGTTGCCGTTGGTGGTCAGCTCGCCACCCGCGCCCTGGCTGTAGCCGCCGCTCAGGTCCAGCGTCAGGTCGGCCAGCGACAGCAGGCGGCCGTCGAACGTTATGCTGGCCGCGCGGATGCCCGTCAACTGGGTGGCGATCAGGGTGCCGCCCGTGTTGGTGACGGTCAGCGCCCGGCTGGCGCCGGCGTCGGCCAGGTTCAGTTTGCCGCCTGCGCTCATCAGGCCGCCGCTGTTGTCGACGCTGGCGCCACTGGTGACGGTCACATCCTGGTCGGCCCGGATGGCGCCGCCCACGTTGTTCATGACGCCCGCCTTCAGGCTGACGTTCTTCGCCTCTATCCCCTGGTTGGCGCCTTGCGTGTCGCGGTTGTCGATCTGCGCCGCGCTCAGGTTCATGGCGCCGTTTGAACGGATCAGGCTGTGGCGGTTGTCGATGGTGCCCGCGCCGGCCTGCAGCGTCAGGTCGCCCTCGGTCTGGATTTTCCCGCCCTGGTTGTCCAGGCCGGTAATGGCGAAGTTGACGCTGGACTTGCCTACAAGTTGCCCGGCCAGCGTGTTGCTGATGCGGCCGGTGCTGCCGGTGACGGCGCCGCCGGCGCCGAACCAGCCGCCCGCGTTGTTCCAGTCGCCCACATGCAGGGTGGCCGCGCCGCCACTGACGATGCCGCCCACGCTGCCGGCATGCTGCGTCCCATAGGCCGCCGCGTTGGTGTTGGTCAGCGCCGCGCTGCCCGTATCGAGCGCCAGCGTGGTGGCGGCCTGCAGCAGCCCGCCGTCATTGTTCAACGCGCCGCCATGCACATCCAGTGCCTGGCTGGCGGCGACCGTACCAAGCCGGTTGTTGATCGCCTGGCCATGGCTGTCGATGACGACGTTGACGCCGACGATGGCGCCGGCGGCCCCGGAACCGGACGCTTGCGTGTTGCTCAAGCCGCCGTTGCGCAGCGCGATGTCAGCCTCCGCCTGGATCACGCCGCCATCGTTGACGGTGGCGCCGGAGGTGCTCACGTTCACATTGCCGTGCACGGAAGCGAGCTTGCCTGCCGTGTTGTCCAGCACATTGGCCGTCAGCGTCGCATCGCCGTTCGCGGCCAGCAAGCCCGATCCATTGTGGATGCCCTGCGCGGCGGCGACACTCAGCGTGCCGCCGGCGCTGACCTCGCCGTGCTGGTTGGCGATGTCGCCGCCGTTCAGCGCGAGGTCGCCGGCGGATGCGATGCGGCCACCGGCACTGTTGTCGAGCGTGCCCGAAGCGCTCACGGCCAGGGTGCCCGCACTGGCCCCCTGCACCACGCCGCCGCGATTGTCGAGCGCGCCCGTGGCGACTGTCGTGTCGCCATTGCTGGCGATCACGCCGCCCCGGTTGTCCAGCGTGCCGCTGGCGGCGATGCTGGCATGCGCGGCGCCCAGCTGGGTCAAGCTGCCCTGGCGGTTATCGAGATTGCCCGCCGCGATCGTGAGCTGCTGGGCCACGGTGCTGGCGTTGGTGTGGTCGATATTGCCGGCCGTGATGGCCAGGGTGCCGTTGCCCGTGATCTGGCCGCGCGCATCGCTGACGTTGGCCGCGTTGATGGCCAGCGTGCCGCCGCCCGCGTGTTCTATCCTGCCGTCCGTGTTGATCAGCGTGCCCGCGCCCAGGGTCAGGTTGCCGCTGTTGACAGCGATGCGGCCCTGGCTATTGTTCAGCGTACCACCGGGCGCACGCAGCACGATGGCGGTGTCGCCGCCGCCCGTCTGCAGGATCGTGCCTTGCGTGTTGTCCAGCCCGGCCACTTGCGCCACCAGCTGTCCGGCGCTCAGCGTGCCGTGGCCGTTGGCCAGGGTCTGGCTGGCCGTGATAGCCAGCGTGCCGGCCGCCGTCACCACCGCGTTGCTGGTGCTGACGTTGCCGCCATTGGCCGTCAACGCGATCTGGGCGGCACTGGTCTGGCTGCCGCTTACGTCCACCGTCGCACCCGCCAACACGGCTTGGCCGGCGGCCAGGTTCTGGCCATGGGAGATCATGGCTTGCGTGGTGGTGACGCGCAGGTCGCCCGCCGGGGCCAGGCTGCCGTCCGCCTTCACCCCCGCGCCCAGCAGACCGGCCGCGCTGCTGTCCACACTGTTGGCGCTGAGCGTTGTATTGCCCTGGGCCGCGATCACGCCGCTGTTGACGAGCGCGCCGGCCACGGTCAGATTCTGGTTGCCGGCCGCGTACAGGCTGCCGCTGTTGACGACGCTGGCGGCCACCGTGTCGAGCTGGCCGCCGGCGTAGATGACGCCGGCCGTGTTGTTCAGATTCGCCACGTGCAGCGCGGCGTTACCGGCCACGGCTTGCAGGCTGCCATGGCTGTTGTCCACGCTGCCGCCTTGCAACGTCAGGTTGGCTCCGGCGGCGACCAGGCCGCCTGCGTTGTTGAGCGCCGTGCCGGCGGTGACGCTGGCGTTGCCGACGGCGACGATGTGGCCTGCACTGTTGTTCAGCGACACCGCACCCAGCGCCAGGTCGCCATTGCTGTCGACCTGGCCGCCACGGTTGTCCAGCGCGCCGCTGGCCACAATGCTGCCCTGCCCGTTGCCGAGCTGGGCGAACTGGCCGCCCCGGTTGTCCACATTGGCCGCCGTGATCGCGATGCGCTGGGCGGTGGTGCTGGCGTCGCGGTGGTCGATGTCGCCGGCCGTGATGCGCAGTGCGCCGTTGCCGACGATCTGGCCGCGCTGGTCCTGCAGCGTGCCGGCCGTCATGGCCAGGGTGCCGGCGCCGGCATGCTCTATCCTGCCATCCTGATTGATCAGCGTGCCCGCGCCCACGGTCACGTTGGCGCCGTTGAAGGCGATGCGGCCAGCCGTGTTGTCCAGGGTGCCGGCCGGTGCGCTCAGGTTGAGCGTGGTGTCGCCACCACCGCTCTGGGCGATGACGCCGTGGCCGTTGTTCAGGTTGGCCACGTTGAGCGCTAGTTGCCCCGCGACCAGGCTGCCTTGCGTGTTGTCCAGCGTCTGGGTGGCGGCGGCCGCTGCCGTCATGCTCAGCGTACCGGCCGTGCCGATCCTGGCCTGGGCGGTGCGCACGTCGCCGCCGCTGGCCGTGATGGCGATGTTGGCCGCGCCCGTCTGGCTGCCGGCCAGATCGACCGCGGCGCCACTCAGTTGCGCGTCGCCGGCCGCCACGTTGTTGCCGTTCGCCTGCATGGCATGGGTCGCCGTCACCGTCAGCTTGCCACTTTGTGCCAGGCTGCCGTCGGCATGGATGCCCGCGCCCAACCAGCTGCCGGCGCTGCTTTGCACGCTGTCGGCCGCGATCGTCAGGTTGCCCAGCGCGGCGGTCGATCCCGTGTTGATGACGGCGCCGCCCGCCTGTATGGTCTGGTCGCGGCCCGCGTACAGCACGCTGTCGTTGCGCACCTCGCCCGTGATACGCAGCGTCAAATCCGTGCCCGCGCTGACCGTGCCCTGGCTGTTGAGCAGGCTGGCCGCGTTCACCGCCATGGCGCCGTCGCCGGCCTGCAGCAGGCCCCGCGTATTGTCGAGCGCCTGGACGTCCGCGTTCAAGGCATGGGCGGCGCCCAGGGTGCCGTCGCTATTGTTCAACGCCCCCAGGCTGGTCACGCCGGCCGAGGCGGCCGACGTGATGCGGCCATGACTGTTGTCCAGCGTGCCGGCCCGCGCCTGCAGTACGCCATTGGCGGCGATTTCGCCGCTGGCGTTGTCGAGTTGCCCCGTCACTCCCAGCGTCATGCCGCCCGCGCCGCTTTGCAGCAGGTGGCCACCATGGTTGCTCAGGCTGTTGGTCTGCACGCTCAAGTCGCCGGCCAGCGTGGTGGCGCCGTCGTGCATGAAGTCGCCGGCCTGGATGCGCAAGCCGCCGTTGCCGGTGATCTGGCCGCGCTCGTCGTCCAGCGCGCCGCTGGTGGTGATGGCCAGCGTGCCGCCGCCCGCATGGTCTATCTTGCCGTCCGTGTTGACCAGCGTGCCGGCGGCCAGGGTCAGATTACCGCTGTTGACGGCGATGCGGCCGCGGGTATTGTCGAGCACACCATCGCTGGCGGTCAGTATGATGGTGGTGTCGCCGCTGCCCGTCTGCAGGATCGTGCCTTGCGTGTTGTCCAGCCCGGCCACCTGCGCCACCAGTTGTCCGGCGCTCAGCATGCCGTGGCCGTTGGCCAGGGTCTGGCTGGCCGTGATGGCCAGCGTGCCGGCCGCCGTCACCACCGCGTTGCTGGTGCTGACGTTGCCGCCATTGGCCGTCAACGCGATCTGGGCGGCACTGGTCTGGCTGCCGCTTACGTCCACCGTCGCACCCGCCAACACGGCCTGGCCGGCGGCCAGGTTCTGGCCATGGGAGATCGTGGCTTGCGTGGTGGTGACGCGCAGGTCGCCCGCCGGGGCCAGGCTGCCGTCCGCCTTCACCCCCGCGCCCAGCAGACTGGCCGCGCTGCTGTCCACACTGTTGGCGCTGAGCGTTGTATTGCCCTGAGCCGCGATCACGCCGCTGTTGACGAGCGCGCCGGCCACGGTCAGATTCTGGTTGCCGGCCGCGTACAGGCTGCCGCTGTTGACGACGCTGGCGGCCACCGTGTCGAGCTGGCCGCCGGCGTAGATGACGCCGGCCGTGTTGTTCAGATTCGCCACATGCAGCGCGGCGTCGCCGGTCACGGCCCGCAAGGTACCCGCCGTGTTGTCCACGTCGCCGCTGTGCAGCGTCAGCTGGGTACCGGCCAGGATGGCGCCGCCGGCATTGTCCACGCCGCTCGCCACGATGGTGGCGGCGCCGGCAGTGGCGATGCGGCCCTGGTTGTTGCGCAGCTGGTCGGTGTGGATGGCGGTGTCGCCGTTGCTGTCGAATTTGCCGCCGCCGTTATCCAGCGTGCCGCCGACCGTGATGGCGCCTTGGCCGCCGCCGAGCTGGGCGATCTGGCCGGCCCGGTTGTCGAGGTTGTCGGCCGCGATGACGACACGCTGCGCGCTGGTGCTGGCGTCGCGGTGGTCGATGTCGCCGGCCGTGATCCGCAAGTCGCCATTGCTGGTGATCTGGCCATGCTGGTCGCCCAGGGTGGCGGCATGGAGCGCGAACGTGCCGGCGCCCGCATGCTCGATCTTGCCGGACGTGTTGAGCAGCGCGCCCGCGTCCAGGGTCAGGTTGCCGCTGTTAACGGCGATGCGGCCAGCCGTATTGTCCAGCGTTCCGCCGGGCGCGCTCAGCCTGATCGCCGTGTCGCCAGCGCCGCTTTGGACGATGGCGCCGTGATTGTTGTTCAGATTGGCCACGTTGAGCGCCAATTGTCCCGCGCTCAGGCTGCCTTGCGTGTTGTCCAGCACTTGCGTGGGCAATGCGGCCGTCACGCTCAGTGTGCCGGTCGCGCTGACGTTGGCGCTGACGGTGCGCACACTGCCGCCGCTGGCCGAGATGGTGAGATTGGCGGCGCTGGTCTGGCTGCCGCTCAAGTCCACCGACGTCCCGCCCAACAGCGCGTCGCCGCCGGCGATGTTGTTGCCGTTCATCAGCAAGGCGTGGACCGACGTCACCGTCAGCCTGCCGTTCCCCACCAGGCTGCCGTTGGCGCGCACGCCCGCGCCCAGCAGGCTGCCGGTACTGCTTTGCACGCTGTCCGCCGTGATGGTCGTATTGCCTTGCGCGGCGGCCGCGCCGGTGTTGATGAAGCTGCCGCCGATCTGCAAGGTCTGGTCGCGGCCCGCGTACAGCAAGCCGTCGTTGTTCACATCACCCGTGGCATGGGCCAGCAAATCCGTGCCCGCGCTGACCGTGCCATGGCTGTTGAGCAAGTTTGCCACCTGCAGCGACACCGCGCCGCTGGCGGCCTGTATCTTGCCGCCGGAATTATCGAGTCCCTGAGCGGCGACGTTCAGCCCGTACGCGCCGGCCAGGACACCGCCGCTGTTGTTGAGCGCTCCATGGCTGGTCACATCGGCCGCGGCGGCCGACGTGATGCCGCCATCGCCGTTGTCCAGCGAGCCGGCCTGCACATGCAGCGTGCCGTTGGCGGCGACGTCGCCGCCGGCGTTATCGAAGCGCCCCGCGACACTCACCGACATGCCGCCATCGCCGATTTGCAACAAGTGGCCGTACCGGTTTCTCAGACTGTTGGCCTGCACGGACAGATTGCGGGCACTGGTGCTGGCGCCATCATGGTTGAAGTCGCCCGCGTCGATGCCCAGCGCGCCATTGCTCCTGATCTGGCCGCGGGCATCGACCAGGTTCGCGGCGCTCATCACCAGCGTCCCCGTGCCGGCGTGTTCTATCCTGCCGTCCGTGTTGTTCAGCGTGCCCGCCGCCAGCGTCAAATTGTGACTGTTGACGGCGATCCGGCCCTGGGTGTTGTTGATGATGCCGTCCGGCGCGCTGAGCACGATGGAGGTATCGCCGCCGCCAGTCTGGACCATGGCGCCTTGCGTATTGTCCAGACTGGCCACTTGCGCCACCAGTTGGCCGGCGCTCAAGCTGCCATGCGCGTTGGCCAGGCTCCGCGCCGCCGTGATGGCCAGCGTGCCGGACGCCGTCACCGTGCCATTGCTGGTGGTGACGTCGCCGCCGCCGGCGCTCAGCGCGAGGTCGGTGGCGCTGGTCTGGCCGCCGCTGAGGTCCACCGTCTTGCCACTGAGAATGGCGTCGCCCACGGCCAGGTTTTGGCCATGGGCCGCCAGTTCCTGCCGCGCCGTCACGCGCAGGTCGCCCGCGCGCGCCAGGCTGCCATCCGCTTTCACGCCCGCGCCCAGCACGCTGGCCGCGCCGCTCTCGACGCTGTCGGCGCTGAGTGTGGTGTGGCCCTGCGCCGCGATCACGCCAGTGTTGACCAGCGCCCCGCTGGCGGCCAGGCTCTGGTCGCCGGCCGCATACAGGCTGCCGCTGTTGGTGACGCTGGCGGCCATCGTGTCGAGCTTGCCGCCCGCGTACACATTGCCGGCAGTGTTGTCGAGCTTGGCCACCCGCAGCGTGGTATCTCCGCTCAGGGCTTGCAGGCTGCCCTGCTGATTGCGCACATCAGCCGCCTGCACGGTCAGCGTGGTGCCCGCGATGATGGCGCCGCCGGCGTTGTCCACGCCGCTGGTGGCGATGCTGGCGTCGCCGGCGGCGGCGATCCGGCCATGCCCGTTCTGCAAGCCATCGGCGCTGATACTAAGGCCGCCATTACTCTCGATGTGGCCGGCGCTGTTGTCGAGACTGCGGGTCGTTTGCACCGTGGCCAGCCCGGTACCGGTCTGGCTGATGGCGCCGCCACTATTGTCCAGGCTGGCGGCCGTGATCGCGATGGCGCGCGCGGCCAGCGTGGCGCCGCGCTGGTCGATCGCACCGGCCGTGATGGTCATGCTACCGTTGCCGGCGATGTGGCCGCGCTGGCCGCTCAGGGTGGCGACCGTCATGGCCAACGCGCCATCGCCCGCATGTTCGAGCTTGCCGTCCGTGTTGAGCAAGCTGGCCGCCTCCAGCGTGAGATTGCCGCTGTTGCTGCCCAGGTAGCCTTGCCGGTTATCGAAGGTGCCCGGCAGCGCCAGCGTCAAGTCGTCAGTGCCGGACTGGGCGATATGCCCTCCCATATTGGACAGGTCGTGGGCCGCGATGCTCAACCGGGACGCCGCCACCTGGGCGCCGTCCGTGCGCACGGTCCCGGTGGCGCCCAGCGCCAGCGCGCCCGGCGTGGCGACGGTGGCGCGGCTGGCGTCGAGATCGCCAGCCGTCGCGCTCAGCGCCATCTGCGCGGCCGACAGTTGCGCGGCCGACAGGTCGAGCTGGCGCGCCGTGACCGCGATGCCGGCGCCGGCGGCCACAGTGCCGTGCAGGGCGACGGCCTCGGCGGCCGTGGCCCGCAACTGGCCCGTCGTGCCCAGCTTGCCGTTCCCGCCGACGCCGGCGCCCAGCAAGGCGCCAGTGCCGGCCTCAATGCGCGAGGCGGCGCCGTTGGCCAACAGCGTGGTATCGCCCTGGGCCGCGATGGTGCCGTTGCTGGTGATGTTGGCGCCGCCGGTGAGCGCGGTGTCGCCGTCGGCATAGATGGTGCCGCTGTTGTCGATGTCACCGGCGGCGGCGACGCGTAGCGCCGCGTTGGGCCCGGCCGCGCGCAAGCTGCCACTATTGCTGAGCCAACCGTTAGCCTGCAGTACCAGCTCGCCGGCGCTGCTGGCCAGGGTGCCGGCGTTGCGTACGCCCAGGCCGGCCTCGGTGCCGATCAGGGTGATCTTGCCTGCATACATGCCGCCCAGCTGTGCCACGTCGAGCGCGAACAGGGGCGCCGGCCCCATGCCGGCCGCCGGCGTCATGGCCACCGCCGCGTCCGGCGCCAGGTCGATGCGGTTGGCGCCGACTGCCACCTGCAGCTCCTTGGCCCAGATGCCCGCGTTCAACTGCACGGCGCGCGCCAGGATGGCCGTATAGTCGGCCTGCGTCGTGTCCAGCCCGCGGCCGCCGACCGTCACGGCGCCCCGCTGCACCAGGTAGCCGGTCAGCACGCCGTCATTCATTTGCGCCAGGCCGGTGGTGATGGTGACCCGGTTGGCATTGATGAAGCCGCCGCCATCGACGTGCACGCCGGCCGGATTGGCGATGACCACCTCGGCCCGGGGGCCGGCCACTTCCACGAAGCCGCGCAGCTGGCTGGGGTCGCTCGCGTTGACTTCGTTGAGGATCACGCGCGCGGCATCGCGCTGCATCCATGGATTGCCCTGCACCCAACCGCCGAGCTGGCTTTGCACGTCGCGATAGCTGTTGTTCAGCACGGCGCCCTTGTCCGTCACGTCGAACTGCACGTAGGTGTTGCGCGACACGCCAGCCGCGCTGGGCGTCTGGATATTCACCTGTGTCACGCCGCTCGACGTTTGCAGCACGGTCGGACGCTGCTTGCCGGGCGCGTTGGGATCGGCCACGATTTGCGCGTGGACCGGGACGGCCAGCAAGGCCACCATGCCCAGCGCGTTCGACAGGGCCAGCCACAAGGGCCGCAACGCCGCCGTCACCCCCTGCCGATGGCACGCCTGGCCCGCTGGCGCCGCATCGCCGCCACCGCTGGCCGCCTTGCCCGGCACGCTAGCGTTCTCCCCCACGACCATCAGCTGGCCACGGCGTTCATTGAAGATGATGCGGTACAGGTGCTTATTCATATGCGTTCTGGTTTAAGAGTGGATGCAATCGATAACAACTCAGACGAAGTTCAAGCGGCGGCCAGCGGGCCAAAAGGCCAGTCGCGCCACCACCAGGATGTATTGCTGGGCTTTCAAGGGCGCCAGCAAGGTCTGGTTCGGCGCCATTAAAGGCTATTCGCGGTGGCGCGCGGAATGCAGCCACAGCCACGTGGCGGCGCCCAGCACTTCCGCCTCGCTATGGCCGGACAGGCCGAGCGCGGGCGCGGTGATGTTGCAAGCTGTCGATGACATGGCGCTCCTCCTAATAATTCACGTTGATCGAAAAGCCGGCCGTGCGACGGGCAGTGCGAAACGGCGGCGGCTTGCGCACGGGGGCGCCGGCGAAGCCGTCGAACTGCAGCGTGCGCCACTGGCCGCGCAGCCCCAGCACCGCGCCCGTCAGGCGCTTGCCCACCAGGTTCGCGCTGGATGGTCCCGCTACTTCGCCATGGTCCAGGCCCACATACAGTTCCTGCGCCGACGCGCCCAGCGGTACGCCGATTTCGTTGCGCAACAGCCAGCCCCGTTCAGCCACCAAGCTGTTCTCGCCGTCGAAGCCGCGTACCGTATAACGGCCGCCGATGGCGAACCGGTCTTGCGCGATCAGAGTGGTGCGGTTGTGCTGGCTGCGCCAAGCACCCTGGTAGCGCAACTGCTGCCCGGCCACGGTGAACGGCACGCCGATGGTGGCGTCGGTGGCGATCAGGCCGAAGCGCGACGTGCCCTCGCCGCGCGCCTCCTCGACCGCCCGCTGGGCGTGCCAGGCGCCCGTCCCACGGCGGTAATTGAGGTGCAGTTCCAGCGTCGCCGGGCCGATGGTGGCGCGCTGTTCGAGGCCCATTTCCCAGCCGGCCATGCGGCGGCGCTGGACTGCCACTTCCGTGTCGTCGATGAAATTGCGCGATGAACGGGCCCAGCCCCGCAGCGATACCGTGCTTTTGCTGACGGCGTCGCGGTACACCACGCGTGCCAGCTTAAGGTCGCCATTCTTGCTCTCACCGCTGTAGGTATAGGCCTGGAACGCGCCCGGCACCGACTGGCGATAGCGGTTGTGGGCGGCCGTGGCCCCCAGCAGCCAACGGCCGTAGGGCAGCGAATAATGGGCGGTGGCACCCTGCCCGCTGGACTGGGCGTGGCTCAGGGCGTGATTGACGCTGATGAAGAACAGATCGTTCAGCGCCAACGGGTGATCGTAGGAAATCGTCATCGCCGCCTGGTATTTGCCGGTAGCGGCGCTGCCGGAGTCGTCCAGGGACAGACTGGCCCGCAGTGGCCAGCCTTGCCGCCACAGGACGGCCAAGTCGCTGTCGCCCGGGCCCGCGCCCGCGCCCTCGGCCGGCAGGATCTGGATGTCCGCATCGGCCGTCGGGACGCGCTTGAAGTTTTCCAGCCCCTGCTCGACGGCGCGCAAGTCAAGCAGCTCGCCCGGCGCGACCGGGATCGCGTTCCACAACGTGGCGCGCGCGCCGCTGCCGGGCAAGGTGCGGATGGCGCGCACCCGCCCCGCGATCAGCGTCAGCTTGAGCGTGCCACCGCTCAAGTCCTGCGGCGCCACCAGCACCCGGGTGGTGACGTAACCGCGCGCGAGAATGGCGTTTTGCACGCGCTGCAGCACCTGGTCGATGGCCCGCGCCCCCAGGCAGTGGCCGAGCGGGTTGTCCGGCTGGCCCGTCTGCGCCACGCCTGCCGCCGCCAGCGCCCACTGGAAGCGTGCGGCGGCCTCCCCCTCCAGCACCATGTGCCCGATGACAAAGCAGGGCGATTCATCGAAGCGCAGACGGCCGCCATCGGACGGGCCTGCGCCCGTCGGCAAGCGCACTTCGGGCTGGCGTTCGAACTGCTCGCGCAGCGCGCGGGCCCGCTCTTGCTCGCGCAGCGCTTCCTGGTTGGCCGCCGCCTCCTGCGATATCGCCTGGCTCCAGGCGCGCGCCGCCGGCCAGGCAGCCAGCGCCAGCGCCAGCGCCAGGCGGCATGCGAGACCGGCACGCGTGGCCGTGGCCGGAGCCGCAAACGACGGGGTGCGCGCGGGCCTGCGGCCGGCGCGGGTGCGCGCCGCCAGGCCGTCCCGCGGCACGGGAAGCTGATACATGGGTGTCCTCTGATTGTTGAGAAAAGCGGCGACGGCCAGTGGCGGCCATACCTGCCCGGAGACATCGCAAGCGATGCGGTCCCGATCAGGGATCAGGCAAGCATTTGTACTGCTGCTGGCGTGGTGGATGCAGGCGTCATCACCGGCCGCCGGCCTGCCAGGATGGCGGGTGCGGCGCGCGGGATAACGCAAGGTCATCGATCAATGCAAAAACAGCAATTAGCGAAAATATTATAACCAAGTGTAATAAATATTTCCACACGGATACAAAAGTTTTTTGAAAATAAAGATGGGCGATTCGCTAATTTTGTGACGGTTGGAGAGATTTATCCGGGCAGCGCTGTGCTACACGCGCGCGGCGGGAGGCTGTGGCTGGGCCGGGCTACACGCGGCGTCAGGCCGGGCGTCAGGCCGGCAGTTGCAGCCGGTAGCCGACGGCCGTTTCCGTCAACAGGTAACGGGGCTGGGTGGGGTCGTCCTCCAGCTTGTGGCGCAGGTGGCCCATGTAGATGCGCAGGTAGTGACCGTTCTCGGCCTGCGACGGGCCCCACACGGCACGCAGCAGCTGGGGATTGGTCATCACGCGCCCGGCGTTGGCCACCAATACCGCCAGCAACCTGTATTCGGTCGGCGTCAGGTGCACGTGCTGGCCGTCGCGGGTCACGCGCCGGTTCGGCAAATCCACCTCCACCGCGCCAAAGCGCACCGGCCCCGCATTGCCGGCGGCGGCCGGCTGGCGCTGGCGGCGCAATGTGGCGCGCACCCGCGCCAAGAGCTCTCCCACGCCGAACGGCTTGGTCAGGTAATCGTCGGCGCCGGCGTCGAGCGCGCGGATCTTGTCGGCCTCGTTGGCACGGGCCGACAGCACGATCACCGGCACGGCCGACCATTTCCGCAGGTCGGCGATCAAGTCCACGCCATCGCCGTCGGGCAGGCCCAGGTCCAGCACCACCAGGTCCGGCTTGCGGGTGCCGGCGTCGATCAGCCCGCGCTGCAACGTGACCGCCTCGTGCACCAGCCAGCCCTCGTCCTCCAGCGCGCCGCGCACGAAGCGGCGGATCTGCGGTTCATCCTCGACCAACAGCGCGATCGGCATCGGTTCATTCATCGGTGAGTCCTGGTCGTTCTGGTTCTGGTTCTGGTTCCGGCTCGGGCAACGGCGGCGGGCTGCCCACGGGCAGCGAAAACACGAAGGCCGCGCCGCCGGCCGGCGATGACGCGGCATTGATCTTGCCGCCATGGGCTTCGACGATGGCGCGGCAGATGGCCAGCCCCAATCCCACACCCGGCTTGGCTGATTCCCGTTCACCACGCGTGAATTTCTCGAAGATGGCTTCCTCACGGCCGTGCGGCAGACCGGGTCCGTCATCATAGACCATCACGTCCACCCAAGTGCCGCGCGGTTCGGCGGCCACCGTCACGTGCGAACCGGGCGGCGTGTACTTGGCCGCGTTCTCCAGCAGGTTGCACAGCACACGCTCGATCAGCACGGCGTCGAAACGCAGCAGCGGCAAGTCCGGCGCCAGCCGGGTGGCCACCACGTGCGCCGCCAGTTGAGCCCCGCTCACGCGCAGCGCGCTGCCCACCACCTCCTCCAGCGGTTGCCATTGCAGGTTGAAGGTCACATCGCCGCTCTGGATGCGGGCCATGTCGAGCAGGTTGGACACCAGTGCGCTCATGCGGCGCGCCTCGTCGTGCAGCGCGTCGGCCAGCGCCAGCTGGGGCGGCGCCAGCGGCGGGCGCGAGCCGGCCAGCGATTCGGACATGCCCACCAGTGACGTGAGCGGCGTGCGCAAGTCGTGCGACAGGGCCGCCAGCAGCGAATTGCGCAACCGTTCCGATTCCATGTTCACCAGCGCGTCCTGCGCCACTTCGATGTAGTGCACCCGCTCCAGCGCGATGGCGGCCAGGGTGGCGAAGGTGTCCAGGTGCTGGCGCTGTTCCGGCACCATGATCCAGCGCCGGTGCTCGGGCTGGATGGCCAGCACGCCGCGGGTGCGCATGGGCGCCACCAGCGGCAGGTAGAAGATGCGGCTGGCCGGCAGCGTGTCCGTGCCCAGGCCTGCGCATTCGGCGTGGTCGAACGCCCACTGGGCGATGCCGGCGTCGAATACGGCCATGTGGGCCATGGCGGCGGCATCGGACGGGTCTTGCGGCGGCAGCTTGAGCCGGCCGCCGGCGTCCGGCACCAGCAGCGTGGCGCGGGCCCGGAACGCGCTCTGGATGAAACGCTGGGTGATCTCGAAGATCTGCTCCGTCTGCAGCGCGCCGGACAGCTCGCGCGCGTACTCGTACAGCGCGCGCGAGCGGGCCTCGCGGCGCGACGCCACGTGCGCCTGGAAGCGCAGGCCGGCCGTCAGGTGGCCCGTGATCAGGCCCACGGCCAGCATGACGGCGAAGGTGACCAGGTATTGCAGGTCGGAGATGGCGAACGTGAAGCGGGGCGGCACGAAGAAGAAGTCGAAACAGGCCACGCTGACGCAGGTGGCCACCACGGACGGGCCGCGTCCGAAACGTACCGCCACCAGCAGCACGGCCAGCAGGAACAGCATGGCGATGTTGGCCAGGTCCAGGTAGGCCAGCATGGGCGTGGCCAGCAGCGCCGTGGCCAGGCTGGCGGCGCCGGCCCACAGGTAGCCGGCCATGCGCTTGCTGTCGTCCTCCTCGCCGTCGCCATCCGCGTCGGCGCGGGCGCGGGGCGGCGCGGGCTGCTCATCCTGGCGCGGGGCGCCGATCTCGATCAGGTCGATCTCGGGCGCCTGCTCGGCCACGCGGCGCAGGTGGGAATGGCGCGCTGGCCAGCGGTGCCGGCGCTGGCGGCGCGCCATGACGATCTTGGACAGGTTGTGGCCGCGCGCGTAGTCAGCCACGGCCGCCGCCACATCCTCGCCCGACAGCACGGCCGTGGTGGCGCCCAGGCTTTCGGCCAGCTTGAGGGTGTTCAGTATCCGTTCCCGTTCGCCGGCCGGCAGCCGTTGCAGGGCCGGGGTTTCCACGTAGACGGCGTGCCAGGCCGTGCCCAGCTGGCTGGCCAGGCGCGCCGTGCTGCGTACCGTGTGCTCGGCGCCGGGACGGGGACCGACGCAGGCCAGCAACGCAGCGCCCGTCTTCCAGATATCGCCGATCGATTGCTCGACCCGGTAGGCGCGCACGTCGCCCTCGATACGGTCGGCCGTGCGGCGCAGTGCCAGTTCGCGCAGCGCGATCAAATTGCCTTTGCGGAAAAAATTCTGCGACGCGCGCTCGGCCTGCTGTTGCTGGTACACCTTGCCGCCCTTGAGGCGGGCCAGCAATTCGTCAGCCGGCAAGTCCACCAGCACCACTTCGTCGGCCTCGTCGAACACGGTGTCGGGCAGGGTCTCGGCCACGCGGATGCCGGTGATGCCGCCCACCACGTCGTTCAGGCTTTCCAGGTGCTGCACATTGACGGTGGTGAGCACGTCGATGCCGGCGTCCAGCAATTCGCCCACGTCCTGCCAGCGCTTGGGGTGGCGCGAGCCGGGCGCGTTGGAGTGGGCCAGCTCGTCGATCAGGATCAACGGCGGGCGGCGCGCCAATGCCGCGTCAATGTCGAATTCGGCCAGTTGCTTGCCGCGATAGTCGAGCTGCCGCAGCGGCAGCACGTCCAGCCCTTCGAGCATGGCGGCCGTCTCGCTGCGGCCGTGGGTTTCGATCACGCCCACCAGCACAGGCTGGCCGTCGGCCTGCAGCTTGCGGGCGGCCGCCAGCATGGCGTAGGTCTTGCCTACACCGGCGGAGGCGCCGAAATAGATGCGCAGCTTGCCCCGCGCCGCCTTGCGTTCCTGGGCCTGCACTTGCGCCAGCAAGGCGTCCGGGTCGGGTCGTTCGCTATCGTTGGGAAACATGGATACCTATCGAAATGGCCGACAGCGGCCAGTTTAACGCTTCTGGCCACGCTTTTGGCCCGATGCCGCGTCCAGCGCCAGGTTCAGTGCCAGCACGTTGACGCGCGCCTCGCCGAAGAAGCCAAAATATTGGTTCTGGCGGTGGGCCGCGATCAGCGCAAATACACGCTCAGGGCTCAGCTGGCGGACGGCGGCCACGCGGCGCGCCTGGTACTGGGCGGCGGCCAGGCTGATCTCGGGATCGAGGCCGCTGCCGGATGCCGTCACCAGGTCAACCGGGATCGGCAGCTCGTTGTTGGGATCGGCGGCACGCAAGGCGGCCACGCGGCCTTTGACAGCGTCGGTCTGGGCCGGATTGTTGGGGCCCAGGTTGGAACCGCTGGAACCGGCGCCATTGTTGGGCATGGGGCTGGTGGCGGATGGGCGTCCCCAGAAATAGCGGGGCGACGAGAAGGCCTGGCCGATCAGTTCCGAGCCGACGGGTTTGCCACCGGCCTCGATGATGCTGCCGCCGGCCTGCGCCGGGAAGGCGGCGGCGCCCACGCCGGTGACGGCCAGCGGATACAGCACGCCGCAAATGATGGTCAGGGCGCCGAACAGGACGACGGCGGGACGGATGGTGGAAAAGAATTTGGAAGACACGATGGCTCCAGAGTGTAAGGCCCCGCCCGCGCGCACGCGGGCCGGGGCGGACTGGTTAGACGAGATGGAACATGGCCAATACCATGTCGATCAACTTGATGCCCGCGAACGGCAGGATGACGCCGCCCACGCCGTAAATCCAGATGTTCCGGCGCAGCAACGCGGCGGCGCCGATGGCGCGGTAGCGCACGCCCTTGAGCGCCAGCGGGATCAGGAACACGATGATGAGCGCGTTGAAGATCACGGCCGACATGATGGCCGAGTTGGGGCTGGCCAGGTGCATCACATCCAGCGCCTTCAAGGCCGGATAGGTGCCCACGAAGGCGGCCGGGATGATGGCAAAGTACTTGGCGATGTCGTTGGCGATCGAGAAGGTGGTCAGCGAGCCGCGCGTCATCAGCATCTGCTTGCCGATCTCCACGATCTCGAGCAGCTTGGTGGGGTTGGAATCAAGGTCCACCATATTACCCGCCTCCTTGGCGGCCTGGGTGCCCGAGTTCATGGCCACGGCCACGTCGGCCTGGGCCAGCGCGGGGGCGTCGTTGGTGCCGTCGCCCGTCATGGCCACCAGCCGGCCTTCGGCCTGGTAGCTGCGGATCAGTTTCAGCTTGTCCTCGGGCGTGGCTTCGGCCAGGAAGTCGTCCACCCCCGCCTCGGCTGCGATGGCGGCCGCCGTCAGCTTGTTGTCACCCGTGATCATCACGGTCTTGATGCCCATGCGGCGCAGTTCCGCGAAGCGCTCCTTGATGCCACCCTTGACGATGTCCTTCAACTCGACCACGCCCATCACGCGGCTGCCGTCCACCACCACCAGCGGCGTACTGCCCCGGCGCGACACGTCGTCCACGGTGCGCGTGACCTCGACCGGATACGGCTGGCCCAACGCCTCCACATGCTTTTTGACCGTGTCGGCCGCGCCCTTGCGCACGGCGCGCTCGCCGATGTCCACGCCACTCATGCGGGTGTTGGCGGAGAACGGCACGAAAGTGGCGTGCAGCGATGCCATCTCACGTTCGCGGATGTTGAAGCGCTGCTTGGCCAGCACCACGATGCTGCGCCCTTCCGGCGTTTCGTCGGCCAGCGAAGCCAGTTGCGCCACGTCGGCCAGCTGCTGCTCCGTCACACCGGGCGCGGGAAAGAAGGCCGACGCCTGGCGGTTGCCCAGCGTGATGGTGCCCGTCTTGTCGAGCAGCAGCACGTCCACGTCGCCGGCCGCCTCCACGGCGCGGCCGGAAGTGGCGATCACGTTGGCCTGCATCATGCGGCTCATGCCGGCCACGCCGATGGCCGACAGCAGGCCGCCGATGGTGGTGGGGATCAAACACACCAGCAGCGCGATCAGCACCGTGATGGAAATCGGGCTGCTGGCGATGCCGGCCGCCTTGGCCGCGTCCACCGAGAACAGCGAGAACGGCAGCAGCGTCACCGTCACCACCAGGAACACGATGGTGAGCGCCACCAGCAGGATGGTCAGCGCGATCTCGTTGGGGGTCTTCTGGCGCTTGGCGCCTTCCACCATGGCGATCATGCGGTCGAGGAAAGTCTCGCCGGGGTTGGCCGTGACCTTCACCACCAGCCAGTCCGACAGCACGCGGGTGCCGCCGGTGACGGACGAGAAGTCACCGCCCGATTCGCGGATCACGGGCGCCGATTCGCCCGTGATGGCGCTTTCGTCGACCGAAGCCACGCCTTCCACCACTTCGCCGTCGATGGGGATCACGTCGCCCGCTTCCACCAGGATGACATTCCCCTTGCGCAGCTCAGTGGCGGCCAGCGGCGCCCAGGTGGCGCCGTGCCGCGGGCTGGCCAACTTCTTGGCCGTGACGGTCTGCTTCAGGCTGCGCAGCGAGGCCGCCTGCGCCTTGCTGCGGCCCTCGGCCAGCGCTTCGGCGAAGTTCGCGAACAGCACCGTGAACCACAGCCAGATCGAGGTCGCCAGGATGAAACCCGATGGCGCCTCGCCCTGCCCCACCAGCGACTGCACATACAGCAGCGAGGTGATGATGCTGCCGACGTAGACAACGAACATCACAGGGCTGCGCAATTGCGTGCGCGGACTGAGTTTCTTGAACGAGTCCACGATGGCCGGCATCACCAGCTCCGATTCGAACAGCTTGAGCTTTTTGGCGGGCGGATTGGTAAAGATCGTCATCTCGGGTTGAGAAGTTTGGGTGTTTGACATCTTGAGCTCCTGGGATTAGCGGGCGAACTGCGGCGCGAACAGCTGCAAGTGTTCGACCACCGGGCCGAGCGCCAGCGCCGGAACGTAATTGAGCACACCAACCAGCGCCACCACGCTCACCAGCAGGCCGATGAAGATGGGACCGTGGGTGGGCATGGTGCCGGCGTTGGCCTCCAGCCGCTTCTTGCCAGCCAGCGAACCGGCGATGGCCAGGATGGGCACGATCATGGCGAAGCGGCCGAACCACATGGCAATGGCCAGCATGGTGTTGTAGAACGGCGTGTTGGCGGACAGGCCGGCGAAGGCGCTGCCGTTGTTGTTGGCGGCCGAACTGAAGGCGTACAGGATCTCCGAGAAGCCGTGCGCGCCAGGGTTGGTGATGCCGGCCTTGCCGGCGTCCATCATCACGGCGATGGCGGTACCGGCCAGCACCAGCGTGGGCGTGACGAGGATGGCGATCGAGGTCATCTTCATTTCATACGACTGGATCTTCTTGCCCAGGTATTCCGGGGTACGGCCTATCATCAGGCCGGCGATGAACACGGCCAGGATGGCGAAGATCAGCATGCCGTACAGGCCCGAACCCACGCCGCCGAAAATCACTTCGCCGAACTGGATCAGCAGCATGGGGATCATGCCGCCCAGTGGCATGAACGAATCATGCATGGCATTGACGGCGCCGCAGGAGGCGGCCGTGGTGACGGCGGCGAACAGGGTCGAGGCGCTGATGCCGAAGCGGGTTTCCTTCCCTTCCATGTTGCCGCCGGCCTGCAGGGCGCTCATCTGCTGGTCCACGCCCAGCGCCTGCAGCGCGGGGTGGGCCTGCTGCTCGGCGCTCATGACGGACACGGTGCAGACCACGAACAACAGCGTCATCGCGGCCAGCACGGCCCAGCCCTGGCGCGGGTCGCCCACCATGCGGCCGAAGGCGAAGCACAGGCCGGCCGGGATGATGAAAATGGCGATCATCTGGAAGAAGTTCGACAGCGGCGTCGGATTCTCGTACGGGTGGGCGGAATTGGCGTTGAAGAAGCCGCCGCCGTTGGTGCCCAACATCTTGATCGCTTCCTGCGACGCGACCGGGCCCATGGCGATGGTCTGGGTGGTGGCCGTCAGCGTTTCCGTGACTGGTTCACCCTTGGCGTCCTTCAGCGGCTGGCCGTCGGCGCCCACTTTTGGCTGGGTGTAGGTGACGGGGTCGAGCAGCGTCACTTCCTTATAGGCCGAGAAGTTCTGGATCGCGCCCTGTCCCACCAGGAATACGGCGAACACCAGCGACAGCGGCAGCAGCACGTACAGCGTGGAACGGGTGATATCGACCCAGAAGTTACCAATGGACTTGGCCGAGCGCGACGAGAAGCCGCGGATCAGCGCATAGGCGACGGCCATGCCGGTGGCGGCCGAGAAGAAGTTCTGACCCGCCAGCACCAGCATCTGGGTCAGGTAGCTCATGGCTTGTTCGCCCGAGTAGCCTTGCCAGTTGGTGTTGGAGACAAAACTGACGGCCGTGTTGAACGCCGAATCCGGGGAGATGTTGGCCATGGCCTGCGGATTCAGGGGCAGCCATTGCTGCACACGCTGCAGGCCGTACACGGCCAGCGCACCCAGGGCGTTAAACATCAGCAGGGCCACGGCGTAGGCTTTCCAGCCCTGGCCTTCGACCTTGCCGTCCTTACTGTCTTGGTCCACGATGCCGGCAGCGCGGTACAACAGCCGCTCCACCTTGCCCAGCCAGCCCAGGCCGGGGATAGCCGAGCCGTCGCCCACACGGGTGAGTACAATGCCCAGCGGGTAGGCCAGGGCCAGCAGCACGACGAGGAACAGCGCCAGCAGCATGAATGATTGCGTGGTCATCACAGTTCCTCCGCCTTGAGCAGAGCCACCACCAGATAGACCAGCAGGCCGGCCGAGGCCAGCGCCCCGATCACATAAAAGGTGTTCATTGCTGGCCTCCCAGCTTGTCGCAGCCGGCGGCAAAAGCCACCGTCACGGCCAGGAAAGCCACCATCGCACCAATAAAAACGATATCCATTTCGCCCCTCACGAGTCTTGTTTTGACAAGGAGAAGGTTATCGAGATCGATCTAAAAGTGGTGTAAAGACTCGGGGATGGGGTGTAAACAAGCCGTAAAAATCCTGCCGGGGGTCAGGCGTCTTTCTCGACAAAGCGCTTGAGGCGGGATAGCGCCTGTTCCCACTCGCGGCCGATGGCGTCGAGCGCACGCCTGGCGTCGTTGATGCTGGCCGCTTCCAGCTGCCACAAACGCTCGCGGCCCAGCCGGACGTCGCTGACGACGCCCGCCTCGGCCAGCACATGAAGGTGCTTGGTGACGCCCTGGCGGCTGATCGCCGTGCCCTGGGTCAGCTGGGCGATCGACAGCGCGCCGCCGGCGCTCAGCGCCGACACCAGTTTCAAACGGGTGGGGTCGCCCAGCGCCGCGAATACATGGGCCAGTTCCGGGTCCGGCGCGGACGCGCCGCCCGTACCGGCCTTGCCGTGGTGTTGCGTGCTACTGGCTGACATAGCGCTCCACGTTCTTGAGTTGGAACTCCCAGCCGCCCTCGTGCATCTCGAAGGCCTGGCGGCGGCGATGTTGCGGGATCTGGTCGAAGCCCGATTCGACCACGGTCAGCAGGATGCCTTGGCCCGGTGCGTCCTTGAGGGTGAAGGTCACCAGCGTGGGCTGCTCCTGGGTGTAGTCGATGGTCTGGTCCATCGGGTAGGGATGCCAGTGGAAAGACAACAGGTCCTGCGGCTCGATGCGGTCCAGCACCACGTCCAGGAAGATGTGCTCCATGCCTTCCATGGTCATTCGTCCACGCGCGCGCTGGCCCGGCTTGAAAGTCTGGCCCGCCATGTCGGCGCCGAACCAGACGCCGAATTGCTCGGCGTTCGACAAGGCGCGCCATACGTGCTCACGGGGTGCTTTGATCAGGATACTGCGTTCGATACGGTCGGTTTCCGATGCGGTTGTCATGCTGCGGTTCTCCTTTCCATTCGTCTGCGGTTGTGCAACCACGTGGTTGCCAGATCAGGATAGGACACACACCGGAGAAATGCAACCATTTAGTTGCATATGATGAGCACGGTGCACGCGCGGCCTGCAAGGGCCGCATGCGCACCGCTCAGGTCAGAAGGTCTTGCTGACGGAGACCACCAGCGCCGTCTTGCCGAGGAATTTGCCGTTGGCCGGCGACGCGTAAGCCGCCTCGCTGGCGTTGGTGCCGATCACGGCCAGCGCGCCGCTGACCACGCCGAAGTCCTTGGTCACGCCCAGCTTCCAGTCCGTGTAGCTGGCCACGTCCGTGCCCTTGACTGTCTGGTGGCCCGCGTGCAGGTTGACGGTCAGGCCTTCCGCCACGTCGATGTTGGCGCCCACGTCCAGGTAGCCGCTGTTCTTGCTGTCGACGTAGCCGAACAGGTTAGTCAGCGCGTGCGAGTACTTCACGTAGGCCGGGCCGTAGCCAAGCTGGCCGTAGATCTCGGTGGTGTTGGCGTTGGCGAAGCCGGCCACGTGGCCCAGATCATTCGACGGGTAGACATAGCTCAGCACACCCACGTCATACGACACGGCCTCCGTCACCTGTCCCCGCTTGCCCGCGTACAGGTCCCATTCGATGTCGCCGCCGCCGCCCGCGTCCTTGGTCCACTTGATGGTGGACAGCCAGGTACCGGCATAGAAACCCGTGGGGTTGTTGGTGTAGTCGAAGCCGCCCTGCAGCGCCGGCTTCAAGCGGGTTTGCGAAATGCCGCGATAACGGTAGTCCGACACGACAGCGGCATTAAAACTCGTTTCGTTATCCGGTTTGGCGGCCGGTGCGGCGTCCTCCGCGCGGACGGCGCCGCCGGCGAAGGCGGCCAGGATGGCGGAGGCAAGTATCAGTTTCTTCATGTTCTGGTTTCTCTCGGTGTTGGAGGATGAGACGCACACGCAGGGTGGCATGCGGCCCGATTGCCGCTCCGCGCGACGGCGGAGCGAGAGCAACCAGCTTAATGAGAGTGTTGTAAAAACGGTCTAAAAAGGCAGGGAGGCGCTGTAAACGCCGCGTATAAATGCGGTGCCGCGCTCAGGCCATGCCCATCAGCTTCTTGATGGTGGCCCGCAGCAGCGGGTCCGTCACCGGCAGGTCGAGCAAGCCTTCGGCGCCCGCCTCATTGCCTTTGCGGGCGTCGTACACGAAGGGCGGCGCCACCAGCATCACGACGGCCGGCTGCAAGGGGCCGGCGCAGGCGCGCAGTTCGGCGCACAACAAATAGGGATCGAGATGGATGGCGGTGTGGATCAGCGCCACGGACACGGCCCGCGCGCCGCAGGTGAGCAGCGCCTCCGTCTCGCTGCCGGCCCACTCCACGGGGATGCCCAGCGGCTGCAGCAGCTTGCCCAGATGGGTGGCGAAGGTGGCGTTGTGGTCCACCACCAGCACCGTGCCGCGCACGGGGCGGCGCCGCATGGCCGCGTAGTCGGCCGGGTCGGTCAAGTCCAGGTCCAGCCGTTCGCGCCGGCGCCGCTCGGGCAGCGGCGGCATGCCGGCCGCAGTCAGCTTGGCCAGCGCGTCGGCCCGGCACGCCACCAGTTGCGCCAGTTCGGCGTACACGGCATCCCAGTCCAGCGGCCGCTCCAGGTGGGGATACGGCAGGGCCAGCGCCGGCGTGCCCAGGATCAGGGCCGGCCGGATGGCGCCCGCCGTCAACGCCGACAGCGCGGCCAGCGCCTTGAAGTCGTCGCCGTTGGCGATCAACAGGTCGGGCTCTTGCAAACTGTGTTCGGACAGGCAAAAATACGCCGGCCCCGGCCCGGGTGCGCGTTCCAGCTGGAGCGCCACGGCCTGCGCCTCGTCTGGCGCGAAGCCGAGCAGGCGTACGGCGAAGGGAAATTGCGCGGTTGGCATGAGATTTGAGGTGTTTTTTCGTATTTAACCACAGTTTGCCCCCCATCCCGGCCGCGCGAATACCACCACCACGGCCCGTTGAGGATAGAATACGCAGGCGCCCTAATAAGCCTGTACATAAACCCAGTATCGAATTGATAAGCCTGACCACGTATGGCCACTAAAAAACCCGTATCCGACTACAGCGAATCATCCATCCGCGTCCTCAAGGGCCTGGAACCCGTCAAGCAGCGCCCGGGCATGTACACCCGCACCGAGAATCCGCTGCACATCATCCAGGAGGTGATCGACAATGCCTCCGATGAAGCGCTCGGTGGCCACTGCAAGAACATCATCGTGACCCAGAACGCGGACGGCAGCATCACCGTGGAAGACGACGGCCGCGGCATCCCCGTCGGCCTGCACCCGGAAGAAGGCGTGCCGACCGTCGAAATCGTGTTCACCCGCCTGCACGCGGGCGGTAAGTTCGACAAGGGCTCGGGCGGCGCCTACGCCTTCTCGGGCGGCCTGCACGGGGTCGGCGTTTCGGTCACCAACGCGCTGTCCAAGCGGCTGGAAATCACGGTCTGGCGCAAGGAGCCGGACGGTAATGGCCTGCACAAGCTGGCCTTTGAACACGGCGACGTGGTCGAGCCGCTGTCGTCGGCCCCCGCGCCGCGCGACGGCAAGAAGTCCGGTACCCGCGTCACGGCCTGGCCCGACGCCAAGTACTTCGATTCGCCCCTGATCTCGCAGGTGGAACTGCAACGCCTGCTGCGCTCCAAGGCCGTGCTGCTGCCCGGCGTGTCCGTCACGCTGACCAATGCCAAGACGGGCGACACCCAGACCTGGCAATACAACGAAGGCTTGCGCGGCTACCTGACGGAAGCGCTGGCCCAGTGCTCCAACGGCGAAACCGTGATTCCCCTGTTCGAAGGCGCGCAATTCGCCGGCCCGGACGCGGAAGGCTTTGCCGAGGGCGAAGGCGCGGCCTGGGTGGTGGCCTGGACCGAGGAAGGCGCCGTGGTGCGCGAATCCTACGTCAACCTGATTCCCACGCCGAACGGCGGCACCCACGAATCGGGCCTGCGTGAAGGCCTGTTCGGCGCCGTGAAGAACTTCGTCGAGATGCACTCGCTGCTGCCCAAGGGCGTCAAGCTGCTGCCGGAGGACGTGTTCGCGCGCGTCTCGTTCGTGCTGTCGGCCAAGGTGCTGGACCCGCAGTTCCAGGGCCAGATCAAGGAGCGCCTGAACTCGCGCGACGCGGTGCGGCTGGTATCGACCTTCGCCAAGCCGCCGCTGGAACTGTGGCTGAACCAGCACGTCGAATACGGCAAGAAGCTGGCCGAACTGGTGATCAAACAGGCCCAGTCGCGTTTGCGCTCGCTGCAGAAAGTGGAAAAGAAAAAATCGTCCGGCGTGGCTGTTTTGCCGGGCAAGCTGACGGACTGCGAATCGTCGGACGTGCAGCGCAATGAACTGTTCCTGGTCGAGGGTGATTCGGCCGGCGGTTCGGCCAAGATGGGCCGCGACAAGGAATTCCAGGCCATCCTGCCGTTGCGCGGCAAGGTGCTCAACTCGTGGGAAACGGACAAGGACCGCCTGTTCGCCAACAACGAGATCCACGACATCGCCGTGGCCATCGGCGTCGATCCGCACTCGGTGGGCGACGCGCCCGACCTGTCCGGCCTGCGCTACGGGAAGATCTGCATCCTGTCCGATGCGGACGTGGACGGCTCGCACATCCAGGTGCTGCTGCTCACGCTGTTCTTCCGCCACTTCCCGGCGCTGATCGCCAAGGGCCACATCTGCATCGCCCGCCCGCCGCTGTACCGCGTGGACGCGCCGGCGCGTGGCAAGAAGCCGATCCAGAAGCTGTACGCGCTCGACGACGGCGAACTGGTGGCCATCGAAGACAAGCTGCGCAAGGACGGCGTCAAGGACGGCGCCTGGGCCATTTCCCGCTTCAAGGGCCTGGGCGAGATGAACGCCGAACAGCTGTGGGAAACCACCATGAACCCGGACACGCGGCGTTTGCTGCCGGTGGCGCTGGGCGAATACGCCCACACGGAATCGGCCGCCCGCTTCAACATGCTGATGGGGAAAGGCGAAGCGGCCGCCCGCCGCGCCTGGATCGAGGAACACGGCAACGAAGCCGAAGCCGACATCTGATCCCCCCGAGAATACATAACGACTAGACCATGACTCAAGCTAATCTCTTTGACGATCCCCTGCCGGATCCGGACGACGCGGGCACGCCCGGCGGCCCCACCGACGGCGGCGAAACGCTGACCCTGTCCACCTTCGCCGAACGGGCCTACCTCGATTACGCCATCTCCGTCGTCAAGGGCCGCGCCCTGCCCGACGTATGCGACGGCCAGAAGCCCGTGCAGCGCCGCATTTTGTACTCGATGAACGAACTGGGGCTCAATTCCACCGCCAAGCCGCGCAAGTCGGCCACCGTGGTGGGCGACGTGCTCGGTAAATTGCACCCGCACGGCGACCAGTCGGTGTACGACGCGCTGGTGCGCATGGCGCAGGACTTCTCGCTGCGCTACCCGCTGATCGACGGCCAGGGTAACTTCGGCTCGCGCGACGGCGACGGCGCGGCCGCCATGCGGTACACGGAAGCCCGCTTGACCCCGATCGCCCGTTTGCTGCTCGACGAGATCGACCTGGGCACGGTGGACTTCCAGCCCAACTACGACGGCTCGTCCGAGGAACCATCGCTGCTGCCGGCGCGCCTGCCCATGGTGCTGCTGAACGGCGCCTCCGGTATCGCCGTCGGCCTGGCCACGGAAATCCCGTCGCACAACCTGACCGAAGTGGCGCAGGCCACCGTGGCCATGATCCGCAATCCCAAGATCGGCCACGACGAGCTGATGACGCTGATCCCCGGCCCGGACTTCCCCGGCGGCGGCCAGATCATCACCCCGCCATCGCAGATCCAGGACATGTACGCGACCGGCCGCGGCAGCATGAAAGTGCGGGCCCGCTGGAAGATCGAGGAACTGGCGCGCGGCCAGTGGCAAGCCGTGGTCACGGAACTGCCGCCCGGTACCTCGTCGCAAAAGGTGCTGGAGGAGATCGAGGAACTGACCAATCCCAAGGTCAAACTGGGCAAGAAGGCGCTGTCGCCGGAACAGCTGGCACTGAAATCACTGATCCTCAATTCGCTCGACACCATCCGCGACGAATCGGGCCGCGCCGCGCCGGTGCGCCTGGTGTTCGAACCGAAGTCGAAGAACCAGGACCAGACCGAATTCATGCTGATGCTGCTGGCGCATACGTCGCTGGAAACGTCGGCCTCGATCAACCTGGTGATGATAGGTGGCGATGGCCGTCCACGCCAAAAGGGCCTGGGCGAGATCCTGCAGGAGTGGATCGACTTCCGCTTCGAGACGGTGACCCGGCGCAGCAAGTACAAGCTGGGCAAGGTGAAAGACCGCATCCACATCCTGGAAGGCCGCGAGACCATCCTGCTCAACATCGATGAAGTGATCCACATCATCCGCAATTCGGACGAACCGAAAGCGGCCCTGATCGCACGCTTCAACTTGTCGGACCGCCAGGCCGAAGACATCCTGGAAATCCGCCTGCGCCAACTGGCGCGCCTGGAAGCGATCAAGATCCAGCAGGAACTGGCCGAACTGCGCAAGGAAGAACAGACGCTGCAAGACCTGCTCGACAACCCATCGTCCATGAAGCGCCTGGTCATCCGCGAGATCGAAGCGGACGCCAAGCTGTTTGGCGACGCGCGCCGCACCCTGATCGAGGAAGCGCAGAAGGCCGTGGCCGAACAGAAGGTGGTGGACGAACCGGTCACCGTCATCATTTCGGAAAAAGGCTGGGTACGCGCGCGCACCGGCATCGGCCACGACGCCACCCAGTTCACCTTCAAGGCTGGCGACGCGCTGTACGGCGCGTTCGAATGCCGCACGGTGGACACCCTGCTCGGCTTCGGCAATAACGGCAAGGTGTATTCCGTGCCGGTGGCCGCGCTGCCCAACGCGCGCGGCGATGGCGTGCCGATCACCACGCTGGTTGATTTGTCAGGCGGCGCCCGTATCCAGCACTACTACGCGGGACCGGCCACCACCCAGCTGATGCTGTCCACCACGGCCGGTTATGGCTTCCTGGCCAAGGCCGGCGACATGGTCAGCCGCATCAAGGGAGGCAAGGCCTTCATCACGCTGGACGAAGGCGATCTGCCGCTGCCGCCAGCCGTGGTGCCGGGTACGGCCAATGCCGTGGCGGTGGTGTCGGAAGGTGCGCGCCTGCTGGTGTTCGGCCTGGACGAGATGAAGACGCTGGCCAATGGCGGCCGTGGCGTGATCCTGATGGAGCTGGACGCCAAGGAAACCCTGGTGGCGGCCCGTCCGATCAGCCAGAAAGGTGTGCTGATCAACGGCATCGGCCGTGGCGCCAAGCCGCAGGAACTGCGGATCGTCGGCGAAACGCTGCTGGCCCACATCGGCAAGCGCGCCCGCAAAGGCAAACCGCTGGCGTCGAAGATCAAGCCGGAGACGCTGACGGCCATCGTCTAACTAACGCCAACGCGTAAACGTAAATGGGGACGTAACACATTTTCAAATGTGTTACGTCCCCATTTGTTTGGGCCAGCGATTTACTTCATCGTGTCCCGCTGCTCGGCCTTGGCGACCTTGGCGCGGGGGTGCTTGGCCTTGGTCTTGGCTTGCGCGGGATCTGGCTTGGCTTCCATGGCCGACTGTTCGGCTGGCGCGGCCGCTTTCATCTCGGTCGCATCGGCCTTGACGGCGGCGGCGTTGGCGTCCGCTTGCGCGGCCGCTGGTGCTGGCTGCGCTTCAGCCGCTGGCGCCATGGGAGCGGCGGCCGGTGCTGCTGCGGCTTCCGTTTGCGGCGCGGCAGGCGTCTGGGCGTAGGCGGCGGTGGCCAGCACGGAGGCCAGCAGAGCGGTCATCAATTTAGTCATCATCACTCCTTTTTAAGGTTCAGTTAAGCGAAGTGCAGATTAATGGCCGCACCGTTGCCGCTCTGTGCGATACATAACCAAGCTCGACAATTTCCTGCTGGCACTCCCCCCTGCGTTCAGCGTTGCGCCGGCCGCGAATACAGGTCGATGATGGTGCTGATGGCGTCCTGGCACACGGTGCAGAATTGCTCGCTGCGGTCGAACATCAGGCACTGCATCTGCGGCCGGTAATAACCCTTGGCCTCGTAGTTGGCGCCTTCGAACGCGCCCACCGTGCGCCGCTCGGGTGCGCGCGAGAACAGCTCCTCCTCATGCGCCAGCTCGCGCTTGAACAGCGCGCTCATTTCCGATTCCGGCCGCTGCTGCTTGCGCAGCGCCACCCGCTGCTGCTGGATGTCGCGCGAATAGGCTTCGAATTCCGCCTTCGGCCAGGCGGTCGGCAACGCCGTCCCCGGCGCCACGAATTTTTTCCATTTCAGGTTGGCCGGGTCGCGCAGCGCGGTGGCGTTGGGCTCCCACGGTTCGATCCGCGTGCCGCTGGGCTGGTACACGGCCGGCGACGTGTAGTACTCGTCGGCCAGTCCCGCGAAGTGGTGGCCGAATTCGTGGATGAACAGGTATTTGGCCCAGTCGCTGTTGGCCGCCGCCGTGCTGAACTGGCCGAAGATGCCGCCTCCGCCGTAGGTGTCGTTGTTGACCAGGATTTCGATGAATTCATACGGCGCGTTTTGCGCCAGCTCGCGCAGGGCGCGGTTGTCGGTGGCCAGCACATAACGTTCGCTGCCGAAAATGTCGTAGCGCGTGCCCAGGCGCGAAGCATGGTGCACGCCCGTGGATGGACGCGAGACGCCCGATGCCGGAGTCGGCGCAGCCAGCGCCCACACATTGAAATCTTTGGCACGCTCGCGGAACGGCGACACGGCGAACAGCTGATCGGCCATGCGGCGCGCCGTCGCCTCGAACTTCTTCATTTCGCCGGCCGTGTAGCCGTCGCCCAGGATCAGCAAATCGACCTTGTCCGGCGACGGGCCGCTCACGCGGATGGGGATCGGGCGCAGCGCCGACGGTTCCTGCTTGCGCAGCACGTCCGGCGCATCCGGGTCCAGCTCGGTGCTCCAGGCCAGGGTGAAGGCGTTGTTCTCGTCGCGCTTGAGGATGCGCACCGTGACGGCATGTTCCGGCTTGGGGAAACGCACGGATTCCTCGAAGCCGCGATTGGTCTTCTCCGCTTCGGGCGTCGTGCGCCATTCGTTGAACACGGTGGAAAAACCGCGCGAATACAGCAGCTTGCCACTGGCCTTGTCCACCACTTCGACCAGGTTGACGCCACGGTCCGTATCGTCCACCGTGCGTGCCATATTGCCCGGCCACGGCAACGGTTCGATCACCACCCGTTCAACGGCGTACTGCTCGACGGTGGCATTGCCCGTGTGTAGGTAATCAAGGCGGATGGTGGCGGGCGCGGCCGGCTGGGCCGCGTGCGCCGGTATCGTCTGGGCGATCGCGGCGCCCCCCAGGGCCAGCGCGAGTTTCAGCCAGCGGCGGCCGGCGGTGACAAAAAACGATGGCAAGGCCATGACTACTCCTTCGGAAGGACAAGTTGCACAGGGGCGTATCGGGGCCGCGTATTGTAATCCGGAAAACCGCGTTCGCACTGAGTCAGCAATGGCGGCGTATCGCCCATCTGTGGCGGCGACCACTCCTGCATGTTGCGCCATCGCAGAACATATGTCGCGAGAACAAAGAATAATGGCTTCCGGCCTCAGGCGTAAAAAGCGAAAGGCGGGGAGCGTATGCGGCAGGCAGCCATCGGTGAATGCACAAGCAGCGTCTGGGACAGGCTCACCGCCTCGCCTGGCGTGGCCGACGCGCCGGAGGGAGCCAGGCAGCTATCAATTGAACAGTTCAAACGCGCCATCGCGCGCGACCTTGAGGCGCTGCTCAACACGCGCGTCGCCTTTCCAGACGGGGACTTGGCCGGTCAACCGCTCTGCCAGCGCTCGATCCTCAATTTCGGCCTGAACGACTTCGCCCAACTGTGCCAGTCCGACAGCGAGGACCGGAAGGAAATCTGCGCCCGCCTGCGCGAGGCCATCGAACGCCATGAGCCGCGCCTGGCCAAGGTGCGGGTGGCGCTGAGCGCCGCCCCTGGCATGGTCAACCGGCTCAGCTTCGTCATCTCGGGCCACCTACGCGCCCTGCCCGCCAGCGGCAAGGCGCAATTCGATGTGCGCCTGGAACAGTCCAGTCTGCATTACTCGGTCAGCTAGCCACAGCGCCGGCGGCGCAACGGAGGACGCATCAGATGAAGAAGCTCAGAACCTACTATGAGCGCGAACTCGGCGCCCAGCTGGGTTTCAACCAGGAATTCGCCGCCCGTTTCCCCGCCCAGGGAAGCCGGCTGGGGATGGTCGATGGCGCCAATGGCGATCCACACATTGAACGCTTCATCCAGGCCAATGCGCTGTCGAACGCGCGCATCGCCAAACTCATTGATGATAGTGACGGCAAGCTGACCGAAGCTTTACTTGGCGTCAATTATCCGCAATATGTGCGGCCACTGCCCGCCAGCGCCATCGTGTGCGCCGACACGGCCGCCAGCGTGGAAACCATGACGGCGGCCACCATCATTCCACCAGCCGCGATGATGAGCGCCAGGACGCCGGAGGGGGAAAGCTGCAAATTCCAGACCGCCTTCCCGCTGCAACTGACGCCGCTTCGTTTGAGCAAAGTCACCTTCCACGCCAGCATCCACCCACCGCCTGCCCTGCGGCGCCCCGCCGCCGTCACCAGTGCGCTCAGCGTCGAGATCGAGAGCAAGGCGGCGACCATGGGCCTGGATCGGCTCAAACTGGACTACTGGCGCCTGTATATCGATGCCGAACCATCCTTGTGCGCGCAGATCCGGGATGTGCTGTTCATGCATGTGGCCTGCGCCTACATCGCGCTGGACGATGGCACCTGGATCACGCTGGACGCCGTGCCCATCAAACCGGTCGGCTTCGAAGCGGGGCAGATGCTCCTGCCCGCTGCCGCGTCCGCGCACCCGGCCTACCAGTTGCTGACCGAGTATTTCGGCTACGGTGAAAAATTCAATTTCTTCGACGTGGAGTGGCCCATGCTGGCACACCACGTCCGCGCCCCATGCCAACGCCTGACCCTGCATCTGGGCTTGACCGGCGTGGCCGCCGACAGCGACATCGCGCGCCGCCTGGCCACCTTGACACAAAAACACTTCGTGCCCGGCTGCACACCCGTCATCAACCTGTTCAAACGCAGCGCCTGCCCTATCGAACTCAACCACACTGCCACGGACTACCCGCTGATGCCCGACGCCCATCCCGTCGCCGCCTACGATATTTACAGCGTGGACAAGGTCTGCGCGATCCAGGATGGCCCCAATGGGCAGGCGCTGGCCGAATTCCGGCCCTATTACGCGATGCGCCATGGTGAAGGCGACGGCGAACGGGGCCGCTACTACCTGGTACGGCGCGACCCGCTCAAGGCGCTCAGCGATCCCGGCCACGACCTGCGCATCGCCCTGGTGGACCTGGCGCTGGACCCGCTGGCCATGGGCGACGCCTGCGTCTCCATCGACCTCACCTGCACCAATCGCGACTTGCCCAGCCGGCTACGCCCCGGCGGCTCCGACAGCGACCTGGCGCTGGAGCGGGCTCCGGACGGTTCGCCCCTGCGCCTGCTGCGCAAGCCAACCAGGCAACACCGTTTCAGCGCCGATGCCCATTGGCGCCTGATCGCCCACCTGTCGCTGAACTATTGCTCGTTGGCGCAAGGTGGCTTGAACTACCTCAAGGAAATGCTCGCGCTGTACGACATCACCCAGTCGCCGGTGGCGCAACGCCAGATCGCCGGCATCACGGCGCTCGAACACCGGCAAGCCCGGGTCTGGCTGCGGGATCACGGCCGCAGCGCGCTGGTGCACGGTATCGAAGTGCGGTTGACGCTGGATGAGGACGCCTTCGCCGGCAGCGGCATGCATGTGTTCGTCCAGGTGCTCGACCACTTCTTTGGCCTGTATGTGCACCTCAATAGCTTCACGCAACTGACGGTCCTGTCGCACACCAACGGAAGGGAACTGATCCGATGCAAACCAAGAAATGGCGCCCAGCAGCTAGTGTGATGCGGCGCCTGATCGAGCGCCCGCAACAGTTCCAGTTCTTCCAGGCCGTGCGCTTGATCGACCTGCTGCTGAAGCGGCGAGAACACGCTCGGCAAGTCACGCTGGAACAGGTAATCCGCTGCAAGAACAGCATCTCGCTGCGCTTTCCGCCCAGCCAGATCGAAACCATGTCGGTCGAGGCCAGCGCGCCGCTCGACACCGACGCCGCGCTGCGGCGGACGCTGGAGGATGGACAGTTGCAGCGCATCCACCTCACGCCCGCCTTCATGGGCTTGCTGGGCGTGAGCGGTGTGCTGCCCTATTGCTACACGGATGCCATCGCCGCGCAAATTCATCTGGACAGGAACGAAAGCGGGCGCGCCTTTCTCGACAGTTTCACCCACCGTTCGCTGACGCTGTTCTATCGGGCCTGGGAGAAATTTCATGTGGAATACCGCCGCGACGGCGAAGGCAAGGATGGCCTGCTGCCGTTGCAACTGGCGCTGGCCGGCGCCGGACCACGTCTGCCGGTGGCGCACCGTCCCGCGCCACCTGCCGGCCCCATTCCCGACGAAGTGCTGGCGCATTACGCGGGCCTGTTGCGCCACCGTCCCGTCTCGGCGGCCGTGATGACGAAGGTGTTGAACGAATACTTCGGCCTGCCGTTGCGGCTGGAGCAATTTGCCGGAACGTGGGAAACACTGCGGCCCGACGAGCGCGCTTGCCTCGCCAAATCCAGTTGCCAGCTAGGGATGAACATCAACCTGGGACCGCGCTACTGGCGCCGCGACCTGTGCGTGCGCCTATGGCTGGGGCCGCTAACGCGCGCCCAATTCAACCATTTCCTGCCCGATGGTGCAGGCGCCCAGGCTCTCAGGGCGATGCTGGCCCTGTTCGCCGTCCCGCCCATCCGCTTTGAGGTGCACCTGATATTGCGGGCCAGCGACATCACGCCCATCGTGCTCGATTTCCGCGCCAGGCTAGGCCGCGGTGCCGTGCTGGGCGGACCGGCGACCCGCGATCAGGGCATGAGCCGCTATGCCATCCAGTTCTGACACGACCGAACAACGCAGGAAAACTTGAAGGAGATCATGGTGGACGACCGCATCGATGTTGAAGGCACGCACGCCTTGGAACACCTACTCACCGCCAGGAACCGGCCGCTGCGCATGCGGCTCGGTCTCACGGGCGACGGCGGCGACGAACCACTGCTGCCGCAGCGCATCGATGGCGTGGAAGCCATCTGCGACGGCATCGAGCTGCGCATCCATTGTCTGGCCCTGAGCGCCAGCATCGCGCTCAAGACCCTGATCGGCCAGCCGGTGGAAGTGCAGATCGTCACCGACCAGGGGGACTTGCGCAGCATCTGCGGCATCGTCATGGAAGCCAGCCAGGGCGAGAGCGACGGTGGCCTGGCCTCGTATCAACTGGTGATGCGCGACGCGCTGGCCGTGCTGGACCTGAGCGTCAACACCCGGGTCTTTTTCAACCAAAGCGAACTCGACATCGTGCAAGCCGTGTTGCGCGAAGCGCGCAGCAACATCCCCGCGCTGGCGGCCACCTTCGAATTCGAGCTCGACACGGCGCTCAGCCTGCGCAAGGACCCGGTGCGGCGGCAAATCATCCAGTGCAACGAAGGAACCGGCGCCTTCCTGCGCCGCCTGCTGAAACGGCGTGGCATCGGCTGGTTCTTCCGCCCGGGCCGCGCGGCGACTGGCGGCCAGGGGGCGGACGAGGCATCGGCCACGCCGGCCCACACCATGGTGCTGTTCCACGACGCCAGACGCCTGAAACCTAGCCCCGCCGGCATCGTGCGTTTCCACCGCGACAGCGCGACTGAGGAGCGCGACACCATCACCGCCTGGAGCGGCACCCGCAGCCTGCGGCACGGTCGGGCCACCCACTTCAGCTGGGACTACGGCAACCCGCGCGGCACCAGCTTCATGACAGCCAGCGCCGACAGCGAAGCCGATCAAGGGGCGAAGGGCGACAAACTGGCGGCGGGACTGGAACGTTATCTGGTGGAGGCGCCCCATGTGCGCGACAACTACGACGACCTGTGCGCCCTGGCCCAACAAAGCATGGCGCGCTCGGACTTCGAAGCCAAATGCTATTACGCCGAAGGCGGCGTGCGGGCCTTCGGCGCCGGCGAATATTTCAGTCTCGACGGCCATCCCGACCTGGACCGCCATCCCGAGGAGGAGCGCCAGTTCATCATCCTGTCGCAGCACATCACGGCCCAGAACAACCTGCCCAAGGGCTACGACGAGCGGGTCGAGCGCTTGTTCGCGCGCAACCGCTGGCATATCGACTTTCCGCCAGCGCCCACCACGGGGCCCAGCTGGTTCGCCGGCGGCGAGATGCGCTGCCTGACCCGCATCACCTGCGTACGGCGCGACACGCCCTTCGTGCCGGCCTACGACACGCGCACCGACCTGCCCCATCCGCAACTGCAGAGCGCCATCGTGGCGGGGCCGGACGGCGAGGAAGTCCATTGCGACGCCCAGGGCCGGGTCAAGGTGCGCTTCGGCGGCATGCGCGAACAGGACGATGGCAATAGTGACGGCGACGGCGCGGTCGGCAACTACGCCTGGGTGCGCGTGGCGAGCAGCTGGGCTGGCAGCGCCGCCGGCAGCGGCATGCACTTCGGCGCGTTGATGCTGCCGCGCCCCGGTGCCGAAGTATTGGTCGCGTTCCTGGGCGGCGATCCCGACAAACCCATCATCATCGGCCAGCTCTACAACAGCGTGGCGCGGCCGCCCTACCTCGGCGCGGGCGATTTACCCGGGAACAAATACCTGTCCGGCGTGAAAAGCCGCGAAATCGGCGGCAAGCGCGCCAACCAGTTGCGCCTGGACGACACGCCCGGCCAGATCAGCACCCAACTGGCCAGCGATCACGGCCGCAGTGAATTGAACCTGGGCTGGCTCACCGAACCGCGCGACAAGGGCGCCGGCAAGGCGCGCGGCGAAGGCGCCGAATTGACGACCGACGCACAACTGGCCCTGCGCGGGGGCAAGGGCATGTTGCTGTCGGCCTGGCGGCGGCTCAATGGCGACAGCAAGCAACTGGAGCGGACCGATTATCTGACGCTGATGCAGGACTGCCTCGACCTGTTCCGTTCGCTGGGACAGTACGCGGCCCAACATCAGGGCCTGCCCGTGGACGACGGAGCGCAGGGCGAGGCGCAGGCGGCGATCAAACAGTGGGAGAACGGCAGCAATACGACGCCACAGGGCGGCGCCGGCGTGATCGGCGTCACGGCGCCGGACGGCATCAGTTTCGCCACCAACAAGGCCATTGTCAGCTATGCCGCCACCAATATCGACACGGTGGCGCAGCAGCATCTGCAACTGATATCGGGCCAGCGCTTCAATCTCAACGCCGGCAAGGGGATCTCGCTGTTCTCGCAGCAAGACGGACTGGCCATGATCGCGAACTACGGCAAATTGCTGCTGCAAAGCCAGCACGACACCACCCAGATCGACGCGGCCAAGGACATCAAGATCAGCGCCAGGGGACGGGTGACCATCATGGCCGAGGAGATCGTGCTGGTCAATTCGGGCGGGGCTTACCTCAGCCTCAAAGGCGGCACGCCCGAAATCGGCGGACCGGGCCCATTGACGATCAAGACCGGCGGCCACCATTGGAGCGGCCCGGCCAGCCAGAGCGCGGAGTTGCCCACGTTTGCGCAAGGTGATCTTGGCCGCAGGCCGCGATTGTTGCGCAGCAGCGATGGCAAGCCGGTCAAGGACATGGGATTGCATGTCGAACGTGACGGCGACGGTCCGCTGTCCGGGAAGACCGACGGCAACGGCGAAGGCGGAAAAGTGGAAGGCGACCGCATCCAGGAATTGAAGGCGGGGTTCTACAAGCCCCGTTCCTGAACCGGGCTAAACAACCAATACAAGGCGCCAATCTCGGCCAAGTTCACCATTTCTCAGGCAAAGGGGGCACGATGAGCGAAACAACAGTGGATCAGCCGCCCAAGGGCAGCGCGGCGAACGGTACTTGCGGCCCGCTCGATGATCCAAAGAACATCGTCGTGGGCTGGAAGACAGGCATCACTCTGCTGAATCATGATTACCTCGATGTGCTCATGCGCCTGCCGCTGCCCGGCATCGTCATCTTTGTCCATGGCGTGAATTCCGACGGAGAGTGGTACACGGAGGCGGAAAAGGGGCTGTGCGCGGGACTCAACGACCGCCTCAAGCGACGCGACGAACATATGACCTACCCGACGGCCGAGGGAGGACAGCTGACGCCGGCCAGCTACTTAGACGAGCTGACGCCGGACGGGCATATCAATCCGAACATGACCCCCAAGACATTTATCAAGGGTGACGAACACTTCACGCCCGTCATTCATTTCCGCTGGGGCTACAAGGCCAACGCCGAAGAACTGCAAAAATTTGGCGATTCGATCTACCTAAACGAGCAGGATTACTGGGGCGGCGGCCCGTTCGCGAACGGCTGCACGGCGCTGCCCGACCTGTGGAGCGAGGGACTGTCGGACCAACTGTTCCTCTGGTTCCACGTCAATCATTTGAACCCCACCAACGACCGCAACGTCTACTCCTGTCCACCCCGTCCCTACTTCGTGCTGGCCGCGCTGCGGCTGGCCAAACTGGTCGCCGCCATCCGCGCCAAGCAGGCCGACGTACCCATCACCCTCGTCTGCCACAGCCAGGGCAACATGATCGGCATGGCAGCCGCCTTCCTGGGCGACCGCATGGCCCCGGTCACGGATGCGGCCGGGCTCACCGGCCGCTGCGTGGCCGACACCTATGTGCTGTGCAACGCCCCCTACAGCCTGGCCAAGGAAAACAGCGCCGAGGACTGGACCGAGAACCACATGAAGGACAAGCATGGCGGCAGCGGCCGCCAGACCGCCAACGCCCGCATCGGCACGCTGCGCGCGTTCTTCGACATCATTCGCCAGCCCGCCTCCGCTCCGCAGAAGATCGAGGACATCAACCAGTTCATGGAAAACGAAAACCACAGATTCGACGCGGCCGAGGATCGCATGCGATACGGCTATGGCATCGCCCCTTCGACCTGCCAACGCGTGACACTGTACTGCAATCCGCACGACGAGGTGATCTCGTCGGCTTCAGTGCAGGGGATAGGCTGGCGTGGTTTGAGCCGGGCCGAGATCGACGCCACCGGCGGCACCACGCTGTTCTGCCAGCGCGTGTTCGCACAGGGGTACAAGGTTGGCGAGAAGGGGGGATACCACTACTGGGACAACCACTATCGGCAACCACGGCCGGGCAGCCTATGGTACTGGAACCCGCAATCGTTGACGGCCAAGTACTCCTTGTCCAAGGGGCTGGAAGCAAACCCGAGAAAATTCGGCCAGGTGCTGAGCATTTTATCCGCGCCAATCGCCATCGTGGCCCTCTATCTGGCCAAGGTGCGCATCAATGCCTTACCGGACAACGACTGGGCCATTCCCATCGACGCGCCCCCGTTGCCGGCACCGTTCGAACCGGAGGCATTGCGCTTTGGGCTGGCATGCAAACAATTCGACCAGGGTTACGAAGTAGCGGGCCAGTCTCGCGACAACAAGCGCATGCGCACTGCCGACGACCCGTACGCCGGCGAGCGCGACTTGCCGCCACCGGTGGCCACTGAAACGGGTTACACCACGGATGCCGCCAAAGGCAATGAGCAAAGCGAGGCGGCGATGCGCTACGAGGACCATGCCCGCCTGCGCATGCAGGCCAGACGCGAGGGTTTGGTCAAAAAAGGCGAACAAGTGATCGGCGAGGACAAGCCGGAAGAAGCCAGCGCGGAATACAAGGCTTGGCAACAGAAGAAGATCAAGACCTATCTGGCCGAAAACCTCGACACCCACGCCACCGATCATTCGACCATCCTGACCAACTCCATGCACGCGCAAAAGGCGCTGGCTTATGACGTGGCTGTGGGCCTGTGCGAGATCCGCGACGAGGACTTGCATAAGCTTCGGGTGGCTGCGGACTGGCGGTTCTTGAAGGGCCTAGAGAAAGACGATCCGAACATACGCTTCGCGGAATACTTTGAAACCGGCTTGTTCGAAGAAGTTAGTCCGCATAAATGGGCGACCTCGCCACGCAGTGAAGGACACATGCCGGAAAACATCATCGACCAGCGCGAGCATCCTGCCCCTCGCGCACAAGTACACCCAGGAGGCCATCCATGAGTCCCCTGATCTCAACCCGCCCGCGACGGCTCGCTTGGGCGATCCTCGCCTTTGTCCTTGCTTTTGGCGCCATGTTCCTGCTGACATGGATAGCCACCGCCGACGCACCACGCAAACTCACTGATGGAGAAGTCATGAAACGCTTCCTGATCATGCCCGCACTCGCCGCATTCTCTACCTTGGCTTTGCTCACTTCCTGCGTGGGAGGGCCGGGTGCGACCGTCAAGGACACTCACGCCAACGCACCAGCAGCCGCAGAACCCGCCAAACCCTTCATGGCCCAAGTCGTCGGCGTGCAATGGCTCAATCCCCTGCACCGAAAGGACTATCCGACGGAATGGGAACTACTTTGGACGCTCGGGTTGGCTCAGCCCAACAAGAATGACGACATGGTCAGAACGGAGCCGAAAAAATTCTCAACATTACAAACCATCGGCTCTATCGCTGTCGGAAATGACGGCAAGGAAACCTTTGAGGGCTACCATGAGAAATACCTTGATGAACTCACCGTGTTGTTCCATGACATCTATTTCTCCGGCTCCAGTTATTTCTACAACGCGCATTCACTCAAGGACAAATCGACCTGGCGCGAATTGGCTGGCATTCATGTCGAATATGCGCTACCTGACGGCAGACTTGATCCGATCGCCGCGACCCAATACACACGCAATCGCATCATTAAAATGTTTCACATAGGAAACACCCATCTTCCCACCACCTGGTCCCGCAATACCCCGCCCGACGTGCAAGTGACGATGGGCGGCCCGAACGCCGGTTTCACCTCGCTCTCGGCCGCGTTGCGCTACCTGCAGGCGCACCCGAACGAAACCGTGTGGGCCATGAACTGGGACGCCCCCAATTTCCCCCCCAGTGACGAAGGCATCAACGAAAACATGGTGCTGCTGGTGCTGGCCGGCCCCAACTATAAAACTGAGCGCGACGCGCTGGCCTGGATCGGCTATCCGGCCACGCACTCCTCGACCGAGTTCGAAACGAAGAAGGGCATGCCGCCGCGCCCCGTGCAGGCACTGCAAGCCACGCTGAATACCGCCGTCGAAAACGCCGGCAAGCAAACCATCGACATCGGCTATATGATCCACGATGCCAACCTCACCCACCCGGACTCCCAGGAACGCCTGCGCAACCTGGCGCACGCACTCACGCTGGATGCCCCTGAGCTCGACATGATGAAACACGCCTTCAACACCCCCGCCCTGCTCGGTGAAATGGGCGCCGGCACGGCGCTCACCAACGTCGCGCTGGGTATCGCCTACGCCAACCATTTCGGCAAGAACGTGCTGGTGGCCGGCACCACCGACCCGGAGCACCCCACCGCCGTGCTGGTGGTGCCGCCGGCGACAGTGCGCCCGATCGACCCGGACAAGCCCTGGTATCGCGCGCGCGGTGGCAATCACGCCTACCTGATGTGGTGGGGCATCCGACACGACGAAACCTCGCGCATGCAAGGCTATTCCGATTGATCACGAGATCAGCAAGCGAGCCTTCGCGAATAGATCGTACACGACGCGATACGAGCGAGCACGCACTCAAACCAATGAGGGAAATATGCCGGACAAGATCATCGACGAGCGCCAGCATCCCGCCCATGGAACACAGGCTCACACAGAAGGCCATCCATGAGTCCCCTGATCTCCACCCGTCCCAGACGATTCGCCTGGGCGATCTTCGCCTTCATCGTTGCCTTTGGCGCCATGTTTCTGCTCACATGGATTGCCACCGCCGACGCACCAAGCACGCTCACTGAAGAGGATGTCATGAAACGATTCCTGATCATGCCCGCACTGGCCGCGTTCTCCACCTTGGCTTTGCTCACCTCCTGCGTGGGCGCCCCCGGCGCAGCCGTCAAAGACACCCACGCCGCCGCACCGGTAGTCGCCGAACCCGTCAAACCCTTCATGGCCCAAGTCGTCGGATTGCAATGGCTCAACCCACTACACCGAAAAGACTACCCGACGGAATGGGAATTGCTGTGGACACTGGGTCTGGCTCAGCCCAACAAAAATGATGACATGGTAAGAACCGAGCCACAAAAATTCTCTACGCTACAAACTGTCGGTTCGATTGCGGTTGGAAATGACGGAGAAGAGACATTCAAGGGGTACCATCATAAATACATTACTGAACTGTTATACCATTTTCGCGATATCTATTTCTCCAGCTCCTACTACTTTTACAACGCCCACTCGCTGAAAGACAAGTCGACTTGGCGCGAACTTGCCGGCATTCATGTCGAATATGCGCTGCCGGCCGATAAGATCGATCCGTTAGAGGCGGCGCAATACACGAGGGATAGCATTATCAGCTTTTTCGAAATCGGTAACAAAAGCTTTCCCACGACTTGGTCCCGCGACACTCCCCCCGACGTGCAAGTGACGATGGGCGGCCCGAACGCTGGCTTCACCTCGCTCTCGGCCGCGTTGCGCTACCTGCAGGCGCACCCGAACGAAACCGTGTGGGCCATGAACTGGGACGCCCCCAATTTCCCCCCAAGTGACGAAGGCATCAACGAAAACATGGTGCTGCTGGTACTGGCCGGCCCCAACTATAAAACTGAGCGCGACGCGCTGGCCTGGATCGGCTATCCGGCCACCCATTCCAGCACCGAGTTCAAAACGACGAAGGGCATGCCGCCGCGCCCCGTGCAGGCACTGCAAGCCACGCTGACCAGAGCCGTCGAAAACGCCGGCAAGCAAACCATCGACATCGGCTACATGATCCACGATGCCAACCTCACCCACCCGGACTCCCAGGAACGCCTGCGCAACCTGGCGCACGCACTCACGCTGGAGGCCCCGGAGCTCGACATGATGAAACACGCCTTCAACACCCCCGCCCTGCTCGGTGAAATGGGCGCCGGCACGGCGCTCACCAACGTCGCGCTGGGTATCGCCTACGCCAACCACTTCGGCAAGAACGTGCTGGTGGCAGGCACCACCGACCCGGAGCATCCCACCGCCGTGCTGGTGGTGCCGCCGGCGACAGTGCGCCCGATCGACCCGGACAAGCCCTGGTATCGCGCGCGCGGTGGCAATCACGCCTACCTGATGTGGTGGGGCATCCGACACGACGAAACCTCGCGCATGCAAGGCTATTCCGATTGATCACCTGAACGACAACCAACCCAAGGAGAATAGATCATGCGCGGCGTAATACGGTTGAACGACCCCACCAGCTACTATTTGTATTGATACAGCGGCAGCTGCAAGTGAATCGGCCGGATATCGAGCCGCAGGTTGTAGATGGAATACGCCTCGGCCATGGGCGACTGGTAGCCCACGCTGTCGGCCGTCTTGGTGAACTTGAACTCGAAGCCCAGGTCCGGCGACGCTTCGTCCGGCGCGGACAAGGCCAGCCCCAGCGCCTCCTCCTGGCTGTTGTCGATCAGCTTTTCCATCAGTTGGACGACGGCGTTGCTGCCCAGGATATCGCCGCTGAACACGGGCATCTTGGAATACGGCCGCGCGGGATCGAGCTTGCCGGCCGCCTTGTCGGGCGCGGGCGTGTAGCGGCGCGTGGCCAGGTTGTACTTGTCGCCATGATCCAGATAGCTGATCACGACGTTCTTGACGTTGAATTCGGCCGCCGCCTCGTCGGTGGTGGCACGCGCCAGGTCGATCAGCAGCGCGCCCGTGTAGCCGACGATTTCCACTTCGCGCCGGCTGTCGATCACCATGGCCGTGTTCTCGTCCACCCCCAGCCCGATCTGGTAGCCTTTTTTGAGCATGGCGGGAATCATGCGGGCGAAGCGCCCCCGCACCAGCAGGTGCTGGTCGACGAACACGTCCTCGCCGATAAAACCGAGGCCGGGGGCGATCTCGCGCCCTTCCGTCACGCCCTGCTTGAGCGTGGCCAGCACGGTCTTCGGTTCGTTGAACATGGTGCTGCTCATGATGGCGGCGCCGGCGCTGGTGCCGGCGATCACGCCGCCGCGCCGGTACACTTCCCACACGGCTTCCAGCGTGGCGCTGCGCTGGCCATCCTCGCGCAGCAAGGCGCGCGTGATGCGGGCCTGGTCGCCGCCGGCGAAGAACACGCCGCCGGCATGGCGCACGGAGTCGGCCAGCCGGGCGTCGTCGGCGGCCTTGCGGAAATCGCTGTCGGCCAGCTTGACGGCCACCGGCACCAGGAAGGCCTTGGCGCCGTACTGGTCGAGTCGTTTGATGATGGATAAGCCGGCCTGTTCAGGATAGGCCGAGGCGGAGGGGAAGACGGCGATGCGGGCGCCCTTGCCGCCGGCCAGCTGCACGATGCGCTGCCACACTTCGGCGTTGTCGCCCCGCAGGCCGCCGCCGATGATCACCAGCGTGCCCTTGGGCGCGGCCGCCTCGTCGGCGTGCACTGTCCCCGCAGCGCAGCAAAACAACACCGCGCTCCCCAGATAAGCCAGCAAAGTCGTGAGCACTCGCATATCTCGTCCGATCCAGGAAAACAGGCCGGGCCAGAATCCTCCCGCCTCAGGAGACAATATACCTGATTTGCCGGCTGGGTTTATGAGCGCACAAATATATTGCCGTTTCCGGTCATGCGTTCGCAACGCAGGATGCCATCCGGCCATACTTTCCTCCTGACGCGGCCCGAGTGTCGCCATTCGCCCCCACCGCAGCCCCTGAACGGGCCGGTTCGGGCGGGATCGGCCCCCTATTTATCCTGTGCCGGTCCATCCTTGTTTATAATCAAGCAAATCATTCGGTCCACCTAGCCCCTTCTTATCATCATGACAGCACAACTCTCCAAAAAAAGCGAAGCCTGGTCGGCGCGCTTCTCCGAACCGGTCTCCGACCTGGTCAAGCGTTACACCGCCTCCGTGTTCTTCGACAAACGCCTGGCCAAGGCCGACATCCAGGGCTCGCTGGCCCACGCTGAAATGCTGGCCGCCCAAGGCATCATCAGCGCCGCCGACCGCGCCGAAATCGAGCGCGGCATGACCCAGATCGCCCAGGAAATCGACGCCGGCCAGTTCGAATGGCTGCTGGACCTGGAAGATGTGCACCTGAATATCGAAAAACGCCTGACCGAACTGGTGGGCGACGCCGGCAAGCGCCTGCACACGGGCCGTTCCCGCAACGACCAGGTGGCCACCGACATCCGCCTGTACGTGCGCTCGGCCATCGACGACATCCTGGGCCTGCTGGCTTCCCTGCGCGGCGCCCTGACCGACCTGGCCGAGGACAACGCCGAAACCATCCTGCCCGGTTTCACCCACATGCAGGTGGCCCAGCCCATCACCTTCGGCCACCACATGCTGGCCTACGTTGAAATGTTCGGCCGCGACGCCGAGCGCATGGCCGACTGCCGCAAGCGCGTCAACCGCCTGCCGCTGGGCGCGGCCGCGCTGGCCGGCACCACCTTCCCCATCGACCGCGTGCGCGTGGCCAAGACCCTGGGCTTCGACGACGTGTGCCACAACTCGCTGGACGCCGTCTCGGACCGCGATTTCGCGATCGAATTCACGGCCGCCGCCTCGCTGATCATGACCCACGTGTCGCGCATGTCGGAAGAACTGGTGATCTGGATGAGCCCACGGGTGGGCTTCATCGACATCGCCGACCGCTTCTGCACCGGCTCGTCCATCATGCCGCAAAAGAAAAACCCGGACGTGCCGGAACTGGCGCGCGGCAAGACCGGCCGCGTCTACGGCCACCTGATGGGTCTGTTGACCCTGATGAAAGGCCAGCCGCTGGCCTACAACAAGGACAACCAGGAAGACAAGGAACCGCTGTTCGACACGGTCGACACGGTGGTCGATACGCTGCGCATCTTCGCCGACATGGCCGGCGGCATCAGCGTCAAGCCGGACGCCATGCGCAGCGCCGCCCTGCAAGGCTACGCCACCGCCACCGACCTGGCCGACTACCTGGTCAAGAAAGGCCTGCCATTCCGCGACGCGCACGAAGCCGTGGCGCGCGCCGTGCGCGCCTGCGTGGACCAGGGCTGCGACCTGGCCGACCTGTCGCTGGATCAGCTGCGTGCCTTCTCCGACCTGATCACCGACGACGTGTTCGCCGTGCTGACGCTGGAAGGCTCCGTGGCCGCGCGTGACCACGTAGGTGGCACCGCGCCCAACCAGGTGCGCGCCGCCATTGCCCGCGTACGCGCCCAGCTGGCCGCCGGTTAAGCGCACTGCGGCACCCGCCCGCACCGCATGCCGCCCGCACCACGGGCGGCATGCAAAAACTTCCCCCCAGGGCGCCAACGCAGCGCCCCGGTAGTAACACCTACACGAGAACGAGGAGACCGGAATGTTTATGTCGATATCGCGGGCCATCGACCTGCTCAATGAAAAAGTGGCGAACGCCGTGGCCTATGCGCTGCTGGCCGCCGTCACCATCTGCACCGTGAACGCCCTGGTGCGCTACATCTTCAACGCCAGCTCCAACGCCTGGCTGGAAATCCAGTGGTATCTGTTCGCGGCCATGTTCATGCTCGCCTCCAGCCACACCCTCAAACGCGACGAGCATGTCCGCATCGACGTCATCGCCGGCCGCTTCTCCAAACGCACCCAGGTCTGGATCGACCTGTTCGGCTTTGTGTTGTTCCTGATGCCGATCTCGCTGGTGATCCTGTACTTCGGCGTGCCGTTCGCGCTCGGTTCGATCCAGAGCGGCGAGATGTCGAGCAACGCCGGCGGCCTGATCGTGTGGCCGGCCAAGCTGCTGGTGCCGGTCGGCTTCGCGCTGATGGTGCTGCAGGGCGTGTCCGAGATCATCAAGCGCATCGCCTTCCTGGCCGGCAAGATCGATGGCCACGAATTCGCCAAGCACGTGGCCACGCCGGAAGAGGAAATCGCGGCCATCAAGGCCGCCAACAAGCTGCAGTAATCCCCCCTACCTCCCACACTATAAGAGAGCGGAACGCGAGACATGGAATTATTCTTGACAGCGAATCTGGCGCCCATCATGTTCGGCGCCCTGGTGATCTTCCTGCTATCGGGCTTCCCGGTGGCGTTTTCCCTGGCCGCCAATGGCCTGTTCTTCGGCCTGGTGGGCATCAAGCTTGGCCTGCTCAACATCGAACTGCTGCAGGCGCTGCCGAACCGCATTTTCGGCATCATGGCCAACGACACGCTGCTGGCCATCCCCTTCTTCACCTTCATGGGCCTGGTGCTGGAACGTTCCGGCATGGCCGAGGACCTGCTCGATACCATCGGCCAGTTATTCGGCCCCATCCGCGGCGGCGTGGCCTATGCCGTGATCTTCGTGGGCGCGCTGCTGGCCGCCACCACCGGCGTGGTGGCCGCCTCCGTGATCTCGATGGGCCTGATCTCGCTGCCCGTCATGCTGCGCTACGGTTACGACAAGCGCCTGGCGTCGGGCGTGATCGCCGCTTCCGGCACGCTGGCCCAGATCATCCCGCCGTCGCTGGTGCTGATCGTGATGGCCGACCAGCTGGGCCGCTCCGTGGGCGATATGTACAAGGCCGCCTTCGTGCCCGGCCTGATGCTGACGGCGCTGTACGCCGGCTTCGTGCTGCTGGTTTCCATCTTCTGGCCGAAAATGGTGCCGGCCCTGCCGCTGGAAGCGCGCAACCTGCGCCAGCCTAATGGCGACAGCGGCGTGCGTTCGCTGCTGGCCCTGCTGGTGGGCGCCGTCGGCGCCTCCTACGCCTTCGCCCGTTACTACGGCGCCGCCCATCCAACGCTGGCGGCCGATGAACTGGGCATCTTCTCGGCCGGCGTAGGCATCATCGGTTCCTTCCTGTTCGCGCTGCTCAACCGCCATTTGAAACTGGGCCTGCTGTCGCGCATGGCCGAACGGGTGGTGTTCGTCATGATCCCGCCGCTGGCCCTGATCTTCCTGGTGCTGGGCACCATCTTCGTCGGCCTGGCCACGCCCACCGAGGGTGGCGGCATGGGCGCCATGGGCGCCATCATCCTGGCCATGCTCAATGGCCGCCTGTCGTGGAGCCTGACGCGCCAGGCCATGCACTCGACCACGCGCCTGGCCTGCTTCGTGATCTTCATCCTGATCGGTTCGACCGTGTTCTCGCTGGTGTTCCGCGGCGTGAACGGCGACCTGTGGGTGGAACACCTGCTGTCCAGCCTGCCCGGCGGCAGCACCGGCTTCCTGATCGTCGTCAACCTGATGTTCTTCCTGCTGGCCTTCTTCCTCGACTTCTTCGAGCTGGCCTTCATCCTGGTGCCGCTGGTGGGTCCGGTGGCCGACAAGCTCGGTATCGACCTGATCTGGTTCGGCGTGCTGCTGGGCGTGAACATGCAGACTTCGTTCATGCACCCGCCGTTCGGCTTCGCCCTGTTCTACCTGCGCTCGGTGGCCTCCAAGGAAGTGAAAACGTCCGACATCTACTGGGGCGCCATTCCGTTCGTGCTGATCCAGGTCATCATGGTGGGCTTGATCATCACCTTCCCGCGCCTGGTATCGGTGGAGAAGAAGGTCGACATGCATGAACAGCTGGAGCTGAAGATCGACACCCCGTCCAGCGACGAAAGCGCGCCGCCGGCTGAACCGAAACAGGACGACGAGGCGCCGCAACTGAACTTCTCGACCGACTCAGACAAGAAGTGATGGGCGCCCGCCACAGCGTCGCACCAGCCGCCCAAGCCTGAGCTGTCACACGCTGCCGCATGGGCGCTGGTGGCAGCCCAAGGCGGCGGCGCGGGGGCGGTGGCGCGGCCGAGCCGGCGGCGGATTGATGCGGGAAGGATACAATATCCCCCATGAGCCTGAAAATTTCCCGTATCCTCCACGCCGGCTATGTGTTCGAGTGCGGCGCCACGCGCATCGCCTTCGATCCCGTCTTCGAAAATCCGTTCAGCCGCAACTGCCACGCGTTTCCCGACGTGCGCTTCGACCTTGAGCAGATCCGGCGGCAGCGTTTTTCCGCCGTCTTCATCTCGCACTTCCACGACGACCACTGCTCGTTCGACAGCCTGGACCTGCTGGACCGCGACACGACGATCTACCTCTACTGCCTGTTCGACGAACTGTTCGCCATGCTGCGCGAACTGGGCTTCCGCGACGTGCGGGCGTTGCGCATCGACGAAGCGGTCACTATCGGCACGATCGAGGTGGTCCCACGCGAAGCGATCGATGCCGATGTCGACTCCATGTTCCAGATCCGGGCCGAAGGGCTGAATGTGCTCAACGTGGTGGACGCCTGGATCGCACCCGTTACGCTGGCCGAACTGGCGCGGCAAGCGCCATGGCACATGGTGCTGTGGCCATTCCAGACCATGCGCGAGGTGGAGGTGCTGATGCCATCGCGCGCCGGGATCGACCCGGTGGAGATTCCCGCCGAATGGCTGGATCAACTCAAAGTGCTCAATCCACGCTACGTGGTGCCCAGCTCCTGCCAGTTCCAGCAGGAGCCATGGTCGTGGTACAACCGCGCCTTCTTCCCGCTCACTTATCGGCTGTTCCAGCAGACGGTGGAGGCGGCGCTGCCGCAGGCGCGGGTGGTGCGCCTCAATCCCTCCGTCTCGGTGACGCTGGACGCGACCTCATTGCAGCCATCGGCGCCGCTGCCATGGGTGATCCCGGTGGGTGAGCAGGACGTCGATTACCAGTACGACGGCCATGCGGCGCCGCCGGCGACGGCCGACATCGCGCGTCACTTCGCGCCGCTGACGGCGCAGCAGACGCAAACGGTGCTCGACTATTGCCACGCGGGGCTGCTGGAAAAGTATGCGGGGATGGAACTGGAACCGGGCGGCTATTTCGACCAGCCGCGCGTGTGGCGTTTGTCGCTGTACGGTCATGACGGAACGGTCACCCACTTGCGCTACCGGGTGCACGGCGACAGTATCGCGCGCCTGCCCGATGACGATAGCAGCCCCCTGGGCTGGACCACGGAAGTCCCGCTGGCCAAAGTGTATGCGGCGCTGGTGTTGGGCGAATCGCTCACGTCGATGTATATGCGCATCAACGATGAGCGCTTTGACGCGGCGACGGAGGAGGAAATCGCGGACGCGGAGATCGTGGACGATCCCCTGATCCGCTGCCTGTTCAACGACGCTTTTGGCGCCTACCAGGCGGCCCAGCTGCGGCGTTTGAAGGCGGGGAAGAACTAGCAGGAAGGGAGAAAACCAACTGCACGCCCCGGCCATGGCGGCCGGGGACGCAAGACAGGCTTACTTCTCGACGAAGGCCCGTTCCACGACGTAGCTGCCCTGGTTGTTCATGTTGCCTTCCTTGAAGCCCTTGGCCTTCAACATCTCGGACAGGTCGTGCAGCATGGCGGGGTTACCGCAGATCATCACGCGATCCTGTTCCGGATCCAGCTGGTCCAGGCCGAATTCGGCCGCCAGCGCGCCCGTCTCCAGCAGTTCCGGAATGCGGCCCGAGCGCACGAATGGCTCGCGGCTGGCCACTGGGCAGTAGATCAGCTTGTCCTTGATCAGGTCGCCCAGGTATTCATGGTCGTGCAATTCAGCTTCGATGAATTCCTTGTAGCCGAATTCGCTCACGAAGCGCACGCCGTGCACCAGCACGATGTGGTCGTAATCTTCATAGTACTCGGGGTCGCGGATGATGCTCATGAACGGCGCCAGGCCCGTACCGGTGCTCAGCAGGTACAGGTTGCGGCCCTTCATCAGGTTATCCTTGATCAGCGTGCCGGTCGGCTTCTTGCCCACCAGGACGGTGTCGCCCACCTTCAAGTGCTGCAGGCGCGACGTCAGCGGACCATTTGGCACCTTGATGCTGTAGAACTCCAGGATTTCATCGTAGTGAGGGCTGACGATACTGTAGGCGCGCACCAGCGGACGGCCTTCCACTTCCAGGCCCATCATCACAAACTGGCCGGACAGGAAACGCAAGCCAGCGTTGCGCGTGGTTTTGAAGCTGAACAGCGTTTCGTTCCAGTGATGGACCTCGGTCACCGTTTCTGAGTAGTAATTCGGGAAATTGGCAGTGGTCATACGGGTAAGGGTTGCAAGTTGATGGAGTTGCATCTAAAGCATGGCGACGGGGCGCCGAAGGAGTAATTGTACATGTTCCACCACATGCCTGCATTTTAGGCGCCCGCCGCCCGCCGCCGGACAGGCTGAAACTGCTATCATCGGCGCAGCGCGGACACTGAGATCCGCGCGCCCCGGACACACCCACAGGAGACTCTATGACCATCGGCGGCAGCAGCATCGAACAGGCATTGGCCACCCTTTCCGACATGACGGCGGGCGCCGTCCCGATCGGCCGGGAAGAGCACCAGCAACGCATCCTCAAGGCGCAGGCTTACATGCGCGACCAGGGCATCGCGGCCATCTACGTGAACGCGGGCGCCAATCTGACCTACTTCACCGGCACCCGCTGGTCGGCCAGCGAACGCATGGTGGGCGCCATCCTGCCGGCCCACGGCGCGCTCGAATACATCGCTCCCGCCTTCGAGGACAGCACGCTCAAGGACTTCATGCTGGTGGAAGGCCGCGTCAATTGCTGGGATGAGCACGAAAGCCCCTACCAGCTGTTCGTCGACACCCTGCAGCGCATGGGCGTGGTGCCGGACGCCGACCGCCCGCCCCGCGTGGGCATATGCGAAAGCGCCGCCTTCTTCATCTTCGACGGCATCCGCCCGCTGGCGGCCGGCTACACGCTGGAAAATGCCCGCACCGTGACGGCCTGGTGCCGCAGCCGCAAGTCGGCCGCCGAAATCGCCCTGATGCAGCGCGCCAAGGACATGACGCTGGCCGTGCACGTGGCCACGGCCAGCATCCTGCACGAAGGGATCACCACGGTGGAAGTGGAGGAATTCATCCAGCGCGCGCACCGCAAGGTGGGCGCCTCGGGATCCTACTTCTGCATCGTGCTGTTCGGCGAGGCCACGGCCTACCCGCACGGCGTGAGCTATGTGCAGACCCTCAAACGGGGCGACACGGTGCTGATCGACACCGGCTGCAAGCTGCACAATTACATTTCCGACATCACCCGCACCTACGTGTACGGCCAGCCGAGCGCGCGCCAGCGGGCCGTGTGGAACAGCGAGCAAAAGGCGCAACTGGCCGCCTTCAACGCGGCGCAACTGGGCGTGCCGTGCGAGGAAGTGGATCGCGCCGCCCGCCGCGCGCTGGAGGAGGACGGCTACGGCCCCGGCTACAAGCTGCCCGGCCTGCCCCACCGCACCGGCCATGGCATCGGCCTGGACATCCACGAGTAGCCCTACCTGGTGGGCGGCGACAAGACGCCGCTGGATGTAGGCATGTGCTTTTCGAACGAACCGATGATCTGCATCCCCGGCCACTTCGGGGTGCGCCACGAGGACCACTTCTACATGACGGAAGCCGGTCCCAAATGGTTCACGGAACCGGCCCACAGCATCGACGAGCCGTTCCGCGGCAAATAACCCCTGGGGCCAGCGCCCCCGATGGTGATCAGGCGCGCTTCATCACCAGGGTCAGGATGTCGTAGCTGGCCACCAGTTCGTCGTTCTGGTTGGTCACCTGCACGTCCCACGCGACCACGCCCTGGCCCACGCCCTTGTCGTCGGTGCGGTTGCGGTCCACCTTGCGCTTGCACGTCAGGCGCGCGCGGATGGTGTCGCCGATCGCCACCGGCGTGATGAAGCGCAGGTTGTCCAATCCATAATTGGCCAGCACGGGGCCGGGCGCGGGCGAGACAAACAACCCGGCCGCCGCCGACAGCACGAAGTAGCCGTGCGCGATGCGCTTGCCGAACTGGGTGTCGCGCGCGGCGATCTCGTCGAAGTGCATGTAGAAGTAGTCGCCCGAGACGCCGCCGAAGTTGACGATGTCGGCTTCGCTCACGGTGCGGCGGTGGGTCAGCAGCGAGTCGCCGATCTGCAGATCGCCGAAATACTTGCGGAACGGGTGCTGCTCGCTCTCGCGCACAGCCGCGCCGCGCACATACTCGCCCGTGACGGCGGCCAGCATGGTGGGCGAGCCCTGAATCGCGGCCCGCTGCAGGAAATGGCGCACGGCGCGGATGCCGCCCAGTTCCTCGCCGCCACCGGCCCGGCCCGGACCACCGTGCTTGAGCTGCGGCAGCGGCGAACCGTGGCCGGTGGAATCCACCGCCGCTTCCCGGTCCAGTATCAGCACCCGGCCGTGCGAGGCGGCCGCCATCGGCACGCAATAGGCGGCCGTGCGCACATCCCTGGTCACCAGCGTGGACACCAGGCTGCCCTTGCCACGCGCGGCCAAGGCCATCGCTTCGTCGATGCCATCATAGGCGATGATGGTGCTGACGGGGCCGAACGCTTCCACGTCGTGCACGGCATCGTTGCGCAGGCCGTCGCGGCACAGCAGCAGCGTGGGCGGGAAGAAGGCGCCGTTCTCCACGCCCTGGCCCACGGGCTTGAAGCCGTCACCGGCGCTGAACACGATCTCGTTCCCTTTGGCCAGCATCGCCACCCGTTCGGCCACGTCGCGCTGCTGGTCCTTGGAGGCCAGCGCGCCCATGCGCACGCCTTCCACCGACGGGTCGCCCACGCTGACCTTGGCCAGCCGTTCGCGCAGCCGTTCGCCCACGGCCTGTACCTGCTGCTGCGGCACGATGATGCGGCGGATGGCCGTGCATTTCTGCCCCGCCTTGCCCGTCATCTCGCGCGCCACTTCCTTGATGAACAGGTCGAACTCGGGGTCGTCCGGCGTCACGTCCGGCGCCAGGATGGCGCAGTTGAGCGAATCCGCTTCGGCCGTAAACGGCACGGAATTGGCCACCAGGTTGGGGTTGGTGCGCAACCGCGCGGCCGTGTCGGCCGATCCCGTGAAGGTGACCACGTCGGCGCCCGTCAGGCGGTCCAGCAGATCGCCCGTACCGCCGATCACCAGTTGCAGCGCGCCTTCCGGCAGCAGGCCGGATTCATGCATCATGCGCACCAGCGCCTCGGTCAGGTAACTGGTGGCCGTGGCGGGCTTGCCGATGCAGGGCATGGCGGCCAGGAAGCTGGGCGCGAATTTTTCCAGCAAACCCCAGATGGGGAAGTTGAAGGCGTTGATGTGCACCGCCAGCCCGCCGCGCGGCACCAGGATGTGGGTGCCGGCGAAACCGCCGCTCTTGCCGAGCGCCATGGCCGGGCCTTCGTGCAGCACGTTGGACGACGGCAGCTCGCGGCTGCCCATGCTGGCATAGGCGAACAGGGTGCCGGTGCCGCCTTCGATATCGACCCAGCTGTCGGCGCGGGTGGCGCCCGTCAGGTGCGAGATGGCGTACAGCTCTTCCTTGCGGCTGGCCAGGTACAGGGCCAGCGCCTTCAGGCGCGCGGCCCGCTGCTGGAAGTCCATCGCCATCAGCGCCGGCACACCCGTCTTGCGGGCGTAGTGGACGGCTTCGCTGAAGTCGATCCGGTCGGCGTGGGTGTGGTAGATCACGGCGTTGGTCAGGGCGTTGTGCAGCGGCGTGGCTGCTTCGGCGCCGAGCCAGCGGCCACCGATCAGGCTTTGCAGGGTGTGGATGTGAGCCATCGTTTTGTCTCCGTTCGATTCTTCGTCCGGCCCGCGCGCGGCGGGCCTGCTTGTTGTTTCAGGGCGCCGCGTTCTTGTGCAGGTGCAGCGGCAGCGAGGTTTCCCATTCGATGCGCTTGCGGTCCGGTTCCACCTGCGTCAGCGCTTCCACTTCGCGCATGGTGTGCATGGAGCGCACGGCCAGCTCCTGGTATTGGGCCGTGCCGTCGCTCTTCCAGCGGATCTCGTCGTCGCTCAGGGTGCGCAGCACGCGCGCGGGCGAGCCCACGGCCATGCTGCGCGGCGGGATCACCATGCCGGCCTTGACGAAGGCCATGGCCGCCACGATGCTGTCGGCGCCCACTTCGGCCTTATCCATCACCACCGCGTTCATGCCTACCAGCGCGTTGCGGCCGATTCGGCAGCCGTGCAGCACGGCGCCGTGGCCGATGTGGCCATCCTGCTCGACCACCGTGTCGCAACCGGGGAAGCCGTGCATGACGCAGGTGTCCTGCAGGTTGGCGCCCTCCTCCAGGATCAGCCGTCCGAAGTCGCCCCGCAGGGCGGCCAGCGGGCCGATGTAGCAACGCGGGCCGACGATCACGTCGCCGATCAGCACCGCACTAGGGTGCACATAGGCGGTGGGATGCACCACCGGCGTCACGCCATTGATTTCATAGACTTTGACCATGCCGTCGCTCCCCCGCGTCACACGCGTTCGATGATGAGTGCAATGCCCTGGCCCACGCCGATGCACATGGTGCACAGGCCATAACGCCCGCCCGTGCGTTCCAGCTGGTTCAGCGCCGCCAGCACCAGCCGCGCGCCGGATGCGCCCAGCGGGTGGCCGATGGCGATGGCGCCGCCATTCGGGTTCACGTGCGGCGCGTCGTCAGCCAGGCCCAGGTCGCGCGTGACGGCCAGGCCCTGGGCGGCGAACGCCTCGTTCAATTCGATCACGTCCATCTGGTCCAGCGTGAGCCCGGTCTGGGCCAGCACTTTCTTGGTGGCCGGCGATGGACCGAAGCCCATGATGCGCGGCGCCAGGCCGGCCGTGGCCATGCCCACCACGCGGGCACGCTTCTTCAAGCCGTATTGTTCGGCGGCGGCGGCCGAGGCCAGCAGGATGGCGCAGGCGCCATCATTCACGCCCGAGGCATTACCGGCGGTGACGCTACCGTCCGGCGTGACCACGCCTTTCAGCTTGGCCAGCATCTCCAGCGTGGTATCGGGACGGGGATGTTCGTCTGTATCCACGACCTTGGGTTCACCTTTTTTCTGATGCAGCGTGACGGGCACGATCTCGTCGCGGAACACACCGGCCGCGTGGGCGGCGGCCCAGCGCTGCTGGCTGCGAATCGCGAACGCGTCCTGGTCGGCGCGGCTGATGTTGAATTCCGTGGCCACGTTCTCCGCCGTCTCCGGCATGCTGTCGATGCCGTAGCGCGCCTTCATCACAGGGTTGACGAAGCGCCAGCCGATGGTGGTGTCCTCGATCCTGGCCGCGCGCGAGAACGCGCTGTCGGCCTTGCCCATCACGAACGGCGCGCGCGTCATGCTCTCCACGCCGCCCGCGATCACCAAGTGCGCCTCGCCGGACTTGATGGCGCGCGCGGCGATGCCCACCGCGTCCAGGCTGGAACCACACAGGCGGTTGATGGTGTTGGCTGGCACCTCCACCGGCAGGCCGGCCAGCAGCGCGGCCATGCGGCCCACGTTGCGGTTGTCCTCGCCGGCGCCGTTGGCGCAGCCGTAGTAGATGTCGTCCACGGCGGCCCAGTTCACGCCGGGGTTGCGCGCCATCAGGGCGGCGATGGGCAGCGCCGCCAGGTCATCGGCGCGCACGCCGGCCAGGGCGCCGCCGTAGCGGCCGAAGGGGGTGCGGATGGCGTCACAGATAAAGGCGTCGTTCACGTAAATTCCTCGTTGGGATGGTGGTTGGCTTGATCAGGCAGTGGTTCAGGCGCTGCTTCAGGCGGTGTTTCAAGATTTCGGGCGCTTGTCGACCACGCGCTTGGCCTTGCCCGTCAGCGTGCGTTCGATGCTGTTGGCCGCCAGCAGGCGCACCTTGGTGCTCACGCCCACGTAGGTCTTGATGTGGTGTTCCAGTTCGCGCGACAGGGCTTCCGTTTCGAATTCCGTCAAGCGGCCCGACACTTCGGGACGCAGTTCGCCGATCACGTCCAGCTTGTCCAGGTGGCCTTCGCGCGAGACGACCAGTTGATACACGGGCGCCAGCTTGGGCATCTTCAGCACCAGTTCCTCGATCTGGCTGGGGAACACGTTCACGCCGCGAATGATCAACATGTCGTCCGAGCGCCCCGTTATCTTGCCGATGCGGCGCATGGACCGCGAAGTGGGCGGCAGCAAGCGCGTGAGGTCGCGCGTGCGGTAGCGGATCACGGGCAGCGCCTCCTTGGTGAGCGAAGTGAACACCAGTTCGCCGTCGCTGCCGTCGGGCAGCACTTCGCCCGTTTCCGGGTCGATGATCTCGGGGTAGAAATGGTCTTCCCAGATCACAGGGCCGTCCTTGCTCTCGATGCACTCGCTGGCCACGCCCGGTCCCATCACTTCGGACAGGCCGTAGATGTCGACCGCGTCGATGCCGGCGCGGCGTTCGATCTCGGCGCGCATGGCATCGGTCCACGGCTCGGCGCCGAAGATGCCGACCTTGAGTGAACTGGCCGCCGCGTCCAGCCCCTGGCGCTGGAATTCCTCGACGATGTTGAGCATGTAGGAAGGCGTGACCATGATGATGGACGGCTTGAAGTCCTGGATCAGTTGCACCTGCTTTTCCGTCTGCCCGCCGGACATGGGAATGACGGTGCAACCGAGCCGCTCGGCGCCGTAGTGCGCGCCCAGCCCGCCCGTGAACAGGCCGTAGCCGTAGGCGATGTGCACCATGTCGCCGCGCCGGCCGCCGGCCGCCCGGATCGAGCGGGCCACCACGCCGGCCCAGGTATCGATATCGTTCTGGGTATAGCCCACCACGGTCGGCTTGCCGGTGGTGCCGCTGGACGCATGCACCCGCACCACCTGCTCGCGCGGCACGGCGAACATGCCGAACGGGTAGTTATCGCGCAGTTCCTTCTTGCCAGTGAACGGGAAGCGGGCCAGGTCGGCCAGCGATTTCAAGTCGTCCGGGTGCACCCCGGCCGCGTCGAACGCGGCCCGGTAGTGCGGCACGTTGTCGTAGGCGTGGCGCAGCGACCATTGCAGCCGCTGCAGCTGCAGCGCCTGCAGTTCATCCTTGCTGGCGCGCTCGATGGGTTCCAGATCGTCCGGGCCGGGAATACGATTTACCATTGCTCTCTCCTTGCGGGCGACACAGCGCCCCCTTGCTGCGATGTGCGGCGGATCAGCCTTGCGGTGCGGCCGGTTGCTGCGGTTGCAGCAGCGGCGGCGACGGCGGCGGCGTCACCTCGCCGCTCACGCGGTGCGATTTGCCGCGCATGAGCGCCAGTACCCGCCCGCCCTGGTCGCTGACCCGGATGTCGTAGACCCCGCTCTTGCCGGCCAGCGCCTGCTCCACCGCTTCCGCAGTCAGCACGTCGCCCAGCCGGCCGGGGGCCAGGTATTCGATCGTGCAGCCGGCGCCCACCGTGTTTTGGTTGTGGCTGTTGCACGCAAACGCGAAGGCGCTGTCGGCCAACGCGAAAATAAAGCCGCCGTGGCAGGTCTGGTGCCCGTTCAGCATATCTTCCCGCACCGGCATGCTCATACGCGCGTAGCCGGGACGGATGGAATCGAGTGTCATGCCCAGCCCCTGGCTGGCGCGGTCGCGCGCGTACATGGCCGCACCAGCCGCATCGGCCAGCGCCTGCGCCTGTTCTGGCGTCAGCGCAGGCCGGTGGGCGTGGGCGTCCTTATGGGCGTCCTTGTGGGCTTCCGGGCGTACTTCTTTGAGGGCGGGGTTATGCATGGATGGCGGCTCCCGAAGCTTGGCGGCGGCGCAGCAGCGGCGACACGCGGTAGCGGTCCTCGCCATAAGCGATGGCCAGGTTATGCAGCACGGTGACGACATGGTCCACGCCCACGGCGTCGGCCCAGGCCAGCGGGCCACGCGGATAGTTGACGCCCTTCTGCATGGCGATATCGGCCGCCTGCGCGCTACACACACCCTGCTGCACGGCGTCGGCCGCCTCGTTGGCCAGCATGGCGACGGTGCGCATCACCGCCAGGCCGGGCACGTCGTCGAGCCGGGTGACGGTGAAACCGGCCGCCTGGAACAGGCCGACGACGGCGTTGAAGGCGGCCGGGCTGCACTGGTCGGCGCAGGCCACGGCGATGCGCTTGGCCGTGGCGAAGTCCAGCGCCAGGTCGAACAGCACCGTATCGGAATGGTGGTTGTCGCGCGCGCGGGCGGTGGCCGTGCGGCCGTCCGTCAGGTAGACGGCGGCGCCGTTGCAGTGGAACGCGGGCGCCTCGCCGCTGGCGTGGCCTTCCGGCGCGTGGCGCGGCGGCACATTGATACCACGCTCGCGCAGGCGGGCCGCCAGCGCCTCGACGACAGGCGCATGCGCGCCCGGCGCCATTTCGACGTTGACCTGGGCGGGGCAGGACTGGGGCGCTTCACAACGCGGCTGCGGCACGCTCGCACCTGCGCCGTATGGATAGCAGCCACGGCCCGATTTGCGGCCCAGGAAACCGGCGTTGACCAGCTCCTGCTGCAGCACCGACGGCGTGAAGCGGGGATCGTTGAAATAGGCCTGGAACACGGACTGGGTAACGGCGAAATTGACGTCATGCCCGATCAAGTCCATCAGCTCGAAAGGCCCCATGCGGAAACCGCCCGCCTCGCGCAGCACGGCGTCGATGGTGGCCGCGTCGGCCGCCTGCTCGTTGAGCAAGCGCCAGCCCTCGGCGTAGAACGGCCGCGCCACCCGGTTGACGATGAAGCCCGGCGTGGACTTGGCGTGCACCGGGCTCTTGCCCCAGGCGGCGGCCGTGTCGGACACGGTGGCCGCCACGTTGGCGTCTGTGGCCAGGCCGCTCACCACTTCCACCAGCGCCATCAGCGGCACTGGATTGAAGAAGTGCATGCCCACCAGCCGTTGCGGCACCCGCAGTGGCCCGCCAATGGCGGTGACGGAAATGGAGGAGGTATTGGTGGCCAGGATGCAGTCGTCGCCGACGATGGATTCCAGCTCCGTGAACAGGGCGCGCTTGGCGTCCAGGTTTTCCACGATCGCTTCCACCACCAGGCCCGCGTCGGCCACTTCGGCCAGCGTGGCGGCAGCTTGCAGGCGCGCGGCGGCGGCGGCGGCATCGACCGCGCTCATGCGCTCTTTTGCCACCAGCTTGTTGAATATGCCGATGATGCCGGCGATGGCCTTGGCCACCGCTTCCGGCCGAGCGTCGTGCAGCTTGACGGTATAGCCGGCGGCGGCCGCCACCTGGGCGATGCCGCTGCCCATGGCGCCGCTGCCGATGACGGCCACCACGCGTGTAGTCGGGAGCGCGGCCATGCTCATTTACCCGTGAAGTGCGGCGCGCGCTTGGCCATGAAGGCGGCCACGCCTTCGCGGTAATCGTCGCTGTTACCCAGTTCGCTCATCATGTCGCATTCGAGCGTGAGCTGTTGTTGCAGGGTGTTGGCCGGGCTGGCGTACAGCGCCTGCTTGGTGAAGGCCAGGCCCTTGGTGGGCGCGCTGGCGAAGTGTCTGGCCATGGCGGCCGTTTGCGACGCCAGTTCGTCGTCGGGAACACACTTCCAGATCAAGCCCCAGGCTTCGGCCTGTTCGGCGCTGAGTTTCTCGCCCAGCATGGCCATGCCCATGGCGCGGGCCGTGCCTACCAGCCGTGGCAGGAAGTAGGTGCCGCCCGTGTCCGGAATCAGGCCCAGTTTGCAGAACACTTCCACGAAGCTGGCCGATTTGGCGGCCAGTACGATGTCGCAGGCCAGCGCGATGTTGGCGCCCGCGCCGGCGGCCACGCCGTTGACGGCGCAGATCACGGGCATGGGCAGCGCGCGCAGCGCCAGCACCAGCGGCGCGTAGTTCTTCTCCACCGAGTCGCCCAGGTCGACGCCGCGCGCGCCCGGTTCCACGGCGCGGTCGGCCAGGTCCTGGCCCGCGCAGAAGCCGCGCCCGGCACCGGTCAGCACGAACACGCGCACACTCTTGTCGCCATTGACGCGGTGCAGCGCGTGCTTGACTTCATCGTGCATGGCCTGGGTAAAGCTATTGAGCTTGTCCGGGCGGTTCAGCGTGAGCTGGGCTATGCCGTCGTTGATCTCGAACAGGATGTTTTCGTAGTTCATGGCGTCTCGCGGATGGTTATTCTGTTGATGGAGTTTATTCAGCCTGGTCGAAATCGACCACCAGCTTGTCCGTCACGGGGAAGCTCTGGCAGCTCAACACGAAACCGCGCGCGATCTCGTAGTCCTCCAGCGCGTAGTTGACGTCCATGTCGACCTTGCCGTCCACCACCTTGCAGCGGCAGGTCGAGCAAACCCCGCCCTTGCAGGAATAGCGCATGTCGACGCCGGCCCGCAGGCCCGCGTCCAGCACGGATTCCTTGTCCTTGTCCATGGTGAAGGTGCTGTGGTTGCCGTCCATGATGACCGTCACTTCCGTCTCGTGGCGGGCCAGCGCCGGGTCCAGCGCGCGCTTCTGGTGCTGGTGCTTGGGGATGCTGGCGGCGAACAGTTCGATCTTGATCTGCGATTTCGGCATGCCCGCTTCCTGCAGCGCCTCCGACACGCCGTGCATCATGTCCTCCGGGCCGCAGATGAAGGCCACGTCATAGTCCTTGATATCGATCCAGTGCTGCAGGAACTGCTGGCATTTTTCCTTGGTGATGCGGCCGTTGAACAGGTCGATATCCTGCTGCTCGCGGCTCATCACGTAGGCCAGGTTGAGGCGTTCCAGGTATTGGTCCTTGAGGTCCGTCAGTTCCTCCTTGAAGATCACGGACGAGGAGGCGCGGTTGCCGTAGAACAGGGTGAAGCTGCTGTTGGGCTCCGCCATCAGCGTGGTCTTGATGATGGACAGGATGGGCGTGATGCCGCTGCCGGCCGCGAAGGCCAGGTAACGGCGCCGGCTTTGCGCATCGAGCGGCACGTTGAAGTGGCCCATGGGCGGCATCACTTCCAGCGTGGCGCCCGGCTTGAGCGTGTCGTTGGCCCAGCCGGAGAACAGGCCGCCAGCGGTGCGCTTGATGGCCACCCGCAGCGTGCCGTCCTGCACCGCCGAGCAGATCGAATAGGAGCGGCGCACGTCCTCGCCGTTGATGTGGGTGCGCAGCGTGAGGTGCTGGCCCTGCTGGAACACGAAGCTCTCGCGCAGTTCCGGCGGCACGGCGAAGGTGACGGCGATGGTGTCGCGCGTTTCATTGCGCACCTGCGAGACAGTCAACGGATAGAATTTGCTCATAGTGGTCAGTGGCACTTGAAGTAGTCGAAAGGCTCGCGGCAGTCCAGGCACTTGTAGAGCGCCTTGCAGGGCGTGGAGCCGAACTGGCTGGTGAGTTCCGTGTGGGTGGAGCCGCACTGCGGGCAGGCGACGACGGGCTGCGGGCCGGCGCCCGGCAAGGCGCCCCGCTTGACGCCAGCTCCCGCGCGCAGGCCGCTGATGTCGATCGCCTGCTGGGCCGGCGGCGCGATGCCGTAGCCGCGCAACTTTGCCTTGCCGGACTCGCTCATCCAGTCCGTGGTCCAGGCGGGCGTGAGCTGGGTGTGCAGCCGCACGTCGGCCATGCCATGTGCGCGCAAGGCGTCGGCGACAGCGTCCGCGATCACCTGCATGGCGGGGCAACCGGAATACGTGGGCGTGATGGTGACGGTGCAGGCGCCGCCTTCGGCCACCTCCACCGCGCGCACGATGCCCAGGTCCACCACCGAGATCACGGGGATCTCGGGGTCGGCCACTTCGGCCAGCCAGGCCCACACCTGTTCGACGGTGACGGCGGCCGTTTGCATTACCACTCCGCGCCGGGATAAGCGCGCTGCAGGAACTGCATCTCGGCCAGCAGGTAGCCCAGGTGTTCGCTGTGCACGCCCTGCTTGCCGCCTTTTTGCATCCACGCGTCCGGCGACGGCATGACGAGGGTGGCCTCGGCGAAGATGGCGGCCACATGTTCCAGCCACTGGGCCCGCAGCGGTGCGGCGGCCGGCGCCACGCCCGCATCCACCATGGCCTGGTCGACGGCGTCGTAATTGAACATCTCGCCCGTGTACATCCACAGCGCGTCGGCCGCGGCCTGCGTCTTGGCGTGGCTTTCCGGCGTGCCGTCGCCCAGGCGCACCACCAGGTCGCCGCTGCGGCGCAGGTGGTAGGTCACTTCCTTGAGCGATTTTTCCGCGATGCCGGCGATGCGCGCATCCGACGATTTGGTCAGCGCGCCGATCTGGAAGTAGTGCCAGGTGTCGAAGAAGAACTGGCGCATCATGGTATCGGCGTAGTTGCCGTTGCGCTGTTCCAGCAGCAGGCAGTTGCGGAACTGGTGCGCGTCGCGGTGGAAGGCCAGGCGGTCTTCGTCGCGGCCCGCTCCTTCCAGCTCGCCCGCGTAGCTGTACCACAAGCGGGTCTGGCCCAAGAGGTCGAGCGAGACGTTGGTGAGCGCCATATCCTCCTCCAGCGCCGGCCCTTTGCCGCACAATTCGGAGATGCGCTGGCTCAGCACCAGGGCGTTGTCGCCCAGGCGCAGCAGATAGTTGAACTTGTTGTCATCCACAGTGCGCGCTCCCGCTTACAGGTTCTTGACTTCTTCCGGCATCGGGAAGAAGGTCGGATGGCGATACACCTTGCTGTTGGATGGCTCGAACAGGGCGCCCTTGTCGTCCGGGCTGCTGGCCACGATATCGGCCGCGCGCACCACCCAGATGCTCACGCCTTCGTTGCGGCGGGTGTAGACGTCGCGCGCGTTATTGACCGCCATTTCGGCGTCCGGCGCGTGCAGGCTGCCCACATGCTTGTGCGCCAGCCCGTGCTGGCTGCGGATGAACACTTCCCACAATGGCCATTCTTTGCTCATGCGATTCTCCTCGGTGTATTGTTCTCAGGCTCGTTCTCAGGCGGCCGCTTTGGCGGTGGCGTGTTTGTCAGCGTAGGCGGTGAGCGCATCGCGGAACCACTGGCCATCCTCGTAGGCCTTGACGCGGGTGGCCAGGCGCTCGCGGTTGCAGGGGCCGTTGCCCTTCAGGACGGCGTGGAACTCGGCCCAGTCGATCTCGCCGAATTCGTAGTGGCCCGTGACGGCGTTGAACTTCAGGTCCGGGTCGGGAATGGTCAGGCCCAGGTATTCAGCCTGGGGCACGGTCTGGTCCACCATCCGCTGGCGCAGTTCGTCGTTGGAGAACAGCTTGATGCGCCACTGGGCCGATTGCGCGCTGTTGACCGATTCCGCATCCGACGGGCCGAACATCATCAGCGACGGCCACCACCAGCGGTTCAGCGCATCCTGCGCCATGGCTTTCTGCTCCGGCGTGCCCTTGGCCAGCGACAGCATGATGTCGTAGCCCTGGCGGGCGTGGAACGATTCCTCCTTGCAGACGCGGATCATGGCGCGCGAATACGGGCCATACGAGCAGCGGCACAGGGGAATCTGGTTGATGATGGCCGAGCCGTCCACCAGCCAGCCGATGGCGCCCATGTCGGCCCACGACAGCGTGGGGTAATTGAAGATGCTTGAATATTTGGCTTTGCCCGCGTGCAGGGCGGCCAGCAGGTCGTCGCGCGACACGCCCAGCGTCTCGGCCGCGCTGTACAGGTACAAACCGTGGCCCGCCTCGTCCTGGATCTTGGCCAGCAGGATGGACTTGCGCTTGAGGGTGGGGGCGCGCGTGACCCAGTTCCCTTCCGGCAGCTGGCCCACGATTTCCGAGTGCGCGTGCTGGGAGATCTGGCGCACCAGCGTCTTGCGGTAGGCGTCCGGCATCCAGTCTTTGGCCTCGATCTTGACGCCGGCGTCGATGCGTTCCTGGAACGCGCGCTCCTCCGCGCTCATGTCATCCAGGTTGCGAACTTGCTTCAGGCCCGTTTCCACCATCTGTGCGTACATGATCGATCTCCAAGTGCGAAGCGCTCATATTACGATACGAAAATTCGTTTGGCTACGGTTTTTTTGAGTCACATCGAAATTTCGTATCTTGTCGTATGCAAGTCAGAAAATAATCCTGCGCCCATGCCGAGGCAAAGTAAACTGCTGCCTGAACTGAATCATTAAATTTGCGGAAACCGACTTGCCCATGACAACTACGATGACCTGCGACGACTGGATCGCCCACTTCCTGGCCACCGACCCGCCCCGTTCCAAGTCGCTGGTGGTGACCATCTTTGGCGACGCCATCGTGCCGCACGGCGGCATGGTGTGGCTGGGCAGCCTGATCAACCTGCTGGAGCCGTTCGGCGTCAACGACCGGCTGCTGCGCACCTCCGTGTTCCGTCTCGCGCAGGAAGGCTGGCTGGGCGCCCAGCGCGACGGCCGCCGCAGTTCGTATGCGATTCCGGCCGACGCCATGGCCCGCTTCAGCCGCGCCTACCGCCGCATCTACGCGCCGCTGCAACTGCACTGGGACGGCAACTGGACCCTGCTGTTGAGCGCTGGCGGCAACATCACGCCGGCCGAACGGGGCGCGCTGCGCAAGGAGCTGCTGTGGCAGGGCTACAGCATGATCGCACCCGGCATCTTCGGCCATCCGGCCGCCGAGGCCGACGTGTTGGAGGAAATGCTGGGCCGCGTGGGCGTGCGGGACAAGCTGTACGTGTGCCGCGCCAGTACCGTGCCGCAAGTGAGCGCGCGGCCGCTGAGCGACATGGTGGCCGAGGGCTGGGACTTGTCGGACGTGGAAGCGGGCTATGGCAAGTTCACGGACCAGTTCACGCCGCTGCTGGACTTGCTGCGCCAGCAGCCCGCCATCCCGGCCGAGCAGGCGTTCGTCATACGCAGCCTGCTGATTCACGCTTACCGCCGGGTGCAACTGCACGATCCCCAACTGCCGGTGGAACTGCTGCCGGAACCGTGGCCGGGCGCCCAGGCCTACGAACTGGCGCGCGATATTTACCGGCTCGTGTTCGCGCAGGCCGAAGACTTCATCATGGCCACCCTGCGCCGCGAGGATGACCACGCACCCGAGGCCGACGACAGCTTTTACCAGCGCTTCGGCGGGCTGCGCTAAGCCGCGCCGGCGCCGCGATGGGCCATAGGGGGAGGATGGCCAAGGGCTAGCGGGGCGTGCGCTAGCGGCCCACATCGATAGTCAACGTTGGGAAATTGCCCCATTCCGGCCGCACGCACGGAAATCCTGAACATGGCTTGACTAGAATTGGATTCTAGAACAATATTCTAGTCATGACGACACCCGACACCACAGCCATCCCGCTCGACCGCAAAAGCGCCATCCTGGCCGCCGCCCTCGCCGTGTTCGCCGAAAAAGGCATCGAAGCGGCCACCATCGACGACATCCGCCAGCGCAGCCTGGCCTCCGTGGGCAGCATCTACCACCACTTTGGCACCAAGGAGAACATCGCCGCCGCCCTGTTCGCGCAGGGTCTGGACGATTACTGGAACCGGTTGTTGGCCGGCGTGCGCGAGGCGGGTGACGCGCGCGCGGCCATCCACATCCTGCTGGCCACCCACCTGGAGTGGATCGTGGCGCGGCCCGAACTGGCGCGCTTCCTGTTCGCCCGGCGGCAAGCCGTGAGCCCCGCCCATGAGCAGGCCATCCGCCAGCTGACGGGCGATCACTTCAAGACCATGCTGGCCCTGCTCAAGCCCTGGTTCCAGCAGGGGATGTTGCGCCGGCTGGCGCCCGAGCTGTATGCCCCACTGCTGCTGGGCCCCGCGCAGGAACTGGCCCGCAACTGGCTCGGTGGACGCCTGCGGGACGACCCGCGCGCCGCCATCGAAGAACTGAGCGCCGCCGCCTGGCGCAGCCTGGCCACGGACGCCGCGCTGGCCGCCACCCTGTCCCGCCCCGATCATCAGGAGCCAAGCAAATGACACGCACCCGCCACACCCTGCACGCCCACGACGGCCACGCGCTGACGGCCTACTCCCACGAACCGGCGCAAGCGGCGCTCGCCACCCTCGTGATCGGCCCGGCCATGGCCGTGCCCCAATCGTTCTACAACGACTTCGCCACCTTCCTCGCGCAGCAAGGCTACCGGGTCTGGACCTTCGACTACCGGGGCATGGGTGAATCGCGGCATGGCGCGCGGCGCGCCTGCAAGGCCAACATCACGGACTGGGTCACGCAGGATTACGACGCCGTGCTGCAGCACGCCGGCGCCGCGCAGGACGGCTTGCCGCTGTTCGTGCTGGGCCACAGCCTCGGTGGCCAGACGGTGCCGCTGCTGCCGTCCATCGACAAGGTGAGCGGCGTGATCAACATCGCCGTCGGCAGCGGCGCGCTGCGCCACAACCAGCCCAGCGTGCGCCGCAAGGCGCCCCTGTTATGGCACGTGTTCACGCCCCTGCTGTGCCCCGTGTTCGGCTACTTCCCCGGCACGCGCATCGGCGTGGTGGGCGACATACCGCGTCGCGTGATGTACCAGTGGCGCCACTGGTGCCTGCAGCCGGAATACCTGCTGCAGGGCGAACCGGGCGCGCGCGAGGCGTACGCGCGCGTGCGCCAGCCCGTGCTGGGGCTGACGTTCAGTGACGATGAACTGCTGCTGGAATCGGGCTCGCGCATGCTGCACGAGGCCTATCGCGGCGCGCAGGTGGACTACCGCGAGCTGAGCCCCGGCCAATTCGGCTTGAAACGTATCGGCCACTTCGGCTTCTTCCGGCGCGAGCAGGAAACCATCTTGTGGCCGCTGGTGAGCGACTGGCTGGAACAGCGCCTTACTTGCGTCCCATGCTGATCAAATAGTTCTGCATGGTCGCTTCCGCCACCGAGGCCCACTGGTTCTGGTCCTGGCGGAAGCGCTTCCACGGCTCGTAGATCTTCTTGAACTTGGCGTTCTTGGCCGCTTCCTCCTCCATCACCTGCTGGGTGACCTTGTAGGCTTCGTCCATGATCTCCTTGGAGAACGTGTGCAGCTTGACGCCGCCCTTGAGCAGGCGCGCCAGCGCGGCCGGGTTCTTGGCGTCGTACTCGGCCTGCATCACCACGTGGCACTCGTAGCTGGCCGCTTCGATGGCGGCCTGGTATTCCTTGGGCAGCTTGTCCCACTCCTTGTGGTTGATGTAGAACGACAGCTGCGGCCCCGCCTCCCACCAGCCCGGCGCGTAGTAATGCGGCGCCACGCGCGACAAGCCCAGTTTCTCATCGTCGTACGGCCCCACCCACTCGGCCGCGTCGATGGTGCCCTTCTCCAGCGCCGCGTACAGGTCGCCGGCTGGAATCTGCTGCGGCACCACGCCCATGCGCTCCATCACGCGGCCGGCGAAACCGGCCACCCGCATCTTCATGCCCTTCATGTCGGCCACCGAGCGGATCTCCTTGCGGTAGAAGCCGCCCATCTGGGTGCCCGTGTTACCGGCCATGAAGTTGACGATGCCGTATCCCTTGAAGAATTCGCGCATCAGTTCACGGCCGCCGCCCTGGTCGTACCACGCCGTCTGCTGGCGCGAGGTGAGGCCGAACGGCACGGCGCAATCGAAGGCGAACGCGGGATCCTTGCCGAAGTAGTAGTAGGACGGCGTGTGGCCCATCTCCACCGTGCCGGCCTGCACCGCGTCCAGCACCTGGAAGCCCGGCACGATTTCGCCTGCCGCGAAATTGCGGATCACGAACTTGCCGCCCGTGAGTTCGGCCACCCGCTTGGTGAACTTGTCGCAGGCGCCGAAGATGGTGTCGAGCGTCTTGGGGAAGCTGGAGGTGAGGCGCCAGCTGATGGCGGGCTGGCTTTGCGCCAGGGCCGGCGCGGACAGGGCGGCGGCGGCGGCGCCGGCGGCCGATTTGGTGAGGAAGGAACGACGCTGCATGAACTGGACTCCAAATAATGGTTGCGTTGGCACGACAAGCTGGCCGTTAAGTGTAGAGCCATATTGCCAGGCGGGCAATCGCGGGCGCCCCGTTTGCGGGCCCGCGATGCGCAAAGCTTGTATCATTGCGACAATTGCGCCACAAGCGCAGTCCCTTCACACTGAATTCAACAGGACCATAGCAATGCCCATCAAAATCAGCCACCAATTCGACGCCGGCGCGATCGACGTGCTGCGCGCGGACGACCCGTCCGCCATCGAGCTCAATATCCGCAAGGACTCGCACGCCGACATCACCCAATGGTTCTTCTTCCGCGTGCAGGGCGCGCGCGAGACGTCGCTCACCATGCGCTTCCTGAACGCGGGACAGACCGCCTATCCGGATGGCTGGAATGAGTACGAGGCGGTGGCCAGCTACGACCGCGAAACGTGGTTCCGCGTGCCCACCAGCTTCGATGGCCAGGTGATGACGATCGACCACACGCCTACCCACGACAGCGTGTACTACGCCTATTTCGAACCCTACTCGTGGGAACGCCACCTGGCCCTGCTCGATTCGGCGCAGCTGTCGCCGCTGGTGCAACTGGAAGACCTGGGCAGCACCATCGATGGCCGCGACCTGAATATGCTGGTGATCGGCAATCCGGCCGCCGAGAAGAAAGTGTGGGTCATCGCCCGCCAGCACCCTGGCGAGACGATGGCGGAATGGTTCGTCGAAGGCATGGTGGAAGCGCTGCTGGACCCGGCCAACCCGTTCGGCCGCCAGTGCCTGACGGAGGCGGAATTCTACGTGGTGCCGAACATGAACCCGGACGGATCCGTGCGCGGCAACCTGCGCACCAACGCGGCCGGCGCCAACCTCAATCGCGAGTGGATGACCCCGACCATGGCGCGCAGCCCGGAAGTGTTCCTGGTGCGCGAGAAGATGCACGAAGTGGGCTGCGACCTGTTCCTCGACGTGCACGGCGACGAAGGTTTGCCCTATGTGTTCGTGGCCGGCAGCGAATCGCTGCCCGGGTTCACGGCCGAACAGGCGGCGGCCCAGCAAAAGTTCATCAGCGACTTCAAGATCGCCAGCCCGGACTTCCAGGATGAACATGGCTACGGCGCCACGCCATTCACGGCCGAGACGCTGACCATGGGTTCGCCCTACGTCACCCACGCCTTCGGCTGCCTGTCGCTGACGCTGGAAATGCCGTTCAAGGACAACGCCAACGATCCCGATCCCGAAGCCGGCTGGAGCGGCGCCCGCAGCGCCGAATTGGGCAAGTCCATCCTGCAACCGGTGCTGCAAGCGCTGCGCGCCCAGTAAGCACTCACTCGCATCCGAGGCCAGTGCCCCGCGGGGTCAGCCTCATCGCCCCACGGGGGGCAGTGCCAACATTCGTACACGGACTCGTGCACGATGTAGGCACTGGCCCCGCTTCCCGTTGGCACGGCGCCCGCCTCCCAGCCGCCGCTTTCCTCTCCGCATTGCCCCCGCCTTCCCACCCCGCGTCAAATCAAGCTCCCCCAACTGGCGTATTGCCACCAACCAAATCGCAAATTATAATCATTCTCATTTGCAGTTAAATTCACCGCAAGATGACTATGCAGACAACGATTTCCGCGACCATGACGCGCCTGGCGGGCGCCGCCCTGCTGCTGGCCCTGAGCGCCTGCGGCGGCTCCTCCTCCTCCGGCAATGCCACCGCCCCCTCGCCTACTTCCAGCCTGAGCGAACCCGCCCAACTGGGGGCGTTGATCTTCAGCGACCAGTCGTTGTCCGCCTCCGGCCGCCAGTCCTGCGCCAGCTGCCATAACCCGGCGAATGCTCACGGCCCCACCAGCGACCTGGCGGCCGAACTGGGTGGCCCGGACGGTACCACGCCCGGCTTCCGCGCCGCGCCCTCGCTGCGTTACCTGGACCGCACGCCCGCTTTCGCCTTCGCCAAGGACGGTACGCCCACGGGCGGCTTCGACCGCGATGGCCGCGTCCAGTCGCTGGCCGAGCAAGGCCAGCGTCCGTTCCTGGCGCCGCACGAAATGGCCAACGCCAGCGTGGACGATGTCATCGCCCGTCTAAAGAAAACGCCGTACGCGGCCCGCTTCCGCCAGCAATTCGGCGACACCATCCTCGACCAGCCCGAACAAGCGTTCAGCCGCATGACCTTCGCGCTACAGCAGTTCCAGCTGGAAGATGCATCGTTCCACCCCTACGATTCCAAGTACGACCAATTCCTGGCCGGTAAAGTGAAACTGGCCGACGCCGAACTGCGTGGCCTGGCCCTGTTCAACAACCCCACCAAGGGCAATTGCGCGGCCTGCCACACGAGCGCCCGCGGCGCGGACGGCGCGGCGCCCCTGTTCACGGACTTCACCTTCGACAACCTGGGCGTGCCGCGCAACCCGCGCCTGGCCGCCACCGCCGACCCGGCCTACTTCGACCTGGGCCTGTGCGGCCCGGACCGCACCGACCTGACCGAGCGCGCCGACCTGTGCGGCGCCTTCAAGGTGCCAACGCTGCGCAACGTAGCCACCCGCAAGGTGTTCTTCCACAACGGCGCGTTCAGCAACCTGACGGACGTGGTGCGCTTCTACGTCACGCGCGACACCAATCCCGCGCTGTGGTATCCGGTGGCCGCCGACGGCACGGTGCAGAAGTTCAATGACCTGCCGCCTCAATATCGCGCCAACGTCAACGTGACGGAAGTGCCCTACAACCACCAGCCCGGCATGGCGCCCGCGCTGTCGCCGGACGAAATCAACGACCTGGTGCAGTTCCTGGGCACGCTGACCGACGGCTACCAGAATTAATCTTAAAACCCGCAGACAAGAGAGAACATGATGAGCAAGATGATGAATAAGCGCGTGATCGCCATGGCCCTGACGGCCGCCTTCCTGAGCGCGCCGCTGGCCGCCACCGCCGGCGAAGCGGAACTGATGCAGCGCATCGAAAAGATGGCCGCCGAACTGGAACAGCTGAAGGCTGAACTGCGCGCCAGCGTCAAGAAGACGGATGCCGTCGAGCAGCGCCAGCAAGCCATGGCCGCCGCTCCGGCCCCTGCCGCCACCCCTGCCGCCGCCGCACCCGCGCCACAAATCGCCGCCTCCGCGCCCGCCACCATCGTCACCGGCTACGGTGAAATCAATTACAACCGTCCCACCAAGGACGCCAGCGGCGCCCAGGCCGACGTGCGCCGCGCCGTGATCGGCATCACCCACCGCTTCGACGAGAAGACCAAGCTGGTTTCCGAATTCGAATGGGAACACGGCGTGGTGTCGGCCGACGACAAGGGCGAGAGCGAAGTCGAACAGCTGTACGTGGAGCGTGAATTCAGCAACGGCCTGCGCGGCAAGGCCGGCCTGTTCCTGATTCCTTCGGGCCTGCTCAACACCAATCACGAACCGACCGCCTACTACGGCGTCGAGCGCAACTTCGTCGAAACGGCCATCATTCCATCGACCTGGCGCGAAGTGGGCGTGGGCCTGTCGGGCGACACGGCCGCCGGCCTGACCTGGGATACCGGCATCACCACCGGCTTCGACCTGGGCAAGTGGGACGCCACCTCGGAAGATGGCCGCGAATCGCCGCTGGGCGCCATCCACCAGGAAGGCCAGCAAGCCAAGTCGCGCGACCTGAGCGTGCACGCGGCCCTGAACTGGCGCGGTGTACCGGGCCTGCTGGTGGGCGGCTCCGTCTTCACCGGCAAGGCTGGCCACAAGGCGGCCGGTTTCGCCGGCCAGGATGCCCGCATCACCGTCTACGACCTGCACACCCGCTACACGCCGGGCCACTGGGACCTGTCGGCCCTGTACGCGCGCGGCCAGATCAACAACACGGAAGCGCTCAACGCCACGCTGGTGGGCAGCCCGACCCCGGTGCCAAGCAGCTTCGCCGGCTGGTATCTGCAAGCGGCCTACCAGTTGCTCAAATCGGGCGACTACGTGCTGAGTCCCTTCGCCCGCTATGAGCAGTTCAACACGGCCAAGACCTACGCTGGCCTGCCGCAAGGCCTGGACGTGGCCACCGGCACGGACGAGAAAGTGGCCACCGTCGGCGCCAACCTGAAAGTGGGCGAAGGCGTGGTGCTGAAAGCCGACTACCAGAAATTCCGCGAAGATAAGACCCGCGACCGCCTGAACCTGGGCGTGGGCTTCTCGTACTGATTCCGGTACCGACCATGCGCTACCTGGCCCTGATCCCGCTGGCGGCCGGCGCCGCCTGCGCGCCTGCCTTCGCCACCCAGTACCTGAACGTGGAGCAGGCGCAAAAGCTCATGTTCGCGGACGCCACCAGCTTCCGCGAACAGAATCTAGCGCTCACCCTGCCGCAGATGCAGCAGGTGGAAAAGCTGGCCGGCCTGCCGGCCCGCTCCGTCAACTGGCGCGTGTTCGGGGCCTACAAGGGCGACGCCCTGCTTGGTTTCATGGTGCTGGATGACGTGATCGGCAAGTTCGAACTGATCTCGTACGCCGTCGGCCTCAATCCCGACGCCACCATCCGCCAGGTGGAAATCCTGGCCTACCGCGAAAGCCACGGCGGCGAAATCCGCACCCCGGCCTGGCGCCGCCAGTTCGTGGGCAAGACGGCGCCCGCCGGGCTGGCCATCGGCGACGGCATCGCCAACATCAGCGGCGCCACGCTGTCGTGCACCCACCTGACGGACGGCGTGCGGCGCATCACCGCCATCGCCCAGGTGGCGCTGAAAAAATGATACGGCGCGCCCAGCCCTGGCTGGGAACCATGGTGGAAATCACCGTGGCTGGCGCCGATCCGGCGCCGGACGCGCAGCAAGCCGTCACGCACGCCATCACGCAAGCGTTCGCCCAAGTGGCGCTGGTGCACCGCTTGATGAGCTTTCACGATGGCGCCAGCGACGTGGCCCGCCTCAACCTGGCCTGGGCCAGCGAAACCATCGCCGTCCATCCCCACACCTGGCAAGTGCTGCACCTGGCGCAGCAGGTGGCGGACCAATCGGACGGCATCTTCAACATCGCCTGCGCACCGCGCCTGGTGGACTGGGACTGCCTGCCGGCGCCCCAGCCGGACCTGCCGGCCTACCGCCCCGGCGTGACCGTGCTGCGCTGCGAAGCGAACCACATGGTGCGCAAGGCGGCGCCGGGCTGGATCGACCTGGGCGGCATCGCCAAGGGTTACGCCGTCGACCTGGCCATCGCCGCGCTGCGCGAGGCCGGCGTGGTGAGCGCCTGCGTCAACGCCGGTGGCGACCTGCGCGCCATGGGCGACGCGCCCTGGCCGGTGGCGATCCGCGACCCGCGCGCGCTGGCACAGGCGGGCGCCCGCCTCACCCTCACCAACGAAGCGCTGGCCACCTCGGCCAACTATTTCACGGCGCGCCGTCACGCCGGACGCCAGGTCAGCGCCCTGGTGGACGGCCGCGACGGCAGCCCCATCACGGATGGCGCCAGCGTCTCGGTGCGGGCCGCCACCTGCGCCGTGGCCGACGCGCTGACCAAGGTGGTGCTGGCCAGCGGCGATGCCGAACATCCCGCATTGCGCGCCATGGGCGCCACAGCCTTTATAATCTAGGCGATGCACACTCAGACCACCCAACAACGGGCCTCCGCCCGCCACCACATCAACCTCAAGCTGGAACGCTGGCACCGGCGCAGCGTCTTCGTCAGCCTGGCCTTGTTGCTGGCCAGCGGCGCCGCCTGGCTGGTGGCGCGCTACTGGCTGCGCCAGGCCGGCCAGTTCGGTGAAACCGTGCACCCGCTGGAGCCGTGGGCGATGAAGCTGCACGGCGCGGCCGTCATGCTGACCCTGTTCTTTCTTGGCAGCCTGATGAACGCCCACATCCGGCGCGCCCTCAAGGCCGGCCGCAACCTGGCCACGGGCTGGGGCATGATCGTCACCATGCTGTTCCTGATCGCCACCGGCTTCGGCCTGTACTACCTGGCCGGCGAAAGCGACCGCCCCGTGTGGTCCGCCCTGCACTGGGTGGTGGGGCTGGCGACGGGCGTGCTGTTCCTGCTGCACATCCTGCTGGGACGGCGCGGCAACCCGCACCGCCACCACTAGAGCGTCGCCCTTCCTGCGGCGCCGCAAGTGATGGCGCGCGCTGCGGAACATAGCGGCTTACTTGTCCTTGTAGACGCCGCAGCTGACGATCAGGTCCTCGTATTTTTCAAAATACATGGATTTCGGTTCAATGGTCTTGGAAATGGGGTTGACGAACTTGTAGTCCTGCCAGCCCTTGCCCTTGGTCTTGGCCAGTTCCAGGCGCTCGCGGATGTACAGCTTACCGTCCTGGTCCTTGATGTCGATCAGGTTCACACCCTGCATGCGCTTGTTGCTGCCATGGGCCAGTTCCACGCCCTTCAAGTCCATGATGGTCACGTACAGGTCGCGGTCGCGATAGGTGGGGCTGAGGGTGTTGATTTCCGCGATGGTCTTGTCGCGGCCGTTGGCCTTGATGGCGGCGATCACCTTGTGCACCATCTGCACGGCCTGTTCCGCCGTCCCATGTTCTTCCGCAAAGCAGTTGCCGACCAGGCACAGCGCGCTGATCAGGAATGCCGAAATGAATTTAGCCATGTTGATGTCTCCGTTGATGGTGAGCCGCCGGATGATCAAACCAACAAGATTGATAACCGAACGTATCCACCAGTATCCCCCCGCAACGTGCTGCCGCTCAATAAGGGACTACACGTAGCCACCAAATAGAATGGGGACGTAGCACATTTTTAAATGTGCTACGTCCCCATTTTTCAGGCGCTGACGCTTATTTGCCGCCGCGTCCGGCGCTGATCAGGTAGTTCTGCATGGTCGCCTCGGCCACCGACGCCCACTGGTTCTGATCCTGGCGGAAGCGCTTCCACGGTTCATAGATCTTCTTGAACTTGGCGTTCTTGGCCGCTTCCTCGTTCATCACGTCGTTGGCCGCCTTGTAGCAGGCATCCATCGTGTCTTTCGGGAAGTTGCGCAGCTTGACGCCATTCTTCAGCAGGCGCGCCAGCGCCACCGGGTTCTTGGCGTCATACTCGGCCTGCATCACCACGTGCGCCTCGTAGGTCGCCACTTCCAGCGCGGCCTGGTATTCCTTGGGCAGCTTTTCCCATTCCTTGATGCCGACATAGAACGAGAACGAAGCGCCCGCCTCCCACCAGCCCGGCGCGTAGTAGAACGGCGCCACTTTGTAGAAGCCCAGTTTTTCATCATCGTACGGGCCGACCCATTCGGCCGCGTCGATGGTGCCCTTTTCCAGCGCCGGATAGATGTCGCCGCCGGCCAGTTGCTGCGGCACCAGGCCCAGACGTTCCATCACCTTGCCGGCGAAGCCGCCGATGCGCATCTTGGTGCCCTTCAGGTCGGCCACGGTCTTGACTTCCTTGCGGAACCAGCCGCCCATCTGGGTGCCGGAGTTACCGCCCAGGAAGTTGATGATGCCGTAGCCCTTGAAGAATTCCCGCGTCAGATCGCGTCCGCCGCCCTGGTCGTACCAGGCCGTGTGCTGGCGCGAGGTGAGGCCGAACGGCACCGCGCAGTCGAAGGCGAAGGTGGCGTCCTTGCCGAAGTAGTAGTAGGAGGCGCTGTGGCCCATCTCCACCGTGCCCGCCTGCACCGCGTCCATCACTTGCAGGCCGGGGACGATCTCGCCGGCCGCGAAGCTGCGGATATTGAATTTACCGCCCGTCAGCTGGGCCACGCGGCGCGTGAAGGTATCGGCCGCGCCAAAGATGGTGTCGAGCGATTTGGGGAAGCTCGACGCCAGGCGCCAGTTGATGGTGGGCAGGCCATCGGCGGCCAGGGCTGGTGCGGCGATCACGCCGGCGCCCGTGCCCGCTGCCGCTTTCTTCAGGAAGGAACGACGTTCCATGCTGTGTATCTCCTCTGTTTGTGTGTAGGCATAACGCTGATGCACGTCACAGTGTATGAGCAGTGAGGAAAGCTTGCAACGAAAATAAAGACGGCCGCGCGAGGCGGCCGTGCTGCACTGCGGCGAGGACGATAGGACAGCGGCCGGTCAGGCGCCGGCCACCACCATCTTCTCGATCAGGATGGAGCCGGTCTGCTTGGTGCCGCGCACCAGCACGTCCGCGCCCACGGCCACGATCTGGGCCAGCATGTCCTTCATGTTGCCGGCGATGGTGATCTCCTCCACCGGATACTGGATCACGCCATTCTCCACCCAGTAACCGGAGGCGCCGCGCGAATAGTCGCCCGTCACGTAGTTGGTGCCCTGGCCCATGAGCTCCGTCACCAGCAGGCCGGTGCCCATCTTCTTGAGCATGGCCACGAAGTCGTCCGACGGCTTTGTATTGGACGAAGTGAGCGACAGGTTGTGCGAACCGCCCGCGTTACCCGTTGTTTTCATACCCAGCTTGCGGGCCGAATAGGTCGACAGGAAGTAGCCCTGCACCACGCCATCCTTGACCACGTCGCGCTTGACGGTGCGCACGCCCTCCTCGTCGAACGGGGCCGAGCCGACGGCGCCGATCACATGCGGATCCTCGTGGATCTGGATGTGGGACGGGAACACGGCCGTACCCAGCGAATCGAGCAGGAAGGTGGACTTGCGGTACAGCGCACCGCCCGAGGTGGCCTGCACGAACGCGCCCAGCAAACCGGCCGCCAGCGGCGCCTCGAACAGCACCGGGCAGGTGCGGGTATCGATCTTGCGCGCATTCAGGCGTGCCAGCGCCCGTTCGGCGGCGTAGCGGCCGATGGCCTCGGGCGAGGACATCAGCTTCGCATCGCGCACGGAGCTGTACCAGTCGTCGCGCTGCATCTTGGCGCCCTTGCCGGCGATGGGCGCCACCGACAGCGTGTGGCGCGAATATGGATAGCCGCCGATGAAGCCGCGCGAATTGGCCGACACGAAGTGCGACTGCTGCACATGCACGCCGGCGCCCTCGCTGTTGGTGATGCGCGGATCGACGGCGAATGCGGCCGCCTCGGCGCGCTGGGCCAGCGCCACCGCTTCCTCGGTCGTGATATTCCATGGGTAGAACAGCTGCAGGTCGCGCGGGTCCATCTCCAGCATGTCCGCGTCGGCCAGGCCGGCGCAATCATCGTCGGCCGTGAAGCAGGCGATGTTGTAGGCAGCTTCCACCGTCGCGCGCAGCGCGGCCGGCGAAAAGTCGGAGGTGCTGGCGTTGCCGCGCTTCTGGCCGATGAACACCGTCACGCCCATGCCCTTGTCGCGGTTTTGCTCGATCGTCTCGATCTTGCTCTTGCGGACCGAGACGGACAGGCCGCTGCCCTCGCTGATTTCGACGGCGCAATCGGTGCCGCCCTTCTCGCGGGCGTAGGCCAGCACGTCGCGTGCGAGCTGTTTCAATTGGTCCTGGCTATGGGTAAAAACGGAGTCGCTCATGTGGTGATTTCTTCGGATGACCGCTAAAACAGTTATCATAGCAGTCGTTTACAGTTTATAGGGGCGGCCTTGCGCCAAACCGCAAGTTAATATTATGGTAAATCCAAACCGCGGTGCCGTCGGCTACCAATCATCCGAGTTCGAGCAGGAATACGAACGTCCCTCCAAATCGGAGCTCAAGCGCCTGATGAATGCGCTGCAGGAACTGGGCGAGGCGCTGGTGGCCGAGCCGCGCGACCGCGTCAAGCGCGTGCCCATGCCCGAGGACGTGCGCGACGCCATCCTCGAATGCCAGACCATTACCAACCACGAAGGCCGGCGCCGCCAGATGCAATTCGTGGGCAAGAAGATGCGCACCCTGGACGAGGCCGAAGTGGCCCTGATCCAGAAGACCATCGACGGCTGGAAAGGCGCCTCCAAGGCCGATACGGCCGCCATGCACGCGCTGGAGCGGCGCCGCGAGAAGCTGCTGGCCGACGACAAGGCGCTCACCGTGCTGCTGTCGGAGAACCCGGAACTGGACGTGCAGCACCTGCGCACCCTGATCCGCAATGCCCGCAAGGAACAGGCCGAGAACAAACCGCCCAAGGCCTACCGCGAAATCTTCCAGATCCTCAAGCAGGTCGAGGCCAAGAAGAACAAGCCGGCCGCCGACGCGCAGGATGACGACGAAGACGGCGAGTCCGGCGATGAGTAACAACGCGGAACTGGTGATCGGCCTGGTGTCGGTATCGGACCGCGCCAGCGGCGGCGTGTACCAGGACCAGGGCATCCCCGCCCTGCAGGACTGGCTCACGCGCGCGCTGACCACCCCATTCCGGGTCGAAACCCGTTTGATCGCCGACGAGCGTCCCCAGATCGAAGCGACCCTGGTCGAGCTGGTGGACCAGGCCCGCTGCCACCTGGTGCTGACCACGGGCGGCACCGGTCCGGCGCGGCGCGACGTCACGCCCGAAGCCACGCTGGCCGTGGGCAGCAAGGAAATGCCGGGCTTTGGCGAACAGATGCGCCAGATCAGCCTGCGCTTCGTGCCGACCGCCATCCTGTCGCGCCAGACGGCCGTGATCCGCGAGACGGCCGGCCACGCGGCCCTGATCATGAATCTGCCGGGCCAGCCCAAGGCCATCCAGGAAACGCTGGAAGGCTTGCGCGACGCCGACGGCAACAGCGTGGTGGGTGGCATCTTCGCCGCCGTGCCCTACTGCGTGGACCTGATCGGCGGCCCGTACATGGAAACCGATCCCGCCGTCTGCAAGGCGTTCCGGCCCAAGTCGGCGCTGCGCCCGGCCGCCACCTGACCCGCATGCGCCGGCGCCGCCGCACCGTGGCGCTGGCCGCGCTGGGCGCGTTGGCCGCCGGCGCGCTGTCCATCGTCCCCTCTTACGCAAGGAAAGCCATGAGCACTCTGCTGCAAACCATCGACATCGAATCGGCCCCCAATCCCACCGTGGCCATCATCTGGATGCACGGCCTGGGTGCCGACGCCAACGACTTCGTGCCCATGGTGCGCGAACTGGACCTGGCCGGCCTGCCCGGCATCCGCTTCGTGTTCCCCAACGCCGAGATGATGCCCGTCACCATCAACGGCGGCTACGTGATGCGCGCCTGGTACGACATCGTGGCCACCGACCTGGGACGCCATGAGGACGAAAAAGGCTTGCGCGTGTCGCAGGGCCAGGTGGAGGCGCTGATCGCACGCGAGAACGCGCGCGGCATTCCGCTGGAACGCATCATCCTGGCCGGCTTCTCGCAAGGCAGCGCAATGACGCTGCAAACGGGCTTGCGCCAGGCCGGCAAGCTGGCCGGCATGATGTGCCTGTCCGGCTATGTACCGATCGCCGACAAGGCCATCGCGGAACACACGGCCGCCAGCAAGGCCACCCCGATCTTCATGGCGCACGGCCGCATGGACCCGGTGGTGCCGGTGGCGCGCGCCGAACAGTCGCGCGACCTGCTCAAGCAGCTGGGCTACAACGTGGAATGGCACGAATACCCGATGCAGCACTCCGTGTGCCAGGAGGAAGTGGCGCACATCAGCGCGTGGCTCAAGCGGGTGCTGGGCTGACCCAGACACCTGCACAAGGCGCCCGCCGTCACTTCGGCAACGGCGCCGCGCGCGATGGCGGCGCCGGGGTCTGCGCCGCGTTCATCACCATCGCCAGAAAAGTGTAATAACCGTTTATCCCCATCAGGTCGACCACGCCGTGTTCCCCGAAGCGCGCCAGCGCGGCCGCGTAGGTATCGTCGCCAACGCGCTGGCGCTGGTGCAGCTCAATACAGAAGTCGTGCACCAACGCCTCGTCTTCCGCCATGCCTTCGGGCCGCTGGCGCGCGGCGATGGCCTCGATGATAGCCGGCGCGATGCCGCTATCGTGCGCGATGGGCGCGTGAATGGCCCATTCCACGGGCTGGCTCCACTGCCGCGCCGTCACCAGTATCGCCAGTTCCGACAGGCGCGTACCAATGGCGCTGCGGTAACGCAGATACTCCCCCATGCGCTGGGCCGCCTCCATCAGTTCCGGGCTACGTATCAACGGCACGAACGGCCCATACAGCGCACCGCGCGGGCCGTCGATCACGGCCTGCGCCGCCACCTGCTGGGCGGCGCTGAGCTGGGCAAAAGGAATGGGAGGGAGGCGGTCGGTCATTGGGGCGTCTTGTAGTGATTTTGCTGGAATCTTCCAGCATATTCTGCGGCAGCACAACCCTTGCCTCCGAGTACGTTCAACTTAGCCCGATATGGCGCCGCCCTATTTGACCGGCCGCAGGCTGTCCGGTCTGCCGTGCCAAAAAAATACGATTGCTCTCGGTAAATATCAACAGTACGCAATCCAATTCCGCTTATCCTTCGCTGTCGCCCCTTTCCTCTCCCCAAAGAGAACGCAATGAACAACACCAGCCACATCATCCACCGCAACCTGCGCCACCAGCCGCCCACCGCCACCAGCGCCTCCGGCATGCTGATCCACGACGCCAGCGGTAACAGCTATCTTGATGCCAGCGGCGGCGCGGCCGTGTCCTCGCTGGGCCACGGCCACCCCGACGTGCTGGCCGCCATGCACGCGCAGATCGACCGCAACGCCTATGCCCACACCGGCTTCTTCACCACCGACGTGGCCGAGGAACTGGCGGCCCGGCTGGCGGCGGACGCGCCGGGCGACCTGGATCACGTCTACCTCGTGTCGGGCGGCTCGGAGGCGATCGAAACGGCGCTCAAGCTGGCGCGCCAGTATTTCGTGGAGTCCGGCCAGCCGGAGCGCACCATGTTCATCGCCCGCCGCCAGAGCTACCATGGCAACACGCTGGGCGCGCTGGCCCTGGGCGGCAACGAGTGGCGCCGCCAGCATTTCGCGCCGCTGCTGATGGACGTGGCGCGCGTCTCGCCCTGCTACGAATACCGCGACCGCGCGCCCGGCCAAAGCGTGGACGATTACACCTTATGCCTGCTGGCGGAACTGGAAGCGTGCATCGTCGAGACGGGGCCGGAGCGGGTGATCGCGTTCTGCGCCGAGCCGGTGGTGGGCGCCACCGGCGGCGCCGTGCCGCCCACGCCGGGCTACTTCCGCGGCGTGCGGGCGCTGTGCGACAAGTACGGCATCCTGTTCATCGCGGACGAGGTCATGTGCGGCATGGGCCGCACCGGCACACTGTACGCGATCGAGCAGGAGGATGTGGTGCCGGACCTGGTGGCGCTGGGCAAAGGCCTGGGCGCCGGCTACGCGCCCATCGGCGCCGTGCTGGCGCGCGCGCCCATCGTGGCGCGCCTGCGCGACGGCAGCGGCGTGTTCCAGCACGGGCATACCTACATGGGCCATCCGGTGGCGGCCGCCGCCGCGCTGGCGGTGCAGCAGGTGATCCGGCGCGATGACCTGCTGGCCCAGGTGGCCGTGCGCGGCGCGGCCTTGCGGCGCCTGCTGGAACGCACCTTCGGCGCCCATCCCCATGTGGGCGATATTCGGGGACGCGGTCTGTTCCTGGGACTGGAACTGGTGCGCGACCGGGACAGCAAGGAACCGTTCGCACCGGAGTTGAAACTGCACGCCGCCATCAAGGCGCAGGCCATGGCGTGCGGTCTGATGGTGTACCCGATGGGCGGCACCATCGACGGCCGGCGCGGCGACCATGTCCTGCTGGCGCCACCGTTCATCGCCACCGAGGCCGATCTGGTCGAGGTCGTGGGTCGCCTGGGCGAAGCGCTGGCGCGCGCCCTGGCGCGCGTGCGCTGACAAATGCGATTGGGGACGTAACACAATTTCGCGAAATCGAAATCGTGTTACGTCCCCAAATTCGTTAAGCTTGGCAGAATTCGAAACGCCGAACCGGGGTCAGGCTCCCCGCCTTGGCGCCAGGGTCTGACCCTGTTGCTTACGGCGCCTGCCAGGCGATGACGTCGGCCTGCTGTTCGCCCAGGCCGGCGATGCCCAGCCGCAGCTGGTCGCCTTTCTTGAGGAAGCGCTGCGGCTTGCGGCCCTGGCCCACGCCGGGCGGGGTGCCGGTGGCGATGATGTCGCCCGGCTCCAGCGTCATGAATTTGGACAGGTAGCTCACCAGCTGGGCCACCGTGAAGATCATGGTGGCCGTGCTGCCGGTCTGCATGCGCTTGCCGTTCAGGTCCAGGTACAGGTCCAGCTGCTGCACGTCGTAGATGTCGTCCTGCGTCACCAGCCATGGGCCGACGGGGCCGAAAGTGTCGCAACCCTTGCCCTTGTCCCACTGGGGACCGCGCTCCAGCTGGAACGCGCGCTCAGACACGTCGTTGACCACGCAGTAGCCGGCCACGTACTTGAGCGCATCTTCCTCGCTCACGTATTGGGCGCGGGTGCCGATCACCACGCCCAGCTCCACTTCCCAATCCGTCTTCTTCGAGCCTTGCGGCAGCATGATGGGATCATCCGGGCCGTTCAGGCAGGAGATGGCTTTCATGAACACGATCGGTTCCTTGGGCACGGGCATGCCCGCTTCGGCCGCATGGTCCGAATAATTGAGGCCGATGCCGATGAACTTGCCCACCTTGGCCAGCGGTACGCCGTAACGGGGATTGCCGCGCACGGCCGGCAGTGTCTCGGGGTCAATCTTGGCCAGCTTGCGCAGGGCCTTGGCCGACAACTGTTCCGGGCCGATATCGTCGATCACGCCCGACAGGTCGCGCAGCTTGCCGAAGTCGTCGATCAAGCCAGGTTTCTCTTTGCCGGGACGGCCGTAACGCACGAGTCTCATACTTATCCTTGTTAGCCAGACGGGGGAACCGCAATGCCCGCCATTCTAACCGAAGGATTAGTACACGCTTTCGCGCAGCCACTTGTTGGCGATGATCTTGGTGCCGCGCACCACGGGACAACCCGCGTGCAGGGTTTGCTGGTCCGGCCGGTGGCTGGCGTCCGTGTTGAGGAAGAACAGGGCGCTGCCCTTGCGGGGAAAGACTTCCAGGCCGATGTTGGGAAACGCCGTGCCGCCCCCCTGCTCCACGTCGCTCAGGTAAAGGATGAAGGTGGCCAGGCGCTGGCCGCCGCGCCGCAAATGGGCGCGGTGCCCGTCCGAATCGGGATTGAGCCAATCGTAATGGGGCCGGTATTGCTGCGCCACGCCGTACTTCTGCAACTGGAACGGTTCGCCGCACTCCAGCGGCCACTGGGCGATGGCGGCCAGCCGCTGTTCGATGCGGTCGGCCAGTGCGTGCTCGCCGCGCTGGATGACAGCCATCTCGCTGGTGCGCCCGTCATGCACGGTGCTGGCGCCGTCCTCCTCGCTGGTGACGGTGGAACGGGTGTAGCGCTGGTCACAGTGAGCCACGATGGCGTCGCACTCGTCCTCGTCCAGCACATTGCCCAGCAAGACCACGCGCGGCTGGCGCAGCGCGCACAGGATCTCCACCGCGCGCCCCGCCACGGCCAGCCGGTTGCTGGTGGTGTCCACCTGCGGCATGCCCGCTTGCCGGCCCGGCGCCGCCAGCAGGTCGGCGCCCAGCGCCTCGCCAATGGCGGCGCGCGCGAACGCCATGCTGTACTGGCCGGAGCGGGCCATGCTGTCGGCCATGTCGCGCGGGCTGCAGGCGCGTGCCAGGTTATCCCGGATCCAGGCCTGCCAGTCGGGCGGCAGGGTGGCGAACACGGAAGTGGTCATGCTGTGCCTCCCAGTAGAGTGCGGTGTCAGTGCGCGGGGCTGCCGGATGGAAGGTTGATTTTACCCCCACACGCGGTGCCGGCGCGCACCGGCGTGCGCGCGCGCCAGGCGCGCCACGCATAACGCAACAGTCCCGGCAACTGCAGCGCCACCAGCACGGCGAAGCCGCAGCGGTAGGCGGCCGCCGGATACTGGTGCAGCAGGTTGGCCCGCCAGCAGCCCAGCAATTCCCCGAAGCCGGCCTGCACGGCGAACGCGCCCAGGAAGATCAGCAGGTTGAGGCAGGTGGCGGCCCGTCCCGTCAGCGCCGGCGGCATGCTTTGCGCGACGATCGCGTATTCGATGCCGGTGATGGTGCCCACCAGCGTAAACAGCACCGACAGCAGCTGGTAGCTGGGTGCGTAGCCGATCACGAAGCCCAGTTGCACGGCGATGAACAGGGCGATGCCGGCCGCCGCCACCGTCAGCGGCCGCACGCCGCGCCGGCCGGCCCATTCCGTCACCATGCCCACGAAGATGGCGCCGAAGATGATGGCGGCCATGCCCAGGTACAGCAGATAGCCGACGGCCGCGTCGGAGAAGCGGGCCACGTCGCTCAGCCAGCGTCCTATCCACAAACCCTGCATGCCGAAGAACACCGTGTGCGGCACCAGCACCAGGGCCGCCGTGTCGCGGAACGCCGGGTGGCGGTACACATCCAGCACGGCCTGGCGCGTGAGCGGCGCGGCGCGCGTGGGCGGCGGCGTGGGCGACAGACAATGGATCAGCAAGCCGACGGCAGCAGCCGCCAATCCCAGCCCGAGGAACAGGCCGCGCCAGTCCGTGTATTGCAGCGCCAGCCGCACCGGCAAGGTGGCCGAGGCGGCGCCCAGTCCGCCCACGGCGATCAGATAGCCGTGCACGGACGGCAGCCTGGCCGGCGCGATCCAGGTCGAGATGGCTTTGACGGCCGACATGAAGCAGCCGCCCAGCCCGAAGCCGATCAGCGCCCGCGCCCACACCAGCTGGGCGAAGTCGCGCCCGCCCGAGAAGGCCAGCGCACCCAATGCCGCCACCAGCAGCAGCACCGGCTGCACCCGCCGCGGCCCCCAGCGGTCCAGCGCCATCCCCACCGGCAGTTGCACCAGCGCGAAGGCGAAGAAGAAGGCGCTGGTGAGCAGGCCAAGCTGGCCGGGCGTGAGGCCCAGCGCCGCCACCAGCTGGGGCGCCAGCATGGCGTTCACGGTGCGCATCAGGCACGACAGGTAGTGGCCCAGCGCGAACGGCAGGAACACCAGACAGAACATGGCCAGCCCACCCAGCTGGCCCGGTTGCCGAGTGGACGTGGCCATGGCGTGCTCCCTAGGCCACCTGGCTGTGGAGCGCGCAGGAACCGCCGCCATCCTCTTCGTGGCGGGCCGGCGTGAGCGGGATCACCTTGCGCGGCGTCGACGGATGGCCATCCCCTTCCGTCTCGAAGAAGAACTTGTCGCGGCCGAAGGCGGGACGCAAATCATCCATCCAGGTCGCTTCCGGGTCGTAGCGGGCATAGAACGGCTTGCGCACCCAGTCGGCGTTGCGGGCCTGCAGGAACTGCAGCGCGAACACCTTCTCGCCGGCGATGTTGGCCACGCCGTCGATCACCACCTTGCCGGGGAAGGCGCTCATGGACGGCCCGCGCACCGTGCGCGCCAGGCCCGACACCATCTGGTAGGCGGCCTGGAAGATCTCGTGCGCCTTCACCAGCGGCAGCTGGAAGTATGCGCGCGGGCCGGTGTCGCGCTCGACGAACATGTAGTACGGGATGGCGCCCAGCCGCACGCCCGTCTGCCACAGCTCGGCCCAGCTTTTCGGGTCCTCGTTGATGTGGCGGATCAGCGGCCCTTGCATGCGCAGCGTGGCGCCGGTGCCGACGATGCGCTTGACGGCTTGCTGGGCGATCGGCTGGCGCAGTTCCACGGCATGGTTGTAATGGCCCATGATGGCCATGTTCTTGCCGCTGGCGACCACCCGCTCGAACAGGCGCAGCAAGTCGTCGGCGTCGGCGTCCGTCACGAAGCGTTGCGGCCAGTAGGCCACCGACTTGGTGCCGATGCGGATGTTCTGGATGTGGGCCAGTTCCGGCACCAGCAGCGGTTCGATGTAGGCGGCCAGCGAGCGGGTGTTCATGATCAACGGGTCGCCGCCCGTGATCAGCACGTCCGTCACCTCCGGGTGCAGCTTCAGGTACTCGGCCAGCTCGTTCGATTCGCGGGCGTCGAACTTCATGTCATCCATGCCCACGAACTGGGGCCAGCGAAAGCAGAAGGTGCAATAGGCGTGGCAGGTCTGGCCGGCGCTGGGGAAGAACAGCACCGTCTCGTTGTACTTGTGCTGCAAGCCCTTGAGCGGCGCGTCGTTCACGCGCGGCACGTTGTGCGTCATCTGGCCGGCCGGGTGCGGGTTCATGCGCATGCGGATGGAGCGCACCAGTTGCACCAGGGCGGCCTGGTCGCCGCGGCCCTGCACCAGGTCGCGCAGGCGGGCGTACTCGTGCTCGGGCAGCATGTCGCGGTGCGGGAAGGTGAGCCGGAAGATGGGATCGTCGGGAATGTTGTTCCAGTCGATCAGGTGGTCCATCACGTAGGCGTTGGTGCGGAACGGCAGTACATGCGACACCACTTGCACGGCTTCGCGCAATTCGGGCGGCATGGCGGCCCACTGGGGCGCCTGGGCGATGGTCTGGCGGATATAAGGTTTGAACTTGACGCTGGCGGTTTCGGTAGTCATGGCGTGCTCCTGTCGCGGTGGGGTTGCCGGGAATTCCATGCTAGGCCGCGCCGGGCCTGAGGGATTGCCGTACATCAACTAGCGGAGGGAAAAGTTGCGCTGTGGAACAAAACCTTGACACGCTTTGGTGGCGGAGTCTGGCCGGGCCACGCGCTTGCGTTAGCGCAAACGGGGACCGGCACAGGCGGCGTACAGTACGTCATGCGCATAGGCAACATTTCCACCAACGCCGACTCACCTCAAGGATCGCCATGAACCGCTTAGCACACACCGCCGCCCTGGCGCTCGCCGTCGTCCTGGCTGGCGCGGCCACCGCCGCCACCGACCCCACTGAAAAAGACGCCATCGCCATGGCCGAACGGGGCGCGGCCTACATGAAGAGCCACGGCCGCGAAGAGATGATGAAGCGCATCAGCGCCAAAGACCCGGACTTCGTGCAGGGCACGCTGTACGTGGACATGCGCGACCTGCACACCGGCATCGTGCTGGCCCACCCCATCAATCCCTCCATCGTCGGCAAGGACTTGCTCGACGTGCCCGACGCCAGCGGCAAGCGCTACCGGCGCGACATCATCGAACTGGCCCAGAAACAGGGCAAGGGCTGGGTCGACTACCAGTACCGCAACCCCACCAGCGGCAAGATCGAACCCAAGACCACCTACATCCTGCGGGTCGGCGATGTGGTGCTGGAAGCGGGCATCTATAAGAAATAAACGAGAAATCATCCACCTGCGCTAGGAACGGCCATGCTGAAGCGACTGAGGATAGGTCCGAAACTGCTGTTGGCGCCCGGCCTGGTGCTGCTGCTGCTGATGTGCACCTCGGGCGCCGGCTACTACGGCATGGTGCGCCAGAACGCCTCGCTGGAAAACCTGGTGCAGGTGCGCGCGGCACGCCTGAAGGCGGCGGCCGACGTGGGCGGCGAAACCAAGCACGCGCACGCCAACATCTATCAGTTGCTGGCCTGGACCAACGGCAGCTTCACCCAGGACCGGATCGACGCGCTGGCGCAGGAACTGCGGGCGCGCCACGCCGACATCGCGGCGCAACTGGCGGCGCTGGCGGCGCTGGCCGACCCGGCCGAGCGGCCCTTCGTGGACGCCTCCACCGAGGCGCTGGCGGCCTACCGCAAGGCGGTGCGCGAAACCATGGAGATCGCCCAGGTGGACCAGTCGATCGCGGCCAACTCCATGGCCAGGGCCGAGCAGCAGTTCAGCCGCCTGAACGGGGCGCTGGCCAAGCTGGCGGCGCTGGAACAGCAACTGAGCGTGCAGGCGCACGGGCGCGCCAAGGCTGAATTCCACACGCTGGGCGTGACCATGGCCGCTTTGCTGCTGCTGTCGGTGGCCTTGTCGTTGCTGGTGACGATGCGGGTACGGGGCGCCATGCTGCGCGACATCCACGCCATCGCCGCCGTGGTGGTGAAGCTGGCCGCCGGCAAGCTGAGCGCCGGCCGCGCCAACGACGGCCACGACGAGATCGCCCACACGGCCCGCCTGCTCGACGGCACCATGGCCCAGCTCAGCGCCACCTTGCGCACCATCCTGGGGGCGGTGCAGAACATCGACCTGGCCGCGCACGACATCGCCAGCGGCAACCTGGACCTGTCCACCCGCACCGAGCGCCAGGCCGGTTCGCTGGAGCAGACCGCCAGCGCCATGGACAGCCTGACCGTGGCCGTGCGCGACAACGCGGCCCACGCGCAGCAAGCCTGCCAGCTGGCCGACGGCGCCTCGCAACTGGCCGAACGGGGCGGCACGGCCATGGGCCAGGCCGTGACGACGATGGACTCGATCCGCGCCAGCGCGCGCCAGATCGTCGACATCACGGGCGTGATCGACGCCATCGCGTCGCAGACCAACATCCTGGCCCTGAACGCGGCCGTCGAGGCGGCCCGCGCCGGCGAGCAGGGCCGCGGCTTCGCCATCGTGGCGGCCGAAGTGCGCACGCTGGCCCACCGCTCGGCCGCCGCCGCCAGCCAGATCAAGGGCCTGGTGGCCGCCTCGGTGGCCACCATCGACAGCGGCAGCGCCTCGGTGCAGCAGGCCGGCGAACGCATGGGCGAGCTGGCCGCCTCGGTGCGCCAGGTGAACGACATCATCCGCCGCATCAGCGCGGCCAGCGCCGACCAGGCCCAAGGCATCGCGGAAGTGAACCAGGCCATGGGCCAGATGGACGAGGTGACCCGGCAGAACGCGGCGCTGGTGGAACAGGCCGCGGCGGCGGCGTCCAGCCTGCAGGAGCAGGCCGAACACCTGACCCGGGCGGTGGCCGTGTTCCAGCTCGGCGAGGCGGCCGCGACGCCCCCGTCCCCGGCGGCCAACCCGGCCGCCATCTGGTCCGGCCGGCCACGCCCGTCCCGGCCAGCGGCCGCAAGCATGACAAATGCACATCGAAACGGCATGCCCCAGCCCCGCCGTGCGTAAAAATCCAGCATTGCCATCACATTTTCACGCCAAAATCGCGCAACGGGGAGCGGGAAGCGGCGATAATCGGAAGTAGGCGAACTCGGCGCGAGGCACCCGGCTGGTTTATAGTGCTGGTTTGAGAAGTTGTTTCCAATGACCATGGCCAGGCGCCACGACAACACCATGGGCTTGTTGCAACAACTTCCTGGCGCCGTCGCCGTTCCGTAACTTGAAAACCATCATGACCTCAGCCGCAGCCCCAGTTTTGCCAGTCGAACACACGGTGGAAGACGCCCTGCTGCGTTCCATCCGCATTCCGCCGCGTCCCAGCCTGCTGGTCGACCTGCAGCAGGAACTGGCCGAGCCGGACCCGTCGCCGCGCCGCATCGCGCGCATCATCGGCAACGACGTGGGCATGTCGGGCGCCCTGCTCAAGCTGGCCAATTCACCATTCTATGGCGCCGGGCGCAAGGCCAAGTCGGTCGAGCAAGCCATCAATTTCCTCGGCATCAACCACTGCGCGGCGCTGCTCACAGGCTTGCTGGCCAAGCAAGCCATCGACGGCAACGACGCCACCCTGGACCAGTTCTGGGAAGTGTCGGCCCGGCGCGCCCAGGCGCTGGTATTCACCTCGCGCCAGTTGCGCATCGCTCCGCCCGACATCGCCCACACCTTCGGCCTGTTCTGCGACATCGGGGTGCCCTTGCTGATGAACCGCTTCCCCGGCTACGTGGACACCTTCGCCGCCGCCAGCAACGACCCGGTGCGCCGCTTCACGGAAGTGGAGGACGCGCGCCACCAGACCAACCACGCCGCCATCGGCTGCCTGCTGGCCCGTAACTGGGGCCTGTCGCCGGACGTGTCGTGGGCCATCCTGCTGCACCACGACTACCGGGTGCTGGACGACCCCGCCACGGACGACGCCGTGCGCTCGCTGGTGGCGCTGTCGGTGCTGGCGGAAAAAGGCATCCAGCGCTACCACGGCAACGCCGTCTCGCTGGAATGGGAAAAAGGCGGCGCCCCGGCCTGCCGCCACCTGGGGCTGTCCGAGGACGAGACGGCCGACCTGCTGGACGAACTGCACGAAACCTTTCACAACGAGCGCTGACGCCTCATGGCGCAGCGCCGGGGCCGTCCGCACGGCCCCCGCCCCCCGACTTCAGGAAACCATGCCCAAGAACAAACGCCCCGTGCCCCGTAAATCGGCCGACACGCCCGAAATCAAGGATGAACTGCAAACCCGCAACCTGTGCGAACTGGCGCTGGAACTGGCGGAGCAGGAAGACCCGGACACCATGAGCGAATTGCTGCGCCAGCGCGCGGCCACTTTCCACAAGCTGGTGCGCAAGCTGCTCAACCAGCACAAGGACGAGGTGCTGTACGGCGCCGTCGAGCTGGCCAAGTACGAGGACGTGGGCGCCTACCACTACCTGCGCGACGCCATCGAGGAGGCGGCCGGTACCGTGCTGCTGCGGCGCGACAACGCGCCCGAGCTGGAGATCGACGCCTTCGCCATCCCCCTGTTCGTGCACAGCACGGGCGGCCTGGACCCGGCCCACGAGTTCCAGGACGGCGACGCCTACGACGCCCTGCTGGCCAGCTTCACGCAAGCCCAGCTGGAAAGCCCCAAGGCCAAGGTGGTGCTGATCGGCCACGCCTATGACCTGGGCGAGATCGACCGCATCACCTACAGCGAACTGCACGAGATGGTGCGCGACGCGGCCACCTCGATGACGGAAAAGAAAATGGTGGCCACGCCCGCCATCGAACGCAGCCTGGCCGGCTGGACCCCGGCCGGTTTCGGCCCCGACGACGCGGCCGTGGAACTGCGCTTCCTGGTCGGTTTCGCGCTCAAGCGGGCCGACGACCCGTTCTACAAGGTGCCGGCCGACGAGGCGGCGGCCGACGCCTATTTCGCGCGCCGGATGGAACGCTACCAGCGCTGGACCGAGCAGTACGCGCCCCTGGTGCGGCGCTGCCTGGGCGGCGCGCGGCCGTTGGAATTGAATTTCCTCTACCAGGACCTGTTCTTCGGCGCCAAGCAGCAGGGCGTGGCCGAACACGACATGCTGCAACTGCTGGCCACGCTGAACCAGGCGCTGGCCGCGCGCGGCGTGGCGGCGGACCAGGCCACGGCCATCGTCGGCCCGGCCGATGTCGACCACGAGATGCAACTGCGCACCTGCGTGTACCTGGACGGCGCGGCGCTGGCCGCCTACGACAAGCCGCTCGACCTGGGTGCGGACCTGGAAACGGAAGTGGCCGACGTGCGCGACGCACTGGCCAGCATCGGCTTGCGCCAGCTGTCCGTGGCCTTGAAATTCGACCCCAGCGGCGCCCCCGTGGAGCCGCAAGCCCTGTAAGGTCCGGGCCGGTCGGGACGTCCCCGCGGCCGTTTGACACGGGCTGGGGAGCCGAGGATACTTTGGCTCAGTAGCGGCTCCCCGGCCGCGGCCTGCGCGGCGCAGGCTTCCAGCTCCGCCGTACCGTAGTACGCAAGCGGCGCCCCGGCCGGGCGCGCTGGAGGAGATCGTCATGCTGAGCCGTCTTTGTATCCTGTGTACCGTCCTGCTGGCGGGTTGCGCCGGCCTGTCCCAGGACCGGGTGGCGACCGCCCCGCCGGCCCGCCTGTTCCAGGACCAGTTGTTCGCGCCGCCGTCGGCCCCGGTCAGCACCGACCAGCTGTTCGCCGTCACGCCCGCCATGGACGCCTACCTGAAGGAACAGGTGCTGCACCAGCAACATGGCAAGGACAAGCGCCAGGCCCTGTTCGACGCCCTGTACCGGCGCGACAAGCTGCAACTGGAATACGATTCAGCCATTACCCGCAACGCCCAGCAGACGTTCGAGGCGCGCCGTGGCAACTGCCTGTCGCTGGTGATCATGACGGCGGCGCTGGCCCACAAGCTGGGGCTGGAAGTGCAATACCAGAGCATCTCCATCGATGATGCGTGGAGCCGCAGCGGTGACCTGTATTTCTCCAGCGGCCACGTCAACCTGGTGCTGGGCGAGCCCAAGGTGGACATCAGCAGGGGCTATAACTCCCAGAAATACCTGACCGTGGACTTCATTCCCATCCCGGAACTGGCCCGGCAACTGGCCCAGCCGCTTGAGGAACGCACGGTGGTGGCCATGTACATGAACAACCGGGCCGCCGAACTGCTGGTGCAAAACAAGCTCGACGACGCCTACTGGTGGGCCCGCGGCGCCGTCGGCCAGGATCCCCGCTTCCTCAACGCCTACAACACGCTGGGCGTGATCTACCAGCACCACGGCGACCTGGCGGCGGCCGAACAGGTGTTGCGCCATGCCTGGAACCAGGCGCCCGACAACACGGTATTCCTGTACAACCTGGCACAGGCGCTGAGCGAACTGGGCCGGCCCCAGGAGGCGCAGGCGCTGCGCGCGCGACTGGCCCAGCTGGAACCGTATCCGCCGTTCTACTTCTTCAACCAGGGCCAGCAAGCGATGCGGGCCGGCGACTTTGCCCGCGCGCGCGCGCTATTCCAGCGCGAACTGGACCGTTCGCCGGACTACCATGAGTTCCACTTCTGGCTGGCGGTGGCGTCCTTCAAGCTGGGCGACCTGGCGCGGGCCGACAGCCACATGAAGCAAGCCATGGAGAACAGCACCACGCGCGGCGACCACGACCTGTATGCGGCCAAGCTGGACCGGCTCAAGGCTTACGAGGCGCAGTCCAGCCGGCAATAGCCATCGTGCGCGCATGAAAGTGTTGCGCCGGCCTCCATCGCGGCTTGACAGAATGTTGCGCTTGCGCAACAATTGCAAAATACATAAACTGTCCGCCCGAGGATACCGCCATGCACCGATACTGGTCCGCTCTCACGCTCGCCTCCCTGTTGACCGCCTGCGGCGGCGGTGGCGGGACCACGGACGGCACGCCGGTGCCGGCCGCCAGCGCGGCGCTCAGCTTCAGTCCGGATAAAGTCGCCATCTCGGCCGTGGCCGGCACTTCCACCACCGCCACCGTCACCGCCACCGTGGCCCGCCCGGCCGACTTCGGCGGCGCCACCGTGTACGCCTATCTGGTCGATGGCGCCGGCGTGCTGCTGCCCAATGTGCAACTGGTGGCCGATGGCAGCCAGGCTTACCACGCCACCTTGCAGACGGCGCCCACGCTGGCCGCCGGCGGCTACCAGGGCAATTTCACCGTCAAACTGTGCCGCGACAGCGGGTGCGCCGGCCAGTTCCCCGGTTCGCCCATGCTGCTGCCCTACGATATCCAGGTGGCACCGGCCGGCTCGGCGCCGTTCAGCGCCAGCGGCACCGTGCCGCTGACGGTCACCATGCATCAGGGCGGCGCCGTGCCGGCGCCGGCCGCCATCAGCGTGCAGGCCGTGGGGCGCAGCTGGAGCGCGGTCAGCGGCGCCGCCTGGCTCACCCTGAACAACACCAGCGGCAGCGGCAACGCCACCATCACGGCCACCTATGCGGCCGCCAGCCTGGCGCCTGGACTCTACAACACCACCGTCACGCTGACGGCCGGCGACGGCCTGGTGGCCACCGTGCCCGTGGCGCTGACGGTGCTGGCGCCGGCCTTCCAGGTCAGCAGCGACGGCGTCACCTTCACGGCCATCAACGGCGCGCCCATCGCCGCCCAGGATGTGCAGTTGGCCACCGACAACGCCCAGGCCACGCGCTGGATCGCCAGCAGCGGCGCCGGCTGGCTGCGCGCCAGCCCCAGCCAGGGCTACACCCCAGCCACCACCACGCTCTCCATCGATCCCACCATCGGCACGCTGGTGAGCGGCAATTACAGCACCAACCTGACGCTGACGGCCACCGGCGTCACCACGCGCCAGTTGCCGGTGGCGCTCAAACTGGTGCGCCCCACCCTGCTGGTGTCGAACGCCGCCGTGACCCTGGGCGGCAGCTACGGGCGCGACTTCAGTCCGCGCAGCATGACACTGAGCCTGAACACGGGCGCCAACCTGTGGCCATGGCAGTTGTCGGCCGCCCCCGCCTGGGCCAGCGCCAGCGCGTTCGCCGGCAGGGTCGGCGCCACTGCCAGCACCATCACGTTCACGCCCAACGCTGCCGCCGCGCCGGCCAGCGGCGCCACCGTCCAGATGCTGGCCGGGGCCACCGTCAACGGCGACGTCGTGGCAACGCCGATCACCTTGACCATCAACAAGGACAAGCACAAGCTGCTGCCGTCCGAGCTGGGGGTGGCCATGAGCGGCACACCCGGCTGGTCGCGCGTGACGCGGCGCATCAGCATGGTCGACAATTACGGCCTGGTGCCGGACTGGACTGCCGCGAGCGACCAGCCATGGCTGACGGCCAGCGGCAGCGGCGCCAGCCTGATCCTGTCGGCCGACCCTAGCGCGCTGGCGCCCAATAGCCTCAATTACGCCACCGTGACGGTGGCCCCGACCGACCCCGCGATACCAGCCGCCACCCCGATCCGGGTCGCGTTCTGGAAGGGCACCACCACGCCGACGGCGCCCGTGTCGCCCCACCCGCTGTACCGCAACGTCGTGACCGACCCGATCCGGCCGCTCGTGTATGCCCACAACGGCGGCACCACCATCGACATCTACAACGTCTATACGGGCCAGCTGACGGACACCCTGACCGGCTTTGGCGGCGCGCTCGGCGACATGGCCGTGTCGGCCGACGGCGCGCTGCTGTACGCGTACGACCTCGACAACAGCAAGCTGGAAGTGCGGGTACTGGCCACCAAGGCCGTGCAGGCGCGCTGGACGCTGGCGCACAAGCCCGACCGCACGTCGCGCCTGGCCCTGTTGCGTCCCAACGGCGTGGACCTGGTCGCGCTCAACGACGGCAGCATCTACAACAGCGCCGGCAAACTGCTGGCCAGCCTGCCGATCCAGGGCGGCACGCTGAGCGCGGCGGCCGATGGCAAGCGCTTATATGTGCAGGACGAGGACGGCACGGCCGTGCACCTGGCCACCTACACGGTCGATTATGCCGACATCGGCGGCGGCCCCCTGTTCACCGCGCCCCTGCCGGCCGCCAGCCACCTGGGCAACGGCGGCGCCGGCCAGGACATTGCCGTCAGCGCCGACGGCGCCATCCTGTACGCGGCCAGCGCCAGCCCCACCCAGTGCAGCGTGCTGGGCACGAACGATCTGGGCACGCTGTCCTACCTGGCCAGCGGCGGCAACGCGCCCGACAATGTGGAAGTGGGCAGCGATGGCCGGGTCTACTGCGGCGTGGCCGGCAAGTCCGCTGCGGCCGACGTCTGGGTCTACAGCGCGGCCGGCGCGCTGCTGCAACAGCGCAAGTTCGTGCCCGTGGGACGCCAGCTGGCGCCGCGCCAGATGGTGATCTCGGGCGATGGCTTCATCCTGATCGGGCTCAACGACGACGGCGTGCTCAATATCGTGCCGGTGGGGCCGTGACGCCGGGCGGCAAGTGCGGGAACCGCTGCAAGCGGTGACCGACTATATGTTGCTGGGTTCTGGTTGCGGCCGTGCGCCCGTCGCTATCGGCGATTTGATTTTGACTGAGGTGCTGCAGGGCTTCCGGACAGACCGCGATTTCAACCTGCGACTTTGATCACGTTTCTATTCCTTGCTTTTCGTGCGATGACAAATGATTGCACGGCACATCCGCCAGAACGGGCCGCAATGCCCGCCATCGCATCGCTTTAACTGCATACGCCATGGTATGGGCTGGGCTACTTGATGGCAGCGCAATAATGTCGTAAGCAGCGGCCAGCTCGCCTAGTACCTTGAGCCCATGCCGTCCAGCCGTGCCACCGTTGAAGGCAATCGCTTGGATGTTAGGGTAGCGCAACAGCAAGCCACACAAGTCGTTGTCGTTGCGCTCGCGGATATTGCTGTCCAGGCTGCCTTTGCGATGCGCCTCGGCCACCACATCCCAAAGGCCAACGCCGTGTCGAAGCAGGGATTGCAGACGGGCGGCATAATCCAGCACGACCAGATCGACGCCCAGCACGTCCGACATCAAGGCCCAGAATTTGTTCTGGCGGTTGGCATAATATTGCTGTAACGCCAGCGACTGTTCGCCCGGCAAACTGCCCAGCACCAGCACGCGCGTATGGTGGTCGACCACGGGATCGAAACAGCGCTTGCGCGTGACGGACGGCGGCTGGCCGGGATGGGCGGATGGCGTGGACATGAACAGGCACTCGGCGGCGCCAGGATGGGAAACCACGCCATGGTAGCACTCCACCCCGCCACCATCCAGGGGCGCCGCCGCCCATCCAACCGTCCGCCATAGACGGAAACTTCCGGTATAGAATCCCCCGGCAAGCTCATCAAGAGCACAACCAAGCCTTATCCGCCGGAGCCCCCCATGCCCACCAGCCGCACCATCGACACCCTGCTGGCCCAGTACAGCGAGAGCCATGTGAACCAGCTCAACGAATGGATCCACATCGTGTGTGTGCCGGTGATCGTGTTTACGCTGCTGGGCCTGCTGTGGGCCATCCATCCGCTGCTGGCGCTGGCCGTGGTGGCGACGGCCTTGCGGTATTACGCCGGCCTGTCCAAACCGTTCGCGGTGGGCATGCTCCTGATGGCTGCCTCCATGCTGGGCCTGCTGTCGGCCTTGCCGCCCCGCGCCGTACTGCCGCTGTCGCTGGCCATGTTCGTGCTGGCCTGGATCGGCCAGTTCATCGGCCACCAGATCGAGGGCAGGAAACCTTCATTCTTCGACGACGTGCGCTTTCTCTTGATCGGCCCGCTGTTCGTGCTGGGCTTCCTGTACCGCCGCCTGAAACTGGCTTATTGATTCAAGGCCGGCCCGCCACCGCGAACACCAGTTGCCCGCGCGCGGGACTGTCGTCGGCCAGCAGGATGACGGATGCCGTGCTCAGCAGCACATAGCCGATCAGGGTGGCCACTTTGTATCGCAGCGCGTGGGGCATGGCCGTCTCCGGTGGTGAAAGATCGTCTTTTTATAATAGCCACCTCGCCAGCTGGTGCGGCGCTCAATCCCGCGCCGCTGCGCCACATCAAGCGGGAACGTGGTGAAATCGTCAAGAATATGGCTGCTAGGCAAGCTCGCCACAAGCCCGGTATACTCCGTCGATGTCCTCTCCAATTCTGTTTCTCACCGCCTGCCTGATCTGGGGTTCCACCTTCTTCGCCATCACCCTGCAACTGGGCCAGGTGGCGCCGGCCGTGTCCGTCGTCTACCGTTTCGCCATCGCCTCGGTCGCCCTGTTCGCCTGGTGCCTGGCGCGCGGCGACCACCTGCGCCTGCCCTGGCGTACCCAGCGCTGGCTGCTACTGCAAGGCATCGCCAGCTTCGGCCTGAGCTACATCTGCACTTACACGTCCGAGCAATACCTGGTATCGGCCCTGGTGGCCGTGCTGTTCGCGCTGATGGTGTTCTGGACCCCGATCTGCAGCCGGCTGATCCTGGGCACGCCGCTCACGGCCCGCATCTGGACCGCGGGCGCGGCCGCCATGGCCGGGGTGACGCTGCTGTTTTACCAGTCCATCGCCAGCGCGTGGAGCGCCATGGCCGGCGGCGGCAACGGCCACGTCCTGCTGGGCCTGGGGTTGGCCCTGTGCGCCACCATCTCTAGCTCGGTCGGCAACGTGCTGGTGGTCAAGGTGCGCGAACAATCGTCCAATGTGCTGCTGACCATGGCCTGGTCCATGCTGTGGGGCACCCTGATGGTGGCGGCCTGGGTGCTCGTCAGCGGCCAATCATTCACGCTGCCCACCACGGCCCGCTACTGGGGCGGCCTGTTCTACCTGGCCATCTTCGGTTCCGTGATCGCCTTCGCCGCCTATTTCACGCTGATCCTGCGCATCGGATCGCACAAGGCCGTCTACATCGGCGTCGTCACGCCCGTCATTTCCGTGCTGCTGTCGATCCGGCTGGAACATTTCCAGCCCGGCCCGCTGGAATGGCTGGGCATGCTGATCTGCCTGGCCAGCGTGGCCTGGGCCTTGCGGGCCGACGCGCCCGCCCCTACCGTCAACCCCGAACTTGAAAGCGCCGCATAATTCATGAGCAACGCACAACTGACCATCCGCCCGGCCACCCCGGCCGACGTGGACGCCATCTTCGGCATGATCCACGAACTGGCCGTGTTTGAAAAACTGGAACACCTGGTGGTGGCCAACCCCACCATGCTGCACGACGGCCTGTTCGGCGACCACCCCGCCTGCGAAGCCATCGTGGGCGAGCAAGCGGGCGAGGTGGTGACGTTCGCCCTGTTCTTCCACAACTTCTCCACCTTCCTGTGCCGCAAGGGCCTGTACCTGGAGGACCTGTACGTGAAGCAATCGTGCCGCGGCAAGGGTTACGGCAAGCAGATGCTGGTGGCGCTGGCCCAACTGGCGGTGGAACGCAACTGCGGCCGCTTCGAATGGTCGGTGCTGGACTGGAACGAAAACGCCATCAATTTCTACCGTGGCGTGGGCGCCGACCTGCTGCCGGACTGGCGCATCTGCCGCGTCACCGGCGCCGCCCTGCAGCAACTGGCATCGGCCTGACAGATCAGCTTCAAAAGCAAAAAAAAATCCCACGAGCGCCAAGCGCCGCGTGGGATGGAACCCATGTTGAGTGGGAGGGGAGATTGAATCAACGCCTCCACTATAAGCGGCCTCCCGACGGCTGGCGCAGGTACTTTACATTTGCTTACGCCAGCTCAATATTGCTTACATCCATCTAACATTCCGCCTCCCCTCCGGCGCCTATTGATGCGGCACAAAACCGGCTCCCTAGCGGGCCGTACCATGGACTGTCACCTCGTCCGGGAGTCCGCCATGAACAAATTTCCGCCTTTCGCCTTGCTGATTTACAAGGCTTATCTGCGCTCGCGGCTGGATCATTGCCAGCGCCACCTGCACACCATCGCCGCCCAGCGCGAGAACGACTTCCAGGCCGAACGCCTGCTGCACCGTGAAGTGGCGGTGGTGCGCGCGAAATTACATACGCTGTGACGCGGCGCGCCCCGCCAGCCGCTCCAGCAATTCAAACGCGCCCTGGGTCAGCAGAGCCAGCACGGCGGCCGGGATGGCGCCGGCCAGCAGCATGTCGTTATCGTTCAGGGCCAGGCCGATGGTGATGCGCTCACCGTAGCCGCCGGCGCCGATGAAGGCGGCGATGGTCGCCGTGCCGACACTCATCACGGCGGCCGTCTTCACGCCGGCCAGGATCACCGGCAACGCCAGCGGCAGTTCCACATGCCACAGGCGTTGCGCCGGCCTCAGACCGAGTGCCAGCGCCGCCAGCCGCAACCCTTGCGGCACTTGCAGCATGCCAGTGCAGGTATTGCGCACCACCGGCAGCAACGCATACACGAACAGCGCCACCAGGGCCGGCACCGCGCCGATGCCCAGCAACGGGATCAACAACGCCAGCAGGGCCAGCGAAGGCACCGTTTGCAGCACGCCCACCAGCGCCAGCACGCCCTGCCGCAGGCGCGGCACATAAGCGGCCAACACACCCAATGGGATGCCGGTCAAACAGGCCAGGCCCACCGCGACCAGCACCAGCGTGATGTGCTGGCGCGTGAGGGGCCATAACTTATCGTCGAAGATTTTGGCCAGCAGGCCATCATGCGGGACCAATGATGCTGGACTGGCCGCGGCCGGCGCGGGCGATGGTGCGGCGCTTGACGGCGCCAGCGGATGCGCCGCCAGCCAGCCGTGCGCCACAACGGCGAAGGGCTGGCCGTCGATCTCGGCGGCGCCGTTCATGGCGATCATGTCGGCCGCGCTGATGCGGCCTTGCAGCCGTCCGAGCGCGGCCCAGGCGGCGGGAAAGCGGGCCGCCGCGTCCAGCCGGTACAGCAGCACGGCATCGTAGCGGGGGAAGTAGCGGCGGTCGTCATCAAGCACGCGCAGCCCGTAGCGGGCGATCTTGGCGTCGGTGGAGTAGATGTCGATCACGTCCACCTGGCCCTGCTTGAGGGCGTCGTAGGCGATGCCGTGATCGAGGCCGGCCGGCTGCTGCGGCAAGCCGTAACGGCGCGCCAGTCCAGGCCAGCCATCGGCGCGGCCGATGAATTCGTGCGACAGGCCAAAGCGCAGCGCGGGCCGGGCCGCCAGCTCGCTCAATGCGTGCGGGCCATCGGGGCCGCCGCGCACGGCCAGCGCGTAGGTGTTGTTGAAGCCAAGCGGCACGGCCACGCCCAACCCCAGCGGCGCCAGCTCGCGCCCGATCTGTTCCAGCGTGGCCGGTTCCTGATGGCGCAGGATCTCCTGGTCGATGGTGCCCAGGTATTCGGGATACAAATCGATCTTCCCGGCCCGCAGCGCGGCCAGCACGATGGCCGTGTTGCCCAGTCCTTGCAGGTGTTCGCTGCGGGCATACGGGGCCGCCGTTTGCGCCAGCAGTTCACCCAGAATGTAGGATTCCGTGAAACGCTTGGAACCGATGCGCAACGTGCCTTGCGCGCTATCGGCCGGCGATGCTGCCGCCGCGCCGGCACACATGCACGCGCAGGCGAACATCAGCCAGCACGCGGCCTGCCAAAGCCGGCCGGTCCTTCGCCCCGCGTCCCCCTGTCCGCCCCGTTCGCGCACGCGCACTCCCCTATCGTCTCGCCAGTCCGGCAAGCTTACCATCGCCGGCCGGCGTACGCGCGCGGCTGCGGGTGGGCGTCAGGCCCCGGCGCGCAGCATGGATGCCTTGAGCGCCTGGTTCAGCGTTTCATAGCACTCGTCCAGGTGGGCCTTGTTTTCGCGGCTGCCCGGCTTGGCCAACGCAGTGCGGATCGCGCGCTGCAATTCCAGCGCGTGCTCGCGTTGCAGGCTGCGCGCGTCGGCCGGCGTGGTCGCCGTAGGCCGCAGCAGCATATTGGCCACGCGCTTCAAATGTGCGCGCTGCAGATTGCGCCGCATGCCCGTGATCTCCTTGCCCGTCTTCAGTTCGCTCCACACGGCCGATTGCACGGTGCCATACAGCTCGTCGAGACTGAGCGCCTTCTTGCCATCGTCCAGCTTCTCCTGCGAGTCGAGCAAGCGCATGGCCACCGTATCGGACAACAGCTGGTCCAGCGCCGCCGATTGCAACGTCAGCACGCGCCCGCCCACCGACACGTCCGGCCGGCCCCGGGATTCGAAATGGTCCGGCCCCAAACGGCTGATCATGGCCGGTGCGAACTTGAAGCTGTCGGCCTGGAACAGGCTGCCCGTCAGCATCTGCAACGCGGCCCGCTGGCGTGGCAAGGCCACTGGCGTGAACGTGGCCCGCCCCGTGCCCGCGTGGTCGCGCAGATAGGTCTGGCCGCCCACATACTTGACCACCACCGGCAGCGCGCGCGCGAACTGGATGAAACCGTAATCGAAACTGCGGCGCAGCGATTCATAGCTTTCGCCGGGCTTGAGCTGGCGCGTTTGCAGCCGGTCCCACAACTCGCGTGACAGCGACAGGCGCCGCTGCACATACGCCAGTGGATCGTTGCCCAGGTCGAAGGCGTTGACGTCAGGGTCGGCCGCGCGGCCGTCCACTTCCTGGTCGGTGCCGAACGCCAGTTGCGGCTCGTTCGAGCGGGACGCGATTTTCGCCAGCTCGTCCTTCTCCTGCTCCACCGCGATCGGCCTGTAGGCGTATTCGATGGCCCAGTAATCGTAAGGCCCCAGCGTGGAACCGACGTACTCTCCCTGACGCTCGCCCTTGACGGACAGGTTGAACGGCGCGTAATCCATCACCGATCCCGTCATGCCATTGCGGGCCGTGAACGCGGCGTCTTGCAGTTGCTTGAGGTCGTAGACGGTGGAGGCGCGGAAGTTGTGGCGCAGGCCCAGTGTGTGCCCCACTTCATGCATGACGACGGAACGCACATAAGCCTGCGCCACGGCGTCGGCCTGCGGGCTATCGAGCTCGAATTCACCGCGCGACTCCAGCACGTCCAGCGCGAAGCCCATTTCCTGGGCCGAGTCCAGCATGTAATCGCAATGCGTTTCGCCGTCGGCGGCCGGCTGCGCGACGGCGCCGCCGCCACTTCCTTCACTTTCGCTGGCCACGCGGCGCGCATCGCGCGCGAACACGTCGGACATGGCGATGTCGGCGTCCAGGATCTCGCCGCTGCGCGGATCGACCTGGGTTGGGCCGATGGCGAACGCGGCGTCGCTGCCGATGAACCAGCGGATCGATGCATGGCGTGCGTCCAGCGTGTCGAAATGGTCCTGCTCCGTTTGCTGGCGCACGACGATGGCGTCCTTGAAGCCGATCCGTTCAAAGGCGGCGTTCCAGGCCAGCACGCCCTGCTCCACGGACTTGCGGTATTTTTCCGGGATGTTCTTGTCCAGCCAGTACACGATGGGCTGTTTCGGTTCCGACAGCGGCAACGCCGCATCCTTCTTCTCCAGCCGCCAGCGTTCGATCACGTGGCTGGCCGTGGTGGGCCGGATATCGTCCGTGAAATCCTGGGTGGTGGTGACGAAGTGGCCAATGCGGTCATCCGCCGGGCGCGCGTGCATCGGTTCTGCCGGCAGCGGCATGAAGCTGTAATAGAAACCGAGGAACATGCTGCGCGGGTCCGGCAGCGTGGTGGGCGGGCCGGGCAACGGCAAGGGCTGTGGCGAGAGCGGTGGCGCGGCGATCCGGGGCACGGCGTAGTGCGCGCTCACGCGCAAGCCCGTCATGGCCTCGTCGCCCCGCAGCGTGACGAAACTGCTGTTGCGCGGGTCCAGCACGAACGGCAGCCGGTAAGCATATTCCAGGCGGGTGGAATAACCGGGAATGTCGCTGAATAACAACGCATTGGCCTCGATCAGCACCCCATGGGTCTGCGGATGGGGCGCGCTGGCCACGGGCGCGGCGGCCAGCAGGCTGTCCGAATACGCCTGCGACACGGCCAGCGCCTGCGGCGTGCCGCCGCGCGCGCTGTAGCGCGTGTTCTTGGCGATCATCTGCACCAAGGCGCCGATGCGGTGGAAATACACCACCTGGCTCTCACCCATCTGGCCGCCGTACAGGCCACGCTCGCCGATGCCGTTGGTGGTGTTGATGGACATGAAGATGGGCCGGTCGAACATCTCCGGGCGCAGCTCCAGCCACACCTTGTCGTCCTTCTGGTACAGCGGCAGGAAGCCCGGCACCTGGGCCGCGCCGCGCACCACTTCCGCGAACGGCTTGGGCGCGGACGCCGCGGCCAGCATGGCCGCCAGCGGATTGGCTGGCGCGGCGGCAGCGCCTGGGTTGCCCGCGCCGGCCGTGGTGGCTGGCGCGTCACCCGTATGCGGCGTGGAGGCGGGAGCGGGATCCTGCGCCAGCGCCTGGGCGGCCAGCGCCAGCAACACGGTGGAAACGAGGGATTTCAAGGCGAACGACGGCGGCAACACGGGCATGGTGATCCTGGTACTGGCAGAAAGTCGGGAAAAACGCTCGTGATAATGTACCTGATCAAACCGCCGCACGGACGGAATTTCGAGGATTCCCTCTAAGAAGTTGTTTCAAAATGACCATGGCCAGGCGTGGCGCCGCAGACAGTGGGAACGGCACTGCCGTTCCGCACGGCAAGGCGACACAACGACGCCATGGGCTTTTTGAAACGACTTCTAAATCGCCGGCGCCCGCAACACCCCGCCATTGACCACGCCCACGCAGGGATTGAAGCCGATAGCATACGACAAATCAGCCGGCCGCGCGATGCGCCACAGGGCGAAATCGGCCCGTTTGCCGACCACCAGGCTGCCGATATCGTGTTGGCGCCCCAGCGCGCGCGCCGCGTGCAGGGTGCAACCGGCCAGCGCTTCCTGCGGCGTCAAGCGCCACAAGGTGCAGCCCATGTTCATGGTCAGCAGCAGCGACGTCATGGGCGAAGTGCCGGGATTGCAGTCCGTGGCCAGCGCCATGGGCACGCCCGCCGCGCGCAGGGCGGCCACAGGCGGCTGCACCGTCTCGCGCAGGAAGTAATAGGCGCCCGGCAGCAGCACGGCCACCGTGCCGGCCCGCGTCATGGCGGCGATGCCGTCCGCGCTCAAATGTTCCAGGTGATCGGCCGACAAGCCGCCAAAGCGCGCCACCAGTTGCGCCCCGCCCTGGTCCGACAACTGCTCCGCGTGCAGCTTGACGGGCAGGCCGTGGCGCTGGGCGGCCACGAACACGCGCTCGGTCTGTTCGGCGGAGAAGCCGATGCGCTCGCAGAACGCATCCACCGCGTCGGCCAGGCCCTGTTCGGCCAGCGTGTCGAGCATGGCGCACACTTCCGCGATGTAGTGTTCGGCGCGGCCCGCGAATTCCGGCGGCAGCGCGTGCGCGCCCAGGAAGGTGGTGGCCACGCTCACCGGCAGCTCCTGGCCAAGCCGGCGCGCCACGCGCAGCATCTTCGCTTCCGTTTCCAGGTCCAGGCCATAGCCGGATTTGATCTCGATGGTGGTCACGCCTTCGGCCAGCAGGCTGGCCACGCGCGGCACGCTTTGCGCCAGCAGCTCGTCCTCGGTGGCGGCGCGCGTGGCGCGCACGGTGGACATGATGCCGCCGCCAGCGCGGGCGATGTCTTCATAAGTAGCACCGTTCAGGCGCGCCTCGAATTCGTCGCTGCGGTTGCCGGCGTGGACGATGTGGGTGTGGCAGTCGATCAGTCCCGGCGTGAGCCAGCAGCCATCGCCATCATGCACGGCGCCAGCCGCTTCCTGCGCGCCGGCCGGCAGCTCCGCGCGCGGACCAAGCCAGGCGATGCGGCCATCGCGCACGGCGATCGCCCCATCGCGGATTTCGCCGTAACCGTCGGCCATGGTGGCCAGGTGGACGTTGATGAACAGGGTGTCCCAGGCTGCGGTCATGCGTCGGTCTGCTTTCTTGCTTGAGTACTCAAGTATTTAATGAGGGATGATATCGGCCACCAGCACGGTGGCCTGGATGGTGTCCATGGTCCAGGCCTGGTCCGTGTCGAGCACCACGGCGTCGTAGCGCACCAGCGCGATGCGCTCCGTGGCGCTGCTCAAGGTCAGGCTTTCGCCGTCGGCCAGGAACAGCACGGTGGTGTTGCTGCGCCGCGCCAGCTCCTGCCGGCCGCTCACCACGCGCCGTTCCAGCCGGTGGCGGCAGCGGCCGCGCCGCGTCATCACGTTGAAGTCCGTCGTCAGGTCACCCGTGATAGTGGCTTCGACCGTGGACTCGCCGGGAAATTCAATCAAGGGTTCGCTGGGGCTGAGCACGAAGCGCTCGTGGCCGAAATCCAGCAGCACGCCGTCGCCGTCCACCAGCGCCAGCGAGCGGTCGATGCCGGGGAACGGCGAGAACGGCCCGTCCTGGGTGATGGTGGCCAGGCTGATACGCCAGTCGAAGTGGTCGAAGTCCGCGCCGGGCGGCGCGACGACGATTTCCGTGGTGCTGCCGCCACCGTTCTTCCATGGGGTGGGCCGTAGGCTTGCATACTGGATCAGCTGGGTCATCTGAACTCCCTCAGTTCGGCCAAAGTCTGGCGGAAGCGTGCGGCGATGGCCTGCTGCGCCACATGCTGCTGCTTGCGCACTACCCACTGGCCGCCGACCATCACGTCCCGCACCAGGTTGTCGTTGCCGCTGAAGATGAAGGTGCCCAGCACCTCGTCCAGCGCCAGCCCGAACAGGTTGGGATGATCGTCGTCCAGCACGATCACGTCGGCACGCTTGCCGGGCGCCAGCGCGCCCAGCGGACGTCCCGCCGCCTGCGCCCCGCCTTGCAGGGCGCCCTGCCACAAAAAATCGCCCACGTTGCGCTGCGTAGACGATACCGCAATATTACGCCGCTGTTGCACCAAACGCTGCCCATATTCGAGCCAGCGCAATTCTTCCACCGCGCCCTGCGAGATGTGGCTGTCGCTGCCGATGCCGAACCGGCCGCCCGCCGCCAGGTAATCCTGCAGGGGGAACAGGCCGTCGCCCAGGTTGGCCTCCGTGGTCGGGCACAGGCCCGCCACGGCACCGCTGGCCGCCAGCGCCGCCACTTCATCTTCCAGCAAATGCGTGGCGTGGATCAGACACCAGCGCTGGTCCACGGCCACGTTATCCATCAGCCACTGCACCGGGCGGCGTCCGCTCCAGGCCAGCGACTGCGCCACTTCCGCCTGCTGCTCGGCGATGTGGATGTGCACCGGACGTTCGGCCGGCAACACCTTCAGCACCTGCCCGATCTGCTCCACCGTGGCCGCGCGCAGCGAATGGGGCGCCACGCCCACTTCCGTCTGGCCATCGCGCAACGGTTCCAGCGCCTCGATCACGGCCAGCACGTCGCGCACGTCCGTGCGGAAACGTTGCTGTTCCGGTTTGAGCGCCTGCTCGCCGAAGCCGGAATAACTATACAACACGGGCAGCATGGTGATGCCCATGCCGGTCAATCGTGCGGCCGCGATCACCCGTTCCGCCGTCTCGGCCAAGCGCGGGTACATGGCGCCGTCCGGCGTGCGCTGCACGTAATGGAATTCACACACGGCCGTGTAGCCGTGGCGCAAGCATTCAGAGAACAACTGGGCCGCGATGGCCTCGATCTGGGCCGGCGTGATGTTGCGGGCGAAACGGTACATCAGGTCGCGCCAGGTCCAGAAGCTGTCCGGGCCATCGCCGGCGCGCTCCGTCTTGCCGCCCAAGGCCCGCTGGAAGCTGTGCGAATGCAGGTTGACCATGCCCGGCAGCGCGTACTGCGCCAGTTCCACGCCGGCCGGTTGCGCCGCATCGGGCGTGACGGCCGTCAGGCTGCCGGCCGCGTCCCACTCCAGCAGCACGTCCTGACGCCAGCCATCGGGCAGCAAGGCGTGGCGGGCATATAGCGCGCGGCCGGCCATCATGCGCCAGCCCAGTCAGCGGCCGCCTGCGTCATCTGCCGCAACAGGCCCCGGACCTGGTCGGCCAGGTCGCTACGGTAGGCGAACGGCGCGCTTTCATTCATGTAGGTGGACTGGCACATCTCCAGCTGGATCGCATGCACGCGCGCGTCCGGCTTGCCGTAGTGGCGCGTGATGTGGCCGCCCTTGAAGCGGCCGTTCACGGCCACCGTGTAGTGCTCCTGCGCACGCGCGTGGGACACGATGGCTTGCGTCAAACCGGGCGCGCAACTGGCGCCGTCGGCCGTGCCGAAATTCAGGTCGGGCAGCTTGCCGTCGAAGAAGCGCGGCACGACGGAGGCGATCGAATGCGCATCCCACAGCACCACCTTGCCGTGGATGGCCAGCAGCCGGTCCAGCTCCGCGCGCAACTGCTCGTGGTAAGGCCGCCAATATAGCTTCAGGCGGCGCTGCACTTCCGCCTCGTCCGGCGCGGCGCCCTGCGGATACAGGGGCTCGCGGTGGAAGGTGTCGAGCGGGCACAGGCCGGTCGTGTCCTGGCCCGGATACAGGTTGGTGTTCTCGGGCGGCCGGTTCAAGTCGATCACGTAGCGCGACCAGCGCGCCGACAGCGTGGAGGCGCCCATCTCGCCCAGGAAATCGTACAGCCGCACCAAATGCCAGTCCGTGTCGGCCTTTTCCACCGAGGCCGGCGTCATGCGGGCCGCGATATCGTCCGGGATGTCGGTGCCCACGTGCGGCATCGACACCAGCAGCGGAATCGTGCCCGCTTTGAATTGAAAGTCCATCGTCATCTCTCCAATTTTTCCTGCCGGCCCGCCGTCATCAGGGATGCAGCGGCGCGAACAGGTTCTTGCACGACGCGCTCAGTTCACCTTTCAACACCATCTGCTTGGCGGCCTCGATATCGGGCGCGAAGAAGCGGTCGGCGTCGAAGAACGGCACTTGCTGGCGCAGTTGCGCATGCACGTGCTCCAGTTGCGGCGACGTGCGCAGCGGACGGTGGAAGTCGATGCCCTGCGCCGCCGCCAGCAGTTCGATGCCGACGATGGCAGCCGTGTTGTGGGCCATGTCGTCCAGCCGGCGCGCGCCGAAGGTGGCCATGCTCACATGGTCCTCCTGGTTGGCCGAGGTGGGGATCGTGTCCACGCTGGCCGGATGGGCCAGCGACTTGTTTTCCGACGCCAGCGCGGCCGCCGTCACATGGGCGATCATGAAGCCGGAGTTGACGCCGGGGTCGCGCACCAGGAACGGCGGCAGGCCGGACAAGGTGGCGTCGATCAGCAGCGAAATACGGCGCTCGGAGATGCTGCCGATTTCCGCGATGGCCAGCGCCAGCGTGTCGGCCGCGAAGGCCACCGGCTCGGCGTGGAAGTTACCGCCCGAGACGATGTTGGGCAGGCCGCCGGCGGCGTCCTGGAAGATCAGCGGATTGTCGGTCACGGCGTTCGCTTCGATCAGCAGGGTGCGCGCGGCGTTGCCGATCAGATCCATGCAGGCGCCCATCACTTGCGGCTGGCAGCGCAGGCAGTATGGGTCCTGCACGCGCTCGTCGCCCACCAGGTGCGAGGCGCGGATCGCGCTGCCCGTCACCAGCTGGCGGTAGATGGCGGCGGCGGCGATCTGGCCCGGCTGGCCGCGCACCTCGTGCACGCGCGCGTCGAACGGCGAATCGCTGCCCTTGGCCGCGTCCAGCGACAGCGAACCGGTCACCATGGCCGCTTCCAGCAGGCGTTCGGCCATGAACAGGCCATGCAGCGCCAGCGCGTTCGACACTTGGGTGCCGTTAATCAGCGCCAGCCCTTCCTTGGCGGCCAGCACCACCGGCGCGATGCCGGCGGCCTTGAGCGCGTCGGCGGCCTGCATCAGCTCACCGTTCACGCGCACTTCGCCCACGCCCAGCATGGCCAGCGTCATGTGCGACAGCGGCGCCAGGTCGCCCGAGGCGCCCACCGAACCCTTGGCCGGAATGGCCGGCATGATGCCGGCGTTGTACAGCGCGATCAGGGTATCGACGATCAGCGGACGCACGCCCGAGTAGCCGCGCGCCAGGCTGCCGATCTTCATCAGCATCACCAGCCGCACCACGCCGTCCGACAGCAGCGCGCCCGTGCCCACGGAATGGGACAGGATCAGGTTGCGCTGCAACTGCTCCAGCTTCTCGTCCGGGATGCGGGTCTTGGCCAGCAGGCCGAAACCGGTGTTGATACCGTAGGCCGCGTCACCCTTGGCGACGATGGCCTGCACGGCGGCGGCCGAGGCCTCGATCACGGGATAGGCTTCGGCCGCCAGCGTCAGGCGGCCGGCGTCGTTCCACACGGTCCGCAGTTCGGACAGGGTGATCTTGCCCGGCTTGAGGGTCCATGCGTTTTTCTGTGCTTGTTTCATCGTAGTGCTCTCTGAATTATTTGATCATAGGCGAAGCGGGGAATTCAGGCGGCATGCCGCCTGCCCGCGCAGCGGTTCGCCCTTGCAAGGGCGAACTCCCGTCCTACAGGACCATAGGCAGGTTGAGGCCATTGCGCTTGGCGCAGGCGATGGCCGTCTCGTAGCCCGCGTCGGCATGGCGCATCACGCCCGAGCCGCAGTCGTTGACCAGCACCCGGCCCAGGCGGCGCGCGGCGGCGTCCGTGCCGTCGGCCACGATCACCACGCCGGAATGCTGCGAGTATCCCATGCCCACGCCGCCGCCGTGGTGCAGCGACACCCAGGTGGCGCCGCCGGCCGTGTTGAGCAGCGCGTTCAGGAGCGGCCAGTCGGACACGGCGTCCGTGCCATCCATCATGCTTTCCGTTTCGCGATTGGGGCTGGCCACGGAACCCGTGTCCAGGTGGTCGCGGCCGATCACGATAGGCGCCTTCAGCTCACCCTTGCGCACCATCTCGTTGAACGCCAGGCCGGCGATATGGCGCTCGCCCAGGCCCAGCCAGCAGATACGCGCCGGCAGCCCCTGGAAGGCGATGCGCTCGCGCGCCATGTCCAGCCAGCGGTGCACTTGCGCGTGGTGCGGGAACAGCTCCTTGATCTTGGCGTCGGTCTTGTAGATATCCTCCGGATCGCCCGACAGCGCCACCCAGCGGAACGGACCGCGCCCCTCGCAGAACTGGGGACGGATGTAGGCCGGCACGAAGCCGGGGAAGTCGAACGCGTTTTTCACGCCCTGGTCAAACGCGACCTGGCGGATGTTGTTGCCGTAATCGACCACCTTGGCGCCCAGCGCCTGGAACTCCAGCATGGCTTGTACGTGGGCGGCGCAGGAATCGGCGGCGGCGGCCTGCAGGCGCGCGTGGCGTTCCGGGTCTTGCTGCGCGCTCTTCCAGTCGGCCACGCTCCAGCCGCGCGGCAGGTAGCCGTTGATCAAATCGTGGGCGGACGTCTGGTCCGTCACCATGTCCGGAACCAAGCCGCCTGCCTTGGCACGGCGCACCAGTTCCGGCAGCACTTCGGCCGCGTTGCCCAGCAGGCCGATGGAGATCGCGTCGCCGCGCGCCGTGTGGTGCTTGATCAGCTCCAGCGCCTCGTCGATGCTGGCGGCCTGCTTGTCCAGATAGCGGGTGCGCAGGCGGAAGTCGATGCTGCTCTGCTGGCATTCCACGTTGAGCGACACGGCGCCGGCCATGGTGGCGGCCAGCGGCTGGGCGCCGCCCATGCCGCCCAGGCCCGCCGTCAGGATCCAGCGGCCCTTCATGTCGCCGCCGAAGTGCTGGCGGCCCGCTTCCGCGAACGTCTCGTAAGTGCCCTGCACGATGCCCTGGGTGCCGATGTAGATCCAGCTGCCGGCCGTCATCTGGCCGTACATGAACAGGCCCTTGCGGTCCAGCTCATTGAAGTGTTCCCAGTTGGCCCACTTGGGCACCAGGTTGGAATTGGCGATCAACACACGCGGCGCGTCCTCGTGGGTCTGGAACACGCCCACCGGCTTGCCGGACTGGATCAGCAAGGTCTGGTTGTCCTCCAGCTCGCGCAGCGAGGCCAGGATCTGGTCGTAGCAAGCCCAGTTGCGGGCCGCGCGGCCGATGCCGCCATACACCACCAGATGCTTGGGATTCTCCGCCACTTCCTTGTCCAGGTTGTTCTGGATCATGCGATAGGCCGCTTCCGCGCCCCAGCTCTTGCAGGTGCGCTCCGGGCCGCGCGGGGCGCGGATGTCACGGCTGGCGTCGTAGCGGGGATCGTTGTCCAGGGCGGTCGATGGGGTGGTCATGGTGGCTCCTCAAGGTGGTTGGGGGCGGCCGGGCGCGACACTCCACGCACAGCCTGTGCATGATTGAAGCATAAGTTGTCTATACAACTAAGTCAACCGGTTTTTCGCTGCCGGCCTGGAAGTGTGATAATTGGATAGAATTTGATCGGAATCAAGTTTTCTTCACGACCAAATTTATATACTGATAGCAATAAGTAGAGGAATGCCAACCTATGCCGCGACTCCGCCAGGTATTTCTCAGCCCGCCAGCATGTCCTGATCCAGCGTTTTTCCTGCGATGGCGCCGGCGCGTTGCCACTGCCTTTCGGCACTAGCAACGCCAGGTGACAACACCACGGCCGCCACATCGCCAGCGCCAGTCCGCATTGCCGTCACATTTTTGCCGCCCGAATCCAACCCCCATTCTGGCTTGTGCAAGTGACGGCGCCGACACCAGGTGCAGTTCCAACATCAAGAAAATACTGTCAGTTATGCGCCAACTCATGTACAGGCTTGCTCTGCTCACCTTGACCTACTTTGCCACCGGCTGGCTGGGCCTACGTATTCCCTACGTCGGTTCCCACATCACGCTGGTCTGGCTGCCCACCGGCATTGCCGTGGCGGCCCTGCTACGCTGGGGCAAAGCGGTACTGCCAGGGGTATATCTCGGCGCCTTCCTGGTCAACCTGTCGATCGGCTCCCCCGTCACGCTGGCCGCCGCTATCGCCATCGGCAATACCCTGGGCCCGGCGCTGACGGCCGGCTGGCTCCGGCGGCTGGGATTCCTGCCGGGCTTCGAGCGCCAGCGCGACGTCGGTTACTTCGTGCTGGCGGCCGGTGGCGGCATGGCCATATCGGCCCTGTGCGGCGTGGCGAGCCTGGTGCTGGCGGACCTGATGCCAGCGCCGTCGGCAGGTTTTGCCCTGCTGGCATGGTGGATGGGCGACACCGTCGGCGTGCTGCTGGCGGCCCCGCTCGTGCTGAACCTGACACGCGCCAACGCCCGCATGCTGGGCCGCACCCCTGGCGAACTGCTGCTGTGGCTGGCAGCCGCCTCGGTCGTGGCCTGGCTGGCCTTCATCCACGATTATGCGCACCTGGGCCACACCTTGCCGCTGGCCTTTACCACGCTGCCCCTGCTGGCATGGGCGGCCGTGCGTTTCGGGATCGTCGGCGCGGCCCTGGCCGGCCTGGGATTTTCCGTCCTGGCAGCGTGGGGTACGGCCACCGGGCACGGCACCTTCTTCGTGCCAGACGCCCAAGTCAGCCTGGTTTTGCTGTGGAGCTATATGGCCATCACGGTCCTGACCGGCCTGCTGGTCACGGCCCTGCAGGCCGAACGGCTACGCATGGAGGCGACGCTGCGCGCCAGCGAACAGAAACTGCGCGGACTGTACGAATTGTCGCCGCTGGGCATCGCCCTGACCGACATGAACGGCCACTTTATCGATTTCAACGAAGCGTTCCGCGCCATCAGCGGTTACCCCGAAGATGAGCTCAAGGCCATCGACTACTGGACCCTGACCCCCAAACAATATGAGGCCGATGAGGCCCAGCAGCTGGAGTCGCTCCAGCGTCGCGGCCATTACGGGCCGTACCGGAAAGAATACCGCCGCAAGGATGGCACCCTGGTCCCCATCAATCTCAACGGCGTGCTGCTGCATGGGGCGGACGGCCAGGGCTATATCTGGTCCATCGTCGAGGACGTGACGGAGAAGCGGCGTGCCGAAGCGGCCTTGCAGCAGACCACCAAGGACCTCAACAACCTGATTTCCCGCATGCCGGCCGGCGTGTACAAATTCAGGATGCGCCAGGATGACGGCATCCAGTTCGACTTTGTCAGTGCGCGCTTTTGCGAGCTGCTGGAAGTGGAGGCGGACGTCGTCTATCGCGATCCCTACGCGGCGTTCGCGGCCATCCATCCGGCCGAGCTGGACGGGTTTATCCGGCTCAACGGCCAGGTGCGCGAGACGCTGGAAACGTTCCGCTGGGAGGGCCGCCTGTGCGAGGACGCGCGTGCGCACTGGGTGCACATCGAATCGTCGCCCACCGTCATGGACAATGGCGACATCCTGTGGGACGGCATCGTCTACGACATTTCGAGCGCCAAGCAACTGGAGGCGCGGCTGCAGAAAATGGCCCATTACGATGAGCTGACCGGCATCCCGAACCGGGGCCTGTTGACCGACCGCATGCATCAGGCCATCGCGCTGTCCCAGCGCACCGGCAGCAAGATCGCCGTGTGCTACCTGGACCTGGACGGCTTCAAACCGATCAACGATACCCATGGGCATGCGGCCGGTGACAAGCTGCTGATCGAAATCGCCAGGCGCCTGCGCACCAGCCTGCGCGCCAGCGACACGGTGGCCCGCATCGGTGGCGACGAATTCGTGCTCCTGATGCCCGGAATCGAGCACTTGGACGAAATCGAGGAATCGCTGCACCGCATCCTCGAACGGGTGCGGCAGCCGATCGACATCGGCGGCAAGCAGGTGACGGTGTCCTGCAGCGTCGGCGTGACGCACTATCCGCACGATAACGGCGAGCCGGACAGCCTGCTGCGCCACGCGGACCAGGCCATGTTCCAGGCCAAGCAGATGGGCAAGAACAAGTTCCGCTTCTACGCCGCGGACTGACCGTACCGGGGCCGCCGCCCGGCCGGGGCCGGGCGGCGCAGGCTAGGACGCGGGCCGGATGTTCTGGTTGTTGCGGAACAAATTATCCGGGTCGTACTGGGCCTTGATGCGGGCCAGCCGCGCTAAGTTGGGGCCATAGGCGTCGACCACGCGCTCACCCTCGTCCTGGGTCAGGAAGTTGACGTACACGCTGCCCGACGCATACGGCGCCGAGGCGCGGAAGAACTCGCGCGCCCACGCGATGCAGGGTGTGTCCTCGGCCGGATTTTCCCAGCGCGTATGGACGTTCATCGCATACAGCGCGTCGCGGTGCGGATAGGCGGTGGCATCGGGCGCCGGCGCGCTGGCCCTGCCACCCAGCAGGCCCAGGAAGATTTCGCACTGCGGCGATGGCAGGTTGCCCGCGTAGCGCACCACGGTGTCGATCGCCTCGTCGCCAAGCTGGGTGAAATTGTGCGACTTCCAGTAATTGCGGGCGCCCGGCGCCAGCAACGGATCGAACATCTGCTGCCAGGCCGTGTAGGGCATGGCGCCCAGGTGTTCGCCGAGCGGCTGGCCGAAGCCCCGCATGATGTCGAGCGCGTCCTTCAGTTCGGCCATCGGCAGCGGCGAGAACACGGCCAGCGCCACCATGTCGGCGCCGTGCGCCGTGGCCGGCAGGAACGGCAGCGGTGGCGCCTTGCGCAACACGGCCCACACGGTCAGTTCTTCCGGCAGGCGGTCGACCAGATCGCGGTACTGGGTCAGCACGCTCTTGGCCTGCGCATGGGGAAACACGATCAGGCCGGCGCTCACTTGCGGCCCCACCGGATGCAGCAGGAATTCGAAACTGGTCACCACGCCGAAGTTGCCGCCGCCACCACGGATGGCCCAGAACAGGTCGGGATGGTCGGAAGCGTTGACGTGCAACAGCTTGCCGTCGGCGGTGACGATATCGGCCGCCAGCAGATTGTCCACGGCCAGCCCGCGCGTGCGGCTGAGCCAGCCGAAGCCGCCGCCCAGCGTCAGCCCCGCCACGCCGGTGGTGGAATTGATGCCCAGCGGAGTGGCCAGGCCAAACGCCTGCGCCTCGTGGTCAAAGTCGCCCAGCGTGGCGCCGCCCGCCACCCAGGCCCGCCGTTGCAAGGGATCGACGCGCACCGAGCGCATGGCCGACAGGTCGATCACCAGGCCGTCGTCGCACAGGGCGCTGCCGGCGATGTTGTGGCCGCCGCCGCGCACGGCCAGCCGCAGCCCATGGTCGCGGGCAAAAGTCACGGCGGCCAGCACGTCGGCCGCGCCCGCGCAACGGACGATGTAGGCTGGGCGCCGGTCTATCATGGCGTTCCAGATGGTGCGGGCCGCGTCGTAGCCGGCGTCGGCCGGCTGCAGCAATTGCCCCCTGAGGCTGGCGCGCAGATTGTCGACCGCGCCGGTCGTCACTGTATTCATTCCCCACCTCCGCTTTTTGTTGTCCAAGCGCCGGATTATTGCTTCGGGCCACACAGCCCGGTACGGTGATCACACGCTCCGGAGCCACTTTTCATCATAGGCAAGCGGCGGCGACATGCAAGCGAAGCGCGGGGGGCTCTGCGCGATCCGGCCATGCGCGTTGCCGGTGCTCAATGCAGAACGCCGCACGGCCCCGAGGGAACGTGCGGCGTGTGTTGGCGGGAGCGGGAGCGAGAACTAGAACAAGCCTTGCAGCGAAATGGAAATCAGCTTGGAGTCGCCGAAGAACGGATAGGCATAGTGCGATTTGTCCTTGCTGACGTCGTACTGGGCCTTGAGCGCCATGTTCTTGCGGAAGTCCCAGCGCAGCGACAGGTACTGGGTGTTGCGCGCCTCGATCGGCTCAGTCACCGTGGTGTAGCGCGAGAAAGTGTACATGGGCGTCCATTCGCCATACTGGTAGCCGACCCCGATCAGCGCGTACTTGTAGACGTTGTTGATACCCTTGGCGTCATCCACCTGCTCGTAGCGGTCCAGCTCCGACTTGATCAGCCAATCCTTGTAATCCATGTTGGCCGAGATGCCCATGATGCGCGTGCCCTGCGCGTCCACCAGCGTGGTGCGGCCGCCACCGGGCGCGTCCTGCCAGGTGGTGTCCTTGTACCACATCATCATGCCGCGCACGTCGAACACGCCATTGTTGGCCGACACGTAGCCGCCCACCATGTCCTTCCACGATTCATGGGTCGGCGTGGTGTAATAGATCTTGGTGTCGTAGGCGTCGTTGTGCTGGGTGTAGCCGCCGCCCCACACGTGGAAGGTGCCGGCCCAGTCGGTCGCGCCCAGTTGCGTGCGATAGGTGACGTTGGCGCCCTGGTAGGCGTAGATCGGCCAGCCATACACGTCCGGCGCCGGCCGCACCCAGGGGTAGGCGTAGCCGATGTACAGGTAGTCGCTGTAGTAGTAAAGCGGGATGCGGAACTGGCCGGCCTGCACCGTCCAGGCCGAATCGGCCGACGGTTGCCACGTCACATAGGCCCAGTCCAGCGTGGGCCGCGAGCCGCGGTTGGGATTGTTGGCGCGCACCAGCACCTGGGCCGTGGCCGACAGCGTGGGCGAGAATTCCTTCTTCAACTGGAAGCCCACCAGCGATTCGCGGTCGAACTGCCAGCCTTCGCTTTTCTCGTAGACGGAGGCGTATTCCCAGCCCTGCACCGTGCACGGGCACTTCCATTGCTGGTAGGTCCACGGCGCGCTGCTGCCCTGGGCCGAGCCGCTCAGCACCTTGGCGCCGGTGAGGTTGTAGAAGCCGGTCAGTTTCAGCGAGCCGTCGTCGCTGAGGTCGATGGCGGCGGCGCTGCCGGATGCCAGCAACGCGAGCGCCCAAGCCATGATATTTTTTTTCATCGAGCTATCTCCAGTTCAGGACGGGGCGTTCAAGGTACGGTGGCGATGACCTTCACGGTATCATCGACGGCCGCTTTTTCGATATAGCCGATGGCGTTCACATTGTCGGCCACCGCCTTCTTCACTTCGGCGCTGGACTTGCATTCCTTGGGCGGCTTGCCCTTGGCAGTGAACACGATCTTGGACCAGATGGCCTCCACCTGGGCCGGCGTCTTCTCCAGCACCTTCTTGGTGAATTCGGCCCGGATCGGCGAACCTTCGGCCTGCTCGATGGGCGTGAACAACACCGATCCGCCCAGGAAGAACTGGGCCGCCTGCGACGGGAACATGCGGGTGGCGGCATTTTGCGGGTTGACGATGATGACCAGCTCCGCCCGCGCCGGGGCCGCCATGGCCGCCAGCAGCAGCGCCGCGGCCGCCCACTGTGTCTGTGCTTTCATCTAGCCTCCTGTTGTCGTGGCAACAGCCTGCGAAGTAAAGCCCGTGGCGCGTTGTGCCAGCACGCCGGGTCGATTTCAGTCTAACGTCAGGCCGTTTCACGACGCGAGTGGTATTTGGCGAGAATTGACTTACGGCATGCAAGGTGTTTCATGCGCGCAACATCGCGTCCTGCCCCCGCACCGCCTGCCGTACCGGCCTGCCGTGGCCGCCGTTACAGGTACAATGTCGCCTTCGCCGTCCATCGCACACCATAGTGAACAGCCGACTCCTCTACCTGCGCCTGCTGCGCCAGTTCCGTCCTTACGCCTGGATCGCCGTCGCCACCCTGACGGCCGTGGGCGTGGCCTCGGCCACCGACGTGCTGCTGATCCGCCAGTTGCAGAACGTGGTGGACGCGCTGGCCCCGGCCAGCAGCCTGACGCGCAGCGCCGGCCCGGCCACCGGCCTGCTGGGCGCCATGCAGGATCTGCTGGGGGTACTGCTGCCGCACGCCCCCACCCGCGCCGCGCTGTGGACCATCCCCGCCATCATCGTCAGCCTGGCCGTGGTGCGCATGCTGGCCAGCTTCGCGGGAGAATATGGTGCCGCCTGGCTGTCGAGCCGGGTCCAGGCCAATCTGCGCGAAACCATGTTCGCCCGCATCCTGCGCCTGCCCAACCGCTATTTCGACGGCACCTCCACCGGCACCACCCTGTCGCGCGTGGCGTTCGACGCCAGCCAGGTGGCCCAGGCCGGCCTGAACGTGATCAACGTGGCCGTGCGCGACTCGGTGGCCACGGTCGGTTATCTGATCTCGCTGTTTTCCATCGACTGGCAACTGGCCGTGTTCTGCCTCGGCCTGTTGCCGCTGGTGGCGTTGATCGTCACCTTCGCCGGGCGCCGCATGCGCCACCTGAGCCAGAGCGCCCAGCAAGCCATGGGCGAGTTGACCAATGTGCTCGACGAGAGCATCAGCGGCCAGCGCGTGGTGAAGATCTTCGGCGGCCAGCAGTACGAACAGCGCCGCTTCGACCGCGTGGTCAAGCTCAATCGCCAGCTGGCCGTCAAGCACGCCTCCACGGCCGCCATGAACTCGGCCGCCATCATGCTGCTGGTGGGGATCACCCTGTCGTCCGTGATCTACTTCGCGCTGCTGCGGGCCCAGGCCGGCGCGCTGTCGCCGGGCGCCTTCGTGGCCTTCATGGGATCGTTGATGGCCATGCAGTCGCCCATCAAGAACCTCACCAAGATCAACGAACCGATGCAGCGCGGCCTGGCCGCCGCCGAATCCGTGTTCGGCCTGATCGACACGGCCTCCGAACCCGATGGCGGCCAGCACGCCATCGAACGGGCGGCCGGCCGGCTGGCGCTGGAACAGGTCAGCTTCCACTATCGCCCGGACGACGCCGAGGCCCGTCCCGCGCTCGATGGCGTGTCGCTAGCCATCGCCGCCGGCGAGACGGTGGCCCTGGTGGGCAGCTCCGGCAGCGGCAAGACCACGCTGGCCGGGCTGCTGCCCCGCTTCTATGATGTGAGCGACGGCCGTATCACGCTCGATGGCGTGGACTTGCGCGACTACAGCCTGGAGGCATTGCGCCAGCAGATCGCGCTGGTGAGCCAGGACGTGGTGCTGTTCAACGACACGTTGGCCGCCAACATCGCCTATGGCGACCCGGCGCCGTCGGCCGAGCGCATCGAGGCGGCCGCGCGCGCCGCGCACGCGCACGAGTTCATCATGCGCCAGCCGCAGGGTTATCAGACTTCAGTTGGCGAGAATGGCTTGCGGCTGTCAGGCGGCCAGCGCCAGCGGCTGGCCATCGCCCGCGCGCTGTACAAGGATGCGCCCATCCTGATCCTGGACGAAGCCACCAGCGCACTGGATACGGAATCGGAGCGCCTGGTGCAGGCGGCGCTGGAAGTGCTGATGCGCGGCCGCACTACGGTCGTCATCGCGCACCGGCTGTCGACCATCGAGAACGCCGACCGCATCGTCGTCATGGATGCCGGCCGCATCGCGGAAATGGGCAGCCACGACGCGCTGCTGGCGCAGGGCGGGCTGTATGCGCGCCTGTACCAGACCCAAAAGAGCGTGCAGACGGCGTCGTGATTGAACGTCCGGCGCCGCTTACGTGGCGTCGTGAAAAATCAGTCCCAGCGTGTGGCGCGATCCTGACCTGAGCCGGCTCACCCCATGCCGCATGCCGGCCCGGTACACGCCGCGCACGCCCTGGGCCGGACGCTGGAACACGGGGAAGATCACCATGTCGCCGCGCGCCAGCGGCACCACCTCCACCCGCGACTGCTGACGCGGGCGCTGTTCCGTCAGCACGAATTCCCCGCCTTCGAAATCCACTCCCGGTTGCGACAGCAGCACGGCCGCCTGCAACGGGAATACGTGCTCGCCGTATAAATCCTGATGCAGGCAGTTGTAGTCGCCGGGACGGTAGCGCAGCAACAGCGGCGTGGGCCGCTGCTGGCCGGCCGCATGGCAGCGCGCCAGGAATTCCGCATGGTCGGCCGGGAAGCGGGCGTCCATCGCCAGCAGCTCGTGCCAGCGGTTGGCGATGGCGGCCAGCGGCCCATACAGGGCCTGGCGCAGCGCCGCCACCGTGGACGGCAGCGGATAGCGAAAGTACTGGTACTCGCCACTGCCAAAGCCATGCTGCGCCATCACGATGCGGCTGCGGAACAAGTCTCCATGGTCGTACTGAACCGCCATGGCCGCGCACTCGTCGGCCGTCAGCATGCCCGGCACGACGGCGTAACCGTTCATGTCCAGTTCCTCGGCGATGGCTTGCCAGTCCAGCCCCGCCACGTGGGTGGCGATACCCACCGCCGCGCCGATCGCGCGCCGCGCGGCGGCCTGGCGGGCCGCCTGCTCGGCGGCGCCGGCGTCCGCCGCGGCGTCCACGCCCACAATCCCACCCGCGCCCGCCCCTGCACCGGCGCCCACACGCGCACCATCAGCCGTGCCGCTTGCGCCGGCCGGCGGCACCGCCAGTCCAGGCGCCGTCTTGCGCGGCTGGCGCGGCGGCGCGCCGGCGCCGAAATCAAGTTCACCGTTCTTCACTGAGTACTTCCTCCTGTTGTTCCACCGCGCCGCACTGCGCGCCTTCCCGCTCCAGCAAGGCCGCCTTGCGCTCCACGCCCCAGCGGTAGCCGGACAGTGCACCGTCATTGCGCACCACGCGATGGCACGGCACGGCCACCGCCAGCGCATTGGCCGCGCAGGCGCCCGCCACGGCCCGCGCGCCATTCGGCAAGCCCACCCGTTCGGCCAGTTCCGCGTAGCTGACGGTGCTGCCGGCCGGGATGGCGCGCAAGGCCTGCCACACGCGCTGCTGGAACGCCGTGCCGCGCACGTCCAGCGGCAAGTCCAGGCCGATGCCGGGCGCCTCCACCATGGCCACCACGCGCGCGACCACCTGCTCGTAATCCGGTTCGGCGCCCAGCAGCTCGGCGTGGGGGAAGCGGTCCTGCAGGTCGCGCGCCAGGGCGTCCGGATCATCGCCCATCAGGATGGCGCAGATGCCCCGCTCCGTGCTGGCCACCAGGATCGCGCCCAGCGTGCTGGCGCCGATGGCGAAACGGATCGCCGCGCCGCTGCCGCCGGCCCGGAACGCGCGCGGCGTCATGCCCAGCACGCCGGGCGACTGGGCGTAGAAGCGGCCGCTGGAATTGAAACCGGCCGCGTAGATGGCGTCCGTCACGGACGGCGCGGCCGCCAGTCCGTCCTGCAAGCGGCGCGTCCGTTCGGCCGCCGCGTACGCCTTGGGCGTGATGCCCGTGTGGGCCTTGAACAGGCGGTGGAAGTGGAAGCGGCTCACGCCCACGGCGGCGGCCAGCGTGTCGAGGTCGGGCACCTGCCCGGCCGCCGCGATCAGCCGGCAGGCCTGGGCCACCAGCGCGCGCTGGCGCTCGGCCAATGGCGGCTGGTCTGGCTTGCAGCGCAGGCAGGGCCGGAACCCGGCCTGCTCGGCCGCCTCGCGGCTGTCGTGGAAGGCCACATTGCGCCGCAGGGCCGCGCGCGCGCCGCACGAGGGGCGGCAGTACACGCCCGTGCTGCGCACCGAGTAATAGAACACGCCGTCGGCGTTGGCGTCGCGCTGTTGTACGGCTGCCCAGCGCTGTTCATCGCTGGCGTAAGGGGTCTGGCTCATGGCCGCTCCGTGGAATGATGATGGATGATGCCATGTTAGTGGCCGCCGCGCAGCCCCGCACTCCGGCACTTGCTTTTGAATTGGCGCTGGCGCCCCCCCGGGGCTTACGGCAGACCTCGTCAAAATGCTAAAATGGCAGCGCGCCGTCCAGCCCAGGCCGGCCTACGGAGAAGCCGTTTGGACCAGTCAGCCCCGCAAGAAAACACCCCGATTTTCCAGCGCATCAAGGATTACCTGCTGGCCCAGATCGCCGCCGGCACGTGGAAGGAAGGCGATGTGATCCCGTCCGAGCAAGCGCTCACGCGCCAGTTCGGCGTCTCGCGCATGACCGTCAACCGCGCCGTGCGCGAGCTGACGGCCGAACAGGTGCTCACCCGCCGCCAGGGCGCCGGCACCTACGTGGCGCAGCAGAAGTACCAGGCCACCCTGCTGGAAATCAAAAGCATCGCCGACGAAGTGCGCGCGCGCGGCCACGTGCACCGTTCCAATTTACGCCTGCTGGAACGGGGCAAGGCCGGCGAGTTGCTGGCCAAGCAGTTCGACCTGCCGCCCGGCCACCAGCTGTTCCACTCCGTCATCGTCCACTTCGAGAACGGGGTACCGATCCAGGTCGAGGACCGCTGGGTCAATCCGCTGTGCGCGCCAGATTACATGGAACAGGATTTCAGCCACCTCACCCCCAATGAATACCTGATGGCAGCCGCCCCCTTGCAGGGCGCCACCTACAGCATCGAAGCGCTGGCGCCGCCGCGCGAGATCGCCGAGATGCTGGCCATCGACACCCGCCAGCCCTGCCTGGTGCTGAAACGGCAGACCCATTCGGCCGGCATGGTGGCGTCGCTGGCCACCATGTGGCATCCGGGTCACCGCTACCAGTTCGCCGGCAGCTTCGCGTAATAAAATTTCATTTCCGGCTGCGAAATGAAATTTTATTTCATCGCGCGCCGGGCCGGCGCGGCGCCCCGTCCCGCCATCCCGCCTAGCACTTTTTCGCCCGCACATTCTCACCGATTGTCACCGGAACGCCTGTAATGACGGGCGAATTTGCGCCAACGCAGACCGCGTGAGCATGGCCGTTGCGTTCCGCAAAAGTTAACACTGCCGGCAAATTTTCGATGCTATAGTTGTTCAGAATAAAAGCTGGCGCCGGCGCGCGCCCGCTCGCCGTCTGAAAGGGAAGCCCTTGTTGCCCAACCGTCCAGCGCCCCACCGCACTCCGCACCGGCGCCGTCCGCCGCGCTGGCTGACGGCCGGGGTGCTGCTGTTCGCGGCTGCGCTGCCGGCGCTGGGCGCGGAAAAGGTGGTAGTCCAGCTCAAGTGGCAGCACCAGTTCCAGTTCGCCGGCTACTATGCGGCCCAGGCCCAGGGCTATTACCGCGCGGCCGGACTGGACGTGACGCTGCAGGAAGCGCGCGCCGGCGAAGACCCGGTGCAGCGCGTGGTGGACGGCCATGCCCAGTACGGCACCGGCGACAGCACACTGCTGCTGGATCGGGCCAAGGGCCAGCCGGTGGTGGTGCTGGCCGCCATCTTCCAGCATTCCGCCGCCGCCCTGCTGCTGCGCCATGATGCGACAGGCAAGCGCGTGCCGTGGGCCGGCGGGCGCATCATGCTGGCGCCGGGCAGCGAGGAACTGACGGCCTACCTGCGCCACGAACAGGTGCCGCTGGAACGCATGACGCAACTGCCCTACAGCCTGAACGACGACGTGCTGCTGGAGCACCGGACCGACGTCATCTCCGTCTATTTGACGGACGCGCCCTACGTGCTCAGCCGCGGCAACGCCAGCTACGAACTGCTGTCGCCACGCGCGGCCGGCATGGACTTCTACGGCGACAACCTGTACACCACCGAGAGCGAGCTGCGCGAACACCCGGCCCGCGCGCGCGCCATGCGCGAGGCCACCTTGCGCGGCTGGCAGTACGCCATGGCGCACCAGGGCGAACTGGCCGACCTGATCCGGGCCCGCTACCCGGAACACCACAGCCGCGAACACTTGATGTACGAGGCGGCGCACATCGCGCCGCTGCTGGAGCAGGGCTTGATCGAACTTGGCTACAGCAATCCGCAACGGTGGCGCGCCATCGCCGCCCTGTTCGCGGCCCAGGGCATGCTGCCGGCCGGCTTCGTGCCGGACGGCCTGCTGTACCGGCCCGCCCCGGCCGGCTTCAACCTGCCCTTCGGTGACCTGGCCGCCGCCGCCGCGTCGCTGGCGCTGTTGGCGCTGGCGGCGACCAGCCTGTGGCGGGTGCGCGCGCTGAAAGCGGCCTTGCGCCAGACCGAGGACCGGCTGGGCGGCGCCCAGCGCCTGGCCAGCCTGGCGCTGGAAGGGTCGGGCGAAGGCATGTGGAGCTGGCTGCCGCAGGAAGACCTGCTGGAACCGTCGGCCCGCTACTGCGCGCTGCTCGGTTATGAGCCCGGCGAATTCCAGCCCGCGCCGGGCGCCTGGCTGGCCCACGTGCACCCGGACGACCAGGCCCGCGTGCGGGCCGAGATCGCCGCCTTCCTGGACGATGCCGCGCCCCTGCCCCAGCGCTTCATCAGCGAATGCCGCATGCGCTGCCGCGACGGCGGCTGGAAATGGGTGCAGGCCCGCGGCGCCGTGCTGGAACGCGATGGCAACGGGCGCGCCGTGCGGGCCGCCGGCACGCTGGCCGACATCAACGAACACATGGCGGCCGAGCAGGCGCGCGTATGCGCCATCCTGGAGGCGACCCCGCACGCCATGCTGATCGCCGACCGCGGCGGCCAGGTGCGCTACGCCAACCAGGCCTGCGCCCGCGTGTTCGGCTACGACGGCAGCGCCATGCAGGGCCGCTCCATGGACCAGCTGGTGCCCGACGCCATGCGCAGCAACGGCCATGTGCGCGAACTGTTCTCGCGGCCCCAGTTGCCGGGCCGGGTGCTGATGGCTTGCCGCGCCGACGGCAGCCGCTTCCCCGCCATGCTGCATTTGTCGCCGATCGCGCTGTCGGGCCAGGACTTGTCGGTGGTGGCGCTGCGCGACATGACCAAGCGCCAGCGCGCCGAGGAAGCGCTGCATTCGAGCACGGAGCGCTACCGCCTGATCGTGCAGACGGCGGCCGAGGGCATCTGGATGTGCGATGCGCGCGACCAGACCAACTTCGTCAACCCCACCATGGCCCGCATGCTGGGCTACGACGTGGAACACATACTGGGCCGGCCGATGACGGATTTCATGGACGCGCCCAGCGCCGAGCGGCTGCAGCAGCACTTGCGCCAGCGCGCCTCAGGCCAGCCGGAACAGGGCGACGTGTGCCTGTACCGGCGCGACCGCAGCATGTTGTGGTGCCTGCTGTCGACCACCGTCATCTACGCCGAAGATGGCAGCTACGGCGGCACGCTGGCCATGCTGACCGACATCACGGAACGGCGCGCGGCCGAGGCGGCGCTGCGCGATTCCAGCCAGCGCCAGGCGTCCATCTTCAACGCCGTCACCAACGGCCTGGTGGTGCTGAACGGGGCCGGCCGGCTGGTCGACAGCAACGCCGCCGCCGCCCGCATGCTGGAACACGGCGCACCCGGCCTGTGGGACGCACTGCGCGAAGACGGCACCACCTACGATGCCGACAGCCATCCGCTGCAGCGGGCGCTGGCCAGCGGCCAGCCCGTGCGCAACGTCGTGATGGGCTTGCACCTGCCCGGCGGCGCCGTGCGCTGGCTGTCCGTGAACGCGGAACCGATCACTGACCAGCAGGGCTTGGTGTCGCTGGTGGTGGCCAGCCTGACCGACATCGGCGAGCGCAAGGAGGCCGAGGACGCGCTGCGCCGCAGCGAGCAGCGGCTGCAGGAGATCATCCAGATGATGCCCACCGGCCTGTTCATCAAGCACCCGGACGGCCGCTTCCTGCTGATGAACCACGCCTGCGAGCAGCAACTGGGCTTCGCCTACACCGACCTGCCCGACGGCGACGACAGCGTGATGCACTCCCCCGAACAACTGGCCGCGTTCCGCCAGCGCGACCGCGAAGCGTTCGCCGGCAAGGTGCTGATCGACTACGAGCAGACCATCTGGCACCGCGTGCAGGACCAGCAGCGCCACCTGCGGGTGCTGAAGAAGCCCGTGTTCGACGAGGAAGGCAAGCCCGCCTATCTGATCTGCATGTCGCTCGACATCACCGACAGCAAGGTGGCCGAGCAGGCGCTGCGCGAACTGAACGAGCACCTGGAGGAACGGGTGGCCCAGCGCACCGAGCAGCTGGACCAGGCCAAGCGCCTGGCGGAGGAAGCCAGCCAGGCCAAGGGCCAGTTCCTGGCCAACATGAGCCACGAGATCCGCACGCCCATGAACGGCGTGATCGGCATGGCTTACCTGGCCCTCAAGACGGAACTGGAGCCACGCCAGCGCGACTACCTGGAAAAGATCCGCTTCGCCGGCGAGCACCTGCTGGGCATCATCGACGACATCCTCGACATCTCCAAGATCGAGGCCGGCCGGCTCGACATCGAACAGACCGACTTCGCCCTGGAACACGTGATCCAGACCCTGACCACGGTGCTGGCGCCGAAAGCGGCCAGCCGCGAGCTGACGCTCACCTTCGACCTCGACCCGGCCCTGCCGCCGGTGCTGCGCGGCGACCCGCTGCGGCTGGGCCAGATCCTGATCAACTACACCAGCAACGCCATCAAGTTCAGCGAGCAGGGCGAGATCGGCATCAAGATCCGCCAGCTGGCCGCCGACGCCCACAACTGCGTGCTGCGCTTCGACGTGCGCGACCACGGCATCGGCCTGTCGACCGAGGAGATGGACAAGCTGTTCCAGTCGTTCCAGCAAGCCGACACCTCCACCACCCGCGCCTATGGGGGCACCGGCCTGGGACTGGCCATCTGCAAGCAACTGGCCCAGCTCATGGGCGGCGAAGTGGGGGTCGACAGCGCGCCCGGCCAGGGCAGCACGTTCTGGTTCACGGCGCGCCTGGGCATCTCGGGCGCCACCGTGCCGTCCATCATCCACCAGGTGAGCGACGCGGCGGCCGAACTGGTGGCCTCGGCCCGCACCGCCACCGTGATGCACTCGCTCAAGGATGCCCGTATCCTGCTGGTGGAGGACAACAGCTTCAACCAGCAGATCGCGCTGGAAATGCTGGAGGACGCCGGCTCCTCCGTGTGCCTGGCCAACAATGGCGCCGAGGCGCTGGAACTGCTGCGCCAGGCCGCCTTCGACTGCGTGCTGATGGACGTGCAGATGCCGCTGATGGATGGCCTGGAGGCGACCCGGCAGATCCGCGCCGATCCGCGCCTGGCCGACACCCGGGTGCTGGCCATGACGGCCACCGCCACCAGCGAAGACCGGGAACGCTGCATCAACGCCGGCATGGACGACTTCATCAGCAAACCGATCCAGCCCGACCTGATGTACCAGACCATCGCCAGCTGGCTGCCCGAGCGCAGCGCGCCGCTGCCGCCCACGCCGCGCGGCGCGCCCGCGTTCCGCGCCACGCTGGGCGGCGACCCGGCCGTGATCGATCTGTCGATCCTGGCCCGCTTGCTCAGCTACGACCCGCACAAGGTGCGCAAATTCGCCTTCAAGTTCCTGCAGACCACTCAGGATGGCTTGCGCCAGATGGAGGCGGCGCTGGAACGGGGCGAGCTGCAGCCGGTGCGCGAGCTGGGCCACCGCATCAAGTCCTCGGCCCGTACCGTGGGCGCGCTGGGCATGGCCGACATGTGCCTGCAACTGGAACACCTGGCCGACGACGCCACGGCCGGCGCCACGGCGCGCGCGCTGCTGGCCAAATTGTGGCCGCTGCTCGACCTGGTCACGGAACAGATCATGACCCACACCACTTTCGCCGACGAGCGCTGACCGTGAACCTGCCCGCCCCCGCCCCCTCCCCGCCCACCGTGCCCGCGCTGCGCGTGCTGCTGCTGGACGACGACGTCTTCATGCTGGAGCTGCTGGCCGACATGGTGACCAGCCTCGGCCAGCACACGGTGACCTGCGAAACGAGCAGCCTGCGGGCGCTGGAACTGTTGCGCGCCAACGGCCCGGATTTGCTGATCTGCGACCTGGGCTTGCCGGAGCTGGACGGCATCGAACTGCTGCGCATGCTGGCCGAGCAGGGCTTTGACGGCGCCGTGGTGCTGCTGTCCGGGCTGGACGTGGGCGTGCTGCGGGCGGCCGAGCGGCTGGCGCGGGCCCAAGGCCTGGCCTTGCTGGGCGCCTGTGCCAAGCCGCTGGCGCGCGAACGGCTGGCCGCCCTGCTGGCGCAGGCGGCGGCCCGGCCGCGCCACGCCGGCGTTGGCGTGGGCACGACGCCGGGCATGGCGCCGGGAGTGGCGCCATGAGCGGCATCCCCCCGTGCGTGCTGGTGGTGGACGACGACGCGTTCCAGCGCGCCATGCTGGCCGACATGCTGGAGGAACTGGGCGTGGCCACGGTGTTGCAGGCCGACGACGGCTTGGCCGGCACGGCCGTGCTCGATGGCGCGCCGCCGCTGCCGGCCGTGGTGGTGGCCGACCTGTGCATGCCGGGCCACGATGGCTTCCAGCTGCTCGAAGCGCTGGCCGCGCGCCGCTACGGCGGTGGCCTGATCCTGCTGTCCGGGCAGCAGGAAACCGTGCTGCACGCGGCCAGCGCGCTGGCCCGCTTCCACCAGTTACATTTGCTGGGCGCGCTGGCCAAACCGCTGCGGCTGGACGCGCTGCGGGCGGCCCTGGGACAACTGACTTGACGGACCATGCGGCCGGCGAGCGACACTTCCCTCCAGACCACGCTTACCCCGGCCCCGTGGCATAGCCGCCAATTACGGCGAGCAACGCGCGCACCCACCGGCCGGGAGTGACCCGGACGAGCGCGCAGGCGGCCTTGAAGTTGAAGGTGACCAGGCGATGCAAAGGGCCGCCCTCGGCAGCCTTGAGCACCTCCCTGGCGACGTCGTCGGCGGTGAGGGTAACCCCCAGTAGCGCGATGAAGCGGTTTTGCTGGCGGCCATCGAGCATCGGCGTCCGGACGAACGGCGGCATCACGTCGCGCACCGCGATCCCGAAGCGGGACCACTCCACGCTTAGCGCCTCGGTGAAACCCCGCACCCAGAACTTGCTGGCGGAATACACTGCCATGCTCGGTATGCCCGCCACGGACGAGGCGGAAGAAAGATTGACGACCGCGGGTCGCCCCCCCGCCTGGGCGCACGAGCGCAGCCAGGGAAACGCGGCCTGGCAGCAATGGGCCACACCGGCATTGTTCACGGCGAGCACCAGCTCGATACCCGTCGCGGCTTGCTCCTCGAAGTGCCCCATGTACAGGAGGCCCGCCGAATTGACGAGCAGGTCCAGCCGCGTTGCGCTGGCTTGGTGCATAAACCTTTCGAGTTCCCACCGCACCGTCCTGAAGTCGCTCACGTCGGCGGCCAGGGGAATCACCGCGTGGCCGAGGTCGGCCGTCGCCGCCCGCACCGTCCGCCGGTCCAGGTCCAGGGCGCCGACCGTCCAGCCCTGTTGCGCGAGCCGGCGAACCGTCGCGTTACCTATGCCGGACGCGGCGCCTGTCACCACGGCGAGACGTCGAGCCGTCATGGCAGCACGGCGCCGGCGTTCAACCGCAATTGCAGGCCGCCGGTATGGACGATGAAGGCTGGCCTGGCATCCTCCAGCCCCAGGGCTTGCAGATGCACCGCCATCCGGTGCCCGCTGTTGCCGACGCGCAGTCGAACCGATCCGGGCAGGCATATCGGTCCCTTGGCCCGGATGTTGATCAGCGTGCGCAGCATCGCGCCCTGATGGCGGGAATATAAGATCAGGCTGATCAGGGGCACGGTGATGCCCAGGCCGGTCTTGCCGGCCAGGGTGCATATCGGATCGCTGCCCTCGGGGTCCCGCACGGCCCCGTGGAACTGCCGCCCCCGCAGCGAGAAATCGATGGGCGTGACGAACTTGGGGTAGCCCCAGGTATCCCGGCCGGCGGCACAAGCGGCCGGCGTCGTCACCGGCAAGTCGATGACGTTGAACCCGACGATGCCCTTGTCCAGGGAGTTGAACAGGGAAAGCAATGGCATTGCCGGCACGCGGCTGCCCTTGGGGACGCAGGCGATCGCCGTGCCGACCTCGTTATAGCTGCCGATCGAGGTGGCGCGATATTGGTAGAATGCCACGGCGGCCAGGGCTTTGCGACCGAACCGGACGACCTCCAGCCCCTCGCTCAGGCATTTCTGGGCGCGGTCGCCATCGACCCAGAAAAAGGCCATGAATTGCGAGCTGTCATAGTAGAGGATAGGCATGGCCACCTCGCCTTCCGAGGTGGAGACGAGGTGGCTCGGATATTGGAAGAACGGATCGGTATTCCACGGTTTCATGCTTAGACCCCTACGGTGAATTGGTTATCGAGCAGCTGCCCCTGCCAGTCTTCGATGAGCGACAGACGGTTGATTTGATTGGTCCCTTCGAAAATCCGGGTCAGGCGCACGTCGCGGAAGATCTGCTCGACGCGGTGTTCGTGGAGCCCACCGTGATCGGCCAGCAAATCCATGGCCATTTCGCAGACCTGCTGTGCCCGGTCGGTGACGTGAAATTTACATAGCGAGGCGTGCAGTTGCCGGGGTCGCCAGGCGTGGCGCGCTTCCTGCCAGACCAGGCTGCGCATGGCGCGGGTTTCGGCCACCATGGTCGCCAGATGGAGCTGGACGTGCTGGTAATGGATCAGGGGCTTGCCCGCAAGCCGGTACTGGCGGGCGAACCGGAGCGCGGTCTCGGTCGCGGCGCGGGCGAAACCGAGCCCCATGGACGCGACGGGAATCCGCGACGCGTTGAGCGTTGCCCGATTGATCACCCAACCGCCGCGCAATCGTCCAACCACGCGACGATGGGGGACGAAGACGTTGTCGAACTCGACTTCGGCGGCGCCGGAGGCGCGCATACCCATCTTCAATTCAGTACGGGGAACCGACACGCCTTGCGCATCGCCATCGACGTAAAAGCACGTCCACGACTCCATGCCCTCGCCTTTCAGCGCGGCGAATACGGTCATGCTTCGGGCCAAATCGCCACCGCTGATGAAGCACTTGCGGCCGTTCAGCAAATAGCCGCCTTCGGTCGGTGTGGCGACCACGCCCGGGCGATAGCATTCGGCGCCATGCCCCTCCTCGACATCGGAGCCCGCCTGGGGTTCGGTGATGGCGAAGGCCACCAGATGCGGGTCGCCGCGCAAGTTGCTGCGATAGACCGGCAACAGGTCGCGCATGATGGTTCCGACGTTCCCCGAGAGCAGCAAGGGCATGCAGCCGAGATGGTGGGCGGAGAGCAGCAGCATCAGGCCGCCGCAAGCCCGGCTGAATTCCTCGACCACCAGGCTGCAGGCCCAGATCGGCGGCTGGGTCGCGGCCGCCCAGGGGAGGCTGCCCAGCGGCGGCGGCAGGAAGTAGCTGAGCCAGCCTTCCTTGCCCGCCTTGGCGAGCAGCGTCCGCACCGCCGGATGGCAATCGCCGGGCGCCAGGTGAGGGGCCTGGTCGATCTCGGCCGACAACGGCAGCAGGTGCGTTTCCGCGAAGGCCCGGGCCTTGCGGCGCAGTGCGCCAAGTGCGCCGGGCAAGCGGGAGAAATCCGTTTCCCACAGGTCCGGCAAGGGACCGTCGGTGATCAAGCGACTGATCAATGGCAAGTTCCGATATTGCCGCTGCGGCGATAGCGGATGACCGAAGGGCAGGTGGCCGTCCAGATGAGCGATGGTAGTCATACCTGTTCCTCCCGTAGTCCAGCCAGAAGCAGCGGTATCTCGAGGATGCCGCCCGCTTGCAGCTTCAGCATGTTTTGATCGCGAACAATTTTTTCCGCGCCGACGTCGCGCATGTAGCCGAGCCCGCCATGTGCCTGGATCGACTGGTTGGCGGCATGGCAAAGCAAGGTGTGCGTGGTCGCGCGCGCGGCAGCCACTTCTTGCATGGACAGGTCCTCGATCGGGCGCGATAGCCCGGCGATCACGGCGTTGGCCTGCCGCACGGCCAGTTCGATATCGCCCAGCATTTGCTGGACGGCCGCATGGCCGGCGATGGCCTTGCCGCCCTGGCGCCGGAGCGTGGCGTAATCCACGGCCAGATCCCTGGCGCGCTCCACCGCGCCGGCGCCGATCGCCAGCAGGCCGAGCATGTCCAACTTCAAGACGCGGGCGTAAAACGTCCGGTCGTCGCCCGGCGCGGCGTGAAGCGGGAGGTCGGCGGCCGGCGCCACCTGGGCCCGAAAACTGGAAAGTTCATCGAAGCCATGCTGCGGACGCAGTGGCTCCACCAGCAGATCGCGACGCGGCGGCATTTGCCACGCGATCCGGTTATCTGCCCAAACGGGCCAGAGCACGGCCTTCCAACTCGATGGGGCGGTCAGTACCCCAGGATGGCTGCGCCGATCGAGCCAGTCCGCCAGTGTCGGATAGGCCGCGCGGGGATCGCGGCCGGCGAGAAATTGCCCCAGGCTGGCTTGGGCCAGACCGTAATGGCCGACGCTCACCAGGGTGGCGCCGAGCACGGTTTCCCCCAGGCGCTCCCGCGCGCCCACGCAGCCCGCCACATGGCGCGCCAGGGCCGACCGATGCCAGGCGAAGGCGAGTCCCGCATTGCCTCGCCCGATATGCCGCAGCAGCCCCATGTTGAAAGCCATCGCGCCGGCCCCGTCGGCGTCTTCCCACAGGGAGAAACCGGGTTCGCCACCGTTGACGGGCAGCAAGCCCAGCTCGACCGCCTCGCCGGTGAGCGCGACGAGCATTTCCTCGCTGATCGGTAGTTCCGGGCGTTCGGATGCGTAGCCTATCCGCTCGCGTGCAAAGATTTCCACTTCGCAAAGCAACGCATCGACGTCGCTGGCGTCAATAGTCACGGTCTCCTCCTTGTCGTTTTATAGATATGAAATGAACTGCAGCAACTGTGAACGATGGTAGCAAGGTGACCGCTTAAGCCTGTATAGTGGGCACGGTCATTAAATTAATAATTCCGGACAATCGACGGTATGGCGAATTGGGACTTTCCCCGGGGCATAGCGGGGATGCGCGTGTTGGCCGAGCTGGGCGTGTCCCACGGCCTGAGCCTGGGACAGTGTCTGGCGGGGAGCGGCGTGCGCCAGGGGGATCTGGAGAATCCCTCGGCGGTGGTGAGCGCGGAACAAGAACTGCGACTGATCCGCAACCTGCTCGCGTATTTGAAGGACGTTCCCGCCCTCGGCGTGATCGCGGGTATGCGTTACCACTACACCACCTTCGGCATGCTGGGCTTTGCCATGGTGACCAGTCCGGACATCCACGAAGCCCTGAGTGTGGCGATGCGCTATTTCAACCTGACGTTCGCACTGTCGCGTTTCGAGACCAGCGACACCGAATGCGACACTCTCGTCAGCGTCGACGCATCCGCGCTGCCGGTCGAATTGCGGCGCTTCGTCACCGAACGCGATATGGCTGCGCTGGCCACGGTGCAACGGGAACTGATCCCCGATCCGAGCATGCTCAAGTCGGTCGAACTGGCATTTCCGCCGCCCAAGGAAATGGCCCCCTACCGTCAGGCGTTCGGTCAGCTTCCCGACTTCGGCAAGGCACGCAATCTCGCGGTCTTCGATCGGTCGAGGATGCGGCAACCATTGCCGCAGGCTAACGAACTGGTGCTCAAATCCAGCGAGGAACAATGTGGCCGGATACTGGCGCGCCATGGCGCCCGGCTCGGGATGACGCATAAGGTCAGGGAGCATCTGGCGCGCAACGCCGGCCTCGGTATGGACCAGATAGCGCGTGCGTTGTTCATGACCGCCCGGACCTTGCGTCGCCAGCTGACCGAAGAAGGCGCTTCGTTCGCGACCCTGCGCGACCAGGTGCGGCTCGCGCTGGCCGAGGAATATCTGGTCGTCTTGAAACTGTCCGTGGAGGAAACGGCCTATCGCCTCGGCTATGCGTCCGCGCCGCCGTTCATCGCCGCTTTTCGGCGCCTGACCGGTGAAACACCACTGGTCTTCAAAAGACGACAGGAGGCTGAGCGCAACCGGCAGCTGCCCCTCGTGTAGGGTGGCGCCGCGTTCCTGTTGGCCGATCAGCGGCCATGGGACCGAATCGCTTTCCACCAGCGCGCGCGGGCGGCGGCGCCATCGTCCTGGTGCCGCCGCCCGCAGCCAGCGCAAGCCCGCCCGCAACTAATTTCGGCAATCCGCCCCCTTTCCTGAAAAATGGGTTATTATTTCAGCCATCCCCGCCTGCCAACCTTTCTTGCCACCCCTTCCGCAGATTGAAATCCAGCAGACCGCCTCCACGTGCCCACTGTAGTCCGGCGACGTCGAAGGCCAAGAATGGCTGAGCCCAAGGCGTAATCTCTATCCCACTTTGACCCTCTGACTGAGGAAAACATGAGCGAAAATATCAAACATATCAGCGATGCATCCTTCGACACCGACGTACTGAAATCGGACCGCCCTGTGCTGGTCGACTTCTGGGCTGAATGGTGCGGTCCTTGCAAGAGCATCGCCCCCATCCTGGAAGAAGTGGCCAAGGAATATGACGGCAAGATCGTGATCGCCAAGATGGACGTGGACGCCAACCAGGCCGTACCGGCCAAGTTCGGTATCCGTGGCATTCCCACCCTGATCCTGTTCAAGAACGGCGTGGCGGCAGCCCAGAAAGTGGGCGCCATGGCAAAAGGCCAACTGACCTCTTTCATCGACAGCAATATCTAAGTATCATGCAGCCCACCGGCGGCGCCGCGTTCGCGACGCCGCCGCGAACGGCCGGACGCGCCCCCGAGGCGGCGTCCATGTGATCAACCCCACGCAACTCCCTCCCCTACCTTTACGTTCCCGTCACGGGACACTCAACACATATGCATCTATCTGAATTGAAGGCCTTACACGTCTCGGCACTGCTGGAGATGGCGATCGGTCTTGATATCGACAACGCGGCCCGCCTGCGCAAACAGGAACTGATGTTCGCGATCCTGAAGAAGCGCGCCAAGTCCGGCGAGCAGATCTTTGGCGACGGCGCCCTGGAAGTGCTGCCCGACGGCTTCGGTTTCCTGCGCTCGCCCGACGCCAGCTACATGGCCTCGACCGACGATATCTACATCTCCCCGTCCCAGATCCGCCGTTTCAATCTGCACACGGGCGATTCGATCGAAGGCGAAGTGCGCACGCCCAAGGATGGCGAACGCTATTTCGCGCTGGTCAAGGTAGACAAGGTGAACGGCGAATCGCCGGAAGCCTCGAAGCACCGCATATTGTTTGAGAACCTGACGCCGCTGCACCCGAACGAGCCGCTGCGCCTGGAACGTGAAATGAATGGCCAGGAAAACATCACCGGCCGCATCGTCGACCTGATCTCGCCGATCGGCAAGGGCCAGCGCGGCCTGCTGGTGGCCTCGCCCAAGTCCGGTAAATCCGTCATGCTGCAGCACATCGCGCACGCCATCACGGCCAACCATCCGGACGTGACCCTGATCGTGCTGCTGATCGACGAACGTCCCGAGGAAGTGACGGAGATGCAACGTTCGGTGCGCGGCGAAGTGGTGGCCTCCACCTTCGACGAACCGGCTACCCGCCACGTGCAAGTGGCCGAGATGGTGCTGGAAAAAGCCAAGCGCCTGGTGGAAATGAAGAAGGACGTGGTGATCCTGCTGGACTCGATCACCCGTCTGGCGCGCGCCTACAACACCGTGATCCCGGCCTCGGGCAAGGTGCTGACCGGCGGTGTGGACGCCAACGCCCTGCAGCGCCCCAAGCGCTTCTTCGGCGCCGCCCGCAACATCGAGGAAGGCGGCTCGCTGACCATCATCGCCACCGCCCTGATCGAAACCGGTTCGCGCATGGATGATGTGATCTACGAGGAATTCAAGGGTACCGGCAACATGGAAGTGCACCTGGAACGCCGCCTGGCGGAAAAACGCGTGTACCCGGCCATCAACCTGAACAAATCGGGCACCCGCCGCGAGGAATTGCTGATCAAGCCAGACCAGCTGCAGAAAATCTGGATCCTGCGCAAGCTGCTGTACTCGATGGACGAGATCGAAGCGATGGAGTTCATCCTCGACAAGATGAAGGCGACCAAAACCAACGCCGAATTCTTCGACATGATGCGCCGGGGCGGCTAACGCCGCCCAAAGTGAGGCGCGGGGAGCTTGGCCATGCATGGCCAAGCCGTTACGCAGGCGTGTGGCTACGCCCCACGAAACCCCTGCTCCACCGCCGGGGCGGCTAACGCCGCCCAAAGTGAGGCGCGGGGAGCTTGGCCATGCATGGCCAAGCCGTTACGCAGGCGTGTGGCTACGCCCCACGAAACCCCTGCTCCACCGCCGGGGCGGCTAACACCGTCTGACCATGGGAGGCCACGTGCCTCCCATTTTTTTTGCCCGCTTGCCGCCCTCCCCGAAGGGCTGTATAATCTTCGGTTGCATTAATTCAACCACTGGCAAGTGAGCGGCAATCGGGTCAAGAAGCGGGCCGACCGACGAAGTGCTGTTTGGCTACCAAACCATACCGAGGCTACAAATGAAAGCAGACATCCATCCAGATTACCGCGAAGTTGTGTTCCACGACCTGTCGTGCGACTTCAAATTCGTCACCCGTTCGACCATCCAGACCCGCGAAACGATCAACCACGAAGGTAAAGATTACCCTCTGGTCAAGATCGAGGTGTCGGCTGAATCGCACCCGTTCTACACCGGCAAGCACAAGATCGTCGACACCGCCGGCCGCGTCGAGAAATTCCGTCAGAAGTTCGGTGCCGTCGGCTCCAAAACTTCCGTCGCCAACGGTTAATTCCGCAGCGACCACAAGAAAGGCAGCTACGGCTGCCTTTTTTTGTTTGTTTTCCTGCATACTCCCGTCTACCTTTTATTCCGCCCCGATTCGATGAAGCCAGTCCGTCTTCCCGCCGCCGCCACCCTGGCGTTGCCACGCTGGGCCCTGTTCGCGCTGGGCTTGTTGTACATCCTGCCCGGCCTGATTGGCCGCGAACCATGGAAGAACGACGACGCGGCCAGCTTCGGGGTGATGTGGACCATGGCCCAGGGCGGCTGGCAGGATTGGCTGTGGCCCAATATCGCCGGACTGTCGCTGACCGACGAAGGGCCGCTGGCGTTCTGGCTGGGCGCGGTCGGCATCAAACTGTTCGGCTGGCTGCTGGGCGACGTGCTGGGGGCGCGCGTGGCCACCATCGCCGTATTCCTGCTGGGCGTCGGTTCGCTGTGGTACGCCACCTTCAACCTGGGCCGCCGCCAGGATGCCCAGCCGCTGCGGCTGGCCTTCGGCGGCCAGCCCGAGCCCACCGATTTCGGCCGCACCCTGGCCGACGCGGCCATGCTGATCTACCTCGGCTGCCTGGGCTTGCTGCTGCACAGCCATGAAACCACATCGGAAGCGCTGCAAGTGTCGCTGGTGGCGCTGCTGCTGTACCGCGCCGTGCGCTACATGGAATTGCCGTCGCTGCGCAACGCGGCCATGACAGGCCTGGCGCTGGGCTTGCTCACCTTGAACCGCGGCTGGATGACACCCGCCTTCCTGACCCTGGCCCTGTTCCTGTGCACCCGTTTCCTGGAACTGCCAGCCGTGCGCAGCCTGCGCGACCTGCTGCTGGCCGTGGCCGTGGCCGCTGCCATCACCGCCGCCTGGGTGCTGCCGGCCCAGTGGCTGCAACCGTATGGCGCCAGCCCCGTGCCGGGCTGGCTGGCGTGGAACGCGGGGCAACTGGCCCTGCCCACCGTGCATGCGCTGCGCTTCTTCTTCCGGGTCGGCCTGTGGTTCTTCTGGCCCGCCTGGCCGTTCGCCGGCTGGGCCGTGTACGCCTGGCGCCGCCAGCGCCATGTGCTGCACATCGTGGTGCCCGTCACCTTCGTCACCATGGGCGCCTTGCTGGCCCTGTTCCACCCCAATCCCGAGCAAGGCCAGTTGCTGGTGCTGCTGCCGGCCCTGTCCATCATGGCCGCGTTCGGCCTGCTGACGATGAAACGGGGCGCCATCAACGCCATCGACTGGTTCTCCGTCATGGTGCTGACCCTGTGCGCCGCCATCATCTGGATCTTCTGGTGCGCCAAGCTGACCGGCTGGCCAGCCCAGGCCGCCAAGAACGCGCTCAAGCTGGTACCCGGCTTCAAGCCGGAGCTGGGGCTGGCCGCCTTCCTGGTGGCGGCCGCCGCCACCTGCGGCTGGATCGCGCTGGTGCATTGGCGCATCTCGCGCCAGCCAGCCGTGCTGTGGCGGGCCGTGGTGCTGTCGTCCGGCGGCCTGATCCTGATCTGGATCTTGCTGATGACGCTGTTCCTGCCGGACATGAACTACAGCAAGAGCTACGCCAGCGTGGCGCACCAGATCGCCGACAAGCTGCCGCCCGGTATCGATTGCATTGAAACCAACGTTGGACCGGCCCAACGGGCCTCGTTCGCCTACTATGCCCATTTGCCGTTCACGGGCATGGCCGGCGGCCGCTGCCAGGTGTTGTTGCTGCAAGACAGTATCCGCGTCCGCGACGACAAGGAAATCCTGCCCCAACACCGGGGCCGGCAGTGGCAATTGCTGTGGGAAGGCCGGCGTCCGGCCGACCGCGAGGAACGCTTCCGCCTGTACCGCCGGGCCGATTAAGGCGGGCCGCACCGTCTGCGCTTGACGTCAGGCAAGCGCAAGTCCACGACAGGGCCGCTCGCTTGCTGCTATGCTAGACGCACAGACCGGGCCCTTTCCGCCCGGTGCGCAAGCGACCCACCATGCACATCCCATTTCTCCGCCCGGCGGCGGGGCTGGCCATCGCGCTGCTGATGCAGGCCGGCCCGGCCCGTTGCGCCGACATGCCGACGCTGACGCTGCTTACCGAGCACGCCCCGCCCGCCAGCATGCTGGAACGGGGCCAGGTGACGGGGCGGGAAACGGACAAGATCCGCGCCATCATGGATCGTGCCGGCACCGCCTACCGGCTTGATGTCTTGCCCTGGAAGCGGGCCTACCACATGGCCCAGACCCAGCCGGCCACCTGCGTCTATTCCACCTCGCGCACCCCGGAGCGCGAGGCGCTGTTCAAATGGGTGGGGCCGACCATGCAGGCCGACTGGGTATTCTATGGCCGGCTCGACCACGAATTTCCCCTGCGCACGCTGGAAGACGCCCGTTCATTGCGCATCGGCACCTACAACGGCGATGCGCGCGACGAATTCCTGCGCAACCGCGGCTTCCAGGTCGACGCCACCACCAACGACCTGGCCAATCCGCAAAAGCTGCTGCTCAAGCGGATCGACTTGTGGGCCGTCGGCTTGCGTCCGGGCAGCCCCGGTCCCGAACGGCCGGCCTGGAAAGGCATCATCGGCCCCCTGCTGGTATTCCACCAGGTGCAAATCTATCTGGCCTGCAACCAGGCCGTGCCGGACCAACTGGTGGAGCGGCTCAACACGGCGCTGGCCGAATTGCGGCGCGACGGCACCTTGGCCAAAATCGAACGGCGCTACGCCAACTGGACTCCGGCCCCGTCACCATAGGTGCACAGTCCGCGCGCTGCGGGCTGTCAGCGGGCCGCCACGTACACCCGTCCCGGCGCGATGCCCGCGTGGTGCGCGAACGGCATGCGCTCCAGATGACTGACGGCGATGCTGTCGCCCCCATCACGGAACACGAACAGGGTGCCATCCTCGGACGTGAACACGCCCGCCGCCAGCGGGAAGATCTCCACCTTGGCTTCGTTGCGTACCTGGGTGAAATAGCGGTGCCGCTTCTGCTCGAACGTCAGCACCAGTCCCGTTTCCAGCAGATAGGGCTGGGCATAGGCGCCAAATTCCTGGGGCGCCAGTCGGTACGGCGCGGTGGCCGCGTAATGTTTGCCGATCCTGACCTGGACGCTGTCGCCCGCCACGGCCGGCGCTTGCTGTTGCGCGATGGCAAGGCTGGCCCACATGACGCCGGCCAGCGCGCCGATCATCCATTTGCGTTGCATGATTTCGCCTCCGAACAGTACGCCCGCGACTCCCGGGCACGCCGCGCGCCCGCGCGGCGCATATTCCATCGTAGCAGCCGGCGGCGCTTTTCCTAGCCGAAAATGACCGGCCGTGCCCGCCGCCAGGGGCGCGGCGCGAGATAATTGGCCAGCAGGGTTGCCCTGCTGTTGCAAATCAGTGATAATGCGTGTCGCGTCGCCTCGGTGGTGGAATTGGTAGACGCAGCGGACTCAAAATCCGCCGCCGCAAGGCGTGCCGGTTCGATTCCGGCCCGAGGCACCAACAGTCAAAATCAGTTAGTTCCAAGAAATCTCAAAACCCGCTATTCTCATAGGAGAAGCGGGTTTTTTGTTGTTTAATATTTTCGCAAGGCGTAGCATCGAATTTCAGACGAATGATGGACTTTATAACCAAGGTCCATCACAGGTCCATCAAAAAAGTCCATCATTTCTCCCAGCAAGATTCGTCACGGAGGCAGCTATGGCACTTACCGAATTGTTCCTGCGCAGGGTGAAATACACCGGCTCGCCAACCGGCGACCGGTACAGTGATGGGCGAGCGCTCTACTTGCTCGTCAAGGCCGCCAACAAGTACTGGCGGATGAACTACCGCTACGGCGGAAAACAGAAAACCCTGACCATTGGCGCCTATCCCGAAGTCCCCCTGGCGATTGCACGCGAGCGGTGCACTGAGGCACATAAGCTGTTACGGCTGGGAGTTGATCCCCAGCCCAGCAAGACCCTGCAGGGTCCCGAGCCGCTGGACGAGGACAGAAACACCTTTGCAGAGCTGTCGCAGCTATGGCTGACCAAGCTGGCACCGGACCACTCCCCCAACACCATCCGAAAGCTCTCGAACTGGCTCGACCATGATGTACTGCCGATCCTGGGTGGTAAGCCAGCCGCTTCAATCAAGCCGCGCGATATCCTGGCGACGCTGCAAAAGATGGAAACGCGCGGCGCCATCGACTCGGCCCACCGCGTGAAGCAAATGTGCGGGCAGATCCTCCGCTTTGGGGTAGCACTGGGCTGGGTTGAGCGCGACGTAACGCCGGACCTGAAAGGTGCACTGGCCGCTGTCCCGGCAGGAAACTTCGCCGCGATCACGGAGCCGAAGGAAGTCGCAGGCCTACTGCGCGCGATATACGGCTACGGCGGCCATGTCGTGGTCGTAGCGGCCTTAAAACTCTCGCCGCTACTGTTTGTACGTCCGGGCGAATTACGCGCCGCAGAATGGGCGGAATTCGATCTGGACGTGGCAGAGTGGCGCATCCCTGCGGCCAAGATGAAGATGAAAAAGGAGCACCTGGTGCCGCTGGCCGATCAATCGGTGGAGATCCTACGCCAGCTGCAGCGCGTCACAGGTGACGGCAAGTTTGTCTTTCCCGGTTTCCGGCGCGACGAAGTTTGCATGAGCGAGAACGCGATCAATGCGGCACTGCGCAACTTGGGCTTTCCGAAAGAGGTAATGAGCGCGCACGGTTTCCGCGCCATGGCCCGCACCATCCTCGATGAAGTGCTGGGCGAACGGGTGGACTTGATCGAACACCAGTTGGCGCACCGCGTGATGGACCCAAATGGGCGGGCCTATAACCGGACGGCCCACCTGCCGGCGCGACGCGAGATGATGCAGCGCTGGGCCGACTATCTTGACCAGCTCAGGGCCGGTGCCGACGTGATTTTAATCCGGCCCGTGAACTAAGCAATCTCGTTCAACTGTTCGGGCCACGGGCGAAGTCGTTTCTCTCCTCTGCTCGCGCTTTAATTCGTGATTCGACCCAGGCTGTGACTTCGTCCTCAAGCCATCCGACCGAACGCGCCGAGAGTCTGACTGGCGCAGGGAAGTCGTTTGACTTGATCACGCGGTATAAGGTGGCGCGCGACATTCCGCAGATGTTCAGGACCTCGCGCATTCTGATTAAGCGACAGGTACCACGTACCGGCTGATTTGCATCCATATGCCTGATCTTGCCCCCGTATAGCCGGACACAGCCTATCGCTTAGTTAGCGCCGTTTTCCTGAGCCCGGCGCGCCAGCTCCCTCCTGAACATGCGAGGCGATTTCAACTTCAACGATGAATGCGGATGAA
>NZ_JACEZU010000070.1 GCF_014042355.1 Rugamonas apoptosis
AATACTCATCTCGCCCACCTGTGTCGGTTTGCGGTACGGTCTCGTATGACTGAAGCTTAGAGGCTTTTCTTGGAACCACTTCCGATTGCTTCAGCACCTAAGTGCCTCGTCCCAGTCCCTTGAATCATGCGCCCGGATTTGCCTAAGCGCCTTCTATGAACCAGAAACCAACTATTCCAACAGTTGGACAACCTTCCGCGATCCGTCCCCCCATCGCATCATACGACGGTGCAGGAATATTAACCTGCTTCCCAT
>NZ_JACEZU010000071.1 GCF_014042355.1 Rugamonas apoptosis
ACTGCATGAAGTTGGAATCGCTAGTAATCGCGGATCAGCATGTCGCGGTGAATACGTTCCCGGGTCTTGTACACACCGCCCGTCACACCATGGGAGCGGGTTTTACCAGAAGTAGGTAGCTTAACCGTAAGGAGGGCGCTTACCACGGTAGGATTCGTGACTGGGGTGAAGTCGTAACAAGGTAGCCGTATCGGAAGGTGCGGCTGGATCACCTCCTTTCTAGAGTCGCACTGGTCTTCGGACCATCCTCAAGCG
>NZ_JACEZU010000072.1 GCF_014042355.1 Rugamonas apoptosis
GCGATGCCGACGCGGCGCTTCTGGAACGTGCCCGGGTGAACCTCCACGTACACATATTCATAGCGCCCTTCCACGAACAGGCTGCTGTTGGGCAGTTGCACGGCCTTGTGGGCGCCATCGCGCGCCAAGAACGACACGCGGGCGAACATTTCCGGCTTCAGGCGCAGGTCGGCGTTATCCACCGCGCAGCGCACCTGGATGCGGTGGGTGATCGGGTCCAGCGTCTGCCCTACCCGCTCCACCCTGGCTGGAAAT
>NZ_JACEZU010000073.1 GCF_014042355.1 Rugamonas apoptosis
GCTTGCCATCGACTGTGATGACGCGGGTGGCGTCGGCATCTGGCGCACTGAACGTTAGCGCGGCCTGGCTCGTCACGCCGTCGCCGGCGACGCCAGTGTCCGTGGTCAGGGCCACGCCCGCAGTTGCTATCGTGGTGTCGAGGGTGAAGGCGAAGGCTGCGGCATCGTGGGTGTTGCCGGCCACGTCGGTGGCGCGCACGATGACGTTGTTGCCGCCTTCGACGGCGCTGAAGCTGCTATTCCAGGTGGTTCCGC
>NZ_JACEZU010000074.1 GCF_014042355.1 Rugamonas apoptosis
AGGGTCGTTCGAGACCAGGACGTTGATAGGTCAGGTGTGGAAGTGCAGTAATGCATTAAGCTAACTGATACTAATTGCCCGTACGGCTTGTCCCTATAACCTTAGCAGGTTGTGGTGAATAAGAAGTACGTTGTAACGTTCGTTGATACAACTTCATTACCCCAGTCTTTACTCCTTCTTCCAGATTCCGGGCGACGCGCATGAGCGCGCAGCCCATACAAGTCAAAGCTTGATGACCATAGCAAGTTGGTCCCA
>NZ_JACEZU010000075.1 GCF_014042355.1 Rugamonas apoptosis
CGGCTCGGCCACCGGCAAGGCGCCGGCCGCCAGCGCGCTGACCTTGAGCGAGGACCACTGGGGCGCATTGGCGTCGAAGCTGATGCTGTCGGGGACGGGCTTAGGGGCGGCCGACGGGGCGGATGTAACGGCGTGCGGCGCCTGCGAGGCATGCACAAAATGAATGCTGGCGCCCAGCGCGGCCAACACGGCCAGCGCGGCGGCGGCCCGCTTGAAAGATACTTGAGTACTCATGTTATTTTCCCTCCGAGACGG
>NZ_JACEZU010000076.1 GCF_014042355.1 Rugamonas apoptosis
TTCCCTCCGAGACGGCCGCCTGCAAGGCCGCCACTGATTTTGCGTAGTCTGCGCGAGCGGCCAGCGCGTCCAGCTGGGCGCTGCGATAGGTGCGCCGCACATCCAGTAAATCCATGATGCCCAGCGCACCACGCTGGAATGCGAATTCGGCCGCGTCAGCCGACTTGCCGGCCGCAGGCAGCAACTGCTCGTCGTCGAGGCGCAGCTTCTGGCCGGCCGTGCGTACCTGTTCCAGGCTCAGTTCCAGTTCGGCCC
>NZ_JACEZU010000077.1 GCF_014042355.1 Rugamonas apoptosis
CGTCGGTGGCGCGCACGATGACGTTGTTGCCGCCTTCGACGGCGTTGAAGCTGCTATTCCAGGTGGTTCCGCCGTCGGTGCTGTAGCTGAGGGTGGCGCCGGTTTCGGCGCCGCTGATGGCCAGTGTGCCGACGTTGGTGATGCCGTCGCTGCCGCTGGAGCCGCTGTCGTGGGCCAGGGCAACCACGGGTGCCGCGGTCGCGGTGTCGAGGGTGAAGGTGAAGGCCGCGGCATTGTGGGTGTTGCCGGCCACGT
>NZ_JACEZU010000078.1 GCF_014042355.1 Rugamonas apoptosis
ACGTGGCCGGCAACACCCACAATGCCGCGGCCTTCACCTTCACCCTCGACACCGCGACCGCGGCACCCGTGGTTGCCCTGGCCCACGACAGCGGCGCCAGCGGCAGCGACGGCATCACCAACGTCGGGACACTGGCCATCAGCGGCGCCGAAACCGGCGCCACCCTCAGCTACAGCACCGACGGCGGAACCACCTGGAATAGCAGCTTCAACGCCGTCGAAGGCGGCAACAACGTCATCGTGCGCGCCACCGACG
>NZ_JACEZU010000079.1 GCF_014042355.1 Rugamonas apoptosis
TGTGGGTGTTGCCGGCCACGTCGGTGGCGCGCACGATGACGCTGTTGTCGCCTTCGACGGCGCTGAAGCTGTTAGTCCAGGTGGTGCCGCCATCGGTGCTGTAGCTGATGGTGGCGCCGGCCTCGGTGCCGCTGATGGCCAGTGTCCCGACGTTGGTGATGCCGTCGCTGCCGCTGGAGCCGCTGTCGCTGCTCAGCGCGACGACAGGCGCCGCAGTCGCGGTGTCGAGGGTGAAAGTGGTTGATGCCGTGCTGG
>NZ_JACEZU010000007.1 GCF_014042355.1 Rugamonas apoptosis
ACAACCAAGCGCTAATTGCTCTCGCCAGGCGGCGCTGCGATGTCATCTACGCCATGATGCGAGACGGCACACTTTATTGTCCTGCCTCCGTCACAACTGCTTGACGAACGACATAGGGACACCCCCCCCAACTACGGAGCCCCGTCATGCGAGCACTCTTTTGCGTCCTGGCCGCCACGGCGGCCCTGGCGGCGCCCTGGATCCCGGCACACGCCGAGCAAGGCACACCCGACCAGGCCGTGGCCATGGTCAAGCGCGCCGTCGCCCTCATCAAGAGCGACGGCCGGGCCAAGGCGTTCGCCGCCATCGCCGACGTGGCCAACCCGTCCTTTCATGAACGCGACCTGTATATCTACGTGTATGACTTGAACGGCCAGGCCCTGGCGCACGGCAACAATCCCAAGATGGTGGGCAAGCCCCTGATTGGGCTGCGCGACGTGGAAGGCAAACCCGTGATCCAGGAAATGGTCGAACTGGCCAAGAGCAAGGGCAAAGGCTGGGTCGACTATAAATGGCCCAATCCCGTCACCCACGCGGTGGAAACCAAGTCCGGCTATGTGGAGCGGCTGGACGACATGCTGGTCGGCTCGGGCGTCTACAAATAAGCGGCGCAGCGGCGCGGCCATCCCAGCCCGCCCCCATAAAAAAACGCTGCGGGGCTTGCGCCACGCAGCGTTTTTTCGCTTCATGGCCGCCGCGGCGGCCATGCGCACCATTACTTGGCCGTCATCAGCGCCACGGTGGTGTCCAGCATGCGGTTCGAGAAGCCCCACTCGTTGTCGTACCACGACGACACCTTGACCAGACGGCCCGACACCTTGGTCAGGGTCGAGTCGAAGTTGGACGAGGCTGGGTTGTGGTTGAAGTCGATCGACACCAGTGGTTCGGTCTGGTAGGTCAGCACGCCTTTCAGCGGGCCTTCAGCGGCGGCCTTCATCAGCGCGTTCACTTCGTCCACGGTCGTGTCGCGCTTGGCGATGAACGACAGGTCGACCAGCGACACGTTGATGGTCGGCACACGGATGGCGAAGCCGTCCAGCTTGCCGTTCAGCTCAGGCAGCACCAGGCCCACGGCGGCGGCAGCGCCGGTCTTGGTGGGGATCATGCTCATGGTGGCGGAACGGGCGCGGCGCAGGTCTTCATGCATCACGTCGCTCAGCACCTGGTCGTTGGTGTAAGCGTGCACGGTGGTCATCAGGCCGGTTTCCACGCCGATCGCGTCGTTCAATGGCTTAACCAGCGGGGCCAGGCAGTTGGTGGTGCACGATGCGTTCGAGATCACGGTGTCGGTCGATTTCAGCACGTTCTGGTTCACGCCGAACACGACGGTGGCGTCCACATCCTTGCCGCCTGGAGCCGAGATGATGACTTTCTTGGCGCCGCCTTTCAGGTGGGCCGACGCTTTTTCCTTGGTGGTGAAGAAGCCGGTGCATTCCAGCACCACGTCCACGCCCAGCTCGCCCCATGGAATTTCAGCCGGGTTGCGCTGTGCGAACACGCGAATCACATCGCCGTTCACGATCATGTTGTCGCCGTCCACTTCCACGGTGCCGGGGAACTTGCCGTGGGCCGTGTCGTAGCGGGTCAGGTGGGCGTTCGACTTGGCATCGCCCAGGTCGTTGATGGCCACGATCTGGATGTCCTGCTTTTTGCCGCCTTCGTAGAAAGCGCGCAGCACATTGCGGCCGATGCGGCCATAACCGTTGATTGCAACTTTGATCGTCATACTTTACTCCTGATTATGAAAAAAAAGGGTTCCAGCGACTTGCGACTGGCTGCGTAAGGATTCAGGCAGCCAATACCGATTGAACTTTTGCCACCACGTTCTCGACCGTGAAGCCGAAGTGCTTGAACAGCACGCCGGCCGGGGCCGATTCGCCAAAGGTGTCGATACCGACCACGGCGCCTTCCAGGCCCACGTACTTGTACCAGAAGTCGGTCACGCCGGCTTCGATGGCCACCCGTGGCAAGCCCTTGCCCAGCACGCCGGCCTTGTAGGCGGCATCCTGGCGGTCGAACACGTCGGTCGACGGCATCGACACCACGCGCACGGCCACGCCTTGCGCGGCCAGCGCGTCGGCGGCGGCCACGGCCAGTTCCACTTCCGAACCGGTGGCGATCAGCACGGCCTTGGCATCGGCCGCGTCACGCAGCACGTAGCCGCCGCGGTTGATGTCAGCGATCTGCTGGGCGCTACGCTCCTGGTACGGCAGGTTCTGGCGCGAGAAGATCAGGGTCGATGGGCCATTGTGGCGCTTGACGGCGGCGCCCCAGGCGGCGGCCGATTCGACCGTGTCGCAGGGACGCCAGTTGTCCAGGTTGGGGATCAAGCGCATCGACGAGATGTGCTCGACCGACTGGTGGGTCGGGCCGTCTTCGCCCAGGCCGATCGAGTCGTGGGTGAACACGAAGATGGAACGCTGCTTCATCAGCGCAGCCATGCGCAGCGCGTTGCGGCTGTAGTCCGAGAAGGTCAGGAAGGTGGCGCCGAACGGGATGAAACCACCGTGCAGGGCGACGCCGTTCATGATGGCGCTCATGCCGAACTCACGCACGCCGTAGTTGATGTGGTTGCCCGGCTGGCCGGAACGCAGCGCCACGCACTCTTTCCAGTTGGTCAGGTTGGAGCCGGTCAGGTCGGCCGAGCCGCCCAGGAATTCAGGCAGCGACGGCGCCAGCGCCTGGATCGCATTCTGGCTGGCCTTGCGGGTGGCGATGTTTTCTTTCTTTTCCACGCAGGAAGCGATGGCGGCGGCCAGCGCGCCTTCGAACGCGGCCGGCAGTTCGCCAGCCATGCGGCGGCTCAGTTCAGCCGCTTGCGCCGGGAACTGGGCGCGGTAGGCGGCGAACTGCGCGTTCCAGGCCGCTTCACGGGCCGCGCCCGCTTCTTTCGCGTCCCAGGCCGCGTACACGTCGGCCGGCACTTCGAACGGGGCGGCGTCCCAGCCGATGTATTCGCGTACGGCCGCCACTTCCTTGTCGCCCAGCGCGGCGCCGTGCACCTTGTCGCCGCCTTGCAGGTTGGGCGAGCCCTTGCCGATCACGGTCTTGCAGCAGATCAGGGTTGGACGGTCCGAGGTCTTGGCGGCGGCGATGGCGGCGCTCACGGCGGCCACGTCATGGCCGTCCACGGCGCGGATCACGTTCCAGCCGTAGGCTTCGAAACGCTTCGGCGTGTCGTCGGTGAACCAGCCTTCGACCTTGCCGTCGATCGAGATGCCGTTGTCGTCGTACAGGGCGATCAGCTTGTTCAGGCGCAGCGTGCCGGCCAGCGCGCACACTTCGTGCGAAATGCCTTCCATCAGGCAGCCATCGCCCAGGAAGGCGTAGGTGTAGTGGTTGACGATGTCAAAGCCAGGCTGATTGAACTGGCTGGCCAGCAGGTATTCCGACAACGCCATGCCGACGGCGTTGGCGATGCCCTGGCCCAGCGGGCCGGTGGTCGTTTCCACGCCTGGCGTGACGTCCACTTCCGGGTGGCCCGGGGTCTTCGAGTGCATCTGGCGGAAGGCCTTGATGTCGTCCATGCTCACGGCGTAACCGGCCAGGTGCAGCAGCGCGTAGTGCAGCATGGAACCGTGGCCGTTCGACAGCAGGAAGCGGTCGCGGTTGATCCACTTCGGGTTGGCCGGGTTATGGCTGTAGTGGCCGCTCCACAGGGCCACGGCGATCTCGGCCATGCCCATGGGCATGCCTGGGTGGCCGGAATTGGCCTTCTGGACGGCGTCCATTGCCAGCGCGCGGATCGCGTTAGCCATTTTGGTGGTGGGGAGCGTAGAGGTCATCGTCTATCTATCACGAAAGTAGGGAAACTGGTTGCAGTGCGGTAACACGAGCCGGGCTGGCCGCGGGGCCCCACTGGCTGAACCCATTATTCTAGCAGACCCGATGTGCTCAAAATAGATTTGCGCGGCAACATGGGCGGGCGGCGAAGCCGCCGGCAGCCCCCGGCAGGCCGTCCCGGCGCCGCGCCGCGGGGCCGGTATGGGCCGCCGAGCATAAATTTGTCCAAATATTTAGCCACACCCTTTATTCCATAGTTATTTACTGAAAAAACAAAATATAAAACTGTTAGGCACCGAAAAAATGGACAAAAACAAATAAAACTTGCCGCAGCGTTGGTTCAGCGGCGTCATCGCTCCTTGCCCACACGCTCAACTGTGGCCAATCCGAGACATTCGACGGAAACACCTAGGAGCGCTTCGTTGACTTTGAGCTACATTGAGTGTCTGATACACCTTCCGAAATTACCGATCTTATCCAAAAGATATTTAGAATTTCGCGTGATCCAATAAAGCACCCCTTAAATAGGTCAGCATAGGAGTTTTAAGCAATGATGATAGAAACAATTATTTCGCGTTCGCTGCGCCAGATGTTTTCCGGCACCGCAGTTGTTGTTGGCCTGGGCGTTCTGGCCCAGCCCGTGATGGCACAGGAAGCGCCTATCCAGCGCGTGGAAATTACCGGCTCGGCCATTAAACGTATTGACGCGGAAACGGCCGTACCGGTCACCGTGGTCAAGATGACTGACTTGAAAAAGCAGGGCATCACCACGGTTGAACAAGTTCTGGCCAACCTCAGTGTGTCGCAAGCGAACCAGGGCACCAGCCAGGTGGTTGGCTCCGGCACCGGCGGCGCCTCCTTCGCCGACCTGCGCGGTATCGGCGCGGACAAGACCCTGATCCTGTTGAACGGCCGCCGCCTGGCCAACAACGCCTTCGACAGCTCGGCACCCGACCTGAACATGATTCCATTCGCCGCGCTCGAGCGCGTCGAAGTGCTGCGCGACGGCGCCTCCTCGCTGTACGGCAGCGACGCCGTCGGCGGCGTGATCAACTTCATCACCCGTAAAGACTTCCGTGGTGGCTCGGTCACCGTGGGCGCCGATTCGCCACAACATGCTGGCGGCTTCGCCAACAACTTCAACGTCGGCTACGGCTACGGCGACCTGGATCAGCAAGGCTTCAACGTCTTCGCCGTGGTCGACCACCAAGAGCAGCACCGCATCGGCGGCACCCAGCGCCCATTCAACACCCGTTACTTCGGCGGCGTATCGACTTCCACCAGCCCAGGCAACTACTACCAGGACGGCAACAGCGCCAACCCGGCCGGCCCGACCTGCGCCAACGGCCTGTTCACGGCCCCAGCTGCCGACGGTTCGTGCAAGATGACCACCTCCCGCTTCGTCGACTACGTGCCCAAGAGCGAACGTACGACCGCGCTGGTCAAAGGTACTCTGAAGCTGAACGAAAACCATGAACTGGGTATCGAACTGCTGAGCACGCAAAGCAAGGTGCAGAGCGCGATCGCGCCCGTGCCATACGGCGGCCTGTTCATGAACCGCCTGCGCCCTGACGGTTCGGTCAATCCTTACTACCCGACCAGCGGCACGATCACGCTGGATCCGAACTACACGGAAGACCCGATGCCGCGCGGCACGCAGCCCGGTTTCATCCACGTCAAGTGGCGTGACGTTCCGAACGGCCCACGCGCCGATGAAAACATCAACAACCAGCAACGTCTGGTCGTTTCCCTGACCGGCAACCTGGCTGGCTGGGACTACGATGCCGCAATGACCTACAACGAGAACAAGGTCAAGGAAAACCTGCGCGGTTACAGCGATGGCGGCATCATCCGTGCCGGCGTCCTGAACGGCGTCATCAACCCGTTCGGCGACCAGAGCGCCGCCGGCAACGCCTTGCTGGCCAGCGCCGCGCTGGATGGCAACGTGCAGAACGCCAAGGGCACCACCGCCGGTGCCGACTTCCACGCCAGCCGTGAAGTGGGCGACTGGACCCACTCGGGCCGCCAGGCCGCCTTGGCCGTGGGCGCGCAGGCGCAACACGAGAAGTTCCAGCAGGTCGCCAACGCCGACTACGCCGCCAAAGTGGTGTCGAGCACGGGTATCGATCCAGAAACCAACAATCAAGGTTCGCGCAACGTGTACGCCATGTTCGCCGAGCTGAACGTTCCCGTGCTGGCCAACCTGGACATCACCGGCGCCCTGCGTTTCGACAAGTACAGCGATTTCGGTCATACCACCAACCCGAAATTCAGCTTCCGCTACCAGCCTAGCAAGCAAGTGCTGCTGCGCGGTTCGGCGTCCCGTGGTTTCCGCGCGCCGTCGCTGTATGAGATCAACAACCCGCAAACCTACACCTCGGGCGAAAACACGCTGAACGATCCGGTCAACTGCCCGGGCGGCAAGCCTATCGCGGGCAAGTCGGCTGCGGCCAACTGCGGTCAGCAATTCGAAACCCTGCTGGGCGGTAACAAGAACCTGAGCCCGGAAAAATCGAAGAGCCTGTCGCTGGGCATCCTGGTGGAGCCGGTTAACAACCTGACCCTGGGCGTGGACTACTGGAGCATCCAGCTGACGCACCAGATCAGCACGCTGAAAGACTCGACCGTCCTGGATCCGACCGCACCAGCCGTATTTGGCCCTTACATCCACCGCAACCCGGCCGGCAATCTGGCCATCGACGGTTCGCAATGCCCGGATCCAGCCACTTGCGGTTACCTGGATCTGCGCACGCAGAACCTGGGTGACCTCAACACCAATGGTCTGGACCTGAGCGCCACCTACAAAATGCGCACGGCCGAATTTGGCACCTACCAGTTCGCCATGAACGCGACCTATGTGCACAAGTATGAGTACCAGAACTACATCGGCGACGTGATGCACCAGAACGTCAACGTGTACGCTGACGACGGCTCGAACATCTTCCGTTGGCAGAACACGATGTCGCTGACCTGGAACAGCGGCAAGTTCGGTGCTGGCCTGGCGGCGCATTACAAGACCGGCTATATCGACTTCAAACCGACCAACACGGTATCGTCGTACACGACCTTCGACGGTTATGGCAGCTGGGAAGCCTTCAAGAACTTCAGCCTGACCGCCGGCGTGCGTAACCTGTTCGACCGCGATCCACCGCTGAGCTTCCAGACCGGCAAGTTCCAAGCTGGCTATGATCCACGCTACTCGGATCCTACCGGCCGTACCTACTATGTACGCGGCACCTATAACTTTTAATTAAGTTGTAAGCCAGCCTAACGCCCGGGAAAGTCCGCTTTCCCGGGCGTTTTTCTTTGCGCCGCCCACCGCGGCACGCGACACAGGCCTTCCCATAACGGCCAGCCGCCTTTACCATCCTGCATGCATGGGGCCGCCATCGCCCTCCCCCAACCTTCAGGATTCAGCATGCCCCGCTTTTACTCCCCCCAGCCACTGGCCCTTGGCCTGGACGTCACCTTGCCCGACACCGTGGCGCACCACGTCCAGGTGCTGCGGCTGGCGCCCGGTGAACTGATCACACTGTTCAACGGCGACGGTGGCGAATACAGCGCCATGCTGGACCACATCGAACGGCGCAGCGTGACGGCCACCATCAAGGCCCATGTGGCGCGCGACGTCGAGCTGCCGTATGCCGTCACGCTGGCCCAGGCCCTGCCCGAAGGCAGCAAGATGGACTGGATCGTGGAAAAGGCGGTGGAACTGGGCGCGGCCGCCATCGTGCCGCTGGCGGCCCAGCGCTGCGTGGTGCGGCTGGCGCCGGAGCGGGCCGAGAAGAAACTGGCGCACTGGCAGGGCATCATCGTGGCCGCCTCCGAACAGAGTGGGCGCAACCGGCTGGCCCAACTGGGCCCATTGCAGGATTACCGCCACTGGATCACCCAGCAGGACCTGCACCGGCGCATCATCCTCAGCCCGCGCGCGGAACAGTCGCTGGCCGGCTGGGCGCGCCACCAGGCGCCGCAGGCGCTCACGCTGGTGATCGGCCCGGAAGGCGGCTTGAGCGAGGCCGAGGAACAGGCCGCCCTGGCCCATGGCGCGCTGGCGCTGGGCATGGGGCCGCGCATCCTGCGTACGGAAACGGCCGGCCTGACGGCGCTGGCCACCCTGAACGCCATCTGGGGCGGCATGTAGGCAGGAAAATAAGCGGGGCCAATCAGCCGGGATAACAAGCAGGAATAAAAAAACGCCGCCAGGCGCGAGCATGGCGGCGTTTCGGGTTCAGGACCGGCTGGTCATCAGAACTTGTAGTTGGCCTTCACGGTGAAGTAGCGGCCACGGGCGTTATGAATTGCCGAGTTGTAGCCGCCCGTCGCGTAGCTCGGGTCATACGGCGCCTTCGAGTCGAACAGGTTGGCGACGTTGAAGCTCAGCACCGTGTTCTTGATGCCGGTGAACGCGTACGCCAGGTCCACCGTGGTCCAGCTGTGCACTTCGCAGTCCGGGTAGAACTTGGTGTACTGCGGGTTCAGCGATGGACGGCCATACTGGCAGAACGGCTGGTCGTAGGCGCCGGTGGTGCCGTCATCCAGCGTGCTGTAGCGGGCCATCATCGACAGCGACGACACGTAGTTCACGTTGGCCGTCAGGTTGTGCGCGCCATAGCTCCAGGTGCTCGACAGGGTGGCGCGGATGCGTGGCAGTTCGCCCACGCTGGTGGTGTCGTTGCTGATGGAACCGTTGGTGCCCACCAGGTCGAACATCGGGTCGCCCACCACGGCCGCCTTCTTGTAGTCGAACACATAGGTGTAGTTCAGGCGGGTCGACAGCTTGCCCAGCTCGCCCAGCGAGTTGCGCACGTCCAGTTCCAGGTCCACGCCGCTGGTGCGGGTGCCGCCGGCGTTCACGTACGGGGTGGCGATCGAAATCAGCGGACCCGTGTTCGGGATCGGCTTGCCGTTGGCATCCACCAGCCAGGTGCCCGGGTTCTGGTCACGCTTGACCAGGTCGGCGTACTTCGGATTGTCCACCACGGCCGTATTCGGCAGCAAGTCCACTTCCTTGTCCTTGCGGATGCTGTAGTAGTCGACCAGGATGTCGATGCTGCTGGTGGGCGAGAAGATCAGGCCAGCCGTGAAGCTGCGCGCGGTTTCCGGTTCCAGCTCCCTGTTGGCGGCCGCGATACCCGACAGGCTCTTGACGCAGTCGGTCGAGTCCGAGCCAGGCTTGTTGCAGCGCAGCTTGTCTTCGAAGTTGTTGACGAAGTACTGGGTGCCGCCGTTGACCATCTGGGTCAGCGCTGGCGCACGGAAGCCTTCCGAGTAGGTGCTGCGCAACGCGAAGGTCGGGGTCACATCCCATTTCGCGCCCACTTTCGGCGTGAAGTGCGACTTGAAGCCTTCGTACTTGTCGTAGCGGCCGGCGAAGTCCATCTCGAAGGTCTTGAAGAACGGCGTGCGCAGTTCGACGAAGGCCGAATGCACGTCGCGCTTGGCGTCCGAATAAGTGTTGACCAGACCGATGATCTTGCCGTCCACGGTCAGCGGATCAGGCACGATGTTCATCTTTTCCCGCTTCAGCTCGCCACCCACGGCCAGGCCCATCGCGCCGCCTGGCAGTTGGCCGAATTCCGTACTGCCCTTCAGATCCCATTGGGTGATGCTGGACTTGCCGTCCAGCGTGACATTGCGCGTCACGCCCGGGGTGCTGGCGATCGTGGCCAACGGTACATTCTGCGTCATCAAAGTCTGCACGATCGGCAGGTACAGGAAACCATTGCTCAGCTGGTGACGCTTGGACTCGTTGTACAGCAGCGCGCTATCCCAGTCCCAGCCGTAGTTGCTGCCCTGCAGGCCAGCGAGCAGGCGGGTGGCCTTGTTCTCGTTGGAGCTGCCGCCAGGGGCGTCGGTGAAGCGATAGGCCACGGCCACGGGCACCGGATTGGCCGTACCGCGGGTCGGGTTGTCCGGATGGTTCACGCCCAGCACAGGACGGAACGGGGTGCCGGCGCCATCTTTCGGGAACACGGTGGTGATGCTGCGGCCGCTCATCGAACGCGACACGCCACTGTAGAACAGCTCGGACTGGCTGTAGGCCGCTTCCGTGAACGCTTTCAGGTCGCCGCCCAGCTTGAATTCGGCACGCGCCAGCAGGTTGCCGCTGCGGTTCTTGCCTTCCGCGTCCTCATACTGCCAGCCGTCGTAGTTGCAGAACTTGTTGCCGATCAGCGGATCGTTGGACTTCATCGGCACCAGGGCCGTGGAACCGGTGCGGATATCGGCCGCGTTGCAGCCCAGGTCGGCGCTGACATACTTGTTGAAGCTGCCGCTACCGAGCTTCGATTCCTTATAGAACACTGGGTGGCCGCTGATGCCGCTGTAGAAGTCGCTCAGGCGGCCGTCCATGATGCGGCTCTGTTCCACTTGCGTCGCTTTAGCGTCGGCCAGCGAAGTGCGGTCGCGCTGCGACACGTCGAACGCGATGAAGGCGTTGTAGTGGTTCTCTTCCAGGTCGCCGAAACCGACCACGCCGTTCAAGCCGGAGCGGCCGAAGGCGTTATCCTGGTTGCGGCTGGCTTGCAAGCTCAGCTCGCCGCCCTTGTAGTTGCTCTTGGTGATGAAGTTGATCACGCCGCCGATCGCGTCCGAACCGTACACGGCCGATGCACCATCCTTCAGGATCTCGACCCGTTCCAGCGCCGACAGGGGAATCGCGTTCAAGTCATACTGGGTCGACTGGCCGGCATTTGGGTCGGCATAAGCGGCCGGCGACATGCGGCGGCCGTTGATCAGGATCAGGGTGGAAGCGGAACCGAGGCCGCGCAGCGAAGCCGTGGCCAGGCCCTTGGAAAAGCCGCCGTCGCGCGAATCGACCTGGTTGCTCGAGCCGAGGGCCGGGATCTTGGCCATCAGGTCGGCCACCGACACGGCGCCCGTATGCTCGATGTCCTTCTTGGTCAACACCTGCACCACGGACGGATTTTCCGTCGCGGTACGTTTCAGGTTGGAACCGGTGATGACGACGCGCTCAACGTTCGCCTCATCGGCCGCCAGCACCCCCTGGCTCCAGCCCACGCAGCCCAGCAGCGCGATGGCCTGGACAATGATTTTCTTCTGCATACAAAAACTCCCTCAACGCGGTGACTAGCGGTTCGTGGCCGCACGCACCAATAAAAAAACCGCCGCAGCGGTCCTGTCCGTTTATTGACAGAAATGAACATTGTTCCTGTCAACAAGGTTTTTATTGTAGCAACGTTAAGTTACATTAAGATACAAAGCCTTGACAGCGACCGGGGTTTTTTTGGCAATTTCGCACAAAATACAACACATCGCGCGGCCGGCAGGGCCTGCCTTTTGCGACGCGCAAGCCCGCCCAATTGAACCGGCCGCGCCCGGGTACGGTAAAATCATGGGTTGCCGCGCGCCCCGGCGCCGCCCCGCTCTCCGCTAGCTACGGAGCCCCTGGAACCACAGAATGAAACCATCATGTTGCGAATCAACGAAGTCAAACTCCCGCTGAACCACACCGAGCCGGAACTGCCGGCCGCCATCCTGGCCCGGCTGGGCATTCCGGCCGCCGAGCTGCGCGGCTACACCATCTTCAAACGCAGCTATGATGCGCGCAAGAAATCGGCCATCGTGCTGATCTATTCGATCGACGTGGACGTGGCCGACGAGGCGGCCGTGCTGGCCCGCCTCCAGCACGACATCCACCTGATGCCCTCGCCCGACACCTCGTACAAATTCGTCGCCGACGGCGTACAACTGGCCGGCCAGGAGCGCCCTGTCGTGATCGGCACCGGTCCCTGCGGCCTGTTCGCGGCCCTGATCCTGGCCCAGATGGGCTTGCGCCCCATCATCCTGGAACGGGGCAAGCAGGTGCGCGAGCGCACGGTCGATACCTTCGGCTTCTGGCGCAAGCGCGAACTGAATCCGGAATCGAACGTGCAGTTCGGCGAAGGCGGCGCCGGCACCTTCTCGGACGGCAAGCTGTACAGCCAGATCAAGGACCCCAAGCACTACGGCCGCAAGGTGCTGACGGAATTCGTCACCGCCGGCGCGCCCGAGGAAATCCTGTACGTGAGCAAGCCGCACATCGGCACGTTCCGCCTGGTCAAGATGGTGGAGCAGATGCGCGCCACCGTGGAAGCGCTGGGCGGCGAATACCGCTTTGAAAACAAGGTGGTCGATATCGACATCGAGCAGACGCCCGACGGTGGCCAGGTGCGCGGCCTGACGCTGGAAAGCGGCGAAAAAATCGCCACCCGCCACGTGGTGCTGGCCGTCGGCCACAGCGCGCGCGACACCTTCCAGATGCTGTACGACCGCGGCGTCTACATCGAAGCCAAGCCGTTCTCGGTCGGCTTCCGGGTCGAGCACCCGCAATCGCTGATCGACCAGTGCCGTTTCGGCCCCAACGCCGGCCACCCCATCCTGGGTGCGGCCGACTACAAGCTGGTGTACCACGCCTCCAACGGCCGCGCCGTGTACAGCTTCTGCATGTGCCCCGGCGGCACGGTGGTGGCGGCCGCGTCGGAACCGGGCCGGGTGGTCACCAACGGCATGAGCCAGTACTCGCGCAACGAGCGCAACGCCAACAGCGCCATCGTGGTCAACATCTCGCCCGAGGTGGACTACCCCGGCCACCCGCTGGCCGGCATTGAATTCCAGCGCCGGCTGGAGGAAAAGGCGTTCGAACTGGGCGGCGGCACCTACAACGCGCCGGGCCAGTTGATGGGCGACTTCGTGGCCGGCCGCGCCTCGACGGAATTGGGCAGCGTGGTCCCGTCCTACAAGCCGGGCGTGCACCTGACGGACCTGGCCCGCATCCTGCCGGAATTCGCCGTCACGGCGCTGCGCGAGGCGTTCCCCGCGTTCGACAAGCAGGTCAAGGGTTACTTCAAGCACGACGCCGTGCTGACCGGACTGGAGACGCGCACCTCGTCGCCGATCCGCATCAAGCGCCGCGACGACACGCTGCAAAGCCTGAACACGCGCGGCCTGTTCCCGGCCGGCGAAGGCGCCGGCTACGCGGGCGGCATCCTGTCAGCCGGGGTGGACGGCATCAAGGTGGCCGAAGCGGTGGCCCTGTCGATGGCGGCCGCCGGCTAAGCCGTGGCGGCGGCCGCCGCCTCGTGCAGCGGCAACCGGATGCGTATCGTGCAGCCCCGGGCCACACTATCGTCATGCATCACCTGGCCGCCCATCTGATGCACGATGGTGTAGACGATGTGCATGCCCAGCCCGGAACCGCCCTGCCCGCGCTTGGTGGTGAAGAACGGTTCGAACAGGTGGGCGCGCGCCTCGGGCGTCAGGCCCACCCCGTCGTCGGCCACCGCGAGCCGCAGCCAGCGTCCCTGCTCTCCCGTTTCCACGCTGGCGCTCACCTTGACCAGACCGGCGCCGCCATGCGGATAGCCGTGCTTGACCGCGTTCATCAGCAAATTGGACAGCACTTGCGACAGCGGCCCTGGCGCCAGCCGCGCGCGGATCGCCGGGTCGATCTCCAGCTCGGTGCGCAGGCCCGCCTTGCGCAGCTCCGGACTATGGGCCGAAATCACTCCCTGCACATGGTCGCGCAGGCACAGGTCGCACACCTGCCCGGTCCCCTGGTCCACCGCCAACTGCTTGAAGTTGCCGATCAATTCCGCGGCGCGGGCCAGGTTTCGCTCGACCAGCGAAGCCGCCTCCTGCAGCCGGCCGCTCAGTTCCCGCACTTCCTGGCGGCTGACTTTTTCCCCGCCGATGCTGCGCTGCAGCTGGCCAGCGTAACTGCTCAGGCCCGACGCGGCCGTGACCGCCACGCCGATCGGGGTGTTGATTTCGTGCGCCACCCCGGCCACCAGCGCGCCCAGCGCCGCCATCTTTTCCTGCTCCACCAGGCTGGCCCGGGCCACGCGCAAGGCCTCGGTACGCTGCGCCACTTTTTCCTCCAGCACCTGCTCGCGCGCCTGATGCTGCAGTTCAGCCGCACCGCGCGCCGCAAAGATGGACAGCAGCGACAACGCCAGCAGCCGCTTGTTTTCATCGATAGGCTTGGTGTCGATGGCCGACAGGATGCCCAGCGTCTTGCCCTCGGTATCGATCATCGGCATCCCGATATAGCTCTCGGCCAGCATGTCGACCAATAACGTGTCTTGCGGGTAGTCGGCCTGGATGCCGCAGCCATGGAAGCACATGGTCTGGTCCGTCACATCCTGGCAGGGGGTGTGGCGCAGGCCGTATTCCATATTGGGCAGGTAATCGTTGCCGCCCCACACGGCCAGCGTCCGTATCCCCTCCTGGCCGTCCGCCATGGCGATCACCCGGCCGGCGATCACATACGTGACGTCGAGCGCGTCGGCCAGGTCCTTGACCAGGATGCGCAGGAAATCGTCACCCCGGGCGCGCGCGGTCGATGCCGTAATCGAGCGCAATGCCGCCTCCGCCAGCAGGCGGCCGTCGGCCGCGCCGAACAGCTGGCCGGGAGCGGCCAGCCTGGCGCCCCGCAGCGCCATCAGTTCTTCGCGCAGCAACAGCTTCTCATAGGTGATGGCGACGTTGGCGGAAAATACTGCCAGCAATTCGCGCTCGTCGGTGCCGATCGGCTCGCCAAAAGCCATGTAGAGCAGGCTTTCGTTGCCGTCGCGGGTGCGGTAGTAGCAGGCGTGATAGCGCTCGCCGTGGTGGTTGCGGTGTTCGTGCGTGCAGCGCACGAAGGCGGCGCGCACTTCGGGCGGCAAGTCGTCCATGCCCGCTTCGCCCTGCAGCCCGGCATAGGCGGGCGTGACGGCCAGCACCTTCAGCCGGCCGTCCATGCTGGCGGCGGCATAGGCGCTGACCCCTTCCCCCTCCTGCCCCAGCAGGATGCCGGCCTGGGCCAGCACGGCCGAACAGAACGTGCGCAGGTTGTCGGAGTCGCACACATCGGTAATGGCATGGATCGAGCGCCGCAGGCCGGCCCGTGCCCGTTCCAGCCGCATCAGGTCGCGGTAGGCGCGCAAGGTGGCGTAAAACAGGGTGGTCAGCTTGGCATGGGTAAGGTCGGTTTTTTCGCGGTAGTCGTTGATGTCGTAGGTCTCGATCACCTGCGCCTGCGGCGCCTGGCCAGGCTGGCCGGTGCGCAGCACGATGCGCACGTTGGCGTCGCCCAGCTCGTCGCGCACATAGCGCACCAGGTCCAGGCCCGCGTGTTCGCTTTCCATGACCACGTCCAGCAGGATCAGCGCAAAACGGCCGGGCTGGTCCAGCACGGCCCGCGCCTCCCGCCCCGAGTAGCAATCGGTGAAGCGCACGCCGCGCCCGTCCAGCTTGAAATCGGCCATCACCAACCGCGTCACCTCATGCACCGAGGCTTCGTCATCGACGATCAGCACCTCCCACGGCGCCAGGGCGAGCGCGGTTTCGGGCCGCACGTCGTCATCCATAAACAACATTTCGTCGTTCATCATGCCCCCTGTCGGCCATCCCGCGACGCGCCACGCCGACCACCCGGCGCATGGCGGCGCCCCGTGCCTGTTCTTATTCTACCCCCAAAACTTGCGGCCAACGACCGGCCGCGCCGGCCCGCTACAGCCAGCCGGCGCGCTTGAAGCGCCGGTACAGGTACCAACAGACCGACACCATGATGGTGACGGCGGCCGGATAACCGTACTTCCATTCCAGTTCCGGCATCACCTTGAAGTTCATGCCCCAGATGCCGGCGAACGCGGTGCAGATGGCGAAGATGGCGGCCCACGCGGCCAGCCGCTTGTTCACCTCGCCCTCCTCGATGGCCACCATCGACAGGTTGACCTGGATCGCCGTGCTGATGGTGTCGCGCACGTTGTCGAGCGTGGCGCTGATGCGGTGCAGGTGGTCGTGCACGTCGCGGAAGTATTCCTGGCTGTCCAGGCACATGGCCGGCACCCGGCCGCCATGCAGCTTGCCGGTGGCCTCCATCAGCGGCGCCACGGCATGGCGCACGGCCATCACCTTGCGCTTGAGTTCATACAGCCGTTCGATGTTGTCGCGCTGGGAACCGTGCAGGAAGATGCGCTCCTCGATCTGCTCCAGTTCCACTTCCAGCGCGTCGGCCACGGGGAAGTAGCGGTCCACCACGGCGTCCAGCAAGGCGTACAGCACGAAGGCCGGCCCCTGGCGCAGCAAGTGCGGTTCATGCTCGGCGCGCGCCCGCACGCCCAGGAAACCGTGGCTGCTGTTGCTGCGGTTCGACAGCACGTAGTTGGGGCCGACGAACACGTCGACCTCGCCCACCGTCAGTTGCTCGTGCTCGAACTCCACCATCTTGGCCACCACGAACAGCGAATCGCCATACTCCTCGATCTTGGGACGCTGGTTGCCGCGGCGCGCATCCTCCACGGCCAGTTCGTGCAGGCCGAATTCCGCCTGCATGACGGACAGTTCGGCCGCATCCGCTTCGCGCAGCGCCACCCACACGAAGCACTCGGGCCGGCACACATACTCGCTGATGTCCTCGACGGGAATGTCGGCCAGCTTCTGGCCATCCTGGTACACGACGCAATTAATCAGCATACAAAATCCATAAAAAAAAGCTCCTGGCGATCAAGCCAAGAGCTTACCGCAAATGCGCGCGGCGCTGCGTGCGGCGGCCGGGCCTAGTCGTCCTTGGCGCCGTCGATGCCCAGTTCCGCGATCTTGCGGGTGATGGTGTTGCGCCCTATCCCCAGCCGTACGGCGGCGTCGTTCTTGCGGCCGTGGGTATGCTTGAGGGCGGTGCGGATCAGGGCCGATTCGAACTGGCGGCCCAGCACGTCCATCACTTCATGCTGGCCGTTGCTGAGCATGCTTGCGGCCTGCAGTTCCAGCAAGGTCAGCCAGCTGTCCGGCCCGCCGTGCGCGGTGGCCTCGGCCAGCGCCGGCGGCACGGACGACACGGTGCCGTGGTGCGTCATGCTGAACGATTCGTGGGCCGGGGCCGGCGCGGCCGGGCTGTGGCCGCTTGTGTCCTGGCCCTGGGTCAGTTCCAGCGGCAAGTCCTTCACTTCCACCGTCTGGCCGGGCGCCATCACGGTGATCCAGTTGCACAGGTTTTCCAGCTGGCGCACGTTACCGGGCAAATCCAGGCCGCTGAGGAAGTGCAGCGTGGCGTCGCTCATGCGTTTGGCTTCCACGCCCAACTGGCGTGCGCTCTGCACCAGGAAGTGGCGCACCAGGATGGGGATATCCTCGCGCCGCTCCCGCAAACTGGGCAGGCGCAAGCGGATTACGTTGAGGCGGTGGTACAAGTCTTCGCGGAACAGGCCGTCGCGCACGCGCTGCTCCAGGTTTTGGTGCGTGGCCGTGATCACGCGCACATTGGCCTTCAAGGGCTGGTGCCCGCCCACGCGGTAGAAATGGCCATCCGACAGCACGCGCAGCAAGCGGGTCTGCAGGTCGAACGGCATGTCGCCGATCTCGTCGAGGAACAAGGTGCCGTTCTCGGCCTGCTCGAAGCGGCCGCGGCGCGTGGTCTGGGCGCCCGTGAACGCGCCGCGCTCATGGCCGAACAGTTCCGACTCCAGCAAGTCCTTGGGAATGGCGGCCGTGTTCAAGGCGATGAACGGCTGCGATGCGCGCGGGCTGTGCTTGTGCAGCGCGCGCGCCACCAGCTCCTTGCCGGAACCGGATTCGCCGGTGATCAGCACCGTCACGTTCGATTGCGACAAACGGCCGATGGCGCGGAACACTTCCTGCATGGCCGGCGCCTGGCCCAGGATCTCGGGCGTGTCGGCCGGGCCTGATTCCACGCTGGTTTCGCGCAGGCTCTCGTCGAGCGCGCGCCGGATCAGCTCCACGGCCTTGTCGATGTCGAACGGCTTGGCCAGGTATTCGAAGGCGCCGCCCTGGAACGCGGCCACGGCCGAATCCAGGTCGGAGAACGCCGTGATGATGATGACGGGCAGGCCCGGGTGGCGCGACTTGACCAGCGCCAGCAGATCGAGGCCGGAATCGCCCGGCATGCGGATGTCGGACACCAGCACTTGCGGCGTCTCGAACTCCAGCGCGGCGATCGCTTCGCGCGCGTTGGAAAAACTCTTGGTGGCGAGGTTTTCCCGCGCCAGCGCTTTTTCCAGTACCCAACGGATCGACTCGTCGTCGTCCACTATCCAGATTGGCTTCATGTATATTTCGGTTCCCGCGTTGGATCGTGATCAAGGGACCGCGGAAACGCACCAGCTCGCCCGCCGCTTATGGCAGCGGCAGCAGGATGCGGAAATCCGTGTATCCAGGCCGGCTTTCGCACTCGATCACACCCAGGTGCTGCTGCACGAAGGTTTGTGCCAAGGTCAACCCCAAACCGCTGCCGCCTTCCCGGCCCGATACGAGCGGATAGAAGATGCGGTCGCGGATCTGGGGTGCGATGCCCGGTCCATTGTCAATGATATGCAAATCTAATGCCAGCCCGTAGCGGACCTTCGCCAGCGTCACCTGGCGGGCCACCCGGGTCTTGAAAACGAGCTCCGCGTCGCCCGCTTCGATCCGGGCCGACAAGGCCTGGGCCGCGTTGTGGGCGATGTTGAGCACGGTCTGGATCAGTTGTTCCTTGTCGCCCCGGAACTCGGGGATGGAAGCGTCATAGTCGCGCCGGATCGCCAGCCCGGTGGGGAACTCGGCCAGGATCAGGCTGCGCACCCGTTCGCACACTTCGTGGATGTTGACGTCGCCCACGATGTGCGGCCGGCGGTGCGGCGCCAGCAGGCGGTCCACCAGCGTTTGCAGCCGGTCCGCTTCCTTGATGATCACTTGCGTGTACTCGCGCAACTGGCCCAGGTGCAGTGGCGGCAATTCCATCTCCAGCAGCTGGGCCGCGCCGCGGATGCCGCCCAGCGGATTCTTGATCTCGTGCGCCAGGTTGCGGATCAGCTCCTTGTTGACCTGGCTCTGGTCCAGCATGCGTTCCTCGCGGTCCAGCTTCAAGTGCTGCAAGTGTTCGCGCAGCTCGATCAGGATGTGGTCGCGCGGCTCGTCCAGCGCCGACACGATGCTGTGCACGTGCAGCGGGTCGCGCCCGGCCCGCTCCAAGGTCAAGTCCTGGCGCAGGTCGGAGAACTTGTGCTGGCGCGCCTGGGCGCAGATGTGTTCCAGTTCGTCGGGGTTGAGGAACTGGGCGCTGAGCTTCTGGCGCGACAGCGCCTTGAGCGAGCTTTCCAGCAGGTTTTCAGCGGCCGCGTTGGCGTAGGCGATCTGGCCGGCGCCATCGACCAGTACCACGGCCGAGGCCAGCAATTCCAGCCCGGCCAGCGATGGCATGGCCTCGCCCGCGCGGGCGTTAGCGTGCTGTGCGTTCATCTGATATTCGCGATCTCACGTTTCAAGGCTTCGATGTTTTTTTCCGAGCGGCTGATGCTGTCGCGCATCTGCGCCACCCGTTCCTGGTATTTGGCGTAATTGCGCTCATCGCCATGGCGTTCCGGCTCGCCGTTGTTGAACTCCTTGCGCAGGCCGGCCAGCTTTTGCTGTTCGCTGCGCAGTTCCTCGTTGAGGATGCCGAGCCGGTCGGCGTCGCGCGCCTTCTGTTCCGCGCTGTCGACGCGCGGGAAGTCGGCCGGCGCTGGCGCGGGTGCTGCCCGCATGGGCGCGGGCGCCTGGCGGCGCTGCGGCGCCGGAACGGCGTTGCCCGGCACGTCCAGGATCCTGCAGCCGGGCTTGTTGGCGTCCGTCAGTTCCTTATGGCCGGCCGCGTCCACGCACAGGTAGATGGGGCCGTCGGCCCTGGCGGCGGCGCTGGCGGCCAGCAAGACCAGTACCGGTAATAAGCGTGTTGTCATTCCCTATCCGTGAAGAGCATTAATGCCCCCCGAATATACAACATCCAAAGAAAAACGCGAGGAAAGCCGGGGCTCGCCTCGCGTTGTGGCCATACGGCGGGCGCCGGCTTGCGGCCGGCGCGCTGCCATTACAGCGAGTAGTACATGTCGAATTCGATAGGATGCGTGGTCATGCGCATACGCTGCACGTCCTGCATCTTCAGTTCGATGTAGGCATCGATCATCGAATCGCTGAACACGCCGCCACGGGTCAGGAACTCGCGGTCTTTGTTCAGGTTGTCCAGTGCCTCTTCCAGCGAGGAGCAGACGGTTGGGATCAGCGCGTCTTCTTCTGGTGGCAGGTGGTACAGGTCTTTGGATGCGGCTTCGCCCGGATGGATCTTGTTGATGATACCGTCCAGACCGGCCATCAGCAGCGCGGCGAAGCACAGGTACACGTTCGCCAGTGGATCCGGGAAACGGGTCTCGATGCGGCGGCCCTTAGGATTGGCCACGTGCGGGATGCGGATCGAAGCGGAACGGTTACGGGCCGAGTAAGCCAGTTTGACCGGTGCTTCGTAGCCTGGCACCAGGCGCTTGTACGAGTTGGTGCCTGGGTTGGTGATGGCGTTCAGTGCCTTGGCGTGCTTGATGATACCGCCGATGTAGAACAGCGCGGTGTCGGACAGGCCGGCATAGCCGTCGCCGGCGAACAGGTTCTTGCCGTCTTTCCAGATCGACTGGTGCACGTGCATGCCCGAGCCGTTGTCGCCCACGATAGGCTTAGGCATGAAGGTGGCGGTCTTGCCGTAGCTGTGCGCCACGTTCCACACCACGTACTTCAGGTTCTGGGTCCAGTCGGCGCGCTCGACCAGGGTCGAGAACTTGGTGCCGATTTCATTCTGGCCGGCGCCAGCCACTTCGTGGTGGTGCACTTCGACCGGGATGCCCAGCGATTCGAGGATCAGGCACATTTCCGAACGCATGTCCTGGAAGCTGTCCACTGGTGGCACTGGGAAGTAGCCGCCCTTGACGGTAGGACGGTGGCCGCTGTTGCCGCCTTCGATTTCCTTGTCGGTGCTCCACGAAGCTTCGTCCGAGTCGATCTTGACGAAGCAGCCGGACATGTCGACTTTCCAGCGCACGCTGTCGAAGATGAAGAATTCTGGCTCAGGACCGAAGTAGGCGGTGTCGCCCATGCCCGACGATTTCAGGTAGGCTTCAGCGCGCTTGGCGATGGAGCGTGGGTCGCGGTCGTAGCCCTTGCCGTCCGACGGTTCGATCACGTCGCACTGCATGAACAGGGTGGTTTCTTCCATGAACGGGTCGATATTGGCCGTGTTCGGGTCTGGCAGCAGAATCATGTCCGATGCTTCGATGCCTTTCCAGCCGGCGATCGACGAACCGTCGAATGCGTGACCCGACTCGAACTTGTCCATGTCGAAGTGCGACACAGGCACGGTCACGTGCTGTTCTTTACCACGGGTATCGGCGAAACGAAAATCAACGAATTTGACTTCGTTGTCTTTTACCATTTTCATCACTTCTGCGGCTGTCATTGCCATGCGTATCTCCTAAAAGAAAGGGGTGGGTGAGCCGACCAACTGTGTGTGCGCGGATGCGCTGCGCGTCCCCGTGTAAGTGCGACCGAAACTCATCCCGGGGTAAAGCAGTATCCGTGCCAGCTCAAAAATCATAACCTTCTGCCAAAACCAACTTGGAACTTGCTGGCAAATGATTCTAAAATCGTTCGGCCAGCAAAATCAGTCCCGTTTGCGCCAGCGCAAGACTGCTCCATTATGGTGCGATTTTTCTGATTTGCACCTATTTCGTGCATTTTCAAAAAACCAGTGAAAAATGCCCTCGTTTGGTGCGTGCGCGCAACACGGACGGTCAGGGCATCTATAATAAACTTAATATCCTTTCTGGAACATGACATGAGCGATGTGAATGCAATTCTGGCCCTGGCCCGTGCACGCAGCAAGGATTGGCCCTATGCCGGCGCCGTCAACCCGCAGGAAGCGTGGGAACTGCTGCAGGCCGATCCGCACGTCAAACTGATCGACGTGCGCACCAATGCCGAGCGTGACTGGGTGGGCCGGGTGGCCATACCGGATACCCAACATGGTGCGGTCCAGTGGGCCACCTATCCGGGTGGCGTGGCCAACCATGAGTTCATCGAACAGCTCAACAGCCAGGCCCGCAAGGACCAGGTACTGTTGTTTTTATGCCGCTCCGGGGTGCGCTCGCGCCACGCGGCCAAGCTGGCCACAGAATTCGGTTATCAGCATTGCTACGACGTGCTGGAAGGCTTCGAAGGCGACAAGGACGAGGCCGGCCACCGCAAGAACGTCAATGGCTGGTGCCGCGCCGGCCTGCCGTGGCTGGGCGCCTGAACCTGCCAGCGCCACACGGCGCCCGCTTGCTTCGTTGCCCGCCATGCACGGCGGGCTTTCCGGGAGAAATGCATGAAGAAATATGTGGCCGTTTTATTGCTCGCACTGGGCAATATGGCGCCGGTCCGGGCGGAAGACGCGCCCGCGGCGCCGGGCGCCGTAGCGCAAGCTAGCCTTGCCAGCAAGCTCGTCGAAGGCTCGCCATGGCGATTCGACACGAAATTCGAAAGCACGATCGTCAATTTCCGTTTCTCGGACGACGGCAAATTACAGCGCCAGTCTGCCCGCAGCCAAGCCTGGAGCGACTTTCCGATCGGCGACAATCAGACGGGTACGTTCAACACCAGCAACGGGCACACGATTACCTATTCGCTCGATGCGGCGGGCAATCCCATCGCCGTCCATTCCAAGCACGCCGCGACGTTTAAATCAGTCAAATAATCCATAGGGTCCAACCCCGGCGCCAAGGCGGGGAGTCTGCCCCTCAAGCGCGCTAGACCGGCACGGCCGCCGGCGCGACAGGCGCCGCCTCGCTCAGCAAGCTGAGCACCCGCTCGCGCACGAAGTTGATATGGCTGCGCAAGCCATACAAGCCATCGGCGAACGACAGCGGAATGGAAATCTGGTTCACCATTTCCTCGATCTCATTCAGGCGCGCCAGTTGCGCCGCGTAAATCTCCATGCGGCGCTCGCCCTGCGACTGCGCGTCCTCCAGCGCCTGCTCCACCGTGCGTAACTGCCCGTACCAGCGGTACACGCGCGAGCGGATGCGCCACACATACAACGGCGGCACCACCTTGGACAGCGGCAGGATCAGCGCGCCCAGGCCCAGCACCAGCACCCACATGCGGTCAAAGAAATTGGCCAGCCAGAAGCTCATATAGCGTTGCAGGAAGGGCGGGCCATCCTTGTAGAACTTGGCCGCGCTGGGCGCGACGGGAATTTCCGTGTAGCGCGCGGACGGGAACTGGCCCTGCTGCTGGAACCAGCCCGCGCCGCTGTGGATCGACGCGGCGGCCTGCACGAACAGGTCGACCAGGGCCGGATGCAGGGTGTCGCGCGCCACCAGCGTGGCCGTGGGGGCGATCAGGTTGTAATCGACGGGCGGCAAGTCGCGGCCCAGGTCGACGATGCCGCGCGGCAGTACCACGTGGCTGAGGAAGGGCAACTTGCGCGCATACGCTTCGGCCTGGTCGAAATCGAACAACTGGATGCCCGGCGTTTGCAACAGCATCTGGATCAGCGGCGCTTCCGGCGCCGAGGTGAACACCAGGCCATCGATGCGCCCTTCCAGCAACTCCACCGTGGCCGGCGTGTTGGCCAGCGAACTGCGGGTCACTTCCTCCGGCTCGATGCCATTCAGCGCCAGCACCTGCTTGAACAGGCGCGGAGCGCCGGCACCCTTGGGGCCGAAGTTAATCTTCTTGCCCTTGAGTTCAGTGAGCCGGGTGATGGGCTTGCCCTTGGTTTCGCGCAGGAACAGCCACATGGGTTCCGTGAACAGGCTGCCCAGCGATACCAGCCCTTCCCGCTCGGCCGCCGCCTCGTCAGTCGAGCCGCTCTGCACGAAGGCGATATCGACTTCACCGCTCTTGAGACGGCGCAAGTTCTGACCCGAGCCGGCCGACTGCACCAGTGTCACCTTGACGCCGTGCTTGGCCAGCGCGGCCGCGTATTTCTTGCCGATCTGTTCGTAGGCGCTGTTTTCCTGGCCGGTGGACAGCACCACGTGGCGCGGCGGCGACGGGTCCACCAGCACATAGGCCAGCGCGCACACGCCGACGATGGCCAGCAAGGTGGGGGCGGCAGCGACGAGCAGGTCACGCACGGAAAATTGCGTGAACTTGAGGATTTTGGACATGGTATGGCGTACAGGTTTCATGGGCTGTCACCTTGCCAACAATTGCGCTGTTTTGCAAGCGCCGCGCGCGCAAAAGGGAAGCGGGCGGGGACGGGCCGGGCGCGCGCGGCACCCGGCCCGGGAGGGCGTCAGCCGCCCGTACTGCCCCCGCCGCAGGCCGGCAGCGGTGCGGCGGCGGCAGCGGCGGCCGTGCCGGCGGCCGCGTTCTGGATGGTGGCCGGCTTGACCGGGTTAGGCTCGATCAGCGGCATCAGGCTGGGCGCCAGCACCGTCAGCAACTGCACCGGCAGCGCGCTGGTGAAGTCGTAGTTCTTCGAATCCGGACCGCGCACATAGGCCGTCATGCTGCCGAAGAAGCGTTCGCCGATGTTGAACACGAAAGTGGCCGAACGGTTCACATAGCGCGACTCGATCAAACGCCCGCCGGCGGCGAAGACGTCGAAGCGCTGGTCGCCGGTGCCGGTCTTGCCGCCCACGGGAATCACGGTGCCGTCCGATTTGACGAAGGCCATGCGGGCCCGCTTGGCCGTGCCGTCCGATACCACGCCGCGGATGGCGTCGGCCACCACACGCGCCACTTCCGGCGCCAGCACCCGCTCGCTGAGCGTGCTCTTGCCGGGCGCCACCTGGGTGTCGTACGGCGTGCCGGCCGCGAAGTGCAGCGAAGAGATACGCTGGCTGGGCTTGCGCACGCCACCGTTGATGATGATGCCCATCATCTCGGCCAACGCGGCAGGCCGGTCGGCCGAAGCGCCCAGCGTGGTGGCGTAGGATGGCACCAGCGAGTCGAAGGGATAGCCCATCTTCTTCCACTGGGCGTGGATCTTCATGAAGCCTTCCATCTCCAGCAGGCCGGCGATGCGCTTGTCCTGGGCGTGCTTGTGGTGGGTCTTGAACAGCCACTGGTACACTTCCTGGCGCTGCTGCTCGCTGGCGGCTGTCATCTCGCTCAGGGTGGCGCCTTCATGGGTGCGCATATAGGCCGCCATCCACATTTCCAGCGGGTGCACCGAGGCCAGGTAGCCCCGGTCGGGCAGCGACCACTTGTCGATCGCGTATTGCTCATACAGCTTGGCCACGCGCTCGGGCGGCACTTCGTTCTGCGACGGCAGGTTGTCCTTCAGGAAGGCGGCGAACTGCTCCTCGGTCGCTTCCGGATACAGCGTGCGGTGGATCACGGCCAGCCGCACCGGCGTGCCGCGGATATTGGCCAGCAGCGTTTTTTCCAGCTCGTCGCCCTTCTTGCCCTTGTACTTGACGTAGAAGCGGTTCATGAACTCGCGCCCTTCCTTGTCGGCGAAGCGGGCCAGGTATTCGGCGCGGCGCGGATCGTCGGCATCCTGCAGCAGCGAGGCCGAGGAACCGGGCGACTGGAACATGTAGAACTTGGCCACGTCGCGCATCAGGCGCACGAACACCAGGTTGGTCGAATGGCGCAGCGCTTCCGTCACGGTCAGGATCTTGCCGTTGTCTTCCTTGGAGAAGTTGCCGAAGTGGTGCAGGCCGCCGCCCGTGAAGAAACCTTCGCCGGGGTTGCCCGAATACTTGCGCTCCATGGCCGCGTTCAGCATCGGCGTCAGTTCCCGGCCGCCCTTGTCCAGCGGCAGCGCCTTGAAGTAGTCGATGGCCCACTGCGACAGCTTGTCCTGCGGATCGACCACCACCTTGTTCAGGGCCGCCGTATCCATGCCGCCGTAGCGGGTGTGCAACTGGTCGACGATATCGAGGTAGGTGACCAGGGTGCGCAGCTTGGCGGTGGAACCCAGGTCCAGCTTGGCGCCCTCGTTGATGTCGAGCGGCTGATCGAAGTTATCCGTCTGCAAGCGCAGCAAATTGGCCTGTTCGCCTTTTTCCAGCAGCGTGAAGCTGTACACCACGTGGGCCGGGTCGCCGTTGCCCAGCATGCCCTTGCCTGTCAGGCCAGCCGCCTTGGCCATGTCCGGATCGCGCAAATCGCGCAGCACTTGGGTGACGGCTTTCTGGGCCCGCGCATCGAGCGTGCTGACCACGCTCAGGTCCAGCCGGTCCAGGTTGTACAGACGGTTATCGCCCAACAGGCTGGCCAGGTGGGTGCGCACCGCGTTCGACGCCTTGCGGGTGACGTAGGTCATGGCCGGCGCGGCCTGCACACCGGAACCGGCGGAGGGATGCAGGCGCTGCTTGAGGGCCGCGTCGCGCACGGCCGGCGTGATCACGCCTTCCTGGGCCAGCAGGCGCAGGTGCGAGTTGGCCAGCGTTTCCAGGTCGGCCGTGCCTTCGCCCAGGTAGTAGCTGGGACGGCGCTGGGCGATCATCAGGCTCAGCGCTTCCTTGTAGGCCAGCGCGCTGTCGGGCTGGTCCAGCTTGCCGCCGAGCAGGCGGTTCACTTCCGCGAAGTCGCGGCCGTACCAGACCCACATGCCGTCGCCCAGGCCGTTCACTTCACCGTAGCCGGGCTTGGCCGACAGCGGCACCGTGTTGAGGTAATCGAGCACGATCTGGCGCCGCACGGCGGACGTGTCCTCGCCCTGCTGGTAGGCGCGCAGGCTGGCCGACACCATCTGCTGCAGCTTGTCCTTGAGGCTGCTGGTGCGCCCTTCCGGCGAGTGGCGGTATTTCTCGATCTGGGTCGCCAGCGTACTGCCGCCGGCCGGCCGGTGGCCGCCCGAGAAGGTGCTGGCCGTCTTTTCCAGCACGGCCTTGCTGAGGCGGTCCCACTCGACGGCCGGATTGCGCTTCGGATATTTAGTGTCGAGCAGTTCCCGGTTCTCGATGAACAGCAGGCTGCGCACCAGCGCCGTGGGCGCCTCGTCGAACTTGCCGTACACGCGCTCCGGATAGCTGGCCGTGAACAGGGGCTGGGCGCGGCAATCGACGATGGCCAAACCGGTCTTGGTCTTTTCGCGGAAGGTGGTGAACACGCCCATGTCGGTCAGTTCCACCATCTTGGGCGAGAAGCGGGACTGGGCCGTGACGGCGTAATCGCGCGTCTTGAGCTTGCCCAGGTAGTCGGGAATGTTGGCGTAACCGAGGCGCTCGTCGTACGGGCTGTCCTTGGGGAATCGGATCGCCGCGCTGGGCCCCGGTTCGACCCGGTAGGTGAGCTTGCCCACCAGGCCCGAGAAGAACTGGGCCTGCATGCTCGAGCTGCGAATCTCCTGCAACACCCAGTACACGCCGCACGACAGCAGCACCAGCATGGCGACGATGAAGGCGTTGCGCGAGCGCTTGCTCTTGACGGGCTCGGACGGCGGCGGCGAGGCCGGCTGGGTGTGGGCCAGCAGCACGGCTTCGTCAACTGAGTCGGGCTGGGGGACGGCGCGCAGGTGGCGGCGGCGGCCATAACCCATGGCGGCCGCGCCTGCGCGCAGTTTGCGCACCGCGCGTACAACGATGCGGGGCCGGCGGAAACGACGATTGCTTAACATATGATTCAAACCGGTCAGTCTTCTGTTCAGTAACACTTCGCGCCGCACCGCATACACCGCAGCAATGAAATCAGGTGGTACTACTTGCCTGCCTCACTACTTTGTTGGCTGCCTTGCAAGCGCACTCAAATAAAAGTCCTTTCAAAAAGCCCATGGCGTCGTTATGGCGCCTCGCCGTGCAAGCGCACTGTCTTCGGCGCCACGCCTAGCCATGGTCATTGTGAAACAACTTCTACGCACTTAACTCGCGCGGCAGGCACCCCGTTGACCGGGTCGCCCATCACGCGCAGCCTGCCATCCATTGCACCACATCGGCGCCACATGGATGGGCCGGCGCGCAGAAAAATTATAGTTCATGGGAGCTTTTCGCAAAAAAACAACGGCGCTCGCCGGGCAGGGGGAACGCCGTGCGCGCCCGGCGCGGGCCACCGTGAAGACGGCGCGCCGCGAGGCGTCAAGAGAGGTGTTGGTACTCTACCTGCAAGCGCGTCAACTCGGCGCACAGTTCAGTGAACGCGGCGGCCGTCGGCGCGGGCGCGCCCTTCACGCCCAACTCGATGTGGCGGCGCGTGTTGGCGTCGCCCACGCTGGGTAGGCTGAACACTTTTACACCGGCGAACTTCGCTTCGAGCGCCTCCATCAGCGGCGTGAGCGCCGATTCGGCCGTGCCATACACCAGCACCGATTGCTCGCTGTGCGGGGCGCGGTGGAACAGGTGGGCGTAGTGGTGGTCCAGCACCCAGGCGATCATGGGCCAGGCCATGACGGGGAAACCGGGCACAAAGTAATGCTGGCGCAGCGCGAAGCCGGCCACGTTGTTGTACGGATTGGGAATCAGCTCGGCGCCTTGCGCGAATTCGGCCATCTTCAAGCGATGCAGATTCTCGGCCGAATTGAGGTCGGCCGGCTGGCCGCTCTCCTCGCCCATTTGCAGGATGCGCTGCTGGATGTTGCGCTTGCCCTGCTCGTGCAACACCAGCGGCAAGCCCAGCGCGTCGGCCGCCGCCTGGCGCGTGTGGTCGTCCGGCGTGGCGCCGATGCCGCCGCAACTGAACACGATGTCGCCGCTGGCGAAGGTGCGGCGCAGCGTGGCCGTGATGCGGGCCGGGTCGTCGCCCAGCACTTCGGCCCAGTCCAGCTGCAGGCCACGTTCGGCCAGCAGCTGCACCACTTTGGTGAAGTGCTGGTCGGTGCGCCGGCCCGACAGGATTTCGTCGCCGATGATGATCAATCCGATTGCCATGTCAGTCCTTGGAAGTCGTTTCAAAAAGCCCATGGCGTCGTTGTGGCGCCTTGCCGTGCGGAACGGCAGTGCCGTTCCCACTGTCTTCGGCGCCACGCCTGGCCATGGTCATTTTAAAACGACTTCTTAGTCCGGTCTTGCAAAGTGAAAAGTAGGAAGGCGGTCGTGATACCAAAAAGGTATCAGCTGGCCGCCGTGTTGATGTCGCGCATGGGTGGCGCCGCGCGCAGCCGTTCCAGCGCCTCCAGGCAGTAATGCGCGAACCACAGCCCGGTGAAGATGAAGATCACCACATACAACCAGATCGAGGCGGCCGCCAGGAACGGGAACAGCACCACCGACAAGGCCGTGCCGCCCAGCCACAGCATGCCCGGCAGCGCGCCGGCCAGGCCGGACAGCACACCGATGGCCAGCAGCGGCCAGCGGTGGCGGCGCAGCACTTCGGCCCGCTCTTCGGCGCTGGCATGGTCGGCCAGCGTGTCGTACACCATCACGCGGCAAGTGAGCCAGCCCCACAGCGCGGACTGCACCACCAGCGCCAGCGGCGGAAAAGCATACAAGGGCAAGGTGAGCAGCCACAGGCCGATGAACACGGCCATGCCCACCAGCGCCGTCAGGGCGCTGCCGACCAGGCTGCCACCGTGCCTGCGCTCCAGCTGGCCGTAGCGGCGCTGGCCCACATGGCGCACGATGGCCGGCATGGCGGCCACGCCGATGAACACCAGCGCCGTCAATATCATCAAGGGTAACAACAGCAGCATGGCGATCATGGGCACCACCACCGTCTTCAGCATACCCAGGCCCAGCGAAGTGAGCAGGTTGCTGCTGTAGGCGAAGCCGTCGTACTGGACGAACAGGGCATGCAGGGTATCGATCAGCGGCTGCAGGCCCACGTACAGCAGGCCGGCCCACAACAGCACGGCCAGTGCGAACGGGATCACGCTCAGCAGCAGCATGCGGCCGTGCAGTTGCGACATCCAGGCGCGGCCATAGGACCGCATCAGCGCGCCCATCAGCGCGGGTTCCCGCGCGGGGCGGGCATCGACAGGTGTGACATGTGTATACGCTTCCAATCCAGGGAGGTGGCCGGCCCATGCCGGCGACGCCTGGCGATGATACCCTAGTGCGGCGCTTCGCCATGCCAGGCGTGGCCGCTTTTTGGCGGGCCGGGGCCGCTTGTTCTACAATGCGGGATTATCGTCAACGACACACCAAGGAAAACCATGTCCACCATCACTACCGCCTCGGGCCTGCAATACATTGAACTGACCGTCGGCGAAGGCGCCGAAGCCAAGGCCGGCCAGAACGTCACCGTGCATTACACCGGCTGGCTGCGTAACGACGACGGCAGCAAGGGCCCGAAATTCGATTCGAGCAAAGACCGCAACGATCCGTTTGAATTCGCCCTGGGCGCCGGCATGGTGATCCGCGGCTGGGACGAAGGCGTGCAAGGCATGAAGATCGGCGGCGCGCGCCAGCTGATCATCCCGGCCGACCTGGGCTACGGCTCGCGCGGCGCCGGCGGCGTGATCCCACCGAACGCCACCTTGATCTTCGACGTGGAACTGCTGGCCGTCTAAGCCATCACCGTCGGCCGTGCGCGCCCACGCTGGCGCGCATGGCTTTAGCGCACATGACTCTGCGCGCATCACTGTAGCTCACCGCCCTCCCCGGCGGCCGCGCGCTCAGCGCTGCCAGCCCCGCCGCAACGCTTCCAGTTCCGCCCTCGGCTCCAGCATCTCACCGACGATGCGCTGGTCTATCGCTTCCAGCAAGGCCGTCGGCAAGTCCACCCCGGCGCGCTTGTATGCGCCCATTTGCGGCATCGGTTTGCCGACCTGCACCAGCACCGGGATACGCCATTCTTCGCTGGCGCGGCAGGCCAGCCCCGCCAACTCCTGGCCGGTGCCGGCCAAGGTGAAGGTGCGGCAGTAGCCGCCCTCGCGCGACAGGAAACTCAGACCGATCCGCACTTCGCTCGACGCGGTGGCGGCGCCCCCCATCTGCAAACTGAGCGAGGACGCCAGCGCGCCCTGCGCGGCCAGCACGCCGTCGTGATGGGCCACCACCGTGACCGGGGCCGGAGGGCCGAACCATGACGGTTGCCAGCGCACCAGGACGAAGCGGCCCACCACCATCCCCGACAACAGCATCAGCGCCAGCATGCTCCATTCCAGCCAGCCCCAGGGGCGCCGGCGCCCGCGCCGGGCAGCGCTGTGGTTGGCGGCCCGGCTGGCCCGCACCGCGTCCAGCTGCACCACGTTGGCGCCGCGCCGCGCCCGCGCACCCTCGCGCGGGGCCTGGGCCGCGTACTGGCCGTCGCGCAGCGCGCGGTAGTGGGCCACGCGGCGCGCCACGCCATCGTCCAGCCGCATGGCTTCCTCGACGGCGCGACGGGTCGTCTCGTCCAGCTCGCCGTCCGCATACGCAATCAGGGTTTCGTCCGAAAAACTCATGATGGTGTCCTCGCTGGTACAGATCATAACCCTTTGCGGGGCTGCGCGGGCGCGCCGCTGGCGCCGCGGTTGCGGCTTTTTTGCATGCCGCGCGGGCCACTGTCAGACAAGGCGAATCGTGGTGCGGCGCCACAAAAAGCCCGCCAACACTGGCCTTTTTTTAACGCGCGACGTGACATGGCAGCTACTGTATGGTCTGCTTCAACGAGAAATCATTACATTTGACAATATTTATGCTAATCTGCGCGCTCTATTAACCAAGGAGGTAGTAATGAAAAAAGGCGAATTGATTGCAGAATTTGCGAAACGCACCGAGATGTCCGCTGCTGCCGCCAACGGTGCGGTGAACACGCTGATCGCCATCATCACCGAGCGCCTGAAAAAGGGCGACACGGTAGGCATCACCGGCTTTGGCACCTTCGCCGTTGCCAAGCGCGCTGCCCGTAAAGGCCGCAATCCTGCCACCGGCGAAGCGATCAAGATCGCCGCGTCGAAGACCCCGAAATTCTCCGCTGGCGCGACGCTGAAAGCCGCTGTCAATCCGAAGAAGAAGTAATACTCGCGACATCGTGAACTAGTGCCTGTCCAGGCACCGGAACCGGCGGCCCGGGGCGCAAGCCCAGGCCGCCGTTCTGTTTTTCAGAACTCGTCCATCAGCGCCAGCAGCACCAGTTTCTCGAACTCAGGCGCGAAGCGGCGAATGATATTCTCCGGATCGCGCGCCAGCGCGTCGTCCGTCACGATGCCGAACTGCACCCCGCCGTTGTAGCTGAGAATGGACACCCCGATGCCGATATCGCCCGATTGCGGCACCCAGAACATGACCTGATCGAGCTGGCTGCCGGCCAGGTACAGCGGCGTGCGCGGCCCCGGCACATTGCTCATCACGGCGGTGGCCTTGCGGGCGAAATAATTCTGAATCTCGTTCTGCACCTGCTTGGGCGTGGCGCCCAGCACGCCCAGCACGGACATGGCCACCAGCGCCGTGTAGCCGCCCTTGAGTTCATCCATGCGGCGCCGCACTTCGCGCAGGCGCGCCACCGGGTCCTCAATGCCCACCGGCAGCACCAGCGGCACCAGGCCGAACGCGTTGCCCAGCTTTTCATGGCCATCGGCCTTGCGCAGGTTGACCGGCACCATCACCCGCACGTCACAGGCCGGGTCCACCGTGTCGCCGCAAGCGCGCAGGTAGCTGCGCAGGGCGCCGGCCACGCTGGCCATCAGCACGTCGTTGATCGAGCAGCCATAGGCCTTGCTGATGGCTTTGACTTCGGACAGCGGCAGCGGCTCGCTCCAGGCCACGTGCTTGCGGCCATTGGGCTTGCCTTTCAGGCGCGTGGCGCTGTCGGAGTCCATGGTGGTGAGCTTGACGGCGTCCAGCGCCAGCTTGGTGGCGGTCTGGCCCAGGTGGCTGATGCGGCCCACCATCTGCGGCATGTCGGTCCACAGCCGGATCGACTTGAGCCACACGGCCGACGAGATGTCGATGGCCTTGACGGTGGTGGCCGTGATCGGCAGCAGTATCTGCTCCCACGGATTTTCCTCGGCCGCCTCGACAGCCACCTCGGACGGCGCATGCGGCTGGCTGTCGGGATGGGCGCCGAACATGGACATGAACACGCCCACCAGCGCCACGCCATCGGCGATGCAGTGGTGGATGCGGATGATCAACGCCTGGCGCACCTTGCCATCCTCGCCCACGCAATTGTCGACCAGGTGCATCTGCCACAGCGGCAGCACCGGGTCCAGCGGCTGCTGCGACAAGCGGCCCACCAACCCCTGCAGCGCCGGCTTGTTGCAGCCGCCATCCCTGGCGTCGTGCAGGCGCAGGTTCACCACATGGTCGTCCAGGTTCACGTCCTGCTCCTGCCACCAGGCGCCCGTCAGGTCCGACACCACCCGGCTGCGGAAGCGGCTGTAGGCGAGGAAACGGGTGGTGAGCGCCTCCTTGAGGCCGTCGAGCGCGATGGGCTGGCTCATCATCGCGACGCCCACAATCATCATCTGATTGCCATCCGAATCCATCCTCAGCCACGCCGTATCCACGGTCGACATCTTTTTACGGCCAAACAAGGCTTTGGACAACATTCGAGCATCTCCTCTAAGGTTTGCGGACAGTTTGTTTGTATTATGTCGCTGAACAGGATGTCAATGCGCTAAGTATTTATAGTGACATTGCTCTAACAACAATATGTGCAACGATTTATGCAACATTCTTAGTCCACAGGAGCCGTTATGAGTTTACAAGAGCAATTCGCCCAAGCGCAGGCCGATTCCAAGAATCTGCCCGAGCGTCCAGACAATATGACCCTGCTGAAGATCTACGCCCTGTTCAAGCAGGCCAGCGCGGGTGATGTGGAAGGTGCGCGTCCTGGCTTCACCGACATGGTGGGCCGCGCCAAGTATGATGCCTGGGCTGCGCTCAAGGGCAACAGCCAGGATGAAGCGATGCAGCAATACATCGATCTGATCGAAGAACTGAAGGGCTGATCAGGCCCCACCGGGGAGCGGGCCGCGCCCTCTCCCCTGCCCTGCCGCGGCGGCCATTCAGGCCTTGCCGCCAAATACCTTCTGCATGTTTTCCGCCACCTTGTGCTCGATCTTGTGAGAGAACGCGCTCAGCAAGAATCCCAGCTTGATCTGCATCTGCGCCTGATGCTTGTGCAGCGTGAGCGAACCGGACACGCCGCTGCGCTCGAAATGCAGCACGTCGCCCTGCCAGTTGCATTCGATATCGAATTCCTCGGCCATCTGCTCGGCCACTTTCTCTGCCGCTTCGCGGGCTTTCTTGTGTGACAGGTGGTGCTCCTGCACGATGTTGATGTCCGCCATCTGGCCTTCCTCACTTGTTGAACCAGCCGCCATGATGCCAGTTGGGGCGGCGCGGCGCTAGTGCCGGGCTAGTGCGGCTGCCAGCCCAGCACGGCCAGCAGCGCCGCGAAACCGACCACGTAGGCCAGCGCCACATGCCAGCCGTGGCGCAGCCACAGCAACACGGAACGGGATTCCGGATACTGGCCGCTGAGCGCCACCCCGGCCGAGGAACCGAACCAGATCATGGAGCCGCCAAAGCCCACGGCGTAGGCCAGGAAGCCCCAGTCGAAACCGCCCTGGCGCAGCGCCAGCGCCGTCAGCGGGATATTGTCGAACACGGCCGACACGAAACCGAGCGCCAGCGCGCTCTGCCAGGATGCGGCCGGCAGCGCCTGCACCGGCATCAGGGAGGCGGTCCACACCAGCGCCAGCAGGAAGGCGGCGCCGCGCAAGGCGCCCGGCAACTCCTGCCAGTCGGGCCGGCGCCACAGGGCGCTGGCGGCCAGCGTCAGCCACACGGCCGCGCCCAGGAAAGGAAACACGCCGATCCAGTCCGGGAAGCGCACGCTGAGCAGCACATTGACCAGCACCGCCGCCACCAGCACGCCGGCCACGATGGCCACCCGCGCGCCGTCGATACGCACCCCGGCCGGCGCATCCTTGACGATGGGACTGTAAGCCTGCTGCTGGCGCGCGGCCGGCAGCGCGCACACCAGCAGCGCCACCCCGGCCGCCACGTAGGCGTGCAGCACCTGCGACGGCGCCACGCCGGCCAGCCACATCATGGTGGTAGTGGTGTCGCCCACCACGCTGCCCGAGCCGCCCGCGTTGGAGGCGGCCACGATGGCGGCCAGGTAGCCCATGTGCACCTTACCCCGGAACACGCTGTGGGCCACGGTGCCGCCGATGATGGCGGCGGCGATATTGTCGAGGAAGCTGGAGATGAAGAACACCAGACACAGCAACACGAACGGCCCCTTCCAGTCGTTGGGCAGGTAGTCGGGCAGCAAGTCGGGAATGCGGCTGTGTTCGAAATGCTTGGCCAGCAAGGCGAAGCCGAGCAGCAGCGCCAGCAGGTTGGTCAGCCCCACCCACTCGTGGCCGGCATGGGCCACGAGACCGGCCACGCCCGCCCCTTCACCGAACGGCGCCCACCACACCTTGTAGGCGGTGATCGCCAGCGCCCCGCCCAGCGCCGTGCGCAGGGTGCTGATGGGGGCGAAGGCGACCATGGCCAGCACCACGGCGAACAACAGGAATTCCAGCGGGATGCCGGCCAGGGCGGGTGCGGCGAAATGGGGCATGCGGTCTCCGGGTAGGTGCGCCGGTTGCACCGGCTGTCGAGTTTGCTTGCGATTCTAGCGCACCGGTACCGGCGCCGGCCAACGCTCGAACATTTGCCTCCACGCAAACCCCAGCACGGCCGGCGCCACAGCGTATCGTTGTGCGAGGATGGGCGGCCGGCCAACCGGCGCTGGCAGCAATTGCTGAACCAGATCCGGGCCGCCACCTGAGTTCTTTTCATGCCAGCTGTTCGGGCCAATCTTGACTAGCGTCATCGCCCCGTGCGCCGGGGCATGCTACTGTCGCTCTCCGGTAGAAAAAGCACCTGTTTGCACGCCGCCCGCCCCCGCGCCGGCGGTGCGTGCGCGCGCGCGGGCTAGCACGCGCGGCGCATTTGCTTATAGGGATTGTATCTAAGCGCGATTTGTGAGATGTAGCAAATTACCTTAAAATACAGTGCTTTGCTGAAGTTGGCACGGCCGATATGACGCCGCTGACGAACCAGCGCACCAACATTGATAGGACTGTTATGACTCACGTTGTCACCGAATCTTGCATCAGCTGTCGTTACACCGATTGCGTCGATGTTTGCCCGGTAGATTGTTTCCGCGAAGGCCCGAATTTCCTGGCGATCGATCCGGACGAATGCATCGACTGCGCCGTGTGCGTGGCCGAATGCCCCGTCAACGCCATTTTCGCTGAGGAAGATGTGCCGTCCGACCAGCAGCAATTCATCAAGATCAACGTCGATCTGGCGCGCAACTGGCCTTCGATCACCAAGACCAAGGCGGCCCTGCCGGAAGCTGAAGAGTTCAAGGACGTCAAAGAGAAGCTGCACCTGCTGGTACGCTAACAGCGTCCCGTTTCGACCCGGCGCGCGTCCGGCACAGCCGGCTGGCAGGCAGCAACAGGCAGTGTTCAGGCGTGTTCGCCGCGTGCGCGCGGCGTGCCCCGTTGTTGCCCGAACATTTGACCTGAATGTTTACGCAACAACAGGGAAAATCGTATGCAAAGCGTCACCCCCACTCCAGCTGGCGTCATCGAAGCCGATGCCGTCATCATCGGCGCCGGCCCCGTCGGCCTGTTCCAGGTCTTCGAACTGGGCCTGTTGGAAATCAAGGCCCACGTCATCGATTCGCTCCACGCGGTCGGCGGCCAGTGCGTGGAACTGTACCCGGACAAACCCATCTACGATATTCCCGCCGTGCCTTCGTGCACCGGCCAGGAGCTGACGGACAACCTGCTCAAGCAGATCGCCCCGTTTGAGCCCACCTTCCACCTGGGCCAGGAAGTAACCGTGGTGGAGCGGCGCGAAGATGGCCGTTTCAACGTTGAAACCAGCAGCGGCACCCGTTTCCTCACCAAGACCATCTTCATCGCGGCCGGCGTCGGCTCGTTCCAGGCCCGCACGCTGAAAGTGGACGGCATCGAACAGTTCGAAAACAGCCAGCTGTTCTACCGCGTGAAAGACCCGGCCCTGTTCGAAGGCAAGAACCTGGTCATCTGCGGCGGCGGCGATTCCGCGCTGGACTGGGCCCTGAATTTCGTCGGCAAAGCTGAATCCGTGGTGCTGCTGCACCGCCGGGAAGACTTCCGCGCCGCGCCCGCCTCGGTGGCCAAGATGAAGGCCCTGTGCGAGCAATACGAAATGCAGCTGATCATCGGCCAGGCCACCGGCTTCGACAGCCGCGACGGCAAGCTGACCGACCTGAAAGTGACGGGCGCCGACGGCGTCACGCGCCGCGTGCCGCTCGACATGCTGCTGGTATTCTTCGGCCTGTCGCCCAAGCTGGGTCCGATCGCCGACTGGGGCCTGGACATCGAACGGCGCCAGTTGAAGGTACAAAGCACGGAAAAATTCGAAACCAACGTGCCCGGCATCTTCGCCGTGGGCGACATCAACACCTATCCGGGCAAGAAAAAACTGATCCTGTCGGGCTTTCACGAAGCGGCGCTGGCCGCTTTTGGTGCAGCGCCATACATCTTCCCGGACAAGAAAATCCACATGCAATATACGACCACCTCGCCCAAGCTGCACAAGGTGCTGGGCGTGGAAACACCCGTATTCGATTAAAAATTCCGGCGCCGGCCTGGCCATTCGTCCTACAGAAAAGCAGCGGAAACGCTGCTTTTTTTTATTCTGGCTGCGTTATGATGACCCACAGAGCCAAAAAATCGCACATTCCCTTTTGGAAACAGCAGTATCATCATGCAAGGTACCCACGAAGCGAGGCTACAGGCCTTTCTTACGGGAATCTCGAAATGCTTTAAGACACGAACAAATATCCTATAATTGGTCTATGATGTAATAGTGTTGGTGCGCTGCACCATCCTCACTGCCAGGAATATTTATGCTCTACCAACTGCACGAAATGCAACGTTCGTTCCTGACGCCCCTGATGCACTGGGCTGACGCGTCGTCCAAACTGTTCACCAATCCCGTCTCGCCGCTGGCGCACACGCCATTTTCGCAGCGGATCGCGGCCGGCTATGAGTTGATGTACCGCCTGGGCAAGGATTATGAAAAGCCGGCGTTCGAGATCGACAGCACCGAAATCAACGGCGAACAGGTGGGCATCATCGAACAAGTGGTGGAAACCAAGCCGTTCTGCCGCCTGATCCACTTCCGCAAGGACTTGAGCGAAAAGGCGCAACGCGCCCTCAAGCAACCGAAAGTATTGCTGGTGGCGCCGCTGTCGGGCCACCATTCTACGCTGCTGCGCGACACCGTGCGCGGCCTGCTGGTGGAACACGACGTCTACATCACGGACTGGACGGACGCGCGCATGGTGCCCGTCTCGGCCGGCCCGTTCCACCTGGACGACTACATTTTCTACGTGCAGGAATTCATCCGCCTGCTGGCGCCAGACCTGAACGTGATTTCCGTCTGCCAGCCGACGGTGCCGGTGCTGGCCGCCATCTCGCTGATGGCGTCGGCCAACGATCCCAAGCTGCCCAAGACCATGACCATGATGGGCGGCCCGATCGACCCGCGCAAATCGCCGACCCAGGTCAACAACCTGGCCACGGAAAAGAAGTTCTCGTGGTTCGAAAACACGGTGATCTACTCCGTGCCGCCCAACTATCCGGGCTTCGGCCGCAAGGTCTATCCCGGCTTCCTGCAGCACGCCGGCTTCATCGCCATGAACCCGGGCCGCCATGCCCAGAGCCACCGCGAGTTCTACATGCACCTGGTAGAAGGCGACGACGAGCCGGCCGACAGCCATCGCAAGTTCTACGACGAATACAACGCCGTGCTGGACATGCCGGCCGAATACTACCTGGACACCATCAAGACCGTGTTCCAGGACTTCAGCCTGCCGAAAGGCACGTGGAAGGTGGGCGGCAAGCTGGTGCGTCCGCAGGACATCAAGACGGTGGCCCTGTTCACGGTCGAGGGCGAGCTGGACGACATTTCCGGCGCCGGCCAGACCCAGGCCGCGCACGCGCTGTGCAGCGGCATCCCGGCCGACATGCAGCAGGACTTCGTGGCGCCGCAGGCGGGCCATTACGGCATCTTCTCGGGGCGCCGCTGGCGCGAAGTGATCTGTCCGAAAATTGGCGAGTTCATCCGCAAGCACGGCTGATACCACTCCCCACCATGCCCCGGCCAGCCGGGGCTTTTTTTTGGCCGCGTTCAGTTGGCCACAGGCCGCGCATGTCCGGTGTCCGCCCTGCGGAGGGTGCCACCGCCATCGAGGTGGGCGCGCTTCCAGTATTCCCGCTCCAGCCGTTCCAGGTCCAGTTCACGGGCCGCACCGTTGAACGCCTTCTGTTGCTCCAGGCCTTGCGGCGTGTGCTTGAAGCACACCGTCACGGGCCGCTCCTTGAACAGGTTGTCGGCGATGCCCACGCGCTCGCGCTCGCCCGGGCCGAACTGCGGCGTGTGCAGCAGGTAATCGAGCACATGGCGCTCGATCACGATCACGGAATAGCGCCCGATCAGCAGCTTGCGTAAATTGGTCTCGTCATTGACGCTCTCGTCCGGCGACACATCGCCGCGCGCGCGGGCCGCGTCGAACTGTTCGCCATAGGCGTACCCGGCCACCGTGCCCAGCCGCACACCGCGCAAGCCGGCCAGCGTGTCGGGCCGCACCGGCGCCGCTTTCAGGAAGGCCAGCACCGTCTGCGTGCTGCCGATGGAGGACGAGAAGTGGCACAGCTTTTCCCGCTCCGGCGTGCGCCACACGGGCAGCAGGCCGGCGTAGCGGGGGTTGTGCAAGCCAAACTCCATGGCCCGCTTCCAGGGAAAATATTCGATTTCCGAGCGCATGCCCAGCCGCTGGTAGACGGCTGCCACCAGCGCCCCGGACAAGCCGTCGCCCGGCAGCGCGGCCGTGACGAAAGGTGGCCACTCATCGGCCGAAAAGCGCACCACCGGTAATGGCGCCGCCCCCAGCCACATGGGCCACCCCGCGCAAGCCAGCCACGCCACCACAATGCCCGACTTCAACCGCCCCATCCATTGCTCCATCGTTAGTCCGGCGGTCACTGCGCCGCCGGTATGATCGGTCACTATCGTCCCACAAAAGGCGGTCGCGCACGGTTGTTATTTAGCAACTTTCGCCACATCGCCCTGCCGTGTCATGGGGCCGGATTTTTTTCGGCCCGATGGGCGCGGATATTGGATAATGACGTTTTACCGTCTACAAGTTCACCGTGTCGTCCACCAACACCCCCACCCTCGCCGACCGTATCGAAGACGTATTGCCACAGACCCAGTGCACCAAGTGCGGCTACCAGGGCTGTCGCCCATACGCGGAGGCGATCGCGGCCGGCCTGGCCGAAATCAACCAGTGCCCGCCCGGCGGCGCGGAAGGCGTGGCGCGCCTGGGCGCGCTGACGGGCCGCAAAGTCATTCCCATCAATCCCGTCAACGGCATGGAGCATCCGCGCGCCGTGGCCTACATCGACGAAGCACTGTGCATCGGCTGCACCTTGTGCATCCAGGCCTGCCCGGTGGACGCCATCGTGGGCGCGGCCAAGCTGATGCACACCATCGTGCCCGATTTGTGCACCGGCTGCGATTTGTGCGTGAACCCGTGCCCGGTCGATTGCATTGTCATGTACCCCGTGACGGAAACGACTGGTTGGGATGCCTGGAGCCAGCAGCAGGCCGACGCCGCGCGCGAACGGCATGACTTCCGCGCGCTGCGCCTGCGCCGCGACGCGGAGGAGAACGATGCACGCCTGGCCGCCAAGGCCGTGGCCAAGATGAAGGCAGTGGACGCGCTGGACCCGGCCACGGCGGCCGACGAAGCGGAGAAGGAACGCAAGCGCGCCATCATCGCGGCGGCCATGGAACGGGCACGCCTGAAAAAGGAAGCGGCGCAACAGCAGGCAACGCAGCAAGACCCAGGCGCCAAGGAAAACAAACCGGAATGAATGCAGCCAAACGCTACGAAATGTTCACGCGCTTTCGCGCGGCCAATCCCAAACCTGTCACGGAACTGGAATACAGCACCCCGTTCGAACTGCTGATCGCCGTGCTGCTGTCGGCCCAGGCCACGGACGTGGGCGTGAACAAGGCCACCCGCAAGCTGTACCCGGTGGCCAACACGCCGGCCAAGATCCTGGCGCTGGGCGAGGAAGAACTCAAGAGCTACATCCAGACCATCGGCCTGTACAAGACCAAGGCCAAGAACGTGATCGCCACCTGCAAGATATTGCTCGACCAGCACGGCGGCGAAGTGCCGCGCGACCGCGAATCGCTGGAAGCGCTGCCCGGCGTGGGCCGCAAGACGGCCAATGTGGTGATGAATACGGCCTTCGGCGAGCCGACCATGGCGGTCGACACCCACATCTTCCGGGTGGCCAACCGCACCGGACTGGCGCCGGGCAAGAATGTCGAGATCGTGGAGCAGAAGCTGCTCAAGTTCGTGCCCAAGGAGTTCCTGCACGATGCCCACCACTGGCTGATCCTGCACGGCCGCTACACCTGCAAGGCGCGCAAGCCTGAATGCTGGAACTGCATGGTGGCCGACCTGTGCGACTACCGCAGCAAGACGCCGGCGCCGGACGGCGTGTGAGCCGCCGCACTTGAACTAGCACTGCCCGCGCGCACCGCATACGCGTACCGCGCGTGCGCGGCGGACATGGCTGCGCTTACACCAGCACCAGGTTGTCGCGGTGGATCAGCTCCGGGCCTTCCACGAAGCCGAGGATGGCTTCGATCTCCGTCGATGACTTGCGCATGATGCGGCGCGCTTCCGCGCTGGTGTAGTTGGACAAGCCGCGTGCCACCGGATGGCCTTCCGGATTGACACAGGTGATGACGGCGCCGCGGCCGAATTCCCCCTTCACCGCCGTCACGCCGATCGGCAACAGCGACTTGCCTTCATCCTTCAGCTTCTGCACGGCGCCCGCGTCCAGCACCACCTGGCCCACCGTGTGCAGGTGGTCGGCCATCCATTGCTTGCGCGCCGTCAGGTGGCCCGTTTGCGCCGTCAGTTCGGTGCCGATAGCTTCACCCTGCGCCAGGCGGCTCAAGACGTCGCTGTCGCGGCCCCAGGCGATGATGGTGTGGGCGCCCGACTTGGCGGCGCGCTTGGCGGCCAGAATCTTGGTCAGCATACCGCCCCGGCCGATGCTGCTGCCGGCGCCGCCGGCCATCGCTTCCAGCGCCGGATCGCCGGCGCGGCCCTGGCGGATCAACTGCGCATTCGGGTCCCTGCGCGGATCGGCCGAGTACAGGCCATGCTGGTCGGTCAGGATGATCAGCGCGTCGGCCTCGATCAAATTGGCCACCAGCGCGCCCAGGGTGTCGTTGTCGCCGAACTTGATTTCATCCGTCACCACCGTGTCGTTCTCATTGATGATGGGGACCACGCCCAGGCGCAGCAAGGTGGTGAGGGTGGAACGCGCGTTCAAATAGCGCTCGCGGTCGGCCAGGTCGGCGTGCGTGAGCAGCACTTGCGCCGTGCCCAACTGGTGGGCGCGGAAGCTGGTTTCGTAGATTTGCGCCAGGCCCATCTGGCCCACGGCCGCGCAAGCCTGCAGTTCGTGGATGTCGGTGGGGCGCTGCTCGAAGCCCAGGCGCAGCATACCCTCGGCCACCGCGCCCGACGACACCAGTACCACTTCCTTGCCCAGCGCCCGCAAGCCGGCGATCTGCGCGGCCCAGCGCGCGATGGCGGCGTGGTCCAGGCCCCGGCCATCGTTGGTGACGAGTGAGGAACCGACCTTGATGATGACGCGGGTGGCTTTTTGTATGACGGAATTCATGGTGCGGCGGTTCTCATCTCAAAGCGCGGTCCGGCCGCGCATGACTATCAAACACCCCGGCGCGCGCGCCAGGACAAGGATTGCTGTGATATCGCCGGCGACGGGCGGGTCGCCCTGTCCTGCCGCAACCGGCGCCGCGCCCGTGGTAGCGGGGCTCGCGCCGACATGCATGACATAAACCGTGGTAACCGTTTATATCAAAGAGAAAAATGCGAATCGGCCGCGCGAGGCGGCCGATAGGGAATCACGTACTGTGATTGTAATCGAAGACGGCCTTGCCGTTCAGTACGATCCGTCCAGGATTTTAGTCCAGGATTTTGAAGCGGGGATCGTCCGGATCGATGGAGGAGATGCCGCGCGCCTCTTCCGTCATCTGGGTTTCTTCCGCGCGCTGTTCCTCGTGCTTCTTCTGCTCCAGGTGCAGGTAGATGGCGTTGACCAGTTCCTGCGTGCCTTCGTGGCTCAGGGCCGAGATCTCGAACACGGGGCCTTTCCAGGCGAAGCGCTTGAGGAAGTCCTTGACCACTTTCTTGCGCTCGTCTTCCGGCACCATGTCCAGCTTGTTGAGCACCAGCCAGCGCGGCTTGTCCACCAGCGCCTCGTCGTACTTCTTGAGCTCCTTGACCAGGGCCTTGGCTTCCTTGACGGGATCGACGTTCGCTTCGAACGGCGCCAGGTCGACGATGTGCAGCAGCAAACCGGTACGCTGCAGGTGGCGCAGGAACTGGTGGCCGAGGCCCGCGCCTTCAGCCGCGCCTTCGATCAGGCCGGGAATATCGGCGATCACGAAGCTGCGTTCGTGCGACACGCGCACCACGCCCAGGTTGGGGTGCAAGGTGGTGAACGGATAATCAGCGATCTTCGGACGGGCGTTGGACACGGCCGAGATGAAGGTGGACTTGCCCGCGTTGGGCATACCCAGCAGGCCCACGTCGGCCAGCACCTTCAGCTCCAGGCGCAGTTCGCGCCGTTCGCCTTCCTTGCCTTCGGTCTTCTGACGCGGCGCACGGTTGGTCGACGTTTTGAAGTGGATGTTGCCCCAGCCACCCTCGCCGCCCTTGGCCAGCAATTCGAGCTGACCGTGTTCGGTCAGGTCGGCCAGGATCTCGCCGCTGACGTGGTCGATGATCAGGGTACCCACTGGCAAGCGCAGCTGGATGTCGTCCGCGCCCTTGCCGTAGCAATCGGCGCCGCGGCCCGATTCGCCATCCTTGGCCTTGTGCACCTTGGAGTAACGGTAATCGACCAGGGTGTTGACGTTGCGGTCCGCCACGGCCCAGATCGAGCCGCCTTTGCCGCCGTCGCCGCCGTCCGGGCCGCCGAAGGGTCTAAATTTTTCACGGCAAAAAGAGGCGCAGCCATTCCCGCCGTCGCCGGCGATGACTTCAATTTTTGCTTCGTCGATAAACTTCATAGTATGCCGCCAAAAAACTAAAAAGGCTCTACCTTGGGCAGAGCCTTTCGATTGAAGGCTTGCGCCTTACGGGGTGGCATGCCACGAGGGCATGCCGGTACCAATTACGCTGGTACGACGGTCACGAACTGGTGCGAGTTCGGACCCTTGACAATGAACTTCACCTTGCCGGCCACCAAGGCGAACAGGGTGTGGTCTTTGCCCATGCCTACGCCTTCGCCGGCGCGCACTGGGGTGCCGCGTTGACGAATGATGATGCCGCCGGCGTTGATCGCCTGGCCGCCGTAGACTTTAACGCCCAGACGTTTTGATTCTGAATCACGGCCGTTTCGCGTTGTGCCGCCGCCTTTTTTGTGTGCCATTCTAAGACTCCTTGGATACTAGTGTGGTTCGGGCAAACAGCGATTAGCCGTTGATCGAAACGATTTGGATTTCGGTGTAATTCTGGCGATGGCCCTGATGCTTCTGGTAGTGCTTACGACGACGCATCTTGAAAATCTTCACCTTATCGTGACGACCGTGTGCCACAACAGTTACCAGTACCTTTGCACCTTCGACCAATGGAGCACCAAACTTGATGCTGTCGCCCGCGCCTACGGCGAGAACCTGATCGATGGTGATTTCGGAACCAATGTCTGCCGGTATCTGTTCTACTTTAAGTTTTTCGCCAGCGACAACTTTATACTGTTTGCCACCGGTTTTTATGACCGCGTACATGATTTGAAACCTCATCAAATGTTAAGAAAAATTCCCTCCCGGCTCGGCGTTGCAAGCATGCTGAAAACGGGGGAACCGCTGATTATACATGCGTTGGGATTTCGCGTCAAAAACTATTCACAAACTTGATGCGGCGTGGTATGTCACTCTGCGCGCGCATTCCTATCGTTATGCGAAAGACATCCAAGTTGCAGGCCCTGGCGGCCAAATGCCCCTTGCCGCAGGGCCATGTCGTATAATCGCGGCACCCTACACAGTCCATCGCAGGTTCGCCTTGTCTGACGCTACCCAACACACCACGCAAAACACCATCGCCCAAACGATCGCCGCCGACATGGACGCGGTCAACACGGTGATCCGCCAAAAGCTGCATTCCGAGGTCAGCCTCGTCAACCAGATCGCCGAGTACATCATCAGCGCCGGCGGCAAGCGCATCCGGCCGGTGCTGGTGCTGCTGGTGGCCAACGCCTATTCCTATGATGGGCGGGCGCACCATGAACTGGCGGCCGTGGTGGAATTCATCCACACCGCGACCCTGCTGCATGACGACGTGGTGGACGAATCGTCGCTGCGCCGCGGGCGCGCCACGGCCAACGCCCTGTTCGGCAACGCCGCCTCGGTGCTGGTGGGTGACTTCCTGTATTCGCGCGCCTTCCAGATGATGGTGGGCCTGAACAATATGCGCGTGATGCAGATCCTGTCGGACGCCACCAACGTGATCGCGGAAGGCGAAGTGCTGCAACTGCTGAACATGCACGACCCGGACGTGAACGAGGAACGCTACCTGCAAGTGATCCGCTCCAAGACGGCCAAGCTGTTCGAGGCGGCGGCCGAACTGGGCGCGCTCGTCTCCGGCGCCACCGACGCCCAGATCGCGGCGGCCGGCGAATACGGCCGCTCGCTGGGCACGGCCTTCCAGCTCATCGACGACGTGCTGGACTACGCGGGCGACGCCGGCGAGATCGGCAAGAACGTGGGCGACGACCTGCGCGAAGGCAAACCCACCCTGCCCCTGATCTACCTGATGGAAAACGGCACGGAAGAACAACGGGCGCTGGTGCGCAGCTGCATCGAGCAAGGCGACGAACAGCATTTCGACACCATCCTGGCGGCCATCACCACCAGCGGCGCGCTCGACTACACGCGCCAGCAAGCCGTCACGGCGGCCCAGCGCGCGGCCGACGCCATCGCCGACCTGCCCGACAACGTGTACAAGCAATCGCTGTTGCAGCTGGCCAGCTTCGCCGTCGACCGCACCCACTGAGAGGTCGTTTCAAAAAGCCCGTGGCGCCGTCGTGGCGCCTCGCCACAGTCATTTTGAAACAACCTCCTGGCGGGCGGCCCTCCGCCCTTACAGGATCTGCTGCACCAGGTCCGCTGGGCGGCACAGGCGCACGCCCTTGTCCGTGACCACGAACGGACGGTTGATCAGGATGGGATGGGCCATCATCGCATCAAGCAAAGCCTCGTCGGACAGGGTCATGTCCGACAGGCCCAGCTCATTGTACAAATCCCCCTTGTCGCGCATGGCGGCCCGCACGCTCAGGCCGGCCGCCGCGATCATCTGCTGCAGCGCCGCCCGCGTGGGCGGCGTTTTCACGTAATCGACGATCTCCGGCTCCACGCCGGTGGCGCGGATCAGTTCCAGTGTATTGCGCGAGGTGCCGCACGCCGTGTTGTGGTAGATGGTGATGCCCATGGTAGTCCTTGCTTATTCTAGGTTGGCCGAAAACGAGGCAGGCATTATCGCCGAAATGACGGCATGACGCCGGCGCGCGCTTCAGGGATAAGGCACGCCACGCCACAGCGCCAGGCGCGCCTCGCATCAATATCGATCAAAAATTACAGGTCGATAGTTGAACAAACCATAAATTTCTGGTGTAATTATTGTTAAGCGGGGTGTAGCTTAGCCTGGTAGAGCGCTACGTTCGGGACGTAGAGGCCGGAGGTTCGAATCCTCTCACCCCGACCACAGAATTCCATTAAAAACAGCGGGTTATGCGACCCGCTGTTTTTGTTTGCAGGTCAAGAAGCCAGCCGCGCCTGTTCATGGGGCCGTACGCCCGGGGTGAGCCGCGCGCGGGCGCGTCGGCGCCACCCCGATGTCAGATTTATCTTTGATCTTTCTCAGAAAAACCTTCGTGAAGCCAGGGATATACTCCGGCACTTGAGCGTAAGCCTCGTAACCATGCCTCTTGTAAAAGGGGATGGAGTTGGAGTTCATCGTGTCCAAGCGCACCTCGGAGCAGCCCATGGCGAACGCCTCGGCTTCGATCGCCGCCAACAACTGGCTTCCGTAGCTGCGGCTTCGCTCCGCAGCGATGACCCAAAGATGGCCAAGATAGAAGTAGCCTTTGACTTCCTGGCCAGCTGCCCCGCCGATGGTTTGGCCGGCAATGGTGAGCAGCACTGCCAACTTCTTCGGCTCGATGCCGCCGATAGCCTCCACGCCGAAACGATGAAGACCTTCCAGAATAGGCTGGATCGTGACTTCATCAGGGTCATGAACTACCGAAAGTCGCGCATTGCTCATCTTGGAAATCTAACCTGATTAGCCCCCTAAATGTCGTGATCTCTTCCGCCAAAAGCTTGGACTTTCGCAAGATATACGCCAATGGAGATAATATTATCAATAAGTTACGCTAATGTACCATACCCTAACGGGCGTTCTTGCGGCCGGTCAGCCGCAACGACCGTCAGCCCGTCCGCTACGCCCTTGACTCACTGCGCGCCCTGCGTATCCGCGCGGTCCTTGCTGCCGCGCTTCTGGCAATACATTTCCGCGTCGGCGCGCGCCAGGTAGTCGGACAACGTTTCCCGGCCGCGGATATCGCAGCGGATCGCGCCTATGCTGAGCGACACGGCCGCCCCCCCGGTCCTTGCTCCATTAAACTGCGCCAACTTGGCCTCTATCCGTTCGATGATCGCGCGCGGCGTCGCGTTGTCGAACGTGAACGCGGCAAATTCATCCCCGCCGACCCGCCCTACCACATCCGCATGGCGAAACGCACTGCTGAACAGCTGGGCCACCTCCCGAATCAGTGCATCGCCGGCAGCATGCCCAAACTCATCATTGATCCGCTTCAGGCCATCGACATCGGCGAAGATCACCGCACACGCCAATTCCTGCCGTCGAGCAATCAGCATGCATTGCTCGGACTTCGCCAGGAACCCGCGCCGGTTCTGCAAGCCGGTCAACTCATCCTGTGCGGCCAGCTCGCGCGCCGCCACATTTTCGGACTCGCTGGCCCGGAGCGCCGCCACGTGACGCGACTGTGTCACCGCCTGCATCCTGCTTTGCTCGTCTTCCCGGCGCAGCTGGGCCAGCAGGTTGCCGAGACGGACACCGGCGAGTTCCGCGATGCCGGGAAGCAAGTGAAGCGCAAGCTGCCGCACCGTCCTTGCAGGCGGGGTGTTCCAGCTCAGCGCGATGTAGCCACTCCTTACGCCATCCGTGTAGGGGGAGACGACCTGGCATCCTTGATCTAGCGTCAACGCCCTGCGATGCGGCGCGGACCCGCCGGCGCCCGCCAGCAAGCGTATCGGCCTGCACAATCCACTGTTCGGTTCAAGGCATGCGCTTCCATGTGCCGTATCCAGGCAGTAGCAATCGCCGGCGTCGTCACCGCTCATGAGCAGGATCGCATCGGGCCGCCACTCCGCCAGGCTCAGTCCGACGGTACGCAGCACGGATTCGACATCAGTGGCGCCCATCAGCCCCCTGGCTATGCGCAGCAGCACCAACAGCTCGCTCTTGGTAGGATGGCGCGGGCAAGCCGCCGCGCGCTTTGCCGCCGCCCGGGCGCGCCTTCCCCCTGGCTGATCCGCCTGATCAGCATCTGCCATGAACGGGACTTTATCCATTGCGACGACGTTCTGTCCCGATACGCGGGGTTGCGAAAGTTCAAGCGGCTCCCTGCTTTCCTGCAGCCGGCAACGCGCGTCGCGTACCTTCAAGCGTTTCTCCCACCAGCCGTAATCAGACAAGGTTTCCTTGGCCCGCTCCACGCAGCGTTCGTAATCGCGGGAAAGCTCGGAACATGCTGGCACGGGGGGCTCGACGCCTTGGGCCACACAGTAGCGCACCGCGTCCGCCAGTTCCCCCTCTTCCAACAGGTCGCGGCACACGGTGGAATGAATGAGTGCGAGATTCATGTTGTTCGCCCATATCTGGCCACCTGCCCCGCCATGTGCAGTCAATTCAATGGTGGGCACCACGCCTCTACGTGCGATGGTACTCTTGCTTGGTCACGCATACCGAGTGTACGCCTAAATCCCGCGCGCCGGCCTGGCGATTGCCGCCAGCCACCTGGCGGCAGGCATCGTTAACCTCAGCACAGCTTGGGATTGAGCGTAAAAGTCCCCGTCACGCTGGCCTCGGCCAGCACATGGCCGGCGATCGCAGCCCGCACGGCTTGGCCATTCATGGTCTGCCCCTTCGGTAGCGCCGCGATATCGAGCGCATACAGCGTGAACACGTAGTGGTGCAGCAGCGTGTCGTTCCAGGGCGGACATGGGCCGTCGTAGCCGAAATAGTTGCCACCCATCTGTTCGTCGCCGGCGAACCAGCCCGTGTAGTCGTTCACGCCATGGACCATGCCCTGCGGCGCGGCGGGACCGGGCTTGCCGCGCGCGGTGACGCCGTCGCTGTGGCTGCCGGCCGCGATCTCTCGGGTGGCGGCCGGAATATCGAGCAGCAGCCAGTGGAAGAAGTCCACGCGCGGCAGACTGGCCGGCACTTCGCGGCCTTCCTGGTTCACGTCGTCGCCCCGGCTGGGCACGTCCGGGTCGTGGCAGATCAGCACGAACGACTGGGTGCCGGTCGGCACGTCGCTCCAGGCCAGCTGCGGGTTGCGGTTGCCCGACAGTGCGACGTGGTTGACGGGGTCCATCACCGCGAACGCGAACTCGCCGGGGATTGCCCCGTTGTCGGTGAAGCTGGTCGTGGTCAGTTTCATGGTGTTATTCTCTTTCCCATAAATAGTGATGTTTCGTTCAAAATTATAGAAGGCGGCGACCTCCGGTGGCGCACTTTTCCGGACAAATAACGCCGCCGTTGCGGCAATAGCGCACCTGCGCGCCCCGGCGCCGCACGACCGCGTGGGCAAGCGAGCCGCTTCATGCCACGCGCAGTCAATCCGGCTCAACTTTCTTAAGCCTGAGCTCAGCATTCTTCGCTACACTATCCGCATGCGCCGCTCTTTTCCATCCCTGTTCCGGCTGATCGCCTGTCTGCTCATCATGACCATCATGAATTCGGGCATGGCGATGGCCTTGTACGTCTGCCCGCAGCAGACGGTGGAACCGATGCAGGCGCGCGCGATGGCTGGCATGCCTTGCGCCGGCATGGACATCGAAAAACCCATCCAGTGCGCCGAGTTCCAGTCCGCCGCCAAGGTGGCGCATGACCTCGCGGGCAGCGCGCCCGATCTGGCGCCCATTTCCATCGCCTTCATCATCCCCGCCCCACCTCCGTCCGTGCCGCCGCAACTGGCGCTGGCCTGGACCGATATGGTGACGCCAGCCGGCACCGACCCGCCCTACCTGCGTACGCAGCGCCTGAGAATCTGACACCTCCCCTTCCGGTTCGCGCCGCCCGGCCCCAGGCCAGGCCGGCGCTCGTCTTTCACCTGAAGGGAAATGTATGTCCACATTATTCAAACCGTATGCGGGCGCGCGCTGTCCGCGCCACGGCGGGCTGCGACTGGCGCTGCTCGCCGCGCTGTGCGCCGCCTCCACGCTCGCCTTCGGCCAGGCCGCCAATCTGACGCTGGATGAGGCGCTGCGCCTGGCCACGCAGGCGTCCGCCGCCAGCCGGGCGGCGCAAGCGTCCGTGCAAGCGAGCACGGAAGCGGCCGCCCGGGCCGGCCAACTGCCCGACCCGATGCTCAAGCTGGGTATCGACAATGTGCCGCTCAGCGGCCCCGATCAATTCAGCACCACGGCCGACTTCATGACGATGCGTAAGCTCGGCATCGAACAGCAATGGGTATCGGCCGACAAGCGCGCGGCCCGCCAACTGCGCGCCAGCCGCGCCGTGGATGCCGAACAAGGCGCCCATCTCGACACCGTGGCCAAAGTGCGCGCGGAAGCGGGCAAGGCCTGGCTCACGATGCTGTACGCGCAGCGCGGCCTGCACCTGACACAACAACTGGAACAGGAAACGGCGGCCGACCTGCGCACCGTGCGCGCCAGCCATCGCGGCGCCCAGGCGACGGCGGCCGACGTGCTGCAATCGCAACTGGAGCAGGCCCAGGCCCGCGACGACATGCGCCGCGCGGAACAGGAGCTGCGAGCCGCCCGCATCGTCCTCACGCGCTGGACCGGCGTGCGGGCCGACGCCGTGGCCGACACCCCCCCGCCACTGGACTCGCACAATACGTCATCGTCCGACGCGCAGCTGGAGCAACGCCACCCAGCCGCCATCGCGGCCCGGCGCGCGCAGGCCCTGGCCGATGCCGACGCGGCGCTCTCCGTGCGCGAGCGCAGCCCGGACTGGACGTTCGAGGCCAGCTTCAGCCAGCGCGGCAACCAGTACGCCAACATGTTCTCGTTCGGCGTAAGCATTCCGCTCACCGTCAATCGCGGCCAGCGCCAGGACCGCGAGGTGGCCGAAAAGGCCGCCATGGCCACCAAGGCCCGCCTGCAACGCGACGACGCGCTGCTCGAACTGCAGGCCCAGCACGACACCATGACACTGGAACTGGACAGCACCCGGCAGCGCATCGCCCAATTCGATGCCAACCTGCTGCCGGTGGCGCGCGAACAGGCCGAACTGGCCACGGCCGCCTACCGTGCCGGTGCCGGCCCGCTGGCGGCCGTGTTCAAGGCCCGCCGCACGCTGCTGGAAAAACAGTTGCAGCGCAACGAGCTGGAAAAACAGGCCGCGCTGGCCTGGGCCCGGCTGGAACTGGATCTCATCCCAACCGACATGGCGCAAGCCGCAGGGGACGCACAATGAACAAAATATTCAATCCTACCGTCCTGATACTGGCCCTGGCGGCGGCCGGACTGTCTTACGGCGGCTACCTGCTCGGCACACGCGCTGGCACGCACGGGATGGCGGGCGCAGTTTCGGCTTCGGTATCAGCATCGACTGCGGCATCGGCATCGGCACAGCAACAGGCGACAAAAGCCGCGTCCAAGGCGGCGCAATCCGGCGGCGACAAAATCGACCCGGCCACCGGCCGCCGCGTGCTGTACTGGCACGACCCCATGAACCCTGGCCAGCGCTTCGACAAGCCCGGCAAGAGCCCATTCATGGACATGGAACTGGTCCCCGTGTTCGCGGAGGAAAGCGCGAGCACCAGCGCCAACGCCGGCGCCGCCTCCGAGGCCGACACCGACGATGGCGCCGGCGTGCGCATCAGCCCCGCATTGCGCCAGAACCTGGGCATACGCTATGCCACCGTGCGCCACGCGGAGGTGCGCGATGCGTTGTCGCTGGTGGGCACCACCCAGTTCAACGAGAACGCGACGGCCGTGGTGCAGAGCCGCGTGACCGGTTACGTCGAACATTTGCACGCCCGCGCGCCCATGCAGGCCGTGCGCCGCGGCCAGCCCATCGCCACGCTGTTCGTGCCGGAGTGGCTGGCGCCGCAGGAGGAATACCTGGAGTTGCGCCGCAGCGGCAACGACGCGCTGGCCACCGCCGCGCGCCAGCGCATGCGCGCCCTCTCCATTCCCGACACGTTGGTGGCCGAGGCCGAGCGCAGCGGCAAGGCGCAGCGGGGCTACACGCTCACCGCGCCCGCATCGGGCATCGTCACGGAACTGGGCGTGCGTGAAGGCGCCATGGCCAGCCCCGGCATGACGATCGCCAAAATATCGGCCGTCGATAAAATCTGGCTGCTGGCGGAAGTGCCAGAATCTTTGGTGCCCAGCGTGAGCCCCGGCATGACGGTCAACGCCTCGTTCGCCGGCGCGCCGCAGCGCAGCTACACGGGCCGCGTGCGCGAACTGCTGCCCGCCGTGAACCCGGCCAGCCGCACCGTGCAAGCGCGCCTGGAACTGGACAACCGCGATGGCGCACTCGTACCCGGCATGCTGATGCAGGTGCGGCTGGAAGGCGCCAGCGGGCAGCACCGCCTGCTGGTGCCGACGGAAGCCATCATCACCTCCGGCAAGCGCGCCGTGGTACTGGTGGCCGATCAGCACAAGGGCATCCGCCCGGTTGTCGTCACGCCCGGCCGCGAGCATGGCGACGACACGGAAATCGTCAGCGGCCTGGAAGCGGGCCAGCAGGTGGTCGCCTCCGGCCAGTTCCTGATCGATTCGGAAGCGAACCTGCGCGCCATATTACCCAAATTCGTGCCCAAGGCCGAAGACAGCATGCCGGCCAAGGGAGGCATGAAATGATCGCCCGCATCATCCGACGTGCCATCGCCCACCGCATCTGGGTGCTGCTGGCGGCGGTCCTGCTGGCGGCGTGGGGGCTGGTGTCGCTGCGCCAGACGTCGCTCGACGCCCTGCCCGACCTGTCGGACACGCAGGTGATCGTGCGCGCCCAATATCCTGGCCAGGCGCCGCAACTAGTGGAGGACCAGGTGACCTATCCGCTGACGACGGCCCTGCTGTCAGTCCCCGGCGCGAAGACGGTGCGTGGCTACTCCTTCTTCGGCGACGCCTTCGTCTACGTGCTGTTCGACGACGCCACCGACCAGTACTGGGCCCGTTCGCGCGTGGCCGAGTACATCAACCAGGTGCAGAGCCGCCTGCCGGCCGGCGTGCGCGCCGAGCTGGGGCCGGACGGCACCGGCGTGGGCTGGGTCTACGAATATGCGCTGGTGGACCGTGGCGGCCATCACGACCTGGGTCAGTTGCGCGCCCTGAATGACTGGTTCCTCAAGTTCGAACTCAAGACCGTGGCCAACGTGGCGGAAGTGGCCAGCATCGGCGGCATGGTGCGCCAGTACCAGATCGTGCTGGATCCGGACCGGCTGCGCGCCTACGGCATGTCGCACGCGAAGGTGCTGGAGGCCGTCAGCAAGGCGAACCAGGAATCGGGCGGCTCCGTGGTGGAAATGGCGGAGACGGAATACATGGTGCGCTCGCACGGCTATCTGCGCTCGCTGGAAGACTTCCGCAACATCGTGCTGGACGCCGGCGAGAGCGGCACGCCGGTGCTGCTGCGCGACGTGGCCAGCGTGCGCCTGGGGCCGGAGATGCGGCGCGGGATCGCGGACCTGAACGGCGAAGGCGAAGTGGCCGGCGGTGTGGTCGTCATGCGCTCCGGGAAGAACGCGCTCGACACGATCACCGCCATCAAGGCCAAGCTGGCGACGCTCAAGGCTTCGCTGCCGGCCGGCGTGGAAGTGGTGACCACCTACGACCGCTCGACCCTGATCGCCGCTTCGGTGGCCAACCTGCGCGACAAGCTGGTGGAGGAATTCATCGTCGTCGCCATCGTGTGCGCGCTGTTCCTGTTCCACTTGCGCAGCGCCGCCGTGGCCATCGTCTCGCTGCCGCTGGGCGTGCTGGCGGCCTTCATCGTGATGCGCTACCAGGGCGTGAACGCCAACATCATGTCGCTGGGCGGGATCGCCATCGCCGTGGGCGCGGCCACCGACGCGGCGCTGGTGCTGATCGAGAACGCGCACAGGCACCTGGAGGCATGGCAGCATGCGCATCCCGGGCAAACCATCACCACGGCGCAGCGCTGGGAATTGATCACACAAGCGTCGATCGAAGTGGGGCCGGCCCTGTTCTTCTCGCTGCTGATCGTGGCGCTGTCGTTCATTCCCGTGTTCGGACTGGAGGCGCAGGAGGGCAAGCTGTTCTCGCCGCTGGCCTACACCAAGACCTACACGCTGGCGGCGGCGGCCGGCCTGGCCGTGACGCTGGTGCCGGTGCTGATGGGCTATCTGATCCGGGGCCGGATACCCAGCGAAGCGGCCAACCCCGTCAACCGGCTGTTGATCCGCATCTACCGGCCGCTGCTCGACGCCAGCCTGGCCCGCCCGCGCATCACCATCGCCGTGGCGCTGGCGGCGCTGGCGCTGACGGCCATTCCCCTGTCGCGCCTGGGCGGCGAATTCCTGCCGCCGCTGAACGAGGGCGATTTGCTGTACATGCCATCCGCCCTGCCCGGCCTGTCGGCGGCCAAGGCCGGCGAACTGCTGCAGCAGACGGACCGCCTGATCAAGACCGTGCCGGAAGTGGCCACCGTGTTCGGTAAGGCTGGCCGCGCCGATTCGGCCACCGATCCGGCGCCGATGGAGATGTTCGAAACCACCATCCAGTTCAAGCCGCGCGGCCAGTGGCGGCCCGGCATGACGCCGGCCAGGCTGGTGGAGGAACTGGACCGGGTGGTCAAGGTGCCCGGCCTGTCGAACGTGTGGGTGCCGCCCATCCGCAACCGCATCGACATGCTCTCGACCGGCATCAAGACGCCGGTGGGGATCAAGGTCACGGGGCCGGACCTGAACCGGATCGACGCCATCGCCACCGAGATCGAAGCGGCCGTCAAGCAGGTGCCGGGCGTGACGTCGGCATTGGCTGAACGGCTGCGCGGCGGGCGCTACCTCGACGTGACGGTGGACCGGGCCCGCGCCGCGCGCTACGGGCTGGCCGTGGCGGACGTGCAGTCCGTGGTGGCCACGGCCATCGGCGGCGAGAACGTGGGTGAAGTGGTGGACGGGCGCCAGCGCTTTCCCATCAACGTGCGCTATCCGCAGGACTACCGCGATTCGCCGCAGGCGCTGCGCCAGCTGCCCGTGGTCACGCCACGCGGGGCGCAGATCCTGCTGGGCGACGTGGCCACGCTGGCCATCAACGATGGTCCGCCCATGATCCGCAGCGAGAACGCGCGCCTGTCGGGCTGGGTGTATGTGGACGTGCGCGGCGTGGACCTGGCCGGCGCCGTGCGCGCCATGCAGGCGCGCGTGGCGCGCGAGGTGGCGCTGCCGGCTGGCTACGCGATCGGCTGGTCCGGCCAGTTCGAATACCTGGAGCGGGCCGAAGCGAGGCTGCGCACCGTGGTGCCGTTGACGCTGGCGGTGATCTTCCTGCTGCTGTACTTCGCGTTCCGCCGCGTGAGCGAAGCGGCGCTGCTGATGTTGACGGTGCCGTTCGCGCTGATCGGCGGTTTCTGGTTCGTGTGGGCGCTGGGCCATGCCGTGTCCGTGGCCACGGCCGTGGGCTTCATCGCGCTGGCCGGGCTGGCGGCCGAATTCGGGGTGGTGATGCTGGTCTACCTGCGCAACGCGCTCGACGCGCGGCTGGCGCAGGGACGCCCGCTCACGCGCGAGCTGATACTGGAGGCGATCCGGGAAGGGGCGGTGCAGCGGGTGCGGCCCAAGGCCATGACGGTGGCCGTGATCCTGGCGGGCCTGCTACCCATCATGTTCGGCAGCGGCGCCGGCTCGGAAGTCATGCAGCGTATCGCCGCGCCCATGGTGGGCGGCATGGTGACGGCGCCGCTGCTGTCGCTGTTCGTGATCCCGGCCGCGTGGCGGCTGCTGCAGGAATGGCAGTTGCGGCGGGCGGCCGCGTGAGCGAAAAAACTTCCGGAACTTCCAACTTCCGGGGTCAGTTCCCTTCCGGGGTCAGTTCCGGCAATCAGCCACGAACTTCCGGGGTCAGTTCCGGCAATCAGCCAAATCGTCATTTTTGGCACGATGCCGGAACTGACCCCGCCGTTGCGATGCCGGAACTGACCCCGCCGTTGCCGCCGTTGGCCCCGGCCGTTACGGTTTGTAGATGCCGGTGCCGATGCAGAAGTCGTCCACCTTGACGACGTAGCTTTGCTTGGCTTCCACCGTGTTGGTGACGGGGTTGGGCCACTTGTAACTGACCCAGCCCTTGCCTTCCTTGCTATTGCAGGTTTTGAAGATTTCGCGGATCAGGTAGACGCCGTCCGCGTCGCGCATCTCCGACAGGTCCTTGCCCACGATCTTGGGGTTCTTGCCATGCACCAGTTGACCGGCCGTCACTTGCTTGGCACTGAACATGAACAGGTACAGATCGCCCTTCTTGTTGATGTCACTGGTCGAGTTGAAGGGGCTGGCCAGCGTGTTAAATTCCGTGATCGACTTCTCGGGACCGTTCTTCTTCAAATAATCGATCGCCTTGTTCACCAGCGCCACCGCATCCTCGGTGTTGCTGCGCTCCACGGCCAGCGCCGGCAGCTGCCCGGCCATGACCAGCAGCATCCCCATGATCCACTTGCTCATCTTGCTCTCCCCATTATTGCCATTAGCGGCTATTTTCCTGAAATCATGCTAGGGGCATTCACCGGCCCCGTCAACGCGCGGCCGCCACGTCCCATCATGTCTGTTGCATACAGATACGAATAATTTTCCCTGCGGCAATATCAATTACCAAGAATTGCGAAAAAAATGCTACAGTAAACGCTCTTTCCCCATTTAATCATCCACCGCTGCGGCCCGCGCCGCGGCGCCTCGCCCATGCTGAGCCTGCACACCAACACGGCCGCGCTATACGCTCACGTCGCCCTTGGCCGCGCCGAGGGCAGGACGGCGCTCGCGGCCACGCGGCTGGGCACGGGCTTACGCATCAACTCCGCCATGGACGACGCGGCCGGGCTGCAGATCGCCACCCGCCTGGCGACGCAGAGCCGCGGCATGGCGATGGCCGTCAACAATATCCAGAAGTCGCTGTCGCTGCTGCAGACGGCGGAAGGCGCGCTCGATGAAAGCAGCACCTTGTTGATCAGGATGAAAGACCTGGCCACCCAAGCCGCCGATGCCTCCGCGTCGCCGACCGACCGGGTGGCGCTGCAAGCGGAATTTGGGGCGCTCAGCCATGAATTGAGTCACATCGCCAGTGGCACGACGTTCGGCGGCACCAAGCTGCTGCTGGGCGACACGACGGCCGAAAGAGCCACCGTCGCAGCCACCACGGCCGCCGCGACGGCCAGCGCCGGTGCCGCCGCCGGAGCGCTGGCCACGGCGCAAAACACGTTTAACACCGCCGTCGCCACCGACCTGGCCGGCTCCACGCCCGCCACCCAGGCGGCCGTGGCGGCGGCCGCCAGCGCCGTTACTGCGGCCAGCGCGCTGGCCACCGCGACCCAGCTCGCGGCCACCGACGCCCAGCAATATGCGGCCCAGGTGGCCGCGGCAACGACAGTTGACGGGGTATTTTCCAAGCCGGCGCAATTCCAGATCGGTGACTCGGCCAATGAAACCATGCAGGTCGACTTGACGGCGCAACTGGGCGCCATGCACGCGGCCCTGCACGTCGCCTCATCCACCTATGATACGTTCGGCATAGAACGCGGCAGCGTAGGCACCGAGCTGCTGCTGGCCAGCACCGCGTCGGCCACCATCGACAAGCTGCAAAGCGCGCTCGACGCCGTGGCCGGCGTGCGCTCGCTCCTGGGCGGCACGGCCAACCGGATGAGCTACGTGAACAGCAACCTGAGCCACGCCCAATTCAACACCACTGTGGCCAGGGGCCGCCTGGCCGACACCGACTTCGCGCAGGAGAGCGCCGAGTGGGTGTCGAACCAGATGCTGATGCAGGCTGGCACTACGGTGCTGCGCCAAACCAACAGCATGGCATCGATGCTGATGTCGCTGTTGGCCTGACCCGGCGCGGTCGGCGCTTACTGGGCCTTGGGTTCGCGGTAGCGGGCCAGTTCCATCTTGCCGATCTGGGCCCGGTGCACTTCGTCCGGACCGTCGGCCAGGCGCAGCGAGCGCGCGCCCGCGTAGGCCGGCGCCAGGAAGGGATCGGCCATGCCGCCGCCGCCGTGGACCTGGATCGCCCAGTCGATCACCTGGCATGCCATGTTGGGCGCGGCCACCTTGATCATGGCGATTTCCTTGGCCGCCACCTTGTTGCCCACCGTGTCCATCAAGTGCGCCGCGTTGAGCACCAGGAAGCGGGCCTGGTCGATCAGGATGCGGGCCTCGGCGATGCGCTCGAGCGTCACGCCCTGCTGCGCCAGCGGCTTGCCGAAGGCGACCCGGCTCACGCTGCGGCGGCACATGTGCTCCAGCGCGCGTTCGGCCAGGCCGATCAGGCGCATGCAGTGGTGGATGCGGCCCGGTCCCAGGCGGCCCTGGGCGATCTCGAAGCCACGGCCTTCGCCCAGCAGCAGGTTCGACGCGGGCACCCGCACGTTCTCGAACAGGATCTCGCTGTGGCCGTGCGGCGCGTCGTCGAAACCAAACACGGGCAACTGGCGCACGATGGTCACGCCCGGCGTGTCGCGCGGCACGATGATCATCGATTGCTGCTTGTGGCGGTTGGCGTTATCGGGATCGGTCTTGCCCATGAAGATGAACATCTGGCAGCGTGGATCGCCGGCGCCGGACGACCACCACTTGCGGCCATTGATCACATACTGGTCGCCATCGCGCACGATGCTGCTTTCGATGTTGGTGGCGTCGGACGAGGCCACGGCCGGTTCCGTCATGGCGAAGCAGGAGCGGATGCGGCCATCGAGCAAAGGCCGCAGCCACTGGTCCTGCTGGGCCGGCGTGCCGTAGCGGGCCAGCACTTCCATGTTGCCTGTGTCGGGCGCGGAGCAGTTGAACACTTCGGCCGACCACAGCACACGGCCCATGATTTCGCACAGCGGCGCGTATTCCAGGTTGGTCAGGCCGGCGCCCAGTTCGGACTCGGGCAGGAACAGATTCCATAAGTCGGCGGCGCGCGCCTTTTCCTTGAGTTCCTCGATCACGCGGGTGGGGATCCAGGCGTCGCCGGCGGCGCGGTTGGCTTCCACCTCGGCGTAGTAACGCGGTTCGGCCGGATACACGTGTTGTTCCATGAAGGCCGTCAGGCGGGCCTGAAGCTGCTGTACTTTCGGGCTGTATGCAAAATCCATGGTGATGGGTTCCTGGTTAGATGTAAGTGATGGCGCCAGCTTCACCCAGCCATTCCAGGTGAGCGTAGTTGTTCAGGGAGCTCAGGCTGATCTGGCCCGGGGTGTGGCGCAGCCGCGTGACGGCGCCGTTGGCCAGGCTCCAGTTGAGCGTGACGACCTGCTGATCGGGCAGGCCAAGCAGATGCTGGGTCAGGGCCGCGATCACGCCGCCCGAAGTGAACACGATGCTGGCCTGCGACGGCGCGTCGGCGCCGGCCGCGCCCTGGGCCGCGTCGGCCTGGGCCGCCACGCGCTCCAGCGCGTCCACGCAGCGCTGGCGGAACTGGGGCCAGCTCTCCACATAATCGTCGCCATGGGCGCCGCTCATCCAGCGCAGCATGGCTTGTTCGAACAGGTTGCGGAACGCCAGCTGCGGCTGCGGCGACTGGGCCAGCAGGCGCTTGAACGCTTCCGCATCGCCAAACTCGGGGCAGTGGCATTGCAGCACCTGGCGGTGGTCGAATTCCGCGAAATCCGTGTCGGTGCGCCATTCCGTTTCCTGCAGCAGGGTCTTGGGCAGCTCGGCCAGGCAGGTGTCCGCGCTCTGGCGGTGGCGCTGCATGCCGCCCATGATGACGCGGTGAAAACCCTGGCGGGTGTTGGCGAACCATTGGCCCAGCAGGCGCACTTGCTCGAAGCCCAATTCGGACAGCTGGTCGTAATTGGCGCTGCCGAACGACGCTTGGCCGTGCCGTACCAGATAAATAGTCCCCATGTCGCTCACTCGTTCCATTCAGAATAAGACACAGCTTACCGCCCGGCCTATAATTCATCAAATGAATAGTATTAATCGTCCTGTATAAATACCATGCATATATCCCGTGTCGACCTCAATCTGTTCATCGTGTTCGAAGCCATCTACGCGGAAGGCAGCCTGACGCGCGCCAGCCTGAAGATGAACCTCACGCAGCCGGCCATCAGCCACGCGCTGGGCCGCCTGCGCCAGTTGTTCGACGATCCCCTGTTCGAGCGCCAGGGCCACGTGATGGTGCCCACGCCGCTGGCGCGCTCCATCATCGAGCCGGTGCGGCAGGCGCTGCGCGGTTTCGAGGTGACGCTGAACGGCGTGGAGCGCTTCGATCCGGCCAGCAGCGAGCGCACGTTCTCGGTGGCGCTGCGCGACGTGCTGGAGGCGAGCGTGCTGCCGCCACTGATGGCGGAGCTGGCGCACAGCGCGCCGTCGGTGGGGCTCAATGCGCTGCAGGTGGGGCGGCGCGAACTGGAAAGCGAACTGGCGGCCGGCACGCTGGACGCGGCCATCGACATTTTGCTGCCGCTGTCGGCGGATGTGCGCCACACGCGGCTGGTGCGCGACAACACGGTGGTGCTGGTGCGGCGCGACCATCCGCTGGTGCGCGATAGGGCGCTGGATATGGACACCTATCTGCGTCTGGAGCACATCATGGCCAGCTCGCGCCGGCGCGGGCCGGGGCTGGAGGATTTCGAATTGAGCCGGATGGGGTTGCAGCGCAAGATCCGCCTGCGCTGCCAGCACTACTTCTCGGCCTGCCGGGTGGTGAGTCAGACGGATCTGGCGTTGACCATACCGGAACGGCTGGCGCAGGTGGTGAACCAGCAATTCGACAACCAGATCCTGCCCTTCCCGCTCGCCATGCCGTCGCTGGACATCTACCTGTACTGGCACGCCAACGTGGACAACGACCCGGCCAACGTGTGGCTGCGCCAGCAACTGGCGGCGGTGACGGCGGCGCTGCCGGGCTAGTTCGCCCCAAAAACCGGGGTCAGGTCATGCCCTCAAGCAATCAGGCTATTTGCGTGATTGCGTGAGGGCATGACCTGACCCCGGTTTTATGTCTTTAGCAGCCGGCGCCGCCGCCGGCCAGGCGTTGCACGGCCGCGCCGACGCTGTCGGCCAGGCGGCCGACAGCGCGCCGGTGACCGTCCACCAGCGCGTCGTAGCCGGGTGCGACCTGCTCCTTCAATTCGCTGCGGCAGGTCAGTACCTTGGGGCTGCCGGCCAGCCGCACGCTCCACACCACGTCCAGCAGCGCATACTGCCCCGGCGCCGATTCGAAGCGCTGCACGCTGGTGCTGATGCGGTAGATGGCGGCATGCTCCGGCGTGGGCGTGCGGAACACATCGATCGCGCCCAACCGCGCCGTCAACGCCAGCGACAAGGCCTGGCCCAGTTCCGCCGCCAGTGGCGCGGCCCACCGTTCCTGTTCCAGCAGGTCGATGCGCCCGGCGCCGGTTGTCACCACCAACTGGCTGCGCGCCACCTGCGGCGGCACGCTGGGCGCGAGCACTTCGATGTAATATGGCGCGGCGGTGACGGCGTTGTCGTGGGCGTTGTTGGCTGCGTTGTCAGTGGCGATTGCTGTGCCGGTGCCGGAGACTGTCCGCTGTGCGAAGGGTAAGCCGCTGCTCAAGCTGTAAAAGTGCTCGGGCGGCGGGCTGGCGCAGCCGGCCAGCGCCACCGTCAACGCCGCCGTCACAGTCAACGGCACCACCAGCGGCGCGGAGAACGCCCTCATGGCGGATCGCGGCGCGGCCATGAAGCGGCATGCTGGGGACGTGGACCTCATTTGCGTTCTCCTTGTTTGCCGCGGATCAGCGCCTCGGGATGGCGCTCCAGATAATCGGACAGCGCGTTCAGCGATTGCAGCGTTTGCGTCAGCTGCTGCAAGGCTTCACGCAGGTCGGACTGCACGGGCGAGTCCTTCTGCAGCAACACTTCGGCCGTGCCGAAGGTCTGGCGCGCCGCGCCCAGCGTTTGCTTCATTTCCGGCATCAGCTGCGCGTCGACTTGCTTGAACAGGGTGTCGGCGCTCTTGAGCGTGTCGCGCAGGTTGTTGCCGATCTCCGCGAACGGCACCTGATCGAGCTTGTGGGCGATGCTGGCGATCTGGGTCTGCAGTTCATCCAGGCTGTTGGGGACGGTGGGCATCACCATCGGGTACTGGCTCACGTCCAGCTTCACGTCGGGCGCCTTGGGGAAAAAGTCCAGCGCCACGTACAACTGGCCGGTCAGCAGATTGCCAGTGCGCAGTTGGGCGCGCAGGCCACGGCTCACCATGCGCTCCAGCACGGCCTGGCCGGCGTTGCGGTCCGGGTCGGCCGCCATCGCCTGCTGGAAGCGCTTGCCCAAACGCTCGGGGTACATATCCACCGTAACGGGCATGCGGAAGCTCTTCCTGGCCGGGTCGTATTCGACGCCGACCGAACGCACCTCACCCAGCACGATACCGCGGAAGTCCACCGTCGCCCCCGGCGACAGGCCGCGCAGCGACTGGTCGAAATACAGCACGGTGGTGATCGGCAGGCCATCCGGCTCGCGCATGGCGCTGGCCTGGTCCGGCGCCAGCGCGAAGCTGGTGCCCGACGGCGCGGCCGCTTCCGGCTTTTGCCCGCTGATGGATTCGAATGCTATGCCCCCCACCAGCAGCGCCGTCAGCGACTGAGTATTGAGCTTGAAACCGGTCGAATCAAGCCGCACGTCCACGCCGCTGGCATGCCACCAGCGCGTGTTCACGCCCACGTAACGGTCGTACGGGGCGTTGACGAACACCGTCATGGCCACGCCGCGCCCCTTGTCGTCCAGGTCGAAGCCGATCACCTGCCCGACCTGGATGCGGCGGTAGAACACGGGCGAGCCAACGTCGATCGAGCCCAGGCTCTCGCCGTGCAGCGTGAACTGGCTGCCCTTCTGGTCGCCCGTCACCTGCGGCACCCGTTCCAGTCCCGTGAACTCGTCGCGGGTGGCGGCGGATTTGCCGGCGTCCACGCCGATGTAGGCGCCCGACAGCAGCGTGTTCAGGCCCGACACCCCGCTCGCCCCTACCCGCGGGCGCACCACCCAGAAGCGTGTGTCCTCGGCCGTGAAGCGCTTGGCTTCCTTGCTCATGTCGATCGTCACCAGCACCTTCGACAGGTCGGGCGACAGCGAGATGGCGCGTACCAGGCCGATATCGACGTCCTTGTATTTGACCTTGGTCTTGCCCGGCTCCAGCCCGTCGCCCGTGCGGAAGCTGACCACCACGGTGGGGCCCTGGTCCAGTATCGACTTGACCACCAGTGTGGCGCCGATCAACGCGGCCAGCAGAGGCACCAGCCACACCAGCGAAGGCAGCCAGCGGCTGGCCTTTTCCACCACGGGCGCCGGCAGGTGGGTGTGGCCTGCTTCGGCGTCAGGGCCGGTTTCTTCCATCGTTTTCTCCATTCGCTCCAAGATGATCCCAGATCAGGCGCGGGTCGAACTGCATCGATGCCAGCATGGTCAGCACCACCACTGCGCAAAAAGCCAGCGCGCCGGGGCCGGCCGTGATCACGGCCAGCGTCTGGAAGCGCACCAGCGCCACCGTCAGCGTGATAACGAAGATGTCGAGCATGGACCAGCGCCCCACCAGCTCCACCAGCCGGTACAGCACGGTGCGCTGCAACGGCCGCCAGCGCGAGCGGCGCTGCGCCGTCCACGCCAGCAAGGACAGCGCGGCCAGCTTCAGCACCGGCACCACGATACTTGCGATGAAGATGATGGCCGCCAGCGCCGGCGAGCCGCTGTGCCAGAAATAGATCACGCCGCTGATGATGGTGTCGTCTTCCTTGCCGAACAGGGAGTGGGTGTACATCACGGGCAGCAGGTTGGCCGGAATGTAGAGGATGGCGGCGGCCAGCAGTAGCGCCCAGGTGCGGGCCACGCTGTCGGGCCGGCGGCGGTGCAGGGCCGCGCCGCAGCGCGCGCAACGCTGCTGCCCGTTCCCGTTCCCGTTCCCTTGCCCGTGCTGGTGCCCGTGCTGGTGCCCGTACTGGTGCTGCTGCCCGTGCCCGTGCTGGTGCTGGCGCTGGCCCCGGTCCTCCGCCACCAGTCCACAGGCATGGCAGGTCAGCGTGGGCACCCCGCCGGCCAGCACGGTGGCCGGCGCGGGCAGCGCGGCCCCGCGCGCGCGGGCCTGCTCGTCGGCCAGATTCCACAGGATACGCGGGTCGAACGCGGTGACGATGGCCAGCATCAACGTGAGCGCGCCAAAGGCGAACAGGCCCGCCTGCGGCTCCACTTGCGCCAGGCTGGTCATCTTGACGACCGTGATCAGGATGCCGATCATCAGCACCTCCGTCATGCCCCAGTGGCGCGCCGCGCGGACGGCGCGCAACAGCCGGTGCAGGCCCGGTGGCTGCTGGCCGGCGCGCAGGCTGAGCGTGACGTACAAGAGGCTGCCCAGTTCCACGGCCGGCAGCAATATGGTGCACAGGAAGACGATGGCCGCCACCACCTGCATATTCTCGTTCCACAGCACACGAATGGCGCCCAACAGCGTGGCGCTGGAACGCAGGCCGTTGACCTCCAGTTTAACGATGGGGAACAGTTGGGCGATCAGGAAGGTGAGCGCGGCGCCCAGTACCAAGGCCGCCATGCGGTTGGCATCGGAGGCGATGCCGCGATAGAGGACGGAACGGCAGCGCACGCAGCGCGCCTTCTGGCGCGGCGCGAGCGGGTGCCGGCGATGCAGCTTCCCGCAGTCATGACAGCTGATCAGTTCGTATCGATGCACGGGTACTCTCAGGCTGGGTCCAGCATGCATGATACGACAAGCGGCCGCGCCACGGTGCGGCAGATATCGGAACGATTGGCCCTGATGCGCCGCGCTGCTGCTGCGGGCACCGGGCGTCGTGCGGCAGGCGGCAGGCGCCGCCGCGCTATTGGCTTACGCGGCCAGGAAATCGAACAGCGTCATGGCCACCACCTTGGTCGCCTTGCGCAAGTCTTCCAGCAGCAGCCGTTCATCGGCCTTCTTGGCGTTCGATTCGGGCACGGTGCGGGGGCCGGCGCCGTACAGCACGGCCGGAATGCCCTGCTCGCCATACAGGCGCGCGTCCGCGTACAGGGGCGTGCCCTGGGCCGGGATGTCCTCGCCAATCACGGTCTTGGCATTGCGCTGGAGATTGGCCACCAGCTTTTCGCCGCCGGGCAGTGGGCGCAGCGCGTGCGACAGCAGCAAACGCTTGATCTCGATCCGGATGCCCGGCTCGCCGCGCACGGCGTCCTCGATCAGGGCCCGCACCTGGGCCTCCACAACGACCGGGTCTTCTTCCGGGATCATGCGACGGTCCATCTTCATCACCACTTTGCCCGGCACCACGTTGGTGTTGGTGCCGCCGTCGATGCGGCCAACCAGCATGGTGGGCGAGTCGATCCCGGGCACCTCGGATTTGACCTTTTTCAGTTCAGGCAATTGGCCGTAGATGGCGTTGAGGATTTTGGTGGCCGCCTGCAACGCGTCGTGCCCCGTCTCCGGCATGGCGCCGTGGCCGGACTTGCCGTGCACGGTGATCTCCAGTTGCAAACAGGCGTTATGGGCGGTGACGATGTTGTAGCTGAAGCCGGCCGCGATGACGAAGTCCGGCTTGGTCAGCTTCTGCTGCAACAGCCAGCCCGGTCCCAGCAAGCCGCCGAATTCCTCGTCGTAGGTGAAGTGCAGTTCCAGTCCGCCCTTGAGCGGCACGCCCAATGCTTCCAGCGCGCGCACGGCGAAGATGTAGGTGGCGAAGTCGCACTTGGAAACGGCGGCGGCACGGCCATAGATGTAGCCGTTGTCGATCACGCCGCCGTACGGTGGGTAGGTCCAATTGTCGCCCGGCGGCACCACGTCGCCATGCGCGTTCAGGGCCACGGTCGGGCCGCCTGGCTGGTAGGGGCGGCGCACGATCAGGTTGGTGATGGATTCCATACCGTAGTCGCGCACCTCGGCGCTGGGCACGGCGTGCTTTTCCGCCTGCCAGCCATAGGCCTTGACCAGTTCCGCCACCATGTCCGCATGGGGCGCGTTGTTGCCGGGCGGGGTGTCGGTAGGGACGCGCAGCACTTGCTGCAGCACGCCCACTTGCTCGTCGAAATGGGCATCGATCCAGGCCGCCAGTTGTTCTTTTTGAGTGCTCATTGCGCAGTTCTCCGTATTGGGTTTGGCGCGCTTACTTGGCGCCGGATTCGTACCAGGCCGCGATGGTGGCCCGTTCCGCATCCGTCATATTGGTCAGGTTCCCGATCGGCATGGCCTTGAGCTGGACGGCCTGCTTGTAGATCTTTTCGGCGCTCTGGTGGATCTGCTGGTCGGTGTCGAGCACCATGCCCAGCGGCGCCGTGGCGAAACCGGGCTGGGTAGGATGGGCCGAATGGCAGCTCGCGCAGCGCTGGCCGATGACGGCCTTGACGCTGTTGAACGCGGCGGCCGGATCGGCCGCCGGCGCCACCGCCACTGGCGCGGGCGGCGCGATGGTCACGGCCACGCCCAGCAACAGGGCCACGCCGGCCACGGGATAACGCCATTCCACGCGACCCTTGTGGCGCAGGTTGAAGAAGTGGCGGATCAACACACCGGCCGCCATGACGAAGGCCAGCACCAGCCAGGCATGGTCGTTCCGGTAGGTCATCGCGTAGTGATTGCTGATCATGATGAACAGCACCGGCAGCGTGAAATAGTTATTGTGGACGCTGCGTTGCTTGGCCTTCTGGCCATGCCTGGGATCGGGCAGGCCGCCGGCCTGCATGGCTTCGACCATCTTGCGCTGGCCGGGGATGATCAGCATCAGCACATTGCCTACCATGATGGTGCCGATCAGCGCACCCACGTGGATGTAGGCGGCGCGCCCGCTCAGCACATGGGTCAGGCCATAGGCGGCGGCGACGATCAGCACGAAGACCACGATCCCGAACGGCAGCTCGCGCTGGCCCAGCGGCGAGCGGCACAGCAGGTCGTACACGGTCCAGCCGGCGACCAGGGTACCGATGCCGATGCCGACCGCCTGCCAGCTGCCGATGTCGGCCACCTGCTTGTCGATCATCATGGCCTGGGCGTTGAAGTAGTAGGCGATGGTGAGCAGCGCGATGCCGGACAGCCAGGTGCTGTAAGCCTCCCATTTGAACCAGTGCAGTTCCTTGGGCAGTTCGGCCGGCGCCACCAGGTATTTTTGCGGGTTGTAGAAGCCACCGCCATGCACGGCCCACAGTTCGCCGGATACGCCCTTCTTGGCCAGCTCGGAGCCGGCTGCGGGCGGACGGATCGAATTGTCCAGCCAGACGAAGTAGAACGAGGCGCCGATCCATGCGATGCCGGTGATGACGTGCAGCCAGCGCACGATCAGGTTCAGCCACTCAAGGCCATACGGGATCAGATAGGCAAATGCGTCCATGAATTCCTTGGGTAAGAGATGTGGCGAATTTACAGAAGATAATCGTATTAGGTTCCGGCAACATGAAGATTAGAGTATATTCAACATAACGTCTAACATATATTGCCCCATGCCAGCCCTGCCGCAACACCTCGACCTGCACCTGATCCGCATCCTTTATATGCTGCTGGTGGAGAAGAACGTGTCGCGCGTGGCGCTCAAGCTCAATCAGCCGCAGCCTTCCATTTCCGCGTCGCTGCGCAAGCTGCGCGAACTGACGGGCGATCCCTTGCTGGTGCGCGGCGCGCGCGGCATGGTGCCGACCCAGCACGGCGAAAGCCTGCTGGCGCCGGCCAAGCGCATCCTCGACGAAACGGAGAACCTGTTCGTCAAGAAGACGCCGTTCGTGCCGCAGGAAGAGGCGCGCGTGTTCCACATCGCCGCGCCCGATTACCTGGACAGCCAGTTCCTGCCCAATGTGGTGGCCCTGCTGCGACGGGGCTCGCCGCTGAGCCGCATCAAGATCCACAGCCTGGGGCCGGGCTCGGACTACATCCGCCTGCTGTCGGATGGCGACATGGACCTGGTGATCGCCAACTGGGACGAACCGCCCGAGCACCTGCACATGTCCAAGCTGTTCGAAGATCCCATCATCTGCACCATGCGCGCCGATTGCCCATACGCGATGCGCACCGGCAGCGAGGACATGACGCTGTCCGATTATCTGACCCTGCCGCACGTGCGGCCCACGCAGATGCTGCCCGGTTACCACGGCGTGGTCGACTCGTTCCTTGAATCGCAAGGCATGCAGCGCAACGTGATGGTGGAATCGGCTTACTTCGGCTTGATCCCCTACATGCTGACCCAGACCGATCTGGTATTGACCACGGGCCGCCAGTTCGTGCGCTACTACGAGCGCAACCTGCCGCTCAAGACGTTCGCGGTGCCCGTCAAATTCCCGGCCATGCGTTTTTACCAGCTGTGGCACGAACGCGTGCACCAGGCGCCGGAGCACAAATGGTTGCGCGATCAGGTCAGCGCGGCGGCGCGCACGCTGCAGAAGTAAGCGGCGTTCATCATCGGCGGCATATAGCCGCTATGCATTCCACACATTTTTTTCCGCGTCCGATGCAATGGCGCGACACCGCGGCCTGACGTTTCAGGTTATGGCGCGCCGTGGCTGACAAGCTAGTTGCACTTGCCCCGCAACTTGGCCACGGCCACGAACGGCAGTGCCAGCAGGCCGGCAAAAATGAGCGTGGGTTGGAACTTCAAGCCATCGGAATGCAAGCAGTCGGGTATCCTGGCCTCATTGAAGGCGGAGGACAGGACGTCGGCCTCCGCGCTGCCCCGATACACCACGCCACCGGGCGCCACGCCCGGTTGCATCTGCTTGTTGGCCACGTCCTGGCGCTCGGCGGCGGCCTGGCGGTCGGCTTCCACCAGCGTCTCATGGATCGCCTCGCGGATCGCAGCCTCGGTTAACGGTGGATGGCTGGCGGCGGGGGCCGGTGCGAATGGGTCAGGGACGGCTGTCCCATCGCTGTGAGCGGGCGCGGGTACAGATGCGGGCGCAAGTGCGGGTGCGGGTACGGGTACGGGTGCGGGTATGGGTGCGGGTGCGGGCGCTGGTATGGAGGGCGGCGCGGCGCAGACCGCACAGGTGAAAGCGGACATTGTAATCACGGCACAAACCTGGGCCAGACGTCGCATAAGGATCACGAGCAATTTAGGCCGCGCGACGACGCCGCGCACACGAGCCACGTTTCACTATATAACCCGGGCTGGCATTGGTTGTCAAAAATAACATGTTGTTACAATCCGCTGAGGTGGCAGAACTGCCCCGCACCAGATATGCGATTTAAAAATAATGCTTATTGGAAATAAAAATTAGCTTTGCATTCCGCGACACCGCATAATGCACCTGTCTCCTCCAACTCCGTAAGAAGAATTGGATTTCACCCGCCAACATTGGCGGGTTTTTTTTGCCTTGTCTCGTGCGTAAGCGGCGGCCAGCTGCTGCTACTGGGCCTTGGCCATGCCGGACATCAGGCGCATGACCAGCTGGGTTTCCTGCTGCTCGGCGCCGGTCCCTTCGCCGGCATTGGCGACCACCAATACGCCGCTTTGGGTGTCCGGCGCCAGCGCCACCAAGGCGTTCCAGTGCCCGTTGGAACCGGCGTGCATCAATAGACGCATCGGTGCGTGAGCCGGCCAGTTGTTCTTCACCCCCCAGCCAAGGGCCGCGCCGGTTTTCCCTTGGGGCGCATGGAGGAATCGATAACCTTGCTGCGAAAGCAGTTTGCCCGCACCACGTTCACCCGCCATCTGGTCAAGCACGAACTTGGACCAATCCGCCAAACTCATTTTCATGGTCGCGCCGGCAGGTGCAAAGAAAGGCGGGATGTCGGCGGTCCCTCCTGTCAGCGGCTTGCCGGCCTTATGACCGAGCACTTGGCCATGACGCGAGGGCGCAGTATCGACCTGCATGCCGAGCGGAGCAAACACCTGTTCTTGCATCAGGTTTTCAAAGCTCTGGCCGGTGGCGCGTTCCGCAACGGCGGCGGCGATGATATAGCCGCTGTTGGAATATTGCGAGTCTGCGCGGACCGGGCCCACTGGCGCCTCGTTGAGCGCGCGCTGAACATATTCCATGCGCAGCACCGCCAGCGCGCGTCGGTCCTTGCGCGTGGCTTCGATGCGCTTCTCGTCACTGTTTGGCGGCAGGCCGGCGCGGTGCGAGAGCAGGTCAGCCAGCGTGACGGACTGATATTCCGGCCGCATTGCGGTGTCGGGGAGCATCTCCTTGAGCGGTGCCTCCCAGGACAGTTTGCCCGTCTCGACCAGGCGCGCGATCAGGGTTGCAGTCATCGCCTTGGCGTCTGAGCCGATATGCCAATGGCTGGACAATTGCGCGTGCGCGGGGCTGCCTGCGGCACGCACGCCACGCACCGCTTGATCTTCAACTTTGCCGTCGCGCATGACCAGCACGGCCATTGCCGGGATGCTGCGATCTTTCAGGGCCGTGGCAAGTTGGGCGTCCAGCTCACCCGCGTTGGCGCTGCAAGTGATCAAAGCCATGGCCGCCACGGAATAGGCGCAGCAGAAGGTGGGCCGCATCGATAAGTCTCCTAATCAGGTTTTGAGGTGCCTCCAATGTAAAGCACTGTGTTTCCGTTGGGTTTGCATATGTGACAGGCGATGATTTTGCTGGCCTGGGATGCAAAAAAATGGCTCTTTGCGGATGAACGGGAAACTCCGCCTTGCCTCGGCGGCTCAAGCTCAGATATGCGAATCAAAAATAATGCTCATCTGAAATAAAAATTAGCCTTACGTGCCGCGCCGCCGCATAATGCACCTGTCTCCTCCAACTCCCTAAGAAGAATTGGATTTCACCCGCCCACATTGGCGGGTTTTTTTTTGTTCTTCGCGGATACATGGAGAGGATAGGCAGTCATCATTCAAATGCGACGTCCTCTATGCGGTAACGGAATTTGCGCCGTTCGGGCAAGTTCCAGCCGGGCCCGGGCGGCACGTTGCGTGGCGCCGGAGCGGGAGGCAGTTGCACGATCGGGGCGGGAATCTTTGCGGCCAACAAGGCCAGCACGAATTTGGTGATGTCGTCGGCCGGTGCGACCGGCGCCGCCAGTTTCGCCTGCTTGGCCTGCTCACTGCGCAGGCGGCACGCCAGATAAAAACGCTCGTCGCCGGGCCGGCGAATATACAGATCCGTCCACGCATTGCGCGTAGTGCGTGCGAACGACTGCGCGAACTGGTTGGGCGACACAGTCCGCCCGCGATGGATGATGTGATCGCCCTCCACCCGCGCGTAGTTATGCTCGCCGTAGCTCCACGAACGCAGCACCGTCCCCTCCGGCAGGAAAAGCGACTTCCATTGATAGCCGCGCACGCAATCCGCGTCCGCCCCTTGCTGCCGCACTTCCCGCGCGCAGATCCAGCTATTGACGGCGTCTGTAACGGCCGCGGCAAGATCTTGTGGGCCACCGTTGCCCTGGCGAAGGTGGGCGACCAGGCGGGACAAGGTACTGCTGTGGAGGGGCAGGCTCACTGTGGATTCCATTCTATTTCTCCTTCTGGTTTTTTCTGCATCCTCCTATTTAGATCGGAAAACCCGGAATAGGTTCAAACTGAAGAAAGCAGAAGAAAATAGAAGCGGAAATAGAAGCTTCCCCACAGGGGCTCGGAGCGCCCGACTGGGCCTGCCTTCTCGTCCATTCTTGCCGCCAGACAGGGGCAGAAAGGCAGGATCAGTTCGAACATGCGGCTAACACGCGCGGCGAACTTTTCAATTCCGGCTTAACAGCAGATATGCGATTCAAAAATAATGCTCATCGGAAATAAGAATTAGCCTTACGTGCCGCGCCGCCGCATAATGCACCTGTCTCCTCCAACTCCCTAAGAAGAATTGGATTTCACCCGCCAACATTGGCGGGTTTTTTTTTGCCTCAACATGCGCGAAAAAAAACAGCCCGCGCATCTTGCGATGGGCGGGCGTTGCGAGGGCCACGGGCCGTCTAGCCGGCGGTGCGGGCGTTGTGCTTCTTGCGGTAGATCTTGTTGCTGGTGTGGTCCAGTTCCTTGTTCAGGTGGGCCCGCTCCTGCGGCGTCACTTTGCCGTCCGCCTTGGCCTTTTCCTTGTCCGACTCGATCTTCGCTTCGCGCTTTTCCAGGTTCAGCGTTTCCCTGGCCGTCAGCTGGCCGCTGTTGACGCCCTGCTCAATGCGCATTTCCTGCCGTTCCTGCCGGGCGTCGACCTTCGGCGTGGTCGTGCTCTGGGCGAAGGCCGGTGCGATCAGGGTGGCCAGGGCTGCCGTCAACAACAGTTTATTGATCTTCATTTTGGTATCCTCTATCGTCTCGGTTGCGGGCAACGCGCCCATGCATACTTTAACGAAGCGGATACCGATCGGTGCACCGCTCAACTGTAAGGAGTGTAAGCAGATGCTACATCCCCAGCCGCGCCGCTAGCTGGCGATGCCCGCCCTGTCCAGCATCGCGTGCAGCAGCACGTTGCAACCGGCTTCCAGATGTTCCGACTTGGCATCCTCGATCTCGTTGTGGCTGATGCCGTCCTTGCAGGGCACGAAGATCATGCCGGCCGGCGCCACGCGCGCCGCGTAGATGGCATCGTGCCCGGCGCCGGACACCACGTCCATGGTCGAATACCCGAGCTTCCCGGTGGCCTTGCGCACGGCCCCCACGCAGTCCGGATGGAACGGGCATGGCGGATAGTAGGACACGCGCTCCACCGTGATGCCCAGCCCCGTCTCACTGCGGGTGCGCTCGACGAAGGCCAGCATCTCCTCGTGCATGGCGATGAGCAGCGTGTCGTTCACGTTGCGCAGGTCGATGCTGAATTTGACTTCGCCCGGTATCACATTGCGGCTGTTGGGGAACACCTGCACCATGCCCACCGTGCCCCGTCCATAGGGCGGATAGCGGTTGGCGATGGCCACCACTTCCTGCATGATCTTCGTGGCCACCTGCAGCGCGTCCTTGCGCAAGCCCATGGGCGTGGGGCCCGCGTGCGCTTCCATGCCCGTCACCACGCAGTCGTACCAGCTCAGGCCCATCACGGCCGGCACCACGCCGATCACCTTGTCGGCGTCCTCCAGCACCGGCCCCTGTTCGATGTGGGCTTCAAAATAGGCGCCGATGGGATGCTGGCCCGGCACCTCGCTGCCCTTGTAGCCGATACGCTCCAGTTCCTCGCCCACCGACTTGCCTTCCACGTCGCGCGCCGCGTAGGCCGTCTCCAGGCTGAAGGCGCCGCAGAACACGCCGGAGCCCATCATCACGGGCACAAAGCGCGAGCCTTCCTCATTGGTCCAGAACGCAACCTCGATCGGCGCCTCGGTCTGGATATTCAAGTCGTTCAAGGTGCGCACCACTTCCAGCCCGGCCAGCACACCGTAGTTGCCATCGAACTTGCCGCCCGTGGGCTGGGTGTCGATGTGGCTGCCCGTGACCACCGGCGGCAGCGCGTTGTTGCGGCCGGCGCGGCGCATGAACACGTTGCCGATCTGGTCCACCGTGACCGACAAACCGGCCGCCTTGCCCCAGCCGACCACCAAGTCGCGCCCCTGTCGATCCAGATCCGTCAGCGTCAGCCGTTTGACGCCGCCCTTGGGGGTGGCGCCGATGCGGGCCAGTTCCATCAGCGCCGCCCACAGGCGTTCGCCGTTGATACGCATTTCGCTCATGTCACACTCCTTGTTCAAGACTGGGCCGACACCGGCACAAACGCCGGCCGTTCCACGTAGCGGCCCGCGCCCTCCTCCGCCGTCAGCACGCCACGGTCGAACACCACCTTGCCGGCGGCCATCGTGGTGCTGGGGATGCCACGCACGGTGCGTCCCTCGAACACGTTGAAGCCACCCTTGGCATGCTGGGTCCTGGCGCTGACGGTACGCGTGCCTTCGGGATCCCACACCACGATATCGGCGTCCGAACCGACCGCGATCACACCCTTGCGCGGATACATATTGAAAATCTGGGCCGCGTTGGCCGACGTCACGCGCACGAATTCGGATGGCGTCAAACGGCCCGTGTTCACGCCCGCGTCCCACACCACGGCCATGCGCTCCTCCACCCCGCCGCAGCCATTGGGGATCTTGGTGAAGTCGTCCTTGCCGGCCGCCTTTTGCGCGGCGCAGAAGGTGCAGTGGTCGGTGGCCGTCGTATGCAGGTTACCGCCCTGCAGGCCATGCCACAGCGCGGCCTGATGGTGCTTGCTGCGGAACGGTGGGCTCATCACGTGGCCAGCCGCGAATTCCGGATCGGCGCTGTGATACACGCTGTCGTCGATCACCAGATGGCCGGCCAGCGCTTCGCCATACACGCGCTGGCCGTTGGCGCGCGCCCGTGCGATGGCTTCCAGCGATTCGGCGCACGAAACATGGACGATGTAGAGCGGCGTATTGAGCACGCCGGCGATGGTGATGGCGCGGTTGGCCGCCTCCGCCTCCACGGCGGGCGGACGCGAAAGCGGGTGCGAGGATGGCCCGGTCAGCCCCTGGCGCAGCAAGTCCTGCTGCAACTGGAATACCAGTTCGCCGTTCTCGGCATGCACGGTGGGGATGGCGCCCAGTTCCAGCGCGCGGCGGAAGCTGTTCACCAGCGTTTCGTCATCGGCCATGATGGCGTTCTTGTAGGCCATGAAGTGCTTGAAGCTGTTCACGCCATGGTCGCGCACCAGGATGCCCATTTCCTCGCGCACGCTATCGTCCCACCAGGTCACGGCCACGTGGAAGGTGTAGTCGCCGGCCGCCTTCTGGGCCCAGCCGCGCCACACGTGGAACGCTTCCAGCAAGGACTGTTTGGGGCTGGGGATGACGAAGTCCATGATGGTGGTGGTGCCGCCGGCCAGCCCGGCCGCCGTGCCGGTGAAGAAGTCGTCCTGCGTGACCGTGCCCATGAACGGCAGATTCATGTGGGTGTGGGTGTCTATCCCGCCCGGTATCACGTACTGGCCGCGCGCGTCGATCACCCGCGCGGAAGGGGGTGCCTCCAGGCTCTCCCCCACGGCGACGATCTTGTCGCCATAAGTCATCACATCGGCACGAAAGGCGCGGTCCGCGTTGACGACGGTGCCGCCGCGAATAATCATGGTCATGGCTAGTCCTCTCGGTTATGGCTGAGCCGCCGCGCGCATGGCCGGCAGCGCCTTACCTTTCATCAGCACACCATACACCAGCGCCGAAATGGCAATGCCGACGAACCAGGCGTAGGTGTAAATGGTCTTGAAGCCGTCCGCCACGCCGGGGAAGGAGGACGGGAAGGCGGCGTTCAGGAAGCCGGGAATATTGGGCACCACGCCGACCACGAAGGCCACCAGCGCCGCCGTGTTCCAGCCATTGCCGTAGGAGTAGCCGCCGTCTTCGCGGTACAGCTGCGCCACGTCCAGCTCCGTCTTGCGCACCATGTAGTAGTCGATGATCAGGATACCGGCGATGGGGCCCAGCAGCGCGGAATAGCCGATCAGCCAGGTGAAAATGTAGCCCTGGGTCGATTCCAGTATCTTCCACGGCATCATCAGGATCGCGATCGAGGCCGTGATGTAGCCGCCCGTCTTGTACGAGATCAGGCGGGGCGCCAGCGAGGAGAAATCGTAGGCCGGCCCCACCAAGTTGGCCGCCAGGTTCACACTGACCGTATCGATCAGCAGGATCAGCAGCGCCACCAGCACCGCCACACCCGTCATGCGGCTGGACAGGTCGACCGGGTCCCAGATCGCCTTGCCGTACAAGACCACGGTGGCCGAGGTGACGATCACCGCCATCATGGCCAGCAATCCCATGGGCACGGGCAGGCCGACGGACTGGCCCAGCACCTGGTCGCGCTGCGAGCGGGCGAAGCGGGTGAAGTCGGGGATGTTGAGCGCCAGCGTGGCCCAGAAGCCCACCATGGCCGTCAGCGAGGGCCAGAACGCGGACCAGAACTGGCCAGCCTTCTTGCCACCTTCAACGAATTGCGACGGCGCCGACAGCAGGTCGCCGAAGCCGCCCGCCTTGTTGTACACCCATCCCAGCAGCACGAAGCAGATCAGGATCTTGAGCGGCGCCGTGTAGGTTTCCAGTTTGCGGATGGCGTCCATGCCGTGCACGATGTACCAGAACTGGATGCCCCAGAACGCGAGGAAACACGCCAGTTGCGCGCCGTTGATGCCGAGCCCCGCGATCTTGGCGCCGCCGATCTCGCCGCCCATCATCACGCCCAGCAGCGTGTAGATCATCTGGCCGCCGAACCAGGTCTGGATGCCGTACCAGCCGCAGGCCACGATGGCGCGCATCAGCGCCGGCAGCCGCGCGCCGGTGGTGCCGAACGAGGAACGGGCCAGCACCGCGTAGGGGATGCCGTACTTGGTGCCGGCATGGCCGATGGCCAGCATCGGCAGCAGCACGATGGCGTTGGCCAGGAACACGGTCAGCACGGCCTGCCAGCCGGACATGCCGCCTTCGATCAGACTGGCCGACAGGGTGTAGGCCGGGATGCACATCACCATGCCCACCCACAGCGCGGCGAAGTGATACCAGCGCCAGCTGCGTTGCGCCGCCGTGGTGGGCGCCAGATCTTCATTCCATAGTTGCGTGCTGCCAGTCGGTTCTTTACTCACGTTGCTCTCTCCAAGGGTTGATGAGGCCTCTGGCCCCGTCACCTGCGCAAGCCTGGTGACGGGCCAGTGTATCTCAGTCTCTGCAATTTTTATACCTAACCCTGTACTCACGCCGAACTAGTTTTGGACCACCTCCGCCGCCGGCTGCTGGAGCGCGCCCGGTACCGCGCCTTGCGCTGGACTTTGTGCCGTGCCTGGTGCGGATTCCGCGCGCGGATTGCGCGGGTCCTGGGTCCAGTTCATGTACGGCTTGCCCGTCTTCTGCGGCACCATCGTGATGCAGCCCTGCACCGGACAGGTGATTTCGCACAGATTGCAACCGACGCATTCCTCCTTGATCACCTCATACCGGCGTCCACCCGCCTGGTCGACCAGTTGCGCGATGGACTGGTGCGACGTGTCCTCGCACGCCACGTAGCAGCGGCCGCACTGGATGCAATCGTCCTGGTTGATCTGGGCGATCACCTGGTAATTCATATCCAGGTATTTCCAGTCCGTCGTGTTGGGCACGGCCTTGCCGGCGAACTCGCTGATGCTGCGATAACCTTTCTCGTCCATCCAGCGCGACAGGCCGTCCTTCATCTCCTCGACGATGCGGAAGCCGTGCAGCATGGCCGCCGTGCACACCTGCACCGAGCCGGCGCCCAGCGCGATAAACTCGGCCGCGTCGCGCCAGTTGCCGATGCCGCCGATGCCGGAGATGGGCAGGCCCGCCGTGGCCGGGTCGCGCGCGATCTCGGCCACCATGTTGAGCGCGATCGGCTTGACGGCCGTGCCGCAATAGCCGCCGTGCGTGCTGGCCCCGCCCACCGCCGGGAAGGCCACCATGCGGTCCAGGTCCAGGTGGGTGATGGAATTGATGGTGTTGATCAGCGAAACGGCGTCCGCCCCGCCCTCCCTGGCCGCGCGGGCCGGCCCCCGGATGTCCGTGATGTTGGGGGTGAGCTTGACGATCACGGGCAGCTTCGAATGCTTCTTGCACCAGCTGGTCACCATGCGCACATACTCGGGCACCTGGCCCACGGCCGCGCCCATGCCGCGCTCCGGCATGCCGTGCGGGCAGCCGAAATTGAGCTCGATGCCGTCGGCGCCGGTCGCTTCCACCAGCGGCAGAATATCGGCCCATGCCTTTTCCTCGCACGGCAGCATCAGCGACACGATCAGCGCGCGGTCCGGCCAATCCTTCTTGACCTGGGTGATCTCGCGCAGGTTGATTTCCAGCGAGCGGTCGGTGATCAGTTCGATGTTGTTAAAGCCGATCACTTCGCGGTTCTTGCCGTAATGGGCCGAGTAGCGCGACGATACGTTGACGGCTGGTGGATCTTCGCCCAGCGTCTTCCACACCACGCCGCCCCAGCCGGCCTCGAAAGCGCGCACCACGTTGTAAGCCTTGTCCGTCGGCGGCGCGGACGCGAGCCAGAACGGATTGGGCGACTTGATGCCGCAGAATTCTATGCTCAGATCAGCCATGATGCGGCTCCTTGTTCGATTGGATGTCGCGGTGGATGGCCAGCGCGGCCAGCTTCCCGTGCTGTACGGCCTGCACCGTCAAGTCCTGCCCGGGCGCCACGCAGTCGCCGCCGGCGTAGATGCGCGGCAGGATGGTGCGGAACTGAGCGTCCACATGGATCTTGTCGCCGTCGCGCTGCAAGGTCCTGGCCAGCGGATCGCCAATGCTGTCCGGGTCCATGCTCTGGCCGATGGCCTTGAAGATGGCGTCGGCCGCGATCTCGAACGTCTCGCCGGTGCCGGCCAGCCGGCCGTTGTTCAACGCCGTCTTCTCGAAGCGCATGGCGCGCACGCGGCCCGCCTCGTCCAACAGCACTTGCTGCGGCTGGGCCCAGGTGCGCATGCGGACCTGGTTTTCCATCGCGATGTGCTGCTCATGGCCGGTGGCGCTCATGGCGTCGAAGCCGCGCCGGTACACCAGCGTCACCTCCTCCGCCCCCAGGCGCCGGATCTGCACCGCCATGTCGATGGCCGTGTTGCCCGCGCCGATCACGATCACCCGCGCCGGCACCGGCAGTTGCGACAAATCGTCCGCTTGGCGCAGCGCGGCAATGTAGTCCACGGCCGCCAGCAGGCCCGGCGCGTCCTCGCCCGTCAGCCCCAGGCGGCGGCTGGCGCCCAGGCCCAGGCCCAGGAACACGGCGTCGTACTGGGCCTGCAAATCCTTCAACTGCACATTACCGCCCAGGGTCTGGCCGTGGCGGATCTCGATGCCGCCTATGCCGAGCAGGAACGCCACTTCCTTCTGCGCGAAGTCGTCCGTCAGCTTGTACTTGGCGATGCCGTATTCATTGAGGCCGCCCGATTTTTCCCTGGCCTCGTAGATGACGACATCGTTGCCCAGCATGGCCAGCCGGTGCGCGCACGACAGCCCGGCCGGGCCGGCACCCACCACGGCGATCCTGCGCCCCGTGGCCGGCGCGCGCTGGAACGGATGCTCGCTGAACGTCATGTGGTCCACGGCGTAGCGCTGCAGCAGGCCGATCTTCACGGGCTGCCCTTCCGCGTCGTGATTGCGTACGCAGGCGTCCTCGCACAGGATCTCGGTCGGGCACACGCGGGCGCAACTGCCACCCAGGATGTTCTGCTTGAGGATGCCGGCGGCGGCGCCGTTGACATTGCCTTCATGGATATTGCGGATGAAGCTCGCCACGTCGATTTCGGACGGACAGATACGCGAGCAAGGCGCATCGTAGCAATACAGGCAGCGCGCGCTTTCAATCGCCGCCTGGCGCGCATTGAGCGCGGGCGCCAGGTCGGTGAAATGCTCGGCCAGCGCGCTGCTGGATTGCCGGGACTGCGGCATGTACTTCAGGGATTCGATCATCATCTTCAATTCCTGACTGGGGCTGGTTGACGGGGGCTTGGTCACGCACCTGCATGCGGCAGGCCGGCCTTACTTCATCTGCGGGAACGCAAATTCCGCGCCAGCGCTGGCCGTGTTCGGCCAGCGCTGCATCACGGCCTTGTGGCGCGTGTAGAAACGCACGCCTTCCGGGCCGTAGGCATGATGGTCGCCGAACAGGCTGCGCTTCCATCCGCCGAAACTGTTGAACGCCATGGGCACGGGCAGCGGCACGTTCACGCCCACCATGCCGACCTGGATCTGGCGTACGAACTCGCGTGCCACGCCGCCGTCGCGGGTGTAGATGGCCACACCGTTGCCGTACTCGTTGCGGTTGATCAGGCCCACGGCATGGCCCACGTCCGGCGAGCGCAGCACGCACAGCACGGGGCCGAAGATCTCCTCCTTGTAGATGCTCATGTCCGGCGTCACATGGTCGAACAGCGTGCCGCCCACGAAGAAACCGTTCTCACGCCCGGCCACGTGGTAGTTGCGGCCATCGACCACCAGCGTGGCGCCCTGCTCCAGGCCTTCGCCGATCAGCTTTTCGATGCGTTCCTTGGCCGCGCGCGACACCACCGGCCCCATTTCCGCGTCGGCCGCCATGCCGTCGCGGATTTTCAGGGCGGCCGTGCGCTTGGCCAGCGCGCCGATCAACTTGTCGCCGGCGTCGCCCACGGCCACCACCACGGAAATGGCCATGCAGCGTTCGCCGGCCGAACCGTAGGCCGCGCCCATCAGCGCGTCGACCGCCATCTCCATGTCGGCGTCCGGCATCACCACCATATGGTTCTTGGCCCCGCCCAGCGCCTGCACCCGCTTGCCGCTGGCGCAGCCGCGCGCATAGATGTATTCCGCGATCGGGGTGGAGCCAACAAAACTCACCGCCTGCACCACGGGATGGTCAAGCAGCGCGTCGACTGTGACCTTATCGCCCTGCACCACGTTGAACACGCCGTCCGGCAAACCGGCCTCCTTGAGCAGCCGCGCATGCAGCAGCGACGGCGACGGGTCGCGTTCGGACGGCTTGAGCACGAAGGTATTGCCGCAAGCGAGAGCGACGGGGAACATCCACATCGGCACCATCACGGGGAAGTTGAACGGCGTGATACCGGCCACCACGCCCAGCGCCTGGCGCATGGACCAGGCGTCGATGCCGCGCGAAATCTGGTCGGTGAACTCGCCCTTGAGCATTTGCGGAATGCCGACCGCGAATTCCACCATCTCGATCCCGCGCGCCACCTCGCCTTGCGCATCGGCGAAGGTCTTGCCGTGTTCACGCGTGAGCATGGCCGCGAATTCGTCGGTGTGCTGCTGGCATAGCTGCAGGTATTTGAACAGCACGCGGGCCCGTGTCAGCGGCGGCGTGGCGGACCACGAGGGGAAGGCGGCGGCCGCCGCCGCGACGGCCGCATCCACTTCCTGCGCCGTGCCCAGCGCCACGCGCGCCACCGGCTCGCCCAGCGCGGGGTTGTACACGTCCGCATAACGGCCGCTGGCGGTATCGGCCTTGGCGCCGTTGATGTAGTGGGTGATGGTGTCTAGCGTAGTCATGATGTTCCGTTCAAATTAAATGCGCTCAGCCCAGCAGGCTGTCCGCTTCGACATAGTGATAACCCAGGCCATGCGCCACCGCTTCATAGGTGACGTGGCCGTGGCAGACGTTCAAGCCGTTCTTCAAATGGGGGTTGGTCCGCAGCGCCTTCTGCCAGCCCTTGTCGGCCAGCGCCAGCGCATGGCCGATGGTGGCGTTGTTGAGGGCGAAGGTGGAGGTGCGCGCCACCGCGCCCGGCATATTGGCCACGCAGTAGTGCACCACACCGTCCACGACGAAGGTGGGCTTTTCGTGCGTGGTGGCGTGCGACGTTTCGAAGCAGCCGCCCTGGTCGATGGCCACGTCCACCACCACCGCGCCCTGCTTCATGCGTGAGATCATGGCCGCCGTCACCAGCTTGGGCGCGGCCGCGCCGGGCACCAGCACGCCGCCCACCACCAGGTCGGCGTCCAGCACCGCCTCCTCCACCGTGTGGGCGTTCGAGTACATGGTGCTCACGCGGTTGCCGTAGATGAGGTCCAGCTGGCGCAGACGGTCGATATTCTTGTCCAGGATCGTCACGCGCGCGCCGATGCCCACCGCCATCTGCAGCGCGTTGGTGCCCACCACGCCGGCGCCGATGATGGCGATATGGCCGGGCGCCACGCCGGGCACGCCGCCCAGCAGCAAGCCCATGCCGCCCTTGGATTTTTCCAGGTGGGCGGCGCCGGCCTGCACCGCCATGCGGCCGGCCACCTCGCTCATGGGCGCCAGCAGCGGCAGGCCGCCGTTGGCCCCGGTGATGGTTTCATAGGCGATGCAGACAGCGCCGGAAGCCACCAGCGCGCGGGTCTGATCCGGGTCCGGCGCCAGGTGCAGGTAGGTGTACAGGATCTGGTCGCGGCGCAGCATGGCGCATTCCTCGGGTTGCGGCTCCTTGACCTTGACGATCATCTCGGCCCGCGCGAAGATTTCCGCCGCCGTGTCGATGATGGTCGCGCCGGCGCCCTCGTACATCGCGTCCGTCAGGCCGATGGCCGCGCCGGCGCCCTGCTGCACCAGCACCTGGTGGCCGCGCAATACCAGCTCCTTCACGCTGGCCGGCGTCAGGCCCACGCGCGATTCCTGGTTCTTGATCTCTTTAGGTACGCCTACTAGCATGCTGTTCTCCTCGTTGTAGTTTGGGATGCAAAGTAAAACGTCAGGCAGAAAAAAGGGCCAGGCGTTGCTTGTGGCGGCGCCTGTCCCGGTACAGCGGGGCCGATCAGGCCAGGTCCTTCAGCACCTTGGCCAGCTTGCCGAACAATTCGTCGATGTGCTTCTTCTCCAGCACCAGCGGCGGCGACAGCGCGATGATGTCGCCCGTGGTGCGGATCAGCACACCGTCCGCGAACGCCTTCTTGAACGCGTCGAACGCGCGCGCACCCGGCTTGCCCGCGATCGGCGCCAGTTCGATGCCCGCGATCAAGCCGATGCTGCGGATATCGATCACATGCGGCAGGCCGCGCAGCGAATGCACGGCGTCCTCCCAGTACGACTGCAGGCTGGCCGCGTGTTCGACGATCTTCTGTTCACGGAACACTTCCAGCGTGGCCAGCGAGGCGGCGCAGGCCAGCGGGTGGCCGGAGTAGGTGTAGCCGTGGAACAGTTCAATGCCGGCCGGCGCCTGCATGAAGGCTTCATACAGGAACGGCTTGGTGAACACGGCGCCCATCGGCACCACGCCGTTGGTCAGGCCCTTGGCCGTCGTCATCAGGTCCGGTTCCACGTCGAAGTAATCGGCCGCGAACGGCGTCGTCATGCGGCCGAAGCCCGTGATCACTTCATCGAAGATCAGCAGGATGCCATGCTTGGTGCACAGTTCGCGCAAGCGCTTCAGGTAGCCCTTGGGCGGGATCAGCACCCCGGTCGATCCGGCCACCGGCTCCACGATCACGGCCGCGATGGTGGACGCGTCGTGCAGGGTGACGATGCGTTCCAGTTCGTCAGCCAGGTGGGCGCCGTATTCCGGCTCGCCGCGCGTGAACGCGTTCTTTTCCAGGTCGTGGGTGTGCGGCAGGTGGTCCACATACGGCAGCATGGCGCCATACGGCTTGCGGTTGCCGGCGATACCGCCCACCGAGATGCCGCCGAAGCCCACCCCGTGGTAACCGCGCTCGCGGCCGATCAGGCGGGTGCGGGTGCCTTCGCCGCGCGCGCGGTGGTAGGCCAGCGCCATCTTGAGCGCCGTGTCCACGGCCTCGGAACCGGAGTTCGTATAGAACACATGGCCGAAGCGGTGGTTGGTGTACTCCATCAGTTGTTCGGCCAGGTCGAAGGCGGCCGGATGGCCCATCTGGAAGGTGGGGGCGAAATCGAGCTGGCCTATCATCTCGCGCACGGCCGCCACGATCTTCGGCTGCGCGTGGCCGCAAGGGACGCACCACAGGCCGGCCGTGCCATCGAGGATGCTGTTGCCGTCCACGTCCTTGTAGTACATGCCTTCGGCCGACACCAGCAGCCTCGGATGCATCTTGAAATCGCGGTTATTGGTGAACGGCATCCAGAAGGACGCCATCGATGCCGGTCGGGTCTCATTCATATCGGTCTCCTGTTCCGGTGATGGACGGCGCCGTGGCTGATCCATCCCATCGTAAAAATAATTTACCAGTTGGCAAAATGATGATGCAATAATAGACAGCGCAACAACTATGGCACAGATACACAAATCGCAAAACCCGCCAACCGTACAGGCGGCAAAAACACTACAGTTTTGTTCAGTGCAACAATAAGGAGAACACGGATGGGGGACGGGGACACTGCGCCCGATCAGCACCCGGCGCCGGCGCCCGACAGCGGCTGGCCCGCGGTGGCCATCGCGCGGGGCGGCAAGGGCAGCCTGGTGGACCAGATCGTGGCCGCCATCAGCGCCCTGGTGGGTGGGCGCGCGTTGCGCGTGGGCACCAAGATGCCATCCGTGCGCCAGTTCGCCAAGTGTAATGGTGTCAGCACCTTCACTGTGGTGGAAGCCTACGACCGGCTGGTGACGCTGGGCCTGCTGTCCTCGCGCCGCGGCTCCGGCTACTTCGTGGCCCGCCAGGACCTGCCGGCCGCGCTGGCGCCGGCCCCGTTCTCCCCCACCCCGGCCGCCATCGACGCGCTCACGCCGGAACTGTATTCAGGCACGTCGGACGCGCTGCCGGTGGGCGCCGGCTGGCTGCCGCCGGAGTGGTATGGCGAGGACACCATCCTCGACGCCGTGCGCCACGCCATGCGCATCCCCGCCAACCGCTTGCGCGGCTATGGCCACCCGCTGGGCTTTCCCACCCTGCGCCAGCACATGGCCGCCACCCTGAGCGAGGAACTGGTGGCCATCGAACCGGAACAGATCCTGCTGACCCATGGCGCCACCCACGCCTTCGACCTGATCCTGCGCACACTCACCAAGCCGGGCGACACGGTGCTGGTGGAGGATCCCGGCTACAGCAACCTGCTGTCGCTGATCCGCCACCACGGCTGCGTGGCCGTCGGCATCAGGCGCGGCGAACAGGGACTGGACATGGAGCAGCTGGCGGCCCAGGCCCAGGCCACGCAACCGAAGCTCATGTTCGTCAACACGGTGCTGCAAAACCCGCTCGGCACCTCGCTCAGCGCGGCCCAGGCCCATCGCCTGCTGGCCCTGGCCGAGCAGTTCGATTTCTGGCTGGTGGAGGACGACATCTACCGCGAACTGGCGCCACGCGGCGAAGCGTCGCTGGCCGCCATGGACGGACTGCGGCGCGTGATCCGGGTCGGCAGCTTTTCCAAGACCCTGTCGCCGGTGCTGCGGGTCGGTTCCATCTGCGCCTCGTCCTCGCTGCTGCCGGAACTGCTGCGGGTGAAGATGCTGGCCGGCCTCACCACCTCCGAGATCAACGAGCGCGCCGTGTACCACGCCATCACGGCGCGGCCCTACAAGCGCATGGTGGAACGCCTGATCGCGCAGCTCGACGCGGGCCGCGAGCGCAGCACCGCCCTGCTGCGTGAAGCGGGCATGGCGCCGCTGGCGCGCCCGCGCGGCGGCATGTTCGTCAGCGCCGGCTGGCCGGAAGCGCCCACGCCGGAGTGGAACGGCAAGGTGGTGGCCGAACAGGCGCTCAAGGCCGGCATCCTGCTGTCGCCCAACGACTTCTTCCTGCTGCGCCCGGCCGAGACGATCTGGTTCCGCTTCAACGCGGCCTACGCCGACCATCCGCAACTGCTGCAATTCCTGCGTTCGATACGCCCTCGCTGAAAGACGACTCCATGCCGACCGCCAAATCCCAAACCGGACCAGCGCCAAGAAGCAGCCGGCGCGCCCTCAACCGCGACCGCCTGGAAGCGGACATCGCCGCCGAAGCCGTGCGCGTGTTCGCCGAATGCGGCTACGAAGGCACCTCGATCGCCACCGTGGCCGAGAATGCGGGCCTGTCCAAGCAAAACCTGATGTACTACTTCCCGTCCAAGCAGGCCCTGTACCAGCGCGTGCTCGACAACGTGCTCGATGAATGGCTGGAACGCATGGAAAACCTGGCCGATCCCAGCCAGGAACCGCAGGACGTGCTGCGCGCCTATGTACAGGCCAAGCTGCGTTTTTCGCGCGAGCAGCCTTGGGCCTCGCGCGTGTATGCGATGGAAGTGATCGGCGGCGCGCCGCTGTATGGAACCCAGATCCAGGAACGCGTGGTGCCGCTGCTGCGCAAGGATATCGACGTGTTCGAACACTGGATCAGCACCGGCAAGATCGCCGCCATCAACGCCACCCATTTGCTGTTCGCCATCTGGGCCATGACCCAATCGTATGCCGACTTCTCGACCCAGATGTCGCTGGTATTGGGCCGCAAGCAGCTCACCCGCAAGGACTTCGACGACGCCGAAAAACTGATCGTGGACATGGTGCTGGCCGCCATCCGCGTGCAGCCTCCGGCGCCAGCGCCGGCACCGACAGCGACACCGGCACCGGCCGATCATCGCGGCTAAACTGGTCGTTCTCATCCGTTTTAGTCCGTTTTCGCCCGTTTTCATCCGCTTTCATCGATCTTCACAACATTGACCGCCATGCCCGTGTTCGAACCCATCACCTTGCAAACGCCGCGCCTGACGCTGCGCTTTTTGGAACCCTACGACGCCGACGCCCTGTTCGCCATCTATGCCGACCCGCAGGCGATGCGCTACTGGAGCTGCGCGCCATGGCGGGAACTGGGCCAGGCGGCCAGCCACATCGCCACCTCGCGCCAGCACTACGAGAATGGCGAATCGCTGCGGCTGGCCATCACGCTGGCCGCCACCGGGGAATTGATCGGCACGGCCACGCTGTACGCCTTCCACCGCGCCAACCGCCGCTGCGAGATCGGCTACATGCTGTCGCGCGCCCACTGGGGCCAAGGCTACATGCCCGAAGCGCTGGCCGCCCTGATCGACTACGGCTTCGGTCCGCTCGACCTGCACCGCATCGAAGCGGACCTGCATCCGGCCAACGACGCCTCGGCCACCATCCTGGACCGGCTGCATTTCCGCCAGGAGGGCCGGTTGCGCGAACGGTGGTTCGTGGACGGCGAGCTGTCCGACAGCGTCATCTACGGCCTGCTCAAGGACGACTGGCGGGCCGCCCGGCGCTGACGGACGCCCCGCCGCGCGCGCCACTCATCGCCGTTTGCCGCAGGCCATACCCCGCCAGCTGCAATTGGTCGGATGGCGCTGTTGACGCTGGCCCGCTTGCGCTACATTGACGTCATCGGTCATCTTTTAAAGGAGTAGCCAGATGAGCAAGATCACCCGCCAGAGCGTGCTCGACGTCCTCACCGAAGTGGGCACCGCCTTCCTGAACACGGCCCGCTACGGCGCCCGCACCCTGCAACGCATGTCCTGGCCCGCGTTGCTGGTGGCCTGCGTGCTGATGGCCATGATCCTGACCCTGCTGCCGCTGGCGCTGCTGCTGTTCACCGCCTTCCTGCTGCTCAAGCTGGCCGTGGGAGCATGCATCCTGGAGCGCCGCAATAAAGCCCAGCCGCCGGAGCGCCATTCGTGACGACGGCCAAGCGTCCCCCGGGCCGCGTGGTCGGCTTTTTGCGGGAGCTGGGCGACACCGCCAGCGCCCTGTGGTGGCGCTTTTTCGACTGGCTGGCCCAGGTGGCGTGGCGCAAGCTGATCATCATCTGGGTGCTGGTGCTGCTGCTGGATCTGACGCCGTTCGGCCGCCCCGAACAGGCGTTCGCCTTCGTGCTGGCCTCGTTCGGGCTCAAGGTGCTGGCCGGCGGCAAGCGCAAGGCCGAACTGGAAGCGCGCCAGTCCGCCGCCCACGCGGGCGAGGAAACCCTGGAACGGCGGCTGGTGGAAGCCCGGCTGGCCGCGCTGCAGGCCCAGGTCGAACCGCACTTCCTGTTCAACACCCTGGCCCTGATCGGCCAGTTGATCGAAACCGACCCGCCCGAAGCGGCCCGCATCCACACCCACTTGATCGACTACCTGCGCGCCACCCTGCCCCAGATGCGAGCCAAGGGCAACGGCACGCTGGGCCGGCAGCTGGACATGGCACGCGCCTACCTGGCCATCATGCAGGCCCGTATGAAATCGCGGCTGGCCGTCTCGATCGATGTGCCGCCCGAGATGCTGAGCGCCAGCTTCCCGCCCATGATGCTGCAGATTTTGATCGAGAACGCCATCAAGCACGGGCTGGAACCGAAGATCGAAGGCGGCCGGATCGACATCCGCGCCAGCGTGGCCGGCAGCCAGTTGCAGGTGGACGTGATCGACGACGGCGTGGGCTTCTCCACCCACGCGGGCGACGGCATGGGCCTGGCCAACGTGCGCGAACGGCTGCAACTGCTGTACGGCCGGCGCGCCGAACTGGTGATCGAAGCCCCGCTGACGGGCGGCGCCCGCGCCACCATCCGCCTGCCGTACGCGCCCGACATCTTCGCCAAGGGAGCACCATGAACCCGCAACTGCGCGCCACCGCGCTGATCGCCGACGATGAAGACGCCATGCGCGACCAGCTGCGCACCCGTTTGCGCGAAGTGTGGCCGGCGCTGGAGATCGTGGCCGAAGCGGCCAACGGCATCGAAGCCGTGGCGCTGGCCGGCCAGCACCAGCCCGACATCGTGTTCCTCGACATCCGCATGCCCGGCCTGTCGGGCATCGAGGCGGCCCGCATGCTGTTCAACCGCTGCCACCTGGTGTTCGTGACGGCCTACGACCAGTACGCGATCGAAGCGTTCGAACAGGGCGCGCTCGACTACGTGCTCAAGCCGGCCGGCGGCGAGCGCCTGAAAACCACCTGCGCCCGGCTGCAGACGCGGCTGGGCAAGCAGCCGGCCAACATCGAACAGCAATTGACGGCCCTGCTGCGGGGCCAGCCGGGCACCAGGCCGGGCGCCAAACCGGCCGGCAAGCCCGACTACCTGCGCTGGATCCAGGCCGTGGTGGGCAACAGCCTGCGCATGATCAGCACGCGCGAAGTGCTGTTCTTCCGGGCCGACGAGAAATACACGCGGGTGCAGACCAGCCAATCCGAAGTGCTGATCCGCAAGACGCTGAAGGAACTGGCCGATGAGCTCGATCCCGACGAGTTCTGGCGCATCCACCGCTCCACCCTGGTGCGGGTGGACGCCATCGAGGAAGTGTCGCGCGACTTGCGGGGACGCCAAATGGTGCGCATACGCAACTTTCCGGAATTGCTGGAAGTGAGCCGGGGCCACAGCCACTTGTTCCAGCAGATGTGACCTCGTGGCGGTTGTAGCGGCGGCCCCAGTGGACTAATATTGGAGCCAGCCACCGGATGCGCCGCATAATCGCCATCCCTCTGAGCGATATCAACACGGCCCCGAGGCGGGCCGGCGGCGGCGAACCCCTGGGCCTCGGCACGATAGAAGCAGTTCCACACCAGATTGGGAGAGAACCATGTCCACGATACCGAAAGCCACCAAGGCCACCGTCATCCCCTGCATGCGCTACCGCGACGCGCCCGCCGCCATCGCATGGCTGTGCGATACCTTCGGCTTTGAGAAACAACTGGTGGTGCCCAACGAGGACGGCACCATCGCCCATGCCCAGCTCTCGTACGGCAACGGCATGATCATGCTCAGCTCCGTGTTCGACACGGAATACGGGCGCCTGATCCGGCAGCCGTCCGACCAGGACAAGGCCGTCACTCAATCGGCCTATCTGGTGGTGAACGATGCCGACCGCGTCTATGGCCGCGCGCTGGAAGCGGGTGCCCACATCCTGCTGGACATCAAGGACGAGGAATACGGCGGCCGCGGCTTCACCTGCCGCGACCTGGAAGGCCATTTGTGGAGCATCGGCACCTACGACCCGTGGCAGGGTTGACGGCCACGCGAGCGGGCGCGCGGGCGGGCCTTCGTCAGCCCAGCGCCGCGATCAGGGCCGCATCGGCCACCTGCGTGGGGCGGATGCGGATCACACTGCGGTACAGCGGCGGGAAGCCCGCGCACAATTCGGCCAGCGCATCCGCCGCCATGCGCGGCCGCACGTACTGGAACTGGGCAGGATTCGTCAGCGGCAGCGGACCTTCCATGGTCGAACCATAGGCGCCCAGGTCCATGAAACTGAGCGCGCTGTCGTCCGGCCCCTGCGCGAACACGAACGTGCCGTCCTTGGGATGGCCCAGGTACTGGCGCACTTCCTCGCGCTGGGCCGGCGTGGCATCGGCCATCAACTGGTAGCGCAGCCGCGCGTAGGCACGCGTCGTCTCCATGAACGCCGTGCGGATGCCGGGGCGGTCCCGCCCGCCGGGCAGGCATAACAGCAGGTTGCCGAAGGAATCGAGCAGCGCCACGGCATCGCCCGCGCCGCCCCGCTCGCGGTCCTCGGCCATGGCGCGCAGCAGATAAGGCGCCAGGTCCGCGTCCGGCTGCTGCGGCGTGCAGCGGTAAGTCAGCGCGTCCGGATAGGCCGCCTTGAGCGCGCGCACGATGGCATGGCCGGGCGCCAGCGTGGCCGGGCATTTGAGCTGCGATTGCGGCAAGTCCGTATCGAACAGCGCCGTCACCTCCTCCTGGGTGGCCTCGAACACGAGCGAGCACAGGGCCTGGGTCGGTTCCGACACGGTCTTCCCGATGAAGAAGGACTTGGGCGCCGCGCCCATGCCGGCCCGCGCATACTGGGACGACCCCAGCACGGCCGGATAGCCGAACGTGGCGCCAGCCTGTTGCCGCAACGGCGCCGGCAGCGACGGGAAAGTGGCGTCGCCATCGAAATTGACGCCGGCCTGACGGTCGGGCGCGGCCGCCACCACGTTGAAGCCGGCCGCCAGGATCGCCCCGCTGCACATGCAGCACGGATCGAGCGAGGTGACGATGGTGACGTCGTGCGGCGCGGGCAGTTCCCGGCCCTGCGCCCGCTGCGAGAAATACCAGTCGATCAACTGGCGCTCGCCGTGGGCCGTGGGATCGTAGACCAAGCCGTTGCGGATCACATTGTTGTGCAGCGACATCAGCACCGCGCCATGCTGGTCCAGCATCACCCCGCCCACGCCGAAGGTGCCCTGGGTCTTGGCCGCGATGGCTTCGGCCGCCGCGATGGCGACGGCGGCCTGCACGTCGATGGTCTTCTTGAGCGCCAAGGTGCTTACTTCTTTTTCAGGTCGGCGCCGCCGAAGGCATTGGGCAACTGGGCCGCCGCCGTGGTTTCGAACACATCGCCTTTCAGGTTGCTCAGCACCACAGGCAGTTCATTGCCGCCCAATTCCAGGATCACCTGGCGGCAGGCGCCGCACGGCGCGATGGGGCCATCCGTCTCGCCGATCACGGCCAGCTTGTCGAAATCGCCCGGCTGGTAGCCGTGGGCGAAGGCACTGAAGAAGGCGGTGCGCTCGGCGCAGTTGCACAAACCGTAGGAAGCGTTTTCCACATTACAGCCGTGGAACACGCGGCCATCGTTGCACAGCAGCGCCGCGCCCACCTTGAAGTTCGAGTACGGCGTATAAGCCTTGAGGCGCGCAGCGGCCGCCTCGGCGATCAATTGTTCGTTATTCATCTGCATTCTCTTCATTGGGGACGCTAATTGGGGACGTAACACATTCGTTAATTGGGGACGTAACACAATTCAGTTACGTCCGGATTTATCGATTTGTCGGCCTGGGATCAGGGGCGGATCGAGCGGTAGATCACGGGGTTGGCGGCTGGCGCCGCGTCGGCGATATGATACGCGGCCTGGATCTCGCGCACCGCTTGCTGTGCCGCCGCTTCCGTGCGGGCGTGCACCATGGCCAGCGGTTGGCCCGCTTCGATACGGTCGCCCAGGCCCGCCAGCTCCGTCAAGCCGACGGCGAAATCGATATTGTCGCTCGGGCGACGGCGGCCGCCACCGAGGCTGACCACGGCCAGCCCGATACCGCGACAATCCGTGCCAGCCGCGTAGCCGGCCTTGAGCGCGGGCACGGGCAGCACGATAGGCGCGCGTTCCAGGTGCCGGTCCGGATTCTCGATCAGGTCGGCGGGGCCGCCCAGCGCCACCACCATGCGCGCGAAACGGGTGGCCGCTTCGCCGCTGTCGAGCGATGCTCGCAGCTTGGCGCGGGCCGCCGTCTCGTCATCGGCCAGGCCGCCCAGCACCAGCATTTCCGCGCATAGCGCCATCGTCACCTCATGCAGGCGCGCGGGACGCGAACGGCCCGTCAGGTAATCCATCGCGCCGCGCACTTCCAGCGCGTTGCCGGCGTACGGCGCCAGCGATTCGTTCATGTCCGTCAGGATGGCCGAGGTGCGCATGCCGGCGCCGTTGCCGACCGTGACAATGCTCTGCGCCAGTTCCAGCGATTTTTCATAAGTCGGCATGAAGGCGCCGCTGCCCACCTTGACGTCCATCACCAGCGCATCCAGCCCGGCCGACAGTTTTTTCGACAGGATGGAACCGGTGATCATGGCCACCGATTCCACCGTGGCCGTCACGTCGCGGATCGAATAGAAGCGCTTATCGGACGGTGCCAGCGACGAAGTCTGGCCGATGATGGCCACGCCCACCTCGCGCACCACCTGGCGGAAGCGCGCGTTATCGGGCACGGTGCAGTAGCCGGGGATGGCGTCGAACTTGTCGAGCGTGCCGCCGGTGTGGCCCAGGCCGCGGCCGGAAATCATGGGTACATAGCCACCGCAGGCGGCGATCATGGGGCCCAGCAGCAGCGACACCACGTCGCCCACGCCGCCGGTGGAATGCTTGTCCAGCACGGGGCCGGGCAGGTTCAGCGAGCGCCATTCCAGCACTTCGCCCGAGTCGCGCATGGCCAGCGTGAAGGCCACGCGCTCGTCCATGTTCATGTCGTTGAAGAAGACGGCCATGGCCAGCGCGGCGATCTGCCCTTCGCTGACGCTGCCGTCGGTGATGCCGCGCACGAAGAACTGGATCTCCTCGGCGCTCAGGGCGCCGCCGTCACGCTTTTTGCGGATGATCTCTTGGGTTAAAAACATGCGATTCTCCGCTTGAAATTGGGGATATTGAAAAATGCCGCGAAAAATCGGGGACGGACCCCAATTTTCGCATTGCGGAAATTGGGGTCCGTCCCCAATTTTTCGCTTACACGCCGTACGGTATCCAGATGTTCTTCACCTGCGAGGCGTGCGCCAGCACGGCGCGGCCGCCGCTTTGGGCCGTGCTGTACCAGTCGCGCCCTTTGGCGCCGCCCACCCAGGTGCGCTTGAGCGTGCCGGCCGACAGGCGCTCCACTTCGGCGCAGCCTTCGGCCGAGCCGTCGTGGCGCCACACGGCGTCGATGTCGGCATGGGTGGCCAGCGTGCGCGCCAGTTCGTCGGCACTGCCGGTGACGATGTTGACCACACCGCCTGGCAAGTCCGAGGTGTCGAACACTTGATACAGGTCGGTGGCCGACAGCGGATGCGCTTCCGACGGCACCACCACCACGCGGTTGCCCAGCGCGATGGCCGGCGCCACCAGCGAGATGAAGCCCAGCAACGGCGCCTCGTTCGGGCACACGATGCCGATCACGCCCACCGGCTCATTGAGCGCCACGGTGATGCCGTGCATCGGCGGCTGGTGCGCCAGGCCGTCGTACTTGTCGGCCCAGGCGGCGTAGTAGAACAGGCGTTCGATCGCGGCCTGCACTTCCCGCTCGGGGTTCCTGGCACCCGTCATGGCGGCTATGCGGGCCGCGAATTCCTCGCCGCGCGCGGCCAGGTTTTCAGCGATGTAGTACAGCACCTGGGCGCGGTTGTGCGCCGTGGCCTTGGTCCAGCCGCCGGCCTTGTGCGCCGCTTCCACGGCGTTGCGGATGTCCTTGCGGTTGCCCTCGCCCACTTCGGCGATGAATTCGCCGCCGGCGCCGTGGATGGCGCGGCTGTAGGCGCCATCCGGGCGCGCCTGCTTGCCGCCGATGTACAGCTTGGCCGTGCGGTCGATGCCGAACGGGCTGTCGTGTGGCGCCGCTTTTTCCTTCACCTCGGCGCCGGCTTTGGCCTTGGCCTTCGCTTCCACCAGCGGTGCGGCCGGGCGGGCGTCTTCCGACAACGCCGTCAGGTATTCGAGCATGCCTTCGCGGCCGCCCTCGCGGCCAAAGCCGGATTCACGGTAGCCGCCAAAGCCGCAGGCCGCGTCGAACTGGTTGGCGGTATTGATCCACACCACGCCGGCCTTGATCTGCGGCGCCACGTCCAGCGCCAGGCTGATGTTCTCGGTCCATACGCAGGAAGCCAGTCCGTACACGGTGTTGTTGGCCAGTTGCACCGCCTCGGGCGGGGTGCGGAAGCTCATCGCCACCAGCACCGGGCCAAAGATCTCAGCCTGGGCCACGGCGGCCGATGTGGAGGCGCCCGTGATCAGCGTGGGCGGGAACCAAGAACCATCTGCCGGCAGTTCGCAGGCTGGCTGATACACGGTGCAGCCTTCGGCACGGGCCGATTCCACCAGCCCGGCGATGCGCTGGCGTTGCACGGGATCGACCAGCGCGCCGATGTCGATCGACTTGTCCAGTGGCGAACCCAGAGTCAGCTTGTCCATGCGGGCGCGCAGCTTGTCCAGGAATCTGGCTTCCACCGATTCTTGCACCAGCAGGCGCGAACCGGCGCAGCATACCTGCCCCTGGTTGAACCAGATCGAATCGACCAGCCCTTCCACGGCCGCATCCAGGTCGGCGTCCTCGAACACGATGAAGGGCGACTTGCCGCCCAGTTCCAGCGACAGCTTCTTGCCGCTGCCGGCGGTGGCGGTGCGGATGGCGCGGCCCACTTCCGTCGAACCCGTGAAAGCGATCTTGTCGATACCTGGATGCTTGACGATGGCCTCGCCCACGCGGCCGTCGCCGGTGACGATGTTGACCACGCCGGCCGGTACGCCGGCCTGCACGCAGATGTCGGCGAACAGCATGGCCGTCAGCGACGTGAATTCAGCCGGCTTGAAGACGATGGTGTTACCGGCCGCCATGGCGGGCGCGATTTTCCAGGCCAGCATCAGCAGCGGGAAATTCCACGGCACGATCTGGCCCACCACGCCCACGGCGCGGTAGCCGGCGAAGTCCTCGGCCTGCAGCTGGGCCCAGCCGGCGTGGTAATAGAAGTGGCGCGCGGCCAGCGGCAGGTCGACGTCGCGCGTTTCGCGGATGGTCTTGCCGTTGTCCAGCGTTTCGAGCACGGCGAACAGGCGCGCGTGCTTTTGCAGCAGCCGCGCCAGCGCGTACATCACGCGCGCGCGGCCGTGGCCACCGAGCGCCTGCCAGCCCGGCTGGGCGCGGCGGGCGGCGGCCACGGCGCGCTCCACGTCCGCGTCCGTGGCCTGGGTCAGGTCGGCCAGCTTGCTGCCATCGGCCGGATTGGCCGAGGCGAACAGCTCACCGGGCGCGCTCCAGGCATTGTCGATGAACAGGCCGAAGCTGCGGCCGCGCTGCGCCAGCCAGGCTTGCGCTTCCTTGGTGCTCTCGGGTGCAGGGCCGTATTCCATGGTGTTGAGAATCTCGTTAATAGTTGGCATGACGAATCCGTGTGATCTTAAGGTTGCGCGTGGCGGTGGGCGGCCGAATAGGCGCCCGTGACGTGATGCTCCAGCTGGCGCTCGATGTCGGTCAGCAGGCTGGAGGCGCCGATGCGGAACAGGTGCGGCTGCAGCCATTCGTTGCCCAGTTCTTCCTTCATCAGGGTCAGGTATTGCAGCGCGGCCTTGGCCGTGCTCACGCCGCCGGCCGGCTTGTAGCCGATCTTGAACCCGGTCTGCTCATGGTATTCGCGGATCGCGCGCACCATCGTCAGCGAGACGGGGATGGTGGCGTTGACGGGTTCCTTGCCGGTCGAGGTCTTGATGAAATCGGCGCCCGCCATCATGCACACCCACGAAGCCTTGGCCACGTTTTCCAGCGTCACCAGTTCGCCCGTGGCCAGGATGGCCTTCACGTGCGCGTCGCCGCACGCCTGGCGGTAAGCCACCATCTCGTCGTAGAGCGCCTGCCAGTTCCCCGTCAGCACGTGCTGGCGGGTGATGACGATGTCGATCTCGGAAGCGCCGGCGGCCACCGACAGTTCAATCTCGCGCACCTTGGTTTCCAGGCTGGTCAAGCCGGCCGGGAAGCCGGTGGAGACGGCGGCGATCGGCAAGCGGCCCTGCAGCACTTCCACGGCCGGCTTGATCATCTCATGGTAGACGCATACGGCGCCCGTCGTCAGCGGGTAGTCCTGCAAGCCCATGGCCTGCACCAGGTCGGCGCGCAGCGGCCGCAGCGCCTTGCGGCACAAACGCTCCACCCGGCCCGGCGTGTCGTCGCCCGACAGCGTGGTCAGGTCGATCAGGCCGATGGCCTTGACCAGCCACGCGGCCTGGTATTCCTTCTTGACCGCGCGGCGGTTGGCCAGGCTGGCGGCGCGGCGGTCGGCGGCGGCCTTGTTGATGTGGATGTGGTTGATCCAGCCCAGGTCGAGGGGGACCGCTTCGTTGCGCTTGAAGCCGGGAAGAGTGCTCATAACAGGTTGATTCCGTTCGAAAGAGGTTGCACGCCAAGGTGGTGCGCCAGGGTCTGGCCGATGTCGGAGAAGGATTCGGAAATGCCCAGCGCGCGCGGCTGCACACCGGGGCCGAAGAAGATCATCGGAATGTGTTCGCGGGTGTGGTCCGAGCCGGTCCAGGTGGGGTCGCAGCCATGGTCGGCCGTCACCACCACCAGGTCGCCCTCGCGCAGCCTGGCCATGAATTCAGGCAGGCGCGCATCCATCTCGTGCAGCGCGTTCGAATAACCGGCCACGTCGCGGCGGTGGCCGAAGGCCTGGTCGAAATCGACGAAGTTGACGAAGGTGAGCGCACCATCGCCCGCCTCGTCAGCCACCTTCAGCAGCGCGTCGAACAGGGCCATATTGTCGGCGCCCTTGACCACGCGCGACACGCCCTGGGTGGCGAAGATGTCGCTGATCTTACCGAGCGCGATCACTTCGCCGCCGCCATCCTTCACATGGTCCAGCAGCGTGGGCGCGGGCGGCGCCACGGCGTAATCGTGGCGGTTGGTGGTGCGGGTGTACTTGCCGTTGGCGCCCACGAACGGACGGGCGATCACGCGGCCGATGTTGTATGGCTCCACCAGCTTGAAGGCGATTTCGCACAGCGCATACAGGCGCTCCAGGCCGAACGATTCTTCGTGCGCGGCGATCTGCAGCACCGAGTCGGCCGACGTGTAGATGATCGGCTTGCCGGTGGCCACATGCTCGTCGCCATGCTTGTTGATGATCTCCGTGCCGGAAGCGTGGCAGTCGCCCAGGAAGCCGGGCACTTCGCCCAGCTGTTGCAGGCGCGCCGTCAACTCGGCCGGGAACGAGGGCACGGTGCGGGGGAAATAGCCCCAGTCGAATTCCACCGGCACGCCGGCGATTTCCCAGTGGCCGCTCTGGGTGTCCTTGCCGGTCGAGCGCTCGCGGGCGGCGCCATAGGCGGCCGTGAAGCCGTCGCGCTGGTCGAAGCCGTCGGCCCACTGGCCGCAGGCCATGTGGGCGGCGGCGGCCAGGCCCAGTTTTTCCAGCGTCGGCATGTTCATCGGGGTGCCGGCCTTGGCGGCCCAGGCGGCGATGTGGCCGAAGGTGTTGGCGCCGGTGTCGTGGTACTTGGCGGCGTCCGGCGTGGCGCCGAGGCCAAAGGAATCCAGCAGGAGGATAAATGCGCGTTTCATGATGTGCTCCGGTGCGGCGAGGTATTCAGTCGTGTAAGCAGTGTAGGCCGATGGCCGGAAAAACAAAGGGGCGGACCAGGCCGCAAAAAAACGAAAGGGCGGACCAGGCCGCCCCACAGAGGGATTACGCTTGCGGCGTTTTCGCCACGTTCGCCAGGAAGCCCAGTATCAGCTCGATCAGCGACTTGGCGCCAACGGCCGCGTATTTCAGCGTCTGCTCGTGCGACAGCGGGAACGGCGACAGGCCCTCGGCCAGGTTGGTGATGACGGACACACCCACCACCTTCAGGCCGCAATGGCGGGCCGACACCACTTCCGGCACCACCGACATGCCCACCACGTCGGCGCCCAGCGTCTTGAAGGCGCGGATTTCAGCGGGGGTTTCGAAGTTCGGGCCGGCGTAGGCGATGTACACGCCTTCGTGGAGGGTGATGCTCTTGCCGGCGGCGGTCGCTTGCAGCAGCTTGCGCAGGTCGGCGTCGTAGGCGTTGGCCATGCTGAAGAAGCGGGGGCCGAAGCGCTCGTCGTTGGGGCCGATCATCGGCGTGCCGGGCATGAAGTTGATATGGTCGGTCAGCGCCACCAGCGAGCCGGCGTCCACTTCCGGACGCAACGAACCGGCCGCGTTGGTCACGAACAGCATCTCACAGCCGAGCAGCTTGAGGGTGCGCACGGCCGACGTCATCACGCCCATGCCATAACCTTCGTACACGTGGCCGCGGCCTTTCATGCACACCACCGACACGCCGGCCAGGGTGCCGATCACCAGTTCGCCGGCGTGGCCGTGCACGGTGCTGATGGGGAAGCCGGGCAGCTCGTCGAAGCTGATGGTCACCGCGTCCGTCATCTGTTCGGCCAGCACGCCGAGGCCGGAACCGAGGATCATCGCGATGCGCGGCTTGAAGTCGGCCGGAATGCGGGCGCGGACGATGGCGGCGGCCTGGAATGGGGAATTGTTAGACATGGATATCCTCGTTGTTATCAGTATGGTTCGGAGTTGGCGATGCTGTGTTGCCCTGCGCGCGCAGCGCAGTCTGGCCGGGCGCCGGGCGCCGCTACAACAACTGCTGGTGATGCGGGTATGCTGTGGATCAATGCTGGTTGAACGACACTATGCCTGATCGATATATGTATGGCAAATACCATTTTTCTTCGCAATTTATATCGCTAGAATATAAATAAACGGGATTTAAAGCCTGCTTATTTGACAGTCGATAAACATTTGTCTAGGATTGTAAACAAATGTTTACAGGAGTGGCCGTGACGGAACCCTCGAAAAAGGAACAGCTCTACCAGCTGATCCGCGCCAACCCCTTCATCTCCCAGCAAGACCTGGCCATTGAATTGCGCCTGTCGCGTTCGGCCGTGGCCGGCCACATCGCCGGCCTGATCCGCGAACGGCGGCTGCTGGGCCGGGCCTATGTGCTGCCCGACAAACGCCCCATCGTCTGCATCGGCGCGGCCAACCTGGACCGCAAGCTGCGCACGCTGGCGCCGCTGCGACTGGGCACCTCCAACCCGGCCAGCGCCGAGGAAGTGTTCGGCGGCGTGGCCCGCAACATCGCGGAAAACCTGATCCGGCTCGCCATTCCCTCCGCCCTGCTGACGGCGCTGGGCACGGACGCGGCCGGGCGCGCCCTGGCCGACCACGCCGAAGCGGCCGGCATCGACCTGCGCGGCAGCCTGCACGTGGCCGACTGTGCCACCGGCACCTACACGGCGGTGCTGGACGCGGACGGCGAAATGACGGTGGCGCTGGCCGACATGGCCCTGTACGACCGCCTCACGCCAGCCTTCCTGGCCAGCCGCCTGCCGCAACGCTCGGCCGCCGCCATGACGGTGGCCGATTTGAACCTGCCGCGCGACGCCGTCGCCCTGTTGCTGGCCGACGCCCGCCACGAAGCCGTGCCGCTGGTGATCGTGGCCGTGTCGCAGCCCAAGATGGCGCGCCTGCCGGCCGACCTGCACGGCCTGCGGCTGCTGATCCTCAACCGCGGCGAACTGGAAACCCGGGTCGGGCGCGCCCTGCCCACCGAGGACGACGTGGCCGCCGCCTGCCGCGAAGTGCAGGCCCAGGGCGCGCGCGACGTGATCGTCACCTGCGGCGGCCAGGGCGTGTTCCACACCAGCGCCGGCCGGCTGGCCTGGCTGCCGGCGCGCCAGGTCGAGGTGGTGGACGTGACGGGCGCCGGCGACGCCTTCGCGGCCGCCGTCTGCTGGTCGCTGTACCAGGGCAGCGACGACCTGGGGCTGGCCTGCCGGCGCGGCCTGAAGGTGGCCGCCATGACGCTGGAAAGCCAGGACACCGTCTCGCCCGTGCTGGCGGCCGACGTGCTCGACGAAATCAACGACTTCGACCTGAACGCTCCACTCTTCCCCGCGCCGGGCGCGCCGCTCATCGGCTGACGTCACCGACACCACCAACGCCATCGACGCCATCGACGCCACCACAGCCACCATCGCCAACCACGCCATCCAGGCCACCAACAGGACCGACACCATGCACTCCTTCCTCTCGTTCTCGCCCGAAGTGGCGGCCGCCCGCGCCGCCGGCAAAGCCATCGTGGCGCTGGAATCGACCATCATCTCGCACGGCATGCCCTATCCGCAGAATGTGCAGATGGCGCGCGAAGTGGAACAGATCATTCGCGACGGCGGCGCCGTGCCGGCCACCGTCGCCATCATCGGCGGCAAGATCTGCATCGGCCTGTCGCCCGAACAGCTGGAATTGCTGGCCACCGCGCCCGACGCCATGAAGGTGAGCCGGCGCGACCTGCCCTACGTGCTGTCGCAAGCGAAGCTGGGCGCCACCACCGTGGCCGCCACCATGATCTGCGCGCAACTGGCCGGCATTGAAGTGTTCGTCACGGGCGGCATCGGCGGCGTGCACCGCGGCGCCGAAACCAGCTTCGACATCTCGGCCGACCTGCAGGAACTGGCCCAGACGTCGGTGGCCGTGGTGTGCGCGGGCGTCAAATCCATCCTCGACATCGGCCTCACGCTGGAATACCTGGAAACGCACGGCGTGCCCGTGGTGAGCGTGGGCCAGCCCGGCTTCCCCGCCTTCTTCACGCGCGAGAGCGGCTATCAAGCCGACTTCCAGCTCGACACGGCCACCGAACAGGCGGCCTTCGTCCGCACCAAATGGGAACTGGGCCTGCAAGGCGGCGTGGTGGTCAGCAACCCGGTGCCGGCGGCGGACGCCATGCCCAAGGCGGAGATCGACGCCATCACCGAACAAGCATTGGGCGAAGCGGCCCAGCGCGGCATCACGGGCAAGCAGGTCACGCCCTTCCTGCTGGGCCGCATCAAGGACTTGACGGCCGGCCGCAGCCTGGCCACCAACATCGCGCTGGTGAAGCACAACGCGCGCGTGGGCGCCGCGCTGGCCTGCGCGCTGCACGCCCATCCCGCGACCCGCTGGGCCACACCGAGCCACACCGAGCCACACTGATCACCGCGCTTAATCCAGACCGAACCACGCCATGTCCATCGACCTGAAACAGTTACGCTACTTCCTGGCCGTGGCCGAGGAAAAGAGCTTCAGCCGGGCGGCCGAAAAGCTGCACATCTCGCAGCCGCCACTGAGCCAGCAGATCATGAAACTGGAGGCGGAACTGGGCGTGCGCCTGTTCGCGCGGACCACCCGCACCTTCGAGCTGACGGTGGCGGGCAAGGCGCTGATGCAGGAAGCGTCGGACCTGCTGGCGCGGATGCGCATGACGGTCGACACCATCCGCCAGATCGACCGCGGCGAAGTGGGACGGCTGCGGGTGGGCATCGTCGGTTCGGCCATGTGGGGGCCGATCCCCAGCCTGCTGGAGGAATTCCAGACCAAGTATCCGCGCGTGACGTGGACCCTGCACGAGCTGGGTCCCACGGTGCAGTACGAAGCGCTGCGCGGCAAGCAGGTGGACGTGGGCTTCTGGCGCGAACCGAAGCTGGACGAGGACGAACTCAAACGCGACAACCTGCGCCAGGAACTGTGCTACCGCGAGAACGTATGCGTGGCCATCAACGAGCACCACCCGCTGGCCGTGCGCGGCGAGATCGACCTGATGGACATCGCCCAGGAACCGATGCTCACGCTGGCGCTCGACAAATCGTCGTTCCCCCGCTACCTGATCGAATGCTGCGTCAAGGCCGGCTTCCAGCCCACCATCTTCCAGGAAGCGAACGAGCCGCAGACGTTGCTGGCCATGGTGGGCGCTGGCCTGGGTGTGACGCTGCTGCCCGAGACGACCAGCCGCATCGGCTGGCCCGGCGTGGTGTTCCTGCCGCTGCGCGACCCGCCGTCGGCCAACCTGTTCATCACCTACCCGGCGAACGACGACGCGCCCGTGGTGCGCGCCTTCCTCAACATCATCAATCCACCGGCGCCGGGCGAGGGCTGAGGGTCGCGAGCCACTTGAGCAGGTCGGCCGGATCTTCGAAGCTGATGACGTTTGTGGCAGGAATCGGAAGTTGTTGGTCGGCCAACCGCGCGATCTTGCGGCCACGCTCGAAAAACTCTTCCACGGTTTCAACCTTAACAATAAGCTCAGTCATTTGCGCTCCAGAAAGACGGTCCAGTCACGTTCGAAGCAGGCTTGAACATCGTCAAAATCTGTAAAGTTGACAGGTTCGACCAGTCCCATGTAGTGCCTGTGATGGCCACCATGCGCATTGTCATAACCGACAACTCGGCCATTGTCGCGTTGGCATACGCGATGGTTTATATACGCCAGATTGTACCGCGTGACGCGTCCGCACGAATCAACCCAGACTTCACGCCGTAACTGGCCATTACCGCGTTTTTCGGTGATGCAATACGTTTCGTCGATAATCTTCTTATCAGCCATGCCCGATGCTATCGCGCCACCGCCGTCCCATGTCTGACCAAACGCTAGGGACGAGAGGGAACTACGCGACTGTCGCTTTTGCAGCGCGCCGCGCTTGTCATTTGACGACAGCCTGCTGTCATTTGATGACAAAAACAACACAACATCCGCGACACGATTGACCGCGCCCCCGCGCGCCGGGCAGACTCCATTCCTATTCCCACCAGCATGGAGGCCCGCATGACCCAGTCCCAGAAACCGCCGGCGCTACCCTTGCCGCAACGGCGCGCATTCCTCAAGCAGGCCGGCACGCTGGGCGCGGCCGGCGCCCTGGGCGGCACCGCGCTGACGGCGCTGGCCGCCGCGCCTGGCCGCATCGCGCTGCCGTTCGAAAACGGTGAGCGCGAGCTGGTGGCTTACCCGCAAAAGCGTCCGCTGATCCTGCTCACGGCCCGTCCACCGCAGCTGGAAACGCCGTTCGCCATTTTCGATCAGGGCGAGATCACGCCCAATGACGCCTTCTTCGTGCGCTACCACTGGAGCGGCATCCCCACTTCCATCGACCTGAACGAATACCGCCTGAACGTGGGCGGCAACGTGAGCCATCCGCTGGCGCTCACGCTGGATGAACTCAAACAACTGGGCGATCCGGTCGAGGTGGTGGCCGTCAACCAATGCTCAGGCAACAGCCGCGGCCTGCTCACGCCGCGCGTGAACGGCGGCCAGTTGGCCAACGGCGCCATGGGCAACGCGCGCTGGACCGGCATTCCGCTCAAGACGGTGCTGGAAAAGGCCGGCATCAAGGCCGGCTCGGTGCAGGTCAGCTTCAACGGCCTCGATACGCCGCCGCTGGGCGACGGTCCCGATTTCGTCAAGGCCCTGAGCGTGGACCAGGCCATGGATGGCGAAGTGCTGCTGGCCTGGCAGATAAACGGCGCCGACCTGCCCGTGCTGAACGGCTACCCGCTGCGGCTGGTGGTGCCCGGCCACTACGGCACTTACTGGGTCAAGCACCTGTCGGACATCACGGTGCTGGAGCGTCCATTCGAAGGGTTCTGGATGAACCCGGCCTACCGTGTGCCCGACAATGCCAGCGCGAGCGTGGTACCCGGCACGGCGCCCACCAAAACGGTGCCGATCAGCCGCTTCAACGTGCGCTCCTTCATCACCAGCGTGGCCGATGGCGCGCAGGTGGCCCATGGCCGGCCGCTGGAAGTGCGCGGTATCGCCTTCGACGGCGGTTACGGCATCACGGAAGTGGCCTTCTCGGCCGACGGCGGCCGCAACTGGCAGGCCGCGCGTTTGGGCAAGGACCTGGGGCGCTACTCGTTCCGGCGCTGGAGCATCGCGTTTACCCCGCCGCGCAAGGGCGCGTACGAATTGAAAGTGCGCGCAGTGAACCGCATCGGCCAGAGCCAGCCCATGGACCCGTTATGGAATCCGGCCGGCTACATGCGCAATGTCGTCGAATCCACCCACATCGTCGCCGTCTGAGGAGCACCGCATGCGTCCATCCCTGTTTGTCCTGTCCCTGTGCTCCGCAGTGGCCGCGTTGGCCGCGCCGGCCGCGCTGGCGACGAGCATCGACCTGCCGCCCGAAACGGCCCTGTTCAAGCCCAGCACCCTGCCCGGCTACGAGCTGGTGCAACGCAACTGCATGCTGTGCCACTCGGTCCACTACATCCAGAGTCAGCCGCCCCAATCGCCGCGTGCCTACTGGGAAGCCACCGTCAAGAAAATGAAAAAGCCGTTCGGCGCGCCATTCCCGGAAAGCGAGATGCCGGCCATGGTCGACTACCTGGTCAAGACCTACGGCGCCGAACGACCGGCCGCCGCCGGCGTTAAATAACCGCACCGGCGAAGGGCCGGCCGATGGCACTGCGACCGTTCAAGCGCGGCCAGGGCGGCCATCGCCGGACCAGCGCGGCGTCTCAGTGGGTCACGCCACCCGCCTCGCGCAGGTCCACGTCATAGGCCAGTACCGTGCGCACGGCGATGCGCAAGGCTTCGATCATGTCGGCCAGCCGCATGCTGGGCGAGCCCGGATGGCGCGCCGCCTGCTGCGGCAGGTAAGGTACGTGAATCAAGCCGGCGCGCATGGTGGTGCCCCAGTCGGCCGCCTGGTGCATCAGGCTGTAGAACACATGATTGCACACGAAGGTGCCGGCCGTTTGCGACACGGAAGCCGGCAAGCCCGCCTCGCGCAGCTGGTGCACGATGGCCTTGATGGGCAAGGTGGAGAAATAGGCGGCCGGGCCGCCCGCCACCACCGGCACGTCCACCAGCTGGCGCTTGCGGTTGTCCTGGATGGGCGCGTCGTCGACGTTGATGGCGACGCGTTCAACCGTCATGTCGACCCGGCCGCCGGCCTGGCCCACCATGATCACGATGCTGGGCTGTACTTCCTCCACGATCTGGTGCAGCAGCTTGCTGGCCACGCCAAAAGCGCACGGCAGTTGCCGCGCCACCACCGTGAAATCACCTTCGTGCCAGTCGCCCAGCGCGCGCACGGCTTCCCACGACGGGTTGATGTCTTCCTGGTTGAACGGCTCAAAGCCGGTCAACAATACGATCTTGTTCATGCAATACACTCCGATTACCGGTACATCAGAAAATACAACAGGCCGACGTTGGCGGCCAACAGCGGCAAGGCCGTGGGAATCTGCGCCTTGATCACGCCATGTTTGTCATCCAGCTCCAGCAAGGCCGCCGGCACGATATTGAAATTGGCCGCCATGGGCGTCATCAAGGTGCCGCAGTAGGCGCTGAACATGCCGATGGCCGCCATCACGGCCGGATCGGCATGGTAAGTCCCCACCAGCACGGGAATGCCCACCCCGCCCGTCATCACGGGAAACGCGGCGAAGCCATTGCCCATGACGATGGTGAACAACGCCATGCCCACGCAGTACACGGCCACCGCCGCCAGGCGCGTGTCGAGCGCGAGCCAGTGCGTGACGACGTGGGCCACGGATTTGCCCACCCCGGCCTGCACGAACAGCAGCCCAAGCACGGCCAGCATGTGCGGCAGCACCACGGCCCAGCCCATGCTGTCGACCAGGCGCCGTGCCTCGCGCAGCGCCTGCGCCGGCGTGGCGCGGGTCAGCCAGCAAGCCGCCGCCACGGCCAGCAGCGCGCCGCAGCCAAGGCACACCAAGGTCACATTCTTCGCCTCCAGCAGCGGCAGGCCGCCCAGCCGCGCATCCTTGAGCAGCGTGGTGCCGGCGATGGTGACGGCCGGGATCAACAGCGCCGGCAGCAGCAGCCGGTGTCCCAGCCGCTGTGCGCTGGCGGCCCGTTCGGCGGCCGGCCGTTCGCCGTGGCGGCCCGGCAGTACGCCTCCAAAACCGGCCAGCAGCGCCATCACCACCATGGCCAGCCCCACCACTTGCGGCGGCAGGCGTTCGCCCGCCAGGTAGACCAGCGCATACAGGCCCCAGAACAGGGCCGCCGCGTGGCGCCGGGGATGGTGGCGGTCGCGCAGCGTCATGACGGCGATCAGCAGCAGCATGGCGCCGACCACCAGATAGAAAAAATCGAGGGTGATGGTCATGCGCCCTCTCCGCCCGCCGCCCGCACCAGCGCCTGCGCGCCCTCGCGCGCGATGCGCGCGTCGAGCCGGCGCAGCCGCCAGCCATGGATCACGAACGCGCTGACGGCGGTCGGTATGCCCCACAGCGCCATGCGCAGCGGGTCCACATCCAGCCCTTCGCCGCGCAGGATGGTCTGCATCAGCACGATGGCGCCGAAGGCGACGAAGATATCCTCGCCGAAGAACAGGCCGACGTTGTCAGTGGCGGCGGCCATGGCGCGGATGCGCTGGCGCAGCGCCTCGCTGATGCCGGGATGGCGGGCGGCGGCCAAGCCTTCGGCCATGGGCGCCACCAGCGGCCGCACCATGGTGGGATGGCCGCCCAGGCTGGTCAGCCCGAAGGCTGCGCTCAGTTCGCGCGCCAGCAGGTAGGCGATCAGCAGCCGCCCCGTGGTGGCCGAGCGGATCCGCGTCACCACGGCCTGGGCGTGCTCGCGCAGGCCGTAGCGTTCCAGCAGGCCGATGGCGGCCAGCGGCAACAGCAGGATCAGCGGCAGGTTACGGGTCTTGACGAAAGCCGTGCCCAGCGCGGCCAGCCAGTCGCCGGGCGGCATGGCGACGGCCGCACCGGTGGCGGCGCAGGCGGCCACCACCACCAGCACGGGATGGATGCGCAGCGCGAAGCCGGCCACGATCACGGCCACGCCGATCAAGGGCCACAGATTGACGGCTGCCTGCATGCTCACTCCTCCCGCGAAAAAACGCTGGCATGATCTTACCCCAGCCCGTCGCCGGCGCGTTGCAGAAACATTCTAAAAAGCAATTCCAGTCGTTCCGCTGCCACGCGCCACGCGCAAAACGCATAAAAGTTTTCTTTGACAGTAACAAGTTAGCACGCTAATATTTATTCAACTACCAATCTTAGCAAACACCACCATGTTGGAACTCAAGGATTTACCAAGCTTCGACACCTTGTCGCAATTCGCCAAGCTCTACCCCAATCCCGATATCGACGGGGTGCAGACGTGGCTGTTGCTGTCGCGCGGCTGCAGCGACATGATGGCCGAGTTCGAGGCGAATCTGGCCCGCCACGGCCTGTCGCAAACCAAGTTCTTCGTGCTGTTGCTGCTCAAGCGCAATCCGGACGGCATGGGCGTGGGCCGGCTGGCCGAGGGCGTGAGCGTCTCCTCGCCCACCATGACGGGCATCGTCGACCGGCTGGAGCAGGCCCAGTTGTGCCGGCGCGAGCAGGACGTGAACGACCGCCGGGCGTGGGTGGTGCGCCTGCTGCCGGCCGGCGAGGCGCTGCTGGCACTGGCCCTGCCCGAACATTACCACTGGGTGGCCCAGCTCATGAGCGTATTCAGCCCGCAGGAACGGGACCAGTTGCGCGGCCTGATGCGCAAACTCACGACCAGCCTGGCCGACAACAAGGCGATCGCCGCCTAAGCATAGCGCTGCTGCTGTGCAGCCTGGCCAGCAACCTGGAAAGCATGATTGTGTTCCGCGTAACCGTAACTGGGGACGTAACACCATGAATGGAACGGGAAAATGTTACGCCACCATGTCGCGCGCAGCGTCGCGGCAATCGGCGGCCAGCCGCCAGCGCGCCTCGCCAGGGAACCGCAGCCAGAGCGCACTCCACGTACGGGTTCCGCAGCCATAGGCATTGACGAATTGCGATGGCGATGGCGAGACATGAAACACTTCGTTCGGCAGGTGGACAGGGATGGGGTAGCTCATTTTGATCTCCAGGCTAAAACTTCTAAATCGATCCAGAACGCTCTGGATCGTTCTATATCGCTCTATTTCGCTCTGGAACAGCTCTAAAACGGTCTAAAAATGACAGCGAGAAACCGCATATTTCTCTAAAACGCTCTAACTTCTATTGTCTGCTCCTGCTAATTAGACAAGTTTAGAGTGGAGTAGTTCAAATTCTCTTAAAATAGGCCCAACTAGAGCGCTTTAGGCGCATTAGAGCCCTTCTCCAAAAAAGCGCAGCAAGGTGGGTATAGGCGCGCGCGCCGGGATCAAACGATCCACTTCGATGCAGGGGGATTTGCACAGGTACGCTAGTTCGCCTTCGTCGACGTGCCGCTCGAGCGCACGGACGCGCATAGGCGCCGCTTCCTGGCCAAACCGGCCGCCACCGGGCAGCCGGGCCACACCAACGCTTGACGACGGTGTTGAAAAAACAGCCCGCGCACTTTGCGGTACGCGGGCTGTGGAGGGAGTGACGAAACGACGACGGCTTAGAAGTTGACCTTGAACGTGGCGCCCCAGGTGCGCGGTTCGTTCAGCATGCCGGTCAGGTTGTCGATGTCGATGGCGCCGATCAATTGCTGCTTGTTGGTGATGTTGCGGCCATAGGCAGCCACTTCATACTTGCCGCCGTTCCAGCGGTAGCCGGCGCGCAGGCCGCCTTCCGTCAACGGCTTGGCCTTGTGCTCGGGCGCTTCGTACAGGAAGAAGTTGTAGCTGCTGCGGTAAGTCCAGTCGGTGTAGGCATAGAACTCGCCGTCGCCCACTTCCTTGCTGTATTTCAGCGTGAAGTTCAGCTGGGTCTTGGGCGCGCGCGGCAGCGGGTTGCCGTCGACAATGGACATGCCAGGGACCTGGGGATTCTTGTTACTCGGCGAGCAGCCCGAGGCTGGATTGTTGGTGTAACTACCGCAGTACTGCACGAACAGGTTCTTGTCCTTGATCTCCGTGTCGTTGTAGCTGCCGCCCAGGGTCATGCTGAAGGCGTCGCTCAGATTGGCCTGGAAGTCCACTTCCAGACCCTGGCCCGTCACCTTCTCCGCGTTGACCAGCTGGTTCATGTTGACGGCGCCGCTACCGGCCGTCAGCTGCTTGTCCTTGACCCGGTACTGGAACAGGCTGGCCGACAAACGGGCCCGTTTGTTGAACAAGTCCTGCTTGATGCCGGCCTCATACGACAGCGCTTTTTCCGCGCCGGCGAATGATGGCTTGTCGCCCAGGCTGAACAAACGGCCCTGCATACTGGGCGCGCGATAGCCGGTGGCGATACGGCCGAACAGGTTGGTGCTCTTGTCGAGCTCGTAGGTGCCGCTCACGTCCCAGCTCACGTTATGGGAAGTGTTGTTGAGCGGGTAGTAGGTGGTGCCGGTCGGTTCCACGCGGCTGGCCGCGAAGTCCTTCTTGTCGTTGGTGTAGCGCAAGCCGCTGCGCAGCTTGAGCTGCTCGGTGACGGTGTAGTTGAGCGAGCCGAACGCGGCCCACGACTTGGCGTCCTGGGTCTGGGTCGAGTACTTGGGCGACAGCGGATTGCCTGGCGTGAGGGAATCGAAACCGATGCTGTCGATGCGGATATGCTCATCGAAGTAGAATAGGCCGGCGATCCACTGCAGCGGGCCCTTATAGTTCGATTCGGCACGCAACTCCTGCGAGAACTGGTGGTGGCTGGGCAGCAGGTCGGCCGTCTCCAGCGTGAACGGGATCACGCCCGGGCCGTTCGGCTGCGCGGCGACCACGGGACCGCAGAACAGCGAGCAGCCATAACCGCCATCGACGTCGCCACGGCTGTAGAAGTCCAGCGTCTCGTAGCCCGTGATCGAGTGCAGCGTGATGTCGGCCAGGTTGTACTTCAGGCGGATATTGCCGCCCTTGGTCGTCAGGTTCTGGTGGTTCTGGCCATCCGACGGGTAGGAACCGTAGTCGAAGCCATCCACCAGGTCATTGCTGCCCTTCTTGATGATGTTGGCGCGGAACAGGGTGGCGCTGCCGTGGTAGTCGCGCTCATGGTAGTTGAACAGGGCACTGAAATCCTTGCCCGGCTGGACCAGCGCCTGCAGGCGGAACGCCTGGTCGCCATAACCTTCGAAGTCCTGGGTGCCCGTGTTGGGATTGGGGTTGGTGTTATGCACGCGGTTGCCGCGGTGCTGGCTGGTGCCCGAGAAGCGCAGCGCCACCGTATCGCTGACAGGGATGTTGAACATGCCTTCGGCCGTCTTGGCCGAGTAATTGCCGATGCCCAGCGTCAGATAACCTTCCTGGCGGAACACAGGCTTGGCCGAATCGAACTTGATCACGCCGGCCGGCGAATTGCGGCCGAACAGCGTGCCCTGCGGGCCGCGCAGCACTTCGATCTGGTCCACGTCGAACACGGGGAAACCCTTGAGCATGGCGTTTTCCTGGACGATGTCGTCCATCACCAGGCCCACGGGCTGGGAGGCGTTCAAGTCGAAGTCGGTATTGCCCAGGCCACGGATGTAGAAGCGGGGGAAGGTGCGGCCATAGTCCGATTCCACGTTCACGCTGGGCGAACGGCCGGCCAGGAAGCGCACGTCGGCCGCGCCGGAGGTGATCACGTCGAGCTTGTCGCCTTTTAAGGTGGCGATCGACATCGGCACATCCTTGATGTTCTCGGCCCGGCGCTGGGCCGTCACAATCACGGTTTCCAGCTGACCGGGCACGGCCTGCTCGGCGGCGGGCGCGGCCTGCCCAGCTTCATCGGCCATGGCCGCGTGCAGCGGGAAGGCGCCAGCCACAGCCAGCGCGATCAGCGTGCGGGTGGCGATACCAGTACTTTTTCTTATCATGAGTGCTACTCCCATTGGTCAAACACCAGGTTGAAATTCCGTGCCGGCAGCCGGATGGGCTGGGCCGGAGATCGGTCATCGCGCCCGCAAGGTTGGCAGGCGGTGAAAACATGTGAAATCCCCCACATTTGCCTTTGCATTCTGCAAAGTAAGGGCCATGCTAGCACGCGAATTGCTCGCAAATATTCATATCTATTTCATATAAATAAGGAAGAAAAAACGTATTTGCCGAACATATCCCGGCTGTAGCATAGTAGGGGAAGGACCCTGCACGGGCATGGCCGACGCCATTGCGGCCCCGCCCTATGAAGTAGCGCAGCTCCAGGTCTTTCCGATGGGACTAAATTTTTTCCTATCGGACAAAAAAGCAACAACGAGTAAGAATATTGACTTCAAATTACTGTTGCCGCCCTGCGACAACGGACATTCAAGCTTGCATAAAACGCTATTTTTTGGACCGCGAGGGAAGCCTGGGACGGCAACGGCGCCCGCGCCGCGCGCGGCGCCCCTGGCCAGATTAAATGTTGCTAAATTAGATGTTTCGGCCAATAAAAATATACAATATCGATCTTCCAGGAGCCTATTCATGAAACTTTCACCATTCAGTTTGACGATCGCGGCGTTCGCCGCGGCTGGCGCGTGCGCCAGCGCGTCCGCGGCTGACCCTAAGCTGGGCATCGTGTATGACGCAGGCGGCAAGTTCGACAAATCGTTCAACCAGTCCGCCTTTGAAGGCGCTTCGCGCTTCAAGAAGGAAACCAACATCAATTTCATCGAAGTACAGGCTTCCAGCGACACCCAGGCCGAGCAGATGCTGCGCGGCCTGGCCCGCAAGAACCTGGACCTGATCGCTTCGATCGGCTTCGCCCAGACCCAGGCCGTGCAGAAGGTGGCCAAGGAATTCCCGAAAGTGCACTTCGTGCTGATCGACGGCGTGGCGCAAGGCGCCAACGTCAATTCCGTCACTTTCAAGGAGGAGGAAGGTTCCTACCTGGTGGGCGTGGCCGCCGCCATGGCCTCCAAGTCCAAGAAGCTGGGCTTCGTGGGCGGCATCGACATTCCCCTGATCCGCGCGTTCGCGTGCGGCTATGAGCAGGGCGCCAAGGCCACCGCGCCCAAGGTGGAAGTGATCCAGAACATGGTGGGCACCACGGCCGCCGCCTGGAACGACCCCGCCAAAGGTGGTGAGCTGGCCCGCTCCCAGTTCGACCGCGGCGTGGACGTGGTGTTCGCCGTGGCCGGCGGCAGCGGCATGGGCACGCTGCAAACGGCCAAGGAAAAAGGCAAGCTGGGGATCGGCGTGGACTCCAACCAGAACGCCCTGTACCCGGGCGCCGTCCTGACCTCCATGGTCAAGCGGGTCGACAACGCCATCTATGACTCCTTCATGCAAATGAAGAACGGCACCTGGAAGGCCGGCGTCACCGCCAAGGGCCTGAAGGAAGGCGGCGTGGACTGGGCGCTCGACGAGAACAACCGCAAGCTGATCACGCCCGAGATCGAAAAGCGCGTGATGGGCGCGCGCAAGGACATCATCGACGGCAAGGTCAAGGTGATCGACTACCGCGCCGCCAACCACTGCCCCGCTTAATCTCCCGCTTCATGACATGACGCGCCGCCGGGGTGATCCCCCGCGCGGCGCGTTTTAACTACATACTCCTATGCAGCCAGCAGTTGAATTTCGCGCCATCTCCAAGCAGTTTGGCGCCGTGCGGGCCAACGCGGACGTCTCGTTCTCCATCGCCAAAGGCTCCATCCACGGCCTGGTGGGGGAGAACGGCGCCGGCAAATCGACCCTGATGAGCATCCTGTACGGCTACTACCGTGCCGACAGCGGCCAGATCCTGCTCGACGGCCAGGCCCAGTCCATCCGCACCAGCCAGGAAGCGATCCGGCTCGGCATCGGCATGGTGCACCAGCACTTCATGCTGGTCGAGAACATGACCGTGCTCGATAACGTGATGCTGGGCGCCGAAGGAGGCTTCCAGCTGGCCGCCCAGCGCCCCACCGTGGAAGCGCGACTGCGCGAGATCTGCGCCCGCTACCGGCTCGACGTCGACCCGCTGGCCACCATCGCCGACCTGTCCGTGGGCGCCCAGCAGCGGGTCGAGATCCTCAAGCAGATCTACCGCAGCGCCAACATCCTGATCCTGGACGAACCGACGGCCGTGCTGACGGCCCAGGAGACGGCGTCCCTGTTCGACATCCTGCGCCTGTTCAAGGAGCAGGGCAAAACCATCATCCTGATCACCCACAAGCTGCAGGAAATCCTCGACATCACCGACACCGTCACCGTGATGCGCGGCGGGCGCGTGATCGGTGCCGTGCCCACGGCCGGCACCACCAAGGAGGAACTGGCCAACATGATGGTGGGCCGTCCGATCGAAAACAACCTGCCGCGCGCGCCCTACCACCCCGGCGCGCCCGTGCTGACGGTGGACAACCTGCAATTGCAGGACGCCCAGCAGGTCAAGCTGCTGGCCGATATCGGCTTCACGCTGCGGGCCGGCGAGATCGTCGCCGTGGCCGGCGTGTCCGGCAATGGCCAGAGCGAGTTGATGGAAATTTTGGCCGGCATGCGCCTGCCCACGTCCGGCAAGCTCACCTACCTGGGCCAGGAACTCCCTTACGGCAAGCGCCACGACGCCGACGGCCTGCCGCTGGCATTCCGCGAACTGGGCATCGCCCACGTGCCGGAAGACCGCTTGCGCGACGGCGTGGTGAAAAGCTTCTCCGTGATGCACAACACCATCCTCGGCTACCAGGACCAACTGAAGAACCGCTGGGGCCTGTTCGACTTCAAGGCCATCGCGGCCCGCTGCGCCGGCCTGATGAAAAAATTCGACGTGCGCCCCGCCAACGGCGACTTGCGTATCGGCCTGCTCTCGGGCGGCAACCAGCAAAAGGTGGTGATCGCGCGCGAAGTGCTGGCGCAACCGAAGCTGATGCTGGTGGGCCAGCCCACGCGCGGCGTCGACATCGGCACCATCGAGAGCATCCACACCCAATTGCTCGCGCTGCGCGACGCCGGCGTGGCCATCCTGCTGGTGTCGGTCGAACTGGAGGAAGTGCGGGCGCTGGCCGACCGCATCCTCGTCATGTGCGGCGGCCGCATCACGGGCGAACTGAAAATTGAGGAATTCGACACCACCCGCATCGGCCTGCTGATGGGGGGCATGCATAAATCATGAACAATCACGACCTGCCACGCTGGGCCACGGCCTTCGTCCTGCCCATCCTGAACCTGCTGTCGGCCATGCTGGTCGCGGCCGGCGTCATTTATCTGCTGGGTGAAAGCCCCACCGAATCGCTGGGCATCCTGCTCAACAGCGCCATCCTCAATCCGGAAGGACTGGGCTATACGCTGTTCTACGCCTCCACCTTCATCTTCACCGGCCTGTCCGTGTCGATCGCCATGCAGGCCGGCCTGTTCAACATCGGCTCGGAAGGCCAGATGTATTTCGGCGGCCTGGGCCTGACCCTGGCCATGCTGGCCTTCGACAGCACGCTGCCGGCATGGGCGCTGATCCCCGCCGCCATCGCCGGCGCCGCCCTGTTCGGCGCGCTGTGGGCCTTCCTGCCCGGCTACCTGCAAGCGAAACGGGGTAGCCACATCGTCGTCACCACCATCATGTTCAACTTCATCTGCGCCTCGCTGATGAACTTCATCATCGTCAAATACCTGATCCCGGCCGGTGAGCAGAACACGGCCAGCCGCGCCTTCGCCGACGCGGCCGCCATGCCGCTGCTGAACCAATGGTTGCCTGTGCTGGGCGAGACGCCGCTCAACATCAGCTTCCTGTTCGCCATCGTGGCGCTGGCGATCTACGGCGTGGTGGTCAGCCGCTCCGCCTGGGGCTTCAAGCTGCGCGCCACCGGCCAGAACCCGCACGCGGCCCACTACGCCGGCATCCGTTTGTCGAAGATGGTCATCACCGTGATGCTGATCTCGGGCGCGCTGGCCGGCCTCGGTTCGGTCAACTCCATCCTCGGCTCGACCCACTACCTGAGCCTGAACTTCGTCGGTGGCGCCGGCTTCATCGGCATCGCCATCGCGCTGATGGGACGCCAGCATCCGGTCGGCATCTTCCTGTCGGCCGTGCTGTTCGGCACGCTGATCCAGGGCGGCTTCGACCTGTCGCTGGAAAAGCCGAACATCCCCACCGAGACTTTCATCTTCATCCAGGGCTTGATCATCCTGTTCTGCGGTGCGATGGAATACTTCTACGCGCCGGCCATCGCCGCCGTCCTCAAGCGCACGAAAGGCTGACCATGACTTTTGCAGACCTCCACCTCGACAGCGTGCTCGTCTCGACCGTGCGCAACGCGCCGGTGCTTATCTTCGCCGCCATGGCCGGCCTGTTCGCGGAACGCTCGGGCGTGATCGACATCGGCTTGGAAGGCAAGATCCTGGCCTCGGCCTTCGTCTCGGCCGCCGTCGCTTTCGCCACCCAGAATCCCTGGTATGGCGTGGCGGCCGGCATGGCCATCTCGGTCGCGCTGGCCATGCTGCAAGGCTACGTGGCCATCAGCCAGAAGGGCAACCAGCTGGTGGGCGGCATCGCCATCAACATCGCCATGAGCGGCCTGACTTTCGTCGTGGCCCAATTCTTCTTCCAGCAGGGCGGCCGCACGCCGGACCTGGGCCAGGCCCGTTTGTTCGACGTGGTGCTGCCCGGCTCCGCCGCCGTGGACAACATCCCGTTCCTGGGCTGGCTGTACGCGCACCTGATCGGCGGCCATTCCGTGCTGGTGTACCTGGCGTTCGGGCTGGTGCCCGTGGTGCACTGGGTGATCTACCACAGCCGCTTCGGCCTGCGCCTGCGCGCCTGCGGCGAGAACCCGCACGCGGCCGACGCGGCCGGCGTGAACGTGGAACGGCAGCGCTACCTGGCCATGCTGGTGGCCGGCGTGCTGTGCTCGTTCTCGGGCGCCTACCTGGCCATCGTGCAGAGCGGCTTCTTCCTGCGCGACATGTCGGCCGGCGCCGGCTACCTGGCCTTGACGGCCATGGTGTTCGGTAACTGGCGGCCCGTGTACACCTTCCTCGGCTGCCTCATGTTCGGCTTCTTCGGCGCCGTGCAGATCCAGATCGAAGGGGTGGACCTGCCCGTGGTGGGCCGCATTCCCGGCTCGCTGATCCAGATGGTGCCCTACGTGGTCACCGTGATCGTGCTGGCCGGCCTGATGGCCAAGTCGGTGGCGCCCAAGGCGCTGGGTACGCCGTTCGTCAAGTCGCGCTGAGGCGCCCCGGCCCTCCCGGGAGTATGATGGGACTGGCGCGATGCCGGTTCCGGCCGTCGCGTTCCCACTGCACAGGAGGAAGTCATGCCCAAGTCCAGCCAAGGCCGGCAGCCCCGGCCCATGCACGCCCCGCCCTCGCGGACCGACACCATCGGCAAACAGAAGCAGCATGCCGAACAGGCCGAAGTGACGGGCCGCCACAAGAACGCGGGCCGCAACGACAACATCGGCCACAAGACGTCCAAGTAAGGTCGTAGCCCCTTAGCGCAACGTGCGCAGGTAGGCCAGCAGGTCGGCGATCTGCTGCGCGTCGCTGATGCCCCAAAAGCGCATGCGCGTGCCGGGCACCACGTCGCCGGGCGCGCGCAGGAAGGCGCTCAAAGCCTGCGCATTCCAGACGATGCGGGACTGTCGCATCGCGTCCGAATATTTGTAATCGCTGGTGGCTGCGGCCGGGCGGCCCACGATGCCGTTCAGCTGCGGGCCGAAGCCGCCGCGCGCGGACGGTCCCACCTGGTGGCAGGACGCGCACTTGCGAAAGGCCGTCTTGCCCGCCGCCACGTCGCCGGCCGCATGCACAGGACCGGACACGGCGCCAGCCAGCGCCAACAACGCCAGCCACCGCGGCATTGGTATCGTCATGATTGATTCCCAGAGCGGCGCACAACGCGCCGCCCGCATTATGCCTTGAACAGGCAACCCCATGACGTCATGGGGTGCTGCACACATAAAGCGCGACTCACACCGCGCGCGGAACCTCGTCCAGCGACTGGAACACCGGCAGGCCCAGGCCGCGCGCCGTCTCCACCATCAGATCGGCGCCGGCCGACGGGCCGCCGATGCGCAGCACGGCGTCGCAACGCGCCAGCAGGCGCTGCGCGTGCGGATGGAACAGCGCCTCGTACACGGCGTCGCCCGTGCCGCGCGAGCCGGCCAGCGCCAGCATCGGCAGCGCCAGCCACTCACCGAGCACGGGCACATGGCCTGCCTCGTACAGCGGCAGCGCGCACGCCTCCATGGCCGCCACGTTGCGCGCGATCAGGGCCGGATCGTCGCCGGTGCCGGAACGGTAAGGGCCGGCGATCAAAATCATCAGGCCGCGCGCCGGCACCGGCGGCAGCAGGTGACGCTGCGCGTACTGCAGCAGCATGATGGTCTTGCCGTCGGCGATGTGGCCCTGCTCCACCATGCGCATGGCTTGCTCGATCGGCAGTTCCAGCACTTCGATGTCCTCGCCCTCGTCAGCCACGCCGCCGCCCGCGCCGGCGCGCGCGTGCGGCTCGTACTCGGCCACGAAAAAGTGCAGCCGCTCCGTGACGGAACCGGGACTCATGTAGGCCTCGAACACCTTGCGCACCCGGCCCACCCGGTAGCCCGTCTCCTCCTCCACCTCGGCGCGGATGCGCTGCTCGGGCGTGGCGCGGTCGAGCAGCCCGGCCGCCGCCTCGATCAGGAAGCCGTCGGCGCCGTCGCGGTAGGCCGGCAGGCGGAACTGGCGGATCAGCACCACGCTGCGCCTGGCCCGGTGGTACAGCAGGATGGTGGCGCCATCGCCACGGTCATACGTCTCGCGCGACAGGGTTTGCCAGCTGCCATCGCGGCGCCGGTAGTCGAAGGTGGTCTTGCGCAGCACATACCAGTCGTCCGACAGGGTGTCGACGCGCTGGATGCGGATATGGTCATGGGGCATGGCGGGCTTTCGGGGTGGGGGAGGAAACTTGCTTTTTTCTACATTATCATGCAATATCGTGCAATATCAAGAAATTTCACGCACACCATGCTCGCTCGCCACCGCCAGGAATTGCTGCTCCAACGTTTGAAACAGGATGGCCAGATCGTCGCCAGCGCCCTCAGCGCGGAGCTGGGCCTGTCGGAGGACACCATCCGGCGCGATCTGCGCGAACTGGCGCGCGACGGCTTGCTGCAGCGGGTACACGGCGGCGCGCTGCCGCTGGCCCTGCCGCCCTCGCCCGCGCTGGGCAACTTCGCCCAGCGCCAGCACATTTCCACCGACGCCAAGCCGGCCATCGCGCGCGCGGCGGCCGCCATGATCGCGCCGGGCCAGGTGGTGTTCATCGACGGCGGCACCACGGCCGTGCAACTGGCGCGCCACCTGCCGCCCGAGCTGCGCGCCACCGTCGTCACCCACAGCCCGTCGGTGGCGGTGGAACTGGCCGAGCATCCGCTGGTGGAGGTGATCCTGGTGGGCGGCCACCTGTTCAAGCACTCCATCGTGGCCATGGGGCCGGACGCGCTCGAGGCCATCGCCCGCATCCGCACCGACCTGTATTTCATGGGCGTGTGCAGCCTGCACCCGGACCTGGGCCTGAGCACGGGCGACCATGACGAGGCGGGCGTCAAGCGCGCCATCAGCCAGGCGGCGCGCCGCACGGTGGTGCTGGCCTCGCCGGAAAAGCTGGACACGGCCGCCCCATTCCAGATCGCGCCGCTGACCCAGGTGGATACCATCGTGGTGCAGGCGGGCACGCCGGAAGCGCTGCTGGCACCCTACCGCCGCCTCGGCATCACACTGGTGCTGGCTTGACGTGGGCCGCTTGCACATGAGCAGCGTGGCGTGCCACACTGACACAGATATTCACCCCGAACCCAGCCGAGCATGAAACGCGACAAACAATGGCGCATCCCGGCCTGGCGGCTGTTGCTGCTGGCGGCCCTGTGCCTGCACGGCGCCAGAGCCCACGCCTACGATCGGCTGGTCTACCCCTTGTCGGTGGGGGTGGACAGCCGCTACGAGTACGACTGGGCCGTGCTGCGCATGGCGCTCGACAAGAGCCGCGCCCAGTACGGCGCCTACTCCCTGCACCAGGCCACCACCTCCATGTCGCCGGCCCGCATCACGCAGGAATTGCTGATGCCCACCGGCCACATCAACATTCTGGTACGGGCCACGGCGCCTGAACTGGAACAGCAATTCACGCCAGTGCGCATCCCCGTCGACCGTGGCCTGCTGGGCTACCGGGTGTTCCTCGTGCGCCGCGACGACCTGCCCCGCTTCGCCGCCGTACGGTCGCTGAACGACTTGCGGCCGCTGCGCGCCGGCCTGGGCAAGGACTGGAGCGACGTGCCCGTGCTGCGCGCGGCCGGGCTGCCGACCGAGGAAGGTTCGGCCTATGAAGGCTTGTTCTCCATGCTGGAAGCGGGCCGCTTCGACTACTTTTCGCGCGGGGCCGACGAGGCACTGCGCGAATACGGCGAGCGCCGCGACGCCCACCCGAAGCTGGCGATCGAGCCGATCCTGCTGCTGCACTACCCGCTGCCGCGCTACTTCTTCCTGCGGCGCGACGCGGAAGGCAAACAGCTGGCCGCCCGCATCGCGGCGGGCATGGAAATCATGGTGCGCGATGGCTCGCTCAACACCCTGTTCCAGCACTACAAGGGCGCCACCATCGCCGCCGCCAACCTCAGGCACCGGCGCGTGCTGACCATCCCCAACCCCACGCTGTCGCCCCAGACGCCGTTGTCGCGCAGCGAATTGTGGTACAACCCGCTGAACGGAAAGTAAGCCGCCCGCGCCGGCACTCGGGTCGACACTACGCCCGTCTCAGGGCCAGATCGCCCGCAGCAGCGCGGCAAGGTGGTAACCCGCCTTGGTCAACTGGGCGCGGGCGATGGCGGAACTGGGCACCGGATAATCGTCCGGCACCGTCAAACCCCACACCGCATATGCCTCGCCGTTGCGGGCCGTCTGGTACCCGATGGTGCCCGGCTTCGCGTCGGCATAGGCCAGCTTGGCCACGGCCAGTCCATCATCAGCCCACTGGTAAGGCCAATCCGCCGGCTCGCCCGTGTTGGCGACGATGGCCGGCCGGGCCGCGATCATCGCTTGCGCGAATTGTTTGGGCGTGCGCGTGCCGCTGCGGCGGAACGCATAATCGACCACGGTCGTGTCCCAATAACCGTGGAACGGCTGGGTGGGCGACTTGGGCTGCGTCCATGCCGGCGCTTCGTCGGCGGGACGTGGCAGCGGCGGCGGGATCATGCGCGCGCTGGCCGCGCCCAGGCGCGCATCGTCGAGCAGCAGGTTGTTGCCGCCGCGCGCATCGAACATATGGACCGCATCGACCTGGCCACGGCGCTCGGGCACCACGAAGCCCCCTTCCCCGCCCAGATACGCCGCCCCCACGTGCAGCGGCTGGTGAATGTCGCCCACCAGGTGCACCACCAGCAGCAAGGCCTGGCGCCGGCTGAAGTGGTGCGGGTTGCCGGCATCATCATCGTGGCCCTGCAGCACGGCGATGGCTTGCCTGAGGGTTTGCACGATGTCGTCATCGGCCGTGCCGACGGCATGGTCGCGGTAATGCTCCAGCTGGAACGGCACGTCCGCGTAGTGGTACTGGCTGTGGTGCGGATTGGCGGCCGTGTAGGCTTGCATTTCAGCCGTCTGCGGACCGCAGAAGGTGCCCTTCACGCAGTCGGCCCAGTTGGCGGCCTGCTCCAGCGATTCGCCGGGCAGCAGCAGGGCCGTCACATGCTTCCGGGCGGGGCTGTCCGCGATCAGCTGGGCCGCCATGGCGGCCACGGCACGGTGGCCATCGCTGCCCCAGGCCAGCGCATCACCGGCCACCGCCGCGCAGGCGCCCGCCAGCGCGGCGGCGATCAGCCGGCGTTTCACTGCGGGCTGCCCTTGGCCGGCTTGGGATACACCTTATTGATGTCGAGCGGCTGGGCGTAGGACGAGCTCCACGTCTGTTCATGCAGGGCGGCCAGGCGCTGCGCCATCTGGCCGTTGCGCATCACCACTTCCAGGTTGCGCGACAAGTCCATATAGCCACCCGCCCAGTTGCTGGTGCCGACCCAGGCCAGCTTGTCGTCGATCACCATGATCTTGCTGTGAATGACGCGGGCGAACGGGATGAAGCCGGCCGACGCCACCGGCAAGGTCACCACCCGCACTTCCACGTTCGGCAACACGGCCAGGCTTTTCAGGTAGACCTGCTCCGGCTCCTCCAGGTTCCAGTTCGACACCAGCAGCTTGACCTTCACACCGCGGTTGGCGGCGCTGCGCACGGCGTTGTCGATCACGGCGTAGTACGGGCGCGTGCCCTTGGGGCCGTAGCTGAGCGGCGCGTAGTCCAGCAACTGGATCCGCACTTCGCTCTGGGCCGTGGCCAGCAGGGCCGGCAAGCCCGTCTCGGAATCGCCCACGCCGGCCGGGTTGTAGCGGTTAGGGCTGGCCAACAGGAAGGCGTCCTGATTGAAGTCGGCGGCCACGGTGCGCGAGTTCAGCACGGGCGCCGGCATGCCCTGGGCCGCCAGCGCCTGGGCGCGCCAGTCCTGGTCGAACACGGCCTGCACCTGGCCCACGATGCGCGGCTCCGTGATGCGCAAGCCCGTTTCATGGATATGCTCGAACGAGCGCCAATCGAAATTCTGGCTGCCCACGTAAGCCGTGGCGCGGTCCACCACCAGGTATTTGGCGTGCAGGATGCCGTTGCCCGTCAACTGGTTGAAATCGATGATGTGCAGTTCCAGGTTGGGGATGGCCTTCAGGCGCTCGATAGTGGCCGCGTCGGACAGGCGCACGCCCTTCTGGTCCAGCAGAAAACGGATATGCACGCCGCGCTGGCCGGCCGCCTCCAGCCGCGTGAGCACGCGCTCAAACGCGCTGCCGGCCTGGCCGACGACGTAGAACTGGCCCAGCACGATTTCCTTGCGGGCCAGATCGAACAGCTCGCACCAGACGGTGGCCGGGTCGCGCAGGTCGGCGTTGACCAGCGTGGTTTCGCGCGGCGCCGTTTGCACCAGCTCGAAGCCGGGGATGGTGAACGCCGCATGGGCCAGCGAGGCCGTGCCCAGCAGCGCGGACAATAACAAAGAAGAAGGCAGACGACGCATCATGGTCCTTATGGTTGCGGGGCGCGCTGGATACGGCCCAGGGAATATTTGCTGCCGGCCGGTTTGTGCAACTGGTCGCGGCGGGTCAGGTAGGCGGCCACCGCGTCGCTCAGGTAGATGCCGGTGTTGGCGCGGCTGCGGCCACTGGTGAACATGGGGAAGGCATCGCCCCCCTCGGCCAGGAAATTATTGGTGGCCACGCGGTAGGGGCTATCCGGCTCCAGCGGCACGCCATGCAGGGTCACGCTGCCCGGCACCACGCGGCTCCCCACGGGCAGCTTGGGATTCCACTGGTAGCCAAAGCCGTCCGACACTTGCAGCAGCATGTGCTTGTCGCCATAGTCACCTTGCCATTGCTGCTCCAGCAGGGTGGCGATCTGGGCGCCCGTCAGGTTCATCACCACCACCGTATTCACGAACGGCAGCACGGTCTGCACCTGGCCCAGGGTGACGCTGCCATCCTTGCCCGCCGCCAGATCGTGGCGCATGCCGCCCAGGTTCATGAACGCGATCTGGGCCCCGAACGGCGCGCCGGCCTGCAGCGTGGCATCCGCCACCAGGTCGCCCAGCGGCGACTCGTCCACATCATCTTTATCGAGCGGGACGACTGGCACGGCCAGCCGTCCCACGGAACGGGCCAGCGCGGCCGTGCCGCGCGCGCGGACCCGGGCCAGCCAGGCGTCCAGCGCCGGGTCGGCCGGATAGCGACCCGCCAGCATCACCTCGTTGCTGGCGCTGATGGCGCGCACGCGGTTGTCGGCCGTGTCCACCGTGAGCCGGATGCGCGACAGCACATGGCCGGCCGTCTCGGCCTGGGTCACCACGCGGCCATCCACCTGGCACAGGTAGCCCTTGTGCGAGTGGCCGCTGACGACCAGCCGGATGGCCGGGTCGAGCCGCTTGACGATGTCCACGATGGGGCCTGTCAAATGGTCGCAGCCCGGCTGATCAAAATAATCGGTGGTGCGGCCCCCCTGGTGGATCAGCACCACGAACACGCCCACGCCCTGCTTGCGCAATTCCGGCAGCAAGGCGTTGATGGCGTTGGCCTCGTCGGTGAATTCCAGCCCGCTCACGCTGGAAGGCAGCGACAGCGCCGCCGTGTCCTTCAGCACGGCACCGATGAAGGCCACCCGCACGCCATGCGCCGTCTCGATCTGATAGGCCGGGACGATGGGCTTGCGGGTCACCATATCGAGCACGTTGGCGGCCAGGTAGCTGAAATGGGCGCCGCCGTAATTGGGCGCGAACTGGCACGCCTTGTCGGCGCGGGGCGAGACGCAACCGCCCTTCTGCTGGCGCAGCAGCTCGGCGCGGCCCAGGTCGAACTCATGGTTGCCCAGGGCGCTGGCGCGCAAGCCCAGCAGGTCGAGCGCGCCGACGGCCGGTTCATCGGCCCACATGGACGAGATCGACGGGCTGGCGCCCACCATGTCGCCCGCGCCCACCAGCAGCAATTCGCTATCGTCCTTGCGCCACGCCTGCAGGGCCGCGCCCAGCGCATCGATGCCGCCGGCCTGCGCCGTCGTCTCGCGCCGGTCGCGCGCGCTGGTGTAGGTGTAGGCGCTCGGCTCCAGGTTGCCATGGAAATCGTTGAGCGCCACCAGGTTGATGACGGCCGTGTGCGGCGGTGGTGGTGGGCTGGCGCAAGCGGCCAGCAGGGCCGCCAGCGCGGCGGCGGCCAGGGGACGGAGCAAGGAATTCATCGTGATTCGCATCAGTGAGAAGCGGATATTGTACAGGCGGCACCCCCAGAAAATCGGGGACGGACCCCGATTTTCCCATCGGGAAAAATCAGGGTCCGTCCCCGATTTTCTGGTTGCCACTATGAAAAAACGGCTGATGTCGCCATCAGCCGTCCGGTCTTGCTTAGCTACCCATTGGTACGCTTAGAACTCGTACTTGACGGTAGCCTGGATCGCCCACTGCGATTCGCCTTTGACCTGGCGAGTCACCATCGGCTCGACTGCGTCGCGCACTTTGTAGATGTACTTGCCGCTAGGGTCCAGACCGACGAAATCGACAAAGCTGCGCGCCTGCGCGCCGCCGGCGCCCAGATCGCTGTTGAAGCCCACTTCGTTGATGCGGCCCCATTTCTTGTTCAGCAGGTTGCCGAAGTTGAACAGGTCCAGCGTGAACGATGCCTTGTGATCCTTCCACAGGCCAGGGATCTCCTGCTTCAGGCGCAGGTCGACGGTGTTGGTCCATGGCGAGAAGTCGGTGTTGCGACCGACCACGCCGCCGGCCGCTTTCTTCAGCACCGAATTGGCGTTGACCACCGACCAGAACTTGGTTTCGTTGGCATGGTTGGTGGCGGTATCGCCGGCGAACACCACCTCGCCCGAACCTGGCGCCGAAGGGATGTACATCAGGTCGTTGCCGGTATAGCCGTCGCCGTTCAAGTCGTTGTTGTAGGTCCAGCTGTATGGCTTGCCGCTGCGGCCTTCATAGAACACGCCGAAGGTGGTCTTGTAGGCACCGAAGAAACGCTTCTGGAAGTTGACCAGCGCGTTGATGCGGTTCTTGACCAGGTAGCCCGAGTTGCCCGCCACGTTCTCGTTCGGATTGAACACCGAGCGGCCGCCGTAGTTGGAGCTGGACGTCGACGAGGTCAGCGGCGACACTTCGGTCGCGTCCGTGTAGGTGTACGACACGGACCAGCTGATACCGGCCGTCATCGGGCGGCTCAGCGACACGGTGGCCAGGTTGCTGCCGCCCTTGTCGGTGCCGGTGGCCACCAGCACGTTGGTGAAGGCTGCGTTGCTGAGCGCCTTGGTACGGCCGCCGGCGCACGCGCCGCCGCTGGTGGTCAACACGCCGGTCGGGCTCCAGCAGGCCGGGTTGTAGGACTGGGTGGTGTAGTACAGGTCGCGGCCGTCGCTGCCGGTCTTGGTCGCCACGCCCAGGTTCAGGTTCTGGTAGTAGATGCCGTCCTTGACCTTGGTGTTCAGGTATTCGGCGCTGAACACGATGCCATACCACGGCAGTTCGGTATCGAACGCGATGTTGGCCTTCCACACCGAAGGCTGCTTCAGGCCAGGCGCCAGCGCGTCGACCGCCGCCGCCGGAGCGGCGCCGGCGAAGTTGCTGGGCTGGTTATTGATGTCCGGGGTGAACAGGCTGCCGGCATTGGCGCACGCCGCGAACGAACCGCCGCAGCCGATGTTGTGGGTGGCCACGCCAGGGTTGGAGAACGGATTGGACAACCACACCGTGGCCGCCGCGCCCTGGAACAGGCCGGCGCCGCCGCGCACCTGCATCTGGCGCGCGCTGTCGAGGTTGTAGTTGAAGCCCGCGCGTGGCTGCCAGACGTTTTCGCCGTCGAAGGTGACGGTGTTGTCCAGGTTGAAGCCGCCCGTGGCGCGCTTGCCGGTGGCCACGTCGCCCGCCACCGGCGCGGCCGCCACGGCGTTGTTCTTGCGTGGACGCTCGCCCACGTGGGTCTGGTCCAGTCGCAGGCCGTAGCTCAGCGTCAGGCGCGGGTTGACCGACCAGGTATCCTGTACGAAAGTGCCGGTATCCTTCAGGCTGAAACGGGCCACGGCGTCGTCCAGCGTCAGGCCGGCGTTGGGCACCTGCAGCGTGTATTGCGACGGACGGCCGGCGCGGAAGTTGTCCAGCACGGCCGCTTCGACCTGCGCGTTGGTGGTGCAGGTCTGGCCCCAGCCCGTCACGCAGGAGAACGAGTAGTTGCCCCAGATGTTTTGCAGGAAGGCGTTGTAGACGTCGTTCTTGTTGTAGTCGGCGCCGAACTTGACTTCGTGGTCGCCCAGCGACCAGTTGGCGCCCAGGTAGGCGTCCTTGGTCTTGGTGCCGAGGATGTTGCGGTGACGGCTGTTGTCGGTGCCAAACAGCAGCGAGCGCTGCGTGGTCGGCACGCTGGCCGGGGTGCCATCCGGGGTCGGGCCGGTGAAGCTCAAGCCGATCAACGGCAGTTGCGTGTTCAGCGTGGGCGTGCTGTCATAGTCGCGCGAGGACAGCTTGAGTTCGGTCGAGAAAGTCGGGGTCCAGTCGGCGGTCCACTGGGCCACCAGGGTTTCGATGGTCTTGGCCTGCGAGAACCATTCCGAGTTCAGCGACACGCCGGTGGCGCTCAGGCCGGAGAATTGCGGCTCGGTCTGATTGGTCTTGGACCAGCGCAGCATGGCGCGGTGGTTTTCGTTGATGTTCCAGTCCAGCTTGACCAGGCTGTCGTCCACCACCAGTTTCGAGCCCGGGGTCTGGGCCGAGGTGCCGATATCGATGCCGTATTTGTCCTTGGCGATGGCCTGGGCGCCGGCGATGGCCGAATTGGTGATACCGACGTTGGTGTACGGGCTGCCGATCGGGCCGAAGGCTGGCGCCAGGCGGGTCGATTCCAGCTTCTCATAGGCGGCAAAGATGAACAGCTTGTCCTGGATCAGCGGGCCGCCGACAGTGGCACCCTTGGTGGTTTCCTTGAACGAAGGCGGGGCCGAGTAGGTATCGGTGGCGGCGTTGTAGCGGTCGCCGGCCAGGCTGTCGTTGCGGAACACGTAGTAGGCGCTGCCATGCACCTGGTTGGTGCCGGACTTGGTGACGGCGTTGATGTTGCCGCCCGTGTAGCCCTTCTGGGTCACGTCGTAGTTGGCCACGTTGACCTGCACCGACTGGATCGCCTCGATCGAGATCGGCTGCTTGGCCGTCGGGCTGCCGTTCGACTCCAGGCCGAAGGTGTCGTTGACGGCCACGCCGTCGATGGTCAGCGAGTTGTAGCGCGAGTTCTGCCCGGCCACGGACATTTCGCCGCGTTCCTTGTCGGTCTGCGACACGCGGGGGTCGGCGCGCGCGTAGTCCTGCAGGTTGCGGTTGATGGAGCCCTGGATATCGAGCTCGGTGCGGCCGATGCTGGTACCGGCGCCCATGGTGGTCTTGGAGAATTTCTCGGAACGGCCGCCGGCCACGCCGGCGATGGTCACGGTCTGCATGGCAGGCGCGCCCAGGGTAGCGTCCACGTTGGCCGTTTCAGCCAGCTGGATGAACACGTTCTCGCGCTTTTCCGACACACCGTCCTTGGTGATGGTGATCGTGTACGGACCGCCGGTGCGCAGGCCGCGCGCCACGTAGCGCCCTTCCGCGTCCGTCACCACGTTGTTGACCGTACCGGACTCGGTATGGACGATGGTGACGACGGCGCCACCGGCCGGCTTGCCGTCGGCAGCCGAAATGCGGCCGCCGATGGCCGAGGTGGTGTTTTGCGAGAAGGCGGGCGCTGCCGCGAGGGCGATGGACAGGCTGAGCGCGATCTGCGTCAGCCGGAGCCGTTTGTGATCAATCATGTGTAACCCCAAATAGACGAATAGTTATATGGAATCCGCGCGGATAACGGGAATTCCTCTTTACTGTGCTGCAACTGGTAAGCCGCGTGGCCGCTGGCCGAACATCTGCCGCTGCACGCCATGCCTGGCGTTGCCCCTGCGGGCGCAACGCACAAGTGTAACGGTCCTATATTTCAGGGTAATGACAGCTTTATGGCAATGTTGCTCATAATGAAAATGGCGCCGATAAGCGCCGCCGAACACCGTCACGACCCCGCGTAAGCCCATCTCGAAGCTGTTGGAGAAGAAATAATATTGCTTTTTTGGATCATTCCATCCCACTATGCATGACGGCAAAATGGTTGACAAATACGATTTATCTTGGAGATTAAGATGAGAAGCAAATAAATAGGACCGAAAAACGCATGGCGGACTTGAGACAAAGGCAAGGCCGGGGCTGCACGGGCGGATTATAGTTCAGGCCATAGTGGCATGAAAATAATTCATCTATTGATCGCGATCAATCTAGAGGAAGTCCACCAATTTATGTCGCGCAAGGGCAACGGCGCACCGCCGCGCCGCGCACGGAGGCGCGGCGCGGCGGCGGCACGGACAGGGCTTACTTGCGCCGGGGTTCAGCGGCGGCGATGGCCGCTTCGAACTGGGCAAATTTGCCGTCCAGCGCCTTGAGCAGGCGCTGCTTGTCGGCCGGGGCCAGGAAGGAATAACGCAGGCTATCGTAGGACAGCTTTTTCACTTGCGCGTAGTCGGGCCGGTAGCGGGCCGCGTACAACACATACTCGCCCGACAGGTTGTTGCGCGACACGCCCGCGTCGTCCGTGGCCAGCACGAACGGCACCCCATACTTGCGGTACAGCGTGACGGGATGGGCCGCGCCCTTGATCCCGAGGATGAAGTCGTTGCTGCTCAGGTTGACTTCGACCGCGATGCCCTTGTCATGCATGGTTTTCATGATGGCCAAGGGATTGCTCTCATGCGCGATGTCCATGCCGTGGCCGATGCGGCTGGCGCCGGCCACCTCCACCGCATCCTTGATGTGGAAGGTCAGCCCCTCCGGCGGCACCATGCCCAGCGCCAGCTCGCCCGCATGCAGCGCCAGCTTGACGGTCGGGTACTTCGCTTTCAGGAACTTAAACATCTGCATGTGCATCGCGTAATCACGCATGGACACGTTGACGCTTTCCTGCCCCACGATGTTGACCCCGACGATCTGCGGGCTCATGGCCGCCAGCCTGAAGCTCGCCACCATGGACGCGAACACCTGCGACGGCGACAGGAAGCGCAGCACGAATGGCTGGAAGCGCATGGTGAAGCGGGCGTCGTCGATCCCGGCGCTGCCGGTCTTGAGGTTGTCCAGGTAAGACGCGATCCACTGCTGGTAGCCCTGCTCGTGTTCCAGCTGCGCGCTGTAGGCTTCCAGTGCGGCGTCCGTCACGCCATGGGCCAGCGCGCCGCGGTCGAAGTCGTCGTTATGGGTGAACGGGGCCAGCTCGAAGATGGTTTCGATATAGCTCAGGTTTTCCTGGATGGCGCGCAGCTTGAGGCGCTGCAGACCATCGCGCGCGTTGGTCGACGACACCGGACCGAAATAGCCGAAGGTGTCGAAGAACTGGCGGTCCGGCGGCGACTGGGGGCCGCTGTGGTTGTAGAAATCCTTGTCCGACCAGCGCTGCAGCAGCTGGGTCAGCAAGGTGTTATCGCCCATCACCTGCTGCCCCGTCACGCAGGCGCGCTCGGCGGCCGGCCTGGCCTGCTCGGCGGCGATGGTGGCCTGGTCCGTTTCGATGCGGTAGCTGGCGCGGTTGACGCAGTAATGCTGCTGGTCCACCCACTCCAGGTACTGCTCGGCGTAGAGGGCGCCCGAATAGTGGTGGTGCAGGTCACCGCCCTTGGGCATCATGGTGAAGAACATGGTCAGCTCGGCCAGTTTGGGCTCACTGCCGGCCACCAGCGCGGCGAAATGGCGCTCGGTGATCGCTTCGTTGCCGCGGGCCGCATTGGCCGCGTTGGCGCCGGCGGCGGCATAAGCCGCGTGCGGCAAGGCGCAGGCGGCGAGGACGGCGGCGGCGGCACCGGGCAGCATCAGGCTGGCGATTTTTCTTGGCATGCGGTGGTCTCGCTAAGGTTGGAGGTCGAACATCAGGCAGCGTCGCGCACGTGCACCGGCTGGCCGGCCGCGTAGGTGGCGGCCACGGCGCGGTCGTCGCCCAGCAGCGCCAGCGCGAACAGCAATTCCTCCAGGCTGGCGCAGTGGCTGGTACGGCGCTGCAGCAGCGGCGTGGCTTGCGGATCGAGCACGATGAAATCCGCTTCCGCACCGGGCGCGAAACCGCCTATCGTCCCCTCCAGCCCCATGGCGCGGGCCGCGCCCAAGGTGGCCAGGTAGAACATGCGCAAGGCCGGCAGATAGCTGCCTGTCAAGCGCGCTACTTTATAGGCTTCATTCATCGTTTGCAACATCGAGCACGAGGTGCCGCCGCCCACGTCCGTGGCCAGCGCCATGCGCATGCCGGCGCGGTCGGCCTGGGCGAAGTCGAACAGGCCGCTGCCGAGGAACAGGTTGGAGGTGGGACAGACGGCCGCCGCCGCCCCTGTCGCGGCCATGCGGGCGCGGTCGGCGTCGTCCAGCCAGATGCAATGGCCGTACACGGCGCGCGGGCGCAGCAGGCCGCAGCGCTCGTACACATCGAGGTAGCTGCGCGCTTGCGGGAACAGCTCGCGCACCCAGCGGCATTCATCGGCGTTTTCCGACACGTGGCTTTGCACGAAGGTGTCCGGCCAGGCCGTGGCCAGTTCACCGGCCAGCCGCAATTGCGCCTCGCTGGAGGTGGGTGCGAAACGGGGCGTGATGGCGTACAGCGCGCGGCCCCGCTTATGCCAGCGCCGGATCAGCGCCTCGCTGTCGCGGGCGCCCGATTCGGCCGTGTCGCGCAGCCATTCCGGGCAGTGGCGGTCCATCAGCACCTTGCCGGCCACCATGCGCAACTGGCGCTGTTCGGCGGCGGCGAAGAATGCGTCCACCGAGGCCGCGTGCACAGTGCAGTACACCATGGCCGTGGTGGTGCCGCAGCGCAGCAGTTCGTCGAGGAAAAATTCCGCCGTGCGGGCCGCGTGCGCCGGGTCGGCGAACTGGCGCTCGGTGGGAAAGGTATAGGTTTCCAGCCACGGCAGCAGGCCCGGCGCCGGCGAGGCAATCATGTCCGTCTGCGGGTAGTGGACGTGGGTGTCGATGAAGCCGGGGGTGATCAACTTGCCGCTGTAGTCATGCAGCGGCGTGCCCGGCGCCAGCGTGGCGTGCAGCGTGGTGTAATCGCCGGCCGCCACCACCCGGCCCTCATCGACCAGCAGCAAACCATCCTCATGCCAGCTGTGGGCGTGCTCGCTGAAGGCGGGATCGGCATGAAAGTGGAGCAGGCTGGCGCGGTAGGCTTGCATGGTGGCTCCCTTCACCTCTCAACCGGAGGTCAACCTGAAAACGGATGGTAAGTGTGCCAGTGCTCGGCGATGTCGATGCGGCGCGTGATCCACACCTGGTCATGGCTTTGCACGTAGTCGAGGAAGCGCGCCAGCGCGGCGGCGCGGGCCGGCCGGCCCACCAGCCGGCAGTGCAGGCCGATCGACAGCATCTTCGGCTGGTTCAAGCCGTTCGGGTCGCCTTCCGCGTACAGCACGTCGAACGCGTCCTTCAGGTAGTCGAAGAACTGGGTGCCCGAGTTGAAGCCCTGCATGGCGGCGAAGCGCATGTCGTTGGTATCGAGCGTGTAGGGCACGATCAGTTGCGGCGCCACGGCCGCCTGGCCGCTGGCGTCGGTGTAGTCCACCTTCTGCCAGAACGGCAGGTCATCGCCGTAATAATCGGCGTCATAGCGGAAGCCGCCGTGTTCCACCACCAGCTTGCGGGTGTTGGGCGAGTCGCGGCCCGTGTACCAGCCTTGCGGCGCGGCGCCCGTCAAGTCCTTGATGATGGCCACCGCTTCGCGCATGTGCTCCCGTTCCGTGGCCTCGTCCATGTTCTGGTAGGTGATCCAGCGCAGGCCGTGGCAGGCGATTTCATGACCCAGTTGCTGGAACGCGGCCACCGCTTCCGGATTGCGTTTCAGCGCCATGGCCACGCCGAAGATGGTCAGCGGCAGCTTGCGTTCCTCGAACATGCGCAGCAAGCGCCACAGGCCGGCCCGCGAGCCGTATTCATAGATCGATTCCATGCTCAGGTGGCGGTTGGGGAAAGCGGCCGCGCCGATGATCTCCGACAGGAAGGTTTCCGACGCGGCGTCGCCATGCAGCACGTTATTCTCGCCGCCCTCCTCATAATTGAGCACGAACTGCAACGCCACCCTGGCCTTGCCCGGCCAGTTGGCGTGCGGTGGGGTGCGGCCGTAGCCGATCATGTCGCGCGGGTAGTTATCGTATGTGGTCATCGTCGGTCAGCTGGAAAGAGTGGCAATGAAGGATATATGGCGCATCATATATTGCTCCGTCGGCCACAGTATATGATTTGTTACATAGACACCACCACCCAAACATATATGGAGGAGAGACCATGGGTAAGCTTAGTACGCACGTGCTCGATATCACCGTCGGCAAGCCTGGCGCCGGCGTGAAAGTGGCGCTGTACGCCGTCGGGCCGGCCGGCAAGACCTTGCTGAAGACGGACGTCACCAACGCCGACGGCCGTTGCGCCCCGCTGCTGGAAGGCGACGCCATGCAAGTGGGCCAGTACGAGCTGGTGTTCGACGCGGGCGACTACTTCGCGGCGCAAGGCGTCGAGATGCCTGCCCCCCGCTTCATCGACCGGGTCACGCTGGCGTTTGGCATCGCCAGCGTGGCGCAGAATTACCACGTGCCGCTGGTGGTGTCGCCGTGGGCTTATTCCACCTACCGCGGCAGTTAAGCGTCCCGCCCCGCCCCCGCGCGCAGCAGCCGGTGCGACCTGCACGCAACGCTAGCGAATTGATAGCATCAACAGCCACGGGCCGCGTGCCCGTGGGCATTGCCGCTCACCAACTTCCGATCAAGAATGATCCGATTCTCTGCTGCGCAAAGCCCGATTCCGTAGCATGATGTTGTTCAGCAAGCAGCTACAGTCAGTATCGCGCTGCTTGCATACCGTAAGTGACGGACCATCGTGCAGTTGCCACCGGGGGCTAGCGAAATCATGCTCGACCAAGCCGAAATTTCCATCGAACAGTTGCGGGTGGGCCTGTACGTGCACTTGGACTTGAAGTGGTTCGAGCATCCATTCGCGTTCAGCCACTTCAAGATCAAGGACGAGGAGCAGATCCAGGTGCTGCGCGGCCTGGGCTTGCGCAAGGTGCGCATCAGTCCCGCGCTCTGCGATCCTGGCGCCACGCCCAAACCGTTGGCCAGCGATGCCGCCGCCGACAGCGCCGCGGCAAGCGCGCCGGCGCCCGCCCCGCCCCCGGCCCCGGCCCCGGCCCTGTCCGCCATGCAGCAAGCCAAGCGCGCCATGGTGGAACGCATCAACCAGCAGCGCGAACAGGCGGGCCAGATCGAGAAAGCCTTTCTCGACGCGGGCCGCACCATCCGTTCCATCGAAACCAATCTGTTCAGCAAACCGGCCGCCAGCGTGGAACAGGCCAACCAGCTGATAACGCAAATCGTCGATTCCATCCTGTGTGCACCCGAGCTGGCGATCCACGTCATGGGCGACAAGGTGGGCGGCGAGGAACAGTATGTGCACTCGCTCAACGTGACCATGCTGTCGATGATGATCGCGCGCGACATCGGACTACCGCACGCCGTGATCTCCATGCTGGGCATGGGCGCGCTGCTGCACGACATCGGCCACAAGAACGTGTCCGACAAGATCCTCAACAAACCCGAGGCGCTCACCCGGGCCGAGCAGAACGCCTACCAGATGCACTGCGAGCACGGCGCCGAGATGGCCAAACAACTGGGGTTGGCGCCGGCCGTGGCCGCCATCATCCGCGACCACCACGAACTGTACGACGGCAGCGGCTTTCCCCGTGGGCTCAAAGGCGAGGCCATCAGCGTGCTGACCCGCATCGTCTCCATCGCCGACCATTACGACGAGCTGTGCAACCCGTTCCACCTGGCGGCCGCCCTCACCCCGCACGACGCGCTGTCGCAGATGTTCGCCCGCCAGCGCGACAAGTTCGACCCCAAGCTGCTGCAGATCTTCATCCGCTGCCTGGGCGTCTACCCGCCCGGCACCGTGGTGCAATTATCGAACGGCGTGCTGGGCATGGTGGCCACCGTCAACACCAGCAAGCCCATGAAACCGATCGTCGTCATCTACGACGCGGCCGTGCCCAAGCACGAAGCCATCCTGGTCGACATGGAGCGCGAATCCAGCCTCAACATCGTCAAGTCGCTCAAGCCGGCGCAAGTGCCGCAGGACGTGTTGCGCTACCTGAGCCCACGCAAGCGGGTCAGCTACTACTTCGACGCCAGCACGGGCGGCCAGGGGGCGGCCGCCTCATGAGCAGCCGCAGCCTCCACCAACTGATGCTCGACCACAGCCCGCACATGATGCTGCTGGTCGAACCGCACAGCCTGCGCATCCTCGGCGCCAACCGCGGCGTGGCACTGGCACTGGGCTACCATGAGGACGCCCTGCCCGGCTTGACCATCACCGACATCGAAAGTTCGCTGCCGGACGTGTTCTACTGGGAGGACGTGCGCAACGGCCTGTACCAGGATATTGAAGCCCAGGAAGGCGAGTACCGCTGCGCCGACGCCAGCATGCTGACGGTGTCCAAGTCGGTGCGCGTGATCGAGCACAATGGCGCGCCCTTGCTGCTGGTGCAGGCGCGCGACATCCGCCACGAACGCCAGGTGGAGGACGTGCTGGAACAAACCCTGTCGCAGCTGCGCGCCACGCTGGAATCGACCGGTAACGGCATCCTGGTGCTGGACTGGCAAGGCAAGATCGCCAGCATGAACCGCCTGTTCAGCAATATGTGGGGCGTGCCGGCGGCACTGCTGGACACGCGCGACGATGGCGCCATCCTGGCCTTCCTGTCGGCCCAGGTGAGCGAGAGCACCCTGTGCCGCACGCTGCTGAGCGCCGTGGTCAGCGAGGACGAGACGGAACACTTGCTGCAACTGCTCGATGGCCGCGTGTTCGAATGCCGCGCGCGCCCGCAGTACCTGGGCGAGCGCATCGTGGGCCGGGTCTTCAGCTACACCGACATCACGGAGCGCCAGCGGGCCGAGGCGGCGCTGCGCGAATCGCGCGACCAGCTGGAAGCGCGCGTGCTGAGCCGCACGGCCGACCTGCAACGCGCCAACGCCACGCTGGAGACGGAGAAGGCTTGCCAGCAGGAGCTGATCCGCAAACTGAACGAAGCCCAGAACCAGTTGCTGCAATCGGAGAAGATGGCCTCGATCGGGGTGCTGGCGGCTGGCGTGGCGCACGAGATCAACAACCCGATCGCCTTCGTCAATTCCAACCTGAACGCGCTGCAGCAGTACGGGCGCGACATGCTGCGCCTGCTCGACGCCTACGAGGAAAACGAAGCGGCGCTGGCGCCCGGGCAACTGGACGCCATCGCCCGCCTCAAGCGCGACATCGACGCCGACTTCATGCGCGAGGACCTGGGCAGCCTGCTCAACGAGTCGCGCGAGGGACTGGAGCGGGTGATGCGCATCGTGCAGGACTTGAAGTATTTCTCGCACGTGGACAGCAGCGGCCTGGTGCTGGCCAACCTGGAACAGGGGCTGGACAGCACCCTCAACGTGGTGTGGAACGAGATCAAGTACAAGGCCGAGGTGGTCAAGGAATATGGCGGCATCCCCCAGGTGACGTGCTTCCCGTCGCAACTGAACCAGGTATTCATGAATTTACTCGTCAACGCCGCCCACGCCATCGAGGACCGCGGCCGCATCACGGTGCGCACCGGCGGCAGCGATGGCCACGTGTGGGTCGAAGTGGAGGACAGCGGCAAGGGCATCCCGCCTGAACTGCTGGGCCGCATCTTCGAACCGTTCTTCACCACCAAGCCGGTCGGCAAGGGCACGGGGCTGGGCTTGTCGCTGTCGTACGGCATCGTGCAAAAGCATGGCGGCCATATCACCGTGCACAGCGAGGTGGGCAAGGGCTCCGTGTTCCGGGTGGTGCTGCCGCTGGAACGGCCGGTGGACGATGAAGCGGCCGAGGCCGATGCGGATGTTGGGGCCGAGCCGGCCCAGGTGTCAGCGGCCGGTTGACGGTCCGGCTTCCTTATCTGATTTGACGGCTTGCTTGACCGCTTGCGGCGCATCCCCATACTCCACCAGTTGCCACGTCACGGGGCCAGGCTGAATGGGGTCCCCCCACTCTCTCGCCCTTATGTATTTCCCATCTTTGTGAAGTTGGTTTTATTCGTTTCGTTTGATATTAACGAAACGTATGCTGGTGTCTATCGCCACCAAGTCACAAAGGTAAGCCATGTCGGAATTAATACTCGAATTGCCGGAGCAATTGCTCACAGCTAAAACACAGGCTCAATTATCCGGGCTGTCTTATGCGGGAGGCATCCCGCCCGCCATCGCATGGGAGTTGTTCATCAGCGGCCAGGCGCTGCTGGTGGATGTCCGCACGACGGAAGAGCGTAAATTCGTCGGCCACGTGCCCGAGAGCCTGCACGTGCCTTGGGCTACCGGCACCGCCCTGGTTCGCAATCCCCGCTTCGTCCGCGAACTCGAAAGCAAGATCGGCGGCAAAGAAACGGTCGCATTGCTGCTGTGCCGAAGCGGCAAACGCTCCGCGCTGGCAGCGGAGGCGGCGGCCAAGGCTGGCCTGCTCCACGTCTTCAATGTGCTGGAAGGCTTCGAAGGTGAAATCGATGAACGGCAACAACGGGGCAAGGCCGATGGCTGGCGCTTCCACAATTTGCCTTGGGTGCAGGACTGAACGATGGCCACCTTCGACATCGCGGGCATCGTACAGTCGTTGCACGAAACGCGCCACCATTGGCGGCAGTCAAACAGCCGGAACAGCGAAGCGGGCAACCGAAAATTTCCGTCGCGCGATGCGCTGTCCGCCATCCTCGACTGCTTGAAAGGCGTGCTGTTTCCCATGCGCCTGGGACCGCTCGACCTACGCCAGGAAAGTGAGAATTTCCACGTCGCCCATGCCCTGGACGCCGCACTGCATGCCTTGCTCAAACAGGTGACCCGCGAATTGGCGTACAACGCGGGCTTACGCGGGGAAGCTGGCCGTCCCGTCGATGAGGAGGCGTTGGCGATCGTGCACCGCTTCGCCGCCGCGCTACCGGAAATTCGCCGTTTGCTCGATAGCGATGTGCTGGCCGCCTACCAGGGCGATCCCGCCGCCAGCAGCGTGGACGAGGTCTTGTTGTGCTATCCCGGGGTGCTGGCGATGATTCATTACCGGCTCGCGCATGAACTGTATGGGCTGGGCCTTCCGCTGCTGGCACGCATCGTCAGTGAACTGGCGCACAGCACGACCGGTATCGACATTCACCCTGGCGCACGGATCGGTGCAGGATTCTTCATCGACCATGGCACCGGCGTCGTGATCGGTGAAACGGCGGTGATCGGCGCACGCGTGCGCGTCTATCAAGCCGTGACGCTGGGCGCCAAACGCTTCCCAAAGGATGGCCACGGCACGCTGCAAAAAGGCTTGCCGCGCCATCCGGTGCTGGAGGACGACGTGGTGATTTATGCCGGCGCCACGATCCTGGGGCGCATCACGGTGGGGCAAGGGGCTGTCATCGGCGGCAATGTCTGGCTGACGCACGATGTACCGCCCGGTGGCCGGATTGTCCAGGCCGAGTCGCGCGAGGGCGCATTGGCCAACGGCATAGGTGGCACATGACAGCGCAACCGGCTCTGCCCAACCCACTGGTGCAGGAATTCGGACTCGGCGTACGGCGATTGCGGGAAGCGCAAGGCTGGTCGCAGGAGCGCCTGGCTGAAAATTCCAACCTGAATCGCTCGTATATCGGCGAGATCGAGCGCGGCAGCGCGATCGCCTCACTGCTCACCGTCGAGAAGCTGGCGGCGGCGTTGAACCTGACACCGTCCGAACTGCTGATGCATGGCGAAACCCGGCGTCAGGCGGCCGCCGCGCCGCACGCTTGATGGCTATAGCATGTTGAGTACTCAAGTATCGCGCTGCACACTACGTCCGCAACTTTCTTTAACTAATCTGGATGGGAGTCATGATGGCGGTAACTGTTGGCGGGACCACGGCGCTGGGCGATAAAGCGGCACGGCAATTAGCGAATGCAACCAAGACCGCGCCACAGCTGTCGACCATCAGCCCGCGCTGGCTGACACATCTGCTGCAATGGGTGCCGGTGGAGGCCGGTATCTATCGCCTCAATCAGGTGAGCAATCCGGAAGCGATCAAGGTCACGTGCACCGCACGACAGGAAGAAAACCAGTTGCCGCGCACCTTCGTCGACTACGACGACCATCCGCGCGAGTACTTCCTGAACGCTGTCTCGACCATCCTGGATGTGCATACCCGCGTGTCCGACTTGTACAGCAGTCCGCACGACCAGATCAAGGAACAGCTGCGCCTGACGATAGAAACCATCAAGGAAAATCAGGAAAGCGAGCTGATTAACAACCCCGACTACGGTTTGCTGTCCCAGGTGAGCGACGCGCAGCGCATTTTCCCGCTGACGGGTGCGCCGACGCCGGACGACCTGGACGAATTGCTGACCAAGGTGTGGAAAGAACCCGCGTTTTTCCTGGCCCACCCCTTGGCGATCGCCGCATTTGGCCGCGAGGCGACCCGCCGTGGCACGCCGCCTCCCACGATCAGCCTGTTTGGTTCCCAGTTCATCACCTGGCGCGGCATTCCGCTCATTCCATCGGATAAGATTCCAGTGGCCGATGGTAAATCCAAGATTCTGCTGCTGCGCGTGGGCGATAAGCGCCAAGGGGTGGTGGGCCTGTACCAGCCGGGGCTGCCGGGAGAGCAGAGTCCAGGCTTGTCGGTGCGTTTCATGGGCATCAACAACCAAGCCATTTCGTCTTACCTGATTTCACTCTACTGTTCGCTGGCGGTATTGACGCCAGATGCCTTGGCTGTGCTGGACGATGTGGAGATCGGCAAATACCACGATTACGCGGACACCTATAAGTAAGGAGATGCCGTGAGTCTTCCATCTCCAACCTTGCCGGAGCCGTCCGGCGCGCCGTTCGACCTGGCGCTGTTGACGCGCATGGCGAACGATTTATTCGCCGCGCGACCGTTTGCCACGCCGGCGGGCGCTCCAGGCGTACAAGCGCCCGCCAATATCGCACCTGCCGGCTCGCCCCTGGCCAGCCCGGCCGGTCTGGGGCCGGGTGTGCCCGGCACGCCGATGCCGCAAGGCCAGGCACCGGGATCCAATCTGATTCCCGCCTCGCCGACGCAAGTTCCCTCGTTAGCCAACCGCATGCCGGCCTTGGCGCCGGCAGCGCTGGCGGGCAACGGTGTGCCCGACAAAATCCATGGCGCCGTGCCAGCCTATGAGCCGCGTGGCGGTGGTGCCTTGCTGGGTATTGCGCCCTTGGGGCTCGCCGGCCAGCGCCAGGCGGATGCTCCAAGCTATTACTTCCTCAACGAATGGCCAGGTACATCGGCCGCGCCGGCCGCATCCAGCCAAACTGCCGGCTGGGACCGCCAACCACCATTCGACGTGCACGCGGTACGGCGCGATTTCCCGATTTTGCAAGAGCGCATCAATGGCCGTCAGCTGGTGTGGCTGGACAACGCGGCGACCACGCATAAACCGCAAACGGTGATTGATCGCATCAGCCACTTCTACGCGCACGAAAACTCCAACATACACCGGGCCGCGCACGCACTGGCGGCGCGCGCCACCGATGCCTATGAAGGCGCGCGGGAGCGTGTCCGGCGCTTCATCAACGCACCGGACGTCAATGAAGTGATCTTTGTGCGCGGCACCACCGAGGCCATCAACCTGGTGGCCAAGAGCTGGGGCGCGCAGCACATCGGCGAGGGAGACGAGATCATCGTTTCCCACCTGGAGCACCACGCCAATATCGTCCCGTGGCAGCAATTGGCCGCCGCCAAGGGCGCGAAGCTGCGCGTGATTCCGGTGGACGACAGCGGCCAGGTACTGCTGGACGAATATCGCAAGCTGCTCAATAGCCGCACCAAGCTGGTGTCGATCACACAAGTATCGAATGCCCTGGGTACGATTACGCCGGTTAAGCAAATCATTGCATTGGCGCGTGGTGTGGGCGCAAAAACGCTGGTGGACGGCGCGCAATCGGTGTCGCACATGCGCATCGACGTGCAAGACCTGGACGCGGATTTCTTCGTGTTCTCCGGCCATAAAGTCTTTGGCCCGACAGGCATCGGGGCGTTGTGGGGCAAGCGCGCGGTGCTGGAACAGATGCCTCCATGGCAGGGTGGCGGTAACATGATCGCCGACGTGACCTTTGAAAAGACCGTCTACCAGGCGATACCGAACAAGTTCGAGGCAGGCACCGGCAACATCGCCGACGCCGTCGGCCTGGGCGCCGCAATCGATTACGTCACCCGCATCGGCATCGACAACATCGCACGCTACGAGCATCAATTGCTGGAGTACGGAACCCATCATCTGAAGCCGATCCCTGGTGTGCGCTTGATCGGCACGGCGTCGGACAAAGCCAGTGTGATGTCGTTTGTGCTGGATGGCTATACCACCGAGGAGGTGGGGAAGGCGCTCAACGAAGAAGGCATCGCAGTGCGAACCGGCCACCATTGCGCGCAACCGATACTGCGGCGCTTCGGTGTCGAGACGACAGTGCGGCCTTCGCTGGCGTTCTACAACACCTACGGGGAAATTGACCGGCTCGTGGCGGTGATCTCCAGGCTAGCCTGTCAGCGCCGCACCACCGCGACGACGGGTTCCACCTTGCCTTGATGCAGACCGGGCGGCGGCCTCAGGCCGCCCGTGGCGCCCGCCCGCGGGCTCGTGATGCCCAGCGACAGGTCGAGGAAGGCGACATAGGTGCCCATGGCCGCGCCCCGGCTTTGCGGCGGGGGGCGCTTGACGGCTTCCACACCAAAGCCAGGAACGGCCAGCGAATAACCGAAGCCCGTCAGCGCCGCCCCCAGGTAGACCAGCGCGGGCGCCCCGGCCTGCCAGATGCACAGCTGGCCACCGACTTCAATCCGCACGCACACCAGCGCCACTTTGGCCAGCGCCCCGGCCCAGGCCCGCGTGAGCAGGGCCGCGACGAACTGGGCGCCGGCCACCACGCCCACCACCAGCGTGTTCAAGCCGAGCTTGCAGTAAAAGAATATGAGCAATTGCTCACATACCGCTAAAAGGCGGCACGCTGCGCGCGCAGATCGACGCCATGGTGCGGGCCCTGCTGGCGGCGCACCTGCTGGAGCCGGACCTGCACAAGATGCTGGAACGGGAATTCCCCTATTTCGACGCACCCCAATCGGACGACGCGGCCGACCTGGGCATCTTCCAGCGGGTGCGCGCGCTGCTGGACCTGTGGCGCGCACAGATCGCGCCGCGCGACCTGGACCTGGCCACCTGGACCATCCTGCACATCATGGAATCGATGGTGCATGCGGCCGTCATCGGCGCGCCGCCGTTTCCGCTGGCCGCCATCGGACAAGCCATCACCGACGCCGTGATGGGTTATCTGACGCTGGGTGCGCCGCCGCCCGGCCAACCGGACCAGGCTGGCAAACTTGCATCGCTACCGCCCTTGCCTTAGAATCCAGAACTCCATGGCCGCGTTCCGGGCCAGCCCGCCCTGGCTCCGCGCCGCTGTATGCCGGCCAGTTTCCCCATGCAAGATTCTTGACGTTGACACTTGGATACCGTGCCGTTCTGGGTGCAATTGCTTGCGCTCGCTCTCCTGATACTGTGTTCGGCCTTTTTCGCGATGGCCGAAACGGCCCTGATGGCGGCCAACCGCCACCGTTTGCGCCACCTGGCCAAACGGGGCAGCCGCGGCGCCAGCACCACGTTGTGGCTGCTGGAACGCACCGACAAGCTGCTGTCGCTGGTGCTGATCGCCAACACCCTGATCAACGCCATGGCCACCGCGCTGGTGACGGCGATCGCCATCGACACCTTCGGCCACGACGACAACGTGATCACCATCTCCACCAGCGTCGTGGCCTTCCTGCTGATCGTGTTCGCGGAAATCTCGCCCAAGGTGATCGGCGCCACCTATCCGGAAAAGATCGCGCTGCCCACCAGCATGGTGCTGAAACCGCTGATGGCGGCGGCCAAGCCGCTGATCTGGTTCGTCAACCTGTTCGTCAGCCTGCTGCTCAAGCCGCTGCGCATCAAGGATGGCGCGCACCAGCACGACGCCCGCCTGTCGCCCGAGGAATTGCGCTCCATCGTGCTGGAAGGGGGCAACTTCATTCCGCAAAAGCACAAGAGCATCCTGCTCAACCTGTTCGACCTGGAAACCATCTCGGTCGAGGACATCATGACGCCCCGCTCCCAGATCGAGGCGCTGGACCTGTCCTTGCCGGTGGAGGAGATCAAGCACGAACTGACCACTTGCTACCACAACAAGCTGCCCGTCTACGAAGGCGAGATCAACCAGATCGTCGGCATCCTGCACGTGCGCAAGGCCGTGGCCCTGCTCAACCAGGAGCAGGAACTGACGGTGGAGCATTTCCGCGCGCTGTTGACGGCGCCCTATTTCATTCCGCAGGACACGCGCGTGTTCACCCAGCTGCAGTACTTCCAGGAGAACCGCGAACGGCTGGGCATCATCGTCGACGAGTACGGCGAAGTGCAGGGCCTGGTCACGCTGGACGACATCATCGAGGAAATGATCGGCGAGTTCACCACCTCCATGCCCGGCGCGGCCCGCGCCGACAGCTTCGACTGGAACGAGCACGGTGAATGCCTGTTGGAAGGGGCCACGGCATTGCGTGACATTAACAAGCGTCTGGGATTAAACTTCCCACTGGACGGTCCGAAAACCCTGAATGGGATGATGCTGGAATTGTTGCAGGAAATTCCGGAAGCCCCCATCAGCGTCAAGATTGGCCACTGCGTGATCGAGGTGGTGCAAGTGCAGCACCAGTCGATCAAAGTGGTGAAATTGATACGTCCTGCCAGCAAGCGCGCCGCCTGAGCAAAATCGCCGCAACCCCGCCGTTGCGGGCGCCCTGCCCCGTATGCGCACCGCCGGCGCAACGATGCGGCACTCATTGTTGCCGCACGGCAACGAATTACTTTACAAACCAGCTTCCTAAGGGCATTATCCGACGGGTAGTTGAGGGCCAGGCCGCCCCTGTCCGCTCCACTTTCCCGACCCCTATCCTTACAGCGCGCTCTTATGGCAGCAGTCCTTCCTAACGCGGCGCCCAGTACCTCCTTGCCGGGGCTGGCGCGCGCCTTGATGCAAGCCGGACGCCTGAGCGCCCAGCAGGCGGAGGCGCTGCAAAAGAAAGCGCTGACCGAGAAGCTGCCCTTCATCGACGCCATCCTGGCCAGCGGCACCATCGACGCGCCCGCGCTGGCCTCGTTTTGCGCGGAAACCTACGGCTATCCGCTGATCGACCTGGGCTGTCTGAACCTGGAGGCGCTGCCGTCCAAGAGCATAGACGGCAAGCTGATGTACACCCAGCGCGTGGTGGCGCTGGCCAAGCGGGGCAACAAGATGTCGGTCGCCATCTCCGACCCCACCAACACCCAGGCCCTGGACCAGATCAAGTTCCAGACCGAGTCGACGGTGGAACCGGTGATCGTGGCCCACGACGCGCTGCTCAAGCTGCTGGCCGCACTCAGCAAGAGCGCCGAGCAAAACCTCAGCGACCTGGCGGGCGAGGAACAGGATATCCAGTTCGCCGAGGACGACAATCCGCCCACCACGGCCGCCGCCGACCAGGCCGCCAGCGAAGTGGAGGACGCGCCCATCGTGCGCTTCCTCAACAAGATGCTGATGGACGCCGTCAACATGGGCGCCTCCGACTTGCACTTCGAGCCGTTCGAGAAGTTTTACCGGATCCGCTTCCGGGTCGATGGCGTGCTGATCGAACATGCCCAGCCGCCCATCTCGATCAAGGAAAAGCTGGTGTCGCGCATCAAGGTGCTGGCCAAGCTCGACATCTCGGAAAAGCGCATCCCGCAGGATGGCCGCATGCGCTTGATCGTGTCGCCCACCAAGACCATCGACCTGCGCATCTCGACCCTGCCCACGCTGTTCGGCGAAAAGACCGTGATGCGTATCCTGGACGCCACCCAGGCCCAGATGGGCATCGACGCGCTCGGCTACGACCCGGACCAGAAGGAACTGCTGCTGGACGCCATCCACCGCCCCTACGGCATGGTACTGGTGACGGGCCCCACCGGTTCCGGCAAGACGGTGTCGCTGTACACCTGTCTGAACGTGATCAACAAGCCCGGCATCAACATCTCCACGGCCGAGGACCCGGCCGAGATCAACCTGCCGGGCGTCAACCAGGTCAACGTCAACGACAAGGCCGGCCTGACCTTCCCCGTGGCCTTGAAGTCGTTCCTGCGGCAGGATCCGGACATCATCATGGTGGGCGAGATCCGCGACCTGGAAACGGCCGACATCGCCATCAAGGCGGCCCAGACCGGCCACATGGTGTTTTCCACGCTGCACACCAACGACGCCCCGTCCACCCTGACCCGCTTGATGAACATGGGAGTGGCGCCATTCAACATCGCCTCGTCCGTGATCCTGATCACGGCCCAGCGCCTGGCGCGCCGGCTGTGCACCTGCAAGCAGCCGGTGGACATTTCGGAAGACTTGCTGGTCAAGGCCGGCTTCCGGCCCGAGGAACTGGACGGCAGCTGGAAGCCGTACGGCCCCGTCGGCTGCGAACGCTGCAATGGCGGCGGCTACAAGGGCCGGGTCGGCATTTACCAGATCATGCCCATCACGCCGGCCATCGAAGCGCTGATCCTGGCCAGCGGCAACGCGATGCAGATCGCGGCCCAGTCCGAGGCAGAGGGCGTGAAGTCGCTGCGCCAGTCCGGCCTGGTCAAGGTCAAGAACGGCCTGACCAGCCTGGAAGAAGTACTCGGCTGCACCAACGAATAGGAAAGCGACCATGGCCACATCGAGCGGCACCCCGATCAAGGAATCCATCTTTTCCTGGGAAGGCAAGGACAAGACCGGCAAGACGGTGCGCGGCGAACTGCGCGCCGGCGGCGAGGCCGTCGTCAACGTCACGCTGCGCCGCCAGGGCATCATGGTCACCAAGATCAAGAAGAAAGTCTACCGCAGCGGCAAGAAGGTGACGGACAAGGATATCTCCCTATTCACGCGCCAGCTGGCCACCATGATGAAGGCGGGCGTACCGCTGCTGCAATCGTTCGACATCGTCGGCAAGGGCCACGCCAACCCATCCGTGTCCAAGCTGGTGCTGGACTTGCGGGCCGATATCGAGACCGGGACCAGCCTGAACCAGGCGTTCCGCAAGTTCCCCCTGTATTTCGACCCGCTGTTCTGCAACCTGGTGGGCGCCGGCGAACAGGCCGGTATCCTGGAGGACTTGCTGACCCGGCTCGCGATCTACAAGGAAAAGACGCTGGCCATGAAGGCCAAGATCAAGTCGGCCCTGATGTACCCGGTGTCGATCCTGGCCGTGGCCTTCATCGTCACGGCCGTGATCATGATCTGGGTGGTGCCGGCGTTCAAGGAAGTGTTCAAGAGCTTCGGCGCCGACCTGCCCGCGCCCACGCTGGCCGTGATGGCGATTTCGGAATTTTTCGTCAAGTGGTGGTATGTGATCTTCGGCGGCCTGTTCGGCGGCATCTATTTCTTCTTCCGGGCCTGGCAGCGTTCGGCCAAGGTGCAGCGCTTCATGGACGTGGCCCTGCTCAAGGCGCCCGTGTTCGGCGACGTGATCCGCAAGGCCACCATCGCGCGCTGGACGCGCACCCTGGCGACCATGTTCGCGGCCGGCGTGCCGCTGGTCGAATCGCTCGATTCCGTGGGCGGCGCGGCCGGCAACGCCGTCTACCTGGACGCCACGCGCCGCATCCAGAGCGAGGTCAGCACGGGTGTCAGCCTGACGGTGGCCATGCAGAACGCCGACGTGTTCCCCAACATGGTGACGCAGATGGTGGCCATCGGCGAGGAATCCGGTTCGCTGGACGCCATGCTGGGCAAAGTGGCCGACTTCTACGAGGAGGAAGTGGATGACGCCGTCGCTTCGCTGTCGAGCCTGATGGAACCGATGATCATGGTGATCCTGGGCGTGCTGATCGGCGGCCTGGTGATCGCCATGTACCTGCCCATCTTCAAGCTCGGCTCCGTCGTTTGACGGCGCCACGATGGCGGGAAGGGGCCGCGTGCCGGCCCCGTCCCCCATCGCGTGCCGGAATGCTTTACACTCGACCCGTGACAATAACGACGCCCCCAGGGCGCAACACGCCATGCCCCAAGCTACCCTGTTCTTCGCCCCGCCCGCCAACCTCTTCATCAGCCTGATCGCCGGCCTGTTCGGCCTCATGTTCGGCAGTTTCCTCAACGTCGTGATCCACCGCCTGCCGAAAATGATGCAGCGCGAATCGGACAACTACGTGGCCACGGAAAGCGGCAAGGAGCCGCCCCACACGGACCGCTACAACCTGGTCGTGCCCCGTTCCGCCTGCCCCCACTGCGGACACCAGATCACGGCGCTGGAAAACATCCCGGTGCTGAGCTACCTGGTCCAGGGCGGCAAGTGCCGTGCCTGCAAGGCGCCGATCTCGGCCCGCTACCCGGCCGTGGAGTTGCTGACGGGCGTGCTGTCGGCCGTGATGGTGTGGCACTTCGGCAGCGGCTGGGCCGGGCTGGCCGCCATCTTCTTCGTGTGCGCGCTGGTGGCCATGACCTTCATCGACTTCGACACCCAGATGCTGCCGGACGACCTCACCTTCCCGCTGCTGTGGGCCGGCCTGCTGCTCAACGTCAACGCCACCTTCGTGCCGCTGCAGGACGCCGTGATCGGCGCGGCGGCCGGCTACCTGGCGCTGTGGTCGATCTACTGGCTGTTCAAGCTGGCCACCGGCAAGGAAGGCATGGGCTACGGCGACTTCAAGCTGCTGGCCGCGCTGGGCGCCTGGATGGGCTGGAGCATGCTGCCGGCCATCATCCTGTTGTCGTCCGTGGTGGGCGCCGTGGTCGGCATCTGCCTGATCGTGTTCGCCCGCCATGGCCGCCACAACCCGATTCCGTTCGGCCCCTACCTGGCGGCCGCCGGCCTGATCGCCCTGCTGTACGACAAACAACTGTCGGGCTTCACGTCCGGCCTGCTGGGCTGACATGGGCGCAGCGCCACGTTTCACGGTGGGCCTGACGGGCGGCATCGGCAGCGGCAAGAGCACGGTGGCGGACTTGTTCGCCGCGCGCGGCGTGAGCGTGGTCGACACCGACCAGATCGCCCATCGCCTGACGGCGCCCGGCGGTGCCGCCATGGCCGACATCGTGGCCCAGTTCGGCCCCGAGTACGCGGACGCGGCCGGCGCGCTGGACCGGGCCCGCATGCGCCAGCTGGTGTTCGCCGACGCCGGCGCCAAGGCTCGGCTGGAAGCCATCCTGCACCCGCGCATACGGGCCGAGACGGAGGCGGCCACGGCCGCCGCCAGCGGCTGTTATGTGATGCTGGCCATCCCGCTGCTGGTGGAGTCGGGCACATGGCGTGCGCGGGTGTCGCGGGTGCTTGCGGTAGACTGCCCGGAAACGGTCCAGATCGCCCGCGTAATGGCGCGCAACAAGTTGCCAGAAGCGCAAGTCCGGGCCATCATGGCGGCCCAGGCCACGCGCCAGGCCCGGCTCGACGCGGCCGACGACGTGATCGTCAACGACGCCGGCCTGGCCGCCCTGACGCCCCAAATCGACCGTCTGCACCAGTTATATCTGACTTTTTCGAACGGAACCGCGACAAACGGTTCCCAACGTTTGTAATTTTGCTTCGCTTGCTTCAAAATCACGGGATTACCAGCGGGTCCACACATAGAGGGATGTTATTTTGATCGTCTACGAATATCCTTTCAACGAACGCATACGTACCCTGTTGCGGTTGGAGGACCTGTACGAGAAATTCAAGTTCTTTGTGCACCAAGAACATCCGATGCAGCACCATGTCGCGCTGGCCACCATTTTCGACATGCTGGAAGTGGCGGGACGGGCCGACTTGAAGTCGGATCTGCTGCAAGAGCTGGAACGCCAGCGCCAGAGCCTGCTGGGCTACCGCATGAATCCCAACGTCCAGGCCGAAACGCTGGACGCCATCCTGGGCGAGCTGGACACCGTCAGCAGCGCGCTGGTGGCGGCCCAGGGCAAGACCGGGCAGAACGTGCGCGACAATGAATGGCTGATGTCGATCCGCGGCCGTACCATCATCCCCGGCGGCGCCTGCGAATTCGACCTGCCGTCCTACTACGCCTGGCAGCAGCGCAGCGCCGAACAGCGCTTCAACGACATCGCCAACTGGTTCGCGCCGCTGGCGCCCCTGTTCGACGCGCTGGCCCTGGTGCTGCGTTTGCTGCGCGACTCCGGTGGTCCGGTCAAGATGATCGCCGCCGCCGGCAGCTACCAGCAGATGTTGCAAGGTAAGGTGTACCAGATGCTGCGCCTGACGCTGGACGAATCGCTGGGCGCCATCCCTGAAATTTCAGCCAACAAATACATGCTGTGGGTGCGCTTCACCACCCAGGGCGGCGACTTGAAACCGAAGCCGCTGGAAGACGACGTCCCCTTCGAGCTCACGCTCTGTAACTTTTAATTGAATGCCATGACTGTAGTAGATTGCCCCACCTGCGGCGCCAAAGTGGAATGGAAGCCGGAGAACAAATTCCGCCCGTTCTGCTCGGAACGCTGCAAGAAAATCGACCTGGGCGCCTGGGCCGAGGAAAAATACACCATCCCTGCCGCGCCCCCCGTCGATCCGCTCGACCAAGAGTAAGGTCGCTCCAAAGCTCAGGTGTAGCGTACCTGCTCCAGCCACTCCAGCAATGGGATGGTGGCCGGCAGCAGCGGCTCCACGCCCACCGCGCCCTGCCAGGCGAACGCCTGCCCTTCCAGGCTTTGCGGCTCGCCTTCCCAGTCGCGGCTGATGAAGAAATGCAGCCGCACGTGGGCATGCGGATACACATGCTCGATGCCGCACCATTCGTCGGCGCTGCGGATGGTCAGCCCCAGTTCCTCGACGAATTCACGCTGGAGCGCTTCGAACACCGTCTCGCCCGGATCGACTTTACCGCCGGGAAATTCCCAGTAACCGTCGTAAGGCTTGTCGGCCGGACGCTGGCCCAGCAGCACATCGCCGTTGGGCCGGACCAGGATGCCGACGGCCACGTCGATCGGACGCGCTGGCGCGCCGCTCATGCCGCGCCGTCCTGCGGCAGCTTGCCCGCGTAATCCTTGGCGAACTGCCACGCCACCCGGCCCGAACGGGAACCGCGCTGCAAGGCCCAGCGCAAGGCGTCGGCGCGGGCGGCCGCGATCTGGGCCGCGTCGCAGCCGAACGAGGTCAGCCAGTGGGCCACGATGTCCAGGTAATCGTCCTGCTTGAACGGGTAGAACGACAGCCACAGGCCGAAGCGCTCGGACAGCGAAATCTTTTCCTCCACCGTCTCGCCCGGATGCAGATCGCCATCCTCGTCATGCTGGTAGCTGGCGTTGTCGGACATGCGCTCGGGCATCAGGTGACGGCGGTTGGAGGTGGCGTAGATCAGCACGTTGTCCGATTGCGCGGCCACGCTGCCGTCCAGCGCCACCTTGAGCGCCTTGTAGCCGCTCTCGCCTTCCTCGAACGACAAGTCGTCGCAGAAGATGATGAAGCGCTCAGGCCGGCCCGCCACCAGATCGACGATGTCGGGCAGTTCAGCCAGGTCGGCCTTGTCCACTTCGATCAAACGCAGGCCATCGGCCGCGAACTGGTTCAAACAAGCCTTGATCAGCGACGACTTGCCGGTGCCGCGCGCGCCCGTCAGCAGCACGTTGTTGGCCGGACGGCCAGCCACGAACTGGCGGGTATTCTGTTCGATCTGGGCCTTTTGCGGGCCGATGTTGTGCAGGTCGGACAGCGCGATGGTCGAAGCGTGCGCCACCGCCTGCAGATAGCTGGCGCCGCTGTGGTGGCGGCGCCAGCGGTAGGCATAGCCCAGCCGCCAGTCCGGCGCGCGCGGCGTTTGCGGCAGGATGGCCTCGACCCGCTGCAGCAGCGCCTCGGCCCGCACCAGGAACTGTTCGAGTGGCGTGCTCATGATCAGGAACGGTAGTCGGCGTTGATGGTCACGTAGTCGTGCGACAGGTCGCAGGTGTAGACGGTGGCGGCGGCCGCGCCGCGCGCCAGCTTGACGCGCACCGTGATCTCGCTTTGCGACATCACACGCTGGCCATCCTCTTCCTTGTAGTCGGGATTGCGGCCGCCATCCTTGGCCACCCACACGTCATCCAGGTACAGATTGAGCTTGCTCACGTCGAGGTCGTCCACGCCGGCGTAGCCGATGGCGGCCAGGATGCGGCCCAGGTTAGGGTCGGAAGCGAAGAAGGCGGTCTTGACCAGCGGCGAGTGGCCGATCGAATAAGCGATCTTGCGGCATTCGGCCACGTCCTTGCCGCCTTCCACGGTGACGGTGATGAACTTGGTGGCGCCTTCGCCGTCGCGCACGATGGCTTGCGCCAGGAACAGCGCCAGTTCCGTCACGGCCGCCGCCAGCGTCACATATTCAGGGCTGTCGACCGCGTTCACTTCCAGCGTGCCGGCGCCGGTGGCGATCAGCATGAAGGAATCGTTGGTGGAGGTGTCGCCGTCGATGGTGATGCAATTGAAGCTGACGTCGGCCACCTGCTTGACCAGCACGTCCAGCACCGGCTGGGCCACCTTGGCGTCGAACGCCAGGAAGCCCAGCATGGTGGCCATATTCGGCTTGATCATGCCGGCGCCCTTGCTGATGCCCGTCAGCGTGACATGATGGCCAGCCACGTTGACGCTGCGCGAAGCGGCCTTGGGCTGGGTGTCGGTGGTCATGATGGCTTCGGCCGCGTTGTACCAGTTGTCCGCCGTCAGGCTGGCCACGGCTTGCGGCAGGCCGGCCACGATCTTGTCGACCGGCAGTTGTTCCAGAATCACGCCGGTGGAGAACGGCAGGATCTGCTGCGCCTCGCAACCGAGCAGGCCGGCCAGGGCCGCGCAGCTGGCGTTGGCGGCGGCCAGGCCAGCCTCGCCGGTGCCGGCGTTGGCGTTGCCGGTATTGACCATCAGCGCGCGGATAGCCTTGCCGCCGGCTTGCACGGCCGCCAGGTGGGCCTTGGCCACCTGGACCGGCGCGGCGCAGAAACGGTTCAGCGTGAACACCCCGGCCACCGTGGCGCCCGGCGCCACCTGCAATACCAGCACGTCCTTGCGGTTGGGCTTTTTGATGCCGGCTTCGGCGTAACCGATGTCGACACCCGCGACGGGCTTGAGGTCAGCGGCGGTGGGCTTGGGGGAGTTGACGGCCATAGTATGTTCTCGTGCTAGGGATGGAGGGAAAAAGGTAGCCGCTATTGTAATCCCTGGCGTGCCAGTTCGTCTGCGCGGCGCTGGCGCCGCTAGCAATGCGGCCGCCCCGACATTAACCAGTAGTTACAAATCTATTCTAGCCGCGCCTGGTTGCGCCGTGGGTCGCCTTAAATATCAAAAAAACATTCAATATCAATAACTTATCGATACCGACAGGCCAATGCCGGCGTTTTTTGGTCGATAAACCACATTAATAATAGAACACTCATTCTATTTCCCATTTGAACAACAGATGCCGTACGGAAATTAGTCTAAGGTGTCGGCTGCGTACGCTACAAGCGTGCCGCGACCGACAGGCGGGCTGCGCCATACGACAGAGCGCCGACAAGAACTAGAACGAATAAAGAACTCAACGGAATCCATAGAATGAAAAAACAACTGTTAGTAGCAAGCATCCTGGCCGCCTTCGGTGTGTTGCAAGCGCAAGCGGGCACCATGGACGACGGCAATCTGAGCATCAGCGGCTTCGGCACGCTGGGCGTCGCCAAGAGCAACACGGACCAGGCCCAGTTCGCCCGGTACAACCAGGCTGAAGGCGTGTCCGACAAGGCCCGCATCGGCCTGGACAGCAACCTCGGCCTGCAGGCGACGTACAAATTCAACGAGCAGCTGTCGGGCACGGCGCAAGTGCTGACCCGCAAGAACACCAGCACCAGCTTCACCACCGACCTGACCTGGGCCTTCCTGAAGTACAAGATCAACGATGAGCTGAACGTGCGCGTGGGCCGCGTGGTGGTGCCCACCTTCCTGATCTCCGACTATCAGAACGTGGGCTATGCCAACACGATGATGCGTCCGCCGATCGAACTGTACGGCCAGAACCCGATCGAGAACGTGGACGGCGCCGACGTCAATTACCAGCACGCGTTCGGCGACATCAACTTCAGCACCCAGGCCTTCATCGGTACCAGCCGCGGCAAGCTGTTCATTCCGACCGGCGCCGGTTCCGTGGCCACCTACCGCGCTCCGGCCGGCGGCATCAGCGTCTCGGCTGAATACGGTCCGTTCCTGGTCCGCCTGGCCCATGCGCGCGCCAAGCTCACCACCAACGACCTGACCCCGATCAACAACCTGACCAACCTGCTGGCCAAGAGCGGCTTCCCGACCCTGGCCCACGACCTGAGCCTGACCCCGGGCAAAAAGATCGCCTTCACGTCGATCGGTGTGACGATGGACTGGAACAACATCCTGCTGCAATCGGAGTACGCCCAGCGCCGCGACAAAGAGCCCGCGTACGTGCCTGACACCAACGCCTGGTACGCGCTGGCTGGCTACCGCGTCGGCAAGGTGCTGCCGTACTACGCCCACGCGGCCGTCACCGGCGCCGGCACCTCCGTCACCGTGCCCGCCACGCTGCCAGCGGCCCACCCGCTGGGCGCGGCCGTGCGCGGCCTGCTGCCCAGCACCGAGCAAAGCTCGGACCTGATCGGCGTGCGCTGGGACTTCGCCAAGAACGTGGCGCTGAAGGTCCAGGTCGACCGCGTCAAACCCAAGGTCAAGTCCGGTTCGCTGATCTTCGTCCAGCCGGCCGCCGGCATCACCAACAGCGTGACCGTGGTTGCGGCAGCGCTTGACTTCGTATTCTGATCGGGAGCCCCTCCATGAAATCCATGATGACTTCTTTGCTGCTGGCCGCCCTGGCTGCGGCGGCGCTGCCGGCATCGGCTGAAACCGTAGTGATCGTCAGCCAGAAAAACCCGGCTACCCGCATGTTCTCGGAACAGGCGGCCCAGTTCTTCCTCGGCAAATCGACCATGTTCACCCCCATCGACCAGGCCGAAGGCTCGGCCATCCGCACCGAGTTCTACCACAAGATAGCCGACAAGGACGCGGCCCAGGTCAAAGCCATCTGGTCCAAGCTGGAATTTACCGGCAAGGGCACGCCACCCAAGGAATACCACTCCGACGCGGACGTGCGCAAGGCCGTGGCGGCCGATCCCAAGGCCATCGGCTACATCAGCAAGGCCGCAGTAGATGACAGCGTGAAAGTGATCCTGACGCTGCCATAAGCGTGCACGTGATGCCGGCGCTGCCATAAGCACCGTCCGGCTTGCCACACAACGCCCGGCCACGTGCTGGGCGTTGTCATATCTGGCGCACGCTGAGCGGATATTGTCCTGGACGTCGGTGAAAAAACCACAGTTTTCACCCCGGCAACGCAATTCCGCACGATGTAGTTTTATGCTCCAGGGAAATTCGTCTAAGGTTACATCTAAGCACGCAAGGCGGCGGCAGCGATCCTGAGCCAGCCCTGGGTGCAAGCACCAAAATAAAAATAGCTATTTCTCGACGTAAGAGACAACAAGAGGGGACTTATGAAAAAACTCGTACTGGCAAGTGCATTATTCGCGGCATTCGGCGGCGCCCACGCGGGCGCCATGGATGACGGCAATCTCACCATCGGTGGCTTCGGCACGCTGGGCGTGGCCAAGACCGACACCGACAAGGTCCAGTTCATCCGCTACAACCAGGCCGAAGGCGTGGGCGAGAAAGCCCGCATCGGCTTGGACAGCAACCTGGGCCTGCAAGCGAGCTACAAGGTCAACGACGAACTGTCGGGCACGGTGCAAGTGCTGACCCGCAAGAACACCAGCCCCACCTTCACCACGGACCTGACCTGGGCCTTCGTGAAATACAAGATCAACGATGAACTGAACGTGCGCGTGGGCCGGGTCGTGATCCCCACCTTCGTGATTTCGGACTACCAGAACGTGGGCTACGCCAACACCATGATGCGTCCGCCGATCGAGATGTACGCGCAAGATCCGATCGAAAGCGCCGACGGCGCCGACTTCAATTACCAGCATGCGTTTGGCGACACCAACTTCACGGCCCAGGGTATCGCCGGCGTCAGCCGCGGCAAGCTGGTGCTGACCGGCGGCACGACGGTGGCCACCTACCGCGCGCCCGTGCTGGGCCTGAGCGTGGCCGTCGAACACGGCCCCGTGACGTTGCGCGCGGCCCACGTGCAGGCCAAGCTGAGCAGTAATGACGCGGTTCCACTCAATCAGCTGCAAGGCGTGCTGACCAAGGTCGGCTTCCCCACCCTGGCCAATGACCTCGGCTTCAACAACAGCAAGAAGGTGACGTTCACGGCCGTGGGCGCGCTGCTGGACTGGAACAACATCGTGGGCCAGATGGAATACGGTCAACGCCGCGCCAAGGATCCGGTCTATATCCCCGACACCAATTCCTGGTATGCGATGGCCGGCTACCGCATCGGCAAAGTACTGCCGTACTATGCCCACGCGGCCGTCACCCAGCATGGCCAATCCGTCACGCTGCCGGCCGGCTTCCCGCCAGCCGGTCCCCTGTCCACCGCCGTCAACGGCGTGCTGACGGCGGCCGAGCAAAGCACCGACCTGATCGGCGTGCGCTGGGATTTCGCCAAGAACGTGGACTTGAAGGTCCAGATCGACCGCGTCAAACCCAAGACGCCTGGCAAGGCCGGCTTGATGATCAACGGTCCCGCGACGGGCTTCACGGACACGGTCACCGTGGTGGCCGCCTCGCTCGACTTTGTATTCTGAACGGGAGGATGACATGAAACTGATGCTCCAGGCCTCCCTGCTGTGCGCCCTGTCCGCCACCGCCCTGTCGGCCAGTGCCGAAACGGTGGTCATCGTCAACAAGGCCAATCCAGCCACCCGCATGTTCTCGGAACAGGCGTCCCAATTCTTCCTGGGCAAATCGGCCATGTTCACGCCGATCGACCAGGCCGAAGGCTCGCCCATCCGTGCCGACTTCTACCACAAGGCGGCCGACAAGGACCCGGCCCAGGTGAAGGCGATCTGGTCCAAGCTGGTGTTTACCGGCAAAGGCACGCCACCGAAGGAATACTCCTCCAACGCTGAAGTCAAGAAAGCCGTTGCTGCCGATCCCAAGGCGATCGGTTATATTGACAAGTCGGCAGTGGATGATACCGTCAAGGTCATCCTGACCCTGCCGTAAAGGCTGGCGTGTGCTGCGCCCGCGCCCCGATCCTGGGGCGCGGGCGCTGTCTCGTCCGGCGTCGATAGGCTGGTATGGGAGGCATGTCTTGAGTTTATCGCTGCGCGCGAAATTTCTGCTGCTCAGTGCCGTGGTACAGGCACTGGTGGTTGGTCTGCTGATCTGGAACAGCCTGCGGCTGATGGACAGCGCCGTCAGCAGGAATGCGGAACGGGTGGCCCATGAATACGCAGTTACCCTCAACCTGACCCTCGGTCCCTACGCCACCCGCGGCAAGCTGGCCGAGCTGAGCAATTACCTGGCCGAAATGCTGGCCGATCCCAACGACAGCTACCTGCGCTACATCGTCATCCTCGACGCCGAGCGCCACCCCATCATCGAAGTGGGCACGCGCGCGCCCACGCTGCCATTCGCGCTGGCCGCCAACAGCGGGCCGGGCCAGGTGGTGCGCACCTATGACGACGGCCACACCCTGCACGCGCGCACGCCGCTGCTGTTACGGGACAACAAGGTCGGCTCGCTCAACTTCGGCCTGTCCACGCGCGACCTGCAACAGGCGCGCGATGAAGTGATGTGGCAAGGCGGCGTGATCTCGCTGGGCGGGCTGGTGCTGGGCGTGGCCCTGTTCTACCTGTTCACCCACGGCATCGGCAAGCGGCTGCAGGCGTTGACGGGCCAGACCCGCCAACTGGCCCCCGGCCTGGATCCGGACGCGCCGCAAGCGCCGCACCGCGCGGGCGACGAGATCGACCAGTTCTCACGCTCGCTGAACGCAATGAGCGCCGCGCTGCGCCAGCGGGTGGCCCAGCTGGAGCAGTCGCAACAGCGGCTGTCGGAATCGGAAGCCCGTTTCAAGACCTTGTTCGACATGGCGCCGCTGCCGCTGAGCGTGACAGACTTCGATGGCCACATCATCGCCGCCAACCAGGCGCTGACGCGTACCTTCGGCCACCCGGTGGGCGAATTGATCGGCCGGCGTTCGGACCAGCTGTCGTTCTGGGCCAGCATGCGCGAGCGCGACCGCCTGTGGGACATTTTCCTGCGCGACGGCGCCGTGCAAGGCGACGTGGCCGGCGTGCTGCTGCCCGACGGCAGCGTGGGCAGCGTGGCCATCTGGTCCTCGACGCTGGTGCTGGATGGGCGCCAGGCCATCATCTGGGCCTTGCTGGACTTGAGCGAGGAACTGAACGCCAAGCGCGAGCTGAAGGACTTGAATGTGTCGCTGGAAAGCCGGGTCAGCGAGCGCTCGGCCGCGCTGGAGCGGGCCAACGCCGACCTGAGCGCCGCGCTCGACACCCTGCGGCAAACCCAGCACGAACTGCTGGCGGCCGAAAAGATGGCCTCGCTCGGTTCGCTGGTGGCCGGCATCGCGCACGAGCTCAATACGCCGATCGGCAACAGCCTGCTGGCCTCCACCACGCTGGGCGACCGGGTGCACAGCTTCGACACGCTGGTGGCCAGCGGCAACCTGCGCCGCTCCGAACTGCAGCAATACCTGGGCGAAGTGCGCCTGGCCAGCGAACTGATCTCCGGCTCGCTGCGCAAGGCGGCCGACCTGATCTCCTCATTCAAGCAGATCGCCGTCGACCAGACCAACGACCAGCGGCGCGAATTCGACCTGGCCACGGCCGTGCACGACACGGTGGCCACCTACATGCCGCGCTTGCGGCGCGCCAACTGCGCGATGCGGGTGGAAGTACCCGACGGCATCAAGCTCGATTCCTATCCGGGCGGCTTGTACCAGATCCTCAACAACCTGCTCAACAACGCGCTGGCCCACGCGTTCGAGCACCGCGCCAGCGGCAACATCACGATCGAGGCCGGCGCGGCCGAGGACGACATGGTGGACCTGGTGTTCAGCGACGACGGCGCCGGCATGTCGGACGACGTGCTGCGCCACGTGTTCGACCCCTTCTTCACCACCAAGATGGGCCAGGGTGGCACCGGACTGGGCATGAACATCGTCTACAACATCGTCACCGGCGTGCTGGGCGGACGCATCGCCATCGACTCCGCGCCCGGCGCCGGCACCACCATCCACATCACCATCCCCCGCGTGGCGCCCCAGCGCGACGCGGCGCGCAACTAACAGCAGAACAATCGGGGACGTAACACAATTCCGAAAATTCGGGACGTAACACAATTTCGAAAAAAAACGGAAGCGCACGCGCTTCCGTTTTTCATTCCAGCCTGAAGTGAATCAGGCCAGCTTGCCGTGGCAAGCCTTGAACTTCTTGCCGCTGCCGCAAGGGCATGGATCGTTGCGGCCCACTTTCATGCCCATGTTGAGCAAGGGCTCGCCGGTGGCCGGTTCCGCGTTGGCGGTCGGCGCCAGCAAGTCTTCCGGCGCCGCATCCGGGTTGAAGTCGGCGTGCTGGTAATGCACATTGCCCACGTGCGGCTGCTGCATGGCCGCTTCGGCCGCGTCGATTTCCTCGCGCGACTGGATCCGCACCGTCATGATCAGGCGCACCACTTCGTTCTTGATCATGTCCAGCATCTGGCCGAACAGTTCGAACGCTTCGCGCTTGTACTCCTGCTTGGGGTTCTTCTGCGCATAGCCGCGCAGGTGGATACCCTGGCGCAGGTGGTCCAGCGCGGCCAGGTGTTCGCGCCAGTGGCTGTCCACGCTTTGCAGCATGACGTTGCGCTCGAAGCCGCCGAACGATTCCTTGCCGACGATGTCGATCTTGCTCTGGTACAGCGCGTCGGCGGCGGCCAGCACGCGCTCGACGATGTCCTCGTCGGTCAGGTTCTGTTCCGATTCCAGCATGGCGCGCAGCGGCAGTTCGATCTGCCATTCGGCCAGCAAAGCCGCTTCCAGGCCCTTGATGTTCCACTGCTCTTCCACCGATTCCGCCGGCACGTATTCACGCACCACGTCGGTGAAGGCGCCATGGCGCAGCGACTGGATCAGCTCGGCGATGTCCACGCTTTCCAGCAATTCATTACGCTGCTGGTAGATGACTTTACGCTGGTCGTTGGCCACGTCATCGTATTCCAGCAATTGCTTACGAATATCGAAGTTGCGTGCCTCCACCTTGCGCTGGGCCGATTCGATCGAGCGCGACACGATGCCCGCCTCGATCGGTTCGCCTTCCGGCATCTTCAGGCGGTCCATGATGGCGCGCACGCGGTCGCCCGCGAAGATGCGCAGCAACTGGTCGTCCAGCGACAGGAAGAAGCGCGAGGAACCGGGGTCGCCCTGGCGCGCGGCACGGCCACGCAGCTGGTTATCGACCCGGCGCGATTCGTGGCGCTCGGTACCGACGATGTGCAGGCCACCGGCCGCCACCACCTGGTTGTGCAGCGCCTGCCAGCCGTCACGCAGTTGCTGCGCCTGGGCCGCCTTGTCGGCGTCGCTCAGTTCGGCGTTCGCTTCGATGAATTGGATCTGTTTTTCCACGTTACCGCCCAACACGATGTCGGTACCGCGACCGGCCATGTTGGTGGCGATGGTGATGGCCTTGGGGCTGCCGGCCTGGGCGATGATTTCCGCTTCACGGGCGTGTTGCTTGGCGTTCAGCACGTTGTGCGGCAAGCCGCCCTTGGTCAGGATGCCCGACAGCAGTTCCGAATTCTCGATCGAGGTGGTCCCCACCAGCACGGGCTGGCCGCGGTCGTAGCATTCGCGGATTTCCAGCATCATGGCGTTGTACTTCTCGGCCGACGACTTGTACACCTGGTCGTGGCGATCCTTGCGCTGCGATGGACGGTTAGGCGGAATGACGACCGTTTCCAGGCCGTAGATTTCCTGGAATTCGTACGCTTCCGTGTCGGCCGTACCGGTCATGCCGGCCAGCTTGCTGTACATGCGGAAGTAGTTCTGGAAGGTGATCGAGGCCAGGGTCTGGTTCTCGTTCTGGATCTTCACGCCTTCCTTCGCTTCCACGGCCTGGTGCAGGCCGTCGGACCAGCGGCGGCCCGTCATCAGGCGGCCGGTGAATTCGTCGACGATGATCACTTCATTGTTCTGCACCACATAGTGCTGATCCTTGAAGTACAGCGCGTGCGCGCGCAGCGCCGCGTACAGGTGGTGCACCAGCGTGATGTTGGCCGAGTCGTACAGCGAGGCGCCTTCGGGCAGCAGGCCCATCTTGGTCAGGATGGCTTCGGCCTTCTCGTGGCCCGCTTCCGTCAGCAGCACCTGGTGGGCTTTCTCATCCTTGGTGTAGTCGCCGGGCACGTCCACCTTGCCCTTGCCGTCCGGGGTTTCCTCGCCGATCTGCTGGGTCAGCAGGCGCGGCACTTCATTGATCTTGTAGTACAGGTCGGTATGGTTCTCGGCCTGGCCGGAGATGATCAGCGGGGTGCGGGCCTCGTCGATCAGGATCGAATCGACCTCGTCGACGATACCGAAGTTCAGCACGCGCTGCACCCGGTCGCGCGCTTCGAACACCATGTTGTCGCGCAGGTAGTCGAAACCGAATTCGTTGTTGGTGCCGTAGGTGATGTCGGCGTTGTAGGCGGCCTGCTTGGCGGCGTGTTCCATCTGCGACAGGTTGATACCGGTCGTCAAACCCAGCCAGCCGTACAGCTTGCTCATGGTGTCGGCGTCGCGCTGGGCCAGGTAATCGTTGACGGTGACGATGTGCACGCCCTTGCCGGCCAGCGCGTTCAGGTAGGCCGGCAGCGTTGCCGTCAGGGTCTTGCCCTCGCCCGTGCCCATCTCCGCGATTTTGCCGTAGTGCAGTACCATGCCGCCGATCAGCTGTACGTCGAAGTGGCGCATCTTGAACACGCGCTTGCTCGCTTCGCGGCAGACGGCGAACGCTTCCGGCAGGAGCGCGTCCAGCGACTCACCGTTGGCGATGCGTTGCTTGAACGCGGGCGTCTTCGCTTGCAGCTCGGCATCCGACAGCTTTTCAATGACAGGCTCGAGCGCATTGATCTCGCGTACCGTTTTTTGGTATTGCTTGAGCAGCCGCTGGTTGCGGCTACCGAAAATCTGGGTCAGTAATGACATGCTTGAATTCTTGAAAAAACGCCGTTAAAAAAAGCTCTGTTGGTGAAAGTTGCCTTACCGCACGGAGTTCGACTATGGCAAAAGACGATGATTTTATCATGCGCAGTCGCCAACATTGGGGTAGAGACCTATATAACAATAGCCCAAAGCAGAACAATGCCACAAAATCAATACATTTCACACATGCTTAGCGGAGGGTAGCGCGCAATTGCTGCAGTCGTGTGACAGGGACCGGCACGGACGGGCCGGCTTGTGATATGTTTCGGCCCATGCGATTCTCCATGCGTTTCAACTCCTCCAACCTGTCCCTGAAGCGGCCCACGGCCGTCGGCGCCACTGATTTCCTGCGGCGCGACGACAAGATGGCCGCCTTGCTGCCGGCCATCGAACGGATGGCGTCGCTGCAGCGCGACTGCGCGGCGGCCTTGCCGGCCATGTTCCAGTACGTGGAGATCCTGTCGTTCGAGGATGGACAATTGCTGCTGGCCACGCCCAACGCGGCGCTGGCGGCCAAGCTCAAGCAGCAAATTCCCAAGTTGCAGGACACGCTGGCCCGGCGCGGCTGGCAGGTGTTGGGGGTCAAGCTGCGGGTGCAGATGGTGAAAGCGGCCGAGATCAAGGAACAGATGCGGGCACTGTCGCTGCCCGAAGCGGCCGTGGCCGCGTTCGACGAGCTGGGCCATACGCTGGAGCAGACGCCCCAGAACGCCACCCTGATCGAGGCGCTGCAACGGATGGTGGCGCGCCGCCGCGAAGGCGGCGGCTAAAAAAGGCGAAAAAAAAATCGGGGACGGACCCCGATTTTCAGGCGCAGGGACTTAAGTTAGCGCCCACTCACGCGCCATCTGGCGCAGATACGAGGGCGGTGCCGCCTCATTCGTCTCAAACGAAACGATTTCATACGCTTCCGGATGCTTGAGCAACTCCAGCAGCAGCTGGTTGTTGAGCGCATGGCCGGACTTGTGCGCCTCGTAGCTGGCCAGCAAGGGATGGCCTACCAAGTACAAATCGCCGATGGCGTCCAGGATCTTGTGGCGCACGAATTCGTCGTCATAACGCAAGCCATCGGAGTTGAGGATGCGGTATTCATCCATCACGATGGCGTTTTCCAGCGAACCGCCGCGCGCCAAACCTATGCCGCGCAGCATTTCCACGTCCTGCATGAAGCCGAAGGTACGGGCCCGTGCCACATCATGCACGTATGACACGTCGCCGAAATCGACCTGGGCCCGCTGGCTGGTGCCATCCACGGCCGGGTGATTGAATTCGATGAAAAAGTCTAATTTAAAGCCGTTGTATGGCGACAACCTGGCCCATTTTTCCTTGTCGCCCACGCCGTCGCGGATTTCGACCGGCTGCAGCACGCGGATGAATTTCTTGGCCACGGGCTGTTCCTGCACGCCCGCCTGTTGCAAAAGAAACACGAACGACGAGGCCGAACCATCCATGATGGGGATTTCCTCGGCGCTCACGTCGATGTACACGTTGTCGATGCCGAGGCCGGCGCAGGCCGACATCAGGTGCTCGACGGTGGACACGCGCGCCCCATCCTTGACCAGCACCGATGCCATGCGCGTATCGCCCACGGCCGTGGCGCTGGCCGGGAACTCGACGATGGGATCGAGGTCCACGCGGCGGAACACGATGCCCGTATCGGGCGCGGCCGGGCGCAAGGTCAGTTCGACCTTGGTGCCGGAATGCAGGCCCACACCTGTGGTGCGGACCAGTTGTTTGACGGTGCGTTGTTTAAGCATCCCGCGATTATAGCGAAGTTGGGCCAGCCACGTTTTCGCGCCGTTGCCAGCCAATCACGGATGTTCCGCCTCGGCATGCACGGCCTCGTGCCGCACCAGATAGATGCCGCTGGCCACGATGATGACCGCGCCCAGCACCGTGTAACCGTCCGGCAAGGTGTGCCACAGCAGCCAGTCGATGGCCACGCCCCAGGCCAGGGCCGAGTATTCGAACGAGGCCACGGTCGACGCCTTGCCCTTGCTGAACGCTTCCGTGATGGCCAACTGGCCGAAAAAGCCGCTCAGCGCCAGCGCCACCAATACCAGCCAGTCGTCCTGCCGCACCGGCACCCAGCCGCTGGCCGACATGGCCAGTCCGCCGCCGGCCATCATCAGCAGATACCAGAACATCATCGATTCATTGTTGTCCGTGCGGCTCAGCACGCGGCTGGCGATGGCCGACATGGCGTAGAAAACGGCCGCGCCCAGAATGGCCAGGCCGCCGACGGACAGGAAGCCCGTGCCCTCCGGCCGCAGCACCACCAGCACGCCGATCATGCCGACCACGATGGCGGCCCATTGGGCCCGCCCCACTTTTTCCTTCAGCACGAACACGGACAGGGCCGCGATCAGCGACGGCGCGATGAAGAAGATGGAATACGCCTCGGCCAGCGACAGGTTGCGCAAGCCGAACGCGAACAGGGTCAGCATGCCGATCCCGAGCGCGCCGCGGAATACGTGCATGGGCCAGCGCACCTTGAGGATGCCGGAGAACGCGCCCCGGTACGCCATGTAGGCGCACAGCAGCGGCAGCGAGCACAGCGCGCGCAAGGCCGTCACCTGCATGGCCGGGTAGTGGGCCGACAGCACTTTCATGGCCGTGTCCATCATTGAGAACATGGCCACGGCGATCAGCATGGCGTAAATGGCATGCAGGTTTTCCCTGCGGGAGTAGACGATGGCGGACAGAGCGGACCTCTAGCATAACGGTGGCCGCCGGGATGGTGGGATGCGGCCGCATGGAACGTCATCATGGCGACGTCCAGAGCCAGCAGCGTCGGCGGATGGCCGGCGCTCCGGGAAATTATAGCAAGAGGGAAATATTCATGCTGGCGGTGACGCCAGTCTGGTATCCGGTGCGGGTGCGGGTGCGGGTGCGGGTGCGGGTGCGAGTGCGGGTGCGGGTGCGGGTGCGGCCGCCACCGGCAACAACATCACCAGTTTCAAGTCCGGACGCTGGGCCAGGTGCAAGGTGACCTGACTGAACGTGTGCTCGCCACCGGCCGCGTCACGGAAGCGGCGCGCGCCCCCTTCGCGCCCCACCACGTCCTGCAAGGTCCACAGTTGGCGGAATTCCTCGCTGGCGGCCTCCAGTTGGGCGATCAGGCTGGCCAGCGGTTCCTGGGCCGCGTGGCGGCCCGTGTCGGCGCGGAACTCGGCCACCAGGCGGCGTGCCCGTTCCGGCCAGTCCACCGTCAGGCTGCGCGCTTGCGGCCGCAGGAACATGAAACGCAGCAGGTTGGGCTTGCCCGCCTCCTGGCCGTCGAGCCAGCCGCGCAGCAGGGCCGCCGCGTCGGCGTTCCAGGCCAGCGCATCCCATTGGCGGTCCAGGATGTAGGCCGGGGCGTTGATGGCGCGCACCAACGCGTCCAGCCCCTGCCCGGCCGCGCCACCGTCCAGGTCGTGCTGCGGGTCGAGCCGGCCGGCCAGGCTGAACAGGTACGCCCGTTCGGCCACGGACAGGCGCAGCACATCGGCCAGGCGGGCCAGCAGGCGGGCCGAGGCCGCCACCGGCCGGCCCTGCTCCAGCCACGTGAGCCAGGTGGGACTGACTTCGCACAACTGGGCCAGTTCCTCGCGCCGCAGGCCGGGCGTGCGGCGCCGTCCGCCGCCGGGCAGGCCGGTGCTGGCGGGCGTGACGCGCTCGCGGTGGGCGCGGATGTAATCGCCGAGGGTGGTGTGCATGGTAGAAGTTATACCAGTATAAGTCATTGTCTTGTTACAGGATAACAGATTGCCTATCCTGATGGTTCCCCACCACACGAGGAAACCACCATGAAACAGCAAGCCGTCGTCGTTGAGCAATTCGGTAACACCGCACAAGCCTACCTGAGCAGCGCCGTACACGCCCAGGGCGCCGACCTGGCCGCCATGCGCGACTTCGCGCGCGGCATGGCCCTGCCCCGGGTGCTGGACCTGGGCTGCGGCGCCGGCCACGCCAGCTTCGCCGTGGCGCCCGTGGCGCAATCGGTGGTGGCCTACGATTTGTCGGACGCCATGCTGGACGTGGTGACGCAGGCGGCGGCCGAACGCGGCCTGGAGAACGTCCGCACCCAGCAGGGCGACGTGGGCCAGTTGCCGTTCGCCGGCGGCATTTTCGACCTGGTGGTGACGCGCTTCTCGGCCCACCACTGGCTGGACGTGCCGGCCGCGCTGCAGGAAGCGTGGCGCGTGCTGCGCCCTGGCGGCAAGCTGGTGGTGGTGGACATCGTGGCGCCCGCGTCGGCCCTGTGCGACACCACCTTGCAGGCGGTGGAATTGCTGCGCGACGGCTCGCACGTGCGCGACTACCGGCTGTGTGAATGGGCCCACAAGCTGGGCATGGCCGGCTTCGCCCAGCGGCTGGAGAGCCAATGGAAACTGGAGATGCGGTTCGCGGAATGGGTGGCGCGCATGCGCACCCCGGCGCTGCGCGAACAGGCCATCCGCAGCCTGTTCGATTCCGCCCCGCGCGAGGCGCGCGACTACTTCGCGGTGCAGGCCGACTATTCGTTCTCGATTGATGCGGCGATGTTTGTCGCTTGCAAGCAGGAAGATGAAATCTACTGAGGCGTAGCGTCGGCGGCCACCGCGCCGACGTGCTCACGCAACGCCAGCAACGCACCGCGCAATGCGGCAACCATGGCCGTATCATGCTCCAACGCCTGCTCGTCCAGGTTCGCGCCCACCAGCGGCACCACGATACAGGCGGCATCGACCACCGGGGCCGACATGACGCTGACCGTCTCGCGCAAGGCCGCGTGCGCGTGCGTCGCGCGCGGCGAGGCGTTGAACAGGGCCACCGGCTTGTCGATGAACGATTCGTTCCCCACCATCCAGTCCAGCCCGTTCTTGATGGCACCCGTGACGCCATGCGCATACTCTGGACTGGCGATGACGAGCGCGTCGGCGTCAAGGATGGCCTGCTCCAGCGCGCGGACGATGGCTGGCGGCCCATCGGCCAGGTCGGGATTGAACAACGGCAGCCGGCCAAGGTCCGGGTAAAGCGTCACCTCGACGCCGGCTGGCGCCACGCGCGCCAGCACGCGCAGCAGCATGGAATTGAGGGAGGCCGCCCGCAGGCTGCCGGAAATCGCGAGTATCTTCATCAAAGTCGCTTCATGAGGTCGCTGGCCCGACAAGCCTGCTTTTCCGGGTCTGCGCCCATTCTTCTTGAGAATCGCCGGGATTGGACTGCTCGTGACACCAGGCATCATGGCCAAGATCAGGCGCATGTTCGCCCCGATTAGCTTCCGGCTCGACAGACAATCGCATGCCCACCGTCTTGAGCACGGCCAGCAGTGTCCTCAGGGTCGGATTACCTTTGGGCGACAGCGTACGGTACAAGGTTTCGCGACTGATACCAGCCTCAGCCGCAACCGCAGCCAGCCCGCCGTAAGCTTCGGCCACCGTGCGCAGGGCCAACAATCCAGCCGCGCGGTTATCTGGATCATCGAGCGACTCCATCGCGGCCTTCAGGTACTCGACTGCCAGTTCCCGGTCAGCGCGCAATTCAGCGACTTCCGCCTCATGATGCGAGACCAGTCCCTTCAACTTACCCATGACTGCCTCCGCTTCCACTCCATCCATAGTTCCTTGGCATACCGGATGTCGGCCGGCTGCGAGCGTTTTCCGCCACCACAGAGCAGAAGCACAACCGATCGTCCATGGCGGCCACAGTATACCCGGTACCCCACGCCGACATGAATACGCAATTCGATCACGCCCTCGCCTACGGGTGCCCAGTCGCCAAAATTACCAGCCTCAAGTTGAAGCAGGCGTATCCGAATACGCGTCTGCGCGACTCTATCGCGCAGCGCATCTAGCCATTCCGTGAACGGTTCACAACCATCTTCACGCCGATATCGGAATAGGTTGATCATATACTCGTTGTAGCTTAAGAGCTACTCAGCCCAAATCCAAGGAATATCGTTTTTTGGCCGCGACGGCTGGCCAGCGCCACACAACGGGATAGATTCTATCCAGATGATCGCGGCACCCATCATGCTGGCAGAAATTTCCAGGCTAGCCCAACGCAAAGCTGGATTGCATTGTTCCGCATCAACGAAACATGGCGTCCCATAACGCAAAACGGCGCCGCAGCGCCGTTTTGTCATACCTGTTGGGCAGCAGAAATTACAGCTGGCCCAGCAGCGTTTCCGCGTTCGACACTTCGAACTTGCCGCCCTGCTCCACGTTGAGCTGGCGCACCACGCCGTTCTCGACCAGCATCGAGTAGCGCTGCGAGCGGGTGCCCATGCCGAACTTGCTGAAGTCGGCGTCCAGGCCCAGCGCCTTGCTGTAGGCGGCGTTGCCGTCGGCCATCATGCGCACGATGCCGGTGGCTTTCTGGTCGCGGCCCCAGGCGCCCATCACGAAGGCGTCGTTGACGGAGATGCACCAGATTTCATCGACGCCCTTGGCCTTCAGTTCGGCCGCGTGCTTGACGTAGCCGGGCACGTGTTGCGCCGAGCAGGTCGGGGTGTAGGCGCCTGGCAGGCCGAAGATGGCGATCTTCTTGCCCTTGACCAGGTCTTGCACGTTGAAAGTATTGGGGCCCAGTGCGCAACCTTCGGTTTCGGTTTCGATGAATTCCGACAGGCTGCCTTCTGGCAGGGTATCGCCGATCTTGATGGTCATGTTTGACTCCTCTGTTCTGAATTTTGAATAAAAAAAACCGCGCTAAGCGCGGCTTGGCCCGGCATAGAAGGTGCAGTATGCCTGAAGCGGGATGATTCTGCTGAACGGACGAAAAAACGGCGCCCGCCCCTCTCCAGGGCCGGGCGCCGCCCCCCATCTTAGTCAGCCTGCTTGCGCAGGAAGGCCGGGATGTCGTAGGTTTCCATGCCGTTCTTCTGCAGCGCCTGCACCTGCTCGGACGCCGTTTCGCGGCGCCATACGGCCGGCGCCTTCATGCCGTCGTAAGCGGCGTTGCCCAGGCCAGCGGCCGCGCCCACGGACACGGAAGTGGCGGCGGCGCCACCACCGAGCGAGGCCGATGGCGTCAGCGGGCTGTTGTGGGTACCCGTGCGCAGCATCTGCTGCGGCACCAGTTGCACATGCTTCTTGGCCTTGCCCAGGCCGGTGGCCACCACGGTCACGCGGATGTTGTCGCCCATCTCGTCGTCATAGGCGATACCTTGGGCGATGGAGGCGTCCGGGGCGGCGAAGGCGCGCACGGCCGCCATCACTTCCTTGATCTCCTTACCCTTCAGGCCACGGCTGGCCGTCACGTTCACCAGCACGCCGCGCGCGCCCGACAGGTCCACGCCGTCCAGCAGCGGCGAAGCGACTGCCTGCTCGGCCGCGATGCGGGCGCGGTCCACGCCCGAAGCGGTGGCCGTGCCCATCATGGCCTTGCCCTGCTCGCCCATGATGGTCTTGACGTCGTTGAAGTCGACGTTGATGTGGCCCGGCACGTTGATGATCTCGGCGATACCGGCCACCGCGTTGTTGAGCACATCGTCCGCGTGCTGCAGCCATTCGATCAGCGATTCGTCTTCGTAGATCTCTTCCAGCTTCTCGTTCAGGATCACGATCAGCGAGTCCACGTTGGCCGACAACTGCTCCAGGCCTTCGTCGGCGATGTCCATGCACTTCTGGCCTTCGTGCGAAAACGGCTTGGAGACCACGGCCACGGTCAGCGCGCCCAGCGACTTGGCCACTTCCGCCACGATCGGTGCGGCACCGGTGCCGGTGCCGCCGCCCATGCCGGCGGCGATGAACACCATGTGCGCGCCGCGCAGCGAGTCCTCGATACGCTGGCGCGATTCCTCGGCCAGCTTGCGGCCGACGTCCGGCTTCATGCCTGCGCCCAGGCCGGTTTCGCCGATCTGGATGATGTTGTCGGCCTTGGAGGTCGACAGGGCCTGGGCATCGGTGTTGGCGGCGATGAACTCGACGCCGGCCATGCCCTTGTTGATCATGTGTTGAACTGCATTGCCACCTGCTCCGCCGACGCCGACGACCTTGATGACGGTTCCCAAAGCTGCGTTATCGACCATATCAAACTCCATGATGTGCTCCTATCAGTATGCGGTTTCCAAGCGCCAGGCCTCATATTTTTTAGGAGAACTGGAGGTTGAAAACTGCGGTTGAATTATATAAATAGTTTAGTTAAATGTATTGGAATCGCCGTACTAAAAACCACCCTGCAAACCACACTGCAACAACCTGACCTACTGCTTGACCTTTACTGCTTGACCTTCACCGCTTAGAAATTACCGAGGAACCATTCCTTCATACGCTGCCAGACCGCCTTCACCGAACCATCCTGGCGGGTCACGATGTGGCCGCGCAGGTACTGCTTCTTCGCTTCCAGCAGCAGGCCCAATACCGTCGCGTAGCGCGGGCTGCGCACCACGTCGGCCAGTTGGCCGCGGTAATCGGGCGTGCCGAGGCGGGCCGGCTTGAGGAAGATGTCTTCCGCCATCTCCACCATGCCCGGCATGATGGCCGTGCCGCCCGTGAGCACGATGCCCGACGACAGCACGCCTTCGTAACCGGATTCGCGCACCACCTGGTGCACCATCGCGAACAGTTCCTCCACGCGCGGCTCGATCACGGCGGCCAGCGCCTGGCGCGACAGGTTGCGCGGACCGCGGTCGCCCAGGCCCGGCACTTCCAGCGATTCGCCCGGATCGGCCAGCACCTGCTTGGCCACGCCGTAGCGGATCTTGATCTCTTCGGCTTCCGACGTCGGGGTGCGCAACGCCATCGCGATATCGTTGGTGATCTGGTCGCCGGCGATCGGGATCACGGCCGTATGGCGGATCGCGCCGTCCGAGAACACCGCCACGTCGGTGGTGCCGCCGCCGATGTCGATCAGCACCACGCCCAGCTCCTTCTCGTCCGGCGTCAGCACGGCGTCGGCCGAAGCCATCGGCTGCAAAATCAGGTCCGACACTTCCAGCCCGCAGCGGCGCACGCACTTGACGATGTTCTGCACCGCCGACACGGCGCCGGTGACGATATGCACCTTCACTTCCAGCCGGATGCCGCTCATGCCGATCGGCTCGCGCACGTCTTCCTGGCTGTCGACGATGAATTCCTGCGGCACCGTATGCAGCAGTTGCTGGTCGGTGGGGATGTTGACCGCCTTGGCCGTCTCGATCACGCGCGCCACGTCGGTGGCCGTCACTTCCTTGTCCTTGATGGCCACCATGCCGCTGGAATTGAAGCTGCGGATATGGCTGCCCGCGATGCCGGCATAGACGTTGCGGATCTTGCAGTCGGCCATCAGCTCCGCTTCCTCCAGCGCGCGCTGGATGGATTCCACGGTGGCCTCGATGTTGACGACCACGCCCTTCTTCAAGCCCTTCGATTCGTGCTGGCCCAGCCCGATCACTTCGTGGCGTCCGTCGGACATCACCTCGGCCACCACCGCCACCACTTTCGAGGTGCCGATGTCGAGGCCGACGATCAGGTTCTTCGCATCTTTAGTCATTTCTCTCGCCTACTGTATGTGCTTGCTGATTGGCTTTAAATTGGTGCTCTTCTTCAGTACTGCCGGTCGCGCCTTCGGTCGGGCGCCTTCGGCCGGTATCTTCAGGTCGGCCGCGCTCAGCGCCAGGCCGTTCTGATACCGCATGTCGATGGTTTCGATATTCTGCAAATGGGTCACCAGCTGCGGGTAGATGCCCAGCAGCCGGTCGACCCGTTCCTTCAACGTGGTGGCGGTCTGCTCACGCCCCAGCGCCACGCTCATGCCGTTATCGAGCTTGACGGTCCACGCATAGCGGCCCGACAGCGACAGCGCCTGCGGCACCAGCTTGAGCGGCGCGAACCACTGGCGCAATTCATCGAAGCGCGACAGCACTTCCTTCTCGCTGCCTTCCGGTCCGTCGAACTCGGGCAGCGCGTGGTCTTCCTCGGCCTCGGCCAGGTTGGCCGTGAACACGTCACCCTTGGTCGACAGCAAACGGCCATCGGCGCCCCAGGTGCCCAGCGCCTCATGCTCTTCCAGCGCCACGATCAACTGGTCCGGCCATTCGCGGCGCACGGTGGCGCGCCGTACCCAGGGCACGGACTCGAAAGCCTGGCGCACCGTGTCCAGGTTGGTGGTGAAGAAGTTGCCCTTGATGCGGCCCAGCGCGTTGTTGCGCAGCGTGAGCTGGCTCACATGGCGCAGCTCCTCGTCCTGCGCGATGGTTTCGATGCGAATCGTGCGCAGGGTGAACATGGGCCGCTGCGCCAGCCACCAGACGCCGGCGGCCAGGCATGCCAGCAGCGCCAGGGCGAAGATGCCGTTGGCGGTAGCATTCAAGGCTTTAGCGTCTTGCCACATGCGCTTACTCCTTACCCTTGGCCGGCGCGGCCATTTTCAAGCGCGCCGAGCGCAGGATTTCCACGCACAGCTGTTCGTAGCTGATGCCCGTCGCGCGCGCCGCCATCGGCACCAGCGAGTGGGTGGTCATGCCGGGCGAGGTGTTCACCTCCAGCAGGAACGGTTTGTTGTCGCGCTCGCGCAGCAGCACGTCGACCCGGCCCCAGCCCTCGCAACCGAGCACGCGGTAGGCTTCCACGGCGATGCGCTGCATCTCGGCCGTGGTGGCTTCGTCCAGCGCGGCCGGGCAGTAGTACTTGGTGTCGTCCGTGAAGTACTTGTTCTGGTAGTCGTAATTGCCTTCCGGCGCCACGATCTCCACGATCGGCAGCGCGCGGGCGGTGGCGCCCTGCCCCAGCACGGCCACGGTGAACTCACGGCCGGTGACGAATTCCTCGGCCAGCACGGAGTCGTCCAGCGCGGCGGCGATATCGTAGGCGGCCTTGAAGTCGGCGGCAGCGCTCACCTTGGTGATGCCGATGGTGGAACCTTCATGCGGCGGCTTGACGATCAGCGGCAGGCCCAGGTCGGCCGCCACCTGGTCCAGGTCCGAGTTCGCGTCCAGCACCGCGTATCGCGGCGTCGGCAGGCCGTGCATCAGCCACACGATCTTGGTGTAGATCTTGTCCATGCCCACGGCGCAGGCCATCACGCCGCTGCCCGTGTAGGGAATGCCCAGTTGTTCCAGCGCGCCCTGCATGCTGCCGTCTTCGCCGAAGCGGCCGTGCAGCGCGATGAACACGCGGTCGAATTGTTCGGCCGCCAGCTCGGCCAGCGAGCGCTGGCCCGGATCGAAGGCGTGGGCATCCACGCCCTGGCTTTGCAGCGCCTGCAACACGCCGGTGCCGGACATGATGGACACGTCGCGTTCGGCGGAACGGCCGCCGAACAGCACGCCGACCTTGCCCAGCGCCTTAGCCTCGTTTGGAGTAATGTGATTCACGTTCAGACCTTCGGGTAGTTAGTCAGTTTGGCCGGGACGCCGCTGATCGAGCCTGCGCCCATGGTGATGACGACGTCGCCGTCGCGCACCACGCCCATGATGGTTTCCGGCATATCGCCGATCGCCTCAACAAAAATCGGTTCCGTCTTGCCGCGCGCACGCAGCGCGTGGGCCAGCGCACGGCCGTCGGCAGCCACGATGGGCGCCTCGCCGGCCGCATACACTTCGGCCAGCAGCAATACATCCACCGTGCCCAGCACCTTGACGAAGTCCTCGAACAGGTCGCGGGTGCGGGTGTAGCGGTGCGGCTGGAACGCCAGCACCAGGCGGCGGCCCGGATACGCGGCGCGCGCGGCGGCCAGCGTCACTTCCGTTTCCACCGGGTGGTGGCCGAAATCATCCACCAGGGCGAAGCTGCCGCCGGTTGGAATGGCGATGTCGCCATAGCGGGTGAAGCGGCGGCCCACGCCGGCGAAACCGGCCAGGCCGGCCTGGGTGTCCTGGTCGGCGATGCCGATCTCGCGGGCGATGGCCACGGCCGAGCAGGCGTTCTGCACGTTGTGCATGCCGGGCTGGTTCAGCACCACGTCCAGGTCGGGATAGCCTTCCTGCAGCACCGTGAAATGCATCTCCACGCCCACGGCGCGCGCGTTCACGGCGCGCACTTCCGCATCCTCGTGGAAGCCGTAGGTGGTGACCGGCTTGGTCACGTGCGGGATGATGGAACGCACATGCGGGTCGTCGATGCACAGCATGGCGCGGCCGTAGAACGGCAGGCGGTGCGTGAAGTGGACGAAGGCCTGCTTGAGCTTCTCGAAATCGTGCTCGTAGGTTTCCATGTGATCGGCATCGATGTTGGTGATGACTTCAATCATGGGGGTCAGGTTCAGGAACGAGGCGTCCGACTCGTCGGCCTCCGCCACCAGGTAGTCGCCCGTGCCCAGCTTGGCGTTGGCGCCGGCGCTGGTCAGGCGGCCGCCGATGACGAAGGTGGGATCAAGCCCGCCCTGCGCCAGCACGGACGCCACCAGGCTGGTGGTGGTGGTCTTGCCGTGGGTGCCGGCGATGGCGATGCCGCGCTTGAGGCGCATCAGTTCACCGAGCATGACGGCGCGCGGCACGATGGGAATCTTGCGGCTGCGGGCGGCCACCACTTCCGGATTGTCCTGCTGGACGGCGGTGGAGGTGACGACGGCGTCGGCATTGCCGATGTTTTCAGTCGCGTGGCCCTGGAACACGGTGGCGCCCAGCGACGCCAGGCGTTGCGTGACGGCGTTGCTGCCCAGGTCGGAGCCGGTGACGGTGTAGCCCAGCGTGAGCAGCACTTCGGCGATGCCGCTCATGCCGCTGCCGCCGATGCCGACGAAGTGAATGTTCTGTACTTTATGCTTCATGAGAGTTGTTCCAATACTTGTGCGATCGCGTCGTTGGCGTCGCGCTTGCCGGCCGTTTTCGCCGCCATGGCCATGGTCTGGCAGGCGGTGCGGGTCAGCGTTTCCAGCAAAGTCGCCACGCTTTGCGGATTCATTTCCGTTTGCGGCATGTGGATGGCCGCGTTCTGCCTGGCCATCCATTTGGCGTTGTCGCGCTGGTGGCTGGTGGTCGATGCCACCAGGGGCACCAGCACGCTGGCCACGCCAGCGGCCGTCAGTTCCGACACGGTGATGGCGCCGGCGCGGCAAATCACCAGGTCCGCTTCCGTGTAGGCGTGCGCCATGTCGTCGATGAAGTCGACCACGTTGGCCTGCACGCCGGCTTGCGCGTACGCGGCGCGCAGCGCGTCGATGTTCTTCTTGCCCGACTGGTGGGTGACTTGCGGGCGCAACGCGGCCGGGATCAGCGCCAGCGCGGCGGGCAGGTTGTCATTCAGGGCCTTGGCGCCCAGGCTGCCGCCCACCACCAGGATGCGCAGCGGGCCTTCGCGGCCGGCGAAGCGCTGCTCGGGGCCGGCCATGTCCAGGATCTCCTTGCGCACCGGATTGCCGGTGACGACGGCCTTGCCGGCGGCGCGGCCGAATTCGGCCGGGAAGCCGAAGCACACGCGCTGGGCCAGTGGCGTCAACGTCTTATTCGACAGCAGCAGGGCCGCGTCGGCATTCACCAGCACCAGCGGCACGCCACGCAGGCGCGCCATCATGCCGCCGGGGACGGTGACGTAGCCCCCCATGCCCAGCACCACGTCCGGCTTGCGCTTGCCGATATAGCCGAAGCAGGCCGCGAAACCGGCCAGCATCTTGAAGGCGCCAGCCACGGTGTGCTTGAGGCCCTTGCCGCGCATGCCGGAAAAGTCGATCGCATCCATCGTGATGCCGTGCTTGGGCACGATATCCTGTTCCATGCCGTGGGCCGTGCCCAGCCAGCTCACTTCCCAGCCGCGCCCGCGCATGGTCTGCGCGATCGCCAGGCCGGGGAAAATGTGGCCGCCGGTGCCGGCCGCCATAATCATCAATCGTTTCATAATCTGCCACCACGCATCAGGACCCGGTTCTCGTAGTCGATCCGGAGCAGGATCGCGAGTCCGACGCAATTAATCACCACCCCCGTGCCGCCATAGCTCATCAGCGGCAGGGTCAAACCCTTGGTCGGCAGCAGGCCAAGGTTGACGCCCATATTGATAAACGTCTGCACCCCGATCCAGATGCCGATGCCCTTGGCCGTCAGGCCGGCGAAGGTCTGGTCGATGGCGATGGCCTGGCGGCCGATGTCGAACGAGCGCTTGACGATCCAGTAGAACATCGCGATCACCACCAGCACGCCGGCCAGGCCCAGTTCCTCGCCGATCACGGCCAGCAGGAAGTCGGTATGGGCTTCGGGCAGGTAGTGCAGCTTTTCCACGCTGCCGCCCAGGCCCACGCCAAAGAGTTCGCCGCGGCCGAAGGCGATCAGCGAGTGGGTCAGCTGGTAAGCCTTGTTGAGCGCATTGTCTTCCTGCCACGGATTGAGGTAGGCGAAATAGCGCTCGCGGCGGAACTTGGACAGCGCGATGATGGAAATGAAGATCGTCACCAGCACGGCGCCGATACCGCCGAACCAGATCGCGTTGATCCCGCCCAGGAACAAAATGCCCATGGCGATGCAGACGATCACGCCGAACGCGCCCAAGTCCGGCTCCAGCAGCAGCAACAGGCCGACGAAGCCGACCGCCGCCGCCATCGGCATGAAGCCCTTGGTCAGCTTGTGCATGTATTCCTGCTTGCGCACCGTGTAGTCGGCCGCGTACAGCACGGCCACCACCTTCATCAGTTCCGACGGCTGCAGGTTGACCACCTTGAGCGACAGCCAGCGCCGCCCGCCATTGACCACCACGCCCAGGCCGGGCACCAGCACCAGCACCAGCAGCACCAGGGTGCCGATGAACAGATAGGGCGCGGCCTTTTGCAAATCGGCGATGCGGATGCGGAACACGAACAGGCCGGCGGCCAGCGACACGGCGATGAACAGCGCCTGGCGCGTGAGGAAGTAGGTATTCTGCCAGCGCACGTAGTTGGCGAACTTGGGCGAATCGGGCAGCGAGATCGAGGCCGAATACACCATCACCATCCCCAGCAACATCAGCAGCAGCGTGACCCAGACCAGGGGCTGGTCGTATTCCATCATCTTCGACTGCCGCGCGCGACTGCCCACCGGCATGGAGGCCGGTGGTGCGTTGAAGCGGAATGGCAGCTGGAAGGCCATCAGATCTCCTGTCCCGCGTCGAGGGCGATATCGCGCACCGCATCGATGAACACCTGTGCGCGGTGCGCGTAGTTCTTGAACATGTCCAGGCTGGCGCAGGCGGGCGACAGCAGCACGGCGTCGCCGGCTTGCGCCAGTGCGCAGGCGCGCTTGACGGCTTGCGGCAGGTCGGCGCAGTCCTCCAGCGCCAGGCCGGAAAGTGCAGCGGTTTCATCGAGCGCGGCGCGGATGGCCGGTGCGTCGCGCCCGATCAGCAGCACGGCGCGCACGTAGCGCGCCACCGGATCGGCCAGCGGTGCGAAGTCCTGGCCCTTGCCGTCGCCGCCGGCGATCAGCACCAGGCGCTGGTTCTCGCCCGTGAAGCTCTTGCCCAGGCCGATCAGGGCGGCCACGGTAGCGCCCACGTTGGTGCCCTTGCTGTCGTCGTAGTATTCGACTTCATTGATGGCCGCCACCAGTTCCACCCGGTGCGGCTGGCCGCGGTATTCGCGCAGGCCGTGCAGCAGCGGCGCCAGCGGCAGGCCGATGGCGCGGCACAGGGCCAGCGCGGCCAGCGCGTTGGCGGCGTTGTGCTGGCCGCGCACTTGGAGCGCGTCGACCGGCATCAGTTTCTTGAGCACGCATTCGACCGGCTCCGGGGCCGGGTCGTTCTTGCGACGCTTCTTGCGTTCCACTTCCTCGCCCGGCTCGGCCACGGCCAGCCAGTAGATGCCGCGCTCGTTGTGCAGGCCGAGGCAGTCGGCCAGTTGCGGCGTGTCGGTGCCGAAGGTGATGTTCTCGCCCGTCGGGTCCTGCATGCGCATCACGGCCGCGTCGTCGCGGTTCAGCACGCGCACGGTGTCGGCGCCGAAGATGCGCTGCTTGTCGGCGGCGTAAGCGGCCATGTCGCCGTGCCAGTCCAGGTGGTCCTGGGTCACGTTGAGCACGGTGGCGGCGTCGGCCTGCAGGCTGTAGGTGGTGTGCAGCTGGAAGCTTGATAACTCAAGTACCCACACCTGGGGCAGCGGATTTTCCCCGGACTGCGCATCCACGGACTGGTCCAATACTTCGCGCAGCACGTCCAGCGCGGCCGGACTGATATTGCCCGCCACCCGCACCGTGTTGCCGGCCCGCTCGCACAGCTGGCCCACCATGCTGGTGACAGTGGTCTTGCCGTTGGTGCCGGTGATGGCGATGACTTTGGGCGCGTAGCCCCGTTCGTCCTTGAGCGCCTTCAGGGCCTGGGCGAACAGTTCGATCTCGCCCCACACGGGAATAGTGCGCTCGGCGGCGGCCGGCACGATGTCGGCCAGCTCGCGGTTGGGCGCCAGGCCGGGGCTGACGGCCACGAAGTCCACGCCGTCCAGCAGCGCGGCGTCGAATGGGCCGGACACGAATTCAACTTCCTGCACGGCAGCGCGCAGCGCGGGCAGGCGCTCGGGCGCTTCGCGCGTGTCGGCCACGCGCACGCGCGCGCCGCCGCGGGCCAGCCACAGCGCCATCGCCAGGCCGGATTCCCCCAGCCCCAGTACCAGTGCGGTTTTGCCTTCGTAGTTCATCAGCGCAGCTTCAGGGTAGTGAGTCCGACCAGGACCAGCATCATCGTGATAATCCAGAACCGTACGACGACCTGGGTCTCTTTCCAGCCTTTTTGTTCGAAGTGGTGGTGCAGCGGCGCCATCAGGAACACGCGGCGGCCCACGCCGAAACGCTTCTTGGTGATCTTGAACCAGCCCACCTGGATGATGACGGACACGGTTTCGGCCACGAACACGCCGCCCATGATGAACAGCACGATCTCCTGGCGCACGATGACGGCCAGGGTGCCGAGCGCGCCGCCCAGGGCCAGCGCACCGACGTCGCCCATGAACACTTGCGCGGGGTGGGTGTTATACCAAAGGAAGGCCAGGCCGGCGCCCGTCAGCGCGCCGGTGAAGATAATCAGCTCGCCCGCGCCGGGAATGTGCGGGATGAACAGGTATTTGGAATAGGTGGCGCTACCGGTCAGGTAGGCGAACAGGCCCAGGGCCGCGCCCACCATGATGGTCGGCATGATGGCCAGGCCATCAAGGCCGTCCGTGAAGTTGACGGCGTTGCTGGTGCCGACGATCACGCAGTAAGTCAGCGCGATGAAGCCCCACACACCCAGCGGATAGCTGATGGTCTTGAAGAACGGGACGATCAGGTCGGCCTTGGGCGGCAGGTCCATCGAGAAGCCCGACTGCACCCAGGCGAAGAACAGCTCGAACACTTTGCCCGCGTTAGGCGCGGACACGGAGAACGCCAGGTACAGCGCGGCGCTGATACCCACCAGCGACTGCCAGAAGTATTTTTCGGCCGAGCGCATGCCTTCCGGGTCCTGGCGCACCACCTTGCGGTAGTCGTCCACCCAGCCCACGGCGCCAAAGCCCAGCGTGACCACCAGCACCGGCCAGATCAAACGGTTCGACAGGTCGCACCACAGCAGGGTCGAGGTGCCGATGGCGATCAGGATCAGCACCCCGCCCATGGTCGGCGTGCCGTGTTTTTTCAGGTGGGTCTGCGGACCATCGGTACGCACGGCCTGGCCGTATTTCATGGCCGTCAATTTGCGGATCACGGCGGGGCCGGCGCCCAGGCCGATCACCAGCGCCGTGATGGTCGCGAACACGGCGCGGAAGGTGATGAAGTTAAAGACCCGCAAAGGTCCAAGGTCCTGCTGAAAATATTGCGCGAGCCAAAGCAGCATGATTAGTGACTTTCCTTGTTAGCTTGTTGCGATCCAATCAAATGCTGCACGACCCGTTCCATTTTCATGAAGCGGGAGCCCTTGATCAATACGGTTGCATCCGGCGTGATGACGGCGTCCAGCGCCGCCAGCAGATCGCCGAACTGTTCAAAATGACGAATAGAAGTTTGTTGTAAAGGCACGCCGTGCATATGGCGCGCCAGTTCGCCGGTAACGAGCACCTGTTCGATGCCCTTGCTCTGCGCGTAAGCGCCGATTTCCTCGTGAAACTCGCGGCCCTTGGTACCCACTTCGCCCATGTCGCCCAGCACCAGGATGCGCGGCGCGGCGGCCTTGGCCAGCACGTCGATGGCGGCGCGCACGGAGTCCGGATTGGCGTTGTAGGTGTCGTCGATCACGACGGCGCCGTTGGCGGCGGCTTTTTTCTGCAGCCGGCCGGCCACAGGCGCGAACGCCTCCAGTCCGAGCCGGATGGCGGTAGCCGAGATGCCGGCCGCGTAGGCACAGGCGGCGGCGGCCAGCGCGTTGCGCACGTTGTGTTCCCCGGCCGCCTGCAGGCGCACGAAGAACGGCGTGGCAGCCGCGTCATGGCCGATCGTAATCGTCAGTTCGCTGCCGAAGTCGCCGGCGCGATAGGTGCAGCTGACGTCCGCCTGCGGCGTCAGGCCGAAGGTGACGGTGCGGCGCTTGCCGGAGAGCGCTTGCCACAACGGTGTGAACTCGTCGCCATGGGGGAACACGGCCACGCCGTCCTCGCCCAGGCCGGCCAGCACGGCGCCGTTCTCGCGCGCCACCGCTTCCACCGTGTGCATGAATTCCTGGTGTTCGCGCTGGGCGTTGTTGACCATGGCGACGGTGGGTTCGGCGATGGCGCTCAGGCGGCCGATCTCGCCCGGATGGTTCATGCCCAGTTCCACCACGGCGGCGCGGTGCGCGGCGTCCAGGCGGAACAGCGTGAGCGGCACGCCCACTTCGTTATTCAGGTTGCCGCGCGTGGCCAGGCGCGCGTCCTCGCCGCCGCAGGCCTCGGCCAGGATGGACGCGATCATTTCCTTGACGGTGGTCTTGCCGTTGCTGCCGGTGACGCCGATGACAGGTACGGCGAACTGGCGGCGCCAGTAGTTGGCGATGCGGCCCAGCGCCACCAAGGTGTCCGGCACGACGATGGCCGGCAAGGTCCAGCCATCCGGCAGGTGTTCCGCCACCACGGCGGCCACGCCCTGCCCCGCCACTTGCGGCAAAAAGGCGTGGGCGTCGAACACTTCGCCGCGCAGGGCGACGAACAGCGCGCCGGCGGCCACGTTGCGGCTGTCGGTGGAAACGCCGTCGAACGCCGTCTGCGCGTCGTTGACGAGCGTGGCGCCAGGAATGGCGCTCGCGAGCTGGGCCAGCGTGGCGCGCATCAGTTCGGCCTCATCATGGTCAAACGGGCCGACAGGGCCAGCTGGGCGTGGTCGGTGTCGGAGAACGGCAGCTTCTTGCCCTTGATCTCCTGGTACGGCTCATGGCCTTTGCCAGCCAACAGGATCACGTCCGGCTTACCCGCGTGCTTGATGGCCAGCAGGATGGCGGCGGCGCGGTCTTCCACCGTCTGCAGCGTGGACGACGGGTGCTGCTGGTCCATGCCGGCCACGATCTGGCCGATGATGGTGTGCGGATCTTCGCTGCGCGGATTGTCGCTGGTGACCAGCACATGGTCGGCCATCTGGGCGATCTTGCCCATCTGCGGGCGCTTGCCCGGATCGCGGTCGCCGCCGCAGCCGAACACGCACCACAGCTGGCCGCCGCGCTCCTGCGCCACCTGGCGCAAGGCTTGCAGCGTTTTTTCCAGCGCGTCGGGCGTGTGGGCGTAGTCGATCACCACCATCGGCGCATCCTGGCCGCCCACCTGCTGCATGCGGCCGGGGGCCGGGCGCAGCGACTCGATGGCGTCCAACGCGGCGCGCAAGCCCATGCCCTTGGCCAGCAGCGCGCCCAGTACGCCAAGCGCGTTGCTGATGTTGAAGTGGCCCACCAGTTGGGTCTTGACCTGGGCCGCGCTCAGCGGGCAGTCCAGGTGGAATTCGGTACCGGCCGTGCGGCTGCTGCGGAACTGGCTGGCGCGCAGCATGAACACGCCCGGCAGGTCGGGCAAGGTGGCCGCGTCGGCCAGGGTATAGCCGATCACGGGGATGGCGCCGGCCAGCTTGCCCTGCACGTGGGCCGCCAGGCGCAAGCCCATGGGGTCGTCCAGGTTGATCACGGCCGTTTTCAAGCCGGGCCAGTCGAACAGTTTGGTCTTGGCCGCTTCATAAGCCGCCATGTCGCCGTGGAAGTCCAGGTGGTCGCGCGTGAGGTTGGTGAACACGGCCACGTCGAAGTGCATGCCGGCCACGCGGCCCTGTTCCAGGCCGATGGACGACACTTCGATCGCCAGCGAGGCGGCGCCGGCGTCGCGCGCCTCGGCCAGCGTGCGGGCCAGCAGCACCGCGTCCGGCGTCGTATAGCCGGTGACGTCGTATTGCGCTTCGGCGCGCGGCTTGAACAGGCCCACGCCCAGCGTGCCCACCACGGCGGCCGTCTCGCCGCCGCGCGACAGGGCCTGGCCCAGCCACACGGCGCTGGAGGTCTTGCCGTTGGTGCCCGTCACGCCCACGGTGAACATGGCGCTGTCGGGCTGGCGGTAGCAGGCGTGCGCGATCAGGCCGGCGCGCGCTTTTAGCTGCTCGACGGTGATGTAGGGCACGGCCCAGTCGGGATTCCAGGTAAAGCCGGCCGGATCCAGCACCACCAGCGCGGCGCCGGCCTCGATGGCCGTTTCAATATAGTTGCGGCCATCGCCGGCGTCGCCGGGATAGGCAAAGAACACATCGCCCACTTTGATGCGGCGCGAGTCGGACGCCAGCTGCGCCGTGGGCGCCAGCTTGCGGATCGCGTCGGCGATAGTCAACGGGTCGAAGGTAGAAGTCGTCACATTTTCCCCTGTTCGGAATTCTCAGGAATGATGATATGGGTCACGTTCGCGTCAGGCGTGATGTTCTTGGCACGCAGCACGTTGGCCGCCAGCGTGGAAAACACGGGGCCGGCCACGTCGCCGCCCACGTGCACCGCGCCGCCCGGCTCGTCGATCATCACGGCGATCACGAAGCGCGGATTGGACATGGGCGCCATGCCGACGAAATTGCCGATGTATTTGCTCTGCGAATAGCGGCCGCTGATGACCTTTTGCGCCGTGCCGGTCTTGCCGCCCGTGCGGTAGCCTGGCACTTGCGCCTTCTCCGCCGTGCCGCCCGGTTGCGTGACCATCTCCAGCATGTCGCGCATCTCGGCCGCCGTCTGGGCGCTCACCACGCGGGTGGCCGCCGGCGGCTCCGTCACTTTCTGGAACGACAGCGGGATGATGTCGCCGTCGCGGGCGAAAATCATGTAGGCGCGCGCCAGCTGGATCAGCGACACGGAAATACCCTGGCCGAAGCTCATGTTGGCCTGCTCGATCGGACGCCACGATTTGTAGGGACGCACGCGGCCCGCCACGGCGCCGGGGAAGCCCCACTTGGGCTGCTGGCCCAGGCCGACCTTGGTGAACATCTCCCACATTTCCTGGGGCGGCATCTGCAGCGCCAGTTTCGAGGTGCCGATGTTGGACGATTTCTGGATCACCTGCTGGATCGTGATCACGCCGTGCGGGTGGGTGTCGTGCACCACCTTGTCACCGATGGCGTAGTAGCCGGGACCGGTATCGATCAGCGACAGCGGCTTGACGCGCTTGGTGTCGAGCGACAGGCCCACCGTGAACGGCTTGAGCGAGGAACCGGGCTCGAAGGTGTCCGTCATCACGCGGTTGCGCAACTGTTCGCCCGTCAGCACGGAACGGTCGTTGGGGTTGTAGGACGGCCAGTTGGCCAGCGCCAGCACTTCGCCCGTGTGCACGTCCAGCACCACGGCGGCGCCGGCCTTGGCCTTGAATTTCTCGACCGCGTCCTTGAGCTGGGTGAAGGCGATGTACTGGATCTTGCTGTCGATCGACAGCGTCAAATCCTTGCCGTCATGCGGCTCGCGGATCGATTCGATGTCCTCGACGATGTGGCCCAAGCGGTCCTTGATCACGCGCCGGCTGCCAGGCACGCCCACCAGGGTTTTCTGCTGCGCCAGTTCCATGCTCTCCTGGCCCACGTCCTCCACGTTGGTGAAGCCCACCACGTGGGTGGTCACTTCGCCCTGCGGGTAGAAGCGCTTGTATTCCTTGCGGGTCTGGATACCGTCGATATCGAGCTTGGTGATCTGGTCGGCCACGTCCTGCTCCACCTGGCGTTTCAGGTAGACGAAGCCGCGGTCGGAATCGAGTTTTTTCTGCAGCTCGGCGTCGCTCATGTCGAGCAGCTTGGCCAGCGCCTTGAGTTTGGCCGGCGGTGCTTCCTGCACGTCGTCCGGGATGGCCCAGATGGCCTTGACGGGAATCGAGGAAGCCAGCACCTGGCCCTCGCGGTCGGTGATCTTGCCGCGCGTGGCCGGCAGGTCCAGCGTGCGGGCGTAGCGGATCTCGCCCTGCTTTTGCAGGAACTGGGTAGACAGCCCTTGCAGCCACGCGGCGCGCGCGCCCAGCAGCGCGAAAGCGGAAAACAGCACGAACAACACCACGCGCGAACGCCACACCGGCAGGCGCACGGCCAGCACGGGATTTTTCGAGAACGGCACTCCCTTGGAGGCCGCTACCCGGGACACGCTGGCATTGGAGGCGCGCTTCATTTGCCCTCTTCCGGCGACAGGTATTGGGTACGGGTAGCCGTCAGCGGCACCATGTTCAGGTCACCGCGCGCGATCTGTTCGATACGGGCGTGCTTGCCCAGCGTGGACTGGTCCAGCTGCAGCTGCGCCCATTCGATGTCGAGCTGGCGCGCCTGCGACTGGCTGCGTTCCAGTTCGATGAACAGGTGGCGGGCCTGGTATTGGGCGTTAACCAGCGACAGGCCGCAAATGACCAGCAACACCGTCAGTACCAGGTTGATCTTGTTGCTCATGGCGCCCCCTCCGGCAACGGCAGGCGGCGCGCCACCCGCATCACGGCGGAACGGGCGCGCGGGTTGGCATCGACTTCGGCGTCGGACGGCTTGATCTTGGAGATCAGTTTCAGCAGCGGCTGCGGCAGGTCGACGGCGCGGATCGGCAGCCGGCGGTCCGGCTGCGGCACGTTGGCCTTGGCCGCGAAGAAGCGCTTGACCATGCGGTCTTCCAGCGAATGGAAGCTGATGATGGCCAGGATGCCGCCCGGCGCCACGCAGTCGTAGGCTTGCTCTAATCCAGCTTCGAGGTCTTCAAGCTCTTTATTGATGAAAATCCGGATAGCCTGAAAAGTACGGGTGGCCGGGTCCTTGCCCTTTTCCCGAGTCTTGACCGCGCCTGCCACGAGACCGGCAAGCTGTCGTGTGCTTGAAATTGGCTCGACTGCCCGGCGAGCAACAATCGCCTTTGCAATCTGAAAAGCAAACCGTTCTTCCCCATATTCTCTGATCACCTTTTCCAGTGTCTGTTCGGATTCTGTGGCGAGCCACTCGGCCGCCGACATGCCGCGCGTGGTATCCATGCGCATGTCGAGCGGGCCATCGTTGCGGAAGCTGAAACCACGCGCCGCGTCGTCCACCTGCGGCGAGGAGATGCCCAGGTCGAGCAGGATGCCGTCCACCTGGGCCACGCCGCGCTCCGTGAGGGCGGCGCGCATGGTGGCGAAGCTGTCGTGCACGATGGTGAAGCGGGGATCGGCCACCTGTTCGGCGGTGGCGATGGCTTGCGGGTCCTTGTCGAAGGCGATCAGGCGCGCGCCCTCCGCCAGGCGCGACAGGATCAGGCGGCTGTGGCCGCCACGGCCGAAGGTGCCGTCCACGTAGATGCCGCTGGCGCGCGCGCCCGACAGTTCGAGGGCATCGACCGCTTCGTCTAGCAGCACCGTACGATGCTGAAATTCAGGCACCGCTGTTATTGTCATTGCGGAGCCTTAGAAAGAGAAGTTGGCGAGGACATCGGGCGTGCCGGCTTCGATCGCCTGCTGCTCTTTTTCCGCCAGTTTGGCGGCATCCCAGATTTCAAAATGGCTGCCCATGCCGATCATCATGATCTCGCGCGACAAGCCGACGGCGTTGCGCAGTTCGGGCGAAATGAGCACGCGGCCGGCACTGTCGAGCTCGACGTCGCAGGCGTTGCCCAGGAAGATGCGTTGCCAGGCCCGGGCCGACATGGGCCAGGCGGCGATCTGTTCGCGGTGGTTTTCCCACACGGGGCGGGGGAAGAACAGCAGGCAGCCGTCCGGATGTTTGGTCAACGTGAGGCGGCCTTCGCACTGGATGGCCAGCGCGTCACGGTGCTTGGCAGGGATGGACATCCTGCCTTTGGCATCGAGACTGATTGCGGACGCGCCTTGAAACACGGGAGTTACCTTTTGACCTCAAATTGGTTAGCGGAGCGGAAATCGCGCTGTTTCGTCTCATCTTCCCCCGCCGCTAAGTCAGGAGAAAAATCCCACAAAAAGACACTTTTTCACACAGATGCCCACTTTAGAGGAAGGGCGATGGGTGGTCAAGCGCTTTCAGCCTAACGAAACAGGGATTTTATTAATGAAATTAAGGACTTAGCGAACTTCCTTGAAGCGGGCTCGAACAAAAATATATTGAGAAATTAGATACTTATGGAAGATAGTGAAAGTGCTACCTCATCTGCGCCCCTGTTTTTCGCGGTGCGAAAGGGCGGAAAATGTTGGATGAAAATAATTAAATTAAATGCATACAGTTGCCAATGGCCAACACCGCAATAGTAATCCGGCAACAGGCTGGATGACGTGACGGGACGGCTGCAAGCCGAGGGGCGGAAGTGTGAACTTTGGAGAGAATGACCAGCCTGTCGCGCCTGGCGCGCGTTTCGCGGATTGGAAGACCTTCAACACTGCACTATCGATACCACGGTTTTACTGCCTGCATTTTCAGCAGCCGGCAAGGCATGGCCCGAGCACTTGTATAGACAACATTGCCTGACGAGCCAACGAGCATGCGGCGCCGGCCGCGCCACATCCGCCATTATACGGAATCGGCGCACGGCCCCGCGCACACGTGCGTGCGCAAGACTGGCACGGTGTCAGGCCGGCGGGTATCAGGCCGGCGCTTCCCAGCCGCGCGAGCGTTCCACGGCGCGCGCCCAGCGGGCCAGCAGCGCGGCGCGCTGGTCGGCCCCCATTTGCGGCAGGAAGCGGCGCTCGCACTGCCACTGGGCCGTGATCTCTTCCTGCGTGTCCCAGAAGCCCACCGCCAGGCCGGCCAGGTAGGCCGCGCCCAAGGCCGTCGTTTCCGTCACCTGGGGCCGCACCACGGGCACGCCCAGCAGGTCGGCCTGGAACTGCATCAGCAAGTCGTTGCGGGCCGCGCCGCCGTCGGCCCGCAACTCCGTCAGCGGGATGGCCGCGTCCTTCTGCATGGCCGCCAGCAGTTCGGCGCTCTGGAACGCGATCGCCTCCAGCGCGGCACGCGCGATATGGCCCTTGTGGCTGCCCCGCGTGAGGCCGACGATGGTGCCGCGCGCGTAGGGGTCCCAATGGGGCGCCCCCAGGCCGACGAAGGCCGGCACCATATACACACCGCCGCTGTCGGGCACACTGGCGGCCAGCGCCTCCACCTCGGCCGAGTGCTGGATGATGCCCAGCCCATCGCGCAGCCACTGCACGGTGGCGCCGCCCATGAACACGCTGCCTTCCAATAGATAATCGGTGCGGCCATCGACCCGCCAGCCCACCGTCGACAGCAGCCGGTTGTGCGACACCACCGGATGGCGGCCCGCATGCATCAGCATGAAGCATCCGGTGCCATAGGTATTCTTGACCATGCCGGGCTGGTGGCAAGCCTGGCCGAAGGTGGCGGCCTGCTGGTCGCCGGCGATGCCGGCCACGGGAATGGCGCCGCCGAACAGGCCCTCGCGCGTGCTGCCCACCTCCTCGCTGGACGATACCACCTGCGGCAGCATCTCTTCGGGGATGTCGAACAGGTCCAGCATGTCCTGGTCCCAGCGCATCAGGTGGATGTTGAACAGCATGGTGCGGGCCGCGTTGCTCACGTCCGTCACATGGCGGCCGGTGAGCTTGTAGACCAGCCAGCTGTCGATGGTGCCGAAGGCCAGCGCGCCATGGCGGGCCCGTTCGCGCGCGCCGGGCACGTGGTCCAGCAGCCATTTGAGCTTGGTGGCGGAAAAATAGGCGTCCAGCTCCAGTCCCGTGACGTCGGCCACCAGCTTGGCCTTGCCGTCCGCCCGCAACTGGGCGCAGTAGTCGGCCGTGCGCCGGTCCTGCCACACGATGGCCGGCGCGATCGGCTCGCCCGACTTGCGGTCCCACACAATGGTGGTCTCGCGCTGGTTGGCGATGCCGATGGCGCGCACATGGGCGCTGTCCACATGCAGCTCGTTCAGCACCTTACGGGCCACGGTCAGCTGGCTGTTCCAGATTTCATTGGGATCGTGCTCGACCCAGCCGGGCTGGGGATAATGCTGGGGGAATTCCTGGGCCGCGCTGGCGCAGATGCGGCCACGGTGGTCGAACAGGATGGCGCGCGAACTGGTGGTGCCCTGGTCCAGGGCCAGTATGTATTGAGTCATCAGCATATCCCCTGGCGTCGCCGCGTCGGACATGCGCATGCAGCAGCGGGCGGCCGCCGTGTTAAGCAAAGAAATACAGCAGAATTCAGTTGAAGCAAGCCGATAGGCCGGATTTTGTTACGGCGCGGGCAAGCCCGCGCTATGACAGCCATTCCTCTAGGCGCCGAATTACTCCGGCGCTCAAGCTTCCTACCCGCACGCTCCGCGAGCAGCATCATCGCGTGCCTATTTGGAATTGCACCAGGTGGAGGTTACCGCGTTTCACCGTAACTTAATACGCTCGTCTCTGTGGCCCTATTCCTCGCCTTATACCCCCGGCTTGCGCCGGAAGGCTTTCAGCGGACGGCCGTTAACCGTCACCCCGCTCTATGGAGTCCGGACCTTCCTCCCGCCGGGCATTACGCACCGGCCAGCGGCTGTCTGGCTTGCTTCAGGCGGTATTGTACCGCGCCGGCCGCCAAATCTGAAATTTGGTGTCGCCATTAGAAAAGCCGCCCCCCGCGCAGCGTCTTAGAATGGGACTGCCGGCGACCATCCCGCTCGCCCCCAAGATAAGGTTATACCATGACCCATCCCTCCCGCACCGGCGGCCAGATCCTGGTCGACGCCCTGAAGATCCACGGTGTCGATACCGCCTTCGGCGTGCCCGGTGAAAGCTATCTGGACGTCCTGGACGCGCTGCACGACTCCGATATCCGCTTCATCATCAACCGCCAGGAAGGCGGCGCCGCCTTCATGGCCGACGCCTACGGCAAGATGACCGGCAAGCCGGGCATCTGCTTCGTCACCCGCGGGCCGGGCGCCACCAACGCCTCGATCGGGGTGCACACGGCCTATCAGGATTCCTCGCCCATGATTCTGTTCATCGGCCAGGTCGGCCACGACTTCACCGACCGCGAGGCGTTCCAGGAGATCGACTACCGCCGCATGTTCGGCCAGATGGCCAAGTGGGTGGCCCAGATCGACCGCGCCGACCGCATCCCTGAATATATGGCGCGCGCGTTCCAGGTGGCCACCAGCGGCCGCCCCGGTCCGGTGGTGCTGGCGCTGCCGGAAGACATGCTGACCAGCGTGGCGGCCGTGGCCGACACGGCCCGCTACCAGCCGGTGCAGGCGTCGCCGTCGGCAGACCAGATCGCGCGCGTGCGCACCATGCTGGCCGGCGCCAAGCGTCCCTTGGTGCTGCTGGGCGGCGGCGGCTGGAATCCCCAGGCCTGCGCCGACCTGCGCGCCTTCGCCGAGGCCAACGCGCTGCCGGTCGCGTGCGCGTTCCGCTTCCAGGACCTGCTCGACAATGCGCACCCGAACTATGTGGGCGACGTGGGCATCGGCATCAATCCCAAGCTGGCCGCGCGCGTGCGCGAGGCGGATGTGATCCTGGCCATCGGCCCGCGCCTGGGCGAAATGACCACCAGCGGCTACAGCCTGCTCGATGCGCCGGTGCCGAAACAGCGCCTGATCCACATCCACGCCGACGCCGAGGAACTGGGCAGCGTGTACCAGGCCGCCCTGATGGTCAACAGCGGCATGCCGCAAGCGTGCGCCATGCTGGCCGCGATGGCGCCGGTGGACGCGGGCGCCTGGCGCGCCAGCGTGGCCGAAGCCAAGGCCGAACTGCTGGCCTACCAGGAGCAGCCGCCCATCTTCAAGGACGGCAAGGCGCCGCTCGACCTGTGGCAGGTGGTGCAACAGATCCGCGCCATCGCGCCGGCCGATACCATCATCACCAACGGCGCCGGCAATTACGCCACCTGGGCCCACCGTTTCCACCGCTACGGCGGCATGCGCACCCAGCTCGCGCCCACCAGCGGCGCCATGGGCTACAGCGTGCCGTCCGGGGTGGCGGCCAAGATCGTGGCGCCCGAGCGCACCGTGATCACCTTCGCCGGTGACGGTGAATACATGATGAACGGCCAGGAGCTGGCCACGGCCGTGCAATACAAGGCGGGCGTGGTCATCATCGTGTTCAACAACGGCATGTTCGGCACCATCCGCATGCACCAGGAGCGTGACTATCCGGGCCGCGTGTCCGGCACGGTGCTGCATAACCCGGATTTCGCGGCGCTGGCCCAGGCCTACGGCGCGCATGGCGAGACGGTGACGGAGACGGCCCAGTTCGGGCCGGCGCTGGAACGGGCGCTGGAACATACGCGGGCCAAGCGGCTGCCGGCTGTGATCGAACTGCGCTACGACGGCGACCTGATCACGCCGGGCGCCACCTTGTCCGCCATCCGCGCCAACGCGCTGGCCGCGCGCGCGGCCAAGCAGTAAGCGCAGCGCGGGGCGGCCGGCGCCCAGCCAGACCCGCCGCAGGACGCGCCGAGGCCTCGCAGCAGGTCTTGCTTCAGGCCTCAGGCCTCTATTCAGCCTGCATTCAGGCCTGCGTGGCGGGCAACGGCTCGGCCACGCCGGGCTGGCGCTGCGGCGCCCTCTTGTCGTCCTGGCGCTTGGGCGCCGGCGGCTTGCCGCCCTCGTTTTTCAGCATGGGCGCTTCCTCGCCGCCATGTTCCGGCGCCGGTGCCGGCTCGCCCTCGGCGGCGGCCGGCTTATGCGACGCTGGACAAGCACGGCAAGCGCCCGGCTTGCGGCCAAAATCGACCACCTTGGGCAGGCGCATGGGCACCGAGCCATCATCGCAGTAGGCGCCATCGAGCAGCAGCGTATTGCCATCGTCCGACAGCTTGCCGCTGATGGCGCGTTCGTCCTCACCCGGCGGGGTGACGGTGAACACCAACTGGTGGCCGCGCGGGTCGATATTGACGTCGCTGGCCACCACCGGCCAGCTCAAGCCGCCGGCCGTGTACTCATAGAGCACCGTATCGACTTCCGCGAAGCGCTGCAGCGTGATGCGCTGGCCGCCGAATTCGCCGCTGCCGGGATGCAGGCACAGGTCGGAGAACACCAGCATGCCGTACCGGGGCAAAGCGGCGGCGGGACGGCGCGCCACCTTGGGCGCGGCCAGCGCGGCGCAGGACGCCAGCAGGATCAGACAGGCCAGCGCGGCGCGGCCGGCGGAACGGGTGGGCATCATGGTGGAAACAGGAATGATATTGAAGGAATATTCTACCGCCTGGCGAACGCCGGCGGTGGTGGATGGCGCATCGCCGTCCGTAAACGCACATCGGCCGCGCGAACGCGGCCGATGTGTCATCTAAATCCGAACTAAGCGGAAATTAGAAGTTGTGCTTCACGCCAACGTTGAACGCCTTGTCGCCGGTGCCGGCTTCGGTGTTGTTGCCAACGGTGTAGAACGCGCCGTTCTTGTTCTTGATCTTGGCATAAGCGACGTAGGCGCTGGTACGCTTCGACAGAGCGTGGGTGTAGCCGATGGCCCACTGGTCAGCGTCTTGGTTAGCGGCCAGCTTGTCGTTCTTACGGGTGAACGAAGCGATCACGCTGCCTGCTGGACCGACTGGCACGGTGGCGCCAACCAGGATGTTGTTGCTGTCAACAGCAGCGGTGGTCTGGGTCAGTTGACCTTTGTCACGGCCGTAGGCGAAGAAAGCCTTGGCAACCTGGAAGTCGTAGTTCACGGCCAGCAGGGAGTCGTGGCCCATAGGAGCGGACACTGCCGTGTCGTTGTTACGGCTGTTGTAAGCGAAGCTCGCGTTCAGCGGGCCGTTCGAGTAACCGATCGAACCACCGATCTGACGCTGGGCCTTGGCGCTGCCGTTTTGCTCGCCAGCGCTGTACGACAGTTCAGCCTGCACGCCGTTCAGCGACGGGGTACGGTAGGTCACGGCGTTGCTGTTGCGGGTCAGGGTGTCGGTGGTCGCGAACAGGTTCTTGGCGGTACCAGCCAGGCCCAGGGCGAACGGGTCAGCCACGTCGCGCAGGGTTTCGTAGTACGGGGTGTACTGACGGCCCAGCAGCACGGTGCCGGCGTCTTTCGACACCAGACCAACGTACGATTGACGGTTAGCGATCGAACCAGCGACGTCGGACGCGCCGGTGTCAGCCTTGATGCCCGATTCCAGGACGAACACGGCGCTCAGACCGCCGCCCAGATCTTCGGTGCCCTTGAAGCCCAGACGCGAAGCCGAAGCCACGCCGGAGGTAACTTTGGTCACGGTGCCAGCTGCACCACCACGCTCGCTCACGATGCCGGCATCAACGGTACCGTAGATCGTAACGTTCGACTGAGCGAAAGCAACGTTGCTCATTGCGCCCAGGATTGCGATGGAGATAAGAGATTTTTTCATTACGTGATTCCTTCAGTTGTGTTGCGGGTAAAAAGGTAAAGCTAGTGCTACGCCTAAATACGGTGCTTATCGGCGCCGGTTGGGGCGTCGTTTATGCGTGAGGGCAATCTCCCCTGCTGCCACGTCGCTGTCCTTGTTGCCGGACGCGTTCACATTTAAGTTGCGGCCGATTTAATCGTGCCGGCTTTATCGCAGTGCTTGTGGCACCGGAGGCGGCACTATACTGACGCTTTGAGTATCCATCAAGTGTAAAAACGTTCATATTGGTTATCGCCTGCGGCGATTCCCACGCTGCCACCAAGATGGTTTTTCAAAAACAGCAATATTTTACCGCATCGCAATATAACCTGCCGAGGCAGCCCACTAACTTGTCAAATCCGCACGGATGAACTTACTGCGGCACCCCGGCAAGCCGGACCGCACATACCTGCTGCAATTGAAAAATGCACCAGTGTCGGACTAAGTAAAAATAGCTACATTGCTATTTCTGGCTGTATTTTATACCGAACCTTTGCTCGGCACACTTATACCAAATATGTAGATGCGGCCCAGCCCGGAGAATGTTTGGCAGTTTCCGTAGAAAAACACGGGGCTGGACCGACTTTGCCTATAGTGAGAGTGCTCAATTAATGAAGTAAATTCTGCCCCGGCGGCGCCCTGCTGCGACGCAGCAGCAATTTGTAAGCAATTGCTACTTGTTGTCGAGAGACGACAGTAAACGTCTGGCCTCAACCGCCGCGAGGCCGCACACGGCCACTGACGCCGGCCATGACCGGCCCGACAACATGAAATGTCTTCATGAAAACGCCAACCGGGCCAGCATTGCGGCTGCGCTGCCCGTCATTTAACAATTAGCGTCTCCACAGGCCGCGCGGCGTCCCCGCCCGGTGCCCGCACCGGCACACCGGCGCGCCCCGCACACCGTCCGGCGCAACCCAGGCGGCCGGCCCGGCAGGCCCGTAAACCATGCCTCGTCACAACATTCTTGATTTTTTTCACCCGCGCCCCAACTTTTTTGTCCATGGCAAATTGCGAGCATTTGCAGTATTTTTCGCATTAGTTCTTTATGTCAACAGTGTGTCGTGGACAAGGTTCTATACTGTGGATAAGTGGCTCCGCGTGACGGGCGGAGGTGGGCACTTTGTTCTCCGAAACGAGGTTAGAATGCAGGTCGCGTCGCGGAGAAGTCAGGGCTGGCGGCGTGCAACCATACCGAGCCAATGCCTATCCCTACGGCACCCAAACCATGTGCGAAAACCAGCGTCTACCCGATTCCCGTAGCCGCACAAGCTGATGAAAACTAACGCCCTCACTTTGCCTGTTTCGAGCACCATCAGCGACGTCGAGCGCGATACCGGCGTGGCCAAGGAAACCTTGCGGGTGTGGGAGCGGCGCTACGATTTCCCGCAACCGCTGCGCGACGCCCATGGCGAGCGCGTCTATCCGGTGGAACAGGTGCGCAAGCTGCGCCTGATTAAACGCCTGATCGACCTGGGCTTCCGTCCCGGCAAATTGATCGGCTACAGCGCCGAGGAATTGCAGGCCATGGCCGAGCGCGCCGTACAACCCGGCCCCAACCTGCCCCTCCCCCACCCCGAGCATCAGCAATTGCTGGACCTGTGCAAGGCGCACGACATGGATGCGCTGCGCCGCCGCCTGTCGCAGGCGCTGCTGGTGATGGGCTTGAAAAGCTTCGTGATCGACCTGGTGGCGCCGCTGACCCGGCTGGTGGGCGAAGCCTGGGCCAGCGGCAAGTTGGCCGTGTTCGAGGAACACCTGTACACGGAAACGCTGAAAATGGTGGTGCGCAGCGCCATCTTTTCCGTCCCGCAAGCGAACGCGGCCAGCATCGGCGCGCCCCGCATCATCCTCACCACCCTGCCCCAGGACCGCCACAGCCTGGGCCTGCTCATGGCCGAGGCCATGTGCGTGGTGGAAGGGGCCCATTGCGTGTCGCTGGGCGTGCAGACGCCGCTGCTGGAAGTGGTGGAGGCCGCCCGCGTGTTGCAGGGGGATATCGTGGCGCTGTCGTTCTCGGCGTCGATGAATCCGCGCCAGGCGCTCGACAGCCTGGCCGAACTGCATATGCGCCTGCCGGAGACGACTGAACTCTGGGCCGGCGGCAACAACGCGGCGCTGCGCCGGCGCAATCCCAAGTTCGTGCGGGTCCTTAACCTGGCCGACATCGGCCATGCCATCGCGGAATGGCGCTTGCGCCACCCGCGCCACAGCGCCCGCGCCGGCTGACCAGCGTGCCGGCGGCCCGTGCGGCGGACGCCCAATCTTGCCATTCAGACAGCCCAGGCGGGCCGTCCCGCCCCGCGCTCTGGTAAAATATCGCCATTCCCAGTGTCCGGCGCCGCCGGCCATCCGCTTGAAGCGCCTTCAATCACACACCCATGTTTAGTTTCTTCAAGAAAAAACCCGTCGTTCCTGAAACGCCGCCCGCCGCCGCGCCGGCCCCTACTCCCACCGCTCCACCTGCCGCCGTCCCACCTGTGGCCGCTCCGCCTGCCGCCGAGTTACAGCCCGGGTCTCAGCCCATCTCCGCCCCGGTGCCGGCCGCCGAGCCGCTGCTGGCCGTGGAAGAGCCGGCGCCGCGCCAGTCCTGGATCTCGCGCCTGAAGGCGGGCCTGTCGAAAACCTCGGCCAACCTGTCCATCCTGTTCGTCGGCGCCAAGATCGACGACGACCTGTACGATGAGCTGGAGGCGGCCCTGCTGATGGCCGACGCCGGCGTCGATGCCACCCAATACCTGCTCGACGCGCTCAAGCGCAAGGTCAAGGAAGACAAGCTGCTGGACGCGGCCGCCGTCAAGGCCGCCCTGCGCACGCTGATGATCGACCTGCTGACGCCGCTGCAGCGCCCGTTCGAGCTGGGCCGCCATCAGCCGCTGGTGATGATGATTTCCGGCGTCAACGGCGCCGGCAAGACCACCACCATCGGCAAGCTGGCCAAGCACATGCAGTCGCACGGCCAGTCCGTGCTGCTGGCCGCCGGCGACACCTTCCGCGCCGCCGCCCGCGAGCAATTGATGGTCTGGGGCCAGCGCAACAACGTCACGGTGATCTCGCAAGCGTCGGGCGACCCGGCCGCCGTCTCGTTCGACGCCGTGCAATCGGGCAAGGCGCGCGGCATCGACGTGGTGATGGTGGACACGGCCGGCCGCCTGCCGACCCAGTTACACCTGATGGAAGAGCTGAAAAAGGTCAAGCGCGTGATCGGCAAGGGCATGGAAGGCGCGCCCCACGAAACGCTGCTGGTGATCGACGGCAACACGGGCCAGAACGCGCTGGCCCAGGTCAAGGCTTTCGACGACGCGCTGCAACTGACGGGCCTGGTGATCACCAAGCTGGACGGCACGGCCAAGGGCGGCGTGCTGGCCGCCATCGCCCGCGTGCGTCCGGTGCCCGTGTACTTCATCGGCATCGGTGAAAAGATTGAAGACTTGCAGCCCTTCGTGGCGGCCGATTTTGTCGAAGCCCTGCTCGGATGATGCCGATGATTGAATTCCAGAACGTCACCAAACAATATTCCCCCGACGCCACCGCCCTGCGCGGCGTGTCGCTGACGGTAGAGAAAGGCGAACTGGTATTTCTGGCCGGCCCCTCGGGCGCCGGCAAGTCCACCCTGCTGAAGATGATCGCGGCCATGGAGCGCCCCAGCAGCGGACGGGTGCTGGTCAACGGCCAGGACGTGGGACGCATCAAGCCGGCCGGCCTGCCGTTCCTGCGCCGCAACCTGGGCTTGATCTTCCAACAACAGCGATTACTGACCGACCGCTCCGTGCTCGACAATGTGATGCTGCCGCTGCTGGTGACGGGCGCGCCGCGCGCGGCCGCCGAGCAGCGCGCCCGCGCCGCACTCGACAAAGTGGGTTTGCTGGACCGTGCCCTGGCCCAGCCGCTGGCCCTGTCGGGCGGCGAGCAGCAGCGCGTGTCGATCGCGCGCGCCATCGTCAACCGGCCCCAGATCATCCTGGCCGACGAGCCCACCGCCAACCTGGACCGCGCCAGCGCCAACCAGGTGCTGGATGCGCTCAAGGCCTTCCATTCCGTCGGCGTGACCTGCCTCATTTCCAGCCACGATGAACAGATGCTGGACGCGGCCGCCCGCGTGATCCACCTCCACCACGGCCAGATCGATGGCCAGCAAGACGCGGGAGCGCAAGCATGAGCAACTGGTTACGGCAACACGGCTTCGCGCTGGCGGCGGCGCTGGTGCACCTGCGCCGCGCGCCGGGCAGCTTCCTGTTCAATATCATCGTGGTGGCCATCGCGCTGGCGCTGCCGTTCGCGGGCGTGACCCTGCTCGACAACGTGCGCCCCATGTCCGAACAATTGTCGGTCGATCCCGAAATCAGCGTGTTCCTCCGGCAGGAACTGCCGCGCGCCGACGCGGAAGCGATGGCGACCACCCTGCGCCAGCTGGTGGCTGACAAGCAAGCCAAGATCATCTTCACGGCGCGCGAAAAGGCGCTCGACAACCTGAAAACCAAGAGCGGCCTGACGGACGTGCTCAGCACGCTGGGCGAGAATCCCCTGCCCGACAGCTACGTGCTCAAGCTGGACGCCTTCCGCAACGCCCAGTCCGGCGGCGACGTGGACGCGCTGGCCGACCAGATCCGCGCCCTGCCCGGGGTGGACACGGTGCAGGTCGATTCGGCCTGGGTCAAGCGCCTGGCCGCGCTGATCAACGTGCTGCGGCTGGCCCTGCTGCTGCTGGCCGCCACGCTGGGCACGGTGGTGGTGGCCGTGGTGTTCAACACCATCCGCCTGCAGGTGATGACGCAGCGCGACGAGATCGTCGTGTCCAAGCTGATCGGCGCCACCGACACCTTCATCCACCGCCCCTTCTATTACACGGGCGCCCTGTTGGGCCTGTGCGCGGGCGCCGTGGCGCTGGGCGCGGTGGCGCTGGCCTTGCGCCCGCTCAACACGGCCATCGCCGAGTTCGCCCGCCTGTATGCGTCCGAATTCCAGCTCACGCCGCTGCCGCCGCTGGCCATGGCCGGGCTGCTGGCCGTGTCGGCCGGATTGGGCCTGGCCGGCGCCGTGCTGTCCGTGCAACGCCACCTGTCGCGCCTGAACTGAGTCAGCTCGCCCCGGCAGCGCCAACTGCGCTTCATCCAGCTGGTCATGCCCCAACCGTGCGTTCGCGCACGGTTTTTCGCCTGTCTCCCGCCTACAATTAAGTTCCGCTTAAGCTCACCCCCGCATGCTGATCGCGTCATCAGATGCGGCGTACTGTCATTGTGTATGCGACGCCCACATCCGCCGCCGGCCGGTGCCGGCACTGGATATACAAGCCCCCCAGGTCGCCTGAAAATCGATAGCTTTTTTACTATCAAAGCGATTATGGATGGCGATTGGCACTCAACGACGGAGAGTGCTAATATATGAAACATCGTGGTGCTGGAAATTCTTATAAGCAACTTTTTGCGGCGAGAATAGCCAGTTCCCCAAGCAAGATCGCAGCGGGCAACAGACGGATGACAGGCTGGTAACAAACAGTAAAATCCGATGTGAACGCCCCGGCTGCATGGCACATTGACACTTGGCACTATCAGCTAGCGAGGAAATAAATGAATATGATGTCCGCACCGAACGCGTTGGTCCCAGCCAACAACCGTGCTCTGGGCCTCGGCTTCACTGGCAACCTGGGCAACCTGGACGCCTACATCTCGGCCGTCAACCGCCTGCCGATGCTGTCGCATGACGACGAAGTCTCGCTGGCCCGTCGCCTCAAGGAACAGAACGACCTGGCCGCCGCCCAGGAGCTGGTGCTGTCGCACCTGCGCCTGGTGGTGTCGATCGCGCGCGGTTACCTGGGCTACGGCCTGCCGCACGCCGACCTGATCCAGGAAGGCAATATCGGCCTGATGAAAGCCGTCAAGCGCTTCGACCCCGACCAGGGCGTGCGCCTGGTGTCGTATGCCATGCACTGGATCAAGGCCGAGATGCATGAGTACATCCTCAAGAACTGGCGCCTGGTCAAGGTGGCGACCACCAAGGCCCAGCGCAAGCTGTTCTTCAACCTGCGCAGCCACAAGCAGGGGCTGGACGCCATGACGCCCTCCCAGATCGATGGCCTGGCCAAGCTGCTGGACGTCAAGCGCGAGGAAGTGATCGAGATGGAAACCCGCTTGAGCGGCCGCGACATCGCGCTCGAATCGCCGACCGACGACGAGGACGACAAGTTCGCCCCCATCGCCTACCTGTCGTCCGAGCAGAGCGAGCCGACCAAGGTGCTGGAAGCGGAACAGGTCACGCGCCTGCAATCGGAAGGGCTGGAATCGGCGCTGGGCAAGCTCGATCCCCGCTCGCGCCGCATCGTCGAAGCGCGCTGGCTGGCCAACGACGACGGTTCCGGCGCCACGCTGCACACGCTGGCCGACGAATTCGGCGTGTCGGCCGAGCGCATCCGCCAGATCGAATCGGCCGCGCTCAAGAAAATGAAAGGCGCGCTGGCCGCCTACGTCTGAGGCCCACCGGCCTGGTGCCCAAGAAGATGCCGCCCCGCGTACACGCCGGGCGGCATTTTTTCTGGTACGACGCCGATGCGTGTACCATATCCGTCCCGCCGTTTTTTCGCGGCGCCGTCCGTGCGCCGCCATCGGGCAGCTTTTGTTAGTCTCGTTGCATTCCTGACCGAAAGGATACGCATGAACAGCAAGTTGTCGCGCCGTCTTTGGCTGCACCCGTGGTTCCGTCTGGTCCTGCTGCTGGCCCTGGCCGGCTGCGGCGCGCACGCCAGCGATGGCGCGCCGCCGGCGCCGCCCATCCCCGCCAAGCTCACCGTCGCGTTGACCCAGGGCCAGAGCACCACCGTGGCGCCGGGCGCCGTGCTGCGCCTGGAACGCGTCAACGACAGCCGCTGCCGGGTGGGCGCCGTGTGCGTCTGGGCCGGCTACATCAGCTACACCTTCACCCTCAACAAGGGCGGCGCCAGTTCCAGCTTCGTACTGGCGTCCGATATGCCCGGCGCCGGCAAGACCGCGAGCCAGAACGGACTGACCTTTACCCTGCTCGGGGTGGAGCCCGACAGCGTGCCGCACATGAAGGAAGCGGCACCCGATTATCGGGTCAGCTTGCAGGTGAGCCGTCCCTCCGCCCCCTGAACCCGAGCGCCATGACCGCCCGCGCACGTCCCATCCGTGCCCATGGCGGAAGCGCTAAGCCATGATTAAGAAACCCTGTCGATACTGACAACTCGACACACATCGACCGGGAGACATCATGCAAGGCTGGATCCGCGCCAACAAAGGCTTCCTGCTGTTCCTCACGCTGTTCGGCATCTTCCGCACGGCTGTAGCGGACTGGAATCCCATCCCGTCCTCCTCCATGCATCCCAATCTGCTGGAAGGCGACGTGGTGCTGGTGAACCGCCTGGCCTACAACGTCAAACTGCCGTTGACGGACATCGTGCTGGGCCACACGGGCGAACCGCAGCGGGGCGACATCGTCACCTTCAGTTCGCCCCAGGACGGCACGCGCCTGATCAAGCGCCTGATCGCGCTGCCCGGCGACCGGGTCGAAATGCGCGACGAGCAGTTGATCATCAACGGCCAGCCGGCCAGTTACGCCACGCTGGGCGACGGCAGCGAGACGGTGGGCGCGGCCGGCTCATTGCGCACCATACAACTGCGCGAAACCATGGCCGCCGGCACGGCCGCCGCGCACACCATCCAGCTGCTGCCGCAAGTGAACGCACGGCGCAATTTCGCGCCCGTCACGGTGCCACCCGGCCAGTACCTGATGTTGGGCGATAACCGTGATAACAGCGCCGATTCGCGCTACATCGGCATGGTGCCGCGCGCGCTGCTGATCGGGCGCGCCGTGCGGGTGCTGGCCTCGGCCGACATCCAGGGCAACTGGCATCCGCGCACGGAACGCTTCGGCATGGATTTGTACGGCGCGCGCTGACCGCGCCGGCCAGCCCGCCTGGTCGCCGGGTTTGATGGCCCACCGCCCTGGCGGTAGCGATGCCTGCAACTGGCGTCGTTCAGGCCGGGACGGGCGCGCTGTCCACGGCCTGCGCGCGGCGCAGCCGTTCGCGGCAATTACACAGATTGGTGCGCATGGCCGCGCGGGCCGCTTCCGGATCCTGGCGTTCGATGGCGTGGTAGATGTCTTCGTGTTCGCGGTAGATGCGCTGCAGGCAATCGCCGGCCGCGCCCGGCGCCACATGCGCGCCGCGGCCCGGCGCCATCAGGGCGCAGGGAATGAAGGCTTGCCCCAGGTCGGCCAGCAGGTCGACGAAATAACGGTTGCCCGTGGCCTCCGCCACCAGCAGGTGAAAGCGCTGCTCGGCCTCGACCGATATGCCCGGCAGCGCGGCCCCGCTCAGGATGCGGTGCAGCGCCGCCTCCAGCTGCGCCACCTGCTGCGCGCTGCGGCGGGTGGCGGCCAGCCAGGCCGCCTCCGTCTCCACGCTGATGCGCAGTTCCAGCACGGCCAGCAGGTCATCGACGCTATGCACGGCGCCGGCCGCCACGCTGAGCCGCGCCGGCTGCGGCGCCAGCACGAAGGTGCCTACCCCATGCCGGGTCTGCACCAGTCCCGCCGCCTGCAGGTGCGAGATGGCCTCGCGTACCACGGTGCGGCTCACGCCATGCCGCTCCATGATGTCCGATTCTGCGGGCAGCTTGTCGCCGGGCTTGCAGGCGCCGCTGCGGATGCACGCGGTAACGCTCTCCACCACGCCCTGCGCGAGATTGCGCGGCTTCTTGCGGGGCACGAACAAGGGAGCGGGGACGGTGTGGGACATGACGCGGACGGGCGGTGACGGGCCTGCCCATTATAGCAGCGCGAACTGACGGCAGTTGAAGCGGCGGCGGCGCCTCAGACCAGCAGCGCCGCGCTCATCGACTCGGCGTCGGCCGCCGACTGGCGCAGCACGTGCTCCAGTTGCGCGTTATCGCGCACATAGTCTTCCAGCGCGCCATCGGCATACCCCGCCTCGATGGCCGGCGCCAGCGGCGAGGCAACGGGCGCCAGGCGCCTGGCCAGCAGCAGGGTATCGCGCAGGCCGGCCGGCGGTGGCGACAGCGTGGCGCCGCGCAGCCCCACGATGGACAAGGCCACCGGCTCGGGAATGGCCAGCTTGCGCATCATTTCGCGTGTGATGATTTCCTGCGCCGCGCCCAGCCACTCGGCCGGGTCATCCAGCAGGCCGGGCATCTCGTCGGCGCGCGACAACAGGTAAAAGCCGCCCGCCTCGTGCACCACGCCGGCGAATAACGCCGTGTCGGCGTCGACGCCCGTCACATGGCGCGCCAGCACATGGGCCAGCGCCGCCACATGGGCCGAGTGGCGCCACAGCTGTCCGGCCATGGCGCGCAGTTGCGGATCGCGTATCCGGCTGCCGAACTGGCGCACCACCATGGCCGCCGCCATCGTGTACAGGTTGCGGAAGCCCACCCGCAGCACCGCCGTGCGCACGCCCGTCACCAGCGGGCCGCGCCGGTTGAACACGGCCGAATTGGCCAGCGCCACCGTGCGCGCGGCCAGTTGCGGCTCGGCCAGCACCTTGCGCACCACGTCGTCCGTGGCGCAATCGGGATCGGCCAGCGCCAGCTGCAATTGCAGCGCCGCGTTCACGCTGGTGGGAAAAACCAGCTCGCCGCGTTCGGCTTGCGACACGATCAGGGCGAAATCTCTTAGTTTTTCCATGGAAACATTATACGCAGGGCGGCGCCAACCGCAATGCCCCGCGTATCGTGGCCGCCACGCCGGCGGCAAGCCATGGGCTACAGGTGTGGCAGGATCAGCGGCAGCAGGTCGTCGAAGGTGCGGCCGCTGGCGTTTTCGCCGATCGCGTGCATCTTCCATTCGCCGTTGTGGCGGTACACCTTGGCCATGATCTGCGCCGTATGCGCGCCCTGCACCGACAGGTTGAAACGGGCCACTTCCTTGCCGCTGGCCGCGTCCAGCAGGCGGCAGTAGGCGTTTTCCACCTGCGAGAAGTTCTGTCCCGTGAAGCTGTTGACGGTGAATACGAGGCTGCGCACGCCGGCCGGCACCTGGCGCAGATCGACGTTGATCTGTTCATCGTCGCCATCGCCGGCGCCGGTGCGGTTGTCGCCCGTGTGGACGATGCTGCCGTCGCGGCTACGCAACTGGCGGAACCAGATCACGTCCAGCGGCCGGTTGGCCTCGTCGAACATGACGCACGAGGCGTCCAGGTCCACCGGCTCGCTGCGCGCGCCGAAGCCGAAGAAGCCCTTGCTCTTGATCGCGTCCCAGCCCAGGCCCATGACGACCTGGCCCAGGGTGGCGCCCGCTTCCTTGTCCAGCGAGATCTTCTGGCCTTTTTGCAGATTGACTGACATTGCTGTTTCCTTTCGATTGAGATTGCGCTGAATGCAGACTGCTGACTGCTGACTGCTGGTGCTTACTGCTGGCGGCGCTGGGTCCAGGCCAGGAAGGCTTCCCGGTTGCGCGAACACACCAGCACCTTGCCCTGGCCGGAAAAACGCAACACCATGCCTTCGCCGCTGGTCTGGCTGTTGATCAGGTTGCCCAGGAAGCCGCCGCTGCCGCCGGTGGTGATGGACATGTCGTAGCGCAGCGCGCTGTCCCAGCACACCACGTGCGAATTGTCGATCACCACATCGCGCCCCGGCGCCACCTCCAGCTGCGAGATGGAACCGAAGCCCGACACCGCCACCTGGCCGGAACCGGCCGTCTCCGTGACGAAGAAGCCGCCGCTCTGGGCGAACAGCGCGTTGCCCAGGTTCTGGGTCCGCACCCGCAGCTCGACGCCGTCACTGGCGGCCACGAAGGCGCCGTCGCTCAGCATGTACTGGCGCGGCCCCACGTCCACCACCTGCATGGCGCCCGGCAGCGTGGGCGACAGCAGGCAATCGCCCGCGCCGCGCACGGCTTCGATGTGCTGCTGGAAGAACGACTCACCGTTGGCGAAGCGCCGCATCAGCGCCGCGCCGATACCGCCGGTGACCTTGCCGCGCAAGTCCAGCGCCGCCTCCATCATCACCATCGCATCCGACTCGCAGTAGATTTTTTCGCCGTGCGCGAGCGACACGTGCAGGAACGGATCGACGTCCCCGGTAACAGTAAATGCTGGCATAGTGATCTTTCCTGAAACTATTTATACCGTTTAGATATTCACACCGAACGACGAGGCCAGCGGCCCCAGGCCACCCTTGAAGCCCTGGCCCACGGCCTTGAACTTCCAGTCGGCGCCATTGCGGTACACCTCGCCGAACACCATGGCCGTCTCGGACGAACCATCCTCGGACAGGTCGAAGCGGGCGATCTCCGCATTGCCGCTGGCGTTCACGCAGCGCACGAAAGCCTTCTGCACCATGCCGAAGTTCTGGCGCCGCGCGTCCGCCTCGTGGATGGTGACGCAGATGGCGATGCGCTCCACGTTGGCCGGTACTTCGGCCAGGTTGATGGTGACCGTCTCGTCATCGCCGTCGCCGGCGCCGGTGCGATTGTCGCCCGAGTGGGCCACCGCGCCCTCGACCGACTTCAGGTTGTTGTAGAAGACGAAGTCGGCGTCGCCACGTACCTTGCCATCCACCTTGAGCAGGAAGGCCGAGCCATCCAGGTCGAAGCTGTTGCCGTCCGTGGCGCGCACGTCCCAACCGAGGCCGATCACCATCTTCGACAGACCGGGAGCTTCCTTGCTCAGATTGACGTTGCCACCTTTTTGCAGACTGATTGCCATGATGTGTTACTCCTGTGTGATAGAACGGGCGCCTGGCCGGATTGGCCTGTACCAGGAAGTCATTTCAAAAAGCCCATGGCGTCGTTGTGGCGCCTTGCCGTGCAAGCGCACTGTCTTCGGCGCCACGCCTAGCCATGGTCATTTTGAAACAACTTCCTCCTGCCCGCGGCGGGCCGGCGCCTGGCGCCCGCCGCGTTGTCAGACTTTGCTTATGCCGCCAGCGCCAGCGCTTCCTGCTTGCGCCGGTGGCGGATCGAGGACCACAGCGAGGCGGCGATGAAGGCCACGCCGACCAGGCCCGTGAACACCTCGGGGATGTGGAACTTCATGCTGGCCAACATGATCAGCGCCAGGATGCCGATGGCGTAGTGGGCGCCGTGTTCCAGGAACACGAATTCATCCAGCGTGCCCTGCTTGACCAGGAACACCGTCAGCGAGCGCACGAACATGGCGCCGATGGCCAGGCCCAGCATGATGATCACCACGTCGGTCGTGATGGCGAACGCGCCGATCACGCCGTCGAAGCTGAACGAAGCGTCCAGCACTTCCAGGTACAGGAAGCCGCCAATGCCGCCGCGCTTGATCAAGTCGCCCACGTTGCTGCCGTTTTCCTCCTTCTCCAGCAGGCTGCTGACGGCGTCCACGCCCACATAGGTCAGCACGCCCCACAGGCCGGACACCAGCACCACCAGCTTCTGCTCCGGCGCCACCAGCGCCAGGCTGCCCAGCAGCGCGCCCAGCGCCACCATCACCGAGATCGACGACACCTTGCCCAGCGCGCCCAGCTTCTGCTCCACATGGCCCAGCCAGTGCAGTTCCTTGTCCTCGTCCAGCAGGAAGTTCAGGAACACCAGCAGCAGGAAGATGCCGCCGAAAGCCGCCACTTCAGCGTGGTGGTTGGTCAGGTGGGTCGAATAGGCGGCCGGATCATTGAGCGCCAGCTGCCATACTTCCATCAGCCCCAGGTCGGCCGCCATGGCCACGATCACCAGCGGGAACAACAGGCGCATGCCGAATACGGCGATCACGATGCCCAGGCCCAGGAACAGCTTTTGCCAGTACGCGTCCCAGGTCTTCAGCACCGAGGCGTTGACCACCGCGTTGTCGAACGAGAGCGAGACTTCCATCACGCCCAGAATGGCGGCGATGCCGATGGCCGACAGCGCGCCGGCCCATCCCGTATGTTCGTAGCCCCACCATCCGGCCGCCACCAGGCAGACGAAGGTGACGAACATGGACACCTTGAAGTGTTTCATTGATTTACCCCGTTGTTGTCATGAATGGGATGCAGTGTAGGGCCGGACGCGATATTAAAAAATAGAAGATAATCGAAGTATTACTTCGAAAAACCAGAACATGAAAACAACCGGACTCAATTTCCGCCACCTGTATTTTTTCTGGATGGTGGCCAAGGAAGGCAGCGTGACGCGGGCGGCCGAGCGGCTGGGACTGGCCGTGCAGACGGTCAGCATGCAGCTCGCGCTGCTGGAACAATCCGTGGGCAAGCAGTTGCTGGAACCGCAGGGCCGGCGCCTGGCGCCGACCGAGGCGGGCCGCGTGGCGCTCAGTTATTGCGACCAGATTTTCCTGCTGGGCGACCAGTTGCAGGATGCGCTGGAAGAGACGGACACGGGCAAGATGCGGCTCACGGTGGGCATCTCCGACTCGCTGCCCAAGCTGATCGCGTTCCGCCTGCTGGAAGCGACCCAGCAAATGGGCCAGCAAGTGAAGCTGGTGTGCCTGGAAGATGAATTCGAATCGCTGCTGGCCGACCTGGCGCTCAACAAGCTGGACGTGGTGCTGACCGACCGCGCCGTGCGCCCCGGCGGCGGCTTGCGCGTGTTCAGCCATTTACTGGGCGAAAGCGGCATGCAGTTGTTCGGCGTGCCGCGCCTGGTGCGCAAGGTGCGGCGCAATTTCCCCGCCAGCCTCGATGGCGCCCCGCTGCTGCTGCCCACCCGTAACAACGCGCTGCGCGGCCGGATCGACGCCTGGCTGGTGCAGCACGGCGTGCGGCCGGACGTGGTGGGCGAATTCGAGGACAACGCCATGCTCAACACTTTCGGCCGCAACGGCCTGGGGCTGTTCTTCGCGCCGTCCGCGCTGGCGCACGACATCCAGGAACAGTTCGGCGCCGTGCTGGCCGGCGACGCGCCGGAATTGCGCGAGCAGTTCTATGCCATCTCCAACGAACGCAAGATCAGGCACCCGGCCGTGGAAGCGATCCTGTCGGCCGTGCACAGCGGACCGTTCGCCGTGGCGCAGTGAGCACGACCTGCGCACGGCCGCGGTTGTCCCGCCCGCGTCGCATCAACCGGCGCGCGCGGCGCACACGAAAATTGCGCTGCCGGGTGGCCGGGTCGGATAAGATGCAGGTTTCGACCGCCCGCCTCGCGCGCCCCTATGCAAAACCTCCTGCTTGTCCTGCTCGCCATTTTCCTGGTCGCGCTCAACGGCTTCTTCGTGGCCGCCGAATTCGGCATCGTCACGCTGCGCCCCACCCGCATCCGCGCCATCGCCAAAAGCCAGGGGCTGCGGGGGCGCACGCTGGCCAAGGTGCACGGTGAGCTGGACGCCTACCTGTCGGCCTGCCAGCTCGGGATCACGCTGGCCTCGCTGGGCCTGGGCTGGATCGGCGAGCCGGCCTTCGCGGGGCTGCTGGAACCACTGTTCGCCGCCATCGGCGTCAGCTCGCCGCAACTGATCCACGGCGTGGCGTTCGCGCTGGCGTTCACCATCATCTCCTTCCTGCACATCGTCGTGGGCGAGCTGGCGCCCAAGTCGCTGGCGATCCGCATGCCCGAAGCGATCGGCCTGTGGAGCGCCCTGCCCCTGTACGGCTTCTACTGGGCCATGTATCCGGCCATCTGGGTGCTCAACGCCAGCGCCGGCATGGTGCTGGGACTGGCGGGCCTGTCCGGCAAGGGCGGCCATGATACCCACTATTCCGTCGATGAACTCAAGCTGATCCTGCGCAGCAACCAGCCGGGCCAGAAGTACAGCAAGGACGAGCGCAACATCCTGGCCCACTCGCTGGACTTCAGCGAGCTGTCCGTGGCGGACCTGATGCGGCCCATCAATGAAGTGATCGCGCTGCGGGCCGACCTGCCGCTGGAGGAGAATCTGCAGACCATGCTGCGCAACCGTTTCAGCCGCTATCCGTATTACGACGCGGACGGCGAAACGGTGCTGGGCCTGATCCATTTGAAAGACCTGTTCTTCGCCCAGCAATCGGGCAAGCCGGTGACGGAACTGGCGCCGCTGCTGCGGCCGGTGGAAACCCTGTCCGCGCGCACGCCCGCGCTGGAGCAGTTCCGCCGCTTCCGCGACGGCGCGCCCCACTTCGCGCTGATCGGCGAAAAAGGCAAGCGGCCGCTGGGCTTCATCACGCTCGACAACCTGCTGGGCGCCATGGTGGGCGAGATCCACGACGAGTTCCGGCTCAACGAAAACGACTGGCTCAAGCAGCCCGACGGCACACTGGTGGGCAAGGCCAGCCTGCCCATCTTCTCGCTGGAGCGGGCGCTGGGCATCGATATCGAGAACGAGGAACTGGGTCTGGATGAAGTGGAATCCGTGGGCGGCCTGCTGATGCTCAAGCTGGGCGACATTCCCAAGCAGGGCCAGCGCATCAGCTTCCGCTCGTTCGACATCGTCGCCAAGAAGATGACGGGACCGCGCATCCTGCTGGTGAAGGTGATTCCGAAAAGCGCGCCGGCCAGCGAAGAGGACGATAGGGACTGAGGCGGCACTGCGCACGGACCGGCGTCATGGCCGCCACCATCTCAAGCCAGCACTTTCGCCCCGGCCGCCAGCAACACCATGCTCAGCGCGATTTGCAGCCAGCGTCCCGGCAATCGGCGTCCCAACGCGCTGCCCAGGACGATGGCCGGAAGCGAACCGGCCAGCAGGCTGGCCAGCATCCGCCCGTCCACCATGCCGGCGAACAGGTAACCCATACCGGCCACCATGGCCAGCGGGATCGCGTGCACCAGGTCGGTGGCCACGAGCTTGTGGGGCGTCATGCGCAAGGGATACAGATACAACAGCATCACGCTGCCCAGAGCACCCGCGCCTACCGACGTCAACGCGACACACAGGCCCAGGATGGCGCCGGCGGCCACCGTCATCCGGGGCTGCAGCCGCTTGAAACTGGCCGGATCGCCGAGCCGGCGCCCACGCGCCAGCGCCAGCAAGCTGGGCGCCAGTAGCAGGCCCAGTGCTGTCACCAGCACCAGCAAGCCGATCGCCTTGCTCAACCAGGCTATCCTGATCAACTGGTGGCCCAGGCTTACCGCGACCACCACCGCCAGTGCCATGGGCAAGCTGCCCATCCATAAACGCCGCACCACCTGCCAGTCAACCTGCCCGCCCCCACTGTGCATGCGGGCCCCGGCCAGCTTGGTGATGGCCGCGAACCACAGATCGGTCGCGATCGCGGTGGTGGGGGCCACGCCGAAGAACAGCAACAGGATGGGCGCCAGCAAGGCGCCGCCGCCGACGCCCGTCAATCCGACCACGAAGCCGGTCAGAGCGCCCGGCATGACATAGGCCAGGTCGATCATCGGGCCGCCCCGGCGCCGGACATCAAAAAATTCGTCGTAATTTGCATATTTATGTTGCCAACCGAATTATTGGCATTATCATTTACAGTCCAGACAAGTATAAAATACAAAGATGCAAATTGCGACTAAAAATGAGGCGAGCGAACTGTGCGGCTTGAATGCCCCGCAGGTCTGGGACACGGAGCGTGCATTTCACCATTTACAGGCACTGGGCAAGGCGGACACCAAGCGCACCGCCGAGCGCCGCCTGAACGAATGGAAGCTGCTGCCGGCGCCTTTGACGCCAGCGTCCCTGCGCGATGAACTGGAGCGCCCGGCCAATCCGCTGATCCTCGACTGGGCGCTGGAGAAGGCCCGCAGCCAGCGCAAACTGGTGCTGTTCGCCCAGCTCAGCGCCCTGCCGGACGGCGCGCCCTGTCTGCATGCCAACGACGCCCGCGGTGGCCGCTACTGGCTGCCGCTGGCGGACGGGCATGTCCAGCCACTGGACACCCCCGCCATCGTCGCGGCCTTGCGACGGTTGCAACAGCACGCCGGCAAGGACGTCGCCGTATTTCCCCACGGCGCCCTGGCTGGCCTGCTGCGCCCGGTGCGCTCGCCGGAGCACATCACCCTGCATCCTGGCGCTTACGCACCCACACTGCCCACGCCGCCCGTGCCGGCCGGCGCCGCCCGCCACCTGCCGCCTGCGCCACACCTGAAACGGCTGGAAGCGGAAAGTATCCACCTCATCCGGGAAGCGGTGGCCGAGGCCGGCAACCCGGCCATGTTGTATTCGGCCGGCAAGGACAGCGCCGTCATGCTGCATCTGGCGCGCAAGGCTTTCCACCCCGCGCCACCGCCCTTCCCCCTGCTGCATATCGATACCCGCTGGAAGTTCCAGGAGCTGTACCTGATGCGCGACCAGATGGTCAAGGCCAGCGGCATGGAACTGCTGGTCCACGTCAATCCGGAAGCCATCGCCAAGGACATCAACCCGTTCGACCATGGCTCGGCCATGCACACGGCCATCACCGAGACCGAGGGCCTCAAGCAGGCGCTGGACAAATACCGCTTCGACATGGTGTTCGGCGGCGCCCGCCGTGACGCGGAGCGGTCACGCGCCAAGGAGCGCATCTTTTCCTTGCGCGGCCCGTCGCACCGCTGGGACCCAGGGCAGCAACGCCCGGAAATGTGGGACTTGTTCAACACCAGGAAAAGCCAGGGCGAAAGCATCCGGGTCTTCCCCCTGTCGAACTGGACCGAACTGGATATCTGGCAGTACATCCACCAGCAAGCCATCCCCGTCGTGCCCCTGTATTGCGCCCGGGAGCGGCCGGTGGTGCTGCGCGACGGCATGCTGCTGGCGGTGGACGACCACCGATTCCGTCTGCTGCCGGGCGAGCAGATCGTGGAAAAACTGGTACGCTTCCGCAGCCTGGGCTGCTACCCGCTGACTGGGGCGATCGCATCGCACGCGGCCACCGTGCCCGAGATCATCCTGGAACTGCTCAACGTCCGAGGTTCCGAACGCCAGGGCCGCGCCATCGACCACGATGCGGCGGCCAGCATGGAAAAGAAAAAACAAGAGGGGTATTTCTGATGGCGTCTTCCCATCCGGTCCAAACCAAATCCACGCGCGCCCGCAGCGGCGCCAGGACCGCGGCGGCGCAGGCCCCGGCCACCGGCCTGCCAACCACCGTCGAGGCCTTGCAGGCGCGGCAAAGTGGGCAGGACCTGCTGCGCGTGATCACCTGCGGCAGCGCCGGCGATGGCAAGAGCACCCTGCTCGGCCGCCTGCTGTTCGATGCGCGGCAACTGTACGACGACCAGCTGGACACCTTGCAAGCGGAATCGCGTCTGTACGGCACCCAGGGCCAACAGATGGACTTCGCCCTGCTGAGCGATAGCCTGGCGGCCGAACATGCGCTAGGCAATACCATCGACGTGGCCTACCGCTACTTCACCACCGCCAAGCGCAAATTCATCGTGGCCGACACGCCGGGCCTTGAGCAAGCCACGCGCAACATGGTGAGCGGCGCCTCCACCGCCGACGTGGCTATCATGCTGGTCGACGTGCGCGCCGGCTTGCTGTCCCAGACCCGGCGCCACGCCTTCCTCGCCTCGCTGATGGGCATCCGCCACGTGGCGCTGGCCATCAACAAGATGGACTTGGCCGACTTCTCGCACGACATGTACGAACGCGTCAAGACCGGCTTCGAGGCGTTTGCGGCGCCGCTGGGCTTCGCTTCGATCACCACCATCCCCATCAGCGCGCTCGAGGGCGACAACCTGACCGACCGTTCCGCCCACACGCCGTGGTACCGGGGGCCGACGCTGATGGCTTACCTGGAGACGGTGGAAGTGAGCCGCCAACAGAGCGACAAGATGGTGTATCCGGTGCAAATGGTAAACCGCGGCGATGCCGGCTTCCTTGGCTATTGCGGCACGGTGGCGCAGGGCCGCATCGCCGTCGGCGACGAAATCCGCGTCACCGCCTCCGGCCAGAAAGCCATCGTGTCCGACATCGTCACCCTGGATGGATCGCTGCCTGTGGCCCTGGCCGGCGACGCCGTCACGCTGTGCCTGGACCGCGCGCTCGACGCCACGCGCGGCGACATCCTGTCGCACGCGCAAGCGCCGCTCGAAATGACGGACCAGTTCGAGGCGACCATCGTCTGGCTGCATGAGGACCAAGGCATGCCCGGCCGGAACTATGAGCTCAAGCTGGCCGGCCAGTGGACCACGGCCGCGATCACCAACATCAAGCACCTTATCAACGTCGACACCATGGCCCACGAGGCCAGCAAGAAACTGCAGTTAAATGGCATCTACGTGTGTAACCTCAAGACCAGCAAGCCGGTCGCGTTCGATGCCTACGCGGCGTCCCGCACGCTGGGTGGCTTGATTTTGGTGGACCGCTACACCCATGCCACGGTCGCCGTCGGCATGATCCGCCACAATCTGCGCCGCGCCCAGAATGTACACCGCCAGGCGCTGTCCATCGCCCGCGCCGACCGGGAGCAATTGAACGGTCATCAAGGCAAGGTGTTCTGGTTCACCGGCCTGTCCGGCTCCGGCAAGTCGACGCTGGCCAACGCGCTGGAAGTCAAGCTGCATGCCCGTGGCATGCGCACCTATGTCCTTGACGGCGACAACGTGCGCCAGGGCTTGAACAAGGACCTGGGCTTCACGGAAGCGGACCGGGTCGAGAACATTCGCCGCATCGCCGAAGTGGCCAGGCTGATGATGGACGCGGGGCTGGTGGTGCTGACGGCGTTCATCTCACCGTTCAAGCGCGAACGGGAAATGGCGCGCGACGTGATCGGCGCGGATAACTTCGTCGAAGTGTACGTCAGCACCCCGCTCGACGTGTGCGAGCAGCGCGACGTCAAGGGCTTGTACAAGCAGGCGCGGGCCGGCCGGATTCCGAACATGACGGGCATTAACAGCCCTTATGAGGCACCTGACGAACCGGCCTATGAAGTCAACGCCAGTACCACCCCGGTGGAGACAATCGTGCGGGAACTGGCGGCCATGATCGGCTGAGCGCGCGCCGCTGCCAGCGCGGCGGGAGGGCTCAGGCCGCGCCGTCGTCCGGTTCCGCCGCGCCCCAGTGGCGCAACAGGCCCAGCGCCACGGCCAGCAGCGTGGGGCCGATGAACAGGCCGACGAAGCCGAACGCCAGCACGCCGCCCATCACGCCCAGCAGCACCAGGATGAACGGCAGGCTGCTGCCACGGCTGATCAGGATGGGCTTGACCACGTTGTCCACGCCGCTGATGGCGAAGAAGCCCCACAGCAGCATGAACACGCCCCATCCCGTATGGCCCTGGTTGAACAGCCAGATGGCGGCGCCGCCCCAGATCAGCGGCGGCCCCACCGGCACCAGCGACAGCACGAAGGTGGTGATCGACAGCAGCGCCACGGCCGGCACCCCGGCCAGCGCCAGTCCCACGGCCGCCACGCCGGCCTGCGCCAACGCCGTGCCCAGCAGGCCGTACATCACGCCGCGCACCGTGCGGCCCACCGTGTCGGCCACGGCCACACCCTGCTCGCCGATCAGCTTATTCATCCCGCTGCGCACCAGCGCCACGATGGCGTGGCCATCGCGGTACAGGAAGAAGCACACGAACACGGCCAGGCTGACCTGGGCCACGCCGCTCCCCAGCACCAGGCTGCTGCCCAGGAGCAATTTGCGCGCCGGTTCCAGCAGGCGCTGGGCCAGCGCGATCAATTCCTCGCGGCTGGCCACCAGTTTGCGCAGGTAGGCGTCAAACTGCTCGCCCACCAGCGGCAGTTGCTTGACCCATGCCGGCAGCACGATACCGCCGTCATCGAGCGCGGCGCGCACCTGGTCGAAATAGCTGGCCGCGTTGTCGGCCACGCTCCATGCCACCAATGCCAGCGGCACCAGAATCACCAGCGTGAGCGAGAAGGTCATCAGGGCGGCGGCCAGCGTGCGGCGCTGGCGCATACGGTGCAGCAGCCGCAGGTACAGCGGCCAGCTGGAAATGGCGATGGCGGCCGCGAACAAGATCGCGGCCAGGAACGGCCGCAGCACGATCAGGCAGCCGAGAATCAGCAGCACAATGGCCGCCAGGCGGGTGTAGGGTTGGAAGCGCTGCTCCATGCCAGGCCCGCCGGTCAGGCGATCAATTCAGCAGCAGCTTGAGGTCGTGCACGATGGGCTCGGGGCCCAGGCCGTGGCGCACGAACAGGCGCAGCTTGCCCGTCTTGTCGAACACATAGCTGCCGGCCGTGTGGTCCACCGTGTAGCTGCCCTTGGTCTTGCCCGGCACCTTGGCGTAGAACACCTTGAATTCCTTGGCCACGGCGGCGGTCTGCTCCGGCGTGCCATACAGGCCGATGAAGCGCTTGTCGAACGCCGGCACGTACTGTGACAGCAGCGCCTGGGTGTCGCGCTCGGGGTCGACGGTCACGAACAGCACCTGCACCTGGTCCGACAGAGGGCCCAGCGCCTGCATCACGCTTTCCATTTCCGCCATCGTGGTGGGGCACACGTCCGGGCATTGGGTATAGCCGAAGAACATCACCACGGCCTTGCCCTTGAAGTCGGCCAGCTTGCGCGGCTTGCCCGTGTGGTCGGTCAGCGCGAAGTCGTGCGCGTAATCGAGGCCGGACAGGTCGGTGTTCTTGAATTCCACTTTGGGCAGGGCGGGTTTTTCGCCGCAACCGGCCAGCGGACCGGCCGCCAATACGGCCAGGGTCAACGTCGCTAACAGTTTTTTCATGGTGTGCTTTGAGCTTGAATTACAGCTTGATGTAGTGGTCCACCAGCAGCGCGGCGAACAGCAGCGACAGGTAGATGATGGACCAGGTGAAGGCCTTGCGGGCAATCAGGTCGGTATAGTGACGGTAGATTTTCCACGCATGGCGCAGGAAGACGGCGTTCAGCACCACGGCGCTGGCCAGGTAGATCAGGCCACTCATGTGGACCGCGAACGGCAGCAAGGTGGTGGCGGCCAGCGCGATCGAATACAGCAGCACGTGGAACTGGGTGAACGGCAGGCCGTGCGTGACGGGCAGCATGGGCAGGCCGGACTTGGCGTAGTCGTCGCGGCGGTACATGGCCAGCGCCCAGAAGTGCGGTGGCGTCCAGACGAAAATGATCAGCACCAGCAGCCACGCTTGCATCGGCACGTCGTTGGCCACGGCGGCCCAGCCCAGCGCCGGCGGCATGGCGCCGGACAGGCCGCCGATGACGATGTTCTGCGGCGTGGCCGGCTTCAATATCATGGTGTAGATCACGGCGTAGCCGACGAAGGTGACGAAGGTCAGCCACATGGTCAGCGGATTCACCAGCGCGTACAGGATCCACATGCCGGCGCCGCCGATGATGGCCGAGAACAGCACGGTCAGGCCCACGCTCAATTCACCAGTGGCCACCGCGCGGCGCGCGGTGCGCGCCATGCGTGCGTCGATCTCGCGTTCGGCCAGGCAGTTGACGGCGAACGCGGCGCCGGCCAGCAGCCAGATGCCGATGGTGGCAGCCACCACCACGCGCCAGTCAGGCAGGCCGTCGGTGGCGAGGAACATGCCGATCACGGCACAGAACACGGCCAGTTGGGTCACACGGGGCTTGGTCAGCGTCCAGTATTGAGCGAAGTGGTTGGATTTACGGGTGGCGGTGTGCGTCGTCATTAGTGGTGTCTGGCAGCGGTGGCATGCGGGAATACGGCGCTGGCGGCTGCCTTCTGCGCAATCTCGAATTGGAACTTAGCCCGGTAGTTTAACATGGTCAGCAGCAGCACCAGCAGCGCCGCCCCGGCGTTATGCAGCACGGCGATGGCCAGCGGATAGTTGAGGAAAATCGTGGCCACGCCGGTGCACAATTGCAGCGCCAGCACCACGGCGATGGCGCGCGCCGTCTTGTGCAGCGCCGTGTGGCCCCAGGCGCGGAACGCCGTGTAGCCGGCCACCAGCGCCACCACGAACGCGAAGTTGCGGTGCACCCAATGGATCGCCGTCAGCGCCGCGAACGGCAGATAATGGCCGGCGGCCGTCTTGCCCAGCGCGCGCCACAGCGTGAAACCATGTTGGAAGTCCATCTCCGGCACCAGCTTGCCGCCGCACAGGGGGAAATCGGTGCAGGCCAGGGTGGCGTAGTTGGTGCTCACCCAGCCGCCCAGCGCCAGTTGCACCAGCAGCAGCACGCCGGACAAGGCGGCCAGCAGGCGGATATTGCGCATGGCCGGCGGCGAACCGGTCACAGTGCGCACAGGCGCGATCATCTGGTCCTGGCGGCCGCCATACCACGCCAGCAGCGCCAGCAAGCCCATGCCCAGCAACAGATGGCTGGTGACGATCACGGGCTGCAGCTTGAGGGTGACGGTCCAGGCGCCGAACGCGCCCTGCAGGCAGACGAACAGCAGCAGCGCCGTGGGCAGCCAGGGCGCGTATTCGGCGCGGCTGCGGTCGCGCAGCCAGTGGCGCCACGATTGCGCCGCCATGGCCACGATCAGCACCCCGATCGCCATGGCCAGGTAGCGGTGGATCATCTCGATCCAGGCCTTGGCCACCGTCACCGGGCCGCTGGGCAGCAGCGCTTCGGCGGCCTGGATCTGCTCATGGGCCAGCAAGGGGTTGGCGGTGCCGTAGCAGCCGGGCCAGTCGGGGCAGCCCAGGCCGGAGTCGGTCAGGCGCGTGAAGGCGCCGAACACGATCAGGTCGAAAGTGAGGAACACGCACACCCACACCAGCTTGCGGTACTTGTTGGTGTCGGACGAGGTCCACACGATCGCCAGCGGCAGCAGGGCCACCAGCAGCGCGGTGATGGCCATTTGGGGCAAGGTGACGGCATGCATGATGGTTCAACCTATGGCGGAAGCTTTGAGCAGTTTGGCCAGGTCCTTCTTCACCTTGGCCATTTTATCGATATCGGACGAGATGGCGCGCGCCGGAAAGCGCATCATCAGGTTGCCCAGCGGGTCGATCAGGAACACGTGTTCGCTGAGCGGACCGTCGGTGCCGGGCGGCAGCCACTTTTCCACCGCGCCGGCCGGCGCGCGCAGCATACGGGTGCCGTCGTTCACGCGCAGCAGCATGGTGTCCAGCGGCGCGTCGTCCGTGATCAGCCAGACCCGTTCGATGCGTTCCATCTCCTTGCCCTGCATGGTGCGCAACTGGCGCATGGCGAACAGCTGGTCCTGGCAATCCTGCCCGCAGTCGGACGGGCCCACCTTGAGCATGATCCACTTGCCCTTGTAGTCGTCCAGGGTGGCCGGCTTGCCGTCCAGCGTGGTGCTGGCCATGGCGGGAATCGGGTACTGGCGCGGGTCGATCAGGTCACCGTAATTGGTGCGGCCGCTGGGCTTGACCACGTAATAAGTGAAATAGGAGGCGATCAGCGGCGCCGCGCACACGGCCAGCACGGCCAGCAGCTTCCAGCGCCCGCGCGCTTGTTGCCCGGCCGCCGGTTCAGTGTTCGTCACGTTGGTTTCCACTGCTTTTTCCACGTCGGTATCCATTCCATACATAAAAGATGATGGCCATCGCCGCCAGTGCGTACCACTGGAAGGCGTAGCCGCGATGTTTGTCCACGCCCAGCGCCGGCGCCGGCCAGTCGCGCACCAGCGTGGCGTCGTCCGGGCCGGCGGCGCCCGCCTGTTCGATCACGAACGGCGCCAGCGCCAGTCCGGTGCCGGCCGCCACCTGGGCCGGGTCGGCGTTCTGCACGATGGCGCCCGGACGCAGCGCGGGCGCGGTGCCCAGTTGCATCACATGGCCCACATGCTGGCGCGCCACGCCTTCCAGCGTGACAGTGCCGGCCGGGGTGGCGTAGTCCGGCAGCTTGTCGCGCCGTACCGGGTCGCGCGGCAGCCAGCCACGCGCCACCAGCACATTGCCGGCCGTGCCGTCGATATGAAACGGCATCAGCACGTAAAAGCCGGCCCGGCCCTGGTAGGGGCGGTTATCCAGGTACAGCGGCCAGCCGCGTACAAACTGGCCCTGCACGCGCACGCGGCGGAATTCCACCTCGGCCGCAGGCACGGCGTAGCCATCCAGCACCAGCGGCGCGGCGGCGACGCCCTGCATCAGCCGCGCTTCCAGCGCCAGCTTCCCGGCCGCGCGCCGTTCTTGCCAATTCCCCAAGGCAATGCCGAGCGCCACCACCAGCACGGTGGCCACGAATGGGATAAGTGTAAACCGGAAGGCGATACGCATTACAATGGGTGCCTCACTCTATCTACCAACTACCGCGCCATGAAAATCGCCGTCGCCATCGCATTCATCCTGATCATCGGCAGCCTGGGCTCGGCCCTGTTCTTTCTCATGCGCGACAAGGGCAAAAGCAACAATACGGTGCGCGCGCTGGCCATGCGGGTCGGCCTGTCGATCACGCTGTTCCTGCTGATCCTGCTCGGCTACAAGCTGGGCTATATCCAACCCACCGGCATCCGCCAGTAAGCAGTCTTCCCCGCCCTGCCCCGCCACGAAAAAAGCCGCATCCGGGTCTGCCCCGCATGCGGCTTTTTCAGCTTCGCGGCAGGCGGCGCCGCGAAGAATTATAGCGCTCTCTTACAGCCAGTACACGACCACGTACAGGCCCAGCCAGACCACATCGACAAAGTGCCAATACCAGGCCGCGCCTTCGAACGCGAAGTGGTGCTCGGGCGTGAAGTGGCCGCGCAGCACGCGGTACAGCACCACCGACAGCATGATGGCGCCCATGGTCACGTGGAAGCCGTGGAAACCGGTCAGCATGAAGAAGGTGGAACCGTAGATGCCCGAGGTCAGCTTCAGGTTCAGCTCGCTGTACGCGTGCATGTATTCGAAGGCCTGGAAGCCCATGAAGGTCGCGCCCAGCAGGATGGTGAGGAACAGCCAGAACGCGGTCTTGCCGCGATGACCGGCGCGCAGCGCGTGGTGCGAAATGGTCAGCGTCAGGCCCGAGGTCAGCAGCAGCGCCGTGTTCAGGGTCGGGATCGGGAACGGTCCCATGGTCTTGAATTCCTGGATGGTGCCGGCCGGCCCCGTGTTGCCCCAGTGGGCCGCGAAGTCGGGCCACAGGATCTTGTGGTCCAGGTCGCCCAGCCACGGCATGGTGATGCTGCGGGCGTAGAACAGGGCGCCGAAGAAGGCGCCGAAGAACATCACCTCCGAGAAGATGAACCAGCTCATGGACCAGCGGTAGGAGTGGTCGATGCGCTGGCTGTACAAGCCCTTCTCCGACTCGCCGATGGCGTCGCCGAACCAGAAGTACAGCACCGTGATGATGCCCGCCAGGCCGACCATGTTCACGGTCGAGCCCCACGAGACATCGTTCACCCAGGCCGACGCGCCGACCATGGTCAACAACAGCGACAGGCCGGCCAGCAGCGGCCACTTGGATGGACCAGGCACGAAGTAGTACGGTGCCGAGGCGTTTTGTGAACTCATCTTCATCTCCCTAAATCAACTGTATGCGTGAATGCTACTTTTTATTTTGAAACGACAAATTTAACGATCGTGATCAGCAGCGCGATGAACAAGGCCACCCCGATCAAGCCGGCGATGATGACGTGCACCGGGTTCAGTTTAGCCGAATCCGTGTCGAAATCACGCTTGCGGCGCAGGCCGAAAAACGACCAGAACACCGCCCGCATGGAGTACAGGAACGAGGCCTGCGGTTGCGCTTTCTTCCCTTCATCCATGGCGTCCACCTTGCTCACTTCGAGGCCGTCTGGTCCAGACCGGCGATTTCAAAAAACGTGTACGACAGCGTGATCGTCTTCACATCCTTGGGCAGGGCCGGATCGATGTAGAACACCACCGGCATCTGCCGCGCCTCGTTCGCCTTCAGGGTCTGCTGCTTGAAACAGAAGCATTCCACTTTCTTGAAGTGCGGCATGGCGCTTTGCGGCGCGTAGCTGGGGATGGCCTGGGCCTGCATGGTACGCGGCTGGGTGTTGACCACTTCATACAGCATCGTCTGCAGCTGGCCCGGATGCACCTGCATGCTGGCCACCACGGGACGGAAGCGCCATGGTCCCTGGGCGTTGCCGTCGAATTCCACGGTGACGGTGCGGCTCATGTCGACCTGGGTGTTCTGGTCCAGCGTCACCGTGCCATCCTTCTGCGTCAGCACGTTGATACCCAATACTTCGCAAATCTGCTTGTAGACGGGGATCAGCGCGTAGCCGAAGCCGAACATCATGACGGCGATGACGAGCAGCTTGGCCAGCAATTGCCGGTTCAGGCCGCGGGTTTCCTGGTCCATGGCCACGTCAGCTCAGCCAGATGTGCTTGACGAACACGGACACGAAGAACACCAGCGCCACGGACGCCAGGATCAGGCCGGTCCTCACATTATTCGGTTTGTTCGCTTGGGACATGATCCTCAACTCACTGCTGAAATATCGTTGGCGGACCGCCGGCTGGCGGCCCGCCCTTGCCATTACTTGACGGTTGGCGGCGTTTCGAAGGTGTGGAACGGGGCCGGGCTAGGCACGGTCCATTCCAGGCCTTCCGCGCCATCCCAGGGTTTCGCTTCCGCCTTCTTGCCGCCGCGAATGGTTGGCAGCACCACGCAGAACAGGAAGAACACTTGCGACAGGCCGAAACCGAAGGCGCCGATGGAGGCGATCATGTTGAAGTCCGTGAACTGCGCCGGGTAGTCGGCGTAGCGGCGCGGCATGCCGGCCAGGCCCAGGAAGTGCATCGGGAAGAAGGTGATGTTGAAGGTGATCAGCGACAGCCAGAAGTGCAGCTTGCCCATGGTTTCGTTGTACATATGGCCGGTCCATTTCGGCGACCAGTAGTAGAAACCGGCGAACAGCGCGAACAGCGAGCCGGCCACCAGCACGTAGTGGAAGTGGGCCACGACGTAGTAGGTGTCCTGCAGCTGGATGTCGATCGGGGTCACGGCCAGGATCAGGCCGGTGAAGCCGCCCATGGTGAACACGAAGATGAAGCCGACGGCGAACAGCATCGGCGTCTCGAAGGTCATGGAACCCTTCCACATGGTGGCGATCCAGTTGAACACCTTCACGCCCGTGGGCACGGCGATCAGCATGGTGGCGTACATGAAGAACAGCTGCGACGTCACCGGCATGCCGGTGGTGAACATGTGGTGGGCCCACACGATGAACGACAGGATGGCGATCGAGGCGGTGGCGTACACCATCGAGGCGTAGCCGAACAGCGGCTTGCGGGCGAACGCCGGCAGGATCTGCGACACAATGCCGAACGCCGGCAGGATCATGATGTAGACCTCGGGGTGGCCGAAGAACCAGAAGATGTGCTGGTACATGACAGGGTCGCCGCCGCCGGCCGCGTTGAAGAACGAGGTGCCGAAGTGACGGTCGGTCAGGGTCATGGTGATGGCGCCGGCCAGCACGGGCATCACGGCGATCAGCAGGTAGGCGGTGATCAGCCAGGTCCAGCAGAACATCGGCATCTTCATCAGGGTCATGCCGGGCGCGCGCATGTTGAGGATGGTGACGATGATGTTGATCGAACCCATGATGGACGAGGCGCCCATCAGGTGCATGGCGAAGATACCCATGTCCATGCCGATACCCATCTGGCTCGACAGCGGCGCGTACAGGGTCCAGCCGGCGGCGGTGGCGCCGCCCGGCACGAAGAACGACGACGCCAGCAGGATGGCGGCCGGTGGCAGCAGCCAGAACGAGAAGTTGTTCATGCGGGCGAAGGCCATGTCGGAGGCGCCGATCTGCAGCGGGATCATCCAGTTGGCGTAGCCCACGAAGGCCGGCATGATGGCGCCGAACACCATCACCAGGCCGTGCATGGTGGTCAGCTGGTTGAAGAATTCAGGCTGGAAGAACTGCAGGCCGGGCTTGAACAGCTCGGTGCGGATCATCAGGGCCAGCACGCCGCCCGACAGCAGCATGATGAAGGAGAACCACAGGTACAGCGTACCGATATCCTTGTGGTTGGTGGCGAACAACCAGCGCGACAGGCCGTGCGGATGGTCGTGCGCGTGATCGTGACCGTGGGCGTGATCGTGTGCGTGATCCAGAGTGCTTGTGCTCATGTAACTCCCCTAATTACTTGCGTGCAGCCAGGACTTCGGCTGGTTGAACGATGTTTTCGGCGGCCTTGTTCGACCAGCTGTTGCGGGTGTAGGTGATGACAGCCGCGATCTCCGTATCCGACAGTTGTTTCCATGCTGGCATCTCGCCAGGGAACTTGCCGCTCTTCTTGCCGTTCAGCAGAACGTGGATCTGGTCCGCCTTGGGACCGGTGACGACGGGCGAGCCGTCCAGCGCGGCGAACGCGCCGGGCAAGCCCTTGCCGTTGGCCTGGTGGCAGACCACGCAATTGGTGGCGTACACTTTCTCGCCCTTGGTTTTCAGTTCATCGATGGTCCACACCTTGCTCGGATCTTCCGCCAGCGCGGCCATTTCCTTGAGCTTGCCGTCGACCCACACCTTGTACTCGTCTTCCGTCACGACCTTGACGACGATCGGCATGAAAGCGTGTTCCTTGCCGCACAGTTCGGCGCAGTTGCCGCGGTAGGTGCCGGTGTGCTCGGCCTTGAACCAGGTGTCGCGCACGAAACCGGGGATGGCGTCCTGCTTGACGGCGAAGGCGGGGATGGACCAGGCGTGGATCACGTCGTTGGCGGTGGTGACGATGCGGATCTTCTTGTTGACCGGCACCACCACTTCGTTGTCCACTTCGATCAGGTAGTTCTCGCCGCGCGGCTCGGTCGGCGCCACGCCGGGCGCGCCCACTTGCGATCGGGGGGTGGACAGGTTGGACAGGAAGGAAATGCCCTGGCCCTCGCCTTTCAGGTAATCGTAGCCCCATTTCCACTGCATGCCGGTGGCCTTGATGGTGATGTCGGCGTTGGAGGTGTCTTTCATGCCGACCACGGTGCGGGTGGCGGGCAGCGCCATGCCGATCACGATCAGGAATGGCACCACGGTCCAGGCGATCTCGACGGCCGTCGATTCATGGAAGGTGGCGGGTTTGTGGCCCAGCGACTTGCGGTGCTTGATGATCGAATAGAACATCACGCCGAACACGGCGACGAAGATCACCATGCAGATCACCATCATCCAGGTGTGCAGGCTGTAGACTTCGGTCGCGATCTGGGTCGCCGGTGCCTGCAGGTTCAGTTCGCGCACCATGGGACCGCCGGTACCGCCCGTTGCCGCCGTGTAGGTGCCGGCCGCCACCGGGGCGTCGGCCGCCCACGCCGGCATGCCCGCGGCTGTCATCAACAGCCCGAGCATCAACGATTGAAGTCGCTTTGCATGTTTCATGTTTTCCCCAACCACCAAAAAAAATGGATATATTTTTTTTAAAACGGCGTGAAGATTCGATGAGTTGAACCGCCGCCGCTCCTTAAACACCTTCAGATCCGGCCCGGCGCGCCCGCAAAAAACATCAGGCTGCGGTAGAGCAGAATCTTGATATTTCGCCAAGCGTAGCTAATATTACTATCAGATGCCCGGCCTGCACTAGCAATTACTCTTCGCCTCCCCCGACGCCGCCTATATAAGGTAGGCGATATCAAGACATGACAAAATTAGTCAACGATTATATAGAACAAAAATGACTTCCATCAAGGAATTATCCAATTTCCCATAGTGGCAGTGCACCATCATCGGGCGAGAAATGGCCGAGCGCACCCGAGCGGCGGGCCCGTCCGGGCCGCTGCTGTGCGTCAATCAGATAGCAATTTGATAGGAAGTGGGTGGCTGCAATGGTGCCGCCGCGCGCCGCTTAACGCGGCTTGCGGGGCAGATCGAAGCGGATGATGGCCTCGCCCGCGGCCGTCACGCGCGGGGCGGGACGGAAGGCGTGGCCGTAGATGATCTCGAACGACAGGCCCAGCTTGCCATCGGCACGGCGGGTCCGTTCCAGCGCGGCCAGCATGCGGGCCCAGGCCTTGCGGCCGATCAAACCACGGCGGCGCGTGGCCAGCGGATTGCCGCCCCAGGCCCGCACGTCAGCCAGCAGCGCTTGCGGCGTGTCGTAGGTGACCGTGATCACTTCCATGTCCAGCACCGGCGTCGAGAAGCCTGCCTCCACCAGCTGGTCGCCAAAATCGTGCATGTCGACGAACGGCAGCCCATGGGGCGCCATGTCCACTGCCTCGAACGCGGCCCGCACTTCCTTGAACGTGTCGGGGCCGAAGCAGGAAAACATCAGCAAGCCATCCACCTTGAGCACCCGGCGCCACTCGGCGAACACGCGGTCCGGCTGCGGGTGCCAGTGCAGCGCCAGGTTGGACCACACCAGGTTGATGGCGCCCGGCCCCAGCGGCAGCGCCGCGAAATCGCCGCACACCAGGTCCACGCCCGTCTTGGCCGGCAACAACTTGCTCATCAACTGGTTGATGGCGCCGGGCCGCGAAGCGCGCGCGCGGGCCGCGCCCAGCATGGCTTCGGCCGCGTCCACACCCACTACCTGCGCCGCCGGATAAACTTTCTGCAATGTTGCCAAATCGGCGCCCTCGCCGCAGCCCGCTTCCAGCACGCGCTGGGGCGACAGCTTGATCAGGCTCAGCCGGTCATGCATGCGCGAGGCGATCTCGCGCCGCAGGAAGTCGGACGGTTGCACCCGCTGGGGGTGGGCGAAGGCGGCGCGCACGCGCGCAAGGTCGATGGGTGCGCTCAGCTTGGGCGCATTAGCAGGCACTTGCATGATTCTTAATAGGGGACGGTGAAGATGCGATAATGTCGGCAGTGTACATGGTTGTAGCCAAACGCGATGCCGACCGCCCCGCCACCGCCGCGCCGTCCGCCACCCGCCAGCGCCCGCGCGCTGCTGCGCCGGACCGGTACGGCCTTGCTGCATGGCTTGCTGCCGACGGCGTGCGCACTGTGTGGCGCCGCCTGCCCGGATACGCTGTGCGCACCTTGCACTACCCAGTTTTTCGGCGCCGGTGGCGACCGCCCGGCGCGCTGCCACCTGTGCGCCAATCCGCTGCCCGCCGGCGCCGAGGCGGGCACCGCTACCGGACCTGGCCTGTGCGCCGGCTGCCTGCTGCACCGGCCCGCGTTCGACGCCACCGTGGTGGCCGCCGATTACGCCATGCCGCTGGACCAGCTGGTATTGCAGTTAAAATTCGGCCACCGGCTGGCGCACGCCGCCCTGTTCGCCCGCTTGTTGCGCGACGCCGTGCTGGAGCGGCCCGGCTTCGTGCTGCCGGCCCTGCTGTGCCCGGTGCCGCTGGGGCCGCAACGGCTGGCCGAACGGGGCTACAACCAGGCGCTGGAAATCGCCCGTCCGCTGGCGCGCATGCTGGGCGTAGCGCTGGCGCCGCGGCTGGCCTGGCGGGTGCACGACACGCTGGCCCAAAGCCGTGTCGCGCCGGCGCAGCGCGGCCGCAACGTGGTCCATGCGTTCGCCGTGGCCGACCCGGCGCTGGTGGCCGGCCGCCACATCGGCATCGTCGATGACGTCATGACCAGCGGCAGCACCTTGCAGGAGCTGGCCGCCACCCTCAAGCGTTACGGCGCCGCGCGCGTGAGCAACCTGGTGTTCGCGCGCACGCCGCCCCACTGATTTTTTTAGGAGAAGCACCTTGTTCCACGTCGTCCTCGTCAACCCGGAAATCCCGCCCAACACGGGCAACGTGATCCGCCTGTGCGCCAACACGGGCGCCCAGTTGCACCTGATCGAACCGCTGGGCTTTCCGCTGGAAGACTCGAAACTGAAACGCGCCGGCCTCGATTACCACGAGTACGCGCAAATGAAGGTGCACAAGAACTGGGATGCGTTCCTGGCCGCCGTCCAGCCCGACCCGGCCCGCATGTTCGCCATGACCACGCACGGCTCCTCGCCATTCGCCAACGCCGCGTTCCGGCCCGGCGACGTGTTCGTGTTCGGCTCCGAAACGCGCGGCCTGGACCCGGCCCTGCGCGAGTCGTTCCCGCCGGCCCAGCGCATCCGCCTGCCGATGCGGCCCGACAACCGCAGCCTGAACCTGTCGAACACGGTGGCGGTGGTCGTGTTCGAGGCGTGGCGCCAGAACGGCTACGCGGGCGGCGCCTGACTGCGCGGGCGCGCCGGATCGGCCCCCGCCTTCGTGCGCCGCCAGCCCACGCCAACGGCGGGATTCCAGCCCACCACGCAACTTTCAAAAACGGCAACTGATTGCCCACAAAAAAGTGAATTTCTGCTAATCTCAGGCATCAAGAACCAACCTGCGGACCCGCCACCCGCCGCCTGACGATGCAGAAATCGACGTTTCCACTGATGCTGATGCCCGTCATCGCCTTGGCAGCGGGCGTGTTCGATTATCGTCGGCCGCATGGCGGCGACGTGGCATCGCTGGCCTTCGCGCTGGCCGCGCTGCTGCTGATATTTTGCTGGTTCCACCTGGACGCCACCCAACGCCACTACCGGCGCAGCGCCATGCAGCTGGGCGCCATGCTGATCCTGCCGGCGTTGGCCCTCCCCTGGTATCTGTTCAGATCGCGCGGCGCCTTGCGCGGCGCCGTCGCCATCGGCAAGGCCCTGCTGCTGTTGCTGGCAACCATGAGCTGCTACGGCCTGGGCGCCCGGCTGGCCGCCTGATTACCGCCCGATACCCGCCCGCCCCTCACTTTCACGGACCGCCATGTCCCACATCCGCATGTTCCGCCCCCTGCGTTCGCCGGCCGGCGTGCTGGCCATACTGCTGGCCATGCTGGCCTTGCCGCTCCAGCTTCCCGCCATAGCCGCTGCCGGGACAGGCGCGGTCATTAACGACGTCACCCAGCTCAATCCCATTCCCGTGGCGCAGGTGCTGACACCGACCCGGCTCGACGAGATCGTGGCCGCCGTCAAAACCCATCATGGCCCGATCTCCATCGGCGGCGGACGCTACAGCATGGGCGGCCAGACGGCCACGGAACAGGCGCTGCAGATCGACATGCGCCAGTTCGACCAGGTGCTCGCCTTCTCCGCCGAGCGCAAGGAAGTCACCGTGCAAACCGGGATCACCTGGCGCAAGCTGCAGCGCTTCATCGATCCCCACAACCTGTCGCTGCAGATCATGCAGACCTATTCCAACTTCACAGTGGGCGGCTCGCTCAGCGTCAACGTGCATGGGCGCTACATCGGCCAGGGACCGCTGGTGTATTCCGTCAAAGCGATCCGCATCGTGCTGCCGGACGGCCGCCTGGTGCGCGCCAGCCGCGACGAGAACAGCACCATCTTCTACGGCGCCATCGGCGGCTACGGCGCGCTGGGCGTGATCGTCGAGGCCACGCTGGCCTTGACAGACAACGTCGCCGTCGAGCGCAAGTCGGAAGTCATGCCGCTGTCGGCCTACCGCGCCTACTTCTTCGGCAAGATCGCCAGCGATCCGGACGTGGTGTTCCACAATGCCGACATTTACCCGGACGCGTTCGACACCGTGCGCGCAACGTCCTACGTCAAGACCAGCAAGGCGCCGACCGTGCCGCAACGCCTGATCCCGCCCGACCAGCGTTATTGGCTGGACCGCGGCGCCTTCTGGATCATGTCGGAACTGCCGTTCGGCAAAGCGTTCCGCCAGCACGTGATCGACCCGCTGGTGTTCCGCGGCGAGCGCGTGGAGTGGCGCAACTACGAGGCCAGCTACGACGTCAAGGAACTGGAGCCGTCATCGCGCCAGGACTCGACCTACGTGCTGCAGGAATATTTCGTGCCGGTCGAACACCTGGAGCAGTTCGTGCCGAGGATGGGCGAGATCCTGCGCCGCCATCACGTCAACACCATCAACGTCTCGATCCGCCACGCCAAGCAAGACCCGGGCACCCTGCTGGCCTGGGCCCGCAAGGAAGTATTCGCCTACGTGCTGTACTACAAGCAGGGTACGGGCGCGCAGGACAAGGCCGCCGTGCGCGCCTGGACCCGCGAAATGATCGACGCCGCCACGGCCATGGGCGGCGCCTACTATCTGCCGTACCAGATCCATGCCACGCCAGCCCAGTTCCACGCCGCCTACCCGAACGCCGGCGCCTTCTTCCAGCTGAAAAAAGCGCTGGACCCCGACAACAAATTCCGCAACAAACTATGGGATGCCTATTACCTGCCCGCCGCGCCCGCCACGCCTGCCGCCAGGGTGGCGGTGACGGCCAGCCCCGCCGCGCCGCCCCTGCCGGTCCAGCGCACCGCGCCGCAGGCCTTGCCGGCGCCAACGGTCGCCCGCGCGCTGGCTTCCGTGCCCGGCTACCGGCGCGACGAAGCCCAGACCTACCTGACCTTGCCGGAATGGGTGCTGGTCTACCACCCCGATGAATATGCCCGCTTCATCAAGGACCATCCGCCATCGGCCTACCCTTACTTTGGCGCCATCGGCCAGTTCTGGGGGTACTACTGGGACGCCTATGCGGCCACCCGCGCCAGCTACGATTTCAACTGGGGCTATCACTTGATGGTGTGCGTGATCGGCACCAGCTACACGGTGGAGAACGCCATCAAGGGCGCCTATGAAGACACACTGGGGCGCGCCAGCGAAGCGACCCGCGGCGCCAACGTGACGCCGGAAGAAGTGTTCGCGGCCAGGGTGGCGCAGGACTATGTGGACTTCATCCGGGTCGACCCGTGGTACGAGTTTTCATTCGCCACACCGCTCAAGCGCCTGTGGGTGGAGACGCCGCTGACCGGCCCCGACATGGTACGCAAGTGGGAACGCAAGCTGATCCTGAGCCTGGAATACACGATCAAGGCCAGTTACGCCAGCGCCATCAAACTGGCCAGCAAGGCCGTGTATGGCGACGCCGACACGGAAATGCTGGCCCTCACCAGCCACGTCGCGCCCGATGCGCTGCGCCCCGGCAGCAAGATGCAGGTGATCAGCCAGTTCGCCGACGGCAGCACCCTGCTGTCGCTACCCCGCTACGAGGCATTCCGCGACGACGTGATCGAACTGGGCAAGCAAGGCGTGGCGTTCCGCGAAATCGCCGGCAACGGCACCATCCTCGTGACCAGCCTGGTCCCGGCCGACTGGCGCTACGACCTGGCCGAGGGCAAGGTCCTGTTCGAAAAGCCCATCCTGACGGCGCCGCGGCAAAAGCGCATCGCCATCAATGCCCCCGTGCGCCATCTGACCGATATCGTCCGCCAGCTCGCGGCCCGCCACTACACGGTGGAACACATCTACGATTACTGACGCCGGACTCAGACCCGCACAAATTCCATCAACGCGTTGCGGGTGGGATCGCCGGGCTGATACAGCTGCTTGCCCGTGTTCTTGAAGCCGCGCTGCTCCAGGTAGGCCGTCAGCTGGGACAGCGACGTGAAGTTGCGAATCTCGGCCTGGTTGAGGTTCCAGTCCGTGCCCAGGCCCATATTGAAGACGTCGTGCGCCAGCGCCACCATGCGATTCATGTCGTCCGAACTGACGTCGTGGTCGCGCACGATCAGGCGCCCGCCCGGCCGCAATGCGCGCCGCAGCGACTGCACGAAACCATCGAGCCGGTCCGGCGGGCTGTGGTGGAAGCCGATGAAATTGCTGATCAGGTCCAGGCTGCCATCGGCCACCTCGGTCCCCGTCAACGGCGCATATTGCTTGAGCGGCACGAAGCGGCCCAGCTTGAACAGGCTGCCCCGCTCGGCCAGATCGACGGGAGAATAGGCGGCTGCGTCCGTGTGCACCAGCACCAGGTCGCCCTTCAGTTCCAGCGCGCTTCGGAAGGCACTGATGTAGCGGCCGGTGGTGCCGATTTCCATGTACCCGTCGACGCGGCGCGCATCGCCCAGCAGCGACAGCATTTCGCGCGCCATTTCCCGCTTCTGCCGCGCCAGCGCCGGCAAGGCATAACGCACATCGCCCAGCAGCGGCTTGATTTCGCCCAGCCGCGACTGGGCCAGCCGGTAGATGTCGCGGTCGCACGGCGCCGCCGCGCTGACGTCGGCAATCAACTGGTGCAAGCGCTGTTCCGGATACAGGTGATAGACGTTCTGCAGGAACTGGTAGAACGCCGCCTTCAGCTGCGGGTTGCCGTAGATGGCCTTGAAATTGGAGGTCTGCTGCAAGGCGTAGCCGTTCTGTGCGTCCGCCGTGGCCGTGCCCGTGGTCCGCGCGATGGCGGGCAGGCCGCCGTCCAGCGCCAGCAGCGCGCCGAACAGCGCGATCCATTTCAGCGCCTGGCGCCGCTCTCCGTTTTCCACACTGACCACGACGCCGCCTTCGTTAATTATTTGAAAACAATTATACAGCGGCGCAGGCGGACCGGGCGCCGGGACCGCCAGCCGGCCAGGGCGGACGGAAACCGCATGGTTTGTTCGATGTCCACGCATGGTTCAAATTTGAACTATACTGTTCAAACCTGAACCAAATTTCATTACCTTTGCGGAGCCCCTGCCATGAATCTGTTTATCCGGCTGTTCTACGTGCTGATCACCACGCTGTTCCGCCCGCGCCTGCCTGTGGGCCCGGCCACCAGCGAACTGGCGTTGATGACCATGCCCAACGACCTCGACATCAACCTGCACGTCAACAACGGCCGCTACCTGACGCTTTGCGATCTGAACCGGGTCGACCTGTTCATCCGCTCCGGCCTGGCGCGGCTGATGGTCAGGCATGGCTGGATGCCCGTCATCGCGGAACATACGATGAAGTACCGCAAGGAGCTGGGCGTGTTCCGCCGCTTCAAGGCGACGATGGAATTAACGCACTGGGACGAGCGTCACTTCTTCATGACGCACCGCTTCACCATCGGCGACAAGCTCATCGCCGAGGGCACGTCGAAAGGTCTGTTGGTGGGCAAGCAGGGCGTCGTCGCACCCCATGTGGTGATCGCCGCCCTGCAGGCCAGCCAGGACGCCCGCACCTGAATGGAAGCCGCGGCGGGCCTGGCCACGGCGGCTGCCGCTACAGCAGTGCTTCCAGCTGGGCCGACACGCGTTCCATCACGCGGCCGATGATGCTCAGTTCCGCCTCCGACGTGCCGGCCACCATGGCCTGCACCACCTCGCTCTGGATCTTCATGGCCTGCTGCGCCAGCGCCATGCCGGCCGGCGTCAGGGTCAGGCGCTTGGTGCGGGCGTCCTCCGCGTCGGTATCGCGCGTGACGAGGCCGCGCTCGGCCATCTGGGTCAGCAGCATGCTCACGCCGCTCTTGGTGATGAAACAGCGCGCGGCCAGCTCGCGCTGGCTGAGGCCAGGCCGGGTGGCCAGCGTGGCCAGCACTTCCAGGTCGCCCACCCGCAGATGGATTTCGGCCAGCCGCCGGCTGACCACCGTCTCGCACAGGTTGTAGGCGCGCACAGTCGCCAGCCACGTCTGCGTGCCGTGCGGCGACGACGGCTGTTTCATGCCTGGCGTACCTTGTTCAGCAGCTTGGTGGTCGAGCGGTCGTGTTCGAAATCGATGGCGATGGCCTGGCCGCCGTAGGCCAGCACGGCCTGGCCTTCCGGGATGGCCCCCATGTCGTAGTCGCCGCCCTTGGCGTAGATTTCCGGGCGGGCTTCCAGCACCACTTGCAGCGCCGTGTCCTCGTCGAAGTCCACCACCAGGCTGACCGATTCCAGCGCGGCCAGCACGGCCATGCGGTCGGCGCAGTTGTTCAGGGGCCGGTCGTCGCCCTTGCCCAGCCGTTTGACGGAGGCGTCCGTGTTGGCGGCCACCACCAGCGAGGCGCCCAGCGCGCGCGCCTGCGCCAGGTAGGTCACGTGGCCACGGTGCAGGATATCGAACACGCCATTGGTCAGAACCACGGGCTTGGGCAGCGCGGCCACGCGCGCGGCCAGTTGTTCACGGGTGCAAATCTTGTTTTCAAATACGGGCATGTTTTTTCTTGGGTGGTGCGGCGGCCCAGGGCCGGCCGGGTTTATTCGTCTTCTTCCTCGTCGTCCATCTGCATGCTGAGTTCGCCGCCGGACGCGCCCGACGGTTCGTCGCGCCGCTCGCCGCGCAGCTTGATCTGCAGACGCAAGCCATTGGCCGAGTCGGCGTTGCGGATCGCTTCCTCGTAGCCGATGTAGCCCTTATTATAAAGTTCATACAGGGCCTGGTCGAAGGTGCACATGCCCAGTTCGCGCGACTTGTGCATGATTTCCTTGATCGACTGGAAATTGCCCTTGAAGATCATCTCGGCGATGGTGGGCGTATTGAGCAGGATTTCGATGGCCGCCTTGCGGCCCTTGCCATCCTCGGTGCGCACCAGCCGCTGCGAGACGATGGCGCGCAGGTTGGACGACAGATCCATCAGCAACTGGTTGCGCCGCTCCTCGGGGAAGAAGTTGATGATGCGGTCCATGGTCTGGTTCGAGTTGTTCGCGTGCAGCGTGCCCAGGCACAAGTGGCCCGTCTCGGCGAACGCGATCGCGTGCTCCATGGTTTCCGTGTCGCGGATCTCGCCGATCAGGATCACGTCCGGCGCCTGGCGCAAGGTGTTCTTGAGCGCGTTGTGCCACGACAGCGTGTCGACGCCCACTTCGCGGTGGGTGATCAAGCAGCTCTTGTTCTTGTGCACATACTCGACCGGATCCTCCACCGTGATGATGTGGCCGGCCGAATTGGCGTTGCGGTAATCGATCATGGCCGCCAGCGTGGTCGACTTGCCGGAACCCGTGCCGCCCACCACCAGCACCAGCCCGCGCTTGGTCATGATGACCTCTTTCAACACGTCGGGCAGGTCCAGCTTTTCGAAGGTGGGAATCTCGGAGGCGATGGTGCGGATCACCATGGCCACGTTCTGTTGCTGCACGAACACGTTGACGCGGAAGCGGCACACGTCGGGCAGCGAGATGGCGAAGTTGCACTCCAGTTCCGCTTCGAACTCGGCGCGTTGTTTTTCGTTCATGATGGACAGCGCCAGCGCGCGCGTCACCTGCCCGTTCAGCTTTTGCTGGCTGAGCGCCTTCATGGCGCCTTGCGACTTCATGCTGGGTGGGAAGTCGGCGGAAATGAACAAGTCCGAGCCGCCCGTGTGGTGCATGACTTTGAGCAGCTTGTGCAGGTAGGCCTGGGCCTCTTCGGGGCCAAAAGTGGAGGACATGCGAACCTTTCGATCAGTCGATACAGCGACACGGCCGTGGTGTGTCATTATATCGGCAGCGCCCGGCGCCACCGCTTTTTCGTGAATGACACAACGGTTGAGATTGACCTCTTTATATCATTGCGTCGCCGCAATGCCTGTGTTCAAATACCTTTATGACACTGACCGAACTGAAATACATCGTTGCTGTTGCACGAGCGAAACACTTCGGCCACGCCGCCGAGGCATGTTATGTCGCCCAGCCAACACTCTCGGTAGCAATCAAGAAGCTCGAAGACGAGCTGGGTGTCGTATTGTTTGAACGGGGCGGAGCGGAAATCTCCGTCACCCCGCTGGGCGCGCAGATCGTGGCCCAGGCCGAACGGGTGCTGGAACAGACGGCCGCCATCAAGGAATTGGCCAAGCAGAACAAGGACCCGCTGGCCGGCCCGTTGCGGCTGGGCGTGATCTACACCATCGGCCCCTACCTGCTGCCGCCGCTGGTGAAAGCCATGATCACCAAGGTGCCCCAGATGCCGCTGATCCTGCAGGAGAATTTCACCGTCAAGTTGCTGGAAATGCTGCGCCAGGGAGAACTGGACGCGGCCATCATGGCCCTGCCGCTGCCCGAACACGGCATGGCCGTACAGGCGCTGTACGACGAACCGTTCGTCGTGGCCATGCCGCCCCAGCATGCATGGGCGCGGCGCCCGGCCATTCCGGCCGAGGATTTGAAGACGGAAAACATGCTGTTGCTGGGCAACGGCCACTGTTTCCGCGACCAGGTGCTGGAAGTGTGCCCGGAAATGGCGCGCTTCTCCTCGCCCGGCAACGGCATGCAGCGCACCTTCGAAGGCTCGTCGCTGGACACCATCCGCCACATGGTCGCTTCCGGCATCGGCCTGACGGTGCTGCCGCGCGCCTCCGTGCCGGACATGGACAGCGACACGGGCATGCTGCGCTTCCGCCATTTCACCCAGCCGGAACCGTCGCGCCGGGTGGTGATCGTGTGGCGCAAGAGCTTCACCCGCAAAGCCGCCATCGACGCCATTTGCGCCGCCGTGGCCGAATGCCACCTGCCCGGCGTCACCCCATTGCCGATCGACGCCCACTGAGTCCCTCCCCTGACGCGCCGGCCCAGGATTTGCGATAATCGCGTTTTGCCCTGGAACGGACGCCCCCTCATGAACAAGCTGGAGCTGTACGCGCGCCTGCTGCGCCTCGATAAACCGATCGGCACGCTGCTGCTGCTGTGGCCCACGCTGAGCGCGCTGTGGCTGGCCTCGGGCGGCAAGCCGGACTGGAAACTGGTGGCCATCTTTTCGCTGGGCACGCTGCTGATGCGTTCAGCCGGCTGCGCCGTCAACGATTACGCCGACCAGGATTTCGACAAGCACGTCAAGCGCACGGCCCAGCGCCCCATCACCAGCGGCAAGGTCAGCGGCAAGGAAGCGCTGGCCATCGCCGCCGCGCTGGCCGTGCTGTCGTTCTGCCTGATCCTGCCGCTCAACGCGCTGACCAAGCAATTGTCGGTGGCCGCCGTGCTCATCGCCGCCAGCTATCCCTACTTCAAGCGCTTCTTCGCCCTGCCCCAGGCCTACCTGGGGATCGCGTTCGGCTTCGGCATCCCGATGGCGTTCGCCGCCGTGCAGGACACGGTGCCGCCGCTGGCCTGGGTGATGCTGGTGGCCAATGTGTTCTGGGCCCTGGCCTATGACACGGAATACGCCATGGTGGACCGCGACGACGATTTGAAGATCGGCATCAAGACTTCCGCCATCACCTTTGGCCGCCACGACGTGGCCGCCGTCATGTTCTGCTACGGCGCCAACCTGACCTTGTTGCTGGCCTGCGGCTGGCTGTTGGGTCTGCGCATCTGGTTCGTTACGGGACTGCTGGCCGCAGCCGCCATAGCGGCGTACCATTACACTTTGATACGGGGCCGTGAGCGCGACGCCTGCTTCTACGCCTTCCGCCACAACAACTGGCTGGGCGCCGCAGTGTTCGCCGGCGTGGCCCTGGATTACGCGCTGCGCTAAGTACGACACCAGGCGCGTTCGGCACACGCTTGATCTGGCGCACAGCGCCGTCCGCGCAGCAACTTATACACTGGGCATTTCACGATGTAGTGATCCACCTTACCAGGGAGTAACCATCATGGAACAGACTGTGCAACAAGGAAATGGCGCCGTGAACGGCAACATGGCGCAAAGCCAGGCCAACAGCCACGAAGCGCGCGAAAAACTGATGAACGATCTGAAGCTGGTGATCGGCGACGCCGAGAGCTGGCTCAAGGAAGCCAAGCGCAACGCGGCCAACAACGCCGGCGAAGCGCAGGCCCGCTTCGACGACACCCTGCGCACGGCCAAGTCGGATCTGTTGCGCCTGCAGGACAGCATGACGGCGCGTGGCAAGCTGGCGGCCCAGTCGGCCGACAGCTACGTCAAAGGCCATGCGTGGCAGGCGGTGGGCCTGGGCGCGGCCGTGGGCGTGATCGCCGGCCTGCTGCTGGCGCGGCGCTAAGCAGGACCGAAGCGTCAACCAGCCATCGGGGGGCCGGCGGCTTTAGTTTCCGCAGGGAAAGCAAAGTTTCCACCGGCGCGCCGGCATGCCATAATGGCGCCGCAGCGCGCGGTGGCTACCGCGCCATCTCCCGAACCTGGAACGTCATGTCGTCTCGCTTGCCCTATCGTCTGCTCGCCGTGCTGGCGGCCTGTATCGCGTTGCCGCCCGCCGGGGCGGTGGAAGTGAAGATGGCTTTCGGCGAAAAAATCCCCCCGTTCTGCTTTCCGGAAACCAACTCCGGCATCGAACTGGAGGTCATCGGCGAAGCGCTGGCCTACCGGGGCCACTTGCTCAAGCCCCAGTATTTCCCGTTCGCCCGGGTGCCCATCGCCTTCAAGGGGCGGATGGTGGACGCGGCCATGACGGACCTGGGCGAGGACATGACTGCCGCCGGCGGCTGGTATGGCGACCCCGCCGTCCTGTATGACAACGTGTTCATCAGCCTCAAGGAACGCCATCTGGCGATCCGCGGCCCGCAGGACTTGCGGGGGCTGCGCGTGATCGCCTTCGCCGGCGCCGCCAAGCGTTATCCCGACTGGCTGGGGCCGGTCAAGGAGGCGGGCCTGTATTTCGAACAGAACGACCAGGCGCTGCAAGTGCTCACGCTGGAAAAGGGCCGCTATGACCTGGTGCTCAGCGATCGCAACATCTTCAAATACTTCAGCTTGCAACTGAAGCGCGAGCACGGGGTGCCGCTCAAGCCCACCCAGGAGCATGGCTTCGTCAAGCTCAACCCCATGGATTACCGTCCCGTGTTCCGCGACAGCCATGTGCGCGACGACTTTAACGCCGGCCTCAAGCACTTGAGGGACACCGGGCGCTACAACGCCATCTACCAGAAATACCTGGGCGACGAAAAAAGTAACTAAGGAGCAGCTAAGGGCAACTGAGCGGCTCAGCTAAACGCGCTGCACCAGCCGCCAGCCAGCACCAGCTTGCCGGGGAACAGCGGGCAGCCGCCCTTGCCATCCGGGCCATCCTCGTAGATCTGGCATTTGGAACATCGCTGGTCGGGCTGGTGCTCGGGGAACCTGGCCTGATCCACCCGGGCCGTCTCCGTCACGTAGCCGAATTCCAGCGCCTTGGGGTCATCCTCGCGCAGCGCCGTACGTTCGTCGGCCACGGCCAGCCGGCCCAGGCCGGCGGCAGCCAGGCCCGCCACGGCACGCATGATGAAGATTCTGCGATTGGCCATATTGCCTCCCGAATGTTGTGTAGCCGTCATGATACTCCCCAGCCACCACGCCGGCCTGATCCCAGATCCGCACCCGGATCGCCGCCATGCGGGCCGGCGGCGATGTTGACGTCATAGTTCAGGCGGCGCCGCCCAACTCGTCGCCCAGCTCCTTGCCGCGCTGGGCCGCCGCTTTCACGGCCGTGATGATGGCCGCCTTCACGCCGCTGGCTTCCATGCTGGTCAAGGCCGCGTACGTGGTGCCGCCCTTGGACGTGACGCGCTCGCGCAGCAGCGACACCGGTTCGTCCGACTGCGCGGCCAATTGCGCCGCGCCGGTGAAGGTGGCCAGCGCCAGCTGCTTGCCCTGCTCCGCGCTCAGGCCCAGTTCCGCCGCCGCCTGCTGCATCGCTTCGATGAAGTAGAACACATAGGCCGGGCCGCTGCCCGAGACAGCCGTCACGGGGTCGATCTGCGCTTCGTCGTCCAGCCACACGGTCTGGCCCACGGCTTTCAGGATGGCGTCGGCCGCGTCCTTCTGCGCGGCGCTCACGCCGGCCGTGGCCACCATGCCCGTGATGCCCTGCCCGATCAGGGCTGGCGTGTTGGGCATGCAGCGCACGATGGCGCCGTAGCCGCCCAGCCAGCGCGACAGGTCGGCGGCGCGGATGCCGGCCGCGATCGACAGCACCAGCGGCGGCGTGTTCTTGTCCAGCAGCGGCAGCAACTGGGCCGCCACTTCGCGCATGCTTTGCGGCTTGACGGCCAGCACGATCACGTCGCGCCCCGCCAGTTCGCCGCCGGCGGCGCTGGCCGTGGTCACGCCGAACTTGGCGCGCAACTGGTCCAGCGCGGCGCCGTTGGGGTCGACCACGTGGATGTTCTGGCCCGCCGTCAGCTTGCCCGCCAGGCCCGCGATCAGGGCCGATGCCATATTGCCGCCGCCGATAAATGCTATTTTCATGTCGCTCTCTCGTTTAATGGTAGTTGCGTGATCCGAATATGGCGCTGCCGATGCGCACGATGGTGGCCCCTTCGACGACGGCCGCGTGCAGGTCGGCCGACATGCCCATCGACAGCGTGTCGAGCGGGATGCCAGCGGCGCGCAACTGCTCATACAGCGCGCGCAGTCGGGCGAACGGGGCTCGCTGTTGTTCCATACTGTCAGCCGGTTCGGGAATCGCCATCAAGCCGCGCAGCCGCAAATTGGGCAAGGCCGCCACTTGCGCGGCCAGCGCGGCCACTTCCTCGGGCGCCGCGCCGCTTTTACTGGCCTCGCCGCTGATGTTCACTTGCAGGCAGATGTTCAGCGGCGCCTTATCCGCCGGGCGCTGCTCGGACAGGCGCTGGGCGATCTTGAGCCGGTCGACCGTATGCACCCAATCGAAATGCTCGGCGATGGGCCGGGTCTTGTTGCTCTGGATGGGACCGATAAAGTGCCATTCCAGCGCCGCGCCGGGCGCGCCAGCGGCCACAGCGGCGATCTTGTCGAGCGCTTCCTGCAGGTAGTTTTCACCAAACGCCAGCTGGCCGGCCCGCACCGCTTCCAGCACGGCTTCCGGCCCGAACGTCTTGGACACGGCCAGCAACTGGACGGCGCCGGGCGGACGGCCACACTCTTGTAATGCGGCAATTATTGTGCCGCCGATGGCTTGCAAGTTCTGGGCGATTGTGGACATAATCAGTGGGCAATGAGCAGTAGGCAATGAGCAGTTGGCAATGAGCAGTAGGCAATAAGCAGTGAGCGATGAACGCACGGCGATCAGCGGACAGTTACACTATCGGCTGAACAAACCGCCGCACCGGTGAGCCGTCCCGGCGCGCGCCCGACAACAGGCACAGGGATTATAAATGGACATTTCAGAACTGCTGGCATTCTCCGTCAAGAACAAGGCCTCGGACTTGCACCTGTCGGCCGGCTTGCCGCCCATGATACGGGTGCATGGCGACGTGCGGCGCATCAATCTGCCGCCGCTGGAGCACAAGGATGTGCACGGCATGATCTATGACATCATGAACGATGGCCAGCGCAAGGCCTACGAGGAAATGCTGGAATGCGACTTCTCGTTCGCCATCCCCGGCCTGGCGCGCTTCCGCGTCAACGCCTACAACCAGGAACGGGGCGCCTCGGCCGTGCTGCGCACGATTCCGTCCAAGATCCTCAGCCTGGAAGAGCTGAACTGCCCCAAGATCTTCGCCGAGCTGTCGCTCAAGCCGCGCGGCCTGGTGCTGGTGACGGGACCGACCGGTTCCGGTAAATCGACCACGCTGGCGGCCATGGTCAACCACGTCAACGAGAACGAGTATGGCCACATCCTCACCATCGAAGACCCGATCGAATTCGTGCATGAATCGAAGAAGTGCCTGATCAACCAGCGCGAAGTGGGACCGCACACGCTGTCGTTCAACAACGCGCTGCGCTCGGCCTTGCGGGAAGATCCGGACGTGATCCTGGTGGGCGAGTTGCGCGACCTGGAAACCATCCGCCTGGCGCTGTCGGCGGCCGAGACGGGCCACCTGGTGTTCGGCACCCTGCACACTTCGTCGGCCGCCAAGACCATCGACCGTATCGTCGACGTGTTCCCGGCCGATGAGAAGGAGATGGTGCGGGCCATGCTGTCCGAATCGCTGCAGGCCGTCATTTCGCAAACCCTGCTCAAGACCAAGGACGGTTCGGGCCGGGTCGCCGCGCACGAGATCATGGTGGCCACACCGGCCATCCGCAACCTGATCCGCGAAGCCAAGATCGCGCAAATGTATTCGGCCATCCAGACCGGCAGCAACGTGGGCATGCAGACGCTGGACCAGACCCTGACGGACCTGGTGCGGCGCAACGTGATCTCGTCGGCCGCCGCGCGTTCGGCCGCCAAGACGCCGGACAACTTCCCTGGCTGAACATCAAACACCGGGGTCAGTTCCGGCAATCGGCCAAGGACGATGCGTCCTTGGCCGATTGCCGGAACTGACCCCGCCTTCCATCAACCAGGAGCGCACCATGGAACGCGACCAGGCATCAAAATTCATGTTCGACCTGCTGCGCCTGATGCTCAGCAAGAAGGGCTCGGACTTGTTCATCACGGCCGGCTTCCCGCCCGCCATCAAGATCGACGGCAAGATGACGCCCGTGTCGGCCCAGGCCCTGTCGGCCGCCCACACGGCCGACCTGGCACGCTCCATCATGAACGACAAGCAGACCGCCAACTTCGAGCTGACCAAGGAAGCCAACTTCGCCATCAGCCCCGGCGACCTGGGACGGTTCCGGGTTTCGGCCTTCGTGCAAATGAGTTCGGTGGGCATGGTGCTGCGGACCATCACCAGCGAGATCCCCAAGCTGGAAGACCTGGGCTTGCCGGAAGTGCTGAAGGACGTCGTGATGTCCAAGCGGGGCCTGGTGATCATGGTGGGCGCCACCGGTTCAGGTAAATCGACCACGCTGGCGGCCATGGTGGGCTACCGTAACGAGAACAGCTACGGCCATATCATCACCATCGAAGACCCGGTCGAATACGTCCACCCGCACAAGAACTGCATCGTCACCCAGCGCGAGGTGGGGGTCGATACGGAGGACTGGGAAGTGGCGCTGAAAAACACGCTGCGCCAGGCGCCGGACGTGATCCAGATCGGCGAGATCCGCGACCGCCAGACCATGGACCACGCCATCGCCTTCGCCGAGACGGGCCACTTGTGCCTGGCCACGCTGCACGCCAACAGCGCCAACCAGGCGCTGGACCGCATCATCAACTTCTTCCCCGAGGAGCGCCGCCAGCAATTGCTGATGGACTTGTCGCTCAACCTGCGCGGCATGATTTCCCAGCGCCTGATTCCGCGCAAGGAGAGCAAGGGCCGCGCCGTGGCCATCGAGATCATGCTCAATTCGCCGCTGATCTCGGACCTGATCTTCAAGGGCCAGGTGCACGAGATCAAGGAGCTGATGAAGAAGTCGCGCGAACTGGGCATGCAGACCTTCGACCAGTCGCTGTTCGACCTGCACGAAGCCGATCTGATAACCTATGAGGATGCGCTGCGCAACGCCGACTCCGTTAACGATTTGCGCCTCACCATCAAGCTGGAAGGCAAGGCCGCCAAGACGCGCGACCTGTCGGCCGGCACCGAACATTTGGGAATCATCTGATGCACACTATTTTCGACCTGGAAGCGGACACCCTGTCCGGCAAACCTGTGAGCCTGAGCCAATACAAGGGCCAGGTGCTATTGATCGTCAACACGGCCAGCAAGTGCGGCTTCACGCCCCAGTACCAGGGCCTGGAGGCCGTGTACGCGCAATTCAAGGACAAGGGCGCCGTGGTGCTGGGCTTTCCGTGCAATCAGTTCGGCGCCCAGGAACCGGGTTCGGCCGACGAGATCGGCGCTTTCTGCGAAAAGAACTACGGCGTCAGCTTCCCCATGTTCGCCAAGGTGGACGTGAACGGCAGCCAGGCCCATCCCCTGTTCAAGCAGCTCAAGAAGGACGCGCCCGGCCTGCTGGGTACGGAAGGCATCAAGTGGAATTTCACCAAATTCCTGGTGCGCAAGGACGGCACCGTCTACAAGCGCTACGCGCCGGCCACCAAGCCGGAGGAACTGATCGCCGACATTGAAAAGCTGCTGGCCGAATAGCGCCCGGTCGCGCCATTGCTTGCAAGGTGCAAGCGAGTGGACAGGGCGCACGCCCAATGCCGGCATGAACTTTACAAACGGCAAAATAAAATGCCGGAGAATTAACTATTCGGTAATAATAAGGGTGGATCAATTCGCCGGATGATATCGACCATCTATGCCTCTGCTGGGGAAACTACTGTCGCGCTGGTCGCGGATGGGGATCTATTCCCGCCTGTTCCTGCCGATCTTCGTCATCATCGCCGTCGTCACGGGCGTGCGTTACACGCTGCTGGTCGACAGTGAGTCGCAGGCGGCCGGCGCGCACTACCGGCGCCAGGCGCGCGAACTGGAAAGCTATCTGAGCACGGCGCTGCAGCCGGCGCTGGCCGCGCGCGACCGCGCCGCGCTCGACGCCACCCTGGCCGGCGCCCTGCTGCTCAACCCCGACGTGGCCGACGTTCACCTCGACTACCCCGGCGGCCACCTGGAAGCGCTGCGCGCGGCGCCGTCGCCGGTGCGCCACCCGGACTGGTTCGCCGCCCTGGACACGGTGCCGGCGCTGTCCATGGAACACGCCCTCGGCCCGCACGCCACGCTGGCGCTGCGTTTTTCCCCCACCGCGCCGCTGAACGCCGTGTGGCACACGGTGCGCCAGCAAGCCGTGATCTCGGCCATCAACATCACCATCATCTACGCGCTGCTGGGCGTACTCGTGTGCCTCAACCAGCGCATGCTGCGCCGGCTGCAACAGGCCACCGACCGTTTCCAGAACGGCGACTACGCCGTGCGCATGCCGGTGCGCGGCACGCTGGAGGCGCGCGCGCTGGCACGCACCTTCAACAACATGGCCGAGAAAGTAGCGGCGCTGGTGCACACCCTGCGGCGCAGCCAGCAGCAACTGCGGGAGGAGAAGGAGCGCATCGAAGTGACGCTGGCGTCGATCGGCGACGCCGTCATCACCACCGACACAGCCGGCCGCATCGCCACCGTCAACGCCGTGGCGCAAGCGCTCACCGGACGCAGCGAGGAACAGGCGCGCGGCATGGAACTGCACCAGGTGTTCGCACTGGCCAATAACTTCGGCCAGCACACGCTGCTCAAGGCCACGGATGCCATCTGCGCCGGCGGCGCCGCCGTCAAGATGGCCAACCAGGCCTTGCGCCACTTGTCTGGCGCGCTGGCCACCATCGAATACACGGCCGCCGCCATCCGCTCGGCCAATGGCGCCGTGCATGGCATGGTGCTGGTGTTCCGCGACGTGAGCGAACGGCGCCAGCTGATCCAGCAGATGTCGTGGCAAAGCAGCCACGACGTCCTCACCGGCCTGCCCAACCGCAGCGCGCTGGCGGCCCGCTTCGAGCACGAGATCGCGCGTGCCCGCGAAGGCGGCTACCGGCTGGCCGTATGCCTGTTCGACCTGGACCACTTCCAGCAAGTGAACGACAGCCTGGGCCAGGCCGTGGGCGACGCGCTGCTGACGCAAGTGGCCAGCCGCCTGCACGACCTGGCCGAACAGCGCCAGTACGTGGCGCGCCTGGGCGGCGACGAATTCGTGCTGCTGCTGCCGGAACTGGGCGAACGGACCGCCATCGGCCAGCTGCTGCTGCGGCTGATGGCGGCGCTGGAACGCGACTACCTGTGCGAAGGCGAAGTGGTGAAGATGTCGGCCAGCGTGGGGGTGGCCATCTACACCGGCAACGAGGCCAGCGCCGACCACCTGCTGCGCCAGGCCGACCAGGCCCTGTACCAGGCCAAGCTCACGGGCCGCAACCGCTATCACTTCTTCGACGCCGACCTGGACGAGCAGGTGCGCACCCACCACAACCGCCGCACCGAGGTGCGCGCCGCGCTGCGGGCAGGCCAGTTGCGGCTGCACTACCAGCCCAAGCTGGACATGCGCTCGGGCCGTATCATCGGCATGGAGGCGCTGCTGCGCTGGCAGCACCCGCTGCGCGGCCTGGTGGGGCCGATGGAGTTCCTGCCCATCGTCGAGCACAGCGACATCATCGTCGACATAGGCGAATGGGTGCTGCGCGAAGCGTTGCGCCAGCTGCAAACGTGGCGCGCCGAGGCGCCGCACTGGGTGGTGAGCGTCAACATCGCGGCGCGCCACTTCCAGCGCGCCGATTTCGTCGAGCGCCTGGGCGCCATCCTGGCCGAATTCCCGGACGTGCCGCCGGCCATGCTGGAACTGGAGATCCTGGAATCGTCGGCCCTGAGCGACGTGGCCCACGTGCGCGCCATCATGCAGGCCTGCCAGCGGCAAGGCATCAGCTTCGCGCTGGACGATTTCGGCACCGGCTATTCGTCGCTGTCCTACCTCAAGCGGCTGCCGGCCGACACGCTGAAGATCGACCAGAGCTTCGTGCGCGCCATGCTGGTGGACCGGGAAGATTTGCACCTGGTGTCGGCCATCATCAACCTGGCGCGCTCGTTCGGCATGCGCATCATCGCCGAGGGCGTGGAGACGGTGGAACATGGCGCCATGCTGATGCGGCTGGGCTGCGACCTGGCCCAGGGCTACGGCATCGCCCGCCCCATGCCGGCCGACGAAGTGCTGCCCTGGGTGGCCGCATTCGACAGCGCCCCGCTCTGGCAGGCGGCCGCGCAACTGCCGCCCATCGTCACCCTGCACGGCGCGGATGCCGACGGCGACGCCCAGTTCCCGCTGTTCGCGGCGGGCTGAATTGACCACAAGGAGAAACCAGATGAACAAGACCCTGCTGGCGGCCTGCCTGCTTATCACCACCACCGCCGCCACCAGCGCCTACGCCGACGAAGCCGGCGATTGCAGCGCCGCCGCCGGTTCCTACCGTACCGGCGTGGTGGTGCGCGGCCCCGCGTTCGCCCACGGCCAGTACCGCAAGGGCGTGGAACTGTCGCACACGCACCTGACGATGAAGGCGGACCAGGATGGCCGCATCTACGACGTCGCCATCGACAATGTGTTCGTACCCGGTTTCGACCGCAACCAGGCCGGCATCCCCGCCCCGCTCAACGCGATCCGCGTGAACGACCGGATCGGCGTGTGCGGCCAGCTTTATACGAAAGGCGTGGGCATCCACTGGGTGCACACCAACTGCGGCAAGCGGCCCACGCCGGCCCATCCGGACGGCTGGCTCAAGGAGCTCAAGCCGGACGGCACGCCCGGCCCCAGCGTGACCGGCAACCCGGACTTCTGCCCGATATTCAGGAACCGCTGACTTAGCTCGCGGTGTGAACCAAAATTGGGGACGGACCCCAATTAGCGCGAGCGCTAATTGGGGTCCGTCCCCAATTTTGGTTCACACCGCGCCATGGTGAACTCGCTTGCCTTATCCCCATGTGTAAGATATTCTTTACACGTGAAAACGAAAACATTACAACTCGACGGAGACCGGCTGCTGGCCACGCTGTCGGCGCTGGCCAATCCGCACCGGCTGCGCATCATCGCGATGCTGGAATCGGGCGGACGCAACTACGTCAGCCAGCTGGCGCGCGAGCTGGGCATCAGCCGCCCGCTGCTGCACCTGCACCTGCAAAAGCTGGAAGACGCGGGCCTGGTGACCAGCCAGCTGGAACTGTCCCCGGACGGCAAGGCGCTCAAGTTTTTTGAGGCGGCCCCGTTCGACGTCGAACTGACCCCGGCCGCCATCGCGCAGGCAGCGCAATCCCTGACCAACCATACTGAAACGTAGAGGCCATCATGTCCGAAAGTGTATTTCTTCTGACGATCTGCCTGCCACTCGCCACCATTGTGGTGGTGTTCGGCATGCGCTCCTATGCCGCCATCCAGCAGGCCAAGGCGCGCCTGGCCAACGACAACGCCTACCGCCAGATCGCCGAACAGGCGGCCGCCGCGCAAGCGGAAACGGCGCGCCGCCTGGCTTCCATGGACGCCACGCTGAGCGAGCTGAAATCGCGTCTGGCGACGGTGGAGAAAGTGCTGAAGGAAGTGGAATAAGCGGGCGCCGGCGCCCCACTAGGAAGCCAGCGCGCGGTCGATCAGTTCTATCCAGTGCTGCACGGGCGTGTCCGTGCCCGATTGCAGGTGGGCCTGGCAGCCCACGTTGGCCGACACGATCACTTCCGCCCCCGTGTCCGCCAGGTTGGCCAGCTTGCGGTCGCGCAGTTGCAACGATAATTCCGGCTGCAACAGCGAATAGGTGCCAGCCGAGCCGCAGCACAAATGGCTGTCCGCGCACAGCTTCACGTCCACACCAGCCGCGCGCAGCACACCTTCCACCTTGCCGCGTATCTGCTGGCCGTGCTGCAGCGTGCAAGGCGGGTGGTAGGCCACGCGCTCGCTGATTTTGCCGCGCAGCTTGCGCCCCAGTTCCTCCTCGAATTCCGGCATTACCTCGCTCAGGTCGCGCGTCAACGCCGAAATGCGTTCGGCCTTGGCCGCGTATGCGGCATCGTGCGCCAGCAAGTGGCCGTATTCCTTGACGGTGGCGCCGCAGCCGGACGCCGTCATCACGATCGCTTCCACCCGCGGCACGCCCTCCGTGCCTTCCACGTAGGGCCACCAGGCGTCGATGTTGCGGCGCATGTCATCCAGGCCGCCATCCTGGTCGTTCAGATGGTAGCGCAGCGCGCCGCAGCAGCCGGCCCTGGGTGCGCTCAACAACTGCACGCCCAGCGCGTCCAATACACGCGCCGTGGCGCTGTTGATATTGGGCGCCATGCCCGGCTGGGTGCAGCCTTCCAGCACCAGCATCTTGCGTGCATGCGCCCCCGTGGGACGCTGGCCCGCGCCTTGCACGTGCGGGATCTTGTCCTGCCAGGGCTTGGACAGCAAGGGCCGCAGCAACTGGCCCGCCCGCAACGCCGGCTTGAACACCCAGCTGCGCGGCAGCGCTTCTTTCAACACGGCGCGTTTGAGCCGTTCGGCCAGCGGGCGCTGCACGCGCTGCTCGACCACCTTGCGGCCGATGTCGACCAGCCGCCCATATTTGACGCCGGACGGGCAGGTCGATTCGCAATTGCGGCAGGTCAGGCAGCGGTCCAGGTGGCTCTGGGTCTTGGCCGTGACGGGCGCCCCTTCCAGCACCTGCTTGATCAGGTAGATGCGCCCGCGCGGCCCGTCCAGTTCATCGCCCAGCAACTGGTAGGTGGGACAGGTGGCCGTGCAAAAGCCGCAGTGCACGCAGGCGCGCAGGATGGCGTCGGCTTCGTCGCCGTCGCGCGTGTTCTTGATGAAATCGGCGAGATGGGTTTGCATGGGACTCCGTCAATACATGCGGCCGGGATTGAAGATACCGGCCGGGTCGAAGCTGGCCTTGAGCCGCTGATGGATGGCCGCCACGGCCGGCGCCAGCGGCTGGAACACGCCCGCGCTGCGGTCGCCGCCCCGGAACAGCGTGGCGTGCCCACCCACGGCGCTGACCGTGCGGCGGATGCTGGCCGCGTCGCCGCCGGCCACCCGCAGCCAGCGCTGCGCCCCGCCCCACTCGATCAACTGTGCACCTTTCATCACCAGCGCGCTGGCGGCCGACGGCACCGACAGCCGCCACAACTCGCCGCCGTCGAAAAAGGCGTGGCGCTGGTCGCGCAGGCTGGCCCAGAACGCCCCGTCATGTTCGACCGGCTGGCCCCCCAGCTTGCGCCGCGCGGCGCCGACGGCCGCTTCGGCGCCGGACAGGCGCAGCGAAAGGATGCCGTCGTGCCAGCAGCTGGCCGAGATGGGCAGCGGCTGGCCGCCCCACTCGTTCAGGCGCCGCAGCGCGTCGATTTCCGACAGCTCGAAGCGGATGCTGGCCTCGCACACGGGCAACGGCAGCACCTTGAGCGACACATCCATGATCAGGCCCAGCGTGCCGAGCGAGCCGGCCAGCAGGCGCGACACGTCATAGCCGGCCACGTTCTTCATCACCTGCCCGCCGAAGCAGAGCAACTCGCCCCGCCCGTCCATCAAGGCCGCGCCCAGCACGAAGTCGCGCGCGGCGCCGGCGCTGGCGCGGCGCGGGCCGGACAGCGCGGCCGCCACCACGCCGCCGATGGTGGAGACGGCGCCGTAACGGGGCGGTTCAAAGGCCAGCATCTGCCCCTGTTCGGCCAGCAGCGCTTCGATCTCGGCCAGCGGCGTGCCGCAGCGGGCCGTGATCACCAGTTCCGTCGGTTCGTAAGCGAGCACGCCGTGGTAGGCGCGCGCGTCCAGCAATTGGCCGGTGGGCATGTTGCCGTACCAGTCCTTGGTGCCGCCGCCGCGCAGGCGCAGCGGCGTGCCGGCGGCCGTGGCGGCGCGGATCTGCTCTTGGTATTGGTTGATAATCGCTTGCAAAGTGACTCCGTCAGAAACGCGGCAAACCGGGGAATTTCAGTACCCCGCCCGTGACCCGCATCTTGCCCATGTCGGCGCAGCGGTTCAGGGTTGGTATCGCCTTGTCGGGATTGAGCAGCTTCACCGGGTCGAAGGCGCGCTTGACGGCGAAAAACGCTTCCAGCTCCTGGGGCGTGAACTGCTCGCACATGGAATTGATCTTCTCGATACCCACGCCGTGTTCGCCCGTGATGGTGCCGCCCACTTCCACGCTCATCGCCAGGATCTCGGCGCCGAACGCCTCGGCCCGCGCGAATTCGTCAGGTTGGTTGGCGTCGAACAGGATCAGCGGGTGCAGGTTGCCGTCGCCGGCATGGAACACGTTGGCGCAGCGCAGGCCATACTTGCTCTCCATGCGCGCGATCCCGGCCAGCACTTCGGCCAGCCGCTTGCGGGGAATGGTGCCGTCCATGCAGTAGTAATCGGGCGAGATGCGGCCGGCGGCCGGAAACGCGTTCTTGCGGCCGGACCAGAAGCGCAACCGCTCGGCCTCGTCCTGCGACACGGCGATGGCGCTGGCGCCGGCCGCCTGCAGCACGGCCGTCATGCGCGCGATGTCCTCCTCCACCTCCTCCACCGTGCCGTCAGCCTCGCATAGCAGGATGGCGGCGGCCTCCGTGTCGTAGCCGGCCTTGCAGAACGGCTCCACCATGCGGGCCGAAGTCTGGTCCATCATCTCCAGCCCGGCCGGGATGATGCCAGCCGCGATCAGGTCAGCCACGGCGTTGCAGCCGGCCCCCACTTCGCTGAACGACGCCATGATCACGCGCGCCGTGGACGGTTTGGGAATCAGCCGCACCGTCACTTCCGTCACGATGCCCAGCATGCCTTCGGAGCCGATGAACACGGCCAGCAGGTCCAGGCCCGGCGCGTCGAGCGATTCGCCGCCCAGTTCCACCACCTCGCCTTCGATGGTGACCATGCGTACCCGCAGCACGTTATGCACCGTCAGGCCGTATTTCAGGCAGTGCACGCCGCCCGAGTTCTCGGCCACGTTGCCGCCGATGGTGCAGGCGATCTGGGACGAAGGGTCGGGCGCGTAGTACAGGTCGTGGCGGGCGGCGGCGTCGGAAATGGCCAGGTTGCGCACGCCCGGCTGCACCACGGCCGTGCGGGCGTAGGCATCCATGCGGACCACCTGGTTCATGCGCGCCGTGGACAGCACCACCCCATCCGCGATCGGCATGGCGCCGCCGGACAGGCCGGTGCCGGCGCCGCGCGGCACGATCGGCACGCCCAGTTGGCGGCACACGTTGACGATGGCGATCACCTGCGCCTCGCTGTCGGGCAACACCACCACCATGGGTAGCTGGCGGTAGGCCGCCAGCCCGTCGCATTCGTAGGGACGGGTATCCTCCGGCTCAGCCAGCACGCAGCGCGCGGGCAGCACGGCGCGCAGGGCGTCGGCCACTTGCTGCCGGCGGATGAACAGGTTGGCCGGGTCGGGGGAAGCGGTGTGCATGGCGGCGGTGGGAACAAGTCGATAGACGTCGATTGTAAGCACAAACGGCGTCGCCGTCGCGCCGGGCGATCAATTGGCGCTGACTCTGGACGCGATTCGCCGCGTCGGCGGTGGGGGAAATCGGGTGGCGGGCGGGGTTTTGGCGTATCCTCACATCTTTTCACGGATCAGGAACCATCATGGGCAACCGACTCTCCAAGATCGCCACCCGCACCGGCGACAACGGCACCACCGGCCTGGGCGACGGCACGCGCACCGACAAGGACAGCGTGCGGGTGCACGCCATGGGCGACGTGGACGAACTCAATTCCAACATTGGCCTGCTGCTGTGCGAAGCCATGCCCGACGACCTGCGCGAGGAACTGGTGACGATCCAGCACGACCTGTTCGACCTGGGCGGTGAGTTGTGCATCCCCGGCTACCAGATGATCACGGATGCCCACGTGGCCCGGCTCGACGACCTGCTGGCCAAGTACAACGCCGACTTGCCGGCGCTGACGGAATTCATCCTGCCGGCCGGCTCGCGGGCGGCCGCCGTGGCCCACGTGTGCCGCACCGTGTGCCGCCGCGCGGAACGGGCCATCGTCACGCTGGGCAAGGCTGAAACCATCCACGACCATCCGCGCCAGTATGTGAACCGGCTGTCGGACCTGATATTCGTGCTGTCGCGCGTGCTCAACCGCTTCGACGGCGGCAGCGACGTGCTGTGGCAGCACGAGCGCAAACGCGGGTAAGGTAACCGGCCCGCGCCCCCAGGAGTACGCATGACGTCACGCTGTGCCTCGACGTCCGCCATCGCGCGGGCCTTGCTGTTATGCAGCGCCTTGCTGGCCGCGCACGCGCGCGCTGGCGCCCCGACGCCCGCGGCGCCCCAGCAATTCGCCCGCCTCGGCGACGTGACGCTGGAGAACGGTGCCGTCATCCACGATTGCCAGCTCGGCTACCGCACGCTGGGCACGCTCAACGCGGCGCGCGACAACGCCGTCCTGGTACCCACCTGGCACACGGGCACCAGCGCACAGCTGCTGGAGATATTGGGCCCGCAAGGCCTGTTCGATCCGGCTCCGTACTTCGTGATCCTGGTTGACGCGCTGGGCAACGGCGTATCGTGCTCGCCGTCCAACAGCACCAGCCAGCATGGCAAGGCCTTCCCCGCCTTCACCATCCGCGACATGGTGGCCAGTGAGCACCGGCTGCTGACGGAGAAACTGGGCATTCACCACCTGCGGGCCATGGTCGGCTACTCCATGGGCGGCATGCAGACGCTCCAGTGGATGGTGAGCCATCCCCGCTTCATCGACATCGCCATTCCCATCGCCGCCACGCCGCGCCTGTCCAGCTACGACCTGCTGTTCTGGCGCACGGCCGAACAGGCCATCGCCACCGACGCCACCTTCGCCGGCGGTGACTACCAGCGCAACCCGCCGCTACCACTGTTCCAGATGGTGTTCGCGCTGAACGCCAGCTCGCCCGACTACCGCCAGCGCATGACGGCGCCGGCCGGCTTCGACAAATTTTTGCACGAGACGGTGGCGCCCGACCCGGAAGCGCCCGACGCCAACGACAACCTGGCGCAAATCCGCGCCCTGCTCACTCAAGACATCGGCGCCGGGCCGGGCGGGCCGCAAGGGCTGGAACAGGCGGCGGCCCGGGTGCGCGCGCGCGTCCACCTGATCAACGCGCGACAGGACCAGTTGATCAATCCGGGCGCGGCGCAGGCGCTGGCGCCGCTGCTGCATGCGCGTATGACCTTGCTCGATAGTGAGTGCGGCCATTTCGCCATCCAATGCGATATGGCGGCGATCCGCACGGCGATCGAAGCGGCGCTCAAGCCGTAGGCGGCCAGCGGCGAGTTTCAGGGTGCCGCAGCCAGCGAAGAGTTTCAAGGCGCCGCAGCCAGCGGCGCGTCGGCGCCCAGCAACAGCGCCATGCCCTTGGCCATGCTGAGGCGGGAAGCGGCGGCCGGGTGGTCGGCGATCAGCGCGGCCGACTCCTGGGCCGCCAGCTTGGCATAGAAACGGACCATGGCCACCGGCGGCCAACCGGCCCGGTAGGCCAGCACCATGCCCAACTGGTCAGCCTCACTCTCTTGCATGGACGACAGATCGGACAGCCGGATTTGCAGCGACAGGTCGGTGTCGAGCCGTTCCAACAGCACGTCCAGCGGCAGCGGCGGCCGGCGTGCCAGCAAGAACGCTTCGGACAAAGTCTCGCGCGCATGCTCGGCCACGGCGTGGGCCACCTCATGGCCCAGCAAGGTGGCAAGTTCGCCATCGTCCGCTGCCAACTGGCGTACGAAAGCGCTGCCGACGAGGATTTTTCCGCCCGCCATGCAGACGGCATCAACCTCGGGATCGCTGGTGGTATGCAGTTCCCACTGCCATTGGGCCGCTTCCGGCTTGAGCGCGATGGCGGCCCGTATCAAACCGGCGCTGATGGCGCGCAGACGGGCCAGCAGGACGGGATCGTCATCGAGCTTGCCATCGGCCGCCAGCCCCACCACGCGTTCGATGTAGCGGTCCTCGACCTGGCTGTCCACCGCATCGGCGGAAAAGCGCAGCTCCTGCCAGCGCCCCGATTCCGGCACCTGGCCCCGTACCGCGCCGCAGCAAAACAACAGAACCGCCGTCCACATGGAAACCCGGTACATGCCGCCCTCCCCGCGCGGGGCCGCCACGGCCAGCCATGCGCCGATATAAACGATTTATATCAATATAGGATCGAAGCGGAGTGGGCGCAAGGCCGCGAGCAGCGAGCAGAAAAAATGGGGACGTAACACTAATTCCGGTTTTCGAAATTGTGTTACGTCCCCATTTCTTTTCGCCCCCGGTCAGTCCGGCGGGCGGAGCGGTGATCAGCCGTTGTTGACGACCAGCCGGGGCACGTCGGCGCCGAAGCGCTGGCGGATCGAGGCGGCGATGCCGTCCGCGTCCAGCCCCACGCCAGCCAGCAGCTTGGCCGGGTCGCCATGGTCGATGAATTTGTCGGGCAGGCCCAGCATGAGCACGGGCTTGACGATGCCTTCGGCGGCCAGCGCCTCGGCCACGGCGGCGCCGGCGCCGCCCATGATGCACCCCTCTTCCACCGTCACCAGGTAGTCGTGTTCGGCGGCCAGTTGCTTGACCAGTTCCACGTCCAGCGGCTTGACGAAGCGCATATTGGCCACCGTGGCGTCGAGCGAGGCGGCCGCCTTGACGGCCGGCGCCACCATCGAGCCGAACGCCAGGATGGCGATCTTCTGGCCCTGGCGCTTGATCTCGCCCTTGCCGATTGCTATGGTCGTCAGCGCTTGCTCGATGGCCGCGCCGATGCCGGCGCCGCGTGGATAGCGGATCGCGGCCGGGCCGTTGTACTGGTAGCCGGTGGTGAGCATCTGGCGGCATTCGTTCTCGTCCGACGCGGCCATGACGACCATGTTGGGAATGCAGCGCAAATAAGCCAGGTCGTAGTTACCGGCGTGGGTGGCGCCGTCCGCGCCCACCAGGCCGGCACGGTCCAGCGCGAACGTCACGTCCAGGTTCTGCAGCGCCACGTCGTGGATCAACTGGTCGTAGGCCCGTTGCAGGAAGGTGGAATAGATCGCCACCACCGGTTTCAGTCCTTCACAGGCCAGGCCGGCGCCAAAGGTGACGGAATGCTGCTCGGCGATGCCGACGTCGAAATAACGGTCCGGGAACTGCTGCTCGAAGCGCACCATGCCCGAGCCTTCACGCATGGCGGGGGTGATGCCGACCAGGCGCTTGTCGGCGGCGGCCATGTCACACAGCCAGTTGCCGAATACTTCCGTGTAGGTAATCTTGCCGGGCGCCGTGGCCGGCTTGATGCCTTCAGCCGGATTGAACTTGCCGGTGCCGTGGTACAAGATAGGCTCGGCCTCGGCCAGCTTGTAGCCCTGGCCCTTCTTGGTCACCACATGCAGGAATTGCGGGCCCTTGAGGTGCTTGATGTTCTGCAGCGTGGGGATCAGCGATTCGAGGTCGTGGCCGTCGATGGGGCCGATGTAGTTGAAGCCGAATTCCTCGAACATGGTGGCCGGCACCACCATGCCCTTGGCGTGTTCTTCCAGCCGCTTGGCCAGCTCCAGCACGGGCCCCGGCAGCACGGACTTGCCCACGTTCTTGGCGGCCGCGTAGAACTGGCCCGACATCAGGCGCGCCAGGTAGCGGTTCAAGGCGCCCACGGGTGGCGAGATCGACATGTCGTTGTCGTTCAGGATCACCAGCAGGTTCAGGTCTTCCTGCACGCCGGCGTTGTTGAGCGCCTCGAAGGCCATGCCGGCCGTCATGGAGCCGTCGCCGATCACGGCGATGGCGTGGCGCTGCTCGCCCTTGATCTTGGCTGCCTGCGCCATGCCCAGCGCGGCCGAGATCGAGGTCGACGAGTGGGCCGTGCCGAAGGTGTCGTATTCGCTCTCGTCGCGCTTGGGGAAGCCGGAAATGCCGTCCAGCTGGCGCAACGTGTGCATGCGCTCGCGCCGGCCCGTGAGGATCTTGTGCGAGTAGGTCTGGTGGCCCACGTCCCACACGATGCGGTCATGCGGCGTGTTGAACACGTAGTGCAGTGCCACCGTCAGTTCCACCGTGCCCAGGTTGGACGACAGGTGGCCGCCCGTCTTGGAGACGGAATCGAGCAGGTAGTGGCGCAGTTCGTGGGCCAGCGGGGTGAGCTGGTGGCGTGCCAGCTTGCGCACGTCGGCCGGGGAATCTATGTTTTCGAGCAATTTCATATTCTTATGCCTTCCGCTGCACGATCAAATCCGCGAGTTCGCGTAAGCGCAGCGCTTTGTCACCGAACGGCGCGAGCGCCGCGTGCGCATCGAGCCGCAATTGTTGCGCCAGCGCGCGCGAAGGTTCCAGGCCGAGGATGGAGACATAGGTCGGCTTGTTGTCGGCCGCGTCCTTGCCGGCCGTCTTGCCCAGCGTGGCCGAATCGGCCGTCGCATCGAGCACATCGTCCACCACCTGGAATGCCAGGCCGATGGCGCGCGCGTAGGTGTTCAGGGCCGCCGTTTCGGCCGCGTCCAGCGTCTTGCCGGCCAGCGCGCCCAGCACGACGGAGGCGCGCAGCAAGGCGCCCGTTTTCAGCTGGTGCATCTGCTCCAGCTGCTCCAGCGTCAGGCTCAGGCCCACGCTGTCCAGATCGATGGCCTGGCCGCCGCACATGCCGGCCGAGCCGGAGGCATGCGCCAGCAGGCGCAGCATGGGCACCAGCCGCTCGCACGGCGCCGCTTCCGACAGCACCAGGAACGCTTGCGATTGCAGCGCGTCGCCCACCAGCAGGGCCGTGGCCTCGTCGTAGGCCACATGCACGGTGGGTTTGCCGCGGCGCAGCGCGTCGTCGTCCATGCAAGGCATGTCGTCATGCACCAGCGAATAGGCGTGGATCATTTCCACGGCCGCCGCCGCCCGGCTCAGTAATTGTTCGTCGGCGCCGAACAGGGCGCCGGCCGCGTACACCAGCAGTGGGCGCACCCGCTTGCCGCCGCCCAGCAGCGCATAGCGCATGGCTTCGTGCAGCTTGGCCGGCACCACGTCCGGCGCCGGCAGGTAGGCGCCCAGGTCGCGCTCGGAAGCGGCCTGCACGGTTTTCATCCAATCGTCGAACGCGGGCGTCATGCCAGTTCCTCCTGGTTGTCGGCGAACGGTTTGAGCATGTCCCCTTCCCGCACCTTAACCTGGGATTCCACCTTGTCGAGCTGCTGGGCGCAGTATTTCACCAGCTCCGAACCGCGCTGATAGGCCGCCACCGACGCTTCCAGCGGCAGCTGGCCGGCCTCCATTTGGGCCACCAGTTGGGCCAGTTCGGCCATCGCTTCCTCAAACGAAGCGGGCGGCGCGGCCGTTTGCGCGGCGTCCGCGCTAGATTTCTTAGACATAGAATTCGGATCTTTACAGGCAAAACGCGCCCGAGTTGTGCAAAAAACAGCGCTGCGGGCGCAGTGTAGCCCGTTATTTTAGAACAAACCAACTTATCCGGTGGAACTAATGACCCCGCCTGGCGCGGCGCCTGCGCCCGCCATCGGCTGGGAAAACTAGATTTTATCGCAATCGCCCGGCGCCGGCCCCGGTACAGCGCTGCCGGATCAAGCCCGGGGCAGATGGGCGCCGTCGCGCCCGCAAAGGGGGTGGAAACACGGTATAATCGCCGGTTCTGTCCGAAATACCATTTTCAACAACTTGAATTCAGGTCTTTACGGATTCTGTCTCTCTTTGGTTTGATGCACATATTAAGGGGGGTTTGGATGTCCGATCTGGGTAGCCACGCCAAGCTCGCGCCGACTGAAGCGCAACTTCCGGTTAACGTCTATTTTGACGACGCGCTGTTGCAGCGCGAAATACAACAATTATTCCAGACGGGGCCACGCTACGTGGGCCACGAACTGATGGTGCCGAACGCCGGCGACTATGCGACCCTCGTTTCCGAAAACGAAGGGCGCATGCTGGTGCGCAACGCCAGCGGCGTGGAGCTGGTGTCCAACGTGTGCCGCCACCGCCAGGCGCTGATGTTCAATGGCCGCGGCCACGCCGACAACATCGTCTGCCCGCTGCACCGCTGGACCTACGACCTCAAGGGCGAGCTGATCGGCGCGCCCCACTTCGAGACGACGCCCTGCCTGAACCTGCCCAAGACCCAGCTGCAAAACTGGAACGGCCTGCTGTTCGAGCAGAACGGCTATAACGTCATGGAGCAGCTCAAGGCATTGTCCGTCACCAAGGACCTCGATTTCTCGGGCTATATGTTCGACCATGTGGAAGTCCAGACCTGCAATTACAACTGGAAGACCTTCATCGAAGTCTACCTGGAGGACTACCACGTCGAACCGTTCCACCCTGGCCTGGGCAGCTTTGTCAGCTGCGAAGACCTGCGCTGGGAATTCGGCCGCGACTACAGCGTGCAGACGGTGGGCGTGAACCGGGGCCTGACCAAGGCCGGTTCCGACATCTACAAGCGCTGGCAGGAGCAGGTGCTCAAGTTCCGTGGCGGCGAAGCACCGCCCTACGGTGCCATCTGGCTCACGCTCTACCCCAACATCATGGTGGAATGGTATCCGCACGTGCTGATCGTCTCGACCCTGTGGCCGGAAGGTCCGCAGCGCACCAAGAACGTGGTGGAGTTCTACTATCCCGAGGAGATCGTGCTGTTCGAGCGCGAATTCATCGAGGCCGAACGGGCCGCCTACATGGAAACCGTGGTCGAGGACGACGAGATCGCGCTGCGCATGGACGCCGGCCGCAAGGCCCTGATGGACCGGGGCACGACGGACGCCGGTCCCTACCAGTCGCCGATGGAAGACGGTATGCAGCACTTCCATGAGTGGTATCGCGGCAAGATCACGCTGTAGCAACCGGATAGTCGATGCAGTCGCTTTGGATGTTGTTTGCCAGTTTTATGTTCGCCGCCATGGGGGTGTGCGTGAAGCTGGCCTCCGAGCAGTTCGCCACCTCGGAGATCGTGTTCTACCGGGGCGTGATCGGCGTCACCACTCTTTTCTGCATGATCCGGCTGCAAGGAGGCAGCCTGCGCACCACCATGGCCGGCGCCCACCTGTGGCGCGGCTTGGTGGGCGTGCTGTCGCTGTGGCTGTGGTTCTGGGCCATCGCCCGCCTGCCGCTGGCCACGGCCATGACCCTCAACTACATGGCGCCAATCTGGATCGCCGTGTTCCTGTTCGCCGCCGGCTGGTGGCACGCGAAAAACCATGTGGAATGGCCGCTGCTGGCCGCCGTCGGCATGAGCTTTGTCGGCGTCACGCTGCTGCTGCAACCGGCCTTTCACGCCAACCAGTTGACGCCGGCCCTGATCGCGCTCAGTTCCAGCCTGCTGTCGGCCATGGCCTACCTGCAGGTGCGCAAGCTGGGCCTGGCCGGTGAGCCCGAATACCGGGTGGTGTTCTATTTCTCCGTCATGAACCTGGTGGCTGGCGCGGCCGGTACCATGTTGGCCAGTGCGCCCGGCCAATCCGGCTGGCACGCCATCGACACCATGCACGGCGCCTTGCTGCTATTGGGCATAGGCGTGTGCGCCACCAGCGCCCAGATGGCCATGACGCGCGCCTACCGCCTTGGCAGCACGCTGGTAGTGGCCAACCTGCAATATACGGGCATCGTATTTTCCAGCGTGTGGGGTGTGCTGGTGTTCGACGACGTGTTCGACTGGCGCAGCTGGGCCGGTATTGCCGTGATTCTCGCGTCGGGCAGCGCCGCAACGTTTTACAATACGCGCAGTACCGAACGCGGTAAAGCCATCGCCAATACCGACCCGATCGCAAGCGAAGTCTAAGAGGTTGTTTCAAAATGACCGTGGCGAGGGGGCTGCGCCGCAGGCGCAGCGAAAACGAAGGCAGTGCGCTTGCACGGCGAGGCGTCACAACGACGCCACGGGCATTTTGAAACGACCTCTAAGGAGCAGCCATGCATACGACCTTGATAGACGCCGCCACCCTGGCCGGGCACCTGACCGATCCCGACTGGATCGTGATCGATTGCCGCCACGATTTGATGGACCTGGAAGCGGGCCGCGCCGCCTACGCGGCCGGCCACATCCAGAACGCCCAGTTCGCGGACATGGAACACGACCTGGCCGGTCCCAAGGTGGGCCCGGACGGCAAGTTCCACGGCCGCCATCCCCTGCCCGACCGGGCGGCCCTGATCGAGAAGCTGCGCCAGTGGGGCGTGAACGACCAGTCGCAAGTGGTGGCCTATGACGCCCATGGCGGCATGTACGCGGCCCGCCTGTGGTGGCTGCTGCGCTGGATCGGCCACCCGGCCGTGGCCGTGCTCGACGGCGGCCTGGCCGCATGGCACGAGCAGGGCTTGCCGCTGGTGACGCCGGTGGCCACGCGCCCGCGCGGCCATATCATGGAAAAGCCCACGCTGACGAAAACCGTGACGGCGGCCGAACTGGTGGGCAATCTGGCCGGCGGCATGCTCAAGGTGATCGACGCGCGCGCGCCGGACCGCTTCCGCGGCGAGAACGAAGTGATGGACCCGGTGGGCGGCCACATCCCAGGCGCCAAGAACCGCTTCTTCAAGGACAACCTGCTCAGCAACGGACGCTTCAAGAACGCCACCCAGCTCACCAGGGAATTCGGCCCGTTGTTCGACACGGTGTCGGATGTCGTCATGCAGTGCGGCTCGGGCGTGACGGCCTGCCACAACCTGCTGGCCCTGGAAGTGGCCGGCCTGAGCGGCGCGGCCCTGTATCCGGGCTCGTGGAGCGAATGGTGCGCCGATCCGGCACGGCCGGTAGCCAAGGGCGAGGCGTAAGGAACACGACCTCGTTCCGCCCCGGCCGGCGCCAGGCCGGGCGGGCGGCAGCGGCCGTCAGTGGCCGCGCGTGAGGAACAGCACGATACACACGCCTAAGGCGATCAGCAGCACTTGCGGCACCGTCTCCCTCAACGTGGCGCGGCGCTGCATCTGCGGCATCAGGTCGCTCACGGCGATGTAGATGAAGCCGGACGAGGCGAACACCAGCACATACGGGATCATGCCGCTGGCGCGGTCCAGCATGTAGTAGCCCAGCACCCCGCCGGCGATCGCCATCAGGCTGCACAGCAGGTTGTACACATAGGCGCGGGTGCGCGTGAAGCCGGCGTTGAGCAGCACGATGAAATCGCCGATCTCCTGCGGAATCTCGTGCGCGATGATGGCCAGGCCCGTCACCAGCCCCAGCTCCGGATTGGCCAGGAAGGCGGCCGCGATCAGGATGCCGTCCGTGAAATTGTGCATGCCGTCCCCCACCAGAATCATCCAGCCAGCCTTGCCCGCCTCGCGCTTGTCGTGGCCGTGGTGGTGATGGTGGCCGTCGCCCTCGTGGTGGTGCGAGTGGCGCAGGATGGCCAGCTTTTCCAGCATGAAGAAGGCCAGCAACCCGCCCAGCAGGGTGGCGAACAGGCTGCGCGCGTCGGCCTGCGATTCGAACGCTTCCGGCAACGCGTGCAGCAAGGAGGTGGACAACATGATGCCGACCGACAGGCTGACCATGCGCTCGACCACCTTGGACAGCAGCGCGAACGAAAAAATGGCGGCGGCCGTGATGCTGACGACGCCGGCGACCGTGGTGGCCAGCAGGATGGAGATGAGTGTCGAGTCGATTTTGAACCTCTTATGGCAGGGACCGGGCGCGGCGGCAGGGCTGCAAGCGGCGCGGGCCGGACGGTATTTTACCGCCCAGCCCGCTTATTTGCCCAATTCACGCCAAATGGCGCCTCCCGCTTACATCACGCCATGCTCGCGCAACCACGCGATGGCGCGCGCGAAACTGTCCTTGGCGTCCGCCTCCACATAGCTGGGACGGTAGTCCGCATGGAAGGCGTGACCCGAATTCGGGTACACCACGAACTGGGACTTGTTGCCGGACCGGTTCAGCGCTTCCTTCATGCGGGCGATGGAATCCTGGCTGATGCCGGTGTCCTTCAAACCGTACAGGCCCAGCACGGGTACCTTGAGCGAGGGGGCGATGTCGATCGGATAGGTCGGCATCATGGCGTTGGCCTCGCCCACCAGCCGGCCATACCAGGCCACGGCCGCCTTCAGTTGCGGGTTGTGGCCCGCGTACATCCAGGCGATGCGGCCGCCCCAGCAGAAGCCGGCGATGCCCATCTTGTCCGGATTGCCGCCGTTGGCCTTGGCCCACGCGAACACGGCGTCGATATCGCCCAGCACCTGCGCGTCCGGCGTCTTGGCGATGATGTCGCGCTGCAGGTCGGCGATGGTGGCCGCCTTGCTGGGATCGCCCTGGCGCACGAACAGTTCCGGCGCCAGCGCCAGGTAACCGAGCTTGGCGAAGCGGCGCGCCACGTCGGCGATGTGCTCGTGCACGCCGAAGATCTCAGACACCACCACGATCACGGGCAGGTTGGTCTTGCCCTCGGGCTGGGCGCGGTAGACGGGCACGGTCTGCCCGTTCACGGTCAGGTGGAGCGTGCCGGCCGTCAGGCCCTCGGTGTCGGTCTTGATGACGTTTTGCGCCACCACCGGCATGGCGGCCACGGCGAAGCCCGTGCCCAGCGCCACTTTCAGGAAATCGCGACGGCCTACGCCATCCGACAACGACGTTTTCGACAGCAGACTTGCAGCATCTTGTACCAGATCTTTCATGTCTCTCCTCTTATAGTTTAACGTCTCCACACACGGGCACCTTGTGAGCGCCCGCTATTGCCAACACCGTTACCGGGAAGCCGCGCGTCAGTGCGCCTCGTCCCAATTCTTGCCGACACCCACTTCGGCCGTCAGCGGCACCTTCAATGCGGCCACACCGGCCATCAGGCGCGGCAACTGCTCGCGCACCAGGGCCAGTTCCGCGTCCGGCACTTCCAGCACCAGTTCATCGTGCACCTGCATGATCATTTTGGTTTGCAGACCGTCGCGCTCCAGCCAGCCCTGCACGGCGATCATGGCCAGCTTGATCAGGTCGGCCGCTGTGCCCTGCATGGGCGCGTTGATGGCGGCCCGTTCCGCGCCCTGGCGGCGCGGGCCGTTGGGCGAATTGATCTCGGGCAGCCACAGGCGGCGGCCGAACACCGTCTCCACGTAGCCGCGCGCCTTGGCCTGCGCACGCGTATCTTCCATGTACTGCTTGACGCCGGAGAAACGGGCGAAATAGCGGTCGATATAGCTTTGCGCCGCGCCCCGCTCGATACCCAGGTTGGACGCCAGGCCGAACGCGCTCATGCCGTAGATCAGGCCGAAGTTGATCACCTTGGCGTAGCGCCGCTGCTCGCTCGACACCTCGTCGGCCGGCACGCCGAAGATTTCGCCGGCCGTGGCGCGGTGGATGTCCACCCCGTCGGCAAAAGCGCGCAGCATGTTCTCGTCGCCCGAGATGTGGGCCATGATGCGCAGCTCGATCTGGGAATAGTCGGCCGACACGATATGGCTGCCGGCCGGCGCCACGAACGCCTCGCGGATGCGGCGGCCTTCCTTGGTGCGGATCGGGATGTTCTGCAGGTTGGGATCGTTGGACGCCAGCCTGCCCGTCACGGCCACGGCCTGCGCGTAGTTGGTGTGCACCCGGCCCGTCGCGGCGTTGATCATCTTGGGCAGCTTGTCCGTGTAGGTGGACTTGAGCTTGGACAGGCTGCGGAATTCCAGCAGCACTTTCGGCAGCGGATAATCCTCGGCCAGTTTTTGCAGCACTTCCTCGTCGGTGGAAGGCGCGCCGCTCGGCGTCTTTTTCACCACCGGCAGCTTGAGTTTTTCAAAGAAGATCTCGCCGATCTGCTTGGGCGAACCGAGGTTGAACGGCTGCTCGGCCAGTTCATGCGCCTTCTGCTCCAGCTCCGCCACGCGCGCGCCCAGTTCAGCCGACTGGGTGGCCAGCAGGCCGGCATCGATCATCACGCCATTGCGCTCGATCTTTTGCAGCACCACGGCCGTCGGCAATTCGATGGCGCGGTAGATGTGGTTCAGCTTCTCGTCCCCTTCCACCTTGGCGATCATGGACTGGTGCAGGCGCAGCGTGATGTCCGCATCCTCGGCCGCGTAGGCCGTGGCGCGGCCCAGTTCCACCTGGTCGAAAGTGATCTGGCTGGCGCCCTTGCCGCACACGTCGACGAACGGAATGGTGGTCACGTTCAGGTGGCGCAGCGCCAGGTTGTCCATGTCGTGCGGACGGTGCGACTCGAACACATACGATTCGAGCAGCGTGTCGTGCACGATGCCGCGCAGTTGCACGCCATGGTTGGCGAAGATGTGGCTGTCGTACTTGAGGTTCTGGCCCACCTTGGGCTTGTCCGCGTTTTCCAGCCATGGCTTCAGGCGCGCCAGCACATGCTCGCGCGACAGCTGTTCTGGCACGCCGGCGTAGGTGTGGGCCACCGGGATGTAGCAAGCCACGCCCGGCTCCACGGACAGGGAAATGCCGACCAGCTGGGCCGTCATCGGTTCCAGCGACGTGGTTTCCGTATCCACGGCCGTCAGCGCGGCGGCGTCGATCACGGCCAGCCAGTGATCGAGCTGGGCCTCCGTGGTCACCATGTCGTAGCGCAGTTCGGCGGGCGGCTCCGCGAACAGATCCTCCGTGACGCCACCGGCCACCACCACGGCGGCAGCGGCGGCGGCCGGCGCGGCCTTGCCGCTGGCCGCGCCCAGCTCGCGCTGCAAGGTCTTGAAGCCGTACTTGGTGAAGAAGGCCAGCAAGGATTCCACGTCCTCGGGGCGCGCCGCCAGCGATTCCGTGATGCTGCTCATGTGGCCCGACAGGTCGCAATCCGTCTTCACGGTGATCAGCTGGCGCCCGCGCGGCAGCCATTCCAGCGCCGAGCGCAGGTTCTCGCCCACGGCGCCGCCCACGCTGGCCGCGTTGGCCATCACGCCATCGAGGCTGTCATATTGGGTCAGCCACTTGAGGGCCGTCTTGGGGCCGCACTTGTGCACGCCGGGCACGTTGTCGACCGTGTCGCCGATCAGGGTCAGGTAGTCGATGATGCGGTTGGGCGGCACGCCGAACTTGGCCAGCACACCGGCCTGGTCCAGCTTCTCGTTGCTCATGGTGTTGATCAGCATGACGCGCTCGTTGACCAGCTGGGCCAGGTCCTTGTCGCCGGTCGACACCACCACGTCCATGTCGGCCTGGGCCGCCTGCACGGCCAGGGTGCCGATCACGTCATCCGCCTCCACCCCCTCCACCATCAGGATCGGCCAGCCCATGGCCTTGACGGCTTCGTGGATCGGTTCGATCTGCAAGCGCAGGTCGTCCGGCATCGAGGCGCGCGTGGCCTTGTATTCGGGGTACATGTCGTCGCGGAAGGTCTTGCCCTTGGCGTCGAACACGCAGGCGATATAGGCGGCCGGATAGTCGGCGCGCAGGCGGCGCAGCATGTTGACCATGCCGTGCATGGCGCCGGTCGGGTGGCCGTCCGGGCTGCGCAGGTCGGGCAGCGCGTGGAAGGCGCGGTAAAGGTAACTGGAACCGTCAACTAACAGCAGGGTTTTATGCATAATGCCGGGAAAATGGAACGCGCGCGCGGGCGAAACAGGCATTATCGCAGACTTTACGGGCCCCATCGCCCTCATTGCATTGTTTTCACAAAGACAACGAAACAACAGCCGCGCGCCCTTCGCGTGTCCCGAAATGACGCCGAAACGACGCTTTAGAAACAGCTAAGCGTGTCTGTTTGTTACAATGGGCTCTCACACTGTATTCATCCCGTTTTCACAGGCGACCCCACCATGATGCGCACCTCCACTCTCTGGCAAGTCCTCCTTCTGGCGCTGTGCGCGCAGGTGGGCGTGGCCAGTGCCCAGACGCCCGCTGCCGGCACCCCGCCCAAGCTCGAAAAAATCGAGGAAGTGGCGGACGACCCGATCACGGTCAACGCCAAGCCGGCCGCCGCCGAGAAGAAAATCACCGAGAAGCGCGAAGGCGGGCGCGTGACCGAAGCCAAGGTCAAGAGTGGCAAGAGCACCTACACGGTCAAGCCCAACAACCCGGTCGGCAGCGCGCTGCCGGGCGACGCCGTGGGCAGCGCCAACCGCGGCCCCCAGTGGACCGTGATGGAATTTGACCTCGGCAAGAAAAAGAAGAAAACCACGGAAGAAGAAGCGGCCGACACCAGCGTGCCGCCGCCACCGCCACCGGCCAAACAGTAGGAAGTTGTTTCAAAATGACCGTGGCTAGGCGTGGCGCCGAAGACAGTGCGCTTGCACGGCAAGGCGCCACAACGACGCCATGGGCTTTTTGAAACGACTTCCAGACGGCCAGTCCGCCGCGCCCCGGCCTGTACGGGGCGCGCCCTTCGAACCTCATCCCTGACACTCATGGCAGTTTTTACCCCGGTCACCCTGGACGATATCGGCCAGTGGATCCAGCAATTCCCCCTCGGCAAAGCGCTCGCCCTCAAAGGCATCGCCTCCGGCATTGAAAACAGCAACTTCTTCCTGACCACGGAGCGCGGCGAGTATGTGCTCACCATCTTCGAGAACCTGTCGTTCGAGCAGTTGCCATTCTATCTGCGCCTGATGGACCACCTGGCCGCGCGCGGCGTGCTGGTGCCGGCCCCGGTGGCCACCAACGCGGGCGAACTGCTGGCCGAGTTGCACGGCAAGCCGGCCGCCATCGTCAGCAAGCTGGAAGGCCGCTCGCAGCTGGACCCGCAACCGGTGCACTGCGCGGCCGTCGGCGCCATGCTGGCGCGCATGCACCTGGCCGGCCAGGACTATCCGCTGCAGCAACCGAACTTGCGCGGCCTGGCATGGTGGAACGACACCACGCCGCTGGTGCTGCCTTACCTGTCCGACGACAACGCCCATCTGCTGCGGGCCGAGATGCACTTCCAGCAGGCGTACGCCTGCAGCGACACGTACAACCAGCTGCAGCAAGGCCCCGTGCACGCCGACCTGTTCCGCAACAACGTCATGTTCGACGGCGAACGGCTGACCGGCTTCTTCGACTTTTATTTCGCCGGTTGCGACACCTGGCTGTTCGATGTGGCCGTCACCGTCAACGACTGGTGCATCGACCTCGATACGGGTGTGCTGGATCAAGCCCGCGTGCGCGCCATGCTGGACGCCTACCATGCCGTGCGCCCCTTCACGGCCGCCGAGCAGTCGGCCTGGCAGCCCATGCTGCGCGCCGCCGCGTTGCGCTTCTGGCTGTCGCGCCTGTACGACTTCCACCAGCCGCGCGAAGCGGAAATGCTGACCCCGCACGACCCCACGCATTTCGAGCGCATCCTGCGCGAACGCATCGCCACCCCGGCGCCGGACCTGTACTGATGAACAATCTGCCCGCAAGTACCGGCTGGCTGTGGGTGAAACAGGGCCTGGCCCTGTTCCGCCGGCAGCCGGCCGCGCTGTCGACGCTGCTGCTGGGCTCCATGTTCATCTCGCTGCTGGCCAGCGTGGTGCCGCTGCTGGGGCAGTTCATGCCCGTGCTGCTGGTGCCCGTGTTTTCCGTCGCCTTCATGCAAGCCTGCCTGGACATCGACCAGGGCCGGCGCATCGTGCCGGCCCGGCTGCTGACGGGCTTTCACAAGCCGGCCGTCGGCACGCTGCTGAAATTGGGGGTGCTGTACCTGTGCGCGGCCGCGCTGGCGCTCGGCGCCTCGGCACTGGCCGACGGCGGCGTGCTGTTCCAGCTGATCACGGGGCAAATCGAAGCGAACGCCGACACGGCCCGCCAACTGAAGGAAGCCAACCTGGGCGGCGCCATGCTGCTCGCGTGCGCCGTCTACATCCCGGCCGCGATGGCGTTCTGTTTCGCCGCGCCGCTGATCTACTGGCAGAAAATGGCGCTCGGCAAAGCCATCTTCTTCAGCTTCTTCTCCGTGCTGCGCGCGCTCAAGGCCTTCATCGTGTTCGCACTGGGCTGGTTCGCCATCACCGCCACGGTGAGCGAAGTGGTGATCATGCTGATGGGCCGCAGCCAGGTGGCCCTGCTGGTGCTGCTGCCGCTTTCCGTGATCCTGACGGTGCTGCTGCACTGCTCGTTCTACGCCAGCTACCGCCAGATCTTCGGCCTGCCGGCCGCGCCCCAGGAACCGGCGCCGGCGGAGCAGGAATAATTCCAATACGGCGGCGCCTCGCGAACAAATGGGGACGTAACACAATTCAAACTGCAAATTGTGTTACGTCCCCATTTGTTCGCCGCCGTTCTTTCCGCTACCGTCCCAGCCGTTCCAGCTTGGCCACGCTCAGGTCCAGCACCTTCATGCCGTGGCTGCCGAAATTGATCTGGGCCCGCGCATTGCCGCCGCTGCCCTCGATGTTGACGATCACGCCTTCGCCGAATTTGCCGTGAGCGACCGATTCACCGATGCGCCAGCCGGCGCCGGCCGACTTCTGCGCGATCTTCTGCGCGATGGCGTTGTCCGAGCCCACCAGCGGCACCACGTCGTCCCACGCCGACTTGCGGTTGTTGGAGGCGGACCAATGCGACTGCACCTTGGGCGAAAGCCACTTGAGCGATTCCTCCGGCAGCTCGTCGAAGAAGCGCGACTTCATGTTGTAGCGGGTCTGGCCGTGCAGCATGCGGGTCTGCGCGAAGCACATGTAGAGCCGCTTGCGCGCGCGCGTGATGGCCACGTACATCAGGCGCCGTTCCTCCTCCACGCCGCCATCTTCGCGCGAACTGCTCTCGTGCGGGAACAGGCCCTCCTCCAGGCCCGTGATAAATACGTTGTCGAACTCCAGGCCCTTGGCCGAATGCACCGTCATCATCTGCAACGCGTCCTGGCCGGCCTGGGCCTGGTTGTCGCCCGCCTCCAGCGAGGCATGCGACAGGAAGGCCGACAGCGGCGACATCACGGTCGGCAGCGGCGCGTCGGCATCGTAGATCTCCACACCGTCGGCGTTGACGATGGCATCGCCCGCCTGTGCCTGCGCCTTCGGTCCCAGGTGCGCAGGCGCCCCCTGGCCGTAGCCTTCCTCGGACACGAACTGGGTGGCGGCGCTGACCATCTGCTCCAGGTTTTCGATGCGGTCGGCGCCTTCCTTCTCGGTCTGGTAGTGGGCCAGCAGGCCGCTCATTTCCAGCGTCACGCGCACCAGTTCCGGCAGCGCCATCTGCTGCGTCTCGAAGCGCGCACCTTCGACCAGGCGCACGAAGCCGCCCAGCGAGGTGCCGGCCTTGCCCGCCACATAAGGCACGGCCGCGTACAGCGAAATATTGTGCTGCTCGGCCGCCGCCTGCAATTGCTCGATCGAGCGCAGGCCGATGCCGCGCGTGGGGAAGTTCACCACCCGCAGGAAAGCCGAATCGTTGTGCGGGTTGTCCATCAACTGCAGGTAGGCGATCGCGTGCTTGACCTCGGCGCGCTGGAAGTAGCGCAAGCCGCCGTATACGTGATACGGCATGCCGGCCGAGAACAGCGCATGTTCGATCACGCGCGACTGCGCGTTGGAGCGGTACAGCACAGCGATCTCGCTGCGCGACACACCGTCTGCGATCAAACTCTTTGACTCCTCAATGATCCATTGGGCTTCCGCCAAATCGGAGCTGGCTTCATACACGCGCACCGGCTCACCGTGGCCGGCGTCCGTGCGCAGGTTCTTGCCCAGGCGCTTGCTGTTATTGGCGATCAGCATATTGGCCGCGTCCAGGATGTGGCCGTGCGAGCGGTAGTTCTGTTCCAGCTTGATCAGGTTCTGCACCTTGAACTCGCGCTCGAACGCGCTCATGTTGCCCACATTGGCGCCCCGGAAGGCGTAGATGCTCTGGTCATCGTCGCCCACGGCGAACAGCGCGCCGCCCACTTGCCCGCCATGGCCGGCCATCAGCTTGAGCCAGTTGTACTGCAGGTTGTTGGTGTCCTGGAACTCGTCCACCAGAATGTGCTTGAAGCGCTGCTGGTAATGCTCGCGCAAGGGCTGGTTACGGCTCAACAGCTCGTAAGTGCGCAGCAGCAGTTCAGCGAAATCGACCACGCCTTCGCGCTGGCACTGGTCGTCGTACAACTGGTACAGCTCGACCTTCTTGCGCTCGTCCGGGCCGTAGGGGTCGATCTTGTTGGCGCGCAGGCCCTGGTCCTTGGCGCCGTTGATGAAGTACTGCAGTTCCTTGGGCGGGAACTTCTCATCGTCCACGTTGTTCGCCTTCAGCAGCCGCTTGATGACGGACAGCTGGTCCTGCGTATCGAGAATCTGGAACGTTTGCGGCAGGGCCGCGTCGCGGTAGTGGGTGCGCAGCAGGCGGTTGCACAGGCCGTGGAACGTCCCGATCCACATTCCCCGCGTATTGATCGGCAACATGGCCGACAAACGCGTCATCATTTCCTTGGCCGCCTTGTTGGTGAAGGTCACGGCCAGGATGCCGGCCGGCGACACCTGGCCGGTCTGGATCAGCCACGCGATGCGGGTGGTCAGCACGCGCGTCTTGCCGGAGCCGGCGCCGGCCAGGATCAGGGCACTCTGGGGTGGCAGCGTGACGGCGGCCAGTTGTTCGGGATTGAGGTTGTGGAGGAGATTTTGCATCCCGTGATTATACCGGGCCGGCGCGCCAGTGCTGGGGTTTTATACAGTCCAGCACATGGCACAGGTGTGGCGCGCCGGCCCGTCACGTCAGTACAGCACCACCGAGCGGATCGACTCGCCCCGCTTCATCAGGTCGAAGCCTTCGTTGATGCGCTCCAGCGGCAGCCGGTGCGTGATCAGGTCGTCGATATTGAGTTTGCCTTCCATGTACCAGTCGACGATCTTCGGCACGTCGGTGCGGCCGCGCGCGCCGCCGAACGCGGAGCCCTTCCACACCCGCCCAGTCACCAGCTGGAATGGCCGGGTCGAGATTTCCTGCCCTGCCGCCGCCACGCCGATGATGATGGATTGGCCCCAACCCTTGTGGCAGCATTCGAGCGCCTGGCGCATGGTGGTCGTGTTGCCGATGCATTCGAAGCTGTAGTCGGCGCCGCCGTCGGTCAGCTGGATGATGGCGTCCACCACGTTCTCCACCTGGGATGGGTTGATGAAGTGGGTCATGCCGAACTTGCGCGCCATGTCCTCGCGGGCCGGGTTCAGGTCGACCCCGATGATCTTGTCCGCGCCCACCATGCGCGCGGCCTGGATCACGTTCAGGCCGATGCCGCCCAGGCCGAACACCACCACGTTGGCGCCCGCCTCCACCTTGGCCGTGAACAGCACCGCGCCCACGCCGGTGGTCACGCCGCAGCCGATGTAGCACACCTTGTCGAACGGCGCGTCCGAGCGGATTTTCGCCAGTGCGATCTCCGGCACCACGATGTAGTTGGAGAAGGTGGAGGTGCCCATGTAGTGGTAGATCGGTTTGCCGTCCAGCGAAAAACGGCTGGTGGCGTCGGGCATCAGACCGCGGCCCTGGGTCGAACGGATCGACTGGCACAGGTTGGTCTTTTGCGACAGGCAGAATTTGCACTGGCGGCATTCCGGCGTGTAGAGCGGAATGACATGATCGTCCTTTTTCAGGCTCTTCACGCCCGGTCCCACGTCCACCACCACACCAGCGCCCTCATGGCCCAGGATGGCGGGGAAGATGCCTTCCGGGTCGGCGCCCGACAGGGTGTAGTAATCCGTGTGGCAGATGCCGGTGGCCTTGATCTCGACCAGCACCTCGCCTTCGCGCGGGCCGCCCAGCTCCACTTCCTCGATCGTCAGCGGCTGGCCCGCCTGCCATGCAACGGCTGCTTTGGTTTTCATGTGTTTGTCCTTGTTGGCGTTAGTCGGCGCTCCGGCCTGGCCGGTGCACCATCATAACAAACCGCCAACGTGAACGAAACGTCAGCAGGAAGGCTGGATGACGGTGGCCAGCGATGGCATTTCCAGCAGGCGCGACACGGTCAGCCACAGCTGGCGCGGCGACGTCCACGGCTTGTGAAGGAAGGGGATGCCCTGGTCGAGGCGCTCCGGCTGGCGCCCCGAATACAGCAGCACCGGGGTGGCCTGCGGCTGCTCGCACAAGATGTGCAGCAAGGTGGCGCCGTCACCGTCGGGCAGGTCCGGGTCCAGCACCACCAGCGCATAACGCCCGCTGCGCACGGCCCGCACGGCGGCGTCCAGCGTGCCGGCGTGGGTGACCTGGGTTTCCGGCACCAGCAGCGCGGCCAGCACCAGGGCGGCGTCATGGTCGCTATCAACATGCAATACACGCGGTGCGGCGCCGTACCCGCGCGCCTCATCATGGGCGGCGCGCGCTTCATCCAACTGCTGCTGGCTGACACAGAACGGCGCTGGCGCGGTGCTGATTGGCTTATCGGTCATGAAATCTCTCCGGCGAAAAAAGGACTGCTCCGGCTACGCAACGAGCGCGCGCAAGGGCGCGCGAGGCAACGAAGGAAACGGGAACGATGCGGCGGAGTTGGGCCGGACGGGGATAGCGGCGCGGGGAACGGGCGGTCGCGAACAAGACGGCGGGGAGCGGGTTACGGTCCGGCCGCGTATCGGCTCAGCGACGGGAGGCCGCTGAAGCCAGTGTGCATGGTACATCAAAACACGGGGCCGGCAAGCGTACGTCGCTTACCGGCGCCCCCGGCGTTTACTTTTTGAGACGGTTGCTGAACGCGGCATGCAGGCTGTTCAGGGTTTCCTCGGCGGCCAGCAGTTGGTCGGCCACTTCGTTGACCTTGCGCCGGCTGGAGCGGGCGTGATCGCGCAGCACTTCGAAGGCCGTGTTGCGGTCGGTCTGGAACTTGCACATCAACAGGCCCACGGCCAGGCTGGTTTCGCGTCCGGCCGCCAACGCCGCGTTCAGGTTGAGCTCCGTACGGCGCAACTGGCGGATCTCGTCGGCCCGCGCCAGGCCGGCCGCGAAAGCCGGCATCAAGTGTTTTTCATCGACCGGCTTGACCAGGAAGCCGACGGCGCCGTAGGACGCCGCCTGCTTGCCGGCGTCGGCGTCGCCGCGGCCGGACAGGAACATGAACGGCACCGAGGTCTGGGCGTGCAACCGCTTGGCCAGTTCCAAACCATTCATGCCCGGCATGTGGATGTCGAGCAGGGCCAGGTCCGGTTCGCGCTGGGCGATCAGTTGCAAGGCTTGCTCGGACGAGGAAGCCTGCAGCGTGTCGTAGCCGGCGTGGCGCAGCACCTCGCCCAGGTAATCGAGCAGCAGTTGGTCGTCATCGACGATCAGTATCAGTCGCTTCGCGCTGGCGGAGACGTTCATAGGGCGGATCCGTGGTCAAGTAAACGCCTGAATTATAAGACGTAACGGCCCACGGATAGCCAACCAGTTTTCAATGCCGTTGTTAATGAGCCAAGAATAAGGCCCTGAACCGGTGCACGGCGGCGGCCGGATCATCGGCCAGGTAGACGCTGCTGATGGCCGCCACCATATTGGTGCCGCGCGCCACCAGCGGCGCCGCGTTCTCGGGCGTCATGCCGCCGATGACGACGCTGGGCACGGTGATCACGGCGCGCGCCTGGTCCAGGATGGACGGCGCCGTCGTCACCGCATACTGCTTGACACGCGACGGATAAAAGCCGCCGAAGGCCACGTAGCTGGCGCCGGCCGCCTGCGCCGCCTGGGCGCGCGGCAGGTCGCCGTAGCAGGAGGCGCCGACGATCTTGTCCGGCCCCAGCGCGGCGCGCACCTCTGCCAGCGTGGCGTCGGTGCCGCCCACGTGGATGCCGTCCGCGTCGAGCGCGCGGCACAGGTCCAGGTGGTCGTTGATAATCAGCGGCACGCCGTGGCGGCGGCACAGCGCCAGCAGGGCCGCGCCCTGCTCCGCGCGCAGCGCCGGACCGGCATCCTTGTGGCGGTACTGCAGCAGCGCCACGCCGGCGCCCAGCGCCTGCTCCGTCACGGCCAGCAGCCGCTCCGTATCGTCCCAGTTGGGGGTGACCAGATAAAGTCCTTGCATCATGCTCTCTCAAAAAAAATTCGGGACGTAACACGCTTTTCAGCGCAGCGGAATACGCTGGCCTGCGGCGATCGGGTAGGACGCTTCCAGCGCGTGATGGCAGAACAACTGCGCCCGTTCCAGCGCCACCGCCACCGGTACCTGCTGCGCCAGCAGGCCGGCGATGGATGAGGCCAGGGTGCAGCCGCTGCCGTGAAAACCGCCCGGCAAACGGGGCCAGCGCCACTGTTGTTCGCGTTCCGGGCCATACCAGCGGTTGACCACCTGCTCGCCGTCCTCATGCCCACCCGTGATCAGCACATGCTGGCAGCCCCGCTCGCGCAGCACGCGGGCCTGCGCGGCCGGCGTGTCCTCGCCACTCAAGGCGCGCGCCTCCGGGCCATTCGGCGTCAGCACGGTCACCAGCGGCAGCAGTGGCGCCAGCGCCAGCGCCGCGTCGTCGCGCGACAGCAGGTCGCCGTGGCCACTGGCCAGCACCGGGTCCAGCACCACCGGCAAGTCCGGCTGATGCACGCGCAGGCGCGCGATCAGGCCGGCGATCGCGCGTGCGTTGGCGGCGCTGCCCGTGATGCCGATCTTGACGGCGGCGATGGCGATCTTCGCCGCCAGCACCTCGGCCTGGCGCAGCACCATGGCGCTGTCAACCGGCTGCACGTGGTAGACGCGATCGTTGTCCTGCGCCGTCAGCGCCGTGACCACGGTCAGCGCATGCGCGCCCTGGCCGGCCACGGCTTGCAGGTCGGCCGCGATGCCGGCGCCGCCCGACGGATCGACGCCGGCCAGCACCAGCACGGCGGCCCGTTCATCGGGACGGCGCACGGGTGGCGCCGCCGCCGGCGAACCGGCGCCGGCTGGCGCGTGCATGCCGGTGGCGGCGCGGTCCGTCATGCCAGCCGGCCAGCCATCGGCGACGATGGCGAGGCGGCGAAGCGCTTCGGAATGCGGCCGGCCAGGTAGGCTTCACGCCCGGCCTGCACCCCCAGCCGCATGGCGCGCGCCATGCGCACCGGGTCCTGGGCGCCGGCGATGGCGGTGTTCATCAACACGCCGTCGCAGCCCAGTTCCATGGCGATGGCGGCATCCGACGCCGTACCCACGCCGGCATCGACCAGCACCGGCACGGTGGCCTGCTCGATAATCAGCGACAGATTCCACGGATTGAGGATGCCCATGCCCGAGCCGATCAGCGACGCCAGCGGCATCACGGCCACGCAGCCGATACTGGCCAACAGCTTGGCCTGGATCGGATCGTCGCTGCAGTAGACCATCACGTCGAAGCCGTCGCGCACCAGCGCCTCGGCCGCGATCAGGGTTTCCGGCATGTGCGGGAACAGGGTCTTCTCATCGCCCAGCACTTCCAGCTTGACCAGCTTGTGGCCGCCCAGCAGTTCGCGCGCCATCTGCAGCGTGTAGACGGCGTCCTTGGCCGTGTAGCAGCCGGCCGTGTTGGGCAGGATGGTGTACTGCGACGGTGGCAGCACGTCCAGCAGGCTGGGCGTATTGGGATCCTGGCCGATGTTGACGCGGCGGATGGCCACCGTGATGATCTCGGCGCCGGCCGCGTCGGTCGCTTCCTTGGTTTGCGCCAGGTCCTTGTATTTGCCGCTGCCCACCAGCAGGCGCGAGTTGTAGCTCTTGCCCGCGATGGTCAGCAGGTCTTGGTTTTGCTCTTGCATCTCTGTTTTCCTTTAACGTCCGTGGTTAGCCGCCGCCGATGGCGCGCACGATGTCCACCTTGTCCTGGGCCGCCAGCTGGCGCTCGCGCCATTGCTGGCGCGGCACCACCGTGCGGTTGATGGCCAGCGCCAGCGCCTGGCCCGTCAGCGACAGGGCGTCGATCAAGTCGTTCACCGTATGGCCGGCCGGTACGCTGTGCGGCGCGCCGTTCAGTTCTATCGCGATCATGGCCGCCTCACAGCTTGCGATACAGCTCGGCGCCGTTCTTGACGAACTCGATCGCCTTGGTCTGCATGCCCTGTTCCAGCGCCGCCTTGTCGTCGATGCCGCCGTTGGCCGCCGCGAACTCGCGCACTTCCTGGGTGATCTTCATCGAGCAGAAATGCGGGCCGCACATGGAGCAGAAGTGCGCCACCTTGGCCGAATCCTTGGGCAGCGTCTCGTCGTGGAATTCGCGCGCCTTGTCCGGGTCCAGGCCCAGGTTGAACTGGTCGTCCCAGCGGAACTCGAAGCGGGCCTTGGACAGCGCGTTGTCGCGGATCTGCGCGCCCGGATGGCCCTTGGCCAGGTCGGCCGCGTGGGCCGCGATCTTGTAGGTGATGATGCCGTCCTTGACGTCGTTCTTGTCGGGCAGGCCCAGGTGCTCCTTGGGCGTTACGTAGCACAGCATGGCCGTGCCGTACCAGCCGATCTGCGCCGCGCCGATGCCGGAGGTGATGTGGTCGTAGCCGGGCGCGATGTCGGTGGTCAACGGGCCCAGGGTGTAGAACGGCGCCTCGTGGCACTGCTCCAGTTGCAGGTCCATGTTCTCCTTGATCAGCTGCATGGGCACGTGGCCGGGGCCTTCGATCATCACCTGCACGTCGTGCTTCCAGGCGATCTGGGTCAGTTCGCCCAGCGTCTTCAGTTCACCCAATTGGGCTTCATCATTGGCGTCGTAGATGGAGCCGGGACGCAGGCCATCTCCCAGCGAGAACGACACGTCGTAGGCCTTCATGATTTCGCAGATCTCTTCGAAGTGCGTGTACAGGAACGATTCCTTGTGGTGGGCCAGACACCACTTGGCCATGATGGAACCACCGCGCGAGACGATGCCCGTCAGGCGCTTGGCCGTCATCGGCACGTAGCGCAGCAGCACGCCGGCGTGGATGGTGAAGTAATCCACGCCTTGCTCGGCCTGTTCGATCAGGGTGTCGCGGAAGATTTCCCAGGTCAGGTCCTCGGCCTTGCCGTTGACCTTTTCCAGCGCCTGGTAGATCGGCACGGTGCCGATGGGGACCGGGCTGTTACGGATGATCCATTCGCGCGTCTCGTGGATATGCTTGCCGGTCGACAGGTCCATCACGTTGTCGCCGCCCCAGCGGATGGCCCAGGTCATCTTCTCCACTTCCTCGCCGATGGACGAGGTGACGGCCGAATTGCCGATGTTGGCGTTGATCTTGACGAGGAAATTGCGGCCGATGATCATCGGCTCGATTTCCGGGTGGTTGATGTTGGCCGGGATGATGGCGCGGCCGCGGGCGATCTCGTCGCGCACGAATTCAGGCGTGATTTCGGCCGGAATGGCGGCGCCGTAGGCCTGGCCCGGATGCTGGCGGCCCATCAGGTCGGCCAGGCGCTGGCCCATGGGGCCGGAGGTTTTCAGGTTCTCCAGGTACTCCTGGCGGCGCAGGTTTTCGCGGATGGCGACGAATTCCATTTCCGGCGTGATGATGCCCTGGCGCGCGTAGTGCATCTGGGTCACGTTCTTGCCAGCCTTGGCGCGGCGCGGCTGGCGGTGCAGGTTGAAGCGCAGCTCGGCCAGGGCCGGATCGGCCAGGCGCGCCTGGCCATATTCGGAGGTGGGGCCGGCCAGTTCCTCGGTGTCGCCCCGTTCCAGGATCCATGGCAGGCGCGGAGTGGCGGCCAGGCCGGAGCGGATGTCGATCACGGCTTCCGGGTCGGTGTAGGGACCGGAGGTGTCGTACACATAGACGGGCGGATTGGCTTCAAAACCAAACGAGGCGGGCGTGTCGGCCTGGGTGATTTCGCGCATCGGCACGCGGATGTCGGGGCGGCTGCCCTGCACGTACACCTTGCGCGAATTGGGCAGCGGCGCGATGGCGGCCTGGTCGACCGTGGCGGTGGCGGAGAGGAATTTCGGATTGGCGTTCAATTTGGCTCCTTGGTTGGCTACAGGAGCCAGCAAAGGAGGTGGGGATGGCGCTGATGATGGCCTGACGGCGGCCGGCGATATCCTGAGCTTCCCTTCGCTGGCATTATCCAGATCAGGTTCGGAGGGTATTTCTCACCCGCGCAGCGCTCAATTGATAGCGCTTTGCAGGACCCCTAGCGTGTGCCACCCACCGTGAGGCGGGCAGCGGATCGCATTATACATCGGTGCGCCGCCCGTGCGTGCGCATGCGCGCCGAAGCGCCAATAGCGTGTATGCGCGGCGCCCCGCTTGACAACGCCGGCGCCAGCCGTGTCGCGCCTACAACAACAGTACATTTTGCCGGGCCTGCTTGTTTTTTATGCATGTGAAACTGCTACAATCCTCAGCAATTATAAAAAAAGTATTGTTTTTTGACATCAGTCCGGTCGCAGCCCCCCTCCCCTCACTCTTCAGGATGCCAACATGAAACCAAGCTCCCCCATGCTTTCCACCCTGCTGCTGGGCGCCGTGCTCAGCTGCGCGCTCCCAGCCCACGCCACCGTCTACGCCAGCTATTCCGGTTCCCAGCTGGGCGTGACGCAACGCACCGACGGCCTGGTGCAAACCAACTACTTCGGCACCGGCGTTCAAGCCCGTGGCCTGGCGCTGGGCGTGAGCAACGACCTGTACATCGCGGCCGGCAACCACCTGATCAACTACAGCACCAACGGCACCCTGATCAACGACATGGCCTTCCCCATCGCCTCCATCAACTACACCGATGTGGATGTGGGCGGCGGCCATGTGGTGGCATCCTATAACGGTCCCCAGCAAGGCTTCACCGTGCGCGACTATGCGCTGAACCAGTCCAACGCCGTCAGCACGGGCTTTAACATCAACGGCATCGCCGCCGGCGACAACAACCACGTCTACCTGGCCTCGGGCAATCACCTGTACGATTACCTGACCAACGGCACCCAGGTCACCAACATGACCTTCCCCGACCAGGGCATCAATTACACCGATGTCGCCTACGGCAACAACTGGGTGGTGGCGTCCTACGCCGGCTCCCAGCACGGCGTCACGCTGCGCAACCTGGCGCTGAACCAGACCAGCTACTTCGGCGTTGGCTTCGACATCGACCGCCTCACGCTGGGCAACCACAACGATGTGTACCTGACCTCGGGCAACAGCATCTACGACTACTCGCTCACGGGCGCGCTGATCACCCAGATGACCTTCCCCGATAACGGCATCCACTACACGGGCATCGACGTGATGGCGCCCGTGCCGGAACCTGACACGGCCGCCATGCTGCTGGCCGGGCTGGGTCTGGTGGGCTGGATCGCGCGCCGCCGCAAGGCCTGAGTATCAGGCGGCCACCGGACTATGGCAGCGGGCACGGCGCCCGCCCGCTTCCCAGTGGCGCCCCCGCGTGGCAAGATGAGCGCCTGTCCCGCCATCGCTGCCCATGCGCCAATTTCATCTGTTACCCGCCCCGCCACTGCAGCCATATATCGACCGGCTGTGGGGGTGGGAAAGCGCCCCCGGCGAAACCATCGCCCTGCCCACGCTGCTGCCGGGGGTGGGCGCCGAACTGTATTTTCACTACCGGCTGCCGTTTCACCATGCCAGTCCGGAGCAGGCGTCACGCCCCTTGCCGGCCGCCTCGGCCCATTTGCTGTGCCTGCGCAGCGCGCCGCTGGCGCTGGCGGCGATGGCCGATGTCGGCTTTATCGCCGTGCGCTTCCGTACCAGCATGCTGGCCCGCTTCACGCCCGTGCCCATCGCCCAGCTGCACGACAGGGCGCTCGATATCGCCGACGTCTGGGGCGTGCCGGGCCTGGCCTGCGCCACCCGGGTGGCGGCCGCCGACAGTCACGCCGAACGGCTCGGCCTGATCCAGGATTTCCTGCTGCGCCAGCTACGCCCCGAGGGTGCCGATCCGCTGATCGAACGCGCGGTGGACGTCCTGTACCGCACGCATGGCGGGGTGGCGATCGAACAGCTGGCGCAGCGGCTGCAACTAGGCCGGCGCCAGTTGGAACGCCGCTTCCTGGCCGGCACGGGCCAGACCCCGGCCGGACTGCGCCGCTTATGCCGCTTCCACCACACGGTACGGGCGCTGCTGCTGACGCCGTCCACTCGCGGCCTGGACACGGTTCTGCGCTACGGCTATTTCGACCAGGCCCATTTCATCCGCGATTTCCGGACCCTGGTGCACACCACGCCCCAGCGCTACCTGCGGCAGGCAAGGGATATGACGCATTTTTACAATCCGCCGCGCGCGCAAAACGGCACCATGCAAGTTCCCTGAACCCTGACACGGAGCTTCCATGCTGTTAATTGCCCACCTACATTCCCATCCCCACACGGCCGACGAACTGGCCGCCACGCTGTGCGCACTGGCCACGGTGAGCCGCGCGGAAGCGGGCTGTCTGTCCTACACGGTGCATCGCCGCCGGGACCAGCCTGAGGTGTTCGTCGTCTGCGAGCTGTACCGCGACCAGGCCGCCTGCGACGCGCACCTGGCCTCGGCCCCGCTGCGCCAGGCGCTGCGCCGTTTCGACACGCTGCTGAGCGCTCCACCCGTGCTCCAGATGTGCGACACTATCTCCATGCCGAGTCCGCTTTAATGCCGTACCGGCGGTACCTGGCTGCTGGGTAAACTGAAAAGTAAGAGTTGTAACAAAACCTCACTATGTGCGGAAACTAACATTCTAGTTTCCATATGGAACGCATACTGTCCGTGCAGCGAACTCGTCACTGCCGTTTGAACGACAACAGAATAAGAGGTCCATCATGAAACAGCCAGGCTATCGCCCCCTTCGTACCGCCAGCGCGGCCTTCGCCGCCATCGCCGCCCTCACCCTTGCCGCCTGCGGTGGCGGTGGTGGCTCCACGGCGTCCACCAGCACCATGGGCACGCTCAGCGTGTCGCTGACCGACGCCCCCTCCTGCGGCTTTGACGCCGTCAACGTCACCGTCAGCAAAGTACGCGTGAACCAGAGCGCGGCGGCCAGCGACACGGATGCCGGCTGGACCGACATCACCCTCAGCCCGGCCCGCAAGATCAACCTGCTCAACCTGACCAACGGCGCGCTCGACACGCTGGGCCAGACGCCCCTGGGCGCCGGCCACTATTCGCAACTGCGCCTGGTGCTGGACGCCAACACGGGCAACGCCCTGGCCAATTCCGTGGTCGCCACCGGCAGCACCACCGAAGTGTCGCTCGACACCCCCAGCGCGGTGCAAAGCGGCATCAAGCTGGTCAATGAATTCGACGTCGCCGCCGGCCAGAAAGTGGACCTGGTGCTGGACTTCGACGCCTGCAAATCCGTCGTCACCAAGGGCAATGGCAAGTACGCGCTGAAACCGGTGGTCAAAGTGATCCCGACCGCGCTGAACGGTATCGGCGGCTTCATCGCGCCTGCCCTGCTGACCAGCCACGTGATGGTGTCGGCCCAGCAGAACGGCGCCATCGTCAGCGCCACCACGCCCAACGCCACCACCGGCGAATTCTCGCTGACCCGATTGCCGCTCGGCAACTACGACGTGGTGGTGACGGCCGACGCCCACGCCGCCGCCGTTGTCGGCGCCGTGCCCGTGACCAGCACCAGCGTGATCGTCCCGCTCAGCACCTCGGCCGCGCCGATCACCCTGCCGACTTCCGTTACGGGCAGTATCGCCGGCACCGTGCTGCTGGCGCCTGTCAGCACCACCGCCACCGCCTATGTCGACGCCAAGCAAACCATCGCTGCCGGCCCCGTTGTCACGATCAAGTACATGGGCGCCGACCTGACCACGGGCAACTACACGCTGACCGGCCTGCCCACCACGGCGCCGCAATACGCGCCCTACAGCGCCACCTTGCCGCTGGCGTTCGCCAGCGCCGGCACGGTGCAGCCGGGCGTGGGCAAATACATGCTGGAAGCGTCCGCCAGCGGCTACACCACCAAGTCGCTGGCCTCGGTCGACATTTCGGCCGCCAACCAGACGGGCGTGAACTTCAGCCTGGTGCCATAAACACCAAGCTGCGTGATCCGGAAGGGGCGCTGCGGCGCCCCTTTTTCATTCCCGCAAGAAATTTCCCGCCCCTTGCCGGCGGCGCACGCCACGGTTTGACACTTTTCCCGCAGATTTTCACGCTGCTGCGCCCATGTCCCGTCGTATGGCCTGCTTCGTCATCTATAATGGCTGTTTTCGCAAATTTAACTCACCAAATCATGGAATTAGCCAAGTCTTTCGAGCCCGCCGACATTGAACAATTCTGGCGCAACGAGTGGGAACAGCGCGGTTACTACGCCGCCACGCTCGACGCCGGCAAACCCTCGTTCAGCATCCAGCTGCCGCCGCCGAACGTGACCGGCACCTTGCACATGGGCCATGCCTTCAACCAGACCATCATGGATGGCTTGACGCGCTACCACCGCATGCTGGGCCATAACACAGCCTGGATTCCCGGCACCGACCACGCCGGCATCGCCACCCAGATCGTGGTGGAACGCCAGCTGGACGCCCAGAAAGTGTCGCGCCATGACTTGGGCCGTGAAAAATTCGTCGAAAAAGTGTGGGAATGGAAGGAAAAATCCGGCAACACCATCACCGGCCAGATGCGCCGCATGGGTACCTCGCCGGACTGGAAACGCGAATACTTCACCATGGACGAGACCCGCTCCAAGGTCGTCACCGAAGTGTTCGTGCGCCTGCACGAGCAAGGCTTGATCTACCGCGGCAAACGCCTGGTCAACTGGGACCCCGTGCTGGGCACGGCCGTGTCCGACCTGGAAGTGGTGTCGGAGGAAGAAGACGGCTCCATGTGGTACATCAAGTATCCGCTGGCCGACGGCAGCGGTGCGCTGACGGTGGCCACCACCCGTCCGGAAACCATGCTGGGCGACGTGGCCGTGGCCGTGGACCCGACCGATGAGCGCTACACGGCGCTGGTGGGCAAGCTGCTCAAGCTGCCCCTGTGCGACCGCGAAATCCCCATCATCGCCGACAGCTATGTGGACAAGGAATTCGGCACCGGCTGCGTCAAGATCACGCCCGCGCACGATTTCAACGACTACGCCGTGGGCCAGCGCCACAACCTGGACATGCCATCGATCCTGACGCTGGACGCCAAGATCAGCGACAACGCGCCCGCCGCCTACCGTGGCCTGGACCGCTTCGCCGCCCGCAAGCAGATCGTGGCCGACCTGGAAGCGCAAGGCCTGCTGGAACAAATCAAACCGCACAAGCTGATGGTACCGCGCGGCGACCGCACCGGCGTCGTGATCGAACCGATGCTGACCGACCAGTGGTTCGTGGCCATGAGCAAGCCAGCCCCGGAAGGCACGTTCTTCCCCGGCAAATCGATCGCGGAAACGGCGCTCGACAAGGTCGCCAGCGGCGAGATCCAGTTCGTGCCTGAAAACTGGAGCAACACCTACAACCAGTGGCTCAACAACATCCAGGACTGGTGCATCTCGCGCCAACTGTGGTGGGGCCACCAGATCCCGGCCTGGTACGACGAAGCCGGCAACATCTTCGTGGCCGCCACGGAAGCGGAAGCGCAAGCCCAGGCCGCCAAGGCCGGCAGCACCGGCCCGCTGCGCCGCGACAACGACGTGCTCGACACCTGGTTCTCGTCGGCGCTGGTGCCGTTCTCGACGCTGGGCTGGCCCGAGCAGACCCCGGACATCCAGGCTTTCCTGCCGTCGTCCGTGCTGGTGACGGGTTTTGACATCATCTTCTTCTGGGTCGCCCGCATGGTGATGATGACGGCCCACTTCACCGGCAAGGTACCGTTCAAGACCGTGTACGTGCACGGCCTGGTGCGCGACTCGCAGGGCCAGAAGATGTCCAAGTCCAAGGGCAACACGCTGGACCCGATCGACCTGATCGACGGCATCGGCGTGGAAGCGCTGGTGGAAAAACGCACCACCGGCCTGATGAACCCGAAAGCGGCGGAAAAGATCGCCAAGGCCACCCGCAAGGAATTCCCTGAAGGTATCGCCGCCTACGGCACCGACGCCGTGCGCTTCACCATGGCGTCGTATGCCTCGCTGGGCCGCAACATCAACTTCGACCTGGGCCGCGCCGAGGGCTACCGCAACTTCTGCAACAAGATGTGGAACGCCACCCGCTTCGTGCTGATGAACACGGAAGGCAAGGATTGCACGGAGAACGAAGCCGCGCTGTCGATGGCCGACAAGTGGATCATTTCGCTGCTGCAAAAGGCCGAGCTGGACATCGCCAAGGGCTTCGAGGACTACCGCTTCGACAACATCGCCTCCACCATCTACAAGTTCGTGTGGGACGAGTATTGCGACTGGTACCTGGAAGTGGCCAAGGTCCAGGTGCAGCACGGCACGGAAGGCCAGCAGCGCGCCACCCGCCACACGCTGCTGCGCGTGCTGGAAGTGATCCTGCGCCTGGCGCACCCGATCATCCCCTTCGTCACGGAAGCGCTGTGGCAGACGGTGGCCCCGCTGGCTGGCAAGACGCTCAAGGCCGAAGGCGATTCGATCATGATGCAGCCGTACCCGCTGGCCAACACGGCGAAGATCGACGAATCGGCCGAAGCATGGATGCAGCAACTGAAAGCGCTGACCGACGCCACCCGCAACCTGCGCGGCGAAATGCAGCTGGCGCCATCGCTGCGCGTGCCGCTGATCGTGGAACCGGGCGACGCCGCCGACAAGGAAGCGCTGCAAGTGTTCGCGCCTTACATCCAGTCGCTGGGCAAGCTGGCCGAAGTGCAGATCGTGGATGCGCTGCCGGAATCGCCGGCCGCCGTTTCCATCGTCGGCACCACCAAGCTGATGCTGAAAGTGGAAATCGACGTCAAGGCCGAGCGTGAGCGCCTGAGCAAGGAAATCGTGCGTCTGGAAGGCGAGATCGCCAAGGCCAGCGGCAAGCTGTCGAACGAGAGCTTCGTGGCCCGCGCGCCTGCCGAAGTGGTAGCCCAAGAGAAAGAACGGGTCGCCAACTTCTCGGCCACGCTGGACAAGATGCGCGAACAGTTCGCCAAGCTGCCAGCCGCTTAAGCACCGCGCAGTCCCAAAACGGGGGCGTGACACGTTTTCAGCGTGTTCCGCCCCCGTTTTTTCTTTGTGGAACTATCTCCGTTGCGGATTAGAATCAAAATAGCACGAGTGGTCAATTTTTTTGCAACATACGGTGGAATTGGGCCGACAGTTTGCTAAACTGCCAAATACACAACAACTATCCCGGAGACTCCACGATGCGTTCTTTGAAGCAAGCAGCCACTATTTTTACCATCGCAGCAGCCAGCCTGGCGGCCAGCGCGCTGGTCGCTCCCGCCTGGGCGGACGACAGCTCGCCCGTCGGCCTGTGGAAAAATATCGATGACGTGACGGGCAAACCCAAGGCCCTGATCCGTATTACGGAAAGCAATGGCGCCCTGCAAGGCCAGATCGAAAAGCTGTTCCGCGCGCCCACCGAAGACCAGAACCCCAAGTGCGAGAAATGTGAAGGCGCCCGCAAGGACGCACCCGTGCTCGGCCTGGTGATCATGTCCGGCCTGAAGAAGGACGGCAGCGAATACACGGGCGGTGAAATCCTCGACCCGGACAACGGCAAGGTCTACAAGAGCAAGCTGAGCCTGGCCGACGGCGGCAAGAAACTGAACGTGCGCGGCTACATCGGCATCCCGATGCTGGGCCGTTCGCAAACCTGGGTGCGCCAGGAATAAGTGCGTCCTGCCCGCCTGAAAAAAACCGGCCACGTTGCACAGGCCGGTTTTTTATTTGCGCTTGGTTGATGGTGTGGCCAGGCCTACTTCTGCGAGAGCAGCCGCGAATTGGCATCGCTGCGGTAGATCAGCGGCGCCTCCGCGCCCGCCGCCGCCTGGCTGGCCTGGGCCTGGCGCACGATGCGCACGATGTCGCCATGCTGGGGTGACTTGCTGCACACCGGGTCGGCGTTGGCCGCATCGCCCGTCAGCGCCAGCGCCTGGCAGCGGCAGCCGCCGTAATCCTTGTGCTTGTCGTCGCAACTGCGGCACGGCTCCTTCATCCATGCGTCGCCACGGAACTTGTTGAAGGCCTCGCTCTCGTACCAGATTTCTTTCAAGCTCTGCTCGGTCACGTTGGGGAAGCTCATGCCCTGGATAGTGCGCGCCGCGTGGCAGGGCAAGGCCGCGCCGTCGGCCGCCACGTCCAGGAACACGGAGCCCCAGCCATTCATGCAAGCCTTGGGCCGCGCCTCGAAATAATCGGGCACCACGAACAGGATGCGCAGCCGGGAGCCGATGCGTTCGCGGCAAGCGTTCACCACCGCCTCAGCCCGCTCCAGCTGTTCGCGCGTGGGCATCAGCTGGGCGCGGTTGACCATGCCCCAGCCGTAGTACTGGGTGTTGGCCAGCTCCAGGTATTCCACACCCATCTCGAGCGCCATGTCGATGATGCGTTCCACATGGTCCAGGTTGTAGCGGTGCAACACCACGTTGAGCACCATCGGATAGTCGTACTGCTTGATCAGCCGCGCCACGCGCGCCTTCAGGTCGAAGGTGCGGGTGCTGCTGAGGAAGTCGTTCATTTCCCGGGTCGAATCCTGGAACGACAACTGGATGTGGTCGAGCCCGGCCTCTTTGAAAGCCGCGATGCGCTGCTCCGTCAAGCCGATGCCGGACGTGATCAGGTTGGTGTAGTAGCCCAGCCGGCGGCCTTCGGCCACCAGCAGTTCCAGGTCGTCGCGCAGCAGCGGTTCGCCGCCGGAAAAGCCCAGTTGCGCAGCGCCCAGTGCACGGCCCTGGCGCAGCACGTCTATCCACTGTTCGGTGCTCAGCTCGTGACGGTTGCTCGCGTAATCGACCGGGTTGTAGCAGAACGCGCAATGCAACGGGCAACGGTAAGTCAGCTCAGCCAGCAACCACATGGGCGGCGCGATGGCCGCCGTGCTGACCTGCGGGAGGGCGGCGCTAGACAAGCCAGCCTCGCTGCCGCGCTTCGGCCAGGAAGGCCAGCACGTCCGGACCGAGGTCGCTGGCCTGGAATGCCGTTTCCAGCTCGCGCACCAGGTCGGCCACCTCGCGGCTGCCGTCGCAGCGCTTGAGGATTTCCGCCGCGCTCGGGTTGAGCCGCACCAACCCTTCCGGGTACAGCAGCACGTACGCTTGCTGCGCTTCCTCCCACTGCAGGCGGAACAGCCTGGACAGCTTGGGCATCGTCAAGTCGGTCAGCATGATGGCTCTCCCGGTTCAGTCGTAGGCCAGTGCGATGGCATCCATCATGGCCCACAAGATGTCGAGTTTGAATTGCAATATACCGAGCGCCTGTTCCTGCTGCGCGCGCGTGGTGAAGTGCGCCAGCGTGACGGCCAGGCCATGTTCCACGTCGCGCTCGGCCAGCGAGATGCGGCTGCGGAAGTAAGCCAGCCCTTCCGGCTCGATCCACGGATAATTCTTGGGCCAGCTGGCCAGGCGATCCTTGTGGATCTTCGGTGCGAACATTTCCGTGAGCGACGAACAGACGCCTTCCTGCCACGGCGCCTGGCGCGCGAAGTTCACATAGGCATCCACCGCGAAACGCACGCCGGGCTGCACCTCGCGCAGCGACCACAAATCGTCGCGCGCGATGCCGACCGCCTCGCCCAGCCGGCTCCACGCTTCGATGCCGCCCGCGTTGTCGCCGTGGCCGTCGTGGTCGTGGATGCGCTCCACCCACAGCCGGCGCGTGGCGCGGTCCGGACAATTGGCCATGATGGCCGCGTCCTTGCGGGGAATGTTGATCTGGTAGTAGAAGCGGTTGGCCACCCAGCCCCGGATCTGGTCCGGCGTGAGCGTGCCTTCCTGCATGCGCACGTTGAAGTGGTGATGGATGTGATAGCCGGCGCCCTTGGCCATCAGTTGTTCCGTGAACTCACGTTCATCCCACGCCGGCCGGTTGTCCCGCCCTGGTTGCGACATCATGTTCATAGTGTGATCTCCATACCGTCATAGGCCAGCTCGATGCCGTGCTCACCCAGCGTGGCGTGCTGGGGCGAGTCTTCATCGAGGATGGGATTGGTGTTGTTAATGTGGATCAGGATCTTGCGCGATGCCGGCATCTGGTCCAGCACTTCGATCATGCCGCCCGCGCCCGACTGCGGCAAATGGCCCATGGAGGCGGCCGGATTGGGCGAGAAGCCCAGCGTGATCATTTCGTCCTCGGTCCAGAACGTGCCGTCCACCAGCAGGCAGTCGGCGCCGCGCATGAGGGCCGTGGTGGTGGCGTCGAGGCTGCCCAGGCCGGGTGCGTAGAACAGGGTGCGGCCGGAGATCATGTCCTCCACCAGCAGGCCGATGTTGTCACCCAGCTGGGGCCGTTCGCGGTGGGGCGAGTATGGCGGCGCCTTGCTGTGCAGCGGCACGGCCGTCAACCGGATGCCGCTCAGGGCCGGGATCTCGAACGGCTGCGCTTGGCCCGCCACCGGCAGCGGCTGCCAGTGTACGCCGCAATAGTGCGACAGCACGTCGGCCAGCGGATAGCCGGTCTGCAAATCGTCCCAGACGGACGCGCTGCAATAGAGGGGGATGGTGCGCCCTTCGCGCAGCATCATCAGGCCAGTCACGTGGTCCACCTGGGCATCCATCAGCAGCACGGCCGCGATGCCCGTATCGCGTGCGGCGCGGGCTGGCTGCAGGGCCGGCGTGGCGCGGATCTGGGTCAGGATATCGGGTGAGGCATTCACCAACAGCCAGTCCGTGCCGTTGGCGGAAATGGCGATCGACGATTGGGTGCGGGCGCGGCTGTTGATGGTGCCGTTGCGCACGCCGTTACAGTTGTAGCAGTTACAGTTCCATTGCGGATAGCCGCCGCCAGCCGAAGAACCCAGTACGATGATTTTCATCAGTAACCTCGAATCGAACTTGCGCCGCGACCACCGGCAACTGGCCGGCGGCCGCGGCAAGCGCCGCTTAGCGGTTGGCGATGTACAGCGTGATTTCAAAACCGAAACGGAAATCGATGAACTCTGGTTTGCTCCATTGCATGGCTGTCTCCTTGAATATAGGTAGGTTGATTGACCGTCCTGGACCATGTGGACATGGTTTTCGGACCATCACAGCTATCTACGCAAGTTCCATGCCGCTCGCGTTGGAACAGCGCGCGCAGGTGCATGGCGCAATTGCCTGCGCCACCGTGCAACAAAAGTGTGGAGAAATGGAACAGTGGTGTGTCAGCGCGTGCGCATCTTGTGCAGATGGCGGTCCAGGCTGTTGGCGAAATTCTGGCGGTCGGCCTGGCTGAAAGCGGCCGGGCCACCCGTGTCCACGCCGCTGCCGCGCAGCTCGTCGAGGAAGGCGCGCATGGTCAGCATTTGCTGGATATTATCGCGGGTGTAGAACTCGCCGCGCGGGTTGAGCGCGTAGCCGCCCTTGTCCAGCACGTCGGACGCGAGCGGGATGTCACCCGTGATAACCAGGTCACCGGCCGCCAGCCGGCGCACGATCTCCTGGTCCGCCACGTCGGCGCCCGATGGCACTTGCAGGGCGCGGATGAAGCGTGAAGGCGGCACCCGCATCAACTGGTTGGCCACCAGCGTCACCTGCAACTGGACGCGGTCGGCCACCCGATACAGGATCTCCTTGATGACGGCGGGACAGGCATCCGCATCGACCCAGATCTGCATGGGCGCGGCCGGCGGGGTCAGCTCCCCCACAGCTCACCGTTCGGATTGACGCGCGGGGGATTGACGCCGAAGTGCAGGTAAGCGGCCGGCGTGGCGACCCGCCCGCGCGGGGTGCGTTGCAGGAAACCTTGCTGGATCAGGTAAGGTTCCAGCACATCCTCAATGGTGTCGGCCGCCTCGCCGATGGCCGCCGCCAGGTTGCCGATACCGACCGGGCCACCACCGAACTTGAACAGCACCGCTTCCAGCAGCTTGCGGTCCATCACGTCGAAGCCCACCGTGTCCACGTCCAGCATGACGAGGGCCGCGTCCGCCACCTGCTTGGTGATGTCGCCGTCGCCCTTCACTTCCGCGTAGTCACGCACGCGGCGCAGCAGGCGGTTGGCGATACGGGGCGTGCCGCGCGCGCGGCGCGCCACCTCGGCCGCGCCGTCCGGTTCGATCTCCGCCTTGAGCAAGGCGGCGCTGCGGGTGACGATGCGGGTCAGTTCGGCCGTGTTGTAGAACTCCAGCCGGGCCACGATGCCGAAGCGGTCGCGCAGCGGGTTGGTCAGCATGCCGGCCCGGGTGGTGGCGCCCACCAGCGTGAACGGCTGCAAGTCCAGTTTGACGGAACGGGCCGCCGGGCCTTCGCCGATCATGATGTCGATCTGATAATCCTCGAGCGCCGGATACAGGATTTCCTCCACCACGGGCGACAGGCGGTGGATTTCATCGATGAACAGCACATCGTTCGCTTCCAGGTTGGTCAGGATCGCGGCCAGGTCGCCGGGCCGCTCCAGCACGGGGCCGGAAGTCTGGCGCAGGTTGACGCCCATCTCGCGCGCGATGATGTTGGCCAGCGTGGTCTTGCCCAGCCCGGGTGGGCCGAACAACAAAGTGTGGTCCAGCGCCTCGCCGCGCTTGCGGGCGGCCTTGATGAAGATTTCCAGCTGGTCGCGGATCTTTTCCTGCCCGACGTATTCATCGAGGTGCTTGGGACGCAAGGCCCGTTCGATCGCTTCCTCATTGGGCGAAGCGGGGGCCGCGTCGATGATGCGCTGTTCGGTGAAGTTGTCGGTTTGGATGCTCATTCAAGAATCTATCAAGTATTGTCGTCTTTGATCGGGGCGGGAACAGTTGCCAGAACCCGACGTACATAATCCCCGATCATCTGGTTCGCGGCACGCAACTGCTCTTGTTCGCCTAGCGTCAGCATTCTGACCTTCCCCCTTAATACCGGCGGGCTGTCGAGCCGAACGACCAAAGGTTCGACTTTACCTTCCCCGACCAGCTTCTTCCAAGCGCTCAACGATTCTTTCGCTCGTTGCAGTCTGGATAAGGTATCGGGCTTCCGATGCGGTGAGACAGTCGAAGCCGAAGCCAAATCGCTGCCTCCACCAGAATTCGATTGTTCCATGCTTGCTCCTTAACGCGTCAAGCTGATGATTCGCCAACGCCAGCTTTGCCGAGTGTGGCTTCCCGGTCAATACGCTTGTGCCGAGAACCTTGGCGCCTTGAACCAAAATATGGCCGCGCAGATTGGCAAGAGTACCACCTTGGCCGATAAAATCGTCTATCAGAAAATAGTTTAGGCCAGATTTAACTGCACCACTGAAAAGCGCTTGATTGGCCATGCGAACGAAGCCACTGGCGCCAGTATGACCGACAACGTTCTTCTGAAGCACATGTGTTTCGATGTCCCAGTTCAAAATGACGGCAATCGTCTCGGCCATTGCCCTGGGGATCGCATTCAATCCGGCAGACTCCTCTGCCTGCACTGCAAGCAGTACCGGCGAAAAAGGTCCATATTCCCGGCTTAACCGATCCAAAATTTCATAGGACAGCGACTCGGTGACAAGGCTGATCGAAGCGATCACATCGCCAGCCTTTGCTTGTTGATAGCTGGAGTGCCGTTTGACGAATAGTTCCGATGCGTGAATCAAGACATCCGGAAAGCCATTCCAGGGAAAACGTATCGGCTTGTCCATGACTGCCTCCGCTCGACCCGAAGATCGAGCATAGGCAGAAGCGCCAGCCACTCATTTGAGACACATCACCCCTTGGATAACGCCTTCAATGCCTGCTTGATGCCGTCCGAAACACCGCTGCCGGCCGGCACGGTCTTCAATGCGGCCACCGCTTCCTTGTCCGAATAGCCCAGCGCCAGCAGGGCGTTCAGGATATCAGATTGCGAATCGGGCACGGCATGGACGCCGCCGGCGCCGATGTCGGCGCCCAGCTTGCCTTTCAGTTCCAGCAGCAAGCGCTCAGCCGTCTTCTTGCCGATGCCGGGTACCTTGACCAACCGGCCCGCTTCCTGCAATGTGACCGCCTGCGCCAGGTCGGCGATCGACATGCCCGACAGGATGGACAGCGCCGTGCGCGCGCCCACGCCGCTGATCTTGATCAACTGGCGGAAGACGGCACGCTCCTCGGCGTTGCCGAAGCCGAACAACAAATGCGCATCCTCGCGGATCGCCTGGTGGGTGAACAGCACCACCTTCTCGCCCACCTGCGGCAGGTTGTAGAACGTGCTCATCGGCACGTCCACCTCATAGCCCACGCCCTGCACGTCGACCAGCAGTTGCGGCGGATTTTTTTCCAGCAGGATGCCGGACAGACGACCTATCATCGTGATACCTTTTTGGTATTAGTAAGGGAGATTAACCGACCAGCCGGCCGCGCTTCATGCGCAGCCCGGCCAGCGGTCCGGGCAGGCCGGCGGCGGCAACCGTACCGCCGCTGGCCGCGTTGGCGCCGGCGATCAGGGTCAGCGTTTCGCGGCTGTGGGCATGGCAGATGGCCACGCCCAGCGCATCGGCCGCGTCGGTGCCGGGCAGGCCTGGCAGCGCCAGCAGCCGCGCCACCATGGCTTGCACCTGGGCCTTGACGGCCCGGCCCGTGCCGACCACGGCCTGCTTGACCTGGGTGGGCGAATACTCGGCCACGGCCAGCTCGGCCGTCACCAGCGCGCAAATGGCCGCGCCGCGGGCCTGGCCCAGCAACAAGGTCGATTGGGGATTGACGTTGACGAAGACTTGCTCGATGGCGGCGCAATCGGGTTGGTACTGCCTGGCCACCTGGCCCACGCCGTCCAGGATCACCTTGAGCCGCTTGGGCAAATCGCCCTCGCCGCTCTTGATGGTGCCCGAGGCGATGTAACGCAGCCTCGCCCCCTGCTTGTGAATGACGCCAAAGCCGGTGGTGCGCAAGCCGGGGTCGATGCCGAGAATAATCATTCCCGGATTGTACCCGGGAAAATTGAATGCTGTATATAAAAACAGTGCGGCGGACCGAAACCGGCCCGCCGCACTGTGGGCACTACTTGAGATTAATGACGGAAGTGACGGGTGCCGGTGTAGACCATGACCACGCCGCGCTCGTCGGCCGCGTCGATCACTTCCTGGTCGCGCATCGAGCCGCCCGGATGGATCACGCAGTTCGCGCCCGCGTCCACCACCACGTCCAGGCCGTCGCGGAACGGGAAGAAGGCGTCCGACGCCACCACCGAGCCGGTCAGCGACAGGCCGGCGTTCTGCGCCTTGATCGAGGCGATACGGGCCGAGTCGATACGGCTCATCTGGCCAGCGCCCACGCCCAGGGTCATGTTGTTACCGCAGAACACGATGGCGTTGGACTTGACGTACTTGGCCACACGCCAGGCGAACATCATGTCCTGCAATTGCTGCTGGGTAGGCTGGAGCTTGGTCACCACTTTCAGGTCGCCCACCAGCACGTTCTTGGCATCGGCCGACTGCACCAGCAGGCCGCCGCCCACGCGCTTGAAGTCCATCGCGTTGATGCCGTTGCCCAGCGGGATTTCCAGCAGGCGCACGTTCTGCTTGGCCGACAGGATCTGCAGCGCTTCGGCCGTGAACGACGGCGCGATCAGCACTTCCACGAACAGCTTGGCCAGTTCCGTGGCGGCGACGCCATCCACTTCCGTGTTGAAGGCGATGATGCCGCCGAAGGCCGAGGTCGGATCGGTCTGCAGCGCGCGCTTGTAAGCGTCCACCGCGTTGGCGCCCAGCGCCACGCCGCATGGGTTGGCGTGCTTGACGATCACGCAGGCGGCGCTCTGGTCGAAACCGCCCAGGCTCTTCACGCATTCCCAGGCCGCGTCGGCGTCGGCGATGTTGTTGTACGACAGTTCCTTGCCCTGCAGCTGGCGGTAGTTGGCCAGCGCGCCGGCCGACGGTTGCAGGTCGCGGTAGAAGGCGGCGCTCTGGTGCGGGTTCTCGCCGTAGCGCATGTCCTGCACTTTTTCGAACGCCACGTTCAGCGTTTGCGGATAAGCCGCGCGGCTGGCGTGGGCCTTGTCGGCGCCCAGGCTGGTCAGGTAGTTGGTGATGGCGCCGTCGTACTGGGCCGTGTGGGCGTAGACCTTGGTGGCCAGCTTGAAACGGGTGTCGTAGCTGACCTGGCCGGGCGCGTTGTCGGTGCCCTTCATTTCCGCCAGTACCACGCCGTAGTCGGCCGGGTCGCAGATCACCACCACGTCCTTGTGGTTCTTGGCGGCCGAACGCAGCATGGTGGGGCCGCCGATGTCGATGTTCTCGATCGCGTCTTCCAGCGTGCACGTATCCTTGGCCACGGTAGCCTGGAAGGGGTACAGGTTGACCACCACCATGTCGATGGTCGGCATGTTGTGCTCTTCCAGCTTGGCCATGTGCTCAGGGAAATCGCGACGGGCCAGGATGCCGCCGTGCACTTTCGGGTGCAGCGTTTTCACGCGGCCGTCCAGCATCTCCGGGAAGCCGGTGTAGTCGGCCACCTCGGTCACGGCCAGGCCGTTGTCGGCCAGCAGTTTGGCGGTGCCGCCGGTCGACAGGAGGTTGACGCCCATGGCCGCCAGGGCGCGGGCGAAGTCCAGGACGCCGGTCTTGTCGGATACGGAGATGAGTGCTTGTTTAATCATGGCTATGGCTAGTTGGTTGAGTATTCTTGGTTCAAGCCCACCGGCGCCAGCGGCCATGCACAGCCACCCAGGTGCCGGAAGGTCGCGCGCGCTTACAGCAGGCCGTGCTCTTGCAGTTTTTTGCGCAGGGTGTTGCGGTTGATGCCCAGCATTTGCGCCGCATGCGACTGGTTGCCGTCGGCGCGGGTCATGACCACTTCAAGGATGGGCTTTTCCACGGTCAGCACGACCATGTCATAAATATTCGATGCTTGTTGCTCGCCCAGGTCGTTGAAGTAATCTTCAAGGCTCTTCTGGACCACTTCCTGGATACTTTCTTTGCTCATTTTGTTACCGTTCGGCTAATTGATCTGTTATGACGCCCTTGTCGCGGATCACGCGGCAGCGGCGTTTGCCCTTTTTTTTTGTATCTTTTTTGAAGCGCTGGAAGACCGTTATGCGGCCTCCGCCGGTTCCGGGAGGCGGTATTGTAACCGCTCGCCGAAACGCCATTGCGATTCAAAGAACTGGTCGACGGCCAGCAACTGCTCGTCCGTCGATTCCAGCAAGTTCATTTGCTGGCGGAATGCTTCCCCGCCCTCCAGGTCGCGCACATACCAGCCGATATGCTTGCGCGCCGTGCGCACGCCCAGGTATTCGCCGTAGAACGCATAATGGGCGCGCAGATGCTCGTCCATCAGGGTGCGCACTTCGTCCACATAAGGCGCCGGCAAATGGGTGCCGGTGCGCAAATAGTGGTCGATCTCGCGGAAGATCCATGGCCGGCCCTGCGCCGCGCGGCCAACCATGATGGCGTCGGCGCCCGTCTGGTCCAGCACGTAGCGGGCTTTTTCCGGCGTGGTGATGTCGCCGTTGGCCACCACGGGAATGGCCACGGCCCGCTTGACGGCGGCGATGGTGTCGTACTCGGCATCGCCCTTGTAGCCGTCGGCGCGGGTGCGGCCATGCAAGGTCAGCATGGCGATACCGGCGTCCTCGGCAATGCGGGCGATGGTGAGCGCGTTCTTGTTGGCACGGTTCCAGCCGGTGCGGAACTTGAGCGTGACGGGCACGTCCACCGCGCCCACCACCGCATGCAGGATTTCCCTGACCAGCGCTTCGTCCTGCAACAGGGCCGAACCGCACCAGCTGTTGCACACCTTTTTCACGGGGCAGCCCATGTTGATGTCGATGATCTGGGCGCCGCGTTCCACGTTGAAGCGGGCGCAGTCGGCCAGGTCTTGCGGGTCGGCGCCAGCGATCTGCACCGCCTTCGGTTCCATTTCCCCCGCATGGTCGGTCCGGCGCGAACTCTTTTCCGTGGCCCACAGCCGCGGATTGGAGGCAGCCATCTCGGATACGGCGTAGCCCGCGCCGAGCTGCTTGCACAGCTGCCGGAACGGACGATCCGTCACGCCCGCCATGGGGGCGACGAATACATTGTTACGCAATAAATAAGGGCCGATTTGCACTGGACTTGCCTGAACGGGAACAAGGAACCCTCTATTTTAACCGAAGGACTGCTCAATTAATAAGCACTATTTTTCAACAGAACTATCGTCCAGGCGCTTGACAGCTGCGAATAAATCTTTCCTATATGGAAGAATTAGTACGTGCGTTCAGTTCAATTCATCGAGCGCGTCCAGGCTCAGGTGGTCCACCTCGCCCCAGCTGGCCAGGGTCAGCTTGCCGTCGGCCAGGGTGAAACGGTTGACGCTGGCATTCTTGACCTGGAAGTCGCGCGGACTGTCGAGCGTCATGCCGACCGCTTGCCGGTAGGCGCATTCGAGCACGCCGCCGTGGGCCACCACGGCGATGGTCTGGCCCGGATGGCGTTCGGCCCAGTGGGCGATGCCGTCGATGACGCGGCGGTAGAACTGGCGGAAGCTCTCCGCCGGGCGGGCACCGGCCGGCATCACGGCATCCACGTCGCGCGCTTGCCACAAAGCATATTCCTGCGGGTAGCGCTCGGCGATCTCGGCATACAACATGCCTTCGAACACGCCGTAGCAACGTTCGCGCAGGCCGGGGTCGGTATGCACCGGCATGCCGTGCTGGCTGGCCACCGCATGGGCCGTCTGCACGGCGCGTTCCAGGTCGCTGGCGATGATGGCGTCCAGCCGCTCGCCAGCCAGGGCGCGGCCCAGTGCTTCCGCCTGGCGCTGGCCTTCCTCGTTCAGGGCGATGTCGGTATGGCCCTGCAGGCGGCGCGCGGCGTTCCAGGCCGTTTCGCCGTGGCGAATCAGCAGAATAGTTGTCTGTTTCATGCGTTCTTATTTGTGAGGGGGCACCAGCGCGGGGTTGAGCGTATAGGTGCCGATCAATTGTGCTTCATCAATAATATGGCCGTGGATGGCGGCACTGGCTTGCGGGCCCGTGAAGCGTCCCTCCAGCGCCAGCCTCGGCACATCGAGCGCATAGATGCGGAAGATGTAATGGTGCAGACGCAAGTCGTTCCACGGCGGACAGGGGCCATCATACCCGTAATAGTCGCCGGCCATGTCCGGATCGGCCGCGAACCAGCCCGTATAATCGTTGATGCCTTGGCGCGGCGCATGGTCGGCGCCGTCGGCCGTCAGCGCCACGCCGGGGCCGGGCTTGCCGTGCGCCACCACGCCCGATGCCAGCGCGCCCTCGTGCAGCGCGCGCACCGTGGGCGGCAGATCGATCAGGGTCCAGTGGAAAAAGTCGCCCCGCGCCAATTCGGCCGGCAGCGTGCGGCCTTCGATGTTGACGTGACTGCCATCCTGGGGCGCATCGCCGTCGATGCAGAACAGCACCAGCGACTCGGTGCCGGCCGGCACCTCGTCCCAGGCCAGGTGGGGATGGCGGTTGTCCGACAGGCGCACCCGGCCGATGGGATCGATAGCCGCGAACGCGCAGCCGGCGGGGATGGCGCCGCCATCGCGGAAAGTCTCGCTCCACAGTCTCATCGCATCCCCCGCTCCGCTCTATATACTCTGGCCAGATTGACGTGCCGCTTTGCGCGCACGCAAACATCTTAGAGGTTGTTTCAAAATGACCGTGGCAAGGCGTGGCGACGAAGACAGTGCACCTGCACGGCGAGGCGGCTGCGCCGCGAGGCGCAGCGAAAACGACGCCACGGGCTTTTTGAAACGACCTCTCACTATTTGGCGCAAGTTTGCAGCCAGAACGTCACCGGACCGTCGTTCGTCAGCGACACTTGCATGTCGGCGCCGAACTGGCCGGTGGCGACCACCGGATGGCGCACGCGGGCCTGGGCCACGAAATGGTCGAACAGGCGCCGCCCATCCTCCGGGCTGGCGGCCGGCGTGAACGAGGGCCGGCTGCCGGACTTGGTGTCGGCCGCCAGCGTGAACTGGGGCACCAGCAGCAAGCCGCCGGCCACGTCCGTCACGCTCAGGTTCATCTTGCCCGCCGCGTCGGCGAACACGCGGTAGGCGAGCAGCTTGGTCAGCAGCGCGTCCGCTTCCCGTTCCGTGTCGCCCCGTTCGGCACACACCAGCACCATCAGGCCGGCGTCGATGGCGCCGATCACGGCGCCCGCCACCACCACGTTGGCGCGCGTGACCCGTTGCAGCAGTGCGATCATGCGCTCAGCGTGACGCGCGCGAACTTGCGCTTGCCCACTTGCAGCACGAAGGTACCGGCTTCGATCTTGACGGCTTTATCGCTGATCACGGCGCCATCGACCCGCACACCGCCCTGGTCGACCATGCGCATCGCTTCCGACGTCGAAGGGCACAGGCCGGCCTGCTTGAGCAGTTGGGCGATACCCACCGGCGCGCCGGCCAGCGCCACTTCCGGCACGTCGTCCGGAATGCCGCCCTTGGAACGGTTGACGAAGTCGGCCAGTGCTTCCTCGGCCGCCTGCTGCGAGTGGAAACGGGTCACGATTTCCTGCGCCAGCGCCACTTTGGCGTCGCGCGGGTTCTTGCCATCGGCCACTTCCTGTTTCAGCTGGGCCAGTTCGGCCAGCGAACGGAACGACAGCAGCTCGTAGTAGCGCCACATCATCACGTCGGAAATGCTCATCAGCTTGGCGAACATGGTGTTGCCCGGTTCCGTGATGCCGATGTAGTTGTTCTTGGATTTGGACATTTTGTCGACGCCGTCCAGCCCTTCCAGCAGCGGCATGGTCAGGATGCATTGCTGTTCCTGGTCGTAATCCTTCTGCAGTTCACGGCCCACCAGCAGGTTGAACTTCTGGTCGGTGCCGCCCAGCTCCAGGTCAGCCTTCAGCGCCACGGAATCGTAACCTTGCATCAGCGGATAAAGGAACTCATGGACCGCAATCGGAGTCCCACTCTTGAACCGTTTGCTGAAATCGTCGCGTTCCATCATGCGCGCCACCGTGTAGCGCGAGGCCAGCTGGATCATGCCGCGCGCGCCCAGCGGATCGCACCACTCGGAGTTGTAGCGGATTTCCGTGCGCGCGGGGTCCAGCACCAGCGATGCCTGCTTGAAATAGGTCATCGCGTTCTGCTCGACCTGCTCGCGGGTCAGCGGTGGACGGGTGACGTTGCGGCCGGACGGGTCGCCGATCATGGAGGTGAAATCGCCGATCAGGAAGATCACCTGATGGCCCAGGTCCTGCAACTGGCGCATCTTGTTGAGCACCACGGTGTGGCCCAAGTGCAAGTCGGGCGCCGTTGGGTCCAGGCCCAGCTTGACGCGCAGCGGCACGCCGCTTTGCTCGGAACGCGCCAGCTTTTGCGCGAACTCACTTTCGACCAGCAGCTCGTCGACACCGCGCTTGGTGATGGCAAGGGCTTCCTGGACGCGGTCGGACAACGGCAGGACGGGGGCGGGTGCCTTTTTAGGCGATGCAGACGAGGTATCCATATGTTTGTAAACGATTTTCCGAAAAAAGTAGGCTGGCTCAGGAGTTTGTTATAATGCTCGATCCCATCAATCTTGCCGTATGAAAACGAACCGAATAAACAATAAGAAAAATTAAACGTTCCTGAATAGTTCAAGCGGCAAATTTTAACTGATTGCATGAACCCTACAAACAAATTCACAAGCTCACGCTTGTTCACACTGCTAGGATCGACGCGCAAGGCACGCATCATCAGCGCCTCCGCACTGTTTCTGGCAGTGTGCGCGTTCGGTGCGGCCGGCGTCGCGCCGCTGGCACCGGATGCTTCGGATTTGCCCGTCAAGTCGGTGTCCGAAGAACTGGCCCTGCCCAACCTGTCCACGCAGATCGCCGCACTGGAACAGCAGCAGACCAGCGAGCACTACATCCATGAGGAAAAAGTACGGGCCGGCGACACGCTGGCCGCGCTGCTGAACCGCCTCGGTGTGGACGACGAAGCGGCCGAAACCTTCATCAAGAAGGACAAAGTGGCGCGCGGCGTGATGCAGCTGACCACCGGCAAGCGCGTGCAAGCCCAGACCGACGACGAAGGCAACCTGCAGTGGTTGCAGGCGACCGTGGTCGACGGCAAAGACGTGCCCGTCAAGAATATCTCCATCACCCGCAAGGGCGACGGTTTCGTGGCCAAGGAAGAAGCGGCCAAGCTGGAACGTCGCATCGAGATGCACGCGCGCACCATCAGCTCGACCCTGTACGCGGCCACCGATTCCAGCGAGGACGGCGCCAAGCTGCCCGACTCCATCGTCAAGCAGATCATCGAGATGTTCTCGACCAACATCGACTTCCGTGGCGACCTGAAGCGGGGCGACCATTTCAACGTGGTCTATGAAACGTTCTGGCAGAACGGCGAGTTCGTGCGCGCGGGCCGCATCCTGGCCGGCGAATTCACCAACCACGGCACCACCTACCAGTCGGTCTGGTTCGAAGATCCGCAAACCAAACAAGGCGGCGGCTACTTCAGCTTCGACGGTAAATCGCTCAAGAAAGCCTTCCTGAAATCGCCAGTTGAATTCAGCCGTATCTCGTCCGGTTTCGCCATGCGCGTGCACCCGATCTCGGGCCAGTGGAAACAGCACAAGGGTATCGACTTCCCTGCGGCCACCGGCACCCCGATCCGCGCCGCCGGCGATGGCGTGGTCGATTTCGAAGGCACCCAGAACGGCTACGGCAACGTGATCGTGCTCAAGCACTGGGCCAACTACACCACCGCGTACGCGCACATGAGCCGTTTCGCATCGGGCATCAAGAAGGGCAGCAAAGTCAGCCAGGGTGACGTGATCGGTTACGTGGGCACCACCGGCTGGTCCACGGGCGCCCACCTGCACTACGAATTCCGCGTGGGCGGCGAAGCCAAGGACCCATCGAAGATGAACGTGCAAGCCCAGGCTCCGCTGACGGCGGCCGAAATGGCCCGCTTCAAGACCTACGCCGCCGACATGTCGCACCGCTTCGCGCTGCTGCAACCGGTCGGTTCCGGCAGCACCCGGGTGGCGGCCAAGTAAGGCCAGCCCGCAGCAACAGGAAAACAGGCCCGCGCGGCCTGTTTTTTTTCGCCTGCCTGGCATGGCGATAGTTCGCACAGGAACGCAGGCAGTCAGGCAAAATACAACCTTTGAAAACACCGGGGGTCAGTGCCAACCATCGTGCACGAGCTCAAACCCCGGGGGTCAGTTCCGGCATTCGCGCCCCCGGGGGTCAGTTCCGGCATTCGGACATGAGTTCGTGTCCGAATGCCGGAACTGACCCCGCTCTTTGACCCCACTCTTGCAAGGATCGCTACATGGCTCTGTATATCGGCCTCATGTCCGGCACCAGCCTCGACGGCGTCGATGGCGCCTTGGCCGACTTCGACGGCGCGGCCGTCCGCACCTTGGCCGCCGCCTACCTGCCCTTCGCGCCCGAATTGCGGGCTGAACTGATGGCGCTGCAATCGGCCGGCCATAATGAAATCGAACGTGAGGCGCTGGCCGCCAATCAACTGGCCGCCTGCTACGCCCGCTGCGCGGCGGACCTGCTGGCGCAAGCCAGCCTGGCGCCGTCGGCCGTGCGGGCCGTGGCCGTGCACGGCCAGACCATCCGCCACCGCCCGGAGCTGGGCTTTACCCGTCAGACCAACAATCCGGCCCTGCTGGCCGAACTGTGCGGTATCGACGTGATCGCCGACTTCCGCAGCCGCGACATCGCGGCCGGCGGCCAGGGCGCGCCGCTGGTGCCCGCCTTCCACCAGGCCCTGTTCGGCTTGCCTGGACAGGCGCGCGTGGTGGCCAACATCGGCGGCATTTCGAATATCAGCGTGCTGCATGGCGATGGCCGCGTGACCGGTTTCGATACCGGCCCCGGCAACGTGCTGATGGATGGCTGGATCGCCCGCCACCACGGCAAGCCGTATGATGCGGACGGCGCCTGGGCCGCCAGCGGCACCGTCATCCCCCCACTGCTGCAAGCCATGCTGGCCGCGCCCTACTTCGCCCTGCCGGCCCCCAAGAGCACGGGGCGCGACCTGTTCCACCTGGACTGGCTGGACGCCCATCTGGCATCTTTCCCTGGCGCGGCCCCGGCCGACGTGCAGGCCACGCTGACGCAACTGACGGCGATGACCCTGGCGCAGGCGATCGAGCGCTACACCGCGCAAGCGGACGCCGTCTATGTGTGCGGCGGCGGCGCCTGCAATGGCACCCTGCTGGGCATGCTGGCGACGGCGCTGGGCCGTAAAATGAAAGTGGCATCAACCGATGCGCTGGGCGTGGCGCCGAACCGGGTCGAAGCGCTGGCGTTCGCCTGGCTGGGTTACCGGTTCACGGAGCGGCTGGCGGGCAATCTGCCGGCCGTCACCGGCGCCGCGGGGGAGCGGGTGCTGGGCGCACTGTACCCGCACTGAGGCGGCGGCCGCGTGCCGCCGGGCTGGCGGTCGCGGGCGCACAAATAACAACGGCGGAGCAGCTTGCGCTGTCCGCCGTGGATGCGAGAACGCCACAGCCGCGCTGGCGGCTGTGCGCTCGGGGTCGAAACTCAGGCCGAGAACGAGGAACCGCAGCCGCAGGTCGAGCTGGCGGTCGGGTTCTTGATCACGAACTGGGCACCTTCCAGGTCATCCTTGTAGTCGATCTCCGCGCCCACCAGGTACTGGTAGCTCATGGAGTCGATCAGCAGCGTGACGCCGTTCTTGACCATGGTGGTGTCGTCTTCGTTGATGATCTCATCGAACGTGAAGCCGTATTGGAAACCGGAACAGCCGCCACCTTGCACGAAGACGCGCAGTTTCAGGTCGGGATTGCCCTCTTCCTCGATCAACTGGGCGACCTTCTCAGCCGCGCTATCGGTAAAGTTGATAGGCGACGGGATTACATCTTGCGCTTCAGCAACAGCATTCATATCACACTCCTACGTAAAATCATTCCGGACATTATAGACCTTTGGCGCAATTTATGCTCTCCAGTACGCCAATTGCCGTACCCTGGACCGCCACGCCAGCCTCGTCCCGCAGAGCCAGCTGGCCCAGCACCTGGGCGCCGCCGTGCATTTCCAGCACTTTGTAATACACATCCCCTACGATACGGGCTTTCGGCTGAATTTCAAGCCTTTCCGCAACGTGAACGGCGCCGCGTATCTCACCGTTGACGATCAGGTGATCACAGCGTACCTCGCCATCGATGCAGCCATGCTCGGACACCACCAGATAACTGCCGTGGCCCGGTTCCGCGCACACGCTGCCCACCACCTTGCCCTCGATGCGCAAGCCGCCCCGGAACAGCAAATGCCCATCGATCCGGGTGGCCGGACCGATCAGGCTTTCCATCGGATTACGGGCTTTGGCGAACATGGCACTCCCCGAAAACGCCGGCGGCACAGACCGACATGCCTGACTATGCCCAAGTTTGGCGCCGTCCGCCTTGATCTGCCTCGCCGTTTTCCGAAACCGCGTGCTTTACGGCAGCAACGCGACCTGGTTCAGGCCCGTGCCTTCCTCCAGGCCAAACATCAGATTCATGCACTGCACGGCCTGGCCCGATGCGCCCTTGACCAGATTGTCCTGCACCACCAGCACGATCACCGTGTTGCCATTGCGGTGCAGCGCCAGGCGCAGCATGTTGGAACCGCGCGTGGAGCGGGTTTCCGGATGGGAACCGAACGGCATCACGTCCACGAATGGCGCATCCGCATATTGTGCTTCGAACAAGGCTTGCAATTCCTCGTTGCTGATGTCGCGCGTGAGGCGCGCGTACAGCGTGGAATGCATGCCGCGGATCATAGGCACCAGATGCGGGGTGAAGATCAGATTGACGGGCTGGGCCGTGAAGTTTTGCAGCTGCGCCACGGTTTCCGGCGTGTGGCGGTGGCCGGCCACGCCATAGGCCTTGAAGTTGTCGCTGGACTCAGAGAACAGCGTGGCGATCTCGGCTTTGCGGCCGGCGCCGGACACGCCGGACTTGCAGTCGGCGATCAGGCCACCCGCGTCCACCAGGTCCGCCTTGAGCAGCGGGTAGAAGCCCAGTTGCATGGTGGTCGGGTAGCAGCCGGGATTGGCGATCAACTTGGCGCCCTGGATGGCGTCGCGGTTCAGCTCGACCAGGCCATACACGGCCTGCTCCAGCAGTTCCGGGCAGGTGTGGGGAATCTTGTACCACTGTTCGAACGTGGCCTGGTCCTTCAGGCGGAAGTCGGCCGCCAGGTCGATCACTTTCACGCCGGCCGCCAGCAATGCCGGCGCCTGGGCCATGGCCACGCCGTGCGGGGTGGCGAAGAACACCACGTCGCACTGGGTCAGGTCGGCCTTGTCGGGCGCCGAGAACGCCAGGTTCACGCGGCCGCGCAGCGAGGGGAACATGTCGGCCACGGGCAAGCCGTCTTCCTTGCGCGAGGTAATGGCCGTCAGCTGCACATCGGGGTGAACCGCCAACAGACGCAGCAATTCCACTCCCGTGTATCCGGTGCCGCCGACGATGCCAACTTTGATCATGTTCTTTCCTTGAAAGTGAGGGGTAGGGGTGAACCTGCCATTTTATCAGGCATGGGCGGCATTCGTGCGGCGCCGCACCATAAAACAAAAAGCCGCCTGACTGACGCCGGCGGCTTTTTGAAGCAGCGCACTGCAAACAGCGCGCTGAGTAGGCGTGAAATTAACGCTTCGAGAATTGTTTTGCGCGACGTGCTTTGCGCAGACCAACTTTTTTACGTTCAACTTCACGTGCATCGCGGGTCACGAAGCCGGCGCGGGCCAGATCGCCCTTCAGGGCTGCATCGTAGTCGATCAGGGCGCGGGTGATACCGTGGCGCACTGCACCTGCCTGGCCGGACTCGCCGCCGCCGTGCACGTTGACTTTGATGTCAAAACGCTCGACGTTGCCGGTCAGTTCCAGCGGTTGACGAATAACCATCAGGCCGGTTTCGCGGGAGAAGTACTCAGCCGCTGGCTTGCCGTTGACGATGATTTGGCCAGTGCCAACTTTGATGAACACGCGAGCTACTGCACTCTTGCGACGGCCGGTGCCGTAATTGTAGTTACCGATCATGTCAGTTCCTTAGATTTCGAGTGCTTTAGGTTGCTGAGCAGCGTGCGGGTGGGTACCTTCGGCGTACACTTTCAGCTTCTTGATCATGGCGTAGCCCAGCGGACCTTTAGGCAGCATGCCCTTGACCGCTTTTTCCAGCGCACGACCTGGGAAACGCTGTTGCATTTTCAGGAAGTTGGTTTCGTAGATGCCGCCTGGGTAGCCCGAGTGACGGTAGTAGGTCTTCTCGGTGGCTTTGGTGCCGGTCACGCGCAGTTTGCCTGCGTTGATGATGACGATGAAATCGCCGGTATCGACGTGAGGAGTAAATTCTGGCTTGTGTTTGCCGCGCAGTCGGAGTGCCACTTCGCTGGCAACACGTCCGAGGACTTTGTCCGTCGCGTCAATCACGAACCAGTCGCGCTGGACTTCATGTCCTTTAGCGGAAAAAGTTTTCATGTTGACTTCCTAAATGAATTACACACGCTCATATGGTGGTTCCGCCATTGCTTCAGCGGACTCGGCCTTTTTGTTGATTCTTCCCTGAGCGAACGGAAAGCCGGCAATTATAACCGCCCATCGCGCGCCGGGTCAAGCCCCATGCGGGTTTGCGGGGCCGTGCCACGGCGGCGGGCCGGCTCCATTACAATACAGTCCAGTTTTTTTAACCGGAGAATGGCATGGAATGCAAAGTGAGCTGGAACGGCCCCTCGGGCATGAGTTTTTTGGCACAGACGGGCTCCGGCCATCTGGTCAACATGGATGGCGCACCCGAGGGCGGCGGCCACAACCTGGCACCGCGTCCGATGGAAATGGTGCTGCTGGGCACGGGCGGTTGCACCGCCTATGACGTGGTGCTGATCCTGAAAAAAGGCCGCGAAGACGTGCGCGGCTGCGAATGCACGCTGAAGGCCGAACGGGCCGACACGGAACCGAAGGTCTTTACCAAGATCAACTTCCACTTCACCGTGACCGGCAAAAACCTCAAGCCGGCCGCCGTGGAGCGCGCGATCACCCTGTCGCATGATAAATATTGCTCAGCTTCCATCATGCTGGGCAAGACGGCCGAGATCACCCACTCGTTCGAGATCGTCGAAGTCGCTTAATTTATAAGTAGTAGGCGCTGCCGGTCATGACCTTGGCCATGGCCGTCATCGCCAGCTTGACGGGCACGGGCGGCTCGATGGCGCCCAGCGCCTGAGCGGCCGCGCCGTGCGCCACTTCGTCGACCCGCATCTGTTCGACGATGGCGCGCGATTTGGCGTCCTGCGGCGGCAGCTTCTCCAGATGGCTGGCCAAATGGGCTTCCACCTGACGTTCCGTTTCCACCACAAACCCCAGGCTGCGGGCATCGCCCAGGTAAGCGGCCACCGTACCGAGCGCATACGCACCCGCGTAGAACAAGGGATTGAGCACGCTGGGCTGCGAACCCAGTTCGGCCAGGCGCTGCGCGGTCCAGGCCAGGTGATCCTCTTCTTCCCGTCCGGCCTGCTCGAATTGCACCCGCATGGCGTCGCCGTGGGCGAAACGGGCTTGCGCATCGTACAGGGCCTGGGCGCACACTTCACCCACATGGTTGACGCGCATCAAGCCCGCGCTGTGGCGCTGCTCGGCCTCGCTCAGCACGGCATCGGCCGCGTGGGCGCCCGGCGTGGGGCGTGAGGCGCTGGCCACGCCAGTGATCACACGCAGGGCCTTGTCGGCGCCCGTGATGAAACGGTCCAGGGGATGGTGGTATCGGTTCGCTGCCATGGTCATAATCGCAATCGGTCGGAAAGCGCCATTATAGGACCATCGCCGCGGAATGGCGCCCGGCGGGCGGCGCTCAGGCGTCCGCTTCCTCGCGCAACTGGCGCTGGCGCTCGATGTAGTCGGCCACCGGCCCCCGCACGTCGATGCCCGAAATGTCCTTGGCCACGCCCAGGTTCAGGCCCAGCAGGAAGGGGATGCTCTCGACCGGCACGTCCGGACAGTGCATGGCGAACGCGTCGAGGAAGCGCCGGGATTCCACCACCCGCACCACTTTCTCGCCGCTCATGAATTGCAGCACGCTGGTGATGCTGTGGCCCTTGCCGATGCTGCGATAGATGAAACGGTTGTAGGCGCGGTCGATCTGCTTGAAATCGAGCGTCTCCTTGGTCATCAAACTGGCCAGGTAACACAGGCCCGTGGCCACCCGGAAAAAGCCGGTGCCCTCGCTCTTGCTGGTGCCGCAACGGGTCACGGCCAGGATGTTGTGCTGCAGTTGCGGATTCATGGCCCAGACTATAGCAAGAGAATCCGCGCTTGTGCCTTGCGTGCCAGAATTTTTGCGTGCTACTCTACATCACCGAGTCAAAAGGGACGCCCGATGATCGAGGTCAAAGGCTTGGCCAAGCGTTTCCGCCTGCCGTCTCACAAAGGCACACCGTATCAGCTGCATGATCCGCGCGAACATGATGGCTGGTTCCATGCTGTGCGCGACGTCAGCTTCCGCTGCGCGCCCGGCGAAGTGCTGGGCCTGCTCGGCCCGAACGGCGCCGGCAAGACCACCACCCTGCGCCTGCTGTCGACCGCCCTCAAGCCCGACGCCGGCAGCGTCATGGCCAACGGCGAGGACTTGCTGGCCGACCCGCTGACCGCGCGCCAGCGTATCGGCTTCCTGTCCGGCACCACCGGCCTCTATGGCCGCCTGACGGCGCGCGAGAACATCGAATATTTCGGCCGCCTGCACGGCATGAGCCCGCCCTATCTTCAGCGCCGCTGCGACGAATTGTTCGAGCTGCTGCAAATGCATGAATTCGGCAACAAGCGGGCCGACCAGCTGTCCACCGGCATGAAGCAGAAATGCGCGATCGCCCGCACCGTCGTGCACGAGCCGCAGATTGTCATCCTGGACGAACCGACCACGGGGCTGGACGTGATGTCGTCCAAGATCCTGCTCGACTTCATCGCCAGCTACAAGGCGCTGCACATCCCGCTGATCTTTTCCACCCACCACCTGCACGAGGTGGAAAAGCTGTGCGACCGGGTCTGCATCATCAACCACGGCAAGACGGCGTTCCACGGCACCACCGAGGAATTGCGCCACCTGGGCGGCAGCGCCGACCTGTACGACGCCTTTATCTGCGTCATCAACCACGGGGGCGCGCCATGTGGACCATCTACCTGAAGGAAATGCTGGAGCTGATACGGGACCGCAAGACCTTCATCTTCACCGTCTTCATCCCCATCTTCGCCATGCCGCTGATCTTCACCGGCTTTGGTTACCTGTCGTCCTCCATGTTCCGCCACGCCAACACGGCGGAAATGACCTACAGCATCTTCGGGCAGCAGAACGCCCCCCAGCTGAGCGCCCGCTTCGCCCGCGAAAAGGGCTTCCGCGAAGTGAAGCTGGCCGGGCCGGACGAGATCAAGGCGGCCATCGCGGACGACCGCATCAAGTTCGCCTTGATCATCCCGGAGGGTTTTGAAACCCGCTTGGCCCACCAGCAGCAAGCGGCCGTCGCCCTGCATTACAACAACGCCACGCCCATCGACGTGACCCGCAAGCGCGTGATGACCGTGATCCACGCCCAGAACAGCGCGCTGCGCGAGCAGGCGCTGCTGGCCCTGGGCCTGAGCCAGAACCAGCTGCGCTTCGCGCTCAATCCCATCAAGCTGGAGGAGCATTCCACGGCCGACAAACGGGAACAGATGGGCGCCCTGTTCGGCGGCTTCCTGCCGTACATCCTGCTGATGGTGTGCCTGATGGCGGCCATGTACCCGGCCATCGACACCGGCGCCGGCGAGAAGGAACGGGGCACGCTGGAAACGCTGCTGCTGGCACCCGTGCCGCGTTCGGCCATCGTGGTGGCCAAGTTCCTGGTACTGTTCAGCATCGGCCTCACCTCGGCCCTGCTGATGGTGGTCAGCCTCGGTTTGCTGCTGTTCTTCTTCGGCCACGCCATCGAAGGCAACCTGGCCATGATGTTGCACGCCATCGGCGTGGCGGACCTGGCCATGGTGGCCCTGATGCTGATTCCCACCGCCGCCATCTTCGCTTCCCTCTTGCTGGCCATTTCCGTCTACGCTAAAAGCTACAAGGAGGCGGCCGGGCTGATCTCACCGCTGATCATCGTCACCATCCTGCCCACCCTCGTGGCCCTGCTGCCGGGGGTGGAAATGAACTGGTTCTGGGCCATGGTGCCGCTCACCAACGTGTCGCTGGCCATGAAGGAACTGGTCAAGGGCACCATGGATTACCGCATGTTTTCCATGATCCTGCTGTCGACCACGCTCACGGCCGGCGCCATGCTGGCCCTGTGCCGCTGGTGGTTCAACCGCGAGCAGGTACTGTTTCGCAACTGAACTTGCGCAACCGGGTTTGCGAAATTAGCCTTCCAGCAACAAGGGCCGCCGCCAACGCACCAGATGGCCGGCGTTCCAGTCCACCGTTTGCGCACTCTGGCGCATCCTTCGCGCCGCCTGTCGCAATCGCTCCCCGCGCCTGTCGCAAATTCAATACAATGCACCATGTAAAAAGTGCTTATTCGTTCTGCAATGCCGCCAACCAGCCGTTACAGAACCAGGACAGGAGTCACAATGGAATTGCGCATCAGCAACTTATCCAAGACCTACGCCAATGGCGTGGTGGCGCTGGATAATATTTCGCTCACGATCCCGGCCGGGATGTTCGGCCTGCTCGGCCCCAACGGCGCCGGCAAGTCGACCCTGATGCGCACCCTGGCCACCCTGCAGGAGTGCGACAGCGGCTCGGTGTTCTTCGGCGAATACGATGTGCTCGATGAAAAGGATGAGATCCGCCGCCTGCTGGGCTACCTGCCGCAGGACTTCGGCCTGTATCCAAAAGTGACGGCCTACGAATTGCTGGACCATTTCGCCGTGCTCAAGGGCTTGTCGCACCGGGGCCGGCGCCGCGAGGTGGTGGAAGGCCTGCTGCAGCAAACCAATCTGTACGACGTGCGCCACCAGCGCCTGGGCGGTTTTTCCGGCGGCATGCGGCAGCGTTTCGGCATCGCCCAGGCGCTCTTGGGCGACCCGCGCCTGATCATCGTCGACGAACCGACGGCCGGCCTGGACCCGCAGGAACGGGTGCGCTTCCACAACCTGCTGTCGGACATCGGCGACGACCGCACCGTGCTGCTGTCGACCCACATCGTGAGCGACGTGGCCGACCTGTGCGCCAACATGGCCATCATCAACCACGGCCACGTGCTGCTGTGCGGATCGACCCAGCAGCTGATCGAGGAGGTCAGCGACAAGATCTGGGTGCGCTTCATCGACAAGCGCGACCTGCCCTCGTTCCAGCTGCGCCATCCCGTGATCTCGTCGCGCCTGCTGTCGGGCCGCACCCTGATCCACGTCTACAGCGAGGACGATCCGGGCGACGGTTTCGAGGAAGCCATCGGCGACCTGGAGGACGTGTATTTCGCCACCATCGCCGGCCGCCACCATGCCGCCCAGCCCTGTGCGTAACGATAAGGGCCTGCCATGTTAGCCATCGCCCTGTTCGAGGCACGCCAGCGGCTCAAGCTGCTGTCGACCTGGGTTTATTTCGGCATGTTCCTGCTGCTGGCCCTGCTGTGGATGGCGGCCGCCGGCGGCGTGTTCAAGGCCGCCGTGGTGTCGTTCGGCAGCGTGGCCATCAACGCGCCGCGCTCGCTGATGATCACCGTCAGCTACCTCGGTTCGCTGGGCGTGATCGTGATGGCGGCCATGATGGGCCGCGCGGTGCAGCAGGATTTCGAATATGACATGCACCACTTCTTCTTCAGCGCGCCGATCGCCAAGCACCAGTACATGTTTGGCCGTTTCCTGGGCGCCTTCCTGAGCCTGGCCGTGATTTTCACCAGCCTGCCGCTGGGCGCCTGGCTGGGCACTTACCTGCCCGGCCTCGACGCCGAGCGGCTGGGCCATCCAGGCCCGCTGGCCTTCCTGATGCCGTATGTGAGCACCATGCTGCCCGACATCTTCATCTTCGGCGCCGTGTTCTTCATCCTGGCCGCGCTCACGCGGCGCATGCTACCGGTCTACATCAGCAGTGTCGTCATGCTGATCGGCTACATCGTCGCGCCCGACCTGGCGCGCGACCTCGACTACAAAACCCTGGCCGCCCTGATCGATCCGTTCGGCACGACGGCCATCGTCCGCCTCACCGAGTACTGGCCCATCGCCGAGCGCAACACGCGCATGGTATGGCTGGAAGGGGTGTTCCTGCTCAACCGCGCGATCTGGTGCGGCCTGGGCCTGGCGGCGCTGCTGCTCGGCTACTGGCGCTTCCACTTCATCGCCAGCGTCGACAGCGGCGCCGACCGGCGCGCCGACAAGGAAGCGGCGCCAGCGGCCGCCTCCGCCCCCACCGCGCTGCAGGAGCGGCCCGATTTCGCGGCCCGCAGCCTGGGTCTGCTGCTGGCACGCATGAGCTGGCTGAACCTGCGCGAGACGACCAAGAACATCTACTTCCTCGTCATCGTGCTGGCCGGCGTGCTGATGATGTACGCCAGCGCGATCGACCTCGGTTCCATGTTCGGCACCAACACCTACCCCGTCACCTACATGGTGCTGGACGCCGTGTCGAGCATCTTCGCGCTGTTCATGCTGATCATCACCACCTTCTACGCGGGCGAACTGGTGTGGCGCGAACGGGAAGCGCGCATGGCCCAGATGCTGGACGCCCTGCCCATCCCCAGCTGGCTGCCGCTGATGGCCAAGCTGATCGCGCTGGTGGGCTTGCAGGCGCTGCTGATGGTGGTGGTCATGCTGTGCGGCATGTCGATCCAGATATTCAAGGGCTATTTCCTGCTGGAGCCGGGCCTGTACCTGCACCAGCTGTTTTTGATCCAGCTGCCCGGCTACGCGCTGGTGGCGGTGCTGGCCATCACGCTGCAAGTACTGGTCAACCAGAAGTACCTGGGCTACTTCGCCATGATCGTGTACTACCTGGCCACCATCACGCTCAGCTCCATCGGCCTGGATCACCCGATGCTGTTGTATGGCATCACGCCCACCATCGTCTACTCGGCCCTGAACGGCTACGGCCACGCATTGGCGCGCGAATGGTGGTTCGACCTGTACTGGGGCGGCGCGGCCATCGTGCTGGTGGTGCTGTCGCTGCTGTTCTGGGCCCGCGGCACCAACGGCGAATGGCGCCAGCGCCTGCAACTGGCCCGCCACGGCCTGACGGCGCCCGTGCTGCGCACGCTGGCGGCCGGGCTGCTGGTGTTCGGCGGCGCCGGTGGCGTGCTGTTCTACAACATGCACATCGCCAACGCCTACCACTCGACCTGGGGCAAGGAGGAACAGCGGGCCCGCTACGAACGCCAGTACAAGAAATTCGCCGCCCTGCCCCAGCCCCGTATCACGGACGTCACCCTCAAGCTCGATATCGTGCCGGAACAGCGCCGGCTGCTGGCCCAGGGCCGTTACGTGCTGCGCAACCGCACCCAGCAAGCCATCGCCACCGTGCTGGTGCAGCAAGACATGATGGCAAGCATCCGCGCCATGCGCTTCAGCCAGCCCGTGCGGCCCGGTCTGCGCGATACGGAACTGGGCTTCTACAGCTACCAGCTGGCCACGCCGCTGGCCCCGGGCGCCCAACTGGCGCTGGAATTCGAGCTGGAATTCGCGCCCAAGGGCATCCTCGGCCTGGGCCAGGACACGCCGGTGGCGGCCAACGGCACCTTCTTCAACAACGACGTGCTGCCCCACATCGGCTACCAGCAGCGGGCCGAGCTGGACGACGCGCGCGACCGCCGCCGCCACGACCTGCCCCCGCGCGAGCGCATGCTGCCGCGCGACGACCCGCGCGGCCTGGCCAACAATGAAGTGAGCAACGACGCCGACTGGATCCATTTCGACGCCACCGTCAGCACCAGCGCCGACCAGACCGCCATCGCGCCGGGCACGCTGGCCAAGGAATGGCGCGCCAACGGCCGCCACTACTTCCATTACCAGATGGACCAGCCCATGCTCAATTTCTACGCCGTGCAGTCGGCCCGCTACCAGGTGCGGCGCGACTGGTGGCAGGACGTGGGCATCGAGCTGTACTACCACCCCGGCCACGAGTTCAACCTGGAGCGCATCGACCACGGCCTCAAGGACGGGCTGGACTACTGCACCCGCAACTTCGGCCCCTACCAGTTCAAGGTGCTGCGGGTGGTGGAATTCCCCCGGTTCGCCGCGTTCGCGCAATCGTTCCCGAACACCATCCCGTTCTCGGAAAGCGTGGGCTTCATCGCCAAGGTGGACGACAAGAATCCCAAGGATATCGACTACCCGTTCTATGTGAGCGCGCATGAAGTGGCGCACCAGTGGTGGGGCCATCAACTGGTGGGCGGCAACGCCCGTGGCGCCAGCGCGCTGAGCGAGACGCTGGCCGAATACTCGGCGCTGATGGTGATGCAGCAGCGCTACGGGGCCGGCAAGATGCGCCGCTTCCTGCGCTACGACCTCAACAAATACTTGCTGGGCCGGGCGCTGGAGCGCAAGAAGGAATTGCCGCTGGCCGAGAACGAAAACCAGGACTACATCCACTACAACAAGGGCAGCCTGGCCATGTATCTGCTGCAGGACCGGATCGGCGCGGCGCGCGTCAACGCCGCCTTGCGCACACTGCTGGCCGAGTACGGCAAGCGCGGCGGTCCCTACCCTGGCGTGACGGTGCTGGTGGACGCGCTGCGCCGCATCACGCCACCCGAGCATGCCTACCTGATCGACGACTTGTTCGAGCAGATCGTGCTGTACGAAAACCACGCCGTGTCGGCCACGGCGCGCAAGCTGGCCGACGGCCGCTATGAAGTGCAACTGGCCGTCAGCGCGGCCAAGGTCAAAGCCAACGAACAGGGCGCGGAGCAGGACGTGCCGCTGCATGACTGGATCGACATCGGCCTGGATGATGCGAACGGCAACCCCTTGCTGCGCCAGCGCGTGCGCATGGAGCGCAAGGACAACCGCTACACGCTGCTGGTGTCCGGCCGCCCGGCCCGCGCCGGTATCGACCCCGACAACAAGCTGATCGACCGCAAGCCGGACGACAACATGGTCAACGTGGAGATGGAAGCGCGCTAGCGGCGTGCCGGGCGAACGAGTCGAGCCCGAACCAATCAGGCCGTCGTGAACAAGGTGCTGAGCAGGCTGGAATTGACGAACGCCTGGATCACGGTGCCCGCCAGCGAGGGGTTGGATTTGAGCAAGTCGGCCCAGTTCGACGAGGCTTGCGTGGACGGCAAGTCCGCCAGCACACCGGCGCCATTGTAGATGCCGGAGGTGGACGTGGTGGTGGAGCCCGTCAGCGTGCCGATCACGCCCAGTTGCAACGCCTGTTGGGCAAGATAGCTGGTATTGCTTCCTGGCACGGGCACGCTGACGGGCTCCGCCAGGATGCCGGCCTGTTGCAGCGATTCCAGCAAGCCGCTGGGGGTGTAGACGGTAACGCCCGTCGAGCCTCCCAGCGACGCCACCACGGCTTGCTGCGCCGACAGGGCAACAGCGGCGTCGGCCAGTCCGGCACCGCCATTGGACTGCACCGGCGGCACATAAGTCTGGTAAGACGGCGAGGACGTGACGGAATTGAGCGCGATGGTCATGGCTGGCACTCCTGATACTTCACTATAGGAGGCGCGGCAAGCGGACGCAAGTGTGCGCGGGCGCGGTGGGGTCCGGCAGGTTCATTCCAGCTTACTCCACGGCAGCGGCCAGCCTGACCGCCAGTTCACGTAACCAGGCCGCGCCCCCTTCCCCGTTCCACACCAGCGCCACCTGTTCCACGCACTGATACGCGCAATCGGTCACATGGATGCGGCGCAACTGCTCGCCGGCCAGCGCGAAGTCGGGCAAATAAGCCAGCGCTTCGCCGCCGCGCACCAGCGCCAGCAGCAATTGCAGGTCATCGGCCCAGTAACGTATCTTGCGCGGTAACTGATCGTCGCGCCAGCCGTCGGCGCGGGCGCCGCGCAGCACGCCACAGAACAGGGAACGGGAGGGACAGACAAAATCATGCGCCAGCACCTCGACCGTGCTGGCGTGCAACACCGGCCCCGGCGGCCAGGCCGCCACCAGCGGATGGGTCGGCCCCGCCGCCAACTGCAAGGTGACGCTGCCCAGCGCCGTCGTCTGCCACTGCGCCGACCAGTGCGCGCCCTGGCCCGCCGTCACGCCATCTGTGACGATGGCCGCGTCCAGCTCGCCGCGCGCCAGCGCCGCCAGCGCCTCATCCTCAAACATGGCATGCAGGTGCAGCCGCGCCGCCGGATAGGGACGCAAGGCTTGCGCCAGCGCGTGGCCGTGGCGCCACAACAGGATGGCGGGGCCGCCGATCCGGCACACCACGTCGGCCTGTTCGCCCATCACGTCGCTGCGGGCCTGGTCGGCCAGCGCCAGCAGCGTCTGGGCCCGCTGCAACAATAATTGGCCATGGCCGTTCAGCGTCAATTGCCGGGCGCCCCGGTCGAACAGGGGCTTGCCCAGGTCGTCCTCCAGCCGGCGGATGGCCTTGGACACGGCCGACGGCGTCAAATGCAATTCCTCGGCCGCCGCGCCCAGCGAGGGGCTGTGGGCCGCGCGGGTGAAGATGCGCAGGTCGCTCAGGTTCATCGTTTCCTATCAGGACATGAATAGTGAATTTAAGTTGCTTTACTGGATACGATCGCCATCATACCATCGCCGTTTTCCTTCTCGCATCGCGCCCCTCATGTCCACCCTGTCCACCCTGACCCAACACCAGTGGCTGTACCGCCGCCAACCGACCGCCCACATCACGGCCGACCATTACGAATTGGTCGAACAGCCGCTCGCCACCCGGCTGGGTGAACGGGAAGTGCTGATCGAAGCGCGCTATTTCAGTGTCGATCCCTACATGCGCATTGGCCAGTCCGGCAAGCCCACCTACGATCCCGATCCGCACCCGCTGGACACGGTGCAGCAAGGCGGCGTGGTGTCGCAAGTATTGGCCTCGAACGCGGCCGGTTTCCTGCCCGGCGACTGGGTCTACAGTTACACGGGCTGGCAAAGCCATGCGCGGGTGCACGCCGGCGCCCTGACGCGGCTGGACCCGGCCCAGGCGCCCGTCACCACGGCGCTGGGCGTGCTGGGCATGCCGGGCCGCACGGCCTGGTTCGGCCTGACGGAATCGGGCCGGCCCCATGCCGGCGAGGTGGTGGTGGTATCGGGCGCGGCTGGCGCCGTCGGCTCGCTGGTGGTGCAATTTGCCAAGCGCCACGGCGCACGCGTGCTGGGCATCGCCGGCGGCCAGGCCAAGTGCGACTGGCTGCGCGACACCCTGGGCGCGGACTGGGCCATCGACTACAAGGCCCACGCCGACAGCGGCACGCTGGCGGCCGAAATCCGTGCCCTGACCGGCGGCGTGGACGTGTATTTCGACAACGTGGGCGGTATGGTGACGGACGCCGTGCTCCCCCTCATCAACCGCCGCGCCCGCATCGTGATCTGCGGCCAGATCAGCCAGTACGGCGGCGGCCTCGATACGCCGGCGCTGGGACCGCGCCTGCTGCACCACCTGCTGTACCAGCGCGCCACCATCCAGGGCATGTTGGCGCGCGACTACGTGCATCGCATGGACGAGATGGTGCGCATCGTCGCGCCCTGGGTGCAGGCCGGCCAGATCGTGTTCGAGGAAACCTTCGTCGATGGCTTCGAGCAACTGCCCAACGCGCTCAATGCCCTGTTTACGGGCGAGCACCGGGGCAAACTGCTGGTGCGGGCGTGAACCTAGGTCCGCATCGCGCTTGAACGTTGCGGCGGCGGACGGGCATCAACGGGCATCGTTCACCGTGCCGTCTCTCTGGAGGATGCCGCCATGCACACCCGTCCACGCCACCGGCCGTCCCGCCGACTCGCCCTCTGCATCGCCGCCGCGCTATGGAGTGTGATCGGCGTGGCGCAGGCCGTGCCCAGCTTCGCCCGCCAGACCGGGCTCGATTGCATGACCTGCCACCTGAGCTGGCCCGAACTGACAGCCACCGGCCGCCAGTTCAAGCTCAACGGCTACACCCTGGGCGAGCGGCTGCGTTTGCCGCTGGCGGGCATGGTGCAAGCGTCGGCCACTTCCACCGCCAACGTCGACCCGCGCGTGGCCGACAGCTTCCCCAAGGACCGGCAAGCGACGCTGCAGCAGGCCAGCGTGTTCCTGTCCGGCAAACTGGCCGACCATGTGGGCGTATTCTCCCAGTACAGCTACGACGGCGTGGAACACCACGCCAGCATCGACAACGTCGACCTGCGCTACGCCAACCACGCCGGCGAGGGTGCGGGCAAACTGGTGTACGGCTTCACGCTGCACAACAACCCCACCGTGCAGGATGTCTACAATACGGGCGCGGCCTGGGGCTTTCCCTATGCCAGCTCGCCGGTGGCGGCCGCGCCCAACGCGGCCACCGCCATCGAAAGCCTGGGCCAGCAGGTGGCGGGCCTGGGCGCCTACGCCCTGTGGCGCGACACCGTGTATGGCGAACTGAGTTTTTATCGTACGGCCGACGGCCTGTTCTCGCCGCTGCGGCTGGGCACGGACCACGCGGAGGACGCCGCCTTGAAAGGCTATGCGCCCTACTGGCGGCTGGCCCTGCAACACGACTGGGACCATGCGCGCCACGCGGCCATGGTGGGCGCCTACGGCCTGGTGCTGGACCGCTATCCCGACAGCACCGTACGCAGCGGCCCCACCGACCATTACCGCGACCTTGGCGTCGATGCCCAATACCAGTACATCACGGACCGGCACCGCGTATCGGCCCAGCTGAACTATGTGCGTGAGCGGGCCCGCATCGGCGCGGCCAGCAACGCCAGCGACGACTTGCACAGCCTGCGCGCCAAGGCCACCTATTATTTCGATAAAAAGTACGGCTTCAGCGTGGCGCGCTTCGCCACCCACGGCACGGCGGACGACGCGCTGTACAACACGGGCGAGGCCGTCAGCGGCAGCGCCGCGGGCAGTCCCAACAGCGCCGGCACCCTGTGGGAGTTCGACTACCTGCCCCGGCGCGACGTGCGGTTCATGCTGCAATACACGCGCTACAACAGGTTCAACGGCGCCGCCGTCAACTATGACGGCCAGGGCCGCAACGCGCGCGACAACAATACGCTGATGCTGATGCTGTGGCTGATGTTCTGATGCCTGAAACGTATACACGGCATACATCCAATGAGAAAGGAGCAACCATCATGGAGCGCGATCCATCATCGAGACGGCGTGCGCTGCGTGGCGCGCTGGCGCTGGCCGCGCTGGCCACTACCAGCGGACTGCTCCGGCCAGGCCTGGCGCGGGCCGGCAACGGCGCCAAATCGGACTACCAGTACCAGGATCATCCGCAGGACGGCCAGCGCTGCGCCCAGTGCGCCGCGTTCCAGCCGGCCCCGGATGGCGGTCCAGGCACTTGCCGCCTGATCAGCGGCACCATCAATCCAAACGGCTGGTGCATCGCTTTTTCGCAGCGCTGAGGGCGATTTCACGGGCAATATTCCAAGAGGGAAATGTTAAATTCAGGAAACACCCTGCCGCCGCGATGGCTTGTTTGTGTGGTGAAATGATACATGGACCGAAAAATACAGGCAGTACGGCGTCACATTGACAGCGCCCCCGATATAATGGCCGCGGCGCCAGTTGATGGCGTTCGCCGTCCCCGAAAGCGCGTTCCTTCATGCAAAATTCTCCCGCTCCAGACCAGCCCCCTTGCCCGCTGATCATCAATCTCGCGCCGACCGGCATGGTGCCGACCCGCGCCATGTCGCCCCATGTGCCGCTGCAGCCCGACGAGGTGGCGCGCGACGCCACCCAGTGCGCCGCGCTGGGCGCGTCGATGTTGCATTTGCACGCGCGCGCAGCGGACGACACGCCCACGGAAGATCCCGCCGTCTACGGCGACATGATCGCCGCGATCCGGGCCACGGCGCCACACGTGGTGATCGTCACCTCCACCAGCGGCCGGCTGGTGCAGGATGTGGAACGGCGTGCCGCCAGCCTCTACCTGGAAGGCGACCTGAAACCGGACATGGCCAGCCTGACGCTGGGCTCCATGAACTTCGCCACCACGGCCAGCATCAACGCCCCCGCCACCATCACCCGGCTGGCCCAGATCATGCTCGAACGGGGCATCAAGCCGGAACTGGAAGTGTTCGACCTGGGCATGGTCAATTACGCCAAGATCCTGATCGACAAAGGCTTACTGCGGCCGCCCTACTATTTCAATATCCTGCTGGGCAATCCCGGCACGGCACAATCCACGTTGCAACATCTGGCCACCATCATCGGCGACCTGCCGCCCCACTCGTACTGGTCGCTGGCCGGCATGGGCCGCTTCCAGGCGCGCGCCACGGCATTGGGCGTGGTGCTGGGCCACGGCGTGCGCGTGGGCCTGGAAGACAACCTATGGCTCGACGATGGCCGTACCGAACTGGCCACCAACGCCCAGTACGTGCAACGCTGCGTGGCGCAGGCGCAGGCGATCGGCCGTGCCGTGGCCACGCCGGCCCAGGTGCGCGCCATGCTGGGCCTGGCGGAGAGCCACTGACATGTCGCCACCTTCCCTGGTGATCTTTGGCACCAGCAACATCCTGTCCGACCTGTTCGACTGCGCGCTGGCCAACGGCCTGACGCTGGGCAAAGTGGTACTGCACTGGCCCGAAGAGGTGGGAGAACGCGACCTCAGCCTGGCCGAGCGGTTACGCCAACTGGCCAGCCATTGCACGCCGCCATCGGTGCAGCGGTTGGACGATTTCACGCCCGCTGCCGGCGAACTGTACCTGCTGGGGCCCACCACCCCCGTGCGGGCCGAGCTGGCCGCCGAACTGCGCGCGCGCCATGGTCTGGCGTTCCACACCCTGGTCCATCCCACGGCTTACGTATCGCCGCTGGCCACGCTGGGGCCCGGCGTGTTCGTCGGCGCCAACAGCGTGATCGGCCCCGGCGCCGTCCTGGACGAGCATGTGTTCGTGAACCGGGGCGTGACCATCGGCCACGACACCCGGATCGGCGCGTTTTCACGCATCCAGCCCGGCAGCAACCTCGGCGGGCTGTCGCGCCTCGGCCGCGGGGTCACGGTCGGTATCGGGGCCACCCTGCTGGAACGGCTGGAGGTGGGCGATCAAGCCTTCATCGGCGCGGGCGCGGTGGTGACAGCCGATGTGGCGCCGGCCACGCTGATGGTGGGTATCCCGGCCAAATTCAAGAAGACGCTGGCGTAGTGCGGCGCTGGAAGCTTGCCAGCGCAGCCTGGCAAGCGCCCATCAAGCTGGCGCCAGCCTGCCTCAGATCCAGCGTATTGCGGAACAAGGTACGCATGACGGCGCCGCGTTCTGCACGCGCACCGGCATCGTCCAGCCAGTGGCGCAGGGTCGCGAAATAGCTGTCGCTGTCGCACTGCGCATACCGCCCTACCTTGTCGCCGCCATCCGAACCGCCTAAGCTCAGCACGGGCAAGCCGGCCGCCATCGCTTGCGCCACACTGAAGCCGCCCCCCATGCGTGGCGGATTCAGGTAGATGTCGCAACAAGCCAGCACACCGTCCAGGTTGGCCTGATGCGGCAAGACTCGTACCCGCCCTGGCGGCAATCCTTGCAGCGATGCGGGCAAGGGGTCGCCGCAACCGACCAGCAGCCAGACCACGTCGGGGCGCGCGGCCAACAAGTCGACCATGTGGGCGGCCCAGTCGCCGCCCACTTCCTCGCGCAAGCGGTAGCCGACGCTGACCAGCACCAGCGCCGTGTCGGGCAAGTCCAGCCCGGCACGCGACAAGGGCGGTAGCGCGGCACCCGGCGGGATCCGGTACGGATAGTGCCACGGTGCAGCAGCGGCGAACTCCGGCTGCCAGGACGCCCCCGCGGCGGCGGCCTGGGCCGGGTCGGCGGCCAGCCACACATCCGCCGACACCACCGGCGCCACCGACTGGACGGACAGGGCCACCACCGGCCGTGACCGGTACAGCACGTCGACCAGGGGCGAATACAGGCCCACAAACAGGACCAGGTCTGGATCGAAGCGGTTCAGCCGGTCGGCCACGCCGCGCCAGCGCCGCAGCAACGACAAGCGCTGATCGGCAAGATGGATGGTCAACGCTTGCGGCTGGTTGGCTTGCCATCCGGCCGGATCGGGCGGCAGGAAATTCGTGTCGTTGCCACATGCAATCAGCTGCGGCATGGAGGCGATGTGCAATTCCTGCGCGCTGAACAATTCCACGGCGACGCCCTGTTCTTGCAACAGGGCGCCATGGGCCAGCGCCAAGCCGGTGGGGGCATGGCTATAGCCGCTGAGCTGCGGCGCCACGATGGCGACCTTGCGAACCTGGCTGACCGCGCGCGGCGCGGCGGCGGCCAAGCCGTCGGCGGCCAGGCACGCGCCGCTCCGGCGCAGCAAGGCGGGAAAGCCGGCGCCGCGCAAGGCATCGGCAAAACCGGTGCGGTCAGGCTGGCGCGCCAGTATCTCGAACCATGCGACGACCAGGTGCGCCGCGATCCGGTCCGGATCGCACAGCGGCATGGCCAGCAAAGCCGCCGCCTGGTGGCGAAACGTGAAATCACCGCTGACGTCTGCCAGGAAAGTGGCCCGCATGAAGCGGCTCAACGGATCCGATTCCATCCGTCGCAGCAGGATGGCACGCGCTTCCAGTTGCTGCTGCGCAGTGGCGGCCAGATAGAACGGACGCAAACGATGCCAGCAATGCACAGCGGTGGCGTTACGCAGCACCTGCTCCAGCGCATCCTCCAGCAAGCCCGTGTTTTCCTGCGCACTACTCATCCGTTCATCGCTCCGTGATCCGCCGGACCCTCGTGTTTGATATCGATCGAAGCCACGCCCCGGCACCGATAGGGTAAAAAAAACCGGGACGCGAAGGTCCCGGTTTCGTGTTACTCGGCTGCCGCCGCCGTCTTCTTGACGGCCGCCTTTTTGGCGGGCGCCTTGGCCGCCGTGGCCCGCTTGGCGGGCGCCTTGGCCTTGGTGGCCGTGGCTTTCTTGGCCGGTGCCTTGGCTGCCGCCTTGGCCGCCTTGGCCGGTGCGGCACCTTCCGCGCCTTCCGCACCTTCCGCACCGTCGTCCGCTACCGCGCCAGCCTTGGCCTTGGCGCCGGGCTTGGCCTTGCGCTCCTCGAACTCGAAGCTGATCTTGCCATCCTTGCCCTTGACCAGGAAGGCCTTGAACGGACGCCGCGTACGCTGCGAAATGAAGCCCGGCAGCAGATCCGTCTTGCCGTCGTTGAGCAGCTTGGCCATCTGCTCGGGCAGGATTTCCTGCTGCAGGATGATGCGGCCGCTGCGGAAGTCGCAGGTCTTGGGCTTGGCCACGCTGTGCTCGCACACATAAGCCAGGCCCATCTCGTACACGCCGGCCGCGCATTTCGGGCACGGACCGAGCGCGGTCTGGCCGGTGAAGTCCACGCCCTCGCCGTCCTCGCCCGCATCATCGTTCTGGCCGAAATCGAATTCCAGCTTGAAGTTGTTGATGTCCTCGTCGCGCACGATGCGCAGGATGGCGGCGAACGGCCGGCCCATCTTGGATCGGAAGCCTTGCAGCGGGCCGATGGTGCGGTTCTGCAGCAGCTCTTCCACTTCCGCGATCTCGAACTGGCGGCTGCCCGGCGTCTTGCTCATCGAGAAGTCGCACTTGGTGCAGGCGAACCGGCGGTAGTTTTCCTTGACCACGCCGCCGCAATTGGGGCACGGCGTGTGCATGGTGTGGTAGTCGCCGGGGATGGTTTCGTTGTCGTATTCCTTGGCGCGCTTGACGATGATCTGGGTCATCTGGGCGATTTCGCGCATGAATTCCTCGCGCGAGATCTTGCCCTTTTCCATTTGCGACAGCTTGTATTCCCATTCGCCCGTCAGTTCCGGCGCCGTCAATTCATTCACACCCAGGCCGCGCAGCAAGGTCATCAGTTGCGACGCCTTGGCGGTGGGGATCAGTTCCCGGCCTTCGCGCACCAGGTAGCGTTCCGTCAGCAAGCCTTCGATGGTGGCCGCGCGCGTCGCTGGCGTGCCCAGGCCCTTGCCGGCCATGGCGTCGCGCAGTTCGTCGTCCTCCACCAGCTTGCCGGCCCCTTCCATGGCCGACAGCAGCGTCGCTTCCGTGTAGCGGGCGGGCGGCTTGGTGACCAGGCCGTTGGCGTTGACCTTATCGGTGTGCACGTGCTCACCCTTGGCCACCGGCACCAGGTTGCCGCCGGCGGCGTCGGCCTTGTCCTCGTCGGTCGAGGCTTCCTTGCCGTAGATGGCCAGCCAGCCCGGATTGGTCATGACCTTGCCTTCAGTCTTGAACTGATGGCCCGACACTTCCGTGTAGCGGGTGGTGACCTGGAACTCGGCCGGCGGGAAGAACACGGCCATGAAGCGGCGCGTGACCAGGTCGTACAGCTTCTGTTCCGGCTCGGACAGGTTTTTCGGCGCGATCGTGGTCGGGATGATGGCGAAGTGGTCCGAGATCTTGGTATTGTCGAAGATACGCTTGTTCGGCTTGACCCAGCCCTTGTCCAGGATCTGCTTGGCGAACTGGTGGTAGTTCGGGTTTTCCTTCACCACTTCCAGCGCCTGCATCACGGTCGGCAGGTAGTCTTCCGGCAGGTGGCGCGAATCGGTACGGGGGTAGGTCAGCACCTTGTGCTTTTCGTACAGGGCCTGGGCCAGGCCCAGCGTGTTCTTGGCCGAGAAGCCGAAGCGCGAGTTAGCTTCGCGCTGCAAGCTGGTCAGGTCGAACAGGGCCGGCGCCATCGAGGTGGTCGGCTTGGATTCCTCCGTCACCTTGCCCTGCTTGCCCACGCACGCCATGGCGATGGTGTCGGCCGCGGCCTTGCTCCACAGCCGCTCGGCCTTCTTCTCGGGATCCGTGTCGTCCTTCTTGAACTTGGTGTCCAGCCATCGGCCTTCATACACGCCGGCCGCGCACACGAACTCGGCCCGCACTTCCCAGAAGTCGCGTGGCACGAATTTCTTGATCTTGTCCTCGCGCTCGACCACGATCGACAGCGTGGGGGTCTGCACCCGGCCCACGGTGGTCAGGTAGAAGCCGCCTTCCTTCGAGTTGAAGGCCGTCATGGCGCGGGTGCCGTTGATGCCGATCAGCCAGTCCGCTTCCGAGCGGCAGCGGGCCGCGTCGGCCAGCGGCAGCATTTCCTCGTCGCTGCGCAAATGGGTGAAACCGTCGCGGATGGCGCCCGGCGTCATCGACTGCAGCCACAGCCGCTTGACGGGCTGCTTGGCCTTGGCGTTCTGCGCGATCAGGCGGAAGATCAGTTCGCCTTCGCGGCCCGCGTCACATGCGTTGATGAGGGTGGTGACATCCTTGCGCTTGATCAGCTTGTTGAGCACCTTGAGCCGCGCTTCCGTCTTGGCGATGGGATTGAGCGCGAAATACGGCGGGATCATGGGCAGGTGGGCGAAGCTCCACTTGCCGCGCTTGACGTCGTGTTCTTCCGGTACGGCAATTTCCAGCAAATGGCCGACGGCGGAGGACAGCACGTAATCGTCGGACTCAAAGTACTCATCGTGCTTGGTAAAGCCGCCCAGCGTCTTCGCGATGTCGTTCGCGACAGATGGCTTCTCGGCGATGATGAGGGTTTTGCTCATATTTTGTTATCTCGTAGTTACTCTGGGGTGGGTACAGCATGCGCATCATACATGGGCAATGCGGCCAAGGCTGAATTTTCGCGGGCCCGGACGGTGGCAACTTATCAAAGCGCCAATAATATACGGGTTGCAGCGCAAAGGGCAAGCAGGCCGCGTGGCGACGCCAGCGACAGTGCGAACGGTGCGGTGGCGGCCAGCGGCGGCGGCTGGCGTCCTAGTGCAGCAGGCGCGGCGCCTGGTCTTCGTCGGCGCCGAACAGGTCGTCGAACATCAGCGCGTCCGGCTCCTTGCCCTGGCTCCACAGCAACATCAGCACGATGACCTTGAGCTTGGCCAGCGACACGGGCACTTCGTCCAGCGCCAGCGCGCGCTCGATGACGATCTCGCGTTGCAGCGGCGACAGCACCTTGGCCGACTCCAGGAACTGGATGAAGCCGATGGCCGCCGTGCCCAGCACGTCCTGCTCCTCGTCCACGTAGTAACGGGTGCCGGTGGAGGCGGCCGTCAGGGTCTGTTCCATGCCGGCCATGGCCGTCAGGTCCGTCAGCCATACGAGCGCCTCGGAAATGTCCACGTCGTCGAAACCGACGGCCGACAGTTTCCTGGCCAATGCCTCCGGTTCCGGGCAGGCATCAGGACGGTAATAGGTCTCGTAGAGATAAACAAGGATGTCGAACATGGCGCTACTCTATCAGTTAAGTCAGATCGGGCACAAGTGCCGCACGGCCAGTGCAAGGGACACCGGGCGCTAGCGGCCACACCGTTGAAACATACCGCCTGGCAAGCGCTCGACCAGCCCGGCCAGTTCCAGCGCCAGCAACTGGTGCTGCACGGCCGGCAGGTCCAGGCCGCGCCGCAGCGCCAGCAGGGCCGGGGTGGCCGGATCGTCGCCCAGCGCCGCCAGCAGCGGGTCGACAAAGCTGTCGTCGGGCGCCGCCTGCGCCACGCCAGGTGGCTGGCCGGCCAGCGCGGCCAGGATATCGTCGGCCGATTCCACCAGCCGGGCCCCTTCTTTAATCAGTGCGTGGCACCCCTTGGCCAGGGTGGCATGGATGGACCCGGGAATGGCGTACACGTCGCGTCCCTGCGCCAGCGCCAGCCGGGCCGTGATGAGCGAGCCGGAACCGGCCGCCGCCTCCACCACCAGCACCGCGCGCGCCAGCCCGCTGATGATGCGGTTGCGCTTGGGAAAGTTGGACGACTGCGGCGCCGTGCCCAGCGGGTATTCGCTGACCAGGCAACCTTCACGTGCGATGCGCTCGACCAGCGCCGTGTTGCGCCGGGGATAGATCACGTCGATCCCGGTGCCCAGCACGGCCACCGTGCCGCCCTCACCCAGCAGGGCGCCTTGGTGGGCGGCCGCGTCGATGCCCAGCGCCAGGCCCGACACGATCACCAAGCCCGTCTCGGACAGCGCCTGGGCCAGCCGGGTCGCGTTGCTCGCGCCCTGGGCGCTGGCGTTGCGGCTGCCCACCATGGCCAGCGCGTCGCGCGCCAGCAGTTCGGCCCGGCCCTGCACGTATAGCAACAGCGGCGCATCGGGCGTGGCCCGCAGCGCGGGTGGGTAGTCAGGGTGGTCCAGCGCCAGCACGCGGCGCCCCGGGTGTTGTCGCCAGAGGTCGATGGCGGCCAGCTCGGCGGCCACGGCCTGCGCCGTCTCGCCCGTGGCGCCGGCGGCCAGCGCGCGCGCCTGGGCCGCGTTGAGCCCGTCCGACAGGCCGGCGGCGGCGGCGGCGAAAATGGCGCCGGGGGAGGCGAATTTTTTCAGCAGGCCGTGCGCCGTCAGCAGCCCCACGCGCGGCGTCAGGCTCAGGCGCAGCCAATCGGCCAGCGGCGCCGGGGCCGCTGGCGGGGATGGTGCGGTGGGTGGGGTATCCGTGGCTTGCACGGCGCGGCTTACTCCGGTGACTGGGCGACGTCGCCCACTTCCACCGGCGCCGTGACCTGCATGATCAAGCCATAGGAAATATGCTTGAACACGCGGAAGATAAACAAGCTGCCCACTTCCTCGTCCGGCAGCTTGACCTGCGGATCGCTCATGCCGTGCCAGCCCTTGCTGGCGCCCGGATCGCTGACGGTCCTGCCGGTATGGTACAGCTGCAGCACGGAGCCGATATCGAGTCCGTCAAGTTTGCCGCGATTAATGCTCACCACCTGGTTCTGGCCCGCATGGGTGACGCCGCCGTAGATGGCCGCCACCCGCGCTTCCACCCGCTGCTCGGGCGGATGGGGCACGTAGTTGCGCATCGGGGTAGGCGGCGCCTGCATCAGCTGATCGCCCACGCCCATCTCCTCCTTGGCCGTGGCCACCGTGAAAGTGTGGACCTCGCTGCCATCCTTGGCCGGGGTGCGCAGCTTGAGCGTGCCCAGGTAAAACGCTTCGTAGCCGATCACGGCCTGGGTGACGGGATCCTTCAGCGCGTTGCCGGGGCGGAAGGCCTGGAACGAGGTGCCATCCTTCAGGTCGCCACGCACATAGGCGCGGTCGTCCTTGCCCAGGAACACATGGCCTTCCTGGGTGGCGATGATGCGCGGCGCATTGTTCAGTTCATCGTTCTCGATGATCAGGGGCTGGGTCAGGAACGGTTCGATCACACCGGCCGGGATGGACGGCACGGCGTCCTTGCCCAGCCCTTCCGTGCGGATCTGGGGCGACAGGCGCAGCGTGTTGGCGTCGCCACCGTCGCCGGCCTCGATCTTGTTGCCCAGCCGCAAGCGGCCGGCGGCGCGGTCGAACCAGATGATCTGGCCCGGATAGATCCAGTGCGGGTTATGGATCTGTTCCCGGTTCAAGTCCCACACTTGCGGCCAGCACCAGGGCTTTTCCAGGAAGCGGCCGGAAATGTCCCACAGCGTATCCCCTTTGACCACCAGATGCTGGTCCGGCGCGTCGGGCCGGAACTGGCAATTCAGGGCCTGCGCCGGGATGGCCGCGGCGGCCGAAAAAAGAGCCGCCACGAACAAGCGGGTGCCGACTGTGCTAAAATTTTTCATTCATAATGTCCGTTAAGTGCAGCTCGGCGCTGGGTCCGGGAGCCGGCCCGCCACCATGCAAGAGAGCGGCGATACGCTACCCTGTCGATCAGTGGGGAACGAGAAGGCTGGCCTTGGGCTTGCCATACTGAATCAAATTCTGCCCACAAAACCCTCAACTAGCAAGCGAAACCACGTCCACGCGGCGGGTGCCGCTGTTGCATTTTTGACGGGGCGGGAACGCGAATCGCCGCACACGACGCCACGCCAGTTGTTAAGGCAACCACACAGTTATTAAATCGTTTAGCCAAGATCAGCATGTCCATACTCAATATCCTGCGTTACCCCGACCCACGCCTGCACAAGGTCGCCAAACCCGTCACCCAGTTCGACGCCCGCCTCGAAAAGCTGGTGGCCGACATGGCCGAAACCATGTACGACGCGCCCGGCATCGGCCTGGCCGCGTCGCAGGTGGACGTGCATGAACAACTGATCCTGGTCGACATCACCGAAACCAAGGATGCGCTGGTGGCCTACATCAACCCCGAAATCATCTGGGCCAGCGACGAGATGCAGGTCTACGATGAAGGTTGCCTGTCCGTACCCGGCATCTACGACGGTGTGGAACGCCATGCGCGCGTCAAGGTGCGCGCGCTGGACGTCAAGGGCCAGCCGTTCGAAGTGGAAGCCGATGGCTTGCTGGCCGTGTGCCTGCAACACGAGATGGATCACCTGAAGGGCAAAGTGTTCGTCGAATACCTGTCGCCGCTCAAGCGCAACCGCATCAAGGCCAAGCTGCAGAAGGAAGAACGGGGCATGGAGCGCGAAGCGATGCTGCGCGCCCAGGGCCGCCGCTACTGATCCCACCCGCCGCCGGGCGTCCGGCGCGGCGGCACGCATCACCAAGGAATAAAAATAATGAAAGTGATCTTCGCCGGCACGCCGGAATTCGCCGCCGTGGCCCTGCAGTCCTTGCACGAGGCGGGCTTTGAGATTCCGCTGGTGCTGACCCAGCCCGACCGTCCAGCCGGGCGCGGCATGCATCTGCAACCGTCGGCCGTCAAACAATACGCCGTGGCGCACGGCATGGAAGTGCTGCAACCGCTGTCGTTGCGCATGGATGCCAGGGACCCGCAACGGGCGGCCGAGGCGCAAGCGGCCCATGAACGGCTGCTGGCCACCGACTACGACGTGATGGTGGTGGCGGCCTATGGCCTGATCCTGCCGCGCAGCACGCTAGCCATCAAACCCTGCCTGAACATCCACGGTTCGCTGCTGCCGCGCTGGCGCGGCGCCGCGCCCATCCACCGCGCCATCGAAACGGGTGATGCGGAAACGGGCATCACCATCATGCAGATGGAAGAAGGCCTGGACACGGGCCCCATGCTGCTGGTCGAACACGTGGCCATCGCGGCCGACGACACCACCGGCACGGTGCACGACAAACTGGCCGCGTTGGGCGGCAAGATGATCGTGCAGGCGCTGCGCAAGCTGGAACAGGGCAAGCTGGAAGCCGTGCCGCAACCGGAAGCGGGCGTGTGCTACGCGGCCAAGATCAGCAAGGATGAAGCGGCGCTGGACTTCAACCTGAGCGCGCAGGAAATCAGCCGCAAGATCCGCGCCTTCAATCCCTTTCCCGGCGCATACGCGCCCGTCAACGGCGTCAACGTCAAGCTGTGGGCGGCCGAGGTGCTGGACGCCGACAGCAGCGCGCCAGCCGGCCATGTGGTGGCGGCCGACGCCCAGCATGGCATCGTGGTCGCCTGCGGTAGCGGCGCGCTGCGCCTGACGGAGCTGCAAAAGCCGGGCGGCAAGCGCATGCCGGCCTCCGAGTTCATCAAAGCCTTCCCGCTCGAAGGCCAGCGCTTCGCGTGAGCGTGCGCGCCCGTCCCTCCACCCTGCCTCGCACGGCCGCATGGACCAGCTAGCGGCCATGCGCGCCTTGCGCCGGGTGGTCGAGCTGGGCAGCTTCACGGCCGCCGGCGACGCGCTGGGCCTGTCGCATACGGTCATCTCGCGCCAGATCAGCCACCTGGAAGCGAAGCTGGGCGCCCAACTGCTCAACCGCACCACGCGCCGGTTCGCGCTCACCACGGCCGGCACGGAATACTACGCGGCGTGCCAACACATCCTCGACGCGCTGGACGATGCCGACCGCGCCGTCGGCCAGCACCAGGCCAACCCCAGCGGCACCTTGCGCATCAACGCGCCGATGGCGTTCGGCACCGAGGAACTGGCGCATTGGCTGCCCCGCTTCCTTGAGCGCTATCCCGAACTGCAGGTAGACCTGGTGTGCAACGACCGCGTGGTCGACCTGATCGAAGAGGGTTTCGACGTGGCCCTGCGGCTCGCGCGCGATTTGCCCGACTCGACCCTGATCGCCAAACGGCTGGCCAGCAGCCAGGTGATGCTGGTGGCCTCGCCCGATTACCTGCGCCGGCACGGCACGCCGAGCACGCCCCACGATCTGCTGCAGCACAACTGCCTGACCTACAGCCAGCTGGCGCGCCCCCGCGAGTGGCGCTTCACGGCGCCCGGCGGCGACGACGTGGCGGTGACGGTCAAGGGCAGCCTGCAGGCCAACAATGGCGTGGCGCTGCGCACGGTGGCGCTAGCCGGCACCGGCATCGCCACCACGGCCTCGTTCATTGTCCATGAGGATGTGCGGCGCGGCGCGTTGGTCCAGGTGCTGCCCGATTACACGATCCGTCCGCGCGAGCTGTACGTGCTGTACCCGCACAACCGCCACCTGTCACCCAAGGTGCGCGTGTTCGTGGAATTCGCCAGCGCGCTGTACCAGGCGCGCGGTTGGGATTAGCCCGGATGCTCGCGCGATTCCATATAGTCGCGCAGCAATTGATTAATAAGTCGCTCATAATCGGGACCTTGCCGCCGAAACCAATCGTAGACGTCCAGATCGATCAGCAACGTGTTCTTCCGTATCAGTGCCTCCCGCATCGTGCCATGTTGGGCGGATTCTTCCGTGATTTCCGGAATGTCGCTCAGGTCGATTTCTTCATCGGCGAGTTCGGTCCAGTGCTTCCTGCTAGTAGCCTCGTTCATATTGCCGTTCCTCCTGGCGTGTCGCCTTCCTTGCCGAAATGATTCGCGTGAGCTGCTCGCCTCGCTGGACAAAGACCACGGTCGCCAGGGTCCCGCCGACAAAGCCAATCGCAATATAGCGATCCTCTCCATACGGGCCGCCACGATCAAAATAAGTCAGCGCAGGCTGCTCGAAAATCCTCGCCGCGTCCTCAAAGCTGATCCCATGCTTTTGAACATTCCGGAGGTTCTTCAGTTCGTCCCACTCGAATAGCATCGCATCACACCGTAGTATAGGACGCGCGACGGCGCGCACCCGGACCAGTGTGCACGCCGTTTAGCCAGCCGAGCTTGCGGCACCTCAGCGTTCGCCTCAAGCCGTGACAGACAGTTCCAGGATGGCGTTGGTGGTCAGCACCTGGGCGAAGTTGTCGGACAGGGCCGTCAGCGTCACGTCGTGCAAGTCTTGTGCGCTGGTCACGCCGCCGTTCCAGCCGGTGATGTCGCGCGAGGCGCAGGCGTCAGCCGCCACCAGCACCTGGTAGCTCTGGGCGCCGAACTGGCGCGCGTCGCGCGTCGCCGTGGACACGCACATATGCGTCATCAGCCCGCCGATGATCAGGGTGCGGATGCCGCGCGCCTGCAGTTGCGCGTGCAGGTCGGTGCCGGCAAAGCTGCTGACCCGGTCCTTGCGCACCACCACATGCTGCGGCCGCACGGCCAGTTGCGGGTGGATCTCGGCCATCACGCTGCCTGCCGCGAACACGGGCGCGGTGGGGCCATTCACGTGCTGGATGTGGAACACCGGCATGCCATGGGCGTCGGCCAGCGCGGCCAGGCGGTTGGCGTTGCGCAGCGCGGGCAGGCCGTCCGGGATCGGCACCCGGCCGCGGTAGTACTCGTTCTGGAAGTCGATCAGCAGCACGGCGGTGCTGGCGGCGGCGAGTTGCTCGACAGGCTGGATGGCGGCGATGCTGCGCAGGGTGGCGGTCATGGTGTACTCCTGGTAAGTGGTCAGTGCAGCCATCTTATTTGCGCACTGAACACTACACCAGACGCTATCGATCACATTATTTGTGCATATTTTGCACAAATAATGCCGTTGTTGTTGCGGCGCAGCAGCGGCCTGAAGCTTCGCCCGCGATGCCGTATAATTTTAGACCGCCGTCGACTTTTCCAGCGGCCGCCTTCCCGCCCACAGAAAGTATCAAATGAACAATACCGTGTCCCATTCCGCCATGTCCAAGACCGATGCCCAATTGCGCGAGATCCTGTCGCGCCGGATCATGATCCTCGACGGCGCGATGGGCACCATCATCCAGCAGTACAGGCTGGACGAGACGGCCTACCGCGGCGGCCCCACCGGCCGCTTCATCGACTTTGCCGCGCCCATCGATAGCGGCGCGCGCGAACTGTTCGTCAAGGGTAACAACGAGCTGCTGACGCTGACCCAGCCGCAGGTGATCCAGGAAATCCACGAGCGCTACCTGGCCGCCGGCGCCGACCTGATCGAAACCAACACCTTCGGTGCCACCACCATCGCCCAGGACGACTACCACATGGCGCACCTGGCGCGCGAAATGAACGTGGCCGCCGCCAAGCTGGCGCGCGCCGCCTGCGACAAGTACAGCAGCGCCGACAAGCCGCGCTTCGTGGCCGGCGCGCTGGGGCCCACGCCGAAAACGGCGTCCATCTCGCCCGACGTGAACGATCCGGCGGCCCGCAACGTCACCTTCGACCAGCTGGTGGCGGCTTACCACGAACAGGTGGAAGGCCTGGTGGAAGGCGGGGTTGACGTGCTGCTGGTGGAAACCATCTTCGACACGCTCAACTGCAAGGCCGCGCTGTTCGCGATCGACCTGTATTTCACCGAACACCCCGAAGTGCCGCGCCTGCCACTGATGATCTCCGGCACCGTGACGGACGCCTCCGGCCGCATCCTGTCGGGCCAGACCGTGCCCGCGTTCTGGAACTCCGTGCGCCACGCCAAGCCGCTCACCATCGGTCTCAATTGCGCGCTCGGCGCGGCCCTGATGCGTCCTTACGCCGAAGAGTTGTCGCAGATCGCCGACACCTTCGTCTGCATCTACCCCAACGCCGGCCTGCCCAACCCGATGAGCGACACGGGCTTCGACGAGCTGCCGGCCGACACCTCGGCCCTGCTGCGCGAATTCGCCGATGCCGGTTTCATCAACGTGGCCGGCGGCTGCTGCGGCACCACGCCCGACCACATCCAGGCCATCGCCGAGATGCTGTCGTCCACCGCGCCGCGCACCGTGCCCACCGTGCCGGTGGCGCAGCGCCTGTCCGGCCTGGAGCCGTTCACCATCGACGACAACTCGCTGTTCGTCAACGTGGGCGAACGCACCAACGTGACCGGCTCCAAGGCTTTCGCCCGCATGATCCTCAACGAGCAGTACGACGAGGCGCTCAGCGTGGCGCGCCAGCAGGTGGAGAACGGCGCCCAGGTGATCGACATCAACATGGACGAAGCCATGCTGGATTCGCAGGCGGCCATGACGCGCTTCCTGAACCTGATCGCGTCGGAACCGGACATCTCGCGCGTGCCCATCATGATCGACTCGTCCAAGTGGTCGGTGATCGAGGCGGGCCTCAAGTGCGTGCAGGGCAAGGCCATCGTCAACTCGATTTCGATGAAGGAAGGCGAGGAGGAATTCCTGCGCCAGGCGCGCCTGTGCCTGCGCTACGGCGCGGCCGTGATCGTGATGGCCTTCGATGAGAAGGGCCAGGCCGACACTTTCGAGCGCAAGATCGAAATCTGCGCCCGCGCCTACAAGGTGCTGACGGAGCAGGTGGGCTTCCCGCCGGAAGACATCATCTTCGATCCCAACATCTTCGCCATCGCCACCGGCATCGAGGAACACAACAACTACGCGGTGGACTTCATCAACGCCACCCGCTGGATCAAGGACAACCTGCCGCACGCGAAGATTTCGGGCGGCGTCTCCAACGTCTCGTTCAGCTTCCGCGGCAACGACCCGGCGCGCGAAGCCATCCACACCGTGTTCCTGTACCACGCCATCAAGGCCGGTATGACCATGGGCATCGTCAACGCCGGCATGGTGGGCGTGTACGACGACCTGCCGGCCGAACTGCGCGAGCGGGTCGAGGACGTGGTGCTGAACCGCCGCGACGACGCCACCGAGCGCATGATCGAGATCGCCGGCACGCTCAAGGCGGGCGGCAAGCAGGAGGCGCAGAACCTGGAATGGCGCGGCCAGCCGGTGGAAAAACGCCTGGCGCACGCGCTGGTGCACGGCATCACGCAATGGATCACGGACGATACGGAAGAGATGCGCCAGCAGGTGCTGGTGTCCGGCGGCCGCCCGATCCACGTGATCGAAGGTCCGCTGATGGACGGCATGAACATCGTGGGCGACCTGTTCGGCCAAGGCAAGATGTTCCTGCCGCAGGTGGTCAAGTCGGCGCGCGTGATGAAGCAGGCCGTGGCCCACTTGATCCCCTACATCGAAGAGGAAAAGCTGGCCGAGGAAAAGCGCACCGGCGTGGTGGCCAAACCGAAGGGCAAGATCGTCATGGCCACGGTCAAAGGCGACGTGCACGACATCGGCAAGAACATCGTCTCCGTGGTCCTGCAATGCAATAACTTCGAAGTGGTGAACATGGGCGTGATGGTGCCCTGCTCCGAAATCCTGGCGCGCGCCAAGCTGGAGAACGCCGACATCATCGGCCTGTCCGGCCTGATCACGCCGTCGCTGGAGGAAATGGCCCACGTGGCCAAGGAACTGCAGCGCGATGAACACTTCCGCATGCTGAAGATTCCGCTCTTGATCGGCGGCGCCACCACCAGCCGCGCCCACACGGCCGTCAAGATCGCCCACAACTACGAAGGCCCGGTGGTCTACGTGCCGGACGCCTCGCGTTCCGTCTCGGTGGCGCAGTCGCTGCTGACGCCCGAGAGCCGCGAACAGTACATCGCCGAGATCGCGCAGGACTACGAACGCATCCGCGACCAGCACGCCAACAAGAAGGCGCTGCCGATAGTGACGCTGGCCCAGGCCCGCGCCAACAAGGCGGTGCTGCCGTTCGCGCCCGTCAAACCGAAGTTCATCGGCCGCCGGGTGTTCAAGAACGTGGACCTGGCCACCATCGCCCAGTACATCGACTGGGGTCCGTTCTTCCAGACCTGGGACCTGGCCGGCCCCTTCCCCGCCATCCTGAAGGACGAGGTGGTGGGCGAGGCGGCCAGCAAGGTGTACGAGGAAGGCCAGGCCCTGCTCAAGAAACTGATCGACGGCCGCTGGCTGACGGCCAACGGCGTGGTGGCCCTGCTGCCAGCCAACAGCGTCAACGAGGACGACATCGAGATCTACACGGACGACAGCCGCGAGACCGTCGCCTTCACCTATTACGGCCTGCGCCAGCAAGGCGTGAAGCCGGTGGTGGACGGCGTGCAGCGCCCCAACCAGTGCCTGGCCGACTTCATCGCGCCCAAGGGCTCGGGCCAGCAGGACTACATCGGCATGTTCGCCGTCACGGCCGGTTTGGGGATCGAGAAGTACGAGCAGCGCTTCGAAGACGCGCATGACGATTACTCGTCCATCATGCTCAAGTCGCTGGCCGACCGCCTGGCCGAAGCGTTCGCCGAGTACCTGCACGAGCGCGTGCGCAAGGATTTGTGGGGTTATGCGGCCGCCGAGGCGCTCAGCAACGACGACATGATCGGTGAAAAATACCTGGGCATCCGTCCCGCGCCCGGCTATCCAGCCTGCCCGGAACACACGGTCAAGGGCGACATGTTCAAGGTGCTGCAGGCCGAGGAGATCGGCATGGAACTGACGGAGTCGTTCGCCATGTATCCGGGCGCGGCCGTGTCAGGCTTCTACTTCGCCCATCCGGATTCCAAGTACTTCGTGGTCGGCAAGATCGGCCAGGACCAGCTGGACGACATGGCGGCCCGCCGCCACGTCAGCAAACAGGATCTGGAACGCTGGCTGGCGCCGAGCCTGTCGTAATTTCCGGCCGCCCGGCGGGCGGCTGCGGCAGCAGGCGCGAATCGGGCGGCAAACTCGCCTGCAGCAATTTGAGCGCCTCGGCCGTCAGCGCCACGAAGGCGTTCTGGTGTTCGGCCAGCTGGCGCGTCATCCACTGCCAGCCCTGCTCCGTCTCATGCAGCCACACCATACCGTCCGGGAACGCGGACGGCAGCGCGTCCAGCGCCGCCGGCACCACCAGCTTGCCGCGCGGGCCCCACAGGTAATCGGGCGGCGTCTCCTTGCGCCACACGAAGCCATTCTTTTCCGCGTAGGTGTGATTGTGGCGGAACGTCAGGTCCACCACGTCCGGCTCGCCCAGTCCGTCGGCCGACTCGATCCAGCAATGGTAGGCGCCGCCGGCCGGGTTGGCGAAGGCGTCGTTATCGGCCATGCGCATCAGCTGGCCGCCGCCGCAATCGACGGCCGCCAGGCCCGCCACAGGCCGGTACATCCGGTCCAGCACGATGCTGATCAGGTTGGAGCCGACCACTGCGTACACATGGCATAGCGAACAATAATTGTGCGGGTAATAGCTTCGGATCGTCTGGTTGACGCAGTGGGCGATCAGCGATTGGATGGTGACAGGCATGGGGTACTTCCGGAATCCGCTTGGTTCCTTTTGTAACGGCATGTTTCTCAGAAACTTTACCCTGTGGCAACTCAATAATGGACGGCAAGCGTGCGCCATGGGGTGGCGGGAACTGGCTACCATGGCCTTCCCTGGCTCCCGGGCGGCACGCCGCGGCAATCCGGCCGGGAACTTCGAGCGTGAGCGGTGGTCTAACTAGCACTTGGCTGCCGCGCGAAGCGCTGGCCATTATTTCAAGGAGGCACTATGGCAAGCAATTCTGAACTCCAACCCGTTTCGGCCAAGCGATGGCAGGACCAGCTGATCCTGCTGCTCGGGCTGTGGCTGTTTATCACCCCGTGGGTGTTTGACTATGCGATTCCTTCGGCGCCGGCCTGGAACGCCTTTATTTCCGGCGCCGTGATCGCGGTGCTGGCCGCGTTCGAGCTGTACCGCACTTACTTCTGGGCCGTGCTGGTCAACCTGCTGGTCGGCCTGTGGGTGGCGATCTCGCCCTGGGTGCTGAAGGTGGCGGACCAGCGGACCCTGATGTGGAATGAGCTGATCGTGGGGCTGGCCGTGGTCGTGCTGGCGCTGTGGGAAATGCAGACGGACCCGGAACTGCACAAGCACTGGCCAGGCGCCGGCCACGCCACCTGAGCGTGGCGCTCTGGCGCTGCGCAACACGGCAGCGCCGGCGTCAGGGGCAGTACGGGAGTCTGCCCCTGACGTGGCCGGGCAAAAAAAACGCCGCGCGGGGCGCGGCGGTTCGGAAACAGCGGGCTGGTGTTACAGGGCGTAGCGCACCACGTTGTCGCTCCACTCGAAGGCGGCCATTTCCAGTTCCACCAGTTCGTCCGTGGACATGGCCAGGTCGCGCAGCGTGGGGATGATATGGTCGTCCATTTCCTCGATGCGTTCGATGCATTCGGCCAGCTTGAGCAGGTCGCCGAAGAAGCCGCCCCGGAACATCAGCGCTTCCGCCACTTCATCGTTGACGGGAATCTGCTGCAGGATGTCGGCCATGGGGATGCCGAACAGGGTGTCCATCAGCGACATGATGCCCACCGTGAAGGCGATATCGGCCGCATGGCGGTGGCTGGGGCGCAGTTTGCTGGCCAGCAGTTCCAACAGGCGGCCGCGGGTGGTGGCCAACATCAGCAGCGGGGTCATGCTGTGGCCCCGCTTGCTCGGTTCCGCGTACAGCATGATCTGCAGCCAGCGCTGCAACTGGCGCCGGCCCAGGATGGTGACGGCCTGGCTCAGCGAATCGATGCGCTGGCGCGCGCCCACGGCTGGCGTGTTGACCAGGCGCAGCAGGTTCAAGGCCAGCGACACGTCGCGCTTGATGGCGCGCTCGATCTCCAGGTTGTCCGCATCCGACGTCACCAAGGTCATCAGCTCCATCACGGCCAGCTGCGACGGCGACAGCTTCTTGCCGCTCATGATGACGGGCTTGGCGAAGTAATAGCCCTGGAAGTAATCAAATCCCAGGTCCAGGCAATTCTTGAATTCGTCGCGGGTTTCCACTTTTTCCGCCACCAGCTTCTTGTTGTCCTGGCGGAAGCGTGGGGCCAGCTTCATCAAGTCGGCCAGCGGCATGTTGCGCATGTCCATCTTGACGTATTCCACCAGCGGCAGCAGGGCCTGGACGTGGCCCGTGTCGCAGGTGACGTCGTCGAGCGCGAAGCTGAAGCCCTGGCCCACCAGTTCCGTCATCCGGCGCAGCACGGGCGGCGTGAGCGCCATGGTATCCATCACTTCCAGCACCACGTTCTCGCGCGGCAGGAAGGAGAAGATATCGCTCATGATGACGTCGGCGTCGGCGTGCACGAAACCGAGCGCGTCGCCCACCACCCGTTCCATGCCCAGCTGGGCCGCATGGGCGATGACGGAAGCCGTGGCCGACAAAGCGTTGGTGACGTGCGCCGGGCCCACGGGAGCGTTGCGGAACAACAGCTCGTAGCCGAACAGGGCCTGTTGGCGGTCCAGTATCGGTTGACGGCCCAGGTAAAACTCGCGCACGCGCAAGCCTTGCGGGGACGTATCGTTGCGGGATAGATCGATCATTGCCTGGTCTGGTCGGGCGGCAGCGGCGGCGGCCCACAGGCCACGCCTAGCACCACTGCGCGTGGTTGATAAGGGAGAATATCTCTACTTTACTGCATTTATTCCCCATTGCTAATATTTTGGCATCCATAGTCGGCCAATTCTTATACTATTTCAATGCTATCCCCTACTTGCGGCATGCCATCCACAAATAGTTTCAGCTCGCCGGGCGCGAAGGCGGTCCACTGCTCGTTGGTGGTCAGCGGCTGGGTGACGATGATGGCGACCCGGTCGTTCGGCGTCGTCACCTGGGAGAAATCCACGCTCATGTCCTCATCCGACAGCTTGGCCGTGTCGAACGGGTAGCGCCGCACCAGGTAATACAGGGCCGTGGAACAGTGGGCGAACAATTCCGTCCCGCTCGACAGCAGCATATTGAAAGTGCCGTGGGTGGCGATTTCGCGCACCAGCTCGCTCAATGCGGCGCGCAGCTGGTCCAGCGGCGGCCGGGTGTCGCCGAAACGGGCACGCAGTTGCTGCAACAGGTAGCAGAAGGCCCGTTCACTGTCCGTGTTGCCGACCGGGCGGTAGGCGCCATCCAGCACGGGCGCGAATTCCTTGAGGTCGCCGTTATGGGCGAACACCCAGTAGCGGCCCCACAGTTCGCGCACGAAAGGATGGCAATTCTCCAGCGCCACCTGGCCCTGGGTGGCCTTGCGGATGTGGGCGATAACGTTCTTGGACTTGATGGGATAACGCTTGATCAGTTCCGCCACGGGCGAAGCGACAGCCGCCTGGTGGTCGACGAAATGGCGCACGCCGGCGCCCTCGAAAAAAGCGATGCCCCAGCCGTCATGGTGGGTATCGGTCTGGCCGCCGCGCATGGCGAAGCCGGTGAAGCTGAACACGATGTCGGTTGGGACATTGCAGTTCATCGCGAGAAGTTGGCACATGGTTCAGTTGCTGCGAAGCGATACGGAGCCCAACCATACCATGCCCCGGTGGCGGCGTCGCCGGAATCTGGCACCCGCCCCCACCGTCCCTCCGGCCCCCGCTCAGTGCAGCAGCACGGGCTGACTCATGAGCGAGTCGTAACTGCCGAGGAATTCATCGATTTCGGCCATGGTGGGTTCGCCAGCGATGAGCTCGTTGACGTCGCGCCGGAACGACTGCGCCAGCGCACCGGCGATGAAGATTTCACGTTTGCCGCCCTTGTCGACAATTTCATAGCCGCCAAACCGGAGCGCCTCCAGATCGCGGTCGGCGCCGAATTCGACCACACTATATTGCTCGCTGTTGTAGATGAGGTTCATTTTGCATCCTTCACGCTAAGGGGCGGAACGCTGGCGATCCGCCTTCAGCACCCACGTGGGGCTGGCGGCGGGCGTTTTCAAGGGACCGGCGGGACGGCCCCGGCAGGCAAGCGGCCTCAGGCCGCGATGTCGGCTTGCAATGCCAGCAAGGAACCATAGGGCGCCTCGGACAGCCAGCTGCGCAGCTGGTCGAGGTGGCTGGCCGTTGCCAGGCTGATGTAGAGCCGCGCGGGGGCATGGCGCAGCACACGGTTCAATGTTACGCGCAAAACGAGATTACCGCTGCAATGCAAGCAACCAGGGGCAATACGCAACACTTGGAAGGCTGGCGGCGCGTCCGGCCCGTCGGCCAGGTCGGCCAGTGGAGAGTTGCCATCCGTCAATCCTTCCAGGATGACGGTGGTGGCCAGGCCCGGCTGCAAGTGGGCCGCGATGGCCGCCTCGCGCGCGCCAGACTGCGCGCCCGTGACCAGCCAGGTGGGGACGGCGGCGCGCGGGGATGCGGCGCCCGGCCGGTCCCCCGCCGTCATGCGCCTTTCTTGGCCAGCTTGCCCGGTTCCACGCCCAGTTGCTTGAGCTTGCGGTACAAGTGGGTGCGTTCCAGCCCCGTCTTCTCGGCCACGCGCGTCATGCTGCCGCCTTCGCGGCCCAGGTGGTGTTCGAAATACATGCGCTCGAACGCGTCGCGCGCTTCGCGCAGCGGCAAGTCGAACGACAGGTTGAACAGGTGGTTGTCGCTGCCGCCGATGACGGCGCCGGGACGGACCGCGGCCGCCTGCGGCGCCTGGGCGCCAAAGCCGGTGCCGGCGCTTTCCTCAGGCTGGACCTGCTGGGCGGGACGGGCTGCCAGCGCCGGGGCGCGCACGGTTTCCTGGGCCCGGGTCAAGCCTTGTTGCACGGCCTTGAGCAGCTTTTGCAGCGCGATCGGTTTTTCCAGGAAATTCAGGGCGCCGATGCGGGTCGCTTCCACCGCCGTATCGATGGTGGCGTGGCCCGACATCATGATCACGGGCATGGTCAGCAAACCGTCGCGCTGCCATTCCTTGAGCAAGGTCACACCATCCGTATCCGGCATCCAGATATCGAGCAGCACCAGGTCGGGTGCGCCGCCCGCACGCGCCTCGCGCGCCTGCTGCGCGTTCTCGGCCAGCTGTATCGCATGTCCTTCATCGCTGAGGATTTCCGAGAGCAACTCACGGATTCCCATTTCATCATCCACTACCAATATATTTGCCATCTATCCCTGCCCTTCCTCATTTCGCCGCTTTATTCCGGCAATGATTTTTTGTGGTCATTGCAACGTTAGGTATTTTGCGTCGCCGGCGCTAACTTTAACAGCAAAATCAGCACGGACGCACCACTTCTATCGATATGGTTCTGGATATCGATCCGGCCGCCATGTTCGTCGATAATTTTTTTCACCATCGCCAGGCCCAGGCCGGTGCCGCGCGCCTTGGACGTGACATACGGTTCGAACGCCCTGGCCAGTATCTTGGGCGCGAATCCGGGGCCGTTGTCGGTGATGGCCAGCCGCACGGCCGTGCGCGTGCCGCCGTCCGCGCCCTGATAATGAATGGCTTGCGTGACGACGTCAATCCGTGGCGCCGGCGCGCCCTCGGGCAGCTCGGCCATCGCGTCCTGGGCGTTCTGCAGCAGATTGTGGATCACCTGGCGCAGCTGGGTCGGGTCGCCCATCACCAGCGGCAGGCCGGCGGCCAGTTGCGGGTGGATGATGTCATCCCCTTCGCCGCTCACGTACAGGTGCAGGATCTCGTCCACCAGCGCGTTCAGGTCCAGCGATTCGAGCACGGCCGGCGGCGTCTTGGCGTAGTCGCGGAAGTCGTCCACCATGCGCTTCATGGCCGCCACCTGGTTGACGATGGTGGTGGTGCCCCGGTTCAGCAGTTCCGCGTCGGGCGGGGCCAGCTTGGCTTCCAGTTTCATTTGCAGCCGCTCGGCCGACAGCTGGATCGGCGTCAGCGGGTTCTTGATCTCATGGGCCAGGCGGCGCGCCACCTCGCCCCAGGCCACCGAACGCTGGGCCGAGATCACGTCCGAGATATCGTCGAACACGACGATGTAGCCGCTGCCGCTTTCCACCGGCAGGCGCGAACCGCGGGTCAGCAGGGTCAGTTCGCTGTCCTCGCCGCCGCCGGGACGGCGCGGCACTTCGATCTGGCGCTGCCAGTGCAGGCGGGCCACATTGCGGCCGGCGGCCGACTGCGCGTTCTGGGCCGCGAAGGCGTTGACGATGGCGGTGCCGAATTCCTGCAGGCCGTCGACGTCCGTCAGGCGGCGCCCGATCAGGGCCGGCCCCGGCTGCTGCAGGATGCGTTCGGCCGAATCGTTGCAGCTGACCAGGTGGAATTCGCCGTCCAGCACCACCACCCCGGCCGACATATTGGCCAGCACGGATTCCAGGTGGGCCTTGGCGTTTTGCAGCGCGGCCCGGTTGCGCTCGACGGCGCTGCGGGCGTCCGACAACTGGCGCGTCATGGTGTTGAACGACTGGGTCAGCGTGCCCAGCTCGTCGGAGGTGGCCACGATGGGACGGGGCGACAGGTCGCCCTCGGCCACGGCGCGCGTGCCTTCGGCCAGCAGCAGCAGCGGCTGGGCCAGGTCGCTGGCGATCAGGAAGGCACTGGCGATGGCGCCGAACACGGCCAGCAGCAAGGTCAGGGTCAGCGTTTCGATGTACATCTTACGCAAGCCCACCCGGGCCACGAAGCGCTCCTTGTATTCGCTGTAGGCGCTGCGGATGGTTTCGCCGTTGCTGGCCAGCTGGGCCGGCGCCAGCTGGATCAGCTGCAAGAAGCGGGGTGCCAGGTGGGTGCCGTTGGGCTGCACATGGTCGGGAATGGCCATCAGCACCCGCAGGCGCAGCTTGCTGTTGCCCTCGGGCAGGCCACGCGGGGCCGTGACCATGTCGCTGCGCAACTCGCTGCCGCCCTCGGCCGCGCCGTAGGAGGCGTCGGTCTTGGCCTTCTCCATCATCTCGGTGGTGGGCAGGTCGGCGCTCAGGTTGCCGCTGTTGTTGGCGCGGGCGCTGACGATCAAGCCCCCTTCGGCGTCGACGATGATGGCGTTCTGCATGCCCGGCTGCAGCTTGACCAGGCGCGCCAGCATGGCCGGTTCGCTGCCGAACGGATTGTCGGCCAACTGCTGCACCGTCTTGTGGGCTGTGCTGTCGAGCTCGGCCAGCACCGTATCGAGCCCGGCCCGGCCCAGGTTGATGCCCGATTCCAGCGCCTCTTCCACGTGCACGTTGAACCACGACTCGATCGAGTGCGACACGAATTGCACTGAAACGAGGAAAATCACCAATCCCGGCAACACGCCGATGGCGGCGAACAGCAGCACCAGCCGCGTCATCAGGCGCGAGCCGAACTTGCCGCTCTTGAAACGGGCGTACAGCCGGAACAGCGACACGGCCACCAGCACCAGCAGCGCCACGGCCACGGCCGCGTTCAAGCCCAGCAGCCAGGAGTAGTAGCGGTCGAAGAAGCCGGAATTGTCGGACGCGGAAGCGAGCAGGAACAGCAGGATGCTGACGATGGCGCCGCCAACGACGAACAGGTACCGCAGGGCCTTGGTCACTGACTTACTCCGCCCTGTACTGGAAGGTTTTCTTGTCCGACGCCAGGCGCCATTCACTGTTGTTGAAGGCGTTGACCTGGATCGGCTTGGGCAGGTAGTCGCGGTCCATGCCCATGCGCAGCGTCACGTTGTACGTCTCGCCCGGCTTGAGCGCGCCGCGCGGCGCCACGGTCCAGCGGCTGGGCCGGCGGATCAGGAACAGCGCGTCCTCCAGCGAGGAAAAGCTCTGCTGCACGCTGCCGATCACGGATACGTGGTACTGGCGGGTCAGCACGTTGTAGGAGATGCGGGCCGTCTGGTGGGCCACGATGGCCTTTTCGTCGAACCAGTACCAGCGCGGGCGGGTGAATTCGATCTCGGTGGTGAAGTACAGCTGCACGCCATGCTGGATGGCGTCCTCCAGGCCGTGATTGAGGTCGAACGCATAGTTGGCGGCCAGCCGGTAGCCCTCGTCGGCCGCCTCGATGGTGGCGCGCTTGATCTCCACTCCCTCGGCCGCCCGCGCCGCCGGCGCCAGCGCGCAGGCCACCATCAGCAGCAACTGCCAGGCGATGAGTCGGAGGAAGCGTCGTGTCACGAGTGGGCCGGTGCTCAGTAAATCCGTCGGAAAATGGCGGGCAAAACGGTCACGCATTTTTCTGGAACAGCGCGTAAAACAATCCGTCGTGATCCTGCTCCTGGCCACCCACCGGCAGCAGCTGACCGGGCGCGTCCAGCCGCGTCGCCCCGTGACGGACGGCGAATGCGGCCGCTTGCGCCTCCGATTCCTGCGGCCACAAGGAGCATGTCACGAACAGCAATTTACCACCCGGTGCGAGCATCTGCCAAAGGTTGTCGAGGATTTTGGCCGAAAGTGTTGCAAGTTGGAGCGTGTCGCCCTTGCGCCGCAGCCAGCGGATATCGGGGTGGCGGCGCACGATGCCGGAGGCAGTACAGGGCACGTCGGCCAGGATGCGGTCGAACGGGCGGCCATCCCACCAGCCGGCCGCCTGGGCGTCGGCCGCCTGCAGCGTCGCCTGCAATCCCAGCCGCTCCAGGTTCTCGCCCACCCGGGCCAGACGCTTGGGGTCGGCGTCCAGCGCCGTCACGGCGGCAGCGGCCAGTTCCAGGATGTGGCAAGTCTTGCCGCCGGGCGCGGCGCAGGCGTCCAGCACGCGCATGCCGTCGGCCACCTCCAGCAGCGGCGCGGCCAGCTGGGCGCCGGCATCCTGCACCGACACCACGCCGTCAGCGAAGCCGGGAATCTGGGTCACGGCCACCGGCTTGGCGAGGCGCACGGCGTAAGGGCCGATCTGGCTGGCGGCCATGCCGGCCGCTTCCAGCGTGGCCAGGTACTGGGCCACCGTCGCTTTACGGGCATTAACGCGCAAGGTCAGCGGCGGGGCCGTGTCACCGGCCGCCAGGATGGCTTGCCACTGCTGGGGCCAGGCCGCCTTCACGGCATCCAGCCACCACTGCGGGTAATTCCATTTGGCCAGCGGCTGCATCAGCGCCGTGTCCAGCAAAGCCTGGCGCTCGCGCAGGAAACGGCGCAATACGGCGTTGACCATGCCTTTGGCGCGCGCCGTATCGGGATGGGCGTCGGCCGCCGTCACGGTCTGGTCCACCACGGTGAACGCTTCATAGGGGGCGACGGCGTCGGGCGCCGTCAGCAGCGCCAGCGCGCAGGCCAGCAAGGCCGCCACCAGCGGTTCCGGCGCCTTGGGCGCCATCAGGCCGATCAGGGTTTCGCTCTGGCCCAGCTGGCGCATGCAGCGATAGGCGATGTCCTGCATGGCGCCGCGGGCCTGGGGCGGGGCCTCCTGTTTAGCGAACACGGCGGCCAGCGCCTGCGGCAAGGCGGTGCCGGTACGGACCTGGGCCACGGCATGGGCCGCGCCCAGCAGGCAGAAGGCCAGCGCATCGGGCTTGAGCGCCGTCTGGAAGCCGGCCTGCACGACCGGTTTCAGGGCGCGCGCGTGGCTGGCCCGCAGCTTGGGCGCCGCCGGGGCGGAAGACTTCAAGGTGAGCGTCGGACGCTTGTTCATATGCTAATTCCAGGTAGGTTCCGCGCGCGATCCAGGGCGGGCCGGCAGCCGCGATCGCGCAGTATACAGCAGTGCCCGCAAGATGGGCCATGCGCGCGGCCCGGGCGGCGGGTTTATGCCGATAGTAGCAGCCTGCGGCCAAGTGAACCGCTCCGCAGGCGCGCGCCCCGCCCGCGCGGTGACCCGGCAGCGGCAAACCAGTATAATTACCGCTGTTTGGCCGGTGCCCGTGCGCCGGCCGTTTTCGCTTACGGACGTTTTCTTAGCGCGGCCCGGCCGCCATCTCGCACATGCTCGCCCAACAAAAACAAGATATCACCGCCCTGTTCCAGGCCGCCCTCGCTCCCCTGCTGGACGGCACCGGCATCGCCGCCAACGTGGTGCTGGAGCGCCCGCGCGACCCGTCGCACGGTGACGTCGCCTGCAACATCGCCATGCAGCTGGCCAAACAGCTCAAGATGAACCCGCGCGAACTGGCCACCAAGGTGGTCGCGGCGCTGCTGGAGAACCCGGCCGGCAAGAGCCTGGTGGAATCGGCCGACATCGCCGGCCCCGGCTTCATCAACCTGCGCGTGACGGCAGCCTCCAAGCAGGCCGTGGTCAAGGCCGTGATCGAGCAAGGCGCCGGCTACGGCATGAGCGCCGCCGGCACCGGCAAGCACGTGATCATCGAATTCGTCTCGGCCAACCCGACCGGCCCGCTGCACGTGGGCCACGGCCGCCAGGCGGCGCTGGGCGACGCGCTGTCGTCGCTGTTCATCTCGCAGGGCTACCAGGTCACCCGCGAGTTCTATTACAACGACGCCGGCGTGCAGATCCAGACCCTGGCCACCTCGGTCCAGGCCCGCGCGCGCGGCTTCAAGCCGGGTGACGCCGAGTGGCCGGAATCGGCCTACAACGGCGACTACATCCAGGACATTGCCAACGACTTCCTGGCCAAAAAGACCGTGTCGGCTTCGGACGGCGCGCCCGTCACCGGCTCGGGCAACGTCAACGACATCGAATCGATCCGCGCCTTCGCCGTGACCTATTTGCGCAACGAGCAGGACATCGACCTGCAGGCGTTCGGCGTCAAGTTCGACAACTACTACCTCGAATCGTCGCTCTACAAGGATGGCAAGGTCAACGCCGCCGTCGAATCGCTGGTCAAGTCCGGCCACACCTACGAGCAGGACGGCGCGCTGTGGCTGCGCACCACCGAGTACAGCGACGACAAGGACCGTGTGATGCGCAAGTCCGACGGCACCTACACCTATTTCGTGCCGGACGTGGCCTACCACATCGTCAAGTTCCAGCGCGGCTACACCCAGGCCATCAACGTCCAGGGTTCGGACCACCACGGCACCATCGCGCGCGTGCGCGCCGGCCTGCAGGCGGTGGGCATGGGCATCCCGCAGGGCTACCCCGACTACGTGCTGCACAAGATGGTCACTGTGATGAAGGGCGGCGAGGAAGTGAAGATCTCCAAGCGCGCCGGTTCCTACGTGACCGTGCGCGACCTGATCGAATGGTCCGGCGGCGGCGACATCGGCAAGGGCCGCGACGCGGTGCGCTTCTTCCTCATTTCGCGCAAGGCCGACACGGAATTCGTGTTCGACGTCGACGTGGCACTCAAGACTTCGGACGAAAATCCCGTGTATTACGTGCAGTACGCCCACGCGCGCATCTGCCGCATGCTGGAGCAGTGGACCGGCGATGAAGCGTCGCTGGCCGGTGTCGACCTGGCGCCGCTGACGGCGCCATCGGAAGCGGCGCTGCTGGCCACGCTGGCGGCCTACCCCGAGGTGCTGGCGCGCGCCCAGGCTGAACTGGGCCCGCACCAGATCGCGTTCTACCTGCGCGACCTGGCCGCCAACCTGCACAGCTTCTACTTCGCCGAGCGCGTGCTGGTGGACGACGAGGCGCTCAAGCTGGCGCGTCTGGCACTGATGGTGGCCACCCGCCAGGTGCTGCGCAACGGCCTGGCGCTGATCGGCGTTTCCGCTCCCGACAAAATGTAATTGCGAAGGATATCGCGCACAATGAATCACCGTTCCGGTTTTATCCCGCGTCAGCGCCAGCAAGGCAATTTCCTGATCGGCTTTATCAGCGGCCTGGTGGTCGGCCTGGCGATCGCCGTGGTGGTCGCCCTGATGATCACCAAGGGCGCCACACCGTTCACCGACAAGGGCAAGACCGGCAAGGCGGCCGAGCCGACGGCCGGCCAGGTGGCCGATCCGAACAAGCCGATGTACGGCAACAAGGATGCGGCACGCGAGGCGGCCCGGGACTTCGCGCGCGAGCCCAAGCCGCCCGCCGCCGATCCGCTGCAGCAGGCGGTCGACAAGATCCAGGCCGCGAGCGACGCCGCGCCCGCGCCCAAGGCGGCACCGGCTACTCCGGCGCCGGCACCGGCCGCACCGGCCGTGGTCGAGCGGAGCAAGCCTGCCCTGCCCGCCGCCGCGACCGCACCTGCCGCACCCGCTGCCGCTGCCGCCGCTGCCGGCGAGGACAAGTACGTCTACTATCTGCAGGCCGGCGCGTTCCGCGAACTGGCCGACGCCGAAAGCGCGCGCGCCAAGCTGGCCCTGCTGGGCTTCGAGGCCAACCTGTCCGACCGCAGCACCGACACGGGCGTACTGCACCGCGTGCGCCTGGGCCCCTACACCCAGGTCGAGGCGATGAACCGGGTGCGCAGCAAACTGTCCGAGAACGGCGTCGACGTGGCCGTCGTGCGCAATCAAAAATAAACCACAGGAGTAGCAATGCGATTTCTGAAGCTGATACTGGGCGCGCTGACCTTGAGCGCCATCGCCGTCACCGCAGCCGCGTCGCCGGCCGATCCCAAGGCGGGCGTGGAATACCAGGTGCTGCCTACCCCGCAGGCGACGGATACCGGTAAAAAAGTGGAAGTGCTGGAGTTCTTCGCTTACTACTGCCCTCATTGCTATGCCTTCGAGCCGTCACTGGAAGCGTGGATCAAGAAACAGGGCGACAACATCGTCTTCAAGCGCGTGCATGTTTCGGGCGGCGACAGCGTGTCGCCCCAGCAGAAGCTGTACCTGACGCTGGACGCCATGGGCCTGATGAACGACCAGATGCACAACAAGATCTTCAACGAGATGCATGTTGCGCACAACCGCATGAACCGCGATGAGCTGGCGTTCGACTTCGCGGCCAGGCAGGGCATCGATCGCCAGAAGTTCATGGACACCTACCGCTCGTTCGGCATCGGCGGCCGTATCCGCCACGTCAACGCGCTGATGGACGCCTACCATGTGGACTCATGGCCGATGGTGGCCATCGACGGCCGCTTCGTCACCTCCCCTTCGCTGGCCGACGCGGGCAGCAAGTCCGCCAACTCGGAAGCCCAGCTGCACGCGCAAGCGCTGCAGGTGATGGATGCGCTGGTGGCCAAAGCCAAAGCGGAAAAGAAATAACGATGTCCGCGACCGGCGCGACCGCCCACACCTGCGCAGCATGACGCCGCAACGCGTCTTCATCACCGGCGCGTCGAGCGGCATCGGCGCGGCGCTGGCCGCGCGCTACGCGGCCCAGGGCGCCACGCTGGGATTGCTGGCGCGCCGCAAGGACGCGCTGGACCAGCTGATCGCCGCCCTGCCCAATTCCGAACGCCACCGCGCCTACGCGGCCGACGTGCGCGACCACGCGGCCATCGCCGCCGCCGCGCAAGCGTTCATGGCGCACGCGGGCGGGGCCGACGTGGTGATCGCCAACGCCGGCATCTCGGCCGGCACGCTGACGGAATACGCGGAAGACCTGGCCGTGTTCGACGCCATCATCGCCACCAACGTGGTGGCCACGGCCGCCACTTTCGCCCCCTTCATCGCCGCCATGAAAGCGCAGTCCACGCCCACCCGGCTGGTGGGTATCGGCAGCGTGGCCGGCATACGCGGCCTGCCCGGCGCGGAAGCGTACAGCGCGTCGAAGGCGGCGGTGATCAGCTACTGCGAATCGCTGCGGCTGGAACTGAAACCCTACGGCATCCGCGTGGTGACCATCTGTCCCGGTTATATCGACACGCCGATGACGCGCCACAATCCCTATCCCATGCCGTTCCTGATGCCGGTGGAGCGCTTCGCCGCCGCCGCCGTGGACACCATCGCCGCCGGCCGCAGCTACGCCGTGATTCCGTGGCAGATGGGCGTGGTCGCCAAACTCCTGCGCCTGCTGCCGAACGCGCTGTATGACCTGGCTTTCGGCAAGGCGCCGCACAAGCCGCGCCAGCCGGCCAACTCCCTGTAATGCCATGAACAGCACCGCCTCGTCCCTCCTGTCGGCCAGCGCCATCACGGAGCGCTGCGCCTCCAGCGCCAGCCATATCGCGATTGAAGTGGTGGCCGAAACCGGTTCCACCAACGCCGACCTGCTGGGCCGCATCGGCCAATTGCGCGGCCCCGTGCTGCGCATCGCCGAACGCCAGACGGCCGGACGGGGCCGCGCCGGCCGCCCATGGTTGTCCGCCCCCGGCGCCACGCTGACGTTCTCGCTGGCCTGGCATTTCAAAGGCGGCTTGCATGCCATGGCCGGCCTGCCGCTGGCCGTGGGCGTGGCGTTGGCCGAGACCCTGGGATCGCTGGGCGTGCCAGTACAGCTCAAGTGGCCCAACGACGTGCTGCGCGACGGGAAAAAGCTGGCCGGCATCCTGGTCGAAGCCCAGCAAGGCGCCGACGGCGGCTACTGGGCCGTGATCGGCGTGGGCCTGAACCTCATCATGCCGGATGAACTGGAAGCACTGATCGGGCGCGACGCGGCCGGCGCACCCTGGCTGGCCCAGATGGACCGCAACGAACTGATGGCCACCCTGCTCAGCCGCCTGGCCGCCGTGCTGGCCGAATTCGACGACACCGGTTTCGCCCCGTTCTGCGAGCGCTGGAACGCGCTGCACGCATGGCACGGCCAGGACGTGACCATCATGGACGGCGGCCAGGTGCTGCAGCAGGGCCGCGCCGCCGGCGTCGACCACAGCGGCCGCCTGCTGCTCGACACGGCCCTGGGCCGGGCCGAAGTGCTGTCGGGCGACGTCTCGCTGCGGCTGGTGCAACCATGATCCTGTTGATCGACGCCGGCAACACCCGCGTCAAGTGGGCGCTGGTGGCGGCCGACGCGCCGCTGGCCGCCTGGCTGGCGACGGGCGCCGTGCCGCACGCGGAGCTGGAACAACTGCCGGCCGTCTGGCAGCGGGCGCTGGCCAACCGCGGCGTGACCCGCGCGCTGCTGGCCAACGTGGCCGGCGCCGCGCTGCGCGAACGGCTGGAGCGGATCCTGCCGGCCGGGCTGGCCGAGGTGGCGTGGTTCGCCTCGCTGCCGGAACTGGCCGGGGTGCGCAACGGCTACCGCAATCCGGCCCAGCTGGGCTGCGACCGGTTCGCCGCCGCCATCGGCGCGCACGCGCTGGCGCCAGGGCGCGACGTGATCGTGGCCACCTGTGGCACGGCCACCACCATCGACGCCGTGACGGCCGATGGGGCCTTCCTGGGCGGGATGATCCTGCCCGGCCTGGGCTTGATGGCCAGTGCGCTGGCGCGCAACACGGCGCAGTTGCCCCAGATCGCACAAGACGGTAAGCTGCCGGCAGGATTCGCCGACAACACGGACGACGCCATTCTCAGCGGCTGCCTGGCGGCGCAAAGCGGCGCCATCGAACATGCGTGCGCACTGCACGGCGCCAGCCTGTGCCTGATCTCGGGCGGCGCGGCGCCGTTCGTGGCGCCCATGCTGAAAGTGCCGTACCGCGTGGTCGACAACATCGTGCTGACCGGTCTGCACGCGGCCAGCGGCGCCTTACCCGTAACCACTCTGGATAGCCCGTGCTGAAATTTATCTTCTGGTCGCTGTTGGCAGTCAATGGCGCGCTGTTCGCGTATGGACAAGGCTACCTGGGCCACTTCAGCGGCAACGAACGCGAACCGGCGCGGCTCAAGAATCAGCTCAACGCCGACAAGCTGGCCGTGATCCCGGCCGAGAAAGCGACGGCCGCCGCATCGGCCACCGTGTCCACCAGCGCCAGCGCGGCCGCGTCGTCGTCAGCGTCGGCATCGGTGAAAGCGGGGCCGGAAGCGCTGGCCTGCGTCGAAATTGGCAATTTCGTGATCGGTGAAGCGCGCCGCTTTGAAAAGCTGCTGGAACCGCTGGACCTGGGCGACCGCCAGTCGCGCCACAACTTGCCCGGCACGGAAGTGTCGAGCTACATCGTATTCATCCCGCCGCAAGGCAACAAGGAAGGCGCCGACAGAAAGGCGGGCGAACTGCGCGCACTGGGCGTGACCAATTATTTCGTGATGGCTGATTCGCAAACCATGCGCTGGGCCATTTCGCTGGGCGTATTCAAGACGGAAGGTGCGGCCCAGAATCAGCTGGCGGCGCTGGTCAAACAGGGCGTGCACAGCGCCCGCGTCGCGCCGCGCATGAGCGGCGGCAAGCAGCTGGCCTTCCAGTTCCGCGACATCGACACCGACATCAAGACCCGCCTGGACAAACTGCGCACCGGTTTCCCGAATGCGGAAACACGCAGCTGCAAATAGGCCCTGACGCAGCGCCGCGTCAGCGCTGGATCACGATCGGTTTCAACCCCTGCGCCGCCGGCAGGGCTTGTGCCGCCTGCAATGCCGCCTGGCGGGTGGCGAACGGGCCGCTGAACAGGCGGTGGACGGTGCCACCCTGCACCACTTCCAGCGATCCCAGATTACCCATCAGGCGCGCCAGCCGGCCGCGCACGGTTTCCGCGTTTTCGGCGCGGGCGTAGGCGCCCAGTTGCAGGTAGAAGCCGCCCTTGTCGGCGCCGCTCGCGCCTGCGGCCGTGGCGCCGCCCTGCCCTCCGCCCTGCACCAGCGATTCGAATTCCGGCGATCCGGCCGCCGCCGCCGTGGCAGTCGTTGCCGTCGTCACCGGCTTGGGGGCTAGCACCAGCGGTGTGGTGGCCGATTGCCCGGCCGCGCGCGCGGCCAGCATGCGGTCGATCTCGGCCGGCAGGATGCGTTCGATCTGCAGTTCATGACTGCCCTTGCCCAGCAAGCCCAGTTTGAGCGCGGCCGTGTACGACACGTCGATCGCGCGATTCGAGTGGAACGGGCCCCGGTCGTTGACGCGCACGATCACTTGCGCACCTGTCGCCACGTTGGTCAGCCGCGCATACGATGGAATCGGCAGCGTGGGATGGGCGGCCGTCATCTTGTACATGTCGTACAGCTCACCCGACGAGGTGCGCTGGCCGTGGAATTTCTTGCCATACCAACTGCCGACACCACGCTGCGTGTAGGGCTGATCATTCGTGATCGGGGTGTAGGTCTTGCCAAACACCACGTAGGGCCGGTTGGAACGGGGCAGCAGCGGATCGTTGCGCACTTCCGCGTCCGGCACGTCGGCCAGATTGGGCGGCGGATTGTCGCCCGGCCCATCGTCCTGATAATAGCCGCCGCGGCCGGAGCCGGCCGCCGGCAACGCCGGCACGCCAGGTTCGTTCCGTGCCGGTGTCTTGGCCACGCCGCCCGCCGGCCTGGGCACGGTGGCGGACGGCGCGCCTTGCTGCGGCACCGTGCCGCAGGCAGCCAGCGCCAGCAGCGCCGCCAGGCCCGCCGCTTTCAAGTAACCGTTTTTGGTCATAACCATCTTGCCATCCTTGTTATTTTTTCCCGGACGGCAAACCACGTCCGGTTGACGGCGCACGCGGCCGCCAACCGTGCATTATCGCTCAAACGGGCTAGCGGCCGCGCCACACTGGTTTCAGCGCCGCCGGCAAGGCGGCGGCGGCAGGGGGGGGAATCAGGAGGGAATCAGGTCTGGACCAGCTTGCGGTGGCGCTGGATGCTCATCAGGATGCCGCCGCCCAGGCCCAGCGTGAGCAGCGCCGTGCCGCCGTAGCTCATGAACGGCAAGGGCACGCCCACCACCGGCAGAATGCCGCTGACCATGCCCATGTTGACGAAGGCGTAGGTGAAGTAAATCATGGTGATGGCGCCGGCCAGCAGGCGGGTGAAGAAGTTGGGCGCGTTGGCCGCGATCATCAGGCCGCGCCCGATCAGCAGCAGATACAGCACCATCAACACCAGGTTGCCCGTCAGGCCGAACTCCTCCGAGAACACGGCGAAGATGAAGTCGGTGGTGCGCTCGGGGATGAATTCCAGGTGGGCCTGGGTGCCGTGGGTCCAGCCCTTGCCCGTGATACCGCCCGAGCCGACGGCGATGGTGGACTGGATGATGTGGAAGCCCTTGCCCAGCGGGTCGGAGGTGGGGTCGATCAGCGTCATCACGCGCTCGCGCTGGTAGTCGTGCATCACGGACCAGATCACGGGCAGGCTGGCCGCGCCCATCACCACCAGCCCCACCAGCGCCTTCCACGACAGACCAGCCAGGAAGATCACGCAGAACCCGGCCGCCACCACCAGCAGCGCCGTGCCCAGGTCGGGCTGCTTGGCGATCAGGCCGACGGGAATGGCCAGCAAAATCGCCGCGATCAGATAGGAATGCCAGCGCAGTTGCCCGGCGCGCTGCTGGAAGAACCAGGCCAGCATCAGCGGCATGGCGATCTTCATGAATTCGGACGGCTGGATGTCGACCCCCAAATGCAGCCAGCGCCGCGCCCCCAGCTTGACGGTGCCGAACAGCGCCACCGCCAGCAGCAGCGCCACCGCCACCACATAGGCGGGAACGGCGATGCGCATCATCATCTGGGGCGTGATATTGGCCACCATCCACATCACCAGGAAGGCCATGAAGATGTTGCGCAGCTGGTCCTCCACCTTGCCGGGGATGCCGATGCTGGCCGAGTACAGCGTCACCAGGCCGGTCGACAGCAGCAACACGATGATCAGGGCCAGCGGGCCGTCGAACACGGTGAAATAGGGGCGCATGCGGCGCCACAGCGAACGCCTTTCGTTGATCGGCATGGTGGCCTCCTTACTCGGTATTGCCGGGCGTTTCGGCGCCGGGCTTGGGTTCGCCGCTCACGCCCTGCTCGGCCTTGATATCTTCCATCGAACGCAGTTCGGCGTCCTCCTTCGGCACCTTGGTGGTCTCCTTCTCCTTCGGACGCTTGCCCAGCAGGTAGAAGTCGAGCGCCTTGCGCACGATGGGCGCGGCCACGCCGGCGCCAAAGCCGCCGTTCTCCACCACCACGGCGATGGCGATGCGCGGCTTGTCGGCCGGGGCGAAGGCGGTGTAGAGCGCGTTGTCGCGCAGGCGCTCGGCGATCAGGTTGGCGTTGTACTTCTCGTTCTTCTTGATGGCGATCAGCTGCGCCGTGCCGGTCTTGCCGCCCGAGGTGTAGCCGGCCCCGGCGAAGGCCTTGGCCGCCGTGCCGCCCAGCGTCACGCCCACCATGGCGTTCTTGATGATGTCGATGTTTTCCTGCTTGAGCGGGATACGGTAGCTTTCCTTGGGCACCGTCAGCTTGCGCGCGCGCGTGACGCCATCCTCGATGATCTTGACCAGGTGCGGCTTCATCACCACGCCGTTGTTGGCCAGGTTGGCCACGGCGTGCGCCAGTTGCAGCGGCGTGTAGCTGTTAAAACCGTTGCCGATGGAGACGGAGATGGTGTCGCCGCCCACCCACTTCTGGGCCGCCACGTTCTTCTTGAAGCGGGCACGCTTCCATTCCTTGGACGGCAGGATGCCGGTCTTTTCGTGTTCCAGGTCGATACCGGTCAGTTCCCCGAAACCGAACGGCTTCATGAAGTCATGGATGGCGTCGATGCCCATGTCGTTGCCGAGCATGTAGTAGTAGGTGTCGCACGATTCGACGATGGACTTGTACATGTCGACCGTGCCATGGCCGCCCGGTTTATCGTCGCGGAACTTGTGGCCGCCCAGCGTGAACGAACCGGGGTCGAAGATGGTCTGCCCCGGCGTGCGCTTGCCCAGCTCCAGCGCGGCCAGCGCCATGAAGGGTTTGAAGGTGGAACCGGGCGGATAGGTGCCCGACAGGGGGCGGTTCACCATCGGCTTGTCGAGCGAGGTGTTGAGGTCGGACCAGCTTTGCGAGTCGATGCCGTCCACGAACAGGTTGGGGTCGTAGCCGGGGCGCGACACATAGGCCAGGATGTCGCCCGTCTCCGGCTCGATCGCCACCAGCGCGCCGCGCCACTCGCCAAACGCTTCCTCGATCACCTTCTGCAGTTCGATGTCGATCGACAGGATCAGGTTGTTGCCCGGCGCAGCCGCCGTGCGCGACAGCGTGCGGATGGCACGCCCGCCGGCCGACACTTCCACTTCCTCGTAGCCGGTGGTGCCATGCAATTGGCGCTCGTAGCTCTTTTCCAGCCCTTCCTTGCCGATATGGTCGGTGCCGTTGTAGTTGGCCGCGTCGTCCGTTTCCTCGATGGCCTTGGCCTCGGCCTGGTTGATGCGGCCGATGTAGCCGATCACGTGCGAGGCCAGCTCGCCCAGCGGATACTGGCGGAACAAACGGGCCTGGATCTCCACGCCGGGGAAGCGGAAGCGCTGGGCCGAGAAACGGGCCACTTCCTCGTCAGTCAGGCGGGAGCGCAGCGGCACGCTCTCGAAGTTCTTCGATTCCTCCAGCAGCTTCTTGAAGCGTTTGCGGTCCTTGGCTTCGATCTGGATCAGCTTGGCCAGTTCATCGATCGTCTCGTCGAGCGTCATGCGCAGCTTGGACGGCGTCACTTCCAGCGTGTAGGCCGAGTAGTTGCGGGCCAGGACCACGCCGTTGCGGTCCAGGATCAGACCCCGGTTCGGTTCGATCGGCACCACGGCGATGCGATTCTCCTCCGCCTGCGCCGCGTAGTCGCTGTGCTTGACCACCTGCAGCCAGATGAAGCGCGCCAGCAGCAGGCCAAAGCAGACGAACACCATCAAGCCCAGCGCCGTCAGGCGCAGGCGGAACAGGTGCAGTTCGCGTTCCGTGTTCTTCAGTTCAGTCATGCGGGTAAATCAGGTCGGTCAAAAAGAGGATGCTCAGATCGGCCGCGTGTGATCGCGGTCGACAGCGCGCCGTTGGGGCGCCAGCAGCAGCCAGGTGGCCAGCGGCCACAAGGCGACGGCCACCGCGCTTTCCAGGAAATAGAACCAGCCGGGGAATTTACCCGACACCATGAAGCGTATGCCCAGTTGCACCGACTGCGCCATCAGCAGCAGCGGGAACACGTGCATGGCCTGCGTCATGAGCGGGAACCACAGCACGCGCCGGTGCAGCATGATGGCGAAATAGGACAGCAGCGTGTAGGCCAGTGCGTTCTCGCCCAGCAGCGTGGAATCGTGCACGTCCATCAGCAGGCCGAGGAAGAAGGCGGTGCCGATGCCCACCTTGCGCGGCTGGTGCACGCCCCAGAACACCAGCACCAGCGCCACAAAGTCGGGCGTGCCGATGAAATTCCCCCAGGGCAGGAGGTTGAGCAGGAAAGCGCAGAACAGGCTGAACGCGATGAACAGCGGACTGACTGGCAGCAGGATGTAGTGGGGACGGTTCACTGCGCGGCCTCCTTGGGTTTGGACTGGACCGGCGCCGTGGCAGGTGTGGCGGCCTTGGGCGCGGCCGGCGTGGTGGCCTTGGGTGCGGCCGGCGTCGTGCCGGGCGCTGGGGCTGGCGTCGCGGTCTTGGGCGCGGCCGGCGCCGCAGTGGCAGGGACGGCGCCCGGTGCGGCTCCTGGCGTGGCACCCGGGGTTGCTCCTACTACGGCGCCCGTTTCCTTGACGGGGCCCATCTTGCCCACGTGTTTTTTCGTCGAACGCACCTCTTCCTCCGGTGGCCGGGGCGGCATGTCCGGTGGCGTCATCAGGATCAGCAATTGGGTGTGGTTGGAAATGCCGGCCAACGGCTGGCACACCACGCCGCCGAACGAGCCGCCGGCGCTGTTTTCCACTTGCGTTACGCGGGCCACGGCCAGGCCGGCCGGGTACACGCCATCCAGACCGGAAGTGACCACCACGTCGTTGACCTGGATGTCGGCGTTGGGCGCCGTGAAGCGCAGTTCCAGCATGCCGGACTTGCCACGGCCATAGGCCACGCTGCGCAAACCGGTGCGCAGCAGTTCAACGGGAATGGCTTGCTCCTTGTCGGTCAGCAGCGTGACCTCGGAGGTGAACGGGAACACGCGCGTGACCTGCCCCACCACGCCCAGGTTGTCGATCACGGGCAGGCCGAGCGTGACGCCCTGCTGGGTGCCCCGGTCCAACACGATCTTGCGGCTGTTGACGTCGCGCGCGTCGTACAGCACCTCGGCCAGCATGGACTTGACGGGCAGGCGCTGGCGCGCATCCATCAGCTTGCGCAACTGGCTGTTTTCGGCCGATTGGAACTGGGCCTGCTGCAAGGCCTGGGCGCTGGCGATCTGCTGGCGTTTGAGCTCGCGCACCTGTTTTTCCAGCGACGACAAGGTGGAGAAATAATCGCCCACGCCGTAGATGGCGTCGCGCGGCAGCAAGGCCGCCATTTGCAACGGATAGAGTACGGTGCCGGCCACCTGGCGCACCGTGGCCAGGCTATGCATGCGCGAATCGACCAGCAGCAGCGCGATCGAAATACACGCGAACAACGTCATCTTGACGCGGGCCGGGGCGCCTTGTTTGAATAGTGGCGGAGGACTATATTCCATGACTTCCAATTATCCGGCGCATTTGCGCCAACCAACTAACTAACGGCCTAAGTTAGCCTGTCACTCATCCACCAGCCCGGCGCCACCGGCGGCGCCGGGCCTAGTCATCACTCGTAGGAGAAGATGGAGCCCAGTTGGTCCATCCGTTCCAGCGCCATGCCGGAGCCGCGCACCACGCAGGTGAGCGGATCTTCGGCCACCAGCACGGGCAGGCCCGTCTCTTCCATCAGCAGGCGGTCCAGGTCGCGCAGCAGCGCGCCACCACCGGTCAGCATCATGCCTTTTTCCGCGATGTCGGCGCCCAGTTCCGGCGGCGTCTGTTCCAGCGCGTTCTTGACGGCCGAGACGATGTTGTTGAGCGGGTCGGTCAGCGCTTCCAGGATCTCGTTGGACGAGATGGTGAACGAACGGGGGATGCCTTCGGACAGGTTGCGGCCCTTGACTTCCATTTCCTTCACTTCCGAGCCGGGGAAGGCCGAACCGATGGCCTTCTTGATGGCTTCGGCCGTCTGTTCGCCGATCAGCATGCCGTAGTTGCGGCGGATGTAGTTGACGATGGCTTCATCGAACTTGTCGCCGCCCACGCGTACGGAACCCTTGTACACCATGCCGCCCAGCGAGATGATGCCCACTTCCGTGGTGCCGCCGCCGATGTCGACCACCATCGAGCCGGTGGCGTCGGACACGGGCAGGCCAGCGCCGATGGCCGCGGCCATTGGTTCTTCGATCAGGTACACCTGCGAGGCGCCGGCGCCCAGCGCCGATTCGCGGATCGCGCGGCGTTCCACCTGGGTCGAGCCGCACGGCACGCAAATGATGATGCGTGGCGAAGGACGGAAGAACTTGGAGTCGTGCACCATGCGGATGAACTGCTTGAGCATCTGTTCGGTGACGGTGAAGTCGGCGATCACGCCATCCTTCATCGGGCGGATCGCCTCGATGTTGCCAGGTACTTTACCCAGCATCTGCTTGGCTTCCTTACCGACAGCCTGGATGGTTTTCTTGCCGTTCGGACCACCTTCCTGGCGGATGGCGACGACCGATGGTTCGTCCAGCACGATGCCTTGGCCGCGTACATAGATCAGGGTGTTGGCCGTGCCCAAGTCAATGGCCAGATCGGTGGAAATATACCTGCGTAAAAAACCAAACATGAGTATCCTGTGGCGCCTCTAGAGTGCGCGTAAGCCGTTATTAGGGAGTATCCGAGCGCCCGTCCTCGGGGCGCTGCGCTATCAGTTCCGACGCGGCGGCAGCTTCATTCGGCGCCGGCAACGCATCAACCCGCCATTCTACCTTATAATTTGAATGCGATTTGCCGAAAATCCAGTCAAAAGTGTGTCCCTTCAGGCCACGAATTAAGCGGGTTTCATGAACTTTTGGCGGCTGATTGCCATGAATTCCAGTTTTTTATTAATATTACAATCAAACCGCGCGGCCCGGCCGCGCCTATCGCCATGTCCCTGACCTTATCCGACGTAAAACGCATCGCCCACCTGGCCCAGCTTGAAATGAGCGAGCAGCAGTCCGCCACGGCGCTGGGCCAATTGAATGGCATCTTCGCGCTGGCCGAACAGATGCAGGCGGTCGACACCGACGGCGTCGCCCCGCTCAGCCATCCGCTGGCGGCCCACATGAATAATATCGCGCTGCGCCTGCGCGAAGACGTGGCCACCGAACCGAATCGCCGCGAGGCTTACCAGGCCGTCGCGCCCAAGACCGAGGATGGCCTGTACCTGGTGCCGAAAGTGATCGAATAAGTAGTCGAAAAACAGGACCTCGTCCTCGCACGCGGCGCGCCCGGCTCCCGCCAGGCGCGCCGCGCGCCGTCCGTCCCGCCGAACCGAATCCGAATTGAAACGCCATGCACACCAAAACCATTAAAGAGCTGTCCGCCCTGCTGCAAAGCAAAGCGATTTCCGCCACCGACCTGGCCAAGCACTTCCTCGACCGCATCGAAGCGAGCGATTTGAACGCCTTCCTGCACGTGGACCGCGCCCTCACGCTGGCGCAAGCGGCCGAAGCGGACGCCCGCATCGCCGCCGGCACGGCCACCCCGCTGACGGGTGTGCCGATCGCCCACAAGGATATCTTCGTCACGCAAGGCTGGCGCTCGACGGCCGGCTCCAAAATGCTGGGCAACTACGTCAGCCCGTTCAACGCCACCGTGGTGGAAAAACTCAACGCGGCCGGCATGGTCACGCTGGGCAAGCTCAATTGCGACGAATTCGCCATGGGCTCGGCCAATGAAAACTCGGCCTTCGGCGCCGTGAAAAACCCGTGGGACAAATCGGCCGTGCCGGGCGGTTCCTCGGGCGGTTCGGCCGCCGCCGTGGCAGCGCGCCTGGCGCCCGGCGTGACCGGCACCGACACGGGCGGCTCGATCCGCCAGCCCGCCTCGTTCTGCGGTATCACCGGCATCAAGCCCACCTACGGCCGCGTGTCGCGCTTCGGCATGATCGCGTTCGCCTCCTCGCTCGACCAGGGCGGCCCGATGGCGCAAACGGCCGAGGATTGCGCGCTGCTGCTGTCGGCCATGGCCGGCTTCGACGAGCGCGACTCCACCAGCCTGACGCCGGAACAGGGCGGCGTGGCGGAGGACTTTACCCGCGCGCTGAACCAGCCGCTGACGGGCTTGCGCATCGGCGTGCCCAAGGAATACTTCGGCGAAGGCCTGGCGGCCGACGTGGAGCAGGCCGTGCGCGCAGCGCTGGAACAGTTCGTGAAACTGGGCGCCACGCTGGTCGACATCTCGCTGCCCAACACGGCGCTGTCGATCCCGGCCTACTACATGATCGCGCCGGCCGAAGCCTCGTCCAACCTGTCGCGCTTTGACGGCGTGCGCTACGGCCATCGCGCCGCCGAGTACAAGGACCTGCAGGACATGTACAAGAAAACCCGCGCCGAAGGCTTTGGCGCGGAAGTGAAGCGCCGCATCATGGTCGGCACCTACGTGCTGTGCCACGGCTACTACGATGCCTACTACCTGAAGGCGCAAAAGATCCGCCGCCTGATCGCGCAGGATTTCGAAGCCGTGCTCAATGGCCCCAACGCCGTGTGCGACGTGATCATGGGCCCCGTGGCCCCCACCGTGGCGTGGGACCTGGGCGACAAGTCGGATGACCCCGTGGCCGCCTACCTGGCTGACATCTTCACCCTGTCGACCAGCCTGGCCGGTCTGCCCGGCATGTCCATCCCCTGCGGTTTCGGCCAGGGCGACAAGAACAGCAAGCGCCCAGTGGGCCTGCAGATCATCGGCAATTACTTCGGCGAGGCCAAGCTGCTGAACGTGGCGCACCAGTTCCAGCAAGCCACCGACTGGCACCTGCGCGCGCCGGCCGGCGTATAAAAACGTCCGCCCGCCTCCCCTACAACGAATACATCAGCGAGAACACCACTATGGAATGGGAAGTCGTCATCGGTCTTGAGAACCACGTGCAGCTCACGACCGAATCTAAAATTTTCAGCGGTTCGCCGATCAAGTTCGGCGCCGAAGCCAACACCCAGGCCAGCCCCGTTGACCTGGCGCTGCCGGGCGTGCTGCCGGTGATGAACAAGCAGGCCGTGGATCGCGCGATCCGCTTCGGCCTGGCCGTGGGCGCCAAGGTGGCGCCGCAGTCCGTGTTCGCCCGCAAGAACTACTTTTATCCCGACCTGCCCAAGGGCTACCAGATCAGCCAGTTCGAAGACCCGGTGGTGCAAGGCGGTTCGCTCACCTTCGGCTACGAGAAGGATGGCGAATTCGTCACCAAGACCGTCAACCTGACGCGCGCCCACCTGGAGGAAGACGCCGGCAAGTCGCTGCACGAGGACTACCACGGCATGAGCGGCATCGACTTGAACCGCGCCGGCACGCCGCTGCTGGAAATCGTATCCGAGCCGGAAATCCGCAGCGCCGCCGAAGCGGTAGCCTACGCCAAGGCCCTGCACTCGCTGGTGATGTGGCTGGGCGTGTGCGACGGTAACATGCAGGAAGGCTCGTTCCGCTGCGACGTGAACGTCTCCGTGCGCCCCAAAGGCCAGAAGGAATTCGGCACCCGCTGCGAGATCAAGAACCTGAACTCGTTCCGCTTCATCGAGGAAGCCGTGCACGTGGAAGTGCGTCGCCAGATCGAACTGATCGAAGACGGTGGCAAGGTGCAGCAAGCCACCCGCCTGTACGATCCGGACCGCAAGGAAACGCGCGAAATGCGCAGCAAGGAAGACGCGCAGGATTACCGCTATTTCCCCGATCCGGACCTGCCGCCGCTGATGATTTCGCAGGAGTGGATCGAACAAGTCAAAGCCACCATGCCGGAACTGCCGGGCGCCCTGCGCGCGCGCTTCGTGAGCGAATACGCGCTGTCGGAATATGACGCGCTGGTGCTGACCCAATCGAAAGCCATGGCCACCTACTTCGTGGCCGTGGTGGACAAGGCTGGCAAGGAAAACGCCAAGGCCGCCGCCAACTGGCTGATGGGCGACGTATCGTCCACGCTGAACCGCGAGAACGTCGACATCGCCGACGCGCCCGTGGCGCCGGTCCAACTGGCCGGCATGCTCAAGCGCATCGCCGACGGCACCATCTCCAACAAGATCGCCAAGGAAGTGTTCGCCGCCATGTGGGAAGCCAAATCGGCTGACGAGAACCTGGTGGACGTCATCATCGAAGCCAAGGGGCTGAAGCAGATTTCCGACACGGGCGCGCTGGAAGCGATCGTCAACGACGTGCTGGCGGCGAACGCCAAGTCGGTCGAACAGTACCGCGCCGGCAAGGAAGCGGTCATCAACGCGCTGATCGGCCAGGCCATGAAAGCGTCGCGCGGCAAGGCCAACCCGGCCCAGCTGACCGAACTGCTGAAGGCCAAGCTGGCCGGCTAACGGCACACGGCGTCACGCCATGGCCGGGGAGCGATCCCCGGCCATTTTTGTTTGGGCGATGGCTGGCGCGGCACAACGGCGCTGACGGCGCATTTATGCTCATTGAGCACAGGCCAGGGAGAAGCTGATGTCGACCACGTCTTTATCCTTGCCGTTCACAGCCAGCGCGAAGGCGGCTACGCAAGTATCAAATAAGCAAAAGAATGTACAATGCGCAAATAGAAAATATTAATAATTAAGCATGAATGCACCAGTTCGGTCCACAGTGGTCATTGCGTTGATTGCGGGAGTACATCTTGGGGCACTATGGAAATTGGGCCAATTCACCCCTACCAATGACACCGCCCATGGTCAAACGATGGCGCTCCTGTTCTTGCGCGCCCCAACCAAGCTGACCGCGCGAAGTACGCCGATGCCTCAGCCAGCACGACGCTTACGGCTTCATGCGGCGTTGGACTTGCGGCCCGCAACGGCAGCGCCATTGCAAGAGCGGGTCTTGGCCCCGCCGAAAGAGCAACCTGTGCTGGCGCCCCACTCCGAATTCCCGGATCTTCTGGAGCCTGGCGCCGAGCGGGACGGCCGCTCCGGTTTGCGCGACCGTGCCTTGTCACAAGCGCGTGAGATTGCACACGAGATGGCGCCGCGCGGCGAAATAGCACCCGCGCTTTCGCGTCAGGAGCGACTGGCGCAGGGCATCGCTGCCGCCTTCAAGACACGGACCACCACGTTCGAAGAGTTGCGGGCGGCCGATGGGAGCCCCATCACCAAAGTCAGTGGGCCCGCGGGGACCTATTGCATCATGCGCGACACGAATCTGGGGGCGGGGCACGATACGATACGCAATGGAGCGCGCGATAAATTCGTGAAGTGCCCGCATTGAGAAAGGTGAGTCGGGTGCGGCGTCTCTTGTCCGCGCCCGCACCGATGCCACCTGTAGGCTTACGCCGCTGCTTTTTTCGCCAGCACCGCCAGCGCCTGCTCGGACCACTCGATCCAGAACGTTTCCATCTTGATGCCGGCGATAAGCACCAGGTGCTGCAGTTGCTGTTCGTGGGTTTGCCCTTGCGGCGGGAAGTCGCGCAATTCGATCTGCTGGTACAGCGCCAGCTGGCGGCGGTGCAGTTCCAGCCGGCGGGCGATGTCCTGATCCAGTCCGGTCGGACCGATCACGGCTTCGGCGCGCAGGCGCAGCATCAATTCCTCGCGCATCGGTTTGGGGTCCTGGCTTTGCGCCGTCCAGCGCCGCAGTTCCTCCCGCCCGGACGGCAGCACGCGGTAGGCCCGCTTGCGGCCCCGCCCCGATTCCGGCTCCAGCGATTCCACCCAGCCCGCCTGCTCCAGCCGCCCCAGTTCGCGGTAGATCTGCTGGTGCGTGGCGTGCCAGAAGAAGCCGATCGACTTGTCGAAACGGCGCGCCAGTTCCACGCCGGAGCAAGGGCGCTCCAGCAAGGCCGTGATCAAGGCATGGGGTAAGGACATGGTGTTCGCAGGCGAGGCCCGATGTGGCAAAGGCGACATTATCCCATGCCGCCCTTGCCGCTGCAGGCTGCTTAGCCTTTGAACGCGGGAATGAGGTGGCCGATGCGCTTGCCCATCTCCGCGCCCAGCGCCTGCAGGCCGCTCAATGGGCGCACCATCACCTCGAATTCGACGATCTTGCCGTCTTCGTCGAAGCGAATGAAATCGGCGCCCTTGAGCTGCTTGTCGCCCACCCGGGCGCTGAATTCCAGCACCACGCTCAAGCCGTCGCCAGTGGCGAACTGGCGGTGGTAGACAAAGTCCTCGAACACATTGATCACCGTGCCCAACACCAGCACCACCGCCTGCGCCGACTGATAAGGCGTGAACGCCAGCGGTGAACGGAACACGGCGTCCCGGTGGACGATGGACGGCAGCGGCGCCAGGTCGCGCCGGCGCAGCATGTCGTGCCAGCTGGCCAGCGATGCCGCCACAGAAGGATGCAAGGATGCGAGTTGCTCTGTCATGCCGTTCTCCACCAGTTCAAGGTTGGGCCGGATGGCCGGGGTCAGATCAGATCGTGGCCGCCAGACGCACGCCCTGGTCGATGGCGCGCTTGGCATCCAGTTCCGCCGCCACATCGGCGCCGCCGATCAGGTGCGCCGCGCAGCCGGCCGTCTTCAGTTCGTCATACAGTTCACGCATCGGGTTCTGGCCGGCGCACATGATGACGTTGTCGACCGCCAGCACACGGTCTTCACCATCCACCGTCACGTGCAGGCCTTCATCGTCGATCTTGCGGTAGCTGACACCGGAGGCCATGGCCACGCGGCGCGCCTTCAGGCCGGTGCGGTGGATCCAGCCGGTGGTCTTGCCCAAATTGGCGCCGACCTTGCTCTCCTTGCGCTGCAACAGGTAGACCCGGCGCGGCGACGCTTCCACTTCAGCTGCGCGCAGGCCGCCGGCCTCGCGGTAGGCCGTGTCGATGCCCCACTCGGCGTAGAACTTCTCGGGATGCAGGGTGGCGCTGTCGCCGCTGTGGGTCAGGAATTCGGCCACGTCGAAGCCGATGCCGCCCGCGCCGATGATGGCCACCGTCTTGCCTACCGGCTTACGCTCGCGCAGCACGTCCAGGTAGCCCATCACCTTGGGATGGTTGGCGCCTTCGATCTCCGGCAGGCGCGGCGTGACGCCGGTGGCCACCACGATCTCGTCGTAACCGCCCTGCTGCAACTGCTGCGCCGTGGCGCGCGTGTTCAGCTTGACCTGCACCCCGCGCAGTTCGATCTGCTTGCCGAAGTAGCGCAGCATTTCGTAGAACTCTTCCTTGCCCGGCACCTGCTTGGCCACATTGAGCTGGCCGCCGATTTCGCCGGCCGCCTCATACAGTTCCACGGCGTGGCCACGCTCGGCGGCGGCCACGGCGAAGCTCAAGCCTGCGGGACCGGCGCCCACCACCGCCACGCGCTTGCGCTTGACCATCGGCGCGAACACCAGTTCCGTTTCATGGCAGGCACGCGGGTTGACCAGGCAGGACGTGATCTTGCCGCCAAAGGTATGATCCAGACAGGCTTGGTTGCAGCCGATGCAGGTGTTGATTTCATCGCCGCGGCCCTGCTCGGCCTTAACCACGAATTCCGGATCGGCCAGCAGCGGACGGGCCATCGACACCATGTCGCTGCAACCGTCGGCCAGCACCTGCTCGGCCACTTCCGGCGTGTTGATGCGGTTGGTGGCGATCAGCGGCACCTTCACATGGCCGCGTAACTGCTTGGTGACCCAGGCGAAGGCGGCGCGCGGCACCTTGGTGGCAATGGTGGGAATACGCGCCTCGTGCCAGCCGATGCCGGTGTTGATGATGGTGGCGCCAGCCGCTTCCACGGCCTTGGCCAGCGCGATCACTTCGTCCAGCGTGGAGCCGTCTTCCACCAGATCCAGCATCGACAGGCGATAGATGATGATGAAATCGGGGCCTACTTTTTCGCGCGTGCGGCGCACGATCTCGACCGGGAAGCGCATCCGCTTTTCGTAGCTGCCGCCCCATTCGTCGTCGCGCATATTGGTGCGGGCCGCGATGAATTCGTTGATCAGGTAACCTTCCGAACCCATGATCTCGACGCCGTCGTAGCCGGCCGACTTGGCCAGGCCGGCACAGCGCACGAAGTCGGCGATGGTCTGCTCCACTTCCTCGGTGGTCAGCTCGTGCGGCTCGAAGGCGTTGATCGGCGCCTGCAGCGCGCTCGGCGCCACCAGGCCAGGCTGGTAGGAGTAACGGCCAAAGTGCAGGATCTGCATGGCGATCTTGCCGCCAGCCGCGTGCACGGCCGTGGTGACTTCGCGGTGATGTTCGGCGTCCGCCTCGGTGGTCATCATGGAGCCGCCACGCACGGGGCGCCCCGCTTCGTTGGGCGAAATGCCGCCCGTGACGATCAGGCCCACGCCGCCGCGCGCGCGCTCGGCGTAGAACGCGGCCATGCGGGCGAAACCGTTGGGCGCTTCTTCCAGGCCCACGTGCATGGAGCCCATCAGCACGCGGTTGCGCAGCGTGGTGAAGCCCAGGTCCAGAGGGGTCAACAGGTGTGGGTACGAGGTCATGCGGATCTCCGTTTATGCAATCAGTTGCACGATTGTAGGGCCGTCACCCTATTCGCGCAACCAGTTGCATAAATGGTTGCATGAATCCTCTAAATGCACGCCGACCACGATTCGGGGACACCCTATCCGGGGACTCGCCCCGAATTTGGCAGGGTGGAAATCGGGGTCTGTCCCCGATTTTCCATGGTTTGCTTATCAGGCTGGCAAGCCGTGCGCGCCCATCCACCGCAGGATGGCGGCGAAGATCTGCTCGCGATTGAGCTCGTTGAAGTTCTCGTGGTAGTTCTGCGGGTAGCGGTGCAGTTCCACCAGTTCCGGCTTGATCGAGCGCAGCATGGCTTCGCCAGCGTCCGCGTCGGCCAGGCGGTCGTCGCCAGCGATGGCCGCAAACAGGGGGTAGCGCCAGGCCGGCATGTGGGCCGCCAACCCGGCCTGCGCCTGGTTCAGCGCATGGCCGAAACGCACCGTCACTTCCGTCGCGCGCACGTTGTCGCGCTCGTCGGCGTGGTGGCGGGCCGTGATGGTGGCGTCGTGGGTCAGCACGTCGGTCAGCGAATCGAGCGGCACTTTCATGCGCGGCAACAGCGCGGCCAGCACGCCCGACAGCGCCAGCAGCACCGGCGCCACCTTGATGGCGTTGACGTAGTACGGCGAGGACAGGATGAAGCCGTTGATGGCGGGATCGGCCGGCAAGCGGTGCAGGGCCAGGTGGGTAGCGATCAGGCCGCCCATCGAGTGGCCCATGATGAAGATGGGCAAGCCCGGATATTGCCGCTTGACCCAGGCCAGCAGCAGTTCGCTTTCATCGAGGAATACATGGAAGCCGGGAATGTCGACCCGGCGCGCCATCTCGTGGCCCACCATGTCGTAGCTGACGGTGGCGATGCCGTGGGCGCGGAAGTACAGGGCCGGGGTCACATAGTCGCCCGCATGGGCCATGCCGCCGTGCAGCGCCAGGATGACGGCGCGCGGCGCGGCCGGCTCCCAGATGTGGATCTGACGCTCAGTCTGGCCGCCAACTTGCAGGCGGGCCAGTCTGTCTTCGGAAAATCGCATTGCTACACTCCAGTTGTGCTTTTGGCAAAACCGTTAGCTTAACGCAATTTCCTCCGTTACGAAGCGATACTGAGTGAAATACCCATGTCAACCAACAGCCGCAAGTCCGACAGCTCGAAATCGAGGCTGGGCACCACGGTTTCGCCCTCCGTATGGCTGACGGCGATGCGCAACTCGGCCGCCACGTCGGACCGTTCGAAGTGGATGCCGCGCGCCGAGCATTCGGCCAGGTAGGAACGGATCTGGCGCAACAGCACGTCCGGGTCCTGGTGGGTGGCCACGCCCAGGTAAAAACCGGAATCGATGCGCACCCGGCCATCGGGGCGCGGATCGCCCTTGTGCCAGGTATGGTCGGGCTCGGTCGGCAGGCCATCGCGGATGTCCGCCAGGCCCTCTTCGTCGCCGTGTACTTTCAAAGTCGCGATGTTCATCATTCAGCCTTTACTTTCCCGGCCGGGGCCGAAAACCAAAACGCGAGTGCACTGCCGTTTGAATGTTACGCCAAAGCAATTTCAAAGTCTACGCGGCGACGCTGCGCAACATCAAGCCGCGGCGGCCACCCCATAGCGGGTCCGGTAAGCGGCCACGGCGTCCTTGTACTGTTGCAGCTGAGGATCGGCGCCGGCGCCGTTCAGGTAGCTGAACAGGTCGTCCAGGTTGCCGATCGAAATAACGGGGATGTTGTAGGTGTTGCTCACTTCCTGCACCGCCGAATTGGGCGACAGCGCGCCATCCTTGCCCGAGCGTTCCATGCGGTCGAGCGCGATCAGCACGGCGCACGGTTCGGCGCCGGCAGCGCGGATCATGTCCACCGATTCGCGCACCGAGGTGCCGGCCGAGATCACATCGTCGATGATGACAACCTTGCCCTGCAGCTTGGCGCCGACGATGGTGCCGCCTTCGCCATGGTCCTTGGCTTCCTTGCGGTTGAAGGCGAACGACGTGTTGCGGCCCTTGCCGGCCAGCGCCACCGCCGTGGCCGAGGCCAGGGTGATGCCCTTGTAGGCGGGGCCGAACAGCATGTCGAACTCGACGCCCGAATCGAGCAGGGTCTGGGCGTAGAACTGGGCCAACTGGGCCAGCGTGGCACCGTCGTGGAACAGGCCGGCGTTGAAGAAGTAAGGCGACTGGCGCCCCGCCTTGGTGGTGAACTCACCAAAACGCAGCACGCCGGTGGCGACGGAAAACGCGATAAATTCTTGCCGTAGATTGCTCATATTGCCTCATTTCGTAAAAGTGCCTGTATTTTAATCCGCCCGCCCGTGCCGGACAATGCGGCCGGCGCCGCTCCTCACGCGCCCCCCCGTAAAACACGCTACACTGGCGCTTTTCGCGCAGCCCGGCCTGCTTTTTCACTCCCCCTATCCTATGCCAAAAATCATCTCCGCCAATCTGAACGGCATCCGTTCCGCCGCCTCCAAGGGCTTTTTCACCTGGATGGCCGCGCAGGACGCCGATTTCGTCTGCGTCCAGGAACTCAAGGCCCAGGCCGGCGACATGACGCCTGAATTCCTCAATCCGGGCGGCTACCATGGCCACTTCCACTACGCCGAGAAAAAAGGCTACTCGGGCACGGGGGTTTACAGCAAGCAACAGCCGGACCGCGTGCTGATCGGCTTCGGCAGCCCCGAATTCGACGCCGAAGGCCGCTACGTGCGCTGCGACTTCGGCCAGTTGACCATCATTTCCGTCTACTGCCCTTCCGGCTCGTCCGGCCCCGAGCGCCAGGAAGCGAAGTTCCGCTTCATGGACCTGTTCCTGCCCCACCTGGCGGCGTTGCGCGCCGAAGGCCGCGAAGTGGTGATCTGCGGCGACTGGAATATCGCCCACCACGAGATCGACTTGAAGAACTGGAAAGGCAACAAGAAGAATTCCGGCTTCCTGCCCGAGGAACGGGCCTGGATGACCCGCATCTTCGATGAAGTGGGCTACGTGGACGTACACCGCGGCATCGACAAGCGCGAAGAACAGTACACCTGGTGGAGCAACCGTGGCCAGGCCTGGGCCAAGAATGTGGGATGGCGTATCGACTACCACGTGGCCACGCCCGGCATCGCGGCCCAGGCGCGCGCGGTGGCCATCTACAAGGATGAGCGCTTCTCGGACCACGCCCCGCTGACCATCGAATACGCGGCCTGAGCGGCCGCCCTCCAGCGCCAGCAGCCCACCGGTCTATAACGGGCGTGCGCGCCGCCTACAGCGTGCGCCGGCTGAAGAACTGGCGCCGCTCGCCCGTAAACGGATCGTCGAAGGCGATGGCGCGCGCCAGCAATTTCAGCGGTTGCGACACGTCATCCTGCTTGCATGGCAGCGCCACCGGGTAGAACGCGTCGTTGACGATGGGGACACCCAGCGCCGCCATGTGCACCCGCAGCTGGTGCTTGCGGCCCGTGTGCGGGCGCAGTCGATATAAAGTGGCGTCGGCCCGCTGTTCGATCACGTCGATCACGGTTTCCGAATTGGGCTCGCCCGGCGCCTCCTTCATCACGAAGAATTGGTCGCCGTCCACCATGCGGCTGCGGTAGGTGAACGGGAAATCGTAACCGGCCAGCGGCGCGGCCAGCGCCTCGTATTCCTTCTCGATGGCGCGCTTCTGGAACAGCGACTGATAAGCGCCGCGCGTGACCTGGCGGCACGAGAAGATCACCACCCCGGCCGTCTCGCGGTCGAGCCGGTGGATGGGCGTGAGTTCCTCCATGCCCAGCTTCTTCTTCAAGCGCACCAGCAGCGATTCATGCAAAAAGCGCCCGGTCGGGATCATGGGCACGAAATGGGGCTTGTCCACCACCAGCAAGTCCTCGTCCTGGAACAGGATCTCTTCGTGGAAGGGAATCGGCGTTTCCACCTCCAGCTCGCGGTAGTAAAAAATGCGGATGCCGCGCTGGTACGGGCTGTGCGGCAGCAGCGGCGTGCCGCTGGCGTCCACCACCCCGCCCTTCTCCATGCGCGTGCGCCAGTCGGCCTCGCTCACGGCCGGGAAGCGCTCGGCCATGAAAGTCAACATGTCCGGCCAGTCGCCACCCTGCAACCACAGGTAGCTGGGCATGACGCCGTCGCGCATGGGCAACGGCGGCTTGCCGTGCTTGTGGGCGTTGGCCGCCATGTCAGCGCTTGCTGATGGCGACCGAGTGGTACGGCGGCAGCGCGTCCGGGTCCAGCCCGCGCGCCCGCGCGAACACGGGCAGCACCAGCGGCATGCTGCGGTTCATGTCATCGATACGGGAACCGCCGCTGGGGTGGGTGGACAGGAATTCCAGCGGCTGGCCCTGATTGAGCTGGCCCATCTTGGTCCACAGCGCCACGCCGGCGCGCGGATCGAAACCGGCCCGCGCCGCCAGGTCCAGGCCCACCTGGTCAGCCTCGCTCTCATCCTCACGCGAGAACTTGAGCACGGCCAGTTGCGTGACAGCGTTGGCGCCGGCGTCCGTCAGGCGCTGGTCCACACCCAGCCAGGCCGACAGGCCGATACTGGCCACCCGCCCGAACAGGTTGGCCGTGGTGGCCTTGCCGGCCTGCTCGCGGCCATGCTCGCGCAGCGCGTGGCCGATCTCGTGGCCCATCACGATCGCCACTTCATCGTCCGTCAGATTGAGCTTGGTGAGGATGCCGCTATAGAAGGCGATACGCCCGCCCGGCATGCAGAACGCGTTGACGGTGGCGGAATTGAGCAGGTTCACTTCCCACTTCCAGTTGGCCGCCTGCGGGTTCCAGCGCGTGGTGAACGGGATCAGGCGGCGCGCGATGGCGCGCAGGCGGATCACCTGCGGGTGATTGTCCGGCACCAGCGCCTGCTTCTGCTGCGCCTGGTCCAGCAACTGCGCGTACTGCTGGCGCGACTGCTGGTCCACCTGCTGCTGGTCCTCGAAATTGCGGAACTTCGACATCGGCTTGACGGGGATGCCGTCGGTATAGTTCTGCGTCGATGCCATCGGCGCGGCGGCCAGTCCGGCCACCAGCGCCAGCGCCAGTGCGCTACGTTTGAGGGTGTTCATTGGGTGCGTTCCATGGTGCGATTTTCGGCAGCATCATCATGGCAGGAAATGCGAGGACAAAGCACACGATAAAGAACGTGAACCAGCCCGTTTCGGCCACGATGAAGCCGACCGAGGAATTGATAAAGGTGCGCGGCACAGCGGCAAGGCTGGAAAACAGCGCGTATTGGGTAGCAGTGTAACGCGGATCGGTGGAACGCGATATAAACGCCACCAGCGCGGCCGCGCCCAGCCCGGTGCTGGCGAACGCTTCGAAGCCGTACACGGCGCTCAGCAGCACCTGATGGGGGCCGACCTGGGCCAGCCAGGCGAAGCCCAAAATCGCCAATGCCTGCAGTACGCCAAACACCCACAGCGCGCGGTTGATGCCCAGCTTGACCATCCACACCCCGCCCACCACGCCGCCGGCCAGGCTGGCCCACCAGCCGGTGGCGTTGGCCGCCAGGCCGATCTGCTTGGTGCTGAAGCCGAGATCGAGGAAGAACTTGGTCGACAGCGCGGTGGCCATGCTGTCGCCCAGTTTGTACAGCAACACGAAGGCGATGATCATGAAGGCCTTGTTCCAGCCGTCGCGCCGCACGAACTCGCGGAACGGCAGCACGATCGCTTGCTGCAGGTTGCGCGGCGGCTCGCCATACACGGCCGGCTCCTTCACCAGCAGCGTGCAGGCCAGCCCCGGCAGCATGAAGGCGGCCACGATCCAGAACACGCTCTGCCACGGCATGCTGTCGGCCAGCACCAGTCCCAGCGCGCTGGGAATCAGGCTGGCGGCCTTGTAGGCGTTGACGATGACGGCCGCGCCCAGGCCCTGCTCGGCGTCGCTCAGCGACTCGCGCCGGAAGGCATCGATCACCACGTCCTGGCTGGCCGACAGGAAGGCCACGCCGGCCACGAACACGGCGATCAGGCCCAACTGGGTTTTCGGATCCAGCATGCCCATCGTGCCCATGGTCACGAACAGCAGCAGCTGGGTCAGCGCCATCCAGCCGCGGCGCCGCCCCAGCCGCCCCAGGCTGTAGCGGTCCATGAATGGCGCCCACAGGAATTTGAACGTGTAGGGCGAGGTGACCAGCGCGAACAGGCCCAGCGCCTTGACGTCCAGGCCCGAGGTGGCCAGCCAGGCCTGCATCAGGTAGATCAGGGTGTACAACGGCAGGCCGGAACTGAAGCCCAGGAACAGGATGGCCACGGTGCGGCCATTCAGGTAGGCGCGCCAGCCGGTGGCCGGTGCGGCCGGCTGGGGTGCCACGGGTTCCGGCGCCGCCATCAGGCCGAGGCCTTTTTACGCAGCCGGAACACGGCCAGGTCGCCACGCAGGTTGGGCAGCACGGATACTTGCTGGCCGGCCGCCAGGGCCACGCATTCGAGCACTTCCAGCCCGCAGTCCTCGGCCAGTTCGCGGAAGTCGTTGATGGTGGCGCAGCGCACGTTGGGCGTGTCGTACCACTGGTAAGGCAGCGACTTGGAAACCGGCATGCGGCCCTTGAGCAGCGCCACCCGGTGCGGCCAGTAGGCGAAGTTGGGGAAGGAGACGATGGCTTCGCGCCCCACCCGCACGATATCGCGCAGCAGCGGTTCCACATGTTTCATCATCTGCAGTGAGGACAGGCACAGCACCGTGTCGAACGCGTTATCGCCGAACAGGCCCAGGCCTTTTTCCATGTCCTGCTGGATCACGTGTACGCCGCGCCGGGTGCTGTCGAGCACCTTGTCGTCGGCGATCTCGATGCCATAGCCGCTGCACTGGCGGTCCGTCTGCAGGTAGTCGAGCATGACGCCGTCGCCGCAGCCCACGTCCAGCACGTGCGACTGCTTGGGCACCCAGTGGGCGATGAAGGCGAGGTCGGGACGGGCACTGCTTAACTGTTCAAAATTCATGCGTACTCCTTTTTACTGCTCGCGGGCGCGGCCTGCGTGGGCGCGCCCAGCTCTTTCCACACCTGCTCGTAGTAAGCACGCACCAGGTTCATGTAGCGCGGGTCTTCCAGCAGGAAGGCGTCGTGGCCGTGCGGCGCGTCGATCTCGGCGTAGGTGACGGGACGGCGGTTGCGCACCAGCGCCTGCACGATCTCCTGGCTGCGCTCGGGCGAGAAGCGCCAGTCGGTGGTGAACGACGCCAGCAGGAACTTGGCCTTGGTGCCGGCCAGGGTCTTGGCCAGGTCGCCGCCATGGAAGCGCGCCGGGTCGAAGTAGTCGAGCGCCTTGGTGATCAGCAGATAGGTGTTGGCGTCGAAGTATTCGCTGAACTTGTCGCCCTGGTAGCGCAGATAGGATTCGATCTCGAAATCGACGCCGAAGCCGAACTTGTAGTTGCCGTCGCCGTTCTGGGACACATCGCGCAGCTTGCGGCCGAATTTCTCGGCCATGTCATCGTCCGACAGGTAGGTGATGTGGCCGACCATGCGCGCCACCCGCAAGCCGTTGCGGGGCACCACGCCGTGCTCGTAGAAGTCGCCGCCATGGTAGTCCGGGTCGGACAGGATGGCCTGGCGCGCCACGTCGTTGAAGGCGATGTTCTGGGCCGACAGCTTGGGCGTGGAGGCGATCACCACGCAGTTGCGCAACCGGTCCGGGTACATGATGCTCCAGGCCAGCGCCTGCATGCCGCCCAGCGAGCCACCCATCACGGCGGCGAACTGCTGGATGCCCAGCCGGTCGGCCAGCAGCGCCTGCGAGGCCACCCAGTCCTCCACCGTGACCACGGGGAAGGCCGCACCATAGGGCTTGCCGGTGGCCGGGTTGGGGTGCATGGGGCCAGTGGAACCGAAGCAGGAACCCAGGTTATTGATGCCGATGACGAAGAATTTGTCGGTGTCGAGCGGCTTGCCCGGCCCCACCATGTTGTCCCACCAGCCGGTGCTTTTCGGCTTGCCCTCGTATTCGCCGGCCACATGGTGCGAGGCGTTCAGGGCGTGGCAGACCAGCACCGCGTTCGACTTGTCGTCGTTCAGGGTGCCGTAGGTTTCGTACATCAGCGTGTAGTCTTGCAGCGTGGCCCCGCTTTGCAGCGCCAGCGGCTGCGGAAAATGCATGGTTTGCGGCGACACGTATCCAATGGATGGCATGTGGTTTTTGCTTGTCTAGGGGGCGGCCCCACGGGCCAGATAATCAATGCGGAACCGCGAGGGTGGGTTCCGCAGGCTTGCCAGCAATGCAGATTGTACCTTGATGATGGCTACATCAGCTGCAATTGCTGGACCGCGTCGGCGATGGCATCCGGCTCCATCGACCGCATGATCTTGCGCGTCTGGGGCGCCAGCCGCGCCAGGTCGCTGTTCAGGATCTCCTGCTTGACCGACAGCAGCTGCGCCGGGTGCATGGAGAATTCGCGCAGTCCCATGCCCAGCAGCAGGCGGGTGAGCTTGACGTCGCCCGCCATCTCGCCGCACACGGCGACGTCGATGCCGGCCTTGTGGCCAGCCGCGATGGTCATGGCGATCAGTTGCAGCACCGCCGGATGGAGGGGATTGTAAAGGTGCGCCACCTCATAATCAACCCGGTCGATGGCCAGCGTGTACTGGATCAGGTCATTGGTGCCGATCGACAGGAAGTCCATGCGCTTGACGAACATGGGCAGCGCCAGCGCGGCGGCCGGGATCTCGATCATGGCGCCCACCTCGACGTCCTCGTCGAACTTGACGCCCTGCTCGCGCAGCTCGGCCTTGGCTTGCGCCACCATGGCCAGCGACTGGTCGATCTCGAACGCGTGCGCCAGCATGGGAATCAGGATGCGCACCTTGCCGAAGGCGGAGGCGCGCAGGATGGCGCGCAACTGCGCCAGGAACAGCTGCGGCTCGGCCAGGCAGTAACGGATGGCGCGCAGGCCCAGGGCCGGATTGAGGGCCGTGTGTTCGGTCTGGTCGAGCGGCTTGTCGGCGCCGATGTCGAGCGTGCGGATGGTGACGGGCCGGCCCTTCATGGCCAGCACGGCGCGCTTGTACTGCTCGAACTGCTCGTCCTCGGACGGAATCCGGCTGTTGCGGCCCATGAACAGGAATTCGGAACGGAACAGGCCCACGCCGTTGGCGCCGGCCTCCATGGCGGCCGCGCAGTCGTCGGGCAGCTCGATGTTGGCCAGCAGCGTGATGGGGGTGCCATCCTTGGTGACGGCCGGGGTCTTCTTGAGCTTGTTGAGCTTCTTGCGGGCCCGCTGCAGCGCGTTCTGGCGCTCGCGGTACTGCTCCAGCACCAGCGCGCTGGGATTGACGATGACCACCCCGGCATCGCCGTCGATGATGATCCAGTCGTCCTGCTCGACCAGGGTGGACGCCTGCGACATGCCGACGGCGGCCGGAATATCCAGGCTGCGCGCCACGATGGCCGTGTGCGAGTTCTGGCCGCCCACGTCGGTGACGAAGCCGATGAAGGAACGGTCGCGGAATTGCAGCATGTCGGCCGGCGAGATATCGTGCGCCACGACGATCATCTGGGCCTGGTATTCGCCGTCGCCGACGGCCGGCAGCGGCTGGGCGCTGCCCATCAGCACCTTGAGCACCCGTTCGGCCACTTGCTGGATGTCGGCCTTGCGTTCGCGCAGGTAGGGGTCTTCGATCTCGTCGAACTGGGCCGACAACTCGTCGATCTGGGTCAGCAGCGCCCATTCGGCGTTGTAGTGGCGCGAACGGATGATGTCGAGCGGCGCCTCCGAAATCATGGGGTCCGACAGGATCAGGGCGTGCACGTCGATGAAGGCGCCCAGCTCCGTGGGCGCGTCCTTGGGCAGGTCCAGCCACAGGGTTTGCAGTTCCTTGTGCACGGCCACCAGCGCCTGCTGCAGGCGCTGCACTTCGGCCTCCAGGTGCTCCTCGGCCACCAGGTAATGCTTGACTTCAAGTGCGGCGGCCGCCAGCAGGTGGGCCCGGCCGATCGCGATGCCGCGTGATACGGGAATGCCATGTAGCGTGAAAGATGCCATGGGTGAACCTGTCGGGATACGTGGACGGCCGTGTTCCGCGGGCATTACTCGCCTTCGCCGAACTTGTCGTTGACCAGCGCGGTGAGCGCCGTGATGCATTCCTGTTCGTCGGTGCCGTCGGCCTCCAGCGTGACCTTGGCGCCTTTGCCGGCGGCCAGCATCATCACGCCCATGATGGATTTGGCGTTGATACGGCGGGCATTGCGGGTCAGCCAGACGTCGCTTTGGTATTTTGCGGCCAATTGGGTGAATTTGGCGGAGGCACGCGCATGCAAACCAAGCTTGTTGATAATCTCAAGTTCTTGTTGAATCATATTTTTCTATTCTCAATCAGGAATGCGCACTGCAAACAAGGCCACCGCCAGCCGCAGCGGCGGCCACATATCATTCACAACAAACGGCCAGACGCGCTAGGCTGGGCCCAGCCGTATCCGGTTGTCGACCCGCACGGCGCCGCTTTGCGCACCGGCCAGAGCCATTTCCACCACCACGTCCAGCGTGTCGCGCCGGTAGGTGATGGCGCGCAGCAGCATCGGCAGGCTGATGCCCGCGATCACTTCGACCCGGCCGGCGTCGGCCAGCTTGTTGCAGCAGTTGGCCGGGGTACCGCCCTTGATGTCGGTGATCACCAGCACGCCGTCGCCCTCGTCGAGCCGGGCGATGGCCGCCGCCGCCAGTCCCTGCACTTCCGTCAGGTCCTGGTCCGCCACCACGTCGATCGCTTCCAGCCGTTCCGTCGGGCCGCGAAAAACGTGGGCGCAGGCGGCGATGAATGCCTGCCCCAGCGGCGCGTGAGTCATAAGCAGTATGCCAACCATAAGATTAAACCGCCAGTGAACGGCGCCGCTTTACAACGGCTACCGTGTAATTTTTTTCCATTCGGGACTTCATGCCTGCGCCGCGCCCTGCTCCACCGCGTCGATGAACATGGCCGCCACGTTAAAGCCGGTCTGCTGCGCGATCTCCTGGAAGCAGGTGGGGCTGGTGACGTTCACTTCGGTCAGGTAGTCGCCGATCACATCCAATCCTACCAGCAACAGGCCACGGCTGGCCAATATGGGGCCCAGCGTCTCGGCGATCTCGCGGTCGCGCGCGCTCAGCGGTTGCGCCACGCCGGTGCCGCCGGCGGCCAGGTTGCCCCGCACTTCACCGGCCTGCGGGATGCGCGCCAGCGCGTACGGCACCGGCTTGCCGTTGATGACCAGGATGCGCTTGTCGCCCTGGACGATCTCGGGAATGTAGCGCTGCGCCATGATGGTACGGCGGCCGTTGTCGGTCAGCGTCTCGATGATGGCACCGAGGTTCATGCCGTCGGCCTGGACCCGGAACACGCCGGCGCCGCCCATGCCGTCCAGCGGCTTGAGGATGACGTCGCCGTGGTGGGCCTGGAACGCGCGCAGCCGCGCCTCGCTGGACGTGACCAGGGTGGGCGCCGTGAACTGGCTGAACTGGGCGATGGCCAGCTTTTCATTGTGGTTGCGGATCGCGTCGGGCCGGTTGAACACGCGCGCGCCCTGGCGCTCGGCCAGCTCCAGCAGATAGGTGCCGTAGATGTACTCCATGTCGAACGGCGGGTCCTTGCGCTGGATCACGGCGTCGAACGCGGAAAGGGCCGTCTCATGGTGCGGCTCCAGCCGGTACCAGTCGTGGGCGTCGCCGGTGAGCGTGACGCGGGCCGCGTTGGCGTACACGATGCCGCCGTCGAGCGCCATGTCCCGCTGCTCGAACGCGTAGACGGCATGGCCGCGGGCGGCCGCCTCCACCATCATGGCGTAGGTAGAATCCTTATAGGTCTTGAAGCTGGCCAGGGGATCGGCGAGGAATGCGATTTTCATGGGCGTTTCCATTCTGGGTAATGCCTGATTTTAGCCGACAAGCGGGCCGGTCCGTACGAGCCCGCGTCATGTCCGGTCAATACACTTCCGGGTTGGGGTCGGTGCGTTCCATCTCCAGCGACGCGGCCAGCAGCGCCAGCCGCGCCACCACGCCATACACGTAGAAGCGGTTGGGCGCGGCCGTGCCGGGCTTGGCCTTCAAGTCGGGCACGGCGTGCTGCTGGGCAAACGCCAGCGGCACGTAGTGGGAGCCGGGCGCGTTCAGGTTCTGGTCCACGCCCTTGTCGCCATGCACGCGGTAGAAACCGCCCACCACGTAGCGGTCTATCATGTAGACCACCGGTTCGGCCACGGCGTCCTTGATGCTCTCGAAGGTGGGCACGCCTTCCTGGATGATGATGTCGGTGACGGCCTTGCCGTCCTTGACCACCGACAGGCGCTCGCGCTGCTGGGGCGTGAGCTGCTTGATCTCGGCCGAATCCTTGATGGTCAGGATACCGGCGCCATAGGTGCCCGCGTCCGGCTTGATGATCACGAAGGGCTTCTGCTCCTTCATGCCGTATTCCTTGTACTTCTTCTTGATCTTGGCCAGCAGGGTGTCGATGTTGGCGATCAGGCAATCCTCGCCCTCGCCCGTCTGGAAGTTCACCTGGCCGCACCTGGCGTGGAAGGGATTGAGCATCCACGGATCGACGCCGATCAGCTTGCCGAATTTCTTGGCCACTTCGTCGTAGGCGTCGAAGTGATTGCTCTTGCGGCGCAGGGCCCAGCCCGCGTGCAGCGGTGGCAGCAGGCTTTGCTCGTGGATATTCTGCAAAATGTCCGGTATGCCGGCCGACAGGTCGTTATTGAGCAGGATGGTGCACGGGTCGAAATCCTTCAGGCCCAGGCGGCGGCCGTTGGGCGAGCGCACCAGCGGTTCCACCACCAGCATATTGCCGTCGGGCAGAGCCAGCGGCGTGGGCTGGGTGATTTCCGGCGACAGCGACCCCAGGCGCACATGCAAGCCGGTCTGGCGGAAGATCTGCATCAGGCGCGCCACGTTCTGCCAGTAATGGGGGCTGCGCGCCGTTACTTCGGGGATCAGCAGCAGGTTGCGGGCGTCCGGGCAATACTTGTCGATGGCGGCCATGGCGGCCTGCACGGACAGGGGCAGCATCTCGGTGGCCAGATGGTTGAAGCCACCGGGGAACAGGTTGGTGTCGACGGGCGCCAGTTTGTAGCCGGCATTGCGCAAGTCGACGGAGCAATAGAACGGCGGCGTATGTTCCTGCCACTCGAGACGGAACCAGCGCTCGATGGCCGGCGTGGCGGCCAGGATTTTTTCTTCTAAATCTAGCAGCGGTCCGGTCAGGGCCGTAACGAGATGGGGAACCATGATCACTTCCTTAATTGATGCGGGAGGACGGCCCTCCAGACATGCTGAACCGCCTATATTACCGTGCAACTATACCAAATCGGGGCAATATTGCTTTTTTAAACCCCCAATAACGAAAAAAGGCGCCTCTTGCGGAGGCGCCCTGGTGTGGCCCGCCAGTGGCGGGACGGATGCGATGTAGCGTATCAGTTGTGGTAAGCCGATTCGCCGTGGCTGGTGATGTCCAGACCTTCGCGTTCCTCTTCTTCCGGCACGCGCAGACCGATGACGATGTCAACCAGCTTGTAGGCCACCACCGATACCACGGCCGACCACACGATGGTGGTGCCGACGGCAGTAGCCTGGGTGGTCACCTGGCCGACGATGGAATAAGCATCGGTCGACATCTTGTTGGTGACGTAGTCGAAGATGCCCTGGCCGCCCAGCGATGGCGAAGCGAACACGCCGGTCAGCAGGGCGCCCATGATACCGCCCACGCCGTGCACGCCGAACACGTCCAGCGAGTCGTCGGCGCCGATCAGGCGCTTCAGGCCGTTCACGCCCCACAGGCAGACCACGCCGGCCAGCAGGCCGATGATCAGCGCGCCCATCGGACCGACATAGCCGCAGGCTGGGGTGATAGCCACCAGCCCGGCCACGGCGCCGGACGCGGCGCCCAGCATGGAAGGCTTGCCCTTCATGATCCACTCGCCGAACAGCCAGGACATGGCGGCGGCGGCCGTGGCCAGCAGGGTGTTGATGAAGGCCAGCGCGGCCACGTCACCCGATTCCAGCGCGGAACCGGCATTGAAACCGAACCAACCCACCCACAGCAGCGAAGCGCCGATCATGGTCATGGTCAACGAGTGCGGCGCCATCGATTCGCGGCCATAACCGACGCGCTTGCCGATCATGATGGCACCCACCAGGCCAGCGACAGCGGCGTTGATGTGCACCACGGTACCGCCGGCGAAGTCCAGCGCGCCTTTTTGCCACAGCCAGCCAGCTTTGGCCGTTTCGGTGGCCAGGGTAGCGGCATCCTTGATCGCGTCCGGACCAGTCCAGAACCAGACCATGTGAGCGATCGGCAGGTAGGAGAACATGAACCACAGCACCACGAAAGCCAGCACGGCGGTGAACTTGGCGCGCTCGGCGAAGGCGCCGATGATCAGGCCGCAGGTGATGGCGGCGAACGTGCCCTGGAAGGCGACGTACACGAATTCGTTCAGCACCACACCTTTGCTGAAGGTGGCGGCCGTCGAGAAGGTGGCTTTGACGGGATCCCAGATGCCGTTCAGGAACAGGCGGTCGAACTTGCCGTAGAACGCGTTACCTTCCGTGAAGGCCAGCGAGTAGCCGAAGATGCACCACAGCACAATGATCAGCGAGAAGATGGTGAACACTTGCAGCAGGATGGACAGCATGTTCTTGGTGCGGACCAGGCCGCCGTAGAACAGGGCCAGGCCCGGGATGCTCATCATGATCACCAGCAAGGTGGAGGTCATCATCCAGGCCGTGTCGCCCTTGTTGGGGGTCGGCGCTGGTGCTGCCGCTGGTGCTGCCGCGTCGGCGGCGGGGGCGGCAGCCGGGGCCGCGGCCGACGCTGCCGGGGCGGCGGCGGCGGGGGCGGCCACAGGCGCCGGCGCGGCGGCCGGTGCGCTGGCGGCTGGCGCCGAGGCGGCCGCCGCGGCTGGCGTCTCGTCAGCGGCTACGGCCGGCAGTGCGGCGCCCAGGGCGAACAGCACGGTGAATCCGGCCAGCCACGTTGTTATCGTTTTTTTCATTCATCTTCCCCTTAGAGAGCGTCGTTACCGGTTTCGCCGGTACGGATACGGATCACCTGTTCCAGGTTGTACACAAAAATCTTGCCGTCGCCGATTTTGCCGGTGCGGGCAGCGCCTTCGATGGCTTCGATCGCCTGGTCGACGATGGCATCGTCGACGGCCGCTTCGATCTTGGTCTTGGGCAGGAAATCAACCACATACTCGGCGCCACGGTACAGCTCGGTATGGCCTTTCTGGCGGCCAAAACCCTTCACTTCCGTGACGGTGATGCCTTGCACGTTAATCGCCGACAAGGCCTCGCGGACCTCGTCCAGCTTGAACGGCTTGATGATGGCGGTAATCAGTTTCATGACGGCCTCGCTTAGAAGGTTTTCGTGACGGTCAGGACCGCGCTGGTCTTGGCCAGGTTCTTGCCGTTGGGGGCAATGTACGCTTCCGTGTCGGCGTAGATGGCGGCCAGCGAGACGGTGGCGAAACCGAAGTCCTTGGTTACGCCGACCTTGTAGTCGCTGTAGCTCAGATCGCCGTGGTTCTTGACGTTCTGGTGGCCCACGTGCAGGTTCAGGTTGTAGCCGTCATACACGTCATAGTTGAAGGCCGCGTCCAGGTAACCGCTGCGCTTGCTGTCGGGGGTGCCGAACAGGTTGGAGGTCGACTGCGAGTACTTGAGCGAGAACGGACCGGCGCTGAGCTGGCCGTACAGTTCGAAGGTGTTGGCGTTCGGGTGCAGGCCGTTCGATGGATAGAAGTAGTACAGGCCGCCCACGTCGTAGGAAATGTCCTTGGTCACTTCGCCACGCTTGCCGCCGTAGATATCCCACTCGACGTCGCCGCTGCCGCCCGCGTCCTTGGTCCATTTGATGGTCGACAACCAGGTGCCGGCGTAGAAACCGGTCGGGTTGTGGGTATAATCCGCACCGCCCTGCAGGGCCGGATTGAGGCGCGATTGCGAATAGCCACGGTAACGGTAATCGCTGGCCAGGCCGACGTTGTAGCTGATTTCGTTGTCCGGCTTGGCCTCAGGTTTCGCGTCTTCCGCGCGGGCCACGCTGGCGCCCATGGAAGCGAATGCTAAAGTCAACGCGGCGGCAAGAGTGAGCTTCTTGGTGAGGCATTTCATAACGATTTCCTTTAGGTTGAACTTAGTTAGCGGTTGCGGTTTACAATTCAGGCTTAAAAACAAACGTTCCAGCCTATCTTTAGCAGAATGCGTGCCAGCTTGCTTCAGTACAAGTACGCTATGAAAGAGGCAAGTGCGTGCCACTTGCTGGGGCGGCGGGCGACGTCCGCGCGCAGGCCGAACCAACTATCACGGAATTCGCACCATCTTAACGCCGGGGTGCACCGCAATGGTGCGATGCATTGCCGACAACATCAAGGACTATCATGGACATGAACACTTTTTTTAATGACTTGCAGAGCAAGATCAACCAGGCGATCGAGAATTCGCCGGCAAAAGATATCGAAAAAAACGTGAAATCGATGATGACGCAAGGTTTCGCCCGGCTGGACCTGGTGACCCGCGAGGAATTCGACATCCAGGCCCAGGTACTGGCCAAGACCCGCACCAAGCTGGAAGCGCTGGAAGCGCGCGTCGCCGAACTGGAAGCGCGCCTGACGGCCGACAAGTAATCCCCCATGCGGGCCGGCCGCTCGCGCCGGTCCCATCCACCGCAGCGTCCGTGTTCCTCGCCTCGCGCCGGGCCGCATACCTTCGCCAGCTAGCCTCCGCCCTGCTCACCTCCGCCCAGCTTGACCCAGCTGCGTGACCGCATGATGACCGGCGGCATCCGCGCCCACCCACCATCCTTGGGCCAGCTCAATATCGCGCCGCCGTAACGTCCTACGATTTCAGCAGTCTGTTCTCCCCACCGCAAGGATACCGATGAGCTTAGCTGTGCTGAAAAGCCGGGCGCTGGCCGGCATGGAGGCGCCGGAAGTGAATGTGGAAGTGCATCTTGCCAACGGCCTGCCCTCCTTTACCATCGTCGGCTTGCCGGACACGGAGGTCAAGGAAGCGCGCGACCGGGTGCGGGCGGCGATCCAGAACAGTGGCTTCGAGATGCCGGCCTTCCGTATCACTGTCAACCTGGCGCCGGCCGATCTGCCCAAGGAATCGGGCCGCTTCGACTTGCCGATCGCGCTGGGCATCCTGGCAGCGTCGCGCCAGATTCCCGCCAACCGGCTGCATCACTATGAATTCGCGGGGGAATTGTCGCTATCGGGCGAATTGCGGCCGATCCGCGGCGCGCTGGCCATGTCCTACGCCATGCTACGCGGCGAGAATCGGTACGCGTTCATCCTGCCCCAGGCCAACGCCAACGAGGCGGCGCTGGCGGGCGGCACCGTCATCCATCCCGCCCTATCGTTGTTGCAGGTGTGCGCTCACTTTTCATCGACGGACGCGGCGGCGACCTTGCCCCGCCATGTGGCGCAACTAGCCGTTACCCGGCGCGATTATCCCGACTTCGCCGACGTCAAAGGGCAGACTTTGCCGAAGCGGGTGCTGGAGATCGCGGCCGCCGGCTGCCACAGCGTGCTGCTGGTGGGGCCGCCAGGCGCTGGCAAGACCATGTTGGCCAGCCGCTTCCCGGGGTTGTTGCCCAGCATGACAGATGCCGAGGCGCTGGAGGCGGCGACGGTACAATCGATCACCGGCGAATTTCGGGCCGAGCAATGGAAGCAGCGGCCATTTCGCGCGCCCCACCATACCGCGTCAGGCATCGCGCTGGTGGGCGGCGGCAGCGTGCCCCGTCCTGGTGAAATCTCGCTGGCCCATCATGGGGTGTTGTTTCTCGACGAATTGCCCGAATTCGACCGCCGCGTGCTGGAAGTCTTACGGGAACCGATGGAATCGGGCCATATCACCATTTCCCGCGCAGCCCGCCAGGCCGATTTTCCAGCCCGTTTCCAGCTGATCGCAGCCATGAACCCCTGCCCCTGCGGCTATCTTGGACATCCCGGGGGCACCTGCCATTGCCCAATGGACGCCATCGTCCGCTACCAGAACCGCATCTCCGGGCCGTTGTTGGATCGTATAGACATGCAGATCGAGGTGGGACCGGTCGAGCCGGAAGTACTGGCCGCCGAGGTGGACGGCGAACCTTCGGCCACCATCCTGTCCAGGGTGGAACGGGCTTATCAACGGCAATTGCGACGCCAAGACAAGAGCAACCAGCAGCTGACGACACGGGAAATCGACCAGTTCTGCAAGCTCGACCGCGCTTCCGAGCGGCGGCTGCGCACCTCAATGAAGCATTTCCATTGGTCAGGACGGGCTTACCACCGCGTGCTGCGTGTGGCGCGCACCATTGCGGATCTCGCCGGCAGCGAGGCCATCCGCAACGAACACATCAGCGAGGCCATCCAATACCGGCGCGTGCTGCGCCAAGGCTGAAACAATTGCCTGCGCGCCAGCCGCCCTGCTACCATCGGACATGCGAAAATTCTCCCTCCCCCTCCTCCTGACAACGCTGCTGGCCGCTGGTGTGCTTGCCGCGTGCAGCCCCAAATATGACTGGCGCGACTACCGCAGTGCCGATGCGCCGTACGCCGTGCTGTTCCCTGGCAAGCCGGCCAGCCAGACCCGGACCATTAACCTGGATGGGCAAGAAGTCAGCATGACGATGACGGCAGCCGAAGTCGACGGCGTCTCGTTCGCCGTGGGCAGCGCCAAGCTGGCCGACGCGACCAAGGCGCAGGCGGCGTTGGCTGCCATGAAGACGGCGCTGGTCAACAATATCGGCGCGGCCATCGTGTCGGACAAGACCACCGCCACCTCGTCCGGCACGGGCAGCCAGGGCGGACAGCAAACCCTGGTGGAAGTGGAAGCGAAAGGAGCGCACAATGGCGAGGCGACGTTGCTGATCGGTCATTTCATTGCCAAGGACAGCCGGATTTACCAGGTGATCATCATGGGAGCGGAAAAACATGTCGTTCGCGACACAGTTGACACCTTCATGAGCTCCTTTAAACTAAACTAACAACCGTTGATGTATGCGAACGGACAAGTCATGTTATCGTTGCAATCAACAAGACTGGGAGAGCGCTTATGCTGATCACATTCAAATCCAAACTGTTGCCAGAAGTAATGATGTATCAGGAACATGCACAGCGCATCCTCGACCTGTTACACAAGAGTCCCACCCGCGGGGTGATCACGGCGGCTGAAGCCGCCCAAGCATTATCTGTCCTGGAACACGAGGTCGCGCTGAGCAAACTGCATCCGGAAGTGGATGCGGAGCATGAGGTTCATACGCCCGAGCAAGAAGATAGTGGGGATCTGCCCGAGAACAAGCTGCACATGCGTGTCGGCTTTGCGGCACGGGCCTTCCCCCTGTTGGAAATGCTGCGCAATGCCAAGCAAGAAGGTCAGGACATCATCTGGGGAGTCTGACTGCCGGCAACAACGGCAAGCAGAACAAGAAGCGCTTCGTCATGAGGCGCTTTTTTTATGTCCGCAAGGATAGCGACGAAAAAGTTGGAGACGAAAAAAAACCCCGCCAACACAAGAGTCGGCGGGGTTTTTTCGGATAACTAGCTTGACGATAACCTACTTTCACACTGGTTGCAGCACTATCATCGGCGCAGAGTTGTTTCACGGTCCTGTTCGGGATGGGAAGGGGTGGGACCAACTTGCTATGGTCATCAAGCTTTGACTTGTATGGGCTGCGCGCTCATGCGCGTCGCCCGGAATCTGGAAGAAGGAGTAAAGACTGGGGTAATGAAGTTGTATCAACGAACGTTACAACGCACTTCTCATTCACCACAACCTGCTAAGGTTATAGGGACAAGCCGTACGGGCAATTAGTATCAGTTAGCTTAATGCATTACTGCACTTCCACACCTGACCTATCAACGTCCTGGTCTCGAACGACCCTTCAAGGA
>NZ_JACEZU010000080.1 GCF_014042355.1 Rugamonas apoptosis
CGGCCTGGGCCTTGCGCCAGTCCGCCTGCGCCGTGGCCAGGTCGGGCGCGTCCAGCGATGCCAGCACGGCGCCACGGCGCACGCTGTCACCCGGTTCGGCCCGCAGCGCCGTCACGCGGCCGGCGATAGGCGAGCTGACGCGGGCCGTGCGGTTTTCATCGTAGGTGAGGCGGCCGTTGACCGGCTCGGCCACCGGCAAGGCGCCGGCCGCCAGCGCGCTGACCTTGAGCGAGGACCACTGGGGCGCATTGGCGT
>NZ_JACEZU010000081.1 GCF_014042355.1 Rugamonas apoptosis
CCGATGTCGCCGGCAACACCAGCACGGCATCAACCACTTTCACCCTCGACACCGCGACTGCGGCGCCTGTCGTCGCGCTGAGCAGCGACAGCGGCGCCAGCGGCAGCGACGGCATCACCAACGTCGGCACACTGGCCATCAGCGGCACCGAGGCCGGCGCCGCCATCAGCTACAGCACCGATGGCGGCACCACCTGGACTAACAGCTTCAACGCCGTCGAGGGCGACAACAGCGTCATCGTGCGCGCCACCGACG
>NZ_JACEZU010000082.1 GCF_014042355.1 Rugamonas apoptosis
CGGTGTCGGTGATGCTGACAGTATGGGCGCCGTCGGTCATGCTGGCGGCGTCATAGCTGGCGACTTGCTTGCCATCGACTGTGATGACGCGGGTGGCGTCGGCATCTGGCGCACTGAACGTTAGCGCAGCCTGGCTCGTCACGCCGTCGCCGGCGACGCCAGTGTCCGTGGTCAGGGCCACGCCCGCAGTTGCGATCGTGGTGTCGAGGGTGAAGGCGAAGGCTGCGGCATCGTGGGTGTTGCCGGCCA
>NZ_JACEZU010000083.1 GCF_014042355.1 Rugamonas apoptosis
AGGGTCGTTCGAGACCAGGACGTTGATAGGTCAGGTGTGGAAGTGCAGTAATGCATTAAGCTAACTGATACTAATTGCCCGTACGGCTTGTCCCTATAACCTTAGCAGGTTGTGGTGAATAAGAAGTGCGTTGTAACGTTCGTTGATACAACTTCATTACCCCAGTCTTTACTCCTTCTTCCAGATTCCGGGCGACGCGCATGAGCGCGCAGCCCATACAAGTCAAAGCTTGATGACCATAGCAAGTT
>NZ_JACEZU010000084.1 GCF_014042355.1 Rugamonas apoptosis
GGTAGGGCTGGTTGGACTCGAACCAACGACCCCCGCGTTATCAACACGGTGCTCTAACCAGCTGAGCTACAGCCCCAAATGCTGTTCTTCTTGATTTACAGTCGATAAGTGTGAACGCTTGAGGATGGTCCGAAGACCAGTGCGACTCTAGAAAGGAGGTGATCCAGCCGCACCTTCCGATACGGCTACCTTGTTACGACTTCACCCCAGTCACGAATCCTACCGTGGTAAGCGCCCTCCTT
>NZ_JACEZU010000085.1 GCF_014042355.1 Rugamonas apoptosis
CGATGACGTTGTTGCCGCCTTCGACGGCGCTGAAGCTGCTATTCCAGGTGGTTCCGCCGTCGGTGCTGTAGCTGAGGGTGGCGCCGGTCTCGGTGCCGCTGATGGCCAGTGTGCCGACGTTGGTGATGCCGTCGCTGCCGCTGGCGCCGCTGTCGTGGGCCAGGGCAACCACGGGTGCCGCGGTCGCGGTGTCGAGGGTGAAGGTGAAGGCCGCGGCATTGTGGGTGTTGCCGGCCACGT
>NZ_JACEZU010000086.1 GCF_014042355.1 Rugamonas apoptosis
CCGCGGCCTTCACCTTCACCCTCGACACCGCGACCGCGGCACCCGTGGTTGCCCTGGCCCACGACAGCGGCGCCAGCGGCAGCGACGGTATCACCAACGTCGGTACACTGGCCGTCAGCGGCGCCGAAACCGGCGCCACCCTCAGCTACAGCACCGACGGCGGAACCACCTGGAATAGCAGCTTCAGCGCCGTCGAAGGCGGCAACAACGTCATCGTGCGCGCCACCGACG
>NZ_JACEZU010000087.1 GCF_014042355.1 Rugamonas apoptosis
CGATGACGTTGTTGCCGCCTTCGACGGCGCTGAAGCTGCTATTCCAGGTGGTTCCGCCGTCGGTGCTGTAGCTGAGGGTGGCGCCGGTCTCGGCGCCGCTGACGGCCAGTGTACCGACGTTGGTGATGCCGTCGCTGCCGCTGGCGCCGCTGTCGTGGGCCAGGGCAACCACGGGTGCCGCGGTCGCGGTGTCGAGGGTGAAGGTGAAGGCCGCGGCATTGTGGGTGTTG
>NZ_JACEZU010000088.1 GCF_014042355.1 Rugamonas apoptosis
ACGTGGCCGGCAACACCCACAATGCCGCGGCCTTCACCTTCACCCTCGACACCGCGACCGCGGCACCCGTGGTTGCCCTGGCCCACGACAGCGGCTCCAGCGGCAGCGACGGCATCACCAACGTCGGTACACTGGCCATCAGCGGCGCCGAAACCGGCGCCACCCTCAGCTACAGCACCGACGGCGGAACCACCTGGAATAGCAGCTTCAGCGCCGTCGAAGG
>NZ_JACEZU010000089.1 GCF_014042355.1 Rugamonas apoptosis
CACTTTCACCCTCGACACCGCGACTGCGGCGCCTGTCGTCGCGCTGAGCAGCGACAGCGGCGCCAGCGGCAGCGACGGCATCACCAACGTCGGGACACTGGCCATCAGCGGCACCGAGGCCGGCGCCGCCATCAGCTACAGCACCGATGGCGGCACCACCTGGACTAACAGCTTCAACGCCGTCGAGGGCGACAACAGCGTCATCGTGCGCGCCACCGACG
>NZ_JACEZU010000008.1 GCF_014042355.1 Rugamonas apoptosis
CGGCCACGCCGGAGACGATGCGCAGCTGCGGGCGCACCACCCAGTCCTGCAGCGCGCGCACCTCGTTGGGGTCCATGCCGGGCGGCGCCTCGACGATGTAGCGGAACACTTCGCCCACGGCCGTCGTTAGCGGTGCCAGGCCCGGTTGCAGGCCAGTCGGCAGGGTCACGTTCTGCAGCTTTTCCAGCACTTGCTGGCGGGCGAAATAGTCGTCCGTACCGTCGGCGAAGGTCAGCGTCACCACGGACAGGCCGCTGATGGTGACGGAACGGAGCTGCGTCTGGTGCGGCACGCCGCTCATTTCCCGTTCGATCGGCAAGGTGACGGCCCGCTCCACCTCCTCCGGCGCCTGGCCCGGATATTGGGTCACAATCTGCACCTGCACGTCCTGCACGTCGGGGAAGGCTTCGATAGGCAGGTTGTTGAACGCGCGGATGCCGAAGGCGGCCAGCGCCGCCGTCAGGATCAGCACGAACACGCGCTGGGCCAGCACGAAGTCGATCAGCTTATTGAGCATGCGCCGCCACCTCGGCGTTCAGCAGGAACGCGCCTTCCGTCACCACCCGCTCGCCGCCCGTCAGGCCGGCGTCGGCGTAGCTGGTGTCGTGGCCGCGCAAGGCGATGCCGACGCGGCGCTTCTGGAACGTGCCCGGGTGAACCTCCACGTACACATATTCATAGCGCCCTTCCACGAACAGGCTGCTGTTGGGCAGTTGCACGGCCTTGTGGGCGCCATCGCGCGCCAGGAACGACACGCGGGCGAACATTTCCGGCTTCAGGCGCAGGTCGGCGTTATCCACCGCGCAGCGCACCTGGATGCGGTGGGTGATCGGGTCCAGCGTCTGCCCTACCCGCTCCACCCTGGCTGGAAATTGCACGCCCGGGTAGGCGTCCGTCTCCAGCGCCACGTCCTGACCGGCGGCGATCGCGCCGGCGCCCCGTTCGGGTACATCCACCACCAGCCACAGGTGGCGCAAGTCCGTCACCACGAACAGGGGGTTGGGCAGGTCGGGCCGCACTTCCTGACCCGGATTCAGTTGGCGCTCGGCCACCACGCCATCGATCGGCGCGCGCAGGCCGAAGTCGCCGTCGTCGCGGGGGCCGGCATTCAGGTTAGACAGGCGCTGGGCCGCGCGGCGCGTCTCGGCGCTGGCCTGGGCCAGGTCGGCCTGGGCCGACTCGTAATCCTTGCGCGCCAAGACTTCGCCGCCAAACAGGGCTTGGGCGCGCTCATAGGCCATGCGCTTGCGGCCCTCGTCGGCCTGGGCCTTGCGCCAGTCCGCCTGCGCCGTGGCCAGGTCGGGCGCGTCCAGCGATGCCAGCACGGCGCCACGGCGCACGCTGTCACCCGGTTCGGCCCGCAGCGCCGTCACGCGGCCGGCGATGGGCGAGCTGACGCGGGCCGTGCGGTTTTCATCGTAGGTGAGGCGGCCGTTGACCGGCTCGGCCACCGGCAAGGCGCCGGCCGCCAGCGCGCTGACCTTGAGCGAGGACCACTGGGGCGCATTGGCGTCGAAGCTGATGCTGTCGGGGACGGGCTTAGGGGCGGCCGACGGGGCGGATGTAACGGCGTGCGGCGCCTGCGAGGCATGCACAAAATGAATGCTGGCGCCCAGCGCGGCCAACACGGCCAGCGCGGCGGCGGCCCGCTTGAAAGATACTTGAGTACTCATGTTATTTTCCCTCCGAGACGGCCGCCTGCAAGGCCGCCACTGATTTTGCGTAGTCTGCGCGAGCGGCCAGCGCGTCCAGCTGGGCGCTGCGATAGGTGCGCCGCACATCCAGTAAATCCATGATGCCCAGCGCGCCACGCTGGAATGCGAATTCGGCCGCGTCAGCCGACTTGCCGGCCGCAGGCAGCAACTGCTCGTCGTCGAGGCGCAGCTTCTGGCCGGCCGTGCGTACCTGTTCCAGGCTCAGTTCCAGTTCGGCCCGGGCACGCTGGCGCACTTGCTGCAAGCGTTGTTGGGCGCTCTCGAGCGCGACGTCGGCGGCCCGCCACTCGCCCTGGTAGGCGTAGCGCACTTGCAGCGGGATTTGCAGGGCGATGCCGAAGCTGTTGCCGCTGCCCTGGGGATTGGCGGCGCTGGTCGGGTAATGTTCGGCCTGCACCCCGACTGTCACGTCGGCGTTGCGCGCGGCCAGCGCCAGCTTGCGGCCAACTTCGGCCGCCGCCACCCGCGCCTGCGCCGCCACCACGTCGGGCCGGCGGGCCAGTGCCGCTTGCAGCGCGTCCTCTTCGGCCGCCAGCAATTCGGACTCGGAGCGCACGGCCGGCCACGCGTCCGCCACTTGCAGGCGCGCCGCCTGTTCCGGCTGGCCGATCACCATGGCCAACGCTTGGCGCGCCGCGTAGCGCTCGGCCCCGGCCTGGGCCGCGTCATTGTGGGCGCGCAGCGCGTCCACCCGCACCCGCGCCACGTCGGCCGGCGCCAGGTCGCCGGCCTTGAGGCGCTTGCGGGCCGCTTCCACCGTCAGATCGAACAGGCGCGCGCTGTCGTCCATGATGACAAGCCGGTCTTCAGCCGCCAGCAAGTCGTAATAAGCCTGGCTCACTTGCAGCAGCACCTGGCGCCGCATGTCGCGCGCGTCCTGCACGCTGGCCGTGGCCAGGCTGGCCGCGTTGGCCACACGCAGCTGGCGCTTGCCGCCACGCTCGATCAACTGGTCGACCCGGATCGCGCTGTCGACGGTCTTGTCGCGCAGCGCGCCGGCGCCCACGCCCGCATGGGGGTTGATATTGAAGCTTTGCAGGGTAAGCGTGGGGTTGGGCGCGGCGCCGGCTACCGTGACGGCGGCGTCGGCGCTGGCCGCGTCCAGCGTGGCCAGGCGCAGGTCGATGTTATGGGCCAGCGCCAGCGCGGCGGCCTGGCGCAAGTCCAGCGCCTGGGCGCGCACGCCTTGCGGCGCCCCTGCCAGCGAGAGGGCCAGCAGCGGCGCCCACAGCGCGGCCGGCAGCCGGGCCAGCGGCGCGCGCGCGGCGGGCTTGGAATGAGCTTGGTGAGTCATGGTTGCGGCAATCGGTAGCGGGCGTCCGCCACACGGGCGGCGCCCCGGTGGTTCGGTGGCGAACGGGGTCAGGCCGCCGGCGGCGGCATCACGCGCGAGATGCGCGACAGCTTGCCCTGGTCGCAATCCTGCGGCCACAGTTCGACCCTGTCGCCCAGCTTGACGGGCATATCGCCGGGCAGCTCGCCCACTTCCACCATCATGCGGCGCGAATGGCGGTAGTCGATGCGTACAAAACGGTGCCGAGCCAGTTCCTCGGCCGGCACGCCGGCCAGGCAGCGCGGCAGCTCGCTGCGCGGAGTGCTGGCGTCGTAGAAGCCGGAAATCCAGCCGTGGCGGGCGCCGTTCTGCCAGTCCACGTCATGCGCGGCTGGCAGCGGTGCGCACGCGGCGCACGCGACAGTCGCGGCCAAGGCCAGTAAGGTGAAGGGGGTGGTGTTCATGTCTGCTCCGCGTAAAGCGCCGGCTGCGGCCGGCGCACACTCGCCACCCGGTACGGCGGCGCGGACAGATGGTACGGGGCCGCACATTACCGCAACCTTGCGCGGACATTACAAATTGGTAAGGTGGCGCACGGCACCGACGCACCTTAGGTGGCGGACTTCAGGCCGATGGATGCTGACGACAGGATGCCGGACGCTTGCATCGGGCGGTGGGGATAGAGCAACACCGGTCAGGCGGCGGCCGGCAGCACGATGCGCGCCAGCAGGCCCGGTTGATGGTCGGCCAATTCCAGCGCACCGCCATGCAAGGCGGCCGTGGCCTGCACGATGGACAGACCCAAGCCATTGCCGGGCAGATTGCGGCTCTGGTCGAGCCGGTAAAAGCGCTCAGTCACCCGGCCCCTTTCCCCGGCCGGTATGCCGGGGCCATTGTCGCCCACGGCAATGGCCAGCTTGCCCTCACGCGAGCTGGTACTGAGCACAATGGCCGCGCCCTGCCCCGCGTACTTGAGCGCGTTGTCGAGCAGGCTGGCCACGGCGCTGGCCAGCAGGTTACGGTCACCCAGTACCACGGCCCGCGGCGCCAGCGCCAGCGACAAGCGGGCGCCCACATCCTCCGCGCTCGCTTCATACATCTCGGCCAGGTCTTCGGCTACGCGGTTCAGGTCCACGTTCTCGAACAGACGCGCACGCACGCCCGATTCGGCCTCGGCGATCTGCAGCAAGCGCTCGAACAGGCGGATCAGGTCATCGATGTCATCGATCGCATCGCGGGCCGCGCCTTCCAGCGCGCCGGCGTCGCGCGCGTGGCGCAGCGCGTCCTCCAGTTTGCCGCGTATCCGGCCCAGCGGCGTGCGCAGGTCGTGGGCGATGGCGTCGGACACATGGCGCACGCCATCCATCAGCAATTCAATGTGGTCCAGCATGCGGTTGATGTCGCCGTTGAGACGGGCGAATTCATCGTCACCGCGCACGGGAATGCGGCGGCTCAGGTCACCGGCTTCGATCTGCTCAGCCGTGCGACGGATCGCGCCCAACCGGCTCTCGATCTGCCCCCGGAACAGCAACGCGCCGAGCACCGTAAACAGTAGCGACAGCACGGCGCCCGATGCCAGCGCGCGCCATACCAGCGCCCGAATGGCCTCCTGCTCGCTCAAATCGCGCCCCACAATCAGCAGCGAACCATCGGGCAGCAGGCGGCGGTGCAGGCGGGCCGGGGTGATGCGGCCATCGCGCACCACGTCGGCGCTTTGCAGCGCGCCCTCGAAGCGCCCCGGCCACGCGCTCAGGTTGCCGGCCAGGACGCGCCCATCGCCACGCTGCAGCAGGAAGATCTCGCGGTCGCTGTCGATGCCGTCGCTGAGCTGGCGCCGCACTTCGATGGCCAGCGCGGCGCTGCTGCGCTCACCACCCGAGGCCAGCAGCCGGTCCGACAGCGCGATGATGCGGCCGTCGATATTCTGGTCCAGCACGCCGATGGTGCCGACGTAAAACACGGCCGACACGGCCACCATCGACACCATGCCCAGCACACCGTAACCAAGCACCAGCTTGGCGGCGATCGAATCGCGCAGTTTAAGCATGGCCCGCATCCGGTGGGCGGGCCGACAGGCAGTAGCCGACGCCGCGCAGCGTGTGGATCAACGCGCTAGGGAAATCCTTGTCGATCTTGGTGCGCAGGCGGCTGATCTGGACGTCGATCACATTGGTCTGCGGGTCGAAATGGTAATCCCACACGGCTTCCAGCAGCATGGTGCGGGTCACCACCTGGCCCTCGTGGCGCATCAGGTATTCCAGCAGCCGGTATTCGCGCGGCTGCAGCGCGATGGCATGACCGCCGCGGCTGGCGCGCATGGCGCGCATGTCCAGCGTCAGGTCGGCCACCTGCAACTGGGCGCTGTCCTGGCCCGGCACGGCACGCCGCAGCAGCGCCTCGATGCGGGCCAGCAGCTCGGAAAAGGCGAACGGCTTGGACAGGTAATCGTCCGCCCCGCCCCGCAGGCCTGACACGCGCTGCTCGATGTTGGTGAGCGCGCTGACGATGATGACGGGCGTCTGCTTGCCCAGCGCGCGCAAGCGCTCGACGATGGCCAGGCCGTCTATCCCGCCCGGCAGCATGCGGTCCATGACGATGATGTCCCATTCGGCGCCGATCGCGTAATCCAGCCCTTCCTGCCCGGTGGCGCAGGCCGTGACCGTATAGCCGGCCTCGCGCAAGCCCTTGCAGATGTAGCGCGCGGTGTCGGTTTCGTCTTCAATGACCAGGCAATGCAACGGCGCCTCCATAATGCGTCAAGTGTAATTCACTGGGATCCCGGGCCGGTTTGACCCCGATGCGGGAAATCATACAACATCGGGCACGCCAGCAGAACCGGCGCGGCCAGTGCCGCCGACGTCCGGCCGCGTGGTTCAGGACCAGGCGTCCAACTCCCCATCCGTGAAGCCGGCCTGGCGGCGCGCGTCCCGGTTGAACGGGCCGCGCATGGGCGGCGCCTTGTAGCGCACCAGCAGTTCCCCATACGTGGTGACCGGGTCCACGCCCCGTTGCCGGCACAGGTGGCCATACCAGCGGTTGCCGATGTCCACGTGGCCGATCTCGTCGCGCAGGATGATGTCCAGGATGCCCGCCGCCGCCAGATCGCCGGCCTGGGCCAGCTTGGCCCGCAGCGGCGGAATCGCGTCCAGCCCCCGCGCCTCCAGCGTGCGCGGCACCAGCGCCATGCGGGCCAGCGGGTCGCCGCAAGTCTTTTCGACCATTTCCCACAGGCTCGCGTGGGCGGTGAAATCCCCGTAGACGTGGCCCAGGGTGCCCAGGTGGCCCGCCAGCAGCGCGTAATGGATCGCCTCCTCGCGCGCCACGCGCAGCCAGTCCGTGTAGTACTGTTCCGGCAGACCGGGAAAGCGCCACAGCGCGTCCAGCGCCAGGTTGACGGCGTTGAATTCGATGTGGGCCAGCGCGTGGATCAGCATGGCGCGTCCTTCCAGCGTCGCCATCGAACGGCGGCCCACGAGGCGCGGCGGCACCAGCTCGGGACGCGCCGGGCGGCCGGGGACGCCGGCTGGCGCCTCCAGGGCCGCATGCGTATCGAGCGTGCAGGCGCCATCGACGTAGGCTGTCGCCATCGCGGCCACGGCGGCCACCTTGGCCTGCGGATCGCACTCCAGCAGGCAGCGCAACGCCCACACGCGTAGTTCATTTGGCAAGGCCATGCTTCATCCCGATCGCAGAAAAGGGCGCAGTGTATCAAACCACCTCGGGGTCGGTGTCGACATGCGTACACGAACCGCGCTGAATACCGGCGGCACTGGTGTATGAATGTTGGCGCTGACCCCGGCGGCAGTTATCATGTCAGGTTGCAGTTGAAACCGGTATCGCGTTGTTCATACATTAAGGATATTGTTGTGCAAATTTCTACCTCTATTCGTCTCGCGGCGCTGGCCGGTGCGCTGGCGCTGGGCTTGAATGCCCATGCGGAAAGCTTCGCTTCGTCGGCCTCCAGCGCCGGTTCCGCTTCCAGCGGCAGCATCTCCACTTCGCTGGGCGACTCCAGCAACAGTTCGTCCGGCGGCCATAAGGTGGCCGATGGCGCCTATCGCATCATCGATATCGCCAACACCCCACAGCGCGAAGGCATGGCCCGCGTGACCATGCAGGGCGAGCTGCCAACGCAGCGCGTGGTGCTCGACCTGCCACGCAAGACCTTCGAGCAGCAGCGCCTGGACAAGGGTGATTTCATCTACGCGCAAAACCGCAGCTACGGCATCGCCTTCGCCCGCAACGATACGCGCGAAGCGTTTTACCTGGTGCTGGCCGACGACTGGTACGGCGAACTGGCGGCCCGTCCCGTCGGCATCTGAGCTTGCGCCGCGCACTCACACGGCTGGCCGCTTGCGCGGCGCTGGCCTGCGCGTGCGCTGGTGCCGCGCAGGCCGCCGGCCTGTCGGGCGCCTCGCGCTTTTGCGACAGCCCGCATGAATTGAACGCGACGGAGCAGGACCACCTGCTGCGTTTCGCCGCCGTGGTACGGGAAGAACTCGATGCCAGCGCCGGCAGCGTGGCCCTGGTCAGCCGATCGGGCCTGGACTTGTCGCGCTTTGGCATCCGCTATTCCCATGCGGCGCTGGCGTGGCGCGCGCAGCCGGCCGACAGTGTTGAGGAACTGAATGCCGGCGCCTGGTCCGCCCGCCAACTGTATTACGCCTGCGACGAAAGCCGTCCCCGCATCTATGATCAGGGGCTGGCCGGCTTCGCCATGGGCACGGACGATCCGGCCCTGGGCTACATTTCGCTGCTGCGCTTACCGGCCGCCGCCAGCCCTCCCCTGCAGGCGGCCCTGCTGGATAACCCGCGCGCCCTGCACTTGCTGGCGCAACGCTACAGCGCCAACGCCTATGCCTACGGGCTGGCCTACCAAAACTGCAACCAATGGCTGGTGGAGATGCTGGCCGTGGCCTGGGCCGGCATGGCGGACGGGGACGACTTGCGCGCGCGCGCCCAGGACTGGCTGCGCGCCCAAGGCTACGCGCCCGAGCCGGTGGACGTGGGCTCGCGCCTGCTGATGCTGGCGCCATACTTTATCCCGCTGCTCAACCTCGACGACCACCCCGCGCCGGACCGCGATGCCATGCGGCTGCAAGTGAGCCTGCCGGCCGGTATCGAAACCTTCATGCGCCGGCGCCTGCCCGGCAGCGAGCGGGTGGAAATCTGCCACGACGACAAGCAGGTAGTGGTGCACCGCGGCTGGAGCCCGGTGGCCGACGGCTGCGTGCCAGGCCCGGACGACCGCGTCGTACCCTTCGACTAAGGCGCTTCGCCGTTCGATCAAGGTGGCGCCCTACACGACTGAGGTGGCGCCATTCGATCGAAGCGGCAGGCCGCGCGACAGACGCTGCGCGCCATCACTGTCCGGCCGGTGAGGCGCCCTGCCCCGCCTGTGCCAGCAGCCAGCGCCGGAACTGTTCGACCGGCGGCTTCTCATGCGCGCTGGCCGGCGTGATCAGGTAATAGGCGCGCGCGCCGCCCAGCGGCCGGTCGCACACCAGTTGCAGTTCGCCCCGCGCCAGTTCCGATTCCACCAGCATGGCCGGCAGCAACGCCACCCCCAACCCATGCGTGGCCGCCGTGGCCAGCATGGAGAACAATTCATAGCGCGGCCCCTGCATGGCCTGCTCCGCGCTCACATCCATCGCCTCGAACCACTGCCGCCAAGCCTCGGGGCGGGTGCTTTGCTGCAGCAGCGGCAAACCGGCGATATCGCGCGGGGTCCAGCGCTTGCTCCCCGCCAGCAGGCGCGGGCTGGCCACTGGCACCACCGTCTCGTGCATCAGCAGCACGGCGCGCGTGCCGGGCCAGTTGGCGATCTGCTCGGCGCTGCCGGCAAACAGCGCCGCGTCATATTCGGCCTCGCTGAACATGAAGGGCCGGGTCTGGGCGTCGATGTGGACCGTGATATCTGGATGCACGCGCTGCATATCCTGCAATCGAGGCAGCAGCCAGCGGGTGGCGAAGGTGGGCACCGAGGCGAGGCGTACCACGCCGCCGCTGCCCTGGCGCGCCATGGTATCGAGCGTATCGCGTTCCAGCCCGGCCAGCCGCAGCGCCACCTGCTGCGCATAGGCCGCGCCGGCCGGCGTGAGCGCCACCCCGTGGCGGGTGCGCTGGAACAGCCGCACCCCGAGAAAACTCTCCAGGCTGGCCACCTGGCGCGACACGGCGCCCTGGGTCAGCGCCAGTTCGCGCGCCGCGTGGGTGTAGCTTTCGTGCCGCGCGGCGGCCTCGAAACAGGTCAGCGATTGCAGCATGGGGATTTTTCTAGTCATGTCTGGGCAGCGTGGTTACAGGGTTCAAGGGGCGACAACGGCATCAGTATGCCTCAAGATATGAGCGTCATGCATATCTGAGTGCGAATAAATCGTTTGCGCCCGTGCCCGGCCACTACTAAGATAGTGCCATCCGATTCGACGCCGGACCTGCACCGGCCTACCCCACCTGGAGACAAACATGAGCAAAGCCGCATTTCACTGGGATTCCCCCTTCCTCCTGGACGAACAACTGACCGCCGACGAACGCGCCGTGCGCGACGCCGCCCGCGAATACAGCCAGGGCAAGCTGGCGCCGCGCGTACTGGAAGCGTTCCGCCACGAGAAGACCGATCCCGCCATCTTCCGTGAAATGGGCGAACTGGGCCTGCTGGGCGTGACCATCCCCGAAGCCTACGGCGGCGCCGGCATGAACTACGTGTGCTACGGCCTGGCGGCGCGTGAAGTGGAGCGCGTGGACTCCGGCTACCGCTCCATGATGAGCGTGCAGTCGTCGCTGGTGATGGTGCCCATCAACGAATTCGGCTCGGAAGCGACCAAACAGAAATACCTGCCCAAGCTGGCCACCGGTGAATTGATCGGCTGCTTCGGCCTGACCGAACCGAACCACGGCTCCGACCCAGGCAGCATGATCACCCGCGCCCGCAAGGTGGCCGGCGGCTACGAGCTGACCGGCGCCAAGATGTGGATCACCAACAGCCCGATCGCCGACGTGTTCGTCGTGTGGGCCAAGGACGATGAAGGCGCGATCCGCGGCTTCGTGCTGGAAAAAGGCTGGAAGGGCCTGAGCGCGCCCGCCATCCACGGCAAGATGGGCCTGCGCGCCAGCATCACGGGCGAGATCGTGATGGACGCCGTGTTCTGCCCCGAAGAGAATGCCTTCCCCGACGTGCGCGGCCTGAAAGGTCCGTTCACCTGCCTGAACAGCGCCCGCTACGGCATCGCCTGGGGCGCGCTGGGCGCGGCCGAGGACTGCTTCGAACGGGCCCGCCAATATACGATGGACCGCACCCAGTTCGGCCGTCCGCTGGCCGCCAACCAGCTGATCCAGAAAAAGCTGGCCGACATGCTGACGGAAATCGCGCTGGGCCTGCAATCGTGCCTGCGCCTGGGCCGCATGAAGGATGAAGGCACGGCCGCCGTGGAACTGACCTCGATCATGAAGCGCAACAGCTGCGGCAAGTCGCTCGACATCGCCCGTATGGCGCGCGACATGATGGGTGGGAATGGCATCAGCGACGAATTCGGCGTGGTGCGCCACCTGGTCAACCTGGAAGTGGTCAACACCTACGAAGGCACGCACGATGTGCACGCGCTGATCATCGGCCGCGCCATCACCGGCCTGGCCGCCTTCTCCTAAGTCCATGGAGGCGACCGCACAACGGGCCGCGCCGCTGCGCGGCATCAAGGTACTGGACTTGTCGCGCGTACTGGCCGGCCCGCTGGCCGGACAGGTGCTGGGCGACTTGGGGGCGGACGTGGTCAAGGTGGAACGCCCCGGCCAAGGCGACGACACCCGCTCGTGGGGCCCGCCCTACCTGAACAACGCCAGCGGCGAGCATCGCGACGCCGCCGCCTACTTCCTGTGCGCCAACCGCAACAAGCGCTCCGTCACCATCGACATGGCGCGGCCGGAAGGCCAGGCCTTGATCCGCCGGTTGGCCATGGAGGCGGACGTGGTGCTGGAAAACTTCAAGCTGGGCGGGCTGGCCCGCTACGGCCTGGACGCCCCCACCCTGCTGGCCCTCAATCCGCGCCTGGTGTATTGCTCGATCACGGGCTTTGGCCAGGATGGTCCTTACGCGGCACGCGCCGGCTATGACTTCCTGATCCAGGGCATGGGCGGTTTGATGAGCGTCACCGGCGCGGCCGAGGGTGAGCCGGGCGCCGGTCCGCAAAAAGTGGGCGTGGCCCTGACGGACGTGATGACGGGACTGTACGCGGCCATCGCCATCCAGGCCGCGCTGGCCGAACGGACCCGCTCCGGGCTGGGCCAGCACGTCGATCTGGCGCTGCTGGACGTGCAGATCGCGGGGCTGGCCAACCAGGCGTCGAACTACCTGGCCGGCGGCGTGCTGCCGGGCCGGATGGGCAACAGCCACCCCAACATCGTGCCCTACCAGGACTTCCCCACGGCCGACGGCGACATGATCCTCGCCATCGGCAACGATGGCCAGTTCGCCAAGTTCTGCGCCGTGGCCGGGCATCCGGAATGGTCGAAAGACGAGCGCTTCGCCACCAACCCGCAGCGGGTGGCCAATCGCGTGGTGCTGATACGGCAGCTGCGGCAAGTGACGATCACGCGCGACACGGCCGACTGGATCGCTGCGCTGGAAGCGGCCGGCGTGCCGTGCGGGCCGATCAACCGCATCGACCAGGTGTTCGCCGACCCGCACGTGCAGGCGCGCGGCTTGCGCATCAACGTCGAGCATCCCACGCTGGGTGAAGTACCACTGGTGGCCAACCCCATGCGCCTGGCCGCCTCGCCCGTCGCCTACCGGCTGGCGCCGCCCACGCTGGGCCAGCACACGGATGAAGTGCTGCGCGAGTGGTTGCAACTGGACGATGCCCAACTAGGCGCGTTACGTCAGCAAGCGATACTCTAGGCGCGTGTAAACCTGCACAATACGCCGCCGGCCACCGCGCCGGCGGTGACGGAGATCGTGGGCCTCATTTAGTAGGCATCATTTAGTGGGTATCATTTCGCGGCCGGAGGAACCGACATGACGTAGCCCATGTGCTCCTCCCAACCATTGAGACAAGTCTGATAGTCGCCGGGCAGGCATTTCTCTTCGCTGCGCCGCTTGAGCGCAAAAATGTGGCCTCGGGGAACGCCTGCCTTGTTATAGGCGAGAAAATCCGTGCTCGAATCGCCATACGCATAGGCGATATTCCAGCCTTGATTTTGATAGGCTAGCAAGATCGTTTCCTTGTAGCCGGCAGGATCGTCACGCTCCTGGCTCGTCTGAGCTGGATGCAACAAGCCAGCGGGAAAATGGTTATCGACCAGCCACGCGGGGAGTCCGCCCTGGGCGATGGGCCAGCGGGTGGTGACATACGCGACCGAGTAACCTTTGTCCACGTAAGCCTGCAGCGCTTGTGCCGCACCGGGTCGCACCTCGTTGGTCGCCATGACGTCGGGCGTCAGCGTCCCGTCTATGTCAACCACGACCAGCTTGTCCTGTCCAGGTGGGGGGGCCGGAATCGGCGCTTGGGGAAGCTGCGCACACGAAGCCAATAGCGCCGATACCAGTAGCGGTAACAGGATACGCATCTTGTTCTCCTGGATGAGATGACGCACGAGATGAGGTCCAACGCGTTACAGATCGCAAATCCCGAATATGGCGAGGTGATACACCATCTTGCATTAACATCAATGATGACACAAAACCCGTCTGCCGCCCAGCTCAAACCGCAAGGTCAGCCCCACCTCAAGTTGAACGGCGCGTCAAACGGTGTTCTGTGTACGGAGATACTTAGATATCGATATGCACGAATACACGCCGGATGTCCAAATGACCGGAATCTCAAGTAGGGAGTAAATCCAGCCGGTGTCACCTCTTTCGGTATAGGTTAACGTAACCAGCGGAATCATAATGCAGAAGAATAGAACAAACGGGATAGGGTTCACTCTTGGAAGGCAAGCTCTGGCTGCAAAAACGACCATGGGCAAGAGATAAATGCCCAATTGCTGTGCTGCCGAGCTGAGGACACTGTATGCGTTCCTGTTATACCAGAAGGAAGCCCAGACAATTGGCGCGGACAAGATTACCAACGCTGACAGGTAGAAAATTCTCGTTGTTTGAGCTTGGTTCATAAAAATTCCTGATGTGTATAGTAAACGGATGCCAGGGCACATAGGGTAGCCTGGCGGTCAGTGTCCGAACTATTCCGAACCACGCTGGGTATTTTTGTAAGTACTCGGTCCAGGCCGATTGTGCGCCGCCACAGCCGTGCCGTCCTTGGCCAACTGATGGACCGTTACTGGCCGATTGTACGTATCCACGCCGTCGGCACCACCCTGATTTTATTCTTTCTTTTTCATCAGACCGGCCAATGAGGCAAACGGATTATGCGTTGCCGGCGCGACCTCGGCCAATTTCAGACTAAGTCCCCGGTCGGCCTCAAGATAACGCGAGTGTTCGTTATCGTGGCAATAAAGGCACAGCAATTCCCAGTTGCTGCCATCAGGCGGATTGTTGTCGTGATTGTGGTCACGATGGTGCACTGTAAGTTGCGACACATTGGTATGCGTGAATTCGCGCTCACGCGTGGCTGACACATGACGTCGCTGCCTGGCTCACTTAATTGGCCAACCCATCGGGCGCCGTGCACGAAAGGTGGCCTTGGTTCGCTTATCGCGGTTGCAGTTTCAGTGGCGTCATCATTTTCGGCACGGCGCCGGCGCCCTGCTGGGCACGCTGCATCGGCGCCCGCGCCGCCACGGGACTGAGTGCCCTGGGAACGGGTACGACGAGTAGATTGGCTTCACCGACAAAGAACAAGGTCTGGCCGTCCGGGCTGATGTCTCCCAGTGGCCAGGCGGAGCAGTAATTGTCGTTGCAGGTTGGCGCGTCCGCCACGTCGATATAGCCCAGGATCGGCAGGTCGGTGCTGGTCACAAGCTTGACGCTCGTGTCCAGCACATAAATGCGCTGCCGGCCGCCGGCGTAGGCCAGCGCGTACAGCCGCGTGCCGTCTGGAGAAAATACCGAGGTACGTGCGTAGAAACTCTCGGGAAGTACGATGTTGCCGATCAGGCTGAAGCGGTTATCCCAGACCGAATAGTGATTGGTCAGGCGTTCGCCATGCAAACTCTGGGCACTGCTGTACCAATAGCCGATGCCTGCCCCATTCGGTTTGACCACCTGCCCTGCGGTATCCAGGTATTGCATGGCATTGCTGGTGTCATTGCTTTGATAGCCGAACACGAGCCTGCTGCCGTCACCCGATATACCCAAGCCCGGGCCAGAAGCGGCATAGAAATTACCGGTCGTGTAAGGAACGCCGCCATATTTGCGGTCGACCAGGTCGAAGTAGGCCAGGCCACCTTCGGGATTGCCACCAGAGCCGGTAAAGAAGGCTTTACCGTTATTGGCCATGACCAAAGTCGGGCTGGAGTTGAGGTTGTAGCCATCAATGCGGCCGCCAGGATAGTAAGCGTTATCGCGCAGTACGCCTTCAGGTACTGGGTAGCTGCCCTGTTCGGCGAGCGTCGCTGGATCGAACAGGACGATCTTGCCGCTGGTAGCGGTGGCCACCAGCGAAGCGCCATCCGGCGCCATCGCCACGGACTCAATCGTCGGCAGCGAGGCGGCGGTAACGTTCCACGATCCGCCGGCATAGGCGAAGCGCATCACGGTTCCCAGCGTCTTGTTGGCGGTATAAACCGATCTGCGCTCCTCGTCATACACGATGCCGCCCTTGATACCGGCCGTGGCGACCGCCTTATAAGTGTAGGCGGACGGTGCGGCAACCTTCATGGTTGCGCTACCGGTATTAACGCCCATCGCATTGCCGATGCTGAAGCTGGTGTTGCCCGAGGCCGCGCCGGTCACCTGGACTTGCAACTGGCTGTCGTTGATGCGCGTGATGCCGGCCACTTGCGCCGAGCCGCTGACCATCAGTGCTTTTTGCAGATCGGTGACACTATCAAAGCCGCGGCCGCGCAGGATCAAGGTGCCTGGTGTATTCGGCAGCTGCAAGTGGGGGGCGACGAAACTGACCTCCGGCAAATTCTTTTTCAACGCGAAGGTGACCTTGGTGGCGGCCACCTTGCCGCTTGCCGAACTGATCGTGACATCGGCCTGGTAGGTGCTGGCGTTCGGCAATTGCAGCATGGCAGCGTTGTCGAGCTTGACCTGCAACTTGGTGCTGCCGGTGGTGCCGCTGCTGTTGATCAGCTTGAGCCAGCTGGCGCTGCTGCTGGCCGTCCAACCCTGCGCTGGCAGGTTCGGCAGGTCGATTTGGAGGGCGCTGCTCTGGATCGCGCTGTCGGTGGTGGCGCTAACGTTAAAGCTGGTGTTGCCGGTGACCGACCAGGTGGCGGCGCCCACCGTCATCGTCACAGGCAGCGTCAATGGCGATGTCAGATAGCCGGAGCGCAGGACCAACTGCGCCGCGTAAGTACCAGCGCCCAGTTCAGCCGCATTGGCGCTGACGGTGTAGCTGCGCTCCCCGGTCTTGGACAAGGTCAGCCAGCCCTTGCTGCTGGTGTAGTAGCCAATTTCGGCGTTCAGTTCCGTGGTCCACGACGGCAGTGTCACATTCACCGTGCGGCTGCCGGCGTTACCGCCAGCGGTGGCGGTAAAACTGAGATTGTCGACGTCACTGGTGAAGTTGGTTTGGGTGCTGCCATCGGACTGGACCGTGTAGCTGACCGGCACCTCGATCGTGCGCCCTGGAATACTGATCGACACCGTGCCGGCATAGCTGCCGGGCGGCATCGGCTTGGTGGTGATCAGCACCGTGCCGGCACTGGTGTAGCTTGCCGTGAACCAGTTGGCGGCCGTGCTGACGGCTGGCGCTGCCACACCGGCAGGCAACTGCACAACCAGCTCGCGCGAGGTGGTCGCGCCGCTGATGGCGCCCAGTGCCATGGAGGTCGGGCTGACGCTCATGCCCTTGCGGATCGTGATGGTGTAAGCGACGTTGACCGGCGAGCCAGCGAAATGTCTGGCGCACTTATCGTCAGCGCAGGCGAACAGCTGGACATTGCCGCGATACTCGCCGGCCAGCAAGTTGGTTTTGGGATAAACCGTAAATTTGAGTTGGGTACCGACGACTTGTTGCGTTACCCGGTCGAGCGCGGTGCCCAGGTCAAGCGCGCCAGTGTAGACGGTGGCGGTGGTTGTGCCTTGGGCCGACCCGAGTACGGCCTGGCCATCGATGTATCCACCTTCTTCACCGCTGAAACGAAGTTCAGCATGATCGATCGAAACGCTGAAACCTGGCGATGGATCGGGATTGCCACTGTTGCTGGAACCGCCACCGCTGCCACCACCACCACAGCCGAGTAGCGCGAGGCTGGCAATGGCGGCAGCGATCAGCGCTCGCACGCGAATGTAATGATTTGCCATAGTTGCCTGTAAATTATTGATAAATTAATAATTGTACATGATGGTTTTCATACAGGCAATAATTACTACAGGAAAGTATGGGTACTGAATTGCACCAACTCCGCCGGTCGTATGCCAGCCGTGATCGGCAGCGGCGCCGCACAGCAGGGCGCTGAGCAGCCTGAGCGAGGCCCGCGTGCGCTCCTCCGCCAGCATCTCGCCGCGCCCGGGATGGGGAACGTCATCCACCATCACTGTGCGGCTTCCGCCTCGTCGATCAGCCCGCACAGCTGCCGATACTGGTATTGTTGCAGCATCCGTTCCACGGCCTCCACCAGCGGACCGTGCCCGGCCCGGTACGGCGCCAGCAAGTACAGCACCATGGGCTGGTTCAGCTCGCGCAGCGCACCACGCAGGGCGGCCCGCACCGTCGCCGGCAGATGCGCCAGCTGGGCCGCCGTGGCCAGCGGCGGCGGCGGCGCCGGTTCCGACTCCGATGTTCGCGGGCGGCGCTCGAACACCACGCCCAGTTGCCGCTCCAGCATCTGGAACAAGGCTTCATTTTCGACGGGCTTGCGCAGGAAACCGTCGGCGCCCGCCGCCAGCGCTTCCCGCCGTTCCTCCTCGAACGCGGAAGCCGTCAGCACCACCACCGGCGGCTGCGCGTGGGCGCCGCCGGCGCCGGCACGCAAGCGGCGCGTCACTTCCAGGCCGTCGACGCCGGGCATGCGCCAGTCCACCAGCATCAGGTCCACGGCCTCGCGCGCCAGCACGCGCAGTGCCGCCGCGCCACCATCGGCCTCCAGCACCACGAAACCGAGCGGCGCCAGCACCCCGACCAGCAACTGGCGGCCGTCCGCATTATCGTCCACCACCAGGATGCGCTTGCCCCGCTGCGCCGGCGCCAGCCCGCTCACGTCCATGGCCGGCGGCGGCTCCAGCCGGCTGGCCTCCTCCGCCCCGGCCGGGATGGTGAAGCTGAACACGGAACCGTGGCCGGGCGCCGACTCGACCATCAGCGTGCCACCCATCAAATGCACGAACTCCCGTGAGATGGCCAATCCCAGCCCCGTGCCCTCCTTGGCTGCGCCATCGTCGGTCTGGTAGAACGGCTCGAAGATGCGGGCCTGGTCGGCGCTGGCGATGCCGATGCCGCTATCGCGCACGGCGAACGCCAGCAGGTGGCCATCCTCGCTGCCCACGCCAGGCGGCAGGCCGCGCAGTTCCAGCACCACTTCGCCCCGTTCGGTGAATTTGACGGCGTTCGACATCAGGTTGAGCAGCACCTGGCGCAGCTTGGCGCCATCGAGCCGCACGGCCGCCGGCACGTCGTGGCAGCGCAGCGTAAGCGCCACCCCGGCCTGTCCGGCGCGAGCCCGCACCATGTCGAGCACCTCGCGCGCCAGCTCGCCCAGGTCGACCGCCTCGCTCTGCAGCATGGCGCGCCCGGCTTCGATCTTGGACAGTTCCAGGATGTCGTTGATCAGGCGCAGCAACTGCTGGCCGGCGCGGTGGATGATGGCCAGGTTGCGCTTCTCGTCGGGCGCCATGGCGGCCGATTCGCCCATCATGCGCGAAAAGCCGATCACGGCGTTGAGCGGGGTGCGCAGCTCGTGGCTCATATTGGCCAGGAACACGTTCTTGGCCCGGTTGGCCGCCTCCGCGTCGCCCAGCGCCACCGACAGCGCGGCCGTACGCTGACGCACCTGCTCTTCCAGCTGGCCACGGTGGCGCAACAGCTCCCGTTCGGCGCGCAGCAGGCGGCCGCGCTGGCGCCACAAGGCGGCCAGCAGCAGCGACAGCAGGGCGATCACGGCGACGGCGGCCAGCACGGCGTCGCGGTGCTGGCGCCACAGGCCCGGTGGTTGGTGCAGGAACACGGTGTTGGGCGGCAAAAGCGCCGGATCCGCCCGCCAGCGCCGCAACTGCTCCCAATCGTAGACGCTGACGCTGGCCGCCGGCCGCGCCATCTGGGCCTCGGCCTGCGGCAGTTCGCGGCGCAGCAGCATCAGGGCCGTCGCCGCCAGACGATGCGCCTCGTGTTCCACTTGCAGCACCACGCCGCCCACCGTGCCGGGCACCAGCGCCGTGTCGTACAGGCTGAACGCGGGGGCGTTGGCACGCCGCGCCACCTCGCGCGCCACCCGCAACGGCGTGGCCGGCGCGCCATTCACATCCATGTTGTAGGAACCGTTGATGACGATGGTGTGGGGTGGCAACCGTGCCACGCGCTGGTACACCTGCTCCAGCGTCAGCGCGTCCGTGTACTCCACCGCCACCGCGCCGGCCCAGCGTGGCAGGGAAGCTTCAATCAGGCGCTTGAAGGCCTGGTCGGCGGCCGAGGTGCCGACGGTGAACAGCACATGTTCGGTTCCGGGAAACAGCGCCAGCGCTTGCGCCAGCGTGCCGCCGATGTCGGCCATGGCGCCTTGGTGGTAGATACGCCGGCCCGCGCCATGCGACGCCGGCGGCGGCTCCGTGTCGATCGCCAGCACGGGCGCGCCAGGCACGATGCCGGCCAGTTCGGCCAGCGTGAAATCGAGGGCCGGCTGCTGCACCGCCACTACCAGGTCGACCGGCTCGGCCGCCAATTGGTCGCGCCACAGGGCTTGCTGACGGCGCCGCAAGTCCGGCGCCTGACGCCGGTTCAGGTTGAGGAATTCGATCCGTACATGTTCGCCATCAAGGCCGCCGGCGACGATGGCGTCAGCGAAGGCGCGGGTGAACTGATCCACGCCGGAACGGCCAAAACTGTAGGGCGCCAGATACAGCACCCGCTTGCCGGCCAGGCTGGCGGCGGGCGCGGCGACAGTGGCGCCTGTGGCAGTGGCAGTGGCAGTGACAGTGGCGGTGGCGCTTGCGGTGGCGTTTGCGCTGGCACTGACTATGACAGGCGCCACGGCCAGGCTGGCGGTGGCCAGCACCGCCAGCGCGGCCCTCAGCCACGCGCGCCATCGCACTTCCCGCACGGTCATGTCATGGCCCCGGCGGCCGCTGGTACAGGCGATCCACCGTCTGTAAGGCCCCCAGCAGGTCGCTGGAAGTGAACGGTTTGCGCAGGTAGGCCAGGCAGCCGAGGGCCTGCGCCCGCTCCTGGCTGGCCGCGTCGATCTGGCTGGTGATGAAGATGATGGGCGGCGCCACACCTTGCGCCACCAGGCGTTGCTGCAGTTCGATGCCGGAGATGCCGCCAAGGTCGATATCGAGGATCAGGCAAGCGACGGCATCGACCTGGTTCCGGTCCAGGTACTGCTCGGCCGAGGCGTACAGGCGCGAGCCATAACCGCTGGCCCGCAGCAAGCGCTCCAGCGCCTTCAGCAGCGCCGCGTCGTTTTCAACGATCGCCACCACCGTCTGTGCGCCCGTCATGTCCGCCTTCCCTGTACACCCCTCATACTCCACACTGTAGAGGAAAGCGCGGGCGCCGTATCTTGTCCTTTGGTGCCATAGGCCATGGCTTCAGCCCTTGAGCGCACCCAGCTTGATACCCATGGTGACCAGGTCGGCCACGGAATCGGCACCCAGTTTTTCCATCACAGCCTGGCGCTGGGCCTTGACCGTGCGTTCGCTGTTGCCCAGCGCGTAGGCGATCTGCTTGTTCATCAAGCCCTGAATCACCAGCGCGAACACTTCCTGCTCGCGCGCCGTCAGGCTGGCGTGGCGCTGGCGCAGGCCGGACAGCTCGGCTTGCGCGGCGGCGGCCACCGCCCAGCGCCGCAAGGACCGTTCGATCACATCCAGCAAGGCCTCGCGGGCGATGGGCTTGAGCAGGTAATCCTCAGCCCCGGCCTTGATGACGCGCACGCTGGTGGCCACGTCGGCCCTGCCGGTCAGGAACACGATGGGCAGGATGCAGCCGCGGACGGCCAGGTGCTCCTGCAGTTGCACCCCCGTCAAACCGGGCATGTGGACGTCAAGCAGGATGCAGCCCGCCCCGTCGCCAGGGTCGGCCTCCAGGAAGGCGCTGGCCGACTCATAGCCGCACACCCGGTAGCCCGACGCGGCCAGCAGCCGCCCCAGCGCCGTCCGCAACGAGACGTCGTCGTCGATCACATGGATCACCGGCGAAGGCGTCATGGCGCGCCCTCCGCCGCCAACACTTCCAGCGGCAGCTGAAAGCCCACCACGGCGCCGCCGTCGGCACAGTTGTCGGCCCAGATCCGGCCACCATGCTCGCGCACGATGGCCGCCGCGATCGACAGGCCCAGGCCCATGCCGGCGGGCTTGGTGGTGAAGAACGATTCGAACACCCGCCCAAGCTCGCACTGGAAGCCGCTGCCATGGTCGCGCACCAGCACCTGCGCCGCGCCGTCCACCGCCCCGGCTGAGATCACCATGCGGCGCGCGCCGGCCGGCCTTTCAGCCATGGCGTCCATGCCGTTCAGGATCAGGTTGATCATCACCTGCTGCAACTGGATGCGGTCGGCCGCCACCGTCAGCGTGGGCACGTCCAGCGCCAGCGTCAGCGCGCACTGGCGCACCCTGGCCTCGCTGGCCAGCAGCAAGGCCGCCACCCGCACCACCTCGTTCAGATCGAGGCTGGCGGTGACGGCTTCCGACTTCTTGAGCAAGGCACGCATGCTTTGTATCAGTTCGCTGGCGCGCAAGTCATCGCGCCGGATATCGGCCAGGATCTCGGCCACCTCGGGCAGCGCGGGCCGCTCCATCTTCAAAAACAGTTCCGCCGCCTCGGCGTTGCTCATGATGGCCGCCAGCGGCTGATTGAGTTCGTGCACCAGCGCCGCGCAATAGACGGTGGCGCTGGCGTTGCGGTTCATGTGGGCGATCTCCGACAGGCGCAGGCGCGACTCGCGTTCGGCCAGGTCGCGCAACTGGCGCTCGCTGAGCAGTGACAGCCGGGCCTGGGCCAGTTCGGCCGCCTTGGCCTCGACCAGTTGTTCCAGGTGCTCGTTCTGGTAGGCCAGGCGCTGGCGCAGGCGGGCGATCTCCAGGTGGGCCTGCACGCGCGCGTGCACTTCCTCGAACTGGTAAGGCTTGGAGATGAAATCGACGCCACCCACGGCGAAGCCGCGCAGCTTGTCGTCCGTGTCGGTGAAAGCCGACAGGAAGATCACGGGCACGTCGCGCAGGCGCGCGTCGTCCTTGAGCAGGCGGCACACTTCATAACCGTCCATGCCCGGCATGCGGATGTCGAGCAGGATCAGCTCCGGCGCCTGGCCCCGGGCCGACCACAGGGCCAGTTCGCCGTCCGGCGCCGGGCGCACGCGGTAGCCCGCTTCGCTCAGCAGGCCGGTCAGCAGCTGCAGCGAGGCCGGGGTGTCCTCCACCACCAGGATATCGCCCTTGGAGGACCGTTCCTGCGGAAGATACGCTGGTGTCACTGAATTCGCCATACCATGCCGGCCGCCTCGTCTGTCCCAATGGCTCCATGATAGCGTCAATAGTTTGTCGCGGCGAAAAAAAAGCGCGGGCACCATCACGTTCCCGTCAGCGGCGGCGCGGGCCCGGCGCCAACTTGCGTTTCCGTCACCATTGCGTTCGTCCCCAACCTGCACCTAAGTACAAGAGACAGCCTGCGTCCGGCCACCTATAGTGTGCGCATCCGCGCGGCTCTGGCCGCCGGCGGCAGTGCCCCCCCATATTCAACGCGGAGTTCCATCGCATGCAGCGTGCGCAGCAAGTCACCGACATTTTCCTCCTGCCCGGCCAATATTTCGTCGGCGGCGAGGGACATCGGGTCCGTACCGTGCTCGGTTCCTGCGTCTCGATCACGCTGTGGCACGCGCCACGGCGCATCGGCGCCATGTCGCATTTCGTGCTGCCGGCGTCCGAACGCGCGGCCGGTGGCCAGCCCAATCCCCATTACGGCGCCGACGCGCTGGAACTGATGCTGCGCGACCTGGCCGCATTGGGCGTGGCGCCGTCGGAATGCCAGGCCAAGGTGTTCGGCGGCGCCAGCATGTTTGCCCATCGCCTGCGGGGAAACAGCCAGGACATCGGCCGCCGTAACGGCGCGCAAGCGCTACGGCTGCTGCGCGAGCGGGGCATCGTGATCGCCTCCGAAAGCCTGTACGGCAGCGGCCACCGGCGCATCGTGTTCAGCATGGCCAGCGGCGACGTCTGGAGCCACCAGGTGGCGCCGGGCGACGCTTGCGCCACAGCCTGGCAGCGCCGCCCGCCCCGCTGACCGCCATCACCGCCTTGCTGGCGGCGACCGACAGCGCGCTTTACCTGGCCAGGGAGGGCGGCCGCGACCGGGTGGCTTGCGACGTGTAGTGGACCGTGGGGCAGTGCGCCAGCCGCTGCTCGACCTCGTGCGCCGGTTGCGCGCGCCCGAACAGCCAGCCCTGCACTTGCGGACAGCCGATGGTGCGCAGCATGGCCGCCTCGTCCTCCGTTTCCACCCCCTCCATCACCACCTTCATGTCGAGTGCGTCGGCCATGGCCAGGATGGCGCGCAGCACGGCCACGTCGCGCCGGCTGTGGCCCGCGCCGGCCAGCAGCGAACGGTCCACCTTGAGCGTGTCGAACGGCAGCGACTTGAGGTAGACGAAGGACGAATAGCCGACCCCGAAATCGTCGATCGCCAGCGAGATGCCGCGCCCGGCCAGCGCCTGCAGCACGCCTTCGCACTGTTCGCAACCGTCGATGGCCTGGCTCTCGATCAGTTCCAGTTGCAGGTATTCGGCCGGGAAGCCGGTCTCGGCCAGGATGGTGTCCACATCGTGCAGGAAGCCCTCCCAGCGCAACTGGCGCAGCGACAGGTTGACGGCCATGGAGCCGAACACATAGCCCGCGTCCAGCCAGGCCCGCCCTTGCCGGCATGCCTCGCGCAGCACGGCCTGGCCCAGCGGGACGATGAGCGCCGTCTCCTCGGCGATGGGAATGAAGCGCCCCGGCGCCAGCAGGCCCAGTGACGGATGCTGCCAGCGCACCAGCGCCTCCAGCCCCACCACGGCGCCGTCGGCCAGGTCCACCTTGGGCTGGTAGTGCAGCACCAGCTCATCGCGTTCCAGCGCCTGGCGCAGATCGCTCTCGATCTGCAGCTGCTCGTTGGTGTCGGTGTTCATCTGGCCGATGTAGAACTGGAAGTTGTTCTTGCCGGCGCCCTTGGCCTCGTACATGGCGCGGTCGGCATGCAGCACCAGCGTTTGCGCATCGCCGCCGTCGTCCGGATACATGCTCACGCCGATGCTGGGCGTGACATAGATTTCCTCGCCGCTGATGTGGAACGGTGCGCCGATCGCGTCCAGCAGCTTTTGCGCGATGTGGGCCACCTGGCGCGCGTCGCCCACGTCCTCCAGCAGCAGCGTGAATTCGTCGCCGCCCAGGCGCGCCACCGTGTCGGCCTCGCGCACGCAGGCCCGCAGGCGCTCGCCCACCATCTTGAGCAGCTCGTCACCCACGCCATGCCCCAGGCTGTCGTTGACCAGCTTGAAGCGGTCCAGGTCGAGGAACAGCACGCCGAGGCTGTGCTGGGCGCGCTGGGCGCAGCGCAGCGCGTGTTCCAGCCGCTCGCCGAACAGGGAACGGTTGGGCAAGCCCGTCAGCGCATCGTGGGTGGCCAGGTAATTCAGCCGTTCCTCGGCCATGCGGCGCTGGGTGATGTCGGCGAAGATGGCCGCGTAGTGCGTGCACACGCCGGCGTCGTCGCAGATGCTGGAGATGGTCAAGTGCTCCAGGTACAGTTCGCCGTCGCGCCGGCGGTTCCAGATCTCGCCCTGCCAGCAACCGGTGGCGGCGAGCTGGCCCCACATCTGCTGGTAGAACTCGGGCGTCTGGCGCTTGGAACTGAGCATGTTAGCGTTGCGGCCGATGGCTTCCTCGGCGCTGTAGCCGGTGAGCGTTTCGAAGGCCGGGTTGACGCGTTCGATGGTGCCGTCGGCGCGCGTCACCATCACCCCTTCCAGGGTCGATTCGAACACGCGGTCGGCCAGCCGCAGGTGGTAGCGCGACTCCCACAGCGCCTGGTCGCGCTCGCGCAGGGCGGCGCCCAGTTCGGACACGTATTCGTCCTCGATGCTGCTGAGGATATCGTCAAAGCTGAGCAGGCCCACCAGCCGCTCGTCGTCGTCCAGCACGCCCAGGTGGCGGATCTTGTTCTGGGCCAGCATCTTGCGGGCCAGGTACAGGCTTTGCCCGGCCTGCACGCTGCGCAAGGGGCGGCTGGCATGGCCCCCCACCGTGCCCAGCGGGCCGCCGTGGTTGGCGATCAGGCGCACGATGTCGCGCTGGGTGAAGATGCCGTGGCCGCCGTCCGCGAAGGAAATGATGGCGGCATCGCGGCCGCAGCGGCGCATCTCGGCCACGGCTTCGTCGAGCGCCATCTCCTCGGCCAGCACCAGCGGCGTCTGGCAGGGAATCGAACTGACGGCGCGCATGCGCAGGAAGAATTCCGCGCCCTGGTTGAGCACCACGTCGCTTTGGGACAGCATGCCCAGGCGCTGGCCGCGCTCATCGACCACCAGCAGGTGGCGGATGCCGTTGCGCTTGAACTGCACGGCCGCCTCGCCCACCAGCAGATCGCCGTGGATAGTCTGCACCGGCCCGCTCATGGCCGACGACACGGGCTGCATGGCCAACGCCGGGTTGGACAGGTCGAACGCCAGCACGTCGCTTTCGGTGAAGATGCCGACGGCGGACTCGCCGTCGAGCACCAGGATGGAGCTGCAACGGCGTGCCGCCATGAGTTTGGCCACGTCGAGCAGTGGGGTATCGGGCGCGCACGCCAGCAGGTCGCGGGTGACGAGCCGCTTGATGGGGAATTCACAACTAAGAAGCATGGCCTTGCACCTTGTGGGCGCCCAGAGAGTTTCCCGCGAGTATGATTTATGCCGGAAGAAAAATCCATGCGCTAGATCAAGTCTGTAGCTCCACGGAAACAGTCACTCGCGCAAGGCGCACCAGGACACTAGAGCGTGGCCTCTAAGCGGCCGGGCGGGCGCGCGCCCGGTGCGTGGATGCCTTACAATCGCCTTCCAAGCGCATGCATTATTGGCAAGGTTTACAACCAGGGAGCGTACGACGATGTTGGGCAACACAGCGAATCAGGCGGCCGGCTTCCACCCCGGCGTTCCCTTGCACTTGCAAGTACAGCGGGCGCTGGGCCTGCACCAGCAAGGCCAGCTCGACGCGGCCGAAAGCCTGTACACGGCCATCCTGGCCCGCCACGCCAAACAAACCGAGTGCCTGCACTACCTGGGCGTGATCAAGTACCAGCAGGGACGCCACCAGGAGGCGGTCGACCTGATCAAAAAAGCCATCAACCTCGACAAGAACAATCCGGAAGCCCATTCCAACCTGGGCCTGGCCCTGCACGGCAACGGCCGCCATCAGCTGGCGCTCGACAGCTATGCGCGGGCGCTGGCCCTCAACCCGCGCCATCCGGACGCGCTCAACAACCGGGGCAATGTGCACCGCGACCTGAACCGGCTGGAGCAAGCGTTGTCCGATTACGACAGCGCGCTGGCCTTGCGGCCCCGCTTCGCGCTGGCGCTGGCGGCCCGTGCCGACGTGCTCAATCGCCTGGGCCGCACGCAGGACGCGCTGGCCGCCATCGACCGCGCGCTGGCGCTGCAGGAGACGCCGGAACTGCACAACGCGCGCGGCACCGTGCTGCAAACCTTGCAACGGCGCGATGACGCCCTGCTGTGCTTCGAGGCGGCGCTGCGCTGCGATCCCACCCACCTCGCCGCCTGGAACCACAAGGCCGGTGCCCTGTACCTGATGGGCCGGCGCGACGAGGCGCTGGCGGCGCTGGAACAAGCGGCCAGCCTGGCGCCGCAGGCGGCCGATATCCGCCTCAAGCAAGCCGTCGTCAAGCTGCACATCATCCGCCCGGCCGACCACGACCTGGCGGCCGAGCGCGCCACCTTTGCACAGGACCTGGCCGCGTTCGACGCCTGGCTGCCGCAGCAGGCCGTGGCCAATCCGCTGGCCGTGGTGGGCGGCTGCCATCCGTTCTACCTGAGCTACCACGAACAGAACAACCGCGCGCCGCTGGCGCAATATGGCGCCATGTGCGCCCGGCTGATGGGCCAGTGGGCCACCCAGCGCGGCCTGCCCGCCCTGGCCTCCTCCGCTTCCACCGCCGCCCCCGCCCGCAAGGCTGGCGCGGCGCCGATCCGGGTCGGCGTGGTGTCGGCCCACGTGGTCGAGCATCCCGTGTGGCGCGCCATCGTGCGCGGCTGGTTCAGCGAACTGGATCAGCAACGCTTCGAACTGCACCTGTACTATCTGGGCGGCAAGGAGGATGGCGAAACGGCCTACGCGCGCAGCCGCGCCGCCGTCATGCACCAGGGCACGCGCTCCGAACTGGAGTGGGCCAAGCTGATCGCCGGCGCCAACCTCGACGCGCTGATCTACCCGGAACTGGGCATGGACGCCATGGCGCCCCGGCTTGCCGCGCTGCGCCTGGCGCCGCGCCAGTTGGCCACCTGGGGCCACCCCGAGACGACCGGCCTGCCCACCATCGACGCCTACCTGTCGGCCACCGGCCTGGAAAGCGAAGACGCGCAAGACCATTACTTGGAACAGCTGGTGCGGCTGCCCAACCTGGGCTGCCATTACGAACCGCCGCAGGTTGAAACGGTGAACCTGGACCTGGCGGCGCTGGGCGTGCGGCCCGGCGTGCCGCTGTTCGTCTGTCCCGGCTCGCCGTTCAAGTACGCGCCGGAGTACGACCACGTACTGGTGGACATCGCCAAGCGCTGCGGCCCCTGCCAGTTCCTGTTCTTCTCCAACGTCCAGGCCAGCCATCTGACGGACCTGCTGCAGGCCCGCGTGGCGCAAGCGTTCGCGCAAGCGGGCCTGGCGCCGGAACAGTACCTGGTGAGCATCCCCTGGCAATCGCCGGCCTGCTTCTACAGCATCCTGCGCCAGGCCGACGTGTTCCTCGATACGCTGGGCTTCTCGGGCTTCAACACGGCCATGCAGGCCGTCGATTGCGCGCTGCCCATCGTGACGGTGGAAGGCCGCTTCATGCGCGGGCGCTTCGGCAGCGCCATCCTGCGGCGCATGGGGCTGGCGCATCTGGTGCAAGCGGACAGCGCCGGCTATGTCGACCTGGCGTGCCGTCTGGCCGCCGACGCGGCCTTGCGCGACACCGTGCGCGCCGCCCTCGCCGCGCAGCGCGACGTCCTGTACCGCGACGCGGCGCCGATCCGGGAACTGGAGCGCTATCTGGAACAAGCCGTCGTCGCATGATACGGGCGGCATCGCGGTAGCTGAACCAACGCGCAGGTGCATGCAGGGGACCGAATTGAACGAGTGTACAACATCCGGGAAACACCACGTCGTCGATGAGATCGTGGCGTTCAACGCGGGCCGCGACCCGGAACGGCTCACACGCAAATACCGTCTGCTGGCCAGCAACCCGTTCGCCTTCCTGCGTGGCACCTGCCACCTGTTCTACCAGGATTACACGCCGCCCTGCCAGGCGCCGCTGGCCTGGATTTGCGGCGACCTGCACCTGGAGAATTTCGGCACCTACAAGGGCGACAACCGCCTGAGCTACTTCGACCTGAACGATTTTGACGAAGCGGCGCTGGCCCCCGCCAGCTGGGAGCTGTCCCGTTTCCTCGTCAGCCTGCTGCTGGCCGCCGACGTGCTGCGCGTGCGCCGGCGCGACGCGCTGTTCCTGTGCCGGCGCTTCCTCGATACCTACGGCGCGGAACTGGCGACCGGCAAGGCACGCTGGCTGGAACGGGCCACAGCGCGCGGCATGATCAAGGCCTTGATGCGCGACATACGTACCCGCTCCCGGCCCGCCTTTCTCGATCGCCGCACCGATATCCGCAACGGCAAACGCCGCCTGCGGCTGGATGGCGTCAAGGCGCTGCCAGTGGCCGAAGCCGAGCGCGCGCGCGTCACCGCGCTGATGGCGCACTACGCCGCCACCCAGACCGACCAGAAATTCTTCAAGGTGCTCGATGTGGCCCGCAGGATCGCCGGCACCGGCAGCCTGGGGCTGGAACGCTACGTGGTACTGCTGCGGGGCCGTGGTGGCATGGATGGGAATTTTCTGCTCGACATAAAGAACGCGCCCGCGTCCGCGCTGGCGCCCTGGCTGCCCTGCCCCCAGCCGGCATGGGACAGCGAGGCGCAACGCATCGTCGCCGTGCAGCGCCGGGTGCAGGCCATCACGCCCGCCTTCCTGACCGACATGACGTTCGACGGCCAGTCCTACGTGCTGAAGGAGCTGTTGCCAGACCAGGACCGGCTGACGCTGGACCAATGGGACGGCAAGCTGGCCCGGCTCGAAGCGGTGGTGTGCGACATGGGCGCCCTGCTGGCGTGGGCGCACCTGCGTTCCGGCGGGCGCCAGGGTTCGGCCAACGCCGACGCCTGGATCGCATTCGGCGCCGATGTGGCAAGTTGGCGCACGCCCCTGCTGGAACATGCCCAAGCCAGCCAGCAGCGCGTGCTGGCCGACTGGAAAAGCTACGCGGGGGCCTACCGCGAGGCGGAACGGCAACGCGGCGCCAAACCGCGCGACTAGCCGGCTGCGATATCGCCAGGAGCGGATGGCCCGAGCGTATCGGCTATTTGTAGATCCCGCAGCCGATGATCACGTCATCAACCCGCTCCACATAAGTGCGTTTGCCATCCAGCTTGCCGGTGCTGGGATTGGGCCACTTGTAGTCGACCCAGCCCTTGCCGGCCTTGCTCATGCCGGTCGCGAGAATATCCTTGATCATGTAGCGGCCGTCGGCGTCCCGCATTTCCGACACGTTCTTGCCCACCAGTTTGGGATTGGCGCCATTGGCCGTCTCGATGCCGTCGCCATTGGCCGAGAAGCTGAAGATGTACAGGTCGCGGTCGATGAACTGGCCCTTGGGATTGTTGAATTCCGCGTAGGCCTTGTCCTTGCCGTTCTTCTTCAGGAACTCGGCCGCCTTCTTGACCATGGCGACCGCCTCGTCGGCCGTGCCCTTGTCGGCCGCGGCGGCCGTCAAGGACAGCAACACCATGGCCGCTCCGGCCAGCGCGACGACGATACTCTTGAACACCTTACCCATAATGTCTCTCCCCTGTGATGTTTTCAGCGTGGCGTGCCGGCTCAGAACACATGCCGCAGCCCCAGGTTGACGGCGCGGTCGCCCGTGCCGCCCTCGATCGCGCTGCCGGCCGTGTAGCCGGCGCCGTTCTTGTTGCGGATGCGCGCATAGGCAGTATAGACATCGGTACGTTTGGAAAGATAGTAGCGATAGCCGAGCGCGAACTGTTGGGCGTCCTGGTTGTATGCCGTTTTGTCATTCTTGCGGATGTAGGAAGCCATCCAGGTCTGCACGCCCACCGGCACCGTCACACCCAGCAGCAGGTCGGCGCTGTCGGTCGATGGCGTGGGCGCCACCGCGCAGCCGAACGGGTTGGTGGCGTTGCGCAGCGGCGCGCTGTTGGTCCCCTTGTCGGTACCGTAAGCCAGGTGCGCCTTGGCCGCGCCGAAATCGTAGGTGGCCGTCAGCACCGTGTTGCGGGCGCTGCTGACGTTCTTCACGGCCGCCGTATCGTTGTTGCGATTATGGTACGCCAGCTTGACGGCCAAGGGACCGGCCGCGTAACCGAGTGCGCCCCCGAACTGGCGGCCGGCCGCATTGTCACCCGCCACTTCGCCCGTGCCGTATACCAGTTCCGCGCTCACGCCGTGCAGCAGCGGACTCACATATTTGATGGCGTTGTCCATGCGGCTGGCGCTGTTGCCGGTGGCGGCCATCAGGTTCTTGGTGTCGCCCGCCAGGCCTGAACCGAAGGGATCGACGGCGGCCACGGCCAGGTACTGTGGCGTGTACTGGCGCCCCAGCGTGACGGTGCCGGCCCGGCTTTGCAGGCCCACGTAAGCCTGTCGGCCGAACAGCAGACCGCCCTGTCCCATGGCCCCGGTGTCGGCCTGGAAGCCGTTCTCCAGCAGGAAGATGGCGGCCATGCCGTCGCCCAGGTCCTCGCTGCCCTTGAAGCCCAGCCGCGAGCCGGAGGCGACGCCGCTGGTCAGTTTTGTGCTGGCGCCGGCGGCGGCGCCGCTTTCACGCACCAGCCCCATATCCACGATGCCGTACACGGTCACGGCCGATTGGGCCGCAGCCATCCCTGCCGATGCGCCCAGTGCGAGCGCAAGCATAGTTTTCTTCATTTTTTTGGTGTCTCCAGCATGTTTCGAGCTCGGTGGTATAACCGGCGGCGCCGCGAGCCCTGGCCGCGCCGCCGGTGAGATGTCGGCTAAATACCGGTGGAAATCAGGCGCCGTAGCCGCCGCCACCCGGCGTTTCGATGGCGAACACGTCGCCGGCCCGCATGTCGGCCGTGTGGGTGGCGCCGAATTGCTCGACGCTGCCGTCGCTGCGTTCGACCCAGTTGCGCCCCAACGCGCCGGCCGCCGCGCCATCGAGGCCGAACGGCGCCACGCGGCGGTGGCCGGCCAGGATGTTGGCCGTCATCCCTTCCAGGAAGCGGATGCGGCGCAGCGCCCCGTCGCCGCCCTGGTGCCGGCCCGCGCCGCCGCTGCCGCGCCGGATGGCGTGGGTTTCCACCAGCACGGGGAAGCGCCATTCCAGCACTTCCGGATCGGTCATGCGCGAATTGGTCATGTGGGTCTGCACGGCCGCCGTGCCGTTGAAACCGGGGCCGGCGCCGGAGCCGCCGGCGATGGTTTCGTAGTACTGGTGCTCGGCGTTCCCGAAGGTGAAGTTGTTCATCGTGCCCTGCGAGGCCGACAGCACGCCCAGCGCGCCGTACAGCGCATCCGTCACGTACTGCGACACTTCCACGTTACCCGCCACCACGGCCGCCGGGTACACGGGATTGAGCATCGAGCCTTGCGGGATGATCAGGTTGAGCGGTTTCAGCACGCCCTCGTTCATCGGGATATCGCTGTCGAGCAGGGTGCGGAACACGTACAGCACGGCCGCCTTGCATACCGACAGCGGCGCGTTGAAATTGGTGGGACGCTGGGCGCTGGTGCCCGTGAAATCCACCGTCGCGCTGCGGCTGGCATGGTCGATGGTGAGGCTGACCTTGAGCAGCGCGCCGTCGTCCATCTCGTACTCGAAGCTGGCGTCGCGCAGGCCGCTGATGGCCTGGCGCACGGCCGCCTCCGCGTTGTCCTGCACGTGCTGCATGTAGGCCAGCACCACGTCTTCGCCATACGTCGCCACCGCCTTGAGCAATTCGTTGGCGCCCGTTTCGCAGGCGCCCAGCTGGGCGATCAGGTCGGCGATGTTCTGGTCGATATTCCGGCTCGGCCACGGGCCGGCGCCGAACAGCTCGCGCACCAGCGGTTCCAGGAACACGCCCTGGTCCACGATCTTGATGTTATCGAGCAGTACGCCCTCCTCCAGGATGGTGGTGCTGTTGGGCGGCATGGAGCCGGGTGTGATGCCGCCCACGTCGCCATGGTGGCCGCGCGCGGCCACGTAGAACAGCGGCTCCGGCCGCACCGTGAACGGCGGCGCATTGTGCTCCGCGCTGAACACGGGGCTCACCACCGTGATGTCGGGCAGGTGGGTGCCGCCGTTGTAGGGCACGTTGAGCACATAGGCGTCGCCGGGCGCCATGCTGGCGCCGTGTTCGCGGATCACGCACTGCACGCTGTCGCTCATCGAACCCAGGTGCACGGGAATGTGGGGCGCGTTGGCGATCAGGTTGCCGTGGCGGTCGAAGATGGCGCACGAGAAGTCCAGCCGCTCCTTCATATTGACGGAATAGGCCGTGTTTTCCAGCGTGGTGCCCATCTGCTTGGCGATGGCCATGAACAGATTATTGAAAATCTCCAGGTGGATCGGATGCACGGCCGTCGTCATCTTGTGCATGCTGCCGGCGGCCACGGTGCGCTCCAGCAGCAGCGTGTGGTCCGGCAGTACCTTGGCGCTCCAGCCGGCATCGACCACGGTGGTGGCGATCTCCTCGCGGATGATGGCCGGGCCGGCGATGCGGCTACCCACCGGCAGCGCGGCGCGCACATGCAGCGCGATCGGCACGGTCTGGCCGTCCACATAGCTCAATACTTCGCCTGGGGCGGCGGCCTGTTCGCCGGCCGGCACCTCGATCACGAAATCGGCACCCTTGCCTTCGCCGATGGCTTCGGCCGACACGGATTCGATCACCAGCGGCTGGCCTTCCATCACGAAGCCGAAACGGCCACGGTACAGGATGGCGAACGCTTCGGCCATCTCCACCAGGCCGCCGACGGGCACCACGAAGGCCGAATCGCTGTCCTGGTATTTGATGCGGGCGCACAGTTCGACCTTGATGTCGGCCGGCGCCACCTGCTGCGCCAGCAGTTCAGCACCCGCGTCGCGGGCCAGCGCGCCCAGGCGCGGTTGCAGCGCGGCCAGCGTGGCCTCGGACAGCACCTGCTCGACGGCCGCCTCGCGCATGGCGCGGATGTCGGCCAGCCCCATGCCGAAGGCCGACAGCACGCCGGCGAACGGATGGATCACGATCTGGGTCATGCCCAGCACATCGGCCACGCGGCAGGCATGCTGGCCGCCGGCGCCGCCGAAGCAGCACATGGCGTAGCGGCTCACGTCGTAGCCCCGCTCCACGGAAATCGACTTGATGGCCTGCGCCATATTATCGACCGCCACGGCCAGGAAGCCATCGGCTACGGCCGACGGGGACAGGCTGGTGCCCGTCTCGCGTTCGATCTGCGCGGCCAGCGCGGTGAAGCGGCGCACCACTTCGTCGCGGTCCAGTGGCAGGTCGCCATTGGGGCCGAACACGTGCGGGAAATGCTCGGGCTGGATACGGCCCAGCATCACGTTGCAGTCGGTGACGGTCAGCGGGCCGCCCTTGCGGTAGCTGGCCGGACCGGGATTGGCGCCGGCCGATTCCGGCCCTACCTTGAAGCGGCCATGCTCGAAGCTGCAGATGGAACCGCCGCCCGCCGCCACGGTATGGATGTGCATCATGGGCGCGCGCACCCGCACCCCGGCCACCACCGTCTCGAACACGCGCTCGTAGCTGCTGTCGTAATGGGCCACGTCGGTCGAGGTGCCGCCCATGTCGAAGCCGATCACCTGTTTCAGGCCGATCGCCTCGCAGCTTTTCACGGCGCCCACGATGCCGCCGGCCGGGCCGGACAGGATGGCGTCCTTGCCCTGGAAGCGGCTGGCGTCCGTCAGGCCGCCGTTCGATTGCATGAACATCAGGCGCACCGAGCCCGTGTCGGCCGACACCCGCGACACGTAATCGCGCAGCACCGGCGACAGGTAGGCATCCACCACGGTGGTATCGCCCCGGCCCACGATCTTCATCAAGGGGCTGACCTGGTGGCTGACGGAGATCTGGCCGAAGCCCGCCTCCTCGGCCAGCGCCCGCAGGCGCAGCTCATGCTGCGGATAGCGGTAGGCGTGCATCAGCACGATGGCGATGGCGTCGATGCCCTTGGCGCGCAGACCGGCGAACTGGCCACGCAACACTTCCTCGTCCGGCGCTGCCAGCACGGCGCCATGGGCGCCGATGCGCTCATCGACTTCGATCACTTCCTCGTAGATCAGGTCCGGCAGCTCGATGTGCATGGCGAAGATGTCGGGCCGGTCCTGGTAGCCGATGCGCAGCTGGTCGGCGAAGCCACGGGTGATGGCCAGCGCCGTGCGCGCGCCCTTCCGTTCCAGCAGCGCGTTGGTGGCGACGGTGGTACCCATCTTGATCACTTCGATCTGCTCCACCGGCAGTGGCTCGCCCGTCTTCAGGCCCAGCATGTCGCGCATGCCCTGGGTGACGGCGTCGTCATAGCGTTCGGGGTATTCGGACAGCAGCTTGTGCGTCACCAGCTTGCCGTCCGGACGGCGCGCCACGATGTCGGTGAAAGTGCCGCCGCGGTCGACCCAGAATTGCCAGCGCAGTTGATGGGTAGGGATATCGTTTTTCATGATGGTGTCTCTCGATGTAATTCGGTGGGTTCTATTGGTGCGGTGCGGTCGGGACAGGCGATACTTGAGTACTCAAGCTTCCAGCTTCTTGCCGGCCGTTTCGGGCAGGGTCAAGGCGGCCAGGATCATCACGCCGTAAGCGGCGCCGGCGAACAGGCCGATGGCCTCGCCCAGCGCCATGGTGTGGCTGGTCAGGCCTATCATCAGCGGGAACAGCGAGCCCACGGCGCGGCCCATGTTGTAGCTGAAGCCCTGGCCGGAACCGCGCACCCGGGTCGGGAACAGCTCGGTGAGGAAGGCGCCCATGCCGCTGAACACGCCGGATACGAAGAAGCCCAGCGGGAAGCCCAGGAACAGCATCACGTTGTCGGTCACGGGCAGACGGGTGTAGGCGAAGGCGATGCACAGCGAGCCCAGTGCGAACAGGATGAAGTTCTTCTTGCGGCCCAACAGGTCGGTGAGGAAGGCGCTCACGATGTAGCCCACGTAGGAACCCACGATCACCATCGCCAGGTAGCCGCCCGTGCCCAGCACGGTCAGGTGGCGTTCCGTCTTCAGGAAGGTGGGCAGCCAGGTGGTGATGGCGTAGTAGCCGCCCTGGGCGCCGGTGGTCAGCAGGACGGCGCGCAGCGTGATGCTCAACATCTTGGGCGAGAAGATCTCCGCGAACGAAGCGCGCTGCTCGCCGCGTTCGACTTGCTTTTGCTGGGCCACGAACAGTTCCGGCTCATCGACGAAGCGGCGGATGAAGATCACGAACATGGCCGGCAATATCCCCAGCAGGAACAGCGAACGCCACGCCCATTCCGGCGGCAGCAGCGAGAACATGAGCGCGTACAGCAGCGCCGACACGCCCCAGCCGATGGCCCACCCGGCCTGCACCATGCCGACCGCCTTGCCACGGTCCTTGGCGCGGATCACCTCCCCGATCAGGATGGCGCCGGCCGTCCACTCGCCGCCCATGCCAAAGCCCATCAGGCCGCGCGCCAGCAGCAGCTGGTTGAAGTTCTGCGCCAGGCCGCACAGCACGGTGAAGAAGGCGAACCACAGGATGGTCAGTTGCAGCGTCTTGACGCGGCCGATACGGTCCGACAGGATGCCGGCCAGCCAGCCGCCCATGGCCGACGTCAGCAAGGTGACGGTGCCGATCAGGCCCGCGTCGCCCTTGGACAGGCCCCAGCTGGTGATCAGGGTGGGAATCACGAAGCTGAGGAATTGGGTATCCATGGCGTCGAGCGCGTAGCCGATCTTGCAGCTCCAGAAGGTGCGGCGCTCCTTGCCCGTCAGGGCGTGGAACCAGGCGAAATAGCCTTCCTGTTCGATGCTGGGTATGACTCTGGTGTTCATGCTGTGTCTCCGTCTTTGTTATAACTGCTTTGGTTTGAATTCAGAACGCGGCCAGGCTGGCGTTGGGGATATCCGTCACCAGCATGTAGCCCGGCTGGTGGGTGATGACGAGCGGCAGCCGCGCGCCGCGTATCGCTTCCTGCGGCGTGACGCCACAGGCCCAGAACACGGGCAGCTCGTCGGCGGCAATCGCCACCGCGTCGCCGTAATCAGGTTGGGCCAGGTCGGCGATGCCGATCAGGGCCGGGTCGCCCAAGTGCACCGGCGCCCCGTGGATGGCCGGATAGCGGCTGGTGATCTGGATCGCGCGGATCGCGTCGCGCGCCTTCATGGGCCGCATCGACACCACCAGGTTGCCGCCGAACGGGCCGGCCGCCTGGTTGGCGATATTGGTGCGGTACATGGCCACGTTCCTGCCCTGCTCCACATGGCGCAGCAGGATGCCGGCGTCCATCAGCATCTGCTCGAACGAGAACGAACAGCCGATGGCGAACACCACCAGGTCGTCGCGCCATACGTCATGCAGGGCGTTGACTTGCGCCGCCAGTTGGCCGTCGCGGTAGATGTTGTAGCCGGGGACGTCGCTGCGCATGTCCATGTCGGCGCCCAGTGCGGCCACGTTCCACTGGCCCGGCTCGCCCACGGCCAGCAAGGGGCAAGCCTTGGGGTTACGCTGGCAAAACAGCAAAAACGCATCGGCGTGGGACTGGGGCAGGATCACCAGGTTGGCCTGGGCGTAGGCGCCGCACTGGCCCGCCGTGGGGAGGCGGAATTGGCCGCTGCGGACCGCGTGTCGGAAAGCTAGAGGTGTCATGGAAAACTCGCTGCTGGTCGGGAAGTGAAAGGAGTGTTGTAAGAATATGCCGCCAGCGCCCAGTGAGCTATCTAGTAATTTTTGCTGTTGTTGTATAGTTTTTCTTACCGTTCAACGCTAGGCGCGGGACTATGGTTAAGGTATTCTTGTTCCAACCTCTCCCGGCTGGTCATGAATACACGCTTCCTCGAAACCTTCGTCACGCTGGCGCAATTGCGCAGCTTTCGCGCCACCGCGCGCGCCTTGCACGCCACCCCGGCCGCCATTTCCCTGCGCATCAAGGCGCTGGAGGAGGAATTGCAGACGGAGCTGGTGGACCGCGATGCCAAGGATTTCCGTCTCACCGCCCAGGCGGAGTACCTGCTGAGCCACGCCAAGGCCGTGGTGGACGCCACCCGCCGCCTGCAAGCGGCGGCCCGCAAGGACAGCGCGATCTGGGGCCGGCTGCGACTGGGAGTGATCGAATCGGTGGTGCACAGCTGGCTGGCGCAGTACATCCGCGAGATGAACGCCAATTATCCTGAACTGGAAATCGACCTGGCGGTCGATGTCAGCAACGTACTGGAACGGCGCCTGCGGGCGCGTGAGCTGGACCTGGTGATCCAGGTGGAGGGTGTCGATAGCAGCGACATCGTGTCCGAAGCGCTGGCGGTGTATCCCTTGCACTGGATCGCCCGCAAGGGTTTGGTCGATGGGCGCAAGGAAGGATTGAATCAACGCCTGCTGGCGCTGCCCATCCTCACGTTTGGACGGGGCACGGCGCCGCAACGGGCGCTGGAGGAAATCGTCAGCAAGATGGCCAACCTGGCCGCCATCCCGATCGAGCAGACGCGCATCACCTGTTCCCCCTCGGTGGCAGCCATCGTGCAACTGGTCAAGGATGGCTATGGGGTGGCCGCCATCCCCAGCCTGTTCGTCAGCAGCTACCTGGAGAGCGGCGAGTTCGTGCAGTTACCGGTGCAACCGGAACCGCCCTCGATCATCGTCTCCATGTGCCTGCACACGAATGCCGAGATGGTGGTGCACGCGGCGGCCAACGCGGCCCGCCTGGCCTGCGCCAGTTACTGCGCGCAGGTGGACGGACGTTATATCAAGTCCTTGGGCTGAATCGGAGCGTGCAGCGGGGTCAGTTCCGGCAATCTGCCAAATTGGTGGCGCGATGCCTGAACTGCCCCGCCTTTGTCAGGCCGCGAGGCGCCGCGCGCCGGCGTTGGCGGCTTTGGTGGCATTGCCGCCGCCCAGCTTGAACTGGGTGACGGCCGCCGTCAGCTGGCCGGCCTGGTCGCGCATGGCGCCCGCCGCCGCTGCGGCTTGCTCCACCAGCGCCGCATTCTGCTGGGTCACGCCGTCCATTTCGACCATGGCGCGGCTGACCTGCTCCAGCCCCTGCGACTGTTCATGACTGGCGGCGCTGATCTCGCCCATGATATTCGTCACCTGCCCGATGCTGTCCACCAGGTCGCGCATGGTGGCGCCGGCATGGTCGGCCAATTCGGTGCCGGCGCGCACCTGGCGCACCGAATTGTCGATCAGGTCCTTGATCTCGTGCGCGGCGGCGGCCGAGCGCTGTGCCAGGTTGCGCACTTCCGTCGCCACCACGGCGAAGCCACGCCCCGTCTCGCCTGCGCGTGCCGCTTCCACCGCCGCGTTCAAGGCCAGGATGTTGGTCTGGAACGCGATGCCGTCGATCACGCTGGTGATCTCGGCGATACCGCGCGCCGCCTGGTCGATGGCGCTCATCGTGGTCACCACCTGGGCCACCGCCTCGCCGCCGCGCGCGGCCACGTCCGACGCGGCCAGCGCCAGTTGGTTGGCGCGCTGCGCGTGGTCGGCCGTCTGGCGTACCGTGCCCGTCAACTGCACCATGGAAGCAGCCGTCTGCTGCAAGGCGCTCGCTTGTGACTCGGTACGGGCCGACAGGTCCATATTGCCCTGGGCGATCTCGCCAGCGGCCAGCTCGATACCGATGCTGCCGGCGCGCACTTGCGCCACCACGCGCGCCAGGCTGCCGTTCATGGTGCCCAGCGCCTGCATCAACTGGGCCGACTCGTCGGCGCCAGCCGCCGCGATCTGGCTGGTCAAGTCGCCATTGGCCACCGTCTCAGCCACGCCGATGGCGCGCTGCAGCGGCAGCACGATGCCGCGCACCAGCCACGCCGTCATGGCCAGCCCCACCACGATCGCCAGCCCCATGATGGCCAGCAGCTCCCGCCGGCCGGCCGTGCCGCGCGCCGCGAACTCGGCACGGGCAGCCGCCATCGAACCATGGGCCTGTTCCTGCACGTAGGCGACGATGCCGTCGATCTGCTGGTTGACCGGCCGGTCCATGCCCTTGACCAGGCCATCGACCACGTGGGCGCTGTCGGGATGGGCGCCATCGTATTGTTTGATCGCCTGCTGGTATTGCGCATACAGGGTCTGGTGCGCTTGCATGGCCTGGTCGGCACGTTGCGTCTCCAGTCCCAGCAAGCCCAGTTCCGTCTTCAATGTCGCCAGGCGGGCCTGGGTGAGCGTTTGCTGTTGCGCGAACGCCTTGCTGTGCTTGTCGAAAGCGGCTGGATCGGCGCCGCGCAGCAGCGTGTCCTTCCACTCCTGCACCTGCTTCTTGAATTCGACCTGGGCGCCGCGCGCCGCGTCCACCGCCAGCACCAGCCGCTCTTCCCGCTCCACTTCCTGCTCACCGCGCGTGCCCATGGCGGAAAACGTCAGCCAACCTGCTGCGCCAACGGCCAGCATGGCCGCAATCAGGAACAGGGCCAGCATGCCAAGGCGGTGGCCAATCTTTAAGTTTTCCAATTTCATCGTCAAATTCCGCTGTAAAAACAAAAGAGCAAGCCGTAGCTTGCTCCGCAGGTAAGCACCACGAGACTGATACGCTGCGCGTGGCGGCCGCATTATACTTTTCGCAAATAGATGTTGCCAAGTAGTTATATATGCCGATGGGGTGAAATTCAGGCGGAACTCGACGACGACGCAGCGCGGGCCACGCTGCCGCGACTGGAACCGGGGAATGGGGATGGCTTTATGTTCACGCAGGAGAAAAATATACACAATAGCAACTATATGGCGCCCATGAAGATGCATCGAAGCCCATCCGTCGCCAAATGGAAAAACCCCGATAAGTCGTCGCCGACTTATCGGGGTTCAGCTCAGCCTACAGCGCTGGCTTGTGTCTTACTTAGGCGCCTACTTCCACCTTGTCGGCCACGCTGCGGAACTCTTCGATCTGGTCGAAGTTCATGTAGCGGTAGATCTGGTCGGCGCTCTTGTCGAGCACGCCGATCTGCGACATGTACTCTTCCTTGGTCGGAATCCGCCCCAGTGCCGAGCACACAGCGGCCAGTTCGGCCGAACCCAGGTACACGTTCGTTTCCAGACCCAGACGGTTCGGGAAGTTACGGGTCGAGGTCGACATCACGGTGGCGCCCTTGCGGATCTGCGCCTGGTTACCCATGCACAGCGAGCAGCCTGGCATTTCCATGCGGGCGCCGGTGCGGCCCAGGGTGCCGTAGTGGCCTTCGGCCGTCAGCACTTGCGCATCCATCTTGGTTGGCGGCGCGATCCACAGGCGGACTGGAATGTCCGACTTGCCTTCCAGCACTTTGGAAGCGGCGCGGAAGTGGCCGATGTTGGTCATGCAGGAGCCGACGAACACGTCGTCGATCTTGGCGCCGGCCACTTCGGCCAGGGTCTTCACGTCGTCCGGGTCATTCGGGCAAGCAACGATAGGCTCGTGGATGTCGGCCAGGTCGATCTCGATCACGGCGGCGTATTCAGCATCCGCGTCCGGAGCCAGCAGCTCAGGCTTGGCCAGCCAGGCTTCCATGGCCTTGATGCGGCGTTCCAGCGTGCGCTTGTCCTGGTAACCGGTGGCGATCATCCACTTCATCAGGGTGATGTTCGAGGTCATGTACTCGATGATCGGTGCCTTGTCCAGGTGCACGGTGCAACCGGCGGCGGAGCGCTCGGCCGACGCGTCGGACAGTTCGAACGCCTGTTCCACTTTCAGGTCAGGCAGGCCTTCGATTTCCAGGATACGGCCGGAGAAGATGTTCTTCTTGCCTTTCTTGTCGACGGTCAGCATGCCTTGGCGGATCGCGTACAGCGGGATCGCGTTGACCAGGTCGCGCAGGGTCACGCCAGGCTGCATCTTGCCCTTGAAGCGCACCAGCACGGATTCTGGCATGTCCAGCGGCATCACGCCGGTGGCGGCGGCGAAAGCCACCAGGCCGGAACCGGCAGGGAACGAGATACCGATCGGGAAACGGGTGTGCGAGTCGCCACCGGTGCCGACGGTGTCAGGCAGCAGCAGGCGGTTCAGCCACGAGTGGATCACGCCGTCGCCTGGACGCAGGGCCACGCCGCCGCGGTTCTCGATGAACGCTGGCAGTTCGCGGTGGGTCTTGACGTCCACGATCTTCGGATACGCTGCCGTGTGGCAGAACGATTGCATCACCATGTCGGCCGAGAAGCCCAGGCAAGCCAGGTCTTTCAGCTCGTCGCGGGTCATTGGACCGGTGGTGTCTTGCGAACCCACGGTGGTCATCTTCGGCTCGCAGTAGGTACCCGGACGGATGCCCTGGCCTTCTGGCATGCCGCAAGCGCGGCCGACCATCTTCTGGGCCAGCGAGTAGCCACGGCCGCTGTCGGCTGGGTTCTGCGGCAGGCGGAACAGAGTCGATGGCGCCAGGCCCAGCGCTTCGCGGGCCTTGGAGGTCAGGCCACGGCCGATGATCAGTGGAATACGGCCACCGGCGCGCACTTCATCGAACAGCACGTCGGACTTGACTTTGAATTCAGCGATCACGGCGCCGTTTTTCAGGGCCTTGCCTTCGTATGGACGCAGCTCGACCACGTCGCCCATTTCCATCTGCGACACGTCCAGCTCGATCGGCAGCGCGCCGGCGTCTTCCATGGTGTTGTAGAAGATCGGGGCGATCTTGGCGCCCAGGCACACACCGCCGAAACGCTTGTTCGGGATGAATGGAATGTCTTCGCCCGTGAACCACAGCACCGAGTTGGTGGCCGATTTACGGGAAGAGCCGGTGCCGACCACGTCGCCCACGTAGGCGACCAGGTTGCCCTTGGCTTTCAGTGCTTCGATCTGCTTGATCGGACCGACCGAGCCTGGCACGTCCGGATTGATGCCGGGACGGGCGTTTTTCAGCATGGCCAGCGCGTGCAGCGGGATGTCGGGACGGGTGGTGGCGTCCGGTGCGGGCGACAGATCGTCGGTGTTGGTTTCGCCGGAAACCTTGAACACGGTCAGGGTCAGGCTGGCAGGCACTTCAGGACGCGAGGTGAACCACTCGGCGTCGGCCCACGATTGCAGTACTTCCTTGGCGCGCGCGCTGCCCTTGTCGGCCAGGTCTTTCACGTCGTGGAAGTAATCGAACATCAGCAGGGTCTTTTTCAGACCTTCGGCGGCCACGGGGCCGACCACGGCGTCGTCCAGCACGTCGATCATGGGCTTGATGTTGAAACCGCCCAGCATGGTGCCCAGCAGACGGGTCGCCAGTTCGCGCGAGATCAGCGGCGAGCTTTCCGTGCCCTTGGAGACGGCGGCCAGGAAGGCGCATTTGACTTTGGCGGCATCGTCCACGCCGGCCGGCACGCGGTTGGTGATCAGCTCGACCAGGAACTGTTCCTCGCCTGCTGGTGGATTCTTCAGGAGTTCGACCAGGTCCGTGGTCTGGGCCGCGGTCAGCGGCAGCGGAGGGATGCCAAGGGATGCGCGCTCGGCGACTTGGTTGCGGTAGGCAGCTAGCATGAAAAAATCTCTCAGTCAGGATAGATTGCGGGGAAAAGCGGGTACGACCGCTGGTACTGAGCGCTATTGTACCTCAGGAAGTCTTATATAAGACATATAACACGAGACAGGCCGATATTTTTGCCACATTCCGGCCCGCCGCATGGCGCCACACAGGGAAAATTTTGCATGGACAACAACATTACCGTTCGATGACGGACGCTGTATCTATCTCGGCACCGTCAGCCGTGGGTGACGCCGCGTTCCTTGACGATGCCGCGGTACACCAGGAAGGTGGCGCACAGGCTGATCGCGCCGGCGCCTGCCAGCCAGTAGCCGGGGGCGGCCTTGTCGCCGCTGACTTCGATCAGCCAGGTCGACAGCAGTGGCGTCAGGCCGCCGAACAGCGCCGTCGCCAGGCTGTAGGCCAGCGAGAATCCGGCCGTGCGCACCTGCTGGGGAATGATTTCCGTCAGCGCGACGATGGTGGCGCCGTTGTAGCTGCCGTACAGGAACGACAGCCACAGTTCCACCAGCACCATATTGCCAAAGCTGGGGTGGGCGATCAGCCACGACAGCGCCGGATAGGCGGTCAGCGCCGTCAGGGCCGAGCAGGCGGCCATCACGGGCCAGCGGCCGATGCGGTCCGACAGCGCGCCCATGACAGGCAGCCAGATGAAATTCGACAGCCCGACGCACAGCGTCACCAGCAGGCTCTCCTCGGTGCTCAGCTTGAGCACGCTCTTGCCGAACGTGGGCGTGTAGACGGTGATCATGTAGAACGCGACCGTGGTCAGCACGATCAGCATGGCGCCGGCCGTGACCAGCGGCCAGTTCACGGCGATGGTGCGCAGCATCTGGCGGAAGGTGGGATGCGATTTGCGGGTCAGATACGCCTCCGTCTCCTGCAACGAGCGGCGGATGTAGAACACGACGGGAATGATGGAGCAGCCGATGAAGAACGGGATGCGCCAGCCCCAGTCGGCGATCACTTCCTTGGGCATGGCATGGTTAAGCCCATAGCCCAGGGCGGCCGAGAAGATCACGGCCACTTGCTGGCTGGCCGACTGCCAGCTCACGTAATAACCCTTGTTGCCCGGGGTCGCCATCTCGGACAGGTAGACCGACACGCCGCCCAGTTCCACGCCCGCCGAAAAGCCCTGCAGCAAGCGGCCGATCAACACCAGCAGCGGCGCCAGCAGACCAATGCTGGCGTAGCCGGGAACGAAGGCGATCAGCGCCGTGCCGGACGCCATGATCCCCAGCGTCAACACCAGCCCCTTGCGACGGCCGATGCGGTCGATATAGCTGCCCAGCACGATGGCGCCCAGCGGCCGCATGAAGAAGCCCGCGCCAAACGTGGCGAACGTCATCATCAGCGCGGCGTATTCGCTGGAGGCCGGAAAGAAAGCGTTGGCGATCTGCTGCGCGTAGAAACCGAACAGGAAGAAATCATACATTTCGATGAAGTTCCCGCTCGTGACACGGATGACGCTGCCGAGCTTGGACGGGGCGCGTGCGGGGGCCGACGCGGCCGGCGCCGCATGGAGCGCCGTGGCGGTGGAGTATTGGGTCATGATGCGCTTTCGGAAAATTCCACCGGCGCGAGGCGCCGGCGTGGGGGGAATGGTTCAGTGCCGGGCGGCGACCGGTGCCAGCCCGGTCTGCTCGATCGTGTTGGCGTTATCGGGCGCGGCCAGGAAATTGAGCAGTTGGCGCGCCGCTTGCGGCTGGCTGGAACCACGCACCACGGCGCCGGAGAACTGGGTCGTGAGCTGCACTTCCTGCGGAATCAGGCCGACGATATCGATGCCCGCCACCGGCTTCAGTTCGCTGCGCTGCTGGCAGCCAAAGTCGGCCTGGCCATGGGCGATGATCTCCCCCACCGGGGTGGCGGGAATCTGCGCCGCCTTGCCTTCCATCTGCTGCTTGATGCCCAGCTTGTCGAGCAGTTCACGCTTGATGTACTCGCCGCTCGCGCTGTCCGAATAGGCCACGCGGGAGGCATGCAGGAAAGCCTGGCGCAGGCCGTCGACGGTGCCGATATCCGGCTGCGCCGCGCCATGCTTGACGGCGCAGGCGATGGGCGAATTGGCCAGCACGACCTTGCTGCCCGGCTCCAGCTGCCCTTCCGCCATCAGCTTGTCGAGCGCGTCCCCCACCATGATGACGACGTCGATGGACTCGCCCCGCGCAAGGCGGACCGGAATCGCATTCCTGGTCGTCCCCATCGACGGTCCCCATTCCGATACCAAATGGTTGCCGCTGCTGCGCTCGTAGGCGCCGGACAAGTCTTTGTACGCTTGCGCAAAGCCGCCCGAGGTGACGACCCGCAGGTCGGCCGCGTGGGCCGCATGGGCCGCAGCAGCCAGCGCGAGCGCGGCGAACGCCGTCAGCGCCTTGCGTGGCAAGCGGCGTGATCGCATGGAGTTGTCCATGTTGAATTGGCTGGAATGGTGCATATTGTCTCCTGGTTCCATGGTCGCCTTCTTGTCGAGGCTTGTTGTTCAGTGCACGAATGATGCGCCCAATGGCATAATTTGATAATTGCATTTTTTACGAGTATTAATGCACCATGCGCATCAATTACGACCTGCACGACTTGCAAGCCTTCGTCGCCGTGGCGGAACACGCCAGTTTCCGCAAGGCGGCGGCGGCCCTGTACCTGTCCCAGCCGGCGCTCAGCCGCCGCATCGAGAAGCTGGAAGAAGGCTTGGGTGTCAAATTATTCGAGCGCACCACGCGCCGGGTGCAGCTGACCAATGTGGGCCAGGTCTTCCTGGTGAACGTGCGCACCGCGCTCGACAGCCTGGAGGATGCCGTGCTGGGCGTGGCCGACCTCGCGGCGCACCGCACCGGGACAGTGACGCTGGCTTGCGTGCCATCGGCGGTGCGGCATTTCCTGCCGGCCGTGTTGCGGCGGTTCAGCGAGCGCTTCCCGCGCATCCGCGTGCGCGTGCACGACGAAAGCGCGCAGGACGTGCTGAACCTGGTGCGCGACGGCCAGGCGGATTTCGGCATCAATTTCACGGGCGCGGAAGATCCGGAAATCGAGTTCCAGGCGATTTATGTGGAAAGCTACGTGCTGGCGATGCGGCGCGACCACCGGCTGGCGCGGCGCAAGTCGCTGAGCTGGAAGGAGACGGTGGACGAACGGTATATCTCGGTGGCCAAGTCGAGCGGCAACCGCAGCGTGATCGACGCCGCCCTGGCCGGGGTCGAGAAGCACCCGCTCATCTTCTGCGAGGTCAACCACGTATCCGGCGTGCTGGCCCTGGTGGAAGCGGGCATGGGCGTGGCCGCCGTGCCGGGCCTGTCCGTGCTGCCCGGCGGGACCGACACCATCATCGGCGTACCGCTCATCAATCCGGCGATCCAACGCACCCTGGGCCTGATCAGCAAGCGCAACCACACCATGGCGCCGGCCGCCCGCATGTTGTTCGAGATGCTCACCGAGGCCTTGCTACAGCACCAGGACGGCGCGGGATAAGGCAAAGGCCATGTCCGCATGGCAGATATAATCTCACGTCTCAGCCTCAATCATCCGCCAGCATGCCAGCCATCACTGAATTTCGCCACCAATCGCCCACGCCCGAATACGACTATCCGCGCGAAGACCGCAGGTTGGACGGAGCGCCCAAGCGCACCACCTGGAACCACTACACCAACGCCAGCGGTGAAGTGAACGCCGGTGTCTGGGCTTGCGAGCGAGGCAGTTGGCGTATCGCCTTCGCGCCCAACAAGGAAGAATATTTCTACGTGCTGGAAGGCCGTTGCCGCGTCATCGATGAACAAGGATACGCGGCCGAAGCCGGCCCCGGCGACGCGCTGGTGATCCCGGCCGGCTTCAAAGGCGTGTTCGAAGTCGTGGAGCCGGTCAGGAAACACTACGTCATCGTCGAACGTACCAGCTGACAGCCGGATCGCGCGGACCGGGCGGCGCCGGCCGAAGCGAATGAGGATGGCGGCGCGGCACTCAGCGCGGAATGCGGGCCGCGTCGCGCAAGGCGTCCAGCATGGCCGCGGCGGCCGGCGACAACTGGTGCTGGCGGCGCGTGATGATGCCGTAAACGTCGCCGCGCAAGTCCAGCGCCAGCGGCAGCACGGCCAGCCGGCCCGTATCCAGGTAGGGACGCACCAGCACCGGCGGCAAGGCCACCACCCGATCGCTGCTTTCGAGCAGCGCCGGGATCATGGGCAGCGCCATGGTTTCCAGCACATCCTGCGGCAGCTCCAGGCCATGATTCAGGAACAGGGCCGTGAGCCGTTCGCGCAGCATGCCGGCCGGCGGGAAAATCCAGCTGCCGGCAGCCAGTTCGGCCAGCCCCAGGCCGGCATGGACCAGCCACGGATGGCCGGCGCGCACGATCAGGCTGTGCGGCTCGTCGGAGATCGGTTCGAAGCGCAGCTCCGGCGCCACGGCCGGATCGAGGATGCGCGCCACTGCCAGATCCAGTTCGCCGGCCCGCAACTGCTCGACCAGCACCTTGCTGGTGTCGACCGTGGCCGCCACCTGCACCCGCGGATGGCTCACGGACAGGCGTTGCACGGCGTCGGGCACCAACTGGGCCGCCGGGGTCAGCACCGCCCCCAGGCGCACGCGCCCGGCCACGCCGGCCAGGCCCTGCTGCACTTCCTGGTGCGCCGCGTCCATTTCGGCCAGCGCGGCGCCGGCGCGGCGCATCATGATGCGACCGTATTCCGTCGGCTCCACGCCGCGCGGCAGGCGCTGGAACAGGGGCACGCCGAGCGCGTATTCCAGTTCCCCCAGTAGCTTGGAGGCGGCGGGCTGGGTCAGTCCGGCCGCCTCCGCCGCCTGCGCGATGGAGTCATGGCGGCCCAACTCGACCAGCAAGGTCAGGTGGCGTACCTTGAGGTGGGTGCGGATGAAACGGTTGGCGTTGGGGTCGGACATGAGCGTGACAGGCATGGTGACTCCCCATCATAAGCGCCGTGCCGACGCCCCGTCAACGTGTCACCACTCAGCCACGCTGCCGTCGGCATGGCGCCACAAGGGGTTATGCCAGTCCGGCGCATGGGCGCTGGCGGCGATCACGGCCTCCTCGTCCACATCCACGCCCAGCCCCGGCAGGCGCGGCGGCGACATATAACCATCGACGATGCGGAAATCGTCGCGGTTGCGCACATAGTCCAGCAGTTCAGCGCCCTGGTTGTAGTGGATGCCCATGCTCTGCTCCTGCAGCACGGCGTTGTGCGACACGAAATCGACCTGCAGGCAGGATGCCAGCGCCACCGGGCCAAGCGGGCAATGGGGCGCCAGCCCGACGTCATAGGCCTCGGCCATGGCGGCGATCTTGACGCATTCCGTGATACCGCCCGCGTGCGACAGGTCCGGCTGGACGATGGCCAGGCCGCCTTGTTCGAACACGTGCTTGAATTCGAAACGCGAGTACATGCGCTCGCCCGCCGCCAGCGGGATCGAGGTCATATCGGCCAGGCGCCGGTACACCTCGTACTGCTCGGCCAGCACCGGTTCCTCGACGAACAGCGGGCGATACGGTTCCAGTTCGCGCAGCAGCGGCTTGGCCATGGGCGCGGCCACCCGGCCGTGGAAGTCGATACCGAACTCGATCTCGTAGCCGAACGCGGTGCGGATCTCGGCGATCCGTTCAATCGCGGCATCGACCTTGCGCGCGCTATCGATCAGGCCCAGCTCCTCGGTGCCGTTCATCTTGAAGGTGTCGATGCCGATCTCGCGCAGCTTGCGCATGCCGGCCACGATCTCGCCGGGACGGTCGCCGCCGACCCAGCTGTACATCTTCATGCGGTCGCGTACCAGGCCACCCAGCAGTTCGTACACCGGCACGCCTAGCGCCTTGCCCTTGATATCCCACAGCGCCTGGTCAATGCCAGCGATGGCGCTCATCAGGATCGCCCCGCCCCGGTAGAAGCCACCGCGGTACATGGTTTGCCACAAGTCGTTGATGCGGCGCGGGTCCTGGCCCACCAGCAGGTGCGAAAACTCATGCACGGCCGCTTCCACCGTGCGCGCGCGGCCTTCGATGACGGGTTCGCCCCAGCCGCAAATACCGGCGTCGGTTTCGATTTTCAGGAACATCCAGCGGGGGGCGACGCGGTAAGTGCTTAGTTTAGTGATCTTCATGGCTAGGGCCTGGTGTTGGGTACAGCGGCAGTCTAGCCAAGCACCACGCTCCCCAGCTATATCGATTTCAGTGGCCGCTATATGAAATCGGAACAGCGTTCACATCACCGGCACCTTCTGACTCAACCCCGCCGCGCCGGCTCAGCGATATGCAGGAACTTCGTCAGCAGGTCGCGCGGCGGCGCGATGGCGGCGTTTTTCAATATCTGCCCCACGTTACCCCGATGGTAAGCACCATGGGTGATCACATGCATCAGCATTTCCTCGCGCGACATGGTGCCGGTGTCGCCATCGGTGAAGTTGAAACCCAGCGGCTCGGCCAACGCCGCCTCGTTCAAGGTGGCGACATATTCCTGATACCACGCATCCGCCTCCGCCACCGCGCCCCGCAGCTCCGCCAAAGTCGGCGTCGCCTTGGTGTTGGTGGCGTCATAGCCATGCGGCTGGCCCAGCAGATGGGCCTGGAAGATGCGATCCACGACGTAAATGTGGTTCATGAGGCGGATCGCGGTGTGCGCATCCGGACCTGGCGTGAGCGTTTCAAGCACGTCGAACAACTCGGTATTGGCCCAGGCCTTGTGGCCGAACAGGGATTTCATCATCGAACACGACATCGTCACTTCCCTTCTTCCAAACCCAGAACTGGGCCAATGGCTCAAATATGCAGCGCATGCCCCAAGGCGCGCAGCGCCGCCTCCTGGATCGCCTCGCCCAAGGTAGGATGCGCGTGGATAGTCCCGGCCACATCTTCCAGCGTGGCCCCCATCTCGATCGACTGGGCAAACGCGGCGGACAACTCCGACACCGCCTTCCCGACCGCCTGCCAGCCTATGATCAAGTGATTGTCGCTGCGCGCCACCACCCGCACGAAGCCGTCCTTCGATTCGAGCGACATGGCGCGCCCATTGGCGGCGAACGGGAACATGGCGTCGATACAGGCGATGCCCTGCGCCCGCGCCTGCTGTGGCGTGGCGCCGACCACCACCACTTCCGGATCGGTAAAGCACACCGCCGCGATGGCCGCCGGGCTGAAATGGCGCCGCTTGCCGCTGATGATCTCGGCCACCATCTCGCCTTGCGCCATGGCGCGGTGCGCCAGCATCGGCTCGCCCGTCACGTCGCCGATGGCCCACACGTCGCGCATCGAGGTGCGGCACTGGTCGTCGACCTTGATGAAGTGGCCATCCATATCGATACGCAGCTTTTCCAGGCCGAAGCCGCGCGTGCTGGGACGCCGTCCGACAGCGACCAGCACCTGGTCCGCCGCCAAGGCAGACTCCTCGCCGGCGGCATTGCGGATGCGTACCGCGGCGCCCTCCTGGTCCAGGCCGAGCACCGAGCAGCCGAGATGGGTGGCCACGCCCAAGCCCTTGAGCGCATTGGCCACGGGACGGCTCAAGTCCGTGTCGTAAGCGGGCAGGATGCGCTCCTGCGCCTCCACCACGTGCACCTGCGCCCCCAGCTTGGCATAGGCGATACCCAGTTCAAGGCCGATATACCCCGCCCCCACCACCACCAGCTGGCCCGGCACGGTCTTGGGCGACAGCGCCTCCGTGGCGCTGATCACGGGACCGCCAAATGGCATGAAGGGCAATTCGGTGGCGTGGGAGCCGGTGGCCAGCAACAGGTGCTGGCAGCCGATACGTTGTGGGCTTTCGCCGTCGCGGATCACTTCGACAGTCTTGCCATCGACAATATTGGCCCAGCCCTTGACAACACGCACGCCGCTTTTCTTCAGCAGCGCCGCCACGCCGCTGGTCAGGCGCCCGACGATGCCATCTTTCCAGAGCACGGTCTGGCCGATGTCGATGCGCGGCGACTGCACTGAAATACCGAGCGCCGAGCCACTGGCGAAATGACTGGCTTTTTCGAATTCATCGGCCGCATGGATCAGCGCCTTGGAGGGAATGCAGCCGACATTGAGGCAGGTGCCGCCCAGTTCACCGGCTTCGACCAGCGTGGTGGGGATGCCAAGCTGGCCGGCGCGAATGGCCGCGATATAGCCGCCAGGACCGCCGCCGATCACCAGCAGCGTAGTGGTATGTTGATTCATTGTTACTCCACAAAGAGCATCGCTGGACATTCCAGCAAGGCGCGGATGGCTTGTACGAACTGGGCCGCATGCATGCCGTCAACCACGCGGTGGTCGAACGAGGACGACAGGTTCATCATCTTGCGCACGACCAGCCCACCCTGGCGCACCATCGGCCGTTCCACGATCTTGTTGACGCCGATGATGGCCACTTCAGGATGGTTGATCACCGGCGTGGTGACGATGCCGCCCAACGCGCCCAGGCTGGAAATGGTGATGGTCGAACCGGACAATTCCTCGCGTGTGGCCTTGCCAGTGCGCGCGGCATCGGCAAGGCGGCCGATCTCCGCGGCGCAAGACCACAGGTCGCGTGCCTCGGCGTGGCGCATCACCGACACCAGCAGGCCGGCGTCGGTCTGGGTGGCGACGCCGAGATGGACGGCGCCGTATTGCGTGACAAAACCGGCATCGTCATCGAAGCGCGCGTTCATCTGCGGGAACTGTCGCAGCGCGAGCACCAGGGCGCGCGCCAGCAATGGCAGCACGGTCAGCTTGCCGCGCTCCTTGCCCCACTGTTCGTTCATGCGCGCGCGCAGGCTCTCCAGCTCCGTGACGTCGATCTCCTCAACGTACGAGAAGTGCGGGATGCGGCGCTTGGACTCCTGCATCTTCTGCGCGATCTTGCGGCGCAGGCCGATCAGCGGAATGGTCTGTTCCGTGTGGATCTCGCGGTAGCCGCCCGGGGCGGTGGAAGTCGCCCCTTGCACGCCACGCGCTACGTAGGCGTCAAGGTCCGCGTCCAGTATGCGGCCGGCCGGGCCGCTGCCATGCACGAACTGCAGTTCGATACCCATGTCCCATGCGCGCTTGCGCACGGCGGGCGAAGCGAGTGGACGTTCGCCCGCTTCGCGCGCCACGCGGGCGGGTGTGGACGCTGGTGCGTGCCCGGGCGCCGCTTGCATGGCGGCGGCAGGTGCTGTTGCAGGTCTGGCGGCAGCCGGTGCCGCCGCGGGGGGCGCCAGCGAAGCCGGTGCAGCGGCCGCTGCGGAAGCCGGGGCCTGGGCCGATGCCGGGGCCGATGCCGCAGCTTGGGCCGGGGCCGCAGCCGAACCAGCTTGCGGCTTCAAGTTACCCGCGCCCTCCACTTCAATATGAATCAGATCCGCTCCCACGGCCATCACCTGGCCAGCCGCGCCGCCCAGCATGGCCACGGTGCCGTGGACCGGCGATGGAATCTCAATGGTGGCCTTGTCGGTCATGACATCGGCCAGCACCATGTCTTCGGTGACGGCATCGCCCACCTTGACATGCCACATGACCAGTTCAACTTCCGCAATGCCCTCGCCGATGTCCGGCATCTTGATGACGTGAATACCCATCTTTATGCCTCCACCGCACGTTTGAACGCGGCGCCAACGCGCGCCGGCCCCGGGAAATACGCCCATTCCTGCGCGTGCGGGTAAGGCGTATCCCAACCCGTCACACGTTCGATCGGCGCTTCCAGATGGTAGAAACAATGCTCCTGCACCAGCGACACCAGCTCGGCGCCAAAACCACAGGTGCGGGTGGCTTCATGCACCACCACGCAACGGCCGGTCTTCTTGACGGATGCGACGATGGTCTCCAGGTCCAGCGGCCACAGGCTGCGCAAGTCGATGATCTCGGCGTCGATGCCGGTCTCGCGCGCCGCCGCCTCGGATACCCACACCATGGTGCCGTAAGCGAGCACGGTGAGCTGCGTGCCCGGCCGGAACACGGCCGCCTTGTCGAGCGGGACGGTGTAGTAGTCCTCGGGCACCTCGCCCAGCGGGTTCTGCGACCACGGCACCACCGGTTTGTCGTGGTGACCGTCGAACGGGCCGTTGTAGAGGCGCTTCGGTTCCAGGAAGATCACCGGATCGTCATTCTCGATCGAGGAAATCAGCAAGCCCTTGGCGTCGTAAGGATTGGACGGCATCACCGTGCGCAAGCCGCAAACGTGGGCGAAAACGGCCTCCGGACTCTGGCTGTGGGTCTGGCCGCCGTAGATGCCGCCGCCGCATGGTGTGCGGATCGTGATGGGCGCCGTGAAGTCGCCCGCCGAGCGGAAGCGCAGGCGCGCCGCCTCGGACACGATCTGGTCGTAAGCCGGATAGATATAGTCGGCGAACTGGATCTCGATGCACGGCCGCAGGCCATACGCGCCCATGCCGATGGCCACGCCGACGATACCGCCTTCGGAAATCGGCGTATCGAACACGCGCGATGTGCCGTATTTCTTTTGCAGGCCTTCGGTGCAGCGGAACACGCCGCCAAAGTAACCCACGTCCTGGCCGAAGACCACGACGTTTTCATCCTTCTCCATCATCACGTCCATCGCTGAACGCAGCGCCTGGATCATGGTCATGGGTTTTTTAGTTATGTTTTCCGACATCTCAAATCCCCAGTTGCTGACGTTGCACGCGTAAGTGTTCGGGCAGTTCCTTATAGATGCCGTCGAACATTTCAGCGGGACTGAAGGTATGGCCGCTGGCCATGGTGCCGTACTGTTCGGCCTCCTTCTGCGCGGTCAACACTTCCGCCTCCAGCTGCTTCTGCGTTTCCTCGTGTTCCTGTTCCGACCAGGCGCCGGCCTTGATCAGATACTGTTTCAGGCGCGCGATCGGATCGCCCAGCGGGAAATGCGACCAGTCGTCGGCGGGGCGGTACTTCGAGGGATCGTCCGAAGTCGAGTGCGGGCCGGCGCGGTAGGTCACCCATTCGATCAAACAGGGTCCGAGGTTGCGGCGGGCCCGCTCGGCGGCCCAGCACGAGGCCGCGTAGACGGCCAGAAAGTCATTGCCATCGACGCGCAGCGAGGCGATGCCGCAGCCGACGCCACGTGCGGCGAAGGTGGTGTCCTCGCCGCCGGCGATGGCCTGGAAGGTCGAGATGGCCCACTGGTTGTTGACCACGTTCAGGATTACCGGCGCCCGATACACGTGGGCGAATGTGAGGGCGGTGTCGAAATCCGCTTCGGCCGTGGCGCCATCGCCTATCCATGCCGAGGCGATCTTGGTGTCGCCCTTGATGGCCGATGCCATGCCCCAACCCACTGCCTGGATGTATTGCGTCGCCAGGTTGCCGGAGATGGAGAAGAAACCGGCCTTCTTCACCGAATACATGACGGGTAATTGCCGGCCCTTGAGCGGGTCGCGTTCGTTCGACATCAGCTGGCAGATCATGTCGACCAACGGATAGTCGCGCACGACGAGGATGCTTTGCTGGCGGTAGGTGGGGAAACACATGTCGTCCACATTGAGCGCCAGCGCCTGGGCGGTGCCGATCGCCTCCTCGCCCAGGCTCTGCATGTAGAACGACATCTTCTTCTGGCGCTGCGCCATCAGCATGCGGCTGTCGAAGATGCGGGTCTTCATCATCGCGCGCATGCCCTTGCGGACAATCTCGATATCGATTTGCGGTGCCCAGGGGCCGACGGCGTTGCCCTCGGCATCGAGCACGCTGATCAGCGAGTACGCCAGATCGCGCGTATCCATGGGGGTGACATCGACCTCGGGCCGGCGCACGGCCCCGGCGGGCGACAGGCGCAGATAAGAAAAATCAGTGACACAACCTGGACGTCCCGTCGGTTCGGGCACGTGCAGGCGTAAGGGTTCGCCCTTGCTCATTCTCATTCCTTCATGTGCGATCGTGTCGCACTTATGGTGGTCAATCCTGGCGGGCGTATGGCGGGTAGCGGCGGCCGGCCTGGACTGTGGAACCGCCCGCTGCGGCTGGCACGGCGGGCACGAAAATATTTTCTGGAAAGCAAGCGGAGAGTAACATGCTTTCCCTGATCTCCGCTACTCGCCGGGGCGCTCAGCGCGACCGGTTAGCAAGCGCATGATTTCAAAGGCTTGTAGGGCGTCGTGCGGCTTGCTACTGTGTGGCTCAATTTATACAGCCATGTATGTTCATGAACAAGGAAAAAATCATCGTCATCGGAGCCGGTATCGCCGGTTTGAGCGCCGCCTGGCGACTCCAGGAAGCGGGCTGTCACGTCACCGTGCTGGAAGCCGGACAACGGCCTGGCGGGCGCATCAAAAGCATCGATTTTCACGGCCACCAGATCGAGTGCGGCGCGCAGTTTCCATCCTCGGGCTATCGCTACATCCCGCCCCTGCTGAAAGAGATGGGGCTCTGGTCCCGCGTTCGCGCCTTGTCGGCCCTGGCGGCGTTTCAGCGCGGCAATCACCTCTACCGCGTTCACGCGCGGCGGCCCTGGACCTTGTTCACCAGCGGGATGCTGGGCGGCGCCGAGGCTTGGCGCCTTGCACGCGGCGCCGCAGGCCTTTCGTGGCGCGCGCGCGGCATCGATCCAAGCTGCTATGCCGCATTCTCCGCCTTCGATGACGCTGACGCCGAACACTGGTGCCGGGATAACATGGGCCAGACCGCCGCCTCGCACGTCATCGAATCGACCGTACATGGACTGTACTTTCATCGGTTGGCCGGCACATCGAAGGCCCTGATCGCGGCCATCATGGCCTTCGGCGGCGCGGACACCCTGGCCATCGCCGGTGGCTGGCAGGCCCTGCCCGAGGCGTTGGCGGCAATGCTCGACGTGTCCTATGGCGCCACGGTGGAACGTGTCGAGGAACTCCCCGGCGGTATCCGCGTGCTCGTCAACGGCGAATATCTGCACGGCAGCGCCGCCGTGCTGGCCACGCCCGCCCATCGCGCCCAAGCGATCCTGGCGGCGCCAACCGCCGTTGAAGCGAGGCTGCTGTCAGTGAAATATGCGGCCACCATCCACATTGCGCTCGGACTGGCACCCACGTGGCGCTTGCCCGCAAACCTGCGGGGCGTGTACGGTTGCCTGCTAGCGCCCTCGGAAGGTGGGCGCATTGCCGCCCTGACCTTCGAAAGCGGGCGCGGCTTGGCCGGCGGGGCGGGCGAAGTGATTTCGGTCATGCTCGGGCATCAAGCCTCAATCAATGCGGCCGATCAGCCGGACGACACGACCGTTCGGGAGGTGGTGACCGAGTTGGCGGCCTGGCTGCCGGACCTGAGCGGCGCCATCGTCGCCACCCACGTGCAGCGCTGGCCGGCCGCGGAACCGCTCTCACCGACTGGACGGGCAAAGGCTGTCGCCGGCTACCGCGCCACATTGTCGGACGCGCGCCGCATCGTGCTGGCGGGTGACTATCTGGGTTCGCCGTGGACTGACGGCGCGGCTGAAACAGGCCATTGGGCGGCGCGGCATTTGCTCGCGGGTAGGACGTCGAGCTCCTGAGTTCCAGGCAGCGCTCTGCAAGGACGGCAGCAGCTCGCGCATGACCGGTCGCATGGCGCCGAGCATGGACTTGAGCCCTGTCTCGCGATGTTCGGTCTGCTATCATTTCGGTCTGCCACCATGCATCAAGTGCGTGCCGAAAGCGCGCCTGCCACACGCCAGAAAGTCCCCATGCCTGAGATTACCGCACCAGTTACCACCCCGTCTTTCATCAGCCAGATCAGCAAACCTTTTCTTCGCGACCGCATGATGCACCTGCTGCTGGCCGTCGCGGTCGTCCTTTCCACCCTGTCGCCACATCCCTTCCCGGAATACCTCGCCTGGGTCGACTGGCACACCATCGCGACACTCGCCGGGATGTTATTGCTGACCACGGGTATCGAGGCGAGCGGCTACCTGGAACACCTGGGGCGGGTCATCATCAACCGGCTGCGCCAGGAGCGCGCGTTGGCGATATTTCTGGTATCGGCATCGACCTTGTTATCTACCGTGCTCACCAACGACATCGCGCTGTTTGTCGTCGTTCCACTGACCGTCGGCCTGACCGGCATCAGCAACTTACCGATTGGCCGGCTGGTTATCTTTGAAGCGTTGGCGGTCAATGCCGGCTCATTGCTCACTCCGATAGGCAACCCGCAGAACATCCTGTTATGGCAGCGCTCGCATTTATCCTTCGCCGACTTCACCTGGCAAATGGCGCCGCTCGCGCTGGCGATCTTCGCGCTGTTGCTGCTGGCGACCTGGGTATGCTTCCCGAAACAAGTGATCCACGCGGACCTGAAGGACGACGCCACCTCCTACAGCGTGGCGCTGCTCAGGACCTGCGGCTTGCTTTATGTCGCGTTCCTGGCCATGGTCGAACTGGGTCACCCCGGGTTGGGCCTGGTGGGCGTGGGCATCGCGGTCTTGCTGTTCTGCCGAGAGATCATTGCGAAAGTGGACTGGTGCCTGATCCTGGTGTTCATTCTCATGTTTGTCGACATCCACTTGCTGTCCCAGCTGGCATTCATCCAGACTTGGGTCGCAGGCATTCCGCAATTGACGCCACGGAAGTTGTATGCCGCAGCCCTGCTCGGCTCCCAAGTGATCAGCAACGTTCCGGCGACTATCCTGCTGGTGCAGTATTCAACGGCTTACAAGGTGATCGCATACGGCGTCAATGCGGGCGGGTTCGGACTGGCCATTGGTTCCCTGGCCAACATCATCGCGCTGCGCATGGCGCCTGAGCGCCATTTGTGGCTGCGTTTTCACCTCTACTCCTTCCCCTTCCTTGTTCTGTCGGGGCTGATCGGCTGGTTGCTGCTGTCCTCTCTCTGACCGCTATCTCAGGCAAGCGCCGCGGCAACGCCCACCACCATGAAAAATGCCATTGATGACCCGGCAAGGGCCATCAATGGCACGCATTTAACTCATGGAATCAAAGAGTTAGAAATCCGACTCTTTCCCATTCGGATATCAGTCAGGTGCGCGGCAGCTGAAGCTCTCGGCCACTTCCGGGTTGCCCGTCCCCTCGTAGCGCGCTACCTGCGGATAGGGGCACAGTGGCCGGGTGCGACCGGGCCATGGCGTGTCGTCGCCGGCACGGGCCTCGATCCGGTCCGGCGCCTTGCCATGCTCGACCCATGCAACCATCGCGGCCAGCGCATCGAACTGGCCTGTCGCCGGACCGCCGGAACAATGGCACATGCCCGGCACCGGGAACACCCGCACGAACGAGCTGGCCGCGCCATGTTCGCGCACATTCACCTCGTCAAACCAGTTCAACGTATCCGCCAGCGAGAACACCGGGTCCGATTCGCCGTGCGGCACCAGCAGGCGGCCACCACGTGCCTTGAACCGCGTCAGGTCGGCGGAGCGCGCCGCGATGTCTTGCCACGCCGAGTGCTGATATGGCGCGGCCACCGACTGGATATTTTCGGCCTGCCGGTCAAAGTCCAGTTGGAACTGGTAATCGGCCGCCGCCTGCAAGCCTGGCGGCAATACGGACGGCGGCGTGCTGAAGAGAGCGGCCAACGCCTGGCCGCCCAGCATGACATTCAGCGCGGGCACCTTGCCATCTTCCGATCCCAGCTTCCAGATGCGCCACGCCGGGCTGTCGATACCGGAGGGCCAGACCCAACGGCTGTACAGTGCGTTGCCGGCCCGGCCTTGCGGCCCCCGCACCGACTCGGCCAGCGCATCGATCTGTCCCTGGCTCAGGCAATCGGGCGCCGCGCCGCCGGCCCGACAGCGCTTGTCCTGCAACCGCGCCAGCACCTCCTGGTCCGTGCAATGGGCAATATCGGCCACGATGCCATCACGCAGGCCATCCTTGGCGTCGCAGGCTGCCAGGATGGCCTCGCGCAATTGCGTCAGTTGCGTGCCGTTGAAGGCCGTATGCAGGCGCGCCACATCAAAGCCGGGGGCGCCGGGGGCCTGCACCAGGCGGCCGAAGGCGCGGGTATCCCACGCCTCGGCCAGCGCCGCCTTCGGCAGTGCGAAGCCTGGGGCGGTGGCAACGATGCCGTCGAACACTTCCGGATAGCGCTGGGCGAAAGCCATGCCCTCCTGCCCGCCCTTGGAACAGCCGACGAAATAGGTGTACCGGGGTTGACGCTTATAGTATTGGCGCAGCAGCCACAGTCCGGCATCCGCACTCTTTTTCAGCGAAGCGTGGCCATAGTCGCTGCGCGCATGGGGATCGAAACCAAACACCATGGCGCCGCCGCGCTGCGGATCGTTGTTGCGGACATTGTCATGCCCGGAATCCTGGCTCAACACCGCGTAGCGGCGCTCGATGGCGGTGTCGTCCGCGCCGTACAGCTTGCCGGTGGCATCGCCGATGTCACCATTGCTGCCGCCACCGCCCTGGAACACGAAGCGCTCGTTCCAGTCCGACGGCAGGCGCAGCCGGAAACGGATGGCGTAGCGCTGCCCGTTGGCCAGCCGCGCCGGCGTCTCGGCCTGCAACTCGCAGTGCGCCGGCAGCGTGGTGCGGCGTGTACTGCCGGGGGCCAGGTTGATTTCGTATGGCTCATCCGCTGCATGGTAAGTCGCTTGCAGCACCCGGAACGAGGTGGCGGGATGGATCCGTCCCTGCAGCGCGTGGCAGCGTTGTTCCGGGCTGGCGGCGGACGCAGGCGGCGCAGTATCGGCGGCATGTGCCGTAGCGGCGGCATGTGCCGTAGCGGCGGCATGTGCCGTGCCGCCACCAACGGCTGTGCACAGCAGCATGGCCGCGCAAAATAAGGTTTTGGTCATCACTCTGCTCTCATGGTCGGTAATAGGTCAGGCATCCGTGTGGCTCAGCAAGAAGCGCACGGTCTTGGCGATCGCCCGCTGCGCTTCCGGGCTTTGGTCCGCCATGGTCTGATGCACATGCGGCATCCCTTCGTAGGCGTCCAGTTGCACCCGGGCGCCGCCCGCATCCATGGCCTGGTACAGCCGCACCGCGTCCGACAGCAGCACTTCGCGCGACCCGCATTGGATCAGCGTGGGCGTAAAGTCGGCGCCATAACTGCCATACACCGGCGAGACGTAGGGATGGCGGCGGCAGGCTTCGGCCACGTAGGCATCGCGGCTCGGGCGCAGTGATTCCAGCGAAACGATGGGATCGGCGCCGGCCAAGGTCCGCATGGTGTCGCCCTGGAAATCGAGATCGGTCCAGGGCGACCACAGCGCAGCGGCGGCTGGCAGGCGGACACGGTGGTCGCGCATGCGCAGCAAGGCGCCGGCCAGCAGGCCGCCGCCGGCGGAGTCGCCAAAGCACGCCACCCTGCGCGGCTGGTAGCCGGCGCCGTATATCGCCACAAACACCTTCTCCACTTGCGCCGTGGTGTTGTCCCACTGCGACCTGGGCGCCGTGGTGTAGTCGATCGACACCACCCGACGGCCAGTGGCCAGCGCCATCTGCGCCGCCGGCAGCAGCGTGGACGCGGCCGAGCCCAGCGTGTAAGCGCCACCGTGGATGTACACCACCAGGCTGTCGCGGCGGCGCAGGCGCGGCGGCTCGACCCACAACACCGGTACGCCGCCCAGCGTGTCCGCGCGGACCTTGACGCCGGTGGCGGCCACGCGCTCCCGGTTCATGGCGGTGAACATGTCCAGCAAGCGCAGGCGCAACGCCTCCCAGCCGGCGATATCGTCCGGGGCGGGCAATACCGGCTTGGGGAAACTGGCCAGTTCCCCGAACAGCTTGGGCCAGCCAGCCGATATGGTAGGTGGCAGCGGCAGCGCCGGTGGCGCGCACGCTTCCAGCGCACGTGCCGGCAACGCCACGGCAGCGGCGGCCAGACCAGCCTGGCCAGCCAAAAAGGCGCGGCGCCGGGCGCCATGCGAAGTCTCAGTCATGCTCAGGTCCTCCTGCGGTCGGGATGTTGGTGGGAAGCTGGCCCAGCGCGGCGTCGAGCACGGCCCGCATGCGCAGGTAGCCATTGTTGTTGGGATGCACGCCATCGTTCGACAGGTCCGGACGGAAGGCGCCATCGGCAGTGCTGAGCGCCGCATGGTAATCGATATAGGTCAAGCCCTCGCGGCGGGCCAGCGCCCGCAGCCACTGGTTCAGCTGCCCGATACGTTCCGGTGTGGCCGGCGTTGGGCGCCAGGGCATGCTGGCCGCCGGCGGGATGCTGGCCAGCAGGACCTGGATGTGATGCTGCCGGGCGATGGCCACCATGGCGCTGATGTTGTCCATGTAGCGCTGCGCCGAAGTCGGGCCGGTATTGCCGGCGATGTCGTTGGTGCCCGCCATGATGTGGACAAAGCGCGGATGCAGCGCCACCACGTCGGCATAAAATCGCAGCAGGATCTGCGGCGTGGTCTGGCCGGCGATGCCGCGGTTGATCAGTTGATCACCGAATACCGTGGCGCCGGCCTCGGACCAGAGTTCGGTGATCGAGTCGCCCAGGAATACCCCGCGCACTGGCCTGGCTTGCGCCATGAGCGCCGCATTGGCGGTGGCGTAGCGGCACAGCCCGGGCCAGTCGCGCTGACGCTGCGATTGTTCCAGGCGGGCCCGTTCCACCATGGGCGCCGTCGCGAGCAGGCGCTGCACTTCGACCGGGTTGAATGCGCCCGGCTGCATGAACTGATCCACCAGCGCGCGTGGCGCGGCGGGCAACGCTGGCACACTGGCGCACGGCTGCTCGACCATGCCGATGGCCTCCGCCGCCTGCGCCAGGCAGGCGACCGGCGCCAGCGCGACCAGCGCGGCCGCCAGGCCCTTACGTAGCGGCCGTGCGAAATTGATTTGCATGATTATCCTCGATAAAAAGGGTAGTAACGAATTCGATGAAATTGCGCCGCCATACCGGCCACGTATGCCCGCCGTCCGTCACCTGGTAGGCATGCGGGACGCCCTGCTGCCGCAGCCAATCGATAAACCCGCCCAGGTCGTCCAGCAGGAAATCGTCGCGTCCGCAACGGATCCAGGTGGCGGGCGCCCCGTTGCAGCGCGGCGCCTGCCGCAGACAGGCCGGGTAATCCTGTTCCAGCATGAAGGTGGCGGGACTGAACGCCCCGATGTGGGCGAATAGCTGGGGCGAATTCAAGCCGATGTACAGTGCCTGCGCCCCACCCATCGACAGGCCTGCGACCGCCCTGCCCCCGCGTCCGGGATCGACAGCATACGCCTGTTCCACCATCGGCAATACCTCCTGCAGCAATGCGGCCCGCATCAGCGCCAGACTGCGCAGCGCCACGCCAGCGGCCGGGACGGGCCGGTCGCTGGCCACGTCCGGATGGCAATGCCCCGTGGGGCAGACCACCAGCATCGGGGCGCAGCGCTTGCTGTGGATCAGATGGTCCAGCATGACGGCGGCACGTCCCGCCCTGAACCAGCCACTGGCATCGTCGCCCAAACCGTGCAGCAGGTACAGCACCGGATAGACGCGCGTCGAACGCCGGTCGTATCCGGCCGGCGTGTAGACGTAGAAATCGCGGTCGTCGCCGATTTCTGCGGAACGATAGCTGTGCTGCACCACGTGCCCGCGCGGCAGCTCGCCACGCTGCCAGGGCAGCGCGCCGCCGCGCGGGTCGCCGCTCACCAGTACCAGGCTCTCGCCCAGTCCATCGTGGGCCGGCTTGATGTGCGGATTGCCGGCATCGAGCTGGCCGACGCCATCGACCACCACCCGATAGCAATACAGGTCGGGCGGCAGGATGGGGCTGCGGCCCGACCAGATGCCGTCGGCGCCGCGCGCCAGCTGGACGGGATGCGCGAGCGCATCCAGCTCCACCCGTACTTGCCGCGCCGACGGCGCCCGCACCCGGAACGTGAGTGAACCATCGCCGCCGATCTCAGGCGAACGCAGGGCCGGCTGAAAGACTTTCTCCAGCATGTCAGTAGAAGCTGTAGCCTGCACGCAGGCCGAAGGTGCGGCGCGGCATATAGGTGGCGATACTGAGGGCGGCGATCTGCGTGCTGGTGGCATAGACCTGACGGTCCTCCAGGTTGTAGACGTGGGCATTGACGGTCCAGCGCTTGTCGGCGCTTTGCCAATCAAGGTTCAGGTCGGTCTTGCTGTACGCCTTGCGATAGCCTAGCAGCGGATTGGGGTCGCTCAGGTTGTCGATCACGGCAAAGCTGCCGCTCTGCCAGAACGACTGTATCGATGGCGTCAGCTGGCCGCCCGCACCCAGCTGATAGGTATGGGCATAGCGGGCCCGCGCGCTGAACTTCGGCGCGTTGGGCAAGCGTCGGTCGCTGTTATCGAGCGGGCTGGCATTGATGGGTGTCGGCGCGTAGTTGTTGTACAGGGAGTCGATCGCATGGGCGTTGTCGATGCCCGGCGCGACCTTGCCGAACCGGGCGTCCAGATAGGTGAAAAATCCTTGCAGCTGGTCGCTGCGCGTGATGCGCCAGTCGACTTCGGTCTCGATACCACGCACGCGGGCGGTGGCGGCGTTGCCCGTCACGGCAGCGTTGTTGCCCGAGAGGTTTTTGCCGATGGTGCTGACTTGCAAATCCTTGTAATCCATGCTGAAGGCGGTGAGGTTGACACCGAGCGTGTCGCGCAGCAGGCGGCCGCGCCAGCCCGCCTCGAAGCTGGTCAGGGTTTCCGGCTTATAAGTCAGGTATTCGCTCGCCACGTTGGGCGTCACGCCGCCGCCACGGTAGCCGGTGGCGACCGTCGCATACAGCAAGGAGCTGCGGCCCAGGTCGAACTCGGAAGTGACCTTATAGCTGGTGTTGCGCGAGCTGGTGGCGCCGTAGGCGTTGACCGGCGCACCGAAGGGAACGCTGCACGGCAGATTGTTCGCCTGCGACAGCAGCGTGCCGTACAGGCAAGCCTGGGTGTCGGTGTTGGTCAGCGCGGTATCGCGGGTGCTGCGCAGGCCCAGCGTCATACGCATCGCCGCCGTCAGGCTGTAGGTGGCCTGGCCGAACACGGCCTTGGAGGTGTTGCGCAGTTCATTGTTGCGCACGGCGATATCGACATCGCCATAGCCGGACGGCAGATTGCCGGCGCCGGGGGCGTACGCCAGGCCGGCCGGCAATACGCTCGCCAGGGGCGCCGGCAAGGCGTTGCCGACCCGCACCGCGTACAGGCCGGATTGCTTGTCACGATAGGCGTACAGGCCGCCAACCAGCTTGAGCCGGTCGCCCTCGTAATTGAGGTTCAGCTCGTGGCTCTGGGTGCGGGTCTGGTTGTCGTGGTTGGTGTAACTGAAAATGCCGGAATTGAAATCGACGCCGTCGTTGACCAGCCTGGTCAGCCCGGCAAGATACGTCAGGGCCCAGTCGTCGTTGAGGTTCCAGACCAGCGAGGAACGCAGACCGGACTGGGTCAGCGCCTTGCGGATATCGGTGCCGGCACCGCCACTGCCGATACCGCCGACGTTGCGATCGACCGGCAGCGTGACGCGCGCACCGAGTGTGCCGGCCGCGATGTTCGCGTCCGGGTAATAATTGTAGGCCACGCTGTGGATGGCCGAAATCGTCCCCTGGTCTTCCAGTCGGCTCAGCGAGACGTTCCATTTCAGCTCATCGGTCAATTGCCAGGCCGCGGCAAGGCGCGCGCTCGACAGGTTGATCTTACCGTAGCGCGCAGACACGGCGCCGCCAGCCTCATCGCCGTCGCTGGTGCGGCGCAGCAGCGCGGCGCGCAACTGCAAGGTGTCGGACACGGGCACATTGAGCACGCCACGCACCGTCACGTCATTGTGCTCGCCGTACGCGGCATCGCCCGACAGTTCGTGGCGTGCGCTCGGACGCGCGGTGATCACGTTGACCACGCCAACCGTGGCATTGCGCCCGTAGACCGTGCCTTGCGGCCCGCGCAATGCCTCGATCCGGCTGACATCGTACTGGCCCAGGCTCATGATCTGATAGTTGGGCTCGTAGATGCCATCGACGTGAACCGCCACTGTCGAATAGCCACCGAAGCTGGCGTTGCTGCCGATGCCGCGCATGGAGAAGCCGTTGCTGGCGACGGCCATGTTGGGAATCGACGAGGCAATATCGACCAGCGCGGTGATGCCCTGGGCGTCCAGCGCTTTCTGGCTCACCACGCTGACCGAAAGCGGCGCCTTGGAGAGTACTTCCGAGCGCCGCTGGGCGGTAATGGTGACGGCCTCCAGCGTGCCCTGGTCGGCTTGCTTGTCAGCGGCGCTGTCCTGCGCGTGCAGGCTGCCCGCCTGGACCAGCGCGGCGCAGGCAAGGGCCAGCGGTTTCAATTTGCATTTCATGTGTTCTCCGTAGTTATTATCAGGTGCCGCCGCGGTAGACGCCCGGGCGCGATACCGATGGCGCAGGATGCTGCTCTTTTTACTTGTTGCACGCCGATTTGCGCAATCGATTGCTCACTGTGTCATTTTTTAAAGAAAAATGCAACTACTCATCGAGATTTTTTGCGGAATTTCTGTGACGGACAGAATTATTGAGCCGGGATAAACCGGCACTGCGCAATCGATTGAATTCGGTCGCATGCGCAAAATGCTGGCGTTGTCCAAGGCTGCGTGTAAGATGCAGCCTCACCTATCGTGACGCTGAATAATTATTGGAAGCAAAATGAGCAACAAGAAGGAAATGGAGCCCGCTTCGACGGTGCCTTTTGCCCGGCCATCGAGAACCCAAATGGAGGACATCGCGCGCATGGCAGGTGTTTCGCGCTCGACCGTATCGCGGGCATTGTCCGGCACCGGCCGCCTCAGCGAGGAAACCCGCAACCGCATCATCGAACTGGCCAAGACCAGCAATTACAGCGTCGACGCCAGCGCCAGGAATCTCCGCCTGAACCAGAATCGCACCGTTTCAGTCGTGGTCCCATACGACCCGGTCGAGCACTTGCCGTTATCCGAGCCCTTCTTCCTGACGCTGGTCGGCAGCATTGCCGATGCGCTCACCGCATGCGGAATGGACATGCTGTTATCGCGCGTGTCGGCCGACCGGCTCGACCTGGCGGCCGAACCGTACAAAGGTGGCCGCTGTCTCGGCTTCATCCTGATCGGTCAATGGGGGCACCATGACCAGTTGACGAAGATGGCGGTCCAGGGGTTGCCCTTTGTCGTGTGGGGCGCGCGCATGCCAGACCAGCTGTATGGCTCCGTGGGAGGCGATAACGTGCAAGGCGGTTTGCTCGCCACCGCTCACCTGCTGGACCAGGGCGCCAGACGCATTGCATTCCTCGGCGATCCGGCCATGCCGGAGATCGGCCAGCGTCACGCCGGCTACCTGCAGGCGCACCATATGCGTGGCTTGGTGCCCGCGGCCGACCTGACGCTGCCGGTGGGCGAATCGCGTCAGGCCGTGGATGCCGCGATCGCCGCCAGCATGGCGCGCGACGGCGGCTTTGATGCCGTGTTCGCTTCCAACGACCCGATGGCGATGAACGCGATCGGCGCGCTGGTGGCGTTGGGGAAAAAAGTGCCGGATGACGTGTTGGTGGTGGGCTATGACGACATCAGCACCGCATCACAGTTCCAGCCCCCGCTGAGCTCGGTACGCACGCCGATGATCGAAGCTGGCAAGGCGCTGGTCGCCAGCCTGCTGGCGCAATTATCCGGCACACCGCCGGCGCAGGTGCAACTGCCGGCGCAATTGATGCCGCGCCGGAGCAGCACCCGTGGCGAAGGCAGGCAAAGCTAGCTGTCATGCCAGCCTGCTCCGAATCGCTCCTGGGCGAGAGCACAAGTCGTTAAATGAACGGCCACCGGTACCGGCAAGGAGCTGATCGCACGCCACATCCACAATCAAAGCGAGCGGCACGGGCCGTTCGTGGCGGTCAACTGTGGTGCGCGCCGCACCAGCTTGGCCCTGCCCCAAAAATGAGCAACCTTTTGGTTGCCCATTTTTATTCCGGCAAAGATTATTTGCCCTTCTTTTTCAACCAATCGTAAATACTGGAAAAGTCCAGTGCGCCGGCACCGTTCAAACTATGCAAGGCGTACAGATTGCGGGCCAGTTCGCCCAGCGGAACGGCGGATTTCGCGTTGATCGCCGATTCCGCCGCCAGGCCCATATCCTTGAGCATCAGGTCCACGCCAAAACCGCCGCTGTAGCCACGCGAAGCCGGCACGTTATCCATGATGCCAGGTACCGGGTTGTACAATTCCAGGGCCCAGTTGCGCCCTGAGCTCTTGACCATGATGTCGGACAACACCTGCGGGTCGAGGCCATTGGCCACGCCCAGCGCCAACGCTTCAGCGGTGCCCGCCATCAATACCCCCAGCAGCATGTTGTTGCAAATTTTGGCGGTCTGTCCCGCACCAGGTCCGCCAGCGTGGAAAATATTGCGCCCCATGCCCAGCAATACCGGCCGGGCACGCTCCAGCGCCTCGGCCGGACCGCCCACCATGAACGTCAGGCTGCCGGCCTGGGCGCCGCCAGTGCCACCGGAGACGGGCGCGTCGATCATGTCCACCCCGGCCGCCTTGGCCGCTTGCGCCACCGCGATGGCTGACTGCGCGGAGATGGTGCTGCAATCGATGATCAGGGTCCCGGGGCGCAAGCCATTGATGATGCCCTCCTCGCCCAGGTACAGCCCTTCCACGTGACGGCTGGCCGGCAGCATCGATACCACGATGTCGGCGCCGTCCGCTGCGGCGCGCGCCGAGGCGGCGATCCGCGCACCGGCGTCGCCCAGCGTCTTCAGCGCGGCTTGGGACAGGTCGAATACGGCCAGCGCGTGGCCCGCCTTCAGCAGGTTCAGCGCCATCGGGCCGCCCATATTGCCCAATCCGATGAATGCGATCTTGTACACGTTCGTGCTCATGCAGTATCTCCTTAGTGAATATCGGCCAGCGGGTGCGGCGTGTTGGTCCAGGGATTGTCGAGGAAGGTGTCGGTGCTGCTGGCCGGCAGCCAACGCGGTGCCATGTCCTTATCGATCAGGAGCGCACGTATGCCTTCCGCAAAATCGCCCTGCGCCGCGCAATGCAGCGCCACACCGTATTCGAGGCGGAACACGTCCGCCAACGACATATCCTTGGCCGTTTCAAGCATGCGCCACGCCAGCCGCATGGCGCCCGGTGAGGCGTCCTTGGGTGCGCCGGCCGCCTTGGCCAGCCACGGGTGGTCGGTTACCAGGGCGGCCAGCGCGGCTAGCGCTTGCTCGACCGTATCGCCGCCACACAGCGCATCGATCAATTGCTGGTGCTGACGCAAAGGGCCGGTCTGCGGACAACCCGGCTCCCGGCCGCGTGCTTCCGTCCGGCGCAGCACATGGCCGACCAACGCGTGGTTGGCGTCGCTGTCGTCGCTCCACGGCTGCGTCAGCAGCGCGTCCAGCACATCGTGCCTGGCCCCATGGGGCAGCACATGATTGGCCAGTCCCACGTAGCGCGCGTCAGCCGCCTCGATCGCGATGCCGGTCAGCGCCAGGAAGCGGCCCGCGCGACCGGGCATGCGGTTCAGGAACCACGACCCGCCGACATCGGGGAACAGGCCGATCCGCACTTCCGGCATGGATAGCCGGGTGCGCTCCGTCGCTACCCGATGGCTGGCGCCCGCCATCAAGCCTATCCCGCCGCCCATGACGATGCCATGACCCCAGCATAGAACCGGCTTCTTATAGGTATGGATCTGGTAATCGAGCCGGTATTCGCGGCTGAAGAAATCATTGGCGTACGGGTTGCCGTCAACTGCCCCGGAGTGGGGGGTATCGCGCTGCGCCCGCATGGTACGGTACAGGTTGTGCAAATCCCCCCCGGCGCAAAACGCCTTATCGCCGGCGCCCTGCAAAACCACCATGGCGATCCGGTCGTCGTCGGCCCAGGCCGACAAATGTTGTGCCAGCAATTCGATCATCGGCAGCGATACCGCATTGAGCGTCTTTTCCGCGTTCAAGGTCAGCAGGCCGATCAGGCGGCCATTGGCAGCCAGCCGGGTTTCGGCCAGCACTGGCGCGGGCGCCACGCCATGCATCTGGGAACCGTCCATCAGCCATTCCTCCATTGCGCCGGACGCTTGGCCAGGAACGCCGCCACACCTTCCTTCTGGTCCTCCGTATCGAACAGGTCGACGAACAGTTCGCGCTCCACCGGCAGCCAGTTGGCCGGCGATTCATGGCGCGCGCCCTGGATCAGCTTCTTGCAAGCGGCCACGCTCGTCGGGCTCTGCTTTTCCACCAACTTCGCCAGCGCCAGTGCCGCCGTCAGCGCTTCGCCCTTGGCCACCACTTGCTCCACCAGTCCAATACGCTGCGCCGTCTCGGCATCGAGGCGCTCGCCGCACAGTATCATGCGTTTGGCCCAGCCCTCGCCCACCAGCCACGCCAGCGATTGCGTGCCGCCGCCGCATGGCAGCAGGCCGACCGTCGCTTCCGGCAAGGCCATTTGCGCATGGCTTTCCGCGATACGGATGTCGCAAGCGAGCGCGCACTCCAGTCCGCCGCCCATCGCATAGCCATTGATGGCGGCGATCGACACGCCGCGGAAGCGCGACAGGACCTCGAACGCTTCGCCGAAGCGGCGCGCCATGGTGCGCGCCATCGCCTTGTCACCGTCGGCGAACAGCTTCAGGTCGGCGCCGGCAGAGAAGAATTTGTCGCCCTGCCCCGTCACCACCAGGCTGTAAATTTCGCGGTTGGCGTTCAAGTCCGTTACCAGTGTGGCCAGCGAGGACAAGCTGTCCGCCGTCCACGTGTGGGCAGGCGGGTTGTTCAGGGTGACGATGGCGGTATGACCGCGCAATTCAAGCTGTAGATTGATGTAGTGGTTCATCGCAATTCCTCCGCGTTAGGTTGTTCAAGCAGGTGACGCGCCACGATGACGCGCATGATTTCATTGGTGCCTTCCAGGATCTGGTGGACCCGCACATCGCGCAGGTAGCGTTCGAGCGGATATTCCCGGATATAGCCGTTGCCGCCATGGATCTGCAGCGCCTGGTTGCAGACCTTGAAGCCGATATCGGTCGCCAGGCGCTTGGCCATGGCGCAATACACGCTGGCGTTGGGCGCCCCCGCATCGAGCTTGGCCGCCGCCAGCCGCACCATCTGCCGCGCCGCCACGAGTTCTGTCTGCATGTCGGCCAGCTCGAATTGCAGATGCTGGAATGACGCCAGGCGGCTGCCGAACTGGCGGCGTTCGGTCATATAGGTGCGCGCGGCGTCCAGCGCCGCCTGGGCCGCACCGACCGAACAGGTGGCGATGTTGATACGGCCGCCGTCCAGGCCTTTCATGGCGATGCGGAAGCCTTCTCCTTCCTGCCCCAGCAAGTGATTGGCCGGGATACGCACACCATCAAAGCTCACCACGCGCGTGGGCTGGCTGTTCCAGCCCATCTTGACTTCCTTGCGGCCGTAACTGATACCCGGGGTATCGGCTGGCACGGCGAAGGCGCTGATGCCTTTCGGTCCGGCGTCGCCGGTGCGGGCCATCACCACCAGCAAGTCGGTGGCGCCGGCGCCGGAAATAAAGGCCTTGTTGCCGTCGAGCTGGTAATAGCCATCTTTCAGCACCGCACGCATGGCCAGCGAACCGGCATCCGATCCCGCGCCCGGCTCGGTGAGGCAATACGAACCCAGTTGTTCGCCGCTGGCCAGGCGCGGCGCCCACCGCTCATGCACTTCCGGACCGCCCCAGGTGGCCACCATCCAGCTGACCATGTTGTGGATCGTGATATAGGCCGTGGTGGATGGGCAGGCCGCCGCCAGTTCTTCAAACACCAGCGCCGCATCGAGCCGGGACAGCCCCAGGCCGCCCAATTCCTGCGGCGTGTACATGCCGCAAAAGCCCAGCTGGCCCGCCCGGTGGATGGTCTCCAGCGGGAATTCGCAATCGGCGTCCCAGCGCGCGGCATGCGGAGCCATTTCGCCGGCGGCGAAATCACGGGCGCTTTGTTGGAACGCGCCCTGCACTTCGGACAGTTCAAATTCCATATTGCCTCCGATACGGCCTATTTCAGCGAAATGGTGGTGTTGACGCCGCCGGCCACGCTGCCGTCGTCAAACCAGCGCGCCGTGATGGTCTTGGTCTGGGTGTAGAACAGGATCACCTGCTTGCCATACGGGCCCAGGTCGCCCAGCTTGGAGGCGCCGGAACCGGTGAACGAGAACAGGGGAACGGGCACCGGGATTGGCACGTTGATGCCAACCTGGCCCGCGTCCACCTCCTCCTGGAATTTGCGGGCCGCCGCGCCGGACTGCGTGAAAATGGCGGTGCCATTGCCGTTCGGGTTGCTGTTGATAAACGCCAACGCCTCATCGAGATCGGCGGCGAACACCAGCGACAGCACCGGGCCAAAGATCTCCTCGTCGTAGATGGCCATGCCGGGCTTGACGCCGGAGAAGATGGTGGGGCCGACGAAGTTGCCGTTGGCGTAGCCCCGCACGTCAGGCTGGCGGCCGTCGAGTTCCAGGCGCGCGCCCTGCTCGATGCCCAGCCCGATCAAGCGTTCCACGCGGGACTTCGCCGCGCACGAAATCAGCGGCCCGATATCGGTGCCCTGCTCGGCGCCGCCACTCACCTTCATGGACCGGGCCTTTTCCACCAGTTCCGGAATCCAGCCATTGGCCTCTCCCACCAGCACCACCACCGGCAACGCCATGCAACGCTGGCCGGCCGCGCCGAAGGCCGCGCCCAGGATATTGTTGAGCGCCTGGTCCTTATTCGCATCGGGCAGCACGATAGCGTGGTTCTTCGCGCCCATCATGCACTGCACGCGCTTACCGGCCAGCGACGCGCGCTGGTACACATGGGTGCCGACCCTGGTGGAGCCGACAAACGACACCGCCTTGATGTCCGGATGGTCACAGATGGCGTTGACGGCCGTCTCGCCGCCATGCACCACGTTCAGCACGCCGGCTGGAATACCGGCGGCCAGCGCCAGTTCCACCAGGCGCATGGTCACCATCGGGTCCTGCTCGGACGGCTTGAGCACGAAGGTATTGCCGCAAGCAATGGCCATGGGAAACATCCACAGCGGGATCATGGCCGGGAAATTAAATGGCGTGATGCCGGCGCACACCCCTATCGGCTGCTGCAAGGTATAGGTGTCGACGCCGCTCGCCACGTTGTTGGCCATCTCGCCCATCTGCAGCGAGCCGATATTGGCCGCGTGTTCCACCACCTCCAGGCCGCGGAAGATGTCGCCTTCAGCATCGGCCAGCGTCTTGCCCTGCTCGGCCGTCAACAAGGCGGCCAGCTCCTTGATGTTCTCGCGGATCAGTTGCTGGTACTTGAGGAAGATGCGGGCGCGGGTGCCGATCGGCGTCTTGCGCCAGGTTGTATACGCGTTCTTCGCGGCGGCCACGGCGGCGGCGATTTCCGCCGTGGTGGCCAGCGGTACGCGCGCCAGCACTTCCTGCGTGGCCGGGTTGACGACGTCGCGCCATTCGGTGGTGCTCGATTCGACGAATTCGCCGTTGATCAGCAGCTTGACGGTTGGTACGGATACGCTCATGTTGGCTCCTCGACGTGGTGGTTGAATAGCCCCCAGAATACGCAGCCAACCCCGTTCCGCCCATGCCGAAAAAGCGCAATCTTGCTGCAAGAATTTGCCACTCGCGCGGCCAGCACGGATCCCGTGCAAATTGTTTATACTTGCAAAAATGGCCATTACAGCAGCCGGCTTTCCTCAATCGAAATTGGTTCCCACCCATGAACAAAGGCAGTGTCTCCGTCTATTTTGTGCAATCGGCCCTGGAGGCTTTGCGTGCGCGCGGTATCGCAGCCGATACCGTATTGTTGGATGCCGGCATCGCGCCGGCCGTGGTGCAAGCCCAGCACGGCCGAGTGACGCCCGAGAGTTTCAGCACCTTATGGCTAGGCGTCGCGGCGGCGCTGGACGATGAATTGTTCGGCCAGGACCGGCGGCGCATGAAGGTGGGCAGCTTCGCCATGATGACTTATGGACTGACAGCCTGTGCCAGGCTCGACGATGCGTTGAAGCGCATGGTTCGCAGTTTCAATTTGATCCTGGACGATTATCACTGCGAGCTGAAGACATGCGGCGATGAAGCCGCGCTGACGATACGTCCCGCCACGGCCGATGCCGAGACCAGTGTGTTTGGCTTCGAGACACTATTGATGCTGCAACACGGGCTGGCGTGCTGGCTGGTGGGGCGCCGCATTCCCGTACTGTCGGCCGCGTTCTGCTATGCGGAACCTCCGCGCAGCGCGGAATACCATCACATGTATTCGGAAAACCTGCGGTTTGGCCAGGAGGCGACGGCGCTGCATTTTTCACGCGCGCTGCTCGACCTGCCCGTGATCCGCGATGAACAGGACGCCCGTGTTTTCCTGCGCAAGGCACCCGGTAACATCGTCGTGAAGTACAAGAATGCGGACGGGCTGGCGGCCCGGATCCGGCGCCACCTGCGCGCCGCCGCCGATGCCTGGCCTGGCTTTGACGTGGTCGCCGCGCAACTGAATATGACCCCGGTCACGCTGCGTCGGCGTCTGGACGACGAGGGCCAGAGTTTCCAGCTGATCAAAGACCAATTACGGCGCGATATGGCCATTGAATTACTGTGCCATTCATCGCACAGCGTATCCAGTATCGCCACCAAACTGGGCTTTGCCGAAGCCAGCGCCTTCCACCGCGCGTTCAAGAAGTGGACCGGCACCAATCCGGGACAATACCGGATCCGCGCCAGCCAGGCCTAGGGCGTCACGTCAGCGCCAAGTGCGCCAGGTCGGACTGGCCTCGACGCTGCCGGCGATCGCGCAGGGCGACGAGTCCGGCTGCAGCCAGCCTTTCGCCGCAATTGCACGCAGTCTTACAAATGCTTTCCATTGAAACCATAAAAGACTGTATCGTGCGCGCCTCAGCAAGTAGGCTAAGCGACTCGGCATTGGCCAGTACTACTTACGGTCGCCAGGGGACCGTTGCATCCCCTGCAGTTCCGTGCCGTCCGCGCATGCCTATAGGCAACTTGGCGCATCGCCGGGCGGGCCCGCTGGCCGGGCGCAATTCCATCGAAAGGAGTCTTTCTTGCTAGACCTTAAGAACACCCAAACTGCGACTGTCATCAAAGTGATCGGCATTGGCGGCGCCGGCGGCAACGCTGTCAACCATATGGCCGCCTCCGGACTGTCGGCCTTCGAATTTATCTGCGCCAATACGGACGCACAGGCGCTGTCGCATACGCGCGTCGAAAAGCGCATCCAGCTCGGCGAGAGCGGCCTTGGCGCTGGCAGCGACCCGATTGTCGGGCGCGAAAAGGCCCTGCGCGAACGCACGATGATCGCCGACGCGATCAAGGGCGCGCATATGGTGTTTCTCACTGCCGGCATGGGCGGCGGCACCGGCACCGGCGCGGCGCCCGTGGTCGCCGAAGTGGCCCGCGAGATGGGCATCCTGACTGTTGGCGTCGTATCGAAGCCCTTCGACTTCGAAGGCCCGCGGCGCATGCGGGTCGCCGAAGAAGGCATCGCCTTGCTGGCGAAATGTGTCGACGCGCTCGTCATCGTCCTCAATAGCCGCCTCGAAGAAGTCTTGGGTGGCGACATCACACAAAAGCAGGCGTTCGCCGCCGCCGACGATGTGTTGAGCAAAGCCGTTGCCGGTATCGCGGAAATCATCACCGTGCCTGGCATGATCAACGTCGACTTCGAAGATGTCCGCACGGTCATGCGCCTGTCCGGCATAGCGATGATGGGTTCGGCCCAACACGCCGGTGACGACCGTGCCGTCAAGGCCGCCGAAGAGGCGATCTCCTGCCCGCTGCTCGATGGCTCCAACCTGCACGCCGCACGCGGCTTGCTGGTCAACATCACCGCCTCCGAAGAGACATTGAAGCTGCGCGAAACCAAGCAGGTGATGAATGTGATCTGCGCGCAAGTCAGCGACGACGCCATGATCAAATTCGGCGCGGTCTTCGACGATGCGCTGGGTGACGCCATGCGCGTGACGGTAGTCGCCACCGGATTGAACCGGCCCGGCGACCTGGCTGGCGGCGCCAGGCGATTATCGATGTCGCGGCTGACGCCGGGAGGTGGCTCAGGGCCGGGCTCGGCTAACCAGCTTCGCGGTGCCGGGCTGAGAGAGCCGCCATCACCGGCGGTCCTGCGCCAGACCGCCTCCTAGGCAGCCGCCCACTTGGCGGCGCCCTCCCCCGCGTGCTTATTCTCCAGTAGATAATGCAGCTTTGATCTGGGCCAGCGAGCTGGGATCTTCGATGGTGGTCAGGTCGCCCGGGTCGCGCCCTTCGCAGAGCGCCTGTATCGAACGGCGCAACAGCTTGCCGGAGCGGGTTTTGGGCAAGGCGTGGATGAACACCACGCGTGACGGCCGGGCGACGGCGCCGAGCTGCTGGTCGACCACGCCCATGATTTCCTTTTCCAGCGCCGCGCTGGCATCGGTCCCCGCGGCCGCGTCGGGATGCTTGAGCACCACAAAAGCCACCGCCACCTGGCCCTTGAGCTGATTTTCGACCCCGACCACCGCCACCTCGGACACATTGGGGTGGGACGAAATGCTCTCTTCGATCTCGCGCGTGCCCAGGCGGTGGCCGGCGACGTTGATCACGTCGTCGGTGCGCCCGAGAATGAAGTAATAACCTTGCGCATCGCGGATACCCCAGTCAAAGGTGGAGTAGACCTGCTTGCCGTTGATCTTGTTCCAGTAGGTGGACAGGAAGCGCTGGTCGTCGCCATACACGGTCTGCAGGCAGCCCGGCGGCAACGGCCCTTCGATGACGACCACACCTTTCTCGTTGGCGCCGCAGTCTTCGCCCGTGGCCTCGTTCTGGATCTTGACCTTGTAGCCGAACACGGGCAGACCGGGACTACCCAGCTTGGTCGGCTGGTCTTCAATGCCCTTGGCAATCGACAGGATGGGCCAGCCCGTTTCGGTCTGCCAGTAATTGTCGATAATCGGCACGCCCAGCGCGTTCGCGATCCAGTTCGAGGTGGTTTCGTCGAGTGGCTCGCCGGCCAGGTACAAGGCCTTGAGCGAGGACAGATCGTATTTCGTCATCATTTCCGCAGGCTGCTTCTTCAGCACGCGCACCGCAGTGGGGGCCGAGAACATGCGGGTGACCTGGTATTTCTCGACGATGCTCCACCAGATGCCGCCGTCGGGCGAAGTCGGCAAGCCCTCGTACATGATGGTGGCCATGCCCGCGATCAGGGGGCCATACACGATATAGGAATGCCCGACCACCCAGCCGATGTCGGAGGTGGAGAAGAAAGCTTCGCCCGGCTTGGCGCAGAAAATATGCTTCATCGACGCAGCCAATGCCACCGCATAACCGCCAACGTCGCGCTGTACCCCCTTCGGCTTGCCGGTCGTGCCGGAGGTGTACAGAATGTAGGACGGCTGGTTCGATTCGAGCCAGGTGACGGGCACGTCGGCGTCGAGATTGTGTTCGCGCCGGCTGGCGTAGTCCACGTCGCGTTCCGGCACCAGCGTCATCGGTACCAGGCCGCGGTCGACCAGCAGCACGTTGGACGGCTTGAAACTGGCCAGCGCGATGGCCGCATCGAGCAGGGGCTTGTATGGCACCGGCTTGCCGCCGCGCGAACCGGCGTCGGCGGAAATGACCAGTTTTGGCTGCGCGTCGTTGATCCGCGTGGCCAGGCTGTGGGAAGCAAAGCCGCCGAACACGACCGAATGGACCGCGCCGATGCGGGCACAGGCCAGCATCGCAAACGTCGCCTCGGCGATCATCGGCATGTAGATCAGCACGCGGTCGCCCTGCCCCACGCCCAGCCCGATCAGGATGGCCGCCATGCGGCACACTTCCGCGTGCAATTGCCTGAAGCTATACACTTTCTCCTGGTGGGTCTCGGTCGAAATGGCGATCAGCGCCGGTTGTTCGCCCTGTTTTTCCAGCCAGCGGTCGACTGCGTTGTGGCACAGATTGGTACGCCCATCGACAAACCACTGCGCGAACGGCGCCTTGCTGTAGTCGAGCACCTGCGTGTACGGCGTTTGCCAATCGATCGCTTGTGCTTCACGGCCCCAGAAGTTAGCCGGTTCATCGATCGATTCTTGGTAGAAGTCTGCGAAGGTCATGTCGTCTCCAGTTTTTGTCGTTGCCGTTTCATGCGGATAGCTGCGCCGTACTTTCATGGTCGCTATTGCAATCGCCGTGCCAAGCGATGCGCCGGGGCGGCGCAGACCAGCGGACTGGTAAAAGAATCCTTTGCTTTCAATTATTTGGCAATGGCACAGACGCAAAACATTGTCATTTTCAGCATCCTGACTGCGCATTTTTCTATGTTGAATTTGTTTCACACCATGTTGCACGCAATTGCAGCACAGCCAAGGCGAAACGAAATGAAACACCACTGAAACAAACAGACCATGCGACCAGCAAGGACAAGCCCCCGCCCCCCACTCCAGAAAGGCAGAGATACCATGCGCTTCCCTGATTTTTTCGACCAGGCCCCCACTATCACCGTGCATGACGGCCTGGCCGAGTTTCTTGGTGCTTGCACCGACGGCATGATCACCTACCGCTATATCGACGCCGTCAAGCTAGCCGGGCACTCGTGCCCGACGGTCGCCGGCGCCTACCTCATGACGCGGCGCGCCTTGAGCGCCTTGTACCCCGACGGCACGCCGGAACGGGGCGCGCTGCGGGTGCGGTTTGCGGCGGCGCAGGATGAAGGCGTGAGCGGCGTCATTGCCAGCGTCGTCGGCCTGATCACGGGCGCGGCAGGCAGCGGCGGCTTCAAGGGCATCGGCGGCAATTTCCAGCGCCAGCATCTGCTGCAGTTTGACGCCGGCGATGCTGGCGAGGTGGTGTTCGAACGTGCCGACAACGGTGCGGCTGTCCGGCTCAGCATGCAAATGCACCGGGTCGCGGCTGACCCAGGCATGAGCGTCCTGTTGAGAAAGATCCTCGACGGCCTCGCCACGCCGGACGACAAACGCGCATTCGCCACCTTGTGGCAGGGGCGCGTCAAGCGCATCCTGATCGATCATGCGGACGACCCTGATCTCTTCACCGTCACGCCCGTCGCGCCAGCGGCAACGTAGGTAAAAAAAAAAGAAGCCACTGCAAACGCAGCAGCCTCTTCAACAAAGCTGGCGTATGGGAATTACTGTGCGCCTTTGGTCTTGTTGTCGGTATTCGGATGCCCCGCTGCAAATGCAAGCGCATCGCGCAATTGGCCGTAGCGATAGCCAGCGTAGTGACAGTGGCCGCCGGCGCAGACGATGGCGTGCAATCGCATTGTATTTTCGTCTTCTTCAGTTGGGTGAAATTCAGCCCGCCAGTCAGGCCGGAATGCTTCATCGCGCATGAAGCCCGGCGTGGCGTGCTCCCCGATATCTGGTGTGGAGCCCTTGGCTCAATGCAAGCGGCTCCGCTTTTGCGCATACATTTGTTCGTCTGCCAGGAGCACGTAATGCGACAGCATCAGGTCCGCGCTGGCATCGACCGGCACGACGCCGGCACTGATCGAAACACGGTACGGCCGTTCCTGCATCAGGTTGAACGCGCGCAGATTGGTCTCCATCCGCGCCAGGATGACGTCTGGCTGCTCGTCGTCAAGGGTATAGGCGACAAATTCGTCGCCCCCCAGGCGTGCCACCACATCGGAATGGCGAAACGACTGGCGAAACACAAGCGCGGCGTCCTGGATCATGGCGTCTCCGGCTTCGTGACCCAATTCATCGTTCACGCGCTTCAGGCCGTCAATGTCGGCGAAGATAACGGCGCTTTTCGTGCGCTTGCGCTTCGCAAGCTTGTAGATCTGTTCGGCCTGCAGGAAAAAGCCGCGCCGGTTATACAAACCCGTCAGGACGTCGGTCAACGACAGCATCCGCATTTCGTTCACCGCCTCGTCCCGTAGCTTCAATTCTTCGCCATGGGATACTGACGTGTCCGCAGCTTCCTGGCGCTGTTCGCGCAAGAGCCGCTCCAGTGAATGATGTGACTCGATTTTACCCAGCGCTGCCGCCGCCAACTGCAGAATGTACGAGAGAGTGCGTTTGTAGCCATCCTGCGTCGCGCTATCCAAGTCATGGTTCCAGCTGACGGCGAGGACTGCCACTGCGGCTTGCGCCGGCACGGCCAGCACCAGCATACGTGCCCCGCCAAATTCGGGCTGCCGTTCGCCGTTGGGCTGCTCATCCGCAGCCACTCCCGCGTCGGCAATCAGGCGCGCTGCGGCACAGTACAGCGGATGGCCCGTGCCGGCCATATGCACGATACCGTGGCTGTCGAACTCGACGAGATCCATCTGATCGTTGCGCAGGAGCAGCAGGGCCGAATCGAGCCGGACCATTTCCACCAGGGCGCGGCCTACCAGTGCCAACGAGCCTTGCGCCTCGTCGGTCTGCAGCAAGTCGCGCGCCAGTGTCAACATGATGCGCAACTGAACGGGGCCGAGCTGCCGGGTCTGCACCCGATGCTTGCTCATGGTGTGCCGCCCTCCATTTTCAGTCCTCCCTCTGGACTGGCGTCAGCGGCGGGGAGGAAGGCGTGATTGCTTCCGAGACCAGCTGGTCGGTACTGGGTGGCCGGCGCAACAAAGGCTGGTCGAGGACGCGCGTAATCACACCCGAGGGAACGCGCCTGTATTCCATATACCCCTGCGCCAGCGTCCGGTTACGCACGGATTGGATGTTGACGCCGCGCGCCACCGCTTTCGCGGTACCGGTATCAGAACGTCTTTGGCGTTCGTTCATTTCTATCCCGATACGCTAAGTTCGCGGATGCTTCATGGCTTCGGACTCCCCGGCCGCGATGCGTTCTTCGCGCGTCGTAATCGGATCGCCGCCATCATGGACAAGGCCAGCCGCGCGCTCCGCGTCAGCCTGTACGCCCGGCGCTAAGGATCGGTCCTGAGCTACGTCTGCCATAGGGGGTGTCAACATGTCGCGCACCATGCTGCGCAACTCCGCCGCGTCAGCTGACAGGCCGCGCCTGAGCCGCTGGTGAATATAGTGCTGAAGTTCCGATTCCTGCTCGACGCTCAGTGGCAGCTCATGGAAAGAAACTTCCAGTCCGGCGTTATCCATGGTGCTTCTCCTGATTTGCAACTTACACCGAGTGTACGCCCATTCCCGCGCACGCGCCGGCCATCTGCGCTGGCTCGGACTGCCCATACCTTAGCTGCGACGCGGCCACGGCTGGCGCCGCCAAAACGTCGCCGCCGGCTGAGGGCTTGCTCACCCTTCCCGGCGGCGCGCATACCAATTCAATAGGGGGGCAACCGTGATGCCATGAGCAAGGATAGATGCGGTGACGATCCCCACGACAACATGCACAAGCTGCTGTGCGAATGTCCCGGTCACGCCATGATTCAAAGCGAATTCCAGGTAGTACACCGAAGCGATGCGACGGATGCCGAGCCAACCGAACAGCACCTTCTGCGGAAGAGTGCATTTCGCAAATACCTGCCTCCCCTGCTACGCATGCCTGTGACAACTGTCGCCGCGAATGCCGGCCTCCACACGTGGAATGCCGCGCACTCCCCGTGCAATTAAGCAGCCGCGGACCTGGAAGCCCGATGGCTCACATCTTGCTTTTAGGTGACATACCGGTCGCCCGGACCGGCGACTATTCCAACACCACAGGAGACAGCATGAGCCTTAAACACACCCTCGCCTGCGCGGTAGCCACCGTAACGCTTCCCATCAGCGCTTACGCCGGCATGCCCGGCATGCAAGGCGCGCAGCACCTGGGCATCACCGTGCCCAACATGGACGAGGCGGTGAGCTTCTTCGTCAATGTGATCGGCTGCGAGGCATCGATCAAACTCGGCGCCTTCAAGTTCGCCGACGACTGGATGAATGTGCACCTGAACGTCAATCCGCGGGCCGAAATCAAGCGGTTCCAGATGGTACGCTGCGGCTACGGCACCAACCTTGAAATCTTTGAGTACGGCGCGCCGGGACAAGCCAAAGCACCGCCCAGGAACAGCGACGTGGGCGGGCACCACCTGGCCTTTTATGTCGATGACATGGACAAGGCCGCCGCCTATCTGAAGGCCAAGGGCGTCAGGACACTGGGTGCACCGAGTACCTTTACAGACGGGCCAGCCGCCGGCTTGACCTGGATGTATTTCCTTTCACCCTGGGGCATGCAGCTGGAAATCGTCAGCACGCCCAAAGGCATGGCCTACGAAAAGGGCGCCAAGCGCGTACTGTGGGATCCCCGTTACCCTGCCAAATAAGCACCGCGCCATGAAGACCTTGATCGGCAACGTCGCCACGGCGCGCATGCGCCACAATCCTGCCGCACAGTGGCGTGCGCTGTTTGCCGCGCTGCTGCTGGCCTGGCTGTGGAGCGTGCCGACCGGTGTCCGGGCGCACGCCGACGGCCGGGCCAATATCCGGGTCGTCCATTTCACCTACGACACCGCCGGCATGACGGCCTATTTTCGCGTGTCGCTTCCCTTGCTGGCGCACGGGCCCGGCGACATGCCCGCCCCATACGTCATTACACGCAGCGAAAGTGGCCGCGTCTTCTATTACGTGAGCGGCACGGCACTGAATGCCGCCACGGCCATGGCATCGGCGACGCTGGCGTCGGGCCATGCCGTGACGGTGCAGGGCAATGCCGTTGCACCGCAAGTGCTGTCGGCGTCGATCCACGTGAAGGGTGCCGTGCCGCCGTTCTCCAGCGCCGACCAGGCGCGCCTGGCGACGCGCGCGTCATCGCCCCCATCCGGGCCGCTGCCGCAAGACGGGACGGCGATCGACATCGGCAACATGCTGCTCGACGCAGCCGTGTTCTACCCCGCCGTCAGGCCGGACGGGCCGTTCGCCTTCAGCAGCGCGCTGCAGGCCGGCTTGCTCAGTGATGCCCCCATCCATACGATCTTACTGTCCCATATCGCAGGCACGACGACGCAATACAGCCGCAGTGGTACGCTGGACGCGGCGATCACCGTCAATCCCCCTGTGATGCAGGCCTTCATGCAATTTGTTCGCGCCGGCGCCGCCCACATCCTTGAAGGATATGACCACCTGCTGCTGGTGGTCTGCCTGGTAGCGGGCGACCTGCGCCTGCGCGCGATCGCACTGAAGATCAGCGCGTTCAGCGCCGGCCATGCCCTGTCCATCGTGGCAGGTTTCTATGGCTTGCTGCCTCAGGCCAGCTGGAGCGAGCCTGTGATCGAACTGCTGATCGCGCTATCGGTGCTGGGAGCGGCCCTGCTGCTGGTACGGCAGCGCGTCGCCTCGCATCCCGCCCTGCTCACCGGCCTGGTGGGCGTGGTGCACGGCTGCGGCCTCGCCATCGGGCTGCGCGCCATCCTGTCCGATACCGGTCCGAACATCGTCACCTCACTGCTGTCGTTCAATGTCGGGGTCGAGCTGGGGCAGTTGACCGTCGGCGCCGGAGTCTGGTGCCTGTTGCGGCTGGCGCAGGCGGCTCCCAAGCCTGGCGCGGCGCGCATACGCCTCGGTGTGGCGCTGGGCGCGGCGGCCATTGCCGTGTACTGGGTCGGCGACCGCGCGCAGCCCGTGTGGAGTGCGCTGCACCCGGTCTGATCCCAGCGCGCTGGGTCGGCAACGGTACGCGCGCAATGCGCGGCAAGGTCCGGCAACGCGTGGCGCGGCGGCGCGCTGCCCAGGTCCGGTGCAGCGCCTGCCATCATGCCCCGTCTTTGTCCGGGCATGGCGCACCTTAACGCTGATTGGGCGGCACGATGCTGAATTTCTTCATGTAGCGATACAACGTCGCCCGGCAAAAGCCCAGTTCATCGGAGGTCTTCGTGACATTCCATTTATTGCGCATCAGCGAGGCCAGCAACTGCTCCATGTCGCATTCCTCGCCCCCTTTGCCTTCCACCGACACCTCGGCTGCTTCCTCCGCCACGTCTGCGCGACCGCCCTGGTGCGTGAACTGGTCGCCAAATTCCTGCGGCAGGTCCGACGGCATGATCATATTGCCGTCGGTGACTGCCAGCGCAAAGCGCAGCACGTTGCGCAACTGGCGGATATTCCCCGGCCAGCCGAAGCACAACATCTGCAACATGGCTTCTGACGAGATGCCAGCCTCGATATTGAGCAGTTCGGCCTCCTCGGCCAGCACCTTCTCGATCAGGTAGCGCTTGTCGGTACGGTCGCGCAGTGAAGGCAGGTGCAAGGTGGCGCCGCACAGGCGGTAATACAAGTCCTCGCGAAAACTGCCCGCGTTGATCAGGTTGCGCAAGTCGCGGTGGGAAGCGGCGACGACGGTCAGATCCAGCGCGACGGGCTTGTCCGCCCCCAGCGGCAATACCTCCTTTTCCGACAGCACGCGCAGCAGCCGCGTCTGCAGATGCAGGGGCATGTCGCCTATCTCGTCCAGGAACAGCGTGCCGCCGTCCGATTGCAGTATCAGGCCCTTCATGCCCTTGCTGCGTCCGCCGGTGAAGCTGCCGGCCGTGTAGCCGAACAGCTCGCTTTCGATCAACGATTCTGGAATCGCGCCGCAGTTAACGGCCACGAACGGCTTGCCAGCGCGTACACTCGATTCATGCAGCGCCTTCGCGATCACTTCCTTGCCCGTGCCCGTTTCGCCGTGGATCAGGATATTGAGCTTGCGGTTGAGCAGGCGCTTGGCCTGCTCGAGCAAGCGCCGCATCGCCTTGTCGTCGCCAGCCAGGCGGTCCAGTATGGGGTAGCTGGTGTGCTCCAGCAGCTGGCCGCCGTCGGCCGGAACTGCGTTCACCAGTGCCGCCGGCTTGCGCCGGCGCGGCATGGCGACGCTGGCATAGAACATCTTGTTCGATTCGCGGGTCACCACCGAGCGGTCGCCGGCGCCATTGGCACGCACCAGGCGCCACAAATCGTCGGCCGACAAGTTGAACAGTTCGCTCACCAGCCGCCCCACCGGCTCATTGCCGGCCAAGCCATCGCGCCGCCGGAACAGCTGGCGCCCGCCCGTATTGGCGCCCACCACGACGCCGTCGTCGTCAAAGGCCAGCATGATCTCGCCGCTCACTTCCACCAGTCCCCACGCCGTACCCAGGCGCAAAATCCAGCGGTCGTCAAAATGGCGCAGGAAATTGGCGTCCTCGATCATCTGGGCATACATCACCGTCAGATGCAGAGCCAGGTGCTGGCTCTCCTTGCTCATGGGTGAGGTGAGCGCCGACATGTCCAGCACCGCCAGGAATTTTCCTTCCGGATCGAACAGGGGGGCAGCGGAACAGGTCAGGGGAATATGGGTCGGGTCGAAGTGGTCGCCCTGGTGGCAGGTGAGTGCCGTCTGTTCCACCAGGCAGGTGCCGACCCCGCAAGTGCCGGCCGATTGCTCGCTCCATTCGGCGCCCAGGTACAGGCCTGCCTGCTTGAGTTCACGGGAGCGGGCCTCGTTACCGATATAGTCGACGGCGATGCCCTTGGAGTCGGTCAACAACAGCACATAATCGAGGCCCGACACGCGCTTGTACATCTGCTCCATGCCCACCCGCGCCACCAGCATGAACTCCTCGATCTGTTCCTGGTGCTCGCGCAATATGTCGGAGGTGACGATGTTCGGTGCCCGCAGATGGGACGGGTCCAGCCCATAGTCGTTGACACAGCGGGTCCATGACTTATGGATCAGGGTATTGTCGTCCGTGATATTGGCTGCCCCCATCTGGGTGGCGACCGACAGGACGTTCTTGATGTGTTGCGTTTGTGCTCGGTTTATCACTGGATGTCTCCTTCTCTCATGGTGCGCGCCGGCCCAACCGGACATCACCTGGTCCACTTTGATGTGGCTCTGCTTGTTGCCGCGAAAGTCAATGTTACGCTACTTCATCGGTCCTTTTTCGACCGGCGCAGTCCGCTGTTGCACGATCAGTAAATATCGTCGCCTTCCTCCCACACGCCCGGACCCGGCGGCGCCCGGAATGGCTGCGGTGCGCTCGCGCCCACCGTTGGCGAAACCGCCCCCGCGGCCCCGACCGGCGCCCGCTGACGGCGCCGTATTTCGCCGGCGTAGGCGTCGCCGCCACCCAGGCCCGCGGCCAGTGCCTGCCGATCGGCGTGGTAGCTCGACCGAACCAGGGGCCCGGCCGCCACGTGCAGAAAGCCCATGGCCAGGGCAAGTTGGCGGAACGCGTCGAACGTCGCGGGAGCGACATAACGGCGTACCGGCAGATGGCCGCCCGATGGCGCCAGGTATTGCCCTATAGTTATCATATCGACATGATTTGCGCGCAGGTCGCGCAGCACATCCAGCACCTCGTCGTCCGTTTCGCCCAGCCCGACCATGATGCCGGACTTGGTGCGCAGGTCCGGATAGCGGGCCTTGCAGCGGCGCAGCAGCGCCAGCGAGTGGGCATAACTGGCACCGGGGCGCACCGCCGGATATAGCCTGGGCACGGTTTCTATATTGTGATTCAACACATCCGGCGGCGCCACGGCCAGCGCGTCGAGCGCGTGCCCGAGGCGGCCGCGGAAGTCGGGCACCAGAATTTCGACCTGCGTGTGCGGCGCCAGCGCGCGCACATTGCCGATGCACTGGGCGAAGTGGGCGGCGCCGCCGTCGCGCAAGTCGTCCCGGTTGACCGAGGTGATGACCACGTGGCGCAGGCCCAGCGCAGCGATGGTGGCGGCGAGCCGGCCCGGTTCGGCCGCATCGAGCGCCTCGGGCCGGCCATGGGCGACGTCGCAGAACGGGCAGCGGCGCGTGCACAGGCTGCCCATGATCATGAAGGTCGCGCCGCCATTGCCGAAGCACTCGCCGATGTTGGGGCAACTGGCCTCCTCGCACACGGTCACCAGCCCGTTGGCGCGCAGGATGGATTCGATTTCCCGGAAGCGGGTCGAGGGCGATGCCGCCCGCACCCGTATCCAGTCCGGCTTGGCCAGGCGGTCGACCGGCACGATCTTGATGGGCAGGCGCGCGGTCTTGCCGGCGCCTTTCTGTCTGAGCCCGGGCGCCGTGCCGGCCTGCGTTGTAGTGTTCATGGTATCGCTCACGTTTTGGCGGGACGGCCGCCGCGGCCGTCTCTGGAATGGAAAAAAGGAGCAGGCTTGCGCCTGCCCCAAACACTGCACAGAGGAGACTGGCGTGTCAGATTGCCCGCTGCTGCAGCTGGCTGGCGATATGCTCGGCCTGCCGGATGGCCAGCGCGACGATGGTCAGGGTCGGATTGGCCGCCGAACTGGACGTGAACTGGCTACCGTCGGAAATGAACAGGTTCTTCACGTCGTGGGTCTGGCCCCATTTGTTGACCACGCCGTCACGGGGGTTGGCGCTCATGCGATTGGTCCCCAAATTATGGCTGGCGGGATAGGCTGGCATGTCGATCACGCGACTGGCGCCCACGGCCTCGGACAGCTTGCGGAACTGGACCAGGCCGTGACGGGCGATCGCCTCGTCGTTGCCGTGGTAGGTCTTGCTGACGATCGGTATCGGCAAGCCATACTGGTCCTTTTCCGTCGGATGCAGGCTGATGCCGTTCTGTTCGCGCGCCATGTCCTCGCCGCAGACCCAGACGGCCGTCATATGGTCGTACATCTCCAGCGCGGACGTCACGTCGCGGCCCCAGCCGCCCGGCTTCATGAAGGCGGCCGTGTAGGGCAACCCCAGGGCCAGGCCCTCCAGGTAGTAGCCGCCGTTGAAGCCGCGCCCCGTGTTGAGCGCCACTTCGTCCGCCACCACGGCGCCGATGTCGAAGCCCCGGTTCATGTAGACCGGCTTCTGGTGGATGGCCACGGCCGCCGCCGTGGCATGGTTCATGTAATTGCGGCCCACCTGGCCGGAAGAATTGGCCAGGCCGTCGCGGAACATATTGGACGCCGAATTGAGCAGCATGCGCGGCGATTCGATGGAATTGCCGGCCACGCAGACCACGCGGGCCTTTTGCAGCACGTGGCGGCCCTTGCGGTCCGCATACAGCACGCCGTTGACCTTGCCGCTCTTGTCATGCTGAATCTGCAGCACCATGCTCTCCGGCCGCAGCTCGACCCGGTTGGTGGCCAGCGCGCGCGGAATCTCGGTGTACAGCGTCGACCACTTGGCGCCGATCTTGCAGCCCTGCATGCAAAAGCCGATCTGCTGGCAGCCGGGGCGCCCATCGTAGGGCGCCGAGTTCGATGCCACCGGCCGGATGATCTTCTGGTAGCCGATCCTGCGGGCGCCGGCCGCCACCACCTTGTACTGGTTACTTTCGGGCATGGGCGGCAACCCGCTGGCGGCGGTGCCGGCCACCCCCATCTTCTTTTCCGCCAGCTCGTAGTATGGCGCCAGTTCGGCCAGCGTAATCGGCCAGTCCAGCACGTTGGCGCCTTCGACCTGGCCATAGATGCTGCGGGTGCGGAAATCGTGCTCCTGGAAGCGCAGCGCCACCCCGGACCAGTGTACGGTGGAGCCGCCGACGGCCTTGACGATCCAGGCCGGCAGGTTGGGATAGGTCTTGGTGTGATGCCAGCCGCCGGCCGAGATGCGCTTGTCCAGCCACGATATCTTGTTGAACATGGCCCACTCGTCGTTCTCGAAATCGGCTTGCGTGAAATGCTTGCCCGCTTCCAGGATGACGATCTTGTCCACGCCCTTCTGTGCCAGCTCGTTGGCCAGCGTCGCCCCGCCGGCACCGGAGCCGATGATGACGACCACGCCATCGTCATTGAGATTGAATTTCTTGCTCATGATGTCCTGTCTCCTTCAGTTATTGTTATGCCTTGCCGCTCACAGCCAGTCGATATCGTTGAAGCCGCGAGCCAGATAGCCGCCCTTCTCCCAGGATGAGCCTTCGTAGCCCAGCAGCGGCCACACGGCCTTGTTGTCGTACAGGCTGGTGACCATGTCACCCCGGATTTTCTGGAAGAAGGGCCCCTGCTCGATCGCCTTCAGCAGGCTGACCCGGTCGTCCTCCGCCGCCACCTCGGCGTACGGCTGGCCGAAGCGGCGCACGGCGGCCCGGTCCAGCTCCGCCACCCCATCCTGCAGCAGCGCCTTGAGCGCCGGATCCTTGCCGGCCGCCCGCTCGCAGGGGGCGATGGCATCGGCGTAATAGCGGTCGGCCAGGCGGTCGTGGGGGAACACGTCGCGCGCCATCCGCAGCAAGGTCTTGCCAGTGGCCGGCCCCAGCGTCTGGAACGCTCCAGCCAGGCCATCGGCGGCGGGCATGGCCAGCGCCGCCGGCGCCACCGCCGCCGCGCCGAGGGCCAGCCCGCCGCCGCGCAGAAAACCGCGACGCGACCAGGTCACGACCTTGGGCAAGATGCGCATGGTGCCGGCGTTCGAATCTGATTTTTGGTCTTTCATATTTCCTCCAGGGTGCGTCACTGTTAATGTTGAAATGAATTGCGCGCCTGCCGGCTGCCCTCGCGCGGCGCCAGGCCGTGGCGATGCAGGGCCGCGTCCGAGCCTGCCCCCAGCACGTCGGTGAGCATGTGATGCAGGCGTTCGGCCAGCACCTCGGCCATGACGGGGGCGCCCAGCTGTTCGGCGTAGGACGTGGTGCAGTCGCTGAGCAGGCCGGCGTCGCCGGGCTGGCCCAGCGCGTCGCACAGCAAGCTCCAGTCCGGCCGGGCGATCAGCGTGCCCGACGTGATCAGCACGCCGGTGCGCTTGCGCAGCTGGGCCAGGCCGACGATCTTGCGCAGGTTGACCACCACCTCCCACGGCGACAGCCCGCCATAGCAAGCCCACTTCAGGCGGGCGTCGGCCTGGTGCAGGCGCACCTCCTCTGGCGGGATGGCGTAGGCCCGGATACCGGCGTCGCGCAGCAGCCCCGCATGCAGCGCCCCCAGCCAGCGGTAGCTCGACACCGTGCCCTGGCCCACCAGCGGATGGTCGGGCGGCAGGATGATCGAGGCACTCACCATCCATGGCCCGGTCAGCACGGCGCCGCCGCCGGAACCGCGCTGCACCACGGACGCGGCCAGCGCGTGCCGGCTGTCCATGCGTGCCCGCAGGGCCGCCTGGGAACAGCCCAGCACCACGCCGGGCACCCGGTAGGTCCACAGCCGCAGCCGCGGTTCGGTGACCGGCCGGGCCAGCTGGGCCGCATTCCACAGCTGCTCCTGCGACTGGGTGACGGTATCGACGAACACGATTTTGGCGTCCATTACAAGCCCTCGGTGGTTTCCAGTCGGCGCTGCAGGTCGGTCAGGAACAGCGCCGCCGGGTACCCGTCCACTGCACGGTGGTCGAACACCAGATGCAGGCCCATCATGGGCGCGGCGACGATGGCCCCGTCCCGCACCACCGCCCGGACGGCGACCCGGGTCATGCCGAGGATGGCTACCTGCGGCGCGTTGATGATGGGCGTGAAACTGTCGATACCGGTCGTACCCAGGTTGGTCACGGTGAACGTACCGCGCTGGTAGGCGCCGGCCCCCAGCGTGCCCGCGCGGGCGCCGGCCGCCAGCGTGCGCGCCTCGGCGCCCAGTTCGGCCACGCTCTTGCCGTCGGCCTGGCGCAGCACCGGCACCATCAGGCCCTCGTCGAGACTGACGGCCAGGCCCAGGTTTATCTCCGGCATCAGCTCGATTTCCTTGTCCAGCATGCGCGCATTCAGGCGCGGATGGTCGCGCAAGGTCAGCGCCACGGCACGCAACACGTAGGCCGTCAGGCTGGGGCGCGGCTGGTCTTGCCCGGCGGGCCAGGCGGCGCGCAGCCGTTCCAGGGCTGAGACGTCGACGTCGATCGACTGGGCGACGCGGGGCACGCGCCAGCCGGCCTCCATGTTGCGGGCAATGGCGGCGCGCATGCCGCCGAGCGCGATGGTGTTGCGTACGGCGGGCACCGGCGCAGGTAGGGTAGCGTGGCTCATGGCGGGCTACTCCTCCAGCCGTGCCAGCACGGTGGCCGGGCCGATAGTGTCGCCTTCCGCGGCCAGCAGCGCAATCACGCGGCCGGCAGCGGGCGCCGTGATTTCATGGGTGGTCTTGACCAGCTCGGCGCACACCAGCACTTGGCCGGCCGCCACCAGGTCACCCTCCTTCACCTGCCAGTCCTGCAGCAGGGCTTCCGTGCCCGGTTCCACGTCGTCCCAGACGTCGCCTGTCATCAATACATCCATCATGCTGCTTCTCCCTGTTGGTTCAATGTGGCGTGCATCAGCGCACGGACCTGGTCGACGATGTTGCCGACCTGTGGAATGACGGCCTGCTCGAGCGGCCGGCTGAACGGAATGGGCACGTCCGGCACGGCCAGGCGGCGCACGGGCGCGCGCAGGCGCACCGTATCGAGGTGTTCAGCGATGGTGGCGGCAATCTCGCCGGACAGGCCGAAGCTCAGGTAGTCCTCGTCGGCGATCAGCACGCGGCCGGTCTTGGCCGCGGAGCGCAGTACGCTCTCGCGGTCCAGCGGCACGATGGTGCGCAGGTCGATCACTTCCACGGAAATGCCCTCCCCGGCCAGCTGCTCGGCCGCCAGCAGCGACTTCTGCACCATCTGGCTGAGCGTGACGATGGTCACGTCGTCGCCGGCGCGCGCCACGCGGGCCTGGCCGAACGGGATGGCGTAGGCTTCGCGCGGCACCTCGTTGGTGCTGCCCTCGAAATAGGACATCCACGACAGGCCCATGATGCCCTTGTGGTAGCAGAAGATGACCGGGTTGTTGTCGCGGATGGCCTGTATCATCAGCCCCTTGGCGTCGTAGGCGTTCGACGGCACCACCACCTTCATGCCCGGCATGTGGGCGAAGCTGGCGTACAGGCACTGCGAGTGCTGGGCCGCGTCGTTGTAGCCGCCGCCTATGCCGGTAGTCACCACGATGGGCAGCTTGAGGGCGCCGCCCGACATATAGCTGTTCTTGGCCATGTGGTTGTAGATCTGGTCGAAGCAGACGCCGAAGAAGTCGACGAACATCAGTTCGGCGATCGGCCGCAGCCCTTCGGCGGCGGCACCGAGCGCGGCGCCCATGAAGGCCGTTTCCGAGATCGGCGTTTCCATGATGCGCTCGGCACCGAAGCGCTCCAGCAAGCCGCTGGTGGCGCTGAAGATGCCGCCGTATTTGCCGATATCCTCGCCCATGACGAACACGGAAGCGTCGCGCTCCATCTCCTGGCCGATGGCTTCCGAAATTGCCTGCGCCATGGTGAGCGTGCGGTTGTTGCTGCTTTGCATATCAATCTCCTGTAGTGGATGCGGTTAGTCGGCAAATACGTGCAGCAATGCCTCTTCCGGTGCCGGATAGGGGCTGCTGCGGCCGAAGGCATAGGCCGCTTCGACGCGCGCGCTGACGCGCTGTTTCAGCGCCTGGTCGGCGCCGTCGTCCAGCAAGCCGGCGCCGCGCAGCTGGGCGCCCAGCCGGACAATGGGGTCGTCCTTGCGCAAGTTGCTCGCCTCGTCCTTGGCGCGGTAGGTTTCGGGGTCGCCCTGGAAGTGGCCAAAGTAGCGGTCGGTCTGCACCTCGATCAGGCTTGGGCCCTCGCCCCGGCGCGCGCGGGCAATGGCCGTACCCGCCGCCTCGTAGACGGCGACCGCATCGTTGCGCTCCACCAGCACGCCCGGCATGTCGTAGGCGGCCGCCCGCACCGCGTTCGACGCCACCGCGGTCGACACCGACTTCTCCACCGAGATGCCGTATTTGTTGTCCTCGCAGATGAACACCACGGGCAGCTTCCACACGGCGGCCAGATTGAGCGATTCATGGAAGGCGCCCTGGTTGGCCGCGCCCTCGCCGAAGAAGGCGATGGCGACCCAGTCCTTGCCCAGCTTGCGCGCGGCCAGGGCGGCGCCGCAGGCCTGGGGCGCGCTGGCGCCGACAATGCCGCTGCAGGAGAACTTGGTGGGCGGATGGAACAGGTGCATGTGGCCGCCCTTGCCCCGGCCCAGGCCCGTGGCCTTGCCGAACAGTTCAGCCGTCATGGCGTCCAGCGGCACCCCCTTGGCGATGGCGAAATGGTGGGAACGGTGGGCGCCCACCACGCTGTCGTCGTCGCTCAGGTGGGCGCACACGCCCACGGCGACCGGCTCCTGGCCGGCGGCCAGGTGCATTTCGCCGGGCACGGGGCCGGCGCCGATATCGAAGGCCAAGCCCTTCTGGATCTTGGGCGGCAATTTGCCTTCCAGATATACCTTGGACATCGTCTCTTCGTATTCACGAATCTCGATCATCTTTTCGTACATCCACAATAAATGCTGCGATGTCGGTTTCATAAGTGCAGGTCTCCTTCAAGAATTTTTGGTGGTACGGCGCGTCGCCAGCGTTGTGCATGCGGCTGACTCGGCTTACAGGCATTCAGCAAAATCAATGCCAAGCTGCCGACGCCCCGCGCGGCGGAGGCGGCCATGGGCGGCCAAGCCGCGCCGGCACTGGCGATACGGCGTGCACGGGCCCTCGGCCGCAGCCGCGGCGACATCCTGTCCCGCGCCGCCAGGGCCGGCCCGGGGCGACGAAACGGCGCCATCTGTCGCAAGGGGCCGGGGTGGCGTGCGACACCTGTCGCCGCTGGGCGCGCCCCTGCCACGCCCCTGCCCGGCGCCGCCCAGAGAGCCATGCCCATCCAGCACATCCCTTTTTGCTAGTGGCACCAATTTTGCTGAGAGCTTGCTGGCCGTCACCGCCGCAAGCGCTCGCCACGCGACCGCGCCGGCGGGCCGGCCCAGCTCCGCAGCCCATGCTCGGAACATCAAAAAAAACTCAAGGAGATGTCGTGAAAAAAGGAATCAGCAGCAGCACCGCAGTCAAGCAGAAGGCACTGACCGCGTTGGTCTGTGCCGCCATCGCGGGCCAGGCAAGCGCGACCGTGGAATTCGAAACACCGGCCGGCTGGAAGTTCGGCACGGACGGCTGGATCATCCTGCAGGCGCACAAGCAGAACGGCGACACGAAGGACACCACCGGCTTTCGCATCACCTCGGGCACCACGCCCAGCCTGATCGCATTCAACGTCGCCGCGCCCGCCGTCGACGGCGTGACCTTCAGCAGCCGCGTGGGCCTGTACATCAACGCCCAGTCGGGCCAGGGCAACTTCCGCAATGCCGGCAATGTCGGCAACACGGGCGCCCAGGCGCTGGACCCGCGCGAGATCTGGGGCAAGTCCTCGGCCAGCTGGGGCGAAGTCATCTTCGGCAAGGCCTACAGCATCTACCAGGGCGAGGCCGTGCTGGCCGACGCCTCGGTGCTGGCCGGCGGCCTGACCGGCTACGACAACGTCAACACCACCAACGCGCTGGCGGCCACCTTCAACGCCGGCTACCTGTACACCAACTTCAACGCCGGCGTGCGCTACAACTCGCCCCAAAGCGCGCCGCTGACCGTTTCCGTCGGCATCTACGATCCCAGCCAGATCCGCAACGTGTTCGTCGGCAGCGGCGCCGACCAGACCACCTCCCCGCGCGTCGAGGCCGGCGTCTACTTCAAGCCGCGCATGGGCGAAGCCAAGGTCAAGCTGTACGCGGACGCTACCTACCAGAGCGCCCAGGACTGCAAGACGGCCGCCGGCACGCCGTGCGCCAGCGACCGCGTGCAGACCTCCGGTGTGTCCGCCGGCACCACGATCGACATGGGCCCAGTCAACTTCCACCTGTCCGGCTTCAGCGCCAAAGGTCTGGGCTCGCTGCTGATGCAGGACCTGGACGCGCTCGATGCCGACGGCCGCGAGCGCAAGAGCCGCGGCCTGTTCACCCAGCTCGTGTACCACCCGACGGCCGCACTGTCGCTGCGCTACAGCTATGGCCGCACCACGATCGACGATACGGCCGTCACGCCCGGCCACGTGGCCCGCTCCAACATTGTCGGCGCCTACTACGCCGTCAACCAGTACCTGACCACGTACGGCGAACTGGCCAATTCCAGGTTCAGCCGCAATCCCGTGTTCAACACCAGGACCGACACCAACTACGCGACCGTGGGCGCGCGCTTCATGTGGTGACCGGCACCGGGCCCCAAGCACCAGACCAACAAGAGCAAGCATTCCCCCATTTCTGGAGAAGACAGATGAACCATCCCCTGCGCAAGTCCCTGCATCCCGCGACCCTGTGGCCTGTGGCCGCCGTCGCCATCATCGCCGCCGCCACCCTCAGCGCGCCGTCGCCGGCCGGCGCCGTGGCCCATGCGATCGCCGGCCCCGGCGACGCCGATCCGGACAACTGGACCCAATACCACCGCACCTCGAACGCCTGGCGCTACTCGCCGCTGGAACAGATCAACAAGGCCAACGTCAAGAAGCTCAGGACGGCATGGATACACCAGCCGGGCGACATCACGGCCGGCCTGATCTCGACGCCGCTGGTCAAGGATGGCGTGATGTACTACGTGGCGCCAAACAATAACGTGTTCGCCCTCAACGCCGCCACCGGCGAGCGGCTGTGGGCTTACCAGCCCAAGCTCGATCCCGTCTCGTCCCAGAGTTTTTACGCCACGCTGAGCCGCAGCCTGACCATGGGGCACGGCAATATCTACCTGGGCACCATGGACGGCCGCTTCGTCGCCATCAACGAAAAGACGGGCAAGGAAGTGTGGTCGACCCAGTTGACCGACCTCAAGAAGTGCTTCGGCTGCCTGTTCTCCTCGTCCCCCATCCTGGCCGGCGATGTGCTGATCGGCGGTTCCACCGGCGGCGACCAGCCGCAGCGGGGCAAGATCTACGCCGTCAACGCCATCACCGGCGAGAAGATGTGGACCTTCGACACCATCCGCAACGATCCGAAGAGCTGGCCGGGCGATACGGGCGAAGTGGCGGGCGGCGGCGCCTGGCTGCCGGGCACCTACGACGCGGCCTCCGACACCGTCTTCATCGGCACCAGCAACGCCGCGCCCGATTTCTACGGCGATGGCCGCAAGGGCGACAACCTGTACACGGCCACCCTGCTGGCCCTAGAGCCCAAGACCGGCAAGCTGAAATGGCATCGCCAGGAAATCCCCCATGACACGTTCGACTACGACTCGGCCTACGAGGCGCTGATCCTCAAGAAGGACGGCAAGGACGTCATCGTCCACCTCAACAAGAGCGGCTTCGTCTTCGTGATGGACAAGGCCGACGGCACACTCGAGAATGTGTGGCCGCTGAGCCAGACCTACAACTTCGTCAAGACCATCGATCCCAAGACGGGCGAACTGATCGGCCGCAAGGAGCTCCCGGCAGGCAAGGAGAGCGTGTTGTGTCCTTACTTGCTGGGCACCCGCAGCTGGAATCCGGGCGCCTACAATCCGAAGACGGGCCTGTGGTACACCAACGCGATGGAAGTATGCGAAGTCGTGGTGCCGGGCAAGCAGGAAACCAAGGGCATGGGCATCGCCTCGCTCTACCTCGGCGTGGACAAGCTGGAAGCGGTCGCCCCGCCCGGCCAACCGGCCGAAGGACGGCTGGACGCGCGCGATCCGCTGACCGGCAAGCTGAAATGGAGCGTCAAATATCCGATACCGGGCCTGGGCGGCGTGCTGACGACGGCCGGCGGCCTGGTCTTCAACGGCGATCCGGCCGGCTACGTCCATGCCTACGATGCCGACAGCGGCGCCGAACTGTGGAAGTTCCAGACCGGCTCAGGCATCCGCGCGGGCATCATCAGCTACGCCGTCAACGGCAAGCAGTATATCGCCGTGCCTAGCGGCTGGGGTTCCCTGGCGCCCGGCTTCATGGCCAGTGCCTTCCCCAAGATCAAGGACCTGACCGGCGGCGCCGCCATGGTCGTGTTTGCATTGGACTAAACCCCATGGCGGGCGGCGCCCTGCCCGCCCGCCATCTTCCCAATCGCCCAATCAACGATGACATTCAACAGGAGTTTCCTCATGCGCAGCATCCTTACCAGCCGTCATGGCAGCCTGATTCCGCTGTTGTTCGCCAGCACCATGGCGTGCGGCCCGGCCCTGGCCGACAACCCGTCGCGGCCGGACCTGGACAATCCCGCCACCATTGCGGCCGGCGCCAAACGTTTCAACCAGAATTGCGTCTACTGCCACGGCAACGCCGGCTCCGGCGGCAAAGGCGCCGCCCTGCAGGGCCGCCACGACCTGACGCCCGAATACCTGTTCCAGACCATCAGCAACGGCAAGCAGCGCGGCAGCCTGCTCATGCCGGCGTGGAGAGAAGCTTTTTCCGAGCAGGAGATATGGGAACTGGGCAGCTACATCCTGTCGCTGCGCGACGTCGGTCCGAAAAAATGAGCTCGCCGCGATCGCTGCGTGGGCACGCGCTGTCCGCCGTGATGGTCACACCTGAACGGCTGGGCCGCCTGTTGGTCCACGTGTGGCTGCTGGGCGCGTGCATTTTGTGCGCAAACACGGCCGCCGCCCGCCCGCTCGACGAGATGATGGCATCCCACCGCTTTTCCGTCTGCGCGGCCGACAACGCGTTGCCGTATTCGAGCAGGGACGGCGCCATGCCCGGCTTTTATCTCGACCTGGCGCACGCAATCGCGCAAGCGCTGGGGCTGGAACTGCACGTGGACTGGATCGCGTCCAGCGAGCAGATCAGGTTCACGTCGTGCGATGCCGTGATGGCGGTCCCCGCATCGGACGACGGCGTGGCCAGCGACAGCGGCGACATCAACAAGCTGAGGCCGCGGCTACTGACGATGCCGTACATGGCGGTGTCCACGCTGCTGGTATTGCCCGGCCAGCCGGCCGACGGCGTATCGCTGGCAGCCCTGCGACGCAGCCGCGTCGCCGTGCCCAGCGGATCGGTCGCGCACCAGGTGCTCAATGAGGCCGGCGTGCCGGTCTGGGTACGCTTTCGCAACGACGTGGAAATTCTCGATGCGGTGAAAAACGGCCAAGCCGATGCTGGCGTCGTCTCTCAAATCGGGTTCGGCTGGTACCGGAAAAACAATCCGGAGACGACGCTGGCGGGTATCGACAACGTCCTGGACGCGCCCGGGCTGCGCTTCAAAGTCGCCATCGCCCTGCGACGCACCAACCTGGCTACTGTCCACAGGATAGACACGATCATGCGTCAGTTGCGCCACGACGGCACCATTGCGACAATTTTGCAAAAGTATGGCATCACATTTTTGCCACGCGATGCCGCGCCGGATCAGGACGTGAGCGGCGGGTCCGAAGCGCGGCGTCCCACAAAAGTTGACGTTGCAGGAAGGCCACCACAGCCCTGAGTTCCATCCGGCGCGCGATGCGCTCGCTGGCCTGAATCATGTGGGCCTTGTCGTCGGCAAGACGCGCTGCCCCCGGATAGTGCTTTTGGATATAGTTGCTGGCTTCGCCCAGGATCTCCAGGTTGCGGATCGCCGCATCCTGAACCAGTTCATTTTGCAAAAAAGGCGACTTCGTCCAAATCTTCGGTGTAGCGCGTGATGCGTTCGATCGCCTGCAACATGTACGCCAGGTAATCGATCAGACGCTGCTTATCCTTGCTCATACCGACACAGCTGCTGCGAGAACCGTGGCCCTGAATTTCTCTGGCAAAGCTTTCGGGGTAACCACATCGACTGGCACGCCTAACAGCTCTAAAAGCTCGTGGCGGATGGCGCCTATATCGAACAGCGTGGTTTCCGGCGTCGAATCGATAAGCAAATCCAAGTCGCTATCTTCCGTATCGCATCCTCGGAGCACCGAGCCGAACACCCCGGGATTACAGGCGCGATGTCCCTCGACGATTCTGCGGATCGCTTTGCGGTGTGCTGCAAATGCGGTAGAAGGCTTCATTTGACCTCGAGCGGATGGTTCGGTAAGCATCCCGAAGATTGCACCATCGTGATGCAAGGCCCTCCTGGCTCAATAGGGTACCTGCCATTACGGACGAAGGATAGATCAGGACAGAATGTCCTTTTCCCTGATAGCGCGGGGCCGGCCCGGAAGGACTCCTGAGCGCCCGTGGTGGCAAACCGGCGGCATCTGCGCATCGCTGGAAATCAGTCAACGCGCACGGCGCATTTTGCGCATTTTACGAGTCCCGTGTGGCCAATCGTCCAACCGCACGCCCTCGCCACAACCGCCGCCCTCTTGGCCCACTCATCCATCGGATCATTGGCGACTTCTTCGAATTCAAAGAACGCGCGGCAGTCATGGGACTCGCACACGAGCATGAATTCACAGAACAGCATTTCTTCGAGCAGGTCATTCATCATTGCATGGTCTTCTAAACGTGGAACTACCCTGTCCGGGAGTTCGTGGTGAATCGCGCTGATGTCGAACAGCGTGGCCCTAGGTCATACCAGAAAAATAATGGCCCCGATTTCGAGGCCATTATTCAATTACAAACCGCAACGACAGTTAATATCCTGTCACTTCCACTCCATAACGACACCAGATTTTATTTATTTAAAATCAACAACTTACAGCCAACAATATAAATCGCGTGACTTCTGTGCAGATTGGTAAGCCATTCCATTTATGATGTGTGCAACGACATCAATAACTTATGCCAGCAAACTTACACAGTGCGCAACTGTAACAGCACTTCATTTCAGTTTCACAAACCAGCAAATAAAGTCCATCCCTGCCCTAATGCTCCCCTTGAATTTTTCGTTGCGCGTATTTTCAGCGCCGATCAAGTAGAAAACCTTTTGGCTATGCACCTGTTGAGTTGGATTTTCCATGCTTCCGGCAGCCCTAAACCATCTATTCACTTTCCCTTAGACATAGCTTTATAGTGCTCTGGGAATCCTGTTTCATCGAAAACGATTTTAAAAGCCTCCTTGAACTTGGCATAGTCAAACTCTTTGTGATCAAAAAGGTTTTGTCCGACAGAATGAGACTCACGGTTCATGAAGCGATAGAACGCCTGATGCTTAGCCTCCTTTAGTTTTGGTTGTTGGTAAACATTGGCTAATGGCATTTTTCTTACAAAGCTAAAGAAGTATTCAATGACATTTCTCATACAATTTGCGATCAAGGCTGGATGCTGGCCTTCGTCCATAATAACATTCCAGTAGGCCTGATAGTCATTTTGGACTTCCTCATACTTCATATCAACAATCTTACTACCCAACGAATTTTTCGTAATGCGCATCAGTTTTTGTCTCTCGTGCCGCCGTTCCTCTTTGATTTCCGTAAGCTCATAGAAGAAATAAAGGCTATGAGTAAGAATGATGACATGCTCGAATTTATCAGAGTTACTAAATTCTGCCTTAATTAGCTCACCTATGTTAAATATGTAAATATGGGATAGACTGGAGATAGGATCATCAATAACAACAATTTTTTTATCACCAATTTGCGTTGGAGATTTTTTCCCCTTACACAACTCCACAAAATACAGGAAGCTAATTACGGTTTTTTCACCTTCGCTCAATGAAAGAAAGTCTTCGCCAACGACACCATTTCTTGAAACTTTGTAGCGATTTTCTCCTGATTTAATAATTTTAAAAGAATCAATACCTAAATCAACCAACCGGCTATTAATGGTGTCGACAGCCTCATCAATATTTACAGTTTTTCTTTGCAATTCGGCAAGATCGGTTCTCATTTTCGTCTTGTCAGATTGGAACTTCGTCTTCTTTGTCTGCTCTTCCGTGCGCTCCTTCTTGCGCGCTTCTGCATGATTGTTATAAGTTTCAATGGCCGAGTTGTATTCCCAACGGCATATTTTCCAGAATTCGTCTTTAATGTCCGCTAGCGCCGTATCCTTGCTCTCAATCTTCGCATTGTGTACTTCTATAGATTTATTGACTGCATCTATTACCAGATTTAGCGCGGCAATAACATCTTTAGATAGCGTGAGTGTCACCGGCAATGAAGGGGCTTTAATCTTGCGCTCAATCGCTTCTACATTTGCCTTCCATATCGCCTTCAGTTGCCCATGCAGCGCGTCGATTTCCAGCTTCCGCTCAATATAAAAAGGGTTTTCCTGATGATTATCAAAGATTGCTTGGCTTTCGACAAAGGTGCGATACCTCGCCAACAATCCTTTCAGTGAAGTCATTGAAGACTCGAAGGTCGCGTCAAAATAATTTTTAATGGTAGCAGCGACAGCAGATGAAATCGTTTTAGCTTGACAGAAAGGGCAAGTTTCATCGCCTTCTGATTGTAAGGTATCAATGAATGGGATACCCTCACTAACCCAATCCGCACTGCCAAGTTTCTTGATTAGATTAGCAACGGGACTATCTTGATTCCCAATGATCGGTTGTCCAAGGATCGTATCACTCTCAGCGTCAACGCCAACCACCATCAATTTCGGTAATTTTGGATAGGACTTTGCTTGATCACCTTGCAAAGCCTCAACTTCCTTACGCAAAACCTCGATGGTTTTCGTCGGGGGCTCACTTGGAGCTGGCAGCGCCGCAACATGGTCAAAAAGCCCTCCTTTAGCTTTCATTAAACCCTTAAGGCAATACTCAAGAACTCTATCGCCACCTGAATATTTTGTCTTAATTTTCCAAGTTTCTTCCTCGGCCGTGCTCCGTTTTTCCAACAACTCTGCGTCTTTTTTTGATATAGCCGCATCAAGCGTCTTTTGCTCAGTGTCGAGTTCACTAAGAGCTTTTGTTTTTGTTTCTATTTCCTGTTCGATTTCCTTGTTCACCTTTGACAAAGTGAATATTCCGCTCAATTTGTCAATTTCGTAGAAATTATCTCGAACAAACTTGTTGTTATAAACATAGACATGAGCATCGGAAAATCCCTCATTGCTGCATGCATGAAATTTATTATCGGCAGGATCGTACAGGTAGTTCGATAGAGTGCTTTTCCCTGTGCCGTTAAGCCCATAGACTAAAGTCACTTTTTTGTCTGATTGCAAGATCGCTGGGGTCGAATAGCTTGCAACGCCGTTCATGGTAACTTTAAATGCCACAATGCCTCCACCTTAAGCCGTGTATGTAGGAATAGTCCTACCTGATCGTACACTTTTCCATCAGGAAAAATCTATCGAATAACCACGCCGGTGAAAAATTGCATGACTAAAGCCGAATTGGGGAGCGCCTGAAGGGTACTATCCGGCGGTATTGCAGTAGCGATGCACCGTAGCTCAGTCAATGTTGAACTGGCGTGCAAGCTCGCTGCGGTTCTCGTTTGCATTGAAACGGCGCCGTAGCTCTGCTTGCTGCTCGGCGGATAGTTTTGGTTTTCGCCCTTGGTACTTACCCTCGGTGCGCGCCCGTGCAATTCCCTTGATCTGGCGTTCTTTCCTGATGCTGTGCTCAAACTCAGCGAAAGCGGCAAACATCGTCAGCGCCAGCTTGCCCGCAGGCGTATCCGTATCGAAGCCCTGCTTGAGGATCACCAAGCGTATCCCGCGCTCCGTAAGCAAGTTGATTTGCGTCAGCAGATCAACAGTGCTGCGGCCAAGCCGATCAAGCGCATACACAACCAGAGTGTCGCCGTCGCCTCTTATGAATAAAGGCTTGATCGTAAATGGCAAGTTCGTTGTCCTTAAAAGTCTTCTTCTTGGTAGCCATATTGAACCCTGAAAATTAATGATGTGCAGTAGCTACGACTGTGCGTAACTTTTTGCGTAACATTAATTTCAGAGTTCAATAAAATCAAAGACATATAAGTGTGGCGTGAAACGTTTATGTAACTTTAATTTACTTTAAAATCAAACACTTAACAACGAATGTTTACTCCCATTCAATGGTCGCCGGCGGCTTGCCGCTGATGTCGTACACCACCCGGTTAATGCCCCGCACTTCATTGATGATGCGGTTCGACACCTTGCCCAGCAGTGCGTGCGGCAGGTGCGCCCAGTGCGCCGTCATGAAGTCCTGGGTTTGCACGGCGCGCAGCGCCACCACGTATTCGTAGGTGCGGCCGTCGCCCATCACGCCCACCGATTTCACGGGCAGGAACACGGCGAACGCCTGGCTGGTCGCTTCGTACCAGTTCTTCGGCAACTGCTCTTCGTCCACGGCCTGGCCGGTCACGAACTCGTACGGCGTGTTGCGCAGTTCTTCGATGAAGATGGCGTCGGCGCGGCGCAGCAGGTCGGCGTATTCCTTCTTCACTTCGCCGAGGATACGCACGCCCAGGCCCGGGCCTGGGAACGGATGACGGTACACCATGTCATGCGGCAGGCCCAGGGCCACGCCCAGCTTGCGCACTTCGTCCTTGAACAGTTCGCGCAGCGGTTCCAGCAACTGCAGCTTCATGGTGTCCGGCAGGCCGCCCACGTTGTGGTGGCTCTTGATGGTCTGGCCTTTCTTGCCCTTGCCGGCCGATTCGATCACGTCCGGATAGATGGTGCCTTGCGCCAGCCACTTGGCGCTGGTCAGCTTGCCCGATTCAACCTGGAACACTTCCACGAACTCGCGGCCGATGATCTTGCGCTTTTGCTCGGGATCGGTCACGCCGGCCAGGTGGCCCATGAACTGGGCTTCGGCGTCGATGCGGATCACTTTCACGCCCAGGTTCTTGGCGAACATATCCATCACCATCTTGCCTTCATCCAGGCGCAGCAGGCCGTGGTCGACGAACACGCAGGTCAGCTGGTCGCCGATGGCGCGGTGGATCAGCGCGGCGGCCACGGACGAATCGACGCCACCCGACAGGCCCAGGATCACTTCATCCTTGCCCACCTGGGCGCGGATTTTTTCAACCGCTTCGCTGATGTAGTCGGGCATGTTCCAGTCCGACTTGCAGCCGCAGATTTCGTGCACGAAGCGGCCCAGCATGGCCTTGCCCTGCACCGTGTGCGTCACTTCCGGGTGCCACTGCACGCCGTAGAAATGCTTTTCCTCATTGGCCATGGCGGCGATCGGGCAGCTTGGGGTGTTGCCCATCAGGACGAAGCCGGGCGGCATTTCCAGCACCTTGTCACCGTGGCTCATCCACACTTTCAGCATGCCGTGGCCTTCGTCGGTGACGAAGTCATTGATGCCGTCGAGCAGCTTGGTGTGGCTGCGGGCGCGCACTTCGGCGTAACCGAATTCACGCACCAGGCCGTTCTCGACCTTGCCGCCCAGTTGGGCCGCCATGGTCTGCATGCCGTAGCAGATGCCCAGCACTGGCACGCCCAGTTCGAACACGGCTTGCGGCGCGCGCGGGGCGTCGCCTTCCAGCGTGGAGCTGTGGCTGCCCGACAGGATCACGCCGGAAGCGCCGTAGTTGCGCACGAATTCGTCGCTGACGTCGAACGGATACACTTCCGAGAACACGCCGGAATCGCGCACGCGGCGCGCGATCAGCTGGGTAACCTGGGAGCCGAAATCGAGGATGAGGATTTTTGAATGCATGGAAGATAGGGGCTTCTAAATGATGAAATCGGTGCAGCTGGGCGGCCTCTGCACAACGGCGGGCCGTGTAATGAAAACGCCGGCGGCAACTAGCCGCCGGCGTCGCAAGGCTTAGTCGCCGGAACGGTAGTTCGGCGCTTCCTTGGTGATTTGCACGTCGTGTACGTGCGATTCGCGCATGCCGGCCGAGGTGATCTCGACGAATTCGGCTTTATTGCGCAGTTCTTCGATGGTGGAGCAACCGCAGTAGCCCATCGACTGGCGCACGCCGCCCACCAGCTGGAAGATGATGGCCAGTACGCTGCCCTTGTAGGCCACGCGGCCTTCGATGCCTTCTGGGACGAACTTGTCCTGCTTCATGGCCGCGTCCTGGAAGTAGCGGTCGGCCGAGCCGTCCGACATCGCGCCCAGCGAACCCATGCCGCGGTAGGACTTGTAGCTGCGGCCCTGGTACAGGATCACTTCGCCCGGCGCTTCTTCCGTACCGGCGAACATGGAACCCATCATCACGGTCGACGCGCCGGCCGCCAGGGCCTTGGAGATGTCGCCCGAGAAGCGGATGCCGCCGTCGGCGATGCAAGGCACGCCCGTGCCTTCCAGCGCTTCAGCCACGTTGGAGATGGCGGTGATCTGGGGCACGCCCACGCCAGCCACGATACGGGTGGTGCAGATCGAGCCAGGGCCGATGCCGACCTTGACGGCGTCCGCGCCGTATTCCACCAGCGCCTTGGCGGCGGCGGCGGTGGCGATGTTACCGCCAATCACGTCCACATGCGGGAAGCGGGTCTTGATCCATTTCACGCGGTCCAGGATGCCTTGCGAGTGGCCGTGGGCGGTGTCGACCACCAGCACGTCCACGCCGGCCGCGACCAGCAGCTCGATGCGCTCTTCATCCTTGGCGCCCACGCCAACGGCGGCGCCCACCAGCAGCTTGCCCTGGGAATCTTTCGATGCCAGCGGGTGCTCGGTCGACTTCTGGATGTCCTTGACGGTGATCAGGCCCTTCAGTTCGAAGGCGTCGTTCACCACCAGCACGCGCTCCAGGCGGTGCTTGTTCATCAGGCGCTTGGCTTCGGCCGTGTCGGCGTCTTCCTTGACGTAGACCAGCTTTTCGCGCGGCGTCATCTTGGCGCGCGCTTCGGCGTCCAGTTCCTGTTCAAAGCGCAGGTCGCGGTTGGTGATGATGCCCACCACTTCCTTGCCGGACACGACAGGAAAACCGGAAATGCCATACTGTTCGGTCAGCTTGATGACGTCGCGGATCTTCATCTCGGGCGGGATGGTGATCGGGTCGCGCAGCACGCCGGCTTCGAAACGCTTGACGCGCGCCACTTCGCGGGCCTGGTCCTTCGGCTTCAAATTCTTGTGGATGATACCGATGCCACCCTCTTGTGCCATGGCGATGGCCAGACGGGCTTCGGTCACGGTATCCATCGCAGCCGACAGCAGCGGGATGTTCAGGCTGATGTTGCGGGTCAGGCGGGTTTTGAGGGACGTATCGGCAGGCAGGACGTTCGAGTACGCTGGGACGAGCAGCACGTCATCGAATGTGAGTGCTTTTTGAAGTAGACGCATAGCATTTCCTATTGGCGCAAAAGCAGATTATACAGAATTTTGCCTACGCCGTCCTTGCGCCTCGGAAAAAAATCCGTCACACCTTTTGCCGTTCGATTGACAGTTGCCGTAAATCATGGCGAAATCTCCTCCAGCGGCGCCTTCGCCCTGCCCTGGAAAGCTTCACCATGAAACACCTGCCCTCCCCGTTGCGCGTGGCGCTGGCCGCCGCGCTGCTGGCCATCTCGACCCAGGCGCTGGCGCAATACCTGTGGATAGACGAAAAAGGCGTCAAACAATTGTCCGACCGGCCGCCGCCGCCCCACATCCCGGAAAAAAATATCCTGAAGGCCCCCGGCAAGCCGCTGTTCAACCCGAACGCGCCCGCGCCGGACGAGCAGGCGGCCGACGCGGGCGAACCCAAGGCCAAGGCGCCGCCCACGCTGAGCGAGCGCAACGCCGACTACAACAAGCGCAAGGCGGAGGCGGCCCAGGCGGCCCAAAAGAGCGCCGAGGAAGGCAAGCGCAAGGCGGCCGAGCAGTCCAATTGCGAGTCGGCCCGCAACAACCAGCGCGCGCTGGACGAGGGCATGCGCATGACCACTTACGACAAGGATGGCCAGCGCGTTGTCATGGGCGATGCGGAACGGGCCGAGCTGGCGAAAAAGACCCAGCAGGCGCTGGGCAACTGCCACTGAACGGCTGGCCGCATCGCCAAAACTTCCCCGTCCCGGTCCCGCCTGCCGTAAGATAGCGCGATCAATATTGACCGATAGACACGGATGAGCAAGACAGTTTCCCCCAAAAGCCGCGCCAGCGGCCGCGTCACGCTGGCGGCCGTGGCCGAACGGGCCGGCGTGGCCAGCATGACGGCCTCGCGCGCCATCAGCCAGCCGGACATGGTGTCGGCGGCGCTGCGCGAGCGGGTCCAGCAAGCCGTGGAGGAACTCGGTTATGTGCCCAACCGCGCCGCGCGGGCGCTGGCCTCGGCGCACTCCAAGGTGATCGTGGTGCTGGTGCCGTCGCTGTCGAACGCCGTGTTCACGGCCGTGCTGGCCGGCATCCAGGATGCGCTGGACGCGGACGATTACCAGATCCTGATCGGTAACACCCGCTATTCCGACGCCGAGGAGGAAAAGCTGCTCGGCATCTACCTGCAATCGAACCCGGACGGCATCCTGCTGTCCGGCCTCAGCCACAGCCCACGGGTGGAGCGCATGCTGGCCGCCTCGCGCGTGCCCATCGTGTCGATGATGGACTTGTCCGACGACCCCGCCCAATTGACGGTGGGCTTTTCCCAGTTCCAGGCCGGCCACGCAATGACGCGCTACCTGATCGACAAGGGCCACAAACGGATAGGCTTCATCGGCGCGCAATTGGACGAGCGCACGCTGAAGCGGGCCGACGGCTATCGCCAGGCCATGCGCGAGGCGGAACTGGCCGATCCGAAGCTGGAACTGATGGTGCCCGATCCGTCCACCATCGCGCTGGGCGCGGAGCTGCTGGGCCGCATGCTGGCGCAATCGCCCGACTGCGACGCCATCTTCTGCTGCAACGACGACCTGGCCCACGGCGCCATCTACCAATGCCAGCGGCGCGGTATCGCCGTGCCCCGGCAACTGGCCATCTGCGGCTTCAACGATTTACCCGCGTCGGCCTGGATGAATCCTTCCGTGACCACGGTCGGCACGCCCCGCTACCGCATCGGCCACGAGGCGGCGACCTTGCTGCGCAGCGTGATCCGGGGCGAAGCGCCCGCCACGCCCCACCTCGACCTGGGCTTCACGCTGATGGCGCGCGAAAGCGCTTGAGCCAACGCGGCACCGTTCAAACGGCCTACAACTCACACACCGCACCGCTCAAACACACCGCTGTTCAAACGCCCCACCGTTGTCCAGACGCCACAACCGGCGTCTAGCCCATTTCGACCCGGTTTCACTCTTGCGCCGCCTGCGGCGTGAACACGGTCAGCCACCCGGTCAGCCCCGCTTGCTGCGCCGCAGCATCGATTCAGCTTTACAAATCAGCGCCATAGGCTAGACTTCCATTCCAATGTTAGCGCTAACATTTTATTGAAACAAAACCCCAAGAACCAAGCAAGCACACCAACCATATGAGCCATACCAACCTACCAGTATGCTGGGTCGTCATGGGCGTCAGCGGCTGCGGCAAGAGCGAGATCGGGCAACGGCTGGCGACGGCGCTGGACCTGCCCTTCCTCGAAGGCGACAGCTTCCACTCCGCCGCCAACGTCGCCAAGATGGCGGCCGGCATTCCACTGACCGACGACGACCGCGCCGGCTGGCTGCACACGCTGCAGGAGCGGATCCGGCAAGCGACCGCACAAGGCCGCGGCCTGGTGCTGTCGTGCTCCGCGCTCAAGCGGCGCTACCGCGACCTGCTCCGCGCCGGCAATCCCGCGCTGCGCTTCGCCCACCTGTCCGGGCCGCGCGGCGTGATCGCCGCACGCATGGCGGCGCGCGTGGACCACTACATGCCGCCCTCCCTGCTCGACAGCCAGCTGCGCGACCTGGAGCCGCTGCAGCCGGACGAAGCGGGCGTGCAGCTGGACCTGAACCAGCCGCCCCAACAACTGGTCGACACCATCCTGGAAAACCAGGGCGCACGCGCATAACGGCGCGCCCACCATCACAACCGGAGACAATATGAACGCCACTTACCAACCCCACCAGAAAATACCCAAGCGCCGCTGGGGTATCGGCGCCCTGCTCGGCATGGGCGTGCTGATCAACTACATCGACCGCATCGGCCTGTCCGTCGCCGCGCCCCAGATCAAGGACATGTTCAACCTGTCGGCCGTCGAACTGGGCCTGCTGTTCAGCGCCTTCGCCTGGTCCTACTCGCTGCTGCAGATCCCGGTCGGCATGGTGCTGGACCGCTTCGGCCCCACCCGCGTGGGCCGCTGGGGCGCTTTCCTGTGGGGCGTGGCGTCCACCATCACCGCGTTTTCCAGCGGCTTCGCCGGCATCTTCGCGGCCCGCATCCTGCTCGGCATCGCCGAAGCGCCAGCCTTCCCGGTCAGCTCCAAGGCCACCGGCTACTGGTTCCCCCGCAATGAACGGGGCATGGCCACCGCCATCTTCGACGCCGCCGCCAAGTTCTCCAACGTGATCGGCGTGCCGCTGATCGCCGTCACCGTCGTCACCTTCGGCTGGCGCTGGGGCTTCGGCTTGACGGCCGTGCTCAGCTTCAGCTACTTCATCGCCTTCTATATGCTGTACCGCGATCCCAGCGCCGACAGCAAGCTGTCCAAACAGGAACTGCAGTACATCCAGAACGGCGGCGCCGCACCGGAAGGTCCGTCCAACGCGGGCGCGCTCAACATGCTGGGCTACCTGCTGGGCAAATCGAAAGTATGGGGCCTGACCATCGGCTTCGCCGCCTACGGCTACTCGTTCTACCTGTTCCTCACCTGGCTGCCCGGCTACCTGGTGCAGACCATGCACATGAGCATATTGAAATCGGCCGGTTTCGCCGCCATCCCCTGGGCCGTGGCCACCGCCACCGACCTGTTCGTGGGCGGCTGGCTGATCGACCACCTGATCTCGCGCGGCAAGGATGAATCGCTGGTACGCAAGGGTGTGCTGATCGTCGGCATGCTGCTCGGCCTGGCCGTGTTCGGCGCCACCCAGACCACCGACCCCGTGTGGGCCATCGTGTGGATTTCGATCGCGCTGGGCGGCCTGGCTTCGGCCGCGCCGGTGGGCTGGTCGCTGCCATCGCTGATCGCCCCAAAAGGCGGCGCCGGCACCATCGGCGGCATCATGAACTTCGCCAATAACCTGATGGGCGCGGCCGCTCCTATCGTCACCGGCATCATCGTCGGCGCCACCAACTCGTTCGCCAACGCGTTCATGGTGGCCGGTGTGATCCTGGTGGTGGGGATTGTGTCCTTCGTGTTCGTGCTCGGGAAGATCGAGCCGATTCCCGATCCGGAACCGGCCGCCGCGCCAGCGGCCGTACCGGTCCACTGACACCGGCAAGGAAGCCCACTTCCACGCCATGTAAGCGCCTGCCCCGCGTGGGGCAGGCAAGCCACCCGCCCGCCCGCGCACCAGATGCGCGCGCGGCATCCATAACAACTCTGGAGACACCATATGAACATTCGCATTCCCGCGCTGACCGCGCTCGCCCTCACCTTGTCCGGCACCGCGCTGGCCGACAGCAACGTCACCTTCTACGGCGTGATGGACCTGGGCATATCGCAAGACCGGGGCGGCATCGCCGGTACGTCCACCCGCGTCACCAGCGGCATGGCCACCCAAAGCCGCTGGGGCTTTCGCGGCAATGAAGACCTGGGCGGCGGGCTGTCGGCCTTCTTCGTGATCGAAGGCGGCATTCACGCCGACACGGGCAGCTCCACCCAGAACAACACCCTGTTCGGCCGCAACACGGCAGTGGGCTTGCGCGGCAACTTCGGCGCCATCTCGGCCGGCCTGCAGGACACGCCGCTGTTCACCACCCTCAACACCATCGTCGACCCGCTGCGCAACGGGATCGCGCGCTCCAACAACCTGATGGCGTCGACCGGCTTCCGCGCCAATAACTCGGTGCTGTACCGCAGCCCGGCCCTGAACGGCTTCAGCGGCGACGCCATGTATGCGGCCGGCGAAGTGGCCGGCGATAACGCGGCCGGGCGCGCGCTGGGCGGCTCCTTCGGCTACAGCGACGGCCCGCTCAACGTGCGCCTGGCCTACCATCACCGCGACAACAACACCGCGCTGGTGAAGAACCTGGACGCGGCCCGCAACACCCTGCTGGGCGCCAATTACGACTTCGGCCCGGCCAAGGTCTATTTCGGCTACGGCGTGGACAAGGGCTTGAACAGCGCCTCGCTCAACAATGCGGCCGCCACCTTCGGCGGCGCGGCGCCCACCGCCTCCACCGACAGCCGCGACCTGCTGCTGGGCGTGTCGGCGCCGTTCGGCGTGAGCACGGTGGTGGCGACCTACATCCGCAAGGATGACCGCACGGCGTTCAACCAGGACGCGCAGCAGTATGCGCTGGCCTATATGTACGCGCTGTCCAAGCGTACCGACATGTACACCTCGTACGCACTGATCCGCAACCACAACGGCGCGGCCTACACCGAAGGCAATAGCGAGGAGCCAGGCATGGGCAACAAGCAGTTCACGGTGGGCTTGCGGCACCGCTTCTGATGGACCACGGCCGATATTTCTTTACAAATCCACACAAGTGGTTAAACTGATCCTGCAAAGATAGCGCTACCAATCCAGCGTAAGAAACAGGACCGGGAGCCACCCATGAAGCGATATCGGTTTTGGTCGTGCGCACTGCCGCTCGCGCTGCAGTGCGCGCTGTCGCATCAACCGGCCCGCGCGGCCGGCGATCACCCCCAGCCCCAGCCTTGGCGGGACGCCAGCCAACCCGCCACGCTGCGGGCGACGCAGCTGGTGCAAGCCATGACCCTGGACGAAAAAATCCAGACCGTGTTCGGCTACTTTTCCACCGATCTCCAATCCCGGCAATATCGCCGGCCACCGCGGGGCCGGCCCTATTCGGCCGGCTATGTGCCGGGCATCGCCCGTCTGGGCCTGCCGCCGCAGTGGCAGAGCGACGCCGGCATCGGCGTGGCCACCCAGTCCGGCGCCCGGCAGCCTTATGCGCGCACGGCGCTGCCCTCCGGCCTGGCCACGGCGGCCACCTGGAATCCGGCGCTGGCCTACGCGGGCGGCGCCATGATCGGGCGCGAGGCGCGCCTGTCCGGCTTCAACGTGCTGCTGGCGGGCGGCGTGAACCTGCTGCGCGACCCGCGCAACGGCCGCAATTTCGAATACGCGGGCGAGGACCCGCTGCTGGCCGGCGTGATGGTGGGCGAACTGGTACGAGGCGTGCAATCGAGCCATGTGATCTCGACGGTCAAGCATTTTGCGTTCAACGATCAGGAGACGGACCGCGCCACCATCAACGTGCGCATCGCCGACGCGGCGGCCCGCATGTCGGACCTGCTGGCGCTGCAACTGGCCATCGAACGGGGCAATCCGGGCGCCGTCATGTGTTCCTACAACCGTGTCAACGGCGATTACGCCTGCGAGAGCGACTACCTGTTGAACCAGGTACTCAAGGGCGACTGGGCCTACCCCGGCTACGTCATGTCGGACTGGGGCGCCACCCATTCCACCATCCCCGCCGCCCGCAATGGGCTGGACCAGCAATCGGGCCACCCGTTCGACGTGGCGCCCTACTTCAACGCGGGCCTCAAGGAAGCCATCGTCAACGGCCATGTGCCCGCCGCACGGCTGGACGACATGGCCGAACGGGTCGTGGGTGCCATGTTCGCGCACGGTGTGGTGGACCATCCGGTGCGGGTGGAGCCGGAGCGTGCCATCGACTTGCACGCCAACGGCGCCGTGAGCCGGGCCGACGCCGAGGAAGCCATCGTGCTGCTCAAGAACCGCGGCGGACTGCTGCCGCTGTCGCCACGGCTGCGTACCATCGCCGTCATCGGCGGCCACGCGGATGCGGGCGTGCTGTCGGGCGGCGGCTCATCGCAGGTATATCCGCCCGGCGGATCGGCCGTACCCAATGAGGGGCCGGCCGGTTTTCCAGGGCCGATGGTCTATCACCGTTCCTCGCCGTTGCGGGAACTGGCCAGGCTGACCAAGACCAGGCTGCGCTACCTCGATGGCAAGGACGCCAAGGCCGCCGCCAGCCTTGCCGCGCGCAGCGACGCCGTGATCGTCTTCGCCACCCAGTGGACGGCCGAAAGCCTGGACCGGCCGTCCCTGAACCTGCCCGGAGAACAGGATGCGCTGATCGCCGCGCTGGCCCGCGCCAACCGGCGCACCGTGGTAGTGCTGGAGACGGGCGGACCGGTCCTGATGCCCTGGCTGGCCGACGTCGACGCCGTGCTGGAAGCCTGGTATCCCGGCACACGGGGCGGCGAGGCCATCGCGCGCGTGCTGAGCGGCGCGGTCAATCCGTCCGGCCACTTGCCCGCCACCTTTCCCGCCGCCGAGACGCAATTGCCGCGCATCGCCATCGACGCTGATCCCATGCGCCAGGGCGCGCGGGTGGACACCGACTACAACATCGAGGGTGCGGCGGTCGGCTACAAATGGTTCGAGCTGAAAGGGCAGGCGCCGTTATTCGCCTTTGGCCACGGCCTGTCCTACACCAGCTTTGAATTCAGCCAACTGGCGGCGGAGGCGCGGGACGGGACCATCGTGGTGAGCGTCAATGTGCGCAATACTGGGCAACGGGCCGGCAAGGCCGTGGCCCAGGTCTATGTGTCGCCCACCGCCGGCGGCTGGGAAGCGCCGCGCCGGCTGGGCGGCTGGGACAAACTGGCGCTGGAACCGGGTGCCGGCGGCATGGCCCGCATCCACATCGATCCCCGCCTGCTGGCCATGTTTGACAGCGCCAGCAAGACCTGGCGCATCGCGGAAGGCCTATATGAGATCAGCGTCGGTGACTCGTCGGCCGCACCGGCGCTCCGCACCAGCATCCACCTGGCGGCAGCACCGGCGGCGGGGTCAGTTCCGGCCTCGCGCCAAGCACCTCAACGAGGTCTATCTACGCACGGCGGATTCCCCGATTTGGCAGGTTGCCGGGACGGATCCTGCCATTGACCGCCCGATTCAGGCTTCCGGTTTGGGTTTGCGGCGGCGCCGCGCGTGCTTGGGATCGGCGATCAGCGGGCGGTAGAGTTCCACCCGGTCGTGCTCGCGCAGCACCGTGTCCAGCGTTTTCTTCTTGCTGTAGATGCCGACCTGCAGGGCGGCGAGGTCGATATCGGGCATGGCCTGTCGCAGGCCGCTGAGCGCGATCGCCTGCTCCACGGTGGTGCCGGCGTCCACAGTCAGCTCGCGCAGGAACTGCTGCTCCGGCAAGGCGTAGCACACCTGGATGCGTATCTGGTCAGCCATACACCGTCTCCGCCCGCTTGCAGAAACTGTCGACCATGCTGTTGGCGATCACCCCGAACACGGGGCCGATCAACTGCTCCAGGATGGCGCTGGAAAATTCGTAGTGCAGGTCCAATTCCACCTTGCAGGCATCGTCGCGCAGCGGCTTGAAATTCCACACCCCGTCCAGGGCCTTGAAAGGTCCGTCCACCAGCCGCATCTTGATCGTACTGGGCGGCGTGTTGACGTTCGAGGTGGTGAAGCTTTGACGCACGCCGCGATAATGGATAGCCAGGCTGGCCACCACCGTTTCCTCGCTGCGCTCCTTGATTTCAACAGCCCCGCACCACGGCAGAAACTTGGGATAATCCTCGATCGCCGCCACCAGGTCGAACATCTGTTGGGCGCTGTAGCCGAGGAAAACTGTCTTATGAACTACTGCCATTGCGTTACCGTTTGCTATGATGTTGAATTATTCGCGTTTTTGGCGCGTAACCGTAGTTTAACCGACCCGCGCCCGTTTTTAGTAATTACCACGCCATGACCATAGCCGATAACAGAAAAGCCTTTCACGACTACTTCATCGAGGACCGCTACGAAGCGGGCATCGTGCTGGAAGGCTGGGAAGTGAAAGCGATCCGCGACGCGCGGGTGCAGATCAAGGAAGCCTACGTCACCATCAAGGGCGACGAGCTGTTCCTGTTCGGCGCCCACATCAGCGCCCTGCCCACCGCCTCCACCCACATCCACCCGGAAGCCGTACGCACCCGCAAGCTGCTGCTGCACCGCCAGGAGATGGATAAGTTGATCGGCAAGGTGGAACGGGCCGGCTACACGCTGGTGCCGCTCAACCTGCACTACAAGGGCGGCCGCGTGAAATGCGAGATCGGCCTGGCCAAGGGTAAGAAGATGCACGACAAGCGCGCCGCCGAGAAGGACCGCGACGGCAAGCGCGAAGTGGCGTCGGCCATGAAGCAGCACCGCCGCTGACCCTGCCCGTCCCCACGCTGCCACGCCAGACCCGGCCCCGCGCCGGGTTTGTTGTTTCCGGCAGCATGATCAGCTTCATGCCATAGAGAAATTTAATGACCAGCCGCAACTTCTCGGTGGTTCTTGCTGGTACAATCGAGACGCAATCACCGGTTCCCGGACCGGTATCGTTCAATTTTCGCCGAAGGCAAACCCATTGAAAGGTGGGGACGCAAAACCACCGGCCTACAGCGCGCCAGCGCCAAGGTAGCGGGGTTGCCAACGTCAAGCCGCCCATGCCGTGCATGGTTGCCAACGTTGTCATAGCGTGGTCTTCGCACACAGGGAAGCGCCACCGCCATGAAGCCTCGCCATCCGCATTTCGCCCACGCCGCGCCGGCGGCCCGTTCGAGCCTGCTGCTGCCGGCCGCCCTCGCGGCGCTGCTGAGCGCATGTGGCGGCACCACGCCGGACCAGGCCAGCGCGCCGGCCGGCCCGCAAGTGGCGGCCCTGGTGGCCACCTCCACCACCACCCTGGCGCTCGACAATCCCACGCTGCCGGAAGCGGCGGCCAACCTGATGGTGCAACCGGCCTACCACATCGCGCCCGTGCTGCTCGACGCGCCGGACGATACCGACACCGACGGCTATGCCGCCTCCGCCCGCCGCCACCCGCGCTCCATGCTGCTGCCGCCGTCCGCGCGCCGCCTGTCCACGCGCCGGCTGTCGCTGGGCCAACTGGAATATGCGCCCAGCCAGGCGCAGGACAGCACGCTGGCGCCCATGGCCACCAGCGGCAGCGTGACCACCTACACGCCAGCCCAGATCCGGGCCGCGTACGGCTTGCCCGTCCTGCCGCCCTCGGGCACCGCCCTGACGGCGGCGCTGGCGGCCCAACTGGGCGCCGGCCAGACCATCTACATCGTGGACGCCATGCACAATCCGAACACGGCCACCGAACTGGCTGCGTTCAACACCAAATTCGGCCTGCCGGCCTGCCCCCAGAAGAGCATCGCCACCAGCGCCGTCCTGCCGCTGGCGGCCGCATCGGCCAACAGCTGCGAGCTGTCCATCGTCTACAGCACCACCACCGGCGCCATGACGGCCGCCCAGCCCGCCTACGATGCCGGCTGGGCCACCGAGATCTCGCTTGACGTCCAGTGGGCGCACGCCACGGCGCCGCTGGCCCGCATCGTCCTGATCGAAGCGGCCAGCGCCTCGGTCGACAACCTGCAAGGCGCCGTCAGGCTGGCCAACGCCATGGGTCCGGGCGTGGTGTCGATGAGCTTCGGCACGCCGGAAGGCAGTTGGACCGCTTCGGCCAACGCCGCCTTCACGGCCGCCAACATGACCTACCTGGCCGCCACCGGCGACTCGGGCGCCAGCGTGCAATGGCCCGCCGTGTCGCCCAACGTGGTGGCGGTGGGCGGCACCTCGCTCACCTACACCGGTAGCGGCAATCGCAGCGAAGTGGGCTGGACCCAGACCGGCGGCGGCATCAGCGCCTACACGGCCACCCCCAGCTACCAGACCAGCGCCGTACCGGGCCTGGGCACGCTGGCCCATCGCGGCGTGGCCGACGTTTCGTTCAACGCCGATCCGAAAACGGGCCAATACGTGGCCGTCATCGCATCCGGCGCCAGCACGCCAAGCTGGATCAGCGCCGGCGGCACCAGCCTGTCCACGCCGCAGTGGGCCGGCCTGATCGCGGTGGCCAATGCCACCCGCGCGCTGAGCGCCAAGCCGGCGCTGGGCGCGCCGCACGCCGTCCTGTACGGCCAGATCGCCAGCGTGCCGGGCACCTATGCCAGCGCCTTCGCCGATGTCCTGGCCGGCAGCGACGGCAGCTGCGCCACCTGCAGCGCCAAGGGCGGCTACGACCAGTTGAGCGGCCTGGGCACGCCCAACGCGGCCAGCCTGCTAAGCGCCTTGTCCGGCGCGCCGGCCGCCGCCATCACCCCCACCGTCGTTTCCGCCGCCATCAGCGGCAAAGTGGGCACGGCGCTGTCGTTCACCGTCTCCGCCACGGGCGCCAACCCGCTCACCTATACGCTGGGCGGCGCGCCATCGGGCATGACCATCAGCGCCACCGGCGTCGTCAGCTGGGCCACGCCGGTGGCCGGCACCTATGCCGTCACCGTCACGGCCATCGACAGCAAGACCGGCCTCAAAGGATTGGGCACCTACACCGTGACCATCGCCGCCGCCAGCGCGCCCGTCGTCACGGGCGCCAGCATCAGCGGCAAGGTGGGCACGGCGCTGTCGTTCACGGTCGCCGTCAACAACGCCAATCCAGTCACCTATACGTTGAGCGGTGCACCGGCCGGTATGGCCATCAGCGGCAGCGGCGTGGTGAGCTGGGCCGCTCCCGTGGCCGGCAGCTACAGCGTGACCGTGACGGCCAAGGACAGCAAGACGGGCCTGAGCGGGCAAGGCGTGTTCAAGATCACCATCGGCACCAGCACGACCACCACAGGCAGCAGCCTGACCATCAATGCGCCGGCCCTGTCGGGCGTGGCGGGCATGCCGTTGGCGGGCACCATCACCGTCACGGCGCCGGGCAGCAATTACGTATCGATCTCGATTTCCAACGCGCCACTGGGGATCATGTTCACCCCGAATGGTCTCAACATCGGCGTCAACTGGGCCAGCCCCGTGACGGGCAGCTATACCTTGAAGATCACGGTCAGCGATTCGACCGGCCATAGCGTGCAGGCCAGCATGCCGATCACCATCAACGCCAAATAAGCCTGCGGGGCGCGACCGGCTGTACCGCGCCGCGCCGCGCTCCCGCCTTCCCCGCCCCTGCCTGCCCCGTCTCAGGCCACCCGCTGCTGGCCTGCCTGGTCCTGCCTGACGTTCGCGCCACTACCCGCCGCGACAGGGAACCAGCGTGCGCGGGCACGCATGAACGGCGTCTCCACCACCCGGTACAGCAGCCAGCCCACCAGCACGGCGGCCGCCATCACCAGCGCGATGCCCACCGGCCCATCCGTATCGACCTGCCAGCGGCCCAGCGGTTCCAGCACCAGTTTGAAGATGGGTTTGTGCGCCAGGTAAAGCGCGTACGACCACAAGGCCAGTTGTTCCGCACCAGGGATGCGCACCCGGTGCAGCAGGCTGTTGGGACTGAGCGCGGCCAGCGTCAGTACGGCGAAACTGGCCGCCAGCAGCGGGTAGCCGAAGGTCATCATGGAGAAGGTGAAGCCGTAATCGTCGATCTGGTAGTAATTGAGGAACAGGTAGACCATGATGGCCAGCGCCGCCAGGCCGCCCAGCAGCAAGGCGTTGCCTCGACGCAGAATGGCGTCGTACAGGCCACCATGGAAGTTCTTGAGCATGGCGATGGCCACGCCGGGCAGCAGTTCATCAAAGCGCGCAAAGCTCGAATAGTAGACGTGAACGGCGAAATCGACGTTGCTGATGGCGTTCTGCCCATGCGCCATCCAGGCCCAGCCCCGCACCACCATGCCGGCCGCGATGGCGCCGGCGAGCGCCAGCCAGCCCCACCGCAGCGCGTGACGGCGGGACGCCAGCAACACGGCCGCCAGCGGCAGGATCACGTAGAACTGCTCCTCGACGCACAGCGACCAGGAGTGGGAAAACGTCTCGCCGAAATGCAGGCCGATATTCTGGGTGAAGGTCAGGAAGCGCCACAGGGGCGCCGTCTGCGATCCGCCCAATTGGGACGGCAGCAGCAGATACAGCGCCAGCACCACCAGGTAGTTGGGCACCGTGCGCAGCAGGCGGCGAGCGAAGAAGGTCGGGAGCGAGAACGACGCGCCGCGCGCCAGCGGCGCCAGGATCTGGTTGCCGATCAAATAGCCGCTCAACACAAAGAACAGGTCCACGCCCATCCAGCCCATCTCGGTCAGGAAGCCAAAGGTGGCCTTGTGGCTCACCACCACCGAGTAATGGGACATCAGGACCAGCACGATGGCGCAGGCGCGCAGCGTGTCCAGTCCATCGATACGGGGCGCTGCGGGATGCCGGTTCATCATACTGTTTCCATGGTTTGGGGAGCGCGCATGCTGTCACAATCTTGCAAAATATTCAAGCTGTTTCGCGGGGCCGTACGCGCGGCTCCTGTGGCGCGCGCCCCACAACGGCGCGCGCCGTGTTCGCATCGACACAAAGCCCGCAAAGCCGCGTAAAGTAGCGCAAGCCGCACCACGCACCAGTGATCGCGGGCGGCATTTTGTGTCTCCATGAGTTTCTAAGCAGCAACAGCCATGCTACACTGCTGCAGGACAGTTCCGCCCGGCGTGCGCCGCACCGGAACGCATACACAATCTAGATGATGACGAGGCCAACATGGTGCTGAAAACCGCAGCGGCGATAGGAGCCGGCCTGATCTTGGCGGGCGGCGTGGCGGGGTGCGCGGCGCGCTACACGCCTGCTCCACTGGCCACCAATTTTCCCGTATCGAAGCAGCCCAAGCTGCAGGCAGCCGAGCACTGGGCCGTGATCGCCGGCCATATTGAAAAGCAGTTGAAGGAGGCGCTGGCCAAGCAGCCGCCCCGTCCACTGTACATCGCCGACACGCCGCAAGCGACGCCATTCCAGCGCGCCCTGACCGGCCAGTTGATCACGGCGCTGGTCAACGATGGCTACACCGTGTCGCGCACGGCCCCCGGTTCACTCAAGGTGGATCTGGACATGCAGGCCGTGACCTTCAGCGCCAACCGGCCCCAGTACCGCTACCACGGCGAACATGCGGCGCTGGCCTCGGGCGTGTGGGTGCTGAGCGAGATCGACCTGCCGCCGCTGGCCATGGTGGCCGCCGGCGTGGGTGCCTACGATACCTACAACTGGTTCAACGACCAGTTCGCGCCGGGCGCCACGCCGCGCACGGAAATCATCCTGACCGTCTCCGTCACCGATCAGTTCCGCTATGTGGCCCGCAACAGCTCGGCCTATTATGTGTCCGACAGCGACCGGCCGCTATACGGCATCGTGGACGTGGAACTGGAAGCGCCCAAACTGACCCGCATGTTCAAGGTGCGGGGGGATATGTAAATGTTCAAACGCCTTGCCACCACTTCCCTGCTCGTCGCGCCGCTGCTGTTGGCGGGCTGCTCGTCCGCACCGATCAAGGATGAAGCCAACTACGCCACCGTCTCGTCCAACCAGTTCATCGAATCGAACTACAAGGCGGCCGACGCCCTGATGCATCAGCTGAGCGGCAAGCTGGCCGCCGACAAGCCGCTCATCATGGCCACCATCGTCAACATCGACGCGCTCGACCAGACCACCACGCTGGGCAGGCTGGTGTCGGAACAGGTCTCCACCCGCCTGGCGCAGGGCGGCCTGTCCATGCTGGAGATGAAGCTGCGCAATTCCGTCTACCTCAAGCGCAACCAGGGTGAATTGATGCTCACGCGCGAGATCGGTGAAGTGGCGCAAAGCCACAACGCGCAAGCGATCGTGGTCGGCTCCTACGCGGAAACCAGCGACATGGTGTTCATCAACCTCAAGGTGATCCAGCCCAACACCAACTTTGTGCTCGCCGGCCAGGACTACGTGCTGGCCAAGGAAGGCATCGTACGCTCCATGCTGATGCGGAACTAGGCCAGCTTTTCTCCCCCTTTCGCGCAGAGCGCCAAGCCCGCCCCCCGGGCTTGCTCCTGTTGCCACCTCTGTCGCTGCGGCCCGCAGGCCATGGGCGAAGTGGCACCGTCATTCGTCTCCATGTGCTCGTCGCTCCACCGGTAGATAGCATTGCTCAATATCAATGCGACCATGGTTGCGCGATCCAATAATGGCAATCGGGCTCAAGCATGCAGCCCTGATGTGACCAGGACCGGAGCGCACCGACATGACCGGATTTTCCTCCAGCATATGGGTTAGGCTGACCGAACCGCCGCATACAAGCACCGGCCGTCATCATGCCATGCGCCCACGGGCCATCGCCCGCGACCTCGAATCGCTGCTCAATACCCGAGCCACCCCGCCCGACAAACAACTGGCCACCCTGCCCCTGTGCAGGGGCTCCATCCTCAACTTCGGCTTGACGGATTTCGCCCAGCTCCGCCCGTCCGACAGCGCCGACCGAAAGAAACGTTGCGACTCCCTCAAGACCATTCCGCATCAAAACTGGGGCGCGGCTATGTCCTGAGCAGCAAGCCGCAGACAGCCGAGCTGGATCAGACGACCTACAGCATCCAGTTCTGACGGGGCGGCCGCACCGCCACGACAAGCGACACTCTCCGAGGAGGCAAGCATGGACGACAACTACTTTGACGACGAAGAACAGCTACAGCACCTGCTCACGGCCAGCAACCGCCCCCTGCGCCTGCGCCTGGGCCACCCGGAAGGCGTCTCCGACGAACTGCTGCTGCCGCAGCGCATTGAGGGCGTCGAAGCCATCTGCGACGGCATCGAGTTGCGCATCTACTGCGTCGCACTGCAAGCGGACCTGCCGCTCAAGACCTTGATCGGCCTGCCGGCGGAAATCCAGATCGTCACCGACCAGGGCGACTTGCGCAGCCTCTGCGGCATCGTCACCGAAGCGAGCCAGGGCGAGAGCGACGGCGGCCTGGCCAGCTACCAACTGGTGCTGCGCGACGCCCTCGCCATCCTCGACCTGAACGTCGATACCCGCGTCTTTTTCAAGCAAAGCGAGCTGGACGTCGTACAAGCCGTACTGCGGGCCGCGCGCCGCAACATCCCCGCCCTGGCCGCCACCTTCGATTTCGAAATCGACGCGGCGCTCGGTCAGCGCCAGGATCCGGTGCGCCGCCAGATCATCCAATGCAACGAGGGCACGGGCGCCTTCGTGCGCCGCCTGCTGAAGCGGCGCGGCATCAGCTGGTTCTTCCGCGCCGGCAGTCCCAAGGCCGCCGGCGCGCAAGACGCACGCGACGCCTCGGCCACGCCCGCCCACACCATGGTGCTGTTCCACGACGGCAGGCGGCTCAAGCAAAGCCCCGCCGGCACGGTGCGCTTCCACCGCGACAGCGCCACCGAGGAGCGCGACACAATCGCGGCCTGGAGCGGCGTGCGCACGCTGCGCCCGGGCCGGGCCACGCACTTCAGCTGGGATTACGGCAATCCGCGCGGCACCAGTTTCATGACCTCCAGCGCCACGTCCGAAGCCAACCAGGGCGCCACGGGCAACAAGCTGGCCGCCGGACTGGAGCGCTACCTGGTGGAAGCGCCCCACGTGCGCGACAACTTCGACGACCTCAGCACACTGACGCAGCAAAGCATGGCGCGCTCGGACTTCGAAGCCAAGTGCTACTACGCCGAGGGGGGCGTGCGCGACTGCGGCGCCGGCGAGTACATCGGCCTGGAAGGGCATCCCGACCTGGAACAGCATCCGGCCGAGGAACGCAACTTCATCATCGTCTCACGCCACATCATGGCGCAGAACAACCTGCCCAAGGGCTACGACGCCAGGATAGAACGGCTGTTCGCGCGCAACCGCTGGCACGTGGACGGCGCCGACCTGGCGCCGGCCGGGCGCAACTGGTTCGATTCAGGCGAAATGCGCTTCCTGACGCGCCTGACCTGCGTGCGGCGTGACGTGTGCTTCATGCCAGCCTACGACCCGCGCATCGACCTGCCCCATCCGCACATGCTGAGCGCCATCGTCGCCGGCCCGGAAGGCGAGGAAGTCCATTGCGATGCGCAAGGCCGCGTCAAGGTGCGGCTGGGCGGCATGCGCGAACAGGACGACTCCGACGGCGATGCCGGCGCCGGGGGCGCGGGCCGCTACGCCTGGGTGCGCGTGGCCAGCAACTGGGCCGGCACGGCCACCGGCAGTGGCGTGCACTTCGGCGCGCTGTTGCTGCCGCGGCCGGGCACGGAAGTGTTGATCGCCTTCCTGGGCGGCGACCCCGACAAGCCCATCATCATCGGCCAGCTATACAACAACGTCGCCCGCCCACCCTACCTGGGCGCCGGTGACCTGCCCGGCAACCGCTACCTGTCCGGCCTGAAAAGCCGCGAGATACGCGGCAAGCGCGCCAACCAGTTGCGCCTCGACGATACAACGGGACAAATCAGCGCCCAACTGGCGAGCGACCATGGCCGAAGCGAACTGAACCTGGGCTGGCTGAGCGAGCCACGCAACCAGGGCGCCGGCAAGGCGCGCGGCGAAGGCGCGGAGCTGAGCACGGACGCGCAACTGGCGCTGCGTGCCGGCAAGGGCATGCTGCTGTCGGCCTGGCGGCGTCTCAGCGGCGGCGGCAAGCAACTCGACCGTGCCGACTATCTGACATTGATGCAGGATTGTGTCGATCTGTTCCGCTCACTGGGCCAGTACGCGGCCGAGCACCAGGGCTTGTCCCTCGACGACAAGCCGCAAGGCGAACTGCAATCGGCGCTCAAGCAATGGGAGCAAGGCAGCAATACCGCGCCGCAGGGCGCCGGTGGCGGCGCCGCCGCGATCGGCATGACGGCGCCGGACGGCATCAGTTTCGCCACCTCCAAGGCCATCGTCAGCTACGCCGCCACCAACATCGACACGGTGGCCCAGCAGAACCTGCAGTTCACCTCGGGCCAGCACTGCAACGTCAACGCGGGTAAAGGCCTGTCGCTGTTCGCGCAGCAGGAGGGGCTGGTGGCCATCGCGAACTACGGCAAGGTACTGATGCAGAGCCAGCATGACAGCACGCAAATCGATGCCACCAAGGACGTCAAGGTCGCCGCCAGGGGCCGCGTGACCATCATGGCCGAAGAGATCGTTCTGGTGGCCGCCGGCGGTGCCTACCTCAGCCTCAAGGGAGGCACGCCCGAAATCGGCGGGCCGGGCGCGATCACCATCAAGACGGCTGGCCACCACTGGAACGGCCCGGCCAGCCAGAGCGCGGAGTTGCCGACGTTTGGAGAGGGAGACTTCCGCCGTGAGCCGCATCTGGCGCGCGCCAGCGACGGCCAGCCCGTGAAGGACATGGCGCTGCACCTGGTGCGCGATGGCGACTGTCCGCTGTCCGGCACCAGCGACGCCGCCGGCACCGCATGCAAGGTCGACACCAACCGCGTGCAGGAACTGGGCGCGTTCTTTCACAAGCCGCGCACCTGACCCAAAAACGACCAAAGTCCAAATGGAGGCCAGACGATGAGCGATCCTGAGCAAGACCAAACCAGCACCGGTGCCGGCACAGATCCGGCCTCCCCGCGCGATCCGCGCGACGATCCGACCAGAATCATCATCGGGCAAAAGTGGGGGCCAACCCTGCTCAACGGAGGAAAGCTCACGGCACTTCAGAAACTGCCGCTGCCGGGTGTGGTGATCTTCGTCCATGGCGTGAACTCGGATGGCGAGTGGTACGAGGAGGCGGAGAAAGGCCTGTGCGAGGGCCTCAATGAACGCCTCAAACGCTGCGACGAGCACATGTGCTACCCATCGGCGGAAGGCGGCCAACTGACTCCGGCCACCTACATGGGAGAGCTGACAGCCGATGGGTATATCCATCCTGATTTGAACTTCGATACGTTCATCACGGATAACGAACACTTTACTCCGGTGATCCATTTCCGCTGGGGTTACAAGGCAAGTTTAGACGAACTCCAGAAGTACGGTGACGGAATTTACCTGAACGAAAAGAATTACTGGGGCGGCGGCCCATTCGCCAACGGTTGCACGGCACTGCCAGACCTGTGGGGCGCCGGCCTGTCGGAATATCTGCTCCTGTTCATGCACATCCAGCACTTCAATCCCGTCAACGGCCGCAGCGTGTTTTCCTGCCCGCCCAAGCCGTATTACGTGCTGGCCGCACTGCGCCTGGCCAAGCTGGTCGAGTCCATCCGCAAGAAGCAGGCCGACGTTCCCATCACCATCGTCTGTCACAGCCAGGGCAACATGGTCGGCATGGCCGCCGCGTTTTTCGGCGACGCCATGGCGCCGGTGCAGGATGCGGTCGGCGTCGAAGGCCGCTGCGTGGCCGACACCTATGTGCTGTGCAATCCACCCTATAGCCTGACCACGTCGAACTCAACCGAGGACTGGAGCCAAAGCGAGATGACGGACAAGCATGGCGGCCGGGGGCGGCAGAGCGGCGCGGCCCGCATCGCCACCCTGCGAGCTTTCTTCGACATCATCCGCCAGCCCGCGTCCCGGCGACAGAAGACCGAGGACATCAACCAGGCCTTTGAGAACATCAACCATCCCTTCTGCGCCACCACCGACTGCAAGTCATACTCCAACGCCAGCGCACCCCACGGCCGCGTCACCTTGTATTGCAATCCGCACGACCAGGTGATCTCATCGCTGGCCGTGCAGGGCATCGGCTGGCGCGGCATGAGCGATGCCGAGATCAAGGACGCCAACGGCGCCGGCATCTTCAGCCAACGCGTGTTCGCGCAAGGGTTCCAGGTCGGCGTCCAGGGAACGTATCACTATTGGGACAACCACTATAAGCACCCCAAGCCCGGCACTCAGGGATTCTGGGTGCCGGAGTCGCCGAGGATCGAGTACTCCATTTCCAAGGGGCTCGACGCCACCCGGGGGAATGCGCTGGCCACCGTCTTGACAGTGGCCATGTCGCCCTTCGCCGTCATCGCGTGCAAGCTGAGCGGCATGCGGGTAAACGCGCTGCCCGACGAGAAGTGGGTCATCCGACTGGAGGCGCCCAATCTGCCCGAGCCGTTCGAGCCGCAGGCGATGCGCTTCGGCCAACCGGATCAGCAATTCGACCAGGCTTACGAGGCGCCCGGCCAGTCGCGCGACCAGCACCGCGCGCGCCCGCCCGGCGAGCCCTACACGGGCGACCGGGCGATCCCCCGCAAGGAAGGCGAGCCCGAACGCGAGCCCACGGACGCTCCCATGGGTAATGAGAAGACCGAGGCCGCCATGCGCTACGAGGACCACGCCCGGCTACGCATGCAGGCGCGACGCGAGGGGCTGGTCAAGAAGACCGACGAGCACGTGGTCAGCGAGGACGATGTGACCAAGGCCAGCGCCGAATACACGGCGTGGCGGGAGAAGAAGATCAAGACCTACCTGGCCGATAACATCGACGAGCATGCCACCGACCACTCGACCATTATGACCAACTCTGAGCATGGGCGAAAGGCGCTGGCCTATGACGTTGAGATCGGCCTGTGCCACATCCGGGATGAGGATTTGCACACGTTCAGGATCGCGGCCGACTGGCGGTTTCTGGAGGGGCTAGGCGATGGTGATCCGAACAAGGAATTCAAAGAGTATTTTGCTTCGGGATTATTCCGCGAAGTTTCGCCCGACGCTTGGGTGCGTCCATCTGATAGCGAAGGCCATATGCCGGCGAGGATCGTCGACCAGCGCGAGCATCAGCCGCTGCCGCCACGCTTGCAGGAGCGCCTGAACCGGGGAGGTCACCCATGACTGCCCTGATCGCGACCCGCCCACGCCGGATCGGCTGGGCACTGCTTGCTTTCCTGCTCGCATCCGGCGCCATGATCGTGCTCACATGGCTGAACGACGCCGGGTCCACGTATCCACTGACCGAAGGAGAAATGATGCGCCGCTTCCTTGCCCTGCCAGCACTTGCAGCTATCTCCATCTTGATGATGCTGAGCGCATGCGCCCATCCGCCGGTGCTAGCCGGTGCCGCCACGCCGGCCGCCATACCAGCCGCACCTCCGCCGCCCTTCATGGCCCAGGTTGTCGGCGTGCAGTGGCTCAACCCCCTGCAGCGGCGCGACTATCCGACGGAATGGCAATTGCTGTGGACGTTGGGACTGGTCAAACCCAACAAGGACGACGACATGGTGAGAACCCAGCCGAAAAGATTTTCCACGCTTCAGGCGATTGCCCCGCTCGCGGCAGGAAATAATGGAGAAGAGACATTCAAAGGTTATCACCACAAATATATCGAAAAACTGATGGACCCGTTCTACGACATCTACTTTTCCAGCTCACGTTACTTCTATAACGCCCACTCGCTTGAGGACAAGACGACCCGGCGCGAACTGGCAGGCATTCACATCGAATATGCACTGCCGGAGGGAAAACTCGATCCGGTTGAAGCGACGACATTTGCTCGTGGTTATATTAATCGTACTTTTCAGATCGGCAATGTCCACTTCCCCAACGCATGGACCCGCAACACCCCGCCCGACGTGCGCGTGACGATGGGCGGACCGAACGCCGGTTTCACCTCCCTGACGGCAGCCTTGGACCACCTGCGGGCGCATCCGGATGAAACGGTATGGGTCATGAACTGGGATGCCCCCAGCTTCCCGCCCAAGGACAAGCAGATCAACGAGAACATGGTACTGCTCGTGCTGGCCGGCCCGAACTACAAGACCGAGCGCGACGCGCTGGCCTGGATCGGCTATCCGGCCAGCGCCGCCAGGGCCGACTTCCCGCTTCAGCAGGGCCAGCCATCGCGCCTCATGCAGGCCTGGCATGTGGCCCTGGACGCCGCGACACGCAACGCCGATAAGAAACCGATCGATATCGGCTACGCGATCTACGACGCCAACACCACCCATGCCGACTCGCCGCATCGCATCGGCCACCTCGCACAGCTTCTGACGCTGGAAGTGCCCGAACTCGACTTCATGAAGCAAGCCTTCAACACCCCGGCCCTGCTTGGCGAGATGGGCGCCGGCACGGCGTTGACCAACGTCGCGCTGGGCATCGCCTATGCCAACCACTTCGGCAAGAACGTGCTGGTGGCCGGAACCACCGACCCAGAACGTCCCACAGCCGTGCTGGTGGCACCGCCTGCCAAGGTACGCCCGATCGACGCGAACGAACCCTGGTTCCGCGCGCGCGGCGAAAACAACGCCTATCTGATGTGGTGGGGTATCCGCCACGACGCGCCCGCTCATTCCCAGGGCTATTCCAAATAACCGCACCACAACCTCAACAGGAAAGCGAATATGCGCGGCGTTATTTGACTAATCAGGGCAGTGAACGCCTCATGCCGGACAAGATCGTCGACCAGCGCGAGCATCAGCCGCTGCCGCCACGCTTACAGGAGCGCCTGAACCGGGGAGGTCACCCATGACTGCCCTGATCGCGCCCCGTCCACGCCGGATCGGCTGGGCACTGCTTGCTTTCCTGCTCGCCTCTGGCGCCATGATCGTGCTCACATGGCTGACCGGCGCCGAGTCCACATATCCACTGACCGAAGGAGAAATGATGCGCCGCTTCCTTGCCCTCCCCGCGCTTGCCGCTATCTCCATCTTGATGTTGCTGAGCGCCTGCGCCCATCCGCCAGCGCCAGCCAGTGCCGCCACGCCGGCAGCCATACCGGCCGCACCTCCGCAGCCCTTTATGGCCCAGGTTGTGGGCGTGCAGTGGCTCAATCCCCTGCAACGGCGCGACTATCCGACGGAATGGCAATTGCTGTGGACGTTGGGACTGGTCAAACCAAACCAGGATGACGACATGGTGAGGACACAGCCGAAACGATTTTCCACGCTACAGGCGGTGGCGCCAATCGCGGCGGGAAATAACGGAAAGGAGACGTTCGAAGGCTATCATGAAAAATATGTCACCAAGCTGATCTCGATGCTCCATGACATTTACTTCTCCAGCTCGCACTACTTCTACAATGCCCACTCGCTTGAGGACAAGGCGACCTGGCGCGAACTGGCCGGCATTCACGTCGAGTATGCGCTGCCGGAGGGCAGGCTCAATCCTGCCGGCGCGGTGAAATTTGCTCGCGAGTTTATCATTGAATGCTTCGACATCGGCAACGTCAACTTCCCCACCGCCTGGACTCGCAACACCCCGCCCGATGTACGAGTGACGATGGGCGGACCGAACGCCGGGTTCACCTCCCTGGCGGCGGCATTGGACCATCTGCGGGCCCATCCGAATGAAACAGTCTGGGTCATGAACTGGGACGCCCCCAGCTTCCCGCCCAAGGACGAGCAGATCAACGAAAACATGGTACTGCTCGTGCTAGCCGGCCCGCACTACAAGACCGAGCGCGACGCGCTGGCCTGGATCGGCTATCCCGCCAGCGCCGCCAGCGCCGACTTCCCGCTTCAGCAGGGCCAGCCATCGCGCCTCATGCAGGCCTGGCATGTGGCCCTGGACGCCGCGACACGCAACGCCGATAAGAAACCGATCGATATCGGCTACGCGATCTACGACGCCAACACCACCCATGCCGACTCGCCGCATCGCATCGGCCACCTGGCGCAGCTTCTGACGCTGGAAGTGCCCGAGTTCGACTTCATGAAGCAAGCCTTCAACACCCCGGCCCTGCTTGGCGAGATGGGTGCCAGCACGGCGTTGACCAACGTCGCGCTGGGCATCGCCTATGCCAACCACTTCGGCAAGAACGTGCTGGTGGCCGGAACCACCGACCCAGAACGTCCCACGGCCGTCCTGGTGGCGCCGCCTGCCAAGGAACGCCCGATCGACGCGAACGAACCCTGGTTCCGCGCGCGCGGCGAAAACAACGCCTATCTGATGTGGTGGGGCATCCGCCACGACGCGCCCCCACATTCCCAAGGCTATTCCAAATAACCGCTCCACAACCTCAAGAGGAGAACGAATATGCGCGGCGTTATACGATTGAACGATCCCACCAGCCATGGTGGAAAGGTGACCTCGGCGGCGTCAAATAGCACAGTAATGGGCGTAACCGTGGCCCGCAAGGGCGATCGATGCACCTGCCCGCTGCCCGGTCATGGCATGTGCGAGATCGCCGAGGGTGATCCCAATGTGCTGATCAATGGCGTCCCGGTGGCCTTCAACGGCCACAAGACCAGCTGCGGCGCGACATTGATCTCAACCGTACCAAACAGCGGCAGCGACTAGCGCCCACTCACCGTCACAGGAGCGCCAGTACGAAGCCACGCCCGCTTCCGCCGAACCATCCCATGCGGCGCGTTCCGGAAACCGGAAATCACCCGCACCGCTAGCTTAGCAGTTCCACGAGGCGCGGCAGCATATGCTGCGCGCCCGCCTCCACCTTGAAGGCCAGCAGGTCATCGGCCCGCGTCTTGCCGATGTTGAGCGCCACCACCGGCTTGCCCGATTCCGCCGCCAGCCGGCAGAAACGGTAGCCGGAAAATACCATCAGCGACGACCCCACCACCAGCAAGGCATCGGCTTCGTGCATCAGCTGCAGCGCATCGGCGCTGCGCTGGGGCGGGATGTTATCGCCAAAGAAAACCACATCCGGCTGCAGCACACCGCCGCACTGCGCGCAGTCGGGCACGCGGAAGTGTTCCAGCGCCGCCGGTTCCAGCTCGGCGTCACCGTCAGGCAGCGCACGGGCGCTGGCGCCGGCCAGCCCGGGATTATCGCGCACCAGGCGCTGCTGGATGCCCGCCCGCGCATGGCGCGCGCCGCAGTCCAGGCACACCACATCATGGATATTCCCGTGCAGTTCGATCAGCCGGCGGCTGCCGGCCCGCTGGTGCAAGCCATCCACGTTCTGCGTGACCAGCGCGCCCAGGTAGCCGCCCTGCTCCAGCTGCGCCAGCGCCATGTGGCCGGCGTTGGGCGCGGCCTGCTCCAGCGTGGGCCAGCCCACCAGGCTGCGTGCCCAGTAACGGCGCCGCACCGCGTCGGAGCGCCGGAATTCCGGCCCCTGCACGGGCTGGCGTCCACGCCGCACGCCGTCCTCGTCGCGGTAGCCGGGGATGCCGGAGGCCGTGCTCATGCCCGCCCCCGTCAGCGCCAGCACGCTGGCGTGCGCGCGCAGAAAGGCGGCCAGCCGTTCCAGCTGGTCCCGCTCATCGGGCTGCTCATCGTCCTGTTGGCGCTCCCCGTTCATGCGGCTTCAACTCCTGCATCGGTCATGACCTGAGCTTATTGTAATTACCTTTGCGCCGTCGTGCCTATTCGTTTTTTCAGGATGACGAGGGCGATACCGCCCAGGATGGCGACCGACGCCGCCACCAGCCGCACCGTGAGCGCCTCGCCCAGGAAGGCCACGCCACCCAGCGCCGCGATCACGGGTACGCTCAGTTGCACCGTGGCCGCACTGGTGGCACGCAATCCCGGCAAAGCCGCATACCAGATGGCGTAACCGATACCGGAAGTGAGCGCGCCCGATGCCACCGCGTACAGCAGCCCGGCGCCATCCACCGCCAAGCCATTCGCGCGCACCAGGGCGATGGCCGCGCTCATGGCCACGGCGATCGGCGCCGCGCGTACGAAATTGCCGGCCGTGACACTGGTGGCGTCGCCCGCCCCTTTGCCGCGCAAGGAGTAGACACCCCACGCCACACCGGCGCCCATCATCAGCAGCGCGCCTGCGAGCGGGGGTGCCGTCAAGCCGGGCAGCAGCATGCCCACCAGCCCGGCCAGCGCCAACAGCAGCCCTGCCCACTGGCGTGGCGCCAGCCGTTCACCGGCGGCGATGCCACGCCCTATCATGGTGGCCTGCACAGCACCGAACAGCAGCAGCGCACCACTGGCGGCGGCCAGGTTCACGTAAGCGAAGGAAAATCCCGCGGCGTAGGCATACAGGGCCAGCGCGGACAGCCAGTTGCCGCGCCCCGCCGCGCTTGGCAACCTTGGCGAGCGCAGACGCACGATCAGCCACAGCGCCAGCGCGCCGGACACCAGGCGCACGGTGGTGAAACTGGCCGGGTCGATGGCCGTATGTTTGAGCGCCACGCGGCACAGCAGGGAATTGCTGGCGAAGGCGATCATGGCGATGGCGGTCAACAGGACGATGCGGGCAGCGGGCATGGGCGGATTTCGTTAGATTGGATGGACAGTGCCCGCGCAGCCTGTCACAAGCAGCTTGCTACAGGCTGACACGCCCCTTGAGTTCCTCGACGGCGGCGCGCCAGTCGTCGTAATGTTCGGTTTCGGCCCACAACTGGCGCAATTCCGACTGCTCCGACAGGATCCGGGCGATGACGCGGTGCGCCTTCTCGGCCAAATCCGTCCGCGCCCGTTGCGGATGCTCGGCGATCCACAGGTCGAGTATCTCGGTGTCGTCGTCGCGCAGTCCCCAGTGCCCCTGCAGGCGTGCGATGACCTCGATCGCCACCAGCGCCTCGGCCGCGTAAGGCGCTTCCAGCATCTCAGCACCGTTGTCGAGCGCCGTATCGAGCGTGTTCTCGACGGCGTCCATATTGCGCGTTTCCTGCAAGTCCTCCGCCCAATCCTGCGCGTAGTCGTTGCCGAAGGCGTGCGTCGCCCATGTTCCCATCTTGTTCTCCAGTTGATTGCGCTATTTCTGCGACTTCACCACCTGCATGGCGGTGGCGATCAAGCCGCTCATGTCGCCCAGGTTGGCGGGGATGATGACGGAATTGTTGGTCTTGGCCAGTTGCCCGAAGGCGCCCACGTACTGCTCGGCCACTTTCAAATTCACGGCGTCCGCGCCACCCGGCGCCTGGATCGCCGCGCCCACTTCGCGCAGCGCGCTGGCGGTGGCGTCGGCCAGCGCCACGATAGCGGCCGCCTGGCCCTGGGCGCGGTTGATGGCGGCCTGCTTCTCGCCTTCCGAGCGGGCGATGGCCGCTTCCCGTTCACCGCTGGCGATGTTGATCTGCTCCTGCTTGCGCCCTTCCGAGGCGGCGATCAGGGCGCGCTTCTCGCGCTCGGCCGTGATCTGGGCCTGCATGGCGTGCAGGATTTCCTTGGGCGGGGTGAGGTCCTTGATCTCGTAGCGCAGCACCTTGACGCCCCAGTTGGCGGCCGATTCGTCGATCGCATTGACGATGGCGGTGTTGATGTGGTCACGCTCCTCGAAGGTCTTGTCCAGCTCCATGCGGCCGATCACGGAACGCAGCGTGGTCTGCGCCAGCTGGGTGATGGCGGCGATGTAGTTGGACGAGCCGTAGGAGGCACGCATGGCATCCGTGATCTGGAAGTACAGGATGCCGTCCACCTGCAGCTGCGTGTTGTCCTTGGTGATGCAGACCTGGGGCGGCACATCGAGCGGGATCTCCTTGAGCGAATGCTTGTAGGCGATGCGGTCGACAAACGGGATCACGATGTTCAAGCCCGGCCCCAGCGTGGCATGGAATTTACCGAGCCGTTCCACTACCCAGGCGTGCTGCTGGGGGACCACGTTGATGGTCTTGAACACAAAGACCAGCGCCAGGATGAACAAAATGAGGCTGACATTGCCGATGCCGAATTCCATAAAATCTCTCCGGTTATTATTGGATGAATCGCGCCGTTCAAGGCGCGACAATGAGGCGGCTGCCCCGCACTTCGCGTATCGTGTACTGCCCTGGCGCAGTCAGCGCATGCGCGCCTGGCGCCAGCTCCACATCCCACTGCGCGCCGCGGTACATCACGCGCGCCATGCCGTCCTGCCACTGCGGCACGTTGACGGTCTGGCCGATGTCGAGATTGACGTTGGGGTCGCGCGCCGTGTCGCTGCGCGTGGGCCGTCCGAACTTGCTGCGCCGGAGGACGGCCGTGGCCACCAGCCCCACCAGCGCGGCCACCAGGGTTTGCGCTGGCGTGCCAACGCCGGCCAGCGCCGCCAGCGCGCCTGTGGCCAGGCCGATGGCGATCATCAGCAGATAAAAGGTGCCGGTAAACAGTTCCAGTATCGCCGTGGCGCCGGCCGCCACCAGCCAGAAACTCCAGTCAGCCATGATGCGTTCTCCGTTCAAAAATGCAAAAACCCCCGCCGCCCGGCTGGGCCACGAGGGTTCTTGCTGCGATGTGGTCGGTATTAATGATGTTTGGTCATGCGTTTCAATGCATTCAGTCTAACGCAATTGAAGCCCGCGTCAACTTGTTTATTGTCCCGCTTACACCATTAATACCCTGACAAAGCGCTTGTTACAGGCGGGTAGCCAGTTGCTGCCACGTTTCCACCACCGAGTCCGGATTGAGCGACATCGACTCGATGCCTTCGCTCATCAGCCACATGGCGAAGTCCGGATGGTCGGAAGGACCCTGGCCGCAGATGCCGATGTACTTGCCTTGCGCACGGCAAGCCTTGATCGCCATCGACAGCAGCGCCTTGACGGCCGGATCGCGCTCGTCGAAGTCGGCCGCCAGCAGGGCCATGCCGGAATCGCGGTCCAGGCCCAGGGTCAGCTGGGTCAGGTCGTTGGAACCGATCGAGAAGCCGTCGAAGTACTGCAGGAACTGGTCGGCCAGGATGGCGTTCGAAGGCACTTCGCACATCATGATCAGGCGCAGGCCGTTTTCGCCGCGCTTGAGGCCATTCTTGCCCAGCAGGTCCACCACTTTCTCAGCCTGGCCCAGGGTACGCACGAACGGCACCATGATCTCGACGTTGGTCAGGCCCATGTCGTTACGCACGCGCTTCATGGCCGCGCATTCCATCTCGAACGACTCGGCGAAGTCCGGCGACAGGTAGCGTGCGGCGCCGCGGAAGCCCAGCATCGGGTTTTCCTCGTCCGGCTCGTAGCGCGAACCGCCGATCAGCTTCTTGTACTCGTTGGACTTGAAGTCCGACAGACGCACGATGACGGGCTTGGGCCAGAACGCGGCGGCGATGGTGGCGATACCTTCGGCCAGCTTGTCGATGTAGAAGGCCTTGGGCGAGGCGTGGCCACGGGCCACCGATTCCACGGCTTTCTTCAGGTCGGCGTCGATGTTCGGGTATTCCAGGATCGCTTTCGGGTGCACGCCGATGTTGTTGTTGATGATGAACTCCAGGCGGGCCAGGCCCACACCGCCGTTCGGCACCGACTGGAAGTCGAAGGCCAGTTGCGGATTACCCACGTTCAGCATGATCTTGGTCGGCAGCTTGGGCAGTTCGCCGCGCTGCACTTCCGTCACTTCCGTTTCCAGCAGGCCGTCGTAGATCTTGCCCTCGTCGCCTTCGGCGCAGGACACGGTCACGAAGGTGCCGTCCTTCAGCACTTCGGTCGCGTCGCCGCAACCCACAACAGCCGGCACGCCCAGTTCACGGGCGATGATGGCCGCGTGACAGGTACGGCCGCCGCGGTTGGTGACGATGGCCGAAGCACGCTTCATCACCGGTTCCCAGTTCGGGTCGGTCATGTCGGCCACCAGCACGTCGCCCGGCTGCACACGTTCCATTTCCGATGGATCGGTGATCACGCGCACGGGACCGGCGCCGATCTTCTGGCCGATGGCGCGGCCCGAAGTCAGCACGGTGCCGCTCGATTTCAGCTTGAAGCGTTGCTGCGCGTCGGTCGTCTTCTGCTGCGATTTGACCGTTTCAGGACGGGCCTGCAGGATGTACAGTTTGCCGTCGCGGCCGTCCTTGCCCCACTCGATGTCCATCGGACGACCGTAGTGGCTCTCGATGATGACGGCGTACTTGGCCAGTTCCACCACTTCGCTGTCGTTCAGCGAATAGCGGTTGCGCTGTTCCACCGGCACGTCCACCGTGCGCACGGAGCGGCCAGCCTTGGCTTCTTCCGTGAATTCCATCTTGATCAGCTTGGAGCCGATATTGCGGCGGATGACAGGCGATTTGCCCTTTTCCAGCATTGGCTTGTGGACGTAGAACTCGTCCGGATTGACCGCGCCCTGCACCACCGTCTCGCCCAGGCCATAGCTGGAGGTGACGAACACCACATCCTTGAAGCCCGATTCGGTGTCGATGGTGAACATCACGCCGGCCGCGCCCAGGTCGGAACGTACCATGCGCTGCACGCCGGCCGACAAGGCCACTTCAGCGTGGGTGAAGCCCTTGTGCACGCGATACGAGATGGCGCGGTCGTTGTACAGCGACGCGAACACGTGTTTCATCGCGTCCAGCACGTTTTCGATACCGACCACGTTCAGGAACGTCTCCTGCTGGCCCGCGAACGAGGCGTCCGGCAAGTCTTCGGCGGTGGCCGAGGAACGCACGGCGAACGACATTTCGGTCGACGAATCGGCCACCAGGCGGTGGTAGAACTCCTCGATTTCCTTGGCCAGGCGTGGCTGGAACGGCGTTTCGATGATCCATTGACGGATCTCGGCGCCGGCCTGGGCCAGCGCGCGCACGTCGTCGATGTTCAGGTGTTCGAGACGGTCGGCGATACGGTCGGCCAGCGACTTGCCGCCGTCCACACTGTACGACAGGAAGTCACGGAAAGCCTGGGCCGTGGTGGCGAAACCGCCCGGCACCCGCACGCCGGCTTCCGCCAGCTGGCTGATCATCTCGCCCAAAGAGGCGTTCTTGCCGCCGACGGATTCCACATCCGTCATGCGCAAGTGGTCGAACGACGCGACATACACCGCCTCCCCCGGATTTCCCTGCTGTTGCTCCTTCAATGCTGCGTTGGACATACTGGTCATAATGACACCCTTACTTGAGATAGAAATCTTCACGCGAGGCGCCGACATTCAATCTTGTTATTCTTAGCGTCGTGCAGCACAATCTTACCGTTGCCAGACATTTTACAGCCTGCGGCGCAAATTGACGATTCACATTCCCCTAAAGCTCACTCCAATGACTCAAGAACAACGCCCGCCACTGCCAAATGCGGCTAGAACTGTATTTTTTGTATCGGATGGCACCGGCATCACCGCTGAAACTTTCGGTCACTCCGTCCTGACCCAGTTCGACCTGCGCTTCCGCCAGGTGCGCCTGCCCTTCATCGACACGGTGGACAAGGCGCACGACGCGGCCCGCAAGATCAACGAAGCCTTCGTCACGGACGGCCAGCGCCCCATTATCTTTTCGACACTAGTGAAGACGGATCTGTCGAAAGTGATCCGCCAGTGCAAAGGCATGCACATGGACTTGATCCAGACCTTCGTAGCGCCGCTGGAGCAGGAACTGGGCGTGAAATCGACCCACACCATCGGCCGTTCGCACAACATCGTCGATTCGGAGGAATACAAGAACCGCATCGAGGCCATCAACTTCTCGCTGGCGCACGACGATGGGCAGTCGCACAAGAACCTGGCCTCGGCCGACGTGATCCTGGTTGGCGTGTCCCGCTCGGGCAAGACGCCCACCAGCCTGTACCTGGCCATGCAGTACGGGATCAAGGCCGCCAACTATCCGCTGATTCCGGACGATTTCGAGCGCGGCAAGCTGCCTACTTCACTGTACGCCTACAAGAACAAGATCTTTGGCCTCAGCATCACCCCGGAACGGCTGGCCGAGATCCGCAACGAGCGCCGCGCCGGCAGCAAATACGCCTCCATCGAGAACTGCCGTTATGAGGTCAACGAGGCGGAGAACATGATGAAGCGCGAAGGCATACGCTGGCTGTCATCGACCACCAAGTCGATCGAGGAGATCTCCACCACCATCCTGCAGGAGATCAAGCCCAATCACCGCGGGCAGTACTGATCTGGCTTAGAAGGCGTTTCAATCAGAAGAAGTGGCGCCAGTCGTCCAGCCATGCCGGGAACTCCTCCACCGGCATCGGCTTGGCGATGTAATAGCCCTGGGCGTAGGTACAGCCCAGGCCTTGCAGGAAGTCCCAATCCTGCTTGGTTTCCACGCCCACCGCCACCGAGCGGCGATCCAGGTTACGCGCCAGTCCCAGACAGGAACGCAGCACCACGCCGATGGCGGGCCGCTTGGAGGCGCCGTCCACGAAGCTGCGGTCTATCTTCAGTTCCGAGAATGGAATCCGGGCCAGCAGTTGTAAATTGGAGCGCCCGGTGCCGTAATCGTCGATGGCCAGGCCAAAGCCCAGCATGCGCAGGCGCAGCAGGCGTTCCAGGAAGTGCGGCTCGGTGGTCAGCACCGCCGATTCCGTCATTTCGAAAGTGATGTAATCAGGCAGGATGCGATGCCGCTCCAGGCAGGCCGTTATCTGCGCCATGAACTGCGGGTGGGCCAGCGTGCTCTGGTCCACGTTGATGGAAAATGAAATCGGTATGCCCTGGTCGTGCAGCGTGCGGCAGGCCGCCACCGATTTCTCGATCATGCTCCAGTCCAGGAAATCGACACGGTGGTTGTCTTCCAGCGCCCGGATGAACGCTTCCGGCCCCAGCACGCCATATTCGGGGTGGCGCCAGCGCGCGAACATCTCCAGGCCCTTGACCTGCCCCGTCTCCAATTCGATCTTGGGCTGGAAATACGGGTCGAACTGGCGCGCCTGCAAACCGCGCCCCACTTCCGCAAAGGTGAAGGTGCGCCCCGCCACGCCTTCGGGCGGCGCCGACGGCACGACGCTGTAGTTTTCGATCAGCTCCGTCAGGCGCGCTGGCGACACGGGTTTGGCGATGGTGCCCAGCAGGTTGATGCCATAGGCCAGCGCCATGGTTTCGACGGAGAACAGCACGGCATTGCTTTGCGCGCCAATGATGACGATGCCGGCGCGGCAGCGCGCCTCGGCCAGGCGGCGTATCAGTTCCAGGCCGTCCATGCCGGGCAGCGCCAGGTCGATGATGCCCACATCCACCGGCGGATTGATGCCGTCGTCGAAGTGGCGCAGCGCCGTGTGGCCATCGGGCACCTGCGTGATGCGGCCCGCGCCCAGGTGAACCAGGATATCGGCCAGCGCCTGGCGCTGCGCCATCTCGCCTTCGGCCACCAGGAAGTGCAACTGCCGGTTCTCCATGCCCACTCCGTTCAAATCCGTTTATTTGCCCTGATTCTGCCTGACCTGCTCAAAAAAGCAAACCGCCGCGCAAGCCGCCACATTGAGCGACTCCACCTGGCCCAGGTGCGGAATGACCACCTGCTGGCTGGCCAGGGACAGCAAATCGTCCGCCACGCCCTGCCCTTCATGGCCGAACAACCAGCCCACAGGCTGGCGCAGGTCCACGTCATACAGGCGCTGGGTGGCGTAGCCGCTGGTGGCCAGCGTGGCGATGGTGGAGCGGGACACCAGCGGCGCCAGGTCCACATTCTCGTAAATATCGAGCACGAAATGGGCGCCCATGGCCGCGCGCAGCACCTTGGGCGACCAGCAGAACGCCGTGCCGCTGCTGCAATAGACTTCCTTGATACCGGCCGCCGCCGCGCTGCGCAGGATGGAGCCCACGTTGCCGGGGTCCTGCACGTTATCGAGCAGCACGGCCGATACGGACAGCGGCGCCGTCACCACGCGCTCGGGGGTATCGACCAGGAACATCACGCCCACGCCATGTTCGACCTGGCTGACGGCGTTGTAGAGCGCATCGGGCAAGCCCGTCACGTGCGCGTGCTGCGCTTCCAGCTGGCCCACGATGTCGGCCACTTCCGGATTATGCAGCGCCGATTCGCTGACGATGCACTGCACCGGCTGGCCGCGCAATTGCAGATAGGTCTGGCACAGGTGCACCCCGTCCAGCAGCGTGCGGCCGGCCTTGCGGCGCGCTTGCGAGCTGCCCGCCAGGTGCTTGAGTTCCTTGTATTGCGCGTTGTCGCGCGAAGTAATGGTTTTCATGTTGTTATTCTTCGATGGATGGTTGCGGGCCGGCGGTGAGCGCCGCGCGCACGGGCGCGAACGAGCGCCGGTGCACGGGCGAGGCGCCGAACTGGCGCAGGCGCTCCAGGTGCAGCGCCGTGCCGTAGCCCTTGTGCTGGTCGAAACAGTATTGGGGATAGGCCGCGTGCAGCGTCACCAGCGCCGCGTCGCGCGCCGTCTTGGCCAGGATGGAGGCGGCCGAAATGGCGTCCACCTTGTCGTCGCCGCCCACCACGGCGATAGCCTGGATCTTCATCACGGGGCAGCGGTTGCCGTCGATCAGGGCCAGCGTGGGCTGGACCTGGAGCGCTTCCACGGCACGCCGCATGGCCAGCAGGGAGGCGTGCAGGATGTTGAGCTTGTCGATCTCCTCTTCCGACGCTTCGGCGATGGCCCAGGCCAGCGCATGGGCCTTGATCAGCGGCGCCAGCAGGTCGCGCTTCGCTTCCGTCAGTTTCTTGGAGTCGCGCAGGCCATCGATGGGCCGCATTGGATCGAGGATCACGGCCGCCGCGAACACGGGGCCGGCCAGCGGGCCGCGGCCCGCCTCATCCACGCCGCAAATGATTTCATCGGGCGACGTGGGCAAATCGTCGAACAGGCCGGGCTGATTGGAGTTCACGGTGGGACTTTATTGGGCGTTGATTACTTTGAGCACGGCGGCCGCGCTCTCCTGCGCGCTGTTGCGCAGCAGGCTGTGATGCATGTCGGTGAAACGCTGGGCCAGGCGCAGGCGGTGCGGCGCGTCGCTCAGTTGCTGCCACAAGGCGTCGGCCAGCGCTTCCGGGCTGGCCGCGTTCTGCAGCAGCTCCGGCACCAGGAATTCACGCGCCAGGATATTGGGCAGGCCGATCCACGGCTGGTAGCCGAAGTGGCGCAGGATCTGCCATTCGGCCGCCATCATCTTGTAGGCGATCACCATCGGCTTCTTGAACAGCGCCACCTCCAGCGAGGCCGTGCCGGACGCCACCAGCACCGCGTCGGCGGCGCAGATGGCCGTGTGCGACTGGCCGTCAAGCAGCTGGATTTCCACGTCCTGCAGGCCGGCCTGGGCCACCAGTTCCAGGAAATACTGGCGCTGGCGTTCGCCCGCCATGGGCGCCACGAAGCGCAGCGAGCGGTCGCGCTGGTGCAGCAAGCGCGCCGCGCCCACGAAGGCGGCCGTGTTGTATTTGATCTCGGACATGCGGCTGCCGGGCATGATGGTGACCACGTTGGCGTCTTCCGGCAATCCCAATTCACGGCGCGCGGCCGCTTCATCGGGCTGCACGGGAATCAGCTCGGCCAGCGGATGGCCCACGTAGCTCACCGGAACGCCGGCCTGGCGGTAAATCTCCTCCTCGAACGGGAAGATCACCAGCATGTGCGACACGGCCTTGATGATTTTCTTGATCCGGCCACCACGCCAGGCCCAGATCTGCGGCCCGATGTAATGCACGGTGGGGATGCCGGCCGCCTTGAGCTGCATTTCCAGCCCCAGGTTAAAGCCGGGATAGTCGGCGCCGATGAAGGCCGCCGGCCGTTCCGCCAGCAACTGGTCGCGCAGCGCGTTCTGGATGCCCTTGATCTCGCGATAGCGCGGAATCACGGCCAGCAGGCCGCGCACGGTCAGCTTGTCCATCGGCCAGTGCGATTCGAAGCCTTGCGCCATCATCTGCTCGCCGCCGATGCCGTGGAAACGGGCGTGCGGCAGCTGCGGGCGCAGCCCGGACAGCAGCCGCGCCGCCAGCACGTCGCCGGACGGTTCGCCGGCGACCATGGCGATCTTCAGTTCAGCGGACGATGCCACGGGTCGCCATGCCGAGGAATTCGCGCATGGCGCGGATCTGGTCGGCCGCCGCCGGCGTGGCCTGCTCTTCGGCCGCCAGCGCGGCCTTGGCCTCTTCCAGCGTCAGACCGGAACGGTAGATCAGCTTGTAGGCGGTGCGGATGCCGTTGATCTGCTCGCGCGTGAAGCCGCGCCGTTTCAGCCCTTCGATGTTGACGCCGTGGGCCTGGGCCGGATTACCGTTCAACAGCACGAACGGCGGCACGTCCTGGGTCAGGCTGGTGCTCATGCCGACGAAGGCGTGGGCGCCGATCTTGCAGAACTGGTGCACGTTGGCGAAGCCGCTCATGATGACCCAGTCGCCGATCTCCACGTGGCCCGCGATCTGGGCGTTATTGGAGAAGATGGTGTTGCTGCCCACCTGGCAATCGTGCGCCAGGTGCACATAGGCCGAGATCCAGTTGTCGTTACCGAGACTGGTCACGCCCTTGTCCTGCACGGTGCCCGTGTTGAAGGTGCAAAATTCGCGGATCGTGTTGCGGTCGCCGATGGTCAACCGGGTCGGCTCACCGTTCCACTTCTTGTCCTGAGGCGCGGCGCCGATGGACGAGAACTGGAAGAACTTGTTGTCGCTGCCGATGGTGGTGTGGCCTTCGATCACCACGTGCGGGCCGACCACGGTGCCGGCGCCGATGGAGACGTTGGGGCCGATGACGGAGTATGGCCCCACTTCCACCGAGCTGTCGAGCTGCGCGCGAGGATCGACGATGGCCGTCGCGTGTATCTTCGACATGATTACTTCCCTGCTGGCTGGCTGGCGTCGGCCGCGCTGCGAATGGTGCACATCAGTTCAGCTTCCACGGCCGTCTGGCCGTCCACGCTGGCCACGGCCTTGTATTTCCAGATGCCGCGCGACACGCGCACGATCTCGACGTTCATCACCAGCTGGTCGCCCGGTTCCACGGGACGCTTGAAGCGCGCATTGTCGATGCCCACGAAGTAGACCACCGAATTCTCGTCCGGCTTCACGTCCATGGTCAGGAACGACAGGATGGCGGCCGTTTGCGCCATCGCCTCGATCATCAGCACGCCCGGCATCACTGGCTTGTGCGGGAAGTGGCCGTTGAAGAATTCCTCGTTGGCCGTCACGTTCTTGATGGCGGTGATGGTCTTGCCAGCTTCCCAGTCCAGCACGCGGTCCACCAGCAGCATCGGATAGCGGTGCGGCAGGTATTGCTTGATGGTGTGGATGTCCAGGCACTTCTTGGTGCAGGTGGATTCGGAAGTTACGGTAGCGGTAGTAGTCATGATTCGTCTTGGTTTGTCAGTGTTTTAATTGTTTTTTCCAGGGCGCGGATCTTGTCGCGCATGGTGGCCAGGTTGCGTACGATGGCGGCCGATTTTTCCCATTCGGCGTTCTTGGCCAGCGGGTAAAAACCGGTGTACTGGCCAGCTTCGAGGATCGAGCGCGATACCATGCTGGCCGAGGAAATGTGGACCCGGTCGGCGATGGTCAGATGCCCCAGCACCATGGCCGCGCCACCGAAGGTGCAGTACTTGCCGATGATGGCGCTGCCGGCCACGCCCACGCAGCCGGCCATGGCCGTGTGCGCGCCGATGCGGCAGTTGTGGCCGATCTGGATCTGGTTATCGAGCTTGACGCCATCCTCGATCACGGTATCGGCCAGCGCGCCGCGGTCGATGGTGGTGTTGGCGCCGATGTCGACGTCGTCGCCTATCATCACCCGCCCCGTTTGCGGAATCTTGATGTAGACCCCGCCCTCGTTGGCGAAGCCGAAACCGTCGGTGCCGATCACGGCGCCCGAGTGGATGATGCCGCGCGCGCCGATCTGGCAGCGCGCATGGAAAGTCACGTTGGCGAACAAATGGGTGTCTGCGCCGATCACGGCGTCGCGGCCGATGTAGCAGCCGGCATCGATCACCACATGCTCACCGATCACGGCGCCCGCCTCCACCGTCACCTGGGCGCCGATGTGGGCGCTGGCGGCCACCTGCGCGGACGGGTCCACGCTGGCCGAGGGGTGGATGCCGGCGGCCGGCACGATCTCGTCGAGCGCGGCGAAATACTGCGCGGCGCGGGCGAAATACACGTAGGGATTGTTGGTGACGATGCGCGCGCCGGGGTAGCTGGCGGCGATGAAGGCGTCGTCGGCGGCCGAGACGATCAGGGCCGCCGCCTGGCTGTGCGCGGCCTGCGCGCGCAGCTTGCTATTGCTCAAAAAGCTGATGTGCGAAACGCCGGCGCCCGTCAGCGGCGCGATCCCGGACACTTCCAGGTTGGGATCGCCCACCAGCTGGCCGCCCAAGCGTTCGACCAATGCTCCTAGTCGAGTGCCCATCGGGGGTATTCCTATCCTGGTTATGGTACTAATTGGTACTAAGGGTGCTAATGAAAGCGCGATACTGCCTGGCTGCCTTACTTGTCTTTGTCGAGGGCGGCCAGCACTTTGTCGGTGATGTCGATGCGCGGGCTGGCCCACACGGCGTCCTGCAGCACGATGTCGAAGCCCTCCACCTGCGCCAGCTGCTTGATGATGCGGGTCGCCTTCTCCGAAATGGCGGCCCGTTCCTCGTTGGTGCGCTGGTTCAGGTCTTCGCGGAATTCACGGTTGCGGCGCTGGTATTCCTTATCCAGCTCGAACACTTCGCGCTGGCGCTTGGAGCGTTCCGGTTCGGCCAGCGTGGTCAACTCCTTGTCCAGTTTTTCCGACGCCGCTTTCAACCGCATTCCCATTTCCTGCACGGCCTTGTCGCGCGATTTGAATTCCTCGGCCAGCTTTTCACCGGCCAGCTTGGCCAGCTTGGACTCGTTATAGATGCGTTCCGGGCTGAGCCAGGCGATGCGCGACATCTGGATCGCGGATGGGGCCTGCGCCTGCGCCTGGGCCTGCGCTCCGGCCACGGCACACCAGCCGAGCGCCAGCGTGGCGAAATACTTGGTCAAGGTGGCGGATGCAGTCTTCAACTTAATTCTCCGTGGCAATTATTGATCCGGTACAGCGTCAGAAACCGGTACCCATCTGGAACTGGAAGCGTTCCAGGCGGTCGCCCGGCTTGGCGTTCAGGGGCTTAGCATAACTCAACTTGAGCGGGCCGACCGGCGAAATCCAGCTGATCCCCAGGCCGGTAGAATAGCGCAATTCCGACGCGCGCATCTTCTGGCCTTCCTGGTACACCTGACCCGTATCGAGGAAACCGAACCAGCGCAGGCTGCGGTCGGTGCCCGAACCGGGGAACGGCATCTGCAGTTCCGCATTGCCGATCAAGCGCTCGGCGCCGCCCAGCGCGTCGAAGTTGACCGGATCGACGGCGCCCAGCGAAGAACTCAGATAGCCGCGCACGGAACCGATACCGCCCGCGTAGAAGGTCTTGAACACCGGGTAAGGATTGTGGCCGATGCCGTGGCCGAAGTCGATCTCGCCCTTGAGCGCCAGCGTGACCTTGGGGTGCAGCGGCTTGTACCATTGCTGCTCGTACACGGCGCGGTAGTATTTCTGCTGGCCGGCCACGTCCAGTTCCAGGTTGGCGCGCTGGAAGCGGCCGATGGTCGGCGTGATGGCGCTGTCGCGGCTATCGCGGGCCCAGGCCGCCGTCAGCGGCAAGGCGTTGGTGACGGCGCTGCCCACACCGTCGGCGGCGCCGGTCAGGCTGGTGACGTAATTCTTGAACCGGATCGGGCTGGTGCTGTCGGTGTCGATGCGCGAGCGCTCGGCGCCGATACCGAAGAACACGGTGTCCGTTTCCGAGAACGGCACGCCGTAGTTGATGCTGCCGCCCTGCTGCTTGATCGTGTAGCTGCCCACGTTCAGCGCCGGCGGCTGCTGGGTGCGCAGGTAGACCGAGAACGAGCGCGACACGCCGTCGTCCGTGTAGTACGGGTCGGTCTGCGAGAACGACACGGTGCGGCTGTATTTGCTGGTGTTCAGCTCCAGGCCCACGGTGGTGCCGCTGCCGGCGAAGTTGGCCTGCTGGATGGCGGCCTGGAAGGTGAACTTCTCGGCCTGCGAGAACGCGCCACCGATCTGGAAGTTACCGGTCGGCTTTTCCGTCACCGTCAGGTTGACGTCCACCTGGTCGGACGTGCCTTGCGCTTCCGGCGTGTCGATGGTCACTTCCTTGAAGTAGCCCAGGCGGTCCACCCGGTCGCGCGACAGCTTGATCTTGTTGGCGTCGTACCAGGACGATTCGAACTGGCGGAACTCGCGCCGGATCACTTCGTCGCGGGTGGTGGTGTTGCCGGCGATGTTCATGTGGCGCACGTAGGCGCGCTTGCCCGGATCGACGAAGAAGGTGAATGCCACCTCGCGCTTGGCGCGGTCGATCTCGGGGTTGGCGTTGACGTTGGCGAAAGCGTAGCCGAAGGTGCCCAGGCGGTCCGAGATCAGCTTGTTGGTGGCCGTCAGGCGCTCGCCCGAATAGATCTCGCCCTTCTTGAGCAGCACCAGCGAGCGCAACTCCTCCTCGCGGCCGAAGGTCTCGCCGTCGAACTTGATGTCCGACACCTTGTACTGCTCGCCCTCGGTGATGTTGATGGTGATGTAGATGTCCTTCTTGTCCGGCGTGATCGACACCTGGGTCGATTCGACCTGCATCTCGATGTAGCCGCGGTTCAGGTAGAAGGACTTGAGCGATTCAATATCGCCCGTCAGCTTGGTCTTCGAATACTGGTTGGACTTGGTGTACCAGCTGAACCAGCCGCCCGTGTTCAAGGCCAGGTTTTCCTTGATCTCGCTGTCGGAGAACACCTTGTTGCCGACGATGTTGATCTGCTTGATCTTGGCGATTTCGCCTTCATCGACGGCGAAGGTGACGTTGACGCGGTTACGCTCGATCGGCGTGACGGTGGTGGTGATCTTGACGCCATACAGGCCGTGCGACAGGTACTGGCGCTTGAGTTCCTGCTCGGCGCGGTCGACCGACGCCTTGTCGAAGATCTTCGCTTCGCCCACGCCGATGTCCTTCAAGGCCTTGACCAGCGTGTCCTTCTCGAATTCCTTGGTGCCGGTGAATTCCACCTTGGCGATGGCGGGCCGTTCCTCGACCAGCACCACCAGCACATTGCCATCGGCCTCCAGCCGCACGTCCTTGAAGAAACCGGTGGCATACAGCGCCTTGATGGCGGCCACGCTCTTCTCGTCGTTGAACGTCTCGCCCACCCGCACCGGCAGGTAGCTGAACACCGTACCGGCTTCCGTACGCTGTATGCCTTCGACGCGGATATCCTTGACGGTGAAGGGTTCGATGGCGAGCGCGCTGCCGGCACACAGGGCCAGGACGGCGGCGCCGATCAGACTGCGGCGAAAGGAAGACGAGGCGATACGGTCAGTTTGTAATTTCATTGGCTAAATCGATGGCTATTCATTGAACTACTCATGGGACTACTGGCAGGCCCGCGCAAGCCGCGCCATCGGCGGCACGCTCGCGCATCGCGAGCCTCCTACAACAGGCGCGCCACGTCGTTGAACACCGCGAGCATCATCAGGCCAACCAGCAGGCCGATGCCCAGGCGTTGCGCAATCTCGCCAAAACGCTCCGGCACGGGGCGCCCGGTCAAAACTTCCAGCGAATAATACAGCAAAAGCCCCCCATCTAGAACGGGTATAGGGAGCAAATTCATCACGCCCAGACTGATGCTGATGAAGGCGACGAAGCTCAGGTAGCTGGCCGCGCCTATCCTCGCGGTCTGGCCGGCGTAATCGGCGATCGTGATGGGACCGGTCACGTTCTTCCACGACACCTCGCCCACGATCATCTTGCCGATCATCTTGAGCGTCATGGTGCTGGTGTCCCACACCTTGTCGAGCGCCTTGCCCAGCGCCGCCACGGGTCCAGCCCGCACGACGATCATATCCGGCATCTGCGCCACCATCGCGCCGATCTTACCGACTGTTACAGATCCTTTGCCTTCCTTTTCAGCGGCTGGCGTGACCGCCAGTTCCAGCGCCTGGCCGTCACGGCGCAAGCCGATGCGCACGCTCTTGCCGGCGGCCGGACGGATATGGTCGATGAAAGCGGGGCCGTCGGCCACGGCCACGCCGTCCACGCTCACCACCAGGTCGCCCGCCCGCATGCCCGCTTGCGCGGCCGCGCCGCCGGCCAGCACCTGCTCGATCACGGGCGCGGGCCGCGACAGCGTCAGGCCCAGGTGGCCCAGCACGTCGCCTTCCAGGTCCAGCGCGGCCAGCGCCGACGCGGGGATTTCCAGCGCGTAGCGGCCCATGCCGGGGCGTTCCACATCCAGCCGCGCCGCTTGCTTGTCGATGGCGGCCTGGATCACCTGCCAGCGCAGCTCGGACCAGCCAGCGACGGCGCGGCCGTTGATGGCCACCACCAGGTCGCCGCGGCGCAGGCCCGCCGTGTCGGCCGCGCTGGCGGCCACCGGCGCGCCCAGCTTGCTCGATGGTTCGGCCACGCCGGCCATGTACAGGCCCGCGAACAGGATAATGGCGATCAGGAAGTTGGCCAGCGGGCCGGCAGCCACGATGGCGATCCGGCGCCACACACTCTGGTGCGTGAATTCGCGGCGCAGGTCCTGCGGCGCCAGCGCGCCCAGGTCCTGCTCGCGCGCGTCGAGCATCTTGACGTAGCCGCCCAGCGGCAGCGCGGAGATAGCCCATTCCGTCTGGTCGGCGCCAAAGCGGCGCGACCACACCACCTTGCCCATGCCGATCGAGAAGCGCAGCACCTTGACCCCGCACCAGCGCGCCACCAGGTAGTGGCCCAGCTCATGGAACAGGATCAGCGAACCCAGCGCGACGATGAATGCCAGCAGGGTCTGGAGCGCGCTCATTTTGCGTGGCTACCGATGTAGGTTTCGGCCGCCGCGCGGGCCGTGGCATCCTGCGCCATGACGGCGGCGATACTGCTGGCCGCGCCGTGCGGCACACTGTCCATCACCTGCGCGATCACGCGGTCGATCTGGCGGAAGCCGATGCGCTGGTCGAGGAACGCTTGCACCGCCACCTCGTTGGCCGCATTCAGCAGGGCCGGCGCCGTGCCGCCCGCGCGCAGCGCGTCGAACGCCAGCGCCAGGCAGGGGAAACGCACGAAATCGGGACGCTCGAACTGCAGCCCGCCCATTTGGGTCAGGTCCAGCTGGGCCACGCCGGAGGCGATCCGCTCCGGCCAGGCCAGCGCGTGCGCGATCGGGGTGCGCATGTCGGGGTTGCCCAACTGGGCCAGCACGGAGCCGTCCACGTAGGACACCATCGAGTGAATCACGCTCTGCGGGTGGATCACCACTTCGATCAGGTCGGCCGGGGCGCCGAACAGCCAATGGGCCTCGATCACTTCCAGGCCCTTGTTCATCATGGTGGCCGAGTCAACGGAAATCTTGCGGCCCATGACCCAGTTGGGGTGCTTGCACGCTTGTTCGGGCGTGACGGCGTCCAGCGTGTCGACGGCGCGCGTCAGGAACGGGCCGCCGGAAGCGGTCAGCAGCACCTTGGCCACGCCGGCCGCCTCGGGCGCGCGGCCATAGCCGTGCGGCAGGCATTGGAAGATGGCGTTATGTTCGCTGTCGATCGGCAGCAGCACGGCGCCGCTGTCGCGCACCGCGTCCATGAACAGCTGGCCGGACATGACCAGCGCTTCCTTGTTCGCCAGCAGCACCTTCTTGCCGGCGCGGGCGGCGGCCAGCGTGGGTGCCAGGCCGGCGGCGCCGACGATGGCCGCCATCACGGCATCCACTTCGGCCGCGCTGGCGACGGCGCACAGGGCTTGCTCGCCGTATTCCACTTCCGTGCGCAAGCCCTTGGCCTGCAGCAGCGCGCTCAGTCGGGCGGCGGCGGCGGCGCTGCCGACCACGGCGCGCGCGGGACGGAATCGTTCACACTGGGCCGCCAGCTCGTCGACCCGGCTGTGGGCCGACAGCGCATACACGCTGTAGCGTTCGGGATGGCGGGCCAGCACGTCCAGCGTGGACACGCCGATGGAACCGGTGGCGCCAAGTATCGTGATGCGTTGCATAGCTACTTCCTTTACAGCCAGGAGCCGATCAGCGCGGCCATGGGCAGCACCGGGATCAGGGCGTCAATACGGTCCAGCACCCCGCCATGGCCAGGCAGCAGGTTGCTGCTGTCCTTCATGCCGGCGCGGCGCTTGAGCTGGGATTCGAACAGGTCGCCGGCGATGCTGGCCGCGACCATCAACAGCAGGATGGCCAGCGTGGCCAGCCAGCCCATGGCAGCCTGCAGCCGCACGGCGAAGGTATCCTGCAGCCACGGTGCCACGGGCGCGGCCACGATGGTGACGATGGCGATCAGCAATACGATGGCGGCGCCGCCCAGGGCGCCCTCCCACGACTTGCCGGGCGAGATGGTGGGCGCCAGCTTGCGCTTGCCGAAGGCCTTGCCGCAGAAATAGGCGCCGATGTCGGCCACCCACACCAGCGCCATGGCCGACAGCAGGAAGGCCGGCGAATGCTGGAACAGCGCCACGATGGCGTAGAAACAGCCGAACAAGGCGAACGCGAAGGTCAAGCCCAAGGTCCAGTTGGCCGCACCCTGCAGCGGCGGCAGCCCCATGCCCAGCGATGGCGCGAAACGGATCGCCCACAGCAGCGCGCACACGGCGAACAGCGAACTGACGGCGCCCGGCTTGGCGTGCCCCATGCCGTACACGAAGGCGGCCGCGCACACGGCCGCGAAAACGGGCGCCAGCTTCAGGCCGAACAGGCGCGCCGCCTCCCACATGGCGGCGCCGAAGAACAGCGTGGCCACCACCACGAAAGCGGGGAAATATTGGAAGAACAGGACCGGCAGCAACACCGCCAGCAGGACCAGGGCGGTCAGTATCCGAGTTTTGAGCATCAGCTTGTCTTTTCTGCCAATTGAGCGCCGGTGCGGCCGAAGCGCCGCTCCCGGTTCTGGTAGGACGCGATGGCCGCGTCCAGGTGGTCGATGGAAAAATCGGGCCAGTAGGCGTCCGTGAAGAACAGTTCCGTGTAGGCCAGTTGCCACAACAGGAAGTTGGAAATGCGCTGTTCGCCGCCGGTGCGGATGAACAGGTCCGGCTCGGGCGCATAAGCCATGGCCAGGTGTGGCGCCAGTTGCTCTTCCGTGAAATCGGTGGCGCCGGGATGGGTGGCCACCATCTTGCCCACCGCCTGCATGATGTCCCAGCGGCCGCCGTAGTTGGCGCACACGGTCACCGTCATGCGGGTGTTGGCGGCCGTCTTGCGTTCGGCGCTGGCGATCATGCCTTGCAGCTTGGCGTCGAAGCGGCTCAAATCGCCCACCACCTTGAGGCGGATATTATTGGCGTGCAGCTTGGACACTTCGCGTTCCAGCGCCGTGACGAATAATCGCATCAACAGCGACACTTCCTCCTCGGGCCGGCGCCAGTTCTCGGAACTGAAGGCGAACACGGTCAGGTATTCCACGCCGCGGCGGGCGCACGCTTCCACCACGGTGCGCACGGCTTCCACGCCCTTGACGTGGCCAGCCACGCGCGGCAAAAAGCGCTTGGTGGCCCAGCGGCCATTGCCATCCATGATGATGGCCACATGGCGCGGCACGGCGGGCGCATCCGGTACGGCGGTGGTCGAGCTCGAATATTTCATGAAAAAACTAATGCCAAAGTATAAAGTATTACAGCTGTACCGCTAAAACACAACAGGGGCCAGACCCGCGCTGGCGAAACCGGACAGGCCGGCCTTGCCAGGCGGGGTCTGACCCCGGAACGCCAGCCCGGCCGCTTACACCGTCAGCACTTCCTTTTCCTTCTCGGCCACCATCTTGTCGATGTCGGCGATGAATTTGTCGGTCAGCTTCTGCACTTCCTCGGACGAACGGCGCTCGTCGTCTTCCGAGCAAGCCTTGTCCTTGACCAGCTTCTTCAGCGATTCGTTGGCGTCGCGGCGGATGTTGCGCACGGCGATCTTGGCGTCCTCGCCCTCGCCCTTGCACAGCTTGACCATTTCCTTGCGGCGCTCTTCCGTCAGCGGCGGGGTCGGCACGCGGATCACGTCGCCCTGCGACGATGGGTTCAGGCCCAGGTCGGCGTCACGGATGGCTTTCTCGATGGTGGCCGCCATTTTCTTCTCGTACGGCTGCACGCCGATGGTGCGGGCGTCGATCAGGTTGACGTTGGCCACCTGGGCCAGGGCCGTTGGGCTGCCGTAGTATTCAACCATCACGTGGTCCAGGATGCCGGTGTGGGCACGGCCCGTGCGCACCTTGGCCAGGTCCGCGCGCAGGGTTTCCAGGGACTTGACCATGCGGTCTTGGGCGTTCTTTTTAACGTCAGCTAAGGACATTGCTGCTCTCCTGTATCTTGGGTAGGACTATCTGTAGATGATGTAGATGAAAATTTAAACGTGCACCAGTGTACCTTCATCCTCGCCCATCACGACGCGCATCAGCGCGCCGGGCTTGGTGATGGAGAACACCTTGATCGGCAGCTTCTGGTCGCGGCACAGCGCGAAGGCGGTGGCGTCCATCACTTGCAGGTGCTTGGCGATGGCTTCATCGAAGGTGATCGTCTGGAACAGGGTGGCGTGCGGATCTTTTTTCGGATCGGCCGTGTAGACGCCGTCGACCTTAGTGGCCTTGAGCACGATCTCCGCGCTCATTTCCGAACCGCGCAGGGCGGCGGCCGTGTCGGTGGTGAAGAACGGGTTGCCGGTGCCGGCGGCGAACACCACCACCTTGCCTTCTTCCAGGTACTGCAGCGCCTTGGGGCGCACATACGGTTCCACCACTTGCTCGATGCCGATGGCCGACATGACGCGCGCCGTGATGCCCACGTGGCGCATGGCGTCGGCCAGGGCCAGCGCGTTCATCACGGTGGCCAGCATGCCCATGTAGTCGGCCGTGGCGCGGTCCATGCCCTGGGCGCCGGGCGCGACGCCGCGGAAGATGTTGCCGCCGCCAATGACGATCGCCAGTTCCACACCCATCTTCGCCACCTCGGCCACATCGGCCACCATCCGCTCGATCGTGCCGCGGTTGATGCCGTACGGGTCATCACCCATCAGGGCCTCGCCGGACAATTTGAGGAGGACGCGCTTGTAGGCTGGTTTTGACATGAGCTGGGGCTCCTTAGTTAATTTATTCGGGTGTGACTGCCGGCGGACGGTTCCAGTACGCGATGATACCGCGACCGCGTCGCTGCGCGCCGGGGTGCTACCACCCGCCATGCCCGGGGTGGCCGGGAGGGCGGGTTAAAAAAACGGGCCTCGCGGCCCGTTTCACATTACGCTCCTTTGGAAGCGGCCATTTGCGCGGCCACTTCAGCAGCGAAGTCGTCTTGCTTCTTCTCGATCCCCTCGCCCACCACATACATGGTGAAGGCTTTCACGGTGGTCGCTTTTTCTTTCAGCATCTGCTCGATCGACTGCTTGTCGTTCTTCACGAAGGCCTGGTTCAGCAGGGACACTTCTTTCAGGAACTTCTGCACGGAACCTTCCAGGCGCTTGGCCAGGATTTCCGGCGACTGGGCAGGCTTGCCTTCAGCGGCGGCCTTGGCGGCGTCTTCTTCCGCTTTCAGCTTGGCCACCGAGCGCTCTTTTTCGATCAGTTCAGCAGGCACCTGGTCCGACGACAGCGACACTGGCTTCATGGCGGCGATGTGCATCGCCACGTCCTTGCCCACTTGCTCGTCGGCGCCGTCGAACTCGACCATCACGCCGATACGCGAACCGTGCAGGTACGACGCCAGCTTGGCCGAAGTGGCGAAACGCTGGAAGCGGCGGATCGACATGTTCTCGCCGATCTTGCCGATCAGGGCCGAGCGCACTTCGTCCAGGGTCTTGCCATCGCCCGCAGGCAGGGCCAGCAGGGCGGCCACGTCGGCCGGGTTGTGTTCAGCCACCAGTTTGGCGGCGGTGTTGGCCAGGTTCATGAAGTCATCGTTCTTGGCCACGAAGTCCGTTTCCGAGTTCACTTCCACCAGGGCGCCCACGCCGTTGGCGATGAAGGTCACCACCACGCCTTCAGCCGTGATACGGGCCGATGCCTTGGATGCTTTGCCGCCCAGCTTGACGCGCAGGATCTCTTCCGCGCGAGCCATGTCGCCATCGGCTTCCGTCAGGGCTTTTTTGCATTCCATCATTGGTGCGTCGGTCTTGCCGCGCAGTTCGCCTACCATCGCTGCAGTAATCGCTGCCATGTGTTTCTCCTGTATTCTGTGGGGGTTGTGGTGTGGGGCGGCGCACGGTACGGCGCACAGCGCCCGGTCCACGACATTAAAAAAAAGGGGGAGCTGCTGCCACCCCTTTTTCCTTGCTACTGACGAACCGACAATTAAGCCTGTTCGTTCACTTCGACGAACTCGTCGCCAGCAGCAGCCTTGATCATTTCAACGACTTCGTTACCAGCAGCGGCACGGCCTTCCAGGATGGCGTCAGCCACACCGCGGGCGTACAGCATGATGGCTTTCGAGGAGTCATCGTTACCTGGGATCACATAGCTCACGCCTTCTGGCGAGTGGTTGGTATCGACCACGCCGATGACAGGGATGCCCAGTTTTGCCGCTTCGGTGATCGCACCTTTGTGGTAGCCGACGTCAACGACGAAGATCGCGTCAGGAACGCCACCCATCTCCTTGATGCCGCCGATCGACTTCTGCAGCTTGACCATTTCGCGTTGGAACATCAGCGCTTCTTTTTTCGACAGCTTCTCGACGGAACCGTCTTCGATCGACGCTTCCATGTCTTTCAGGCGCTTGATCGAGGTCTTGATCGTTTTGAAGTTGGTCAGCATGCCGCCCAGCCAACGCTGGTCGACGAAAGGAACGCCTGCGCGCTGAGCTTCAGCGGCGATGATGTCGCGGGCTTGACGCTTGGTGCCGACCATCAGGATGGTGCCACGGTTCGAAGCAACCTGTTTCACGTGCTTCATCGCTTCTTGATACATACCCATCGTCTTTTCCAAGTTGATGATATGGATCTTGTTGCGGTGACCGAAGATGAACGGTGCCATCTTTGGGTTCCAGAAACGGGTTTGGTGGCCGAAGTGGACACCGGCTTCCAGCATTTCGCGCATAGTTACGGACATAATAAACTCCAGGGTTGGGTCTGGAATCCGATCAGTCACCTTGACGGCACCCTTGTCGACCGGATTCGCTTGTGTAGTTAAAAATCAAACGTTTTTACAACATTGCTCGAAAGCGAATTCAAGCAACCCGAGATTCTACTCCAAAACAACACCCCTGATCAAGTCCAACGTGGCGCGCGGCCAGCATAGTAGCAAGTTCACACCTGAACCTTTCGACAACATTACCCGTGTCAAGAAATATCGATGTCATCTTGCTGAAATATTTTTAATGTTTGTGGCTTAAACAGCAGCAATAAGTTGTTGAATCGTATTATCATTAGGAAAACTATAGTTCTGTAATGGCAATACCTGCTTGCAGGACACTATAAACCAGCAAAACAATGGGAAGACCAACATCATGTCCATCGCTCTCGCTGTCACACTCGCCGCCCTGTCCACCGTGCAGCCCAGCTGTTCCTGGGACCGCCCCGGCGTGAATCCCTACTCGGGCAATGCGAATGCGGCCATTGACCGCTACACCGATCTGCCGCCATCCGTGCGCGCGGAACTGAAGAAGAAAATCGCCAGCAAGCAGCCCGACGACATGGTCAATATCACCCGCGACGCTATTACCAGCGACAGCAGCGGCGCCTATGACCCCGCCATCCGCGACATGCACTTTGGCGCCGCCTCCGTGTGCCACAGCGTGACCCGCAACAAGTGGGCCAAGACGCGGGTCGAACCGGCGGCCGTCTATTGCGCGGAAAACCACTGTATCCTGGTGCCCAAGATCTGCGGCAATGTCAGCCGCATCAACCGTCCCGCCGCGCCCGTGGCCCACAACGCGGAAGACGGCGCCGGTGGCCGCGCACCTATCCTGGTAGCGGCCGCCGCCCCTGTGGTCGTGGTGCCGGCCGAAGCGCCGATGATGGTGCAAGCGCCGCGCGAAGTCCAGTTCGCGCCGCCGGTGCCGATCGTCGCGCCACCCGTGTTCGTCAACGCCGCGCCCCCGTTCGAAGTCCAGGTGGGCGCGCCACACTTGCCGCCGACCCCGCCGGTGCCGCCACCCGTGCCGGAACCGGACACCTGGGCCATGCTGCTGGCCGGTGTTGGCTTGCTGGGCTGGCTGGCCAAGCGCCGCGCCGCCTGATTCCCCCTCCCCTGCGGGCGCGCGGCACAGCCAGCGCGCCCGCGGCGCTTTTGCCGGGGCCGCTTTTGCCGGGGCCGCTTTTGCCGACATTCCCGGTCAGCACGACGCGTCCCGCCTCGTTTATAATTTCACGCTACTGCACGCCGCGAGCACGGACCTGAGGTTCGACCTGCTCGCCGCCTGCGTTTTCCCCGTTTACTTTGCAGATTGCGATCCACTATGTCGATTACCATCAACACCGCCGAAGACATCGCCGGCATGCGCGTCGCCGGCCGCCTGGGCTCCGAGGTGCTGGACTACATCACCCCCTTCATCAAGGCCGGGGTCACCACCGGGGAACTGGATCGCCTGTGCCACGAATACATGGTCAACGTGCAGGGCACCATCCCGGCCCCGCTCAACTACTGCCCGCCCGGCTACACGCCGTTCCCGAAAGCCATCTGCACCTCCGTCAACGACGTGATCTGCCACGGCATCCCCGGCGACAAGGTGCTCAAGAACGGCGACGTGGTCAACCTCGACATCACCGTCATCAAAGATGGCTACCATGGCGACAACAGCCGCATGTTCTTCATTGGCGAACCGTCCATCCTGGCCAAGCGCCTGTCGGACATCACTTATGAATGCATGTGGCTGGGTATCGCCAAGGTCAAGCCGGGCGCCTTCCTGGGCGACATTGGCCACGCCATCCAGCAGCACGCGGAAAAGGCCGGCTACAGCGTGGTGCGCGAATTCTGCGGCCACGGCATCGGCAAGGTGTTCCACACCGAACCGCAAGTGCTGCATTACGGCCGCCCCGGCACGCTGGAGGAACTCAAGCCCGGCATGATCTTCACCATTGAACCGATGATCAACGCCGGCAAGCGCGAGATCCGCGAAATGGGCGACGGCTGGACCATCAAGACCAAGGACCGCAGCCTGTCGGCCCAGTGGGAACACACCATCCTGGTCACGGAGACGGGCTACGAGGTGCTGACCCTGTCGGCCGGCAGCCCGCCGCCGCCAGCCTTCATCGGCAACGCCACCGCGGCCGCGTAAGCACCATGCCGGCCGCCGCGATGAAGAAGGATCTCAGGGAACAGCTCAAGCGCCAGCTCAAGGCCGACCGCCAGCTCGTCATCGCCGCCTTCCAGGCCGACGGCATGCCGGAAAAGCTGCTGCGCAACCTGCGCCAGAGCGTGGACGCGGTGCTGACGGAAGCCTGGCACGCGGCCGCGCTGCCGGACGACACGGCCCTGATCGGCGTGGGCGGCTACGGCCGGGGCGAACTGTTCCCCCACTCCGACGTCGACCTGCTGATCCTGCTGGCGCGCGCGCCCGACGATACCACCCGCGGCAAGCTGGAGGAACTGGTGCAACTGCTGTGGGACCTGGGGCTGGAGATCGGCCACAGCATCCGTACCGTGGACGAGTGCATGACGGAGTCGCAGGCCGACATCACGGTGCAGACCAGCCTGCTCGAAGCGCGCCTGATCTGCGGCGACCAGCCCCTGTACGAGGAGCTGCAGCGGCGCTACCAGGGCGCCATGGACCCGCAAGCGTTCTATCACGCGAAAATGCTGGAGATGCGCCAGCGCCACGCCAAGTACGAGGACACGGCCTTCAGCCTGGAGCCGAACTGCAAGGAGAGCCCGGGCGGCCTGCGCGACCTGCAAGTGATCCTGTGGATGGTCAAGGCCGCCGGCCTGGCCAATTCGTGGCGCACGCTGGCCACTTCGGGGCTGATCACCCAGACCGAGGCCAAGCAGCTGATGGAAAAAGAGCGCGCCTTCAAGGACATCCGCGTGCGCCTGCACCTGCACGCGGGCCGGCGCGAGGACCGCCTGGTGTTCGACGTACAGACGGCCATCGCCGAGACGCTGGGTTTCCAGGCCACCGGCAGCGGCATCAACATGCGCCGCGCCAGCGAATACCTGATGCAGCGCTACTACTGGGCCGCCAAGACCGTCACCCAGCTCAACACCATCCTGCTGCAGAATATCGAGGAACGGTTGTTCCCGAAATCGGGCGTGGCCGTGCCCATCAACGCGCGCTTCAATGAGCTCAACGGCTTCATCGACATGAACGATGACGACACGTTCGAGCGCACCCCGTCGGCCGTGCTGGAAATCTTCCTGCTCATGACGCAGAACCCCTCGCTCAAGGGCATGACTTCGCGCACCATGCGCGCGCTGTGGCACGAGCGCTTCAAGATCGATGCCGGCTTCCGCCAGGACCCCGTCAACCGCGCCCTGTTCCTGCGCATCCTGCAGGCGCCGGTGGGCATCATCCACACGCTGCGGCGCATGAACGACCTGTCCGTGCTGGGCCGCTACCTGCCCAACTTCCGCAAGATCGTGGGCCAGATGCAGCACGACCTGTTCCACGTGTACACGGTGGACCAGCACATCCTGATGGTGGTGCGTAACATGCGCCGCTTCACGATGACGGAACACGCGCACGAATATCCGTTCTGCAGCCAGTTGATGGCCAACTTCGCGCAACCGTGGGTGCTGTACGTGGGCGCCCTGTTCCACGACATCGCCAAGGGCCGCGGCGGCGACCACTCCAAGCTGGGCACGGTGGACGCGGCCCAGTTCTGCCACGACCACGGCATGAGCGAGGAAGACACGGAACTGGTGGTATTCCTGGTCGAGAACCACCTGACCATGTCGCACGTAGCGCAGAAGCAGGACCTGTCGGACCCGGACGTGATCGCATCGTTCGCCAGGGTGGTGCGCGACGAGCGCCACCTGACGGCGCTGTACCTGCTGACGGTGGCCGACATCCGCGGCACCAGTCCCAAGGTGTGGAACGCGTGGAAAGGCAAGCTGCTGGAAGACCTGTACCGCATCACGCTGCGGGTGCTGGGCGGCGAGCACCATTCGGCCGACAGCGAACTGAAAAACCGCCAGCACGAGGCGCTGGCCACGCTGCGCCTGTACGGCCTGCCGCCGGATGCCCACGAAGCGCTGTGGAAGCAGCTCGACGTGGCCTACTTCCTGCGCCATGACGCCTCGGACATCGCGTGGGAAACGCGCGCGCTGTACAACCGCATGGACAGCGCCCAGCCGGTCGTCAAATGCCGCCTGGCGCCGATCGGTGAAGGCTTGCAGATCGCCGTCTACGTGCGCGACCAGGCCGACCTGTTCGCCCGCATCTGCAGCTATTTCGACCGCAAGAATTTCAGCATCCTGGACGCCAAGATCCACACCACGCGCCACGGCTACGCGCTCGACACCTTCCTGGTGACGGAGCAGAACTTCGCCAAGAGCTACCGCGACATCATCAGCCTGATCGAGCACGAATTGTGCGAACTGCTGACCACCCAGACGGCCTTGCCGGCGCCCGGCAAGGGCCGGCTGTCGCGCCTGTCGCGCAGCTTCCCGATCCAGCCCACGGTCGATCTGCGGCCCGACGAGCGGGGCCAGTATTACCTGCTGTCAGTGGCCGCCAACGACCGCACCGGCCTGCTGTACGCGATCGCCAACGTGCTCACCAAGTACAAGATCAACCTGCACACGGCCAAGGTGATGACGCTGGGCGAGCGGGTGGAGGACGTGTTCCTGGTCGATGGCGCCGCCCTCAGCAATGCCCGTCTGCAATTGCAGCTGGAAACCGATTTACTGGACGCGCTCAAGGTGTGAGCCGCGCGTCCGCCCTACTGAAGAAATAACGCAACATGAGTGAAGAACTTTTACGCCTGTCCAAACGGATGTCCGAACTGGGCCTGTGCTCGCGCCGCGAGGCCGATGAATGGATCGCCCGCGGCTGGGTGCGGGTGGATGGCAAGGTGGTGTCTGAACTGGGCAGCAAGGTCTATCCCAGCCAGCGCGTGACGGTGGAACGCCAGGCCGCGGCCGAGCAATCGAAGCGCGTCACGGTGCTGATCAATAAACCGATGGGCTATGTGAGCGGCCAGGCCGAGGATGGCTACCAGCCGGCCGTGGCCCTGATCAAACCGGAGAACCGCTGGCCCGACGACCCGGCCACGGAACAGTTCCATCCGACCCAGCTGCGCAGCCTGGTGCCTGCCGGCCGGCTCGACATCGATTCCGTCGGCCTGCTGGTGCTGACCCAGGATGGCCGCGTGGCCAAGCAGCTGATCGGCCACGATACGGACATTGACAAGGAATACCTGGTGCGGGTGGAATACACGCGCCCCGGCAAGCTGCCCGACGCGGACTTGAAGAAGCTCAACCATGGCCTGTGGATGGACGGCAAGCCGCTGCTGCCGGCCAAGGTGCGCTGGCAAAACGACGACCAGCTCAGCTTCACGCTGCGCGAAGGCAAGAAACGCCAGATCCGCCGCATGTGCGAGATGGTGGGATTGAAGGTGGTGGGTTTGAAACGGGTGCGGATCGGCAAGGTCAAGCTGGGTGACTTGCCGGTTGGACAATGGCGCTACCTGCGGCCGGACGAGCGCTTCTGATTTGCGCTGTCCTGCACAGACACGCAGTGTGGCGTGCTGTCACCATTAGATGAAAGATTCTTGCTATTCTGCAAGCCAATGCGGGCAATAGTGAGTAAACTGTTCTTGCAATACATCTTTTTCCCCCGAAAATCGCAAAGAGATATGCCGTCGTGAATAATCCACCACCCAGCCAATTTCGTCGTGGTCCGCCCAGCCTCAAAGATGCCCAGGAACCCATCGCGGCCGGCAGCAAGCCCCATGAAATGAATGGTGAGCAAGACATCGGCGACGCCCTGGCCATGCTGGCCGAGACGGGCGATCCCGTATCGATCTATCCCCACAGCAGCACCAACGTGGTGCTGGCACGCATCCGCTCCGTCGACCCCGACCATCCCCAGTTCGTGCTGGAACTGAACGAAGGCGAATACCTGCCGCCCGGCGAAGCCGTGTTCGTGGCCTGGCTGCGCAGCGCCAAGATGCAGTTCAAGCTCAGCTCGCCCGACTGGACGCCGCTGGCCGAGCATCCCACCTTGATCCCGGCCACCTTCCCGGAAAAATGCCTGATCCTCAACCGGCGCGCGGCGCAGCGGCTGGAAACGCCGCTGGGCGTGTATTTCCTCGCCTCGTTCGTGCTCAACGGCAAACCCTATGAATTGCAGCTGTACGATTTTTCCGCTGGTGGGGTCGGCATGCGCGCCGCCCCGCGCGACGCCGTGGGCCTGCACGTGGGCCGCAAGTTGCAGCGGGTGCGGCTGGAACTGGGGCCGGACGCCGTCATGATCGCCGACCTGGAGATCCGCTTGTCGCGCACCTTCCGTTCGTTCCTGCTGGGCGAGCAAGTGCAGATCGGCTGCCAGTTCATCAACCTGTCGCCGATGATGCGCGACGAGCTCAACCATCTGCTGCAAAAATTGAGCGCCGAAAAGAACCGCTGATCCGGGCTGGTGCCGCCCAGTGGGCCCGCAACATTTCCGGCTCCATAATTTTGTTGCTCCCAAGTCCATTAAATGAGCATGAATGCAACGAAAGGCGCAAATATTTTTATTTGCAGATAGCAAATTCCGTGAGCCTTATGATAACCTGACTTCACTGCTTCAAATTCACACCACTGGCAGTTGTGAAGCGCAGACAGAATAGCGAGCGATGCCAGTCATTATCACTCTACAAACACGGGATATAATATGAGCAACATAAAGACCAAAGCAATCCGGCTGTCGTTGGCCGCTGCCGGCCTGGTACTCGCCACCTCCGCGCATGCCAGCTACGTCGATGTGACGAGCCTGGTAACGAGCAGCATCGTCAACAACGTGGCAACCTTCACGCTGGAGGCCGGCCACACTGTCTCCTTCACGGATTTCACCGCTTCTCCGGTGCATGTGGCATTCAACAGCACCCCCCCGGCAAACCAGAACGCCACCACGGTCATGAACGCGATCAACGCCAGTGGCCTGAGCGGCTGGGGCCTGCCCGCCAGCCTCAGCTACGTTGGCGGCGCCAATGCCACAGCAGTCTTGAACAGCAACTTGAAGACGCTGTCCATCTCCCAGCCGCCAAACTACAACTACCTGGCGGTGCACTTCGGTGACGGCGAAATGCTGTTCCACTGGACCCAGGGGACTGCCAATCCCTTCGTCATCACCAGCGACAAGCTGAGCAACTATCGCGCCTACGCGTCGGCCGTCCCCGAGCCTGAAACCTACGGCATGCTGCTGGCCGGCCTGGGCCTGGTGGGCTTCCTGGCCCGCCGCCGCAAGGCAGCCTGATCGGCGTACGCCGCCAGAGTGCAATTGACGCCCCGCCAGGGGCGTTTTTTTTTGGCCGTCTGTGTTGCCCGTGTTTTTGGCGATCCAGCGCGGTAGAATCAAAGCTCGCCCGTTCACATCCGTGCCGCCATGCTGCAAGCATTGCCTTATCCAATACGCCAACAGTGTCCGCCCGGCGCCTGCTCGTGCGGGCGCGACGAGCTGCTGGACGCGCTGGCGGCCGCACCGGAAACGGACGCACGCATCCTGCGCCTGACGCGGGAAGAGGAAAAGCGCCTGATCGCCCGTATCGAAGCGATCGCCAGCTACGAGGAACTGGAACACATGACGCTGCGCATGGAGCAGCTGCTGGGCATGGCCGTGCGCATCACGCCCAGCGTGCGGGGCGTGCGCACGGTGCGCGGCCTGGCCATCGAACTGGCCGAACGCCGCGGCCTGTGCCGCAAGACGCGCCAGGCGATCCCGGCCGCCATCCGGCGCTGCCTGGACCGCCATCCCGACATCGTGTACGCGCTGCTGAACGCGCGCGACCTGCTGGGCGCCGCATCGTCATCGTAGGACTTGGCTTGATGCCACAAAGCGCGTGCCGCTTGCCGCCGCCCGCGCCGCATGCCACAATGGCCTCGCTTCATTTCCGACAGACTGTCAGCAAACCACCCAGGAGGCATCCATGGTTTCAGCATCAGAACAGTTCACCGCACAGTTCCCCACGCAGTTACCTGCCGCCAGCCGGGCGCAGGTGGAAGCGCAACTCGATTTCGTCACGTCACTGGCCCAAAGCGGGGTCGACAGCGTGGCCAAACTCACCGCCCTCAACATCGGCGCCATCCGCACCGTGCTGGACGAGTATCCGAAAGCCATGCACCAGCGCCTGGCCGCCGCCACACCGCAGGAATGGCTGGCCACGGCCAGCGCCCAGATGGCGCCCACGCTGGAACGGGCCGTCGATTACGGCCGCCAGTTGGCCGAGCTGACGCTGGAAACGCAAACGGCCATCAGCCGCGCGGCCCAGCAGGCCGGCAGCGGCAAATAGTATCCTGAGAGTAGCCTGAGCGGCCGGGAAACCGGCCACCGATTTCGCCCCCCGGGAGTGTTCCATGTCCCTGTCCGACCCGCCAGCCGGTATCCCGGCCCTGCCTCCGCTTGCCTCATCGGTCTTCGATTACTGGGTCGATGCGTGGCAGCGGGCCATCCTCACTTTCGACGTGCTGCGCGAGCGCGGCAACATCTACGCCGAGCATGAACAGTCGGGCAAGCCGCCCGTGCTGGTGTTCGACTACGACATCATCGTCGACGGCCGCAAGCTGGAACGGCCGGCCAACTACGCGCTGGCCGCCATCAAGCCGCCGCCCGGCTGCCCGGCCACCGACCGGCACAAGCGCCCCTTCGTCGTGATCGACCCGCGCGCCGGCCACGGCCCCGGCATCGGCGGCTCCAAGATCGACAGCGAGATCGGCATCGCGCTGCGCCAGGGCCACCCGTGCTACTTCGTGATGTTCTTCCCCCAACCCGTGCCCGGCCAGACGATCGAATGCGTGACGGCGGCCGAGCGCGTGTTCCTGGCCAAGGTCAACGAACTGCACGCGGGCGACGCCGGCAAGCCTTTCGTGATCGGCAACTGCCAGGGCGGCTGGGCCTTGATGATGCTGGCCGCGCTGGAGCCGGAACTGGTGGGCCCCATCCTGCTGGCCGGCTCACCCATCTCCTATTGGTCCGGCTTGCACGGCAAATACCCGATGCGCTACACGGGCGGCCTGCTGGGCGGCACCTGGGCCGCCTCGCTGGCCGGCGACCTGGGCAACGGCAAGTTCGACGGCGCCCACCTGGTCAACAACTTCGAACAGCTGGATCCGGCCAACACTTACTGGCACAAGCCCTATGGCCTGTATGCCAAGGTCGACACGGAACGCCAGCGCTTCCTGGAATTCGAACGCTGGTGGGGCGGCCACTTCCTGCTCAACAAGGAGGAGATGGAGTGGATCACGCAGAATCTGTTCGTCGGCAACCGCCTGAGCGCGGGCGAGATCTTCCACGATGAGGGCCGCAGCCAGATCAACCTGCGCCACATCCGCTCGCCCATCATCGTATTCGCCTCGTGGGGCGACAACATCACCCCGCCCCAGCAGGCGCTGAACTGGATCCCGGACCTGTACGCCAACGCCGGCGAGATCCGCGACAACGAGCAGACCATCGTCTACTTCCTGCACGAGCATGTGGGCCACCTGGGCATCTTCGTCTCGGCCGGCGTGGCCAACCGCGAACATTCGGAGCTGGCCAATGCGCTCGACCTGATCGACGTGCTGCCGCCCGGCCTGTACGAGGCCATCATCACCGACACCCACCCCGACATGCCGGGCCTGGAGTTCGCCAGCGGGCGCTACGTGATCCGTTTCGAGCCGCGCGAAGTGAGCGACATCCTGGCGCTGGGCGAAGGGCGCGACGACGAGCGCGCGTTCGAAGTGGTGCGCCGCGTGGCCCAGGTCAACCAGGCCATGTACGACCGCTTCGTGTCGCCCGCCGTGCGCGCCGTCACCAACGAAACCACGGCCGCCCTGCACCGCAACCTTAATTCGGCCCGGCTGGAGCGGCACCTGATCTCGGACAGCAATCCCTTCGTCAAGGCCGTGGCGCCGCTGGCCGAAGCCGTGCGCGCCCAGCGCCGCCCCGTGGCGCCCGACAACCCGCTGCTACTGGCGGAACAGCAGGCCAGCGCCATGATCGGACAAATGTGGGACAGCTACCGCGACCTGCGCGACAGCGCCTGCGAGAACCTGTTCAAGGCCGTCTACGAATCGCCGCTGACGGCGGCGCTGGTGGGCCTGTCGCCGTCGGCGCCGCACTTGAACCGCCCGCGCGGGCGCAGCCGCGAGCAGGACGAATTGCTGCGCCTGAAGCGCGCCGAACACGCCACGTGGTTCGAACGGGGCAGCCCGGAAGCGGGCTTTTTGCGGCTGGTGATCTACGTGGCCAGCGGCGTGGGCGTGGTGGACAAGCGGCCATACGACGGCATCCGCCAGCTGATGCGCGAACGGGGGCTGGACAAGACCATCACGCTGAACCAGTTGAAGCACGCCGTCAACCTGCAAACCTACCTGGTGCGGCTGGACGAGGACCGCGCGCTGCAAGGCTTGCGCAAGCTGCTGCCCACGCTGGACCAGCGGCGCGAGGCGCTGCACCTGGCGCGTGGGCTGCTGGCGCGCAGCGGGCCGATCAAGGAGGAAAAACGGCTACGGCTCCAGCACGTGGCGGCCATCCTCCAAGTGGATGAGACGGCCGAGTCCAGCATCAGTGAGCCGGGGCCGGAAATGTGATTTCCAGAGCCCCGGTCTCTTAGCCCGGGTGGGCTACTGCAGCGCCTGGCATGATCCCGCCTTCGCTGCCATCCGGGTGGATGTCGTGGAACTTGCTGAAGTCGAGGATGCGCACATCCCCTTCCAGCTTATCGGACAGGATGTCGGCGAAGTGGTGGTTGAAGAAGATGTGTTCAGCCGAATAGCTTTGCCGCGCATGGACGAAATCGTTGAGCGTATCATCCGTGCCGGACACCCCCACCGTCAGCGTGGTGCCTTCGTTGATCAAGTCCTGCTGCGTCTTGCCCCACAGCGGGCTGTGCTCGTCGATGCGGTGCATGATGGTCCAGGTGAGCGCGAACACCGTGGTCTGGTCGCGTTCCAGCTTGAGATCGTAGAAGCGGGTGAACAGCTGCCCTTCCTGGGTGGTTTCGCGCCGTACCAGCGAGGCCCGTACCGACGCTTCCAGGATCAGGTTGGCACGCTCGTTGCCGGTGCGCAGCATCAGCGTGGGCACGCCGTTGAAGGGCGTGATGACGGCCACGTCGGAGAACATGATGCGCGACGTCGGGCGCGAAAAACGGGCGAACAGCAGGCCCGTGACCACCGCCACTTCCACCATGCCCAGCATGATTTCGATCGAGGCCACCACGTGGCCGTAGGTGCTGCCCGGATTCATGTAGCCATAGCCCACGGTGGCCAGCGTTTCGATCGAGAAAAACACCATGTCCATGAACTCACCGGGGCGGGCGTTGGACACCGAGCCCGGCACCACGAAGAAGGCGCCGGCGAACAGCAAATTGGTCAGCACGTACAGGGTGGCGAACAGCATGAAGAAACGGGGCCACGTCAGCGTCAGCATCCAGTGATAGATGTCGGCCCAGTACCAGCGGCGCAAGCCGACGCGCTTGATGCGCGAATTGCCCATGCGGAAGGTGCCACGCTCGGCCCCCACCTTGGGCCGCAGCGGCCCCTTGAGTGGCGATGCGTTCATCCTGCCGCGCTCATTCGTCGGCGCCCGGATCGAGGTCGGGGAACATCACCTCGGTAAAGCCGAATCGGGAAAAGTCCGTGATGCGCATCGGGTACAGGATGCCGTGCAGGTGGTCCACCTCGTGCTGCACCACGCGCGCGTGGAAGCCATCCACCTCGCGCTCTATCGGCTGGTTGAACTGGTCCACGCCCACGTAGCGCAGCCGGGTCCAGCGTGGCACGCTGCCGCGCAAGCCAGGCACGGACAAACAGCCTTCGAAACCCTCTTCCTTCTCGTCCGACAGCGGCGTCAGCACGGGGTTGATCAGCACCGTCTCCGGCACCTGCGGCGCGTCCGGATAGCGCGTGTTCAGCTTGAAGCCGTAGATCACCAGTTGCAGGTTGACGCCGATCTGCGGCGCGGCCAGGCCGGCGCCGTTGGCGGCGTGCATGGTGTCGAACATGTCGGCGATCAGCCGTTCCATCTCCGGCGTACCGAACTCGCGCACCGGCTCGGCCACGCGCAACAGGCGCGGGTCGCCCATCTTGAGTATCTCGCGCACCGTCATGGCTGGCCTCCGGCCGCTTCACCTTTGATCTGGCATTGGATTTCGCGCAGGAAGGCGCAATAGGCGTCGCCCGTTTCAGCGTGCTTCAAGCCCATGGCGGTGGTGGCCTTCAGGTAGCCCAGCTTGGAGCCGCAGTCGTAACGCTGGCCCTGATAGCGGTAGGCCAGCACGCGTTCATCCTTCATCAGGGCGGCGATGCCGTCCGTGAGCTGGATCTCGCCGCCGGTGCCGGCGCCGATGTGCTCCAGGTAGCCGAAGATGCGGCTCGACAGCACGTAACGCCCCACCACGGCCAGCGTGGAAGGCGCGTCGTCCGGCAGCGGTTTTTCCACAATGCCGTGCACCAGTTCCAGATTGGGCTGGTAGGCCGAGGCGCTGACGATGCCGTACTGTTTGGTTTCCGCACGCGCCACGTTCTGCACCGCCAGCACGCTGCAGCGCTCGTAGGCGTACAAGTCCGTCATCTGGGCCAGTACCGGCTTGATACCGTCGGGCGTGTCCATGAAGTCGTCGGCCAGCAGCACGGCGAACGGGTCGTCGCCCACCACGGGGCGCGCGCACAGCACGGCGTGGCCCAGGCCCAGCGGGGCCGACTGGCGGATGTAGATGCAATTGACGTGCTTGGGAATCACGTTCTGGACGAATTCCAGCAGCCGGGTCTTGCCAGCCGCCTCCAGTTCCGATTCCAGCTCATAGGCCGTGTCGAAGTGGTCCTCGATAGCACGCTTGTTGCGGCCCGTGATGAAGATCAGCTCCGTGATGCCGGCCGCCACCGCCTCTTCCACCGCATACTGGATCAGCGGTTTGTCCACGATGGGCAGCATTTCCTTGGGCTGCGCCTTGGTCGCGGGCAGGAATCGGCTGCCCAGTCCCGCCACCGGGAACACTGCCTTGGTAATTTTCTTCGTCATGCCACACTTCCGTTATCTATTGCGGCAGCCGCCGCGGGCTGCCCATGTAATGCCAATAATGCCAGCAAGCCAGCTTCGTCGAGGATAGCCAGATCAAGTTCCTGCGCCTTGGCCAGCTTGCTGCCGGCGTCCGAGCCGGCCACCACGTAGCCGGTCTTCTTGGACACGGAACCGGCCACCCGGCCGCCAGCCGCCTCGATCAATGCCGCCGCCTGGTCGCGGCTCAGGTTGGGCAAGGTGCCCGTCAACACAAAGGTCTTGCCGCTCAAGGCGCTGTCCGCCACGGCGGCCGCTTCCGGCAACTGGGCCAGCAAGTCCGCGCGCAAGGCGTCCAGCGCCAGCAATTGTTCACGATGACCGGGCTGTTCCATCCAGTCGCGCAGCGCTTCCGCCACGGCGGCGGGCAGGCCGAACACGTCGAATATCTTCAGGTAAGCCAGCGCTTCCAGCGTGACGCCCTGCTCCACCAGCTGCTTGCTGCGCGGCTCCGTCAACTTGGGGATGGCCAGCGCAGCCAGCAGCTTGACAGGGTCGAGCCGTTCGCGCAGCTTGGCGCTGGGCGCATGTTCGCCTTGCGGCTGCACGCCTTCGGCCAACAGCGCGTCGATGGCCTGCTGGTTTTTCGGTTCGGCGAAAAAGTCCGCGATCGATTCGGCTACAGTGCCGCCGATATCGGGAAGCACCCGCAACAGCGCCACCGGCGCACGCCGCACCCGTTCGAAGGAACCCAGCCATTCAGCCAGGGTCTTGGCCGTCGATTCGCCCACGTGGCGGATACCGAGCGCGAACAGCAAGCGTTCCAGCGGCGGGCGCTTGGCGGCCGCGATCGCTTCCAGCAGGTTGTCGGCCCACTTGGTGGCCACCTTGCCTTGCAGGACAGTCTCGGGCGTGGTGCCGTCGCGTTCATCGGCCAGGCGCTTCATCTTGAGCAGGTCGTCCAGCGTGAGCCGGTACAGGTCCGACACGCCATGCACCAGGCCCGCCTCCACCAGGTTGTCGATGTAACGGTCGCCCAGGCCTTCGATATCCATCATGCGGCGGCCGGCGAAGTGGCGGATCGCCTCCTTGCGCTGGGCCGAGCAGAACAAACCGCCCGAACATCGGGCGATGGCCTCATCCTCCTCGCGCACCACATGCGAGCCGCACACGGGGCAGCTTTTAGGCAGGCTGAATGGAGGGGGTTCTGGAGTCAACCGTCTGTCCAACACGACAGATAGCACTTCCGGAATGACATCACCGGCGCGCCGAACTATGACCGTATCCCCAACTCGAACATCTTTACGACGAACTTCGTCCTCATTATGAAGCGTCGCATTTGTCACATTAACGCCGCCGACATACACGGAAGCGAGTCGAGCCACGGGCGTAAGTGCCCCTGTGCGCCCGACCTGAACTTCGATCGCCTGGACAATCGTAAGTGCTTCCTCTGCCGGGAATTTATGAGCAACTGCAAATCGAGGTGCGCGAGATACGAACCCTAACCTCCGCTGATCACTTAATCGATTTGTCTTGTACACCACACCATCAATTTCATATGGCATAGCGGCTCGCTCTTGACCGATGCGTCTGTAGAATTCCAACAATCCATCGAGTCCATGAACTACCGCTCGCTCCTTCGCAACAGGAATTCTCAGGCTGCGATACCAATCAAGTAGGGCCGAATGCGACTCAGGCATTTCCCCACCCTCTAATGTACCAATTCCATATGCGAAAAATCGCAGTTTGCGCTGCGCAGTAATTTTTGAATCAAGCTGCCTCAAACTTCCAGCCGCAGCATTGCGAGGATTCGCAAATTCCTTTTGCCCCAGAGCACGTTGGCGCTCGTTTAATCTTGAAAAGTCACTCTTATACATCAAGACTTCGCCACGCACATCCAATAGGGTCGGAACCTTCTCCCCCTTTAGCCGCAACGGTATTGTCTTGATTGTACGAATATTCATTGTCACATCTTCGCCAGTGTAGCCGTCCCCACGTGTTGCCGCTTGTACAAGCAGCCCGTGCCGATATCGAAGATTAATGGCCAAACCGTCAAATTTCACTTCGGTCGAATACTCAACTAATGGTGAGTCCAACCCCTCACGAACACGTCGATCGAAATTCGCAATATCGTCGTCAACGAATCCATTATTCAGTGACAACATCGGAACGATGTGCGCTACCTGCGTAAATTGAGGCAATGGCGACGCACCAACCCGGTGAGTAGGTGAGTCGGGCGCCACTAATTCAGGATGCTTCTGCTCCAAATCCTGCAACTCTGCAAACAACTTGTCATATTCGGAGTCTGGAATGGTTGGTGCATCCAGCACATAGTATTCATAGATGTGCCGATTCAATTCAGCAATCAACCAGGAGATACGCTGTTGGAAATCCAGTTCGCTCATTACCTTGCCTTCAGCTGAACAGGCGCAGCGCGCGCGAGGAACCGGCCGGTATGTCGGACGCTTCCATCTCGGCGTAGAAATCCTGCACCTGGCCTTTGATTTCTTCCAATGCCGCATCGCTCAGCGGTGTGTTGTAATCGTCGACGATGGTCGCGTCCAGCCGGGCCACCAGCGACTTGGCGCACGCGACCATGGCGCCGAAACCGTCGCGGGCCGGCGCCACGCAGGGCACATCCAACAGCAGCGTCAGGCGCGAGGTGGTTTCCTCGGCCAGCGTGACGTTGGTCGACAGCGAGAACAGATAGCCGCCCTCGCCGTCCGGCATCACGTAACGGCCGTCGGGACGCACATCGAAACCTTTCTTCTCCAGCGCACCCAGCAGCGTGGCGATGGCCCACGGCGCACCATTGCTTTGCAGGTTCACGCCCAGTTGCGCATCGTGGCCGGCCACGAAACGGTGCAGGTTGCGGGCTTCGGCCATCACCTCGATCATGTCCGGAATTTCCGGCTCGGCGCCGATCTCGTCGGCCATGGCGCGCAAGCGCATGACCAGTTCCGAATACTCCAATTCGTTCAGCGCAGTGGTGCGGCTGGCCAACTGCACGCCACCCTGCAATTTGGTATAGACCCCGCCGTGGACGATAGGTTCCCACTCGCCGCTGACGGCCAGACCGATGAAGTGCACCGGTTTGTTGCCCACCAGGCGCAGCGTTTGCAGCACGGGCAGGATTTTGTCGCCCCGCACCGGGCCTTCCAGCGCCAGCGGCAGCAGGCAATCGATCAGCGGATCGACCAGGTTGGTGGCTTGCTCGGCCAGGCTGGCCGCCCCGTCGGCCGCCGGCGCGACGGCGCCGGTGCCAGGCGGCTGGCCATCGCCATGGTGGATGGCCGCGGCCACGGCGCCGAGCGCGGCTGCGGCGGCCGTCGCTTCGCCACCGGCCACGCCGGGGGCCGCGCCATCGAGCGAGAAGCTCGGTTCATGGCGGGCCACGGGGCCGTCGCCGGCGCGCATCAGCACGTCGTCATGGTCGGACGCGAAGGCCCGCTCCACGCTTTTCTTGGCCTTGTATTCCTGCCACTTGTTGTAGCTGAACACGCCGACGATGAACACGCCGCCGGCACCGATTAAACTCAATTGAAGATCTGTCATGCTGCTTGTGCCTCGGAAGCAAAATTGGCGGCGGCTTCCATGTCCACCGCCACGATGCGCGATACGCCCTGCTCTTGCATCGTCACACCGATCAGTTGATTGGCCATCTCCATCGCGATCTTGTTGTGCGAAATGAAGAGGAATTGGGTCTGGTCCGACATGCGCTTGACCATGCGGCAGAAACGTTCCGTGTTGGCGTCGTCCAGCGGCGCGTCGACCTCGTCGAGCAGGCAGAACGGCGCCGGGTTGAGGCGGAACATGGAGAACACCAGGGCCGTCGCCGTAAGCGCTTTTTCACCACCCGACAACAGGTGAATGGTGGCGTTCTTCTTGCCCGGCGGCTGCGCCATCACTTGCACGCCGGAGTCGAGGATTTCGTCGCCCGTCATGATCAGCTTGGCCTGGCCGCCGCCGAACAGAATGGGGAACAGTTCGGAGAAGTGGCCGTTGACGCGGTCGAAAGTGTCTTGCAGCAATTCGCGCGTTTCCTTGTCGATCTTTTGGATCGCATCTTCCAGCGTGTTGATGGCTTCGGTCAGGTCGGCGTTCTGGGCGTCCAGGAATTGCTTGCGTTCGGACGCCTGGGCCAGCTCGTCGAGCGCGGCCAGGTTGACGGCGCCCAGGCCGGCGATGGCGTTGCTCAGCCTTGTCACCTCGCCTTGCAGGTAGGACGGCTTCATGTCCGGGTGCAGCTTTTCCGACAGGGCCGCCTCGTCCGCGTTCACTTCGGCCAACTGGGCCGCGTACTGCTCCTGGTTCAGGCGCGCGGCCTGTTCCTTGAGCTGCATTTCCATGATCTTGTCGCGCTGCGGTTGCAGGCTGCGTTCGGCCTGCATGCGCTGTTCCTCGGACGAGCGCAACTGCTGGGTGATCTGATCGAGCTCGTGGCGCGCGTCGGACAGGGCTTTCTCCTGCTCGGTACGGCGTTGCAGCAAGTCCTGCAAGCCGTCGTTGGCCGCGCCCGCTTCCAGGCTGGCCAGTTCCTGCTGGCCAGCCAGCAGGCTGGACGCCACCTGCGCCGCCTGGGTGGTGGCGGTAGCGATATTGCGGCGCAATTCCTCGATCTTGCTGCGCTGGGATTTCTCGGCGAACTGGGCTTCCTGCGCCGCCCGTTCCAGCTCGCGCAACTGCTCGCGCGCGTCGGCCAGGCGCTGCTCCTGCTGCAGGAAAGCGGTCTGACCATCCTCGTGCTCGCCTTGCAGATTGCCCAGCGCCATGTCCAGCTGTTCGAATTTCTCCTCCGACTCCAGCTTGACCTGCATCTGCTCCGCTTCCTGCGCCCCGATCTCGGCCAGGTCCGTTTCGATCTGGTTGCTGCGCTGGTTGAAGCGCGCTTCGATCTCGGACAGCTTGACCACTTCCAGTTGCAGCGTGTGCACGGACTGGGTCAGGCTCTGGCTGCGGGCACGGTATTCGGTGAGCTGGCGCGCATGGTTGGCCACGGCCGCCTCGGCCCGCACGGCGCGCGCGCGTGCTTCGTCGGCCAGCATCTGCTGGGCCCGCAACTGCTTGGTGATGTTGTCGATTTCCTGCTGGCGGCCCAGCATGCCGTCCTGCTCGGCGTCGGCTGCGTAAAAGCGCACGCTGCCTTGGGTGATCACGTGGCCCTGGCGCGTGACGAAGCAGCCGCCGGCCGGCAGCTTGCCCCGCTCGGCGAAGGCGCTGGCCGTATCCTCGGCCGAATAGACGTTGTGCAACCAGTCCTGCAGCACGGCGCGCAAGCCGGGATCGTTGAGCTTGAGCAGGTTCAGGAACGGCGTCAGGCCGGCCACCTCCAGCGGCGCCGGCGGCACGGCCGTCGAGGGCGCATACAAGGCCAGCTTGGCCGGTGGCGCATCGCTGAAAAAGGCCTTGGCCCAGTCGATATTCGACATCTGCAGCGCCGAAGTGCGTTCGCGCAGCACGGATTCGAGCGCCGTTTCCCAGCCCGCTTCGATGTTCAATTTTTGCCACAGGCGCGGCAACGCGTCGAGCTCGTGCTTTTGCAGCCACGGTTGGACCTTGCCCTGGGTTTGCACCCGTTCCTGCATCTGGCGCAGCGCGTTCAGGCGCGCTTCGAGCTGGGCGTTGGCGGCCGTTTCCGCGTTGACCTGGGCTTGCGCGGCCTGGCGCTCGTCCTCCAGCTTGGGTTGCTGCTCCAGCGCCTCTTCCAGGTGATAGCCCAGTTCTTCCTGCGCCTGCTGCTTTTCCTCCAGCTGCAGCTTCAGGTTGGCCAGGTGGCTGCTGTCGGGCAGGCTCAGGCCGTTCTTTTCCTGCTGCAAACGCTCACGGCGCGTGGCCAAGCCGGACAAAATGTTGGACGCGTTGCGCTGGTGGGCCGATTCCAGTTCCAGCTGCTGCTGGGCCTGCATGATGCGGGCCCGCGATTCCGTACTCTTGACCTGGGCTTCGCGCCAGGCCTGGTCCAGCGCCGGCAAGGCTTCGGCCTTCTGCTCGGCCATCATCTGCGATTGCTCGACCTTGGCCGACAACTCTTCCAGATTGAATTCCGCTTCCTCGATCTGCTCCGTGTATTCCTGGGCCTGGCTTTGCCACTGGTCGCGCTGGGCCGTCAAGGTAGCCAGTTGGGCCTGCAAACGGGTGCGCGATTCGAGCACGAACTTGATCTGCGCTTCCAGGCTGCCGATCTCGGCGTTGGTCTGGTACAGATGGCCCTGGGCCGTGTGCAGCCGGTCGCCGACCGAGAAGTGGGCCTGGCGCATCTGCTCCAGCGACAATTCCACGTGGCGCAGCTTGGCCGTCTGCTCTTCCAGGTCGGTCTGTGCTTGCTCCATGTCGCGGAAGTATTTCTTCTGCTCGTTTTCCGCTTCCAACTTGCGCAGCAGCCACAGCAGCTTCTGCTTTTCTTCCTGATCCGCCTGCAGCGCGTGGAATTTGGTGGCCACGGCGGCCTGGGCTTCCAGCTTTTCCAGGTTGGCGTTCAGCTCGCGCAGGATGTCTTCCACCCGCAGCAGGTTCTCGCGCGTGTCGTGCAGCCGGTTTTCCGTCTCGCGCCGCCGTTCCTTGTACTTGGACACGCCAGCCGCCTCTTCCAGGAACACCCGCAGCTCTTCCGGGCGCGACTCGATGATGCGGGAAATCATGCCCTGGCCGATGATGGCGTAGGCGCGCGGGCCCAGGCCGGTGCCGAGGAAAATGTCCTGGATGTCGCGCCGCCGCACAGGCTGGCCGTTGATGTAGTAGGTCGAGGTGCCGTCGCGCGTGAGAGTGCGCTTGACGGCGATTTCCGCGTACTGGCCCCACTGGCCGGAGGCCTTGCCGTCATTGTTGTCGAACACCAGTTCCACCGAGGCGCGCCCGGCGGGCTTGCGGTGGGTGGAGCCGTTGAAAATCACGTCCTGCATGGACTCGCCGCGCAATTCCGACGCCTTCGATTCGCCCAGCACCCAGCGCACGGCGTCGATGATGTTCGACTTGCCGCAACCGTTGGGGCCGACCACACCCACCAGCTGACCTGGGACCTGGAAATTGGTGGGATCGACGAAAGACTTAAACCCCGACAATTTGATGGAAGATAGACGCACGTTGTGAACTGTTCCAAGCCGCAAGCGGCATTAATCAAGCAAACGATCGACGGTTGGTTGGGCGCTTGCGGCCGCCCTCGTCGCCGGCGTGCATTACCCAAATGAAAAGTGGCCTATCATACCATTTCGTCCATCTATTCTGGCCAAAAACACGCATCCAGCGCCTATACGGCAACCATTTCAGCGCAACACGCTACGTGGACCAGGCCGGTGCCACAGGCTGCGGGTGTAAGGGCGCTCGTGGCCGGACAGGAACAGTGCCAGTTGCGTCATCCATTCCTCGGTCGGCATAGGCTCCACCCGGGGCGCCACCAGCAACACGGGGATGCACAAGGCCATCAATACCCGGCTCAAGGCCAGGTGGTTTTCCGTGCTGGCGTGCCAGATGAAGGCGGCCGCCACCACCAGCCCCAGCAAACAGCCCGTGACGGCCTCGGACACGGAATGGGCCATCACATAGACCCGCGCCACCGCGATCAGCACCGCCACCAGGATGCCGGCCGTCAGCGCCAGCTGGCGGTGCGGCCCGTCCCAGCGCCGGAACGCGAGGTAGAACGCGACCGGAAACACGGCCGCGGCCCGCATCGCATGGCCGCTGAAGCCGGCGAATTCCACGGCCGGCACGCCCACTCCCCAACCGATGAAGGCCACCTTGGTCAGCACCACCAGCGCCATGCCGGCGCCAAACAGCAAGCACCACGACAACGTGAGCCGCCACGACTTGCCGGCCAGCAGCCACACGGCGATGGCGACGCCGATCGGGCCGGTAACGGCCAGACTGCCCAACACGCTCAAGCTTTGCCACCAGATCATGCACACCACCCAAAGTACGTTGCGCGCACATTGCAGCGCAACATCATTTAACCACATCGCCGGGATCGCGAGGGGCATTTCCGTGCGTCAATATTGCATAAACATAGAGGTAAATCAAATACCGTTTCTCTTGACATAGATCAATATAAAGCGGCATACTACATGCATGTTTAACCCCCAGGAGTCGTCATGCTGTCCCAGTCTCACCGCGCCATCGTCACCGCCACCGTCCCCATTCTCGAACAAGGCGGCGAAGCGCTGACCCGTCATTTCTACCGCACCCTGTTCCAGGACTATCCGGAAGTACTGCCCTTCTTCAACCAGGCCCACCAGCACAGCGGCGACCAGCAGCGCGCGCTGGCCACCAGCATCCTCATGTATGCCAAGCACATCGAAAAACTGGAAGCGCTGGGACCACTGGTCAACACCATCGTCAGCAAGCACGTGGCGCTGCGCATCCTGCCCGAGCACTATCCCATGGTGGGCGCCAGCCTGCTGAAGGCGATCCGCGAAGTGCTGGGCGCCGAGACGGCCACCGACGCCGTGCTGGAAGCCTGGGGCGCCGCCTACGGCCAACTGGCTGAGCTGCTGATCGGCATCGAAGGCCAAACCTACCAGACCCAGGCCGCGGCCGCGGGTGGCTGGGAAGGCGCACGCGCCTTCGTGGTGGCGCAAAAACGTGTGGAAAGCGCGGAAATCACCACCTTCGTGCTGCGCCCTGCCGACGGCCAGCCGGTGATGGAATTCCAGCCGGGCCAGTACATCGGCATTCGCGCCGTGGTGGATGGGGTCGAACAGCGCCGCCAGTATTCGCTGTCGGCCGAAAGCAATGGCCGCGATTACCAGATCAGCGTCAAGCGCGAGCCGGGCGGCAAGATGTCGGGCTATCTGCACGAGCAAGTGCGGGAAGGCGATACGGTGGAATTGTTCCCGCCATCGGGCAACTTTACGCTGGCCGACAGCGCCCGTCCTATCGTGCTGATCAGCGGCGGCGTGGGCATCACCCCCACCCTGGCCATGCTGGGCAAGGCGCTCAAGTCGGGCCGCCCCATCCACTTCATCCACGCCGCCCGCAACGGCGCCGTGCACGCCTTCCGCGACCAGGTGGATCAACTGGCCGAGCGCCACGCCAACCTGCGCCGCCACTACATCTACGCCGAGTCGCACGACGCCCATCCGGCGCCGGACGCCGTGGGCCTGATCGACCGCGCCCAGCTGGCCGAGTGGCTGCCCGCAACGCGCGATGTGGACGCCTACTTCCTCGGCCCCACGCCGTTCATGAAGACCGTCAAGCATGCGCTGCGTGAACTGGGCGTGCCGGAAGCACAGACGCACTATGAGTTCTTCGGTCCGGCCTCGGCACTGAACTGATAGCCCGGCGCTGAAGCGACGATGGCCGGCGGCGCCCATGGGCGCCGCCGGCCATCACTCATTGAGCCGAATGTATCGCCAGGATGCGAAATGACTAGGCGACCGCCGTCTCCGATGGATCCATGACCTCGTCGTTGACGGCGCCCTGCTCCAGCACCTGCGACAGCGCCACGGACACCACGCCATCAGCCCGGATCAGTTGCGCCGTATGGTCGCGGAACTGCTTGGCCAACTGTTCGCCCGACATGGAAAACGCTTCCTGCCGCGCCGCCGTGGAGAAAATGTACAAGGTCCGCAGTGGACTGATCCACGCCAGCTTGACCTTGCGCTGACTGCCATCCTCCAGCGTGAAACCCAGCCACATGCCGCGCGCCAGGCTATCCACTTCGATGGTGGCATCGTCGTCCGGCGGTGGCGGCGGCGGTTCGGCGGCGGCCTTGGCCTGCAGCTCCAGCCGGCGCTCCGTGGCGCGTTGGGCCGCTTCCATGGCGATCTCCACCTGCCGTTCCGGGCTGATTTCCAGCGGCGCCCGCACGATGGACGCATGGCATTCCGCCAGTTCGGCGAAGAACTGCAAACGGTCCGCATCCTGCCACTTGATCACGTCCAGCCACTTGTTGAGCGTGGACAGCAGGCCGGGCAGCTTGGCGATCAATTGCTTGCGGTCGTCCGCGTTGAGCTTGGGCTTGACGCTCCAGATCAGGTCGTCCATGGTGCGCGTGGCGTTGTCCACCGCGCCCGGCTTGTCCTGCTCCACGCTGTAGGCGATGGTCAGCACGGACACCCATTTGTTTTCCAGGAACGCTTCCACCACGGCGATCACTTCGCCAGTGCCGATGCGTAGTTCCACGGCACTCTTGGCCGACTTGCTGGCCTCGGCCATGCGCTCCTGCTTGAGGGCGGCGGCGATCGGTTCGGCGATGGCGGTGGCGGCGGCGGCCTCCTCGGCCTTGATCGACGCTTCCAGTTCATTGACCGCTTCTGCGAACACGGACAGTTCATGGTCGTAATCGCGCCCCACCCGGTCCACACTGCGCTGCATGGCCTGGAACAGGGGGTCGTCCGGCCCCTTGCGTTGCTCCCAACCCATGCGCGACAGCAGGTCGATCAGGCGCCGTGCGGGGTGCGCTTCCTGGAAGAAGAAATTCTTGTCCACCAGCGCCGCCTTCAGGACGGGGATCTGGAGGAAACGGATCAGGTCGCGGATTTCCTGCGAGATGTTTTGATCGCGAAATACCGTGTCGAAAATGGCCGACAGCAGGTCGATCGTGCTTTCGTCGGTGCGCGACAAACTGCCCTGCGGCAGGTTCTGCTTGATGGTGGGCAGGTGGAACACATTGCCGGCGCCCGCTTCGCCATAGCCGTGCAGCATACCGGCCAGTGCGGCCGCGCCGTCTTCGGCGCTGGCGCCGCCCGGCAAGGAGGCGCCGATGCCATGCCCATGCCCCCCGCCCGCCAGTCCGGCCGGCACGGTTTTCTGGATCTGGGCCAGATAGCTGAGCAAAGGCCGCTTGGCCGCCACGCGCGACAGGCGCTGGACGCTTTCATTGTGCATGGCCCCATGGAAACCTTGCGCGGCGCCCTGCACCCAGGCGCTGTCGGGCGCCATCGGCACGTTGGGCAGGTCGGGGATGGTCAGGTCGATGTCTTCCTGTGGCTCGGCGGCGCCGAAAAACTGGCGCAACTGCTGGGCCAGCACAGCCTGGTTGGCGCGCACCCGCGGCGGCGCGGCAGGCGATGCGCGGTCAGCCTTGCGGCTCTTGTAGCCATCCACGGAACCGGGCAGCACGCCCTTGCGCTGCAAGGTCAGGTTGAGCGCTTCCAGCATCGGGCCCAGTTCGATGAACATGCCCGGCTTGAGCAGCGGCTGCAACAGGCCGGCCGATTCCGGCGAAGGATCGAAATCGAGCCACGCTTGCTGCAAGGCGGACAGGAACACTTCCGGCCGGAAGGGATTCTGGTTGCCGCGCAGGATGTCGCGGTCCAGCAGGAAAGCGAGGCGCACGTTGAGCGTCTGCAAGGCGTCCGCGTACAGGGTCTCGAATGGCTTGCTGACGCTGCCCAGCGCCACCTTGGTGTCCATTTCCTCGTAAGGCACCAGGCTGAGCGCCTCCACTTCCTTGCGGGGCTTGGCCTTGACGGCCGGCGACAGCAGCGCGATTTCCTTGCGCAGCGACTTTTCCAGCGTGGCCGTGGCCAGGTGCTGGAACGCGGCATTGCCGTTGTGCAGCAGGTTGCCCGCCTTGATGCGCTGCTGCATCTGGGAAGCGTCGCCCTGGGTGGCGTCGATCAGGGCACCGGCCAGGCGGTTGGCAAAGTCAAGAAACTGGTCGCCCGCCTGCTTGACGGCGATGCCGATCAGCTCTTCCAACAAGGCATGCCGCGGCGAGACCGTCTTTTTCGGTGCCACAGTAGTTGTTGAAGTTGCCATTATTTGCTCGCCTGCTGACGCGTTGACTGGTGCGGTGCATCCGGCCGAATCGCCAGCCACACCAGAGATTTTGCCGCTTTACCACATTCTGGCACAGTATTGCCGCATGGCAATAGCCAAAAAGAAATAATCGGAGATATTTCCCACATTTTCATGCCTTCCACCAACTCCGCCCCCATTTTGCCCTGGCTATTTTTTAACCGTATCAAAACAGCCACGGCCCGCGACGGATCCGGACCATCGCCATCCTGGCACGCCAGGGTCTTGATGGCCTTGCGAAACCGCAACACATGATTATGGACGACAAGAGTAATAACGGCCGGGGCGGCCGAAAGTTGACGGTGACAGGCGGGACCGGGGTCAGATATTGGTCACACGCTGCCCCTTGGGCGGCGCGAAGTCCTGCACCAGGTCGACCAGGCCCACCGCGAGCGCCTCGCTGGCCGTCAGGTGCAGGTCGGAATAGGCGTGGATCCGCCAGTGCTCGTCCGTCAGCCGCACATGGTCGCGGATCAGCTGCTCGGTGCGCGCATCGTCGGCCTGCAACCCTTCGACGATGATGCGCAGCGCGTCGGGACGGGCGCCGTGGGGCGCGCTGGCGTGCGATTTATGCACCATGAAACGGGCCGTCTCGCTGGCATGGCGCCGCTCGCCGGCCAGGAATACGATGACGGCGATCGAAGCGACAGCACCGGCGTTATAGGTGAAGAAGCGGATCGGCAGATTGCTCAGGTAGTTGTACAGGCAAATACCATCGCTGACGTAACCGCCGTTCGATTGCATCAGGATATGGGCAGTGCCCACCCGGTCTTCCGTCATGTCGGCGGCCGCGTCGAACACGCGCCGCACCATATCGCTGTTGACGTCGCCGGACAAGGTGAACCAGGCATGCCCTTCGAATTGATCGCGCTCTTCGTTCATGGCCGCACCCGCAGGTTGTTTAGGCAATTTTAGCAAAGTGGCGGCGTTTCAGCCCGCCAGCGCGCGCCATTCGTGCGCGCCCGGCAAGGCCACGGCCGTCGCCCCCGGCCGCTGGTTTGATTGACAGCAAGGCACTTCTGGCATATATTGCCCAGTCTTGATCGGGAGAGGGCTGACCTGCGCAGCCGCCGAAGGGGCACTACCCAAAAACTCTCAGGCAAAAGGACCGATCAGGGGACCAGCGCGCGCAAGCGCCTGGCTCAACTCTGGAGAGCGGCCGCGGCACACGCCGGCGGCCCACCGAAGGGGCGCACGGGATCATTCCCGTAATCTCTCAGGTACCAAGGACAGAGGGGTCTGCGATCACACGTGGAGAAGCTGCGTTGGCTCTTCCTTGTCTGTTCCGTTTACCCCCTAACTCTTTTGGACCGAGGAATACATGACGCTCAAAGCCACCCCGCTCAATCAAGCCCACCGCGACGCGGGCGCCCGCATGGTCGATTTCGGCGGCTGGGACATGCCCGTCAACTACGGTTCGCAGATCGAGGAACACCATGCCGTGCGCACCGACGTCGGCATGTTCGACGTGGCCCACATGTGCGTGGTCGACATCAAGGGCGACAAGGTGCGCGGTTTCCTGCGCGGCCTGCTGGCCAACAACGTCGACAAATTGCAGGTGTCGGGCAAGGCCCTGTACTCGTGCATGCTCAATCCCCAGGGTTTCGTGATCGACGACCTGATCGTCTACTTCATCAACGAAAGCTGGTTCCGCCTGGTGGTCAACGCCGGCACGGCCGAGAAGGACGTGGCCTGGATGCAGGCCCAGAACGACGCCACCAACAGCGGCCTGACCATCACCCAGCGCCGCGATGGCGCCAACGCCATGGCGCTGATCGCCGTGCAAGGCCCGAACGCGCGCGCCAAGGTGTGGCAAGTGATCCCTGAAGCGCAAGCGGCGACGGCCGACATGAAGCCGTTCAACGTGGCCTTCGCCCAAAGCGCCGTGTTCGGCGAAGCGATGGTGGCGCGCACCGGCTATACGGGCGAAGATGGCTTCGAAATCGGCGTGGCCGCCGAGCAGGCCGTGGCCCTGTGGAACGCGCTGGCCGCCGCCGGCGTGAAACCGGCCGGCCTGGGCGCGCGCGACACGCTGCGGCTGGAAGCGGGCATGAATCTGTACGGCCAGGACATGGACGAAACCGTCAACCCGCTGGACGCGGGCCTGGCCTGGACCATCGACCTGGTGTCGCCGCGCGACTTCATCGGCAAGGCCGCGCTGGAAAAAATGGGCCAGAACGCCCAGTTCGTGGGCCTGGTGCTGCGCGAAAAAGGCGGCGTGCTGCGCGCCCACCAGAAAGTCATCGTGGCCGGCAGCGACGCCACCGGCGAGATCACCAGCGGCACCTTCAGCCCCACCATGCAGCAGGCCATCGCGCTGGCGCGCGTGCCGATGGGCGTGGCCGTGGGCGACACCGTGCAGGTGGAAATCCGCGACAAGAAGCTGGCCGCCTCGGTCGTCAAGCTGCCGTTCGTGCGTAACGGTAAAATCCTGGTTGCCTGACCCTTACGCGAACCGTACCAGCTGCATACGCGAACACTACGATTTATATAATTTATAACCATTCATCATTGGAGCCCTACATGAACATCCCTGCAGACCTGAAGTACACCGAATCCCACGAGTGGGTACGCCTGGAAGCTGACGGCACCGTCACCGTCGGCATCACCGAGTACGCACAGGACGCGCTGGGCGACATCGTCTTCGTGGAACTGCCGAAAGTGGGCACCACCTACGGCGCCGGCGACGACGCGGCCGTGGTGGAATCGGTCAAGGCGGCCAGCGACATCTACGCCCCCGTGGCCGGTGAAGTGGTAGCCATCAACGAAGACGTGGTGAACGCGCCCGAGTCGATCAACGCCGACGCCTACGGCGCCTGGATGTTCAAGATCAAGCCGGCCGACGCCAACGCCATCAACGGCCTGCTGGACGCGGCCGCCTACGGCAAGGCTACCGCCTAAGACCGGAACCGGGCCAGCCTTCGCGCTGGCTTTTTTCCTGTCCGGCCGCCGCCCTCCCCGGCGCCCCCCCCCTCTCCTCTTTTTCGCCCTGACACATCATGACCCGCACCAGCCTGACCCAACTTGAAGCCCGCGACGCCTTCCTGGCCCGCCACATCGGCCCCGACGCCGCCGACCAGCAAGCCATGCTGTCGGTGCTCGGCTACGCCTCGCGCGCCGCGCTGATCGACGCCCTCGTTCCCGCCAACATCCGCAACCAGGGCGCGCTGCCGCTGGGTCAGTACAGCGCCCCCATGCCCGAGCAGGAAGCGCTGGGCAAGCTCAAGGCCATCGCATCCAGGAACCAGGTGCTCAAGTCGCTGATCGGCCAGGGCTACTACAACACCCATACGCCAGGCGTCATCCTGCGCAATATCTTCGAGAACCCGGCCTGGTACACGGCTTACACGCCTTATCAGCCCGAGATCTCGCAAGGCCGCCTGGAAGCGATCCTGAACTTCCAGCAAGTGATCACCGACCTGACCGGCATGGGCATCGCCAACGCCTCCATGCTGGACGAAGGCACGGCCGCCGCCGAAGCCATGACGCTGATCCAGCGCGTGGGCAAATCGAAATCGCAAGTGTTCTACGTGGCCGACGACGTGCTGCCGCAAACCCGCGAAGTGGTGGAAACGCGCGCCCAGCCGCTGGGCATCGAAGTGCGCGGCTTCGCGCCGGCTGAACTGGCCGGCCTGCCGGACTGCTTCGGCGTGCTGCTGCAATACCCCGGCGTGAACGGCGTGGTGCGCGACTACAAAGAAGCCGTGGCCGCCGTCAAGGCGCGTGGCGCGATGGTGGTGGTGGCGGCCGACCTGCTGGCTTTGACCATGCTGACGCCACCGGGCGAATGGGGCGCCGACGTGGTCGTCGGTAACAGCCAGCGCTTCGGCGTGCCGCTCGGTTTCGGCGGCCCGCACGCCGGCTACCTGTCGACCCGCGACGAATTCAAGCGCAGCATGTCGGGCCGTCTGGTGGGCGTGACCATCGACTCGCAGGGCAACAAGGCCTACCGCCTGGCGCTGCAGACGCGCGAGCAGCACATCCGCCGCGAAAAAGCCACCTCCAACATCTGCACCGCGCAAGTGCTGCTGGCCGTGATCGCGTCCATGTACGCCGTCTACCACGGCCCGGCCGGCCTGCGCCAGATCGCGCAGCGCGTGCACCGCTACACGGGCGTGCTGGCCGCCGGCCTGAAGGCGCTGGGCTACACCCTGGCCAACGACAGCTACTTCGACACGCTGACCGTGCAGACGGCGCGCGCCGAACAGCTGCACGCCGTGGCCGTGGCCAACGGCGTCAACCTGCGCAAGGTGGACGCGGGCCACATCGGCCTGTCGCTGGACGAAACCACCACCCGTGACGATATCGAACTGCTGTGGACCATCTTCGCCGACGGCGCCAACGGCGCCAAGCCGGCGTTCGACGCCATCGAAGCATCGGTGGCGGACGCCTTCCCGGCCGCCCTGAACCGCGCCAGCACCTATCTGGACCACCCCGTATTCAACCGCTACCACTCGGAACACGAGATGCTGCGCTACCTGCGTTCGCTGGCCGACAAGGACCTGGCGCTGGACCGCACCATGATCCCATTGGGCTCGTGCACCATGAAGCTGAACGCCACCAGCGAAATGGTGCCCGTGACCTGGCCCGAATTCTCCAACATCCACCCGTTCGCGCCGGACGCGCAAACCGTGGGCTACCGCGAGATGATCGGCCAACTGGAAGAGATGCTGTGCGCGCTGACCGGCTACGCGGCCGTGTCGCTGCAGCCTAACGCCGGCTCGCAAGGCGAATACGCCGGCCTGCTGGTGATCAAGGCGTACCACGAGTCGCGCGGCGAAGGCCATCGCAACATCTGCCTGATCCCGTCGTCGGCGCACGGCACCAACCCGGCATCGGCCAACATGGTCGGCATGCAGGTGGTGGTCACCGCCTGCGACGCCAGCGGCAACGTCGACCTGGCCGACCTGAAGGCGAAAGCCGAACTGCACTCGAAGAACCTGGCCTGCGTGATGGTGACCTACCCATCCACCCACGGCGTGTTCGAGGAAGGCATCCAGGAACTGTGCCAGATCATCCACAGCCACGGCGGCCAGGTCTACATCGACGGCGCCAACATGAACGCGCTGGTGGGCGTGGCCGCGCCGGGCAGCTTCGGCGGCGACGTGTCGCACCTGAACCTGCACAAGACCTTCTGCATCCCGCACGGCGGCGGCGGCCCCGGCGTGGGCCCGATCGGCGTGGGCGCGCACCTGGCCAAGTTCCTGCCTAACCAGCGTTCGTCCGGCTACCAGCGCGACGTTGCCGGCATCGGCGCCGTCAGCGCGGCGCCCTACGGTTCGGCCAGCATCCTGCCCATCTCCTGGATGTACATCGCCATGATGGGCGCGGAAGGCTTGACGGCCGCCACCGAGACGGCCATCCTGGCGGCCAACTACATCGCGCGCCGCCTGGCGCCGCACTTCCCGGTGCTGTACTCGGGCCACGACGGCCTGGTGGCGCACGAATGCATCCTGGACCTGCGTCCACTGCAGGACGCCACCGGCATCAGCAACGAAGACGTGGCCAAGCGTTTGATGGACTTCGGCTTCCACGCCCCGACCATGAGCTTCCCGGTACCGGGCACGCTGATGATCGAGCCGACCGAGAGCGAATCGAAGGCCGAGATGGACCGTTTCATCGACGCCATGATCGCCATCCGCATGGAGATCGCGAAAGTGGAATCGGGCGAATTCGACCGCACCGACAACCCGCTCAAGGGCGCGCCGCACACGGCCGAGATGCTGACGGCCGATACGTGGGAACACAAGTACAGCCGCGAAGTGGCGGCCTATCCTGTGCCATCGCTGCGCAAGCAGAAGTACTGGCCGCCGGTCGGCCGCGCCGACAACGTGTACGGCGACCGTAACCTGTTCTGCGGCTGCGCGCCGATGAGCGACTACGAGTAAAGCGACAGGATCGGCTTCAGCACCGCGCGGTCGACGCCGCGCGGTCAGCGCCGATTCGACGCCAGACGCAGGCGGGCCACCTGGCTCGTTCCTGCGTTTTTTTTCGTCCCGACGGCCACAGCCAGCTCGGGCCGGGCGGGCGGGTCGTCCAGCTTGAACAGGGTGACCGCTTGCGACAGGCTCACGGCTTGCTGCTGCAGGCTGCAAGCGGCGGCGGCCGCCTGTTCCACCAGCGCCATGTTCTGCTGGGTGACCTGGTCCATCTGGACCATGGCGTGGTTGACGTCCTGCAGCCCGGCCGCCTGCTCGGCGCTGGCCTGGCTGATCTGGCTGATGATGTCGCCCACCTGGCGCACCGAGGTGACGATATCGGCCATGCTGGCACCGGCTTCCTCCACCGACCGGCTGCCCCCTTCGATCTCGGCCACGGATTGCGCGATCAGCGCCTTGATCTCGCGCGCCGCCGTGGCCGAGCGCTGGGCCAGCGTGCGCACTTCGCTGGCCACCACGCCGAAGCCGCGCCCATGCTCGCCGGCGCGGGCCGCCTCCACGGCCGCGTTCAGCGCCAGCAGGTTGGTCTGGAACGCGATGCCGTCGATCACGCCGACGATCTCCACCACCTTGCGCGAGCTGCCCCGGATCGAGGCCATCGTCACTTCCAGCCGCTGCACCACGCTGCCGCCGCGCACGGCGAAACCGGTGGCGCTGCGGGCCAGTTCATTGGCCAGTTGCGCGTTGCTGGCCGTCTCGCTGACGGTGGCCGTCAATTCCTGCATCGAGCTGGCCGTCTCCTCCAGCGAACTGGCTTGCGCTTCCGTGCGCTCCGACAGGTCGGCGTTGCCGGCCGCGATCTCGCGCGAGGCGCTGTCAATGGTCTGGGCCGAGGCCAGGATGGTGCGCAGCGTGGTGTTCAGGTTGCGGATGCTGGTGTCGAGCGCGCGCGAGGTTTCCGCGATCTCGTCCTTGCCGTAGCTGCGCTGCTTGACGGTCAGGTTGCCTTCGGCCAGGTCGACGGCGGCTTCGCCGATCTCGCGCACCTCCTTCAGCAGCGCGTTGCGCACGGCCATCGTCACCAGCAGCGACAGCGCGATCGACAGCGCCACCACCACCGGCAACAGGGTCGACAGGGTGCGGAACTGCGCCTGCGCGTCCTGGTAGGCCTGTTCGCCCAGGCTTTGCTCCAGCCGCGACAGCTGTTCCAGGCGCTGGGCCAGCGCATCGAACGCGCGCTCGGCCTTGGACATGGCGTTGGTGGCCATGGAGGAGTCGACCGAGCTCATTTCCACCACGTCGCCGATGGCCTTCACGTACAGCGCGTGGGCCGCGTGCGATTCGGCCACCAGCGCGTGCTCGCCGGCGCTGGCGCCGGTGGCCTGTTCCAGCTTGCCGTACTGGCCGTCGAGCGCCGCGTGGCGCGCGTGGATCTCGCGCACCAGCGCGTCCACGCGGGGCGCGGAGAAGCTGGCGTTGATCCAGGTCAGCAACTGGTACGCCTGCGTGTGGGCGCGGTTGGCGCCGGCCACCAGGTCGGCCGCCGCCTTGCTGCGCGCGGCGCGCTGCTGCACCAGGTTTTCCAGCAAGCCGTTCTGGCGCACCAGCCCGTAGTAAGCGCCGGCCGACAGCACCACCAGCAGCAACAGCACCACGCCGGGCGCCAGCAGCAGCTTGGGACCTATCCGTAGTTTGCTCAGCATAGTGTTCCAGACCCGAAAAGGAAGCATGGCGCGGGCCGCCGCGCCGGCGCGCCGTCAATGCTTGTAGATGCCTGCCTCCAGCGCCACGTCGCCCACCCGCAGCACATAGGTGGACTTGGCTTCCACCTTGCCCGTCTCCGGATTGCGGAACTTGTAGTCCACCCAGCCATGGCCCTTGCCCTTGGCCAGCGCCAGCAACTCCTGGCGGAACGGCTTGCCGTCGGCGTCAGGCACGTCCAGCAGGTTTTTGCCGATCAGGGCCTTGGTGGGATGGGCGACGGTGATGCCGTCCAGGTCGCGCATGGCCAGGTACAGCGCGCCCTGGTTGAATTCCGGATCCTTGTTGTTGATCTTGGCGATCATGTCGGCCTTGCCGTGCTGCTTGACGAACTGGGCGCCCCGCTCGGCCAGCGCCACCGCATCCTTCTCGCCGGGCGCCGCCAGCGCAAGTTGACAACACAACAACAATGCCACATACAGCAGCTTGTTCATGGTGGTTCCTCTTGTGGATGTCCCGCATCCCGGCCGCGCCGCCGGACGGGTATGATAGGCGGCGAGGCGTTACCCCGGCCGGCCCCAGACTCGTTCTTGCCTGAGCGCATGTCGTAATCTACGCCGTCCCGTCCGCCGCAATCTTGCGCTGGCTCAATCCATCGGCTGCCACGCGCGGCCAACAACTGGAGTCGCATGAAACCATCCATTAAAGCGGCACTGTGGTCGGCGCTGGCATTTCCCGGCCTGGGCCACCTGCTGGTATTGCGCCGCCCCCTGCGCGGCTGCGCCTTCCTGCTGCCGACGGCGCTGGCCTGGGCCTACCTGCTGGGCCACCTGCTGCCGCTGCTGAACACGTTGAGCGAACAACTGGCCAATGGCAGCCTGGCGCCCGATCCCGAGCAGATCGCGCAGCGGGTGACCGAGGCCGGGATGGGTGGTGCCGGGCCCGGCGTGGCGCTGGCCGTGTGCACCGTCTGTTGGATAGGCAGCGTGGCGGACTCGTTCCTGGCCAGCCCACGCCCGCAGCCATGAGGACGACCCCAGGTCATCAAACAAGCCACATAGTGATTACTGCCAAGATAATTATGTTGCGCTGCTCCCATGGCCAGACTGTACTTTCTCCCCGGGAACTGTCACCATACCGGAGTAGATTATTGACCATCAGTCGCAACACCTTGAAGGTTCCGGCCTGCCTGTTTCCTTCCCTGGAACCCATGCATGACTAACACATTCCGGCCCGCACGGGCCGCCGCGATCCGGGCCGGCCAGGCGGCCGCCCTGCTGCTGTTGCTGGGCGTGCGCGCGCCAGCCGCCGGCGCCATCACGCCCGGCGGCGACCAGGACTTGACGACGCTGCCGCTGGAGCAGTTGTTGGCGCTCGACGTCTACAGCGCCTCGCGCTACAGCCAGCAGACCAGCGAAGCACCGTCCAATGTGACCGTGATCAGCGCTGGCGACATCCGTGCCTACGGCTGGCGGACCCTGGCCGACGTGCTGCGCAGCGTGCGCGGCCTGTACGTGAGCTACGACCGCAACTACAGCTACCTGGGCGCGCGCGGCTTCCTGCGCCCGGGCGACTACAACACCCGCTTCCTGGTCCAGATCGACGGCAACCGCATCAACGACGCCGTCTACGACCAGGCCCCGCTGGGCGAGGAATTCCCGCTCGACCTGGAACTGGTGGAGCGGATCGAATACGTGTCCGGCCCCGGCTCGTCCGTGTACGGCGCCAACGCCTTCTTCGGCGTGATCAACGTGATCACGCGCCGGCCCCAGGAACTGGAAGGGGTGCGCGCCACCGTGGACGGCGGCCAGGCCGGCAGCCGGCGCGGCACCGGCAGCTACGGCTGGCGCGACGGCCACGGCAACGAGCTGCTGTTGGCCGCCAGCCGCTACAAGAGCGACGGCCGCGACCAGTACTACGCCGTCTACGATACGCCGCAGCAGAACAACGGCGTGGCCCACGGCCTCGATTACGAAACCTCGCAGCGGCTGTACGCCAAGGCCATCAGCGGCCCATTCACGCTGTCGCTGCTGCACGGCGACCGGCCCAAGGGCGTGCCCACCGCCTCGTTCAGCCAGGCTTTCAACGACCCGCGCTCGCACACCGTCGACACCCAGAACTACGTCAGCCTCGATTACCGCGACACGGTGGCGCCGGCCACGGAACTGAGCGCGCGCCTGTACTGGGGCAGCTACGATTCGCTGGGCGACTACGTCACCGACAACGCCGAGCGCACCCTCAACCGCGACTTGAGCAACGGCCGCTGGTGGGGCGCCGAGGCGCGCATGTTGTCAACCGCCGTGGCCGGCCACAAGCTGATGGTGGGCGCCGAATACCAGCACGACTACCGGCTGCGGCTGCTCAACTATGATCTGGCGCCTTACCAGTCCTACCTGAACGAAAACCACGCCGGCCAGCGCTATGGTCTGTTCCTGGCCGACGAGCTGCGGCTGGCCGCGCCGCTGCTGCTGAACGCCGGCCTGCGCTACGACCACCACACCAGCACCGGCGGCGTATTCAATCCGCGCGTGGCGCTGATCGACCAACTGGCGCCCGACACCACCCTCAAGGCCATCTACGGCAGCGCCTACCGCACGCCCAACATCTACGAGCGCTACTACGCCTTCATCGGTGACGGCGGCCAGTTGGCCAACCCGGCGCTGGCGCGCGAGCGCATCCGCAGTACGGAACTGGTGCTGACTCGCCAGTGGCAAGCCAGCCGCCGCCTGACCGTCAGCATGTTCCATAACGACGTGTCGGGCCTGATCTCGCAAGTGACGGATGCGGCCAGCGGCCTGCCCATCTTCCTCAACACCGGCACGCCCTCGGCGCGCGGACTGGAGGCCGAATATGAGCACAACTGGAGCCCCGAGGCCCGGCTGCGCGCCAGCTACAGTTGGCAGCGCGTGCACCGGGACGGCGCCGACACCGTCGATTCGCCCGTCCACCTGGCCAAGCTCAATCTCACCCTGCCCCTGGACGGACCATGGCGCGCCGGGCTGGAAACCCAATACATGGGGCCGCGCGACACGGTGCGCGGCGGGCGCACGGGTGGCTTCCTGCTGGCCAACCTGAACCTGTTCAGCGTGCGCCTGACCCGCCACACGGACCTCGCGTTCAGCGTGCGCAACCTGGGCGACCGGCGCTACGCCGACCCGGTGGCCGATTCGCAAGTGCTCGATACCGTGACCCAGGATGGCCGGCGGCTGAGCGCCCGCCTCACCGTCGACTACTGACGCCATGACCAGCCGCCCCGCCCCGTTCCCCCACGCCGACCGGCCGCCGCGCGCGCCGCGGCGACTGGGGCTGCGCGCGCTGGCGCGACTGGGGCTGCGCGGCCTGCTGCTGGCGGCCTGCTGCGGCTGCGGACTGGCGTCGGCCCAGGTGACGGAATACGACGTCAAGGCCGCCTTCGTGTTCAACTTCGCCGTGTTCACGGAATGGCCGGCCGAGGCCCTGCCGGGCGGCGCGCCATTGCAGCTGTGCGCCTTTCCCGGTAACGCCTTGCATGGCGCCCTGGCCGCACTGGGCGACAAGCAGATTAACGGCCACCGGGTACAGTTACGCCAGCCCGGCAACGGCGCCAGTGCGCGCGCCTGCAACGTGCTGTTCCTCGATGGCCAGGACCGCGACCGGTGGCACACGCTGCGCCCGGAACTGGCCGGCGCCAGCGTGCTGACGGTGGCCGACGATCGCGTGATCGGCGCCGCCGGCGCCGTGCTGGCGCTGACCGTGGACCACGCCCGCATCGTGTTCGACGCCGACCTGGCGGCCGCCCGCCTGGCCCGATTGACCATCAGCTCCAAGCTGCTGCGCCTGGCCAGGAGCGTGCAATGATCGCCCGCGCCAGGATCTCCACCCGCGCACTGGGCCGGCGCGTGGCGCACTTGAACATGCTGGCCGCCGGTGCCGCGCTGGCACTGGCCGGGGTGCTGCTGATCGTGGTCCAGTTCATCGCCCTGCGCGGCGCCCTGGTGGACGACTTGCAGGTGCAGGCCCGCATCGTGGGCAGCAACAGCAGCGCCGCCCTGATGTTCCAGGACCGCCGCGCCGGCGCCGAAACGCTGGCCGGCCTGGCCGCTTCGCCCCACGTGCAGAGCGCCGCCATCTACGGGCCGGCCGGCGCGCTGCTGGCCAGCTACCAGCGCCTGCCCACCAGCGCCCTGCCCCTCGCCGGCCCGCCACTGCCGCCCGCACATCATGCGTTCAGCGCGCGCCACGTGGAAGTGACGGAACCTGTGAGCGCCAACGGCGCGCGCATCGGCACGGTGCTGATCCGCGCCACGATGACGCCGCTGTTTGAACGCCTGGCCAGCTTCGCCGGCTTCACGCTGGTGGTGGCGGCCGGCTCCTACGCGCTGGCCTGGCTGCTGGTGGCGCGCATGCGGCGCGCCGTGCAGCGGGCCGAGGACCACTTGCATTACCTGGCCCACGTCGACCCCATCACCGCCCTGCCCAACCGCAACGCCTTCAACGACAGGCTGGCCACGGCGCTGGAGCACGCGGAGCGGCAGGAAACCAGCGTGGTGCTGCTGCTGCTCGACCTGGACAACTTCAAGGTGGTCAACGACACGCTGGGCCACAACAGCGGCGACGCCCTGTTGCAGTTGGTGGCGCAGCGCCTGACAGATACCTTGCGCAGCACTGATGTCATTTGCCGCATCGGCGGTGACGAATTCGTCGTCATCGTCGAGCCGCACGAGGACGAGACGGAGCCGGACGCCGTGGCGCGCAAGATCCTGCACGCGCTGGCCACCCCGTTCCAGCTGGAGCACCACCTGCTGTACGTGAGCGCCAGCATCGGCGTGAACGTCTATCCCCAGCACGCGCGCGACGAGCAGGCGCTCATGCGCGGCGCCGACACGGCCATGTACTACGCCAAGAACCGGGGCAAGAACGATTACGAAACGTTCAAGCCGGAGATGGAGCAGTTGGCCCGCAAGCGGCTCCAGCTGGAAGCGAACCTGCGCCGCGCGCTGGAGAACGATGAACTGAGCCTGCACTACCAACCCCAGGTCGACGTGCGCAGCGGCCGCATGACGGGGCTGGAAGTGCTCACCCGCTGGACCTGCCCGGAACTGGGCTCGGTCAGCCCGGCCGAATTCATCCCCGTGGCGGAAGAAAGCGGCGTGATCGTGCCGCTGGGGCGCTGGGTGCTGCAGACAGCCTGCCGCCAGGCGGCCGCCTGGCACGCGGCCGGCCTGCTCGACGAGATCAGCCACGTGGCCGTCAACCTGTCCGCCTGCCAGACGCGCGACAGCGATTTGATGGCCGACATCCGCGCCATCCTGGACGAGACGGGGCTGCCGCCTGCATTGCTGGAACTGGAGATCACGGAAGGGGTGCTGATGGAGAACGTGCATGCCAACCTGGCCCTGATGCAGCAGATCCAGACGGCCGGCATTCATTTGTCGATCGACGACTTCGGCACGGGCTACTCATCAATGTCCTACCTGAAGCGCTTCCCCATCGACCAGTTGAAAATCGACCGCAGCTTCGTCAACGACGTGCCCGGCGACGGCGCCGCCATCGCCACGGCCATCATCGCCATGGCGCACAGCTTGAATTTAAAGGTGGTGGCGGAAGGGGTCGAGACGGCACAGCAGGTATCCTTCCTGCGCGAGGCCGGCTGCGACGTCATGCAAGGCTACTACTTCGCCAAGCCGATGGCGCCGGAAATGCTGGAGCGTCTGCTGTCCGAACGACGCCAGTTCCTCGCTGCCTGAACAGAACAAAAGAGGCAAAAAAAAATCGGGGACGAACCCCGATTTTTTCTGCCCCGAATATGTCGGCCCTGGATCAGGCCAGCTTGGCCGAGTGCTCGCGGGTGGCGTGGAACTTCAGCTTGGGCCAGCGCTCTTCCGTCAGGCGCAGGTTGACGGAAGACGTGGCCAGGTAAGCCATGTTGCCGGCCGCATCGTACGCCACGTTGTGACCCAGCGCCGATTCGAAATCGGACAACGCCTTCTTGTCGTCGCTCGACACCCAGCGTGCGCTGCTGATGCTGGTGCCTTCGAACACGGCGTCCACGCCATATTCGTTCATCAAACGGCTGGCCACCACTTCGAACTGCAGCACGCCGACGGCGCCCAGCACCAGCTCTCCGCCCTGCACCGGCTTGAACACCTGCACCGCGCCCTCCTCGCCCAGCTGCTGCAAGCCTTTGTGCAGCTGCTTGATCTTGAGCGGGTTGCGGATGCGTACCGAACGGAAGAAGTCCGGCGCGAAGTACGGGATGCCGGTGAAGGTCAGCATCTCGCCTTCCGAGAAGCTGTCGCCGATCTGCATGTTGCCGTGGTTGGGCAAGCCGATGATGTCGCCAGCGTAGGCCTCTTCCACCTGTTCGCGCGAGGACGCCATGAACGTCACCACGGACGACACCTTGATCTCGCGCCCCAGGCGCAAATGCTTGACCTTCATGCCGCGCTCGAAACGTCCCGAGCACACGCGCAGGAAGGCGATGCGGTCGCGGTGGGCCGGGTCCATATTGGCCTGGATCTTGAACACGAAGCCGGTGAACGGCTGCTCGACCGGATCGACCACGCGCACGGTGGCGTCGCGCTCACGGGGCGCGGGCGCCCAGTCCACCAGCGCCGACAGGATTTCACGCACGCCGAAGTTGTTGATGGCCGAGCCGAAGAACACGGGGGTCTGCACGCCGGACAGGAACTGCTCCAGGTTGAATGGATGCGAGGCGCCGTGCACCAGCTCCACTTCCATGCGCAGCTGGTCCATCTCCAGCGGGAACATCTCCTGCAGGCGGGGATTGGCTATGCCCTTGATGATCTCGAACGCGCCGTCGGCCTTTTCCTCGCCGGCCTTGAACAGCATGATCTCGTCCTTGAGCAGGTGGTACACGCCGCGGAAGTTCTTGCCCATGCCGATAGGCCAGGTGACGGGCGCGCACTGGATCTTGAGCACCGACTCCAGCTCGTCCAGCAGTTCCAGCGGATCGCGCGTCTCGCGGTCCATCTTGTTCATGAAGGTGACGATGGGCGTATTGCGCATGCGGCACACGTCGAGCAGCTTGATGGTCTGCGCTTCCACACCCTTGGCCGCGTCGATCACCATCAGCGCCGAATCCACCGCCGTCAGCACGCGATAGGTATCTTCCGAGAAGTCCTGGTGGCCGGGGGTGTCGAGCAGGTTGATGACGTGGTCGCGGAATTCGAACTGCATCACCGAGGAGGCCACGGAAATGCCGCGCTGCTTCTCGATCTCCATCCAGTCCGACGTGGCGTGGCGGCCGCTCTTGCGGGCCTTGACGGTGCCGGCCATCTGGATCGCGCCCGAGAACAGCAGCAGTTTTTCCGTCAGCGTGGTCTTACCGGCATCGGGGTGGGAAATGATGCCGAAGGTGCGGCGGCGCTGCACTTCGCGCGCGATCAGGGCGGGGGTTTTGGCGCTGGCCTCGGGGGCTGCGTCGGCGATCTGGTCTGGTGTTGTGTTTTCGGTATCGTTTGCCATATTGGTGACCATAATATGGCCCCGCAAAAAACCCTCGATTTTACCGGCAGTTGGCTCTTTCGTGTGAACTGTTTGCGGGCGCGCGCCCCTCACGAAGCGCTCACGGGGCGCGCAACGAACCAGTCCGCGCGCCCTGTGACCTGGCGCCATCCTTTGGCGCCTTACTTTGCCTTACTTTGCCTTACTCGCCCTTGACCCGGCGCCAGCCCACCCGGTGCGCCTCGGCCGACTTCAGTTCCTGCAGCGAGGTGGTCTTGGTTTCCCCGGTGGCCATGGTGGAGATCATTTTCAGGCCGCCCGCCGGCAGGCGGATGATGATGAAGCCCACCGCCGCCGAGGTGTTCGACAGCGTGGCGCCGGCCGGGTTGCCGGGAATGGCGTTGCCGGTGCAGACGTCGACCTGGTAGGCGTTGCTGGAACCACCCACCTGGCACGAGGACGAGGAGGACGGGATATTGGTCACCACGTTGGCCACCCCGCTGACGATCTGCGGATCGAGGTTCATGCGTTCGCCGGGATTCAGGCTCCAGTCGAAGAACCAGCCATCCTTCTGACTCAAGTCGACCGGGTTGCTGGTAATGGCGTAGGTATTGCTGTTGCTGCTAGATCCGGCCAGGCTCAGGGTCTGCTGCACCATGGTGGCGCCACGGATGTTGGCGATGGTGCTGCCGCTGTCCTTGAGCAGGTACAGGCTCTGGGTGTCCGTATTGGAGATGTCGGGCAGGTCCAGCAGCCGCCCGGTGCCGAACAACACCACACGCTGGGCACTGGTGGTGGTGGTGGTCACGCCGCCGGTGGTGGTGGTGGTCTGCACTTCGCACAGGGTCACGTCGGGCCGGGTGGTGATGGGCTTGGTGGCGCTGGCGTCGCCCATTTTCAGCACCGTCACGGCACCGGTGACGTTGGTCAGGTCAAAGCGCCACATCTGGCCCTGGTTGTCGCCGCCGTAGATGTAGGTGGTGTTGGGGTCGATATTGGGATCGGTGCTGATCGAGGTGATCTTGGCCAGGCCCGATGGCGTGGTGGTGTCGCCCGAACCGGTGGAGATCTTCTTCAGGATGGCGCCGGTCTTGACGTCGACGATGAACAGGTAGCCCAGGCCGCTGCCGCCGGCCACGCCGTCGGCGCCCGGCACGTTGTTGTAGCCGGACGTGAGGAACACCACCCACTTGCCGCCCCACACGCCGAATTGCGGGTTGCCGAAGGTCAGGCCAATATCGGCATCGCTGTGGGCGCACACGGCCGAATCGGCGCACAGTTCCCACAGCGCCTGCGGATTGGCGGGGTCGGTCACATCGAGCGCGTAGTAGCCGCGCCCGCCCCCGTTCAGGCCCGCCACCAGCACCGAGGCCCAATTGGCGCCCAGCTTGACGTCGGCCAGTTCGGGCGAGCCGTCCGTGGTGAACTGGTGGTTGGTGCCGTAGGTCGTGCCGGCCAGCGCGTACAGCTTGCGCTGGGTGATGCGCGGCACATAGGCCCACAGCTCATCGCCGGTGGCGGCGCTGAACGCGTGCAGCATGCCATCGTTGGCGGCCGTGAACACGGTGCCGGCACGCCCCGCTTTGTCGGTCTTGAACTGGGCATAGCTGGCGTCCGGATAGTTCTTGCGCGGGTCACGCAGGTAGGCCGGCTTGGACGAGGCGATATCGCCCAGCACGATGGGCACCGGGCCGGTGGCGCCGGCCGGCGTGTTGGAGGTCATCGTGTAGGCGCGGAAGCGGTTGTTGTCGGCGTACTGCTGCTGCCCGCGCAGCCAGCCGATCAGGTTGTCGCCGGTGTTGACGATGCCCTTGTCGGCCGCCGACAGCAGCGTGCACTGGGACAGGGCCGCGCACTTGTTATCGAACCACGTCTTCTGCAGGTCGGACATGTTGCTGTAGTAAAAATCGGTGAGGGCCGTGTTGGACTGGTCCAGCATCAATATCTTGCGGGTGTCCGTGCTGGCGGCCACCTTCTTGCCCACCGTGTCGGAGCTGATCCAGGTGTAGGCCGTGCTCACGTCGCCGGTGGTGGGGTCGATCTTCTTGTCCGACAGTTCGCCGTACCACTTCACGGTGGTGAAGGTGTCCGAGAAGATGTCGTTATCCTGCAGCGAGATGTTGGGCGTGGAGGTGGCCGCCGCTGCCGCCGCGCCCAGGCGGATCTGCATGTTGGCCAGCGCCGCGCTCAAGCCCTGCACCACTTCCTTGGGCTGCGAGGCGCTGAAGTACTTGCCGTGGCCGTTGATGGCCGCGTGCCACAAGTCATCCACCCGTTCCTGCACCGTGCTGGCGGTGTTGGTCACATCCGGATCGGGCCAGACGTAGGCGCCGCCGCCGTTCCATGGGCAGCCGGAGGTGGCGCGCGTGATCAGGTTGTAGAAGTCGCCGCCCGCCTTAGGCGCCGTGTCGTAGTTGGGTTCATACGACATCACCCCGTCCACGCCCAGGCCCAGCGTGTAGGTGTTCATGTGCAGGTGGGTGTTCTCGCCCGCTCCGGCCGGCACCGAGCCGGGCTTGCTCATGTCCGGCTCCAGCGGCGGGCGCAGCGATATGGTACCGGTGTCCGAACCGCCGTTATACCAGTGCAGCGAGACGTCGGAAATGGATGGCTGGGTCTGGGCGCGGGTGTCCACGCAGCCGCGCGCGTAGGTGCAGAAGCGGCTCGCATTCTCCACGTTGTCGTTGTTGACCACGTTGTTGGTGGAGCTGCCGTTCCAGTAGCCATCCGTCGTGAGGATCATGAAATTCTGCTGGCATGGGTACTGCACCACTTCCGAGCCGGCCGCATAGTTGTACGGCGTCAGGTTGGCGAACATACGGCCCACGTTGTCCATCGCCCCGCGGATCGGCGTCGAGCCGGAGGTGGTGGTGTTGTACAGCGTGGTGTACCAGGTGGAACGGGCCGAGCCCGTGAAGTCAGCCGGCACCATGTCGATGGCCGCGCCCGCGCCCGCGTTGGACAGCTTGACGTAGCCCACCTTGTAGTTGGAAGTGATGGCCGAGAAGGCGATGCCGACCGAGGTCTTCATCATTTGCAGACGGGTCTTGTAGTACACATACCAGTTGGCGAAGTTGGTCATCTCCTCCGTGTAGGTGCAGACCCCGGCCGAGGCCACGCAATCGACCCGGTCGACTCCCTTGGGATAGGTCTGGCCCGTCACCAGGTTGACGCGCGCAAACGTGCTGGGCGCGCCCGAGCCGGACGACAACGCCGCCGTCGTGGTGGGGATGGCATCGGGCGAGCTGGTGGCGGCCGTGCCGGTGAAGGTCACATTGCTCAGGCCGGTGCCCGTTGGCGCGGCGCCGTTGGTGGCGGCGGCCGTGTCGATCAGGCACAGATAGTCGGGCGTGGCGGCCGCGCAGATGGCGGTGACGGCATTGCCGCCCGCATAGGCGCGGATGGTGCCGGTGGCGCCAATCGCCGTCACCAGCTTGGAAATGGTGTTGACGGCCGTGACGTTCTTGCCGATGGCCACGTTGCTGGCCACCGTCGTCGAGCCCAGCTTGATGTTGGTGACCGTGGGGCTGCCGCTGTTGGGGGTGGTGCCGGCGGCCTGCAACAGCGCCGTGGGCGGCACGCCGGTGGTGGCCGGCGTGGGCGTGACGGTGGGCGCCGTGACGGTGATGCCCCAGCCGGTGCGCGAATTGTCCGTCACCGTCACGCAGTTAGCGAGCGATTTGGTGCCGCTGCAAATGACGGGCACCACGGCCACCACGTTGTCGGCCGTCAGGTTGATGCCGAACGCGCTGGAACAGGTGGGCACGGAAGGCTGGCCGCTGTTGGCCGTCTTGACGCAGGCGTAGTACTGATTGGTCAGGCCGGTCTTGGCGATGATGCTGGCGGCCAGGGCGGCGGCCATGTTCTGCTGCTTGATGGCGGTGTTGGTACCGGTGCTGGCTGTCACGGTGCCGTTGGTGATGGTGCGCGCCGTGCTGGGGTCGGGAATGGTCACCGAGGTGATGGTGAGCGAGGACGAGGAAGCCGAGGCGCCGATGGCGATGGTGCCATAAGAGGCGTTGGCGCCGGAGGCGGTCGAATAATTGGGGTAGATGTAGGCGCCCACCCGCTTGGCCTGGCAATTGGTAAGCAAAGTATTGTTACACCAGCGCACCTTGACCGGTATCGGATAACCGGACGGCGCCGCCGCTCCCACCGAGGTCGACACGCAGCTCGTCATGGTGGTATCGGTGCAGTACTGGGCCACGCCGATGGTGTAGTAATACGGCCCGGTGCTGATGGCGGTGGCGCTGGTGAAGGTGTTGTCGGGATAGGTGTAGCCGGCCGTGTTGGTGTGGCACGACGAGCTATTGCTGGGGTCGCACCACTTCAAGTCGGGGAAGCCGCTGATCAGGTTGATGGCGGTCGAACTGCTGCCGTATAAGTCCGTCTTGTGGGCGTTGAAGCCGTCGCCGCTGACCACGGTCCAGGCGCTGGTGTTGGCCGAGGTCTGCTCCGGATAATAGGTGCCATCGGACTTGATGGGCGGCTGGTAACGGATGGCCGGATTGTAGTACTGCTTGTTGAAGTCCGGGCTCATGAACGGCGGATGGCCCACGTTGCAGGCCATCACCCCCTGGGCCAGGGTGGAACTGGAGCGGCACAGGTTGTCGTTCACATAGTCCGGCGTGTAGGACTGGTCCATCGAGCCGGAATTGTCGAACAACAGCATCAGATTGGGTTTGACGGTGCCCGTGCCCGTGATGTTGAGCAAGGGCACCTGGGCGATCTGGGTCTGGCCAGCCCAGGCCATGAGCGGGGATGCCAGCAACAGCGGCAGGCAGGCGCGCAGCGCGGCGCGTACGTAAGTCGGCAAGGTTTTCATGTTGATTCCTATCTGAAAAAGCAGCCTTACGGCCCCATCATCACAACAGCCTGGGTGACCACATTGCCGCCCCGTGGGCCGGAGATGCGCGCCGTGACCACGTAATGCAGTTGCGGCTGGCCCTGGTAACTGGGCGCGTTCGACGCCAGGCTGGAGCCCACCGGGGTGGGCGCGGCCACGTCGGACTTGGCGGCGCTGAGCATGCAGTTGTTCTTGGGCGGACCGACGTCGTTGTACAGACCAGCGAAATCGCACATGCGGTGAATCACGTACTGGACCTGGTTGCCGGCCGTGTCGGCGATGGTGACGGAACCGGCCCAGAACTGGGGCGAACTGACGGTCCAGGCCCCGTTCAGGGTGGCCACATAGCCCTGGGCGGGCACGTTGTTGTTGAGCACCGCCTTGCTGGGCAAGCCCTTGAGCCAGGCGAAGGCCGTGTGCACGCCCAGGTCGGCCGCCTTGCTGAGCGAGGAATCATAGGCCAGGTTGGCCGTCGTGAGGGTGGTCGAGGTGCTCGACTTGAGCAGGTAGATGCTGCTGACCAGCATCACGGTCAGCATGATCAGCATCACCGGCAAGGCGACGCCAGCCTGGCGGCGGGAGCGTGGCAGCGACATCATGGCCTCCATTCCGCGTTACGCAACGATACGATGGTTTCGAACACCCGGTAGCGGTAGCACTTCCAGCTGATGGGGTCGCCCGCCACGGCCACATTGACGGCGATCGGCACAGCCGCCACGCCGGCCGGCGCCGCGCTGGTAAACACTTGCGGCTGCACCGTGGTGGCCGTGCACTGGCCGTTGCTGCCCGGCTTTTCCGCGCTCTTGCTGCGCGCCACCACGGCGATGCGCACCGCCGCGATGCGCTGGAAGTCGCCGGCACCGCCATTGTCGGCGTCGTTGTCGGCGTTGATCATGATGCTGCTCCACTGTCCCACCTGGATGCCGTTCTTGTCGGGCGCCGGATCGTAGCTGGCCAACACGCGCGTGTCGAAGCCGTACTGGGCCTTGATGGACACCACGTTGTCGATCACCGACACGGCCTGCTGCGAGGCGCCGGCCAGGTCGGTGGCGCGCAGCAACAGGATGCCGTTGTTGACCGACCAGGTGTGGAAGGCCAGCCGGCTGCCCTGCCCCAGGTTGTAGATGCGGGCCTGGCCGGGCCCGAAATTGGCGCCCAGGCCCGCGGCCGTGTTGTAACGGTAAGCGGCGCTTGGCGAAAAGTCGATGGTGTCGTCATTGGGCGCGGCCAGGATGGAGGCCACCTGGGCCAGCGCGCACTTGCCGGCGCCGGCCGGTTCCGGCGCCACCAGCAGCACGTCGCCCGGGGTGAAGTTGTAGGGCGGGCGCGAGGTGGTGCGGATGCTGCTGCCGCCGGCGTAGGCGGCCGTGTTCTTCACCGAGCCCACGGCGGCCGCCGAATTGCCGGTGTAGAAGCTGATGCGATCCGGATTGGCGCCGCCATTCTCGATGATCACGGCCGACATGGGCGTGATGTTGGCGCCGTTGCGGGGCACCGGCGCCAGCGTGTAGCCGTTGGCGTCGGTAAACACGGTATCGCAGCCGGCCACCAGGGTGTCGTTCAAGCCCCAGCCGGCCTGGGAGGCGTCGTTTTGCATGGAAAACAGCGCCAACATGCCGTTCTGCATGGCGTCCGAACCGCCCAGCGAGGCGTTGCGGTTGATCTCGGCGTTGGTAATCAGGCGCGTGGCGAACAGCAGCGCCAGCATGCCCACCACCACGCTGACCATCAGTTCAACCAGCGAGAAGCCGCCGCGCCGGTATAAGGAGAGAGAGTTCGTCATATCAGAAACCGATGTAGGAAGTGACGCGGTGTACATTTTCGTCGGCGCCATTCTTGCGTTTCCAGCGAATGGCGATGTCGACCTGGTAGCGCCGGTTCTGGCCCACCACGGCCACCGTGATCTTGGCGCCCGGAATAAAGGTCTGGGTTTCCGCCACCCACGGCGCCAGCGCCGTGCTGGGCGCGGCCACGCCATCGAACACATAGCTGCCGGCGGCCACGTTGGGCAAGTCCGCGTTCATCACGCCCAGCAGTTTTTCCGTGGCCATGGTGGCCTCGGCCCGCATGCTGGCGTCGGACAGGGCCGAATAGGCGCGCGCCTGCAAGCCTATGGTGCCCAGCAAGCCTATGCCCAGCAACAGTACGGCCAGCATCACTTCCAGCAGGGCCACGCCGGCCTGGCGGCGCAAGGGGATGGTCTTCATGGTGGGCACCCCCGCGAATCGCCGGCCGCCACAGTGGGGTCGCACTTGCTGGCCATGCCGGCCAGCGTGACGACCACCGCCACGGTGGGGACGGCCTTGACATACACCGGGTCGGGGTCGAGCCGGATGCGCGTCAGGTTCAGCGCGTAGCTGGTGTCGACCCAGCCCAGCGCCGTGTAATAGACTTTCGAGGCGCCGTCGGGCGCATAGCTCGGCGTCAGCACGTCGGTGGACGGCAGGCTGTCGGCCGCGCGGAACACGGATTTGTAGCCGTTGGCCCCTTCCGGATCGTTGGCGGCCGGGGCCGCCGTAGTGGACCAGCCACCGGCGCCGTCATTGCAAGGCAGGCCGGGCTGGGGGAAGCAGATGTCCACCTGCCAGTCCATCTGGCCGCTGTTGGCGTTGGCGGTCAGCACGATGCGGCTGGCCGCGTTGTGGCTCACGGCCTGGCGCCGCGCCATGCTGAAGCCTTCCAGGTAAAACTCGTTGGCCGAGCGCACCTTGCTGGTGAGCACCCAGGTGCTCATGGCCGGGATGCCGACCGCCAGCATCACGGCGAACACCGTGAGCGTGATCAGCACCTCGAGCAGCGTGAAGCCCTTGTTTAATTGGAACATGATCCACCCTTGTGATCGACCCAGCAGGTGCCGTTGGTGCCCCAGCCGGCCGGGCTGGCTGTGGTGGCGCGGGTGCCGTTCTGGTCTATGGTGTAGACGAAGCCGGCCATCTTGCCGATGCCGGTCGCCGTCAAGGTGTAGGCCGAGGCGGAAGCGCCGCTCAGCGCATAGGTGAAGTTGGCGGTGGCGGCCGGAAAATTGACGACCGTGTCGAAGCCCACGTAGGTGCGGCCGTTGGACCAGAACTGTTCGGCTGCCGGCTGCGCCGCGCCCAGGGCCGAGAACGCTTCCGTCAAGCGGCCGCGGATCACGTAGTCGTTATAGGCAGGCATGGCGACCGCCATCAAAATACCGACGATCACCACCGTGACGAGGACTTCGATCAGGGTAAAACCGTTCTTGATGCGTTTCATGTGCCGCGCTCCCGAGGATAGTGCTGGCCGGCCCATTGCCGGCAAACCACTGTGCTTGCGAGTATGGTAGCGCGCCAAGCTTGCATTTCCCTGAGGAAATGCTGACAAATTCCTGACAGCGGCGTCCGCGGTGAAATTGTTGCCGTTTGGCGCAGGCAGGCTGACCACCCGCGCCAGGCGCGCGCGGGGAAGCGATACCGGATCAGGCGGGGAAACGCACCTCGAAGCGGGCGCCCCTGCCCTGGGCGCCGGCATCGAGCGTGATGCTGGCGCCGTGGGCCAGCGCGATGTCGCGCACGATGGCCAGGCCCAGGCCGCTGCCATGGGTCTTGTCGTCCAGCCGCACGTAGCGGCTGAATACCTGGTCGCGCTTGGCCGGCGCGATGCCGGGGCCGGAATCCTCCACCGCCAGCATGCCGCCGCCATCGAGCGGCCGGCAACTGACGGTGACCGTGCCTTGCGCAGGCGTGTAGCGGACCGCGTTGTCGATCAGATTATCGATCAGGTCGCGCAACAGGAAACGGTCGCCCTGCACGGTGGTAGGCGCCAGGTCGAAGCCCAGGTCGATGTGCTTGAGCGCCGCCTGCTCGACGAAGTGCTGGATCGCGTCTTCCACCAGGCTGGCCAGCGCCACCGGCTCCAGCCGGGTCTTCTCGAAGTGGCTCGGTTCGGCGCGCGCCAGCGCCAGCAACTGGTTGGTCTGCCGTATCATGCGTTCGGTCGAGGACAGCATCAGCCGCACCGACTGGGCCGTGTCCGGCGCGCTGTGGCGCTGGGCCAGCCATTCCAGCTGGGTCTTGAGGCCGGCCAGCGGGGTGCGCAGCTGGTGCGCCACATTGGCCAGGAAATCGTGCTGGGCCCGCGCGCCGTCGCTGACCCGGTCCAGCAAGCCATTGAAGGCCAGCACCACCGGCCCCAGTTCGAACGGCACCCGTTCGGCGACAATGGGCGACAGGTCATCGCCGGCGCGCGCGTTGAGGTCGGCCCGCATGCGGTTCAGCGGCGCCAGGCCATTGGTGACGGAAAACCAGATCAGGCCCACCGAGGCCAGCGTGAACGCGGCCTCCAGCAACAGCAGCACGCGCACGATGGCGGCCCGGACCTGGCCGCGCTTGCGCAGCGTCTTGGCGACCGTGATCACGGGGCCGCCGGAAGCTGGCCGCAGGGCCACGGCCCGCACGGCTTCACCGCGCATCAACGTATCGTACGCGGGCAACGCGCCTTTGCCGCCGCCGCCCACATGCGCGGCCGGCGGCGCGGGGAAATCGGCATCGCCGGCCAATAGTGCGGCGGCGCCGGCGTTCGTGCCGCTGCCCACGCCATCGCGCACGGCGAAAAACACGGCGTCCGTCTGGTCGTTGCGCAGCACCTGTTCGGCCTGGCGCGGCAAGTCGATTTGCCAATGGCCGTCGCGTTCAGCCAGGCGCGCGCCCAAGGCGCCGGCCGCGTCCGACAACGCCTGGTCGAAAGCGATCTGGGCCGGCATCCACGCCAGCAGATAGGTGAGCGCGCCGCCGGCCAGGTTGAGCAGCAGGATAGGCCCGATCAGCCAGCGCAGCAGGCGCAGGCGGATGCTAGGCATGGTTGGGCGCCGTCGCTTCCAGCATGTAGCCAAAGCCGCGGATGGTGCGGATGGAGATGCCGGCGTCGGCGATCTTCAGGCGCAGGCGCGAGATATAGACTTCCACCGCGTTCAAGGTCAGGTCGTCGCCCCAGGGCAGGATGGCGTCAATGATCTGCTGCTTGGACACCACCCGCGCGCCATGTTGCAGCAGGTACTCCAGGACAGCCCATTCGCGCACCGACAACTCGATTACCCGTTCGCCGATGCGGGCCCGCTTGGCCGTGGTGTCGAGCGTGAGGTCGCCCAGCGCCAGCACGGTGGGCTTGGGCGCGTTGCGCCGCGCCAGCGCCCGCACCCGTGCCACCAGTTCGGCGGTGGCGAACGGTTTGACCAGGTAATCGTCGGCGCCCAGTTCCAGGCCCTGGACCCGGTCCTCGATGGCGTCGCGCGCCGTCAGCAGCAGCACAGGCATGGTGCCGCCGCGCAGGCGCAGCCGGCGCACCACTTCGAATCCATCGATACCGGGCAGGCCGATGTCGAGCACCACCACGTCGGCCGCGTCGGCGCGCTGCAACAGCGTATCGGCCTGGTCGCCGTGGCGCACCACGTCCACCGCCATGCCGTGCCCGGCCAGCGCACGCGCCAGCCCATCGGCCAGCACGGCATCGTCTTCCACCACTAGTACGTGCATGCGTTCGCCAGGAATAAGAATAAGGTCAACAGGATGCGTTCGGCCGGCTGGGTTCGGCCAGGGCCAGCGTCCCTTGTTCGCATTATGCGGCATTTGTTGCACAGACCCAAATCAAAACCCCTTGACGCGGTGCCGCATGAGGCAAATTCATCATGCTGTCATATTTGCCGTGCATTATTGCATTACAGAAACACCAATTCTATTATGGAAAATACATGATCGCCCTTCTCCAGCCTGCCATCGCCCTGATGCAGCGCCTGCGCCTGCTGCCCAAATTCACCCTGATCTGCCTCGTGTTCCTGTTGCCGCTGCTGCTGGTGACGGCCATGCTGATGCAGGAACTGCACAAATCCATCGCCCGCACGGAACAGGAACAGCGCGGCGTGGCTTACATCGTGCAATTGCAGGAAATCACCCGGCTGACCCAGCAACTGCGGGCCCAGCAACACTTGCGCCACGCCAGTCCGGCCAACGCGGCGCCGGCGCCCCAGCGCGAGGCTATCGTCCAGCGCATGCGCCAGCTCGACACCTTCCAGGCCGACGCCGGCGCCGTGGCCGCCCTGCCGGAGTGGCAGGCGCTGAAAAAACGCTGGGAGGAACTGCTGCAACGCCAGGCCACGCTGGACGCGAAAGACAGCTTCGCCCTGCACAGCGCACTGGTGGCCGAGATGGCGCACCTGACCACGCTGGTGGCCGACCGCGCCAACCTGAGCCTGGACCCGGAAGTGCAGACCTATTACCTGATCGCTTCCTTCCTCAAGACCTTCCCCGACATCGCCGAAGGCTTGTCCGTGATCGCCGGCCGCGGCGCCGCCTTCATCGACAGCGGCCTGCTGGAAGGCAACGAGGATCAGTTGCTCAACGCCACCGCCATGATCGCCCACCACGACCTGGAACGGGTGCCGGCCCAGTTCGACGCCGTGTTCCGCAACAATCCCCAGCTCAAGCCCGCACTGCAAGCGCAACTGGGCGCCGTGCCCGCCGCGCTGGCCTTCCTGGAGCGCGCTAAAAACGAGGTGACGAATTCCTACAACCAGACGTCGGGCAAGGAATTCAACGCGGCCGGCAACCAGGCCATCGACGGCCTGTACGGCTTCTCGGCCGCCTCGGCCAAGGTGCTGGACCAGTTGCTGGCCGAGCGCATCGGGCGCGACCGGCTGCGCCGCAACCTGATGCTGGGCGCCGTGCTGGCCGTGGCCGCGCTGGCCGCATGGCTGTTCGCCGGCTTCTATATCTCCTTCTCGCGCGACATCGTGCACCTGCGCGGCGCCGTGCAAAGGGCGGCGGCCGGCGACTTGACCGAGCGCATCAGCTCGCGCGGCACGGATGAAATCGGCGGCCTGGTCAACGCGTTTGGCGGCATGACGGGCGCGCTGGCCACGCTGGTGACGGAAATCCGCAGCGGCGCCGGCACCATCGCCGGTGCCACCGACGCGCTGGCCGAAGGCAACGCCAGCCTGTCGCACCACACCAGCAGCCAGAGCGAGGCGCTGGCCGACACGGTGGCCTCGATGCGCCAGCTGACCAGCACCGTGCAGCGCGGCGCGGCCCACGCCCAGCGCGGCCACGAACTGATCGTGTCGGCTTCCGAGCTGGCCCAGCGGGGCGGCCAGACCGTGGGCGCCGTGGTCGACACCATGGCCTCCATCCGCGGCAGCTCGAACCGGATCGTCGACATTATCGGCGTCATCAACGGCATCGCGTTCCAGACCAATATCCTGGCCTTGAACGCGGCCGTGGAAGCGGCCCGCGCCGGCGAACAGGGCCGCGGTTTCGCCGTGGTGGCCGGCGAGGTGCGCAACCTGGCCCAGCGGTCGGCGGCGGCGGCGCTGGAAATCAAGCAGCTGATCGGCGACTCGGTGGCCCAGGTGGAAGCGGGCAGCGAACTGGTCAACGTGGCCGGCAGCACCATGGAGCAGGTGGTGCAGGCCGTGCGCGAGGCGGCCGCCGTGATCGAACAGATCAGCGCCGCCGAGGCCGGCCAGAGCGCCGATATCGCGCAAGTGGGCGCAGCGCTGACCCGCATCGACCAGATGACGGGCCAGAACGCGGCCCTGGTGCGGCAAGCCAGCGACGGCTCGGATCGCCTGCACGCGGAAACGGCCCAACTGGCGCAAGCCGTCAGCCGCTTCCGGCTGGAGCGGGCCGAGGATGCCCCCGCCATGGCAAGCCAGGCGGCCATGGCGGCCACCGCGCCCGCGCCCGCCAGCGCCAGCGCGCTGCCCGCCGTGGCAGCGGCAGGCGCCTGGTCGGCCAACAAGCCGCGCCTGGCCCCGCGCCAAGGTGAGCGCCAGCGCCGCGCCTGAGGTCCATGGCAGGGCCGGGTCTGGCTCTACAGTAGGAATAGGCTGACAAAGCTGCATGTTGCAAGCCTACAGGGGGGCGGATAGTCCTCTTATGTTCGTTATCTAACTTAACGCTTACAGTGGGTCAATTACGCAAGGCACCGTATTCCGGGCCTTGCCCGCCACCTGGTTTTTAAGTCTGCGAGGAAGAAAAATGAACAACACCCTACTTGTTGCCACCGACGAGGCGCCGCGCGCTCGTGGCGCCGCCGCCCGGTCACGAGAGCTCAAGCTGATGCCACGGCCAGTTGTCAGCCATAGCGGCGCCCAGCAGAACGAATTGCTGGCCGCCCTCCCCCGCGAAGTGCTGGAATCGCTGTTCGAACACCTGGAACTGGTCCAACTGCCGTTCGGCAAGGAGCTCTTCACCTACGGAGCCACGCTCGACAATGTGTACTTCCCCACCACGGCCATCGTCTCGCTGCTGTACGTGATGGAAGATGGCGCCACCACGGAAATCGCCGTGGTCGGCCATGAAGGCGTGGCCGGCGTGTCGCTGTTTGCGGGCGAACGGGCCATGTGCAGCGCCGTGGTGCAAAGCGCCGGCTATGGCTACCGCCTCAAGGCCCAGCAACTGCGCGACGCCTTCAACCAGGGCGGCGCCCTGCCCCAACTGCTGATGCGCTACAACACGGCCCTGTTCGCGCAGATGGCGCAAAACGCGGTGGGCGGCCTGCACAGCTCGATCGAACAGAAACTGTGCCGCTGGCTGCTGGACCGCCTCGATCGTTCGCCATCGAACGAATTGAAGGTGACGCAGGAAATGATTTCCATCATGCTCGGCGTGCGGCGTGAAAGCATCACGGCCGCCGCCGGCAAGTTGCAGGACGAAGGCATGATCACCTATCGCCGCGGCAACATCACTGTGCTCGATCGTCCAGGTCTGGAACAGTACGCGGGTGAGTGCTACAAGGTGGCGAAGACGGAATATGACCGTCTGCTGATGGATGTGGCGCGCTGCTGATATGCGCCGCAGCGGGCGCAGGCACGCCGGCGCCGGCGCCTGAGGCCGCATTCGCCGCGACATTGGTAGCGACCGTGGCGGGAGCAGCGTTGGTAGCGGCAGCGGCGGGAGTCGCGTTAGTAGCATTAGCCGCGCTAGTAGCGATAGCAGCGGCGATATTCGCAGCATAAGTCGCAGCATTGGCCGCATTGGCCTGCATGGCCGCCAGTTCCGGCGGTTGCCCCACCCCGGCCGCAGGCTTGCGGCGCAGCGGGATATGCACTTCAATACAGGTTCCCGCATCATTGCGGCCACGCCGTATGGTCAGCGTGCCCCCCAATAACAAGGCCCGTTCCCGCATCCCCAGGATACCGTGCGACATGGGCTTGGCCAGCGTATTGGCCGCGATGCCCACACCATCGTCGATCACGCGCAGCACCAGCCCATCGACGGTACGGCGCAGCATGACCGACACCCGGCTCGCCTTGGCATATTTGCGGATATTGGTCAGCGATTCCTGCACGATGCGGAACAGCGCGATCGACAAATCGCCCGAGCGGCCCGCATCCTTTTCCAGCTCGGCCGAAATATCGACGTCGCAGCGCACCTTGGCCAGTCGGCTGAACTCGTCGCAATAACTTTCGATGGCGGCGCACAGGCCGAGATTATCGAGCAGGCTGGGGCGCAGGTTCTCGACGATACGGCGCTTCATTTCCACCGTTTCCACCAGCGTGGCGCGGGCCCGGCGCAACTGGGTGGCCAGTTCCGGCGCCGTCTTCTGCAATTGCTGGGTGACGGCCGCGATATCCATGCCGATCGACGTCAGGTTGGCGCCCAGTTCGTCGTGCAGCTCGCGCGACAAACGCATCTTCTCCTCCTCGCTGATACTGATCAGGTGGCGCGACAGCACCGACAACTGCTCGGTGCGCTGGGCCACGGTGGATTCCAGGTTTTCGTTGGCCTTCTGCAAGGCATGCTCGACGGCGGCCCGGTTCTGGAAGCTGCGCCGCACCAGCTGGTAGAACATGATCAGCACGATGATGGCCATGGCGTTGATGCCCATGCCCAGCAGCACCGCCTTCTGGTACTCGTGGTAGAACATCGCGCTGCGGGCGGCCAGCGTCTCATTCTGTTCCTGCTCCATGATGACCACCTGCAGCCGGATCTCGTCCATGCTGGAGCGGCCGTCGCTGACCTTGGCGATCTTGACGATCTCGTCCAGTCCACCTTCGCGGTAGACGTCGATCGACTGGTTCAGCAGCGCCAGCTTGCGGCGCACCAGGGTGCGCAGCTGGGCCAGGTTCTTGAGCTGGGACGGGCTGTCGGCCAGCAGTTTTTCCAGTTCCTTGAATTCCGTTTCCGATTCCGTCACGGCAGTGCGGGCCGGGCCCAGGTAAGCTTCGCGCCCGGAAATGAAATAGCCGCGCATGCTGCTTTCCGCATCCAGCACCAGCACATTCACGTATTGCAGGCGATCGGCCACGCGCGAGCTCTGGCTCTGCAGGAAGTTGGCGCCCTTGAGCGACTGCAAATTGTGGAACAGGCTGAATCCATTGGCGATCAGGATCAGCACGCAAGCGACGCACAATATGGTCTTGTACAGCGGCAGACGGTGCAGGGGTGCCGCGGTGGCGGTGAAATACATCCTGATAAACATCCTTCCAGAGGTCAGCCGGCACAGTTGCGACTAGCCACCCCATTATAATCTGGGCGACCGCCCGCCGCAGTGCGGAAACCCTACCGTGCGCGCCCTGTCGATCAACTGGTTTCAGTCGAGCAAGTTATTTTTCATCGCATAATAGGTCAGGTCACTATTGGACTGCATGCCCATTTTTTCCATGATGCGGGTGCGGTAGGTACTCACCGTCTTGATGCTCAGCGACAGGGCCACCCCGATATCGCTCACGGTGGCGCCCCGGGCCAGCCGCAAAAATACCTGGAACTCGCGGTCCGACAGCTCCGTGTGGGGCGCCGTGTTGGGATCGCGGTCAAAAGTCTGGGCCAGCAGTTCGCCTACGGTGGCGCTCACGTAGCGCCGCCCCTGGTACACGGTGCGCACGGCCGTGATCAGTTCATCCGCCTCGCATTCCTTGTTCAGGTAGCCGTTGGCGCCCATCTTGAACAGGTTGAGCGCGTATTGCTGGGCCGGATAGCCGGACAGGATCAGCACCGGCAAGTCCGGCTGGCCCTGGCGGATGGTGCGCAGCGTGTCGATGCCGCTCTGGTCCGGCATGGCGATGTCGAGCAGCAGCACGTCGCAGATTTCGCGCCGCGCGATGTCGAGCGCCTCCCGGCCGCTGCCGGCCTCCGCCACCACCTCGAAGTCGTCGGCCGAAGAAAAGATTTGCTTGAAGCCCGCGCGGACTATCTGATGGTCGTCACAAATGGCAACGCGTATCATTGTTTCCCCTCGTGGCGCGGGAAACGGAACCGGCGGTTCCATCGTTCACGCCACCTTTGCCAGCATGCTTGCATGCTGGCAAATAAATTAACATTAATAGTATAGCACTAAAGATTTAACAATGCGATTTAACAATCCCGCCTGATGGGTAACGGCGGGGACGAAAAAAAAGACGCCTCGTGCGCGCCTTTTCTTTCCGCTGCGCCCGCTCACTGGAGCAGGGTCAGTATCGCCAGCAGTTCGTTGCGTATCAATTCCCGGTCCAGGGCCGGGACGGCGGCTGGCGGCGCGCTGCCGTCCAAGCCGGAGGCACCATCATACTCCCCTTGCACAGGATCGGTCGCGCGGCTGTCCAGTTTATTGCGCGCCCCGCTGATGGTGAAGCCTTGTTCATACAGCAGTTCACGGATGCGCCGTATCAGCAGCACTTCGTGGTGCTGGTAGTAGCGCCGGTTGCCGCGCCGCTTGACGGGCTTAAGCTGGGTGAATTCCTGCTCCCAGTAGCGCAACACATGGGGTTTGACGCCGCACAGCTCGCTCACCTCGCCGATCGTGAAATAGCGCTTGGCCGGGATCGGCGGCAATACGGCAAGTTCGGTCTTGGCCAGGCGGTCATTCATAGCGGATCAATTCCTGTCAGGCGGCGCGCGCCATGGTCGGATTGCTTTCCTCGACCATGCCCTTGAGCTTCTGGCTGGCGTGGAAAGTCACCACGCGGCGTGCCGTGATGGGAATCTCCTCGCCCGTTTTCGGGTTGCGGCCCGGCCGCTGCGGCTTGTCGCGCAGCTGGAAGTTGCCAAAGCCGGACAACTTGACGGCCTCGCCCCGCTCCAGCGCGTTGCGGATCTCGTCGAAGAAAGTCTCGACCATGTCCTTCGCTTCACGCTTGTTGAGGCCGACTTGCTCGAACAGCAATTCAGCCAACTCCGCCTTGGTGAGCGTCGGCAAATCTTTTTCCGCTTCCTGGCGTACCTTGGCGACCTGCATGGCCCGATGCAAATCGGCCGCCAGTGCGGATTGAAGGACGGCGGAATCCACGTCGTTGGTAGTAATTTTACAGCCCTGCCTTATAAAAAATGGGGTGTCCGGACGGCGCCGGCAACCCGCTGACTGCTTCATCGGGCGGCCCGGGTGGGACCGCCCGGCGCGCTCAGGCACGCAAGCGTGCGCCCTGCTTTTGCTTGACCGCATCGGCCAACGCGGCCATCACGGCATCGACCGCATCGTCCTGCAGGGTGTTTTGAGTATCTTGCAAGCTAAAGCGGAAAGCAAGCGATTTTTCGTCCGCCTCCAATCCCTTGCCGCGATATTCATCAAACAAAACAATGGCTTGCACAATCTTGCCCTGTGGATTTTCTTGCACTACGGCATTAAACGCATCGAGCAGATCCTGTGCCGGTACGCTCTGGGCCACCACCACGGCCAAGTCGCGGGTGGCGCCGGGGAACTTGGAGATTTCCGCGTAGGCAGGCACTTCGCGTTGCTCAAGAGCAACAGCGTCCACTTCGAACACCACCGGCGCTTGCGGCAGATCATACTTCTGCATCCAGCGCGGGTGCAGCTCGCCCAGGTAGCCGACGGTCTTGCCGTCCAGCTCGATGCGGGCCGAACGGCCGGGGTGCAGTGCGGGGTGCTCGGCCTTGACGAAACGGGCCACGGCCGGCGCGAACAACTGCTCCAGGTCGGCCTTGACGTCGAAGAAATCGATGTTGCGGCTGGACTGGCCCCACTGCTCGTCCACCACCGGGCCGTAGGCCATGGCGGCCACGCGCTTGGGCTGGTGGTAGCCGGCCACGGTCAGCGGGCCGTCGGCCACGCTGGCGTCGCGCAGGTAGACGGCGCCCGTCTCGAACACGCGCACCCGGTTGGCCTTGCGGTTCAGGTTGTAGCGTACATTGGCCACCAGGCTGCCGATCAGCGAGGTACGCATCACGCTCAGCTGGCTGGCAATGGGGTTTTGCAGCTTGACCGGTTGCGCGTTGGCGCAGAAGTCCTGCTCCCAGGCCGCCTCCACGAAGCTCATGTTGATCACTTCCTGGTAACCGAGGTCGGCCAATTGGTGGCGCACGGCGAACAGCGAGCGGGTATTTTCCGGCGCGATGATCATGGTGTTGGCGGCCACGGGCGCCACGGTCGGGATGTTCTCGAAACCGTAGACGCGCGCCACTTCCTCGATCAAGTCTTCCTCGATCTCGATGTCGAAGCGGTAGGTCGGCGCGGTCACGCTGAACACGCCGTCGGTCAGCGTGAACGGCAGGGCCAGGCGGGTGAAGATGTCGGCGATGGCGGCGTCGTCCAGCGCCACGCCGATCACCTTGCGGGCGCGCGCGGCGCGCATGGACACGGGCTGGCGTTGCGGCAGGTTGACCACATGGTCATCGATCGGGCCCACCAGCGTTTGCTGGGTGCCGCAAATTTCCAGGATCAGCGACGTGATGCGTTCGATATGCTCGACCGTGGTGGCGTAGTCCACACCGCGTTCGAAACGGTGCGCGGCGTCGGTGGAGAAATTGTAGCGGCGGGCGCGGCCCTGGATGGCGTTCGGATGCCAGAACGCCGCTTCCAGGTAGATGCTGTCCGTCTCCAGCGACACAGCCGTGGCGTCGCCGCCCATGATGCCGGCCAGCGATTCCAGTTCCTTGTCGTCGGCGATCACGCCCACCCACTCGTCCACGCTGATGGTGTTACCGTTCAGCAGCTTGATGGTTTCGCCAGCCTTGCCCCAGCGTACATCCAGCCCGCCATGGATCTTGGCCAGGTCGAACACGTGCGACGGACGGCCCAGTTCCAGCATCACATAATTGGAAATATCGACCAGGGCCGACACGGGACGCTGGCCGCTGCGTTCCAGGCGCTGCTTCATCCAGTCCGGGGTGCTGGCCTTGGCGTTCAGGTGGCGGATCACGCGGCCCGAGAAGCGGCCACACAGGTCAGGCGCGGAGACCTTGACCGGCAGCACTTCGTCGCTGTTGACGGCGACCGGACGGCACTGGGGCGCGTGCAGGGCCACGCCCGTCAGGGCCGCCACTTCGCGCGCCACGCCCAGCACGGACAGGCAGTCGGCCTTGTTCGGGGTCAGCTTGATGGTGAACTTGAGGTCGTTGAGCGCGTAGTAATCGCGGAAATTCTTACCGACCGGCGCGTCGTCGGGCAGTTCCAGCAAGCCCGAGCCCTCTTCCGACAGTTTCAGTTCCTTGGCCGAGCACAGCATGCCTTGCGACTCCACGCCGCGCAGCTGGCCCACCTTGATTTCGAACGGCTTGCCGTCCGCGCCCGGCGGCAGCAAGGCGCCGGCCATGGCGCACACCACTTTCAGGCCGGGGCGCACATTGGGCGCGCCGCACACGATGTTGAGCAGGGTGCCGGTGCCCACGTCCACCTGGCACACGTTCAGGCGGTCGGCGTTGGGGTGCTTCATCATCTCGCGCACGTGGCCCACGACCACGTTCGAGAACGGCGGCGCCACCGCTTCCACTTCTTCTACTTCCAGGCCGGACATCGTCAGCAGATGGGCCAGTTCGTCCGAAGTCATCTTCGGATCGACCATGGTACGGAGCCAGTTTTCGGAAAATTGCATATTCGAGCTTTCAGCCGCAAAGATTGTTCAGAAAGCGGGAGCGCACGGGCGCTCGACCGCTAAAGGATATAAACCGTTTACACGATTAGTTGAACTGCTTGAGGAACCGCAGGTCGCCTTCGTAGAACAGGCGCAGGTCGTTGATCCCGTAGCGCAGCATGGTCAGGCGCTCGAGGCCGGAGCCGAACGCGAAGCCGATGTACTTTTCCGGGTCCAGCCCGAAATTGCGCACCACGGTCGGATGCACCTGACCGGAACCGGACACTTCCAGCCAGCGGCCTTTCAGGGGGCCGGAGCCGAACGCGATGTCGATCTCGGCCGACGGTTCCGTGAACGGGAAATACGATGGGCGGAAGCGCACCTGCAGGTCGTCCGTCTCGAAGAAGGCTTTGACGAAGTTCAGGTACACGCCTTTCAAATCGGCGAAGCTGATGTTCTCGGCGATCCACAAGCCTTCCACCTGGTGGAACATGGGCGAGTGGGTGGCGTCGCTGTCGACGCGGTAGGTGCGGCCGGGCGCGATCACCTTGATCGGCGGCGTGTGGCTGCGCGCGTAACGCACCTGCATCGGGCTGGTGTGGGTGCGCAGCAGCAGCGGCTTGCCTTCGCTGTCGTTGCCTTCGATATAGAAGGTGTCCTGCATGGAACGGGCAGGATGGTTTTCCGGGCTGTTGAGGGCGGTGAAGTTGGTCCAGTCGTTCTCAATCTCGGGGCCGTCGGCCACGTCGAAACCGATCGAGCGGAAGATCGCTTCCACCCGTTCCCAGGTGCGCATCACGGGATGGATGCCGCCGCCGGCGCGGCCGCGGCCAGGCAGCGAGACGTCGATCGCCTCGGCATTCAAACGGGTTTGCATCTGGGCGTCGGCCAGCGCGTCGCGCCGGGCCGTCAGGGCCGCTTCGATCTGGCCTTTGGCGGCGTTGATCAGGGCGCCTTGCGCCTTGCGCTGCTCGGGGTCCAGCTTGCCCAGGCCCTTCATCAATTCGGTGATCTGGCCGGTCTTGCCCAGGTATTTGGCTTTGGCGTTTTCCAGTGCGGCCGCGTCATCTTGCGCGGCCATGAAATCCTGCACCGCGGAGGCGACGAGTTGTTCCAGGGAGTCCATGCTTTTCGTTTTCCTCAATCAAAAACGGGGCACAGGTATACACCTCTGCCCCGTTCTTTTGTCGCCACCCCTGGGGTGGCGCAGACAAAATCAATGCTTACGCAGCGATTTTTGCTTTCACAACGTTGACAATCGCAGCGAAGGCTGGCTTGTCCATCACAGCCATGTCGGCCAGGACTTTACGGTCCAGTTCGATCGAAGCTTTCTTCAGACCGTTCATGAACACGCTGTACGTCACGCCATGCTCACGGGAAGCGGCGTTGATACGAGCGATCCACAGGCGGCGGAAGACGCGCTTCTTGTTACGACGGTCGCGGTAGGCGTACTGGCCAGCGCGCATCACTGCTTGCTTGGCAATACGGTATACCTTGCTGCGACGACCGCGGTAACCCTTGGCCAGATTCAGTACTTTTTTATGACGGGCACGCGCAGTAACCCCACGTTTTACTCGAGGCATATTAGCTCCTTAAATGAGTGTGAGATTAAGCGGATGGCATCATACGCAGTACGGACGTCACGTCCGAAGCGTTGATGTTACGGGTGCCGCGCAGCTGACGCTTGTTTTTGGTGGTCTTCTTGGTCAGGATGTGACGCTTGAACGCCATACCCGATTTAACAGTACCACCTGGACGCACGCGAAAACGTTTTTTCGCGGAGCTTTTGGTCTTCATTTTTGGCATAGCAATCTGTCCTCTTACGGACAGCTCCATATCAACAGGATTGCAGGTGGCAACACTACGCTGCGCTTAGATGCCTGCTTTCACTTGTTAGTGCAGCGGATGCGAGTCCACTACATTACAACAGCCGGCCATTATAGACCAACTGCCGCAATCGTGCACGCAAATTGCAACCGGCGCCCGATGGGGCGCCGGCTGGCAAGCTACGGCGTGTTATTTCTTCTTCTTGGGAGACAGCACCATGATCATCTGACGGCCTTCCATCTTCGGGAACTGCTCGACCTGGCCGAACGGTTCCAGGTCCGCCTTCAGACGTTCCAGCATGCGGAAGCCAATATCCTGGTGCGCCATTTCACGGCCGCGGAAACGCAGCGTGATCTTGGTCTTGTCGCCTTCCTCGAGGAATTTGACGAGGTTGCGCAGCTTGATATTGTAATCGCCGTCATCGGTGCCGGGACGGAATTTGACTTCCTTCACCGAGATGACTTTCTGCTTCAATTTCGCTTCGTGAGCCTTCTTCTGCTCCGAATACTTGAATTTGCCGTAGTCCATCAAACGGCATACTGGCGGTTGCGCCGTCGGCGCGATTTCCACCAGGTCGACGTTTGCCTCTTCCGCCAGGCGGAAGGCTTCGGCCAAAGTCACGATACCGAGAGGCTCGTTATCGACCCCGCTTAAACGCATTTCAGGGGCAGTGATTTCGCCATTGATGCGATGCGACTTGTCAGTAGCTATGGTGTTTCCTTTTAATGTCTGATAGTTCGGCCGCGCTGCGAGTTACCTCGTCAGGCTTTGTTTGCGACATCTTGCTGGAGTCGTTCCACCAGGGCATCGACGGACATGACACCCAGGTCGACGTTGCCCCGTGCCCGCACGGCCACGGTATGGGCATCCCGCTCTTTATCGCCGACTACAAGGATGTAGGGCAGTTTTTGGACGGAATGTTCGCGTATTTTATACGTTATCTTCTCGTTCCGCAAATCGGTCTGCACCCGGAACCCGCACCGGCGCAGCTTTTCAGCCACTTCCTGCACATATTCCGCTTGCGAATCGGAGATGTTCAACACCGACACTTGCACCGGCGCCAGCCACATCGGCAAGGCACCCGCGTAGTTCTCGATCAGGATGCCGATGAAGCGCTCCATCGAGCCGACGATGGCCCGGTGCAGCATCACGGGCACCTGGCGGCTGTTGTCGGCGGCCACGTATTCAGCCCCCAGGCGCTCGGGCATGAAGAAGTCGACCTGCATGGTGCCGACCTGCCATGGACGGCCCAGCGAATCCTTCAGGTGGTATTCGATTTTCGGGCCGTAGAAGGCGCCCTCGCCCGGCAGCTCGGTCCAGGTCACGCCGCAGGCGCGCAGACCGGAGCGCAGCGCGTCTTCCGCCTCGTTCCACACTTCGTCGGTGCCGATGCGGTTGTCGGGACGCAGCGCCAGTTTCACTTCGATGTTCTCGAAGTGGAAGTCCTTGTAGACTTCCATCGCCTGCGTGTGGAAAGCCACCACTTCCGGCTCGATCTGCTCTTCCGTGCAGAAGATGTGGCCATCATCCTGGGTAAAGCCGCGCACGCGCATGATGCCGTGCAGCGCGCCGGACGGCTCGTTGCGGTGGCACTGGCCGAACTCGCCGTAACGCAGCGGCAGGTCGCGGTAACTGCGCATATTGCTGTTGAAGATCTGCACGTGGCCAGGGCAGTTCATCGGCTTCAGCGCATACGAGCGGTTTTCCGATTCCGTCACGAACATGTTTTCGCGGTAGTTATCCCAGTGGCCGGTCTTGCCCCACAGGCTGGAATCGAGAATCTGCGGCGCCTTCACTTCCTGATAGCCGTTGACCTGGTATTTGTTGCGCATGTATTGCTCGACCTGCTGCCAGATGGTCCAGCCTTTCGGATGCCAGAACACCAGGCCCGGCGCCTCATCCTGGAAGTGGAAGAAGTCCAGCTGCTTGCCCAGTTTGCGGTGGTCGCGTTTTTCCGCCTCTTCCAGCGCGAACAGGTACTGCTCCTGGTCTTCCTTCTTGGTCCAGGCCGTGCCGTACACGCGCTGCAGCATTTCATTCTTGGAGTCGCCGCGCCAGTAGGCACCGGCCAGCTTCATCAGCTTGAACACTTTCAGCTTGCCCGTCGATGGCACGTGCGGGCCGCGGCACAAGTCGGTGAACTTGCCTTCCGTGTACAGCGACACTTCCTGGTCGGCAGGAATGGCCGCGATCAGCTCGGCCTTGTACGCTTCGCCGATGGACTTGAAATAGGCGATGGCTTCGTCGCGCGGCAGCACCTTGCGGGTTACGGGCTCATCCTTCTTGGCCAGCTCGGCCATTTTCTTTTCGATCGCCACCAGGTCGTCCGGCGTGAACGGGCGCTTGTACGAGAAATCGTAGTAGAAGCCGTTGTCGATCACAGGACCGATGGTCACTTGCGCGTCCGGGAACAGCTCCTTGACAGCGTAAGCCAGCAAGTGGGCGGTCGAGTGGCGGATCACTTCCAGGCCATCCGCATCCTTGTCCGTGACGATGGCCAGGTCGGCGTCTTTTTCAATCAGGAAGGACGTATCGACCAGCTTGCCGTCCACCTTGCCGGCCAGCGCGGCCTTGGCCAGGCCAGTACCGATGCTGGCCGCCACTTGGGCTACGGTGACAGGGCCGTCGAATTGACGGGCCGAACCATCTGGGAGGCGGACTGAAAGCATATTGATCTCCAAAGCGGCTTGCGCCGAAAAATACTGCAAAAATAATAACTGTAAAAACACGGACGAAAAAAAACGCGGACTAGCCGCGTTTTTTCTTTTTTCGAGCAAAAGAATCCCGTTCGACTAGCGTCACTCCCAATACTTGGTCGTAGTTCGCGGTGTCATAACCGGATTGCCTTTCTCGCTCTTACATGTTCTGGTGGGCGGTGCAGAATTCGAATCTGCGACCCCTTGGATGTCGACCAAGTATTCTAACCAGCTGAACTAACCGCCCGTTGTACTGCAATCTTACCTACTGCGCTTACCTCTTTACTGCCTGCTACAAGTGTTCTGGTGGGCGGTGCAGAATTCGAATCTGCGACCCCTTGGATGTCGACCAAGTATTCTAACCAGCTGAACTAACCGCCCGAAGACCAGCATTATAGAGAGCCATCGGCAGAATGACAAGGGCTTTCAATTGGAAATATTTATTGAAAGCACTATCCCGCACGATGGCCCATTTTACGCCCGGCGCGCCTCCAGCACCCCGCTCACTTCCGTGATCGACAACAGCGCCTTCTGCAATTGCGCCGTGGAGCCGATTTCGGCCGTGAAGGTCATGCGGGCCTGGCCCTTGGCGGACTGGGTGTTGACGCCGATCACGTTGATCTTCTCGCGCGAGAAAATCTCGGAAATGTCGCGCAGCAGGCCCTGGCGGTCGCCGGCCAGGATGAAGACATCGACCGGGTACACCGTATCCCGCTCAGCCCGCCCCCATTCCGTAAAGATCACCCGCTCCGGCGCCTTGGCGCGCATCTCGGCGAAATTCTTGCAAGTGGCGCGGTGGATCGATACGCCCTTGCCGCGCGTAACGAAGCCAACGATGCCATCCGGCGGCGCCGGCTTGCAGCACTTGGCCAGTTGCGTCATCAAGCCTTCCGTGCCCACCACCAGCACGCCCGACTTGGCGCCCTGCTCCACGCTCGACGCACGGCTCTTGCCCAGTACCACGGCGTCTTCCGGCGCGGCCGGCTCGACCTGGTCGTGCAACGCCGCTTCCACGTGACGCAGGCTGAACAAGTCCTTGCCGACCGAGAGGAACAGGTCGTCCACCTTGGCGAAGCCCAGCTTCTGCGCCAGCGCCTCCAGGTTGACGGCCGTCTTGCCTTCCCGCTGCAAGGACTTCTCCACCAGCGCGCGGCCGTTGGACAGGGTTTCCTGGATATCGATGGCGTGGAACCAGGCCCGGATCTTGGAGCGCGTGCGGCTGCTGACCGTGTAATCCACGTTGAGCCAGTCGCGCGACGGACCGGCCGTGCCGGGCGCACCCTTGGCCGTGATGATCTCGCACGTCTGCCCGTTCCTGAGCGGCGTATTGAGCGGCACCATCACGCCATCCACGCGGGCGCCGCGGCAACGGTGGCCCACATCGCTGTGCAAATGGTAGGCGAAGTCGATCGGGGTGGCGCCCACCGGCAGCTCCAGCACCCGCGCCTGCGGCGTAAGCACGAAGATGCGGTCGTCCAGCGCCGCCGCCTTGAGTTTTTCCACCCATTCGCGCTGGGTTTCCTCCTGGCCAACGACGGCGTCGGCCACGTCGGTCTTCCACGCCAGCAGTTGGCGCAGCCAGGCGATCTTCTCGTCGTACTTCTGGCCGGCGAAGTTGGAACCGCCCTCCTCCTTGTAGCGCCAGTGGGCCGCCACGCCGTATTCGGCGAAGTTATGCATTTCCTGGGTCCGGATCTGCACTTCCAGCGGCCGGCCATCCTCGGCCGTCACCACCGTGTGCAGCGACTGGTAGCCGTTGGGCTTGGGACGGGAAATGTAGTCGTCGAACTCTTTCGGAATCGGGGTCCAGATGTTGTGCACCACGCCCAGCACCGTGTAGCACGTCTTGACGTCGGCCACGATCACGCGGAACGCGCGCACGTCGTACAGGTCGCTGAAATCGAGCTCCTTGCCGCGCATCTTGTTCCAGATACTATAGATGTGCTTGGGCCGGCCGAACACTTCAGCCTGGATGCCGGCGGCCGCCATTTCCGACTGCAAACGGGCGATGGCCGAGGTGACGAAGCCTTCGCGCATCATGCGCTTTTCTTCCAGCATTTTGGCGATGCGCTTGTACATTTCCGGCTCGATGAAGCGGAACGACAAGTCCTCCAGCTCCCACTTGAGCTGCCAGATACCGAGCCGGTTGGCCAGCGGCGCGTACAGGTCCAGCGTCTCGCGGCCGTAGGCGCGGGTGACGTCGTTGAACAGCTTGATATCGGCGAAGTAGCGCAAGGTGGTCACGCACGAGGCCAGGCGCACCAGCACCACGCGCATGTCGCTGGCCATGGCCAGCAGCATCTTGCGCAGCGTTTCCACCTGGGCCACGGCCTGCTGGGCCGCGTTCTTGCCCCGGCCGCCCGTGTCCTTCTGGCCGCGCGTCAATTCGCGCAGGCGGATCAGCTGGCGCACGCCCGACACCAGGTCGCACACTTCCTTGCCGAAGCGCGGTTCGATGGTGGGCGCCTGAGCGGGGTCGAGCAAGGTCAGCTCGAACATCAGGCCGGCGATGCGGGTTTCCGCATCCGTGCGCAGGAACGCCAGGGTGCCGGCCACGCCGACGGAGAATTCAAAGGCCGGCTGGCCACTGCTGCACAGCCGGTCGCCATAGGCCGCGCTGGCCATGTCGAGGGCGGCCAGCACGCGCGCGCCATCCTCGGCCGACAGGCCTTGCACCACCTGTTCCGACGTTGCGCTATTGAGCGCCGCGATAGAAACCATGGGCGGCCTAACGCACAGCAGCGACGACGACCACTTCCACCAGCCAGGCCGGGTCGGCCAGCTGCGCCTGCACGGTGGCGCGCGGCGGCGTGTGGCCATGGGGCACCCAGGCGTCCCACTCCTCGTTCATGCCGGCGAAATTGGCCAGGTCGGACAGGTAGATCTGGCAGCTCAGGATGCAGCTCTTGTCGCTGCCCGCCTCGCCCAGCAGGCGGTCAACGTGGCCCAGCACTTCGCGCATCTGGCCGTTGATGTCCTGCGTCTTGTCTTCCGCGATCTGGCCAGCCAGGTAGACGGTGTTGTTGTGGATCGCCACTTCGGACAGGCGCTTGCCCACATGCAGTCGTTTGATTTCCATACTCGTGTTCTCGTTCGTGTTGCTGTTGCAGTTTATGTGTTCAGTAAGAATTGCTTGACGATGGCGATCTGGTCGTCGTGCACGAAAGTGGGCGCATGGCCCACGCCGGGCACTTCCACCAGCGTGGCGCGGGGACCGCGCTGCGTCATGGTGTCGGCCGTGGCACGCGACAGCAGGTCGGACTCGCCGCCGCGGATCAGCAGCGTGGGACAGGTGATGGCGTCGTAGGACCGCCACAGCGCAGCCTGGTCGGCCGCCACGGATTCGGGCGTGGCGGCGCGGAACGGCTGGGCCAGGCCCATATCGTAATGGCGCACCCACATGCCGTCCTTATCCTGGCGCAATACGTCGGCCGCCAGTTTATGCCACTCGGCATCCGTATGCGGGCCGAAGGTGAGCGACACGTCGCGGATGAAACGGGCGCCTTCCTCGAAGGTCGGAAAGCGCAAGTCCTGGCCGATATAGTCGCCGATGCGCTGCAAGGCCGGCGCTTCCAGCGACGGGCCGATGTCGTTCAGGATCAGGCGGCCGATGGGGTTGCCCGGCAGCGAAGCCAGGCCCAGGCCGATCAGGCCGCCCATCGAGGTGCCGAACCAGTCCACGCGCTGCTGCTCATGATTGGCCAGCACGCGCGCCAGCAGCGTGACCATGTCGCTCACGTACTGGGGAATCACGTACAGATTGGGATTGCGCAGGCGGCCCGAACGGCCGCGACCCACCACGTCGGGGCAGATCACGCGATAGTCGGCGGCCAGCGCGCGCGCCATGACGTCGAAATCGTCGGCCACCCGGGTCACGCCATGCACGCACACCAGCACGTTCGGATTGTCCGCCGCGCCCCATTCCTTGTACGCCATATGATGCAGGCCGGCCATGGACAGGCACTGGACAGACCGTATTTTTGCTTCGAACATGCCACTTCCTTGTCAAACGCGGATTCGTTTCCAAATACCGCAGGTGGATTTTTATGTAATGATGACGGGTGATCACATTTTACCGGGCGTTGCGCGAAAAATCTTACCGCAGTGTAGCGCAGCATGCTCCAGACCACCAACCCGCGCACTTTTTATCACAGAGGACATCATGGCAAGCACTATTCTGGCAGGCAAAACCGCACTGGTCACCGGCTCCACCTCCGGCATCGGCCTGGGCATGGCGCGCGCGCTGGCCGCTGAAGGCGCCAACATCGTATTCAACGGCTTCGGCGACGCCGCCGAGATCGACAAACTGCAGGCCGACGTGGCCCGCGAATTCCAGGTCAAGACGGCCTATCACAACGCCGACATGTCCAAGCCGGCCGAAATCGAAGCCATGATGAAGTTCGCGGCCGACAAGTTCGGCGCCGTGGATGTGCTGGTTAACAACGCCGGCATCCAGTACGTGGCCAGCGTGGAGGAGTTCCCGGTCGAGAAATGGGACGCCATCATCGCCATCAACCTGACCTCGGCCTTCCACACCACCCGCCTGGCGCTGCCCGGCATGCGGGCCAAAAACTGGGGCCGCATCATCAACCTGGCTTCGGTGCACGGCCTGGTCGGGTCGGAACAGAAATCGGCCTATGTGGCGGCCAAGCACGGCCTGCTGGGCCTGACCAAGGTGACGGCGCTGGAAACGGCCACCACGGGCGTGACGGCCAACGCTATCTGCCCCGGCTGGGTGTTGACGCCGCTGGTGCAAAAGCAGGTCGACGCGCGCGCCGCCAAGGATGGCCTGAGCAACGACGACGCCAAACGCGCGCTGCTGGCCGACAAGCAGCCGTCCGGTGAATTCGTCACCCCCGAGGAACTGGGCGCGATGGCCGTGTTCCTGTGCAGCGACGCGGCGCGCCAGGTGCGGGGCGCGACCTGGAATATGGACGGCGGCTGGGTGGCCCAGTAAGGAGACTGCTTCAAAAAGGCCGCAGCTTCGTTGCGGCTCCTCGCCGTGCAGGCGCACTGTCTTCGTCACCGCGCCTCGCTGCGCCCATTTTGAAACAGTCTCAGGCCAAAAAGGCCGCAGCTTCGTTGTGGCTCCTCGCCGTGCAGGCGCACTGTCTTCGTCACCGCGCCTCGCCGCGCCCATTTTGAAACAGTCTTAACCCCAAAAAGGCCGCAGCTTCGTTGCGGCTCCTCGCGCGGCGGGCGGCCGTGGCGGATTCGCCACAGCCCGCCCCGCCCCAGTTATCACTGGGATGATTTGCGGTTAACCACAATAGTGATAACTGTGCCTTTCATCCATTATGGGACCCTCAAATTACCCGCCACGAGGAGTCACCGTGAAAAAGCCGTTTTATAAAATACTATACGTGCAGGTGTTGTTTGCGATCGCCTGCGGCGTGTTGCTGGGTTATTTCCTGCCCGCCAACGCGGTCGCCATGAAGCCGCTGGGAGATGGCTTCATCAAGCTGATCAAAATGATCATCGCCCCGGTGATCTTCTGCACCGTCGTGTCCGGGATCGCCGGCATGCAAGACATCAAGAAAGTGGGCCGCGTGGGCGGCAAGGCGCTGCTGTACTTTGAAGTGGTGTCCACCTTCGCGCTGGTGATCGGCCTGTTCGTGGCCAACATCCTGCGCCCCGGCGCCGGCTTTAACGCCGACCCCGCCACGCTCGACACCAAGGCCATCGCGGAATTCACCACCAAGGCCAAGTCGCAGTCGACCATCGACTTCATCATGAACATCATCCCCAACACGCTGGTGGACGCGTTCGCCAAGGGCGAGATCCTGCAAGTGCTGCTGGTGGCCATCCTGTTCGGTTTCGCGCTGTCCATCATGGGCGAAAAAGGCAAGCCGGTGACCCGTTTGATCGATGAAATCGCCACCGCCATCTTCGGCATGGTCAACATCATCATGAAAGTCGCACCGATCGGCGCGTTCGGCGCCATGGCCTTCACCATCGGCAAATACGGCATCGCCTCGCTGCTGCCGCTGGCCAAACTGATGGGTTCGTTCTACCTGACCTGCGGCCTGTTCGTGTTCATCGTGCTGGGCACGGTGGCCAAGCTGACCGGCTTCTCCATTGGCCGCTTCATCCTCTACATCAAGGAAGAACTGCTGATCGTGCTGGGCACCAGCTCGTCGGAAAGCGCCCTGCCCTCGCTGATGAGCAAGCTGGAAAAACTAGGTTGCTCCAAGTCCGTGGTCGGCCTGGTAGTCCCCACCGGCTACTCGTTCAACCTGGATGGCACCAACATCTACATGACGATGGCGGCCCTGTTCGTGGCCCAGGCCACCAACACCGATTTAACCCTGGGCCAGGAACTGACCATCCTGGGCGTAGCCATGCTGACCTCGAAAGGCGCGTCCGGCATCACCGGCGCCGGCTTCATCACGCTGGCCGCCACGCTGGCCGTGGTGCCCACCATCCCCGTGGCCGGCATGGCCCTGATCCTGGGCATCGACCGCTTCATGAGCGAATGCCGCGCCCTGACCAACTTCGTGGGCAATGGCGTGGCCGCCGTGGTGGTATCGAACTGGGAAAAAGAACTGGACCATGACCGCCTGAAAGCGGAGCTGGCCCACCCGGGCTCGGCCTCCTACCCCGCCTACGGCGAGGATAGCGTGAAAGCCGCCCAGCACTAAATCCGCCGCCCCGCTTCAACACGGCCCCGCACTAAGCAGTCCGGGGCCGTTGCTTTATGCAAAATTCGGTGTCAGGTCTGTCATTCGGACACGAAGACGACACCTTTGCGTTCAATCAATCGGTGTCGATTCAGTCGTGGTAAGCGGCCGCCCATTGAGCCTGCTTAGACAATCGAAAGATTAGAAGCTCACACCATGAGATGGATCAAAGATGTGCGCCGACTGTCCGAATGACAGACCTGACACCGACTCTTGACGCCGACTCGCCAGAGGTCCGCCGCGAGCGACCAAAAACAAAACGGCGCGCCCGCAGGCACGCCGTTCCATCTATTACGACCGGACCGTTTACACGGCCGACATATCCAGTTCCACGCCGGTGGCGGCTTGCACCTGTTCCTTGGTGACGCCAGGCGCCAGTTCGGTCAGCTTCAAGCCCTTGCCGGTCACTTCCATCACGCCCAGGTCGGTGATGATCAAGTCCACCACGCCCACGCCCGTCAACGGCAAGTCACACTGCTTGAGCAGCTTGTGCGAGGTGCTGCCATCCTTGGCTGTGGCCACATGTTCCATCAGCACGACGACCCGCTTGACGCCAGCCACCAGGTCCATCGCGCCGCCCATGCCCTTGACCATTTTGCCTGGAATCATCCAGTTGGCCAGGTCGCCATGCTCGGACACTTGCATCGCGCCCAGGATGGCCAGGTTGATCTTGCCGCCGCGGATCATGCCGAACGAGTCGGCCGAGCTGAAGTAGGCGGCGCCGGGCAAGGCCGTCACGGTCTGCTTGCCGGCGTTGATCAGGTCGGCGTCCACGTCCGCGTCGGTCGGGAACGGGCCGATGCCCAGCAAGCCGTTTTCCGACTGCAGGAATACTTCGATATCGCTGGGCACATAGTTAGCGACCAAGGTCGGCAAGCCGATGCCCAGGTTCACATAAAATCCATCCTGCAATTCCTTCGCCGCGCGCGCGGCCATTTCGTCACGAGTCCATGCCATAGTAATCTCCGTCTTGTTGTGGTGGCGCGCGCCTCAGGCGCGCACGGTGCGCTGTTCGATGCGCTTTTCCGGCGTCGCGTTGACGACGATGCGGTGCACGAAGATGCTGGGCAGATGCACCTGGTCCGGGTCGATCTCGCCCGTCTCCACCAGTTGTTCCACTTCCACCACGGTGATCTTGCCGGCCATGGCCACGTTGGGGTTGAAGTTGCGGGCCGTCTTGCGGAAGATCAGGTTGCCGGCCTTGTCAGCCTTCCACGCCTTGACCAGCGACACGTCGGCCACCAGGCTGCGTTCCATCACATAGGCTTCGCCGTCGAATTCACGGATTTCCTTGCCTTCGGCCACGATCGTGCCCACGCCCGTCTTGGTGAAAAAGGCCGGGATGCCGGCGCCGCCGGCGCGCAGCTTTTCAGCCAGCGTGCCCTGGGGCGTGAATTCCAGTTCCAGTTCGCCGGCCAGGTACTGGCGCGCGAATTCCTTGTTCTCGCCCACGTAGGACGAAATCATCTTGCGGATCTGGCGCGTCTCCAGCAACTGGCCCAGGCCGAAGCCATCCACGCCGGCGTTGTTGGAAATGGCCGTCAAGCCTTTCACGCCGGAATCGCGCAGCGCGCCGATCAGGGCTTCGGGTATGCCGCACAGGCCGAAGCCGCCGACGGCGATGGTTTGACCATCCTGGACGATACCGGCCAGGGCGGCGGCCGCATCGGGATAAACTTTATTCATACGTGTCCCTTTTCTTTTGATAAGCTGTGTCGCTCGCTGTAGTGTGCGAAGAGCGTATGGAGCATAGAATACGCCCTGCAAAAGCACAATACCGTAGAACTACCGGCGCGCCGTGTTCCTTTTTACGCTGTTTGGATGTCACCCGAGTTGATCCGCCCCACATGAACGTACCGCCCGCCATCGATTACGAAACGATCTTCCTGCATGCGCCGGTTGGCATGTGTATTTCCGAAAACCGCGTGATCCAGGCTTGCAACGAAGCGCTGGCCGCCATGTTCGGCTATCCGCGCGCGGCGCTGCAGGGTTTGTCGTTCCGCGCCCTGTATCCGACCATGGATGAATTCCTGCGCACGGGCGACCGCATCATCCCCATCATGAACGCCAAGGGGCGCTATTCGGACGAGCGCATCATGCGCCGCGCCAACGATGAATTGTTCTGGTGCCACGTCACGGGCCATGCGCTCAAGGCCAACGAGCCGCTGGGGCCGGGCATCTGGACATTCGAGGATGTCAGTGAGAAGCGGCCCGTGACGGCCGAGCTGACGGCGCGCGAGCGGGAAATCGCAGCCCTGCTGGTCGAAGGCAAGACCAGCAAGGTGATCGCGCGCCAGGTGGACCTCAGCCCGCGCACGGTGGAAATGCACCGCGCCAAGCTGATGCGCAAGTTCGGCGCCGCCACCTCGTCCGAACTGGTGCACAAGCTGGTGGGCCTGCGCCAAAGCTGACTTTACATGGCCAGCATGCCGTCGTCGGCCGAGATGATGGCGCCGTTGATGAAGTGCGATTCCTCGCCGGCCAGCAGCAGCATCAGGCCATCGAGGTCTTCCGGCTTGCCGGGGCGCTTGCGGGGCAGCATGTTGATCAGCTTCTGGCCCTGTTCGCTGGCGAAATAATCCTCGTTGATTTCAGTGGAAATATAACCGGGGCAGATGGCGTTGGTGTTGATGCCATACTTGCCCCATTCCACGGCCATGGCCTTGGTCATCTGCACCACGCCAGCCTTGCTCATGCAATACACACCGATCTGCGGCAGCACCCGCAGGCCCGCCACCGAGGCCACGTTGATGATGCGGTGTTGTTTTTTGGGATCACCTTTGGCGCGCGCGATCATGCGTTTGGCCGTCTGCTGGGCCACGAAAAACGCGCCGCGCAAGTTGGTATCCATGATGAAAGCGTAATCCTCCGGCGTCACATCCACCAGCCGTTGCGTGGTCGACACACCCGAATTATTGACCAGGATATCGATCGGTCCCGCTTCCGTCTCGGCGTGGGCGATGGCCGATTTGATGCTGGCGAAATCGGTCACATCCAGGCTCACCACGTGGGCCGCGCCGCCGTCGGCCTCGATTTCGGCCCGCAATTCCTTCAAACGCTCGGTACGGCGCGAGGCCAGCACGACCTGGGCGCCGGCCTGGGCCAGTACCTTGGCGAAGCGGGCCCCCAGACCACTGGAGGCGCCGGTGATCAGCGCGATTTTTCCCTCAAAATTGACTTCTATACCCACGAGCTACTCCCTGTGTTTGGTGATGATGCACCCGATACGATGCTGGCGTAATGATTACACAAATTGCCAGTATTAGATTGCAGCATCTAATAATGTGCCTCAAAATGTCGCCGGCGTTGCATTCGGCAGCAAAAAGAAGCACACTCGTGCTAAAATTTTTTTCTCCTCCTGATAAGAACTCACCATGACCCAGCCCCAAACCCTAGTTGAACAGTACGGCCCACGCGATGCGATGGAGTATGACGTCGTGATCGTCGGCGGCGGCCCTGCCGGCTTGTCGGCCGCCATCAAGATCAAGCAGATGGCTGCGGAAAAAGGCCAGGAAGTGTCCGTCGTCGTGCTGGAAAAAGGCGGCGAACTGGGCGCGCACATCCTGTCGGGCGCCGTGATGGACCCGAAGGCACTGACCGAGCTGATCCCCAACTGGAAGGAACTGGGCGCCCCCCTCAACACCGAGGTGACGGAAGACCGCGTGCTGTTCCTGACCGAAAAGAAAGCGTTCAAGACGCCTAACTTCGCGCTGCCAGCCTGCTTCGAGAACCACGGCAACTACGTGATCTCGCTCGGTAACGTGGTGCGCTGGCTGGGCCAGCAGGCCGAGTCGCTGGGCGTGGAAATCTTCCCCGGCTTCGCCGCCGCGGAAATCCTGTACAACGACGACGGTTCCGTCAAAGGCGTGGCCACCGGCAACATGGGCGTCAAGCGCGACGGCGAAGCCGGTCCGGACTTCCAGCTGGGTATGGAACTGCACGGCAAGTACACGCTGTTCGCCGAAGGCGCGCGCGGCCACCTGGGCAAGCAGCTGATGGCCAAATACGACTTGAACAAGGGCAAGGATCCGCAATCGTACGGCATCGGCATCAAGGAACTGTGGGAAATCGACCCGGCCAAGCACCAGCCCGGCCTGGTGATCCACACCACCGGCTGGCCGCTCGACACCAAAACCTATGGCGGCTCGTTCCTGTACCACCTGGAAAACAACCAGGTCATGGTCGGCTACGTGGTCGGCCTGAACTATGAGAACCCTTACCTGTCGCCGTACGAGGAATTCCAGCGCTACAAGACCCACCCGGCCATCCGCGGCTTCTTCGAAGGCGGCAAGCGCATTTCCTACGGCGCCCGCGCGATCACGGCCGGTGGCCTGCAATCGCTGCCCAAGCTGGTGTTCCCAGGCGGCGCCCTGATCGGTTGCGACGCCGGCTTCCTCAACATGAGCCGCATCAAGGGTTCGCACGCGGCCATCAAGTCCGGCATGCTGGCCGCCGAATCCGTGTTCGCCGCGCTGGGCGAGAGCCGCCAGCACGACGAACTGGCCAGCTACCCGGCCGCGTTCGAGCAATCGTGGCTGCACGAGGAGCTGCACGTGGCGCGCAACGTCAAGCCTTACCTGAACAAGGGCCTGTACGTGGGCGCGCTGATGACGGGCATCGACCAGATCGTGTTCCGCGGCAAGGCGCCATGGACCCTGCACCACAGCCACGCCGACCACGAGTGCCTGAAGCCGGCCACCGACTTCGCGCCGATCAACTATCCCAAGCCGGACGGCAAGCTGACCTTCGACCGCCTGTCGTCGGTGTTTATTTCCAACACCAACCATGCGGAAGATCAACCTATCCACCTGACGCTGAAGAATGCCAGCGTGCCGGTGGACGTCAACCTGGCCAAGTACGCTGGGCCGGAAGCGCGCTACTGCCCGGCCGGCGTGTATGAATTCATCAAGACCGACGAAGGCCAGGACCGCCTGCAGATCAATGCGCAAAATTGCGTGCACTGCAAGACCTGCGACATCAAGGATCCGACCCAGAACATCATCTGGGTCACGCCGGAAGGCGGCGGCGGCCCCAACTACCCGAACATGTAAGCGGGATAGTTATCAAAAAGACAGCGCGGCGTGCTTGCACCCCGCGCTGTTTTTTTTGCCGCGCCCGCCTGAAACGGGCCATAATCGTGGGGTGGAACGGCGGCGTCAGGGGTACTGCCGGCGGGCGTTACAAATATTTTTAAAAAATTTCCACATGGAATTTAATGTCCTAGCCGAAATGGTCGTCTTGTACTTGGGAGAGCACAAAGAGTCCGATGCTCCGAACTGAATCCACCTACCAGGAGTTATTTCATGCTGAGCCTTCACACCAACGCTGCGGCCCTTTCCGCACAGAACTCGATCACCCGCACCCAGGGCAGCCTGTCGACTTCGCAGACCCGCCTGAGCACCGGCTTCCGCATCAACTCGGCAATGGATGACGCCGCCGGCCTGCAGATCGCCACCCGTTTGAAAGCCCAGACCAGCGGTATGGCAGTGGCCATGCGCAACACCCAGAATTCGATCTCCATGCTGCAAACGGGCGAAGGCGCCCTGGATGAAACCACCAACATCCTGATGCGCATGAAAGACCTGGCCACCCAGGCAGCCGACGGTTCGTCGACCGCCAACGACCAGACCGCAATGCAGAAGGAATTCGACTCGCTGACCAGCGAGCTGAGCAACATCATGACCAACACCAAGTTCGGCGGCACCGCCCTGCTGACCAGCGGCACCGGCAAACTGGCCACCGCCGTCGACTTCCAGATCGGCGCCGGCTCGACCGAAAAAATGAGCGGTGACGTGAGCACCGAACTGACGCAGGTGCACACCGACCTGGCTGCTGCCTCGTTGCTGTATGACGGCGCCACCGGCGTCGCCTCGGCCGGCGGCACGGAAATCAGCGGCGCGACTGCCGCCGCCGGCGCCACCGCCGCCAATGCCACCATCGACAAGCTGGCCACCGCCATCGACACCGTGGGCGCGCTGCGTTCGAAACTGGGTGCGATCTCGAACCGCCTGGACCACGTCTACAACAACTTGTCGAACATCTCGACCAACACCAAGGCTGCAACCGGCCGTATCATGGACACCGACTTCGCGGCCGAATCGTCGAACATGACCTCGAGCCAGATGCTGCTGCAAGCCGGTACCGCGATGCTGAAACAAAGCAACAGCACCTCGTCGCTGGTTATGTCCCTGCTGCAATAATTGTAGCGCCGCCCTGCCCGCCGCGCGGGCAGGTGCACCAGGAGCCAACCGGAGATTCGGTTGGCTTTTTTTTGGCCTGTTAGAGGCGAGTTAGCACCATGGCATTTGACCGCATCGGACCCACCACCGCGCCGCTGAGCGTGCCGGACCGCCCCACCCCGCTGCCGCAGCCGCAGACCGGGCCGGCCACGGGCGGCGACAGCGGCGAGTTTCCGCTGGCCCCGGCCACGCCGGGCGCGGCCGGGCTGCTGCTGGAGGGTCCGGAAGGCTTGCCGCTGCCCCATGCCGGACTCGACACCCTGGCCGCCCAGCTGGCGGCCGACACGCCCAGCGCGGCCGATCCGGCCGCCATGCATCCCAATCAGGTATTCCTGTCGCGCCAACTGGTCTGGGCTCCGCCCGACGCGGCCAACATGGCCAGTTCCTGGCTGGTCATGGTGCACACTTACGCCCAGCAGCGCGCCGCGCTGCAGGAGCAAGCCAACGGCCAGCACGTCCCGTCCAGCCTGTTCATGGCCGACCATACGCCAGCCGTGCTGCGCGAAGGCCGCGGCGCGCCGCCGCTGGTGACGGAACTGGAGCCGTGGCGGTTCGCCGTCTATGCCTGGGGCGCCGAGCAACTGGTGTTGCGGGTGGTGAACCGGGACCAGGAGGGCGACGACGAGCACCCGCGCCGGCGCGGCCCCCGTATCGCATTACGATTGGAACTGATGCTGCCCGGCGTAGGACGGGTGGTGATACAAATGGAACCGGTGGGCGGCGGCGTGGTGCTGGAAGTGGGCGCGCAGCAAAATTCGGCCATGCGCCACATGCGCGACATGCTGCCGCAACTGGCCGCCACCATCAGCCGGACCGGCCTGACCATCATCCGCTGCCGTCTGACGCGCGACATCCCGCTGGCGCCTGAGCACCACCCGGAACGGGCCCAGATGGCCGCCCTGACCCCGGCCGTGTTCAAGGCCATGGCCGAAGTGGCCGTGCTGCTGTCGCATCCCCTGCCGCCGGACGACCTGTACTCCGAATCGGCCTGAACCAGGCAAGCAAAGCAGACGGGACGTGACGCCATGGTCGACGCCTGGCGGGACGTCCCGTCGGTTGATGGCTGGCCTGGCTGGACTGGCCGGGCTGGCTTTACCCGACCGTGCCGATGATGCTCACTTCCCGGTTCTCGGGGATCTCGTTATACGACAACACGTGCAGGCCGGGCGCGAACAGGCGGGCGTAACGGGCCAGCAGCGGCCGGATCTGCGGCAACACCAGCAACAGCGGCGGCGTCGCTTGCTGCTTCATCTGCTCGCGCGCCACCGGCATGTTCACCTGCAACTGGGCCAGCAAATGGGGGTCGATCGGGTAGTTGTCCAGCACCACCTTGCCGCCCTGGCGGGCCTGGTTCAAGGAGCCCAGCAGCATATTCTCCAGCTCGCCACCAAGGTTGAACGCCTGCATCTCCGCCTTCTGGCCGCACAGTCCCGTGACGATCTGGCGCCGCAGCGCGCAGCGCACTTCGGCCGCCAGCAGGATCGGGTCCTTGGTGGTTTCCGAACTGTCGACCAGGGTGGTGGCGATCGGCACGATATCTTTCAACGACACATTCTCGGCCAGCAGCACGCGGAACACGCGCAGGATCTGGGTGTGGGTCAGCGACTTGTCGAGCGCGGACGCCAGCTTGGGCGACAAGGCGGTCAGCCGGTCCATCATGGCCGGCACATCCTCGTGGCGGAACAGTTCCGGCAAATATTCGCGGATCAGCTTGGACAAATGGGTGGCGATGGCGCTGGGCGCCTCCACCACCTGGTAACCGAGCCCCAGCGCATTGGCCTTCTCGCCCTGCTCGATCCACGTGACGGGCATGCCATAGGCCGGCTCGACACCGGGAATACCGTCGATCTGGCCATACACATTGGGCGACGGGATCGCCATCAGCCGGTCCGGAAACACTTCCGCCTGGGCCACCACGCTGCCCGACAGCACCACTGCGTATTGCGACGGTTTCAAGCCCAGGTCGTCGCGCACGGTGATGGGCGGCAGCAGCAGGCCCATCGCTTCGGACAAACTCTGGCGCACGCCCTTGACCCGCTTGGCCAGCGGCTCGCCGTGGGCCTTGTCGATCAGGCTCACCAGCTTGTAACCGAGCGTCACTTGCAGCGGCTGCACAGCAGGCAGACTCTGCCAGTCCAGCTCGGCCACTTTCTCTTCGCGCAGGGCGGCCTCGATGGCGGCCAGCGCATCCGTCTCGGGCTGCTTGACGCGCTGTCCGAGCCGGTAGCCGACATAGGCCAGCACGGCGGCGAAGGTGAGGAACATGGCCCACGGCATGCCCGGCACCAGGGCCAGCACGAACATCATGCCGGCCGCCGACAGGATCACCGGTGGCGAGGCCAGCAGCTGGCTGCCCACTTGCTGTTCGAAGTCGCCCGCGTCGCTGATGCGGGTCACCAGGATGGCGGCCGCGGCCGAGAGCAGCAGGGCCGGAATCTGGGCCACCAGGCCGTCACCGATGGTCAGCAGCGCGTACTGGCGGAACGCGTCGCCGAAGCTGAGGTCGTGCATCAGGGCGCCTATGGCCACCCCGCCCACCATGTTGATGATCAGGATCAGGATACTGGCCACGGCATCGCCGCGCACAAACTTGGAGGCGCCGTCCATGGCGCCGTAGAAGTCGGCCTCGGCCGCCACTTCCAGCCGGCGCGCCTGGGCTTTTTCCTGGTTGATCAGGCCGGCGTTCAAGTCGGCGTCGATCGCCATCTGCTTGCCCGGCAAGGCGTCCAGCGTGAAGCGGGCCGACACTTCCGAAATCCGCTCCGCACCCTTGGTGACGACGACGAAGTTAATGATCATCAAGATCACGAACACCACCATACCGACCACGAAGTTGCCACCGATAACGACTTTACCGAACGCTTCGATCACCAGGCCGGCCGCCGACGTGCCTTCATGGCCGTGCAGCAGCACCACCCGGGTCGACGCCACGTTCAGTGTCAACCTGAGCATGGTGGTGGCCAGGATCACGGTCGGGAACACGGAGAAGTCCAGCGGCCTCCTGGCCGTCACGCTGACCAGGATCACGATCAGGGCCAGCACGATGTTGAAGGTGAACATGATGTCCAGCACCGTGGGCGGCAGTGGCAGCATGATCATGGCCAGCACGACCATCAGGAAGGCCGGGGTGGCGAACTTGTGGCGCCGCGCTTCGGCGACCAGGCGGTTCAGGAAATTCATGACGGTACGACCTCGCTCATTGCAGGTGGAACGACCACCTCGTTAGGGAATGCTGGCTGGACGGCGCGCCGTCCAGTACGGAATGCTTGCAGCTGCAGCACGTAGTTCAACACTTGCGACACGGCCTGATACAGCTGCACCGGGATCTGCTGGTTGACCTGGCTGGTGTTGTAGATGGCCCGCGCCAGCGGCGGCAGCGGCATCACTTCGATCTTGAATTCGACCGCCAGCTGGCGGATATAGAGCGCCATCTCGTCCACGCCCTTGGCCACCACATAGGGCGCCTCGGCCTTGTTCAAGTCATACTTCAGGGCCACCGCGTAGTGCTCCGGGTTGACGATCACCACGTCGGCCGTGGGCACCGTCTTGCGCGCGCTGCGCCGGGCCAGCTGGCGCTGCAACTGGCGGATGCGGTTCTTCACCTCGGGCCGGCCTTCGTTGCTCTTGTGCTCTTCCTTCATGTCCTGCTTGCTCATGCGCTGGTTCTTGGCGAAGAAATACGCCTGGGCCGGCACGTCGATCACGGCGAAGATGATAAACACGGACACCAGCGACATCAAGCCGTCCAGCATCAGGCTGGAGCCGGCCAGCATGGCCTGGCCCATGGCCATGTGTTCGAGCTGGGTGTAATCCTTGACGGTGGAGCGGGCCACGTGCACCAGCACCCAGATCAGCACACTGGCCTTGCCGATCGACACCAGCAGCTCGAAACCATGCTTGGACGAGAACAGCCGGCCCAGGTTGGCCGCCGGACTCAAACGCTCCATCTTGGGTTCCCAGTGGCTCATGCTGACCACCCAGCCACCGGGCACCATGGCGCCCAGCACGATGAACAGCGGCACCACGAACAGCGGCAACACCATCTGCACCAGCAGCCACATGGCTTCGCTGAACACGATCGAGAGCGCATTGTCGATCGCCCCGGCGCTGCCCAGCGGCGCGAAACCCAGTTCAAAAATGGACTGGAAATGGCGGAAATACGCAGGCAGCAGGTACACGAACAGCTTCAGGCTGACCAGGATGCCGATCGCCGTCGACAGGTCGCGCGAGCGCACCACCTGCCCTTCCTGGCGCGACTTCTTCAGCTTTTGCTGTGACGCCTTTTCTGTTTTATCGCCGGTGCTCGAATCAGCCATGGCCCGCCGCCTGCATCTGTTGCCGGATCAATTCCAGGATCTGGCCTGTCATGCGCACATAGTGCTCGGGGATGAAACGCACCACCTGGCCCAGCATCAGCAGGCCGAACAGGGTGATCACGGAAAAGCCCAGCGAGAACAGGTTCAGGGTGGGCGCCACCCGGTTCAGGAAACCAAAGCCCAGTTGTACTACCAGCGTCGAGAACACGATGGGCATGGCCAGCAGCATGGCGGCCGAGAAGATCCAGGCCACGTTATAGGCCACGCTTTGCAGCAGCAGCGGGCCGTAGCCGTGGCCCAGCGGCCAGGCCTTGAAGCTCTGGCCGATCACGCCCGCCACCACCAGGTGGCCGTCGATGGAAAAGAACACGATGATGGCCAGCACCGACAACAGGGCCGACACCACGTCCGACGATTGACCGTTCATGGGATCGTTCATGACGGCCATGGAAAAGCCCACCTGGGACGACACCAGGTAACCGAGCACACCAATCACGGACATGGCGAAGTGAAACGCCAGCCCCAGCACGCCGCCGATCACGGCCTGCTCCAGCGTGGCCAGTACGCCCTGCAAGGACAAGGGGTCGATCACGGCCGCACCCTGGGTCAGGGGCAGCATCAGGATCGCCAGCACCAGCGCCACCAGCACCCGCACCGTGACGGGCGTGACCGCCTCGCCCAGCACGGGGACCGCCGTCAGCATGGCCAGCACCCGGCAGAACGGCCACCACAGCGCGTTCAGCATGGGCAGCAACTGGTCCAGGAGGTGTTCCATCGGGCGGGGCGTGGTGGCGCTGCGCTAGCCGACCAGAGTGGCGGCGCGCTGGAAGATGGAGACGCAGAAATCCATCAGGTAGCCCGACATCCAGCGCCCCATGAGGATGATGGCCAGCAGCGTCACCAGCAGGCGCGGCAGGAAACTGAGGGTTTGCTCATTGATCTGGGTGGCGGCCTGCACCAGCGCCACCAGCAAGCCCGTCACCAGGCCCGGCACCACCAGCAGCACCACCAGCAGCATCACGATGTGCAACGCTTCCACCACCAGGTCGACGGCAACTTCAGGAGTCAGCATAAGGTCCGCCTGTCAGTAAGCCTGGATGCTCGTCACGAGCGTGTTGACGGTCAGGGTCCAGCCGTCCACCAGCACGAACAGCAGCAGCTTGAACGGCAGCGAAATCACCAGCGGCGACAGCATCATCATGCCCATCGCCATCAGCACCGACGACACCACCAGGTCGATCACGAGAAACGGGATGAACAGCATGCAGCCGATCTGGAACGCCGTCTTCAGTTCCGACAGCACGAAGGCGGCCAGCTTGACGGTGAAGGCGTGCTCGGCCGCCACGGTCACCTGGTCCTCGCCGGCCAGGTGGGCGATCTGGGCCAGCGCGGCCTTGCTGGTCTGGGCCAGCATGAAGCGCGAGACGGGCTTTTCCGCGATCTTGAGCGCTTCCTCCAGGCCGATCTTGTCCTTGTCGTAGGGCACGAACGCGTCGGTCCACACCTGGTCGCCGATGGGGCGCATCACCAGCAGCGTGAGGATCAGGGCCACGCCCGTGATGATCCGGTTGGGCAAACCTTGCTGCAGGCCCAGCGCCTGGCGCAGCAGCGACAGCACGATGACGAAGCGGGTAAAGCTGGTCATCATCATCACCATCACGGGCAGCAAGCCCAGCAAGGTCATGATGATCAGGATCTGGGTCTTGACCGTCAGTTCGGTCTTGGCCCCCGGCACCACATTGGCCAGCAGGTCAACGGCCTGGGCCGGCCCCCACCAGCACAGCAACAACAAGCAGCCGGCCGCCAGCGCCGGCCACCGGCGCCGGCGCGCCGGCCATGTCAAGCACCACGTCATGGCGCCATCATGTCGAGATTGAGTCCATCCAGGTCGATCACTTTGAGCCCGTAATTCTCGCCTGCCACCACCACTTCGGCGCGGCCGATGGCCGTGCCGTTGACCTTGATGACCAGCGGCTCGCCGGCCAGCACATCGAGTTCGACCACGCTGTCGGGGCCGATGGCCATCAATTCCTGCAGCGAGATGCGGGCCGAACCCACTTCCAGCGTCAGCGTCACGGGGATCTTGCGCATCATCTGCGGCAAGTCGCGGCGCGGCTTGGCTTCGGGCACGTCGTGCAGCTCGCCACCCACCTGGTCGATGATCATTTCATCGGACAAGTCTTCCAGCAAGGCGTCGCTCGAGGAGTTTGCATTCATATTCATCATGTTAATCGACGTCTTCAAAAGAGGTTAAGCAGAGTTTGCCCTTGTGCTCCGTTACGGCCGCCGTGAACAGGCGTGAATCGTCGAGCAGGACATCGGCTCGGTGCAGGCTGACGGGGATGATGTCGCCCACCTGCAAGTCGAACAGGCTGCCCAGCGCCACTTCCTTGCTGACCAGCCGGCCTTGCAGCCCCACTTGCAGGCGCTGGGCCAGCGGCCCGGCGCCCTTGTTCTTCTTGGCCTGCTCCCGTTCCGGCAACAGGCCGCGCAGCACGCTGGCCATCAGGCTCTTGTCGAGCGCGAACCAGAAGCGGCCGCCGCCGCCGCCTTCGCCCTCGGTCACGGTGACGGTGATGATCCAGGTACCCTTGGGCGGATGGTTGCCGGTGGCGGGCTTGAATTCGTCGCTGGACGCCAGCGCCGCCTTGTCCGACACGGGCAGGTTCAGCTCGATGCGCCCGGCCAGGGTGCCGGCCAATTGTTGTCCCAGCACCACAGCGAGGCGTTCCTCGGTGGCCGTGACCCGTACGGCGCTCTCGTCGATGGGGGCGGACGCCTCGCTCTTGTTGCGGCCATAGCGGAAGTTGAGCACGCTCAGCAGCACCTTGCGCTCCAGCGAGAACGCGATGTTGCCGGCCGGGGCCGCGAAGCTGAGCCAGCGGGTGCGCGCCTCATGGCCTTCGAGCCGGCTGAACGCCACGTCCTCGACCTGGAACGCGCCCCAGTAACGGCGGTTCATATTGAGCCGCATGGCCTGGGCCAGGTCGTCGCGCAACTGGGCCGCGAAGATGTGCAGCAAATGCACAGGCCGGCCCAACAGGCAGGGGTCGAGCACTTGATACGGCGCAGTCTGTTTCATGGTAGTCATCTAATAGTCTGGTCCGAATACCGTTGCCGGCCACCGGGTCGGCGCGCCCAGCCTCCCCCCTCGGGAAATCCGGCTGTCAGGTATATCGTACTTTAAGTAGGACGATCTCGGTAGCATAGGATACATGATATTTCACAGTATTTCCATGAATCAATACTTTAATCCTTCTGGGGGCTTTACAGGAAAGTTGCTGACAGGTAAGCTTGGCGCAGCTTGAAAAAGCGATCGTTTTTTTCTCACCCAATGTCACGCAGGTCGCCGCTTGATGGATGATTTTTAACGATATTTGCTATGCAAGAATAGTTTCTGCTCAAGAGAAATGGAATGGCGGGTCGCCGCCCCTCGGCGCCGCCCTTCCCTGCATGAAATCAAGACGACGATCATGGCGGCCACGACCCGGTTGCGGCCACCATGTCAGACTTTAACCGACGCGACCTTGCCAGCTGTCCGACACCCGCGTGAGACGGACGCCGGACGCGCAGCACACCGGAGCTGAGCCCGCCCACAGGCGGCGCACTTGGTGCTTGCTGCCGGCCGGCATTCTGGCTATGGTAACGAAGCGTGACTAACGTTGCACGAATGGAGGAGACTAGATGAGTAACTCGATCTCGACCCTGATCCAGGCCGACCTGGCGTCACTCACCAACGCAGCCGACAACCTGGCCCACGCCACGATCGCGCCGGCGGCCCAGTTTGCCGGCGGCCACGGCCAGCCTGCCTTCTCCTTCGCCCAGACCATGCACGACGCCGTCGGCAAGGTCAACGACGACGACCGCCTGGCGGCCCAGCGCATGGCCGACGTGGACGCCGGCAAGAGCGACGACCTGGTGGGCGCCATGCTGTCGAGCCAGGAAGCGAGCCTGTCGTTCTCCATGTTGATGCAAGTGCGCAACAAGGTGATGGGCGCCGTCGACGAACTGATGAAACTCCCCCTGTAAGCCTGCGGAAGCCCCAACGTGATCGACACCCTCAAGTCCGCCTTCGGGCGCTGGCGCGCGAGCCCTGTGCCCGCCGTGCCCCCCACCCTGCTCAAAAACCTGTATCCGATGCTGCTGCTGGCGATCGGCATCACGGCCATGGTGCTGATGTACCTGTGGAGCGACCAGTCGTCCTACAAGCCGGTGTTCGGCGCCCACGAAAAAGTGGCCGCCTCGGACATGATGAGCGTGCTCGACACGGACCACATCCCCTACCGCCTGCATCCCGACAGCGGCCAGGTGCTGGTGCCTGGCGGCATGCTGGGCAAGGTGCGCATGCTGCTGGCGGCCAAGGGCGTCACGGCCCAGTTGCCGGCCGGCCTGGAACTGATGGACAAGAGCGATCCGCTGGGCGTGTCGCAATTCGTGCAGGACGTGCGCTTCCGCCGCGGCCTGGAGGGCGAGCTGGCGCAGTCGATCATGACGCTGGACGCCATCGCCCACGCCCGGGTCCACCTGTCGATCGCCAAGTCGACCTCGTTCGTGTCATCGGACGGTGAAAAATCGTCGGCCTCCGTGGTGGTGGCCGTCAAGCCGGGCCACACCATGTCGCCCGAAGCCATCGCGGCCGTCGTCAACATGGTGGCCGGCAGCGTGGCCAGCCTGAACCCGCAGCGGGTCAGCCTGGTGGACCAGAGCGGCAACCTGCTGTCGTCGCACGTGGACTTGAGCGAAGGCTACGACGCCACCAACCTGGGCGGCGAGAACGGCAAGCGCTACCAGGACGACGTCAAGGCCAATGTCAAGAACCTGCTCGGTCCCATCATCGGCGAGGATAACTTCCGGCTGTCCGTGGCGGCCGCCGTCGACAACGACAAGGTCGAGGAAACGGTGGAGAAATACGGCGCCGATCCCAAGGTCACGAGCGAAGCCATGCGCGAGGAACAGGACCGCAACCGGCTCGTGATGGGTGTGCCGGGCACGCTGTCGAACCGGCCGCCGGCCGCCGCCGCCGACCCGGCCGCCGCCGCCAAGCCGGGCGACGCCACCCCGCCCAACGATGGCACGGCCCGCAAGAACGCCACCACCCGCCAGTACGCCTATGACCGCAGCATCATCCAGACCAAGCGCAGCCGTGGCCGCCTGCAAAAGCTGAGCGTGGCCGTGGTGCTGGCGCAAGCGGCCGCGCCGTTCCCTAAGACGGGCTGGACGCCGGCCGAGATCGCCAACATCGACAAGATCCTGCGCAACGGCCTGGGCATCGACACGGAACGGGGCGACCAGCTGGTGGTGTCGGCCATGAACTTCCCGGCCAAGGCGCCGCTGACGCCATGGTGGCAGGAACGCGACAACGTGGTCGATTTCAGCGCCTGGATCATCTACGCCGTGGGCGCGCTGCTGGGCTACCTGTTGCTGCTGCGCCCACTGATGCGCTTGCTGACGGTGCGTTTGACGCCGAGCCCGGCCGTGGCGGTGCGCATCGCCGCCGAACGCCGCATGGCCGAGGCCGCCGCCGCGCAGGCGGCCGGCGCCGCGCCTGCCCTGGCCACGCCCGGGGTGGCTGGCGCGCCCGGCTTGCCCGGCGTGGCCGCGGCCGGCGCGCTGCCCGGTGTCGAGGGCGCCCCCCCTGGCATGCCGGTGGTGCCGCTGCTGGAAAACTACGATTTGCCGCCGGCCGGTTCGCCGGTGGACGTGATGGTCGATCACTTGAAGGTGCTGGCGGAGAAAGAACCCGAACGCGTCGCCGAAGTCGTCAAACAATGGATGCAGAAAAATGGCCGAACTCAATAGCATACAAGAGTCCCTGGAACCGCAGCCGGTCTACCTGACCCCGGTCGAGCAGGCCGCCATCGTGCTGCTGAGCATAGGCGAGGAGCCGGCCGCGGCCGTGCTGCGCTGCCTGTCGCGCGAGGAATTGCTGGAAGTGACCCAGGTCATGTCGCGCATGAGCGGCATCAAGGTCGAGTCCGTCAAGCACGCGATGCAAACCTTCTTTGACGATTACCGCCAGCAGTCCGGCGTGCATGGCGCCTCGCGCAGCTACCTGAAGCGCTCGCTGGACCTGGCGCTGGGCGGCGACATCGCCAATACCGTGCTCAACAGCATTTACGGCGACGAACTGCGGCCCAAGATGGCGCGCCTGCAGTGGGCCTCGCCCAAGTGGCTGGCCGAGTACATCTCCAACGAGCACGTGCGCATGCAAGCCGTGTTCCTGGCGTTCCTGCCGCCCACGCTGGCCGGCCAGATCATCGACGCCCTGCCCGTCGAGGGCCGCGACCTGGTGCTGCTCAACCTGGCGCGCCTGGACGAGATCGACCGCGACCTGCTGCTGGAACTGGACCAGCTGGTGATGCGCTGCCTGGGCACGTTCGACATGCAAAGCACCAGCGTGGAAGGGATACGGCAAGCGGCCGAGATTCTCAACCGCCTGCCCAGCAACCGGGCCCAGATGGTGGAACTGCTGCGCGCCCACGACCCGGAAGTGGTGGCCCAGATCGAACTGTCGATGTACGACTTCTTCATCCTGTCGACCCAGTCCGAAGTGGCGATCACCCGCATCATCGAGGAAGTGCCGCTGGAGCAATGGGCCATCGCGCTCAAGGGCGCGGAAGTGTCGATCCGCGACGCCGTGCTCAAAACCATGCCCAAGCGCCAGGCCCAGGCGTTCGAGGACATGATGCGGCGCGCCGGCCCGATCCCCATGTCGCGCATCGAACAGACGCGCCAGGAAATCATGGCCACCGTCAAGGCGCTGGCCGACGCCGGCGAGATCGAGATCCAGCTGTTCGCCGAGGCGGTGGTCGAATGAAGCAATTCCGCCCCTACCGTTTCCCGCCCCTGTCGCAAGTGATGGCCGCCAGCGTGCGGCCGCACGGCAGTGCGGGCGACGGCGCCGCCTGGCAAGCCTCGGTCAGCCAGGGCTTCGAGCAGGGCCAGCGGGACGGTTACGAGATCGGCTTGACGCGCGGCCAGGAAGATGGTTTCGAGGCCGGCCGCGCGTCCGGCCAGGAGCAGGGCCGGGCCGAAGGCCGGCGCGAGACGCTGGTGGCCTACGACGAGCTGGCCCGTCCTGTGGACGCCATGCTCAAGAGTTTGAAAAAGCTGCGCGCCGACTACCGCGCCGCCCAGCGCAAGGAAGTGGTGGACCTGGTGGCCAAGGTGGCGCGCCAGGTGATCCGGGCCGAACTGGCGCTGCAGCCGGTGCAGATCATGGCCCTGGTGGACGAGACGCTGGCCTCCATGCCGCCCACCCGCGAGGAGATCGACGTCTATCTCAACCCCGAGGAATTGAAGCGCATCAGCGAGCTCGACCCCAAACGGGCCAAGCGCTGGAACCTGATCGGCGACGCCCGCCTGGACGCCGGCGAATGCCGCATCAAGGCTGGCGATAATGAAGTCGATGCCGGATGTCATCAACGGCTTGCCGCCGTCATGGAACAGGTCGATAATCAATTACAGGCCGCCGATGGCGGCGACGACGACACCGAGAGCGAAGAATGATCGCTGACGCGCTGCGCAATCTGGAACTGGACGCCGTGCCCGTCGCCACCCCGACCGGGCGGCTGGTGGGCGCGTCCGGCCTGTTGCTGGAGGCCGCCGGTTGCCGGCTGCACACGGGGCAGCGCTGCCAGATCGAAACCGTGGGCGGCCCCTGGCTGGACGCCCAGGTGGTCGGTTTCCGCGACAAGCTGTCGTTCCTGATGCCATTCAAGAAAGCCACCGGCCTGACCACGGGCGCGCGCGTGCTGCCCTCGCCCGACAAGGTCAGCCTGCAGATCGGCCCCGGCTGGCTGGGGCGCATGGTCAATGGCCTGGGCGAACCGATCGACGGCCTGGGCAAGCTGGGCGGCGAATTTCCGCTCGACAGCCAGCCGCCGCGCATCCATCCGCTGAAGAAAAAACCCGTCACTGACGCGCTCGACGTGGGGGTGCGCGCCATCAACGGCATGCTGACCCTGGGCAAGGGCCAGCGCGTGGGCTTGATGGCCGGCTCCGGGGTCGGCAAATCCGTGCTGCTGGGCCTGATCACGCGCCAGACCGTGGCCGACGTGGTGGTGGTGGGCCTGATCGGCGAACGCTCGCGCGAAGTGCGCGAATTCGTCGACATGTCACTCGGCAAGGAAGGCTTGGCCAAGGCCGTGCTGGTGATCGCGCCGGCCGACGAAAGCCCGTTGATGCGCATCATGGCCACCGAACTGTGCCATTCGATCGCGGCCCATTACCGCGACCAGGGCAAGAACGTGCTGCTGCTGGTCGATTCGCTGACCCGCTATGCGATGGCGCTGCGCGAGGTGGCGCTGGCCTTGGGCGAGCCGCCGGCCACCAAGGGGTATCCGCCGTCCGTGTTTTCCAGCCTGCCGCAACTGGTGGAATCGGCCGGCAACGGCGAAAACCCGGCCGGCAGCATGAGCGCCATCTACACCGTACTGGCCGAGGGCGACGACCAGCAAGACCCGGTGGTCGACACCGCGCGCGCCATCCTGGACGGCCACATCGTGATGACGCGCGAACTGGCCGAACGGGGCCACTACCCGGCGATCGACATCGGCGCCTCCATCAGCCGCTGCATGACCCAGATCATCAGCAAGGAACATATGCTGGCCGCGCGCGCCATGAAGGCGGCCATGGCCCGCCACGACCGCGTGCGCGACCTGATCCCGCTGGGCGCCTACGTGCCCGGCGCCGACCCCGTCACCGACCACGCCGTCAAGCTGCATCCCCACATCGAAGAATTCCTGTGCCAGGGCACCAAGGAAGCGGCCCCCTTCCCCGACTGCGTCGCGCAACTTGAAAGGTTGATGACATGAGCCAACACATGATACGCAATCTGAGCACCCTGGTCGCGCTGCGCAACACGGAAGTGGAGCGCCTGCAGACGGAAATGGCAGAAAAGACCAGCTTGCGCGAACGCTATCAGAAAAACCTGGAACGCTTGACGGGCTTGTACACCAATAGCGGCGCCAGCGGCAACCTGCCCCTGGCGCTGGCCGGCAACTGCGGCGATTACAAGCAAGCCGTGATGCAGATGGCCGACAACCACCGGCTCGACCTGCATATGCACGAGGCCGACATGGCCGTGTCGCAACGGGCCCTGAACGCGGCCTGGGTCAAGCGCGAAGTGCTGGACAAGGTGCTCGACAAGAAACAAAAAGCGGCGCAACAACAGCACAACGCCAAGGAACGCAAGCAGCATGACGAACTGGCGACGCAATTGTGGTTCCGCGGCCAGAAGTGAGTTTCAGCCATGCCAGGTTTTTTTTCGGATTATTTTCATATGGAAACGATTTAGGTCGCCTTAGAACAAGGTACACTCCCTAATACTTTCCCTGGAGCACGAACATGTCCGCCATCAGCAGCCCCAATTACGATCCGGTCACCACCGCCACCAACCTGGCCACCTCGTATATCGCCGGTAACAAGGCTATCCTGGATGACCAGACCAGCACCGCCAACGCCACCGCCAGCGCGCTCAGTTCGCTGAGCACGGCCATGGGCGCGTTCCAGACCGCCATCAGTGGCCTGGCCTCCGTGACCACCTCGGTGATGGCCAACAGCGCCACCTTCAGCAGCGCCGTGGGCACGGCCAGCGCCAACGCCAGCGCCGTGGCCGGCACCTATTCGTTTTATGTGCAGCAACTGGCCACGGCCGGTCAAGTCTCCTATGGCAACGTGGCCGACAGCACGGCCGCCGGCGCCGGCGCGCTGAACGTGACCCTGGCCGACGGCACCTCGTTCCAGATCGACCTGGCCAACGCCGACACCAACCACGACAACATCCTGTCGGCCAAGGAAGTGGCGGCCGCCATCAACATCGCGGCCGGCAACAATTCGCGCGTGACAGCCTCCACCCTGAACGTGAACGGCCAGCCGACCCTGGTCCTGAGCGCGAACCAGACGGGTGCGGCCAACGCCGTCTCGCTGGACGTGTCGGGCGTCAACGACCCCGGCCTCAAGGCCGCACTGGGGGCCGGCAACCAGAAGACCATCACGGCCGCCCAGGACGCCATCGTGTGGATCGGCGCCCAAGGCACGGGCACCAAGGTGCAGCAAACGTCGAACACGTACAACCTGATCGACAACGTGTCGATGACCTTCACCAAGGCGCAGGCGGTGGGCGAGACGCCCGTCACGCTCACGGTGGGTAACGACCCGGCCGCCACCAAGGCCAATGTGCAAAGTTTCGTCGACGCGTACAACAAGCTCAACACGGTACTGAACTCGCTGACCCAGGCCGCCGACAAAGGCAAGGGCGTGGCCTCCGGCCCGTTCGCGGCCGACGCTGGCGTGGCCGCGCTGCGCAGCCGCATGGTGGCGGCCGTGCGTACGCTGGGGGCCAATGGCCAGTCGCTGGTGGCCTATGGCATCACGGCCCAGCGCGACGGCAGCCTGGCGCTCGACAGCAGCCGCCTGAGCAAGGCCATCGCGGCCACCCCGACCGGACTCGACAGCCTGTTCGGCCGGGTCAGCGGCGCCGCCGGCAGCGGCGCGCTGGGCGCGCTCAACAAGGTGATGGACCAATGGACTAACTCGGCCACCGGACAGATCGGCTCGCGCAAGACCTCCGTCACCAAGCTGCAGGCGGCGCTGACGGACCGCCAGGCCACGCTGCAGACCCAGTACGACAGCGCCTACAAACGCTACCTCGGCCAATTCACGGCGCTGCAGCAGTTGCAGTCGCAAATGACGAACAATTCCAACCTGTTTACCGCCCTGTTCTCGTCGAACAGCAGTAACAGTTGACGCGCCGGGGGCGCGTCCCCCGTCGCACGCCTTACTTTAATTGGTGGACTACATGATGAATCAAGAAGCGTACGGTTCCTACCACGCCGTCAACCTGGAAGCCCAGACGGCCCGCGCCACGCCCGTCGAACTGGTGCTGGTGCTGACCGATGGCTTGCTGGAGGAACTGGCCCGCGCCCGCGGCCACATCGTCGGCAAGCGCTACGAGCTCAAGGCCAACAGCCTGAACAAGTGCACGGAAATCATCAACGGCCTGTCGAGCTCGCTGGACTTCGAGCATGGCGGCGAGGTGGTGGCCAACCTGGGCCAGCTGTACGACTATTGCGCGGCGCGCCTGTACAAGGCCGGCGTCAGCATGGACCCGGAGATCATCGACGAGGTGACCAAGTTGCTCACCACCATCAAGCAAGGCTGGCTGGGAGTACAGGCCAAGAATGGATAGGCAACGCGCCTTGTCGCGCCTTGCCAGCAAGCTGCGCGCCGCCCTCGCCGCCGATGACTGGCAGGCGCTGGCGGCGATTAATATTTCCATGGCCACGGCCTTGCCCGCCATGGCCGGCCAGGCGCCCTGGAGCCCGGCCGAACAGGCGGCGCTGCAGGCGCTGCACCAGTTACACCAACAAGCCTGCGGCCGCTGCGAGGCGGCCGTGGCCGAGATGAGCAAACGATTACACGATATGCAAAGCAATAAAGAAGGCTGGATCGCCTACGCTTTGACCGACGACAGTGCCGACCCGGGAACCCCAGCATGACCTTAATGACCAGCACCGCCCCCGCCGCCAGCGCCACCTCCGCCGTCCCGGCCCCGCTCGCCGCCGCGGCTGATGGCGCCGCACCGGCCACCTCCACCACGTCCGCGGCGCCGGCGGCCGGCGCCGTGGCCAGCGCGCTGCCCCTGTTCGCCCAGTTGCTGAACCTGACGGACGCCGCCCCGGCGCCGGCCGCCAACGAGGATGGCACGCCTGCGCCCACCACCACCGACGACACCAAGACCTGCCCCCCTGGCGCCGATCCCACGGCCGCGATGGCGTCGATGGCCGCCACCATGCTGGCCGTGGCCCTGCCGCCGCCAGCCCAAGCGAACCTGGCCGCTGGCGGGGCCGGCACCGCCGCGCCGCGCATCGACGCGCTCAACACCAGCGCCGCCCTGAACGGGGCCGGCGCCCGCCTGGACCTGAGCGCGGTGGGCGTGGCCGTCAATGCCGCTCCCGCTCCCGCCGCCGCCATCGCGCCCCCGGCGCCGGCCGCAGCGCCGGCCGCCGCCATCCCATCCACCACGGCCACCCCGGCCGCCGCGGCCCCCGTCAGCGCCACCACCACGGGCGACGCCGCGCCAGCGGCCGCCCAGACGGTCGTGGCCGGCCAACGCAGGACGACCGTGGGCAGCGAGCGCCCGGCCGCGGCCGCACAGGCCGCCGTCGCGCCGGCCAGCCAGCCGCCGGCCGCCGCCCCCGTCATCCCGGCCGCCGCCCAGGCGGTGCCGGCGTTCGCGTCGCAGCCAGCGCCCGTCCCCGGGGTGCGCGCCGGCGAACGCGCTACCAGAACGGTCTCCGCCGCCAGCGCCGCCGCCACCGAGCCCGCACCCGCCATGCCGCTGGCCGCCAGCGCCAAGGACGACGGCGCGCCGGCCGTGACCCGCGCCGAACCGGCCTCGGCCCCGGTCAACGGCAGTTATGCCCAGAGCGCCCCGGCCACGGTCAGCGGCGACAGCGTCAAGCTGGCCGGCACCCCGGAACAGTGGCAGCAGCCGCTGCGCGAGGCGCTGGGCGAGCGGCTGCAAGTCCAACTGCAACGCAATGACGAACATGCCGTGATCCGGCTGGAGCCGCCGAATATGGGCCGGGTCGAGATCTCGATCCGCCACTCCGGTGGCGCGCTGCAAGTGAACCTGTCGGCCAACAACAGCGAAGTATTGCGTCAGCTCAACAGCATCGGCGACAGCGTGCGCCAGGACCTGTCGCAGCGCCAGTTCGCCGAAGTGGCCGTGACCGTGTCGGCCGCGCCGCGCGGCATGCTGGCCGGCGGCGATGGCAACGGCCGTGGCCAGCAAGGCCAGCAGGAAGAACCACGCACGCCCGGCCGCGCCCTGTCCGACGACAGCGACGCCGCCACCTCTTTTGCCATGTCGACCGAACGGGAGTAATTAGTAGATGAAGAATATGAAAATGATCATCGCGTTCGTGGTGGTGGCCGTGATCGGCGCCGGCGTCGCTGGCGGCGCCGTCTGGTATCTGTCCAAGGGCGCGTCCGCCGGCACCACCGAAGCGAAGAAGGCCGAGCGCCACGACGATGGCAAGCCGCCCAAATACTTGACGGTGGAAAAAGTGATCATCATGCTCAAGCGCAGCCCCGGCGACACGGCCACCCACTACATTTCCGCCGACCTGGTGGTCACCACCAGCGAGGAAAAGGAAAAAGTGGCCAAGGAACAATTGCCGATGTTGCGCAGCGTGGCCGTGCGCACCTTGTCGGCGTTGCCGCTGGCGACGGCGCAAACCATGACCATCGACCAGTATGCGGCCGAACTGAACAAGGCGTTCGATGAAACCTACGCCCACGACAAGCGCGACAAACCATTTTCCGAAGTCATGATCGGCAAGCTGATCCTGGAATAGGCGGACATGAACACACTCGGGGCGGGCATGGCCTATATGCAAGCGGACGCCTACGGCGCCTTGCCCGGCGACGGGGCGGCGCCGGTGACGCTGAGCGCGGCCGACGAGCAGAAACATTTGCTGTCCTACGCGCCGCTGGTCAAGCGCATCGTGCGCCAGCTCAATTCGCAAGTGGCCGGCGCCATCGACCGCGACGATATGGAACAGATCGGCCTGATGGGGCTGCTGGAAGCCTTGCGCCGCTACGGCGAGCCGGACGCCGCCTTCGGCAGCTATGCCAGCCTGCGCATCCGTGGCGCCATCCTCGACGAGCTGCGGCGCCAGGACTGGCGCCCGCGCGCCGTGCGCCAGCACAGCCACAAGCTGCGCGACGCCGTACGCGAACTGACCCGCAAGCTGGGCCGCGAGCCGAGCGAGCAAGACATCATCAGCGGCCTGGGCCTGACGGCGGAAGCCTACCAGGCTTACCAGCTCGACGAGAGCGCCGAATCGATTGCCAGCTTCGACGATATGCTGCAGGACAGCATCGGCCACGACAGCGCGCCCAGTCCGGAGGAGCAACTGATGGTACGGCGCAGCCTGGAGCAGGCGCTGCGCGGCCTGGACGAACGCGAGCAGCGGGTGGTGCAGATGTATTACGAGTTTGAACTCAGTTACAAGGAAATCGCCGCCGTGCTGGACTTGACCGATGCCCGGGTCTGCCAGCTGAACAAGGCGGCCCTGGGCAAGATGAAAGCGGTGCTGAAAAGCACCTGACACGCCAGCGGGCACCACAAGGATTAGAACATGAAGCAGAAAGGCGCATCATCATGCAACAAATAATCGGCATCTTCATCGTATTGGGCAGCGTGTTCGGCGGCTTTTTCATGATGGGCGGCTCGTTCCATCAGATCTGGCAACCGATCGAGCTGATCGTCATCGCCGGTTCCGGCCTGGGCGCCATCGTGCTGGGTAACCCGCGCCACGTGCTGGCCGAGATGGTGACCCAGATCAAGAAGATCGTGTTCCGCAAAAAATACGATTCGGAATTCCAGCGCCAGTTGCTGCTGCTGATGTACGAACTGCTGCAACTGGCCGCCGGCGGCCTGAAGGCGCTCGACGCCCACGTCGAGGCGCCCAAGGACAGCCCCCTGTTCCAGCGCTACCCGCGCGTGCTGGAGGAACCCAAGCTGCTGGCCTTCATCGTCGATAACTTCCGCCTGATGGCGATGGGCAAGATCAACGCGCACGAACTCGAAGGCGTGCTGGACCAGGAACTGGAAGCCATCCACGAGGAACTGAACCAGCCGGCCAAGTCGCTCAACAAGATCGGCGAAGCCATGCCCGGCTTCGGTATTCTGGCCGCCGTGCTCGGTATCGTGATCACCATGAACACCGTCAGCGAAGGCGCCAGCTCGGGCGACATCGCCGAGCACGTGGGCGCGGCCATGGTCGGTACCTTCATCGGTATCTTCTTCTGCTACGGCATCCTGGACCCGATTTCCAACATGATGAAGCAGCTGGTGGGCCAGGAAGCGTCCAACAAGGAATGCGTCAAGGTGGTGCTGGTGACCCACGTGGCCGGCAAGCCGCCGCTGCTGGCGATCGACGCCGGGCGCCGCCTGGTGCCGCTCAACATCAAGCCGAGTTTCGCCCAGCTGGAACGGTGGATCAACGACCTGGAAGGCCGCGACAGCGAGCCGGAAGCCACGTCGCGTCGCGGAGGTGGCCGTGCTAAAGCCGCATGACAAGGGCCATGACCAGACCATCGTCAAGCGCGGCGGCGGCAAGCACGCGCACGACGAGCACGGCGGCGCCTGGAAAGTGGCGTTCGCCGACTTTTGCCTGGCGCTCAGCTGTTTGTTCCTCGTGCTGTGGCTGATGGCCTCGCGCAACACGGAAAGCTTGCAGCAAATCCTGACGGAAGCGGACGGCGCCAAGACCGACCAGGGCAAGGGCGTGATGCCGGAACAGGTGGGCGGCCCCCGTGGCAGCCTGATCGAGCGCTTCCCCATGCCACGCACGGGCAACTCGGACGCGCCGGGCGCCCAGCTGGCCAGCGGCGAAGCGTCGCCGGTGGTGACGCCGGCCAAGGTCACCTACGACAGTCCGCAGGACCTGCAAGCGTTGTCCAAGGCGCTGACCCAGATGAGCGCCGAGTTCGGCCTGACCAGCAACCTGGAAAACGTGGTCACGCCCTACGGCTTGCGCGTGATGTTGCACGACACGGACCACCAGGGCATGTTTGTGCGCGGCAGCGCCGTGCCCACCGACAAGTTCCGCGCCCTGCTGCGCAAGATGGGGCCGCTGTTCGCGCGCATGGAAAACCAGATGCTGATCGTCGGCCATACGGATTCGCTGCAGTACGCCGACACCAGCTATTCGGCTTTTTCCAACTGGACCTTGTCGAGCAACCGCGCCATGTCGGCCCGGGCCCAACTGCTGGCCGGCAGCATGAATCCCGAATCCGTGCTGCAGGTGGTGGGCATGGCCGACCGCGCCCCGCTGGACGCCAAGCGCGCCGACGCCGGCGTGAACCGGCGCATCGAACTGCTGATCCTGACCACCGGCCAGGCCAAGACCATCGCCGCCATGTTCGGCGTGCCCAATAACAAAGCCGCCCTGACTGAAGAGATCGACACGGCCCTGCCCGACAACAGCGTGCTGCAAAAGCTGCGCGAACGCTTGCTGCCGCACGCTGACAAGCAAGTCCACCCGAGGTAATCCGCATGAGCAAGACCATCACCGCACGCCCCTGCCGGCGACAGGCAGGCTGACATGGACACCAAGCCCACACGAGGTGGCCGTATGAGAATCTCCACCGCGACCCCGGACGGCCTGGCCGTCCAGCGCGTGGCCGACAGCGCGCCGGCCGAAGCGGCCGCGCCGGCGGCCGCCGCGCCAGCCCCCGCGCCGCTGCAATCGGCCGTACTGCAACCGGCGCTGGCCGCGCTGCGCGCCATGGCCGACGATATCGACCACGACAAGGTGGCCCAGCTGCGCGACGCGCTGGCCAAGGGTGAGCTGCCGTTCGACCCGGACAAGCTGGCCGGCCTGATCCAGCGCTTCCACGGGAGCGATTCGTGAGCCAGGGCACGCGCCAGGAAGCCATGCGGGCCCTGCTGCAAGGGATCGCGGCCGACCAGCAGGCCTATGCCGAGCTGCAAGCGTTATTGGAACAGCAATTCGACGGCGCCGTGCGCCACCAGAGCGCGCGGCTGGCGGAGCTGGCCGGCGCCATCACGGCCCTGGTCGACACCATGGAAGCGCGGCGCGCCGAGCGCGTGGCGCTGGTACAACGCTTATTGGGGCCGCACGGCACCATGGCGCAGGCATTTGCCTTGCTGAAAAATCCGGCACGGGAGAGAATGGAAGCCGATTGGCGCACCCTGGAACACAGCGTGCGCGAGTGCAAACGCCTGGGCAAGCGCAATAGCGACTTGCTGGTTGAGCAATACACCATCATGCAGCGCGTGCTGCATGGCGAGGAGCAGATTTATGCGCCAACTTGACGGCATGCAGGCCACGCCCCCGACTGCAGCCACCGTCTCGAACATGCAGACCAGCCGTCCCGCCGCCGCCCTGCCGGCCGCGTTTGGCGGCTGGAACGCGTCCAGCGGCGGCGCCGGCTTCGGCGCCACCTTCCGCCAGGTGCAAACCGAGGTGGCCGATTTCCTGGCCCACGGCAGCGGCGCCACGCCGTCGGCCCCGGCCCTGACGGCGGCCGGCCTGGCCTTGCGCCAGCAAGCCCAAGGCGGCGCCATCGATGGCGCCACCGGCGGCGCCGGCTCGGAAGTGCAGCAACAGTTCCTCGCCTCGATCCAGCCCTGGGCCGAGGAAACCGGCGCCAAACTGGGCGTCTCGCCCCACATCGTGGCGGCCCATGCGGCGCTGGAATCGGGCTGGGGCCAGCATCCGCTGCGCGCCGGCGGCGCCGACAGCAACAACCTGTTCGGCCTGAAGGCCGGCGCCAGCTGGCGCGGCGCCGTGGCCGACGCCACCACCACGGAATACGTGCATGGCGCGGCCCTGAAGAAAGTCGAACGCTTCCGCAGCTATCCGGATACGGCCAGCGCGTTTCGCGACTATGCGGATATGCTCACCGGCAATCCCCGCTTCCAGGGCGCGCTGCAGGCCGGCGGCGACGCGCACGCGTTCGCTCAGGGCCTGGCCCGCGGCGGCTACGCCACCGACCCGGCCTATGCCGACAAGCTGGGCAAACTGGCCGCGCGCCTGCAGCGCGCCGCGGCCGTCTCCGCCACCGTCGTTCAGTCGGGGGACTGAGACGTGGCGGGCAAGTCAGCCGGTTCCACCGTCCCCGCGCCCGTGACCCGGGCCCGCAGCACGGTGCCGTTGGCATTGCGCACCCGCACCAGCGCGCCGCGCGCGCCGCTGTCGAGCGCCTCGCCGGCCATGCTGACCTCGATCTGGTCGCGCCGTGCCACGATGGTCACGGCGTCGCCCCGCTTGACGACGGTGGGCGCGGCCAGCAGCGCCATGCGCAGCACCTCGCCGGCGCGCAGCGTGCGCTTGCCACTCATGCCCAGCACCGCCCGTGGCGTGGCCACCACATCGGTCAGCGAACTGAGCTCATGGCGCTCCAGCAACACATCCTCGTCCGTCAGCACCTTGCCGGCCGGTACCTCCGTGGCGCTCACCACCACCGGCGCCGACACCTGCGCCCGCACCACGAACTCATACCGCCAGCCATCCGCGCCAGGGCACACGGCGGCGAAGCGCATGCGCGCCGGCATGCGCGCATCGACCGCCTCCACCGTCACGGCGCGCCCGCAGGCAGCCAGCGGCCGGCTGCCGCGCAACACCGTCACTTCCGCCTGCGGCTCGGCCAGGCCGGCGCTGGCCGCCTGCGCCAGCACGTGGCTGCGCGCCGCTTGTTGCACATGGAGCAACATTTGTTCTGGTCCGACGGGGGCCGCTGCGGCCACCATCAAAATTCCGTTGAGCAACATGGGGGCGAATCGGGTTACAATAGTTTTGTTGCGCATGAGAAATACCTCTACTATGATGCGGGAAGCGGCCAAGGTGCATGCCATCGGCCGCCATTTTACATGGGGTTGCGGCAACACCATACCCGCACGCCGTATCCATGCTATGACCGAAGGGAATGAAAATGGGCATTAATTTCAAGGACGCCGTGGGCTTGCACCCGGAAGCGTTGCAATTGCGGGCCGAACGCACCCGCATCCTGGCGTCCAACATCGCCAATGAAAGCACGCCCGGTTTCCAGGCCCAGGACATGGATTTCAGCGCCATGATGGCCAGCAACCAGGAAGCGTCGGACGGCGTGCCCGCCTTCGACAGCGACGGCAACGCCCTGTACCGCGTGCCCTACCACCCCAGCCGCGACGGCAACACGGTGGAGATCGGCGTGGAACAGGCGGCCTTCGCCCAGAACGCCAACGATTTCCAGACCAGCCTGACCTTCATCAACATGACGCTCAAGGGCCTGGCCAAGGCCATCAACGGACAATAAGCGGCCCCCCGCATCGCAACACAGCATAACAAGCGCGCCCCGCGCGCCAGGAGACGCCCATGTCATTTAAAAGCATTTCTGAAATTGCCGGTTCGGCCATGGCGGCCCAGACCGTGCGTCTGAACACCATCGCCAGCAACCTGGCCAACGCCGATTCCGTGGCCGGCAACGAGGCCGACACCTATCGGGCCCGCAAGCCCGTGTTCGCGGCCGTGATGACCGATAGCGTCGATGCGCTCGACGCGGCCAGCGGCAAGGTGCAGGTGCTGGACGTGGTCGAGTCCAGCGAACCGCTGCGCAAGGTGTACGAGCCGGGCCACCCGATGGCCAACGGCGACGGCATGGTGTTCTACCCCAACGTCAACCAGGTGGCCGAGATGACCGACATGATGTCGGCCTCGCGCGCCTTCGAGACCAATGTCGAAGTGCTGGGGCGCATCCGCACCATGCAGCAATCCCTCCTTAAACTCGGTGAAGGTTAAGCCATGCAAACGAGCCTCCTCAACAATCCCGCCGCCAGCAACGCCAGCGCCGGCACCGGCACCAATGTCACCGGCAACACGGCCGACCAGACCAGGGACATGTTCACCAAGCTGCTGGTGGCCCAGATCAAGAACCAGGATCCGCTGTCGCCGTCCGACCCCAGCCAGTTCGTCAACCAATTGACCCAGCTGTCGCAGACGGAGTCGCTGCAAAAGCTGTCGACCCTCACCAGCGCCAACGCCAGCGTCTTGCAAAGCATGCAAGTGCTGGCCCTGGGGGCGCAGGTCGGCTCGGACGTGATGGCCACCAGCAATACCGTGAACCTGGACGGCGCCACCGTGCACGGCCAGATGACCCTGTCGAGCACCAGCACCAGCACCACCCTGGTGCTGACCGACTCGGCCGGTACCAAGCACAATGTGAACCTGGGTGTGCAGGCGGCCGGCACGGTGCCGTTCGCGATCGACCCCACGGCGTTGGGCTTGCCAGCGGGCACCTACACCATGTCGGTCGAGACCAGCACCAAGGAAGTGCCCCCGATCGACCTGGCCGGGCGCCTGAACAGCGTACGCCTGTCGCCCACCGGCAGCATCGTCATCAGCGTCGCCCATGTGGGTGACGTGGCGCCCACCGCCATCACCGCCTTCAACGGTAAATCCGCCGCCTCCGCCACTCAATCCAGTCTCTAAGAAAGGACTCCATCATGAGTTTTGATATCGCATTGTCTGGCATCCAGGCCATCAACGAGCAGCTCGACACCACCAGCCACAACATCGCCAACGCCGGCACCTTCGGCTTTAAGTCCGGCCGCGCCAACTTCTCGGCGCTGGTGGCGGGCAGCCAGCCCACCGGCGTCGAGGTCGGTTCGGTGACGCAGAGCATCGGCCTGTCCGGCGGCGTACTCAACACGGGCCGCTCGCTGGACGCGTCCATCAACGGCCGCGGTTTCTTCGTCACCAAGACGCCCCAGGGCGAGACCCAGTACACCCGGGTCGGCATCTTCGACACGTCCAAGACGGTGGAAAAGACTGACGCGGCCGGCAACAAGACCCAGGTCAGCTACCTGGTCGACGCCAGCGGCCGCAATGTGCAAGGCTTCCCGCAAACTCCGCCCAGCACGGTGCTGGGCGCGCTGGGCGATATCACCATCCCGACCGGCCAGATCCCGGCCGTCGCCTCGGGCAAGATGGGCTATGTGGGTAATCTGTCGGCCGACTGGGTACCGCCCGCCAACGCCTGGACCGCGCCCGACCCGACCGCTGCGCCGCCCGTGACGGCCGACCCGCTGTCGTTCAACCTGACCAAGGCCACCATCGTGTACGACACGCTGGGCACCCAGCACACCGTGACCCAGTACTTCGTCAAGACGGCGCCTGGGGTGGACGTGCACTATGTGCTCGACGGCATGGACACCGGCGCCACCCTGTCGATGACCTTCGACCCGGCCAACGGCCAGATGACCAACCCCAATCCGGCCTCGGTGGCCGCCGGCGGCACGGCCGGCGTGTTCGATCTGGTGCTGCCCGCGCCCGGCGCGCCGGGCGCGCCCGCCAGCGGCGCCACGTTGGGCGCCACCGTCGCCGGCGTGGCAAACACCATCGAGATCAACTACACCGGCACCACCATGTTCGCCGGCGAAGCGACCACCTCCAGCAACTACGCCGACGGCTACGCCTCGGGCGTGTTCGCCGGTATCGACCTGGCCCAGGATGGCTCGGTGGTGGCCAAGTACAGCAACGGCCAGAAACAATCGGTGGGCAAGATCGCCGTGGCCGCCTTCCCGGACGAGGGCGCCCTGACCAACGTCAGCGATACCAGCTGGGTCGCCTCCAGCGCCTCGGGCACGGCGCTGGTGGGCACGCCGGGCGACGGCATGGCCGGCTCGCTCAACACCAGCTCGCTGGAACAGTCGAACGTCGACGTCACCTCGGAACTGGTGGGGCTGATGACCTCGCAGCGCAACTACCAGGCCAACTCCAAGGTGATCCAGACCGAAAGCACCATGATGCAGTCGCTGATGCAAGCGATCTAAGGGCTATGCCATGGATGCCCTGATCTATACCGCCATGAGCGGGGCCGAACGGGCCCTGCGGGGCCAGCAGGTCCACGCCAACAACCTGGCCAACATGGACACCGGCGGCTTTCGTGCCAACATGGAGCTGTCCACCGCCCAGCCCTTGTCCGGCTACGGCTACGACGACCGCCACATGGCGCAACTGCAGGCCAACGCCGTCTCGGTGCGCCCCGGCACCATCAAGGCCACCGGGCGCGAGCTGGACGTGGCCATCAGCGGCGACGGCTTCTTCGCCGTCCAGGGCCCCACCGGCGAAGGCTACTCGCGGGCCGGCGCCATCACGCTCGACGCCGACGGCACGCTCAAGGTGAACGGCAACCCCATCCTTGGCGAAGGGGGGCCGATCTCGGTGCCCGAATACACCAAGATCGCCATCGGCCAGGACGGCACCGTGTCGATCCAGAGCCCCGGCACGGCCATCATGCAAACCATCGACAAGCTCAAGCTGGTCAAGGCGGAAGGCTCGGAACTGACCAAGAACGAAGCGGGCCTGCTGGTGGCGCGCAACGGCCAGCCGCTGCCCACCGACCCCACCGTGCTGGTGCGCTCCGGCCACCTGGAAGGCAGCAACGTGTCGGCGGTGGAAGAGATGGTGGCCACCATGAGCTTGAACCGCACCTTTGAACTGCAGATGAAATTGCTGACGGCGGCCGACACCAACGTCCAGTCCGGCAACAAGCTGATGGGCGCCTGAGCGCCCGCCCAACCGACACCGCAACACAGGGGAATACCATGAATCCAGCAATGTGGATCAGCAAGACCGGGGTCCAGGCCCAGGATGAAAAACTGCAAGCCATCGCCAACAACCTGGCCAACGCCAACACGGTCGGCTTCAAGAAAGACCGCGTGATGTTCGAGGATTTGTTCTACTCGATCGAACAGCAGCCGGGCACCCAGCGCGCCGACAACAACACGCTGGCGCCGTCCGGCGTGCAGTTGGGCAACGGCACGCATATGGTCGGCACGCAAAAAGTGTTCACCACCGGCAGCTTGCAAACCACCGGCAACGCGCTCGACGTGGCGATTACCGGCAACGGTTTCCTGGCCGTGCGCCGCCCCAATGGCGACACCGCCTACACCCGCGCCGGCCAGTTGCAAGTGGACGCCAACGGCATCCTGGTCAACGCCCACGGCTTGCCGCTGATCCCGCAGATCACCGTGCCATCGAACGCCACCGCCATCACCATCGGCGAGAATGGCATGGTCACGGCCACCATTCCCGGCACCACGGCCGGCAGCGAACTGGGCCAGCTGACCCTGACCAGCTTCATCAACCCCACCGGCCTGCAGGCACTGGGCGAGAACCTGTTCCAGGAAACGGCGGCCAGCGGCACCCCCACCGAAGGCAAGCCCGGCGACGCCCAATTGGGCAAGCTCAAGCAGGGTGCGCTGGAAGGCTCCAACGTCCAGGTGGTGGAGGAGATGGTGGACATGATCGCGGCCCAGCGCACCTACGAGATGAACACCAAGGTGCTGTCGGCGGCCGACAACATGCTGCAATACCTGTCGCAGGCGGCACGCTGATGAACGCCCTGCTGTGCGCGCTGGTACGGCGCGCGGCGCCCCTCTCGGTGCTGGCCCTGGCCGGCTGCGCCGCGCTGGCGCCGCCGCCCGTGCGGCCCGGCCCCATGGACGAACCGCCGGCCGTGTCGCGCGCCGTCGGCCCCAAAGGCAGCTCGGGCGGGGTGTTCAGCCCCGACCTGGCGCTGTCGCTGACGTCCGATTCGCGCGCGTTCCGGGTCGGCGACGTGGTCACCGTCAACCTGCTGGAAACCACCCAGGCCAGCAAGAAGGCCGGCACCAGCTTCTCCAAGGATAGCGCGGCCAGTGTCGCCGCGCCCAGCGTGCTGGGCAAGACGCTGCCCAAGCTGGGCCTGGACACCTCGGCCACGCGCTCGTTCACCGGCGACGCCACCAGCACCCAGCAGAACGCGCTGACCGGCGCCATCACCGTGATCGTGCAGGAAGTGCTGCCCAATGGTCTGCTGCGGGTGGCCGGCGAGAAAAGCCTGACCCTGAACCAGGGCGAGGAATTCGTGCGCCTGCGCGGCTACCTGCGCGCGGCCGACATCGACGCCGACAACCAGGTCTCATCACAACGCATCGCCAACGCCCGCATCGCCTATTCCGCCCAGGGGACGCTGGCCGACAGCCAGACCCCGGGCTGGCTGACGCGCTTCTTCACCGGTCCCCTGATGCCTTTCTGAGGCCGCCGCCATGATTTCGCCCCGTTCCATTTTCTGTTTCCTGCTGTGCGCCATGCTGGGCGCCAGCGTCCCGGCCCACGCGGCCCAGACGGCCCAGGTGCTGCGCAACCTGGTCAGCATCGAAGGCATGCGCGACAACCCGCTGGTGGGCTATGGCCTGGTGGTGGGCTTGAACGGCAGCGGCGACTCGACCCAGGTCAAGTTCGCCAGCCAGTCCGTGATCAACATGCTCAAGCAGTTCGGTGTCAAGGTGCCCGACGGCACCGACGCGAAAAGCAAGAACGTCGCCACCGTGATGGTGAGCGCCGTGTTCCCGCCCGGTTACCGGCGCGGCCAGAATATCGATGTCACCGTGTCCTCGATGGGCGACGCCAAGAGCTTGCGCGGCGGCGCCCTGCTGCTCACGCCGCTGCGCGCGGCCGACAATGAAGTATATGCGCTGGCCCAGGGCAACCTGGTGGTGGGCGGCTTGAACGCCACCGGCAAGAGCGGCTCCTCGGTCACCGTCAACACCCCCACCTCGGGCCGCATCCCCAGCGGCGCCACCATCGAACGCGAGATCGGCACCGACTTCGCCACCAAGCCCACGGTGCGCCTGTCGCTGCGCCACCCGCAGTTCCAGACCGCCATCAACATCGTCGACACCATCAACAAGCGCTTCGGCGACATCGCCACCACCAGCGACGCCACCTCGATCGACGTGGTGGCGCCGGCCAATCCGACCCAGCGCGTGGCCTTCATGGCCAAGCTGGAAGCGCTGTCGATCGACGTCGGCGACGACGTGCCCAAGGTGGTGTTCAATTCCCGCACCGGCACGGTGGTGATCGCCGACGGCCTGCGGGTGCGCGCCGCCGCCGTCACCCACGGCTCGCTCAAGGTGGTGATCTCGGAAAGCTCCAAGGTCAGCCAGCCGAACGCCTTCAGCCAGGGCACCACCACCACCACCCCGCAGTCGCAGGTGTCGGTGGACCAGGGCTCGGGCCAGATGTTCAAGTGGCCGGCCGGCGCCAAACTGCAAGCCATCATCGATGTCATCAACAGCCTGGGCGCGTCGCCGGACGACATCATGGCCATCCTGCAGGCGCTGGACCAGGCCGGCGCCATCGAAGGCGAACTGGTCGTCATCTGACGTCATCCAAGGCACACCATGCAAACACCATTCGATCCCAGCCAGCTACGCCTGGGCACCGCCGACCAACTGGGTGACACGCCGGTGGCGCCCGCCGCCGGCGAAAGCGCGGCCGAGACGTCCTACCGCGCCAAGGCCACCGCGGCCGCCATCAAGTTCGAAAGCTTCTTCATCGGCCACATGCTGCACCAGATGCGGGAAGGCACGCGCGCCATGGCCGGCGAGGAAGGCGCGCACAAGGATTCCATCAACGGCGACATGCTGGACATGGCCGACAACCTGGTGGCCGACAAAATGGCCGGCCAACGGGCGTTCGGCATCGCCGACGCCATCCTGCGCCAGCTGCTGCCGCCGGCCCCCACCGTCACCGCCGCGGCCACGGCCAACGCGCCCGGGGCGGCCCAGGTGGCGTACGATGCACAAAATTCCCCCATTTCTCTTAATCGGCGGCAATAATTGGTCGCCCTGTAGCGTTAACGGACCCGGCACACCGGCCACGGCCAGTGGCCGGGATGCCCGGCCTCAACCAGGAAAGACCCTTGCCATATGAGCATCTCGTATAACGCACTGACCGGCGCGCTGGCGGCCCAATCGGCCCTCAACACGTCGAGCCAGAACATCGCCAACCTGCAGACCAAGGGCTACACGCGCCAAGGCGTGCTGTTGGCGGCCGTGCAGCCGGACGCGGGCAGCAAACTGCCCGGCAACGGCGTGCAAGTGTCGTCGCTGCTGCGTTTCAGCGATTCCTACAAGACCCAGCAGATGTGGCGCGCCAATTCCGACCTGGGCGCGCGCACCCAGGTCCAGCCCTACCTGACCCAGATGGAACGGGTGATGAACGATAAGCTGTCGAGCATCAGCGCCGGCGTTGACCAGTTCTTCAAGGCCCTCAACGCGGCCGGCGTCGATCCCACCTCCACCCCGCTGCGCCAGCAGGTGGTGACGGCGGCCGGCGCCATGTCGCAGCACTTCAACAGTATTTACAACGTGACGGCCAACCAGCTGATCTCGATCCAGCAGCAGCGCGACGCCATCCTGCCCCAGATTAACTCGACGCTGCAAGGCATCGCCGCGCTGAACAACCAGATCACGGCCGTCGGTGTACTGGGCACCAACACCTCGGCCCTGATCGACAAGCGCGACCAGCTGATCGACGGCCTGGCCAACCAGGTGGCGCTGGAAGTGAACGAAAACCCGGACGGCAGCCGCAGCGTGTCGCTCAAGAGCGGTCAGCCGCTGGTGGTGGGCAACATCGCCGGCAGCATGACGTTCGACACCAGCGCCGGTACGCCGGTGCTGACGCTGAACTTCGCCAACACCCCGTTCACGCTCGACGACACCAAGGTGGGTGGCCAGTTGGGCGGGCTGGGCGACTACATGACCAATACCCTCAAGCCCCTGCAGAAATCGATCGCCGATATGGCCAACCAGCTGTCGACCAAGGTCAACGCCCAGCTGGCCGGCGGCTTCGACGCCAACGGCAATCCGGGCGCCCCGCTGCTGGTGTACAACCCGGCCAGCGCCACCGGCCTGCTGGAGACCACGCCCGGCATCCAGGCCGCCGACCTGGCCTTCTCGAGCGACGGCATGCCCGGCGACAGCGGCAATTTGCAGCAACTGATCGACATCAAGAACCAGAGCGTCAACCTGACCTCGATCGGCACCGTGCTGCTGGGCGACGCCGATACCCAGCTGGTCGGCAAGCTGGGCATCGACAGCGCGCAGAACAAATCACTGCTCAACACCGCCACCACCATCCGCCAGCAGGCCGAGGACGACTGGAAGTCGACCAGCGGCGTCAATTCCGACGAGGAAGCGATCAACCTGGTGGAATACCAGAATATGTATCAGGCCAACATGAAGGTGATTTCCGTCGCCAACACGCTGTTCGACGCCACCTTGCACATGTTCGGTTAAGGAGCACACCATGCGCATCGCCACCAGCCAGTTCCAGGCCACCATGAACCGCGGCCTGCAATTCAACCAGGACAAATTGGCCCAGCTGACCGACCAGATGGCGTCGGGCGACAAGATCCAGCTGCCTTCGGACGACCCGGTCACCAATGTGCGGCTGTCGCGCCTGACGCGCGAGGAAGCCATCGTTGGCCAGTACCGCGACAACATCGGCGCCATCAAGATCCGGCTCGAGAAGAACGAGACCTACCTGAGCTCCATGACGGCCGACATCAACCAGGCCCAGGACTTGCTCGTCTGGGCCTCCGACGGCGGCAACGCGGCGGCCGACCTGGGCTCCATGGTCAATCCGCTGACCTCGCTGCGCGACAGCCTGTTCTACAACGCCAACACCAAGGACCAGGAAGGGCGCTACATCTTCTCGGGTACGTTGACCAACACCCAGGCCATCACCTACGATCCGGCCGCGGCCATCGGCTCGCGCTACACCTACACGGGCAACACCAACCAGCAGCAGGTGGTGGTGGGCAACGGCATCACCCAGGTGGCCAACGAGAACGTGTCCGGCCTGGAAGCGTTGCTCAACCAGCTAGACACTTCCATCGCCGAGCTGTCGGCGCCCGGCGTGACGCCGTCGACGCCCTCGCTCCGGGCGGCCCTGACCGCCAACCTGGATGGCACCAGCACCACGCTGGACCTGGTTTCCGGCAAGATCGCCGACCTGGGCGGCGCCCAGAACATCCTGAGCACGCTCGAGAACAACCATGCCAACGTCAGCCTGTCGAACCAGACCGCCATGACCACGCTGGGCCAGCTCGACTACGGCCAAGCCGCCACCGAACTCAATGGCTATAACCTGGCGCTGCAATCGTCCTACAAGGCTTACTCCAAAGTCAGCAACCTGTCGCTGTTCAACGTACTGTAACTCGTATGCAAATCGCTCAATCCTCCCCGCCCACCGCCATGCCCCCCGGCACTACCGGCGGCGCCGGTCCGGCCGATGGCACCGCGCTGGGGCTGGATGGCGAACGCGCGGCCACCGCCACCCCGGTCACGCCCACGCCCACCACGGCGCCGCCCTTGCGGCAAGGCATCAGCAACTGGAGCCAGCCGCTGCAGGGCGACATTTCCGGCGCCCAGCAGGCGCTGGAATTCCTGGAACAGAGCGCGGCCCAGCTGCGCGGCCTGAAATCGGAGCTGTCGGCCAAGCTGGCCGCCCACCAGGTGCGCGACGGCAGCATCGACGCGCGTGTACGCCAGTTCAGCAGCACCTGGCGCACCCGCCAGAGCGCCTCCGGCGGCACCCTCGACGCGCGCCTGGCCTATGGCCGCAAGCCCTTGCAACATTTTTCCGTCCGGGGCATGAGCTTGTCCCACTTGCGTAATGGCGGCAAGGAAGTGCTGGCCATCGCCGTCGGCGCCGGCACCCAGAGCCTGCGTTCGGTGAGCCTGGATGCGGGCTTGAGCGACGACGAGATCGCCCAGCGCTTCGACGACGCGCTGGCGCCGGCCGGGGTGCGGGTGGCCGTGGGCGACGATGGCAACCTGGACTTTTCCACCCCGGAGTCGGACTGGGCTGGCGTGCGCGACAATTTGTCGGTGCAAGGGGGCGGCATGCGCTTCCCCGGCGGCCAGCTCAACCGGATCAAGGCGGAACCGGAAACGCCCGCCATCGATCCCGATACGTGGCATACCTCGGACGCGGACGCGCTGCGCCAGACCCTGCAGCAAGTGGTGCAGGCGCTGGCCCAGGTGGAAGCGGCGATCGCCTCCGTCAACGGCGCGCTGACCCAGGCCGACGGCCAGGCGCAAGTGGCCGTGCCGGCCGGCGCGGACACGGCCGGCATGGGCCAGGTGGCGCAGAATTTCGTCTCCACCGCCAGCCAGCCCGGCTATCAGTCGCTGCTGTCGATCACCTCGGCCTTGGCCGGCATCAGCCGCGAGCGCGTCGTCTCGCTGCTGGGCCTGCGCTGATCAGGCCGGCGCCGCGGGCGGCAAGCCCCGTTCGGCCAGCGCCGTGAACTGCGGCGCCGGCAGCGCTTCCGCATACACATAACCTTGCGCGAAATCGCACTGGGCCTGCGCCAGCAGGTCACGCTGCACCAGCGTTTCCACCCCTTCCGCCACCACCCGCAAGCCCAGCTTGTGGGCCATCGCGATCACCGCCTCGCACAACGCCAGGTCGCCCGTATCGGCCGCCAGTTCACGCACGAAACTGTGGTCGAGCTTGAGGTAATCGATGTCGAAATGCTTGAGGTGGGCCAGCGAGGAATACCCGGTGCCGAAATCGTCCAGAGCCACCTGCAAGCCCATCTCGCGCAAGGCCCGCAGCCGCGCCACCACCTGGCTGGCACTGTCGAGCAGCACGCCCTCGCCGATTTCCAGCACGATGCTACGGGGCGGCAATGCCAGCGCCCGCACATAGTCTTGCCAGCCCTGGTACAAGGCCGCGTCGCCGCGCAACTGGCCTGGCGACAGGTTGACGCTGATCTGGAAGCCAGCCCCGAAGCGGGCCTGCCACTGGCGCGCCTGCGCGGCGGCCTGGCGAAACACCCAGTCACCGATATCGAGGATCAGGCCGTTCGATTCGGCCTGCGCCAGGAACTCGGCCGGGCCCAGCAGGCCGCGCTGGGGATGTTGCCAGCGTAGCAGCGCCTCGGCCCGCTCGATGGCGCCCGTGCGCAGGTTGACGATGGGCTGGTAGTGCAGCGCGAACTGGCCCTGCGCCTGGGCCAGCCGCAAGTCCTGGCCCAGACGCAGCCGGGCCTGGGCCGCCACTTGCAAATCCGGCGTGAAATAGCTGTAGCGGTTGCGCCCACCATGCTTGGCCGCGTACATGGCCTGGTCGGCGTGGCGCAACAAATCGTCCGGCTCGGCCGCGTCCGACGGGTACAGCGCGATGCCGACGCTGGCCGACACCCGGCCCTGCTGCTCGCCCAGCTGGAACGGCTGGTTCAAATTGGCCAGGATATTCTGGGCGATGCGCTCCACGCTCGACACGTGGTCCAACCCGGACAGGATGATGGTGAATTCGTCGCCGCCCAGCCGGGCCAGCGTGTCGGACGCGCGCACGCAGGTGCCGATGCGGCGCGCCGCCTCCACCAGCAGCGCGTCGCCCTGGGCGTGGCCCAGCGTGTCGTTGACTTGCTTGAAGCCATCGAGGTCGATGAACAGCAGGGCCAGGAACAAGCCTTCACGGCTGGCCTTCTTCATTTCCTGGCGCAGCCGGTCCTGGAACATATGGCGGTTGGGCAAGGCCGTCAAGGCGTCGAAATTGGCCTGGTGCCAGATCAGCTCGGACGTTTCGCGGCGCGCCGTGATATCGGTCACCAGCGCCAGCGCGCCCAGGTACTGGCCCTGCGGATCGAAGATGGGATTGGTGGCCAGCGTGGCCCACAGCTCGCTGCCATCCTTGCGCAGGAACTTGAATTCGTGGCGTTCGGCCACGCCGTCGCGGCGGCGCGCGATATTGCGTTCGAGGATGAGGCGGCCCTCCTCATCCATGAAATTCACCAGCGGCTGCTCGAGCATCTCCTCGATGGTGTAGCCGAGCATGGCAGCCATCTTGGGATTGACGAAACTGGTGCGGGCCTGGTCGTCGATCTCCCAGATCCCTTCCTCGGCCGTGTGGACGATGCGCCGGAAGCGTTCCTCGCTGCGTTCCAGCGCGGCCAGCTTGCCTTCGGCCAGCTCCAGCACCACCCGCAACGCCTGGCCGCCCAGGTCGGCGCTGGCGCGCAGCGTGGCGGGAAAGCCGTGCTGTTCGTGGGCGCGCAGCAATTGCAGGTCGCAGCGCTGGGGCTCGCTGCTGTTGACGGCCGCCTGCACGAAGCGGTCGAAATCGGCCACGAAACGGGGGCTGATAAAGTTGCGGAACTGCACACGGTCGGGATTCTGGCGCGGCACGCCGAGCAAGTCCGCGCCCACCAGGTTCATCTGCAGGATGGTGGTGTCCAGCCCCAATACGAAATAGCCGACCGGCGCCAGCAGATAGATATCGTTGAAATAAGCATGTTCCTGCTCCAGCCGCAACCGTGTCGGCGTCAAGCCCTCCTCGGCGCGGATCGACAGCGGTACGCTGGCGCCCTCGCCCAGTGGCACGCTCATGCCGGCCAGCGGCGCCAGCGCGGCGGCCGCCGTGTAGGGGCCGGGTGCCTGGGGCCAGCCGTTCGCCGCCTGCGATTTGTCGTCCATGATCCCCTTCCGCGCAGCGCGGGCGCAATGGCTAAGTCATGCAATTAGGACAATAAATTCCAGAAATTCAAGACTAACATCGAAGCCCGGCGATGTCGAGCATCCCGCGCAAGGTGCTAGTCATGGGCGCGACAGCGGCCCCGGTGGCGGCGGGCGAACGGATCAGTAGCCTTGGCCGTAATGGCGGCGGCGGCCGAACGGATGGCCCACCACCAGCCTGGAACTGGCGATCAGGCTGCTCAAGCCTATCATCAGCTGGATCAACTTATCGTCCGGCAGCACCCACAGTGCGCCGGCGGGCGCCTCGACCCGCGCCGCGGCCATGATCAACGGCGCCACCCAGGCCGCTTCCGGCGTCACATCCAGGATCACGGCGCCGTCCGGGCTGGTCTGCATATAGATCTCGCCCCCTTCGGCCAGCGTGAAGCACACGCCATAGCCGGTTTCGTGGCGGCCGATATGGTCCTGCATGCTGCGGTTGTGTTCCTCTATCCACAGCTCGACTTCGGCCGCGTTCTCCAGCGCCATCCACGGCACTGGTTTGAAGCGCGGCGGCGCGCCCTTGTCATTCTCATCCTGCATGGTATTCCTGTGTTCGGTTCATTGCCGCCAGTCTAACCGATGCCGAACGGCGGACGGGGCGAAAAAGGACTACGATGGTAGGCAGCGGACAGCTTAACGGAGGACGCTATGAAACACCGCCCCAGCTGGTACGGTCCCGGCGGCGCCGTCTACCAATCCGAATTCACCCGCTTCATCGACGGTTACCTGCACGACCATCCCGACGTGGTGCGCGACCAGCAACTGGGTTGGCGCGTCTGGTGGGAACGGCCCGTCAAACTGGATGAACTGGAAAAGGCCCAGCACGACAGCGTGCCGCTGCCGGCCTATTACTACACCACCTGAGGCGCGCCAAGGGGCCGGTTCAGCCCTTCCAAGTACGCTTGAGGCCGGTGTCCGCGTGGATCCAGCCACCGCGCGGGCCGGCGCGATAGTAGAAGCCCACCCCGCCCTGGCGGAAGCTGCGCACCAGGCCACCGAGCACTTCCGCGTTCAGGTTGGCGATGCGGATGTCGGCCGCCCGCCCTTCGATGTGCAGCGACTGGCGCGCGGCCGGCACGCCCGATTCGATCAGCTTGCGGTTGGAAGTCGCGGTACGGTAGCCGGACAGGATTTCCAGCGGTTGCTCGATGCCGTAGCGGGCCACGAACGCCTGCGTGCCCCACAGCGTTTCGAACAGCTTGGGATCGATGGGTGCCGTCTCCTTGCCATTCACATCGCGCATCAAATGGCACAGTTCCTGATAGGCCGAATCGATGATGTCGCCGTCCTTCCAGTACAGGATTTTGGCCCGTTCGCCGCTGGCTGGCCGCGTCACCTCGATCACGCGCGGCTTGAGCCAGAATTCCAGGTCCAGTGCCTGGGCATCGAAGATATCGGGCGGTGGGTCCAGTTCCGCCCGCGGGGCCGGCCCGCCGTCGAGCTGGGCTTGCTGCGTCGCTGGTCTGGCCGGTTTGGCGGCCGCCGCATGGGCGACCGGTTTCGCGCCAGCGGTGGCGGTATGCGTGGCGCTGCGTGCCGCACACCCGATCAGCGGCGTACCCAGGAAAGCGGTGGCCGTAAGACCCAATCCCTGCTGAAGAAAAGTTCTGCGCGTTACCATATTGCTGCCTATTAAAACAATGCGCTTACTATAACGTAGCGGGGGGAAATGGAAAACCTCCACACCACGCCATCGGCCAACTTTTTTGCCACGCCACGCTGTTGTCCGGCCCGCTGACAGTCGATATCAAAGTTGCAGTCAGGCAGCGCCATCAGCTACCATGCACTTATTGAGGACGCTTCACCGCCGCGGGACACGATGCAGACGACTATCGCCATCATTGAAGACAACCGGGATTTCCTGCGCCGCTACGCCGCCATGGTCGACGCCGCGCCCGATATGCGTCTGGTGGGCACGGCCGCCAACGGCCGCGACGGCTTGGCCATGCTGGAACGCGGCCGCGCCGACGTCTACCTGATCGACCTGGGCCTGCCCGACATCAGCGGGGTGGACGTGATCCGCCAGGCCGTGCGCCGCCATCCGGATTGCGACGCCGTGGTGATTTCCGTATTCGGCGACGACGCCCACATCCTGTCCAGCATCGAGGCGGGCGCCACCGGCTACCTGCTGAAGGACAGCACCGCAGCCGACATGCTCGACGGCATCCGCACCCTGCGCGACGGCGGCGCCCCCGTCAGTCCCGTGATCGCGCGCAAGATCCTGCAGCGCATGCAAGGCCGCGCGCCCGGCGCCAGCCGCACCCGCACCGACCCGCAAGCCCAGGGTTTGCTGACCGAGCGCGAAGAGGAAGTGCTGCGGGCGCTGGCCAAAGGGCTGACCTTCATCGAAATCGGCGAATTGCACGGAATCTCCCCCCATACCGTGGCGCGCCACGTCAAGAACATCTACAAGAAACTGGCCGTGCACTCGCGCGGCGAGGCCGTGTACGAAGCGACCGCGCTGGGCTTGCTGTAATGCCCCCCGCCAAACCGTCACGTCCGGCCCTGGTGCGCCAGGTGGTCGGCGTGGTGATCGCACTCAACCTGCTGATAGGCGCCATCCTGCTGCTGTTCCTGCAGCAAAGCTTTCGCCAGCAGCATGAGCATGCGGCGACCACGGCCCATAACCTGTCCTCCGTATTGAAGGAAAATATTTCTGCCACGATCAGGGAAATCGACGTGGCGCTCAATGGGGTGGCGCTCGATATCGCCCAGTTGCCCGATGCCGACGCGGCCGGCCCGCTGGCCGCCCTGTTACAGCGCCAGCTAGACCGCCAGCCGGCGCTGCGCCCTGTGCGCGTGTACGACGCGGTCGGTCGCCAGCGCTACGGCCCGCCGCTGGAAGCGGGCGCACGCGTCAGCGTGGCCGACCAGGATTATTTCCTCGCGCTGCGTGACAGCACCACGCCGGGCCTGGCGCTGAGCCGCCCGCTGCGCGATCCCGCCCTGCAACAGTGGTACGTGCTGTTCGCGCGCGCCCTGCGCAAGGCCGACGGCAGCTTCAACGGTATCGTCAGCACGGAAGCGCCGTTGCACCGCCTGGGCAACGCCTTCTCGCTGACCCAGGTGGGTCCGCGCGGCGCCATGACGCTGATGTCGTCGGACCAACTGGTCTATGCCCGCTACGCCAGGCTCAATGAAGACGACGCCATGATCGGCAAGGTGTTCCCCTCCCCCAAGTTGCGCGAATACGTGCGCACCGGGCATCGGCCCGACAGCTACCTGTTCTCCTCCCCTTACGATGGCATCGAACGGCTGATCTCACTGCAACGTGTGTTCGACCAGCCGCTGCTGCTACTGCCGCGCAATCTGTATTTCAGCGTGGGACTGGCGGCCGACGACTACCTGCAGAAGTGGCACGAGGAAGTGCTGCTGGCCACCCTATTGATGTTGATGTGCCTGCTCACCAGCAGTGGCGGGGCCTGGGCCTTGCTGCGCTTCTGGCAAGAGCGTGTCGCCAACCAGGAACAACTGCGCACATTCGAACGCGAACACGCTGCCAACGAAGAACGGCTGCGGATCATGCAGGACTTGCACGACGGCGTGGGCTCGACGCTGGTATCGACCTTGGTGCTGGTTCAAAACGGCACCGCCGATACGGCCCAGACGGTGGCCATGCTGCAGGAATGCCTGGACGACATGCGACTGGCGATCGACACGCTGTCGCCGGACGAACCCGATCTGCTGCCCGTGCTGGGCAACTTCCGCTTCCGCATGGAAGCGCGATTCAAGGGAGTGGGATTGCCGCTGCGCTGGACCAATCACAACCTGCCTGAGCAGCTGCATATCGCGCCGCACGATGGCCTGCAAGTGCTGCGCATCCTGCAGGAAGCCCTGGCCAATGCCCTGCGCCATGCCCGCGCGCGCCAGGTCACGGTTGACCTGCACTTTACGCCGGCCCAGTTTTCGGCCCGGATACGCGATGATGGCTGTGGATTCGACCCGGAAGCGGCCAGCCATGGACATGGTCTGGGCAATATGCGGCTGCGCGCGCAGCGCATCGGCGCCACGCTGGCCGTCTATACGCTGCGGCCCGGTACGGCCGTGGACCTGACGGTTCCGTTGCCGCCGCCGCCCACCAGCGATTAGCGACTGGCGACTGGCGACTGGCGACTGGCGCACAATACTAGTTATTATTGCAATTACAGAAGCGCTTGCGTCCAGCGTTCGGCGCGCCCTCACCCAGCTGCTTCCAGAAAAAGATGGTTTCCACACCATACGGTGAACGCACCTTTCCCGAGTGGATATAGCCCTGGCTGGCAAAAAAGCCTTCCCCCGTGGCGGTGCTGTGCAATTGCAAGGCCTTGACGCCCCAACTGCAGGCCTGTTGCTCCACGCGAGCCAGCAAAGCCTTGCCGGCGCCCTTGCTGCGCGCCTCCGGTAACAGATAGCACAGCGCCAGCTTGCCCGCCGCCGTCAGCAGGGCCACGCCGATCACGACACCATCTTCCACCGCCACCAGCGAAAAATTGGTGGGCGAGCTGAACCAGCTCGCCACCATTTGCGGGGTCTTGTTGCCCAGCCAGGCATCCAGTATGGCTGGATCGTTCTGATGATCCAGGACACAACATTCAGCGATGGAACGTCGCAGGACATTGCATGCTGCAAATGCATCTGTCGAAGCAGCAATACGAATTTCAAGACTCATGTACGCTCACAAAATATTTCAATAGCAAAGTGAAGAGTGCCAGTGGCGCTTCGCTGTGCATGCAGCGACTATACACCAAGCGTGGAAAGCCGTTGCGGCAGCCCCCCGCCGGCCTGGACGGCCGGGTCCGAGCCGGGCGGAATTCTACACCAGCGCTCACTTTTCCATCCGGCCAAGGCCGTGGCGTGCATGCGTGCGGCACAACAATCGCACAAACTATCCGCAACTACCGGGCCGGATGGCCCAAGTCCGATAGACGAGAAACCACTTTGATGTTATTGTTTATCCTCAGGAAAATATTGCCGCATTGCCAGAAATATTGTGCGACGCACCGCAGCCCGCGGTCCGATAGACCCCCTTTCCTCCTAAAACCACATGCTCAAGAAAATAGTTGCTGTAGTACTGAGTTCGTTTGCTGTCGCTGCATGCGCAGTACCGCTCGGTTCGCAGTCCGTGCTGGTGGTCGAAAACGACACCGGTAAAGTACTGCTCGAAAAGAACGCCAACGTTCAAGTCCCCATCGCCTCGCTCACCAAATTGATGACGGCGATGGTGGTGCTGGACTCCAAACCTGACATGGACGCCATGATCAGCATCGACAAGACGGACGTCGACACCCTCAAGCACAGCACTTCGCGCGTGCCGGTGGGCGCCGAGATCGCCCGCCGCGACGTACTGCAATTGGCGCTGATGTCGTCCGACAACCGCGCCGCCGCCTCGCTGGCCCGCACCTACCCTGGTGGCCCGACCGCGTTTGCCGCCGCCGTCAAGAACAAGATCCGCGCGCTGGGCCTGACCCAGACCGTGATCGAGGAACCGACCGGCCTGTCGCCCAACAACCGCTCCACCGCCGCCGACCTGGTCAAGATGGCCTCGGCCGCCGCCAACTACCCGGAAATCCGCCGCATCACCACCGACGCCAAGGATGTCATCAACATCAAGGGCCGCAACGTGGAATACCACAACACCAACCGCCTGGTGGGTGCCAAGGGCTGGGATATCGGCATGTCCAAGACCGGCTACACGGAGGAAGCGGGCCGCTGCCTGATCATGCGCATCAAGTCGGCCGGCAAGAACGCCACCGTGGTGCTGTTGAACGCCAAGGCCAGTTCCGCCCGCTTGATGGACGCCCTCAACATCCGCCGCTTCATCGCCGGTCCGGAAGAAGAAGCCAAAGTGATGGCCGCTTCCAGCACCCGCCACAAGAAACACGGCCATACCAGTGGCCACCGCCGCCGCGCCTGACCGGCCCGCACGCACCAGCAGCACCCCGAAACCGGGCCCATGTGGCCCGGTTTTTTATTGCCCGAGAATTGGGGACGACACCTATTTCGCAGAACGGAGGTAACACATTCGCCTAATGTGTTACCTCCCCAATTCCTTGGGAAGTTTCTCCGCGCACAACTCCAAACACCGCCACGCTCGCTGCGGCACCGCTGTCCGGATACGCCCCACATGCCCGATTCATGCCAGAAATTGATCTTTACACGCCAATAATTGGCATAACATGGCCGTATTCGCCCGGGAAAGCGAAAAAAATCCCGCGTCACCATCGGCGTACGCGGGATGAGCACCGCCGCGCGTGGCGGCAGGCATGGCCGGGTCTGGCGGCCTAGTTGTCTAGAAGACCGCGCAGTCCCGAGGCCCGCTGGGTACGCTGGCTGATCGCTTCCTGCAGCAACTGGGGACTGGGCGACACCAGCGTGAAGTAACTGCGGGCGCGGGTGATACCGGTGTAGACCAGTTCACGCGCGAGTGCGCCGCCACCGTCGCGTGGCAAGGCCAGCACCGTGTGGTTGAATTCAGAACCTTGTGATTTATGCACCGTCATGGCGAACGCCGTTTCCACGTTGCGCAAGCGGGTGGCCAGCACGCTGCGCACCTTCTCGCCTTCCAGGAAATACACGCGCAAGGCGCCGGGGCGGGCCGGGTCGGCCAGCGTCAGCCCGATGTCGCCGTTGAACACGCCGGTGCCGTAATCGTTGCGCGTGACCATGACGGGACGGCCCACATACCATTCGCCACGGCGCCGTATCAGCCCGGCCGCTTCCAGCTTGTGTTCGATCACTTCATTCAATCCCGCAACGCCCCACTCGCCTTCGCGCACGGCGCACAGGATGCGGAACGCTTCGAATTCCTTGAGCACGGATGCCACCCAGTCGTCATGCGCGGCCCCGTCCGGCGCGCCGGCCCGGATCAGCCTGAGGTAGCCCTGATAGCCACCGCCCACGCCGGGCCGTCCCGCCAGGGCCAGTTGCACCACGTCCGATTGCTGGGCCGGTTCCACCCACGCCACCGTGCCATCGGTGGTGCCGCGCAACACTTCCTGGGCTTGCAGGCTGTCGCCGGCGTTGACGGCCAGCGCCAGCGCGCCGATGGGGCCACCGAAGCGCCGGCTTTGGCGCAACATCACGGTTTGTTGTGCGATCGGGCCACCGTGACCGCGGAAGTGGGCAGGAATGTCCTGCCCGGTCGCGGCCGCCACGTAGGCCAGCGTGGCATCGTCGTAACCACCCGTCTCGGCCCGGTGGCACAGGTCGCCCAGCACCGCGCCTGCCTCCACGGAGGCCAGCTGGTCCTTGTCGCCCAGCAGGATCAGACGCGCGTGCGGCGGCAAGGCGGCCAGCAGCGAGGCCATCATTTCCAGGTGGATCATGGATGCTTCGTCCACGATCAGCACATCAACTTCCAGCGGATTGCCCGCATGATGCTGGAACGCGCGCGTGTCGGGCCGCGCGCCGAGCAGGCTGTGCAGGGTGCGCGCCGCGCCCATGCGGGCCGCCAGGTCGCGCAGCGGCAGCGCCGGCCCCACCTTGGCGGCCAGCACGTCCAACGCCTGGTCGATCGATTGCTTGAGGCGGGCTGCCGCCTTGCCCGTGGGCGCGGCCATGGCGATGCGCATGCCAGCCTGGCGCTGGCCCTCGGTGGCGAACAGCAGCGCCAGCAGCCGGGCCACCGTGTAAGTCTTGCCGGTGCCGGGGCCGCCCGTGATGATGCCGAGCTGCCCCCGCAGCGCGACGGCGCAGGCGATCTTTTGCCAATCGGCCCCGCCTTCGCGCGGCGCATGGTCGAACAGCACGTCCAGCCAGCGCCGCACATCCGCCACGTCGGGCGCCCGCGCAGTCAGCGCGCGGCTGCGCACGGCATGCGCGACCTGGGTTTCGTCGCGCCAGTAACGGCGCAGGTAGAGCCGCTCGCCGTCCAGCACCAGCGGCTGTTGGCGATCCGTGTCGCCCACCGACCACACCTGACCGGACCCGGCCAGTACCGCGCGCCAGGCGGTGGCGCTTTGCGGCCACTCGCCCACGGCATCGCGCAGCGGTTGCCACTGTTCCTCTGTCCACCCCATCAGGACGGCCGGTGTGGCGGCCAGGTCGGCCAGCAGCAAACAGCTATGGCCGCTTCCTTCGAGCTCCGACAACAGGGCACAGGCCGCCATCAATTGCGGCGAACTGCTGCCAACGGAGCCGATAAAGCGCGCAAATGCACCGCTCAGGCGCCGCAACTGGCCCGTTTCCGTGAGCCCGTCCAGCACGGCGAACAGGGCCGGTTCATGCATCATGGTCATATTCGAGCTCATTCGTTTCGTTCAGCAAGTGATCCAGTCCATCCAGCAGGGCCGGCTCCGGCGCCAGCAGGTAACAGCCGTGGGTTTGCGGATGCGCAATGCCACGCAGGAACAGGAAGATGGCGCCGCCCAGATGCTGGGCCGGGTCATACGCCTCGCCCAGGCGGCTTTGCAACAGCCGATGCAACGCCAGCATATAAATAGCGCCCTGGATGTCGTAACGGTGTTCGGCCATGCCGGCCGCCAGCGCCTGGCGATGGTAGGCGGCGTCCCCCGCGCCCAAGGCATTGGACTTGTAATCCATGACCCAGTACCGATTTTCATGTTCGAATACCAAATCGGTAAAACCTTTCAACATGCCGTGCAGTTGCCGCTCCGGCAAGGCCGGGCGCGGCATGCCGTCCAGCAAATGCGTGCGGCACAGACGGTCCAGCGCGCCGGAGCTGAGGCGCTCGCTGGGGAACCAGAATTCCATTTCGGGCAAGGCGGTGGCGATGCGGCACAGCGGTGCGCCCAGTTGCGGCAAGGCCGTGCCGGCGATGGTGCGCAACCATGCCACCGTATCGTCCAGCCGGTGACTCCAGCCGGCCCGCTCCACCCGCCGCGCCAGCGCCGTCTCGAAATAGTCGCGCTCGACGATGTCAAATCCTTCCTGCCCCATCCATTCCAACTGTTCGTGCAGGAAATTGCCGGGCACGGAACCGCGCGGGAAGCGGTGCCACGGCGCATCCTCGGTACGGACAATGGCGGGACTGTCTTCCGACTCCAGCAATTTTTCCTGCAAGGCATGACGCGGCACCGGCGCACCGGCCGGGCTCGTGCGCCGCGCCAGCGAACTGAAACTGCCCACCGACCAGTCGCGCTCGAAACGGCCCGTGTAGGGCGCCGTCTCCAGCAACGGCGGACGCTGTTCCACCCGGTTCAAGGCCGTGAATTGCCGGTCCGCTTCCAGCGCGCGCACGACGATGGCGGCGCAGTCGCCGCGCAGGTGCTGCCACCGTTCCAGCAGCAGATCGGCCGGCAAGCGCTCACCGCCCGTCAGCAGATAACCGAGCGCCGATTCGTGCAAAGTATTCTCGCCCGCCTTGCGCGCGGCCAGCGCGGCCACGCCCAGCCACAGCGTGTGCCGGGCGCGGGTCAGCGCCACATACAGCAGCCGCAAATCCTCCTCGATGCGGGCGCGCTCCACCGCTTCCAGCGCATCATCCGTCAAGGCCAGGTCGATCTGGCGCTGGCCGGCGGCGTCCGTGAATTCAAAGAAGCTGCGGTTGCGCCGCTCCACCCTGCGCGCCGTGACGGCAAACGGCAGGTACACCAGCGGATATTCCAGCCCCTTCGATTTGTGGACGGTGACCACCTTGACCAGTTCCGCATCGCTTTCCAGCCGCAGCACCCGTTCGTCGCCGCCGTCCGTGCCGCCGTCGATCTGTTCGGCCAGCCAGCGGATCAGCGCCTGCTCGCCATCCAGTTGGCGGCTGGCCGATTGCAGCAACTCGGCCAGATGCAGCAGATTGGTCAAGCGCCGCTCGCCACCGGCCTGCGCCAGCAACGCGGCCGGCAACCCCAGTTCGTGGATGAAGCGGCGCAGCATGGCCAGCACGCCCTGGCGCTGCCACACGATGTGCAGCGCCTTGAGCTGTTCCACCCGCTCCTCCCACGCCAGTTCGTCCGATGTGAGCCGGGCCAGTTCCGCCAGTGGCAGCCCGGCCGTGCGGGTGGCGAAGGCGGCGCGGGCCAGCGCACCGTCGAGCGGATTGGCCAGCGCCGACAGCCAGCGCAGCACGTCGGCCGCCTCGTCGCTGTCGATCACGGAATCCTTGTCGGACAGGTAGACGCTGGCCACGTTACGCCGTTGCAGCGCGCGCCGGATGGCCGCCGCCTCCTTGCGGTCGCGCACCAGCACGGCGATGTCGGCCGGCTGCAGGCGCTGGAATCCCTGCGGTCCATCAAAGCCGGCCCCCTCGTCGTTCAACTGGGCCACGATATGTTCGGCGCAGTGATGGGCGAAGAAGTCCAGATAGCCTTCCTTGCGCATGTCCGGCATGGCCGTGCAGCACACGGCCATGGCCGGCACTTCGCCTTCCATGTTGACCAGCCGTTCCGCGCGCCCGCGCGCGCCCACGGCCTCGAACGGCAGCGGATTGACGCCATCTTTGCGGAAGCGGAACGCGCCGCGCGGAAAGCCCGTGCCCACGCCATTGCCTTCCGCGTGCAGGAACAATCGGTTGACGGCATCGACCACGCCGGCCGTGGAGCGGAAGTTGGTGCCCAACTGGTAGTGGCGGCCCGTGGTGGCCAGCCGCGCAGACAGGTAGCTGTGGATGTCGGCGCCCCGGAAGCCGTAGATCGACTGTTTGGGATCGCCGATCAGGAACAGGCCGAGACGGCGGTCATTGTCGGCCACACGGTACAGCAGGTTGAAGATTTCATATTGGTTGGGCGCCGTGTCCTGGAACTCGTCCACCATCGCCACCGGGTACTGTTCCGTGATGCGCCGGCGCAGCGCCTCCGCGTTCTCGCCTTGCAGCGCCGCGTTCAAGCGGTCCAGCATGTCGGCGAAACCGAACTGGCGGTTGCGCCGCTTCAGTTCCGCCATGCGCCGCGCCACGCTGGCCGCCGCGTGCAAATACAACGCGTGCGACAGCGGCGCGATGGCGGCCAGCGCCTGCTGCAACGGCGCCGTGGCGTCGAAATCATCAGGAATGTCGGCCACATAGTCCTTGGAGAAGGCGTCCGCGATGCCATCAGGCGTGAGGCGCTTCCAGCCCGCGTCCGAAAGGTCGGGCATATGCTGCTGAGGCGCCGCGGCCCACGCGCGCAGGCCGTCGAACCAGGCCACCAGCGAATTGGCCCGCATCTTGTTCCCATTGAAGCACTTGGGACTGGCCTCGCGCTGGGCCACGATCCACTGTTCCATGCGGTTGGCGCGCGCGTGCCAATCCTGCTTGAGCGCCGCCAGCGTGGCCTGCTGCTCGCGCAGCTTGCGCGCGATCAGCGCGGCCAGCGCTTCCCTGCCCTCATCGCCAGCGATGTCGGCCCGCTTGACCAGCTCGCGCACGGACTTCTTGAGCGTTTCCACATCGCCCCAGCAGCCCAGCAGCGCTTCCAGGCCATGCGCGTCGAGCGGATAGACTTGCTGGCGCCAGTAGTCGTGGGCCGCGTCGTCGAACAGGGTCTGCTCGTCGCTCACCAGTTCCTCGTCGAACAGGCTGCCGCTGTCGAAGGCGTGCTCGCGCAGCATGCGCTGGCACCAGGCGTCGATAGTGAAGATGGCCGCTTCGTCCATCGTTTCCGCCGCCAGCATCAGGCGGTGCGCAGCCTGCTGGCGCGCTGTGTGGTCGGGATACGAGTCGAGCAGCGCGTCGAGATAGTCATCGCGCTGGCCCGACTGGCCACGGAAGTAGGCGGCCGCCTCCACCAGCCGTTCGCGCACCCGGTTCGACAGCTCGCGCGTGGCCGCGCGCGTGAAGGTCATCACGAGGATATCGGCCGGCAGCAGCGGACGGACAAAGCCATCCTCGCCGCCGTGGCCCAGCACCAGCCGCAGATACAGGGCGGCGATGGTCCACGTCTTGCCGGTGCCGGCGCTGGCCTCGATCAGGCGCGAGCCGTGCAGGGGAAAAGTCAAAGGTGCCAGCAATTGCGTCATGCGTGTTCCCCGTCGTCCGTGATCGGTTCGACCGTGATGTGATCCTTGAGCCAGTCGGCCAGCGGGCCATACAGGGCCTGGGCGCAGTCGGCCCACAATTCCTCCGCCGACAGCGCGGCGAAGTCCGGCCACAGGCGCGCCAGGCACAGGTCCGCATTCTCGCCGTCGACGTCGAAGCCGCCGTCATACACGGCACGCGGATCGCCACCCTGGGCCAGCGCCAGCGCCGTCTTGCAGGCCGTGGGCAGCGGACGGTGCATGCCATCGCGCCAGATGCTGACCAGATCGTGCAGAGTCCGCAGCGCCGCGCCCTGCTCCAGCGGCGCCATGATAACGATGGCATCGCGCGCCACCAGGTAGCCGCTGACGGGCATGCCGGCCGCCGCCGCCGCCAACTGGCGCAGCCACATGGGGATCAACTTGTCGCCGCGCGGCTGGCGCGCCTTGTCCGTCACCTTGGACGACATCTGCGTGAGCCACACGGTATCGCTGCCATTGCTGCGCAAGTGATCCAGCCAATCATCCAGCGGCACGCCGGACAGTTCCAGGCTCACCGCCAGCTTGGGCGCGGCTTGCGGATAATGCTGGCGCAGCGTGAGCCAGGCGCAGCGCACCGGCACCAGCGCATCCACCAGCTGGCGCTGCCACTGCTGGCCGATCAGGCCGATCGGCAGCACGCCCTCGCGCGCCAGCCGTTCGGCGCGCACGGTCAGATGCTCGCACACTTGCTCCAACTGTTCGGCGTCGGCGCCGTCATCATCCAGCATCACGTCTTCGAGCAGATAGCGTTCCAGCGCGTTGAGCGAGAATGGTTCCTCGTCCTCGCCCACCAGCGCCGCATCGCCGAAGATCACGCCCAGGCGCTGGCGGAAGAAGTAGCGCACCGGCTGGCGCATGAAGCTGGCCAGCGCCGACAACTTGAGCCGGTATTTGTCGTCGATCTCGAACGGCGGCAGCTCGGCCACCTCCTGTTGCGCGGTGCTGTCGGCGTGGGCGGCGCGCCATTCGCCGGCGTAGGTGAGCAAGCCGCCAGCCTCGAAATAGCGGCGGCTGAACGGCTGCAGCGCGTGCTCCGTGGTGCGCGCGTGCAGGTCCAGGCCCCAGCCGTTGACCAGGTAGTCGCGCAGTTGCGACACCAGCACCGACGGCGGCTGCTCGCTGTTGTCGCGCACATTGCGCCCGACCCAGCTCACATACAGCTTGTCGCGCGCGGCCAGCAAGGCTTCCAGCATCAGATAGCGGTCGTCGTCGCGGCGCGAACGGTCGCCAGGACGGGCCATGCCCGGCTGCGCCAGCAAGTCGAAATCGGCCTTGGGCGCGCGGCGCGGGAAGTCGCCATCGTTCATGCCCAACAGGCAGACCACGCGGAACGGCACGGCGCGCATCGGCATCAGCGTGCAGAAGGTTACGCCGCCGGACACGAACTGGTGGTCCAAAGTCGGCTCGTCCAGCGCGCCCAGCCACGCTTCGCGCAGCACGGCCAGCGGCACGGCTTCATTGAAACCGGCCGCCTCGCAGGTGGTGAGCCAGTGATTGAGCGTGTCGCTGAGCTGAGCCAGTGTGAGGCGGTCGTTCTCCTCGGCGCCGTCGAAGAAAGTGGCCAGCAAGGCGCGCGCCTGCACGCCCCAATCGGACGGGGAGCGGGACTGGGCCAGCAGCGCGCGCCAGTGCAGCAGCGCCTCCACCAACTGGGCCAGCGAGCCGGCCAGCGCGGCATCGAGGCCGCCCACTTCCGCATACGGTTCAATGCCGGCGAAACTGGCGCCGTCGCCGCTCGCATAACCAAGCAGCATGCGCCGCACGCCAAAGATCCAGGCATTCTGTTCACCGGCCGAACCCAGGCCCAGGCCATCGCGGTGGGTCTGGTCCAGGCCCCAGCGCACACCGGCCCCTTCGATCCACAGGCCCAGCGTGGGCAAATCTTCCGCGCTCAGGCCGAAGCGCTGGGCCAGTGCCGGCACGTCCAGCAGGTCGCGCACTTCGCTCTGGCGGCAGCGCTGCTGGGGCAAGCGCAGCAGCCACTCCAGCGCCACCAGCAGCGGATTGACGCTGCGGTCCTTGACGTCGGCGATTTCGAACGGAATGTAGCGCGGGTCGCTGCGCTTGTGCTGGGCGAACACGGCGTGGATGGCGGCCGAACAGGTATCGATATCGGGCACCATCACCACCACGTCGCGTGGGCGCAGGGGCGTGTCGCCACCGGCAGCGAACATGGACAACAGCTGATCGTGCAGCACTTCCACTTCGCGCTGGACGCTGTGGGCGATGTGGAATTCGATTGAGCGGTCCGTGTCCGGCGGCGCGCGGTGCGGATGCTCGGACAGCGGCAGCAAGTCGCGCACGGCAGCCTGCACCTGGCCCAGCAAAGTAGCGGCCTCGCCATCGCTGAACAGGTCGACCCGCAGCGGCGCGCTGCCATCCTCGCCCTGCGCCTCGGCGGCGGCCGCCGCTTCCGCGTCGAATTCATCCAGCATGCGGATGAAATCGCGGCCCTGGCGCCCCCAACTGGCCAGCAGCGGATGGCTGTGCGCGTGCAGCTCCTCCAGCGGGATCTGCCCCAGGTCCTGGCCATTGCGCAGTTGCTGGCGGCGGTGCGCGGCGCGCAGCAGGTCGCGCCCGTCGATGATATCGCCCCAATAGAACTGGCACGGATTGGGCACGGCCAGCAGCACCTGCGTGTGGCGCGCCAGCGAAGCCAGTGCCTGCAAGCTCTGGTACGGCAGCGCCGACACGCCGAACAGCACGATGCGGCGCGGCAGGCGGCCGGCCGGCGCCACGCCAGCGGCGATGGTGCGCACGAATTCCGTATGCACGGTGGCGCGGCCCAGGCCCCGCTCCTCCGGTGCCACGTCCGCCATCACGGCCCGCCACAACTGGCCTTGCCAGCACTGGTCGGGCGGCAGCGGCACCGTTTCACCGCGCGCGCTGCGCAACTGATCCCGTCCGGCGGCCCAGTCCTCCAGCCAGTCGGCGCGGTACACCTGATATTGGTCGAACAGGTCGGCCAGCCGTTCGGCCAATTGCAGCCGGCGCTCGGCCTCGCCGTCGGCCAGGAAATGGCGCAGCGGCGTGAAGACGGCTTGGTTCAGCAGCGTGGGCAGCAAGCGCATCAAGCGCCAGGTGAGCGGGCCTTTATCGAAGGCCGACAGGGCCGGCACCCGTTCGCGCCCCAGCATGCCGCGGTAGGTGTCCCACAGGAAGCGGGCCGGCAGCGCCACGCGGGTGGCCGCGCACACGCCCAACTCCTCGGCCAGCGCGATCTTGAGCCACTCGGCCACACCGTTCGACTGCACCAGGAAAATGTCCTGCTCCAGCGGCCCCAGCGGATGGTTGCGCAGCCACTGGAACACGGCCGCGCGCAGCTGTTCCATCTGGTTGCCGTGCAGGATCAGCAGGCCGGGGGTGATGCTCGAATGCATGGGGCTCCGTTTGGTGGCGCGCCGGAATGGCGCCATGCGCATTATCGCCGCTGGCGCGCTGGTGCGCAGCCCCCTGGGCGATAGATTGACGTCAATTTTTCGATTCGGTGTCAGGTCTGTCATTCGGACACCAAGACAATACCCTTGCGATCTATCAAACGACCTCGAAATCGCATGTGGTAAAAAGCCGAAGCTACTTTAGATCATCGAAAAAACGTCCCAGGATGAGAAAAATCAAAGATAGGCGGCGACTGTCCGATTGACAGACCTGACACTGAATTGCTGACTTGTATCACCGGCGCCGCAGCACCACATGGGTCGCCTTCTCCGTTCCAACGAACTCGACGCATTCGTAACCTAGCGCCCGCAAGTCCGCCCCTTCGAACAGGCGCTCGCCCCGGCCCAGCAGGACCGGCGAGATCGCGATATGCAATTCGTCTATGAGCCCTTCTTGCAGATACTGCCGAATTACACTGGCCCCGCCGCCGATGCGCACGTCCATGCCGTTCGCGGCGGCGCGGGCCAGGTCCAGCGCTGCCCGGATGCCACCCGTGACGAAGTGAAAAGTCGTGCCGCCCTCCATCTCGATCGACGGTCGCGCATGATGGGTCAGGACGAACACGGGCACGTGGTACGGCGGGTTGTCGCCCCACCAGCCCTTCCAGTTCAGGTCGGGCCATGGTCCCCGCACCGGTCCGAACATATTTCGCCCCAGTATCCAGGCGCCCACGTTCCGGAATCCCCGCGCGGCGAAGTCCTCGTCGACCCCGGTCGTGCCTTCGCCCCCGCCGTGGGCGCGCTGGAATGTGCGTGTCGGGATGAACCATTGGTGCAAGTCCGTCCCGCCCTCGCCCAATGGGTTGTTGAGGTCCTGATTCGGACCGGCTCCATAGCCATCGATGGAGATGGTGAAACTTTCAACTCGAACGCGTGTCATGCTGATGTCCCCACATTCTCTTGCGATTTCAACAAAATACACCTGTTTGCGCACGTCTGCACCGTTTCCGCTATGTCAGCATAGCCATCAAAATGATGCAATATTTGGAGAGAATTCCGTACGGCAACATATAGTAAGATTTACGCAATCATGTCCCTGGAGTGCCGCATGTCGTTTCGTCCCGCAGGATTTTGCTTTATTTTCGCACTGGGAATGGCAGCGGCCGCCGTCCAGGCCCGGGGCGTCGAGGAGGTGCCGCCGCCGCACTTTTCGATCTCCATCCAGGGCACCGGCATCGCCGGCAAAACGCTGGAGCTGGATGCCCCGCCCTACAGCAAGACGGTGGTGGGGTCACTGGGCGACTTGACGGTGGAACTGACGCCACGCCAGGATACCGACCCGAACAGCCGCGCTATCGTGCGCCTGCTGCGCAATTACGAGGGGGCTCGCGTGCTGTTGCACACGGCCAAGGTCGCGGGAAACAATCCGGGGAAATGGCAGTTGGCTTACTTGATTTGTAACGATGCGGTGACCTTCATGTCGCCGGCGCCGCAAAATCTGCCCGGCTGCCGCCCATAATCACCCTCGCCTCGCCGCACGCGCCAGACGGGCTCAGCCCGGCGCCAGCGCCACCAGTTCCTGCGCCACCAATTCATTGAGCTGGGCCAGCATAACGTGCATCTGCGCCACCAACTGACGGGCGCGTGCCGCGTCGGGCTCCTTGCGCATCTGTTCCAGCGCCAGGCACAGGTTGCCAAAGCGCATCGCACCCACGGCTCGCGCCGAGGATTTGATGCGGTGTCCCAGTTCCGACAATTGCCTCAGGTCGTCCTGGGCCAGGGCTGCATCCACTTCCACCATGCCGGCCCGGGCCGAATCGAGGAACAGCATCGCGTACTTGCGCATTTTGTCCGGCTTGTTGCCAAAGGTCTGGCCCAGCGCGGCCATGTCGAACATCTCGGCCTCGCCGGTTTCCGGCACGGACGCGGCCGGATTGCTTGCTGCCCCCGTCGGCGCACTGAACGTTGCCTCCAATAGCGGGGCGGGCGTGGTGATGGGGGGCGCGCTGATCGCGACCGGGGCCGGCGCCAGGGCGTTGGCGGCGGCCGGGGGAATCACCAGGGCGGGCGAACTGGCGCCCGGCGTCGCCGTGGGAAGTGGCACGGCGGGCACGGCCCCTACCCCAGCCGCAAGCCCGTCGGCGGCCGGCGGCGGTGTCAACGATGCCTTGGTCGGGGCGCCGGCTGCGGCGGCCGTGGTAGCTGCGGTGGGTGTGTTGGCTGTGTTGGCTGTGCTGGCCGCAGCGGCTGCGGCGCCAGCGGACGTGGCAGCGGTGACGGTCGTAGCCGTCGTAGCGGTATTGGCGGTCGTCGCCGTCGTTGCGGAAGAGGCGACGGCGGCAGTCGCGGCGCTGCCCCCCCCTGCGACCGGCACCGGCACGACCACATCCGGCACCAGCACGGTCGGCGGAGCGTCGACCGGCGCCAACGGGCCGGCCGCGCGCGCCCGCTGGCTCATCCATTTCGACAGCACATTGAACAGCAGCTGCGGCGCGATCGGCTTGGTTACGAATTCGTCCATACCCGCTTCGATACAGCGGCGCTGGTCTTCGCGACCGGCGTTGGCCGTCATGGCAATCACCAACGTCGCTTGCAATCGGGAATCAGAGCGGATCAAGCGAGTAGCCTCGAAACCATCCATCACCGGCATCTGCACGTCCATCAGCACGCAGTCATAGTGCTGACGCAGCAGCATGTCGATCGCTTCCTTGCCGTTGTTGGCCACGGCCACGATGGCGCCGGCATCCTCCAGCAACTCCTGACCCACTTGCTGGCTGAATACGTTGTCCTCCACCAGCAGGATGGAGGCGCCGCGGATGCTGTCGAGCACGTCCGGCTGCACGGCCGCGTCGTTGGGCTCCAGGAAGCTGGTGCCCTTGGCCAGCCGCGCCGTGAACCAGAACGTGCTGCCCTCGCCCAGCCGGCTTTCCACCCCCACCGTGCCGCCCATCAACTCGGCCAGTTGCTTGCTGATCACCAGACCGAGCCCGGTGCCGCCATATTTGCGGGTGGTCGAGGTGTCAGCCTGGTGGAACGATTGGAACAGGTTGCTCATCTGGCTCAGCGTCATACCTATGCCTTCATCCTGCACCTCGAAGCGCACCAGGGTGGTGTTGTCGCGGTCTTCCACCGGACGGGCACGGATGTAGATCCTGCCATTTTCGGAGAACTTGATGGCATTATTAGTGAAGTTAAGCAGCACTTGTTCCAGCCGCAACGGGTCGCCGCGCAACTGGTGCGACAAGCCGGGCCATATTTCATACACCAGTTCCAGGCCCTTGCGTGCAGCACTCTCGCCAAGCTGGCTGGAAATATTGCTCAGCAGCGAGTCGAGCGCGAAATCGGCCACTTCCAGCTCCATCTTGCCGGCCTCGATCTTGGAGAAGTCCAGGATGTCGTTGATGATGCCCAGCAAATGCTGGCTGGAATGGAAAATCTTGCTCAGATAGTCGCGCTGCTTGGGATCGCTGACGGCTTTCAGCGCCAGGTGCGCCATGCCGATGATGCTGTTCATCGGGGTGCGGATCTCGTGGCTCATATTGGACAGGAAGTCGCTCTTGGCCTGGTTGGCGGCATCGGCCTGTTCCTTGAGATTGTGCAACTCCGTCACGTCGGTCGACAGCGCGATCACGGCCGTCTCGGCGCGGTCGATTTCCACCGGCACCTTCACGGTCCACAAATGGTGCACGGCCCCTTGGTTGTCCGTATACACTTCCTCGCCGGCCCGCTTGACGTTGTCGGCGATCACGGAACGGTCGTCGGCCCAGGCCGCGTCGGCGGCGGCGGCCGGCATCAGGTCGCGGTCCAGTTTGCCGATGATGTCTTGCACCGGCAACGCCATCACTTGCGCCACCTTGGCGTTGGCATAGATGTAGCGCCGGTCCTGGCTCTTCATGTAGACCCGCGCGTCCACGTTGTTGAGCACGGTATCGAGCAACAGCCGCTGCTTGATGGCGCTGCGGCGCGACGAATATAACATGAAGAAGTAACCGTAGATCAGCATCGTGCCGGCGAAGCCCGTGGCCAGCGCGATGATGGGGAAATAGGTGTCGAACATGGTCAGCAGGTCGGCCTTGCGCACCACGAAATGGGCTTTCCACAGGCTGCCGTTGAAATCAATGGGCAACACCGACTGGAAGAATTCTGCCTCGTGCCCCACTGGCAGCAGGCTGGGCTGCATGGAACCATTGTCGTTGAACAGCAGCCGGTCGGTCTTCTCGATCACCAGCCGGCGCTGCTCGACGTCGGCGCTACCGTCGGCATACAAGGTCAGGTGCACCTGGCGCACGGCCATCTCGTCGATGGCGCCCTGCACCAGCTTGGGCACGCTGAATCCGATGCCCACCGTGCCCAGATAGGCGGCGCGCCGGCTCACCACGTCCGTCAGTTCCATGCCGCGCCGGTACACGGGCAGGCGCATGCCCAGCCCGATGTGGGGTGTCGGTTGCTTGACGACGATGGGCTGACCCGACGCGCCCACCTGGCCGCTGTCGCGCGACAATTCCATGGCGCGGTCGATGGCGGGATTGGCGGCGATATCCACGCCCATCTTTTCCTGCGCCAGCGCGGTCGGTTCCAGATAGGTCAGCACGGCGTAGTGGGCACGCCGGCCGGGCGGTTTGATGTCGAAACGGGGATAGCCTTGCGGCACCAGGCTGTTGTCGGCGCGCACGGCGGCCACGAAGGCGTCACGCTGGGCGTCCGACACCAGTGGCGCCCAGGTCAGCGCCTCGATGGCGGCGAAGTGTTGCGGCAAGTCCAGGCTGGCCACATATTGGTGAAATTGCAGGCGGCTCAGGTTGTCCGTGGTCTGGAACAGCGCCACCAAACCGCGCACCAGGTCGGAATACGATTTGACGCGGGCCGAAATACTGTATTGGGTGCTGCGGGTCAGGTTCTGGAAGCGCTGTTCGGCGTCATCCTCCACCGTCTTCAGGGCGGCCGCGTACAGCGTCAAACCGACCGCCAGCGCCAGCGACAAGCCCACGCCCCAGATCAGCATGCGCGAGCTCGCCACTCCCTTGCCCAGCTTAACCAATGTGCGCATCGTCCGTCACTTTATGTCTGAATAAAAACAGGCCATGACTGCCTGACCAGGACGCCTGATCGAAAGAAATTTGCATCACAGCAGCATACTATTAATGACGCCGAGTAACCACGTTTACCTGTTAAAGCCCGGCGTTGGTTTACGCGCTACGACACGCGTTATGACATAAATCAACAGTCACGCTGCATATTTTCCGCCTGGCGCGGAACTGGCGGCGGCGCCTTGCGCTCTAACTCTTCAGTTGCAAGGAGAAAGTCGTGGACGCAGCCGCCATGCGGGGGGGGGCAGCCGCTATATTAACGGGAAGCGCGCCATCGCGCAGCAGCGCATATGTAAGTAACGGGTAAGTAACGGTGCGCGCTGGCGCGCTGTGATGATTCTATCGGGCGTGATGAAGTGGGCCGGCGCGCACACAACCCGATCATCGCGAATTCGACGCAGCGCTCGACGTCCCCTACCACGCCGGCCCCGGCATGGCCAACGCACCCAATACGACACCCGTGCCCACCGGCGCCGCCATCGCACCGTACCCGGTGTACTACGGCAATCTCCACAGCCAGACCATCCACTGCGACGGCGGCGGCGACCAGGCCCATTGCAGCGGCGCGCAAGCCCCGCAAAGCGCCGCGCCATGTGGCCTTCAGCTCCGGCCAAGACAACCATTGCGCCAACTGGGGCGCCTCATACAGCAACCGCAGCGCCATCCTGTTGCCCAGCGAAACACCGTTCGACCACGCCGGCGTGCTGGCGGCCCTGCGCGCGCGCCGCGTGTTCGCCACCATGGACAAGCAAAGCCGATTCATGCTCACCGCCAACGGCCACCTGATGGGCGAACGCTTCGCCAGCTGTGGCCCCCTCACGCTGTCCGTGCGCTACGCCGGCGCGCCCGGCCGCGCACCGGCGGAACTGACTGTCATCGAAGGAGTTCCCGGGCGCAACGGCACCGTCACCGAACTGGCGCGCACGGCCGACACCACCCTGCTGCCCGCCCCCGGCGAGCACTTCCATTACGCCCGCTTGACCCAGGACGACGGCAAGCTGCTGTGGTCGGCGCCGGTATGGATCAGCCAGCGGTCCGCCCCACTATCGTGCGCTGTGCCCCCTTAATTTCCGCTAAACTTTTTCATTCAGGAAATTCGTGGGCATCCGTTGCTTTGCAGACAGTTTGTGGGCGCCGCATTTCGCTTGACTACCAAGCGCACTGGCGTATCTTTCAAGTCAAAGAACAAGCGCCGACCTCACTCCATCGCAGCCACGCCGTCTCCTATGCCGAAAGTTCTTCTCGTCAACGACGACCCGGCCAGCCTGTTCACACTGGAGCAACTGTTGGCGGACTCGGCCCGTCAACACGGCTATCAGTTGTTGTCGGCCTGCTCGGGCAAGGAAGCGCTGCGCCAGGTACTGCGCCATGACTTCGCCGTCATCCTGCTCGACGTCAGCATGCCGGACATGGATGGCTTCGAGACGGCCGAAGCGATCCACTCCCATCCGCGCTCGGCCGGCGTGCCCATCATCTTCATCACGGCCCATTACGCCGACGAGATGAACCGCCTGAAGGCGTACCAGAAAGGCGCCGTCGATTATTTGTTCACGCCCGTGATCCCGCAGATCCTGCAGACCAAGGTGGAAGTGTTCGTCGAGATGACCAAGCAGACCATCCAGCTGCGCAAAAAATCAGAGCAGCTGGCGCGCCTGAACGAGGATATGCGGGTGCAGCGCTTGCAGGAGCTGGAACGCATCAACCAGGAACTGGAAGCGGAGATCAAGGAACGCAAACACGCCGAGCAGCGCGCGCATGAACTGTCCACGCGCGACGCGCTCACCAATCTCGTCAACCGCCGCTCGCTGATCCAGCAACTGGAACATGCCGTGGCCTCGGCCGACCGCAACCGCACCCAGTTCGCGCTGCTGTTCCTGGACCTGGACAAATTCAAGGAAGTCAACGACCACTATGGCCACGAAGTGGGCGACGAGCTGCTGCGCCAGGTGGCGGCCCGGCTGACGGCGGCCGTGCGCGTGTCGGACGTGGTGGCGCGGCTGGGCGGCGACGAATTCGTGGTGCTGATCGAAGGCCCGGGAGCCGCCACCAACGCCGCCCGCGTGGCGCGCAAGATCGAGCAGGCCGGCGCCCGGCCCTATGTGATCGGCAGCCACCACATCCACAGCGCGCCCAGCGTGGGCATCGCGCTCTATCCGCAGGACGGCGACAGCGCCCGCACCCTGATGCGCAACGCGGACCTGGCCATGTACCAGGCCAAGCAGGATAACGGCGGCAGCATCAAATTCTTCCACGAGGAACTCAACGCGCGCGAACGGGAACGGGAGCGGTGGACGTGCGAACTGCAGCAGGCGCTCGACGCGGACCAGCTGGAGTTGCGCTACCAGCCGCAGGTGGCGCTGGCGTCGGGCCAGGTGCACCGTGCGGAAGCGCTGCTGTACTGGCGCCACCCCCGCCTGGGCTTGATCCCGGCGCCGCAGTTCCTGCCCTGCGTGCACGACCGCGCCCTGCTCGACCGGCTCGACGCCTGGGTCATCGCCGGCGCCTGTGCCCAGGTGGCCCAGTGGCAGCAGGCGTCATCCTCCGCGCAACTGGGTGTGACCTTCAACCTGGCCGCGCCCCAGTTGCGCCCGGAACTGGGGCAGCAGCTGTTGCCAGCCCTGCGGCGGCATCGGCTGCGCGCCGGCAGCGTCACGCTGGAACTGAACGAGACGCTGCTGCCGGACAGCGGCGACTGCGCCCTGGCGCTGCTGCGCCAGTTGCGGGACGCTGGCGTGCGCCTGGCGCTCGACCATTTCGGCAGCGCCCACTCCTCGCTGACCACCTGCAAGCAGCTGCGATTCGACGCGCTCAAGATCGACCACGCTTTCGTGCACGCCATCGGCCGCGAACACGGCGGCAGCGACATCGTGGCCGCCCTGATCCACCTGGCGCGCGCGCTGGCCATGCAGGTGGTGGCGCTGGGCGTGAACCATGAACAGCAGCTGGAACACCTGCGGACCCAGGGCTGCGACTACTACCAGGGCGAACTGTATTGCCAGCCCATGCCGCCGGCCGACCTGATCACCCACCTTCACCACACGGGCGCCGCCGGCCAGGCGCACGCGCCGTGTCCCACCCAACCTCCCAAACCAAGAGGAAAGCGTCCATGAACGATATGACCGACATGCGCGAGGAACTCGACGTCAAGCTGCTGCTGTCCACCCTGATGGCGCTCAAGAAGGGCGACTTCTCAGCCCGCATGCCGTCCGACTGGACCGGCATCTCCGGCAAGATCGCCGATACCCTCAACGACCTGATCGAAACCAAGGAAAAAATGGTCAAGGCGGTGGTGGAAGTGAGCCGGGTGGTGGGCCGCGAAGGCCGCTTGACCCAGCGCGCCGCCGTGCCCAACGTGGCGGGCGGCTGGGCCACCATCATCAGCTCCGTCAATACCTTGATCGACGACCTGGTGCGGCCCACCACGGAAATGGCGCGCGTGATCGGCGCCGTCGCGAAAGGCGACCTGTCGCAAACGATGGCGCTGGAAGTGGATGGCCACCCGCTCAAGGGCCAGTACCTGCGCGCCGCCACCACGGCCAACACCATGGTCGAACAGTTGTCCTCGTTCTCATCCGAAGTCACGCGCGTGGCGCGCGAGGTGGGCACCGAAGGCAAGCTCGGTGGCCAGGCCCAGGTGAAAGGCGTGGCCGGCACCTGGAAGGACTTGACCGACTCGGTGAACTCGATGGCCGGCAACCTCACCTCGCAGGTGCGCAACATCGCGGAAGTGACGACGGCCGTGGCCAACGGCGACCTGTCGAAAAAAATCACGGTGGACGTACGCGGCGAGATCCTGCAGCTCAAGGACACCATCAACGTGATGGTGGACCAGCTGCGCTCCTTCGCCTCGGAGGTGACGCGGGTGGCGCGCGAGGTGGGCACCGAGGGCAAGCTCGGTGGCCAGGCTTACGTTCCCGGCGTGGGCGGCACCTGGAAGGACTTGACCGACAACGTCAACTTCATGGCCTCCAACCTCACGGGCCAGGTACGCAACATCGCCGCCGTGACCACGGCCGTGGCCAATGGCGACCTGTCGAAGAAAATCACAGTGGACGTGAAAGGCGAAATCCTGGAACTGAAGAACACCATCAACGTGATGGTGGACCAGCTGTCCTCGTTCGCATCGGAAGTGACGCGGGTGGCGCGCGAGGTAGGCACCGAGGGCAAGCTCGGTGGCCAGGCCCAGGTGAAAGGCGTGGCCGGCACCTGGAAGGACTTGACCGACTCGGTGAACTCCATGGCCGGCAACCTGACGGGCCAGGTGCGCAACATCGCCGACGTGACCACGGCTGTGGCCAACGGCGACCTGTCGAAAAAGATCACGGTGGACGTGAAAGGCGAAATTCTGGAACTGAAGAACACCATCAACGTGATGGTGGACCAGTTGAATTCCTTCGCCTCCGAAGTCACGCGGGTGGCGCGCGAAGTGGGCACGGAGGGCAAGCTCGGTGGCCAGGCCAACGTGCCCGGCGTGGCCGGCACCTGGAAGGACTTGACGGACGGCGTGAACTCCATGGCCGGTAACCTGACGGGCCAGGTGCGCAACATCGCCGACGTGACGACAGCCGTGGCCAACGGCGACCTGTCGAAAAAGATCACGGTGGACGTCAAGGGCGAAATCCTGGAACTGAAGAACACTATCAACGTGATGGTGGACCAGCTGTCCTCGTTCGCATCGGAAGTGACGCGGGTGGCGCGCGAGGTGGGCACCGAGGGCAAGCTCGGTGGCCAGGCTTACGTGCCCGGCGTGGGCGGCACCTGGAAGGACTTGACCGACAACGTCAACTTCATGGCTTCCAACCTGACGGGCCAGGTGCGCAACATCGCCGCCGTGACCACGGCCGTGGCGCGCGGCGACCTGTCGAAAAAGATCACGGTGGACGTGAAGGGCGAAATCCTGGAGCTGAAAGACACCATCAACGTGATGGTGGACCAGTTGTCCTCGTTCGCCTCCGAGGTCACGCGCGTGGCGCGCGAGGTGGGTACGGAAGGCAAGCTCGGTGGCCAGGCCAACGTGTCCGGCGTGGCCGGCACCTGGAAGGACCTGACGGAAAACGTCAACCAGCTGGCGGCCAACCTGACCAACCAGGTGCGCGCCATCGCCGAGGTGGCGACGGCCGTCACGCGGGGCGACTTGTCGCGTTCGATCCAGGTGGAGGCGCGCGGCGAGGTGTCCTACCTGAAGGACAACATCAACGAGATGATCCGCAACCTGAAGGACACCACGCTCAAGAACGCCCAGCAGGACTGGCTGAAAACCAACCTGGCCCGCTTCACCCGGCTGCTGCAGGGCCAACGCGACCTGGCGGCCGTGAGCAAGCTGATTTTATCGGAGCTGGCGCCGCTGGTGTCGGCCCACCACGGCGTGTTCTACATGATGGATTCGCTCGACAGCGACGCCCGGCTGCGCATGATCGCCAGCTATGGCTACCGCTCCAGCCGCAAGCTGCCCACCTCCTTCCTGCCCGGCGAAGGGCTGGTGGGCCAGTGCGCGCTGGAGAAGGCGCGCATCTGGCTGACGGACGTGCCGCGCGACTACATCGTCGTCTCGTCCGGCCTGGGCGCGGCGCCGCCCACCAACATCGTGGTGCTGCCGATCCTGTTCGAGCAGCAGGTCAAGGCCGTGATCGAGATCGCCTCGCTGGACCGCTTCACGGAAACCCACCTGTCGTTCCTGGACCAGTTGATGGAATCGATCGGCGTGGTGCTCAACACCATCGAAGCGAACAGCCGCACGGAATCGCTGTTGACGCAATCGCAATCGCTGGCGCAGGAACTGCAACAGACCAACCAGGAACTGGCCGAGAAGGCGCGCTTGCTGTCGGAACAGAACATCGAAGTGGAGCGCAAGAACCGCGAAGTGGAGCAGGCCAAGCTGGCGCTGGAGGAAAAGGCCACCCAGCTGGCGCTGTCGTCCAAGTACAAATCCGAGTTCCTGGCCAATATGTCGCACGAATTGCGCACGCCGCTCAATTCACTGCTGATCCTGGCCCAGCAGCTGGGCGACAACCCGGAAGGTAACCTGTCGGGCAAGCAGGTGGAATTCGCCAAGACCATCCACGGCTCCGGCTCCGACCTGCTCACGCTGATCAACGACATCCTGGACCTGTCCAAGATCGAATCGGGTACGGTCACGCTGGACGTGTCCGAATACCGCTTCCAGAACCTGCGCAACTATGTGGACCGCACGTTCCGCCACATGGCCGAGGCCAAGCACCTGTCGTTCAGCGTGGCGCTACACGATGGCCTGCCCACGGCCATGATGACCGACACCACACGCCTGCAGCAGGTGCTGAAAAACCTGCTGTCGAACGCCTTCAAGTTCACCAACCATGGCCAGGTGTCCCTCACCATCAGCCTGGTGACCAGCGGCTTCACCAGCGACCACCCCAACCTGCTGCACGCGGACGCGGTGCTGGCCTTCGCCGTCAGCGACACGGGCGTGGGCATCGCGGCCGACAAGCTGCAGCTGATTTTCGAAGCGTTCCAGCAGGCCGACGGCTCCACCGCCCGCAAGTACGGCGGCACGGGTCTGGGCCTGTCGATCTCGCGCGAACTGGCACGCCTGCTGGGCGGCGAGATCCGGGTCGAAAGCGTGGTCGGCGCCGGTTCCACTTTCACCTTGTTCCTGCCGTATAACCGGGCCGGTTTCATCAACTACGACATGGGGCGCCAGTCCCAGGTACGGCTGCCGTCGCCGCCGCCGCAAGTCATTTACGCCACCGCGCCACCGATTGGGCATAGCGATCCGGAGCCGGCCAACGGCGGCCAGCGAGGCCACGATGGCCACGATGGCCACGATGGCCACGACGGTCACGAGATGGCCCAGGAACAGGATCACGACCTGACCGACTACAACGCCACCGGCGATGACCGTAGCCTGATCGCGGCCGGCGACCCGTCCGTGCTGATCGTGGAGGACGACGAACGCTTCGCCAAGATCGTGCTCGATTTCGCACGCGAAAAGAACTTCAAGGGCATCGTCACCCACCAGGGCGACTCGGCCCTGAGCCTGGCGCGCGACTACCTGCCCTCGGCCATCCTGCTCGACATCGACCTGCCCGACATCGACGGCTTCACGGTGCTGGACCGGCTCAAGCGCGATCCCAGCACGCGCCACATCCCCGTGCATGTGATGTCCATCCTGCGCGAACGGGAACGGGCGCTGCGCCAGGGCGCCATCTCCTACATGAGCAAACCGGTCGGCAAGGAGGCGCTGCAGGAAGAATTCGGCCGCATCCAGAATTTCCAGTTGGGCGGCAAACGCAGCCTGCTGGTGGTGGACGACGAGCAACATCAACGCGACGCCATCGTGGCCCTGATCGGCGACACCGACCTGCGCATCGTCGCCGTCGACACTGGGCAGGCTGCGCTGAACGCGCTGCACGAATCGCATTTCGACTGCATGGTGCTGGACCTGACGCTGCCCGACATCAGCGGCTTCGACCTGCTCGACCGCATCGGCAAGGACCCCGACCTGCGCCACCTGCCCATCGTGATCAACACCGCCAAGGACCTCAATCGCAAGGAGGTGACCAAGCTCAAACGCTACGCCAAGACCATCGTCGTCAAGGATGCCCGCTCGCCCGAGCGGCTGCTGGACGAGACGGCGCTGTTCCTGCACCGCTCGCAAGCCAGCCTGCCGGAAGCGCAGCGCCGCATGCTGGAGGAAATCCACGCCGCCGAAGGGGGGCTGGCCGGGCGCAAGGTACTGATCGTGGACGACGATTTGCGCAACATCTTCGCCCTGTCCTCGCTGCTGGAGCGCCAGCAAATGCAGGTGTCGTTCGCCGAGAACGGACGCGACGGCATCGAAGTGCTGGAAAAGGATCCCACCATCGAGATCGTCCTGATGGACATCATGATGCCGGAGATGGACGGCTACGACACCATGCGTGCGATCCGGCGCATCCCCAAGTTCAAGTCGCTGCCCATCATCACGCTCACGGCCAAGGCCATGAAGGGTGACCGCGACAAATGCATCGCCGCCGGCGCCTCGGACTACATCACCAAGCCGGTGGACGTGGCGCAGTTGCTGTCGCTGATGCGGGTCTGGCTGCACTGATGGCGGCCGTGATGGAAGCGGCCGAACCTCCCCAGCGCCAGCCCGGCACGCCGGCTGTGGAGGAACTGGAACTGGCGCTGCTGCTCGAAGCGCTGGTGCAATGCTATGGCTACGATTTTCGCGGCCACGAACGGGCCGTATTGCGGCACAAGCTGGCCGCCGTGATGGTGCGGCTCGGGGCGCGCACCCTGTCGTCGCTGCAGGACCTGGTGCTGCACGACCATGGCGCCATGGCGGCCGTGCTGCGGGCGCTGCATGTGCCGCCAGCCGCCCTGTTCGACGACGCGCCGGAAGTGGCGCAACTGCGCGCCGTGCTGGGCGCCTGCCTGCACGGCGCGGCCTTGCCCAAGGTGTGGCTGGCCGACTGCGCCGGCGCCATGCAGGCGTGGACGCTGGCCATCCTGCTGCGCGAACAGCAGCTGGACGGCCGCACGGAGATCTTCGCCACCGTGCCCAGCGACGAGCAGTTGGCCGAGGCGCAGGACGCCAGCGTGGCGCTGGCCGACCTGCCCGCGCTGCAGGAGAACTATGTGCGCTGCGGCGGCCAGGGCGCGCTGCTCGGCCACTTGCTGGTCCAGGGCGAGCGGGCCACGCTGCTGCCGCAACTACGCAGCCGCATCACCTGGGCCCAGTACAACCTGGTGACGGACGCCTCCTGCAACGAGTTCCAGCTCATCGTGTGCCGCCGCGCCCTGCCCGACTTCGGCCCCATGCTGCGGCGGCGCGTGCTGCGCCTGTTCCATGACAGCCTGGCGCCGTTCGGGGCGCTGGGCCTGGACCGTCCGTTCGACGCGGACGACCCGCTGGCCGCCAGTTACCAGCCACTGTTGCCGCAACTGCCGTGGTACCGGCGCACGGCTTGATCAAGCGACCGCCCTAGTTCACGGCCGCGCTGGGACGCTCCGCGATGCGGTCGCGCCAGGCCTGCAAGTGCTCCATGCCTTCCGCGCCGGGGCGGAACCTCATCAGGCCACGCGCGAACTCCAGCGCGCAGAAGGCCGTGATGTCGGCGATGGTGAAACGGGCGCCGGCCACGTAAGGCTGGCCGGCCAATGTCTGGTCCAGCCAGCGCGCCACGTCGCGCACCTTCTCGCCCTGCGAGGCGCCGAATTCGGGGAACTGCGGCTGCTCCAGCTTGGCCAGGCCGGGATGGGTGTGGCGGATGCAGTTGGCGATGGCGGCGAACAAGCGCAGTTCCACGCGGCGGTCAGCCATCTCGATGAAAGCCCGTTCCTCGTAACCCTCGCCCATCAGGTTCGGCTCCGGCGCGTAGCCTTCCAGCCAGGAGCAGATGGCGCGCGTCTCGCACAACATGCGGCCATCGTCCAGTTCCAGCGCCGGCACCTGGGCCAGCGGATTCCTGGCCAGGAAGGCCGCGCTCTTATGCTCGTTGGTGGACAGGTCGATCATCACTTGCTCGATGCCGTCTATGCCCTTCTCGGCGATGAACATGGCGACGCGGCGCGGATTGGGCGCGCGGAATGCGGTGTACAACTTCATCTTTAAACTCCTTGTTCGCGGGATTGTCCGGTTTCCAGCATCTTGCGCGCCTCGGCGGCGAACTGCTGGGCTTTCTCTGCGCTGGCCGTGCGGTCCAGCTGCGACGGCGGCAACTGGATGCCGCGCTTGACGGCCGGCCGTTCGGCCACCGCGGCCAGCCAGCGGGTCAGGTGCGGCAAGTCGTCGGTGGGTACGCCCGACCAGTTGTGGGTACGCACCCAGGCCCAGTTGGCGATATCGGCGATCGAATAGTCGCCGGCCACGTATTCATGCTCCTTCAAGTGGCCATCCAGCACCCGGAACAGGCGCTTGCTCTCGCCCTGGTAACGGTCGATGGCCGGCTGTATCTTTTCAGGGAAGTAGCGGAAGAACACATTGGCCTGGCCCATCATGGGGCCGATGCCGCCCATCTGGAACATCAGCCACTGCATCACCAGCGAGCGGCCCTTGGGATCGGCGGGCATCAGCCGGCCCGTTTTCTCGGCCAGGTAGACCAGGATGGCGCCCGATTCGAACACGGCGAAATTGTCGGCCGCACGGTCCACGATGGCCGGGATGCGGCCATTCGGATTGATCGCCAGGAACCACGGCTGCTTCTGCTCGTTCTGTGACAGTTCCAGCGTATGCAACGTGTAGGGTAATTCCAGTTCTTCCAGCGCGATGGAAATCTTGTGGCCGTTCGGCGTGGCGGCCGTGTACAGGTCGATCATGGCGGCGTGTTCCCTCATGTTTGAGCAGCTTGGAATCATAGCGCCATTTGGCGGCAGGCGCTTGTGGTCGCATTGACAAGCATGCGCTTTCTCCGTAGATTGCCGCTACACTTTCACCGATTTCCCGACTCCACAAGATAAAGGGCACAGCATGCAGCGCAGCTTGATTTCACTGGCGATCCTCACCATGATCGCCACGCACCAGTTTTCCGCCACGGCGGCCGAGGCCAACCAGGCCAATACGGCCAAGGCCGGCGCCAAAGCCAGCGCCACCAGCGCCCAGGTCACCACCCAGCTGCCACGCAATGCCAGCCCCACCCACTACGCCCTGTCCATCGTGCCGGACGCGGAACACAGCACCTTCAGCGCCAGCGTCACCATCGCGCTGGAGATCCGCCAGCCCAGCACCAGCCTGACGCTCAACGCCGCCGACCTGGACTTCGCCAGCGCCGCCATCAGCGCCGGCCCGGGCCTGGCGCCGCTGGCCGCCAGCGCCATCACCACCGACGCCGAACAGCAAACCGTCACACTGAACTTCGCGCGCGAACTGGCGCCCGGCAGCTACCAGCTGCAACTGGCTTACCGCGGCAAGATCGGCGCCCAGCCGGCCGGCCTGTTCCAGCTCGACTACCAGAACGGCGGCGCCAACAAGCGCGCCCTGTACACCCAGTTCGAAAATTCGGACGCACGCCGCGTGCTGCCCTGCTGGGATGAACCGAACTACAAGGCCACCTTCGCGCTGGAGCTGACGGCGCCGGCCGGCCAGAGCGCCATCTCCAACATGCCGCTGGCCTCGTCCAGCGCCCTGCCCGATGGCCGCCAGTTGCTGCGCTTCGCCACCACGCCGCGCATGTCGACCTATCTGCTGTTCTTCAGCCTGGGCGAATTCGACCGCGCCACCACGCGCGCGGGCGCCACGGAACTGGGCGTCGTCACCCAGAAAGGCAAGGTCGAGCAGGCCCGCTTCGCACTCGACGCCAGCGCCGCCGTGCTGCGCGAATATAACGACTACTTCGGCTTGCCCTATCCGCTGCCCAAGCTCGACAACGTCGCCGCCCCGGGCCGCAGCCCGTTCTTCGGCGCCATGGAAAACTGGGGCGCCATCTTCTCGTTCGAGAACGCCATGCTGCTCGACCCGGCCATCTCGACCCAGGCCGACAAGGAGGAAGTGTTCCTGGTGGCGGCGCACGAGATCGCCCACCAATGGTTCGGCGACCTGGTCACCATGCAGTGGTGGGACGACCTGTGGCTCAACGAGGGCTTCGCCAGCTGGATGGAAAGCCGCACGATGGCGCGCCTGCATCCGGAATGGCAGACCAATTTCAGCGCCGTCGAGGCGCGCGAACACGCCATGGCGCAGGACGCGCTGGCCACCACCCACCCGGTCGTGACCCATATCGAAACGGTGGAACAGGCCAACCAGGCTTTCGACGGCATCACCTACCAGAAAGGTGAGTCCGTGATCCGCATGCTGGAGAACTACGTGGGCGAAGACGCCTGGCGCGCCGGCGTGCGCGCCTACATGCGCCGCCACGCGCAAGGCAACACCGTGTCGGACGACCTGTGGCGCGAGATCGAAAGCGCGGCCCACAAGCCGGTGCGCGCCATCGCCCACGACTTCACGCTGCAACCGGGCGTGCCGCTGATCCGGGTGCAGGACGCCGTGTGCCGCAACGGCCGCACCACCCTCACCCTGGCCCAGGGTGAATTCAGCAAGGACCATCCGGACAAGGCGCCGCAAAGCTGGCAAGTGCCCGTCATCGCCCAGACCGTGGGCCACGCCAGCGCCCGCGCCGTCGTCAGCGGCAAGCGCGCCACGATGACCGTGCCCGGTTGCGGCACCGTGCTGGTGAACGCCGGCCAGGCCGGCTACTACCGCACCCTGTATGCGCCCAAGGCCTTCGACGCGCTGGCCGGCCAGTTCGCCAGCCTGGCCCCGATCGACCAACTGGGCCTGCTGGCCGACAGCTGGTCGCTGGGCATGGCCGGCCTGCAGCCCGCTTCCAGCTTCCTCGACCTGGCCAGCCGCGCGCCGCTCGACGCCGCGCCACCCGTGTGGAGCGAGATCGCCGGCGTCTATACCGGCATCGACCAGCAGTACGAAGGCGCGCCGCAGCGCCGCGCCATCTTCGACCAATACGCGCGTGGCCACCTGTCGCCCGTGCTGGCCCGCATTGGCTGGGAAGCAGCGGCCGGCGAAACCACCTCCACGGCCAAGCTGCGCACGGAACTGATCGCCGCCCTGAGCGCGCTGGGCGACGCCGCCACTATCGCCGAGGCGCGCCGCCGCTTCGATGCCGGCACGCCGGAAGCCATGCCGGCCGCCATCAAGCGCACCATCCTGGGCGAGGTGGCGCGCCACGCTGACGCGGCCACCTGGGAGCGGCTGCACCAGATGGCCAAGGCGGAAACCTCGGCCCTGCTGCGTACGGAACTGTATCTGCTGCTGGGCGCCACGGAAGACGCGGCCCTGGGCCAACGGGCGCTGGAGCTGGCCCTGAGCGGCGAGCCGGGTGCCACCGACAGTGCCGCCATGATTTCGCGCGTGGCCGTGCGCCATCCGGAACTGGCGTTCGACTACGCCGCTGCCCACCGCGAACAGGTGGAAGGCAAGATCGACGTCGCCTCGCGCAGCCGCTACTTCCCCCATCTGGCCAGCCAGTCGGCCGACCCGGCCATGATGGACAAGCTGACCGCCTTCGCCAAGGAGCACCTGCCGGCCGGCGCGCAGGGCGACACCACCGCCACCGTGGCCGGCATCGCCTACCGCATCAAGGTGCGCCAGCAACGCCTGCCGCAGATCGACGCGTGGCTGACGCGCAAGGCACCGTAAGAAATCGTTGGAACAGCCGCAGAAAAAAAAGAGGCCGGCGCATCGTAGGATGGGGCCGGCCTGAAACGCTGATTAAAGCGTAGGGATTTTCGGTTCCGGCGGTCTGTGGCCGCCCGGAGAATTCTGTGCCGGAGACGAGAGTCCGGCAACTCTGCGCGTGGCTGATACCGCGCGCTACAGGTGTTACTGTGCCACCAATCGGTGAGCGCAGGCTTAGGACTTGATTAAGGTGGGTGAATAATCGTCCCGCGAAGGGAACGGGAGACAGGCAAGACGAAATATACTTGCCGAGCAGGAATTCTGGTGCCGGTGCTCGAGGCCACCGGCTAACCTGCTGAGTCGTGTTTGGTGAAATCCCGTGCCGGCTTGGACACGGTGACCAGCTCAAGCACGCTGGGACCAGCGGGAGGCATCATAAACGGACTATGTGACGGCGCAATGACGGGCGGATAACCATATCATGACATTCACGACAACGTTACATCGGCTCCACCCCACGCGGCTGGCCGGGACCGTGCCGGCCTGCCTGCTGGCCTGCCTGCTGGCCGCCTGCGCGCCCGCCGGGGTGCAGCAGGAAGCACCAGCACCTGCCGCATCGCCCATCGCCGCCCCGGCCGCCGACTGGCGCGCGCCCTATCTCCAATGGCAAACGGCCGGCCAGTCCGTGCTGCGCATCGACACCCAGCGCTCGCTGATCACGGTGCTGGTACGCCGCGCCGGCCCCCTGGCCCGCTTCGGCCATGACCACGTGGTGGCGATCCGCCAAATGGATGGCTACGTGGCGCCGGCCCACAACCGCGCCGACTTCCAGTTCCGCCTGGACCAGATGACGGTCGATGAGGCTGAGTTGCGCACGGCGGCGGGCCTGGCGCCCCAGCCGACGGCCGACGCCATCGCCGGCACCCGCCACAACATGCTGGCGCGGGTGCTGGACGCCGACCATTTTCCGCTGGTGCAAGTGCATGCCGAACGCAGCGACGGCGACCACTTGCAAGCCAGCGTCACCTTGCACGGCATCACCCGCGTCCTGCCGATGATGGCCCAGCGTGAGACGGACGGCGCCGGCCTGCGCGTGCGCGGCGCCGTCACACTCAAGCAAACGGATTTCGGCCTGGTACCGTTTTCCGTCATGGGCGGCGCCATGGCCGTGCAGGACGAACTGGAACTGCGCTTCGACCTGCGCGCCAATTGACATCAAAAAAAAGCCCGCTTCCCTCTGATGGGAGGGAGCGGGCGAAGATTTTCAAATCGGGAGAGACTTGAAAGAGCAAGGCCATTGTGGCAGCGCGGCATGACGGCTTGATGACATCATGTTGCTTTTTCGATCAGCCCCCCCCGATGCGTTCAGCGCGCCACGATCAGGCGCACGCCCAGGCCGACGAAAATAGTGCCGGCCACCCGGTCCAGCCACAGCCCGGCGCGCGGGCGACGGTTGAGCCAACCACCGACGGTGCCGGAAAAATACCCTAACAGACCGAACAGCAAGCAAGCCTGGGCCGTGAAGATCAATCCCAGTTGCGCCGTCTGCCAGCTCACGGCGCCCCGTTCAGCCACCACGAACTGCGGCAGGAACGACAGGAAGAACAGCACCACCTTGGGATTGATGCTGTTGGCGAACAGTCCCTTGGCGAACAACTTGCGCAGCGATTCATCGGGCAAGGCGCTGCCATCGACCCGGGCGCCGCCCCGGCTGCGCAAGGCGCCGATGCCCAGCCACACCAGGTACAGGCCGCCGGCCAGCTTGAGGCCGCCAAACGCCAGCGGCGACGCCTTGATCAACGCGCTCACGCCCAGCGCGGCCAGCACCGTATGGCTCAGGCAACCGAGCGCGCAACCGAGGCCGAACACCATGCCCTGGCGCCGTCCGCGCGACATGCCCACGCCCAGCACCATCAGGTTGTCCGGTCCTGGCGACGCGGTGATCAGCAGCGCGGCGGCAAGAAAGGCGAAAAATTGTTCTGGAGCGATCAACACGGCAGCGACCTCAGCTAAAAACGAAAAGCGCCATGATACCTTCAGGCCGTCAATCCCTCATAAAAAAGCGGCCACAGCGTCGCGTAATCGCTGTCGAAACGATAATGACTCGTTTAGAATAGGCTGCAGGATGCTTGCCAATCTACAAACGCCCCGCTGCGGCCTCGTGCACGCGCAAGGATAGTCATGAGCGATACGCCCTTCGTCGTCCCCATGCTCAAGCAGCTGGCCAACCCGGATGGGGCCACCACGCTGGCCGGCCTGGCGCCAGCCGACACGCCCGTCCTGCGCCCGTTGGCGGCGGACGTGGTGGTGATGTATGCCATCGACCGTCCCAACCGCCTGGAATACATCACCCATAAGACCTTGGCCATCATGGGCATGGGGCTGGAAGCGCTGCACCAGCTGGCCGTGCGCAACCTGCCCCGCTGCCTGGACCGTATCCAGTTGCACGATTGCGGCGACGGCGTCATCGGCATTTCGGCCGGCGGCACCTTCGAAGCCACCCTGCTGTTGCTGGACGAGCTGTGGCCGCGCCTGGCGCCGCACCTGCCCGGGCAGCCGCTGGCGGCCATCCCCTCGCGCGACCTGATCTTCGTCATCGGTTCCGAGCAGCCGCAAGCGTTCGAACTGATCGCCGCACGCGCCCGCACGGCGCTGGCCGAGCGCCGCCATGCGCTGTCCAATGCCGTCTTCATCCGGCAGGGCAACAGCTGGAGCGCCTATAACAATTGACGTTTCAGGCGCCGCGTACGGCCGCGTCGTTGATCCGCAGCCGGGTACAACCGTCGGCGATGTCGAGCAGCAGGCGGCGCACACCCTCCACCGTCTCGGCCGCCAGCAAGTCGCTGTGGCCGCGCACGATGGCGCCGTAGGGGGCTCCCGCGCCCGGCACGCCCGACGCCGGCACGTAGGGCGCGAAATACGGCCCCAAGCGGACAATGTCCACCCTTACCGGCGCCGGCCCCGCCAGCAACTGGTGAAACTGGTATTCATCCATCATCGGCAGGGTATCGCCAGCCAGTGTGCTCATCATCATGCTCCCGGAAAGTGTGGCTGCAAGCGCGTGGATACGGTGGATTCAGGCGCAGTCCGCGCCGCGCCACAGATGGAAGTGGCCGGCCCATAAATCCGCCTCGAACGCCGCCAACCACAAGCCCTGAGGGTCGAGCCGGTAGCGCCGGCAACCATGCAGGTACAGCACGCGCACCGTGCGCTGCCCACCCTCGCCGCCCGGAAACCCCAGTGGGTCCGCCGTCACCAGAAAGCGCTCCGGCCGCAAACCGTGCCGCCGGCACAGGCTGGCGAAACGCACGCGTTCGCACGGTACCAGCTGCCCATCCTGCAATGTCTCCATGGCCACTCCTGTGGTGTCGATGCCACTTTATTAACAAGGAAAACCGCATTGCCTATTGCCAATCTAGTCCAAGCTGTCTAACCTGTCAAACACGACTTAACTGACGGAGCATCATGGAAAACGAGGGACAAGACGTATTGACCACGGGGGAAGCGGCGCAACTGTGCGGCGTCAATTTCCGCACCGTGTTGCGCTGGATAGACCGTGGACTGTTGCAAGCGTACAAATTGCCAGGCCGCGGCGACCGCCGCATCACGCGCGCCGCCTTGCGCAGTTTCATGGCCGCACATGGCATCCCGGAGCGCGACGCCCCACCGCCGCTGCCGCGCCGCGTGCTGATCGCCGACGACGAGCCGGCCATGGCGCGCGCCATCGAACGGGTGCTGCGCGGCGCCGGGTTCGAGACGGCCATCGCCGCCAACGGTTTCGAGGCCGGCGCACTGCTGCCCACCTTCCAGCCGGGCGTGTTGACGCTAGACTTGCGCATGCCCGGCATGGACGGACTCGACGTATTGCGCTTCCTGCGCCAGGCCACCCTGCCCAAGCCATTCCGCACCCTGGTGATCTCGGCCGACACGGAAGACCGGCTGGCGCAGGCGTTGGCGCTGGGCGCGCATGGCGTCCTGCGCAAACCGTTCGACAACGCCGAGCTGGTGGCGTCCGTCGAGCGGATGTATTTGGCGGAAAGTTAATAAAACAATAAAATTGCAACAACTCCCCCACGAACGCTGACCGCCCCGCCACTACCAAAAAGCGACAGGCCAGCACGCCCGGCGCGGCCCCGGTGTACGATGGTGGCGTGACGCGACGCGGACACGGGAAAGGATGCACAGATGGGCCGCGAAACTCGCGCCTGGGTACGCATGCCATCGGGCAAGCGCCTTGATTTACTCGATCCCACGCCCCTGGACTGGGAGGACACGGACCTGGCGCTGGGCCTGGCCCGCACCTACCGCTGGGGCGGCCATTCGCGCTGGAACCTGCCCTTGTCCGTGGCCCAGCACTCGATCACGGTGATGCTGCTGCGGCGCGCCATGGCGTCCACGCCGCTGGCGCCGGAAGTGGAGCTGCGCGAACTGATCCATGACGGCGACGAAGGCTTGATCGGCTTCGACTGCCTGAGCCCCCTCAAGCCCTTCCTGGGCGAACGCTTCCAGCAACTGAGCCAGCGCCTGCAGGATGCCGTATTCCAGCGCTACGGCCTGCAACGGTGGCCGGCCCAGGAATTCATCCTGCACAAGCGCGCCGACCGGGTGGCCGCCGCCAGCGAGGCCGTGCATGTGGTGGGCTGGTCGGAGGAAGAGGTGCGGCGCACGCTCAAGATCGTCGAACGGCCGCTGGAGCACGACCCGCTGCTGGCCCAGTATGGCGGCACGGCATGGGAACCATGGCCGCCCTTGCTGGCGCAACAGCGTTTCCTGGAGGAACTGCAACGGCTGGTCGCCGCCTGCCGGTGACGGGAATACCACACGGCGCACCTGTTTTCTCAACTTTGGCGGCTAAGCAGGTGTTTACCAAGCGTTTTTCACAGATATCCACATCAACTGTGGATAACGTTGTGGGTAACCGCCACTTGACAGCCCGGCAGGCCAGTATTGGCGCGGGTTTCAACAAAATGCCCATTCCACAGGCAGAAAAAATTATCAATAAAATCAATAGCTTACGCTTTGTCAAATTGGGACGCACGGCAAGTTTTCAAGTTGTCTCAAAATATTTTTAATGCAAGCTGGAAATCTTTCGCCCCGCCGCCGGGAATCCTTTGACAAAACAGCGGGGCAGGAATAGTGTCACTCTAACTGCCGCATTGCACAGGCGTTGCAGTACACTACGCGCCCTTCCTAGACTTGCCGTGAGAAATTGCATGGACGTGAATAACGACGACTCGACAAACTGGATGATCGAGGACGAGGTAGCGCCGCACCAACCAGCCGCCGCCCAGGCGCCTGCGCCATGGCGCGTGCTGATCGTGGACGACGACGTCGATGTGCATGTGGTCACCAAATTCTCTCTCAGCAATGCCTGCTTCATGGGCCGCCGTATCAGCTTCCTGCATGCCTACAGCGGCGAGGAGGCGCTGAGCACCCTGCGCGCCAACCCCGACGTGGCGCTGGTGCTGCTGGACGTGATCATGGAGACGAGCGACGCCGGCCTGCGGGTGGCGCGCCAGATCCGCGACGCGCTGGGCAACCACCTGGTGCGCATCGTGCTGCGCACGGGCCAGCCGGGCCAGGCGCTGGAACACAGCATCATCCTCGATTACGATATCAACGACTTCTGGTGCAAGACCGACCTCACCACGCGCAAATTGTTTACCACGGTGATCTCCTCGCTGCGGGCCTACGCGGGCCTGGAAGCGGCCGAGCAGCGCAACCGCGCGCTGCAATCGGAGCTGAGCCAGGCGCGCCGCCTGCTGGCGGCGGTGGATCAGCATGCGCTGATCATGACCGTCAATGCGGCCGGCAAGATCGCCGACGTCAACGACAAACTGTGCGCCGTATTGCACTTCGCGCCAGAACAGTTGCTGGGCCAGTCGCCCCGCATTTTGCATGCGGCGCCCTTCCCCCAGGACCAGTTGAGCGACGCGCTGCAAGCGCTCAAGGATGGCGAAGCGTGGAGCGATGTGGTGACGGCCTACACCAGCGAAGGCCAGCCCCTGCGCCTGCGCACCACCATCATGCCGGCCCTCGATGCCGGCGGCAAGACGGAGGCCTATGTGGCCGTCGCCAGCCTGATCTGAACCAGCCGCCCGGACCCAACCACTGTTCAGGCATACAGTAGTGAACTGCTTTCATTTTCGCTCAACTTTCCCTGTACTTGCCTGCATCTTGCCGGCATTGTGACAGCGGCCCACGCTAAGTCGCGGATTGTTAAGCACTTTTTCGGATATCCACAATGACTGTGGATATCTTTGTGGACAAGCCCCTCTTGACAGCCCGAAAAGCCTGTAATGGCGGGCCCTTCAACAAACTGCCTATCCAGCAGGCAAAAAATTACATCAATAAAATCAAACACTTAGAAAGTCACCAATTGTCACCATGAAAGTTACCGCAAAATATCTTTCGCGGCCGTTTTGTGTATAACTGGATGATAGCCCCGCTGGCCCGGGACCAGGGACGGATGAAGCAGATCCAGCCCGGTGGAAACTTCACTTACCGGGCAGGAATGCCAGGAGGATAGCGGCTCAATGGCGCGGTTTTCGTCGCTGTTCAGGGTGCAATAATACTCGTTCGATGATGTGCGACTGGACGTTGTTGGACTTCAAGTATTCGATCGCGCACATGGTGTTGAAACTGGCTTGCACCAGGATGCCGCGGTCGACCACATCGCGGCAATGCTCGTCGGTTCTCGCTTGATACAGGTCAGCAGGCACGGGCGGTTCTGTGGGTTGCATGCTTAGCACGTTCATCGCAATCCTCTGTTCGATTGTTGAATGGCGGCCAGCTCCTCATCTGACCGGGCGCCTGGCCGGCTGCCAGAAACGAGTATTGGCCATGGCACGCCAAAGTCAATGTCAGCTTCCCATCGTGAACGAATAAAAAGTTTTTCCGGCACCACGCGCCAGCTTTCGCGTTTTGTGCTAAATCAAAGGTAGTCGCTGCGCCAGCGGCCGGGGTCGTTTGCAACTGTGCCGCACGGCAATTTAGCGGCCATGCCATAATGACGGCATGAGCACCCCACCTGTGCCGGAACGGCCCCGCCCCACATCCCTGACCGATTTGTTTGTGTCGTTTACCGTGCTGGCCCTGCAGGGCTTTGGCGGTGTGCTGGCCGTGGTGCAGCGCGAACTGGTGGAGCGCAAGCGCTGGCTGAGCCAGGAGGAATTCATCGAAGAATGGGCCGTCGCGCAAATCATGCCCGGCCCCAACGTGGTCAACCTGTCCATGATGATAGGCGGGCGCTATTTCGGCTTGCCCGGCGCCATGGCCGCGCTGGCCGGCATGCTGACCGTGCCGCTGCTGCTGGTGCTGCTGCTGGCCCTGCTCCACTCCCATTTCGCCAGCCATCCCGGCGTGGCCGGCGCGTTGCGCGGCATGGCGGCCGTGTCGGCCGGCCTGATCGCCGCCACCGGCCTGAAATTGACGGCGGCCCTGCGGCGCCATCCCTTGCCGCTGACCTGGTCGCTGCTGATCGCCACGCTCGGCGTGGTATGCGTGGTGCTGCTCCACTGGCCCCTGATTTACACGCTGGCCTTGCTGGGCGGCCTAGGCTGCTGGCTCACGTACCGGAACCTGCGGCCATGAACGCGCCCCTGCACCTGACGCTGGACTGGGCCGACTGGCTCAACCTGTTTGGCCACTACCTGATGTTGTCGCTGATGTCGATTGGCGGCGCCATCTCCACCACGGCGGAAATGCACCGTTTCCTGGTGGAAGAACACCACTGGCTGACCCAATCGCAATTCAATGACTCGATCGCCATCGCCCAGGCGGCGCCGGGGCCGAACGTGCTGTTCGTGGCGCTGATGGGCTGGAATGTGGGCCTCAACGCCGGCAGTTATATGGCCGCCCTGGCTGGCGTGGCTATTACAATGACGGGCATCATGGTGCCCAGCACCACCATCACCTACCTGGCGGCGCGCTGGGGCCACCAGAACCGCGAGCTGCTGGGGGTGCGCGCCTTCAAGCAAGGCATGGCGCCCATCGTGGTGGGTTTGATGGTGTCGGTGGGTATTATCCTGGGCAGCGCTCACCGCGATATCGCGCTGGACTGGTCGCTGTGGCTGCTGTCGGTGGTGGCCGGCATCCTGATTTGGCGCACCAAAATACATCTGCTGTGGCTGCTGGCGGCGGGCGCCGTGCTGGGCTGGTTCCAGCTGGTGTGAACGCTCAAACCGCTCAAACAAACAGGGCGCCACCTGGGCGCCCTGTCCTGGCGAACTGGTCCGCTTATTCCTTGATGGCTTCGACGGCGAAGGTCAGGGCCACGTCATCGCCCACGTAAGGGGCGTATTTACCGGCGTTGAACTCGGTACGCTTGATCTTGGCGACGGCGTTGGCGCCACACGCTTCCTTCTTCATCATCGGGTGCGGCATGCACATGAACGACGTCACCGTCAGCGTGACGGGCTTGGTCACGCCTTTGATGGTCAGGTCGCCATCGACGGAGGCGAGCTTGTCGCCGTTAAAGTTGAACTTGGTCGACTTATAAGTGATCACGGGATATTTGGCCGTGTCGAAGAAGTCCTCACCCTGCAGGTGGCCGTTGAAGGTCGGGTAGCCCGTGTCGACCGATTTGGCATCGATCGTCACTTCCACCGAACCCGTCTTGGCCGCGCGGTCCAGCACGATCTTGCCGGTGGTGCTGTTAAAGCGGCTCAACTGCGTCGAAAAGCCGAAGTGGCTGTATTCGAAGCGCGAGAAGGTGTGGGTGCCGTCCATCACGAAGGTTTCCGGGGTGGCCGAGGCGGCCAGGGAGAAACCGGCGGCGAACAACAGGGCGACAAGCTTTTTCATCTGAAACTCCAGGTAGCGGTGGTGAGCGGCCAGGATGGCGCAGCTCATGTGTGACACAGATTATGCGATTATTGGGATTCGATGTAAAACGCAAAATATCCCCCATTATTATCGAAAAAATCGATCGTAGGCAGAAAGCGGCCGTGCGCCTACGGACTCAGCGGAGCTGACGTAAAATACCGCTCCAACGAACAAGAACGACGCCATGCATATCCTGCTCACCTTGCTGCTGGCCGGCCTGACCATGGTCGGGCCATTGGCAATCGACACCTATCTCCCGTCTTTCCCAGCCATTACCCGCGATTTCGACGCCACCCCGCTGGCCATCCAGCAAACGCTGAGCCTGTTCATGTTTTGCTTCGCGGCCATGATGCTGTTCTATGGCACGCTGTCGGACTCGTTCGGCCGCCGCCCCGTGATCCTGGTGTCCTTGCTGCTGTATATCGGCGCCTCCATCGGCGGCGCGCTGGCGCCCACGCTGGGCGTGCTGCTGGTGTGCCGCGCGCTGCAGGGCTTGGCGGCCGGTGCCGGTTCCGTCGTGGGGCGCGCCATCGTGCAAGACCGCTTCGAGGGTGCCGAGGCGCAGAAAATCCTGTCGCACGTGATGATGGTGTTCGGCCTCGCGCCCGCCATCGCGCCCGTGCTGGGCGGCTGGCTGCAGGTCAGCCTGGGCTGGCGCGCCATCTTCTGGTTCCTGGCCGGCTTTGGAGCGCTGATGTTCGTCGCCGTCCAGCGCGCGTTGCCGGAAAGCTTGCCGCGCCAGTCACGCCACCCGTTCCACCTGGGCGCGATCGCCGCCAACTACTGGAAAGTGCTGTGCCACCGCCAGTTCCTGCTGCTGTCCGTGGCCATCGGCCTGAGCTTTGGCGGCTTCGCGCTCTACATCGGCTCGGCCGCCTATTTCGTCATCGACATCCTGCATTTGCCGGAGACAGCCTTCGCCTGGCTGTTCGTGCCGCTCATCAGCGGCATGGTGGTGGGCTCGGCGCTGGCCGCCAGATTCGCTCACCGCTACGCGCCACGCACGCTGATCTGGCTCGGCTACGGACTGATGGCGCTGTCGGCGCTGGCCAACGTAGGCTACAACTATTTCTATCCGGCCGCCGTGCCCTGGGCCGTGCTGCCGATGTTCGTCTATTCATTCGCGCTGGCGCTGGCCATGCCGCCGCTGACCATGATGGCGCTCAACCATTTCCCCGACAACCGGGGTCTGGCCTCGTCCATGCAATCGTTCGTCCAGATGCTGTTGTTCGCGCTGGTGTCGGGGGTGGTGGCGCCGCTGCTGTTCGACAGCGCCTTCAAACTGGCTTGCGGCGTCATGGCCGGACTGGTGGCCAGCCTGGTGGCGTGGATGCTGGGCCGGCCGCCGCGCGCGCCGCACTGACGGGCCGCTCAGGGCCAGGGAGTGGGCGTCACATCCTCGTACTGCGGGCCGCCTTCGGACGGCTCCCGCACATCCCGCCCCGGCACCGGGTGGCGCGCGTCGGCCAGGGCCAGGATTTCCTTGCGCGCCTCCACGAAATCGGCGCTGGAGAGGGGATGCTGTGCGTCGGGCCAGTTTTCGATGGCCCATTGCTGCAACGCCTCGAAGCGGCGCCACAACTCGCCGACAAACTGCCGGCGCTGGTCGCTATTGTCCATCATGCCTCCGCTTGTGATAACGGCTCAGTATGTGGCAAGCTGTCTGCTTACCGGTTTGATTACCGGTCAGCTTGCCTGTCTGTCTGCTGGGCGCGCCACCACGAGGGGCGCGCCACTGCGATCATCATACTGCAATCGCCCCCCGATTTCCCTGGCGGGCCAGCCAGCAAGTAAAATAGCAATCTGCAAGGGGCGCCGCCAACCGCCCCGCCACCACGGAAATGACGATGCGACTGACTTCCTTCACCGATTACACGCTGCGTACGCTGCTCTACCTGAGCGCCCATCGGGATCGCCTGGTCACCATCCAGGACATCGCCGACGTGCATGCGATTTCGAAGAATCACCTGATGAAGGTGGTGTACCAACTGGGCCAGTCCGGCCTGGTGGAGACGGTGCGGGGACGTAACGGCGGCTTGCGTCTGGGGCGCGAACCCAAGGACATCAACATCGGCCAACTGATCCGCGACACGGAAACGGACTTCTACATGGCCGAGTGCTTCGACCGTGACCACAACACTTGCCCGCTGACGGGCGATTGCCGACTCAAGTCCGCGCTGGGCCAGGCCACCCGCGCCTACCTGGACGTGCTCGACCGGCTGACCTTGCAGGACATGCTGCCCGGCGCCGCGCCGTCGGCCGAAGGCGTTCCCGTCATCCTGCAGCGCCGCCCCTGATCTGGCGCGGGCGGCGCCGGCGCCAGCGCCCGTCCCTACCCTTCCCCTGCCGTAGCCTCGACCCCGGCCATACGGGGCGCCGGCGCCTGCCCTTCCAGTACCGCTTTCAGGCGCCGCAGCGCCTCGGCCGATTCGGCCGTCACCTGGCGCCGCACCCGCAACTGGTCAGCCAGCAGGAACAACAGATTGGGCCGCGCGTAATCGAATTCGCGCTCGAACAAAGTGCCGCCCTCCACCGCCGTGAGCCGGTAGCTGACCTTGCCGCTGCCACCATCCTCGATCTTGCCGGCGATGGCCCAGCGCTCCGGCACCTGGCGCTGCACCACCGTCCAGCGCACCCGGCCCTGGTAGCCGGCCACGATGAAATCCTCGTCCACCACTTCGCCCACCCGCAGCGAATGGTCGGTCGCCCCCGCCACCGCCAGCGAGGACGGATGCCAGCGCGGCCAATTGCCCGGCGTGGTCACATAATCGAACACGGCGCCCGGACTGCGGGCGATCACGGCGCTGCTGCGCACCGCGCCCGGCGGCAACGGCAACGGCGCCAGCAGCACGGCGCCCACCACCACCAGCAGGACCACGCCAAACACGGGAACGCGCCTCATCATGCCTCCTCTCCTGTTTACCGGATGGCGCCGGCACGCGCGACCGCCGCCGGCGATGCCGGCCGCGTTGCCTCATTATAGCCACGCCGCGCCCCACTACCGCTGGCCATCCGTTTTCGATTATGCTGAGCGTGGCCCGCCGGCGCGCATGCCCGCTGCGCGCCTCGTCCAGCACCGTCAACCCAACCAGATCCAGCCAGCCATGCACGCACCGCGTATCGATCACCTGCTGCACACTTGCCGCACCGCCCGCCCGCGCATGGCAGCGCGCGCCATACCAGGAACGGCACCAGAAGCGGCATCAGGAGCGGCGCCATGAGCAGCTACCAGGCGGCGAGCGCGCACGAGCGCCTGCACGCCCTGTTCGACGCCGGCAGCTTCCAGGCGTTCGATGCGCCGGAGCAGCACATGGCCAGTCCCCACCTGGCCCAATTCAACATCCCGGCCCAGCCCGACGACGGCGTGGCCGTGGGCCGCGCCAGGCTGAACGGAATGACCGTCTACACGGCCGCGCAAGAGGGACGCTTCATGGGCGGCGCCGTGGGCGAAGTGCATGGCGCCAGATTGACCGGCCTGCTGCGCCGTGCCGCGCGCGACCGGGCGGCGGCCGTGGTGCTGCTGATCGAGTCGGGCGGCGTGCGCCTGCATGAAGCCAACGCGGGATTGATCGCCATTTCCGAAGTGATGCGCGCCCTGCTGGCCGCGCGCGCCGCCGGCGTGCCGGTGGTGGCGCTGGTGGGCGGAGCCAACGGCGCCTTTGGCGGCATGGGCATCGTCGCCAGTTGCGCCAACGTGGTGGTGATGTCGGAACCGGCGCGGCTGGCCATGTCAGGCCCGGAAGTGATCGCCAGCGCCAACGGGACAGCGGAATTCGATCCGCGCGACCGCGCGCTGGTATGGCGCACCACGGGCGGCAAGCACCGCTATCTGCTCGGTGATTGCCAGATGCTGGTGGCCGATGACATGGCGGCCTTCCGCCAGGCGGCCCAGGACGCCATCGCTTCCTGCGCCGGCGCGCCGGTGGAACTGACGCTGGCGGCGCTGGAACAGGAACAGCGCCTGCTGGCCGCGCGCATCGAACGCTTTGACCAACTGCGCGATCCGGTGGACATCTGGCAAGCGCTGGGCATGCCGGACGCGCAACACATCCCCGCACTGGAGACGCAAGCCTTCATCGAGGCCGCAGCGCCGCACCGGCTGGGCGTCGCATGATGGCGTGGACCGCATTGGTGGCGGCCCTGTTCCCGCAAGGGCACGCGATCACGGAGCAAGACGACTTGCTGAGCGGCGTCGCGCAAGTGGATGGCGGGACGGTGGCTGTCATCGGCACCACGCGGCACGCCAGCATCGGTGTGGAGCTGGCGCTGGCGCAAGCCCAGGCCGTACTGCGCACGGTGCGCGAAGCGCCGGGCCGGCCCATCGTGCTGCTGGTCGATACCCAGGGTCAGCGCCTGCGCCACCGCGATGAAATGCTGGGCATCCAGCGCTACATGGCGCACCTGGGCAAATGCCTTGAACTGGCCCGCCAGCGCGGCCATCGCATTGTCGCGCTGGTGTATGACCAGGCGCTGTCGGGCGGCTTCGTCAGCAGCGGCCTGATGGCCGACGCCTGCTACGCCCTGCCCGATGCCACCATCCGCGTCATGGCACTACCGGCCATGGCGCGCATCACCAAGATGCCGGAGGCAGTGCTGGCTGAACTGGCGCATAGCAATCCCGTCTTCGCGCCAGGCCCAGAGAACTACCTGCGCATGGGGGGCCTGGAGGAAATATGGCGCGGCGATCTGGCCACCGCGCTGGCCAAGGCATTGGCCGAAGCGCAGCCAGCCGACCACCGCGCCGCGCTCGGCCAGGCGCGTGGCGGGCGCGCCTGCGCCCAGCCTGTGCTGACGGCCGTGATGGAAGCGGGCCGGGCCGCCCAGAATGAGCGTGCCCGGACCGTCAGGCCGCGCCGATACTAACTGGCGGGTCTGGTCAACGCGCTAATCAGACTCAGGTTTCCTTGCGTGCACCCGGCTTACCGGCGCTGGCTGGTGGCGTGCCCTGGTGCATGCCAGGAGCGGACGAACTACCCTGCTGCATGCCAGCGCCCGCCGTGCCGCCGCCCTGCATGCCCGACGACGACTCACGCCCTTCCATGCCGTCGCCATGGGCGCTCTGCAGCGTGGACGAGCCCCGCATTTCATTGCCGCGCGCCGCCTGGCGCATGCCTTGGTCGGCCAGGCGTTCGAACGGATCGGTGAACTTGCGCATGGCGTCCTGCTGGTTGCGCACGGTCTTTTCCGTCTCTTCGGTCGCCACGCGCGCCACCTCGTCGGCCAGGGCCTTGGCGGTGCGGCTCGTTTCGGCCACATGCTCCTCGGCCACCTTGGCCAGGTCCACGTGGGTGTCGGCGGCGATGCGCGATACATGCTGCTGATAGGCGCGCAGCTTTTCGGCGGCCGGCTGGGCGTGGGCGGCTGCCGCGGCCAGCACTTCGGTCGGACGGTTGGCCGTCAACATCTGCTGGCCTGCCACGCTGCCTTCCTCAAGCATGGTCTGGGCCAGTTGCAGGTTCAGGTCGCTGTACTGCTGCATGGTGCGGAACAGGGATTTGGACATGTCGTTAAAGTACGACAACTGCGCCTCCAGGTGAGTCTTGGCGGCGGGGGTTACGGTTTGCTGGAATGGATACATGAATGCCTCGAATAGTGTAAGTGACGGGAGGTGAAATTGCGGAATACCCGCTTGCTGCGGAGCATTCGGCAGTCGAACGGCCTAGCGATTCGCGGCTGGTGCGCGAAAGACAAGGCTACGTTAGCAGCACCTGCAAGGCATGATCTGGATCAAACGTGTGGGCCTTTCGAAGCGCCACCACGGCGCCTACCGGTCACACGTTTTATAGCGGCAAGGATAATTGCGGCGCCGGTACCGGCTGAGGCTCTGGTGCGGCCCTGGTGGACGCTGGCACCGGCGCCAATGTCGCCGGTTCCCAGGCGAAACAGTCCGGCCCCAGCGCCAGCGCGCGCGCCAGTTCGGCCGCCTGTTCGGGCGACAGGTCCGGGTCCAGCCAGGTGGCCGCGTCGGCCGCCTCCAGCACCAGCGGGCTGCGGTCGTGCACATCCACCATGCCGCCGCGGGAATCGGTGGTCAGCAGCACGAAGCCCGTTTCCGACGGATGGGCGCCGGCCGGCGCGAAGCTGGCCAGCGCCAGCATGAACAGGGGCGCGCGGTCCTTGCGATGGATATGCCAGGCCTGGCGCTGGCCCTTCTCGCCCGTCCATTCATACTTAAGTGCAGCTGATATAGCAACCGATGACCTATTGAGTAGCCATATGCCTGGCCATCTCATGCCGACGATGCCGACTTAATTCATTAAGTCAATAAATATGTCAATATAGCCCGTGAACCCTGCTTCTTATTGACAAATTTTTCCGAGTTACGGATGTCGCCGTTTGAATATTCTCGCCAGCACCGCCACCTATTCTCGTGAAGCGCCGCCACCTATTCTCGTGAGGTGCAGCCACTGATTCTTGAATCGCCACGACTACCGTAGACATTCCTGAGCCATAATTTAGGCAAAGGAGAAATCATGAGTGGGAAGCGTTATATTGAGATGTTTTACAATCCGAAGCGCCGGCACGGATTTAATGACAGGCTTTCGCCAGCAGAGTTTGAGCAAAGGCATTTTGAACGGCACAAGGGTGTCTAGCAGACTCGTGGCGATTCATTTGGTGTCCTCAGCCACGCCTTAGTTCCTGCCGGTAGTATTTGCACTTGCTTCTTGTCTATCGACGGCTGGTAAACGCACCGCAGTTGCGCCATAAAAAGCGCTGCGGCGATTCTCGACGTAACTGCATGGGTCGGCGGGCAGGATCCAGGTTGCTACCATTCGAAATCTTCCTGCTGCGCTCGGTTCTAGATTGACCATGTCTCTGGCTGCCTTTATAGCTTTCAATATCCGCTCATCGGCTTCAGCCGACAGTCGCTGTGCGCCGCCAAGGAGCAGGGCAATGGTCAGTGGCTGGACGTTTAGAATGTTCGCAAGGGCATCTGCAAACGTGAAGTCTTTGCCAATACCAGCACGCGCGGGATCACATCGATCGCGAACAAGTTGCGAGAGGAATGAAAGTCCATCCTCCGCTTGAAGTCTGGCCGCATCAACCACCATCACGCGCATGCCGCCAGCCTCTAACATTGGCGCCAAGTCCCAAAAGAATTGAGCGGACTCATCGGTTGAGGGCAGTTGAACAAACACGCCGGAAGCCATCCCCATATGAAGCGGGCCAGGAAACAGTAATTCATCAGCTATTTGACTTGGGCTTAGCGTAAAGGGGTTTCTCATGAGTCTCTCGAAGAAGCGAAACGATCAGCTTCAAACAGGCGAGCCGCCGCTGTCAGCTCAACAATATGTTGGCGCCCTTTTATATCCAAGGCCACGAGGGGTCGCTTTATTACTTTAGGAATTATCGCATTCATACCCGTGCTGGTGGGGGGGAATCGTCTTGAAAGAGACGAGTATGGCGGCACATTGTGCACCCCGCTATTGAATTGATAGCCGGATCGATTCGTTTTCACAATGATACGATCCACTCAAGCTTCCCTGTAAGCCCTTGCTGCTGCTAGAACTAAACTAGATTCGTCGGCTTCAATTGCTTCAAGGGGTGTTCGGCGGCCTAAGGATAGCCGCACGCCAGTAAAGAATTGCCACTTGCTGGCCCCGGGGAGGTCGCTTAATTCTCTACTCACCGCCTCAAGTAGTTCCCGATTTAGACGCCGTGATGCGTAGAATCGCGGATATAACCTTTTGCCATCGTCAGCATTCAGGGAAAAGATACGGTAGCTTGTTTCCTCATCGACGATAACTTGCGGGGTTACTCCTAACAGCTCTGCTACCCGCCGGGCGTTGGGATATCCCTCGCGACAAAAGCTTTCCGAGTGGGTTGGCGAACGCTATCCAGAAACTAAGAAAGCCGTTGTTGGCAAGGTGAGCAAACCGGCAGCCTCATTGGACTCGAAGCGCGCAGCTGTCTACGAGCTGTGTACGCGCGAGGGAAATGCGCAGGACATAGCCTCAAAGCTGGACGTCGCCCGCGTGACGCTGTACAACTGGAAGAATCAGTTACTTGGCCGAGAGGCCCCGGCATCCATGAAACGAGAAAAGGGCCCGCCATCAGAATCGGACCGGAACGATTTGGAGCAACAGGTCGCGGCGCTCCAAGATGAAATTCGCAATCTGAAGCTGGAACACGACCTTCTTACGAAAGCGAATGAACTCCTAAAAAAAGATCTGGGCGTCGACCCGCGACTCCTGAGCAACAAGGAGAAGACGATGTTAGTTGACGCCCTGAGAGAGGAGTATGCCTTGCGAGAGCTGCTTGATCGGCTCGACTTGCCGCGCAGCTCTTATTTCTACCATCGGTCCCCGTTACGCGTTGCCGATAAATATGCGGAAGTACGTCCGGCGATCACCGAGATCTTCGAGGATGCCCATCGCTCCTACGGCTATCGGCGGATTCAAGCTGCGTTGAACAGGCAGCGCGTGTTTATTTCGGAGAAAGTCGTGCGACGCCTAATGAAGCAAGCGGGCCACATTGCGGCCAGGCCAAAGCGCCGCAGGTATCGTTCTTATGTTGGAGAAATCAGTCCCGCCCCAGAGAACCTCATCAATCGCGATTTTCAAGCGACGGCTCCCAACGAAAAGTGGCTCACGGACATCTCGGAATTCCATATCCCGGCAGGGAAGATTTATCTGTCGCCGATGATCGACTGTTTCGATGGCATGGTCGTTAGTTGGTCGATTGGCACAAGCCCTGATGCAGAGCTAGTGAACACTATGTTGGATGCGGCTATCGAGACCGTGACCGAGAGTGACGAGAAACCGATCGTCCATTCTGATCGTGGTGGTCACTATCGATGGCCGGGCTGGTTAGCTCGGGTTGCTGGTGCGAAGCTGACGCGATCAATGTCGCGCAAGGCGTGCTCGCCCGACAATGCAGCTTGCGAAGGTTTCTTCGGCAGGCTGAAGACGGAGATGTTCTATCCTGGGGACTGGCGGTCGACGACGATCGAACAATTCGTGGATGTGCTCGATAAATACATTCGCTGGTACAACGAAAAGCGCATCAAGAGCTCTCTTGGCTATCTGAGCCCGATCGAGTATCGTGAAAGCTTGGGGTTAACGATGTAAACCAGTCCAAGAAAAGGTCCGCATCCCCTTCGCGCCCTTCACACCTTCGCCCCAGCCTCGGACGACTTGTCCGACGTCCGGCGGGAAGCTGAAGAGTGCGCGTCTGGCGGGAGCATCGGGATGGTGAGCAAAAGCGCAGCCTTCCCTGGGCCGGCCTTCAATTGGCAGGTACTCCGCCCGCATCAGGAATAGAATAGTTATACGCTCGCAATATACGTGCATAGTTGCCATCACGTCTCATCGACTCGAATGCCTGGCGCCAGATCTTCACGCGCTCCGGGTTCATATGCCGCGGGCCTCCGAAATAAATACTGTAGTCCCCGAGCACAGCACCAAACTTCCAGGCCGAATGCTCTTTAAAGTGAGATTGCGCATACAGCATGGTTCCGTAGCCAACAACCCATGCGTCAATGCGCCCTATCGCCAATTTGCGAACATTGCTCTCGACGCTAGCCACGGATTGAATGTTGCTAAATCCCAGACGGTTGGCCGCATATTCCGCAGCCCCGCCAAGAACAACGCCTATACGTAGATTACGGGCTGCCTCAACAGAAGAAATGTCCACCCCGGCGTCCGCGTTGGCTACCAACACAATACGGTCGTCCAGCAATTTGAACAGCCACGTATATTCAGCCTGCCGGCTCTCGGTATAAAGAAGGGTAGTCAGTGTATCGGCATTTCTACGCGCCAGCTCAGCTTGTCTGCGTGTCGGCATGGGATTAACCGTGCCACTATGCCCCACGCGCAGCGCGGCCTCGTGCACTATCTCATACAGGACGCCCTTCGTAACGCCATCTTCAATGCAAATAAAAGGCATCACGTTGGCCACCAGCAGGGTTTCTTCCGAATATGCGCAGGTCGTAAGCAGTGCCAGTGAATAAGCGCAAATGATGTGTAGCATCCTCATCATTTAATTGTAGCCCATGACAGGGATTCGGCCAAGCAAACGGCATTCGGCATCACCAATTCCTTTACATAACGATCGTGATTCTTTAGTATTGCGATAGCCGTTATGTTAAATATCAGAACAGGGCCGTTACCTAGAGAACGGCCTTCGATCAATACGAAGGGGTTCAGTCGTGCCAATTCCCGCCACACCGACCTGCATGCCGGCAGACAGTACAAACAGCAACAAGGTCGGACGGCCCCGCAAGATAGAAGCGCATGCACGCCAGCGGCACTTGCTTGCAGTCGCGACGGAACTATTTACCACTGCCGGCTACCACGCCATCAGCCTGGCCCGCATCGCCAGCGAAGCACGGGTAGCGGTGCGCACCATCTACACGACTTTTGACGGCAAAGCGGGACTGTTCCACGCCATATTGAACGACGGCATGTCGTGCTTCTTGGACGATAATGAGCTACTTGACCCGGCGGCCGGCAACATGACACAAGTACTAACGCGATTTGGCTGGCGTTACCTGTGCTTGATGGCCAATCCAGACATGACACGCATGCGCTACCTGGCCCTGACCGAGGTTGGACAGGGCGACGGAATGAAGGACGCGCGAGGAATGGACCAGGTACATTTGCTGCTGGCGCGGTATTTTAGTGATGAAAAAGTACGCCGGGAGCTGGCGCCGGACGTGCCTGTGGACCATCTGCCTGATTTCTTCCTGGCGTGCATCGCGGGTAGTTACCTGCGCCCGGTCAATACCCCAGTGCCTGTCGAAGAAAACGCGTTGCGAAAGCAACTGCATGCGCGGGTCGCGCTGTTCCTCCGCGCCGTGATGGCAAGAGGCGGCTGGCAAGCCATAACTCCGAGATAAGTCAATCATCCCTGATTTGCCGGTAGGCGCCAGGAGTTGCGCCGGTCCAGGCGCGGAATGCCCGGTGGAATGAGGACACTTCGCCGAAACCCAGCTCCTGCGCAATGTCGAACATTGTCGCGTTCGAGTTGTTCAAGAGCTCGACCGCCAGATCGCGCCGCAAATCATCCCTGACTTTCTTGAAAGACGTCTGTTCGGCTTCCAGCTTGCGGCACAAGGTGCGCGCGGACATATGCAATGCCTCCGCGATCTCGTCGACAGTCATATTGCCGGCCCCCATCTTCATCAACTGTTCCCGCACCTGGTGCGTCACCAGGGAATCTTTGAAGGAGACGAATATCCAGTCCCTGGGCAAACGCGCGATGAAAGGCTTGACGTCGCGGGGAATGCGCTGAATGCGCAAGCTCAGTTGGTCGCTGGCGAGCACAATCTGGCTTGCGGGCTGGTTGAAAAATACCGGCCCGGGGAACAGGTTTTGGAACTCTTGCGCATAAGACGGCCTGTCGAACGCAAAATCAACCCGGAGCAGCCTGACTTCACGCCCCACCAGCCATGACGCCAGCCCATGGATCACCTTGAGCACCATCTCGATCGCCATGGTCTTGCAGCGTCTGCCGCCCGCAGGTTCCTCGATGACTATGCGGCTGATGTCCGGGCTATGGATAAGTTCTATTTGAAAATCATGGACCGCCAACCGCAGGAACCGCGTATACCGGTAGAGGGCGACGCCCATCGTCGGCGCGTTAATGATGCTCAGCACGCCAAACTTCAGCGCACCGCCCCTGACCGGGTGGGACAAGAGTTTGGGCAGTTCGTCATCGTATTTCTCGGCAAGCAGCCGGTACAAAGCAACGAACTGGTCTTCGGTAACGCGGCCGCCCGGTTCCCTTAAAACATCGTCCGCAATGCCAGCCTGCTGGCGCAGGCTCACGGCATCGTCGCCGGCGGCTTCGGCGGCAGCGAGAAATGCATTAACGAATCCTGATGAGAGCGTGAGCGAAAGCTGACCCATGATGTCTTCCTTGGGGCTTCAACCGCTGATCCGTACGAAATCCGCACGGATCAACGGATTGTACGCCTTAGACCGCTTCTACCGGAAGATCCAGCCACAGCCGGTCGCACTGCTCCACAGGACGCAGCCACGCCTCGACCAGCGGCAATTCGTGCAGGACGAAGTACCGGGCCGCCGCCACCTTGCCTTCGACAAAGCCCGATGAACGCCGCCCGCTGCTCTCGGCTTGAACCGCGGCGCGCGCAACGTCGAGCCAGATCCAGCCCATGACCACGTGGCCGAATGCCCGCAGGTAAGCGGTCGCATTGGCCAGCGCTTCCGGCGCGCTGCCGCTTGCCCATGCACGGGCGGTCGCGTGTTCGAGGCGTAGCAAGACGCGGCCCAGTTCATCCGCCAGCGGTTGCATTCGCGCCAGTTCCGACGCGGCCGCAACCGAACCACGCATACGCTGCAATAACAACCGGAACGGCCCGCCATTGTCCATCACCACCTTGCGCCCGAGCAGATCCATCGCCTGAATGCCATGCGTGCCTTCGTGGATCATGTTGAGCCGGTTGTCGCGCCAATGCTGCTCGACCGGGAAATCGCGTGTATAGCCATAGCCGCCCAATACCTGGATCGCCAGGCTGTTAGCCTCGACGCACCACTCGCTTGGCCAGCTTTTTGCAATCGGCGTCAATACTTCCAGCAAGGCTTTCGCCTCCAGTGCGGCGTCGCCCATCCCGGTGCGCTCTTCGTCCACCAGGCGGCTGCACAACAGGCACAGGGCCATGGCGCCTTCGCTATAGGCTCTCTGTGCCACCAGCATGCGCCGCACGTCGGGATGCTGCTCGATCAGCACGGGCTGCTGCGTCGGATTCTTTGCCGCACTGCGTCCGGGCTGGATCGGCCGCCCCTGCGACCGCTGGAAAGCGTATTCCCGCGATTCCAGGTAGCCCGCCATCCCCAGCATCGCCGCGCCGAGGCCGACTTGGATGCGCGCCTCGTTCATCATATGGAACATGTATGTCAAACCCAGGCCCGCATCGCCGATGCGGTACCCCACCGCGCCGCCGCCCTCGCCATAGTTGAGCAAGGTATTGACCGTGCCGCGATACCCGAGCTTGTGGTTGAGTCCTGCCAGCGCGACATCGTTGCGCTCTCCGGTCAGGCGTCCTGCCGCGTCGACCTTGAACTTGGGGACGATAAACAGTGAAATACCTTTGGTCCCCGCCGGCAAGCGTCCTTCTGCATCGGGAATCTTGGCCAGCACCAAGTGGACGATATTTTCGCCCATGGCATGCTCGCCTCCGGAAATCCACATCTTGCGGCCATTGATGCGGTAACGCGGCCCGAGCGGATCGGATTCATAGCCGGCGCCGTCCGGCTCGGCGCGGGTGGCGATGTCCGACAGGCTGGAACCGGCTTGCGGTTCGCTGAGGTTCATCGTGCCATACCACCGCCCCTCGAACTGCGGGTGGGCGAACACGCGGCGCTGCTGCTCCGAACCATGGGCCATCAACAGGTTGGCGTTCGCCACCGTCAGCATCGAATATGCCCGGATGCCGATGCTGGCCGCGCTGAAGAAACTGTTGGCGGCCATTTCGACAGTGCAAGGCAACTGCATGCCGCCGATGTCAGCATCTTGCGCGGCGGCCAGCATGCCGGACTCCGCATACGCCCTGCATGCCTGTTCCGTGGCGGCGGGCAGGCTGACGTGGGCCCCGTCAAAATGCGGTTCCTCGGTATCGGCCAGGCGGTTGAACGGTTCGAAGCGTTCCGCTGCCAGGCGTTCGCACAGATCCAGCACGCCGGCAAACGTCTCGGGACCATGGTCGGCAAAACGCGGGCGTTCGCAAAGACGACCGATTTCCAGCCAGTCATTCAGATAAAAGTCGAGCGTATAGCGGATGACAGCGTAGTCGATTGCCATCACAGCACCTCGAACAGCGCGGCGGCGCCCATACCACCGCCTATGCACATGGAAACAACCGCATACTTCGCCTTGCGGCGCTGTCCTTCCAGCAAGGCGTGCCCGACCAGCCGCGCGCCCGTCATGCCATAGGGATGGCCGATCGAAATGCCGCCGCCGTCGACGTTGAACAACTCCGGATCGATCCCGAGCTTGTCACGGCAATACAGCGCCTGGCAGGCGAAGGCTTCGTTCAACTCCCACAAGCCGATATCGCCGACCGTCAAACCATGCCGCTTCAGTAGCTTGGGAATCGCGTACACCGGTCCGATACCCATTTCTTCGGGCTTGCAGCCGGCCACCGCCATGCCGCGATACAGCCCCAATGGCTGCAGTCCGCGGCGCTCGGCCAGCGCGCGGTCCATGATCACGCATGCCGACGCGCCGTCGGACAACTGGCTGGAATTGCCCGCGGTAATGACGCCGCCGTCGGTGATCGGCTTGAGCGCCTGCAGTCCCGCCAGTGTCGTGTCCGGCCGGTTTCCCTCGTCCCTGGACAGGGTGACGTCCTGATATGAAACGGCACCGGTCAATTTGTCCACCACCGCCATGCTCGTGGCGATCGGTACGATTTCAGCGTCGAAGCGGCCCGCCTGTTGCGCGGCCGCGGTGCGGCGCTGCGATTCGAGCGCATAACTGTCCTGCGCCGCGCGGGTCACCGCATATTTTTGCGATACGAACTCTGCGGTTTGCAGCATGGGCATGTAGGCATGCTGCGCGCGCATCACCACGTTGTCGTCCCGTTCGCGCGCCGCCCACTCGAAGTAAGGCGTCTGTACGGCGGAAATATTCTCCTGCCCGCCGGCGACGACGATCTCCATTCCATCGACCATCACTTGTTTGGCGGCGGTCGCCACCGCCATCAGTCCGGATGCGCACTGGCGGTCCATGGTTTGCCCCGCCACCCCGGCCGGCAGGCCCGCCGCGAGCGCGCCAAGGCGGGCCACGTTCATGCCCGCCGTGCCGGCATTGAGCACCGAGCCGATGACCACATCCTCGATTTCCGCCGGGTCGATCGCGGAGCGTTGAACCGCATGCGATATCGCGTGGCCAAGCAAGGTCGGGGACTTAATATTGTTCAGTGCTCCACGGTATGCACGCCCGATCGGCGTGCGCGCGGTGGAAACGATGACTGCTTCTTTCATGATGTTCTCCAAAAAAGGGGTTGTTTATGCGGTACGCGTCCACTTGCTCAACGGTTCTCCGGTTTCAGCGAGCCGCGTGAGTAGGGATGACGGAGTCCAGTATCCAAAAGCATCGCCGCGCACTCGCGCATAGTGGCGCAGGCGCTGCGCGATCTTCGTCAGGCCGGTCTGCTCCGCCATGAACATCGGCCCGCCGCAGTGGTCGGGGAATCCATAGCCGGCGGTCCAGACCACGTCGATATCGCCGGGACGGTAGGCGATGCCTTCATCCAGGATGCGCAAGCCTTCATTGATCAACGGATAGAACAGCCGCTCGACGATTTCCTCGCCGCTGATGTCCGTACGGCGGGCGACGCCATGCATGTCGCCGAGCGCGCGCGCGAGCGCGGAAAACTCGGGATCGTGGACCGGGGTGCGTCCGTCATAGCGGTAATGGCCGGCGCCGGTCTTCTGCCCATACCGCCCCAGCTCGAACAGCTTGCGGACCACGGCACGGTAGGCCGGATCAGCCGGCAGTTCGCCAGCTTTGCCTCGTTCGATCACCACCTTGGCGCCGACGTCCACGCCCGCCATGTCGATCATCCGGCACGGCCCCATGGCCATGCCGAGCGCTTCGGCGGCGGCGTCGATTTGCTTCGGTTCAGCTCCCTCCATCAGCAGGAATTCCATCTCGCGCAAATAGGGCTCCAGCATACGGTTGCCGATAAAGCCAAAGCACACGCCCGAGACCACCGGAGTCTTGCCGATGGCTTTCGCCAGCTTCATTACGGTAGCCAGGACTTCCGGAGCGGTATCGTCGCCACGCACGACTTCCAGCAGCCGCATCACGTTGGCGGGACTGAAGAAATGCATGCCCAGCACGCGTTCGGGGCGGCCGGCCGCCCGGGCCAGCACATTGACGTCCAGGGTGGACGTGTTGGTGGCGATAATAGCGCCCGACTTGGCGACACCTCCAATCCGGGCGCAGACTTGCTTCTTGAGCTCGAGGTCTTCGAACACGGCTTCGATGATGAGGTCGCAATCGGCGAGCGCGGTGTATTCCAGCGCGCCTGTCAGCAGGCCCATACGCTGCTCGACCTGCTCCGCGGTCAGTTTGCCTTTGGCGGCGCTGGCCATGTAATTCTTACGGATCAAATCCAGCCCGCGCTGCAATGCCGCCTCCGTGGTATCGAGCAGCACCGTCGGGATGTTTGCATTGACGAAGTTCATTGCAATGCCGCCGCCCATGGTGCCGGCGCCCACGATGCCGACCCGGCGCACGGCCTGCGGCGCAGTGCTGTCCGACAGACCAGGAATCCTGGCGGCTTCGCGTTCGGAAAAGAACAAATGCCGTAGGCTCTTCGATGTGGCCGAGCCGAGCAGCGTGGCGAATTCGCGCGCTTCGACCTGCTCTCCGTCCATAAAACTTCGCTCGACGGCCGCTTCCACGCACCGCACGATCGCGACACGGGCCGGATACTGGGGCTTCCTGGCTGCGTCCGTGACGTATTGCGCAAAACCGCCATCGGGCGGGACTGGGGCCGCCAGCGCGCTGGTCCTGCGCAACGCCGCACGGGTTGCCACCAGTCGCTGTGCGCTTGCCTTGCCGGCCGCGCGCGCCTCTCCTTCGCAGACTTCGTCGATCAAGCCATCCTGCAATGCCTGCTGTACCCCAGCCATGGCGCCGCTCAACATCATGCCGAGCGCCGCGCCGGCACCAAGCAGGCGCGGCAAACGTTGCGTTCCCAACGATCCAGGCAATAGTCCGAGTTTGACTTCGGGCAGACCCAGTTTCGTACCTGGTTCCGCGACGCGCCAGTGGCAAGCCAAGGCGAGTTCGAGACCGGCGCCCAGCACCGTCCCATGCAATGCGGCGACCACCGGCCTTTCCGACGCTTCGATCCGCGCCAGCAAGCGGTTGTACGCCTGGGGATTGAAATCACTGCTGTCGAACCAGGCGATATCAGCCCCGGCGACGAAGGTGCGCCCGGCGCAATAGATCACCAGCGCGTCAAGGCTGCCGCGCTCTTCAAACTCGGCAAACGATGCTTCAAGTGCGGCGACCACGCGGGGAGAAACCGCATTCACCGGACGGTTATCGATGCGGATCAGCCCTATGCTGCCTTCCTGCACAAAAGTAACGGGAGAATTCATTTTGTCTTTTCACATTCGAGGTAAGTCACAGCCGGCCACCGGCTTACATCCAGGCTAGCGCCTGGCCGCCATCCACGGGAATCGCCGCTCCCGTCATGTACCGTCCCGCATCCGACGCCAGCAGCAGTGAAACGCCGTCCAGGTCTTCAGCCTTGCCGAAGCGCTTCATCGGCGTTCTCCTGATCAGCGCCTGCTCGAACGCCTTCAGGCTTTCCTGCATATCGGTTTCGATATTGCCCGGGCAAATGGCATTGACCCGGATGCCTTTCGACGCCAGCTCGAGCGCCATTACCCTGGTCAATTGAATCAGCGCCGCCTTGGACGCCCCATAGCTGGACAGCATTCCACCGGCCCGCAGGCCCGCCGTCGATGCGATATTGATGATGGCACCGCTGCCGCGCATGGCCATGCGACGCGCCGCTTCCTGCGCCACCAGCATCGCGCCTTTCAAATTCGTGTCGAACAGGCGTGCGATCTCCGTCTCTTCCTGCTCGAGGAAGGGCTTTTGATAAATCATCCCCGAATTGTTGTACAGGACGTCGATTCCTGCGCCGAAGTGGCTTTCCGCTGCCTGGAAAGCGGAGGCGATGGAAGCGCTGTCCGTCACGTCGAGATACACGCCCACGGCGCTATAGCCATGCTGACCCAGCTCCGCGACGGCCCGCTCTATCCTGTCGCGGCGCCGCGCCGCCAGCGCGACCTTCGCCCCAGCCTGCGCATACACATTCGCGATATGCAAGCCGATGCCGCTGGAAGCACCGGTAACCAATACAACTTTCCCAGATAAGCCAAAGAGGGCTTCGATATCCATAAGATTGATCATTCCCTGAACGAGTGACTGACATCCCGGCGTGAACGCAGCCGGGTTTTCCTTAAGCCATGAGCTTGGATTGACTGTAAAGGAGCGTCCAGAGCATGTCATTGGCAATCAGCGCCGCACCATTGGCAAATTCCGCCACATGGCGCAGGCGCCCGCCATCAGACGCGTTCCAGGCAGAGCGCGATCCCCTGGCCACCGCCGATGCACAGCGAGACCACCGCCTTGCGCGTGCCGGTGCGTTTGAGCGCGTGCGCCACCTTGGTGGTCAGGATGGCGCCGGTGGCACCGATCGGATGGCCGTGTGCAATGGCGCCGCCGTCCACGTTGAACTTCGCCGGGTCGATCTTCAACTCGTCGCGCACCGCGATGGCGATCGCCGCGAACGCCTCATTGACTTCGAAGCGGTCCACCTCATCCACCGTCCACCCGGCGCGGGCCAGGGCCAGGCCGATTGCCGGCAATGGCCCCAGGCCGAAGTATCCCGGCTCGACACCGGCCACGCCGATGCCGCGCACCGCCAGCATCGGTTCCAGGCGGTATTCACGGGCCAGGTCGGCATCGCATATGATCATCGCGGCCGCCCCGGCATTCACGCCGGGTGCGTTGCCGGCAGTGATGGTGCCGTCGGGACGGAACGCGGGCTTGAGCCTGGCCAGCGATTCCACCGTGGTATCCGGCCGAACCGACTCGTCCGCCGCAAACGTAGTGACAGCCCCCCTGGCGCCTTTCAGGGACAATGGCTCGATCTCCGCTTCCAGCCAGCCGGCCGCCTGCGCCGCCGCGAAGCGCTGCTGGCTCTGCGCCGCGAAAGTATCCTGCGCCTCGCGCGAGATGGTAAACTTCTGTACTAGGTCTTCCGTATGCCAGCCCGAGTGCTTGCCCGAGAACGAGTCATTCAAGCCATCCGCCAGGATTGCATCGATCGCCTCGGCATTGCCCATACGGGCGCCGGAGCGCATGGCGGGCAGCAGGTATGGCGCACGTTCCATGTTTTCCATGCCGCCGGCAATCACGATGCGCGACAACCCGCTGGAGACTTCCGCATAAGCGGTGGCGACGGCCTGGGCGCCGGAACCGCACACCCGGTTGATCGTCATGGCCGGCACGCCGACGGGCAGCCCTCCATGGATGGCCGCCTGGCGCGCAATATTCATGCCGTTGCCGGCTTGCACCACATTCCCCATCACCACGCTGTCGACCAGCGTCGGATCCAGCCTTGAGCGGCGCAAAGCTGCGGCAATGGCATGCGCACCAAGCACCGCGGCAGGCGTGCTTTTCAGCGAACCGCCAAAGCTGCCGATGGCGGTACGGACAGGGGAACAGATAACGATTTCTTTGCTCATGTTGATATCTCCTGATTAGTAAACTTAAAAGGGAAGTATTGGCCACGCTTCAAATTATTGCCGCCAGCCGCGCGCCTTGGTTGATCGCCCGCTTCGCGTCGAGTTCCATGGCCTGGTCGGCGCCGCCGATGAGGTGCGACGCCAATCCCAGCTGCTCCAGCTGTTGATGCAGGGTGCGCTGCGGGTCCTGGCCGGCACAGACAATCACGTTATCGACCTCCAGCACACCGGGGCGGCCATCCGACATGATGTGCAAACCGGCGTCATCGATCTTCACATAATCCACACCGGCGATCATTTCGACCTGCTTGTGCTTCAAGACGGTTCGGTGTATCCAGCCGGTGGTCGCGCCCAGTCCGTCCCCGACCTTGCTGGTCTTGCGTTGCAGCAGGTAGATCTTGCGCCGTGGCGCCGTGCGGAGCGGCTTGCGCAGGCCGCCCGGGTTGCCGATAGTACCGTCGATCCCCCATTCATCAAGGAACAGGGGCAAATCCACGCTGGGGCTGGTTCCCTCATGCGTCAGGAATTCCGCTGTGTCAAACCCGATGCCGCCGGCGCCGATAATCGCCACGGTTTTTCCCACCGGCTTCCTGTCGCGCAGGACGTCGAGGTAGCTCAACACCTTGGTATGGGTGATCCCTTCAATGGCAGGCATGCGCGGAACGATCCCGGTGGCCAGCACGATTTCGTCAAACGCTTGCGCCGCCAGCTCTTGCGCGGAAATGCGCCGGTTCAAACGCAATTCAACGCCCGTCAACTGAACCTGCTTGTTGAAGTAGCGTATGGTTTCATGGAATTCCTCTTTCCCGGGAATATGCTTGGCAATGTTGAATTGCCCGCCCACCTCGGCAGACGCGTCGAACAGCGTGACCTGGTGGCCGCGGCCCGCCGCCACAGTTGCAAAGCTCAAGCCTGCCGGCCCCGCGCCAACCACGGCGATTTTCTTTTTGGCGGCGGCCGGCAAATAGTTCAGTTCCGTCTCATGGCAGGCGCGCGGATTCACCAGGCAGGAAGTCACCTTGCCGCTAAAGACATGGTCCAGGCATGCCTGATTGCAGCCGATGCAGGTGTTGATCTCATCGGCGCGCCCGGCGGCGGCTTTGGCGACGAAGAAGGGATCGGCAAGGAAGGGGCGCGCCATGGAAATCATATCGGCGCAGCCGTCCTCCAGGATTTGCTCAGCGACTTCCGGCGTATTGATCCGGTTGGTCGCAACCAGAGGAATTGATACCACGCCCTTCAGTTTTTGCGTGACCCAGGCATAGGCCCCGCGCGGCACCGAGGTGGCGATCGTTGGAATCCGGGCTTCATGCCATCCGATACCGGTATTGATGATCGTGGCCCCGGCCTGTTCGATCTTTCGGGCAAGCAGCGCGACTTCGTCGAAAGTTGATCCGCCATTGACCAGGTCCAGCGCCGAGAGACGGTAAATGATGATGAAATTGGTTCCGGTACGCTCGCGTACGCGCTGCACGATGTCGACCGCAAAGCGGATACGGTTCTCGTAGCTGCCACCCCAGCGGTCGGTCCTCAGGTTGGTACAACTGGCGATGAACTCGTTGATCAGGTATCCTTCAGACCCCATGATCTCCACGCCGTCGTATCCGGCCTGCTGGGCCAGCCACGCGCAATGCGCATAGTCGTCGATGGTCTTCAGTACTTCCTCATCGCTCAGCGCACGCGGCACGTAGGGACAGATCGGCGCCTGCAGCGCGCTCGGCGCTACCAGATGTGGATGTTTCGCATAGCGTCCGAAATGCAGGATCTGCATGGCGATTTTCCCGTTCTCCGCATGGACCGCATCGGTAATGACGCGGTGATGCGAGGCTTCTTCCTCCGTATTGAGTTTTCCGCCGACCATGAACGGAATGCCCTCTTCGTTGGGCGAGATGCCGCCGGTCACAATCAGTCCGACCCCGCCTCTGGCGCGTTCGGCATAAAACGCGGCCATGCGCTCATAGCCGCCTTCCAGTTCTTCCAGTCCGACGTGCATGGAACCCATGAGAACCCTGTTGCGCAGGGTTGTAAAGCCGAGGTCCAGGGGCGTGAGGAGATGAGCGTAATTTGACATATCGGTGTTCTTTCAGTAATAAAACGAACGTTCGTGATTTTATAAATGAATATAGATAACGATCGTTATCTTGTCAAGCTCGTGACTACAGTCCACCGCCTCAGTTGAACGCGGAAAAATCCGGCGCGCGCCGCTCAAAAAATGCGCTGAACGCTTCCTGCGCTTCACGTGACTTCAGCCGTTCGGCAAAGGCCAGGCACTCCAGTTCAATGCGCACATCGACCGCCTGTTCACGGTGTTCCAGCATCAGCGACCGAGTCAGGCGCACGGCGGCCGGTGGCATCGCGGCCAGTTTGGCGGCAGCCGCCAGCGCACGCGGCAGCACCTCGCACGGAGGCAGCACGTCGTTGACCAGGCCCCAGGATTTTGCCTGCTCCGCCAAGCATGGCTCGCCGAGCAGCAGCAATTCCGCGGCGCGCCGGTGGCCGACGCTGGCCGGCAGCAGCAGGCTCGATGCGAATTCGGGGCACAGACCCAGTCTCACGAAGGGGAACTGGATGCTGGCGTTCTGTCCCGCGTAAATCAGGTCGCAATGCAGCAGCACCGTTGCGCCGATGCCGACCGCCGGACCATTGACCGCAGCCACCAGCGGCTTTTCCAAAGCGACAACGGCGTGTATGAACGCTTCAGACGGACGGTCCGGCTGCCTCCCTTGGTCACCGGCAAACTCCGCCAGGTCATTCCCGCTGGTGAAAATCTCTTCGGCGCCATGCAGCAGCAGCGCCCGGATATCGGCGCGAACATTGACTGAGGCCACCAGCCGCGCCAGTTCCAGGTACATGGCGCCGGTAATTGCATTCTTGCGCTCTAGCCGGTTAAAACCGATCCGAAGCACTCCATTTTCCACCACACTGACGATTTCCTCCATGCCATTTCCCCACCGGACTTCCGCCGAATTAAAGAACGAACGTTATCTCAAAAGGCGGAACTTGGTCAAGAATGCGTTGCTGCGCGAATTATTAGCGATTGACACGCCTTAGCCATTGCAGTATCGTGGCTTTAAATAACGATCGTTCTTTCATTAAATCGACAGTGTTCTTTCGAAGCGCCGCGCCCTCCTCCTTATCACTTACCTGCTTGAGAACTAAACCATGAAAACCCGCATCACCGAACTCTTTGGCATTCAGCACCCCATCATCCAGGGCGGCATGCATTACGTCGGCTTTGCCGAACTTACGGCAGCCGTATCGAACGCAGGCGGACTTGGCTTCATCACAGGCCTGACACAAAGAACACCGGAACTGCTAGCAAAGGAAATCGCCCGCTGCCTCGACATGACTGACAAGCCTTTCGGTGTAAATCTCACCTTCCTGCCAACGTTCTCGGCGCCGCCCTACCTGGAATACATCGCAGCGATTAAAGAAAGCGGCGTGCGCATCATCGAGACGGCGGGCCGCAGTCCCGAGGAATACATGCCGGTCATTAAAGCCGCTGGCATCAAGGTGATTCACAAGTGTACTTCGGTGCGCCACGCGCTAAAGGCCGAGAACATCGGATGCGATGCGGTCAGTGTGGACGGCTTCGAATGTGGCGGCCACCCCGGGGAAGACGACATCCCCAATATGATCCTGCTGCCGCGCGCCGCTGAAGAGCTGAAGATCCCGTTCGTGGCTTCCGGCGGCATGGCCGATGGACGCGGCCTGGTGGCAGCGCTGGCCCTGGGTGCGGAAGGTATAAACATGGGAACGCGTTTCGTCGCGACGAAGGAAGCGCCGGTGCATGAAAACGTGAAACGCGCCATCGTCGAAGCAACGGAACTCGATACCCGCCTCGTGATGCGACCGCTGCGCAATACCGAGCGCGTACTCAGGAACGCGGGCGTCGAAAAGCTGATCGAGATCGAACGCGAAAAGGGCGCCACGCTCAAGATCGGGGACATCTATGAACAGGTCGCCGGCGTCTATCCCAAAGTCATGGTCAACGGCGAAATGGATGCGGGCGCCTGGAGCTGTGGCATGGTGGCCGGCCTCATCAGAGACATTCCATCGGCAAGGGAGCTTATCGACCGCATCATGGCCGAGGCGGAAGAACTGATACGCGGCCGTCTCGGCGCCATGACCGACCGCGCCTGAGGGGCCTTGCTTACGCTGAATCCTTATGCAACAGGGCGTTCTCCAGGAACCCCTTGCCGGCATTCAGCACTTCCCTTCTGGTCTTGTCCGACGCCATCGCGCGCGCCAGCACAATGGTGCCGATCATCTGGGCAATCGCTGCCCAAGCGGCTTTGTCGTCGCCCACCTGCTCTGCCCAGACGCCGTGAACGCGCCTGGCGGCGGCTTCAAAGATCTTCCTGGTCGGCTTGTCCGCCCGCGCGATTTCCGCGCCCAGGCTGGAGGCAACGCAGCCGCTCTCCGGATGCTGGACGTGCCCCCAGTTCAGGTAACTCTTGAGTTGCCGCGCTATCCATTCATCTTCGGATTCCCCTTCCACCTTGTCGACAAACATGAAAAATCCGTTCTCGACTTCATGCTTCAGTAGTTCGGAAAACAGTTCATTTTTCGAACTGAAGTGATTGTAGAACGCGCCGCTGGTCAATCCCGCAGCCGCGACCAGGGCATCGACCCCCGTGATCGAAAAGCCCTTCTGCTTGGACAACGAAGCCGCCGTTTGGAGCAGGTGTTTCCGGGTATCCGCTTTGTGCGTTGCAGAATAGCGCATGGTGAACTCCGCCTGAAAAGAAGAATGGATGAAACTCGCCAGCGCAGTATCGCCCGCGCTTGACTTCGGTCCGATTATAGCATAACGATCGCAACTTATTTATGCCGGTGCCGCGCATTCCGCCGTCCACAAAAAAATGCCCGGGAATCACGCAGATGCCCGGGCATAAGCCTAAACCAGTGGTGCCACCAATCTAAGCAGGGAGAAAACTGGCCGGCGGCATCTCATCCGAAGCACGAGGTATCGGACCGGATAGGCTCGCGCTCATCTCCGTAGTCACGCCAGCAATGCTTCGCGGACGAAGTCGAGGCGGTCCTGGCCGAAGTACATCTCGCCGCCAACGAACATGGTGGGTGCGCCGAACAGGCCGCGCCCGACCGCCGCTTCCGTATCGGCGCGCAACTGTTCCTTGACTGCCGGATCCTGAACCAGCGCCAGGAAGTCTCGCGAATCCAACCCTGCCCGCAGCAGCACTTGCGCCAGCACGGCAGGATCACCCAGGTTCGCGCCTTCGGCCCACATCGCGCGGAAGATCGCCGCCACGTACGTATCGAATGATTCAGGCTTGCGCATCCAGTAGCCGACCGCGCCGCGCATCAGTTGCAGGGTATTGACCGGAAAATGCGGATTGTTCACGAACGGCACGCCGTAGCGCGCCGCATAGCGCTCCATGTCCCGCCGCATCCATGCCGCCTTGCGCGGCACTTGGGCCGGCGATTGATTGCCCGTGGCCTGAAACACCCCGCCCAGCAGAACAGGATGCAGGCGCAGCTCCGCGCCCGCCGCGCGTGCTATCCCCGACAACTGGGTCCACGCCAGGTATGACGCGGGACTGCCGAAATCAAAATAGAAATCCGCGTGTCTACTCATGCTCGCTCCTCCATGGCCCACCTACCACTTCTCTATCCATGGACGCAGGTCCAGCTCATGCGTCCAGGCGTCGCGCGGCTGCACATGCAGGTGCCAGTAATTGTCGGCGATGTGGTCCGGGTTTAGGATGCCTTCCTGGGCTTTCAGCGCATAGCGCTCGGGGAAATTGTCGCGGATGAAGGCGGTGTCGATGGCGCCGTCGACCACCACGTGCGCCACGTGGATATTGCGCGGCCCCAGTTCGCGCGCCATACTTTGCACCAGTGCGCGCAGCGCGAACTTGGCCCCGGCGAAGGCGGCGAAATTGGCCGAACCGCGCAGGCCGGCCGTCGCTCCGGTAAACAGGATGGTGCCGCGTCCGCGCGCCACCATGCGCCTGGCGACTTCCCGGCCCGTCAGGAAAGCGCTGAAGCACGCCATTTCCCAAATCTTGAAGTACTTGCGCGCAGTCTCTTCCAGGATGCTGCACGGCACATTGGCGCCAATATTAAACACCATCACCGCGATCGGCGCGATCTCGCGCTCGATTTGATCCACCAGCGCGACTACCTCTTCTTCCTTGCGCGCATCCGCCCCGAAGGCGACCGCCTCTCCGCCGGCAGCCTGGATTTCCTCCACCAGCGGCCGCAGCTTGTCTGCGCTACGGCGCGTCACGCACGCGACCATACCTTCCCGCGCAAAACGCCTGGCGATCGCGCTACCCGTAGCGTCGCCCGCGCCGACTATTAGCGCCGCCCGCTTGCCGGCCTGCCCGTTCTCCATGCCACCTCCTTTACATAACGCTAGTTATGTAAAGGAGTATTGCGTCCGTCATTTAAAAAGTCAAGCGAAATTGGCTGCAAGCACCCGCCGACCAGGGCATGTGGCGCTAAGGCTTGAGCAATGACGAGGTGGCCATCGTGATTCCTGAGTAGGTTGGGGTTGGGGTTGGGGTTGGCAGACCTTAACCACTCGGATGTAGTCACGATGACCACGCCCACCGCCCTGGCTTTGACGGAGCTCGCCGCAAGGGGCGCTGATGCCGATTTCATCAAACAAACGCTTCAATTCGCCTTGCAACGCCTGATGGACATGGACGTCGAGGCCCTGTGCGAAGCGGCCAACGGCGAACGCAGCGAGGAACGCGTCAACAGCCGCAATGGCTAACGCGAAGGCACACTTGAGACGCACGCTGGCACGCTCGGCCTGAAAATCCCCAAGCTGCGTAGCGGCAGTTATTTCCCCGACTCCCTGGAATCACGCCGCACCGCGGAGAAGGCGCTCACGGCCGTGATCCAGGAAGTCTACATTCAAGGCATCTCGACCCGCGCCATCGATGAGCTAGTCCAAAGCCATGGGCATGAGCGGCGTGTCCAAGAGCCAGGTGTTGCGACTGTGCGAGGAGATCGACGAACTCGTTCAGGCATTCCTACAACGTCCTATCGAGGGTGACTGCCCCCCCATGGATCGACGCGACCTACGTCAAAACGCAACAAGCCGGCCGGGTCGTGTCGGTCGCCGTAATAATCGAGGTGGCCATCAACACTGACGGCGTACGTGAAATCCTCGGCATCGCCACTGGCGTCTCCGAAGCCGCCCCGTTCTGGACCGAATTCCTGCGCAGCCTGACCCGGCGCGGCCTGTGCGGTCTCAAATTGCTGATCTCCGATGTCCATGAATGGCTCAAGGCAGGCGTCGTCAAGGTCCTCAAGAGTGCTTGGCAACGTTGTCGCGCGCTCTTGCTGCGCAACGCGCTGGCGTACACCGCCAAAGGACAGCGCCAGGCCGTCATGGCCATGCTCAACACGATCTTCATGCAAGACAACGCGGAGGCGATCAGCGCAGAGTGGCGCGTCGTGTGCGATCAACTGCGTGCGAAATTTCCCAGGCGGGCCGACATTACATTGAACGTGCATAAACGTGCAACGTTTACATTCTCATTCATGCATAGTAGTATCTGTTCATGAACGAAATTCCCATCGCCAGACGCGACGTCATCACCTCTCGACTCGATAAGGGCTTGCCCGTCGTAGCGGCCGAATTAGCAATCGAGTTTGGCGTATCAGAAGACGCCATTCGTCGTGACCTTCGCGCACTTGCTGCTGAAGGCCTCTGTCGTCGCGTATATGGTGGCGCATTGCCTGCCTCCCCCGCGTCCACCCTGATGGCAATCAGGGTGGATGAGGCGCGCGGCAGGAAAGACCCCTTGGCGCTTGTGGGAGCATCCCTGGTCAAACCTGGCCAGCTAATTTTTCTGGATAGCGGCAGCAGCAATCTGGCGGTTGTACAGTTCCTGCCAGCGGACAGTCGTATTACGGTTGCCACCAATTCCATTTCGATCGCATCTGAGGTCATAAAGCGCAAAGATCTTCAGTTGCTGATGATCGGCGGCATTGTGGACCCGCATGTTGGTGGTTGTGTTGACGCTGGCGCGATCACAATGGTTTCGGCGATGAACTTCGACCATTGTTTCATTGGTGCTTGCGCGGTAGCAGCTGCAACCGGCGTATGCGCGTTTAACATGGCCGATTCGCTTTTCAAAAAATCACTGGTGACCTCTGGCCAGCATAACGTGATGCTGGTAACGAGCGAGAAACTTGAAACGCGAGCGCCATATCGCATTAGCGCTATCAACGACATAGACCATTTCATCGTCGAGTTCGATGCACCCGATGATAAGGCACGGCTGTTAGCACAAGCCGATACCACAGTTCTCAGGGCCGCTGCGCCGATCTGACCCCGTCACACCGTCAACCTTAAGGAAAGTATAGTGCGCTCTGCCGATAGTCCCGCAAGCCGTCTTGCGACACGTTTACTATTTTTGGTAGCTGGCTTCGGCTATTCATGCTGGGCACCGCTGGTGCCATTCACTAAAGCAAACCTTGGGCTAGATGAGCATGTGCTAGGCCTTTTGTTCCTCTGCATTGGGATCGGTTCCATCTGTGCAATGCTCCTCACCGGCCCGCTGACGATGCGTTTTGGCAGCAAGCCAATCATCGTCGGCAGTGGATTCGGTTTTGCTGCCTCCTTGGCATTACTGCCCCTGTCCGATACAACGTTCACGCTCGGGCTCAACTTGGCGGCCTTCGGCGCTACGCTGGGTGCGCTAGACGTTGCCATGAATCTACACGCCGTTGAAGTTGAGCGCGCGGCTGACAAGCCGTTGATGTCCGGCTTTCACGCTCTTTTCAGTATCGGCGGTTTCGCCGGCTCGGCCTTCATGACTTTCCTGCTGTCCAAGCATTTCGAAATTCTGAACAGCACGCTGCTGTGCGCAGCACTGATGGCATTGGCGATGTTCATGGCCACGCCTCGACTGCTTAAGGGCAACGAGCGTAAGGAACGGCCAATGTTCGTACTGCCACGCGGCCTCGTGCTGGCAATTGCAGCGCTGGCCTGCATTACTTTCCTGGTGGAAGGGGCGCTGCTGGATTGGAGCGCTCTGCTGATTACTGAAAATGGTTTATTCCCGGTGGCACAAGGTGGCACTGGCTACATCTTCTTCTCGGTCGCCATGACCGTAGGCCGACTAACTGGCGACACTATCTCCAGCCGTATTGGCGATCATAAAACCATGCTCTGGGGCGGCGTCATTGCCCTCTCCGGTTTCGTTATTCTGCTTACTGCCTCAACGGGTGTTATCGCACTGTTGGGCTTCGTATTGATCGGCTTGGGTTGCTCCAACATCGTGCCAGTCCTGTTCAGGCGCGCAGCGACCCAAAAGGCCATGCCGCCAGGACTCGCGGTGGCCGCCATATCCACCACCGCTTACGCGGGAATCCTCGCGGGCCCGGCCAGCATCGGATTCGTCGCAAAGGCCGTCGGCTTACCCATCGCTTTCTGGATGCTGGCTGGCTTGCTTGCTCTTGTACCTTTCTTTGCAAACGTGGTCACGGCCAATCGGCATTAAGTAAGAGCGCCAACTACAGTGAGTTCATCGGTATTTCGCTTGCGCGCGGGCGTATCGCGCGCACTTGGATAAAGCAAATCTATATCCGTCAATGGAGGAGACTCAGTGGCAAGTAGTTCAACGTCAGTCAGTTTCGCGCTCGCGCGGTTCCGGCTCCATGAGTTTCCAGACCCTGGTATGGTTGTATGCCAGCGTGGTGGGCCAGAGATGGTGTATCAAGTGGTAGTTGTGCCACTGCATCAGTAAATTCAGGATTCCCTCGCTGCCCAGGCGCATGATGGTGCCTGCTGTCAGGTTGTCCGTGGTCGGTCCGGCGCTGGTGATATGCGCGACCTTGCCGCTTTCATCTCCATCCAGGTGCGGCAGCCACAGGAATACAACTGCAATCAGCCCGCACACTATGCGTGTTGGTATGAACCACTGCATCAGCACGTGCCAGCCATAGCCGTGGTCGATCAGCCAGCCCGCACCTCCAAGGCTGTGGCGATCATATTGGGCAGTGCTCGTAGCATGACTTTCCTGCTGCGCGGATCATTATTGGTCAGGTTGTACCATGCGTAGCTGAAGTCAAACCTCATCCAGCGCAGTGGCAGCGTCAACCAGCTTCCGTGAATGTAATTGTCGGGGTCTTGAGGATCGTTGGTGAAACGGTGATGCATCATGTGCGAATAGCGGCACAGTTCCAGCGTGGTACCCATGGTCGTCACCATCCGTGCCCCCGACCTGCGTCACGCCAGGATAATCTTCGCCACTTCCTGCGGATTCTCTACCGCCGAAAAATGGCCTGTATTTCGCAGCGTGAACATGCGGACATTTTTCAGCGCGTCTCTGGTGCGATAGCGCTCCGGGACGCGTGACCAGTCCTTCTCGCCATAGATGAGCGTTACCGGCGCTTCCACACCGAAATACCGCTCGCGCGCCGTGCTCCAGGAACGCCATACCGCCAATACCTTGCGCTCAACGTAATGGTAGTGCGGGCGGCTGCCAGCCTTGAAGAACAGAGCCAGCAGGTCAGCCGGCAATTTGCGCGGATCGGCATAGCCGCCCCCCATGACCTTACGTACGATCCAGGGCGTGGCGATCGCCGCAGCGATCGCCCCGAAGACCGGGATTTGCAGGCCGCCGATGATCAGGTTGGCAAACCAGTTGCCGCGGCGCAGACCATCGCCGTATCGCGTCTCGTAGTCGTAGGTATTGAGCGCGTAGACCGCCTTCACGCGGCCGGGAACATCGGAGGCTGTCGTCAGGGAGATCACCGCGCCGATCGATTCGCCAACCATGGTCACCCCGCGCAGATCCATGCTTTGCAGGAAGGCGATAATTTGCTTGCGCATGTACGGCTCGTCATACAGTTCCGAGGTGTCGATGGAAGACAATCCATGGCCGGGCAAATCCACCGCGTACACGGTGAATTTTTTTGCCAGCAGCGGCGCCAGCTCGCGGAAATACTCGATCTGGGTACGGATCGTATGAAGAAGGACGAGCGGCGGACCCTCGCCGGATTTTTCATAGCGCAGGGTGACGGTGGGGGCGACCTTCACGAACGACTGTTCGGTGGCGTGAGTACCGCTGTGTTGTTTTGCATTGAGCATGATAGGTTCCTGTGATAATTCGAGGCATCCAGGGGAAACAGACTCAACCGCCATGCCCCTTGCGCAAATGCGCCTCGATGGCGGCAAGTTGCCCAGCGCTGCCAATCAGGCGCTCTTGTTCCAGGGATTCGGCTTGCAGGATGGCGGCCGGATCGGCAGTCAACGCCAGGTTCAGCAGGCGCTTGCACGCCCTGAGCGCATCGACGCTTTTTTCCGCCAGGCCGCAGGCATAGTCCAACGCCGCCGCGCGCGGGTCGGCGTGCAGCTGGGTGGCGAAGCCCAACCGCAACGCCTCTTCACCTGAAAACTCGCGGCCGCTGTACGTCAAGTCGCGCACCACGTCCGGGCGCGCCAGCTCGGACATGAAAAGCATGCCCGCCATGTCGGGAACGATGCCCCACTGGACTTCCCGCACCGCCATGCGTGTGTCGGGGGCCACGAAACGCATGTCGGCGCCGAGCGCAATCTGGAATCCGCCGCCGAATGCGACGCCATGAACCGCCGCGATCACGGGCGCCGGTATGTCGCGCCATACCGTCGCCACGCGCTGATAGGCGTTGGCGGCGCCAAAGGTGCGCTCGATCAACCCGGAACCGAATGGACCGCCGGCCGCGTCATCGATGGAACCACTGGCCAATATGCGTTCGAAAGACTGCATGTCCAGGCCCGCGCAAAAGGCTTTGCCATTGCCGGACAACACCACCACCCGCAGCGAGGTATCCCGCCTCAGGCGTTCGCCCACTTCCAGCAGCTCAGCAAACATGCCCGTGTTCAGGGCGTTCATTTTTTCCGGTCGGTTGAGTCTGACGTCGGCTATGCCGTTGTCCATGGTGACCGTTACGTATTGGCTCATTTTCTCTCCTCTTCTCGACATCCGATCAAATCATGCGGTCGGCAGCGTGTGGTCCTTGAACTGTTCGCGGATGCGGTTCTTCAATACCTTGCCGGTGGCGCCGATCGGCAGCGCCTCGACAAAGGCGACGTCGTCCGGCGTCCACCATTTGGCGATTTTTCCTTCATAGAACTTGAGCAATTCCTCCTTGCCGACTTGGGCGCCCGACTTCCTCACGACTATCAGCAATGGACGTTCATCCCACTTCGGATGGAACACGCCGATGCAGGCGGCTTGCAGCACTGCCGGATGCGCCATCGCGATGTTTTCCAGATCGATCGAGCCTATCCACTCGCCGCCGGACTTGATCACGTCCTTGCTGCGGTCGGTAATCTGCATATAGCCGTCGGGGGAAATCGTGGCCACGTCGCCAGTCGGGAACCAGCCACCGTCAAGCACGTCGCCGCCTTCATTTTTGAAGTAGCTGCCGGCGATCCAGTGTCCCTTCACCAGCAAGTCGCCGTACGTCTTGCCATCCCAGGGAAGTTCCTTGCCGTCGCCTCCGACAATCTTCATGTCGACGCCGAATATCACATTCCCCTGCTTTTCCAGCACAGCCTGCAACTCTTCCTCAGGCAAGTCCAGGTGATGGCGCTGCAAGGTGCACGTGGTTCCCAGCGGCGACGTCTCCGTCATGCCCCAGCCATGGGTGACTTCCACGCCATATTGACGGCGGAAGGTTTTCAGCATCGCCGGAGGACATGCGGCGCCGCCGATGACGGTGCGCTTGAACGTGGAAAACCCCAGGTTGTTCTCGCCGACATAGGTCAGCAACCCGAGCCAGACGGTCGGGACGCCGGCGGAAAACGTGACGCCTTCCTGCTCCAGCAATTCGTAGACTGATTTGCCGTCCAGCGCGGCGCCCGGCAGCACCATCTTGGCGCCGGTCAAAGGCAACGCGTAGGGCAAGCCCCACGCATTGACGTGGAACATCGGCACTACCGGCATGACGACGTCGCGCGCTGAAATGTTCAAGCCATCCGGGATCGTCAAGCCCCAGGAATGCAGCACGGTCGAACGGTGCGAATACAACACGCCTTTCGGATTGCCGGTGGTGCCCGAGGTGTAGCACAGGCTCGAGGCGGAGTATTCGTCGAACAGCGGCCATGCGTACTGGTCGGAGTGCTGGACGATCAAGTCCTCGTAGCACAGCAGGTTGGGAATACTGCTGTCGGCCGGCATGTGCTCGCGGCCGCACATCATCACGAACCCGCGGATTGTCGGGCAGTGCGCGGCGAACGTCTCGACCAGCGGCAGGAAAGTCATGTCGAAGAACAGGTACTGGTCTTCCGCATGGTTCGCGATGTAGGTAATCTGGTCAGGGTGCAGGCGCGGATTGATGGTGTGCATGACCGCGCCGGAACCGGAAATCGCGTAATACAGTTCCAGGTGCCGGTAGCCATTCCATGCCAGGGTGGCGACGCGGTCCCCGATCCTGACGCCAAGGCTACCGAGGGCATTGGCCATCTGGCGCGCGCGCCGGTGGCAATCGCGATAGGTGTAGCGGTGGATATCTCCTTCGACACGGCGCGACACGATTTCATTTCCGCCGAAATAGCGGTCGGCATGTTGAATAATGCTGGAAATGAGCAAAGGCTGGCTCATCATCTGCCCCATCATGGGGCTCTTTGGGTAGTGCGACATTGCTTCTCCTGTTTGCAATAGGTTATTGGCCTGACTCTTCAGCAGCCAGAATCTCCAGAATGGCCGGTCTCTTGGGGGCATGCGCCGCGTCAGGCGCAGCTGACGCGAGCGGAAGCACCGCTATCGGTCCGCCGGCGCCATGCAGCTTAAACACGGAGACGGCCTGCTCCAGCTTCACCGCCTGCTCCCGCAAGCTTTCGGATGCGTTCGCCGACTGGTGCACCAGTTCCGCATTCTGCTGCGTCATCTGGTCCATCTGCGAGATTGCCCGGTTCACTTCCTCGATACCCAGACTCTGCTCCTGGCTCGCCGCAGTGATCTCCCCGGTGATGTCGGCCACATGCCTGACCGAGGCCACGATGTCGTTCATCGTCTTGCCCGCCTCGTCCACCAGCTTGCTCCCGGCGTCGATCCGTTCTCCCGCATCGCCGATCAAGGCCTTGATTTCCCTGGCCGCACTTGCCGAGCGCTGCGCCAGGTTGCGCACTTCCGCCGCCACCACCGCGAAACCCCGGCCCTGCTCCCCGGCCCGCGCCGCTTCCACCGCAGCGTTCAGCGCCAGGATGTTGGTCTGGAACGCAATACCGTCAATTACGCCGATGATGTCGGTGATCTTGCGAGAGCTCGCCCTGATCGACTCCATGGTTTCGACCACCTGCCCCACCACCTGCCCCCCCTTCAGCGCGTGGTCCGATGCCGACAGCACCAGTTGGCTCGCCTGCCGCCCATTTTCCGCGTTCTGCTTCACTGTTTGCGTCAGCTGTTCCATCGACGCAGCCGTCTGTTCCAGCGAGCTGGCCTGCGACTCCGTGCGTGCCGACAGGTCCGCGTTGCCGCGGGAAATTTCCCGGGTGGCGGCGCCTATGGATTCCGTGCCGCCGCGGACATTGCCGACCAGTTCGGCCAGGCTGCCATTCATCTGGCGCAGCGCGGCGAATAATTGGCCGATCTCATCCCGGCCGCGCCCGCCGATCTGCGACGTCAGGTCGCCCGTGGCGACGCGGGCCGTCACTTTCACCGCTTCACGCAACGGCATCGTAATGCCATGGATAACCCACCATGCCCCTGCGCCGCACAAGAACATCGCGACACCGGTCATCAGAAAGATCAACAGGCGCGCCTGTTCCTGGACGTGCTTGCCATCCTCGGCCGCGCGTATGGTGTAAGTCTGGTTGAGCGTAATGAGCCCATCCAATTGGGCCTGAATCGTTTCACTTTGCCGACGGACCGGGCCGTCAAAACCCGTGAAATCCTTCATACCGAGCTTCATGCGCCGCCAGTCGCGCTCCTCGGCCAGGCGTCTGAGGACGTTGATCGTCGCCGCATTGGACTCCAGATACGCTTTCCAGTCCGTCTGCAGCGACTGCCACTTCTTGCGTTCTTCCGCTGTCTTGGGTAGATTGGCGTAGTGGTTGAAGTAGGCTTGCGCCTGAATATCCGCATCGAGCTTGGTCTTGAGCACGTCCGCAAAGAATGCGCTCCCCTCCTGCACGGCGATCGCTTCATCCTGCGCCGAATCGTAGGATGCCGCGTCAAAGCCCATGGCGTTCCTGTTTTCCGAGATCGATACCAGTTGCCAGGTTCGCATGCGCATCAGGTTAAGAATGGAAGGAAGACGTTCCCCGCTGAGACCGCTAAGTTGTTCGCCGATGCTGCGCGCAGCCAGCCATCCCGATGTCGCGACAACCAATAGCGACAGGATAGCGGCGCCGGAGAACACCACCAGCTTTAACCTGATTGACAAATTGTGCATATATATTTTCTCCTGCCGGTTATTTGCTGAGATGGAAACCACCGTCTGCCTTCGACGCGGCTTCGGACATCTTGCAACCCGGCGCTTGGCGCGGCATCAGGATCGCCACCAAGGCGGGGAGCATGACAATCGCGCCGATCATGTTCCACAAGAACATGAACGCCAGCAGCAATCCCATGTCCGACTGGAACTTGATTTCCGAGAAGACCCAGGTCATGACCCCCATGGCCAGCATCACCCCGGTCACCGCGATGGCGGTGCCCGTGGTCTTGAGCGTTTCGAAATACGCGTTCCTGAGCGTGAGGCCCCGGTCCAGGAAGTGTTCCAGACGGTTGTAAATGTAGATGCCGTAGTCGACGCCGATACCGACACCGAGCGCGATCACCGGCAAGGTGGCGACCTTCACGCCGAGCCCGAGTTGCGCCATGATCGCTTCGCACAGGACCGAGGTCACATATAAAGGTAGCATGACGGCGAGCGTGACGCGCCAGCTCTTGAACTCCCACCAGACCAGCAGGGCCACGATCCCATAGACCAGCAGCAGCATCTGCACTTCGGCTTGCTTGATGACGATATTGGTCGCCGCTTCAATGCCGGCATTACCGCCGGCCAGCACGAATCGCATGTCGTCGTTGTTGTGCTCAGCCGCAAATTGCTCGGTCGCCTGCACGACCCGCGAGAGCGTATCCGCCTTGTGATCAGACAGGAACAGCATCACCGGCACCATCGAGCAATCGTTGTTGTACAGCTCCGAAGGCAGCGACTTATGCGCCGCGTTGCTGATGTAGCGGTCGCGGCTGATCGCAGCCCACTTCAAGTTGCCGCCGTTGCTGCCTGCAATCATCTTCTTCATGCCGGTAAACAGGGAGTAGCTCGATTCGACGCCATGCAGGTTCTCCATTTCCCATTGCAGCCGCTCCACCGCCGCAGCCACCGGATAGGACCCGCATTCCCCCGATTTGGTCGTGACCATGACCACAAACACATCCGGACTGGTCGAATAATGCGATACCGTGAAAGCATTGTCCTGGTTGTAGCGCGAGGTGCTGCGCAGCTCCGGCGCGCCCGGATCGAGGTCGCCGATTTTCAGGTCGCCGCTGAAATGCCAGGCCGTGCCAAGGATGACCAGCGCGAGCACAGCAACCGCTCTTGCGATACGCGGTTCGGTGACGCGCGACAGCGCGCGTGCAGCCCGGTGCTGGCTGCGCGCCTTGCGCTCCTGCTTGCGCAGGCAGGCCGGCGAAACGCCGACATACGACATCAATACCGGAAGCAGGAACATCTTGGTCAAGATGATCACGAAGACGCCGACGCTGGCGCCGATCCCCAGTTCGCGGATCACCCCGATGTCGATTACCAGCAGCGTCGAAAAGCCGACGACATCGCACAGCAAGGCCACCGTGCCAGGAATGAAGAGCAGCCGGAAGGTGGCTTTGGCTGCCTCCATCTTCGAACGCCCATTGTGCACCTCGGATGCCATGGTATTGATGTTTTGCACCGCATGACTGACGCCGATGGCGAAGGTCAGGAAGGGAACCAGGATCGAATACGGATTCAGGCCGAAGCCGAGCAGGCGCACGATTCCCATCTGCCAGATCACCGCCAGGCTGCAGCACAGGATAGTAATCGCGGTGCTGCGCAAGCAGCGCGAGTATGCATAGAGCAGCGCGCAAGCTAGGACAAAGGTGAGCGCAAAGAACAGGGTGATCGCGCGCGCGCCATGGATCAAGTCGCCGACGACCTTGGCGAATCCGGTGATGTGGATCTTGATATGACCGGTTTCATACTTTTTCCGGATCAGCGTTTCGAGCCGCTCGGAGAGTTGGCCATAATCGAGCTTTTCGCCGGTCTGGGGATCGGATTCGAGCAAGGGCGCCATGATGATGGCAGAGCGATGATCGTTGGCCACCAGGCTGCCGATGCGGCCGGAGCGAACCACGTTGGTTTTCACCTGTTCGAGCTTGTCCGGCGAGCCGCCGAAACCTTCGGGTATGATATGCCCGGCCGTCATCCCGTCCTCCGTCACCTCGTACCACATGACGTTTGGCGTCCACAGCGATTTCAGGTTGCCGCGGTCGACGCCGGGAATGTAGAACACTTCGTCGGTGATCTTTCGCAAGGTTTCCAGATACGCCGGATCATAGATATCGCCGTCCGTGTTCTCGACCGCGATACGCACGACGTTGCCGAGCGGGCGCAGCTCGTTTTCGAACTTGAGGTAATTCGCGATGTACGAATGCGACGCCGGGATCATATTCTGAAAACTGGCATCGGGCTTCAACTTCAGCATCTGGAAAGCGAAGAAAATCGATACCACCAGAAAGAACAGGATCACCTTGAGACGATGACCGAACAGGATCGGCTCGAAAAGGTGTTCCATCCTGCCCGCACCTCGACGCATGGCGAGGTCTTCCGCGTCCCGCAGGACTGCTGCTTTTCGGGTCATGGCTGCCTCGTCTTGATTGTGTTGTTCATGGACACGATCCGTATTCCTTTCTCGCCGGCGACGATGAACGCGCCGTTGTCGATCAGAGTGAAGGCGGCGACCGACATGCCTGCATCGCGAGTTGCCGGCCTGAAACTTTGCCCCCGCTCATCGCCGAGCAGGATCCGGCCATCGTAGGTCAGCAAGGCAATTCTGCCGTCTGCCAACATGCGGCCAGAAACCACCGGCTTCTTCTCTTCCACCGAGACACGGCGCCAGCTTGAACTGCCGCCAGTCAAACGGAATACGTTTCCGCCAAAGCCAAAGGCGATCAGCGTTTCCCGCCCCCCGCCCTCGTCGATGCCAAGCACGCCGTATAGTTGACCCGCGTAGCCGGTATCGAGCGTTGTCCATGAGGCGCCGCCGTCGGCGGAACGAAAGACTTTTCCCGCTTCGCCCGCAATCAGCAGCGTCCCCTTGGCGGTGGCCGAGATCGCGTTGAGATGCAGGCCGTCGGGATTGGCGATACGCTCGCCCCACAGAGCCCAGGTCCGACCGCCATCGGCGGTATGAAAAAGCTGCCCGAATGAGCCGACGGCGATGCCTTCCGACTCATCCTTGAACCACACATCGAACAAGGGCCGCGACGGTCCGAACTTCGCACCGGCCTGTGCATCCTCTAGCGCCCGTTCGGCATTCTGCAATGCCGTGACCGGCTGTCCGCCCGCTTCTTCCGAGGAGGCGGTGCGCGCGTGCTTCGCGTCCCGCGCATCCCTTTCCCGCTTTCGCGCGGCGGCCAGCACCAGAGCATTGGCCGTGTTACCGTCGAACTGCTTTGTCCAGTGCCCCCCCCCGTCTTCACTTCGAAGAATCACGCCGTCGTGGCCAACCGCCCAGCCCTTTTTCGGCATCGGGAAATAGACCGCGGTCAGCGTCACGGATACGGGGACAGCGGCTTGCCGCCAGGTTTTTCCGTTCGTATCGGAATAGAGAATGATGCCGTGCTCACCGACAGCGACGACCCGGTTGCCGGCACGAACGACGTCCACCATCATCGCGCCGGACGCTTTCGGCGCCAGGTAAGCGGGGTTATCCAAGCGGTCTATGCCGGCATGCGCCAGCAGCGGCGCCGCAAGTGCGATGCAGACGAGCAGATACCGTCTCGTGCTGCCAATCTTTGCCAAAGTTGTATGAATCATGACGTCTCTTCTTTGCTTCTTCATCAGAGCAGCCGGACACGGCGGGCCATCCCGCGGTGCCCGCCAGGGAGCGACGGGGTCACCGGCAGGTGCCCCATCGGCAAGCCAACTAGTTCGCGAACCGGCGCATCGCATCGACAGAGAATGCGCTTAGATCGAACTCCACGTGGTACTGGAACGGCTTGTTCGCGTTGACCAGGGAACTGACCAGATAGCGGCGTGCCTGCAAGTCATAGATGACATCACAAGCGGGCCCGTACGCTGGCGCGGTGCTATATTGCACGCCATGCATCTCGTGGACGCGCCACAATTCCCCACGGCCATCGAAGTTGTCGCTATGGACGAGCGCCCAGCTGTCTTCATCGATGTAAAACACCCGCTTGGAATAGACATGGCGTTTTCCCGGTTTGAGCGTCGCTTCCACCACCCACACGCGATGCATTTCATAACGCACCAGATCCTGGTTCATGTGCCCGGGTCTGACGATGTCGCTCGGCTTGACTTGTTTGGCGATCAGCCGGTTGTTGTTGTAGGAAACGATCATCTCTTTCTTGCCAACCAGTTTCCAGTCAAAACGGTCCGGCGCGCCGTTGAAGCCGTCAAAATCGTCTTGTGTCGCCAACCCGTCGGAACCGATCGCCGGTGAATCGTAGGAGACATCCGGCGCGCGCATGACGCGACGCGAGCCCGGGTTGTACGTCCATACGAGTCGCTGCTCCTTGACCTGGTCGAGCGGTTCGTAATCTAGCAATGCCGTGCCCGCCTGGCTGGACGGCGCGGTGTCGGTTCGCATGTAGTAAAGCAGCCGGTTCGGTTCCGCATTCTTTACTTTCGAGGCCAAGGCAATGTGTTCGATGCGCACCACCGGCGTGAAGGCGCCGTTGGCCTGTACCGGAAGCAGGGAGGTATAACGAATAAAGCTCCCCCCGCGATGGCGCGTCATGTGATTCCAGACGGCTTCCACGCCACTTTTCGGCATCGGGAACGGCACCGTGGAATTTTTCACATTGAGGATCCCGTTGCCACCTTCGGCCAACGCCGCCTTGCCGGCTTCAGCCTTGATATGGTCGTACTCGCTCTGCTCCAACGCCGCGGTGCGATGACTCGGATAGACCAACATCTTGTAATCCTGAAACCGCTTCAACATCGCGATCTGGCCGGGAATCAGCTTGCCCTGATACTGTTCCAGGTTGGCCGCCGTAATCGTATACAGTGGTTTTTCCTTGGGGAACGGATCGGCATAAACGTCCTTCGGATCAACACCCGCAGGCGTTGTGGGAAACCCGCCGTCCCAGACGGGAATGCTGCCGTCCTTGTTGCCCGCCTTTTCGGCGCCCATCGGGGTCAGGTCCTTGCCCAGGCGTTCGAGTTCCTGCGCAGTCATCGCGGCACCCGCGCCGCCGGCACCGGCCACCAGGCAGGCGAACAAGGTCAGTGACAGTAGTGATTTGGTGTTCATTCCATGGTCTCCTTGGTATTTAGAAATTGATGCCTACAACCACCGAGAAGTAATCGCGGTCGTGGAAAATGTCGTATTTGGCGCTGCGCTTGCGGCTCGTGTAGTTGAGGTCGACGTAATACTGCGTGTTGTATTCCGCGCGCATGCCCAGACCGAGCACTTGCTTGTCTTCGACAAAGGTGCCGTCGGCGGAATAGCCTTTCACGTCGTGTGACCAGAACAGCCGCGGCTTCAGGTTGACGCCGGCGAAGACATCCGGATAGCTCAACTCAGCCTGCAGACGGTATCCCCACGCGTTACTGGTCGCGAATCCCTTGTTCTCGCAATTGTCCGGATTGGGATTGCCGGTAAATGCGCACGGGATCGTTGCCGTTTGTGCCAGGCCGAAGAGCGCAGCGCGTCCGTAGCGAGTCGAGGTATTGGGATCACCAATGCCCGACCAGTGCTGATAGGCGACTTCGCCGACCAGGGTCAGCGATTCGGCGGCCGCTATCCGCGGGAAGATCTTGACGGTCGATACCTGCAGCTGTGTCTTGTTCTTCAGATCGTAGCCACGCGCCGTGCTTCCGCCCGGCAGAGCGGCGAGACTTGCCTGCGGGCCGACGCCCATGACCAAGCCGGCCAGCATGTCATTGGTGTTAATCTGCACCGGCACATCCTTGGTATAGCTCCCCTCGCCAGCGAGCGACCAGCCGCCCACGACGGTCGAGGCGCTCACGCCGAAGACCTTGGTATTCTGCGCCGAATAGTCCCAGAAGAATTGGGCCGGGCCAACTCCGCCGAACGGCGCCAGCGCGCCGGACCAGACCGAGGCGCCTGGCGATGGTGATTTCACCGTGCTGAAGACAGGATTGCGTGCATGGTAATTGGCGAAATATGCGCCGATCTCGGTGTCGATCGCCGCGACCTGGTAACGTGCCGCCAGGCCGAATTGGCCGCTGTCCTTGGGCTGGACATCGTCGGCACGCCCCATGCGGAAGTTGAATGGCGGCAGCCCGGGCGCGACCGGCACACCGCTGTAGCGCGCCTGATCCGACAGCGGTTCGCCACCAATGACCGCTCCGCCGGGGCAGTTCAGGAGGTCACTCAATGACCAGTAGGTGCCGCACCCGTCCAGGTTGTTTTTCTTCCACTTGAACTGGTAAAACGCTTCCACATTGACGCCGCCCGGGAGACTCAGGGTGGCCGATGCCTGGGGAATGGGTAGCAAGATCTCCTTCACCTGCGCCCCCGGGCGATTGGCCGCCGTGACATCGAAGGCACCGAACTGGTTGATGCCAGGGATGAACAGGCTTTCACCCCAGTTTACGACATGGTTGCCGAGCTTGACGTGCAACGGCGCGCCCGCGGCCACATCGAAGGTGCCGAATACATAGGCGTTATCCAGCGCGACGCCGGAAAACTTGGACAACGGGGCGAATCCGGCATCGTCCAGCGTCGCACCTGGCACGTAGCCGTTGGCGAAACTGCCGTGCGCGACATTCTTGTTCGCGCCGGCGTAGTCATACCAGCCCTTGGCCCCGATGACCGCGCCGACGTTGTCTTTCTTCAGCTTGACCTCGCCGTTGACCTTAGCAATCGTCGAAAATGCCGAACCCTTGCCGTAATTGAGGTTGCCGTCATCGTTCAGGCCCACGCTGCGTCCGCCGTCGCCGGCGCCACTCAGCGCCGGGTCGGCATCGCGTGCGCGCCAGCTGCTGCCGACCGAGGCGCCGAGCGACCATTGCCCCTCGATTCCGTTCGTTAGGCTGAAGTCACCGGCGCTGGCCGATGCAGCGTAACCTGCGCCTAGTAAGGTCATCGCCGCGGCGCACGCTTGCGCCACAGCGCTGGGTGTGAAACGGTTTCGCACTGCGTCGATCCGTCTTTCGTGGATGTTCTTCATATTCGTGTCTCCTCCTTTTTGGACTGCGAAAAAAAATTCTTTCTTGAATGCCTGGGGAAAAGGCAAAAAGCTCCCCTGCCGACGCGCGGTGCGCGTCGGATACACAACGATCAAAAGGCTGTTGAGAAGTGATGAGGCGGCGGCAATGTCGCAATTAAGCGGTGCCGCCGTTACCCTCGGTTGCGTCGCCGTCGGTGATCCCATGACATGGAACCGCGATCACCGTGATGGTCGCCTGTGGCGATGAGTATGCCCATGATGTGTCTCCTGTAATTTTTTTGATGTATAGCTGTTAAGCCGTGCGCATGCGTGGATTCGGTTCACTCATTATTGGCGAGGCGGCACCTTCGCTAGACCGCGCACGCTTGCGGTGAAGACGGCAAGGACTGGACCTCTTTGGCGCCGGCGACCGCGAACAGTCGCGGGATTTCCACGCCATTCTTGACCGCGACGATTTCGGCGAGGATCGACAACGCAATCTCCGGCGGCGTGCGACTGCCGATATAGATGCCGGCCGGCCCGCGCAGGCGTGCCAATTCGTCTTCCGCCAAGCCGAAGTGTTCCTTGAGGCGTTCCCGCCGCTTCGCATTGTTGACGCGCGAGCCCAGCGCGCCCACATAGAACGCCGGTGTTCGCAGGGCATCGAGCAATGCCAGGTCGTCCAGCTTTGGATCGTGCGTCAGCGCAATCACGGCGCAGCGCTCATCCAGTTTCATGTCCTGCACGGCATCATCGGGCATGCAACGCAGCAGCGCGATGCCTTCGACTTCGAACACGTCCATGTATTCGCTACGCGGATCGCACACCGTGACGTCGAAGCCCAGGCCAAGCGCCGTTTCGCACAGATAGCGCGAGAGCTGCCCCGCGCCGATGACCAGCAGCCGAAAGCCAGCGCCAAGCACGTGCTCCAGATAGCAGCCATCGAAGCTCAAGGCGTCGGCCTGGCCAGCATCGCCCAGTTCCACGGTCCCGGTGTCCATGTCAAGCCGCCGCCGAGTCAGCTGGCGCACCGAAATGCGGCTTACCAGCTCGCCAATGGCGCTGCGGCGGCCCAGCGGTTCGAGCACGAGTTGCAGAGTCCCGCCACACGGCAGCCCGAACTTGTGCGCTTCTTCCGCCGCCACACCATACGTAACAGAACGGGGCAGGCCGTCCGGAACGAGGGCTGCGATGCCGCCTCGTTGTACGATGGCGATCAGGTCGTCCTCGATGCATCCGCCCGATACGGATCCGGCCACCAATCCATCGTCGCGCAACGCCATCATTGCGCCGACGGGACGGGGCGACGAGCCCCAGGTGCGCACAACGGTCACCAGCAGCACGGCGCGGTCGTCCTCCAGCCAGGCCGAACAAGTACGCAAGACATCCAGATCAACCGTATCCATGACCAATTACCTCCACATGGTATATGCCGCCGCGGCGCCGGCCGCCAACAGCACCCAAAGCCACCCTTTTACCGGCGTCCCCGTCTTGGCCGGAACCGAGGACCGGCTGGCCGCCATGTCAGCCGTTGGCTGCAACAAGCGCGCCTCGAACGCCGAAAAGAAACTCTTGGCGACCTGCGCCGACACCGCTTCGATCAAGCGCGGCCCTGCCTTGGCCAAGGGCCCCCTGACCTGAGCCTGGAGCGAGTATCGCACGCGCGTCTGCCTGCCATCTTCGATCAACGATATGTTGGCCCACCCCTTGGTCCCCCCTTCCCCCTCGAACGACAGCACATAACTGCTTGGAATCAGCATGTCGCTCAGCTGGATTGTGCTTTTGAAGCGCGCGCCAACCGGGCCGATGCCCAGCGCCAGCACCGCCATCAGCGTGTCCGCCCGCAGATGTTCCAGCGACTCGCATCCGAAAATGCAGGACTTGAGCACATCGGCGTTGTTTATCGCATTGAAAGTCGCAAATATCGGTGCGGGAAGCACTCTTTCTCCAACGAGCTGGATCGGCGTGGCGGCAACGGCCGGGCGCGGTTTGGCCGGCTCCCCAGTCTTGACGAAAACGTTCGGCTGATCCACCGCCGCTGCAACAGATAATGGCGGTAACCGCATCCCGGCCGCCGGCATGGCATGCGCGATGACCTTCGGCGCGGCGGCATCGGTCAGGCGCGATGTCGCCCGTACCCCGGCTTTGCCAAGGAAGGCGGGCTGATTCGCCGCCGCTTCGACGCTGGCCGGCTGCAACTGGACTTCAAAGGCGGCAAAGAAATCCTCTGCGATCTTCGCCGCGGCGGCATCTATTAGCCGCGATCCGACCTGGGCCAGGCGGCCGCCCACCTGGGCACGGGCCGCATAACGCAAGAGCGTCTGATCTCCCTGTTCCGTGAGCGAGACGTCTGCCGCTCCCTTGCCAAAACCGGCGATCCCCCCCTGTCCTTCGAAGGACACCACATAGCTGTGTGGCGGGTTCATATCGCTCAATGTCAACGTGCCCTTGAAGCGCGCCTTGACAGGTCCTATTTTCAGAGCCACCTGAGCGGCGAGCATGTTCGCCTGCACTTGGTCCAGCGACTCGCATCCCGCAATGCAGGACTTGAGCACCTCGGCATCGTTCAACGCCTCCCAGGTTGCCGAAATCGGCGCCGGTATCAGCTTTTCTCCAATAAGTTCCATACATCCAAGCCCAAGGGCCCCAAAAAATGATTAATTAAACGAAATCTTACTTACTGACTTCCAGCAACAGATTCTTCAGCGTGACGTCGAGTTGCGCGGCGACGCTATCGATCGCCGCGTCGCCGAACTGCCCGAACATCGACGAAGGTCTGTCGTATTCGAATAGTGCGGTACCGTCGGCTCCCTCATACAGCACCACACGGATGGGGGCGTAGAGACCAGCGGCCAGATTGTGTTGGTTCATGGAGGCAGCTATCAGGACATTGCCAATACCGTAACCCACGGCTTTCCGGGGGGCGCCCTCCAGAGAGAGCGCGAGCCCATGATCCAGCGAATACAGAATCGACAGTCCCGTGGGAGCTGCCAATTGCTCCAGCTCGGCGCGCGCGCCGGCCATGTCGCCCTGCATCACGAACGGCATCACTCGCTCAATCCGAAACGGACGAATCCGTGATTCAAGCGCGCTTCTAACTTCGTCATAGGACCGTTTCGAACTGATACGGATATGTTCCACCGTCACAGGCCGCATGCTCGCGCGGTCATCTGTGCCGGCATCCGCGGCAAGACATTGGCCCGCCAAAAGCGCGCCGCCTCCCAGCGCAAGCAGCGCGCCCTTTGCCGACGACAACGGCACGCGTCGCGGGCTGCTTAGCGTATGCAAGATCGATTTCAGCTGCTTACTCGTGGTCACCGCTCCGGTTGTAGTCATTGCCGTCTCCTCGTCTTATTGATTATTCCGGGGCAATCGCATCGGCCAGCGCACGGCGCAACATCGTCCGGCCGAGCTGGGTGCGGTAGCCGGCGTCGGCGAAGCGGTCCTCCAGCGGAGCAACCCCATCGAATGCCAGATCGAGCAAGTGCTCCGTCCGGTCCGGCTGGCCGGCATATCCCGCCAACGCGGCTTCGGCCAGGTGCACGCGGAAGGCATGCTCGGCAAAGCCAGTCACCGCAATCCGCCCGCCGCCACACCGGCCCGACTCAAAGTCCAGCACCACGGCCACGCCGACGACGGCGTAGCCCGAGGCCGGATGGCGGAACTTGCGGTACGCCATGCGCCGCCCTGGCACCACCGGGATGCGCACCCGCACCAGGACCTCATCGAACCCGAGATCGGTTTCGAACAGACCCTTAAAGAAGGCAGCGGCCGGAATCGAACGGGAACCTTGGAGCCCGGTCACATCGATCGTGGCATCGAGGGCCAACATGGCGGCCGGCCAATCCGCCGACGGATCGGCGTGCGCCAGTGAGCCGCCAATGGTGCCGCGATTGCGCACATGCGGGTCGGCAATCAGGTGGGCCATGGCGGGAATCAGCGGCAGCGCTCTGGCCACCTCGGCATGGTGTTCCAGCTTGGCGTGGGTGGTGGCGGCACCGATGACGACTTCGTCCGCGCCGACGCTGATGCCTTGCAGTTCGGCAAGCGCGCTGACGTCGATCAAGGTCGAAGGCGCAGCCAGGCGCAGCTTCATCATGGGCAGCAAGGAATGGCCGCCGCTCATCAGCTTGGCGCCCTCGCCCCCCTGAGCAAGCTGGCCAAGCGCCTCGGCCACGCTGCCGGGTCGTACGTAATCAAAAGCACTGGGGATCATGTGTTCAGCTCCTTTTGTTCTGCGGCTTGCGCTGCGCGGATGGCGCACCACACCTTGGGTGGCGTCAACGGCATGTCGATGTGGGTGATACCGAAGCTCTTGAGCGCATCGCACACCGCGCTGACGATCACCGTCGGCGCGCCGACACAGCCGGCTTCGCCGATTCCCTTGACGCCCAGCGGGTTCACCGGGGTCGGCGTCACTTGGAAGCTGGTGCGCATCGACGGAATCTGTTCGCTTTTCGGCAAGGCGTAATCGAGCAATGAGCCGGTCAGCAGCTGCCCCGTCTCGTCGTAGTCGACGCCCTCATACAAGGCTTGGCCGATGCCCTGGGCGATGCCGCCATGCATCTGGCCATGGCACAGCATCGGATTGATCATGTTGCCGACGTCGTCCACCGCGACATAATCGAGAATCTTCACCTCCCCCGTCTCGATGTCGACCTCCACCACGGCGGCGTGGCTGCCGAATGGCGCCACCATTTCTTCAGGTTGGTAAAACACGGTTTCTTCCAGGCCCGGCGCCATGCCCACTGGCAGTCCGTAGCTCACATACGCCATGCGCGCGACTTGGCCGAAGCCGATGTTGCGCTCCGGCTGGCCGGCGACACTGAACGTACCACGCGCGTAGTTGACTTCATCCGGCTGCGCCTTGAGCATGCAAGCGGCAATGAGCTGCGCCTTGGCCAGAATTTTCCCCGCCGCCATGTGGGCCGCGGTGCCGCCCACCACCATGGAGCGCGAATTGAAGGTGCCGTGCCCGAAGGGCACCCGGTCGGTATCGCCCTGGACGACATCGATATGGTCGAGCGGCAGTTGCAGCGCATCGCCAATGATCTGCGCGAAGCTGGTCGCGTGTCCGTGGCCCTGTGGCATGGCCCCGGAGAACAGCGTGACCTTGCCATCGGAATGCACGCGCAACAGCGCGCTTTCCCATCCGCCGCGGTCGAATCCGAGCATTTTTAGCACGGCCGAACTGCCCATGCCAACCAGTTCCATGTAGCAAGTGACGGCAACGCCGATATAGCGCCCCTGCGCCCGCAACTCAGCCTGCCGCTGGCGCCATGCGTTGTAGCTGATCTCCTTCACCGCGGCTTCGAGACACCCCTCGTAGTTGCCGGTATCCCACAGGAGCAGCGGATGTCCGTAAGGCTTATAAGGAAACTGATGCGATCGAATCAAGTTGATGCGGCGCAGTTCAACCGGGTCCATACGCAATTCGGCAGCGACCGCATCCATCGTTCGTTCGATGATATACGCGGCCTCCGGCCGGCCAGCGCCGCGATAAGCATCGACCGGCGTGGTATTGGTCGTCACCAGCCGCATCTCCCCATCCAGCGCGGGAATGTCGTAGTTGCCGCAGGCGAATGACACCGTGTTGATCGTCGGGATGCCGGTCCCCATGTTCGACAGATAGGCCCCCAGATTGGCGTATGAGCGCAACTTGATGCCCAGCACACGGCCATCCTTCCTGACCGCCGCTTCCACGTTCTCGATGTGCGCGCGACCGTGGGTGGTGGCCATGTGCGCTTCGCTGCGCGTTTCGGTCCAGCCAACCGGCCGCCCGAAGTGTTTCGCCGCGAATGCGACGAGGATTTCCTCGGCATAGAAGTGCATCTTGCATCCGAAGCCCCCGCCAATATCAGGCGCGACCAAATGGATCTTGTGTTCGGGCCAGCCCAGGGTTTCTGCCAGCCAGCGCTTGGACATGTGCGGCACCTGCGAGGGCAGGTAGAACGTCAGCCTGTCGTCCGCCGTATCGTAGGCCGCGCGCACAGCCCGCGGTTCGATAGGGCTGGGAATGAGACGATTGTTGACAAGCCGTACCCGAACAATGTGGTCAGCCTGGCTGGCCGCCGCCTCATAGTCGCCGCCGCCGGCACGGTATACGCTGAGAAGGTTGCCGGGCACGTTGTCATGCAATTGCGGCGCTCCTTCCCGCACGGCCAGCTCCTCGTCCACCACGGCAGGCAGCACTTCATAATCGACGACGATCGCTTCGAGCGCATCGGCGGCCTGCTGCCGCGTATTGGCGACCAACAGCGCGACCGATTCGCCAACATAGCGCACCCGCCCATCCGCCAGCGCAGGATGAGCCGGGATGTGAACCTCGCCCACCACCCAGTTGGGGCGGATATCACCGACCTTGCCGCGCAAGTCGTCATAGGTCAGAATGCCCACCACCCCTTCCATGGCCAATGCCGCTGACGTGTCGATCGACTTGATCAGCGCGTGGCCGTGGGGCGAGCGCAACACCATTGCGCAGGCCAGGCCTTCAATCGCGATATCATCGGTAAAGCGGCCGCGACCGGTCAGCAGGCGCGGATCTTCGCGCCGGGTGACGGATTGCCCGACCAGGCGAGCGGATGGCCGATCATTGAGCTTACTCATTACAGACCCTCCTTGGAATCGCCAGAAGCGCCGGCAGCCTGAATCCCGCGGCTTGCCGCCAGCAGGACCGCGTTGACAATGTTCTGATACCCGGTGCAGCGGCACAGATTGCCGTGCAGGGCTTCGCGTACCTGTTCTTCGGTCGGGTTCGGGACCCGGTCCAGCAAGGCTTGGCCCGCGAAGACCATGCCCGGCGTGCAAAAGCCGCATTGCAGCCCATGCGATTCCATGAAGGCTTGCTGTAGCGGCGTCAACTCTTTCGGCGTGCCCAGCCCCTCGATTGTGGTGACGTCGTGGCCTTGCGCCTGAACCGCCAGAACCGTGCAGGACTTGGCCGTCTCGCCATCAATCCGCACCAAACAGGCCCCGCATTGCGAGGTGTCGCAGCCAATGTGCGTCCCCGTCCCCACGTGGTCCCGCAGAAAATGCACCAGCAGCTCGCGCGGCTCGATCTCGGCAGTCACCGGCGTGCCGTTGACTGCAATCGTCACTGTTTGCAGCTTCATTTCATCTCCTCCAAAATTTGCGCCTTGCACTCGCCGAATCCGATCGGCCGGTAACCATCCCGATGGCACACACCACGCAACCATATGATGTCGCCGTCTTCCAGGAACAGCCGCGTTTCTCCCGAAGGCAAGCGCATAGGCTCCTTGCCCCCGGCATTGAGCTCGACTAGGCAGCCGCTATTCTCGCGCTCGGGGCCGGAGACGGTCCCGCTGGACAACAAGTCTCCAGTCCGCAGGTTGCATCCGTTGCTGGTCTGATGCGTCAGCATCTGCGTCAGCGTCCAGTATTGGTCTTCAAACCGCGGCTGCGACAGCACCACCGGCTCCATGCCATTCTCCCGCATGGCCTGCGTCTGCAACAGCACTTGCAGCGCGATCGAGATGCCTCCATGGGCCGCATGCGTGGGCGAGGTCAGTCCCTCCGGTAGCGCCGGCTCGTCTTCGCCCCGCGTCGGCGCTGCCACCCGAAATGGCGCCAGCGCGTCCAGCGTGACGACCCATGGCGACACGCTGGTCATGAAGCTTTTGGCGAGGAAGGGCCCTAATGGATAACTTTCCCAAATCTGGATATCGCGCGCCGACCAGTCATTGACCAGGCACAACCCGAACATGTGGCTCTCGGCATCATCGATCGAGATCGTCGTGCCCAATGAATTGCCCAGCCCGACAAAGCATCCCACCTCGAGTTCGAAATCGAGCCATTGAGATGGCACGTACCCCTGTCCCGCAGCTGCGGAGGCGCCGGTTTGTCCGCGCGGCCGGACGCACGGCGTTCCACTCACGACCACGCTGGAGGCGCGGCCGTGGTAGCCAATCGGCATGTTTCTAAAATTGGGCGCCACCGGCACGTCGGGCCGCGACAGCTCCCCGGTGCGGCGGGCATGATGGATCGACGTAAAGAAGTCCGTAAAGTCCCCTACACGCGCAGGCAGATGCATGCGCGCGCTGCTCATCGGCACCAGGCAGCGGGCTGCAGAGACGACGTTTGCATTGCTGACGTGCAGGAGTTCGAATATGGCCCTCCGCAACGCCAACCTTGCGCTTGCGCCATGCGACATCAGCAAGTTGAGGCTATCGCTGTGTAGCGCGGCAGCCTGACTCTCAAGTCCTGGCAACAGGCCGCCGTCCAACGCTGCCGTCAAATCCAGGATCTGATCTCCAATCGCGGCACCGATCCTGCCGGCCGATTCCCCTCCTGAAGAAAAAACCCCCAGCGGAAGATTCTGGATGGGAAACTCGGCGCCCGGCTCATTGGCACTGCTCACCCAGCTTTGCGCGCGCGGGTCATGTGTGTGGTCGATTTTCGTGCTCATGGTATTCCCGGTGGCTGCTACGCGTTGATAACGCCCGCGTCCGCCGTGCTGACCCGGTCCGCTGATTGCGTTGGTTGAGGAGCAGGCACGACTGGACTTGAACGCTGATGCTCGACCAGCATGCCGGCGATCTTCAGTGCATCGATTTCCTGCGCGCTCATGCCGAGGCCAGCAAACACTTCGGCATTGTGCTCGCCGCGAAAAGCGGGCAAGCCAGGCGGATCCAGCGTGTCTTCCGAGAAGCGCCATGGGCGGCCATGCAGGCGATATGTGCCGCCTTGCCGGTTCGGAACATCGTGCACAGCGCCCCAGTAGGCGGCCCATTCAGTTTCCGCAAGCTCCTTCATGGTGCGGATTTCACCCATCGCGATCTTGGACTCGTCCAACTGCGCGTCGAGCGACTTCATATCGCGGAACGTCAGCATCCAGGTTTGGATGATCTCATGCAGGGCTTCATAATTCTGGGAACGCAGCGCCGCGGTGGCGAAACGCGGATCGCTGGCCAGCTCAACCCGGCGCATGGCCATCAAGTACTGGGGGAAGGTCAGACTACTGACCAGGCTCGATGGCGTCAGGAAGCGCTCGCCGCCTGGCCCCACCCAGAACGCGCCATCGGTTGCGCCCAGCACCGCCGGTTCGGCGCCGGTATCGACACCGGCCAGGTCAACGTGCGCGCGCTCGTTAATCGCCAGCATGACCGCCGCCATCGCCACGTCGATGTACTGGCCACGGCCCGTGGTTGCGCGCCGCTGTACCGCCGCCAACACGCCAATCGTCGCTTGCAGTCCGGCGTAGACATCCGCGTGCGACAGCGGGTCCGGGCGCCACCGAGTCAAATTGTCGCCGTAGTGACGGAGGGTATTGTGCGTAAAGCCTGTTTCTGCCTGTACCGTCGGTGCGTAAGCCATGCGAGAGGCCCACGGGCCGCCCTGGCCGTAACCCGAGATCGACACGTAAATCAGGCGCGGATTGTGGCGTGACAGTGCTTCATAGTCGAGTCCAAAGAACTTGAGCGTACCGGCGCGAAAATTCTCGACGAAGATGTCCGCGTCTTCGCACAGCTTGAAGATCAGCTCACGCGCACCAGGTACGTTCAGATCGATGCTGACATTGCGCTTGCCCACGTTCTGCTGCGCGTAGTAGCCGGACATGCCATCATCGAACGGAAAGGAGAAGCGCGAGACGTCGGGCCGCGGCGGCTCCACCTTGATCACCTCCGCTCCCAGATCGGCCAAGGTGCGGGCGCACAGGGGTCCTGCCAGCACGCGGGACAAGTCGACAACCTTCAGGCCTTGCAGTGGTCCGGACATGATCAGCACCCCTCGAATTTGGTCAAGCCGGGGCCTTGCGCCAGGAACGAGGCGAGTCCGGCCTTCACGTCTTTGGATGCCCAGATGGGCTTCTGCAATTCCGCCATGACCAGATCGGCCGCCTCAACGCCTTCATTCGCAGCGATGGCCGCGATCTTCTTGGTCGCGGCATGAGCGACAGTGGGGCCGTTCGCGAGTTCCGTCGCCACGCTCAGGGCGACCGCATCGAGGCGCTCGTCGGACACAACCAGATTAATCAGACCCCAGCGCTCCAGGGTTTCGGCGTCATAGCGGCGGCCCAGCATCGACATTTCCTTGGCCCGCGCCAAGCCGATGCGCTGCACCTGGCGCTGAATGCCACCCATAAGCGGGTGCAAGCCCAGCGCGCTTTCAACCGAGCCCAACTTGGCCGACGCGGCGGCCACGACGTAGTCGGAAGCCAGCGCCAATTCGAGTCCGCCGCCAAGGCAGGCACCACGAACGCTCGCCACAATCGGGATGGGCAGCGCCTCGAAAGCTTGCAGGATATCCAACACGGTCAGCTCCATCGTGGGGGCCTGGGCTTTCCCGGTCGTGGCTTCTTCGATCAACGCATCGAACAGCGTGACGTCGGCACCGGCGCAAAAGTTCCTCAGGTTGCTTCGGAGCACAATCGCACGACCGCCCTGCTCGACCGCCTCGCGCATCGCCGCGACCAAGGGGGTGAGCAGCCTTGGCCCCATGATGTTGTGCGGATTGGAATTCATCGATAACACGATCACATTCCCGTGCCGCTCTTTGAGGATAACATCGTCATTCATTACTTCATCTCCTATCTTCGCATCCAATCTTATCATTGATAAGTTTAGTGCAACGGTTAAATTTTTTTATCCAGCACAACACCGCTGGGCTTGCTTTTCCGGGAAATCCGGCATTAGCTCACTTCCACGCAGGCCAACATTGATTCAGCCATGTCGGGCTATCGATGCCATACTCCGAGCAGCGCCGCATATCCATGATCCGACCGAGGGATGCCCCCCTTTGATTCACCCCCTATCTTATCATTGATAAGATAAGGCAAAAAAATGGACCGACAGAGGCAGAATATTTTATCGGAAGAAGGATGTCAAGCGGTAATTTCGAAGCATCATCCGTCCTGGATTGCCGCTGCCTGCGGATCGCTCCGCCACCGCTGCCGGTTCCGATCAGATTCATTCTGATCGATAAATTTATGCATCTTAGCAGCGCTAATATTGCTACAATCACTTTACAGTGGCAGCTTGTGATTCCTTGTAGCCTGTCAAGACCACGTTACGAACGAAAGATCACCTTGCGCGCCAGGAATGAAATACACGCTTACACACTCTCATTATGCAAAAAAAAATGTCCCTTTCGCCCCCATCCAAGGAGTCTGACGCAGCGGCCGACAATGCTTGCGGCGTTGTGGAAAAACCGTCACGCGCAACCAGGGCAGCCTCCCCGTCGTATCATCATGGCGACCTGCGTAACGCCCTGATCGTTGCAGGACGCCGCCTGCTGAACGAGATAGGGGCCAGCGAATTGAGCCTCAGGCACGTGGCCCGCTCGGTAGGCGTCTCCATCGCAGCGCCGTCCCACCACTTTGAGGGCAAAGATGGATTGCTGGCCGCAATCGCCGCGGACGGCTTCCACGAACTCGCCGCGCTGCGCCGCGGTATCGTTGCGTCAACAACCGATCCGCTTCGAAGGCTCTATCGGATTATGGAGTGTTATGTCAGCTTTGCCGAGCGTGAAAAAGGGCTTTTCTATTTGATGGTTGGCCCTCGGATGTGGGACAAGAAGAAGCCCCCCAGGGAACTAAATGCATTGGCAACATCTTCGTTTAACTTGTTTGCGTCTGCCGTTTGTGAGTACGCCAGTGCCAAAGGATGGATCGAAAAGGATTTTGAACTGTTGGTGCACGCCGCTTGGTCAGTTGAACATGGAGTGGCGATGCTGATCCTTTCAAATCAAGTTCCTGGCCCCGGGCGCAAGATGAAAGCGGAGCACATGGTCCTATTTTCGCTTTCAATGTTGCTGAATGGCATCGCGGCTGGCCCTGAAAATTTTGCCCATATAGAAAGTCAAGTCGCTCCCGGTAGCGCTGCGTTCGATTCTGCCCGTGGCGGCAGGAAAAAGCGCTCGTAATCCAGCCGTATAGCGAACCGGTTATACGTTGGCTGAACTAAAGACAAGAGGTGAGTTGTTGAACTTGAATAGAGCGGCCATTTCTCCAGGCCCGGCCCGTGGCCCGGTCGACCATGAGGTGCGTGATCAAATCGTTGCGGCAGCGACCGAGCATTTCCGCTTGTACGGCTACGAGAAGACGACCGTCTCCGACCTTGCCAAGGCCATCGGCTTTTCGAAAGCCTATATTTACAAGTTCTTCGATTCCAAGCAGGCCATCGGCGAGCTGATTTGCACAAGATGCCTGCACGTAATCGAATTGGATGTCAAAACGGCCATTGACGCCGTCGACCGTCCGCCCGAGAAGCTGCGGCGGATGTTCAAGGCGATCGTCAAGTCAAGCCTGCGCCTGTTCTTTGAAAATCGCAAGCTCCATGATATTGCGGCCTCGGCCGCCACCGAGCGCTGGGAAGCAGTGCGCGCCTTCGACGGGCGCATCCAGGCGATGCTACTGGAGATCCTGCGCCTAGGGCGCGAAACGGAGGAGTTCGAGCGCAAGACGCCGCTCGACGAGACGGCGACGGCAGTCTTCCTGGTCATGTACCCTTACTTCAATCCAGCGCTATTGCAGTACAACTTCGATGACGCCGAGGACGCACCGCTCCATCTCTCCAGCCTGGTGCTCCGCAGCTTATCGCCGTGAACGCGGCTAAGCAGCCGACGGCGCCCTACGCCACGGTAGTGGCATAACCCGCGCTCACTGCGGCATGAAGATCACCATACAGGCGACGCACGTACACAGTCGCGAGACTCATGGGCCCGTTGTGTATGCCGCCCGAATTGGCAGCGCAGGGCTTTCCGGCGGGGCGGGACCGCATTGCCCGCGAATAGGCACGCTTGGTTTAGCCCCGTCCGGGATCGCATTGTCTAATCGGGTTTCATCGCTAGGCCGCGTCGGTCGCATTCGCAACCGGCAAGACCGCTGGGCGCGCGCGCTCGGCCAGCATGCTCGTCGAGGCGTCCCCCGCTGCCGGGATCTGTGCCATCGCGTGTTCGGCAAGCGCCGTGATCGTCAGCGATGGATTCACCCCGGGATTTGCCGGCATCGCGGATCCATCGCACACCAGCAAGTTGCGGTATCCAAACACGCGCAGCTGGCGGTCAACCACACCACTCGCTGGATCCTCACCTATGACAGCACCGCCGATCAGGTGGGCAGTGGTCGGAATGTTGCCCAGTGCCTCAAGCGTATTGCTCTGAGCGATGCCGCCGGTGTGTCGCGCCAGCCACTTGGCCGCCCGGTTGCCGGCTTCGATGTACGTCGGGTTCGGTTTGTCGCGATTCTGGGTGGAGGCAAGGCGGTAGCCGCCGCCAAACCAGCGCTTCCTGGCGCGCAGCGCGATGGCGTTGTCGAGCGCCTGCATCACCAGCAGCATGACCATGCGTCGGCTCCAGCCCACCGGCCACAGCGTCTTCAGCCACTGCACCGGATGCAATGCGATGCTGCCCAGCCACTTCAGCGGCCGCGTGATCCTGTTGCCCTTGCCGACCAGCACCGTATAAAGCATGCCAACGAAGTCGGCGTTACGGCCATAGTTGATAAACTCGATGTGCGTGTCATGATTGACGTGCACGCTGCAACTGATGGCCACATCATTCCAGGTATTGCGGTCCTCGGGCAGGAGCACCGTCAGGATCGATTCGCTGTTGGTGCGCACCAACTCGCCGAGATGGTCGCTAATCCGAGGCAACGAGCCGCCGTGCTTGCAGTTGGCCAGCAATTCGTTGGTGCCGAGCGCGCCGCCGGCGAACACTACGCCGCGCGCGGTGTGGGTTTGGCGATCGCGCGCAAACCAGGCGCCAGGGCGCTGCGTGGTCACACGATAGCCTTCGCTGCCGTCGGCGGCGCCGAGCGGGGTGACGTCGACGACCTCGCGTTCCGCCAGGATTTGCGCGCCGCGCTTCTCGGCGAACCACAGGTAGTTCTTCACCAGCGTGTTCTTGGCGCCGACGCGGCAGCCCACCATGCAGGCGCCGCAGCGCGTGCATCCGGTGCGGTCGGGGCCTTCGCCACCGAAGTAGGGATCGCTAACGGTCTTGCCCGGCTCACCGAAGTAGACCGCGCAGGGTGTGCGGGTGAACGTGTCCTCGGTTCCGAAGTGTTTGGCCATCTCGCGGATCAGTTGCTGGCTGACCGAATCGAAGGGCACGGGCGTCACGCCGAGCATGCGCTCGGCGGTGTCGTAGTGTGGCTGCAGCAGCTTGTCCCATCTGCCGAGCGTGCGCCACTGCGCATTCTCGAAGAATTCAGGCTTAGCGCGGTACATGGTGTTGGAGTACACGATGCTGCCACCGCCGACGCCGGCCCCGCTGACGGCTAAGGCGTGTCGAAACAGCGCCATGCGAAAGATGCCCTTCAGACCCAGCGCCGGTGCCCACATGAACTTGCCTAGCTGCCAGGCTGACTTGGGGAAGTCTTCGTCGCGATAACGCCGGCCACGCTCGAGCACGCCAACGCGATAGCCCTTGTCCGCCAGGCGCAGCGCCGAGACGCTTCCGCCAAAACCGGAGCCTATGACAAGCCAGTCGAAATCAAAATTGGCGGATTTCATTGATGTCTCCATTTTTTGTATTGAATTCTGGCGGCGCCGGGCGCCGCTCGTTGAAATTGCCAACTATTTGTCCTAAGTTGGCATCACCATGGCTCGCCCCCGGCCGCCACTCAAGTGGCGACGCGAGCGGCCATCTGCTGGCGCTTCGAAATCGATTTGTCCTGTATGGCAAAACCCAGCACGCGGTCCGGTGAAGTACTGTCCGAAAACAGCGCTTCCAGACCATCTTCCGTTTCATGGACGTCCCACGCCCCCTCAGCACGGACAGGCGGCGGACAGATGACCGTCGGACAGGCTGGCGTCTTCACCGTAACAGGCATGGCCGGATACTTGACCGCGGTGGGTGTGCCGGTCAGTGTCGCCGCCAACGCCCGGCATTGGAACATGATCGGCATGACGAAAGGCAGCACAGAGCGGCCCACTTCGGCGCAGTCGCCTATGGCGAATACTCCCGGCTCGCTGGTCATCAGTTTTTCATCGGTGATAATTCCGCGATGAACCGCGAGTCCCGCCTGCGCCGCAAGCCCCAGCCGCGGCTTCAACCCGATGGCGGACAGAATGAGATCACACCGCATTGCCGTACCATCCGAAAGCTCTACCGCTAATCCGTCAGCCGCGCGGTTCACAGATACGGCTGCCGCCTTGAACCGGAAGACAACCCCGGCGGTTTCGAGCCTGGTTTGCAAGCGCCGGCTGGCTTGTGATGGCAACAGACGCGCCAGCATCCGATCCTCCACATCCACGACGGTCGGATTGAATCCGCGGGCCAGCAGATCGTTGGCGAATTCGCATCCGATCAAGCCAGCACCCAAAATAAGTACATTCCGTGAGGTGTTGCGGGCGTCTAGCTCCGCCAGTGATTTCTCGAACAGGGAAAAGTCGTCCAGATCATTCACGGATAGGACGCTATCCCCACCATTTCCCGCCATGACCGGGCGAATGGGATCCGCGCCCATCGCCAGCACCAGCGTGCTGTAGAACTGTATCCGGCCGCCTTCGAGGTGGAGGCAACGTGCTTGCAACTCAATTTTCACTACCAGGGTATGCGTGAGAATCTGCGCACGGAGTTCTTCCTCCATCGCCACCGATGATTTCAGGACGAGAGATGCCGCGGACTTCTTTGCGCAAAGCGCGTTCGACAGCATGGGCTTTGAATAAAAGTCGCCGGAGTCCCTGCTGATCATGACGATAGGAACGGTGGCGTCGAGCTTGCGCAACTCTTTGGCGAGACTGTATCCAGCCAGTCCGGTGCCGACAATGACAATAGGTGCAACCATGGTCCAACTCCCAAGTGCTACTGAACCTGAAGTGTCAGGTACTCGTTGATGCCCGCCCCCCGCTCTGTGGCAGAGCGACGGAGCATGGCCATGTTTTAGTCTTCAATCAGACGATAGTCGGACTTCAGTGCGCCGCATTCAAGGCATTGCCACTCGTCGGGAATATCTTCGAAGCGGGTGCCGGGCGCAATGCCGGAGTCCGGATCGCCCTTGGCTTCGTCATATACATGGGCACAGTAGGTGCAGCGGAACTTTCTCATGGTGTCTCCAGATGGTCTCTTGTTAGTGCAGGATTCGGTCTGCGATCAGGGGAAGCCGCTCTAATTCACGACAGGATAATTCTCGCGACTTCTTTCGGATTCTCGACCGCCGAGAAATGTCCCGTGTTCCGGAGCGTGTACAGACGGGCATTTTTCAGCGCCTCCTTTGTGCGATTCCGCTCGGGGACGCGTGACCAATCCTTCTCGCCATAGATGAGCGTTACAGGCGCTTCCACACCGAAATACCGCTCACGCGCCTTGCTCCAGGAGCGCCATACGGCCAGCACCCTTCGCTCGACATAGTGGAAGTTGGGACGACTACCGGTCTTGAAGAATATAGCAAGCAGATCAGCGGGTAATTTACGTGGATCCGCATAACCGCCCCCCATAATCTTGCGCACGATCCAAGGCGTGGCGATAGCGGCGGCAATCGGTCCGAAGATAGGGACTTGCAAACTGCCGATGATCATGTTTGCAAACCAGTTGCCGCGGCGGATACCATCACCATATCGCGTCTCGTAGTCGTAAGTATTGAGTGCGTAGACCGCTTTGATACGGTCGGGAACATCGGAAGCTGTCGTCAGCGCGATCACGGCACCGATCGATTCGCCCACCATGGTAACTGCACGCAGATCCAGGGCCTTAATAAAGGTGATGATATTTTTTCGCATGTACGGCTCATCGTACGGCTCCGAGGTGTCGATGGAAGACAGGCCATGCCCGGGCAGATCCACAGCGTAAACCGTGAACTTCTTTGCGAGAAGCGGCACCAGGTCGCGGAAATATTCGATCTGCGTACGGATCGTGTGGAGAAGAATGAGCGGCGGGCCATCGCCCGAGCGCTCATAGCGGAGGGAGACCGAGTCGGAAATCTTCACAAACGTCGGTTCGGAGGACTGATTCTTGCTGCTTTGCTTTGAATTGATCATTGTGGTTTTCTGTAATTGGTTGAAGTCTCTCCGGGGTGAACCGACTAAGCCGCCACGTATCTTGCGAAGGTGGGGTTCAATCGCAGCGAACTGCCCGTCACTCCCGATTATTGCTGCTTGCTCAGCGGGCGCCCGCAGCAGTTGTGCCGCCGCGGTGCAATGTCGGAATCAGATCGAAGTTGTACTGAATGCGCAGGTCACGCTCGCGCAGTTCTGGCTCCATGAGTTTCCAGACCTTGGCGTGGTTGTAAGACGGCGTGGTGGGCCAGAGATGGTGTATCAAGTGGTAGTTGTGCCACTGCATCAGGAAGTTCAGAATTCCCTCGCTACCCAGGCGTATGGTGGTGCCTGCGGTCAGGTTGTCCGTAGTCGATCCGGCGCTTGTGATATGCCCGACTTTGCCGTTTTCATCTCCGTCCAGGTGAGGCAACCACAGGAATACAAATGCAATCAGCCCGCACACAATGCGTGTCGGTATGAACCATAGCAACAGCACGTACCAGCCATAGCCGTGGTCGATCAGCCAACCCGCAACCAGAGCGGTGGCGATCATATTGGGCAGCGCTCGCAGCATGACTTTCCTGCTGCGCGGGTCATCGTTGGTCAGGTTGTACCACGCGTAGCTAAAGTCAAAAGTCATCCAACGCAGCGGCAACGTCCACCAACTGCCGTGGATATAGTTGTCCGGGTCCTTAGCGTCGTTGGTGAAACGGTGATGCATCATGTGCGAATAACGACACAACTCCAGCGTGGTATGCGGTCCCACCACGAGCAGGTCGATACGCCCGATCCAATCATTCAACTTCACATTGGATGACGCAGCACGATGCATCGCGTCATGCATCACATGGAACATGGGGAACATTGTCACTACATTCAAGAGCATACCCGCCCACAACGGGATAAGTCCCCGCACGGCTGCCACGTCGACGGATATCACCCCAACCACGATGTAAGCCAACACCATGACAGTAGGCCACGCCACTTTCGGCGGATTCGTCAAGAGGTACAGCTCTGCCTTCTTTTCAGTCGGGACTCTGACGGGATTTTTAGAAGAAGCGTTAGAGGACATGGCTACGTTCCTCCAAGGATTTGAATTTTTTTTGATGGTTCATGATGTCTCCAGATGGTCTCTTGCTAGTCACGGATTCAGTCTGCGATCCGTGGCAAATTATCGAGTCCAGCAGTGCCATCAACAATGCTTGATAGTGCCAGATATTTGTCCTAAGATGCCATAACTACTCTCGTATCCATCTACCTAACAGCAAAGCCTTCCATGGCCAGATTCAAAAGCGCAGCAGACGCCAAGAGCAGCGAGTTGCCCTCGTCATGGTTTGAACCCAGCATCCACTCCGCGTATTACCAGATCTTTACCAAGCTCCTCGCCGCGCATCACCTTCCCCTGCCGGGTCCCTTTACCGGCCCGCCGCGATTGCTGCCCCTCCTGGACTTTCTTCCTTCAATTGAGGTGTTTCATGCGCTTGACACACCGGAGGCAGGCATCGAAGTAGGCTTGGCGGTTCCTGGCGCCGCACATGGAGCGATGGGACTTGTCGCGCTGTCCAGCGATACCCTGTGGGACGCCATGGTGACGATGGTGCGCTACGGCCCCATTCGCAATCACCTGTTCAATTACCGATGTCTGCAGCAGGCCGACATGGCGGTGCTGGAGGTCCGGCCACGTTTAAGCCTTGCCCGTTATGAGCGGTTTCTGATGTATTCAACCGTGCTGGCGATTTTCAATGTATTCAAGGCCATTTCGGAAGATACGGCGTTCAATGCAATGCGACTCACCTTCCCTTGGGAGACGCCATCCCGGCTGGAGCGTTGCTCCATACCTGCCAGAGTCTTCGACTTCAACAAGGGGGCCGTCAGCCTCCAGATTCCAATGGAGTTGGCGATACAACCTTCTCAGACCGCGGCCCCGGATTTATGCACGCGGCTAAAGATGGCCGGCGAAGAAGAATTGTCCAAACTGAAGGGCAGCACGGGAGCCAAGGTTCGCCATTTGCTCCATCAACGAACACCCGCATGGCCATCGCTGCAAGAAGTCGCTGACAAGTTGGCCATGTCAAAAAGAACCTTGATTCGAAAGCTGGAATCAGAGGAACTGAGTTATCAGCTCTTGCTCGATGAAGCCCGTGGTGAATTGGCCTGCTGGTTCCTGCGCAGGTCGGGTTTGCCGCTTCGCGAGATCGCCGAGAAAACCGGCTTCAGCGACCAAGCGAATTTCACGAAAAGTTTCCGACGCATGCAGGGCTGTGCCCCCAGTGAATACAGATCCAATTTCCGCAGGGTCCTGGATCTAGACTGATCAGATTTAAATCCCTGGAGGCCCGACCTCATGTTCTTTCAATCTTCTTTCATGCATTGACAAGCCGCTCTAAATCACGACAGGATAATTCTCGCGACTTCTTTCGGTTAGCAGCATGGCCCGGGTCGGAGAACAGGAAGCGCCCACGTGGAAGTTCGAAAGGCGCACGCCTTGCCTGTCCATGCTGTCAATATTGGGGGTGAACCGGACCGGGATTTTGAGAGGCCCCGTGATTTGAGTCAGGCCGAGACGGCTTGACCCGAAAGTTGACGATAGTAATTCATTTCAGCTTCAGCCGGCGGGATGTGGCCGATTGGTTCCAGCAGCCGGTGATGATTAAACCAAGACACCCATTCCAGCGTGGCCAATTCGACGGCTTCGCGTGTCTTCCAGGGAGCGAGGCGGCGGATCAGCTCTGCTTTGTACAACCCGTTGAGCCTCCCAGATTTCCGGGCCGGTTCAGTGTGAGCCATGCCATGGGTACGCGTCATCCCAGCACCGTCTGGACTGACTGACCAGCATCCTCCATGATCGAATTTTGGCACAGCTTTTGTGCCCACAAATTCTGATTATGGACACAAATTTTCAACCGGTCATTTCTAAGAACACACACGGCCATTATCGCCAGCATCCGCTGGAGTTCAAGCGCGCCTTGGTGGCGCTATCGCTCAAACCGGGCGCTTCGGTCGCACGTATTGCGCGCGAACACGGCGTCAACGCCAATCAGGGGCGTTGTTGCATAAACCGGCCCTCCGCCAATGCTGACTGACGTTTACGCGCAACGGCGCGTGCCGTGGGGCTGTTAACTTTGGCGGAATTTGCGTAGATTCTGGCTTTTTGCCTGTCATGAAACACAAAGATAAGCGCCAGCGCCAGCGCCAAGGACCAAGAGAGAAGTACCGGATGACGAACTGGCCGGCATACAACGCGGGACTGATAGCCCGGGCGACGTGACGGTTTGGCTGGAAACGGATCAGGAACGGCAGGCCAGCAGCGGGCCGATCAAGCGCGGCAGGCCCTGTGTGTACGCTGACGCCAACATCCAGATGCCGCTCGGGCTCAAGCAGGTATTCCGCCTCTCGCTGCGCGCGCCGCAGGGTTTCGCCGCTAGCCTGGCCAAACTCGGTATGCCTGACCTGCTCATGCCCAATTCCACAACATTGTGCCGCCGGGCTCGTGACCTGCAAGTGACACTACCTGTCTTGCGCGGCGGCGAGGCGCCGCATCTAGTGATCGAAAGCACTGGGCTGAAGGTTTTCGGCGAGGTCGAGTGGAAAGTGCGCAAGCATGGCAGTTCCAAGCGGCGCACCTGGCGCAAAGTGCATTTTCCGCCATTGCCAGCAGCGGCCGAAGCAAGTGGAAGGCGGCCAGCGGCTATCACCGCCGCTCGCTGGCCGAAACCTTGATGTACCGTCTGAAGTTGCTGGCCGGCCGGGAACTGGCCGCGCGCACGATAGGTGCGCAAACGACCGAGGTAGCGGTTCGTGTGGGTGTGCTCAACCGCATGACCGCACTGGCCCGCCCTCAGTCCGTCCAGATGGCGTAAATTCAGCATGGGATTGGGCTGATTGTCGTCAGATTTGATTTATGCAACAACGCCGCACAGCACCTGGACCTCGACCGATCCGTGGATGACAAACGGGTCGTCGGCCATCATCAGGTCGAGCTCGCCGCGATCGGCGCAGTGCGCCATGATCAGGCCGCCAGTGCACGGTTCCATTGGGCCGGCCAGTGCGATACGCCCGGCTCGCGCGTTGGCAATTAGCCAGTCGCGGTGGCTGGCTTGTTGAGCTTCAATGTCCTCGGGAGGGCGACGGTTGTTCAGGGTAACAAAAAATAGTATAAGGCCTCCTCCCGCCGATCAGCACATCAAGGCGCGCGTAACCACATCACGCACCGTGGCGCGCGCCTCGGCAATCGAATGCTCGCGAAGTTCAGTCCCTTTGGTCAAACGCTCCGCGCGCACAAACTGGACGTCGTTGATGCCAAGGAAGCCGAAGAAAGCCTTGAGATATGATTCTTGGAAATCCATGCTCGCCGCAGCGCCGGTCGAGTACATGCCGCCACGCGTGGACGCCACAATCACCCGCCTCCCTCCCGACAGTCCGACGGGGCCGTCGGCGGTGTAGCGGAAAGTGCGCCCTGGCTGGGCCACGCGGTCTATCCAGGTTTTCAACTGACTGGCGACCGAGAAATTGTACATTGGTGCGCCAATGACGATCACCTCACTGGCGAGGAGCTCGTCGGCTAACTGCGCCGACTTGGTGTGCTCGCCGAGCATCGCCTGATCCGTCACGACGGCGCCACCAGAGGCGCGAAAGCCGGCGGCGATAGCCCCGGTCAGGTGCGCGACCGGGTCAACAACCAGGTCGCGACGAACGACCTGCGCGTTCGGACGCTGTTGTAATAGTTCCTCCACGATCGCTGCGCTGAGCATGCAGGAAGTCGAAGCATCGCCGAGGATGCTGGAGTCAAGGTGCAGAATGTTCATGGTTGGAGTCCTTGGTGAGTGGTAACGGAATCAACTATAGGGGCGGAATGGGTGCCGCACTAGCCATCGTGGCGAGAACAGATTGTTCTGCATTTGATACAATCACTGCGTTTTCACCGTCATTTTGAACAAATCAATGAGGCCCGCTTTGGAAGACCTGAACGATCTTGCTCTGTTTGCCGCCGTCGTTACACACGGCGGCTTTTCAGGGGCTGCGCGCGCGCTGGGTATTTCGAAATCGCGAGTCAGCCGCCGTGTCGCCGACTTGGAAGAGCGACTGGCGGTCCGGCTACTCCAGCGTTCGACGCGCTCGGTCAACGTCACCGAGGTCGGCGCCGCCTTCTTTACCCACTGCGAATTGCTCGGCGTGGCCGCCAAGGCTGCCTATGAGGTGGCCGCACGCGCCAATGCCAAGCCGTCGGGACGCGTACGCGTCAGTTGCCCGATCGGCGTTGCGCATCTGTTTCTCGCACCTCTGTTACCGAAGTTTATGCTGGCGAACGCCGACGTGAAGCTTGAACTTGATCTCACTAACCGCCGGGTCGATGTGATCGGCGAAGGCTACGACGTGGCGATCCGAATTCGTTCGACGCTGGAGGATTCTGAGTTGGTGATCCGTAATTTCGGCATCAGCGACCAGATATTGGTGGCCGCCCCTGCCTTCCTGAAAAAAAATGGGCCTGTCGAGACGGTCGAAGCACTGCAGGGCGTCAAGGGACTCGGCCCCGCTGGTGTGCGTGGTGAACGCCCGCGCTGGAGGCTGACGCCACCGGACGGGATGGAGGTGGACGTCAAGTACACCCCGGTTTTCGCCAGTGACGACGTCTACCTGATGTCGCGCATGGCGTTGGCTGGCGTAGGTGTAGCGCAACTGCCTTTCCATATTTGTGAAGAGGATATCCGACACGGCCGCTTAGTGGCCTTATTGTCCGACCACTTGCTGCCTGACCATCAACTGCACGCCGTCTATCCGACCCGACGCGGCCTGATCCCGGCAGTCAAAGCATTCGTCGAGATGCTGGCGACGGAGTTGCCGCAGACAATAAGACGGGCAAATCACGACTTTCAGGAAACGTTGGCGCGTCCAAGGTAAAGGCAGGCAGGGAGCACTGCCAGCGAGCACGACCCACTGCACTTCGAGGACGTGCTCGGTCCGAACAATATTCGAGGTCCCCCTCAAGTTGCTCTACCCCGATCTATTTTTGGGAGTGGATTCTCTATTTGTTCTTTCGTAAGACCATTTGCATATGCGTTGTACTGCATGATCGTTACATAGGTCAGCAAACGTGCGTTCTCTTGTTCCAACGCTTTTATAATGAGATTTAGCCTAGAAATACTGTCACTTGCTACAGCCAGGCTGCTCGGCATTGGTTGTCGTTGCACAGGATGCGCTTGCACCAATTTTTTTTTCGCATGGACCGCATCCTTAATTCTCTGGTGCCCGTTCAATCCCTGCCGTGTCGGAACATACCCTAAAATTGACCCGCTAGCGACGCAGATAGCATCCCAAGCAATTGTTTCGTGGGGCCATGATCTCACCATATCGACAATAGCGGTTACGTGAGAATTTTGGATGATTTTATTTCTCGCCACGGATCCTCCTTGCACGTAATTGCGAGGTTTGGTTCCCCAAGTCCTCCTTATCGCCCAAGTGTCCCTCGAGGTGCGAGTCGAGGATGCAGAGCATCTCCTCAACGAGTGTTGAAGGAAGCACGTTTTGAGTCACTGCCATCAGTGCGCTGTTTCGCAAAATGCGGTGCAGATGACTTTGTTCGTTGGCCCCCTTTGGTTTAATCAGCGCACCTTGCGGCACTGCTTCATCTTCTAGAATGCCAACTAAGGTAATCAGTCTCGCTCGATATTTGCTCTGCGATTCTAGCCACTTTGAAGCACCTGGGTTGTTATCCTCTACAGCCCGCGTGGCTTGGATAACTTCTTTTTCCACCGCCGAGAGGACGAACTTAATCCGGTCTAGGCGTTCCAAATCACTCGCGCCTGCACCTTTGACGCAGTAGTGCTCAACGCAGTTGAGGCAGTCTCCAAACTTGTCACAAGGTGAAAATAAAAAGTCATGTTCGCACACGCCCCACATCGTTACGTGATTTGCACCTCGCGGCCCTAAGTCGATCTCTGCGCACGACACGGGCTTGGGTTTCAAATTCACATCCCAATGTTGGACTGTTGAAGAGGCGACCTTTTCCACTCCCGCAATAACTATGGAGTCAGCCAGAGGTGCCGCCGATTTGGATAAAATTTTAGCGCCCCCACGGCCGGGCGAGTCGAACAATGCACGCTTACACTGCTCGACTCTTTCAAAATCGGTCCTGTGATCGTAGACTCTATTTTGGGCGACATCACGCCGTCCTGACCATTTCGCGATTGCCTCCTGACTCATTCCTCCTTGTTGTGCAAGGGTGTTTAGATAATGTCTGATCTGATGAGACTGAATTCGAAGAGGCTCTCCGTCTATGACGTAGCCATGTCGCTCAAAAAGCGTGGGAAGGCTACCTGGTCGTAGTTCACGTCCAAATGCACCGAGCCTTGGAGCCCATAGATGAAATAGCCCCCTGATTCACCGGACACAGCCTATGCGCTATTCTTACGGATAGGAATAGGACTGTGCATATGACTAGGAACAAGCAAACAATCGAGGTTGTAACGATAAGCCAGGAGCGCCGCAGG
>NZ_JACEZU010000090.1 GCF_014042355.1 Rugamonas apoptosis
CGATGACGTTGTTGCCGCCTTCGACGGCGCTGAAGCTGCTATTCCAGGTGGTTCCGCCGTCGGTGCTGTAGCTGAGGGTGGCGCCGGTCTCGGCGCCGCTGACGGCCAGTGTACCGACGTTGGTGATACCGTCGCTGCCGCTGGCGCCGCTGTCGTGGGCCAGGGCAACCACGGGTGCCGCGGTCGCGGTGTCGAGGGTGAAGGTGAAGGCCGCGG
>NZ_JACEZU010000091.1 GCF_014042355.1 Rugamonas apoptosis
CCTTCGACGGCGCTGAAGCTGCTATTCCAGGTGGTTCCGCCGTCGGTGCTGTAGCTGAGGGTGGCGCCGGTTTCGGCGCCGCTGATGGCCAGTGTACCGACGTTGGTGATGCCGTCGCTGCCGCTGGCGCCGCTGTCGTGGGCCAGGGCAACCACGGGTGCCGCGGTCGCGGTGTCGAGGGTGAAGGTGAAGGCCGCGGCATTGTGGGTGTTG
>NZ_JACEZU010000092.1 GCF_014042355.1 Rugamonas apoptosis
CGTGGTCAGGGCCACGCCCGCAGTTGCGATCGTGGTGTCGAGGGTGAAGGCGAAGGCTGCGGCATCGTGGGTGTTGCCGGCCACGTCGGTGGCGCGCACGATGACGTTGTTGCCGCCTTCGACGGCGTTGAAGCTGCTATTCCAGGTGGTTCCGCCGTCGGTGCTGTAGCTGAGGGTGGCGCCGGTTTCGGCGCCGCTGATGGCCAGTGT
>NZ_JACEZU010000093.1 GCF_014042355.1 Rugamonas apoptosis
ACACTGGCCATCAGCGGCACCGAGGCCGGCGCCGCCATCAGCTACAGCACCGATGGCGGCACCACCTGGACTAACAGCTTCAACGCCGTCGAGGGCGACAACAGCGTCATCGTGCGCGCCACCGACGTGGCCGGCAACACCCACAATGCCGCGGCCTTCACCTTCACCCTCGACACCGCGACCGCGGCACCCGTGGTTGCCCTGGCCCAC
>NZ_JACEZU010000094.1 GCF_014042355.1 Rugamonas apoptosis
GCACTTATTCACTTGTCCCTATAACTTTAGCCCCTTGCGACTAAACAAAGGAGCGGTCATAGAAATAAGAAGTACTACGTTGTTGCGTTTGTTGATACATACAATCATTACCCATCGTTCCACTTTTTACAGTAAAACGATCAATAAATAATCTTTACTTACTTCTTCCAGATTGTTAAAGAACATACAGCACTTGATCTCTAAAAGA
>NZ_JACEZU010000009.1 GCF_014042355.1 Rugamonas apoptosis
ACAACCAAGCGCTAATTGCTCTCGCCAGGCGGCGCTGCGATGTCATCTACGCCATGATGCGAGACGGCACACTTTATTGTCCTGCCTCCGTCACAACTGCTTGACGAACGACATAGGGACACCCCCCTTTAACATAAATTAAATGCGAATCATTCTCATTCGCATTGACATTCGCATTTGCGAGCGATAAGGTAGCGGCATGCCATTCAAATAAGCTTTCTTTTGAGGAAAGAGCTGTCCCATGTCCCATCCACTCACTTTCTTGCCCTACTACCCGCCAGCGCGGGAACGCACCCTGCGCCAGTTCATCGAAGCTTTCTGGAATGAAGGCTGCCTGACCGGCGCCATCCAAACACGGCACGGCCAAACCGCCCTGCTGCGGCTGGAGGGCCAGCGCGAGGATGGCCGGCCGCGCGGCTACGCCATCGCCATCGCCGGCCATGGCGGGTTCGAGCGCCTGCGGCTGTGCGGCCCGGTGCTTGCGTCGGATCAGGGATTGGTGGAACCGGACATCGCCACTGTCGCCAACGACCTGCTGCGCCACCTGCGGCCGCCGCCGGCGGCGCTGGGCCGATTCGTGGCCGAGTTGCAGCACACGGCGCTCAAGCACGCATGGTCGATGACGGCCCCGCCCCAGGCCACGCTGGAATCGCCCTACCCTTGGCAGGAAGCGCAACTGGGCGACGGCCACCTGTACCACCCGTGCTTCCGCTCGCGCATGGGCTTCTCGGTGGACGACCATCTGCGCTACGGCCCGGAATTCGCGCGCCCATTCGCGCTGGTGTGGCTGGCCATCGCCCGCCGCGCCAGCGAAGCGCACACCCTGCCCGGCATCGGCTACGAGCAGTTCATCGCCGGCCAGCTGGGCCAGTCCGAATACCAATGGCTGCAAGAACGTGTCGCGCAGCAGGGCCATGCACCGGCGGACTACCGGCTGCTGCCGGTCCACCCGTGGCAATGGGAACATGGCGTGCGCCAGCACTACGCGGGCTGGCTGGCCGATGGCACCCTGCTCCACCTGGGTCAGGGACAGGGCCATTGGCTGGCGCAGCAATCGATACGCTCGCTCAGCAGCCTCGATGACGGACAGCGCTGCAATATCAAGCTGCCGCTGGCCATCGCCAACAGCTCGGCCGACCGCATCCTGTCCGACCACCATGTGCACAACGCGCCGCGCATCTCGCGCTGGCTGGACGGCATCTGCCGCGACGATCCGTTTCTCGCGGACGGCCCCCGCCTAGCCTTGCTGGCCGAACCGGCCGGCATCACGGTGGCGCGCGACCGCCAACTGCCCGGCGCCTACGGCATGCTGGGCGCGATCTGGCGCACGGCGCCGGAATCGCTGCTGGCGCCGGGCGAACAACTGTTCCCGATGACGGCCTTGACCACGCTGTCATCCGAAGGTGGCCTGACCATCGCACCGTGGATGGCGCGGCACGGAACCGAACACTGGGTCCAGTCCCTGCTGGCCGCCATGGTCCCACCCATGCTGCACCTGATGATGGCGTACGGCGTGCTGCTCGAATGCCATGCGCAGAACACGCTGCTGATCCTGGGCGACGGCCTGCCATGCCGGATCGCCATCCGCGACCTGCCGGGCGGCCTGCATTACCTGCCCGGCGCCGCCGCCGACTCGGCGCAACAGGCCGGACTGCGCGCGGCCCCCGCCTACCGCGACGCGCTCAACGCCAGCGCCGGGTTCCTGTTCGGCTCCGAAACGGAAGCGCGCGACTATCTGCTGGAAGTCATGTTCTTCATCAACCTGGGTGAACTGGCGTGGCTGCTGGAACGTCAGCACGGCTATCCGGAAAAGCGCTTCTGGCACGCGGCCGCCTGCGCCGTACTGGACTACCAGGAGCAGTTCCCGTCCATGGCCGAACGCCAGCGCCAGTTCGACCTGCTTGGCCCCACGCTGCGCATCGAATGCCTGGCGGCGCGCCGCCTGCTCGGTGGCAGCACGCAGCGCCTGCGCACCGTGCGCAATCCGCTGTTCGACGCGCTGGCGGGAGCGGCGCCATGACCACGCTGGCCTTGCGGCCGGCGCCCCTGCTCACCCGCCCCGTCCTGGCCACCGTGGGCGGCCATTTCGGCGCCGCCTTCGCCGCCCTGTGCATGCCGCCGTTCTACGCCCATATCCTGCAGGCGAATTTCGCGCTGCAGGCGCCGTCGCTGGTGCTGGCCGGCTGGTACTTCACGCTGCCCACGCTGGCGGCCGCCCTCACCAGTCCCATGTGGGGCTGGCTGGCCGACCGCATCGGCCGGCGCGCCGCGCTGATGCGCGCCCATGCCGGCTTGTGCCTGGCCTTCATCGTGACCGGCCTGGCCCGCACACCGCTGGAATTCGCGTTCGGCCTGACGCTGCAGGGACTATTGGGCGGCACCTTCTCCGCCTCCAACGCCTATCTGGCCGACCAGCTACCGGCCTCGCGCCTGGCCGCCGTACTGGGCGTGATGCAAGGATCGGCGCGGGCCGCCCTGTTCGCCGGACCGGCGCTGGTCGGCCTGCTCGAAGGGCATACCGACCTGCTGCACCTGTTCCTCTACCTGGCGCTGCTCCCCGCCGTCGCCTGCGCCGTCCTGTGGTGGCTGCCGGAGCAGGCGGCGCATGCGGCGCCGCGTGTGGGTGCCGTCCCGGCATGGGGCAAGGGCGCCGCACAGGAACGGCGTGCAAGCGCCAGCCAGGAGCGATGTGCGAGCGCCGTGCAGGAACATCGCGCGACCGCGCCGACGCACTGTGGGGCGCCCGCTACCGTTGACATCGCGGGCAGAGATGCGGCGCCGCACGCCACTTGTGGCATCAACGCCGCCGCGCTGTACTGGTTGCAGGCCGTGTTCACGATCGGCACCGCACTGAGCTCCCCCTATTTCGTCACCGACCTGGCCGACCGCCTGCACCTGGGCGCCGCCACCGCCGGCATGCTGTTCGGGCTACCGCACGCCGTGTTCCTGCTACTGGCCTGGCCACTGGGCCGCCGGCTGCACTTCACCAACGCGGCCGCCGCCCTGGCCGGCTACACCGCCCTCACCTGCGCCGGCCTGCTGCTGCAACTGCTGGCCAGTGGACTGGCGTGGATGGTGGCGGGTCGCCTGTTGATGGGCGCTGGCATGACGGGCGCCTGCCTGGCCATCAACGCACTGGCCGCCGCCACGGTCCGCAATGAGCGGGCCGGACGCCACTTCGGCCAGCTCGAAGGCGCCAGCAAATGGGGCGGCGTGGCCGCCGGCCTGCTGGCCAGCGCGCTGGTCGCCCCGCTGGGCTACGCCGCCCCCATGTGGCTGGGCTGCGCCCTGCTTGCCTCGCTGTTCATCTCACTGAAATGGAAACTGTCATGAACTCTCCCCTGTCGCACACCTATTTGCAGCCTCCCAAAGCCGCCGCCGCTGCCGGCGGCGAACCACGCTTCGCGGAACGCCAACACTGCCGGTTGCTGATCAACTGCTACGCCCGCGAAGTGGCGATGCAGGAGCACACGCTGGCCGTGCTGCCCGTGTACCAGTTGGCCGACCCGGTGCCGCAACTGGCCAACCACCACGGCCAAGTGCTCGACATCGCCCTGCCACGGGTAACCAGCCGCTTGCGGGTCGGGGTGCTGCACGTATCGGCCACCGCCAATTTCGACTACACCTCGCCGGTCTTCCTGCGCGCGGACGGCGACCACTGGCGCGAGGCGGATTGGCGCGACCTGTCCCGCCTGCTGATCGAGGACCTGTCGCGCCGCGCGGGCACCGCCTTCAACGACGAACTGCTGCAACAGATCGGCGACAGCATCGCCACCATGCAGGATGTGCTGGACCGCCAGCCAGCCAGCGCCGTACCCAGCCAGCCGGCCGCCTGGAGCGCGCTGCAAGGCTATATCGACAGCGAACAAAGCCTGCTCACCGGCCACCCCTTCCACCCTGCCCCAAAAAGCCGGGCCGACTGGTCGCCCGCCGAGCAACGCCATTACTCGCCCGAGCACAAGGCCAGCATGGCGCTGCATTACTTCCAGATTCCGCAATCCTGGCTGGTCAGCGACAACGTCGACGGCGAGCCGGCGGCCACCTTGCTGGCGCGGCTGTGCGGCCATGGCCTGATGGCGGAACCGGGCAGCGCCATCGTACCGCTGCACCCGTGGCAGGCGGGCTGGATGCAGCGCCAGCCGCGCATCGCCAGCGCCCTGCGCGGCGGCCAGGTGCGCGACCTGGGGTCGCGCGGCCTGCCGTTCCATCCCACCGCCTCGATCCGCACCCTGCTGGCCGAGGACGCGCGCCACTTCCTCAAACTGTCGCTCAACATGCGCATCACCAACTGCATCCGCAACAACGCGCGCCATGAGCTGCGCAGCGCGTTGACGGGCACCCGCCTGTACCGTGGCCTGCGCGACGACATGCGCCAGCGCTTCCCCGGCTTTCACGTACTGGAGGAACGCGCCTTCGTCACGGTGAACTTCCCCGGTACCGCCGACGCCGGCGCCGACGAGGAGCTGGCCGACGGCTTCGGCGTGCTGGCGCGCGAAGGCATGGCGGACCTGATGGCGCAAGGCGTCCGGCCCGTGGTCTGCGCCGCCTTGTTCGGCAACGGCGCGCACGGCCGTGCGCGCGTGTTCGCGCTGATCGAACGCTACGCCCAGCACCACGGCTACACGCGGGAGCGGGCCGCGCGGCTGTGGTTCGCCCGTTACGCGGAGACAGCCGTCCATCCCATTCTCTACCTGCTGTTCGAGCACGGCATCGCCTTCGAACCGCACATGCAGAACACCCTCACCGGGCTGGATGCGGATGGCGCGCCCAGCCACTTCATCCTGCGCGACCTGGAATTGACCCGGCTGGCCCCGCAAGCGCAGCCGCTGGCCCGCGCGCTGGCGCTGGACCCGGCCACGCTGTCCGAACTGTGCTGCGACGACGAGCGGGCCTGGACCCGTATCGGCTACTGCCTGTTCGTCAACAACCTGTGCGAAGTGATCGCCACCATCGCCAACGGCGACAACCAGCTCGGTCTGGGCTTGTGGGGCGTGCTGCGCCACATCTTGCAGGACTATCTGGCGCGCTACCCGCATCCCAACGCCAGCCGCCGTATCCACGGCTTGCTGGCGGGCGAACCGCTGCCGGCCAAGGGCAATCTGCTGACCCGCTTCCTGCGCCAGGCCGACCGCCAGGCCAGCTACCTGCCGCTGTATCACCCGCTGGCCGTCGTCAACGGGGCGTCGGCCGCATCGATGTGATTCACCCTATTTGATCCACCTTATTTGGTCCGATCCATTTTTTTCTTCCACCCTTTTTTGATCCACCTTCACGTCAAGAACTTATGTACCCAACGTACCCGACCTCCCCCAAGCCCAAAACCCTGCCGCTGTTGCTGGCCGGCCTGTTCCTCCTGCATGGCGCAGCGCGCGCCGACGACCTGCCCGACGTGGCGCGGGTGACCATCAGCGGCAGCGGCGGCGAGGCCTCCAGCGGCGGCGCCACCAAGACCTACAGCAGCATGCTCGACACGCCGCAGGCGGTCACCGTCGTCAACCGCGACAGCCTGCGCAACCGCGCCGCCCTCACCAGCAAGGACGCGCTCGAATACGTGAGCAGCGTGGTGGCCGGCCAAGGCGAAGGCCGGCGCGACGAGTTCTATATCCGTGGCTTTTATTCGCTGCGCGACACCCTGCTCGACGGCCTGCGTGACGACAACCTGTACTTCCGCGACTTGGCCACGGTGGACCAGATCGAAGTGATCAAGGGCGCGGCCGCCGCCCTGTATGGACGCGGCTCGGCGGGTGGCTTGATCAACCGCGTCAGCAAGAAGCCGCGCGCCGGCCAGGACACGGAGGTGACAGCCACCATCGGCGCCGACCGCGAACGGCGCGTGAGCGTGGACGCGGGCGGCGCGCTCAGCGCCAGCGCCAACGGCCGCGTGATCGCCGTCTACGATAAAGGCAACAGCTACCGCGACGTGGTGCACCACACCCGCAAGCTGCTGGCGCCGTCCATCCAGTTCGCGCTGGCGCCGGAAACGTCGCTGTTGCTGCAGGCCGAAGTGCAACGCGAGGACCACACCCCGGACCGGGGCGTGCCGTCGCTGCAGGGCCGGCCGCTGGCCGTGGCGCCTTCCACCTACTACGGCGAGGCTTACGACTACACCCGCACCGACAACGACCTGGCCAGGGCCAGGCTGGAACACCGCATCAACGAACGCCTCACGCTGGACAACACGCTGCAATACACCCGCACTGGCCTGGAGGGAGTCAACACCCGCAACCGCCGCGTCAACGCGGACGGCACGCTGTCGCGCCAGATCACCTACTTCCCGCAATGGCAGCGCAACCTGATCAACCAGACGGAATTGACCTACACGGGCGATGGCCACACGGTGTTGGCAGGCCTGGAACTGTCCGAACAGCGGCGCGACGTGCGCACGGCGCAGACGGGGATCGCCTATCCGATCGACCTGTACGCCCCCCAGCCCAAGCTGCCGGCGCCGCAAGTGTCCACCTTCCCCGTTTCGCTCGACAGCGCGTTCGTCGCGCGCACGCAAGCGCTGTATGTGCAGGACCAGATCGACGTGGCGACTGGCTGGAAGGCCTTGCTGGGCGCGCGCTTCGACCGCTTCCAGCAACAGCAAACCAACCGCCTGAAGAACAACGAACGCAGCGAACGCACCGACAACGTGGCCTCGCCCAGGGTGGGATTGGTGTACCAGCCCGACGGCCATCAGTCGTGGTACGCGAACCTGAGCCGCTCGTTCCAGCCGGGCGGCGGCGAGCTGCTCTACACCGGCAACACGCCGCTGTCGCAGGTCCGTCCCTTGCAGACGGATTTGCAGGAAGTGGGCTACAAGCGCGACTGGCTGGCGCGCCGGCTGTTCGCCACCGTGGCGCTGTTCCGCATCGAACAGCGCAACCAGCTCACCATGGACCCGAACGACCCGGCCGGGCTGCGCCAGCTCCAGATTGGCAAGCAGCGCAACCAGGGTGTGGAACTGGAACTGCAAGGGGCGCTGTGGCAAGGCGCGCGCATGAATGCGGGCTATACCTACAACGATGCCCGCATCGTCGCGTCGAACGATGTCGCGCGCGGCAACCGGGCCGAAATGACGCCGCGCCACCGCGCCAGCCTGTGGCTGGATCAGGCGTTCGACGCCACCTGGAGCGCAGGCCTGGGGGTATTGATGAACAGCAGCCAGTTCGCGCTGTCGGACAACACGGTGCGCCTGCCCGGCTACGCGCGCATGGATGCCATGCTGGCCTACCACCAGCCCCGTTATGACCTGCGCCTGAAGCTTAACAACGTGGGCAATGCGCGCTACTACGAGTCGGCCATCAACAACGTGCAGATCCAGCCGGGCGCGCCGCGCAACGCCAGCCTGACGCTCAGCACCAGGTTCTGACGCCGCCCGCCGCGCCGGCCGGCGCCGCCGTCACTCGGCGTCCGGCTGCTGCGATGGGTGGGCGGCCGCGAACGCGGGCAGCGCCACGCAGTTGGCGTGGATGCGCATGATGGTGGGGTACGGTGCCAGGTCCAGCTCGAAGCGCTGGGCGTTGAACACCTGCGGCACCAGGCAGCAATCGGCCATGGTGGGCGTGTCGCCATGGCAGAAGCGGCCCGTTTGCGGCTCGTTCGCCAGATGCGCTTCCAGCATGGCCATGCCTTCGCCCAGCCAGTGCTTGTACCACTGCGTCTTCACTTCTTCCGACAAACCCAGTGCCCCTTTCAGGTACTTGAGCACACGCAGGTTGGTGAGCGGGTGGGTGTCGCACGCTACCGTCATGGCCAGCGCGCGCACGCGGGCGCGGGCCAGCGCGCCGGTGGGCAGCAGCGGAACGGCCGGATGCAGCTCGTCCAGGTATTCCATGATGGCCAGCGACTGGTGCACGATGGCGCCGTCATCGTCCAGCGCCGGGATCAGGGCGCTGGGGTTGACGTCGCGGTATGCCGGCGCCAGCTGCTCGCCGCCATGACGCAGTAAATGAACGGGGATGGCCTCGTAAGCCAGCCCTTTCAAGTTCAACGCAATACGCACGCGGTAAGCGGCGGAACTGCGGAAGTAGGTGTAAAGCTTCATTGCTCGCATCTTTCAATAAAATCTGGCGCCTAGTGGCTGGCGGCAGGCATACCTTCTGGCGCGGCGCCCTCTACCACCGCAGGGCGTTCCATCAGCCACAGCATGATGGCCGACAGCAGGGCCGGCACGGCCGCCACGGCGAAGATGGTGCTGTTGGGCCAATTCATGCGGATCAACTCGCCACCGAGCACGGGGCCGATGATGGAGCCGATGCGGCCCACGCCCAGGCTCCAGCCTATGCCTGTCGAACGCAAGGTGGTCGGGTAGTAGCTGCCGGCCAGCGCGTTGACGGCCGGTTGCCCGCCGACGATGCAGAAGCCCGCCACCAGGATACTGGCGAACAGGAACAGCAGCGACGCTTCCGGACGGCCGATCAGCACGATCGCCACGGCCGCCACCAGGAAGCAGGGAATCAGCACACGGCGGAAGCTGGAGCGGTCGATCAACTGGCCCATGACCAGGGTGCCGATGGTGCCGCCGATGGGCAGCACGGTGCCCGCCAATACCGCCATGCTGGTCGACAGTCCGGCACCCTTGATGATGGTAGGCAGCCAGTTGGACAGGAAGTACAGGTTCAGCAGGTTGAGGAAGTTGACCAGCCAAAGCAGTGTGGTGGTCCAGGCCCGGCCCTCGCGGAACAGCGCCAGCACGGAACCGCCCTTTTGCGGCGCTTCCTGCACCAGATAGCGGCTGCCGGCGCCGGCCACCACGGTCGGATCAATGGCGCGCAGCCACTGCGCCACCTTGTCCGTGCGCCGTCCGCGCAGCACCAGGAATTGCATGGACTCGGGCAGCAGCGGCAGCATCAGCAGGGCGATAACCAGCGGCGCCAGGCCGCCGATGTAGAACACGGCGCGCCAGCCGAACGCCGGAATCAGCGCGGCCGACACCAGGCCGCCGACCACGGCGCCCACGGTAAAGCCGCACGACACCAGCATCATCAGCGTCACGCGCTTGCGCGCCGGGCTGTATTCGCCGGCCAGCGCCATCACATTGGGCATGATGGCGCCCAGGCCCAGGCCCGTGATGAAGCGCAGCACCTGCAACTGCTCCAGCGTGGTCGCCCACGGCGTGACCAGCATGCACACCGAAAAGAACAGCGTGGCGCCGATCAGCACCGGGCGGCGGCCAATCTTATCGGCCAGCACGCTGAACGCGAGCGAGCCGACCAGCATGCCCAGCAGGCCGGCACCGAACACCGGCCCCAGGGCCGCTTTGCTGACATGCCACTCCTGGATGATGGCCGGCGCCACATAGCCCATGGCCTGCACGTCGAAGCCGTCCATCAGGATGCATAAGCCGCACAAGAGCAATACGCGTAGCTGGAACCCGCCGACCTGGTTGCGGTCGATGAGGGCCGGAATATCGATCTGACTTTCCATGCTGTCTCCTTGTCTTTTATATTTTCTCGCGCCGGGTTGCGCCCCCGGCGCCGTCATCAACCGCGTTCGCGGTCGTGTATCAACCGCGTTCGCGGTAGTGGGTCACCGTTTGCTCGATGGCGCCGAAGATGCTGGCGCCTTGCGCGTCGCGCATTTCGATGCGCACGCTGTCGCCGAACTTCAGGAAGCCCGTCTGCGGCTTGCCGCTCTCGATGGTTTCGTACATGCGCACTTCGGCCAGGCAGCAGTAACCGACGCCGCCGTTCTCGATGCTCGACCCATGCAGGTTGCCCTGCTTGTTGGACACGGTGCCCGAGCCGATGATGGTGCCGGCCGCCAGCTCGCGCGTGGCGGCGGCGTGCGCCACCAGCTGGGCGAAGTTGAAGGTCATGTCCTCGCCCGCGTTGGGACGGCCGAACGGACGGTGGTTCAGTTCCACCAGCAGCGGCAGGTGCAGCTTGGTGTCGGCCCAGTGCGCGCCCAGTTCATCGGGCGTGACGGCGACCGGCGAAAACGCGCTGGCCGCCTTGGACTGGAAGAAGCCGAAGCCCTTGGCCAGTTCGTTCGGGATCAGGTTGCGCAGCGAGACGTCGTTGACGAGCATGACCAGCCGGATTGCCTTGGCGGCGTCGTCCGCGCTGGCGCCCATGGGCACATCGCCCGTGATGACGGCCACTTCGGCCTCCAGGTCAATGCCCCACTCCTCGCTGAGCGCGTAGATCGGATCGTGCGGGCCGATGAAGCTGTCCGAACCGCCCTGGTACATCAGCGGGTCGGTGTAGAACGAGGCTGGCACTTCCGCGTTGCGGGCCTTGCGCACCAGTTCCACGTGGTTGATGTAGGCCGAACCATCGGCCCACTGATAGGCGCGTGGCAGCGGCGAGTGGCAGCGCAACTGGTCGAACGGTTGCGCGTCCGCCAGGGCGCCGGCGTTGAGGGCGGCGTAGGTCTGTTCCAGGCGGGGCGCGGTGGCGTCCCAGTTGTCGAGCGCGTGCTGCAGGGTGGCGGCGATCTGGGGCACGGCCACGCAACGCGACAGGTCGCGGCTGACGATCACCAGGGCGCCATCACGGCTGCCGTTTTTCAGGGTGGCGAGTTTCATTATTGCTGGCCCTCCGCCTGCGGCGCGTGCATCCAGGCCGCGTGGCGTGGCGCCTTGCGCGTCTTCGACCATTCCTCCAGCATCTCCCACTTGACGTCGTCGAGCTGCTTGTACATTTCAGGCGTGCCCGTGTTGGCCGCCAGTTCCAGCCGGTGGCCGTTGGGGTCAAAGAAGTAGATCGACTTGAAGATGGTGTGGTTGATGGGGCCCAGCACGTCGATGCCAGCGGCCACCAGGCGCTCCTTGGCGGCCAGCAGTTCGTCCATGCTGGCCACTTCCAGCGCCAGGTGCTGCACCCAGGCCGGGGTGTTGCGGTCGCGGTCCATCGGCGCCTGGGTCGGCAGCTCGAAGAAGGCCAGCACGTTGCCATGGCCGGCGTCCAGGAACACATGCATGTACGGATCCGGCGCCTTAGTCGACGGCACTTCGTTCTCGGCGATGGCCAGCACGAAGTCCATGTTCAGGTGTTTGACGTACCACTCGACGGTCTGCTTGGCGTCGATACAGCGGTAGGCGACGTGGTGGATTTGCTTGATCTTCATTTGTGTCTCCGGTTAAGTCCTCATGCAGACCATTAGAATCCAGTTTCAGATATCATACAAACGGTATTTTCCTGACTATTTATCAGATTTTCTTATGAATCCTAGCCTGCGACAGATGCGCGCCCTGGTGGCCGTGGCCAAGACCGGCAGCTTCACGCTGGCCGCGGAATACCTGCATGTAACCCAATCCGCCCTGAGCGGCCAGATCAAGGAGCTGGAACAGGTGCTGGGCGTGACCGTGGTCGAGCGGACCACCCGCCGCGCCCAGCTGTCCGAACTGGGACGCGAGCTGTACCCGCTGTTCGACAAGATGCTGCAGGACCTGGACGGCGCCATGGCCGACATCGCCAGCCGCAAGGCGCTCAACAAGGGCATGGTGCGGGTGGCGGCGCCACAGATGATGTCGTGCACCATGCTGCCGGAAGTGATCGCGGCGTACCGGGTTGCCCACCCCGAGATCCAGGTGCGGCTGGTGGACTGCCCGCTGGAGCAGGTGTCGGCCCGCGTATTCAGCGGCGAAGTCGATTTCGGCGTCGGCCCCGAGCGCGACCCCACGGCCGAGATCGACGCCGTGCAGTTGCTGGAAATGCCGTTCGTGCTGGTCTACCCGCCCGGCCACCCGCTCGAACAGCGCGAACGCGTGACCTGGGCCGACGTGGGCGACTACCCTTTCATTTCGCTGCAAGGCCAGTTCACGGAACGGCTGCTGCGCGACATGCACGCCTCGTTCCGCGACATTTCGCTCAGTCCCTACAACGAGGTCACGTTCATGACGACGGCGCTGGCCATGGTCAGCGCGCGGCTGGGCATCACGGTCTGCCTGCCCTACGCGGCACCGATGGTCAAACTGTACGGACTGCAGATGCGCCAGCTGTACGAGCCGGAGCTGACGCGGCGCTTCTTCGTCTACACCAAGAACGCACGCGCGCTGTCGCCGGCGGCCGACAGTTTCGCCGCCTTCCTGCACCAGTTCGTGGCCGCCCACGCATGGAACGTGACGCTGGATTGAAGCGGTCCGGCTGCCGCCATCGCGTGAACCGCCCCATCCGTCGCGGCCTGCAATCGCTGGCCCAATTGCGACAAAGTATATACATTTTATCTATTTGTAACATTATTGCCGCAGGGATATACTATGTGATGCTTTACGCCAGTTGAAAAATATAACGAATGAACATCCTCCAAATCGATACCTGCGCCCTCGGTGACAGCAACGGCTCACGCCAGTCCACGGCGGCCGTGGTCGCCAGGCTGTGCCCGGCGGAGCAGGCGCGCATCGTGTATCGCGACCTGGCTGCCGCCCCGCTGTCGCACATCAGCGGCCCGCTACTGCAAGTGCTACGCCAGCAATGGGACGACACCATCCCACTCAACGCCGAAGTAAGGGCCGAAGCCGCACTCAGCCAATCGCTGCTGCGCGAATTCCTGGACGCCGACCTGGTCGTGCTGGCCGCTCCCCTGTACAACTTCTCCATCCCGTCCGTGCTCAAGGCGTGGCTGGACCGGATCCTGCACCTGGCCCAAGCGCTGGGCGCCGATAAGCTTAACGCGGCCATCAGCGGCAAGCGCCTGCTGCTGATCACCTCCTGCTGCAGCCCGGCCGCACCGCCCGTCCAGCAGGACATGATGATCGAGCACGAGCAACATCTGGCCCGCGTGTTCCGCCACATCGGCATCGCCCAGCCGGAATTCCTGCGCATCGCGACGGATGACGACGGCAAGCTGATGATGCCCGATACCTTACCCACGCCCACGCTGGTGCCCTGAGCCTGGCTGCGGGCTGGCCGCTGGTCGCTGGTCGCTGGTCACTGGCGCCTTTTGGCTCCCATATTGCAGGACGCAAGCATGCGTGTCCGTCCTATAATGCACAGGTGCCGGCCCGATGTCGCCGGTTTGTCACCTGAACTATTACGCAACATGACTGCCAATACCATCGCCGTCAACGAGAAGATGGACAAGTTCGACGGCTGCCACAGCGTCTGGCTGTTCGGCTACGGCTCGCTGATCTACAAGGCCGACTTCCCCTACCTTGAGCGCCGCCCAGCCAGTATCGCGAACTGGACGCGCCGCTTCTGGCAAGGTTCACACGACCACCGCGGCACGCCGGAAGCACCGGGCCGCGTGGTGACGCTGATCCGCGAAGCCGGCGCCATCTGCCACGGCATGGCCTACCTGATCACCCCCGACGTGTTCGGCCACCTCGACCACCGCGAGAAGAACGGCTACCTGCGCCTGGCCATCCCCATCCAATTCGACGATGGCCGCAGCGAGGAAGGCCTGGTCTACATCGCCACGGAAGACAACACGGCCTTCCTCGGCGCCGCCTCCGAACAGGAAATCGCACGCCACATCGCCCGCTCGTCCGGCCCCAGCGGCCCCAACAGCGACTATCTGAACCACCTGGCCGCCGCCCTGCGCGAACTGGGCCAGCATGACCAGCATGTGTTCGCCATCGAACGCCACCTGGCCGAACTGAACGGCAGCCCGACGAGCTGAACAGCACCAAAACCTAAACCGAAGCCAACGCCAAAGCCAACACCAACGTCGACGCTGACGCCTGCCCTGCCGACGGCCCCAGCCATTACCCTCCGTACGCGCCCAGCGCCATCAGCCAAATAAATCCAGCTGCCCCTCACCGTTCCCGTTGGCGCGCGCGCCCAGCGGGGGAATCACCAGCGGCCGGCGGAACTGGCTGGCATCCAGTTGATGAAAACGTCCCCCGTGGCCGGCCAGCCCCAGCCGCGCGGCCGCGATCCGGAAGCGCTGCCGTATCATTTCCGCCCACACGCCCTCGCCCTTCATGCGGGTGGCGAAATCGCTGTCGTAGTCTTTGCCGCCGCGCATTTCCCGCACCCGGTTCATCACGCGCTGGGCCCGCTCCGGAAAGTGGGCCTGCAACCACTGCTGGAACAGCGGGTTGACTTCCCACGGCAGGCGCAGCACGACGTAGTGGGCCGAGCTGGCGCCCGCCTCGTGCACGGCCTCCAGCAAGCGTTCGATCTCCGGTTCCGTGATGAAGGGGATGATGGGCGAGATGCTCACCCCCACCGGTATGCCCGCCTCTGCCAGCGTGCGGATGGTGCGCAGCCGGCGCGCGGGCGCGGCCGCGCGCGGCTCCAGCGTACGCGCGATGGCCGGGTCCAGCGTGGTGACGGTGATGGCCACGGCCGCCTGCTGCTTGGCCGCCATTGCGGCAAGAATATCGATGTCGCGCTCGATCAGGGCCGACTTGGTGATCAGGCCGACGGGGTGCTCACACTCCTGCAACACTTCCAGCACGCGGCGCGTGATGCGCAGCTCGCGCTCGCAAGGCTGGTAGGCGTCCGTGTTGACGCCCAGCGCGATCGATTCCGGCACGTAGGACGCCTTGGCCAGCTCCCGCCGCAGCACTTCGGGCGCATTGACCTTGGCGAAAATCTTGCTCTCGAAATCCAGCCCCGGCGACAAGCCCTGGTAACTGTGGGTGGGCCGCGCGTAGCAATAGATGCAGCCGTGCTCGCAGCCCCGGTAGGGATTGAGCGACACGCTGAAAGGCAGATCAGGCGAGGCATTGCGGCTCAGGATGCTGCGGGCCTGCTCGTGCGTCACCTGCGTTTTCCAGCCGCGCGCTTCCTGTCCCCCTTCCTCGTGCTCCCAGCCATCGTCGAACGCCTCGCGCGCGTCGCGTTCAAAGCGGCCTTGCATGTTGCTGACGGCCCCGCGTCCCTTGGTCGCCCGCAGCGGCCGGGGCGGCAACATAACTTGCTGAAACTGTTCTTCCCCGTCGGACATGGTGCACCTGAAAATACTGTATATTTAAACAGTATTTTAGGCACATGCGGCCGCAATAGCAAGCCGGATTTGATCCCTGTCTCTGCAGTTACGGCCCGCAAGCTGGTATCATGCGAACAAACTTGGGGAGATGTCATCCCCACGCCGCGCGCGCGGAATGCCGCGCCGGCGGGCCTGTAGCGCCCCTGCCCCACCCAATAACTGATCAGGATGCCGCCCGGAGCATGGCGGCGCCCTGAGTTACCTTACGCGAGTACCCCATGACACAACCTACACCTGTCAAAGCATTGTCGTTCTGGAACCGGCTGCCGCTGGCCTTCAGCGCCTTCGTCAATACGCTGTCGGATGCCGCCTACGCCAGCCGCCTGCAACGCATGAATGACGCCGCCACTTATCCGCCGGCCCCGGTAACGGCGCCCGCACCTGCGCCCACGCCGCTGCGCGTGGCCACGCCCGACGCTGCCCTGCAGTTGCTGAGCCTGCTGCAACGGGAAGCGCGCCTGATCGACTTCACCCAGGAAAACCTGAGCGCCTACGCCGACGCCGACATCGGCGCCGCCGCCCGCGTGGTACATGAAGGCTGCGGCAAGGTGCTGCGCGAACACTTCCACATCGAACCGGTGCGCACGGAAGCCGAAGGCAGCCGCGTGGTGCTGGAGGAAGGCTTCGACGCGGGCGCCGTGCGCCTGACCGGCAACGTGGTCGGCAAGGCGCCGTTCCGCGGTACGCTGAGCCACCGCGGCTGGCGCGCCACCAATGTGCTGCTGCCGAAACTGGCCGAAGCGCACGACGCCAGCGTGCTGGCCCCGGCGGAGGTGGAATTATGAGCGAACCACGCTACGCCATCGGCATCGACCTTGGCACCACCCACAGCGCCCTGTCCTACGTCGACCTGGCCGCCAGCGATGGCGAGAAGACCAGCCACGGCGTGCTGGCCGTGCCGCAGTTGACGGCACCCGGCACGGTGGAGGAACTGCCGCTGCTGCCATCGTTCCTGTACCTGCCGCACGCGGATGAACTGGCACCGGGCGATCTGAGCCTGCCATGGGCGCAAAGCGCCGCCGAGCAGACTTGCGCGGTGGGCGAGATGGCCCGCAGTCGTGGCGCCACCACGCCGATCCGGCTGGTATCGAGCGCCAAGAGCTGGCTGTGCCACCCCAGCGTGGACCGCCGTGGCCCCATCCTGCCCAACGACGCGCCGGAAGAAGTGGCGCGCGTGTCGCCGCTGGACGCTTCCACGCGCTACCTGTCGCACCTGCGCGCGGCGTGGGACGCGGCCCATCCGGACGCGCCGTTCGCGCAGCAAGCCGTCACCGTCACCATCCCCGCCTCGTTCGACCCGGGCGCGCGCGAACTGACGGCCGACGCGGCCCGCGCGGCCGGCTATGACGCCCTCACACTGCTGGAAGAACCACAGGCCGCCCTGTACAGCTGGATCCAGGGCAGCGCCGGCCGCTGGCGCAAGGAAGTCAAGCCAGGCGACGTGATCCTGGTGGTGGACGTGGGCGGCGGCACCAGCGACTTCTCGCTGATCGCCGTGCTGGAACGCGATGGCGTGCTGGAACCGCACCGCGTGGCCGTGGGCGACCATATCCTGCTGGGTGGCGACAATATGGACCTGGCGTTGGCCCACTTGGTGGCGCGCAAGGTCGCCGCCAACGGCACCACGCTGGACGCCTGGCAGATGCGCGCACTGACCTACGGCTGCCGCGCCGCCAAGGAAGCCTTGCTGGCCGATGCCAACGCAGCCACCTGGCCCATCGTCGTGCCGAGCCGGGGTTCCAAACTGATCGGCGGTTCGATCCGCACCGAACTGACGCGCGAAGAAGTGAGCACCTTCATCCTGGACGGCTTCTTCCCCACCGTGGAAGCGTCGGCCCGGCCGGCCGTGCGCACCCGCGCCGGCCTGACCCAGCTTGGCCTGCCGTACGCGCAGGACGCCGGCATCACGCGCCACCTGGCCGCCTTCCTGGCGCGCCAACTGGGCGCGACGGCGGAGCTGGAAGGCTATGCCGGCCGCCAGAACGCGGACGCCACCTTCCTGCACCCAACGGCCGTGCTGTTCAACGGCGGCGTGTTCAAATCCGAACTGCTGGCCCAGCGCGTGATGGCCACCCTCAACGACTGGCTATATCTGGAAGGCGCGGAACCAGCCCGTATGCTGGGCGGCGCCGACCTCGATCTGGCCGTGGCGCGTGGCGCGGCTTACTACAGCTACGTGCGGCGCGGCAGCGGCGTGCGCATTCGCGGTGGCACGGCCCGTTCCTACTACGTGGCCATCGAATCGGCCATGCCGGCCATCCCCGGCATGGAACCGCCGATCCAGGCCCTGTGCGTGGCGCCGTTCGGCATGGAAGAAGGCGCGGAGATCGAATTGCCGGCGCAGGAATTCGGCCTGGTGGTGGGCGAGCCGGTGCAGTTCCGCTTCTTCGGTTCCTCCGTGCGGCGCCAGGACCAGATCGGCGACCTGCTCGACAACTGGCAGCCGGACGAACTGCAGGAACTGAACGAGATCGCGGCCACGCTGTCGCCGGAAGGCCGTCAGGCGGGCGACGTGGTGCAGGTCAAGCTGCACGCGCTGGCCACCGAATCGGGCACGCTGGAACTGCTGGCCGTGGCCAATGATGGCCAGCGCTGGAAGGTGGAGTTCGACGTGCGCGCGGGAGCCGCTGTCTGACAATGGCGCACTACCTCGTCAGCATCGACCTGGGCACCACCAACACGGTGCTGGCTTACTCGACACTGGGCGCCGCGCCGGAAACGGCGCAGATCCAGCTGTTCGACATCGAACAGCTGGTGGCGCCGGGCGAAGTGGCGCCGGGCGCATTGCTGCCGTCGCTGCGCTATCACCCGGCCGAGGGCGAACTGGCCGAAGGCGAACTGCAACTGCCGTGGCGGCAGGATGACGTGGCCGGACTGGCGCAAGTGGTCACGGGCCGGCTGGCCCGCGTGCTGGGCGCGCAGGTGCCGGGCCGGCTGGTGGCCAGCGCCAAGAGCTGGCTGTCCCATCCCGGCGTGGACCGCATGGCGCCCATCCTGCCGTGGGGCGCCGAGCAAGGCGTGCCGCGCGTGTCGCCGGTGGCGGCCAGCGCCAGCTATCTGGCCCACTTGCGGGCCGCGTGGAATACGCGCTTCCCGCAGCAGCCGCTGGAACAGCAACAACTGGTGCTGACCATTCCCGCCTCGTTCGACGAAGGCGCGCGCGCGCTGACGCTGGAAGCGGCCCGCATGGCTGGCCTGCCCGCCCTGCGGCTGCTGGAGGAACCGCAAGCGGCTTTCTACGACTGGCTGTTCCGCCACCGCGCCACGCTCCACGAGGAATTGGCCAACACCCGGCTGGTGCTGGTGTGCGACGTGGGCGGCGGCACCACCGACTTCAGTTTGATCAAGGTCGACCTGTCCGGCGGCGTGCCGCAACTGAGCCGCATCGGCGTGGGCAACCACCTGATCCTGGGCGGCGACAATATGGACCTGGCGCTGGCTCACCTGGCTGAAAGCCGCATGGCCGCCGGCGGAACCGATAACCCGACGCGCCTGTCCGCCGGCCGGATGGCGCAACTGACGGAACGCTGCCGCGCCGCCAAGGAACAACTGCTGGCGGCCGACGCGCCCGAACGCGTCACCGTCACGCTGCTGGGCGCCGGTTCGCGCCTGATCGGCGGCACCCGCTCCGTGGAATTCACGCGCGAGGAAGTGGAACGGCTGGTGGTGGACGGTTTCTTCCCCATGGGCGCGGTGGACGAAGGCGCGCGGCGCGGCCGGGCGGCCATCGTCGAATTCGGCCTGCCCTACGCCAGCGACCCGGCCATCACGCGCCACCTGGCCAGCTTCCTGCAACAGCACGCGGGCGCCGCCCGCGCCGCGCTCGGATTGGCCGAGGACGCGGCCCTCCCCATCCCCGACACCTTGCTGCTCAACGGCGGCGTGTTCCGCGCCGACGCCCTCGCGCGCCGTTTGCAGGCCACGCTGGCGCAATGGCGCGGCGAAGCGCTGCGTGTGCTCCACAACGACAATCCCGACGTGGCCGTGGCCCGTGGCGGGGTGGCCTACGCGCTGGCCCGGCGTGGCGCGGCGCCCGCCATCACAGGTGGTTCGCCGCGCAGCTACTTCCTGGTACTGGATGAGGAACAGCGCGCGGACAAACCATGCCGCGCCATCTGCATCCTGCCGCGCGGCACCGCCGAAGGGAGTGAAGTGCTGCTGTCCGATCGCAGCTTCGCGCTGCGTCTGGGACGGCCGGTCCGCTTCCACCTGGCCTCCTCCACCGCGCAATCGGGCGCCGCGCCGCTGGCGGGCGAAATGGTGGACCTGAACCAAGGGGCGCAGGGCGAATACGTGCGGCTGCCAGCCATGGCCACCGTGCTGCGCGACAGCGGCGGCGCGACACGCAAGGAAATCCCCGTGCAACTGGCCACCTCGCTCAGTGAAGTGGGCACGCTGGAAGTGCACTGCGTGGCCATGGCCGACGACCAACCGCAAAGCCAGCCGCCAGCACGCTGGCTGGTGGAGTTCCAGCTGCGCGAAGCAAGCGCGCCGAATGCGGAAGCCGCCGAAGCACCGGACGCGCAACCGGCCACCGCGCATCCCGGCCTGAGCGCGGCCATCGAGAAAATCGACCGCATTTTCGGCGCCCGCGCGCAGCAGGTCGAATTGAAGGAAGTGCGCCAGTTGCGCGCCCAGCTCGAACAGGCGCTGGGCAGCCGCGAACGGTGGGCCACGCCCCTGCTGCGGCAGTTGTTCGACGCGCTGCTGGCCCGCGCCAAGGGCCGGCGCCGTTCGGCCGACCATGAACGCGTGTGGCTCAACCTGTGCGGCTACTGCCTGCGGCCCGGCTTTGGCTACACGCTCGACGAATGGCGCATCGAGCAGCTATGGGCGCTGTTCGAAACGGGCGTCCAGCATCACAAGGACAGCCAGGTGTGCGCCGAGTGGTGGACCCTGTGGCGGCGCGTGTCCGGCGGGCTCGATGCAATCGCCCAGTTACGCATCCTGGACGATTTCGCCTTCAACGTGCAGGCGGACGCGCAGGAACGGGGCCGCCGCCCGCACACGCTGGTGGATGGCAGCGACGACGACATGCTGCGCCTGGGTGCCTCGCTGGAGCGCATCCCCGGCAACTACAAAGCGGAAATCGGCGCCTGGATGCTGATGCAGCTGGAGCAGGCCACCACGGCGCTGCAACGCACGGCGGCGGCCAAGGGCGGCGCGGCCGCGCGTTCCAGCAGCGCCAAGGCCGACGCGACAGCCAAGGCGGAAGCGGCGCAGGCGCGCTATCTGTGGGGTTTGAGCCGGGTGGGCGCGCGGCAGCCCTTCCACGGCAGCGCGCATGACACGGTGGCCACGGAGACCGTGGCGCAGTGGCTGGCCGCGATCCTGGCGCTGGACTGGAAGAAGGTGGAGCCGGCCGGCTATGCCGCCGCCCATCTGGCGCGCATGACGGGCGACCGCTCGCGCGACGTGGACGAAGCCTTGCGGGCCGAGATCCTGCGCCGCCTGGCCGCCGTTGGCGCGCCCGCCAACTGGAGCGCCATGGTGCGCGAAGTGGTGCAACTGGACCAGGCGGACGAAAAACGCCTGCTCGGCGATGCGCTGCCGCCGGGACTGAAGCTGATCGCGTAACGTCGCCGGCGGCCCGGCCAGCATATCAACGTTGCTCGCGCGTCCCCGGCACGTAGCCTTGCTGCTGCCCGACAAATCCATCGAAGGCGGTCATCAACGGATCGAACGCCGCGGCCCGGCCTTCCAGCTGTTGTAGCGCGTAGCATGTCGCCTCCAGCGTCGATAACTGGTCGGGCAAGTGCGCCTTGCGGATCAGGTAGTGGGATGGCGGCGTGTCACGCAACGGCAGGCGGGGCAAGCCTTGCAGGGCCGGATTCAGGTACAGCATCTTGCGGCTCTTGCGCCACGTCCCATCCAGCACCACCAGTCGCAAACGTTCCGGTTGCGCGCACCAGGCGGGATCGAACGGCGCGGCCGGCGCCATCGGCGGACCACCCGCTTCCACCGTCTCGGGATACAGCAGCACGGGCCGACGGCCATCGGCGCCCAGCCACTGGGCCAGCGTCTCCGGCGCGAATGCCTCCCCCACTTCCATCCGGCTGTGCGCCAGGCTCAGATGCAACAGCCGCGCGCTGCCTTTGGCGTTCGCCACTTCCATCGGATGTTGCAGGATCAGGACATAGACCGCGTTGTCGAGTGCCGTCACCCAGCGGCAGATGCAGGCCGCTTGCGCGCGCAGGCAGGTGGCGCACATGGCGCGGCGGTGGCCGCCGGCGGCGACAGGATGCTGGAGGGAAGTCATAGGGCGACATTGTACCGAAGCATGATCGGTACGCTAACGATGCGGCAATAACTCTATGCGCCACCCAATAAGAATTGACTGATATAAATAGTAGAAATACAACGATGCCAAAAATAGTTCTCAAAATATAAAACATGCAATAGAAATCACAAAAACCTCTGCTTATACTGGACGAGCCGAACGGGCGCAGCGACGGCCTCGGTTCGGTGGCGCCGGATGCGGCCTACCTGTTCGGTACGCCCTACGTGGGCTACGTCAATTACGCGTTCGGCAATGCACATGGCGATCCGTATCTGACGCCGGGCTCGGAATCGTATTTCATGTTCCTCGACACCTCGGCCACTAGCTACGGCAAGACGGCACAGTACGACCTGACCGATCCCGACCAGAGCCACATCAGCACCAGCTACGCCACCTACGCCCCGGCCGTGCCTGAACCGTCGGCCTACGCCATGCTGCTGCTCGGCCTGGCCGGCGTGAGCGTGGCCGCCACGCGGCGCCGTCGTTAGCCGCCGGCAGCGCCGGACGGCGCGGCGCCCAGCATGTCTTCCAGGCTGGCCAGCGTGGCCGGGTCCTTGACCACGGCGCGCAGCCACAGGTGCAGCGGCTGTTCGCCCCAACTGGCCGCCTTTTCGGCCAGATAGGCCACGGGGCTGTGCGGTTCCGTGCGCCGGAAGAAGTCGGCCACCAGCCGCAACTGGGCCAGGGCCTGGGCGCGGCTGCGCAGCGCGTCGCCCGCCAGCAAGGCACCATTAGCCGTAGGCGCGTCGATGCCTTCGCGGCGCGCGCCGTCCCCCTCACCAGCGACCGCGCCCGAGGCGGCGCCACCGCCCAGCGGTGCGACGAAGTGGATCAAGTCTTGCAGCGCCTCGCGGGCGGCGGTGAAGGCCGGGCCGTCCGCGCCCAGGCGCGCATCCACGGCCCGTTCCAGGTCGCCCAGCATGGCCAGGCAGTATTGCGCGTCCGCCAGCAATGCCTCGTTGTAGTCGACGCTGTTGCGGCGCCGCTGCGCGTCCAGGTCGGCCAGCGCCAGGCCGGTGTCGGGCGCGCCGCCCCAGCCCTGGCCGCCGCCGTCTCCACCACCGCCGCCTGCGCCACGCTGGCGCGCCGCGTCGAAGTCGGCCCAGGTGTAGCCCATTTCCTCCGTCACCGCCATTTCCCGCAGCAGTCGCGGGGTGCGCCCCAGCAGCCAGCCCAAGTTACCCACGCGCTGTTCGAACTGTCCATCGTCGGCCAGCGGAAACAGGCCGTCCCAGTAGTGTTCGCACAGGCCGGCCAGCACGGCGAAGCCATCACCCAGGCCGCGCAGGCCGCGCGTCTTGGCGTGCGCCTCGGCCAGCCAGACGGCCAGCCGCAAATCCTTGCTCTTCGATTCGATCAGCCGCGCGCAGCGGTGGCCGACAAAGCCCCAGTCGGCCTCCTTCAACGCCACCACCCATTCGCCCTGGTCCAGCGTGGGGTCGTCGTAGGTGCGGGCCTTGGCGATATCATCGAGTTCGCTGCTGAAGGACAGGTCTTCGCCGCAGGTCTGCGCTGGGCTGATGGGTAGAAGCAGTTGCGCGATGCTGAACATGGCGAGCCTCCGGTCTATTTGATGGTGTATTTGAACTGGCCGTTGCGGCCCGCGCCGACCTTGATCCTGGCGATGGCCGCGCCATCAGCCATGCGCGCCAGCACGGCTTCCGCGATCTCGGGCAGCAGCGTGCCGTTCAGGATATGGTCCACGCTGCGCGCACCGGAATCGACCTCGGTGCAGCGCGCCAGCACCGCTTCCACCAGCGACGGTTCGTAGCTGAATTCGGCCTGGTGGTTGTCGCGCACGCGCTGGCCGATGCGCGCCAGTTTGAGGCCGATAATACTGGCCAGCGCCTCGTCGCCCAGCGGATAGAACGGCACGATCTTCATGCGTCCCAGGAAGGCTGGCTTAAATTGCCGCATCAACTGCGGCCGCAACAGTTCCTCCAGTTCCTCCGGCGTGGGCAGCTGGTCCGCGGGCTTGTTCAGGCAAGCCTGCATCATGGCGGCCGAACCGACGTTGGAGGTGGCGATGATGATGGTGTTGCGGAAGTCGATCTCGCGCCCTTCCGCATCGTCCATCACGCCCTTGTCGAACACCTGGAACCACGGCAATTCGTACAGGGCCCGCGCGCCGGACACCATGCCCATCCTGGAACCCTTGATGGTGGCGATCGCCTTGAGCATGCTTTCACGGATGGCGTTGACTTCGGCGCGCGCCGCCGCCGACGCATCGCTGCCATCGGTGGCGCCCGCACCGGCCACAGGGGCGGCCGCCACCGCCTCACCACTGATCTCGGCCTCCATCGCACGCGACGCGCGCCGGCCGCGGTACCAGCGCACACCGTACCAGATGCCCCCGCCGACCAGGGCGGCGACCAGCGCGGCCAGCGTCCAGAGCAAGGTCAGTTCCAGCGCCGCCGAGCCCAGGTAAAGGAAAAGAAGGAAGCCGACAAAGCCGACCACGGCCACCTTGTGGCTATCGGTGATGAAGTACCAGATTCTTCGCATCATGAGCGGACCGCCAGGTTGGGGTGGAGGAAGGTACAGGCAGACCGATCCATGGTGCCACCGCCACCGCCAAGTATGTTTGAGCGGGAACAACGTTTCCACACGTCCACTTATTTCCTGACCATGCCCGGCACCCGCAATTCCGTATGGCCCAGGTCCATCATGGCCCAGCGTCCGCCCCAATGCAGGCCCACCGATTCCGCCACTTCGCCATACAAACGATAGCCGCGCATGGCCCACGGGTCCTGCTCGGATATACGCAGCTTGCCGTCGCGCAGGAAGGCGCAGTCCGCTGCCAGGCCGAACTGGTGATAGCTCTGGAACGCCTTGGCGTTGGTGACGGCGGGGCCGGCCGTGGCCAGCTGGTTCTGGCGCTCCGGGCTGCGATAACCTTCGAGGATGGCCATGTCATAGCCGTAACGCTCGCGCATGATCTTGAACACCATCAGCAAACGCTGGGCAAATTCAGCGTCGAGCAAGCGCCAATTGCGGTTGGCACTGTCGAGCATGGGCCGCACGTGCGCCACCTCGGCCGAAATAAAGGCGACCGGCGGCAGCGGCGCGGGCAGCGTCAACTGCTCGCCTTGCAACAACGCCGCCACCTGCGGGTTGACCTCGCCGGCGCCGCCATCGTAACCGCCCAGCATGCCCCGGCCGCTGACCAGCCAGGCCAGCATGGGCGGCACCGTCAGCAGCACGGCGGCGGCCAACGCCGTCAGGCAGTGGCGGCGCAACAGCCGCCCGCCCGAGCGCAGCACCGAGCCGGCGCCATCGGCCAGCGCTCCGGCGCCATGTGTGCCACGCTGGCCCGCCTGGCGCACGCGGCGGCCGGTCCACTGCCCCACCAGGGCCAGCGACTGCCGCACCAGGTCGCGCCCGGACGGAAACAGCGACAGCCAGGCCCCGCCGCAGACCAGCAGGAAGAAGATCGACATGGAAAGAAGTAACATCGTGCGCTCCATCAATACCGTCGGCTGGCGCAGATTGGACACTAAGAGCGGCCATGTACGCCGGGATCGCCCCATCGTAGGCCGCCCAGAAAACTTCATCGAAGGCTAGATCAAATTCGGGGGTGGTATTTTGGAGAGACTGAACAAACCGACGCTGCAGGCGGCCAGGCGCCCGGCACGCGAAGGCAGGCGCCGCATTCTGGCCAGCCTGGAACATGGCGCGCTCACGCTGGAACAGCAAGGTGTGCCACGCTGGAAACTCAATGGCTGGACCACGGGCTTGTGCGCGCTGTTGCTGGTGATGACGGCGCTGGCGTGGGCCATCCACCAATCCGCACTCACGACACCGCCCGCACCCGATGGCGCACCGGTCCCGGCCGGGCCGGCGACGGCCGGGCCGGTGCTGGCCCATGTCATGACGCCCGCCGCCACGAGCTCCGCCGCCAACCAGGCGGCGGCCATCATCAACGACACGGCCGCGCCAGTCCAGGTGGAAAGCGTGCGTCGCGCCGATCAACCGCGTGTGGCCGTCGGGCAATTACCGGTCAACATGGATACTGCCGTCAGGTCCGCACTCGTGCCGAGCAAGGTCGTACTCAGGGCCGTGCCCAAGACCGCACCCAAGGCCATGCGCGAGGCGGTGGCGGCCGCACACGCTGCCCCGCCGCACAACGCGAAACTGAACCCCATCGTCCCCGCCGCACCACTGGCGGACACCGACGTCACCCTGCTGGCGGCCCTGGTGGCCCACGCCAGCCAACCCGCCACCGTCCTCGCCCAGCCCAGCCGCGATGTCGTGGAGCGCGGCGACAACGACAACACGGCCGAACTGCTGCGCCGCTGCAAGCAACTGGGGCTGATCGAAGGCATGATGTGCCGTTCGCGCATCTGCTCGGGCCGCTGGGAAAATGAAGCAGCCTGCCGCACGCCCAGCCGCTGAGCCGATTGCGTATGGCTACAGCATGGCTGCATGCATGCCTGAAACGAACGAGGCCCGCGATCGCTCGCGGGCCTCGTCAGTCACAACTTGCCGCCGGCTTACATGCCCAGCGACCTCAGCAGCTCATCATTGTCCTCGGCTTCCACCACCGCGGGGGCCGCTTCGGCCGCCTGATTCTCTTGCTCGAACGCCAGCAGCGCGTCGGGGTCGGGGATCTCGTTGGCGTCGAATTCGTACAGGCGCACGAATTCGGTACGGTCGATGGCCAGTTCCAGGTAGAACACGTTGCTCTTTTCCGTGTAGAACGATACCCGGCGCATTTCCGGACGGTCCAGCGGCGTATCGACGCTCAGCATGACCTGCTTGGTCAGTACCAGCATCTTGGGCTGGTTCTGGGTGATATTGGTCTGCAATTCACGCCGTACCTTGCCCGTGAAATCGCCCACGATCTGGTTCATCAGTTCGCCCAGGATGTTGGACACCTCGTCGGACGTGTGCGAGCTGGCCAGTTCCGACTTGGGCATACCCATGTGTAACATGTAGCGCGAATAGATCTCCATCGCCGTTTCAGCCGCGAAGTTCAGCACCACCAGGCCCGTGAAGCCGCCGTCGAACAGCACGAAGCAACCGATGTCAGGCTTCAGGCCCACCTTGGTGATCCGTTGCACCATGGCCGAATAGTGCACCTTGGTTTGGGTGGCGATGCCCAACACGCGCGTGACCGAATTGCACAGGCTGGTCAGCAAGTCTTCCGTACCGTAAACAATTTTTGTTTCTTCCATGGCCTAGGCCCCTTCCTTTGTTATTTGAGCATTATGCTCTATCCGAGCGCCAGGCGAAACAATGTCACGTCAGTCAGCAGGCACGCGATGTGCGCGCGCCGTTCCGTATCGTCCATGGTCCGGCCACCATGCTGGCCCGGCAGGCGCCCTCGCCCGCACGAATACCAAGAGAATACTGAAGTGCAACTTTTTCGTCCACCGGGATTTGACGCTTTGGAGGTAATTGTCAGCAAATGCGCGGATCACGCGCATCAAATGAAGGGATTTAACAACTTTACGCCAGTGCCGGCGTAGTCCTGGGTGTGGCGAGTGACGACGGCAAGGTCATAAATCAAGGCGATCGCGGCTATCTGTTTATCGATCGGATGCTGTGCGCTGGGCGCCATCAAGCGCCCCCATACTTGCGCGCAGTCAATATCGAAATCCAGGAGATGGTCGCCATACTCCTCCAGAACGTGCGTCAGCCAGGCCGCCAGCCGATCAGCTTGCGGTCGGTCACCCCGGTGCCGGATGATCTCGACGCCACGGCGAATTTCACCGACGGTTTGCACGCACAGATACAGGTCGTTCGCCTGATTCGCCCGCAAGAAATCGATGACGCCGGGGTTCGCCTTGCGCCCCTTGCGCGCCTCGCTGATCACATTGGTGTCGACCAGGTACATGGAATCACCTAACCCTGGCGGGCGTCAAAGTCGGCGTCCTCTCCCACGTTGGGCATGTTGGCAAGCACCTCACCGAATGGCCGACGCGGCGGCCGTTGCAAGGCACTTCTCAGGATTTCGCGATGCTCAGCCTCGGCGCTCCGGCCATGGGCCGCAGCCCGTTGTTTCAGGGCCAGCGCGATATCTTCATCGATGTTTCGCACAATCAAGTTGGTTGCCATAACGAGCCCCACGCAGGTGCTATCATTGATTGCAATATACGCGTGCAAGGCGAAGCACGCAATGATCGGTCAGCACCGACGATCGGCCTGAAGCTCGCTAGCGTGTCTTAACAGTCCGTCTTGGTTTCGCTTGGCAAGTCGGGGAGTACCAGCGCAGTGAGAAACGGCGCCATGGCAACCCATGCCCAAAGGCGATAGAATCAAAGTCCCCTCTTCCCAACCTGGAGAATGCTGGATGAAAGCGCCCCTCGTATTGACTCTGTTGGCCCTCGCGCTGAGCGCCAGCGCCCAAGATGCCCACCACGAAGGCGTCGACGCGGTCGCAGCCCAGAACGCGACCCTGATCAAGAACACGGAAGGTAAAGGCTTCGGTCCGCAGTCGCCGCGCGACCTGAACGCCAAGGGCGGCAGCAATCCGCGCGTGTTCGCCGCCGCGCCGGCCGCATCAAAAATGAATCTTTGCAATATCCACTTGCACAAGGACGCCGAACACAAAGGCGGCGAATTCACGGCGCAGTCCGATGCGGGCTTCAAATACAGGGGCAAGTTGACGCCTGCCGAAGCCACCCCGCTCAGCACCGAGGTCTGCCCCGGCGAGCACGGCGGCCTGCAAGTGGGCGACACCATCGAACTCCACTACGTGCACAGTACGGCGCCAGTGACGCCCGGCCCGACGCTGAACGCTTGTCTCAGCGAAGTCGACAGCAATCCGCAACTGCGGGTCGAAGCCCAAGTCCTGGTGCTGGTCAACGACACCAAGGCGGCCGATTTTGCCGAGCTTGCCAAGATCGGCGAAATCAACGGCTACCAGCAGGCCGTGCACATCCCGCGCCATACTGGCAAGCCCATCCAATATGCGGGCTCGACCACTGGCCCGACTTACAATGAAAAAGGCTCGCCCCTGCAAGTCTCGTGGAGCGTGCGCCCGAAAGTGCTGAAAGTGAATGCCGAGTCCGTCGGTGCATGGTGCAAAGCCAATGTCTTCAAGGAAGACCACGCCCATGGCGTGCGCAACCTCATCACCGACGACAAGCTGCTCGCGCCGATGAAGTGATGTAATCCGACGCGCCAACGCAAACAGCCCCATCAGCCTGAGTGCGCTCAAGATCGCGCTCAGTGCTGATGGGGCTTTTCTGTATTCGCAGATAGCCGAGCCCTAGAAAGAAAAAACCCAACCGGGTCAGGGCTGGGTTCTTGGCATGCTACTGTATTCTGGCTCCCCGACCTGGTCGCGAGCTACAAATTAACCGATCCGTTCCTGAGGGAATCCGTATGCGCATCTTGCAACTGTTGCCAGCATGGCTGTTGTTATGTGCCAGCGTGAGCGCTGACGCGCAGCCGGGAAGCGCTCAAGTCTCCGAAGTACGCTTGCTTGCCGGCGCCGTGCCGTACTACTGCCAAGCCGAGCGGGACCGGCCCCCCTCCGGCCTGGCATGTGATGTGCTCGTCGAGATGGCCCATCGTGCGGGCCACAGTGGCAAGCTTGAAATGTATCCCTTACCGCGCGCCCTGGTCATTGCCGCCGCGACACCTGACGTGTTACTGGCCCCGGTGGCCCGCATTCCCGCGCGCGAGGCGACTTATGATTGGCAAATACCAATACTTGAAGATGAATTGGTTGCAGTCACTCGACAGGACTCCACGGCGGACATCTCGTCACCAGACAAATTGCAGCAGCTGTCCGTTGGCGTAGTGCGCTACAGCGCCTCGGCCATTACTGCCCGGGAACGCGGCTGGCAACACGTGGAAATGGTTGCCAGCGAAGTAATCAATGCCCGCAAGCTGCGTGCCGGGCATATAGACGTCTGGATCAGCGCCTGGAACGCGATCCGGGCAGCACAGCAGCAAGCTGGATTGCCCCTAGCCGACCTGCGACGCGGTGCCGTACTGGGTCGGGTGCAAATATACCTGGTCAGCTCGCGTAGCATGCCGGCCGCGCGATTGGCGCTGTGGAAGCGCGCCTTCGAGTCCATGCGGCGCGACGGTACGTATCAGCGCATTCTCAACAAGTACCGCTACGAAACACCGATGTAATCCTTAACAGCCCACCCCATCCCGGCAGCCCAACGGCCGCACCTTGGCCCACCGTGCGCACATAAACAGCCCTCTGGAATGCAAAAAGCCCATCAGCCTGAACGCGCTCAAGATCGCGCTCAGTGCAGATGGGCTTTTCTGTGTTCTGGCTCCCCGACCTGGACTCGAACCAGGGACCTGCGGATTAACAGTCCGTCGCTCTACCAACTGAGCTATCAGGGAAAAGAGGCCGCATTATATACGGCCATTTTCGGGCTGTCCAGAAGGCGGCAAAAAAATTTCACCGCCCTCCTTCAGCCCATCATCCAAGGCTTAGAAATTACCCTTGAACTGCACGCCGAACTGGCGTGGCTCGTTGACCATGCCGGTCAGGTTGTTGAAGTCGACCGCGCCGATGATGCGCTGGGTGTTGGTGATGTTGCGGCCGAACGCTGCCACTTCATACTTGCCGCCATCCCAGTTGTAACCCACGCGCAGGCCGCCTTCCAGCAGTTCCTTGCCGGTGAATTCCTTGGCTTCATACAGGAAGAAGTTGACCGTGCTGCGATACGACCAATCCGTCAGCACGAACAGGTTGCCGTTCTCCAGCGCCCAGTTGTACTTGGCGGTGGCGTTGAAGCTCCACTTCGGTACGCGCGGCAGGGGATTGCCGTCGATCACCACGCGGCCAGCCGCGTTGACCGGATTGGTCACCGTGCTCCATGGGTTCTTGTCCATCGACAGGCTAGGATCGCGGATTTCCGTGAAGTTGTAGCTGCCGCCGGCCGTGACCTTGAAGTCGCTGGTGACAAAGGCTTCGAGCTCGGCTTCCACGCCACGGCCCTTGGTCTTGGCCGCGTTGATCAACTTGGTGACGTTGGAGGTGCCGCCGACCACGGTCAGCTGCTGGTTCTTCACGTCGTAGTCAAACACGCTGACGCTGGCGCGGGCGCGGCGGTTGAACAGGTCGGCCTTGATGCCGGCCTCGTACGAGACGATGGTTTCCGCGTCGGCCACGGTGATCGGCACCGTGCTGTTGGCGGCGGCGATGCTCGGTGCGCGGAAGCCGGTGGCCACGCGTGCATAGGCGCTCACGTCCTTGTCGATCTTGTAGGTGGCGCTGGCGTCCCAGTTGACCTTGCTCTTGCTTTCGCTGACGGCGTTCGGGCCGGTCTGCACCACATTGACCGCTTCGACCGTGTTGAAGTCTTTCTTGTCGTTGGTGTAGCGCAGGCCACCACGCAGCATGAGCGCATCGCTGACGGCATAGTTGACCGAACCAAACGCGGCCCAGGCCTTGTTGCGCTGATGGCTGGCCAGGTGCGAGGTCTGGGCGCCGGTGGTGCTGTTGAAGTTGTTGCTGTAGCCGTTGCCGTCTTCCGAGAAGTAGTACAGGCCCGACTGCCAGTTCAGGGGACCGGCGTTCTTCGATTCGACCCGGAATTCCTGGGTGTATTGCTTGAGGTCGGTCAGGCCGCCACCGGTCTCCACCTGGAATGGCACTTGGCCGGGCGCGCCGCCGTCGATGTCGCCACGGCTGAAGTAATTGTCCACGGCTTCGTAGCCGGTGATGGAGAACAGCTTGACCGCGCCCAAGTCCCACGTCAGGCGCGCGTTGGCGCCATTGGTGCTCAGGTTCTGCATGTTCTGGCCGTTGGTGTTGATCTTGGTGAAGTCGTAACCGTCGGTGAAGTCGTTGGTGCCCTTCTTGATCAGGTTGGCGCGGAACAGGCGTGCGCTGCCGTCAGTGGTGCGCGAGTGCACGTTGAACAGGGCGTTGAAGGCGGTGCCTGGCTGGTACAGGAACTGCACGCGCTCGGCGTGTTCGTTGTAGCCTTCCATCACGTTGTTCTGGCCGGTGAAGGTATTGTCGACGAAGTTGTCGCGGTGCTGGCGCAGGGTCGACACGCGCATCGCCCATTCCTTCGACAGCGGAATGTTGGCGGCCCCTTCCACGGTGGCCGTGTTGCGGGTGGCCAGCGACAGGTTGTAATAGCCTTCGATACCGTTGGTGTTGGGCTTGGCGGATTCGAACTTGACCACGCCGGCCGGGGTGTTGCGGCCGAACAGGATGCCTTGCGGGCCGCGCAGCACTTCCACGTTGGCCAGGTCGAAGATCGGGTAACCTTTCAGGATGCCGTTTTCCTGCACCACATCGTCATACACCAGCGATACCGGTTGCGAGGCGAAGGCGCTGAAGTCGGTGTTGCCGTAGCCGCGGATGTAAAAACGGGGCAAGGTGCGGCCGTTGGTCGATTCCACGCTCAGGCTGGGCACTTTGCCGGACAACAGGCGGATGTCCTGGCCGCCGGAAACGAGCACATCCAGCTTCTCATCCTTCAGGGTCGACACGGACACCGGCACATCCTTGATGTTCTCGGTGCGGCGCTGGGCCGTCACGGTAATCGTTTCCAGTTGGGGCGCGGCGGCGGCCGGTGCGGTTTGCGCCACGGCGGCGCCCATAGGCATGACGGCACTCAGCGCCAGCAGGCGCTTGTGCATCTTGGACAATTTGATCATTCAATTTCCCGATTAAGTAATGTATGCAAAGAGGGGTAAACAGTTGTCTCCTGTTCTCTCTTTTGTCGACACCGTGCCCGGAGGGACGGCGCAAGCGGGCGATGCCGCTTTCGGTGAGTCTGGAACAGCCTGCCACTTCGTCTCATGAACGGTGGCGGGTCTGTTCCGCATATCTATGATGTCTAAAATGCACCGACTTGCAAGAAGGCAGTATTGTCTTGCATTGATACCATGTATTGCAAGAGCAATATACCGAGTGACCCTGCAATTGGTAGAAATTGCCGTCCGGGGCCGCCCAGACAAAACAATCAGCGGACCAAACGGCGGCAGGCCGGGGCCCGTTGGGCATCCCGGCATGGCGAGCTAAGCAATTGATTAATATGGAGTTATTTGCAAGTGTCGAGCGGCAGGCCGTACTTGCGCAGGATGCGGGCGCAGCTGCCGTCGTGGCGCATGGCGTTCATGGCCGCCTGCCACTGGGCGATGTCGGCGGCGGAAAAATCGAGCGAGCCGGCCAGCCAGATTTCGCCGGACCGGAAAGGCGCGCTGTAGTCGAAATCCGATACCGAGGCGCCAGCCAGGTTGGCCGCGCTGCGGTGGATCACTTCGCCGCCGTAAGTGGCGTCGGCCAGCCCGGTCTGCACCATGCGCATGCATTCGCGCACGGTGGCGCATTCGAACACGGCCGTGAAGTGTTCGGCCGCCAGCACTTCCTTGTGGGGCGAGCCGCGCAGGATGGCGATGCGGCGCGACTTCAACGATTCGACGTTGCGCAAGTCCAGCGTGCCATGGCGGGATACGAACACGAAATCCTGGCGGTACAAGCGGGTGAGCCAACTGTAGCGCGGCTCGCGCTCGGGCGTGCGGGTGAGCGGCACCACCACCACCCGCGACATGCCTTCCGTCATCTTCAATGCCCGTTGCCAGGGATAGAATTCAACCGGCGCTGACAGGCCCAGGCGCTGCGCCAGTTCCTGGGTGATTTCCACCAGTGAGCCGGGGCCGCGCTCACCGCCTTCCATGGCGAATGGCGGCAACTCGCCCACCACCAGCCGCACCGGCGCCTGGCTGGCGGCGCCGCCCGCCAACGGCAGGCTCAGCAAAAGAACGCCCAGCGCCTTACGCCAGGCCGTGTCCCACCACCGCTTCAACATTCCCCACTCTCCCCTTCGCACAGGCCGCTTTGCAAATATACCGCAATAACTATCCGCCAAGCCATGCTTATATCAGCATTGCAACATTATCCAGCGGCGGAGCGGGTACGCGCTACCACGACGCAGGCCGGCCCACGTCGCCCCGCGTGTAGTCGCACACGCCTTGGGGAAAGATGCGGGCCAGCCAGTCCAGCTGGCTGGCGGAGAAATGCACGCCGGGCGGATACGTGCCGTCGGCCAGGGCGCTGGCCACAGGCTTGAGCGCGCACTTGAAGGTGTCGCCCCGGATGGAAGCGCCCGCCACCATGCGCGCACTGGAGAAAAGAGGAAACGCCTGGGTGCAGGCGCCCGCCGGCCGCTGGTCGAGCACGCCATCCCACACGGCGGGGCCGGCGGCGATGGTGGCGCCCCGCTCGTCCAGGCAACGGTCGGTGAACATCGGCGGCGCCTGATGCTGCGCCAGATAGCGGTCGAGCACGCCAACGGCTTCCAGCGCCACCGGCACCAGGTCCGCCTCCGGCCGCACGAACCAGATCACTTGCTGCGCGGCCTGCGCCGGATTGTTGGCCTGCAGGCGCGCGCGCACGGCGAACGACTGGCGCGCGTTGTGCATGTCCAATGTCGCTTCCAGGTAGGGGCGCAGATCGATCATGGGGATGCCCAGCCTTTGCCCGGTGAACACCTGGCCCGCCGTGTAGGCTTGCCGTATGGCGCCCAGGTCGCCCGCACGGCGCGGCGCGGGTGTGCCATCGGGAAAGCGGCAGCGCTCGCCGCGCAGCATGTTGGCGCTGTCGAAGGGATCGGCCGCCCCCTTCCACGGCACAAAGTCGGGCTGCTCCTTCCACGTGCCCACGCAGGCGTTGAGGCGCAGGAATTCGTCCACGTCGAGCTGGCCCGCCGCCAGCGCGGCCAGGCCATATTGCACGCCCACATTGTCGATGGGGATGGGCGCGTAGCCATGCTGGTCCTCACCGTAGATGTCGGCCAGGTCGTTCCAGTGAGTCCACTTCACCTTGTCGAGCGCCCCATCCGGATAGCCGTAGGCGTGCGCGCCCAGGTCGAAACGGTGATCGCGGTACAGCGGGTTGAGCACGGTGGGCATGGCCATGCGCCAGCCGTTGATGCACTCGGTCGTGCCCGGCTGGCCGGACTGGGCGTTGCGCACCGTGTCGCTCGCGTTCATGCCTTCCACCAGGGTCTGACTGCTCCAGCGCGCCCATGGGGAAGCCGGGTCCTTCGCCACGGCGTCCTTGAAATACTGGCCCAGCAGCGGGCAGTCCGAGATGGGGATGGTCTGGGTGATCATGTCGGGAAACGACTGGATCGGCACACCGGCATCGAACAGGCCCGGCAGGTTCTGCGCGAACAGGTATTGCTGCACGGCGCCGCCCGAGCCGCCCATGGCGATGGTGTACAGCGGCTGGCCGTAGCTGGCGATGAAGTGCTGCTTGAGCTTGGCCGCCGTGTCGCCAGCCAGCCGCATGTTGTAATGCACGCCAGTCTCGTTGCCGGATGAACTGAGCACAGCGTATCCCTGCTCCAGTATCGGCGGCAGCAACTGCCGCTCCGACCGGCTCAGCGCGCCGTTGATCCACATGGGCAAGCCCTGCTGGTGGCCTATACCCACCCCGCCCCGCAGCCAGTAAAACAGCTTGTGGTTCCAGGCCGGCGCGCCCGGTTCGGGCGATGGCGCCAACATGGCGATGGTGTAGAAGAAGCGGTTGATGGTGCCCACCTCGACCCGCACCACGAAGGGCACACTGGCGTCGCCGTAACGGGCGCGGCGCATGTCGGCCGGCGGATGCGCGTAATCGGTGGCGGGCTTGAACGGTTTGAACTCGCTGCCGGTGTAGTAGAAGTAGGCGATGCGCGGCGTGATGGCGCATTGCCTGCTGTAGCCGAACGGCTGGTGACTGGCGCTGTCCAGCACCGGATGGGCCGTGGCATCGAAACTATCGACGACGGGCTGGCCCAATCCCGCCTCCTGGGCCCGGCAGATGAAGGGGAATTGCTGGGCCGGCGCGGCTGCCGGCGCGGCCTGGCACGAGGCCGCCAGGAGGAAAGACGCGATCCACCAATTCCAGCGTTGCATGGCACACTCCGTGGCGGCTAGCACTGCGATCATGGGACACGCGGCGCCCCCCCATTCCTGGAATAACTCGCGCCGGGCTCGCCACCAGTATAGCGCGAAGTATTGCCTGACCGGCAAGGACCGCACTCAGCCAGGGGCGCCCCACGCCGTCGCGGCAGACGTAGCACGACAGCAACAGAGTAGTGTCAATGTCAAGATGCGCGTTGAGCGTGGCGCGCGTTGGGCGTATGTTTGAGTGTCGCCAGATCCGAACGGGAAGGCATAGGCATGCGATATATTCTGGCGTTGCTGTTCACACTGGCGTGCTCATCGATCCGGGCCGAGGACTTGTACGTCCCCAGGTTCAACGAACGGGAACCGTGGACCCCGTATATTGTCGAACTGTTGACTGGCGCCCTCGCCCGCGCGCCCGGCGCCACGCCTGATCAATGGCATTGGGTGGAAACCCGGATGACCCAGGACCGCGCCATGGCCCTGCTGCGCACCGGCAAGGAACTCGATGTGTACTGGAGCATGACGTCGGCGCCGCGTGAACAGGGCGTGCTCACGGTGCGCATTCCGTTGATGAAAGGCTTGCTGGGCAGCCGGCTGATGATCATCCGCAAGGACGCGATCGACAAGTTCAGCCAGATCAACACCCTTGATGATTTGAAGCAGCACATCGCGATAGGCCAAGGCCTCGATTGGCCAGACACGGCCATCATACACGCGGCCGGCTTGCACGTGGTCACCTCGTCGTCGTATGAAACGCTGTTCCAGATGTTGAGGGCCAAGCGTTTCGACGGCATCGCCCTGGGGGTGAACGAGATCGACGATGAACTGGCCAAGCAGCATGACCCCGACCTCGTCATCGAGCAGCACATCGCGCTGTCCTACCCCGCGCCGGTGTTCTTCTTCATTTCGCCGCGCAACCCGGCGCTGGCGGAGCGGATCGAAAAAGGATTGCAGCTGATGCTAAAGGATGGCAGCTTCAACGCCCTGTTCGACAAGCGCTGGCGCAAGGCGCAGCTGGTCAACCAGATGAAAAACCGGCGCGTGTTTCAATTGCCTAATCCCTTGCTGTCGCCGCAGACGGCGGACATGATCCGACAACATCCGGAATATTTCCTGTTCCCGCCAGAGCGGCAAGCGCGCTAGCGGCCAGGCAACTGGCGCCCGAGTCCTCCACCAACGGGACTATAATAAAAAATGTAACCGGACAGGGAAGGAGCGCCGATGTGGTTAACCGCCGTGGTGTTCGCGGCCGCCGCCGTCACCGGTGCCGCCGCTGAACCGGTGCCGGCCAGCGCCAGCCCTGTTTCCGTCAAGATCGGGCTGCAGAGTGCGATCGCGCCCTTCGTGCTGGCCGATCACGCGAGCGGCATGTTCGCCGACGTGCTGCGCGCCGCGTTCGCGTCGCAGCAGGTCAAGGTCGAATTCCTGTACTTGCCGAATGCGGGCTTCGAAGAGCTGTTTCGCCAGGGCGTGTTCGACGTCAGTACGGCGGCGACCGCCACGCGGCAGTCGCCGGACAGCTATCTGAGCCGGTGGCCGGTATCCTATTTCCACAACATGGCAATCACCTTGCGCGGCAAGATACCGGTGCTGTCCAGCGTAGATGACTTGAAAAAGTACCGTGTCACGGCATTCCGCAACGCGCGTGAGGTGCTGGGGCCGGCCTATGCGGCCGCCACCACCGACCAGACCCATTACCGGGAAGCGGTGACCATGCCGTCCGGCGCCCTCTTCCTCGGCCGCACCGACGTCATCATTTCGCAACCCGACGTGTTCCGCTACTACCTCAGGCAGCAATTACCCCAGCAGCATAATCCCGAGGCGGAGCTGGCCTTTCACGACGTACTGGGACACGGCCGCTTCTATTGGCTGCGGTTCCGCACGGAGGCGCAACGCACCACGTTCGAGCACGGCATCGCGCAGCTGTACGCCACCGGGGAGATGGACCGCATCCTGGAGCGTTACCAGCGCGACTATGGCGTCACACGAGACTTCTTCATCACACTCGATTGCCAGTTCCGGCCGGAACTGGCGCCGCAAAAGTGCAAGAAGCTCAGCGAGTGGTGGAGCGAGACGCACAACTGAATGGCGCTGCCTGTCCCGCCAGTGGAGATGCCTGTTCGTTTGCTGGCCGGATTGCCCCTGTCAGATTGACTCGCCCTGAATTCTAATCCCTTATTTCGCGACTCTACGGCGTGAAGCAACACCCAGTAAGACCAATCCAGCCAGCATCATTGCGTACGTTTCCGGCTCTGGCACCGCTAACGTATTCCGTACGTAAATGGTTTCCGAACCAGTGCCAAGAACACCGCTGAAATTGACGCCGTCAGTAACGTTCCCGCGCCAAAAATCATCAATATCAACGGTACTATGGCTCGTCCAGTACTCTGACGCGAATATATAGTTGTTATGATTATTGAAGGCCACCGTACTACTGTTCCGAGTCAGATGCCCTGGGTTCCCTGGCGCGATAAAGCTATCCCAAGTAGGTCGGTGTTGCCATTCAGCCGCAGTTGCTGCCCGCCACCCTTCCGCTGCGCGAGTCGAACTTGGGGCGATCAAGTTCGCGTGACCAGGGACATTGGCAACCGGCCCCGCATAAACCCAGTCCAACCCGCCTCCATTGAAGTTGACCAGTATGTCCGCAACAGGTATCGGCATTGAAGCCGGGTAAGGCGGGGTTGGATTACTTGCATTGGCGCTACCAAATCCAGCGCTAAAAAAGAGCACGGCCAGCACGAGCCTCTTCATGTATTTTCCTTTTTAACCAGTTATCCGGCGGCTTTTGCGACAAGCCGAATCCCGACGCATGAATCTATATGCGGCAGCGTAGTTAAAATAGCAAATTTACAATTACATTTAAAGCAATCGCACATTGCCTAAAGAGCCAAAATTATGGCTTCTCGGGGCCGTTCGTTCTCAAGGGCAATGTCAGCACCAAGTATGGAAAGGCACTGTGCCAGCGCAGCCCTTCTTTGCCTCCCCCCTCATCAGCAGCGGACTTCCGAAACCCGAGTCCCGGTATGGTCCCAAAACGAAAAAAGGGGCTACACGACTAAGCATGTAACCCCTTGATTCTGTACAACTAAAATTCTGGCTCCCCGACCTGGACTCGAACCAGGGACCTGCGGATTAACAGTCCGTCGCTCTACCAACTGAGCTATCAGGGAATTGAGGCCCGAATTATAGCGGGTCAAATAAAAAAATGCGAGACCTAGGAGAAATAATTTTTCAACGTGCCACGTCAGGCCCGACTACCGGCCTCCCGTCCTGCCTACGCCTGCGATTGCACGGTACGCCACCAGCCACGCCGTGGCCAGCACTCCGCCTGGAACAATGCGCATGCCAGACCATAGGGACGGCGACAATTGAATAGATTCCATCCTTTACTAAGCTGCTAATCTTCATCGGCATTTTCGCATTGCAACAATTCAAACCACCGAGCCATCAAACCACCGAGCCGGCTAACTGCAAAAGGAATCGACACGATGAAAAAAACAGCAATCAAACTCTCACCAATCGCGCTAGCCGCGATGCTCGCCGCAACCTTGTCCGCCTGCGGCGGTGGCGGCGGCTCGTCCAACTCGAGCACGAGCCCGACGACGGTCACCTCCAGCTTCCCCGTCCAGCAAGCACTGACATACGCGTTCACGCATGGCATGCAAGCCAATCTGTCCATCAGCGGTACCGCCACCAGCGGCTCGACCAGCGTTCCAGTGAGCGGCACGTTGAGTTATGCGCTGGGCATGGCCAGCAATACGACTTTCGAAGGCGCCGGCGCCCAGCAAGCCACGGAGAACCTCAGCGCCACCGTCTCGGTCAACGGCGCGTCGCAACCCATCTCCATCAGCAGCGCATTGATCGTCAATGCGCAATATGCCCCTATCGGCGCGCGCTCGTCGGACAGCTACTGCGTGGCCAGCGGTACGCCCGCTTATCCAGCCACGGCCACCGTCGGCCAGAGCGGCGATATCGTCACGATGAATTGCTATGCCGATAGCACCAAGCGCACCCTGGTCGACGTTGAGAAGTTGTCCTACGTGGCGGTGGCTGGCAGCGATGCCAACACCCTCAATTTCCAGATGGTGACGACGGACTACGGCCTGACCAGCACGCCGCAGAGCAGCAACACCATCACCTACGCCATCTCGGCCGCTGGCGTGCCCAAGCTGGTCCGCGTGCAAGCCACCCAGATTGAAAGCGGCGTCACCGTCGTTCTGGACGCCAAATAAGCCCAACCAGCGCCCCCGCTATTCCGTCGCGTGGCAAGTTTGGCTTTACTTGGGCGCCTCGGGCAACAACTTCGTCAGGGCGCTGATGTAGGCACTGCGCGCGGTCTGGATAAACGCCAGATCGCGCTGCAACTCCACCAGCCGCTGGTCGGCAGCGCGCACCATGCTCAACTGCTGGCGGGCCTCGTCGGACAGCGCGTTCAAATTGTATTGCTTACCGTCGATCTGGACTGTTTCAATATTGCTCATGGCGCTGCCGGCCTCCTGGTGGACCTTACGTGATGCGGACTGAGGCGCGGTCATTGCGCTCAGCCTGCGATTGATCTCGCGGACAGTCTGGATGGCCGCATCCATCCGTTGCGGCGACGCATGCCATCGCTTGCGGCGATGCTCGCGGCAGGCGCGCAACGCCATGGCACGCCCCTCCTCGGGCGCGGGCGCCTGCGGCCATGGGGTGTCGGCCAGCGCTACCCTGACCCGCGTGAAAATATCGTCCGGCATGGACCGGTCACATAGCACGGCCTCGCTGGGCACAAATTCCCCCGCTTGCGCCAGCGCCACCATGTACCCCGTACCTTCGCACACCATGATCTGGCCACTGGGCATCACATGGATGAGCGGACAATACGGGGCCAATTCCGGCAACACGTGATTGGGGTAGATGTGATGCTGCCAGTAGCGCGCGGCGATCCGGGCGAAGTGGCGAAAATCCGCGACGGGGATGAAACGGGCATCGGCAAAAGGCAGGATCTCCACCTTCGGCTTGGTGGGCGTCACGGTATCGTTCGACACGTCGAGATACAAAGTCCCCAGCTGAAAGGCGTTCTGGAAGAACTCGCCCCGCAAATCCCCCCAGACCTGACGACACACACCACCCGCCTTGCGAAACGCGGCGAAAGCGGCATACCCGGCGGCTGCGGCGCTACCGGGCGCCAAGTCATCCGGGCGCAAGGTCTGCAAGCACTGCTGCACCGCCAGGGAAATCTCCAGGCATTGGCCCAGCGGATACATCTTACCCAGCTTGACTGGCTGCTCGCGCTTGAGCGGGCCATCCACCTGTGCCCGCACAGCGAGGAAGAAGGCTTCCAGTTCCGGCAGGACGGGCAGCAAATAGCGTGCCGTCAGCATGGCCTGCCGGGCCTGGTCGTGCACGCGCGGCTCGTTTGGCAGCGGCACATGGCGAACGGTGGATAAACGACTGGCTGTGTTCAAGGCGCACTCGGAAATGGGTGGACATTATTACAACACCAGTCCCGATGGTACACGTTCCGCCCGCGCAATGCAAAAAGCCCAACCGGTGAAGGCTGGGCTTTCTGCTTTGCTGAATTCTGGCTCCCCGACCTGGACTCGAACCAGGGACCTGCGGATTAACAGTCCGTCGCTCTACCGACTGAGCTATCAGGGAATAGAGGCAACATTTTATACTGTTTCGTTCACGCCATCAAGCTTTATGATAGTGCAACTTCTTACTGTACTCCATGCTGCCTTCCGGACCAATCTGTCGATCAGTCCGAAGAAGCAAGATCTTAAAGCACTTTGGCGATCGCGTCAATAACGATATCGATATTGCGCGAATTCAGGGCCGCCACGCAGATGCGGCCCGTGTCCACGGCGTAGATCGACTGTGCACGCAGCTTCTCCACTTGTTCCTTGGTCAGGCCCGAGTACGAGAACATGCCGACCTGGTCGCGCACGAAAGCGAAGTCGTGGCTTGGCGCCTTTTCTTTCAGCTTGGTGACAAAGGCTTCGCGCATTTCCTTGATGCGCACGCGCATGCCGGCCAGCTCCTCTTCCCACAGCTGGCGCAGGGCTGGCGTGGTCAGCACGGTGGCCACCACCTTGCCGCCGTGCACAGGCGGGTTGGAGTAGTTAGTGCGCACCACGCGCTTCAGTTGCGACAGCAGACGGGTCGCCTCTTCCGCGCTGGCGGCCATCACACTCAGGGCGCCCACGCGCTCGCCGTACAGCGAGAACGACTTGGAGAACGAGTTCGAGATCAGCAGCGGGCCGCCGGCGGCAGCGAAGCGACGCACCACGGCGCCGTCTTCAGCGATACCGGAGCCGAAGCCCTGGTAAGCCATGTCCAGGAACGGCACCAGGCCGCCAGCCGTCACGGCGGCGATCACTTCATCCCACTGGGCCGACGACAGGTCGGCGCCGGTCGGGTTGTGGCAGCAGGCGTGCAGCAGCACGATGGAGCCGCGTGGCATGGCCTTGATGTCGGCCAGCATGCCGGTGAAGTTCACGCCATGGGTGGCGGCATCGTAGTAGCTGTAGTTGTTGACGACGAAACCGGCGCTCTCGAACAGGGCGCGGTGGTTTTCCCAGCTAGGGTCGCTGATGTAGACCTGGGCGCCTGGTGCGAAGCGCTGCAGGAAGTCGGCGCCGATTTTCAGCGCGCCCGTGCCGCCGATGGCTTGCACGGTAACGGCGCGCTTCTCTTGAATCACGGCGCTGTCGGCGCCAAATACCAGTTGCTGGACGGCCTGGTCGTAGGTGGCCAGACCTTCGATCGGCAGGTAGGTGCGCGGGGTCGGCTGTTCGATCAGCATGGCTTCCGCCTTCTGCACGCACGACAGCAGCGGCACTTTGCCGTTGTCGTCATAATAGACGCCGACACCGAGGTTGATTTTCGCGGGATTCTGGTCCGCATTGAACGCTTCGGTGATGCCCAGGATAGGGTCGCGTGGGGCCATGTCGATGGCGCTGAAGAGGCTGGCAGAAGGAGTCGTCATGATAAGATTGATGTCGTTTGGAAGCGGTTCGCGGCGGATTCAGCCGGCGGCTCCGAATTAAATAAAGTGCTTCAGGCCGCTGACAGGCCATTATTCTATCAAAGGTCTGAAAAGATGGCTGACACAGCTGACGTAAAAACTTCAACAACCGCAACAATTGTCACTTTTCCCGACTCGCCGTTCCGGCTGCACCAGCCCTTCCCGCCCGCCGGCGACCAGCCCACGGCCATCAACGCGCTGTGCGAAGGCATCAACGACGGCCTGTTTTTCCAGACCCTGCTGGGCGTGACGGGCTCGGGCAAGACCTACACCATGGCCAACGTGATCGCCCGCCTGGGCCGGCCCGCCATCGTGTTCGCGCCCAACAAGACGCTGGCGGCCCAGCTGTACTCGGAGTTCCGCGAATTCTTCCCCGAGAACGCGGTCGAATACTTCGTCAGCTACTACGATTACTACCAGCCGGAAGCGTACGTACCGCAGCGCGACCTGTTCATCGAGAAGGACTCGTCGATCAACGAGCACATCGAGCAGATGCGGCTGTCGTGCACCAAGTCGCTGATGGAACGGCGCGACGTGGTGATCGTGGCCACCGTGTCGGCCATCTACGGTATCGGCAATCCCAACGAATACCACCAGATGATCCTCACCCTGCGCGCCCGCGACCGGGTGGCGCAGCGCGACATCATCGCCCGCCTGATCCAGATGCAGTACACCCGCAACGAAGTGGACTTCGGCCGCGGCACCTTCCGCGTGCGCGGCGACACCATCGACATCTTCCCCGCCGAGCACGCGGAACTGGCCGTGCGGCTGGAACTGTTCGACGACGAGCTCGAATCGATCCAGCTGTTCGACCCGCTCACGGGCCGCGTCAAGCAGAAGATCCCCCGCTTCACGGTCTACCCCGGCTCGCACTATGTGACGCCGCGCGCCACCGTGCTGCGCGCCATCGAAACCATCAAGGACGAGCTGCGCGAACGGCTGGAATTCTTCCGCAAGGAGAACAAGCTGATCGAGGAACAGCGGCTGGAGCAGCGCACCCGCTTCGACCTGGAAATGATGACGGAGATCGGCTTCACCAAGGGCATCGAGAACTACTCGCGCCACCTGAGCGGGGCGCTGCCCGGTGAACCGCCACCCACGCTGGTGGACTACCTGCCGCAGGACGCGCTGATGTTCCTGGACGAATCCCACGTGCTGGTGGGCCAGCTGAGCGCCATGTACAACGGCGACCGTTCGCGCAAGACCAACCTGGTCGATTACGGCTTCCGGCTGCCGTCCGCGCTCGACAACCGTCCGCTCAAGTTCGAGGAATTCCAGCAGAAGATGCGGCAGACCGTGTTCGTCTCGGCCACCCCGGCCGAATTCGAGAACACCCATGCGGACCAGGTGGTGGAACAGGTGGTGCGCCCCACCGGCCTGGTCGACCCGCAAGTGATCGTGCGCCCGGCGTTGAGCCAGGTGGACGACCTGATGTCGGAAATCACGCTGCGCGTGGCACGCAACGAACGGGTGCTGGTGACCACGCTGACCAAGCGCATGTCCGAGCAACTGACGGAATACCTGGGCGACCACGGCATCAAGGTACGCTACCTGCACAGCGACATCGAAACGGTGGAGCGGGTGGAATTGCTGCGCGACCTGCGCATCGGCACCTTCGACGTGCTGGTCGGCATCAACCTGCTGCGCGAAGGCCTGGACTTGCCGGAAGTCTCGCTGGTGGCCATCCTGGACGCGGACAAGGAAGGCTTCCTGCGTTCGGAACGCTCGCTGATCCAGACCATCGGCCGGGCCGCCCGCAACCTCAACGGCGTGGCCATCCTGTACGCCGACCGCATCACCGACTCCATGAGCCGCGCCATCGGCGAGACGGAGCGCCGCCGCGCCAAGCAGGTCGCCTTCAACGAGGAGCACGGCATCGTGCCGCGCGGCGTGAGCAAATCGATCCGCGACATGATCGACGGCGTCTACAGCCCCGACGCGGCGCGCGAGCAATTGCAGGTGGCGCAGGAAACGGCCAAGTACGAGGCCATGAGCGAGAAGCAGATCAGCAAGGAAATCAAGCGGCTGGAAAAGCAGATGCTGGACCACGCCAAGAACCTGGAGTTCGAAAAAGCGGCCCAGGTACGCGACCAGCTGCATGTGCTCAAGCAGCAGCTGTTTGGCGCGCCCGGCGAGGATCACGTGGACGCGGCGGCCGGCTGAGCGAATTTGGGGACGTAACACATTTATGAGGCCATAATTGTGTTACGTCCCCAATTTCTGTGTGTGTTACGTCCCAAATTTTTTGGCGTTACAGCGTCTTGATGAACTCGCGCACGCCGCCCAGCAGCATTTCGATCGACATGGCCGTCAGGATCAGGCCCATCAAACGCTCGAAGGCCGTCATCACTTGCGAGCCCAAGGCCTTCTGCAATTTTTCCGCGCTCAGGAACACGGACAGCCACACCACGCCCACGGCGCCCAGCGCGGCCACGTGCACCAGCACTTCGCCCGTGCTCTCGCGCGAGAACAGCAACACCGTGGCCAGCGCGGACGGGCCGGCCAGCGCGGGGATGGCCAGCGGTACGATGAACGGCTCCCCTCCTTCCGTCTTGCCCATCACGCCATCGGGATGGGGAAAGATCATGCGAATCGCGATCAACAGCAGGATCACGCTGCCGCCGATGCGCAGCGACACTTCCGACAACTGCAAGGCGGACAGGAAGTGGCGGCCGAAGAACATGAAGATCAGCAGCACGGCGAACGCGATCGCACATTCGCGCACGACGATGCGGGGCCGGCGCGCCGGCGCCACGGGATTGAGCGCGGCGGCGAACAGGGGCACGTTACCGAACGGGTCGGTCACGAGTAACAGCAGGATAAAGGTCTGGAAAAAATTCTGGGTCATCAAGCGCTTTCATACGGTAGCCGGTTGGCGGCTCTATCGTACATGGATTGTGATGGATGGTAACAATAAGAGATTCGAAAAAAAAGCGGCCGAAGCCGCTTTTTGGGGAAGACCGGACCGCTTAGGCCGTCTTTTCATCCTTCTTGATCCACGCCGCCAGCTGGTGCGGACGCAGGCCGTCGTAGTCTTCGAACGGCTGGTGGATCCACGGGTTGTGCGGCAGTTCTTCCATCTGGTAGTCCGGCTTGAAGGCCGAGCTGCCCTTGGTCCAGATCACGGCCGTCTTCACCTCGGTCACACCGTCGAAGTTATTCTTCAGGTGGTCGATCACCTTCATCAGGGTCACGCCCGAATCAGCCAGGTCGTCCACCAGCAGGATGCGGCCTTGCAGCGGGCCCTTGGTCATCGTCATGTACTTGGCGATGTCCAGGTCACCCTGCACGGTGCCCTTCTCGGCACGGTAGGAACTGGTCGACAGGATCGCCAGCGGCACGTCGAAAATGCGCGAGAACATGTCGCCGGGACGTACGCCGCCACGGGCCAGGCACAGCACCTGGTCGAATTTCCAGCCCGACTCATGCACCTTGAGCGCCAGACGCTCGATCAGGCGATGGTATTCATCCCAGGACACCCAGAGATGCTTGTCGTTCGATTGTGGGGTGGTCAAGATGATAACTCCTCAGTTTGTTGCTTGAATTACTCGAACGGGTGGCGCAGCACGATCGTTTCTTCGCGATCGGGACCGGTCGACACCATGTCGACCGGCACGCCGACCAACTCTTCGATTCGTTTGATGTAGTTGCGCGCGGCGGCCGGCAGCGCTGCCAGCGACTTGGCGCCGACCGTGCTTTCCGTCCAGCCCGGCATTTCTTCGTAGACGGGCACGCAGCGCGCCGCTTCTTCCGCGCCGGACGGGAAGATGTCCACTGGCTGGCCATCCACCGTGTAGCCGGTGCACAGCTTGAGCGATTCCAGGCCGTCCAGCACGTCCAGCTTGGTCAGGCACATGCCCGTCACGCCGTTGATCTGCACCGAGCGGCGCAGCAGGGCCGCGTCGAACCAGCCGCAACGGCGGGCACGGCCCGTCACGGTGCCGAACTCGTGGCCCACTTGCGCCAGGTGGTGGCCCACGCCGGCGTCCGTTGGCAGTTCCGAAGGGAACGGGCCGGAACCAACGCGGGTGGTGTAGGCCTTGGTGATGCCCATGATGTAGTGCAGCATGCCAGGACCGACACCGGCGCCAGCGGCCGCGTTACCGGCCACGCAGTTGGACGAAGTGACGAACGGATAGGTGCCGTGGTCCACGTCCAGCAGCGAACCTTGCGCGCCTTCGAACAGCAGGTTGGCGCCGGCCTTGTGGGCCTTGTACAGCGCGCTCGACACGTCGGTCACCATCGGGCGCAGGCGTGGCACGTAGGCCAGCGCGTCGTCCAGGGTCTTCTGGTAGTCGACCTTCGGCGCCTTCAGATAGTGCTCCAGCACGAAGTTGTGGTAGTCCAGGTTCTCGGCCAGCTTTTCCGACAGGCGCTTTTCGTTCAGCAGGTCGGCGATGCGGATGGCGCGGCGCGCCACCTTGTCTTCGTAGGCCGGGCCGATACCCTTGCCGGTGGTGCCGATCTTGGCGGCGCCGCGGGCCGCTTCACGGGCCGCATCCAGCGCTGCGTGGTAAGGCAGGATCACGGGAGCCGCGTCCGACACCTTCAGGCGCGACGCCACTTCCACGCCGACCGCTTCCAGCTTGTCGATCTCGCGCAGCACGTCCGGCACCGACACCACCACACCGTTACCGATGTAGCAGGCCACGCCTGGGCGCATGATGCCCGACGGGATCAGCTGCAGCGCCGTCTTCACGCCGCCGATGACCAGCGTATGGCCGGCGTTGTGGCCGCCCTGGAAGCGCACCACACCTTGTGCATGATCGGTCAACCAGTCGACGATCTTGCCTTTACCTTCATCGCCCCATTGGGTGCCGATGACAACGACGTTCTTTGCCATATTTTTCTTTGACATCACACTAACCTAAGTTTTTAAGAATCCAGCTACTACCATCATCGTCGAGCACCAGCGCACGGTCGCACTCGAACTCGTCCTGTTCATTGCTGTGACCCGGCATGGACTGGATCACCACTTCACCGGCCTTGCGCAGCTCGGCGATTTTCTCTTTCAGCTCCGGCGCGTTACCCCACGGTGCGCGGATCGAATGTTTGCGTTCGGCCGTCGGCAACAGACGGGCCAGCTCGCGCAAGTCGAGCGAGAAGCCGGTCGCGGGACGGGCCCGGCCAAAGGCTTCGCCGACGTGGTCGTAACGGCCGCCACGGGCCACCGCGTTGGGCAGGCCCGGCACGTACAGCGCGAACATGGCACCGCTCTCGTACTGGTAGCCGCGCAGGTCGGCCAGGTCGATCGCCACTTCCGCGCGGCCGATGGCCGAACCGGCCAGCGCGGCCAGTTCCGACAGCGCCTTGGCGATGCCAGGCAGGTCGGGCAGCACGTCGCGCGCCTTCTTGAGTACTTCGATGTCGCCATACAGGTTGGGCAGCGCCAGCAGCGCGTCGCGCACCATGGGCGAATAATTGGCCGTCAGGTCGCGCAGGCCGGGCATGTCCTTGGCGCGCAGCAGCAGGTACAGGGCCGCCTCGTCGCGCAGGGCCGCCGTGTCGCCCACGATCAGCGCGCGCAGCACGCCCACGTGGGACAGGTCCAGCCGCACGTCGTTGAAGCCGGCCATGGACAGCGAGGCCAGCGCCAGTTCCTGGATCTCGGCGTCCGCTTCCAGGCCGGCGTGGCCGTAGATTTCGGCGCCGATCTGCAGCGGCTCGCGGGTGGCGTGCAGGCCCGACGGACGGGTATGCAGCACGCTGCCGGCGTAGCACAGCCGGGTGACGGAGGCGCGGTTGAGCAGGTGGGCGTCGATGCGCGCCACCTGGGTCGTCATGTCGGCCCGCAGGCCCAGCATGCGGCCGGAAATCTGGTCCACCAGCTTGAAGGTGCGCAGGTCGGTATCCTGGCCGGCGCCGGTCAGCAGCGACTCCAGGTATTCGAGCAGCGGCGGCATCACCAGTTCATATCCGTACAGACGGAAATTATCCAGCATCAGACGACGCAGTTCTTCAATCTTGCGTGCTTCCGACGGCAGGACGTCGGCGATATTCTCGGGCAAAAGCCAATTCGGCATGGGAAACTGGATACGGAAGTTAAGAAATTTGAACAACGTGGCGCCATCGCGCAGCCATCAGGCGCAGGGCCGAACCTGATATTTTACGCGAAAATGCGCCACGGAAGGTGGAAAATCGTGCCACGGACGGGCAAAAGCAAAGCCGGCCGGGTGGCAGCGCGCCACGCCGGCCGGCCCCGCCGCCGTGTTACTTCTTGCCGGCCGGGGCCGCCGAAGCGCCCGAACCCTTGAAATACTTGAAGAAGTCGGAATTGGAATCGATCACCATCACGTCGCCGTGATTCTTGAAGGTGGCGCGATACGCTTCCAGGCTGCGGTAGAACTTGTAGAACTCGGGGTTCTTGCCAAACGCTTCGGCATAGATCTGCGACGCCTTGGCATCGCCCTCGCCGCGGATGCTCTCGGCCTGGCGATAGGCTTCGGCCAGGATCACGGTGCGCTGCTTGTCGGCGTCGGCGCGGATTTTTTCCGAATCGGCGGAACCGGTGGAACGCAGTTCGTTGGCCACCCGCACCCGTTCGGCCTTCATGCGGTCGTACACGGAGTTGTTGATCTGCTCCACGTAGTCCACCCGCTTCAGGCGCACGTCGATGATCTCGACGCCGATCTGCGTAGCCTCGGTCACGACCTTGGTGCGGATCGCTTCCATCACCTGGCCGCGCTGGCCGGAGATCACTTCACGCACGGTGTGCTTGGTGATCTCGTCGTTCAACGCCGCCTTGACGATCTGCGACATGCGGTCGCGCGCGCGGCCCTCATCGCCGCCGAAGCTGACGAAATACTTCTTGGGCTGGTCCTCGCCACGGCCGATGCGCCATTTGACGAAGGTGTCGACCAGGATGTTCATCTTCTCGGCCGTGATGAAGCGCTCGGCGTCGGGCGACTCGATGGTCATGATGCGGTTATCCAGGTACAGCACGTTCTGGAACGGCGGCGGCAACTTGAAGTGCAGGCCCGGCGTGCGGATCACTTCCTTCACTTCACCCAGCGCGAACACGATGGCATAACGGCGCTGGTCGACCACGAACATGGTGGACGACAGCAGCATCAGGGCGATGAAACCGCCCACAACGAAAGTAACGATACGATTCATTAACGGCCCTCCCGTTCACGTGACGACTCGCGCGAACGGCTGTCGCGCTGACGGGTCATTTCCACCGTCGGCAGCATGTCGGCTGGCGTCGACGCGGCTGGCGCGGGCGCCGGCGCCGGCGCTCCCGCCGCCGCCTTGGCTGCCGCCGCGGCGGCATCGCTGGCCGCCGCCTGGGCGATCAGCTTGTCGAGCGGCAGATACAGCAGGTTGCTGCCGGATTTGGCATCCACCATCACCTTGCTGGCGCTGGAGAAGATCTGCTGCATGGTTTCCAGGTACATGCGGTCGCGCGTGACGCCCGGCGCCTTCTGGTATTCGGCCAGCACCTGCTTGAAGCGGGCCGCGTTACCGGTCGCGTTCTCGCTGACGGTGGCACTGTAGGCTTCCGCTTCCTGCACCAGGCGGAACGCGGCGCCGCGCGCCTTCGGAATCACGTCGTTGGCGTAAGCCTGGCCTTCGTTCTTCTGGCGTTCGCGGTCCTGGCCAGCCTTGACGGCGTCGTCGAACGCGCCCTGCACCTGCTCCGGCGGTTGCACGCCCTGCATGGTGACGTTGGTGATCTGGGCGCCGGTGGCGTAGCGGTCCAGCACATGCTGCATCAGCTGCTGGGTTTCGAACGCCACCTTCTCACGGCCTTCATACAGCACGAAGTCCATCTTGCTCTTGCCGACCACTTCGCGGATGGCCGTCTCGGCCACCTGGCGCACGGTTTCCTCGGGGTCGGCGTTGTTGAACTGCCAGGCCACCGGGTCTTTCAGCGTGTACTGCACGGCGAACTGGATGTCGATGATGTTCTCGTCGTCGGTCAGCATCAGCGCCTCGCGCGCCTGCTTGTTCTTGACGTTGCCGCGATAACCCACTTCCACCGTGCGCACTTGCGACACCTTGACCGTCTCGTCGCTCTGGAACGGATACGGCCAGCGCCAGTTGAAGCCGGCCGGCGTGGTGTGGCTGAATTTACCGAAGGTGAGCACGACGCCGGTCTGGCCTTCCTGCACGATGAAGGAGCCGGAGGCGAGCCAGATCAGGCCCACCACCGCGCCCACGGCGCCTGCCGTGATGCCCGCGCCCTTCATGTCGGGCCGGGGGCCGGACGGCGTACCGCCGCCGTCAGGGCCTTTTTTCTGGCCGAAGAAGGCGTTCAGGCGCTGGTTGAAATCGCGCCATAGCTGATCCAGGTCGGGCGGCCCGTCGCCGGGCTTGTTGCCCTCCTGGGCGTGGCGGTTGCCGTCCTTCTTGTCAGCGCCCCAGCGGGGATCGTTGAGCGAGAGTTTCAGGCCCAGTCGTTGCATGAGAGTGGAGACACGCATACTTAATGTGATCCGACATGAGTGATGGTTGGTGTTTTGCCTGGTTCGCCGTCATCGGCGGCCAGGGTGTCGTCGTCCTGCAGATCCGCTTCATCGTCGGCATCATCGCCATAGCCAGAGTCTTCGCCCTCGTAGCGCGGGCGCGGTGGCCGCGCGCCAGGCGCGGCCTGGGCCCATTCCACGATGGATGCGCGCAGCAGATCGAGACCGGCGCCGGTGCGGGCGCTGATGAAGACGCGGGAAATCTTATCGTATTCATCACGCTCGATGGACGGCTCCAGCCCCGCCGCGTCGATCTTGTTCCAGACCAGAATCTGGGGAATATGATCGGCGCCGATTTCCTTGAGCACCAGGTTGACCTGCTCGATCTGCTCCATGCGCACGGGCGACGATGCATCGACCACGTGCAGCAGCAGGTCGGCGTGGATGGTTTCCTCCAGCGTGGCGCGGAATGCCGCCACCAGCTGGTGCGGCAGCTCGCGCACGAAACCGACCGTGTCTGAAATGACGACCTGCCCCACATCCTCGCCCAGATAGACGCGGCGCGACGTGGTGTCGAGCGTGGCGAACAACTGGTCGGCCACATACACGCCGGCCTTGGTGACGGCGTTGAACAGGGTCGACTTGCCGGCGTTGGTGTAGCCGACCAGCGAGACGGAGAAGGTCTGGCTGCGCCCGCGCGCGCGGCGCTGGGTGTCGTGCTGCTTGCGCAGCTTGTCGAGCCGGGCCCGCAGCGCTTTCACGCGTTCGCCGATCAGGCGGCGGTCCGTCTCGAGCTGGGTTTCACCGGGGCCGCGCAGGCCGATACCGCCCTTTTGCCGTTCCAGGTGAGTCCAGCCGCGGATCAGGCGCGTGGCCAGGTGCTGCAGCTGTGCCAGTTCCACTTGCAGCTTGCCCTCGTGGCTCTTGGCGCGCTGCGCGAAGATATCGAGAATCAAACTGGTGCGGTCCAGCACCCGGACGTTGAGGCGTTTTTCCAGGTTGCGCTGCTGGGCGGGCGACAGGGCATGGTTGAAGATGACGATCTCGATCTGGTGATCGAGCACGGCGTCGCCGATTTCGTCGGCCTTGCCGCTGCCGACGAAATAGGCCGCGTCAGGACTGGAGCGCTTGGCCGTGATGGTCGTGACGGGGTCAGCCCCCGCCGACCGGGCCAGCAGCTGCAGTTCCTCGACGCTGGCGGCAAAGTCGCCCTGACCGAAGTCGATACCGACTAAAGCGGCGCGCATACGGCGGTCAGGCGAGTGGGCGGGAAACGATGTGGCAAGCGTTTATTCCGCGTCGGCTTCGATGTTCAGATTGACGGCGCGGGCCGGCACCACCGTCGAAATGGCGTGCTTGTACACCATCTGGGTGACAGTGTTACGCAGCAGGACCACGTATTGGTCGAACGACTCGATATGGCCTTGCAGCTTGATGCCGTTGACCAGATAGATCGAGACAGGCACGTGCTCTTTGCGCAAGGCGTTGAGGAATGGGTCTTGTAACAGTTGCCCTTTGTTGCTCATAACAGCTCCGTTTGATGTTGTTGTTTGTGATGTGAAGACGACACGCTGGTTTTCAAGTGCGGCTCAGTGTAAAAACAGGTGCAAGCGTCACTCCCTCGCGGGAAATCATGCCATGAAGCTACTGTAACCTGTTTTCGCACTTTCTGCAGGCCGCGCCAGCGGGTTTCGTCCTTATTTCTGTGTTTTGTTAAATGGATTCTTGCCCGTGCGCAATTCAATGCGCAGCGGCGTCCCCACCAGAGCGAAGGTATCGCGGAAATGCTTTTCCAGGTAGCGCTTGTAGGGGTCGCCCACCGCGTCCAGCGCATTGCCGTGAATCACGATCACAGGCGGGTTCATGCCGCCCTGGTGCGCATAGCGCAGCTTGGGGCGGATCGAACCTTTGCGGCGCGGTTCCTGCTTCTCCACGGCTTCGATCAGGGCGCGCGTGAGCTTCGGCGTGGACAGGTCGCACATGGCGGCCGCGTAGGCCGAATCGATCGACTTCATCAGCGGGCCGATGCCGGTCGCTTTCAGGGCCGAGATGAAGTGGGTCTTGGCGAAGGACAGGAAGTCCAGCTTGCGATCCAGGTCGATCTTGATCTCGTCGCGGCGGTCCGATTGCAGGCCGTCCCACTTGTTGACGGCCACCACCAGCGCGCGGCCCGATTCCAGCACGAAGCCGGCGATGTGGGCATCCTGCTCGGAGATGTCCTGCTGCGCATCGAGCAGCAGCAGCACCACGTTCGCTTCCGAGATCGATTGCAGCGTTTTCACCACCGAGAATTTCTCGATCGCTTCAAACACCTTGCCGCGGCGGCGGATACCGGCCGTGTCGATCAGCGTGTACTGCTTGCCATCGCGCTCGAACGGAATCTCGATCGAATCGCGGGTGGTGCCCGGCATGTCGAACGCGATCACGCGCTGTTCGCCCACCAGGGTGTTGATCAGGGTCGACTTGCCCACGTTGGGGCGGCCCACGATGGCGATCTTGATGCCACGGTCGGCTGGCTCCAGTTCTTCCGGCTCTTCCGGACGCTGGGAGAAGGCCAGGTTGAGCGCCTCCTCCACCAGGTCGGCCACGCCGTCGCCATGGGCGGACGAGATGGCGTACGGATCGCCCAGGCCCAGCTCATAGAAGTCCGACACCACGGCCGTGTAGCGCATGCCTTCCGACTTGTTCACCACCAGCAGCACCGGACGGCCGCTCTTGCGCAGGAAGTCGGTGATGGTCTTGTCGTGCGGCGTCAGGCCCTGGCGGCCGTCGACCAGGAACACGACCACGTCGGCCTCGGCCACGGCCTGCTTGGTCTGCAGCGCCATCTGGTGCATGATGCCTTCCTTGGCGACGGGTTCGAAACCGCCCGTGTCGATCACGAGGAAGGGACGTTCGCCGACACGGCCCTCGCCATAGTGACGATCGCGCGTCAACCCAGGCAAGTCCGCCACCAGCGCATCGCGCGAGCGGGTCAGACGATTGAATAAGGTCGATTTCCCAACATTGGGTCGACCCACTAGTGCGATTACCGGCTTCATTGTATTACTCGACCGCGATGGCGGTCACTGTCCCTGATTGGGTTTGAAAAATCAAATTCGCGCCCGCCACCACTGGCACCGATTGTATCGGGCTGCCGTCGGTAGCGACGCGACCTATTAAAGCGCCATCTTCCCGCGACAGGAAGTGGATGTAACCCTGCAGATCGCCAACCGCGACAGCGCGGCCATACGACACAGGCGTGGACAGGCGGCGGAAAGCCAGCTTGTCCGTTTTCCAGGCACTGGTGCCCGTTTCGCGGCTGTAGGCGGCCAGCGCGCCCTGGTCGTCGGCGACGAACACGAAGCGCTGGTCGACAGCCACGCCCACGTCGGACGACGCGGGCTTGTTCCAGTGCGGCACACCGGTGGCGAGGTCGAAGCAGGCGACCCGGCCCTGGTAGGACACGGCGCAGACGTCCTTGTCGTACACCACAGGCGCGCCGGCGATGTCGGTCACGCGCTCCAGTTCCGTCGCGCCGCGCGGCTCGCCCACCACCACTTCGAAGCGCGGCAGGCCGCCGGCCAGGGCCAGCGCCAGCAGCTTGCCGCCTGGCTGGGCCACATACACGTTCGGGCCGCTGATGGTCATGCCGGGCGCGTTGCGCAGCGTGAGCGCGGGCGTGGTGCGGGCCACGGACCAGCGCTTGGCGCCGGTGGCCGCCTCATAGGCCGTGATCTGGTTGTCGAGGCTACGGACCACCACCACGTCCTTGCCCACCACGGGCGAGGACAGCACTTCACTGGAAGCCTGCGCCTTCCACAGCGGCTTGCCGTTGGCATCGAACGCAAGGATAACACCCTTGGCCGCGCCCACCACGGTGACGTCGCCATTGCTGCCGACACCGGCCGTCAGGTCGGCGCCGGTCTTGACGCGCCACAGTTCCTTGCCGGTCGCCGCGTCCAGCCGCACCAGGGTGCCGCCGGCGTCGGCCGCGAACAGGCTGTTACCCACCAGGGCGGGCGTGAACACGGCCTGGCCGGACGAACCGAGCGCGTACTTCCAGGCCGCGTGCGGCGACATGGTGGCCTTGAACTCGACCAGCGGGGCTGGCTGGTTCTTGGTTTCCTTCGACGAGAACAGCGAGCAACCGGACATCAGCGCCAGCAGGCTTACTGCAATAACTTTTTGGGTGGTGCGCATAAATTTAACCTTGTTCTTACTGATCAGGCATGGCGGGCGGCGCGCTTGTCGCGCGCGCCCTTGCAGAAGGTGTTACGCCGCGTCCTTGGCCGCAGGCACAGCGCCGCCGATGGCTTCGAACTTCAGCTCGATCAGCTGACGGCCTGGATTCTTCTTGTCGGTCGCGTCCAGCGCGGCCTGGTAGGCGGCGCGGGCTTCAGCCAGCTTGTTCTGCGCTGCCAGCACATCGCCCTTGCGGTCGGCCACGGCGCCGGCGAACTGCGGCGCGATGCCGCTGGCCAGTACCTTGAGCGCCTCGTCGTAGGCTTTCTCGTCCAGCAGCACGCCGGCCAGGCGCAGCTTGGCCACCGACTTGTATTCCTCGTCGCCGTGCTCGGAAGCCCATTGCAGTTGGGCCTTGGCCGATTTCAGGTCGTTGGCGTCGAACGCGCTCTTGGCGGCCAGCAGCGCACCCATGGGGGCGTAGGCGGTGCCGGCGTAGCGGCTTTCCATATCGCCGGCCGCGCGCAGCACCTTGGCCGCGTCCTTGGCATCGACGGCGTGCTGCAGCTCGTCGTACAGGGCCGACGCCTGGGCCGCCTGGCTGCGCTGGTAGTAGTTCCAGCCGGTCCAGCCCGAATAGGCGGCCAGGCCTGCGATCAGCACCCACGAGGTCAGGTTGCCATACTGATTCCACCACGCTTTGAGGGAAGCAAGTTGTTCTTGTTCTTCGAGATCGTATGCCATGAGTTAAAGTCAGGTTTGGGGTTGTAAAGGTTAATCGAGGGTGAATCCGTGTAGCTTAGTGGTTGCAGTTCTCGTCGTGCACGTGATAGTGGCCGCCGTCGCTGGTGATCTGGTCGACCAGGAAGTCCACTACCTCATCGAACGGCACGTTCGCCTGCTGCTGCTCGCCTTCGGCCGCGCGCATGGCCTTGACGCTGGCCGTGTGATTGGCCACTTCGTCCTCGCCGATGATGACGGCGAAAGCGGCGCCGCTGCCGTCGGCCTTCTTCATCTGCGTCTTGAAACTACCGGCGCCGGTGGCCGTGGAAGCGTGCATGATGACATCCAGGCCGGCGTCGCGGATACGCTCGCCCAGCACGAACGCTTGCAGCTGCGCCGCTTCGCCCTGGTGCACCAGGTACACGTCGCACAGGTTGGGCTGCTCTGGCTCGCCCTCTTCCTTCATCAGTTCCAGCAGGCGTTCGATGCCCATCGCGAAACCGACGGCCGGCGTGGGCTTGCCGCCGAAGCTGGCGATCAGCGGATCGTAACGGCCGCCGGCGCACACGGTGCCTTGCGAGCCCAGTTGGTCCGTGACCCATTCGAACACGGTGCGGTTGTAGTAATCGAGGCCGCGCACCAGACGGGTGTTGATGGTGTACGGGATGTTGTTGTGGTCGAGGATCTTGCGCACGCCGTTGAAGTGGGCCAGCGATTCCTCGCCCAGGTAGTCCAGCAGCTTGGGCGCGTTGTTGACCATTTCCTGCATGGCCGGATTCTTGGTGTCCAGGATGCGCAGCGGGTTGCTGTGCAGGCGGCGCTTGGCTTCCGCGTCCAGCAGGGCTTCATGCGACTCCAGGTAGGCGATCAGGTCCACGCGGTGGCGGGCGCGCTCCTCGGCGTCGCCGATCGAGTTCAGTTCCAGGCGGATGTTCTGCAGGCCCAGGTCGTCCCACAGGCGCCGGCACAGCATGATCATTTCCGCGTCCACGTCCGGGCCGTTGAAGCCCACGGCCTCGCAGCCGAACTGGTAGAACTGACGATAGCGGCCGCGCTGCGGACGCTCATGGCGGAACATGGGGCCCGTGTACCACAGGCGCTTGGGGCCTTCGTACACCAGGTTATGTTCGATCACGGCGCGCACCACGCCAGCCGTACCCTCCGGACGCAGCGTGAGCTGGTCGCCGTTCATGGAATCGGTGAAGGAATACATCTCCTTTTCCACGATGTCGGTCACGGCGCCGATGGCGCGCGCGAACAGGCCCGTGTTTTCCAGGATGGGGGTGCGGATCTGCTGGAAGCCATAGCTCTGCACCACCGACTGCGCGGTGTTCTGGAACAGCTCCCACAGGTGCGCATCACCCGGCAGGATGTCATTCATGCCTTTGACTGCGACGATCTTTTCAGCTTTTTTATTTTCGGACATTGCGATCTTCTCTAGCTTAGGCAGCCACGGTCTTGCCGTAATTGGTCTGCACGTAATTCAATACGATGGTCTGGAATTCTTCGACGATGCGTTCACCGCGCAGCGTGGCCACTTTCTGGCCGTCGACGAACACCGGCGCGGCCGGCGATTCGCCCGTGCCGGGCAGGCTGATGCCGATGTTGGCGTGCTTCGATTCGCCAGGGCCGTTGACGATGCAGCCCATCACGGCCACGTTCATCGCCTCCACGCCCGGATAGGTCTTTTTCCACTCCGGCATCTGCTCGCGCAGGAAGGTCTGGATGTTGTCAGCCAGTTCCTGGAAGGTGGTGGAGGTGGTGCGGCCGCAGCCGGGGCAAGCGATCACCATCGGCGTGAACTTGCGCAGGCCCATGGTCTGCAAAATCTCCTGGCCCACCACCACTTCTTTGGCACGGTCGCCGCCCGGTTCAGGCGTGAGCGAGATGCGGATCGTGTCGCCGATGCCCTCTTGCAGCAGCACCGACAGCGCGGCCGTCGAGGCCACGATGCCCTTGCTGCCCATGCCAGCCTCGGTCAGGCCCAGGTGCAGCGGGTAGTCGCAACGGCGCGCCAGCTCGCGGTACACGGCGATCAAATCCTGCACGCCCGAGACTTTGCACGACAGGATGATCTTGTCGCGGCCCAGGCCCAGTTCCTCGGCCCGTACGGCGTTCTCGATGGCGGAGGTGATCAGCGCCTCATACATCACGGCCTGCGCGCTCCACGGCTCGGCACGGCCGGCGTTTTCGTCCATGATGCGCGCCAGCAGGGCCTGATCCAGGCTGCCCCAGTTGACGCCGATGCGCACCGGCTTGTCGTAGCGGGCCGCCACCTCGATCATCTGGGCGAACTGGCTGTCGCGCTTGGCGCCCTTGCCCACGTTGCCGGGATTGATGCGGTACTTGGCCAGCGCCTTGGCGCACTCGGGATATTCGTTCAACAGCGTGTGGCCGTTGTAATGGAAGTCGCCCACCAGCGGCACGTCGACCTCCATCTTGTCGAGCTGTTCGCGGATGTAGGGCACGGCGGCCGCCGCTTCCGGCTTGTCCACCGTCAGGCGCACCAGTTCGGAACCGGCGCGGGCCAGGTCCTTGATCTGGATCGCGGTGGCGATCACGTCGGCCGTGTCGGTGTTGGTCATCGACTGCACCACCACGGGCGCGTCGCCGCCAACCCACACCTGGCGGGTGCCGTGCGCCACCAGCACGCTGCGGCTGGCGCGGCGCGGGCTGGGGCCGGAAGGAATGGCTGTTTGGAGAGTAGACATGGGTGTTCTGATTGTGTTCGGTAAGACGGGATTACTTGATGTTCACGCGCGAGATCGTGCCGCCCGCCACGGCGGGCAGCGCCAGTGGCGCGCCGCCCAGCGTCGCTTCCACGCCGGACGGCTTGCCGACGATGAGCAGGGCTGGATCGGCGATATCGAACGTCTCCGTCGCGCCAGCCTTGACCAGGCGCGAAATGAGCGGCGACTTGCCGGGACGGCGGATTTCGATCCACGAGTCCTGGTTCACTTTCAACACCAGCGCGTTACCGCTGGCGGCGGCCGGCGCAGGCGCCGCGGCCGGTGCGGCTGCTGGCGCGGCAGGCGCACCGACGGCGGCCACCGGAGCCGGCGCGGTGGCTGGCGGCGTCACGGGTGCCGGCGTGCCGGCAGCGGCGCCAGCACCGGGCGAACCGGCGGCCGGCGCGCCACCTTGCGGCGGCACGGAAATCAGCGGCACGGATGGCGACTGGACGGGCGCCGTTTCCTGGCCTGGCTTGACCAGCGTGGTTTCGATCGGCGCCACTTCCGGCGCTTTCTCGGCCACAGCCGGCGCGGCGGCCGGTGCGCCATCCTTGGCCCGCCCCAGCATGCCGGGCGCGATCAGCCCGGCGTGGTAAGCGTAGGCGCCGGCGGCGGCCAGCACCACGGCCACGCCAGCACCGATCATCCAGCCGGCCGGCTTGGACGAGCGTTCCGTCAGCGACGGGAAGCGCGACTCGGAGAAGGTGGGCGAGCGCTCGCGGCGCGGCGGCGCGGCTTCATGGCTGGTGGGCGAGACCACTTCGATCATGGCCACCAGCGGCGTGGCGTCTATCTTCAGCACTTTGGCGTAGGCGCGCACGAAACCGCGCACCACGGCCATATTGGGCAGCGACGCGTAGTCGCCCTTTTCCAGCGCGACCACCTGGCGCGGCGCCAGTTTCAGTTGATCGGCTATCTGTTCGATCGTCCAGCCAGCCGCTTCGCGGGCGGCGGCCAGTTGTACTCCGGGCGTGGCCAGGTTGCTGCCCTGGTCTTTTGGCGGTTCAGCCCACTCTGAATTCATTGGTACCCCTGTTTCATTCATCAAACGCCCCACGTTGATACGCAGCATACTCGACCGAACCGGCGTGGTGGCGCCGCAATTGCGTCGCCCAGCCAGCCTCCGCATCCTTGTCGCCAAGCTTATGCTGCACCTTAATCGCGAGCCACAGCACATCGGCCGTCATGCTCTCCATCTTTGCTAACTTGCCCAGCCGGGTAATGAAAAAACCGGCACGGGGATAATCGCCCCGCGCGTAGTAGACCTGCGCCAGGTTGGCGTTGGTCGCGGCCAGGTCGGGCGTGAGCTGCAAGGCGCGCAGCAGATATTTCTCCGCCACCGCATAGTCCTTGATCTTCAGCGCGCAGGACCCGGCATTGTTCAGCGCCTTGTCCGGCGACGGATAGGCCGGGTTGGCCAAGGCTTGCTCGAAATGCTTGAGCGCCTCGGGCACACGGCCGTGCTCGCACAGGAACGAGCCGTAATTATTGGCCAGCTCGGGATTGCGCGGCGCCAGTTTGAGGGCGTGGACAAAATTGTCCTCGGCCAGCGCCGTCTCTCCCATGGCCATGTAGATCAGCGCGCGCATGCCAAAGGCGTCCACGTACTGGGGATCGGCCGCCAGCGCCAGCTTGACCTGATCCAGCGCCACGGGGTACTGGCCCTGCTCGTAGTAGCCCACCGCCAGCTGCATGCGGATACTGGCGCGGCGCTGGGCCGAAGTCTCATCCGACGCGGTCTGCAATTCCTCCTTGCCGCTGTTGCCCGGACCGGCGGCACAGCCAGCCAGCGTCGCCGCCAGCACCAGGGCGGACAGCAACGGACGGCGGCGGCGGACCAGGGGTGGCATCAGGAACGGATCTCCACGATCTTGCCGAAGTTGGCGCCGAACTTCTGCTGGTATTCGGCCATTTTTTCCATCCGCTCCTGGACCCGGGTGCGGTCCTGCACTTCGCCGGCCAACTGGCCGCAGGCGGCGTCGATATCGTCGCCGCGCGTCTTGCGGATGGTGGTGACGATGCCGGCGTCCATCAGGATCTGGGCGAAGGCCTTGATGCGGGGATTCTTCGAGCGGAACAGGCCCGATTCCGGGAAGGGGTTGAACGGAATCAGGTTGAACTTGCAGTTCACGCCGTGCTGGCGGTCCTGCACCAGGGCCACCAGCTCGCGTGCATGTTCGTCGGTATCGTTGAAACCGTCGAGCATGCAGTATTCAAAGGTGATGAAGTCGCGCGGCGCAAATTCCAGATAGCGCTTGCAGGCGGCCAGCAGCTCCTTCAACGGGTATTTCTTATTCAGCGGCACCAGGCCATCGCGCAGCGGATCGTTCGACGCGTGCAGCGACACGGCCAGCGCCACCGGCACTTCCTGCGACAGCTTGTCCATCATCGGCACCACGCCGGAGGTCGACAAGGTGACCCGGCGGCGCGACAGGCCGTAGGCGTTATCGTCCAGCATCAGCTTGAGGGCGGTGACGGTCGGTTCGAAGTTCAGCAGCGGCTCGCCCATGCCCATCATCACCACGTTGGTGATCTGGCGTTCGCCTTTGGGGCCGGGCTCGATGCCCTTGGTGCGGCGCAGTTCGAATTCGGCCATCCACAGCTGGCCGATAATCTCGCCCACGGTCAGGTTGCGGCTGAAGCCCTGCTTGCCCGTGGAGCAGAAACGGCAGTTGACGGCGCAGCCGGCCTGGGTCGAGATGCACAGCGTGCCGCGGTTTTCTTCCGGGATGAACACGGTTTCCACAGCGTTGCCGTTACCCACGTCCACCAGCCACTTGCGGGTGCCGTCGGTCGAGGTGTGGTCGCTGATGACGGCCGGGGCGCGCACTTCGGCGCGCGTCTTGAGCTTGTCGCGCAGCGACTTGGCCAGGTCCGTCATCGAGTCAAAATCAGCGGCGCCGAACTGGTGTATCCAGCGCTGCAATTGTTTGGCGCGGAACGGCTTCTCTCCCAACTCGGCGCAATAGGCGATGAGCTGCGCGGGATCCAGGTCCAGCAAGTTGGTGAGGGTCGTATCCATAATCTTATTCAATGCAATTCCAATCAATCCGTCCCCGCCGGAGCGGGAACGGGGTACATCAGCGGCGGCGCCGCACGCGGCGCGCGCCAGGCGTCAATTAACGCGAGTACACGTTCAGTGCTGGGAAGAAGTAAGCGATTTCCACAGCGGCGGCTTCGACAGCGTCCGAACCGTGCACGGCGTTGGCATCGATCGACTCAGCGAAATCAGCACGGATGGTGCCTTTTTCAGCTTTCTTCGGATCGGTGGCGCCCATCAGGTCGCGGTGTGCCAGGACGGCGTTTTCGCCTTCCAGCACTTGGATCATGACAGGACCGGAAACCATGAAGTCCACCAGATCCTTGAAGAAACCGCGCTCTTTGTGCGCAGCGTAGAAGCCTTCAGCGTCGGCGCGCGACAGTTGGGTCATGCGCGAAGCGACGATTTTCAGGCCAGCGCCTTCGAAACGGCTGTAGATTTGGCCGATGACGTTTTTAGCAACTGCGTCTGGTTTGATGATCGACAGGGTGCGTTCGATTGCCATTTAAAAAACTCCAATAAAAAGAAAGGTTTAAAACAAGTATTGATAACTCAATCAACCTTTGATTTTACCATAGAACACCCCATATATCGGATATTGCGAGGCAAAACGGCGGCGCGGACCGGGCCCGGCCCTGTCCAAGCCCGGTTTAAGCCAGGTTTAAGCGTCAACCGAGGGCGATTTTGCGCGTTTTTGCCCCGGCGTGCTATGCTTTTATCAGGTCGTTATCTGAACACCAATGAATTGGAGGCACTATGAACCAAATGCAAAACATCTATGACTATGCCGGCAGCAGCCAGGCGGTCCGCCACAACGTACTGCGCAACACCTACTGGCTGTTGGCGCTGTCGATGGTGCCGACCGTGCTGGGCGCCTTTATCGGCGTGGCCTTCCATGTGCCGATGCTGGGCGGCGGCCTGGGCGCGCTGCTGTTCCTGGGGATCGCGTTCGGCTTCATCTGGGGCATCGAGCGTAACAAGGACAGCGGCCTGGGCGTGGCCCTGCTGCTCGGCTTCACCTTCTTCATGGGGCTGATGCTCACGCCTATCCTGTCGCGCACGCTCGGCTATGCCAACGGCGGCTTCCTGATCATGACCGCGTTCGGCGGCACGGCCAGCGTATTCGCCGTGATGGCCAGCGTGGCCACCGTATCGAAGCGCGACTTCTCGGGTCTGGGCAAGTGGCTGTTCGCCGGCGTGATCGTGATGATCATCGCCTCGCTGGCCAACATCTTCCTGGGCTTGCCGGCGCTGGCCATCACCATCTCCGTGATCGCGATCGCCATCTTCTCGGCTTACATCCTGTATGACGTGCAGCAGATCGTGAACGGCGGCGAGACCAACTACATCCGCGCCACCCTGGCCATTTACCTGGACGTGTACAACATCTTCGTCAACCTGCTGTCGCTGCTGGGCATCTTCGGCGGCAACCGCGACTGAGCGAAAAAGCTTTCCTCCCAAAGCCGGCCTCGCGCCGGCTTTTTTTTCGAGCCCGTAAATTGTGTTACGTCCCCATTTGAGAAATTGGGGACGTAACACAATAGCGCGGAACTCCCCTTGATTAGCGCACGTGGAAGCGGGTTTCGGCGATCACGCGGGCATCGGCGTCGACCAGCGCCAGCAGGTGCGGGCCGGCCACGGGGCGCCAGGCGTAGTCGGCGCCGGCCTGCCCCAGCAAGGCGCCGTCCAGCCGCCATTGCAAGCCCTGCCCGGCCTGGGCCTGGAAGGTGACGCGCTGGCTGGCGTCGGGAATATCGGGGTCGATGGCGATGATGCTGGACTGGCCCGGATACAGGATGCGCGGCGCCCGGCGCCCATCGTCCAGCAGCGCCACCACCGGCGATTCCGTCCCGGCCAGGAACCATTCGGCGCGCGGGGCTTCCAGCGCGGGCTGGAACGCGATCTGGCGCCGCAGCACGCCGGCCGGCGCGGCCGGGGCGCGGCTGGGCTCATGCTGGTGCAGATAGTCGATCACGTCGCGCCACACGGGCGCGGCGCCGCTGACGCCAGACACGTCCCACATCGACTGCCCATCGAAATTGCCGACCCAGACACCCACCGTATAGCGCTCCGTATAACCGAGGCACCAGTTGTCGCGCATGTCCTTGCTGGTGCCGGTCTTGACGGCGCTCCAGACGGTGGTGGCCAGTTCGTTCTTCAGGCCGAAGGTCACGCTGCGGGCGGCGCGGTCGGCCAGCATGTCGCTGACGATAAAGGTGGCGCCGGCGTCGAGCACGCGGCCGCGCACCTGCGGTGGCCGGGGCAGCAGACCGACCGTCCCTTGCAAGCCACCGCTGGCCAGCGTGCGGTAGGCGTTACTCAACTCCAGCAGACTCACTTCGGCCGAGCCGAGGGCCAGCGAGTAGCCGTAGTATTCGGCGCCTTCCGTCAGGCTGTCCAGCCCCAGTACATGCAGGCGCTCGTAAAACCGGTCCAGCCCCGTCATCAGCAAGGTGCGCACGGCCGGCACGTTGAGCGAACTGGCCAGGCTGGTGCGGGCGCTCACATAACCCTTGAATTCCTTGTCGTAGTTCTGCGGGATGTACAGGCCGGACGGGGTGGAAATATCGATCTGGCTATCCTCCAGCAACGACGCGGCCGTGATCAGGCGCCGCTCCAGCGCCAGTTGGTACAGGAAAGGCTTAAGCGTGGAGCCGGCCTGGCGCAGCGCCGTCACGCCATCGACATCGCTGCCGCCCGCGTTGCCGACATAGGCCAGGATGTCGCCGCTGGCGTTGTCGAGCACGACGACGGCGCCATCGTTCACGTTGCGCGTGCGCAGCGCCATCAACTGCTGGCGCAGCGCGGCCTGGGCGTAGCGTTGCAGGTCGCCATCGAGCGTGCTGCGCACGGCCCCCCCCCCCTCCCTCAGCAACTGGCGCGCCACCTGCGGCGCCGGCGGCAGCGGCGATGCCAGCAGCGGGCGGCCCAGCGCCAGCACCGTGCCCTGCTCGATGGCGGCGCAGCTGTCGGCCATGCGCAGCTCGCGCGCCAACGCGCATGCGCGGCTGGCCACTTGCCGTGCCGGCGCCTCCGGCGCGCGCAGCAGGCTGGCCAGGATCACGGCTTCGCTTTGATTGAGCCCCGATGGCGCCTTGCCGAACAGGCCGCGCGCTGCCGCGCCCACCCCTTGCAGCTCGCCCCGGAACGACACCAGGTTCAGGTACGCTTCCAGGATCTGCGGCTTGCTCCACCCGGCTTCAAGCTGGCGGGCGGCCATCGCCTGGTCCCATTTCTGGCCCCAGCTGCGGCCTGCCGCCCCGCCCCGCATGGCCGGGTCCAGCTGCGCGGCCAGCTGCATGGTGATGGTGGAGGCGCCACGCGCGCGCTTGCGCCACAGGTTGTCCCAGGCCGCCTTGCCGATGGCCTTCAGGTCGACGCCGTCGTGCTGGTAAAAACGCTGGTCCTCGGCCTGCAGTACGGCGCCCGGCAAACTCGGTGAGATGTCTTCCAGCGCCACCCACGGCAGGCGCCGCACCTTCAAATTGACGCGCAACGATTGCACCGGCTGGCCGTGGCGGTCCAGCAGTTGCGCATCCGACGGCAGATAGGCGGCCCGCACCTGCTCTGGCGTGGGGATGGCCGATACGCCATCCGGCGCGGCCACCGCCGGCGCGCCTGCCAGCATCAGCGCCGCCAGCAGCAAGGCGACGGTTACTTCTCTGCCCATCACTGCACTCCCAGCACCGCGTTGGGCGACTGCCCGAACATCTCGGGACTGTACATGGCTTCCACCCGCGTGGGCGGCAACACGAACTGGCCCGCATTATTCAAGCGCACCGTGTACTCGACGCTCCATTTGCCTTTCGGGATGAAGGCGTAATAAGCCCTGAATGCCTCGAAGCTGCGCTCCTCGAACGCGGGCCAGGTCCAGCCGGTACGCTGTTCGCCACCACTCAGTATTTTGGAATCGCGCCCCAATCCCGTGCCCAGCACACTGGCGCCGGCCGGTATCGGATCATCCACCACCACCCAGGTCATGTCAGCCTGCGCCTCCAGGTCCAGGTGCACCCGGTACACGTCGCCGCGCGACCATACGCCAGGCACCTTGCGCTCGATGGCCGTGACCGTGCGGCTGATGGTATAGCCGCTCGATTGCGGTTTTTGCAGCGGGATGGCGGCCAGGCTTTGCACCGTCACCCACGGCTTGCCCTTGCCCGCATGTTCCAGTTGCAGCTGCCCTTCCCCGCGCGGCCAGGGCAGCATGGCGCTGCCGCCGGCGACGGTTTTATCGAAGGCGATGCTCTTGCTCGATTCGGCCAGCGACGCGCTGCTGATACCCGTCACCGGTACCGCCTCGAACTTGCGGGTGAATTTCTCGAACGCCAGCACCCCCCAGGTGTTGGCCACCGTGGTGCGCCAGTGGCCTTGCAGCTGCCGTCCCAGCGCGCCGCGCGCCAGCCGGCCCATGTCCGCCTGCCAGGACGGGTCGTCCCTCACGGCCAGCAGCAGGCGGTTGGCGTTGGCGTCGGGCGAGGCCATCAGCCACCACCAGTCGTCGTTGCGTTCAGTGGAAAAGCCCATGGTCGTGCCTTGCAGGTTCAGGCGCGTGCGCAACACCTGCTGCACGTGCGCCATCCGCTCGGCGTGGTGGGGCAGTCCGGCGCTGCGTTGCAGGATCAGATACCAGTCGATGACGGCGGAGGTGGGCCACAGATCCGGCGCCAGCGTGAACGACTCCAGTTCCCGCGCCTCCACCGGACGGCTGCGCGACAACGCTTCCAGCGCGGCCAGCTTGCGCACCGCCAGATCGGCCGTGCGCAGCGCGGAACCCCGGATCACCTTGCCCTGGACGAAGCCCAGCAAGCCCTCCTCCATGCGCGACTTGAGTTCCGGCGGGATCTCATACGCCGCCTCGTCGGCCGCCGACAACACGTAGGCCGTCAGGCTGTCGCTGCCCTGGTCCATGATCGGGAAATACTTGAGCAGGCCATCGGCGTCCATGTGCGCCTGCAGTGTGGCCACCAGCGTTTGCCAACGGTCACGGTCCTGCAAGGCGATGGCGCGCGACGCCCGCTGCTCCAAACAGGTGTAGGGATAGCTGCGCATGTACTCGCGCACACCGGGCAGCTCGTTGCCCAGCCGCGCGCTGAACGTGGCCTGCACCCCGCCGCGGCCGGGAATGGCGCCCGCCGGCAGCCGCACCGTCATATTGTTGGTTTTCTCCAGTTGCAGCAGCGTGGCCTGCACCGTGCGCACCGGCACAGCCGGCACCACCTTCTGCCGCACGCGCAGGCGGTCGGCCGAACCAGCGACGGCGACGGCACCGTCGTTGCCGTGGACCCCCGCGCTCACGTCCCATTGCAATTCCTCGGCGCCAGCCGGCGCCTGGTAATCCCAGCCGATCTCGCGCGCCTGGCCGGCCGCCAGCGCCAGCTTTTGCGGCGCCAGCGCCTTGCCGCCCACGCTGGCGCCCAGGTCCACCTGCACTTCGCCTTCCGTCGTGTTGCGCAGCGTGAAGCCGGCGTGGAACTTGTCGCCTTCCCGTACCAGCGCAGGCAGGCCGGATAACAGGATCAGATCCTGCGTGCTGCGCACCTCCGTGCGCCCGGTGCCGAACAGGTCGGCGTCGGCGCTGGCCACGGCGACGATGCGGAACGCCGTCAGCGAGTCATTCAGCGGCACCTGCACCGTGGCCTCGCCGTTGGCGTCCAGCGTCACGCGCGCCTTCCAGAACAGCAGCGTATCGAACAATTCCCGGCCCGCGCCCTTGCCGCCGCCGCCGCCGGCCGGCACCGCCTTGCGGCCGAAGTGGCGCTTGCCCACCACCTGCATCTGCGCCGTCGCCGTCTGCACCTGCAAACTGCGCTGGCCCATCATCGCTTCCAGCAGTTCCCAGCTGGCATTGGGCATCAGCTCCAGCAAGCCCACGTCCACGGCCGCCAGCGCCACCTCGGCGCCGGCCGGCGCGGGTTTGCCGTCGGCGCGGGTGACCTTGACGGCCACCGTGGCCCGCTCGCGGATCTTGTACACCGGCTTGTCGGCACGAACCTGCACCTTGAGTTCATTGGCCGACCAGCCCACCCGCAGCGGCGTGATCCCCAGCTTGTAGGCCGGCTTGCCCAGGTCCACCAGCGCCGTCGGCTGCACACCGGCTACGCGCCCGCGCACCACCAGCGCCGACACATAGACGTTGGGCGCGTACTGCGGCTTGACGGGAATCGTGAACACGGGCGCGCTGCCCGACAACTGGCGCACATAGGTGTCGATCACACCTTCGCGCTCCACCGTCACCAGCGCGGTGGCGGCGCGGAACGGCATGCGCAACTGGAAGCTGGCCGTGTCGCCCGGCTCATAGCGCTTCTTTTCGGGCAGCAGGTCGATGCGGTCGTTGTCAGTGGCCTTGAACCACCAGTCGTCGCCGTCGGCCACCCAGGTTTCGCGGTTGGTCACGGCTTCGTGGCCGGCGCCGTCGCGGGTACGGGCACGCAGGATCAGGTTGCCCGCCGCGGGCGCCTTGACCTCGCAAATGAGCAGGCCCTTGCTGTCGGTCCTGCCTTCGCAGGCGGCGCCCAGTGCCTTGATCTCGCTGCTGTTCTCGTAGGCGTAGAAGCCGCCGATCAAACGCCGCCGGTGCGAGTAGTTCTCGCGCTGGAAGTAGTCCACGTTGACGGGGGCGTCGGCCACCGGTTTGCCCTGCAGGTCCAGCACCACCACCTGGAACTTGAGCGCGGCGCGGCTCATCACCCAGCCGTCGGGCTGGATGCCGATCACATAGGCCGATGGCCACAGTGCGATGCCGGTGGACGCGGTCAGCGTTTCGCCGTTGGCGTCCTGGTAGGACATTTCTGCCACCAGCTGGCGCGGTACGGGCGATGGCGTCAGCCCATCCAGCGCCACGCGGGCGCCGCCGGCCCGGTCCAGCGTCAGCTCGCGCGTGCGCGCCGCCGCTGGCGATGCAGACTGGTCGCCGCTTTCATCGTAGCCGCCTTCATCCTCATCGAACACGGGCGCATCGTCCTCCTTGCCCACGCGGACGTCGCCGGCGCTGAAGGTGAAATCGCCATAATCATCGAACTGTACGCTCTTGGGTTGCACCATGGTGCGCAACTTGACGGCCGCGCCACCGGCGCCGCCACCGGACAGGTAGCTGAGCTGCACATCCAGGTCCACGCTGCTCGCCTGCACGGCCGGCGTCTTCGGTCCCTGCAAAATGGCTTTCATGGTCGGCACGCGGAACTGTTCGACACGGAAGCGCCCCGCGCTCTGCCCGCCCAGCATGATTTCATACCAGCCCTGCTTGGCGTCGGCCGGAATCACCCACTCGTTGGCGGCCGTGCCGTTGGCGTTCCAGCGCAGCGGCAGTTCGTATTTCTGCTCGCTGCCTTCATGGATGACGAACATTTTCTCCGGCAGCGCGGCGCGGTCCTGCACGCCCAGGCGGCGGGCGCGCCAATCGCGGTTGCTGGTGCGCGGCTCGTCGCTGGCCCGCACATAACGGATGCCCTGCTCCACGTGGCGGCGCAGGAAGTGCTTCATGTGCACCGTTTCGCCGGCCCGCAATAAGGTCCGGTCGAACACGGTGGCGGCGATGATGTTGTCGGCCTCGAAGTCGTCGGTGGGCACGTTGAAGCGCCAGGTCTCGATGCCGCGGTTCCAGTTCGACAGCGTGAACGTCATGTCGCCACCGCTGCGGGCGCTGACGAAATAGCCGTCGTTGCCGCGGCAGGACGACAGAGCCAATTCCTGCGCGATGCTGGCCACGCCCTGCGCGTTGGACGTGCCTTGCCACAGCAACTTGCCGGCGCAGTCGCGCACCGCCACCTGCGCGCCGGCCACCGGTTGCCCCTTGTCGAGCGAGGTCACCCACACCAGCGATGAACTGGCGCCATGCTTGAAGTGCGCCACCAGGTTGGTCACCAGTGCCGCCGCGCTGACGTAGGCCGGCGATGGCTTGGCGTTGAGCGCCTCCCCCAGTTTGGGGCTGGCCAGTTCCACCACATAGAAACCGGGCTTGCGCAGCGGGATGCCCACCACTTCAAAGGCACGCTTGCCGCCCGGCTTGGGCAGCGTGAAATGGTCCACGGTCGCGTCCTTGTCACCACCCAGCAATGCGCGCGGCATGTCTCTCGCATACAGCTCGCCAGGTTCCCAGCTGTCGTTGCCGTAGGACAGACGTTTGAGCCAATCCATCACCTGCTGGTCCTGCTGGTCGGCCACGCGCAGCATGGCGCCCTTGACGGTGGCGTCCTTGGCGGTTGCGTCTTTGGCGGGGGCGCCTTCGACCCGCGCCACATTCCCCGCCAGCACGGGCTCCACGTTGCGCACCGTGACCGGCAGCATATGGTCGCCACGCGCTTCGATAATGCCGAAGCGGGCCGGGAACTTGACCAGCGGTGGTTGCGCATCCATCCGCACGGCGAGTGGGAAGCGGCCCTGGTTCAGCAGGGAGCGGCCGGCATCGTCCTTCAACGCGGGCGGCAGCGACAGCATCAACTTGCTCTGCTCAGGGAACGGTCCGGCGATGGTGACGTTGCTGACGTATTCTGCCTTCTTCTGCTCCTTGTCGACAGCGGCGCTATAGCTCTTGCCGCCCGGCCCCGTCAGACGCACGGCCAGCGCGTCGGCCATGCGCACGGGTGCGGAGAAGTCCAGCCGCACCGGCAGGAACGGGATGCAGCCGCCCTTGGGCTGCAAACGTTCGCAGCTGAAGCGGGCCGTGAAGTCGGGCCGCGTCTTGTAGCTCAAGGTCTGGTCCTGCGTGTTGGCGACGCCGCTGTCGGCCGCGATGCCCGCGCCCCACACCAGCGCCACACGCGCATCGGCCGGCAAACGGCGTTTGCATTGCAGGACCACGATGGGCAACTGCTCCAACCGCTTGCTGCGCACGCCCGTGGTGGCGCGCCACACCACGCCACGGGCGCGGAAGTACAGCGACAAATAGCGTTCCGTGAAATCCTTGCGCTGGGCCAGGATCTGATCGCGCTCGGCGCCGGCCAGCACACGCACGGGAATGCGCTCGTTGATGCCGTCGGCGCGGCACCATGCATGCTCGGTCACCGTCTCCTCACGCGGCAGCGCGTCCAGGCCCAGCACGAACACCTGCTGTTCGTCGACCACCATACTGCCCTCGCGCGGCATGGCCTGCACGATGGCCGGGCCGCCCGTGTTGAAGCCGAACGGCGCGCTGTCGGCCAGCGGCTGGCCGGCCAGGTTCTTCAGGCCGGGCTTGAGCGTGAAGCGGCAGGCCACGCCACCCGGCAGGTCGCGCGCGAAATCGTAGCTCCAGTTGGCGCCGTCGATCCAGCGGCCGCTGCCCGCTTCGGGGCAATCGATGGTGAACGGGTCGGCCAGGGCCAGGTCGCCAAATGCCACCATCTGCGTATTGAAGCGCACCTGCACCTGGCGCACGGCCTTGGCCGCGCCGCCGGGCGAAAACGACAGCACACCCGGCGCCGCCAGCGCGGCCAGGGGCAGCGACAAGGCCGCGCAGCATAACAACATCAAAGCGAGAATACGACGCAGGACAGGCATGCCGGCTCCAGTGGGTGTCGCAGCACCGAGCTGTCGGTGCACGAACACGGGCGGCCTGGCGCATGCTTCAGGAATGAGGGGGATGAGCCAGTGTTACAAAGGCGCCTGCGGCTGTCAATAAAATTATAAAAAAGCCATTACAAAAGCGACGTCGCGCATCGCGAACAGCGGCTGGTGGCAACAACTAGCAGAAGTCCGGCCGATTCTCCTTGAGCCACGACTTGACCAGTCCCAGAAGCCCACGCGCCTGTCGTTGGCACTCCTCCACCGCAGTGGGCGTCGTGGAAGTGCGATAGCCGTTGGCCCACAGTGCTGCCATCGCGCACTGCATGATGCATTTGTAGGCCGCGTCGAAGCGATTTTCATCACTGATGGCCGTGATGCTCGCGTCATGCAAATTGCGTTCCGCAGCAGTCAGAAGACGTTGAATATCTTCACGCCGGGCGCTGAACGCGATGAGACTCTGGGTCGCCAACAAGTTTTGCAAAGTCATCTGCGCTCCCGATCAAAAAGAGCTGAGGCTGCTCGACCACTTCACGCGCCCATGTGTTGCCCGATGCGAGCTTGGCGCAAAAGTCATCCGTACGATAGACCACCGGATTGATTTCCCGCTGCACTACTTCCTGTGCCGGATGCAAGGCTTCGACCACTTCGGCAAACGCGATGTCCCCCAAGACCAGCACATCCAGGTCTGAATGCGCACTCGCCTCACCACGCGCCACCGAGCCAAACACCAGCGCACACTGGATGCGGGCGGCCAAGGGTTGCAGCGCCTCGGTCAGAACGGTGGCCATGCCCGTAGTCTTGAGCAGCAGACCGGCAAGCTCCGCATGCACGGGACAGTCAAGATTGGCGCGATAATGCACCTGATTGCCTACATGCTGCCGAGACAGGATACCGGCGTCGGCGAGCTTGTTCAATTCCCGATTGATACTACCTGGCAATGCATCAAGCCGGCGCGCCAGTTCCCTGACATGAAAGGCGGTGTCAGGATGCAAAAGCAGGGCCGACAGCACACGGGTGCGTAATGGACCAAGGAGGAAGTTGGCAAGCATAATCCGAATGTATCACAAAGAGAGTCAATCGTCTCTTTTTTGGATACAATCTTTAACCGCCAACACCCTAGGCGTGTCGGCTCAAACGAGGTCGAACACCGCCATCGATTCCACGTGCGAGGTGTGGGGGAACATGTTGACCACGCCGGCCTTGCTCAGCGTGTAGCCGGCCTGGTTGACCAGCACGCTGGCGTCGCGCGCCAGCGTGGACGGGCTGCACGACACATAAACGATGCGCTTGGGCAGCAGGTCGGGGCGCACTGCGCGCAGCGCGCCCAGCGCTTCGCTGACGGCCATGGCGCCGTCGCGCGGCGGGTCGATCAGCATGCGGTCGAACTTGCCCAGCGCGATCAGGTCTTCCACCGTCACTTCGAACAGGTTGCGGGTCGAGAATGAGGTCTTGGCCGACAGGCCGTTGGCCTTGGCGTTGTCGAGCGCACGCTCCGTCAGGCTGGTGCTGCCTTCGATGCCCACCACTTCGCGGCCCTGGGTGGCCAGCGGCAGCGTGAAGTTGCCCAGTCCGCAGAACAGATCGGCCACGCGGTCTTCCGCCTGCACGTCCAGCAGGCCCAGCGCCTTGTGCACCAGCACCCGGTTGATGTGGTGGTTGACCTGGGTAAAGTCGACCGGCTTGAACGGCATGCGCACGCCGAATTCAGGCAGCAGGTAGTGCAGTTCGCGGTCCAGCGGGTAGTAGGGAGCGGCCGTGTCCGGGCCCTTGGTCTGCAGCCAGAACTGGATCTGGTACTGGTCGGCGAACGCTTTCAGCTTGACTTCATCGTCGGCCGTCAGCGGCGCCATGATGCGCAGCACCAGCGCCGTCACGTCCTCGCCCACCGCCACTTCGATCTGCGGCACCTGGTTGTACAGCGACAGCGAGCCGATCAGTGCGCGCAGCGGCAGCAGCATGTCCGACACGTGCGGCGGCAGGATCTGGCAGCTGCTCATGTCGGCCACGAACACGGATTTCTTTTCGTGGAAGCCGACCAGCACCGCGTTCTTCTTGGCCACATGGCGCACCGACAGGCGGGCGCGGTAGCGGTAACCCCAGGTGGGACCGTACATGGGGCGCATCACGGTCAGCGGTTTGACCTTGCCGATATGCCACAGGTTATCTTCCAGCACGCGCTGCTTGATGGCGACCTGGGCCGACGGCTCCAGGTGCTGCATCGAGCAGCCGCCGCAGTTATCGAAATGCACGCACTTGGGTTTGACCCGCAGCGACGATTCCTTGTGCAGGGCCGTCATGCGGGCCGCTTCCCAGTTTTTCTTTTTCTTGAACGTCTCGAAGCTGACCCGCTCACCCGGCAGCGCGCCTTCGACAAACACCACCTTGCCCGGCGAGCCGTCTTCATTGTCGATGTGGCCGACGCCACGGGCGTCCATGTCGAGCGATTTGATGTCGATGATATTTTCTTGCATAACGTTCAATCAATGAGGGAGGCACAGGCCGGCCGGCGGGACGCCAGGGCGGGCCGTATGATAGCAGAAAGCGGGGCCGGGACGCTGCGCCGGCGGGCCGGCAGGCCGTTGCAAAATGAGCGCAGCGCGGCACGGCGGCGAAGACCGTGGGCCTGCGCGGCCAGCAGCCGCAATGACGCCGCGGTCATGTTGCGGCCGTCGCTTACAGGAGGGAGTCGCGCACCACGCCGCGGGCGGCCATGGCCCGTTTCAGCTTGACCAGTGCTTCCTGCTGGATCTGGCGCACCCGTTCGCGGGTGACGCCCATTTCCTCGGCCAGGGTTTCCAGTGTGGCCGGATCGTCGTTATCCAGGCCGAAGCGGCGCATGATGACGATGCGCTGCTTGTCGGGCAGCTTGGTGAGCCAGTCGCGCACCAGCACCGTCATTTCATGGTGTTCGGCGCGGGCGTCGGGGCTGTCCTCGCTGTCGCCGGGCAGCATGTCCATCAGCGAGGACTGGGGGTCGTTGTCGAGCGGCGCGTCCAGCGAGGTGGCGTGTTCGGACAGGGCCAGGATGTCCTGCACCTCCTCCACCGGCCGGCCCACCAGTTCCGCGATGTCCTCTGCGGTCGCGTCCTTGCCGTTGTGGTGGCGCGCCTCCAGGTGGTATTTGCCGCGCAGGATCTGGTTCAGCTCGCGCACCATGTGCACCGGCAATCGCACCGTGCGGGCCTGGTTCATGATGGCGCGTTCGATGCTCTGGCGTATCCACCAGGTGGCGTAAGTGGAGAAGCGGAAACCGCGCTCCGGCTCGAACTTGTCGATGGCCCGCATCAGGCCGATGTTGCCTTCCTCGATCATGTCGAGCAGCACCACGCCGCGGTTGATGTAGTGCTTGGCGATCGACACCACGAGGCGCAGGTTATGCTCGATCATGGTCTGGCGGGCGCTGAAATCGCCCTGCTTGGCCAGGGTGGCGAAATGCACTTCCTGTGGCGCCGTCAGCAGGGGGCGGGTGCCGATCTGGTTCAGGTAGTGCTGGGTGGTGTCGGTCGACAGCTCGGCCGCCAGCACCTTCTTGAGTTCGTCGACACTTTCCAGCACCGTGCCCACTTCCACGGCCGCCTCGCCATCGGCCGGGCCATCACCATGGTCGATCGCGTCGACGGCGATGTCGTCGCCCGGCTCGTCCGGAAATTCATCCGGCGCCGGGTCGTCTTCCAGCGGGTCGTGCGGCGTGTGTGTCATAACGGTACGCTAACGGTTAGGCAGGAATTTGGACGGATCGACCGGTTTGCCCTGCTGCCGGATTTCAAAGTGCAGCTTGACGGCATCAGCATCCGAATCGCCCATCTCGGCAATCACTTGTCCCTTGTTCACACTCTGGCCCTCCTTCACCACGATGCTGCGGTTGTGGGCATAGGCCGACAACAGGCTGTTACTGTGCTTCACAATGACGAGATTACCATAACCACGGATGCCGCTGCCGGCATACATGACTTTTCCCGCGCCGGCCGCCACGACTTGCTGTCCGGCACGGCCGGCGATGTCCACGCCCTTGTTCTTGCCTTCGTCGAAACTGGCCACCACTTTACCGTCGGCCGGCCACATCCAGCTCAGTTTTTCGTCATCGGCGCCCAGCGCCGGCACGGCGGGCGCGGCCGGCTGCGGCAGCGAGGCCGGCTTGACCAGCGCCACCTCGGTGCGCTCGGCACGCTCGGGCGCCACGCCGTCGGCCTTTTGCAGTTCGGCCAGGGTGGCGTCCGTGTAAGGCCGTTTGTCGCCCTTGGGCCCGGTCTTGCGGGGGACGGGCGCGGCCGGCGGCGCCTTGGTGTCAGGCGGCATCGCCACGGCCGAAGTTTGCACGGCGGCGCTGTCGGGCGGCTGCACGCGCAGCACCTGGTCGACCTTGATATCGTCCGGGTTGGCCAGGTTGTTCCAGGTCGCGATGTCGCGGTAACTCTGGCCGTGTTCCAGCGCGATGCGGATCAGGGTGTCGCCTTTCCTGACCGTGTACAAGCCCCGTTCGTCGCGTTCTTTCTGCGCTTCCTCGCTGGGGGTGACAGGTTTGGATTGGGGCGCGCCGGGCATGCGTTCGACCACCGGCGCCTGGTTGGGGGTGGTGGTACAGGCGCTCAGCAGGGCGAGCGTCAGGGTCGCAACTAACAGGGAACTTTTATTCGTCATTCTCATCTTAATCTGTGTATTCGGTACTCAGGGCAGTGTGTCGCCCGGTGGTTGGCGCGGCGCCGGCACATACCGTACTTAGACGGTGCCTGGGCGCAACGGCACGAAATGGCAATCTTCCAGCGTGGTGCTGACCCACTCGGCCTTGGCCGTGCGCGTGATCAGTTCCAGGTGCTGGGCGCGGGCGCCCACGGGCGCCACCAGCCGGCCGCCGATGGCCAGCTGTTCCAGCAGCGCGCGCGGCACTTCCAGGCCCGCCGCGGCCAGAATGATACCGTCAAATGGCGCGGCCTGCGGCAAGCCTAGCATACCATCTCCATAGTGCAAACGCAGGTTCGGCACGCGCAGCGGCCGCAAATTGGCCTTGGCCAGCTCGTGCAGGGGCTTGATGCGCTCGATCGACCACACCTCGCGCGCCACGCAAGACAGCACGGCCGCCTGGTAACCGCAGCCGGTGCCGATCTCCAGCACCCGCTTGAGTTCGCCCCCGTTGCGCATCACTTCTATCATGCGCGCCACGATGTAGGGCTGGGAAATGGTCTGGTGGTGGCCGATCGGCAGCGAGGCGTCGATATAGGCCTGGGCCGCCAGGCCCTCCTCCATGAACAGGTGGCGCGGCACGGTATCGAGCGCGGCCAGCACCACGCCATCCTGCACGCCCTGCTTGGCCACCCGCTCCACCATGGCGCGCCGCACGGCGTCCGACACCAGCGGATTGCCGCGCGGCGCGGGGGCGGCGGCCTGCACGGCCCGCTCCAGCGCCTCGCGGTGCGATTTGGACGGCGAGGCGACGGCGCGGCCGGCCTGGTACAGCGATTGGGCGGGCGCACCGCCCCGGCTGGCATGCTGGGCGGCGTTCAGGGCCGCGTTCTGGGTCGCCGTCTGCGGCGTGGCGACCGGTCCCCGCACGACCGGCTTCTTGCCGCCCGCATCGACCACCGAGGACAGGGGTAAGGGGAAAGTGCGGGGTTTGTCGTTCATGCCAGGCCCGATGCCAGCACGTCGAGCTGGCTCTTGTGGGTCAGATCGATCTGCAGCGGCGTCATCGACGTCCAGCCTTGGGCGCAGGCATGGAAATCCGTGCCCTCGCCGGCGTCGCGGGTGGCGCCGGGCGGTCCGATCCAGAATATTTCCTTGCCGCGCGGATCGAAGGCCTTGATCACCGGTTCAGCCTGGTGGCGCCGGCCCAGCCGGGTGGCCACCACCTTGTTCAATTGTTCGTATGGCCGGTTCGGGATGTTGACGTTGAGCAGGTAGGGACTGGGCAACGTGGCGCCGTAGCGCTGAATGATGTCGCGCGCATGGCGGGCCGCGTCCTCCACGTGTTCCCAGCCATACGAGCCCTGGGAAAACGCGATCGAGGGGATGCCAAAAAGATAACCTTCCGTGGCCGCCGCCACCGTGCCGGAATACAGCGTGTCGTCACCCATGTTGGGGCCATTGTTGATGCCCGACACGACCAGGTCGGGCCGGTAATCGAGCATGCCGGTCAGCGCCACGTGGACGCAGTCGGTGGGTGTGCCATTAACAAAATAGAAACCATTGGCGGCGCGCTGGACGGACAGGGGCCGGTCCAATGAAAGCGAGTTCGATGCGCCGGAACGGTTGCTGTCGGGTGCCACCACCACGATATCGGCGATGGGCGCCAGCGCCTCGGCCAGGGCGTTGATGCCGGGCGCCAGGTAGCCGTCGTCATTACTGATCAGGATTCTCATACGCCGATTTTACCTGAAGCAATGCCCGTACTGCGCATGGCCGGGCACCGGCGCGCAGATAAATTTCCAGCCTGCCGAATACGCCCCCACGACCATCCCCGCCGCCCCTGCCGCCGCTAGCGAGGCGTGCCGCGCGGCGCGGCCAGCCAGCCTTCCAGCGCCAGCAAGGCATCCTGCCGGTACCGCTCGCCCGCCGGTTCGCGCGCGCCCAGCAAGGTCGACTCCAGGTCGCCGAGCGCCTGCAACGGGTCCGCGCCGCCCTCTTCCGGCACGCCGGCCTCCTGATACAGGGCCGCCATGGCCGGCTCGCCCAGCCGGCGCTGGATATCGGCCAGCCGGGCCCGCGCCTGGCGCGTGTCCGCATGCTCCGGACCCTGCTGGCGCAAACGGGCCCGCACTACCCGTTCGGCCAGGCTGCGGGCCGTGTCCAGTTCATCCAGCTGGGCCAGGATGCCGGCCAGGGCCATCTTGGCGCGCAGCGTGTCGCCATGTTCGGCCCCAAGCAGGCGCATGCGCGCGGCCAGCACCTGCTCCTGCACGTCGCGCGCGATGCGCTGGTCGATGTCGTCGCCGCCGCCCAATTGCTCACTGTCCACGAACAGTTCTTTTTCCGAGTCGAAATGAGGTTCCAGATAGCACTTGAGCGCCTCGGCCAGATCGTTCTTGAACTTGCTCATGTACGCATGCTGGCCATGCGCGTAGCTAAAGAAACAGCCGTAGCGGATCGTCATCACATCCCCCTCCGTTTCTTCCCCTGAGCTGACTGACGCCCCCACTCTAGCGCCGCGCCCGCCCCACACTTTGCGCACACGCAAAGGCGCACTGCCGCACACGACAGTCGCGCATTTGAGGCATAATAAAAAATCTAACGGTCGTTCTATTTTATTTCCACCCACCAACGAGGAAACCACAATAATGAAAGCCATCGTCTGCAAGGCATGGGGACTGCCCGACACCCTCACCCTGGAGGAATTACCTGACTTGCAGCCAGCCCCCGGCCAGGTGGTGCTGGACGTGAAGGCGGCCGGGGTCAACTTCCCCGACGTGCTCATCATCCAGGGCAAATACCAGGTCAAGCCGGCGCTGCCGTTCACGCCCGGCAGCGAAGTGGCGGGCGTGGTGCGCGCCGTGGCCGACGACGTGCAGGGGTATAAAGTGGGCGACCGCGTGATCGCGTTCGCCGGCCAGGGCGGCTTCGCCCAGCAATTGGCCGTGCCGGTGCAGGCGTTGATGCCTATGCCGGCCGACATGGACTTCGACACGGCGGCCGCCATCACCCTCACCTACGGCACCTCGCACCACGCGGTGGTGGACCGGGCCGGCCTGAAAGCGGGTGAAACCATGCTGGTGTTGGGTGCGGCCGGCGGCGTGGGACTGGCCGCCATCGACATCGGCAAGGCGCTGGGCGCGCGCGTGATCGCGGCCGCCTCCAGCGACGCCAAGCTGGCGGTGTGCAAGGCGCACGGCGCGGACGTGCTGGTCAACTACAGCAATGACGACTGGCGCGACGCCGTCAAGGCCGCCACGGATGGCAAGGGGCCGGACGTGATCTACGACCCGGTGGGCGGGGTGTACGCGGAACCGGCGTTCCGCAGCATCGCCTGGCGCGGGCGCTACCTGGTGGTGGGTTTCGCCAACGGCGAGATTCCGCGCCTGCCGCTGAACCTGGCGCTGCTGAAAGGCGCGTCGCTGATGGGCGTGTTCTGGGGCGAGTTCGTCAAGCGCGAACCGAAGGCCAACCTGGCCGCCATGACCCAACTGCTGGGCTGGCTGAAGGAAGGCAAGATCCAGCCCCACATCTCGGCCCGCTATCCGCTGGCCGACACGGCGGCCGCACTGAACGACATGGCCGCGCGGTTGGTGACGGGCAAGGTGGTGATTTTGCCGGAAGCGTAAGCGCACAACGGGACAAAAGAATCGGGGACGGACCCCAATTTTCGCTATGCGGAAATTGGGGTCCGTCCCCGATTCCTGGTCCCCGGTTCTTCGGTGCTTTATCCGGCGGCGATCCCGGCTCAAGCCTCGGGCAGCGCCGGCTGGGCGTCCTTGTCGCGGAAGAAGGCCAGCACGTCGTCCTGCTCGCGCGTGCGCTTGAACGACGGCAGGCTTTGCCAGATGCGCCGTCCGTATGGTTTGGAAATGACGCGCGGGTCGCACAACATCAGCACGCCACGGTCACCTTCATCGCGGATCAAGCGGCCGGCGCCCTGCTTGAGGTTAATGATCGCTTCCGGCAAGGTGTGGTGCATGAAGCCGTTCATGCCCTGCTTTTCCATCACTTCGATGCGGGCCGCCAGCACGGGATCGTCGGGCGGCGCAAACGGCAGCTTGTCGATGATCACCAGCGATAGCGCGTCACCCCGCACGTCCACCCCTTCCCAGAAACTCTGGCTACCGATCAGCACGCCATTACCGGCCTTGCGGAACTGGTCCAGCAATTCCGTGCGGCCCTTGTCGCCCTGCACGAACAGGGGGAACGGCAGATGGCGCTTGGCGAATTCATCGCGCAGGCGCTCGGCGGCGCGCTTGACGGCGCGCAAGGTGGTGCACAGCACGAAGGTCTTGCCGCCGGCCGCCTCGATCACGGGCAAAGCCTTGTCCAGCACGGCGTCCGTGTAGCCGATCGAGTTCGGGTCGGGCAAGCCTTGCGGCACGTACAGGATGCCTTGCTGTTCGTAGTTGAACGGGCTGGGCCAGGACATCGACAACTCGTTCGTCAGCCCCATCTGGTTGGCGAAGTGGCTGAAGTCGTTCTTCACGGCCAAGGTGGCCGAGGTGAAGATCCAGCTGCGCGGCACGCCTTCGCGCTGGCCGTTGAAGATGGGCGCGATCGACAGCGGCGTCTTGTGCAGTTGCAGCGACATGGTGTAGGCCTCGACCCAGAACACGGCTTCCTCGCCCTTGTCCACCTTGGCCTTGGGATCGTACTTCCACGCGGCCAGTTGCTGGGCCAGCTCGACGCCGCGCACCCGGCACTGTTCCAGCGTCTCGGCCCGGATCGCCTGCGTGTCGAGCACGGCGATCAGGCCGTCGAGTTCATCCTTGAGCGTTTGCAGGGCCGGGAAGAAGTCGCTCGATGGCGCGATCTGGGGCAGCGACAGGCGTACAATGTCTTGCGGGAAGGTCAGGCGCAAGTCGCGCGCCGCCTTCTCCACCACCGTCACGGTCTTGCCCCAGTCGGCGCCGTCGCGCGCGTGGGCCAGGCCCTCGGCCAGCACGTCGCGGCACAGTTCCAGCACTTGCGAGGTGGAGAAGGTGTCACCGAAGAACAGCGTGGCCGTATCGGGCAGCTGGTGCGCCTCGTCGAAGATGATGGTGTTGGCCGACGGCAGCAGCTCGGCCACGCCCGTGTCCTTCAAGGCCACGTCGGCAAAGAACAGGTGATGGTTAACCACCACCACGTCGGCCTGCTGGGCTTCCTTGCGGGCCTTCATCACGAAGCAGTCCTGGTAGTACTGGCACTCGGCGCCCATGCAGTTTTCGCGCGTGGACGTGACCAGGTTCCAGATCATGGCATTCTCGGGCACCCGCGCCAGCTCGGCCTTGTCGCCGGAACTGGTCATCTTGAGAAAGCGTGAGATTTCACGCAGATGGCCGACGTCGTCGCGCGAGGTCATGCGGCCGTTCTGCAGCGTGCGTTCCAGGTGGTAATGGCATACGTAGTTGGAGCGGCCCTTGAGCAGCGCCACCGACACGGGCGCCTGCAAGGCGGCGCGCACGGTGGGGATGTCGCGCAGGAACAATTGATCCTGCAAGTTCTTGGTGCCGGTCGAGACGATGGTCTTGCCCCCCCACAGCAAGGCCGGCACCAGGTAGGCGAAGGTCTTGCCGGTGCCGGTGCCTGCTTCCGCGATCAGGGTCTGCTGCTCGGCGATGGCTTGCGCCACGGCCTTGGCCATCTCCGTCTGCGAACGGCGCGGGCGATAGCTGCCCACGGCCGGCCCCAGCGGGCCGCCGGCGCCGAACAGGCGTTCGATCTCGGCATCGTGGCGGCCCGGTACGTGCGGCACGGCGGACGAGGCGGCGGGAGCGGGTGCGGCAGCGGATACGCGCGCGGGCACGGCAGACGCGGCGGGCGCGTCCGACTCAGCCGGCGCGGCGGCGGACGGTAACTGGGGTTCGGTCAAAATAAGCTTTATGGTGGCGTGCGGGCGCCAGTCGTCGGGCGTCAGGCCGGGACGTCAGGCACCAATTGCATTTTCAGCAATGTGATATAGTCTTTCAGCTGCAGTTTACGCTTTTTCAGGCGCCGCAGTTGCAGCTGGTCGTGGTGTCCATCCCGCGTCAGCATTTCGATCACCGCGTCAAGGTCGCGGTGTTCCACGTCAAGTTCTATCAGGCGTCGCTGTATTTCTTGTGCATCAGTCATGGTGAGGTTTTCTGTTACAAATTGTTCCGTGCGTTCCGGGCAGATACGCATACAATCCAAATAGTTTCGCTTAGCCAACAACCATGCTTGCAACAAAACCGCGTAACGGTGCATAGTTTAATCTACGCCAGCCCAGCCGCCAACAGAATTGATGTAGAGAACGCCACGGCTAGCCCAGCCGGGATACAGTGTGAGATATGAGCGCCTATAAAATCGAAGCCGGCACGGCCCAGCATATCGGCAACCGGGCCCAGCAAAATGACCGGGTGGCCCTGTACACGGCCGCCCAGGCGCCCGGCTACGTGCTGGCCGTGCTGGCCGACGGCGTCAGCGGCGGCCCCATCGCCTCCGAGCAGGTGCTGCTGACCAGCAAACACCTGTTCGACGAATTCCGCGTGGGCGACACACCCAACCTGCAACGCCTGGAAGAACTGCTGCGCAACATCGCACAGGAGGCGCACGAGGTGATCAAGATGACCCCGATCGCCGCCAGCAGCGAGCCGCACAGCACGCTGGTGTTGCTGGCCCTCACGCCGCAGCGCCAGGCCGTGTGGGCTTGCGTGGGCGATTCGCGCCTGTACCGCTTCGCCGGCCAGACCTGCGCTGCCCGCAGCAACGACGCGGCCTATGTGGACCACCTCGTCACCGACGACAAGCTGCCGCTGGAGGCGGCCAAGAAACACCGCAGTTCCAAGCTGCTCAGCAACGTGCTGGGCAACCACCTCAAGCCGCCGTTCGTCACCGTGGGCCGGCACGAAGGCTTGCAGGCCGGCGACGCCTTCCTGCTGTGCTCTGACGGCCTGTGGCAATACTTCACCGACCTGGAACTGGCCGCCGCGCTGGCGCGCAACGCGCCGCGCCAGGCCTCGGAATTGCTGATCAACAAGGCCATCGAACGGGCCGCCGGCAAGGGCGACAACTGCTCGATGGCCATCATCAAGCTGGTCGCGCCACCCAAGGAAAAACCCAGTTACACCGTGCAGCGCCTGAAACGGGCCGTCTGACTTATTGCTTGAGCGCCGACGCGGCGGCCGCTGCCGCCGCAGCCGCTTTCTTGCGCTCGGCTTCCTCGCGCGCGGCGCGCCTGGCGCCCGCTGCCTGCTTTTTCCTGGCGATGGCTGCTTTGCGCTCGACCGATTCCTGCTGCTTGCGCTCATAGGCGGCCGCGTTGGCGGCGCGCCGGGCGGCGCCGGCCGCTTCGTCGGCTTCATGGCGCTGTTCGCGCGCGTCGTGCTCGGCCTGACGCTCGGCCAGCGACGGGCCGGCTTTGGGCGCGGACGGCGCCACGTCAACCGGGGCCGGGGTCTTGACCGGACGCGGCTGGGCGGCCCGCGCGGCCTGTTCTTCCTCGTCCTTGCGGGACCGCTCGGCCAACTCGGCGTCACGCTTGTTGACGGAGTCCTGGCGCTTGAAATGGCTGGCCTCCACTTCCACCGCGCGCAAGTCGGACAACGCCACGCGCCGCCTTTCGCGCGCCTGGTCCAGGCAGCGGTTGACGAAGAACTTGTCGTAGCAGACTTGCTCTTCCTGCGCGTAGCGCGCATGCACGGCGGCGCGCTCGCGCGCCACCTGCTCCAGCGTGGCGTCGGCCTGCTCGACCGAGTGGGTGGCCGGCACCCGTGGCTCGCCCAGCGGAGCCTGGCCTATGTTCTGGGCCTGCGCCGGCGCCGACAGGGTCGCGCCGAGCAGCGGCAGCAGCAACGCCAGCTTCAGGAAAGTGGTTGGTGTCATGTTCAGTTTCAGTTGCGGTTACGCGTGATGCGTTTTGCCGTATGCCTTATACCTTATGCCAGCGCGTCAGCCGCGCCGCGCTGTTCCTTGTCCATGTAGTCGCGCGACTGCATCTCGACGATGCGCGAGACGGTGCGGTGGAACTCGTTGGCCAGGGTGCCGGTCGTGTACAGCTCTTCCGGCTCCACCTCGGCCGACATCAGCAGCTTGACCTTCTGATCGTAGAACACGTCGATCAGCCAGGTGAAGCGGCGCGCCTCGGAAGACATGGCCGCCGACATCATGGGAATCCCGGACAATATCACGGTATGGAAGCGGCTGGCGATTTCCAGGTAATCGTTTTGCGAGCGGGGACCGCCGCACAAGGTGGCGAAATCGAACCAGATGGTGGTGCCGGCCCGGCGCAAGGCGCGGATTTCGCGGCTCTCGATGCGCACCACCGGGTCTTCGTCGGCCGATTCCGCCACGCTGGCGTAGGCTTCGCGCAGCGCGTGGTCGGTGGCCGCGCCCAGCGGCGTGTAGTAGGACTGCACCTGCTCCAGCGCGCGGCCGCGGTAGTCGATGCCGGCGTCGATGTTCATCACGTCCAGCTTCTCGTACAGCAGGCGGATGGTGGGCAGGATGCGGTCGCGGTGCAGGCCGTCGGGGTACAGCAGCTGCGGGTCGTAATTGGAGGTCATGATGAAGGCCACGCCGTTGTCGAACAGGGCCGACAGCAGGTTGTACATGATCATGGCGTCGGCCACGTCCGAGATGTGGAACTCGTCGAAGCAGATCAAACGGTATTTCTTGGCGATGCGGCGCGCCACTTCGTTGAGCGGATCGGCCACGCCGGTCAGTTCATCGAGCTGGCGGTGCACGCCGCGCATGAATTCATGGAAGTGCAAACGGGTCTTGCGCACCACCGGCACCACTGAATAGAAGCTGTCCATCAGGAAGGACTTGCCGCGCCCCACCCCGCCCCACATGTACACGCCGCGCGGCACGCCGGGGCGGTTGATCAGGCGTTTCAGGCCGTTCGAGCGCTGGCCCTTGTAGGCCACCCACTCGTCATAGCACTTCTGCAGGCGGTCGACGGCGCGCTGTTGTTCAGCGTCGGCCTTGAAATCGCGCTGCTCCAGCGCATGCTGATAAAACTCTTGGACGTTCATGGAATTCACTTCAGTGCGACGGCTGCACAAAAAAAACGGCGGGCCTGCGTCCGCCCTACCGATACCGCGTAGGACGAACGGGGGCCCGCCGCGTACTGCTTTAGAAGTTCAGGGTGCGCTTGTCGATCGCCAGTGCCGCTTCCTTGGTCGCTTCCGACAGCGATGGGTGTGCGTGGCAGATACGTGCGATGTCTTCAGCCGAAGCCTTGAACTCCATCGCCACCACGGCTTCCGAAATCAGCTCGGATGCCATTGGGCCGATGATGTGCACGCCCAGGATCTCGTCGGTGGTCGCGTCAGCCAGGAACTTGACCATACCCGAGGTGTCGCCCAGCGCGCGCGCACGGCCGTTGGCCAGGAACGGGAAGGTACCGGCCTTGTAAGCCACGCCTTCAGCTTTCAATTGCTGTTCGGTCTTGCCAACCCACGCGATTTCCGGCGAGGTGTAGATCACCCAAGGAATGGTGTTGAAGTTGGTGTGGCCATGCTGGCCGGCCATACGCTCGGCCACGGCAACGCCCTCTTCTTCCGCTTTGTGCGCCAGCATCGGGCCGCGCACCACGTCGCCCACCGCCCACACGCCAGGCAGGTTGGTCTTGCAGTCGCCGTCCACGGCCACGAAGCCGCGCTCGTCGAGCTGCAGGCCGACCTTGTCGGCACCCAGGCCGTTGGTGTTGGGGGTACGGCCGATCGAGATGATCAGCTTGTCGAACACGGCGCTCTGGGCTTCGCCCTTGGCGTTTTCGTATTCCACGGTGACGTTGTTCTTGCCGGTGCTGATCTTGCCGATCTTGCAACCCAGGTTGATCGACAGGCCCTGCTTGGCGAACAGCTTGCCCGCTTCCTTGGCGATCTGCTCGTCGACGGCGCCCAGGAACACAGGCAGGCCTTCCAGCACGGTCACTTCGGAACCCAGGCGGCGCCATACGGAGCCCATTTCCAGGCCGATCACGCCGGCGCCGATCACGCCCAGCTTGGCCGGAACAGCGTCGATCGCCAGCGCGCCGGTGTTCGACAGGATCAGTTTTTCATCAAACGGTGCGCCTGGCAGTTCACGCGCGTTGGAGCCGGTGGCGATGATGACTTGCTTGGCGTTGATGGTTTCGTTGGCGGGTGCCGAGACGACGATAGGATAGCCGTCAGCGGTGGCGGCGCCGCCGAACGAGGCGCGGCCGTGGAAGAAGCTCACTTTGTTCTTCTTGAACAGGAACAGGATGCCGTCGTTGTTCTGCTTGACGACGGTGTCCTTGCGCTTGATCATCTGGCCCAGGTTCAGCGACAGGCCGGCGACGTCGATGCCGTGCTCCTTGAAAGCATGGCCAGCGTGCTCATAGTGCTCGGACGACTGCAGCAGCGCCTTCGATGGAATGCAGCCAACGTTGGTGCAGGTGCCGCCTGGAGCGGGACCGCCCTTGGCGTTTTCCCATGCGTCCACGCAGGCCACGGAGAAGCCCAGCTGCGCTGCGCGGATGGCGGCGATGTAACCGCCAGGACCGGCGCCGATCACGACGACGTCAAATTGTTTAGTGCTCATATTTTTCTCAATTCCCAATCAGTTCCTCGTCCGGGACGAAGATCCATAACAGTAGGTAGACCACCAGTCCGAAGCCAAAAGTCACCGTGAACAGCGCGAAGATCAGGCGCCACACCCACGATTCCATGCCCGACGCCTTGGCCAGGCCGCCGCACACGCCGCCCAGCCAGCGGTCGCGGCGCGAGCGGCGCAGGCGATTCAATTCGCCCGGCAGGTCGATGTCGGCGCCGTCACGCGGAGGCGGACTGGCGTTCAACAGCCTGGCCTTGGCCTGGGCGAATTCCTCGTCGGACAAGGCGCCCGCCTGGTGCAGCTCGTGCAGGCGCTTGATTTCTTCGGCTACGTTCATGGTGGCCTTTCATGCTGGCCCCTGCCCGGGTGGACAGGGGCGTACTGGCGAAACGCGGGTGATTACAGTTCCAGCAGCAGGCGGGCTGGATCTTCCAGCGCTTCCTTCATGGCCACCAGGCCCAGCACGGCTTCGCGGCCGTCGATGATACGGTGGTCGTACGACATCGCCAGGTAGTTCATAGGACGGATCACGATCTGGCCGTTTTCAACCACAGCGCGGTCCTTGGTCGCGTGCACGCCCAGGATGGCCGATTGTGGCGGGTTGATGATCGGGGTCGACAGCATGGAGCCGAAGGTGCCGCCGTTCGAGATCGAGAAGGTACCGCCGGTCAGGTCGTCCAGCGTCAGCTTGCCTTCCTTGGCCTTGGCGCCGAATTCGCCGATTTTCTTCTCGATGTCGGCGATCGACATCTGGTCCGCGTTGCGCAGGATAGGCACCACCAGGCCGCGTGGCGAACCGACGGCGATACCGATGTCGAAGTAGCCGTGGTAGACGATGTCGTTGCCGTCCACGGAGGCGTTCAGGATCGGGTACTTCTTCAGGGCTGCCACGGCGGCCTTGACGAAGAAGGACATGAAGCCCAGCTTGACGCCGTGCTCTTTCTCGAACTTGTCCTTGTACTTGTTACGCAGGTCCATCACAGGCGCCATGTTCACCTCGTTGAAGGTGGTCAGGATGGCGTTGGTCGATTGCGACTGGATCAGGCGCTCGGCGATACGGGCGCGCAGGCGGCTCATTGGCACGCGCTCTTCCGGACGGTCGCCCAGGTTAGGAGCGGCCACGGCCACTTGTTGCAGCGCTGGTTTGGCAGCGGCTGGCGCCAGCGGCGCGACGGCAGGAGCGGCAGGCTTGGCGGCGGCGGCCAGGGCGTCGCCCTTGGTCACGCGGCCATCTTTACCGGTGCCGGCCACTTGCGAGGCCGACAGGTTGGCTTCCGACAGGATCTTGGCGGCGGCAGGCATGGCCACGTCGCCCTTGTTGCCGGCGGCGGCAGCGGCAGGAGCAGCGGCGGCTGGAGCAGCGGCGGCAGCAGCTGGGGCAGCGGCGGCAGCCGAACCTTCGGTGTCGATGATGGCGATCACTTCGCCGGCGACCACGGTGCTGCCGTCGCCCTTGATGATCTGTACCAGCACGCCAGCGGAAGGTGCTGGCAGTTCCAGCACCACTTTGTCGGTTTCGATATCGATCAGGTTTTCGTCGCGGGCCACTGCCTCGCCGACTTTCTTATGCCAGGTCAGCATGGTCGCTTCGGCGACCGACTCGGACAGTTGAGGAACCTTGACTTCGATTTGTGCCATGTAAAACTCCGTATATTTTGTTATTGCGGCGCCGCGCCCCGCGCGGCGCACCGTCAGTGAATGCGATCAGGCGCCGCGACTGTCGCGGCGCCGTTGACCTTATTTGGTCAGGATGAAGCCCTTGAGCTTCGAGAACGCCGTCTCCAGCAGGTCTTTTTGCTGGGCGTAGTGCTTGTCGTAGTAACCGACCGCTGGCGAAGCCGATGCCGGACGACCGGCGTAGGCCAGGCGCTGGCCCGATTCCATGCTCTCGAAGATGTTGTGCTGAATCTGGAACCATGGGCCCTGATTCTGCGGCTCGTCCTGTGCCCACACCACTTCGGCCAGGTTCGGGAACTTCTTCAGTTCAGCCGTGAACGACTTGTGCGGGAACGGATACAGCTGCTCGACGCGGATGATGGCGGTATCGGTCTGGCCGCGCGTCTTGCGGGCGTTGACCAGATCGTAGTACACCTTGCCCGAGCAAGCTACGACGCGCTTGACCTTCTTGGCGTCGATCTTGTCGTCCACTTCGCCGATCACGGTCTGGAACGCGCCCTTGGACAGTTCGGTCAGCGGCGTGCCGGCATCCTTGTTGCGCAGCAGCGATTTCGGGGTCAGGATCACCAGCGGCTTGCGGAACTGGCGCACCATCTGACGGCGCAGCACGTGGAAGATCTGCGACGCGGTGGTCGGCTGCACCACTTGCATGTTGTTGTCCGCGCACAGCTGCAGGAAACGCTCAGGACGGGCCGAGCTGTGCTCTGGACCCTGGCCTTCGTAACCGTGCGGCAGCATCATGACCAGGCCCGAAGCGCGGCCCCACTTCACTTCGCCGGAGCTGATGAACTGGTCGATCACCACTTGCGCGCCGTTGACGAAGTCGCCGAACTGGGCTTCCCAGATCGTCAGCGTGTTCGGTTCAGCGGTCGAGTAACCGTATTCGAAGCCCAGTACTGCTTCTTCCGACAGCACGGAGTCGATCACGGTGAATGGCGCCTGGCCTTCAGCGATGTTCTGCAGTGGCACGTAGGTGCCGGCATCCCAGCGTTCGCGGTTCTGATCGTGCAGCACGGCGTGACGGTGCACGAAGGTGCCGCGGCCGGCATCCTGGCCGGTCAGGCGCACGGCGTAGCCGGACGATACCAGCGAGGCGTAGGCCAGGTGTTCGCCCATGCCCCAGTCCAGGTTCAGTTCACCACGGCCCATGGAAGCGCGGTCGCCCAGCACTTTTTCCACCAGCGAGTGCACCTTGAAGCCTTCCGGCACGGTGGTGATACGGCCGGCCAGGCGCTTCAGTTCCGTCATCGGCACGGCCGTATCGGCCGAGTCGGTCCACTTGCGGTTCAGGAACGGCAGCCAGTCGACGGCGAACTTGTTCTTGAAGTTGGAGATCACTGGATCGACCGTGTGCTTGCCGGCGTCCATCGCCTCGCGGAAGGCGGCCACCATCTTGTCGCCGCCATCGGCAGGCACCACGCCTTGCGCGGCCAGCTTGTCGGCGTACAGCTTGCGGGTACCTGGGTGCTGGGCGATCTTCTTGTACATCAGCGGCTGGGTCAGGGCAGGCGTATCCTGCTCGTTGTGGCCCAGTTTGCGGTAGCAGATGATATCGACCACGATATCCTTCTGGAACTGCAGGCGATAGTCCATCGCGATCTGCGAGGCCAGTACCACGGCTTCAGGATCGTCCGCGTTCACGTGCAGCACGGGCGCTTCGATCATCTTGACCACGTCCGAGCAGTAGATGGTGGAACGGGCGTCGCGTGGGTCGGAGGTGGTGAAACCGATCTGGTTGTTGATGACGATGTGCACCGTACCGCCCGTGCCGTAGCCGCGGGTCTGGGCCAGGTTCAGGGTTTCCATGACCACGCCCTGGCCGGCGAAAGCGGCGTCGCCGTGCACCAGGATAGGCAGCACTTGCGCGCCCAGCGTATCGCCGCGGCGATCCATACGGGCCTTGACGGAACCTTCAACCACAGGGTTGACGATTTCCAGGTGCGATGGGTTGAACGCCAGCGACAGGTGGACCGGGCCGCCAACGGTGGAGATGTCGGACGAGAAGCCCTGGTGGTATTTCACGTCGCCGGCAGGCAGGTCGTCGCCATGCTTGCCTTCGAATTCTTCGAACAGCTCTTTCGGGCTCTTGCCCAGGGTGTTGACCAGCACGTTCAGGCGGCCGCGGTGGGCCATGCCGATCACGATCTCTTGCACGCCTTTTTCGCCGGCGCGCTGGATGATCTCATCGATCGAGGCGATGAACGTTTCGCCGCCTTCCAGCGAGAAGCGCTTCTGGCCGACGTACTTGGTGTGCAGGTAGCGTTCCAGGCCTTCGGCCGCCGTCAGGCGTTCCAGGATGTGCTTCTTCTTGTCGGCCGTGAAATTGGGGGTGGAGCGGATCGATTCCAGGCGTTCCTGCAGCCAGCGCTTCTCGGCCGGGTCGGAAATGTACATGTATTCCGCGCCGATGGAGCGGGTGTAGGTGTCGCGCAGGAAGTTGGTCAGGTCGCGCAGGGTCGCGGTTTCAGGACCGAAGTAGGTGTTGCTGATGTTGAACACGGTGTCCATGTCCGCATCGGTGAAGCCGTAGAAGCTGGGGTCCAGCTCGGGAATCATCGGACGTTCCTGGCGCTGCAGCGGGTCCAGGTTGGCCCAGCGCGAACCCAGGTAGCGGTAAGCGGCAATCAACTGGGTGGCGGCGACGCGCTTGCGGCCCATTTCGGGGTCGCCGGAGGCGGTCACGGTGCGGATCGGGCCAGCCTTGGCGCGCTCGGCGAACGAGGCGATCACGGAGGCGTGGGCCACGTCAGGCTTGTTGGAACCGTCGACGGCCGGGACGTGCTGCATGGCGTCGAAGTAGGCGCGCCAGTTGTCTGGCACGGAACCCGGGTTGTTGAGATACGCTTCGTACAGCTCTTCGACGTACGGCGCGTTCCCACCAAACAGGTAGGAGTTGGACGTATTTTGTTGCATCATATTGCTCACCTTTCTTCGCGCTTCGCGAGATTAGCGGGTTAATCTAACCTTCCGCGACACGGCCTGACCGGTTAGCGGATTGCACATCAAGTTGTGGGGAAGGACTTTTGTTTCTTTCGGTAGAACTAAAATCGGTCAATCAGGATAGCACGCGGCATTGTATCTCAACAACCATTGCTGCGTAAAAAATGCACGCAAAGCGCCAGTAAATTTGCGCGCTCGGGCCACGCCCAGGCTGGATGCGGGCAAAACATGGCCATAAGATTAACGCTCCCCTACCAGCCCGGATGGCTGCCGAACCAGTCCAGCAGGAAGTCCAGCATGGCCCGCAATGCCGGCGGCAGATACTGGCGTGAGCTGTAGATGCCGTAGATGCCCATGCGCTGCGGCACGCACTCGGGCAGCAGCGCCACCAGCTGGCCGGCGGCGATCAGCGGCGCCGCGCTGTAGGCCGGTTGCAGGGCGATGCCCACCCCCTGCACGGCGGCCGACAGCAGGATCAAGTCCTCATTGGCCGACAGGTTGCCGCCCACCGGCACGGCCAGCGCCTGACCGTCGCGCGTGAACTGCCACAGGCTCTTGCCGAAATAGCTATACGTGAGGCAGTTATGGTCGGCCAGGTCTTCGGCCCGGCGCGGCGTGCCATGCGCTTCCAGGTAGGCCGGCGCGGCGCAGACCACGGAATCGCAGCTGGCCAGGCGGCGCGCGATCAGGTTGGGATCGAGCGCGTTGGTGATGCGCAGCGCCAGGTCGATGCGTTCCTCGACCAGGTTGACGGCCCGGTTATTCACTTGCAGGTCGACCGCCATGCGCGGGTAGCGGCGCAAATACGCCGGCACGGCCGCCGCCAGCGCCGCCTGCGCCAGCGACTGCGAACAGCTGACGCGCAACAGGCCGTGGGGCGTGTCCGGGTCTTCGGGCGGCACGGCGTCGATGGCGGCGGCCAGTTCCAGCATGCCGCGGCAGCGCGCCAGCGTCACTTCGCCCGCATCCGTCAGGCTCAAACGGCGCGTGCTCCGGTGCAGCAGGCGGGCGCCGGCCCACTGCTCCATCTCGGCCAGGTAGCGCGTGACCATGGCGCGCGACATGTCCAGCGCTTCCGCCGCCGCGATCATGCTGCCCCGCTCGACGATGCTGACAAACACGGTGGCGGCGGTGATGCGATCCATAATTCGTCCGATTTATGCAATTAATTAGTGCAGAATACCGGGTTTTTCTCTCGAATCAAGCAATTTAAGATGACGTCACTCCCACTTCAACAGAAAGACGATCATGTTCAAGCCCACCATTCTGTCCGCCGCCCTCGCCGCCACCGCCGCCCTGGGTATCGTCCCCGCCGCATCCGCCGCATCGGCGCCGCTGACGCTGGAGGTCTACAACCCCGGCGAAGCGGCCATCTTCCCGGTCGCCTCGGTACTGCTGGCGGGCCAGCATGACGCGGTGCTGATCGACGCCCAGTTCTCACGCGGCGAAGCGCTCAAGCTGGCCGAGCGCATCCGCGCCAGCGGCAAGCGTCTGACCACCGTGTACGTGAGCCATGGCGACCCCGATTTCTACTTCGGCCTGGAGGTGATCCACGCCGCGTTCCCGGATGCGCGCATCGTGGCCACGCCGCAAACCATCGCCGCCATGCAGCAGAAGGCCGCCGCCAAAGTGGCCTACTGGGGTCCGATCCTGAAGGACAACGCTCCGCAAGGCATCGTCATGCCGCAGCCGCTGCAGGGCGACAGCATCAAGCTGGAAGGCCAGACGCTGAAGATCGAAGGCTTGCAGGGCAAGTCGCCCGAGCGCAGCTACGTGTGGATTCCGTCGATCAAAGCCGTGGTGGGCGGCGTGGTGCTGTTCAACGAGCTGCATGTGTGGACGGCCGATACCCAGACCGTGGCATCGCGCCAGCAGTGGCTGGCCACGCTGGACGCCATCAGCGCGCTGAAGCCGGTCACGGTGGTGCCAGGCCACTTCAAAGTCGGCGTCAGCTACACGCCGGACAGCATCGCCTACACCCGCGACTACCTGCAACGCTTCGAAGCCGAAGCGCCCAAGGCGGCCGATGCCGCCGGCCTGATCGCCACCATGAAGGCCGCCTACCCGGCCGCCGGCATGGCGGGCGCGCTGGACATCTCGGCCAAGGTGATCAAGGGCGAGCTCAAGTGGTAACCCCCTCAAAATCGGGGACGTAACACCATTTAGCCTACGGGAAATATCTTGTTACGTCCCCGGTTTCGCCTCACGGCGAAATTGAAGTACGTCCCCGATTAGTGACTCATCAAAATCGGGGACGTAACACCATTTTGCGCAAAATCCGGGACGTAACACCATTTTGCCTGCAGGGAATATCTTGTTACGTCCCGAATTTTGTTACACCCCGAATTTTGCTTCGCGGGAAAATTGGAGTCCGTCCCCGATTTTTGACTGGCGCATTAAGAAAAACCGTATTTTCTGTAAAATTGTTGTATATACAATCAATTCTGCAGCGCAACAATGTAGGACAATGACGGCCCTTGCCAATTTGCGGCCGCTTTGCGCGCCAGCCCTGTCCTGATATGAAAATCCAACGCTCCCGATTGCAACTGGCGATCGCTACCCTCTGCACCACCGGCGCCACCCTCGCTTGGGCCCAGCAGGATGCGCCTGCCACCACCGACAATGCGGCCGTACCGGCCAAGCCCGCGCGCAGCGAGCAAATCCAGACCATCCAGGTCACGGCGCAAAAACGCAAGGAGGACGCCAGCAAGGTGCCGATCAGCATGTCCGTGGTGCGCGGCGAAGATCTGGCGGCCCAGCATATCGCCGGACTGGAAGACATCACCCGCAACGTGCCCAACATCTCGTTCTCGGGCGGCACCCAGGGCAATGGCCCCGGCCTGTCGAACATCGAGATGCGCGGCATCGCCTCCTCCGCCGGTTCGGGCACGGTGGGCATCTACATGGACGACGTGTCCATGACCACCCGTAACCTGTACAGCCTGGGCAGCCCGGAGCCGAAGTTCTTCGACGTGGACCGCATCGAAGTGCTGCGCGGCCCGCAAGGCACGCTGTATGGCGCCAGCTCCATGGGCGGCACGCTGAAAGTGCTGCTGAACCAGCCGGACCTGAAGAAGATGGACAACAGCGCCATGGCTGAACTGTCCTCCACCTCGCACGGCGGCATCAACCACAGCGTCAACGCGGTGCTCAACGTGCCGCTGGTGGCCAACGAAATGGCGCTGCGCGTGGGCGTGCAGAGCACCCACGTGAGCGGCTACATCACCCAGGTCGATCCCGACACGCTGGCCACCGTGCGCCGCCGCACCAATTCGGAAGACGACGCCGTGCTGCGCATGGCGCTGAAATGGGCCGTCAACCACGACCTGACCATCACCCCGGCCCTGTTCTACCAGGAAGTGAAGACGGGCGACCTGCCGACCGAATATCCATATTCGCAAACGACGGGCGCGGCCCTGCAACCGTTCCAGGTCAGCAAGCCGGTGCTGGAACCGGGCAAGGACAAGCTGTTCACGCCCAACCTGACCATCAACTACGACCTGGGCCGGGCCGATCTGGTGTCCGTCACCAGCTTCTACCAGCGCGATTTCAACCGCACCCAGGACGGCACCCAGGCCAACAGCGCCTATCTGGCCTCGCTGCTGCAACCGGGTGCGCCGGCCAACCTGGCGTCCACGCTGGCCGTCACGCCCGCCTACGTCTACCTGAACAACCAGGTGCGCCAGTTCTCGCAGGAGTTCCGCCTCGCCTCCAAGGGTTACGACGCCAAGAACCCGACGCCCGTCACCTGGCTGGCCGGCGCCTACTTCTCCAACCTGCACACCACCGTCAACGACAACGAACCGGTGCCGGGCATGAACGCGCTGTTCGCCAAGTACGGCCTGAACGCGGAAAATCCGGCCGTCATGTCGGGCACCTTCCCCGGGGCGTTCGCCAACGACAGCGCCTACTTCACGGCGCGCCACTACCGCACCACGCAGAAGGCGGCCTTCGGTGAAGCCAGCTACCACTTCTCGCCCGACCTGCGGGTGACGGCCGGCCTGCGCGACCTGTACGCCACCGACTCGCTGGCGCGCGAGGCATCCAACTACTTCGCCGCCATGCCGGGCATGACGATCCAGCAGGCGCACGACGAAAGCACCCATGCGCTGACGCCGAAGTTCGCCGTCTCGTGGAACGTGGACCCGACCGATATGCTGTACTTCAACGCGGCCAAGGGCTTCCGCCTGGGCGGCCAGAACCGCGACATTCCGCTGTCGATCTGCGGTTCGGAACTGAACAGCCTGGGGCTGGCGAAAGCGCCAGCCAGCTTCGGTTCCGATTCGCTGTGGAGCTACGAGGTGGGTAACAAGTCGCGCTTCCTGAACAACCGCCTGTCCATCAACGCGGCGGCCTACTACATCGACTGGAAGAACATCCAGGTCGACCGCGCGCTGAGCTGCACCTTCGACTACGAGACCAACGCCGGCAAGGCCCGCAGCACGGGCGTGGAACTGGAAGTGAAAGCCAAGCCGACACCGGACCTGACCATCGACCTGGCGGCCGGTTACACCAATGCCTACCTGGTGGAAGCGAATGAAGCCCTCGGTTCGCTGGCCGGCCAGAAAGTGCCGGGCGCGCCCAAGTTCAACGCCACGCTGGGCGGCGAATACCGCTACACCATCACTGGCACCACGGACGGCTTCGCGCGCCTGACGGCGCACTGGACCGGTTCCAGCTACGGCACCGCCCACATCGGCGACAGCGATTACCAGCGCCCCGCCTATGCGACCGTGGACGCCAGCGTCGGCATCAACTTCGACAAATGGCAGGTGTCGCTGTTCGCCAAGAACGTGGCCAACAATAACAAGGTGATCCAGCGTCCCAATGTGCAGTTCTTCCAGGAGGCGTACCGCCTGGTGCCCCGCACGGTGGGCGTGAACGTGTCCGGCAGCCTGTAAGCGTTTCACTCCAATAAACCGGGGTCAGGTCATGCATCACGCATCTTGCGTGATGACATGACCTGACCCCGGTTTTTTTTGTTGCAATTTCGCATCTGCTTAAATAAAACAAATTGATTTAATTAAGAAGCGGCGGCACAATCGCTCTCGCTGTATCAACAACCACAACGATCAGGAGACACAAGATGAACCGTCTGACCCGGAATGCCCTCCCCATGGCGCTGGCCATCGCCTGCAGCTTCGCCCACGCCGATTCCTACAACGACACGGAAGGCTTCCACGGCTACCTGCGCGCCAGCGCCGGCAGCAGTTCCACCCACGGCCCGCAAAGCTGCTACGCGCTGGGCGGCCCGACCTCGTCCTACCGCCTGGGCAACGAGTGCGATTCGTACACGGAGTTCGGCTACACCAAGGAGATCGCCAAGGCCGACAACGGCGTCAGCTTCGTCAGCACGCTGTGGGTCAACGCCTACTCGCCCGGCTCGGACTTCCGCGACGCCAAGCTGGGGCTGGTGAAAGGCTATGTGGAAGCGAAGGGCCTGCCCTTCCTGGGCGGCGGCACGGCCTGGATGGGCAAGCGTTACTACTACCGTCCCGACATCCACATGCTCGACATGCAGTACATCCACATGAACGGCACGGGCGGTGGCCTGGACAAGATTCCGCTGGGCGCGGGCCGCATCAGCTACGCCGTCTTCAAGGATAACGACACCAACGCCACCGGAGCGGGCGGCGCCATCGTCAACACCCCGGCCGCCATCCGCCAGAACGTGCTGTATGAAGGCTTGCCCGTCAACGCGGGCGGCACGGTCGATATCGCGCTGACGCTGATCTCGGCCCAGGGCCGCGACCGCGCGGCATTGGGCCAGGGCGACAACAGCCATGGCGGCTGGGCGGCCGGCGTGTTCCACAAACAGGAAATGCTGGGCGGCGCCAACCTGGTGGGCCTGCAGTACGGCAGCGGCGCCGGCACCGGCATCGGGGCCTGCTGCTCGCGCATGGGGATCTCGGGCAGCACGACCCTGGCTTCGGACGTGACGCGCGTGCGCGTGCTGGACGACCTGGTGATCCAGCCTACCCGCCAGTTCAGCATGGAATTCGCGGCCCTGTACCAGAAGGACAAGGCCGACGATATCGCCTTGCGCAACACCTGGACCACCATGGGCGTGCGCCCCGTGTATGCCGTGCTGCCCAACCTGAAGCTGCAGGGTGAGCTGGGCGTCACCACGCTCAAGCAGGACAGCACCGGCCAGACCGCGCGCCTGACCAAGCTGACCTTCGCACCAGCCATCTCGATGGGCGAAAGCTACTGGTCGCGTCCGGAGTTGCGCGCCTTCGTCACCTACGGCAAATGGAATGGCGCCGCCACGCCGCTGGTCAACGCGGCCAACAACAGCGGCCCTGTGTATGGCGCCAACACCAGCGGCCTGTCGGCCGGCCTGCAGGTCGAGGCTTGGTGGTAAGCGAGGAGTGACAGCGCCGGAAGCGGCCAGTCCTCAGGCTTCGAGCTTGAGGAACAGGTCGCGGTCCGGCGCGAAATTGGCGTACAGCGGCAGCAACGCGCCACCGAGCGCGCGCGCGTCCGGGCCGATGGTGCCCATCTGGATCTGCGGCCGCTGCACGCCTTCCCAGTTATAGCGCGCCAGCGCGTCCGACACGCCGGCCATCAAGCGCTCCAGCAGCGCGCGGCTGCACGAACCGTCCACGATCACCCCTTCCAGGTCCAGCAGGCAGCTGGCGTTGGTGACCACCATCGCAATCGCGTTGGCGGCTTGCGCCACCCACGCCGTGCTGTGCGCATCCCACTCCCCTTGCGTGGCCCGCTCGTCGTAGGCGGCCAGCGGATCGAGGCCGGCCTGCTGGAACAGGTTTTCCAATCCCAGTAACGAAGCGGTGGACAGCAGTTGCGCCGGCGGTGTGCCCGTATCCGCGCCGGCCATCCCCACCGGCAGCGAGCCGATGGCGCCCGCGTTGCCGTGCAGACCCGCGTGCAGATGGCTGTCGATCACCAGGCCGCCGCCAATGAAGGTGTCGATGTACAGATACAGGAAACTCTTGACGCTGCGCCCCCGTCCGGCCACCAGTTCGGCCACGCAGGCGGCCGCCGTGTCCTTGGCGAAGCGCACCGGCAGGCCCGTGTCGGCTTCGATCTGGCGCGCGATATCGAGCCGGTTCCAGCGTCCGCCCTCCTCGGGCGCCATGCCGATCAACTCGCGCCAGCTGCCCAGCGACAGCGGCGCGGCCACGCCAATGCCCTGGATGCGGCTGCGCAGCGCGGGCGCCAGCGAGGCCTGCATCCGGCGTACCTGTTCGGCGATGGTGCTGAACACCTGGTCCGGTTCGGGAAAGCGGTAGCCCAGCGAATAGCGGTCGCGCACCTCGCCGACAAAATCGAGCAGCAGCACGTCCAGGCTGCGGCGGCCGATCTTGACGCCGATGGAAAAGGCGCCGTCCGGCTTGAGCGCGATCGGCACCGAGGGCTGGCCGATCTTGCCGCGCAGCGGTTCCAGCTTCATTACCAGGCCATCGTCGGACAAGCGGGCGATGATGAGCGCCACGGTCTGGGTGCTGAGCGTGGTCAGGCGGGCCAGGTCGGCCTTGGGCAGGCTGCCGTGCAGGCGGATCGCCTGCAGCACCACGCGCTCGTTGAACTGGCGCATGCCGGTCTGGTTCGAGCCCCGCGGCCGCAGGTTGTCGGCGACGGCTTCGTCAGCGTCGTCGGCGGCGGTGGGGGGAGTTTGCTGCATGGGGACGGCTCCCGGGCGCGCGCTTGCGCCGTGTGTTGGCAAAGCAGGCAGTCTGCACCATCGCGCCCGGCTTGGCAACTTGCGGTATCACGCCGCCTGGCACGCCGCTTACCGCAACACGAGATCGGCCCGCACCCGGCTCGCTTCCACCAGCACGGCATTGGGTTCGTCCGTTTGCCACACCCAGTCGTGCGCCTGTTCGGCCGTGCGGCCAAAGCGCATGTGACGCGCCGCCAGCCGCTCGCGCCGCAGCTCACTGTCAACATCGACGTACCAGACGGCATCCAGTTGCGCGCGCACGCCGGCCCAATGGCCCTGGTCCAGCAGCAGGTAATTGCCCTCCGTGATCACCAGCTCGATTTCCGGCGGCACGGCGATGGCGCCGGCCACGCCCTCCTCAATCTCGCGCCGGTACTCGGGCGCGTACACCACCTCATGCGGGGGACGCTGGCGCAAGCGCGCCAGCATGGCCACGTAACCGGCACTGTCGAAGGTATCCGGCGCGCCCTTGCGGCCGGCCCGGCCCAGCCGCGCCAGTTCCGCGTTGGCCAGGTGGTAGCCGTCCATGGGCACCACCACGGCGCGGCCGGGCAGCGCGTCCAGCAGGCGCTGGGCCACGGTGGACTTGCCGGCGCCGGGGGCGCCGGCCAGGCCCAGCATATAACGTTGGCCGGGCACCAGCTTGGCCAGCACTCCCGCCAGCGCTTGTTCCAAAACGACAGTCTCCACACATTCTCCAGGGTGATTTCGGCCCACGTTGAGCGGGGACGAGCTTAACTTTGTTGCCACATTGCGTCAATTGTGCCACGGCGCGACCCGATTAAATAAAATAGATTGATTTATTAATCGAAGCAGCCTATATTTCAGTCAGCGCGGTACCAACACCCGCGCCACGTCGACCACCCCGGTCGGATATCCAAATAAAAAACACTTAGGAGACAGCATGTACGCCAAGCATTGCATCGCAGTGGGTTTGATCGCATCCGTCGCCGGCTACGCCGCCGCAGCAGAACCCGTCATCGGCCTGATCACCAAGACGGAGACCAACCCCTTCTTCGTCAAAATGAAGGAAGGCGCGCAACATGCGGCCAAGCTGCAAGGCGCCAAACTGTTGACGGCGGCCGGCAAGGCCGACGGCGACAACGCGGGCCAGGTGACGGCCATCGAGAACATGATGTCGGCCGGCGCCAAGGTCATCCTGATCACCCCCAACGATTCCAAGGCCATCGTGCCCGCCATCAAGAAGGCGCGTGACGCCGGCGTGATGGTGATCGCGCTCGACAGCCCGGCCGAACCGGCCGATGCCACCGACGCCCTGTTCGCCACCGATAACTTCAAGGCCGGCCGGCTGATCGGCGAATACGCCAAGGCTTCGTTCGGCGGCAAGCCCGTCAAGATCGCCACGCTGGACCTGTTCCCCGGCCACCCGGTCGGCATCGCCCGCCACAACGGCTTCCTGGCCGGCTTCGGCGTGCCGGGCGTGGACGCCAAGACTAGCGGCCTGGCCAAGAGCGCGGACGTGGTCTGCATGGCCGACAGCTACGGCGACCAGGGCAAGGGCCAGACGGCGATGGAAAACTGCCTGCAGAAAAATCCCGACATCAACCTGGTCTACACCATCAATGAACCGGCGGCGGCCGGCGCCTACAAGGCCCTGAAAGCGGCCGGCAAGGAAAAAGGCGTGCTGATCGTGTCGGTGGACGGCGGCTGCGCCGGTGTGCGCGACGTCAAGGCCGGCGTGATCGCGGCCACCTCGCAGCAGTACCCGCTGAAGATGGCGGGCCTGGCGGTCGATGCCGGCATGACCTATGCGAAGACCGGCAAGAAGGTGAGCGGCTATGTGGATACGGGCGTGACCCTGATCACCGACCACAAGCAGGCCGGCGTGAGCAGCCAGGACACAGGCTTTGGCCTGAGCGCCTGCTGGGGCAAATAAGCACGCCAGTCACGGCACGTATCAAGGACCAAGAAGCCGTTTCAACATGACCATGGCCCGGCGTGGCGCCGAAGACAGTGCGCATGCACTGCCAGGCCCACAACGACGCCATGGGCTTGTTGGGTGACTTCCGACCGCACCGAAAGGAATATCATGCAAAGCAATCTGAACCAGGGTTCCGGGGCCGCTGCCGCCGTCCGCCAGCCCCCTGCCCTCCCGGGAAAAACCATGTCACTGCGCCTGAAAGATGTACTGCCGCCAGTCACCGTACTGGGGCCACTGCTGGCCTTGCTGGCCGCCTGCCTGTTCTTCACTACCCAATCGGACCGCTTCCTGAGCGGCCAGAATTTCTCGCTGATCCTGCAACAGGTGATGGTGGTGGGCGTGATCGCCATCGGCCAGACCCTGATCATCCTCACGGCCGGCATCGACCTGTCGTGCGGCATGGCGATGGCGCTGGGCTCGGTGGTGGCCACCAAGTTCGCCGTCGACTACGGCATGCATCCCTACCTGGCCGTACTGTGCGGCATGGGCGTGTGCATGCTGATCGGCTACATCAACGGCGCGCTGGTCACTTCGATCAAGCTGCCGCCCTTCATCGTCACGCTGGGCACCATGAACATCGCCTTCGCCGTGACCCAGATTTACTCGCAAGCCCAGACCGTGACCGGCCTGCCGGACGCGATGACCTTCTTCGGCAACACCTTCCACCTGGGCCAGACCACCCTCACCTACGGCACCGTGCTGATGCTGGCCTTGTATGTGCTGACCTGGCTGTTCCTGCGCGAGACGGCGCCCGGCCGCCACCTGTACGCGGTCGGCAACAACCCGGAAGCGGCCCGCCTGACCGGTATCGCCACCTCGCGCGTGCTGCTGGGCGTGTACATGATGGCCGGCCTGTTCTACGGCGTGGCGGCCATGCTGTCCGTGGCCCGCATGGGCGTGGGCGATCCGCAAGGCGGCCAGACCGATAACCTGGACAGCATCACGGCCGTGGTGCTGGGCGGCACCAGCCTGTTCGGCGGGCGCGGCTCCGTCGTGGGCACCTTTATCGGCGTGCTGATCGTGGGCGTGTTCCGCAACGGCCTGACCCTGATGGGCGTGCCTTCCGTGTACCAAATCCTCGTGACGGGCGTGCTGGTGATCCTGGCTGTCGCCACCGACCAACTGACGCACAAGAAAGGCTAATGATCATGACCGCAACGATACCCGCGACCATCTTCCAGGCACGCGGCCTGGTCAAACGCTACGGCGGCGTGACCGCGCTGGACGGCACCGACTTCGACTTGCGCGCCGGTGAAATCCTGGCCGTGATCGGCGACAACGGCGCCGGCAAATCCTCGCTGATCAAGGCCCTGTCGGGCGCCGTGATCCCGGACGAAGGCCAGCTGACGCTCGATGGCGAGCCAGTGCGCTTCAAGTCCCCCATCGACGCGCGCCGCCACGGCATCGAAACCGTGTACCAGGACCTGGCCGTGGCGCCGGCCATGACCATCGCGGAAAACCTGTTCCTGGGCCGCGAGATCCTGCGCCCCGGCCTGCTGGGCCGCTGGCTGCGCCTGATCGACAAGAAGCGCATGCTGGCCGAAGCCGTGGGCCACATGCAGGATTTGAAGATCGGCATCCGCTCCATGAAGCAGGCAGTGGGCACGCTGTCGGGCGGCCAGCGCCAGGGTGTGGCCGTGGCGCGCAGCACGGCGTTCGCCAAGCACGTGGTGATCCTGGACGAGCCGACGGCCGCGCTGGGCGTCAAGGAAGGCAATATGGTGCTGGAACTGATACGGCGCGTGCGCGACCGCGGCCTGCCCGTGATCCTCATCAGCCACAACATGCCGCACGTGTTCGAGATCGCCGACCGCATCCACATCCAGCGGCTGGGCAAGCGCGTGGCCGTGGTCGATCCCAAGCACATCAGCATGTCCGACACGGTGGCCGTGATGACGGGCGCCAAGGACCCGAAGGATTTACCGGAGCAGGCTCATGCTTAAAGGTATCGATCCCCTGCTCAGCCCCGAGCTGCTCAAGGTGCTGGCCGAGATGGGCCATGGCGACGCCGTGGTGCTGGTGGACGCCAACTTTACGGCCACCACGCTGGGACGGGGCAAACCGGTGATCCGCCTGCCGGGCGTGGACCTGGCGCGCGCCGCCAGCGCCGTGCTGTCCGTGTTCCCGCTCGACCTGGCCGAACGGCCGGTGGACTTCATGGCCGTCTGCGGCCAGCCCGAAGGCTACCGCACGCCGCTGCAGCAGGACATGCTGGCCCTGTGCCAGCGGGCCGGCGACGCGCTGCCGGAACAGTGCGAAGCGGTGGAGCGGTTCGCGTTCTACGAGCGCGTCAAGCAAGCCTACGCCATCGTGCAAACGGGCGAGCTGCAACCGTACGCCAACTTCCTGTTCCGCAAAGGCGTGCTGACGGGAGCGCAGCCAGCATGATGAACTTGTCCCAGGCCGCCGCCGCGCCGTCCGACGCCAGCATCTGGCTGCGTCCGCGCGGCTCCAACCAGAGCGGCATGGGACAGTTCAACGAACGGGTGGTGCTGCAGGCGATCCGGCTGAATGGCAGCCTGGCCAAGGCCGACCTGGCGCGGCTCACGCACCTGAGCACCCAGACCGTCTCGCTCATCATCAACCGCCTGCTGGAACAGGGACTGGTGCTCAAGCGCGCGCCGCAACGGGGCAAGGTGGGACAACCGTCCGTGCCCATGATGCTCAATCCCGATGGCGCCTACTTCATCGGCATCAAGATCGGCCGCCGCAGCCTGGATCTGCTGCTGATCGACTTTCATGGCGACGTGCGGGCGCGCCGCGCCCTCACCTACCGCTATCCCGACCCGCAACTGCTGTTCGGCCAGATCGCCACCTTGCAGCGCGAGCTGCTGGACCAACTGGGGCCGCTACGGGCCGCGCGCCTGGCCGGCATCGGCGTGGCCGCGCCGCTGGGCCTGGGCGGCTGGCAAGCCTTGCTGGGCAGCGCCCCGGCGCAGGCCGGCCAGTGGGAACGGCTCGACATCCGCGCCGAAATCCAGGCCGTGAGCGCGGTGCCGGTGGTGTTCGCCAAGGACACCATGGCCGCCTGCGTGGCCGAACTGGTGGCGGGGCGGGGCCGCAGCATCGGCAGCTATTTGTACATTTTCGTCGGCACCTTCATCGGCGGCGGCCTGGTGCTCGACAGCGCCGTGCATGCCGGCTTGTCCGGCAATGCCGGCGCGCTCGGTTCCATGCCGCTGCAACTGGCGCCGGGCGCCGGCGCGCCGCCCGAACAGATGCTGAGCACCGCTTCGCTATTCAGCCTGGAACAGCTGTACGCGGCGGCCAGCCTGGACGAAACGGCCGCCTACGACGCGCGCGCCATGGCGCAACCATGGCTGACTCACACGGAAGCGTGGCTGGACGACGCCGCCCGCGCCATCGCGCTGGCCGTCAGCAACGGCACCTGCCTGCTGGATTTGGACGAAGTGGTGCTGGACGGCTCCAGCCACCCCACCCTGCTGGCGCGGCTGCTGGAACAAACGCGGCAGGCATTGGAACGCTATAGCTGGGAAGGCGTGCGCCAGCCCACGCTGCGCGGTGGCGTCATCGGCGCGGACGCGCGCGCCATCGGCGCCGCGCTGTTGCCGCTGCATGCCAACTTCGCGCCCGACCGCGAACTGTTTTTGAAATTGCTGCACACGGCCGCCCCCTGAGCAGCGGCCGCGCCCATCACCACCCAACGACAACGATATACTCAGGAGAGAACCATGATAGTGACCTACGGCGAAGCGCTGGTGGACATGATAGAAATGCCGGACGGCCGCTTTGGCGCCGCCCTCGGCGGCGCCGTATGCAACTTCACGCTGGCCAGCGCACGCCAGGCGCTGGCGGTGACGTATCTGAACCCGCTGTCGGTGGACAGCTTCGGCAATGGCTTCGCGCGCATGCTGGACCAGGCCCACGTACGCCTGGGCAGCCCGGTGCGCAGCGCCCGCCCCACCTCGCTGGCCATCGTCACGCTGGACGAGAACAAGTCGCCCAGCTACGCCTTCCACCGCCAGGGCGTGGCCGACCGCGACATCACGCCCGCGCAGGCCCGCGCCGCGCTGCCCGCGGGCGTGCGGCTGTTCCACACGGGTGGCCTGGCGCTGGTGCCGGAAGACCTGGACGCGACGCTGGAGATCGTGGCCGCCGCCGCCGAAGCGGGCGCGCTGATCTCGATCGACGCCAACATGCGTCCGCTGGCCTGCGACAACCTGCCCGCCTACGCGGCCGGCGTGCGGCGCGCGCTGCGCCAGGCGCACCTGATCAAGGTCAGCGAAGAAGACCTGGTGCACCTGGGCCTGACGGCGCAGCCGCCGCTGGAAGCGGCCCGCACGCTGCTGGACTTGCCCCAGGTGGAGCTGATCGCGCTGACGCTGGGCGCCGACGGCGCCATCCTGCTGTCGCGCGACGCCACGATCGCCCTGCCCGCGCCAGCCGGGATCGCGGTACGCGACACGGTCGGCTGCGGCGACTGCTTCCTGGCCGGCCTGGTGGCCGCGCTGGCCGCGCAGGAAAGCCTGTCGGCCGCCGCGCTGGCCGACGCCGGCGAGGAAACGCTGCGGCCGGCCCTGGGGCGCGCCATCGCCAGCGCCAGCCTGAACGCCATGCGCGAAGGCTGCAATCCACCCACGGCGGACGAGGTGGCGGGCTTCATCGCGCGCGCCGAAGCTTAAGGGCAGTGGGCGGCCCAAATAGCAAGAGGCAGCGCATCAAGCGTAGCGCCGGCGGGAAAGCCTGAGGTAAATTGACAACAGCCATTTGTTGAAATGCCCACGCCCGTGTATTGTGGTGCTATCCCGGTTGTAAGACTAGCAAAATGAAACTGTCCCCTCCCCTGCACGCCACAGGCCCGCGCCTGGCCGGCAACAGCCTCCCCTGGCTGACCGCCCTGCTGGTCCTGGCATGCCCCCCCCTGGCGTCAGGGGCATCGCAGCCGGAGGACGAAGACGCGGCCCTGTATGGCATGGACCGCTCCGCCATCAGCCTGGCGACCGGCTCCGAGCAGTCGCTGCGGCGCGCGCCGGCGGTGGCATCCGTGATCACGGCCGTGGATATCGCCGCCATGGGCGCGACCGACCTGAATCAGGTGCTGGAGACGGTGGCCGGCATCCACGTCACGCGCGGGGCGACGCTGTACGCGTCCAACTACATCATCCGCGGCATCGGCGCCGGCGGCGTCACCAATCCACAGGTGCTGGTCCTGCTCAACGGCCTGCGGATGAACACCGACTTCGGCGGCGATAAAGGCAATATGTGGATCAGCATGCCGCTGACCAACGTGGCGCGCATCGAAGTCATCCGCGGTCCCGGTTCGGCGCTGTACGGGGCCGACGCCTTCGCCGGCGTCGTCAACATCATCACCAAGACGCCGGAACAGATGCCGGGACTGCGCGTGGGCGCCCGGGCCGGCACGTTGCGGTCGAGTGACGCGTGGCTCGAGTACGGCCACAAGCAGGAGCAACTGGCCGTCGCCGCCTATCTGGAAGTGGGCCGCACCGACGGTACGGACCAGGTGGTCGAGGCCGACGCGCAAACCCTGAACGACCGCCGCTTCGGCACGCATGTCAGCAAGGCCCCCGGTTCCATCAACGCCGGCTACCATGCCGTGGACGGCGCGCTCGACCTGACCTACCAGCGCTGGCGCTGGCGCAGCAACCTCAAATGGCGCGGCGACGTGGGCATCGGCCTGGGCGCCAATTCGGCGCTGGACCCCGACCACAAAGCCCGCAGCGGCTTCGCGCTGAGCGAACTGGCGTGGACCGCGCCCGACTTTTCCGATACCTGGAGCGTGGGCGGCTCGCTCAGCTATATGTTCTTCACGGAACAGACACCGGACGGTTTGGGCTTGTTCCCGGCCGGCGCGCGCATCGGCCCCAGCTTTTTCCCCAACGGCATGATCGGCGGCCCCGGCCGCTGGGAACGCAATCTGCGCGGCACCGCCTACGCCACTTACAGCGGCTGGCGGGGGCACGCGCTGCGCCTGGGGGCGGGCCATGATGACCAGAACCTGTACCAGGTCAGCACCATGAAGAACTTCCTGCTCAGTCCAGCGGGCTTGCCGATACCGACCGGTCCGGTGATCGACTATGGCGCCATCCAGCCGCACATCCAGCCCCAGCGGCGCACCAACAACTATGCCTACCTGCAGGACGAATGGCAGTTCGCGCCCGATTGGGCGTTGACGGCCGGCGTACGGCACGACCATTTTTCCGACTTCGGCGGCACCACCAATCCGCGCCTGGCACTGGTGTGGGACGCCGACCTGAACCTGACGGTCAAGCTGCTCCATGGCCGCGCTTTCCGCTCGCCCAGCTTTAACGAGCAGCGCGGCATTAACCCGGTCAACATGGGTAATCCAGAGGTACGTCCGGAGACCATCGCCACCACGGAAGCGGCGCTGACATGGCAGGCGCGCCCCGACCTGTCGGCCAACCTCAGCCTGTTCCGCTATGCGATGAAAGACCTGATCCGTTCCGTGGCGAACCCGGCGCCCGCGCCCGGCGCCAGCTACCAGAACAGCGGCAGCGTGAACGGCAATGGCGGCGAGATCGAGCTGACCTGGGAGCTGGCCCAGGACCTGCGCTGGCTGGCCAACTACGCGCGCCAGAATGCGCGCGACCAGGCCACGGGCCAGGACCCGGGCTATGCGCCGCGCCACCACGCCAATACCCGCCTGGACTGGAGTGTAAGCCCGGGCTGGCGTCTCACACCGCAATTGAACTGGGTGGCCGGCCGCCGCCGCGCGGCAGGCGACGCGCGCGCGCCTGTGGCGAACTACCGCACCGTGGACGCCACGCTCACGTGCCAGCTGGCGCACGGCTGGACCCTGTCGGCCACGGTAAACAATCTGTTCAACGCCGACGCGCGCGAACCGAGCCTGGCGCCCGGCCTGGCACTGCCGTTCGACATCCCGGTATCGCCGCGCACTTTCACGCTCCAGGCCAGCATCAAACTTTGACTCGTGGCGGTGGCTGCGCATCAATCCCCGCCCATGCTTGCACGCGCCTGACGTGTAGTGGCCCGGGACGCGGCGACAAGCGCTTAATCGCCAACCGGGACTTCAATTGTGCCTTCGAGATACTGGACGGCGTGGCCGCTCACGAAGACATGGTCGGCTTCGACACTGCAATGCAGCAATCCCCCGCGGTGCGAAGCCTGTAGCGCCACGAGTTCGCGCTTGCCGAGACGCTCAGCCCAGATCGGTGCCAGCGCCGCGTGGATCGACCCCGTCACCGGGTCTTCGTCGCCGCCATTCGCGGGCCAGAAGTAACGCGAGACAAAATCATGCTGATGACCAGGCGCCGTCACGACGACATCGCGTGGACCTAGCGTCTTCAACTGGTCGGATGCCGACACGAGCGCGTGTATATCCTGCTCGCTCTCGTAGATGGCGACATAGGCCTGTTGATTGACCAGCACTTCCTTCGGCGGGATCGACAATCCTTGCAGCAGCGCTTGCGGCACGGCGGTGACGGGCTCGGAATGCCGGCGTGGGAAGCGCATTTTAATGCGACCGTCTGCCTCGTGCCAGACGGTCAATGTGCCGACCGAGTTCGCGGCAAATGTGATCGAGTCAGCGGCGTCACGACGGAAGATGACGTACGCGGCGGCAAGGGTTGCATGGCCGCAAAAATCGATTTCCGTGATCGGCGAGAACCAGCGTATCTCGTAGGCCCCTTCGGCGTTCCGAACAAAGAACGCCGTTTCCGACACGTTGTTCTCGGAGGCGATCGATTGCATCAACTGCTTGGGCAGCCACTGGTCGAGTGGTATGACGGCCGCGTAATTGCCTCTGAATATCTCGTTAGTGAAAGCATCCACTTGGTAGATCGGTAGCTTCATCGTATTGTGCCCCTTCGAATAGAGGTGGTGGCCGATCTTATCGGCCTCATCAATATTTGTACAGCGACCGCACGCTAGGCCTTGCTCCCGCCCGGCACCAGCCCCTGGGCGTCTCTCGGCCTGAGGATTTTCTCGACCAGTCGCGCCGACGTCTCGCGGCTCAACAGTCGCTGCAAATTGGCAAGCAGACGGTTCTGGGTCCCAACAATCCGATAGCTCCGGTTGCGATCCAGCGCCCACAAGGCATCCTGCACCACAGCCGCGACAGGCATCGGCGTGCCGACAGCCGCCTCCTTGGCGCCAACGACGTCGAAAAAGGCCGTTTGCGTCGCCCCGGGACACAAGGCGACGACGCGGACGCCGCGCTGCCGGTTCTCCGCCCAAACGGCTTCCGAGAACGACAAAAGGAAGGCCTTGCTTGCGCCGTAGATGGCCATATAAGGATCGGGCTGGAATGCGGCGGTCGACGCGACGTTGATGACCGCGCCATCGGAACGCGCCTGCATCCCCGGCAGCAGAAGATGCGTGAGTTCGATCGCGGCCATGCAATTCACCAGCACTTCATCGCGTTGGCGCGCCCACGGAACCGTTTCGAAGCGGCCGTAGGCAGCAAAGCCCGCATTATTGATCAGTACATCCACGATACTGCCGGTTTCCTTCAGGTGGCGATCGATCGTCTGTATGGCGCCGGTTGCGCTCAGGTCGACCGTCAGGAAATCGGCGTCGCACGCATAGTCGCGTCGCAGTTCCGCCGCCAGATCGTGCAGCTTGTCGTGAGAGCGCGCGACCAGCAGCAGGCGCGCACCCCGTTCGGCCAACGCATAAGCGAACGCGCGCCCGATGCCCGACGATGCGCCCGTGATAAGCGCTGTTTTTCCGTGAAAATTGAAACGATTTTTCATAAAGTCCGCTCATGTAGTGGAAGGTGAGCTGGAGTCTAAACCGTCGACCATAGGCAACGGTCAAGGCTAGGTTTAGAATGGCGGCGCACAACATTGAAAGGAGACGGCATGCGCATCGGCGAACTATGCAAGCGGGCCGGCGTTTCGCACGATACCGTGCGCTTTTACGAACGTACCGGGCTGCTGGACAAGGCGACACAACCGCACACGACAAATACCTACAAGCACTATTCCGAACGCTCGTTACAGCGGATACGGCTGATCGTCCACGCGAAGGCGTTGGGCTTCACGCTTGCGGAAATTGGCGACGTCATTCATGTGTGGGACAGTCCCACGTTCGGTATCGCGAAAAAGGTCGAGTGCCTGCAAGCGAAGCTCACGGAACTCGACGAGAAGAGCCGCGCGCTGGCCACGCTGCGCGCAGGGCTGCTCAACGCGCTGGCCAAAGTTGGCGGCGATTGTACCGAAGAAGATATCGCATGGTGAGGCACTGTTGGCGAGGGCGTCTCAGATTGGCTCGGGCGACATCACTCCACGTTACGAGTGGCATGGCGGTAATGACGCTGCATAGTCACCCGCCTCCAATTGTTCGATCCACGCATCCACTTCCGCGCCAGTTACGTGCAAGCCGGTTGCCTGATAGTGCGCCAACGATTTCATTCCATCATCAATGAAGGCTTGCCGTTGCTCAGCGCGCAGCAGGTAGAGATGCAACGCCTGTTCGACAATTTCATCAACACTGGTGCCGAGCCGGCTGGCAGCGTCAGCAACCTTCCGCGCAACCGGGGCTGCAAGCGAAATTCGTAATGGTTCGTCCGACATATCCATGGCTTGCTCCTTCAATTCACTCTTAGCTATCTTACTCCGCTGGCGAGGGGTTCGCGTCGTCCGCAACCGCCGGCCAACCGACGATCATCAAGCGGCCAATCCGACCCGGATGCGCGCCGCCAGGTTCTCCACCAGCCGCTTGCGGCTGCTCACCGGGTATTCGATAGGCGAGAACGGCATGGCGCTGTCGGCAAATTCGTCGATCAAGTCCAGCATGACCAGCGCCTCGTCGGCTGAATAAGCGAACCGGGTTCCGTTCGTGCTCAGCGCGGTGAGCTTTTCCTGCAGCACCTCCTTGCGCGCTATCGCCCCTTCCGACACGGGATTGGCCACGCACAAGCCAAAGGTGCCGTGCATGAAATGCGCCCAGATGCTTTGCATGCGCTTGGCGATACCTTCGGCGAGCACCGTGCCATCCTCGGCGAAGCAGTCAGGCAGGCGCCAGGTCGAAGCGTTCAACTCGGCCAGCGCCGCCTGCATCTGATCAGCGAATCTGGCTCGCAGCGCAACGCCGGCTTGCTCCCGTCCCACTTTGGCGATGACTTGCATGGCCCGCTCCACCCAGACCGTGGTCGCCGGATGAAAGTAACTGCCATCCTTCGCCCCGCTGGTTGCCATCTCGCCAAACACGTAGGATTTCAGCGCGGTGCCGTTGGACACCACATACGAAGGACCAGGCACGAGCCGCTCACGCACCAGCGCAAGGAATTCCGCCACGGACAGCTGGGACGCATTCGCCATCTGCTCCGTATCGAAGAAATGCTGCGATAAATAAACATCCAATTCAGACATGCGGTGGCTCCCTCAGTGAACACAGGGAGTTATTTTATACTGTTTTTATATACAGTAGTATTCGAAAAGCGAAAATGGTGTCATGCCTTAAAATAAAAAAAGCGGGCCGCAGCCCGCTTTTTGTTCCAACCTGACAGCCTCGCTTACGCGCGCTTGTCGATCGGCAGTACTTCGCGCGTGGTCGAGCCGACGAACAGCTGACGTGGGCGGCCGATCTTCTGCTCTGGATCGGAGATCATTTCGTTCCACTGGGCGATCCAGCCGATGGTGCGGGCCATGGCGAAGATACCGGTGAACAGCGACACGGGGATGCCCAGCGCCGATTGCACGATGCCCGAGTAGAAGTCGACGTTCGGGTACAGCTTGCGCGACACGAAGTATTCGTCGTTCAGGGCGATCTTTTCCAGTTCCATGGCCAGCTTGAACAGCGGGTCGTCGTGCAGGCCCAGTTCGTTCAGCACTTCGTGGCAGGTTTCGCGCATCAGCTTGGCGCGTGGGTCGAAGTTCTTGTACACGCGGTGACCGAAGCCCATCAGCTTGACGCCGGAGTTCTTGTCCTTGACCTTGGCGATGAACTCGGGGATCTTGTCGACCGTGCCGATTTCTTTCAGCATGTTCAGGGCCGCTTCGTTGGCGCCGCCGTGGGCAGGGCCCCACAGGCAGGCGATACCGGCAGCGATACAGGCGAACGGGTTGGCGCCCGACGAACCGGACAGACGAACCGTCGAGGTCGAAGCGTTCTGCTCGTGATCCGCATGCAGGATCAGGATGCGGTCCAGGGCGCGCACCAGCACGTCGTTGACCTTGTATTCTTCGCATGGGTTGCCGAACATCATGCGCATGAAGTTGGCGCTGTACGACAGGTCGTTGCGTGGGTACACGAACGGCTGGCCGATCGAGTACTTGTACGACATGGCGACCAGGGTCGGCATCTTGGCGATCAGGCGGATGGCCGACACTTCGCGGTGGTGCGGGTCGTTGATGTCCAGCGAGTCGTGGTAGAACGAGGCCAGCGCGCCGACCGTACCCACCAGCACCGACATCGGGTGCGCGTCGCGACGGAAGCCGCGGAAGAAGAATTGCATCTGCTCGTGCACCATGGTGTGCTTGGAGACGGTGTCGACGAACTTCTTCTTCTGTTCGACGTTAGGCAGTTCGCCGTTCAGCAGCAGGTAGCACGATTCCATGAAGTCGGCGTTCACGGCCAGCTGTTCGATCGGGTAGCCGCGGTACAGCAGCTCGCCCTTGTCGCCGTCGATGTAGGTGATCGACGAGTTGCAGGCGGCGGTCGACATGAAGCCTGGGTCGTAGGTGAACTTGCCGGTGCCGGCGTACAGCTTGCGGATGTCGATCACGTCCGGGCCAACGGTGCCCTTGTAGATGGGGAAGTCGATCGATGGGCTGCCGTCGGAGAACGACAGAGTAGCTTTGTTGTCAGAGGTGTTCATGGACTCTTCCTTCTTGGAGAGATGGGGCAATTAAAAAAGGGCGTTAATTCTGGACATGCAGACCGGCGGGCGCCACATCGTGCGCGGCGTGACCGCTCAGCCGTCAAGCTTGGCGCAGACGTTGCAGCAGTGCATGCACATGCGGCAGGTCGACTTCGCCTTCCGGCTCTTTTCGAGCCAGCACCAGATCCATCAGGGCATTGTCCGACAAATCGAGGAGCCGCGTGAATGCGTCCACTTCCTCGTCGGTCAATTCGGTTTCATGCGCATCGAGAAAACGGGTCAGGATAAGATCGTTCTCCAGCAGGCCACGGCGGGCACGCCAGCGCAGGCGCGCGCGGTTGACCGGGTCGGACTGATGCGCAGCGGTATTCGATACTGTCATGTTGATTTCGCACCTTGCAGCGAGTACTACAGCGGGCGGCGGCCAGCGCCGCCCGCGAGGGAACCTGCCAGGCCGCGCTTAGATCGCGCGGCGTACCATCAATTCCTTGATCTTGCCGATCGCCTTGTTCGGGTTCAGACCCTTAGGGCAAACATCGACGCAGTTCATGATCGAGTGGCAGCGGAACAGGCGGTATGGATCTTCCAGGTTGTCCAGACGCGCGCCGGTGGCTTCGTCGCGCGAGTCGGCGATGAAGCGGTAGGCTTGCAGCAGGCCGGCCGGGCCGACGAACTTGTCCGGATTCCACCAGAACGACGGGCACGAGGTCGAGCAGCAAGCGCACAGGATGCACTCGTACAGGCCGTCGAGCTCTTCGCGCTCGGCGGGCGACTGCAGGCGCTCTTTCTCGGGCGGGATCGAGTCGTTGATCAGGAACGGCTTGATCGAGTCGTACTGCTTGAAGAACTGGGTCATGTCGACGATCAGGTCGCGGATCACGGGCAGGCCAGGCAGCGGACGCAGCACGATAGGCTCGGTCAGCTCGTTCAGGTTGGTGGTGCAGGCCAGGCCGTTCTTGCCGTTGATGTTCATGGCGTCCGAACCGCACACGCCTTCACGGCAGGAGCGGCGCAGGGCCAGCGAATCGTCCACGTCCGACTTGATGCGCTGCAGCGCGTCCAGCAGCATCTTGTCGGTGTCTTTCAGCTCGACCGTCAGGTCTTGCATGTAAGGCTTGCTGTCCTGGTCAGGATCGTAGCGGTAAATCTTGAATTTGAGAGTGCGTGCCATGTTCTGACCCTTAGAAAGTACGTGGTTTCGGTTTGAAGGTATCGACCGTCAGCGGCTTGGTGACCACTGGCTTGTATTCCAGGCGGTTGCCTTCCGAGAACCACAGGGTGTGTTTCATCCAGTTGTCGTCGTCGCGGTTAGGGAAATCGCTGTGCGCGTGGGCGCCGCGCGATTCCTTGCGGGCCACGGCCGAAGTGATGGTGGCCTTGGCCGTTTCGATCAGGTTGTCCAGTTCCAGCGCTTCCACGCGGGCGGTGTTGAACACCTTGGATTTGTCCTTGAACGAGACGTGCTTGCGGCGTTCGTCGAGCTTCATGATTTCGTCGTAACCCTGCTTCAGCAGGTCGTCGGTACGGAACACGCCGCAGTATTTCTGCATCGTGGCGCGGATGTCGTTGGCGACGCCCTGCACTTTTTCCGAGCCGGTCGAGGTTTCCAGCTTGTTCAGGCGGCCCATCGCGTAGTCGGCGGCATCCTTCGGCAGCGGTTTGTTTTCCTTCTGCTTCAGGTTCGACGCGACCACGTGATTGCCGGCCGCGCGGCCGAACACCACCAGGTCCAGCAGCGAGTTGGTGCCCAGGCGGTTGGCGCCGTGCACCGACACGCAGGCGCATTCGCCGATCGCGTACAGGCCGTTGACCACTTTCTGGCTGCCGTCGCCGGCCGGGGTGACGACCTGGCCGTGGATGTTGGTTGGAATACCGCCCATCTGGTAGTGGATGGTCGGCACGACTGGGATCGGTTCCTTGGTGGCGTCCACGTTGGCGAACTTGTGGCCGATTTCCAGGATCGATGGCAGACGCTTTTGAATCGTGTCGGCGCCGATGTGGCGCAGGTCCAGCATCACGTGATCCTTGTTCGGACCGCAGCCGCGGCCTTCCTTGATCTCCTGGTCCATCGAACGGGACACGAAGTCGCGTGGCGCCAGGTCTTTCAGGGTCGGTGCGTAGCGTTCCATGAAGCGCTCGCCTTCCGAGTTGATCAGGATACCGCCTTCGCCGCGCACACCTTCGGTGATCAAGACGCCCGCGCCGGCCACGCCGGTCGGGTGGAACTGCCAGAATTCCATGTCCTGCAGCGGCAGGCCGGCGCGCGCCGCCATGCCCATGCCGTCGCCGGTGTTGATGAAGGCGTTGGTGGAAGCGGCGAAGATACGGCCAGCGCCGCCGGTGGCGAAGATGGTGGTCTTCGCTTCCAGGATCATGCATTCGCCGGTTTCCATTTCCAGCGCGACCACGCCGACCACGTCGCCGTCGGCGTCGCGGATCAGGTCCAGCGCCATCCATTCAACGAAGAAGTGGGTGCGGGCGCGCACGTTGCGCTGGTACAGGGTGTGCAGCAGGGCGTGACCGGTACGGTCGGCCGCGGCGCAGGCGCGCTGCACGGCTTTTTCGCCGAAGTTGGCGGTGTGGCCGCCGAACGGACGCTGGTAAATGGTGCCGTCGGGGTTACGGTCGAACGGCATGCCGAAGTGTTCCAGCTCGTACACGACCTTCGGTGCTTCGCGGCACATGAATTCGATCGCGTCCTGGTCGCCCAGATAGTCGCCGCCCTTGACGGTGTCGAACATGTGCCAGAACCAGTTGTCCTCGGCCATGTTGCCCAGCGAGGCGCCGATACCGCCCTGCGCCGCCACGGTGTGCGAGCGGGTCGGGAACACTTTCGACAGCACCGCCACGTTCAAACCGGCTTCGGCCAGTTGCAGGGATGCGCGCATGCCGGAGCCGCCGGCGCCGACGATTACCGCGTCAAAGCGGCGGGTTGGGATTGCAGATTTGATTGCTGCCACGATTAGACACTCCAGAGAATTTGCACTGCGTAGAACGCGCACGCGATCAGCCACAGGATGGTGGCAATTTGCAGGGTCAGACGCAGACCGACGGCTTTGACGTAGTCCATCCAGATGTCGCGCACGCCAACCCAGGCGTGGTAGAACAGGCCGAACAGGGTCACGGCGCTGAACAGCTTGAACCATTGTTGGGCGAACAGGCCAGCCCAGCCTTCATAGCTGAAGTTGCTGCCGGTCAAGAAGGACACCAGCAGGGTGACGGTGTAGACCACCATCAGGATGCCGGTCATGCGCTGCGCCAGCCAGTCTTTCAGGCCGTAGCCCGCGCCCACGACGAGGCGCTTGGGGCCGATATTGTTATTTGCCATCAGAAAACTCCGAACAATTTGAGGGCGACCAGGGCGGTCAGGGACAGGCTCACTGCCAGCACGACAGCGGCCGAGTGGCGGGCCGACAGCTTGTCCAGGCCGAAGTGCAGGTCCATGAACAGGTGGCGCACGCCGGCGCAGAAGTGGTGCATATAACCCCAGACCAGGGCCAGGATGATCAGTTTGACGATCGGTTGCGAGGCGATGCCTTGCAGGTAGGCAAACGTCATTTCAGACAGCAGGCTTTGCTGCAGCAGGTAGAGCACGAAAGGCAGCAGGGCAAACATCATGAAGCCGCTGATGCGGTGCAGGATGGAGACGATGCTGGCTAAAGGCATACGGTAGTTGGACAATTCCGTAACGTGGATATTACGAAATTCGGGCCGTTCCTTTTTAGGCGCTTCCCTGACGGCTTCTGACATAACAAACCTCCCTTTGATCTTAGACAAAATGTTGCGAGACTGCGATTTTCGCTTATTTCGCAGCAACCACCAATATCTATTCCTACATATAACGAAAATAGTGTTTTAAAACACTGTCGGGCGGCCACCTTTGGTAGCTCATCGTATTATCAGTCCAGCAACACCTTGAATGACCGGCGCGGCTGGCTGGTTAGGCGCCGCGAACGGCGCCCCTGTCTCGATTCTGGTCGCTGGGTTCAGCTCATTCTTAGTTCAGCTCATTCTGGTAATGGTGGTGCGCCGTCAGGTACAAACCGCGCCGCAGCTCGACCGGCTTATCGCCGTAGGTGAATGACACCCGCTCGGCGCACAGCAAGGGCGTGCCCTCCGCGATCCCCAGCAGCTCGGCGGCGGCGCCGTCGGCGCACACGGCGCGGATCTTTTCTGCCGCCCGGATCATGCGGGTGCCGAATTCCGATTCGAACAGGCCGTACATGGGGCCCTTGTATTCCATCAGGCGTTCGGCCGTCAGGCCCTTGAAGGTTTGCCCCGGCAGCCACAATTCCTCGACGATGGTGGGCACGCCGTCAAAAGATTGCACGCGCTTGATAAAGATCAAGGCGTCGCCAGTCTTCAGGTCCAGCAGCCGGGCCACATCGGCCGGGGCGCGGATACGCTTGACTTCGATGATCTTGCTTTCCGGATAGTGCGGCACGCCCTCGTCGGGCATCAAGCGCAGGAAGCGGAAATGGGCGCGCGCCTCGTGGTGGGTGGACACGAACGTGCCCTTGCCCTGGCGCCGCATGACGAGGTTCTCGGCGGCCAGCTCGTCGATGGCCTTGCGCACGGTGCCCTGGCTGACCTTGAAACGGTTGGCCAGTTCCACCTCGCTGGGGATCAGCTCACCCGGCTTCCACTCGCCCGACTGCAGGCTTTGCGTGATAAGCGCCTTGATTTGCTGGTAAAGTGGCGAAAACGTGGGCGAACTGCCCGTTGCCGACGCCGGGCTCGCGGCCGGACTGGCCGTCCCGCTGGCGGCTGTGTTGTTCTGGTTTTGGTTGGGCGGGACGGGGTTCATAGACCACGATTTCACCACAAAACCCCCTATTCGTCCAGCAAAACCACTCCGAGTTATGTGTCTTATATAAGACATAAGATAGGATTGACAGATGCTTTCGACGCGCCTACACTCGCCAGGCTAGCGTTTTCAGGACCTGTGCCGACGCCCCCATCGACCCGGCCCAGGCATCCCGAAAAGCAACGCCCGACCGCCGCCATGCACAGCTGAACACCGCCAGGCACGGCAGCAACAATGGCCCCGTGAACGGCGCAGGTTTTGGTATCATTACTGTTTTCCCGGACCGGCGTCAGCTTGTCACCAGCTTAGACAGAACGTTTTCATTCCCAACTTGGAGATTCATCATGGCTAAAACCCCAATGCGTGTTGCAGTGACCGGCGCCGCCGGCCAGATCGGCTACGCCCTGCTGTTCCGTATCGCCAACGGCGACATGCTCGGCAAGGATCAACCTGTGATCCTGCAACTGCTGGAAATCAATGACGAGAAAGCCCAGAAAGCGCTGAAAGGCGTCATGATGGAAATCGACGACTGCGCGTTCCCGCTGCTGACCGGCATGACCGCCCACGCCGACCCAATGACCGCCTTCAAGGACGCCGACGTGGCCGTGCTGGTGGGCGCCCGTCCTCGTGGTCCAGGCATGGAACGCAAGGACCTGCTGGAAGCGAACGCCCAGATCTTCACGGTGCAAGGCAAGGCGCTGGACGCCGTCGCTTCGCGCAACGTGAAAGTGCTGGTGGTCGGCAACCCAGCCAACACCAACGCCTACATCGCCATGAAATCGGCCCCTTCGCTGCCAGCGAAGAACTTCACCGCCATGCTGCGCCTGGACCACAACCGCGCCCTGTCGCAAGTGGCCGCCAAGACCGGCACCGCCGTCAAGGACATCGAGAAGCTGTGCGTGTGGGGCAACCACTCGCCAACCATGTACGCTGATTACCGTTTCGCTTCCGTGGGCGGCAAATCGGTCAAGGACATGATCAACGACCAGGAATGGAACGCCAACACCTTCCTGCCAACCGTGGGCAAGCGCGGCGCCGCCATCATCGAAGCGCGCGGCCTGTCGTCGGCTGCTTCGGCCGCCAACGCCGCCATCGACCACGTGCACGACTGGGTACTGGGCACGGCCGGCAAGTGGACCACCATGGGTGTTCCTTCGGACGGTTCCTACGGCATCCCTGAAGGCACCGTGTTCGGTTTCCCTGTCACCACGGAAAACGGCGAATACAAGATCGTTCAAGGTCTGGAAATCGATGCATTCTCGCAAGAGCGCATCAACCTGACCCTGAAGGAACTGACCGAAGAGCGCGAAGGCGTCAAGCACCTGCTGCCGTAATGCTCTCCCGTGGACCCGGTTAAACAACCGATCCGCCGCACCCGCCGCGCCGCCCCGAGCGACGCGGCGGGTTTGCATTTAGACTCCCCTTCTTCCACTCCCCCCACCCGCATGCATCCATCCGAGGTTTTATTCCAGGGCAATCGCCAGCCGTTGTTGCTGCCCGTTTGCGACCATTACGCCGGCTCCGAAAAGCTGATGCGCAAGTCGATTGCTTTGCAACAAGAGCTTGGCCCCCTGTTCGACATCACCCTCGATTGCGAGGACGGCGCCAGCGCCGGCAACGAGGAGGCGCACGCGCGCCTGGTGGCCGAACTGCTCGCTTCCGACGACAACAAGTTCAACCGCATCGGCGCCCGCGTGCACGACGTGGCCAGCCCCCACTTCGCGCGCGACGTGGCCATCATCTGCGCCGCCGCCTCCAAGCTGGCCTATCTGGTCTTGCCCAAAGTCAACAGCGCGCGCGAAACCAAGGACGCCATCGCCCTCGTCAACCGCCACGCCAAGGCGGCCGGCCGCACCGGCCTGCCGATCCATGTGCTGATCGAAACCCACGGCGCGCTGCACGACGTGCACGCCATCGCCGCCCTGCCCCAGGTGGAATGCCTGTCGTTCGGCATCATGGACTTTGTCTCGGCCCACTACGGCGCCGTGCCCGGCAACGCCATGCGCACGCCCGGCCAGTTCGTGCACCCGCTGGTGGTGCGCGCCAAGCTGGAAATCGCCGCCGCCTGCCACGCCCACGGCAAGGTGCCGTCGCACAACGTGACGACGGAAATCAAGGACACGGCCGTGGTGGCCAACGACGCCCAGCGCGCGGCGGCCGAATTCGGCTACACCCGCATGTGGAGCATCCATCCGAGCCAGATCAAGCCCGTGATCAAGGCGTTTACGCCGCGGGTGTCGGAAGTGCACGAGGCGGCCGCCATCCTGCACGAGGCGGCCCAGGTGCAATGGGGGCCGATCTCGTTGAATGGACGCTTGCACGACCGTGCCAGCTACCGATATTATTGGACCGTTTTACAGCGAGCTAAACTGGCCGGGCTGACCCTGCCCGAGTCGGTCGCCGCCATGATCAACAATGGTCCCAGCGACCTTACGAAGGAGGCATAAACATGTCCATCTCTAAACTTTTCCTGGCATGCAGCCTCGCGCTGGCCTCCCTGACCCTGGCCACCAGTGCCCAGGCCGAAGTGAAAAAGCCCGCCAAGCACAAAGTCAGCAAGACCGAAGCGGCCGCGCCGAAAACCGGCGACGAGGATGCGGACGAACCGTCCGTCTCCGGCTCCACCGTGGTCGATTTCGATTGCGAACTGGGCAACAAGGTCACCCTGTACAAGAATGATGCCGACGACGGCCACATCGCGCTGCGCTGGAAAAAGCGCTTGCTGCGCCTGACCCGCGTGGGCACCACCACCGGCGCCCAGCGCTTCGAGAACAAGCTGCTGGGCCTGGTGTGGATCGGCATCCCCGCCAAGAGCATGCTGCTGGACTCCAAGGGCGGCCACCAGCTGGCCAACGAATGCCGCAACGCTGAACAAAGCAAGACCGTCGGCCTGGCCACGCCAGCCAACGACGCCAAGCTGTAATCCACGCCTTGAGCACTGGCGGCGCCAACTCTGGCGCCGCGCTGTACCTTTTTTTTGCGATCAATAATAGACGAACCCCCGAAGGAGAAGTCATGTCCCGCAACACTCTGAACACGCTGAAGGATTTCACCATTTCCGCCGGCAAGAAAGGCAAGTTCTACTCGCTGCCGGCCCTGGAAAAGAGCCTGGGCACCAACATTTCGCGCCTGCCGGTGTCGATCCGGGTGGTGCTGGAATCGGTGCTGCGCAACTGCGACGGCAAGAAGGTGACGGAAGAACACGTCAAGCAGCTGGCCAGCTGGGGCGCCACCGCCGAGCGCACCGATGAAATCCCCTTCGTCGTGGCCCGCGTGGTGCTGCAGGACTTCACCGGCGTGCCGCTGCTGGCCGACCTGGCCGCCATGCGCAACGTGGCCAACAAGATGGGCATCAACGCCAAGAAGATCGAACCGCTGGTGCCGGTCGACCTGGTGGTGGACCACTCGGTCACCATCGACCACTTCCGCGAAAAAGGCGCGCTGGACCTGAACATGAAGCTGGAATTCTCGCGCAACAACGAGCGCTACCAGTTCATGAAGTGGGGCATGCAAGCGTTCGACACCTTCGGCGTGGTGCCGCCGGGCTTCGGCATCGTGCACCAGGTCAACCTGGAATACCTGGCGCGCGGCGTGCACAAGGCCAATGACGGCGTCTACTACCCCGATACCCTGGTCGGCACCGACTCCCACACCACCATGATCAACGGCATCGGCGTGGTCGGCTGGGGCGTGGGCGGCATCGAGGCCGAAGCGGGCATGCTGGGCCAGCCAGTCTACTTCCTGACTCCGGACGTGATCGGCGTCAACCTGACGGGCGCGCTGCGCGAAGGCTGCACCGCCACCGACCTGGTGCTGACCATCACCGAACTGCTGCGCAAAGAGAAAGTCGTCGGCAAGTTCGTCGAATTCTTCGGCGAAGGTACGGAAACGCTGTCGCTGACCGACCGCGCCACCATCGCCAATATGGCCCCGGAATACGGCGCCACCATGGGCTTCTTCCCGGTGGACGACGCCACCGTCGAATACTTCGAAGGCACCGGCCGCACCAAGGCTGAAATCGACGCCTTCGCCAGCTACTTCAAGGCGCAGGGCCTGTACGGCGTGCCCAAAGCGGGCCAGATCGACTACACCCGCGTGGTGGAACTGAACCTGGGCAGCGTGACGCCATCGCTGGCCGGCCCCAAGCGCCCACAGGACCGTATCGAAATCGGCAACGTCAAGAACAACTTCATCGAACTGTTCTCCAAACCGACCACTGAAAATGGTTTCAACAAGAAGGCCGCCGACCTGGGCCAGACCTACACCACCAGCAATGGCGTGAACGTGAAGAACGGCGACGTGCTGATCGCCGCCATCACTTCCTGCACCAACACCTCCAATCCGAGCGTGCTGCTGGCCGCCGGCCTGCTGGCCAAGAAGGCCGTGGAAGCGGGCCTGACGGTGGCGCCGCACATCAAGACCTCGCTGGCCCCCGGCTCGCGCGTGGTGACCGAATACCTGACGGCCGCCAAGCTGCTGCCCTACCTGGAGCAACTGGGCTTCGGCGTCACCGCCTACGGCTGCACCACCTGCATCGGTAACGCCGGCGACCTGACCCCGGAACTGAACGCCACCATCAGCGCCAACGACATTGTGGCCTCGGCCGTGCTGTCGGGCAACCGCAACTTCGAAGCGCGCATCCACCCGAACATCCGTTCCAACTTCCTGGCCTCGCCACCGCTGGTGGTCGCCTACGCCATCGCCGGCAACATGACGGTGGACCTGATGACCGAGCCCGTGGGCAAGGGCAAGGACGGCAACGACGTCTACCTGGGCGACATCTGGCCCACCTCGGCCGAGATCGCCAAGTTGATGAAGTTCGCCATGAACTCGGAAGTGTTCAAGGCTAACTACGCCGACGTCAAGGGCAATCCGGGCAAGCTGTGGGAGAACGTATCCTCCACCGAAGGCCAGGTGTACAACTGGCCGGCCTCGACCTACATCGCCGAGCCGCCGTTCTTCGACGGCTTCGAGATGACCCCGAAAGCGGCCGCCACCGGCATCACGGGCGCGCGCGCGCTGGGCGTGTTCGGCGATTCGATCACCACCGACCACATCTCGCCGGCCGGTTCGATCAAGGAAGACGGCCCGGCCGGTAAATGGCTGCTGGCCAACGGCGTGACCAAGGCCGACTTCAACTCCTACGGCTCGCGCCGCGGCAACCACGAGATCATGATGCGCGGCACCTTTGCCAACGTGCGCATCAAGAACAAGATGATCCCGGCCAAGGCCGACGGTTCGGCCGTGGAAGGCGGCATCACGATCCACCAGCCATCCGGCGAACAGATGTCGATCTACGACGCGGCCATGAAGTACGTGGCCGAAGGCACGCCGACCATGGTGTTCGGCGGCGAAGAGTACGGCACCGGCTCGTCGCGCGACTGGGCCGCCAAGGGCACCCAGCTGCTGGGCGTGAAGGCCGTGATCACCCGTTCGTTCGAGCGCATCCACCGTTCCAACCTGGTGGGCATGGGCGTGCTGCCGCTGCAGTTCCTCGGCAGCGACAGTGTGGAATCGCTGGGCATCACCGGCAAGGAAACCTTCGACCTGAAGGGCCTGGAAGGCGAAATCAAGCCGCAACAGCAAGCCACGCTGGTGATCCACCGCGCCGACGGCTCGACCAGGGAAGTGCAGCTGCTGCTGCGCATCGACACCCCGATCGAAGTCGACTACTACAAGCACGGCGGCATCCTGCCATTCGTGCTGCGCCAGTTGCTGGTCGCCTGATCGGCGCCAGTCGCCACGTAAAAAACGCCGGATTCGTCCGGCGTTTTTTCGTTTGGGGGCAGCGTTTGGGATCAGCCCATGAAGGCGGCTGGCACCGGTTCCTCGCCCAGCGCGTTGCGCAGCACGGCCCAGTGCATGGCCTCGTCGCCGAGGATGCTGGCGGCAGCCTTGGCCAATTCGCGGTCGCGGAACAGCGGCACCGCGCCCAGGTAGGCGCTCACGGCGCCCTTCTCCAGCCCGGCGGCGAAACGCAGCACGTCCGTTTGGGTTTTCAGCGTATCGACCGGGAAGTTGTATTTGGCCTTGGCTTCCACCGGCTTGCCGCCCAGCTTGATGATGGTGGACGACAGGATGCCGGCGTGGGCCTTGTGGTGGCCCTGGAACGTGACGGCCAGGTCCAGCGTGGGCTTGAGCAGCAGGCCGCTGTCGGCGCCCAGCTGGTAGGCGGCCACCGCCTCCAGCTCCGCGCCCAGCGCCGTGTTGAGGATCTGGATGTCGGACGGGGTGGCGGCGCCCTTGGCTGCCAGCGCGTCGCGCCCGGCCAGCAGGGCCACGGCCGCCCCCGACAACAACAGGCCGGACTGGCCCAGGAACAGGCGCCGGGGCTTGGGCTGGGACAGCACATCGCCATCATGGTTGGTCAGAAAAGACATGGTGATTCTCCTTGGTGAACGTACTACGTGAAATCGTTACAGGCGCTTCGCTACAGGCGCGCCAGCACGCCCGCCACGATGCGGTCGCAGCGCTCGCCGTCGAAGGCGAAGGCGTCTTCCAGCGCCACATCGACCCGCTGCGCCAGCGCCGCGCGCAACAGGCTGCGGGCGCGGAAAAAGCGGCTGCGCACGGTGGCTTCGGGGATGCCCAGGCAGGCCGCCACCTCCTCGCCGCTCATCTCCTCCACCGCGCGCAGCACGAACACGGTGCGGAAGGCGTCCGGCAACTGGTCGATGGATTGCTCCAGCAACAACCGCATCTGGGCCCGCATGGCGGCGTTTTCGGGCGATTCGCGCTCGCCGTTGCTCATATCCTGTTCCTCCCCTGGTTCGGCCATGCCATCCAACTGGATCACTTCGGCGCGCCGGCGGCCGCGCCGGGCGCGGGCCAGCGCTTCATTGACGACGATGCGGGTCAGCCAGGTGCCCAGTTTGGCGTCGGCCCGGTACTGGCCGATGGCGCCGAACGCGAGCAGATAGGCATCCTGCAGCGCATCCTCGGCTTCGGCATCGTCGCGCAGGATGCTGCGCGCGGCGCGGTACAGGCTGCGGTTGTGGCGCCGCATCAGCACGGTGAAGGCTTCGCGTTCGCCGGCGGCCACGCGGTGCGCCAGTTCGGCGTCGGACCAGCCGGGCGGCGGCGGTTTCAGGTCTGGCTGCATGGTGGAAATTCCTGTCAGCTGGTTGGGGTTCATGCCACGTTAGATGCACGGCGCGGGCGCTGCGTTCCCGGCCGCCTGAAAATTTCCGCCGGGCCGGGTACTATTGCTGGATTATCCAGCGAATCCACTACAATACGGGGGATAAGGGTTATCATTTGCCTGACTGATATCTCCTCCGCTTTTTTTCACCTTATCGAGAGCTTTATTGCGCTATGCGTCGTCCATCAAAAGATTCATCCCATAAATTGTCTGCCGAGAGCCAACGCCTCGTCGCCTATGCCCAGGCAGTGGGGCAGGCGGCCAGCCGTATCGAAGAGCGGGCCTGGGAACACAGCCTCGATGCGCAGCTCCAGAAACTCCTCAAGACCGGCCACCAGGACACCATCGACACCACGTTGAGCAGCCTGTTCAAGGAAGACTTGAACGCCTACGACGTGCTGATGGATGGCGTGGAGGCGGTCAGCGAGTCCGTCACCATCACCCAGGACGTGGAAGGTGTGCCGCATCAGTATGACGTGCTGCTGGTGGCCGCCCCCATCCTGGCCTGGACCCGCTTCGCGATCGCCTCCGGCCCCATCCCGGCCGATATTCTGGGCACGCTGTCGACCCACTTCTCGGCCCACCTGCTGGCCGATGGCACGCAGATGGCCATGTCGCCCACGCTGTATTCGATCGACCAGCTGCCGCGCACCCACGTGGAAACCTACGGCAAGACGCTCAAGCTGGGCCAGGCCGCGCTCAAGGGTTCCACGCTGAAGGCGGAAACCAAGATCCCGGAAACGGCGCCCTTTCTGGCCGACACCCGCTACCTGCTGGTGGCCGTGGTGGCGCCCACCGGCGCCCCCCTGTTCCGCTGGCAGATGCCGGCCAACCAGGCCAACTTCAGCGCCGAACGCGCGACCGCGCTGGAACAGTGGCGCAGCCAGGCCATGCCGACCGTGGCACGCTTGCTGCCCGGCTGCGGCATCGAACTGCTGCTGCCGGAAGCGTATTACATGGGCTGCCGTGAAGCGGACAAGCTGATCCGCCCGGTGTCGATCCGCGCCGCCGTGCATTACCTGACCCACACGCTGTCGCTGGAACCGTCCGAGCTGCGCGCCGTGATCGCCGGCTTCGGCGAGGAATCGGCCGATGGCCAGATCGACGAGTACCGCATCGCCTTCACTCAGCGCCAGGCCACGGACGTGATCTACGGCGTGGTGTGGCCGCTGTACGGCCAGGAAGACGAGGAAGGCACGCCGCCCGAAGGTCCGGGCCAGGCCGGCGCCGAAGGGCTGCTGGGCAAGCCGGTGACGCCGGTGGACGAGATCGTGCGCTGCCTGAACGAGGCTGGCGTGACGGTGGTGAAGAAGCACAACGAGCGTTACGTGGTCGAGTTCTGCGACGACTGCGGCGCGCCCCTGTTCGCCGACCCCACGGGCGAACTGGCCCACGCGGAAATGCCGGAAGACGCGCCCACGGGCACCGAGCACTTCCACTGACCGGCCGCCGGGCAGGTACCACAAACCCCCGCCGTGTCGCGGGGGTTTGTTTTTGCGGCCAGCATACTGGCCAGCCCATCCTGTCCCGCGGCGCAAGCGATGTGCCGGAACTGAACAAGGTGCTGAGACGAATTGGCACAAACCTCCCCCCCTGCCCCGCCTGAATCCAACGGTACAAATCTTGCATGCCCCTCCACTGGAAGGAGGCTGCGATGGGCGATACAACTGCGAAGACAGCGAAGACAGCGAAAACACGACGCCAGCCGGCACGCTTCGGGCAGCTGAGTCTGCGCACCCGTATCAGCCTGTTGTTGACGGCCGTCTCGGCCTGCCTGACGCTGGCACTCGGTGCGCTCTGGCTGCAAGACACGCGCGCCAGCATCGACGAGGAAATCACGGCCGGCACCCGGGTCTGCGAACAATGGCTGACCGTCCTCGCCGGCGAGCTGAATGCCAGGCCGGACGCCGCTGCAAACAAGCAATTGCTGGCGCGGGTGCGGGCCGCAGGGCGCATCCGGGCCAATGCCTTGAGCGCGTTCGACGCCAGCGGCCAGGTGCTGTACGTGTCGCCAGGGCCGCGCTACAAGGCCGGACGCGCCGCGCCAGCCTGGTTCGCCCGCCTGATCGATCCGCACGTACAGCCACGCCGCATCGTCGCCGGTGGACTGACCCTGATCCTGACACCCGATCCCTCGCGCGCCAGCGTGGACGCATGGGACAGCGCGCAGAACATCATGCTATGGGCCTGCGCCCTGCTGGCGCTATTGTTCCTGGCCATCCGCCGCCTGCTCGACCGCGCCCTGGCGCCGCTGGAGCAGATTCGCGGCGCGCTCGAACGCACCGGGCGCGGACGGCACGACCTGCGCCTGCCGGTCTACGCGGCACGTGAACTGAACCTGCTGGCGCACGCCTACAACGGCATGGCCGACCGCCTCGAGCTGGCCGTCAGCGACAACGTGCGCCTGTACAGCGAATGCGAGCTGGCGCAGCTGATGCAGAGCCGCCTCGAACGCGAGCGGCGCGGCATCGCCCAGGAGCTGCACGACGAACTGGCCCAGGGCATCACGGCCGTGCGCGCGCTGGCCGGCGCCATCGTCCAGCGCACGGCCGGCCAGGCCGCGCTGCACGGCCATGCGCAAAGCATCATCGCCGTCACCAACGACATCCAGCAAGGCATACGCCACATCCTGCAGCAACTGCGCCCGTCATGCGGCGACACGGAACACCTGAACCTGGCCATGCAACGCCACCTGTCGCTATGGCACCGGCATTACCCGCAACTGGCGCTGCAAGTGGACGTCTGTGGCGACAGCGCGCATGTGGATGACACGGTGGCCCTGGCGCTGCTGCGCATCCTGCAGGAAGGCTTGACCAACGTGGCGCGCCACGCGGGCGCCGCGCAGGTGCAAGTGGCGCTGCGGCTGTGCCGCCAGCACGATGGCGACTGGCTGGAACTGACGCTGGCCGACGATGGACGCGGTCTGCCGCCCGGCGCCGCCCAGCCGCGCGGCTTTGGATTGCGCGGCATGCGCGAGCGCGCCCTCGCGCTCAGGGGCGAACTGTCGATCACGAGCCAGGCCGGACAAGGCGTGCGCCTGTGCGCGCGGCTGCCGGCGCTAGGCGTGCGGCTCGACGAAACCAATGGAAGCTGACACCGGAGCGACATCGATGAACACATTATTGAACAAGCTGACGATCCTGCTGGCCGACGACCATGCCATCGTACGCATGGGATTCCGGCTGCTGCTGGAAGGCGCCGGCGCCGCCCGGGTGCTGGAGGCCGACTGTGGCGAAGCGGCGTTGGTCCAGTTCGAGCAGGCCACGCCGGACGTGCTGGTGATGGATATCTCGATGCCCGGCATGGGCGGCCTGGCCGCGCTGTCACGTTTGCTGGCGCACCGGCCGGGCGCGCGGGTGCTGATGCTGTCGGCCTATCACGAGAGCATCGTGCCGATGCGCGCACTCAAGGCCGGCGCGCTGGGCTACCTGAGCAAACGTTGCCAGCCCGACGAACTGGTACGGGCCGTGCACCAGGTCAGCCAGGGACGGCGCTACCTCGATCCGGAACTGGCGCAGGCCGTGGCGCTGGCCAATCTGTCCGGCGACGCCGATCCCGCCGGCGCCCTGACGGAGAAGGAAATGCAGGTCTTCCTGCAACTGGCCCAAGGGCGTTCCGTGAACGCGGTGGCGCAGGACTTCCACCTCAGTCCCAGCACGGTGGGCACCCACCTGTATCACATCAAGCAAAAACTCAACATCAGCAACGCGGCCGAAATGACGATGGTGGCGCTGCGCAGCGGCTTGCTGGACGTGTGATCTCAGAGCCGCAGCCAGCCCTTGCCGCACGCCACATCGAGAAAGGCCAGCGTGCCCCGTTGCACCTCGTCCGGCGTGCCGGGAAAGGCTAGCCGCAGGTCGGCCACGATGGCCGCCACGTCGCGTTGCCCGTCGCAGCGTTGCAGGATTTCGCTGGCCGAGCCATTCAGCTTGACCAGTCCTTCGGGATACAGCAGCAGCCAGGCGGCCTGGCTCTCCTCCCAACGAAATACATAGTGCGGCGCGAGCCGGGGAATGGCGTGATCGGACAGGGACATGATGCGCTCGCAAAAAAACAGTAAAGGAAAGGAGGCGGCGCAGGTGCCGCCTCCCGTCACGCTCAGCGGGTGTAGACGTAAGCCGTCACTTCAAAGCCAAGACGGATTTCGCAGTAGGCGGGGGTTTCCCAGTTCATTGTGTATCTCCTCGATGGATGGCCAGCGATATGCTGCACCTGTGATCAGTATCGCGGCCACCAGGCCGGCACGCCAACGGCGGCCAGCCAGATACGCCTCGCGATTATCATGAGTTCACGGATGGCGCCGATGCCAACCCGGCCCGCAGCGGCGCGATGCATGCGTCACCGTGCTCGACGAAGGCGCGATGGACCTGGATGCCGCCGGCGCCGGCCTGCAGCGCGGCCCGTACATCCGCCGCGCTGCGCATGCCGCCCACGGCGATCAGCGTGGCGCGGCCCTTGGCCCTGGCCCAGCCCTGCAACCAGTCCAGCCGCGCTGCATGTTCCGGCAACACCGTGACCAAGGCATCAAAGCCCGACTCCAGCGCCGCACGCGCGGGTGCGCTGGGACGTGGGCCGTCAAGCGGCAACTTCAGCACGAAGCCAACGCGCCGGCCCATGCGCGCCGTCAACCGGGCACGCTCGGCGGCCACAGTCGCCAGCGCGCCCGCGATCACGCCGTCGTACTCGGGGCGCAGCAAGGGACGATAGGCGGCGGCGCTCAGGTTGAAGCACAGGTAATCGGCCACCGGCCAGGCGGCGCGCATCCCCGCCAGCCATTGCGCGCCCAACGCCTCGGGCGCCATACCAGCGTTCATCCCCAGACCAATGCCGATCCGGGCCCGGCCCGGCTGCGCCACCACCGCCGTCAGCCGTTGCACCAGCGCCGCCACACCGGGCTGTCCGCCTTCGCCGGGCAGCGGCGCGGCGGTGCCGAATTCAACGCCGGCGAAACCGCAAGCCAGCAGCGACGCGGCACGGCTGCCGTCGCGGTCAACACCGCCGGCCAGCCCCGGTCGTTCGCGCAGGGCGCGCAGCCAATCGTTCATCCGTGATTCCTCGTGAAATCGGCCATGCAGGCGATCAGCGCGCGTAAGCCCTCCTCCGGCATGGCGTTATACAAACTGGCGCGCACACCGCCAAACGCGCCATGGCCCCGCAGATTGTGCAGTCCGTTTTGCGCCGCGTATTCAATGAATGGCGTGGTCAGTGCGGGATAGGCCAGCTCAAAACGGACGTTGACGGGCGAACGGTGGCCGGGCGCGACGGGGGCCCGGAAGAACCCGGCGCTGGTGTCGATCGCGTCATACAGCAAGGCCGCCTTGCGTTGGCCGCACGCTTGCATTCCGGCCAGCCCGCCCTGCTGCACGATCCAGTCGAACATCATGCCCGCCAGTACGATGGCGATGGTGGGCGGCGTATTGGCGCGACTGCCTTGCGCGGCCTGCACGCGGTAATCGCAGCTGGACGGCACCAGCAGGGCCGGGCGCCGCAGCAGGTCGTCGCGCACGATCACCACCGTCATGCCGGCGATGCCCAGGTTCTTTTGCGCCGCCGCGTACAACAGGCCAAAGCGGCTCACGTCCAGCGGCGCCGTCAACAGGCAGGAGGTGGCGTCGGCCACCAGCGGCACCGCGCCGCAATCGGGCAGCGCCGGATAGGCGATACCGTCCGCCGTTTCGTTGGGCGTGATGTGGCAGTACGCGCAGTCGTCCGGCAAACGCCAGGGCGACAGCGGCGGCGCCGCCAGTGGCCGCTCGCCTTGGTAGCGGGCGGCGATGGTGACGGCGGCGTAGCGGCCCGCCTCGCCGATTGCGCGCTGCGACCAGTGGCCGGAGTCGGCGTAGGCGACGTGCGCCGCGTTGCCCAGCAAGTTGAGCGGCACCATGGAAAACTGCTGGGTGGCGCCGCCGGCCAGGAACAGGATGTGATAGTTGTCCGGCACCGCCAGCAAATCCTTCAGGCGCGCACGCGCGTGCGCCAGCGTGGCGCCGAACGTGGCGCCGGTGAACGGCCGCTCGAACGCGGTGCTGCCGTCGTCATCCGCCCGCGCGAACAGCTCCGTGCGTGCGCGTTCGAGCACGGCGGCCGGCATTTCGGACGAGCCGGCCGCGAAGTTGTAGCGGGCGCTCATGCGAACGGCACGCCACCGTGCGCACCGGCCGCCATGAAGAACAGCAGCGGCACGGAAAGCATGGTATTGGTGCGCGACGAAAGATGGGTAATGCGCGAGCAGCGCAAGCGTTCCTCGACGGGTGCCGGCACCAGGCCCAGCACCTTGCGTTGATGGGGCCACAGTACGAACCAGACGTTCAGCATCATGAGGGTGCCGATGTACATGCCGATGCCGATCGGCGCCTGGCCGCCATGCAGGTGCAAGGCGGCCGGCAGCGCGCCTCGCTGCCACAGCATCAGCAGCCCCGCGCTCCAGGTCACCACCGATGCCCAGCGGAACACGCCGTGTTCACGATTGAGCATGGCCTGGAAGCGCGCGCTGGTGTCGCCGATCAAGTCGGATGCCTGCAGCGGCACATAGTTCGGGCGCTGCACTACGCTCGAATAATTGTGGCCGACCCATACCACACCGGCCAGGAAGTGTGCCCAGCGCAGGACCAGGGCGAACGTCGCGGCGTCCATACCGGCCTCACTGCGCGCCGTAGCGCAGCAGCGCCACCAGCACGGCGGTCAGCAGCGCCCCGCACAGCAGGGTACTGAGGGCATGATCGAAGGGAGAGCGCATTCAATCCTCCATAAAGGCGGTGGACATGACGCCGGCGACGCGCTTGACCAGGGGTTTGCGAAAACGTAGCGGCTTGGTCGCACTGTGCACGGCCGCCTGCATCAGGTGGTGATGCGGCGAGCGGTCGCAGGCCGGGTCGGTGTTGGCGGCGTCGCCGGTCAGCAGGAAAGCCTGGCAGCGGCAGCCGCCGAAGTCCTTTTCGCGCTCGTCGCAGCTGCGGCAAGGTTCGGGCAGCCAGTCCAGCCCACGGTACTTGCGGAACAGCGGCGATTCGTTCCATATCCAGTCCAGCGGCCGTTCGCGCACCGAGACGAAATCCAGACCTGGCACGGAGCGCGATTCCTGGCACGGCATGGCCACACCATCGGGCGCGATGGTCAGGTGGATGGCGCCCCAGCCGTTCATGCAGGCCTTGGGCCGGCCTTCGTAGTAATCGGGGATCACGTAGTAGATGGCCATGCGCTTGCCCAGCTTTTCCCGCCACGCTTGCACCACCGCCTCGGCCTCGCGCAAGGCTGCCAGCGTGGGCATGAGTTCATCGCGGTTGATCAGGGCCCAGTTGTAGTACTGCAGGTTGGCCAGCTCCAGGTATTCCGCGCCCAGTTCGGCCGCGTATTCGATCATGGCGCCGACCTGGCCGATGTTCTGGCGACCGACCGGCATGTTGAGCACCATCGGCATCCCCAGCGCCTTGATGCGGCGCGCCGCGTCGAGCTTGAGCTGATGCGCCTTGGCAGCCACCAGTTCGTCCGTCAGGGCGGCATCGGTGGACTGCATGGACAGCTGGATCTGCCGGAGTCCGGCCTGCTTGAGGCCCAGCAGCCGTTCATCGGTCAGGCCCACGCCGGAGGTGATCAGGTTGGTGTACAGGCCGATCTGCTCGGCGTAAGCCACCAATTGTTCCAGGTCGCGCCGCTGCAAGGGTTCGCCGCCGGTGAAGCCGATCTGCAAGGCGCCCAGCGCGCGCGCCTCGCGCATCACACGGCACCATTCCTCCGTGCTCAGCTCACGTTCGGCGTAATCGTCGAAATCGAGGGGATTGCTGCACCACGAACATTTGAGGGGGCAGCGGTAGGTCAGTTCCAGAGCCAGCCACAGCGGCTTGCCCTGGCCATCGAGGCGCAGTGCGGTCGAATCTTGCGGCATGGCGCGGGCCCTTTCGAGTTGGAAGCGGTCCGGCACATCCGGACCTGGCACCAATTATCGGGCGCCGCGCGCGGCGGCAATACGGGAAAACAGCGAATCGGCACTCGTGATCGGCTGCGGCGCGGGCTAGCGATTTTCGCTAGTGCCAGCGTTTACCAGCGGGTGTAGGGATGGCGGATCAGGTTGGCGTTGAGGTAGCGCACATCGGACGTCACTTCCTCGCCCACCCAGTCCGGCTTGTCGAACGCCTCGTCTTCGCTACCGAGCTCAATCTCGGCCACCACCAGGCCCGCGTTGGCGCCCAGGAACTCATCCACTTCCCATACATGCGGTCCGATGGCGATGCGGCTGCGGTACTTTTCGATCAGCGGCTGCTCGCACAGGCCATCCAGCAGCTCGGCCGCCTCATCCAGCGGGATCGGATACTCCCACTCGCCCCGGCTGGCGCCCACCGTGCGGCCCTTGATGGTCAGCGTCGCCTGCTCGCCTTCGATGCGGACCCGTACCACCCGCTCCTTGTGCGAGGACAGATAGCCCTGCCGCAGCAACACGGGCTGGCCCAAACTGCGCCAACCCTCGCCTTGCAGCAGGAACTTGCGTTCGATCTCGACGCCCATGCTCAGTCCAGCGACAGCAGGATCGGTTGCAGAATGGCCGCGCCCAGCGCCTTGCTGCGCGCGCCGTTCCAGCCCACGTGCGCATCCGGCAGATCGGCGTTGTCCTTGAACGGCATTTCCAGCGTCAGTGACAGGCAGCCGAAATGGTGGCCCACGTATTTCGACGCCAGCGTCAGCATGTCTTCCTTGTACTTGCTGGCCGCGTAGCCGTACTTGTCCTGGAAGTCCGGGCTGGCCTGCTTGTAGCGGTCGATGAACGCTTGCTGCGCGCCACGGCGTTCATCGCTGAAGTTCTCCAGCATCTCGTTACCGGCCACGAAGTTGTACGGCAGCGCTTCGTCGCCGTGGATGTCGAAGAACATGTCGATGCCCGTCTCGTGCATCTTCTGCTTCACTACCAGTACTTCCGGGCTGCGTTCGGCGGTCGGCGTCATCCACTCGCGGTTCAAATTGGCGCCGGCCGCGTTGGTGCGCAGGTTGCCGCGCACCGAGCCGTCCGGGTTCATGTTCGGGACCACGTAGAACACGCAGCGTTGCAGCAGCTTGCGGGCGATCGGGTTGGCGTCGTCCAGCAGCGCATCGATCATGCCTTCGATGAACCATTCAGCCATCGATTCACCGGGATGCTGGCGCGCGATGAACCAGATCTTCTTTTCCGCCTTGGGGTCGCCGATCACGACCAGATTCATGTCGCGGCCATCGACCGTGTTACCCAGGTCAAGCACGCGCGCCACCGGATTCTCGGCCACTTCGCCCAGCAGGCGCAGGTGGCGTTCGAACGAGTACGGCTCGAAATAGGCGTAGTACACGCTGTCCAGTTCCGGCGTATGGTGGATGGTCATCACCTGGCCGTCGAACGAGGTGGGCACCTGGAACCAGTTCTCGCCGTCGTAGCTGGCGCGCGCCTGGTAGTCCTCGTAGCCCTTGGCGTAGGTGGCGGCGCCGGCGTTCAGGAACTTCATGGTGCAGGCCTGGCCGCGCGCGCCCTGCAGGCGGAAGTGGAACCACTGGCGGATATCGGCGCTGTTGTCCTGGCGCAGATTCAGTTCGATGGTGGCGGCGCTGTCCGCGCGCAGCACTTCGATGGCGCCGGAGTCGAAGTTTTGGCTGATTTTGATGGTCATTGCTGGTTCCGTAAGAATGGAGTTACCGATGCCGCTATTTTCCCGGTTTTGGCGCGATTCTCCAAGCGTGCCGCCGGCCAGTTTTGGCCACATGCAAAATATTCATACTGCGAATAAAAAAAAGCCCGGCGATTATTCATCACCGGGCTAAAGCCACTTCAAAATCGGTCAGATCGAGGTCGTCGGGCGCATGTCGCCCGTCTCGCGGTAGCGCGTATGCCACGACAAGGCCTGCTCCAGCACGTGCGGCGTTTGCCCGCCGCGCAGCAAGGCTTGTTCGACGTAGGCGCACAACGCCGGACGGTACTCGGGATCGGCGCAGCGTTCGATGATCAGCGGCGCGCGCTCGCGCGGCGCCAAGCCACGCAGGTCGGCCAGGCCCCATTCCGTCACCAGCACGTCCACGTCGTGTTCCGTGTGGTCCACGTGGGACACCATCGGCACCACGCTCGAAATCTTGCCGCCCTTGGCCGCCGCCTTGCTGACGAAGATGGACAGCGCGCCGTTGCGGGCGAAGTCGCCCGAGCCGCCGATGCCGTTCATCATGTGCGTGCCGCCCACGTGGGTGGAGTTGACGTTGCCGTAGATGTCGAATTCCAGCGCCGTGTTGAGCGCGATGATGCCGAGCCGCCGCACCACTTCCGGATGGTTGCTGATCTCCTGCGGCCGCAGGATCACGCGCTGGCGGTAGTGTTCCAGTTCGCGGATGAACTTGTCGTGCATGGGGGCCGACAAGGTGATCGAGGACGCCGACGCCATCGCCAGCTGGCCCGAATCGAGCAGCTCCAGCGCGCTGTCCTGCAGCACTTCGGAATACATGGTGAGGTTACGGAACGGCGAATCGACCAGCCCATGCAGCACGGCGTTGGCGATGGTGCCGATGCCGGCCTGCAGCGGCAGCAGCTCCGGCCCCATGCGCCCGGCCTTGACTTCCCCTTCCAGGAACGCGATCACGTGGCGCGCGATGGCGTCCGTCTCCGCGTCCGGCGGCAGCGCGTTGGACGGGCTGTCCGGGCTGTCCGTGATGACGATGGCGGCGATGCGCGACGGGTCGACGGGAATGGTGGTCGAGCCGATACGCTGCCACGGCGTGAGCATGGGAATGGCGCCCCGGTGCGGACGGGCCGCCGGCAGGTAGATGTCGTGCAGGCCTTCCAGCGCCAGCGGCGCGCTCAAATTGATCTCGACGATGACCTGGCGCGCCTGCTGCACGAAGCTGGCGCTGTTCCCGACCGACATGGTGGGCACGATGCCGCCTTCGGGGGTGATGGCCACCGCTTCCACCACGGCGATATCGATGCCGTGCAGGTCGCCCGAACGCAGTTGTTCGGCCGTCTCCGACAGGTGCTGGTCGATGAACATCACTTCGCCGCTGTTGATCTTGCGGCGCAGCGCGGCGTCGCTCTGGAACGGCATGCGGCGCGCCACCACACCGGCGTTGGCCATCAGGCCGTCGCTGTCGTTGCCCAGCGAGGCGCCCGTCACCAGCGTCAGTTGCAGCGCTTCCTGGCGCGAACGTTCCACCAGCGCCAGCGGCAACGCCTTGGCGTCGCCGGCGCGGGTGAAGCCGCTCATGCCCACGGTCATCCCGGTGCGGAACAGGGCGGCGGCCTGCTGGGCCGTCATCAGTTTTTCCATCAGCGCCGGATGGCGGATACGGTCTTGGTACATGCGGTGCTCCTCGCTCTTTTTGATTGGATACGAACAAGTATAGAATTGGAGCTGTATGCGTTTTATGACTTATATTCCCTACTTTCATTCGGATTTTTCATGGACCTCCGCTCGCTGCGCTACTTCGTCGAAACCGTCAAACTGAACAGCTTCACGCTGGCGGCCGAATCGCTGCACGTGACCCAATCGACCATCAGCAAGATGGTGCGCCAGCTGGAGGACGAGGTGGGTGCCCAGTTGCTGGTCCGCGATGGCCGCAAACTGTCGCTGACGGACACCGGCCAGGTGGTGTACGCGCGCGGCGAGGACATGCTGGCCGCCATGCGCCAGCTGAACCTGGAACTGCGCGACATCCAGAGCGCCAAAACGGGCAGCCTGACGGTGGGCATTCCGCCCATGATCAATTTGCTGTTTACGCCCGTGCTGAAAGCGTTCCGCCAGCGCCACCCCGACATCGTGCTCACGCTGCACGAAGGCACGGGCCAGGATATCGAACGCCAGGTGGCGGCCGGCGAACTGGAAATCGGCATGACGGTGCTGCCGGCCGATCCGGCGCTGCCGCTGGAAACGGTACGCATCGCCAGCTACCCGCTGTGGGCGTTGGCGGCGGCCGGCACCTTCCCCAGGAAACGCAGCGCGTTACCGTTCAAGGCCCTGGCCGGGCTGCCGCTGGTGCTGCTCAAGGATGATTTCGCGCTCACCCGCAACCTGCGCGCGGCGTTCCGCGAAGCCGGCTTCGAACCGCAGGTGGCGGCCCAGAGCGGCCAGTGGGACTGGCTGGTGGCGATGGCCTCGGCCGGCATGGGCGTGGCGCTGGTGCCGGAACCGTTCATCCACCGCCTCGCCATCGGCAAGCTCGATGCGCTGCCGCTGGTGGAGCCGCGCCTGCAATGGCAGGTGGCGCATGTATGGAACGGCCGCTACCTGTCGCATGCCGCGCGCGCCTGGCTGGACGTGTGCCGCCAGGTACTGGGCGCGCCCACGCCCTGACGGCACGCGCCGATGCGGGGCCGCGATGCCGGGGCGCGACGCAGTGTCTGTGGTCGCGGTATGGGATCAGCGATGCGGGATCAAGCCGAGGGCGCCGGCGGCAGCTCGTGGATGGCCACGCCTTCGATCGGATCGACCTCGTGTTCCCACGGCTTGAGCGCGATGAAGCGCTGGGTGTCGTCGTAGCCGGCCTGCCAGCGCTGGCGTATGCCCTGCGCGCTGAAGTCGATATCCTTGGTATGGTCCTCGCCGCCCAGCCGTGGCGCCTTGAGCGCGACGATGTGCATGGTGGTACCGCAACCCCACGCTGCCAGCTCGCGCACCTCGGGCGAACCGGCCGCCTCGTCCGACAGGTGCAGCGTCAGTTGCCGGATCACGTGGCGCAGCCGGTGCAGCTTGCGCTGCTGCTCGACATTGCCGGCGCGGCTGGCGTACTGGATCTCCTTGTGCTTGTCGAGCACCTCCAGCACGCTTTGCGGTTCGCTGCCGTCCGGGTTCCATACCTGTACGGAAAAAATCACGGAACTGCGGCGCGGTTCGTCGTCCAGCACCGCTTCGATGGGGGTGTTGGAATAGATGCCGCCATCCCAATACGGTTCGCCGTCTACCCGCACGGCCGGAAACGCGGGCGGGATGGCGCCCGACGCCATCACGTGCGAAGCGTTCAACGTCTCCCTGCGGGTGTCGAAATAGCGCATGGCGCCGCTGCGGGCGTTGACGGCGCCCACCGTCAGGCGGGTGTGGCCGCCATTGAGGTAATCGAAATCGACCAACGTGTCGAGCGTGGTGCGCAGCGGCGCCGTGCGGTAGTAGGCCGCCTGCTCCACGCCCAGCTTCACTTCCGGTCCCCACCACGCTGCCAGGTTGGGTTCGAAGAAGGCCGGGATGCCCTGCCCCATCGTCACCAGGTTGGCCAGCGCACGCGGTATGGCCGAAAATCCCAGCGCACCCAGCGCGTTCTGCTCCATCTGGCCCCAGAACTGGCGCAGCCGGTCGAGCCGGTGGTGGGGCAGATTGCCGGCGATGATGGCGGCGTTGACGGCGCCGATCGACGTACCGATCACCCAGTCCGGCTCCACGCCCGCCTCGTGCATGGCCTGGTACACGCCCAGCTGGTAAGCACCCAGCGCACCGCCGCCCTGCAGCACCAGCACCACCTGGCCCGGCATGGACGGATGGGAATGACGGGTGGGCGTTCGGTTCATGCGACCTCCGCGCGGCTGACTGCGATCAGTGGGAAACCTGATTGTAGTGCAGTTCCGCGCGGAGGCGCTTGTCCATCGACAGGCGTACCACGCCAGCGCATTACGCCACTTCGACGCCGCGCGCCTTGAGCGCGGCCCGCACGCCGGCGCCATAGGCCGGATCGGCACGGTCGAACAAGGCCAGTTGGCGCAGCACGATCTCCGACGGCACCTGGCTCAAGGGACCGGCCAGGTTGTCGAACAGGTTCTGGCGCTCCTGGGCAGGCAGCAGGCGGAACAGGTTGCCGGCCTGGGTGAAGTCGTCCTCCTGCCCGCGTCCGTCGTAGCGGCCGGCGCCGCCGTGCAGCGCCAGCGCCGGTTCGCCATGCCCCAGGCCGGACGGATGGCTGCCTTCGGCCGCCACGGTGGCATAGTTGGGCGCGGCGCCGCCGTTCTGGATCGCCATGGCGCCGTCGCGCTGGTGGTTGTGGAACGGGCAGCGCGGCGCGTTCACGGGCAGGTGCTGGTGGTTGGTGCCCACCCGATACAGCTGCGCGTCATGGTAGGCGAACAAACGGCCTTGCAGCATCTTGTCCGGCGAGTAGCCCATGCCCGGCACCGCGTTGGCGGGCGAGAAAGCGGCCTGCTCCACTTCCGCATGGTAGTTGTCGGGATTGCGGTTCAGTTCCAGCACGCCCACCGGCAACAGCGGGAAGTCCTGGTGCGGCCAGACCTTGGTCAGGTCGAACGGATTCCAGCCGGTGCGCGCTTCCCACTCGACCAGTTGCTGTTCCGTGGCCACCTGCAGTTTCACTTCCCACTGCGGGAAGCGCCCTTCGGCGATGGCGCCGAACAGGTCGCGCTGGGCGTAATCGGGATCGGCCCCGGCCAGTCGCCCTGCCTCGCCCGCGCTCAGGTTGCGGATGCCCTGGCGCGTCTTGAAATACCATTTGACGTAGACCTTCTCGCCGGCCGCGTTGATCAGGCTATAGGTGTGGCTGCCAAAGCCGTCCATGTGGCGGTAGCCGTCCGGCGTGCCACGGTCCGAGAACAGCATCGTCACCTGGTGCAGGCTCTCGGGCGCCTTGCTCCAGAAATCGAACATCATGCTGGCCGATTTCAGGTTGGTCTGCGGATCGCGCTTCTGGGTGTGGACGAAGTCGGGGAACTTGATGGGGTCCTTGATGAAGAACATGGGGGTGTTGTTGCCCACCAGGTCCCAGTTGCCTTCCTCCGTGTAGAAGCGCACGGCGAAGCCGCGTGGATCGCGCTCGGTGTCGGCGCTGCCGCGCTCACCGCCCACGGTGGAAAAGCGCACGAAGGTGGCGGTCTGCTTGCCCACGCCGGCGAACAGCCTGGCCTTGGTGTAACGCGAGATATCGTGCGTGACGGTGAAAGTGCCGTAGGCGCCCGAGCCCTTGGCGTGCACCACGCGCTCGGGGATGCGCTCGCGGTTGAAGTGCTGCAGTTTTTCGATCAAATGAAAGTCCTGCAGCAGCAGCGGGCCGCGCGGGCCGGCGCTGGCCGAATTCTGGTTGTCGGCGGCGGGAATGCCGGAAGCGGTGGTGACGGGTGGTTGGTGGCGCATGGCTGGACTCCTGGTCTGTTTGAGCAATGAAGCCAGTCTAAGCGTCGTCATCCATAAACAAAAGCTATAAATTTATATGGAATCGATAGAAAATATAAATAACCATGCACGTGCCCCTGTTCCCACATCCCGCCGCCCCGCTCACACCACCCACAAGCCCTGGGTGCCGAACTGCGCGTTGACGACATCCTGCTGCGCCACCCAGGATCCCACCAGTTCGGCGCGCGTGTGGCTGCCCAGGAACGCGGTCCACTGCGCGCTGCCGCCGGCGGCGCTGTCGGCCAGCCCGCTGTTGGCGTACAAGGCGTGAACGAAGTCCGCATCGTCCATGCCGTCGTAGCGGGCCTTGAACTCGATGGTGCCGGCGAAGCCTTGCGCCAGCTGGGCCGCGCTCATGTGCTGGTCGGTCCACCAGTTGACGCCGGCCACGCGCCCGGCCCGGTCCAGCACGGCCTCATACAGCAAGCCCACCGTTCGCAGGTTAGCGGTGGCGGTCTGGGTGAAGTGCAGGTCCACCGTCCCGTCGCTGAAGGCGCCCTGCTCGATGCCGCTGATGCTGTCCACATCCGTGTTGGCCCGGTCGGCCACCTTGACCGTGCCGTCGGCCGCCAGCAGGAATTTGTAGCCAGCCAGCGCGCCGCCATAGACCACCGTGTCGGTGCCGTCGCCCCCTACCAGCACATCGCTGCCGGCGCCGCCATCGAGCCGATCGTCGCCGCTGGCCTTGATCCAGCCCTGCTCACGGGCTACCGTGCCGTTGCCGATCAGCAGGCCGGCGCTGCCGTTTTCCAGCGTCCGGTGCTCGGCGCTGAACGCGATGTCGCGGAGCAGTTGCGAGCGGCTCTCGGCTGGCGTACCGTCCGTGCCCGCCAGCCGCCCCGTCCAGTAAGCCAGGCCGGCCGCCGTCGGGGCGCGGCCCAGGGCTTGCTGGAACAGGGTGGTCACCAGCGCGCTATCGCTGAGCTGGCCGTGCCCGGCGGCCAGCCATTCCGTCGAGCTCATGAGGAACCGGGCTTCGCCGTCCAGCGTATTACCGCTGTCCAGCCAGGCGTTCAGCGCCCCCAGGTCCGGCGCGCGGCCCAGGGCCGCGTGGTACAGCAGCGCCAGTTCGGTCAGTTGTTCCCGCGCGCCGCCCAGGAAGGCCAGGCCGGCGCTGGCGCCATTCAAATCGGCCGGGGCCAGCGTTTCCGTCTGGCCCGGCGCGAACACGGCCAACTGGTGGCGGGCCGACACGGCGCCATCGCTGCCCAGGTAGAACTGCCACGCCCCCTGGTCGCTGCGCCCGCCCTGCAGCACGTCGTTGCCGGTGCCACCCTGCAGGGTATCGTTGCCGATGCCGCCGGCCACGATATCGTCGCCGCTGCCGCCATCCAGGGTATCGTTGCCGCCAGCGCTGCCCACGATGTCGTTGCCGCCGCCGCCGTACAACAGATCGTCGTCGGCGCCCAGCATGATGTTTTGCGCCGCGTCGTCGCCCACCACGAAGTTGCGGCCGTCGCCGCCGCGCAGCGTGGCCGCGCCCACCACGGCCGCGAAGTCCACGTTGTTCAGCTCGATGGTCGAGCCGCGCGACAGGTGGCTGGCGTCGATCACGATACCGATGGCCGTGCCGTTGGCCGGCTGGCCCGGCGCCGGGGTGGTGGAACTGCCGTTGATGTGGATGGTCTGCGGGCCGGCGCTGTCGGCCACGGTGGGCACCAGGGTCTGGGTCTGCAGCATGGTGCTGCCGGTCAGGTCGTGCAGGAAGCTGGTGCCCTGCCCTGTCATGTCCAGCTGCACGTTGGAACCGTCGGTTGTCTTTTGCTCGATGCGGCGGATCAGGTCCAGCAACGCCTGCTCATTGCTCAACAGCCCGGTGGGGCCGCTGGCCTCCAGCCCGGTGCCGACGGGCAGGCTGACCGTGAGCGTGGTGCCATGGCCGCCAGATGGCGTGACGCCGAGCGGAATGTCGGCCAGGCCGGGATTGGGGGTGGCGGGATCGTCCGGCCGGGTCGGCAGCACCACGGGCACCGTCACCTGGTGGTTGGCCAGACCGGTGGCCGGATCCGTGGTGGTGACGGTGCTCACCGGCACACCATCGACGGTGCCGGGCACGGACGGCTGTCCGGGCGTCTCCGGCGCCGTACTGACCGTGTAGGTGTTGGACGAGAAGCTGCCGCTGCCCGCGTTGCCGGCCCCATTGTGCACCCCCGCGCCATTGAGCGTGATCACGTTACCGGCCGCGTTCACGGCGCTGCCCGGGGTCAGCGTGGCGGTCCAGGTCACGCCGCCGTCGCTGGAGGAGACCTCGCTCAAGGTGCCGTGGCCCACCGTCAAGTCGCCGTTATTAAAGCCCGTCACCGCTTCCGAGAACGTGATGGTGACCACGCTGGTGGCCCCCACGCCCAGCGTGGTGGTGGCCACGGCGATGGTGGCCGTGGGGCGCACCGTGCTGACCGTGTAATTGCCCGAGTTGGCCATGTCGGCGCCGGCGTTACCGGCCAGGTCGGTCAGGCCCGACAGGTCCAGCAGCAGATCGTTGCTGGCGTCGGTCACGCCGGCCGTCGGCGTCAGGGTCGCGGTCCAGGTGATGCCGCCGTCGGCGGAATTGAGGCCGGTGAGCGCGCCATTGGGCGCCGCCAGGTCGGCCGTCGTGAAGTTGGTCACCGCTTCCGAGAAGGTGATCGTCACCAGCGACGTTTCACCAGCCAGCAGCGCGCTGTCGGACAGCTCCACCGTGGCAGTGGGCCGCACCGTGTCGACCGTGTAATTGGCCGAATCCGTGTGGCCCACGCCGGCCATCTCGCCCGCGTTGGCCACGCCAGTGTTGTCGAGCCGGATGATGTTGGTGGCGTCCGTGGTGGCCGCCGCCGGGGTGAACGTGGCGGTCCAGGTGACGCCGCCGTCGGAGGAACTGACGGCCGTCAGCGTGCCGTTGTCCACCGCCAGGTCGGCATTGGAGAAGCCCGTCACGGCCTCCGAGAAGGTGATGGTGACGGTGGCCGTGTCGCCGATCTTGAGCGCCGAATCGCTCAGCGCGATGGTGGCCGTGGGCACCATGGTGTTGATGGTGTAGTTGTTGGAATCCGTGGTGCCGCTGCCGGCGTTGCCGGCGATGTCGCGCACGCCCGTATTGGCCAGCGTGATGACATTGGTGGCATCGAGAACGCTCAGGTTCGGCGTCAGGGTGGTGGTCCAGGTGACGCCGCCGTCGGCAGAATTGAGGCCGCTCACGGTGCCGTTGGCCACTGTCAGGTCGGCCGTCGTGAAACCGGTCACCGCTTCCGAGAACGTGATCGTCACCAGCGAGGTGCCGCTGCCTTGCAGCGCATTGTTCGCCACCACGATGGTGGCCGTGGGCGCCGTGCTGTCTATCGTGTAATTGCCCGAACTGGTGGTGCCGCTGCCGGCGTTGCCGGCCGCGTCGGTCACGCTGGAATTGTCGAGCGTGATGACGTTGGTGGCTTCGTTCACGCTGGCCGTGGGCGTGTAGGTGCCGGTCCAGGTGACGCCGCCGTCGCTGGAGCTGAGCGTGCCCACCGTGCCGTGCCCCACCGTGAGCGCGGCGCTGTTCAGGCCCGTCACCGCTTCCGAGAAGGTGATGGTGACCAGCGAAGTCTCGCCCGTGGCCAGCGCATCGTCGGCCAGCGCGATGGTGGACCAGGGGCGGGCCGTGTCGATCCCGTAGTTGTTGGAATCGGTGCTGCCGCTGCCCGCGTTACCGGCCAGGTCGGTCACACCCGTATTCACCAGCGTGACGACATTGGTGGCGTCTGTCACGCTGGCCGTGGGCGTCAGGGTCGCCGTCCAGGTCACGCCATCGTCGGCGGAACTCAGGCCGCTCACGGTGCCGTTGGCCACAGTCAGGTCGGCCGTCGTGAAGTCGGTCACGGCTTCCGAGAAGGTGATCGTCAGCAGCGACGTTTCGCCGGCCTTGAGCGCGGTATCCGTCACAACCAGCGTGGCCGTGGGGCGCGCCGTGTCGATCGTGTAATTGCTGCTGCTGGTGCTGCCGCTGCCGGCGTTGCCGGCCACGTCGTTCACCCCGGTCTTGTCCACCGTGATGACGTTGGTGGCGTCCTCGATGCTGGCGGTGGGCGTGAAGGTGGCGGTCCAGGTGGTGCCGCCGTCGGACGAACTGAGGCCGCTCACGGCGCCGTTGGCGGCCGTGATATCGGCCGTGGTGAAGCCCGTCACGGCTTCCGAGAAGGTGAACGTGACGACCGACGTGTCGTTGATCTTGAGGGCCGCGTCGCTCATCCCGACCGTGACGGTGGGCGCCATGGTGTCGAGCACGTAGGCCTGGCTGGTCACCGTGCCGTCGTTGCCGGCCAGGTCCGTCACTTTGAATTTCAGGTTGCTGCTGCCGGCCAGCGTGACGCCGGTCCAGGTGACGTCCGTGCCGCTGACCATGGCGGTGATGTCGGTCCAGCTGCCGCCATTGTCGGTCGAGCCGTACAGCACGTCGGTGCCACCCAGGGTGGCGCTCAGCGTGGCGCTGACCGTCTGCGCGGCCGTCCGCGTGATCAGGTCCGAGGCGCTGCCACCCGTGTCGGCCGACAGCGCGATGCCGCTCACGGTCTGGGTGGGCGCCGTGTGGTCGAGCGTCACACTGAGAGCGGCGCTGTTGGTGCTGTGCAGGTTGCCCGTGGCCGAGGTGACCACGGCATACACGTCATAGCTGCCATCGATCACGCCGCTGGTGCTGAGGCCGGTGACGCTCCAGCTGCCATTGCTGACGGTGGCCGTGGCCGTGGGGTCGCCGTCCGAGAAGTCGCCGCTGCGGTCCGCGTCGAGGAACACGCGCACTGTGCTGCTGCTGTCGCCGGACGCGCTGGTGCCGGAAAAGGCGATGCTGCCGCCGGTGAGCACATTGTCCGTGTTGCTGGTTCCCGTGTCGCTGGCGCTGGCCAGGTCGGGCGTGCCGGGCGTGCCGGGATTGACGCTGACGGTGATGGTACGGGTGGCCGTGGCCGCGCCGTCCGACACCCGGACGACAAAGCTGTCCGTGCCCGCGTAGCCGGCCGTGGGGGTGTAGCTGATGGTACCGCCGCTGGTAATGGAAGTACTGCCGCTGGCGGCCGTGGCGCTGGCAAAGGCCAGCGTGCCATGGCTGGGAGCGCTGTTCTGGCTCCAGGTCAGGGTCTGGCTGCTATCCGTGTCACTCACCTGCAGCAGGCCCGTGATGCCGGTGGCGCTGGCGTTCTCTGTCACCGACAGCGTGGTGGTGGCGCCGACGAACGTGGGCGAGACGTTGGGTGAGGTGATATTCGCCAGCTCGATGTCGTCCAGCGCGATGTAGATCGGATCGGAGCCATTCTGGGCCGTTAATTTGAACCAGCTCACACCGGTCAGGTAGCTGGCCGAGAAGGTCTTGTAGGCCGCAGCGCCCGGGCCGCTGATGAACGAGAAGTCCGTGCCCTCGGTGTCCTTGTTGCTGCTCAGGTGCCAGGTGGTGGAGCCGCCTTCCGAGACCAGATCCATGATGTCGAAAGAGGCCAGGTCGAACGTCTTGCCGGCATCCAGCGTGAAGGTCAGGCCAGTGGTCCAGTCAATCAGGTTCATGCCGAAAACATGGCCACTGAAGTTCGTGACCGGGGTGACCAGCCCCAGATCAAGCGCGGTGGCGACCCAGCCTTGGCCCGTGTCCGGCTCGGTGGGCACGTCGAACGTCAGGGTCAGCGTGTCGCTGCCAACCAGCTGGCTGGTGACCCGATTACCCGGACCATAAATGTTGGTCGCGCCCGTCACGCCCGACTCGAAACCGAAGAAGGAAGATGGGACGCTCAGCACGCCCGCATAATGGGCCAGCGCACCGTCGCTCCCCAGCGGCGCCGTAACGACTGGTCCGAGCCGAACTTCCAGCGACCAGTTGCCGCCCAGGCTGGCGGCGCCCGTCAAGCTGTCCGATGCCGCCACCGCTGCGCCAGTGGTCCGCGCCAGCGCGTCGAGCAGCGCCGCGCCACGGGTTCCGGCGCCGGCCCGGCAGCCATACACCAGCAAGTCGGCGCCGGGATGGAGCGCCTGTCCGATACGCGCCAGCTCGTCCGCCCGCACCGCCGCCTGCGCGGCATCCAGCGTCAGCGTGCCCAGCGCCAGCGCCCCCGGCGCCGCATGGGTGAGCAGGTGCACAGCGTCGATGCCGCGCCGACCCGCCAGCGCTCGCACCATTTGCGTCAGGCCATCTCCCGCCGGATCGAGCAGGCGCACTTCCAGCCCTGGCGCCAGCCCCGCCATCAGCGTGGGAAGATCATCAAGCGCGCTATCGATGAACACCAGCTCCTGGCGGGGCGACGGAGCACAGGCCGCGCGAGCAAGGTGGCTGGACGACGGAACGGTGAATTCTGGCGAGCGATACATGGCTTCATCCTGTTCAGGTAAGCCGGATAGCGCTGGCGCGCCGCGCGCGCCGCCCCGCTCCCGCGGGCACACGGCGCCGATCCGGCGAAAGTGCGGCGCAGGCAAGCCCGCACCGCGATTCGCATGACGTAACGTTGGCCGCTTAAGGGCGGGTCGGATAGATCCCGTTGGTGGCGATGATGTAATTGAGCGACAACGAAGGCTGCACGGTGCTCACGGTGACCGGCACGTTAACCGAGACGGCCAGTGCCGCCCCGCCGCCCGTGTTGGCATTGCTCACCGTGCCGCCACCGGCCGGGACATTGACGGAGAATGGCTTGAGCGTGGTGTTGGCCGCGTTGGAACTGTAGATCTTGGTGGCCGCCGTGCCGGTCAAGGCTTTCCCCATCACCAGCCCGGTGCCGGGCACGTTGTCCGTTTCACCCGCACTGTCGGCCGGAATGGCGATGCTGACCGACGAGCTGCCGCCGCCGGGGGTGAAGGTGGCCGTGTGGGAGTGGCTGGGCAGATTGTTCACCCCGATGGTGACGCTGCCGCTGCCGACGGCGTTCACGGTCGCGGTGGCGGCGCCCGTCTTCTGGCCCACCGCGTTCATGGCGGTGGTCCCCACCGGCACCTTGGCGCGTAGATCCGGCAGCGCGAAAGTACTGCTGCCATTGCCACCGTAGGTGTTGCCGATCAGGGAAAACAGCGCCTGGTAGTCGGAGACGTTGACCACCGTGCCATCGCACAGCGCCCAGCCTTCCGGCACCCACAGGCCCGGCCACAGGATGATCTGCCCAATAAATGGATCCATTGCTTGCTCCTCATTCGTTCGATTGCCTCAGGGAAAACCCGGTATATAGCGCGCAAACAAACCGCAACCAGCATTAACAGCAGGATGAAATCATATAACTTTCCGCCCGCCGAAACATAATGCCATAGACAATTAAATTAATGTGCGAGACATATAAAATATATGTATGTCTTTTGATTCGATTAATTTAACGAGTGATAATCAGAGAGATTTATTTTGCAAGGAACAGATAATATATCGCATGCCATTTATGGCGTACCAGCAAGGGCTATCGCCCGGCAGCACAACGGACAACATGGAAAACGACAGCCCGCCCGGCCGCCACCGGCGCGATCGGCCGGAGTCGCTTTAATAATAAATGAGACAGAAAAAATCACAGCCATGGTTGAATATAAACGGAGCGGCAAGTTAATATCAACTCGCCAGTTTATATAATTGAAGCATGCAAGCTACGCGGGCAGGAAAAACCAACGGCCGCTGTGGCGCCGGAAATTCCGGTGCCACAGCGGCCGTCGCGATCAGGCTGGATCGGCGCCGGTCAGGCTTCCGCGATGCGCTTGGCGATATGGGCCAGCGCCTCCTCCACCTGGTCGACCAGGATCAGGCACAGGTCGCCCTCCTGCAGGCGCGCCAGCGCCGTGTCGATGGCGAGGAATTCGCCCGTGATCTCGGCGATGTGGCTGGTGCGCGGCGCGCCGTTCAAGCCGGCGCGCAGCAGCGCCACCACTTCACCATCGACCCGGCCGCGCTGGCACTGGTCCTGGTACAGCACCACGTCGTCGAAGGCGCGGCCCAGGATTTCCGTCTGCTGCGAGATATCCTGGTCGCGGCGGTCGCCGGCGCCCGAGATCACCACCGAGCGGCGCTTGGCCGGCATGGTTTCCACCGCCTGCACCAGGGCCAGGATGGCGTCTGGATTGTGGCCGTAGTCGGCGATCAGGGTGGCGCCCTTGTAATCGAACACATTGAAGCGGCCGGGCGCGTTGTCGCTGTCGTTGGCGAAAGTCTTCAAGCCCAGGCGGATGGCGTCCCAGCTGATGCCCACGCCCCACGCGGCGGCCACGGCCGCCATCACGTTCTCGACCTGGAAGCCGATGGTGCCGTTGCGGGTGATGGGTACCTGGGTCAGGTCGACCTGGTGCATCTGCTTGCCCTCGACAGCCACCAGGTGGCCGTTCTCGACGTAGATGGTGCGGCGGCCCTGTGCCACGTGGGTGGCGATCACGGGATGGCCACGCTCGGCGCCAAAGAAGATCACCTTGCCGCGGCAATTGGCGGCCATGCCGGCCACGATGGGGTCCATCGCGTTGAGCACGGCGAAGCCCGCTTCGGCCACGTTCTGCACGATCACGCGTTTCAGCACGGCCAGGTCTTCCACCGTGGTGATGTAGTTCAGGCCGAGGTGGTCGCCGGTGCCGATGTTGGTTACCACGGCCACCTGGCAGCGGTCGAAGGCCAGGCCTTCGCGCAGCACGCCGCCACGGGCCGTCTCGAACACGGCCGCGTCCACGTCCGGATGCAGCAGCACGTTGCGCGCGCTGCGCGGGCCGCTGCAGTCGCCGCTGTCGGTGCGGCGGCCTTCGATGTAGACGCCGTCCGTGTTGGTCATGCCGGTGCGCAGGCCGGAGGCCGTGAGCAGGTGGGCGATCAACCGCACGGTGGTGGTCTTGCCGTTGGTGCCGGTGACGGCGACCACGGGAATACGGCCGTCCTCACCTTCCGGGAACATGCTGTTGACGATGGCTTCGCCCACGGCGCGGCCCTTGCCGTAGGACGGCGACAGGTGCATGCGCAGGCCGGGCGCGGCGTTCACTTCCACCACGCCGCCGCGCTGGTCTTCGATCGGTTGCAGCACGCCGTCGCACACCACGTCCACGCCGCAGATATCGAGGCCGATCATCTGCGCCGCTTCCACCGCGCGCGCCGCCACTTCCGGGTGCACGTCGTCGGTGACGTCGGTGGCGGTGCCGCCGGTCGACAGGTTGGCGTTGTTGCGCAGGATGACGCGCTGGCCCTTGGACGGAATCGAGTCCGCCTCCAGGTCCTGCAGCGCCAGCCGGGCCAGGGCGATGTCGTCGAACTTGATCTTGGTGAGGGAGGTCGAATGGCCGCTGCCGCGGCGCGGATCGGCGTTCACCTGCTGCACCAGCTCGCGCACGGTGTGCACGCCATCACCCACCACCTGAGGTGGATCGCGGCGGGCGGCGGCCACCAGCTTGTCGCCGATGACGAGCAGGCGGAAGTCGTTACCGGGCAGGAAGCGCTCGACCATGATGTCGTCGCGGAATTCGCGCGCCGTGTGGTAAGCCTTGGTCAGCTGTTCGCGGGTCATGACGTTGACCGTCACGCCCTTGCCCTGGTTGCCGTCCTTGGGCTTGACCACCACCGGCAGGCCGATTTCCTGGGCCGCGGCCCAGGCGTCGTCGGCGTCTTCCACCGAGCGGCCGATGGGCACCGGCACGCCGGCCGCGTGCAGCAGCTTCTTGGTCAGTTCCTTGTCCTGCGCGATGGATTCAGCGATGGCGCTGGTGGAATCCATTTCGGCGGCCTGGATGCGGCGCTGGCGGCTGCCCCAGCCAAACATGACCATGCTGCCTTCCGTCAGGCGGCGAAACGGGATGTTGCGGGCCACGGCGGCCGACACGATGGCGCCCGTGCTGGGGCCCAGGCGCACGTCCTCGTCCAGGTCGCGCAGCTCGGCCAGCGCGCCCGTCAGGTCGAACGGGGTATCGGCCACGGCGGCATTGATCAGGTTCACGGCCAGTTCCAGCGCCAGCCGGCCCACCGCCTCCTCCGTGTACTCGACCACGGTCTGGTAGATGCCTTTTTCCAGCGTGGGCGTGGTGCGGCTGAAGGTGACCGGGCAACCGGCTTGCGCCTGCAGGCTCAGGGCCGCCAGTTCCAGCACATGGGCCATGGGCACAGCTTCCGTATGGCCGGTGGGCTGCAGCGCGCTGAGAGCCGGGAAGCGGGTCCGCAAGCGGGCTTCGAAACCGGACAGCAGTTCAATATTCTGCTCTTCGGTGGTGCACGACACGATGGCCTCGACAGCCGTGTGGTGACTCCAAAGATTCGGTCCGCGCAGCGCGCGGGTGCGTATGACTTCCATAAATCTGCTTATCCTGTCGTATTGTACGTCGTGGCGGCTATCGGTTGACGCCATCGCTGGTGCCGGCAGGTGGCGCCTGGGCGCCGCTTGCCGCTTGCATAGTGTTCTTGTTCCTGTCGCGTGCCTGTCAGTGCTGCTGCTTCTGCGCGTGGGCGTCGTAGGTGCGCAGGCCGGCGCCGATCAGGTCCGGCGTCAGGTCCAGCGCCCAGGCGGCGGCGATGGCGGCCAGCACGGCTTCGGGCGGCACCAGCGGCGACAGCGGCAAGGTCGCCGTTTCGTCCATGCCGGTGGCCAGCACGATGCGGTCGGCGCGCTGGAACACGGCGCGCTTGCCCTGGGCCCGGTGCGCGGCCAGTGCCGCCAGTTGTTCGTCCACGCCGTAGAAAATCACTTCGCCGTCGCACAGGTCGGCCATCTCCACCACTTGCGCGTCGGCCGCGTTCAGCACGGCCGCGCCATCGGGCAGGATCACGTCGACCTGGGTGCGCAGCACGCCGAACAGGCGCTCCGGGCTGTCGATGTAGAACTCGCCCAGTTGTTCCTCGCTGGTCGCGCTCATCACCACGCCCACGGCGCACTTGTCGTAGGCCAGGCCTTCCGTCAGGATCATGCGCGCGCTGCTTTCAAACACGGCCGCGTCCACATTCTTGTTGAGCAGCAGGCGTTCGCCCGTTTCCCAGTCGCTGAAGCCATCCTTGGGCAGCAAACGGCCGTTGACGAACAAGCCGTCCTGGCAGGTCAGGCCCACTTTCTGGCCGCCGATCTGCAGCAGCCACGCGATCAGGCGCGCGGCCATGGTGCTGCCGTGGCCACCAGCGATGCCAACGATGGGCATGCGGCCCGTTTCGGTGACGCTGAACAGGTGGTCGACGATGGCCGCGCCCACATTGCGCGGCTTGCCGCTGGCCGGCTTCAAATGGGCCAGCAGGCCGGGGCTGGCGTTCACTTCGATCACGGCGCCGCCCTGCTCTTCCAGCGGACGGCCGATGTCGGCCGCCACCAGGTCGATGCCGGCGATGTCCAGGCCCACCACGCGGGCGGCCAGGGTGGCCATGGCCGCGACGGATGGATGCACCTGGTCGGTCACATCGAAGGCGACGTTGCCATTGGTCTGGATCAGCACCTGCTGGCCGGCGGCCGGCACCGACAGGGCCGTCATGCCCTGGCGTTCCAGTTCCAGGATCACTTCGGCGCCGACGTCGGCGCAGATCACGTTGAGCGGCGATTCCTCCGTCGTGCCGCGGCGCGGGTCGGTGTTGATCTGGCTGTCCACCAGCGCGTTGATGTTGGAGGTGCCGTCACCGGTCACCCACAGCGCTTCGCCGGCGGCGGCCGCGATCAGGCGCTTGCCCACCACCAGCAGGCGGTGTTCGTTACCGGCGATGAAGCGCTCCACGATCACGCTCTTGCTGCCGCCCTTGCGCGCGGCCAGGTGGTAGGCTTTCTCCACGTCGGGCTGGGTCATCAGGTTGAGCGACACGCCGCGGCCATGGTTGCCGTCATACGGCTTGACGACCACGGGCAGGCCGATATCCTTGGCCGCTTCCCACGCCGCTTCGGCGCTGGTGACCAGCTCACCTTCGGGCACGGGCACGCCGCACGAGGCCAGCAGGGTCTTGGTCAAATCCTTGTCGCTGGCGATGCCTTCGGCGATGGCGCTGGTCTGTTCCGTCTCGGCGGTCCAGATGCGGCGCTGGCGGGCGCCATGGCCCAGTTGCACCAGGTTGCCGTCGGTCAGGCGGATAAACGGGATCTTGCGTTCGGTGGCCGCGTCGACGATGTTGCCCGTGCTGGGGCCCAGGCACAGCGAATCGACCATGTCAGTCAGCGTGGCCACGGTGGCGGCCAGGTCGTAGGGACGGTCTTCGATGCAGGCCATCAGCAGATCGCGGCCGGCGGCCAGCGCGGCGCGGCCCACCTGCTCCTGGCGGGTGCGGAAAGCCATCTTGTAGATGCCGCTGCCTTCGGCCACTTGCCGGGTCTTGCCGAAACCGGTTTTCATGCCAGCCAGGTTTTGCAGCTCCAGCACCACGTGTTCGAGGATGTGGCCGGCATACGTGCCTTCGCGCAGGCGCTCCAGGAAGCCGCCCCGCTCGCCCACGCCGCAGCGGTGTTCGAGCAGGTTGGGCAGCAAGGCCGTCAGGCGTTCATACAAACCAGGAAGTGCATTCGAGGGAGAATCTTCCAGCGCGCCGATATCCAGCCACGCCTCGATCACTGGGCGGTAGGTCCAGATATTTGGTCCGCGCAAATGCGTTACACGGAGAACTTCAATGTCTTTCTTCTTGGTCATGTTTCAATTCTTGTATCTTTGTTATCAGCCGTGGCCAGCCCGCGCCGTATTGTAATCCCTACGCCGTTACGCACTGCAAATTCCAGTCCTGGACTGCCACCGCCGGGTCAAGCTTGCTGCCAGAAAAATCTGTGCCGGCCAGGCATCGAATTTTCTTGGGGGCACTTTCGCTCGTCTGCTGCCTGCGCTCTTGCGGTATACTCGCCGCTCACGCATGCCGCCCATTCGCCTTGATTTCCGTCAAATGGTCACCCACTGACAGAATACCGTAAATAACTGCTTCCAACAGCCGCATCCAGGCCCGCCGAGCGCGTTTATTTCCGGGCAGGCCGCGCGGTCCGCCATTTTCCCTTTAGTTCACAGTTTTGCCATTTGGCAATGACCGACCCGGAGTACGTCACATAATGACAAGCACACAACTTTCCTCGCCGACCAGCCAGCCCGACGTGCCAGAAGCGTGGCGCTCCGAGGTACAGGCGCAACTATCTTCAGGAGAGAACGTTGCAAGTGCCCTGGAGGTTGACTTGGATCATCAACTACATTTCTCCAAGGGATTGGTGCTGGTCACACCGCAACGTATTTTGAGCCGCGCGCCGGGCGCCAAAGACTGGCAACAATGGCCCTACCGCCCCGGCATGACCCTGCGCCACCACGACCACGCGGGCGTGGGCCATTTGGAACTGGTGGACGAAACGGGCCGGCTGGGCGCCTGGCGCTTCACGCTGGGCCAGAACCTGCACGCGATCCGGCTGGTGGAACAATTCGAAGTATTGCTGCAAAGTAAAATCACGGGCCAGCCCGTGGTGCGCGACGAGCAGCACGTCTGCCCCAGCTGCAAGGCGCCGCTGGAGCCGGACCAGGAGGAATGCCCGATCTGCACCAAGGTGGTATACACGCCACCCTCGACCTGGACCCTGTTCCGCCTGTGGCGCTTCACCAAGCCTTACCAGGGCCAGCTGGGCCTGGGCTTTTTGCTCATGCTGCTGAGCACCAGCGCGCACATGATCCCGCCCTACTTGACCATGCCGCTGATGGATAACGTGCTGATTCCTTATCAGAACGGCAAGCCGGTCGACCCCATGCTGGTGGCCATGTATATGAGCGGGCTGGTAGGCGCGGCCGTGCTGGCATGGGCGCTGGGCTGGGGCAAGACTTATGTGCTGGCCCTGGTGTCCGAGCGCATCGGCGCCGACCTGCGCACGGCCACGTATGAACACTTGCTCAAGCTGTCGCTGGAATACTTCGGCGGCAAGCGCACCGGCGACCTGATGTCGCGCATCGGCAGCGAGAGCGACCGCATTTGCGTGTTCCTGTCGCTGCACCTGCTGGACTTCGCTTCCGACGTGCTGATGATCATCATGACGGGCGTGATCCTGTGCTCGATCGACCCCTGGCTGGCCGCCGTCACGCTGCTGCCGCTGCCCTTCATCGCCTGGTTGATCCACGTGGTGCGCGACAAACTGCGCACCGGCTTCGAGAAAATCGACCGCGTATGGGGCGAAGTGACCAACGTGCTGGCCGACACCATCCCCGGCATCCGCGTGGTGAAAGCGTTCGCCCAGGAAGCGCGCGAAGCGTCCCGCTTCCGCACCGCCAACAAGCATAACCTGGCCGTCAACGATAAACTGAACAAGATCTGGTCGCTGTTCTCGCCCACCGTGTCGTTCCTGACGGAGCTGGGCTTGCTGGTGATCTGGGTGTTCGGCATCTGGCAGGTGGCCCATGGCCACATCACGGTCGGCGTGCTGTCGGCCTTCATCGCCTACAGCAGCCGCTTCTACGGCCGGCTCGATTCCATGAGCCGGATCGTGTCCGTGACCCAGAAATCCGCCTCGGCCGCCAAGCGCATCTTCGACATCCTGGACCACGTATCGTCCGTCCCAGAACCCACCAACCCGGTCAAGCTGGCCAAGGTGGAAGGCAATATCACGCTGCGCGAAGTGGGCTTCCGCTACGGTAACCGCGCCGTCAACCGCGGCATCAGCCTCGATATCAAGGCCGGCGAGATGATCGGCCTGGTGGGCCATTCCGGTTCCGGCAAGAGCACGCTGGTCAACCTGATCTGCCGCTTCTACGACGTGTCCGAAGGCGCCATCATGCTCGATGGCGTGGATATCCGCGCCTTCCCCGTGTCCGACTACCGCCGCAACATCGGCCTGGTGCTGCAGGAGCCATTCCTGTTCTTCGGCACCATCGCCGAGAACATCGCCTACGGCAAGCCGGAAGCGACGCGCGAGCAGATCATCGCCGCCGCCCGCGCCGCGCACGCGCACGAATTCATCCTGCGCCTGCCGCAAGGCTACGACTCGATGGTGGGCGAACGGGGCCAGGGCCTGTCGGGCGGCGAGCGCCAGCGCATCTCCATCGCGCGCGCGCTGCTGATCGATCCGAAGATCCTGATCCTGGACGAAGCCACTTCCTCGGTCGACTCGGAAACGGAAAAGGAAATCCAGAAGGCGCTCGACAACCTGGTGCACGGCCGCACCACGATCGCCATCGCCCACCGTCTGTCCACGCTGCAGAAGGCCGACCGGCTGGTGGTGCTGGACCGCGGCGTGGTGGTGGAGGAAGGCGCGCACGACGACCTGATGGCGCGCGAAGGCGCTTATCACCGCCTGTACACGGCCCAGGCCCGCAACGTGGACGTCGATCCCGACGACAGCAGCTCCGATTAAGAACAGATCATGACCACTACCCGCTTTGAATTAGTCCGCAATACCTTTGGCCGTTTGGTGCTCACCACCGAGGATGGCCAGGTGTTCGAAAACGTGGCGCCGGCGCGCGCCTTCCCCGTGCAGGCGCCGCAGGAGGGCATCGCCCTGGTGTGCACCGATGGCAAGGAGGTGGGCTGGATCGACAAGCTCGACGACCTGCCGCCGGCCATCGCCGCGCTGGTGCGCGAGGAACTGGGAGGACGCGAGTTCATGCCCGAGATTTCGCGCATCCTCAGCGTGACCAGCTATGCCACGCCGTGCACGTGGAAAGTCCACACGGATCGCGGCGACACGGAATTCGTGCTGCGCGGCGAGGAAGACATACGCCGCATCGGTCCTGATACCCTTTTGGTATCAGACATCCACGGCATCCACTTCCTGATCCGCGACGCGCACGAGCTCGACAAGCACAGCAAGAAGATCCTGGACCGCTTCCTGTAAGCGCCACGCCATCGCCAGCTACTTGCCAAAGCGCTCCATCACAAATTCGATGAAGCTGGTCCGCTTGGGCGTAGCCTGGCGGTCGCGCGGGTAGACCAGGTGCATGGGGCGCGCGGGCGGCACGTGTTCTTGCAGCAGCCGCACCAGCTGGCCGCTGCGTAACTCCTCCTGCAGCACGATCTCGGCCTGCATTACGATGCCCAGCCCGGCCAGCGCGGCGCGCTTCAGCGCTTGCCCGTTGTTGGAGCGGAAGCGGCTTGGCGGCGGCGTGCATTGCTGATCGTCCCCGTCCAGACGCCAACGCAGCAGCCGCTTCCAGTGCAGGAAATCGAGGCACTGATGCTGCGCCAGATCAGCCGCCGTGCGCGGCCAGCCATGCCGTTCCAGATACGATGGCGCGGCGCAGATCACCATCCCGTAGGCCCGCAGCGGCCGCGCCACCAACGCCGAATCGTCGAGCGCGCCGATACGAATGGCCGCGTCGAAGCCCTCGTCGACGATGTTCACCACGCGCGGTCCCAAGTCCAGATCAACCGACACTTCGGGGTGCTGCGCCAGGTAGTCGGCCAGCGCCGGCGCCAGGCATTCGCTGCCAAAGGCCACCGGCGCGCTCACCTTGAGCGTGCCGCGCGCCCCGCTGCGCATGGCTTCGGCGCCCGTATCGGCCTGCCGCACCAGGGCCAGGATCTGCAGGCATTGCTGGTGGTAGCGGGCGCCGATCTCGGTCAGCGCCTGGCGGCGCGTGGTGCGCGTGAGCAGGCACGCGCCCAGCTGCTGCTCCAGGCTGGCGATGTGCTTGCCCACCATGACGGTGGACATCTCGAACTGGCGCGCGGCCGCCGTGAAACTGCCCGCCCCTACCACGCCCGCGAATACCTCCATGCTGCGCAATTTGTCCATGCGGATTACGAATCGATGGTTAATAGTATTGAAAATTATAGATTATTTATCTGCCGGCCATTCGCTGCCATACTGTCCACTATTCGAAACCGAGGAGTATCTGAACATGCTGACCATCCTGGGCCATGCCGTGTCGATCAATGTGCGCAAAGTGCTGTGGACCTGTGCCGAACTGGATTTGCCGTACACGCTCGAAGCATGGGGTGGCGCCGGCCAGTCCACCGCTGCGCCAGCGTTCCTGGCACTCAATCCGAACGCCACCGTGCCGGTGCTGGTGGACGGCGATCTGGTGCTGTGGGAATCGAACACGATCTGCCGCTACCTGGCCGCGCGCTACGGCGATGGCGCGCTGCTGCCGGCCGCCGCCGCGCCGCGTGCGCAAGTGGAACAGTGGATGGACTGGCAAGCCACGGACCTCAACAGCGCATGGCGCTACGCCTTCATGCATCTGGTGCGACGTCACCCGGGGTTCGGTGACGCGGCGGCGGCCGAAGCCAGCGTACAGGACTGGAATCGCCGCATGGCCATCCTCGACACGCAGTTGGCGCACACGGGCGCCTATGTGGCGGGATCGGACTTCTCGCTGGCCGACGTGGTGATCGGCCTGTCCGTGAACCGCTGGCTGCTGTCGCCCATCGTGCGCCCGGAATTGCCCGCCGTCGCGGCCTACTACCAACGGCTGCTGCAACGGCCTGGCTTTATCACCCATGGCGCCAATGGCTTGCCTTGACGCCCTCGCACCTAACTTGACGACCGCGCATACATCATGACCATATCGACCTGGCTGCTGTTCCTCACCATCTCCCTGCTCACCACCTTTTCGCCCGGCCCCGGCGTGCTGCTGGCGATCGCCAACTGCGCGACGCTGGGGCCGCGCAAGGCGCTGTGCAGTTCATTGGGTAACGCGCTGGGTATCCTGATGGTCGCCATGCTGTCCGTGACAGTGGTGGGAGTATTGTTCAAGACATCGGCCACGGCCTTCCTGGCGCTGCGGCTGGCGGGCGGCGGCTATTTGATCCTGCTTGGCTGGCGCCAGTGCCGCAAGCCGTCGTTCGCGGGTGCGGGTGCGGGCGCGGGTACGGACGCACACCAGCAGGCGCATGCCGCCGTGCCGCCCGACCAGGGCGGCTGGCAATCGGTGGGGCAAGGGCTGCTGGTGGCGCTCACCAATCCGAAAAGCCTGATGTTCTTCATCGCGCTGTTCCCGCGCTTCATGGGCGACGAGAACGGCGGCGGCGCGCGTTTCATGCTGCTCACCGCCACCTTCGCCACGTGCGCCATGCTGTCGCACCTGACCTACATCGCGCTGGCCCGTCCTGTGCTGCGCTTCATGGACAGCCCGCGCCGCGCGCGCCTGTTCAACGGCGCCACGGGCCTGCTGCTGATCGGGCTGGGGCTGTCGATGTTAACGCTGCAGCGCCATGCGTGAACGCTACCTTTACTCCGGCGCGAACACGCGCAGGCGGTGGCCATCGCGGTCCAGCGCCACGAAGGTGTAGCCGAAATCCATCTGCACCGGACGCTGGGCGATGGTCACGCCCCGCTCCACCCAGTCCGCATAGATGTCGTTGACGGCGCTGCGGTCGGCCTGGGCGAATGCAATTTCCGCGCCGCCGCCGGAGGCCAGGGCCACCGGCTGCACCGTGTGGCGCGCCCACAGGCCCAGCTTCAGGCCCGACTTGAGCGCGAACAGGGCGAAGGTGGGCGATGCTTCCACCGGCGCCACGCCCAGCAGCTCAGTGTAGAAGGTGGCGCTGGTTTGCGGGTTGTCCACATACAGCAGGATGAAATTGGGGTCGATCATGACGCTCTCCGCTTAAGTTCAAATTGTTGCGCGCTTGTGATATCGCGAAACATGATGTTAATGGCAAGCGCTGTCATTTTCTGTCAGTAGCGTTCGGGAAGGCGGGAGGCCCGCCGTCCGTCTGGCGGCTGCCACTTGCGGTACCGGCTCCCCCGGTTTCCTACCGTGCCTCCATCGTGGCCAACATCGACGGACAAACCTGCTCGCTCCGTAATCCGTCAATAACGCCCTGACGGTCGGCTGGCAGCCTGTTCTGGCTTACTTTCCATTTCCCTTCGATGGAGCGTATGGGAATCTCAATGCCGACCAGGGCCTTGAGTTGCGCCGCGATAAAGTCATCTGGGGCATCAGCGACTTTCCATGGCGATGCACGTTGCCCCTCATGGTTGTTAGTCAACTCCTCGATTTGGGCTCGCACCCAAGTCGCGTCATCAAGGATTACCGGCTTGCCGCGTGCCTGGACCATCGCGAAATTCCAGGTGGGCACAACCTTGCCGTGCTCAGCCTTGGACGGATACCACGCCGGCGTCACATAACATTCGGGCCCCTGGAAGACGATCAGCGCTTCAGCGCCTCCCTGGAGCGCATCCAGTTGGCTGTGTCCCCGTGCCAGATGAGCACGCAGTATCCCGTGTTCCCCGCCGGCGTGCAGCGTGAATGGCATCAGGTTGGCCTCCAGGCCATTGCTCCCTGCAGTGATCAGCGTAGCTAAAGGGTGTGCGGTCATCAGGCCATGGAGAACATCGAGGCGTTCTTCGCGAAACGCGGATCGGCAGTGCATATCAGGTCCTTTCAGGGGTTAATTCGTGTGTGCATTTTTTCGCCAAACCGGATTATCATGAAGAGCCAGATATCGATAAATTTAATGGTCCAGTATTTCACGTAAGGGAGCATGCCCATGCCGCGTCGCCAGCTGTTGATAGAGATTCCCGCCCTGGGAGCGATAGACCGCGCCCGAGGCAGAATTGGCCGGCAACTGGCCGAAGCGCTGCGCAGCGCTATTTCCAGAGGGGAGTTGGCCGCCGGCGAGCAGCTGCCATCCACCAGGGCACTAGCCGAGTCCTTGGGCGTGTCGCGGGGGACCGTGACGGAAGCCTACGAGCAGTTGATGGCCGAGGGCTGCCTGGATGCGCAGCCTGGCGCCAGCACGCGGGTAGCCGCTACGCTGCATGCGCCGAATTCGGCCGATCAACGCAGTGCAGTGATTGATGCGGACTGCGCGCCATCTCCCCCGAAGTCCGCCGCACGCTATGCAGCCATTGCTGAGCGCATGGCGCCGCTACCCTCGGTACCGTTCTCTGTCGCTGTGCCAGAGGGGGCCGTAGCGATGGATGACCACTGGCGCAGGCTCAGCAACCGCGTCCGGGCATCGCAAGTGGCGGCGCCATCTGGTTACAGCGACCCCAGAGGCCTGCTGACCTTGCGGGAAGCTATTGCGGCATATCTCCGCAAGGCTCGCGCTGTCCGTTGTGGCCCAGAGAACATCATCATCACCGAAGGTACCCAGCAGGGACTCTATCTGGCGGCCAGGGTATTGATGTCCCCAGGCGACGCTGCCTGGGCTGAGGACCCTGCCTACCCGGGCCTGACTTCGGTGCTCGAAGAGCGCGGCATCGCCATGCAGCGTATCGCGGTGGATAGCCAAGGTTTCGATGTTGCCAGAGCCCTGGAGATGTGCCCAGCGGCCAAGGCTGCCTTTGTGACCCCTTCGCACCAATATCCGATGGGGATGCCACTGAGCATGCCCAGACGCCTGGCGCTCATGGAATGGGCCAAACAGTCTGGCGGATGGATTGTTGAAGACGACTACGACAGTGAGTTGCGCTATGCCGGACAACCGTTTCCTGCCCTACAAGGCTTGGATAGTCGCCGGGTCGTCTACCTCGGGACGTTCAGCAAGGTCCTGGCGCCTTCACTCCGGCTGGGTTACGTCGTGGCGCCCGATTGCCTGGCGCCAGCCTTTGCCGGGGCGCGTGCGCTGATGGGCCGAGGTTCGCCACTGACTGAACAGCATGTCATCGCGGCCTACATGAAAGAGGGCTACTTCGAGACCCATATCCGGCGGATTCGCGCTATCTACGGCGAGCGACGCCAGGCGCTGATGGATGCGCTGCAAGTTGAACTGCCCGAGTTGCGCATCCAGCCGGCCGACCAGGGCATGCATATCATTGTCTGGCTTCCCGATGAACTAAATGATGTAGCCGTTGCGAAGGCAGCCAACAAGGCTGGAGTTGCGCTACGCGCCTTGTCGCCGATGTGCTCCGACAATCTACCGCTATCCGGATTGATGCTTGGCTTCGGTGGCTTCACGAATGAGCAGCTGAGGGATGCGGTGCGAAGGCTACGCCAAGTGCTTGAAAAAGGTTTCCAGGTAAGACCGCCCCCTGGCTGCACGCTTATTGCCGAATAGCGTCTTTTCCAAATGACTGTCCAGCGCCGGCTTAAGCGGCGCATGGCGTATCGGGCAGCGCGCCCCCGGCGGCGGCACGCGGCGCGGCTTCGCCGGCGTGCAAGCGGGCGCGCGGCGCATCGAACAGCAAGCCTTGCGCCAGCGGCGCCATGCCCGCCGCGTCGCCGACGCGCCGCAACGCGCGCAACGCCTGCGCCGTATCGAGCCGCTTGAATACGACCGCCGTCCCGGCCTGCCGGCCATGCTGCAGCAGCGCGACGGCCGCCGCCTCGGCGGCCGCATCGCCACCCAGCGTGCGCACATCGAGCCGGATCACATCGGGCCGCACCCGTTCCAGCAAGTGCAGGCCGTCGGCCGCGCTGGCCGCCTGCACGGCGATGCGGAAGCCGTTGCGCCGATAATTGTCGGCCACATAATTCAATAACCAGCCTTGCCGTTCAGTCGCCAGTGGCAACAGCAGCACAATGCGCGCCATCGGCAACCCCAGCGCCTCGACAATGCGCTGAAATGCATGGCCGTGATTGCTGCTGACCGCGCTCAGTAGCCGGTCGTGCACGTTCAGATACAGGTCGGCGTCGCCGTCACCGCCCTGGCGGAAAAAATTGATCGCATGCAGCATGCGGCACAGCCGGTCCAGCTCCACGGATTCATCATCGCTGGCGGCATGGTCCAGCAATTTCCACAGCGACAAGCCCTCGTCGGCGGCCGCCACACTACGCGCCAACCCCTCATGCGCACGCACCGCGCCGCCATCGAGCGCGCGCACCGGCTGGAAGGCGCTGGTCATGGTGCAATTGAAAAAACGGCCCAGCGCGCGGCCCTGCTCATCGAGCCAGATGCTGGTCGACGCGCCGCCGCGTTCGGGCAGGCGGGCCAGATATTGATCCAGTATCGGAAAACGCATCAGTGACTCCATGCTCTTTGTCATGCCGGCAGAGTAGCGCGCCGGTGATGCGAACTGAACGAATCGTTTCGGCCATCGTTATGCATTTTTTACATAAACGCCCCGCCACGCTTCGGCGTCTCAGCGACTACGAATCATGCTTGTCGGCGAAGAAGTGCTTGCTGACGTTGACCAGCTTTTCCGCCTGCAAGGTCACGGCCGAGCGCTTGCGCCCGCCCTCGCCGATTTCAGCCTTGCAGCGCTCCAGCGCCGCGCCGAATTCCTGCTGGTAGTCCGATGGCCCCAGCACGGAGAACAGGTCGGCCTTGTCCAGCTTGGCCTTGACGCGCTCGTTGGCCTCGCACAGCAGCACGCGCACGCCGCGCGTCTGCATCTTGCGCACCACTTCCTCCAGCGTCTGGATGCCCGTGATGTCCATGAACGGCACATGACGCAGGCGGATGATGAGGATGTGCGGCTCGGTATGGGTCTGGATCAGGGCCCGCTCGAAATTCTCCACCGCGCCGAAGAACACCGGCCCTTCGATGCCGTACACCAGCACCCCCGGCGGCAGCGCCGGCAAGCCCTGCTCGGCCAGTTCCTGGGCCAGTTGCTTGTCCGTCTGCGACTGCACTTCCACGGACGTCGACATGCGGCGCAGGAAGTGCATGGTGGCCATGATCACGCCGATGTTGACGGCCACCACCAGGTCGGCGAACACGGTCAGCAGGAAGGTGATGATCAGGATCACCACGTCGGCCCGCGGCGCGCGCCGCACCATGCGGGCGAAGTGCTTGATCTCGCTCATGTTATAGGCCACCACGAACAGGATGGCGGCCAGCGCGGCCAGCGGCACACTGGCCGCCAACGGCGCCAGCGCCAGGATGATCAGCACCAGCGTGGCCGCATGGACGATGCCGGCCAGCGGACTGGAGCCGCCGTTGCGGATGCTGGTGGCGGTGCGGGCGATGGCGCCCGTGGCGGCGAAACCGCCGAACAGGGGCGCGGCGATGTTGGCCAGCCCCTGCCCGATCAGCTCCTGGTTGGAGTCGTGCCGGGTGCCGGCCATGCCGTCGGCCACCACGGCCGACAGCAGCGATTCGATAGCGCCCAGCATGGCGATGGTGAAGGCGGGGCTGATCAGTTCGAAGAAGCGGGCCAGCGTCACCGACGGCAGCTTGAAGCCGGGCAGCTGCTGAGGAATGCCGCCGAACGCGCTGCCGATGGTGGCCACGCCATCGAAGCGGAAGATCACGTAGACCAAGGTGGTCACCACCATCGCCACCAGCGGCCCCGGCACGTGGCGCAGGCCCGGGACGCGGGGCGACAGCAACACCAGCAGCAGGCTCAGTACGGCCAGCGCCGTGGTGGCCAGATGCAACTGCGGCAGGATCTGGATCAGATTCCACAGTTTTTCGTGGAAGTGGCTGGCCTCGACCGGATGCAGGCCAAAGAAATACTTCCACTGCCCCACCCAGATGATGACGCCGATGCCGGCCGTGAAACCGACGATCACCGGCGCGGGAATGAAACGGATCACGGCGCCCATGCCGGCGAAACCCATGGCGACCAGCATCAGGCCCGCCATCAGGGTGGCCACCTGCAAGCCGTCGATGCCGTAGCGGGCCGTCACGCCGGCCAGGATGGCGATGAAGGCGCCCGTGGGGCCGGCGATCTGGGCCCGGGTGCCGCCGCAGGCCGATACCAGCGCGCCAGCCACGATGGCCGTGTACAAGCCCTGCTCGGGCCGCGCCCCGGAAGCGATGGCGAAGGCCATAGCCAGCGGCAGCGCCACCACGCCGACGATCACGCCGGCCACCACATTGCGCAGCAACTGGCTGCGCGCAAACAATCCGGCGCGGTGCGCCGCGACGATACTGATCATGCTTATCCTTGGCTGGGGCTGAACTACGGGCCGTTGCTGTCCATGATACGACAGCGGCGCGTCAAAGTGGGCGACCCGAACCCATGCCCGCGCACGGTTGGCACGTTCAATACAGGGCGCGGCGGATTCTGCTAGCCTGAAAATACTGTAGAGACGCAGAAAAGCTGCCCAAAGGAATGATCATGAAAAACCGACTACTTTTGTGCTGGCTGCTGGCCGGCACGCCCCTGCTGGGTGGCGCGGCCACCTATGTCAGCGTGAACCTCAACCTGTCCACCTATCCCGACCTGGTGCCGGTGCCGGGCTACCCGGTGTATTACGCGCCCCGCCTGCGGGCCAATTTCTTCTTTTACGATGGCCTGTACTGGCTGCTGAGCGGCGACAACTGGTACGTCAGCTCCTGGTATAACGGCCCCTGGTCCTACGTGGGGCCAGACGCCGTGCCGTTGTTCGTGCTGCGCGTGCCGGTACGCTACTACCTGGCACCGCCCGCCTATTTCGTGGACTGGCGCCGCGATGGGCCGCCGAGGTGGGATCGCCACTGGGGGCCGGACTGGGAACGCCGCCACGAAGGGTGGGAACACTGGGACCGCCATGCCGCGCCGCGCCCGGCGCCGCTGCCCACTTACCAGCGCCAGTACACGGGCAACCGCTATCCACAGCCGGCCCAGCAGCAAAGCCTGCAAGGTCAGCACTACCGCTATCGCCCTCACGACGCGGTGGCGCAACAGCACTTCCAGGCGCCGCTGACCACACAGGAAGCGCGGGATACACGGCCGGCCCAGCTCAGCCAGCCGGTGCCGGAACGCCAGCATGCTGCGTCGGGCCGGCAGGAGCAGCAGCCGTGGCAACAGCAGCGGCAGCAAGAGCGGCAACAGGAGCAACAGCAGCGCCAACAGGAGCGGCAACAAGAGCAGCAGCGACAACAGGAGCGACATCAGCAGGAGCACCCAGCGCAGCAGCGCCAGCAGCCCGCGCCGCACTATGGCGCGCAGTCCCATGCGCCACAACCGATGCCTTCGCCGCCACCGGGCCGCATGGAAACCAACCGCCCGCCACCGGAGCGCGAGCCTGCACCCGCTCCACGCCAACAGGCGATGCCGCAAGGCCATGCGGCGCCACCGCACGAGGGGGCGGGACGTCCCGAGCGTGGCGAGGAGCGCAAGGGCCCGCCGGCCAAACAGAACGAAGGACGGCGCGACCGGGATCAACGTGATGAACACTGACGGGCAGCAATGTCATTTCGACATTTCTTGTTTAAACAACCTATTGATGGCTGGAAAGTTAAAAAGCCGTCCAGTAAGATTGGGCTTCCGGACGTCCAGGAACCCGCATGAGCATGACATCAATCGCCCACACCACTATCGCGCTGCTGCTTGGCTGGGCGGGCGTGGGCGCGGCCGTGAACACACACGCCACGCCGCTGGCCCCGGAACAGGTGATCCGGGTCTGCGGCCAGGTCGCGGAATGGCCGCCCTATCTGTATTTCAGGCGCGACCAGGGCGGCCCCACGGATGACGTGATCGGCTATTCCGCCGAAATGCTGCAACTGAGCCTGGAACGCAAGGGCTTGCGCTACACGCTGGACATGTTGCCCTGGCGGCGTTGTACGGAATCCGTCCGGCTAGGCATGCATGACATGATGACCGACCTCGCCAACGACCCCTACCGGGCCAAGACCTACCTGGTGAGCAAACCGTACTACACCCAGCACCTGGTCTATTTTTTCGACATGTCGCGTCCCCGGCCTGCCATCGACACAGCGGCCGACCTGAAAAAGCTGCGGCTGTGCGCCGTCAACGGCTACACCTATGCGGCGTTCGGCCTGAACCCGGCGCAGATCGACACCGGCTCGCAAGACCTGATGCAATCGCTGCTCAAGCTCAAGAACAACCGCTGCGACGCCGTGCCGGAGCGGCTGGAAATCGCGCTCGGCTACCAGGCACTGGGCAAAATCGATTTCAAGGTGCTGGGCATCTCCTACGGCGCCCTGCCGGACTTGCAACCGTCGCCGTTCCACATGATGGTGAGCCGCAACGTGCCGTATGCGGCCGAACTGCTGGAGGTGCTCGACGACGGCATCGAGTCACTCGGCCGCGGCGGCGATGCGAGGCGGCTGGCGGCCAAATACGGCATCACCGATCCGGGTCTGGGCCGCCCTCCGCGCCGCGCTTCTACACCCGTTCGATGACGATGGCGATGCCCTGCCCCACCCCGATACACATGGTGCACAAGGCGTAGCGTCCGCCGCTGCGCTGCAATTGGTACATGGCCGTGGTCACCAGCCGCGCGCCGCTCATGCCCAGCGGATGGCCCAACGCGATGGCGCCGCCATACGGATTGACGCGCGGGTCGTCGTCGCGCAGTCCCAGCGCCCGCAGCACGGCCAGCCCCTGCGACGCGAACGCCTCGTTCAATTCGATCACGTCCATCTGATCCAGTGTCATGCCCAACTGGCGCAACAGCTTCTGGCTGGCCGGCGCCGGTCCGATGCCCATCACGCGCGGCGCCACGCCGGCCGTGGCCATGCCGACGATGCGCGCGCGCGGCGTCAGGCCATGGCGGCTGGCGGCCTGTCCGTTGGCCAGCAACAGCGCGCAGGCGCCGTCGTTGACGCCCGAGGCATTGCCGGCGGTGACGCTGCCGTCGGCGCGCACCACGCCCTTGAGTTTGGCCAGCGTCTCCAGCGTCGTCTCGCGCGGATGCTCGTCGTGCGCGAAGATGACAGGTTCGCTTGCCGCCCCGCGCCGGCTCTGCGGCAGCGATACCGGCACGATCTCGTCGGCGAACAGGCCGTCGCGCTGGGCGCGCGCCGTCTTTTGCTGGCTGGCCAGCGCGAAACGGTCCTGGTCGGCACGGCTGATGCCGTAATCGTCGGCCACGTTTTCGGCCGTCTCCGGCATCGCGTCCACGCCGTACAGGCGCTGCATCAGGGGGTTGGGAAAGCGCCAGCCGATGGTGGTGTCGTAGATGGCGGCGCTGCGGGAAAAGGCGGCATCGGCCTTGCCCATCACGAATGGCGCCCGCGTCATGGACTCGACCCCGCCGGCGATCATCAGGCTGGCGTCGCCCGCCATGATGGCGCGCGCCGCCGTGCCCACCGCGTCCATGCCGGAACCGCACAGGCGGTTGACGGTGGAGCCGGGCACTTCCTGCGGCAGCCCGGCCAGCAGCGCCGACATGCGCGCCACGTTGCGGTTATCCTCGCCAGCCTGGTTGGCGCAGCCATAGATCACGTCGTCCACCTCCTGCCAGGCCACGCCGGGATTGCGGCGCATCAGTTCGCGCAGGGGCAGCGCGCCCAGGTCGTCGGCCCGGATATCCTTGAGCGCGCCGCCGTAGCGGCCGATGGGGGTGCGGATGGCGTCGCAGATAAAAGCTTGATGCATGATGTCCTCGTTCATTGGTTGGGGGGCAGCAGCGGCGCGCCGGTGACGGCCTGCAGCGCTTCAAAAGTGAGGCCGGGCGCCATTTCGCGCACCACCAGGCCGGCCGGGGTGACATCGAGCACGGCCAGGTCGGTGTAGATGCGGTCCACGCAAGCCACACCGGTGAGCGGGTAGGCGCATTTGGCCACCACCTTGCTTTCGCCGTCCTTGGTCTGATGGTCCATCATCACGAACACCTGCTTGGCGCCGATCGCCAGGTCCATGGCGCCGCCCACGGCGGGAATGGCGTCCGGCGCGCCCGTGTGCCAGTTGGCCAGGTCGCCGTTGGCGGCCACCTGGAACGCGCCCAGCACGCAGATATCGAGGTGGCCGCCGCGCATCATGGCGAACGAGTCGCCGTGATGGAAATAGGCGCCGCCCGTGAGCAGCGTGACGGGCTGCTTGCCGGCGTTGATCAGGTCCTCGTCCTCCTCGCCTGGCGCGGGCGCCGGGCCCATGCCGAGCAGGCCGTTTTCACTATGCAGGAACACTTCGCGTTCGGCCGGCAGGTAATTGGCCACCTTGGTCGGCAAGCCGATGCCCAGGTTGACGTAGGCGCCTTCGGGAATGTCCTGCGCCACGCGGGCGGCGATCTGGTCGCGGGTGTATCGGTTCATCATGCTGCCTCCTTGACGACGCGCTGTACGAAAATGCCGGGCGTGACGATCACTTCCGGGTCCAGTTCACCTAGCGCCACCACCTGCAGCACCTGGGCGATGGTGGTCTTGGCCGCCATGGCCATGATGGGGCCGAAGTTGCGGGCCGTCTTGCGGTACACCAGGTTGCCCCAGCGGTCGCCGCGCAGCGCCTTGATCAGCGCGAAGTCGGCGTGGATGGGCGACTCCAGCACATACATGCGGCCATTGATCTCGCGCGTCTCCTTGCCCTCGGCCAGCAGGGTGCCGTAGCCGGTGGGCGAGAAGAAACCGCCGATGCCGGCACCGGCGGCGCGGATGCGCTCGGCCAGGTTGCCTTGCGGCGTCAGCTCCAGCTCGATCTTGCCGGCCCGGTACAGGGCATCGAAATGGTGGGAGTCGGCCTGGCGCGGGAACGAGCAGATGATCTTGCGTACCCGGCCCGCGGCCAGCAGCGCGGCCAGCCCCGTATCGCCATTGCCGGCGTTGTTGTTGACGATGGTGAGCTCGCGCGCGCCCTGTTCGATCAGCGCGTCGATCAGCGCCGATGGCATGCCGGCGTTGCCGAAGCCGCCGATCATGACAGTCGCGCCGTCGTGCACATCGGCCACGGCACGCTGGAGTGATGCAAAAGTTTTGTCGATCATGATTCCGCCTTGGTTATGTCGTTTGTGCGATAATCGCACTAATGATTGATTACCGCACATCCAGTGTAACGACGCATGGAGGGCGCGGTCAAGAAAAAAACAACTATCGATATGGCCCGCTGCATTAAAATCACGCCATGTCCAAGTCCACCACCACCAACAACCCGCCCGCCGCCGAGCCGGCGCCGGCGCGCGAACCGACCATTTCCGAGCAGATCGACGCCCTCACCGATCCCAGTTTCATGACCTCGCTGGCGCGCGGCCTGGCGGTAGTGCAAGCGTTCAGCGACTCACGCAAACCGCAGACCATCGCCAACATCAGCCAGAAGACGGGCATCCCGCGTGCGGCCGTGCGGCGCTGCCTGCACACGCTGCGCGAGCTGGGCTACGTGGAGGCGGAGCTGAACAACTTCTCGCTGCGACCGAAGGTGCTCACGCTTGGCTATTCCTACCTGTCGTCGACGCCGCTCACGGTGTCGGCCCAGCCCTACCTGAACAACATCAGCCGCACGCTCAACGAATCGAGTTCGCTGGCCGTGCTGGAGGACGACGAAGTGCTGTACGTGGCGCGCGCGGCCACCTCGCGCGTGATGTCGGTGGCGCTCAATACGGGCAGCCGGCTGCCGGCCTACTGCACGTCGCTGGGACGCGTGCTGCTGGCGCACCTGCCGGCCGATGAACTGGACCAATACCTGGCCCGCACCCGGCTGCGGCCCATGACGGACAACACGGTCACCTCCGTCAAACGGCTGCGCGAAATCCTGGCCGGCGTGCGCCAGGCTGGCTACGCCGTCAACGACGAGGAACTGGAACTGGGGCTGCGTTCGATCGCCGTGCCGGTGCGCGGCGCCTCGGGCAAGGTGCTGGCGGCGCTCAACGTGGGCGCGCAGGCGGCCCGCGTCAGCGTGGCGCAGCTGGAGCAGGAATTCCTGCCGGTGCTGCAGCGCGGCGCCCAGGAACTGGCCATCCTGCTGCCCTGACGGACGCCGGCCCGCGCCGGCGCCTGTCTGTTCCTGTTCCTGTTCCTCAGAACGTGTGGCGCAAGCCGGCCAGCACGCCGTTCTGCGATTTCCCCACACCGACCGTGCCGCCCGCATCAAGCGCGATGGCCGATGCACCCGCGTTGCGCATGCGCCCCACGCTGCCATGGATAGCCGTACGGCGCGACAGGTAGTAGCTCAGGCGCGCCACCAGCATGGTGGCGTCGGCATCGCTGTCCTTCACATCGCGCCTGGCCAGTTGCACGTCCAGCGTGGCTTGCGGCGCCACCGGATAGCTGCCCCCGAAGTAATACAGGTCCGAGCGCGTCACGCCGGTGGCCGCCCGCGTGGTGCGCTCAATCACGCCGCCCGCCAGCTTGCCCACGCCAGCCATCCAATAGCCGTTCACGGTCACGCGCCGGTCACTGTTGTCGCTGCTGGTCAAGCCATTGGCCGCGCCGGCATTGCCATACATGATGTCGTAGGAAGCATTGACGCCGAACGCCTTGGTCTCGTAGCCCAGCAACCCGGTGACCTGGCGGCAGGCCCTCGCGTTGCCCGGCACCTCGCCCGGGCAGTTGGTGGCGGACGGGCCGCCGGCGGCCGAACCATCGCGCCCCGTGCTGTAGGTGGCGCCCAGCACCACGTCGTTGAAATTGCCCAGATAGCCGATCGCGTTATCGCTGCGCGCGTTGGGCAGATAGAGATCGATGCTGTTAATCGAAAACAGGTTCGGCCCCAGCACATCCGTCTTCATTAAGGCCACGTAGCTCATGTTGATCTGGCGCCCCAGGGTGACGGTGCCGAACCGCCCCTTCAGCCCCACCGACGCCTGGCGCCCGAACAGGCGGTTACCCTGCCCCATGGCGCCGGTATCCATCGCCAGTCCCGACTCCAGCGTGAAGATGGCCTGCAATCCATCGCCAAGATCCTCGGTGCCGCGAAAGCCCAGCCGCGACGGGAAGGAGCCGGTCAGCGACGGCATCTTCGTCACCGCGTCGCCAGCGGCGTTGGTGTTGGTCACGTGGGCCAGCCCCGTATCGAGCAGCCCGTAGACCGTGACCGAACTTTGCGCCATGGCGCCACTCGCGGCGCCCATTGCCAGCAGCGCGCACGCGCAGCGGATCGTGTTGTTCATTGTTTGCTCCTTTAGTTATTATGATGTGCGATTAACGCCCATTCGATTGATAATCGCACACGAGTTAGCTACCATGTGCGGGTAAAACGCTTAAATACTCTGCTTGAAAAATCCCATTCACCCCCGCAACCTCACAGGAGCATCACCATGACGATACAAAAACGACTGGCCCTGGCCACGCTGGCGGCCGCCGGCGCCATCTTCGCGCCAGCGGCGCTGGCCACGCCCGAAGACAGTGCCCAGCAACTGGTCAGGAAAGCCATCAGCCATTTGAAGGCCAGCGGCCTGCAGCAGGCATGCGCTGATTTCGGCGACCCGGCCAAGGGCTACATGGCGGGCGCCTCCTACGTCTTCATCCAGGACATGCACGCCAAAATGGTGTGCAATCCCTCCAATCCACGCATCGTCGGCAAGGACCTGACGGAGTTAAAGGACGTCGACGGCTTCGCCTTCAGCCGCGATATGACGCGCATCGCCAAGGCGTCCGGCAGTGGCTGGGTCGAATACAAATGGGTCAACCCGGCCACCGGCAAGCTGCAACAGAAAAAATCCTATGTCGAGCGCAGCGACGACTACGTGGTCGGCGCCGGTTTCTACAAATAAGCCTGCACGGACGGCCCTGTTACGGTGCGCCTGCTACGGCGCACCTGCTTCGGCTCCCCGCTTCGCTTCCCCTAAGCGGCCGCCGTACGCAGGCCGTCCGCCGCATCGCGCCCGCCCTGGACGGCCGATGCGGAGCGGTCATGCCGGATCAGCGCCACAGCGATGGTCGCGATCACGGCCGGAATGGAAATCGCCATGAAGTTCTGCTCCAGCGGCAGGGCCAGGCCGACCAGGGTGCCGATGGCGATCGGCGCGATGATGGCGCCACTACGTCCCACGCCCGAGGCCCAGCCGATGCCGGTGGAGCGGGTGGCGGCCGGATAGAACTGGCCTGCGTAGGCATAGGTGACGATCTGGGTGCCGATGGTGGAGGCGCCCGCCAGGCCCACCAGCACGAACAGCGTGGCGGTGGGCACCTTGAAGCCCAGCAGGGTGATCGACACGGCGGCCAGCGCATACATGCCCACCAGGACGTACTTGATGTGGAAGCGGTCAGCCAGCCAGCCGCCGCCGATGGCGCCGATCACGGCGCCAAAATTCAGCACCAGCACGAACGTCAACGCCGAACCAAGGCTGTAGCCTGCGCTGGCCATCAGCTTGGTCAGCCAGGAGCTGAGCGCGTACACCATGAACAGGCACATGAAGAACGCGACCCAGAACATGGTGGTGCTGAAGCCGCGGCCATCCTGGAACAGTTGGCGAATCGAACTGCTGCCGGCCCGCTCCCGGCCCGGCGACACAAACTGGTCGCGCGCGCTGGGCAGGTATTGCGGCTCCATGCGCGCCAGTATCCGCTTCAGTTCATCGAAACGCTGCTGGCGGATCAGGAACGGCATCGATTCCGGCAAGCTTTTCAGGATGAAGGGGATCAGCAGCACCGGCACCCCGGCGGCCAGGAACACGGACGACCAGCCATACGACTCGATCAGCCCCTTGCCCAGCAACGCCGCCAGCATGCCGCCCACGGCATAGCCGCTGAACATCAGCGTGACCATGGTGGCGCGGATGCGGCGCGGTGAATACTCCGTCATCTGCGCCACCACGTTGGGCATCACGCCGCCGATACCCAGGCCGGCCAGGAAGCGCATGGCGCTGAACAGGTAGGGGTCGTGCGTCAGGCCCGCCGCCGCCGTGAACACGCTGAACAGGGCCAGACAGATGGCGATGGCGTAGCGGCGGCCGATACGGTCGGCCACGGAACCGAGGAAAATGGCGCCGAACATCATGCCGAACAGCGCCGAGCTGACCATGAAGCCGGCGTTCTGGGCCGTCACGCCCATGGCCTTCATGATCGAAGGCAGCGCGATCCCGGCCACGGCCAGGTCGTAGCCGTCGCAGATGATGATGATGGCGCACCAGGCCAGCACGCCAACATGGAAGCGGTTGAAGCGCGCTCCATCCGCGATGGTATGGACATCGATTTGCTGCATGTTTGTCTCCCTTTTGTTTTAAGTGTGGGTACTACGGTTGGCAGGACATTGGAACGGTTGTATCAACTTGGCTTGGGACTGGCCGGGGCGGGCGTATCGTCACGCAGCAGGCGGTGCGCGACCACGCCGATGAGGATGCCCCAGAACGCGGAGCCCAGCCCGAACAGGGTCATGCCGGACGCCGTGGCCAGGAACGTCAGCACGGCGGCGTCCCGCTCTGGTGCGTTGGCGACGTGGACCAGGTTGACGGTGACAGGCCCCAGCAGCGCCAGGCCAGCCAGGGTGACAATCAATTCATGCGGCAAGGCGCCGAACAGCATCACGACGGAGCCGCCGAAAGCGCCAGCCAGCAGGTAGAACAAGCCGTTGGCGATGCCGGCGATATAGCGCCGGGCCGGGTCTTCATGGGCGTCGCGGCCGGTGCACATGGCGGCCGTGATGGCGGCGATGGCGATGGTGATGCCGCCCGCCAGGGCCGTGGCCAGCGAGGCCAGGCTGTTGACGACGATGATGGAACGCACCGGGCTGTCATAGCCGCTGGAGCGGAGGATGGCCATGCCTGGCAGGTATTGGCCGGTCAGCGTGGTCAGCACCAGCGGCAAGGCCAGGCTGAAGGTACTGGTCCACGACCAGGCGGGCGCGATCAGGCGCGGTGCGACCAGTTCCAGCCGCACGCCGGAAAAATGGGTCAGGCCGGTGGCGAAGGCGATGGCGGCGCCCGTCGCCAGCAGCAGCACCACGCAATAGCGGGGGAAGCAGCGCTTGTAGACCAGGAAGGAGAGGATCATGCCGCCGGTGAGCAGCGGCAGTGTGCCGCTGCCCTTGAAGGCGTTCAGGCCGAACGGCAGCAGGATGCCGGCCATCATGCCGCTGGCGATGCCCTTGGGGACGTGCGCCATCAGCCGGGTGAAGCCGCCCGACAGGCCGATGGCCAGCAGCAGCGCGGCGGCCGTGATGTAGGCGCCCACCGCCTCATTGATCGACAAGCCGGGGAATAGCGGAATCAACAGCGCCGTGCCGGGCGCCGACCAGGCCGTGATGACAGGCGCCTTCATCACCCAGCTCAGGAAAACGCCCGCCACGGCGGCGCCGATGCAGATGCCCCACACCCAGGAGGCGAACATCTCGTTCGACAGGTGGGCCGCCTGCGCGGCCTGGTAGAAGATGGTCAGCGGGCCGGACAGGGACACCAGCACGGCCAGGAAGCCTGCCACCACGGCCGACACGGACCAGTCGGACCAGAAGCTGGCGAGCGCGCCGGACACATTATTGGCCATGGGCGGCGAGGTGGCACCGGCGGTGTCCCTCGCCGTGTCCGGGCGTGACGAGTCCTGCTGGTGGCGGACAGCTTGATGCATGTTGTCTCCTGCTGTTGTGGTGTGTGGCCGCCGGTTATGGGTGGCGGTCCATTGCTTGCTGCTGCATGCGCGGCGGTGCGCGCCGTTCAATCGGCGAGGAAGTCCGCCAAGGTCAGGTTGAAGGTCCGCGCCGCCTCGATGTTCGAAATATGCGAAGCGTCCAGCGTCACCAGTTCGGCGCGCGGGATCAACTGGCGCATGGCCTGCCCATCGACGACCGTCGTCACCGGGTCGGCGGCACCGGCGATGACCAGGGTGGGCGCGGCGATCAACGGCAATTGCGCACGCAAGTCGGCCCCGGCCAGCGCATCGCAGCAGCCGGCATACCCTTGCGCGCTGCCGGCGCGCAGCGTATCGGCCAGCGCCGCCACCGTCAGCGGCTCCAGCGCCGCGAAGGCGGGCGTGAACCAGCGCGCCGGAGCGCCGTCCGCGATCCCGTCCAACCCTTCCCGGCGCGCCAGCGCGGCGCGTTCGCGCCAGCCCGCCTCAGTGCCGATGCGCGCCGCCGAATTGGCGATGACCAGCTTGCGCAACCGCTGCGGCGCGTAGATGCCCAGCCATTGCGCCGTGGCGCCGCCCATCGAAATGCCGCAGAAGTGGGCGCGCTCGATGTCCAGATGGTCGAGCACGGCCAGCGCATCCAGTCCCAGTTGCGCCAGGCTGTAGGGGCCGGACGGCGCGCCGGACTGGCCATGGCCGCGGGTGTCATAGCGGATCACGTGGAAGCGCCCGCGCAGGTGGTCGGCCTGCGGCTGCCACATGCGCCAATCGGTTCCCAGCGAATTGGAGAACATCAGCGCCGGCTGGCGCGGATCGCCCTCGGTTTCAAAATGGATGTCGATATCGTTACTGCGTACCACAGGCATGAACTGGCTCCCGGTATGGTGTGGATCAACCCTGGTCGCCGCCACCGACCGGCAGCACGGTGCCGGTGATGTACGACGCTTCGCTGGAGGCGAGGAACAGGATGGCGCGCACTTGCTCATCGATGCTGCCGTAACGGTGCATCAGGCTGCTGGCCACGGTCTGGTCGACGATGCCCTGGTACCAGACCTGTTCCTGGGCGCTGAGCGGCTGCGCGTTGCGCGGAATGCGCCGTGGCGGCGCCTCGGTGCCGCCGGTGGCCACCGCGTTGACGCGGATGCCATCCTGCGCGTGTTCCATCGCCAGGCTGGCCGTCATGGCGTTCACGCCGCCCTTGGAGGCCGCATACGGAATGCGGTAAATGCTGCGGGTGGCGATGGACGAGACGTTGACGATCACGCCCTGCTGGCGTGCCACCATGTCCGGCAGCACGGCGCGGCAGCACCACAGGGTGGGAAACAGCGAGCGCCGGATTTCCGCCTCGATCTGCTCGGGCGTGTATTCCTGGTAGGGCTGGGCCCAGATGGTGCCGCCCACGTTATTGATCAGTACTTCGACCCGCCCATATTCCGCCAGCGCGGCCGTATTCAACTGCTCCGCACCGGCCCACGTTTCCAGGTCCACGCTGACCACCAGTGCTGGCGCGCCCAGCGCCCGCGCTTCGGCCGCCACCTCCTCCACCAGCGGCGAACGGTCGGCCAGCACCAGCCGCGCGCCCTCGCCGGCCAGCGCCAGCGCCACGCCGCGGCCAATGCCCTGGGCGGCGCCCGTCACCACCACCGACAGCCCTTCAAACCGGCGCGCGCTCATGCCGCCACCTCGCTGCTGGCCGAGAACTTCTCGAAGTAGAAATTGGCCGGCGTCACGCCGCACTCGCCCAGCCAGCGCCGCACCGCCTCCACCATGGGCACGGGACCGCACAGGTAAAGGTCGACGTCGCCGTCGTTGAGCCAGGCCGGGTCCACATGCTGGGTCACATAACCCTTGCGCGGATGGGCGCTGTCGAGCGAAGCCACCACCGTGCGGTAGCTGAACTGGGGATGGCTGGCCGCGATGCGCTCCAGGTGGTCGAGCGCCACCAGGTCCACATCGTTGGTCACGCCGAACACCATGCGCACCGGCTGGCGGAAGCCGCTGGCCGCCAGCACCTGCAACATCGACAGGAATGGCGCGATACCGGTGCCGCCGGCCAGCAGCAGCAAGGGGCGCCGCACGTCGCGCAGGTAGAAGCTGCCGTACGGTCCGGAGAACGCGATCGGCTGGCCCACTTGCGCGTCCTGCGCCAGGAAGGTGCTCATGCGGCCCTGCGGCACGTTGCGCACCACGAACTCGTAGCGGCGCGCGCCGGGCGCGGAACTGAACGAATAGGAACGGGTGAGGCCCGTGCCCGGCACTTCCACGTTGACGTACTGGCCGGACAGGAAGCCCACGTCGGCGCCCTCCTCCAGTTCGATCGCAAAGCCCAGCGTCGTCTCCGACAGGCGCTTGACCTGCGCCAGGTTGCCGGCATACCGGGACACGCCCGTCTTGCAGGCGGCCGACGTGGCGGGAATGCGCACCACGCAGTCCGAGGTGGGTTTCATCTGGCAGGCCAGCACGTGGCGCTGGGCCGCCTCCTGCGCCGTGAGCGCGTCTTCGATGTAGCTCGACTCGGGCATGTCGTAGCTGCCCGCCTCGCACAGCCCGCGGCAAGTGCCGCAGGCGCCATCGCGGCAATCGAGCGGTATGTTAACTTGCTGGCGATATGCGGCGTCGGCCAGCTTTTCATTGTCTTTGCACGAAATGAAGCGGGTCACCCCGTCTTCAAACTGCAGTGCGATGCGGTAGCTCATCGTCTCTCTCCTGGTTCTGTTGCGGTATGGCGGTTGCGGCGTACGACGTCACTACAGGTGGTAGATGTCGATCACCTGCTGGATGTAGTCGTTCTTGAGCACCACGTACTTGTTCGTGACCAGCGGCTGCGGACCGGAGAAATCGATCTCGTAGCGCATCATGCCGAAATGGCTGAAGTCGGTCTGGTAGCGGTGGCTCAGCGTATGCCAGTTGAACCGCACCGTCACACGCGCCCCGTCCTGCCGTTCGATCTCCACATTGGAGAGGTTGTGGCTGGTGCGCGTGTCAGGCATGGTGGCGCTGGAACGCTCAGTCTTGATGCGGAACACGCGGTCTTCCAGGCCCTGGCGGGTGGGATAGAAGATCAGCGAGATTTCGCGCTGCGGGTCGTCGATCAACTGGCCATCGTCATCCCACGACGGCATCCAGTACTGCACCTGCGGGTGGTAGCACGCCAGCCATTCATCCCACTGCTGGTCGTCCAGCAGGCGGCATTCGCGGTACAGGAAGGCGTGGATCTGGTCCAGGGTGATGGCGCTCATGCCTGCTCTCCTTCACCGCCCACGGCGCGCCGCATCACGTCCAGCCAGTAGCGGTGCTGGATGGTGTACAAGCCTTCGTCTTCCGTCTTCAGGCCGCTCATCACGGGCTGCAGGCCGATTTCACGGGCCGCCGCGTCGGCGCCTTCTATCCAGTGCTTGCTGCCGCGTGACATATCGTTCCATTCCAGCGCGCTGCCCAGGTAGCCCTGCTGGCAGGCGCGGAATTCCTCCAGGTCGTCCGGCGTGGCCATGCCGCTGACGTTGAAGAAGTCCTCGTACTGGCGGATACGGCGTGCGCGCGCCTCGTCCGGTTCGCCCTTGGGTGCGATGCAGTAGATCGTCACTTCCGTCTTGTCCACCGAGATCGGGCGCAGCAGGCGGATCTGGGATCCGAACTGGTCCATCAGGTAGACGTTCGGGTACAGGCACAGGTTGCGCGAGCGGCCTATCATCCAGTCGGCCGTGGCGCCGCCGAAGCGCTGCGCATATTCCTCGCGGCGGGGGAAGTTGGGCCGGTCCTGCGGGTTGGCCCACTGCGTCCACAACAGCATGTGGCCGTGCTCGAAGGCGTAGAAACCACCGCCCTGCTGGCCCCACTTGCCCGCGTCCATGGCGCGGATATTATCGGGGCGGGTCTCCGTCTGCTCCTTGCGGCGGCTGGTGGTGGCCGCATAATTCCAGTGCACGGCCGAGACGTGATAGCCATCCGCGCCGTTTTCCGCCTGCAGCTTCCAGTTGCCTTCGAACGTGTAGGTGGATGAGCCGCGCAGCACTTCCAGTCCATCCGGCGACTGGTTGACGATCATGTCGATGATCTTGCCCGCCTCGCCCAGGAATTCGGCCAGCGGCGCCACGTCCGGATTGAGGCTGCCGAACAGGAAGCCCTTGTAACTCTCGAAGCGTGCCACCTTTTTCAGGTCATGCGAACCTTCCTTGTTGAAGCAGTCCGGATAGCCGGCGTCCTCCGGGTCCTTCACCTTGAGCAGCTTGCCGTTGTTGCTGAAGGTCCAGCCATGGAACGGACAGGTGTAAGTGGCCTTGTTGCCGCGCTTGTGGCGGCACAACTGCGCGCCGCGGTGGGTGCAGGCGTTGATGAAGGCATTCAGCTCGCCCTGGCGGGTGCGGGCGATGAACACCGGCTGGCGCCCGATGTGGGTGCTGTAGTAGTCGTTGTTGTTCGGGATCTGGCTTTCATGGGCCAGGTAGATCCAGTTGCCTTCGAAGATGTGCTTCATCTCCAGTTCGAACAATGCCGGATCGGTGAAGGCGCGGCGGTGCAGGCGATAGTCGCCGCGCTCCTTGTCCTCGACCAGGAAACCGTCCAGGCTCTCGAGCTTGGGCGCGGCGGCGGGATGGATGGGGATCATGATGGCGCTCTCTCTCAGGCGGCGGCACGCACGCGCTGCACGACGGTGGCTGGCGCCACTTGCGTATCGGCGTACAGCTGGAAGTCGAAGTCGATCTCGGCGTACGGCGCCTGCAGGCCCTTGGCGGTGATGGCGGCCGGTTCGCTGACGCGGCGCACCGGCGGCACCAGGCCTTCGCGGCTGGCGAACGCGAAGTCGTCCCACAGGTACTGGTCGCCGTCGATGTTGATCTGGGTGGTCAGCTTGCGCTGGCCGGCGGCGCTGATGAAGAAGTGGATGTGGGCCGGGCGGTTGCCGTGGCGGCCCAGCTGGTCCAGCAGGCGCTGGGTGGTGCCGTCCGGCGGGCAGGAGTAACCGACCGGCAGGATGCTGCGCAGCTGGTAGCGGCCTTCGCCGTCGGCGATGATGGTACGGCGCAGGTTGAAGTGCGATTGGGTCTTGTCGAAGAAGGAGTAATTCCCCAGCAGGTTGCAGTGCCAGACTTCCACCTTGGCGCCCGGCAGCGGCTGGCCGTCCTGGTCGCGCACGGTGCCTTGCATGAACAGCACTTCGGCGCGGTCGCTCTCGGTGCCGTCGTCGAGGCGGGCATAGCCCTTGCTCTCGGGGGCGCCGGCCACGTACAGCGGGCCTTCGATGGTGCGCGGGGTGCCGCCCGTGAGGCCGGCGCGCGCTTCCGCCTCGTCGGCGCGGATGTCGAGGAAGCGTTCCAGCCCCAGGCCTGGCGCCAGCAGGCCCAGTTCATTGCGGGCGCCCGCTTCGCTCAGGTACTCCAGGCCTTTCCAGAATTCGCTGGGCTGGATGTCGAGATCCTCGATCGCCTTGCACAAGTCGCCCACCAGGCGCAGCATGACCTGCTGCACGCGCTGGTTCACGGGGCCGGTGGCTGGTGCGCTGATCCAGCTGCTAACCAGGGTATCGATATCGTTATGGGTCATGCTAGTCTCCTTCGTGGTGGTGGTTGGATAAATTGGGGTCAGGCGTCGCTGTCGCGCACCGACGAGGGGTGGCGGCACAGCGGCATGATCTGGATCTGCATGTAGGGGAACAGCGGCAGTGAGGTGAGCAGCGTATGCAGCGCATCCACGCTCTCGACGTCGAAGATGCTGACGTTGGCGTACTGGCCGGCGATGCGCCACAGGTGGCGCCACTGGCCTTCATGCTGCAGGCGCTGGGCCAGTTCGCGCTCGGTGCGCTTGAGTTCCTCGGCCTGCTCGGGCGGCATGGCCGGCGGCAGGTTCACATCCATGCGTACGTGGAATAACATTTTTTATCTCCTCGATTGACGGCGTTGGGTGGCTGATCAGCGGCGGCGCAGGTCGCGCAGTTTGTCCATGTCCGGTTCCACGCCCAGGCCCGATCCGGTGGGCACTTGCAGCATGAAGTCCTGGTAGACCAGCGGCGTGCGCAGCACTTCCTGGGTCAGCAGCAGGGGGCCGAACAACTCGGTGCCGAACGCCAGCTCGCCGAAGGTGGAGAACAGCTGGGCCGAAGCGGCCGTGCCCACGCCCCCTTCCAGCATCGTGCCGCCGTACAGGCCGATGCCGGCCAGTTGCGCCAGCGCCGCCACCTGGGCCGCCGGCACCAGCCCGCCGGACTGGGTGATCTTGACGGCGAAGACATCGGCGCCGTCGTGGCGCACGAAGTCCAGCGCGTCCAGCGGGCCATGCAGGGCCTCGTCGGCCATCAGCGCCACCGCGTAGCGTTGCGCCAGGCGCGCCATGGCGGCCTTGTGCTCGGCCCGCACCGGCTGTTCGATCAGATCGATGCCGCCCGCCTCCAGCGCCGCAATGCCGCGCACCGCGTCCAGTTCGGACCAGGCCTGGTTGACATCGACCCGCACGCTGACGGCGTCGCCCAGCGCTTTTTTGATCGCCAGCACATGGGCCACGTCGTCCGCCACCGGCCGCGCGCCGATCTTGAGCTTGAAGATGTTGTGGCGGCGCAGTTCCAGCATCTGCTGCGCTTCCGCGATATCCTTGGCCGTGTCGCCGCTGGCCAGGGTCCAGGCCACGGGCAGCGCGTCGCGCACCCGGCCGCCCAGCAATTCGCTCAGCGGCACGCCCAGGCGGCGCGCCTGCGCGTCCAGCAAGGCCGTCTCGATGGCGCACTTGGCGAAGCGGTTACCCTGGATTACCTTGCGCACTTTCGCCATCGCCTTGGCCACCTGGCTCGCCTCCATGCCGATCAGCAGCGGTGCGATGTGGGTGTCGATATTGGCCTTGATGCTGTCCGGGCTCTCCTCGCCGTAATTGAGGCCACCGATGGTGGTGGCCTCGCCCCAGCCGTCCACGCCATCGGCGCAGCGCACGCGCACCAGCACCAGGGTTTGGGTATGCATGGTGGCCACGGACAGGCGGTGCGGACGGATGGTGGGAACCTCGGCCAGGATGACTTCGATGTGGGTAATCATATTTAATTTGTATAATGGGTCGCAATGGATACACAATAGGCCACGCAAACCCGAGCGTCCAACACTGAGTTGGTATTGTTTCAATACCCAGAAGGTATAATATGGAATTGCGCCACTTGCGCTACTTCGTCGCCGTCGCGGACGAGAAGAACTTCACCCGTGCCGCCAAGCGGCTGTTCATCGCCCAGCCTCCGCTGAGCCGGCAGATCCAGTTGCTGGAGCAGGAACTGGGGGTGGATTTGATCGAAAAAGGGTCGCGCCCGCTGCGCCTGACGGAGGCGGGACACTTCTTCCATGCGCACGCGCAGGAGCTGCTGGCCAAGGCGGCCGAGTTGAAGACCATGACGCAGCGGGTGGGCAAGATCGAGCGCACCTTGTCGATCGGCTTCGTCGCCTCCACCCTGTATGGTTTGCTGCCGCAGATCGTGCGCCGCTTCCGCGAGCGCAACACCAACGTCGAGGTGACGTTCCACGAGCTGACCACCATGCAGCAGATCCAGGCCTTGAAGGACGGCGTAATCGACGTCGGCTTCGGCCGGGTCAAGAGCGAGGATCCGAATATCCGCCGCATCGTGCTGCGCGAGGAAAGGCTGATCGTCGCCCTGCCCTCGAACCATCCGCTGGCCAGTTCCACCGATCCGGTCAAGCTGCTGGACCTGCAGATGGAATCGGTGATCGTCTACCCCAAGAGCCCGCGCCCCAGCTTCGCCGACCAGGTACTGGCCGTATTGACGGAACGCGCCATCACGCCGCACAAGATCCTGGAAGTGCGCGAACTGCAGATCGCCATCGGCCTGGTGGCGGCCGGCCAGGGCGTGGCCGTGGTGCCGGATAGCGTGAAGGGAATGCGGCGCGACGACGTGGTCTACCGCGACATCTCGGACCGCCACGCCATTTCGCCGGTGATGTTCAGCGTGCGCAAGCTGGACCGCTCGGAGGAGCTGCAAAGCATGCTGGCCGTGATCTACGAGATCTACGACGAAGTGGGATTCGCTTACGTGCGCGAGACGCTGTGAAGGCGCGCCTGGCCTGGCGGGCTGTCAGGGCACCAGCAAATTATGGATCTCCGGCCGATCCAGGTTCTCCAGCGTCACCGCCACCGCTTCCGTGAAGATGGCCGGCTCCCTGGCGCGCTTGCCGCGCGCCGCCGCGACGGCGGCCTTCATGCCCAGGTAGCCCATCTGGCGCGGGTTCTGGATGATCAGGCTTTGGATCTCCCCCTTGCGCACGCCATCGAGCAGGAAGTCGGTGGTATCGAAACCGACGAACTTCTTCTTCCCGGCCAGCCCCGTTTGCCGCAGCGCCCGCAACATGCCATCGCTGGACGATTCGTTCACGGCGAAGATGCCATCGACCTCGGGCAGTTGCTCCAGCATGGCCAGCGCCTTGTGATAAGCCTTGCCGCGCGAGCCACCGCCATATTCATCGGCCACTACGCGGATCTGCGGCGCGAATTTGCGCAGGTAGGCCAGGAAGCCTTCGGCGCGTTCGTCGGTGGAGGCGCTGCCGGCCACCGTCCGCAGCACGGCCACGGTGGCCGGGCCGGTCAGCTGGCCCGCCAGGCGCTCGGCCGCCAGCCGGCCGGCGGCCACATTGTCAGTGCTGATGAAATTGACGGGCGTCTTGTCGGCCAGCCCGGAATCGACCACGATCACCTTGATGCCCAGCGCCGCCGCCTTGCGCACCGGGTCCACCAGCCGCAGGCGATCAGTGGGCGCGATGATGATGGCGTCCACGCCGGGCCGGCTGTACACGCCCAGGATCTGGATCTGGGAATCGATGTCGTCATTGTTGGCCGGTCCGCGCCAGGTCAGCTTGACGTTGCCCGCCTCGCGCACGGCCTGCTCGACGCCCTGGCGCATGAAGGTCCAGAAGTCCTGGTCACGGGCCTTGGGGATGAAAACGATATTGAGCTCGCGCGCCGCCGCGTAGGGCAAGGGCGATGCCAACAGGACGCCGGCGCAGAACAGCAGCAGGCGACGTTTTATCATGAGCCTCATGTGCATCCTCTTGATGGGCCGACGTGGGCAAGAGAACGATTCTACCCCTGTTGGCAGGCAAGGCAAGCGTCCGGAGCGGCAGCCGCCAAGGCGCTGTTCCGCTGCTTGTGTCCAGAAACGGTATCATGTGCCGAATAACTTCGGAGCAACCATGCACATACGCGACGCTATCGCCGACGATGCCAGGACCATCGCGGCCATCTACAACCCCTACATCGCCAACACCACCATCTCGTTTGAGGAGCAGCCGGTGACGGACGCCGAGATGGCGCGCCGCATCGCCGAGGTGCAAGGCGCGGGCCTGCCCTGGCTGGTGATCGAGCAGGATGGCGCGGTGCTGGGCTATGCCTACGCGACCAAGTGGCGGGTGCGCCATGCCTACCGCTTTTCCGTGGAGAGTTCCGTCTACCTGGCGCCGCAGGCGGCCGGCCAAGGCGTGGGCACGCGGCTGTACACGGCGTTGCTGGAACGGCTGCGCGACGGGGGCTGCCACCTGGTCATCGGCGGCGTCGCCCTGCCCAACGCGGCCAGCGTGGCCTTGCACGAGAAACTGGGGTTCGAGAAAGTGGCGCAGTTCCGCGAAGTCGGCTTCAAGTTCGACCGCTGGCTCGACGTCGGGTACTGGCAGAAAGCGCTGGCCGCCGCACCGCTTAACGGGCTGCCATGACATCAACGCCAGCCAGCGTGGCATCGCGGAACTGGCGCGGCGTCTGGCTGTGATGGCGGCGGAAGGCGCGGATGAAGTTGGAAGTGTCGCTGTAGCCCGCGTGGGCGGCGATTTCGTCGATACTCAGCGCCGATTGCCGCAGCAGCAGCCGGGTCGCCTCCATGCGCACCTGGTCCAGCAGCTTCTGGTACTGCTGCCCTTCCTGCTGCAGCATGCGCCTCAGCGTGCGCGGCGACAGGCAAAAGTGATCGGCCACCTGGTCCAGCGTGGGGTAACTGGCGCCATGGCTGGCCAGATGAGCGGCCACCCGCTCCGACAATTGCGCTGAACTGGTGCGCATGTCGAGCTGGCACTGGCGCATGGCCAGTTCATGGGCGTGGACATCGGCCGTCGGCAACTCCCGGTCGAGCAGGTCGATCGGTATCCGGGCCGCCAGCACGGCGGCATCGAATTGCGCATCGCATGGGCAGTGGGCCGCGCGGTCGGGCGCCCAGGCGGGCGGCGCGAACGGATATTCGATGCATACGCGGCCGATACCGCCGCTGACCAGCCCGCGCAACACTTCAATGACCGTGAATGCGACCACCGTGGCGATGAACTCGGCTAGCCCATGCAGCGGCACCACGGGCGCGCACTCCAGCCAGGCCCATTCGCCCGCTTCCCGCATGGTCACGCGGATGCCGGAACAGCGCAGGCTGGACAGCATTTCCACCGTACGCAAGCCCTGGCGTACCGTATTGCTGGAAAAAATAGCGTTACCGACATTGCCATGCACGTTGGCGCGGATGCGCCGGCCCCATTCGATCGACAGCAAGGGATCCGGACACTGGCGCACAGCCAGCCCCAGCAGCGCCAGCAGCTGGGAGAACGGGATGGGACCGGCCGCCTCGCTCAGCGCGGCCGGCGCCAGCCCGGCGCCCACCAGCAACGCGTCCACGTCGAGCCCGCGCTTGCGCAAGGTGTTGCACAGCAAGCGCACATAGACGGGGTGGATGCTGGGCGCCTGGCGGGCGCGCAGCGGCGGCGAAATGGGGGCGGCGGTCGGGTTCATGGCGCCCAGCATACCGCATATTGGCCTGAAATGACTATCGAATGTCCAGTTCGGCTCTGTGGCGAGGCGGAGCGCCGCTGCGACAATAGCCTCAACCAGTCAGCACGCCGCCGGAGTCGCAAGCTGTGTTTGCTGAACCGAACTCTCCACTTCACCCAGGTCGACACATGAAAACGAAAATCACGGAATTATTCGGCATCGAACATCCCATCATCCAGGGCGGCATGCACCACGTAGGCTACGCGGAAATGGCGGCCGCCGTCTCCAACGCGGGCGGCCTGGGCATGATCACCGGCCTCACGCAACGCTCGGCCGACGATCTGGCCAAGGAAATCGCCCATTGCCGCGACATGACGGACAAGCCGTTCGGCGTCAACCTCACCTTCCTGCCCATCATCAACACCCCGGACTACCCGGCCTACATCCGCGCCATCGTCGACGGCGGCGTCAAGGCCGTCGAGACGGCCGGCAACAACCCGCAAAAATACCTGCCCTTGCTGCATGAAGCCGGCGTCAAGGTGATCCACAAATGCACCTCGGTGCGCCACGCGCTCAAGGCGCAAAGCATCGGCTGCGACGCCGTCAGCGTGGACGGCTTTGAATGCGCCGGCCATCCCGGCGAGGACGACGTGCCCAACTTCATCCTGCTGCCGCGCGCGGCCGACGAGCTGGAGATCCCCTTCGTCGCCTCCGGCGGCATGGCCGATGGCCGCAGCCTGGTGGCCGCGCTGGCGCTGGGCGCGCAAGGCATCAACATGGGCACCCGCTTCATCGCCACCAAGGAAGCGCCGGTGCACGAGAACGTCAAGCAAGCCATCGTCGCCGCCAGCGAACTCGACACCCGCCTCGTCATGCGCGGCCTGCGCAACACGGAACGGGTGCTGCGCAACGCGGCCGTCGACCGCCTGATGGAGAAGGAACGCGCGCTGGGCGCCGCGCTCAAGTTCGAGGACATCATCGAGGAAGTGGCCGGCGTTTATCCCCGCATCATGAAAGAAGGCGAAATGGAAGCCGGCGCCTGGTCGTGCGGCATGGTGGCCGGTTTGATCCACGATATCCCCACCGTCCAGGAACTGATCGACCGCATCATGGCCGACGCCAACCGCATCATCCGCCAGCGCCTGGCGGGCTTCCTGGCGGACTGACGCCGCCAACGTCCAGCCACCGGGCATGCGGTTCCGCATGGGTGGCTGGATTCACTGGATCACGCCGACACCTCCGCTTCATTCGAATAGCCGGAGACGAATGTCTTGCGCATGCTCGTTTGCGGATCGAACACATGCCGTGCAATCCGCCCGATGTTCCCGCCATAGACGTGGATGCTGATCGACACACGATCCTCGAACCCGTTCGACACGCGATGGATATCGCCCTTGCGCGGCGAGACGCTATCGACGCTTCCAGGATGAAGGTCGACGAGGCCGAGCGATCGCATGGGCTGCCCCGGCGCCCCTTCCGCAAACGATTCGGCGCATTCACCACCCCGCAACATACCGATCAGGCCCCACACCGTGTGATCATGGATGGGCGTTTTCTGGCCCGGCCCCCACACGAAACTGACCACCGAAAACCGCTCCTCCGGGTCCGCATGCAGCAGATACTGCTGATAGTACTGCGGATGGGGTTGCGCATACTGGTCCGGCAGCCAGTCGTCATGGCTGACCAATTCAGCGAGGATTTCACGTCCCTGTTCCAGCAGCCGCGTCTCGCTGCCGCCGGCGTGGTCGACGAGGCGCGTGTATGCCCGCACAAAATCATTGAAGCGTGAGGATGGCACTGGCATGGGAAGTCTCCTGTGTGGGCGAAGATGGTATGTTGGACTAATCAGCCTCAGTTTACCCCCTCTTCACACTGAAATGGACCAGGCGCGCTGGCCATTCCACGGCGGCATGCCCTGCTCCCTCCCTCCCTTATTGGACCACCGCCTGACTGACCAGGGTATCGATCTCGCCGGTGATCTCGGACAGCAGCCCCGCCACCACGGCGAATTCGCGCCCCGCGTGGCCGGCCCGCGCAGCCACGATCTGCGCGTTGAAGGCCACCATGCGCGCCTGCTTGGCGATCAACATGATGTCGTTCATCATGGTGCTCATGCGGCGCTTCATCTGCAAGGCGTCTTGTTTGGACAGTTCCTCATACACCTGGGTGATGTGATTCAGCAGCGGCAGCAGCGAGCTGGCGTAGCGCACCAGTTCATCAACCAGGCCGGGCGCGCTGCGGAAGTTGTGTTCGATGGCGTGCAGGGTGCGCTCGGCGTGGTCGATGAATTCCTTGATGCGCGCGTGGCCCTGCTCCTTGCCGTGGTAGACCCGTTCCAGCTCCTCGCAGAAAATGCCGGGCATGGTGTCGCTGCCGTCCACCAGGGCGGTGTGGGCGTCGCGGAAGGCTGTCAGCGCATCGCGCGCGGCACCCAGCGCGCTGGGGTCCGGCTTGGCGGCCAGCACCGCGAACAAGACGAGGCGTTGCGAAGTGAAGCGGCGCCGGCCGGACAGGTTGATCAAGGCGCCGAAGACTTCGCCGGACAAGGGAGAGGGAGGTTTGGAAGTAGCCATGGTGCACACTCGCGTCGAAGTGGATGAACGCTTAGTAGTCATGCACAAAACGTGCCCGTCACTTTCAAGGGGAAACGCACCACGCTTGCGCACCATACGCACATTTGCGTGCGCGGCGCGCGCGGAGCGTTATCGGATACACATGAGATGGCACCAGGACGGGGAAAACCGGCCGAAGCCGGATGTAACCGAAACTGCACGGGGCGGCCTGCCACATGGTGGCTGGCGCCCGGCGGCTAGCGCACCTGAGCGACCGTCGACTGGGAACGCAACAGGCGGCGTAACGTCTTGCCGACCGCTGACTTGGGCAGGTCAAGAACGAACTCGACATACTTCGGCTGTTTATACGCGGCCAACCTGGCACGGCAATGCTCACGCACCTGCGCTTCGCTCAGCGCCGAACCCGGCTCCCTGACGACAAACAGCTGTACCGCCTCGCCCGTCTTCTCGTCAGGAATACCGATGCAGGCCGACTCCCGCACGCCGGGACAGGACGCCACCGCGGCCTCGATTTCGTTGGGATAGACGTTGAAGCCGGAAACCAACACCATGTCCTTGAGGCGATCAACAATCTTGATGAACCCGTCCGCGTCGGCCACGGCAATGTCGCCGGTGCGCAAAAAACCGTCCGGCCAAAAGATCGCGGCGTTGTCCTGCTCCCGGCGCCAGTAGCCTCGCATGACCTGAGGGCCGCGCACGCACAGCTCCCCCGACGCCCCCAGGGCGACTTCCTCGCCAGCCTCATCGCGCAAGGAAACCTCGGTGGACGGCAGCGGGATGCCCACCGTGCCGCTGAACGCCGCCATGTGCAGCGGATTGAGCGTGACGATGGGCGAGGTTTCGGACATGCCGTATCCCTCTTTGATATGCTTGCCGGTCAAGGCATGCCACTTGTCCGAGGTCGCCTTGAGTATCGCGCTGCCGCCCCCGAACGCGAAGCGCAGCGACGAAAAATCAAGTTGCTGGAACCGCGGATGGGCAAGCAAGCCTGCGAACAGCGTGTTGACGCCGGTGATGACCGTAAATGGATATTGTTCGCAGCACGCGACCAGCCCATCGAGGTCGCGCGGGTTCGCCACCAGCACGTTCCTGGCGCCCACCGAGAAAAAGCTCAGGCAGTTCACCATGAGCGCGAAGATGTGATACAGCGGCAGCGCCGTGATGACGATGTCGCCGCCGCCGTCGAACAGCTCGGGCGTGGCGGCCTTGAACTGCACGATGTTCGCGATCAGATTGCCATGGGATAGCGCCGCCCCCTTGGAGATCCCGGTCGTGCCGCCCGTGTATTGAAGGAAGACCAGGTCTTGTCCGCCCAGTTCGACGCGACGGAATGCGAGCGCCTCGCCCCGCGCCACCGCGTCCGCGAAACGCAAAAACGGCGGCAGTTCCGCCGACACGGCCGGGCTTGGCACGGGAGCCTGGCCGAGATCGCCCGGCTCCACCACGATGACGTGCCGCACCGGCGCCGACTTCATCGCCTCCGCCAGCGTCTGCGTCGCTCCCGCGAATACGATCACGGCGTCAACGTCCGCATCTCGCAATTGATGCGCCAGCTCGGTCGCCGAATAGAGCGGATTGACGTTCACCTGCACGGCACCAGCGCGGATGACGCCGAACATGGCCACCGGAAAAGCCAGGATGTTGGGTGACATGAGCGCGATACGGTCGCCCTTCTTGATACCAAGTTCGGTCTGCAGGTAGGCGGCGAACTGGCGCGACAGGCGCTCGACCTCCCGATAACTGAGTTCGCCTCCCAACCCCACAAAGGCGGGCGACTCCGCATGTTGCTCGACGGCTTCCTCAAACAGGTGCGCCACCGACGCATAGCGATGCCGGTCGATCTCCGCCGGAATGCGGGTGCCATAGATCTTGTGCCAAAGTCGTTCCATAAGTCTCCTTGTTGTGGTCGGTTTTGCGGTCTGTTTTGTTCACCGCGGTGGTTGTGCAAGTACGCAGGCGCGACACCGATCGTCGGCCAACGACGGGCAATGAATATGATGATCATAATAATTAGAGTTGAACGCCGGCGCGCGGCCCGTCCGCGCCGTCAGGCACCATCGGGTGTGAGGTGGCTCAAGGCGGCCTGGCGCAATGCGCTGGCGAGCTTGGGGTCCTCGACCACGCGCGCCAGCGCCAGCGCACCGGATAGCGCGGACAGCATCGTGGGCGCGTGCGCTCCTTCCTGGTGTTCCCGCTCGCTCGACTGGCGCACCAGCAGATCGATCAGGGTCTTGATGCGGCGGGAATCGGGGCCGCCATACCGCATGCCGACCTCCTCCATCATCGCGGCGACCATGGCGACGATGCGCTCATGCGTCTTTTTCTTGCGGCTTTGGGGGAATGGTCTCATGGTGGCGATCTCCGTCAGTTTGGCATTTAATATGTTGATCATCATATCAACGATACTTGAAGGCTGCAACTTCCCGTAAGCCATGCGCTTGCCCGGCAGCCGGAAGGTGTGAGAGAAAGCGGCGTACAGGGCGGTTCTGGCGTCGACGTAAAATCATTGACTTGTATGATGAAGCCAATATATGATGATCGTCATACAAACGCATATTCACGGTTTCCCTCGCAAATAATTGTCACTATTAAAGGGTTTATATGAGTAAAGACATCGTCATCTGCGCCCCCGCTCGCAGCGCCATCGGCGGTTTCGGCGGCGCCTTGAAGGACACCCCCGCCAGTGCGCTCGGCGCGCACGCCATCGCCGCCACCTTGCGCCGCTCGGGGCTGGACCCGGCACTGGTCGACTCGGTAATCCTGGGCAATGTGGTTCAAGCTGGCAACGGCATGAACATGGCGCGCCAAGCGGCCATCGGCGCCGGCTTGCCGGTGACGGTGCCGGCACTGACCGTCAACCGCGTGTGCGGATCGGGCGCCCAGGCCGTGGCCACCGCCTATGCGGAAGTCGCCGCGGGACTGTCCCGCATCGTGGTCGCCGGCGGCGCCGAGAACATGGACCGCGCACCGTACCTGCTGCCCGGCATGCGGTTCGGCGCGCGCATGGGCAACGTGGAGGCGATCGACTCCCTGCTTCTTGATGGGCTGCACGATGCCTTCTCGACGCGGCACGCCGGCTGGCACACGGAAGATCTGGTGCAAAAATACGGTCTGACACGCGAAGCGCAGGATGGGTTCGCGGCACAAAGCCAGCAGCGTTTTTCATCCGCTCAGGCCGCTGGCTGGTTCAACGATGAAGTCGAGCCGCTGATCCTGCAAGGCAAGAAGGGACCGGTCACCTTTGGCGTGGACGAATCGAACCGCCCCGACACCACCGTGGAAACACTGGCGCGACTGAAACCCGTGTTCCGCCCCGACGGCACCATCACCGCCGGCAGCGCGCCCGGCGTCAACGCCGGTTCGGCGGCGATGATCGTGTGCGATCGCGCGACGGCGCGCGATGCCGGCCTGGAACCGATGCTGGTGATCCGTGGCGTGGGTGTCGCCGGTGTCGAACCCGGCTACTTCGGGCTCGGGCCATTGCCCGCCATCCGCCAGGCGCTGGATCGGGCCGGCTGGGCCATCGGCGAGGTTGACCGTGTCGAAGTGAACGAGGCCTTCGCCGCCATCGCCATGGTGGTACGCGACGAACTGAAGATCGATCCGGCGCGCTTCAATATCGACGGCGGTGCGATCGCCCATGGCCACCCGATCGGCGCCACGGGCGCAATTCTGATCACCAAAGTGGCGCATGCGCTGCGTCGCACCGGCGGCAACAAGGCCATCGTCTCCTTATGCATCGGTGGCGGTCAAGGTATCGCCCTTTGCCTTGAGCGGGCGTAACGCGCCCCACCCGGGGCATGCCTGAACTTCACCTGAACTTCCGCCCCCCACTCCCTACACCCCAACCCATTTGAAGGTTCCAGCATGGCCGATCTATCCTCCCCGCGCCCGCCCCTGTTGCCCCAGCCGTTGCACTTGCCCAACGGTACCGTCATCCGTAACCGCCTGGCGAAGGCGGCGACCAGCGAGACGCTGGCGACCTACACCAACAATCCGACGCTGCGGCTGGTCCGGCTCTACCAGCGCTGGGCTTCCTCAGGCATAGGCTTAATCATCACCGGCAATGTGATGATAGACCGGCGCGCACTGGGCGAGCCGGGGAACGTGGTCATCGAGGACGAGGCCGATCTGCCCATACTTCAACAATGGGCGCGCGCGGCCACCAATCAGGGCGCCGCGATCTGGGTCCAGCTCAACCATCCCGGCAAACAATCGACCAAGGGGCTGAATGTCAGCAATCTGGCGCCGTCGGCCGTGCCTTTCGGCGAGGACATGGCGGCCCTGTTCGACACCCCACGCGAGGCGAGCGCCGCCGAGATCGAGGACATCATCCAGCGCTTTGGCCGCAGCGCCGCGATCTGCAAGAAGGCCGGCTTCAGCGGTGTACAGATCCATGCCGCACATGGCTACCTGATCAGCCAGTTCCTGTCCCCTCACCACAATCAACGCACCGACGAATGGGGTGGCTCACCTGAAAAGCGGCGCAGATTCCTGCTCGCGGTCTACGCCGAGATCCGGCGCCAGGTCGGCGCCCACTTCCCGGTCGCCCTGAAGCTCAATTCGGCAGATTTCCAGCGCGGTGGATTCACCGAGGAAGAGTCCCTGGCGACCGTGCAGGCGATGGCGGACGCCGGCATCGATCTGGTGGAAATTTCGGGCGGCACGTACGAAACCGGGGTAGCCCAGCCACAAAAGGCGTCCTCGGCGGCGCGCGAAGCCTACTTCATTGAATTCGCGGAAAAAGTGCGCGCGGCGGTGCGGGTGCCCTTGATGGTCACCGGCGGCTTCCGCACCGCGGCGGGCATGGACGCGGCGCTGCGCTCCGGCGCGGTCGACGTGGTGGGCGTGGCAAGGTTGATGGCCATCGATCCCGATGCGCCACAGGCACTGTTGCAAGGACGGGATAGTGCGCAGCGCGTGCGCCCCATCAAGACCGGGATCAAACAGATAGACCGGCTGGGCGTGATGGAAGTGCTCTGGTACGAACTGCAGGTCAAGCGCATCGCCAATGGCCGCGAGCCCCGCCCCAACGAAAGCGGCCTGTGGGCATTCGTGAAATCGCTGGCGATGAATGGCTGGGGTACCTTCCGGACCCGCCGTCTGCGCGCCGCATAGTACCCGTCAAAAAACTCTACTGGAAATACCTATCATGAAACGATCCCTCCTCCATGCCGCGGTCCTGATCGGCGCCCTGGCGACTTCATTCCTGGTGCCGGCGGCCGGCGCGGCCGAGGCGGCCACGGCAAGTGGCGAGCCGGCAGCGGTGGCGCGCCCGCCGGAGACTGACTGGGCCCATGTCCAGACGCGCTCCATCTCTGCGGGAGGCGTGGATTTCGCCTATCGGGAATTGGGCAAGCAGCATGGCGGCACGCCGGTGGTGTTGTTGAACCATTTGGCGGCGGTGCTCGATAACTGGGATCCGCGTATCGTGGACGGCATCGCCGCACAGCGTCACGTGGTCGTGTTCGATAACCGGGGCATCGGCGCCTCCAGCGGCGCGCCGGCGGACTCCATCGAGCAGATGGCCGATGATGCGATCACCTTCATCCAGGCGATGGGTTTCCAGCAAGTCGACCTGTTCGGCTTTTCGATGGGGGGCATGATCTCCCAGGAAATCGTGCTGAAGGAGCCGCGACTGGTGCGCAAGATGATACTCGCGGGAACCGGTCCTGCCGGTGGTGAAGGCATCAGCGCCGTGGCTGGCGTATCGAACTACGATCTGCTGCGCGCGCTGTTCACCCTCCAGGATCCGAAACAGTTTCTGTTTTTCACCCGCACTGCCAACGGGATCGACGCTGGCAAGGCGTTTCTGGCGCGGCTGAAGGAACGCGCCGTGGGGCGCGACAAGGACATCACCCCGTCAGCCTACGTGGCGCAGTTGCGGGCGCTGTCCGCCTGGGGGCAGAAAAAACCGGCCGATCTCTCGGTCGTGCGGCAAGCCGTGTTCATCGTCAATGGCGACGACGACCGTATGGTGCCGACCGCCAATTCGTACGACCTGGCGCGGCGCCTGCCCAACAGCACGCTCACCATCTACCCCGACGCGGGCCATGGCGGCGTGTTCCAGTTCCATGCCTTATTCGTACCGGCGGCGCTGCAGTTCCTGGCGCGCTGAGTACGCCGCCGCCCCCCATACCAAGCAATCACCGACAGGAAAATCAACCATGAGCACGAACCATAACACCGCCCCCACCCAATTCGTCGCAGTGGACGGCGAACAATTGGCCTACCGCCGCTGGGGCAACAGTGGCACTGGCCAGCCGCCACTGTTCTTTCTCCAGCATTTTCGCGGCGGCATGGACCATTGGGATCCGCTCATGACGGATGGCCTGGCGGCCGGACGCGAGGTCATCCTGTTCAATGGCCGTGGCATCGCCTCATCGTCCGGCGTGCCGCGCACGCGCATCGAACAGATGGCCGACGACGCGGCGGCGGCGATACGCGCGCTGGGCCTGCGCCAGGTCGATGTCCTGGGGTTTTCCCTGGGCGGCTTCCAGGCCCAGGATTTGACCCGCCGCCATCCCGAGCTGGTGCGCAAGCTCATGCTGCTTGGCACCGGGCCGCGTGGCGGCAATCCCGATTCCGAGCCCGGCGTACTGGAGGCGGCGCCACGCCCGGTGCCCACCGTCGACGATTTCCTGTTCCTGTTCTTTGGCCGTTCGGAAGCGGCAAAACAGGCCGGGCGCGCGTTCTGGCAGCGCCGCCACCAACGCCTGGAGCAGGATCCACCCAGTTCCCCGGCCGTGATACAAGCGCAGATCGAAGCCAATATGTACTACCTGCCCAAGCTCGATCCCGCGGCCCCGTTCGCCCACCTGCGGGAGATCAAGCAGCCGACATTCATCCTCAACGGCGTGAACGACGTAATGGTTCCGAGCATCAATTCCTGGCACATGGCGCAGAACATCCCGAACGCGCAGCTGTTCATCTACCCGGATGCCGGCCACGCGGCGCAATTCCAGTACCCGGAGCGCTTCCTGAAGCATGCCATCCAATTTCTGGACGAGTAAAACCAGGGCCTGCGCGCCCGCACTTTCATCACAAAAGAACCATACATATCATGCTCAAATTCAAACTCCTGCTGTGGGCCCTGACGAAATTACTGCGCCGGGCCATCCAGAACAATCCCGCGTGCGCCAACTACGTCAAGGGCAAGAATCTCGTGTTCCAGATCCAAACCCAGAGTGGCGCCGGCCGGCATTTCACGATCGTAAACGGCAGGATCAGTTCCGCCGCTGGCCTGAGCCGGGCCGCGCAATTCACCATGCGCTTCCGGGATGCCGCCCGGGGCTTCGCGATCCTCTCCGCGAAGGATAGCAAGGACGCCTTCCTGACGGCATTGCATCAGGAGGACCTCAGCATCAGCGGCGACTTCGTCGAAGTGATGTGGTTCCAGGGATTGACGGAATACTTGCAGCCCGCAAAAATATAGCGACACGGATAACCATCAAGGGGACGGCGATATCATGGACAAAACAAAGGATGCGGCAACGGCGGCGACGCTCGGCACCTGGCAGGCCGAGGCGACAGCCATGCAGGCACGCCTGGGCGAGCCGGGCGTGGGTTCGCGCGAACAATTTCGCGAGCGTAGCGGCCTGGAATTTCTCGGCGGTATCAGCAACGGCGAATTGCCGCCCGCTCCCATCGGCCAACTGATGGGATTCTTCCCCATCAGCGTCGAACATGGCCGCGCCGTGTTCCAGGGCACGCCCGGCATCGAGCACTACAATCCCAGCGGCTCAGTGCACGGCGGTTACGCCGCCACGCTGCTCGACACGGCCGTCGGCTGCGCGATCCACACCACCCTGCCCGCCGGCAAGGGCTACACGACGCTGGAATTGAAGGTCAATTACATTCGGGGCATGACGGACAAGACCGGCCCCGTGCGCGCCGAAGGAAAAGTTGTGTCCGTCGGCGGCCAGGTGGCCGTCGCCGAAGGCCGTATCACCGACGCCAACGGCAAACTGTACGCCTTCGCCACCACCACCTGCCTGATCTTCCCCATCTGAGCGCCACAGCACGACGCCCCCCGCGCAAGCGGGTGGCCACGATGGACTTGATGGCGGCGCCTGAGCTGATCCTGCCTTGATGCTATACTACACACTTGGTATAGTAACTTGGCCTATGGGCAATCACTCATGTCAAACAAAACGTATGGTCAGCTTTGCCCGATAGCCAGAGCCATGGACGTCCTGGGCGACCGCTGGACGCTGCTGTTGATACGCGAATTGCTGCTGGGGCCAAAGCGCTTCAAGGACTTGCAGGCGCGGTTGCCGGCCATGGGGGCGAATCGGCTGTCCGAACGTTTGGCCATGCTGGTGGAAAACGGCGTTTGTTGTCCCACCACCCATGCCGCGCCAGCCTACGAACTGACCGCGCTGGGCGAGGAATTGCGCCAGCCCGTCATCGCACTGGGATTGTGGGGACTGCGGCTGCCGGTGGACGAGCGCATCGATCCCGCTAGCGCCCGTGCCGAGCTGGTGGCGCTGTGCCTGACCGCCGTCAGCGATCCCGCGGCGGCGGCTGGCATGCAGGAAGTGATCGAATTCCAGGTTGGTGCGGAAACCTTCCACATGCAGATCGACGACGGCCAGGTGCGGGCCCATTCCGGCCCCGCCACCGAGCCCCCCGGCCTGCAACTGCAATGCGACCTGGCGACATTCATGGCCCTGGCCCTGCGCCAGATCACGCCCTCTGCCGCGATCAGGGAAGGACGCGCCAGCCTGTTACTCGGCAATCAACGGCGCCTCACGCAAGTGTTCAAAGTCCTCTCGCACCAACTCTAGGAGCGGGTGCCCGACATCGCCCGGACGATGGCGCGATTCAATGCGCCATCGTCGCTCCGACGTCAGAAGCGGGAGCTGATCTGTACAGCCAGCACGTTCGCGCTGTTGTGGTATTGCGCGCTGTAGCCAGGCTGGGCGCCACTGGTATTGGCCTGGTTCAGCACCGTGGTAGGTTCCCACAGATAGCCATAAGCGATATCGACCGTCAGATCGGGATTCGGGGCGTACCCGGCCCCCAAGGTCAAGGCTTTGCGGTTGCCCACGGGGACGCGGACGTTGCGATAGGCATTGCGGGCCGGCGATTGGTCGTAGGCGTAGCCAGCGCGCAGCAGCCATTGGCGGGAATACTGATAGGAGGCGCCTACCGCAGCCGACCACGTGTCATGAAACTTGAAGTCATCGCCAAAGGTGCCGAATCCCAGCTGCTGTCCCAACGGCGACACGCCGCTATTGACCGCCTGGACCCGTTGAATGCGGCTCCAGCGCGTCCAGGTGGTGCCCAGGTAACCGGTCCATCGCTGGTCGAAATGATGCGTCAATGACGTATCCACGGACTCCGGCATGGCGGTGTCGATCCGGTTGCTATAGTTCCCGTCCAGGTTGAAGGCGGCCGGGGTATTGCTCACCTCGGTATGGCCATTGGCGTGGAACACGAATTTCGAGTGGTAGCTCGCGCCCCAGGTGGTGGCGGCGCCCAGGTCGATCAACACCCCAAGATTGGCGCCCACGGCGATGTCGTTGCCTGTGATTTTGATGTGCGTATCCTTGCCCCCGTTCAGCGCTCCGGTCGCCAGGTCCGTTTGCAAATTATTGTCGATACGGTTCAGTGTCAGCCCGCCGCCAATGGAGACGTGCGGATCGATGCGATACGCGATGGTGGGCTGCAAGGTCATCACCTGCACCTTGCTGTAGGTAGCATGGTAACGTCCCTGGAACGTGCTTTCGTACTCATTCACCAGGCCAAACGGAACATAAAAACCCAGCCCGAACGTGAAGCGTTCATCGATCGGCATGGCGACATAGCCAAACGGAATCGCCGTCAACGGCACGGAGTCGCCATTATTGGTGCCGGGCGCCTCGCCCAGGGCGTCGCTGATCCTGTCCTTGACATCAATTAAGGCGAAGCCGCCGCTCACCTCCTTGCGCGCGATCCTGCTCAAGCCCGCCGGGTTTCCATAGATGGTGCTGGCGTCCAGGGCGGACGACGAGCGGCCGGCATAGGCGGTGCCAAAACCGCTGGCGCTTTGCTCGTTCAGGGCGAGGCCATTCGACCAGGCCGCCGAGGCATACCCGAGCGTCGTGACCAGCGTGGTCAGTGCGAGCGAAGTTTTTTTGTCATTCATATAGCGATACCTTTAGTTCTATTTATGGGAAGTATGTGCAACCATGGATAAGCAATGACCGTTGAAAGCAGGTGGATCAGCCCGGGAAACCGTGGCCTATGCGGAGCGCGCCATCGCCCGCACCGCATCCGGCGCACCGCCAACCTTCGCGGGCACGTGGGACATGGCGTGCTCTGTCAGCGCGGTGATGGTGAGGCTGGGGTTCACGCCCAGGTTGGCACTGAGCATGGAGCCGTCGCAAATCAACATGTTTTGATAGCCAAAGACACGGCTGCGCACATCCATGACGCCGCGCTCCGGCGAGTCCGCCATCGCGCAGCCGCCCATGCAGTGCGCCGTCGTGGGGATGTTGAACAGGATCTCGCTCAAAAAGGTGGTGGCGGTGCCGCCCAGCGCCTTGGCGCCCTTTTCAGCAAAGGCGTTGGCCTCGGGGATGAAGGTGGGAATGGGACCGCCCACGCTGTCCAGCCTTTTCGTGAACGGCCAATACCAGCGGCGCGTCAGCCGCATATCGAGTGTCGCGTCGGCGGTCTGCATCACCAGCAGCAACATGGTCTGGCGCGCGAAGCCAATCGGATTGTGCACATGCAGGGCTTTCAAGGGATGCTTGAGCAGCGTCCACAGCCAGGTGAAGATCCGCGTCCAGCCCGCCTTGCCACCGCACAGCAAGGTCATCAACAGGCCGACGGCGTCCGCCCCTTCCGGATAGCGCACCACGCCGATGTGGGTACGCTCATCAAGGTAGATGCTGCCGCCGCCCGCCAGGCCCGGCGACATGCTCTTGTCCGTCGCGGGGAAGCGCACCCCGATCAGCGATTCGGCGTTGGTGCGCACCCGCTTGCCCAGATCATCGCTGATCCGGGGCAAGGAGCCAGCTTGCTTCAACCGGAACAACAATTCCATCGTGCCCAGCGACGACGCCGCGAACACCACCCCACGGCAGCGGAAGCTGCGGCGCTGCTTGCCGAACCAGACCGTCGAGCGTTCCGTGACGACTTCATAACCATCGCTGCCGTCTTGCTTGCCGTTGAGCGGGCGCACGTCGACCACCTTGGTCTCCGCGAAAACCTGGGTCCCGCCCTGCTCCGCCAGGTACAGATAGTTCTTGTCCAGCGTGTTCTTGGCGTTGTGCTTGCAACCCATCATGCACCCGCCGCAGCCGGTGCAGGTTCCACGCGCCGGTCCCTTGCCGCCGAAATAGGGGTCGGGGTAGGTCTTGCCGCCAGCCTCTCCGGCAGGGGCGAAGAAGGTCGCTACGCGCGGCGCATGGAACGTGTCGCCCACACCGTACAGGTCGGCCATTTTCTTGAGGCGGAAATCCGCCTCGCCCATGATCTGGCTCTCGGTCACACCCAACATGCGTTCCGCCGTGGCGAAGTGCTGGGGCATGATGCGCTTCCAGTCCGCCAGCCCGGCCCAGGAGCCTTGCTGCCACACGCTGGCGGATGGCACCAGCAAGGCGTTGGCGTAGGTGATCGAGCCACCACCGACCGCGTTGCCGCTGACGATCATCACATGGCGAAACCGGCGCATGTTGTAGAAGCCAAACATCTTCAGGCCGGGCCGCCACATCCAACGGCGGGCATCCCAATTGGATTTTGGAAAATCCTCAGCCGCCCAGCGCCGTCCCATCTCCATCACGCCAACGGAATAGCCTTTTTCCGTCAAGCGGTAGGCGGAGACGCTGCCGCCGAAACCTGAGCCAATGACGACATAGTCGAAATCGTAAATTGGGGACGCTGAGCGATGTTCAGGTCGGTACTCCTTGGTAGCGTGAGAACTGGCCATCTGGTAATTCCTCTTTGGTAAGGCAATGCGGATGATGGGGGGTATGACGGGGAGCCCGACAACGTGCACGCGGCCGCCTAGGCGGGCTGGGCGCGCAGTGCGCATGGACTTGGGGAAAGCAACGGCTGGGGCAGGTGCGCCGTCTCGGGCGCAGGGGAGCTTGGCATGATGAAATCTCGTTTGTCTCGTTGTCGCCCCTTGTGCTACCGGGCTTTTTTTCAACTATACAATACGTATACCAAGATTACTATACAAAACTTATAGTAAATCGATGATCTGTTGTAGCGGCGTGAAAACGCTAGCGGCGGCGGCCCATGAACCCGGCCGGTTCATCCACCGAGTTTGAACGGCCAGTGCCCGTGGCGGCACTGGCGTGAAGGGCGCCCGATCAGGCGCCCTTGGTACTTACTGGACCGTAAGAATCACCTTGACGGTGTCGTCGACCTGCGATTTTTCGATGTAGCCAATCGCACTGACGTCGGCCGCCACCGCTTTCTTGACCTCGGCGCTGGACGCCAGCTCCTTGGGTGCCACCGCCTTGCCGGTAAACACCAGCTTGGACCAGATCGCCTTTACCTGAGAAGTATCCTTGTCCAGCACCTTTTTATAGAACTCGGTACGCAAGGCGCCATCCGTGTGTTCGATCGGCGTGAACATCGCGGATTTACCGACGAAGAACTGGCCAGCCTGCTCACTGAACATGCGCGTGGCCGGGTTCTTCGGATTGACGATGACGACGATTTCCGTCGCGAAGGCCGGGGTCGCGGCCAGCCAGACAGCGGCCGCCAACAGCAGTTTCCCAATAGTCTTATGCATGGCATGCTCCTTAGTAGAGGAAATCGACCGCCGCGGCATACACGGTGACGGGGCCACTGAAGCCAGGCTTGGTATTGAGGAAGAAACCAGCGCCATCGCGTGGTTTGACGCGGTCAATCTGGACCTTGAATGCCGCCGACTTGTGGAAGTCCCAGCGCAGGCCAACCGCGTCCGTCGATTGCAACGGCGATCTGGCCAGGCTATTGACGGCCGCGCTGACCGGCGCCAACGGACCACTGTCCGGCAACGCCGCGATGCCGCGTACGCTGTTCTGCTTGACGTCGCCATGCATGTAGAACGGCACGAACTTATTCCAACGATAACCAAGCATGATGTACCAGGAACTGGTGTTCGGCACCACCGGCGTATCGACCTTGCGTTTGCCATACTCGGCCTGAGCCAATACGTTGGCGTAGTCCATCGTCAGGCCAACGGAGGTGAACGAACTACGGCGATCGATCGAATCCAGTTCACTTGCGACGGTCCCCAGTCCGGCCTGCCTGAGCACACCCAGCAAGGCGTCAAAATCGGGGTTGTGGAAGCTGACGTTACCGAAGCTGTGCGCCACGCGGTAGGTAAAAGGACCGTTTTCCAGCAATAACTGGGACGCCACGAGGCCTGAATTGACGGTCACCGTCGGCGTGATGTTCTTGGCCGTCCCCATCGCGATCTGGGCGGTGACAGTCGTGTCGCCAAAGCTGTGTTGATACATCAGATCGCCACCATTGGCGAAGTCCAGCGGCACCTGCCGGTACATCTCGGTCGGCGGGCGCAACATGGTATTGGCATAGCCCACATTGACCACGTCGGAAATCATGTAGATAGGCAGGCCGATACGGCCCAGGCGCACGGAAAAATCGTCACTCACCTTGTACTTGAGGAAGGCCCAGGCCAACTCCGCGTCGTATTGGTCGCGCTGACCGTATTTGCGCGCCAGGCCTTGCGCCGTCAACGACAGATCGCCGCTGAGTTTGGCCGTCGCCTGGATCCCGAAGTTCGAGTCCACGCCGGTACGAGCATCCTTGCCGGCGCCGGCGGCCTGGTTGACACGTGCAAACTGGCCATCATCCGTATTGCTTCTCGTTACAGCGGCCGTACCAAATCCGCTGATGGTGATCGCCCCGCCCTCCTGCGCCTGCGCAGCGCCAGCCATGGCGCCGAGCACCGCCAACGTCGCTATTCCAACTGTCTTCTTTCTCATCGAGCACTTTCTAGTGGTTAAAATTTATTTGATGTCGCATGACATGCCATGCGCTTTATGCTGATTTTCGCACGCAAATATGATGATCATCATATTTTATGATTTGCTGTGTGGCAAATATGCGAATCCAATGACGCACCTCCGCCGCCGCTGCTTAGGATTTCACCTTGATCACCACCTTGCCCTTGGCCCGGCCGGTCTGTACGTAATCAAGCGCTTCGGCCGTGGACGCGAACGGAAAAACTTTGTCCACCACCGGACGAATGACGCCGCCATCGATCAAACCGGCGATGCTGCGCAGTTGCGTGCCATCGGCCCGCATGAACAGGAAGGAATAGCGCACTTGATGACGCCGCGCCAGCTTTCTGATCCTGTAGCTGAGCAGCCCCATCGCCACCCTGACGAACCAGGGTGCGCCGCTGGCCTTGGCAAAATCAGGGTCCGGCGGGCCGGAGATGGAAATCAGCCGGCCGCCGGGCTTGAGCACGCGCACCGATCGCATGAGCGCCTCTCCGCCCTGCGTATCGAGCACCACGTCGTAATCGTGCAGCACGCCCGAGAAATCCGTCTGCTTGTAATCGATGACGACATCGGCCCCCAGTTGTTGGACCCATGCACGGTTGGCGGCGCTGGTGGTGGTGGCGACATACGCCCCCAGCGACTTCGCCAACTGGATCGCGAAGCTGCCCACGCCGCCGGAGCCCGCATGGATCAGCACTTTCTGGCCCTGCCGCACATTCGCCATTTCCACCAGGGCCTGCCAGCCGGTCAATCCAACCAGCGGCATGGCGGCGGCCTCCTCCATGCTGAGCGTGTGCGGCTTGGGCGCCAGCGCATCCTCACTGACGGCGATGTATTCAGCGAAGGTGCCAATCCGCTCCTGCGGCGGACGCGCATACACCTGGTCGCCCGGCTTGTATCCCCGCACGCGCGCACCGACGCGCACCACCACGCCCGCCAGATCATTCCCCAGTATCAGCGGCAAGCGATAGGGCAATACCATCTTGAGCCCGCCACTGCGGATCTTCAGGTCCAGCGGGTTGACGCTGGCGGCGTGTATCTCGACCAGCACATCGCTGCCGCCAAGTTCAGGCTCGGGCATCTCAGCGGCGCGCACGGCGCTGCTGGCGCCATAGCGGTCTATGACATAGGCTTTCATGGTGCGCTCCAGTGTTTATTGCTGGTAGATGGGAATGGGCTTGCCGTTGCCGCCGTACTGTCCAGTGTACTCCCGTGCCAGACCAGGCTGCAGCGCGGAAATCTGCGCCATGGCATATTCCGCCAGCGCCGTGATGGTCAGCGCCGGATTGACGCCAGGATTGGCCGGCATGGCGGCGCCATCGCACACCACCATGTTCTGGTAGCCGAACACCCGCAGCTGACTATCGATCACCCCTTGCGACGGGCTGGCGCCGATGACGGCGCCCCCCAACACGTGGGCGGTGGTCGGAATATCGGCCAGCGCCTCCAGCACATTGCTTTGGGCGATGCCTCCTGTGCGCCGCGCCAGCCACTCGGCGGCCTGATTCGCCACCTCGATATAGGTTGGGTTGGGCTTGTTCTGATCCTGCGCGGTGACCAAGCGATAGCCGCGTCCCAGCCAGCGCTTCCTGGGGCGCAGCGCGATGGCGTTATCCAAGGTTTGCATCACCAGCAATGTCACCATATGCCTGCTCCAGCCCACCGGCCACAAGGTCTTCAGCCATTGCAGCGGATGCGCGGCGATCTGGCCCAGCCACTTCAACGGCCGGGTCAAGCGGCTGCCCTTGCCGACCAGGACCGTGTACATCAGCCCCATGAAATCCGCATGGCGGCCGTAGGTGAGGAACTCGATATTGGTGTTCTGGTCCACATGCACACTGCTGCTGGCCGTGACGTCATTCCAGGTCTTGAGATCCTTGGGCAAGCGCACATTCAGCACGGATTCGCTGTTGGTCCGCACCAGCTCCCCCAGGCGGTCGCTCAGCCGTGGCAGTGAGCCACTGAGCTTGCAGTTGGCCAGCAGTTCGTTGGTGCCCAGCGCGCCGCCGGCGAACACGATGCCGCGCGCCGTATGAGTCTGGCGCCGCCTGGCGAACCAGGCGCCGGGACGCTCGGTCGTCACGCGGTAGCCGTCGCTGCCGTCGGGCGCGCCGAGCGGCTGGATATCGACCACCTGGCGCTGCGCCATGATCTGTGTCCCGCGCTTCTCGGCGAACCACAGGTAGTTCTTCTGCAGCGAATTGACCGCGCCCACCCGGCACCCCACCATGCAGGAACCGCAACGCGTGCACCCGGTGCGGTCCGGCCCTTCGCCGCCAAAATAGGGATCCTTGACCGTCTCGCCCGGCGCGCCGAAGAACACGCCGGTGGGCGAGCGGTGAAAGCCGTCCGGATTACCGAAGTGCCGCGCCATGTCCCGCGCCAACTGCTGATTGGTGGAGTCGAACGGCACGGTCCGCACGCCGAGCATGCGTTCCGCCGCCTCATAGTGTGGCCGCAGCAGGCCGGCCCAGTCGCCTAGCGCGCGCCATTGCGGATTGACGAAGAACTCCGGCCGCGCACGGTAGAGCACCCCGCCATATACGCTGCTGCCGCCACCGACGCCGGACTGGCTGGGAAAGAAGACGTGCCGAAACACCTTCATGCGCATCACGCCGCGCAAGCCGATGGCCGGCGCCCACAGGAATTTGTGCAGATGCCATGCGGATTTGGGCAGGTCTTCGTCGCGGCGGCGCTGGCCCCGCTCGAACACGCCCACCCGGTAGCCCTTCTCGGCCAGGCGCAGCGCCGAGACGCTGCCGCCGAAGCCGGAGCCGATCACCAGCCAGTCAAAATCGAAGGTCGCGGCGATATTTTTGTTGGCCTGCATTTGCTTGTCTCCTGGATGATTTTTATAGTCAGTGCGCCAGCAGCCGGACCACCCACCGCGTCATCGCCGTCGGCGCCACGCGGGTCGCGAACGAGAGCGTCCCGGCCTGCAGCCCGACCATCCAATGGGTCTTGTGGATGAGCCTGCGCCCGGTGGCGCAGCGCCACACGGTGGCGGCCACGTCGGCCGGCGTGAGCCGGATGCCGAGCGATTGCGCGCTGGCGATGCTTTTAAAGCCGGCGGCCATCGCGCTGCTGACGAAGCTGGGCCAAATGTCGCTGACCCGGATGCCGTACTGACTCCATTCGAGGTCCAGCCCTTCCGTGAAGCCCCGTACGGCGAACTTGGTCGCCGAATAGGTCACCAGGTCAGGCTGGCCATAGATCGCTGTGGCGGAGGCCATATTGATCACGCGCGCGCCGGGCGTCTTGCGCAGGTAGCGCAAGGCGCAATGGCAACCGACGATCATGCCCCCCACATTCACGTCGAGCATGGCCCGATGTTTCGCCAGCGGCACGGTCTCGAACGGCCCCGCGCTCAGAATGCCGGCATTGTTGAACAGGACGTCGAGGCGCTGGCCGCTGCGTACCCAGAAATGCGCCAGCGCCGCCTCCCACCCGTCGGGATCGCTGACATCGAGCACGCCGCTGGTGGCGTTGTGTTCGCCCAGCTCAGCGGCGATCCTGGCCACGCCTTCGCCGTTGACGTCATACAGGCCGACATACCAGCCCCGCGCCGCGAACAGCTCGGCACAGGCACGTCCTATCCCGGACGCGGCGCCCGTCACGAAGATCGCCGGGCGGCGCATAGTGGCGCCCGCTTGCGCAGGCTTATGCATGTTGCTGCTTCCACAGGGCGCGCAGCTTCAGCTTGTCGATCTTGCCGACCGCGTTCTTGGGCAGGCTGCTGATGACGTGGATGGCCGCAGGCCGCTTGTAGCGGGTCAGCCGCTCGGCGCAATGCTCGTTCAACTCCTCCAGGGTGGTGTTGTGCCCGGGACGATCGGCGACATAAGCGATCACGATTTCACCCAGCGTCTCGTGCGGCACGCCGATCACCGCCGCTTCCAGCACACTGGGGCTGGCGAGCAAGGCGTCCTCGATTTCCTTGGGATAGATATTCTCGCCGCCGCGTATGATCATTTCCTTCAAGCGGCCGACGATGCTCAGATAACCATCGGCATCGATGCGGCCAAGGTCACCCGTATGCAGCCAGCCGTCGATGATGGTCTTGCTGGTTTCCTCCGGCTTACCCAGATAGCCGCGCATGACGTTGGGGCCCTGCACCAGCACCTCGCCCGTCTCGCCGGCCGGCAAATGGCGCCCGGCGGCATCCATGATCGCGATACGCTGGCCCACCATCGGCACACCCACCGTGCCCGCCTTGCGGATGCCCTTCAGCGGGTTGATGGTGGAGGCGCAGGTGCCTTCCGATAGCCCATACCCTTCCACCAGCGGGAAGCCATAGCGCGCCTCGAAGCTGGTCAGCAGCTCGGCCGATGCCGGCGCCGCGCCGCAAATACCGTAGCGCAGGCTGGACGTATCCGGCTGCACGTGTGGCGGCAAGGCATTGAGCAAGGCATAAATGGTGGGAACGGCCGAGAAATAAGTCGGGCGCAGCCGCTCCACATCAGCGAAGAACGTCTCGATATCGAAGCGCGCACGGATGGTGACCCGGCTGCCAGCCGACAGCGGCGTGAGGATGCTGGCGACGATGCCGTTGACGTGGAACAGGGGCAGTATCAGCAGGCAGTGATCGCTCGACGTGATCTCCATCGCCTCGCGCGACATGGCCGCCATCGCTTCAATATTGGCATGATCGAGCATCACGCCCTTGGGCAAGCCTGTGGTGCCGCTGGTATAGATCAGCAACGCGAGCGCGGCCGGATTGTCGACCGGCTGCGCACCATAATGCGCGCCATATTGCACCCCGCCATGGAGCGCGGCGGCGGGCAGCGCCGGCACTTGCCCGTCCACCGTCGCGCCACTGAGGTTGATGAGCAGCTTGGCACGGGAATCATTGAGCTGATGGCTCGCCTCCTGCACCGTCAGATTGGGATTGAGGGGGGTGACGGCGGCCCCAAGGCGCCAGGCGGCGAACATGGCCACCACGAATTCAACCTGATTGGGCAGCATGATGGCCACCACGTCCCCGGCCTGCACACCGAGCTCGGCCAGCAGTCCGGCCGCCATCAACACCTTTGAATAAAACTCGCTGTTGGACAAGCTGGTGCGCGCATCGGCGATGCAGTGCGCATCAGGTGCCTGCGCGGCGCGCAGGTCCGGAAGTTTGGAGAATCGCATGATTGTTCTTTCCAAAAAATCGTTATCGCGTCGGTCCGCTCAGGCCGCCGAATGGGACAGCAGGTGGCGGGTCAGGAACTCGGTCTGGTCTGTCACGGCGCGCTCGAAATGCCCGCCGAGATAGAAGTCGAAGTGGCCGCAGTCATAGAGCTTGATCTCGCCACGCGGCGCGCGCTGCGCCATGGCGATGGTGCGCTCCGGCGGCGTCACCGTGTCGGTACGGCTGACGCAAAACAGGATCGGCGGCTTGACCTTGGCGGTACGCCGTCCCGGCCGGTAACTGACGATTTCCGGAATCACACGGGCCGCGACCCGGTTGACGAAGGTCATTCCCTTGGGCATCAAGGCCAAGTATCCCGGCAAGGCGTCATGCGCGTTCATTAACGCCGGTTGGCCAGGTAGCGCCGCGATGGGCACCATCACCGGCGGCCGGCCGAACAAGCGGGCCATGAAGTCACGCATCACCACTGGCGTGATCCGCAACGAGCCCCACAGGCCGAGCGCGGTCGCCGACTCCAGTCCATCGGTGAACGGGCACTGGCTGATCGCCGCCTTGAGCTCGGGATGGCGGCTGGCCACCTGGATCGCGTGGCCGCCGCCAAAGGAACTACCCCAGATCGCCACGCGGCCGCCATCGAGCTCCGGGTTGGTCTTGACGTAATCGAGCGCGGCGTCCCAATCGGCCAGTTGACGCCCCACCGACATCAACTGGCGCGGCGTGCCGCCACTGTCGCCGAAATAACGATAGGTGAAGGCCAGCGTGGCGATGCCGGCCGCCGCGAAGCGCTCCGAATAGGCATCCAGGCGCATTTCGCGCACCGCGCCCAAGCCGTGGCCAAGCACCACCACCGGCGGCCGCGCGACGCCTTCCGGCAGATACAGCCATGCGGAGCAGAACGTCTCGCCGGAGATGAAACTGACGCTACGGCGCGTGAATTTGTGCGTAGTCTGTGCCATGGCGTTCATTTGACCGTCCGGTTGCTGGTGAAGGGAAAGTGCCCATGGTGCAGCGCCTGATCGAAGATGGCCGGCTGGTACAACGGCAGGTCGCCCTCGTGCTCGGTGCGCTCCATATATTCGAGCATCAACGCTTGCGAGTTATCGCCCGACAGCGCCGACATGAATTCAGTACGCTCCACATGCAGCCCATCTTCCAGCGACATCGAGCCGCCAACATAGACGGCGCGCTTGATGGCGCGTATGCCATCGCGCGGGCGCGCGCCAAGGTAGTTCGCCAATGCCAGCGCGCGCTCCATCAGCGCTTCGGGCGCAACCACCTCGTCGACCAGCCCGATCTCCAGGGCCTTGGCTGGCGATGCGGGCCGTCCTTCCAGCATCATCATGAGCGCGCGATGGGCGCCGACCAGGCGCGTCAGGCGCTGCGTGCCGCCGCCGCCGGGTGGAATGCCCAGCAACACCTCGGGCTGCCCGATGAAGAAATCGCCATCGGCCATCAGGCGCACGTCGCAGGCTTGCGCCAGTTCGCTGCCGAGCCCCAACGCCGAACCGTTCAGGGCGGCGATGAACAGCACGCCAACGCGGTTCATGCGCATGAAGGTGTTATGCAGCTTATCCAGCTGCATGGCGCCGCCCAGTGGCGTAAACGCCGCCACCGGCGCCACCAAAGGCATGCGCCGGACGGTGGCGGCCGTATGCGCCACCGCCGAGGTCATGCCGCGCGCGATGGACGGGATCGTGGTGCCGCCTTCCTGCAGCCAGCGTACATCGGCATGGCCGACGAAGCGGCCCGGGTGGGTTCCCGTGAGCACCACCGCCTTCACCTGTTGATCGGCCTCCAGCGCATCGAGCAGCGCCGCCAGCGACTCGGCCATCGCCAGCCCCATCACGCCTTGCGGGCCGCCATTGAGGCGCACAATCAATACGGCGCCGTGCTGCTCCAGTTCCAGGCCGCCCGACCTGATTCGCGTGCTATCCATGTCCAGTCTCCTTAGATTAACTACGTTTCAATAACATCGTTATGTCCCAGAATAACACTGTTATTTGAGGATTTCAAGAACGTACTGACCGAGCTCGTAAGGCCGTCGCTTATTTGCTGCGTGCCTTGCTGTTTTTTTCCGATTGGGAGGCGGTCCACAGGGCTAGCGCGCTGGCGGCCGAAGCGTCGGCCTTATCGCGCTTCGCGCCCAGGCCAACCACCATGTTCACGCAGATCGGCGCCAGGACCTCGGCGGCCGGATCGGCCACCTGTGAAAAATGGCCGCCCAGATCAAGCATGATAAAGCCATGCAAGGCACTCCAGAACTGGAGCGCGAGAAGATCCGGAGCGGCCTTGCGCACGCACTTGCCATCGACCAGCCGCGCGCAACCATGGACCAGATAGCCATAGGCCATGCGGAACGATGGCGACTGTCCGCTCAGGATGGGGGAGACCTCGCCTCGGGATGGGCTGTATCGCCCGTGAATCGACAAGCCGAACATCAGGTCGTACAGATGGGGGTTGCGCCGCGCGAAGTCGTGGCAAGCCAGCGCCATCGCGAACAGATCGGCCATGGGATCGTCCGATGGCGGCAACCTGGCGAAGACCATGGCTTGCCGGTTGAAGCCCTCGTCCGCGACGGCCTGCAGCAATTCAGGCACGCCGCCAAAATACGTGTACACACCCATGGTGGACAGCTTCGCTTCGCTCGCCACCGTGCGGGCCTTCACTTCGGACGGCCCGGTCCTCGCCAACAGGCGGATCGTGGCTTCAACAAGGCGGGTGCGTGGGTCAGTCTGGGTGGCGGCGGCGGTCATGTGTAGGGAGAGTGGCGCTATAACAACGTTATCATAGCACGCAGCCACGCATCCGCCCCCTGACGTCCTAGTCTTCCCGCACCCAGGTCTGCGTGCGCCCCAGCATGGGGACGCCGATATAGCCACGCACGTCGAGTTTTTTCCCGCCGGCGCTCAGGTGAACTTGACTGCGGTAGACCTGGCCATTGTCCGGATCGAGAATCCGGCCGCCGGTGTACGCGTCGCCATCCTTCTTCAGTCCGCTCAGGATCAGCAAGCCGACCACGGGCGCATCCTTGTTCGCGCCGTCGCACTTCTCGCACTTCGGGTTCGGGTTTTCCGTTGGCGCCGTGAAGACCTTCTCGATCTTACCCTGCAGCACGCCATTGGATTCGGTGATCCGGACCAGCGCCCGCGGTTTACCGGTGGCGTCATCGATGTTTTTCCACAGGCCGGCCGGCGAAGCTTCGTCGGCCCATGCGGCCGGCGACAGCAACGTGGCAATCAACGCCAGGCCCGCCACACGCCATGGCGCGCTCATGGTTGCACCATCTGCACGACGACCTTACCCTTGGCCCTGCCCGCTTCGAGATACGCCAGGCCCTCCTGCGCCTGAGCGAACGGAAACACCCGGTCCACGACGGGACGAATGCGCGAGGTCTGGAGCAACTCGCCGATCTTGGCCAGCTGGCGGCCATCCGGACGGACGAACAGGAACGAATACCTGCTGTTGCGCTGCTTCGCCAGGCGTATGATCTTCCTGCTCAACAAGCTGAACACGAACTTCAGGACAAAATTCATCCCGCGCGCGCGCGCGAAGGCGGCATCCGGCGGGCCGATGAGCGAGACGACCGTACTGCCGGGCTTTACTATCCGCAAGGCCTTTTCCAGCCCATCGCCCCTGATCGTGCCCAGCACGGCATCATAGCCCCGCAGCGTGTCCTCGAATTCCTGCTTCTTGTAGTCGATGACCTCGTCGGCCCCGAGGCTGCGGACCAGCTCCACGTTGGCGGTACTGGTGGTGGTGCCGACCTTGGCGCCAAGGTGCTTTGCCAGCTGGATCGCGAATGTGCCTATGCCGCCCGAACCTGCCGGCACAAACACCTTTTGTCCGGCTTTTACCTGCATGCGTTCAGTGAGCGCTTGCCAGGATGTCAGTCCTACCATGGGGATCGATGCTGCTTGCACGAAGTCCAGATTGGCCGGCTTCAGGGCGGCCGCGCGCTCGGGCACAGCGGCGTATTCGGCAAGCGAGCCAGTCCCCAGATCGAACAGGCTGGCGAACACGGCGTCCCCAACCTTGAAGCGGGTCACGCGCGCGCCCACCTCCACCACCACACCCGACAAATCGCTGCCCATGGTCGCCGGCAACTGGAACTTGAGGATAGGCTTGAAATCGCCTTTCGGGATCATGTTATCAATCGGATTCAGTCCGGCGGCGTACACCTGCACCAGTATTTCATCCGGTTTGATGGTCGGGCGAAGAACATCGGAAAATGCCAGTGCGCCGGTTTTGCCGTAACGCTGTAAAACGAGTGCTTTCATTATTGCCTTCCTTGCTTTTGATGAGAGCCGACGGCCGTCCGGCTACTGGCAGCGGCGTACAGAAACGCGTGTCAACCCGCCAGCGCCGGATAGTCGGTATAACCCTGCGCGCCGGGCGTATAGAACGTGCTGGGGTCCGGCGCGTTCAATGGCTGGTCGTCCCGCATCCGCTCGACCAGATCCGGGTTGGCCAGGAATGCCCGCCCCATCGCGATCAGGTCCGCATGGCCTGCGGCCAGGGCTTGCTGGGCGCTGCCCTTGTCGAAGCCACCGGCCAGGATGAAGGGGCCGCCAAACGCGGCGCGCAGATCGGTCTTCAACTGGCCCGGCACCGCTGGCGCACCTAACGCCGAATGGTCCAGCAGGTGAACATACATCAGGCCCAGTGCGGACAACTGCTTGACCAGCGCCAGATACTGCGCGTCCACGCCTTCGTAAGCGCCCGTGGCATTGAACACGCCATGCGGCGACAAACGGATACCAACCCGCTCGGCGCCTATCGCCTTGACCGTGGCCCGGACCACTTCCAGCACGAAGCGGTTGCGGCCCTCCGGCGTGGCGCCATAACCATCGGTCCGGCGGTTGACGTTGGCATTCAAGAATTGTTCGAGCAGATAACCGTTGGCGGCATGCAGTTCGATGCCATCGAAGCCAGCATCAATGGCCAGGCGCGCAGCGGTTGCGTATTCGCCGATCGCGGTGGCGATGTCGGCCTCGGTCATCTCGCGCGGCGCCGTATGCGGCTGGCTGCCCTGGCTGTCGGTCCACATCTCGCCGGGGCAGATGTCGGACGACGGCCCCACCACTTCCGCCCCGGCTGGCAGGTTCGCCACGTGACTCACGCGGCCGGTATGCATCAGTTGTACGACGATCTTGCCACCCTTGGCGTGCACGGCATCCGTGACCAGTTTCCAGCCTTGTACCTGGGCGGCATTGAACAGGCCCGGTATGCGGGGATAGCCCAAGCCATTCGGCGACGGCGACGTACCCTCGGTGATAATCAGGCCGGCACCGGCACGCTGGGCGTAGTAAGTCGCCATCAGCGCGTTGGGCGTATTGTTGTCGATCGCACGGCTGCGGGTGAGCGGCGACATCACGGCACGGTTGGCGAGTTGAACGCCGCGCAGGGAATAGGTTTCAAATAACATTTAAGCACATCCTTTCGGGAGTAATTTGTCAGACAGGATCAGCGTTACTGGAGGCGCGGTGCGACCTTGCCGGTTTGCGAAGTGGCGAACAGGGCGGCGCGAGCCGATTCAAAGCGGTCGATCGTCTCCGTCTCCGCCACAGAAGGCATCGTGACCTGTTCACCTTGATCGAACGCCAGCAAGGCCGCATCCACCATGTCCTCCGTCGACATGACGGCCTTCGGATCGAGCGCCGCCAAAGGCACACCGGATTGGTCCCACAGCTCGGTCGCCGTGGCGGCGGGCAGCACCGCCTGCACCCGAACGCCGCTATCGGCCAGCTCTTGCTGCAGGCCGCGACTGAAGGCCAGGACAAACGCCTTGGTGCCGCTGTAGACCGAACTGATCGGCAGCGAGTGCAGCGCCAGGACGGAAGCGACGTTAATGATCGCGCCTTCCTTGCGCGCCTTCAGCCCCGGCAGGACCGCGTGGCTCAAGCGCGTCAGCGCGGTGATATTCAATGCAATCTGGGACAGGGAATCCTGCCAGGCGCTGCCGGCGATCGGCGCCAGCCGCGCGAGGCCGGCATTGTTCACCAGGACGCTGACCGCTGGGTTGGTGGCGAGCAGCTGCGCCACGCTCGCTTGCCCCGCCTCCGATTCCAGGTCGGCGGTCAGCGGCTCGACCTTAACCCCATGGGTGGCCGCGATCTTGGCTGCCAACGCTTGCAGGCGATCCGCACGACGCGCCACCAGCACCAGGTCATAGCCGCGCTTGGCGAGACGATCCGCATACACCGCACCAATACCGGACGATGCACCGGTCACAACCGCAATTTTTCGGGTAGAAGTAGACATCATGAAGCCCTCGGATGACGAGTCGCGCAGTTGTTGCGCTTCTCAAGTGGATTTTAATATGACGATCATCATATTACAGTTCAAAAAAAACTGCCGACAACTCAGCCGGCAGCCGGTGAAAATTGCTTCATGGTCGCGCCGCACAAGGCCTCGGACAACCTGGGATCATCGACCGCACGGGCCAGCATGGTGGTGCCGATCAAGGCGCAGACCAGGGCCATCGCCCGTTCATGGGCCTGCTGCTGCCCCCAATCAGGCATCTGGCGCGCGAACACATCGATCATCTCCTTGATGTGGGTGGTCGCCGCGCGCCGCACTTCCGGCGCCTGGCGCGGCATTTCCGAACCCAGCGCCGACACGGGACAACCGGTCTCGATGGCGGAAATGTGCCCCGGCGACAGATAAGCCTCCATCATCGCCTGCACGGCCTGCCCTGGCGGCGCGGCGGCGGCCACGCGGGCCGCCAGCGCGACCGACTCGGCCCCGGCACGATCGCCAGCCTCGGCCAGCAAGGCGTCGCGCGATTCGAAGTGCGCATAAAAGCCGCCGTGCGTGAGGCCCGCCTCTTTCATGATGTCGGCCACACCCGTGCCGTCGTAGCCGCTGCGGCGAATAACGCGCGCCGCCACCTCGACGATACGTTCGTGCGTCAGTTCCTTGCGGCTGGGTGCCGTCCGTTGGGTAGATTTTTTCTGCATGATCGTCATCATATACCATTTTCCGCCGATGTGCACACCGCCCGGCGACGTGGGGCTGGTGGGCAGCGCCCCAGCGCTCCCACCACGGCCGATCGCACGGGAAAAATGCGGTCGCGACAACGTTGTCGACGCGGAAAAGATCCTGCGGACGCCATGGCCGTGGCGAATGCCATGGCCATGGCGTTCGCCACGATCAGACCGGTTCCAGCAACATGGTCGCCGCCGCCGTATTCGAGATCGGAATGTGGAAGTTGGAATGCACCACCTTCACGGCGCCGGCCACGGTGCCGCGCGCGATCAGCCAGCTGAGCAGCTCGACGCCTTCGTTGCCGCATTGCTCGACCAGGTCGATATCGGAGAACTGGGTGGCCCATTGCGGATCGTTGACCATGCTGTCCATGAACTTGAGGTCGAACTCCTTGTTGATGAAGCCGGCCCGCTCGCCTTCGAGCTGGTGCGACAGGCCGCCCGAGCCGATCACCAGCACTTTGGCGTCCTCCGGGAAGGCGGCGATGGCGCGGCCGATGGCTTCGCCCAGTTTGTAGCAGCGGCGTGCCGATGGCAGCGGGAACAGCACCGTGTTGACGCAGATCGGCACGCTCTTGACCGGCCACTTCTGTTCCGGCCACATCAAGGCCATCGGCAGCGTGAACGCGTGGTCGACCAGCATTTCCTGGCAGGTGACCATATCGAAATCGTCGCGGATCAAACGGTCGCGGATATGCCAGGACAGGTCTTCGGCGCCCGGGAAGCTGGGCATGGTGGGGATGCCCCAGCCTTCGTCCTCGCTGCGGTATTCCGGCGCGGCGCCGATGGCGAAGGTCGGCTGCTTATCGAGGAAGAAGTTGAGGCCGTGGTCGTTGAAGCAGGACACGACGATGTCCGGTTTGACCCGGTCCAGCCATGCGCGGATCGGCGGGAAGCCGTCGAAGAACGGTTTCCAGTACGGATCTTGCTGGAGGTTTTGGTGGATCGCCTTGCCGATGGCCGGCACGTGCGAGGTGTTCAGGATGCCTACGATTTTAGCCATGATTTATTTCCCCGCCGCTACAAGTTTCGCTTTGAATTCTTCCTTGGTCAGTCCGGTCTGCAAGGCGCCGATGTCCTGCATGTCGAGGCCGAGCACGCCGCCGGCCAGCTTGCCGAGGAAATACACGCCGCCGCCCGCACGAATCAGCGACAGCACGTCGCGCTCAAGGATGGCGCGGGTCTGTTCCTGGTTGAGGCCGAATTTCTGGCAGTAGGCCCGTTCATCGCTGACGAAGGCGTCGCGATTAACCTTGCTGTTGAACGAGTAGCACATCTTGTTGAGCGCGTAGCCGTGGCGGGCCGCGTCGCTGTCGAAGATGGGCGCGCCCGGGATGGTTCGCTTCTGCTGACTAGCAGTCATGTTTGCGTCTCCTGAAAATGTTCCGAGTGGTGTGTCGCTGCCGGATCACGCGTAGATCCCGCATCGCCATTGCATTATTGGAGACGCAAACCATTAAATACATAGATCATTTATGATGTAATTCATGAGGATTTTCGATGCGTATAGCGATCAACATCGGCTGCGCAAGGGCTGCCGAATGACGCGCGCGGTGCGTGGCGGGGACATACGCCCGGCTATCTCAGTTGGGCATAGCAGCTATACGGCAGCGGCCGGCCACAGCATCGATAAATGAGACAGATTGGTTACAATAAACGCATGAACAATTTCGATTATTTGGATCTGGACGGACGGATGCTGCGCCTGCTGATCGCCGTCTACGAGGAAGGCTCCGTGACCCGCGCCGCGCAGCGGCTGGGCATCACGCAGTCGGCTGTCAGCCATATGCTCGACAAGCTGCGCGGCATCGTTGGCGACCCGCTGTTCGTCAAATCAGGGCGTTCGGTGGTGGCCACGGCGCAGGCCGGCGAGCTGGCCGCGCAGGCCCGTTTGCTGCTCGACCAGTTGCAGCAGTTCAGCAGCAAACCCGATTTCGACCCGGCCAGCCTGGACCGCACCCTGACCATCGCCGCCAACGATCTCCAGCGCGACCTGCTGCTGCCCGCCCTGTTCGCCTTACTCAAGCAGGAGGCGCCCGGCTTAAGCCTGCGCGTGATTCCGTCCAACATCCCCGGCAGCGAGCTGCTACGCGCGGATCGCTGCCAGTTGGTCATCTCGCCACGGCCGCCGGCGGGCAGCGACATCCTCCAGCGCCGCCTGTTCAACGACCGCTACGTGGTATTCTACGATCCGCAAATGCGCCAGGCGCCGCGCAACCTGCAGGACTACCTGGCCGCCGAGCACGTCACCGTGGTGTATGAGCCGCAACGCCATCTCGACATCGATGACTACCTGAAGAGCAAAGGCATAGAACGGCGCTTCGCCGTCAGCGTCGCCGGTTTCGCCGGCATCAAGCCCTTCCTCAAGGACTCGCCCTACCTGGCGACGCTGCCGCACCGCCTCGGGGCCAGCCAGCTGGCAGGCTTCTCCCAGACCGAGACGCCGTTCGCCTGTCCCGAGATGCCGATGTACGCCATCTGGCACCAGCGCTACCAGCAACATCCGATGATGCGCTGGCTGCTCGACAAGCTGTACCAGGTCAGCGCGGCGATCGAACAAACCCTGTAGCACCAGCAAAAAAAATCCGCCGCTGGCCTGTGGCCAAACGGCGGACTGTCGCTAGCCCTTGCGCGCAAGGGCTGGCACGGCCGATCAGAAGCGGTAGCGCAGGCCGAGCATCACGGCCGTCTGCGAGCCGCCTGGCGGCGGCGCGACACCGGCGCCGACCGAGGCCGCGTACTGGGCCTTGGCGCTGTTATTGATGTGGGCCAGCTGGAAGTACGGCGAGAAGTCCTTGTTCACGAAGTAGAAGGCGCGCAGCACGTACAGGTCGGCGTCGCGGTCCTGGTCCTTGTTGGTGATGCGGTGGTAGCCACCCTCGACCGTATAGGTTTCGTTGAAGCGCCACGCGCCTTCCAGATAGTAGGCATCGGACTTGACGGTGCCCGACGCCAGCTCGGCCTTGCGGCCCAGCCAGCCGAGGCCGACCTTGCCGCCGCTGCTGGCGTTGCCGAGATTGACGTAGCCGCCCAGGTGGCTGCGCTTGTCGGTGTCTTCCGGCCGCGTGAACGCGAGCGGTGCGGCGCCGTTGAAGAAGTTCGCCAGCGCGCCGGCGCCGCCCTTCTGCTCATCGTAGGCAGCCGCCACGCCGAAACGTGCGTCGTCGTACTTGGCCATGGCCGACCAGCCGCGGCAGGCATTGCTGCCCGCGCCCGGCAGTTCGCCGGCGCAGGTGCCCGAACCGGGTGCGCCGCCGGCGCTGTCACGCGCCAGGCTGTAGGTGGCGCCAAACGAAGCCTTGCCGAACTTGCCGCGCCAGGCCAGCGCATTGTCATAGCGCGCGTTGGGCAGGTAGGCATCCAGCGAACCGAGCGCGTAGATGTTGGGGCCCAGCAGGTCGGAATCCATGGCGAACACCAGCATCGAATACTGACGGCCCATGGTGAAGGCGCCGTAAGCCGTATCGACACCGGCGTACAGTTGGCGGCCAAACAGGCGGCCGCCCTGCCCCAGGGTGCCGCTGTCGAAGTTAAAGCCGGTTTCCAGCACGGCAACGCCATTGATGCCGGGAACCAGCTCCTTGTTCACCTTGAAACCGAGGCGCGACGCCACCGTGCCCGTGATGTTGGGCATGCGGGTCACGCTGCCCTGGACCGTGCCGTTCTTGACGTCGGTGATGCGCTCGACGCCGCCGTCCAGCACGCCGTAGATGGACATGCCCTGCGGCAGCGCCGAGCCAGTGGCGGCTGGCGCGGCCGGTGCGGCCGGTGCGGCGGCGACCTTCTGTTCAATGTTGGATACAGCCCGCTGCTGGCTCTCCTGCTGGCCCAGCAGCTTTTGGATCAGTTGGCGCTGTTCGGCCAGTTCGCGGCGCAGCGCGTCGACCTCGCTGTCGGCGTGCGCCGGCAAGGCGCCGGCCAGGCCGAAGGCGGCGATCAGTGCGCCGACGATCGGCTTGGCGGCGCTGGTTGGACGGTGCTGGAATACGGTCATGCTTATCTCCTCATTTTATTATCATTCCCGCTAGGCAAGCCGGGGGCATCCCTCCCGGAAAATCCGGGAGGAAAGTCGGTATTCAGCCTCGCCAGAATCAGGCGGCGAGGCTGGTTGGCTGGGTCGGCCCGGTTGGGCCAGGGTATGTGCGGATCAGGCATCGGCCGGCTGCAGCAGCACCGGCTTGGACTCTGGATGGGAATTGTTCTTGACGAACAGGGCAACGGCGGCGATCAGGCCGGGGATGGCCAGCACCGCGAAGATCTGGTCGAAACCAAATTGGCGGCGTTGCAGCTCGGCTACCAGGAACGGCGCGGCGACGGCGCCGATGCGGCCGATCGCCATCATCCAGGCCACGCCGGTGGCACGGCCGGCGGTCGGGTAGAAATTGGCCGCCAGGGCTGGCATGCTGCTTTGCGTGGTATTCATCACGGCGCCGGCCACGAACACCATCAGCACCAGCGAGCCCAGATTGCCGGCCGCCTGGCCAATGCCGTACACGCAGACGGCGGTGAGCAGATAACCGAACATGATCACGCGGTTGGCGTTGAATTTGTCCATCAGCAGACCGAACACGATCGCACCAACGCCACCGAGCGGGAACAGCGACGTCACCAGCACGGCCGTTTTCGGATCGAGGCCGCCATCCTTGAGCAGGATCGGCATCCAGTTGATCAGCGCATAGAAGATCACGATGCCCATGCCATAAGTCAGCCACAGCATGGTCGAACCGACCACGTAGGAACGCGACAGGATCAAGCCGACACCGGTTTTGCCTTGTTCGGTGGCGCTGGCGCCAGGCGCCTTCTCACCCATGACGAAAGCGCTGGCCTCGCCCACCTTGTCCGAAAAACGGGACAACACGGCGCGGATACGCTCGACCGGACGGCCGCGGGCGACCAGGAACTGCACCGATTCGGGCACGATGAAGAGCATGACCAGCGCCAGGCACATCGGCAGTACGCCGCCCAGTTGCAGCACGCTGCGCCAGCCCCAGGCCGGGATCATCCAGGCCGACAGGAAGCCGCCCCAGGCCGCGCCCAGCGGGAAGCCGGTGAACATGGCGCTGGTCAGCAAGGCGCGGCGTTTGCCGGGAGCGAACTCGTTGGCCATGGTGACGGCCAGCGGCATCGCGCCACCCAGCCCGAGGCCGGTGATGAAGCGCCACGCCACCAGTTCATTGAGGCTGCCGGCGGTCGAGGAGATCAGGCTGGCCAGGCCGAACAGGCCAACGGCGCCGCACAGCAGGAACTTGCGTCCCAGGCGGTCGGCCAGCGGGCCGATCGCCACCGAACCCAGGGCCAGGCCGGCCAGCGCGGCGCTCAGCACCGGCGCCAGTTGCGGCTTGGTCAGGCCCCATTCCTTGAGCAGGGATGGCGCGATATAGCCGATGGCGGCGGTGTCAAAGCCATCCAGCAAGATGACAAAAAAACAGGTTGCAAAGACCAGCAAATGGAACTTGGTGAACTTGCTCTCTTCGACAAGCTTTCGTATGTCGATGGTGTTATTGGGCGTCATGCTGTGTCTCCTCCACTTGCCGTGGTATGTAGTTGAACCGCTAAAAAAACCGTACCTGCTGTGCCGTTTTCCGGCGGAGTGACAGGTATTGCATATGACTGATTGTGCAGGTCTGCTATATAAGGAGGAAGCGTTAGCGGGTACTAGCAGTTATACCCTTTTGCGATAGAGCGCGAGTAAGAGGCCGTTTCAAAAAGCCCGTGGCTTCGTTGTGGCGCCTCGCCACGGTCATTTTGAACCAGCCTCTAATTCCGCTTACGCGCCGCCCAGGCCCAGCAGGCGCATCGCATTGCGCTTCAGGATCAGCGGTGCGACCTCCGGTTTGAAGCCTGCTTTCTCGAAATCGGCCATCCAGCGGTCGGGGGTGATCAGGGGGAAATCGGAGCCGAAAAGTACCCGTTCGCGCAACAGAGTGTTGGCATATTGCACCAGTTGTGGTGGGAAGTAGCGCGGCGACCAGCCCGACAGGTCGATCCACACGTTCGGCTTGTGCAGGCACAGCGACAACGCTTCGTCCTGCCACGGCCAGCTCGGGTGCGCCATGACGATCTGCATGTCGGGGAAGTCGATCGCCACATCCTCCAGCAACATGGGATTGGAATTGGCCACCCGCAGGCCGCCGCCGGCGCGCATGCCGCTGCCGATGCCGGAATGACCGGTGTGGAAGATCGCCGGCAAGCCGTATTCAGCGATCACTTCGTACAGCGGCCAGGCGAAGCGGTCGTAAGGCAAGAAACCTTGCACGGTGGGGTGGAACTTGAAGCCGCGCACGCCATACTCCTCGATCAGGCGGCGCGCCTCGCGCGCGCCCATCACGCCCTTGTGAGGGTCGATGCTGGCGAAGGCGATCATCATGTCGCTGTTGGCGCGCGCCGCCTCGGCGATCTCCTCGTTGGGAATGCGACGCCGGCCGATCTGGGCTTCGGCGTCGACGGTGAACATCACGAGGCCGATCTTGCGCTCGCGGTAGTAGGCCACCGTCTCGGCAATGGTCGGGCGCCGGTCGGAGCCGAAATACTTGTCGGCGGCGCGGTCGAATTCATCGCCGAAATGGTCGTGGCCCTGGCAGCAGGAAACCTCGGCGTGGGTGTGGAAATCGATGGCGATCAGGTCGTCAGTGTTCATGTCGCTGGTCCTTGGAGTGGGTGGTGCGGGGCCGGCGGCCAGCGCCGGCCGCCGTTCAAGCTTGAATCAGGAAGTCGTCCTGGCCGAGATACAACGCTTCGATCAGCTCGGCGCGCCGGGTCAGCACGGCGCGCTGGTTGATCGAGCCCTTGTCGGTCACTTCGCTGTGGTCGATGGATGGCGGGGTTTCCAGCAAACGGATCCAGGCGACGCGATTGGCCGATCCGGTGGCCGTGCTGTTGACGCGCGCCAGCAACTCCTTGAAGTGGGCGCGCACGGCCGGATGGGTCATCACTTCGAACAGGTCGGCCCGTTCATCGAGCCCGGCCAGTTGCCGGCATTCGACCGGACGGGCGAAGATCAGCAGGCCGATCTGGTCGCGGTTCATGCCGGCCACCACCACGTCCTGCACATGGGGCGCGCCGGTGGTGATGACCTTGGCGCGCAGCGGGCCGACGCTGACGAAGGTGCCCGACGACAGCTTGAAATCCTCGGCGATGCGGCCATCGAACACCAGGCCCAGTTCCGGGCGCGCGTTATCGACGAACTTGAGCGCGTCGCCAGTGCAGTAGTAGCCTTCGGCGTCGAACACTTCGCCGCTTTGCGCCGGGTTGCGCCAATAGCCGGGCATCACGTGCGGGCCGCGCATGCGCGCCTCCAGCTTGCCATCGGTGGGCACCAGCTTGACTTCGCAACCGGGCGCCGGCAGGCCGACGTAGCCGGCGCCGATCACGCCGCCGGTCGAGAACAGGCAGGACGGCGCCGTCTCGGTCATGCCCAGCCCCACCATCATGCGGATCAAATGGCCGCAATGGGACTCGGTGACGCGGTCGAGCCGGTCCCACGCCGCCTGCGACAGGCCGGCGCCGGCGAAGAAGAACAGCTTCAGACGGGAGAAGAATTTCTCGCGCAACTGGGCGTCGTGTTCGAGCACCACGGTCAGGTCTTCCCACGCCTTGGGCACGTTGAAATAGACGGTCGGCGAGATATCGCGCAGGTTGCGCAGGGTTTCGTCGAAGCGCTTGGCGGTAGGCTGGCCATCGTCGATGTAGAAGCTGCCGCCGTTGTAGAGCGCGATGCCGACATTGTGGCTGCCGCCGAAGGTGTGGTTCCACGGCAGCCAGTCGACCAGCACCGGCGGTTCCTCCGCCAGGAAAGGCATGGTCTGCAACAGCATCTGCTGGTTGGCGCACAACATGCGCTGGGTGGTGACCACGGCCTTGGGCAGCTTGGTGGAGCCGGAGGTGAACAGGAACTTGGCGATGGTGTCGGGGCCGACGGCGGCGTTGGCGGCATCGACCGTCGTCGGTGTCGTCTCCAGCAGGTCGGTGAACGGGGTGCTGGCGCGGCCAGGCAGCTCGCCCTTGCCGAGCACGATCCCGACGTTGGCATCGAGCGCGCCGGCGATGGCCTTGGCGAACGGCTCGCCGGCCGCCGCGTACACCAGGCCCGGCGTCACCGTGTCGACGATGTGGCGCAGCTTGCCGTAGTCGGTGGCCACCAGCGAATAGGCCGGCGACACCGACGAATAGGGAATGCCCGCGTACATGGCGGCGAACATCAGCTGGCTGTGTTCGAGGTCATTACCGGACAGCACCAGCAGCGGGCGCTCGACCGACAGGCCGCGATCGAGCAGCCATTGGCCGATGCGGCGTACGCGCGCCAGCATGTCGGCGTAGCTGATGCGGATCCACTCGCCGTCCGCGCCGCGCGCCGCCATCAGCGTGCGTTCGGGGAACTGGCGGGCGCCCGCCACCAGGCGGTCGGTCAGGCAGCGCGGGTAGTCGCCCAGGGTTTCCAGTGGCCGGATATGCCAGACGCCGTCGGCGTCGCGCTGGATCTCCGCCGGCGGATGGCCGATGTTGACGGGCCGGTAATCCGTTTCCACGATCGGCTTGAATGCTGCGATATTCATGTTGTCTCCTGTAGTCGTATTGTCTGGCGATAGCGCGCGATGTTCAAGACATCTTGTTCAGCGCGCCACGCCGTGGGAATTCAGGCCCAAAGGGCGGCATCCGGCGCCAGGCCGACGCAGGCCGAGGCGGCCACCGTGTCGGCGTGGGCGCGCACTTGCGGCGCATAGGTGGCGAACCAGAAGCTGGCCAGCGCCAGCACGCCGCGCAGGTAGCTGGCGTCCTCCGCCTGGCCACCCGCTGCGCCCTGCGCTGCCGGCGCACCCGATGTGGCCGACGCTTCCGATCCTGCCGATGCTGCCGATGCGGTCAGCAACGACTGAGCCGCCCGCGCCGCCTGGGCCACGCGCCAGCCGGCGCACACCAGGCCGGTCAGGTGCAGGAAAGGCACGGCCGCCGCCTGCACGGTGGCCGGATCGGTACTGCCGTGGGCCAGCAGGAAGTCGGTGGCCCGCTCCAGGTCGTCCACGTTGTTCGCCAGCACGCGAGCATGGCGAGCCAGTTCGGCCACGTCCGCCACGTCCGCCATCTCGGCCAGGGCCGCGATATCGGCGCGGATATCGGCCACCAGTTCGCGCAAGGTGGCGCCGTTTTCGCGCAGGATCTTGCGGCTGACCAGGTCATTGGCCTGGATGCCGGTGGTGCCTTCGTAGATACGGGTCACGCGCCCGTCGCGATAGTGTTGGGCGATCCCGGTTTCCTCGACAAAGCCCATGCCGCCGAACACCTGGATCGCGTCGTCGCACACCAGATTGCCGGTCTCGGTGTTCCACGCCTTCAGCACCGGCATCAGCAGATCGATGTAGCGGCGGCTGCGCGCCGCCACGTCGGGTTCCGGATGGTGGCGCGCATGGTCGAACCAGGCGGCGGCCGGATAGACCAGGGCCCGCATGGCGAAGATACGGGTGCGCATGGCCAGCAACTGGCGCTTGACGTCAGGGTGGCCGGCAATGGGCCGGCCGGCCTCGCCCGCCACCTTGCCCTGGCTGCGCTCGTTGGCATAGCGCAGCGCCATCTGGTAAGCGCGTTCCGCCAGGGCCACGCCGTGCAGGCTGACGCCGAAGCGGGCTTCGTTCATCATCACGAACATGTATTCGATGCCGCGATTCAGTTCGCCAACCAGATAGCCGACCGCCCCGCCCTGGTCGCCATACGCCATGGTGCAGGTCGGGCTGCCGTGGATGCCCATCTTGTCTTCCAGCGAGACGGCGCGCACGTCATTCCTGACGCCCAGGCTGCCGTCGGCATTGACGAGGAATTTGGGCACCAGGAACAGCGAAATACCCTTGATGCCGGCCGGCGCGTCGGGCAGCCGGGCCAGCACCAGGTGGACGATGTTGTCCGTCAGTTCATGGTCGCCGTAGGAAATGAAGATCTTCTGGCCGTACAGGCGATAGCTGCCATCCTCGGCGGCCTCGGCGCGCATGCGCACGGCGGCCAGGTCGGAACCTGCCTGCGGCTCGGTCAGGCTCATGTTGCAGGACCATTCGCCGCTGACGATGCGCGGCAGGTACAAGGCTTTCATGGCGTCATCGGCCGCCACTTCCAGCGCCTCGGTCTGGCCCAGCGTCAGTTGCGGCAGCATGGTGAAGGCCAGGTTGGCGGAGAACCACATTTCCCACACGGGCGCCCAGAGCGCCTTGGGCAAGCCCTGCCCGCCATACTCGGCCGGCAGCGACAGGCCCAGCCAGCCGGCGGCCACGAATTGATCCCAGGCTTCCTGCCAGCCGTTGGGAACGACGACGCGGTCGCCGTCGAGCCGGCAGCCCTGCAGGTCGCCGGACTTGTTGATCGGTGCCAGCACCCCGGCGGCGAATTTGTCGGCTTCCTCAAGGATGCTGTAGACCAGCTCCGGTTCGGCCGCCTCGCAATCCGGCAAAGCAGCGATGCCGTCAAGGCCAACCAGGTGGTCGAGGATGAAGCGCATATCGCGCAGCGGTGCGCCGTAGGTATCCATGTGTAATCCCAAACTGTGGGCGCGGGCCGGGCCCGCGCCAAAATACTCATCCAGCGGCCGGCCCGGACAGAGACCGGCCGCCCTCCTTCGAAGGCGGTTCAACATGCCCATGGCGAGGCACCGAAGAATTGGGGACGTACCCCATTTTCTGGCTGCGGCCGAAAAATGGGGTACGTCCCCAATTTTTCGACGCCACAACGACACCATGGTTTTTTTGAAACGGCTTCTTACACCGGGTAATGACGGTGCGTGGTCTGGACCGTGATCCAGCGCAGGTCGGTGAACTCGGCCATGCCGGCCTTGCCACCGAAGCGGCCGTAGCCGGACGACTTGACGCCGCCGAACGGCATCTGCGCCTCGTCATGCACGGTCGATGAGTTGATGTGGCAGATGCCCGACTCGATGCGCTTGGCCAGCGCCAAGGCGCGCCCGATGTCCTTGCTGAACACCGAGGCCGACAAGCCATACTCGCTATCGTTGGCCAGCGCCAGCGCTTCTTCATCGCTATCCACGCGCAGCACCGACACCACCGGGCCGAACGCTTCCTCGCGGTACAGGTCCATGGCCGGGGTCAGGCCGTCCACCAGCACCGGCTGCAGCAGCGCGCCGTCGGCTTGCACCGGGCCGGTCGCCAGCGTGGCGCCCTTGGCCACCGCGTCGGCGACCAGGCGTTCGACCCGGGCGGCCGCCTCGGGGCTGACCATGGCGCCGAGGATGCAGCCATCGCTGCCCGGCTTGCCCGCCTTCATCGAGGCCACCTTGGTCGCCAGCTTGTCGACGAAGGCGTCGGCCACGGCGCGGGCGACGATGATGCGGTCGGTCGACATGCAGATCTGGCCCTGGTTGAAGAACGAGCCGAACGCGGCGGCCGTGACGGCTTCGTCGAGATCGGCGTCGTCCAGCACCAGCATCGGGTTCTTGCCGCCCAGTTCCAGCACGGCCGGCTTCAGGTATTTGGCCGCCAGTTGGCCGATGATGCGGCCCACATGGGTGGAGCCGGTGAAGTTGACGCGCTTGACGGCCGGATTGGCGATCAGGCGCTCGACCAGCGCCGGCGCGTCGGCCGGAGCGTTGCTCAGCACGTTGACGACGCCGGCCGGGAAGCCCGCTTCCTGGAACACTTCACCGATCAGGCGGTGCAGGCCCGGCGTCAGTTCCGACGCTTTCAGTACCACGGTGTTACCGCAGGCCAGCGGCACGGCGATGGCGCGCGTGCCCAGGATCACCGGCGCGTTCCAGGGCGCGATGCCCAGCACCACGCCAGCCGGCTGGCGCACCGCCAGCGCCAGGTTGCCATCGATGTCGGACGGGATCACCTCGCCGGCCAACTGGGTGACCAGGCCGGCCGCGTCGCGCAGCATATTGGCCGCCAGCATGGCGTTAAAGCCATACCACACCGGCGTGGAGGCCGCCTCGGCGACACCGATGGCGACAAATTCCGGGGCCCGGCGGTCCATCACCTCGGCCGCTTTCAACAGCAGCAGGCGGCGCGCGCTCGGCGCCATTGCCGACCAGGCCGGGAAGGCGGCGGCGGCGGCGGCGACGGCCGCATCGGCATCCTCCGGTGTGGCGGCGGCGGCCAGCGTCACCACTTCGCCGCTCAGCGGATTCTTGCGCTCGAACGTGGCGCCATTGGATGCGGCACGGCTTTCGCCGCCGATCAGCAATTCAATCTTATTCATTGTCTCCTCCTCGATAGTATTCCGGCGCCCGTGGCGGGCCGCCGGTTCGTTCGTCGCGTGGGCTTACTTGCGCTGGTAGGTTTGCAGGCCTGGCTTGAGGGTCTTGTCATCGAGGAATTGCTTCATGCCTTCCTTGCGGCCCTGCTCCGGATCGCGGCCGATGCACTGGTCCAGCTTGGCGTACAGGTAGTCCTCGCACTGGTCCCAATCGAGTTCGCGGCAACGCTTGAAGCCATTCTTGGCGTAGCGCAGCACCACCGGGTTCTTGGCCAGCAGCTTGTTGGCCAGTTCGCGCACTTCGTCGCGCAGCTGGGCCAGCGGCACGCTCTTGTTGACCAGGCCCATCTGCGCCGCCTTCTGGCCGCTGAACGGCTCGCCGGTCATGATGTAGTACAGCGATTCGCGGTGGCCGACAGTGTCCGCCATGGCCTTGCTCACCAGGTTGCCCGGTGGGATGCCCCAGTTGATTTCGGACAGGCCGAAGGTCGCCTCGTCGGCGGCGATCGCCAGGTCGCACGCCACCAGCGGCGAGAAGCCACCGCCAAAGCACCAGCCGTTGACCATGGCGATGGTTGGCTTGTTGTACATGCGCAGGAGCTTCCACTGCCATTCGCAGGCGTCGCGGCGCGAACGTTCCTGGAAGATCTCGGGCTTGCCGTCCGTTTCGCGGAAGTATTCCTTGAGGTCCATGCCGGCCGTCCAGGAATCGCCGGCGCCGGTCAGCACCAGCACCGATGCCTCCTCGTCCAGTTCCAGCGTCTGCAGCACGTCGATCATCTCGCGGTTGAGCGTCGGGCTCATCGCGTTGCGTTTTTCCGGACGGTTCAGCGTGACCCAGGCGATTCCCGCCTCGACTTTGACATCCACACAAGTCCAACGTTGTTCATACTTAGCCATTCTCAGCCTCCTTAATTGGTTAGTATCAGGCTACCTGATATGTTCATCATAAAGGATAAATTTAAAAACGCAAGCCCGGGTCAAGCTTTTCCGAAAATAATTCCGACTGCGGTCCGGCTTGCGGTAAGATCTACAACATATATCAGGCAACCTGCCAACCTTCACACACGGAATCACCATGAACGCACTCATCAATGACGCCTCCGGCGGCGAGAAAAACCGCCCGCTCGGCGTCTGCTACCTGATCGGCCGGCTCGACCATGCGGTGAACCGCCGCATCCGCGACGCCCTGACCCCGCTGGGCTTGACCGTGAGCCAGTACACGGCGCTGTCGTTCCTCGAATCGCATGCACAGATCAGCAACGCCCAACTGGCCGAGCGCTCGCTGATCTCGCCGCAATCGGCCAACGAGATGGTCAAGCTGATGGAACAAAAGGGCTGGGTGGAACGCCATCCCGACCCCACCCACGGCCGCATCGTGCGCCTGAGCCTGACGGCCACGGGCCAGGCCCTGCTGGACCAGGCGCATGCGTTTGTGGCGCGGCTGGAAGCAGGCATGCTGTCCAAGCTGACCAGCGGCCAGCGCACCGCCCTGCACCAGAACCTGCGCCAGGTGCTGCACGCGCTGAGCGCGATCATGATCGACCCCACGCTGGCCGATGAAGTGAGCAAGGGCGCGTGAGCACGCCAGCACGATGTCGTTTTTAGAGGGATAGCCAACGATGGACTTGAAACAACTGGAATATTTCGTCCGCGTCGCCGAGCTCGGCAGCTTTACGCGTGCCGCGAGCGTGCTCGACATCGTCCAGCCGGCACTGAGCCGCCAGGTGCGCATGTTGGAACTGGAATTCAAGCAGACGCTGTTGGTACGCAACGGCCGTGGCGTCGTCACCACGGATGCCGGCAAGTTGCTGCTCGAATACGGCCGCGGCATCCTGTATCAGGTCGAGCGCCTGCGCGAGGAACTGGGGCGTGCGCGCGGCGCGCTGGTGGGTCATGTCGCGCTGGGCTTGCCGCCCAGCCTGTTGAAGATCCTGGCCGTGCCGATCTTCCGCGAATTCAAGGAGAAATTTCCCGCCGCCACGCTCGCCATCCGCGAAGGCATGAGCTCGGGCATGCATGAATCGCTGGTGTCGGGCCGGCTCGACGTGGCCCTGCTCTACAACGCCTCGCCCTTGCCCGATGTGGACCTGACGCCGCTGCTGGAAGAAGAATTGTTCCTGGTCGCGCCGCAGGGAGACGGCGGGCCGGCGACGCCGGTCGCCATCGGCGAATTGCCGAACTACCCGCTGATCGTGCCCAGCCGCCCGAACGCGATCCGCATGCTGATCGAAGGCGAACTGGCCAACCTGGGCTTGCGCCCCACCATCGCCTTCGAGGTGGACGGCGTCAATGCCATTCTCGACCTGGTGGCCGAAGGCTTCGGCTATGCGATCCTGTCGCAGACGGCGGTGGCCAACCTGGCCAGCGAGCGCCAGTACCGCCTGCGTTCCATCCTGGGCGACGGCCTCAAGGCCAAGCTCTCGCTGGCCGTCAATTCGCATCGCCAGATCACGGCCACCCAGCAGGGCCTGATCGACCTGGTGCGGCAGATGGTGGCCGAGCACCTGGACCGGGCGCCGCTCTGAGGCACCCGCCCGGTCTCGCCCGGCCCTGCCCGGTCCCGCAGGGCTTACCGGGCTTATCGGGCTTGCTTAGTCTTACTTGTAGTTTGTAGTCTTACTTGTAGATCCCGGCACCGATGATGATGTCGTCCACCTTTTCCAGATAGGTGGACTTGCTTTCAATAGCACCCGTGGCCGGGCTAGGCCACTTGTAATCGACCCAGCCCTTGCCCTTGGTTTCCACCGTATTGACGTATTCGCGGAAGATCATCTTGCCGTCGACATCCTTGATGCCGGGCGTGGATTTGCCGACCAGCTTGGGATTGGGATGGGCCAGGCCCATGCCCGTCATGTCGAAGGCGACGATGTACATGTCCTTGACCCGGAACTGGCTGGTTTGCTTGTTGAACTCCGCCAGCGCTTTCTCCCTGCCGTTTTGCTTCATAAAGGCGACTGCCTTCTTCACCAGCGCTTCCGCTTCCGGCGCAGTACCCCGCTCCTCGCCGGCCACGCAGATCGCGGGCAACAACAGCAGTGCGACGACGCACGCCATGATGGATTTAATGATCGATTTCATGACTCTACTCCTCGTTTAAAAAATGGCAACCACGGATCGCTGGCGCAGCCGCGCCGCGCCAGCGATCCGCTTCAACTATCTATTCACTGGCAACTGAAATTCGCCGCATCCTCGACGCTACCGCTGCCCTTGTATTTCGCCACCTTCGGATAGGCGCACAATGGCCGGCTACGGTTCGCGGCCCAGGTGGATGGCACGTCCGCGTTGACGCCGCCGCTATTACCGGCGCCCCGCACACTGGCTTGCACCGAGTCCGGCGCCTGTCCCTTCTCGACCCAGTTGACCAGCGGCGTGAGCATGTCGAACTGGTCGGCGGTCGGACCGCCGCTGCAATGGTTCATGCCGGGCACGCGGAAGAAGCGGGCGAAGTTGGCCGCGTCGCCGCCATTGGCCGCGCGCAAGCTGTCATACCAGGCGCTGGTATCGTCGCTCGAGAAGATCGGATCGCTCGTGCCGTGATACGCCAACATCTTCGCGCCGCGGTTTTTCAAGGTAGCCATGTCAGTCACGTTGGGCGGGAGCATGAACGACAGCGCGCTTTCCGTGTAGGTGGCGTTGGTCGCGCCGACCTTGGCCAGCATGTCGTCCAGATTGCCGTTCAAGACAAAGCTGGTGCCGTCGAAGGTGGCCGCATTCTCGGGTGGCGCCTGCCAGACCAGGCCCACGGCGCCGGCGTCGCGCTGCATCGGGGCGGTGAACTTCCACGAAGCCCAGCCGCCCGTCGCCAATCCCGCGTCATACGGGAAGCTGGCGTAGATTTTTTTTCCGGTAGCGGTGGTGGCACCCGCGAACAGTTGGCCGATGGCGGTCTTTTGCGCCGCGCTCAGGCAAGTGCCGTCGCGCGCGCCGGCGCAGGTGGGCACGTCGCGTTCGAGCTTGAACGCAGCCTGGCAGGCGGTGCCGTCCTGCACCAGGCCGTCCTTCACGCCATCGAGCGCGTCGCACTTGTCGAGCACGGCATTCGACACCAGCGTGCGCTCGGCGGCCGTGAAGCCGGTGGACAGATCGCCCGGGGTACTGGCCAGCGCCGCATAGGTCTTGGCGCCGGCGATATTGGCGGTGGCCGCGAGCGGCAGGTGGAAGCCGGGATTACCGACCAGGAAACCGTCGTACTGGTCGGCATAGCGGGCCGCCGCCACCATGGTGTGCCGGCCGCCATTGGAACAGCCGCCGATGTAGGAACGATCCGGTTCCTTGCCGTAGGCGGTCTTGATGAGCGCCTTGGCCATCGGCGTCAGCTTGCCCACGGCCTGGTAGCCGTAATCGAGGCGCGCTTGCGGATCGATGCCGAACGATGGATTCTGCGACGGGTTATGGCCGGCGTCGGAACTGATGACGGCGAAGCCCTGGTTCAAGGCATGGTCCAGCGGACCGCCGCCGCCCACCGGGCCGGTCGCGGTGGCGACCACCCCATCGGTGCCGCCGTTGGCCTGATAGAAGAAGCGCCCGTTCCAGTTGAGCGGCAGCCGCATTTCAAAGCCGATCGCATAGTGCTTGCCATCGACCGGGCTCACGCGCTGGAACATCTGGCCCGTGACCTGGCAATGCTGCGGCACCGGCTTGCCACCGATCACCAGCGTGCCGGCCGCGATGTCGTTGGCGGCCGTGATGACCGTGTTGGGATAGCTGATGCGCGTGGCCAGGTCGGCGCAGGACGATAAGGTTGCGCCCGTGGCGACGGCCAGTCGCGGCAAGGGCGCCACGCTGTCACCGCCACCGCAAGCGGCGAGCAGCAAGACCGCGCTGACGGCAGCGGCGGTTCCGGTCAGTTGTCGACCATTCATTGGTTTGTCTCCGTATTTATCGTTATCACTACACAAGGTTTGCCGGGCTGCTGGTGGCCGTTGCCTGTCGGCAGGCGGCCAGCCGCGGGGCGCCCGGATGTTTCCCGCGGCTTAAAAGCGGTCTGGATGGATGATGATGGAACGGCTCAGCTTAATATCAGGTTACATATCAGCTTACCTGATATTTAACGGGTCTATACTAAACGTGGATATTGCAAAATTCAAGAGGATTTTGATGGCCGGGCCAGACTGGCGCGGACAGAAAGAGGCCAGGCTGAAAGGCACGACGGCGCGCCATGCCCGGCATTATTGCGGCAATACAACGGTTACCCAGGGAAATGATGAAATAATGAAAATAATGATGTTGTTTCGTCTAGGCAATTTGATATCATCATCGTTCTTGCGCATAACACTTCAGCTAACCGCCATTCCCGAAAAGGATATTTATGAAATTGCACCGCATCGCTACCAGTATGACCATCGCCACCGCCTTCCTGTGCGGTGCAGCCCACGCCGATACGACCTACACCAACACCGCCGACGCCAGCTCCAATATCCGCTACATGGGCTCCCCGGACACGACCAGCTATGGTGAACTCTTCACCGCGCCCGGCGGCGTGCTGAAAAGCTTCACCTTCCAGGCACTGTCCGGCAACAGCGGCAATGTTGACCTGACCATCGCCGCCTGGGATGGCAGCAAGGCTGTCGGTCCCGCCCTGTACACCAGCGCACCGATCAGCTACACCGGCGGCAGCCAGTACCTGGGCGCGAACGGCATCAACCTGGCCTTGACCGCCGGTACCAGCTACGTCGCCTACCTGACCGTGGCCGGCGTGTCGTCGCCAATGGCCAACGTCGCCATCGCCGGCTCGAGCTCAAATGGTGGCCTGGGCGGCGGCTTTCGCTACCTGAACTCGAACGACGTCGATCCGCTGACGCTGAACTATGCCTGGAACAGCTGGGGCGTACCAGCGATGGCCTACACCGCCACGTTCGCCGCCGCCGTACCTGAGCCTGAAACCTACGGTATGCTGCTGGCCGGCTTGGCGCTGGTGGGCATGCTGGCGCGCCGCAAACGCGCCTGATCGCCCCGCAGCCTGAGATGAGTTTGTTGATCAGGAACTGAGACAGTCCGCCCTCCCTTCACGGCAAGGTCAAGCCCTGCGCCCGCGCGCTACAATACGCTTGACCTTCCCACCAGGGGAAGGATCAGACTGGGGTCCAAACCCGTTCCAGGAACAGATCGATGAATATAGGTGAGGTCGCCGCGATCTCCGGTGTCTCGGCGAAAAAAATACGGCACTACGAAAGTATCGGCCTGTTGCCGCAGCCAGGCCGCACGGACGCCGGCTACCGGCGCTATGGTGACAAGGACGTGGCGAGGTTACGCTTCATCCGCCATTGCCGGGATCTTGGCTTTGCGCTGGACCAGGTGGGCGAACTGCTCGACCTGTGGCAGAACCGCGAGCGCTCCAGCCGCCAGGTCAAGGCGCTGGCCCAGGCGCACCTGGCCGACCTGGATGAAAAACTACGGGAACTGCAAGCGATGCGCACCGTGCTCGAAGGCCTGGTGAGCTGCTGCCATGGCGATGAGCGGCCCGATTGCCCCATCATCGATTCGCTGGAGGCGGCCGAAGGGGCGGCATCCCTGCCCCTCACCGACCGGCCCCGGGCCAGCCTGCCCGTCAAGCGCCGGCAAGCCGCAAAATAGGCCGGCTTACGGGGCTGATGGCACGGCCCCGTCACGGCCACACCGACGAAGTGGTCGCCATGGTGCCCGACCGGAGCAGTCCCGAAGCGGGCTTCGTCACGAACGCCAACCTGCTCATCGACGGCGGCTGCGCGGCCTGATCGCGGCCGGCGCGCCCCACCTCCGCCCTTAGCAGCTAAACGGGCAGTGCGGCAAAATCGGCGTCAGCGGCCGGCACCGTGGCATCGCGCGCCATTCGCCGCACGGGCCGTGCGCCAGCGCCAGACAAGGAGGCGGATGCGCGGCCCGCCGGCTGCGCATCGCCCAGCCGGAACACATCCACCGTCTGCGCCAGGGTATCGGTCTGCAGCGTCAGCGTCCGGGCGGCGGCGGCGGCCTCCTCCACCAGGGTGGCATTTTTCTGCGTCACATTTTCCAGTTCGTTGATCGCGCTGCAGATATGCTCGATCCCGCGCTCCTGCTCGCCGCCGGCATCGGTAATCTCCACCATGATGGCGGCCACGCGCTGCACGCTGGCGACGATCTTGCCCATGGTGGTGCCGGCCTGGTTCACCAGCCGGCTGCCGCTTTCGACCTTGTCCACCGAATCGGCGATCAGCGTCTTGATCTCTTTCGCCGCGCCCGCCGAGCGCTGGGCCAGGTTGCGCACCTCGGCGGCGACGACGGCAAAGCCACGGCCCTGCTCGCCGGCGCGGGCCGCCTCCACTGCGGCGTTCAGCGCAAGGATGTTGGTCTGGAAGGCGATGCCATCGATAACGGAGGTGATCTCCGCGATCCGGTTGGCGGAAGCATGGATCGCATCCATCGTGGCAATCACCTCAGCCACCACGGCACCGCCCTCCTCCGCCACGCTGGAGGCCGAGATCGCCATCTGGTTGGCCTGGCGCGCGTGTTCGCCGTTCTGCTTGACCGTGGCAGTCAGTTCCTCCATCGACGCGGCCGTCTCCTCCAGCGAGCTCGCTTGCAGCTCGGTGCGGCGCGACAGCGCCAGGTTGCCCGCGGCGTTCTCGACCGAGGCGGTGGCGATCAGGTCGGTACTGGTGCGCACTTGCGACACGATCTGCACCAGGCTCTCGCGCATGGTCTTCATGCCGTGCATCAGGCTCGACGTGTCGTCGTCCTGCAGTTCGATCTCGCCCCCCAGGTCGCCGGCGGCGATGCGCTGGGTGACGGCGTTCGCATAGGCCGGCTCGCCGCCAAGCTGGCGCAACTGCAAGCGCGCCAGCAGCAGCGCCGCGCCGGCGGCGCAGACCATCGCGGCGCCGCTCAGCACCAGCAGCAATGTGCGGCCGGTACGGTAGATCGCATCGATGTCCTCGCTGGTCGCGTTGATGCCGGCGCGCTGCAGCGCCAGCAACTGCTGAATCTGCGCCAAGTATTGCCTGGTAGCGGGCAGGTAGTTGTTCTCGAATACGGTCCTGGCCTGGAACAGCCTGCCGTCCGTCCGCATCTGGAACACCTCCTTGCCGGCGGCCTGGTAGATGGCGCCACTGGCGACGATGGCGGAAAACAGTTGCTTCTCCTCCGCCGAGACCAGCAGTGCCGCTAGTTGCCGCTGCAGCTCGCCGGAGCGCTTGGCGGCCTCGTTCGACGGGCCTTCGAAATAGGCGATCAGGCTGGGGTCGTTGCTCTTGGCGGCGGCCGTGGTGCGCGCGACGGAGGCATTGATGACGGCATCCCAGTCACTGATCAGGCGTTCCTTGGCCAGCGGCGTGCGGATCATGGCGTGCGTGGCCTCGGCCACCGCCTGCAGGCGCCAGATGGCGGTCGCGGCCACCAGCAGCAGCAACAGCAATACCGCGCCAAAGCCCACGGCCAGCCGGGTACGAGTCTTTAGATTTTTCATGAGTCTGCCAGGATGACGTTCTGAGGAAGCACCACATGTGCCCCTCCATCCGGGCCACACGACCGTTACTACCCAGCAATGCTAGCGGCTGCCGACATGTCCAACCAATGAATTATTTGGGTCACATGATATCCGGAGCGATATCGGTCGGTGCCTTGGGCGCAGAGCGTACTGGGGTTTGTTACCTGAGCAGCGCGGCATTGGCCGCGACAATGGCGGCGATGTTTTGCTGCGTGACTGTGCGAATAGCGTATTGGGAGGCTTGCGCTGCGAAGGTGGCGGCCACAGAGAGTTGCAGCTCAATCACCTGCCCCGCCCAGCGCGGATCGAGCGCGCATTGCGCCGCCAATTGCAACAAGTGGTCGCGGCCGATGCGCAGCGCCTCGCCGCAGACGTCCATCTGGTGATAACCCGCAGGCCCGGCACAGAAGGTGAGGTCGTACGCGGGCGACAAGCCCCAACGGCGGTCCTGCCCAAGGAGGTAGGAAAAATTCTTCGGGTGGTCGTCGCGGTTGTTGAACAGCACGTTGAACACGGTGCGCTGGTAGGCCTGTTGTACTGCGCGCTCGTCGCGCGTGAGAAAGCGCGTAGCGCGCAAAAAAGTTGTGTAATCGACCGAACCGGCCAGGCGAAAATCGGCGTGCAACAGCCCGGCCAGTGTGTGGGTAGGAACGCGCATTGCCCCCGCTATATCAAAGCGGGCAATGCCGAAGGCGCCCAGTTGCGGGCTAAGGTCGAAATGTCGCGTGGCTGGGATGGCCAGGCCACATTCACGCGCCAGCTGGGCGTAGAGGTACTCAATGGCGCAGACTTCTTTATGCTCGTTTTGCGCCTGAAATTTGACCAGCCAGGGCTCGCTACCGTCGAACGACTGGGTGCTCATCTGCCCAGTGGCGGCGTGGTAATGCACCAGCACCTTGGGGCGCGCACCGTGCGGCGAGCCGCCCATCAGTGCGAGCTGCATGAGGATGACGCTATCCTTACCGTTGAGCAGCACTTGCGCTTGTTGCGCGAGATTGAGCAATTGCACATCGTCGCTGGGCAAATCGGCTGCGGTAGCAGGCTGAAAGCTCAATGCGCCCATGGCACGCTGGCCAATGAACGATAGCCTGTCGAGCACCGAGACGCGGCTCGGGTCGATGCCATTCTGGCGAAAAAGGCGGTCCATCAACAACAAGCCCCAGCCATCAGGCAGCGCATCGGCAATCAGCCCCGGCAGCCCAAGTTGATGAGCGGGAAAATCACAATATGCCGCCGTGCGCAGTTTCAAATGCCGTGGCGAAAGTTCCAAGCCTTGCGCTAGCCCCTCCGCACTGTATTCAAATAGCAGCCTTCGGCCATCGTCGGCCAAGGTCGCCAGATGCCAGCGCTCGCCCCAACCCTCATAAAAGACATCGACTTTCTTAATCATGCTTTGTCGCCAATCTACTGCGGCTGGGCGCGCGTTTGCGCTCGGCCAACTGGGCGCGCTCCATCTGGGCAATCGAATGGGTGGCTCGCAGCGCAAACAGCGAGGCCAGCTCGTCAAGCAAACCCAGCGTCATGACGATGCGGATGAGGGATTCCAGGGAGGAAACGCCCTTGGTTTCCAGATTTTTCACGGTGCCGAGGGCAACGCCGGCACGCGCTGCGAGGTCTTTCTGCGTGAGCGCCTGCACCAGACGCTGGCGCTTGAGCCGCTGGCCGAGTTCGGCGCAGATTTCCTGATGGGTGGCAAAAGCAAAGTCCAACATAATATCCTTTAAGTGCAAATTCATGGCGATATGGCCACTATTTTAGCTCCCATATGGAGTCCGCACCAAAAGCAGGTGGTCAATAGCCATTATTTTAATCCTTAAAAGCACAAAGTCGCACCAGCGAGCAAAATAATGGCTATTACGCACATCCTAAGATGATGCGCCACCAACTGACCGCGCCAATCGCTGAATTTGAAACAAAGGAGCACATGTATCAACGCACCTGGCAAATTCCTGCGCCTGCCCGCAGACATCGAGGTCACAGGATGGTCCCGAACAACCATCTGGCGAACAGTAAAGGCCGCAACGCGAGGTCACCTGACCATTACCAGCGTGCCGTCTGGTCGATTTTTTCTGTGAAGAAAATAGCCATTAAGGCATTGCATCTGAATAACAACAAAGTTACCTAGGCGAATAAGTTCAGCCAACGGCACGCTGCCATGCCACCCCAGAATTGAGAAGTGAGAGTTTTTCCAGTAGGCAATATGTTATGCTCGCACCACAAGACAACCACCGAGGAGTATCCATTGAGCAATGCGCAAGATAGAGAACCCATTGGACAAGACGTTGCTGCCGGCGGCGCTGGAATGGCTGGGAGCGCAGGGTCGATTGCCGCGACGGCCGCGACATCCGCCGCTATTCCGATAGTCGGCTGGGCGGTTGGCGGAGCGATCATCGCCGGTGTTGGCGCTTGGGGCGTCTACAAATTGGTGACACATCAAAGCAGGATAATGACCCAGAACTTCACCGGCCTCGCCGCGTTGGCGTCAGCAACCGCGCGCAGCATGAAGCCAAGTTGAATATCTTGATCGGCGTGCGCTGTCCATGATCCGTAGCTGTGCCACGACCAGATCACACGGCTCGGGCACTTCAACCAGGAAGATCTCTGCGCAGCGCGCAGCTTAGACGGTGAAGATCTGTTCGAGGTCTACTCGACCAGCCGACGAAGCGCGTCACGGCAACGTACATGCTGAAGTCTCCAAGGTAGGTAACAGCCCGAGAGTATCAAACAAGCAATTACCAGCGCCAGCCTTATATAGCCGCAGCCCGCGCAAGGCGCGGTTCCGCGCAGAAATCCGGACACAACCCAGGCACGGACACCCAGAAACGAAAAAGGCCAACCCGAAGGTTGGCCTCTCTCGTTGATTCTATTGGTCGGGGCGAGAAGATTCGAACTTCCGACCCCTTGCACCCCATCCGGGCACTCCACCGAAAGAAAACCAATAAAAATCAGGAAGTTACAACCATTGATGCCCAATATACAGTATTGAGGCGACCTCAGCATACCGAGTTGCTCAAACATTTTCTGGACCGTATTAGCCCAGGTACATGACATTTTACATTATTCCGTCAAGCCAATTGTTCGCATAGGACCCTGAGCGTTTCCGCCGACTACCTCACTGACCGACATCACGTCGACAGACAGCTCCATCAGTGGCTTGCTGGCCATCACCAGACCGGCAATCGACACATAAAGATCGCGTTCGTCCAGGCACAGCGCACTACCACCGAAACCAACCTCGATGCGGTCCACTAGGCGCCTAGCGACGCCAGTCTTTCCGACGGACGATTGTTCGAATGCCGGGACTGTAGGTCGGCCGAATATTCGTCACGGAACCGGTCGTGAAGTCATAGTCGTATGGGGTGTGAACCGTTACGCCGGCCGACGCAAAGTCTTTGCCGTTGCGCGTTACCAGTGCGAGGGCGTGTGAGCGGGCCGTCGCGCCAATGATCGCGTCAGGTAGCTTTATGCTGGGCTTCGTGACAAGGCTGCGACCTCGAATTTGAATAGCCGTTTCCATGATAAGCGGCGTCATCGAGAAGACCTTGAATTCCGCCAAGAGCGCATCCAGGACTGCCTTATCTTGCGGTCGCGAGTATTCGCCGCATCGCAGTTCCATGTAGGTGATGTAACTGATGGCGGGATGATCGTAGCTGCTCAGTTCAATGGACGCCTGATGAACGCCGTTTAGTAGGTCGATGAAGATGTTGGTGTCGAACAGGATCAATGCCATTCAGACCTCTGTTGTTCCTGGTATTCAACGCCGTCCTTTGGGATATCGGTGCGATCTTTCCATAGCCCCTCGGCAGCCTCTAGAACCGCGAAAAGCCGCCGGCGCTTCGCCTCCTTCGGGTCAAGCGCAGGCATCGACGGTGACGGTGGTTCCGGCGTGGCGGCCAAGTCTGGATGCTCACCTATGTGCTTTGGAGTAGCCACGCTGGTCTCCCTTCAATTGAATGTCGGTATGAGTGTAGCGCATCCACGTCCCGATGTCGCCCAGGCCCGTCCTTACTTCTTGTGTGGTGAATCATGAAAGAAAACCAACACATCGTTGATTTTAACAATCGCCTTTGCCCAGAGCGGCAAGTCGCGCAATGATTGAACTTTGGCCTTCTGCCGTTCACACTCCTCAATTACGTCGGCGGCGGCCCGAACTCGTTCGTCCGCCCGCATCGCCTTTCGCCGCTCTAGTTCCGCATCCACCTTGGAATCGAAGTCGCGCATTTCCCCCCCCAGTTCAGTTTGATGTCTATTCTATCGATTATGACGATTAAGCAATAATTTCGCAAAAGAAACCATAACTTTGATCGGTCCCATAATCGTATTGTCGGCAAAGCGTATTGCCTTCAATCCATAAATAAGGGACTCCACATGATCATAGGCTTACTGAAGGTGAAGATGGGCCACGAGGCCATGGCACTCCTTGAAGCGAAGTGGCGGCCCATCAGTTTGCCATCATGTTTGGCGAACGCTTCACGAACGCGATTAACTAAAACCCGGCCCCGCACACACAGAATTTCTTACACGTCCCGCTCGATACCCCATTGTTGGTCCAAGGAACTTGCATCGCCAACTCAAGGCAAGCGTCGTTCAACGCACCTTTATACAGTTGATGGGCCATACTTTCCTTGATCATTCAACGTTCGTCGTCATCGTCGCTTTTGCTCGCGCTGTGACTTCAGCTTCAATGATGAGACCCGTTGCATTACCTTGATCGTCGCGTGCTACCTTCATCAGGCCCGCATTTTCGAGACCTCGCAACAACACGCCATTCAATCGGCGAAGTTCGCCCGCTTCTTGCTGCAGTTCGCGTCCAGCCCTTGCATAGTAGAGCCAAGAGAAGAACCAGGTAACAAGGCCACCAGCGAGGAACGGCACAATAACCTCAGCTGCAAATAATTTATCCATATTTTCCTTGACATCAATTGGAAGGAAGCATTGCTCCTTCAATGTTTACTCCCTGAGCCTGCGCTGACGCTTTCAAGAGAAGTTGAGCAAGCGGACCACCTTCGTTCCAATAGTGGGTTACTCCGACGATCTGGTACAGCGTCGGAGGCCAAAAAATCCACTCGCCAGTGGTGGGTAGTCGTCCAAATTCCATGGGGCTATCCGAGAGAAGACTGTCAGCACCCTGAATTTTCAAGTACGCTTTATCCAATTTTTCACCTCATATAGTTTGACGCATGTTGGGCGGATTTCCCGAACGCCATTTGCATACGGATTTTTCCATAAGCCGACCGCCGACCGGTTGCGGGCACCACCAGGGCGCGATTTTCGCTTTTTTGACCGCGGCCTAGAAATTAACCTTCTCGACCCGCTCGGATAGGCCAAAAGCTTTGCAGGAGTTCAAGCAGCTCACCTGAAAGATTCTCAGGATTTAAAGGTAATCGACTATAGTCTTCGATGGCCATCGCTACCATCCAGTCCGCTTCGTTTCTCAGATCGGCGTAGAACATCAAATCTTCCGAGGGAAGGCTTTTGTCATTACCTCTATCCTTACCGGCATGTTTCAAATGATTGTAGGGGTTACGGAGGAACTTCAGGGCTGCGGCGATATCGCCGGACGGTGGTTCCCCCGCAAACGCCCCAGCGAAATTCTCCATGTGCCGCGCCATTTCAACTTGCCTCGGCGTGTACTCAGGCTTGCTGCCAGCGGCGCTAAGCTCGTCCAAGTAAGGAGTAAGAATATTTTCGACCGCGCCTGCCAACAGAAGGCTTTTGGCGTAGCCGACGTCGGACGTTGCCGACCGACACTCACGAGCAGCCTCTAGAAGTAGTTGACCGGCGAGTTCCAACTTATCGTGCCTCTTATACATGCGTTTTTCCATAAACGATTTATACCGATTTTCCTAAGCGAGCAAATGTTGGAAGGCAGGGAGTAATAAATTCCTCACAAATTGCTTGGGCACCCAACCATGAACTTCGATTGATCATGACCACTGCGATTTAAAGGACCTGGGCGTGGTGGTAAATGGCTTGTTCCTTGTAAACGATGACATAACCGGGTAGGACGGTGATTTGCCACGCAGGTCCAAGCGCCGACGCAGCCATGCGCAATATCGCGCGCGCGGAGTGTGGCCCTTCCGGGACGGACACCTTCGTCGTCTCCAGGTCCGCATGTGGTTGGCGTGAGCGTCCGCCAGCGTTCTGCGTGCGGACGATAAAGGGCACGGCCTTGTTCAACGCGGCGAGCAGCGTCGCGGCGCTCATTTCGCCCCGGACGCCGACTTCGATCGGATGATTGTCGATGTCTATCGGATACTGCGCGTCGAAGTGCTCGACCTTCAGCCTAGTCGTGTCGCGCTCGCGGCCAGGATCGTTCGAGCCGAATCCACTGGAGTTCCAGGAGGGCCTACGTCCGTCGCGGTCGGAATAGTAGGTGATCAGGAGGGTCTCCAGGTCGACAGCCGTGAACACGAAGATCCGCACGGCCTTGAAGGAGACACGCGCTGGGTCGAGGTGCTTGCGTTGCAGGATCTTCCTGGAATGGCGCGACAAGCGCGCCCTCAGGCCGGCCTCGGCGTCCGTCTTGCCGATGTACACGAGCTTGTCGTCGAGGAACAGCTGATACACGCCTTGCTCTTCGGGAATTTGCGTCTCGATGGCCCTGGATTCGAGCGGCGCTGAACCAAGGCCGTCGAGGAGGGCCACGAGGTCGCGCAACAACGCGCGGGGAAGGTCGAATTCGAATTCCTTGAAGTGTGGCGAGGAGGGCATCGGGTCCCTTGGTGATCGTATGAATCCGTATTCTGCCAGAAATGTTGCCTTGGTGAATAGCAAGCTTCGTCCCCGGCCCCATGTGGCGGCTCGCGGCGAGACGCGCTATTCTGACGCGGGAAGGCTTCCGAAGCGGGATGGGCATGGTTGACACGGTGAGCGCTCGACGTCGCAGCGAGATCATGGGGCGTGTGAAGGGGAAGGACACGGCCTTGGAGATGGTTGTCCGCCGCCTTGTGCATGGCGCCGGCTACCGCTACCGTCTTCATGTGGCGAACCTCCCCGGACGTCCGGACCTCGTGTTCCCAGGCCGTCGGAAGATCATCCAAGTGAACGGCTGCTTTTGGCATATGCACGACAACTGCCCTCTCTCGCGAATGCCGAAATCGCGCGTCGATTTTTGGAGAACGAAGCTCGCGCGCAACAAGCAGCGCGACGAGGAAAACCTCGCTGCCCTCACCTGCGAGGGGTGGACCGTGCTGACTGTGTGGGAGTGCGAGATCCGCGATGTGGAGGGACTACTGCGGCGCCTAGAGGCCTTCCTTGAAGGGTAACGTGCAGGCCAGGCGTCATACGCACTTGGCCGCCTATGGTGCGGGCAGGTGCGCGTGCACGTGCGCCGCGACCACTTGCGCCAACCGGACGGGAACCGCGTTGCCGAGTTGGCGCATGATCTCCCCCCAGGAGCCATGGAAAACGTAATCGTCCGGGAAGGTCTGCATGCGAGCCGCCTCGCGAACGGTGAAGTAGCGCACCGCGCCGTCGGGCATCGCGATCATGTTCTCGCCGCCCGGCACGCCGTGGTCGCCCGCCTTGAGCGTCTTGGAGGGTTCGTCGATCGGGCTGCCCGTGTGCCCAGCGTAGGTGCGCGCGCCCGGGATGAACACGTGGTCCCGCGCGCCGTTGCGCGGATTGGCCTGCGGATCCGGTAGATCACCTATCGCGTCGCGCACGGTCAGCCATGGCAGCTTGTCGAGCCCCAAGCCGTTCGTGGCGATCCGTTGGAGCCGCGCCGCCAGCTTCGCCGGAACCACAGGCATGGCCAAGCCGTGACGTTCCCAGTACTCTCCGGTGATCCATTTGGAGCGCAGCAACGCATCCTCCGAATGGGTCGGCTCGGGGAACGCCCACTCGATCCCGAGGTCGCGGCGGAAACCCACGATGAAGACCCGTTCGCGCTTTTGCGGCACGCCGTAGTTCGCCGCGTTCAGCAGGCGGAACACGACGTTGTACGCGAATTCGTCCGGTCGCGCCCCTGCGGTATGGTGGCGCTCCAAGCGCGCCAAATGCTTTTCCCACTCCTCGCCTTCGGAGCGCGCGAGATCTGGATAGGAAAGCTGCAATATGATGTATTCAAGGTAACTGGCGAAACTCTCGCGCAGGAGTCCCTTGACATTCTCAAAGATGAAGGCCTGCGGATGGATTTCGCGGATGGAGCGCACGGCCTCGGGGAACATATCCCGGGTGTCGTCGTAGCCCGCATGCTTGCCACCCAGGGAGAACGGTTGACATGGGGGGCCGCCCGATACGATCGCCACTCCTTCCTCGGCCAGGCTCGCGTAGTCGATGGTCCGCGCGTCCCCCTCGTAAAGGACGCAGCCAGGCAAACCATTCGAATAGCGCAGGTGATTCTCACGGATCGTTTGGCACGCGTCCGGGTTCCACTCGACCAGCGCCCGGTGGTCAAAACCGGCGTTGGCGATGCCCATGGCAAGCCCGCCGGCGCCCGCGAAGAGTTCGATGCTGTTCATGTTTCTGGTCTTGTGCCTTTTCAGTTCTCACCGGATTGTGCCCGCGCGGGGCCCCCGGCGTCTCGATGGCAGGAACCGATACGGAATCCACCGGACCGCATTCTACTGGATGTATGAACAGGGCATCCAGTTTTTTTATCGCGCTGTGAATCCGCACTCGAATGTAGAGATTGATGAAGGGGGAACTTCCCGATAAATCTTTGCGGATGCGCTAAGCCACGTAAACAGCTGCAATAGACGCATATCTGCGCGAAGGCGTAGTGTGCTTGGCCACGCACAAACCGGCGCTGGGTGGCTGCAGCCATAAACCAAGCCTAGTGTCCGACGGTACGCCGCCAACGTAGAGGGAAGGTCGCTGAAAAAGGTTTTGCCCTACGTCAATTTTAATGTACGCTGTATGTATATACAGTATTTTAATTTATCTGGATCAACCCCGTCGACAGCCAGAAAGGCCCCTATGCCGGAAATTTTCAAAGATATTTTAAAAGACGTTCTGAAACAATTAGCCAACCTAAACTGGACGGCGCCTATCCTGGTCTGCGAATTCGCCCTTTTCGGCGAGCCACATCAAATCGCTGACATCGAAGAGCGAATGAAAAATGGGGCAGCGAAAGTCGCCGTTCTGGTTGCGGTGCTATTCGCGTTCGGCATCGCGCTTATTTCCGAAACGGCGACTTTGGGCAACGGCGGCTATTACTACCATTTGATTCGGGACATCGCAGAAAAAGACCCCATCGAATTTCTTGCTGAACCCCTTGCTGGAGCTGCGATTCTGCTTGCAATCGGTATGCTTCTGACCTGGCGGATCGCCAGGTCGTTGCAAAAGCGTGCCGAGTACGGAGAGAGCCTCCGATCCGTCTGGGCTGGAATTCTCATCATCAGTTGCTTGGGCGTCAGTGCGGTGGCACTGAGCACACAATGGGGCCGGGCGCTGGTGAACTACTTCACCCGTTCGCTCCCCTACGACGCCCCAATTGCTGTGATCAGCAGACACGCCGTCCCATACGTGGCCATCTTCATCTGGATGTGGGTATGCATTGGGCGCAGTTTCCGTGTGATGCAATCGGTACTTCCAGCGACCGTCACCAAGGAGACCCGCCGTATGCTGTTTTGGGGACACCTCGGAATTTGGGTGTTCGTTTCTCTGTCCTCGATCCTCGAGCATGAGGCCATCACGCGGGTTCACCCTGATCCACTGCGCACCCGCGACATCGGGCCCGAGTTGGCCGCCATCGCCATGACGGGAATAGCCTGCAATGGCAATGCCGATACCATTGGCTGCGTGGTCAATATCAATACCGGCCAGCCACAGGACATGACACTGGCCGGCACCTGGGACACACGCACGGTGACTTACACACCAAGCGAAACCGAGGGTCCGGTGATCGCCCGCTGGACGCCGATTGTCGCGAATGCCGGCATGGTGCCCGTCGTATCGATCACGCCGTACTCCCACTTCGATCTCGAAATCCGCACCTCGCGGAAAGAAGCGTGCGCGATTGCTGCCCTGCCGGACGACGCTGCGCATCCGAGCTACTGGCGCATGCGCGCACATGCGCACGAAAACGGCAAATGGACCGATGACAGCAAGACCACCAAGCTGATCCCGAACAACCTTCACACCCTGCACGCGGAGCTAAGCCGCCTTTGCAGCCAAGCCGCGTCAGGCTGATCCACCATGGCTATCTGGGGCACAAGGCGGCGATTCACTTTTTATGCCATGATCTTTTCCCATACTCAGATGCAATGATATAACGGCGTTCGCCTTTTGGCGTCGTAACGATTCCGCTTTGGATAAAGCCAATCAATACGCCGTCTAGTGTGTAGAATTCATCGCCGTCGATGCGGAAGCGAGGGGCCGAGCCGCTCCGTACACACTCGTCCTCGTCAATTCGCCCGAACAATGCGCCGTTCATATCACGTACTGTGTATTGGCCCTTGCAGTAATCGATCATCATAGCTTCCTATAAATCGTTTATACCGTTTCACCTCCGCGAAAACACGGTGGGAGCTTCCTTGGTCAGAGATCGCCCATGGGCTTCGGATGGAAAATCGATTCGCCGAATGAATTGGGCGAGTCTGTACTGGCTTGACCAATGCCGTTCACCATGCTGCTGAAGTACGTGCTCTTCAGCATTGCATAGCTACTCGGATTCAGTGCAGCGACACCGAGCGGATTCAACAACTCGTCGATCTGTTCGCGGCTAAGACCGCCGAGCACCCCAGCGAAGATAATTGCTCGTTCAGTCGGCGTTCTCTTTGGTCCAGGCATATTTTCCTAGGTGATGGCTAAAAATCGTTCGAGGCCGTCCCATGCGGATCTGACTGGCTCTCGCTCACGCGGATCAACTAAGCTAACCTCTTCCAGTGTGTAATCCATACGACCAAAGTTACAAGGCCCGCAGGCGACGACCAAATTATTGAGATCATTCTGCCCACCGGCACTGTGAGGGATTACATGATCATACTGCGCCCACATAGTTTGAAAGGCTACATGCTGTGTTTCGTTTGTCGCCCCCCATATCTGCAACTCGGGAAATGCTAAACAAAATTTCTTCCTGACCTCGGCCCTGATAACAGGAATGCCGCAAAACCTACACTGGTATCCATCACGTCTATGAAGGAGCCGCTTCTGCTCGAGTGTTGGCATTCGCTGTTTCACCCGAGCATCAAAACCAGATTCGTTTCGAGGACGCTTCTCCAATTGAAAATAAGGGCTCTTGGCGCCCCAAATCGAATAACCCCACTGACCAACCTCAGGGATCTTGGCCGCCTCGATCAACTCTACAGCTAGCGCACGGTGTCCGTTCTGGTATGCGCTAACGGCCGCGTCCAAAAACCGTGCTGCATCCCATATTGCCGGTATGGGTTCCCTGAACGCCATCCGACGCTGTCTGCCCGGCCCGTCAATTGAAGAGACATTCTGCATCAAGGCATCCCCATAAACGATTTATACCGTTTTCCCTATTCGTTACTGCCAGTCCGGCAGCGCTGCGAAATCCACTGCCGACATCGCCAGATACTCGACTTGGGCGACCACCTTCAAACCGGGCTTAGGCGCGCCGTGCAACGTCAGAATGGCTTGACCCACCTGGTCAGCGCGAACTGTCAGTAATTCATCGTCCACCGTCACGCGTGCGGCCAACACGTCGGCACCCGCGACGATACGCGCCAAGCTGGCGGCATGCTGCTCTTGAAAATTCTAGCTCATAGAATTGGTCCTGTATTGTCTGTATCGGCTACCGGTCGTCGCCGGCGCCACAAGGGCGCAATTTTCTTAGCGCTTCTTATCCGCCGCGAGGATCTCGTCCTCGGTCAATTGACGACGGTGCAAGTACGCGCCATTTGTTCTTGTCGGGACAGTCTTGAGCGTTCCGTCGTTGCCGGCGCCAATGAGTCCAATCGTCTCACCTTCATCGGTAAGACCGAACGCTGCGACGTTCCAAACAGTGTCGTCGTGTTTGAAATACCAGTCCACTGCTGGCGTAATCTGGATAATCCGCATTGCTCTTTCCTCCATGGGCCGGCACCATACCAACCTTCTCAATGCACCAGGCCCGTCATGCGGGCCGGGGGGGGCAGTTCTGGGTGTTTTCCTAGATTTGGCTTGGTGGGTAGACGGGCATTCGGTTTAACAGATCGAGGAGCTCCTGCCGGTCCAGCACCAACTCACAAATCTTGTGCGGGACACCTTCTGCATTTTGGGTCATAACGTTCGCGAAGACGAGCTGATCACAACCTCCTGTTCCATCTGGGCTCTCCTGTGCAATGGAATTGAATTGAAGCCACCGACTTGATACACGGCATTCGGCTCGTTGTTCCATTACGTTGGCCAATCGAACTCGATCCGATCGTGTCGATTTATCGCTATTTGACATTGCCGTGTTTTCCTATTTATCCTCGAACTCTAAAATCAGTTGGTCGATTGCATTGTTGAGGCCAAGCAGCACTCGCGCCTGATCGAATGCGTCCCCGTGCGGAAACGGCCCGTTGGACCGCCGCTCTCGCAGCTCAGAAAGAAGGCTTTGCCGCCCCGCCAGAGAAGCCGCACGGCAAATGCTTGAAGCCGATAAGGGCGTACCCATTGGATTCAACATTTCTGATCCTCCTTCCATGTGGGTTGTTCGCACAATTGACTAGCACATTCAAAAATTAAGTTGCCGCGTAATCCGTGGCAACTCCTTTTATGGAAGTTCCTGCGCTTCGATTTTCCTTGGCAGTTACTGATTGATCCCGAGCGCACGCAAAGCCTGGTCATTCAGCTTCGCTGCCGCATCCGTCAAGCGCTTATGCTCGCGCATCGCGGCTTTGAAAAGTGGATTGTCTTCATTTGCGCAGCCGGTCAACGCCTGAGCTTGCGTCATATCAGCAATCGTTTCCAGTTGGTCGTTGATTGCCGCGATCAAGCGATTGTATTTTTCAAAGTCCATTTTCATCCTTCGCTGGCCCGGCACCACGCCTGACCTTCTCAATGCTCCAGCCGCCTCGTGGGCGGCTACGGTGCGACCTGGCGCGATTTCCTATTCTCACTTGAGCCGAGTAAACCGCACCATGTCTACATGCCGCTTGCCGGTTTGGGACTCGAAGTGCCTCGATTCGATCCGCACGAGGCCCTGGCGCTCCATCGCTTCCAGATCATCCACGAACGTAGCAAAGCGCTCGTAGCCGGCGCCATCATCAACTTGGCCAACGGCTACCATTCCACCGTAAGTCATCGTACCGATCGCGCCAATGGCGGTCGCGTCATAGGTCTTCTGTGCAAGCATCGTTCATACCTTATTCCAGCTTCCGGCTGGTGCGGGGCACTAGTGCCGTTACCCTATAATCAGAGCATGATGCCCGTATGCTCTTCGATTTTCCTTTCCTCTGAATCAGCGCTGAAAAGTCATGGAGAAAACATATCCGTTTCCCGCACACATCAAAGTACCAGCATCGTTGCCTTCTTTAAATTGGAAAGTCTGGTAGGCGGGCTTGAACTCCTGGAAGGGGATACCAAATCCGCGGATTGTGTGATCGAATACAAGGTAAGGACCTTGATGGCCATGAACGTCGTTCTGGAACACCACCCTCATTGGCCCAGCACTGCCACCTTGCTTTGCAAAAAAACAGCCAACTGACTTGTGCACCGGTTGATCAAGACGCAGGCCGAGAAATGCCATGCATGCTTGGATTGCTTGAATCGATTGTACGGACATATTTCCCTCGATCAGTCATTCCAGTCGTTAGACATATACCAGCGCTGGTCGCGACTGGTGTATTGCCAATGAGAAGACGAAGACCTACCATCTTCAGAGTAAAACCGAACTTCTGCGGTGAAACCGTCGGCTGATACTTCGTGAGTAATGCTAGGATTCGGAACATCCAGTCTTGGCACCTTTGCTATCAGATCGCGGTAGCGGTGAGCTATGCGTTCGTCTAATGCCGCCCGAACAGGCGCGGGCATTGGAATCCATTTCTTGGCCATTATTTTCCGATCTATGCGATGTATTCGATGTCATGGCCATCTTCAGCAAGCCCCGCTAGCGCCTTCTTTGCATCATCGTCTGGCTCGCCAATTACGACGATCTTGTCTCCGCTCTGAAGACTCTGTAAAACTTCTTCGAAATCAAATGGATCAACCGGCTTTCCGGGTTCGAATGTCTGGTTGCCATTGGGGCTATTTGCGCCCACTCCGTCTGGAGACAAGGTACCGGTGAACCTTATGGTAATTACAGTCATACATTATTCCTCGTCGGGAAATGGGAGCGTCTGGCCAGCCTCCAACTCGGCAAACAAGTGTGCCCGCTTGCGGTTCAAGTCGCGTGCTTCTTCATGACCGCAGCGGCCCAACTCGAAGTCAATCTCTTTGATGCCTTCCTCGATTGCGGCCCGGTGCTCTTCTGTCAATATCGTGCCTGGGCCATTGTCTTGATCAAAATGTACAGTCATGTCGGTTTCCTTGAAGTTCATCTGCGCTTTCCGCCAAGGATTTCAGGATCCATTGGGGGAAAATCCCTCTCCATCTCTGACTCCAGCTTACTTAGCGCTTGGGATATTGGCGGGACAGGAGAGTTTTCATCCCGCAGCTTGCGAAAAAGCGAGTTTAAGGCTGCTCGATATCGTGCATGCCACGATGCCCGTGCTGAAAATTTGAAGGTCTTATCGACCACGATAAGTACACCTGGGATTGCGCCAACGACCGCTGCGAAAAAATGGCCCATTTCAGTAATGCCAGAACCATATATGCTCGACGTTCCTGACGCGATGATCCCGCCCCATACAAATACTTGAGCCCAAGTAAAGTCTCGTCCTTCCCATTTTTTGTGATGGGCGATTAACGTTTTAAGTTCGTCTTCAAGCTCAGTAGTATTCTTCTCGCTCGTCATCGGTGCCTCTACTTGGTAAATTGGAGTGCTTTCCGGTCCGTAGGTGCTGCTGAAAAGTATTTTCCCTACATATCAGCTGAGCAACCAACGTCTTATTCGAAAAAACCACGGTTGATCTTCATAGCGATCGCCACTTATGGAAACTGGTATCTCTCTGAACTCAACGGAAACCATATCCTCGCCAATTTCTGAATTAATCCGCAAAAGCTGAAGTCCATCGCAGACCCTCCCTGTAGGTAATTCTAATCGCAAGGTCAATCTAGCGCCCGCCGCGAGATTGTCGCTGATCACACCAGAACCAAGGCTGGTTACATCGCCAATCTCAATAGAATCGGTAGCGGTAAGATTAGAGCCACAAGAACTCACCGCCAAAATATTTGTAGCAGTGAATGCAATCTTCACGTCTCGGGTCCTAGTGCTTCGAACATCCAATTCACATGATATGGCGCGTAGCGCTGGAAGGGTGTCAGCGCTAAGAGAACATTGTCGGAGGTAAAAAACAACCTCATCAATTTCTTTCACATTTTCTTTTGGATTAGCTTGATGCGATTTACTGCCAGGTTGATGATTGACTCGTCCATCCTTGTTTGCGAGCACAGGTGGCGCTGGCAAGGGCACATCGCTTACCCCAAGGATGCGTTGAACTTTGGGCCAATTTGCCGGGATTGCTAGTATCGCCACCAAGACGCCGGCGATCGATACCTGCACACTGATTTTTGCCCAGTTCTTCTCCATATCAACCATTTTCCCTAGTCATCTACGGTTGTCAGGAATTGTGCTAACCACGTACTTACAATCGCCACTACTGCGGAGACTATTGCGAGTGTGATCGCTTGAACCTGCGGATTACTGTACCACCCCACCAGTGCGGTCAGAAGAGCTGCGGCATTGCGGATTTTCGAAAAATTCTTGATGGGGCCGGCAAGGCTCTCAAACATTAATAAGGTTCTTACCAGTCCGCTTGCCAGTGGCCTGGGCAGCGCAATGACGATCCTCCCGAGGCGCGTAGGTGAGTAACTCTGTCCAGTGTGTGGATATGGATATTGATACTCCAGCAGCCCCATATCCACACACGTCCAGAACAGTCGCGCGACATGCTCCTGCAACCAGGTGTCGGTATCGCGCAATCGAACGATCACAGCTTCGTGAGTTTCCTGAATAAAGCGTAATTCGAATGCTGCGTCTCGTGGCACCGGTAGTTGCTCACTTTGGATAAACCTCATCCAGGCGACCACGGTGTGCACCTTATCGCGTGTGCTGAGTTTGATCTGCCTGAAGGCGCTCCTATCCACGTGTTTTCCTTGAAATTTTTCCTAAATATTTCGTTTGCTAGGTTGTGGCTCCCCGAAGGCACGGAGAAGTGCATCAACGCTGTCGTCCGGGACGACCACTTTTACTTCTCGCCTGCCGTGCAACGCACGATCTTCGCCAATCGCCGCTCCACTTACCTCGACCATATGCCTCAACCGGGCGCGCATACATTCTTCCATGGCTGCGCCTGCGGGCGTAATGGTTGCGCCATCGGGAAATTCGTAGAGATCGGAACGTGGATACATCGCTTACCTAATTTTGGCGTGCGCAACTTTCGTTACAACCCAAAGGCGTTCATGACCTCGGCCTCAGTAGCACCATCGGGGATCGTGTTCAGGATCGTGATCACGGAGTTCATCGCCACTGCCCAGTCCGTTGCATTCGCCGCATTGCAGCCATGATTTTTCTCAACGTGTTCAAACAACCCCGATCCACGGCGAGGATCTTTGAAGAACCCGACAAAACGTTCTTTGGCAACTAGCCATGGCATGTCGGCAACGCTGCCTTCAACTTTGCCCCATTCTTCTGGCTTCACAAATCGAATCATTTTGGTGTTCCGCTATAAAGCGGCCTTATAAGTTCGCCGACTGCCGGCCGACACGGTGGCGCCAGGCGGCGCCGGGAATTTCCGTGGAATTAGTTACAAGTATCACAATAAAAAGTTTCCATATTGCAATCCAATTTTAGATTATTTGCAACGGGTGCAATCTCACCAATTATCACAATGTGTCAACGAATGCCTTGCGAAGCCGCGCATGAGAAATCTCCAAATATGGATCAACATGGTCCAGTTCAGAGTGCCCGAGAAGCAGTTGAACGTCGGCCAGTGCAACATCGTGAGCCAACAGGTTGCTCCACGTCGATCTTCGTCTAGTCGTGGTAGTGCTTGTCCATGCGGCGAATTTCCTTTTTAAAAACAATATGTTGCATTTCCTCGCCTTTTCCGACCACCAGCGCGGCAGCCCGCACTAGCGTGACTAGCTAAAGTCCATATCGTTGCCAACGGCAGCACCAACCAACAACCACTTTGAAAGGAACAAACATGTCCACCGCAAAACAGACTTCTCCCGCCCAACCAATGGACGCCACCGCAGCGGCCCGAATCGAGTCTGCGACCGCACGCAAGACTGGCGGTCAAGTGCCTGCAAATTCATTCACTGCTCGAGCGAAAAGTGCAGCGGCACGGAATGCGAAGGGTAAGTAAAGTCATAAATCCTGATTCATCTGAGCCCGGGACGACCTACGTCCCGGGAGGGAGTCGTCACGTGAAATACAGCAGCAATAAAAATATTGCTCAATTTGTACGGGAACTAATCCGTAAAGGATGGCATTATCAGCGAGGAAACAAGCATGGCAAATTAGTCTCCCCTTTCGGAATATCAATAGCGGTTCCCGGCACCCCAAGCGATTACCGGGCCTATTACAATTTCAAGCGAGATATTCGCAGGCTAATACTCTGCAGTACGCCCCAACCATGACCGAAGAACAACTGCTCCCCCCCTATCCACGCATGGGTGAAATTTTCCGGATTCTCGCCCTGGCTTTCGACACAAAGGCAAAGAACAGGAGCGTCGATCGCTACGCCCGCGAAGGCGACGTCGATTGGGCGTTGCCCAGAACTCTGCTTGATGAACTCTTTTATCAACCACTCTGCCGTCTGACCGATACTAATTTCGCACAATTTCTATGTGACCGACTATGGCACTTCCATAGGGACTATATGTCCCTCGTTGTCACCGTCCCATTGGACAGTCTGTTAAGAGAAGACGCCCTTCAAACTCTTATTGATCACTTCTTCGTACCGCACGGGGCCGCAGCACTCTCTCAGATCTGCAAACGCTGGAGCGGACCAGACCTGACAGAATTGCTTGGACATGGACAGAATGCGATCGAAATCGTGTTTCGCTGGCTCTCTCCCGACCAGCCGACGGAACTCGCCAAACAGGCATACCCCGAATCGACCGGGAGTGACAGGCCATCGCGAGAGCTAGTTCAGCGCTGGATTCGTGGTACACAGCTTCCTGATTTCACGAGTATGAAATTGTTCCTGGGTGCGTTGGCGAAAAATGGGGAGTCCTCCACAGAAAGCCTCCTCCCACACCTCAGACGCTGGCTACTTATCGCAAGAGCACTTGAATGGCTGGAACAAAGCGGACAGAATTCTGGTCTCAAAGCGGCCCTATATGCATTTATCCAAAACGGGTATCCCGTACACGACATTGGCAAGATACTGTCCGACGGTGTGCAAACCATAAACCAGCGCTTTTCCGCATTGATCGTGCCGGGATTGACACTCGGCGAGCAGCTGCGTCGAACTTCCGGCAAGCTCGAAGGAGACAAAGAGCGCTGCCGTCAGAACCTACAAGAGTTCGAGAGGTTACTTGGCCTATATGATCCGGAGGGTCGCTCCAATTATGCACTCAACTGGTTCCAAGGGCGCTGGCATGTTTTGTCCGGAGATACCGAAGCGGCGCTGCCGTTCTACCGGAAAGCAGTCGGATTGGCAAGCTATCGCGCTGGGCCAAACGAAAAAGAAATATTGAAGGAAGCGATGGCTCTGGCCGGGCTACTCGGTGACATAAAATTCATACGTCGGCTAAAACATCTGGCAATTGCACTGCAGGTCATTTCCCCACCATCGGAAGAAAATGCTGAGGTGCTTGAGGACTGGGAAGTTGAACATTTTCACGATTCCTTCCACGGAGTATTCCCGACCTGGGGGCTTTTTCCTGAAGCGTTGGATAAGGAAACCGGCCGACCTCTCCTCCCTGTCCTTCTCATCGACGAGGCAGAATTAGATATTCGCGTCCCTGACCTTCGGAACCCGGACAGGACCGTAAAGATTACCTTTGCAGACGGACAGACTCGCAGACATCCACAGCTTCGCTTATTCGCTTCGTTTGGCCGCGCGGAAGCCGTCAAGGCGTTAATTGTTGAAGGTGCGGATGTCAATTTGCTGGACTCAGCAGGCGGCTCTGCCCTACTCTGTGCAATTCAGCATGCCCGGCAATCCAACGAGCGGCATACCCTTGATCTGCTGCTTGCAGTGCCCCACAGCACTGCAACGTTAAATTCACTGACAGATCGCAAACGACTTTCGCCACTGTTTGAAGCAATTGACTACTGCAAACCCGAAGTCGTCGCGGCACTGCTTACCATGGGAGCCGATCCGAATCTACGTGGAAACATCTCAGGCGAGACACCGCTTTATTATTGCATCGGGATACTAGGAAAGATTTTGTCTCCCAAAAAAACGTACGAACGCCTGCTTCGTTCGGCGACACCTGAACGAGACGCACTTGAGCAGGAAGCTTTGCGCAGGTATCGGGTTTCGATGGCAGGAATATTCGGCGATCAGGACTTAACTAAACTCGTGTTTCAAGACCAGCATTACCTGGAAATATTCCACGAACTGGTTAAATCGACGGTGACCGAATTGGTTGAACAACACCCTGAAAGCGAACTTATCCTAATTGCTGAACTCTTACTCAAAAATGGAGCCAATCCAAACGCCCAGGTCGGGTACCCGGTTAAAGGCAGGACACCTCTGATGCTCGCGGCTGAAAGCAATAGCGTCGGTGCTTTCGACCTGATACTGCGGCACGGCGGAAATCCGTTCTTGCAGGACATTGATGGCCTAGACAGCATGCAAGTCGCTAGGGCTTTTGGTGCCGTCAATGTTCTCAGGTTCATGCAGAACAAAGGCATCATCTGAGCGTCTTCGGCGAATCGCAGCCGCAATCCAACGTCTGCTAGCTGATGTTGGATTGCGCCGACCTCAAGCCTATCAAGCACGACACCACACTGACCTTCTCAATGCAATGACCAACTTGTGACTTACTTCGATTCTGCTGTCGACAAATTTCGACATAGAGGAATTATGCGATTTTCCTCGATCACTTTGAAATGGCGAGGATGAAACTACCGCCGATCAAAAATATAAAAATTACCATCCATACCCATCCCATCCACGGATGGTTATGGATATTTTGGTTAATCGCAGCAGCTAGGTGACTCTTGCGCCCTTTTTTGTGCCGCTGCGGGCCATATGGATCGAAATTTCTACTCATGTATTTTCCTTATAAACCGTTTATACGGTATTTTCCGATCAATGAGAGATACGGTTTATCACTGCGTCCCAGCCCGGCCAGTCACTGGTAGTGTAATGACCATCGCCAGTCGCGTGAGCCTGCTCCCACACCCCCAGCTCATTTTTCTCACTGTCGCTCATGACGGTAGCTGCGGTGATGATGCGTTCATGACGCGCCGGTTGTGCATCCAGCGCGTCTTGCGCGTGGTTCTTCTTAATCAAATTGGACATCCGAATTTTCCCTACAACGCCTTGTTGGGCATAAATTTCACGACAATATCGTAGCCCAATTTCTTGGGCCATTCGGAAGTTGTCACCGTCACCACCCAGTCCTTGGTAACCCACTTTGAATACTTGCCTGCCTTGATCGTTTCCGCAAAATACTGAAGTTTGGTGCCAAAAAGGGTTTGGCACAATTTTTCGCCCGAGTGCACGAGCGCGTCGCTGCCCGCTGAACCTGAGGTGTACTGTCAATAGTGGACACTTCCGTTTCAAGCCGCCAGCGCCTGTTTGCTGAAATCAGCGGCAAACGATGCTGGTGATACGTAGCCAAGGCGCGAGTGACGCCGCTGGCGGTTATAGAAG